>NZ_HG423344.1:150373-157085 GCF_000982975.1 Halomonas sp. A3H3 | reverse complement strand
GATCTCGTCAGTGCTATCAGTGGCTGGCATGAGGAGATGCTGACCTACTTCGAGACCGACATCCCGATCACCAACGCCTTCACGGAGTCAATCAACCGGCTGGCCAAGGATAAGAACCGCGATGGCCGTGGCTACTCATTCGAGGTGATGCGGGCCCGGATGCTCTACACCACCAAGCACAAGAAGAAGGTGCCGCAGACCAAGGAATCCCCCTTCCTGGGCAAGGCCACCATGACCTACAGCATGGGTCTTCCCGAGCCTGAGAAAAACTACGGCGTCGATCTATCAACCTTCTGGAAGAGTTAAGGGTTCGAAGGAGCAAGGGGCTCCATCTACCACTTAATCCGGATACCCGTTTGAATTAGGCCTTATCTCTCCGACGCCACTAACCATTAATCCCCTGGTGACTCA
Source organism: Halomonas sp. A3H3 (assembly GCF_000982975.1). Lineage (NCBI taxonomy): Bacteria > Pseudomonadati > Pseudomonadota > Gammaproteobacteria > Oceanospirillales > Halomonadaceae > Halomonas > Halomonas sp. A3H3. Next base: position 156,674 of record NZ_HG423344.1, on the reverse strand, counting down.
AATCACCAACGGATCCGCTCGCGTGAATGCTCAAGCGCAATTATGACAATATTTACCTAACGCGGAGCGCGACGGGGTCCCGACGATTCTCCCGGCAACAGAGTTAACCGCATATACTCCCCAATGGAGTCATTCCAGTGTTCTGATGGAAGAAGTGGATAAAAGCACTGTCTGAGGAGAATTCCAACTGGTAGGCCACATCGTTAACCTGACGCTGGGCAGCGAGCAGTTCAATTGCTGCTAGCAGGCGCCACTGTTACATTTCTTCTCCTTTAGGCTGGCTTTTGCTCAACGGACGTTAGCCCTACGATGCATTTATATATAGCCCCCGGACCGTCCTCTGCCGTTCGCGACCGCCGATGCCCTATGACTGGATGTCGTTCAATATCGTCACGCCCCCACAGCGAGCCGTGACGCAGGCAATCCCCCCACCGCCCTCCCTACGGTGGCGCTCTAGCCGGAGAGCCCCAGCTTATTCCAGCGGTAGCTGTACTGGCGAGGAGTCAGGCCCAGCAGCTGGGCGGCACGGGTCTTGTTGCCTCCCGCTCGCTGCAGGGCACGATAGAGCGCCTCGGGACTGTGGGAGGTGGCCGGCACATAGGGCCGCACATCACTCAGCGTCTCCTCGGGGCCAGCGTCGATCCCGCGGGGATCGGCGGCCGATGGCAGTGACAGGGAGGCCTCCGGTAGAAAGCGTTCGATATCCGCAGCTTCCAGTGCCGGATGATCGCAGAGCAGCACCATGCGTTCAATCACGTTGCCTAACTCACGAATATTGCCCGGCCAAGGATACTGCTGGAGCCGCTCGATGGCACCGGCGGTAAGGTGCACATTGCGCTGGCTGGCCTGGTTGACCCGGTTGAGGTGGTGTAGCGCCAGCGCCGGAATATCGCCGCTGCGCTGAGCTAGGGAGGGAAGCCGGATGGGAATGACGTTGAGCCGGTAATAGAGATCCTGGCGGAAGGCGCCTCGGGCGACCTCCTCCTCGAGGTTACGGTTGGTGGCTGCCACCAACCTCACGTCGATACGAATCTCACACTTGCCCCCCAGGCGCGAGATGCATCCCTCCTGCAGGGCACGCAGCAGCTTAGTCTGCATGGCGAGCGGCAGCTCGCCGATCTCGTCGAGAAACAGGGTACCGCCATCAGCCTGCTCGAAGGAACCCTGGCGAAGAGACTGAGCCCCGGTGAAAGCCCCCTTCTCGTAGCCGAACAGCTCCGACTCGAACAGGGTCTCGGGGATCGCCGCACAGTTGACCTTGATGAAGGGCGCCTCTCGCCGCGGGCTGGCCAGGTGCAGGGCCCGGGCAAAGAGCTCCTTGCCGGTGCCCGATTCGCCCAGCAGCAGCACGCTGGCGGTGGAGTCCGAGACCTGTTCGAGCTCGGCAATCGCCTGTACCAGCCGCGGCGAGTTGCCCACGATGCCGTAGCGACTGGCGCTGGCGTCCAGCGCCCGTGAGAGCAGCCGGTTCTGCTGCTGAAGCGACTCGGTGCGCTCGCGCATCTGGGCATGCAGCTGCAGCAGCTGGCCCGTATGGGCCGCCAGCAGTTTGAGAATCTGCAGATCATCGGCCAGCGGCCGCGGCCGGTGCCGGATGCGATGACAGGCCAGCACACCAAGGGTACGCTGGGCCACGCGAATCGGCTGGGCGATAAACGAGACCGGCCCTTCTGGAAGCAGTCGACGCTCCACCATGCGCCCCAGGAAGTGGGGGTCGTTGTCGATGTTCTGGGAGATCACCAGCTGGCCGCTAGCCAGGACTCGCCCGGTGATGCCCTCGTTGAGGGCGTAGCGTCCACGTGCTATCTCCTCGCGCGTCAGCCCGTAGGCATAGCGAATCTGCCCGGACTCCCCCGTTTCGTCGAATAGCACGATCCTTCCCCGGTTGAGACCCAGCAGCTCCGAGAGCAGGTGCAGCATCTCCTGAAGCGCCGGCCCCGGGTCCAGCTCGCGTCCGGCCAGCGCCATCACCTGCTGTAGCAGCAGCATTTCCTGAGTCCGCCAGTAGGATGCGGAACACCCGTCATCCCCCGGCGATTCCGAGCGCCCCTCCTGGGGTGATACGAGACTCTCCATCGGCTACCTCCCGAAACGATAACTCCCTCCGGCCACAAACGGCCGGAGGGAGTCCCTGTGCTGTATGTAGGATCAATAGCTCTTGTAGGGCAGGAACTTGCCAGAGAGCACCACGTTGACCCGATCGCCGTTGGGGTTTTCCTCGCGTTGGATATCCATGGAGAAATCGATGGCGCTCATAATGCCGTCACCGAACTCCTCGTGGATCAGCTCTTTGATGGTGGTGCCATAGACGCTGACCACCTCGTACCAGCGGTAGATCAGCGGGTCGGAGGGCACCTCGGAGGGCAGCGACCCCTTGTAGGGCACCACCTGTAGCCAGGCCACCGCCTCGTCGGAGAGACCGAAGATCTCCCCCAGCACCTCGGCCTGCTGCTTGTTGAAGGTCATCTGGCCGAGGCAGCCGGCGGTGGTCCACTCCTTGCTCAGGCCCACGGCCTGGGCCACGTCGCTCCACTTCACGCCCTTGCTCACCTTGGCGGAGAGGATCATCTCGGTCACTTGCTTACGGTCGGTAATCATCGTGGTTTCTCCTGGTCACTCATCGAGGGGTACTGGGTAAAAGAGGCCGAGCGGGAAGCATCCCCGCCTCAGGCCGGGCCTGCCGCGGCGCGGCGGGGCGTATTCGTCGGCGGCTCATCATCCCGGGAGGCGACGACCTTCAGGGAGTCGAGCCCCGGCCGCACCACCCTGGGCTCGCCGTAGGCGGCCTTGAGGTCGGGCGTCTCCTGGAGCTTCTTCGAGCGGTGCACCAGGAAGTCCACCAGATGGTTGCGCAGCCGGTAGAACTGGGGGTCGTGGTGCATCGTCTCCCGCTGCCGCTCCCGGGGCAGCGTATTGATGACGATCTCGGCGATATGGGCCCGGGGGCCGTTGCTCATCAGCAGGATCTTGTCGGCCAGCAGGATCGCCTCGTCCACGTCGTGGGTGATCATGAAGACCGTCTGACGGGTATCGGCGCAGATCCTGAGCAGCTCGTCCTGGATCACGCCCCGGGTCAGGGCGTCCAGGGCGCCGAAGGGCTCGTCCATCAGCAGCATCTTGGGCTCCACCGCGAAGGCCCGGGCGATGCCGACCCGCTGCTTCATGCCGCCGGAGAGCTCCGCGGGCTTCTTCTTCTCCGCCCCCGCCAGGCCCACCATCTTCAGGAAGCGGGCGCCGTGCTCGGCCACCTGGTTGCGCGACCACCCCGGATGGCGGGAGCGCACCGCAAAGGCGATGTTCTCCTCCACGCTCAGCCAGGGCAGCAGCGCATGGCCCTGGAACACCACGCCGCGATCGAGGCTCGGGCCGTCCACCTCCTTGCCGTCCATCACGATGCCCCCGCGGCTGGCCTGCTCCAGGCCGGCCAGGGCGTTGAGGATGGTGCTCTTACCGCATCCCGAGTGGCCGATGATGCAGATGAACTCGCCCTTGTGGATGGAGAAGCTCACGTTCCCGAACACCGGCGGCAGATCGCTGCGATACTGCTTGGCCAGGCCCTCCACCTTGACGAAGGGCACTTCGCTGTCTTTCACATCATTCGACATAGGTCACCTTCCTCTGCAGTTGGGCAAACATCAGGTCCAGCAGCATGCCGATCAGGCCGATCATCAGGACCGCGAAGATCACGTTGTTCAGCGACAGGTTGTTCCACTCGTTCCAGACGAAGTAGCCGATCCCGGTCCCGCCCACGAGCATCTCGGCGGCGACGATGACCAGCCAGGCGATGCCCATGGAGATGCGCATGCCGGTGATGATGGTGGGCGCCGCGGCGGGCAGGATTACCCGGAAGGCCTTGCGCAGGGGGTTCACCTCCAGGGTCCGCGCCACGTCCAGCCAGTCCTTGCGCACCCCCGCCACGCCGAAGGCGGTATTGACCAGCATCGGCCAGATGGAGCAGATGAAGATCACGAAGATGGCCGAGATGGTGGAGTCCTTGATGGTGTAGAGGGCGATGGGCATCCAGGCCAGCGGCGAGATGGGCTTGAGCACCTGGATGAAGGGGTTGAGGGTCTGGTAGAGCAGCGGCGACATGCCGATCACGAATCCCAGGGGGATGGCCACCGCCATGGCCAGCAGGAAGCCCGCCGCCACCCGCCACAGGGAGTGGGCGAGCTGGATGCCGATGCCCTTGTCGTTGGGGCCGTTGTCGTAGAAGGGGCTGGCCAGGTGGCCCAGAGCGCTGGAGGCGAACTCGCCAGGGGTGGGAAAGCCGGAGCTGCGTTCGCTCTCCGCGGAGAGCCCCATCAGCATGGCGTACTCCGGGTCCAGCGCCTCGCCGCCACCGCTGGCGGTGACCTGGGTCGCCGCCTGCCAGATGCCGACCAGCACCAGCAGCAGCAGGCAGGAGAGCAGCCCGGCGCGCAGTTTCAGTGTCTTGTCCATGGTGTCATCCTCGATTCAGTCGGCTGTCGGGCTCAGGCCCGCGACAGCGGCAGGCTCTGCAGATACTCGTCAGCCCGATGGGGGTCGAAGGTGCGGCCCATGATCTCGAAGCTGGGGTAGCCATCCAGCGGCTCCTGCTCCGCCTCGGCCATGCCGAGCTCCGCCATCTGGCGCCTGGCGTCGGTCATCAGGAACACCTCCTCGGCCAGCGCCTTGAAATCCACCTCCTGCTTCAGGTAGCCCCAGCGCTTCATCTGGGTGAGCATCCAGGTCGCCATGCCGTACCAGGGCATCGGCTCGAAGCCGGAGCGGTCGGGCTGGTCCTGGATGCCGCCCAGGCCGTCGGCGTAGCGCCCGGTCAGCGCCTGGCGAATGACGATCTCCGGCTGGTTGAGGTAGTTGGGGGTGGAGATCGCCTCGGCGATGGTGCCGAGGTTGGCCGGATCCCGGGCCATGGCGGAGGCGTTGAGCACCGCCCGATAGAGCGCGGCGAAGGTGTTGGGATTCTCCTGGATGAACGCCTCGGACATGCCGAAGGAGCAGCAGGGGTGGCCGTTCCAGATCTCCTTGGTCAGCAGGTGCAGGAAGCCGATCTGGTCGTAGACGGCGCGCTGGTTGAAGGGGTCCGGCCCCAGGAAGCCGTCGATGTTGCCGGCGCGCAGGTTGGCCACCATCTCCGGGGGCGGCGTGACCCGAAGCTGGACGTCGTTGTCCGGGTCGAGGCCGTGCTCGGCCAGGTAGTGGCGCAGCAGGAAGTTGTGCATGGAGTATTCGAAGGGGATGGCGAAGCGGAAGCCCTTCCAGTTGCGCGGGTCGCGGTTGTCCTTGTGCTTCATGGCCAGGGTGATGGCCTGGCCGTTGGTGTTCTGGATGGTGGCCACGCGCATGGCCTGTCGCGACGAGCCTAGCCCCAGGGAGATGGCCAGCGGCATGGGCGCCAGGAAGTGGGAGGCGTCCAGCTCGCCGTTGAGCATCTGGTCGCGCACCAGGGCCCAGCCCGAGCTCTTGATCAGCGAGACGTTCAGCCCCTGTTCGGCGTAGAAGCCCAGCGGGTCGGACATGATCAGCGGCGTGGCACAGTTGATGGGAATGAAGCCCACCCGCAGGTCCTTCTTCTCCAGCGGCCCCTGGCGCTCCTCGGCCATGGCCTGCAGGCTCTCCATGGGCAGCACGCTGGCGATGGCCGCCATGGCGCTGCCCATGCCCACCGCCTTGAGGAAGCGCCGCCGGGTGGCATCGTGGGGAAACAGTGCCTTGACCGCCGCCGCCTCCACGAAGTCCCGGGAGAGGGTATCGGGGTCCTGCGCCCTCGCCTGCCTGGCCGCTGCATCGTGGTCCGCCTGGCTCTGGTGCTGGCCGCAGCTGCAGCCGCCCAGGCGGGAGTCGCTCGAGTAGGGACGGTAGATATTGTTGTCGCTCATGGCTTGTCCTCGAAGGTGTTGTGCAAGGGGTCAGGCGGCGCGGCGGCCGGCGCCCACGCTCAGGGTGGCCAGGACGCGCTCGCCCTGGCGCTGTTCCATCTCGAGCCGCTCCGCGTCGTCGCTGACCGTGACCCAGTCGGCATCGGGATCCGGCCGGCCGCTCAGGGTGATCGGCAGCTGCCGGGTCTTGAGGCGCACCACCGGCGCCGCGTGGCGGTAGCCCGGGTGGTCACGCTCCAGCAGCGCATGGGCCAGGGCCTCGGCCTGGCGCGCCAGCGGTTCGATGAAGCGACATGGCTGGCCCTCGATGGCGATGCAATCGCCCAGGGCGAAGATGCCGGGCACGCTGGTGGCCAGGGTGCGCCCGTCGACGCAGATCCCGCCGGCGAAGTCGAGCCCGGCCTGACGCGCCAGGCGCGGCTCGGTGGCAAGCCCGG
>NZ_HG423344.1:143337-150273 GCF_000982975.1 Halomonas sp. A3H3 | reverse complement strand
CCAGGCGCGGCTCGGTGGCAAGCCCGGTGGCGGCGACCACCTGATCCACCACCAGCCGCTCTCCGTCGGCCAGCTGCACCACCCGCTCCCCCGCCGCGTTGCGTTCGACGCCCGCGACCGCGACGTTCGGGCGCACCGCGATGCCCAGCGCCCGCTGGGCGGCCAGCAGGCGACGCCCGGCGGCCTCCGGCAGCAGTCCGGCCAGGGGGTAGGCGTGGCGGTCCAGCAGGCTCACGCGATGACCGGCCCGGGCGAGATCCTCGGCCAGCTCGCAGCCGACCATGCCGCCCCCCACCACCGCCACCCGCGCCGGCCCGTCGGCCAGGGCCCGCTGCAGACCGCTCCAGCCGGCCAGGTCGTTGACCCGCCAGCAGTGCGCCTCGGGCAGCGCCTCGGGCAGCGCCGGCCGGGCGCCCATGGCCAGCACCAGGCCGGTGTAGCTCAGGGTCCCGCGGGTGGTGCGCAAACGGCGCGGCTGCGGCGAGAGGCCGGTGACGAAGGTGCGGGGCAGCAGCTGCACGCCCAGGCGCCGCGCCGCCTCGCTCCCGGATTCCCTTACCAGGTCATCGGCGCTCTGGCCGCGGCTCAGCGCCACCGACAGCTCCGGCTTGTGGTAGCGGTCGCCCGAGCAGGCGGTCACCAGGGTGATCGGCAGGTCGCGATCCAGGGCCCGCAGGGCCTCCACCGCCGCCCAGCCGGCCAGGCCGGCACCCACCACCACCGCACCGACGCGGCGGGGGCTGGCGTCGGCCGCCACGGCGTCCACCGGCTCCCTCGGCACGAAGGGCTCGAAGTCCGCCTTGGTCACGCCGCACAGCGGGCACTCCCAGTCGTCGGGGATATCCTCGAAGCGAGTGCCGGGGGCCAGGCCGCTGTCCGGGTCGCCCTCCGCCTCGTCGTAGATCAGGCCGCAGGCGCGGCAGATGTACTGCTGAAAGGGACGCTCCTCGCTCATGACGGCATCTCCTCGCGCATCAGGCGCGCCATCTCCCAGCGCAGGTGCTTGATGGCCGGCGTCACGATGGCCACGAAGTGCGCCTCGCGAATGCGCCGCTGGGAAGCCGCGCTCATCAGATAGCCCCTGGCCCCCTGGTGGAGCAGCGCCGACTGGGAGGCGCGCAGCGCCAGCTCGGACCCCTGCACCCGGGCGTCCAGCACCTCGAGCAGGAAGTCGCGGCCGCCCTCGAAGGGGGTCTTCGCCAGCGTCAGGGCGCGCTGGCGCAGCTCGTCCAGCTCCGCCTGCAGGGCGTCGGGGCGCTCGTCGAGATGCTGGTTGACGTGCCCCAGCGCCGGCTCCACCTCGCGGATGGCGTCGATGCTGCCCTGGGTGACCCCCACCGCCATGCCGGTCTGCAGCAGGATGAAGGCGGCCTTGATGCGGGCGATGAAGGGGCGCGCCGGGTCGGCGATCAGCTCATCCTCGCCGACGAAGTAGTCCTTGAGGGTGATGCTCCAGGTGCTCGAGCCCTCCATGCCGGAGAAGGCCGGGCACTGGCGCAGCGCCACCTCCTCCCGGCAGTGCAGCACGAACATGATCTCGTGGGAGAGGCTGCCGTCGGCGCCCTCGACCCCGGCCAGGGCGCCGCAGTACTGGCCGGCGGCGATATGGCTCACCCAGGGCAGGGTGCCGCTGACCCGGTAGCCCCCCGGGACCCGCCGGGCCCGCAGCGCCAGGCTCTCGATCCCCGACAGCGCCTTCATGGGGTTGGAGAGCGCCGTGCCGCCGAAGCTGTCGCCACGGGCGTGGCGCTCCAGGAAGTCACCGCAGAGCGCCGGGTTGCCCGACTGCTCCAGGTAGAGGCCGAAGACATCGTGGGCCCAGACCAGAAAGCCGGTGGTGCCGCAGTGGCGGCTGACCTCGGCCATGGCGCCGATGGCCTGGTCGAAGCGCTGGCCGCGGCGGTCCAGGTGGGCCCCCAGGCCCCCGGCGCGCCCCAGGGACGCCATGATCTCGAGCGGATAGTGGCCCTGGTCGATGCGCCCGGCCATCTCGGCCAGCGGTCCGGCGGCGATCTGCTCGACCTGGCCCAGGAGCCCGACACCGGAATCCGGCAGCGGCGGTGATAGCATGCCCGACACGGGCACAGAGCGGGAGGGGGTGACGGTTGCGGCGTCGATCATGGTCATGACTCCGTGAAAACGTTCGAAGGCCGCGGCACCGGTGACGCCGCGGGGCGCGACTTACTCGGGATCCGCCAGGCTGATGCTAAAGGGGATGGGGTTACGCATGGTGTTGGCCACCGGGGAGTAGAAGTTGGCGTGCCGGACGATCTCGTCGAGCTCCTCGCGGCTGGCGTCGCCCTCGACCAGCACCTTGACGCGGATCTCCTGGAAGCCCATCTCGGGAGGCTGCTTCTCGGCGCCGCCGGCTCCCCAGGCGGCGGGGTTGCCGATATCCCCCTCCAGGAAGATCTCCAGGCGGCTCAGCTTGACCTGCTTCCAGGTAGCCACGGCGGTGATGCCCACCGCCAGGCAGCCGCCCAGGCCGGAGAGCACGATCTCGCCCGGCGCCGGCGCGGTATCTTCGCCGAACAGGTGCAGGGGCTCGTCCACCACCACTTGGTGCCCGCTGACGTGGCTGATGGTGCGGTACTGCCCTTCGGTGACGGTGTGGACCTTGTTGGTGCCCCGGGTGGCAGGGTTGCTGCGGCCCTTCTCGGCGAAGCCCAGCAGGCCGTCACGGTCGATGGGGCGCAGCTGGCTCTTCACGGTGGTAGGTGTGTCGGCAAGGGTATTCATGGTCTTCTCCTGTCATTAGGTCGGTAGCGTTTCGGCTTGGCGCACTGCGCGCCCTTGATCTCCATCAAGTCTAAGCAACCGCTAGGCCAAACCTACAAATAGGATAAAAAAATGTTTATTTTTAGATACTTGAAGACATTACCACACCGACAAACCGAAGGGTGACAACTCGACAAAGTCGGACATTTTGTCGGCAATGTCGACAATTGGTGCGTCGCACAAAAGGAAAGATGACAATACCGCGCAGCTGAAGTGGCCGACGCCTCTAGCATCGGAACATGGACAGGCAGCTAGAAACAGAGCGCCCCCGCCGGAAAACCGGCGGGGGCGCTGTCAGATGATACCTTCCAGGGCGCGGGGTCGGCTGCGGCGCCGCGCCAGGGCCTGGGCACCTTTGAGTTGCGCACGGCAGACGTCAGATAAAGTCGCCGCCCCTGGTGGCCGAGTCACCGGCTGACTTCTGGCGAAGACGACACCTAGGGTCATGAGACGCTGCTGGGTAGTAAGCCCTGCGTCGAGTCATTGACTCTATCCCTAGCTGTCGGGTCCCGTGTGATTAACTACCCGCTTGGTAAATAAGTCAGGCCGTTTAGTCTGCCATTCTTTCATCATCGCAATAGGCGATTGATGGTGCAGTGCCTTCTGCGGTATGTGGTGATTGTACAGCCAAGTGTAGCGTTTCAGCGTCTGTTCCAGGTCCTCGCCTGAGGCATAGCGCCGAGTCGCCAGCACGTCGCTGATGCGACCGTTGAAGCGCTCCACCATGCCGTTCGTTTGCGGCTTTCCCGGCTTGATCAGGCGGTGTTCGATGTCATGTGCCTGGCACTCCTGGTCAAACGGATGCCGGCCGCTGGGCTTGCGCTCACCTGCACGTGTGAAGCGATCGGTAAAGGATTTGCCGTTGTCAGTCAGCACCGTCTGGATCTTGAAGGGCGCCTTCTCTTCCACCTGCTTCATGAACGCGCGAGCATCCTTCGCGGACTGGCTGCTTCGGATCTCCAGATACACCCAACGCGTGGCGCGATCGATGGCGACGTATAGGTAGCGTTTTTGCTCCTCGTCGGGCATCTGAGGCAGGTGCTTGATGTCGATGTGCACATACCCCGGTTCGTAGTCCTTGAAGGGCTTGTGCCTCGGCTTCTCGTCATCTCCGACGTCCTGCCGAGCCAGTTCCGCTAGTGTCGGCACGTCGCGCCGCTGGAGCATGCGATGCAGGCCGGAGCGAGACAACCGGGGATTCAGGAACTCACGCGCCACGACGAGAAGATCATCCAGACCGAGGCGAAGGAATTCGCGCGCTGCGATCAGCACCTCCTCCTGCTCGGGCGTGAGCGTGGCCAGCAGGTTGTGACGCGTGTGCGATCGATCATGGACATCGTCACGGTACCGCCAGCGCCGTATGGTCGCGGTGGCGACACCATACTGGCGGGCCAGCTCGCTATCCGTGATGCCGGAGGGCGCTGCCTGGATCTCGGCCCGGATCTTCGGTGTCGTGGTCGCTTGTTTATGCAGCTTGATGTCCATGAACTTGCTCCCGGATGAATTGCTGAAGAAGCTCCCTCGCTGCTAGCAGAGGATAACTTCTATAGGCGATCTGATCATCCGGGACCCTACACCTAGCTTTGCTAATAAAACCCTCGATCAGCGCTTTTGCACGTTCAGCATCCCGTTCGTAAATGAACAGATGATCGAATACGGCTCCACACTGAGGGCCTGCTTTGATGCCTTCGTCATTGAGCACTTTAAGAACAGGACCGAGGAAGCCAATAACGTCGAAAGGGAGCTCTCCATCTGTGGACACGACGCGAAATGGGCCGAAGCAATCCCTAACCGAAGCTTCGGATTTCAAACGCTCTACTGCTTCCTCCTCGACAATAGCTGACACACCGGCTTGGTCACGAATCAAACAACTATAGCGGCCAACACTCGCGACAAACGCGCTCGCAGCATCTTGAGCGGATGCATCGCCAAGATCCAGCATCCAGTACCGTTCAGGCCAGACCTTCAACTTCATATTCGCCCATACCGCAATAGGGTCAATAGACATCCACGTCTCCTAAAATAGTTGTACGGCTACCAACAACTGGCCGCCATAAGCTATCGAGAGAAAAAAGACCTAGCGTCCACAGGAGAAAAACTTAATGGCTTCATTAGCCAGCCACAGCGGCTACTCAGAAACTTCTTTTAAGTTCTCTAATGGTACCCACCCTGATTCTGAGCTGGCAGATTTTTCATACCATACCTAACCATTCAAACTCCTTGTGCCAACCAGTAACTCCCCCTCCAGCACATTGAGCTCTCTTGCCGTATAGTCATCAAGTGCTCGCCCGCTAGAGCCACCGAAGCGCTCAATCACTTGACCAGGTACCCAGCCTGGCTCTTGCCCTGACGTACTGCAAAATAACCAGTTATCCCAGCTTTCAGCCCCTTCATACTCTTCACCAACCGTAAGAAAATCACCTTTTTGGAAAGTAATGGGGCTAGGGAACTCACTTTCATGGGATCTTATAACGAGATATTTCTTAGTACTCATGTGGCTACACAACTCTAGTTAGTATCGAGACCTGGAGGTCCGCAAAGGTCATGGTACCCATCACCCAGAAAGCTATGAAGGCCTACTGCACCAGAGTGGGATTCAGCAGGGCCTGTTTCTACTTGACAACACTGCACGCCAGGGTGGCTTGCTTACGCCGTGCCATCGGCGTGATTTATAGCCCACCGAACGAAGCCTGCGTGCCAACTATCTTGACTCACCCCTGAATCCGTGAAGCCGGCGCCGACACTTTCCCTATCACCGCCAGCGAGCACTTTTTGATCATTCGCCCCGTGCAAGTTGGCTTTCGCAAGCCCGTTATTGCCAAAACCCACCGTGCTGATCGGTGCTGACGGCCCGTTTTGTCATGCCTTTCCACCCGCCAGGCACGACATATCTGGCGATCGCGTGTCGCTTGGAACTGCTTGTGGATAGAGTGTCGCCGATTGACGGTCAGCATGGCGTTCCTCGTGGATAACGCAGTCGGCTCCGCAGCGTCTTGAGCACCGTCATGCGCCCGATATCCTGCCCGAAGTCGAGGATGATCTGCCGTGCCTTGGACGATCAGCATGGCGTGCCTCGCGGATAGCGCAGGCGGCTTCGCAGGGTGTTCAACACCGTCATGCGTCCGATGTCCTGCCCGAAGTCGAGGATGATCTGCCGCGCCTTTTGAACCACGAGCGCCGCACGATGCACCAGCTCTTGTAGCACGGTGCGGATCCGGCGCCGCTTGGCGGGATGGCGCACCGGGCTCAGCTCGCCGGTCATGCCCAGCTGCCCCATCAGCCGCAGGATGTTGTAGGCCAGCTGGGCGAGGTGCAGGATCAGATCGTTGGTGGCGAACTTGCCCGACGGCAGCCGCTCCAGGTCGAGATCGGTCTTGATCTCACTGTGGAATTGCTCGTGGGTGGCATGCGCCTGGTAGCGTTTGATCACCGCCTCCGGCGCCTCGTCCAGGCTGGTCCACCAGCCTTCCAACTCATAGTCCGGTTCGAGCAGCAACTGGCCATCGCGATCGGCGGTGCGCTCTACCAGGCGCATCACGCGTTGGACGACGTATTCGGTCTTGTTGTCGTCGTGGATCGAGACGGTCTGCGGCCACAGCGCCTGGCGCTTGCCAGGACGCAGCTCTTCCCAGTAGTCCGCCGCCACCGCCAGCCAGGTATCTCGATCAGCCGTGGCCGAGCCCCGCGGGTTCCATTTGACGACATAGTCGAGCCGGCGCCCCTCGTCGGCAAAGACCTGGCGTTGCTGTTCGAGAAGCGCCAGGTGCGCCTGACTGTCGAAGCCGCTGTCCTCGCGTAACAGGATCGGTTGCCTGGTCAGGCATTGGGCGCGAGGCAGTACCCGCTCCAGGAAGGCGTTGCTCTCCTTCATGGTGTGCTGCTTGCCAGGCCGCAGTTCCAGACCCAGGCACCACCCTTCGTTGCCCAGATAGGCGGCGATCGGGGTGTAGCCATCGACCTTCTGGTAGGTCCGCGAGACGCCTTCCTTCTTCGAGTTGCTGTTGTCCATGACGAAGGTGTCGATGTCCAGGCAGACGTGCGTCGTCTCGGCGGTGATCGGTGCTTCGATCAGTGACAGCAGGGTCGTGGACCAGGTGGCGGTGCGCGCCTGCAGGTCGTTGGCGGCAAGTTTCTCCAGCCGCTGTCGCAGCGTCGCCG
>NZ_HG423344.1:132026-143237 GCF_000982975.1 Halomonas sp. A3H3 | reverse complement strand
CTGGTGCGCATGCCCAGCGTGGTGGGGAAGCGGCCGTCGATGCTGTCGACGCCAGCGATCTCGAAGCATTGCCCGATGATGGACAGCCCGGCGTGGCTGGTGAGGGTGCGGCGACTGGCGCGGAACTTTATGTTGGGCATGGCACTGTCTGGGTGAATGGCGATAATGGCTATATTGCCATGCAGGTCAGTGGGTTAGAAGTGCTTCCGAGGGCCGGTCTCACGGATTCAGGGGAATAGCATACCAACTCGCCCTTTGGCGCTGTTCCACGCTTTGAGATTTTCTGGAGTCATTCCATCTCTGCCGACAGCTTTCTCCAGGTTATGGACAGCCGAGCGAATTCTTTTTCGTTCGGCCTTTCCAACTGCTGGATAGTTTCCAGCTGCAACCAGCCCAGTAACTTTAAGTTTTTGTCCTTTTCGGCAGACTTGACTCTTGGAGCGTTTAGGGCGACAGCCCTTTGATGCCAGCATCCTGTACACCTTTGCCCTGGCCTCGCCGATAGTGCTGTTTGAAACTTGGTGGTGGGACGAATAACTCACATCATCAACGAACCGGGAGTATGTCAGGCCCATGTTTCCGAGGTCCTCAACCAGCTTTGCTTCCTTGTTCCAGAATGCCAGGTTGGCCAGATAACTACTCGTCCTTGCCCCCTGCGGCACGACGCAGTGGCGTGTCGTCAACTTCGTAAGTAATTCCGAAACATCTGGAGAAAAACCAAAGAACCTGAGCCAGATCGTGAACACCAACTGGCTTTCGAGAGAAGGATAAAAGTCCGCAATATCATCTAACACCAAGATCGAGGCCCCCGTATGGAGCGCCGCGTTTGATACATGGTCGCGGGGGAACTCAGTGTCTCGAATTCCTCCTTGCAAGTATCGCGGAAAACGCACCTTGCGTAGAATCTTTTTGACGATCTGGTGCTGTATTCGCTTCAGTTCTGGATAAGCATCATAGGTCATCCGAGGACTGCCATCTCTCTTCGTTTGAGGGACAGGACGATACGAGCCGGAAGCAATCTTTGCAGTGGCTTTCAGACTCTCCAGCGGTGTATTCAGCAGAAGGGCGAGGTGTTGAGGGTCAATGATGGCATTGTGAGGGTATGTCGGAGTTAGCTTGCAGATGGATCTCACGCGGACTCCCTCATCAGGTTCAGAGCAGCCGCAGAGAGCTTTTCCTTCAGATCTGGAGTAAACCCACTCAACTCATCTTCATTGGCAGCAAGGAAGAGCAACAGAGTCATGGGTACATTCAGGCCTTTAGCTATTTTCTCCAAGGCGGATAGGCCAGGATCTGATCGCTCCCCCCGCTCAAGCAACGAGAGATAGGAAATTGACACCCCAGCCCGCTTAGCTAACTCCCCTTGAGTTAGCTTACGCTGCTGGCGGCATAGTTTGATCGCGTAACCAACGTTCATTTAGTGAGACCAGTAGTATCGCCTGGATTGGATATGCAGATTAGATGAGCGAAATACCAAGTGAATTCGGGAGGTTATAAACCCTTGGTGAGTTGTCTTTTTGTATAATCCTTTGCGGCGCCTTTTTGCATTTCTTCCCAAGAAGAGTAAGAAGTATTTTTTGGGTATCCGGAATAAGTGGTTGATGCGGCTAACCAGCTTCACGCTCCCTAAGCGTGAAATGGGCATATAGGAACTGCTGTGCTTTTCCTCCCGGCGTTCGGTGCTCTTCGAGATTGCTACTAATTAGGTCGAAAAGGGGACCTAAATGCTCGCACAGCAATTTAATATCGTGGCGGACTACTTCCAACCCACTACACTGTCGAGGCCCTTCTGGCCCGAAGATAGCCATTATCAGATGTCCATGGGGGGCTAGGCTGCGTAGCGCTTGGCGGACATAGGCAGCACGTTGCTCGGGCTCGACCAGGAAGTGGAAGACAGCACGGTCATGCCAAACGGTATATCGCTGTTTGGGAAGGATCGCCTTGGTGACATCTTCCTCGAGCCACTCCACTGTGTTTGCAGCAGCCCCTAAGCGCTGCTGTGCCACTTGGATCGCCTTATGTGATATTTCCAGAACGCTGACATGCTGATAGCCAAGCATCAGCAGATCATCGACCAATGTAGACTCACCGCCACCTACATCAATGATAGCGGCGCTTCGATCCGGTGCTGCCTCTTCGATGAGCTGAACCGACTTCTCAAGGTGTGGACGATACCAACTTACTTCGTCGGGTGCCTTCTCACCGTACACAGCTTCCCAGTGAGTCTTGAATGACATAGCTTCCTCCTATCGACCAGACAGCCTGGGCTGGACTGATTAGTACCACCGTGAGCTACACGAGCGTCTTATCAAGTTATCTGAAGCTTGGTCATAGGAAGCCCCCTATCAACCAATTAATCCGGATACCCTATTTTTTGAAACAAATGCATCCCATTCCTCGTCAGGGATGGCCGCAAAATCCTCTGCCGACTCTACTTTAAACCCGCTAGCGTCAAGCATATCTTCAAAACTGGAATAGGTAGAGCACTGAGCCATGAATGCTGGTGAAAGCATGTCTACCAATTTCACCTGGCTATTGGATTGAAACTCTTCCATATTCTTTTTCAGTTTGTCTAAGCCACTAGTGTCAAAATTAGAAGACATGGGCAAATACCTCGCAGAGACTAAAGGTGAGTTAAAGTGGTGGTTTGCTGTGTCACATCAAGTCCTCAAAGAGCGCCTTGATCACTGGAAGATACTTCAACGCTTCACCTAGCTTGGCTAGAGCGGCACCCGCCCTTGCTGGCTTTGGATCGGTTATCAGAGCTTCCTCCAGAATCGTAATTGCCTCATCCAGTCTATCAGTAACGCGAGCATCTACGTCGTCGTGCATTCCCGACCGCACCTGCTTCAGCAGGTCAACAGTCATGATTAAACGTGCAGTATCCATTTGGAATACCTCGTATCTCATCGGGCGGAATTGCCCCGCCGTCAAGCAATTGAGCCGATAAGGAACGCGTAGATGCTCCAGCAAACCACCGTTCAGCTCCTTGTCAGAGGAGCTTCCCGCCGTACAATACTGCTGATCGCCTGGTCACTGGATCACCGGGCAGCAGGACCGTTGTGCGGCAAGTGAACCCTGGGTGAACTACTCCCTGGGTTGACCAACTAGGTTGGCCCGCTTGCAAGCTCAATCGAGGTATATCAACACGTTTAAAGAGCACCTGGGTGGTACACCCAGCCTACGGGACACAGTAACTGATATTTTACTGCCAGTCAATTCCTGAGCAGTCTGGGTACTAAAACTCCAGAGTGGGCTTTCAACATTCTCATGGCCGAGGGTTGCGCTTATCCAAGCAGTAAGCCCGGCAGGAGGAGGTCCGGTAGCTTAGGATGCCGTTTCCAGACCTTCCTACATTGTCATGTAAGTCTTTGATTCAAATATGATGCTAGGGGTGGTCGGCCGGTCACCCCAGCTGCTCGCTGGTGAGCGGGATCTCGCCCTCCCGGATCTTGATCACCACACACGTCTCATAGGGGTTGTCCGGGTAGGGTGAGCCGGCTTCCGACACCTCGAGGCCCCGCTTGCGCAGCGCCGTGATAGCCCTCCGGTTGGGGCCACCATCCGGGCCGAACAGCACCTCGCCGCCCAGCTGCTCGAGCAGGTCGCCAGTGGCTTCATCGGTGACGCTCACGAACTCGCTGTCGAGGAGGTTCAGTTCGTCGTCGGGGTTGTATATCTCATGGTTGTCGAGAGCCGTCACGGCCCGCGCCAGCGCATCAATGCTCATCCTGTGGCTCCTTTCGTGGTTGCGATCGCCCGTGGCCATGCCGCGCCTTCGGACACTATTCTCTATGGTGCTGCGGGCGAGGCTTTGCAAGCACCGTGCTTGGCTGGCGCCAGCACCACCAACCGGAGAGGGGGACAGGCATGACCTCAGTGAGGATGGATGACATCACGACGCAGGCACTCGAGAGGCTTGTCGCCGTCGCCTTGAGCGATACCGGGCAATCCCGGCGCTGCGCCGACTTCCTGTTGGCGTGGTACAACGCCGCGGAGAACGGGGGCTTTGACCTCACCACCCTCTGGGGAATGGATGACGAGCTGGCCAGTGCGTGCGGCGTGGTATTCCTGTGGGTGGCGAGCCATCGCGCCTATCCCGATGATCTCGGCTATGGGGAGGTCTTCCAGCGGATCTGGGCGCTCTGGCGAGCCGGTAGTGAGCAGGCCGGCTGAGATATGAAAAAGCCCCAGCCTCAGAAGAGGAGGGGCTTGAGAAAGGATCGAGCGATCCGGTAGGTCACACTTCAGTGCTGCCTACCCACTGGGAGCCGAGAAAGGCCTCAACGCCATTCTCGACTTCCTGGGGCAGCATCTGTGCGATGCCATCCCCCGTCTCGACCAAGGCCTCATGGGTCCATGGGCCAGACGGTAGGACGCGCAGCAGCACCTTGCTGCGATCAAGATCCATGATGGTCAACGCCTCGAGCTGATGTCCCGACAGGAGATCAGGCTCACCGGGTCGTTGATCCGTCACAAACGTGATGCTGGACATGCTTTCCTCCAGAGGGCCACAGGCCCGTTCGTCTATGTGGATCATGCCGATCCGGCAGCTCACCAGCAGTACCACTCCTGGATCTTCCTCGAGAGCTGGTCGGCTTGCTCCCAGCTCCAGAACTTGGCGTTCATCAAGGGAACGGCCACCATGCCAGCCTTCGACAAGGCTCGGGTCAGGTATGCCGTGCAGACGTACCCCTCGCTGTTGCCATGGCGCACCTCGGTCATCATGCCGACCGTGGAGGTGTGAGCCGGACACTGGCACAACGCCACCACCTCATTCAGGCCATCCTTGAATTGCAGCAGGTCAGAGACCCACTCGTGTTCAGGCAGCATGACGTTGCAGTAGCGCTGCGCCCGGTCTTGCAGTTGCGAGGCAATCTCCAGGATTTCCTCGCCCCCCAGGTCGTTGACCCGAGGCAGGTCGATCAGGCGGTCCTCGAGGAGGGTCACTTGGTCTCCGAGGCGAGCAGGCGTATAGCCACTCAGCTCTTGAACCATGGTCTCCTGTGAGGCCGGCTGCTCTCTGATCACCACCTCAACCTGCTTGTCCTCCAGCGCCAGCTGCACAAGGCGGGAAGCCACGGGCTCCGTGAGGTAGACGCTGGTAGCGTCGACAAGGCACTTGCGCGAGATAGCATTGTCGATCCCCAGGCCTTTCACGATGGGCTTCGGCACTTCCAGCCATGCCAGGCCAGCATCAGCGTCATGGTGGCGGACTGCATTGATGGTCTTCATTGGGCCTCTCCTCTCATTCCTGCGGGATTGCAGGTCTCGAGAGGGGGTAGGGGTAGGGGTGACGCTTGCTGGCGCTTCTGGCCGCCCCTGGAAGGGAAAGGGCACCATCCTCGGATGGTGCCCTTGAAGCAAACTACTCGAAGTGAGAGTCATCCCACATCGCAATGCTAACCTCGCCATCGGCAAGGCCCATGCAGACTATGCCGCTTATATCGAGCGGTGAGTCTTCATCGTCAGGGTCGGTCAACCGGTCCCAGTCACGGGCGCATTCGTACCTCGCCTGCTCCTCAGCTGCCACCAGCTCCTTGTCGCGGTCCTCCTGAGCATCAACCTCGATGGAGCTGATCCAGACCGTTCCGGTGGCATTGCTCTCCTGACAGAAGGCGGTGTAGGTCCGGGTCGCTGGCGCTTCACTGGAAGCGTCTGTGTCGTCAGCGATCTGCTTGCACAGCGCCGCTGAGGCTTCACCCTTGAGCAGCCTCTCCAGGTCATCGATCTCTTCGGGCGCGTACCCATCCCTGCCGGCATGGTGCGGAACGTATTCGGTGAGATCCGATTCGCCGCGGCCAATCAGCTGCATGATATCGGCCCACTGGGCGTCAGTGAGGGTGGCTGTCTTCATCGTCATGGTGCTTTCTCCTCTCATTCCTGCGGGATTGCAGGTCTCGTGAGGAGGTAGGGAAGGGAGTGACACAAGGCGGTAGGCTGGTGCCTGGGGGAAGGTGGGGAGGGGGTGTCCAGTCAGGATCACCACCCATCCCAGTGAAGCACGCAGTCGGGATGCGCGTTATGCAGAACAGTCGAAGTAGGCCTCATCGAGCATCGCCGGCTCGATAGCTCCCTCGAACAGGCCTATGCAGGCGATGGTGCTGGTGTCCGGCGTCGACATGCAGGGCGCATACTCCACGACACGCTCCCATGCCCCCGCGCAGGACTCCTTGGCTTGCTGGATAGCCATTTGGTGCTCTACCTCGCGATCGGCCTGAGGCGTGACTTGCACATACTCAATGCGCAAATCCCACTCCCCGGCCATGTCTTTGCAGATCGCGGTGTAGACCTTCGGGCGTGCCGCCCACAGCCTATCCAGGATGTCGTCGTGTGCGCTCATGATCCATCTCCTCTCTCATTCCTGCTGGATGCAGGTCTCGAGGAGAGGTAGGGCCTTCACTGTCAGCCAGCCACGCTCAGCGGGCACAGGAGACCGCTCTCGCGGATGTCGGCGACACGGGCAGGCCCAAGGCCGTCTATATCCTTCAGCGCCGCCACAGAGCCCCAGGGGCGCCCCTCGGCGACAAGCTCGGCCCGGGCGGGACCGATGTGGGGCAGCCCCTCCAGGGCACCCTCCGGGCTCTCGTTGAGGTCTATGCAGCTCAAGTCGGACGGTGCCACGTCTTGGGTTGGCGTGGCGTCAGTGCCTGGCCAGGCATAGAGCTGAATCTCAGCGCCATCGGTGGCCAGGAAAATCGGTGCGTGGTCGGAGACCCTGGACCGAGCCTCCTCGTGGTTCATGCCCAGCAAGGTGGGAAACGGGATCACACCAGTATCGCTGATG
This sequence comes from Halomonas sp. A3H3, assembly GCF_000982975.1. Taxonomy (NCBI): domain Bacteria; kingdom Pseudomonadati; phylum Pseudomonadota; class Gammaproteobacteria; order Oceanospirillales; family Halomonadaceae; genus Halomonas; species Halomonas sp. A3H3. The sequence goes on along the minus strand of NZ_HG423344.1, from coordinate 136,450 downwards.
GGGAGTTCATTCGGGTTGAGCCAGAAGTTGTCGTAGAGGTGCCTATACACGCCGGTCTCATGCGCCAGCGTGGTCGCCACACGGCTCAGCGCGGGAGAGGCGCCAGCAGATCGCAGAGGCCCCCAGGCCTCGTGATCCGGCTCCAGGTTGAAGTCGCCGGCCAGGACTCGTGGCGTGTCTGGGTAGACCTCCTCCAGCCATCCCCAGTAGTCGGCCAAGGTCTCCACCTCCCGCGCACGTTCGCTGACGCTATCCCCATAGATGACATGCAGGTTGGCCAGCGCCAGCTCCTGCCCCGTCTCGCGATCGCGGAACATGGCTGAGTAGGGCTCACGGGCGAACACGTCATCATGATCCAGGAACACCACGGCCCCCTCAGCGTACTCCACCTCCGACAGGCGCCAGACAAAGCCGTAGTGCTCCCGGTAACGCTCCCCCGCGCCAAGGGAATGGCTGGCCATGGCTCCCCAGGCTTCGCCGGTTGTCGCCTCGAGGTGGGCGACCAGCTCCTCGAGGGCGCCCTTGTCCATCAGCTCCTGCAAGGCGATGAGGTCCATCGACTGGGCGACATGGGCGACTTTCTCGACCTCCTTGCCATTGTCCCAGCCGAGCTGGCGCACATTCCAGCTGCCCAGGATCATGTCAGCTGGCGCCAAGGTGGGGGAGAGCGCCAGCACAGCACTGGCAATCGCGATGGGGGCTTTGAACGTCATGGTTCCTCCGTGCTTAGGGTTTATCGCCCCGCGTCGACTGTGATGCATCGGGACGCTGATCTAGTTGGTCGCGCAGCGCCTTTTCCCGGGCTTGCGTGACCGCGAGTTCTGTCCGGGTGTCGGCCAGCTCTTGCCTGATTCCCTTCAGCTCCTCGATCTGCTCCCGGGCAGCCTTCAGCTCGGCGTTTGCCTCGCTGCCCGAGGCCCTGAGTTGGTCGATGGTGCTTCGTAGGCTGGCGCTCTCTTCCTTCAGCTCGTCGTTCCGCTTGGCGGTCGAGGCTTGCTCTGATCGCAGGCTGGCCTGCTCTTGCTGAAGCGAGGACAGCTCCTGGCTGACCTCTTCCAGGGTCTGCTGGAGGCGTGATTCCCGTTGATGGGCTGCCTCAAGCTCTCTGGTGGTGCTCTTGAGGTCACTCTCGACGGTGGCCAGTTGGTTGCCGATCGAGGCTTTGTCCTCGCGCAGCTGATCCACGGCCGACTGCAACTGCTGTACCTGCCCGCGAGCTGTCTCCAGCTGGTCGCTTTGCCGGCTCAGCTGACCATGGAGATCGTTGACACGCTCCATGGCGTCCTCGGCGCGTTGCTTGGCGGTAGCCGTTTCGGTGGCCAGGTTCTGGTTCTCTTCCGTCAGCCGTGCAATTTGCGCCTTATCATGTTCGTGGTCCTCCCGCATGGACGTGATGCGAGCCTCAAGCCGCTCGATTTCCCTGAGGGCTTCATCGCGCTCGTCATGAGCGGCCTTCAGCTGCTCATTCGACTGGGCGCGAACCCTCTCAACATCCTCATCCGCCAGCTGGCTGGCGCTGCGCCACAGCTCGGCACCAACGCGCTCGAGGACCGTGCGAATCTCCTTGGGCATGTCCCGGATGGCGACGGCCGTGACCATCTGGCTCTCCCTCCACTCCCGCATGACCGGCGAGATATGGGATAGGGAGCCGCCGCCCAGGCGCTCCCGGACCTGCTCATTGGTGGGCTTGTCCACGCCTTCCGCTACCAGCTCTTCCGCGGCCGCTACAATGCGCTGTTGGATCTCAGGCTTGATCGTCATGCCTCTCTCCCGGTGTATGTATTGTATGTATGTACTGTACATATAATACATACATAGCGCCAGGGAAAACTGCCGCCCAGAAGAAAAGCCTTCCCGGGGGGGGAAGGCTGTTGAATGGGTGTTGCTATCACGCAACCGCAGTAGCGGCTGGTGACTCCGGGGCTTCATCAAGCATCCCGCACTCTTGTGCGAGCTGTTCAATGAAGGTGACCGCCTTCTGTGCATCAGACAGAGCACGGTCCAGCTCCTTCGCCTGATCGCCAGTGAGCCGTGAGGCCCAGCCGGTGAGGTAGGACGCGGAGTTTTCCGGGGTGGCAGGCAGGCCGAAACGCATAGCAGCAAGCCAGGCGCCAGCTTCCGCCACCACCTCCTCTCGAGCGCGATCGCTCTTGTCGCGGTTCAAGCGGTTGGCAGCGCCAGTCGCATGAATCAGCTCATGCAGCCCAGTCGCCGCAATTTCGCTGACTTCATGGAACTGCTCAGGGCGAGGCAGGCGGATGCCGTCCGTAGAGGGCCGGTAGTAGGCCTTGTCGCCTCCCCAGGTCAGAGCCACCCCTGAGGCCTCAATCAGCCGCGCAACGAACTGCACGGGCTCTGGTTGGGCCTCAATGACGGGGGGCTTGGCAGCCTCCGTCAGCGGGTCAGCCAGCTGCTGCTCGTTGAAGACGTAGAAGATACGGTTCACCGGGATGACCTTCTCCTCGATTTTGCCGTTCTCGTCCTTCTCGCGCTTCTTGTGGAACTTCCAGAATTCCACCGGAGTGCCCTTTTCCCCCTTGCGAGGGTGTGTGCCGAGATCCTTCGCTTGCTTGAAGGTGACCCAGGCAGGGCTCGTGTAGCCGAATCGATCTGCTGCGACCCAGAGGCTCACGATGTTCGACCAACCCGTATACACGCGGCCTGAAGAGGCGTTGTAGGGCTGGCTCACATCCGTGTCACCGGGCTTCCAGGGTTTCTGCCAGGGGGCGGTGCCTTCCTTCAGGCCCTGGATGAGTGCTTCCCGAATGCCGTCGATCGCACGCTTGCTCTTGCTCATGATCCATCTCCTCTCTCATTCCTGCGGAATGCAGGTCTCGTGGGGAGATAGGGCGGGTGGTGACATGAAGAGCGGCCACGTCAGTGATCTCCCTATCTCTGGGTGAGGCCCGGCAACGGGTATGAGAGAGAGGAGAATGTGATGAAGCGCACGAACCAGATGGATCTGTTCGCAGTATCCGAGCCGGCTGAGGTCTATGCCTTCCCTGGAAAGGGGCTTGCAGTGGACCCTGGCCAGCGCAAGAAGGAAGAGGACGCTGTGATAGCAGAGGCTTTGCGGATCATCGAAAAGCGGTTTTATGGCAAGTACCAGGACTTTAACGCCGTTTTCAATCGGCCGAACATCACCCTGGACTACCTGACGATTCGCTATGCCACAGTACCCTATGAGGTCTTCTCGGTTAGCTGGCTGGATTCCCAGCATCGGCTGATCCAGCATGAGGAGCTGTTCCAGGGCACGCTTAACAGTGCCTCGGTCTATCCGCGTGAGATAGCTCGCAGGGCTCTTGAGGTGAATGCTGGGGCTGTGATCCTCACGCACAACCACCCTTCGGGTTCGATTGAGCCGAGTCATGCAGATCGTCAGATCACTAAGCGCATCCAGGAGGTCCTTGGGTTGCTCGACGTGAAAGTGCTTGATCACATCATCGTGGCAGGCACGGACTGCACGAGCTTCGCTGAACAAGGCTTGATGTAGCTATTGCGGCTCAGCCGCTTTCAAAGCCCCTCTGGCAGTTTTGCTGGAGGGGCTTTTTCATGCCATGTAGCATTTGCAGCATGCCGAGGAGGATAGATCGGAGGTTTCTATGCCAGGAGTGACCAATAAGGTCAGCCGAAGCTGGCGGGAGAACACACCGAAGGGTCAATGGGGTTGTATAGGTAAAGGGATATAGGGATAGTTCGGGGCTAAAACAGGGTTATGGGCGATTGAAAGCGTCATAACATCATGAAAGAAAAAGGAATATAGAAAATCTACGGTGCAACATCCCCACCGCTTACGGTGCAACATCCCCACCGCTTACGGTGCAACATCCCCACCTATGGGTGAAAGTTATTCAGGAGATACCCACAGAAACCGTTAAATTGTCCACATTTAAGGGTGTGATGGGTTCAAAAGTGCAGCATCCCCACCTACATAAATGGCTGACTACCTGATTGACAGATGCTAGGGAATCTGGGCTCTAGCGTACGGTGCAACATCCCCACCGAAAAAAACAGTGATCGGGCTGGTCAAAAAATAACCTGTGCAACATTCCCACCGAAAGTGACCGCCATCGGTGCAGCATTCCCACCGCCAAAATGGCACTTACCCACAAGGTTGCCCACAGGAAATGTGGATACAGGCCCGGTTGCAACTAACTTTATACCGTTAACATTTGGAGGATGCCCCCCAAACCCGCGCTGGTAGCTAGAGAACAGAGCGATGGCTGGCCTGGATCTCAGCTGGTTGAGCCTGGACTTGGTGGGTGTAGGACTTCCGAGGGAGACAACAGCCTCCCATGGCGCCGAGTGCTGCTTTATGAATGCTCCATGAAGCCAGGAGAGGGCAGGTCGACCAGCAGCTGGCGCACGAGATAGTCAATGGTGCAGCGTTCCCGCCTGCGACGAGGCCAGCAGGCGCTGCTGAG
>NZ_HG423344.1:108819-131926 GCF_000982975.1 Halomonas sp. A3H3 | reverse complement strand
GCAGGCGCTGCTGAGAGCGACGAACGGTGCAGCGTTCCCACCTACGGTCGGGCCGGGAGCCGGTGCCCTGGGCGGCCAACGGTGCAGGGTTCTCGCGGACCGGGTGAGGGCGGCGGTGGTGACAAAGCCTACCAACAGTGCAGAATTTCCACCGATCCTGGAGAGGACAGCCGTAGCCGGCATAATTAAAGCCAGTGGCAATAAAAAAGCCGCAGTTAATATCTCGCGGCTAGCATGAAAGGGAGTAATATATTTCGTACCTACTCACTCTCTTCAGAAGCTGTAAGAGCCTTTTTTGTAGATATTATCCCATTCTTGTAGTTCGCCTTTTTTATGATCTTAACGAACTGCTTAGTAGGGTATATCTTGTAAACAATATCGGTCAGTTTCTTTCCGTCTTTGATTCGTTCGCTGTCATCGTAGCTATCGATGACATTATGCTCCTTCAGCGTATCAAGAGCCATCTTCATGGCCCTCACATTCGTGGCCATACGGTCAGAGAGCCCCCTCGGACTCCCTTTGAGAAAGGAGACAAGCCGCGGCGTGTAGGGATTGGTGGAGGAGGCCTGACTCCAATGGTGACTCATTCTCTTGTGAATATAGCGAGCAAGGGGGCTCTTAATAGCCATAGACGTTTTATAGTCATACAGCCTGAAAGTCTGGTTATGAATGCTTTCAGTCACCAGGGGATTAAACTGAACATAGCACTTTGTATCCCCCTCCCTCAGCTTCAAGTCTTTCCTTGTGGTAAGACCTACCATAGGGAAGAAGCTCGATGATATAACCGTTTCCCCATCTTCAGAAACCGTTTCAAGTTGAGCCCCGCGGCAAACAAGAATAGCTTCTTTTATTTCGCTAAGTTTAAACTCGTGATTGTTTCTCTTTAATTCATTGCGAAGTTGATAGAATGTGAATAGCACACCCACCTTTCCGTCAATCATCGCGATCCCGCCATTTACAGCGAGTTTTCTCAAAGCATCCTCAATGATCTCTTCGCGCTCACCTGGGTAAACAAGCTCAGGTTTCCCAGGACGTGTTTCAATTAGAGCAGGGCGGACTTTTACTTTTATTACGCGACCACCCACCCGGCATTCACGTTCTTTCGCGGCGGCTTGCCGAATATCAGTAAAGCGCCGACGCCGCTCGAGCGAATATTTAGGCAAAGAATCATAAATATCGATGCTATTGCTATAATCGCCATCACGGGCGTCTAGCAGGCTGAAAAGGTCGAGCTGAGCCGACTTGCTCACCGAGATGGCCTGTATATCCTTGTCATTGCTGCTTTTTTTAGACATCGTAAACCTCTACAGCCTGCTGCACAATATAACCGATTACTTCTCTTCAATCAGCCATGAATCAACAGTTTCTGCCCCGTACTGTTCTTTCCATGCCTTCAATGTCTTCTGGTTGCCACCTCTGGTTTCTACAACCTCACCAGTCTCAGGGTTCCTATATACTTTAAGTTTTCTTTTTCTTCTTCTTTTGCTTTCAGTGTTCTCGATGCTTGATTCAGGGGCAAGAGCTGATATAACCTCGCCATTTGTCTTATTATATTCATCCATTAGCCTTCTGAGCTTATCTATAAATTCCTTTTCCCTTTTGAACTCAGGAGTGTCCTCTAAAGTTTGCATCTTCCTGCGAAGCTCTTGGGCCTCATTTTCGAGTTGGAAGTACCTAGCGAGGATGCTCATTCCTAAACCCCTATGGATATGGTAAGTGTGCAAAGCACATATTGGCGACTGCTTAACCCGGTGTCAATGGGCTCCTTGGTGATTGGTCGACCTGCCGAAGCCCTCTGACTTGGCAGTGTGCTGGGCCGCTGGACAGGCGCCGCTGTGCAAAATCCAGAGGAGAACACCCGCCAATGGCGCTCAGATTTTGCGTACAGGCGGCACGAAAGCCGTCGATAACACCGATAAATCGAATGAAAACAGGTTAATAGGCGTAATTTTATCGTTTACGAGTGACTGCCTAGATCCACATAAAATGTAGCTTGGTCTGGCCATCCCTATCTCTACTTATTAAAATACCTATTTAAGAAAGTAGAGAAGGGCGATAGGGGCAACTAGCCTGTCCTGAGGGCCACCGGAGAAGGATTCACGCATGAAGCTACAGGCCATCTACAAGATCGCGCTCGTCAGCGACACCTTGGTGGTGATCATCGATCAGGATGGGCCGCGCTCCATCACCAACGATGCCCAGGGCGTCATCGACCGCCTGACTGCTGAGCTGGGTGACCTGGGGCGGCGGCGAGTCTACTACCGCGACACCATGGGGCGCTTCGATGAGATCAGGATCGAGGGTGGCCGCTTCACCGGCTTCGCCCCCTGTAGCGAGCATCAGCAGGAGGCCTTTGCTGAATGGTGCCTCGAGGAGGTGTAGCGATCGATGGGCTGCTACACGGGAGACCTTGCTCATCGCTCCCTGGCCAAGGGAAGTGATGGCCATGGCTGAATCCACCTGGCGGTGCCCGCGAGGCCGCGGCCCGGGCGAGCCCGCCAACCATCTGTGCTGGAGACCTGAATGGTAGATCAGATCACGATGCCGCCGAGAGCCGGTTACTCGGCAGTCCTGACCAATGACTTCATGGTGATCCTTCGCGATCACGGAGAGATCGTGAGCATCCGGGAGGACGCTGATTCTGTCCTGGAGCACCTGAGCTGCACCATCCCGGGCGGCCTCAAGCGCCAGCGTGTCTATGTCGAGGAGGTGCCTGGAGGCGATGGCTTCTACGAGCTGAAGCACCAGCATGGCAACCTGGACGGGGTTGAGCAGTGCTCGAGTCACCAAGCCGACCACCTCAAGCAGCTCGTGTCGACCGAGACGGAGGGTGGCCATGGATAGCGAGCTGACCCTTGTTCGCCCCCAAGCCTCCCAGGCACTTGCGGCCGGCGCCCAGGACGCACTCTCGGAGGCCAAAGGCAATGCAGGGCTCTCGTACCTGCTGAACCTCAACTCCCGGCGCAGCCGGGTCACGATGCGCTCGCACCTTCAGTTCATCGCCAAGCTGAGCGGTGGCTATGACATCCGGGGGTGCCCATGGGCGCTGATACGCCGTGAGCATGTCCGGTCGATCGTGGAGATGATGACCGAGGTGGGAAAGGCGCCAGCCACGGTCAATGCTGCCTTGTCGGCCATGAAGGGTGTCGCCCGTGAGGCATGGGTCATGGGGGACATGGACAGCGAGAGCTACCAGCAGATCCGCGACCTGAAGGGCGTTCCTGGCTCCCGTCTGCCCAAAGGGGTCCATCTGGATGAAGCCTCGATCCAGGCCCTCAGTTCCGCATGCGAAACTGACGACAGCCCCAAGGGCATCCGGGATGCAGCCTTGCTCCAGCTGCTGGTATCGACAGGGCTTCGCCGGTCGGAGAGCGTTTCGGTGGACCTGGAGGCGATCGATACCAGCCGTAAAGCCATCAGAATCGTCGGCAAGGGCAACAAGGAGCGGCTGGTCTTCCTGCCCGACCGGACGTTCAAGCGGCTCCAGGCCTGGCAGTCCTGTCTTGCCCGTGACACTGGCCCCTTGTTCACGAGGGTGCGCCGGCATGGCGTGGTGTGCGATCAGAGGCTGACCGATCAGGCCGTCTACTACATCATCAAGGAGCGTGCGGCCCAGGCCGGCATAGACGAATGCGCCCCTCACGACTTCAGGCGGACCTTTGCCACCAACCTGCTTGATCGTGGCATTGACGTGCTGACCGTGCAGTATGCGCTGGGGCACTCGAACCTAGCGACCACGCAGCGCTATGACCGTAGCGCAGAACGTCGCCTCGAGGAGGCGATGAAGGGACAATGAACCAGGAGCCCGGAATGCGAAACATCCAGATCCTGCATGACCGTGAGCGCTTCAGAGAGATGCTGAGCTATGCGGTCTCGCGGGAGAATCTGTGGGGGAACATCGACGTGATAACCCGAGACGGGGCGCCGGGTCTGCTTCTCGTCGTGCTCGATCAGCACGACATGCCCAACCGGGTGTCCTCAGGAGTTGTCCATGAGTGCTACGGAGACGCACTGGCCGATCTGGGAGACATCCTGGATGATCTGAACCCTGACTTCCGGCCTCTGAGCCACTTCTAGCCAGGCAGCTAGACATGAGAAAGGGAGGCCGTGGCCTCCCTGGGTCGCGTGGCCGTTCGGCTTCAACCGAAGTGATTGCGGAAGGAAGACGGGTCGAGGATGCCCCACCCCTCGAGGGAGTAGTACCCGTTGGCGCCCTCTGGAGAGCTTGGGTCTCGGATGAAGAGGATTTTCACCTTCAGCTCCTCCCGGATCGAAGTCAGCTGTCGTTTGACGGTGCCGGCAGGTATGCCAGTCTCCGAGGCGATGTCCTGAAGCGACGGCCGCTCCATGATGTCGATCGCCCGCAGAATGGCGTACTTGCGCTGTGTGTCTCGCGATAGGCTCGGCATCGGTGCTATTCCTCTCCTTCGACGCCAAGCAGCTGTACGTCCGATACTCGCGCCCGCAACGGCTCCTCGTCACCATTGTCGAGGCGAACCCAGCAATAGCCCGCTTCAGGGTCAATGCGATCCGTGTGCAGCACACCACTGCGATGCCCGTCTGAGGTGCTGACGCTGACCACGATCCGAGCCCGTGCCGGCTCCTTGGTGGGTACTGGCTGTGGCGGGGTGGCGCCCTTGGCCTCAGGGCCTTTCCGTGCATCCCGCTTTGGAGTGGCCTTGTCCTCTTGCGGCAGCTCGGCGCCAGCGCCAGCTTCTTCTCCCGCAGCAGAACCTCCCTGGCCAGGCGAAGGGCTGGATGACGCTTCGCTTGAGCCCGTGGAGGTGCCGGTATTTGGCTCCTTGCCACCATCGCCGCCCCCAGAGGGTTCCTCGAATCCCCGGAGGCTCGGTTGGTCGTCGTTGGTCCCAGGGCCAGGAGCCGGCGCCGGATTCTCCGGGGACGGGATCTCGGGATCTTCAGGCAGGCCGCCTTTCTTGGCCTGCTTCAGAAGCTCACGGCATGCCTTCCGGCTGATACCTTCCTCCAGGGCCTTGGCGCAGATCCGCTCTGCCTGTTCCGGGGCGATAGAGTGCAGCTGGCGCAGCGTGTTGAGCGATTCCGGGTCAGACGTAACCTCCTCATCGTAGAGGCGCATCACGCAATCGGGGAGCTTCAGCAGGGACAGGTGGGAGGAGACGTACCCCCGGGACTTGCCCAGCCGCTTGGCGACATCCATGCCCTGCCAGCCGCGATCGATGAATTTCTGGATGCCCTTGGCGATCTCCATCGGGGTCAGGTTCTCGCGCTGGATGTTCTCGATCAGCTCGCCAGCCGTCTCATCCAGGTCGTCCAGCTCCTTCTTGTTGACGATCGCCTCCACTGGCACACCAGCCAGCTTGCAGGCTCGCCAGCGCCGCTCACCCTTCTGGATGCGGTATTTCCCACTCTCGTCCTTGGGGTAGACGATGATCGGCTGCTCCTGGCCGTTCACCTTAATCGACTCGGCCAGCTCCTCGATGCCAGCAAACTTCTCTCGTACCTGCCCTTGCTTGGGCTCTACCTCGGCGGTATCGAGCATCAGCACCTCTTTCGCACCCTTGGAGCGACGAGACAGACTTTGTAGGTTGCTCAGGTTTCCCAGTGCCATGTCAGCCCACCTTTTCCATGAGTTCGTTGATGACAGCCCGAATGTCCTTCGCCGCGTCACGCGCTGAGGTCGTCTTGATGCTCCACACGGGGACGCCGAGGTTGTTGGCCTCGTCCAGTTTCCCGCGCAGGCCGATCTCCGCGGTGTAGACCAGATCGGGGACTGCTTCGCGCAGCTGCTCGCATGCCCGCAGGTGAGAGGGGAAGTTGCGGTTCAGGTTGTTGATCACCATGCCTGTGTTCTCCAGGTCGGGATTCAGCTCCTCCTGGACGTTGATGATCGTGTTGAGCAGGCCCTCGACGCCATCCAGGGCGAAGCCGCTCACTTGGACCGGGCAGATGACGTGGGTGGACATGGTGAGAGCGGCGACGAGCTTCCGGCCAAGGCTGGGCGGGCAGTCGACCGCTACATAGTCGTAGTGCTCCAGGATTCCGCTGGCCTTCAGGTTGTTGATCGGGTTGAGCACGCAGTTGAGCGGCATGGACTCGATCTCCGACAGCTCAGGGTCGTTCTTCTCGGTCCAGATCAGGTCCATTCCACGGGCGCACCGCATCGGGCGGATGTCGGTGTAGTCTTCCCGGAACAGGAACGCGGAGGGGGTTCCCGTGTACTCGCCTTCCTGCTGGCTCAGGCGGCTGGAAGTGTTGCCCTGAGGGTCCAGGTCGATGGCGAGCACCCGAAACCCTGCCTCCTGTAGGTGGAAGACTGTCTGGAGGCAGATGGTCGACTTGCCGACGCCGCCTTTCTGATTGGCGAAGCTGATGATCTTGGTCATGGTGTCCCCGGTTGCCCGGCCTCCAGAGGAGGCAGGATGGTTGGTCCTTACCCGGCTCAGGATGCAGGGCCTGGCCAGGCCAATTTCGCATGCGAAACATAATAGTCGACATAAAGTGAGCCGACAAGGATCATAAGACGGGACAGGTAGAGCATAAAAAAGGCCTAGCGGGCGCCAGGCCGTGGAGGGTTATGCCGAGGCCTAAGCTGCCTCTTGTTCCTCGGTGGAGGCCTCCTCATCGATGACCGGGCTGACCTCGCCACCGAGTAAGCCGATCAGCTCCTCGATGACGGCCGCGAGGGCTGGGATGTGCAAATGGGCTTCGGTGTCGAAGGCCGAGGCATCGTCATCGGAAGGGTCAGCACCCTCGATCAGCGCCTCATCGAATTTGATCTTCTTGAGCGCCAGGTCGTCCTGGAGAACCAGCGCCAGCTGGTCGGTTCTGGCCACTGCAAGAGCTGAGCAGATTCGGCCGCCCTCGAGGTGCTGCTGGATCTCGTCGCTCTCGAGGTCGACCTCGGTGGCTTTGATCACGCCCTCATCCCCGGATGGAGACTCAAGCTGGCATGCCTCGCCCAGCTCCCAGCCTTCCGCACGCTCAGCCGGGTTGGCCAGCCAGCGTGTCATCAGGTCAGTAGCGCGATCGCGAGTGGCGAGAGGTGTGACCTTCAAGGAGCCGGTGCTCAGCCGGAGCAAGTCCAGCGCTTCCTCAGCTTTCTTGCGACTGGCGGCATCCACCAGAATCCAGCCTCGCTGGGTGTCGATGGCCACCAGGAAGTGACCCGTGCGCTTCAGCGCTCTGGGCAGCAGCTCCTCGTAGACTTCCTCCTTCAGGATCTGCTTCTCAGCTCGCCGCAACGGAGATCCAGACGCCTTCTCGCGTGCCGCAGCACGCTCCTCAACCTCTTCTTTGACCGCAGCGGCAGGAAGTAGCCGCTCTTGCCGGCTGAAGCGCAGAACCAGGAATTGCGAGTTCACCGAATGCACCATCTGGTCACCACAGACGGTCGACCACCCTACCCTTTTGGCCTCGGTCGCGGCGCAGGCTCGGAACAGCTGCTTCTGGCACAGCTGTGCCAGCTGGTCGGCGCCAGGGAAGTGGCTGTGGGCTCGGTAGATCAAAGCATTGTCGAACATGTAACCCCCTATTGCAGTGTGGTGACTATGGATAGGGGCGCAGGTGTCGGGTAGGCATAGAGTTAGGCGCGCTATAGATAACGGTATAACTCCTCCTCCCCACCAGCTACACCGGCAGCTGGCGCTGCTGCTTACCGGAGGGACGCCGGCCCATCGACGCCCAGAGCCTCCCGGAGGAAGGTGTTGGCCGCTCGACGGCCGGCATTATCCCGCATTCGATCTGGGGCTCCGTCAGCTGCGGTGGCCCAACATGACGCATACGCCGCCAGAACCGGCTCTGCATCCTCCACCCTGCCTTCATTGAGGCAGTGCGTGATGTAGCGCTTGTCTTCATTCGTGAGAGGAAGCTCTCGGAGCTGTTCAAGGCGAGTATCTGCATGCGCCATATTGTAACAATACCAGACGACAATTTATAGGACTGCGAAGGATCAAGCGCCTAGTGCCGGCCCCCACGGGGAGGTAGAGCGATCCGGGGGCGGGGCTTAGAGCTGCCCGCTGCAAGCGCTTCACGAGCGTCGTGGCCTAGGTTCACAACGCCATGGACGGCTTCCTTGAGGTGCCAGACGCCATCCTCGTAGGGCGCAAGGCTGACCCTGGCCAGGCCAGCAGGGAGGTGGACTGTGAAGCTCTGACGATGGAGGTCTTCAGAGCTATCGGTTAGGTCCAGCTCGATTTCATCGATTTGGTCGGTGGCCACGGCATACACCGTGTACCGGGCATCGAGACCCAACTGCTGGCGGGCGAGACTGCTCATCATTTCATCGAACTGCGGCGGGGTGTCGGAGACCTTGATACTGGCTTCGTCGTTCATGAGGCCTCCCCTGGGGAGCCATAGCCGGTAGCTTTTGCCCGTCGATCGGTGCGATGACACAGCCTGCGGCCGTCGATCCATAGCTCCCGGAAGATGCCCTCATGGGTGTAGACGCCGATCAGGACATCCAGGGGCTCCATGTAGTAGGTCGATGACGGCTGCTGGGTGTCATCGACCAGCGCCTCTTCTCGGACCTTCATCACCAACGCTGTCTGCCCAGCCAAGGGCACGGCCTTGTTCTTCATCCCCCACTTCCAGACGACGACCTCCTTGGGGGCGAACCGCTCATGGGAGGGGGCCTCGTTCAGCATGTCCAGCGCCAGGCTGCGAGTGGCTGCCGTGATGGCGCGATCCCCTGGGTCGACTGTTGCCTGTTCGCCAGCGGGGGCCTTCCGTCCGGTGAGCCACCGGCCCAGCCCTGCCAGCCAGGGCTCCTTGCCTTGTGTCATGCGTCAATCCTCGGGTTTTTCCGGTTCCTGCCGACTGCGACAGCTACGCCAATCAGCGTCCAGCCGGCAACGATGGTAAAGCCCAGGTGGAGAAACGCCCCATAGGGTGGCCCCAGCTTCACCGAGAGGAACATGGACCCGCCGAACGCAATGAACCAGCGGAACCAGTAATCAGCAGAGCGCTCCGCTACCCAGCGGGCCTGCTCCGGGGTGAGAGGATGATGCAGCCAGCGGCGGGGGTAGACGGTCTTCTCGCGATTCCCATGGCCAACCTTGCGAGGCTGGCGCGGGAAGATGCGGTTGACGGTAAGCTGCGGGAACATGCCCTCCAGGGCACGTCGAGCAACACTTATGCGTGGCGGTTCATGGTGTGACATAGACGCCCTCTAGCACAGCGCCCGGGCTCCCTCGGGAGGAGCCTGGGCGCCTTGGTCGGTCATGGAAGAGGTTACAGGTTGCGCATCTCGGCAGCACGCAGGGCGCCGCGGCGGATCTGTGCTTCGCCGTTCGCGTCCTCGTAGATAGTGGTCGGCGTGGCGCCGATGCCCGCCTGCTGAGTCAGCTGGCTGTTCTGGCTCACAATATCCATCGCCTCGGTGCTTGAGGCCCCGGAGATTGAGCCGCCCTGCTTGATGGTGGCCATGGCCTCTGCCGGGTTCTCAGAATCCACGATCTGTGCCGCTTCGTGCAGCGACTGCTCTCCCAGGAAGCCCACCGGCACCCAGCGAATGGTCACGTCCTCGAGGACATCACGAGAGGCCTCATACATGCGCTGACAGTAGGGGCACTGGGTATCATAGATGACGTACAGCACGCGCTCGCCAGAGCCCTCCTCGACGTAGAACGGGGCATCCTGGATCAGCTCCAGTGCCTTGGCCTCGTCGTCGTCGGAATAGCCGTTGTCGGCCTGGCTGGCGCCAGCTCGACCCGGCATGTTCGCCAGGGGGCTGTTCTCCATGTGCTCTTCCATGTGCGCCTGGGTCAGGTTCTCACCGCCCTCGCCGAGGATCATGCCGACGAACGCATGCTTGCCGTCCTCGGTGGTGTAGATCACGTTGGTGTCATTCTCGACGCTGATAACCCAGCCATTGATCCCTTCCAGGCCAGTGTCGAACGTCTTGTCCACCTTGGCGCCCGGAATGCCCAGGTCCGCTACTGCCTTGGGCAGCTCCTTACCTCCTTCAGCTTTCGAGTCTTCGGCGAAGGCGCTGCCGGTCATCAGGGCAGAGGCGATGGTGACAGCTGAGGCGATCAGGGTGAGGTGCTTCATGGGTGTGCTCCTTGAGCTTAGGTTTGCGCCAGCAGAACTGGCGTGTCTCTCGCCATGCATGGCATGGCCACATCGGGTTTTTCCTATCTGCTGCATCAAGGCAGCAGCTCTTCAATGTCCGCCTCGCTGCGGGAGGCGGCCTGTTCACGGGCCTCTTGATTGGCTCGGCGAACAAGCTCACGGGCCTCTTCATAAAGGTCCGAGGAGCTGTAAGAGGTGTCACCATGGCGATCCAAGCTGGTCTCAATCGTTGGCGCGTCTGTCGGAAGGCCGAGGTCACTGAGCACCGTGTCGGTAATGTCCGGGAGTGACCCATCGAGCACGGCTGCCTGGCGCACGATCACCACGGCGCCATCCGCCACCTCTTCAATCGCGGGGCGCACGCCACTGTCGATGCGGGATAGGGTGGAGATCGCGGCGTCTCGTGTCTCACCGTCCTCGCCCAGCAGGCTGCTGGCTGCGGCACGGCGGGCATTCACGTATTTCGCGGTGTCGAAGGTGACGATCTGCGGTGTCTCTGCGTCGGACGATGCCCAGGGAAGCTGGACCGGGATGACGGTCAAGGCGAAGGCGGCAATGCCCAGCGCCCCGCCCACCACGGGGAGCACCCTTGCCAAGGGAGATTGTTCTCTGGGCTTCTGTGAATTCGGTTCGGTGTCGCTCATGGCTGCCCCTGTCGTCTACGCATGAAAAAGCCCCAGGAGTTAACCAGGGGCTATAAATGAATGATTCAGAAGGGGATTTCCCCGTCTTCGTCCTCGTTACCAGCACCGCCATTGGCAGAGCGCGGGTCACGCAGGATGCGGCATGTGTCGACCATCAGGTTGGTGTACACCGTGCCATTTTGTGCCTTGCGGAAAGACAAGGCGCCTTCCACAAAGACCAGTTGGCCTCGCATCAGACGGTCTTTCATCACTTCAGCGAAGCGACCACCGATGATGCAGTTGAGCCACATGGCTTCATCAGTCGACTTCTTGGCCATGTTGATGCCGAACCGAACGTAGGTGTTTCCCTTGTCGTTGGTGCGTGCTTCAGGCTCACCGATGTGACCGATCTGGATAGTCTTGCCCCACATGTTCAATCTCCTCTCTCTCAACATTCCCACCGAATGGGTCTCGGTAGGGGATAGGGGCACCACTGACACTAATGGCCGCCTCCTGGTGATTTTTTTCGATAGACCGAGAAAAGCCCCCTAGCTCGAAGAGTTAGGGGGCGGGAAACATCACCGCTGTAGGTGACGTGCGATCTTTGCCCTGGGCTGGAGGAAATTCCATTGCGCCAGGTTGTTGAGGAACATGCGGCGGAAGAACCGCTTGGTGAAGCTCACCACGAACACGTCCTCATCGCTGTCGATAGACTGCAAGGTGCTTTCCCTGTGCAACTCACGGTCAGGCCGGCGCACCTGAATCACAGTCCCGTCCTCGGTGGAGAACGCGAAGCCCTCCAGATCATTCAGCGAGAACACCTCAAAGGCCACGTTGGCATCAGTGCCAAGGCTGGCCATCTCGCGCTGTGTTGGCTGGCGCCAGCTACGTCCCGCTTGGCGAGGGAGGACGAATCGCGACCCTTGCTGGGGGTCGATGGCGAATGCCACCTGATCCTCCTCGAGGCTGTCCTGGGGCAGCCCGCCAAACTCACGGCCAAAGGCCAGCGCATCTTCCTGGTTCACGATCAGCTCGATGTTCATTGCTCTCTCCTCTCACATTCCTGCGTGATGCAGGTCTCAGAGGGAGATAGGGCGGGGACTGCCACTCAGCTGGCGCCGGAAGGCTGGCAAACGGATTTCGCATGCGAAATCGGCGCTCGCCAGGGTTGAGGGTATGTGGGCAGGGAAAAGCCCCCTGACGCTTAGCGTGCAGGGGGGGGGGCGAGTGAATCATGATGCTGGACGAATCGAGCAGCGTGTCACCACGGTCTGGGGAATCCCCCGGTACTCACCGTGCTCCTTCACACGCCCCTTCAACACGACCTTATCCTCCTCGAGGGCCTTACCAGTCTTCCAGACGATCTGGCGGCCTTCAGGATCTCGAAAGATATGCTTCCACATCAGGCCCCATCGCGTTTCCGACGAAAAGGACCGCTTCCGCACCACTTTCGTCTCCAGGCGCTGACCAAGCTCCCCGGCGTAACCGAGGGCCTTCAGTGATTCAGCGCCAGCCTCAAGCTCCTCATAGCGGTCAAAGGCGGTCACCGCTGCGGCCATGACGCCGACACCACGCTTCAAGCCAACCATGTCGAATCGGGCATGATGAATGATCATCGACTCGAATTCGCCGAGGTCAGCCTTCTGCGGGAGCACCTTACGCGCCCAGTGGATCACAGCGTCTGCCCGAGCCACGTCCTCCGAGGGAAAGGCCTTCATGCCCTTGCCTACCATGCGGCCGGAGCGTGCCATCTCCCCCACTATCTCAGCGGTGGCGAGGTCACCTGTCTCCTCAGCGCGAGCGCGTGACACGAAGCCTCGTTGGCGGATCTGGCGCACTGCCGCGGCCACCAGCCAGCGAAGGTCAACCACCGGCTCAGGCGGACGACCGTTGCTGAGCCCAACCTCATCGATTTCCTCGACCATATTGATCACGGTCATCAACAGCTGGGCTCGCCGCATCATCGCTTCAGCGCCCTGACGGCCGACATAATCCTTCAGGCAGGTTTTCCCCACCTCCAGGATCTTGCCGGTCTCCACCTCCTCCAGGAGGAAGAGGTAGCGCCGCTCACGCTGCATGTGGCAGTGATCGCAGTCCCCCGTCGCATCACCTGAGCGATACGGTTCTGGGAGCCGGCTGCAAGCCCAGGCCAGGGGAGTGACCCGAACGGCTTGCGCCGCTGCCATGTCGATCCGCGCCAGCATGCGATACCCGTCAATCTTCGGGGGCTCGCCTGTGATCGCGACCTTCACGGCGAGGATCTTCTCCTCACGGATGTAGGACATGCGATCTTCGAGGTCGACCGTCTCGTGGGTCCACGGCTTCACCGCTTCTTCCAGGACGTTGATCTCGAAGGGCTGGATACCGAGCTTCTTCGCCTTGCGGTCCAGCTTCTCCACCTTCTCTCGCAGCGCGGGGAGGTGGCACTTGGGAATCCAACAAGTGGTCTTGCTCGTCTGGGTAGTCATGATCGTTCTCCTCTCTCATTCCTGCGGGATTGCAGGTCTCAAGAGGAGGTAGGGCGGGCAGTGTCCGATCGAGCGGCGCCGGGAAGCGGGCATGAAAAAGCCCCATGCTGAGAACAGCAGAGGGGGCTGGAAGGATTATGCGAGCAATTCAGCATCGTCGAGATGCTGCGAGGTAAGCCTCACGAACGAGGAATCCCCTTCTGGCCTGAAGACGTTTCGGCGCCGAGGCAAGTTCACCTTGGTGAACGTGTCGGCTTCCAGACCACCAACGAACCGCACCTTGTACGGCAGCTTGATGCGATCGCCCTCTTTCAGTCGAGCACGACGCTTCTTTCCCTCGGCATGCTTGCGGCAGCGTTCGCGCCAGTCACTGGCCCTCTCCCTCGAGGTTTCCGAGAAGACGCTCAGGCGGACCAGCTCATCGGTCGGCGTCAGCAGCATGAGGATGCCGATAGGACACTGAGATTCATACGGCCCCATGCTCTCGTCCATCGACTTGTAGCAGAACTCACCCTGCATGCTGCTCGTCTTGACGACCGCGCCGAGCGTGAAGGTCACCGGGGGCTCGCCATCCGACTCACCCCGCCTGGTGATCCTGACCGCGGCGTAGTAGGTCGATCCCACAAAGCTCGATTTCAGCACGATATGGGAGCCATCCGCACTGGAGCAGTTGTCGTCCAGGTAGGCTTTCTTGTCGACCGGCATCGGGATGCACATAGTACCCATAGTCTTTCTCCTCTCTCATACCTGCTGGATTGCAGGCCTCGATAGGAGATAGGGCGGCGGGTGACACCCCTCCGGCAGTTTCGCATGCGAAAAAAATGGCAGCCTCTCTGAATGGCCGCCTACGCCACATGGCAAACGTAACCACGAGCAGTGCAATATTAGTAGTCTCTTGCTATAGCATCGCCAAACAAGCTAATAGCATCTTTCGCTACTCGGACCGCTTCACGCACCTCAGCCTTGGATAAGTCAAGCACTCGCAGCTTTCCTTTTACCTCGGCCACGGACTCGATGCGACGGAACGCGTTGGCGTGATTCTCCGCATAAACTGCCAGGCCCTGTAGCTTGGGCAAAGCATCAGCCAGATGAAGTCCATGAGGGTCAACAATATCGGCAACAACTTGGCCATCTTGCTCGGCAAAGAAAATGAAATCTGGGCGCAGAATTTTGTACTGGCCAGCTTCCTGGTAAGCGATGCCTAGCGAGGATTGACCCGGCTGCTGTGGGTTGCGGTACCAGAAGGTGAAACCATCTTGCTTGGATTCACGCTCAAGGACTTGCTGCTCCCAAGTATTTAACTCTGCGGGGTAGTTTCCATCCACATCGCACAGAAGATGATGCTGCCAAGTGGGTAAGTCGCTCTCCTTTTCTCCCTGGCGCACCTTGGTCGGTTCGAATTTGGCTTCTGGTTTTACCAGCTCCACATCCTGAGGGTCGGTACTCATCTCAATGACTTGACGATAGGACTCTTTCCTATCATCAGAAAGTTCTTTGATTGTCGGCCAATACTGAGTAAGCCAATCCTTCGCAATCCCATCTGCGGCTCTGTCAAAATAGTCCTGAACTTCAGTCACCAGACCCAAACCCGCAACGGTGACACGGGCTTCAACGATGGTTTCCAGAAATTCCTCTGGATCGTCATCCAAATTGGCCACCTGACGGGCAAGGTGCTCGACATAAGTACGAGAAATATCCGGGGTAAACACTCGCGCCGCACGGCGGTAGGCGTCATCAATGACCGCCATATCAGCATCTTCCCAGAACTCGTTGAACGTCTTTTTCTTGCCTTTCATGTCAGCGACTACTGTCTTTCCATCCACGGTCATAACGGAGTCGCGTTTGGTTTTGATCTTGTCTTGGTGCTGGGCCTGAAACTCGTCGAGCGCCTGGTGAAGTAGACCATGCGCCTTTCTGCCAGCTCCTTCGAGAATACCGTCATCAGCCAATTCTTGAGCCAAGGCAGTAAGCCGCTTGGCTGGTTTGGCGGCACGCTGGGGGCGGGTCTGCGAAGGCAGGGCTTCGAACGATACCCATACTGCGTCTGAAGCCGAAGGGTTTGGATGCATCTCAATCGGATTTACCAAGATACGCCCCGGCGTAGCAGATGACGTATCGTCACCACTCATCAAGGCTTCTACTACGCTTTCAACCGTCCTGCGATTGAACCTCGGTAACAAACAGTCCACGGCATTCAGGTGCTCATTGCCTGGAATGCGGCGCGCAAGTGGCGAGCGGACCATGCGCCCCAATAATTGCGTGATGTGGGTTCGGTCGTTTGCCGTCCTGAAAGACACCATAACTTCTGCACGAGGGCAGTCCCAGCCAGTGCTAATAGCATCCTTGGCAATCAGGACACGTACCCAGGTCGAGTCCTGTACGCGCTGTGGTTCGATGTAAGGTACGTCACGGTTGCCGAATCGCTGAGTCGTATGCTCACCAAACACATGGGCGACACTGCTGCTGGGTAGTTCTGGATAGCGGGCGAAGATGGCATCCAGGGCTCGGCCTATTTCGTTCGGGTCTGGCGTGTTGGGCACCTGCAATACCATGAGCGGCACAACCATGCCAGAATCACGCTGCTGCTTGGCGTACTCTGACCAGAGTGCCGTCGATTCACGCAACTTATCCGTAGCCCGACGCACCAGGAGCGTATCGAAGTCGCCTACTTCGTCGGGAATATCCAGCAGAATAATGTCTTTAATCAGACCAGATTCTTGCACCTTTGCTGAATCAACAATAACATCGGGCAGCTTTGTCCTTTTCACTGCGGTTTCGATGGCTTTGTTGAAACGCTCTACCGTAGCTGAGATACCCCAGACTACTGGAATACCCGGCACGGCACCGAATCCATTGATCAGGCGCTGAACAATGGTACTTTTCTCCTTATTGCCATTACCCATCCCACGGTGTGCTTCATCGAGCACCAAGTAAAGTGTAATTTCAGGATCTTCAATGGTGTTCTGGATAGTGTCCCAGATTGTGTAGGCACGCAGGTCCGGGCGAGTTTCCGGGAACAGCGCGCCTGCCTTTTCTTCCAACTCGTCCTGGTCGTGTCCGCGTACCAGCAAACTATTCTTGCTCAACTTCTGTGTATTCAGGAAGTATATCTTCCCTGCCTCGAACTTTGGCCGATTAAAAGTATTCTCAACTACGACCATATCGGTGTGGTTAATACGGTCGCTGGATTCTTTTAGGCGAAAACGGGTCTGTTCATTTAGCGAGGGGTCATCACTGAACCAGATGACCACTGCACCAGGGTCGGCATCAAAATCGAATTCATCATCGCCGTGAAACAAGGCTTCGAAAGCCGCAGCTGCCATAACGGTCTTACCTGCGCCTGTTACAGCAGTTAGTGAAAAAGCAGATTTATCGCCATGGCTATGCCAGTAGGTGCGCGTCTTATTCAGGTTTTCTAGGGCATCACGTACCGCATCCGCCTGGTAATCTTTGAGCGTAAACTTCATCGATTATTCCCCATTAGCAAAGCTGAAATTGGTCAGATAGGACTCATACAGACGCACCGGCTCTACATCCTCTGGCAGGCGGCGAGCAATGGCTTGAAAGCGGCGGTCGTCGTCCGTCACGATATACGCAATCCGAAGTTCTTCAACTTCGCGCAATGCCCGGACGAAGGGCGTAGCCTTGTCTACCTCAGCCAGCAAACCATAGGTGTCTGAAACCGCCCAGCCACCATCGGGGAGCTTATTGATACGCTTGCCTCGTGCGCCTGCACGCATCCAGAGCAAGGGCGCAATTCGACTAAAAGCCAAGTTATGGTTAACTGCATCTTTGGCCTCATAAGTCAGAGTAAAAAACTCAGCATTTTCCTCAAAGCCTTCCGACATAGGGAACTTATCAGTAAATTTGTAATCAGCTAATATTGCTTGTCCATCAGGAGTTTTTCCAGTAATTGCCGCCTTCACACGAGGCTTGGTTATATAGTTGCAAATGCCTAATTTTTCCCACTCAAAATCGCCTGGACGGAGACCTTTTTGTCGTAGTGATTTTTGCTCTTCTGGTGAAACTTCATTATTTGTAATGGATATGCATTGTCTAACCCCGCCGTCATGGTGATTTAATCGCATTACAGCATGTGCTGTGGTGCCAGATCCTGAGAAAAAATCGAGGACAGTAGCGTCTTTTTTCTCGCCTATAAAGAGGCGGATTGCATCTTCAACCGCATACAGTGATTTAGGGAACGGGAATTTACGATTAGGTATCAATTGATTAAGAAGAAGCGTTCCTCCTGTCTCAGCATTATGAGAGGGTCGAACCCATGTTGAAGTTGGAGTCTTTAGCTTATCCTCAATATATTCTGCTTTCACACTTCCGTCAGGATTGCGGCCTACTATAGTGGCTCTTCCTGATTCAATATCCTCAATTTTCCCTGATGTTAAATAAGAAATTTCCCATTTCTGAGACTTTGATGGCCGGTGTCTCCCAACGCGAACATACCCCTTCCTTAATAGAGATTTTAGAGCTGGCGCTGTCAGCCCCCAGTTCATTTCTAAACCATTATCTCTAATTGGAAATACAGCCTCACATCCGCTGATCTCTGGTGCAGAGTTCCTGGGGGCGCCATGGGGTAAAGGGTCACCAATTTCTTTAATGTTGCCTGTCGCATCCACGTAAATGGGATAAAATTGAGCTGGACCACCTTTAGCGGTTCCTCTTGCCGAAGATGCATCACTTCTGCGTAAAGTTCTCCATGGAACAGCGCTCCCCCCTTCAAAATCAGGGTCAAGTTCTTTTCCAACTACGGATTCGCCAAACATTACGAAATATATATACTCTTCCGACCGTGCAAAACGGCCTGGTCGATGGCGTCCACGTGGGTTAACTACTGACGTGACCATCTCTATTTTGGCTTCCGGGAACATTTGCTCAAGCAATAGGCCAAGTCTGAGATACTCTTTCTCGTCAATAGCAAGAATAAGAACCGAGTTTTCCGGGTCTAATAACTCTTTTGCGATATTCAGTCGGCGCTCCATGAAAGCTAGCCACTTGCTATGCCTATAAAGATCATCGCTTTCAACGTAGTTATTATTATACTTCCAATCCTTAGCACCAGAGTTATAAGGCGGGTCAATGTAAATTAAATCTATAGCCCCTCTATGCGTAAACGTTAGCGCCTTTAATGCGTGATAGTTCTCACCATTTATTACGGTATGAAAGGGCTTTCGGTGAGCAGCGCGCTCCTCTTTTCCAGTGCTGATCAAGCCGGGAAAAATTGTGTCACGGAAATCCGCGACAACCACCAGGTTTTCAAGTGAGACAGATTGTGCCTCTGATTCTTCATATCCTCCAGTCAGCTCAATCTCTGCAAGGTTCTTATTCTTTCTTATTGCTTTAACCTGCCATAAGCGTTGATCGCCTTTTTTGGTCGAGCCTCGTGGCGGAAGAACTCGCACTTTGTCGCCTTTTCTAATAGGACGTAGCGGCAGCTCTACCGCTTCAGGACGGTGGCGCTCAAAGTTGAGGCCAAATGGCAAGCGCGATGAAAGAACCTTAAACTCCCGGTCCAGGTCTGCCCCTAGCTTTGGGTCTTTTGCTTTTAGATCAGCAATCAAGTCGGTCAGTCGTGACACTAACGGCTCCTAATTCTTTTGGTTTTGATAACCATGGGCCACATGGGCTTATGCTTTCCATGGGTTGATAACCGTTGCACCCGCCGCTTCAAAAGGGCTGGCATCCCGTGTGGCTACCGCAAAACCGTTGGCAGCCGCAATGGCAGCAATAAAGCCATCAGCGGCGGCAATTAACAGCCCGGCCTTTTGGGCCTTAGCGATAAGCTCGCCGTAGGCTTGAGTACAGGGGAGATCGAACGGAAGCACACGACCGGCAAACAGAGGCAGCACCCGCCGTTCCAGGTTTTCCTGCAAACCAGTGCGGCACTTTCCTGCGGGAAGAAGTGCAATTCCAGACCGTAGCTCTGCCACAGTGATGGCTGATAGGTAGAGGGTTTCCAGGGCCTGGGCGTCGATCCACTCGACAACGCGAGGCTCCGGTTCCCGTCGCAGTGGTTCGGAGATGACGTTGGTGTCGAGCAGGATCATTCGAAGTTCACCTGCTTGGCTGGTGTCTTGTCACGGACTTGCTCGAACACGGCAAACTCGTTATCGGTCAGCTTGGCCTGCTTGCCAATGTCGGCCAGCAGCGAACCCAGCTTGACGCGACCTTCGGGCGCTACAGCAGCCTCCAGGATCTCGCGTACCTCGGCTTCCATGCTGTGCCCGTGCAGGGCAGCGCGGACACGCAGGGCGCGGTGTACCTCATCAGGTAGGTTGCGAACAGTCAGCATGGCCATTGGAAGCGTCTCCCATTGCATTCAGTGCATTCATTGTATTTTTTTGACTGCACTGTAACAAGGTGCGGTAACGGCGTACTCCTCGCAGTCCCAGGCCGTTGATGTTCTCGTTTGGATTTTTGCTAGCCAGAGCAGTAGGCACCATAGAATAGGTTGCTGTAACCACCGCCTTCGCCACAGCGTGATGGCCAGCAACCTCAGCGCCTTGTTCGTGAAGCACGTTTTCAACTGCGCACGGCGAGGGTTCAACGAACGGATCATGTCCGCTTGCGTGAGCACTGCCTCGTGCTGCCTGGAGCCAGGCCTGGCTAGCAGCTGGAGATAGAGATGGTAAACCCCTGGCAGCACTAGGCTGACAGGGGTTTGAGGGAAGAGGATGGAGCATGACGCGAGCGCGTCAGTCCTCCCCAGGTAGCATGATCGTGATCACCGGCTCAAGGTTGTCTCCAGGGCCTATGTGCATCACGGCACGCTTGGGAACAACCCGTGGGCCGTTCTCCCGTGGTTCCATGACTCTCACCGTGTACTCGACTACGGGCGAGTCTCGCTCCTTGCGTGCGGCATGAACCGCGAGCGACAGAACATCCCACAAGCGGCCTGCCTCATCCTGAAGCGGGCCGTGTGGCCTAGCAGCTTGGTCCCAAGCCACTAGCTCATGCCAGGCAGCAGTAGTCAGGGCGACAGGCACCTTGAACCCTGCTTCCTTGGCGGCTTCGTTGACTTCAATCAGATCCCCATCTGCGATGGCATCGCTACGGGTATACGAGTGGATCAGGTCAGTAGCCTCAAACATGAGCACGCACCCCCATGGACTGAGCTGCAAGGAAGGCTTCCATCGGCACTTCCGTCATGCTCCAGGAAGGCTCCCAGGCACCTTGGCGCATGACAAGGCGCGTCAGTCGCTCAGTAGCCATGCCAAGATCCCAGCGCTTGCAGCCGCGGGCGGCAAGGCCGCTCGCTACATGCTCAACCTCCCAGCACCACGGCGCATCAAGATCCACGCCGTACCGCACCTTGAAGGTTTGGCCATCTACTCGCACCACAGCGAACACGCCAGGCTCAGTGCCCAGGTACTCTCCGTGGTTCCCGTTCTTGCGGGTGAAGACAACGGTTTCCAGACGATCGCCGATCGTTTCCATGATTGCTTCTCTCTCTCTTGGTTCTCTCACATTCCTGCGGATGCAGGTCTCAAGAGGAGGTAGAGGCAGGACTGACACTCAACCGGGAGCGTGGTGGTAAGGTAGCGGGAGCAGTTTCGCATGCGAAATCGGAGACAGCGGGACACACCATGCACCCTCCTTCTGAAGGCCTCAGAGGCGCCTGCCAAGGCGCCAGCCACAGCGATGACAGAGTGATCGAGGTCCGGCACCCGCAGCACCCTGATAGCCCCGACCCTGTAGCGCTACTGCTCATCCAGCGCACCGAGCAGCAGGTGGGTCAGGATCGACGCCTCACGCTCAAGGTGAGGCGCATCGGCGAGCACCCCCTATTCGGCTGCAACCAGTTCTCCTGGTCTGCCTGCTACTCGCCGGCTGGCCACGGGAAGCCCGAGCGCATCAAGCTCACTGACGGACAATGCAGCCCTGGAGGTAACGTCATCATCGGCATGCACGACCTTATCGGGCACCGCGTTGGCACATACCTCATGGCAGAGATCGTTGCATGGGCCAAGCAATGGCCCACCGCTGAGGTCATGCGGATCGACTTGTCCTGGCAAGACGAGAAAGAGGGTCGCTGGGGAGGGAACAACAAGGATAGGCGAGATCGATTCTATGAGCAGTTCGGCATAGCCTTTGCCCCGGGCACACCCGGTAACAGCATCACAGCCAAGTCCAAGCCCATGCGAGCCGGCGAGCTGGTCACAGAGGAAGCGGAACAGGCCTGGCGGTTGAACATCAGGGAGAGCAGCACCGTCGACGCGATCGCGGAGCAGCAGCGAGAGATCGTCAAGCTGGCGCAGGAGTGCCAGAGCCTCGAGCGTGAGGCCATGCGGCTTCGAGAGGCCTGCCAAAGCACTGCACGCCGGCCTGTCAGGCAGGTGTTGTCACGCATGGCTGCCAGCCCGTATGCCTGGGGCATGGTCATTGTGGGGGCTGTCGCCCTCTCCCTGTCCAAGGTGGTGGGGTAGCTGGCGCTCTGGTTACCCGGGATCGATGCGGCCCCATAAATGGAAAAGGCTCCCGGAGGGAGCCTGTTGAATAGCAAATCACAATGATTTGTCCTGGCGAGAGTGACAATCTCCAGGATTGGGCTAACTACTGCCGTTGCGATGCTGCTGGTGATCGTTGCGCAAAATCTGAACGTAAGTGAAACCACAAACGCCTGCCATAAGCAGGGCAAAAGCCAAGATCATCCAACCAAAAGGTGTCATAACCTACTCCTCGGTATCAGGTCGGCTGCGCTCATTGAGCGCATGCAGCATGATGCCTGTTACCCAGATGATAGCACCCAGAGCAAACAAGGCAACGGAATCGCCTAGGGCGATCTTGTCACTTGGGGCGAATAACCCGAGTACGCCGGCACCCATGGCGCCGATACCCAGCTTACGCACATCCTCTGTGACAACCTGGAGGCTTGCAGGCCTCATCAGTGGAGGTCGCTCTCGCAACCATCGTCGGATCTTCTCAAACATGTTTTCCTCCTCATTCCTGCTCTAATGCAGGTCTCATAAGGAGGTAGGGGGTGGGGTGACACTTGGAGGGAGGCCTCCCCCAGCAGCAGCAGCTGGGGGAGGCAGGGAATCAGCGATCCGGGCGGACAACTAGGCCATAGAGCCCGTGCGTGACCGGGTAAGTGCGGCGCTGGCCATCGATCGAAATCCTCGTGGAGGCCGAACAGGGCCAATCACGTCGATGGAACCGCACTTGGGCGCATCTGCGCTCAATGCCGAATTCGGCAGGGTCTGCACCTTCATGGTGGCGCTCATACGCTCGCCAGAATCCACGGAGGTCGCTCTCCTCCCGAACGATCAGCACGTCTTCAATGTTCTGCATGGTCTCTCTCCTCATTCCTGCGGGATTGCAGGTCTCGAGGAGAGATAGGGATGGCCATGACTCCGGTGGCCTCCCGCAAGGATCAGCTGAAGAGCTTGGGCGGCCCAGCCACCTCAGCCTTTGCTCGTTTGCCCTTCGCGCCAGCACCATTGTCGCTGCCAGCTTGTGACGCACTCCCACTGGAGTTGCTGGCGGATGCCTTCTTCGCCTTAGCTCGGCGCTTCTGCAACCGCCGCTCGATTGGCGACAGTTTCGCCTCGGCCTCCTGTGCTCCTTCCTCGGCCAGAACGGCTTTCGGTGCAGCGTTCCCACCTACCGGGTCATCCTTCGGTGCAGCATCCCCACCGCTGGCTGGTGCAGTGCTGGCGCTGTCATCGTCCTCGAGGAGCCAGGAGGCGTCGTTCTTCGGAGCCTCCTCCGGGGCGGCCTCCTCGCCTTTCGGTGCAACATCCCCACCTACCGGGTCATCCTTCGATGCAGTGTTCCCACCGGCAGCCACAGCCTCTTCCGGTGCAGCATCCCCACCGCTGGCTGAGGCCGTGCTGGCGCTGTCATCGTCCTCGAGGAGCCAGGAGGCGTCATGCTTCGGGGCCTGCTCCGGGGTGGGCGCACCGGCCGCGTCGGCGGCCTGCTCGCCTTTCGGTGCAACATCCCCACCTA
>NZ_HG423344.1:83815-108719 GCF_000982975.1 Halomonas sp. A3H3 | reverse complement strand
GGCCGCGTCGGCGGCCTGCTCGCCTTTCGGTGCAACATCCCCACCTATCGGGTCGTCCTTCGGTGCAGCGTTCCCACCGGCTGCCGCAGCCTCTTTCGGTGCAGCGTTCCCACCTATTGGATCGTCCTTCGGTGCAGTATCCCCACCGCTGACTGGCGGCGCGGCATCCTCGAAACCATCATCCAGCAGCCATGACACGTCACTTTTCGAGGCCTCATCCTGGGCCGGGACAACGCCAGCGCCAGCGGCTTCCCCTCCTTTCGGTGCAGCATCCCCACCTACGGGCTCGTCCATCGGTGCAGTGTCCCCACCGCTGACTGACGCCGTGCTGGCGCTGTCACCATCCTCGAGCAGCCAAGGCGGGCTGTCCTTCTGGGCCTTGCTCGGTGCAGGCTCCTCGCCTTTCGGTGCAACATCCCCACCGGCAGCTGGCGGCTCCACCTTCCCGGCATCGCCTCCAGGTTGTGAACCGGCGAAGAGGCTGACCTCGCATACCTCGGAGGCAGGGATGCCCTTGGGAATCTCGGCTCGCTCTTCACGCTTTCCGCTGTCCTTGGTCGGTACGACGCCACTGCCAGCACTGGTGCGCAGCGGGCCGAGCACCGTCACCTCATAGGCAGTCTCCCGCGGATACAGCCCGTGATGCTCCTCAGGAAGCTCGACGGCGATCATGCCTCGGAACTCAATGATGCCGGATCGCACGCGCCACAGCGCCTGATCAGCTGGTAGCGTCCACGTCTTGCTTGTCTCACTGCCTTCCGGCACGCCCTCAGCTTCGGTCACCAGCCACCCGCGATCATGGAGCGCCTTCAAGAGGATCTGTGTGAACTGGCCAGTCTTGCCAGGGGCGCGATAGCCGCCGCCAAGCGCCTCAGCTACACCCTGCCCCAGTTTGGTCAGGGCGGCTTCACGGATCATCGGCTCGGACAGGTACAGGCGATCGCCCACCCGAAAGCCCGCCGCCTTTACCCCCTTGGCCAGGCCCTTGACCTGATATGGCACCAGGGGGATGACGCGCAGGAAGGCATCGATCGCCAGCTCCTCCACATCCACTGACTCCAGAACCTGGCTCTTCTCGGTGCGCGTCGTGAGCCCATCGATCTCCCGTAGCTGCTGGAGGAGAGTGCTCGCTCGACGCAGGCCTTTGTCGGTGAGCCCTGGGAAGGTGCGCGGCATCTTGGAGGGCGAGTGCTCGTACTTGACCGCCAGCAGCAGGATCGCCCGTTCATCATCAGGCAGCTCCCACCAGGCGGGAAACTTCGGCAGGAGTCGACCACCCTCCTTGTCGTGAGGGGAGAGCCGTACCCATTCGCCGTCCAGTTTCGCATGCGAAATCGTCTTGCCGATGTCGTGCGCTGCCGCAGCAAGGGGCAGAAGAGGGTCGGCCCCTTCGTAATCGAAGGCCTGATCTATGACGCCGAGGTGGTGCTCGAGCAGCGTCGTCCCATGGCCATCCCCGCAGTAGGCGTCAGGGTGTGCTTGCAGGTAGCCCAGCAGCTGGTGAATCAGCGGGAGATGATGGCGGGGCACGTCACCCGCCAGCTGTGCCTTGATCGGCTTGAACTTCACCGGGTCCGGTGTGGGCATGGATGTGATGGTGAGATCCATGCCACGAAACTCGCCACGGGACTTCGCTCGATAACGACGCACGACCCGGCCGACCAACACCACCATGAGGACGATCAGCGTCCCCACGCCCATGCCGCCAACCAGCCAGGGCCAGACAGCATCGGCCCTGGCCACCACCGCCTCTGTGGCGGCTGAGGCGGCGTTCGCGGGATTGATGTCGCCCCTGTCCGCATCCCAGAAACCACGAGCCTCCAGCCACGCCTGGAGCGCTTCTGGCCCCATGGCGTAGAAGGCCACCATGCCAGCGAGGCTGTAGAAGACCGTCAGGGCAATGACGGATCGCAGGAGAGTCGAGCGATAGCCCATCAGGCTCATATCATGCGCTCCAGACGCCGAATCCGCCGATAGGTGGGCGGGTGAGTGGAGAAAAGCCCCCAGCTGGGTTCGAGGCCAGCAGGCAGGCGGCTCAGGAGATAGCAGCCGGCCACCGCCGTGGTGGCGCGTGCGGCATCGCTGTCGGCGCGATACTCCATGAGGCGGCCCAGGTGCCGGTCCAGCGCCTTGAACAGCCACAGCGCCAGCCGCAACCCCAGGAAGGCGACGTTGTAATAGAGGCGGCTGACCAGCCCCAGGACAGGTACGGGACGCAGCAGCGTGTGAATCACCAGGGCCACGCGGAGTGCCAACCGCAGGATGAGGTGCTGGGTCCACCACCAGAGGTTGGCCGAGGCATCCCCCCGGCGCAGGTGCGATCGCTCATGCGCCAGCAGCCAGTCAAGCTCTGCCTTGGGGAGGTTCAGGGCAGCCCGCGTCAGGACGACCACGCCACCCGTGGGGCTGGGCATGGCATAGGCCTGAAGGGCAGGGGACTCGTAGACCCAGACGCGATCAGCCAGCTCGCGAGCCCCGGGGAACAGGCGGCCGACCCGGTAGCTGGCTGGCGCCAGCCGATACCCTAGCCAAGCGAGGATGGAGACGGCGGCTCCCGCCAGAATGGTGCCTTGGGCCAGGGTGTGCGAGACGGCCATCTCGCCCGGTGGACGCAGCAGCTCCAGAGGCGCCCCGATGAACACCACCACAGGCAGCACCACCATGACCGAGTAGCCCACCGCCCCAGCGAGACAGGCCGACAGGGCGGATAGAAGCGCCAGCACCAGCCAACCCTACCCTCGCCCTTCGGCGAGCATGCGGATGGCTTCCTGAGTGCTGTGGCCCGCCTCGGTGAGCTTCATCAAGCGAGCCTGATCCTTCGGGTTGGTCGAGTAGAGGAAGTACGAGTAGGGGTCGACCACGAACCTGAAGAGACCACCGCCGCTCTCGTGCTTGACGAACACCTCGGAGTAGCCCGCCCCGGGCTTCACGCCACGCAGCATGTCGAACAGGAACTCGTCCTCGCCGCCCAGCTTGCCGTTCTTCTCGGCATAGTCCAGTGACGGGCCGGACTGCTTGAGCACAAACGTCCAGGGCGCGTTATCGAAGGCAGCCTGGGCAGCCGGCGAGAGGTCGGTGTCCTTGAAGCCCTGGGTGATGAAGCCGGCGCTGCCGTAATACTTACGGATACGGCGGAAAGCGGTCTCGATGAACTTGCCGCTCTTGGGGTCCGCCAGCAGATCCCAGGCCTCATCGATCAGCATCATCTTGGGGATGTTGCGGGGGCGCAGGTACATGTCCCGGGTGGTCCGCGCCATCAGCAGCGTCATCACCACGTTGCGCAGCTCGCGGTCGACGTTTAGCTCTTCCAGCTCGAGGATCGTGAACTCGTTGGAGAGGTCCAGCTGCGGCTCGCCGTTGAACCAGGCAGCGTGGCGGCCGACCGCATAGGGCTCCAGCTGCAACGCGATGTTCTTGGCCACCGGATCGCTATCTGCCCGCTTCGCCAGCCACTGGTAGACGTGCTGGGTCTCCATGACCTCACCATGCGCGTCATGGCTCTCCAGGATGGCTTTCTCGATCAGCTGGTACTCGTAGTTGTCCGGCTCCCCAAGCGGGAAGGCCATCTGCGAGATAGCGTCCTTGAGGACCGGGATCATCTCGGCGATCTCGCTCCCCCCATCATCATCGTCGTAGCGCTGCTTGCCGCGGATGCCCCAGAAGGGGTTGAGGGACACCGGGTAGTTGGGGTCGAAGCGCAGCTCCTGGCCGCCCAGCAGCTCGCACAGCTCCTTGTAGGAGCCGCCCACGTCGATGATCCGCACCACACCATCCCGACAACGCATGTCGGTGACGAACTCGTTGGCGAGGAATGACTTGCCCGCCCCCGAGGTCGCGATGACCGAGAAGTTGTAGGAGGTCGCCGAGTCGAAAATGTCGATGCACGACATTTGCCCCCGGCGCGAGACCAGGAGCAGGCCGTTGGCATAGAGGTACGGGTTGCCCTGAGGGTCTTTGCGGACCACCGGACCATTGCCGCCCCAGTCGCCCTGGCAGATCGACGCACAGGCCCCGTTGAGGCTCGAGACCATCTGTGCCCGCTGGAGGCCCGAGGTCGGCTTGTCCATGCGCGGGTTATAGCCCCAGGGCAGCGAGGACAGCCAGATCGGCAGGGTGATGTAGCGCTCGCGGGACGCCCGGAACCCTGCCTTCCGCCACAGAGAGGTAACGTAGTCGGCATCTGAGGCCGCACGCTCTGGCTCGGTGATGATGTTGATCCCGGACCACATGCGCACCGGGCAGTAACTCGAGCGGGTGTCGTTGAGCAGCTGCTGGGTGTCCCGGCGCCGAGTGAACAGGTGGGGCATCATGCCCTTGTACCACTCGGAATCGCTCATGCACTGCTTGGAGATCATCCCCATGCGCATGGTGATGTCGTTCCGCGCCTTCTCGGTCGACGGCTTGTAGATCGTGGTGTGCATCCAGTAAGCCGGCGCGATCCGGTCGGTGGCCGACTTCAGCTCGCCCAGGAGGTCACCCGTCATGTAGAGCCGCAGGTAGTCCGGGTAGGTGTCGATGGTGATCGGCACCACGTCGACTTCGCGCTCGTCATCGCTGAACTGGATGGCACCCGAGGACTTCACGCGGACGCGGGTACGCTTGTCGAAAATTGAGTCGACAAAGCTCCCACCTTCCTCCTCGAGGCGCTGAAGCTCACCAGGCACCATCTGCGGATTGGCTATCCGGCGCAGCACTCGCCGGGCGCCCAGCTCATTCATCAGCGCGGGGCCAAGGCCCATCGAGGCGAAGGCCCCCTGCACCGACTGGCGAAACTCGTCGCACATGTGGCGCCATGAACGGATCTCCTCAGCGTGCTCCGGGTCACCGTCGAAGGTCATCGTGAAGAAGGCGAAGTAATGAACCTCGCGAGGGTACAGGCGCTCGTTCGGCAGCAGGCTCTTGTTGTTGGCCGCAGCATCGAGCATATGCTGGCTCCGGCGCTCCACCAGCTCCTTGAGCATGGGGTCTTTGCAGTAGCGCAGGCGCCGGGCCTCCCAGGTCTGGATGCGGTCCTCGATCGCCGGGGAGCTGTGCGCGACGAACTGAATCACCGTGTCAGCTGGCGCCCGGGTAATCAGCGACTCGATCTGCTCCTCG
Source organism: Halomonas sp. A3H3 (assembly GCF_000982975.1). Taxonomy (NCBI): domain Bacteria; kingdom Pseudomonadati; phylum Pseudomonadota; class Gammaproteobacteria; order Oceanospirillales; family Halomonadaceae; genus Halomonas; species Halomonas sp. A3H3. Next base: position 103,622 of record NZ_HG423344.1, on the reverse strand, counting down.
ATATCCTTGCCGGCGACCATGAGCGGGGAGAACTGGATGCCAAACCCCAGCTGGGGGTGCTTGCCATCATCCCTGACACAGTAGCCATCCTCGTAGTCGAGGTAGGGCAGCAGGGTGGCCGGGTCATCCCGCTCAGTCAGCGCCTCGGCCGCCTGGAGAGGGAGAGCCCGGTCTCCGTAGTCCGGTGCCCCCTGCTGAATCATGCGGCGCAACTGGTGCCGCATGCGGGTCATCGCAGTGATCTTCATCTCACTCCTCCGGGACGATCTGCATTTGCGGCTGGATGCGGTTCGGGTTCGGCTGACGGCCGCGCCCCGCAGGTGCAATGTGCAGCTCGCCTGGCGCAGGCCCGATCATGCCGGCGCCGACGCCCTGCTCGCGCAGCTCGCCATAGCGCCATGAATCGGGAAGGGTGACGTAGAGGTATTCCCCTGAGCGGAGAATCCCATCGTCACCGCGCCACGGGGCCACCCAGATACGCACGGGCTTGCCCGGTTGGTATACCGGCTGGTCAGTGAGACCGCCCCCGCTGTAGGGGCGCCACTGCTCGATTTGCTCCTCCTCAGCCTCGGAAGCGGGCTCCACGCCCTCCATCACCGACTCGCTTGAGCCCTCATTGGCCACCGCAGCGGTGTAGACATCGCTGGTGCCCACGCACTCTTCGCCGAGATCGCAGTCATGTTGGACGGTGGCGCAGCCGCCGAGGAACAGCAGGGCGCCCAGGGGGATCAACAGCTTCTTGGTCATCATCGGGTTACTCCTGGGTCGGCATCTTGTCGGCCAGCTCGTAGGCTTCCCACTCAAGCTGCTGACCTTCCTGGATCACAACGGTCCCACGGCGGCCAGAGGGAACCTCGATCACCGGGAACATGGATTCGGCTTCTTCGATGTAGCGCTCGGCCAGGATCTCCATGGCACGACCAGCCCCGCCGTACAGGCCCACCTCGCCAACGCTATCGGGGTCAACGGTGGTCACCACGCCACTGCCGGTCACGGCCTGCTCTGCCCCCTGGGCAGCGGTCGCCGCGAGGCTGCTGGCGCCTTCGGCGAAACCAGCCAGCATGGCCTTGCCCAGCAAGGCGCCAGCACGACGCTCAACATTGCCGCGCAGCCCCAGGCGGCCATCGGAGTCCACGATGTACCCATTGATGGGGGACTCGAGCATCATCCCGGTCTTGGTGTCGACGCAGGAGATCCGGGTGACATTGATGTGCGCCCGCTCGCTGGAGAGATCCCCGTAGCCACCGCCCATGCCAAAGCAGTCGGCGAGGCGATACCGGGCACTACCCGGGAGGAAGGCATCGTTCTGGATGCGGAAGAGCACCGGCTGCGGGTTGTTGCGCGTCCGTTCGGCGGCACCGAAATCGGCGCCGGTCAGCATCGCGACCTCGGAGAACGAGCCCATCGGGAGGAACCCAGCCTTCGGCGGCCCCATATCCTCTTCGTCGTCCTCTTGAGCGACTTCCTCGTTGCGGATGATCCGGGCATTGGACTCACCGCTCGAGCCATCGAGCACGATGGGTTCAGCAGGCTCATCGGGCTGCCGGAGCTGGGGCAGCTGCGAGGGGATGACCCCACCGCTCGAACCGGAGGAGGTCTGCTGGCGCGGGGGCAGGTTGCCTCGGCCTGGGTCGCTGTCACGACGCGCCAGCGGGGGCGGTGGCACCACACCGGGATCATCGCCCCGCGGCGGCCGGAGGTAATCAGTCGGGGAGCGGCTGGCATCGCTGTCGTTGTCACGCGACCCGGTGCCAATCCGCACCCCAGCATCGCCGTCGCTGTCCGAGGCATTCACCAGGCTCTCGCGCAGCTCAGCCATGGTGGTCTGCATCGCCTCGCGCTCGGTCTCCATCGAGGACTTGATCGACTCCAGCTGCTCCATGAACTCTTCGTCACGCTGCTCCTGGCGCTCACGTTGCTGGGCAATCTGCTCATTGGCGTCTCGGAGCTGGCGCTGAAGCCGAGCGATCGTGATTTCCTCGCCCTCGCGAGTATTCGGCGAGGTGTCTACGAACTCGGGAGGCGGCGGGGCACGGTCATCATCACTGTTCCGCTCGCTGATCGCCTTACTGGCCACCAGCCACACCACCAGACAGGCAGCCCCTCCATAGAGGAGCCACTTGCGCGTCTGCGCCCGCTCCAGCAGGCCTTGAGACACGATCTTGGACTTGGCCTTGGAGACGGTAGAGGCTTTGCCGCCACCGGCTTCCTCGGGCTGCTGTTTGCCTTGCTCTTCAGCCACGGTCCACCTCCACGACGATCATCCGAGGGTGCTGGCGCTCGCTCACCACATCCCCATCCAGGGAGATGGCCACGACGCCGGCCCGGTAGAAGTCTCGAGGCTCGACCTCCACGGAGGTATCCGCCGACAGGACATAGACATTCACCACATGGCCGGAGCCACGGTATTGGTCCTGGGCGGTGAGCTTGAGGGTGCCGCCATTGGGCATTTCCATGCGGGCGCTGGACGGGCGACCCGATGGCTCGAACCCGGCAGGGCGGTCACCCTGGAAGGCGGACAGGATGGTGTCGGCTATCCAGCGATCCTTGGGCCGACTTTCCTGCTCGGGCTTTTCAGAGAGGTCAGGGGCATTCCGGTAGCGGAACACCTGAGCTTCGATGTCAGCTTCCGGCGCCAGCTTCACAGTGAAAGCCTCGCCGCTCTTCAGCTGAATGAAGACAGAGAAGGGCTCTGCATCCTCAGCCGGTCGAATCAACAGGCCCCGCTTACCATCGGTGGGCACGGGGTTATCGCGCAGCTCGGCTTCCGGGGGAATCACGATCTGCGAGTACGGCTCGGGGAACACGAGCCGGTTATAGGCATCAGTGGACACAGCCACCGTCTGGACTTCATCGCTGGCGCTGGCGAAGGGGGCGGCGACCATGGCCGCCGCCGCGATCAGCCCCAGCATCTTGGGCTTGTTCATTCTTCCTCCACAGAGAAACCAGCGACGTAGGGCACGCCATCGCTGAAGGCGTAGCGGACCCGGTAGGCAATCGGCCGGTCTTCAACCTGCTCGCTGCCGATCCAGGCGCGAAGCCGTCCTGTGACCCGAACGGTGTCTTCCAGGGCCTCGGTGTGCTCTACGAACAACGCCTGCGAGCGTTCGGAGTTTTCCAGATCCGGTAGGCGGCCCTGAAGGTCGTTGCCGACCTTCGCGTACAGGGCCGGGGTCATCCGGTTCTGGAAGCGTGCGTACTGGCTCTCGACGTTGTTCGGGGTCCAGGTGCTGTGCAGCTGGGTGTCAGCCACGGCTATCTCGGTGAGGTAGTCCTCATCGGTGTAGCCGGCGCTGGCGCCCACCTCGACCGGCCCCTCCATGAGGTGCAGGTCATAGGGGACCAGCCGGGTGGGCATGTTGGCACTCAGCTGCACATAGCTCTGCATGACGTAGATCAGCAGCCCAGCCAGGAGCAGGGTGCAGAACATCCAGCCCCGGGCCGCGATCCACTGATTACGGAGTGCGTTGAGGTATTTCATCAGCGGATGTACTCCAGGCGCATGGGACGGGGGGCGTACTTGCCAAGTAACGGGTCAAGCCGCAGCCCCATGCGCCACAAGACGTGCTGAACCTGCCCCCGCTTCTGGCCGGCACGCATCTTCTTGGCCGCCATCATGAGCAAGATCCCGGCCACCAGGCCCGGGATGAAGAACCGCATGATGATCCCCACGCCGATGACCATGATGGCCACGACCACCTCGGTCATTTCCCACGCGAAGATGGGGATTGGCGCGTCGACATCTTGTGGAATCCGGTAGGACTCGTTGGACATGACCCGTTACTCCTTCTCAGGTGCCTGAGAACCAGCTGAAGATTTCCTTGATCATGAAGGGGCCGACAGCGAAGGCGCCGGCAATCCCCAGGCCAAGGAAGGCGGGAGCTGCGGACTGGCGACCGAGGCCCACCAGGCAGCCGATGATCAGCGCGAGGATGGAGATGCCGATACCGAACGGGCCATGCGCCAGCTCCTCCACCTTGTCGGCGAAGTCCTGGAACTCGGTGGACTGCGCCCAGGCGGGCATGGCCATGAAAAGCGTGGTGGCCACCAGCAGGGAACGCTCCCCGATGCGCTTCTTGTTGGTCGTCAGCGACTCGCGCAGCTGGGCGAACTTGCTGGGCTTGGTGTCGCGGATCTCGACGGAAGTAGTCATTGGTACTGATCTCCTAGTGTCGCAAGGACTTGGTTTGCGTATTGCTGGCCTACCGGGCTCTCCGGTGACCCTGCGTTGTAAGCGGCCAAGGCCGCCTCCCAGTCGCCATAGCGCGTGATGTTCTCGTAGAGAATCCACGTTCCAACGGCGATGTTCGTACACTCGTTTTCCAGCAGCTCCTGCTCGGTAATCCCCCACTGCTGGAGGTGATTCCGGTTGGTCTCTGGATCGAGCCACCATGTATTGATCTGCATGGCACCGAGGTCATAGGTGCCGTTCTTGTTCGGCCCGATACGGCCGACTGCTTGGCCGCGGCTTCCGCTTTCTTGCTGGCGGACAGCTGCGACTACCTGGATGGGCACCTCGTAGTAGGCGGCGATCTCAACGGCACAATCGGGTAGGGCGAACACTGACGACCTCCTAGCTCTGAGCCTGATCAGCAGCCGTCGCCGACTGGCGCTCGCTTTCGGCGCTGGACTGCGGGGTGGTGTCCTGCCGCTCGGCGGCCGGCTTGGGCGCCTCGAAGGGCGTCAGCATGCGTTCGGCGACCATCGCAGTTGGGGTGACCCGATCCATCACCAGGCCGACTTCCAGGCTCTCCTCGAACCCGCCCTCGGCGCCTGGCTTGGGGATCTTGCGCAGCAGGCCGGTGACGCGACCCTCGACATGCAGGGCTGTGCCGGCCGAATACTCCGCGAGGCGGTCGACCACACGGCCAAAGGCCGCCATGCCGATCACGCCGGTATGCTGGAACGAGCGGCCCAGGTCCGGGCGATCCGGTCCAATCTGGAGGTAGGCGGTGGAGGGCGGTCCCTCCTTCTCCGGGCTCTTCACGCCGCGCAGCAGGCCCACCGCGATGAAGCGGTTGAACAGGTGCTTCTCGATGTTGCCCTCGATCATCGGCGTGGCCGGCTGGATGTTGTTGGCCACCAGCTCAGCGCTCAGGTGTTGCTCGCCGGAAACCTGGGAGCGACGAACAATGCCGCCGACATGGCCGAATATCTCGATGTAGGAATCCACCGGCAGCTTGGCCGCACGGTCGGACAGGTGCCCCGGAATACGCACGATGATCTGGTTCACGGACTGGATCAGCGCATCGGTGGTGCGCTTGTTCTTGCCGACCTTCAGGACCATCAGGCCGGAGCGACCGGGCTCCTTGGGCGGCTCCTTACGGAGGATCTGGGCGTGGGCGATAAAGACGTTCATTGATCTGCCTCCAGGTGAAAAATCTCGGCGCGACGGTTGGCCGCCCGCGCTGTATCGGTCGTGCCGTCAACCAGCTTGGGGTAGGTGCCATGCCCTTCCGTCAGGAAGCGGGCATCAGGCCAGGCCTTGCGAAGCTCACTAGCGATCGCATCGGCTCGGCGTTGGGAGAGGGGACCGTTGTAGGTCTCGGGTCCGATATGGTCGGTGTACCCGACCACGAGCACGCGCCCGGTCAGCGCCTCCCCATCCAGGAAGGACGCAAGCTCTCGCTGGGAGGCCGGGGTCAGGGCGGTGGAGTCGAACTCGAAGTGGAATCGCGCCAGCGGCACGCCATCCAGGGCGTCCTTGTACTCATCCGGCATGGCCGCGTAGCGGGCCTGCCAGTACGCCTCGTCGTAGATGGTGCCGCCCTGGGCATACCGCTCCAGGCCTTTTCCGGCACCGTAGTACCAGTTGTAGGTACGGTTGGCGTAGACACCCAGGTGCTCATAGCCCGGGACCAGGACATAACGGCTGGTCAGGGTGTTGTAGGCGTCAGGCAACACCTCCCAGCGCTTGGGCTCCTCAGCCGGTGGCTGGGCCACACAGCCAGCGAGGGTGGCCACGAGCGAGGCGGCCAGCACGGGGTTTCGCAAGGACATCAAAGGTTCTCCAGATACTTGATTACCGCCTCGGCCTTCTCATCCACGTCGCCAGTCAGGCTCAGCAGCTCGACACCGGAGCGAGAGACGACAGCAAAGGCTGGGTACTCCCGCAGCTCGGCCCGCTGAGCAAGCCGGATGGCCCGCTCAATGGCCTCTACTGAGCTGCGGTCCTGAATGCGGTCTTCAGAAAATTGGTTCCAGCGGACTTGGGGAACGTGAAGCTCGAGAAGCGCCAGCACCTCATCGAGGTTTTCGAGAGGGACGCCAGTTTTCCCGGCTGTCAGGAACGCCTCACGGACCTCCTCAGCGATCCCCGGGATCTCACGGGAGGCGTAATAGGTGCGCTCGCGCCAGGCACGCTCGAGGCTTGTATGGGAGGGGAGAGGGGCGTAGCGGTACTCAAGCTCGGCGTCTTCGGCGGCCGCCTCGATCGCCGGGTGGTGAGCATTCATCGCCTGGCAGAACTGGCAATCGAAGCTGGCGAACTCGACCAGCGCGACAGGGCGCGGTTCAGCAGCCGTCGCGCCAGCACTGACCCCCACGGCGAGCAGGGTGGTGGCCAGTGTGCGAAACAGAGCGGGGAATCGACGGGGTGCGAACATCATTCGCCCTCCCCGGTCTGCGCCTCGGGATCGGTGCCTTGCTGGCTCTCAATCCAGGCGTCTTCGTGCAGCAGGCGCCACACGGTAAAGCGGCAGGCATAGTCGGCAGACTCGAAGCTCTCCTGCACCGAGTCCTGATATTCATTGAAGGTCAGCTGTGTGAGGGACGTTGCCACATTGCCGAACCACAGAACGGGCTGGCAGGTGCGCTCAATACGAGCTTCTGAGTCGGTCGCCAGGACGATCCATGCGACCCATACAAGAATGGCCACGCCGATCAGCGTGCTACCACGAACTCCCATCATATTCCGCCTCCCAGCGGTGCTCTCTCATCAGGTGCCCGAATGGGCCTCGCTGACTGATAGGGCGGCCACTGACACTAAATGGCGGGGGAGGGCGATTTTTTTCGATCGGCGTTAGATGCGCGGTCATCACGCGCTCTGCGGCAAGGGAGGAGCGCCTGCTGGCGCGGGGTCAGAACAGGGCGAGTTGGTCGGTGGGGGCCGGCGTCGTTGGGGCCGGCGCCGGGGTGGCGCGATCGGGGTAGCAGCCTGACGCATCATCAGCGCCAGCCAACCAGGCCAGGTCTTCTGCCGTCCAAGGAGCGTAGGGGGACGGCTGGTAGTTACCCAGCGTCCGGTACAGCTCATGCGATAACTGATACGCCTCTCGGCAAGTACGATCCATGCGATCACCATTCCTGTCTCGCGCCTTGCGATGCTATCCCAAGGGCCTGAGCTGGCGCGAGCGGGCAGCCCGCGCCAGCCAGTTAGACGGCTGGGCGGTTGGCCACCAGGAGCACGACCGTCACGCCGGTTCCCGCGAACTCCCCCTGCCGAGGCGCTGACCAGGACACGTCCCAGCCCGGCAGCACGTCCTTGCCGCGCAGGGAGCCGGGGAGCACGGCCACCAGGCGGCCGCCTGGGGCGACACACTTCGCCGCAGCGGCAAGGTGCAGGGCCGCACGACCCTGGCTGAAGGGCGGGTTCATGACGACCTTGTTGAAGGCGCCAGCCATGCGCCCATCTTCAGCCCAGGACAGAAAATCCGCGTGGTGACAGGTGTAGCCCTTGGCCGCGAGCACCTTGCAGTGAAGGTCCGCCAGCTCCACGCAGGTCGTCTGCGCCTGTGGCAGCCACTCAGCCAGATGGCCCTGCCCTGCACTCGGCTCCAGGATCTTGTCGTGAGGGCGAATCTCGGCGAGGTCCACAGCCTCCTCGGCCACACTCACCGGGGTCGGGTAATACTGGTGCGAGCGTTGCTCAGGCAGGCAGCCGGTCATCACGAGATGCGCCAGCGCCTCCTCGGGGTCATAGTCGAACTCGAAGGTCGCCATATCGACCTTGGCACCCCCGATGCCCGCCAGGGCCTCCTCGATGGCCTGGCGCTCGCGCTTCGACTGCTGATCGAGCGTGTACCAGGAGAGGCTGAGCTTGCGGCCGTTGAGGCGGGCGTCGGCGATCTGGCTGATCACTGCCGAGGGCAGGGGCATCTGAAGGGCGGCAAAGTGCTTCTTGCTGGCGCCAGCAGAGGGCCGCTTGCGGAAGGCAGCCGGGATCGCAGCCGGATACCGGCTCGCCAGAATGGCATTGAGCCGATACGCCAGCTCCGGGTGAACCTCCACATGGCAGGTGCCTTTCTTGTAGAGCTTGAGCCGGATGGCGCCACCATCCAGGTCATGCCATACCCCAAGGCGGCGCTTCACGAGATCCAGGGCCTTGCGGGTCGTCCCCGGCAAGGGCTCCTCGCGCCCCATGAAACGCGCCAGCACAGTGCGGAGGTCGTGGATATAGCCGCAGCGGCGAGAGTCGATGAAGTCCAGCACGTCGAGCAGGCCACCGAAGATCATCTTCTTGCTGAACCCTTCCGGGCGGTTGGTGACATGCTGGCCCGACAGGGCGCGGAACACCCCATCTACCTTCTCGGCGAAGAACTCGGCCCGCTGCAACAGCAGTTGCTCCAGGGTGGCTCGAACCGTGGCCTCCTCGAACGCAGGGGCCTTGTGGCGGCGGATCTCGTCATTCCACTCATAGCGACGGTCAGCCGGCATCACGTCGAGCACATCAGTCAGCGCCAGCGTCCGCTGCCACATGTCTGCATCCAGCGCCGCCACGGCACCCTCGACATCGAACAGCCGTGATACCTGATGGCCGCCGAATCGGGAGAGGTCGTGCTGGTTCCCCTCCAGGAAGTAGCCCATGGCCGCGCTGTATCCCTCGCCAAGAACGAGGTTGGCCAGTCCCTCGATCTCCGCTTTCCTCGTCTGGCGCTCGCCCACGAGGCCGTCAATGAGGTCGGTGGAGACGGGGGCGAAGAACTCCCCGAGGTCGTCCAGGTATTCGGTGCTGGCGCGAGTGTCGATAGCTTCGTGAATCATGTAGGTGTCCTCCCTAGTAGCGCTCGTGCGCCAGCACGGCGCCGTAGTGTTCCGCGATCAGGCCGTTGATCCGGTCAATGTGGTCGGGGCGCTTCAGCCAGAGGTGAAGGTTCCCGTTCGCAAACCAGCGACAAACCAGCCACTCCGTTTCCATCTCCCCCGCCCGGTCGCCATCGCCCATCAAGGCGGCATGGCGCTGCTCTTGCAGGCGGTGGGCCAACCGCTGTTCATGGGGCACTTGGGAAGGCTCCAGGCCCTCCAGCACCAGCAAGATGCGCTCCAGGTCATCCACGCGCTCCCTGGCGCTCCCGAAACTGCGCCAGCCGCCGTGCTCACTGAACGCTTGCTCGACCACCAGCCGCCGCTTGACCTTGAACGCACTGTGGCTGCGATACCGCTTGCAGAGGCTCTGGAACAGCTCGACCACCCCGCGCCGGAATAACTCATGGCGTGTCTCGAACAGGGCCACAAAGGTCGATTGCACGTTCTCCCGGCTCAACGGCAGAGGGTCATCATTGAGCTGGCGCTGCACCTCCTGCTTGTCCTGGGCGGTCATCACGTCACCCAGGCCGGAGCTATCGAGCAACCAGCGCCAGCCATTGGCATCGAAGGTCTGCCGCGCCTCGTTGGCGAGCCGGTCACAGAACGCCTCGGGGCGAACGCTGAGATCGTGCCAGGTCAGGTGCCGGAGCATGGAAGCAAACCGGAAGCTGCTGATGGGCATGAGGGAGGCGGCCTCGGCCAGTTGCGCCGCTGCACCCTGCACCAGCGCCAGCGCCTTTTCTCGACGCGCCAGCAGATCATCCATGGCGCCCAGGGCGGGGGACGGGAGCTGCGTCGTGTCTTGCTGCATCGGTAGCGGCCTCGCTGCGTTGTCGGTACGATGTAAACAGATTACGACACTAAAAGTATTTACATCAAGCATTTTTAGCGTGCAATGCACACTTTTAAGGAGGGCGCGTGGAAGATCGGGACATCAGCAAGGGGCAGCTCTATGCAGCTCTGGCGAGGCTAAGGCTTCGCGGAAGGGCTTGTGATGCTGCCGTTGAAGTGATCGAAGGAGTGTGCGCTACCTATGCCGAGGCCGCGCAACGCCACGGCATCAGCCGGGCGGCTGTCTCACAAGCCGCCAAGCGGATTCGGGCCGAGGTCGATCGAGCCTTCGTCACGGTCGAGGTCAGATTGCCGCACGACTGCGCGAGCGAGCTGGAGGCGTGGGTCAACGCCAAAGGGGGCAGCGTGTCGCCCAGCGACAAACCAGGCTGAGGATGCTGGGCACTGGGAGCCATGGCGGCTGGCGCACTATGGATGCCGATAGCCATGCTGGCGCAGGCCAGCCCAGCGTCACAGAGCGAGCAGCCTCTAGCGCATGACGATTCTCGCGCCCTGGAGGGACAAGCCCGAGGCGTCGGCCTTCAGGCGTCCCGTCAGGCAGAGCAGCGGCAAGCTGAGGAGAAGCGAGGGTGGCTGGCGGCTCAGGAGCGCCGACTTCAGGCAGCACCGCCAGCAGAAGGGAGGCTCAACGGTATCATCGTGCCCGAGGACAACGGGCGCGACCCTGGAAGGTGATGGCTATGGGGCCTTGCGCTGCTGTGCGATCTGGTCTGCGGCGTCCATGATCTCGCCAGCGGTGAAGTACATTTCCTTGGCCGAGGCCCCCAGATAGCCGATTGGCTTGGGGAGGTGAACATCGTACAGCGGCTGGTCGTGACGCACCGCTTCCTTCAGCTCCGCAACCCGCACATTGAGGATGCGGGCTGCGTTGGCTACGCCAATCCTTGTCGAACGAAAGTCGGCCATGCCGTTATCCCCTCCTCGGTAGTCGAGCCTGACGTGATCAGGCCGCAGGATGCCGAGCGGCATGGCGTGTGGCAAGTCACAGCGAGGCTTCGTTGCCACCCCTGACGGCGGGCCGGTAGCGGCTCAGTACGTCCTCCAGGTCATCGGGGATTTCCAGGCACGAGCGAAGATCGCATTGGGCGTGGATCAGCAGCGCCAGCTTCGGCGTCCACTCCGGCAGCCCAAGGTGGCCGATGTACTCCTCTGCCACCGGGCCAGCCAGGAACTCAGCCGCCGAATACTGGTGCTTGAGGTTGTCGCTCTTCAGGTCATCAATGGCCTTCAGGAATACCTGAGAGAGTAGCTGGCGCTCGGGCAGGGTTTCCTGTCCTCCAGGAGCGCCAACGGCAACATGGTGGCCGGGGATCAACACACTGGCGAGGGTCGAAGTGAGGTTTTCCATGGTCTTGCTACTCCCCTCCCGCGGTGGACGCCTTGTTGCTCACGGAACCGTCGATCGCGGCCATCACGTCCATGGGGCGCGATACGCGATCGAAACGGGCCTCACTGGTGCCTGTGCCTGCGGCGGACATTTCCACGGTGCCATAGCCCAGCAACCGCCCCATGATGGTCTGGTTCACCTCTGTTGAGCGGATGTGGTGGATGTGAAGCGGCGTCACGCGGCGAGCGATGATCCCATGGCGCTCTATGACGCGATCCGACTCGATGACGTACTTGTGAGCCAGTCGCTGGTAGGCCACGTTCAGCAGCCCCCAGGCGGCTACCCCCATCCCGGCCCAGGTAAGGGCGGCTGTCAGCGGCGCGGCGGGGGTCACCCCGGCCAACGTGAATGGGGCGTCGGGGGCAGCATACAGCGCCGCCCCAACGGGGATGAGCAGCCAGTAGCCCAGCAAGGCACGGTGGCTGACTCGATAGGTGATGCTCGTACTCATCGAACTATGCTCCGGCTTGGGCCACCTCCGCTTTTTCAAGCCGGTGGCGCAGTTGTGAATGAACCGTCTCAACGTGGAACAGCTCAATTTGGTCGTCAGGCCAGCGGATCAGCACGAAGCCATCGCGCAACAGGTGTGTGAGAGGGGTAGGGCCACGAATGACGGGGGAGGGAGTGCTGTCGATGCAGCGCAGCTCCCAGCGGCGAGTCGAGCGGTCATAGAGGAGCGCGGCGTTTTCCTCGCCGCCAGGCCACTCAAGGTTGCAGTCTCGGGCAAGACGCCTGACTAACTGCCGGGCCTGGCGGGTACTACGCTCGCTCATACACGACCTCCAGCCCCCAGACTCGCTCAACCGCGCTTTCGATCTCTTGCCTCACCCGATCCATCGTCAGTAATCGCGCTCCCTCCTGGTCGATCCCCAGCACGAGTTTCCCGTTGCGCTCCTGCATTGAGGCCCGTCCCACAACGAGCCTCGACAGCAGGGAAAGGTCGGCTTCTGCCTCCTGAATCAACGTGTCAGAGTCCATTATAAAGCCTTATCTATACAATACGACGTTTTTTAGTTAAGTCCACCCGGCGCATTGGCGGTCGCCTTGCCAGGCCATGCGGTTGCGGTATCAGACCAACGCCTTGCGGTACACTCGCTTTAGCGATTTCGCATGCGAAATCCTGACCCGAGGCAAGCATACTGATACTCAAAAGATGCCGCAGCGGCTTGAGCTGTAAATCGTCGTATTGTATAATTACAAGTATCGAGCCACATTGCTCGGGATCACAACCAAGGGAGAGAAGACAATGATGATCAAGCGCACATTCCAAGGTCTGGCTGCCACTTCCCTGCTCGTTCTGGCGACAGGCTGTGCCGTGCCGCAAAGCGCAGGACACCTCCAGGGGGCCGCAGCCAATGCCATCGGCGGCGTTGCCGACGCCATCAGCGGCCGCAGCTCCAATAGCGCCAGTGCCGCAGGCGCACGGGCAGCGGGACAAATGGGCGGCGTTCGTGGACTGGTCAATGGCGGCAGCGCGGGCATGAGCGGTGCCGCCTACGGCGCGGCTGGCGCAACGGCGCTGGGCGTGGTCGATAAGGGGATGCGCGGGGCTTTCGCCGCCATGCAAGGTGATCCCGAGGTGGGGTTCGAGGACGTAGCCAACATGCAGCAGAATGTCACCAAGAGCGATCCGTATGTGGACGCCGAAGGTCGCACCTGCATCGACTACCAGATCAGCGTCACAGGCGGCCCCGAGGACAGCGAGCAGAACGTCACCACTTGCCAGAACGCAAAGGGTGATTGGGAGAAAGTCTGATCGAGCTAGGGGCCGCGTCCAGCGCGGCCCCAAACTGAAAGGAGAGCATCATGGGCGATGACACCCTCAACACCTCACGTTTCACCAAGCCTGCCCTGGATATGACCCGGCTTGAGGCATACACGATGGTCGCCATGCACGCGATCCTGCTTGGCGAGGGAGGGGGCCAGCTCAGCCCCGAGGAAGTCGGAGAGAACGCGGCTGCCATGGCCGAGGCATCCCTTTCGGCTGCCTCTGACACTCTGGATGAACAAGCCAGAGAGTGATGCTCGACACGGCACAATAGCGTAGCCGTCCATGAATGTGACCCACCTTGACCGGGCAGCCGTCTCACCGCGGCTGCCCGGTTTCCGTTGGCCCCGCCTTCTTGCTTGGGAGCGTCCCGCCCTGAGCACCACGCTCTGATTTCGCATGCGGAACTGGATCACCCCGCCCTGGGGAACCCCACGCCGATTTCGCATGCGAAATCGCTACTCCCTCTGAGGTGACGGTCACGCCCCTACCCTGCTGTGACACAGGCCCTCCTTGGGCCGGGATCGACGCCTCGGGCTCTTGGCATAGTCCTATATCTGGGACTATAATAGAGCCACATCCATTCGGCGGACAGGTGAACGCATGGCATCTCCATTGGCTTTTGCCTACATCAATCAGGCCCAGCGCATGGTGGCCTTGAGGACTTTCCACCTCCCGGAAGAGGAAGCGGAAACCGTGGCCATCCTGCTGGCTAATCGCGTGATCAAAGGGGCAAGCGCCCATCGAGAATGGTTCGTCATATCCGCCGACTTTCCACGGGACTGCGCGGCGCATTACCCGAGTGAGGCCGCGCATGTCGATCTGCCGGTGTTGTGCGCCCTCGCCAAGGAAGCACGCAGCGCTGGCCATCAGTGGCTCATGCTCGACCCCGATGCGCGTCCCGTTCCTGGACTTCCCATCCACGACTGGAAAGCCACGTTTTGCAGCGAGGCTGCTGCGTAACTCTGCATCACGGAGCGATCTCATGACCGATCACAACCAGAACATTCCGCTGCGAGGCCGCAAGGCTTCCCATGAGCACCCGCAATTCCCCCGTCAGGACTGGCAGCTCGAATACCAGAACGGCGACACACAGCTCTCCTACTGGGACTGGGTTGCCAAGGTTCGCGAGGAAACACGGAGCCTCCATCACCATGCTGGCATTTGAACAAGCCCCCTCGGCGAATTGTGCCGAGGCACCCTCGACCCTCATGAGCATCCTGGAACGTCTGCTGAGTGAGCTGACACCGAAAGGGATCGGCAAGCTGGTCAACGGATCGCTCGAGCGCGTCACCCTCGGAACAGGCTGGCAGCAGCGGCAACCAGTCAGCCTCGAGGAGCTGGTGGGCGCCCTCGGGCAACAGCGCAAAGGCACGCTGACCCTCACCACCGAATCGGGTGAGACAGCCTCGCTGACCGTCGAGCCCGGCCGGCGCCTCCCCATCACCTCCATGCAGGCCTCCTGCTCGTCGGTCCTCCTCTCGGTGGTCGACGCCTGGGAGGCCTGCTGCTGGGACGCGGCGTGACCACGTTTCCATGCTTTCCAGGCCTTTCCATGCCCGGTGGTCACGCGCCCTGGATAGCTGGAAAGGCCTGCCGAGCCCCATGGGCTCGGCCTTTCCATCAACCTGACGTAAGGAATGACCCATGACGATGAAGACCGATGCAGCCCGCCGTGAACTGAGCCTGCATACCCTGTTCGACCACCTGGAGCCCGCCCAGCAACAGCAAGCGATCGATCGACTCCTCGACGGTGAGAGCTGGGACAGTGTTGCCAAGCGAGTGAACCAGTGGGTGGAAGAGGCGGACTGGGAAGCCAGCGCCATGGCCCAAAGCCAATGAGCCAGTTGAACGCCTAAGGAGGCCTTTCCACATGAGCACGAGCCGCGTCCTGGACAAGATCCAGAAGTGCATGAACCTCGCCAGCAGCGACAACCCGGCAGAAGCAGCTGCCGCGCTGCGCCAGGCCCAGAAGCTGATGGAGAAGCACAACCTGACCGCTTCAGACCTGTCGTTGCACACCGTCAGCGAGGCCGAGGCGCGGGGCGCGTCTCGTGCGAAGTCACTGCCCGCCTGGGTGGTGTTTCTGAGAAGCACCATCGGCGAGGTGTTCGGCGTGCAAGTCATGAACCGCTACCAGAAGCTCGGTGGCGTCTGGCAGAACTGGGCCGTCTTCGTCGGCATCGGCGAGAAGCCCCAGGCAGCCCAATACTGCTATGAGGTGCTGTTCCGCCAGATCAGCGCCGACCGCAACCGCTACAGGAAGGAGCTGCACCCGCGCATGGCGCCCCGTCGGAAAAGCCGCCATTGCGACCTGTTCTGCGAGTCCTGGGTGCAAGCCGTGCGCTCCAAGGTGGAGGCCATCGCGATCAGCGAGCAGGACCGCGACGTGATCGAGCGCTTCAAGGAGAAGACCTACGGTGAGCTGGAAAAGGCCGAGTGGCGCGAGCAGCCCCCAGCCAGCAGCGAGCAGGAGATCCATGCGATCCGCTCGGGACGCGAGGCAGGCAAGGCCGCGCAGCTCTTCCGCGGCGTCGGGGCGCAACCGGCCCCGGCACAGATCCACCTCGAGAAGGGCGCTCTGTAGGGCGCCTGGAGAAGCCGCGACCATGAACGATGCTATGCAGCGACTGCGGCAGAAGCTGCAAGGTGCCAAGACGCACACACCCAGCAGCACCTACGACGATGACCTCGAGCAGCAGCAGGCCATGCTGGAGATATACCCGGTGTCGCGCTGCAACTCGTGCGGCAACGTCGCCTACCCATTGAGCTGCTACTGCACCAATCCAGGCTGCGCTGACTACGCTCGGCGTGACCATCCGCTCCTCGGCAATGTGACCCTTGGCCATATCAACTTCCAGGGCCAGTGGCTCACGCCGAGCGAACACTTCTGCTGGATCGACCAGCACAAACCATCACAGGGATAGGACACTACCTATGTCACGACACGGCTTCTTCAAGGTGCTACACGACCCCACCGAGGCCCAGGAAGACCTCACCGACCTCGTAGGGTACGACCTCTATGACTGGCTCAGCCATGGCGTGGCCGGCTACGACGAGGCCATGGGGACGTTCTTCTTCAACCTCGAGGGCAGCTGGATCTTCGGGATAGAGGGCGAGGAGATACCGACCATCGGCATGCTGCAAGCCATCCTCTCGGCCATCTTCCGGGGCGCAGAGCTGCCCTTCAACCAGGAAGGCCTGAGGGCGATCGCAGAAGAGGTCGAGGGCTCTCCTGCCGTGCTCACGCCGGCAGAGTCCGCGGACCTGTCCAACAGTGTCTCGACATCGTATCTTGAGGAGCGGGTCGCGTTGGCCAACTACTTCCGCGGTGAGCCCGAGGCGGCCACCCTGAGGAGCGATGCTGAGGACGCGGCCTCGGTCCCCGAGGCGGCGCCGGAACCCGCTGAAGCGCCGGGTGAGCCCAAGCGAGGCTTTCTGAGCAAGGCCCTACATTCCCTCTTCACAAACCGATAATCCCTGATGCCCAAGCCCTCCAACCTCATAGACTCCTGGCTCCACGTCGCCACCGCTGGCGGCACGCACCCCAAGTCGGAGGCCCTGGCCCAGCTCAACCGCGACCTGGGCACCAAGTACCGTCCGAACAGGCTCTATGAATGGCGGGCTGGCACCTTTCCGGTGCCGTCTCATGTGCAGGCCTACATGCTGCATGCCGCGCTCAGCTGGATCATCCAGGAGGAGGGCGGCAACGTGCCAGAGGATGACGCTGGATTCACCGACAGGGTGCTTCAGCGCATGCTCCCCCCGCCAAGGGCGAAGTAGCGCCTTCCGCTTCGTCTCAGCCCATTCTCACGCTGGGCAGCTCATCCCATGAGGTCAGAAACCGCGGCGTCTGCCGTGCATGCCGCTGGCACCAGCGCTCATCCTGACGGCGGCCCCCAAGCCTCACCGTGCCCCGGCCGAACTCGCGGTTGAGGGCATCCATCACGCCCATCACCTTCGCCGACTGCTGGCGCTCGGCTTCCGTCTGTTGACCCTCGAGCCAATCGAGCTGCATGCCTTCACGATCCACGAGGTCGACCATCATGACTCCTGCCTTGGCATAGAGCAGTCCTGGCCGGTAGATGGCCTCCAGGGCGCGTTGTGCCGCAGCGACGATGAGCCGGCTGTCATCGGTCGGCCGCGGCAAGGTGAGGGTCAGGCTGGGAAAGTCCTGGGGGAGGTCGCTGCGAAAGCGAGGCGTCGACAGGAACACCATCACGGCCCGGGCCACGGACTGCTGGCGGCGCACCTTCTCGGCGCCAGCCTGCGTATGCGATCGAACCGCCTCGCGCAGATCCTCGAGGCGCCCGGTGGTGCTCCCGAACGTGCGGCTGGTCATGATGTTCTGGCGTTTCTGGTCGATGTCATCCAGGCGGATCACATCCTGGCCGCGCAGCTCCCATAGGGTCCGCTCGAGCACAATGCCAAAGCGTCTGCGGATCTCGCTGGGGTTGGCCTCGCGAAGATCCAGGGCGGTGTGGATACGCAGCCGCGCCAGCTTCTCGCCTGTCCGGCTCGCCACGCCCCACACATCCGTCACGGGCATGTGCTCCAGGTGAGCCCGGGTTGTTGGGTGGCCCGCCTCGAGGACGCACCGTGGAGCTCACCTACACCCTGTGCACGATTCCGGACTGGCACCACGCGCTGGAGTAGATGCATCGCGTGCTCAAGCCGGGTGGCTAACTGCTGTTCTACGAATACGGTACGCCGCTCGACGAGGACGTGTGGCAGCACCGGTTCAACCCACTATGTCGCAGAGTGGCGGAGGCGATCTCAACCGTGCCATCCTCGAGCTCTTCGAGTACGCTAGCCTCGTATCCAGCGAATGGAAACGGGCTATCTGCCAAAGGTCCCGCGGGTTGCCGGTTTCAATTTCGGGGGAGCCACTGGCCCCCCTTCCTTTGATCAAGCCCGCGTGTGATGAGGCTATCAACAGGCATGTGCTGGAGAAAGTTGAACTGCTTGTTCGAGGTGGAGAACTTGAAGTCCTCGTGACCTTCCCCCTGATTTAGGTCCACCCACCTATCAAAGCGTTAAATCTCCCCACTACATTTATAGAGTCACGCATCCTTGTTCATGGTTGTCACAAATTTGACATCCGCGGGCGTTATATATGACATTTCATATGCTTTCGGGGCCACCACCATGACCAAGCAGCGCGTGCTCTTCCTGTGCAATGCCAACTCCGCCCGCTCGCTGATGGGTGAGGCCTTGCTGCGCCATCTGGCCGGCGATCGGTTCGAGGCATTCAGCGCCGGCAGCGAACCGGATGAACCCCATTCGCTGACCCTGGCGACACTGACGAAGCAGGGCATATCCACCGAGGGACTGGCCAGCAAGTCGCTGGACGACTTCGCCGGCGAACATTTCAATGCCGTCATCGTGCTCTGTGACAAGGCCCAGCAGGCGTGCCGGGACTGGCAGGGCAGCAGTGACGAGCATCTCTACTGGGATATTCGCGATCCGCGTCTGATCGAGCGCCGGGACGCCTACGAGCAGGCACTCAACGAGATTCGTCAGCGCCTCTCGCTGTGGCTGCAAATCAAGGCGCGGGACGATATCCAACGCTAACCATCCAACGACTCAACACGAGAGGTCCCCATGACAGTACGTATCGGCATCAATGGGTTAGGGCGTATCGGCCGCCTGGTCCTGCGTAGCCTCTGGGCGCGCGTCGCGGCGGGCGAGGTGGCACTTTCACGTATCAACGACCCGGGCGGCGATGCCGCGACCTTCGCCCACCTGCTGGAGTTCGACTCCGTCCACGGCCACTGGTCGCCGGGGCAGGGCATCGTCGCCGAAGCCGATGCCATCGTCATCGACGGTCACCGCATCCCCTTCAGCGCCAACAAGGCCCTGGAGGAGAGCGACTGGTCCGGCTGTCAGGTCGCCATCGAGTGTTCCGGCAAGATGAAGACCACCGGTAAGCTTCAGGCCTACCTCGACCAAGGTGTCGAGCGCGTGGTGGTCAGCGCGCCGGTGAAGGAAGAGGGCGTGCTCAACATGGTGGTGGGGGTCAACGACGACAAATACGACCCCGAGGTCCATCGCATCGTCACCGCGGCGAGCTGCACCACCAACTGCCTGGCGCCGGTGGTCAAGGTGATCCACGAGACGTACGGCATTCGCCACGGCTCCATGACCACGGTGCATGACATCACCAACACCCAGACCATCCTCGATGCGCCCCACAAGGATCTGCGCCGGGCCCGCGCCTGCGGCATGAGCCTGATTCCCACTACCACCGGTTCCGCCAAGGCGATCACCGTCATCTTCCCGGAGCTCGAAGGCAAGCTGAACGGTCACGCCGTGCGCGTGCCGCTAGCCAACGCCTCACTCACCGACATGGTCTTCGAGCTCGAGCGGGAGGTCACGGTAGAGGAGGTCAACACGGCGCTCAAGGCCGCCGCCGATGGCGAGCTCGCCGGCATCCTGGGGTACGAGGAGCGCCCGCTGGTCTCCATCGACTACCGCACCGACCCGCGCAGCTCGATCATCGATGCGCTCTCGACCATGGTGGTCAACGGCACCCAGCTCAAGCTCTACGCCTGGTACGACAACGAGTGGGGCTACGCCAACCGCACCGCCGAGCTGGCGCTCAAGGTGGGGAGTGAGCAGGTGGGGAATGGCTGAGAGCTTGGCAAACCGTCTGAAGGCGCTGCCCTTCGAGGTCCGCCAGTACCTGCTGATCACCGGCAACTACTGGGCCTTCACCCTCACCGATGGCGCCCTACGCATGCTGGTGGTGTTGCACTTCCATCAGCTGGGTTACT
>NZ_HG423344.1:30744-83715 GCF_000982975.1 Halomonas sp. A3H3 | reverse complement strand
GCAGATCGTGGCGTTGGCCATGCTGATGGTGCCCTCGGCGGCGCTGACCGTGCCCTGGGTGATGGCGGCCCAGGCGCTCTCGGGCATCGCCAAGGACCTCAACAAGATGAGCGCCAAGAGCGCGGTCAAGGTGCTGGTGCCGAAGGACAGCCCCAGCGCCGGCAGCGCCCTCTACCGCTGGGTGGCGATCCTCACCGGCTCAAAGAACGCGCTGAAAGGCGCCGGCTTCTTCCTGGGCGGGCTGCTGTTGACCCTGGTCGGCTTCCAGGGGGCGGTGGGTCTGATGGCGCTGATGCTGGTCGCGGTGCTGGCCATGTCGCTGGTCCGGCTCAAGGCCGACCTGGGGCGTCAGAAGCGCAAGCCGAAGTTTTCCGAGGTGTTCTCCAAGTCGCGGGCCATCAACGTGCTCTCGGCGGCGCGGCTCTGCCTGTTTGCCTCCCGGGACGTCTGGTTCGTGGTGGCCCTGCCGGTGTTCCTCTATGACCAGCATGGCTGGAGCCACTGGACGGTAGGCGGCCTGCTGGCCGTGTGGGTGATCGGCTACGGCGGCGTGCAGACCCAGGCGCCACGTCTCACCGGCCTGGTGAAGGGCGGGGCGCGGGGCGTCACCGTGTTCTGGGCCCTGGCGCTTGCCGGCCTGCCGGCGCTCCTGGCGCTGCTGCCGCTGGCCGAGGTGGGCTGGCTGGTGGTGGGGCTGCTGGCCTTCGGCGTGCTGTTCGCCATCAACTCCAGCTGGCACAGCTACCTGATCGTCCATTACGCCCGCGCCGACGGCGTCTCCATGGACGTGGGCTTCTACTATATGGCCAACGCCATGGGGCGCCTGCTAGGCACGTTGCTCTCCGGCTGGGTCTACCAAGTGTATGGGCTTTCCGCCTGCCTGTGGATCTCCGCCGCCCTGGTGGCGGCCAGTGCCTTGATGGCCCTAGCGCTGCCGCGGGAGACGGCGGGACGATGAGCCGGTGACAGGCGGGGGTTCGCGGACCGGGCTGACGCTGACCCTGGGTACCACCCAGACCCTGGCGTGGGCCTCCAGCTACTATCTGCCGGCGATCCTGGCGATCCCCATGGCCAGGACGTTGGGGGTATCGAGCGCCTGGGTCTTCGGCGCCTTCTCGCTGGCCCTGGTGATCTCGGCTCTGTTGGGCCCCTTCGTGGGTCGCTGCATCGACCGACGGGGTGGCCGCGACATGCTGGTGACCTCCAACCTGGTGCTGGCGTTGGGGCTTTTCGTCATGGCCATGGCACAGGGGCTGCCGGGCCTGCTGCTGGCCTGGGTGATCACCGGTATCGGCATGGCCATGGGGCTCTATGATGCTGCCTTCGCCACTCTTGGGCGGTTGCTGGGGCGCGAGGCCCGCGCCTCGATCACTGGTGTCACCCTGATCGCCGGCTTTGCCAGCACCATCGGCTGGCCGCTCTCGACCTGGCTGGAGCTCGAAACGGGCTGGCGGGACACCTGCCTGACCTGGGCCGGCCTGCACCTGCTGTTGGGTCTGCCCCTCAACTTGCGTCTGCCTCGGGCAGGGGCCATCGAGGCGCTGGAGGGGCACGATGATGACGCCCCGCCGCCCAAGCGGCCGCGCCTGGTCATGGGCCTGCTGGCCTACGTGTTTGCCGCCGGCTGGTTTGTCTCCACGGCCATGGCAGCGCATCTGCCTCGCGTGCTTCAGGAGACCGGCGTGTCGCTGGCGGTGGCGGTGGCAGCGGCCGCCCTGGTCGGTCCCGCCCAGGTTGCCGCTCGCCTGGGGGAATTCGTCCTGCTGCGCCATTTCCACCCATTGGCCTCGGCCCGCCTGGCAACCACCCTCCATCCGCTGGGCGCCGCCTTGTTGGCACTCTTCGGCATGCCAGCGGCGGGCTTCGCGCTGCTGCATGGCGCAGGCAACGGGATGATGACCATCGCCTCGGGAACGCTGCCACTGACCCTGTTCGGCCCCAGGGGGTTCGGTCGTCGCCAGGGCTGGATCATCGCCCCAGCCAGGGTCGCCCAGGCGGGGGCACCGCTGGCCTTCGGCCTGCTGCTGGAGAGCCGCGGCGCCGGCGCCCTGTGGCTGACATCGATGCTGATGCTGGCGGGATGCCTGGCGCTGCTGATGGTCCGACGGCCGACCTGAGGCCTTGTGTCGCTGTCGAACGCGCGGCGTTTGGCGTAAAATTCGATATTTAACTGGAACATGGTGGAAAAACCCTTGATCCCGCTCGAACCCGTTCGTCTGTTCAAGTGCCTGGGCGATGAAACGCGCCTGATGCTGACGCTGCTGATTCGCCGCGAGGGGGAGCTGTGCGTCTGCGAGATGACTCATGCCCTCGACGAGTCACAGCCCAAGGTATCGCGCCACTTGGCACAGCTTCGCACCTGCGGGCTGCTGAGCGATCGCCGCGAGGGCCAATGGGTCTACTATCGGCTTGCCGACACGGTGCCGGACTGGGTCGGCGAGGCGCTGCTGGCGGCCGACAAGGGCCAGGGCGAGCGCCTCTCGAGCCTGCAGGTTCGTCTGGCTGGCATGGGCAACCGCCCCGAACGGCAGCTGGCAATGTGCTGAGGCGAAGTGAGTGCCTGATGTCCCTTTCCCTGACCGATGCTTCCCCCGCGGTCCGAGCATTATCGACTAGCCTTGAACAATACGGCGGAATCCTTGCAGACCCAGTCGTCTGTCGGCGTGCTGCGAGATGCCTCCCATGCCATCTGCAGGGCTTTTGCAGATGGAAGTAACGCTCGAAGCTGTTCCGGCGACAGGTCTTCGGGGAGGCGCTGTGAACCCCTCCCTGGGCGCTACCGATGCCATCCCTGGTATAGGACCTCCCCTTCGACCTGTCCCCGGCGCCTCTCGCTTCGGGTAACTACGATTGCCCTGATGCCATCTGCCGGAGCTTTGACAAGTGGAATTCAAGGATTACTACCAGGTGCTCGGGGTGGCGAAGACCGCGACGGCCGAGGAGATCAAGAAGGCCTACCGCAAGTTGGCGCGCAAGTTTCATCCGGATGTCAGCAAGGAGCCGGAAGCCGCGCAGCGGATGCAGGAGATCAACGAGGCCAAGGCGGTGCTGTCCGACCCTGAGAAGCGGCTCGCCTATGACCAGCTGGCCCAGCAGTATCGGTCCGGCCAAGACTTCCAGCCGCCACCGGACTGGGATACGGGCTTCGAGTTCAGCGGTCGAGGTTTCGAGGAGGCCGATCTCGGTGAGTTCAGCGACTTCTTCGCCAACCTGTTCGGTCAAGGCGGCCGCGCGGGACGAGGGGGGCGTGGTTATCGGGTGCGTGGTGAGGATCGTCACGCCAAGATCAACATTGATCTCACCGATGCCTACCAGGGCGCGACCCGGGCGATCACCCTGCAGGTGCCCCAGGTCGATGCGCAAGGACGTGTGATCTCCCGCGAGCACACCCTCAACGTGCAGATACCCAAGGGCATCAAGGCCGGCCAGCATATCCGCCTGACGGGGCAGGGCAGCCCTGGTGTTGGCGGTGGGCCGGCGGGTGATCTGTACCTGGAGATCCACTTCACGCCGGATTCGCGCTATCGCGTCGAGGGACGGGATGTCCATCAGACGGTACCGGTGACGCCCTGGGAGGCCGCCTTGGGGGCCAGCATCGAAGTGCCGACGCCTTCGGGCGTGGTGAAGCTCAAGGTGCCCGAGGGATCACAGACCGGTCGCCGATTGCGCCTTAAGAGGCGCGGCATCCCCGGGACTGAGCCGGGCGATCTCTATGTGGAGCTCGAGGTGGTGCTGCCCCCGGCCGATACCGACAGGGCCCGGGAGCTCTATGAGACCATGGCGCAGGAACTCGCGTTCGATCCGCGCCAACGGAAGGGAGGCTAGCCCATGACGCATCAACCTATCGTCAGCGGCGAACTCATCGACGAGGCGACCCTTTCCCTCGAGGAGCTGGCGCGTGCCTGCGCCGTGGACACCGAGTGGGTCGTCGAGCGCATCGAGAGCGGCCTGCTGGCCGATGGCTCGCCCTATGTGGCGAGCTGGCGTTTCACCAGCTATGACCTGACTCGCGCCCGACGCCTGTGCCAGCTCGAACGTGACTTCGAGGCAGCACCCGAGCTCGCCGCCCTGGCGGTCGACCTGATCGAGGAGAACCAGCGCCTCAAGGAACGACTGCGGGCCGCCGGTCTGCCTGATGACCCACCCTGAGTCAGCACCGCTCACCGGTGGGGCAGCGAGCGGCATATTCCCTGGACTCCTGCTGCAGCACGCTGTGGCGTAGTGCGAAGCGCTCATGCAGCATCTCGGTCGCCTGCTCGAGCAGGGCATCACGGTCGACATCCTCGGCGTCGATGACCAGATGGGCGGTGAGCGCGTTGTCCGAAGTGCTCATGGCCCAGGCGTGCAGGTCGTGGACGTCCACCATCCCGGGCAGCGCCAGCAGGGCCTCTCGCACCGCCTCCATGTCGAGCCCTTCCGGCACACCATCGAACAGCAGGTGCAACGAGCGATGGAACAGCGACCAGGTGCCCACCACGATCACCAGGGCGATCGCCAGGCTGACCACCGGGTCGATCCAGGTCCACCCCCGCCAGAGATAGAGCCCCCCGGCCACCACGACGCCCAGCGAGACCAGGGCATCGGCGGCCATGTGCAGGAAGGCGCCGCGAATGTTCAGGTCCTGCCGGCTTCCGGCCAGAAACAGCCAGGCCGTTACTGCATTGATGACCACCCCGATCCCGGCGACCACCATCACCGTGCCGGCATCGATGCTTGCTGGGGTCTGCAGGCGCTGCACGGCCTCCCAGGCCAGGATGCCCATGGCCACCAGCAGCAGGGTGGCGTTGGTGAAGCTGGCCAGGATCGAGCCTCGCTTCCACCCGTAGGTGTGACGGGCATTCGGACGGAGGCGAGCGGCGCCGAAGGCCGCCCAGGCCAGCAGTAGGCCCCCCACGTCGCTCAGGTTGTGGCCGGCATCGGCCAGCAGGGCCAGGGAACCGGTCTTCCAGCCGTAGAAGGCCTCGACCAGCACGAAGGCCAGGTTGAGCGTGATGCCGATGGCAAACGCCTTGCCGAAGCTGACCGGGCCGTGGTCGTGGTCGTGAGTCATTGGCGTCGCATCACGCCGGTGAGCCGGGTCCCCTGGGCCACGGTGTTGAAGACGGTGCCGAACTTCCTGACGTTGTCGTGCAGCCGCTCCAGGCGCTGGTCGCTCTCGTCAGTATCGACCCGGATCTCATAGTCGATGCTTTCCATGCAGGGTGGAGCATCCTGGCGTACCCCGTGGAGGCGGACCTCCACGCCCCTCAGCTCGAACTTGAGGATGGGCGTGACGCGCTCGATGCTCTTGAGCATGCAGCCGGCGAGTGCTGCCATCAGCAGCTCCGCGGGGTTGAAGGCGTCGAGCCGGCCGGCCAGGTCGGTGTCGAGGGTCAGGGTGGCCGACTTGCAGCGGGCCTCGCTGCCGTGGGCGTCGAGGCGTCGGGCGCTGACCTCGAAGGTCATCTTGGTGGCGGGTTCGTTCATGGTGGCCTCCGGCAAGAGGGGGCGACGATGAGTGCACCCCCGGTTATCAAGACAATGACTCGATGAGGCATGGCGGGTTTCAGCCGTCACCAGGTTTTCCTGCATTCAGGCTTGCCAACGGGGGAATTCGTATCCCTCGATATACCTTACAACACGACGGCCATCTCGTGTGATGCTCGTCGATCACCAAGGTATGCCGGTGCTGGTGCCGGTTTCCGGGGTGATGGTGGGGAGAAGGTCGCCGGCACCATCACTCGGGCCGCCAGTGCATGGTCGGTGCTGTTGGAAGCCAGCTGCATCAGGTAATGATGGCCAATCATATCCCGGGTGATCATTCATCCGGCATGAGAGCTATCCTTCATGCTGCGGTAGCCTAGACTATCAGCGTGAAGTTCAGGGTCTGAGTCGGCACGCGGATAGAGAGTCGTCGATAAAATGTAGTCGAAGCCTAAAAGGAAAAACTGTCATGTATGAAACGATGCCTGGTTCGGGAATGTGGCCCTTTGGCCCGTTTGTCATGCTGATCATGGCAGTGATCATTATCATTCCGTTCTGGTTTATCTTCTCGAAGGCGGGCTATTCGAGATGGCTCAGCCTGCTGATGGTCGTCCCCATCGTCAATCTCATTGCGCTTTATTTTCTTGCCTTTTCCGCCTGGCCCAGCTTGCGAAAGCATGACTGAGCGACATCGCCGGATATCCGGCAGCCAGAGTTCAAGATGATGAAAACATGACGCGAAAACGCATGCTCCCATGGGTGCTGATGCTGTTGGTCGCCGCAGTGGCTTCCGCCGGGATCTGGTTGATATGGCTCAAGCCCGTGGAGGTGCGGGTCGCCAAGGCCGAACACGACGTGCCCATCACGGTCTTCGGCCTCGGGACGATCGAAGCAGAGGTCCGATCCGATATCGGTTTCGAGACGGGGGGAACCCTCGTCGAGCTTCTCGCCGACCATGGCGATAGCGTCAAGCGTGGCGAGGCACTTGCCCGGCTCGACAGCCGCGAGCAGGAGGCGCGTGTCGCCCAGGCCAAGGCGGCCGTCCAGCAGGCCGAGGCGGCCGTAGCACAGGCAGCGGCGAATGTGGAGCGCGCAGACGCCATACTCGATGAGAAAAGGCTGACAAATAATCGCGTGCAGGCGCTCGTTCAGCGCGGTACGACGTCGCAACAGCTGGCAGATGAAGCCCAGGCCGCGTTCGGTATCGCCACCGCCGACCTCGCCCAGGCGCGCAGCGCCGTGACCGTGGCCCAGGCCTTTGTCGAGCAGACCAGGGCGGCGCTGGCACTCGAAGAGACGCGACTCGCCAGATACCGCCTTCATGCCCCCTACGACGCCCTCGTCATCAAGCGCCATCGCCAGCTCGGCTCGTCTCTCAACGCGAACGAGACGGTCTTCACGCTCGTCGACCCTGCCACGATCTGGGCGCTCGCCTACATCGACGAGGCACGGGCGGGCGCCATCGAGGTCGGCCAGCCGGCCGAGGTGATACGCCGATCGGCATCGGATCTGCGCATGCCCGCCGAGGTCGTGCGCATCGAGATCGAGAGCGACCGCGTCAACGAGGAGTACCGGGTCTACGTCCGCTGCCGCGGCTGTCCACTGCCGTTTCATCTGGGCGAGCAGGCCGAGATTCGGATCACCGCCGCGACCCTGCCGATTGCCCATCTCGTCAGGATGAACGCCCTCGCCAATATCAGGGGTAACAGCGCGACCGCCTGGACCGTCGAGGATGGCCGGCTCCATCAGCGCCAGGTGAGGCTCGGCCACCGCACGCTCGATGGCCGGGTCGAGATCGTCAGCGGCGTGCCGGAGGGCGCGAGGCTCGTCGATGGTCCCACCCAGGAGCTCCAGGCGGGGCGCAAGGTCACGATCGTCGACGGAAGGGAAGCGGAATGAACCTCGCCTGGCGCGATATCCGCCACAACCTGGGACGCTTCCTGCTGACGTGCCTCGGCTTGAGCCTGCTGCTTGCCGTGGTGATCACCATGGCGGGTATCTATCGGGGCCAGACCGCCGATGCCCTTGCGCTCACCCAGGCCGTTGACGCCGACATCTGGGTGGTCGAGGCAGGGACGAACGGGCCGTTCGCGGAAGCGTCGCGCATCCCCGGTGACACGCGGGAGGTTGTGTCGCGGATCAATGGCGTTGCCGAGGCTGGGGCCATCACCTTTCAGAACGTGCAGATGGAACATGCCGGTCGCAAGCTGCGCCTTCAGATCATCGGCTATGAGCCGAGCCGGCCGGGTGGACCCCCGCGTATCGTCGCGGGCCGCGACATGACACGAAGCCATTATGAGCTGATCGCCGACCGCAAGACTGGCCTTGCCGTGGGCGAGGTGCTGCAGCTGGGACGAAGAGGCCATGACTACACCGTCGTCGGCTTGACCTCGGGCGTTGTCAACCTCTCGGGGGATGCGATTGTCTATGCAACGTTGAGGGACGCCCAGGAGCTGCAGTTCGAGCAGGCGCCGGCGGCAGTGCGGCGGGAATCGTCTCGCGGGCCGCAGCGCACGCCCAGCGATCTGGTCAATGCCGTGGTCGTCAGGCTTGAGCCCAACTTCGCCGCCGCCGAGGTGGCTGATACGATCCGCCGCTGGAAGCATCTCTCGGCCCTGACGGACACGCAACAGGCGGAGCTTTTGACCCGCACGGTCATCGAGCGTGCGCGTCGCCAGCTCGGGCTTTTCATGGGGGTGCTCACGGCGGTGTCCGCCGTGATCATTGCCCTCATCATCTATACCCTGACCATGGACAAGATCAGGGCGATCGCGATGCTGAAGCTGATCGGTGCGCCCGATCGCACCATCGTCGGCCTCATCCTGCAACAGGCCCTGTTGATGGGCGGCGTGGGATTCATGGTGGGCACCCTGCTGGTCTACGCGTTCAACGGCTTTTTTCCCAAGAACATCGCCATGCTCCCCGAGGACCTGGCCATGCTGTTCGGGGTCGTCGTGCTGGTCTGCCTGCTGGCGAGCCTGCTCGGCGTGCGTGCGGCACTGCGCGTCGATCCCTCCCAAGCGCTGACGGGCTGATGGCATGACGGAGACACTCAAGCCTCACCCGCTGGTGGAACTCAGGGGCATAACGAAGCATTTCGGCGAAGGCCAGACTCGTGTTTATGCGCTGCGTGGCATCTCCATGACGGTGTTATCGGGTGAGGTCGTTGGCCTGCTGGGGCCATCGGGTTCAGGCAAGACCACTCTGCTCAATGTCATCGGTGCGATCATTGCTCCGAATGAGGGCTGGATGAGGCTGGACGGTGAGGTGGCGTACGACAACCGCTGGCTGAGGCGGGACCTGCGCCGCCTGCGACTGGAAAAGATCGGTTTCATCTTCCAGAACCACAACCTGCTCTCCTTCCTCAACGCGATCGACAATGTCGCCTTGGTGCTGCAACTTGCCGGCCTGCCTCGCGAGGAGTGCACCCGACGCGCCATGGAGTTGCTGGACTATCTCGAGGTCGGGCATCGCAAGCATGCCATGCCCTCACAGCTCTCTGGCGGCGAGGCACAGCGCGTCGCCATTGCCCGTGCGCTCGCCAACCGGCCGCGCATCATCCTCGCCGACGAGCCGACCGCGGCGCTCGATTCGGTGCGCGCCGGCATCGTCATGGACCTGCTGCGGAAAGTTGCCGTCGAGCAGCAAGCCGCCATTGTGGCAGTGACCCATGATGAGAAGATCTTCGATCGATTCGACCGAATCTTCAGGTTGCGAGACGGGGTGCTGGCTGGCGCCGAGGAGCAGGCCTGACACCGGACGCTCCAGGCGCTGCGCCACCGGGAATCATATCCGCCGCTCGGCGACCAGCTCGCCATCACGCACCGCGATGACACTGCCCCGTGGCAGCGGCTGCCAGCCACCCTCCGACAGCGGCACGCTGGAGAGCAGCATGGCACGCTGGGACTGGTCGGACTGTGGCGACCGGGGCCTCTCCAGCAGCTCGCTGGCCGACTGCCTGGGACAGGCCAGCCGATAGAGCCCGGGGGGCTCGACGCGCCCGGTGTCGGGATGAAGGCGGCGGTCGGCATGGGCGAACAGGGTGTCGCCATCCGCATAGAGGAAGTTGGCGGGGCCGAGGCGGCGCAGGGTGGCGGCCATCTCGGCGACCACTTCCAGCCGAGCCTCCAGGGAGGGCAGGGCGTGAGGCGGTGTGGAAAGCCTCTCCATGCCCGACAGCAGTCGGCAGAAGGCCAGTTCGGAGTCGGTGGCGCCCACCGGTCGATAGTGTCCCGTCGGGGCCTCGGCCTCTTCGAACAGGCGCGTCAGGTTGCCGTTGTGGGCGAAGCCGTGGATCCGACCGTTGAGCTCGCGAAGGTAGGGGCCGGTATTGGCCAGCTCGATCTGCCCCTGGGTGGCGTGCCGGATGTAGCCCAGCGAGAGCCGCGTCGGGGGGCCGTTCGCCTCCAGCCAGCGGACCATGGCGCTGGCATCGGCGGCCTCGGTGCCGCGATAGAGGGCCACATCCCGGCCCTGGTAGAAGGCCAGCCCCCAGCCGTCCCGGTTGCGGCTCTCCCCCCGGGCATGGGAGGCCAGCGCGGTCAGCGAGGAGGTCAGCCGCGTCGGAAGGCGGCATGACAGGGCGAGCAGTTCACACATCGCGATTGACCCTCTGCAATGCCATGGACGGCGGCGGGCCTTGTCGCTGGCCTCACTCGTCGAGGTTGACCCAGCGGATCGGCTGGTAGTCCAGCTCTCCCTGGGGCGGCTGCCTGCCGGGGTGGACCTCCAGGATACGCAGTTCCCAGGTCACCGTCCTGCCCGCCAGCGGGTGGTTGCCGTCGAGCATGGCGCCGCGCTCGGTGAGGCCGACCACCTTCAGCGAGAACTTGCCGCGCTGGCCGCCCGGGGTCAGCGTCATGCCGACGCGGATCTCCCGGCCCGGCGGCAGGTTGTCGCGCACCGCCTCGAAGACCAGCTCCGGCCGGTGGGGGCCGTAGGCCTGCTCCGGCGTCAGCGTCACGCGAAGCGCGTCGCCCGCCCGGCAACCCTCCAGTGCCGCCTCCAGCGCCGGCAGCATCTGCCCCGTGCCGTGCACGTAGCGCATCGGTGCCTCGGGCGTCGAGGCCGCCAGGCGTTCGCCATCCTCGCCGGTCAGCACGAATTCGGCGGTGATCTCGCACATTGGGCCGATGCGTGTCATCGCGGTCTCCTCTCGGGTCATCTCTGCCTCGCCTTCAGGCCGGCCCCGGGCGGGCGCATGACCGCGGCGTCATCCCGGCCGTCGCGACAGCGCGGACACACGGCGAGGTGGTCGGCGCTGACGCCGGCCGCGGCAAGCCGCCGGCGTATCTCCGCCATGACCGGGTCGCTCTCGAAGGCCTCGCCGCAGGCCCGGCAGATGAGCGTCTCCCGCGGGGCCTCGCTGGCCTCGAAACGCGCCATCGCGACGCTGGCATCCGGGCGTTCCGGGGCGGGAGAAGCTGCCTCGACCGGGCCGGGCACCCGGGGCTCCAGACGGGCGAGCTGCCATTGCAGGTGGGATTGGGTGAGTTCGACCAGCAGGCGCCAGGGCCGGGTGGTGGTATCGCCGTCGGCCTGGACCACCTTGCGGCGGATGCCCGCCAGAGCGGGCAGGGTGACGTCGCGCAGCATGGCGACGGCGTCCGTCAGGGCGGGGGTGGCGTTCGCCCCGGCTTCCCGGGCCTCCAGGGCGGCGCTGTAGACCCAGGCCAGCCACTGCAGGTTGAGGGAAAGGTGGTCGGGCAGGTCGCGGAAGGCCGGGTCGCGCTCCAGGCCGTGACGTCGATACAGCGTTTCCATGTGCGTCACGCTGCGCGCCATCAGGCCGCCGTCCAGGTAGGCGCCAAGGTTGAGCGGGGCCGGGGCCGGCGGCGTCAGGAACAGCCGGCTGTAGCCGAGGATCAGCTGCTGGGTGTCGGTCAGGGCCGCAAGCGCTATATCCAGTGCCGCCAGGTGCTCGTCATCGAGCTCCGGCAGCGCCTCGGTCAGGTTGTGCAGGTCATCGAGCAGGGGGCCGCGGGTCTCCTCCAGGGTCACGCCCGTGTGATGGGCGAGGAAGGCCCGGGCGAGGCACAGGTTGAGCTCGGCGGCCGGCAGCAGTTCAGGGTGTGGCGAATCGTGTGTCATCTGGCTGACGGGGCGGCCTGCCGGCTCGACAGGCCGCCCCTGCTCCTTGGGATGCGGCGGAAGGGAGGTCAGGCGGGGCTTGCCGCGGTCTTGTCGGCGGCTTCGGCCAGCCTTGGCGGCATGTCGCCGAGGTTCAGGAATCGCTCACCGAGCACGAACAGCACCAGGCACAGCGCGGCGCCAAACAGCGTCAGGGCCCATTCGGTGGCGGAGGGCGCATATTCGATCAGGTTGGGTACCCAGCTGCCCTTGAACAGCGGCACCACCTGACCGCCGACCACGAAGAAGACCCGTTCGGTGAACATCGCCAGGGTCACCAGCAGTGCCGCCAGCACCTGGACGCCGGGGCGCTGGCGTAACCCGGTCAGCAGCAGCGCGAAGGGCAGCAGCAGGCCGATGACCAGCGCGGTCAGGTAGAGGCCGGAGTCCAGCAGGTAGTCGGTCCAGACCACCCGGATCTCGGGGTTGTTGCTGTAGAGCCCGGTGATGGCGCGTACCAGGATCAGCACCAGGGTGGCGCCGATCAGCGCGGCGAAGAGCCTAGGCAGCGCCCCGGTGAGCAACGCCTGCAGGGCGGCGGGCATGCGCCGACGATCGAAACCGTAGGCCAGGTAGGTCAGCACGATCAGCACGGCCAGGCCGCTGGTGATGCCGGTGGCGTAGAAGTAGACCGGCATCAGGGCATCGAACCAGAAGGGCCGCATGCTCATCATGCCAAAGATCAGCGCCAGGTTGCCGCTGGCCAGCAGCACACCGATGAAAGAGGCGATGCCCACCTGCCTGGCGGTACTGCTGTCCCAGTGCCCGCCCTGCAGCTTGCCGAACTTCCACAGCAGGAACAGCAGGTCCAGGGAGTAGAAGACGCCCATCCAGAACATCGCCGACTGCACCTGCAGGTTCGCCGGGATCACCCACAGCATGCGGAAGGGGTGACCCAGTTCCAGGGCCAGCACTGCCATGCCCGAGACCAGCAGGGCGAAGGCCAGGAAGATGCAGCGCTTGGCCAGCGGGTAGTAGGCCTTGAAGCCGAATACCAGCGGCAGCGCGGCGACCAGCCCCAGCCCCGAGGAGGCCAGCGCGAAGTAGACATAGGTGGCGATGGGCTGCCCCCAGGGCAACACCGAACTGGTATTGAAGGAGGTGTGGCCATGGGTCGCGAGCTGGGCGAAGGCGAAGCCCAGGCTGCCCAGCAGGACCACGCCAGCGATCACCAGCAGGCCCCAGCCCAGCGGCCCCTGGAGGGCGTTGTCATGAGTGCGAGTGGTCATGCGTCATTCTCCCTGTCGGCGGGGGTGAATGCGGGAACGCCGGCGCCGGCGCCGAGGTAGTAGACCTGGGGCCGGTTGCCGGTATGGTCCTTGAGGCGTACGCCATGCTTGTCGCCGATCAGCTGGTTGACCTGGCTGTCGGGGTTGTCCAGGTCGCCGAAGTAGCGCGCCTTGGGGGCGCAGGTGCGCACGCAGGCCGGCACGTACTCCTTGACCTCGGGGTTGTCCTCGTCGAGGTCGGCGACCCCTTCCGGGGCATGGCGCACCTTGTGGTAGCAGAAGGTACACTTGGAGACCACCCCCGCCGGCTGGATGCCGATCCCGCGGCGCCAGTCCTCCTCCGGGTTCTGGTAGGGCGGGCTCCACAGCTGGCCGTTCTCGCCGGGGAACACCTCGCGGATGTCGGGCTCGATCAGCGGCTTCTCGTCGGCGTAGAAGCGCACGCCGTAGGGGCAGGCGATCATGCAGTACTTGCAGCCGATGCACTTGTTCCAGTCGACGAAGACGATGCCGCCGGCCTCCGGGTCCTTGTAGGTAGCCCGGGTCGGGCAGACGTGCACGCAGGAGGGGTTCTCGCACTGCATGCAGGGGCGCGGCAGCCACTTCATCTGGCCGCTGGGGTTGTCGCCCTCCGTGTAGTAGAGCACGTCCTGCCAGGTCTCCCCCGGCAAGGTGTTGTTCTCCATCGAGCAGGCGGTGGTGCATGCCTGGCAGCCGGTGCACTTGTCCAGGTCGATGACCATTCCCCACTTAGCCATAGTCGTTGTCCTCCAGCCGTGTTCGGTCAGGGTGAGCGGGATCAGGCGCGTTCCAGCCTGACCTTGCCGGTGTAGTAGCTCGCCAGACCCGAGATCGGGTCTGACACGTTGGCGGTGATCTCGCTGGAGTTGCCCGGCCCGCGCCCCTTGGCCCAGCGTCCCTGGGCCCAATGGCCGAACTCGAAGGGCAGCACCAGGGTGTCGCGGCGGTGCGAGGCGACGAAGCGGCACTCCGCCTCGATGCTGGCCACGTCGGAGATGATCCGGACCCGGTCGCCGTTGCGGATGCCGCGCTCCCTGGCCGTGTCGGGGTGCACCTCCAGGTAGACGGTATTGCGGCCGCCGACGATCGGCTGGTGCACCATCATCTGCTGGGGAATGTTGGCGCCGCGCCCCTCGGCGTGCAGCGGGGTCTTGGGCGTCACGAAGTGCAGGTCGCCGTCGCCGCCGGTGTAGACGGGCGCGACCCACTGCACCAGGCCGACGCGCTCGCGTGGGATGCCCAGTTCGCGCTCGATGTAGTCGGCATGCTGTTCCAGGTAGCCGGAGCGCACCTCGAACTTGCCGGAAGGCGTCTTGAACAGGTGCTCCTTGACCTCCTCGGGGCTCATCTGGCGAGCGTAGCGCTGGCCATCCCACTCGTAGAACTCGCCGCGGATCTGGCGCCAGCGATAGGGCTTCTTGTACCAGACGCCCTTCTCCTTCCAGCTCTCGAAGCCGTCGACGCCGTTGTCGCCCGGGTCGTTGGCGAAGCCCGCCGCCAGGTGGCGGATGTAGTTCTCGACGCTGCCGAGCTCGCGGTAGTAGTCGCCCGTGGGTCCCTCGATGCGCTTGCCCAACTCGATGATCACGTCGCCGTACATCCTGGTGTCGTGGATGGGCTCCACCGCCGGGGTGCGCAGCTCGGCCATGGGCCAGCCCTCGAAGGGGTAGGTCGGCACGTCCTGGGTGCGCTCCAGATAGGTGCAGTCGGGCAGCACGATGTCGGCGTACATGGCCGTCTCGCCGGGGAAGGGCGAGGTGTCGATGATGAAGACGTTCTTCAGCGCTTCCTCCCAGACCTGGGGGTTGGGCGCCGACCAGATAGGATTGGTGTAGTAGAACATCGCCGTGTCGATGGAGTAGGGATCGGCGTCGAGATGGTTGCGGGCACACTCCTGCATCATGTTGCCGACCATCGGCCAGCGCTCGGTGCCCTTCATGTCGAGGCGTGGCTGCTCCTTCCAGGCGCCGTTGCGGGCGTAGTCGTCCTGGTAGTCCTCCACCTCCACCGGCAGCTTGCCGTAGGAGGGGCCCACCTGATAGCCCAGGCCGCCCTCGGCGAACAGCGATCCGACCAGGGCGTTGAGGCTGTGGATCGCCATGCCATTGTAGGTACCGTTGGAGTGGCCGGTGGCGCCACGCTCGAATAGCGCCACGGCGGGGCGGGTCGAGCCGAACTCCATTCCGGTGCGGCGGATGTCTGCGACGGGAATGCCGGTGACCTCCTCGGCCCACTCGGGGGTGCGGTCCTTGAGTTCCTCGTTCCACCAGTCGGCCAGACCGTGCACCCACTTCTCGGAGAAGGTGACGGACGAGATGCGCTGGCCGGCCAGGAACCTCAGCCGGGGGTTGGTGAAGTCGCCGACAAACTCGCGGTCCCAGAGCCCCTCGGTGAGAATCACGTGGGCCACCGCCAGCGCGAAGGCACCGTCGGTGCCGGGCTTGATGTAGAGGGCCCGATCCGAAGCGGCCATGGTCGGGCTCATGCGCACGTCCACCGTGGTCACGCGTGTCTTGGGGCTCTTGGTACGCATGTGGCCCCACATCTGCATGACGTTGTTGTAGGGACGGAAGGCCTCCAGGAAGCTGGCGCCGATGATCAGCAGGTAGTTGACGTTACGGTAGTCGTAGGAGCTGTAGGAGTTGTTGCCGTCGGTGGCCTGCTTGGCCTTCTTGGAGCCGTCGGCACACATCGAGGAGTGGCCGATGGCGGCGTTGGGCGTGCCGTAGAGCTGCCCGAAGGGCCCCTGGATGCCGGCATCCGAGGCCCCCCAGCCGCGGCCGTAGAACATGGCGAAGCGGTGGGACTCCTCGCGGCGACGCAGGTCGTTCAGCCGCTCGGCCACGGTATCCAGGGCCTCCTCCCAGGAGATCGGCACGAAGCCGGGGTCCTCGTCGCGCCCCTTGTTGGGGTTGGTGCGCTTCATCGGTCCCTTGAAACGGTCCGGGTCGTAGAGGAAGTAGCTGCCCAGGTGCCCCTTGGGGCAGAGCTTGCCGTTGGAGATGGGGTTGTCGCTGGTGCCGTAGATGGCATGCACCCGGCCGTCGGTGGTATAGACGTCGATGCCGCAGCGCGCCGGGCACTGGGCGCAGACGTTCTTGGTGATCGTCGTCTCTCCGCGCACGGGCTGGGCATGGGCCTCCCGCGCCGGCATCAGGCCATGCAGGCCGGTGAGGCCGGCGCTGACGGCGCCAGCCGAGGCGCCGACGGCAGCCGACGACTGCAGGAAGCGGCGCCGGTTGATCAGGGTCTGGAACAGTTTCATCGGGTCTCCCTCGAGGTGCTCGTCCTGTTGTTCGAATCGTGCGGGTGTCGCGGGTGCTTGAGTGGCGAGAACGCCTCGCCACCGGTCGTCGTCTGTTGTTGGGCCCGTTGGCCCGTGTCAGCCGAAGAGGTCATCGAAGCTCTCCTGCATCAGTGCAGACTCGCGCCGGCAGGCCGGACAGGTGGTGGTGCTCTCGGTACCGTCCCGGGCGCTGTCGTCACCGGTCGGCATGAAGGGGCGCCCGCACTGAAAGCACGCGATGCGCCGTGCCTGTCGCAGCGTCACCGCCGCCCCGTCGCTCGTCGGGCTTGCCTCCAGGGCCCCCTCCGGGCAGGCACTCAGGCAGTGGCCGCAGTCGAGGCAGGCCTCGGGAGTGAAGGCCAGTTCGCCCTCCCGTGACTCCTGAAGCGCCTCGGTGGGGCAGACCCGCGCGCAGACGCCGTGAGCCCGGCAGGCATCGAGAGCCAGGCCGAGCCCCGGCATTGCCGGCGCCGCCTGCGGCTTGCCCAGCGCCTCGGCGGCGGCCCGCTGGCGTGCCGGACGACGCGCCCGGGGGGCGGCGTCCTCGGCGGCGATGGTCGGCAGGCGAGGCGCCGGGCGGCCGCGCAGCAGGTCGCGGCGGCTCACCGCGGCCCGGGCGGCGCGGAAATCACGGTCGGCCGGCACCTCGCCGACCGTGGCCAGTTCCTGGGCGTGCTCTCGCCAGCGGTCCTTCCCGTCGGCCGGGGCGGCCGGGCAGTCGCGGCAGCCCTCGGGCAGGGTGAGCGTGAGCGCCGCGGGAGCAGCGCGTGCCGCCAGCCAGGCCAGCAGGTCGGGGCCCAGGGCACGCAGGCAGTGCAGGCGGACCCGTTCGGAGGCCTCCTGGGCGCGGTGGCAGGCCAAGTTAAGTGACTCGCCCTGGGCCTGGCCTGTCAGCAGGGTGTCGATCTCGGCGCTTACCAGGGCCTCGCTGGGGCAGGCCGGAACGCACTGGCCGCAGCCGTGGCAGGCATCGCTGGCCTGCAGGGCAACGCCGCCGTCGCCATCTTCTTGGAAGGCGAGGGCCGCGACCGGGCAGGCGTCGGCGCAGCGCGTGCAGGCCAGCGGATGGGGCGGCGCCTGCAGGCAGCGCGACGCCACCCATCCCAGGGCGCCGTTGCCGGGCGCAAGGGGGGCGGGAGTGAGCGGGGCATGAGTGTCACGGTGCGACATGTGGGATCGCCAGCTGTGGCTGTTATGGTTATATATGTATTGACGTATATATAGGCTGAGCGTGGCAGAGGGCGCCTCTCGTTTCCATGCCGATTAGCCCAAAGTCAGAGAGCTCAGGCAGGAAAGGTTGTCCTGGATCAATTTATCTTCACGCTCAACGGGAGACGGTGGAGAGAGCATCACGCGAGGAGATGGGATGGCAGTACTGGTGGAAGCAACCGCGGTGATCGTGCGTGCGGCAGCGGTGGAGCAGCGCATTTCGGGAGGCTGGGAAGCGCTGGGTGATTGCCTTCCCGAGCAGGGCGTCTGCTCCGACGACGAACTGGTCAGCATCAGCCTGGTGGACCCTGCGGAGGTACGCAGGCTGGTGGATCGCCTGGTGGCACTGGGCTTGCGCTTCGACTGGGAGGGCAACCTGGAGGACATCGCCTTCGCGGACCAGAAGCGCGGCCTGATCACCCCCTGCGACTGGCTGACCTTCGAGACGGTCAACATCGGCATCGGCGGCACGCCGCCCGGCGTGGCGATCTGCCGCCTGGCCGGCAGCCACAGCCACGAGCTGCGGGTGCCGGACGGCTGGCGCTACCAGGGCTCGCTCAGCGAGGCGTTCGGTACGGAGGGCTCCGCAAGGTCCTGATCCCCGGGGAGTTGGCGCTGCTCAGACGGCGAAGGAATCCACATGCACGGTGCGCCTGTCGATACCCTGCCGATCGAGGAAACGGGTCAGCTCGCGCAGCATGGGCGTCGGACCGGCGGCATAGATATCACGCTGCTGTGCCAGCCAGTCCTTCCGATTGAGCACCTCCACCACATTGCCCCGGGTGACGGCGAGGCGCTCCAGCGCCGGGGGCGTCTCCTCGGGTTCGGTCGAGGCCAGCACGATGGTCAGCCCCGGTGCCTTCTCGGCAAGGGACTGCAGGGTATCGAGGGCGTAGAAGTCCGCCACGCGACCCATGCCCCAGAGCAGCACCATGTCGCGATCGGGGAACAGCTCGACCTGCTGCTCCAGCAGCGCCAGGATCGGCGCCAGCCCGGTGCCCCCGGCAATCAACAGCAGGGGAGCGTCGGGGGCGGAGCGCATGGTGAAATCACCCAGCGGGCCGCGCGCCTGCAGGACGTCGCCGACCCGCATGTCGGCAAAGGCCCAGGCCGTGAAGCGTCCCCCCTCGACGCGGCGCAGGTGCAGGCTGATGCGGCCACCGTCATGGGGCGCGTTGGCGATCGAGTAGGCGCGGGATAGGTAGGCCGAGCCCGGCTGCCATACCTCAAGGTACTGTCCGGGCACGAATTCGCAGAAACACTCGCCGGCGGTGACCGGGGCCAGGGTCAGGCGAATGACGTCCTGTGTCGCCGGGTCGATCGCCTCGACGCGCAGCTCGATGATGCGGTCAGGGTGGGGAATGGCCAGCGGCGAGGCCAGGATGTCATGGCGCGCCAGCAGGTCATCCTCGATGGCATGACGCACCTCGGCTCGGCCCTCCAGCGCCAGCACGCTGCCCAGGGGCGGGAACTCGATGGCGTTGGCGGGGCAGGTATTGGCACAGGTAGTGCAGCCGACCATGCAGTTGAGCGGGTCGACGACCACGGGTTTCTTGCGCTCGAAGTCGTAGCGATACACCAGGCGGCTGCAGCCGGTGACACAGGTGCCGCAGCCGATGCAGGCGTCCTCGATGACGGTGGGATTCCAGTGGATCTCCTCGCGTGGTACGCCGTGCCAGGGCTTGGTGAACTTGGGATCGGGCATGTTGGGGCCTCCTGAAACTGCCACTGACAGCTGCGTGGCCGTGAGTTGGACAAGCGAATGCCGGGGCAGGGTGTTGAAGCATCAGGGGCGGGAGTCTCCACTCCCGCCCCTGATGGGTGAGACATTGCCGGTGTCAGGAATAGCGCCGACGCTTGAACGAGACGTCTCGCAGGTAGGCAGGGTTGGAGCCGATGCGGCGCAGGTTGGCCCAGGTCCCCTTGTAGTAGGGAATGATGTTGCGGTCCGTCCATTCGCTGATCACGTCGCCCTGGACCCCGTTGGGGTAGCCGAACATTATGAAGACCTGTCCCCGCTTCAGGTCGGGTTCCAGGTAGGCCATGGCCATGGTCGCACCGTAGTCGTTGTAGACCTCGACGATATCGCCGTTGGCGATCCCCAGGGCCTCGGCATCCTGTGGGTGGATCTCGATCGGAGCCATGGGGTAGCGGCCCTTGCGGAAGGCCAAGTGCTGATCGTGATAGGCCGACTGCCAGATGTGGTTGGTGCGACCGTTGTTGATCCAGAAGTCGAACCTCTCCTTCTGCTTCTGGACCACCTCGGGAAGCCCGTTCCAGGGCGACGGCTGGAAGTGCGCCCTGCCATCCTCGGTATCGAACTTGCTGTCGGTATACAGCATCTCGGTGCCGATCAGCTTGCCGTCCTGGTACTCCTTGATGGGCAACTGGACGCCGTTGTTGCCGGCCTCGCGCAGGCGCTCGTAAGTGGCCAGGTGTCCCGTCGGCCCGCCCTGGCTGTCGATCTCCTTCTCATGGGCCATGCGGAAGCCGTCGTTGAAGGCGTCCTCCTCGGTCGTCCAGTCGAACCCGGCGAAACGCTCGGCCATCGCCGCGTTGCCTGCCGCTTCGTAGCGCTGCTTGAGGGCGTTGGCCATGTCGGCGGCGATCAGGCAATCCGGCTTGGCGATGCCGGGAGGGTCCATGAAGCGCTCGGACAACCGCAGCCGCCGCTCGCCGTTCATGGAGGTCAGGTTCATCTCGCCGGGATGGGTCGCCGGCAGTACCAGGTGGGAGGACTCGGCGAACTTGGTGCGGTAGAGGTCGATATCGACGATGAACAGGCCGCCCTTGTTCTTGACGGCGTCATAGACGATATCGATCAGTTCCTCGGTGGTGGCGCCCCGCGCCTCGGCTAGCGCCTGGTTGACGATGGCGGCTCGCCGCTTGATCACCTGGCGATAGGTCTCGGCATTGACGGTGGTCTGGAAGGCATTGCAGGCCCAGACCGTCAGCATCATGCCGTTGCCCTTGATCAGCTCCTGGTCGATGTAGGGCGCCGGGCGCCCGCCGGGATAGGGCGGGCGCGTATAGCCCTCCTGGTGGCCACCCATGCGCACGACGCCGGTGCCGCGGCGGCCGACGTTACGGGTGGCCACCACTAGGTTGACGATGGAAGACTGGATTCGATAGTTGTCGTTGCCCCAGATCACGCCCTTCTCGTAGGCGTGCATGGTGCGCGGGGCATGGCCGCTCTCCTTGGGCTTGTAGGCCCACTCGGCGGCCTTGATGATATCGGCTCGATCCAGCCCGGTGATCCTTGCGCACTCGTCCAGCTCCAGGCGGTTGGCGGCGAGCATCTCCTCGAAGCCGCTGGTGTGCTCGTCGATGAAGGTCTGGTCGTGCCAGCCCTGGTCCAACACGTAGGTCAGCAGCCCATTGAACAGCGCGGTATCGGTGCCCGGCTGAATCGCCAGGTGCAGGACATTGTCCTTGCCGGCGATGGTCTCGCAGATCGCCACGGTAGGTGTGCGTCGCGGGTCGACCAGGATGACCCTGCCCTTGCCCACGCTCTCGTCGGGGAACCATTCCCGCTTCTTGCCGACGTTGGCGCCCCTGAGGTTCGGCTCCCAGTGGGCCAGGAACCAGTTCGACTGCGTCTCGTAGGAGTTGCCGCCGATGGAGAAGATGACGTCGGATATCTCGGCATCCTCGTAGCTGTTGTTGAGCTCGCCGATGCCCATGTCGCGGGTCGCGTGGCACTCCGAGTTGTAGGCGGGACGGTTGTGGATGCGCACCATCTTCGTCTGCAGGCCGCTGAAGATCAGCTTGCCGGTGCCCCAAGTGTTCTCGAAACCGCCGCCGGCGCCGCCATGGTCGAAGAGGTTGAAGAACAGCTGGTCCGGGCCGTCGTTGTCGAGGATGCGCTGGGTCAGGCCGGCATAGAGGGCCATCGACTGTTCCCAGTTGCTCTCGACCCAGTCGTCACCGGTGTACACCAGGGGGTACTTAAGCCGTCGCTCGCCGATCGGGGTCGCTTCCGAATACATCACGCTGGCCATCTGGCCGCCCCGCGTCGAGGACAGCCCCTGGTTCACGCTGCACTCCTTGTCGGGAAGGATCATGATGTTGTATTCGCGACCGTCGTGATCCTTGATCCGGTTGACCATGGCCGGCGTCATGGTGAGCTGCATGGCAGGAAGCTGGCGGGTGAAGTCGAGCCCCAGCGCATTCTGGTCAGCAGCCCTGCCACCTTCCCGGTTGGCGGGCCACTTGTAGACATGGTAGCCGCAGCCGACGATGCAGAAGTGGCACGCCATGTTGGTCTTCTGGGCATCTGCCGGCGGCAGGGGGATGCGGTCCTTGAACTGCGTCATTGTTGTTCTCCCGATTCAGATGATGTTGGCCTGACGACCATAGATCAGCCCATCGACCGACACGGCAAGCAGGGCGTCTTCTGCCTCGTCATACTCCAGAATGATCCGAGGCAGGCTCTCGGTGGCATGGCCGATCACC
Organism: Halomonas sp. A3H3; assembly: GCF_000982975.1. Lineage (NCBI taxonomy): Bacteria > Pseudomonadati > Pseudomonadota > Gammaproteobacteria > Oceanospirillales > Halomonadaceae > Halomonas > Halomonas sp. A3H3. The sequence goes on along the minus strand of NZ_HG423344.1, from coordinate 61,923 downwards.
ATCTGGCCGGCGTTGTCGGGATCGAAGACGCTGTAGTGACAGGGGCACTTGAAGGTCTCGGCCTCCTGGTCGTAGTTGACCGGGCAGCCCATGTGCGTGCACTGGGTACTGTAGGCCACCACGTCCCTGTCCGGCCCCACCCCGCCCTTGACCTCACGGCCCTTGCGAATCAGCACGCAGGGCGAGCGAGTGTCGGGATAGTTGAAGTGGACGGGCTGATTGACGGCGACGTCTCCCAGCCTGGCGACCACCTCTCGCGGGTAGGGGAGGGTCGTGCTGCCGGTGGCGCCTGGGCTCTGGTCCTGCTGGGCCTTCGCAAGCGGTGACAGGGAGAGGGTGCCGACGGCAGCGCTGCTGCCGGTCAGCTTGAGGAAGTTGCGGCGGCTCAGTCGTGACATCGTTTAGGGTTCCAGGGTGTTGTTGTAGGGAAGCCGGTATCGGGCAGGTGCTTCAGAGTTATATGGATATTTGAATCATCAGATCCATTTCTCAGATTAGTTACGCCCCGGCAGGTGTGCAAGGAGGGTTGATGCCGTCGGCGCACTACTTCCACCAACAGCATTGCCATTCAGAGGGTTGGGCCAAGGCGGAGGCATCGCCCTGGGCGGGGCTTGATGGAGATCAAGATAGTCCGGTGGGGGCATCTCGGAAGAGGGCCCGTGTGAGGTATCCTCCCGGGCCCGGTATGCCGTGTTCAGCCTTTCAGCAGGCTCTCGATCCTTTCCCGGTTCGGTACGCTGCCGCTGTGAACGAGGGTGCCGTCGATGGCCACGGCGGGTGTCGACATGACCTTGTAGCCCATGATGGCCGCCGGATCCGTGACCTTTTCCACCTCGACCTCGATGCCCAACTCGCCGGCCACGGCCTCGATCTGCTCGGCGGTGGTGACGCACTTCTTGCAGCCGGTACCCAGTACTTCGATCTTCTTCATGGTCTTGCTCCTTTGCGCTTAGAGAAGTCCGCTGAACAGCCAGGGGCTCAGCAGGTTGATCAGCCAGCCAACGATCATGAAGTTGACCAGCAGGATGACGAAGATGGTGGCCAGCAGGCGCCACTGCATGACCTGCTTGAGCATGATGAACTCGGGGAAGCTGGCCGCCACGGTGCTCATGCAGAAGGCCAGGGTGGTGCCCACCGGCAGCCCCTTGAGGATCAGGCTCTCCATCACCGGGATGACACCGGTGGCGTTGGAGTAGAGCGGAAGCCCCGCCAGCACGGCGACGGGCACGTTCCACCACTGGCCGCTGCCCAGGTTCTCGGCGAACCAGCCGTCCGGCACGAAGCCATGCAGGCCGGCGCCCAGGCCGACACCGATGATCACCCACTTCCAGATTCGCCCGACGATCTCCTTGAGCTCGTCCCGGGCAAACTCATGGCGATCCTTCAGGGTGAGGGAGGGCGCCTCGGGGGCAGGCTCGTCGTCCTGGGGTGTCGCGGCGGCCTGCTGGTAGGCCTTGGCCGCGAAGTCCTTCAGCCAGCGCTCGCCCTTCATGGCATCGAGGAGCATGCCGCCGCCGATGCCCACGCCCATGCCGATGGCGATGTAGACCAGGGTGAACTCCCAGCCCAGCAAGCTCCACAGCATGATCACCGCCACCTCGTTGATGATCGGCGAGGTGAACAGGAAGGCCATGGTGATGCCCAGCGGAATCCCGGCGCTGGTGAAGCCCAGGAACAGCGGGATGCTCGAGCAGGAGCAGAAGGGGGTGATGGCGCCGAAGCCGGCGCCCAGGCCGTAGCCTGCCAGGCGATGCTTCTGCTGGATGTAGTGGCGCACCCGTTCCAGGTTCAGCGAGGCGCGCATCAGGGCGATGACGTAGATCATCACCACCAGCAGCGCGAAGATCTTGGTGGTGTCTTCGACGAAGAAGTGCAGCGAGTCGCCGAGCTTGCTCTCGGGGTCCAGGCCCGCGACGCCATAGATCAGCCAGTCGGCCAGCCAGGTAAAGACCTCCAGCATGTCATCCTCTCCCTGTGTGTTCGGTCGGTGTCACCCAGGAAGACGCAGCAGGCGGCAAAAGGATACCGGCGCGATGCAAAAAATCTCGCTTATCCTTGGTGGGCGCGATGGCAGCAGATGCCGCCCTGATCGTCGAAGACGATGCCGCACTGGGCGATGAGACGCTTACGCAGCCGCTGTCGGGCGCGGCGCAGGCGCGCCTTGGTGGCCGGCAGGCCCAGGCCATGGTCGTCGGCGTAGTCCGCCTGGCGACGCCCCTCCAGGTCGCAGCGACGCAGGATATCGCGATCCTCCGCTCCGAGATGGGGCAGCGCACGTTCGATGCAGTCGATCAGGCTCTCCACGGGGGAGGCCGTCGGCGACTCCGTGGCGATCTCGGGGGGTGCCTCGTCCGTCCAGTGTTTCGCGCGCCGCTGCTGATCGATCCACTGGTGCCGTGCCACGCGGAACAGCCAGGCACGGGGAGAATCCAGTTCGCAGAACTGCCGGCGGTGGGTCAGCGCCTTGGCATAGACGGTCTGCAGGAGGTCGTCGGCGGCATCACGATCGCCGCTGTGTCGGATCAGGAAGCCACGGAGCTCATTACGGTGAGCTTGCCAGGCGGACTCGATGCAGGCGTGTGGGTGCGGCTCGGCCGTCATCGTTGCTCTCTGTGGGTATCAGTGGGAGGTGAGGGTAGCCGCGGGTGCGCCCAGGCGCACCCGCGGCCGGCCATCAGAGGATTTCCAGCGCCAGGGCGATGCCCTGACCACCGCCGATGCACAGGGTGACGATGCCGCGGCGCTCGCCGTTGCGCTGCATGGCATGCAGCAGGCGGGTGGTCAGCACCGCGCCGCTCGCCCCGATGGGATGCCCGTGGGCGATGGCGCCCCCCTCCACGTTGACGATCTCCTGCGGCAGGCCGAGCTCGCGCTGGCAGGCCAGGGCGATGGCGGCGAAGGCCTCGTTGATCTCCACCCGGTCCAGGTCGCCCACCGACCAGCCGGCACGCTCCATCGCCTGCTTGACCGCCGGCACCGGGCCGATGCCGAAGTAGCCCGGTTCCACGGCGCCGACGCCGAAGGAAACCAGCCGGGCCATGGGCGCGAGGCCCTGTTTCTCGGCCCAGTCGCGTTCGGCGACGATCATCGCCGCCGCACCGCTGTTGAGCCCCGGGGCATTGCCGGCGGTGATGGTGCCCTCCTTGCGGAAGGCCGGTTTCAGCCGGGCCAGGGATTCCGCGGTAGTATCGCCACGGTTGTGCTCGTCGCGGGCGAAGGTGGTGGTGCCCTTGCGGGTGGTGAGCTCCACGCCGGCGATCTCGGCGTCGAAGTGGCCGGCCTCCTGGGCCTTGGAGAAGTTCAGCTGGGAGCGCAGTGCCCAGGCGTCCTGGTCGTCACGGGAGATGCCGTAGCGGGTGACCAGATCCTCGGTGTGCCAGCCGGAATGCTTGCCGCTGAAGGCGTCGTTGAGGCCGTCGAGCAGCATGGTGTCGAACATGGTCACGTCGCCCATGCGCGCGCCCCAGCGGCCCTGGGGCAGCACATAGGGCGCGCGGTCCATGTTCTCCATGCCACCGGCGATGGTGCAGTCGGCCATGCCGCTCCAGATCTCCATGGCGGCATTGGCTACGGCTTGGGCGCCGGAGCCGCAGACCCGGTTGACGGTTAGCGCCGGGACCTCCACCGGCAGCCCGCCGCCGATGCCGGCCTGGCGGCCGGAGTTCATGCGGCAGCCGGCCTGGATCACGTGGCCCATGATCAGCGACTGTACCTTGTCGGCGGCGAGCCCGGAGCGGGAGAGGGTCTCCTGAATGACCCGCGCACCGAGGTCGGTCGCGGGTGTGTCCTTGAGGCTGCCGCCGTAAGTGCCGATGGCGGTGCGCACGGGGTGGCAGATGACGACATCGCGAGATGACATGGTGTTCTCCTCATTTCGTTCGGGCAGGTGGCGGAATTGGCCGCCGGTCAGGACATCTCACCTATAGCACGCAGTTGGTGGCGAGTCCCTGACAGGTATCACTCAATGGTGATCGCCGCTGCTACGCCCTCGCCTTGGGGACGATCAATACTGGGCAGTGGGCACCGCGGGCGATGGCCTCGGCGGTGCTGCCGAGCAGGAGCTCCTGGATGCGGTTGCGCCCGCGCTTGCCGATCACGATCAGGTCGGCGTGTTCGCGCCTGGCTTCCTCGATGATGGCACGCCGCGGGTCACCGTCCAGGACTCGAGTCTCGAGGCCCTCTATGCGCTGGCCGATCTCATCGAGATGGCGTTGGGCATCGGCGATCTCGCGGTCGCACCCTTCGGAGGCACAGGTGGCCGTTACCGCCAAGCAGCGCTGGAAGCTTGGGGCGAGTCGCTCGGCCAGGGCCTCGGCGCCGCTCACCGCTTCGGAGCCATCGGTGGCCAGCATCAGCAGGCGCGAGTCGGCGCCGACCAGCGTCTCGGCCACCGGCTCCAGCCATAGCGGCAGCGCGGTCAGGCGGGCCGCATCCAGGGCCGTGCTGCCGAGGAAGAACTCGTGCAGGCGGTTGTGGCCGCGACAGCCCAGCAGCAGCAGGTCGGCACCGAGTTCGCCTGCGGCCTCGGCGAGCACGGCACCAGGCTCACCGCTGCGCACCTCGGTGTCGATCGTCAGTCCCGGGGCGGCGAGGTCGCCGGCGAGTTCCTTCAACTTGGCCTGGTAGTGCGAGCGATGGGTCTCCTCCGGGGTGGCGGGATAGCGCGAGCTGAGCACGTGGACCAGCGTCACCCGCTCGGTGGCCCAGGCGGTTAGCGTCTTCAGGCGCGCCTGCAGCAGCGGCCAGGCGGGGGAGAAATCCACGGCGACCAGGATGTGCTTGAACATGGTGGCTTCCTTTCATGTCTGGAGTATGGCGCCAATCGTGACGTTCGATTGGCGGAAGGCTTCTGGACGAATCATTCGGTGGAACTTGTCTTAGTGCTCACTCCGACCTCTGAGGCGGCCCCTGCCTCATCAAGGTGCGCGGCGGTGTGGCCTGTCAGTGCCATCAGTCGCTCGGGTCCAATGGGTTCCTCTTCGAGCAGAGGAACGAGTGCATAGCGTTGTGCATGCCGAGTGGCGACTTGCTCGATCTGGCTGACTTCATGGTGCGCACGCTGCAGCAGCAAGGGTGATTCAGGATGGCTGGCAGCAACGCTGTTGTTGATGATCCAGGCCCAGGGCTCGATATTGGCGCGACGCAGGTCGTTCTGCAGGTTGACTGCCTCGAGAACCGGCGTTGTCTCGGCTAGCGTGACCAGCAGTACCTTGGTCTGCCGGGGATCCTGGAGCTGCATCATCGGCGTCGAGAAGTGCATGCCGGTGTTGCCCAGCTGACGCGCGATCTCGCGATGGTAGGCACCCGTGGCGTCGAGCAGCAGCAGGGTATGCCCCGTGGGCGCCGTGTCCATGACGACGAATTTCTTGCTTGCCTCGCGAATGGTGCGAGAGAACGCCTGGAATACGGCGATCTCTTCTGTGCACGGTGAGCGAAGATCTTCCTCGAGCAGTGCCCGGCCTTGATCATCCAGGGCTGCGCCCTTGGTGGTGAGCACGTGCTGGCGATAACGCTCGGTTTCGGCGCTGGGGTCGATCCTGCCGACCGTCAGGTTGGGCAAGACGCCATCCAGGGTTTCGCTCAGGTGAGCGGCGGGATCGGAGGTCGTCAGATGGACCGGAAGGCCACGTTGGGCCAGTTCCACGGCGATGGCTGCCGCCATGGTCGTCTTGCCGACGCCCCCTTTGCCCATCAGCATCACCAGCCCATGACCATCCACGGCGATCTCATCCACCAGGTGAGCGAGTGTGGCTTGCCCGATCTCGGGCAATGCCTCCCGCGAGTCGGTGGCCTGTGGGTCCTGGGCTGGGCAATCGGTCAGCATCTGGCGCAGGGCATCGAGTCCGATCAGGTTGAAGGGCTTCAAGGGCAGCCGATCACAGGGCAGGGCGTCGAGCGCGCTCGGCATGGCGGCCAGGGCTGCGTTTTCGCGTTCGTGGATGGCGGCCGCCAAGGAGTCCTGCTGTGCCTCCTGGGGAGGGAGAACTCCATTGATGACCAGATACTGCTGCGACAGACCCAGTGCGGCGAACTCTTCCCGGGTACGGGCGACTTCACGCAGGGTCGATTGTTGCGGTCGGGCGACGAGTACCAGTCGCGTGCGCATCGGATCGGCCAGGGCGTCGACGGCGGCCTGGTACTGGTTGCGCTGCTTTTCCAGGCCGGCCAAGGGCCCAAGGCAGGAGGCATCGCCCTTGCCGGCTTCCAGGAAGCCGCTCCACGCGCCGGGAAGCTGCAGGAGACGAATGGTGTGCCCGGTGGGTGCCGTGTCGAACAGGATATGGTCGAAATCGGCCGTCAGCGATTCATCGGTCAACAGGGCGGTGAATTCGTCGAAGGCGGCGATCTCGGTGGTACAGGCGCCCGAGAGCGACTCCTCGATGCCCTTCACAACCTCGTCAGGCAGCTCGCCGCGGACAGGCTCGATCAGGCGGTCGCGATAGGCCTGGGCGGCAGCCTGCGGATCGATCTCCAGAGCCGACAGGCGGGGCACCGCAGTAATCGGTGTGATCCGGTTGCCGATGGTGGCACCAAAGACGTGGCCGACATTCGAAGCCGGGTCGGTACTGACCAGCAGTACGCGTTTGCCCTCGTCGGCCAGTCGAATGGCCGCGGCACAAGCGAGGGAGGTCTTGCCCACGCCCCCCTTGCCGGTGAAGAAAAAGAAGCGGGGGGACTTTTCCAGAAACTGCATGACGAATCCTCCAGGGTCAGCTAGCAGCGGTTTCCTGCACAGCAGCCCTTGCTGGGTGTTGGCTGCGCCAAGGACTCGCCCAGGCCAGTCCAGCGAGCGAGCTCGCCGCGATTCGGGTAGCGTCCCGCCAAGGCGATCTGGCCGTCGATCAGGATCAACGGCAGTGCCTCCTGTCCCGAACGGGCGAGAAAATCCTTCACCACACCATGGTTGGCAAATGCCAGGGGGTCCCTGGCGAGATTGAAGCGCTCGATGGCGATTCCATTTTGCTTGGCCCACTCCAGATCGGCGGCAAAGTCGACCAGCGCCTGGTCGACATCGACGCCACAGACGCCGGAGCTGCAGCAGAGGCTGGGGTCGTATACCTGAATGGTTTGCATCACGTCACTCCTTGGAACGGGTGGGGGAGGCGCCCCCCACGAAGAGATGCCTGAGGCCCAGGAAGCCCGCGACGTCGAGCCTCAGGCCCTGGTCGAGCAGCGTCGGGTCGATATGCACGGTCACGCCGTCGAGGTCGAGGCGGGTGAAGTGCTCCGGCGCCTTCGGTGCACTGGCCTCGGCCACCGCGATATCGGCCCCGCCGCCGCAGCAGCCGTGACGGGGCGAGAGGCGCACCGTGGCCACACCGCCCTTGGTCTTCAGCCACTCGCGGGCGCGGGCGCTGATCTCGATGGCCATGGCTCAGCCCCTGGCCTCGGCGGCAGCTGGTTCTTCACCCTCGGGAAAGTGGTGACGCGTCTTGTTGGCGATTCGTACCAGGGCCAGCATGATAGGCACCTCCACCAGCACGCCCACCACCGTGGCCAGCGCCGCACCCGACTGCAGGCCGAAGAGGGCGATGGCGGCGGCTACGGCCAGCTCGAAGAAGTTGCTGGCACCAACCATCGCCCCGGGGGCGGCCACGTTGTGGGGGACCTTCCACGCCTTGGCCCAGCCGTAGGCGATGAAGAAGATCAGGAAGGTCTGGATGATCAGCGGGATGGCGATCAGCACGATATGCAGCGGATTGGCGATGATCACGTCGCCCTGGAAGGCGAACAGCAGCACCAGGGTGATGATCAGCCCGACGGGGGTGATCGGCCCCACCTTCTTCATGAAGACGTTGTCGTACCACTCGATGCCGCGGCGGGCGATCAGGATCCGCCGGGTCAGGTAGCCGGCGGCGAGCGGGATGACGATGTAGAGCACCACCGAAAGTGCCACGGTGTCGTAGGGTACCTGGATGTTCGACACGCCGAGCAGCAGTATCACGATGGGTGCAAAGGCGAACAGCATGATCAGGTCGTTGAGGGCAACTTGCACCAGGGTGTAGGCGGCGTCGCCGCGGGTCAGGTAGCTCCATACGAAGACCATGGCAGTACAGGGGGCGGCCCCCAGCAGGATGGCACCGGCCAGGTACTGGCTGGCCAGGTGTTCCGGGATCAGCGGCTGGAACACCACCATCAGGAAGAACCAGGCGATGGCGAACATGGTGAAGGGCTTGATCAGCCAGTTCACCGTGGTGGTGATGACCAGTCCCTTGGGCTGGCGGCGTACGCCGAGCACGGCGGTAAAATCGATCTGCGCCATCATCGGGAAGATCATCGCCCAGATCAGGATCGCCACCGGGATGGAGACCTGGGCGTACTCGAAGCGCGAGAGCGTCTCGGGCACCGCCGGGGCGAACTGGCCCAGCAGCACCCCGGCGACGATGGCTAGCGCCACCCACAGAGAGAGGAAGCGCTCGAAGAGCCCCATGCCCTCCGTGGTGCTGGGTGATTGGGATTCCTGATGTTTGGTCATGGTATGGCTCCTGTCAGATGGCGCGCTGGTTGACCCGGGCAGAGAGCTGATCGGCCGACTCCTTGCGCTCGGAGTAGCGGTCGGTGAGCACTTCGCTGCGCCCGCGCACCAGCAGCGTGAATTTCACCAGCTCCTCCATGACGTCGACGATGCGGTCATAGAAGGGTGAGGGCTTCATGCGGTCGTTGTCGTCGAACTCCATGAAGGCCCTGGGCACCGAGGACTGGTTGGGGATGGTGATCATGCGCATCCAGCGCCCCAGAACGCGCAGCTGGTTGACCGTGTTGAACGACTGGGAACCGCCGCACACCTGCATCACCGCCAGGGTCTTCCCCTGGGTGGGGCGCACCGCGCCCAGCGCCAGGGGAATCCAGTCGATCTGCGCCTTCATGATGCCGGTCATGGCGCCGTGGCGCTCCGGCGAGCACCACACCATGCCTTCGGCCCATTCGGCCAGCTCTCGCAGCTCTGCCACCTTGGGGTGGGTCGCCTCCTCGGCGTCGGGCAGCGGCAGGCCCCGCGGGTCGAAGATGCGGGTCTCGGCGCCCATGGCGCGCAGCAGCCGGGCGGCCTCCTCCACCGCCAGGCGGCTGAAGGATCGGCTTCGCAGCGAGCCGTAGAGCAGCAGGATGCGCGGTGCATGGTCGCGGTTCATGGGGATGCCCAGACTAGCGGCATCGGGTGCCCGGAACAGCTCGCGGTCGATATTGGGCAGGTCGTCCAGGGGATGGGTCGTCATGGGGTGTCTCCTTGAGGGGCCTCTTCCCGGGAGGCGCGCTGGTGGATCTCCTCCAGGGCCTGCTGCAGTGCGTCGGAAGGTAGTTCATCCAGCGGCAGGGCGAGCATGGCCTCGATGCGCCGGCGCAGGGCGCCGAAGGCGCTGGCGAAGGCGGCCTCGATCTCGGCCTCGCTGCCCTCGGCCTTGGAGGGGTCCGGCACGCCCCAGTGGACGCGCACGGCCCTGCCGAGGAACAGCGGGCAGGCCTCGCCGGCGGCATCATCGCAGACGGTGATGACGACATCCGGCGTCACCTCGAGATCGTCCCAGGACTTGCTGGTGAGTCCACGGGTGGAAATGCCCGCCTTCTCCAGCCAGATCAGCGTCAGCGGATTGACCTCGCCGACGGGATGGCTGCCACCGCTCCAGGCGCGATGCCGGGTCTCGGTCAGGTGGTTGAACAGGGCCTCGGCGTAGATGGACCGGCAGGAGTTGCCGGTGCACAGAAACAGTACGTTCATGGTGTCTCCATCGAGACAGGCGTTGAGGTCAGGGGGTCAGGCTGTGTTGTTGCTTAGCATATATGGAGAAGAATATATGGAAAAGCATATATGTTCAATATCAGTCTCCGGATGACGGCGCGTTGCGCTGGTCCGGGGCGCGCTGAAAGGCCGGCGAGACCTCGTGGGGGTCCCGGATGTCGCGCTGCCTGGCGGCGGCCTCGGCCCACCACCCGAGCTGGCCCAGGGTGCGACCGAAGTAGCCGGCCCAGCGGTCCGGGTCCTCGCGGAAGCATCCGTCCTCGTCGAGGGCTTCCTGGGCCTTCGGCACATGGATCATCGCTGAGACCGGCAGGCAGCCCAACTCGGCGAGGAAGGTGCGCATGTTGACCGCGGCCCGGGCGCCGCCCCACTGGCCCGCCGAGTAGGTAACGATGGCGCTGGGCTTGAAGGCGTAGAGGGAACTGCCGAAGTGGTTGAGCAGGTGGGCGAGCGCCGGGCTCATGGAGTGGTTGTACTCGGGGCTGACCATCACGTAGCCGTCGGCCGCCGCGATCTTGTCGGCCAGGCTCGCCAGGGCCTCGGGCACCTTCGACTTCGCGTAGGCGAAATGGGGCTTGAACACAGCGCTGAGCTCGATCGCAAGCGGGTCGATCAACTCCACGCTGGCTCCGTCGGCCTCGAGCAGTTCCACGCAGGCGCGGGCCACGCGCAGGCCGAGCCGGGCGGGGGCGGGCGGGGTGCTGTCACGGGCCGAGCCCAAAAAGACCAGAAAGCGGGACATGGGAATCTCCTGCAGAGTGGGAGTGCCGCCACGATAGCAGCCCCACAGATAAGATAACGTGGCGGCTACCTGATACCTTGGCTCACCATAGTTGTTGGCTTTCAGGTCCCGTGTGATTGACCACCCGATTAGTAACAACCTCAGGGCATCTGGCCCCCCATTCCCTTACCCTGCGTCTTCCACGCCTTCCGATAGATCAAAGGCGCTGACATCGAGCTCAAGCAGCTCAACAGGGCGGCTCTTTCGGATACTGATCTTACCCAGCATTGGTGGAAACCGATCTAAGCGATCATTCGGGCCTCGAAGGCCTCTGGGCTGATCATCCCGATCGCACTGTGCCGGCGGTGCCGGTTGTAGTCCAACTCAATGTACTCGCACACCTTCCGTCGCATGGATTCTCGGGTCGCGAATCGCTCGCCGTGAATGGCTTCGACCTTGAGATTGTGAAAGAAGCTCTCGGCTCAGGCATTGTCGTAGCAGTTGCCCTTGGCACTCATGCTGCACCGGAGGTCGTGCCGGGTCAGCAACGACTGGTATAGGGACGAACAATACTGGCTACCACGTCGCTATGCACGATGACTCCCTTGGGCATCTTGCGGCTCCACAGCGACATCTGGAGGGCATCGCCGACAAGGCCCGCCGTCAAGCGCTCGCTCATCGCCCAGCCGACCACCTTGCGTGAGTACAGATCAATCAGCACCGCCAGGTAGAGCCAGCCCTCACCGTGTAGTGGTCAAGTGATGTCGCCGACCCATTTCTGGTTCGGCGCTGTAGCGCTGAAGACCTGCTCCAGCAGCTTCGGTGCGACTGGCAGGCCATGCCGTGAGTTCGTCGTGGCCTTGAACTTACGCGCGGCTTTCGCCCGCAGGTTTTGCCGACGGAGGCTGGCGGCCACGGTATTGCGGCAGATGACCACGCCGGCATCGTTCAGGTCATGGGTCAGCCTGGGGGCACCTGAGCGCCCCTTGCCCTGTTTGAAGGCCTGAGCTACGCGCTGATCGGTAAGCGCTTGCCGGCGGCGGCGGGGAGACGGTTCACCTCCCCGCTGTCGCCAGGCGTAGTAGCCGCTGCGGGCGACACCAAGAAACGCACACATTTGTTGAATGCTGAAGGCCTGACGATGCTGCTCAATGAAGGCGTACTTCACTTCAGGCTTTTCGCGAAGTACACCGCGGCTTTTTTGCAATTTCAAGCTCTTCCGACTTCTCAGCCAGCTGACGCTTGAGCCTCGCGTTCTCTTCCGCCAAGGCCTGCTCGCGAGCCGAAGCACTCTGCTGCTGCTGAGCCTTGGCTCACCATTGGTAGAGCTGGCTGGGTTGAAGACCCAGCTCGCGGGCGGCGGCACTGGCACCAACACTGTCCGCGAGTGCCAGGGCTTCGTCCTTGTAGGCCTGGGAGTAACGGGTACGGGTCCTCTTCATCGACGTTGCTTGCCTTGGCATGAGGGTCACCTCGTTCAGTGTACTGCCTTAACGGGGTGCCCACTGTTGGTGGGCAAGATCAACCAAACGGGACCCGACATCTACGGATAAAGTCAGGGTGCGAGAGGACGCTACCCCAATCGATACCGGGATGCCCATGCAGCGCTGAACCTGCTGACGCAGATCGCGGGAGTGCGATTGCAGAACCTCGGGGGTAAGAACCAACATCTCGAAGAACAGCTCATCGATTGGGTACGGCTCAACGGGGGCGGTGAATGCCTGCATGATGGATACCACACGCCGTGAGCACTCCCCGAACAGCGGGTAGGCCGAACTCAGCAACACGGTCTGCCGGCGCACCTAATGAGGCAGATTGAATACCGGTCTGCCGTTGGTCACCCCCATCGCCTTCAGCTCGTTCGAGCGGGCTACGAGGCAGCCATCCCCTGAAGAGAGACCCCCCACCGGGCGACCCAGCAGCTCCGCCATGAACACCCGGAAGCAGCTGACGTAGAAGTTGTTGCAGTCGCAGTACCCGATCATCACCGGCCTCGGCGACGATGGGAATGGATGTTGTGGGTGACCACGCCCCAAGTCTCACACTCCACGCCACGCAGCGCGATGGGCGGATACTCGGGGTTCCCCGACAGCAACGCCGGCTGGCCATGCCACCGGCCCATCTGCTTGCAAGTCAGCTCCCCGTCGAGGGCGACTACAATGATGTCACCCGTCACAGGCGCCAGCAATCGGTCCACGATGAGTAGATCCCCGTCATATCCCCAGCCATCAGCGGCAGGGCATGGCGGGAATCGCAGGCCGATTGGCCCAGGATCTCAAGGCCCCAGGCGGTAACGTCATCATGCTGAAGGGGTGGCATGGCTCTCTCTCATAACTGTACATATGCACAGTATCGGAGAGACAGCAGGATTGCTGCAAGCCAGCCTTACATCCCAAGGGGCGCCGGGCGCCAGCAACCTACCCCCCCCCAGTAACGCCTATGGCTACACGTATAGACATGAGCGTTACAGAGTGCTATCTTAACCTTGTCACTGGACCAAGCCAGCTGACCTCGATGACGAAGAGCCTGGCTACTTCGCACGATATAAACCAAAAGGAGAAAGACATGTGTAAATCAAATATCGCCATGGACAAGCTGCGGATATGCAAATCGCGGCGGATGTAAACCGGCCCGCCAGGGTCAAAGGAGAGCTTATAGCCCATCCACTGAGCAGGTAAATATTATGAGCCAAGTTGCAGAGGCGCGAGACAAGTTGTTGCCTCTCAATATGCGCGTTGAGAGTCGTAAACGCGCCCTTATTGATAGGGCTGTCGCCGAGTTGGGTGGAGATCGAACCAGTTTCGTTCTCGAAGCAGCATGCCGCCGTGCCGAAGATATTTTGCTGGATCGGCAGGTATTTATGCTGGATGACGACTCGTTTGAAGCCTTCGAAAGGGCGCTGGAAACCCCTATCGAGGATAACCCATGTGTAGTGAAGCTGATGAACCGAAAGAAACGCTGGACGTAAAGATTAAGGCTCCCGAAAAACTCGGGGAGCATCATGATATATCTGAGTTTGACTGTGGCCGCCCCTCGCTCAATGACTTCCTGAAGTTGAGAGCATTGAAAAACGCCAGGCGTCGGGCGACCGTTACCTATGTGGTCTGTTATGAAAGCGGGGATCAGGTGGCTGGCTATATATCGCTGGCCACGGGGGCAGTGATGCGCCAAAGCGCCCCCAAGAGGATGCAGCGCAACATGCCCACGGAAATACCCGTGGTAGTGCTGGGCAGGCTGGCGGTAGACCAGCGCTGCCAAGGGATTGGGCTCGGTGCCGACCTTCTGGCCGAAGCGGTCGATCGCGCCCTCGCTGCTGCTGAGCATGTTGCGGTGCGTGCATTGCTGGTCCACGCGCTTGATGAAGAGGCGGCGGCGTTTTACAAACGTCACGGATTCATCGAGACGCCATTCGACCCCATGGTGTTGATGCTGTCCTTGTCGGGGTAGAGCCCCCGAAATGACAGATGGGAGGCTCCTGCCTCCCATGGCTAAGGCAGGCGGCTAGTAGTAGAAGGCCGCTTTGCCCTAGCTGCCGCTTAACCAGTCCTCCCACACACCCTGGCCAAGAAGGAATTGCCGGCTTTGCTGGCGCCAGCTGCCCATGGCTTACGACGCCAAAATCCCCTATGGCCTGCGAGATGATCGCCTTGTCCATGTCAGCCAGTTATCTCGAGGCGAACGCGGGAGCCGTTGCGGCTGCGTCTGCCCTGAGTGCAAGTCGCCACTGACGGCTCGTATGGGAGAGGTGAACCGGCACCACTTCGCCCATTCAGGCGGGAACCGGCCCTGCGCCGGAGGCGCAGAAACCGGCATTCACCTCGCAGCAAAGCAGATGATTGCCGATAACCTGGCGATTCCAGTTCCTCTTTTGCAAGCATCACTCGAGGGTAAGGACAGCCTGGGATACTCGGTCAGGGAGTCCAAGGTCATCTTCAAGGGGTGCGATCGTCAGCCGGTCGACAGGGCCAAACTGGAGCACCACCTGGGCGACATACGCCCAGACCTCATTGTGACCCTGGCAGGAAACGAGATCCTGATCGAGGTCGCCGTAACGCACTACATCGATGATGAGAAGCTGCGTCGTCTGGAAGCGAGAGGACTACGGTGCATCGAGATCGATTTAGGCGACATCCCCCGGACAGTGACACCGGCCGAGCTGGAGTCTTACGTTTATGACCGGGGACGCGCCTACTGGATCGTGAACCCCAAGCTCGCTGCGGCCGAAGCCGCTCTACAGCCCAGACTCCAGCAAGCCATCGACCGAGAAAACGCTCGCATCGAGAAAGCTCGCCAGGAGCGCGAGGAGGAGGGTCGCCGTCTCCGCGAACACTATGCCCGCATGGAGGCGCACTACCAGAAGCTGGAGGAGGCGGCCGAAAAGCGCCGTCAGGAGGACGAGAAGAAGCGCCGCCAGGAGGAAGAAGAGAGGCGCCAGCGAACACAAAGGGAACTTCAACAAGCGGCAGAGGCCAGGCAGCGCCGGGAGGCCGAGGAGAAGCAGCGCCAGCAACTCGCCTGGGAAGAGGAGCGCAGCCAGTTGGACCTTGACGGCATGCGCGGGAAAGCACAGCACCTCCTCAATGCTTGCCAGGATCTGGAGGCGCAATGGCGTCATGCCTCTGTGCCGGAGCGATTGGCGCTACCGATGGCACGTCGCCATGTGCCCCGCGCTATGGCGAAGATGGAGGTCACCGAGACCCCACGCGCCCTGGCGACTTCCATTGCCTATGACTGGATGTTCAACGTGTCGCCTCAGGAGTGGAAGCTGGTTGCCTTCTTCGAGGAAGTCTATACCCATAGTCACCTCCGCAAGCAGGAGTGGGTGTCCATTCTCGACGTTGAGCGCTGCATCAAGGAATTCGGCTATCGACCCGCGAGACCTCTCCTGGCTGCCGAAGAGCTGCTGAATACTGCCCAGTATTACCGGGTGCTCTCCGATGACCCTGGAATACTGGCGCTGGCACAACTCCCCAGGCCTCTCGGCGCGGTCGCTGAGTTCCTGGGCGAGCTAGCCAGTCATGGCATGATCCAGCTGCGACCTGGGCCGATTGACCAGCTGGCGCTGATCCCAGAGCTACCACATCGCTGGCGCTGAGCCACAGCAGGGTGAGGCGTTGATCAGCCGAGGCGTCTCGCCTCGACTCCGCCCTGTGTGGCTAACCGCTGCCGCAACCGTTCGTTCGCATCCAGTTCGTGCTCGCGCTCTCTGAACCAGTGGTCCCGGCGCTCAATGGCCTGGGCCTTCTCGTCTTCCAGGCGGGCTACACGTCTTGCCAGGCGAATGCACTCGCACCGCAGCTCTTGCTCCGACATGACGTGGTAATGTGCGATCGCAGCTCCCATCTCAACACCTCCTTGCCTTCTCAGCCCCTCCCCATCACGACTTCGGCTTGGGGATCTTCACACCTTCCAGGTTGTAGTGCTCGCCCAGCTCGATAGCCCGACGCACAGATTCCAGTACCGGCTTACGCACCGTGCGATAGCGGGTCGACTCCGGTGAGGCAAACCAGCCCTTCACCGTCTCGACGCTGTAGCCCGTCAGGGTCGCGACATGCTCTTGCTTCAGCCCATGGCGCTCCATGAGCTGGCGCAAGGCCTCGTTGTTCGATGTGGTCGATGTCTCCGATTTGCTCATCTACGTCTCTCACTCAGGGCCGCCCACCTCGGCGAGTGGCCAGGTTCATGGAGGCGCCTGCGACATTCTGCTGGCGCCAGGGAAGGGTCACGCCTCAAGCCCCCAGCGCTGGCGGGCACGATCCAGCGCCGACCCGGGCGCGGGCTCCTGGGCCTCCTCAGCGTTGAAGTGCGCCAGCAGTTCGCCGAATAGTTCTCGGTCGTTCAGATCGAGGTCGATCCCTACGAGGCGGTCGACAGCCTGATGAATCTCGATAGTCGTCCAAGGATCGAGCTGAGCGACCTCCTCGTTGTCGCGGATGAGGCGCTGAATTTCGGCGTGGCCCTTGATCGTCGCCAGCTGGCGGTCACGCATCTCTTCACCCGACATATAGCCTCCGGTTGCACGGCTTGAACATAACGCGAATGTTATATGTGCAATGCACACCTTTGCAAGTGTGCCCCATCCCCACGATAGCGCCTGATAGATATTTATGAACATCGGAAACCTATCTTCTTTCCGGCAAAAAAAGTGTGCGCCCTCCTTGAAAAAGTGTGCATTGCACACTAGAATAACAGTCATCAGGTGGAGGCCAGGGCCTCCCGAATAGCGCCAACACAGGACGAGCATCGATGACGACCTACTTCATCCCCCTGTTCTCTCTTCCCACCATCGTGGTCGAGCCCGGCCACTACCTGACCCGGGCCGGAGAGCGCGTCCTGGTCGAGCGGGTTTCCAGCCGGCACGACTTCAACTGCACTGGGCGCTATGCCAGCTGCGGCACCGCCGAGCGGTGGCACAAGACCGGAAGAATCATGGCCACCTCTGAGACGCCCAACGACATCGTGAAACGCCTGTAACCAGCTACCAACATCCAAACGTGAGGAAGCCCCATGAAGCTCAACATCATGCACCCGCTCTATGTCGTCGCCGGCCTCTCCAGCCAGAGCGAGCCCGGGAACCAGTGGATGCCGATCTCAACGCAGACCTACCCGGTGCAGGAAGTCGCCGAGCGCGAGGCCGAGAAGATGGCCCGCCGTGCTCGTCCTCACGAGCAAGTCGGCGTCATCGAATACAGCGCCGATGGGGCGCGGCTGGTCGGCCAGGTCCATCAAGGCGCCAGCGCCTGAAGCACGACCACGCATCGCACGAGCCGAACAACGACAAGGGAAGGGAGTAGACCATGAACCTGGCGATCAACCTGGACACCGAAACCGCAGCACCGACCACTTTCGAGCCGGCCGCGGCGCCGCTGCCCCAGCGGGCGCGTCAGGCTATCGACCTCCTCAAGGCGATCGTCACCGAGCAACCCACCTCACTGCTGATCGCCTATTCGGGCGGCAAGGACTCCACCGTGGTCACCAGCCTCGCGCTGGCGGCCCTGGCCGAGCTGGCGCAGGAAGGGAAGCTGAGTGCAGACATCGAGCACATGGCCGTGACCTCCAACACCGGCATCGAGAACCCCGTGATCGAGCGCCATGTCGGCAGCCATCTGCGAGCCATGCGGACGTTCTGCGCCGAGCACGCCATCCCCCTGAAGGCACAGTGGGCCTTGCCGAGCCTGGCCGAGAGCTGGCAGGTGAGCGTCCTGGGTGGCCGCCGCCAAATGGCCTGGCCCAGCGAAGGGCAGAGCCAATACTGCTCTGTCGACTGGAAGATCAAGCCGATCGACACGCTCAAGCGCCAGCATGCCAAGTCCCTTCCCAAGGGAGTGCGTCAGGTGACTCTGCTGGGCAGCCGGTTCGAGGAGTCCGCTCGCCGTGCGGCGAACATGGCCGACCAGGGCGCCGGGAGCGGCGTGGTGGATCACCAGGGGCGCCTGCTGGCTTACCCCATTGCCGATTGGACGACCAGCGACGTGTGGGACTACATCCTGTTCGCCCAGCCCTTTGGACAGGGAGGGCCTTTCCCGAGCTACGCCACCTCTCTGGCGGACGTGCTGGAGGTCTACAACAGCGCCAACGGCGAGTGCTCCATCGTCGGCGACAGCGGCAAGCGGACCCCGTGCGGCGCTCGCACCGGCTGCTGGGCGTGCCCGTATGCCGGCAAGTCTGACGAAAGCCTCACCAACATGGCCAAGGACAACCCGGAGATGGCGCCGCTGCTGGCGCTGCGCCAGTACATCGTCTCACTGCGTCATGACGTGGGCGCCCGGAACTTCATCGGCACCGACATCAAAGACGGTGGCGACATCAATATCAGCGCTGCTGGCTATAGCGGCCGAGTCTTGCTGGACCTGCTGCGGGCCTGCCTGACCCTCGACGCCGAGGAGATGGAGCGCTCTGACAACCCGGCCTTCCAGATCATCACCCCGCAGGAGCTGGTCGCGATCGAGTGGAACTGGGCAATCCGTGGCATCCAGGTGCGCCCGTGGGAGGCCACCCGCGCCTGGGTCGAAGTCCACCACCAGGGCAAGCGCTTCCCCATTCCCAGCGCCAGCACCGCAGCCCCGGCTCAGGCAGGCGGCCAATCACTGCACCCCTTGGAAGGGGAGACCCTGGGCTCTGTCACCACCCCGCTCATGGCCCATGCTGGCGTCACGGTGGCCACCGGCTCTCGCCTCGAGGTTGACCCCGAGGGCGCCATGGAGATGCTGAGCATCGAGGGCGACATGCTGGCGGCCGACACCGAGAAGGCCCCGGAGAGCGTGGCCAACTCGCTGCTCATGCGTGGCGTGGTCAGCATCCCGGCCAGCCGCCGTGGCGAGCTGGATCGCCGCCTCACCGCGGTCGCCCGGCTGCGCGAGGAAGGCGTCATGCAGTGGGCCTTCCACGGTGGCCGCCCTGAGCTGGCCAGCAATGAATTCCAGCTGGCGATGGTGGGATAACCCACCAACTGGCCCCGGGGCAGCCCGGGGCCTCAGTTTCGCATGCGAAATCGTCACTGAGCGGTGACCTGGCGCCAGCAGGTAAACTCCAGGCACACGGATCAAGCGACCAACCGGAGACAATCCCATGAGCTGGACTATCGACTCAGCCTCCCTCGAGGCTCAGGCCCGGCTGTTCACTCGCGGCGCCTATGCCGGATCAGAGATTCGCCCCAATCTGGCGGGCCTCGAGGAGAACTCCCATCCCAGGGCAGTGCTTCGGCTGCTCGAGCAGGCCAACCTGTCCTCGCCTGAGACCCGGGCCGCGGCCTGGCTGCTGCCCGCTGTCGAGCGCACAGCCACCATGATCGAGGACATTCGCGAGGTATTCGGTAGCGAGGTCGCGGATCTGGTCCGGGCCGCCGTCCCGGAGAAAGAGCCCAGCGAGGCAACGACCGTGGAGGAGATGCTGGCGCAGGAGCGGGCGATCGTGGCCGGCAGCAGCTCCCTGGCTCAGACGCTGGCGGTTTGCTCGATCATCGCCGACATCGAGACAGACGCTGACGGGGCGGTGGACATGCTCGACCACTATGCCGCCTGGCTCGAGGGTGCCACTCAGGCGCAGCCCTTCCTTCGGCGCCGCGCCCAGCGCAGCATCGAGGCTGGCTTGGCCACCGCTGAGGAGTGATCGACGCCAGCGAGAGGGCTCCGCGTCAGCAGGCGCTTGCGTCCTCATGAAAGTAGGTATGATCGGATCACTGGCCTGGACAAGAACACGGGACACTCGCCATGGAACTCATCATCAAGCTCCTCCTCTGCGCAGCCGGTTTCGGCGGCCTCTCCTGGGCCTCTTGGGGCTTCGCTTCGAGCCACGATACGGGCATGACGTTGATGGCGCTGGTTCTCGGGGTCGCCGCGTTCATCTGCGGCTTTTTGGCCATCGCCAAGGTCATTCACTACAGCAAGTGGGCGGCCACCCTCTTCTGGATCGCCATGCTGGGCACGCTGACATACACCTTCCCGCCGCTTGGCCTCACCCAGCTAGGCTGGCTTGGCTGGGGGATCATCGCCTTCCTCGCTGTCTGGTCTCTCATCGTCGTCGCCTACAAGCCGGCTGCTGGCGCCAGCAAGAAGTCCTATCTCGGCAACTATGACGTGTATAGCGGTGATGGCTCCCCGACAGGGATCGACTACAGCGGTTACCCATCGGCAAGGGCTATCCGCCATGGCACCTACAGATCGACAAACGACCTATGAAAAAGGCCCCCGGGAGTGATCCTGGGGGCCTTTCAGCTTGTGGGGTGGAGCCTGCGGCTTACCAGCCCCAGGGGGATTGCAGCTCGCTGGAGACCGCCAGAAGCTCGCGTAGCCCGGTAATCTCGTCAGTAACGGCGATCTTGTAGGAGATCCGCTGGTTCATCTCCAGGGTCTCATCGGGCTCGCCTTCGGTGTGGAAGTCGACGCGGGTATCCTTCATCTCGTACTCACCCTCGTTGTGGAACCACTCCACGATATGGGTGGCGCCACTCAGCAGAGACAGCTCCTCCTCGGGCAGGCTGCTCTCTGCGACGAACTGCTCATTGAAGCCGTCGACCCCCTCGAGGTCGCACTCGTACCGCACCACCTCACGACCACGGCTGTCCTCGATCACCTCCCAGCTCGTGCTGGCGCACACGGCCCGGCGATCCAGAGCCTGCTCATAGGTCAGCGAGGAGCCCACCGGAAAGGTCTTCTCCTTGAGGTCAGAGATCACGGCGCTGTCACCGCCACAGCCGGCGAGGGTCAGCATCGCCGCGGCCGGCAGCAGGGCAATCAGGTTCCGCTTTCGCACAGTGTCATCCCTTCTATTCAGGTTGTGTGGGCGCCTCACGCCCTTCTGTTATCCGAGGGTGGGTCACCCTCAGCTGTCACCCGGGGAAGCTCCGGGCACGTCACAGAGGCCTCTCCGGTAGGGGCTCCATGATTCGTTCTACCCATCCACCACCAGGGTCCGGCCGTTATCACCACCACCGATGGCACCTTGCATGGCCGCGTAGATGCGCTTGATCCCCCGGTCGGACTTGAGACGCCTGAGCGCCTTCGGGGCGAAACGCCAGAGCCCCATCATCTCGTCGGGCAGGTCACCGGCTACCCAGGCCTCCTCCACGGTCTCCTCGTCCAGCTTGAAGCCCACAATCTTGAGATGGTGATCGGTGCCGGCCGCGACGAGACTCCGGTAGTAGGCTCCCGGCTCCTCCAGGGGGTCAGCGTGCTTGTACTGGTCCCAGGGCTGGTGGTAGAGCACATTGGGCTTGGGCACGGTTTGCCAGGTCGACAGCACCTCCTCGGGGCCATCCCACTCGACCACCAGGGCCGCGCCAGCTGCCTCCACCTGCTGGCCATCCGGGGCCTGGGCGGCGGGCTTGCCGCGCACCACCGTGGCATACAGGTTCAGGCAGGCATCCGTGTTCATCGGGTCAACCGAGAACGGGACATACCGGCCCGCCTTCGCGATCTGGTAGGCCTGCACCGGCCCGGTCACATGGAACAAGCATGTCGCCATGGGTTCTCCTCAAGTAGTGGTGGGCGGCCGGGTCACTCCATCTCTTCCCGAAGCTCGGCCAGTAACGTCTCGCGTTCCTTTTGTGCTGCCTGGAGGTCAGCATCATCGAAGGGGAAACCCCGACGCTCGGCTGCCGCCATCAATGCGTCTCGATCTGCGGGATCACCCAACATGTCGTGCCAGCGGCGAAGCTGCGTCACGACCTCGGAGTGATAAAGCTCGTAGTGAAGTCCGCAGCCAGACCCAGCCCCTTCCTCGGCCATTTCGACAAGTCGGCGAGGCTTGATGAGGCAGCCAGGTTGGCTCTGCCTGGGGTTCGCAATGAATCCGTCAGGGGTCACGTCTATCCTCCTCCATCCCTCAATGGCTGGCGTCAGAGGGTCAGTCATCGTCCTGCTGCGCCTGGAGCAGGGCGGTGATCTCCCGTTCGACCGATGCCACGGCTGGCGCCAGCGTCTCGTCCACTTCCTCCCTGCCCAAGCGGGCGACTTCTTTCCAGCGCTCCAGGGCATCCCGGGACACGAGGTAGGTTCGGGCACAGTCGCCCTCGGGCACCTGCATCTGAAGCGACTCCAGCAGCTCGAGGTCGCGCATGGAGAAGACCTGGACGGCCGGCACCAGCAGCCCTGCCTCTTCTGCCTGGCGGCCTGTGGAGGCCTTGTCCCAGTCGCGCTCGGCGCTCTCGAAGGCAGGGTGGGTGGCGGTCTGGTAGCCACAGCGCTGGCAGGACAGCCAGTGGGCATGGAACCAGTCGGTCACTCGCCGCAGGTAGTCCGGGCTGTCCTCGCAGCCGCAGACAGGGCAGGGCGCTCGCTCTGCCATGACACCTCCCGGTGCTTGCTGGGTGATGGGTTCTTGAGACCGGACATTCATGCGAAGCCCCCGGAGAGCTGGCTCAGTGACTGAGCCCGCGCATTGGCGCTCTCGCGCACGATGTCGGGAGAGAAGCCGGCACCACAGTGGACCTCATCGATCATCACCAGCTGGAGGTAGCCGCGGTTGATCAGGTAGTTGCCAAAGCCCTGATCGGAAATATCGCGGTGCGAGAAAGCCCCGGAAGCCTCCATCTCGTTGATCTGCTCGATGGTCACCAGCCCCTTGTTGAGGGCGTCGAGCGTCCCCTGGCGATAGGGCGCCTGGCGGCAATACTGCTCGGCCAGCTCGCCCAGGTTGAGATCCACGAGCGCCCGGTACAGGCCGCTGCACTGGTAGTAGGTGGTCCCACCACTGGAGAGCGCCAACAGCTCTCCCTTACGGTGACTCGGCTTCGCCATCATTCGGTCCCCCTTGGTGTTCTTGTGCCCCTCTCTCGAGGCCGGCATGCGCCATGCGGTGAGCGCTGACCATGCAGGCATAGGCGGAATGCAGCGCATCGCCGATGATGCGATCCGCAAGCTCGAGAGGGGTGGTATCGGTAATGCCGGCCCGCCGAAGATCCTGTTCGATGACGGCGCGGTGGCGCTGGTACTCCTGGAGACGACCGGCCAGAGACTCGTCCGGGGCCTGCTCCGGTGACGGGTTCACGGTATGCAGTGAAGTGCCCATCTCTACCTCCTACGTTGCAGCACGGCTCATCGGTTGCGCGTCGATGATGGAGGCCAGTCGCTCCAGGGCCGTGATGGAGATCGTCCTCTCGCCTGCCGCGCTACGCGCCTCATGGCGGCGCAGCAGGGAGAGATCCCGTGGCGAAACCCCGTGGTCTCGGCAAAACGCCGCCTGGGTGGTCCCGCGCTCTTCCAGCAGCTGCTCCAGGGCCTGTCGCAGCGCGACAATATCGGCGTACTCGAAGTGGCCCTTGCTCAGCTCGCTCTCATCGTTGGTCTCACTCATGCTGGGCTTGCCCAGCCTGGGCTCGAGGTTGAAGGTCACGGCCTCGGGAGATGGGGTGCTCGGCACGGCCACATCCTCTCCGAGGCCAGCAGTGCCCTCGGCCAACCTGTCGCCTGAAGAGGTAGGGCCACCGCTGACAGCTGGCGCGGGCACCGGCCGCCCCATGCGCGACAGAGACGTGATCGCCAGCACGGCCGACAGCTGGAAGATGATCAGCGCCAGCGCCTGCATCACGACCAGCGCCTGCTGGCGCCAGGTCATGGCCTCGGCCGGGGGCGTCGACAGCAGCTCGGCCAGCTCGGCATCGACCTCGGTGAGCCGCGCCTGGGCCTCCTGGATGGGCGTGAGCCAGCCTGCCCGGGCCTCGCTGTTCTCCCGGAAGGTCACCAGGCTCTCCTCCAACCGCGCTGCCTCCTGGGTCAGCCGCTCGATCCGCAGCTCACGGCCGGCGTCGACATGCGAGGCCGCCTGCCACTCCTCCACCAGAGGCTCACAGACGGTGTAGACCGGGCCGGTGAGCGCGAGCACGCTGGTCACCAGCGCCAGCGCTCGTCGCGCCAGCTGGCGCTGATACCAGAGCCACAGGGCGACGACCTCGAGGAGCACCGCCCAAGCCCAGCCCATCGGGCCGACGAACTCGGTCCAGAACTGGATGGCGTGCAGCTGAAGCAGGGCGATCGCGCCGGTCAGCACCAGCAGCGCCGGCAGCTTTTCCAGGTATCGGGTTGTCGTTGTCTTGTCTCGCACAGGCTCACTCCCACACACGAATCTCACACCAGCCGACGAGGCCACCTCCCCTTGCCAAGGAAGGGGCCGAGGTCGTTCACAGCGAAAACGTCACCACGCCGTTGCGCATGACCGGCTGCATGGCCATGTCCACCGGCTCTCCCAGCCGCGGCGCCGGGGGCGGCTCGGGTGTCTCGGGCTCGGGGGCGGTCATCCGAATCGCGGTCGACAGCGCCAGCATGGCGGCCCAGGCCACCATCCAGCGGATCAGGAACGGGCGATCGGTCAGGCGGGCTCGCCGGGTGACCAGCTTCGCCGTCAGGAACAGGGCATAGAGGAGGGCGGCTACCCACACCAGAACCAGGAGGCGCGTCATAGGCCACCTCCTGCCACGGCAGCATCCGGGCCGATTTCGCATGCGAAATCCCGGTACTGGCCACCGGCCGCCTTGTGCTGGCGCAGCTTGGCCGTCAGCGCCAGCCCCGCCTCACTGAAGGTCAGGGTGGTGCCGGGCTCGACCTGCACGGGGCCGACCGTGAACAGTCCCTCGGCGGCGAAGTCCTGCACGCAGCTCCAGTCGTCGTGCCACGGGTCCGGCTGGGTGCCGTCCGCCAGCGTCGTGGCATGCTCCGGCCGCATCACCATGCCCGGGCGAACCGGGTGACTCGGGCGCTTGGGGCGCGGGCACTGCTCGGCCAGGACGCGGTAGTGTCTACGATTGGCGGTCATGCGCGGATCAGCGCCCACCTGGAAGCCGGCCATCTCCACCATCACGGCTTCGACGTAGGCCAGGCAGCGCCAGTGGTCTCGGCCCCACCGGGCCATCGGAACGTAGGCTTGCTCCATCTGGATTCTCCATCTTGGTCAGGGGCGAGGGTCGCCGTTGTCTGTGGCGGCTGGCGCCAGCGCCAGCTCGCGATCTCGGTCTTCCCAGCCGTGCAGCCAGGCATTGCGGAAGGCCCGCGAAAAGGTCAGTCGGCCGCAGTCCTTCCGGTAGTCGTTGTAGGGGCAGGCATGCCGGGGGTCGCCACGGTCGCGTGCTTCCCACCCCTTCCTCTCGGCGCCATCAAGCGCTCGGTTGGCCATGGGGCTCTCCTTCTTCTATTGCAGGGGTGGGCTGGCGCAGCCACAGCGGCAGGGAGGTCAGCCGCCGCTGCCCGGTGACGTGCCGGGCCGCTCGCTCGATGGCCGAGGGGTGGCCCACGAGCACCACGCGGCGCTTCCCCCGGGTGATGCTGGTGTAGAGCCACTGCCGCTCGAGCATGTGCCAGTGCGATCGCGCCAGCGGGATCACCACGGCGGGGAACTCCGACCCCTGGGCCTTGTGGCCGGTCATGGCGTAGGCGAGCTGCAACTTGCCGAGGGCATCGCTGGTGAACAGCACCTCCCGGTCCTCGAATCGCGCCAGCACCGTCTTTTCCTCGGGGTCGGCCGCCACCACGAACCCGAGGTCGCCATTGAAGACCTCCCGGTTGTAGTCGTTCTCGGTCTGCACGATCTTGTCGCCGGCCGCCCAGCGCCGGCCATTGATCGTCACCGAGCCCCGGTCGCCGGGGATGTGATAGGCCCGCAGCGCGTCATTGAGCGATCGGGTGCCCACCGGGCCGCCGTGCATGGGCGTCAACACCTGCACCTCATGCAGAGTGTCGAAGCCATGCGCCAGCATCTCGGTCGTGGCCACGCGGAACGCCTCCTGGAGGACCAGCTCCGGGTCACTGCCCTCGGGCACCGCGACAATCTCGAAGTCGCTACCCGGGACAGACTGGGGCGGGTGTCCCTGATTGACGGCGTGCGCCTGGACGATGATCTGGGAGCCTTCCCCCTGGCGGCGGATCTTCTGCAACCGGGCGACAGGCACTCGCCCCGAGGCGATCACATCCCGCAGGACGTTCCCCGGGCCAACCGAGGCCAGCTGATCTTGGTCACCGATGATGTAGAGCCGGCAGTGGTCGGGCAGGGCGACGACGAGGGCGCGGAACAGCTGCACGTCCACCATCGAGGCCTCATCGATGATCACCACGTCCGCCTCGATCGGGTTGTCCGCATTGAACTCGAAGCCGTTGGCGCCAGCCCCCAGCAGCCGGTGAATGGTCGTCGCGGGTCGCCCGGTCGCCTCGCTCATCCGGCGTGCGGCTCGCCCGGTAGGCGCACACAGCGCCAGCTCATAGCGACTGTCATCCAGGGTCTGCGCCAGCACCTCGGTCACCGTGGTCTTGCCGACCCCCGGGCCGCCCGTGAGCACCGCCACGCCATAGGCCAGACAGGTCACCAGGGCTTCACGCTGCTCGTCGCTGAGCACGCGCCCATCGGATAGCTCGCCATCGACACTGGCCAGCCCGCTGTCCTCCCAGGGGACCGATCGCGCCAGCAGGGCAGCGGCGACCGTGCGCTCTGCATTGATCAGCGCCGGCAATCCCACCAGCCCGCCATCCACCTGCTCCAGCTTCTCGTGCGCCAGCAGCAGCTCAACCACCGAGGTCGTGCGTGCCACATCCACCTCGAGGAGCTTCGCGCCTTCCGAGGCCAACTCCCCCGAGGTTGCCAACGTGTGGCCCGAGGCTGAGCGGGCATCCACGACATGACGCAGGCCGGCGATGATGCGATCCCGGTGCGTCAGCTCGAAGCCCATCGACCGCGCCATGGTGTCGGCGATGCGAAACCCGATGCCGCGAGTCTTGAGCAAGGTGCGGTAGGGGTTGGCCGACACCTTCGCGATGGTGTCCTGGCCCAGCTGGCGGAATACCGACATGGCCCGCGAGGCGCCGAGGCCGTGCCCCTGGAGGAAGATCAGGGCTTCCCGGGCTTCCTCATACTCGTTCCAGCTGCCGGCGATCCGTGCGGCCTTCTTCTTGCCGATACCGGGCACCGCTCGCAGGGCTTTCTCGTCGCCCAGGACATCCCGCAGGCCGTCACCGAAGTGCGCGACCAGCCGCTTGGCGAAGGTCGGGCCGACACCGGCCACCTTGCCGCTGGCCAGGTAGGCGCCCAGGGCCTTCGACCCCCGGGGCACCTGGGTCACCAGCCTCTCGGCCTTGAACTGCTGCCCGAAGCGGGGATGGGTCGTCCAGGCGCCATGAGCCTCTACCGACTCCCCCTCGTTGAGCGGCTGGCACACCGCCACGAGGGTCACCTCGCGTTCCGCCTCATCGCGCACGGTCAGGATCTGGAATCCCTCCTCGCCCACGAAACGGACATCGGCAACCACTCCGCTCAACTGCTCCAGGTTGTCCATGGTGCTACCTCACAAAAAAAAGCCCGGCTGGGGAGAGCCGGGCAAATGCAGGGTGGGAGTCAATAGGCTCTGGCAGAGCGGCGCGGCCTATTAGCACGCCCGGGACACGCCCGACTGAAGCGCTGGTTCTACTACGGGGGAGCCCACTAAGCGGTGTGAGAGAGAGAAGCCGGATCAGGGCTGCTCAGTGGGCTCTCCGGTAGCCCCGGTGACCGGGACGACCAGGCGGCTGATGCGCATCCCCAAAGCCGCGTCAGGGGAGAGAGAGGAGTCACGGGCGCACTCCGCGTAATTCGATCGGCAGGGGTTTCGCTGTTTCCTCTGCCTATGTGTTGCTATACTAGACGACGATTTATAGGAATGCAACACACCCAGGGAATGGAAGACATCGTATTGTCGGCATGCTCCCGAGCGGGGCGATATTCCGCTCGACAATCCCTACCGAAGGACAACCAACAGGATGACATCACGAGCACTCATTCTGTGTGAGAAGCACTCGGATCAGGCAGACAAGATAGCCCCTGCCCTGGGGCTGACACGCAACGGCTCTTCCTATACCGGCACCTGGAATGGGGTCTCCCTGACGCTGGTATGGGCGGCTGGCCACCTGCTGGCGCCGGTCGAGCCTGCCGTTGTGAGCCCTGAGGCCAACTGGCGTGATCCACGCAGCCTGCTGCCGCTGCCTACCGCTTTTCCGCAGACCCCGACAGACCGGGGGAAGAAGTACCTGGGCAACCTGAAGAAGGCCCTTTCCCAGGCCAGTGAGGTGTGGCTGGCGACCGACCCCGACCGTGAGGGGGAGGCGATCGGCTACGAGGTTCTGCAACACGCGAAATACCGGGGCACGGTGAAGCGCATGTGGCTCACCGGCTCCATGGAAGCGTCAGACGTGCAGGCCGCGGCCAAGCGCCTCCGGGAAGGTGGGGAGACCATCTCCTACTGGCGAGCCCAGCAGGCCCGCGCCAACGCCGATGGGTTCTGGCAGTACCTCGTTCGGGCCTACACCGCGTCCGCCCGCATCGGGCTCATGGGCAAGGATCTGGGCAAGGGGAAGGGCAAGGCCGGCGTCGTTTCTGCCGGCCGTGTGCAGTCCGCCACCCTGGGGCTGGTGGTCGATCGCGATCGCACGATTGAGGGCTTCATCCCGGTCGACCACTACCAGGCGAAGATCACCCTGGGCGGTGGCGAATTGAGCTATGCCCCGGTCGATCCGCCTGCTGGCGCCAGCGGCATCAAGCTCCAGGACGATGGCAAGCCGCTGTTCCTGGACCGGGACGCCATGGAGGCCTTCACACAACGCCTCGAGGGCGCCGACACGGCCGACATTCTGGCCGCGGACACCAAGCAAACCGCCAAGCACCCGCCGCTTCCCTACAGCCTCACCGCGCTCCAGCGGGACATGTCCAAACAGCACGGGATGACGGCCACGCAGACCCTCAAGGCGGCCGACGCCATGCGTAGCGATGGCTACCTGACCTACCCCCGGACAGAGCACGGGGAGCTGCCCGCCAGCCTCTACAACCGGGATGACCTGCTGGCGATCCTGGGCGGCGCTGCCAAGGCCGATGACGGGCTCATGGCGCCAGCACGCCTGGCGGGTCGCCGGCACTGCTTGGAAGGGGCCGATGTGCCGCGCCCACGGTGCTTCACCGACAAGCCAATGAACCACCACGGGATCATTCCCACGCACAAGACGCCGGACCTGTCGGCACGCTCAGACGCCGAGCGAAAGGTCTACCTGGCGTGTGCCCAGCAGTTCATCCAAGCGCTGCTTCCACCGGCCACAGTAGAGTCTCTGAAGGTCAGCGCCAGCGTCGATGTGGAAGACGTGCTGGAGCGCCAGCCAGCGCTGTTCGCCGGCACCTTCAAGCGCGTCGTTGACCCGGGCTGGATGACCGCGTTCCAGGCGCCGAAAGCGCAGAAGGATCTCCCCCCGCTGGTATCCGGCGCCAGCCTGCCCATCGAGGCCGTGAGGCTTCACGAGGCCCGCACGGAGCCTCCCAAGCACTTCACGCTGGACACCCTGCTGAGCGCCATGCTCAACGCTGGACGACAGGTAGAAGGCGAGGATGCAGCGGCCCTCAAGAAGGCCGAGGGGATCGGCACCCCGGCCACCCGCGACACGGTGATTCAGACGCTCTTCGATCGCGAGTACATCGCCACACAGCGCAAGGGTAAACAGCAGCTGATCGTGTCCACTCCCCGAGGCCTCGCCTTCATCGATAACACCCCGCGCATGCTCTCCGATGTCCGCGTGACGGCCGCCTGGGAGCGCGAACTCGACGTGATCCAGAACGCCTCCAGCGATGCCGAGGCCAAGCGGCTGCGCGACACCTTTATCACTCAGCAACGCGACTTCATCACCACCCGCATCAACGAGGTTATCGAGACCATGGACAACGCCCCCGAGGCCGTTCGTGAGGCCACCAACGCACCGACCGAGAACATGATTGCCGCTGCCCGGAAGATCGCTGCCTCGCGTGATCTGGAGCTACCTGAGGGCATTGAGCACAGCTTCGACACCTGCCGCGCATTCCTGGATGAAGTGATGCAGCAGACGCCCCCGCCCACCGACAAGATGAAGGCGTTGGCGATGCGCCTGGCGGACGAGAACGGCGTCACCTTGAATGGTGAGCTGACCTCCTTCAGGGAGTGCAAGGCGTTCATCGACAAGCACCTCCAGAACGGGGAGCCGACCCCCAAGATGCTGGCCGCCGCTGAAGCCGCCGCCAAGCGCTACGGGGTCAAGATTCCCGAGGCCGCCCGCACCTGCGTCAAGGAGTGCCGCCTGTTCCTGAGCGAGCACCCCCGATAGCCGCGCACGAGGCCCGCCCGGGCACCCCCTGGGCGGGGATAGACACACCAGATCGACAACCTGCATGCCGCTCGAATAGGCCCTTCCCCTCGCCAAGGAAGGGCGCGAAAGAACACAGCTTGAACCCTCTCTCACTGGGGGGAGAGGAACCAGCTCTGGACATGGTAGGTGACACAGGAATGACGCATGACCGATAGCGTATCCAGCAACACAGAGGGGGCTTCCCCGACACAGCGCAAGTCGCGTTATAGACGCACGGTAGACAGGCAAACCTACCTGGACGAGTCCGCCCAGATGATAGGCGCCCTGAGTCATGACATCACGGCCATCATGGGGGAGTACAACCGCCAGCTAGTAGACCTCCATGAGCGGTTGCGTGACGCTCAGCCGCGCTCACACGGCGCCGTTCTTATGGACCTCAACCGCTGCGGGTACGGGTGCCTTGGGTGCCCCCATCCGGTGTGGGTGAAGTGGATGGACAAGCAGAAGAATAACCGCCAGTCCGCCTCCAAGTGGATTGCCGTTCGACTGTCTCGCCCAGGCACCGCCGCACGCTCGAAAAGCATCCCCGATGAGGCCCGCGAACTGATTGCTGAAGCACAGTCGCTGATCGAGCGTAGAGCCCGTTTTATCGATCACCTGAAGCGCATCAACAAGGCCATCGGTGCAGCTCGCAGCACACGTCCCGACCTAGGGTTTCAGCACACAGGGGAGGGTGGGTAGAGCACCCTGATACGGTATCGCTGACAAGTGACGAACAGGCTCCCGGGGCATCTCGTGGAGCCTTTTTTGTGGCTGTCTGATTGAGCGATAGGACACCGCCAGAGCGTCCCATAGAGCGCTTGCCGGTATGGCTTATACCAGCACTACAGGCGTCATGGGTGTGCGATCTCCTGGCAGCATCCTTGGGGGTACGAGCGCCCCACGGGAGAGTATTCCCAACGGGCAGTGGTGACGACAGTGCGAACGCCTATTCGGCGCGTGAGCGACCACGGCGAGTGTGTGCCTGTCGGGGTGTGGGGAAGCGTTACCACCGTGCCTGCGGCTGGCGCTTTCGGTGCGTGAGCAGCCACGGCGAGTGTGTGCCGTTCGGGGCGTTGCCACCGAGCCTGCGGCTGGCGCCTTCGGTGCGTGAGCGACCACGATGAGCGTGTGCC
>NZ_HG423344.1:0-30644 GCF_000982975.1 Halomonas sp. A3H3 | reverse complement strand
GGCCATGCCACCGGGCCTGCGGCTGGCGCTTTCGGTGCGTGAGCGACAGCAGCCAGGGCCAGTTAGAACGAAGTGCCTTTGGGGCGAATTCCGGGTTTTGGATCGAGCAAGGCTAGGCATTTCGAGGCCCGCCTCGTATTCAGGCCGCGGAGCGGCCCATGTGCTTTTCGTATTGCAAGCGGCAGTGCCCAAGCATGGTCACCACAGCGCAGCTTTACAGCCCTCACAGAACGAAGTCCATGCGGGCGAAATTGCAGGATAGGAAGCCACCAGGGCTAGGCATTTCGAGGCTTGCCTCGTACCCAGGCCGCGGAGCGGCCCATGTGCTTTTCGTTGTATGTGGAAAGAGTCTCGAGCATTCAGTATAAGCAGCGATCGAGCATTACTAGGAACGCTGAAAAAGTGCTGATATGCCAACTAATTATGCCCAAATATGTGCCCTGATATAGCTTTACCAGAGCACCATGAAGAGCGTTACAGGAGCGGTTCTCATGAGAGCACCAACGGAATGCTCTATCTCAGCCAGTCGGCAAGATGCGTCTAACCCGTTCGATTCCCGTAATCATAGTCAAGTCATGGGAACGGGGATCGATTCCCGTACTGGCCAATCCAGGGCCGGGGCTCATAGGCTGTCTACTGAAGCCAGTCGGCACGCCGCTCAGGCGTCCCCTGACCTTGGTAAGGGGATTCGCCTAGCTGCTCGAGGGGTGGTCAGCCCTGAAATCTTCCATGGCTTTCAACAGGTCCAGGTAGTCAACGCCACCCGTGATCAGCCGAGTCTTGGTGGCTCGCTCGTACATCCAGACACTCCATAGCTTCATGTGGGTTGAGGCCCCATCGAGATCCTTGGGCATCATGCCGCCCCACTCAGGATCATCAGCCATGAAGTGAAGTGCCCTGTCGATTGCGCGATCCAGGTCATTCTGAGGCGAGTAGAAGTCCTCCAAATGAACCTGCTCGGCCAGGATCATGACAGCCAGCACGGGATAGTTCAGCCACTCCGCGAATCGCTCTACCACATCCCGGCCCAGGGTAGTGGCCTGACGCCGGCCTGTTTTCAGGTGGCTCAACGTGGAAGGTGCTATGCCAAGGCTCTCGGCCAGCTCAGTGATAGAGATCCCTTCACTTACCGCCCGCTCAAAGATGATTTGAACCAGCTTGTAGCCTGGGGCGTCTGGCTCGATTTGCAGATAGTCACTCCGCGGCCCCTTTGGCTTTCCCTTCTGCCCACCCTTCGGGCCGGGGCCAGGCTTGCGCTTTCCGGCCTCAATGACCTTCTTCAGGTCGTCGTTTTCATTGTCGTGATCCAATGCTCTCTCCCATACGCCGGAATTCGACGCCACTAACATGTAGCTATACCAGATAACGATTTCTAACGGTCCCGGGCTATCCGCAGCAGTCAGCGTAGCTGCAAGATTGCTTCGTCGTCATGATAACCCAGGAGACCGAAATGCTCATTGGCCGCGTAGAGCACGACCCCAAAAAGCAGATTCAGGCACAACTGCCTGAATCCACGATCAATCGGCTGGATCAATACCGTGAGCTGTACCAGCTCACCTTCGGCGAGAAGGTTTCGACCAGTGATCTGGTCGACCTAATGCTGAGGAACGTCATGGACAGGGACCGCGAGTTCAAGCGGTTTCTGAAGGACCAGGAGCGGAAGGAGAAGCAAGAGGCCAAGCAAGAGGCCAAGCAGCAAGGCCAGGGGGGTGAGGCCCCGGCCGGCGAGCCTCGTGATGGTGGGGGTGGGAGAAATCACACCACAGGCGAGGAAGACCGCAAGCACGGTCAGCCAAAACAGGGCATGGGGCGCTAGGTTTCACCATGCCGCTTCTGGATGACCTCACGCATTTGCTCGACCAGAGGGACCACACGGTTCCACTTGGTACGCAGCACCCGATGGTTGCCCGTATGCCAGCTCCGAATCGAGGTCACAGCCTCGTCGGCGGCTACGGCGATTTGTCGTGGGGTCATCACTTCCATCCAGCGATCCACCGTTGCCTTGACCTCATCAGCGGCGACCCATGCGCCGCCCTCGATTGCCTCATGTTCTTCCATGATCTCCTCGAGGGCGCCCTGCACTCGCTCGTAGGGGACTTTCCGAGGGGTTACGCCACCAGTCCAGGCATTGACGGATGCCACGGAAATCTTGCTGTTGAGCTTCGAGGTCAGCAGCTCGGCGATCTTGGCCAGGGTCATGCCGTACTCGTCACGCAATGTATTGATGCGCCGGCCCAGGTCGCTATCCGTCGAGCTGCGCTCAGCACGCCCACGGGTCGTGGGGATGCTCACTTTGATCTCGCAGCCATGCCTTTCAAGCGTATTGATCAGGTCGTTCAGGAGCGTGTCTCGCATGGCTAACCTCTTTGAATACTTGTCGAAACAACCGCCATCCGAAATGCAGCGATTGGTCGGGTGGACCGCCTCCCGTCTGCACATACCGCGGCAATGGCAGGACGACATGCGCCAGGAAATCTACCTTGCCTGGCTTGGGCGGGAGTACGACGCCAGCTATTCCCATGATGCCATCATGAAATACGCGGGCGAAGCCGCCTTCCTGGCCATTAGCACCTGGCGCCGGCATACCGTACTCCCCGTCACTGTCCATAAGGCGGGTCAGGCGGACAGTGAGCCCCGTGCTGAGCAGTACGATCTGATGGCTGAACAGATCCCTGGCTTTACCCAAGAATTCAACGACGAGATCGATACTGAGGCTTCCGTGGAGATTGAACCCACGTCCACCGTCTCAGCCCACCTCATCGACCTTCCGAAACGCTCAGCTCGATCAGGGCTGTCCAACGAGAACCTGCTTGCCCTTCACTGTGAAGGCTTGTCGGCTGCCGAAATCGCTGCGGCGGCTGACATGACCGAGCGCAGTGTCTACCGCAGATTGGAACGGCTGAAAAATGGAAATCGTAGTACAGTATAGTAAAATTGCAGCGCTCACGGTAGCGCTCTCAAGTACCGCCCTGGCCGCTGACCAGGATCTCGGAACGCTCGGGCCTACCTGGGAAATCGGCGAGCCGGATATGCGTCTGGCCATCGTGGCTGAAGCTCATGGCGTCGACTGGGATTCAGTCCATGAGCACCTGGCGGGTCAGGCCCAGACACACACCAACGACATCCCCGACTGGTATGTACCCGTCGCCGAGCATACCGAAACCCATTTCGTAGACCCCTCCTACACCCTTCAAGAAGACATCGAAGCGCTGAAGCGGCAACCGGACGGCACTTATCAGTGGGGCACCATCTACGAGGCAGGCACCAAGGTTAATCCCCTGGACAAGGTTCGCCCGCAGAACTGGCTCCTCGTTGTCGATCTACGGGTGGACAGGCAGCGCGAACTGGCCGTGGAGCTGAAGAAGCGTCACCCGGTCAACCTGACCGTCATTGTGACCGCGGGCGATCCCGGCGATTTGGCTGCTGACCTGGGGCGTGCCGTCTACTTCGCCGAGGAATGGCATTTCGACCGTTTGGGCATCACTCACACGCCTTCACTGGCTGGCGTGCGGGATAGCCGTCCCGACGCCATCGAAGTGACGCATTTTGCCTACCCCTACGATGTCGAGACCCTGGAGGCCCACCTGCCATGAAACGAACGGTCCTTTCCGGCCTGGCTGCCCTATCACTGGCCGCGGCCAGCTTAGCTACTGCCTCTCCCCTGACAGGCTCAGCCGCTTGCCAGGGGGAGGTGTTCAATCCGATCAACGACCCCAACTGGAACAACATGTTTCCGGTGACTGTGGCGGGCATATCCATGGGGGGTGGTTCAAACCCGCCCCTGATGCACATGGACCCTATCTGCATGTGCCCTGGCCCCTACGGTGTGGATATGCCTGGGATTGGGATGACGTACTGGGAGCCCACCTTCCTGGCCGAGGTGGCACGCACTCCCGGTTGCATGTCGACCTTGGGCGGGGTGCAAGTGCTCGAGGGGTATGACGAGCAAACCTCGAACCAGAAGTATGGCTCCGGCCGTGACCACGGCTCCGTCACCAGGATGCAGGTTCATTGGTATATCTACCCCCTGTTCAGTGTGCTCAACATGATGAGTTCACTCGGGTGCATGAACACTTCGGGGTTCAACCTGGCGGATCTCACCGAGGTAGATCCCACCTGGCAGGACGATACCTGGACTTCGATCGCCTTTCCTGAGTCCGCCCTGTTCGCTAACCCGGTTGGCGCTCTTTCTTGCATTCCAGACGCCGTTGCCTCAGCAGCCGGTCGACCTCTTGACATGATGTTCTGGTGCCAGGGATCGCAAGGCGTCCTGTACCCGCTGACCGGCTCCAGCCCGACACACAGCTCTCCTCAGGGGGGCAATCTGCACGTCCTCGGAAAGTACATGCAGCGGAAGACCCGGATGGCTGGTCTGCTTTCCACCATCGGCCCATGGGCCGAGTGCCAGTCGGTCTATCTGCCGAACATGATCCGTAGCCAGTACAGGATCGACCCGGTTGCGCCGGTCGCGAGTAACCAAACCGCTGTTCTGGGCATGTCCGAATTTCGGTGGGGGATGATGCCGCCCGCCAACACAGCCGTCCGTACCGATTCCGCATTCCTGATCTGGGTAGGTAAGCAATGCTGCGCTCTCTGACACTCCTTGCACTGGTTCTCACCAGCTCAACAGCCCTCGGGCAAAAGACACCCGAGGAAGCCGCTCACAGCGCGTTCTCGGCTTTTCAAGGCGAGAGCGCAGCCCAGCTTCCTTTCCCTGGCCAGGGAAGCGCAGAGCGAGTTCTCGAAGCCATGGGGGCAGGTAGCGCCAACTCTGCGGGGGAGGCCGCAGGGGCTGCCATGGTGGACAACATCCGTAAGCCCGGCCAGACAGGCGGGATTGCTGACCCAGAGATGGCAGCCGAATGGGAGGCCTTGCGCGGCTCGCTTGGGTTGGGTGAACAAGACCGCCTGTATTTCTTCATCTCGTTCTCAATGCCGGAAAGCATGATCCGCGGTTATGCCCTCGATGCCGCTCGGGCCGGTGGTGAGCTGGTGCTCCGGGGGGTAGAGCCGGGGATGGACCTCAGGCAATTCACCATGGAGCGGCTGCTGAAGGTGCTGCGTCCAGGCGGGATGACTGCACCGATCCAGATAGATCCCCGTCTGTTCGACACCTATGCGGTCGACAGCGTGCCAACCATCGTGCTTGCCAAAGAAGACCCGATGGGAGTTTGCCAAACCGCAGAGCCCAGGACAGGGGAAATCAATGGCCAGGCATTCGACTACAAAGCCTGCCCGGAGGCGGCCCCAGACTCCTACTGGAAGGTCGAAGGGTCAGTGACAGCCCTATATGCCCTAGAGGAGTTCCAAGACCGCGGGGCCAGCAATGCAGCCGTGTACATCGATGCCTTGAAAGGCGAAGGGGCACTCAGCGCGTCCGAGCAGCCGGGTATCGGCTCGGAGCGGTGGGAATCACTCACCGATGACCTGGCTGAACGCAACGCGGAACGTCTCAAGGAGCGGTACGAAGGCTCAGATCGTGAAGTTTACGACACGCCAATGGGGCCAGCCGTGGGGCCGAAGGGACAGAACACTGACCATCTCTGGGAGGAATAGCATGCCGAAGGGCGTTCATCTGAAACAGCTCTTCACGGGGGTCGCCATGGCGGCCCTCGTGCCATTGAGCACTATCGCGATAGCTGGGCCGAGTGAATCGGGCCTGAGGGCAGGGGGCGCCTGGGCAAAAGACTTCGACCCTGGTAAGAGCTTCCAGTCAGCGACTTCAGCCCTGGGCCTTGAGGACACCAAGACCTCGGGGGAGCTGGGGGGCGAGGTTGGGCTCCAGGTGAAGCAACAGCAGCAGCGGAATTTCCGGTGCCGTGACGGCGCTCGACTGACGGCGGGTGGTATCCGGGTCAATATCGAAGAGTGTCAGCAATCCGATGACGGTGACTTGCAGAGGCTGCGAGTCGCCGTTTGTGATGCCCTGACGCAAGGCATCCGGTGCAGCGACGATCGCTATACGCAGACGCGAGAAGTCCCGGCAGGGGGCGAGGCCGCGTTCAGCGGCGGCGATCTCTACGGTGCATACCGAGTCGAGGCTGAGTGCTCAGGAACATCCTGTGTGATGACGATGCACCAGCTACATGGAGATGCCTGGGGCGGCAACAACATGCGCCAACAGGGCAACGATCGCGTCAATCAAGATCCTAATCACCCCTCAAACACCATCGCGGATGTCCGGGACAACCCGACATTCGATCAGGGCAGTCAGTATGCAGAGGACCGCTCAAAGTGCCTGGGGGGACAGATCAACCAGCTGTTCAGCGAAGGCGACATTCCAGTTTCATGTGATCCTGAAGACCCTAGAACGATTGACTTCCTGGACATCGACGGAGGGGGACAGTGTGAGCCTGATCGGATCACAACAGAGACATGTACCGTCGACATCCCTACTCGAATCGTAACTTGTGAGCCGGAATCAAAAACGTGCGACGTACAGCGGGAAACTGCTCAATTCACCTGTGAGCGTGAACTGCAAGTGCAAAAGGTTGGCAGTGAGGCTTGCACACCGGGCCAAGTGGTATATCAATGGCGGCCATACTCGCATCTGTATCGGCGTTTTGTATGTCAATCTTGCCACCATCCGTTTAATTGCCTGCTCTATCAGTTTAATCAGAACGGATCTGGATGGAGATCGTCCTTTAGGTTCGAGTATTCACGAAACCTTGGCTGGCATCATCCTGAGCTAATGCCCGGAGCACCGTCCGGTTATTATATCAAGCAAACATGCAGCAATGGGCGCTGCACCATCCACTATCGTCGCAACCCAAGTGACAGCACTAAAAAATATCGCTATGACGAGGCCGCACCGATTTTCAGGGACACCGTAACTGAAAACTGTGAGGCATTTGAACAACGTCGGCCGGAGACAGACTGATGCTGTACGCGATCAAAGTGCTCGCGCTAATGGCAATGTTGATTGTCACTGGTAACGCAAGCGCCCAAAATCTCAACGATTATGCGGAATGTTATCGAGCAGGCGAGGTGTGCGTCGACGACGCACCTCGTCAAATCGCTGGCCATACAGTCCATCGAGACTGTTGGCGTTACTCCGTCACATACATGTGTTATGGCGACCCATATAGCAACAGCTGCAACCTGGATGCCTTGAATAATAGTGATGAGTGGGAACTGGTCAACACATTTGACGAAACCTACCCTGGAACATTCACTCAATACTCTAATGTCCTTCCTGATAGCTGGAAGGAGGAGTGGCAAAAAAGTGAATCGACTTGCAATGCTGACACCTCTTATGGTTGCGGACCAGACATAAGCAGCGAAGACATCCTAGATGGTTCTGGAAATGTGATTGGCCAACGGGTCAGGAAGCGGTGCTATGTTGGCGAGACTCCGCGGTGCAACAATGACCCGAATTGCAGCATTACCGAATACGAATGCACTAAAGAACAGGACGGCCTGTGTGTTCGACAAGAGCAAACCTATACCTGCCGTGAGGAGGGCAAGTGCGACCCAAGCTCCTATGAAGTTATGCCTGAAGTCAGTGATGACGAAGGGGCATTCTCTGATGCGATCGCCGCAGCCGGTGTTATGGATATGATCGCAGCCGAGGGTGGATTTGATGGCAACATGCGAATCTTCTCCGGGTTTGAGAGAGAGTGCAAAGCCATTACAAGCGATTTCCGTCGCATGATGGAATTCAATGCAACCGTAGGAACTATCCTTGCGACATATTTTGGTGGTCCGCTCGGCGCAGTCTTAGCTGGAACAGCATCAGCTGACATTCTCAATGCGATCGAGCACATGGAGTGCTGCCAGGATGATCCTGAGGATGTGGTTCTTACCAGCTCATTCATCTCAATGGCCACCGGCATCGGTGCAGATTATTGCGATCTCGAGGATGTCGAGCTTGCTGCGGCTCGGATGGCAAAAAGAGCTGTTCAGGTTACTCCGGGATTCGTACCAACCAATAATACGCTCTGCACGATTGCGAACTACGTTTATAACGCCCCAGCCAAGGGTGATATGGCTTATGCCAAGCAGATATGCTCGCATTGGACTCGGCCATGGTCACTGGCAAACACCCAAACACAGGTCGATGAGTATCAGCGCTGGTGCGAGTTTGACTCCATGCTGGCCCGCATCATTCAGGAGCAAGGGCGAGAGCAGCTTGCTGAACTGGCAGCACAAAATGCAGGAGGAGCTGAAACCAAGACTGCAAGTTTTCCCTTCTACGAATCCACAGGAGGGTGGACTAGCGAGCTGAACGTTAATGGCAACCGGGTGAGATTCTGGAAGTGGAAGGAGTCGTGTGCAACGGAGGAAGGCTATACAAACTCAATGCTGTCTGGCTATGACTGCCCATCAAGCCCAGACATTTATGCCGCTGTCTGTTCAGAAGACACCTGTGGCACTCCACCTGATCACCCAGTCTATGGGTTCAGTCCAGGCTGGGAGACCCATCGACTAGCTGCTGAAGACCATCATGTTCGGGCAGTCAATCGCTACTCAGTCGTTGAGGGCGGTTGCTTCGACGATGGCTCCTGCGAGTACAAAGTACACGCCTGGAAAGCTGGGGCTGGCGGGCAGATGAGGATACCGATCGATATGAAATGGCCGATCAATTTCCCTAACTCAGGCTGGGGAGAGTTCTCGTGGGCTCACAACAATGTGCATTTTGAGGCATATACAAACCCCCTCGGCACGGAATCACCGGATCGGGGCTTGCGGATGTGTATTGGCTCATCCTATCAGTGTCGATATGACTCGACGTGGACTGAAGTTGATATTCAAAATGACATCAACGACATGAATAATTATGTCAATAGCAATCCACCTGTCACGCTGACTGGCGGCTGCACTGACAGTGAATGCGAGTTCAGAGCCACCGTGGAGGTCAATCTAACCGCAAAACCGTGGTACACATACTCCGAGAAAAAGTATGAGCCGTGCATGCTAGAAGTCCTGGGTAGCTGTGTTGCAGAAGCATCCACGACTTACGACCGCCAGTACAAACCTGACTGCTCCGGCTTCACGATCGATGAGTTCCTTGCATTGGATCTCGGTGACATGGACTTCTCTGAGTACGTGGAAACACTGTCTGAGAAAGCAAAGTCGGAGTTTAACCAGACATGGGCAAACTAAAGGTTCAGCAAATCGCATTTATCTGCTTGGCTTTAGTCTCAATGGGCTCCTACGGGAGCCCCATCGAGCGTATTTCAGATCAAGCCAACGCTCTGGCATCTGGTACAGCCTCATCCAAAGAGGTTGTTCAGAATGGCGGGCAACGCCCTTTTATGTTTACCCCTAATAACGGTTACGTTGGGTTGGAAACACGCCTTGATGTATCGATGACCTATACCTCTTTTGAGCATGGTGGTCAAAATGTCAGGCAGGTTGAAAAAGCCGTTGTCGACTGGGGTGATGGCTCGAACGCTACGACTGTGACACCCGGCACACCCGCCTACCACACCTATGGCCACCGCACGAAGGAGGGCTCGATAACGCCAAACGGGAGTGTGGTCTATACAGGAAGAATTACATTCGTCACGACCTCTGGGGATGCTTATACAGAGCGTTTTCAGTACAGCATGTGGAATAACTTTCTCGACTCACTTGTGCCTGGAGGTCGAGTGTTGCCCAACCAGCTTCTACCCAGCGTTAATGGCGCAGGTTCACGCGACAAACTTCCCAGCGGATTCTTTGACAGGAATAACAAATGAAATATTCCAGAAAATTCACCGTCATTCCAGCTCTTTTGACATTGCTAATTTCTGCCAGTGCATTCGGACAACAACCGGAAGGGGAAGGCAATCGTCTTTATGGTGGCCCTGACTCAGGAGGTACAGCCAACAAATCGATCGTTACCTATAATGCGGTTGAATGGCAGACGGCATGGTTCGAGAACCTTGGTGGTCAACCCCCTCACGAGCTGCCGCAAGGCCATGTCGGTGTGCTTGTCTTCGCTGCCTACCCAGGGCACCTGATCAGCCTTCATAGGGCCGATCCCTCAGCGACACCAACGATCCGCTGTCACCAAGCCCCGCTACCAGATTCCAAGAGCCATATTGCTCCTGCCTCATGGGCAGCCGGGATCTTCAAGGTTGATGATGTGATTTTGGAGGATTGCCCATGATTGCCGGGAGGAGAGATGCACTGGCTCTCACTGCGATCGCAGCTGGGGTGGCCACGGCTACCCCCTGGGCAGCCGGAGCGCTGCCTGTGTGGCCTGCGGGGCTACTGGGCACTATTGGCATGGCCCAGCTCACCTGGAGCCAAGCCATGGCGACCCTTGAGAGAATCGATGAGGACTCGCGTGAAGGGTTTGTTCTTCCGTCAGATGAGCCCATCGATGACAAAGGCAGTGGCCTGCACATTGGCCTGACAACCGATAAGAACACCCGAGTCAACATGCCAGACAACCTCGGGAAACGCCACACGGCGATCGTGGGGCAATCCGGCGTGGGTAAAACGACCATTGGTGAATACATCCTGTGGCAGCAGACCGCAAGAGGAGGGGGCTGGCTCTTCATCGATGCGAAGATCGATCGCGATACTCGTGACCATCTCGCTTACATGGCCAAAGTGACCGGGCGAGAGGATGAACTCTATATCATCGATGTCTCCGATCCTGACAATGCTAACACCTACAACCCCGTCCTCCATGGTGATCCAGATGAGGTAGCCTCCCGCCTCATGAATTTGATCCCCTCCGCCGAAAACAACCCTGGCGCGGATCACTACCGACAGTCGGCCAACCACGCCTTGACTGTCATCATCGCAGCCTTGCAAGCCTCCGGCCAGCTCTACCACTTCGGTGATCTTTCGATCCTACTGCAATCGGATAAGGCGCTTGAAAACCTCGAACGGA
Organism: Halomonas sp. A3H3; assembly: GCF_000982975.1. Taxonomy (NCBI): domain Bacteria; kingdom Pseudomonadati; phylum Pseudomonadota; class Gammaproteobacteria; order Oceanospirillales; family Halomonadaceae; genus Halomonas; species Halomonas sp. A3H3. The sequence continues at coordinate 19,813 of NZ_HG423344.1, read as the reverse complement.
TGACCCCCCAGGGCTCTGAAAGGCGAGCCCTCTCGATTTTCCTGGATCAATTCCGCACCCGTACCAAGGAAGGGACGAAGATTGACCTCAACCGCATGAAGCAGACGCTGGGAGGCATGGCAGGCCGCATTGCCCTCTTTGCACAAGGTAAATTCGGGAAAGTATTTAACGTGTATGCACCCGAGATCGTCCTTACAGAGATCATCCGCAAAGGGCACATGCTTTATGTTTCGTTGCCAACAATGGGGAAGGACACCGCTGCTCTGAATCTCGGCAAGATGATTGTATCGGACATACGATCTGCCGTTGCCCATATACAGGATCTTCCTAAAGGAGAACGGCCAGAACATTTCATTGCTCTGCTCGATGAGATGGGTGCCTATGTTATGGAGGGCGTAGGCAGGCTCTTTGAGCAAGCCCGTTCGGCAAACATCGCCCTCATACCAGCATTTCAGTCGTTCAGCCAGTTGAACCGTGTCTCTCCTGACTTTGCTGACATTGTGATCCAAAACACTTGGAACAAGATATTCTTCAAATTTGGCTCGAAGGATAGCCCGGAGGAGGCGGCTGAAATTCTCGGCAAAACAAAACGGTTCCAGCGATCGGTGTCCGTTTCGGCCAACCAAGGTGAAAGCGCCCAGTATCTTCGCACAACGCCTCAGTCAAGCATGTCAGACGGCGGTGGCATGGGGGAAAGCTGGCGTGAAATCGAGGAATTTCGTGTCACGCCCGACCAGTTAAGAGCCATGGATATGGGGCATGCGGTAATGATGATGGGAGCGCGTATGTACCATCTTAGAACCCCAATGATCAACTACCCAAAGAAAATACCTTCCTTCAAGGCCGTCAAGCACAGCACAAAGATACCATCGAACAAGCAGCCGCTTAACTTTGAAGACAGACTTAATGAATTTCTTACTGAAGTAGCATGAGGAGGGCAAATGATTACGATTGTTTTTTGGGGGACTATCGCAATATTCGCCATGTTCCTCCTAGGCGTATTACCAGGCGTCAAAGAAGTATTCCGCCCGATTATGGATATACTTTCAAAAGGCGTTGTGGAAGTAGTGAAGTTTGCTGCGGGCTACATGCTTTGGCTTGTCAAAACTATCATCCATGCACACCTTGATCTTATTAGTCACCTCTCTCATTCCCGCAGCTACTTTGACCCCGCTGACAAGATAAGGAAGTAGTTTATAGTTTGACATTGAAATCGTCGTACCGTATACTTCAATAAACCATAAAGAATGACCAAGCGCTCGGGGGTGATTTATGGCAAAGAATAAGCGAAATGCAAAACGCCAACGGGCGCTCAATGCTCGTCGTCAGGCTGCATCACACACTGGCGGTTCTGTGATCGCCAATGAGCTTCACCATCTCATTGGAGCAGACGAAGAAAGCGTTGTGAGGGCGATCCGGTGGCGAGCCAAGGTTAACGTCTATTTAATTCTTGGATTCAACCTTGTGGCTTTCCTCTTTCTTCTTTATCACACCAACGCTAATCAAGGTGGGGTAATAAGCCATAACAGCCCCTATATCTGGGCCTCCTTCATTGCATTTTTCATTCTGCAAATGATCTTCCTCCACCGTTACAAGAAACTTATCCGTCACGCCTAAAAAAAGCCCCCGCAATCTGCGGGGGCTTTTCATTACCTTGAGTCCATATTTTCTCTTGGGTCAACTTCATCGTCTTGGCCAGGGGCCTGTTCCCGCGGCTGGGAAGAAGCTGGAGGTTCCCCGTTAGAACTTGAGCCGCTACCACTATCACTCGTCCATCCATTACTCGGTGCTTGCGCTGGCTGGGATTGCTCTGTTGCGTCCCAAGGCTCGCCGGCATTGCTCACCTGGTCAGGGGTCAAGCCCGGATCAGCCCCGTAGGAGGGCGCCTGGGGCACTTGGCCACCCTGAGTCGCTGCGGCCGGCTCCTGGCCGGTTTCAGCCCCGTAGGAGGGCGCCTGGGGCACCTGGCCACCCTGAGTCGCTGCGGCCGGCTCCTGGCCTGAACCAGCAGCTTGCTGGCCATTCTGAGGCCCAGGAGCAATTCCTGGGGTGTCAGAGGGTGCCTGGTCTACTGCTGAGCCTTCAGGCTGGTCATTACCTGCCTGTGATTCAGAAGCAGGCTGATCATCACGGAGCTGCCACCTAGTTAGGTTGGCCTCGGTGGATTGAACAGTCGGACCAGTCTGCGCTTGCTGATCAATCTGATCCTGAGTAGGAGGAACCGCTACGTCGACCGGCTCAAAAGTCCCGTCGCCGCCGTACTGGTAGTAAGAATGGCCTCCTTCACGCTCAACAGCGTAGACAGCTTGAGCTTGGCCGCTCTCGTCCTGTGTGTAGAAGGTGGGAACAAACGTATCATCTCCGACTTGGATATTACTCCTTTGACCTCCAGTAATCAGAGCATCAGCGTTGGCCTGATCCGCAGCAGCAATATCACGCCTGTCCACTACGGATATGGCATCCCCATTATCGACCACATGGTAATCATTCGGCCTTTCAACTGGTGCTTGTGCAGCTCCCTGTATGTTGTCGAGCTGTGCTCCGGTATCGACAGAAAGATCACTGACCCCGCGATCACGGACAGGGGCGGTCGTCGCTGCGGCATCCCCTGCTCGTGCGCCTACATCAGAAGTGTTAGCGCCAACTGCCCCAACTACATCGCCTCTTTGGCCGTCAATGTCTGCCTGATCTTCTTCCATCGTCTGGCCGACACGACCTCGCAGATTGCTCATGTCAGTCTGCATGTCGGACACAACCTGCGGATTAGCCGGCGTTGGCAGAGAGCCCGACCTGCTGGCTGTCCACTCCTCATGGGCCTTCTGTTGAGCCTGGACAGCCTCCTGGTAGTCGGTGGATGCAGCATAAAGCATCGAGGCACGATCCTCACCAGCACGACTTTCAAGAACTTGACGGGCTTCACCTTCATTGTATTTAACGGAGTATCGTTCACCGTCAGATCCAGTTACAGACAACGCACCATCCTCGGCGAAAGTGAGTCTTCCGCTGTCGGATTGAGAGATACTGTTACCTTCTTCCCTAGTTGCCTGCTCTGAGTCAGAGGAGCTTCTTCCTGTCTCACCACGCACTGATCCTTGTCCATAGGCCGATACGCCGCTATTTAGGCTCAAACCGCCTTGAACGCGAGCACCGACTTCCGCAGCAGCCGTGGTGGAAGAGCGTTGAGTTATCTCAGCCATCTCCCTTTCGGAAACACCTGCGTTCTCCATCAGTGAGCGTGTTGCTGCAAGCTCTTCCATATAGCGCTGACCCTGAGTGTCCTGGCTCATTCGAGACCAGTCGATATTGCCATCTCGAACATAACCCTGATCTTCAGCGTACTGCGTAGCCCCCCGAAAGGTATCGGTCATCATGCTCTGGGTTTGCTGAGTGAATGCTTCTTTGGCCTCCTGAGTCCTCTGGGTCGCCTCTGTATAGCCCTGGGAGGCCGACATACTTTCCCTGAAGTCAGCAGCCCGGAGACCCACATTCATGTCCTGACCGCTCATATTGGTCACCTGCGAAGCACCAACACCAACATGGTGAGCGGAAACCTCATTGCCAGAGCTATAGCGGTGTGAAGTCTGGTGGGCGTTCATGCTCGCGTTGTTCATGCTCACCTGACCGGCAGTAGCTGCGCCGGAAGAGATGCTGCCAGCAGCTGCTGCCGCGTGCTGAGATCCAGAAGCCCTGTCCAGGACAGACGTGAAGGCATAGCCGCTACCGGATACCAAGCCCCACATGATGGCTGGTACGAGGGTCGACATGAAGCCCGAGGCCATCACCATCTTGTCGGACATTTCGCTGACAGCCCCCATGTTGGCCATGGTGAGCCCATCGGCCAGATAGCCGGTTGTTTGCCCTTGGAAATACAGCATCATGATGTAGTTGACGATCGCGAGGCCCGGCCACCACATAATGAGCCACGTCATGACCTGGGCATACGAGGTGCCCATCTTTCGACCGAGGCCTGGCACCAAGATGGCAGCAAACACGATTGGAGCCAGGCCAATGACAAATGCCTGCAAGATGGCAAAGAAATAGCCCGCCATGTCACGGAACAAGATCGCGGTGCTGTACCAGCCAGATTGCTGAGCCCTTCTAGCCTGCTCAATATTGAGGGCAGAGATAAGCTCGCTAGATCCAGTCGCCATCGCCGCGTACTCGTAAGTGCCCGAGTACATTTCTGCGATCGCCGCCTGGGTGGCCAGCCCGGTCGCGTCTTGGACGACGCTACCACCGGAAGCCCAGCGGAAAGAGTCTTCCAGGGCAGCCTGAGAGAGAGCGGTAGAGCCCGCGGCCTGTTGAAGCCAGAAGGGGGATGATTCCCCCATACCGTTCAGCAGTGAAGGTGCTGCGGTCTGCAAGCGGTTATCGATCTTGGTGTAAGCCGTGTCACAGGCCTCCATGCCACCATTCGGGTCTGTAGAGTCATAAACCACTGTGTAAACCGCAGGGTTCAAGTTAGAGCCAAGGATACTCCACGCATTCTGGGACGTGATGAGGGTGACCGGCGAAATGCTCCCATTGAAGATATTGGGAAGGGCACAGTCGTTCAAAAAGCTCTGAATGCTAGACCGCAGATAGGGGTCGGTAAGCCGAATGTTCTTCATGTCATTCAGCATGCTGGCGGCCATGCCGACAGGGGCACCTTCAGAGAGACGAAGGCTCGCGAAGTTCGGCGTTGTGAAGTTAGATTCAATGCTGCTTGTCGCCCACATCCCAATTTCTGAAATGACCACAGCAGGCAGGCCTATCGCAGCGGGGACGCCCTCGATGCGCTGAGTAAACTGCGGTGCGCCAGTTCCATCCCACACCATATCCTCAACGAAAATGTCAACTTTCAAGCTGAAAAGCATGTATACCGTCAGCAACATGCCCGCGAAGTACATGGCAATCTTCTGCAATGTGCCAGCAAGAATGCCGGTGAAGCACATCGCCAAGAAACCTGCCATGGCCAGCACAAGCGTCAGGTTACGAAACCCAGGGTTAGATGCCGGGTCCGTCATTCGCTTGATCGCCTCGAGGATCTGAGCGAGGGCATAGCCATTACCGTAACCATAGAAGGTCCAGGTATCGGCACCACCGCCCGGGGTCATGGTTTCGGCGATCGCCAACCCCGGTAGGGCCAAAGCGATAACCGCAAGGCCTATTCCTAGCCACCTCATCAGTTCACCTCCCGTGCCATGTCGCGGGCGAAGTTCATGCCTGAGAGCCCCATGGCATGAAGGTTGCGGAGCGTCGACCGATTGATGCGATCGACTTGTGCCATGATATTTTCCTGAGTCTCGGCCATCAGGTTGATTTGCTGTGCCTTTTCAGAGGTAAGGGCAACAAGCTCATTTTGTGCATCCCTAAACTCCTTGAGAACGTCCGCTGGCAGCTGAGAAACAGTCGTGGTCTTAGCTGTGGCTTGAACAGCATGGCGGATATACTCAATAGAGATCATGTAACTCAAGATCATTGAATTGCCTACAACGAGGTCGTAAGCAATTTCGGGATAAGTCGCAGCCACATTGACAGCCTGATACAAGGGAAACGGAGCTGCGGCAATGATCGCCTTTTGAGATGAGGACAGTGGAGTGCCTGAGGCCACATTCTCAACCGCGCCCTCCAGTTCTGTCACAACCGTAGTGAGGAACCCCTGCCCAAGGGACATGTCTTCCACTTTCGTCCTTTGAGGTGACCAGCAATTCCTAAGGTCACTATTACGGCAAGTATATATCTCCATCTTTTGGCCTGAGCTACCCTCTTGCCATACCTTGTCCTCGCAGAAATCGTTTATGAATTCTGCATATTGAATTTGCGAGGGCGATGCCCGCTCGCTGCCACAGAGGAAAACATCAAGCATTGCGCTACCAGTCTCTATGGTTGGCGCATACGTATTAGTTTCACCATCTTTATTCTTGTTTCTTACTTCGGTGCCAATCCAGCTCATCAACAGCTCGGCAAATATTTTATTTTCTGCTCCCATGTTGTTTGTGCCGTCCTTGCCCGGTGCGATACCGGCCTCCTGAAGGCCCAACCAAGTACGGTTGCCGTTAATGTCCATCGCAAGGGCTTTGTCGCCTTCATTGGCCTCCAGGTGATCATAAATTTCGCCGCCCGCATCTCCACTTGTGTCACAGGTGTCCTGCTGGGCAGCCAGCCAGTCGCTCTCTACCCCTTCAAACATGCCGACCGAGCTACACCAGAGGTTGCTCAGTTCATCGGTGTAGTCGGGGAAACCATCTACGATGGCCTGAGCCGCCTCACAGCTATCCTGGGACAGCTTTGCGGCGGCCTGAGCCATGCGTTGAGCAAACTCCAAGACATCGCCGCATATAGGGCAGAGCTGCTTGAGAGCGAGCTGGAAGGAGAGGGCGACAACCCCTTGGGCGATCTGTTCCAGCATTTGCTGGATCTGCTCGCTATCAATGTACGAGAAGCCGCCAAAATGGGCGTCAATACCGTTACAACCGACCTCGAGCCTCGGCGGATCGAGGTTCACCAGCGAGTAACGGTTCTGCGAGAAGCGCATTGTCATGCCGCCCGCGGAGTATCCATGTCTCGTGCGAGTTTCAAATGCTGTGGCACTCGTGCTGCTGCTGAAACCACCGCCAGCACTTGAAAGCCTATCGAACGCATCATTCAGGGCGCTCGCCTCGGCCTGTCCGATCGTAGCGGTGAGCGACATTCCCGTGAGTACGGAGGTCGCCACCATGGTTGCTATCTTCTTGCGGTGAATCATCACTCAACTCCTTGGGGAATGCCGGCGCCCAGACCACCGGACGACCGTTCAAGCATGTCGGGGACGCTGAAATCGACAGCCGGACCAGCACCGTCACTAACGGCGTTCAGGCCTTTCTCTGCTGCTCGCTGAATGGCGCCAAAGAAAACCTCAATGCGTGATGTGATGCGCTGGGCTGCCTCAACGCCACTGGACACGCGGAACCACAGGTCATCCTGGGGGAGGTGAAGCCATAGATCCGGGACTGCCTCGATGGCCAGGTGGCCAGCTGCCTCGACTGATCGCCCTGTGGTATCGCAGGTCTCGGTGAAGTCCGACATGCACACGTTGTCGAGGGGGGCGTTATAGATGGTGAGTCCCGTTCGCCGGCCGAGCTGCTTCATCACCGGCTGCATGTCATGGCAGAACTGGCAGGTTGAACGGGTAAACCAGACCAAGAACCCGCCTTGGTCGTTAATCTCTTCCATGACGGCGTTCCGCTTGCCGTCCTGAGCGCGAGACGCCGCTCGCAGTCCAAAGGACGACACCGGGCTATGAACCAGCGGGTTCAGATCCTGGTTCTGAATCTGGTTCCACTCCCACATGCGAGACATCGTGATGGCCTGGTCGACCGCCCAGCGCATATACCGCTGAAACCGCTCCACGGTCTCTGGGTTGTTGGGGCTCATCACGGCTTGATTCAGCAGCATGTCACGCTGCTTGGCCTGGAAGTCGAAGCTCCCCTGAGGGTCCACGAAGCCGCATGACGGCTCCCACTCGTCAGGGTCGGTACAGTCACGGTCCTCCTCGCTCGTCTCCTCACGAGGCTCAGCGATAACCTCTGGAGGTTTTTCCTGCTCTTCCTCCTTCTCTTCTTCATCGTCATCCAGGTGGCCCCAGAACCAGCCGCACTCCTTGGGGTTGTTGGAATCCAGGCAGGCACGATTCGAGCCGGCCTCGGATTGCGCCTCCGTGGCCGGTGACAGCGCCAGCAGCGCCAAGAACAAGGGGGCCAGCACATGGCCAGCCAGTAGGTGTTTCATAGCACGAAGCTCCGAAGTGAAATTGCCGCAAGTACCCATGCGGCAAGCACGGGCCAGAATTCCGAAGTGCCGCCATCCCATAGATTCAAGGAGTGACGCTTAGCGGGGTGCCAAACGGGCACCCCGGATGGGGTTCCTGCATCCCCCGCGATATGCGAGAGACCGCCGATGACGAACCCCAGGAGAGCCGCGGCCAGGAGAGGGGTTTCTGCAAGCCACAACCACGCGGCCACCGCTCCCCCTGCCCAAGGGAGGAGCCAATGCGTCACGGTTCTATGTGGGATCAGCGTGGTCGGCCCGAGCCGAATCTCCATCCAGTCCGGTGCGGTTGATCCGGGCAGCGCCAGCGCCGCCACCGCAAGCGCCGCCCCCCCTCCATACAGGGGCTTGATCGCCGCTCCTGCGGTCACGCCAAACGCCAAACCAAAAAGCCGGTGCGCGTTGCCGGTCACAGGGCCTCCTAGGGTCAATTCAATGCACGCGAGAAAGCCCCGATTCCACGAAGGAAAGGGGGCTATGAATCGTCATGCTGGTTGGTGTTGCTGTCGCTGGAGGAAGCGGCGCCGCTGTGCGATCGCCCCTTTCAACCGTGCCGACAGGTGAGCATCCAGCTGTGCGGTAGTGACCCAGCATTCAGCTGCGGCCAGCCGCTCAGCATCTGCATTGTCGATCTCGGCCAGAATCACCTCAGGGGAGGCAAGTCTACGGCCGTTTCTTGACTGCTTAGAATCAGCTTCAGCATCGCTCCCGGGGAGCATTGCCGAGGTGTTCACAGCAGCATTTCTGGCAGCATTACCATCGTCATCAGGCCCTTGAGCCAGGCCCAGAAGCGCCAGCAGCCCATACCGTCGTGCATACGTCTGAGCAGACGCCACGCCATGGCTATCATGGGTGTCCACTGGCATCTCGCAGTAGGAGCCAATAAACTCCCCACTCGGACCATGAATCAGCATGGTTTCCATCACCACGGCCCCCACATTGCCTGGAACAGGCGCTTGAACCAACGCTATTTCGTGCCGATTCAAGACATTGCGGACGCTGCCGATGATGGCAGTGAGGCTGGCGTAGCAGCTGTCGTACATCGGATTGCTGGAATCCGAAGCGACAACCCCACCCAGCTCTGCCTGGACTGAAGCCAACGCTCTGCCAATGCTGGCGATTGAGTCGCTACGGTTCATAACGTGCTCTCCTCTCATCCCCCAGGTAGCGGGGTCTCACGAGAGGTAGGGGGGGCACTGACAGATAGCCAAGGAGGTGACGCAACTATCTGAATATCAAAAGAAAACGAAGAATGGACGCAGAAACTGAAACGTATCGCATGGAGAACTGATGTACCGCGCATGGGAACTAGACGAATACGCTAGGCCCCATTCACCACGAGTCGCAGCGCACATAATCGACAAGAATAAAAAAGCTGATCATGGAAATAAGGCAAAGGAAGCGACAGCCGACCCCGTGCTGATGGCCTTGAACACTGACGCTCCTCCAGGTGGATTGCTTGCCACCCTGAAGAGTGTCCCGAAAGCAACAAACAGGGAGCGGAGGTTAACGATGATTTAACTGAACGACGCTCCATCCCCACGAAACACTTGATTCAGCTAACAAGCATCCCGTCCCTATGGCTGAACATTAAAAAGCCCTCCCAACAGGATGTTAGGAGGGCTTGAAGGTTAAGCGGCCTGACCTACGCGAGGAAACCTCGCCAGGTTGCCACTGGTGTACACGTCAGCCCAGTCCAGGCTTTTGTCAGGACCGGAGCTGGGTGCATCCGGGATTCGGATAGACGCCTGAATCCCCTTCTCCCACAGGCGAGCCTGAAGCGCTTTTGCCGCATCCTGCCCAGCCTTTCGACCCTTCCTGTCCGGCAGGTCACGATCAGCCCAGATCACGACCTCCTTGACCCCTTCTGGTGGCTCAAAAGCCCCCATCAGAGACGCGGACAACACGGGCCATACCGGCATGCCTGTCGCTGCCCGAACAGCCAGGGCGGTCTCAATGCCCTCGGCGATGCCGAGAACACCGCCGACCGCAGTGCCAAGCCGGATAGCACCACCACCGACCTCGCCGCCATTGACGACCGGAAACAGCTTCTTGGCCTTCGCCACGGGCGCCTTCTCCACCACACCATTCTGCGAACGGTGGAGATACGTCCGGTGCATGGTCACAGGCTGGCCATCGGCATCCCTCACGAGCGTCAGCAAGGCCGGATAGTGCCCCACCACCTTGCCTTTCTCGATGTAGGCGAGGTTCGGGTGAAGCCGCGCCTCGCTTTCCATCACGCCAAGCATCGACTTCACGGGCAAGCCGCGGAATTGCAGGTAGCTCCCCAGGAGAAACCTGCCTTCCCCCTTGTCCAGCGGCAGAGCTTCCGTCCAGCGCTTACGCAGCGTGGGGCGGATGTCCTGCTTGGGCTTGGGCTTAGGCGGCACGGGCCGCGACACAGCAGGCGCCAGCGGCTCAACCGACTTCTCGCCGAGCGCTCCCATCACCTGCTCCAGGATCTCCGGGAGGTTCCAGCCCTTCAGCTCCTTGAGCAGGCTGAAGCCATCCCAGTTACCGCAAGTGCAGATCGCTGTGCCACGCAGCTGAAAGTCGCGATCGAGCCGGAAGTCCTCTTTCCCACCATGGACGGGGCAATCGATATGCGTGCCAGGGTGCTCGAGAGCTGCATCCAGCTCTGGACAGAGGGCTTGGAAGACCTCCCCCCAGCGCCCTTGGGCGGTACGCTTCACATCAGCGATCTCGTACTTGTTGCTCTTGCTCATGATCAGTCTCCTCTCTCATTCCCGGTTGCCCGGATCTCACAAGGAGGTAGGGCGAGGTGTGACGGTTATGGAGAGATAGGGGAGCGACTGCCACGTTCGCGGGTGGCGGGATCAAGGCGCCAGCTCGATTTCGCATGCGAAACTGAAAAAAGCCCCAAGCACGGATGTGCCTGGGGCTTGAAGGGTAGATCAAGCTGCTATGGCATCTGAGCGTTTCAAGCTCGCCAAGCAGTTGCCGACCAGACGGCCTACGGCACGGAATGCCGTGAACACGACTGACTGGCCCAACAGCTCATGGCTGACGGTTTCCGACAGGCCATGAACCAGCTCTTCCGGGATCGTCTTAACCCGGGCATGTTCCGCCTTGGTCAGGAGACGGGACAAGCTGGGGTCATCCGGGTGCCGGATGAACGGTTCAGTAGATCGGGCCTTCGCGTAGCCGCGCCCAATCGTCCCGAGGCCATCCTCGCTTCCATCGAGCAGCTGCCGACGAAAGCCTTTCCCTGAGGCCAGGTCACGCGCCTCCTTGTCCGCCAGGTACGAGTAGGCCTTGTACCGTGACGCGACCGCTTCATGAGGTTCAAGCACTTCCTGAAGCGAGGCTTCACGCTGACGCACCGGCTCCAGCTTCCCGAGGTCAACCTCAATCCCTTTGCTGACCGCGAGCATGCACAGCCTGTCACGCCGCTCCAACGCACCGAGGGCATGCCCATCGAGGACCGTCTCCTGCACCTCGTAGCCAAGCCCCGACAGCACATTGCGAATCACCATCATGCTGACAGTGTTCTGGTAGGGCGGGACGTTCTCGAGCAGGACGGCTGCCGGCCGAAGGGTCTGGATGGCATTCAGAAAGGCAACGAAAAGGCTCCCAGCCGTCTCGTGCGCTTCCGCATGCGCCAGGCCATTCTTGGCACGCCCCGACAAACTGGCCCCAGTGCAGGGCAAACCGGCCAAAAGTAGATGGACGGGGGGTAGCTTATGCCACTCCACATCCTGCATTGGCCCCTGGATAGCGATACTGTCCTCATCCCAAACGGGATTGTTGGCCAGTGAAGCATCCAGGTAGGCACCCTCCAGCTCATTGGCAAAGGCCAATCGAGAGGGCACCCCGGCATCTGCCAGCCCCGTGTGTATGGCCAGATCAAGCACGCCACCGCCATGCGCGATCGAACCAATTTCCAAGGGCTCCCCGTTGCTGAGGGTCTTGAGCAGCCGCTCCATGCGCTCCGACTCAGCGAGGTCGTGATGATGGATCGTGATGTCGATGCGGTTGCCCCGCACAACGACACGAACCCTCTCGACCTTGCCCAGCGCCTCAGCCAGCTCGGCAGCGGTGATGTCGATCACCGGCAGCTCGTTCTCCCCACGCTTCCGGCGAGACACCTTGTAGGCGCCATCTGCCGCAAACTGGAGGGTCAGGCTTTTTCGACCGGCGACGAGGTTGAAACGCTGACCAGGAGAGATCCCGGTACGCGCCAGCCGGTTGCCTTCCAGCCACAGACGCTGCTTGCCACGATGCTCACCAATCTTGGTGTAAATCACAGTGCTCTTGCTCATGATCCATCTCCTCTCTCATTCCTGCGATATGCAGGTCTCGAGAAGAGGTAGGGCGCAGAGTGACCGAGGGACGGGGAGGGGAAAGCCTGAGGTGCCAGGAGGCCTCAGCAACAGCTGCCTTGATATTCCTGGATGGACGCCTCCTCGAGGAGCTTATCGGCGGCTTCCTGAAGGCTGGCGGCCATACCGGGAGACTCAGCCAGGGCAGTTTCAGCGCGCTCCCGGTAAGCCTCAGCACGCTGCCGGCAAAGGTAGGCCGGGAAAGGGGGGATCGCGTAGTCGACAGGAACCAGCGCCTGGCTGCGCGGCGCGTAACCCAGTCGGGAGACGGCTCGACCGTAATTGTCGAAGAGCGTGGCCCCCTCGAGGAGGTCATGGGTGGCTCCACTGGCCTCCCAGGCGTCGATTAGCGGCTCCATGGGGTGTTGAATAGCCCGCGCCAGCGAGGCGACCACCTCTATGCTGACATGGTGAGGCACAAGACAGGTCGCCATGGTAGGCAGCCATGGGCATACAGGGCGCTCTCTCCGGCCCCTCAGGCGGATTTCGGCGACGTAGCCGAGCTTGGGCATTGCCTCGAGGTTCTGGAGCAGCCTGCGCTCTCTGTGGGACGGGAGGCCTAATGCCTGCTTGTGGTGGAGTGCCTTCGTGATCACGGCATGTTCAAACCGATACCAGGCTTCAAACAGGAGGGCATCTAACAGGGTGGGGGCGCGTTGACCGAGTAGCATCAGAGGCAAGGTCGGCAAGCCAACGGTCATCACGTCACTCCAGGAAAGGAAAAGACCCCAGCGAGTGGGGTCTGAGAAACAGGGTCAGGCAGCCGACTTGATGGCATTGACCAAAGAGACACCGCGCTCATAGGCTTCACGCGCCAGCTCTTCAGCATGCTCATCCAGATGGCTGTTATCGTCGCCGATGTTGACCTCGACGCCGCCAAGGACCGCAGCGCAGTCATCCAGCAGAACGGATTGACCGGCCACGTCGACAGACACCTTTGCCCTGAGCAAACCGTAGAACCATTCATCATCCCGCCAGCGCTGTTTATCGGTCTCGCTGTGGCAGTCGAAGTGGTCCGGGGTTACGTCCGGGTCGCGATCCAGGAGCACCGTCACAGTGAAGTCCCCCTGGGTGCCCTGAACGGTGTCGGAGCAGATAGCAAAGTTGTCGAATTTCGTGAGTTCCATGATCGTTCTCCTCTCTCATTCCTGCGGGATGCAGGTCTCGAAAGGAGATAGGGGAGGGTGTGACACCAGCCATGGCACCAGCGTGAAAAAGCCCCCACATGTCGCCATGGGGGGCTCTGAAGGTCTTTCTGGCGTCAAGCGGCACGAGTCGTTGGGCCGACCATGCTTCTTGCCTTCTCCAGGGCTCGGTGCGCCAGCACGGCCGCCTGGGCATCAAGGTGGTTACTCGTCACCCCGACATTGACACCGATCGCGTGCTGCTTGGTCCGAGCATCCGGGATGCGGATCGAGTGCTCGTTGATGGCCACGCTCACCTCGGCTTCCAGCAAGGCGACAAACCCATAATGCTCGGTGGCCTCGGCACAACGCATGTGGTCCTCAGGGGACGCCTCGTAATCGTGCTTCAAGGTGACCATCACCGTGTAGGCCCCAGCGAAGCCAACAACAGAATCACCGATCATTGCGTAGGTATAGAACCGCTCCAGCTTCATCATCCATCTCCTCTCTCATTCCTGCGGGATGCAGGTCTCGAGAGGAGGTAGGGAGATCAATGACAGTGCTGGCGCCGGGAATCGGTGGCCACCATGCAGGCCGGTGGCCACCGTAGACGAACGGGAGGCAGGAGGGGGTTATGCCGCTACCTGGGCCAGCAGGGAGCGAACGTGCGGATTGGCATCTCGCCCGTCACCTTCCACGCCTTGGGCAGGGCGACGAAGTGCATGGCTCGCCCAGAGCGCGACCGCGGCGGAACGGCTGACGCCTGCGTTGCAGTGGATCAACAGCTTCACCGGCTGCCGGGCCTGCGCCCAATGGCCGATCCAGGCCGAGATCCGACGCGCATCATCCGGGGTCATCGGTTCCTCGCAGCCAAAGCCTTCCCCCGGCACGACATCATCGAACTGCATCGAGAGTACGTCCCCCCATCCCCTGGCCAAGCGAGGTGAACGCTCATCGATGCCATGGATGGACAGAACAACCGTGTCCGTGGTGGCTTGGCGGCGTTCGATGTCGCGACGGCTGGTGTATTCGATGCTGGTAATCATGACGCTACCTCCGTTCGTGTGTTCATTGCGTCGAGCGCCAGCTGCTTGATATGGCCGGCGTAGCTCAGACGCTTCGCATACTCGGCATGCAGATCACGCCGAGCCTGTTGTGTCTCAAGTCGGTTGAAGGCGCCCTGGGTCTCGACCAGGACGGCCTGGGCGGCGGCATAGTACCGCGCCAGGCTGTCGCGACTTGGGTACATGGGGTGAGAGCGATGCCAGGACAAGCATTCGCTGGCCTCGCCGATGACGAGTGACCGCGAGAGAGGGTTGTCCAGGTAATGGCGTACCAACTGTTCTCTGGTTGGCTCCATCACGGGGCCGGGTCGCTGCATGGGGCCTCCCTCATCATCCGCCAGCCGACTCTTCAGCTGGCTTGATGGGAGGTAGGGCGGTAGGTGACACAGCGACCAGAGGTGAGAAAGCCCCAACTAGCGAACTAGAAGGGGCTTGAAGGGTACTGCAAGGAATCAGATCAGCTCAAATGGCTTGGGCTGCTGATTTGCTGTGCGTGACAGCTTACCCTGGGCAACGTGACCACAGGGATTCCTCATGGAGGTTTCAGGACAGCTGACGTAAGCGCCCTCGCGTGATAGCCGAATAAGCCAGCGGGCCTTGTCCAAGCAGCCTGAAAACCAAACCGATGAGGTCTACGAAAGCAATTTTCTCGCTCTCATACCGTTCTACGAACGGCCTCGCCCATAAGATAGGGCGGCAGGTGACAGCTGGGAAGGCACCAGTTGGAAATTCGTGAGGTGAGACGTTCCTGGCAGGGCAGTGCGACGGTCAGCCACTCCTACCCCGCGCATCCCTCAGCCGGCGCCAGGAGGTGCTGGCCATCGGCCGTTGCATCATTGATCGCCTGACTGACTGCATAGGTCGCCAGCTGCGAAGGGTGGAGAGGCTTGAGCTGCTGTTTCAGCGTGTCGCGATCCTGCACCTCGGGGTCGAGCCAGGCATCAGCGCCAGCGGCTACGACGACCGGCATGCGGCTATGAATCTGCTTCGCCACGCCCTGAGCCGGCTGAGTCACGATCGCGCACCCCAGCTCGCCATCAGCTCGCTTGGTGAAGACGCCCGCCAGAAGCAACAAGCCACTCGAGGCCCCGTGGAAGTAGAAGGGGAGCTTGCGCTCTCCCTCGTGCCGCCACTCGAACCAGCCGTTCACAGGCACCAGGCAGCGGTGGCGAGCGAAAGCGCCTTTCCAGAACCGGCTCGAGGCCAGGCTCTCGGCCCTGGCTACATGCGTGCGCGGCGCATCCTCTGGCGCCCACCTGGGCTTGAAGGACCACTGGAGGGTGGTCACTTCAGGGTCGCCCTCCGTGGCAGCGATCGCCACGATGGGGCCG
Source organism: Halomonas sp. A3H3 (assembly GCF_000982975.1). NCBI lineage: Bacteria > Pseudomonadati > Pseudomonadota > Gammaproteobacteria > Oceanospirillales > Halomonadaceae > Halomonas > Halomonas sp. A3H3. Next base: position 4,163 of record NZ_HG423344.1, on the reverse strand, counting down.
CCCGGGGGGATGTTGTACCGGGCCGGTGGGAATGTTGCACCGGACGCCAAGGGGTAGCCGAAGCTCTCGGCCACCTGGCGAGGGTCATCATAGAGGGCGAAACGTCCACACATGGCTGCTGTTCACTCGATCATTCGGCCGGCTCACCGTACTGCTCGCGATAGTATCTGGCTTCTTCACATTCCGGTGTCAGGCCTATCATGTCCAAAAGCTGGCGCTCCCAAGCGCCAGGTCGACGTGAGCCATCCGCGATGGCAACCGCCACCTCCTGCATCATCTCTTCAACCGTTCCCCATGGAATCGCGGCGCCATGCTGCTTCTGGAGCTTCGTCAGGTACTCCAGCTCGGCATGGACAGCGGCCGGCAGGGTGATCGTCAGCGGTACGGTATTGCTCTTCTCGACTGCCATCAGCGGGCTCCTCGTGGGCGGTTCGTGGTTTTCAGGATACCAGCCCCTACGCCGTGTGCTGCGCCAGCAGGCGTCAGGGGCGGGGATGATGCTTAACCCGCCCAGAGAAAAGCCCCCAGGCAATGCCATGGGGGCTGAAGTGCAATCAAGCGACTCGCCACACACCTCGCTCGACCGGCGCAAACCAGTCATTGACGTAGAGCGTCTGGCGAACCTTCTCGCGCCAATGCTGACGACCCGCCAGCTTGTCCGGCGCATTCTCCGCTACCGCCTCGTACAGGCGCGACAGCGGAGCTTCACCTCCCAGCGACACCAGCGCCTGGCGTACCACGGCCTTCCATGACCCCCGCAGACGACGCTGCTGGCTGTGAGCCATGCTGGAGAGCGTCGACAACAGGGCCACGCTGCGATCAGGACGCTGCCACAACAGGATGTACTCGTGAGCCACCCTGGGCAGCCGCATGCCCGCATACTGCCGTGACGCGCTCTGGACGTTGTGCTGTGCCTTGATCAGCACGGCCCTCAGCTCATCCGCAGGCATCCTGGCGATCGCATCAGCCTGAAAGGACCAGTAATGGCCATTCCGCCTCAGGTCGCCAATGATCGTCCCGTAGAAGCCACCATGGTTCACGGCCTCGCGCTGGTTCAGCAGAGCCTGCTGGAGCTTGTCCATGAACTCCTCAGGATCAGCGCAGCGCGACAGGTCATCCGGGTGCTCGCCGGGATAGACGTTCCCGCTGTACACGATCATGTCGTGATAGGGCGGGTGCGACAGGCAGAGATCCACCGGCTTCCCGGTAGCATCCAGGATGGAGTGCCGCAGGATGTTGAACCCCGAGTGAAGATCCAGGCCAAAGGCCTCGATCCCCATCTCTGAGGCCACCTCCACTGAGGTGCCACTGCCCACCATGGGGTCGCAGAAGGTCTCCGGGCGAAGCTGCTCGAAAATGTCCTTGTAGACATGCCCCGAACAGTTGCCGCGCCAGCTCGACTTGCCCCACTTGCCGCGGGTCGGGTGCGAAATCACAGACGTGCTCATGATCCATCTCCTCTCTCATTCCTGCCGGATGGCAGGTCTCGAGAGGAGGTAGGGGCAGGCCTGACGGGCTAGAGGTCGACCTCCAGCCGGTCGCCGACCTCCACCCCCATGGCGTCGAAGGCGCCAGCATTCAGCTCCAGGGCCATCCAGAAAGGCACGCCAGCCGGATACCGAGGGCAATCCTCGCGCTGGCGGGTGCAAGGCGGCATCGTCTCCATCGACAGAACCCTCCCGCGCTGGTCGAGAAAGGCGATGTCGATGGGGAAGCGGGTCTTGAACATCCAGAAGCGACTCTGCGCCGGCTGCTGTTCGTCGTAGGTGAAGAGCATCCCAGTGTTGGCGGGAAGCGAGGGGCGCTCCATCAGTCCCTGGCGCCGCTGGCGCGAGGTGCGAGCTACCTCAAGCGCCAGCTCATGGCGCCCATCCTGGGTTGCCATCTGGCCTACGACCTCCTGCATGGCCTGGCGCTCTACCACCAGGGCCATCATCGCGATCCCAGTCAAGAATAGGGCGGTGATGCCGATACCAGTGGTCATCGATGGCGAGCTGCGGCGCGTCAACGTCGAGTGGGTCTGAGGCATGGTTACCTGGGGCTCCAATGATTCATATCGGGTTGCCCCATGGATAGGTCCGTGGCTGACGCTACCCAGGACAGTCAGGAGAGAGCAGTACATGCCGGCGACCCTGCCATTCGGCCGCTGGCTGCACAAAGCCCGATGGGTCGACACCGCAGCCTGGAAATACGCTCAAGCGTTTCACGAACAAGCCCGCCAAGTAGCGTTCCCGGCCGAAAGCGCCAGCGGCCAAGGGATCATCCGGTGGCAAGACTGGCCGCCCTGCTTCGGTGGGGATATTGCACACTGGGAGCCCGGTCCTCGAGGGATGCTCTGCCGCCGCGCTACGCTCGCGCCAGCCTCCCGCCTCATCACGACGGTATATCACGACGCCTTCAGCTGCTCGATACGAGAGATCACCAGCCTGGAATCCGGTAAGGGCGGTCTCACCACCTCGGCCACCCTCGACGCCTACGCGCTCAGCGAATGCTGCGGTCTCATCAACAGTGACCCTGCCTGGATAGAGAAACTGCTCGGCTGGCACGAGCTGAGGTTCAATGCAGCCCCTGGCGCGGGAGAGACACTGGAGAGCTTCAGCTGGCACGACCGCGGCTATCACCTGCTCAACCAGGGCGGTGCCCACCATTTTGCCGCTGCCCGTTATCTCGCTGGCTTCTACGCCCCGAGGTTCTGCATCAATGCCCCCCTGGCCAGGTACAGCATCAATCACGAGGCCGCCCAGGACATCCTCAACGCCTACGACATGTTCTGCGAGCCCGAGGACCAGGCAATGCTCGAGGCCTTCACGCACCGCATGGCCGCGGCAGGGGTTCCGCACGCAACGTGCCCAGCACCGCCGCCTTGGGACGGGACATATCGCCTGCTGCTGCTGCCCCGGGATAACCGGAAAGCCGCTGGCGCCGCGGCGGTGCTGCGCGAGCACGACTGGTTCGATGTCAGCGCTCTACTGAAAAGCCAGGCAAACCCATAGGGGCGAGGCACGTGCCTAACAGTGCCCTGAGAAGCTGAATGCTCACGCCTATACAGGCCGTCCACCTCCATAATGGAGGATGTCAGAAAAACCGGAACCAGTGGAATTGATACGCAAGACTGGCATATTGCAGTCTTCATACGATCGTATACTGGAACTTATGTTGACTCAGCACTGAATTGGAAATCTTGGGCTGGATCTAGTGTACATCCAGGAATAATCAACCGAGAGACACCGTAAAGAGGCGCGTTTGACGCGCTGAGGAGCTGATGTCATTAATCGTGCATTCTTTTCCTAACCTATAGACTTAAAGAAGGGTGTCCAGACGCTGAGACAAACTCCGTGCCTCAAGGTGTTCCAAACGGAATCCTGAATCCGTGAAGCCGGCGCCGACACTTTCCCTATCACCGCCAGCGAGCACTTTTTGATCATTCGCCCCGTGCAAGTTGGCTTTCGCAAGCCCGTTATTGCCAAAACCCACCGTGCTGATCGGTGCTGACGGCCCGTTTTGTCATGCCTTTCCACCCGCCAGGCACGACATATCTGGCGATCGCGTGTCGCTTGGAACTGCTTGTGGATAGAGTGTCGCCGATTGACGGTCAGCATGGCGTTCCTCGTGGATAACGCAGTCGGCTCCGCAGCGTCTTGAGCACCGTCATGCGCCCGATATCCTGCCCGAAGTCGAGGATGATCTGCCGTGCCTTGTGAATCACGAGAGCCGCACGGTGCACCAACTCTTGTAGCACGGTGCGCAGCCGGCGCCGCTTGGCCGGGTGGCGAACCGGGCTCAGCTCGCCGGTCATGCCCAGCTGTCCCATCAGGCGCAGGATGTTGTAGGCCAACTGGGCGAGATGCAGGATCAGATCGTTGGTGGCGAACTTGCCGGACGGCAAGCGCTCCAGGTCGAGATCGGTCTTGATCTCGCTGTGAAACTGCTCATGGGTGGCATGCGCCTGGTAGCGCTTGATCACCGCCTCCGGCGCCTCGTCCAGGCTGGTCCACCAGCCTTCCAACTCATAGTCCGGTTCGAGCAGCAACTGGCCATCGCGATCGGCGGTGCGCTCTACCAGGCGCATCACGCGTTGGACGACGTATTCGGTCTTGTTGTCGTCGTGGATCGAGACGGTCTGCGGCCACAGCGCCTGGCGCTTGCCAGGACGCAGCTCTTCC
>NZ_HG423343.1:5356893-5486793 GCF_000982975.1 Halomonas sp. A3H3 | reverse complement strand
GGCGAATGTCAGCCGGGCGGCAGGACGTCTTAGAATGAACGCTTACGGTAAGCATGATATCCGAGGGGACAGACATCCAACGTTTGTGCGTTTGTGCGTACCTCAGCAGGATTCGCACCGAGCTGCATTACCGGCAAGTATTAGGTCGTATTTTACGCAAAATGGGCGACTCAGATGATACAGCATGGCTCTATGTAATTGCCGAGCCGCTACTGCGAAAATACTCACAGCGAATTGCAGACGATTTACCTGAAGACCAGGCAACACTTCAAGCCCAAAAGCTGAACCTGCGATTGGAAAAAGCGAATTCCAGTCAAATGAATGACACAAAAGAGAATGCGTCAGCAGCAAATGATAATCGATCACTCTCAGCAGAAGAACTTAACAAGCGTGAAATGCTTAATGTTGAACCTCCATTGCTAACGCTGAGTTTTTCGGAGTATTACCGTCAACAGCTTTTGTCTCTTATATAGACCCTTGCTCTACCTAGCAGGTTTTTTTCTGCCCCCGGCTTTAAGGGTGATCTCGCTACCCGCTTCCAACACGATTTGGCTGCCCGCTTTGTGGTGCAGCTCGCGGCCGGTCTCCACCAGCTGGGCTTCACCGTAGACCTCATGGCGGGTTTGATCGACCTGAAGGTGGTCATCGCCCTTGATCTGGGTGTAGCGCTTGCCGTGTACGGTGAGGTGATCGTCGTTACGGATTTCGCTCAAGCGGTTGCGGTGCAGCTTGAGGTGGCTGTCTCTGCGGATCTCCTCGGTGCGGTCGTTAAGGGTGAGCAGCTCCAGATCTTTCTGAGCGTGGAGCCAGATCTGCTCTTCGCCAGTGGCGTCCTCGAAGCGCAGTTCGTTAAAGCCTTCCGATTTATGACTCTGGGTGCGGATCACCGTGCGGGTCTTGTGCTCCGGCAGCGGGTAAGGCGGGGTATTCACCGCGTGGTAAGTGCGGCCGGTGACCAGCGGTTGATCAGGGTCGCCCTCTAAAAACGAGACAATGACCTCATGGCCGATCCGGGGGGAATGATGCTGCGCGCGGTGTAACGACCTTCGCTGTCCGCATAGATCGTGCGGCGCAGGTTGTACTCGGATTGCGAGGGGTCGAAGAAGGAGTAGCCGCCCAGGGAGTTGGCGTGCCAGATCTCGACCTTGGCGCCGGGGATCGGGGTGCCGTCGACGTCACGCACCTGGCCGGTCAGCCACATGGTCTCGCCCTCGGTCGCTTCATCGTCCAGGCGCGCGAAGCCGTCGGCTTCCGGGGCGCCAGCCACGTAGAGCGGGCCTTCGATGGTGCGTGGGGTGCCGCCGGTGCGCTTGGCTTCGGCATCGATAGCGTCCTGGCGCATATCGAGGAAGTGGTCAAAGCCGAGCCCTGGCGAGAGCAAACCGAACTGGGTCTGGCTGCCCAGGGCATTGAGCAGGTTGACCGCCGCCCAGTACTCCTCTTCGGTGACATCGAAGTCATCGATCAGTTTGAACAGGTCGCCCACCAGGCGATGAACGATCTGCTTGGCACGGTCATTGCCGCCTGCCTGATCAAAGCCAGCAACGGTTTTGACAAAGCCGCGACTATATCTGAACGCCTCGACAGCCAGGCACCGGCCGAAATCTCCCACTTGACGCAAGTCAACAAGGGCTATGGGGTGTGCGGCGACTATGAGCTTTCACGCACCGAGTCCGGTCGCTTCTACTACAACCACGCCACCAAGCGCCTAGTGTTGGGCACCGATGCCCCGCTGTATCACGACAACTGCGAGGGCGTCTCTCACTGACCCCTTAGCGCCTGTTCACGATCTTTTAAGCAGTAAAGTGATTGCGCCCAAACCCCATGATCCTCCTCACGCAGCGCTTTTCTATGCCGCTGCCGATTACCCCCAAGCAAGCTGCCAGATTGTAGGCGAACCGCACCGTTATCAGGGGCGCTACTTCTGCTCGGTATATGGCTCTTCGGTTTTTTCGGTAAGCGAGGAAGAAATCGAAATACACCTTGGCACCCTTGATTCACCCAATCAGCTGAAAGCGACGTATGAGCTTTGGAACATTCGCCGCGAACATTGGCTACCGCCATTTCCAAACGTGGAGCAATACGAACGAGATCGGCAAGATTGCACCAAGATGGAAGAGCATGATCTCCACTACCAGGTCGAAGCTCCTGAGCCTCTAGCTTGCGAGGAATGCGGCGTTGAGAGTGAGTTTGTCAGGTTCGGCAAGCGCGATGTGGCCTATCGCGACCTACCCATCCACGGAAAGCGGGTCACCCTCTGGGTGGTCCGTCGCCGCTACACCTGCCGGGCGTGTGGAAGGACGTTCCGGCCAGCTCTTCCGGAAATGGTAGACGATCACCGCATGACGCGGAGGCTTTACAACCACGTCGAGAAGGAAGCCTTCAATCACCCCTACGCCTACGTGGCTGATACCACGGGCCTCGACGAGAAGACTGTCCGCGAGATATTCAAGAAGAAGGCTGAGTTCCTGGCAGCCTGGCATCGTTTCGAGACACCCCGCTGCCTGGGGATCGACGAGCTGTACCTGAACCGCCGCTACCGCTGCATCCTGACCAACCTGGAGGAGCGTACCCTACTGGACCTGCTGCCCGGTCGCCAGCAGGACGCGGTGACGAGGCGCCTCATGAGCATGACCGAGCGCCACCAGGTCGAGATCGTCAGCATGGATATGTGGAAACCCTACCGCCGTGCTGTCCAGGCGGTGAAGGCTGGTGGACCAGCCTGGACGAGGCGCCGGAGGCGGTGATCAAGCGCTACCAGGCGCATGCCACCCATGAGCAGTTTCACAGCGAGATCAAGACCGATCTCGACCTGGAGCGCTTGCCGTCCGGCAAGTTCGCCACCAACGATCTGATCCTGCATCTCGCCCAGTTGGCCTACAACATCCTGCGCCTGATGGGACAGCTGGGCATGACCGGCGAGCTGAGCCCGGTTCGCCACCCGGCCAAGCGGCGCCGGCTGCGCACCGTGCTACAAGAGTTGGTGCACCGTGCGGCTCTCGTGATTCACAAGGCACGGCAGATCATCCTCGACTTCGGGCAGGATATCGGGCGCATGACGGTGCTCAAGACGCTGCGGAGCCGACTGCGTTATCCACGAGGAACGCCATGCTGACCGTCAATCGGCGACACTCTATCCACAAGCAGTTCCAAGCGACACGCGATCGCCAGATATGTCGTGCCTGGCGGGTGGAAAGGCATGACAAAACGGGCCGTCAGCACCGATCAGCACGGTGGGTTTTGGCAATAACGGGCTTGCGAAAGCCAACTTGCACGGGGCGAATGATCAAAAAGTGCTCGCTGGCGGTGATAGGGAAAGTGTCGGCGCCGGCTTCACGGATTCAGGAGGAGCGCAGCGACGCGGCAATCTTTGGCGGCGGTGGCAGATTAACCTCGAGATTGCTTCACTACGTTCGCAATGACAGGTAGCGGATTTCAATGACAGGGAGGGCCCACAATGAAAGAGAGGCTCACGATAATAAGGGGTGTGGCACTCAGAATGATATTAGTATGGGGCAAGCTCAACCCAATCAGGATTAAGGGAGTCAATTAGAGCATTTTTACGTTGACGTGAACCCGCTTTAAGCTGTTTTTCGCGCCTGATGGCATCTTCTATACTATTTGACTCCTCTAGCCATACAAGTTTGTGGCAACGGTACTTTTTGGTGAATCCTGGCATTAAACCTTGGCGGTGTTCATAAAGCCTGCGCTCCAAGTTGTTTGTAACTCCTATGTAAAGAACGCGGTGAGTGCGGTTAGTCAGCATATAAACATAATAAAGATTGTTTGTTGTCGACATGAACCGACCTTTCGGTGATGGATTTTTATTAATCTAACTTCATTTTATTAGCAATGGTAGGGGCGCATCATTGCAGTCAGTATCCTTATTTTGACTATGAAAAGTGAAACGACCTTAGCTTGCAGTGGTAGATTAACCTAGAGATTGCTTCGCTTGCGCTCGCAATGACAGGGGGCGGGCTCACAATGTCGGGTTGCTCGCAATAACAAATTAGATGCTATTGCGAGTAGCCCTATTCATGTCATTGCGAGGAGCGCAGCGACGCGGCAATCTTTGGCGGTGGCAGAGGAGCCAACCTTGAAATACCAGCCTGGCATCATTGGCGTTCTCACTCAGGTCCGTTATCCGGATCGAGGACAGTGTGTGGTGGGTAGTTTGACTGGGGCGGTCTCCTCCTAAAGAGTAACGGAGGAGCACGAAGGTACCCTCAGCACGGTCGGACATCGTGCATTGAGTGCAAGAGCATAAGGGTGCTTGACTGCGAGACAGACACGTCGAGCAGGTGCGAAAGCAGGTTCTAGTGATCCGGTGGTTCTGTATGGAAGGGCCATCGCTCAACGGATAAAAGGTACTCCGGGGATAACAGGCTGATACCGCCCAAGAGTTCACATCGACGGCGGTGTTTGGCACCTCGATGTCGGCTCATCACATCCTGGGGCTGAAGTCGGTCCCAAGGGTATGGCTGTTCGCCATTTAAAGTGGTACGCGAGCTGGGTTTAGAACGTCGTGAGACAGTTCGGTCCCTATCTGCCGTGGGCGTTGGATGTTTGAGAAGGGCTGCTCCTAGTACGAGAGGACCGGAGTGGACGACCCTCTGGTGTTCCGGTTGTCACGCCAGTGGCATTGCCGGGTAGCTATGGTCGGACGGGATAACCGCTGAAAGCATCTAAGCGGGAAGCCCCCTTCAAGATGAGACATCCCTGAGGCCTAGAGCCTCCTGAAGGGCCCAGCGAGACCAGCTGGTTGATAGGCACGGTGTGGAAGCGCTGCAAGGTGTTGAGCTAACGTGTACTAATGGCCCGTGAGGCTTGACCCTATAACACCCAAGGGGTCTGGTCGCAAGCTCGTAAACAACTCACCCGATGACCGCGATGTGCAGCTGCTTGATGTCACTCAGGGGGCGTATTCCTTGATTTGATAGAGCCGTTGTCACAACAGGCGTCGAACTGCTTCTTACGCCAAATCGCATAAATGGTCAGGCCGATGAAGAAGGCCAGGGCCGGCAATAACACAACGTCGAGATAGCCCGTCAGCGCCGCCAGGCCCACCGTGCCAAGCAGGATCACCAGGATCGGCGTAAAGCAGCACAATGCCACCAGGACGGTGCCGATCACGCTCACGCGCAGCAGGGGCTTGGGATTCTTCATGATCACTCTCGATCCGCTTGCGAGGATGTCGGGGTTGATGGATACCCAGCGTTGATGGTGGCCTCGGTCAATGCCTCCACCGACGTTCGGGCGTCGTCAAAGGTGACCACGGCCTCGAGATCCGCGTAGCTCACGTCGACTTGCGAGACGCCGTCCACCTTGTTGAGGGCGGCCTTGACGGTGATCGGGCAGGCGGCACAGGTCATGCCCGGCACCGACAGCGTCACGGTCTGCAGGGCCGCTAAGGCGGGCGTGCTGAGCAGGGCGAGTAGCGCGATGAAGGCGAAACGAGCTTTCATGGTAGATCTCCTTTTAATAGAACAGGGGCAAGATGTAGGGGAATACCAGGGCGATTAGCACCAGCAGCGATACGAGCCAGAAGATCGCCTTGTAGCCCGTCCTGACCCGTGGCACGGCACACACCTCTCCCGGCTGGCACTTTTCCACTGGCCGAAAGACGCGACGCCAGGCGAAGAACATCGCCACCAGCGCGACGCCGATAAAGAGCGGGCGATAGGGCTCCAGCTGGCAAATAAGGACAAGGGTTGCGCTCGTTACGGGACTTAACCCAACATTTCACAACACGAGCTGACGACAGCCATGCAGCACCTGTCTTACAGTTCCCGAAGGCACACCAGAATCTCTTCCGGCTTCTGTAGATGTCAAGGGTAGGTAAGGTTCTTCGCGTTGCATCGAATTAAACCACATGCTCCACCGCTTGTGCGGGCCCCCGTCAATTCATTTGAGTTTTAACCTTGCGGCCGTACTCCCCAGGCGGTCGACTTATCGCGTTAACTTCGCCACAAAGTGCTCTAGGCACCCAACGGCTGGTCGACATCGTTTACGGCGTGGACTACCAGGGTATCTAATCCTGTTTGCTACCCACGCTTTCGCACCTCAGTGTCAGTGTCAGTCCAGAAGGCCGCCTTCGCCACTGGTATTCCTCCCGATCTCTACGCATTTCACCGCTACACCGGGAATTCTACCTTCCTCTCCTGCACTCTAGCCTGACAGTTCCGGATGCCGTTCCCAGGTTGAGCCCGGGGCTTTCACAACCGGCTTATCAAGCCACCTACGCGCGCTTTACGCCCAGTAATTCCGATTAACGCTTGCACCCTCCGTATTACCGCGGCTGCTGGCACGGAGTTAGCCGGTGCTTCTTCTGCGAGTGATGTCTTTCCTACCGGGTATTAACCGATAGGCGTTCTTCCTCGCTGAAAGTGCTTTACAACCCGAGGGCCTTCTTCACACACGCGGCATGGCTGGATCAGGGTTGCCCCCATTGTCCAATATTCCCCACTGCTGCCTCCCGTAGGAGTTCGGGCCGTGTCTCAGTCCCGATGTGGCTGATCATCCTCTCAGACCAGCTACGGATCGTTGCCTTGGTTGCTAGAGAGCAGATACTTCACCAAACAGGCGATGCCCAGGACCAGCTGTAGTGGTCAACTAATTCCGGACAGTACGTTAAGTTTTTCCTCAGCTGCCACGGGCGATACCCCATCGTTGAAGGCATGAGGACGTTGTCGGTTGTAATAGCCCATCAGATAGTCGCCGATATCCTGACGAGCCGTGTGCAGTGCCGTATAGCCCAGCGCCGGTATCCATTCCGTTTTCAGACTGCGGAACAGGCGCTCCATCGGGGCGTTGTCCCAGCAGTTGCCACGACGACTCATGCTTTGCTGCATGCGATAACGCCATAGTCGCTGGCGGAACGAACGGCTGGCATACTGGCTACCCTATCCGAATGGAACATGACACCGTCTGGTTGGCCGCGCGAAGCCCAGGCATGATCCAGTGCCTTGACGACCAATGACGCATCGGGATGCCGGGACATGGCCCAGCCCACCACGCGCCTTGCATACAGATCCATGACCACCGCCAGATAGCTCCATTGCTGTCCCGTCCAGATATATGTGATGTCGCCACACCAGGCGCTATCGGGGCGGCTGACCGTAAATTCCCGAGCCAGCGAGTTGGGGATATCTGGCTTTTCCACCGTTGCCGTCCGATAGGCGTATGGCCCTGGCTGTCTGGAGACAAGGCCAAGCTCACGCATTAGACGGCGTACCTTGAAGCGTCCGATGGTAATGCCAGCCTGATTGAGCAGCGCCTTGACCGTCCGACTACCGGCGGAGCCTCGGCCTTGGGTAAACACGCGGCGAACCATCGCTTTCAGGGCCAGTCGACTGGCATCGATGTTTTGCTGCCGCTGGCGGTAGTCGTAGTAGCTGGAACGACTGATATCGAACGCATCACAGACCATGGAAACCGGCATTTGCTCACTCAACTGGTCTATCAGCGCGTACGATTCATTCCGTCCGACATCAAGAGAGCGGTAGCCTTTTTTAGTATGCCTTTCTCCTGCTCCAGCCGCTGGCAGCGGGCTTCCAGCTCCTGAATACGCTGTTGTTCCGGGGTCAATGCTTTGGAGGCCGGTGTAATGCCACCACGCTCATCGTTCAGCTGCTGCACCCATCGCCGCAATGTATTTTCGCCAACATCCAGGGAGCGGCTGGCCGCCGCTATCGAATAGCCCTGATCCAGCACCAGGATGGCGGCTTCCTGCTTGAATTCCGTGGAAAAGGAACGTCGTTTTCTGGTCATGAGACACCTCGTTCAGGATGGCAAGCTTACCACCCAAGTGAGTGTCCGGTTTCATTAGACCACTACAAGCTGTAGTAGGGCAATTCCGATCACTGGCATTATCCAGCCCATCGCCCCCAAGCTCATTGGCGATGTCGTGTACGGTCATGCGTGCGCGTAGCGCCATCACCGCCGTCTGGATCAGCTCACCGGCTTCCCCCGCCACCGCCTGCACCCCCAGCAACCGGCCCGAGTCGCGTTCGGCCACCAGCTTGATGAAACCACCGGTGTCGAAATTCACCAGCGCACGCGGCACGTTTTCCAGGTCCAGCTCGCGGGTATCGACGCTGAAGCCTTGCTCGATGGCCTCGGCTTCCGTCAGGCCGACGGTGGCCACCTGGGGGTCGGTGAAGATCACCGCCGGCATGGCGCTCAGGTCCAGGGTGGCTTCGCCCCCGGTCATGTTGACGGCAGCCCGGCTGCCCCCGGCGGCGGCGACATAGACGAACTCCGGCTGATCGGTGCAGTCACCGGCGGCATAGAGCCCCGGCACCGTGGTGTGCAGATGCTCATCGACCAGAATCGCCCCACGTGCGGTTTCCACGCCGAGGCTCGCCAGGTTCAGGGCCTCGGTATTGGGTGTCCGTCCGGTGGCCACCAGCAGTTGATCCGCCCGCAAGGTGCCGGCGTTGGTGTCGACAATGAATTCATTGTCGGTGTAGTCCACGCGGCTCGCCTGGGTCTGCTTGAGGACCTCGATGCTCTCGCGGCGAAACGCCGCCTCCACCGCATCCCCTACCGCCGGGTCTTCCTGGGAGAGCAGGCGGCTGCGGGCCAGCACCGTGACCCGGCTGCCCAGCCGGGCGAAGGCCTGGGCCAGTTCCAGGGCCACCACCGAGGCGCCGATCACAATCAGCCGCTCGGGAAGGGTGTCCAGGGCCAGCGCACTGGTAGAGGTCAGGTAGGGGGTGTCGGCAAGACCCGGGATCGGCGGTACTGCCGGTCGGGCGCCAGTACCGATTAAGGCGCGGTCGAAGTGGACGACCTGCTCGCCGCCCTCGTTCAGCTTGACCATCAGGCTATGGGCATCGATAAACCGGGCCTCGCCGTGCAGGACAGTGATGGCCGGGTGGTCGCGCAGAATCCCCTCGTACTTGGCGTCACGCAGTTCCTCGACACGTCGCTGCTGCTGCTCGAGCAGCTTGGCCCGATCCACCACCGGCGCCTGGGCGCTCAGGCCTGCATCGAAGGGACTTTCCGTACGCAAGTGGGCAATATGGGCCGCGCGAATCATGATCTTCGAAGGCACACAGCCTGTATTGACACAGGTACCGCCGACGGTGCCGCGTTCGATCAGGGTGATCCGGGCGCCGCGCTCGGCGGCTTTCAGGGCCGCCGCCATGGCGGCGCCGCCGCTGCCGATCACCGCGATGTGCGGGGCGTCTTCATCACGGCCCTTGGACACCGATGCGCCTGCCGGGGAAGTGGGCCCACTGTTGGCCAGTCGAGCTTGGTAGCCAAGTCGGGTCACGGCAAACGTCAACGCCGAGGCCGGTGTCTGACCGCTTTGGGTCCTGGCCGTGTGAAAACAAAATAAAACTAGTCTGACTCAAGAGTCTTCCCCTTCAGCTGCCCGTTGGCCCCTTCTGAGCCATGGCTACGATAATCGCCGACCGCTGCTGTTGTGAGATGTGACAATTATAGAATCATCAGAAACCAACTACATTCGTGATCACGGCCCTAGAAGGCAGAGAAAAAAAGGGCTGTTACGCCCTCGCAGCCCTCATCAACACACTGACTCCCAAGATCTTTATGACGCGCTTCAGGTTGTACGCCAATACATGAAGACTCATTTCTGTGCTCACATTTCTAAACCGCTTTGTCGTGAAGTGTGTCGCCCCCATCCAAGCCTTGAGAGTGCCAAACGGATGCTCCACGGTTTGTCGCCTTAGGCGCATCATCTCTGGATTCCAATCGAGACGTGACTGTGCAGCTTCAAGCACATCTTCATGTTCCCAACGCTTGATCCGTCGTTGCTTGCCTGTCGTGCATTTTTCTTTCATGGCGCAGCTTGCACATGCTGAGCTCCAGTAAGCATGGAGTTTCATTCCTTTTTCTATCGTTTCATATCGCCATATGAGCCGCTGACCAGCAGGACAGGAATATTCATTGCTTTCAGGGAAGTATTGAAATGCGCCTCTTGGAAAAAAGCCCTTTGCCTGGTTGGGCGATGTCATCGGCTTGGGGAGATAGGTAGTTATCCCTTCCTTATGGCAGTCGAGAATTTCCTCACCTTTAAAGTAGCCTCTGTCAGCCACGACCTTCAGCTCATTGATGCCAGTGGCTTCACGAGCTTGCTTCGCCATATTGAAGAGCTGCCCCCGATCATGCCCGACGTTGGTCACCTCATGGGCCACAATCAGATGGTGCTGGCTATCAACAGCTGTCTGCACGTTGTAGCCTACTGTCCCGGTGCCTCTGCCACTGGTGGCCATCGCCCTGGCATCTGGATCCGTCAAAGATACTTGCTGATCGGGAGATTGTAGCCGCTGTTCCTCAACTGATTGTAATCGTGTCGTTTCTTCCCTTAGCTTTATAATTTTCTCCTTTAGATGTTTCGTCTTAGCCTCGGCCAGGGCGGGCTCCGAGCGATCGGCTGCATCTAGCTGACCGAGGTACCGGTTGAAGCTTTCTTCGATCTGCTCAAGGCGACGCTTCATCTTGGTCGCTGTGAAATTGCGATTACGGTTGTTGACGGCTTTGAACTTGCTGCCATCGATGGCCACGATGGCTTGAGAGAACAGTTCCAGTCGCCGACAAAGCACGATGAACTCTCGACACACACAGCGGATGGCATCGCCATTGTCCTTTCTGAAGTCTGCAATCGTCTTGAAATCCGGTGTCAGACGCTCTGTCAGCCACATCAGCTCGACATTGCGCTGCGTCTCGCGCTCTAGGCGGCGACTCGACTGGATGCGATTGAGGTAGCCGTAGATATAGAGCTTCAGGAGTACAGCGGGATGATAGGCGGGCCTACCTGTTGCATGCGGATCGACGCCCTTGAAACCAAGTCCTCTAAGATCGAGACCTTCTATGAACGCCTCTATGGCACGGACAGGGTTATCGTCTGCGATGAAATCGTCTAAAAGCGCAGGGAATAACGTACTTTGATTTCGGGCCTCGCCTACCACGAATCGCTTCATCACTATTTCCTCAGCGAACCTCGTCAAAGTATAGCGACCATCACGTTTTCACACAGCCTCGGTCGATCCACTACTTTGTCTCCGCCCCGGGCCACCAGCACCTGACCACCCAGATCAACCTGGCAGGCGACCCCTACACCTATGACGACTTCGCCTTTGCCACCCGCGAAGAGCTCGTCGTGCCCGCCGAGCGGATTGAAGACCCCGCCGAGATCGCCAAGCGCGACCTGGACGGCCCGTTCTCCCACGTGGTGTTCGATGTGGCGCTGGCCCCCGCCGAGGCCCCCGAGCTGCAGGTGCGTCACGCCCGCCCGCGGGCCAAAGAAGACGACCAGGATCTGGCCAGCCAGCTCGCCGGTACCGCCAAGGTATAACCCTCATGCCTTGAGCAAGGCGGGCCTTCCCCTTGGCCCGCCTGAGCAAGACATAACAGCGCGACATAATAAATACGAGGAGAGAGATCATGACCACGCAGCTTGATCAGCTCGAAGCCCGCGTGCGCGGCGCCGTCCAAGACGACCCCGCGCAAGGCATCTTCCGCTGCCACCGCAGCATGTTTACCGACCCCGCCTTCTTTGAGCTTGAGCTAAAGCACATCTTCGAAGGCAACTGGCTGTTCCTGGCCCACGAGAGCCAGGTCGCAGAGCCGGGTGACTACATGACCGTCACCATGGGTCGCCAGCCGGTGATTATCACCCGCGACAAGCAGGGCGAACTGCACGGCCTGATTAACGCCTGCGCCCACCGTGGTGCCACCCTGTGTCGCCGTAAGCGCGGCAACAAAGGTACCTTCACCTGCCCGTTCCACGGCTGGACGTTCAAAAACGACGGCCAACTGCTCAAAGCCAAAAATGAGAAGAACGGCGCCTACCCTGAGCAGTTCAAACAGGATGGCTCCCACAACCTTAAGCGCCTACCGCGCTTTGAAAACTACAAAGGCTTCCTGTTTGGCAGCCTGAGCGATGATGTTCAACCGCTTGAGCAGCACCTGGGCGAAACCACCAAGATCATCGACAACATCGTCGACCAAGCCCCCGAAGGCCTGGAAATTCTGCGCGGCACCTCCTCCTACACCTACACCGGCAACTGGAAGCTGCAGGCCGAAAACGGTGCCGATGGCTACCACGTCAGCTCCGTGCACTGGAACTACGCCTCCACCATGGAACGCCGCAACTACGACGCCGGTGGCACCAAAGCGGTGGATGCCGACGGTTGGTCGAAGAGCAAAGGCGGCTTCTACTCCTACGAAAACGGCCACATGATGCTGTGGACCCGACTGCTTAACCCGGAAGTGCGCCCGGTCTATCAGCATAAGGACTGGATCCAGGAGCAGCTGGGTGAAGCCCGCGCCGACTCCATCGTCAATCAAACGCGCAACCTCTGCCTCTACCCCAACGTCTATTTGATGGATCAGTTCTCCACCCAGATACGCGTGATCCGTCCCATCGCCGTGGACAAAACCGAAGTCACCATCTACTGCTTCGCCCCCAAAGGCGAAGCCGCCGAAGATCGGCGTGTGCGCATCCGTCAATACGAAGACTTCTTCAACGTCTCCGGCATGGGCACCCCCGACGACCTCGAAGAGTTCCGCGCCTGCCAAGAAGGCTACAACGGCGCCCTGGCCGAATGGAACGACCTCTCCCGCGGGGCCCAACAGTGGATTGAAGGCGCCGATGAAACGGCCCAAGCGATCGACATGAAGCCCCTGCTCAGCGGTGCCTCCCCGGAAGACGAAGGGCTCTACGTGCTGCACCACCAGCACTGGGTCAGCGAAATGCTGCGTGCCATCGACAAAGAGCGCAGCCAATTTATCGCCACCGCGTCCGCCTAAGCGCCCAGCGCCAGAAGAGAGGAGAGAAGTGCCATGAGCATTAGCTATCACGACATCCAAGCGTTTTTGTACCGCGAAGCACGGCTGCTGTTGGTTTACACAAGGATCCGCGCCAACCTTACGACACTAAACTGCTTTATGTAGTGGTTCACTGATTCCGGACACCCATCGCCTCAGCACGATGCTATTGTCCTATACACACGTCAAGGCGCACCTCAGCGCCCAGGCAGCGAGGCATTATTGGGTTGGCTGCGTGAGGTGTAGAGTGATGAGCAGATTGCTGAAGCGATAGGCTTGGCGCTAGATGAAGTGGCAAAGCTGCGCACTGAAGGTCAGCGCTGATCCGTGCTTTCATTTACGTATTCCCGCTTCACACATAAAACGAAAGGGCAGTCCAAGTGACTGCCCTTTCTGTATTTGGCTGCTGAGGATGGCAGACATTCCCCATGCCATGAAATAACCTGATGCAATGGTTCATAGTCAGTAATGAATAGCCGTTTTGGCGGATCAGTAGTACCCGCTCAGCAAAGAAGCCGGTGTGACCATAATCTGATTGTCTTTTGGCCACAAAAGCAGCCTCTTGACCAAATATGTCAGCAATTGGTGCGGGAGTGTTCTCCACGGGATTAGTTATGCAGGCATCGCTTTGCGGTTGCAAAATATCCTTAAAGTACACGTTACTTCTGAAAAGCAGAGTTGCAAGTGCTTTCCTTTTGCATCCAGTATACTATACTGAATGCAGTTGGAGCGCAGCTGCGCTTACCACATGCAATAGGAGTTTGGGCTATGGGCATGATGACTATTAGAAGCATTCCTGACGAAGTACACAATGCACTAAAAGCGCGAGCCAAGCAGAATCACCGCAGCGCCGAGGCTGAGGTGCGGGCCATCCTGGAAGAGATCACACGGCCAGAAAGTCGCCTCAAAATGGGTGATGCCCTGGCTGATTTGGGTCGCAAGATCGGGTTGACCAATGAAGACGTAGCGGTCTTTGAAAAGGTGCGTGACAAGACGCCTGCTGAACCGATGAGGTTTGAATGATCGTTCTGGATACCAATGTCGTTTCCGAGGCGATGAAACCCGAGCCTGATCCAGCCGTCAGAGCTTGGCTTAATGAGCAGTCGGCTGAAACGTTATACCTGTCTAGTGTCACACTTGCAGAGTTGTTATTTGGTATTGCGGCGCTGCCCAACGGGAAGCGCAAGGACATGTTGAGCGAGACCTTGGGCGGCCTTGTGGAGTTGTTCAGAGGGCGGATTTTGTCCTTTGACGTTGACGCCGCTCGCAAGTATGCAGAGCTAGCCGTGACAGCCAGAACCGCCGGGCGTGGTTTTCCTGTGCCGGATGGCTACATTGCTGCTATTGCCGTATCACAAGGCTATCAAGTCGCCTCCAGAGATATGGCTCCTTTTGAGGCAGCCAATGTGGACGTCATTAACCCTTTTGAAGCCTAACTGGTGCGGTCTGCTGGGCACTTTAATTGCTTAACCCATTCTTCTTACCCCAACATACCCTCCGACTAGCCCATAAGCCGAATATAAACCTTATTCGGCTCATAAGATGATCTGAATAGATGATGCAATCGGCTCATGTATATTTGGGAATAGCACCACTGGCCGTCTTTTTAACGGAGTAACTGCGCGCGGCCTCAAAGCCTTCAAGTAGCGCGCTCTGTTCGACCCCCAAGCCCTCGATGCAAAAGCTGTTCAAACACTGCCGGGCGGCAAAGAGCTCCCGGCCCGATCCTGCCAAGAATTGACTAAGAGGACGATGGCTTGATGGGTGGCATCAGGCCCCGAATAAATTCGCACCATATTGAGCCCTTTAGCACAAAGTTGGTGCGAATTTATGCATAGATACGTTCAACAACCCGCAGAATCTCTCATGTTTCAAGGTGGCATGATAATTGCCTTTTCTTTAAGTAAGTAAATAGTTACTTAACTCGCTCCATGAAGAGTGTTTTCTGAATGGGCGCAATGGCAAGGATCACACCATGAAAAAGCAATTTAAGAACATGAAGCTGAAGGCCCTCGCTTGTAGTTTCGCGTTGGGCACCTTGGTATACACCGGCATGGCGAGTGCCGATATCCATATCAAGTTCCATCATGATTTGCCTGAAGATAGCGCACAGCACCTAGCAGCTGAGCGCTTCAGGGACATGGTGGCTGAGCGTAGTGGCGGTGAGATTTCAGTAGAAATTTTCCCTAACAACACCCTCGGTGATGATGTCGAAGTCACCCAACAGTTGCAGATGGGAGCTGTGGAAGCAGCGATTATTCCGACCGCCAAGTTATCGGGCTTCGTTCCCGCCATGCAGATCGTCGATCTGCCTTTCTTGTGCGCCCGGCACGGGCGCACTCCTGGAGGTGCAAGTCCTCTCGGCCACCTTTCTCTCTCGCATACCAACCAGATAATCCGGATACCCCATTTTTTATCGTCTTCATAACAGACCCCCTTTAACGGGGGTCTGTTGTTATCTCGACGCTGAGCTATACTCTTTCTCAATCGCGTTCCACTGAGGCGACGGCAGAATCACCTTGGCGAACCTTCACCTCGAGCTCTTGGCCCTGATCGTTTTCTCCTTCAATCTCGATCATGCCTTTCTCGTCGATTTTGATTTCTTCAAAGCTGACCATTCCTTCACCGGCGGCAACCTCGAAGGCTTGGCGTACTTCCTCTTCGCTCATGCCCCAGGCTCCGGTAATGAGTCGCTCGCGATTTTCCTTAAGGCTATCACCGCTCTCAATGGAAAGTCTGGCCTCGGCGAACCATTCATCATCCATCCAACCTTCAATCTCCACGCTGTCGCTGCTCTTGGCCTCAAGTTCTTTATAGTGCTGGTAGCCAAAGGCCGAACCATGAGTCAATATCTGGTCGATACGCTCCAGAGGCAGTCGATCGTCGGCCATTGCGTCACCAGCGGCCAGTCCCACTGCTGCTAAAAGACCCGTCATCACCAGCTTGGTTTTCATGTTGCGTTCTCCTTTGATGTGTTGATAAAACCATTTTGCCTGCCAGCACCTTACTTTGAGATGATGATTCCGTTCATGTTTGGTTCATATTTGAGCTTGGATGCTGATACCAAATGCTCGGTCGCTGCTGACCGGAGTAATCAGTAAAAAAGCTATGAGCCGAAGTTCGAGGTGGGCTTTGGGGTCCGGGTGGAACAGGGCCTGCAGTGGGATTTAGACTATCAATATGAGAAGCACACTGCGGAAATAAAGTGACCCCATTCTTAACCTAAATGGCGTTGGCATGATGCAGGGATGATTTCGTGTCTTTCATTAGCCACATCTGGTAAATATGGTTATAGGAAGTAGGTAGTGCCAGGAATATGTAAATTAGGAATTGAACATGAAAGAGTTAGGATGGAAACCAGGTAACCCGTTCATGCCTGACTTGAAAACGGCTAATGATGCACGGGAATATCTTAAAGCAGGTGGGATCGGAGTAATCGAAGCTCGCATTGAGAGGGCATTTAGCGCTAGATTTGGTGATTTGAAACAGAAGATTTTACGCCTAACTGATATCGAACCCGACGATGTTTTTGTGAAAGATGTTCTCCTAACATCAATTCTAGTAGATACTCGGACGCTTTTTCTGGAGTCAGATCGCCAAAAGCGAAATTCGACGTTACAGAATGTTTACCGGGCCCGACGCATGGAGGAACGTGCCAAATCTGTTGATGAAGTATTTGATGAGAAAGTGCTTGATGGCAAGACCTTGAGAGAAATAATTAAATCGTGGGTTGATAAACGCGTCGTTCACATGGATTTTCTTTGGGATGACGATGAAGTAATACATATCAAGCGTATTGAGTGGTTCATTTTCGGTGGAGGGATGAACAACCTACTTTTTGTGTTATTAAAGCTTATTGCGGAATACGAAGAGGTAGTTGCAAGGTTTGGCGAAAATGCCCAAGATCAACTTCATCTTGTACTGAGTGAGATGACTGGGGGCGTGCAAGAGGGTCATTGATGAAGATCCGTCAATGAAAATTCTAGCAGTTCATGAACACCTGCCTCCGGTGCCGTCTGGTGCTGGTGGGCATACGGGATGGTTTTAGCTACCTAACCCCACTTTTTGAAATAGGGTTCTCTGCTCCAGGTTGACGAGAACTATCAGACACTAGTTCTTCGTGTTTCACATATCTTCTAAGTTGCGCTACTTAACTGCCGCTCTGCCGTTTAGATGCTTGCGTAACTCTACTTTCTTAGTAATGCACGGCTCGCTCTCAGTGAAACTGCTGGCCAAGGTAGAAAAATGGATTAATCAACCATCCATGCGATGATAAGTGGCTCTTGGCTGTTTTCAGAAATTGTATGGCATGTTTTTCGGGCGGCGTTATTAATTCCTAATGCGATATTGCTAATTTTGAATGGTGGATTCGAATGATGATCTATTCTGAAAAAAAACCATCAGGGAATATTGTAATCGTGGTCTGGCGGGCGGTTATAAAACGATTAGACGGTGAACGATCTGCAGCAGAGTCGTGGATATATACAAAAGCAAAGGACTGGTGTGGAAACGCCCCATTGATGTTGTGCAGGATGATCCGCGACAGGCTTTGGATTTGATAGCAAAGTTTGAGTATGGAGTTTTCATATGAACCGAGAAAACGCGGCTGTCAGTAAATTGGCTGTTAAGGTTTTTGAAAACAATCAGTTAGCGTATGACTGGCTGTCTCGCCCAAACGATGCATTGGGTGGCCAAGCCCCGATCAAGGCCTGCAAAACAGAGACCGGGAAAAGACAGGTTTCTCGTTTGCTGCACGCGATGGAGTGGGGTGGCGTGGTCTGAGCTCTCCTTATGAATTGACGTCATTTAAACAGTATACTTTCGGCCCAAAAAAAGTAAGCGTTCATTCTAAGACGTCCTGCCGCCCGGCTGACATTCGCCCTACAGTAACCTCACATTTGCCCACACGAGGTTACCCCCATGAGAAAGCACCGCACCCCGGAACAGTGGCAGGCCCTGGTTGACCAGCATCGTGACAGTGGTCTGTCAGCTTCGCAGTTTTGTAAACAAGAGAACATTGGCTATTCCAGCTTCTGCAACTGGCGAAAGCGCCTGTCCGATCAGCCGACCGATAATTCGACAGACTCTGGAGAAGCCAGCTTTCTCGATTTGTCGTCACTGATGGGCACGTCGCCATCATCCGGCTTAGGCTGGAATATTGTGCTCAGCCTGGGTAACGGCGTCGAGCTACGGCTGAGCCAGAACGGATGATCGGGCTCGATAGCCAGGCGCGCATCTGGCTATGTACCGAACCCACAGACATGCGCAAATCCTTCCGGGGCCTGAGCGCCCTGGTTCGGAATCAGTTGAAGCACGACCCGCTCAGTGGCCAGTATTTCGTCTTCGTCAATCGTCGCAAGACCCAGATGAAGATGCTGTACTTCACCGCCACCGGTTATTGCCTGTGGGCCAAGCGCCTGGAGCAGGGCCAGTTCCGGGTGCCGTTATCCGCCTCCGGGCAGCGAGCCCTGACCCTGACGGATCTGCAACTGCTGATCGATGGCATCGAGGTGCAGAAATATCGCCAGTTCAAGCGTTTTCGAGGGGTATAGAAGGCCGACTTTCGATATAATATCGGCCATGAATTCAACCGCTTCCGCTCCTTCTTCCAATGCACCTTCCTACTCGGCTCTGGCCGAG
This sequence comes from Halomonas sp. A3H3, assembly GCF_000982975.1. Classification (NCBI taxonomy): domain Bacteria; kingdom Pseudomonadati; phylum Pseudomonadota; class Gammaproteobacteria; order Oceanospirillales; family Halomonadaceae; genus Halomonas; species Halomonas sp. A3H3. The sequence continues at coordinate 5,468,352 of NZ_HG423343.1, read as the reverse complement.
GAGAATGCCGTGTTGCGGGAGCAGTTGGGAGCCCAGGCAGAAGCGATTCGTCAGCTGACGCATCAACTGGACTGGTTCAAAAAGCAGCTGTTCGGTCCCAAATCCGAGAAGCAGGTGTTCGATCTTCCCGGGCAGGACAGCTTGTTCCAGCCAGAGGAAGCGCCGCTACCGGCGCCGCCTGCTGACGAAGAAGAACGCCCCATCAAGGCCTATCAGCGTGGCACCGGCAAGAAGCAGCGCGACGATGGCTGCCTGAACGACACCGGTCTGCGCTTTACCTCTGATGTGCCGGTGGAAGTCATAGAGTATCTGCCGCCAGAGCTGACAGGGCCGGAGGCCGATCAGTACGAAGTAATCGGCAGTAAGACCACCTACCGGCTGGCCCAGCGGGCCTCCAGTTACGTGGTGCTGAAGGTGGAGCGCCCGGTGTTCCGGCGCAAGGGGAGTGACAAGCCCATCACCACGCCGGCCCCGTTCAACGTGCTGGACAACAGCCTGGCCGATGTCAGTCTGCTGGCCGGGTTGCTGGTGGACAAGTTCCAGTTCCACCTGCCGCTGTACCGTCAGCACCAGCGCATCCAGCAAGCCGGTATCACAATCAGCCGCAGCACCCTGACCAATCTGGTCAAGCGCGTGATCGACCTGCTTCGGCCCATTGTGGATGCCCAGACCGACAACGTGCTGCGCAGTCGGGTGCTGGCCATGGATGAAACGCCGATCAAGGCCGGTCACCAGGGTCGGGCGGGCCCGCAAAAAGGCAAGTTGAAATCCGGCTGGTTCTGGCCGTTATACGGCGATGCCGACGAGGTGGTGTTCACCTACTCGAACAGCCGTGGGCGTGCCCACATCGAAGCCATCCTCAGCGAATCGTTCAACGGCACGCTGATCAGTGACGGCTACGCGGCCTATGCCCGCTACGCTGCTGCCCAAGAGAACGTCACCCACGCCCAGTGCTGGGTGCATAGCCGCCGTTATTTTATCGAGGCGCAGAAGGATCACCCGGAAACCGTCACCGAGGCCCTGCAACGAATCGCAGCGCTGTACCGGAATGAAGAAACCATCAGAACCCACGGGCTGACTGGCGAGAAGAAACGTCAGTACCGGTTGGAACACTCGAAACCGGTCGTTAGCGGCTTCTTCCAGTGGTGCCGGGATCAGTTGGCGTCAGGCGGCCTGGTGCCGAGCGATCCACTGACCAAAGCTCTGAACTACGTGCTCAGCCGGGAAGCCAGCCTGAGCGTATTCCTGGAAAACCCAGACGTGCAGCCAGACACCAACCACCTCGAGCGGGCACTACGCCCCATTCCCATGGGCAAGAAAAACTGGATGTTCTGCTGGACTGAATTGGGGGCGGAACACCTGGGCATCATCCAGAGTCTGATCAGCACCTGCAAGCTGCACAATATTACCCCCTACACTTACCTGGTGGACGTGCTGCAACGCATCAGCCAGCATCCGGCCAGTGACGTCAGCGACCTGACGCCTCGTCTCTGGAAAACCCGGTTCGCCGAGAATCCGCTACGGGCGCTGATCGATCCACGCCATCCTGACCGACAGAACAAACAGCCGGAGGCCACCGTTCATGCGCATTGACGACATGAGCATCGACCAGTTGCTGGAACTGAATCAATACATCTGCCGGCGAATTGATGAACTGCGTGACCGGGAGAACCTCCAGGCGCTGAGCCAGTTGCGGGTGGGCCTGAAAGTGACCTTCGAGAGCCGGGAAGGCCCCGTGCTGGGGATTGTCACCAAGATCAACCGCAAGAGCGTGATCGTGCTGGATGAGGATGGCAGGAAGCAGTACAAGGTCTCGCCGGAGTTATTGAGACCTCTCCGGGACGTGAAGTAGGTCAACTACGTCTTGGAATGAACGCTTACGAAGGCTGGTGGACCAGCCTGGACGAGGCGCCGGAGGCGGTGATCAAACGCTACCAGGCGCATGCCACCCACGAGCAATTCCACAGTGAGATCAAGACCGATCTCGACCTGGAGCGGCTGCCGTCGGGCAAGTTCGCCACCAACGATCTGATCCTGCACCTCGCCCAGCTGGCCTACAACATCCTGCGGCTGATGGGGCAGCTGGGCATGACCGGCGAGCTGAGCCCGGTGCGCCATCCCGCCAAGCGGCGCCGGATCCGCACCGTGCTACAAGAGCTGGTGCATCGTGCGGCGCTCGTGGTTCAAAAGGCGCGGCAGATCATCCTCGACTTCGGGCAGGACATCGGACGCATGACGGTGTTGAACACCCTGCGAAGCCGCCTGCGCTATCCGCGAGGCACGCCATGCTGATCGTCTGTCGGACAAAGGCACCACGCAGAGGGCTGACGGTCACCGGCAGCCAGCATCACCGTACCCGGCGGGTAGCAATGCATGAGCAAACGGGTTATCGTCGCCGGCCGATGCCGCTATGGTTGGCCATGGCAGAGATGCATTCGGCGGTTGAGACGGAATCGGAGGTCAAAAAATGCTCGCTGACGGCGATAGGGAAAGTGTCGACGCCGGCATCACGGATTCAGGGAGGAGAAAAACACGATGCGGATGGCAAGGGCATCACTAGGCCTTCTTTTGGTCGCATTGATCAGCGGCTGTGGCGACCAGACGGTGGAGGGTCGCTGGTATACGCAAACACAGGTCGAGCGCGGGAAAACCGTCTTTTCTGAGAACTGCGCAAGCTGTCATGGCGGCAATGCCCAAGGCACCTTCAATTGGAAAAGTCCCCTGCAGGATGGCTCTTATCCTCCGCCGCCCCTCAACGGCTCCGCTCATGCCTGGCACCATCCATTCGACATGCTGATGCATACCATCAATAAGGGCGGCGCCCCCATAGGGGGTCAAATGCCGGCTTTCGAAGACGAACTCTCCAAGGACGACAAAAAAGCCGCCATCGCCTACTTCCAGAGCAAATGGGACCAGCGGATCTACGATGCATGGCTCGACAGGGGTGGGCTCTAGCCTCTCCGTACAATCGGCCTACAAACGGAGGGCAGTGGCTGATGGCCTCGGCTCAACCTTGACGCTCGTCAAACTGCTGGTCAGCACTTTCAGTTTATATTCAGGCATATTGTATATACTAAGAATGTCTGGCTATAAAGCCAGCCAATGCAAAGGAGAGTGTTATGAAAAAGGTAACTATTCAGGTGGCTGCGGATGGGATATCGCCAACCAGCTGATTTTTCTGGCATAGTGCACAGCATCATTCGGCACACCTATGCGGTGATATGACCATCAGCGATATCAACGTCGACGAGGCCCTGGAGCGGGTCCGGCAGCAGCTCAAGGAAGACCAGACGGTCTCGCCGTCGCTGCGTGCCGCCATCGATGTGCTGATGCTGCTGGTCAAGCTCATGGCCGATCGCCTGGCCACCAGTAGCCGCAACAGCAGCAAGCCACCGTCCCAGGATCCCAATCGCCAGCGCCGCTCGCGCGCCAAGGGCGAGCGGCGCCCCGGCGGACAGCCAGGGCATGAGGGTAAGACGTTGGCGCCGGTGACGGACCCCGACGAGGTGGTCAAGCTCCGTGTCGATCGTCGGCAACTCCCCAAGGGGCGTTCTTACCGCCCGGTCGGCGTCGAAACGCGCCAAGTGCAGGACATCGTAATCCAGGCCGTGGTCACCGAATATCAGGCTGAGGTCCTCGAAGATGATCAGGGGCAACGCTACGTGGCGCCATTCCCCGAGGGCGTGACTCGCCCCATCCAGTATGGCCCTCGCCTCAAGGCGCATGTCGTCTATCTCTCCCAGTATCAGCTGTTGCCCTATGCGCGTATCCGCGAGTTGCTCACCTCGCAGTGCGGCCTGTCGCTGAGCACCGGCACCCTGTTCGCCTTCAACCAGGAGGCCTACCAGCGGGCCGAGGCGTTCGCCGAGTGGGTGATCCCGGCGCTACGTGAAGCAGCCACCGTCCATGCCGATGAAACCGGAATGCAGGTCGGTGGCAAACGCTACTGGCTACACAGCGCCTCCAACGAGGCCCTGACCTGGTTGGCCCCGCACCCCAAGCGCGGCCAGGAAGCGATGGACGCCATCGGCGTATTGCCCTTCGTGCGTGGCGTGCTGGTGCATGATCACTGGAAGCCCTACTACCGCTATCCGGATTGCCGGCACGCGCTCTGTAATGCGCACCACCTTCGGGAGCTGACAGCGGCCTGGGAGAACGATGGCCAGGCATGGGCCAAGGCCTTGCATGACCTGTTGTTGGAGATGCATCGCGCCGTGGAGGTGGCCGACGGCTGCCTCTCGGCCGATGAGACCCGAGCCTGGCGGCAGCGCTATCGAGATTGCCTGGCGAAAGGGGACGCCGAGTGCCCCCCGCCGGTGAAACCGCCACCTGGAACGCGAGGCCGGGCCAAGCGCACCAAGTCGCGCAACCTCCTGGAACGCCTCCAGGCGTACGAGGACGACGTGTTGCGCTTCCTTGACGACCCTGCCGCTCCCTTCACCAACAACCAGGGGGAACGCGATCTGCGAATGACCAAGGTCCAGCAGAAAATCTCGGGCTGTTTCCGCTCCTGGGAGGGTGCTGAGATCTTCTGCCGCATGCGTAGCTTTCTCTCGACCGCCGTCAAGCAAGGGGTAGCGGCGCATACCGCACTGGAGCAACTGTTTGCGGGGGAGGTGCCAGCCTTCATGCAGCAAGAAGCCCCGACTCAGCCAACCGGTGCTGAATAGTTACTCAATATTTACACCGTGGCCATAATGGAAAGCGTGCCCTAAATAGTGCATCCCCCTAGGGTCACCTGCGTAGGCAGCCATAGCGCTATAGTAGAAATACTGGGTATCCGGATTAAGTGGTAGATGGAGCCCCCTTGCTCCTTCGAATACAAGAAGACCGACAGCTTCTTCGGCACGTGCTTCTACACCCTGGACGTGTCGGGTGAGCGCCCACTGATCACAAGAAAAGTCGTGCAGTTAAATAACGACTATATCCATCAAGTCATCGACGTATATCACGTGTGACCTGAGGGGAGAGGAGAATTAACCATGAGTTATACCATTGCCCTCAACTTTGAGGACGGCGTTACCCGCTTTATTGGCTGTAAAGAGGGGGAGACTGTTCTCGACGCCGCTTACCGGCAAAAAGTTAACCTACCGATGGACTGCTCTGACGGTGTATGTGGCACCTGCAAAGGCCACTGCGAACAGGGCGAATTCGACATGGGTGACGAGTATCTGGAAGATGCGCTTTCCGATGAGGAAGCGGCTGAAGGCCAGGTGCTCACGTGCCAGATGGTGCCTTCTTCGGATTGCGTTATTCAAGTGCCAGTGGCATCCACGCTGTGTAAAACACAGGTGGGCAAGGTTGAGAGCACGGTAGCAGCAGTTGAGCAACTTTCCGAAGATAGTATTGAGCTAGTCGTTGATTTGGATGATGCCGAGGGCCTCGCCTTTCTGCCGGGGCAGTACATTCATATTGATGTGCCCGGCACGGAAGTGCACCGCTCCTACTCTTTCAGCTCCTTGCCGGGGGATAAGCGCGCCACCTTCTTAATTCGCAACATCCCCAACGGGGCAATGAGCGGCTACTTAACCGAGCGCGCGGCGGTGGGAGAAAAGCTTACGCTGACTGGCCCGCTGGGCAGCTTCTACCTGCGAGAAGTGAAGCGCCCGGTGCTTATGCTTGCTGGCGGCACGGGTCTGGCTCCGTTTCTCTCCATGTTAGCGCAATTGGTCGAAAAGGGCTGTGATGCACCGATTCATATGATTTACGGCGTCAATAAAGATGACCACCTGGTCAAAACGGATGCGCTAGATGCCTTCGTAGAAAAAATTCCTAGCTTTACCTACGCCACCGTAGTGGTCGACGAGGCTAGCGAGCATTCGCGTAAAGGTTACGTGACGCACCACATGGACGCCGAGGTAATGCATGACGGCGATGTGGACGTTTACCTGTGTGGCCCACCCCCGATGGTAGATGCCGTGCTGAAGTACTTCGACGCTGAAGGCATCAAGCCTCAGAGCTTCCACTATGAGAAGTTCACCCCCAATGAAGCAGGGAGCGCATCATGACACACCGCTTTCATGACAAAGTAATGGTGATTACCGGCGCTGCGCAAGGAATTGGGCAGCGGGTGGCTGAGCGTGCCGCCGCTGAAGGCGCCCGCTTGGTATTGGTAGATCGCGCTGACCAAATCCATGAGGTTGTCGCTGAAATAAGCAAGCAAGGAAGTGACGTGATTGCGGTACAAGCCGACCTGGAAACATGGGAAGGCGCTGAGCAAGCGATTCAGGTGGCGCTCGCTCACTTTGGCCGTATCGATATTCTGGTTAACAACGTAGGCGGCGCGATTAATTTCAAGCCGTTTACCGAGTTTACCGAGTCGCAAATTGCGGCAGAGATCAACCGTTCTCTAATGCCTACGCTTTGGTGCTGCCGTGCGGTACTGCCGACCATGGTAGCGCAGGGTAGCGGCGTGATCGTCAATGTCTCTTCAGTGGCGGCGCGGGGCATCCACCGGATCCCTTACTCGGCGGCCAAGGGGGGGGTCAATGCGCTGACCGAGTCGCTGGCCTTCGAATACGCTGATGCTGGGATCCGCGTGGCGGCTGCTGCCATCGGGGGCACGGAAGCACCGCCGCGCCGGATTTCCCGCGGCACGCCCGAGCCCCGCAACGATACCGAACGGGCCTGGTTCCAGGCGCATATCGACCAAACCAAGCAGAGCTGCCTGATGAAACGCTACGGCACGCTCGACGAGATGGCCGCGCCGATTCTGTTCCTGGCCTCCGATGAGGCGAGCTACATCACCGGCAGCGTGCTGCCAGTGGGCGGAGGCGACCAGGGCTATTAGTAAATTACCTAAGGCAACGCTAAAGAAGTATCAACGATAACGCTAAGTACAGTAATTCCCTGGAGCAAACCGTGAAACATATTGAGAAAGGCGTCAGCCTAAGGCATGCGCCCCGCGATTTCCTGCGCGACCTCAATGCTGAAAATGCCAGTACAGGTTTAGTCGCGGGAATCTTAGGGCTCAGTGTTGGAGTAGTCCACATTAGCGCCGGTACCTCTGCCGGCCTGGACTCCTCCTTCATCATGATTTGGGTGATCAGCTACCTGATGATCAACGGCCTGTTTGGACTATTCATGCCAGCCTATTACCGATTGCCGTTGCCAATGGCTAACTCCATCCCCGGTGCATTAATGTTCGCAGCGGTTATCCCTGTAATCGGCTTAGAGGCTGCATTAGGTGCAAGTTTGATTGCGGGGGCTATTACGCTAGTTGCTGGCGTGACCGGGGTGATGGGTATCGTTATGCGTTTGATACCGATGCCAATAGTGATGGGCATGGTGGGCGGTATGCTACTTAGCTTTGGCCTCAACATGGTTAAGCCGTTGGAGAGCGCTATCGTGCCAGCCTCTATCATGATCCTGGCTTTTTTCCTCTCTGCTCGCCTCTTACGTAAGGTTCCGCCTCTGGTTGTGGCGATGCTGGCGGGCATTTTGTACCTGATAGCGACTGGCGTGGATCTGTCCGGTATAGAAGCAACCGTTCGTTTCCCTGAGTTCATCATGCCTGAGTTTACTCTTGGAGCTTTTCTGACCTACGGCCTGCCACTCGCTATTATTCTAGTCGGAATGGAAACACCGGCGGGTGTCGGCCTAGTGAAGGGAATGGGTTACAAAGAAGTGCCCGCTAATGGAATCACTGCGGTGGGCGGCGTCGGCACCATGGTGTCGGCTTTTTTCAACCTGCACAGTACTTGTATAGCCGCACCCATGACCGGTGTCTGCGCCTCCCCGGAAGCTGGCGTTCATGACAAACGTTGGGTGGCGGCGGTGATTGCTGGGGCTATCTTTGTGCTTGCCGCGCCTTTCTACGGCTATGTCGTCAGTCTGCTGGAGGCTACGCCGCGCTACTTTATCGCCATTATCGCCGGGCTGGCACTTATGCGGGTCATTACCTCCTCGATGGCTATCGCCTTTGCAGGCAAGAAACATGAAATAGGCGCGTTGTTTGCTTTTTTAATTGCTGCATCCGGCATTCAGATTCTCGGCATCGGCGCCACGTTTTGGGCGTTGGTATTAGGCGTGGTCGTTTCAGCAATCTTCGAAACCAAGGACTTCGAGTTTATTTTCACCCGTGAGGTAGCTAAAAAGAGCGGCTGATCTCATACAACTCCTGCAACTTTATAGTGGTTATCCTCCTTGGCCCGTGTCTGCTTTTGCAGTGCGGGTCTTTTTTGTCCCATTTGACGTTTGACAGTCCCTTTATCCTTTTGTCGCAAGTTGAAATTAATTGTTACTCCTTTTGAGTGGGTCAGATGAGAGCTATGTCTCACAAACGCCACTATATCGGTTTAAAGCTTAAGTGAATGAGGAGTCAAACTGAATGTTATTAGCAGGCTTAGTAGTATTGTTTGATAGTTTTTCTTTTAAAATAAAAGGTTAGCTATTTTTTGCTGATTCGAATTAGGTTGTGAATATTCTACATAACTTTCATCTGAGATACCTATCAAGTATGGAAGGGAACTCAAACGATATTGGTCGGGAAGTCACGGCATGATCGATATTAGTGGCGAACATAACAACAACTGTCGTCTTTAGGCCCTTGATAGGCGTACTTGCTCTCCAAAACGTACTACTACTATCGCCGGGCGCCAAGACAACAAGAAAACCAACGATAGGGTTTCATCATGACCGTGAAGATATTCGATACCCCCGAAGTGCAAGACTTTGTCAAAACCGTTGCTGGCTTTGATCAGGCAGGCGGCAATGACCGAAGCGTCTCGCCTAGCCATTCGTCCTTATTCGGCGATTGCCATGCCCGCGCCCTTGCCATCAAAGCAAGGGCGTTTTTATTTGTCTTAACGCTGGGTTAATGCCCATCCGCCATGCTGATGGGTAATAAATGGGAAACCGCTATGCACGTCTTGTTGATTGAAGATGACCCGCTGGTTGCTTCGGGTATTCGCGCTGGATTAATGACCTTCGACTTTGTGGTCGATCACGTCTCCACGGGGACCGCTGCCCGTCAGGCGATGCGAACGGTGGCCAGTGATGTGGTCATTCTTGATCGCGGATTGCCCGATGGCGATGGTCTTCAATTGCTGGCCGAGTGGCGCGAGCAGGGCAACGACGTTCCCGTGCTGGTGTTAACCGCAAGGGATGCGGTGCGTGACCGAGTGGATGGACTGCAGGGCGGCGCCGACGACTATCTGGTGAAACCTTTCGATTTAGATGAGTTGGTAGCGCGTTTACACGCCTTGTTACGCCGAGTAGCAGGGCGCAGCAGCGGCCTGATTGCCCATGGCGCACTCTGCTTAGATCCAACGGCTAGGGAGGTCTACGTCGATGAACAGCTGATTATGCTGTCTCGCCGGGAGCTGGTGCTGCTTGAAACCTTCCTGCAATCGCCACGCAGCGTCCTGTCAGCCGACCAGCTTAAAGATAGCCTTTACGGTATGAACGACGATGTTGAGAGCAATGCGCTGAATGTGCATATCCACCACCTGCGCCGCAAGTTGGGCAGCGGCGTGATTGAAACAGTGCGCGGGCTTGGCTATCGGTTGGGCAAACCCGAGGCGGTACATGTGGCTGGTACGCCCTACAAGGGGCAGCTATGAGTTTACGCGCGCGCTTGCTGCTGACTCTGGGATTAACGCTGGCACTGCTCTGGGGTGTGGCGGCGGCGTGGCTGATGCGCGACCTGGAAGAGAAGTTTGTGGAAACCCTGGATCAGCGCTTAGCGCAGTCGGCAAGAATGGTGGCCGGGTTAGTCCTGCAGCTGCCGTTTGACGTATGGGAGGATGCCGAGCATCCAGTGCTGTCTATTCCGCCCATTGAGGGGCTGGCCTGCCAAGTGCACTCGCCCCAAGGCGAAATCATGGCGCGCACCCATGCCGACATGGACGCTATTCTCGCCCCGGGAGAGGGCGGCCACACTTATCGCCAGGCAGGCGACGTGACCTGGCGGGTATTTACCTACGAGCGCGGTGGCATCGTGATTACCACCGCTGATCGTATGGATGAGCGCGATATGCTGCTCGGCGGCGTTATACGCATGACCGTGGTGCCCTTTATCGTAGCGCTGGTAGGCAGCATGTTTGCGCTTTGGCTGGGGGTTTGGCGTGGCTTAGCACCGCTAACACGGCTGCGCGAATCGCTGGCCAATCGCCACCCCGATGCACTGGCTCCGGTCGCCACCTACGGCCTACCCAAAGAGATACGGCCACTGATTGAAACCCTTAATGCGCTCTTGGCGCGCGTACAGCAAACCATTATCCGTGAGCAGCGCTTTACAAACGATGCCGCCCACGAACTGCGCACACCGCTTACCGCGATCAAAACCCACCTGCAAGTGGCTCGCCGGGTCGAAGGTCCGGCCGCAATAACATCGCTCAACTATGCTGAAGAGGGAGTGGTGCGGTTGAGCTCAACCCTTGACCAACTGCTCACGCTGGCTCGCGTAGAGGGGCGTGTGCGCTTTGATGATGGTGAGGCTAGTCGCGTCGCAGATGTGGCCGAACACGCCCTGGCGGATAGCCAGCACAACAAATCAGCCCGCTTTGTAGTGTCGCCCCATTGGCCCGATGTCGCCCTTGCGATGCCCCGCGAATTGGCTATCACCGCGCTGCGTAATTTGCTCAATAACGCTATTAACCATGGGCCCGCCGATGCCCCCGTTAACTTTGATGCGCAGTGGGAGCCAGGGGAGCGCCATCTTACCTTTAGCGTTAGCGACCAAGGCCCAGGTGTTGATGGCGCGACGCTTGAACAATTAACTCAACGATTCTGGCGCGCCAGTAAACAGCAAGGCAGTGGACTGGGGTTAGCCATTGTGGCTGCTATCGCCGAACGTTTTGGTGGCGAAGTGACGTTTGTCAGCCCTGCTGGAGGTGGTTTTACCGCCCGTCTGGTGGTGCCAGTGGCGGGTAGTTAACAACGATAACGCAAGGGAGAAACCGAGATGAATAAAAAATACTTAAGCAGGTTTGGCCTGCTGATAGGGATTAGCTTAGTCACTGGAGGCGCGCTGGCGCAGCAGGGTGACGCGGAGCGAGGCCAGGCTGCAGCGGCTACCTGCACAGCCTGTCATCAGGCCGATGGCAGCGGTATGAATGTGCCCAATGGTGAGTCATGGCCGCGCTTAGCGGGGCTGAATGCGGACTATATCGCTAAGCAGTTGCACGACTTTAAAGCCGGGCAGCGTCAAAATGCGACCATGATGACGTTTGCCAATATGCTCGACGATCAGCAAATAGCCGATGTTGCCGAATACTATAGCCAAATGCCGGTAACGCCGGGGCAAGGCGGCGATGAGGCCGACGAAGCGCTGCTGGCGCGGGGTCAACAGCTTGCCGAACGCGGCGATTGGAACGCCTACATTGTTTCCTGCCAAAGCTGCCACGGGCCCGGTGGTACGGGCGTTGGCAGCACCTTCCCAGGTGTCGCCAGCCAGCATGCTGGCTATATCAGCGCTCAGTTGAGGGCGTGGAAAAACGAGACACGCATCAACGACCCACAGAATCTCATGGGGGCCATTGCCAAACGCATGAGCGATAACGACATTCAGGCGGTGTCTGCCTGGTATGCCATGCAACCCGGTTCAGAAGAACAGGAGACAGCACAATGACCATCTGTCGTCGCTCCCTCGTCATAACCCTGACCGGCTGCTCGCTGGCGTTCGGTACCGTTTATACAGCCACGGTTTTTGCCCAGCCAGAAGAGCGTCCAGACGCTGCGCTGAATATGCTGGTACACGAGCCCCCCACCATGGAAGACCTTGAGAATTCCGAACTTCATCCGGAGCTGAAGAAAGTCATCCGCTATGGGCATGATCTATTCACCAATACGCAGCAGTTGCGTGGTGAGAACGTGTTCAATGATATGAACTGCTCTAGCTGTCATTTGGGCGAAGGGCGGGTGCCGTTCAGTGCGCCAGTGTGGGCCGCGGCTATCACGCTGCCGGATTTTCGTGGTAAGAATCAGCATGTGAATAACCTGGAAGAACGTATCGCAGGTTGCTTTGCTTATTCCATGAATGGTGCGCCACCGGAGTATGGCAGCGATGAAATGCTGGCGCTGAGCGCCTACCATCAATGGCTGGCCACCGGTGCGCCGATGTATCCAGACAAACCGATCTATGGGCGTGGCTTCCCCGCACCGGATGAGCCAGCTGAAGAGCCCGACTATGCTAGGGGCGAAGCGGCTTACCAGGAAAACTGTTCGATTTGCCACCAAAAGGATGGATCGGGCCACTATGAAAACGGCGAATACGTATTTCCAGCCCCTTGGGGCGACGGCTCTAATAATTGGGGTGCGGGAATCGCGCGAGTAGAAACCATGGCGGGCTTCATTTACCAAAATATGCCGCTTGGTCAGCCGCGGTCGCTCAGCGATCAAGATGCCTGGGATATTGCTTACTATATAAACAGCCAAGAGCGCCCCCAGGACCCCCGCTACACGGGCGATGTCGCCGAGACAGCCGAGCGTTTTGGCCCGACCTTCCATAACCGCTCACTGTACGGGCAAACCCGCGAACACGACGGCCATGTACTCGGTGATCACGACAACTTCGGGGAGAAGGGCGACCTTAAACCCTGGAACGTCGGGATGCCGAGGTTTGAAAACCTTTCCGAGGAGTAATACCGTCACGAAATGTGATTATGAGGAACTTTCATTTTTTGTCATTGAGAGGAGTCCTCTTTATGTCATTGCGAGGAACTTGCGACGAAGCAATCTTTGGCGGCGGTGGCAGATTAACCCCGAGATTGCTAGCCTGAGTGCGGTACTGGCTGAGGTACTATGAGAAATCCAGGCTAGCACTCTGTTTCAACAATTTTTTTTCTTTTCACCGACCTAGCAAGCAACAGTAGCTCATTCTCCTCGAACGTTTTTTAAGATTTTGCCAAGCGACAATATCATTGTCATCAGCCACTGCCTTGTCACACTGATGAAGCAGCTCATCGAGCGTATAGCTGGATGACTTAAGGCTTCCCGCTCATTCTCATGGCCAAAAGCAACAACATCTACCTCACTGGTAACGTTGCCTCGCAATGATCTAGGAGCATTACAAGAAACCCGTAACCTTGGCAGCCTGAGCTAGGTATACAACCGGATTAGAAATTAGTGACTCCATCAGGTTAAGCAACTGATTGAGCCCACCTCAGGGTTTTAGGCGACTCTGAGTAATATCTAACCGACGACCAACTGTCAACGCTGCTGGTTTCACAAGCCTGCTAACGAGCTAAATAAGTTTTCGAGCTGAAAAGTTCTGGAAGCGCTCCAATGGGTTCAACAAACAGCAATTAAGCGTGAATAACGTTCGATTTTAGAATGAATAGCTAATTCTCTAGTTATAAAACTCTGAGAACGCTTGTTGATTTACGTTGAATAACCATGATTAGGCCGATTGAGTAAAGTTTATCTTGGGCTATGCTTAGAAAATACAAAGTGAGGAAGGTGGGGACGCGGATGCGTGTGATGCTGCAATGTCTGCTGAGCGGTTGTCTCTTTTTGACAACAACGCTGTTGGCTTCCGCCGATCCTGTCCTGGTACAGGCCGAGGAGGTAGGCCAGGGCGTTCTTCGGGTACGCAGTGGTGAGTGCTTTGCCATCGTGCCGGAGCATGTGATTGGCTTCGGCCTGGGGCTCAAAGTGATGTCTGCGGATCGTGTCTGGGCGCAGGCGTCGCTTGAGACGACTTTCGGCGACGACATCGCGGTGATTCGTGTGGCCTCGCAAGGCAAGATTACTTGCGGTACGGGCTGGCCGATAATCGATAACCTCGATGCTACTCTGACCGAGGCCGTTTCACACAGCCGCCAGGGTTCGATTCTACGGGTGCGTGAGACGGGCGGCATAGTTTCTTATCCTGTGTTCTTTACTGGGTTAGATGATCGTCATGTAGAGGTGAAGACGGTTGATCAGGGCGACGAAGCCTTCAAGGGAGTCAGTGGTTCGCAGCTACTGTTGGACGGCATGCCGGTCGGCATGGTGCTTACGACCGATGATGGCGTGGTAAGGGCCTATCGACATGATGCCCTCAGCCATCTTCTGGCTCGCTTCTTCCAGACTTCCGGTCCGAGTCAGCTACCGCCATCCCACCTGCCTGTGGAACCCCATGGCGGGGCGGCCATTATCACGGCACGTACGGCCATCCGCGAGGAGCCTAGCCAGTGGTCCCCCGTGGTGCGTTGGCTGAGCGTGGGTCAGAGCGTCGAAATAACCGGAAAGGTGACAGGGCTGCCATGGTGGCAAACCCGTGAAGGCTATGTGCGAGTGCGCAACACCACCGCGCGCTGACAACAACAATCAAACCTGCGGGAGAGGTTCTTATGAAACATGTTCGCGCTTACTGGGTAGGCCTAGTCTTAGCATTAGCCAGTACCCCCTTGATGGCGTTAGATCTTGCCAGCCTTGAGGCGGCCCAGGAGCGGGCTGGCATTATTGATCGAGTGCGCAATCTGCTTGCCGACGACAGTGCCTCGGTGCGAATGGCAGTGTTCGAAGAGGTGATGAAGGGTGAGGATTCACTACTGCGCAACATGGCCATGGAGACGGCACTGAGTAGCGATGATGAGCGGCTGCAGACCGCAGGGCTGCGTCAGCTGATTAACAGCCGAGACTTCTTGGTCGTCGAAATCGTCGAGCCAACTCAGGCTAGTCAAGCCCAAGCTTATACTTACAACTTATACCGTGAGCTCATCCTTACCGAGTTGAAGATAAATACTGCTACTGACGAGATTACTGGAAGCTTCCGAACGGCTTCCGTGAGAAATAACAACTTTGTGGGCCAGCTGACTCGCGGAGGATTACGAATTGAACTGAAAAGCCACACTCGCAATAGCACTCCTCAATACAGTTGTGCACTAGCATTAAATGAGCTTTCCGGTGTTGAGTTAGCCGGCGTGCTGAACTGTGCCATAGGAAGTCCGCACATGGGGGAGGATTTTGCTGACGGTAAGAGTGCCAGCTTGCCAGCCCGGATCCGTTTGTCATGAATGCGTGGTGGGGAATAGGGATAAGTCTGCTGCTCAATAGCCTGGCGTATGCCCAGCCGCTTCCCGAGCGGGAGGTAACAGCCCGTATGGTGGATGAGGGATTCTCTTCCACCGTACCAATATCGGGAAGGCCGCTCGCGGGGGCCATGTTCGAGCACCGCGGCAAACCCAATGGTAAGGAACTTTTTGTCTGGGTGCCGCAGGGTATGGATATCGAGAATGCTGAGCTGTGCCTGTCCTTGTTGGCAAGAGATGGGCGTTACACTGGGCTATTGAGGGCGCCCTTAGTAGCAGGCGAGACGCCTTTTCTGCTTCACGTAACATTCGAAAGCCGAGAGCCGGCCTTCTATGCTGAGGATCGTTCGGATGTGCTGACAGCACTGGCCGAAGTCAAACAGAATTGTGCCCCCGGGCACCCGGCTCAGCATATTCTGCCTGTTTCCTGGGAGCGGCCAGAGGAAGCCCAAAAATTGGCCGTCATGATTAACAGCAGCCGTATGCAAACCTTTCTTGTCGTTCCTTACGAGGGCAAGGCACCGCAAGCCATTGAATGCGATATTATACCTGATCCTCAGCGTATTGCCTTCGACCGACAATGCTTGGTCGATATTAGTGAGCTTCGTGAACACGGTGAACCGCAATTCGGCCAGACTGAGCTGGTTCGTCTTAGGGGCCCTAACCGCGCCCCACCAGTCCCCTTCCCGTTAGCGCCATGAAACGACCTAGACGACTCTCCTCCGTTAATCGCTTGATTGCTGCCTTGGCGGTGATATGGCACTCAAGAACACGGTACTTAGGCCGCCAAGCCGCTGGATTGGTTCTTACTTTTGTACTACTTCCCGGCGTGATCTATCTGCTGGCCGAGGCGCTACGCAAGCCCAGCACTTTCCATATCGCCGCAGACACGGAAATACTGGATATGGTCACGACGGGGGTTAGTGCTACACGGTGGTACATCGAGCAGGGGGACGTCATGCAGGGCGCTGCGGATCCCCTGGGAGAAAGTCCCATTGAGTCTTATGCATTCAGCGGCCTAGTGGAGATTGGCCCTAGGGCGAATGTGCGAATGGTGCGCTACGGCAGCGATCCGTTGCAGGTCACGCTGCAGGAGTATGAACCTGGGGGGTTAGAAACTCCTGGATCATTGTTCGAAGCGCAAAATAGCGCCCCGCAAGGAGAGGAGAAAGAATTTTCTCGTGTGATTCCAGTAATCACACTGGAAAACGTGTTGTCCGAAAATGCGACCTGGCATTGGGCAAATTCCGCTTCCCTCGAAGTTCGCATTGAAGAGCTTCCCTTCAGTGGCAGCTTACTGGCAGTCGGTGCCATTGGTAGCGAGACTTATGCGGCCACCATGGGCGAGCCACCTCCAGTCTTACGAGCAGGCCGTGTGGTAGTGATGGAGAAACGGTTGCTCTCGGATCTCCGCTACCCCGTGATGGAACTTGAACTGCAACTAGGTGATGAAGTATGGGTAATGAATGCCGAAGGCCATCCAGCCGATACGGCCTGCGTATTCTCTGTGGCGGGGCTAAATACTTCGGGTATTGAAGTTGCTTGCCACGCCACCGGCAAGACGTTGAAGGTTAGTCGATTCGGTGGGCATCTTGTGGAAATGGAGCCGGGGCCATGGGACATAATCCTTGCTGAACCTACACTCCAGGCAATGCTACCGCTGCTCTTCTCGATGATTTACGTGGCACTGCAATGGATACTAGGATTTATTTTCCCTCGCCAAAAACCTCGTTCCAATGAAACGTTGGAACATTAATAGGCGGCGTTCAGCAACCTGCTGATCAGTGAGAAATACCTATGGGAATGGCGCATTTAGCGTTGATGCGATCCCATCAGCAGCAAAAACGTCTGATTTCTGAGCTGGAGAATGCTCGGCGTAAAATGGCTAACCTGGCCGCAACTGATGCACTCACCGGGCTGCTCAATCGTAGGGCATTCGAGCGACGGCTGCGCAGTACCTTGGCGTTAATTAAACGCGGTGACAGGCCAGCGGCACTACTGATGATCGATATCGACAACTTTAAGCAAATTAACGATACCCATGGGCACCCCATGGGCGATAAGGTGATTAAGCGGTTTGCGCAACGCTGCCTTTCGATTGTACGTCAAGCGGATGTTCTAGCCCGCTGGGGTGGTGAAGAGTTTATATTGTTAATGCCTAGCACCACTGCAGGCGAGGCGCATCAAGCTGCTAAACGTTTACGTCAGTTATTAGCCGAAAAGCCAATGTTAGCCGATATAACCGAACCGCTCTATGTAACGGCAAGTATAGGGATTTGTGCGTTGGGCGATACCAGCGATCTGCAAGAACGGTTACGCGTAGTCGACCAATTACTCTATCAAGCAAAGGAACAGGGAAGGGATTGCATTGTGCTAGAGGATCCATTATCTGCCCCTGAGCGTGCCTAAGAAAACCCGCAACTCGTTTTTTAGACATATTAAGGCGAGAGGTCGCCAGACTCTAGCAAAAAGCTAACCCCCGAAGCGACTCGCTGGCAATTTGTTTCACCACGAAGTGCATAGATACTCGCTAGCTCGCGTTTCAGTCGTTTAAGGTGTTGGGTATCTTAACGAACGGCTGGAAATCGAGTTGACAGAGAGCGTTTTACTCGACGGTGCTGAGCAGGCAATTGATCTGATCAATCAGCTGAAAGCGATGGGCATTAAAGTGACGCTGGATGATTTTGGCACCGGCTTTTCCAGTCTCAGCTACTTGCGTGATCAGCCGATACCCAAGGTTAAGTTTTACTTGGCTTTCATTAAGGACATTACTACCGACACACGTAATGCAGCGAATGAGCAAGGGATCATTATTATGGCGCATCAACTGAGCTTGGTCGTGGTCGCTGAGGGTATTGAAAATCGCGATCAACAGCCGGATCTGGTCCACCGTCAATGTGATCGGCTGTAAGGCTTTCTTTTCCAAATCTTTGCCGAAAGATGGCGTTATTGCCCTACCGGAGTTGCTGTTTAAATTCAAACATGACGTTAGACTACAACAACCCGGTTACGCCCATTGGTCTTGGCTTCGTAAAGAGCCTGATCAGCGCGGGCGTAAAGATGTTCAAACGTAGTGTCGTGATTATCGGAAGAAGCCAACCCCAGGCTCACCGTCACGGCAACGGGCACACCAAGCTCTTGATGCGATAGCGCTGAGACTCGCAGGCGTATTCGTTCAACCACTTCTAGTGCGCCTTTTGCCTCGGTATCAGGCATGAGTACGCAGAATTCTTCACCACCAATGCGAGCAACGACATCGGCCTTTCGAACTTCGTTGATTAATGCGTCGGCAAAGGCGCGGAGTACCTGGTCGCCCGCAGGGTGTCCATAATTGTCATTCACGCGCTTGAAGTGATCAAGATCAAGCAGGGCAACGCTTAAGGGGAGTCCACTGTGCTGGCTCTGCTCGAATAAGAAGTTAGTGAAATTAAGCATGTAACGGCGGTTGCCAAGCCCAGTCAGTTCATCCATCAGGCTGAGTTTGAGTACTTTTTTGTGCTGATAATGCAAGCGAATTAATGCAAGCATCAGGCCACCTACCAAAAGCAGAATTACCAGTATCAAGAGGGCGATGCCTATCGCAAGACGATCCATCGCCACGCGTTGTTTGGCAGCTTCAGAATGTAAGAGGTCACTGAGCCTGCTGTATGCTTGAGCCAGATCGTTTTCAATGGCGAAGCCTTGTTGAAGTAAGTCATCAGGAGGCCCACCCGTTACCATCTTGTCCAGTGCCTGACGTAAGTCCGGCAACCTCTCTGCTACGCCCTGCAAGCGATTTAAAGAAGCTGCAAAATCGGTTGGTCTGAAGCGGATTTTGCTGAGCCCAAAGTTCACACCTTCTATATGTTGCGGAATGCGCCAAAGCAAATTGTCGAAGCGCTCTATCATTTCGCTATCCTGTGGGCGCTCGCGGAATTCATCCAAAGCGGAGTGCAGCAGAACAGTATGCAGCTGCGGGCGTATGACATCAGCCACAAGGGCTGTATAGTTTGATCCCAGATGCTGGCGTACCTGGTATAGGTAAACCCCTGCTGCTATAGCGCAAATACCAGCTAATAGAGTGAACCCAAGGCCTAGTTGCCACCCAAGTGACCGATTAAATTGCAGCTTCATTGTTGTAGGTAGATGTCTTTAATCGACCATATCCATGAGGTCATGCTCACGGTGCCTGCCTCGACGGCTTCAGCATCTTCGGGAATGAGTAGCATCGTAGGGCCGAATTCATTCCGCGTCAGTGAATGGCCGTCCAGTCTCGTGGCGAGAAGATAGCGTTTGGCTGCCCGGTCGGCAGGCGTTATGAAGGTCGTGTAATCATCATGGGCAACGAAACGTAACGTTGCTAAATCCTCGATACCTTCGCCCTCTAGGAAGTCATCCAACCAGACACCCGCAAAACGTCCCTGCGGCCCTTCAAAATGCTGTAGTGATACCTCATACAGAGATGATTTCTCAATCTGAGACCGACTGATTGACTGGCTTTCTTCTGCGGTATGCAGTGTGAAAACAGGTGATTCATCGGTTGATGGTGAAAGGATACTTGACGTCACTTCGGCCGCTTGGCTAGACGCTGCATACAAAAAAGCAGTGAGGGCTACCGTAGTGATGGCTCTTGGTATAGAAGCTAGCATTAGCATGTCCGAAACCCTTCATTATTTTTATTGAAACATACCGTGTCTGTAGCAGAAGCGTCTAGGGCAACGGCTACTTAAATATTTTATAGTCATGGCCGATAATAAATCATACCTTGTAAAATTAATCAGCCACGGATGGGGCACAAATAATAATTGTAAATGGGTGATGCCATGCTGGAAAAGCTGAATAAGATAAATGTGAAATACTCCCTCGCTTTCATACTGGTCGCCTTAGCATTATTGGCAGTTGTGGTCGTCGAAAGCCTACTGGTGCACACCATGCGTGATCGTATGAAGGCATTTAGCGGCTCCTTCAACCCTGCTGTTTCTGCAGTGCTTAACGCTGACCGTGACCTTAATCAAGCCCGGTTGGCTGAGCTTGAATTACTGCGAGCGTCTCCCGACAGTGAAAGGGCCGCTGAACAATATGCAGCTTTTCAGGAAAATGCTCAGCAGGCTTACGATAGGATGCATGACTTTCTAGTATTACTTGATGAGTATCCCCAAGCAATCAATGGCCTTAACGACTTCGAAGCACGCTTTGATAGCTGGAAAGCCGCGTCTCAAAGCGTATTTGATCTACATCAAAGTGGCGACGTTGGCGCCGCTGAAGCCCAAATGGAGCAGGCCTCCTTAGTAACATTTGAGTCCTTAAGGGCGCTTTATAATATTGCGGGCGAAAATGCGGATGAGCGTGGGCTCGCCCTTGAACAGGAAACGTTGGCCGCAGTGGCTGCCCAGCAACGCTGGGTGATGGGGTTCACTGCGTTGGTACTGTTAATCACTCTAGTCATTGCTTTAATGGGTCCTAACCTTATGTCCCGAGCCATTCGACAAGTCAGTAGGCGAATCCGAGATATTACCGAGGGCGGTGGAGATTTGACCGCACGTATAGCTAGTCAGCGGCGAGATGAGATAGGGGAGATGGCTCGCGAATTTGATGCGTTTATTGCCCGTATGGACGAAAGCTTTGGGGCTGTGCGCGACGGTGCACGCAATGTTAACCAAGCGTCGAGCGAGATCGCCTCTGGCAGTGAAGACTTAGCATCAAGAACAGAACAACAAGCCTCTGCATTACAAGAAACGGCTGCCAGTATGGAGGAAATGTCCTCAATTGTGCGTCAGAACAGCGAATCGGCTAACAATGCTGACATGCTTTCAAGCCAAGCTGCCGAAAAAGCCGAAAAAAGTATCCAAGAGGTGCAGCACTCGGTGGCCTTAATGCGCGAACTAGAGGCGAGTTCACGTCAAGTCAGTGAAATCGTCAATGTGATTGACTCTATCGCTTTCCAAACGAACCTTCTTGCACTAAACGCTTCGGTAGAAGCGGCGCGAGCAGGGGAGCATGGCAGAGGCTTTGCCGTAGTGGCTAGTGAGGTGCGTAACTTAGCCGGCCGGACTTCCGGTTCTTCGAAAGAAATTCGTCAAATAATTGAAGAAATTAGCCAACGTATAGAGGGTGGCGCTGAGCAGGCGGTGCGTAGTGGCGAGACTATTCAATCAACGGTAGAAGCAATCCGACAGGTTTCAGGCTTGATGAACGAGATTTCTTTCGCCGTGCGCGAGCAGGAAGCGGGTATACAGCAGGTCGGGGCGGCACTCACACAAATGGATTCTGCGACTCAACAAAACGTCGCACTTGTTTCACAATCTAGTGACTCAGCGGCCTCCCTCCAGCAAGAGGCAAGCCGTCTCAGTAGTTTAGTGGACGCTTTCAAGCTTAGCAGTGAAAGTGGAACCGTTAGATCTGCCTTATTACCGCAGCCACAAAGCGAATCGTGTTAATGCATCCCGCAAGCCAGCTTTAGGCGCCAGGATGAGCCTGAACCATCATTGAATAGGTGGCCAAATACGGCGTAACACAATATTTCTGCTAAACAATGAATAAAACTTTAGGATGAGATGGCTAATAATATTTACCTATGATTACTTTTCTGCCATCTTGAACTTAGTAAGAACCTCGTTTGCCGCGCGCGAATAATAAACAACGGGGGTGAAAACATGGCAAATAAAAGAGCAGAATTTGCCTTTCAGTAGTTGGCGGAAGGCCTAGCCCGGATTTCTCATAGTACCTCAGCAAGTACCGCACCCAGGCCTCGGCCACCTTTCTCTCTCGCATACCAACCAGATAATCCGGATACCCTTCTCTTTGAGCGTGAGGATATATCCCCCCATTGGAGTGCGCTCCATTCGATAGTCATCGAAGCGCTTATTATCATTAAGTTTGGATTGCAGTTTGGCCACTTGCTCAAGGAGTTCCCTGTTCTCTATTTGAGTGGAATTTAGCGTGGATTGAACCTCCATAAGCTGCTGCATGATACCAATAATAGCTGCGTTTGCTCGGGCTTGGTCGTTAACATCTTTAGCTGATTTTGCAAGATCAAACGTTGACTTTATGCTGGTTGCAAGCGCTGTTATGTCAAGCATTTTCATCTCTCCGGGTTGATTAAAATAGCAATGGATCATTATATTTTAAACATAGATTGATTGAAATGATCTTCAAATTAACGTTTGGGTGTAGTAGAATATGGGGTTCATTAATCCTACATGTGAAAATTTGGATGAGCACCCAGGTTTGGCGCTTCGCTTACGAAGAAAATTCTTTGAAATATGTTCTAGAATCGGAAATAGCAACCTTCCCTGGGTTTAACCCTCTTGGTGAAGGAAGGCACAACTCGGTTGAGAGTATAGTTTCTGACATGAAAGTCGGTGCGGTAATAATTCTGGCAAACTTCAATATTATTGATAGTAGCGCCACTGTTAGAGCCGCAGGGAAGGTGAAGGATATAAGAAATGATTCTATATACGTGGAGTGGAAAAAGATAATTCCAAGCCTTAGTCTTCACCCTCACAAAATCGGTGCAAAACAATGGGAGAAAGAAAGCGTATTTCTCATTAACCCCCAAAGGGTGCGTGATTTTAAACTGGATAGACTTATAAAAAAGTGCTTTCCTGTTTCTTTGTGAAAGCGCTTTGATCGATATAACAACAGCCCGGTCTTTCCGGGCTGTTGTTGTTTGATTTTTATTTTATTGGCATGGCTTCGATAGCAATCTTTTCTGATTGCGAATGGTTGGAATATGTGTCCCAGCTAGGGAAATACTCTTCCGATTGATCTCCCCAAACAGACCAACCCTCTCTTGGGCCTCGAGCAAATAGCTCAAGATAAGGACCAGGACTGCATGACTCTACAATGTCGTAAAACTCATCTGGCTTCCGAGAGTGTTCCCTTTTTCTCGTCGCCAAATAATTCACCTGCCGCCTTCCGGGCTGCAAGGTTCTTGCATTTTTCCCTTTAGTGCCGAATAAAACTAGCTCGGTGACGTTGCGGAAGTAGAAGCCTACACCTCGTCCGTCAGAGCCACCATCTTTCCTGATTTTATGCCACACGATATTGCTTTTATACTTAAAGCCCCATGCCTCCATAACTTTGATGCCTTCCGGCAAAAGTGCATTAGGCACCCACAAATAAAGATGGGCCGTGTCCTCTGTAAGCTCAGACACAGGAAGATCCATAATCTGTTTGAGATTCATGGTTCCGTAGCGGCTCAATCTTTTATGCTCAGGAGCCACCTTCCCAGTTCTGTTCTGAAACTGCCAGGGAGGGTCAGCAAGTATCGTGTAAAATCGCTTGCCGCTATGCTTTTCAAGCAATTCCACGCCCGGGTCTGGCGGAATTAAAGTGTCGACCGTTTTATTGCTCATTCTTCATCCCAATCTGTGATTAGCTTCGGGGTTATACCGAATACTAATACTGGACAACCACCATGCCTTCCAGCATTCAATCTATATAGGAGCTTTCCCATCCAGGTTGTACTTGCGCCATATTTAGCTCGCACAGTCTTCCCAACCTCATCCCCAGACTTATCTAGCTGAGGGACTTTTTCAAAAACCGGATTTAATTTTTCGCTACGAGTCAGCATTACGCCCAAACTAACAAGGCCGCACTCATGGAATGCCCTCATAGCGTAAAGATCTCTATCGAAGGTTTGGTCTTTACTATTCCATTCAAGGTCAAATGCTACACGGCCTTTCACGTAGTCTATTTTATGACCATCAATGAAATTTTCTATCCTTCTGGCCTCTTTTTCAGGATGTTTGATTTTTCTAGCTTTTCCATCATCTAGAAAATCTTCACTGTATTCTTGCATTCTAACCAAGAGGTCTCCCTGGATGCGAGCTTCTACCCATCCAGCTGGACGCAATGTTTGCGAGACTTTTTTAGGCATGTCAGATTCATTTCCGCCTGGCATGCCTATATCTCGCTTGCTAATCCTGAAAGCCAATAAAGCCCTCTCTATATCCTTTAGCTCTTCGGGGAACGAGGTAGACAAAATGGCCGCAGCATGCCGATAGCTATATACATCGTACAGCTCCCTTACTTCTTCGCTGATATATTTCTCTATATCAGCCGGAGAATCAGCATTAGCCCCTGGTTTTAGGTCAACATCGCTTGCCGAGGCTTCTGCGGGGCTCAGCGCTTCGACATCCACGCCTTGCTGTCCTGGATCTTGATCCTTTTCCATGTAAAGTATCCGCTGCCATTATCAGCCTCCCGTTTAGGCCGGTGATGGTAAGGCGAGGTTTCCGGCCTTCACCCGGTTGCCTCGCCGACCTTGAATTATTCGCTCACTAGGGACTCTAGCCGCTCCAAGCGCTTTTCCAGAGCGATTGCCAGTTCCAGGGCTTCTTGGCCCAGCTCAGCCAACAATGGGTCGTCAGAGGCTGCTACTGCCTTCAGGTCACTTGATAGCATCGCTGCACACTGAGCTGCCTTTGTGGTGTTTTCCCTATCGACATTCGTAACCATGCTTCTCCCACCCACTGCTAGCTGCCCGCTCATCGAACGGAAGTGACTCTTGCTGCGCTTCCAGCGTTCTCTGTACGTATTCCCGCATGAAGTCCCGTATCAGGACAGAAGCCGGACGATCGTTGGCTTTTGCTGCTCTGATGAACGCCTGCTTTAGCTCTGCATCCACCCGGCAAGTGAAATTCGTTTGCTGCATCACGGCTCCCTCGCTGTGCGCTGCACAGACTATGCACTAACACTGTGGGCGAATCAAGGTGCAACAAGATAGAAAAATGGTCATTTTCTTTACGCTTGCTGACCGCCCCTTCAGGAGCCCCTGGAGGGGCGGTTTTGCGTAAAGAATCCACGCAAACCTTGTCGTGCACACGAAACGGGGCCTTTCTTGCCCCGCAGTACGCGTGATTGGCAGCGCCTTTGGTGGTACGTCACACTGTCCAGCTTCTAACCAAAAGCTGGACAGCCGGTGCCGCCCACGGAGCCCTACCCTATGGCTGCCGTCGCTTCCTCCTGGTGGCGTCCCTGCCCCCAGCCACTGAAAGCTGAACAGTCACTTCCTCGTTGTGCTAACGACGAAGGCTTATCTCGGGTCGTTTCATCACTCGACCATCAGGAGCCGTATGAAATCGCCCTGTCCGGAAAACGATCATTAGGCGGCCAAGCCGGACAGTGTCCGAGAATAGTCTTGTTTAATGGGTTTTCGGACAATAAGATAGGCGGACGGATAAACGGACAAAAAGGCGGTCCATGGCACTGATCGGCTATGCGCGGGTCTCGACGGCGGAGCAGGACTCCGCCTTGCAGACCGATGCGCTTCACAAGGCAGGGTGCGAGCGAATCTTCGATGACATCGTCTCCGGGGCCAAGGCGGAACGCCCTGGCCTGACGGCGGCCCTGGAGTTCCTACGCGACGGGGATGTGCTGGTCGTGTGGCGGCTGGATCGGCTGGGACGGTCATTGCCGCATCTGATCGAGGTAGTCAGCACCTTGGAGGCGCGTGGTGTCGGCTTCCGGTCACTGACCGAAGCCATCGACACCACCACCCCCGGTGGGCGGCTGATCTTCCATGTATTCGGCGCCCTGGGGCAGTTCGAGCGCGACCTGATCCGTGATCGCACCAAGGCGGGGCTGGCCGCTGCCGCCGCCCGGGGGCGCAAAGGGGGACGCAAGCCCGTCGTCACCGACGACAAGCTGAAGCGGGCAAGGGAGCACCTGGCCAATGGGTTGAACGTCCGCGAGGCCGCCGCACGGATCAAGGTCAGCAAGACGGCCCTCTATACCGCCTTGAAGGCCAGCCAGCCCGATGGCCCAGGCCACAGTGCAACCGGCTCCTGACACGCCGTGCGGTCGGCTTCTAAAAATGACACTAGGTCTTCCTGAAAAGGCGGGTTGGCGTAAAGACAACGTGAGTTAGCTGCGTTTCCCCACGCCCATAGCCCAATGAAAATTAGTCCATCAGCAGCTGACTGGCGAGCCCACCTCCCAGTAACAGCAACCCGAACAGCATAAGCGCTAGGAGAAAGGGGCGGATACCGAGCGCCTTGAGCTTCTCCAGTCGTGTCTCAAATCCCAGAGCAGCCATGGCCATGGTTAGGGCGAGCTGGCCAGCCAACACCAGGGCTTGGTGTAATGCCTCGGGTAGATTAACCACGCTGTTGATGCCGACCATCGCGAGAAAGCCGAAGGCAAACCAGGGAATTACCAGCTTGCCGGTAGCGCAGGCGCCATCGCTTGGCTGGCTGCGCATCCACCACTGGCCGACGATCAGCAGGAATGGTACCAGCATCATCACCCGTACGAGCTTGACGATCACGGCGTTCGCGAGCGCTTCGGGACCTACGGCGTTGCCGGCGGCAACCACCTGGGCCACCTCGTGAACGGTGGCGCCAATGTAGATGCCGAAAAGCCCTTCTGACATGCCAGACAGCGGAAAGAAAAGCGGGTAGATCACCATCGCCAGACTGCCGAACAGTACCACCGTGGCCACCGCCATCGACGCTGCGGCAGGCCGCGAGCGTATCGCGGCCTCGGTGGCTAGTATCGCAGCGGCACCGCAGATGGCGCTGCCGACGCTGGTGAGCAGGGTCGTCTCGCGGTCCATGCCGAGTAGCCGCGTGCCGACCTGGTAGCCAATGACCAGCACGCTGCCGATGACCACTAGGTCGAGCAGTAGCACTCGAGGGCCCAAGGCAAGGATCTGTTGTACCGTCAGTGACAACCCGAAAAGCACAATCCCCCCACGCAACAGCCAACGGGTCGCGAACTGGAGCCCTCCCTGCGCCACCCCGGATAGGCGGCAGGCCAGAGGGAGGTTGCCGACCACCAGGCCGAGCAGAAGGGCGAACACCAGCGGACTGATACCGCTTTCGGCGAGCCCAGGAAGGTGCGCCAGGCCGAAACCGCCCAAGGTCAGGATGGTGCAGAGTGTCAGGCCTTGCCACATGACTTTGCTTCCTCTGAGCTTGTATCTGAGGCCAGCCTATGTGGAAATATATCTAAGGGTTATCAACTAATAGCAATATGCCTTTTCGATAGGGGTTATAGATGACTCCTCACGTCACTTTCCGTCAGCTGCAGGTCTTCGTTGCCGTGGCTCGCGACGGTAGCGTCAGTGCCGCAGCTCGGCACTTAAGCCTCTCTCAGTCTGCTACCAGCAAGGGACTATCGGATCTGGAGCGCCAGTTGGGGGGTAACCTCTTCGAGCGCTTGGGGCGACGGCTGCGACTCAACGATATGGGGCGACATCTTCTGCCTCGCGCCGAACGCCTACTGGATGGCCTGGCAGACTTCATGGTGGCTGCGGAGGAGCCGGAGGGACGGCTGCAGGGCACGCTCAACGTCTCGGCTAGTGCCACCATTGGCACCTACCTGCTGCCATCGTTGGCGGGAAGCTTCTGCGAGGCGCACCCGACTGTCGACCTGCGTTTGCGGCTGCGCAATACCGGCGAGGTGATCACCGACGTACTGCGTTTTGATGCCGACTTGGGGTTGATAGAGGGGCATTGCCACGAGCCGAGGTTGACCAGTGATATCTGGTGTGAGGACCGTCTGGTGATTGTCGCCTCGCCTCGACATTCGCTGGCCGCCAAGCAGAGTCTCGATGACAACGACCTCGCTGGAGCGGCATGGATTCTGCGCGAACCGGGGTCGGGAACCCGTGAAGTCTTCGAAGCCGCTGTTCAGAACCATGTCGAGCGCCTGCACGTGCGCATGGAACTCAGCCAGCATGAGGCCATCAAGCAGGCTGTGCGTGCCGGCTTCGGACTGGGCTGTTTGTCGCGGATGAGCGTAGCCGGGGAGATTGAGCGGGGAGAGCTGGTGGCGTTGCCCAACGAGCTCTTCCTGGCCCGGCAATTCTCGCTGATATGGCATCCTGAGCGCTATCGCAGCCCACTATGGCAGGCCTTCAAGGTGCATCTGATCGAACATCATGAAACGTCTGACACGGTCACGCCGGGTTGTCCGTTACAACTAGATCAATTCACTGGGCCATGGCCAACCACATGAAGACGTCACTCAAATTGGATGCCTTGGAGATGGCCGTTGGTCGCCGGCGACTTCTTCGAGGCGTATTCCATTACTCGGGTCGCGGCAGCCAGTACGCCTCTTGTGCGTATCGCACACGACTGTACCAGAACGGCATCCTGGCCTACATGAGCCGCAAGGGGAACTGTTGGGACTATGACGATCATGAAGCGTTTATTTGGCTCTCAGAAGAGCGTATGGCTGGATACCTGAATCCGTGAGACCAGCCCCCAGAAATGCTTCTAACCTACTGAACTGCATGGCAATATAGCGAATATCGCCATTCACCCAGATAGTGCCATGCCCAACGTCAAGTTCCGTGCCAGTCGCCGCACCCTCACCAGCCACGCCGGGCTGTCCATCATCGGTAAAGCACCGCCCGCCCACTCTCGGCCCGTTTAATCGAAGCAATAGAAACGCATAGGCGCTGGTCGAAGCAGTACTCGGCCAGCGCCTCCTGACTAAAGCCCAGCCGTTTGCGGTGCTGCTTCAAGCGCTGGCGATCCAGCCGCAAACGCCCATCTTGGGGAGCGATCATGATTGCCTTCCTTTCTCGAACACGCGGGAAATGTCGACCATGGCACTGCATCACGCTTTACATGAAAAATCGGCGTGCAAAGACTGGCTAGCTTTTGTGCAAGCCTATGGTTTTTTAGTATTAGATGGAACTAAGCCTAGCAGATTACGAGCTAGTGCAGAGCAAGCGGCACTAGTTTTGAGGAAAGATGAGCAGAAATACATAGACCTACCACCTCGCCCATTCAGCTCACAGGATGAGCCGATTATGGTTTATATTCGGCTCATAATATAGCCAGATACTAACTGGAATTTGGTAGAATAGAATCAGTAGCAGAAAAAGCTTGATGCAGCTATGGCTGACGGTCATGCGTAGCGCTAAAACCAACATTAAAGAGGCAATTAGATAGCCAAAAGACTCACCCCGTTTGTTATTGCCTATGATTTTGATGGTACTGAAGGCCGTTACTACACGATTTATCTTCTCGACTGGCTCCCACTAGTGCTATCCATTCTGGAGGTAATCCTGGTTATTCAGGGGCCTTCCAGGCCAGCCCAGGAAATCGGCGTATCGCATAAGATGATTTACGTTCTTTACGTGCAGATTTTACATATACTGACGTGCGGGCATTCGTGGATTGGGTCATTGAACGCATACAACTTGCCGAGCCACGGTGGCAAATTAGCAATATCATTTAAAGGTTTGCGCTCGCCCCCTGTTGTCCGGCATACGGCCTTTACCTAGGCAAAGCGATGCTTCGCAACGTGGGTACTACAGCTCACGGCTCCACACCTGACCGACAAGATCCTTGCCGAAGCTGTGATGGGGCGTTTCCTCAACCAGTTCGAAACCCGCCCTTTCATAGATTTTTCGCGCACCAATAAGAACGCTGTTGGTCCACAAGATGATTTTTTTATAGCCAGCTTGGCGGGCGAATCTTAGGCATTCATCGACAAGACGGCCACCTATTCCAAGACCTCGGGCGCAGGGATCGACATAGAGTAACCGCAGCTTTGCGGTCGCTTCGTCCTCCCTAACGACGAACACGGAACCAACGACACTTCCTTGCTTCTCGACGACCCAGCACCGTTCCCATTGCGGGTCATAATCACGCAGATACTTGGCGACGATGTCTGCTGTCAGTGCTTCATATTCACTGTTCCAGCCGTACTCTTGGGCATAAAGAACCGCCTGCCGATGGACGATCCATCCCATATCGCCCGGCTGCGGGTCGCGCAGCAGGTAGTTCGAATCGGTATCGCCAAGCAGGCTCTCAATTTGATGCATCGCCTCGATCAACTGGTGTTGCTCAGGCTCCGAAAGCCGCTTGAGCATGGCAACAACTTCGCGCTGGGACGCATCACTCAACGGCAGGTAAGTTTCCCGCCCATGATCAGTCAATTGCAGTTGCGCCGCCCGGCGATCGGAGGGCAAGGGGATCCTGGTGATGAGCCCCTTCTTCTCGAAGCCTTTCAGCACCCGGCTCACGTAACCGGCATTGAGCCCCAGCTCCCGGCAAATATCCGAGCTGGTAAGCATCGGCCGATGCGCCAGCTCATAAAGAATGCGAACCTCCGTTAGCGAGAATGGGCTTTCCAGCAAATGCTCGTGCAGCACACCGATCTGACGCGTGTAGAAACGGTTAAAGCTTCGCACCGTTCCAGCTCGCTCATGCAAGCGTTGTTCTGCGGCCATGGAAGAGGCCTCCAGTTAGTTGCCTTAAGCACATAATTAATTGCTTTTGGCAACCATGTCAACAAGATCTCATAAGAAACTACTGACAAAATAAACGAAGCTCACTCGACTGCGCGACGACCTGAATATCAAGCGCCACACATCTCCCAAACAGGCATCTCCCAAGCAAGCAACACTCAATGAACAAAAACCATCACCACAAGCACCATGGTCAGCAATAGCAGGTACACCCTGGCATGAAGACGGTCAGGAATGCGTCCGATCCAGGTCGATGCCAGGCGGATTCCGAGCCATGAGCCCACTGCGAGTACCAGCAAGGCGCGCAGATCCACATAACCGGCATACCAGTCCCCCAACGCTGGGTGATTTGCCGACAGCAACACATACGTCGCGGTGCCACTCACCGCCATGGGCAACGACAACGGATTGGCCATGGCAGTAGCTGCCGTCATACTTGCGCCTCTACGGCGCATGAGCGGTACGGTCATCACACTGCCGCCAACGCCCAGCAAGGCGGCCACCGCACCAATCAATGTCCCCGTCATCGCCGTTACCCCACGCCCTATAGGACGCACATCACTCCCCGCCTGATGCAGAAAACCGGGTCGCAGAGCGGCATCCGCAATCGTGATGCCCAGATAGCCGATGAACGCCCAGCGCACCCACTCCCCGCTCAACGACACGGCAGCCGCCGCGCCAAGCACGGCGCCCACGGCGATATAGCCCACCAGCGGACGCACCAGGTGCCACTGCACGGTCTGCCGTAGATGGTGGCGCCATGTGGACAGGGAAGCAGCAAATACCATCAACGCCGTCGAGGTGGCCACCGCGATATGCATGGCCGCCTGACCGATACCACTATCCGGCCCATGGACGGAAATCAGCAGGGTATACAGCAAGGGAACCACCACAAACCCACCACCGAAACCGAACAATACGGTGGTCACTCCCGCCACCCCGCCACAAAGTAGCAATACGCTATACACCGGCACTCTCCTGATGAAACGAAACAGCAGGCACTATATGCTGGCGAGGATTGGCTGACATTCGTCATCCGGACAACCATCAACGCGTTTCAGCCAGGTTAACGCTAATGCTCAATACACCTCTTTCAGATGTGGATCATGTAGCACGGCCCGTGGTGGCCATCGGCACTGACTACCGCCCCGGCACCCTCCTCGACTTTCATACCCATCGCCGTGCCCAGTTTCTCTATGGCATGACCGGCGTGATGGAAGTTAATACGGATGATGGCACCTGGATGGTGCCGCCATTCAGCGGCGTCTGGCTACCTGCGGGCAAGCGCCACCAAGTGCGCATGAACGGGGTGAGCACCCGAAGCCTGTATATCGAGCCCCACGTTGCGCCACGCACATCGCGCAACTGCGAGGTGCTAGTCGTGACGCCTCTCCTGCATCACCTGTTGCTGGCTTCCGCCCACATCCCCGCGCTCTATGACGAAAACGGCCGCGACGGTGCCCTGGCGCAACTACTCCTATACGAGCTGGAACAGGCTCAGGCCCTGCCACTGTTTGCCCCCCTGCCCCATGACCTTCCGCTCGCCCGCCTGTGCAGAGAGTTCCTCGGCCAGCCGAGCATTCACACTCTTCCTGAGGAGTGGGCGCGGCAGTTACATTGCAGTCAGCGCACCTTCAATCGCCTGTTCCGTCAGCAGACTGGACTCTCTTTTGGCCGATGGCGCCAACAGGCCTGCCTGATGGCAGCAATTCCCAGGCTGCTGTCTGGCAGTTCCGTTACCCGAACCGCACTGGAACTCGGCTACGACAGCCCAGCCGCTTTCTCCAGTATGTTTCGCAAGGTGCTCGGTCAATCTCCCAGCGCTTTTGTTCGGGCGGCTAGTCGCCCGCCGGAGGAAGGCGGCGGTTCTGGCTTGGTTTGCTGTCGTAAATTTATGCAGCAGATGGGCAAGTAGATGAGGTATTCGGAGCCCTGCAGATAGTCCTTGTCGCTTATTTAATCACCCGGGACTCAACACATAGATAGGAAAGTATTACCTCGACCGCATGGGCACGCCGCTCAATCAACCAATCCGGGTCAGCCAGATCCTGCTCGAAGATGATGGATAGCGTGTCGCGTTGATTGATGTGAATGATTGATAGCGAAAGAATAGAAATGTAGAGCTGGGTAGGGTCTACAGCCGAGCGAAATAACCCTGCTGCTTCCCCTCGCTTTAGGGTATCCCGGATCATGCCTACGAGCGGCGTCGTTTGCTGGACGACTTTGCTCGATTTGCGCAGCATGCGCCCACCCAGCAAGTTCTCATTGCGCACCAGGCTGGTGAACTCGGGATGCTCGGCCATATGATCGAAGGTGAATTCGACCAGCGCGCGCATACCTGCAACGGGCTCGAGATAGCTTAAATTGAGTGCCTGCTCCTTGGCGCGCAACTCCTCATAGACTCGTTCGAGAACAGTCAGGTAAAGACCTTCCTTGTCATCGAAGTAGTGATACACCATGCGCACATTACAATCGGCTGCACGCACGATACGTTCCATGCGAGCACCATCGTAGCCGCGCTCGGAAAACTCTTGAGTCGCCGCTTGAAGCAGGCGCTCGCGTGTTTCATGAGCATTACGGCGGTTTTTTCCCCGGGTACGGGCACTCTGTTTCACATCGAGCGTATCGCTTTTTGTCATGTACACATCCTTGTTTCTATTGGTGCTATAGCCCTAACGCGATGCCATCGCTGCGAGGGTCATGAGCGGCGTAAAAGCCTTTCGCCGGGTCGATAACGACCGCGCCGGGATGGCCAGCCAGGGCACTTTGTGCGGGTAGCGGGCTCATTTGATGACCACGCCGGGTCAATTCAGCGAAAATAGCAGCTCCCGCATCCTGCTCAAGTTTTAGCGTGTCACGTCCATCGGAAAAGGTTCGCCCCAGTAGGAAGCGCGGCGCTTTAAGCGCACTGAGCGGATCCATGCCATAGTCTATCAAGCGCGTCAGCACGGCAGCGAGGGTTTGCGGCTGTCCATCGGCTCCTTGAGTACCGTAAAGTAAACGAGGCTTTCCATCGACACGATACATACCCGGGTTAAGGGTATGAAAAGGACGCTTTCCCGGGGCAATCACATTCGGATGAGCAGGATCAAGACTGAACGCGGCACCACGGTTATGCCACAAAATCCCCGTATCACCGACACTGACACCACTGCCCCAGTCGTAATAAATCGTCTGCAGCATGGAGACGGCATTACCGAAACGATCAGCGGCCGCTAGATAAACCGTATCGCCATGCTGATAAGCGAAGGGCCAATCCAATGCTTTCCCCGCCTCCACTTTTGCCGCTTCAGCATCAAGATGAGCAGGCGATAACAACCTTTCACAAGGCACCGACGCGAAATCGGGATCAGCCAGGTAGCTATTACGATCCAGGAAAGCGCGCTTTACCGCCTCCACCAGCAGATGGTAATAATCGGCGCTGCCCTCTTCGATCCTGGAGAGGTCAAAACGCGCCAGGATACCCATTATCTCTAGTGTCGTCATACCCTGGGTTGGGGGGCGATGGGCCAGCAGCTCGCCACCACGGTAGGGAACAGACAACGGCTTTTCTACTCGTGCTCGGGTAGCCGCCAAATCAGTGGCCGTGAGTGGAGACCCTACTGCTGCCAGTCCAGCGGCGATTTTCTTCCCCAACTGCCCTTCATAGAAGTCCCGGTAGCCGTGGGTCGCAATGGACTGCAGTGAAGCGGCCAGCTGTGGCTGGTACAGTTTTTCACCCTCATGGGGAATCTTCCCGCCTGGCATAAAGTGCTCTCGCACGCCTGGCATCATCGACAGCTCATCGCTACGA
Organism: Halomonas sp. A3H3; assembly: GCF_000982975.1. Taxonomy (NCBI): domain Bacteria; kingdom Pseudomonadati; phylum Pseudomonadota; class Gammaproteobacteria; order Oceanospirillales; family Halomonadaceae; genus Halomonas; species Halomonas sp. A3H3. The sequence goes on along the minus strand of NZ_HG423343.1, from coordinate 5,434,409 downwards.
AAATCAAGCCAGAAGCGCTGCGATGGCGTTATCGGGAAGCCTTCCCTCGCTAGCTGTATCGCTGGCTCCATCAGCGCTGCCCAGCCAATTTGGCCGCCACAGTTCTGACGGGAAATCTCATGCGCCTGCCCCCAGGTATCAACCGTGGCAGCCGTCGTCAACATGGAACCTGGCCCTCTCGTAGGCAATTGGCCAGACAGTTCCAACTTAGCCTGTGGCGCCTGGCCAATGCCTGACAGGGTTTGCACACCACCGTTTGCATCCGCAATGATCATGAAGGCATCGCCGCCAAGACCGGTAAAGTGCGGGCAAGTCACTGACAGACAAGCCCCCATGGTGATCGCAGCCTCAACCGCATTTCCACCTTTACGAAGTACCTCAAGCCCCGCTTCTGTTGCCAGTGTATGTGGGCTGGTTACGACCCCCTCATGGGAATGCGCCAGCGCTGATGAAGTTGTGCTAATAGACATTGCTACCATCCTTATTCTGGCTGTTTAGCCGCCATACACCATATTGGGTAGCCACATACTGATCGCGGGAATATAGGTCAGCAGTATCAAGGCAAACAGCGCAATGCCAATAAAGGGCAATGCACCACGTACCGCCTGGACGTAATCGACGCCGTTGATAGTGCCCGCCACAAACAGGTTGAGGCCAAATGGCGGCGTAAACATACCAATCGCCCCATTCACGGTCAGTACTGCCCCTAGGTGGACAGGGTCAATACCAACGCGCATACCCACGGTGTAAAACAGGGGGGCGAGAATCACCATGATGGAGGAAGCATCGAGGAACATGCCGGCAATCAGTACCGTCACATTGATCAGCAGGAAGATATGGTACGGATTCTCGGATAACGACAGGATAGCGTTGGCCAACATGGCCGCTAGCCCATTACTGGAAAGAAACCACGCCAGAACCGAGGCAGCAGCGAGAATAATCATTACCTGAGCCGTTGTGGTCGCCGCTTCAATCATGCTTTGGAATAGCTCTGCAAAGCTCTTCTCACGATAAATCAGGGCTGAGACCAACAGGGCATATACCACTGATACAGCGGCGGCTTCAGTGGGCGTAAAGATACCCAGGTAAATCCCACCCAAGACGACGAGAGGAACCCCTAACCCCCACGAAGCATCTTTGAATCCTGCTAAAACCTCGCCCCAACTGGGCGGCTCCACGGGAGTGACACCGTCCTTTTTGGCGCGGTACCAACAGTAAGGCAATAAGCATGCTGCATATAATAAACCGGCTCCCACCCCCGCCATGAACAGCGCACCCACTGACACCCCAGTGACAGCCGCGTAGACGATCATTACAACCGAAGGGGGAATGATGATGCCCAATGAACCGGCAGACACCAGCACGCCAATCGAAAATTGACCGGAATATCCTTCCTTGCGCATGGCCGGATAGAGCAATGAGCCCACCGAAACCACCGTGGCCGGGCTAGATCCGGAAATAGCGCCAAAAAACATACTCGCTGATACCGCCGTCATCCCCATACCACCGGTAAAGCGTCCTACCAACAAGTTGGCCAAGCGGATGATACGCTGCGACAACCCACCCGCGCTCATCAAGCTACCGGTGAGAATAAAAAAGGGTATCGCCATCAATGGGAACTTATCCAACCCGGCAAACAATCGCTCAGCCACGATCGCCAATGGAATATGGCTAAAGCTCCCCATCGCCACCGTGACGGAACCCGCCAATGCAATAAAGATGGGCGTTCCCACTAACATCAAAACAGCTAATAGCACCAGGAATGTGATGACCATATTCTTATCCAATTTGATCAAGGTGGGCAGAGGCTTGCTCTCGACCAAGCAACGTCCGGAAGAAATGCTGGGTAAAGCGAATACCCATTAAAAGAGCGCCCACCGGAATGGCCAACTGAACGATCCACATGGGCGCTTGTAGAGCAGAACTCACCTGACCAAACCGATGGGTTTGCTCGGTTAACTGGAAACCGTAAACCACCAGGAAAAGGCAAAAAGCGATAGAAACCGCATGAACTAGCAACTCTATCCATTTCGCCATGAGGGGAGGACTAAACCTGCGTAGAATATCGATCCCAATATGAATCCCTTGCCGTGCAGCAACGCTCGCGCCAAGCAGCACCATCCATACAATTTGGTAACGCACCAGCTCCTCAGCCCATGAAAAACCATCGTTAAACACGTAGCGTGCAATGACGTTGGCGAAAAGAATGAACGAGGCGGACAAAATCAGCAGGCCAATCAAAACCTCCTCGGCACGCGATATTAGGCGATCAAGTTTGCGCATAGCGAACTCCACCAGCGATGAAAACAATGGGGAAGGAAAGGGCTATCGGGATCACCGATCAGCCCTTTAATGGGTGAAGCGCGACTATTCGGCATCAGCAATGGCTTGCTGGAATTCCGCCATTAGATCTGCGCCAATTTCATTGGCAAACTCATCGTGCACCGACGCTGTCGACTCTCTGAAAGCCGTCAGTTGGGCATCATCCAGTGTGCTCACGTTAGTGCCACTGGCTTCGATAGTGGCAATGTAGCCCGTTTCACGGCGGGCGGTTTCTTCACGCTGGAATACGGTGGTTTCACGTGCAGCGTCCGTCAATAGCGCCTGATTCTCAGGGCTTAAGCTATCGAACCAACTCTGGCTAAACAGAAATGCATAGGCTAGATAAGCGTGATTGCTGATAACCACATCCGACTGCACTTCATAAAATTTCATTTGTGTAATCGATACCAGCGGATTTTCCTGGCAGTCGACAATGCGTTGTTGCAGCGCGTTGTAGGTTTCGCCGAAGGCAATCGGTACCGGGTTAGCGCCCATCGCTTTAAACTGTTCCATGATGATAGGGCTTTGCATCACGCGTACCTTTTGGCCTGCGAAGTCTTCCGGGCCATTAACGGGTTGGTCGCAGGTAAATTGCTTGAAACCACTTTCCCAAAAAGTAACCCCCTTCAGACCCACCTGTTCCACAGTCGCCAATAGATCATCACCGGCCTGCCCATCAAGAACGGTGTGGGCGATATCGGGAGAAGGGAACATCGGCATAGGGGCGGTCAGCATGGCTGACCGGTCCCCTGCCACAAATTGCTGCACTACGTTCGCAATGACAGGTGAAGGATTTCAATGACATCACCTACGTCATTGCGAGGAGCGTAGCGACGCGGCAATCTCAGCTAGCGGTGGCAGGCTAAGTTCATCAAGGTGTTTCACTGCCCATCATCTCGATCAGCCGCTCATCACTGGGCATACCCTGAATACGGTCAAGACGCACGGCCCCGTTCTCTGTTTCACGCTGAAAAACGGAAGTGGGGGTTGCATATAGGCCCAGCTCTTCGAACAACTGGTTATTGGCGTACACCTGCTCTTCAATTTCTCTCGGTTGGGCACTAGCTTCGATTTCCTGCTGGCCGCTTTCATGGGCATGCAGTGTCGCCGCTGGATCGTCGGCGCCGAGAATAGCGGCTGCTTTTCCAGGGCTGTCGGGTGCTAAGATACCTACCATGATATGGCGTAGCTGCACCTCACCTGCTTCCACCCAGGGGCGAACGTCTTGCCACATTTGACGGCAGTAGGGGCAGTTGGCATCCGTGAAGGTGTAAATCACCCGGGGGGCATCCACATTGCCGTCCTGTACCCAGTGGCTTTCGCTTAATAGCTGCCATGTTTGTGCCTCTAGCGGTGCACGTACATGCTCATCCAGTTGCGCTTCGGTAAGGTCATTCCCCTCATTATCCATTAGTGTACCCACCACGGCGTGCTCGCCATCCGGCGTCAGGTAAATCGCCATGTCCTGGCCCTGCACGCTGGCGCCGTAGCCGCGCAACCCTCCGGGGGCATCGAATTGACCATGAATTTCCAAGCCTTGGTCGGCAAGTGCCTGAATAGGGGCGGGTAGCTCATCGGCATAGCTAGCAGAGGTGCCGACCAATCCTGCCAGCAGGAGAAAACCACTTATGCCAGCGTGACGTTTTAAGTGCATTGCAGCGCCTTGTTTGAATAAGAGTGAGAGGCTAGAGATTTAATAACCGCCGCCTTAGTGCTGGCAATCCCTAAAATAATGCCGTGTTGCGATTATCGCAGCACAACATTATTTAGGGATTATGCGCTTTATAACTGGGGCAATATGTCGCAACTTACGGTTTTTGAAGTTTACGGTTTTTGAAACTTTAGATTTCTCAATGGTATTAACGAAATGGTGTTAACTATCCGCTACCAGCCAACGCACCGCGTAAGGCGGCAGCGAACCTTCGGCGCTCCAGGGGTTAGCAGGATCCAGCGCTTGCCAGGCGTGTTTTTCAAGTGCCTGGGTAACTGCCTCACCCATATTCTCTAAAGGAAGCGGTAGGTCGGTGACGTTATACAGCGCTAGCAACCGGCGACCATCGTGGAGCGGGCCGCGCTCTACTGCCAATAGTTCCGGTGCTGAGACCACAACCCGTTGAGCGGCATTGGGGTGAAAGCAGGGCTCCTTGCGGCGCTGGTCTAATAGCCGGTTTAAGGCGTGGAAAACATCGTGAGTGGGCGTCGACGGGCTATCGAGTAGGAGGTCAAGCTCGCTACGCTGCCAGCGCCGGCGGTTGATCGAACGTAGCCGCCCACTGCGCTCAACGCCTTCCACGTCATTGAGTGTGCCAGTTAGGGTGTGAATATACAGCGCGGGGATACCTTGCAAACTCAGCATAATTGCTTGGCTGCATAGAAAACGCGCTACCTGCCACGGGTCGGGGCCGCGGCGGGTGCCGCGCATGGCTTCAAACCAGGTGATATTGATCTCATAGGGCGTATCGCTTCCATCGGGGTTGCTACGCATGCTGACAAAGCCTCCGAAACGGTGCATCAGCTCCAGCAGCGCATCCCGCTCGTGATCGGGCAATAAACCTTCCAAGGGGCGAACGCCAATGCCGTCGTGGCTGGCCGTAAAGTTGAGGTAGGTGCATTGGTCGGGCAGTACCGGAAGGCTGGCAAGCCAGGTCTGTAAGGTGCACGCTTCGCCCCGGGTGAGGGTGTGCAATAGCAGCGGGGGGAGGGCAAACTGATACACCATATGGGCTTCGTCGGGGTCCCCCGCTGGCAACCGATCCAAGCCAAAATAACTGATATTTTCCTGGTGGGGCACATTGGTTTCGGTGATTAACAGGGTACCTGGGGCCACGTGATCCACAATCGCTCGTAGCAGCCGCACCACAGTGTGGGTTTCCGGCAGGTGAATGCAGGCAGTACCCAGCCGCTTCCACAGAAAGGCCACCGCATCCAAACGTACAATCCGCGTTCCTTGCTCCAGGTAGAACAGCAAAATACCCACGAACTCCAGCAGCACATCCGGATTTTCAAAGTTCAGGTCAAGCTGGTCTTCGGAGAACGTCGCCCACAGGTAGCGGGTGCCACGCCGGGTGGAAATGGGCACCAGCAGCGGGCTGCTGCGTGGGCGCACCACCTGGGAGACATCGGTCTCTGGATCGACTTCGATAAAGTAGTCGCGGCCGGGCAGGCTGCCGCTCAGGTAATCCACAAACCAGAGAGACTCCCGTGAGACGTGATTGAGCACCAGGTCGGCCATTAAGTCGTAATGGCTGGCGAGTTCGCGGATGTGCGACCAATCACCAAGATCGGGGTTCACTTCCCGGTAGTGGATCACCGAAAAGCCGTCGTCGCTGCTCCAGGGAAAGAAGGGCAGTACATGTACACCGCTGATGCGATCGCCCAACCGCGCTTGAAGAAAATCGCTAAGCACTGCCAACGGCGGCACACCATCTTCAATAATCGAGTCACCGTAGCTGATCACCCACTGATCTTTTTCGCTCCAAGAGGGTGCATTTTTAGTGCTGGTTCTACCGGAGCTGGATGAAAATGGGGCAAGCGACTGAAAATGCGCTAGACGCTGGTTTAAACGGCGCTGCACTTCCCCCGCCCTGGGGCCATAAAGGTGGCTGAGGTAGTCGTTAACGGTCTGCTCAAAGGGGGGCATGGGTAGCTCCTGATAAACAATCTGCCACAAACGCTGCAGCTTGTGTGCCAAATCGTTACAATACGAGGTTGATACCGCGTTTAAACGCTAAGATACATTAGCTTGTGGCAGTTACTACTGCTAAAACGCTATTAATAGCACACACATTGACAGGTTATAACACGCTAACTCGTGCGGTACGCCGACACGAGCTGACAACAGGTTGACCGCCATGCATTGCCCTTTTTGTGGTGCAAACGATACTCGAGTGACTGATTCGCGCCTGGTAGCGGATGGTGATCAGGTACGCCGTCGACGCCAGTGTGCGAGCTGCCAAGAGCGCTTTACCACCTACGAAACCGCAGAATTGGTAATGCCGCGGGTGGTGAAGTCCGACGGCTCCCGCGAGAGCTTTAATGAAGCCAAACTGCGGGCAGGTATGTTGCGTGCGCTGGAAAAGCGTCCGGTCAGTGCAGAAGCCATTGAAGCGGCGGTAGAGCGCATCCGCCAAACCTTACGTGCCCGGGGCGATCGCGAAATCAACGCCCGTGATATTGGCGAGTCGGTCATGCAAGCGCTTAAAACCCTCGATCACGTAGCCTATATCCGCTTTGCTTCGGTATATCGCAAGTTCCAGGATCTGGATGAATTTCGCGCTGAGATTGACCGGCTGTCCCAAGAGCCCTCTTCCCGACTGGGCCATGGCAGCGAGTCGTCAAAATGAGTGCTGTCTTTAGCCAAGCCGACCACCGCTATATGGCGCGGGCGCTGCAACTGGCGCAAAAAGGCTTATACACCACGGATCCCAACCCGCGGGTCGGCTGTGTGATTGTGCGTGACGAGCAGATTGTCGGTGAAGGCTTTCACCTGTGTGCCGGTGAACCCCACGCCGAAATTCACGCGTTGAATGATGCTGGTGAGCAAGCCCTGGGCGCGACCGCGTACGTCACCCTGGAGCCTTGTTCCCACACCGGCCGCACTGGCCCCTGCGCGGTGGCGCTCCAGGAAGCGAAGGTGTCGCGGGTAGTGGTTGCCATGGTGGATCCGAACCCGCAGGTGAGTGGCCGCGGTATTCGTCTGCTTGAAGAGGCGGGTGTTGAGGTGGCGGTGGGGTTATTAGAGAGTGACGCGCGCGCTCTGAATCCCGGCTTTATTGCTCGCATGACCCAGCAGCGTCCCTTTGTGCGCCTGAAAATGGCGATGAGTCTAGATGGTCGTACCGCCATGGGGTCGGGGGAGTCTCAGTGGATCACCGGGCCTGAAGCACGCACCCAGGTGCAGCGGCTACGGGCACGCTCCAGCGCGATATTAAGCGGCGTTGAGTCGCTCATTATGGACGACTCTCGGCTGACGTTACGAGCAGAGCAGTTACAGCTGAACAACGCAGACCAAGTGGTTCACCGCCAGCCCCTGCGGGTGATTTTAGATACCCACTTGCGCCTACCTCTGGCGGCAGCCTGTTTAAGCGAGCCTGGGCGTACGCTAGTGATCACCACATCAGACCACTTGGAAGAGAAGCGGGAACGGTTAACTCAGGCGGGCGCTGAAGTACAGGTGTTGCCCGCCGGTAGCGATGGCCGTATCGATTTAGTGGCAATGCTGCAGTGGTTAGCCGAAAATGAACAGGTTAATGAACTGCTGGTGGAAACCGGAGCGACATTGGCGGGCGCTATGCTCGATGCGGCGTTGGTCGATGAGCTACAGCTGTTTGTTGCCCCCACACTGTTAGGCGGCGAAGCGCGGCCCCTTTTTGCGTTGCCAGGGCTCTCACGTATGGCCGATCAGCGGCGGTTAACCATTCACGATATGCGAGCAGTAGGGCGCGATTGGCGCATTATTGCATCCCCTCTAGCGACTAGCGCATCTGGCGAATTTTGCGAGAGCAAGGTACCCTGACGCGCAAAATCGTGACTCACTCTCGCGACACTCTTTCTCGATAACCTATCCTGACAAGCTATCGTGACAACACTTATTGGAGATTCCATGGCGCACCCCTCCTCTAGAGGCTTAGCCCCTATCGCCGAGCTGGTGGACGATATCCGCCAGGGCAAAATGGTGATTCTCATGGACGATGAGGATCGCGAAAATGAAGGTGATATCATCATGGCCGCCGAAAAAGTGCAGGCCGAGCATATCAACTTTATGGCCCGTTTCGCCCGCGGCTTGATCTGCATGCCGATGACTCGCGCCCGCTGTGAGCAGCTTAATCTGCCGCTAATGGTGCGTGATAACGGTTCCGGTTTTGGCACCAAGTTTACTCTCTCCATTGAGGCAACCGAAGGCGTCACGACGGGTATTTCAGCTGCAGATCGTGCGCGTACCGTGCAAGCCGCGGTGGCACCCAATGCAAAGCCCTCTGATATCGTTCAGCCAGGCCATATCTTTCCGCTGATGGCCGAGCCGGGCGGCGTGCTGCGCCGTGCCGGGCATACGGAAGCTTCGTGTGATTTGGCGGCACTGGCGGGCTGTGACCCTAGCGGTGTAATCTGCGAGATTATGAATGATGATGGCAGCATGGCGCGCCGCCCCGAGCTTGAAGCCTTCGCCCAGGAGCACGGTATTAAGATCGGTACCATCGCGGATCTGATTCACTACCGTATCGTTAACGAACAGACCATCGATCATCTGGAAGCGTCAACGGTCATGACCTCCCATGGCGAGCTTGAGCTGCACGTGTTCCGTGATCGTATCCAGGGCGCTCACCATTTGGCGTTGGTGAACGGTCAGCCCACGCCGGAACAGGCCACCACGGTGCGCGTGCATCTGACTGATACGCTGCGCGATGTAATGGGCTTGATGAAAGACGAACAGTGCCGCTGGGATGCCCATCGTGCGCTGGAAGAGATTGCCGGAGCCGCGCCAGGTGTGTTTGTGTTGATTGACGACGGCCGCCCGCACCAGGATTTGAAAGACCAGCTGGATATCTTTTTGGATCGCGTGCGCCAGCCGCGTACCAGCGACTCCGACGGTGCCGGTAACTACTTGACCATCGGCACCGGTTCTCAGATTCTGCGCTATTTAGGCGTGGGTAAAATGCGATTACTTAGTTCACCGTGGAAGTTTTCGGCGCTGTCCGGCTTTGACCTCGAAGTCGTAGAGCGTCTGGGCCCTAATGACACGGCGTATGAACCAACTTCTCAGCAGAACTAATTCAGCAGGAATAAATTGATGCACTCCCTCACTCAAGTTGAAGGTACGTTTGTTGATGTCGATGGCCGCTATGTCATCGTGGTCGGCCGTTTTAACCATCACGTGGTCGATAGCCTGGTGGAAGGCGCCGTCGACAGCTTGACCCGTCACGGTGTCGACGCCGAGCATATCCACATTGTTCACGTGCCGGGCGCCTGGGAACTCCCGCTGGCGGTGAAGCGCGTGTTGAAGGTAATGAAACCCGACGCAGTGATTGCCCTGGGCGCGGTCATTCGCGGTGGCACACCGCATTTTGAATACGTGGCGGGCGGCTGTAATACGGCGATTAATCACTTACAGCTTGAGTTTGATACCCCGGTGGCTAATGGTGTGTTAACCGTTGAAACCATTGAGCAAGCGATTGAGCGTGCAGGCACCAAGGCCGGTAACAAAGGCACCGAAGCTGCCATGGCCGCGATGGAAATGGTCTCTCTGCTCCGTGCGCTACCGTCAGGAGATACCCAATGAGCGAGCGTAAACCCTCTGCCGCTCAGCAGGGCCGCCACGCGGCGCGGGAATTAACGGTGCAGGGGCTTTATCAATGGCACATGACGGGTAAATCCATTACTACCATTGAAGCCGAGTTTCGTAGCCAGGTCGCCGACGATGACCTGGAAGATCACGAAAATTGGGTCAAGGTGATGGAGATCGCCGACAAGGCACTGTTTCACGAGTTACTCCATAATACCGTGCGGTTTAAAGCGGAACTGGATCGTGAAATCTCTCCCCTGCTAGACCGCCGCTTAGAAGATCTCGATGCGGTAGAGTTGGCCATCCTACGGTTGGGCGCTTACGAGCTTTCCCGCCGCATGGAAGTACCTTATCGTGTCGTCATTAACGAAGGCGTTGAGCTGGCTAAGTCATTTGGCGCCACCGATGGCCATAAATACGTGAACGGCATTCTCGACAAGCTGGCTATTCGCTTGCGCAGTGCCGAGGTCAGCGCTCGTCGTCTCTGAACGCGAGCGGTATGACAATGCGTTTAAGGGGCCTTTGTGCTTGCCGAATTTGATTTGATTCGACGCTACTTTATGTCGTCGCAGGAGGCGTCGGCTGCGTCAAATGGCGTCACACTGGGATGTGGAGACGACGCCACGCTGCTGTTGCCGCAAGCAGGCCAACAGTTGGTCGTGAGCGTTGATACCTCGGTGGTGGATGTACACTTTCCCCGCGAAGCATCAGCATTTGCGGTGGGTCACCGTGCCTTGGCCGTTGCGCTGAGCGATCTGGCCGCCATGGGGGCGACTTCGCGTTGGTGTTTGATGGCGTTAACCCTTGATCAGCGCCAGTTTACCAATGATGAAGCCACCCATGCTTGGCTTACAGACTATGCGCGAGGCTTTCATACGCTTTGTCAGCAGCACGCCACCACGCTGGTGGGGGGCGATGTCACTTCCGGTGCGCTTTCCATAGGCGTTACTGTGATGGGTGAACTCCCGGTGGGCGAAGCCTTGACCCGTAGCGGTGCCCAGGCGGGAGATCTGATCGCTGTCACCGGTGCACTAGGTGGTGGGGCAGGCGGGCTGGCGCTTTGGCAGCAGGGCGAGCGCGATCTGGCGCATCCATTGTTAAGTCGCTACCTATTGCCACAACCGCGCTTAGCGGCGGGCCTGGCGTTGCGCGACTTAGCCACCGCTGCACTGGATATCTCCGATGGGCTACTGGCCGACTTGGCGCATATTCGCGACGCTTCGCAGGTCGGAGCCGTCATCGCGCTAGACGCCTTACCACTGGCGGACGAACTGGAAAGCTCCCTAGGTCGGGAAGCTGCACTAAAGGCGGCACTTTCAGGCGGGGATGATTACGAACTGCTTGTTACCCTCGGCGCTGACGACGTCGCAGAGGCGCAACAGCGTTTAGCGCCATTGGGTCTAGCGCTGACCGTCATTGGCCACTGTAGTGAAGCGTTAGGCGTTACTGCCTCTGGCCAGAGTGAACTGAGTCGTTATGTCAGCGGCTATGCCGGCTGGCAGCATTTTAGTGGGGAAGCGCCATGAATCGTGCACCTAAAAGTGTCTGGCGCCGTCCAACACATTTTTTTGCCTTTGGCTTAGGCAGCGGCGCTGTGCCTTGGGCACCGGGTACCTTTGGCACGCTAGCGGCCATTCCGTTCTACTGGATGATGGCGGAACTGCCCCTGGGGTGGTACCTGAGTATTTGTTTTGTCACCTTTGTTATTGGCGTTTGGCTATGTGATAAAACGTCCCACGATTTAGGGGTACACGACCACTCGGGTATCGTGTGGGATGAGTTTGTGGGTTACTGGCTAACCATGGCGGCGGTGCCTTTTTCGTGGGAGGCTGCGCTATGGGGATTTGTGGTATTTCGCATCTTCGATGTCTTTAAGCCCTGGCCGATTCGCTGGGCTGACCGCCGCGTGGCGGGCGGCTTTGGTATTATGATCGATGACGTGATGGCTGGGGCCTACGCCTGGAGTACTATGCACCTGTGGTTCTGGCTACACTAAACTTGGTAAGTGGTAAGTGGTAAGTGGTAAGTGGTAAGTGGTAAGTGGTAAGTAGAGATCAGGAGCGGTTGATAACTTTTTTCGAGTGCATTGGCTGCAAGGCGTTGGCTTCAAGGAGGTAGCATGCGCAAGGAACGTCTGATTGTCCCCACGCTGGCGATTATAGCCGTAGTGTGGATGGCAGCGCAGCTACTCTCCAGTGTGCTGTTTGAGCGCAGTCTACGCCAAGCGCTCGAAGATCTGGAGGCGCGGGGTGAGTGGCGCGTCAATCGTACTGAGAGTCATCAAGGGTGGTTAAGCTCCCAAGGCAGGGTGATACTGTCACCGCTTTTGGGTCGACCCTGGCGCCTTGAGCTCACGTATAGCGCGCGGCACGGTATTTTAAGCACGGATGTCGAAGGCACCGTACTACCACGTCTCGATACCGTTCTGCAGCAAGCCGTGGGTGAGGTCACCGCCCCCTCTGTGCCGCGTTGGCAGGGGCGCTATCACACCCTTAGCGGTCATAGCGAATTGCGCCTTGCCCTTGCCCCCTTTGTGATTCAACAAAATGGCCGCGATTTAGCCGTCCGCGGTGGTCGGCTGCGCTTGGAAGGCGTGTTTGGCGATTGGCGACTACGCGCGTTATTTGATCAACTTACCCTGACCGACGGTATGGCCCAGCTTGCGATAGGCCCCACGGTGCTCGAAAGCCGCTATACTTATATTGATGATGCTTACCACTTTGCTCAACGCGATCACCTGCATATTGAAACGCTGACGCTCAGCTACCCCTCCTACGATATCCAGTTTTCACCTCTCGATCTAAACAGCCATATGGTGCTGGATGAGAGCGAACTCCGTATCAAAGGCGAGCTTGAAGTGGGCGATGTGATGGTGCCTTCTCAAGCGCCGGACATGCCGTTGCTCAATGGCCGCATAGAGATGGAACTTTCGCGTTTGAATGCCGATGCGGTTCGCCAAGTGATTCGTCGTTTGCGTCAGGAAGCCGCCTGGGGAGACGCTAGTCTACCTATGGCCGAAGGGTTGCTGGCCCGTTTAGAGCCGGATCTGCGCAAAGTGCTTAGCGACTCGCCGCGTTTAGATGTCACGACCGTTGCTATCGATAGCCCGCTGTTGGGTATTCGCCTGGATGCGGATGGCGCGCTGTTTTTTGATGCCCGCCAGTTGGATGAGCTGAGTGTGGTTAACCTCGATAAAAAGAAAGAGCAGGCGAAATGGCTGGAGCGCATTGATGGCGACTTTACCTGGCACGATGCGCCTACCGTCGCCGCATTATGGTTAGGTCTGCCCCTGGGCACTCGGGAGCTGCAGTTTGATGTGGTGCGTGGCGTTTGGCGTATCAATGGGCGCCCGATGCCCGAGCTTTGGCCTCAATAATTTTAAAAGAAAAGTTTACCTACGGTCGCAGGGAGCGCCGCTAAACTGACTGTTCTACTCGCGAAGGGTTGAAGTTTTGGCCCACTGCCCGCATTCCATGGACAACACTAGGCGGTTCTCACCGCCGGTATCGGTTCATTGGAGGACGCATGAGCGACCAGGATTACGAACACGACGCTGAACATCTTGATTGGCAACTTGATGATGAGCAGTCATCCACTACTGATGACACCCCCGGTAGTGAAGAGAGTAGTGAAGACAGTGGTGCAAACCACTCTAACGAACAGACTGAAAAAAGCTCTCAAGAGGCCGATAGTAAGCAGGGAGGAAGTGAGTACCGCTCAGACGGCGAGCGGGTAAACTCTCTGGTGCCCGCTAGTGAAATGCTGCCCGAACGCATTTACCTCCTGCCTATTCATAACCGGCCGTTCTTCCCCGCCCAGGTACAGCCGCTGGTGATTAATCGTGAGCGCTGGGAAGAGACCATGCGCCGTGTGGGTAACACGCCGCACCACACATTGGGTGTTGCCTTTGTGGGCGAGCAGGGTGTCACCTCACTGGATCACGAAGGTTTTCCGGAGATCGGTACTGCGGTCAAAGTGCACAAACTTAAGGGCGAAGACGATCAGATTCAGTTTATCGCTCAAGGGCTTCAGCGCTTTAAAATTACCCGCTGGCTCTCCAAAGAGCCGCCTTACCTCGTCGAGGTGACCTACCCTAAAGAGCCGGTTGATGCGGAGAACGAAGAGACCCGCGCTTACGCCATGGCGATCATCAACGGCATTAAAGAGCTGCTGCCGATTAACCCGCTGTACGGTGAAGAACTCAAGCACTACCTCAACCGCTTTAGTCCTCATCAGCCGGGGCCGTTGACCGATTTTGCCGCCGCTATTACCTCCGCCAAAGGCCCCGAACTTCAGGATGTGCTGGCAACACTTTCGGTAGAAGAGCGGATGCAGAAAGTGCTGCCGCTGCTGCGGAAAGAGATCGATGTTGCGTTGCTACAGGGCGAGATCAGCGAGCAGGTAAACGCGCAAATGCAGGATCGCCAGCGCGAGTTCTTCCTGCGCGAGCAGCTCAAGGTCATCCAGCGTGAATTGGGTATCTCCAAAGGTGATCGAGAAAACGATGTAGATACCTTTAGAGCGCGTTTGGAGTCACTGGTAGTGCCCGAGCGTGTTCAATCGCGTATTGACGATGAGCTTAATAAGCTCAGCGTGTTGGAAACCGGTTCGCCGGAGTATGGCACCACGCGTAACTACCTGGATTGGTTAACCTCGCTGCCCTGGGGAGTGACCAGCCAGGATCAGTTGGATCTACCCCATGCCCGCCAGGTGCTGGATCGCGACCACGACGGTTTGAAAGACGTTAAAGAGCGTATTATCGAATTTCTGGCCGAGGGTACTTTCAAAGGCGACGTAGGCGGCTCGATTGTATTGTTGGTAGGCCCTCCTGGGGTAGGCAAAACCTCCATCGGACGTTCGATCGCCGAAGCCTTAGGGCGCCAGTTTTACCGTTTCTCAGTCGGTGGTATGCGCGATGAAGCGGAAATTAAAGGCCATCGGCGTACCTATGTGGGCGCTATGCCCGGCAAACTGGTGCAAGCCTTTAAAGAGGTCGAGGTCGAAAACCCCGTTATCATGCTGGATGAAATCGATAAGCTCGGGCAGTCCTTTCAGGGCGATCCAGCATCGGCGCTGCTGGAAGTACTTGATCCCGAACAGAACGTCGATTTCCTTGATCACTATCTTGATGTGCGCATGGACCTCTCCAAGGTGCTGTTTATCTGCACTGCCAACACGCTTGATTCGATTCCAGGGCCGCTGCTTGACCGTATGGAGCAGATCCGCCTCTCCGGTTATATCGCTGAAGAGAAGCTGGCGATTGCCAAGCACCACCTGTGGCCGAAGCTGCTCAAGCGCGACAACCTGACGAAAAAGAGGATCAGCCTCTCCGATGCGGCTTTAAAGCAGGTCATTGAAGGCTACGCCCGGGAAGCCGGAGTGCGCCAGCTGGAGAAGCAACTGCACCGCATTGTGCGTAAATCGGCCGTTAAACTGCTTGAAGAGGAGTCTGAAACGGTCAAGATATCAGTTAAAAACCTGGAGGAGTTCTTAGGTGCGCCGATTTTCCGTAAGGAGAAAGTGCTTACCGGCGAAGGGGTAGTGACCGGCCTGGCGTGGACTTCCATGGGGGGGGCAACATTGCCCATCGAAGCAGGCAAAGTACACTCACTGGATCGTGGTTTTAAACTGACCGGTAAGTTAGGCGAAGTGATGCAGGAGTCCGCCAATATCGCTTACAGCTATACCCTGGGCCACCTGCAGGAGTATGGTGCCGATACCGACTTCTTTGACTCGGCGTTTGTACACTTGCACGTACCCGAGGGCGCCACGCCGAAAGATGGCCCTTCGGCGGGTGTCACCATGACCACGGCGCTGCTCTCGCTGGCCAAGCACCATGCGATCGATAGGCCTTTGGCGATGACCGGCGAACTAACGTTAACCGGCCAAGTGCTCCCCGTTGGCGGTATTCGTGAGAAAGTCATTGCCGCGCGACGCAGCGATATTTTTGAATTGATTTTGCCCGACGCCAACAAGCGCGATTACGAAGAGTTGCCGGACTACCTGAAAGAGGGCATGACGGTGCACTTTGCCAAGCGCTACCGTGATGTGGCAGATGTCGTGTTTGGCCGAAAATAGAGCGTTGATTTTATTTGCAGCAATGGCTATCTAACCTTTTAAAGCGTCTTACGAGAGTAAGGCGCTTTTTTTACATTTGTTCACTGGTTTGCCGAGATGATCTATAGCGATAATGACCTATGCTTTTATAAAAATTAAGAATATCTAATTCTTGGAGAACTAATGCGCAATAACCAGCCCGTGACGCAGCGTGAGTATGTTCTGAGTGAGGAAGCGGTGCTGATTTCCCGCTCGGATTTAAAGGGCAATGTGACCTACGCCAACCCTACTTTTGTTGAGGTCAGTGGCTATAGCCGTGAAGAACTCATTGGCTCTCCCCATAACCTCCTTCGTCACCCTGATATGCCTGAAGCTGCTTACAAGGATTTCTGGAAAACCATCCAAGCGGGGACAACCTGGCAAGGCGTGGTTAAAAATCGGCGTAAAAATGGCGATCACTACTGGGTGAATGCCACCGTGGCGCCGCTGCGGGACGGTGAGCGCATCGTCGGCTACACTTCCGTGCGCCGCAAAGCGTCAGAAAAAGCCATTAACCAGGCAGAAAAAATCTATGCCGAGATTCGCGAAAAAGGTAAATCCCGCCACTACGCACTAGCCCATGGCACGCTGCGGCGTAAAGGCTTGACCGGAATGCTGTCGCGCTTTCAGTTCACTAGCCTGAAAGCCAAGCTCACCAGTATGGTGGTGGCGTCGCTGCTGCTACTCTGTCTTTCGGGTGGGTTGGGAGTCTCTGCGCTGTTACTCTCCGGCGAGCGGCTGGAAACCATTAATCGCTCAGGGTTGAGCGATGTCGCCTCGCTGCAGAATATCGAACGCTATATTGGTCAAACGGTTGGCACGCTGGAACCTGCGGTACGAAGCCCTCGTCGGGCTGACCTGGAGGCCGTCAACGCAGACATTGGCCAGTATACCGATGCCATGCAGACGCTGTGGGCGGGCTACTATGCGGATGCGACGGTCACTGATGAGACCGCCCAGGCTTTTGATAGTGCTCTGAATACCTGGATTGATGCGGTGCAAACCGCCCTTGTGGCGATTGAAGAGGGTAATGGGTTCGCGGCCTTTGAGGCCTTGAATGACGTGGTGGTGCCGACCACAGAGTCGCTGCGCGAGATGAACAGCACCTTGGTTGAGCAGGTGCGTGCCGATGCCGAATTGCTGGTGACCGAGGCACAAAGCGGGCGTCAGCAAATGCTGATAGCGCAGCTGGTGCTACTGGCGGTAGGCTTTTTAGTCATGATCGGCTTGAGTGTAATGATTCTGAAATCCGTGTTTCGCAGCTTGTCGGGCGCGCGGTATATCACTTTCCAAATTGCCGCGGGTAACTTGGCCGCCCGTGAACGTCGTCAAACTAACGACGAGTTGGGCGAGCTGCTCTACTCCCTGGACACCATGCGTTTTAGCCTCTCCAGCATCGTGGGCGATGTAGAGAATCGTGTCTCAGTGGTTACTCCGGCGATTCAGCAGATAGCCGCTGAAAATGAGGAACTCTCTTCGCGCACTGAGCAGCAGGCGTCGTCGCTTCAGCAGACCGCTTCGAGTATGGAGGAGATGACCTCGACGGTTCAGCAGAACACCGATAATGCCCGCCAGGCGACTGATCTGGCAGTGCAGAACGCTGCCAGCACCAAGGAAACCGGTCAGCAAATGCAAAAGCTGGTGGAGCGCATGCAGCGTATCGCCCAGAGTGCTGAAAAGATGACCGAGATGATCAGCGTGATCGACGGCATTGCCTTTCAAACTAATATTTTGGCACTCAACGCCTCGGTTGAGGCTGCGCGTGCTGGTGAACATGGACGCGGCTTTGCGGTAGTCGCCAGCGAAGTGCGCAATCTAGCTGGTCGCAGCGCAGATGCCGCCCAGGAAATTCGCAAGATGATTGATAGCACTACTCAGGAAGTCAGCGGTGGTCGTAGTGCGGTAGAGCAGGCGGAGCGGGCGATTGAGGAAGTCTCTCAGCAGGTGAGTCGAGTCAGTGAGCTGATGGAGTCGATCAGCACTGCGTCCAGCGAGCAGAGCAGTGGGATCGGTCAAATTAACTCGGCGATTGCCGAAATGGATCTTGTGACCCAGCAGAACGCTTCAAAAGTTCAGTCGATTGCGGCGTCAGCGGACAATCTCTCCCTCGAAGCCTTTGAACTCGCTAACGTGGTCGATGCATTCCGTTTGGAAGGCGCTCAAGACGAGAACATCAAAGAGGCGCGGGCGAAGTTACAGCGCGCCAACCAGGCACTCAGTAAAGCAACTCAGCAATTGACAGCCCCTTCAGAGCAGCGTGCTAAGACACCCGCAACACAGCCTCGCGCTGACCAGTGGGAAGCGTTTTAGCCCGGTAGACGACACTGTTAGGTGCTTGATTTCCCTTTATTCGGTTTTATGACATGCCACCCTTCGCGGTGGCATATTTCATGCATTACCTCTAATTGAAAAGGCTTAGCGTTAGGAGCCTGTCTGGCTTGGCCGATCGTCGCGAGAAGCATAGATTCGCAGTAGATCAGTGTTAAGTCGGACAGGCTCCTAGGGAACCGCTAATCCTAAAGATGGCACAAGCCTTCAATAAAAAAGTAGGGGGTCTCAATGCATAATGCCGCACAAGCAGCATCCACTATTTATGAATTAGCCGATGACGAAGTGTTGATCTCGCGCTCGGATCTGCAGGGCAGAATCACCTACGCCAACCAAACCTTCGTGGAGGTGAGTGGTTACACGCTGGACGAGATCATGGGTGAACCCCATAGTCTGTTCCGCCACCACAGCATGCCCAAGGCGGTTTTTCAGAACCTGTGGGAAACCATTGAAGCCGGTAAAACCTGGCAGGGGCTGATCAAGAATCGCCGCCAAACGGGAGAAGCGTATTGGATGCATACCACCATCGCGCCGCTGCTCGATGGTAACCGCGTGGTGGGCTATACCTCTATCCGGCGTAAAGCGGTGGATAGAGCCATTGCCCGGGCAGAGCGGGTATACGCTGCAATGCAACAGGGCAAAACACGTGGTTTCAAGCTGCATTATGGTGCAATACGCCACACCGGTCTGCGTGGATGGGTAAAGCGTTTTAGTTTCAGCAGTATGCAGGCCAAACTAATGGGCATGGTGCTGGCTTCGGTGGTTTTACTAGTCATCGCAGGGGCGGCGGGGGTGTATGGCTTAACCAGTTCCGCTGAACGCTTACGCACTCTCAATCAAACGGGCCTTGAAGGCATTACCGACCTTCAGCAGATAGGCCAGCGGGTTAGCCAAGCCATTCAGGCGTTAGAACCGGCGGTGCGCAACCCGAGGCGGGCGGATCTTGATGCTCTTGAAAGCCAGTTAACCACCATGAGTGCCGACATTGAGCAGTCGTGGCAAGGCTATACTGCAGAGCGCGAAACCGGCGGTGTGCAAGAGGGCCTAGCGGCACATCTCACCACTTTTATTGAAAGTGCCGATACCACCCTGACGGCTATCCGCGATGGTAACGGCTTTGCTGCTTTTGAAGCCTTTAATGACAACGTGCAGCCCACCTCTGAAAGTATTAGTGCCACTATCAATGTATTGGTTGAACAGGAACGCACGGCTGCGCATACGCTGATGGACAATGCCGAACAGCAGCAACAGGTATTATTGTACGGTCAGTTGGGCGTGCTGCTGCTGGGTATTGTGTTAATGGTGGGGCTGAGCATGGCGGTACTCAAATCGCTGATTAAATCACTCAACGAGGCGCGCCGGGTAACGTTCCAAATTGCCGCGGGTAACCTCGCCAACCGAGTGACTTTAAAGCGTAATGACGAGTTAGGCGAGTTGCTGAGTTCGCTGGAAACCATGCGCGCTAGCTTATCGGGGCTGATTACCGAGGTGGGCAACAAAGTTGATGTGGTGACACCTGCGTCCGAACATATCAAACAGCAGAATGAAGACCTGGCATCGCGCACTGAGCAGCAGGCCTCCTCGCTTCAGCAAACTGCCTCTAGCATGGATCAGATGACGGCGACCGTGCAGCAAAACAGCGAAAACGCCCGTCAGGCCAATCAACTGGCCATGCAAAATGCCACCACCAGCCGCGAAACCGGCGAGCGCATGCAGGCGCTAGTCGAACGCATGGAGCGTATCGCTGCCAGCGCCGATAAGATGACCGACATTATTAGCGTCATCGACGGCATCGCTTTTCAAACCAATATTCTGGCGCTGAATGCCTCAGTAGAAGCTGCTCGGGCTGGCGAGCAGGGGCGTGGTTTTGCAGTTGTGGCAAATGAGGTGCGTAGCTTGGCCGGGCGTAGCGCTGATGCGGCTGGCGATATTCGTCGTTTAATCGATTCCTCCTCCCAGGAGATTAGCGGCGGTGCCCAGGCGGTGAAGGAGGCCGAAGCCGCTATCGATCAGGTAGTGACTCAGGTAATGAGAGTCAGCGATATCATGGAAGAGATCAGCACCGCCTCCGGTGAGCAGAGCAACGGTATCGCGCAAATCAATACCGCGGTCGCGGAGATGGATCACGTTACCCAGCAGAACGCCTCCAAGGTACAGTCGATTTCCAGCGCTGCTCAAGACCTCACCCGCGAAGCGCTGAGCCTGGCCAACGTTATCGCCGCCTTTCGCTTAGAGGGTGCTGCCGAAGAGAGCAGTGAGACTGCTCGCGAGCGCTTGCTTAAACAAGCAGGGCTTGGCTCCACGCCCCCATTAGCGTCATCTCCCACATTAGCCTCGCCCCAAAACTCCCCGACTCAGCGTACTGCCCAAGCCCAGCCAGCCGAAGAGGCGTGGGCGACCTTCTGATGAATCGGCGCCATGGAGGGCGCTTTACTTCCTATCGGGTCTCGTGATTTAGCCTCTACATCCAGCCTCCACATCTAGTCTCTGCGCATTGCTCATGCCACAATCAAAAGCCACTGATATTTTTCAGAATTAGTCTAGCCTGCAGCCTTGCGTGCTGTGGGCTAATAAAAAATAGAGCCTAGCTATTTATTAGAGAGTAGAGGACACCATGCCAGAGTATCGCTCACGTACCACCACCGCTGGCCGCAATATGGCCGGTGCCCGCGCGCTGTGGCGTGCCACGGGTATGCAGGATGGCGACTTTCAAAAGCCGATTATCGCGGTAGCCAACTCCTTTACCCAGTTTGTGCCGGGCCATGTGCATTTAAAGGATATGGGCCAACTGGTGGCGCGGGAGATTGAGAAAGCCGGGGGCGTCGCCAAAGAGTTCAACACCATTGCGGTGGACGATGGTATCGCCATGGGCCACGACGGCATGCTCTACTCGCTGCCCAGCCGCGACCTGATCGCTGACAGCGTTGAGTATATGTGCAACGCCCACTGCGCCGATGCGCTGGTATGTATTTCCAACTGCGACAAAATCACCCCAGGAATGCTGATGGCCGCTCTACGCCTCAATATTCCGGTTATCTTTGTTTCCGGCGGCCCCATGGAAGCGGGTAAAACCAAGCTGCTCAACCATGGTTTAGATTTAGTCGATGCCATGGTGATGGCCGCCGACGACAGCGTGGATGATGACACTCTGGCGGAAGTAGAGCGCAGCGCCTGCCCTACCTGCGGCAGTTGTTCGGGGATGTTTACCGCCAACTCAATGAACTGCTTAACCGAAGCGCTGGGCTTGGCCTTGCCCGGCAACGGCACCGTACTGGCGACTCACTCGGATCGTCGTCGCTTGTTTGAAACCGCTGGTCATCGCATTGTCGAGTTGGCGAAGCGCTACTACGAAGGTGAAGAAGCCCACCTGCTGCCGCGTGCCATTGCCTCCAAGGCGGCGTTCAAAAACGCCATGACCCTGGATATCGCCATGGGTGGCTCGACCAATACCATTTTGCACTTCCTGGCTGCAGCTCAGGAAGCCGAGGTGGACTTCACCATGGCGGATATCGACCGTCTCTCCCGTGAAGTGCCCCAACTCTGCAAAGTGGCGCCCAATACCCAAAAGTACCATATCGAAGACGTCCATCGTGCAGGTGGCATTATGGCCATTCTCGGTGAGCTGGATCGTGCCCGAGTGCTGGATACCTCGGTGCCCACCGTGTATGGCGACAGCCTGAAAGCTGCACTGGATGAGTGGGATATTATGCGCTCGCCAAGCGCTGAAGTGGTCGAATTCTTTAAAGCCGGGCCAGGGGGCATCCCGACCCAAACGGCGTTCTCCCAAAGCGCTCGCTGGCCGAGCCTGGATGGTGACCGCGCTACCGGCTGTATTCGTGACCTTGAGCACGCCTTCTCCCAGCAGGGTGGCCTGGCCGTGCTTTACGGCAATATCGCGCTGGATGGCTGCGTGGTCAAAACCGCCGGGGTCGATGACTCGATCCTGGTCTTTGAAGGCCCCGCCCATGTGGTGGAGTCTCAGGATCAGGCAGTCGCCGATGTGTTGGCGGATAAGGTCAAAGAGGGTGATGTCGTCGTGATTCGCTACGAAGGCCCGAAAGGCGGCCCCGGCATGCAGGAAATGCTCTACCCGACCTCCTACCTCAAATCCAAAGGATTGGGTAAAGCTTGCGCGCTGCTGACTGACGGGCGCTTCTCTGGCGGTACTTCAGGACTCTCTATTGGCCATGTTTCCCCTGAAGCAGCGGCGGGCGGCGCGATTGGATTGATCGAGCAGGGCGACCTGATCCGCATCGATATCCCCAATCGGGCGATTAACGTCAAACTGACCGATGCCGAGCTGGCGGCCCGCCGCGAGGCAATGGACGCCAAGGGTGCCGCTGCCTGGAAGCCTGCCGAGCAGCGTCCCCGCAAGATCACTCCGGCACTTAAAGCCTATGCGTTGTTGGCGACCTCCGCTGACAAAGGGGCTGTTCGGGATCTAAGCAAACTCGACTGATATACGCAGCTGAAACATGCAGCTGAAACATGCAATAAGCCCGAGTAAGGAATCAAATGAAGGCGATTATAAACGTTGGATTAGTCGGCTACGGTTTCGCTAGCCAAACCTTCCACGCACCGCTGATCCAGGCCACGGAAGGCCTGGATTTGGTCGCGGTCTCTTCAAGCGATGCCGCCAAGGTGCAGGCGTCACTGCCGGATGTTGAGGTAGAGGCTCAGGCATTAGCACTTTGCCAGCGCAGTGATATTGACCTGGTCGTTATTCCCACTCCTAACGATACCCACTTTTCCCTCGCCAAAGCCGCTCTCTCGGCGGGCAAGCACGTAGTGGTCGATAAGCCGTTCACGGTGACCCTGTCAGAAGCCAAGCTGCTCAAAAAATTGGCGGATGATAAAGAGCGTCTATTGTCGGTGTTTCACAACCGTCGTTGGGACAGCGATTTCTTGACCGTTAAGGCCCTGCTTGAGGCGGGGACGCTAGGACGTCTGGTCAATTTCGAATCCCATTTCGATCGTTTCCGTCCGGAGGTTCGCGATCGCTGGCGCGAGAAGGCCACCCCCGGTGGCGGCATCTGGTTTGATCTGGGGCCGCATTTGCTAGATCAAGCCTGCGAGCTGTTTGGCATGCCCCAGGCTATTCTGCTAGAACTCGGCGTGCTGCGAGATGGCGCCCAGGCTGACGATGACTTCCTCGCGCTGCTCGACTACGAAAGCTTTCGCGTTACCTTAGCGGCGGGCACGCTGGTGGCCGAACCGACACCGCGCTTCCGGATTAATGGCACCCAAGGCAGCTTCATAAAATACGGCTTAGACCCTCAGGAGGATCGCTTAAAAGCAGGCGAAGTGCCGACATCCCTGTGGGGCGAAGATACTCAACATGGCACCCTGACACTGCGCGAAGGGGAGGGGGATAACGCACCGCTAACGCGTCGTGAGCTTCCTACCCTGCCGGGGGACTACCTGGCCTATTACCAAGGTATAGCCGCCGCTATCCGCGATAAGGAGCCACTACCGGTCAGCGCCGATGATGCCCTGCGCTCAATGTCCTTGCTGGAAGCCGGGCTGGATAGCCACCGCCAGCGCCGCTGGATCGCATTGAAAACTCATCTTTAGAGAGAGGGGCGGGGGATTAGTCGCTTTTGCGTGTGGGGAGCCTTCTTATTATGTCATTGCGAGGAGCGTAGCGACGCGGCAATCTCAACCAGCGGCGGCAGTATAACCCCGAGATTGCTTCGCTTCGCTCGCAATGACAAAAATGAGGTAGCTTCGCTCACGATGACATCGACCCACCTCGAGCGAAGCTACTGCCTACTTAGATACTTCAAAGCAAATCCGTCGCACTATTGCGTTTCTCTTCCCGCAACCTATCCCGGGCGATATAGAGCGCGGCGATAGCGCGGGCTTCGTGAAAATCCTCGCGCAGTAGTAGGGCGGGTAGCTCCTCGATGGCGTGGGTTTCCACAATCAATGGCTCTGGCTCATCCCCTGGCAGGCGCTTGGGGTACAGGTCGGTGGCGAGGAGTACCTGCATACGGTGGCGCATATAGTTGGGTGCCAGCGAAAGCTCGACCAGCGGTTCAATGCGGTGAGCGCCAACGCCACACTCCTCCATCAACTCGCGGTTAGCCGCGGTAATGATATCTTCGCCAGGGTCGACTAATCCCTTTGGCAGGGTGAGCACATAATCTTCAAATCCAGCGGCGTATTCACGTATCAGCAGCACGTGGTCTGGGTCGGGCATCGCCACCATCATCACTGCGCCGCGGTCAGCGCCGGTCAAGCGCTCAAATTGGCGCTCTTCTCCGTTAGAAAAACGCAAATCAAGCGACTCAATCTGGAATAAACGGCTCTGGGCCACGCTCTTGCGAGCCAAAATTTGCGGCTTTTGCTGGTAGCCCGAACGCTTAGCACTGGCACCTTCAGGGTGATTGAAGGTGTCGCGAGTTGGGGGGGGCGTAGACATAAAAGTGGGCCTCCATGGCTGGTAAAAGGCGGTTAAGCTACAATAGCACGCTTACTCCTAACGTGACTGGAGCGGCAATGATTGATTGGCGCGAGATAGACACCGTCCTCTTGGATATGGACGGCACGCTGCTGGATTTACACTTCGACAGCCACTTTTGGCTCGAGCACCTGCCGCGGCGCTACCGCGAACTGCACCAACTGGATGAAGCCTCCCAGGAGGCGCTGCGCGCGCGTATTATCGGCGAGCAGGGCACCTTAAACTGGTACAGCCTGGCTTACTGGAGCCGCGAGCTGGGCGTGGATATCGTCGCTCTGAAGCGCGAAGTCCAGCACTTGATAGGCCTGCGTAGCGATGCTCTGGATTTCCTCAAATGGCTAAAGCGGGCCCACCCGAGGGTCGTGCTCGCCACTAACGCGGATCGTGCGAGCCTTGCCCTGAAGCTGCCGCTCACCGGTTTGGAAAGTTACCTGGACGCGATCGTCTCTTCCGAGGACGTAGGAGCCGCCAAAGAGGAGCAGGCGTTTTGGTTTGCGCTACAAGACATCGAAGCCTTTGATCCCACGCGTACGCTGTTTATCGACGACAACGCCCGTGTACTCGAGAGCGCTCGTGAGTTTGGCATTAAGCATTTACTGGGCATTAAACAGCCCGACAGCCAGCGGCCTGAAAAAGAGCTGCAAGAATTTATTGCCCTCGATCGCTTTGCCCACCTGCTACCCGAACAGCTTCCTGAACAGGTGTCAGCAACCCAAGGAGTGCCTAAATGAGTGAGAGCGTACGCTTGGATAAATGGCTGTGGGCCGCACGCTTTTTTAAGACCCGCGCACTGGCTAAAAAAGCTATCGAGGGCGGGAAAGTGAATTACGACGGCGGTCGCGCTAAAACCAGCAAGCAGGTGGAAGTCGGTGCGCTTATTCGCGTGCCCCAGGGCTGGGAGATATTGGAGGTCGAGGTCTTATCGCTTTCGGATCAACGCCGCGGGGCACCAGAAGCGCGCACGCTCTATGCAGAAACCGAAGAGAGCGTGCAGCGTCGTGCTAAAGAGGCCGAAGCAAGACGCCTCACTAACGAAGCGATGCAGCATCCTCTCAAGCGCCCCGACAAAAAGCAGCGCCGCGATATCCAGCGCTTCCAGCGCCATCAGGGTGAGTAAGCCCACGCAGTTATATCTTTGCCGCCCTTCAATATTTGCTGTTCTAAAACACTAGGTTGCCAAATTATGTCCGATCAAATTCAACGTTTTATGTTCGATCACACCAATGTCCGCGGCGAGATCGTCACCCTGGCGGCCGCTTACCACGAAGTGCTGGATCGTCATGCCTACCCTCCGGCGGTGAATGAGCTGTTGGGCGAGCTATTAGCCGCCGTGGCGTTGCTTACCGATACCGTGAAATTGGATGGCACCTTGAGTATCGAGGTACGTGGACGCGGCGTTCTGTCACTGTTAATGGCCGAGTCCAACCCCGGTGGTGAACTGCGCGCGATTGCCCGCATAGCAGAAGACGCCGCACTGCCCAGCGAGCACGCCAGCTTCCGCGAACTAGTGGGAGAAGGCCAGATCGTGATTACCCTCGATCCCCGTGAGGGCCACCGCTATCAAGGTATTGTGGCGTTGGATCAAGAGACCCTGGGCGGCTGTCTGGAAGCCTATTTCAGCCAATCTGAGCAGTTGCCAACCCGCCTCTGGCTGGCTGCCGATGAGAAGCGCGCGGGCGGGTTACTGCTGCAGCGGCTACCAGAAGAGTCACAAAACCAGGATGTCGATGCCTGGGATCGCAGCGTACAGCTAGCTGATACGATCAAAACGGAAGAACTGCTCGGCCTTGAGCAGCGCGAGGTGCTGCATCGTCTCTATCACGAAGAGACCGTGCGTGTTTTTGAACCCAAAGCACTGCGCTTTGGCTGCACCTGCTCCCGTGAGCGTATGAGCTACGCGTTGCACTCTCTGGGTAAAGAGGAACTGCGGGATATTTTGCACGAGCAGGGGGCTATTGATACCCAATGCCACTTTTGCCACACGAAATATCACTACACAGCAGCGGATATTGAAACTTTGTTGGACGACCCTGACGCGCCACCGCCCACGATTCACTAAGTGTGTAGTCGAAAGCGTATACCAGGGCGACTACCTGCCGTACTAGGAGCGCCATTGTATTCAATGATTTTGGCGGTTCTTGCAAACGACTGTTTTAATTTTTACTGCGCTGCAACACAAAATGTAGTGCCTTTGTAGTAGTTTAACTACAAGATATTTGATCTGCGCCCCCGTTTCCTGGGGGCTTTCTTTTTGCCATAATGCGCCGAACTTCAGCGCGCCCAGCCGGTTTCACAGTGGTTGGGATGAACATCAAGGCGTCGGTGACGCCCGGTAAACCGAGAGAAGCCCAGGAATCGAAATGACCACGACTCAAGCCGCTCCCCAATCCCACGTTAATCTCAGCAGCGCCGAACTAGTCGAGCGCGCAGTGGCACGTGGCGAAGGCCGCCTCTCAGCCAACGGCGCCTTGGTAGTCAAGACCGGCCTGCGTACCGGTCGCTCACCGAAAGACCGCTATATCGTTGATGAGCCCTCCACTAGCAGCCAAATCGATTGGGGCAACGTTAACCAGCCCTTCGACGCCGGCAAGTTCAACGCCCTGTGGGATCGAGTCAATGACCACCTGGTCAGCCAAGAGCATTTTGTCTCTGAGCTGCACGTGGGCAGTGATTCCACTCACTACCTACCGGTGCGCGTCACCACCGAAACCGCTTGGCAAAACCTGTTTGGCCGCACCATGTTTGTACGCCCTCAGGCCTACAACCAAGCAGTTAAAGACGAGTGGACGATTCTTAACGCCGCAGGCTTTGAGTGTGACCCTACTCGCGATGGCACCAACTCTGACGGCTGCGTGATCATCAACTTCGCCGAGAAAAAAGTGCTTATCGCGGGTATGCGCTACGCCGGTGAAATGAAGAAAGCCATGTTCTCGGTGCAGAACTTCCTGCTGCCAGCTGCCGACGTACTGCCCATGCACTGCTCGGCGAACGTGGGTGAAGATGGCGAAACCTGTCTCTTCTTCGGTCTCTCTGGCACCGGTAAAACCACGCTCTCGGCGGATCAGGCGCGCTTCTTGATCGGCGATGACGAACACGCTTGGGGGGATGGGGTCGTCTTCAATATGGAAGGTGGCTGCTACGCCAAGTGTATCGATCTTTCCGAGAAGAACGAGCCGGTCATCTGGAACGCCATCAAGTTTGGCACCGTACTGGAAAACGTGGTGCTGGACGACCGTCGTGAGCCTGATTACGCCGACGATAGCCTGACCCAAAACTCCCGTGCCGCGTACCCGTTAGAGCACGTTGAGAAGCGCGTAGCGGAAAACCTGGCTGGCGAGCCGAATGCCATCGTGTTCCTGACCTGCGATATGTCCGGCGTGCTGCCCCCAGTGTCGATTCTTTCCAAAGAAGCCGCGGCGTATCACTTTCTGTCTGGCTACACCGCTAAAGTGGGTTCCACTGAAATGGGCTCCTCTGAAGGCTTGGCCGCCACATTCTCTACCTGCTTTGGCGCACCGTTCTTCCCGCGTCCTGCCCGTGAGTACGCTGATCTACTGATCAAGCGTGTCGAGAAAAAAGACGCCCAGGTATATCTGGTTAATACCGGCTGGACTGGCGGCGCTTACGGCGAAGGTGGCGCACGCTTCTCCATTCCGACCACACGTGCCATCATCAGCGCGATTCAGTCTGGAGTGCTACGCGACATCGAGACCAAGCACATCGATGGGCTCAATCTGCAAGTGCCGCTTGCCGTGCCGGGCGTTGATTCCAGCCTGCTCGACCCGCGTGAAACCTGGCAAGACCGTGACGCCTACGACCGCCACCTCAAAGACCTGGCGATCAAATTCGTCGATAACTTCAAGAAATTTGAAGGCGTCAATGAGGCCATTATCCAGGCAGGCCCCCAACTGACCTGAGCATCAGTTGATGACTTGGACGTCAGTTGACCAGCGTGTCAGGCCGCTAGAAAAAGCAGCAGAAAAAGTAGCGTGCCAGTGTAAGTAAGTCGCACCCAATAGCGACTAAACTACACAGAAATGATCGACCTCAGAATGGGACAGCGCCACGGCACTGTCCCATTTTTATTGGCTCTTTTGCTGGCCGATTATTTTCCTTGCCAATTTCTGGGGAGTGATTCTCATGAAAAGACGTCAATTTTTAGGCCTGGCCGGACTAACCGGCGCGGTCGGGGTGATACCTGGACTGTCATTTGGCTTTCCACGGCTTGACCTGGAAGCTGCACCAGGCCTGGAGCCACTGGAGTTGAGTGAAGCCGAATGGCGTGAACGACTCTCCGATGAAGCCTTTGATGTACTCCGAAAGGCAGGCACTGAGCCCGCCTTTTCAAGCCCGTTGGACAAGGAGTGGGGGGATGGTGAATACCGCTGCGCTGGCTGCGATCTGTTACTCTTCACCAGTGAAATGAAATATGATTCCGGTACCGGTTGGCCAAGCTTTTTCGAACACGTGGAAGGGCATATGCTGACCGAGCTGGACTTCAAGCTGGTTTGGCCCCGTACCGAATACCACTGCGCCCGCTGCGGTGGTCATCAGGGCCACGTCTTCGAAGATGGCCCCGAACCCACCGGCCTGCGCTGGTGCAACAATGGCGTTGCCCTACGCTTCGTGCCTGCTGAATCGAGCTAGGCTGCCGAGCGGGGGGAGGATAGAACAATCATTAGGAGTGTTGCGTGAAAGGTTGGCTCCAACAACGATGGACTCGAAAGAAACTCGCCAGCATCCATAACCTGCATGATGTTGAGCGGCTGGCCCGAAAAGTGTTGCCCAGGCCTATTTTTGGCTATATCGACCATGTGGCCGAGGATGGGCGAACCCAGCGAGCCAACCTCACCGCTTTTGATGATTACCACTTTTTGCCCAAGGCGTTTGTCAACGTCTCGCAGATTGATCTGCACACCGAGCTTTATGGCAAGCGCTATACCGTTCCTTTCGGTATCGCTCCCATGGGCATTAGTGCGCTGTCAACTTACCAGGGCGACTTAGTGCTGGCGCGGGCAGCAGCGAAGCGCAACCTGCCCATGGTTATGAGTGGTTCATCGCTGGTGCCCATGGAGGAGGTGGCTAAGGTGGAGGGGGCCGACTGGTTCCAGGCCTACCTGCCCGGTACCCCAGAAGGTATCGAGGCCCTGCTCGAGCGGATCAAGCGAGCCGGCTTCAAGAAGCTGGTGGTAACGCTTGATTACCCGGTGCCGCCCAACCCCGACAATTTCCGCCGTTCGGGGTTTTCATCCCCTCTCGAGCCAACCCTTCGCCTAGCATTTGACGGTCTGATACGACCTGGTTGGCTATGCAATACCTTCCTGCGCACCTTGTGGAAGCACGGCATGCCGCATTTCGAAAACAACTATGCCGAGCGGGGCGCGCCCGTTATCTCCCGACAAGCCGCGCGGGACTTTTCGGGGCGGCGCCATTTTGATTGGGGTTATCTCGATCTTGTACGGCGCCTGTGGCCCGACACCTTGATCGTCAAAGGGATATTAAACCCGGAAGACGCAGTACGTGCTCAGCAAGCAGGGGTTGATGGCATTATTCTTTCAAACCATGGCGCACGCCAGTTGGACTGCACCATTTCCCCGCTCCAGGTGCTGCCCGAGATCAAGCGTCGCGTTAGTGATATCCCCATTATGATCGACAGCGGCTTCCGGCGTGGCTCCGATGTGATCAAGGCGCTGGCATTGGGGGCTGATTTTGTCTTTGTGGGGCGTCCTTTCAACTATGCCGCCGCCTGCGCAGGGCAGGCTGGGGTAGAGCATGTCGCCGATCTTTTACAGCGTGAAATTGAGCGCAATATGGCTTTGCTAGGGCTGACCAGTCTCTCACAGCTAGACCGCTCCTGCCTCTACCTATCAACAGTGTGATTACGTGCCTCGGCCATGTGCATAACGTGCACATGGCCATGGAATCCCCACATCCATGTGCATGCGAGATTTAGTAGCGCGTGGTAAGCCTAAGGCGCACCCGCGGAAGCAGCGCGAAGCGGTGCCGGGGTTGGTTCGTATAGGCAGTGTTGGTTGGGTGCCATGGGGCGTCGTTCCGCCGCCTCCCGCGGGTGCCTACGAACGCTCGCTGAACTCGCGTTCTCGTTACCACGCGCTACGGGATGTGCATCTGTCTCATCAAAGCCTAAACCCTTCAACAATATGCTCGGCCAGGCTATCGATAATCGGTGATTGAGTGGCGGAGGTGTGCTGCAAAACGATGGACGCTTCCGGCAGTTCGGGAAACCCTTCTTTTTTACCCAATATCTGCATGTCGGCGGTGACTAAACTGCGCATCCAGGCAGACACTGCCAAGCCCGCCCCCACAACCGCCTGTAACGTCGCCAAACTCGGGCTGCTGTAAGCGACTCGATAGGCCCGACCTGCGCGATCCAGTGCATTGCAGGCATGACGTCGACAAAAGCAGGGAGCCTCAAACATGGCAAGGGGTACTGGTGTCTGTAAATGTGTGCAATAGCTCTCAGCTGAGACCCACACGGTAGCCTCACGCCTTAAAATGGTGCCAACTTCGTCGCCTATCTCCCGCGTCATAATAATCAGGTCTAGGCTCCCTTGCGGCTGCTGAGAGAGTACCGAAGAGGGTGCGCAGTGCACATCCACGTCTACCAGCGGCCAGGCTTGGGAGAAGGTTTTCAGAATGCCGGGCAGAAAACGCATCACATAGTCATCCGGCACCCCCAGGCGCACACGGCCCACCATATCCGGCTGGCGCAGCAGCGTCAGCGCTTCTCCCTGCAATGAAAGAATTTTGCGTGCATAACCCAGCAGCGTATGCCCTTCGCTGGTTAACAGCAGCTGGCGATTCTGGCGCACAAACAGTGGGCGCTGAATAACATCCTCTTCCAGCCGCTTGATTTGCATGCTGACGGCTGATTGAGTGCGGTTTACCGTCTGAGCGGCGCGGGTGAAGCCGCCCTGGTCGACAATGGCCACAAAGGTGCGCAGCAGCTCATGATCGATGGTGGGTAGTGTGGCCATGGCTATCAATCTTTTTGATGTTGAACATAAGAAGTATTCGTTGGATTGATCTTAGGCGCTGTTCAATACTTCCTTCAACACTTATTCACCACGCCGCTGCTGGCGGCGAAGGGAGGTTGAAATGGAGCGCTCGCTACACTGCTTGCAAAACCAACGCTTGCAGAACCAACAGTGCCAATCTGCTGAGAAGCAACCCAGCATCACCTGGCGGGAAAGAATTTATCGCTGGTACCAATTGCGTCGCGAGCGGGATTCCTTGCGCCATTTGAGCGATGACATGCTGAAAGATATTGGCATCAGCCGCGATGACGTACAGCGCGAGTCACGCCGCCCGTTCTGGGATGACCACGGGTGGCGACGCTGAAGCCGCAAGTCATGCCAGCCGTGGCGCGTTTGTGATACCTTGTTGGCACTAAAAAATGCTGCATGAGTTAGTTGCAATTTATGGATGTCAATCAGCGTATTATTTCCCGCCTGGCCACTGAGCTTGGTGTGCGTCCCGAGCAAGTGTCCGCCACGGTGGAGCTGCTGGATGGCGGCGCCACCGTGCCCTTCATTGCCCGTTACCGTAAAGAAGTCACCGGCGCGCTGGACGATATCCAGCTACGCCAGTTGGATGAACGGCTTCGCTATCTGCGTGAGTTGGAAGAGCGCCGCGCCGCGGTACTTGTCGCCATTGATGAGCAGGGCAAGCTCGATGCTACGCTGAAAGCCAGCATCGACGCTGCCGAGACCAAGCAACGCTTGGAAGATTTATACCTGCCGTTTAAGAAAAAACGCCGCACCAAAGCGCAAATCGCTCGCGAAGCAGGGCTTGAGCCGCTGGCGGATGCGCTGCTTGCCGATCCAACGCTTAATCCGGAAAGCGAAGCGGAAAACTATCTGCGCCCAGCAGAAGGCGATATTCCTGCCATCGAAGATGCCAAGGCCGCTCTGGATGGCGCCAAGCAGATCTTGATGGAGCGCTTCGCCGAGGATCCCGAGCTCATCGGCCAACTGCGCGAAC
The DNA here is from genome assembly GCF_000982975.1 of Halomonas sp. A3H3. Lineage (NCBI taxonomy): Bacteria > Pseudomonadati > Pseudomonadota > Gammaproteobacteria > Oceanospirillales > Halomonadaceae > Halomonas > Halomonas sp. A3H3. Next base: position 5,401,917 of record NZ_HG423343.1, on the reverse strand, counting down.
GGCTGTGGCAAGAGGGCGAGCTTAGCGCCCGGGTGCTGGAGGGTAAGCAGCAGGAGGGCGCCAAGTTCTCCGACTATTTCGAACACGATGAGAAACTCGCCAAAGCGCCATCACACCGCGCTTTGGCAATGTTCCGGGCGCGTAACGAAGGTGTGTTGAGCCTGTCGATTCGACTGCCCGGCGAAGACGAAGCCCCCATTCACCCCGCCCAGTTGGCGATTGCCAAGCAGTTTGGCATCAGCGACCAGGGCCGCCCGGCGGATAAGTGGTTAGCCGAAGTCGTCCGCTGGACCTGGCGGGTGAAGCTTTACACTGCCCTGGAGACCGAGCTGCTGGGCCGCCTGCGCGAACAGGCTGAGCTCACCGCCATTGAAGTGTTTGCGGCTAATCTAAAAGACCTGCTGCTAGCCGCGCCGGCGGGGCAGAAAGTCACCCTTGCCATCGACCCCGGTCAGCGCACCGGCTGTAAGGTCGCGGTAATCGATGCCACTGGGCAATTTGTCGATCACACCACTATCTACCCCCATGCGCCGCAAAACCAGTGGAATGAAGCCTTGAGCGTGCTGGCTAAGCTGGTGAAACAGTACGGCGTCGAGCTGATTGCGGTGGGCAATGGTACCGCCAGTCGTGAAACTGACAAGCTCGCGGGCGAACTACTAAAAGCCCTGGCGCCAGCGCACCGGTTAAGCAAAGTGATGGTCTCTGAAGCGGGCGCCTCGGTCTACTCCGCCTCTGAATACGCCTCGCGGGAAATGCCCGATCTCGATGTCACAGTACGCGGTGCCGTCTCTATTGGTCGCCGCCTGCAGGATCCGCTGGCTGAGCTGGTTAAAATTGAGCCCAAGTCGATTGGCGTAGGCCAATACCAGCACGATGTCTCCCAGGTGCAGCTGTCGCGCAGCCTGGAAGTCGTCATTGAGGACTGTGTTAACGCCGTGGGCGTCGACCTCAATACCGCTTCCAGCGCACTGCTCTCACGGGTAGCCGGTCTGAGCGCTGCGCTGGCCGAAAATATCGTTGCTCAGCGTAATGTCAAAGGCGCCTTCAAAAACCGTAAAGAGCTGTTAGAAGTGAGCCGCCTCGGTGCCAAAACCTTCGAGCAGTGCGCGGGTTTCCTGCGTATCCACAATGCCGATAACCCCTTGGATGCCAGCGCCGTTCACCCGGAAGCCTACCCACTGGTGGAACGTATCGCCAAGCAGAGCGGGCGTGAAGTACGCGGCTTGATTGGCGACAGCGCCGCGTTGAAAGCCTTAAAGCCCGCCGATTTTGCCGATGAGCGTTTCGGCGTGCCCACCGTCAGCGATATTCTCAAAGAACTGGATAAACCTGGTCGCGACCCTCGCCCTGAGTTTAAAGCGGCCGAATTCCGCGAAGGTGTCGAAACCCTTAATGACCTCAAGCTTTCCATGGTGCTCGAAGGCACAGTCACCAATGTGACCCACTTCGGCGCTTTTGTGGATATCGGTGTCCATCAGGACGGCCTGGTACATATCTCGGCGCTATCTGATCGCTTTATCGATGATCCGCGCAGCGTAGTCAAAGCAGGGGATATCGTCACCGTTAAAGTGATGAGCATCGATATCCCCCGTAAACGGGTAGGTCTATCGATGCGTTTGGATGACCAGCCCGAGGCTGAAAACGGTGCCAATAAGCACAGTGGCTCGCCTAAAGATCAACACAGTGGTGCCCGTAAACCGGCTCGAAACCAGCGTAACAACGCCAATAAAGCGGAAGCGCCGGAGCCTATGGGTGCACTGGGTGCTGCGCTGCTGAAAGCGCGTGGCGGCAAATAGTCGCGTGCCCTGGAAGCGAAGGTGTCTTGAAAAAACGATCGTTGCCGCCATATCCTGTTTTCTGTTTTTGAATCAGCGATGATGGCGATGCCACCTGACTACACCAAGGCCCGCTCACGGCGGGCTTTACTGACAAGGAGTGTTCACCTTGCCTGAACCACTCACTGTGCCATCCGCGCTGACCGCGCAAGTCGAGCGCCTGATACCCAGTGCGCGCCTTGGTCGGTTGGGCCGCCTGCGTCGTGGGCTTGAAAAAGAGGGGCTGCGGGTCGACGCTACTGGCCACATTGCGCAAACGCCGCACCCGTACGCGCTGGGTTCGAAATTAACCCACCCGCATATCACCACCGACTACTCAGAGTCGCTGTTAGAGTACATCACGCCGGTTTACTCTCAGCCAGGTGAAGCGCTGTGCTTTCTATCTGATCTGCATACCTTTACCTACCATCATCTGCAAAACGAGTGGATCTGGCCCGGCAGCATGCCCTCTAGGCTATCCGGCAACGACAGCGTGCCGATTGCCGATTATGGCAGCTCCAACGTGGGCACCATGAAGCATGTTTACCGCAAAGGGTTGGACATGCGTTACGGCCGCATCATGCAGGCGATTGCAGGCGTTCATTACAACGTATCGCTGCCCGATGACATGTGGCACGCACTGCGCGAGTTGGAAAAAGCCAACAATATCCCCTTTAACGACTACCGCTCCACCCGCTATTTCGGCATGATCCGCCACTTCCGCCGCCATAGCTGGTTGTTGCTCTACCTGTTTGGCGCTTCACCGGCCATCGATAAAAGTTTTTTGCCTGAAGGTAAGGTACCCGAAAAACTGCAGTCGCTTAGCGACGACACCTACTTTGCCCCATACGCGACGACTCTGCGGATGTCCGATCTGGGGTATCAAAACAAAGTACAGTCGCAGCTTAAAATCTGTTTTAACTCGCTCTCTAACTACGTTAATACCCTGCGGCACGCCATCTCTTCACCGTGGCCCGACTATGAAAAAATGGGTGTTAACGTGGATGGTGAGTGGCGTCAGTTGAACGCTAATATTCTCCAGATCGAAAACGAGTACTACAGCGACATTCGGCCCAAGCGGGTTGCCAAACACAACGAAACGCCCAGCCAAGCCCTCGAAGCCCGCGGCGTGGAGTATATCGAAGTACGCTGTTTGGATTTAAACCCCTTCGACCCCCTGGGCGTTACTGAAGACCAGATGCGCTTTGTGGACACCTTTTTGATGTGGTGCCTACTCAGCGACAGCCCGTGGATCTCCGACGAAGAGTGTGACCGCTTGGACGACAACCGCCGCTGGGTGGTGGAACGCGGCCGTGACCCTGAACTCACGCTAATCAACCACGGTGAAACCACCTCCGTGCATGAGTGGGGCGAGCAGATTTTCGCCGAGATGGGCGAAGTTGCCCGCCTGCTGGATGCGGTCGAAGAGGGGAGCCCGCATGCTGATGCGCTGGCAAGCCTTGCACCACGTCTTGCAGACCCTTCGCTAACGCCTTCTGCCCAGGTGCTGGAACGGTTAAAAGCGCACGGCGGATCGTTAAGCGATTTGATGCTTAGCCTGGCCAAAGAGCAGGCCGAGCAGTTAAAAGCCGCGCCGATGCAGCGCAGTCGTGAAGCGCTGCTTGCTCAGCTGATTGAGACCTCGCACCAGCAGCAGCACGATATTGAAGCCGCTGATAAAGAGACCTTCGAAGAGTTCTTGCAGGCCTATTTCACTAAAGCTCGTGAGTCCCGCGCCATGTCGGCGCTGCCATCTGAGGTTAGACAATGATTCTGCACTCCTTTCGCTCGGCCGCCCTGGCTGGTTTAGCCTTCTGCGTTTTAATGATGGCGGTAGCCCTGGGGCTTGAGCACATCGGCGGATATGAACCCTGCCCGCTGTGTATCTTTCAGCGCGTAGCGGTGATCGTCGCGGGCATCGTGTTCGCGATAGCCGCTATTCACAGTCCCGCCGGGCGTGTAGGCAAAGTGATTTACGGGCTGCTGTCGCTGGCTGCTGTGGGAACCGGTGCCTTTATCGCTGGCCGCCACGTTTGGCTACAAGGCTTGCCCGCCGATGAAGTCCCTTCCTGCGGCCCTGGGCTCGATTACATGATGGATATTCTGCCCATGCAGGACGTGGTGGCCATGGTGTTAACCGGCTCAGGCGAGTGCGCCAATATCGATTTCTCGTTGCTCGGCCTATCACTGCCCGCCTGGACGCTAATCGGATTTGCCATTCTGGCAATCGCACCGCTGCGTATGCTGTTGATGAAAAGTCGGGGTTAGTAGGGCGTCAGGGATAAGGAGACGTACATGCTTTATCAACATTTTGCGACTCAAGAAGAGATCGACCGCGCCTACGACCCGATGATGGGTCGTGACCCGGCGGTGTTGGTAAAGGATTGGCGTGAGCGCAGTGAAGCATCAAGAGTTAACCACCGCACAACGCTCGATCTGCCTTATGGCCCAACGCTTGCGGAACGCATGGATATCTTTCATGCCGATGCACCTGATACCGATAGCCCAAAAGCGCCGGTGCATGTGTTTTTCCACGGCGGCTACTGGCGCTCGCTGAGTCATCGTGAATTTAGCTTTATCGTTGACGACTTGGTGAAAGCCGGTATCACCGTCGCGGTGGTCAACTACGCTCTCTGCCCGCAGGTACGCTTTAGCGAGCTGGTGCGGCAGAGCCAAGCAGCGGTGGCCTACGTTTATCGCCATGCCGCTGAATTGGGCGTTGATCCTGAGCAGCTGAGTATTTCGGGACACTCGGCGGGCGGGCATTTATGCGCGATGCTAATGTCGACGGACTGGGAGGGCGCTTTTGGCTTACCCAACCAGCTGATTCGTGGTGCGCTGTGTATCAGCGGTTTATACGACCTGCGGCCTTTTCCCTGGTCGTGGCTGCAGCCCAAGCTTCAGCTTAGCGGGCGCGATGTGCAGGAGTTCAGCCCCATATGGCTGCCATGCCGAGTACCTGCGCCTATAAAGCTGGTAGCAGGGGGCCTGGAGTCAGAAGAGTTCGAGCGCCAGATGAGCAGCTATGCTGAGCATTTGAGCCAGCAAGGCCAAACAGTGACTCAGCAGCTACTTTCCGACGTAGACCACTTCTCGATTCTTGAGCACTATCTTAACGATGGTTGTTTTGTTGAGTGGATTAAAGAATTTCACGCTAGCGTTAAGATATGATTAAAAACTAACGAAGCTTCTCAATACAGGATCGAAATCAGCCTGAAGCGGGGGTCTTTCGCCAGGGCCGGAAAATGTTCCCGACAATTCCGGCATTTCCGCCATCCATGGCGGTCAGATGGCGAAAGTAGCGCCCAGGGATGGGTTCACAGCGCCCCCGCGGAAGGTTGTTTCGATCCGGTGCACCTCTTTGTACTCTGCTAGAGGCACTTTTGATTATCCTTAATGAGCCGGAATCACCGCCGTCGCTTCGATTTCCACCTTAGCCTGATCCTCAACCAGCCCCGCCACCTGAACCATCGTCATTGCCGGAAAATGCTTGCCCAGCACCTCGCGATAGGCGGCGCCCACCTCCTTAAGCCGCGCCAGATACTCCTGCTTGTCCGTCACATACCAGGTCAACCGCACGATATGCTCCGGGCCTGCGTTCGCCTCTTTTAAGATCGCCACGATATTTTGCAGCGCCTGATTCACTTGAACGACAAAGTCATCGCTTTCAAATACCTGGTCGGCATTCCAACCAATCTGCCCACCTACAAACACACTCTGGCCTGAAGCCAGCACGCCGTTAGCGTAGCCCACCGCTGCTTTCCAATGCGAAGGGTGAAGAAGCTGATGAAAGTTGGCGTCACTCATTATGGCTATCCTTATAGGTTTTCGACGGTAAAGTGCTGGCGCATAGCCTCTGTCCAGGGCATTGGCTGACCGCTATTTAGATCCACATATACAAGGGTTGAACGACTGGTTAGACGTTTCTGATCACCGCAGTAAGCGATAATCTGAAGGGTAAGGCTGCTACGCCCAACGGCTTGAACCGCTAATTCAAAGGTGAGTCGTTCGCCTAACCGGCTCGGCGCATGAAACTGGGTGTCGATAGCGGCGGTGGGAACCCCGGTGCCGCTCTCCACATGCAGTTGGTTAAAGTCACGCTGCACGACCTCCTCAAACCAATCCTCCACCACTGAATTGATCATCTCGAAATAGCGGGGGTAAAAAACGATTCCCGCCGGATCACAGTGCTGGAAACGAACTTTTCGCTGGGTAGTAAACGCCACTGTTTTCTCCTCCCTACACGCCCAGATAACGGTCACGCACAGTGCTGTCCAGCGCGGCGGGTTTGCCATCCCATACGGTGCAGCCTTTTTCCAGGATGGTGCAGCGGTCAGCGATGGGTAGAATTTCGCTTAATGACTTATCCACCAGCAGCGTAGCTTGACCTTGCTCCTTGAGCAGCCGAATTGCCCGCCAGATCTCCTGGCGAATCACCGGCGCCAATCCTTCAGTGGCTTCATCCAGCACCAGCAAACGCGGATTGGTCATCAGCGCCCGGCCAATAGCCAGCATCTGCTGCTCACCGCCGGAGAGGGTCTTGGCCATTTGCGCGCGGCGCTCCTCCAAGCGCGGAAACAGCGTTTCTACTTTCTCCAGTGTCCACTCGCCCGGGCGGGCGGTCACCAATAGGTTTTCGCGCACCGACAAATTAGGGAAACAGCGGCGCCCCTCCGGCACCAAGCCAAGCCCCGCTTTAGCGATACGAAAAGCGGGTAAGCGGCGTATGTTCTGGGATTCAAACTCAATCGTGCCACGGCTGGCCGGAGTCAGACCGAATATCGAGCGAATGGTGGTGGTTTTACCCATACCGTTACGCCCCATTAGGGCGACCATCTCACCGGCGTTAACGTCAAGGCTAACGCCAAATAACGCCTGAGAGGGCCCATAAAACGTTTCAATATCAGCAACCTTAAGCATCAGAATCCCCCAGGTAGGCTTCACGGACGCGGGGATCCTGCCTAATAGTGTGGCTATCCCCATGGGCGATAACGCTCCCGGATACCAACACAGAGATACGATCAGCCAGACGAAATACCGCCTCCATATCGTGCTCGATCAGCAGGATAGGCACTTCCAGCTTAAGCGCCTCCAGCAGCTCGGTCAGCTTTGCCGATCCTTCTGGACCCAAGCCTGCCATGGGTTCGTCCAGCAGCAGTGCGCGGGGCTTGAGCGCCAGAGCGCAAGCCACCTCAACCTGGCGGCGTTCCCCGTGGGAAAGTTCAAATACCGGCGTCCAGGCGCGGTGACTAAGCTGCATACGCGCCAGTGCTTCATAGGCTGGTTCAAGCAGTTGCCGATCGCGAGCAACGGGCTTCCAGAACCGAAAACTGTGACTCTGCAGCGCTTGAACTCCCATCATCACATTGCGCATCACCGATAGCGGCTCCGCCAGCGAGGAGACCTGAAAGCTACGCCCCAGGCCCAGGCGCGCCCGCTGAGCGATACTCATGCTCGTGATCTCACAGCCTGCTAAGTAAACACTCCCTTCATCAGGGCGTATATTCCCCGCGATTTGGCCAATCAGGGTCGATTTCCCCGCGCCGTTGGGGCCAATCAAGGCGTGAATCTCCCCGGGTCTAAGATCCAACGAAACATCGCTGGTCGCCTGTAGTGCGCCAAAGCGCTTATGCAGGTTTTGTAGTGAAAGAACCACATCACTCATTGCGTTCCCTCCCGGCCAGCCAACCCATCACACCATGTTTGGCAAATAGCACCACCCCAAGCAGTACTAACCCGAGGAAAAGCTGCCAATATTGGGTGACTCCCCCCAGAAAGGTTTCCATCATCACAAACAGCACCGCACCGGCTAACGGGCCGTAAAGGCGCCCCACGCCGCCCAAAATGACGATGACCATAAGTTCGCCGGAGAAGTGCCAACTCAACATTGTCGGGCTAACAAAGCCATTCAGATCCGCATAAAGCGCACCAGCAAGCCCGGTAATCGCGGCAGAAATCACAAACGCCACCAAGCGAATGGGGTAGGGGCTGATCCCGGCAGTGGCAAGGCGTACATCGTTAAGCCGTGCCATGGTCAAGGCCGCACCAAAGCGCGATTTCATCATTCGTGAGGTAATTGCCATTGCTAACACAAGCCCGGTGAAGCAGATCAGGAAATAGGTGAGTGCATCGCTGCTATCGAGCATGTTGTTATTGAACAGGGGCAGGGTGTTGCGAATATAAATAGGCAGACCATCTTCGCCGCCATAGGTCGGCCAGGAGTTGGCAAAGTAGTAAATCATCTGCGCAAAGGCGAGGGTGATCATAATGAAATAGACCCCCGTGGTACGCAGTGAGATAGCGCCGATGACCAGCGCTAGCAGCCCGCACAGCAACATAGCGGCGAGCCATATCACCAGTAAATTGTCGCTGCCCGGCACGCTGAAAGGCCACGTCATAAATGGGGTCATATCAAAAGCGTGATAAGCACTGATGCCTGCCACATAGCCACCTAAGCCGAAATAGGCCGCGTGGCCAAAGCTCACCATGCCCCCATAGCCAATGGCCAGGTTAAGGCCAACGGCCGCCATGGCAATAATGGTGATACGCGAGGCCAGATTGACATAATAAATATGGCCCAAGAAATAGGCTGCTACAGGCAGTAACAGCAGTAGCCCGAGCAGGGCCATCTGAACCAGCCCTTTGCGGTCAAAAGGTCTATCCGCTTCGGGCGCTAGCGCAGCGTTCTTGGACAAGGAAGTGGTATTAGTCATGGGCAGAGAACAGTCCCTTAGGCTTGAACGCGAGAATGACGGCCATGAGGATATAGATCAGCATCGCGGCCAACGCCGAACCGACGCCGGTCGCCTCAGACGGTGGCATAAACGCTTGAAAGAAGATGGGCAGATAGACCCGACCCAAGGTGTCGACAATACCCACCAGCAGGGCACCGAGTAGCGCGCCTTTAATTGAGCCGATACCGCCAATGACGATTACGACAAACGCTAAAATCAGCACTGGCTCGCCCATACCCACCTGTACAGATTGCAATGCGCCTACTAAAGCGCCGGCTAAACCCGCTAACGCCGCCCCTAAGGCAAACACCAAGGTATAGAGTTTTGAAATATTGACCCCCAGCGCACCAATCATTTCGCGATCGCTTTCACCTGCCCGAATGCGCATACCGAGTCGAGTTCGCGAGATAAGCAAGTAAAGGGCAATCGAAATAGCGATACCCACCCCAATCAGCATCAGCCGATAGATGGGGTAGCGGGTATCACCTGGCAGGGTGACAAACCCCGTCAGCCAAGAAGGAGGACTCAACCATAACGGTGAAGAGCCGAAGATCCAGCGCGTGCCCTCCGAAAAAATCAGTATTAGTGCAAAGGTTGCCAATACCTGATCAAGATGAGGACGGTGGTAAAGTCGGCGTATCACCAACAGTTCTACCAGTGCACCTACCAGGGCGGCCGCGGTCATCCCAGCAGCCAGTCCAATCAGAAAAGAGCCCGTTGAGGCAGTCACCGCTGCCGTGGCGTAGGCGCCCACCATATAAAAAGAACCGTGGGCAAGATTGATCAGCCCCATCACCCCAAACACCAAGGTGAGGCCGCTGGCCATCAAAAACAGCATCGTGCCGAGCTGCACGCCGTTCAGTAATTGCTCTATCAGCAGAGTAACGGACACGTTGGGTATCCTTAGCGCAGGTAAAGAGAAAAGGCTGGGCGGCTACACCCAGCCGAGGCGAGCTTACATCTGGCACTGCTCGTAATAGACGTCTTGGATATCTTCGATTGCGACACCGATCAGGCGATTGGTGGGCTCGCCATCGTCACCCTCCACGACTTCACGCACGTAAATATCCTGGATAGGGTGCTGGTTCGGGCCGAAGCGGAACTCACCGCGTACGCTATCAAAGTCAGCGGCACGAAGTGCCTCGCGGAAGGCGTCTTTGTCATCGGGGTGGGCAGTTTCAAGCGCGCTAAGAATCAGATTGGCGGTGTCGTAACCTTGTGCCGCGTACAACGTTGGCGTGCGGTCATAGGCTTCCTGGAAGCCCTCAACAAAGCGATCGTTGGCCTCGTTTTCCAGGTCATAGGCCCATAGCGAGGTGTTGCGTGCGCCAATCGCCGCACTGCCTACCGCTTTGATTAAGATTTCATCAAACGAGAAGGCGGCGCCAAAGATCGGCATATCGACACCGGAGCTTTCCCACTGCTTCATAAACGAGATGCCCATACCGCCGGGTAAGAAGAAGAACAAGCTGTCGGCATCGCTATCACGAATCTGGGCAATTTCAGCCGCGTAGTCGGTCTGGCCCATTTGGGTGTAAAGCTCGCCAACGACCTCACCCTCGTAAAGATGTTTGAAGCCTGCCAGCGCATCGGTGCCAGCAGGGTAGTTGGGCGCCATGATGATCGGGCGCTCATACCCCTCTTCGCGCATATACGCGCCCATGGCGCCGTGCAGGTTGTCGTTCTGATACGCCACGTTGAAGTAGTTCTCGTGGCACATGCGCCCTGCTAAATCCGAGGGCCCGGCATTAGGTGACAGGTAGAAGGTGCCCTGGCGTACCACCGAAGGAACGACCGCCATTGCCAAGTTTGACCAGATAATGCCGGTAAGAATATCGACCTCATCACGCTGCATAAACTCATTGGCCAGCGTACGCGCCAGGTCGGGGCGTCTCGCATCATCCTGAATCAGCACTTCCACGTCGTCGCGGCCCGACTGCTCAAGTGCCAGCATGAAGCCATCGCGAACGTCCACGCCCAGGTGCGAACCGCCGCCTGAGAGGGTGGTAATCATGCCAATTTTAACGTCATCAGCGTGAGCAGTGGTTACCAGGCTGGAGGAGAGCAGTAAGCCAAGGCCAAAGCGGGATATCATTTTCATGGATCATTCCTCATTTTTTAATCGTTTATTACTTAGAGGGTCATGCGTTGGTGTTGGTGCTATTGATGTTAGTGCTATTCACATTGATGCCAGGAGAGCCAGCACTCGGGTAATGTTCCTGGCTCAGCCGAAAGCGCTGAACCTTACCCGTGGATGTTTTAGGTAGTGCCTCGATAAATCGTATGGAGCGAGGGTACTTATACGGCGCGATGGTCTGCTTCACGAAGTCCTGCAACATTTGCTGACATTCTTCATCTTGCTGAAAACCATCGTTTAGAACAACAAAAGCCTCGACAATTTGGCCACGCTCTTGGCTAGGCGCGCCAATCACCGCGCACTCTTTCACGGCGGGGTGGGCCAGCAGGGCTGCTTCCACCTCGGGGCCTGCGATGTTATAGCCCGCCGAGACGATCATATCGTCGTTGCGAGCGGCGAAGTGGAAGTAGCCCTCTTCATCCTGGTAAAACGCATCACCGGTGATATTCCAGCCTGCCTTTACATACTTTTGCTGGCGCTTGTCGGCCAGGTAGCGGCAGCCGGTAGGGCCGCGCACGGCCAGTTTGCCGACCGTGCCGCGAGGGACATCATTCATCTCGTCATCAACGATTCGTGCCTCGTAACCGGTCACCGGTTTGCCGGTGCAGCTGGGGCGATGGTCATTCAGGTGATTAGAGATAAAGATATGCAGCATTTCAGTTGCGCCGATGCCGTCGAGAATCGGTGTGCCGGTTTGCTTGATCCAGTCATGATAAATCGGTGCGGGCAGGGTTTCGCCAGCGGAAACCGCCACGCGCAGGCTGCTCAAATCCTCATGGCGAGTAGGTGCTGAGAGCATCGCCCGGTAGGCTGTTGGTGCGGTGAAGACCACCGTGGCCTGATACTCGCGGATAATGTCCATCATATTGGGCGGGGAGGCGTGTTCGAGTAGCACGGCGGTGGCGCCGAAGCGCAGCGGGAAAATGGCCAGCCCGCCCAGGCCAAAGGTAAATGCCAGCGGCGGCGAACCGACGAACACGTCCTCCGGCGTTACCTGTAGGACTTCCTTGGCGTAGCCGTCGGCAATGACCAGCAGGTCGCGGTGAAAGTGCATGGTGGCTTTGGGTGAGCCGGTAGTGCCAGAGGTAAACCCCAGCAGCGCCACATCGTCGGCGGCGGTATCCACCGCTTCAAAGGTGGCGGGTTTGCCCAGCGCTAAACGGTCAAGCTCGGCGTCGTGGTTAGCCGTGCCATCAAAGCCAACCACACGTTTGAGCACCGGGCTGTGCTGTTGGCACTCAACCAGTTCATCGAGCAGACGGGTATCGCACAGGGCGAGGCTGATTTCCGCTTTATCGATTACCTGGCATAGCTCTTTGGTTCGCAGCATCGGCATGGTGTTGACCACCACGGCACCCGCCTTGGTGGCGGCCAGCCAGCAGGCCACCATGGCCGGGTTGTTGGCGGAACGGATCAATATCCGCTGGCCGGGAACCACGCCCAGGTCTTCGACCAGCACGTGGGCAAGGCGGTTGGTCCACTCAGTGAGCTCTTGATAGGTGCGACGACGGCCATTGCCCGCTAAGGCAATCCGTTCACCGTGACCCTGGTCGAGCAGTCGATCGCAGAGCTCAACGCCCACGTTAAGTCGTTGGGGATAATGGTAGCCCGCGAGCAGGAACTCAGGCTGGCAATCAGTGGGTGGCAGGTTATCCCGCGCAAAAGTATCAGCATGGGCCGACTGGATGTACATGACCAACCTCCGTATTTGGTGTCGTTGTTTATTCCTGCCCACGGCTCAAAGGAAGCGCGGGCAGGGATACGGTGTCTGGCGTTGTGTTTTATTGTTGTTGAAAACTGCTGTACGGTTTTTGCTGTTTACTCTTCCGCGAGGATGCTGCGGGCGATGACTACTTTTTGTACATCTGAGGCACCTTCATAAATACGCAGCGCGCGGATTTCCCGGTAGAGGCTTTCGATAATATGGCCTTTGCGAACGCCGTCGCCGCCGTGAAGCTGTACTGCCTGGTCAATCACCTGCTGGGCCTGGTCGGTGGCAAATAGCTTGGCCATTGCCGCTTCACGGGTCACCCGCTCAGCACCTTGATCTTTCGTCCAGGCAGCGCGGTAAACCAGCAGGGCGGAGGCATCCACGTTTAGCGCCATATCAGCCAAGTGGCCCTGCACCATCTGTAAGTCGGAGAGGGTGGCGCCAAACAGCTCCCGGGAGCGGCTGCGGGAGAGCGACTCTTCCATTGCCCGGCGGGCGAAGCCCAGGGCCGCCGCGCCAACCGTGGAGCGGAAAACGTCCAGCACCGACATGGCGATCCGAAAGCCTTGCCCAGGCTTGCCGATCAGCGCGCTGGCAGGCAGCACCATATCGTTGAAGCCCAGCCGTGCCAGCGGGTGAGGCGCCACCGACTCCAGGCGCTCACGAATCTCCAATCCGGGGGTGTCGGCAGGCACTAAAAAGGCTGAAAGCCCTTTGGCGCCGGGACCTTCACCGGTGCGGGCAAAGACTGTGTAGATATCGGCAATACCACCGTTGGAGATCCAGGTCTTTTCGCCATTCAAACGGTAGCTATCACCCTCGCGCTCAGCGGTGGTATCCAACTGGGCCACATCAGAGCCCGAGCGAGGCTCGCTCAGGGCAAACGCGGAAATTGCTTCACCACGCCGGGTTCTGTCCAGCCACTGCTTCTGTTCATCGCTGCCATATAGGCTGATCGCACCGGTTCCCAGCCCCTGCATGGCAAACGAAAAATCGGCCAGGCCATCATGGCGGGCCAGGGTTTCACGGATTAGGCACAGGCTGCGCACATCGATATGCTCGCCCGCAGTGCCTTCCAGAAACCCAGCTTTGCCTAAATCGCGTACCAGTTGAATGCAGGTCGTATCTACATCGCTGTGGTCGCAGGGTAGTTCAGTGCGGCACCACGCTTCGAGCTGCTCGGAAAGTTCGCGGTGTCTGGCCTCGAAAAAGGGCCACGCTAGAAAGCTCTTGTCGCTCATCAGTCCCCCTTGAACTCAGGTTTTTGCTTGGCTACGAAGGCGTGGTAGGCGCGCTCGAAATCGTTGGTCTGCATGCAAATCGCCTGGGCCTGGGCTTCCGATTCGATGGCCTGCTCCAGGCTCATCGACCACTCCTGGTTTAGCTGGGTTTTGGTAATGCTGTGGCCGAAGGTGGGGCCCTGAGCCAGGCGGGTGGCGTAAGCAATGGCGTCTTCTTCCAGGGCGTCTGGTTCGACCACTCGGTTGTAAAAGCCCCACTGGAGGCCTTCCTCGGCACTCATGCTACGGCCGCTGTAGAGCAGGTCGGCGGCGCGGCCCTGGCCGATAATGCGCGGTAGAATTGCGCAGGCGCCCATGTCACAGCCCGCCAGTCCCACACGGGTAAACAGAAACGCCGTGCTGGCGCGGGGAGTGGCAAAACGAATATCCGAGGACATGGCAATAATCGCCCCTGCGCCAACGCAGATGCCGTCGACGGCGGCAATGATCGGTTTGCCGCAGTTCAGCATGGCCTTGACTAGATCCCCGGTCATGCGGGTGAACTCGAGCAGTCCCTTCATATCCTTGCCCACCAAGGGGCCGATGATTTCATGTACGTCGCCTCCGGAGCAGAAGTTCTCGCCGTTGGAGGTAAACACCACGGCATGCACATCGGATGCATAGGCCAAGTCACGAAAGGTATCGCGCAGCTCGGCGTAGCTCTCGAATGTCAGCGGGTTCTTGCGCTCTGGGCGATTCAACCGGATAACGGCGACATCACCACTCATTTCCCAAATAAAATGCTCGGGGGCCAAGTCAGCCATGCTCTTCATATTCTTGTTCTCGTCTGTCAGTGATTAATCGGGGCCGCCGTCGTTAAGATAAGGAGGCCTCGTTAGGAGCAGCCGGTAAACGATGCAGCAACTCGCCTATGTGGTGGGCGTCCTCTTCAGTCACGCCCTCAAATAGCGCATTGATCCAGCGTTCATGCTCACCGGCCATGGCTCTGAAGCTTTCGCGACCAGCGTTGGTCAGGCAGACCCGCGTGGCGCGCCGGTCGCCCTCAATGGCAATACGCTCCACGGCGCCATCCTCCACCAAGCGGTCAATAATGCCGGTGACGTTGCCGTTGGAAACCCGCAGCCGCTTGGAGAGCTCGTTCATTTTCAGGCCCTCCTCAGCGGCATATAGCGCGGCCATCACATCAAAGCGCGGCAGTGTAGAGTCGTGCTCGGTTCGCAGCCGTTCGCGCAGCTCTGACTCCACCTGACGGGTAACCCGCAGCATGCGCAGCCATAGGCGCAGGCGCTCCTTGCTTAAGCTTTCTGCTGTCATACTTCACCCCCTGAGATGGAGATCGCCTGACCGTTGATCGCGCCACTGTTAGGCCCGCATAGCCATAGGGCTGTCGCGGTGACCTCCGCGGGGGTGACTAACCGCCCGGTGGGGTTGGTCGATTGAAAATGTGCAGTGGCCTGTTCGGCGGACTGGCCGGTTTTGGTCACAATATTCTCGACGCTGGCGGCCAATAGCGGTGTATCGGTAAAACCCGGGCAGAGCGCATTAACGGTCATATCGCGGGTGGCGGTTTCAGCAGCCAGAGAACGCACCAACCCCACTACGCCATGCTTTGCCGCGCAGTAAGCGCCCACATAGGCGTAGCCTTTCAGGCCCGCGGTGGAGGCAACGGCAATCAATCGCCCGCCGTCGTTCAACTGTTTCAAGCCCTCGCGCAGGGTCAGAAATACTCCGCTAAGGTTTACATTCAACATGCGTTGCCACTGCTCGAAAGAGGTCTTTGTGAACGGCGCACTCTCAGCCGCTCCGGCGTTGGCGATAACGATATCCACACTGCCGATGTTCTCGAATAGCGCCACCATGGAGGCTTCGTCGGTGACATCGACCACGGCGGCACGAATGCCATCATACTGCTCGGCAACGGCTTGAAGAGTTGCCTCACGGCGGCCGGTAATGGTGACTTCGGCGCCTTCTTTGGCAAAGGCCACAGCCATATCCGCACCGATACCGCTGCCGCCGCCGGTAATCACCGCCCGCTTGCCTGCCAGGCTGTTCGCTGCCGAGTTTCTATCGGATTGGCTCATACCCAGCCCTCGCCACGTTCAGCCAAGCGCTGTAGCTGATCGGCCCCTGCCCGGTAGGGCGCTGGCCACTCCACCTCACTGTCACCCAAACCAGCGGCAACGTGCAGCAGCCAGTAAGGATCAGCGAGATGGGGGCGGGCGATACAGACTAAGTCAGCGCGCCCAGCCATCAGAATCGAGTTTACGTGGTCGGCCTGATAGATATTACCCACCGCCATGGTGGCGATAGGCGTCTCGTTACGTATCCGGTCAGAGAAGGGCGTTTGGAACATACGTCCATAGACCGGCTTCGCCTGGGTCGAGGTTTGTCCGGCAGAGACATCGACAATATCCACCTCCGCATCCCGCAGCCGTTTGGCGATCTCCACCGCATCGTCTGGGGTTATGCCTTCATCGCCGCACCAGTCGTTGGCGGAAATACGCACCGAAAGCGGCTTATGGGCAGGCCAAACGCGGCGCACGGCGTTAATCACTTCAAGCGGGTAGCGCAGGCGGTTATCCAGTGAACCGCCATATTCATCGTCACGGTGGTTGGTTAATGGCGTGATAAACGAAGAGAGCAGGTAGCCGTGGGCGGCGTGAATCTCGATCATGTCAAAACCTGCGCGGTCGGCCATCTGCGCCGCACTGACAAACTCGTCGCGCACCCGATCCATATCGTCGCGATCCATTGCCTTGGGCACTTGGTTACGCGCTGACCAGGGCTGCGCTGAAGCTGCCAATATTGGCCAATTGCCATCTGCAAGCGGGGCATCCATCTCTTGCCAGCCCAGCTGGGTAGAGCCCTTTGCTCCTGAATGGCCAATTTGGGCGCACAACTTGGCCTTGGTTTCGGCGTGTACGAAATCACAAAGACGCTTCCACGCTGCTTCGTGCTCCGGGGCGTATAAACCTGGGCACCCTGGGGTAATTCGCCCTGTGGGGCTGACGCAGGTCATCTCGATATATACCAGGCCTGCGCCGCCCTTGGCGCGCTCGGCGTAATGGCTAAAGTGCCAATCGGTAGGGCAGCCATCGACGGCTTTGTACTGCGCCATGGGAGAGACCACCACGCGATTAACCAGCGTCATATCGCGCAGTTGATAAGGGGCAAACATTGGTGCGCGGGCGCTGCCAGTGTTGCCCGTCTGGGTTTGAAACCAGCGCTCTGCGCTCTCCAGCCACTGGGGATCGCGTACCCGCAGGTTTTCGTGACTGATGCGCTGGGAGCGAGTTAATAGCGAGTAGTTGAACTGTACCGGGTCGAGATCCAGGTAGCGCTCCACCTGCTCAAACCACTCAGTGGAGTTGCGCGCGGCTGACTGTAGGCGCAGCACTTCGAAGCGGCGCTCCTCTTCATAGCGAGCAACGGCAGCTGCCATACTGTTTTCGCTGTGCAAGTAGTTGGCCAGCGCGATGGCGCTCTCCAGCGCGAGCTTGGAGCCGGAGCCAATCGAAAAGTGTGCGGTGGCGGCGGCGTCACCCATCAATACGACGTTTTCATAGCTCCAGCGCTCGCAAAGTACCCGTGGAAAGTTGATCCAGGCGGAGCCGCGTATATGGTTGGCGTTGGTCATCAGCGCATGGCCGTCGAGATGCTTGGCAAAGATGCGCTCGCAGACTGAAATCGACTCCTGCTGGCTCATTTCGCCAAAGCCAAACGCCTGCCAAGTGGCTTCACTGCACTCAACGATAAAGGTCGCCGTATCCTTATCAAACTGATAGGCGTGGGCCCATACCCAGCCATGCTCGGTCTTCTCGAAAATAAAGGTGAAAGCATCGTTGAAGGTTTGATGGGTACCCAGCCAAACGAACTTGCACGCTCGTACATCAATGTCGGGTTTGAAGTGATCGGCGTAGGTTTGGCGGGTGCGAGAGTTAAGGCCATCGGCGGCCAAGACCAAGTCATACTCACGCCGGTACTGCTCAATGGAGGCTTCTGTTATATCGGTTTCAAAGCGCATCTCAACGCCGAGTTCGCGAGCGCGTTCCTGTAGCAGAATCAGCAGTTGGCGGCGGCCAATGCCGCAAAATCCGTGGCCTGTAGAGACGGTTTTGGAACCTTTATGAACGACCGTAATATCGTCCCAATAGGCGAAATGCTCACGAATGCGCTCTGCACTGGCCGGGTCGTTGGCTGCCAGGTTGTCGAGGGTTTCGTCTGACAGCACCACGCCCCAGCCGAAGGTGTCGTCTGCACGGTTGCGCTCAATCACCACGATCTCATGGGAGGGATCGTGTAGCTTCATGCTGATAGCGAAATAGAGGCCGGCAGGCCCTCCACCCAGGCAGGCGATTCTCATTTTTATTCTCCATGGAAAACACTCTCTTTTCTGAAGATAGGAGAGGGTTCTATAAAATTCAAGCATAAACTTTTTAAGCTTAAAGTATTTGCCTGCAAATAGGCGTACGAACACTTAGCGCCCTGCACACGGCTAAGCTCGCAATGGTGCCCGGAAGATGAGAGCATAAATAGAAGCAGAATATGGCAGTGGCAGCCGCTTGAGAACGCTGGTTATCAGCCATAGAAGAAAGCGTTATGGGCAGTGAACTTTTAGTACCATGGAAACCGTACTTGCTGGGATTGACAGAGGTAGTGGGAGGCGCGACTCTAAGCCTATTATTTGATCTGAGCGTTTGATAGTAGTTATTAATAGCAGTTAAAGGTGATTTTAAGGAGAAAGCCCCATGCTCGAAGATTGCAAAAATGCCCTGGAGCGCTGGGGAGGCGTGCATTCCCTGATTGACCGCTGGCTGGATCAGCGCCGTCAGCTATTGATCAGCTTTATTGAGCTAAAAGAAGCGTGTGATGCTGAATTGGAAGCAGTGAGCAAAGCGCCTATCGATACATTTAGTGAAAAGCTAATGGATTACATCAGCGCCGGTCACTTTGAGATTTATCCCCAGCTCTCAGAAGAGGCACGGGCCTTTGGCGACGAGGGCGCGCTCGTCATCGCGGAGAAGTTGCTCGAGCGTTTGGATATGTCCACCGAGATGGTGTTGGAGTTCGATACCGATTTTGGCTCCACGCTCAGCTGCGAGCAAAATATCGCCCGCCTACCTGCCTGGATCGACCGCTTAGCCCGCGGCCTTACCGAACGCTTCGCGCTGGAAGACCAATTGATCGCGCGCTTACACGCCGCACACAGCCCGCAGCACACCAAAGCCCCCGCTTAAGTAAGACCTTCCATTAGACAGGCGCCGCCATGCGGCGCTTTTGCTCCATGGTAATCCCGCTTCAACCCCGGCACCGCTGCGCGCTGCTTTCGCGGGTGCGCTAACGCTTACGCCGCGCTACTAAATCACGCGTGCACATAACGCGGTGGGTGTGCCGAATACCCCATTACCCGTGCACATAAAACGATGGGTGCCCAATACCTTATAATCGATTCACCATTCACCATTCACCATTCACCATTCACCATTCACCCCCTACGACGAAGCTTACCCCCAATCACCAACATACACGGCGTGAGCAGCAGTGTTAGCGCGGTGGCGAAGGTGAGGCCGCCGGCTATGGCGCTCGACATCTGCGTCCACCACTGGGCGGAGGGTGCATTAAAGCCCAGGGCAGGGGTGAACAGGTCTACATTGACCCCCAGTACCATCGGCATTAACCCCAATACCGTAGTAATCGCCGTTAATAGCACCGGGCGTAGGCGTAAACAGCCAGCTTCAAGGGCGGCCTCGCCGGGTGTCATACCCTGGCCGCGCAGTTCGTTGTAGGTATCGATCAAGACAATGTTGTTATTGACCACGATACCCGCCAGGGCAATCACTCCCATCCCCACCATGACAATGCCAAAAGCCTGGCCGGTAATCAGTAGGCCCATGAGCACGCCCGCGGTGGAGAACACAATCGCCGAAAGCACCAGCCCCGCCTGATAAAAGCTATTGAACTGGGTGACCAGAATCAGCGCCATCAAACCGATAGCAATCAAGAAGGCACTGGCTAAGAACTGCATCGATTCCTGCTGGTCCTCCTGCTCGCCTGCCACGTTGACCATCAGGCCATCAGGCAAACTGTCGCTGCTTGCGGCTAGCAGGGCAGTTAGGCGTTCATCGGCGAGATAGCCTGGTGCTAAGTCAGCCTCAACGGTAATTGCCCGACGTCCATCGATGCGGTTCAGGGTGCCGACCTTCGGCGCCGGTTCCAGAGTCACAAAATGCGAGATCGGCACTTGGCCCCGCTGGGTATTGATCGTCAACCGCTCCAACTGATCCAGTGAACGCCAGTTTTGCGGTAGGCGCACGCGGATATCCACTTCATCGCTGACTTCGGGGGGCCGGTAGCTAGCCACTTGAAGGCCGGTCGTCAGGAGTTGCACCGCGCTTCCAATGGTCGTTACATCGGTACCCATGCGTGCCGCGGCTTCACGATCCACGTTAACCCGCCACTCCACGCCAGGTAGGCTGCGGTTATCCTGAATATCGGTAAAGCCACCCAGCTCGCGCATTAACTGGCTTATTTGGTTAACGCCGGCATTGGCGACATCGGGATTCGTCGCGCTCACTTCAAGCACAATTGGCTTGCCGCCGCCGGGGCCCATATCCTGCTCCTGGAATTCCAGCGTAATGCCAGGAATATCCCCGGCGCGCTCGGCCATGTCGTCCAAAATGGCCTGGGCAGGGCGACGCTCATGCCAATCGATAAACTGGAACTGCAGCATGCCAATCACGTCGTTGCCCATCTGCTCGTTAGGCACAGCAAAGGAGCGCGCGTACAGCGCTCGCACTTCACTCATGCCGGATAATTTGGCTTCCACCCGCTGCACAATGGCATCGGTCTCCACGGCGGAGAAATCGCCTCGAGCGCGCACCAACACCTGGGCGCTGTCGGGCTCTACGGCTGGGAAGAAGTCGACACCGTGGTTAAAGCGCGCATAGCCGGTATACAGCAGCGCCATTAACAATACGGTCACCAGCAGTACCCAGGCAGGGTGCATAAGTAGCCTTGCCAGCAGGTGGCGATAGCCGCGCCCAAAGGAGGTTGTCGCCTCATCATGGTTAGCGTCTGTCGTGGTTGCGGTGGTACGCGTAAACAGGCGCCCAAGAGTAGGTAAGAACACCAACGCCATGGCCAGCGATGCCAGCAGGCACAAAATCACTGTGGCGGGCAGATACTTCATAAACTGGCCGACTACTCCGGGCCAGAATAGCAGGGGAATAAAGACCGCCAGCGTAGTGGCCGTCGAGGCAATCACCGGCCAGCTCATTCTTGAAGCGGCGTTGAGCCACGCCTGATGGGGAGTTTGGCCATCGCGCAGATGTCGGTCGGCAAGCTCGCTGACCACGATAGCGCCATCCACCAGCATGCCCGCCACCAGAATCAGTGCAAACAGCACCACGATATTGAGCGTAAAACCAAACGCCCATACCAGCAGAATACCGGTTAAGAAGGCGCCGGGAATGGTAAGCCCCACCAGCAGCGACATGCGCCAGCCCATCACCGCGACCACTACAATCAGCACTAGCACCACGGCGGTCAGTACGTTGTTGAGCAGCTCGGAAAGCATATTCTCAACGGTGGTCGACTCATCCAGAATAGTGGTGAAACGTAGCTGCTCGGGAAGCAAATCATCTGCATCGGCTAAGCGGTCACGCACCGCGCCAATGGTGGCGATGATATTCGCCCCGGCGCGTTTGGAGACTTCCAGCACCACCGCTGGCTGGCCATCGATGCGGGCAAAGCCTTCGGAGTCTTTATAGGTGGGGTTTATCCAGGCCACGTCGCCAAAGGTGACCACACGATCCTCATCGACCTTGACCGGCATATTCATAACATCGTCAAGGGACTCGATAATACCGGGGACTTTCAAGGCCAGGCGCCCCGCACCGGTATCCAAACTGCCGGCCGCAACCAAGCGGTTATTGCGCGATACCTGATTAAATAGCGTGTCAAAGTCGACGCCGTAGCTTTCCAATACCAGCGGATCCACGACGATCTCCAGCAGATCTTCCCGCTCACCGGCAATATCGACTTCCAGCACATCGGCAATACCTTCGATCTCCTCCTGCAAGCGTCGGGCAATCGTCATGCGCTCACGGGTATCCAACTGCCCGGAGAGGCCAATGGTCAACACCGGAAACTCCGAGACGTTGACCTCCATCACCCGCGGCTCATCGGCCTCGGAAGGTAGTTCGCTGCGGGCAATATCCACCCGGTCACGTACATCGGTTAGCGCGGTGTCGGGATCAAAGCCGGGGTCGAATTCCAGAGTAATCGAGCCATGCCCCTCGCTGGATTGGGCGGTGAACTTGCGCAACCCTTCAATGCCACGCAGTTCCTGCTCCATGGGGCGAATCAGTAGCCGTTCGCCATCCTCGGGGCTCACCCCCTCCAGTGTCAGCGAGACATAAATCATCGGAATGGTGACGTCGGGGTTAGCTTCTTTAGGAATCATCTGCCAGGCAGTGATGCCCGCCAATAGAAGACTCACCAGCAGCAGTAATGTCGTGCGAGTGTGGGCTAGCGCCGCATTAATCAACTGGCGCATGAACGCTATCCTGTTCCGCCGGCTGTGAAATAATCGCCTCTTCAACAGGCACCGGGGTCACTGTCTCACCGATATCTACCATGCCGGCGCCCAACGTGATCAGGCGTAGCGGGTCGGGTAGGCCAGTCACGTAGGCGTGCTGCGTATCGGCACTCACCAGCTCCACGGTGGTCTGCTGTACTGTGTCGTTCTCATCCAGGTGCTTGACCGCCAGTTGGCCTTCGCTATTCAAGCTCAGCAGCGCAGGCGAAAGGGTGTGCACCTGGCGGGGCGGCAGCGTAATGGTCAGCTCCGCGCTGCCGCCTGCCAGGCGTTTACCGGCCGGGTTATCCAGCGTGGCTTCGATATAAAAGCTGCGAGTGGCCTCTTCAGCGCGGTGACTAACAAAGGTCAGCTCACCTTCGAGGTGGTCGCCATTGAGTAGCCGCGCGGTGACCGGTAACCCCTCGCTTAAATCGCCCACTTGCTGCTGAGAAACCCAGGCGGCACCTGTCAAACGGCGGTCATCGACCAACTGGCCCCACTCTTCACCGGGCTGCAGCAGGTCGCCTAGCTCTACCTGCACGCGGTTCAGCACGCCATCGAAAGGTGCGGTGGGGCGGCTGTCGTCCAGTTGCTTCTGGAGTTGCGCCACGGAAGCAGCGCTGGCGCTTAGTGCGCTCTGCAGGCGCAGTAACTCGGGCTGGGAAATCAGCTCCCGTTGGCGCAGGTTGCGAGCCCCGGCATACTCCGCCTCGGCCACGGCTAGTTCATCCCGGGCCTGCTGTAGCTGCTCGGGCAGAGCGTCATTATCCAGCACTAACAGAGTATCGCCCGCCGCAACGCGGCTACCTTGCGCGATCGGCTTCTCAGCCACAAAGCCCGCGACGTTGGCGCGCAGGATTGTTTCGCGCTCTGCCGTCAGTTGGCCCTGGACGATTTGCTGAGGAATAAACGGCGTGCTCTGCTGCACGACAATTTCAACCCGCGAACCTGCTTCGCTGCGCACTGGGGCGTCTGGGGGCGTAGTCTGAAAGCCTTGAAAATTACCAAAAGCAAGCCATATCACCAGCGCCAGCACCAGTAGGCTAGCCAAGGCGTAAGAGAAGGGGATTCTTCGCATGGGGCGTCCATGTCCTTAGCAAAACAAGAAAGGAGAGCATTAAGCCGAAGACACCATAGCGCAACTCAACCTTTTCAGCGAGTAGCAAGCCACAGTGCTGATAGCAGCGCGATATCTGAATGAATACTAGTCTCATGTCTGATTGAGTTTTTCCCCGGCTGGGCATACCATCTTTGCGTCTTGAGTTCTGTTAAGCCACTCCTCAGGCGAGAACCATCCCTAGGCGAACCAATCAAGGAGCAATGATGAAAGATCCAGTACGTATTGCGATTACCGGCGGCGCCGGTCAGATCAGCTACTCTCTTATTTTCCGTATCGCCGCTGGCGACATGTTGGGGCCGGATCAGCCTGTCATTCTCCAGCTTCTGGAAATTCCCCAGGCAATGGACGCCCTGAACGGCGTGGTAATGGAAGTTAACGACTGTGCCTTCCCGCTGGTGCAAGACATTGTTGCCACTGATGATCCGAACGTAGCGTTCAAAGACGCCGATTTCGCCCTGCTGGTTGGCGCACGTCCGCGTGGCCCAGGCATGGAGCGTAAAGACCTGTTGGAAGCCAACGCAGCGATCTTCTCCGTTCAAGGTAAAGCATTGAACGATCACGCCAGCCGTGATGTGAAAGTGTTGGTCGTGGGTAACCCGGCCAACACAAACGCGCTAATTGCCTCTTGCAACGCGCCGGATCTGGACGCAGGTCAGTTCACCGCCATGACGCGTTTGGATCACAACCGCGCCCTGACCCAGCTAGCACAGAAAACCGGTAAGCACGTTACTGACGTTGAAAACATGATCATCTGGGGCAACCACAGTGCCACCCAGTACCCGGATCTGGCTCAGTGCAAAGTCGACGGCAAAGCAGCGTTCGATCTGGTTGAGCGCGACTGGTACGAAAACGACTTTATCCCCACCGTGCAGCAGCGCGGCGCGGCGATCATCAAAGCACGCGGTGCCTCTTCTGCCGCTTCTGCTGCCTCTTCCGCCATCGACCACATGCACGACTGGGCGTTGGGTTCCAAAGGCATCGTCAGCATGGCAATTCCGTCTGACGGTAGCTACGGCATCGACGAAGGCATCATCTACTCCTACCCAGTGCGTTGCCAGGGTGGCAAGTATGAAATCGTTCAAGGCTTCGAAATTGACGAATTCAGCCAAGAGAAGATGAAAGCCACCGAGAAAGAACTGCGCGAAGAGCGTGCAGCCGTCGAGCACCTGCTCGGCTAAACGCGCTCACTGCCGCTGTTTTTGAAGCAGCAGTCAACGCCAAAACCCCACAAGCTTAGCTTGTGGGGTTTTTTATTGGGTGAGATTTAGCAGCATGCAACGGTGCCGAGGTTGGTGTGATGCTCTTGGGCGTCGTTCCGCCGCCTCCCGCGGGTGCCTCGTTTGCTCGTTGAACTCGCAAACTCGTTACCACGCGCTACGGTATGTGCACGCACCTGATTTGGTGGGTTTCGTAGCGCGTGGTAAGCGAAGCGCACCCGCGAAAGCAGCGCGGAGCGGTGCCGGGATTATTAGTCCGTTCGTTAGTTACTCGAATTTTCGACAGAAAGAGTGTCAAATGGCGAGGTAAGCTATTTAGTTATAAGGGGGATTAAAATGCATGCGATTGAATTTGAGGCAGATATTCAGAATGGGATAGTTAAAATCCCCGATGAATATGCGCATTTAAAGAACAGACATGCCCGAATCGTTGTTTTGTATGAAAATACAACGGAGGAGGAGAGCTCCTCCGTTAAGCAAGTTGGAATAGATTTTACCTCTGTGAAAGCTCCATCTCTGACAGCTCATGACGGAGTCGAATACCAAAGGAATTTGCGAGATGAATGGTAGCTATCTCCTCGATACCAATATCTTCATTAATGCCATTGAACGTCAGTTGTGTCTGCCTGCTGCCCATTACGCCTTTTCTGTCACCACTGAGCTTGAACTTCTGGCCTTTCCCGGTTTGCTCCCAGAGGATGAGCAGGCGATTAAGGTGATATTGGCCCAGCTAACAAGAGTGGAACTGGATCATCAGGTCAAAAACGAAACCATCAAGGTACGACGTAGTACTCAGATGAAACTACCGGATAGTATTATCTCTGCTTCTGCATCTGTAGCAGCAGCAACGTTGGTCACAGACGACGTTAAGTTAGCAGCTAAACATGCTGGTAATGTGATTTCCCTTGATACTCTCCTAAGCCGCTAAATATTTCCCTGCGTGTGGCAATTATTGATACCAGGGCGCGTGCGATGCCCCTGGGCGTCGTTCCGCCGCCTGGGTGCCTCGTTTGCTCGTTCCTCGCAGACTCGTTACCACGCGCTACAAAAATGTGAAATGTAAGTGGTAAATGGTAAATCGTTTCGTACTCTTCACGATTCACCCTTCACCAACTCAATCCCGCAAACTCATGATCCGCCATTGGCGTTCTTTGGCGATTTCGCGCAGGGTGTCGTCGGGGTCGACGGCGACGGGGTGCTCGACTATTTCTAACAGCGGCAAATCATTGTGCGAGTCGCTGTAGAACCACGCGCCTTCCATGGTCAGGTCTTGATCTTCCAGCCACTTTTCTAAGCGGGTGACTTTGCCTTCGCGGTAGCTGGGAATGCCTGAAACGCGCCCCGTGTAGCGACCCTCTTTGACCTCCGGGTTCACCGCGATTAAGTGATCGACCCCCAAACGCTCGGCAATTGGGGCGGTAATGAAGCGGTTGGTGGCGGTAATAATCAGCAGTGTGTCGCCTTTGGTGCGGTGGCGTGCCAGAAGCTCTTCGGCTTTGGGCAGAATATTGGGTTCGATCTTGCTGGCCATGAACTGCTGGTGCCATGCTGAAAGCTGTTCCGGCGAATTATCAGCCAGCGGTTTAAGCGCCATCTCCAAAAAAGCAGCCATATCCAGGGTGCCCGCGTTGTAATCAGCCATGAAGCGCTCATTGGCTTCCCGGTAGGCAACCGGGTCGACTGCCCCTTGTTCGAGTAAAAACTCGCCCCAGGCATGATCGCTGTCGATGGATAGCAGCGTATTATCCAAATCGAATATGGCCAGACTCACGGCGCTCCCCTTTTTTAGTCAGTGGATAGTAGACAGTCGTTAGTGCTCAAAGACGCTAGTTAGGCAAATAGCGGACGCGGATTATCGCAGAGTCGTCATGTCATTCCCACCAACGCACGTTCTTCGCTCCATGCTGATACGCAACCATTCATCACTTAGCGTTATATTGTATTGATACGCTTGTCACCCTTGTGGAAAAATGGGGACAACTGAAAATTTATTAAGGTGATGTCCGTGATCGACGCTGACGGCTTTCGCCCCAATGTTGGCATCATCATTGCCAATAGCCAGGGGCAGCTGCTTTGGGCGCGTCGGGTAGGACAAAATGCGTGGCAATTTCCCCAGGGGGGCATCAATGCAAGCGAGACGCCACAACAAGCACTTTTTCGTGAACTTTACGAAGAGATCGGCCTAACCGCCGACGATGTTGATATTGTTGCCTGCACCCGGGGCTGGCTACGCTACCGTCTGCCACGACGTATGATTCGCACACATTCGCGTCCGGTCTGTATAGGCCAGAAGCAGAAGTGGTTTTTACTTAAAATCCGTTGCCAGGAAAGCCAGATTTGTATGACGGCAACCCCAACCCCCGAGTTTGATGGGTGGCGTTGGGTGAGCTACTGGTACCCGCTAGGGCAGGTAGTGCCTTTTAAACGAGAGGTATATCGGCGCGCGCTGCGGGAGTTGTCTCCCCGCGTTCAGCGTCTGGCACAGGATGACGATTAGGGCGATTGGCCGCTGCCCAGGGTAGGGCGGCAGCAGTCTGCCAGAAAATTCCTCAGCGAGGCAAATAATAGTGAAAAGTAAAACGTCCATGCTTGAGGTGTTGCGCCGGGTGATTCAGGAAGTGAACGGCGCGCGCACCCTCGACGCCGCGCTGTCCACGATGGTACGCCGAATTCGTAAAGCGATGCAGACTGATGTGTGCTCCTTCTACCTTTACGACAAGGAGCTTGAGTCGCTGGTATTGATGGAGACCATTGGTCTGCGCACTCAAGCCGTAGGGCGCGTAGTACTGCCGTTAGGTGAAGGCCTGGTGGGCTTGGTGGCCAAACGCAGCGAGCCGCTTAACCTCGAAGATGCCCAGACCCACCCGCAATTCCGCTACTTTGAAGCCACCGGTGAAGAGCGCTACTCCAGCTTTTTGGGTGTGCCGATTATTCATCAGCGCCACATGCTGGGCGTATTGGTGGTTCAGCAAGCCGAAAAGCGCCGCTACGACGATGAGGACGAAGCCTTTCTGGTCACCATGGCCGCGCAGTTGGCTGGTGTGCTGGCGCATGCTTTAGCCACGGGCAACCTGCTGCGCCCGGCGCTTGCCGGAGGGCAGGCAATGTTTAAAGGCGTTGCTGCCTCGCCTGGCATGGCCATGGGGGAAGCAGTGGTGATTACCCCGCCCGCGGATTTAAACAGCGTGCCGGATCTGATACCCCGCGATCAGGATTATGAGGTCGCCCGCCTCAAAGAAGCCATTGGCAAAACCCGCAACGAAATTCGTGCCGCGGCCGAACGTTTGGCAAGCAGGATTTCTGCTCAAGAGCTGGCGCTGTTCGATGTTTATCAGCAGATGCTCGGCGAAGCCGCGCTGGCTGATGAAGTGGAAAAACGCATTCGCGAAGGCCAGTGGGCACCAGGCGCTCTGGCCGATGTAGTGCGTCGTCACGTCCAGTATCTGGAGCGGGTAGACGACAACTACCTACGCGAGCGAGCGGCTGATATTCGTGATCTTGGCCGCCGGGTACTTGCGCATCTGCAAGAAGATACCCCATCCACGCCGGAAACCTACCCCGATAACGCTATTCTGGTCGGTGATGAGATCAGCGTGGCCATGCTGGGTGAAGTCCCCCGCGAAAAGCTCAAAGGGCTGGTCTCGGTACGCGGCTCCAGCACGTCCCACGTGGCGATTGTCGCCCGGGCCATGGGCATTCCTACGGTGCTGGGCATGATGGATTTACCGCTGCCGCGCCTAGGCGGGGCGCCGGTGGTGCTGGATGGTCACCGTGGTCGCCTGTTTGTGCGCCCAGCGCCTGAACTTACGGCCCGTTATGAAAGTCTGATCGCCGAAGAAGAGGCGCTCAGCGAACTGCTTGAGCACGAGCAGGATCTGCCCAGCGCCACGCCCGACGGTCACACGATGCCGCTTATGGTCAATACCGGGTTAGCGGTAGATGCCACCGCGCTGCTTAAAAGCCGTATCGGTGGAGTGGGCCTCTATCGAACCGAAGTGCCGTTTATGATTACCGAACGCTTCCCCGGCGAGAAAGAGCAAACCAAGCTTTATCGTGAGCAGCTCGAAGGCTTTGCCCCGTTGCCGGTGGTGATGCGCACATTGGATATCGGCGGTGACAAGGATCTGCCCTATTTCCCCATTGAAGAGGCGAATCCGTTTCTAGGCTGGCGCGGTATGCGGGTAACGCTGGATCACCCGGAAGTGTTAATGGTGCAACTGCGCGCTATGCTCAAAGCCTCGATGGACCTGGATAACCTCTACGTTCTCTTCCCGATGATTACCAACGTCGAAGAGGTCGATGAAGCGCTGCGCCTGCTGGATCGCGCCATTCTAGAGCTGGGCGAAGAAGGGATTACTGTCGTCAGACCTAAAGTGGGCGTGATGATTGAAGTGCCCGCCACTATCTATCAAATGGACGCGCTGGCGAAGCGAGTCGACTTTTTCTCCGTGGGCAGCAACGATCTCACCCAGTACCTGCTGGCGGTGGATCGTAACAACCCACGCGTCTCGAGCCTTTACGATGCGCTGCACCCGGCGTTGCTCGGCGCTCTGCTGGAACTTGCTAACGATGCCACGCGGCTCGATAAGCCCATTTCGCTCTGTGGTGAATTGGCCGGAGACCCGGCTGGAGCGCTGCTGCTCATGGCCATGGGCTTTACCAGTCTTTCCATGAATGCGCCAAGCCTGCCCAAAGTGCGCGCGGCCATTCGCCGGGTGCCGTTCAGCGATGCTGAGCAGTTGCTCAAAGAAGTGATGGAGCTAGACACCCCTGCCCAGGTGCATACCCATCTAGAGGGGCGCATGGATGAGTGGCAGCTATCGCATCTGATGCCGCCCCGTGACTAAGTTCTTTATGCAAAGCCTAGGGTGTAGATTCAAGCGAACTGCTGGGCAACGCTAAAGAGGTTTCACCCTCAAAGCGCCCCAGCGGCCCAAAGCGCTGTTCGGTAACTTCGATGTGCCCGTCGCTATCCAGAGTGAGCCACGAGGTGGCGCGGGTGCCATAGCGTTCGCCGACAATAAACGCCGCTGAAAGCTGGCGCTCCAATTCAAGCCCCACGCCGGTATCCGGCAACTCCTCGATAGCCGCTTCTTGTGGATTTTGCATAGCGCGCTGAACGCCACTAGGCCATGCCTGGAACGGGTCTGGCTGTAAAAGAGTGTGCTCAAGCGCAGTGCGTACATGTAGAAGCTTTGGCCAGGGTGAGTTGAGATCAGCGTTGGAGAGGCCATGAACCCCGGGAGCTACCTCAGTGAGAGCCAGACGATCTCTGCTGCGGTGTAGGTGCCAAAGCCGTTGGGGCGTGGCGACCAATAAATTAAAGCCCGCGTAGCGCATTGCCTCGCCCTGGCTGAGCGCAGTTAGCCACGCTTCTATATCGCTACATTGCAGGGCATCGGCGACCAGTTCCCCCCTGCTTGGCGCGCCGGGTGGTGTGCCCAATTGCGGGTCACGTACGTTGGTTAACGCGGCCACTACACCGCCGCGCTTGGCTGCCAGCCACGAGCCACCGGCCTCTAAATCGCGGCCACCGACAATGGCCGAGTTATCTTGCCACTCACCCAGCGGCGCGGTGGGGCGCGCATGGAACTCATCACGGTTACCCATTAGCCGCAAAGGCATGGGGGTGCCGGGTTGCCAAGCAAACGATATCAAGCACATAACAAACTCGCAGGCGATAAGGATGAAAAACGTTCAACGCAAGAGCCGCATGACAGTAACGAAGCGTAGACGTACACTGACATTAGTATCATGTTTGTAGCATAAATCGTCACACCGAATGGGTGTGGGGCCTTAAACAGCGGTCACGTTATCAGCGGCCATACGGCCAATAGGAAGGCGAGATCATGCAGCGCTATCAAAGGGAGCACTTTTGGAATGCCATTGTTTGGCCTCTGCTGTGGCCACTGCTGCTTGTGCAAGCAGCATTAATCGTGCTCTGCGTGGTGGTTGGCGCCATGATGTGGTGGATGTCGCCCAGCTACGTCTCTTGGAGCACCATGTTGTGGCTAATGGCGGCGCTGCTTATCGGCAGCAGTTTGAATGTCGGCGCCTTCCTGATGTTGGTTAAAGCGCATGCTCGGCGTCAAGATAATCGCTTTATGCAAGAACTCACCGAACTTGAACGGCACAGTCAAGCACTATGCGCTACCGCTGCGCGTTCACTGCCCGAGCATAAATGTTCCCCGCCGGATGTCGCTGACGAATCTCATCTACCCCTTCAGCGGCTGGCCAGCGTTAATGAAATCCTCGCCGGTCTTGAGCGCTGCATGCACTGCTCCCAAGTGGCCACTGCCGCTACTAAGAACACCCGGCAGGAGCATGAGCAAACCCTGCTGGACGATCTTCAGCACCAGCAACGGCAGCTCAAGCACTTGATCGCCGGCCGTGAAAGGGCGCGGGAAGAGTCACGATTAAAATCAGGCTACTTAACGCTGCTGCAGCGTGAAACGGATAGCTTGTTAGACCATTTAAACAGCATGGTTGATAAAGAGCTCACCGATAACGGTGGGCAAAATATCATGGAAGTGTATGAGCACCTATCGGATATCCGCGCGCTACTGACCAATCTTGTTCAACAAAGCGCTGAGGGAGGAGTTGAACCAGGTTCTGAACAAAATTCTTTGAGCGGTGAGGCACAAGGGAGGAGTGGTGATCGCCTGGGGGCGCCGCGCACTTTACGCGTATTGGTCGTTGACGACGGGCCGGTAAATTTGATGCTGGCCCGGCAGATGCTGGAAACCCAGGGCCTACAGGTGGAAGGCGCTAGCAGCGGTGAACAGGCGTTGGAACGCCAGCAAAACGCGATATTTGATCTGGTATTTATGGATATTTTTATGCCCACTCTGGACGGGCTCGAAACCACCCGGCGTTGGCGCGAGTACGAACGCAACCATGGCGGTAGCCAAAGCGTGTTAGTAGCACTAACGGCCAACGTCGACAATGCCGGGCGCGACGCCTGTCTGGCGGCTGGTATGGATGACTTACTTGCCAAGCCTTACCAACCCCAAACCCTCATGAATATGATTGCTCACTGGTTCCCAGGCACGGTTAAAGCGGCTCCGTCTGAATGACTATCGTCACGACGTTATCGATTTATTTAACCTTAGGTGCCGTTGCGGGCACGATGGCTGGCGTATTCGGAGTGGGCGGTGGGCTCATTATCGTTCCTGTCTTGGTCTTTGCGTTTGGGCTGCAGAACATCGCTTCTGAAATTGCCATGCATTTAGCCATTGGCACCTCTCTCGCCACTATTCTTGTCACCGGTTCATCGTCCACCCTTGGCCATTATCGGCGCGGCAGCATTCACCGAGGGTGGCTTAAAGCGCTGCTGCCTGGCTTAGTGTTCGGTTCCATCGTTGGGGCGTTTATTGCCGACAACCTCTCCGGCACGGTGCTGGGAACTATGTTTGGCATCTTTGTTCTACTCATTGCCGCTAAAATGGTGTTTGGATTAACGCCTAAGCAGGGCAGTGCCTCACCCGGCAAATGGATAATGACGCTTGCCGGTGGTGCGATCGGCGCTGTTTCAGCACTGTTCGGGATTGGCGGAGGCGCCATGACAGTACCGCTACTATCACGCTGTGGTGCCAGCATGACTCAAGCGGTGGGCACGGCAGCGGCGGTAGGGCTACCCATCGCGCTGGTGGGGGCTCTGGCGTTTATCGTGGTGGGCTGGGGTAATCCACTGCTGCCCGCCTGGACAACTGGCTTTGTTATGTGGCCAGCGTTTTTCAGTATCGTGGTCACCAGCGTTCCATTTGCCCGCTTAGGCGTTAAACTTGCCCATGTTTTGCCCGCTCATGTGCTACGTCTCTCCTTCGCGTTACTGCTGGCAGTGGTAGGGGTGCGTTTCCTGCTCACCTAGGGTTTGTACGAAAAGTCGGCGAGCGAAGACTAGACAAGGCAAAAATCAACGAGAAAAGGACCGGGCTCGCGCTCGAGTTTACGGGGTGTAAATGAGCATTTTGAGTTGATTTTTAACGCAGTATTGTCGAGCGCAGTCAGTTTTCGTACAAAGACTAGTCTGTGACCGTTTTACGTGCTGAGTGGGCGTCTTGCATATTTCCTTTGGTCAGATTAGAGAGTGTAAATGATTAATTACCCAACGATTGACCCAGTGGCTATCTCCTTGGGGCCGCTGCAAGTCCATTGGTATGGCCTTATGTATGTGGTGGGATTTGTCGCCGCCTGGTGGCTTGGCTGTCGGCGCGCATCGCGTATTGGTCTCAATAATGACGATATTGGTGATTTGCTCTTCTACTGTGCCATCGGTGTCGTGGCTGGAGGGCGCTTAGGGTACGCGCTGTTCTACGGGCTAGGACAGTGGACAGCCGACCCGCTGTGGATCTTCCGCGTATGGGATGGCGGCATGAGCTTTCACGGCGGCCTACTCGGGGTGCTCCTCGCCGCCTGGATATTCGCTCGGCGTAAGCAGTTGGCTTTTTTAACGCTCACCGACTTTATCGCTCCTCTGGTGCCGATTGGCTTGGGTGCCGGGCGTATTGGTAACTTTATTAATCACGAGCTACCGGGCCGCATGACCTCGCTTCCTTGGGGCATGCCATTTCCCGGCATGGGGCCTGAGCCGCGTCATCCATCAGCACTCTACGAGGCGCTGTTAGAAGGCGTCGTGCTGTTCGCCATTCTGTGGTGGGTCTCCGCCAAGCCGACCGCACGAGGCTTTTTATCCGGGCTGTTTTTAGTCTGCTACGGCGTGTTCCGCTTTATGGTCGAATTTGTCCGCATGCCCGACGCCCACATTGGTTTTATCGCCTTCGGCTGGGTCACCATGGGCATGCTGCTCTCGCTTCCCATGATCGCGCTGGGCCTCGTCATCATCGCCTGGTCACGCTCCCAACCAGTGGATGTTAAGGTTTGATGGGGTCATAGAGCCTTGCCTGATTCAGTTGGAAATAGCGGTATTACGTCAGGTTGTCATTAGAACCTATTGGGAAATAGTTGTTCATGACAAAGCCAAATTGAGTTAATACAGAGGTGTGGTATGAGACTCAGTGAAGAGCAGAAAGCTATCGTAAAGCAGGTAGGCCAGGAAGTTTTCGGTAATAATGTTCAGCTTGCGCTCTTTGGTTCCCGCTTAAACGACCATGTCAAGGGCGGGGACATCGACATTTTAGTTAAGAGTGACAAGCCAATGACGGGCAAAATGATCAAGATGTTGACCATGACGGCTCGGTTACAGATGCGCCTGGGCGACCAGCCAATCGACATATTGATTTATGATCCAGAAACACCCTTGTCACCTGTGTATGAGCAAGCGCTTACTAATGGAGAGCTAATATGAGTGGTCTTCTTCCGGTTGAACGCTTCGTGGCGACGCTTAGCATAGTAAAGCGTGAAGGGAATCACTTAGCATACAGTTGGCTTACGCTATTTGCTGAAGGGAAGCTGATTACCCAAACATGGGTAGAGGTGCTAGACGAACAGCCAGAAGAGGCGGTTCTTTTAGAAGCTTTCGTTTCCAGGTTTGGCCGAATGCAAGATACGTTAGCCGACAAGTTATTACCTCGCTGGTTACAGGCGCTTGCGGAAAAGCCTGGAAGCCAAATTGAAACACTAAACCGGGCTGAGCGCTTAGGTGTAGTAGAAAGTGTTGAAGGGTGGCTGATTGCCAGAAAACTTCGTAACCAGTTGGTTCATGAGTACATGGAAAATGCATGCGAGTTTGCAGAGGCGATCAATATTGCGCGAGATTCGAGTCTTATGCTTATGGATACCTATAACCAGCTTCACAATTATGCTGAAAGTAAAATGGCCTTAGCTGATTTGCCGGGGTTGTTGGATTTACCTAATAGCTAGTGTTCTTGGAAGGTGAAGGAACTCAACTATCTGATAATTGGGGGAGTACACCAGCGGGTGCCTCAAACGCTCGCTGAACTCGTACGGGGATGTGCACTCGCTCGCTTTCGGTGGTGTGATTACGTACCGCAGCCATATCATAATGTGCACAGTGCATTGGATCCCCCGCATTCATGTGCATGCGAGATATAGTAGCGCGTGGTAAGCCTAAGGCGCACCCGCGGGAGCAGCGCGAAGCGGTGCCGGGGTTGGGCGAATAACGTTAACGGGGCGGCATTGCTAGACCGGGCAGCTATGGGCGCCTAGAATAAACCGCTACATCGCCTGTTAATTTGGAAATTCTGTGACTGCACCAACGCCCGCGCTTGAGCAACCCTATTTAGACTTGATGCAAACCGTTTTGGAGCATGGCGTTGACCGCCACGACCGTACAGGCGTCGGCACGCGCTCCGTGTTTGGCCATCAAATGCGCTTTGATTTATCGCGTGGTTTTCCACTACTGACCACCAAAAAACTCCACCTGCGCTCGATTATTCACGAACTCCTGTGGTTCCTGAAAGGCGACACCAACATCGCCTACCTAAAAGAGAACGGCGTGCGGATTTGGGACGAGTGGGCGGATGAAAACGGCGATTTAGGCCCCGTTTACGGCTACCAGTGGCGCAGCTGGCCCGACCCAAAAGGTGGCAGCGTTGACCAAATTGCCAAGGTGCTCGGTCAAATTCGCACCACCCCCCAATCCCGCCGCCTGATTGTTTCTGCATGGAACCCAGCCCAGGTCGATGAAATGCAGCTACCACCGTGCCACTGCCTGTTCCAGTTCTATGTGGCCAATGGCAAGCTGTCGTGCCAGCTCTATCAGCGCAGCGCCGACATTTTCCTCGGCGTGCCGTTTAATATCGCCAGCTACGCCTTACTACTGACCATGGTCGCCCAGGTGACCGGCCTTCAGCCGGGTGAATTTATCCACACCCTAGGCGATGCGCACCTGTACAGTAACCACCTTGAACAGGCCAAAGAGCAGCTATCGCGTACGCCTAAAGCGGCGCCTAAGCTAGTGCTCAATCCAGAGGTAGACGACTTGTTCGCATTCCGTTTTGAAGATATTCACATTGACGCTTACGAGGCGCACCCGCACATCAAGGCCGAGGTAGCGGTATGAGCCAGCAAAACGATACGAGTAACCAAAACGGCGCTTTCGACTCTCTGGTGCCGGTGGCAATGATCGTTGCCATGGCTAAAAATCGTGTGATCGGCGTAGACGGCAAGTTGCCCTGGTACCTGCCCGAAGATTTAAAGTTCTTCAAACGCATTACCCAGGCAAAACCGCTGGTCATGGGGCGTAAAACCTACGCTTCCATTGGCAAGCCGCTGCCTAATCGGCTTAATGTCGTTGTCACCCGCAACGACGAGTTTTCCCACGAAGGCGTACGCGTGTGTCACGACTTGCCCGCAGCGCTAGAGCTAGCCGACCAGCACGCCACCATAGAAGCGGCGGAAGAGATCATGGTAATGGGGGGCGGAGAAATTTACCGCCAGGCGCTTCCCTTTGCCCAACGGCTTTACATAACGGAAGTGGACATAGAGGTAGAAGGCGACGCAACGTTTCCTGACTTCGACCCTAGCGAGTGGCAAGAAGTACAGCGCGTAGCGGGGCAGCCAGCAGAAGGGCAGCCAAGTTATGATTTCGTCGTTTACGAGCGCATCGCCGACTAAAAAGGGCAAAGGAGAAGGCTATGGCCGCCAGCTTAATGAATATATTAGATGATTTAGAAGCGCGTCTTGAACGCACACAAGCTGAGCTACATGCCCTGCGTGAAGAAAACCAGCGGCTAAAGCAGCAATTGGCATTGAAAAGCGCCCAATCGCAAAGCGTGCCAAGCTCCGAAGCCACGACTAAAATAGACAATGAAAGACATAACGAAGAAGCTGTCGATGCAAAGGTTCTCGACCCAAAAGCGCCTGAAACGCCACCACCCAGCGAAGTAGCGCCAGATCAGGTCGAGCCAGTAGAAGCCAAGCCAGTAGAAGCCAAGCCAGAAGAAACCAAACCAGAAGAAACCAAACCAGAAGCAAAAGTTGAATCATCGGCTACCGCTGAAACGGCCAAAGCACCTTCACCGCACGCCCTGTTGAATCAATGGTACGAGCGCTACCCCAAGGCGTTTTTTAAAGGCCACACAAAGCCCTTAAAAGTGGGTATTCATCAACAGCTTGCAGAGCGCGAAGAGTGGCCTAGTAAGCTAATTCGTCGAGCCTTGGCCAACTACGTGAACCTCCCGCGCTATATAAAAGCAGTGCGCGAGGGCGCCGAACGGGTAGATTTGGATGGTCAACCCGCAGGCAAGGTAGATAAAGAAGCGGCGCTACACGCAGCAGAAAAACGTGGTGATCAGAAAGTAGCTGGGCAGCCAAAAAAAGCGCAACCTAAACCATCGTCTGCCGCTAAAAACACCCGTCAAGAAAAACCGAAACAGCCTGATTTAGCGCCGGATGCAGAACCGAAGGCAGAAAAAGGCGAGCCGCGTAAGTCGCTTAGCTTGGAAGACAAATTGTTAGATTTACAGCAGAAATTCAAAGGCCGCTGAGACCGGGCCCAGCAGCAGGGGTTCCATAAAAAAGCACAAATAGTAAGAAAACACTGTTTTTTTCTATTGCGTTCCCTGGAGTCCCGGTATAGAGTTTGTTCTGCGAGCATTGGACTATAACAAGGCTTAGTTGAGGACATGCCGCATACCACCGGGAAAAAACCGGCGGATGGCAAAAGAGCATGGCCCGCAAAAGCCAACTGCCAACTTATTAAGAGTTGAGCAGCAACGATCGAAACAGTATACGAGTTAAGGAACTTACATCATGAAAAAGACACTTTTAGCGACTGCTATCGTTGGCGCCCTGGGTGCCTCTGCTGCAGCACAAGCAGCTACCGTTTATGACCAGGATGGCACCCGACTGGACGTCTATGGCCGTATCGCCATGGGTGTTGCTGGTGGCGGCCCTGAGTACAACGGTGACGGCGAAAAAATCAACAACGACGCTGAGTTCGTAGATGTTTACTCACGTCTTGGTCTGCGCATGAGCCACGAAGTTTCACGTGACCTGACTGCTTTCGGTCGTGTTGAGTGGCGTTTCGACGGTGACGAGCGTACCGGCCCTAGCGGTAATGGCAACAGCGGTTTCAAAGAAGTTCGTCAGAGCTACATCGGCTTGCAAAGCGACCAGTTCGGTACTTTCCAAGCAGGTAATTTCGACAGCTTCTACAATCAGTTCGTTTCTCTGCCGTTCGATTGGGAAATTGATCGCGGTTTAGAGTTTGCTGGTCACCCGAAGCAGTCGCGTGGCGACTCTATCGGTTACTACACGCCTGACCTGAGCGGCTTCACTGCATTCTTGCAACTGAAACACTATAGCGAGCGCGGCCTGACTGAAGCGGAAGAAACTTCTGAAGGTGACGTAATCGCGCCGCAAGGTGGTGTTCGTTACGCACAAGGCCCTGTAACTGTTGGTCTGGGTTTTGTTGATGACGTTGCACGTGGCGGCGGTAACGCTGAAATGTTGTACGGTCTGATCGGTTCTTACGATATCACTGACCAGTTCTCTGCTCGCTTGGGTTACGAAACTCGCGACGATAACAACCTTCGTGGTGGTGGTTACGACACAGTTGGCCTAGGTGGTACTTTCACCACTGGTCCTTGGGCGTTTGCTGCTGACATCTACGATGTAGATCCTGACAACGGCGACAGCCGCACTTCTTGGGCCCTGGGTTCTTACTATAACGTTTCCAGCAACTTTGATGTGTTCCTAGAGCTGCAGCAAGCTGACCAACCGTCTATCGACGTTTCCATCGGCGGTGGCAGTGGCGTCGATGTTGAGCGCGCTGATGGCGACGACATGTACTGGCTAACAGGCGCTCGTTACCACTTCTAAGCCTGGTTTAAACACTACGCTTAAAAGGTAACTGCCTAGCAGAACCAAATAGAACCGGCCTCTTTAGAGGCCGGTTTTTTTTGCATTTTTGCCAATAATATTTATTAATACAAATAAGAACTGTTTTCCTTTAAGGTCGGCTTGATATTGTATAACATTGTTTCGCTGCATATAGCTGAGAATAGCTGAATAGCTAAAGCAGTGAACAAGATTAGCGTATCAAGGGATTATTTCTAATGCAGAAGAAGCAGTTAGCGGTGGTTGTAGCAAGTCTGTTAAGTATCTCCTCGGTTCAAGCCACAACACTTTATGATCAGGACGGCACGAAGCTGGATATTTACGGCCGTATTGCCATGGGTATTGCGGGCGGTGGCCCTGAGTTTAATAGCGCTGGCAATAAAGTGGATGACGGCGCGGAATTTATTGATGTCTACTCCCGCCTAGGGTTTCGAATGAGTCATGCGGTTACTTCAGACCTAACGGCATTAGGACACTTGGAGTGGCGGTTTACTGGCGATGAGCGCAACACGGATCAGGGCTTCAACGAAATACGACAAAGCTACATCGGTTTATCAAGTAAGCAGTATGGCACGTTGCTGGCAGGTAATTTTAATAGCATGTATGCCCAGTTTGTCTCGCTGCCGTTTGATGTTTATCAAGACCGGGGATTACTGTTTAAATCATCGGGTTTGCAGTCTTGGGGTGATTCAATTGCTTACTACACGCCTGAGCTGAACGGCTTCACTTCTTTTCTCCAGGTTAAGCACTACAGCGAGCGGGGGTTAACGGCTTCAGAGCAGAGTAGTGAGGGTGAGGTTGTTGCCGCACAAGGTGGTATTCGCTATCAGCAAGGCCCATTCAAAGTTGGGTTTGGTGCAGTGGAAAACGTAGTGCGTGGTGGTGGCAGTGGAAATGGTGAAACGCTGTATGGCCTTATTGGGGCATACTCGCTATCTGATCAGCTATCAATGCGCTTAGGTGTTGAGACTCAAGACAACAGCGATACTTATGGCAAAGGGTTCGAAACGGTCGGCCTAGGTGGTACCTACTCCACAGGGCCCTGGGCTTTTACCGCAGATTACTACAACGTAGACCGTGACGAAGTCGAGGAGAGTAACGCCTGGGCTGCAGGCGCTTACTATAAAGTCACCAGTGCATTTGACGTGTTCGTAGAGCTAGCCGATGGTGATGCGCCAAGCATGCGGAAAGAAAGTTCGGCAGACAGGACATATTGGCTGACAGGCGCACGTTATCACTTCTAACGTCGTTTTAAAGAATTTGTTTATATCAAAACGGCCACATTTATGTGGCCGTTTTTTTGCTTTTCAATGGCTGTTATTCTCACAATAAGAATGAATAGGTTGTACAAGAGCTGTCTATGTAGAGCCGCTGGCGGTATTCCCCTACAATGGGCGGCTGGCAAAAGTGCTTTGCGCTTGTGCCAACCACTTTCATCCACCCAGAGAAGTAGGGCAAGGGAATACGCCCGTTATAATCCCTGGGCGGTAGCGTGCCTTTTATTTGGAAATAACTATGTCGATATCTCAACGTTCAGTGGTCTCTCCAGCACGCATGCTGCTGGCAGCGCTGAGTTTAGCCGTGGTGAGTGGTTGTGCCTCGTACCCCTCCAGCTCAACTCAGCAAGAAGCGCAGTATGTATTGAATAACGACCCGGCCACCTTGCTGCAAGACGACAACCTCAATGGCTTTTTAACACAGGCTCCCGCAGGTGCCGTGATTAATGTTCCAGACAGCCCATGGGGTAATAATGTCGAGATTGTGGCTGACGCCGCCTACCTTGCCGCCAGTGGGCG
This sequence comes from Halomonas sp. A3H3, assembly GCF_000982975.1. NCBI lineage: Bacteria > Pseudomonadati > Pseudomonadota > Gammaproteobacteria > Oceanospirillales > Halomonadaceae > Halomonas > Halomonas sp. A3H3. The sequence goes on along the minus strand of NZ_HG423343.1, from coordinate 5,361,802 downwards.
CGAGTGTCGCAAGCTAAGAGTAGTCGCCGTCGACTCCAATAACGCGCGTTCTGCACTCGTCTGCAAAACACCCAATGGTTGGGTTAATCAACGCGTTGTGGCACAAACAACACAGGGGCGCAATTAATGAAAGTGACCACTCTGCTTGACCGCGCTACGCTAAATCGCTCGCTAGCCGTCGCTTCCATAGCGCTTGCCAGCGTTTTTGTAGTGCCCAATACATGGGCGCAGGCGCTAAGCCTTTCCGACAGCATTGTACCTGAGCAGGCTAACCAGCAAGGCAGCCTGCCGCAGCAAGAAGTCAACGATACACCCCGAGCCAACTGGGATAGCGGCACATATGGCCCGGTTTCGCCCAACGTACAAGATCCCGATGCGCTACCGCCATTTGGCGCCAACTTATTCACAGGTGGGTTTCGTGGCGCGATGGGGGATGGTCTCAACCCTGACTACCGGATTAAGCCCGGCGACCAAGTCACGGTTCGCGCCTGGGGCGCATTTGAACTTGATCGCGTGTTACCCGTCGACGCCCAAGGAAATATTTTCATACCTGGCTCAGGGCCGCTCAATGTAGAAGGGCAGAGTAGCCAACAGGTCGATGGCAGCGTGCGCCAAGCCATTACCTCGGTATACCCAGATAACGTCCAGGTCTATACCAACCTCCAAGGTGTGCAGCCCGTAGCCGTCTACGTCACAGGCTATGTTGAAAACCCCGGCCGTTACGCGGGCACACCCAACGACTCGCTGCTCTATTTTCTAGATCAGTCCGGCGGCATAGATCAAGACCTGGGCAGTTATCGCCAAATTCGTGTAATGCGCGACGGTCGCAATGTCGCCACTGTCGACCTCTATGACTTCTTGATCAACGGCAATATACCCCGCCCGCAATTTCAAGATGGCGACACCATCGTAGTCGAAGAGCGTGGCCCCGCAATTGCGGTAGGTGGAGATGTTCACCGTGAATACCGCTATGAAATGACAGGCAACAGCTTGAGTGGCGCTGAGCTGGTAAATCTAGCGCGGTTAAGAAGTGGCGTTTCACACGTTCTGCTACGCGGTGACCGTGAAGAAGGGCCTATTGCTCAATACTTCCCCATTGATATGTTTGCCGGTCAAACGATCCGCAGCGGCGACGAAGTGCTGTTCAGCTCAGATAAGCGCAGTGAAACCATCGTTGTGGAAGTAGAAGGCAGCTATTACGGCCCTTCACGGTACGCACTGCCAAGGGATGCTCGTTTAAGCGAATTACTAGACGCCATCGCCGTACCAGAAAACATGACCGCCGTGGAAAGCATCTCAATAAAGCGTGAAAGTGTTAAAAAGCAGCAAGCGCAGTCCCTTGAAGAGAGCCTACGCCGCCTAGAGACCACCTACTTAGGCGCGCCCTCAAACACCAATGAAGAAGCGCAGATTCGTGTACAAGAAGCGGAACTGATTCAGGACTTCATCTCTCGTGCCAGTGAGCTAGAGCCCAGTGGCCGTTTAGTCGTCGCTTACGATGGGCGCATTTCCGATATTCGCCTGCAGGATGGCGATGTAGTCACTATTCCGGAAGTGAGTGACTCCATGCTCATCAGTGGTGAAGTGCTTGTGCCCCAAGCCGCTGTTTATCGCCCAGGTATGAGCGTGATCGATTACGTTGAAGGTGCAGGCGGCTTCACTGACCGTGCAGATGACGACCATATACTTGTGGTTCGTCAAAATGGCGCTGTCGAGAACGCCCGCAATGTTAATTTACGCCCAGGCGATGAAATCCTTGTGATGCCCGCGGCACCCACGCACAACCTTCAGCTAGCCTCTACGATAACGCAGATCCTCTACCAGGTTGCCGTAGCAACCAGAGTAGCGGTTGATCTGTAATAGGAGAAGGGTGAGGAGTTAGGGGGTTGGAGTGAAGAGTAAGGAGTGAGGGGTGAAGAAAGTCCCTCTCACACCTCACAATTTACACCTCACCCCTTACCCTTCACCTCTCACCCCTTACACCTCACTTATTCAAGAAGTAGCGCTATGGATAACGTAAACGGTGGCCCACGGCGGAGCGCACGAACACCGTGGCAAGTCACGCGCAGCGTGTGGTACGCCATGTTCATGCGCGAAGCCATTTCGCGCACCATGTCAGACCGCATGGGCTGGTTTTGGATGATTTTTGAGCCAGTTGCATATATCGGTATCATGATTGCCATTCGTACTTTTATTCGTGGCGACCAGTTGATTGTTAACGCCGATTTTATTCCTTGGTTAATAACAGGCCTCCTGGGCTTTGCATTAGTACGCGAAGGTATGATGCGTGGCATGGGGGCAGTAGATGGCAATAGAGCTCTATTCGCTTATCGTCAAGTGCAGCCCGTAGACCCTGTGCTAGTGCGCAACTTTTTAGAAGGCATGCTGCGCAGCTTTATCTTCCTGATTTTTATAGGTGGCGGGCTAATGCTGGGGCTGGACATGTATCCAGATAATGCACTTCGAGCGATGGCTGCTTGGCTTTCGCTATGGAGCTTAGGGCTTGGCTTAGGGTTGGTAACCTCTGTCGCAGCATCATTGGTACCTGAGCTAGGCAGGGTATTCCGCATGCTCGCTCTACCACTTATGATTTTATCAGGGGTGATTTTTCCGCTAAATGCCTTGCCCCACTGGTTGCTGGAATACCTGATGATTAATCCTATCCCTCATGGCCTTGAAACGTTGCGCCTGGGCTTTTTTGACAAGTACCAAGTCGTCCATGGCACCAGTATGCTCTATTTCTGGTTCTTTACATTTACGCTAATCGCCCTGGGGCTATTGATGCACCTGCGCTTTATTGATCGATTGAAGGCACAATAAACTATGCAACGTTCTTTTCGTCATTTTATTAAAACATCGCCACACTGGGCCGTGGCGATAGTCGCGATAGCTTTGGTCTCGTTTTATTGGTTTGTATGGGCGGAAGATCGCTATGTTTCCCGCGCAACAGTGGTGCTGGAAAGCCCGCAGGTAGCAACGCCAGAATTTAGCCTATCTTCAATTATGGGCAGTGGCGGTGGGGGAAATACCCACGATCTGTTGCTGCTGCGTGAGCACTTACTCTCTGTAGACATGCTACGCTTACTGGACGAAAAGCTGAATCTGCGTGAGCACTATTCTGAGAATGGAGATATCTTCGCCAAACTGCTTAACCGTGATGCCCCCATTGAAGACCTGCACCAATACTACCTGCGCCGTGTAGAGGTAGAGCTGGATGAGTATGCAGGCGTGCTCAATATCCGCGTGCAGGCGTATACGCCAGAGTTTGCCCATGAAGTTGCCACGCTGCTACTTGAAGCAGGTGAAGACCATATGAACGAAATGGGGCATCGTCTAGCGGATGAGCAAGTGAAATTTTTAGAGCAGCAAATGGTTCGGCTTGAAGAGCGCTTTGAAGAGACCCGGGCCAAGCTGCTTGAATTCCAAAACGAATATGGTTTGGTTTCACCAACCGCAACGGTAGAAAATATTAACCAAGTTGTGGCAACACTTGAGGCTGATCTAGCCCGCCTGCAAGCGCAGCGCAGCGCATTAGCCAGCTTCCAAAGCTCCCAGTCTTCTGAATTGCGCCAAGTCGAGCGTAATATCACGGCATTGCGCGACCAAATTATTGAGCAGCGTGATCGAATCGCCCAAGCTTCAGGCGACTCGCTCAACAGTGTGTCAGCGCAATATGAAACACTAGAACTGCAGGCACAGTTTGCTCAGGAAACCTACTCAAGTGCGCTGGCTGCGTTAGAAAACACCCGCTTAGAAGCTGCCCGCCAGCTCAAGCAGGTAAGCGTGCTGCAAAGCCCGCTATTCCCGGAGTACCCCACAGAACCCAACCGGCTCTACAACAGCAGCGTATTCGCTATCATCACCATCTTCCTCGCCTTTATCTTCAGCATGCTGATGATGATCATCAAAGATCACCGCGATTAAGGTTGGGGTGAAGGGTGAAGGGTGAAGGGTGAATAGTGAATGGTGAGGGGTGGATCGTGAAGGGTGAATGGTACGAAACGATTCACCATTTACCACTCACGATTCACATTTTTGTAGCGCGTGGTAACGAGAAAGCGAGTTCAGCGAGCGTTCGTGGGCACCCGCGAAAGGCGTCGGAACGACGCCCAACGGCACGTAACCAACCCCGGCATGCGATCGCGGGTGTCGATTCAGTTGTCCAAACTAAGTATGTAGTTTGAGAATATGTACAGTCACCGTTTCAAGGTAGATATTTACATAACACGCCATGCCCGTGAGCGCATGGCTAGTCGAAATATCACAGAAAGTGAACTGCTAGAATTGATAGAGCGGGGAACAGTAAAGTACAAAGATGCTACGCGGTTTTGGATAGCGATGCATGTTGAAAGTCGCCAAGACAACCTTTTGTCTATCGCAGCTGTCTTAGAAGACAAACTGGTTGTCAAAACCGTTATGCATCACTTTGAGTGGGAGGATAAGTAATGCGTACAACCTACGATGAAGCGGATGACATTCTAGTTTTGCATCTTTCAGATAAACGTACGGTTAAAGAAATTTCTCAAGACTGGAATACGCATATTAGTTACGCGGAAGATGGCACAATTACTGAAATTGTCATCCTTGACGCTTCTAAGCAGGGGGCATGGCCGCTCTTAAAGAGCCAAGCAGCGTAACCCAACCCCCGGCACCGCTCCGCGCTGCTCTCGCGGGTGCGCCTGAGGCTTACCACGCGCTACTAAATCGCGCATGCACAGAACATTGTGGAAGCACGACCCGTAGCGCGTGGTAACGAGAAAGCGAGTTCAGCGAGCGTTCGTGGGCACCCGCGAAAGGCGTCGGAACGACGCCCAACGGCACATAGCCAACTCCCGGCACCGCTCCGCGCTATTCACACGATTGCGCCGACACCAAACTGTTCACGATTCACGATTCACGATTCACGATT
>NZ_HG423343.1:5336119-5356793 GCF_000982975.1 Halomonas sp. A3H3 | reverse complement strand
TCACGATTCACGATTCACGATTCACGATTCACGATTCACGATTCACGCCTCACACCTCACAATTCACCACTAACGGTTTCACATGCTCGACATCATTCACCACGGCGGGGCCACTGGGGTAACTGGCAGCTGTCACCAACTGCTACTCAATCGACACGAATCCCTACTGGTGGATTGTGGCCTCTTCCAAGGGGAAGACGCCGCGGAAGATAGCTTCGAGCAGCTGCAAATTGAATTCGATATCAGCACCGTTAAGGCGCTCATCATTACCCACGTCCATATTGACCACGTGGGCAGGCTGCCTTACTTACTGGCGGCGGGTTTCGCCGGCCCGATTATCTGCTCGATCCCTACGGCCAAGCTGTTGCCCCTGGTGATTGAAGACGCACTAAAAATCGGCTTCACCCGCAACGCCCAACTGATCGAGCGCTTTCAAACGCAGCTCGAAAAGCAAATCGTTAGCGTGCCTTACGGCAAATGGCACAGCATAGGTATGGCAAGCGAAGTAAGCGGCCACACCGGCGCTAGCGCAAGCACGACTGAAAACGCAGAGATAGGTGAAGGCACAAGCACCACACGGGTAAAACTAAAACGGGCAGGGCACATTCTAGGTTCCAGCTACGTTGAAGTGAGCTACCAGGATGCTGAGACCGATGAAAAAGAGCGCATCGTATTCTCCGGCGATTTAGGCGCCCCTTACGCACCGCTACTACCTGCGCCTAAATCCCCCTACGGCTGCGACCAACTGGTACTCGAAAGCACCTATGGCAACCGCCAACACCCAGACCGCCGCCAGCGCCGCGCCACCCTAAAAGCCGCCGTAGAGCAAGCACTTGCTAACGGTGGCACGGTGATGGTGCCTGCGTTTAGTATTGGCCGCACCCAAGAGCTGCTCTACGAGCTAGAAACTATTATTCATCAAGCGCGCTCGCCGCAATGGCAGTCACTGGAAATCATTGTCGACTCACCGCTAGCAGCACGTTTTACAAAGGTTTACCGCGAGCTAAAACCCTACTGGGATAAAGAAGCCCAAGGGCGCCTGCGCAGTGGCCGTCATCCACTCAACTTCGCCAATATCTACACCGTGGATAGCCACGCAGAGCACGAGCAAACCGTTGAATATCTGGCCAAAACAGGCCGACCGGCGCTAGTCATTGCCGCCAGCGGCATGTGTGCAGGCGGGCGAATCATGAACTACCTAAAAGCCATGCTCGGCGATGAACGCCACCAAGTGCTGTTTGTGGGCTACCAAGGCGCAGGCACCCCCGGGCGGGACATACAGCAATACGGCCCACAGGGCGGCTGGGTAAACATCGACGGCGAACGATTTGATATAAAGGCAGGCGTAACCTCCATCAGCGGCTATTCAGCCCACGCCGACCAAAAAGACCTGCTCAACTTCGTAAAACGCATGCGCCGCTGGCCCCAAACCATCCGCCTGGTACACGGCGAACAAACCGCCCGCGCAGCGCTCAAAGCTGAACTCGAAAGCCTCTATAAACGCAAAGGCAGAAGTGTAACGGTAAGGAGTTAGCTGATAGCAGTGAGGTGTTCCCCCTCACAAGCGAAGCGCTAACCCCTTACCCTTCACCAAAAAACCAATGATTGAAATCAAAAATCTCTACAAACGCTACCACAACCACCACGGCAGCGATTGGGTGCTTAAAGACATCAACCTCACGATCCCCAAAGGGGTGAGTGTCGGCTTGATTGGTGCCAACGGTGCGGGTAAATCCACGCTGCTGCGTTTAATTGCCGGTATGGATACGCCAGAACGCGGTGAAGTCATTCGCCACACCCGCGTTTCCTGGCCTGTAGGGCTATCGGGCGGTATGCAAAGCAACATGACCGGTCGCCAAAACGTCAAATTCGTAGCCCGTGTTCAGGGCAGTGGCTCAGAAGAGGTCGCGCGAATAATCAAATTTGTCGAAGACTTCGCTGAAATAGGCGAAGCCTTTGACGAACCGATCCGCACCTACTCTTCAGGCATGCGTTCGCGTATTTCGTTTGGCCTCTCTTTAGCGTTCGATTTCGACGTCTATATCTCCGATGAAGCCACCGCCGTTGGCGATAGATCTTTCAAAGCCAAAGCAAAAGAGCTATTCGAATCGAAAGTGGGCCAATCATCGCTAATCATGGTGTCTCACTCGGAAGGCATTTTGAAGGATTTATGCCAAGCCGGTGTTTACTTAAAGCACGGGACTGCGCACTGGTACGATGACGTAAACGAAGCTATCGCTGCCTACCATATTGATGTAGATGCCAAAACCGACGGCACCGCACTGCCTAGCGATGTGCCCAGTGCCAGAAAACACCTGCAAGAATGTCATCAGGTGCTTAAAGCCGCACAGGAAAACCTAGAGGATTATCGAGAGCGCCAAGCGCCACAGCAAGACATTGCCATTGCTCATCAAGAAGTTCAAAAGGCGGTAAAAGCATCGAAAATTGCGCGCGAGCACCTGGAAATGCTGGAAGAGCAGCAGCGCAAGGCAAAACGTAAATCTGCCTAGTGTTTAAAGATATCAGGCCACAGCGAAAAGCCCATTAACATCGGCTATTAAGAGAACTATGTACACCAAAACCTTTTTAATTACCGGTGGCGCAGGCTTTATCGGTTCTGCAGTAGTGCGGGAACTTATTCAAAACACTGCCCATAAGGTGGTGAACGTAGACAAACTTACCTATGCAGGCAATTTAGAATCCCTGGCAAGCGTTGAAGCCAATGAGCGCTACACCTTTGCCCAGGCCGATATTTGCGATGCACAGGCCATGCAACAACTGTTCGAGCAGCACCAGCCTGATGTGGTGATGCACTTAGCGGCGGAGAGCCACGTAGACCGCTCCATCGATGGCCCGGCAGAGTTTATTCAAACCAATGTGGTGGGCACTGCCGTACTGCTGGAAGCCGCACGCGCTTATTGGAATAGCTTGGAAAGCGAGCGTCGCAACGCTTTTCGATTCCACCATATCAGTACGGATGAGGTTTATGGTGATCTGGCTGAATGTGAGGAGTCAGGAGCGAGGAGTGAGGAGGAAAACTCACCCCTCACAAGCGCGCAGCGCGCTCACGCCTCACTGTTTACAGAAACGACACCCTACGCCCCCAGCTCGCCTTATTCAGCGAGTAAAGCCAGCTCTGATCACTTAGTGCGCGCCTGGCAGCGTACGTATGGCCTGCCCACGTTAGTCACCAACTGCTCGAACAACTACGGACCGTTCCATTTCCCGGAAAAGCTGATTCCGCTGATGATTCTCAACGCCCTAGCCGGTAAGCCACTCCCGGTTTACGGCGACGGCCAGCAGATCCGCGATTGGCTGTATGTAGAAGACCACGCCCGCGCATTGATCAAAGTCGCCACAGAAGGGCAAGTAGGCGAGACCTACAACATCGGCGGCCACAACGAGAAAGCCAATATCGAGGTTGTAGAGGCCATTTGTGAGATTTTGGATGAATTAGCGCCGAGTGAGGCGTTAGGCGTGAGGAGTGAGGGGGCAGAAGTGAGGAGTGAGGAGTTAGGAGTGAGGGAACCCTCCTCACCCCTCACAAGCCCGCAGGGCGCTCACCCCTCACAAGCGAAGCACCCTCAAGCGAAGCGCTCTCACAAAGAACTAATTACCTTCGTCACCGACCGCCCTGGCCACGACCTCCGCTACGCCATCGACGCCAGCAAAATCGAACGCGAGCTAGGCTGGGTACCAGAAGAAACCTTTGAAACCGGCCTGCGCAAAACCGTGCAGTGGTACCTCGCCAACGAAACCTGGTGGAAACGCGTCCAAGACGGCAGCTACCAAGGCCAACGTCTAGGTAGTTTGTGAGGAGTAAGCGCTTCGCTTGTTAGTGGTAAGGGGAAGAGTTGTGAGAAAGCATCAGCAACTGCGGGTATGGCAAGAAGCAATGGATCTCGTTGTCGCTATTTACTCAATGACCTCATCCTTTCCTTCAGTTGAGCGATATGGGCTAGCTAGCCAAATGCAACGTGCTGCTGTATCTGTGCCAAGCAATATAGCCGAAGGCGCGGCTCGTGGCAGTAAGCCCGACTTTTTAAGATTTTTGCATATAGCACGTGGTTCGCTCAGTGAACTTGAAACTCAATGTCAAATTGCCCAACGCTTAGGGTATATGGATGATATTTCAGCACTGGAACTAGCGATTAACTCTGTATTTTCACAGCTAGGCGGGCTGATCAAGCATTTAAAGGCTTCACTATGACATCTGAACATGCACACCTCACTCCTCACGCTTCACCCCTCACTATTTTCATCACCGGCGGCAACGGCCAAGTCGGCTTTGAACTCCAGCGTCAGTTTGCCCTGTTCGGCAATGTGTTAGCACCTACACGGCATGAACTTGATTTAACAGATGCCAATGCAGTAGACGCCTACTTGGCTGAACACCAGCCGGCGTTGATCCTCAACGCAGGCGCTTACACAGCAGTTGATAAAGCCGAAAGCGAACCAGCGCAAGCCAAACGCCTCAATGCTGAACTGCCAGCACAATTAGCCGAGTATACGGCCAAGCACAATATTCCGCTGGTGCACTACTCAACGGATTACGTCTACCCAGGGGATGGTGAAACACCTTGGCAGGAAGACAGCCCCACGGCACCGCTGAGCGTATATGGCCAAACCAAGCTGGAAGGCGACCAAGCGGTTACCCAAAGTGGTTGCCAACATCTAATTTTCCGCACCAGCTGGGTATACGCCGCCCGCGGCAATAACTTTATGAAAACCATGTTGCGTCTGGGCCGCGAGCGCGACGCACTGAGCATCGTTAACGACCAAATAGGCGCGCCCACACCCGCACGCCTAATCGCCCAAGTCACCGCGCTAGCGTTCACGCCTCACGATTCACCACTAACTCCTCACGATTCACCCCTCACACCTCACATCCCCTCAGGCATCTACCACCTGGCGCCAAGAGGGGAAACCAGCTGGCACGGTTTCGCCAGCGAGATTTTCAAGCAAGCACAGGTACTTGGCGAAGAGTTAGCGATCCAATCCGGCACCGTGAGTGGCATACCCACCGTGGAATTTCCAACTCCTGCCCAGCGCCCGCTCAACTCACGTATGCGCCTGACTAAACTTGAGGCCGCGCTTGGTGTCACATTACCGGTTTGGCAACACCAGCTAGCGCTAACGCTTACTGAATACTGTGAGGAGTGAGGGGTGAAATGTGAGGAGTAGACCTCCCACCTCACCCCTCACTCCTCACAACTACTACTTGTTTCATCACGGATGATAGACCATGACCACCTCACGCCTCACACCTAACCCTTCACAAAGAAAGGGCATTATTCTAGCCGGTGGCTCCGGCACTCGGCTGCACCCCATTACCCGCGGTGTATCCAAGCAGCTCCTGCCCATCTACGACAAGCCGATGATCTACTATCCGATCTCGGTGCTCATGCTAGCGGGCATTCGTGAAATACTGATTATTTCCACGCCAGAAGACCTCCCCCAATACCAGAACCTACTCGGTAACGGTGAAGATTTTGGTATCAGCCTGCAGTACGCTGAACAACCAAGCCCGGATGGCCTCGCCCAAGCATTTATTATCGGCGAAGAGTTTATTGGCGAAAGCCCCGTCTGCCTGGTACTAGGCGACAACATCTTCCATGGTCAGCACTTTTCAGACCAGCTAAAGCGTGCCAGTCAACAGGCTAGCGGTGCCACTGTATTTGGTTACCTGGTAAAAGACCCCGAGCGTTTTGGCGTGGTGGAGTTTAACGAAAGCGGCAACGCGATCTCCATCGAAGAAAAGCCGCAAAAACCCAAATCCGCGTATGCCGTTACCGGCCTTTACTTCTACGATAACGATGTCGTTGAAATTGCCAAAGCCGTAGAGCCTTCCGAGCGTGGCGAACTGGAAATCACCAGCGTCAATAACGCCTATTTAGAGCGCGGCGACCTGCGCGTTGAGCGCTTGGGCCGCGGCTTTGCCTGGCTAGACACCGGCACCCACGATAGCCTGCTGGAAGCCAGCCAATACGTGCAAACCATTGAGCACCGCCAAGGCCTCAAAATCGCCTGCCTGGAAGAGATCGCCTGGCAACACGGCTGGATTGATGACGACCGCCTGGCCACACTCGCCAAGCCCCTCGCCAAAACCCAGTACGGCCTATATCTCCAACGCCTTTTAAAAGTGAAGGGTAAAACGTGAGGAGGGAGGAGTCTTGCTCCTCGCTTTTAACGCCTCACACCTAACTCTTCACCTTTCACGAGCTATCTATGCACTACGAAAAACTCGCCATTCCCGATCTAGTCCTGCTTACTCCCAAAGTATTTGGCGACGAGCGAGGCTTTTTCATGGAAACCTTTCGCCAAAGCGAATTTGAAACCCACTGTGGTAACTACCAGTTCGTTCAGGACAACCACAGTAAGTCCGTTCAAGGTATTTTGCGGGGCCTGCACTACCAATATAAGCAGCCCCAGGGAAAGTTAGTGCGCGTTACCCAAGGCGAAGTATTCGACGTCGCCGTTGATATGCGCAAAAGTTCACCTACGTTCGGCCAGTGGGTAGGGGTAACTTTAAGCGAAGAGAATAAGCAGCTGCTGTGGGTGCCGCCTGGGTTTGCCCACGGCTTTTACGTGACCAGCGGAACAGCCGAGTTCCAGTACAAATGTACTGATTACTACGCGCCTGGTGACGAAGTGAGCATTCGCTGGGATGATCCTCAGCTCGCAATTGAGTGGCCCACCCACGGGGGGGAGCCACAGCTTTCAGAGAAAGATAAGCACGGAAGCAAGTTTAAAGAAGCACCTTTATTCGTATAAATATAGCCTAACGTGAACGACGGTAAAGGCATAAGACAGGTGACTCGCTGATAAACATTAACCGATCAAGGATGAATCATGTAATTACCTCAGCGCAGTAAAGAAACTAGTTAATCTATTTACCTAATATTTGAGTTCACAGTAATGAAAAATACGAAAATTGCAGTTATCGGTTTGGGTTATGTAGGTCTGCCATTAGCTATTGAGTTTGGCAAGCAATACCACACTATTGGCTTCGATATTAAGTCTCATCGTATAAAAGAGCTTAATGAAGGTGTGGATAATACGAGAGAAGTCACAACTGACGAGTTAAAGTCAGCCAGTCAGTTGTCATTCACCAATGTTGAAAACGATATACGAGAAGCGAACGTCTATATCGTAACCGTACCCACACCAATTGACAGCCACCGTCAGCCTGATCTAACGCCGCTTATAAAAGCTTCTGAGTTGCTTGGACGTGTTATTACTGAAGGCGATGTGGTTATTTACGAATCTACCGTTTACCCAGGTGCTACAGAGGAAGACTGCATACCTGTAGTAGAAAAGGTCTCTGGCTTGGTGTTCAATCAGGACTTCTATGCGGGCTATAGCCCCGAACGCATCAACCCTGGTGACAAAGAGCGCCCGGTGTCCAAAATTATGAAAGTCACTTCTGGCTCGACGCCAGAAATTGCGGAATTTGTAGACCAACTCTACAAAAGCATCATTACCGCTGGTACCTTCAAAGCCAGCAGTATCAAAGTGGCAGAAGCTTCCAAGATTATTGAAAACACTCAGCGTGATGTAAATATTGCATTGATCAATGAACTTTCAATGATTTTCAGCCACTTGGGCATCGACACCAATGATGTCATTGAAGCAGCCGCCACCAAATGGAATTTCATCAAATTACAGCCAGGTCTGGTGGGAGGGCACTGCATCGGCGTAGACCCATACTATTTGGTTCACAAATCCATGTCAGTAGGGCATATACCCGATATTATTCGTAAGGCACGTGAAATTAACGATGGCATGGCCCGTTTTGTGGCATCCAAGTTGATCAAAGCCATGATTGAAAAAGGGCAGCTTATTAAAGGCGCTAAAGTTCTAATCATGGGAATGACATTTAAAGAAAACTGCCCAGACATTCGTAATACCAAGGTGGTTGATCTTATTAGCGAACTTAAATCCTACAGTATGGATGTTGATATCTACGACCCATGGGTGGATGCGAAAGAAGCTGAACTTGAGTATGGTGTCAGTATGCTAAATAATATTAGTGAAGGTGAGTACGACGCAGTTGTTATCGCTGTGGCCCATAACGAGTTTAAAGCGATGGGTAATAGTATCTACAAGCTCGGTAAGCACGTAACTACTTACCTTGATATGAAAAATGTATTGAACGGTGAAAGTCAGAACAACGTGAGGCTTTAAAATGAAAGGGATTTCATTAAAAGATTTAAATAGAATTAAAAAATCTGATCTATTTGATTCTGAATGGTATTTAAAGACCTATCCTGATGTAAGAATGGCGGGGCTGGATCCAGCCGAGCATTTTCTTAAGTATGGTAGAGTGCTCAGACGTGATCCAAGCCCCAAGTTTTGCTCTGCTTTTCATCTTGAAACTCGCCCAGGGTGTGATCAAAAAAAAATCAACCCATTAATTCATTATTTAACAGTTAAAAGTGCAAAAACTGCCCAGTACCATTATGTGCTTTGGGCCGCTTATAACATAGCTTGCAAAGGTCAACACGATAAAGCTGTAAACTTGGCTAGAGAGAACCTTCCTAAAGAGCTTAGGCATACTCTTAATATATTGCTAGCTAATAAAGCACTGCGCGAAGGAAATAAAGAACAATGGTTGGAATATCTAAATTCTTATTTAAGGGAGTTTGATATTGAGCCAATTAAAATAGAAGGCGATGGGCATATTATAAGCCAGTTTTCAACAAGTACTTTGAGAAAAGTTTCTAGTGACAAAAAGATTAGTGTTCTTATGCCTGCTTGGAACGCTGAGGAAACAATTGAGTATTCGGTAAGGTCAATACTAAATCAAACATGGATAAATATTGAGCTCTTAATAGTTGATGATGCTAGTCAAGATAATACATGGGAAGTGCTTAAAAGAATTGCTAAAACGGACTCTAGAGTAAAAATATTTAAAAATAAATTAAATGTTGGGCCTTATGTTTCAAAGAATAAAGCTCTTAAAGAAGCAACGGGTTACTATGTAACAGGGCATGATGCTGATGATTGGGCTCATCCTCAAAGATTTGAAAAGCATATGCGATTGATTGATGAGAATGACCAAGAAATATTGGCAAGTTTAACCTATATGGTACGAGTACAGCCGGATGGTTTTTTTGGACATATAGGTAAAGTAACAGGTTTTTCATTTGATGGTGTTGCAAGAAAAGCATCTATATCTTGCATGTTTGATAGAAAAGTACTTCAAAATACTTTAGGTTATTGGGATTCAGTCCGTTTTGGTGCTGATAGTGAGATGATAGCTAGAGCTAAAAAAACATTAGGAGGAGCATTTGCAGAGTTTGAACAGATTGGCATGATTTGTTTAGATTTAGAAACTAGCCTGACAAACCATTCACAGCATGGAGTTGATAAAGTGAAAGGGGTCTCTCCTATAAGAAAGAAATATAGAGATAGTTGGATGAAATGGCATGAAGAAAATTTAACAAAAGGTAGTGCTTTTTTAGATTTTCCATTAAAGGAAAGAAGGTATTCTGCTGATAGAGAAATGCAGGTTACCTATCTTGAATCATTAAAAGTTTAAGTTGGGGTGCAAAGATGAGTTCTTGGAGGTTAGAAGGTTGCAGGTTGCTGTTTAAGCATCTAGATGAAGAGTTTTTTTGGGATATGCCCGACGGGTTCTCTATACCTAGTGACCCTGTTTTATCATTAGCAGAGTTTGTGCTATTGCGCCCTTTTGGTTTGGAAGTAGATGTGCTAAAGAAGGATGCTGACAATGGTTACAAAACAGCATTAGCTTTCTCAGGTGGAGTTGATTCAGCAGCAGCATATAAACTGTTAGATAACCCTTTGCCTATTTACACTCAAGTAGCAAATCCAAGCAAACTTCATAAACAAGAAAATGCTTTACTTGCGTTAGATGAAGTAGATGGAGTATCTGTACTTACCAACCAGGACCAACTACCTCTCTTGTACGGTAAAAATCGTGGATTTTATGGTGTTGCTGGTTGGACTGTGCCCTCATTATTATTATCTGAATATTATAATTTAAATACTTTTGCAGATGGCAATATTTTAGAGTTTGTATACTTAAGGTCTAAATTTGGTCATGGTACAAAATATGTGGAACCAAATTATAGCGAAATTATAAATGCATTCAATAAGCTTAATTATCATTACTGTCTGCCATGTGCTGGTTTAACGGAAGTTGCTACTACTAAAATTGCTCAAGACTTTAAATATGCAATGGGGTGCATGAGAGGAACTGATGGTAAACCTTGTTTAAACTGTATGAAATGCTACAGAAAAATGGCTATTCAAGGGAACTGTATTAAAAGCAACCCTGAGGTAGAAAAAGTTTTAGAGAAAGAATGGATACCTGTTTTAGCAAGTCTGCTATGGGCACGTGACGAAAAAGGGTTAAGGCATCCTATTTTAAATAGCATTGAAAAAAATTATAGTTGGGTCGAAAAGTGGTTCCCTGATTCAATGGAATTTATTCCACTACATTTACAGAGTATGTTTGAACAAAAACTAGCCGCTTATAATATTGGTCATCTAAGCGACAAAAGTCTTATTTATAATTGGAGTTCTTATGTCTCAAATTAGTGTTAATGGTAATTTGGTTACTCTTGTTTGGGATGAAGAGGTTGAGAGTTTTTTTCAAAAAAATAATTTTTTCCTAGGATACCCTTGGCAGATAAAAGGTATTATAAAACATGGGGCCATCGTGAACTTTCCAGTCAATTTAAAGATTGAATCATTTGGCTGTATGGCACAAGGAAAATTCTACAGTGCAGGAGCCTTTTCATATTGCAGAAGTAAACTAATAACACAAGATTTCTCGGTGGGCCGATATTGTAGTATCGCGCCTGGCGTAGAGCTATCTGATCAAGATCACCCTCTCGATAGAGTTTCTACACATAGTTTTACTTTTAAGCCACATGCAAAAAAACTAGCTAAAGATAATGGGAAAGAAGTCGATATTCATAGATTTAATACGTTAAAAAAAGCTCCAGATATTGGTAATGATGTTTGGATTGGTAAAGATGCACTAATAAAACGAGGTGTTAAAATAGGCGATGGTGCAGTAATTGCCCAGCGCTCAATCGTCACTAAGTCTGTGCCAGACTATGCTATTGTTGCTGGTTCACCTGCGCGTATAGTTAAATATCGATTTAATGATGATGTTATAAATAAGCTTAAAGAAATCAGGTGGTGGGATTATTCTTTTTTTGATTTTTCGGATATTAATGTCACCGATGTTGAAAGGTTTTTAGAACTGTTTTCTAAAAGGCTTAGTGTAAGTGATGTTTCTCCTTTGCCTGGTAAAGTCAGTTTGTTGCAAGTTCTTTCTGAAAATTTTAATGTAATGGTTATGCAATGAGTCAAATGCATGAGGTTCGCTCTTTAGAAAGATGGAAAGATTATAAGAATGTAGTTCTTGATTATGACGATTTTCTAGAGCTAAGCTCTTTAGAAGGAGAAAAGCTTTATAGTTTAAATGTTAAAAATAAATTTTTAGATTTGTTAGTGAGAATTAAAAAAGGTGCACCAATTGTAATTCTTTTCCACGGGGCAGTGCCTAGACCTGAAGGTTTTAAAGCTCCAGTGTTTAGTGGGCTAAATATTGTCGATGATTCTTTTTCTCGTATATTGATTAGTGACCCATGCTTGTTAGAATCAGATGAGCTCACACTTGGTTGGTTTTGTGGCACAAAAGATATTCCGTTACAGAAGCTACTGCCAGCTGTTTTAAAGAAAATATTTGATATTTCAAATCCTTCAAAAATTATATTTGCAGGTGGTTCGGGCGGCGGTTTTGCGAGTTTATTTTATTCCTCTTTTTTTAAAAATTCCTATGTTATAGCTTCGAATCCACAAATCGATATCACTAATTATTATAGCAATCATGTGAAAAGGTATGCTCATCACTCTTGGCGAAGTGATATTAAAGATTTAAATGAATATATAACCAAAGATGTTAGTGATCTTTATGCTCAGCATAGTAATACTGTTCTTTACATACAGAATGAGAGTGATTCATTTCATATTGAGAATCATTGTAAGCCTTTCCTTGAAAAGATAGCTGGTAATAAAGGTTTTGAAAAAAAAGAGCGTTTAATCAATTGTTATTTTTATTATAAAATTGCATATTGGGGCGACGGTCATGTAGGGCCTCCTCCTATTTACTGGAAGAGTTTGATAAAATACTTAGCACTTTATGATGGAGAAAGTGATCAGGTTTTTAAGTCACAGAAATTTTATGACTTATTGTCTGAGGCTGAGGCGGCACACATTGATGCACTGGAAGAACGTGCTCATGAAAATTATAGTAAAGGTGAGCTTGAAAAAGCATTATTACTTTTGAAACGGTATTTTAAAACAGTGGATATACCATCTGTTAGAATGTGTATTCTTTCCCTCAATTTATCTTATAAATTAAGGGATGAGTTGTTGCTTGATTATTACTTTGAGTGCTCAAAGAAATATTATCCTAATGGCTGGGCTTTGGGTTATTGTTACTCTTTAAATATGAAGAGACTTGGCAATTTTTCGAAAGCTATTGAGGCGTTAGAGAATATAAATATTGTTTTCAAAGAAAAGGTTCCTCAGCCTGTTATCGATATGCTTAAGAAATTAAAAGGATGATTGTGAAGAAAGACCTGTTGTAATTAGGCATGTCGAGCACTTTGGGTAGTGCTTGTTATTTCTTTGCCAAGATTATAAATTTTATGAGTTTTGTATGATCCATGCCATATTTTTCTAGATAGTGATGGATTGTTGATAAAAAAATTATTAAAAATTTTCAGTTTTAGATAAAAATGATGAACATATAAAACTTTTAATAAGGGAATTTTATGGATGATGAAAGAATAATAAATGAAATTAAGTTGCTTGGGCAACGGTTAGCGAAAAGTAATGCTGCGCTAGGTAATGAAATCTACAGTCAGATAGAGAGTTTACTATGGCTCCAAAAGAGATTGAAGATTTCAGGTGAATTACCACCTTTGCGTGGATGGCCTACTTCGCCGGATTTTCTGTTAAGATTGCACTCTTGGGTAAGTAAATATAAACCATTAACTATTGTGGAAACAGGAAGTGGAGCATCCACTATTGTCATAGCTGATGCTCTTCGTCAGAATGGGATTGGTAAGCTTTATAGCTTTGAACATATTCAAAAATATGCTGATCAAACACAAGTGATGTTGGAGGACGAATTTTTAACACCTTGGGTTGAGTTGTTAGTGGGCAAATTAGAGCCATGGAAAGGGAAGCATTTAAATCCAGATGATGCAGATAAACCTTCAAGCTGGTACCCTTTAAATCTCTCCGGGATAGAAAATGTTGATTTACTTGTAGTTGATGGCCCACCCAAATCAACTTGCCAATATGCACGTTACCCTGCTTTGCCTGCATTATTTGACCGCCTCAGCCCTAAAGCACAAGTATGGATGGATGATGCTATTAGGCAAGAAGAAAAAGATATTTGTAAGCATTGGGCAAACGAATATGGATTTGATTTTGAATACTTCGCTTTAGAGAAAGGTCTTGGTGTTTTAACTCGTAGTTAAATTGTATGTTCTTTGTTAATCTTCTTTTAAAGACTGGCTGGTAGTTTCTTTAAGTTAAAAAGGATAATTTTTAAAGCGAGGCTAATTACTTTGAAAGATGAGGTATAGGCTTTTTTATTTTTAGCTCATATGAGAAGCTCTTGTCATCTTTTTTATACATGGTTCTGTTATTTTAGTTCTTTAGATATTGATTGAGCTTACCTTTGTGTCTAAGAATAAACCATATTAGAGTCAACTTCTAACCAAGGAATGCTCATGAGAAATATTTTTGTTTTATGCACTGGACGTTGTGGCTCAGTTTCGCTGGCTCGTGCTTTGAATCATGCGGAAAACTACACTTGTGGTCATGAGACAAGAGCTCATTTTGTGGGTCAGAAACGTTTTGATTATCCTGCTAATCACATCGAAGTAGATAATCGTTTATCGTGGCATTTAGGTCGATTAGATCAAGCTTTTGGCCAAGAAGCGTTCTATGTTCATTTGAAGCGTGATGTCAATGAAACGGCAGAGTCGTTTGCAAAACGTTTTGATAAGGGGATTATGGCGGCATATCATTCCGCGATTCTGATGCAGGGTAGGAAAAAAAATCCTGATCTAATACCTTTAGATTTCTGTTTGGATTATTGTAATACAGTAAACGATAATATTAGGCTTTTTTTACATGATAAGCCTTGTCAACTTACTGTTCATATGGAGAATATGAATAGTCAACTTCCCGAATTATGGCATGCCATTGAAGCTGAGGGTGATGTAGGGATGGCTTTAAGGGAGTTCGATAATAAACATAATGCGTCAAACTCGTGATGGTCTAATACTCATAGGTATTAATCTCTTGATTTACTCGTGGTTGTTAAAATATTGCTATTGCGTTAGGTGTTTAATCTCGTAAGTAGGTGCTCTTAGCTACATTTACTTGCTAATTTTCTTTTATATAAATTCAGTACTCACCACACACAGGAATATTTATGTGCGGAATTGTTGGCGCGGTTGGCGCAAAGGATAGCACCGCCTTTCTTTTGGAAGGCTTATCTACATTGGAGTATCGCGGTTACGATTCGGCGGGTTTGGCCCTGCTATCGGGTGAGCAGTGCAGTGATTTGCAGCGTGCCCGCTCTAAAGGGCGTGTGGCTGAATTAGCCGCCCTAGTAAAGGAAAAGGCGCTCAGCGGTAATGTGGGTATTGCCCACACCCGTTGGGCTACCCACGGTGTACCGGCAGAGCGTAATGCCCACCCGCATATCTCCGGCGGGTTGGCGGTGGTGCACAACGGCATTATCGAAAACTACGAAGCGTTGCGCATTCAGCTGCAGGGCTTGGGGTACAAATTCACCTCGGATACTGACACCGAAACCATCGCCCATCTGATTCAGGCCTGCTTTAAAGGCCAAATTGGTGAGCCAGCGGAAAACCTCTTCTCTGCCGTGCAGTGCGCCGTTGAACATCTGAAAGGTGCCTTTGCCCTGGCAGTGATTAGTGAAGAAGAGCCGGACTGCTTAGTGGTTGCCCGTGAAGGTTCGCCGCTAATGCTGGGCGTTGCAGATGATGGCCATTACGCTGCATCTGATGCTTCTGCGCTGCTCTCTGTTACCAAGCGCATGATGTATTTGGAAAACGGCGATGTGGCTCGGTTAAGCCGCGAAGCGGTGGTTGTCGTTGATGGTATCGGTCAGCCGGTTGAGCGTAAGGTCATTACCTCAAGCCTGAGCGCTAATGCGGTAGAGCTGGGCGAGTTCAGCCATTACATGCAGAAGGAAATCTTCGAGCAGCCCCAGGCGCTTAGCAATACGCTGGAAATGATTAGCGGGGCAGGGCAGCTACAGCCGGGCATCTTCGGTGCGGAAGCCGCTGATATTTTCGACCAGGTAGAAGCCGTGCTGATCCTGGCCTGCGGTACTTCCAGCTATGCGGGGATGACCGCCAAGTACTGGATTGAGCAAGTGGCAGGCATTCCTTGCAACGTCGAAATTGCCAGCGAGTACCGTTACCGCCAAAGCGTCGCTAATCCTAAACAGCTAGTGGTGGTTATCTCACAGTCTGGAGAAACGGCGGATACGCTGGCGGCGCTTCACCACGCTAAATCACTAGGTCATGCCCATACCTTGGCGATCTGCAACGTACCGGAATCCGCCATTGTGCGTGAAACAGCGCTGCGATTTATTACCCGCGCCGGGCCGGAAATTGGTGTGGCTTCTACCAAGGCATTCACTACCCAGCTAAGTGCGCTATTCCTGCTTGCGTTGCTGCTGGCCAAAGCCAACCAGCGGTTAAATGAAGCAGATGAAAAAGCTTACCTGGATGAGTTACGCCACCTCCCCATTGCGGTAGATAAAGTGCTGTCACTGGAACCGAGCATTGAAACGTGGTCAAAGCAGTTTGCCGACAAGCAGCACGCACTGTTTCTGGGCCGTGGTCGCCACTACCCCATTGCATTGGAAGGTGCGCTTAAGCTTAAAGAGATCTCCTATATCCATGCCGAAGCTTACCCGGCGGGTGAGCTGAAGCATGGCCCCTTGGCGTTGGTCGATGCAGAAATGCCCGTTGTTGTGGTGGCCCCCAACGACGAGATGTTGGAGAAGTTAAAAGCCAACATGCAGGAAGTCAGCGCCCGTGGCGGCCAGCTGTATGTGTTTGCCGATGGCGACAGTGCCGTGAAGTCGTCTGAAGGCGTCAATGTGCTGATGATGCCAGAGCATTACGGTTTGCTTTCGCCGGTGTTGCACGTGGTAGCGCTTCAGCTGCTTTCCTACCACGTAGCGCTGGTGAAAGGCACGGATGTGGATAAGCCGCGTAATCTGGCTAAGAGCGTGACGGTAGAGTAGTGCCAATAGGCGTCGTTCCGACGCCTCCCGCGGGTGCCTCGAAACGCTCGCGGAGCTCGCTTTCTCGTTACCACGCGCTAAGGGTTTGTGACACCACTAGCCTTTGTTTGAGCATCAAGCGTGGGCGCCCGCGGCGGCGGCCCAGCGCGGATCGAACACGGAGTGGTGCCGGGGTTACTGGTTGCGACAGAGGGCGTTGTATAAAGGAGATAGAGTAAATGTCACTTTTTTTTGTGCATATACCTAAAACTGCCGGGACAAGCTTTCGCAAGGGTGCTGAAAGGTATTTTTCACCAGAGCGAATTGTTTATGATTATGGCGCGAACTCCGATGCGACGTCGCCGCTTGTCAAAAAGTTTTTGTATGACGATCAACCTGATTTCTGGCAGTTTAAGCAGTCGCTTAATAATCCTGCCATGATCGCGGGGCACGTGCTTATCGCGCGCTTTGTTTCCCTGTGGGGTGCGGGAAACACCATCTCTTTCCTTCGTGATCCGTTGCAGCGTATTGCATCTGAATATGAGCATTTTGTCAGGAATATGGATTACAAAGGAAGTTTTAAGGAGTTCTATTTAGACCGAGGAATGCGTAACCGTCAACGCAGGGCGCTTTACGGGGTGAATCTAGAGGCTATCGGGTTTATCGGCTTAACAGAACGTTATTCTGAAAGTCTGGAAATGTTGAATGACCGCTTTGCAACGCGCATTCCCGAGCGCGAAGACAATCAGGGTAAACCTCGTCTGGAGGATGAGTATGAGTTTGATGAAGAGGATCTCGTTGAACTCAGGAAATTGAATAGACGAGACATTGAGCTTTACCAGTATGCCTCCGCATTGTTTGATTCACGTTATGAGATGTTCAAGTCGAACCAGCCCTGGGCGCATGCTTGCCTTGTGGAGGCCACCATGGAGGGTGTCAGCGGTTGGGCCTGGTGGGCGGATGAGCGCGATGCGCCGTTGGAGGTCGAACTGTGGGTCAATGGTGAGCTTACCAAGACCGTGCGTGCGGTGGAGTTTCGCCAGGAGTTGTGTCGTTTGCTGCCGCCGCGTGGCGGATATGTGGGCTTCAACCTGCCAGTGAAGCTTTCCCCACTAGATACGGTGCAATGCCGTGTTGCCGCAACGGGGCAGAGGTTTCCGCCAAGCCCGCGTCGCATTGAGGAAAAGGTTAAGTAATATTATTCGGGTTAAATGTCAGAAAGCCAGCGCCGAGTAATTGGTAACGATAGCTCGGCATTCATGGAGAAGAAGCAATAGGGTACTTTTAATGTCTCACTCATATGACCTGATTGCTGAAGATGTCGAAGCCTATCTGAACGCCCATGAGCATAGAGGGGCTAAGCATTTTGTTATTTGTGGAAGCGAGGGAGACGGTAAAAGTACCCTGATTAGCCGTTTGCTGTTTGAGTCTAAGTTGTTGTTTGAAGATCAGCTAGCGGCTATTGATGCAGTGTATCGTTTCTTTTCAACCGATAAGCGTAAGTTCATCGTGGTAGATACCCCAGGGCACGAGCAGTATACCCACAACATGATTACGGGGGCTTCCATTGCCGATGCGGCTATATTGATGGTCGATGCGCGCCATGGCATTTTGACCCAAACCCGTCGTCATAGCTTTTTGATATCGTTAATGGGCATGCGCCATTTGGTGGTAGCGATCAACAAGATGGATTTGGTCGACTACTCCAAAGCGCGTTTCGATCAGATCGTTGAAGAGTACCGCGTCTTTGCTAAAAAGCTGGGTTTAGAAAACATTACCTTCATTCCCATGTCGGCGCTGAAAGGCGACAACGTCATTGAGCACAGCGCCAAAATGCCCTGGTACCACGGCACAACGCTGGGCTACCTGGAAACCGTCGAGCTGGATGCAGAACACCTTCAGCGCTCTCCCTTCCGCATGTCGGTGCAGGGGGGCAATTGCCCCAACCTGGATTTCCGCGGTTTTACCGGCATGGTGGCCAGCGGTGTGGTGCGCCCCGGTGACAAGATCCGCGTTCAGCCTACCGGCAACACCAGCGTTGTCTCACGGATTTATACGCTGGATGGCGACCTAGAAGAGGCCGTTGCCGGGCAGTCGATTACACTGGTGCTGGAAGATGAAATCGACATCTCCCGCGGTGGTGTGATTTCCGGCGTTGATCAGCCAGCCCATACTGCCGACCAGTTTGAAACCACTCTGGTGTGGATGCACGAAGCGCCGCTGTTGCCGGGCCGCCCTTACTTGATGAAGCTGGGCACCCAAACGGTTTCCGCGACCGTGACGGATATCAAGTATCAGGTCAACGTGAATAGCTTGGAGCACTTGGCGGCTAAAAAGCTACCGCTTAACGGCATTGGTGTATGTAACCTGAGCCTTAACCGTGCCGTTGCCTTCGATGCTTACAAGGACAACCGCGATACCGGCGGTTTTATCCTCATTGACCGTATGACCAATAATACGGTTGGCGCAGGTATGCTGCACTTCGCCTTACGGCGTAGCCAGAATATCCATATGCAGCATGTGGATATCGATAAGCAGGCACGTGCGTTGGCAAAAGCCCAGAAGCCTGCCGTGTTGTGGTTCACCGGGCTTTCCGGGGCGGGTAAATCGACCATTGCTAACCTAGTCGAGAAAAAACTCTTCACCCACGGCCAGCATACCTATCTGCTGGATGGCGATAACGTGCGCCACGGCTTGAATCGTGATTTAGGCTTTACCGATGCCGACCGCGTTGAAAATGTTCGCCGGGTAGCGGAAACCGCCAAGCTGATGGTGGATGCCGGGCTAATTGTGATGTCGGCATTTATCTCGCCATTCCGCAGCGAGCGCCAACTGGCGCGGGAACTGCTGGAAGAAGGCGAGTTCATTGAGATTTTTGTCGATGCACCGCTGGATGTCGTTGAGGCGCGCGACCCGAAAGGCCTGTATAAAAAAGCCCGTCGTGGAGAGCTGAAAAACTTCACAGGCATTGATTCCGCTTATGAAGCGCCTGAGGCGCCGGATGTTCATCTGAAAACATCCGAAATGGACGCGGAAGCAGCAGCGGACGCCGTGATCATAGCTCTGCGTGAACGTGGAATGATTAGCTGATTTGAATGCGCTAGCTGTCAGGTGGTGGCGAGGTTGGCTGCTACTTGGCAGCTTTTTTTTATGCAAGGGCTGGGTCTTAAAGACTAAATCTTAAAGGGCTAGGTTTTTAAGGACTAGGTTTTAAGGACTAAGTCTTATAGAGGGATTAGATTATGGCGCTTATTGATCAAGCACTGCTGGATGCCGTTGAACGCATTGCCCGCGAAGCTGATGTCGCCATCATGAGTGTTTACGCCCGCGAGTTCAGCGTAGAGGAGAAGGAAGATAAAAGCCCGTTGACCGAGGCTGATATGGCGGCGCACAACGTTATTGTGCGCGGTTTACAGGCGCTGCCGATGCAGATCCCGATCCTTTCAGAAGAGGACATTGAGGGTTTTGCAGGTGCTGATGCTGAAGGCTGCTACTGGCTAGTCGACCCGCTGGATGGCACCAAAGAGTTCATCAAGCGTAACGGCGAGTTTACTGTCAATATTGCCCTGATTGAAAACGGTAAGCCGGTGCTCGGTGTGGTGACTGCGCCAGCGCTGGAGGTGGGCTATGTGGCCGCGCGGGGGCTGGGCGCGTTTAAGGTTGAAGCCGATGGTAGTCGTAAGGCCATTTCCGTGGCAGGCAAGCCTAAAGAGGGCGTAACGTGGCGCGTGGTGGGTAGTCGTTCGCACCCCAGCCCTGATTTGGCCGCTTGGTTGGAACGGTTGGGTGAGCACACCATGCTGCCCATGGGTAGTTCGTTAAAGTTGTGCATCATTGCCGAAGGTTTCGCCGATGCCTACCCACGCTTGGGCCCCACCTGTTTGTGGGATACCGGCGCCGCTCATGCGGTAGTGCTCGAAGCCGGCGGCCGGGTAGAAACCTTGGAAGGCACTGCACTTAGCTACGCCAACCCCAGCGAAAAGCTCAATCCCTATTTTGTGGTGTGGGGGCATTAAGCCAAGGCGCCACCGATCTTTGTTTTGCCAGCCTTCTATATGCATAACGTGCACATGGCCATGGAATCCCCATCTTCATGTGCACGCGAGATTTAGTAGCGCGTGGTAAGCGAAGCGCACCCGCGGAAGCAGCGCGGAGCGGTGCCGGGGTTGGCCCGTGTAGACGATGATGGTTCGGTGCCACGGGGCGCCGTCCCGACGCCATTCGCGGGTGCAATTAATCGATTCCGGTGGTGTGATGACGCACCACGGCCATATGCATAATGTGCACACATCCTTGGAATCCCCACCTCCGTGTGCACGCGAGATTTAGTAGCGCGTGGTA
>NZ_HG423343.1:5322039-5336019 GCF_000982975.1 Halomonas sp. A3H3 | reverse complement strand
TTCACGATTCACGATTCACGATTCACGATTCACGATTCACGATTCACTTTTAAGGTTACTAAACAATGCGTAAATATTTCGGTACTGACGGTGTGCGCGGTCGCGTGGGGGAGTTTCCCATGACGCCTGATTTTGCTATGAAGTTGGGTTGGGCCGCAGGGCAGGTGTTGGGTGCTGAAGGTGTTAGGGAAGTGTTAATTGGTAAAGATACCCGTGCCAGTGGGTATATGTTGGAATCCGCGTTAGAGGCGGGCTTCTCCGCGGCGGGTGTTAATGTTGCCCTGGTGGGGCCGTTGCCGACCCCCGGCGTTGCCTATTTAACTTCTACCTTCCGTGCGGATGCGGGGGTAGTGATTAGCGCGTCGCATAATCCTTTTGATGATAATGGTATTAAGATTTTCGGGCAGGGCGGTCAGAAGCTTAATGATATCCAAGAGCAGGAAATAGAGCGCTGGTTACAAGTAGCCATTGACGGCGGCATGACCTGCGTTAGCTCCGAGAAACTAGGTAAGGCGCGCCGTATTGATGATGCCGCTGGCCGTTATACCGAATACTGCAAGGCTAACCTACCGGGGCACTTGAGTTTGAATGGCCTGAAAATTGTTGTGGATAGTGCCAATGGCGCGGGTTACCGAGTGGGCCCGGCGGTTTTTCGCGAGTTAGGCGCCGAGTTAATTAGTATTCACGACAAGCCCAATGGTCTCAACATTAACGAAAACTGCGGTGCTACCTCTATGCAGAGCCTGTGCGATGCAGTGCTCGCCCATCAGGCGGATATAGGTATCGCTTTGGATGGCGATGCCGACCGCCTGATGATGGTGGATCATACGGGGGCCGTGGTAGACGGCGATGAGCTTTTATACCTGCTTGCGAAGGATGCGAAGCGCGCGGGCTACACCGGCGGTGTAGTGGGTACCCAAATGAGTAATTTGGGGCTTGAGCAGGCGCTTAATGGATTGAATATTCCTTTTAAGCGCGCCAAAGTAGGCGACCGCTATGTGCTGGAACAGTTAAACGCCATGGGCTGGCGGTTAGGTGGGGAAGGCTCTGGTCACTTGCTAAGCCTGGATCATGCATCCACTGGCGATGCTATTATTGCCTCACTGCGCGTGCTGGCTAGTTTGTTAGAGCAACGGGCAACGCTGTATGACGCCAAACAGGGTATGCACAAACTCCCGCAAACCTTAATTAATGTGCGTTATACCGCCCAAGCAGGGCATGATCCTCTTGATACCCCAGCGGTACTGCAAGCTGTCGCACTGGTCGAACGGCAGCTTGGCCAAACGGGCCGCGTGCTGCTGCGCAAATCTGGTACCGAACCATTGATTCGTGTGATGGTCGAGGCTGTAGATGCTAATCAGGCGCAAAGCAGTGCCCAGCAAATTGCTGATGCGTTTTCTTAGGCGAACACGGTAAGTTCACCTGTTACACGAGGTAATGACTTTTGACATCATCTTCAACGCTTAGCTTGCCCCCTGAGCATAAGACAGAGAGGCATTTGTCAGATATCGCAGACATCGAGCAAAGCCCTTGGTTTGATGCTGACTGGTATATGATGCAATACCCCGATGTGGCTGTTTCCGGTATGTCGCCCGCGCAGCACTACCTGCTGCTGGGGGAGGCCTGGGGGCGAAAAGCTGGGCCTCATTTTGATGCCGAGTATTACCTTAAGCGTCATCAGGACGTCGCTAAGGCGGGTGTTAGTCCATTACTGCACTTCACGCGTAATGGAGAAAAAGAGGGGCGTAGCCCGATTAAGCTACGTGCTCAAGAGGCTGAGGAGGGGCTTTGGCAGCAAGAGGATGTGGAATTGCAACTGGCGTGTCTGGAGGATTTGCTGACCCACGAGGATTCTTGGGAGGCCAGCTATGCCGCATGGGCGCTGGGGCGCTGGTATGCCTGGCAAGGCGAGTGGCGGCGCTGCGCTGAAGTGTTGTCTGGTCGTCATCAACTGCCGGATTTTCAGCCCGCTACAGGCGCTTCTTGGCTACTAGAGGCAGAAGCTCTAATTAATAGCGGTCAGTTGGTGAAAGCCTGGCAGTGTATCCAACAGTTATTGGCCGCTTTCCCCGACTACCCTGATACCTCCTTGGCGCTTGCTAATTTGTTGGCAATGCAGGCCGCTAGTCAATCCGGGGATTCAGCCACGCCTCCAACGTCTTCACAGGCACACGCGTTAACGGAGCAGTTTCGTTTACGGCATATTAACGCGTTGTTTAACCGTGCCAATCTATACCCGGTAGCCCTTAAAGATGCTAGTCAGCCCTTAACGCTCGATAACTTAACGCATGAAAACACACTAGAGGCTCGTTCTTCAGCGCGAGAGAGCGGTGAGCTGGTCAGCATCGTTATGCCGTTATTTAATGCAGGGGCTTACCTAGCAACGGCACTGCGCAGCCTTGCTGAGCAGTCATATGCCAATATAGAGGTTATCGTAGTGGACGATGCGTCTACCGATAACTCTTTAGCTGTGGCCCAGGCGTTTAGCCAGCAGGATTGCCGCTTTCGAGTGCTTACACAGCCCACCAATCAGGGGGCTTACGCGGCGCGTAACCGTGCTCTTGAGGCGTCGAAAGGGGCTTATATCACTGTTCACGATAGTGATGATTGGTCGCACCCTCAAAAAATTGAATTGCAGGTTGCCGGTTTGGAAAGCCACCCAGAATGGCAAGCGTGTTTTAGTAGCTTTGTTCGCTGCACGTCGGAAATGTTTTTTAATCATTGGCGTGTAGAAGCGTTGGGTGGCTGGATTCATCGTAATACATCATCGTTTATGTTTCGGCGAGAAGTTTTCGAAACATTAGGGTTTTGGGACGTGGTGAAAGTATCAGGTGATACAGAATATTTTCGTCGCCTTGTCGCTGCTTTTGGTTCCAAAGCCTTTGGCGAGGTTCAGCAAGGCGTTCCCCTGGCCTTTGGCCGTAATTTGCCATCTTCGCTCAGCCACTCTGGCCCCACCCATTTGGTTACACTATTTAAGGGGGCTCGCTGTGATTACCACAGTGCCGCGGCTCAATGGCATGAGAGTGCCAAACAGCCAAGCGATTTGTACCTGCCGGCCAACCCCGTTGTTCGTCCCTTTCCAGCACCGGCTGCCAACTTGCCCGGTTGAGCTGGTATCCTATTGCCCATTTATTACGTGTTAGGAATTCATTGTGAGCCAGCAACAGCATTCGGTAGCGGCCAACGCTACACAAGACCTTGCTATCAAGCCTTCTATCAATACGTTAGCCCAGGGGTCCATGTTCTGGCAGCCTGATTACCGTGAGGCGTCTCCCTGGCTGGAACATCTACCGTTTCTGTTTTGGTTGGTAGAGGCGTTGCGGCCACAGCAGGCAGTGGGCCTGGGGGTAGAGAGCGTCGCGCACTTTGCGGTTTGCCAAGCGGCCTCACGGCTTCGGCTGGGTACGCGTTGCTTTATGGTGGGAGTGCATGAGGAAGATGCAGAATGCAAGCAGGATGCCGAGGCTATTCGGGCTTATGCCGACGACCACTTCTCAACAATCAGCCAGTGGCTAGAGGCGACTCCCACACGGGCGATTGACCAGTTCGATGAGGGCTCAGTCGACCTGTTATTGCTACATGTAGAAGCCGATGACAACAGCGTGGATTATCTGCTGGATCGCTGGTTATCCAAGCTTTCAACTCAGGGTGTCGTGGTAGTGCCAGGAGTTTCCCGCCGCGAGCCAGGCTGCCTTGTGTTCCGTGCTTTTGAAACCCTTAAAGCCCGCTACCCGCACTTTGTGTTTCACCATGCTGGTGGGTTGGGGGTTATTGCAGTAGGTAATAATCTGCCCCCGCTGCTTAAAAACCTTTTAGGCGCGCTGGAGTCGGCGGCCTCTACGCAGGTGGTGCAGGATGTTTTTGCCCGCTTGGGGCGCAGTTGCCAGGATAAAGTGACTGTACGCCACCAGCAGGCACTTTCACAGGCCCTGGAAACCCGAGTTAACGAACAGGCGAGCAACCTGGCGGCTGCCGAACAGCGGGTAAATGAGCAGGCAGAGCATTTACAGCAGATGGGTGAAGAGCGCGATAAGCTGAAAGCGCGCCTTGAGCAGCAGGAATCAAGGTTTGCCCAGGAACGTGGCCGTTTGGCCGAGCGGGTGAGTTCGCTTGAAGAATTTAACGACGAGCTGAAAAAGGAGCTGATGCGCCAGCGCGAACAGGGTGATCGCCAAGCAGTTGAGGCCCGTGAACAAAGCGAGCGCTATGCGGCTGAGTCACGTGATTATGCCCAGGCGTTAAAAACCAGTGAACAGTCGCTCAATCAAGCTCAGCAACAGTTAGAGGCAAATGAGAAAGATTTGCGGACCGCTCGTGAAGAGAATGCCGAGTTAATTAGTAAACTTGAGAAAACCGAACACTCCCTTTCTGAAGCACATAAGCAGAATCAAGACCTAGAAAACAAAAAGCAGGCTCTTACTACCGAAGTGACAGAAACGAAGCAGATGCTGGAAACTCGCTTTAGCGAACTGGCAAAACTAACCAGCCTGCTCGAAGCTAATGAAAAGAGCTTGCGTAGTGCCCATGAGGAGAACACTGGGTTAACTAACAAGCTGCAAAAAACCGAGACCTCGCTTCAGGCGCGCTTTAATGAACTGGGCCAACTGACCCGTAAGCTTCAGGAGTCTGAAAAGAACTGTTCAGATGTTGAACAACAGCTGGCACAACAAAAGAAAGAATACGCCACGCTTTCTGCTCAATTGAAAGCGGCTACTGAGCGCGAAAAAGAAGCGCTTAGCGCTGTGGATGAGCGTTTCCGCGAGCTAGCTGTGCTAACCGAACTGCTAGAGAAGAACGAATCGCAACGCGGGCAGTTGAAACGCGAACTTGATGATACAAAATCTGCTAACCAGAAACTTGAAGTGGACGCTAAAGCCAACCGCGAAACGCAGGCCCAGCAGCGTCGCGAAATAGAGCGTCAATCTCATGAGTTAGCCAATCTAGTGGATCAGCTAGAAGCTCTGCGAGCAGCAGCACCTAGTACTGATACGTCTACTCAAGCGGAGTTAACCACCCCCAAAAGCGTTGCTAAAGCCCCACCGCTGACAAAGCGAGCGATCAAGCGGCAGGTCGCGTTAATCGAAGCGAGTCAGTGGTTCGACGCTAAGTGGTATTTAGCGCAATACCCTGATATTGCTCGTGATAGCAAAATGTCGGCGAGTCCTGCCCGCCACTATCTGTTGATGGGCGGTTTCGAAGGGCGTAACCCAGGCCCGGGGTTTGACTCAGCGTACTATCTTCAGCACAACCCCGACGTGGTAGAAAGCGGAATCAACCCGCTTGTGCACTACCTTAAATTTGGTGAGAAAGAGCAGCGTAGTACTAAAGCAAAGTACTAAAGCTAAGTACTAAAGCTAAGTACTAAAACGTAGCACTAAAGCGTGGTACTAAAGCCTAGTACAAAGGAACTGTAATGAGCGATGCTAATCGTAAGTTGTTATTGGATGCAGAATTATTTAATGCGTCGTGGTATGTAAACCGTTATCTAGATGCTCAGCATAGTCAGCTTTCTCCGCTGGAGCATTTTTTAAATTATGGCTGGGCACTGGGCCGCTGCCCGGGGCCTGGTTTTGATCCTGAAGAGTATTCCCGACGCTATCCCGATGTTGCCACATCGGGGCTGAGCCCGTTGCTGCATTACCTTCGTCATGGCCGCAGTGAAGGGCGGCGGGCAGTAGTGGGGGAAGGGGATTCCCCTGCTGTTCCACAGCTGGCGGTCGTTTTGCATGCTTACCATCTTGAATTGGTGGCACTGCTAGGTGACAGGCTTGCCTTGCTGAAGGAGCCCTTCGATCTGTTTATTACCACGTCCCATGCGCCGAATACGCGGGAAATTGTGGCGCTGAAGAAACGCTACCCTGGTGCAAAAGTGGTGTACTGCCCTAATCGGGGGCGGGATATTGCGCCGTTTTTTTCGCTAATACCTCATCTGCAACAGTATACGCTGTGCTTGAAGCTGCACACCAAGCAGGGTGTAACGCCGGTGGCTAAACAGTGGCGGGATACGCTTTTGAGCAGTGTATTGCCGAGTGGCGGCGGCGTGCAGGCGTTGCTGCATAAGCTACGCAGCGACCCCCGCTTGCAGTTAGCAGGCCCTCAGCGGCTGTTTATGAGCCAACTGTCAATGCGCTTTGGCAATGGCCCTTGGTTGGAAAAGCTTGCACCACGGGTCAATGTATCGCTGGAAAGCGACTGGGGCTTTTTTGCTGGCAGTATGTTTTGGTGCCGCCCCCAAGCGCTATCTGCTTTGGCCGCCGAAGTGGCGCCATTAATGTTTGAGCCAGAAACCGGCGAGCAGGATGGTGAGTTGTCCCATGCGTTGGAACGCTTGGTGGGTGGTGTCGTGCGCCCCCAGTCAGAGCGGGTGTTGCTGTTACCCCATGGGTCTAATGGCGAGCTTTCGCCTTATCAGATGGAGACCGGGCTGGAAAGCACCATGCCATCAGAGCTGCTGATCGATAACAGTGACCTTCAAGAATTGCAGGTGCTTGGTACTAGTGGTGTGAAAGCGGCCAGAAAACAGGGGTTGAATGGCGATCTTAACCTCAACGGTGATCTCGCGATTTGTGGCTGGCTGGCGGACAGTGGTTCCAGCGCGCCGCGTTCGGCGTTGATCCGTATTGATGGTCACCATGAGATTGAAGTGATCGCTAACCAGTTTCGCAATGACCTACGTGATAACGGTGTTCATGAAGGGCGCCATGCCTTTGAGACATATCCGCCGGTTGAGTTGGTAGACGGCCAAAACCATCACCTTGAGTTAATCGATACCCTGAGTGGTCATGTGGTGGCCAGTGGCGATGCTGTCTGGGAGTTTCAGCGTTCCTTTAGCGATTTTGCGGGTTATCTTGCCCATGGTCTGGTTGATCCTTATCTGTCGCGCCCGTTTCGCGAGGCTGATAAGCGATGCTTGGCCGCCATGGAGAACGTGGCGGATGGGCTGACTCGTGATGCGCAAGCACTCGCAAAGGCGCCGCTAGTTACTGTCATTATGCCTTGCTTTAACCGTTTGGATACCATTGAGGCAGCGGTCGAGTCGGTGAGTAGCCAAGTGTATGCCAACTGGGAATTGCTGTTGGTAGATGACGGCAGTACCGATGGCACCCGTGAGTGGTGTGAGCGGCAGGCCGCCAAAAACGAACGTATTCAACTGATTGCTCTGAAAAAAAACCGAGGTGTCTCCCATGCGCGCAACCAAGGGCTGGAGGTAGCGCAGGGGGCTTATATCGCTTACCTGGACTCTGATAACGTTTGGGATCCACGCTATTTGGCTGCCATGGTGGGGGCTTTTAGCCGCGAACCCACAGCTCAGGCGTTTTATTCAGGCTTATATCGCTACACCGGCAATGCCACAGAGCCTTCAGGCGTGCTGTTTGGTCCTTTGAATCGCGCATTGTTGTTCAATAGGAACTATGTAGACCTCAATGCGTTTTGTCACACTCGCGAGGCCTATCAACAGTGTGGGGGCTTTGACGAGACGCTGCCGAGGTTTGTGGACTGGGATTTGATCCGCCGCTATAGCCAGCGGGTACGGCTTTGTTCAGTGCCAGTCGTATTAACCCACTATTATTATGGCCGTGCCGCTAACACGTTGACGGCTAACACGGAGTACGTGGGCTATTTAGACCAGGTACGTGAGGCAACTGGGCATCAGTGGTCTGCCGCTAAATCAACTGCCTCTACTGCACTGCAGCGAGGGGTGTCGGTGGTTATCCCCAGCTATGAGTCGTTGGAGGATCTGCGTGATTGCCTCACTAGCCTGGAAGCGTTGGCGCTGGGCGATAAGCTGGAGGTGATCGTTGTCGATAATGACTCTTCGTCTCCGGTGAAGAAGTTCCTTGAAGAGGCTCAGGCTGCCGGGCGCCTGAAAGCAATTTTTAATTCCTGCAACTATGGCTTTACTCACGCAGTTAACCTGGGATTGGCAGCGGCTAAAACAGACCACGATTTGATGCTGCTTAATAATGATGCGCAGGTTGAGCCAGGCGCGTTGGAAGCTATGCAACTGGCAGCGACTCAATTGCCAGAGTGCGGCCTGGTCGTTCCCCAGCAAATTTTACCTGGTGGTACGCCCACTTTAACCACCCACGTGCCTTATGCCGACGCCGATCAACCCTGTGATGTCAATCTTTCGGCTCATCACGGTAATATTGTGACTCCGCCGTTATTGCATGACGGAAGAGTGCTGGAGATCAGCTTTGCACCGTTCTTCTGTGTCTATATTCCCCGCGAAACATATCGTAGCGCTGGGCCTCTGGATGCGCAGTTTGGCCGCCATTACCGTTCTGATCGTATTTACTGCGATGTGGTAAGACACCTGTTAGGGCTGCGGATTTACCATGTCAGCGATGCTTGTGTCGTGCATAAACTGCAGAAGTCTACTCGGGTGCTGTCTGGTCGTTCCAATAGTCAATTCGATCTAATGTTCAGGAAAAATCAGTGGGATGAACCAACGCGACATACCCTTGGCTTTCGTAAAGCGGTGTGGGATCTCTGACTGGAAGAGCGTCGCTTATGACACTTCTGCACTTTCCCGTAACGGGGTTGTCTGAGTGTCCACTTGGCCCATCGTTATGGGCCTGATCAAGCGTTCTTACAGTCAGCTATGGACGGTTTCACTGAGAATGATTGAAAGCATAGTCCTTCAAAGCAGAGCTCTTCAAAACAGAGCTCTTCAAAACAGAGCCCTTAAAACCCCGTGGGAGATGCCAGCCATACGTTTCGCTCGCTTTGTTAAACGGTTTGTTGGGCGGGACACTTTAGACCGCTATACCTCAGGGCTCCGCTGGCACCTTGATTTCCCTGATGCGCAACGCCCCCCGTGGTTGCTCCCAGGGGGGTGGGTCGTGCAGGGGTGGGTAGTGCTGCCTGAAGCGTTAGCCGAGTGGGTAGGCAAGGCTGAAATAATTGCTCGCTGGAGCAAAACCTTTGAGCTTTGCCACCCTCTGTCGATACGCCGTCCTGATGTCATTGAAGCGCTTTTTGGAACCGCTGATGAGTCCCACCCTCAAGTGCAGTGTGGCTTTCGTTTTACGGTTCCTCACCGTTTGGAGCAGTTCTCACTGTTTCTGCGCTTAGGAGATATGCAGTTTCCCCTTTCCCAGGTAGATATACCGTCTGATGTTCATTTAGATGATGCACTGCCTCCTTCCCTTAAAGTGCTTGAGGGTAAGCAGGGGTGGTTGTTTTTGGATAATGATACCAATGGGAGTGTTGATCAGTACCGGGGGCGGCTTCGCCTAACGGAAGGAGGGGTAGAGCAGTGGCAACAGTACTTTCAAGCCGTTGAGCAACTGGCTGACAGTGCCGAGGCCGCTCATGCGGTGTTGGTGGCACCGTCTAAAGAGAGTGTCATGGGGCCTAGCTATCATCCGTTTACTGAAGGTAGCAATGGCCCCATACAACAGTTAATGGCGTTGCCGGAAGCACACAGCATTGTGTACCCCCAGGCGCTTTTGACCCAGTTGGGTGATGAGGCCTTTATTCGCACGGATAGCCACTGGTCCCAGCAAGGCGCGATGGTGGCTGCAAAAGCGCTGGCAACGGCGCTTGACCTTGATCCCAATGCGGTTAACGCGCTTTTTGCCGAAGATGAGTACGTGCAACGTACAATTGTCGGCGACTTGGGCAATAAATTTACGCCGGAACGCCATTGCAACATAGAGGTGCTGCGCTCGTTTAGCTATATGAAGTGCCGCTATTATGATAATGGCTTGCCCAACTTTGGGCGTTTGTCGGTGTTAGTGAATGACCAGGCACTGATGCCTAGTGTGTGTTTACTCTTTGGCTCGTCTTCCAGCTATTCAATGCTTAACTACTTATGCCGTCTGTTTCAACAAGTGGTGTTTGTACACAGCGCGGGAAGCCTCGACCCTGAGCTGGTGAAAGCGGTTAATCCGGCTTATTTGGTGATGCAAACCAATGCACGGTTTATGGTGCAAGTACCTGAGGTGGATCAGTCACTTTTGAAGTTAATCGATGAAAAACGCGCCAGGCTATCTGAAGATGAGTGGGCTTCAGTGGCTAAGCGAAAGATCTCCGTCGCACGCGATGATGCCTTGATTCATAAACTTAATTTAACACCCTGGCTAGTCTAGGCTCTGTCTGAAAACTGGCTGCGCTCGACCATACGGCGTTAAAAATCGGCTCAAAGTACTCATTTACACCATGTAAACTCCGTCTTTTCGCCGATTTTTGCCTTGTCTGGCCTTCGCTCGCCGACTTTTCAGACAGAGCCTAGCAGGGTTTTATAACAGGCTGGTGTGACGCAGCCTAAGGGCTGGTAACATGCTCGCTCCATATCCGCCGGATAAGACGCTTTTGAATGAATGCTAACCACACGTCACGCGATAAGCCTTGGTATCCTCACCACCGCAGCCCTCAGCAATTTGTTCCTTTACAGCAATTAAAGGCGGCTTCACGCCCTGGTGAATGGCAATCCCTGGGCGCGGAGCCGCTTTTTGCGTTAGAAGGGCAGTTACCGTTGCCTGGCTGGAACATGGTCGAAATTGCCTGTGAGCGAGACGTGACCAGTGTGGTATCTAGCCTCACGTTTGAGTCTGCACGGCGCTCGTTAACGGTAGAGCTACCTCTGCGTGTGGGTAAGATCACGAAGCGGCTTGTATACGTGCCATGGGGTGTGAAACGTGTGACGTTTGCGCCCATGAACGCCACGGGCACGTTTTCCCTGGAACATTTTCGCTTCGTATGGCTAACGCCAATGTTTGCCTATAACCGTTTGCTGCAGCGGTTATCCAACATGCATGAACACTACCGTGATCTTTCTTTGAAAGAAATTGAGCTCAGTTTGAAGCAGCAGGCGCGTAAACAGAGCCGCAAATGGCAAACCATTGCCCTAGAGGACTACGAAAGTACATTTATTAGTTTTTCCACTCGTCGCCACTACCAGCAGTGGATTCGTCAGATAGAACGAAGGCGTGCGCCTAGCGACCATGAAGTGGCCATGCGCCACCATGTGCACTCTTTTGATTGCAGTATTTTGTTGGTATGCCCTATTGGCGAGGCGACGCCTGATGCGTTACAGGCTTTACAAAACAGCTTAAAAAGCAGCCTGGCCAGTGTGGCAGAGCAGTCCTTGTCGCCGCGGCAGGCCATACTTTTGTTACCTTCTTCGGCATTTCATGGCTGGCAGGCATGGTTAGAAGAATGGCAGCGTGAGATGCCCGTTCTTCGCGTTGTAGAAAGTCATGCCACCAGTGTTGCGGCCTTGCGGATAGAGGCCCTTTCCTATTGCAAACATTCCTGGATATGGTTTTTACGCCCAGGCGATCGTTTAGCGGCGAATGCACTGTTTCATATGGCCAGTATTGCTGCAGATAATCCTCAAGCGCAGATGCTGATAGCCGATGAGGATAGCCTTGACGAGGAGGGTGTTCGGCACTCGCCGCAGTTTAAGCCTGAGTGGAATGCTGATTTGCTGCTTTCGATGCCGTATATTGGTCGGGCCGTGTGTTACCAGCACCGCTTTTTTCCACGCCTTTCAGCCGATATGTGTGGTGACAATGCCAATAACCCTGATTGGCTGGATTACGTACAAACGTTGGACGTAACATGGCGCGATCATTTTTCGTCGCAACAGCTTGCCCACGTACCCCATATTGCCTATCACGGTGCACCGGGGGCTGCCACAACGCCTTCCAGTTATGTTGGGGCTGTTGAGCAGCATTTAGAGGCCTGTGGGCAGGTTGCACAAGTAGCGCCAGGGTTATTACCCGGCACGCAGCGCATTCGTTGGCCGATGCCTACGCCAGAACCCTTGGTGAGCTTGCTGGTGCCTACCCGCGATGGCGTCGATATATTGCGCCCTTGTGTTGATGCTATTTTAGACCGTACCGACTATAGCCACTTTGAACTGCTTATTCTGGATAACCAAAGCAGCTGCAAAGAGACCCTGGCGTATTTGGACGAAGTGGCAGCCCGTGACACCCGAGTAAAGGTGTTGTCCTGGAACGCTCCGTTTAATTATTCATCCATCAATAACTATGGTGCCGACCATGCTCGGGGAAGTGTTATTGGTTTAATCAATAATGATGTAGAGCCGATTGATGGGCAGTGGCTGACGGAGATGGTAGAGCAGGTTTCACGCCCTGATATTGGTTGTGTAGGCGCGAAGCTCTACTACCCCAATGACACCATCCAGCATGGTGGTGTGATTCTTGGTTTAGGTGGCTTAGCGGGACATGCCCATCGCTTCTTTCAGCGTGACGAAGATGGTTATATGGGGCGCTTGAAAGTGGCTCAGAACCTTTCTGCCGTGACGGCAGCCTGTCTGCTACTGCGTAAAGAGGTCTTCGATGCTGTTAATGGTTTGAACGAGAAAGATCTGGCTGTCGCTTACAACGATGTGGATTTATGCATTAAGGTTCGTGAGGCGGGTTACCGTAATCTGTGGACACCGTTTGCTGAGCTTTACCATCATGAATCCATTTCCCGCGGTGCCGATGACACCCCTGAAAAGCGTGCGCGTTGGCTAAGCGAATATGCCTATATGCGCAAAACCTGGGGCGAATTACTGGACAGTGACCCGGCCTACAATCCTAATCTGACCTTGGTTCATGAGGATTTCTCGTTGCGATAAACGCTTGAATATCCATATAAATTTTAAAGTACCCGTGTAGTGGTACTTATCAGACACTTTGATACATCAATCAACAATTTTCGCTGGATATTCAAGTAATAGGTTATGTTGAAAGTAATAAAAAAACCGGGCGTACTAGGTTTTATAGACCGGGTTAGTGAGGATGCAATTAGTGGCTGGAGCCTATCGCCATACGTGACTGTGGTGGTGAATGGCCGAACACGTTGCCGGCTGTCTTGTAACCGCCCACGAGCGGATGTGAAAAAGGCAGGGCTTTCGTTGAGTGGCAACGTGGGTTTTCATGGAACGTTGGCGCTGAAGCATGGAGATGTCGTTCGCGTGGTAACGCCGAAAGACGTGCCATTGCGGCATAGCCCTTGGCTCTTTAGGCATCCGAAGCAAAGCGATTGGTTACCTATTGCCATCTCCCATCAGCACGCGGAGTATAAAGCCGTGGCTTCGCTTCCTGATCAATTGTTGGTTGATAGATTTAAACCCCTGTTTGGGCAGTCTGCTGAACGACGAATGGCTGGCGCTGTACTTAACGTTGCTAACCAGGCTCCTGTCATGGCGCGTTTTGATGTAGAGCCCAAGGCTCATGCAAACGTGATGCAGCTTTATGACAAAGTGATCACGCCTAATCGTATAGCCGCGCCGCCTTTATTGGCTGCGTTTCCGCAAGAAAAGCATATGCTACAGATGTTTGCTTTTCAGCCAGGCATAACATTGGAAGAAGTGGGCAACGGGTGGGAAGCGTGGGTGCCTATGGTAATGGCTCAACTTCACACTCTTCAACAAGCTGGCGAAGCTGGGCGCAGCGCTTTAAAACGCCGCACCAGCCGTTTTAAAAGCTTATTACATAGGCTGCTTCCATCGGTATGTGCTCAGGCTTTGCGTGAAGGTGGTAACAAGGTTGAACTGACATTTTTTGTCTTTTTAATGCGTGTAACTGCACGCTTGCCACGCGTCTTATCGCATGGTGACCTGCATCGTAATAACGTGCTTATTGATACTCAGCAGCAGCAAGTAGCGCTTATTGACTGGGATCGATGGGGATATCTACCGTTAGGGTTCGATGCGGCGCTTCTGTTGCGTGGACTGCCCTGGACAGCCGTAGAAAACTTGACTGGAAAAAGAGCTGACCAGCAGTTGGGTGCCTTGGTGTTCACCTATCTGTTCCAATGTTTGGACGTCGCTCATTTCATGCGGTCTGAAGAGGCTGCCCAGTTGCGGGCCCATATTTACAAGTTATATAAACAGTTCAAAATGTACGCGGTTACAGGCAAATAACTCCGTCACTGCGTGCAGCGGTGCCGGGGACGGTGGTGTGCCACGGGGCGTCGTTCCGACGCCTCCCGCGGGTGCCTCGAAACGCTCGC
>NZ_HG423343.1:5275805-5321939 GCF_000982975.1 Halomonas sp. A3H3 | reverse complement strand
TTTGGTTCTGTGCCACGGGGCGCCGTTCCGCCGCCTCTCGCGGGTGCCTCGAAACGCTCGCGGAGCTCGCGTTCTCGTTAACACGCGCTACGATATGAGCACATATCTGGCTTTGTGGGTTTCGTAGCGCGGCGTAAGCGTCAGCGCACCCGCGAAAGCAGCGCGAAGCGTTGCCGGGGTTTGGTTCTGTGCCACGGGGCGTCGTTCCGCCGCCTCCCGCGGGTGCCTCAAACGCTCGCTGAGCTCGCATTCTCGTTACCACGCGCTACGGGTT
Source organism: Halomonas sp. A3H3 (assembly GCF_000982975.1). Lineage (NCBI taxonomy): Bacteria > Pseudomonadati > Pseudomonadota > Gammaproteobacteria > Oceanospirillales > Halomonadaceae > Halomonas > Halomonas sp. A3H3. Next base: position 5,321,665 of record NZ_HG423343.1, on the reverse strand, counting down.
CGTGCACAAAGCTGAAGGGTGGATTTTCGTAGCGCGGCGTAAGCGTAAGCGCACCCGCGAAAGCAGCGCGCAGCGTTGCCGGGGTTTGCCTGTGCAGGAGTTGGGCGTCTCCCGCGCAGCAGTGCTGAATAGGGGCTAGTGAGAAGGAGAAGAACTATCTTAATCAAGGATGTACCGTGAGTAGCCACACCACCTGGGTTGTTCTAAGCGAAGGGGCGCGGCCTACCGAGGATATCTATTTCTTGGCATCTGCTGCCCCTGGTCTGCGCAGTCGGGGCATGACGGTCGAACGTTTTGTCGCTTCCCGCTCTTTAGGAGCCAGTTGGGTACATGGCCGTTCTCTGCTGCGCCGTTACGCGGGGGCTAATCTGCTGCTTTGCCGCTCGCTACCGTTAGGTTGGCTGCGCTGGCTAGAACGTCACCGCGATGCTTTTGGCTATATTGCCTATTTAATCGATGATGATATTTTTGCGGCGTCCAATGACCCAACCTTACCGGCTGCCTACCGTAAGCGAATGGGTGGGATTGCTAAACATCAACCTCGCTTAGTGTCACTGGCTGATGAAGTGGTGGCCTCTAGCGAGCAATTGGCGCGCTGTTTTTTTAGCGAGCACGATAATGTTCAAGTGCTCACGCCACCTCTGATTACTCCTCTGCCTTCACTTCAGCATTTCTCGCAACCGCCATCTTCCAGCGCTAACTGGAAAATCGGCTTTTACGGCACGCGGGCGCATTTAGCTGACCTTATGCACATCGCCCCGGCCATAGAAGGCATGCAGTCCCAGCGTATGGATACCCAGGTGGAAATTATGCTGGGGCCACACACTCCAGAAAGTTTAATCACGCTGCCACGCTTAAACGCGCCTTGCCCCTTAGCCTGGGAGACGTTTAAGGTTTATCAACGAGAGCACCGCTGCCATATAGGCCTAGCCCCGTTGTTAAATACCCCGTTTAACCATGGCAAATCTTTCATCAAATTTTTTGATATTACCGCCATGGGCGGGGTAGGAATATACTCAAATCGTTACCCGTACACTGAGATTGTCCAGCACGGAAAAAATGGTTTGCTAGTCAATGATGCGCCCGTTGAATGGCGAAGTGCGTTAGAACACTTGTTAGAAAACCCCATAGCGGCTGCCAACATGGCTAAGCAAGCCGCTGTTGATGCAAAACGTATCGGTAACGTAGAAGCAGCTGTGCAGTTTTGGCTAAAACGTAGTGGTGCCGTGCCGCAATAAGATAAACAGGGAGAGGGAACCATGGAATCTACTGTTAAAGCTTTTTATGAAGAGCGACCCAGCGCTAACGTCGTTGGGGAGCGCGTGTCGTTTGGTACCTCTGGCCATCGTGGCCGCTCCATTGAGCGTACGTTTAATGCTTCGCATATTTATGCCATCACCCAGGCGGTGGTTGACTACCGGCGTGAGGCGGGCTATCAGGGGCCGCTGTTTTTAGGTTTCGATACCCACGCGCTTTCTCGCCCTGCCTGGGAGTGCGCGCTGCAAGTGTTGGCTGCCAACAAGGTGCCGGTATTTGTCGAGAAAGATCACGGCTACACCGCGACGCCGCTGATTAGCCAGGCGATCCTGCACCATAATAATCCCCATGACCTGGCGGCGCCCGATGTGGCGCTTGCGGATGGCTTAATCATCACGCCTTCGCACAATCCGCCGGAAGATGGCGGTATTAAGTATAATCCGCACCATGGTGGCCCCGCGGATACTGATGCCACCGGCTGGATTGAACTGCGTGCAAACGCTTACCTGCTGCGCCAGTTGGAAGATATACCCGCCGTGCCGGTGGATGAGGCGATTGCCCACGCCCAGGAGTACGATTTCACTGCGCATTACGTTGCCAAGCTTGGCAGCGTAGTGGATATGGCCGCTATTCAGGGCGCCAACTTAGCGTTAGGTGCTGACCCCATGGGCGGCACCGCGTTGCCGGTATGGCAGGCGATAGCGGCGCACTACGACCTGAATCTTGATGTCGTGAATACTATAGTTGATCCTGAGTTTGCGTTTATGCCGCCGGATCACGACGGCAAAATTCGTATGGATTGCTCTAGCCCGGCAGCAATGGCTAACCTACTCAAGGTTAAAGACCGCTTTGATATAGCTTTTGGCAACGACCCCGATGCCGATCGCCACGGTATAGTTGATGCCAGTGGCCTGATGAACCCGAACCACTTTTTGGCCGTGTGCATCGATTACCTGATCACCCACCGCCCAGAGTGGGCGGCTAGCCTGAAGATCGGCAAGACGTTGGTGTCCTCTTCCATGATCGACCGAGTGGTGGCTTCCCACCAGCGCGAGCTTTACGAAGTGCCGGTAGGCTTCAAGTGGTTCGTGGATGGCCTGCACGAGGGCTGGCTTGCCTTCGGCGGGGAAGAGAGTGCAGGCGCCAGCTTGCTAACCCGCGACGGTAAGGCGTGGTCCACCGATAAAGACGGCATCGTGCTGTGTTTGTTGGCAGCGGAAATTATGGCGGTCACCGGCAAAACGCCCAGCGAGTATTACCGCACGCTTACCGAGCGCTTTGGTGAGCCTTTTTACAAGCGCGTCGATACCGCCTGTTCACCCGAAGAGAAAGCGGCGTTTAAAAAGCTGAGTGCTGAGAGCGTGACTGAGAAAACTCTGGCAGGCGACGCTATCACCGCTGTATTGGTAGACGCGCCGGGCAATGGCGCTGCTATTGGCGGCATCAAAGTCACCACCGAAAACGGCTGGTTTGCCGCTCGGCCAAGCGGCACTGAATCGCTTTACAAGGTGTATGCCGAAAGCTTCAAAGGCGCACAGCACTTGGATGAATTGATTGGGAACGCCCAGGCATTGCTGGCTGGTGTGTTGAAATAGATTCTTTGAGGCCGTTTCATCCTTCGGCGGGCACCTTTAGTGGTGCCTGCTATGCTTTTTGAATTTGCTTCAAGTTGTTGTTTTATATTAATTTTAGGAATTATTTGGATGAAAATTGCCGTTGCAGGAACCGGCTATGTGGGGCTTTCCAATGCGATGTTGTTAGCGCAGCACCACGAAGTGGTCGCGGTGGATATCGTCCCCGAGAAAGTAGCGCTGTTGAACAATCGCCTTTCTCCGATTGAGGATGCTGAAATAGCGGCTTTTTTAAATCGTACTGACCTGAATTTTACTGCGACGCTGGATGCCGAGCAGGCTTACGCTGGCGCGCAGTTCGTGATTATTGCCACTCCCACTGATTACGATCCTCAAACCAACTATTTCAATACTAAAAGCGTTGAAGCTGTTATTGAGCAGGTCATGCAGATTAACCCTGAGGCGGTGATGGTCATAAAATCCACCGTGCCAGTGGGGTACACCAAAGGTGCCGCTGAACGCTTTAACACGCAAAACCTTATTTTCTCGCCTGAATTCTTACGAGAAGGAAAGGCGCTTTACGATAATCTTTACCCTTCACGCATTATTGTCGGGGAGCGTTCCGAGCGGGGTGAGACCTTTGCTGAACTCCTCAAGCAGGGGGCGATTGCCGAAGAAATAGAGGTATTGTTGACGAACAGCACCGAGGCCGAGGCAATCAAGCTGTTTGCGAATACATATCTGGCAATGCGGGTCGCTTACTTTAATGAATTAGATACCTATGCGGAAACCCATGGTCTTGATGCCAAGCAGATCATTCAAGGCGTTGGCCTAGACCCGCGTATTGGTAAGCACTACAACAACCCCAGCTTTGGGTATGGCGGCTATTGCCTGCCGAAGGATACCAAGCAACTGCTCGCCAACTATGCTGATGTGCCGAGTAATATGGTTCAGGCAATTGTAGATGCCAACCGCACGCGTAAAGACTTTATTGCCGAGTCCGTACTGCGCCGCAATCCGACTGTGGTTGGGGTTTACCGTCTCATCATGAAAACGGGCTCGGATAACTTCCGCGCCAGTGCCATGCAAGGTGTTATGAAGCGCATCAAAGCGAAAGGTGTGGAAGTGGTCGTTTACGAGCCGGTGTTGGAAGAAGATAAATTCTTTGGCTCAACCGTTATGCGCGATTTAGCGGCGTTTAAAGACAAGTGTGATGTCATCCTGGCTAATCGCATGGTCACTGAGCTTAGCGATGTGGAATCCAAGGTATACACCCGCGATTTGTTTGGCAGTGATTGAGAAGGTGGCTTTACGCTCGCTCAGCTCGCGTTCTTCGTTACCACGCGCTACGGTTTGGCTTCGGTGGCGTGATGACGTGCCATGGCCATGTGCACACATCCTTGGAATCCCCACCCTCATGTGTATGCGAGATTTAGTAGCGCGTGGTAAGCGAAGCGCACCCGCGGATGCATCGCGCAGCGGTGCCGGGGTTGGTGAGATGGTGATGTTGAAGCAATAATGTAGTTGGCTGTGAATGTGTTGGAGAGCCGTATTCGCTTAGGCTTATAAGTGACGATGTGCAAGGGGGTTGGTATGCTTCTAGCATCACTGCAAGAGATAATGAAGTGCCAACTCTACTTAATGAAAAAGGTTTCAAATTCTTTTTCTATGCAAATGAACATCCTCCGCCACATGTGCATGTGATGAAGGCAGGAGGCTGGGCTAAAATTGAGACTGAGACTAGTGTGGTAATTTATTCGTCACTAAAGAAGCAAGAGCTCAAGGAGTGTCTTGAGCTAGTAAGTTTGCATAGACAGGAATTTTTGGAGGTGTGGAATGACTGGTTTATCAGGTAAAGAAGTCCATTTTGACGACCATTATCTTCATGTCGAATTGAGTGATGGGCGGCGCATTTCAACGCCTATGAGCTGGTATCCAGAACTTGAGCAGGCCTCTGTGAAGGTCTTGCGGCATTACCTGTTTATTTGTGACGCCACCGGTATTGAATGGCCGGATATTGATTACCACTTGAGCATTGCTGCAATGCTGGAAACTCACTCTCAAAAGGTAGCGTAGAGCGAAGCGGTGCCGGGGTTGGCCCATGTAGGAAGGTTGGGGTGCCACTGGGCGTCGTTCCGCCGCCTCCCGCGGGTGCCTCGAAACGCTCGCTGAACTCGCTTTCTCGTTACCACGCGCTACGACAATCACTCGATTCCGGTGGCATCCCCACCTCAATGTGCATGCGAGATTTAGTAGCGCGTGGTAAGCGAAGCGCACCCGCGGAAGCAGCGCGAAGCGGTGCCGGAGTTTTCGCCATCACTCCCAATCCATATCGGCGACGTTGGGGGCTTGTTGGGTGCCCCAGTCGGGGGTGTACCAGCCTTTTTGTACGCATTGTTGAAAGCTTGACCATTCCCAGTCGCGGGGTGCTCTAGACCAGCCGTGTTTGACGGGGTTGTAATGGATGTAATCCATATGGCGTTGCCAGTCGTTTTCATCACGAATGACGTGTTCCCAGAAGCCGCGCTGCCAGACGTTATGGGTACCGGGCGGGAAGAAGAATTCCTGTGAGGCGTATTTTTTGATATCCCGCCAGCGTGAGGAGTAGTCCGCGTCGCCTTCAGGCAGTCTCCAGAGGCAGTGGAGGTGGTCGGGGAGCAGTACAAACGCATCCATTACGAAGGGGCGCTCTTCTCGAACTGTGCGGAAGGCACGACCAAGGGCTTCAATATTGAGACGATCCGCCAACAGGGGTTGTCGTGCGTAGGTGACGACTGTAAAAAAGTAGCAGCCGCCAGGAACATGCGCGCGTCGATAGGTTGCCACCCGTGCCTCCATGCAAAATAATTGGCTTATAAAGGCCCATTGTAGCGCATTGTTATTAGCGGTGGGGCAGCCTACGGCTTGCTTAGGGTGTCTAGCGGTACTTCCAAATACTGTGGCCGATTGAGCACGTTGAGCAGGACGATGGCGCGCTCTTCGCCTTTAAGGCGGGTGAAGATGGCTTCCAGGTCTTTGAAGGGGCCGTCGGTGATGGTGACTTTCTCGCCAGCGCTGAAGTAGGTGTGAATCCCTTCCTTGCTGTGCGGCTGAGCGCGTAGGGTCTCGACAAGCTGTGAGGGCACGGCGACGGGCCTGTCACCGAAGGTCAGCAGGCGTAGCACCCCGCGAGTAGAGCGAATCGGACGCCAGTTGCTGACCAACTGATCCAAACAGATAAACAGGTAGTAGGGGAAGAGCGGCTCGGTCACCGTGGTGAGCTTTCCCTGGCGCTTGCGTTGGCTCTTCAGGACAGGGTGAAATACCTCATAACCTTGGTTGGCGAGGTGTTCGGCAGCGCGAAATGATTCGCCCCCTTTGCACTGAATAACGTACCAGGCGGGCGTTGCTGCGCCCTCCTGGTCATTGTAAACATCCATGCCATCATCCTTGCGTCTGGAAAAGCGTTACAAAATTATGGCAGTAGCGCGGTGAGTGCATCAAGCGTTTGGTCAATGTGCGCCTGGGTATGCTCACAGGAGAGAAAGAAGCGCAGCCGTGCGCTTTTTTCGGGTACCGCTGGGTGCAGAATCGGCTGTACGTTGATGTGCTGTTCTAACAATGCGTTAGAAAGCCGGGCAGCCGCCGCGGAGCTGCCAATAATCACCGGTACGACCGCGGCACCGATGCTTTTGCCGGTATCCAAGCCGCGGGCAGTGGCCTGTTCAAGAAAGTAGCGCGAAATAGCATGCAGGCGCTGAACCCGTTCGGGTTCTTGCTGCATCAGCTGCAGCGCGGCTAGCGAGGGGGCGGCGACTTGGGCGGGCATGCCCACGCTGTAGAGAAAACCGGGGGCCAGGTAGCGTAGTGTTTCCACCAGCGGCTTGCTGCCTGCGATATAGCCGCCGCAGCCTGCCATGGTTTTGCTCATGGTGCCCATCCAGATATCCACGTCGCGCGGGTCGATATCGAAATACTCGCGCAGCCCCAGGCCGGTGTCGCCCATGACCCCAAAGGAGTGGGCTTCATCGACCATCAGCCAGGCTTGATAGCGTTGCTTCAGTTCGATAAAACGCGGCAGCTCAGGGATGTCGCCATCCATGCTGTAGAGCCCTTCGATCACTACCAGAACGCGTTCGAACTGATGCCGATGCCGGGCCAACAGGGCTTCCAGCGCGGCGGGGTCGTTATGGCTAAACGACATGCGCTTGGCGCCGGAAAGCTGCGCGCCAACCAACGAGCTGTTATGGATATACTCGTCGTGGAGCACTAAATCTTTAGGGCCCAGCAGGTGTCCCAGCGTGGAGACATTGGTGGCGTGACCGCTCACAAATACCACTGCATCTTCAACGTCGTAGGCAGTGGCGAGGGCCTGCTCCAACTCTTGGTGGATAGGCCGTTCGCCGGAGACCACGCGGCTGGCGGAAACCGAGGTGCCGTAACGCGCCACGGCATCGCAGGCGGCTTGATTAATGCGCGGGTCGCCTGAGAAGCCGAGGTAGTTGTAGCTGGCAAAGTTGATGCAGGTCTGCCCATTGATCACGCTGGTCGCCCCGGCGGTGCCTTCGTGGACCTTGAAGAATGGGTCGACCAGGCCCAGCTGATCGGCGGCCTGGCGCATCATGGCGATTTGCTGATAGCCCGGCTGGGCATCAAAGCGCGTGAAGCGCTCGGGCACCGTGCGTTGTTCTCCGCCTTGCCCATTGGAAGAGGGCGTGGCGCTGGCAGCACGCGGCGTAGTACGCCGGCGTGCTTGTTCCAACAATTGCTGTTTCAGTTCAGAGCGCTTGGCGGTCATGGAGTCTCAGTCGCGGGTGATGAGGAAGCGGACGTAGGCTCAGTGGTGAACCCTTCAGGGCCTAAATCTTCAGTGCCATGTTGTGCGGCCAGTGAGGCTATCGCATCTTGCGGAGCGTCTTCAACATCGTCGTGCTGATGCATTTTCTGAATCAGCACGCCCGCCAGTTTGTCGAGTGTCGATGCTTCACTGAGCACCATCACTGACACCTGAACGCCCAAGCGGTTCTCGATAGCGGTCATTAGCTCAACGCCCATCAGGGAGTCGAAGCCCATATCGTAGACCGAGCGGTGAATATCGAGCTTCTCTTCATCAATCAGCAGAATGCTGGCCAGCTCGGCGCGCAGTAGATCGGTGACGGTGCTGTGCAGCTCCTCGGGTGAGAGGTCGGCGAGCAGGGCGCTGATGTCGTCATCTGCATCCGCGCTGCCGTCGTCGTCGCTGGCGCGGGCAATTTCGTTAAAGCGCGGCGCTTCGGCAGTGGGGAGGAAGCGAGCAAGCGCGCCCCACTCTAGTTCCAGTACACCAAGGCTTGGCCCAGGGGCCAGCAGCATCTGTTCGAGCACTTTCAGCGCGTCATCCGAGCGTAGCGCGGAACCGCCCAAGCGCTCTTGCAGCGCATCACGGGTGCGGGTGTTACGAGCCAGGAAGCCGACATCTTCAATGGCGCCCCAGCGTACGCAGGTGGCTGGTAAACCCGCGGCACGGCGATTGGCGGCGAACGCCTCCAGCCAGTGGTTGGCGGCCACATAGTTGGCCTGACCGGGGTTGCCGAACAGGGTGGTGGCCGATGAGTAGAGCACGAAGAACTCCAGTTCCGCCTCGCGGGTGAGTGCGTCCAGGTGGCGGGCGCCATCGATTTTGGGCGCTAACACTTTCTGAATGCGCTCGGCATCCAGATTGCGAATCAAACCGTCGTCGATCACCGTGGCGGCGTGCACAATGCCTCGCAGCGGTGCTAGTTCACCCTTGGCGCGCTCCAGCACATCGGCCAGCGCAGTGCGGTCGGTAATATCGCAGGCGGCGGCGAGTATCGTAACGCCTTGCTGTTCAAACGACGCAATGGCTGCCTGAGCCTCTTCACTGGTGGGGCCGCTGCGGCTGAGTAGGATCAACTGCCGCGCGCCTTTCTCTACCAGCCACTGAGCAGTTCTTAACCCAAAGCCACCCAGGCCGCCGGTGACCAGGTAGCTGGCATCTGCGGAGAGCTGCATCGCTGCCGTGCCCAACACCTCGTTCTTGGGTGGCGCTATGGGTTGTTCATAGGTCACTACCACTTTGCCGATCTGGCGCGCCTGCTGCATATAGCGGAAGGCGTCGATTACCTGGGTGTGGCTAAACGAGGTAAACGGCAGCGGGCTTAAGGTACCGTCGTTAAATAGCGCCATCATCTCGCCAAACAGGCGTTGTGTCAGCGCAGGCTGCACCTTCATTAGCTGGTCGGAGTCGATACCGAAGTAGCTGAGGTTATTGCGGAACGGGCGCAGGCCAATATGAGTGTTTTCGTAGAAATCGCGTTTGCCCAGCTCCAGGAAGCGGCCGAACGGGCGCAGGGCGCGCAGGTTCTGGTTGATCGCTTCCCCGGCCAGGGAGTTGAGCACCACATCCACGCCTTCGCCCTGGGTGTCTTCCAGGATCTCTTCGGCGAAGGTGAGTGAGCGCGAGTCATAGAGTCGCTCGATGCCCATCAGACGCAGGAAGTCGCGCTTCTCTTCGGAGCCCACCGTGGCGTAAATTTCCGCTCCCAACCACTGGGCGATTTGCAGCGCTGCAATGCCCACGCCGCCCGCGGCGCCGTGAATCAGGATTTTTTCGCCAGGTTCGACTCGCGCCAGATGCTTGAGCGCGTAGTAGACCGTGAAGAAGGTCGTCGGAATCGTCGCCGCGGCGGCAAAGCTAATGCCTTCCGGCAGCGCTGCAACGGCGTGCTGGTTGGCAATGACCTTGTCGCTAAAGCTGGCAGGGCCGAAGCCGACCACGGCTTGCCCCGGCGCCACGTGGGTGACGTTGCTGCCCACGGCCTTTACCACGCCTGAAAACTCAAGGCCCAGGGTGGGGCCGGCGAAGCCGTTCTCTATCGCTTCATCGGAGAGCAAGCCCAGGGTGTACATCACATCGCGGAAGTTAAGTCCGGTGGCCTTAACACTGATTTCCACCTCGTCGGCACTGGCTTGTGGCAACGGGCGCGGACGCCAGGTTAATTGGCGCAGCTGGCCGGGCATGGCAAAGCCCAGTGACATCGCCTGATGCGGCTGCTTGGTCTGTTCATTGGTTTGCCCTTCCGCAGCTGGGTGCGGCGCGGGCAGGGTGCGCAGCCTCGTCGCAAAGCGATGGCCCTGGTTATCGATCAGCGCTTCGTTTTCGCTATCTGGTTGAGTCAGTAGGGTGGCCCAGGCGTGTAACGCAGGCTCGCTGACGGCTGCCGGTATATCCAGCAGGTAGACGCTATGGCCGACGGCTTCGTTGGCTAGCGAGCGGCCAAAGCCCCACAGCACGGCATCACCAGGGGCGTCTGTCGCGCTGGCGGGTGACGTTGTCTGCCATAAATCGCTTACCCCGTTGGTCACCAACCATAAAGAGGCAGCAAGTGAGTGCTGCTCTAAGGCCAGCGTCCACTGCAGAGCGTGATTACAGCGGGCGGTTTGCGCTTCAGTGCTATTCGCGCCCAGGCCACGCAGGTCAACCACATTGAGGGTTAGCTCGCCCTGATTATCAGGTGCGGCTTGGGCCATTTCAGGTTGAGCCAATGCAGGTTGAGACAGTGCATGAGCCAGCAGCTCAGCAGGCGCGCTCTGACTAACGCTGAGCAGCGCGGAAGCGCCTTGCGATTGCAGTGCCTCGACCAGATTGGCCGCCAGCGCTTCACTGTTGTGGTCGGCGACCACCAAGTGACGCCGTTGGGCCGTATTGGACTCGTTGTCTGCCGCTGCTAACGGGTAGTGGGCGTGGAGCAGGTAGGCGCCGCTGTCGCTCTCTTCCAGCGCCATGGGCGCGGAGACCACAAAGCCTTGGTCGTTTAGCCAGCTAATGAGCGTATCTTGCTCCAAGGCGGTTTGATCGATGCCGGGCGTGGCCAGCAGATCATCCAGCCAGCGACTTGGGGCGATACCAATCAGCATGACCTGGGCGCCAGGGGCGAGTTGCTCAGGTAATGCTTCGATTAACTGACGCGTGGCGGCCGGGTGGGTGATATCCACGCTTACAAACGCCAATTGAGCCTTTTCAACACCGATGGGGGCGGTTAGCGCAGCAACCTCGTTTTGGCCAAGGTGCTGCATATCCATCAGCGGGAAACGCTCTTGCAGCTGTTCTGCCTGATGGCGCGTGCTGTCGAGGGTGGTGATCACGCGGTAATGGGTAAGGTCGTGATACAGCGCTTGAGCGCTGCGTTCCAGTAGGCGTTCGCCCAACGCTGGCGCGCTGGGGCCTGCTTCGAGCAGTTGCAAACGCTGCCCGGCGGGGAGCTCTGCGATCAGCGCATCTATTAACTCGGCTAACTCGCCTGCCAACGCTTGCCAGCCGCTTTCGCCCACTAACACACGGTTTAATCGCGCCAAGTGGTCGTGGCTAATGCCCAGGGTTTCCAGGTCACTTGTGCCGCTACGCAGCGCCTGTTGGTGAAGCCCTAACCGGCCCACCAGGTGAATGGGCGCAAAGTAGTCAGGGTAGTCTTGCACCAGCAGTTGCCAGATAACGTCCGGCGAGTGCTGTGCTTCTTCGCTATCGACGCCGAGACCCTGCTGAGCAAAGGCTTCGCTAAGGCTATCGAGCAGCGGGGCGACTTCGTTGCCGTAACGCTGGCCGGTGCTTTCGCCGTAAACGCTGGCGATATCTGCAAGACGAGCAAGCGCATCGGCAGGTAGTGCCAGCGGTTCTGCGTGTAGCGGCGCTGGCGTCAGTTCCACATCCAAATAGCTGAAGTGCTGATGATGGGCGCGGTTGAGTCGAATCGCTTTGAAGCGGGTTTTGCTCAGTACTGCAACGGCGTTACCGGCGGCGTCATACAGCTCGAAATCGGCGGTAAAGGAGTGCGGTGCGCGCTTACCCATCACGGCGCGGGCGAGAACCGGCACGCCTGCCTGGGTATTCACTTGAATACGTTCCACGCGAACCGGCACAAAGGCGAGCTGGGTGGCAAACTCACTATGTTGCGCGAGCAGTGGGATAAACATCTGGAAGGCGCTATCCAGAATGCCGGGGTGCACGTGCAATGTGCTGAGCTGCGCCTGGACTTCATCCGACAGAGCTATTTCACCAATCACCGCATCGCCTTCAATCCAGCCCCTGGAGATGGCCTGAAAGGCGGGGCCATAGTGAAGGCCAATACGCTCAGCCATCTGCAGGTGATCTTCCAGCGTGTAGTCCGGGGCACGAGTAGGTATCACCGGCGCTGTGCGGTTGAGTAGGAAACCACGGCTTTCACGCATGGTGCGGGCCACGGCATTCAACTGCCACTCTACCCCGGTGGCAGGTTCGCGAGAGTGGATCTCCAGGCGGCCATCTTCCGGTAGGTAGCTAAGCCGCATGGTGCGGCCATAGGGGCCGTCCAGCAGCAGCGGGGCACGGATTTCCAACTCTTCGATATCCAGCAACGGGCTGTCTTTTAGCTGCAGCGCCGCCGCCAGCGTCAGTTCCACAAAACCGGCACCGGGGAACACCGCGCCTTCGCCCACCACATGGTCGGCTAACCAGGGCTGGCGTTGGGTGTCGAGTTGGCTCTCCCAGGTGTGTTCGTGCTGCGCTAGCGGGTAGCCCAGCAGTGGGTGCTGATAATAGCGTGACAGCAGGCCTTGGCCGTCATTGGTGCCGTGTACCCAATGGTGGCTGTGCTGCCAGGCATAGCGCGGTAGCGGCACACGCTGACCGACCACCGGGAAGTGGCGGCTAGCCAGGCTAAGACCACTCAGCAGTAGTTGGCTTAGGCTACGTTGCAAACCTTCAAGGCCGGGCTTGTGGCGCTCAATGGTGCCGAATACCAACCCTGGTCGCTCCAGTTGGCGCAGTGACTCATTGAGGTAGCGGCGTAGAATGGGGTGGGCGCCAATCTCTACAAAGACGTTATTGCCTTGTTCGATCAGCGCGCTAGCGACGGCTTCAAACAGCACCGGCTCACGAATGTTTTTCCACCAGTAGGTGGCATCCAGCTCAAGCCCGTCACTCAGCGTACCGGTAACGGTGGAGTAGTAGGGAATCTGCGTGGCACTCGGGGTAATATCGGCCAGCGCGTCAATGACCCCAGCTTGAATGCTGTCCATCGCGGGGCTGTGGAAGGCATAGTCCAGGGGCAGGCGTTTGGCAAAAACATCCTGCTCGCCCAGAGCGGCTTCCAAAGCGCTGAGCTGTTGGCTATCTCCCGCCAGCGTAATGCCTTTCGGGCTGTTAATACCTGCCAGGCATACCTGATTGAACTCGGGCTTTTCTAGCCACGCGGCGATGTCGTCAGCGCTCATGGCCACCGCGGTCATTTCGCCAAGGCCACGGGTTTTACCCTGGTAGTCGCTGCGGTAGTAAATCACTTTGACCGCATCTTCCAGACTCAACGCACCGCAGGCCCAGGCGGCGGCCACTTCACCTACGCTGTGACCGAATACTGCCGTGGGCGTAATGCCTTGGTCGTGCAGCCACTCAGTTAATGCCACCTGCAGTGCAAACAGCGCTGGCTGGGCGATTTCAGTTAGCGGGAAACGGTTCTCCCCATTGCGGCCTTCCAGTTCGGCGCGTAACGAGAAATCCCCGTGCTGCTGAAAGAGTGCGTCGACTCGATCAATCGCCGCGGCGAAAACCGGCGAATCGCTGAGCAGATCGTGCCCCATGGTTTCCCACTGGCAGCCGTTGCCATCATAAACAAACACTGGGCCTACTGCGTCGGGCAAGCGCTCGAGTGTGGTAACGCTGTTGGTTTCACCCGCGGCAAACTCGCTGAGTTGCGTGGCGGCTTCTTCAGCCGTTTGTGCAAACAGCAGTGCGCCATGACTATGCCGGTCACGGTGGTGGAACAGCGTGTAAGCGATGTCATACAGGCTGATGTCGCTACTTTCGCGTAAGTCGTTCTCGCGCAGGTAGTTGGCGAGCGTTTCGGCGCTTTGGCTGAGCGCGGCTTCACTGCGGGCGCTAAGGTGAATCGGTAGCGGTGAGTCTGGCGCCTGCGTTTCAGGTTTGACCCGTTCAGGAGGGCTTTCCAAAATAACGTGGGCGTTGGCCCCGCCAAAACCAAAGGAGTTCACGCCGATAACCAGACGGCCTTGTTTTTTCAGCGGCTGGCCTTTGGTGACCACTGAGATGTTCCACTCATCAAACTTGATGCGCGGATTGAGTTTGCGGATGCCAATCGTGGCCGGGACTTCGCGGTGCTGAATGCTGTAGAGCGCCTTGGCCAGACCCGCTACGCCGGAAGCGGTTTCCAGGTGGCCCAGGTTGCTCTTTACCGAGCCAATCAGCAGCGGCGTTTTGCGCTGCTGGCCGAGTGCTTCACCAATCGCACGGGTTTCAATCGGGTCGCCAACGGCGGTGCCGGTGCCGTGGGCTTCCAGGTAGTCGATTTCATCCGGCGAGATGCCCGCCTGTTCATAGGCGCGCTTCATTAGATCAATTTGGGCGCTTGGGTTAGGCACCGTTAGGCCAGATTTGTGACCGTCTGTGTTCACCGCGGAGCCTGCTACTACGGCAATAATATTGTCGCCGTCGGCTACCGCTTGGTCGTAATCCTTAAGCAGGAAAATGCCACCGCCTTCCGAGCGCACATAGCCGTTACCCGCTTCATCGAATACCTGACAGCGGCCAGTGGGTGAAAGCATGCTGGCTTTAGAGAAGATGATAAAGCCATAGGGGTGCAGGTGCAGGCTGATGCCGCCCGCCAGCGCCATACTGGTTTCGCCACTGCGAATCGATTGGCAGGCCTGGTGAAAGGCCACCATGGAGGACGAGCAGGCAGTATCCAGCGACATGCTGGGGCCGTGCAGGTCAAACACGTAAGACAATCGATTCGAGGCGATGCTGGAGGTGTTGCCAGTAGCGGTGGAGGCATCAATCGCTGCCATATCGTCCGCGATGCGATAAGAGTAGTCGAGGCTGGCCACGCCCAAAAATACCCCGCACTGGCTGCCGCGCAGGGAGCTGGGCAGAATGCTGGCATCTTCCATGGCTTCCCAGGCGAGCTCTAGAAGCATGCGCTGCTGAGGATCCATATTGGCCGCTTCACGGGGCGAAATACCAAAAAACTCAGCGTCAAACCCGCTGATATCGCCCAGGCTACCGGCGGCAAAAGTCACGCTGGTACCCGGGTGGCGCTTATCCGGGTGCATAAAAACGTCGTGGCTCCAGCGGTCAGCGGCCACTTCAGTCACTAAATCTTTTTCGGCTTGCAGATCCTGCCAGAACGTTTCAGGGGTGGTGCCGGGGAAACGATGGGCGGCGCCGATGATGGCAACGCGTTTAGTCATTCTTGCTCCTGAGGTTCTGGTTCTACCTTGATCACATCGCTACTTATATCGTGTCCAAACACCTGTTTGAATAACTGGACACCAAGTTCGTTTGCGGCTAGCTCAAATGGCTCGTAAGCGTTCGCTGCCCCTACCCCTGCTGTTACCCAACTCTCTGTTGACCATACCATGTAGGGAGTGCGGCCATCAGGCGGTGTGAAGTGTGCATACGCCTCAGGCAGAATGGGAACATGATCCCCATACCAGCCTAGCAGGCCCGGTCGCTTTGCAGTATTCAGCGAATTTTTAACGCTTGCCAACATCTTGTCGGATTCACTTAAATGCTGCAAATAGACCGCTAAGTCACGCAGATGGTCGGGTAACGGCCAAGGAGCGCCGGGCAGCGTATCGGCTAACGTTGCTTGGTTCGGTGCTTCTAAATGTAGCGGGCCGTGATTTTCCATGGTGATAACAAATACAAATAGCGGTCTATTATCGTCATCTTCAAGCAGCCGTCCAATTTTTCGTGCCACTGCCTGGTCACTAACGTATTGACCGTTTTTGTCGCTGCTCTGGAAGGCATTGATATCTATAAAGTGGTCAAAGCCTAATTGGGGGATCACCTTGTGACGAAAATAGAAGCTCGCCAGGTACGGATGCACACAAACCGTGCGATAGCCTGCCGCTTTTAGCGCGCTCGCTAAACTGGGCATTGGATGGCGGGCAAGCGTGCGGTAAGGGTTGAACTGGCGAATGCCCCAGAGGCCGGGTGCAATGCCCGTTAATACCGCGCACTCGGTACGCACTGTATTGGCACCCCAGGCGGGCACGTTTAATGCGCCATGCAGAGTGGCGTTTGCGCGAGTGATGTCGAAATGGTGAAGCAGGCTGGCATCGACCTCTTCACACCAGGGCCGAGGGTCGAAAAACGATTCACTCTGCACCAGCACCACGTTGGGCAGTGGCTGTTTGCCCTGATGCGCGCTCGCTACCGGTGTTAAAGCGTGGAAGGGCGATTGCTCTGGCGTCGGAACGGGAGCGCGCATTAGCGCCACGCCGTAGGCCCATAGGCTAGCGAAAAGCCCTAAACGGTGCATGTCGTCTATGGGCTGTAAGACGATGGCGGGCAGCCTGCGGACACTAACAGCAAGCAGCAGCGAGCCCAAGGCTATTAATCCCAGCGCATTGGTTAGAAAGCGGTTGGCGCCCTCGCTAGTGACCAGCGACCCTTCCCAGTAAAAGAATCCACCAATTGCCACTACGGCGGCGCTGCTGGCGGCAATCGCCAAACCTACGCCGAAAAAGGGCACGTAAAGGCGCGGGTGCAGGATAGCGTCCCAGAAGTATTCAAAGTCATGGCAGATAAACGGCTCGTTGAGCGTATGCGATTTGGCGTTGCTCGACTGCACTACGACTAGTTGCAGCGAGAGACACACCATCACCGCAAACCAGGGGCGCTGGAGTAACAATACCAGCAGCCCGAAAAGTAGAAGCCATGAGCCAAGGTGGACACTATTGGCCGCTGCTCCACGCTGCCAAAATGGGCGCGGCCGAGGGCTAAGCAGGGCTTCAAACAGACCACTGATCAATAGCCCCACGAGTAGCGGCCATATCAGCGCGCTAATCATGGGGTGTGTCTCCTGAGTGGTTGAAGCCCAGTCGCTCGATCAACCATTGCGAAACCCCTGCGGGCAGTACCGCCAGCCACCAGGTGCCAAAATTAAGTGGGAAGGGGAAGCTGATGCGCGCACGGTTTGCGGCGATACCGCGTTTAATTACCTTGGCCGCGCGCTCGGGCGGCCACTCCCAGGGTTTGGGGCCGGGCATGGCCTCGCACATCGGTGAGGTAACATAGCCGGGCATGACCACAGTGACGCCGATACCGTGAGGCGCGAGTAGCCCGCGCAGCCCTTCGCCATAGGCTTTGATGCCTGCTTTGCTGGCGCTATAGCTGGGGGTGGTCGGTAAACCGTGCCATGCGGCAAGCGAGCTGATCAGCACCAATTGACCGCTGCCGCGGGTCTGCATGGCTGGCACTAGGTGTTGCACCATGGCGATGGGGGTTTTCAGGTTGATATCCAACAGCGCCTGCACGTCTGCCCAGGGCTCTAAGATATCAGGCCCTTGGGGGTGGGTGTTTTTGCCCGCATTGGCAATCAAAATGTCCGGTACCTGTTGGGCGCAGACTTCGGCTAGCCAGCTTTTCAGGGCGTGGTCATCGGTTAGATTGATGGTTGAGAGAGTGACCTGGGCACCTTTTTGGCGGCAAGTGGTGGCAAGCGCCTCTAGCTTCTCCTGCTGGCGTCCGTGCAATACCAGGTGGGTGCTGGGATCGGCATAGGCGTTTGCCAAGGCGCCCCCAATCGCGCCGGTGGCGCCAGTGATCAGCACGCAGCGTGAGTGTAGAGATGGGCTCACAGCCTCTTTTGCAGCTTCTTTCACAACAACGTTCACAGAAGCTTCTCCAACGGCGATGGGCAGGCTTCTAGTATGCGGGCGGCGTTATCCACGGCTAAATCGATACCGGGCTGGCAGTAGTAGCCACCGTTAACTTGAACGGCATGCATCACGGTCTTTTGAAAATAACCAAATAGCTCGCTGTTAGGCGGCTGCGGCTGCTGCCAAAAATCCGCTAAGTCACCTTGATAGGTTAGCCCATCCAGATTATAGATCGGGTCGCTAAGCGCGTAGGTGGGGCAGTTCTTCTCCAGTGAAACGATGCCCACGGTGCTGTTAACGGTGACATTGCCCTTGGCGTGTTTGAGCAGGGCGTTGAGATCCCCAGACTCTAGATAGACGATGCGCCCTTGCAGACCATGGCGTTCGGCAAGCTGCTTGATGATCTTGGGGTAATTGACCAAGCCCATATCCAAAGGATGGTTCTTAATACACAGCTGAGAATCGCTGGGCGCGTGCTTGGCGAACGAGGCCATCACATCGTCCATCACTTCCTGCATATTGGCGTAGGGAGAGTGATCGCGAATTTGCGCATCGCTATTTAGCTGCAGCGGCAGCATAAAATAGGGGCGGCCACTTTCGATCAACGCTTTGATGCGTTCGGCGTCGCGTTTTTTCCAAGCGGCTTTTAACTGAGCAAAGCGCTTCAGGTAGCCCGCGTACTCGACCGGCGCGGTGATCGGCGCGTGATTGCGGTAGTGCGGCGCAACCAGCGGATTGGCTAGCCCGGCCAAGTGGTAGCCCACATCGTGCATGGCGCGAATTTTAAACGAGGAGCGAAAACGCACAGGGGCGGGTAGTTCGGGCAGTGCTTTGCCGGTTTCATAAAACCAACTTGGGTCACGGGGCAGTAGCGAGTGGCCGTTAACGCCTTCGCGCTCCAGTGTGATCCAGAACGGGCGAAAGTAGCCCTCTTCAAATACGTGGGTGCGTATACCGGCCGCGGCGGCGTTATCCACTGCTGGGCGATGAATCGGGCGACGATCACCAAATACTACTTGGTCGGTGATCGCGTACCGCTGCCAGAGTGACTTGATATAGCCAGGTAGTTCAGCGGTAGGGCCACGAAACAGATGGCTTTGGCCGTGGGTGCGCTGCCAGTAGGCGATATCGCCCGCATTGAAGTTGACCTTAACGACACGGTGCCCATCGTTCACCAGGCGCTTGGCTAAGCGCTGGTAAAAAGGTGAGCAAACGCCCTGCAAAAATAAGAATGCACGCTTCTGATGCTTCAACTCAATGCCTTCCGATCAACAAATTACGATAACAGCGGTAGAGATGCTGTTTCCATGTAAGGGTGTTTTTGTGTGCTCTTGCCTGTTCCAACAGGCTGACGACGGTTTCAGCATTGCATAGCTGGCGAGTCGTTGGGTCTACATAGCCGGGATAGAGAATCAGGGTGCCGGCGACCAAGGCATCCAGCGAGAGTGAACGCGTACGGCGTGGGCAGCTAAGCGCATCCTGAGTTAAGCCCCAGCCAGCATAAAACGGTAGGCCGTAGGTGCTGACTTCTCG
Source organism: Halomonas sp. A3H3 (assembly GCF_000982975.1). Taxonomy (NCBI): domain Bacteria; kingdom Pseudomonadati; phylum Pseudomonadota; class Gammaproteobacteria; order Oceanospirillales; family Halomonadaceae; genus Halomonas; species Halomonas sp. A3H3. The sequence continues at coordinate 5,302,670 of NZ_HG423343.1, read as the reverse complement.
TTTGCGCAAAAGTGCTTCAAAGCCGGTTAAAGAGCTCATCGTATGCACTGCATCGACACGCTCTAAAAGGGTTGCGATGTCGATATCGCTGGCGTCTAGATCATACAGGCGTTTGGCATCGGTATCGAGTGCTCCGACACGCGCACCGCTCAATACATCGGGATGGGCTTTATAGACAATAAAGGCATCTGGATGTGCTTCCCGCACTGCCCTTAACAGCCCGCTATTGGTGTTAATGTGCGGCGAGCCGGTGGCAATTGAGGCGTCGCTCTCTACTTGGCCAGGCACCAGTATGGTGTAACGCCCTTTGGGCAGTTCGATCCCCGACTTTCCACGTACGTTGTACTTGGAGAGTTTGAGCGCCACTAATCGCTTACGTAACTGCAGCGCACGTTGCAGCAGGTCGTCGCTAAAGGGGGCGCTATTGAGCAGCGTCTCTAAATCACTGGGTTGGCTGGGGTCGTAGTAGATACCCTGTGAATCAATCACCAGCGACAACGGCTGAGTAAGATCGACTCCCAGCCCCACTGAACGAATGAACCCATCTTCCATGCGCCATAGCTTCCCCATGTGTTGGGCGTGCTGGCATTTAAAGTCTGCATCAATACGGCTTGACCATACCAGCAGCCGTTCATCGGGCTGCTCGCTCTCGGGAAGCTTCGCTTGATAGTTCACGCGTGCGAAGGCGCCTAGAAAGTCGCCAATAAAGCGACGCTTCCAAGTAGAGAACCCGCATGCTCGCCAGCTTCCCCGATAGCGCTCCTGCTGGCGCCTTTGATCGGCGATCAAGGCAATGGTCTCTTCCAGCGTGGCAGGCTGCTGAGTGTAAGGGTTAGCGTAGCGGCAATAGCGTAAATAGGCGGCGGCAAAGACCTCAACTAAGGTGCGCTTTACACGACGGCGGTGGCAGGGCAGTTGATCATGGGTAAGCCCCCAACCTGCATAAAACGGAATACCAAAGCAGTGCACCTGCTTTCCGGCCAGCAGTGCTTCAAAGCCGAGCTGGCTGGTCACGACGTAAACGTGGTCAACCTGGTCAAATAGCGCCCAGGGGTTGAGGTCTTCACCGATGACCCTGCAGCGCGGGTGGTCTGCGGCGTTAAGTAGGTGGCCCTGTTTTTTACCCGCGATAACGTCAGGATGGATCTTGACTAATATCTCGGCGTCGGGGTGCTCTGCTAATGCCGCCTCAAGCATCTGGTTGAAGCTACTAGCGCTAGCGCCCCCATAGTGAATTGAAGCATCCCCAGCGGTTTGGTCGACCACTAATACACTCGCCCGGCTGGCATCGTTAATCGGCTGATCGGGGGAGTGGTTATATTTGGAGAGCCGATAGCGAGCGATCAATGCCATGCATCGTTCAGCCTGCTCTAACTCTTCATTGTTGAAACTGGCTGTGTTGAGCCAGTTTTCCAAATCAGAAGGGCGTGAGGCGTCGTAATAAATGCCGGTCTCATCGACTACCAAACTGTGCGGCTGAAAGCCATTTACGCCTAGCCCTAACGAGCGTAAAAAGCCATCTTCTAATGCGATATAGATCAGTTGATGGCGTTGGGCATACTGCCTAGCGCTTACACTAGTGGGTTTTAGCCCCCAGCCAATCACCGCCTCGGGCATTTTCTTAAGGGAGCTTATTCGGACGAATTGGTCAAATTCGGGCAGCAGTGCAGGCAAGGTAGCCAGCTTGCGAATACCTTGGGATGTGTAACCTGCCGTTCGTTTCGCCATACATAAGGCCGCTTGAGGTAACAGGGGTAGGCGGGCGAACATACGTCAATTGGAGGGGGTTATCAATTCAGGCGTTGTGAGTACTCACTATTTTTTCGATGCATAGCAACTATTTGCATGATAAAAAAAATTACCTTAAGTTTGATTTATTCAACGCGCATGATCGTCACTTTTTTGGTAGATTCGCCCACTCTATGTACCCTTGATACCGCTCTGCAGGATCTGGAATTAAGTAAAGTATGCATAAAAAAGGATAATCGGTGCGCTTTGCCTATCTGCTAAAAAATCTATTTTCTTTCAGTTCCTTAAAGGGGCGCCTTTTACTGGGGCTCTCCTTTACTTTGCTGTTGCTGATCGCGTTGGTGCTGGGTATGGCGTGGCAAGTCGGAAAGACTATGGTGCAAGAGACTAATATGTCGCACTTGCGTTATGAAGCCACTCTACTTGCTGATGAGGTAACCCAACAAATCGAAATGCGCTTCCAGGCATTAGAGCGCTTAAACGAAATGATCGGCACCACCGAGGATGCGAGTTGGATCAGCTATCAACTGCAGCAGAACGATAGCCTGCTAGCTTGGTTTGAGGGGATTGTGGTTGCCAACAGTGATGGCGAGATTATTGCTGATTGGCCTGCAATCGTTGGTCGCGTAGGGCTCGAAACCGCTGAACTTGAGTATTTTCGTATGCTTCGCGGTATTCGCCGTCCCTATGTTAGTGAGCCCTTTGTCGGTCGTGCGAGCGGCATGCCAATGGTGCTAGTGGGCGTGCCGCGCTTTACCGAGCAAGGCGTGTTTGACGGTTTTATTGGAGGTATCCTTAGCTTGGATTCAGGAGGGATATTTAGCCGTTTAGCTAAAGTGCGCTTGGGTGAAAAAGGTTATGCTGGTGTTGCTACTGCTTCGGGTAAAGTCTTATACCATCCTGAAAATTCATTAATTAATGCTTCTGTACCCAGTAAGGCATTGAACCCATGGCTGGATTTGGCGCTGGATGGCTGGGAAGGTGATGCCGTAGGTCCGCTTGTGAGTGGGGAAATGGGGCTGCAATCTTATGCGCAGATTTGGCCTGCTGGCTGGGTCGTTGGCCTCTATATGCCTATTACCCAAGCACAGCTACCCTTAGCAGATTTTATCAAGCAGCTTTGGTGGACATGGGTTCTACTTATTTTGCTTATGTTCCCTTTGCTGTGGTGGATGTTGGGCCGAGTGCTTACACCTTTGAGGCATTTGGAGAAGCAGATTGGCGAGGTGGGTTTAGGGCACCGTGAGAGCGTCAGTTTGGCTACCAAGATGCAAGAGCTACAGCAGGTGGCGAGCACCTTTAACCGAGTGGAAGATGAACGGCAGCTGTTGTTAGGCAATCTTCAAGAGCGCGAGGCGTTTCTTGACTCGGTACTGAATGCAGCGCCGCAGGGTATGTTTGTCGCTAATATTAAAGGTGACATTACTTACATGAACCCTGCGCTACTAGAGATGCTGGGCATCTTTCCAGGCTCGCCTATGGAGTCTTGGCTTAAGCAGATCCACATGTCTGATCGTGATGGAGCTAAAGACATGTGGCTACATAGCCTGCGCACCGGTAGTGATTTTGTTCGCCAACTGCGTTTTTTGCGCAGCGATAACGAACTTCTTTGGCTAGATATACATGCTCGGGTAGTCACGCTTTCTCAAGATGGACAGACTCTTGGTTTAGTGGGCGTAGTTAAGGATATTACTGAGCGCCGGGAGCAGGAAGCCATACAGCGCTGGGAAGCAGAACATGATCCGTTAACCGGCCTGTTGAATCGCAGAGGCTTTGAGCGCCGCCTAGAAGAAGCCTTTGCCGATTTCCAAAAAACCAGCACGCCTTCAGCTCTTTTGTTGTTTGATTTGGATCACTTCAAACCCATCAATGATGAAGGTGGCCACGCTCTAGGCGATGAGATGTTGCGCCGCATTGCTCAGGTGGTTGCCTGGGAAGTCCGCCGTAGCGACCATGTGGCGCGCCAAGGGGGAGATGAGTTTGGTGTGCTGCTCCCCAGCTGCACCCTGGCTCAGGCAAGGAGAATCGCTGAATCCCTGCGTCAGTCGGTAGGGGAAATCTCTGTTACCCATGAAGGCAAAGAGTACATGGTTACACTCAGTATTGGCGTTACCACCTTTGATGAAGAGGATTCTAATGTGTCTGACGTTCTGGCACGGGCCGATGCCGGTAGTTACAAAGCCAAAGGGATGGGGCGCGATGGGGTAGTTGTCAATATGCCTCACAATAACGATGACGTAATGGCGCTTTTCGATTCGCCCAAATAGTTTCTCATAAAAGCACTCTAAGCCTGTGCAGCGGCTTGGCGTGCTTAGCAGTCGACAAAACATGTCCAGCAGTAGAGTATAAGCAGATGCTGAACTTGTCGTTAGAAGCCAGTTTTTTAAAATCAAGGCTGACTGAGATACTGTTGTGAACCTACTTGAACTGTTTGCCCGCACGCTGGATGTCACGCTGCCTGTCTTTGCGATGGTGTTTGTAGGCCTGGGCCTTAAGCGCTTGAAATGGATTGATAGTGCCTTCGTCTCGACCGCTTCTGCGCTGGTATTCAAAGCAACACTCCCCACGCTGATCTTCCTTAGTTTGATTAAAGCTGACCTAAGCGTTGCGCTGGACGTTTCGCTGATGCTGTTTTTTGCTGTGGCAACGCTGGGGCAGTTTTTATTCAGTTGGGGCTGGGCGCGCTACCGTGTAGCACCTCAGGATCGTGGTATTTACGTTCAAGGCGCGTTTCGCGGCAATTGTGGGATAGTGGGTTTGGCGCTAGCGGCGGGCATGTACGGTAACTATGGCCTGTCAGCGGGCAGTCTTTTGCTGGGCGTGGTCATCGTGATGTATAACGCGCTTTCGGTCATCGTGCTGGCATTTTACCAACCTGGTCAATCCACTGATTGGCGCAGCCTGCTCAAACATGTAGCGAAAAACCCACTCATTATTTCCGTATTTGCAGCATTACCCTTTACCGCGCTGTCGATCCCACTGCCCAGTTGGGTGATTACCTCAGGAAACTATTTTGCCTCGTTAACACTACCGTTGGCGCTGATTTGTATTGGTGCGACGCTCTCCGTGTCGAGCATGCGTGACAGCAGCCAAGTGGCACTTGGCGCTAGTTTGATGAAGATGGTAACACTACCGGTGCTCTCCACCGTGGCGGCCTGGTTGGTGGGCTTTTCCGGCGAACAGCTGGGCTTACTGTTTCTGTTCTTTGCCAGCCCCACCGCTGCCGCAAGTTTTGTAATGGTCAAAGCAATAGGCGGCAATGTGGCTCTGGCCGCCAATATCATCGCCATTACCACCCTGATGGCGAGCATTACCGTTACGCTGGGCGTCTTTGCGCTGCGTTTACTCGGCTGGATATAGAGTTGAATAGCGCAACTCGGTTGGCCCTGCCTAAGCTGACGCGTTATACTACGCGCCCGCAAGTTTGGACGACGTTAGTCCCTGTAGCTCAGTAGGATAGAGCAGCCGCCTCCTAAGCGGCAGGTCGCAGGTTCGACTCCTGCCAGGGACGCCAACGGCCATTCTTGAGACGTCCTGAGAAGGCCTAAAAAAGAGTACAATACTCTGAAAGACAAGGTTTTTAGCTCCTCTCCATTCCTTCCAAATCCCGCTGCTAAACGGTATACATTCCGGTATATGCCTTCATTCGGAAATACTCGGTATACCTCCATGGTGCTAACTATCCGACAAATAAACGCAACTAAGCCCGGCACGAAAATTATTACCCTCTCAGATGGCATGGGATTAGAACTTAGGATCTCAACCAATGGCAGTCGTGGATGGCGTTTGCGCTACACACGTCCCAATGGCAAGCGCAACATGATCAGCCAGGGTATTTTTATCCCGAGGTGAGCCTTGCTCAAGCGCGAGAGAAGCGGGCAGATAAGATAGCATCCCAAGGTATCGTCCCTGTCGAGCAGAAGCAGGATGATAAACGTAAGCAGCAATATTCCGTTATTTTTGATGCAGTCCTCTATTGGTGCTTTCAGCGGATTCGCCGGGCGTAATGCTTGATAAATAAAAAGTCTACTGTCTCTAGAAGCTTAAAAATTCAGCTAGTTCCGTAGGTTTGCGCAGTTACACGTCAGTATAGCTACAGCCTCATAAGTTTCTAAAAGTGAGAAGCTAGCGTCGTAGGCTTGCACAGATGCACGTCAAGATAGCTACAGTCTCATAAGTGTCTAAATGTGAGAAGCTAGCGTCATAGGCTTGCACAGATACACGTCAAGATAGTTACAGTCTCATAATCTACAAAAAGTGAGAAGCTAGCGTCGTAGGTTTGCACAGATGCACGTCAAGATAGTTACAGTCTCATAATTTTCTAAAAGTGAGAAGCTAGCGTCGTAGGTTTGCGCAGATGCACGTCAAAATAGCTACAATCTCATAAGATTCTAAAAGTGAGATTCTAATCTAAGCTGTGCCTCATAAGCTGTAATGCATAGAGTTATTGAAAAATGTTGACTCTCAAAAATTGATAAATATGATGTACTATGTTTGGCGTTAAAAAAAGTGTGAATATGAGAGGCAAGTGATATGGATTTAAATTTAGACGAAGCTGTGAATTATCACTACGATAAATTTCCACCTCGAAAAATAGATTATAGTAGGTTTGTGGACAAGCTTATAAAAGCGACTGACGCAGTTGCACGCTATGATCAAATGCTGAAAAATATGCATAATAGTGAAATATTACTTGCCCCTTTAAGAAATCAAGAAGCAGTTATCTCTTCTAGGATGGAGGGTACTGTTAGTACGATGGATGAGATCTTGCAATATGAGGCTGATCATGAAAATGAGACAGCTAATACATCAAGTGTAAGATCTGAGGTTATTGAAACAATACTTTATCAGAGGGCATTAAAAGCCGCCCAAAAAGCACTGAATGATGGGTATCCAGTTTCTCAATCATTGCTTAAAGGGATACATCAGCGTCTTTTATCATTTGGTAGAGGAGCATCAAAGTCACCAGGAGAGTTTAAGGTTGAGCAAAATTACTTGGCTGATAGGAATAAAAATAAAATACTTTTTATTCCCGTTAGTCCAGAGCGACTGCAGGATGGTTTAGATGTTTTGTTCAAGTATATCAATGAAGACCCCAGCCCCTCTCTCGTTAAAGCAGCATTGACGCACATAGAGTTTGAGGCCTTACATCCGTTTAAGGACGGTAATGGAAGAATTGGGAGGATGTTGATAACGTTAATGTTATGGAAATACGGAACTATTTCAGCACCTCACTTTTATATCAGCGGATATTTTGAAGAAAATAAGGATGAGTACATTGATACGATGAGGCGAGTATCAGAGACAGGGGATTGGGATGAATGGTGCTCGTTCTTTTTAGAAGCGGTAGAGCAACAGGCAATAAGAAATTTAACTATTGCTGAAAATATAAGGAATTTATATGAAGAAATGAAGATTTTATTTGCTGAGCTGTTGTCTTCAAAATGGAGCGTCACTGCTCTAGATTTTGTGTTCACGAATCCTGTTTTTCGTAATAATAAGTTTACTTCACAAAGCGGTATTCCGGCTGCTACTGCTGCAAGATTTACTAGGATTATGCTAGATAATGACATTATACGTACAGTCGAAGAAGCATCAGGACGGCGGCCAGCAATGTATTCCTTTGAACCTTTGCTGAAGCTAGTCCGTGTTTGAGTGATATTTATTGTAGTAATAGAAAATGATGATTTTATGGTGTTTTTATTTTTAATTGAAAGTCGCTGCTCCCGTAGCGGCTTTTTTGCTTATGCAAGACAAAAGTTTTTACCCAGGATCAGGCGAGCCTTTGCCGATGCATTTGATACGGTAGTTCTCGGCCGGCGGGGGTTTACCAGCTTTAGGTGTGATGTTGACCGGTTCATTGAATCAGGGCAGGGGATCTATTGCTTGGATGGATGTTGGCCTGTGGAGTTGCGGCTAGCTGCATGCCAGAGCTTGAGCTTGAGGGGGGCTGGAGCTTACCTTTTTTCACTGACCTCCTTCGGCTAATGGCAACGACAACCCCATATGACTCAGGGAGGTAGTAACAGAAAATTATTCCTTAGGTCTCAAGTCGCCAGTGATGTAGCAAATCGATTCCGTGGTATTTTCCAGTTTTACGGTGTTGTCTTCTATGTGACCTCCGAGTGGTAGGTTAGTAGTATGTCTGCTGTGCTTAGCCTTGCGCGTTATGTCGTTAAGTTTTATGCCACAACTTAGCTGTTGTATTAGTAATACCTTGAAAAGGCTGTGTAGCTTTCCTAGTTGCAACTGTAATTCTGGATAATTACCAAGCACGTTGTAAGCTTTGGCAATTAATGCCATTGCTTTATCAATATTTTTGATTTTTACTTCTACTTCTTTTTCTGATGTGGATTTGTTATCCATTGGGGCAAAGCTAATGGCTATATGTGAAATGGATAAAGTTAGGTATACCGCCTCTTCATCGGTAGACATTCCGTTTTGAATTAACTCACACATATTCTCTAGGTCATGAATATAGCTGGCATTATGCATAGCTTTTTTCCTTAAGCTGCTTCATTTCTCGTTCCACCTGACTCACTAGCCATTTCAGGCGAAGCACGTGTTCTGAGCTTTGCTCTAAAACCGTGGTTTTAGCTCTGTCTCAAGCTGTCTTTTGAATTGTGTAACCTACTGGATTTGCCAAAGGAACCCAATGGGTCCCGTATGGTACCCGATGGGTGCCATTGCTGTAAAGAACCGGTCTGGTTCATCATTAAGAAATGACAACTCACGATACCCACACACAGTACAAACTCCGTATGCCGCCCGAGTTACGGGACTGGTTGAAAGAGGCTGCCGACACTAACCATCGATCCATGAATGCTGAGATAGTCGCCAGACTGCTCCGTACGGTTGAGCTAGATGGTCGAGAAAAAGCACTCGAAAGGGTGGGGTATGAGGAGAAGGAAGCCATGCCGAACAGCGATTATAGAAACCTCAGCGAAGTGAAGCGTCAGCTAGAGGCTGCAATGAGTCAGCTTGATCGGGAGTTGCGCCACCTGGAGGCAAGCAAGAAAAAAGGTGAGTGAGGTTGGTAGATCAAGCTCCACATGTCCAAAGGTTTTGGTTATTCATGCTAAATGATGGAGATAGCGACCTGAGCTTTGTTCAGGTCGCTTTTTATTATTTGGCGTAAAAGCTGAAAAGGTTCAGACGCGCAGATAATGTGCTTTTCCCCCATTCAAAATAAATGAATGACTCGAAGCTATCAACGATTTCCTCCAGACCGCGAGAACACGTACAGGATAGCGAAATGAACCAGCTTCATTGTGATGCAGCACAAGCAGCCGTGGGTGGCGTTTGCGCTACACACATGATTGGTCAATGGCGTTGACCTGGCGGCAGTGTGCTTTGTTAACCAAGGCTAGTAAGATGTCTGTATAGACAAACGCTCTTCATTGCAAAGGAGTTTCATGACTAGTCCTCCTCTCTACCAGCAGATCCGTCAACATCTGTTGGATAAGATTCAGTGCGGTGATTGGCAACTGAATCATCAGATACCTACGGAAGAGCGGCTGGCGAAAGACTTTGGCGTGAGCCGAATGACGGCCAATAAAGCCATTAGAGATTTAGTGCAGCAGGGATACCTCGTGCGTCAACCCGGTGTCGGCACCTTCGTTACCGACCGTAAGGTTGAGTCCTCTTTGGTGGAGGTATACAACATTGCCGAAGAAGTGCTTTCGCGTGGGCATCGGTACAGCAATAAAGTCATCACCCAAGAGGCGATTGAAGCAGACGATGAAGTTGCACTGCGGTTAGGCGTGAGGCTTGGGAGCCGGGTGTTTCATACCCTCTTGGTGCACTATGAGAATGACATTCCGATTCAGCTTGAGAACCGCTACGTTAACCCACGCTGGGTGCCGGATTATCTTGATACCGATTTTTCACGCCATACGCCTAACGAGGTGCTGGTCGCCGCTTGTCCCATGACGGATATGGAACACATTGTTGAAGCGGTGCTCGTGGATGAACAAACCGCCAAATGGCTAAGTATCGATACCCAGACGCCTTGCTTGAGCATGGTGCGGCGTACCTGGTCGGAAGAGCATTTGATAAGTTATGCCCGCCTGATCCATCCTGGAGACCGCTATAAATTACGCTCCTCCCTGCAAAGTAAAAGCACTTAAATTGAAGTTAAGCAAGAGACCAGCGAGGCCGATTTGTTCGACCTCGTGGCATCTCGTTAATGGGGGTATTCAACTGGACTGGGATTCAACTGGTCAGTGACTGCACCAGGTAGCCTGAGGGCACCGCAAGTAGCAAGCTCAAGGCAACGCGAATAAACCATACGATTAGCATGCGGCCTACTGAAAGCGGAATGCTGGTCGAAAGAATGCAGGGTATGGAAGCAGAAAAGAACAGCACGGCGGAGACTGACACCACGCCTGCAGCGAAACGGGCGACGAATTCGGCCTCGGCCATCAGTAGCGCCGGTAAGAACATTTCTGCCAACCCGGAAGCAGATGCTTGCGCTAGCGCCGCAGCGTCATCCAGCCCCCAAATGGCGACAAAGGGGTAAAACAACCATCCCAACCATTCAAATAAAGGCGTGTATTTGGCGATGAGAAGCCCGAGCAGGCCTACCGACATGATCGAGGGTAAGATGCTGATGGCCATTATCAACCCTTCTTTAAAGTTGAGCGCTACGCTGCGATGAAGGCTGGGCGCGTTGGCGGCAATCTCCGTGCCTGCTTGCCAGGCAGTGCTCAAGCGTTTCCCCGCGATGGCCTCCGGTTCTCCGTCACGCTTATGGTCATCCATGTTTGCCAGAGGCGGCAGCCGCACCGTGATAGCCGTGACGATGAACGTAATCACCAGGGTGAGCCAGAAGTACAAATTCCAAATGCTCATCAGGTCCAGCGTACGGGCCACGATGATCATGAATGTTGCCGACACCGTGGAAAAACCAGTGGCAATGATGGCGGCTTCCCGGGCGGAATACTGCCCCGCTTGATAAACCCGGTTGGTAATCAATAGCCCGATCGAGTAACTACCTACAAACGAAGCCACGGCATCGATTGCCGAGCGCCCAGGGGTTCGCCAAATGGGCCGCATGACCGGCTGAACCAGTACGCCAATCAATTCCAGCAACCCATAGCTGATCAACAGTGCCAGGAAAATAGCGCCGATTGGCACAATCAAACCTACCGGAATCACCAGTTTCTCGAACAGGAAGGGCAACATGTCCGGTTCGTGCAGAAACGCAGGACCCCAACCCGTTAACGCCATGACGGCAACAACGACGCCAATGATTTTCAGCACGGTAAAAATGCTTTCGGTTACTGTTCGCCGCCAATAGCCTTTGTACAGAGGGTAGGCAGCGCCCGCGACGATCATTACTAACGCATAAATGCCGCTGTATTCCCCCATCAACGAGCGCAGTCCGGTGACCATATGATCGAGCAGGATAGTGCTCCGCCCCGCTATTTCGATGGGAACAAAGAAGATCAGGATGCCCAGAGCGCTAGGCACAAACAGTTTAAAGATAGTGGCAGCGCTAGTTCGCTGCTTGGTGGGCGGGTTTATGGGCTGCATGGGGAGGCCTCTAATTGTGTGGTTATCGTTCCGGTGATTTGGGTTTCTTTTATGTATATACAATAAGCTAACCTCATACAGCATTTGCGCATAGCACTTGGCAATAGACATTAGTCTAGTGTGGTGGGCGTGATATGATCTCCTGTTTGATGGTTATTTAATTTAAGTGATTGTTTTTAAGTTATTGTTCTTATTTTTAGATGTTTCTTTTGAACTTTGCAGCTGCTTATTTGCATATTTCATGGCTTGACGAAGTAATCCGGCATGGGCTTAATTGTATATACATTATGTTTGCTCCAAGGAGACCTCCATGGCTAATAACAAACGACGCTACATTTGGCGCGATATCAGTGTCTTCGATGGTCTGAAAACGTTGCCTGAGTCCATGGCTGTCATTACTCAAGGTGAGCGTGTTGTCACCATGACGCCCATGGGTGGCTTCGATGAGTCACAGGCCGAGGGTTGTCATGATATGGGGCGGGGCGGCGTGATGACGCCCGGTCTGGTGGATTGCCATACGCACTTGGTTTTTGGCGGCGCCCGCGCGGACGAGTTCGAGGCGCGTTTGGAAGGCGCAAGCTATGAAGACATTGCCCGCCGTGGCGGGGGCATTCTGAGTACCGTTTTGGCGACGCGGGAAGCGAGTGAACAAACGCTCTTCAATGCCGCTTTGCCACGTCTTAAAGCGCTGGTTGAGGAAGGCGTCACTACGGTCGAGATCAAGTCGGGCTATGGGTTAGACGTGGCTAATGAACTGAAAATGCTGCGGGTGGCCCGGCGTCTAGGTGAAGAGTTGCCAGTACGCGTGTTTACGACACTGTTAGGTGCCCATGCCTTGCCGCCGGAGTATCAGAACGATAGCGACGGCTATATCGAGCTGGTCTGCAATGAAATGATTCCTGCCGCAGCGGCCGAGGGGCTGGCCGATGCCGTCGATGTCTTTTGTGAAAAAATCGCCTTTTCAGTAGCGCAGTGTGAGCGGGTTTTCAAAGCCGCCCAAGCTCATGGTTTACCCATCAAAGCGCATGCCGAGCAGCTCTCAAACTTGGGGGGGGCCGCGATGGCAGCCCGCCACGGCGCATTGTCAGCTGACCACATTGAGTATCTCGATGACGCCGGTATTGCTGCCATGCGCGAAGCAGGCAGCGTGGCCGTCATTCTCCCCGGTGCTTTCCACACCCTGCGTGAAACGCAGCAGCCGCCCATTGCGGGGCTGCGCGAAGCGGGTGTGCCGATGGCTGTGGCTACCGACGCTAACCCAGGCAGCTCGCCGATATTTATGCCCACGTTAATGCTCAACCTGGCTTGTACGCTGTTCCGCATGACGCCCCAGGAAGCGTTGGCGGGGATGACCGCCAATGGAGCTGCCGCGCTAGGGCTGAAAGGGCAGGGGCAGCTTCACGAAGGCGCGGTGGCTGATTTGTGTATCTGGGATATTGAGACACCCGCTGAGCTGGCATACGCGGTGCAGCCAGGCCGCCTACGGCAGCGCGTCTATCAGGGGGAGTTGACCCATGGCCGCTGATACGCCCATTGATATGTCGCTCTGGCAGGGGCGCACTGATCCTGAACCCGATAGTGACCGTTGGCACCAGCGTATTGAGCCGTTAGCCAATAACGCCGTGCCGGGGTGTGCACTGCTGGGCTTCGAAAGTGATGCAGGTGTTGCGCGCAATCAGGGACGCACCGGCGCTGCTGAAGGCCCTAATGCGTTACGCCGTGCGCTGGCGCCGTTGGCTTGGCATCGCACAGCGCCTGCTTACGATGCTGGCAATGTGCGCTGTGTTGATGATGGGTTAGAGGCAGCGCAACAGACGCTTGCTGATCGGCTGACGTCATTATTAACCGCTGGCCATCTGCCCATTGTGCTGGGTGGCGGGCATGAAGTGGCCTATGCCAGCTGGCTGGGTCTGGCGCAGTTTTTTATGCCAAAAACGGCGCCACCGCGGATTGGCATCATAAACCTGGACGCGCACTTTGATTTGCGCGATCCAGCGCATATTCGCTCCTCAGGCACCCCCTTCGCCCAGATGGCCGATAAGTGCCAAGAGTGGGATTGGTCGTTTCGCTATGCCTGCCTGGGGGTAAGCCGCGCTGCTAATACGCGCGCCTTATTTACCCGCGCCACCGCGCTCGGAACACTGGTTCGGGAAGATCGCGAGATCGATGCGCTACGCCTTGATTCTATCGTTAGAGACATGCAGCGCTTCATCGCCAAATGCGACCACCTTTACCTAACCATTGACCTGGATGTGCTCCCTGCTGCCGAAGCCCCTGGCGTCAGTGCGCCTGCCGCACGCGGTGTTTCGCTTGCCTTGATTGAGCCGCTGATTGAAGCAGTGCGTGACAGCGGCAAGCTTCGCCTGGCGGACTTGGCAGAGCTCAACCCCAGCCTGGATATCGACAGCCGTACCGCCAGAGCGGCGGCTCGTCTTGTGCATTTGCTGACCTTAGATAACTGAATTTAGAAAGTTAACCCTGAATGACTGACCAGGGCACCGCTCTAGACCAACGAATAACGAACAGAAACACAAGGAATGACGCCATGCCAACCAACGATAAACGTCACGATGCTTCACGTAAGATCATTGCGCCGACCGGCACCGAGCTCAGCTGCAAAAGCTGGCTGACCGAAGCGCCGCTTCGCATGCTGATGAACAACCTTCATCCGGATGTAGCCGAAAGCCCCGAGGATTTAGTGGTGTACGGCGGCATCGGCCGCGCTGCCCGTGACTGGGCGTGCTACGACAAAATCGTCGAAACGTTACAGCGCTTGGAAGATACCCAGACGCTACTAGTGCAGTCTGGTAAACCCGTCGGTGTTTTTGAAACCCATAAGGATGCGCCCCGGGTATTGATCGCTAACTCCAACTTGGTACCCGCCTGGGCTAACTGGGAGCACTTCAACGAACTGGATCGCAAAGGCTTGATGATGTACGGCCAGATGACGGCGGGTTCTTGGATCTATATCGGCTCCCAGGGCATTGTGCAAGGTACCTACGAAACCTTTGTTGAGGCGGGTCGCCAGCACTATGACGGTGAGCTTAAGGGGCGTTGGATTCTGACCGCCGGGCTGGGTGGTATGGGCGGCGCTCAGCCGCTGGCGGCTACGTTGGCCGGTGCCTGTTCACTGAATATTGAGTGTCGGCAGGCGAGCCTCGACTTCCGCTTGCGTACCCGCTACCTGGATGAACAGGCTGACAACCTTGATGACGCCCTGGCGCGTATTGAGCGCTATACCACCGAAGGTAAGGCTATCTCTATCGGCCTGTGTGGTAACGCCGCCGATGTGCTGCCGGAACTGATTAAACGCGGTATCAAACCAGATATGGTCACGGATCAGACTAGTGCCCACGACCCATTGCATGGCTACCTGCCTTCCGGCTGGACATGGGAAGAGTACGTGGCGCGGGGCAAGTCTGAGCCTGAAGCCACCGTGACGGCGGCCAAGCAATCGATGGCGGTGCATGTGCAAGCGATGCTCGACTTCCAGAAAATGGGCGTGCCCACGTTTGATTACGGCAATAACATTCGGCAGATGGCAATGGAAGAAGGGGTTGCTAACGCCTTTGATTTTCCGGGTTTTGTGCCTGCCTATATTCGTCCTCTCTTTTGCCAGGGCATCGGCCCCTTCCGCTGGGTGGCGCTCTCCGGGGATCCTGAGGACATTTATAAGACCGACCAGAAGGTCAAAGAACTCATTCCCGATGACCCGCACTTGCACAACTGGCTCGACATGGCGCGCGAGCGGATTAGCTTCCAAGGGCTGCCAGCACGCATTTGCTGGGTGGGGCTTAAAGACCGTGCCCGCCTGGGGCAAGCCTTCAACGAAATGGTGAAGAACGGCGAGCTAAAAGCACCGATCGTTATTGGCCGCGACCATCTCGATTCGGGTTCCGTTGCCAGCCCCAACCGCGAAACCGAGGCGATGATGGATGGTTCTGACGCCGTTTCCGACTGGCCGTTACTCAACGCGCTGCTAAACACCGCAGGCGGTGCCACATGGGTGTCGTTACATCATGGCGGTGGGGTTGGCATGGGCTACTCCCAGCATTCTGGTGTGGTGATCGTGTGTGACGGCAGCGATGATGCCCACGCCCGCTTAGGCCGTGTGCTGCGCAACGACCCGGGCACTGGCGTGATGCGCCATGCCGATGCTGGTTATGACATTGCTAAACAGTGCGCCAGCGAAAACGGTCTTGATTTGCCGATGCTTAATCAGTAAAGCCCGCACAAATACAACAGTTGAGAAGGTGGGGTGACCACCTTCCTGTCTCTAAAGGCGAATAAATGAAACATCTAGAAATTCAGCCTGGCAAAATGACCCTTGCCCAGGCCCGCCAGATCCACGAAGCGCATGTGCCTGTCACGTTACCGGAAAGCGCCAATGCAGATATCCAGCGAAGCGTCGATTGCGTGAACCGGGTCGTCAGTGAAAACCGCACGGTCTATGGCATTAATACGGGGTTCGGCTTATTGGCCCAGACCCGCATTGCCAACGAAGATCTTGAATCGTTACAGAGTTCCCTGGTGCTCTCTCATGCCACTGGTGTGGGAAGGGCGATAGACGACGCCCTGGTGCGTTTGATTATGGTGCTTAAGGTCAATAGCCTGGCGAGAGGCTTCTCCGGCATCCGCCGTGAGGTATTGGATGCCCTGGTGGCACTGATCAATGCCGAGGTTTACCCACATATTCCACTTAAAGGATCGGTGGGGGCATCCGGTGATTTGGCGCCCCTGGCACATATGAGCGTTGTGCTGCTAGGCGAGGGCAAAGCCCGCTACAAAGGCGAGTGGATCTCCGCCGAAAAGGCGTTGGAAATCGCTGGCCTGGCGCCAATCACGCTGGCACCCAAAGAGGGTCTGGCGCTGCTTAATGGCACGCAGGTATCGACCGCCTATGCCCTGCGGGGGCTATTCGACGCCGAAGACCTGTTTGCGGCGGCGACGGTATGCGGTTCGCTAACCGTAGAAGCCACTTTGGGGTCACGTTCACCCTTTGACGCTCGGATTCATGAAGTGCGTGGCCAGCGCGGCCAGATTGACGCGGCCGCCGCTTACCGCCATCTCCTCGGCGAAAAGAGTGCCATCGGTGACTCCCATGCTAACTGCGATAAAGTCCAGGATCCCTACTCGTTGCGCTGCCAGCCACAGGTGATGGGTGCGGTATTAACCCAGATTCGTCAGACAGCCGAGGTGCTCGCGGCGGAAATCAACGCGGTCTCTGATAACCCGCTGGTATTTGCCGAGCAGGATGACATTATTTCCGGCGGTAATTTTCATGCTGAACCGGTAGCCATGGCCGCTGACAACCTGGCGTTAGCCATCGCCGAGATCGGTTCTCTGGCCGAGCGTCGTGTCTCTTTGATGATGGACAAGCACATGTCGCAGCTACCGCCATTCCTGGTCGAGAACGGAGGGGTCAATTCCGGGTTTATGATTGCCCAGGTCACCGCCGCGGCGCTGGCGAGTGAAAATAAAGCCTTGGCGCACCCCCATAGTGTCGACAGCCTGCCTACCTCGGCTAATCAGGAAGACCATGTCTCAATGGCGCCTGCCGCCGGTAAGCGGTTGTGGGAAATGGCGGAGAATGTGTGCGGCATTTTAGCCATCGAATGGCTGGGGGCGTGCCAAGGGTTGGACATGCGCCAGGGCTTGACCACTACCCAGCCGCTAGAGCAAGCCAGGCAACTGCTACGTGCGCGCGTTAGCCACTACAAGCAGGATCGCTTCTTCGCGCCCGATATCGAAGCCGCTAGCGAACTAATACGTGAGCGCACGTTAAGCCCGCTGGCGCATCCGCATACGTTGCCAAGCCAGTTTTAAGGCGTTTCATGCGTTCCCTGTGGCGCTAGGCCATAGGGAACGCATTATTACCATCTAACAACAAAGTAGGTTTTTCATGAATGCTATCGTTCTGGCTATCCTAGTGATGGTCGGCTTGAGTCTTGCTCGCGTTTCAGTTGTGTTTGCCCTTATCGTCGCCACGCTGGTAGGTGGGTTATATGCGGGTATGCCTATTGGTGAGATCCTTGACGCCTTTAATGAGGGGTTGGGTAATGGCGCCACCATCGCGCTCTCTTATGCAGTGTTAGGGGCGTTTGCCGTTGCTTTATCCCGTTCAGGTATCACCGAGCTGCTGGCCAGCCGGGCGATTGGACGTTTCCAGTTAGACGAGTCCGGGGGTAGCCGCCGAACGGTCACCTATACACTGCTGGCGGCGCTTTTAGCCGCGGCAGTCAGCTCGCAGAACTTGATTCCTGTCCATATTGCTTTTATTCCAGTGCTGGTGCCGCCGCTGCTAAAGCTGATGAATCATCTGAAGCTTGACCGGCGACTGGTGGCTTGCGTGATTACCTTCGGTATCACGGCGCCGTATATGTTATTGCCCGTGGGGTTTGGGGCGATATTTCTGAATGACATACTGCTCGCGAACCTCAACGAAAGCGGCGCGGCGCTGGGGTTGGAAGTGACCCGTCAAATGGTGCCACTGGCGATGGCGATTCCCATTGGTGGAATGGCATTAGGGTTGGCGGTGGCGGTGTTTTGGAGTTATCGCAAGGGGCGTGACTACGAAGACCGTGAGCTGGCCCATGGTGACAAATCGCCCCAAGAGGCCGCGCTTTCTCTAGCCGGGTGGCAAAAGGCCATGTTGGTTATTTCCCTGGTAGGTACGGTCACCGTGCAACTGATGACGGGCTCTATGGTACTTGGCGGCATCTTTGGGTTTGCCTTGCTCTCCATGAGTGGCGTTTTCCGCTGGCACGAGCAGGACGGTATCTTTACCGAGGGGATGCGCATGATGGCCCTGGTCGGCTTTATCATGATTTCAGCGGCAGGTTTTGCCAGTGTGATGCAGGCCAGTGGTGAGGTGGAAGGGCTGGTGGCGAGCTCTGCCGAGCTTATCGGTGACAACAAAGGGCTGGCCGCATTGATTATGCTGCTGGTCGGTCTCTTTATCACCATGGGCATTGGCTCTTCGTTTTCGACCATTCCCATTATTGCTTCGCTCTATGTGCCTTTGGCACTGAGCTTTGGCTTTTCGCCTATGGCGACAGTGGCATTGGTAGGCACGGCCGCCGCCCTGGGCGACGCAGGCTCACCCGCTTCAGACTCCACCCTAGGCCCCACCGCAGGCCTTAACGCCGATGGGCAGCATGACCATATCTGGGATAGCGTGGTGCCTACCTTTCTGCACTACAACATCCCGTTGATTGTGTTCGGCTGGGTTGCTGCCATGGTGCTTTGATTCCACTAACTGGATCGAACCGCAATACAATTTCGCGACGCTTAAGCATTAACTAACCATTCTACAGCGTATGGCCAACGCCCCGCCTTTGTGCGGGGCGTTGGCGTGTTAGGCAGGGCGGGCGGTTGATTTGACTCCCGCCAGGGACGCCAAACTCTATCTGCTAATTAGATGCCATTGACATCCATCACGCCTGGACGATGTAGATCGAACTGGAGTGGAAGTCACGTCGTGTGCGCTTGATTATTGAGACCGCCTTCTATACCAGCGGATGAAATACAGTGACTGCCTTTAAATGCTTATCGTTTATTTGGTCGTCTTTGCTGCTGAGTGGCACGGCTGGATAGCTGTACGTCACGAAAACTATAGCTACCAACTTACGATTTTATTAGAGACGATTTCCACCACTTGATTTTTTCTTGCACGAATAAGTTCCCAGTCATTTAAAAGGGCTAATGCATACACTCGCTTAAACAATGCTTTGTTCAAACGAGGTGGTCAAATGTATTTCCTCGGTTATTCAGTTGTTTAAAATAAAGTAAGGGAAGCTTTCTTGATTGATTTTGTTAATAAGAAATCAGTGCATTAGCTTCTGGATGTGGCCTGGAATGGTATGTTTTTAGTCCTTGATAGTTAGGTTTCTACTGTAAAAAAGCATTAGTTGGCGTCATTTTTTAAACGGAAAATGTATTATTTTTAATGTTTCTTTTGCTTGGTAACAGTAAAAAATAAAACCTAAACTTTGTTTTCTTGGTTAGTTGGCCTGATTTTTATAATAAGTCTGTTGATGTTTTTTTTATCCGAACTATTTTTTAACCAGTGCGTGGCTTTGCGTGGAAGCTATGCAGCAGCGTTTGTTGCCGCGTAGCTTTAGCATTGTTGATAAAACTAATGAAGCTGAAAATTGCTTGCAGATTAAAGTTCATGATGCGAAGTAGGGCTTGCGTTCTGTTTTAGTAATTTTTAGTTAATTTGTTGCCCGAAAGCTGTTTTAAAATAATCAGTTAAAAGGATCCTCCCATCATGGTTACGAATAATTTTTCTCAAAGCAGTTTAGATCTCAACGGAAAAATTACCTTGTCCCAACCTACCGCACTGGTGTGGGGGGCAGATGGTCGCCTCTATATCACTGAGCAGAGTGGTGATGTCAAGGTTTTAACCGTAGCATTTGGAGATCCTAATACAGCAGATAGTGACAGTACGGCAAGTTTCTATGTTGTTGAAGCTGAAACTGTTTTTTTAGTAAAGGAATTACCTAACCATAACGATGATGGTACCGAGGGGGGATCTAACAATCGTCAAGTTACGGGTATTGATGTAACCCCGCAATATGATGAAAACGGTGACCCGGTCATAATTAATGGAAAGCCGGCAGTCAATATCTATGTGACATCTAGTGATAATCGCATTGGTGCTGGGAGTAGTGGCTCTGACACAGGTCTCGATACAAACTCTGGCATCATTACGCGCCTAACGCAGACAGTAGATGGATGGGAAGCACTAGATCTTGTCCGGGGACTTGCTCGTTCCGAAGAGAATCACTCTCTTAATGGTTTGGAAGTCATACAAGAGTTTGACGATAACGGTCGTTTACTAAGTGAGAGGCTCATCGTTGCTAACGGGGGGAATGCCAATGCTGGTGCACCTTCGAATAATTTTTCTGGACAGCAGGAAACGGCCTATAGTGCGGCGATTTTAGAGGTCGATCTTGATCAACTTAAATCCATGGAGATCAAAAACGATGATGGCCGCAATTACGTCTATGACATTCCTACCTTAAACGACCCCTCACGCTCCCCGAGCGAAGAAGCGCTCACTGACCCCTTTGGTGGTAATGATGGCTTCAACGGGGGAAAAATAGACCCTAACGGCCCAGTGCAGATTTATTCTGCGGGGTATCGTAATGCCTATGATGTAGAAGTTACCGAAGATGGACGCGTCTGGACTTATGATAACGGCGCTAATAATAGCTGGGGCGGTCGCCCTGTTGGGGAGGCGGGGGATAATGGTGGCAATATCGATGCTGAACAAGATGAAAACTATATAGCTACCAATCTTAATAACGGTGATGGTAGTGGTAGTGACAGCATCAATACTGAAGCTTGGAATCCTAAAAACCTCGATCAGTTTCACGAAATCACTCGATCAGACGATCTCGCTGGCCGGGTTCTTTCCGCTGGTCAGGCGGGCGCCGCCACCTACGTAATGGCGCATCCTGACTTTGACGATCCTTTAACCCTGGTTTACGGCGGCCACCCGAACCCGACACGTGCCAGTGGCGGTGAAGCTGGGCTCCTCTTTACGCCCAAAAATGGGGTTGAGGACGCTTTCCTGCTGGTATCTGAAGAGCACTACGACAGTGTTATCGACTGGCTGGTTACCGTTGAGGATGAGTCTAACGGCGTGTCTTCTGGGGATCTTACAAGCCGCGTTATTAGCTTAGTTCCTGGAGAGCTGTATTACATTACCGAAAATGGTGAGGCGTACCTGACTAGCGACTATACCCAGACGCCGCCGAGTATCGGAGGATCCGATGTACTCGGAACCGCTGGGGTGCCGGCAGATATTGATGACGTGGTGGCCACACTTAACGCTATCGAAGGCAACTATCTCGAAGGAGGATATAACGATGGCGCAATTGACTCAGGTACAGGGTCGATCAATGGCTTGACCGAATATACGTCGACCGTTTTTGATGATGGTGAGACGAAGATGTCCGGCGCTCTTATGGCAGTACAGTTGGGCGGTGGCAACCTCATCGTGATGGGGCGGGATGAGAATGGCGTCATGCAAACCGCAAGCGGTAGCGGCGGGGTAAAAGCTGCTGAGAGGATCACATTGACGTTGTCAGGTAGTCCTCTTGGGCTGGCTTCTATTGGCGATGACCTATCTGCATGGGATAACCAGGCAGCGTTTCGTGGTTCTGTTTGGGCAACTGTTTACAGCGGAAGTGGTACCAAAATCGAAATCCTACAGCCCAATAATGGCGCTGTTCCTCTCGCCGGCAGTGAAGCCGCTGATCCGACTGATCATGATCTTGACGGCATTAACCATATTCATGATCCATTTGAGTACAGCGCTGCAAATGGTCTCGCGCTGACGCCAGGCGAAGCCATCGTCATGAATTTTCAGCCTACCGAGGCTCCCTATCCCGGCACCATTGGTGATACTGGTTTGATGGGCGCAGCACTTGATGGTGCGACGCCGAACCAGGATGCCAACCCGGATCAGGGGCTTCCCGGCCTTTATGATATCGGCGGTAATATCATTCCCGGTGCCAATGCCGCGCTGTTCCAAATCAAGGAGGTTGTGCCGGGCAGTGTGGTCGGTCCTGCAAATAGCGTTCGTGATGCTATGCATGTAGGTGTCAATCCCAGCAGTGATGTTCAGCGTCTGGTGGCAACAACACAGGTGCTCAACTGGGTTGCCGATAATGGCGGTGTTGCAGATGGCCAACTGACCGGGCTCATGTTTGGCGATGGTACTCAGGCCAACTTCGTACGCCTTGTGTTTGGAGAGGTAAACGGAGGAGCTGGCTTTGAAGTTGGTTATGAAATCAACGACAACAATTATCAGGCGTTGGCTCAAGTGGCGGTGCCAGCACTCACAGATACTGCTGTGACGCAGGTTGAATTATACCTAGAGATTGATATGGCTGACGGCTTCGCCCTCTACGCGGGCTACCGTTTCAATAGCGAGGATGCCTTTACCGAACTGCCTCTGAATGGTTTTACGCTGCCTGAGGGTGTTTTACGTGACGTCCTGACAGGTAATCATACCATCAGCGATGGTGATTCCCAGGCCCCCTCTGGAGCTGCTTTTGGCTTCCTAGCTGAAACCAGTGAAGGTGCGCCTCTTGCACCGGTTAACTTCGAAAACCTCAAAATAAATGGCTTCGGTAATGAGATTGAGGCAGATTCGGCTGGCGGTGTGGGGGCCGAAGGCTCTAATGGTATTGACACTATTATCTATACCGGAACCGATACCGTACTGTCGCCGCTGGATGACAGCGTCGAGAACTTCGATGGCTCCGGCACCATGGCAGATTTTCATGCCACTGGTAATGGCGGCGACAACGTGATGATCGCCGGGAGTGGCAATAATACGTTTACAGGGGGCGGTGGAGCCGACAGCTTCCAAGGTACGCTCGATACTATAAACGGTACTGAAATCACCGACTTCACACCCGACGATGAAGTCGTTGTTCAGGGTGCTTCGTTCGATGCCAGCGACGTAACCTATCAAGCTGGATCCGCGATCATTACTATCAATAACGAAACAGCAATCACTTTTAGTGGTGAAGGTTTTGACGACTTCGATCCCAGTACTGGCGAGTCAGTATTCAGCTTCACGTCCACCGCCAACGGGACGCGCATTACCACTGTACCTGCGTTGACCGCGGTTGCTGCGATCAGCTCGGGGGGCCCCGATATTAACAACGTCACCGTACGTGACCAGACAATTGATTTCCTCTCAGACATGACCAACGCTGAGGTTAATGGCTGGGTTAGCGGTGTCACCTCCAAAGATTATGTCAACGTAGTCGACATCGACGGCAGTGTCCCCGATGAGCTGCATCAGTCTGAGCGCTCGGCAGAAGATGCCGGCGAATGGGGCTACTCGATTCCGGTCGAGAACGGTGAATACCTGATCGATATGTACTTCGCCGAAATTTACCATGGTGTGGAAAACAGCAGTGGTACCGGAGCGCGTGTCTTTGACATCAGCATTGAAGATGCGCTGGTGGAAGATGACTATGACATTATTGGCGATGTTGGTAGCGCAGCAACCGAAGTGATCAAGACCTACGCCGTTACCGTCACTGATGGTGTTCTCAACATTGGCTTCGATGCCTCGATCAACCAGGCCAAAATCAGCGGTTTGGTGGTCTGGCAAGTTGGTGGAACCTATGTGCCACCTGAAGATGTAACACCACCGGAAGTCGTGTCGATAATGATCGATCAACCTTTCGATAACGACAGTGACATCTTGGCCACAGTAGTGGTTACCGATAACGCTGGAATTAATGTTGATTCTATCAATGGTGATGAGCTGATTTTTACCGGTTATGAGCCTGGTGCCGTCTCCCTGGCTGATAACGATGCTATTACACTCAGCAATGATGGCAAGACCGCTACTATCCAGTACACCATTTCTCCGCCGGCAGGTTCTAATGCTTGGGAAAATGGTGCTTTCAAGGTTGGTGTTGCTGCAGGTAGCTTTACTGATACTGCAGGCCTTGGTATCGCTGCTTTTGAAACGGATGTCATTATTGCCCGGAACCTTGAACAGCTCGTCAAGGGAGCGTTACAAAGAGCGATAAACGTTGGACCAACCAGCAACACTATCGATAATAGTCTCGAAGGTGATGATAAAAATACTTATGGAGGTGCCATCACCAATGATCCGATCCTGGGTATCGATCTTGAGGCGGATGACCCCGCGTATTACTCGCCGAGTACAAAAACAGGCAGCAATATTGATGGTAAAGCCGGAGCAACCGGTAGCAACAGTGGTGGGGTCGATCTGGATGGTTCTGCCTACCACACCTATCGTGACTCTGCCGCTGGCTCATACACAGCAACCTATGAAGTGCCCAATGGTTTATATGTGGTGGAGCTGCATTTTGCTGAGCTTTATCAAACCCAGGCCGGCCAGCGCCAGGGGGACTATACGATACAAGGCGAGTTGTTTGCCGAGAACTTCGATGCCTTTACAGCAGCGGGAGGAGCCGACAAGCCAACCGTTCTTACCAAAAACGTTATAGTGACAGATGGCAAGATCGTTATTGATGTCAATGCGGATAACGGCGAGCCGGGCTTCAACGCCATAGCTATTTATCAGGCAGTCGACAGCGGTATACCGATTGCCAGCATTCTTTCGATTGAAGCGCCGGAATCGAGCGATGGACAGGTTATTGTCACTGTCCAGTACACTGACGATGGCAACATTTCTGGCACACAGATCGGTGCTACCGATGTCACTGTTTCCTCTGCCGCTGGTGCGTTAGTTACTCCTTCGCTGGTGGCTTATGATAGCGCCAGTGGCATTGCCACCTATACCTTTGACGCCCCTGAGAGCGGCTGGCAAACCGGGACAATCACCGCTTCAGTCGCCGCCAATGCAGTACTCGATAGCGATAACAATGGCAACAGCGCAACGGCTAGTTCGGTTTATGTGAATTACTCGAGCGATGGAGTCATTCTCGAACTTGATTTCGAGAATCCCGGATCGCCACTTGAGGAAGGCGGTTTTGATGGCACGCTGGGTGACGTTGTAGATGATACGGTCTTCACGACTGTGGAGGGGGGCGAACTGGTCGTCTGGACATCCAATGGCGACATTTCACAAGCGGCTGCCCCGAGTGCGAATGACTTTATCAAGTATGTGGCACTGGGCGATCCAGCGTTAGAGACGATAAACATTACCTCGCGCTTTGATAATCCCTTCCCTGCCGCGCTCGCAGCCCAAGAGTTACCAACTGATATTGTCCCGAACTATGCCCAGCAAGGCATAGTCTTCGGTCTTGGCAGTCAGGGCAATAATGAGCTCGTCAAGCTAGTGTTCGGTGGTAATGGCGGTAACGGGGTGCAAATCTGGTCGAAAAGCGCCATTGATACAGTCATTCCGCTTGCGAGTATGCTGAGTAATGCCTCAACAACCCTGAATGATATTGCCTCTGTAGAACTGACGCTAGTCGTCAACAAGACAGCCGGTACTGTGACTCCTATCGTTACTTTCTTCGATACTAACGAAAATGTTCTGGGGGGCTTGCGTGCCGAGGCAACCGAAGGTTTCGCAACGGCGTCCCCTGAGGTGTTGCCACCCGCAGTGCTAAGTAATCTTACTGATCCGAACTCAACAACGGCAGTCGGGGTCACTTCAACTGATTACAACGATCCCATAGAGTCGTTCATGGCTAGTTGGGATTATCTCAACGTGACCTCGCCGGATCTCATTTCAGAGCCAACGGATCCCACCACTACTCTGGCTATCGTTAATGCTCCTGACATCATCGAGAATGGAGACGATGGCTTCACGACACTGAACTTCGGCCTCACCGCTTCAGATGGCTTTAGTGGCGAGGTGGAATTGACCCTGAGCATCGATGGCGCGACCGTGACGGATACGTTGAACTTCAGCGACGGCACCGCCATCCTGTCGGTTGATGTGCCTAATGACGATGTGGCTAATGGTACTAGCGAAATTTCAGTCACTTTGGTTGCAGTCAATAGCACAGGGTTGTTTGAAATTGATGCATCGGCGGCCACAGCAACGGGTAGTGTGACCGAAGACGATGAGGGCTCTGTGCCCAATCCGGACGACCTGGATGAAGACGGCGTTAATAATGATGACGACCTTTTCCCATACGATGCTGCTAATGGCATGATTTTAGCGGCTGGCGAAACCTTCTTGCTTGACTTTGAAGAAGACACCGCGAGTCCTTATGAGGCTGGCCTGACGGGGTTAATGGGCCGGGCAAATGAGAGTAATTCTGCTGGAGCTGTCGAGAGCGGTACAGCAAGTGTCGAGAATGGCACACTCAATATTGTAGCCGATACAGGTGATCACTATACCAACAACAATTCTCAGAAGGATGCATATGCGGTAGGGGTGAAGAATCCTGGTGGCTTTATCGTTGAGACAAGTTTTGCTATGCCGGACTTCGATGATCAGCAAGAGGGCCTGCAGGCACCACTTAACTACCAGGCTGGTGGTGTTGCGGTCAGTCTTTCGGAAGACAATCTAGTGAAATGGATTTTCGGTGCGAACGGTACCGCTGCTTTCCAGCTCGCCCATGAAAATAAACAGGTAGAGGGAGCAACACCTGCTGTTCCAGGCGCGACCTTTGCCTTACCGAGTGGTGTTGTCTACAGCGACATAGCTTCAGTGAAGCTGATGCTTGAAATAGTCGTAGATACTACATCCGGCGAAGTTAAGGCACTCACTCGCTCTGTATTGACGTTGAATAATACCAATATAATTGACGGTGCTTCGGGAGAAATAACGCTGACTGATCCGTTGGCTTCAGCAATTAAGGATGAAGCTCAGGGCGTCAGCGTAGGCTTTATACAAACATCCACCGGCGGTCAGTCGCCTGATACTTTCGACATTTCTTACGACTATCTCCAGGTGTCCTCGACCGAAGAGGCCACACCTCAGGTACTGGTTGGCATAACAGATGCTGGTCCGGTGGTCGAAAACGGCGACGAGGGCTCTACCACACTAAGCTTCGGCCTTACCGCTTCGGAAAGCTTCAGCGGCGAGGTGGCATTGGATCTCACTATTAATGGTACATCCGAGCCCCGCACGGTGGTCTTCACCGGCGG
>NZ_HG423343.1:5176777-5275705 GCF_000982975.1 Halomonas sp. A3H3 | reverse complement strand
GACGGTTGACGTCGCCAACGATGATCAAGCCAACGGCCCGGAGCAGGTCAGTGTCATCCTAGCCGGGATTGCAGACGAGGCGTTTGCTATCGATCCCGCTGCTGCGACGGCAATGGGAACGGTGACGGAGGATGATATTACCAGCACCGATCCTGCGACGATCAATCTTGAATTCGATGAAGGTGAGACTCTACAAGGCTTATTTGACGGAGTGACTGAAGGTTCGGGTACTGACACAGAGGAAACCGGTACAGCTGAAATCATTAATGGAAATTTGGTTATTTCGGCCAGTGAGGGTGATGCTGGAGGCAGTAATAACGCCAATGATAATTACTATACTAATGTGTCTGGAGGTGATGGTTTTACTGCTGAGCTTAAATTTGGCAACCCTTTCCCTTCGCTGCCTGCACAGTATTCGCAGCTGGGTCTTAATATAAGCCTCAGCCAGGACGAATATCTGAAGGTAACCTTCGGCAACGTCGGAGGCGGGCAAATTGAATACTCCTATGAGCTAGGAGGTTCACAAAGCAAACAGACCTTCAGCCTGCCGCCAAGCATCAGCTTCGCGCAGATTGCTGATGTTGTTGTGGCTATCGAAGCCAGTGTTGATGGTGGCATGGCAAGTTTCTCGGGCACCATGACCTTCCTTGATGCATCAGGACAAAGTTTGGGAGATACGGCTCTGCCAGCACTGCTCCTACCGGATGGCCCTTTGAATACAGCCATTACTAGTGCGGGAGAAGAGTTCGGTGTTGGCGTAACCCAGACCTCGTTTGGTTCCGGTCCAGTTTTTGTTGCTAATTATGACTACTTGCGTATTCAGCAACAGGGCGAAGAATCCACTGACGATAACGACAATCCGGTCGCGACGATTGCTATCCTACAGCCAGTCAACACCGACGCGGAACTTACGGTTGTTGTCACTTACGCTGATGCCTCGGGCATCGCTACGGAGACGCTTGATAACAGTGACATCGCACTCATGCTGGATGGGGTTCCAGTTGCTGCCACGATCAGCTTCGATGGCTTCAACGCAACGACGGGCGAAGCAACTTATGCGATCTCGTCTCCAGCTGGAGGTTGGAATGAAAATGGTAGTTATACGGTCTGGGTGGCTCAGGGGGCGGTCTCAGATGCCTCAGAGAATGCCAACCTTGTCGATTCAACGCCATCGACGAGCTTCATGATCGACTTTGATGAGGGCAGCCCGCTTGGCGGTTATGCCCCGGGTGATGACCTGGACGAAGATGGCACTGCCAATCAGGCGGATGAAGATATTGATGGTGATGGTGATGCCAATGTAGATGATGTCTTTGCTTATGACGCCCAAAATGGGCAGCCTTTGGCCGACGGCGAAAGCATACGCCTTAATTTCGAAGTAAACGGCACTCCCTATCAGAACGGTTTCACCGGGGTTATGGCCAGTTCTGATGTGGCATTTCAGGACGAAGATACCGGCGCCGGCATCGTTGCCGATAATCAACTCAGGGTCACGACAACGAGTGGTGATACGGGGTCTGCAAATACGCCACAGAATGATTATCACTTGGGCATTATTCGTGATGGAGGCTTCATCCTGGAGTCCGTGGTGGATAACCCCTTTGCTTCGGCGCCCGGTAGTTATTCGCAGCTAGGGCTGGCGGTTAGTGTGAACAGTAATGATTTTGCCAAGTTGGTATTTGGCAGTGTTGGTCAGGACATTGAGTTTTCCTCGCGCGACAACAACGCCGAAACCAAACTTGGGGCTGACTTCCCAGATGGTTATGGCTTCGGTGATTTTGCAAAAGCGAAGCTAGTACTCGATGTCAGTGTCAATAACGTCGGCAATACTATGGCGACGGCGACAGTCACTTTACTGGACGCATCAGGTGAACCTTTACCGGGTAATGCCAGCGTGACCATTAGCGGGTTGGAACTCACCGGAGCCCTTAAGGAGGCGATACTAGACCCTGCAGCTTCGGTCGGCGTAGGGATTACCCACACGCATGGTGCGGCGGAAGCCTTTACCGCTGCCTATGACTACTTCGAGGTAAGTGCCAAGGAGGACACTAGCACTCCTTTGCCGGTGCCGACGACCGAGATCGAAGAAATTTTTGCTGGTGCTAACCTCGAATTATCGGATAGCTATGATCAAGGTGATGTTGGCTCTGCATTGGTCACTGTGACTCCTGGCGGGAATGACGTACAGAGCTCCAATTACGGCAGTAACTCGTTCCAGGTGCAAAATACCGGAGATAAGAAGATCACTGCGGTTTTCTTTGATGTGACGACAGCCCTCTATGGCGATAGCGTGTTTGATCCCGATGGCAAGGGTGGGGATGCGACAGCCAAGGAGTGGGCGATCAACAGTGCCGGTAACACCGGGGCAATTCAGCCTGTGGGGTCGTCTGGCTACGAGCATTATTTCCTGCCGGGAATCGATCCTGAGCCTGAGAATTCAGATAATAATGGTGGTTACCGTGGGGCCTTGGTGAAATTTTCGGCCACTGCCAACGGTGGATTTACTAACGGTGAAACAGTTGGTTTCAGTGGTGATATGGATCCTAACTCGATTGCTGGCTTTACCAAATCCAGTGTCGATACGGGATCGATTCCCTTCTGGGATGTGGGGGGGATCTCAGGGGCGGAACTTATCGGCTCCAATGTGTATATCAAGTTTACTGATGGTAGTACTGCCAGCGGACAATTGATGAGCGATGGCAGCCAGGCTGGAGCACAAGTGCTGGTGAGTGAAACGCCACCTAACCTAGTTGCCGAATTGAGTGTCAACGGGCTTTCTGCCGGTAGTCAAGGGACCTACGGTGGTGAAGTACCTTCGGTAATTGTTAGCGGGCCAGCTGGTGAATGGGTGCGAGTCGTCATGACTAAAGGGCACCAGCCAGTAACCAATAATCAGGATGGCATTGCCGATACTGTAAATGCCCGTCTAGCGGATAAGAATTTCCCTGCTAACAATGCTGCAGAGTTCCAGTTTGTAGATGTACAGCTGGGCGCCAGTGGCACAGCCGATGTTTCGCAGGAGTTTACCTATGGGGATTTCCTGAACGACACCTCCAGCTTCGATGGAGATGACACACTTCCGCTTGGTTTTGTTGCATCCGTCATTGATAACCCGAATACCTCTGATGGCTTGGGATTGGGGCCGGTATCGCAGCCGATCTATCTAATTTCGAATGGTACGCCTGTTGTGGATGGCGATACGACAATCCCGTCGGAAGGTTATTACCTTATGGAGGACAGTCGTCTTAAAGTACAGTTTGAGGATATAAATGGACCTGGTGGAGTAAACCCTCCTGGCAAATGGCAGTTCTTCGATGAGGCAGACGAAAATGGTAACCAGGCGAACTTCCAGGGAGTTGGTTACTATCTCTGGGGCGATGAGGACAGTGAGGCTCTTAATGGGCCGCAGGCAGAACTGACCTATACATTCGTCATTCCTGAGTCGGCAGCAGGGGAGTTTACCTTGCGAGTTCGGGGGACACGGGATCCAGGTGGGGCCAGCGATGCCCAGAATGATGTCTGGGTGAAGATAGATGACAATGCTGAAGAGCTTCTCGTTAGTAATGTCAATGCGATAGATAATAGTGGGTTTATAAAGCTGTATGGTAATGCAACAGGCGATTTTGGCTTCGCGAACTTTATCGATAGCACCTCGGATTCGGTACCGAATTTCCCAGCGGAGTTTGTGCTTGACGCCGGTGTTCATACGATTACTTTCGCAGGCCGTTCCGAAGGCTTCCATATTGACTTCTTTGAGCTTTACCAAGGCAATGCGCCAAGTATAAACGCGACGAACTCTACCTTTATACTTAGTGGTGATACCGAGCCTTTCGTTAATAACCCTCTTGAAGATCAGACGATCGAAGCTGAAGATGAGTTTTTCTTCGAGATTCCTGATGATACCTTTCGCGATCTGGATGGCGATATATTGACCTATGAAGCCCTAAACATACCTGATGGAGTCTTCTTCGACGCACAAACGAAGACTTTCTCGGGGAGCCCTAGTGCAGGGGTAGGTAATTACGCGCTGGAAGTTCAGGTAACCGATGAAGATGGTGCTACTGCGACAGCAGGTTTTGACTTGGTGGTGGTGCCAGAGGATCAAAACGAGCCAGATACTTACTTTGTCGCCATGGTCGAGAGTGCTAATGGCGACATTGAACAGGGCTCATCTCTGTCTAGTCCTGATTTGGAGATAGGCTCATATGTTGTCGGTATTCAATTTACCGTGCCTGATAATATTAATCTTGATGATAGTGAAACTATTGATAGTGCGATTATCAGCTGGGTATCTGATAGGACGCATGCTGCCAACTCGACGATGACTTTCTCCGTAGAGAACTCACTCAGCGGAGCGGGCTTCGGCTCAGTCACTAACCGAAATTATCTCTCTGAAGAGGAAGTGTGGCAGTCTACAGGTACATGGCAGGATGGTGAAAATATAACCGTAGGTATTAACTTGGCAAATCAACTTAATTTGCTTATTGCTCAGGAGGGGCTTAACTCAGGAGATCTGATCACGGTCAAAATAGAAGGAACTGGTGGGACTCGCTTTGTCGAGGCGGCTGGAGGAGACCGGACTGCTCCAACGCTTGCTATTACTGTGGCTGATAACGCCAGTGCTAGCCAACTAGGTAATAATGCAACCCTTCTGTTCGAGAGTAACTCTATAAGTGATATGCCGGGAGATGATGAGTTTGGAACTCTCAATCCCTCATCAATGAGCCAAGAAGTTGGCCTAGTTGGTATTAATGATGAGTCAACGGTAGGAAGTTTTTGATAAGTTAGTAGCTTAGTAGCATGAGGGGCTGGTTTTACCAGCCCCTTTTTTTGAAGAACAGTAGGTGCACTCATGCTTGAATGGATCGCCATATCACGTACTCAGCATGTCAATAAACGATTCTGGCCACGTCAAGGCTATTTCTTTTCTGCAGAATATCA
Organism: Halomonas sp. A3H3; assembly: GCF_000982975.1. NCBI lineage: Bacteria > Pseudomonadati > Pseudomonadota > Gammaproteobacteria > Oceanospirillales > Halomonadaceae > Halomonas > Halomonas sp. A3H3. The sequence continues at coordinate 5,270,764 of NZ_HG423343.1, read as the reverse complement.
CTTGGCTCCCATTCTTCTGGAAGAGCTAGCCAGACTGGTACCCCATTATGTATTGGGCTTTATTTACCAGAATGAGGGTTATCACCCAGTAGCAGTACTCGGATTTAACGAATGCAACTTGTATTTGCATCGCGATGGTCGTTGGCTGGGTGATTACGTGCCCGCGTCGCTGCGAGAGTATCCGTTTACCTTGGCAAAGGCCGAGACGAATAAAAAAGTATTCTGCATAGAACGGCAGCACCTCACTGACGATTTGAGCGCCGAGCCACTTTTTGGAGAGAAGGGAAATCTTGCTAATCAAGTCGAACTAACACTGAGTTTTCTCAAGCAAAGCGAGTGTAACCGACACTTAACGACTGCTGCCTGCCAAGTGTTAAGTGAAGCAGGCCTAATCGAGCCTTGGCCTCTACAGCCGACCTGGGGTGACAAGCAGGCGTCACTGCATATGCAGGGTTTACATTGTATTAATCAGCAAGCTCTGAACCAATTAGGAGAAGGAACGTTAGCTGATTTGCATCGCCGCGGTGCCTTGCCGTTAGCCTACGCTCAACTATTCTCAATGAGTCAAGTAATTCAGTTAACAGAACGAGTGAAATTCCATGCGCAAGAGCAGGCTAAACAGTCAAAGCTTGAAAATGATATTGATCTATTTTACGAAGACGGAGATGAGTTTAAATTTTGATTTTATTACGTAGTTGTTGGCTTCATTCTATCGAGCATCGAATTCAGCACCTCGTAACAATAAATAGCACTTAGTTAATGTGTACCTGTAATTTGATAATCGCTGAGCTTTCTCCTGGATTAACGTATCCTCTAGGCTTGATCATCGTTCGACTGACTATTATCAAGGAAGCTCACCATGTTTTTCTCTAAACGCGCTGCCCTCGGGCCACTTATGGTTATGTTGTCACTGCTGCCGCCCACGCTATTCGCTCAGGATGCCCATATTGGCAGCGTGCGTACTGAGTTCAAGCTGCTGGGCCCGAACAACACCATTGAAGTGGAGCGCTTCGATGACCCGAAGGTTCAGGGCATCTCCTGTTATCTCTCTTACTCACAGATTGGCGGGATCTCCGGTGCGGTGGGGCTTGCTGAGGAGGCCAGTGAGGCGAGCGTGGCGTGTCGGCAGACGGGGGAGATTGTCTTCGACCCTGCGGAAGTAGAGGAGCAAGAGGTGATTTTTAGCCAACGTCGCTCTGCGCTTTTCAAGAATATGCGCGTTGTGCGCATGCATGACGCCGAAACCCAGACCTTTGTGTACCTGACCTATAGCACCAAGCTGGTCGATGGCTCGCCTAAAAATGCGATTACGGCTGTGCACTACGGTGAGTTAGGAGGCGGGCAATAATTGACTCGTGTGCGCTTAGCGTGGGTTGCCTAGCGTTTGTGTCCAGTAGGTTGAGTAGCGCGCCTCCGAATCCTCGGCTTTTGCCATGCCCATCTCGGTAAAGGCGTCATTCATGATGTTGCGGCAGTGGCCGGGGCTGTCTAGCCAGCCTTCCACCACGGCTGAAACGGAGGTGTGGCCAGCGGCGATATTTTCACCCACGGCTTGCCACACGTAATCCTGGTTACCCACACGCTGCTCAATACCTGCGCCTTCCGGGCCGGTATGGCTAAAGTAGTCATTCTCGGCCATGTCCTGGGAGTGGCTTTTGGCCGCTGCTTCCAGCTTGCAACTCCATGCTAACGGCCCTACGGCCTCAAACTGCTGGTCACCGCATTGTCGCGCTTGGCTACGCGCCTCGTTGATTTGAGACAGCATTGCCTGCTGCTGATCGTTGAGTTCGCATTCGCCCTGTGGGGGAGCATTATCACTCTGGGACTGATCAGTGGCCCATGAGCTGGATGAACCCATGAGCAGCATGATAACGGTCAGGCCGTAAAGCGCCCCGGCAGCGGGGCGCTTGGGAAGGAAGTTACCCACCGAACTTTTCATTCTCGCCAAGGTTCGGCGTGGCGTCCTTTTTGAGGTTGGCTTTGGCGATTTCGTAGAGCTGGAATGTTTTGCTCTCTTTGGCTTTCCAGTGCTCCCCCATCTGCACTTTAATTTCTAGCAGGGCGACGTCTGGGTCATCTTTACCTTCCGGGAACCAAGCAGCGATGAAGGGGTTCCAGTATTTTTCGATCAGTTCGCGGTTATCTGTCAGGTTGGCTTTACCCGATAGCGAAACGTAGACGCCATCTTCCTGGTCGGAAAAGCTCAGGCACACATCGTGGTCGCTTTTGGTTTCAAATACCTTTTCGGCACTGCGGCGGGTGAAGAACCACAGGGTGCCGTCGTACTCATCTTGCACCAAGTGCATTGGCCGGGCGCGCGGGGTGTCGTGATCCAACGTCACCAGCATGCCGACTTTGATATCTTTGATCATCTTCCAGATCTTCTGCTTATGTTCCGGGCTGGACATAGCGTCACTCTCCTTATGAATACGATCCTGGCCTTATAAAATAGATACTGGCCTTATGAATTCAATACTGAAAATAGCCATGGACAATGCTTGTACATCGAAGATGACTAGCTATAGCCTAGCTACCATTTTCCATATCAGCAAACGCTCTATGGAATCATCATATCTCTTGCCCAGTAACATCCTGCTTGATGTGTCCGCGGTTACTCACCAGAATCAAAGTGACGCTGAACTGTATGCTCAGGGAGGGAGGTTCCAATGCTTACAGGATCTATATACCGCTACGGCCCAATGACAGTGCTACTAATGCTCGGCGGCTGTGCCACGGGCGGTGGTGACCCCAATTCTCAAAACCAGATGACCCAATACGCGGCTGAATACTGCAGAAGTGTCGGTGGGGAGAATGAAATTCGCGAAAGCAGCCTAGGCACTGGCCGCTATTGCCGCTTGCCTGATGGCCGGGTTGAAAATGAGTGGAAGTTATACCGTACCGAGCATCTCGATAATGACTAGCTGGCACCTTTGATGCCACCCAGGCCAGCCACTGGGTGCCAAGGGCCTAGCTGTTTTTGGCTGTATGCCTTTTTTTAAAGCCAATCATAAGCGCTAGCAGCCCGCACGCCAGTGCTGGCAGCAGAACATCAAGCACTGAGTCTAACGTCCACCCACGCCAGACGCCCTCAAACATACCGACCGGTAGCGTTTCGCCCCATTCCCAACCTCGTTGGATGCCTAGCCTGTATTCGTGCTGAGCGATCTCGCGGCCAAGCAGTATTGCCACCGGGATAACACCCGCCACGCGAGCAGAAACAAAGGGCAATAGTGAGAGCTGAATGATCAAAGCGATAACGACGTGCTCTAAATGTGTGACGTCCATTTCCACGCTCCCATAGTCTTTCTCCCATAGCTTTCTTTCGTGAGCCTAAAGGGCTCTGGCACGAACATGGGCATCATACACCCACATTCATGTGGGTAGGGCTCGGGGAGGCAGCTCTTAACGTTTACCCGCTTTTGTTTTAATTTTGGGAGGCGTATCGGAAAGCTCTTTCTCTTTGGTGCGCCATTTAATTTTTACTTCCACCTCCTGTTTATCGCCTTCATCACTGGCGCGCAGGGAGACTTGCAGTAACTGCTGGGGGGAAAGTACCAGCTCTCCTTCACTTTCCTGAAAGGCTAATTCGCCTTTATTGATTGCATTGGCCAGGGTAATCAGTAACTCTTGGGTTGACTGACGATCCAGCAGGGAATCGTGACTGAATTTCGTTTTTGACTTCATTTAGCGGGCTCCACCAGTTTTCCTTTGCGGCCGGGCTTGAACACTTTTGCCTGAGGGTAATCGCAGCTAAGGCCGATCACCCCACGGTTTTTGTCGATTAACGTTACCCCTACACCGTAGCCATCGAGCCCCTCATTTTTACGCGAGTGAGCGTCCAGGGTGATATCGGCTTCGATATGGATAAGCCCGTTTTTGAGCGTGACCCGCTGGCCAAAGTGTTGGTTGATATGGCCGTGAACCAGCACCTGAATGCCTGCCCGCCGGGCAACGTAGGCGCCGCGCGGCGTAAGGGGAAGATCGGCTTTACGGTATTTGGTTCTAAAGGTATTGGCCAAAGAGCCATAATAAAAACTGAACAGGTTTTGGTGCATTAGGTTTTTTTTGAAAGCGCGGTTGGCATGTTTTACGCCGTATTTGGCCAGCAGTTCGGCCATATGATCATCGAGGCCGGCATGCAGAAACAGAAAGGAACCGCGCTTTTTAACCAACTGCATGCGGCGGAAAAACCAGCTAAATTCCCCCGATTTGTTAAGAAATAGCGAACGACACTTCATCGCGGCGGCGTAGACTTGGGTGAGCGACAGGCCGTTTTTTGCACAGTGCGCCTCGAAGCTCTGCGCCTTGGTGGTCATCTTGCTGATTTCACGCTCTATACCCTCGGGGGTGAGAAACCCGGCGGCATAGAAGGGGAAGTTTTCGAACCAGTCGTTGCCTGGAAACAGCGCCTGTCGGCACGCCTGCTCGGACGGTAATCCTTTGTCCCACTGGGTATCGGCCAGGTATTGATCGAATACCTCTTTAAACAGCGGTATGACCTTCTTGCCCATGCGCACAAAGAGATGTTGGCTACCGGCGTCAGTGTCGCGTTCCAACGATAGCAGCCCCATCAGCAAGCGGAGATCATGGTTACCGGCCAGCAGAGTGATATCTGCTTTGAGGCGGTATAAATGGGCCAGGCTGCGCAGCATCATCAGATTGCTGGGGCCTTTGTCCAGGCAGTCTCCGCCCACCACGATTTCGGCTTTTTTACCGAATTTCGTCAGTGCATATTCACATAGGTGGGAGCCTTCGCGTTCGATGACGCCTGCAGCAATTAGCGAGGCTTCAAATGCCTCGGCGTCCGCATGGGGGTCTGAGATGAATGCCACTGGCTTTTTGGGCCAGGCGAAGCCCTTTTTTCGCGAGCGCTTAACAAAGGTGCTTAGCGCCTCATCGTGATTGACCGAAGTAGCATCATCGGGCCAGGGCGCCCACTCTGTCGGAAGGCGCGTCAAGATGGCGTTGTGATACGGTTGTTTGCTTACCTTTGGAATAACATTGAACGCGGTCATAGAAGCCATCTTATTCATCGCTATCGTTTAATCGAGTGGGTCTGCTGGCTGGCGCTGTTTCCAGTTTCCGTACAGTCGGTGCCAGCCTTGGTTATGCCGCTCGAAAACGACCGGATGACCATGAAACATACTTAACCGTTTAATATCGCTGAAGGGTATGACATTTAAATGATAGCCCGCGTGGCGAATAGAGGCGCCGTGGCCCACTACCAGCTGTAGTCGTTTAGCCCCCTCAAGTCGCGGCGGTATATCTAAAAGTGCTTGTAAATGTGCAGAGACCCGTTCGCCTGCTTCCAACAGGGATTCCGCGCCGTCGAAGGGCAGTCTGAAATCGCTGGCTGATTTCCAGCCCTTAGGTAAAGGCTCAAGGCGTGGGTCGAGAGCAACGATCCGTTCTATTTCCTGAATGCTCAGATTGGCCAGCGCCCCAACGCTGCGTTCACAAAGGGCCGAAAAGCTGCGCAAGCGGGGCGGCTCCGCAAACAGCGGCGTTAGCTCTTCGCGGAAGATTTCGGCTGTTTGCCAGGCTCTTAGCAGTGTCGAGCAGTGTATCTCCGCATTGAGCTGATAGCCTGAAGTGGCTAGCCACGCGCCGAATCGACGCGCCTGCTCTCGAACGTCCTCCGCACCCTTTTCCGTGAGTGGGTAGGGCTGCAGGGCGCTGGGTGTATCCGCCAGTTGAGAATATTCACCGTGCCGAATCAGCGCCAGTGCCACCATCAGAGAATGCCTTTGGCTTGGAGCAGCGCAATGGCACGCTCAAAATCGATGGCACCGGTGAGGCGCAGCACTTCAACGCTCGCTAGATGTTCGGCATAGATCTTGGCAGATTGGGCTTGCTCGGTGGGAAAGTGGCCATCCGCGTGCTGAAAAAATGGCCCTGGGCTTTTGCGTAAGCCCTCAAGCGCCTCAGGTGTTTGGGTGATATCCACGCTACTCAGGGCTGTAGGGGCGGTAGCGTCTAATGCCCAGTCCAGCAGTATCAGGTGCTTGAGCGTGCCGGAGAGAGCGGTTTTACCCTCGCCATAGGCGTTAGGAATCAACACATCGTACTTCTGCTCAATATCCCATAGCTGGCTTTTGGGCATGCCGGTAAATCGGTCGCGCTCGTCAGTGGGCAGTATGTCGCTCAAACGCGGGGAGTTGATCAGCGTGCCTGGGTTAACGCGAGGATGCTTGGCGACACCGATAACGCTTACCTGGTCGTTTTCGGGCTTAAACAGAATCCGGTCATTGGAGAGAAAGCGCGCCGTTGTGATTTCCAGCGCTTTCAGCATTAGCGTCGATTTACCACCACCGGAGCTGGCGGCAATGGCCGTGACGTTGCCATCGATATCAAAGGCCGAGGCGTGGCCGAGCAGGTAACCATCGCGTTGATGATGATTGAGGAACTGGTTGTTAATAAAGTTGATGACTTGCGATGAGTGCTTGTTTAACTCGCCAATCGCAGCTGGCGCCGTTAACGATTGGAACAGCACCATCCCCGTGCGTACTTTATGAATCCAGCGCCCTTGAGGCGTATCCACGTAGGCCTCTTTCAGCCCCAGAGCGCTGGTTTTGGCCCGTGTTACCGCTGTCCACTCGCGGCCGCTGGTATCCGCTTGCTGATCCAACAGCCATACCGGTAGCTCTGGCTGGTCAAGGGTATGGACTTCTTTCGGGAGCAAACCAGACGCCGTTAAACCAGCATAGTAAACCTCAAGATGGTCAAGAATGGCTGGGTGGTCGGCCAGCACGCGAATTGTTAAACCATTGAACGTCAGCGGTAACGCATAGGTGCAGGCGGCCTTTGCCTGATTGATTTGTTGATTATCAAAAAGGTTGATCATTCACCTGCCTCTGCTGTCTCTGTCTCTGCTGTCTCGGCCTCAAGCTGGCTAAGCACATAATCACACAGCTTCTCAGCGGCATCGATACCACAGCCTTTTTTCGCGCCGCTAAATCCGCCAAAGGCCGAGACCTCAAAGACCACGGGCCCTTCATCGGTCAATGCAATGTCTACAGTGGTAAAGCTTAGATCGAAGCATGACTGGGCTTTTAGGCCAAGCTCAATCAGCTCAGAGCTTGCATCAAAGGTTCGATATTTGCCCCCGCTGTGAATCGTTGTATTCCACGACTTGTCATCGCCGACACGGGCATAGGTGCACAGGTACTTGCCGCCTAGAAATACCATGCCTAGATCTTGACCGCCCAGGTTGACGAATTTCTGAAGGTAAAAAAGGCCATGCTTAGCCTTAAATTTATTCAGTATTTGAGTATTGGCTTTAACACCATCTGCCGCTTTTAACACCACCATGCCGCGGGCTTTGGTCGAGTAGAGCGGTTTTAAGATCGCCTTTCCGAACGCCTGGATCGCCTCCAGCGCCGCATCAGTGCTCTCGGTTACTCGTGTCGCGGGCAGTGGGACGCCGCCTGATGCCAGGGCGGCGGTGCCCTCAAGACGATTAATCAAGCGGCTTACCTGGTTTGGGCTGCTAAAACAGCGCACCCCATCCTCCTCAAGGCTGCTAAGCATGCGCAGTCGGTCGTCGGCGGCTGGGGAGTAGGTTTCGCTTATTTTTTTGATGATCACGCCGTCAAGCGCGTTGAGCAGGGTGTCCCGATAACGTAACTCGCCGGTTTCAAGTTCCAGCACTACGTCAGCCATATCGATAACGCAGCGGTAGCCGGTGCGCTGTTCCAAATGATTCGCCAAGACCTCGGTTGACCATTTGCCAGGTATCCCAATGACCGCAATTCGCTTATTAATCACTAAAAATATCCTCTAGGGGAAGCCTGTACTTCTCTATTTTCTCAGGGGTTAGAAGTGTTATGGCCTCTAGCAGGTAGCTCGCTCTAAGGGCGAGTCGGTTGGCAAAACGTTTGTCGTAGATAAAGCGCGTAGAGGTGGCAAAGGAGCGCCCCAGCGCGATGGCTAGCCGCGCATCAAAGCTTACATCGTTATTCTCTTTGGCGAACCGGCGCGCAAACTGATAGAGCTGTCTGATCAATCCCATTAGTTCGGCTCTAGGGGCCGCATCCATAATGGGCAGCCGATAAATTGACGCCATCAGAACGGATAAATCCTGAACATAATCAGAATAGGAGGCGCGGTGCAGGTCGATAAAGTAGATGCGATTTTTGAGTTCGTCATAGATGAGGTTGTCGACGTTGAAGTCGCCGTGGATCAGCACGGAAAATGGCGCCCTAAGCTGACGCTCTAGGGACTCTACGCGATCGATCAACTCATCAAAACTGGGGCGGGGCAGTCCGCAAATGGTTTGGTGTGTATGAAACAGTGTCGGGTGCGTGTGGCGGGTTTCGGGCATGCGTTTACGCAACTGCTGCATATACTCGGGTTGAGCCGGCTCGTTAGTACGTGATGTCTTCCAGATCTTTCTCAACGTCCGTTGGAGTGTGTGGGCAAGTTGCTTGGCGGATTTCCACTGGTCGTTTAACAGTAGTGACTCAAGCGTTCGGCCGGGAAGGTGTTCGATCACCATTGAACCCAGCTCATCCCCCTGCTCGACATGGTGCGAGAGAACCGTTGGAGCCACCTTCGGATAGACCCGTTTCCATTGATCTACCCCGTAAAGTTCTTCAATGACTTTCTGGCTTTCACCCTCTTTGTAGACTGCCATCATCTTGCCAGAGGGGGCGTGCTCGGCTCTCAGTGTGGCAATGGTGCTGCCGCTGCGGGTAAGCGCCAGCCGCTCGACGGTAAAGTCGTCATTCTGGGCGGTCATCGCGTGGGCGGCATTTTTCAGTTGCTTGTAATTTTGCAAGCGTACGGCAGGGCCGAAGTTGGCGGCGAGTAGGGCGTCGGCAAGCTCTGAAAGCAGATGAATCATGCGGTTAAGCTGAAAATCCACCACGGCGCTGTTACGCATGCCTGAAGCGTCCTGCTCAAAATCAGTGGTTAAGCGGGCGGTTATTTTGGGAATTCGGCGTCCAATTTTCAGGCCTTGGCGAGTGTTTGCATCATCGATATTAATGATCACCAGCTTCAATGATTTACCCACCAGTCGAATGAGCTTGGCGTACTCTTTTCGCGATTTATCGGGAAGCTGCTTTAGGGCCTTGATGGCGGTGAATTCAAGGCAGGATTGGCCTAACTGGTCAAGTAGTCGGGCTAAGCGCTCAAGGGATTTGGATTGTTGAAAACCCTGCCCATCGACTTTGCGTCGCTGCACATCCATGGCGACGGCGAGCTCAACTTTCTCCACCAGCGTGTTCCTATAGCCTGTGCGATTGATCAGGCGCCGAGAAACGGATTCACTTGGCTGAGTCACATAAACTTCAACTAACTCGAAGTGATTTTCAACTTCGAATCGTAGAAAATAGAAATGCTCCAAAATCGACGTATTGATACGCTGCCTCACCAAGATAACGTGCGCTTAGGTGGTTACTGCTTCTGAGAGTCAACAGTATAAGTAACAGTGCCATCTTTTACGTTACATGTTTCTTACAGTTCAAAGAGTTGTATGAAAAAAAGACGTTTTATCGGTACCCGAATGTGTCTGCCCCGTGAGATTGGCAAGGGGCGGGATCTGCGTCTGGCCAGATACCGAAAAGCCCCCGAGCTAGGGCCGAAAATACTCTTCTTTAGTGGCGGTACGGCACTGAGACATTTTTCTGAGGTGTTGACGGACTATACCCATAATTCCATTCATCTGGTTACCCCTTTTGATTCAGGAGGCAGCTCGGCAGAGTTACGCCGGGCCTTCGCGATGCCTGCGGTGGGCGACCTAAGGGCACGCCTGCTTGCTCTTGCTGATGATTCAGTCACCGGGCACCCTGAGGTGGCTGCGCTTTTTTCACATCGGCTAGTAGCACAGGGGTTGGAAGACGCGGCGGCAAAGGCAGCACTTGAGCAAAGCCTGCAGGCTCTTGTCAGTGCTAAGCACCCGCTGCTCAAGGCAATTGCTGAGCCCATGCGGTCACTGATCCAGAGCTATATCGCCGCATTCTACAAACATATGCCCAAGGATTTTAGCCTCGCTGGTGCCAGTGTCGGGAACCTCATCTTGACCGGCGGCTATCTGATTCATGACCGCTCTCTGGATCCGATCGCCTTTCTCTTTGGTCAACTGATCAAGACCCGCGGCACCGTTCGGACAACGACGGATGCCAACCTTCAATTGGAGGTATTGTTAGAGAACGGTCGAACGATTATTGGTCAACACTGCTTTACCGGCAAAGAGACGGCTCAAATCGATTCGCCCATCAGAGCGATAAAATTATCAGGCGAGGCGGACGATATCGATACCTTGGATGCCTCCAAGGTGTGTAAAGAGACCCGTAAGCTCATTGATTCGGCAGAGCTGTTGGTTTTCCCGCCGGGCAGTTTTTATAGCAGTGTCATTGCCAACCTGCTGCCAAAGGGGGTTGATAAGGCATTGGCTAAAAACCCGTCACCCAAGGTGTATGTGCCAAGCCTGGGAACTGATCTTGAAACGCTTGGCATGACGTTGGTGGATCAGGTTCAAGTGCTCAATGAGCATTTGTCTGGCACACTCGAACCCTTATCGTCTAAGCGGTCTTCAATCGATTTTTTACTGTTTGATTCGCAGCTTCTGAGTGTTTCGGCTGATCAGATTGAGACGCTACGCGATGAAATGGGTATTCAAATTATTGATCTAGATCTTGCGCCGGAGAATGCTGATACCCAACGTTATGATGACGTTAAGCTGGCTGAAGCGCTGCTTGGGTTGACCTGACACCGACATACTCTAAATGACCTTGGGCATTGCTATGCGTCTTAGTTACCAGGGCCCGCTGCCTGAAATGGTGGGGTTTTTGCTATTGCCGCAGTATTCGATGATGGCTTTCTTTGCGGCGGTGGAGCCGCTGCGAATTGCCAACCGCATTGCCCATCGACCGCTGTTCGACTGGACGTTGATTAGCGCTGATGGCGGGCCGGTGACGGCGTCGAACGGTATGACCTTGATGGTGGATCACGCAACGGCGGATGTTCACCATTTGCCCTCGCTTGCGGTATGCAGCGGCTTTACTCCCGAGGCGCATCTTACCCGGCCGTTAATGGCCTGGCTTCATCAGTTGGATCAGGCGGGCTGCTGTTTGGGTGGTATTGATACCGGAGCGTTTCTACTCGCCGCTACAGGGTTGTTAAAGCACGAGCGGGTGGCACTGCACTGGGAGAGTCTGCCCGCGTTTCGTGAGCGTTTTCCGGGTATTGACACTACCGATGAGCTTTACGAGTTGGGCGAGCGGCGCTTCTCCTGTGCGGGTGGGGCAGCGGCGATGGATATGGCGCTGGAAGTGATTGCCCGGCGGCATGGCGCAAAGTTGGCTATCGATGTCTCCGAGCAACTGATCCATGACCGAATTCGCACCCGCAGCGATCAGCAGCGCATGGCGTTGGTGAAGCGCTTAGGTACGCATAACCGGCGCGTTGTGGAGGCGGTTGCGCTGATGGAGCAGAACCTGGAAGAACCGCTCCCCCTTGACGAGATAGCCAGCCAAGTAGAGGTATCGGTGCGCCAGTTGCAGCGTCTGTTTGAGCAGGAGCTAAACGTGACCCCGCGTCAATGGTATTTGCAGCTGCGTGTGAAGCGCGCCCGGCGGCTGCTGGCCGAGACTGACTTAGCGGTATTAGAAGTGGGCGTGGCCTGTGGGTTTAGTTCGTCGTCGAGCTTTGCGCGTACGTTTCGTGCGCATTACGGCTACTCGCCTCGGCAGGTGCGTTCTGCCATAGCGGAGAAGACCTTTAAAGCGCAATGAGTGTCGCTTAATGCCTGATAAGCGTCGCTTAGTGTCTAGTGATAGGGGAGTAGCCGCGCATACTAGCTAAACCCAACTAATAAAGAGGTTTAGCCAAATGTCGGTCACAACTAGCTTCGCCACCACTAGCTCTGCCACTACCAGCCCTACCACTACTAAGACGCTGTCGTTGACAGCGAGCTTTTTACTCGCTGCGTTTGCTGCCACACCCGCTATGGCAGAGCTTGATGAACTGCGCTTTGGGGTGCCGCCGTGGCCTGGGGTGACGGTAAAGTCTGAAGTGGCGGCCCAGCTACTTGAGACCATGGGGTACGAGACCCGACAGCAAGATTTAGCCGTGAGCGTTATCCTCGAAGGCTTAACGCGGAACGACTTGGAAATTTATCTAGGCGGCTGGTATCCCGTTCAGACTGATATGGTCGAGCCCCTGGTGGCCGACGGTAAAGTCGAAAAAGTGGTTTCCAATATCCGCGGCGCCAATTCCGGGCTAGTGGTTCCCCAGTATGTTTACGATGCAGGCGTCACCACGGTGGCTGAGCTGGCAGAGCATCACGACCGCTTCGATGGTGAAATTCAGGGGATTGAAGCAGGCACCGGTATTAACGATGCGATTCTCAATGCCATCGATAATGATCTTGCGGGGCTGGGCGATTGGCAGCTCCGTGAAAGCTCCACTTCGGCCATGCTGGCCCAGGCTGAGCAAAAAATGGCCGATGAAGAGTGGGTGACCTTTGTCGGCTGGGAGCCTCACTGGATGAACGTGAGCTTCGATCTGGCCTATTTAGCCGATAGCGATGATGCGGGCGTGGCTTCTATTGAAAGCACGGTATGGACAATTACCCCTGCCAGCCTGGCGGAAGAAGCGCCTGAGGTTCACCGCTTTCTGTCGCAGTACGTGATCGATATCGAAGATCAGAATGACTGGGTGCACGAGTACAGCTACGAAGAGCGCCCGGCGGATGAAGTGGCTAATGAGTGGATCGGCAACAACCTGGATACCGTTGCCGAGTGGCTGGAGGGTGTTGAAACCCGCGATGGGGAATCCGCCATCGAGCAAGTTCGGGCCCAATACGGTTCTTAATAGTAAAGCTCGGCTCTTAATCACACGATTCGTAAAGCCTAAGCAGCGATAATGCCAAACAGCGCCTTATTAATTAAGGCGCTGTTTTAGTTTTTGGCAAAAGTCCTGCCAAGCCGCACTCATACCGGGTAGCAGCGCATGAGCGTGAAGGGCGGCATGAACCATGTTCGGGGCGCAGCGATAGCCTACCGAGGCACCTTCCTCGCGCCAATTGGCTATTGCGGCTTCGATGGGGAGTGTCAGTGGATCCCTCTCCACGGTCAGCATTTCAATGCTTGCGGCAGGAGGGCGGCGATCACGCTGAGTAGCAATGATGTCAGGACACTGTTGACGAATGTCGAGTACATCATCCCGTGAAAGTAGCGGCGCATCTTCTCCCAAGCATTCAAGGGAAAGCGCGCCAACGGTTGGGTAGATCAATCCTAGCGGTGGCGCTTCATTCTGCTGATGGGCAAGGTCAATGGCTAATCGCCCGCCCGCGCTGTCACCCACCAGCGCAACAGGATAAATCGCTTCTAACACCGTACGGCAGTCTGCCAGCATGGTGGGGTAATCTACCTCTGGTGCCAGCCGATAGTTAACGCTTACCACTTCACGCTCAAGCATCTGGGCCAAGCTGGCGGCGGGGCCATGGTGGCTCTCTGTTGAGCCGATGGTAAAACCGCCGCCATGGATAAACAGCACGCAGCCGGGCGTTCGCTGCTGGGGAATAAAACGACGCACGCGAACACCACCCAAAGCGCTATTTTCGACCCGCATTCCAGCCGGGTCGGGTGGGGCGAACGTTTGGCAAAGCTCAACGTAGGCGCGCCGCGCTTGAGGTAATTGTAGCTCCTTTATCTTTGCCAGCCCGGCGTTAAAGCGCTGAATAAAGTCGTCCACGATCATCGCTACTGTAACCCTTAGCGCCGCATACCAATGGTGCGGCCAGCAAGCTCGGGCCAAGCGTCTTTATGAGCTTGGGGTAGTTCTGTCACGCGATTTGCGACCGCTTCTGGAAACGGGCTTGGATGCCCAGAGGCTTGTTTCATGCCCATCAACATCTGCTCGCTGGTGGCTATCAGGTTATCTTCTTCATCGAACAGGGTGAAAAAGACGTGCAGGCGCTTTGTGTCGCTATCCAGTAGTGTCAGGCTGACGTTCAGGGCTTGGCCTTGGTGGGCCTCGCGGCGGTAGCAGAGGTGCGTTTCCAAGGTATAGATCGTGTAGCCATAGTGTTCTCGGCCCGCTTCATCCAACCCAATGGTGTCGATAAGCGCCTCGCAGGCCAGAGAGAAGACGCGGGCGTACTCCGCGTCGTTCATATGCCCGTTGTAGTCGACCCACTCGGGAGCGACGTGGGTTTTATAAATAATCATTAAATGCGCCCCTGTAAGCCTTCGGCTTCCGGCCAATATTTTTGCACCACCTCGAGCAGCTCGACTAAAAAGTCATCCCGGCGCCGGTCGAGCGTAGCCACTGAACGTCCTGCCGCTTGATGCTCACACCCCTCGACGACTTTATCAATCAGTTCATCGGTGAGTTCCGGGGCCTCCAGCTTGGTCCAGGGCAGTTTTAGCGCTGGGCCAAATTGCTCCAGCATATGGCGCATGCCTGGCTCGCCGCCCGCTAGGTGGAAGGTTAAGAACGTGCCCATCAACGGCCAGCGGAGTCCACAGCCGTAAACCACGGCGGCATCGATCTCCTCGGTGGTCGCCACGCCATCGTTAACCAGATGCAGGGCTTCCCGCCACAGCGCCTCCATTAAGCGGTCGGCAATGTGGCCCTCGATTTCTCGGCGAACCACCAGTGGGCGCATGGCGAGCGCCTGATACAGCCTCTGGGCGCTGGCGGTCTGTGTGGGCTGGGTTGACTCACCCCCAACAAGCTCTACCAATGGCAGTAAATACACCGGGTTGAAGGGGTGAGCGACGATCACGCGCCCAGGCGCTTGTTGGCACTGCTGCTGCAGGTCGGTGGGTTTAAAGCCGGAGGTAGACGAGCCAATAATGACGTTCGGTGAGGCAGCAGCGTCAATCGCGGCTAAAATCTCTTGTTTTAGCGGTCGGCGCTCGGGCACGTTTTCCTGAATCAGGTCCGCACCATCCACGGCTTTTTCAATCGTATCCGCAAAGGTTAACCGCTCAGGGCTAGCATCGGGTGCTAAACCGAGCTGGGTTAACGAGGGCCAGGCATTGTCGATAAACGATTGGGTACGCGCTGGCGCCTGGGGATCTGGGTCGAAGGCGACGACGTCCCATCCTTGGGCGAGGGCGCGGGCAATCCAACCGTTGCCAATCACGCCGGTACCAATCACGGCTAAGCGGCTCATACATCACCTCCGACTGCGTTACCCATGATACGTCCGGTCATCGGGTCGCGTAGTTTGAGATGAACGCGGGTTTCTGCAGGCGTCATTACTCGGGCGCCGAGGTTTTCAATAATGGTCGACGCTTTCTCGACCAGTTGGCCGTTGTTGGCCAACACGCCTTTCTCTAAAAACAGGTTATCTTCCAACCCAACCCTAGCGTGGCCACCCAGCAGCACCGCCTGGGCGACCATGGGCATTTGATGTCGACCAATGCCGAAGGCGGCCCAGTTAGCGTTGGCAGGTAATTTGTTGCGCATGGCCAGCATCGTTTCTGTGTCCGCTTCAGCACCCCAGGGAATACCCAGACAGAGCTGATAGAGCGGGTCGCCATCGATCAAGCCCTCTTGCTGAAGCTGGCGGGCAAACCAGACGTGGCCCAGATCAAAGCACTCCAGCTCAGGCTTAACGCCTGCGGCCTGAACTAGGCGGGCGTGTTCACGCAGCCAGTCTGCGGGGTTTACGTAGACCATATCGCCAAAATTGAGGCTGCCGCAGTCCAGCGTACACAGCTCGGGGAGCAGTTCGCCGACCGGGGCGTGACGCTCGGCGGGTGTTTGGATATCGGTGCCTGGGCCGCCGCGCGTTGGGTCGGTGGCATCGGGTATCCAGTCGCCGCCGCCACCAGCGGTGATGTTCATCACAATATCCACATCGGCCTCGCGTACGCGCTCCATCACTTCGCGGAACTGCTCAGTAGAGTGGCTGATGCCGCCGGTCTCCGGGTCGCGAACATGGATATGCGCGATGCTGGCCCCGGCATGCGCCGCTTCAATGCAGGAAGCTGCAATGGCCTTGGGTGTAACAGGCACATTGGGGTTTTTTGCGGTGGTATCTCCCGCGCCCGTCACGGCACAGGTGAGAATGACATTGCGGTTCATGGCGTGCTCTCTAGTCAGCGGTTTATTCGCTTACTAGTGTGTCGCCGTGTGCAGACATTAGTTGTCATAAAGCGACATTCGCTATACATAAGATGCGATTTTTGATCTCGGCTAATTAATACCCGGTCATTTCCAAATAACCCTCGCCAAGCGGTTCGACGCTGGCGCGGTCGTTGACCACCACTTCACCTTCCCAATAGGGCACGCTGGTGGTCATCCAGCGGTTGGCGTGGGGCGCTTCGATGTTGATGTCGATCCCTACTGACGGTATTTCCAGCCGCCATTGGGTGGGCACATTGCGACCGGCGACAGCCGACGTTGCCAGCGGCGTCAGCGTAATGTCATTGGTTGCTAAGGGCGTGGAGTCGCCTTGGGGAGTAATCCAGGTGCCGGAGCGGTAGTCGGCGTTTTGGGCGGAGCCGCCACGTAGTTGAAACGCCATCAACTTGTGGCCGTCATTAAGGTGAATCGAGAACCAGTCCCAGCCTGATTGGCGGGCATCAAGCAGTTGGCTGCTCCACTCATGATCCAGCCAGCCGCGCCCGCTAACGGTTTTTGTCTCGCCGTTAATGGTGACTTCGCCGTTTATTTGCCAGAAGGGCTGGCTGTAGTACATGGAGCCCTGGCCATTGGCGGCTTTCTGGCTAAAACCCTCTTCGCCGTGAAGCACCAGCGGCCCCTCTGCAGTCAGTTCTAAACGGTAGCCAAAACGCGATGCACCCTCGCCGCTGTAGGCGGTTAGTGTAAGGTGATTAAAATCGCTGCTATCGGCTTCTTCGTTAGCTTTAAGCTGCCAGTCATCCAGCCAGGCATGAAAGGGGCTAATCATTACGCCTGCTTGGCTGTCCTGGGGAGTGTTCAATGAGGCCTGTGAATGGCTGCGCCCGAAACGTTCGGCCACCTGGTGTTGCTTGCCCTGGGAGATCGCCATATGGGCCATCCACAGTTGATCGGCTGCCCAAGGAGTAGGCGCGGGGCGTTCGCTGGGTGGCATCAGCGCCTGGCGAAATAGCGTCCACTGCAGGCCGACGGGCTCTCCTGCGGTATCTTCAAGGTTGGCGGTGATATACCACCATTCAATGCGGTAGTCCGGGTGGGCGGCGTGCTCTTGTGGAAAACTGAGCGGCTGATTAGGCTCGGCATGCCTAAAACCATCGGCGTCTTGTTCTAAACCGGCAAAGCCTGTGCTGTTGGTTTCGGTTTGATTCTCTTCGCTACAGCCGAAAAGTGTCAGCGCCACAGTGGCTATCAGTAGAAGACGCAAGGTTAGTCGAAGCCTTAAGCTCATTGATTGGCCTCTTCTGCTAGTAAGGCCCGCGGTGAGGCGCGCCAGAAACGCAGCGTGGGCAGGGCTGCTGCCAGGAGTGCCACACCAACGGCGGTGGCCAGAGTAACGGCCATTTCCCCAGGAAATAGATAGAGCGGTAGTCGCCAGCCGAAGGCGGCCACATTAATAATCGCCACTAATCCCCAGGTAATCGCGATACCCAGTGGAATGGCCAGCAGGCCGGTGGCTAATGCGGCACCGCTCAGTTGTGCCAGATTTAATTGTGCCAGCTGTGCTCGGGGAACGCCCAGCGCCCATAGCGGCGCTAACTGTTGGCGTCGGCTGCGTGCCTGGGTCAGCAGGCTGGCGAGCAGCGCTAGTGCCGCTACCGCTAGGGTTAATGCATTGAGCGCGCGGGTAATGGTAAAGGTACGCTCAAAAATCTCGGTGGCAATACGCTTGATCTCGCGTTGATCGCTCAGCGCATCGCTACCGAGGTCAAAGCGTTCGAGCAGGGCAGTACGCAGGGCATCAACATTGGCATCGTCACTCAGCACTAACCCTATGGAGCTAGGCGGCGCATCAAAACGCGCGGCTAGCTGGGGCGATGCCATTAGCACCTGCCCGCTGGGGTTGCCGTAGTCGGGATAAATAGCGGCGATGGTCAGCGTTTCATTGGCGCCAGGCGCGTTCAGCGTCAGGCGATCACCGGGGGAGAGGTTCTCTGCAGTGGCAAGTTGCTCGTTAATAAAAATCGCGCCATCACTAAAGGCTACCCAGGCGGATGAGCGGTCTTGTTGGGTTGCCAGCAGCGGCCAGTGCGGAGTGAGTGATTCGCCAGGGGTAATGCCGTAAAGCTCGATAGGCGTGCCTATCGAGCGGCTGCCTTCCGGCGTTGTAGCGGCCTGTAGTGTTGCATCGCTACGCCGTGTGAGCAGGCGCTCGAAGACCTCCGGGCGATCAGCCAGCCAAGCATCAATATCCGCATATTGCTCGGCGGGGGCATTCAAGTAGAGTGGGGCGACCAAGCGCTGATCGAGCCAGTCTAAAAACGTCAGGCGAAAGCCGCCGACCATGCTACCGACCCCCAGATTGGTCGCCAGGGCGATAAGTAGTGCCATCATGGCCAGTGACAGCCTAGGTAGCTGAAGCTGCATATCCGCCAGTGCCCAGTGAATAAGTGGGCGCCGCCGGGCGAGGTACGTCAGCGCTTTTAGTAGCAGTGCTAAAAAGGGCGGCAGCCACAGGGCGCTAGCCAGAAGTAACGCCGCTACCAGCGTAAAGCCTGTCACTAATCCATCGCCAGGGGGCTGAAAGCGAAGCCAAACATACAATGCTAGCGCAACGCCCATCGCGAAAGCGCCGCCGATGCTCATTAGCGATAATTGGCGGCGGTAACCGCTACGCCAGGCCTGCATCTGACCTAACTCCAACATGTTTAAGCGGGCCGCGCGCCATAGCACGCCGCTGCCTGCCAGCAGTAGTCCGCCAAGGCTAACCGCCAGCCCACCGACCCAGTAATGCCAGGGCAGGTTGAGCTCTTGCCCGATGCCTGCGCCATAAAGTGAGCCCAGGGTTGCCGCGACATCGGGCAGTAACAAACGTGCCAGCCATACGCCGCTGGCAATACCGGCAAGTGCTCCGATTAGGCCGAGCAGGAGCAGCTCTAAGCTGAGCGCTAGCACTAAACTGCGCCCTGATACACCCAGCACTCGCAGGGTGCGCAGCATGCCCAGGCGTTGCTCCAACGCTAGGCCTAGCGCTGCTTGAACGATGAATAGCCCCACGACCCAGGCAAGTAGCCCCAGTGCGGTAAGGTTCAGGTGAAAGCTTTCGGTCAGTTGACCAGGGGAGGCAAGCGTGGTGGCGCGGGTGAGCGTTAATCCTGGGGGCGCTTCAGTGAGTGCCCCCGGGGCGGCCACGATGCGCGTAAGCTGGTCGCCGCTTTCAAGCAACCGCGCTGCGGCGGCAATATCCATGATCAGCGTGTCTGGGGGTAGTGCTGGCGCTAAAACGAGCGGCGGGAGTGTTTTGCCATCTGCCAAGGTCGGGGTGGCAGCCGATGCATTCTCGCGCGTTATCCCTAGGGCTTCCAAAGCGTCAGGCGCTACGCGTGTTTGCCACGGGGGCGTTAGAAAGTCACTTAACGACGCGGAGATGTTGGCTTGAGCCAGCGCGTTATCGTTGGAAAGGGTCAGTGGGTCAATGCCGATCAGAGTTAGCCGGGTGCCATCTTGGGTAACGACTTCACCCTCTAGCATGGGCGATACGGGCAAGCCTGCTTGATGCAGGGCGTGATACTCGGCACGACTGAATGGCATGCCATCGCGCCGCTCAAGCTGATCCAGCTGGGTGTCAAACAGCGCATCGGCGCGGGCGTAGCTGTCGCGAGCGGTGGCGTTGATCGCCTGGATGCCACTCCATAGGGCACTAGCCACCCATAGGCCGAGCAGCAGCATAATCAGTTGGCTGGGGTGGCGCCGGTAGTGGCTAAGTAGCGTGGATAGCACTCGGGTCATAGAGCCGCTTCTAGTAGATGACCGTGGCTTAGGCGTAGGCAGCGATCAAGCGGAGCCGCCACTTGAGGGCTGTGGGTGACAATGAGCAGGGCGCACTGAGTTTCGCGAACCAGGCTCAATAGCAGTTCAAGCACTTCGCCTGCGGTGGTTTCATCCAAATTGCCCGTGGGTTCATCGGCAAGCAGCAGAGGTGGGCGCGGCGCCAGAGCACGACCAATAGCTAAGCGCTGCTGCTGCCCGCCAGAGAGCTGCTCCGGGTAACGTGTTTCCATGCCACTCAGCCCAAGCCGCTCAATTAAGTGGTCTGTCCAGTCGGCATCGTCGCGATTGGCTAAGCGCGCCTGTAAGCGCAGATTGTCGATGACCGTTAAGCTGGGCACCAAGTGGAATTGCTGGAAGACTAAACCCAGTTGCTCGCGGCGTAGCTTGGCGCGCGTGGGCTCAGGTAGAGACGCGACATTCTGGTTTTCGAAGCTAATTGTTCCTTGGTCGGGAAGATCTAAACCGGCGGCAAGATGCAGTAGGGTGGATTTGCCGCTCCCAGATTCTCCCATTAGCGCCAGACTTTCTCCTGCCGCGAGACGAAGGGAGACATCGTTGAGCACGTTCAGCGGCCCTTGTGGCGTCGTGTAGGTTTTATGTACCTGATGAAATTCCAGCATGGCTGCCTTTGTTGTCCATTAAGGTAGAGGCTAGTTGATGCTAGTTTGGAGCCCCTGGTGCACCGCGCTCCCCATATACTGCTATTCCACCCCTGCCCGTGCGTTTAATGAAATACATACTTTTATCCGCGGCATCAATAAGCTCGCCCGCATCGCCAAATCCGCCGTCGTTCAGGCAGGCAATGCCAATCGAAACGGAGACATAGATAGGGTGCGGGTCGTTGTGAGCCATGGGCGTTTTTTCTAAACGCTGGGCAATACGTTTGGCGAATACTTGAGCTGCCTGGGCATCTTCATCTGGCAAAATGACCAGGAACTCTTCGCCTCCCCAGCGCCCCGCAAGATCGCCTTCACGAATAAGCGACTGCAGCGTTTTGCCGAATTTTTGCAGCACGTTGTCGCCCATTTGGTGGCCGTATTGATCGTTGAGCTTCTTAAAGTGGTCAAGGTCAATAAATACCACTGACATGATGCGAGACTGTTCCTGGCACAAGACAAAGCGCTTATGCATCTGCTCTTCAAGCCAGGATCGGTTGGCAAGACCGGTGAGCATATCGGTTCGTGAACGCTCTTCTAACTCTTCTTGTCGTTGACGCAGGGAGGCGAGCTCTACTTGTTGCGTTTCAAAGCGCGCTTTGAGCTGTAACGTCTGTTGAAACAACAGCTGTTGGGCCTCGGCAAGCAACGATTCGTTATCCTGCAAAGGGGGGGCCGTCATTTGCAGCATGTCCGCCAGCGCTGGCAACTGTTCCTGAATATTCTCTAACAAAAGCCGTAATGAGATCGCATGGGCACCCTGGTAGGTTTCAAACTCTCGTATTACGGCGACGAGCGACTGCGCAGGATGTGAAGAGAGCCAGGCGTCGGCGATGGGCCCAGACAATTGAATGCAAAGCCTATCGGCGGCGGTAATGTCGTACTCATCGTGACTATCGCAGATACGCTGAGCGAGCGGTGTTGGAACACCCCACTTGGCGGCAAGCCAAGCACCTACTTGAGAGTGATCGCAGCCAAAAAGGCGCTGTTCCGACTCGGATAACTGTCGATGAGAGAGTGCGGCTTCAGCATACAACTCATGGCTCTCTTTAGGGTATGTTGCCCTTAAAGCCATGATGCCAATGTCTTGTAGTAAGGCGGCAGTGAAAACGGGCCCCGCCATGTCCGGGCAAAGCTGTATGGCAAGGTGTCGTGCAGCTAACGAGGCGATGATAGAGCGCATCCATACCCGCTGGTAATGGGCGTCAATACCTCTGTTTTGAAGCAGGCTGAAGCTCATTACCGCTGCCAGCGTGGTGTCTAACCCCAAACGTGCCGTTGCTTCTTGGCACGCATGTACCTTTATATGACTACGTGAGAAAAAAGCGCTATTGGCAAGGGCAATGATACGCATGCTCAAGGCAGGATCACGCTCGATAGCATTGGCGTAGTCGTTTACCGACGGATGCTCAGTACGCGCCACTTTTAAAACGTTAACGGCGACAGCAGGGAGGGTAGGTAAGTTTGGGCACTTGAGTAGATCAGCTATCAAAAATAACGGTAATTCTGTCGTTAAGACCAGGTCTTTCGAATTATCCTTTGCCTGGATGGCCTGCATTATTCTCTCCTTACGCGTATTTAGCTTGCAGCAGCCGTGAGCCATCCATGGCAATTGCCGTATTGGGCAGTATTCAGTCGTTTGTCTCAAACCATTTTAGGTGATTCGTCTGCTAAATACTCGCGTTTGAATGCCGATTTTATTACAGCTCAAAGTTCAAAAAATACGCTAAACCGAGAGGTTATGTAAGATATTTCTCAGAACCAGCTAAGAAGTTGGCTATTAGATGTCCGGCGCGACATGCGACTAAAGGGTATGGCGATGAGCCTTTTTTTATCTCAATTCAACTACCATACTAGTCATATCAGCTTCTGACACTAATCGTCTCAGGCTTCTCTAATTAGGATCAGGTGCAATGCACACGACATTACAAACGCTCTGGCAGGGAACCCACGAAGGGGAATCGGTTCGCCAACGGCTATTTCATGTGCTGAGGCAGTCGATTATTCAGATGGTACTGGCGCCGGGGCAGGCGCTATCGGAAAAGGAGCTTGCCGACACTTTTTCGGTGAGCCGTCAGCCAGTGCGGGAAGCTTTCATAAGGCTCTCAGAGTCAGGCTTGGTGGAAGTTCGCCCTCAAAGGGGAACCTATGTTGTACGCATTTCGCGCCAAGCGGTGCTAGAGGCACGATTTATTCGTGAGTCGCTTGAGGTGTCAATCGTACGCGAAGCCACCAAGCAACCCCTTCAGTCTGGCGTGCTAATGGAGCTTAACGAGCTTATTGATCGACAGCGTAGCTGCATCGAGCGACAAGACCATGACCGCTTCTTCTTTCTTGATGAAATGTTTCATCGCACCTTGGCATTGGCTACGGGACAAACCATGGCGTGGAATGTGATTGAAGACGTCAAAGCACAATTAGACAGAGTACGGTATTTGAGTATTCCTGATTCTACGCCTATTCCGAAATTGGCCGATCAGCATCAGGCCATCGTGGATGCGATATCTGCTGGAGATACTGAAGCGGCAGTTCAGGCAATGAGTATTCATCAATGTGAAATACTCCACTCTCTGCCTGAATTAGAGCATCGCTTTCCGGAGCTGTTTGAAGGTGTGAGCATGAATGTTCATGCGCTAACTATATAAAACCCACTAATGAGTACAACAACGCTGCACAAGTTGCATGAAGTAGATCCAGCCAGAACTGGCTGGTGAATTATCAACAATAAATAGATGTCTTTAGGAGCCCTACATGAAACTCACAAAATTACTGCCTGCTGTTGCATTGGTTGTCGCAAGCCATTCGGCTCACGCTGCTTACCAGCTTAATGTCTCAATTGCGTTGAGTCCTCAGGATCCCATTGCTCAGGCGATGGAGAGCGCTAAAGAGGCGATTGATGAGCGCTCAGAGGGAGAGCTGACCATTCAGATTTTCCCAAACAGCCAGCTTGGTTCTGACGAAGACGTGATCGAACAAATTCGTAGTGGTGCCAATATCGCGATCTTAGTCGATGCGGGGCGTTTATCGGAGTATCAACCTGAGTTGGGTATCTTAAGTGCCCCTTATTTAGTTGAAGACTATCGTGACTATGACCAAATCACAACATCTCCGCTTTACCTTGATTGGGTCGAAAGTATGGCAGAAACCAGTGGTTTACGATTACTCAATTATAACTGGTTTCAAGGGTCACGGCAGATGCTGACTCAAAATGAAGTGAAGACACCTGATGATTTGAGTGGTGTGCGTGTACGGACTATCAACTCACCAGTATGGGTGAAAACCGTCGAAGCGATGGGCGCTACTCCAACACCGCTGCCTTGGTCAGAAGTTTACTCAGCGCTACAGCTAGGGTCGATCGACGGGGCTGAAGCACAACTAA
The DNA here is from genome assembly GCF_000982975.1 of Halomonas sp. A3H3. Classification (NCBI taxonomy): domain Bacteria; kingdom Pseudomonadati; phylum Pseudomonadota; class Gammaproteobacteria; order Oceanospirillales; family Halomonadaceae; genus Halomonas; species Halomonas sp. A3H3. The sequence continues at coordinate 5,246,854 of NZ_HG423343.1, read as the reverse complement.
CCGCCGCTGAAGGCCAAAATCTGCATGAAGTTATTACTCATGTGGCACTAACAAACCATATTCATTTGATGACCGGTATTGCGACTTCTGAACAGTGGTATCAAGCATTACCTGATGAGCTGCGCTCTATTCTTGATGAAGAACTGCTAAAAGCTGGTGAAGCCGCTAGTCAAGCAACCTCAGCGGCTCAAGCCTCAGTGCGCGCGCGGATGGTAGCGGAGGGTGTTACGTTTTCTCAAGTGGATATGGGCGTATTCAGAGATCGAATGGGCAGCGTTTATGAAGAGCTAGGTTACAACCAGTATCGTGATCAATTGCTTTCTTCAGAGTGAGTCTCAGCCTTTGCCCATTAGGGCAAGGGCTTCTCTTTTTTCCTCTTTGCTATTACTTAACTGTCCGGATGCCCGTATAGGGCGAGGAATGCTGTATGTGGCATTGGTACGATAAAGGTGAGGAGTGGCTGGCTATTATGCTACTCGGTGGTACCTCTCTCACCATGTTAGTTAGCTCAACGGCTAGGGCAATAGGGAATCCTTTTGCAGGGGGCGCTGAGCTTGCACAATTTTTGTTTATTTGGACTGCTGTATTAGGGGCTGATATTACTCTGCGCCAGGGAGGCCAGGTGCGAATTGATGCCCTTGTCATTCGTTTACCTCTTAAGTTACAGCTCATGATTACCAGCCTATGTGTTGGGATGATGATGCTCTTTCTAGCTCTTTTAATCTGGTATGGCTTCGTTCTAGCAGCTTCAAACTGGCAGCGTCCCATGGGAGTGGCAGGACTTAGTTATGGGTATATCACTCTGGCACTTCCTGTCGGGGCATTGTTAATGATGCTTTCACTGGTACGCCGCTTGTTCGCTAAGGGCGTCATCGGGAGTTTGGTTGTTGACGATGATGACATTGTGGAGGAGGCGCTATGACGGCAGCTCTGTTATTAGGATTTGGTCTGCTTCTCATGGCGATAGGTATGCCCGTTGCCTTTGCTATTGGAATTGCGGGTTTCTCCTATTTCTTATTGCCAGAAACATTTTTACCGACAAGCATTGCCGTCCAGCGCATTGTATCTTCGACGCAATCATTTCCACTATTAGCTGTGCCGTTGTTTATTTTCATCGGCCATTTAATGAACGCCAGCGGTATTACCCCCCGTTTGGTTCACCTTTCTACTCTATTAGCAGGATGGATGAGCGGTGGTTTAGCCCAGGCAAGTATCGTGTTGAGCACCTTAATGGGCGGGGTTTCCGGTTCTGCCGTGGCGGATGCCGCAATGCAATCCAGGGTGCTGGGAAAAAGCATGATTAAGGGAGGCTATTCAGCGGGGTTTACTGGGGCGGTGCTCTCTATTGGGGGGCTGATTACTGCGACCATTCCACCGAGTATCGGTTTGATCCTTTACGGCTATCTTGGCGAAGTTTCGATAGGGCGGCTATTTATCGCAGGCCTCGTGCCGGGCTTCTTGCTAATGGTGGCGCTGATGCTGACCACTTACATCATGGCTAAACGACGGGGCTATCAGCCAGTAAGGGAGCGGTTGCCCACCGGCCGTGAAGTGCTTAAGGCCCTACGTGGCAGTATCTGGGCAATTCTCTTCCCCGTATGGCTCTTGGTGGGTATTCGCTATGGACTTTTTACCCCCTCCGAAGCAGGTGCTTTTGCGGTTGCTTATGCCTTGTTGGTGGGCTGCGTAATACACCGAGAAATGGGTATTAAAGAGATACTTAATGCCATGCGTGCCAGCGTAAGAGATATTGGCATGATAATGCTGATTATTATGTTCTCAGGCATTATTGGTTATGTCGTCTCTTTTGAAAGGGTGCCGCAAACAATAGCAGAGCTAACACTTGGCGTATTCTCTAGTCATATAACACTGTTGCTGGCAGTTTCCGTAATACTTGTTTTTCTAGGTATGTTGTTAGAAGCCACGGTTGTTGTCATGTTGTTAACCCCCATCTTGGTGCCCGTTATTAAAGCCGCAGGTGTTGATCCTGTTCATTTTGGGCTGTTAATGATGACGCTGGTTACGTTCGGTGGCATGACACCTCCTGTGGGTATTTCAATGTATACCGTGTGCGGAATATTACGATGCTCTTTTTATGAGTATAGCCGTGAGTTACTGCCTTTTGCCTTTGCTGTATTTGTGGTTGTGCTGGGCATTCTCTTCTTCCCCAATGTAGTGCTGTTTTTGCCTAATTTATTGCTGGGCTAAATCTGCCTATGACACTCTCATAATGAAGGAGCGATGATGAAGTTTAATGATAATGTTGAGTTCATGGGCAAAGACTTTCTGTTAGAAAATGAAGCAGCCCGACGGCTTTATCATGAGCACGCAGCGATCATGCCGATTTGCGATTATCACTCGCACTTAGATCCAGTCGAAATAGCTCATAATACTCAGTTCGATAATTTAACCCAGCTATGGCTAAAAGGGGATCACTATAAATGGCGTGCAATGCGCTGCGCGGGTGTTGCTGAGCAGCGTATAACCGGAGATGTCAGTGACCGAGAACGCTTTCAAGCATGGGCGGAAACCGTACCCGACTGCTTAGGCAATCCACTCTATCATTGGACGCATCTTGAGCTTAAGAAGCCGTTAGGGATCGACAATATTCTCCTCTCTGCACAGACAGCTGAGGAGATATGGCACCTATCTAAACAGCGGCTAGCAACTCCACAGCTTAGTGCTCAAGGGATTTTGGAGCGCTTTAACGTGCGTACTATTTGTACCACGGATGATCCTGTGGATAGCTTGGAAACCCATCAACGGCACGCGAAGGCGAACACTGGGCCGACTATGCTGCCGACATTTCGAGCTGATGCGGTTCTCAAAATAGAACAGCCAGCGTTTGTCGATTATCTCGCTACGCTCGAAGTTGCCAGTGGCGTGACGATACAGCGTTTCGATGATTTGCTGGCTGCTCTGTACCAGCGTCTCGAACATTTCGAAAGTTTAGGTTGCTGCCTTTCCGACCATAGCCTTGAGAAGCCCGTTTTTGTTGAGCCTCCTGCAGCTTATGAGCTGGATCGGATACTCGACCGCAGAAAGCGCGGAAATGAACTGAGTAGTGGTGATGTGCACGGCTTTACCACAGCGGTGCTGCTATGGCTCGGTAAGGAGTATGCACGCCGGGGCTGGGTCATGCAGCTTCACATTGGCGCTTTGCGCGATTTAAGCCAGCGGGGGCGTCGTGACATAGGCGCTAACAGTGGTTTCGATGCGATTGGCGATATCACCTACGCAGAACCTTTAGCGGCGCTGTTGGATGCGCTGGATAGCCAGCATCAACTGCCGCGCACCGTGCTTTATAACCTTAACCCGCGGGATAACGAAATGCTCGCTGGGCTGGCCGGTTCCTTTCAAGGTGATGGAATCCCCGGAAAAGTGCAGTTTGGAGCCGCATGGTGGTTTAACGACCAGCGTGATGGCATGGAACGCCAGCTAACTACCCAGATGCAGTTTGGTTTGCTGCGCCACTTTGTGGGCATGCTGACTGATTCTCGTAGCCTTCTATCGTTTTCTCGTCATGAGTATTTTCGGCGTATTTTTTGCCAAATGCTGGGGACTCAAATGACCCGCGGCGAGTTACCCAACGATATTGACCGAGTTGGCGAGCTGGTTCGTGCGGTGTGCTACCACAATGTGCAGCGCTACCTATTTGAGCGTTAACTTCTTTTTACTTCTTGTGATGGATTTACCATGATCATTAGCGATGCATATTTAATCGTAACGTCCCCAGGCCGCAACTTTGTCACGCTGAAAATTGTTACCGAATCAGGAGTGTATGGGATCGGCGATGCCACATTAAATGGCCGCGAGCTGTCGGTGGTCGCCTACCTGGAAGAACATGTGTTACCAACATTGATTGGTCGCGATGCTAGCCGCATTGAAGATATCTGGCACTTTCTGTATCGCGGCGCTTACTGGCGGCGTGGTCCAGTAACGATGACGGCTATTGCCGCAGTGGACGTAGCCCTATGGGACATCAAAGCAAAGCTTGCGGGCATGCCGCTTTACCAGCTGTTGGGTGGTAAGAGTCGTGATCGGGTGATGGTCTACGGTCATGCGACAGGGCGTGATATTGAAGCGTGCCTAGAAGAGGTCGCCCGCCATGTGGATGAGGGCTACAGAGCGGTACGCGTTCAAGCTGGTGTGCCAGGCATTGCCAGCATCTATGGTGTCGCTAAAAAAGAGGGTGAACCCTATGAACCTGCAGATTCTGATTTGCCCGCAGAGCATGTGTGGAGTACCAGTAAATACTTAAACCATGTGCCTAAACTATTTGCCACCGTGCGTGAGCGCTTCGGCGATGATTTGCACGTGCTACACGATGTTCATCATCGCCTGACGCCCATCGAGGCTGCTCGTTTAGGCAAAGAAGTTGAGCCCTACCATCTCTTTTGGCTTGAAGATTGCGTACCGGCTGAGAACCAGGAGGCGTTTGGTCTTATCCGCCAGCACACCACCACGCCATTGGCGGTGGGCGAAGTCTTTAACAGCCTGTATGACGCCAAAGCGTTGATCGAGAATCAGTGGATCGATTATATCCGCGCCACTCTAACCCATGCCGGGGGGATCACCCATGTACGCCGCATCGCCGATTTGGCGGGTCTTTATCACGTGCGTACCGGCTTCCATGGGCCAACGGATCTTTCGCCGGTTTGCTTGGGGGCGGCGATTCACTTTGACACCTGGGTACCCAACTTCGGCATCCAGGAGTATATGCCGCATACCAGCGCTACTGACAAGGTATTCCCCCACGATTATCGCTTTGAAGATGGGCATTTCATTGTCGGCGAAAAGCCGGGGCATGGCGTCGATATCGATGAACAATTAGCCAAGCAATACCCCTATAAGCGCGCCAGCCTGCCGGTGAACCGGTTAGAAGACGGCACCTTGTGGCACTGGTGAAGGAGTTCATCTAGATGAAAGCATTCCAGGTAAAGGCGCCCCATGACTACCAGGTCGCGGAAGTTGATCCGCCCAAGGTGGCCGCTGGTGAAGCGTTGGTACGCGTAGCATTTGCCGGTATCTGCGGCTCGGATATGCACATTATCCATGGCGACAACGCCTTTGTGCGCTTTCCGCGCATCACCGGTCATGAGTTCGCCGGGGTAGTGGAGGCGGTAGGGGAAGGCGTGGCTGACGTAGCCGTTGGGGATCGCGTGTGCATTGACCCCGTTATCAGCTGTGGTGAGTGCTACCCCTGCCGGATTGGACGTCCCAACGTGTGCAGTTCGCTGGAAGTGATCGGCGTGCATCGCGATGGTGGTTTTGAAGAGTTTGTGGCCGTACCCGCGGCTAACGTACACCACCTACCCGAGCATATCGGGCTAGACGCCGCTGCCTTAGTTGAGCCTTATACCATTGCCGCCAACGTACTTGATCGTATGCAGCCGCATCCTGGTGATCGACTAATGATTCTGGGCGCCGGCGTTATTGGCCTTACGATCCTGCAAATGGCCCTGGCCAAGGGGATTGAAGAGGTCATCGTCACTGACGTTATTAACGAGCGGTTAGTGGCGGCAAAACAGCTTGGGGCAACGCAGGTATTTAATAGCCGCGAGCAGGATGTGGAAAAAGAGGTGCTTGCCTTAACCCAGGGGGAAGGCGTGCCGCTTATTGCCGATGCGGCATGCGTGCCAGCGCTGTTACCGCAAATGCTGCGTTTAGCGTCGCCAGCAGGGCGCATTGGTCTACTGGGCTTTAGCGTTCAGCCCAGCGAGCTAGTGCAGTTAGAGGTGATTAAGAAAGAGCTAACCCTGGTCGGGTCGCGGCTCAACAACCGTAAGTTTCCGGAGGTGCTAAAGCTAATGGCAAGTGGGCAGTTGGATCCGTTGGCGTTAGTCAGCCACCGGTTGCCGCTAAGCGACATGCCCAGCGCCATCGACATGCTTGATCACCGGCCAGAAGAGGCCCGCAAGGTGCTGATTCAAATCAGTGCTTGAGGGATGCTACTCCAACCCACGCCAACCCACGCGAAATTAATAGCTGCAATAAACAACTAACAACACCCGTGTGCAGGAGAAAGATAATGATCAAACAACTTATCACCAGCGCTGTTCTTGGGGCCGCCATGCTAGGCAGTCACTCACTAATGGCGGCAGACTTTACCCTGCGTTTTGGCCATTTAGCCAATGAGCAGAACATTTGGCACCAGGCCGCTGAGAAATTTAAACAGGAGGTCGAAGCAAACTCTGACGGGCAGATCGAAGTACGCCTCTATCCCAGTGAGCAGCTTGGGAACGAGATGGACGTGATCAACAGTATCCAACTGGGCACGGCGGATATGACTATTACCGGTGAAAGCTTACAGAACTGGGCGCCGAAAGCCGCGATGATGGCGGTACCGTACGCCTTTAGAGATTCCGAACACCTCCATGCCGCCGTTAACGGCGATATTGGTGCTGAGATTGAAGCGCAAATCACTGAACGCACTAACCTGGTACCTTTGGCGTGGTTTGAGCGTGGCCCCCGTGAGCTGACCTCCAATCGTCCTATCCGCACGCCTGATGAGCTGGATGGGTTACGTCTTCGCGTTCCTAACGTGCCGCTATTCGTTGATACATGGCAGGCAATGGGGGCACGTCCAACCCCAATGGCGTTTAGCGAAGTGTTCACTGCGCTGCAGCAAAACACCCTGGAAGGTCAAGAGAACCCGCTTAGTCTGATCGAAAGCGCCAGCTTTAATGAGGTGCAGGACTACGTCAACATGACCGGCCATGTGCGCAGCTGGATCTACGTGGTGATTGGCCGTAACCAGTTGGAAAGTATGCCGGAAGAACTTCAGCAAGTGGTGCGAGACGCTGCTCAAACGATGCAGGAGTATCAAGCCGAGCTTTTCGTTGATGACCAAGCACGTCTTGAGCAAGCGCTACAGGAGCGTGGCATGGAGTTCGTGGAAGTCGATGTCGATGCCTTTGCAGAGAAAGCTCGCCCCGCCGTGCTTGAGGCCTTAACCGAAGAGCAGCGTGAACTCTTTGACGCTATCCAAGACCTGTAAGCTCGGATTTGTGGTCAATTGATAATGACAATGGGCTGGCGTGCGCCAGTCCATTTTCTAACGATACAAGCAGCTTGCCCATGAGGATACGGTTATGAACTCGGGTCACAAAGCGCTTGAACAGCAAGCGTTGGAGAGTCTGGATTCAATGTCGGCGGTGCCTAAATTTAAAGGCCCCATTGGGCGTGTCATTGGCTGGGTGGACACGTGCTTTCTGACGTTGGCTGTTACGGCGCTGATTGCGATTGCCGCCACGGTACTGCTGCAAATTTGTTCACGGCTATTTTTGCCGTTTTCGATAGCCTGGACCGAAGAACTCTCGCGCTATCTGTTTATTTATATGGTGGCACTATCTGTTGGTGTGGTGCTGCGACAGAACCGAAACATCAGCGTTGAGCTTTTCCATCATCTACTGGCGCCGCGCATACAAGCAGCCTTTCAAGTGTTGATCTGTGCGCTGATTGGCCTGTTTGCCTTTTTGGTGCTGCCTTACGCTTGGCAGTATGCGCAAAACGGCGCTTGGCAAACCTCGCCAACGCTGCATGTTCCCATGCTGTATATCTTTTTCTCAACGGTAGTCACCTTTGCGCTTCTCCTGGTTTACAGCTTGCTGGGGTGTCTTGAGGGAATTATCGCAATGTGTCGCTCCTCTGCCTCCCTTCCGGAGTCGTAAGCATGGAAGTTATTATCCTCTTTAGCGTTTTCTTGGTTTTGCTCTTGGTGGGAATGCCCATTGCGTTTGCGCTGGGGTTAGCCTCGCTCTCTTATCTGCTGCTTGAAGGCATTTCATTAACCATCGTGCCGCAGCGCATGTATGCGGGTATCGACACCTTCGTGCTGCTGTGTATTCCCGGCTTTGTGCTGGCCGGCAATTTAATGAACGTGGGCAATATCACTGATCATATTGTGCGTTTTTCCAATGCTCTGTTAGGCCACATTCGCGGCGGTCTTGGCTTGGCCAATGTGGCAGGGTCGATGATTTTCGGTGGTATCTCCGGCACGGCGGTTGCAGATTCAGCCAGCATCGGTTCGGTGATGATTCCCGGTATGGCTCGCTCAGGCTATGACAAGCCGTTTGCTGCTGCGGTTACCGCCGCCTCGTCAACCGTTGGGCCGATTATACCGCCCAGCGTACCCATGATCATTGCCGGTTCGCTCAGCGGGATTTCGGTCGGACGGATGTTCCTGGCAGGTGCCGTACCGGGGCTTCTAATGGGCCTCGCCATGATGATTACGGTGTATATCCTGGCCGTTCGGCGTGGATATCCCAAAGAGCAGCGGGTACCGTTTTTGCAGCTGCTGCGCGAAGCCAAAACGGCCTTCTGGGCACTGCTGATGACTGTGATTATTCTCTACGGCATTATTGGCGGGTTCTTTACCCCTACCGAAGCTTCTATTGTGGCTTGCCTCTATGCCTTGGTCGTCGGCATGTATGTGTATAAAGGCCTGTCGTGGAAAAAGCTTCCGGCGATTTTGTCAGACACCGTATTAACCTCTTCGGCACTCCTGCTGATGGTGGGGTTAGCCAACCTGTTTGGCTGGATACTCACCAGTGAGCAGATCCCTCAGATGATAGCCTCACTGATTCTCTCCATTAGCGATAACCCGCTCATTGTTTTACTCATCCTTAACCTGATTCTTTTGTTTGTTGGCGCTTTTATGGAGACTATTGCCGCGCTGATTATTCTTTTCCCGGCCTTGGTGGGAGTCGCCACTGGCGTGGGTGTCGATCCGGTTCACTTTGCGGTAATCGCGGTGTTGAACCTGATGATTGGGCTGACAACCCCGCCGGTGGGGGTCTGCCTATTCGTGGTAGCGGGGATTGGCAAGCTACCTATGTTGACGGTGGCAAAAGCCATCGTGCCTTTTTTGCTGTGCAACTTGGCGGTACTGTTGTTGGTGACCTATGTCCCCGCGATTTCGCTTTGGTTGCCTAACTTGCTGATGGGAGAGTAGTTGATGATGGCTCCAAAGCTTATTGAAGCAAAGCCAAGAAGTGGTCGGATCGGGATTGTCCATCTGGGGTTAGGCGCTTTTCATCGTGCCCACCAAGCGGTCTATTTAGAACGTTATCGCCAACGCAGTGGCGATGGTGAGTGGGGCGTTTGCAGCGCGAATTTACGCTCTAGCGTTGGTTTAGTCGACGGCTTACGTGCGGCAGGGCAGCGCTATCATGTAGCGGAGTACGCCGATAGTGACAGCGTCACGCTGCGTGAAATTGGCGTTATTGAAGAGACGCTATTCTCGGGCCGTGATGGCGCGGACGAAGGTATGGATAGCTGGGGCCGAGACCGAGAGGCGCTCCTGGCGCGAATGGCGTCTGCGGATACCCGTGTCGTTACGTTAACAGTCACTGAGAAAGGCTACTTTTTAAACCCTGCCAGCGGTGAGTTGAGAGTCGATGACCCCATGATCATCGGCGATATAGCCTCGCCCCAGCAGCCACGTACCGCACCAGGGCTATTGGTGGAAGCGTTAGCTCGGCGGCATGAGGCTGGCATTGCCCCCTTTACCGTGCTCTCTTGCGACAATATGCCGGATAACGGTAAGCGGACTCGCCAAGCGGTGGTGCAACTGGCCGAGCATCGAGACGCAACGTTGGCCAGTTGGATTGCCAGTGAAGTGGCTTTTCCCTGCAGCATGGTGGATCGCATCGTCCCCGCGATGACCGACGCCGATTTTGAGCGCTTAGCGGCACTGGGCGTTACCGATCCAAACGCCGTGGTATGCGAAGCGTTCACGCAGTGGGTGGTTGAAGATAACTTCCCCCAGGGGCGACCCGGCTGGGAAGCTGAGGGGGTTGAGATGGTGGCAGATGTGGCGCCGTTTGAAATCATGAAGCTGCGCATGCTCAATGGCAGCCACTCCTTGCTTGCCTATCTTGGCGCGCTTGCAGGTATCGAAACGGTTTATGACGGCATCAATCACGTCGAGCTTCGGGCGCTGTTGCGCCGATATATGCTTGAAGAAGCGGCACCTACACTTGAGATGCCCGAGGGAATCGATTTAGACGCTTATGCTGACTCGCTGCTGGCACGCTTTGCCAATGACAGTTTGCGTCATCGTCTGCAGCAGATCGCTATGGATGGTAGCCAAAAGCTTCCACAGCGCTGGCTTTCCGGCGCGCTGGAACGTAGTGCCGCTGGTCAAACTTCGCCCTGCGTGGCGTTGGGGGTGGCGGCCTGGATTCGCTATACCGCGGGTCAAGACCTGCAAGGAAATAGTTACCTCGTGGATGATCCGCTAGCCAAGCGCTTTGCAGAGCTGCACCAGATGCATGGTAGCGATCCCCGCGCGCTGGTAGCGGCCTATTTAGCCATGGACGATGTGGTGCCAAACGCATTGGCACAAGACGATGCGTTTGCACAGGCGGTGCTGGTGGCATATCAAACACTCACCCAGGGCGGGTTGCGTGAGGCACTAGCGGGCTTATAATCCCGTTAAGTTCAAAACCCCACTGATTGAATCAATCAGTGGGGTTTTTTAGTGCGCACTAATGGCTAACGATTAGCGAGGTGCAGCGGGCGCTTCAGCGTTCGTGAGAGTCGGTTCGGGCACTTGCTCCATACGCTTGCGCTCTTGGTCAAGAATTGCCAGTGCCTGGGCAGAAGTCACGCGTGAAGCGGGCGTCGCTAGGCTTACAATCACACCCGCTACCAGCGCTACCAGCGCTACCAGCACCGCGGGGATGCTTGGATTACCCCAGAAGGCTGTCCAGTCGCTATTGGCAATAATCGTTAATGACGTCGCTGATGCGAAAATCAGCGTGGCGATGGCACCCTGCCAGTTATAACGCGGCCAGAAACGGCCCAGCATGGCACTCACAAACAGCCCTGAAAGAATCGTCGAGATCATGCGGGTGATGTAAGTGATGACATTGTCTGAGGCCAGCGCGAACAGCAGCGCCAGACCAATGGTTGCCACTAGCGCAATACGCGAGAAGCGCACTACATTTCGCGCTGAGGGCGTGCGGCCCGTTGCCCGCACATATAGATCGCGAATCAGCGTGGAAACACCGGCAATGGCATCGGAGCTCGCGCTAGACATCGTAGCGGAAAGACCCGCTACCAATAGCAGTAGTCCTAATCCTAGGGGCATAATTTCAGTGGCCAGGAAAGGGAAGGCGAAGTTGCTATTTTCAAGCCCAGGGTTAAGGGCGTGGGTGGCCATACCAATAATCGCGGGAATGATCGAAAAGCCCAGGTAAAGAACGCCGGTGATTAAGAACGAGCGGCGTACCGATTTGACTGATTTTCCTGAATAAATGCGCTGACGAAAGGAGGGTGTAGCAAGCACGCCAATGGCAATGACGGCAGCGAGTGACAGCGCTGGCAGCGCACCAATTTGACCAATACCTAGAAAGCTAGTGGCCCCCGCATCCATACCTGCCGTAAGGCCTGAGAAGCCGCCAACCTCCACTAGCGCCAGCACCGCCATCAAAATAAAACCCGCAAACAGTACAACCGCTTGAATGGTGTCAGTCCAGATAACCGCAAAATAACCCCCCACCACGCAGTAAATGCCGAAGCCTAACGCCACCAGAATACGTGCGGTGGTTAGATCGATATCCGCCATCCAGGAAAGGTAGAGACCACCGCCAAGAATATGTGCTCCCAGCCAGCCTATACAGGCAATATAGATAAGTAGCGCGACCACATTACGTACCAGCCGATTCGCACCGACGTAATAGGCGAGTTCCTCACTCATGGTCATAAAGCGAAGTTTACGTATGGGAGCAAAACAGACCGCGAGCAGTAGAATACCCACGGCGCCTCCAAGCCCGTATAAGGCACCCGCCCAGCCGTTGGCGTAACCGAACCCGAACCCAACGGCGCCCATGCTGGAGCCGGTGCCCACCATGGTCGCCACTGTAGTACCCACGGTAAGGAATAGCGGCACGCTTCGCCCACCGAGTAGGAAGTCGTCGCCGTTGCCCCGTTTGTGTCTTGAAATCCACCAGCCAAACACAATCATGGCGACAATGTAGAGCACGAAGGTAATAAGGAATAGTTGGCTGTTCATGTTAACCTCTTATCGTTGTTTATCCGGCCGTTGCCGCGGCCGAAGGTAGGCAATGGAAGCGATTACCGCGGGGCTTTTTATCCTAATCACGCGGTAATCTGGCGCTGCGCCCTTGCCGGGGTGCGGCGCTTTTTTTGGGTACTTAAAGCTGGGTGTCTAGACGCGATCAGCGCGGAAGCACTTCACGTCAACCTCGACTTTGCAATCCACCACCAAGTCTTGAACGCTGCAGATGCGTGCTGGTGGGTTGTCGCCAAAGACCTCCTTAAACACCTTGTTGAACGAGGTGAAATAGCGCGCATCGGTGAGCACGGTGGTGACATGCACGACGTCTTCAACACCGAAACCTGCTTCTTGCATAATGGCCAGGCAGTTATCGAAGGCGAGGCGGGTCTGCTCAACAATGCCGCCTTCAACGACTTCGCCGTCGGTCATGGGTGTTTGTCCGGAGACGTATAGCCAGCCACCTGCCTCTACGGCGCGGGCAAAGGGCAGCTTCTGACCGCCGGTGCCTACGCCGCCTTCCGTGCCGTATCGTGTAATGCTCATGATGTTTTCTCCTGGTTGGGTTGAAAGGTGGGGATCGATTGAGCAATACGCTCTGTTCTGCGCAGCATCCTGCCAGCGCGTTGGTCTGAAATGGCGCCGTGTTGATAGGCGATTTTGCCGTTCACTATGACCATTTCGATGCCTTTAGCGGCCGCAATGGGGGTCTCGTAATTGGCCGTATCTTCAAGAATCGTTAGATCAAAAAGAGTGAGGTCTGCGTAGGCGCCTATGCGGATCACGCCGCGATCCGTTAAACCGAAATTAGCCGCTGAAAGGCTGGTCATTTTGCGTACCGCTTCGGCCAGCGGCATTAGCTTTAAATCGCGGCTGTAGTGGGCCAGCACACGCGGAAAGGCTCCCCAAAGGCGTGGGTGGGGGTGCGGGTCGTTCGGTAATCCATCGGAACCGACCATGGAGAGCGGGTGCGCTAACACTTGCTGCATATCCGCTTCACTCATGTTGTGGTAAACCGCCCCCGCCGGCTGTAGCTGCTTGGCCGCATCTAACAGTGATACCCCCCATTCGGCGGCGATCTCTTTTAACGGGCGACGCGCCTGCTCAGGGTGCGGTGTCGACCAGGTAATGGTGATCTCAATCTCATCCGTGACCTGGCCCAGATCTAGAGTGGAGGAGCCTGCGGTGTAGGGGTAGCAGTCGCAGTGGGCATGCTGGTGCTGGGCGGCAGACTCCAATTTACCCAGCGCTTTACCAGCGCCTCCCCAATTGCCCGCGCCTGCGCATTTAAGGTGCGAGATCACCAGAGGCACCTGGCCATTGCGAGCGGTGGAAAATGCTTCGTCCATGGCACCCAGCAGGCCCGCAAACTCATCTCGAAGATGGGGGGTATATACGCCGCCTGATTGGCCAACGGCTGCCACCAGTGGGGCCATCTCGGCGGTCGGCGCGTGTATCGCGTTGCGATAGGCAAGCCCTGAGCTAAGCCCTAGGGCTCCCTCATCCAGCGCTTGGCTTAGCAACACTTCCATTTGTGCAATTTCTTCAGCAGTGGCAGGGCGGGCGAAGCTGTCCATCACCTGGCTGCGCAGACTCGTATGCCCCACCAAGGCGGCGACGTTAATACTGGGTGCGGCAGCGTCCACGGCATTGGCATAGGCGCTGAAGCTTGGGTAGCGAAAGTCCTCTAGCTTGCCCAGTAAATTCATGGGGTCGGGTACGTCGCGAGTGAGTGTCACGGGGCTCGCACTGATCCCACAGTTACCCACCACCACCGTCGTTATTCCTTGTGTCAGCTTCGGCAGCATCTCTGGGGTACGAATGACATTGGTGTCGTCGTGAGTGTGGACATCGATAAAACCAGGGGCCAGATAGCGCTCTTGGGCGTCAATAATGGTGGTAGCGGTGGCGTAGGGCATGTCACCGATGGCGCAGATACGCTCGCCTTGAATAGCCACATCGGCACAAAAATGGGCTTCGCCGGAGCCATCCAGTACGTTGGCGTTACGAATCAGCAGATCGTAAACCATCTTAATCTCCTAGTGGCTGGCGGTTGTCGCCACCGCGATGGTCATCGAGGCTAAGCTTGAGACGACGCAATTTAGTCCGTGAACGCTCACGGTGGCGCATGGCAAGTTCAAGCGCTAACACATCGATGACCGCCAGCATGGCGTAGCGGGAAGCTGAAGGGTGATAGATGAAGTCGGTTTCCCGAGAGGTAATCGGGAGCACAATGTCGGATGTATCGGCTAAAGGAGAATTCAGGGCGGTGATGGCAATCACTTTTGCGCCGTACTGCCTGGCAATTTGTGCCGACTCCACCATCTCCGGGGTATAGCCAGTGACCGATAGCACAACCACTACGTCATTTGGCTCAAGGGTTGACGCTACCATGCGGGGTAAGAGTGCTTGAGGGTAAGCGCAGATCGCATAGCCAAGACGGACTAAACGGAATTGAAACTCTTGGCAGAGAATGCTGGAACCGCCCCCTGCGCCAAATACCAATATCTGGCGCGCTTTATCCAGCTGTTCGACAGCGCCTGCCACATCGGCCTGGGCGAGCAAATCACGGTTAAGCGCGAGGGTTTGCGTGGCAATGTCATACACCACGCTTGAGCTGTCTTCGGGTGTCGCTTCTTGTATAAAACGGCGACCTGCTGCTAAAGCGCGTGTTAAGCGCGTTTTTAAGTCGCGCACGTTAGTACAGCCGATAGCGCGTGCAAATCGGGTGACACTGGCATCGCTTACTCCGGCGCGCTGGGCGATGTCACCGATGCTTGCTTCGGTGACAAACTCGATGTCAGCAAATATCAGCTCGGCGACTTTTTTTTCAGCTTCACGCAAGGCAGCAAAGTCAGTGGTAATACGTGACAAAATGTCGATTTCCTGGCTCACCGTGGACTCCTAATGGTTGCCTGATTTAAAAAGTATGTTAGTTTCTAACCTTAAGTCAATAGTTGTGAAAGTATCTAACATCGATGCTTTATTAAAAAAGAGGATATGGGCGAATGCAGACAATGGCGTTAGCGATGGATAAAGGCGGTGAGGAATTGGGATCAAACCTGCTATCAGGTGTCAGCCTTCCCGCCGCCGTGGTGCATGAAGGCCCACTGGCTCATAACGTAGAGTGGATGCAACGATTCGCAGAGGCTCACGGTGCTCGCTTGGCGCCCCATGGCAAAACCACCATGACGCCCGCGCTTTTCCATCGTCAGCTTCAGGCGGGTGCGTGGGGGATCACCCTTGCCACTGCGCCCCAGTGTCGTGCTGCCTTCGCCAATGGCGTTACCCGAATATTGATGGCGAACCAACTGGTGGGTCAGGCAAATATGGCCATTATCGCCAGTCTGCTCGAACAGGGCGCTGCGTTTTATTGTGTGGTCGATAGCCATGAGAATGCGCGCCAGCTCGGGCGCTTTTTTGCTGAGCGGGGCTTGACGTTATCGGTGCTTATTGAGATAGGCGTGGAGGGTGGCCGCTGTGGCTGCCGCAATCAGCAGCAAATTCTTTCGCTGGCGGAGGTGATTGCTAGTGAACCAGCACTTTCTCTGGTGGGCCTGGAGGGCTATGAGGGTGTGGTTCACGGGGATAATCCCGAATCCGGTATTCGTACCTATGCTAAATACCTGGTGGATGTTGCCGTAGAGCTCGAAGCTGCTGGACGCTTTGCTGAAGAGAACCCGATTGTCACCGCGTCAGGTTCCGCCTGGTATGACGTGATTGCGGAGGCTTTTCAGGGCGCACCACTTCAGGGGAGATTTACCCCCGTGCTACGCCCAGGTTGCTACATCGTCCACGACCATGGGCTTTATCGTGAAGCGCAATCAGCGGTATTAGGCCGCCGGCCGGATTTGCAGCAGGGGCTTGAGCCTGCCCTGGAAGTCTTTGCCCAGGTGCAGTCGCTTCCCGAACCTGGGCTTGCCATTGTAGCGCTAGGTAAGCGTGATATCGGTCATGACCAGCTACCTATTGCCCTGCGTCGTTTCCGGGAAGCCGGTGAGCCCTCTCAGTCAATGTCAGTTGCTGGCTGGGAGGTGACAAAAATTATGGATCAGCACACCTTTGTGCGCCTTCCGGAAGGGGCTCAAGATGTCGAGGTCGGTGATATTGTCGCCTTTGGCGCCTCTCATCCCTGTTTAACCTTCGATAAATGGCGCCAGATACTGTTAGTGGATGATCAACTAAACGTTAAAGAGCGTATGGCGACCTACTTTTAGAGTGTTGTTATAGAGAACGCCGTTATAGAGAACATCATTTAGCTCGTTGTACCTGCTGGTAGGCGCCCACCAATAGCCAGTGTCAGGGCGTCTGCCAGTTCCCCTAGCTGTTCCCGACAGCGGTCGATTCTGGGAACTTCCCGATGCATCGCTTCTGGAATCAGAGTGAGATAAGGGATGGTGATAACGGCTTCGATAACGTCATGAACCCCAAAGACGGGGAAGCTGATATTCGTTAACCCTTGGACTTGAGGGCTTGGCCCCACGTGGTAGCCCTGCTGGCGAATCGGATCAAATAGGGCCCGCGTTCGGTCAACCTCTTGTTGCGTTGCATCGCTGGCGGCGAGAATGCGCTCCCGGCGTGGCTCATCCAGAAAGGCCAGCATGACGGCCCCAGAACCGGAGCCGCATATATCGATGTTGGCCCCCAGACGCAGCCCAAAGCCCATCTTGTCGGGGTTTTCGTACTGGGCCACTACCAATAGATGGCCAGGACGAGCAACGCTAAGATGACACGACTGGGAGATTTCATGGCATAGCTCTTCCATGCGCGGTAGTGCGGCCTGTACTAACCGCTTGGTGGGCGGGAAGCGGTGGGCCATCTCAAACATCTTTAGCGTTAGCTGATAGCGGCTACCGCTATCATCCATGCTGACGTAGCCACGATCCCGCAGCACCATCAGCATGCGGTACATCTCATTGGTTTTACGACCGATCTGCTCGGCAATCGCTTGGGTGCTTAGCGGTTGGGGAGATTGGGCAAGCAGCTCCAAAATATCCAACCCTTTCTCTAAGGCAGGGGCGTGGTACTGCGTTTCAGCCTTCTCCTTCATTCAAGCTCCCTTACGTGATTGCCAATCGCTCGTTGCTCGTGGCGTTAACCAAAACGCTTGGTTAGCGTGCCAGCCAGCCGCCGTCTACCGCCAGGGTATGTCCATGCACGTAGCGGGCGGCATCGGAGCATAAGAATATCACAGCGCCGGCTAAGTCTTCTGGCGTGCCCCAGCGTCCGGCGGGGATTCGGCCAAGAATTTCAGCATGGCGCTGGGGATCGTCGCGCAATGCTTGGGTGTTGTCGGTGGCCATATAGCCAGGGGCGATGCCATTAACGTTGATGTCATGGCCCGCCCACTCATTGGCGAGCAGGCGCGTTAGACCGAGAATGCCGCTTTTGCTGGCGGTGTAGGAGGGCACACGAATGCCGCCCTGAAACGACAGTAATGAAGCGATATTGACGATCTTGCCCGGTGCTTTGCGCTCGATAAGGTGTTTGGCAACCTGCTGTGCGAGAAAGAAAGCGGCTTTCAAGTTAACATCAACGACGTCATCCCAATCTTGCTCTGAAAATTCAACGGCTGCTGCCCGACGAATAATCCCCGCATTGTTGACCAGGATATCCACCTTGCCCGCTTGCGCGATCGCCTGTGAGACAATCTCGCTAGGCGCTTGGCTGCCCAGCTCAGCGGTAATGTCGTAAAACTGGCGCCCTAGGGCCTCGACCTGCTGGCGGGTGTCATCAGCAGGGCTGCGGTTGACCCCCACGATATCGGCACCCGCCTGTGCCAGTGCAATGGCAATTCCCTGGCCCAGCCCTTTGTTGCAACCAGTCACCATGGCAACTTGGCCGTTCAGCGAAAATAGCTTCATTGGTCACTCTCCCTGGGTAGTGGTTTAGCGCAGCTCTTTAGAAGCGATAAAGTCCATATCATCGTAGGTCAGGTTTTCACCGCACATACCCCAAATAAAGGTGTAGCGGCGAGTGCCAAAGCCGCAGTGAATCGACCAGCTGGGGTGAATCACGGCTTGTTCGTTGGCAACCACGATATGCCGGGTCTCTTGGGGTTTGCCACACAGGTGGAACACCACATCGTCTTCACTCAAGTCAAAGTAGAAGTACACTTCCATGCGCCGTTCGTGGGTATGGCAGGGCATGGTGTTCCACATACTGCCGGGCTCTAACTGGGTAAGTCCCATGGAGAGCTGGCAGGTATCCAGTACATCGGTATGCAGGTACTTATTGATGGTACGCACATTGCCGGTTTCAGGGTCACCAAGGCTGGTGGGCGAGGCATCTTGCGGGCGGATATGGCGAAGCTGGTAACGTACATGGGCAGGCGTTGAGTTGATATAAAAGCGCGCAGGCTTGGTCGCATCGAGGCTCTCAAAGCTGACCTCACGGCTCTCTTTGGGAATATACAGGCCGTGGTGGGTGCCTAACTCGACCGTTTCACCGTCGACAGTAATGCGCCCGGGCGCGCCAATGTTGATAACGCCCATTTCCCGCCGCTCTAGAAAATAGTCAACGCCAAGTTCTTTGCCACCGCTCAGGGTAAGCGGTGAATCAGTGGGTACCGCGCCACCAACAATAATGCGGTCAACGTGGCTGTAGGTTAGCGACAGTTGGCCTGGCACCATAATCTTGGTGACCAGCATTTTGTCACGCAGGCCCTGGGTATCGAGGGTTTTAAAATGATCGCTATGAAGCGCTTGGCGAATATCCATACGAATTTCCTTTAATAGTAAAAGTAAATGGGCTCACGAGAACAGCGTGAGCGGCCACAGGGTGATAGCCGGAAAGGTAATGACCAGCAGCATCACCAGGAGGTTTGCGAGCAGAAACGGTAGGGCGCCGCGGAAAATACGCCCAATCGAGAGGCCTGTGATGGATGAGCAGACGTTCAGGCACATGCCCACCGGCGGCGTGACCAAGCCAATAGCCAAGCCACTGATCAACAGGACACCAAACTGCACAGGTGAAATATTGGCCAGGGCAAGCACCGGCAGCACCACTGGGGTAATCAGCAAAATCGCGGGGGTCACATCAATAAAGGTGCCGATCAGTAGCACGGCAGCTGCAATCACCAGCAGGAGCAATATCGGGGTAAGATCCAGCCCGCCTAAAAAGCCTGCCAACAGCTGGGGAATCTGCTCCATCGTGAGAATCCACACGTACAGCTGGCTCATGGCAATAATGACCATCACCGTTGCGCTGGTCATTACGGCAGAGCGAAACAGTGCGGGCAGTTCATGCAGTTTGAGGCTTTTAAATACCACCAATGCTAGAAACAGCGCATAGCCCACGCCTAACGCGGCGGACTCAGTGGCTGTAGCGACACCGCCGACCACTGCACCCACTACAAACAGAGGAATTAATAGCGCGAGTACCGCACGCTGAATCACCTGGCGGCGCTGTTGCGGGTTTAATCCTGCGTGGGCACGGGGGTAGCCTTGACGACCGGCCATTAGCGCAATGATGCCCATCATCAGCAGGCCAATGAGTAAACCTGGCACAAGGCTCGCCATAAACATGGTGCCGATAGACTGCTGCGCGGTAACAGCGTAGATCACCATGGGCACACTGGGAGGAATGATCATGCCCATGGTGGAAGATGCCACGGTAATACCGCTGGCGGTTTCTACGCTGTATCCCTTGCGTGCCATCTCAGGAATCATGGCGGAACCCACCGATGCCGTATCAGACACAGAAGAGCCCGATATGCCGCCAAAGATCATCGATGTCGAGATATTGACGTGCCCCAGCCCACCTGGAAAACGGCCTACCAACATCAAACAGAAGTCGATCAAGCGAGCGGTAATGCCTGAGGCGTTCATCACCAGCCCCATCAAAATGAACAGCGGCAGGGCAATCATGGTGTACAGATCCATACCGGACAGTACCCGCTGGGGAAGCACGCCAATCAAGCTTGGCTGCATGATCAAGAAGTAGACCAGCCCCGAAAGCCCTAGGGAATAGGCGATGGGCACCCCAATCAACAGCAGCACCATCAGGCTAACAAGCAGTAAAATCATGCCTGGCCCTCCTGCGCGTCTTCTCGTTGAGCTGAGGGGCGCTCTCCACCCACTAGCACCGCCAAGGAAAACAGAATGACCAGTAGCGCGCCAATGGGGACACTGATTTGCACTACCCAATTAGGCACATCCAGCACGGCGGAGCGGAAACGACCCACTTGCCCAATCCAGCTGATACTGAGCCATGCCAAATAGCCATTGAATAGCATCACAAGACAGTGGCGTAAGCGGTTCAGCCAGACGGCTATTGCCGAAGGCAGTGCATCCACAAGCACACTGATACGGATATGCTCGCCGCGCAAAATGGCGACCGATGCCCCCAGTGCGGTGGAATACACAAATAGAAAGCGCATCACCTCTTCAGCACCGGCAAAGCCAATGCTGAATACGTAGCGCAGTATCACCAGTGCCAAGCAGAGCAGGAAAACCGCCGCAATCAATGCGGCGATCAGATTTTCCAGCAGGCTAGCGAAGCGGCGCATTACCCGCATCAAGGCGGTATCTTCCGCCATCGGCTGCGCCAGTGGAGGTGGATTCATTACTCCAATACCTCGGCTTGATCGGTCAGCGCGAGCACTTGCTCTAACTGCTCCTGGCTAAAGTCACCACGCTCAACAAAGTGCTCCCAGACAGGAACGACGGCATCTACGAAGCCTTGGCGGTGTTCGTCGGCGATGTCATTAATGCTCATGTGCTCGCCCAGTGTTTCGAGGTAGTTGGCTTCGGAGGCTAGCCAAATTTCGTTGGAGCGGGTCATCGTCTCCTGAGCGACGTCGTCGACGATCAACTGCAGCTCTTCAGGTAGCTGGTCGTACCACTGGGCGCTGATAAAGAAGGGATCAGGATGGATTTGCCAGTTCAGTAATGACATGTACTCCTGAGCTTCATGGAACTTCATATCGGCGATATTGGAGGGCGGGTTTTCTTGCCCATCGACCACCCCTGTGCGCAGCGCCATATAGGTCTCGGTGTAAGGCACTTGCTGGGGGGATGCTCCCAACGCTTCAAATGCCCGCAGCGTGGGTGCCAGTGGCGGGGTGCGAATCTTCAAGCCACGGAGGTCATCAACTTGATTAACGGCGCGAACGTTATTGGTTAACTGGCGCATGCCACCTGCAACGCCGGTTACCGGTATATGCAGCTGGCTTTCTCGTGCGCCTTCATTAATGGCCTGACCAAGCTCGCCCTCCATCACGTCAATAGCCTGTTCTGGCGTGGTGAACAGGAACGGCATGGTATAGATCAGATAGGCGGGGTTAGCTTGGGCAAACAAACCACCGCGATAGCCCTGAATAAGCCCCATTTGGACTTGCTGAAGTACGTCCTCCTCCTTCCCCAGGGTGCCATTGAAATAGAGTTCGACAGCGATACGCCCATCACTGCGCTCTTCAAGCGCTTCTTTGAAGTAGCGCATGGACTCAGAGCGTGGCGCCTCATCGGTTTGCGAATGAGCGTACTTGAAGGTGAAATCGGCAGCTTGAAGCGATGTGGTGAAGCCAATAGCGAGGCTGGCCATCATTAAGTGGGTTAGGCGCATGGAAGGTTCTCCGTTTTATTGTGATGTTTTTGTTGCGATGCGATGGTTGTTTTCTCAAATATAAAATCTGTTTTTATATTTGATGTAAGGCCAAGCTTAACGTCATTCCTGCATAGGTCAATGCTTGGGCTATGCGACATTGGTCGCGATACAGAGAGAGGGGGTTATAAGCACGCAGGCGGTATCGTCGGCAGGCACGGGAAACATGCCTGACGAGAGCCGATGTTGGAGAGTTGAGGGGCGGCGGTTAAGCAGTTAACTAAGCAACCGCGATCAGAGGTTTAGCCGCGCAATAGCGGAGGGAAGCTCGCTGGCGTGGTGGATACCAATCGCCCCTTCGGGGGTGAGTTCTTCATTAGGGAAGTGGTTGAGGTGAATCACGTGCATGCCCGCCGCTAGCCCTGCTTCCACACCCACCGCCGCGTCATCGATCACCACGCACTGCTGAGGAACATGGCCCATAGCGGCGGCGGCCTTACGATACAGCTCGGGGTCGGGTTTCCAGACGTTGAGGGTATAGGCGCTAAAGAGCTTGTCAGCAAAGTGATGGCCTAGTTCGGTGCTTTCCAGCGCACAACGAATTTTGCGCTCGGGGCCATTAGAGACCACGGCCTTGGGGTGGCTACTTAACTGTTCCAGCGCGGCGACCATACCAGGAATCGCCACCAGCTCGGCACGCATACGGGCTTCCATACGCGCCCGCATACCTGCCTCAAGCTGGGAAAATGCATCTTCTGCTAATGTTTGAAAACGCTTTTCCAGGGTTTGGACGATCGTCTGGAAACGCACCCCGCGAAATTCATCCATATACTGACGCGCTGAAAAGGGTAAGCCGAACTCGGGAAGAATATCCCCCATTACCTCGGCAAGCAGTATTTCGCTGTCCACCAGGGTGCCATCGCAATCGAACAGTAAGCATAGGGGCGTGGCAGGCTTCATTGATAGGTTTCCTCGTTGACTAAGCTAATTGGCCGCTCACCCTGGAGTGCTAGACGAATATTATCCACCGCTCGCTGGGCCATGGCGTCGCGGGTTTCATGGGTTGCAGAGCCGATATGCGGCAGGGCGACCACATTGGGCATCTTCGTCAGCGGTGACGCAGCGCGTAGTGGCTCCTGCTCAAATACATCCAGCCCTGCTGCTTGAATAACGCTGGTTTCCAAGGCGTGTATTAAGGCGCTTTCATCGACGACTTTGCCGCGGGCGATATTGATAAAAATGCCTGAAGGCTTCATCAGCGCAAACTCTTGGGCACCGATCAAATGCTCGGTCTCGGCGGTAAGCGGCACAGTGACACAGACGAAATCGGCTTCAGCCAATAGCTCGTTGAGTTCGCGGCGCTGCGCACCAAGCTCACTCTCTAAATCGGGCTTGGGTGAAGCGTTGGAGTAGAGCACCTGCATACCAAAGCCCAGGGCTCCGCGCCTGGCAACGGCTTGACCGATGCGCCCAAACCCCACCATGCCTAGGGTTTTGCCATGCACATCGCTGCCAAACAGTGCCGGGCCAATGCTGGCTTGCCATTTGTCCGCTTTGACCCACTCGGCTAGTTCAACCACCCGGCGCGCCGCGGCCATGATCAACGCAAAGCCGGTGTCGGCAGTGGTTTCGGTAAGCACATCAGGCGTATTGCACAGCATAATGCCGCGCTTAGTAAGTTCATCAACAGGGATGTTGTCGTAGCCAACAGAGATGGTCGCGATGACTTTCAAGTTGGGCGCTGCGTCCAGCAACTGGGGGGTAATGGCTAAGCCGGAACCGATAATGCCGTGTGTCTCCGCTAATAGAGCGCGATTTTCAGGGGCATCAAGCGAGCTGGTTTTCGGCAACACATCCACTTCAAACAAATCGCTAAGTTCAGTCTGTTGAGCGTCGCTGAGTCGTCCTTGAATCACTAGACGTTTTTTCATTGTTATCTCCATGGTGAAAAGCCTGTTATCTAAAACCTGTTATTTAAAACCTGCTATTTAAAAAATAGTGTGTGGCGATTAGCCAATGGGCTGGTCGACTTCAAGCGCTAATAGTTGCTCGCGATTAGGCAAACCTTCCATATCACCCACTACCTGGATGGCTTGGGCGCCAATGAGGTTGCCGCGTTGGGCGGCTTGACGCGCCGTTCTTCCGTCAAGCAGGGCGCTAATGACACCGACGGCGAAGCCATCGCCTGCACCTACGGTATCCACCACCTCAGCAACGTGGCAACCGGCCACTGTAAAGCTCTCTTCTTGCCCATCCAGGTTGCCACGGTAATAGCTACCTTCGGGGCCCAGCTTGATGATCACAGCCGAGGCACCTTGATCCAGATAATAGCCTGCTATGTCGTAAGGCGTCTTCTGCCCGGTGAGAAGCTGGCCCTCTGAAAGCCCAGGCAACACCCAGTCGGCGCGGCTGGCGAGTTCATTAAGGGTCGACCGCATAACGTTTTCGCTGGGCCAAAGTGACGGCCGTAAATTGGGGTCAAAGGAAATACTAGCGCCGTGGGCGCGGGCCTCTTCCATCAAATGATGGCTAAGCTGGCAGGCGCTTTCAGATAACGCTGGGGTAATGCCCGTCGCGTGAAGGTGGTTAAGCGCCTGAAAGTCGACATTCCGGGCGTCGTCAATAGTGAGATGGCTGGCGGCACTGCCACGTCTAAAATATTCAACTCGCGGGTCGGCGCCGTTCTGGGCACGCTCTTTAAAGAGCAGCCCGGTGGGGTGCTGTGCATCGGCGTGAATATAGCGATCATCGATACCTTCCGCTGTTAATGCCGCCTGAATAAACCCTCCAAAGCTATCGGTTCCCACTCGACTTAACCAGCCCACGTGGAAACCCAGCCTGGAGAGGCCGATAGCGACATTATTATCGGCGCCTGCCAAGCGGCGGTGGAAACGATCAATGTTGGATAAGTCGCCTGGTGAATCAGCGACAAACATAGCCATGGCTTCGCCGAAGGTGAGAATTTCTGGTGGGTTAGAGAAGGAGTGAGGCATAGTCAGTAATCTCTTCGAGTTGTTCATTATCATCCAATGGGAACGATACCATTTTTGTGGCAATTTTTTAGCACCGACTAAAAAAATTAGCGTTGAGTAGAACCTCGTTCGATCAGAGTAGGTGAAAAACTCAGCGCCGCTGGCATTGATGATACGTGGGGCGCAATGCGATGCATCAAGCATTGAACAGCCGTTTTACCCATTGCATCGGTGGGTTGGGCAAGCGTGGTAATGCCGGGAGAGATCAAAGCGCACCAATCGAGTTCATCAATCCCCATCAAGCCTACCTTGCCAAGCAGTAAGTCCAACTGCTGAAACAGGCGGGTCACGGTTAGGGTGGCAGTGCCATTGCCGCACAAGACAGCGCAAGCGTGCTGTTGGTGGGCGGCTAAAAAGTCGCTTAATTCTTGAAGCGTTGCAGTGCCATCTGAGTTAGCAAGCAGGGAGGATGAATGAATAAGCCCCAACTGCCCGGCAGTGTGGTTAAAGCGGGCCAAGCGTTTTTGTCGGGTGCTTGACTGCTGGGGAGCTTCGCTGACATACAGCACGGCCTGGTAGCCCTGATCGGCCAAGTGTTCTAGCGCCATATCGACCGCCAGATGATTATCGAGTCCAACCACCTCCGCTTCCACATGATCGACTTCGCGGTCTAGCAGCACAATGGGTGTCCCCTGGCTGATGAAAGTATGTAGTTGGCGTTCAGGGCTGCCGGATGCATTTACCACGAGACCTTCCACCTGATAGGCACCCAACAGGTCTAAATGCTGGCGCTCCTGTTCTGGGTCGTTATCAGTATTACATACTACCAATGAGTAGCCGTATTGGCGGCACGCTTGCTCTACACCATGTGTGATAGCCACTGAAAATGGGTTGCGGATATCTGCCACCAACATACCTAACAATTTAGAGCGACCACCTTTTAACCCGCGTGCCATTTGATTTGGCTGGTAGCCAAGGGTACCTGCCGCATGGGCGATGCGCGCTTGAAGTGAGGGCGAGAGCCGATCACGCTCTTCGCCAAAATAGCGCGATACGCTGGTTTTAGAGGCACCAGCGAGGCGGGCTACTTCAAGAATGGTGGAACGGCGCGGTGTAGGTGGCATAGTGTACTTTAAAATAGAGTGCTTAAATAAATAGCGTTTTGCGTTAAAGTGTCTTCCGTTACATTGTGATTAACGGAATGAAAGTAGCTCAATTTTGGGTGTTTGCTAGGCCAAAAGCAACGGCGTGCGAGCCGCTAAGGGTGATTGGCCATATGAATATTGTAGTCTGTGGGGTTCACCGTGCCCTCAAGACGTCCAATTTGAGTAAAGTCATTATTTTCAAGAACCGTGTCAATAGATGTGTCTCTAAAGGAGAGGTTTTTAATAACGTTAACTTTACACGGCATTCCCTTTTCATCTACATCCATTATCCATGCTAAGAAACCGTTTGAGAACTTTGCTAAGCTACCGATAGGGTATAAGCCAAAGTGTTGGATATACTCTACAAGTAATGACTTTTCATAAATAGTTGGGCAGTTATTAACCCAGCGGTAGGCATCAAGAGGTTGCCGCGGATGCTGACCATTTCGCTCATGGGTTAATTTATTGATTATTTTAATAACACTGATTAGTCGAACACGCTCGGATAACTCTGCAGCCTGCTTTCCAGCTGGATAGCCGCTGCCATCGAGCCGTTCGTTGGCATTTGAGGATAATGTCATGGCAGGCTGGGCTGGCGACCCAGCCCAGTGCTGTTAGCTTGTTATTCAGTGCAACAACATGTTCTTTGAGTAGCTCGGCTTGCGATGGAGACATGCGAATTTTAAGTGAGGGGAGCTGTTCGCTAATCAGCAGTGGTTTACCCATGGTGTGTAGTAGGGCGCCCGCCACTGTTTCCCGTGTCTGTGACGCGTATGGGTCACGACTGATCAGGATCATTGCTAGCTGGCTACTCACTTGTATGGCATGGCGCACCCACTCGGGTTCATCATGCAAAAAAGCCAGTGCATACTGAAGCCCCCTTCGGTCTTGAGTGACCATATAAAGAAGGCTGTCGACACACTCATAGAGGCTCTCTTCTGGAAATAAATCCTTGTTTTTAGTAAACATTAACATGACTTGTAGCTGGTGAGCGACTTCAAGAACACCGCGTAACAGAGGAGATCGTTGGCTACTCTTGGTTTGATCATGCTCTTCTTTGTGCTGCATTTTCTTCTCTTTGGCATCTGCGATGAAAAGCCGTGACTTAGCTCGAGAAGAGCTATCCTGTATACCTGAGCGAAAAGCAGCTTCGAACTCAGATTCCGATACATAATGGAAAAGAGTCTCAGTCATCGTGGCTGACATATTAATAAACTCAATACCGATAGCCGCATAGTCATGGCTCCCAAAAGGTCGCATATGACAAATACGTCCTTGAGTGTTGAATATTTCTCCGTTTGGAAACTCGAGAGTGACCTCCGGCAGTACCTGATTAATGCTAAGAGCCATGCTATCTTCCAGTCTGACATACACCATGCAGCCACCTACTGAAAGGTTACGCACTTTACCTTCCACGTTGAGCTCATGGGCAAATACTTCCAAGTGCACACGTGCGTGCATACCCAGAATGAAGGGTACACGCAAAGCTCTTCGATTATCGGAGGAAAAAATAGAGCCGGGAAGCTGGCACTCTAAATGGTAAGTGCAGGTATCTATTTTAATGACGTGTGCCGGCACTTGTTCAATATTATAAATTTCTTCTTCTATACCTGGCGTAGGATGGGAAGCTTCTATGTCAAAGCAAATGGTGTCGTTTTGCAAATAAGGAGAAAGCGAGCTACCTGTGTAATGTATCGCTAACGTTATTTTACCACTGTCCAATTCTATCTTAATAGCCTTCGCCTCTATGGCGTAGGCCGCTTCTTTTGAAAAAATAGAAATAGTATGTTCTTTTTTTAGCAAAGACCGTATTATTTGCCCAGTGGTATTTTGGTTCGCCGTATTGATAATCATATAAAACCCACCGTATTTATTTTGTTATAATTAATATCGACTTGGTGGTGACTGCTATATGCTTCTATTGCTTGTCACTCCTACCATGATAGGACATTTTTCCTGTGTCGATTAGCTATTATTTCGCTCCAGTTTGCAAACCTATTTATATCGATTTTAAGAGTCATTTGTAATGATTTGATAATTTTTGTTTATGTTTGATGCAGGCCAGGCCGCCATTCGGACGGGTAGGGATAATCAGGTAAACTGCACGCTTTCTTTTACAGCGATGCTCGCGGCATGCCCTCAAATCCTAAATCACTCCATTCTCAATCGAGCAGCTATGAATTAACACCGTCTGGCGATCGCTATTTCGATGGCCTGGCCGAGAAATTCTCCCGCTCGCTCTATCAGGCGCCCCGGGGCGAGCTGCGTCTCGCAATGCTCGACTACCTGCTACCGGAAATGCTGAATCTAGAGGGGCAGTGCGTGCTGGACGTGGGCGGTGGCCTGGGCCAGCAGGCGGCATGGTTTGCTGAGCGGGGGCACGATGTCACGATGACTGAACCCTCAGCAGATATGCTCAGCTACGCAAAAACCTGGCACCGGGACGTTAAAACGTTACCGGAAGAGGCGATTACTTATCTGCAGGCGCCGCTGCAACGGTTAACAGAACAAACGCCTGGCCCATGGCCGCTCATTACCTGCCATGCAGTGTTGGAGTGGTTGGGCGACCCGCAAGCGGCGCTGGCCACCTTGAGTGATTTATTGGCCCCAGGTGGCCAGCTTAGCTTGATGGTGTTTAATCGCGATGCACTGCGCTTTTCCAACGCGGTCAAAGGCAACCTTGAGAAGGCGTTGAGCGACCGCTTGGCAGGGAAGGGCAAGCGCCAACGATTGACGCCTATTTCGCCCGTTAGTCATGCCGAGATAGAGCAGTGGAGTGCGGATAACGGCTTAGTGATAGATGCAGTCGCCGGTATCCGCGTCTTTCAAGATTACTTGCGCCATCCTCCCGCCACGCCAGCAGAAACTGAAACGCTGCTGGCGCTGGAAAAAAAGTATTGTCGCCATGACCCCCACTGGCGCTTAGGCCGCTACCTACTTTATACATTAATTAAACCGGAGATCGTTGAATGAGTGCCCAAGCCCCAGCGTGCCAGCTGTTAGAGCGACAAAAAGATAACTATGTAGCGCTGTGGGTCATTGGCCCGCCAGTCGATAGCTGGCTTATTGGTCAATCGTCGGGTGTGGTCAGTGGCGATTTTGACGTACTGCGTGAGTGGCAGGCGAAAGGCAAGCAGGCTCGAACGCCTTTTGACTTGGCGGTGGGTGAGCCATTCGGCAAAGAGGTAGTGCTGTTTTGGCCGAAGGCGCATCAGTTAGGTATTTGGTGGCTCAAGTGGTTATGTGAGCAGCTACCTGAAGGCACACCCATTGAAATTGTCGGCGAGCATCAAGGTGGCATTAAACGCGTTCCTAAAATGCTGGAAGAGCTGGGGATGCCTTGGGATAAGCGCGACAACGCCCGGCGCTGTTCACTCTTTGCCACCCAAACCGTGGCATTGGATTCGACTAGCGATAGCGCTTGGCAGCAATTCGAGACATTAGGACTGACGCTGAACAGCCATCCGGGCGTATTTGGCCACGGCAAAGTCGATGAAGGTACGCTGTTACTGTTGGAAAGCATTGAGAATAGCTTGCCGAAAAAACCGCTCAAAGTGCTGGATATGGGCTGTGGCGATGGGATTATTAGCGCTTGGTTGGCCCAGCGTGGCCATCATGTGACCGCGGTGGACGTCAGCGCTTTTGCGGTAGAGGCGTGTAAGCGCACCTTGGCGGCGAATGGGCTAGAGGGGCGGGTACTCTGCAGTGATGTATTCAGTGCACTTGAAGGTGAGCAGTTTGACTGGATTGTTAGCAACCCGCCTTTCCATAAAGAGCGTGATATCAGTTATGGCCCTAGCCAGCGTTTGATCAGCGCAGCGCCAGAGCATCTCAATGCGGGCGGGCGGTTAATCCTGGTGGCAAATGGCTTTTTGCCCTATCCAGACCTCTTGCAGCGGGCATTTCAAGACTTCCAGACCCTGGCGGATAATCGCCGCTTCAAGGTTTACGGTGCGATTAAGTCACAGCGCTAGGTCTACGGCATTTGATGAGGCACTTACTCAGCAAAGAAAACATTAAGTACGTGATCCAGATGCACTTCCATAGCACGACGAGCAGCCGCCGGGTCACGTTCTTCAATGGCTTCAACGATGCGCTTATGGTCATCCTGGGAGCGCTGCGGCATATCTGTTTCCATAAAGAGTTCCTGGAGTCGACGAAACATGGCGCCGTACTTGTGGCCAAGCAGATGCTTGATGACAAGTGCGTAGGCCGCGTTGCCTGAGGCCTCAGCAATACGAATATGCAGTAATCGATCTCCGGCGCAGTTGCGCCCGCCATTGGCGTTGTCAGACACATTCCGCTCAAATGCCAAACGGATCGCTTTCATATCCTCTTCAGTGGCGTTCATGGCTGCTAACGCGGCAATTTCCGGTTCCAGATAGCGGCGCGTCTGGAGAAGTGAAAAGGGCGGGATCTCTTCGTCCAGATTGAGCTCAATTTCGCTCTCGAACTCTGGGTCTATTGCCCAGGGCTCGGTTCGAGCGGCTGCGCGCATCACCGACTCCATGGGAGTGGCGCGCGATTCAAGCACCACGACACCATGGCCGACTCGAACAGCTACCTGCCCAACCACTTCGAGAGCAATCAAGGCCTCTCTCACTGAAGCCCGACTAACGCCAAGAGCTTGGGCAAGCTCTCGCTCGGGTGGTAACAGCGTTCCTGGGGGAAACTCACCATCATTGATTAACTGCTGTAATTGATCAGCAATCTGGCGATAGAGGCGCTGCGAGCGGATGGTTTGAATCGGCATTCGTGGTGTTTCCTATCCGTTTCACTGGTGTTTTTCGACTAAAGTTGATGGCTACTAAAGTTTATTCCCAAAAGCTGCTATTTGGCCTTTTGAGGCTTGTCAGGGTCAAAGTTTCTCGCTCATACTCGGCTCATTGGTCAGGCCATTAGGTGTCTGGATGATTTGGCCTAATGTATGTTCCCATTCTTTTCAAGGTCGTGCCACAGCTTTTAGGGGCGCGCCTTAGCCGTTAGGGATGTGCAAATAACATGAGACTCAAGAACAAAACTGCACTGATCACCGCCGCTGCAAACGGCATTGGGCGTGCTAGCGTCGAGCGCTTTGTTGCCGAGGGCGCACGCGTATTCGCGACAGATATCGATATTGCCAGCTTAGAAGGTATACCGGGTGTTGAAGCTTATCGCCTGGACGTCACGGATAGCCAAGCGATCCACCATTTAGCCGCTTCACTGCCAGCCTTGGATGTACTGTTTAACTGCGCCGGTATGGTGGCAGGTGGCAGCGTACTCGAATGCGACGAGGCCACTTGGCAGCGATCGATGGATCTGAATGTCACTTCAATGTTTCATACCTTGCAGGCTTTTTTACCGGGCATGTTGGCAAAAGAGAGTGGCAGCATCATCAACATGGCTTCCCTGGCATCTAGCATTAAAGGAGTTGCTAATCGCTGCGCTTACGGTACCTCTAAAGCCGCGGTGATCGGACTGACCAAGTCAGTCGCCGCCGACTTTATGACCCAGGGAATTCGCTGCAATGCGATCTGCCCTGGCACCGTTGAGTCTCCCTCTCTCAAACAGCGTATTGCTGAGCAGGCACGTAAAGAGGGGCGCAGTGATGCAGAGGTGCTAGCCTCTTTTATTGCCCGTCAGCCAATGGGTAGGCTGGGGCGAGTGGAGGAAGTGGCTGCGCTGGCGGCTTTCCTGGCTTGTGATGAATCGCAGTTTATTACCGGCACCACGCAATTGATCGATGGTGGTTGGGCTAACTGATTACTTCAGAAGGAATAACAATATGAAACTTTTACGCTTTGGAACGCCGGGCCAGGAAAAGCCGGGCATTCTCGATAGTCAGGGTAAGGTGCGTGATCTTTCCGCCCTCGTTAGCGATGTTGCCGGTGATGTATTGAGCGACGAAGGGTTGCAGAAACTTCGCGATGTGGATCTCTCTATATTGCCAGAGGTCGCGGCTGATGTACGTCTGGGGCCTTGTGTTGGTCAGGTGGGCAAGTTTATTTGTATTGGTCTCAACTACTCCGATCACGCAGCAGAAACCGGCGCCGAGGTTCCCCCTGAGCCGGTCATTTTCAATAAGTGGACAAGCGCTATCTGTGGTCCCAATGACAATGTGGAGATCCCCCGTGGCTCCAAAAAAACCGATTGGGAAGTCGAGCTTGGGGTAATTATTGGAAAGGGTGGACGTTACATTGATGAAGCCGAGGCGATGTCACATGTGGCGGGGTTTTGCGTGGTTAATGATGTGTCTGAACGCGAGTTTCAGTTGGAGCGCAGTGGTACTTGGGATAAGGGCAAAGGCTGCGATACGTTTGGCCCCTTGGGGCCCTGGTTAGTTACCCGTGATGAGATTGCTGACCCACACCAGTTAGGTATGTGGCTTGAGGTAGACGGCCAGCGTTACCAGGACGGCAATACACGCACCATGGTGTATCAAGTGCCTTTTCTGATCAGTTACTTGAGTCGTTTCATGAGTTTGCAGCCTGGCGATGTTATCTCAACCGGCACACCTCCCGGTGTGGGTATGGGCCAGAAGCCTGCCGTTTACCTTCGTGATGGGCAGCAAATGCGTTTAGGTATTGAGGGCTTAGGTGAGCAGCAGCAGCGGGTCGTTCAGGCCTAAACATAACGAGGAGAAGCGCGCTTATGGAAGTGCTTGTCTGTTCAAAGCCGCAACATCTGGAGCTGCGTCACGCTGCTAAACCAGAGTGTGCCCCTGGGCATGCCGTGGTATGGATACGCCGTATCGGTATCTGCGGAACGGATATTCATGCGTATGGTGGCAATCAACCCTATTTTGAATATCCCAGGGTGTTAGGCCATGAGCTTGCCGGTGAGATAGTCGAAGTCGCTGATGACCATGACCAGCACTTACTGGGCAAGCAGGTTTATGTCATACCCTACCTGCATTGTGGTGAATGCCGTGCCTGCCAGCAGCATAAAACCAACTGCTGCCAGAACATGCAGGTTATTGGCGTACATCAAGATGGTGGCATGGCGGAGTACCTGGCCGTACCTACCACTCACTTAGTGGTATCTGAAACCCTTAGCATCGATCAATTGGCCCTGGTGGAGTGCATGGCAATTGGTGCTCACGCTGTAAGGCGTAGCGTGCTACAAGCGGATGAATTAGCCGTCATCGTGGGTGCGGGGCCTATTGGTATGGGCGTACTCCAGGTCGCTAAAAGCCAGGGTGCGCGTACCTTGATGGTGGATACCAATCCATCACGTCTGGCTTTTTGCCGTGACGTACTGGGTGCCGATGCGGTGGCGAACCCTCAGGAAGTGGAAGTGGCTGCACAGATCAGCAAGCTAAATGGCGGTGCGTTAGCAGATGTGGTGTTTGATGCCACAGGGAGCCCTCGTGCTATGGAGACTGGGTTCGATCTGGTGGGGCATGGCGGTTGCTATGTTCTGGTGAGTATAGTCAAAGCAGACATTACCTTCAGTGATCCTGATTTCCACAAGAAAGAGTTGACCTTGATCGGCAGCCGTAATGCCACTCGCGAAGACTTCGATAGTGTGGTGTCACTGATGGATAGTGGGGACATCAATGCTGAAGCAATGATTACCCACCGTGCTTACCTTGCTGACGTGCCTGCCCAGATGCCCCAGTGGTGTGACCCCGCTAATCAGGTTATCAAGGCCATGATATCGATTGATCATTAACACTTCTGCATCGTTTCCTCAAACTTGCCACATTCAGCCGCCGACGAATTTACCGGTAAGGTCTATCGTTAAGGACTATGATGCAAATAAGTAGTCGTTAATTTAACGGTAGTGAGTAGGAGTGGCAGCAATGGCGGGAAATATTCGAAATACGGCGGTACTGGGAAGTGCCGTTCTGCTGGGCGGGCTGCTGGCGCTAGGGCTGGTATGGAGCGGTAGTTATATCAAGGGCGCCGCAGAAGTATGGCAGCAGTCGTCACGTAGCGTCACGGTGCGCGGCTTAGCCGAGCGAGAAGTGCCGGCGGATTTGGTGCTGTGGCCGTTCAATTACAGTGTCAGCGCTAATAGCTTGAGTGACCTTGAGCAGCAGTTGTCCAGTGACGAGCAGGCAATTCGCGATTTTCTGGAGGCCCAGGGGTTTGCATCAGAGCATGTTAGCTCCACTCCGCCGCGGATTACCGACCAATATAGCAATCAGTACGGTGGTCAGCGCCCGGATGAGCGCTATCGCGCCGAAGCAACACTGCTACTGCGCTCCCCCGATGTTGAGGGCGTGATCGAGGCAATCCCCAATGCGACTTCACTGGTTCGAGAGGGCGTACTGCTCTCGCCCAGCTACGAATACCGCACGGAGTTTCTATTTACCGGACTTGATGCGATCAAGCCTGAAATGATTGCGGCGGCCACTGCGGATGCGCGTAACGCCGCACAGCAGTTTGCCGAAGATTCCGGTAGCCAAGTGGGCCAGATTCGTCAGGCGACCCAGGGCTACTTCTCCATCGAGGACTTGGACAGCTACACGCCGCAAACCAAACGTGTTCGCGTTGTCACCACGGTGGACTACTCCTTACAAGATTAGGCCCTAGGCGGCGTTAATGGCGCAGGGATTAGCCAGTGTAATCAATGGCGGTGATGGTATAAAACGTATCACCGTTAGGCGTGAGCACTTTTGCTTCATCACCCACCTGTTTACCGAGCAGTGCTTTAGCCATAGGTGCATCGATACTGATCCAGCGCTTTTTGGTGTCGATTTCATCGTGGCCAACGATCCTGAGATGCACCTCACCGCCACTTTCATCCTCCAGGCTTACATAAGCGCCGAAAAACACCTTGCTGGTATCGGCAGGCAGGCGGTCTACGATTTGCAGTTCGTCCAAGCGTTTCGTCAGGTAAGTAATCCGGGCGATAACGCGGTTCAGCTCTTTCTTGTTATAGGTGTAATCGGCGTTTTCACTGCGGTCGCCCTGGGCGGCTGCTTCGCCGACTTTTGCTGAAATATCCGGGCGTTTAACCCGCGATAGGTGATCCAAGATAGCGCGCAAGCGAGCCGCCCCTTCTGGGGTAATCAGATTGCTCTTAGGGGCTTGACGCGGATCTTTGGCTGGATCGCGCCAGCGGGTCATGTTGCGGCCTTTCATTACCTATTCCCCATTGTGTTTCGAGCTATCTACCTTACGTTAATTGCGCGAAGCATACCAAGCAACATGCTACTGGAAAATCATTCAAACGTTTGTTACATTTTTTGCTATATTGAGCGAGAGGCCCGCTATTAGTAGGTCTAACCAGGACAACAATAATGTTAGGAGCATGTATGCGAACTCACTCTTTTTTACGCAACTCTTTGTCACGTTCAATAATCGCCGCCGCCATTGGCAGCGCGCTGATGCTGTCTCCGCTAACCGCCTCTGCCTTTGAAGGCGAGCTGTTTTCGCTTAAAAACAGGTGGGAGCATACCGTGACTGAGATGCCCGCCAACGAGCGGGAGAGCACGTTAAAGGCATTGGCAGGTGAAGCGGAGCAGTTGGCCGAGCAGTACAGCGATGAAGCTGACGTACTTGTCTGGCAGGGAATAGTTCTGGCTTCTTATGCCCGTGAGCGCGGTGGTTTAGGCGCATTAGGAATCGCAGGTGATGCGCGTGACGCGTTAGAAAAGGCAATTGAAATCGATCCTCAGGGGTTGAATGGTTCCGCCTACGTCACGCTAGGTGCGCTTTACGATCGCGCTCCAGGGCGGCCACTCGGTTTTGGCAATAGTGATACCGCTGAACGCATGTTCCAGCGTGCCTTGGAGATCCGCCCAGACGGCATCGATGTGAACTACTACTACGCTGCCTTTTTGAAAGAAGAGGGCAATGAGCAGGCCGCTCGCGAGCACGCCCAGCGAGCGGTTAACGGCACCGCTCGAG
This sequence comes from Halomonas sp. A3H3, assembly GCF_000982975.1. Lineage (NCBI taxonomy): Bacteria > Pseudomonadati > Pseudomonadota > Gammaproteobacteria > Oceanospirillales > Halomonadaceae > Halomonas > Halomonas sp. A3H3. Next base: position 5,211,330 of record NZ_HG423343.1, on the reverse strand, counting down.
ACAACCGGCAAGTCTCCGATGAAGCGCTACGCCGTGATGCCGAAGCGCTGCTTAAGCAGCTGTAAATCCCCCGCTGAATTGGCATTCCCGGTGGCAAGCATTGATAATAGATCGATTATCACCACCGGGAGTGCCTCATGGCGTCCAACTCCAAGCACGATGCTGTTCAGAATCCTAAGTTTCAGCGCCCTCCTTTTAAAAACACGGCTCTTAGCGTTCCAGACTTAAAGCGCAATGATGTTGAGCTGCTTAAGCGGGAGACGCTACACCAGGGGTTTTTCCGCCTGGAAGCCTTAGAGCTTCGTCACCGGCTGTTTGAAGGTGGTTGGAGCGAACCTATGCGTCGTGAAGTGCATAATCGCTTTGATGCAGTGGGTGTGCTGCTCTACGACCCCGAGCGCGACTCATTGGTGCTCATTGAGCAGTTTCGTGCCGGCGCCATTGATGATTCCGCTTCTCCCTGGAAGCTCGAGCTCGTGGCCGGTTTGGTCGAAAAAGACGAATCGCTGGAAGATGTGGCGCGTCGCGAGGCGTGGGAGGAGGCCGGTTGTAAAGTGGCCCAACTGACCAAACTTCACACGTATTATCCCAGCCCTGGCGCCTGCAGCGAGCAAGTGACACTATTTTGTGGTTTGGTAGATACCCAAGGATTAGGTGGGATTCATGGCCTAGATGAAGAGCATGAGGATATTCGTGTTCACGTCATGCCTTTCGCTAACGCTTGGGAGCTCTTAGAGAAGGGGCGACTCGACAACGCCATGTGTTTAATTGGTCTACATTGGCTGAATAGTCAGCGAGCCTCACTGCGTGCTGCCTCGCAGCGCGCTTTGACGCAAAGCGAAACCGACGAGGAGTGAACATGGCGAGAACGGCCTATGTCACCGATTTAAAATCGCTCCAAGGGGAGTGCAGCGCCAACTATTTACGTTTGGTGCGCCTGGTGGGCGATATGGAGGCCGGCCAGCGCCGCGATATTGCCTTGCGCGGTGATAAACAGCATTTCGGTGATCTGCATCTGTATATTCAAGAGCAGGCGCCTTACACCACCATGGTGAATGTTTCTCAGACCGGCCCACTAGATACCGTTTTGGAAGGGCCGCGTATGCGCGTACATCTTTATCACGATGTACGCATGGCGGAAGTGACCGACTTTCAGCGCGAGCGCCACTTTAGTGGCCGCTACCGCTACCCCAATGCCCGGATGCATCAGCCGGATGAGAAGCTTCAACTCAACCGCTTCTTGGGCGAGTGGCTGGCTCATGGCCTTGCTCACGGTCACACGGTCGACGTGCCGGAGATGCCCTAATGCGTGTGGTGCAAATTACCGACGCCCATCTCTATGCGGATATCGAAGCGCGTTCCCGGGCGGGCATACCCTGGCGGCAGTTTCAGCAGGTGTTGAATGCCGTTGTCGCCGAAAAGCCCGATATCGTGCTGTTTACTGGTGATATTAGCCAGGATGAATCGGCCGCTTCCTACGCCTTGGCGATGCAGGCGCTGGAGCAGTTGCCTTGCCCCTGGTACTGGCTGCCGGGTAATCACGATCAGCCCGAGTTCATGGCGGCCGAGCGGCCGATGGTTGAACAAGTGGACTTGGATTCGTGGCGCATCCTGTTGCTCAATACCCAGGTGGAGGGCAAACCCCACGGTGAACTGGGAAGCGAGCGGCTAGCTAAGCTCGCTGAACAGTTAGAGAACGATGACCGGCCCACGCTGATAGCCATGCACCACCCGCCGGTGGACGTCGGCGCGGTGTGGATGGATGCCATTGGCCTACAAGATCGCGACGCATTTTGGCAACTGCTAAGTAAACACCCGCACGTCAAGATCATCCTGTTTGGTCACGCGCACCAAGCCTACGCCGAGCATCATATTTTAGGCACAGGTAGAGGCATAGGTGAGGCCACTATTGATGTTTATGGCTGCCCGGCGATGGCCGATCAGTTTCTGCCCGGTGCCGAGCAGTTTGCCATTGATGAAGCTTCCCGCCCTGGCTATCGGGTTATCGATTTGGCGTATAGCGATGTCCAGGGAAGCGAGTGGCAGAGCTGGATAGAGCGCATTGATTAGACGTTAATTGCTCTCTTATTTCTCTCCCATTTCTGGATAGGTTTTTTAGGAATAAAAAGATAGTTATTAATTCTTTTGGGTTATTACCGGCTCGGCGTTACCCTACTCACATTCGAACGTACATTTATCTATAACGTACGCTGATTTTAGCTTGTGTGACGAGCTTGTTCTTGTGAGGTAAGGGGCCATGACCCAATTGTCTACATTGTCGTCAAAAGAGCGGTCTTCAGAGACGCGTTCTTCATCTTCAGCGACGCAGGGGGAGGCTTTTAATGCCCCTGATGCCGCGCGCTTGACCCACCTCAAGCAATTAGAAGCCGAGTCTATCCATATCATCCGTGAAGTTGCCGCTGAGTTCGCCAACCCGGTGATGATGTACTCCATCGGTAAAGATTCGTCGGTAATGCTGCACTTGGCGCGCAAAGCTTTTTACCCCGGTACACCGCCATTCCCGCTGATGCACGTGGACACCACGTGGAAGTTTCGCGAAATGATCGAGTTCCGTAACCGCATGGCTGAAGAGGCGGGTATGGAACTGATCGTGCACACCAACGAAGAGGGGCGGGCAGCCAATATCAACCCGTTCGACCACGGCAGCGCCAAATACACCGATATCATGAAAACCCAGGCGCTCAAGCAGGCACTGGATAAGTATGGGTTTGATGCGGCCTTTGGTGGCGCGCGTCGTGATGAAGAAGCCTCGCGTGCCAAAGAGCGCGTCTACTCGTTCCGCGATAAGTATCACCGTTGGGATCCCAAGAACCAGCGCCCTGAGCTTTGGAACGTATATAACGCTAAGGTCAATAAAGGTGAATCGATCCGCGTGTTCCCACTCTCTAACTGGACCGAGCTGGATATCTGGCAGTACATCTACTTAGAGTCGATTCCCATCGTGCCGCTCTACTACTCGGCCAAGCGGCCCATAGTCGAGCGCGACGGTATGCAAGTTATGGTCGATGACGACCGTATGCCGTTAGCACCTGGCGAAGTGCCGGAAATGAAGTCGGTACGGTTTCGAACGCTTGGCTGCTACCCGCTAACCGGCGCGGTGGAATCCGAAGCCGCGACGCTTCCGGAAATTATTCAAGAGATGCTGCTGACCCGAACCAGTGAACGCAGTGGCCGCGCCATCGATCGCGATCAGGTGGGTTCGATGGAGAAGAAAAAGCGCGAGGGCTATTTTTAAATGAGGAAAGTCTAATGTCTCATCAGTCAAATTTAATCGCCGATAATATCGAAGAGTACCTGCACGAGCACGAGAACAAAGACCTGCTGCGTTTTATTACCTGCGGCAGCGTCGACGACGGCAAATCGACGCTGATTGGCCGTCTACTTCACGACTCGAAAATGATTTTTGAAGACCAACTGGCGGCGATTACCCAGGCTTCTAAAACCAGTGGTACGACCGGTGACACTGTTGATCTGGCGCTGTTGGTGGATGGCCTGCAGTCAGAGCGGGAGCAGGGCATTACCATTGATGTGGCGTACCGCTTTTTCTCTACCGATAAGCGCAAGTTTATTATCGCCGATACGCCTGGGCATGAGCAGTACACCCGCAATATGGCCACGGGGGCATCAACCGCCAGCCTGGCGATTATCCTGATCGATGCCCGCTACGGTGTGCAGACCCAGACTCGCCGCCATAGCTTTATTGCCGACCTGCTAGGTATTCAGCACCTGGTGATTGCGGTCAATAAGATGGATCTAGTGGACTTCTCCGAGCAGCGCTTTAACGAGATAGTCGATGAGTACCGAGCCTTTGCCACCAATCTGCAAGCACCTGACATTCGCTTTGTACCGATGTCGGCCCTGAATGGCGACAACGTGGTCAATCGCAGCGAACAAACGCCCTGGTATTTTAGCGATGCTTACCAGGGGGAAACACTGATCGAGCTATTAGAGAGTGTCGAGATTACCCGCGACCAGAACCTCAGCGATCTGCGTTTACCGGTTCAGTACGTTAACCGCCCGAACCTTGATTTTCGCGGTTACTGCGGCACCTTAGCCGCGGGTGTATTACGTCCTGGTCAAGCCGTTAAGGCACTTCCATCGGGTAAAACGTCGCGGGTTGCACGGATTGTCACTTTTGATGGTGACCTTGCGGCCGCTTATCCAGGTCAGGCGATCACGGTGACTCTGGAAGATGAAATCGATATCTCCCGTGGCGACTGGCTGGTGGCAGCGGATAGCGAACTGCCGCTCTCCAACACCTTTAAAGCCGATATTGTTTGGATGCAGGAAGAGGCGTTAACGCCAGGTAAGCTCTACGATTTCAAACTGGCGACCCGCGACCTCTCCGGCCAGGTCAGTGCGATTGATTACCAAATCGACGTCAATACTCTGGAGAAGCATGCCACTCACTCGCTGGGGCTAAATGCTATTGCCCGCTGCGACGTGGAACTGACAGCTGCTATCCCCGTGGATGATTACCGCACCAGCCCCGGTACCGGTAGCTTTATCATCATTGATCGGCTGACCAACGTGACCGTAGGCGCCGGTATGATCCGCGGTACCGCCAGCGCCCCAGGCAATGCTTCAAACGCCACCGATTGGGCCGACTTTGAGCGTGACTTGAATGCCCTAGTGCGTAAGCATTTCCCTCACTGGGAAGCGAAAGATATCAGCGGTTTATTCAGCCGCTAACCGGCATAAGCTCCGGTCATGAGCCTCCTCACATCCGTGCGAGGAGTTCTCCTTATGTCATTGCGAGGAGCGAAGCGACGCGGCAATCTTGCTTTTGTCATTGCGAGCGCAGCGCGGCAATCTCAAAGTTAGTGCCATCGCCGGTATGAGATTGCTTCGTCGCAAGCTACTCGCAATGGCGGTAGGTGATTAGATTTACTCAGCATTAGGGAAAAACAGCTGCTGACCATCTACCTCAAAATCCGCAATCGCTTGCTGGCCCTGTTCAGAAACCAGCCACTCGTGCCACTGGGCGGCGAGGTCGTGCTTCAAATGCGGGTGTCGCTCTGCCGAGAGCAATAGGCTGCCATACTGATTGAATAGCGCTTCATCGCCTTCAAACAGCAAGGTAAGGTCTTGTGGGTTGTCAAAGGCGACCCAGGTGGCGCGATCGGTAAACGTATAGGCGTCCATGCCTGCGGCGGTATTCAACGTAGGGCCCATGCCGCTGCCCAGCTCGCGGTACCACTCGCCCTGTGGCGTGACCCCAGCATCTTCCCATAAGCGCAATTCCGCGCGGTTCGTGCCGCTATCGTCCCCGCGTGAGGCGAAGGGGGACTCGCTCTCGGCAATGCGCTGCATGGCATCGATAACGGTGTCGCTATCACTAATGCCTGCAGGGTCATCGCTCGGGCCAACGATCACAAAATCGTTATACATTACATTCAGACGTTCTGTGGCGTAGCCATCGGCCACAAACTTTTCTTCACCTGCGGTGTCGTGAACCAACAAGCTATCCGCATCGCCACGGCGGCCAATTTCAAATGCCTGGCCGGTGCCCACGGCGACCACGTGCACATCAATCCCGGTCTCTTCGCTGAATGCAGGGATGATGGCGTCAAACAGGCCAGAGTTTTCGGTAGAGGTCGTGGAGGCCAGGGTAATGTAGTCATCGGCCGCCATCAGCGTAGCGCTGAAGGTCAGCCCTAGGGCGCCAGCGGTGATAAGTGCGGTAGTTTTGTTCATTTTTGCTCCTTGATCGCTTTTCATAAATCGTTTTACTTCAATCCTAGGGCTCACTCATATTGGAGCTACCAGACCAACTCGCCGCGAATAAACGCCCCCGCCTCAGGTGAGGTGGGGGCGGTAAAAAAGTCGCAGGCAGGGGTGTGTTCAAGCAATTCACCGTTATGCAAAAACACCACGTCATTGGCTAAGCGGCGTGCTTGGTGCAAGTCGTGAGTGGTCATAACGATACGAGTACCGCTGTGATGAAACTCCAGTACGGCATCTTCAACGGCCTTGATGGCGGCGGGGTCGAGCGCCGAGGTGGGTTCGTCTAAAAACAGAACTTGGGGATTGAGCAGCCAGGCCCGTGCCAACGCTAAACGCTGCTGCTCGCCGCCGGAAAGCACCCGCGCAGGCCGTTTGGCTAGGTGTGCTAAGCCAAACTTCTCAAGGGCACTCATCGCCTGGGTTTTTCGAGGTAACGCTTTCAGTTCTGGTCGCGCCACTTTATTGATGGCTAGCACATAGGTCAGGTTATCCAGCGCTGAGCGGCGTAACAGCACAGGGCGTTGGAAAACCATGGCTTGCGCGGGCTGAACCCCTTGCCAGCGAACCGAACCGCTGGAGGGCGTTAGTAGGCCGTGAGCTAGACGCATTAATAGGCTTTTGCCCGCACCGTTCGGCCCCATTATTAGCGTTCGCTGGCAGCCTGCAAGGCGCATCGATGTGGGACTAAGCAGGGTATGGCCGCGATGGATAAAGCTCACGCTGTCGAGCTCAAGGGTGGCGACGGGGGGCGTATGATGTGCGTTCATCCCAGCCGCCTTTTCGCCGTTTCGCCGATTATGTGGGCAATCGCGTTAATCATGGTGACCAGGGCGAGCAGAATGATCCCTAAGCCAAGGGCCATAGGCAGGTTGCCCTTGCTGGTTTCCAACACAATGCTGGTGGTCATCACGCGGGTGACGCCGTCGATGTTCCCGCCCACAATCATCACTGCGCCCACTTCGGCGCTGGCGCGGCCAAAGCCTGCCAGGATCACCGTTAACAGCCCAAAGCGTGCGTCCCATAGCAGGGTGGGGATCATGCGTAGGCGCGTTAGCCCCAGTGAGTTCAACTGCTCGTCATACTCTCCGTGAAGCGCTTCAACCTGCTGGCGGGTAAGAGCAGCGATAATCGGCATTACCAGAATCACTTGGGCTATCACCATCGCTGTTGGCGTAAACAGCAGCCCCCATTCTCCCAGTGGGCCTGCCCGCGAAAGCAGTAGGTAGACACAAAGCCCTGCCACGACTGGCGGTAAGCCCATCAGGGCATTGAGGGCGACAATCACGACGTTACGTCCAGGAAAGCGCCATAGCGCCAGAGCAGCGCCTAAGGGCAGGGCTATCAGGCTGGCAATCAATACCGCCATCAGCGATACCTGCAGCGAGAGCATCACGATGGAGATTAGCGCGCTATCCATACTCAGGATCAGGGTGAGAGCCGTACTAAAAGCATTATCACTGGTGAGCATTGAGCGTCGGTTTCACTTTTGTATGAAGAGCTGTTGTAGGAAAACTGTTATCCGAGAATTGGCATGATGTATCGAAAAATGACTTAATGCACTGCGTCCTGAAATTTATGCAGTCATATGCAGTTAAAATACAAAAGAGGTTTGCATTTTACCCAGCGAGGCTACCTTGCGATGTCTGAACCACATACTTACCTGACCACCGCAGAAGTCGCTGACTATTTGCGCTTAAAAGAGCGCAAGGTGTATGACTTGGTGCGCCAAGGCCAGATCCCCTGTAGTCGGGTAACGGGAAAGTTGCTGTTTCCCCGCCAACAGATCGATTTATGGGTGCTGAACCATTTAGAAGGCGATCAGGCGCAGCGTTTATCAGTGCCGCTAGTAGCGGCCGGTAGCCAGGATCCGCTGTTGGAGTGGGCTATTCGGGAAAGCGGCTCTGATTTGGCGATGCTCTGCCAAGGCAGTGGCGACGGCGTGCGGCGGTTGCTTGACGGCAAGGCGATGCTGGCGGGTATTCATCTGCTGGATGCTTCTACTCAGCGCTATAACGAACCCAGCGCGCTCGGCTTAAGCGGCATGCGTGATCTGTTGATAGTGCACTGGGCAAAGCGCCGCCAAGGGCTGCTTTTACCCGCTGGCAACCCGATGAGCATCTCTGGGCTAAATGATTTAAAACGGCCCGGGATCCGCGTGGCGCATCGCCAGCCCGACGCTGGAGCAGCACGGTTGCTGCACTGTTTGCTACAACAAGCAGGCATTGAAAGCTCGGCGATCAACTGGGCGCGCCATGCCTCCTTAAGTGAAGATGATTTGGCGCTTAGCATTGGTCAGGGCGAGGCGGATGTTGGGCTGGGGGTTGAAGCCGCCGCCCATCGCCAGCATCTCGGCTTCGTTACACTTTGCGATGAGCCGTTTGATTTGATTATGCAGCGGCGCAGCTATTTCGAGCCTTCAATACAGCGACTATTGGCGTTTGCTCATCAAGCGCGTTTTGCCGAGAGGGCAACACAGTTAGGGGGTTATGATGTTGCTGAGCTAGGAAGGATTGTGCATAACGCCTAGCGCGCTATTCGCTAATCTGCGGTGTCAGCAGGAGAGCTTGACCCTGATTCAATATACGCCACACTAGTGGGGCGTTACTAACGCAAATCATCACGAAAAGGAGAGCATGATGAAACAAGCACTAAACGGTAAGCGTGTTGCTATTTTAGCCGCAGCTGGTTTTGAAGAGTCTGAGCTGAGCGTACCGCGCGCCGCCTTACAGAAAGAGGGTGTTGAGGTTCATGTGGTCACCCCCGACGGTAAAGGAGTCCGCGCTTGGGCGGAAACCGACTGGGGCGACACCTATGAAGCCGATAAAGCCCTTGCTGATGCCAGTGAGTCTGACTACCACGCCTTGGTACTGCCGGGTGGTTTATTCAACCCCGATGAACTGCGCATTAACGACGATGCCTTGAGTTTTGTAAAAGGGTTTTTCCAGGCAGGTAAGCCTGTTGCTGCTATTTGCCATGCGCCGTGGATTTTAATTAATGCGGGCGTGGTTGAAGGCCGCCGCATGACCTCGGTACACAGCGTCGCGCAAGATTTACGCAATGCCGGCGTTGAGTGGGTCGATGAGCCAGTTGTTGTGGACAGCGGTCTTGTGACCAGCCGTACGCCGAAGGACTTGGATGCCTTTAACGCCAAGTTACTCGAAGAGCTGCAGGAAGGGCGTCACTCCGGTCAACACGCTTGATGAGCGTATTGCGTCAGTGGACAAGCTTTATCAAAAGGCTTGTCCACGTTATTGCCAAACCTATCAAAGGAGACAGTAGCCGCGGCGGAATGGTGGTTCATCCTTACCGCGGCTATGGTTCCCAACGTGAAGTTTTTGTCATGGGCCGGGTGTTTCGCCAAGCCGCACTAGGTCGAGCCATTCCTCGCCATGGCATGCTACGCGATACTGCGGACGTGGCACGGCGCGTTTTACGCCGGGGGCTGGCCGATGCGCAGGTAGAAATTCATATCGGCGAAAATAAGCTCTGCGTCGGCACGGATCGAGATGGCTATTTCGACGTCCACTTACCGATTAGTCACACCCTGCCCATTGATGTCTCCTGGCACCGCGCCGATATTTTAGTGCATTGCTCGGGGCAGACGCCGGTACGTACTCACGTAGAAGTTTATGTACCTCCGTCAGAGGCGGATTTGCTGATCATCAGTGATATTGATGACACCGTTATGTTTACCGGGGTGGCGGAAAAGCTCAAAATGCTTTATCGCTTATTTGTTAAAAAACCTCATCGCCGCACCGCTTTCCCCGGTGTTGCGCCGCTTTATCAAGCTTTACATCGTGGCGTTAGTGAACGCGCTGAGCGGCCCATTTTGTATGTATCCCGTGGCCCTTGGGCGATATACGAAATGCTCGAAACCTTTTTTCAGATCAACCGCATCCCCGTTGGGCCGATTATCTTTTTACGCGAATGGGGCATCTCTTTGCGCAAGCCTTGGCCGCGCCGTGCAGAAGAGCATAAGCGCGAACTGATCGACCGTATGTTGACGCTTTATAATGATATGCCGTGTATTCTCATTGGCGATAGCGGTCAACACGATCCAGAAGTGTATACCGAGATAGTGAAAGCCTACCCAGATCGGATTAAAGCGATTTATATTCGTCAAGTGGATAAAAACCCCAGGCGCGAGCAGGCGATCCAGCGGTTGCGGGATGAGTTGGCCGGCATCCAGTGTGATTTAGTGCTCGCCGCAGATAGCGTGCTGATTGCCGAACACGCCCACGCCCAGGGCGATATCTCTGCCCACGGCTTAGCGGCAGTACAGCGCGAAGTTGAGGAGCACCGCAACGATCCCGCATAACGCTGTTGCCAAGTCAGTCCCCATGGTAAAAGTACGCTACGAAGAAGTGTGTTTAACGACGGTTATTTGTAGATAGGGGCTGCCATGGTTGTTGTGCTGATCATTTTTGCGCTGGCAGTATTTGTGCTCCCCAATGTTTGGGCCAAGTGGGTGCTTAAACGCCATACCCGCGGCCGTGACGATTACCCGGGCACGGGTGCAGAGCTTGCCGATCATTTGCTGCGCCGACTGGGGATTGAGGGCGCAAGCGTTGAGCGCACTGAGTATGGTGACCATTATGACCCAGAAACCCGCTGCGTACGTCTTTCACCGGATAACTACGATGGGCGTTCGCTAACGGCCGTCACGGTGGCTGCCCATGAAGTAGGGCACGCCATTCAGCATCACCAGGGTTACGCGCCGCTACTGGCGCGTAGCCGCTTAGTCGGCGTTGCCCAAAAAGCTGAGAAACTCGGCGCTGTACTGATGATGGCTGCACCTTTTCTGTTTTTATTGACGCGTCTGCCGGGTGGTTTGGCCATTGTAATTGCCATGGCGGTGATCAGCTTTGGCACCGCAGCGTTGGTACATTTGGTGACTCTGCCGGTTGAGTTTGATGCCAGCTTTAACCGCGCGCTGCCGCTCTTGAAAGAGTACGTCCCGCCTTACGATATGCCCGGTGCCCGGCACGTACTCACCGCCTGCGCGTTTACCTACGTGGCCGCCTCGCTGGCCAGTGTTATGAACCTGGGACGCTGGCTGGTGATTTTGCGGCGGTGAGCGTGTATTGAAGCTGTGTTTTCAGTGCCACTAAGTGTCTATGCATAATTTTTCGTGCATTAAAGGTTATAAAAAAATCAGTAGCTTACTAGATATTTATACCTGATTTACTTTTGCATAGGCACTTAGTTAATACCTATTGTCTGTCTTTATTGCTTTGTGGCGCGCAGTAGAATATAGGGTTTTGTGTCCTGTAGAGTGCGGAATTCACTCGTATGAACTGGCAACTGCGAATTGTCAAATGGTAGATTACGCTCTGTGGTTAGTGAAAGCCCCGCTGCGGCGAATGTATTTCGATATGTGGATAAACCCCATTGTTTGTCGACAATCTCTAATGGTTGCTGCCTTCCCGGTATCGTGAGGTAGACTGGGCGATTATCTCCGTCTTGATAGGAAATACCATGCTCTCCATTGCGGTAGGTCGGATAATCGACTCCGGTGGTTTGAGGATGAGTGTCGAGGATGTAATAGGAGCCGCCAGGTTTAAGTATGCGCATTACTTCCGTAGTGATGCGTACTAGTTCACGTCTTTCGGGAATGTTAATAAACAGAAAACAACTAATGACAGCTTCAAAACTGTTATCAGGAAATGGCAAATTTGGACCATGGATTTGCTCAAAGCGAAGACGGTTAGTGCCTGCGGATATTGCTTTTTCAATCATTGTTGGAGAGATGTCAACACCGGTGACATAGTCGAATCCGTCGTCTCTTAATCTTCTGGACACTTTGCCGCTGCCACAGCCGTAGTCCAATACACTAATTCCCTTGCCATAAGAGCAGGTTAACTCCGCGATGAGTGGTTGATAGCCAAAAGCATTCTCCACCCAATCATCATAAGCGTCAAAAAGCTCGGCGATATTTTGTTCAGTCCAATTAGTATTCATAAAAATAAATCCCCTAATATTTGCTCATGTATGAATGCTTGTACTATCCCCAGCGATTAATAAGAAACGGTTGATAGTAGGGGTTAATTATCTCTAACGCCTTTTGAGGCAGCGCATTCCCTATCTTGATTTGGCGATAGATCCAGAACAACATCAGCACATCTCGCCAATACGTCGTTAGGTTAAGATTAGCCATATCATTAAACGTCAACAAGCCGCTACGGATCTCTGACTCATATTCCAATAGTTTGCGTATGGTCGTCGGGGAGGTGCCAATTGGCATTAAAGGTACTGTGCCTGGCTGGGGTATAGTTTCATTACTATTCAAAAGTTCAAGCGCACGCTCATGTGTGCTTTCATAGACGTGAATAGAACCAACTTGATGTGTGTAGTGACCGATTTTGCAGCCTATGCGGGCAGCAATATACTCTTGCAAGAAAGTAAAAGAGAAAATATCGTTCAGCATGCCAACGTAGGCATCATTTGCACGCATATAGCTGACCATGTTCAACTTTTCTTCGCGGAGTAGCAACTGAAGACCCAAGGTACATGAAACGTCGATATTGCGTCGATAAAGATCTTCTTCCGCACTAAATATTTGAAGGACAGCGCGCTTACTGTCGGGATCGTCATTTTTAAGGATATCAATCACTCGTTCGATTTGATCGAGCGTGTCTGCACCAAAGTTTTTAAGACGAGCTCCGTAACCAGTACCAGGTAAGCTTATACCATCTGGGCTGTAGCGTTGCATTGAAGGGGCGTACCAGGAAATAAATGCTAAGTCGTTTTTACCTGATAAATACCATAACGCTTCTGCATAATTAAAAACAATATTTTGTTTGCGTATTTTGCTTAGACAAAAACGATCAGGAGGATTGTCGAGTCGGATATTGAAGCCAATGAGTTCTCGCTCTTTATTTCCTCTAGGTGAGTTAACATATTCATATTCAAAGCAGATTTTATGCAGTGTATCTCTGTAGAGGCTGGTGAAATTCGTATAATGTTTGTGCATCATTATATTCATCTCTTTCGGTGGACAAAGAGGCGTATTTTGCTGATACGAATGATGGCGAGTAGTTTAAAAAGCTGAATTGGAGCTGTGAATCGCGTTTGATTTTTCTTTGACGATCAAACTGTGCAAATTAAAGGCTTTCACGACAGTATCTGCGACGTGATCAGCTAAGGCTTCATTGAAGTTGAGTTTTCCGTTTATAACTTTCGCCCAGCGGCAGTCCGCAGCATCATCACCAGGCCGTAGCTCGCCATCAACGTAGTGACATAAAAGGGCAACCAAGGCGAAGTGGTGGTGACTTCCCTCTGGGTCATATCCGATTACTTCTACTACATCAATTAACGGTCCTACCAATGCTGTGATACCGGTTTCCTCCATTAATTCGCGCTTTGCTGCACAATGTAGGCTTTCTCCCGGTTCCACTGATCCTCCGGGGAAGCCCCAAGTGCCCCGTTGAGGTTCTTTACTGCGTTGGACGAGGAGAACTTCATTATTACGCAGAGTTACGGCGATTGCTGCCAAGCGTGGCTTGGCAAGTACGGAGTTCAGGCGGTTTTTATCAGACGTGTTAAAAGGGGAGGTACTACTGAGCGTAGATGCGTTAGCGGGCGTTGAGTTACCTTGCGACACGATACACTCCTGCATTGAGATTCGGATAATACAGGCGTAGGTGTCAAAACAGGTTCATATATGGTTTATGTCCGTTCCTACGCCGGTATCAGCCGGATCAGGTTCAAAGGGTTTGGATAACTCCATCTCAGCCTGAATAACAGGCACCCCTCGGAAAAGTTACTGTTACTATGAGTTTTAGTATAAGTCAATATTTGGGGGGCAATTCAATGCGGCGGCTTGGCGGACGCCGGGACGGTTTTGACACCCTCTTCGCACACTTGGCTAACGGCTAATCAGCCCGGCTTATTCGCCAAAATCACCGCCCGCCGTGGTGCGGGGTAGCCTTCAATGGTGCGGGTGCGGTCGTTGGGGTCGAGAAAATCGGCCAACGATTGGTAGGTCATCCACTCCGTCGATCGCTGCTCGTCTAACGTGGTAACGGCTTCGTCAACCACGCGCACGTTGGTAAAGCCGCAGCGCTCCAGCCAATGGCAGAGCGCTTGAGAAGAGGGCAGGAAGTAGACGTTGGGCATCGCGGCGTATCGCTCGCCGGGCACAAATACGGTCTGCTCGTCGCCTTCGACTACCAGGGTTTCTAGCACCAGCTCGCCGCCCGGAACTAACGCGGCTTTTAGCTGCTGAAGATGTTCCAACGGGGCAGGGCGATGGTAGAGCACGCCCATGGAAAATACCGTATCGAAAAAGCCCAGGTTCTCCGGCACATCTTCTATACCCACGGGCAAGAACTGCGTTCTTCCGTCATCGGTATCGCCGACGAAGTGGCGTACCGCCTGAAATTGCCAGTAGAAGCGCGGCGAAGGGTCAATTACTAATACGAAAGCAGCCCCTGCCCCAGCCATCCGCCAGGCGTGGTAACCGCTGCCACCCCCCACGTCGAGTACCTTACGGTATTTTAGCGGCGCCAAGTGGGGAGCTACTCTCTGCCACTTCCAGTCCGAGCGCCACTCGGTATCAATATGAATGCCACCCAGTTGAAAAGGGCCCTTTCGCCAGGGGGCGAGTTTTCTTAGCAGGTTAAAACACTGGCGCTGCTGGCTATCGCTAAGATCGAGATCAACGCTGACGGTGTCGCTGTTTAAATCCACGCGCCGCTCAGCGGGCAGCGCCGGAAGCTTGGCCACGGCTTTTTCCCAGGCGGATAAATCGCCGTGGCGGTTACGGTCAAGCCCGTGAGCTAACTGCTCGGGTAGCTTCGCTAGCCAGGGCGTTAGCGAGGCATCCAGCGTGGCTTGATCTAAAAACGCCTGATAAATTGCGCGATGATCGTCGGGTAGTGGCGCCACCTTTAACCCTCCTTAAACGCAATCAGCGAGGCAAAGTTAAGGTACTGGAACCAGGTCATCGAACGTGGAAAACCTGCTTGTTTCAAACGACCATGAAGTGCATCGAGGGTATCCGGCACCAGTACGTTCTCAAGAGCGGTGCGCTTCTGGCTGATTTCCAGATCACTGTACCCATTGGCGCGCTTGAAATCGTGGTAGCGTTCTACCCGCCAGGCGTTGTCGCGCTCGTCGGCGTCGACGGTTTTCTCCGAGAGGATCAGCACGCCGCCGGGTTCCAGCGCTGCATAAAGCCGCGCCAGTAGTGCATCGCGGTCGGCGGCGGGTAGAAACTGTAGGGTAAAATTGAGAATGATCATGCCCGAAGACGCATACTCTAGGGTACGAATGTCGGCTTCTTCGACCTGCATAGCGTACGCTGGGCACTCGTCAGCAAAGGTTTGCCGAGCCTGGGCGACCATGGCGGGCGATAGGTCAACGCCCGTATAGCGAAAGGCGTCAGGCGCCAGCGCCCCTGCCAGCGCAAGGCCGGAAGCGCCCAGCGAACAGCCTAGATCATAGACATGGGCGCCATGGCGCAGGTGGCGCTGGGCAATTAAGCTCAACATGCCAAGAATTTGCCCGTAGCCGGGTACCGATCGGCGGATCATGTCAGGAAAGCAGGCGACCACCTTTTCGTCGAAAGAGAACCGCGCGACTCGGTCAAGGGGTGTCGAAAAGATAGCGTCACGGTAAGATGCATCACTCATGGGCAAGCCGGGATCATGGAAAAGGCGTGCTAGTTTACGCGCCCTTAATTGACTAGAACAGGCCTGTCTAGCATAGACTCACATAGAACAGCCCTGTTTAAGGTTATTAACCTGTTTAATGAACCCCGCTGCATGGATCGACGCCACTGGAGAAGCTAAATGGCCTCAGCATCAAGCGCTACACCCGATACGTTACCGGCATGGCAGACGTTAAAGCATCACGCTGAAACGCTGCAGCATGTCCACTTGAAAACGCTGTTTGGCACCGAGCCTTCCCGCTGGGAAAGCTTTACTCGCCAGGTGGCGGGCTTGACGCTAGATCTTTCCAAGCAGCGCTGGGATGATGATACCCTCGAACATCTGTTTACGCTGGCTAGTGAAGCGGGCGTACCCTCTGCTATTGAAGCGCTGTTGAGCGGTAAGCGAGTGAACGTCAGCGAAAACCGCCCGGCGTTACATACGGCGCTGCGTTTACCCGCCGATGCGACGCTTGAGGTTGAGGGGGAAGATATCGTCGCTGCCGTGCATGAAAGCCTTGCCCAAATGGAGCGCTTGGTCAGCCGGCTGCACGCAGGGCAGTGGCGTGGTGCCACCGGCAAGCCGATTCGGCATGTGGTTAACCTGGGCGTAGGCGGTTCAGATCTAGGTCCACTAATGGTCACCCATGCCTTGGCAGATTTCCGACCCAAAGATATTCATCCGGTTGAGGTGCATTTTGCCTCCACCATGGATGGCTCCCAGTTAGCGGACTATCTGAGCCGGTTGAATCCTGAAACCACTATCTTTGTGTTGTCATCCAAGTCGTTCACCACCATTGATACACTTTCCAACGCTAACACCGCACGGGAGTGGTTACTTAGCCGCTTGACCCA
Source organism: Halomonas sp. A3H3 (assembly GCF_000982975.1). Lineage (NCBI taxonomy): Bacteria > Pseudomonadati > Pseudomonadota > Gammaproteobacteria > Oceanospirillales > Halomonadaceae > Halomonas > Halomonas sp. A3H3. The sequence goes on along the minus strand of NZ_HG423343.1, from coordinate 5,195,075 downwards.
GCATGGTGCGACGCCGATTAGCGCTGAGTTGGTGGTGCGTCAGCACTTTATTGGTGTGTCGGCGAGCCCTGAGAAAATGACCGAGTGGGGCATTGCTGACGATCACCAGTTGACCTTCTGGGAGTGGGTAGGCGGGCGCTACTCGCTATGGGGCACCATTGGCTTACCCATTGCGCTGGTGGTAGGGATGGCGAATTTCCGCGAGTTTTTAGCCGGTGCGCACGCCATGGACCGCCATTTTGCTGAGGCAGAAATGGCGGAGAACCTGCCCGTGCTGCTGGCGTTAGCGGGCATCTGGAATGTCAATTTCCTGGATATCCGCGCGCACTCCATTCTGCCCTACGATGGGCGCCTGGAGTATTTCGCCGCCTATCTTGAACAGCTTGAGATGGAGTCCAACGGCAAGTCGGTTACCCGTCAAGGCCAGCCGATTAACTACTCCACCTGCCCTGTGCTCTGGGGGCAGCTTGGCCCCAACGCCCAGCATGCGTTTTATCAGCTATTGCATCAGGGCACTCAACCGGTGGTGTGTGATTTTATCGCGCCGCTCAAGCGCTACGATGAGGTGGAAGATCCAGATACCCGCCGCCACCTTAAAACCCAGCATCGCCTGGCACTGGCCAACTGTTTTGCGCAGTCCCGCGTATTAATGCTTGGTGATGACGCTTTGGAAGACGACGGCCCACGGCCAGAGCACAAGCGTTATCGGGGTAACCAGCCCTCGACGACGGTGCTGCTTGACCAGCTCACCCCAGCGACCCTGGGTTCGCTTATCGCCCTTTACGAGCACAAAGTCTTTGTTCAGGCGGTGATTTGGGATATCAACCCGTTCGATCAGTGGGGCGTTGAGCTAGGCAAACAGATTGCCACGGATACCCAAAAAATTATCGACCATGAGGGAGATCTATCGCGGATGGATGCTTCCAGTAAGGGATTGATTGAAGCATTTTGGGCGGCTGAGCAGGAGTGAGCGGTGCAATTTTGTCGCTAGTATATTGTGAGCACATACAGAAAGGGCGCCGTGGATAAGTCGTAGAGGGGGTCATTTGCCATGGCCGGAATATGTTCCATACAATTCCGGCATTTCCGCCGTCCATGGCGGGCAGATGGCAAATATAGCGCCCAGGGATGGGGTTACAGCGCCCCCTCGTAGACTTATCGACGGGGAAGCCCTTTCCGCTTTGCCATTGATAAGCATGGCTAGATATACAGCTTTTTGCTTTTCCGCTATCCTGTGCCTCTTTGCAAGTCGGCAATGACACTTTTCAGCATTTGATATGGCTGCCAGTACGATTTTTCAGGGAACCGACGTTACATGACCCAGTTTGATGCCTCTCAGTACGGCGCGAGTTCCATCGAAGTCCTGTCGGGCCTCGAGCCGGTACGTAAGCGTCCCGGTATGTATACCGACACCACACGCCCCAACCACCTTGCTCAAGAAGTGATTGATAACAGCGTCGATGAAGCGCTAGCGGGCCACGCCACCATGATTAACGTCGTGCTGCATAGCGACGGCGGGATTGAGGTGCAGGATAATGGCCGTGGTATGCCCATCGACCTACACCCTGAACACGGTGTTTCGGGCGTTGAACTGATATTTACCAAATTGCACTCGGGTGGCAAATTCTCCTCCACTAGCTACCGCTTCTCCGGCGGCCTACACGGGGTAGGTGTCTCGGTGGTTAATGCGCTATCGCGCCGGTTGGATGTCGAAGTTACCCGGGATGGGGCACGCCATGCCATGGCCTTCGAGTTCGGTGAGAAAGTCGAAGAGCTGCATGAAATTGGTAAAGCCCCCAAGCGGGCAAGTGGCACTTTGGTGCGTTTCTGGCCGGATGAGAGCTACTTCGATAGCCCCAAGTTAGCGCTAACCCGGTTGAAACACCTGCTGCGTGCCAAAGCGGTGCTGTGTCCCGGCTTGAAAGTCACGCTGGTAGAACCTGACGGCACTTCCACAGAGTGGGAGTTCGCCGATGGTTTGCGCGACTACTTAGTTGAAGCCACCGATGGTTATGAAGTACTGCCCAAGGAGCCTTTTGTAGGCCACTTCAATGACGACGAGCACGGTGTCGATTGGGCGATTCAATGGCTACCAGAAGGCGGCGAAGCGCTGCTGGAGAGCTACGTTAACCTTATTCCCACCCCTCAGGGCGGTACCCATGTAAACGGCTTTCGTTCCGGGCTGCTGGACGCGCTGCGGGAATTCTGCGAATACCGCAACTTGTTGCCCCGCGGCATCAAACTCACCGCTGATGACCTTTGGGAGCGCACCTCCTTTGTGCTCTCAGTGAAGATGCTCGACCCGCAGTTTGCCGGGCAAACCAAAGAGCGGCTGTCATCGCGCACGATTGCCGGTTTTGTTTCCGGCGTGGTTAAAGATGCTTTCTCGCTATGGCTGAACCACCATGTGGATCAAGCCGAAGCGATTGCCGAGCTGGTCATCAGCGCGGCGCAAAATCGCCAGAAAAAAGCCAAAAAAGTCGCCCGTAAAAAGGTCACGTCCGGCCCGGCCTTGCCCGGTAAGCTAGCGGACTGCTCCGGCCAAGACCCTGCCCAGAGCGAGCTGTTTTTGGTCGAAGGGGACTCCGCTGGCGGCAGTGCCAAGCAGGCGCGTAACCGCGAGACCCAGGCGATACTGCCCCTGCGCGGTAAGATCCTGAATACCTGGGAAGTGGAAACCCACGATATCTACGGTTCCCAGGAGGTGCACGATATCGCCGTCGCCATTGGCGCTGACCCCGGCAGCGCTGATCTGGAAAAGCTGCGCTATCACAAGATCTGTATTCTCGCCGATGCCGACTCCGATGGCTTGCACATTGCCACGCTACTGTGCGCGCTGTTTGTACGCCATTTTCCGAGCCTGGTAGACGCAGGCCATGTGTATGTGGCGATGCCGCCCCTCTACCGGATTGATCTGGGCAAAGAAGTGCACTACGCCCTGGATGAGAGCGAAAAAGCCGCCATTCTCAAGCAACTGGCCAGTAAGCGCGGCACGCCTAATGTGCAGCGTTTCAAGGGCCTGGGTGAGATGAGCCCGCTGCAACTGCGTGAAACCACCATGTCGACGGAGACTCGGCGACTGGTACAGCTGACGTTGACCGTCGGCGATGGCACCATGGAAATGATGGATATGCTGCTGGCCAAGAAGCGTGCCGGTGATCGCAAAAAATGGCTGGAAGATTACGGCAATCTTGCCGATATCGAAGTGTAGGTAAAAGCAGACAAGCGTTAACAAGCCGTTGTTACAGTAACGCGTACTTTAGCCGATAGTTGAATGTAGAGCTTACATACTAAAAAGACGTAATAAACGTACATTCATATATAAGGGGAAGGCTTTTGTTTAACACGATATCTCGACAGTTAACGCTGTCTGCAGTCGTACTTATGCTTCTGATGGCGGCCAGTATTTACGGCGTAATGGCGTGGCGAGGTCAGCCGCTGGTTATCGATGCGAGCCAGTCATTGATAGAGCGTACGGGGGGCTCGATTGTAAATGCGCTCAATGGTCAATTAGCCCGGGTCGAAGGCAATACATCGAGCTTGGCGGCTTTGGCCGAATCGCTGCCGCGTGAAGAAGCCATTTACCTTGAGGCCTTGCCAAATGTCGTTGATGACAACGGCAATGCTACGGTGGCGGGCGGCGGTATTTGGCCGGAGCCTGGCGCATTTTCCTCAGGTGTCGAGCGCTTTAGCTTTTTCTGGGCACGCAACGCCCAGGGCGAGCTGGAATTTTTGGATGACTATAACGCAAGCGATATTGCCGCCTATCATGATGAGGCATGGTACAGCAGTGCCCGTGATGCGACTCCTGGGCAGTGTGTGTGGTCTGCTGCTTATCGCGATCCAGCGACCGGCGTCGCGATGGTGACCTGTAGTGTGCCTTATTACCTTGATAATGACTTTGCCGGTGTGGCCACCATTGATATGCAGTTAAACGGTGTTGCTGAGTTTCTCGCCGAAAATGGTGGTGGAACGGGCGGCTATGCCTTTGTACTGGATAAAGATCACAACGTGATTGACCTACCGGGCGTTGAGCAGGCGTCGGATGAAATGCGCGGCCTGGGCGATTTAGTGGGGGATATGCCTTGGCTTCAGCCCGTTGTAGAGGCCGTTGAGGCTGGCCGTGATGAGGCCAATGTAGAAAGTGCGGGCGTATTGGACGAGCCTGCGGCAGTGCGTTTGTTTGATATGCCAGACACTGGCTGGACACTCGGCTTGGTAACGCCTAGCGAACAGGTAACAGCCTTGGCGCGCACCTTAACGCGTGATTTATTGATGTTTATTTTACCGCTGTTGGCGCTGCTGCTCGCGCTAGGCTGGTGGGGTGGGCGTATCTTGTTACGTCAGATTCGCAGCACTACTGGGCAGATTGATCAACTGGGCCAGGGCGGTTCTAGTCGTGAACTGACCATTTATCGCGATGATGAAATCGGCGAGCTACGCGGTGCTGTGAATCGCTACGCGGAGAAGTTGCAGCGCCTGTTTGGTGATGTGCGTGGCGTAGCGGATGCCATTGCCAGTGAATCGACGGAAATTGCCGCGGGCAATACCGAGCTTTCTAGCCGCACTGAGCAGCAAGCGGCTTCTCTGCAAGAGACTTCTTCTACGATGGAAGAGATGGCCGCTACGGTGAAGCGCAATGCTGACAACGCTCAAGAGGCGGATCAGCGAGTGAAAGAGTCAGCAGAAAAAGTGAAACAAGGTGGAGAGCAGGTATCACGGCTGGCGCAATCCATGGAGGCTATCAACGCAAGCTCTACTGAGGTCTCTTCGATAGTCGATGTGATTGAAAACATTGCCTTCCAAACCAATATTTTAGCGTTAAATGCCTCTGTAGAGGCGGCGCGAGCCGGTGAACATGGGCGTGGCTTTGCCGTAGTGGCCAGCGAAGTACGTGAGCTGGCGTCGCGTAGCGCTGCTTCTGCCAGAAACATTAATGGGCTGATTAAAACCACCTCAGAGCAGATTGCCACCGGTAGTGGCTATGCTCAAGCAGCTGAATCCGCCATGAAAGATATCGTGGTGGCGATTGAAGAGGTTACTGCACGTATTAGCGAAATCAGCCAGGCGTCTGGCGAGCAGACCAACGGTATTGATGAGATCAACCGGGCGGTCACGCAAATGGATACGGTGACGCAGCAAAATGCCGGGTTGGTTAGCGAAGCGGCGAGTGCTGCCAATGAGCTGTCATTACAGGCTCAGCGCTTAAAAGGGCTGTTAGACGAGTTTCACGGTAGTTCTCAAGAAGCGTCATCTACGGCAGCGCTATCCAATGCATCAAACGAAAGGTATCAATTAACATAGCGAGCCATGTTAAGTGGCCGCGTGTCCGCTTATCAGCCGCCCCAACAGGGGCGGTTTTGTTGTCAAGGTAGGATATGATCGACATGGATATTCAAGTAGCGGAAGGAGACGTCGAGCGTCTCTCCCTGCGCGACTACACCGAAAAAGCGTACCTCGACTACTCGATGTACGTCATTCTCGACCGCGCCTTGCCCAATATTGGCGACGGCATGAAACCCGTGCAGCGGCGGATAATTTACGCCATGCGTGAGCTGGCGCTGCACGCCAACGCCAAGTACAAAAAGTCGGCGCGTACCGTCGGTGACGTGCTGGGTAAATTCCACCCCCATGGGGATAGCGCCTGCTACGAAGCCATGGTGTTGATGGCGCAACCATTTAGCTACCGCTACCCGCTGGTAGACGGCCAAGGCAACTGGGGTAGCCCCGATGACCCCAAATCCTTCGCCGCCATGCGCTACACCGAAGCCAAGCTTTCCAAGTTCGCCGAAGTGCTGCTGGGCGAGCTAGGCCAAGGCACCGTCGATTGGGCGCCCAACTTTGACGGCACCATGCAAGAGCCGCTGGTACTGCCGGCCAAGTTACCCCATGTGCTGCTCAATGGTGGCACAGGGATTGCGGTTGGCATGGCCACCGATATTCCTCCCCATAATGTCTCGGAAGTGGTCGAAGCCACCTGTCATCTGTTGCGCAACCCCAAGGCGACCACCGCTGATTTAATGGAATTCGTGCCCGCGCCCGATTTCCCCACCGATGCAGAAATTATTACCCCGCCCGCGGATCTTCGGAAGCTCTACGAATCCGGGCGTGGCTCGGTCAAGCTGCGTGCCCGCTACATCCGCGAAGAAGCCAATATTGTTATCACCGCCGTACCTTATCAGGTCAGCGGTGCCAAAGTATTGGAGCAGATTGCCGCGCAAATGCAGGCCAAAAAGCTGCCCATGGTGGCTGACCTGCGCGATGAGTCGACCCACGAAGAGCCGACTCGCCTGGTCATCGAACCACGCTCCAACCGCATTGACGTAGAGTCGTTGATGGCGCACCTATTCGCCACCACCGACCTGGAAAAGAACGTGCGGGTGAACATGAACGTGATCGGCCTGGACGGCCGCCCACGGGTGATGCCGCTGCCCGAAATGCTGGGTGAGTGGCTGCAGTTCCGGCGCAGCACGGTGCGTCGTCGTTTAGAGCACCGCTTAGGCAAAGTCGAAGACCGGCTGCATATCCTGGAAGGCTTGCTAATTGCCTACCTTGATCTGGACGAAGTGATCCGCATTATTCGCGAGGAGGACGACCCTAAAGCCTCGCTGATAGCAACGTTTAGTCTCTCTGAGCGCCAAGCCGAAGCCATTTTAGAGTTACGCCTGCGTCACCTTGCCAAGCTCGAAGAAATGAAAATTCGCGGCGAGCAGGATGAGCTGGAAAAAGAGCGCAAATATCTAGAGGGGCTGCTGGGCAGCGAAGCCAAGCTCACTACGCTGATTGAAAAAGAGATCCGCGCAGCAGGTAAAGAGCATGGCGATGAGCGTCGCTCACCGCTGGTCGAGCGCGAAGAGTCCAAGGCGCTGTCTGAAGTGGAGCTGCTGGGCGCTGACCCGATTACCGTGGTGCTCTCCGATAAAGGCTGGATTCGTGCGGCCAAGGGGCACGATATCGACCCCGAGGGGCTCTCCTATAAAGCCGGGGATAGCTTCCAACTGGCGGCGAAAGGTAAAACCAATCAGCCGCTGGTGCTGCTGGACGACACCGGGCGTGCCTATACGCTGTCTGCTCACAATCTTCCCAGTGCGCGGGGGCAGGGGGAGCCGGTCACCGGTCGCGCGAACGTTGCCGCTGGGGCGAAAATGGCGGGACTGATGTTCGCACCGCCGGAGCGGCGCTTCGTGCTCGCCACTGACGGCGGTTATGGCTTTGTGGCACGGCTCGATACGCTCACCGGTAAAAACAAAGCCGGTAAAGCGGTGCTCAGCCTGCCCAAAGGCTGCAATGTGATGGCGCCGGTCGAAGTGCCAGAGGGCGATGAGCTGTGGGTTGCCTCGGTTTCAAACGAAGGTCGGCTGTTGCTGTTTCCCTTGGATCAACTACCAGAAATGTCCAAAGGCAAAGGCAATAAGATGCTCGATATCCCTGGCCCACGCTCCGCCCGCCGGGAGGAGTTTGTTACCGGCATTGTGGTGCTCGCTGCCAGTGAGGCGTTAATGATTCATGCTGGTAAGCGCAAGCTAACCCTAAAAGCCGACGATTTAGCTTATTATCGTGGCGAGCGTGGCCGCCGCGGTAGCAAGTTGCCCCGTGGCTTCCAGAAAGTCGACCGTTTAGAGGCAGGAGAGTAAATAATGGCAGGAGCTAAGTGATGGCAGGCGGTGACTTGATCCTAACCGTTTTAGCGGCACGTTTAACCGCAGATATTCAATCCCAGGTAGATGCACTGATCGTGCAGTTTGGCCTACAAGAAAAGAGCACCCAGCGCCTTGCCGACGCCTCGTTACAGCAGAATAAGTGCATCGACTGTATTGAGTACCGTCTGGTAGGTGAGGTGGATATTGAAGCTGTCCGCAATGCGGCATTGGTACTGAGCGAAACCCTGAGTGTCGATATTGTTGTCCAAGCGAATACTCGCGATCACGTTCAGCCCCGTTTGGTGTGTTTCGATATGGACTCCACGTTGATCAAAGCTGAAGTGATTGACGAACTGGCCCGCCGCCATGGTGTGGGTGATGAAGTCGCAGAAGTCACCGAGCGTGCCATGCGCGGCGAGTTGGATTTCAAAGCGAGCTTTCGTGAGCGGATGAGTAAACTTGAAGGTTTGGATGAGTCCGTGTTGGCGGAGATCGCTGAGGAATTGCCGCTAATGGAAGGCGTAGAGCGCTTAATGGTTAACCTGAAGCACTTAGGTTTTCGCACCGCCATCCTCTCCGGCGGCTTCACCTACTTTGCTCGCCACTTACAGGAGAAGCTGGGCTTTGACGAGATCCATGCCAATGAACTGATCATCGAAAATGGCAAGGTAACCGGCGAAGTAAGTGAACCGATCGTCGATGCCGAGCGCAAAGCCGAACTATTAGAGTCCATTGCTCAGCGTGAAGGTTTTACCCTGGGTCAAACGATTGCGGTAGGGGATGGCGCCAATGATCTGAAAATGCTTGCCAAAGCGGGCATGGGGATTGCGTTTCGGGCCAAGCCCCTGGTGCGTGCCCAGGCGCGCCAGGCGATTTCAACCTCGGGCCTTGATGGCTTGCTCTATCTACTGGGCTATCACCAGCAGGATTTAACCCCGTAAATTCTGCTTTGGCACAGTCGCGCAAAGTGTCATTGCGAGGAGCCTGCGACGCGGCAATCTCAACCTGCGCAGGCGTAGTTCAACCCAAGATTGCCGCGCTTCGCTCGCAATGACAGATTCAGGATTGCCGCGCTTCGCTCGCAATGACAAAAGCGAGGTTGCTTAGCTTTCAGCCATGGCCTTTATCCGGGTGGGGTACCGGTTTATCGCCGACTTCTTCTGGACGCAGCTCTACCGGTTTACCCTGGGTTTTATCAGCGTGCTTTAAACGCAGGTGCAAGCCGGACTTGGCCAGCAAGTGGGCGCTAACGGGGGCGGTAATGAACAGGAAGAGCGTAATCAACATTTCCTGAATATCGGGTTTGCCATCCACGCTCCAGAAATACATCATCGAAGCGATCAGCATACAGCCGATACCCAGAGTGGTGGCCTTGGTCGGGCCATGCAGGCGCATATAAAAGTCACGCAAGTGGGCCATCCCTAGCGAACCAATAAACACAAAGATGCCGCCAGCAACCAGCAGCAGCGAAATAACCGCCTCTATTACTCCTGACATAACGCCCCCTGGCATGAGCCTTTCTGGCATAGCGGCTGCCTCTTTATGGAGGCGACGATCACGGTACTCATTCGATAATATCTCCGCGCAGAATATATTTGCACACCGCAACGGTACTGATGAAACCTAACATCGCGATTAGCAGCGCCGACTCGAAATAGGTTTTGCTGTTCAGCCATAGTCCCAGCAGCACGATCAGTGCAATCGAGTTGACGTACATAGTGTCCAGGGCGAGTACCCGGTCGGGCAGGCTGGGGCCGATGGTAAGCCGGTAGAGATTCATCAACAGTGCCATCACCACCAGGGCTAAGGTGATATAAAGCGCAATGCTCAGCATTCGTAAATCTCCTTGAGCGGACGTTCGTAGCGCTCACGAATCTGGTTAATCAGCGCCTCCTCATTGTCTACATCTAAGGCGTGAATCAGCAGTGACTTGCCATCCAGGCGCAGATTGGCGGAGACAGTACCGGGAGTCAGGCTAATGGTGCTAGCCAGCAGCGTGATAGTAAATCGATCCTCTAGCATTAATGGATATTCAATAAAATGAGGTTTCATCCTTCGCCAGGGGTTGGCAATCAAATACGCGACTTCGAAATTGGCCACTACGATATCGCCTAGTACTCGAAGTACAAAGCGCAGTAAGGCGAGAGGCTTAGAGATCCGGGGGCGTGCATCCCAAAAGCGGTGGGTCAGCAGAGGGATCAAAATGGCTAACGAGCCACCGAGTACGAATTGACCAAAGGCGTAGCTGCGTACCAGCAGCAGCCAAACGACTAGCAGTAGTAGCGATAAAACAGGCGTGGGTAGCCAGGGGCGCGGAGCAATCATTGGGCATCTCCAGCATCAGGTAGTAGCGTGCGAATCAGCACCTGGGGGTTGGCTAATTGCTCAGCCGTGGCTTGAGTGTAGCTGCTCACTGGCCCGGCCAGGGCGACTAACAGAGGGGCTGCACTCAGCAGCCAAATAACCCCAAACCACTGGCAATGGGAAAGCGGCGTACCGCTGATCGTGCCCCGGTGGCTACGCCAAAACAGCGTAGAGCCAGCCCGGGAGAGGGCTATCAGCGAGGCTAAACTGGTTAGCAGCAGCAGCGGCCATAGCCATAGTCGCTGGGTGCCTTCGGCAGCATTGAGCATCAATGCTTTGCCGAAAGCGCCGGAGAACGGCGGGATGCCTGCGACGGCGATAGCGCCGACAAAAAACAACATGGCGAGTGCTGCGCCCTGCACCATAGGGCGGCCCTTGACTATGCGAGTACCCGCTTTGCCACGCTGGAGGCCAATCATTTCCGCTAGCAGGAACAGACCCCCGGTGATCAACGTAGTGTGGATCAAATAGTAGAGTAGTGCAGAGACCGCCTGTGGCGAGCGCATGCCGATACCCGCCAGCAGCGTGCCCACTGACACCAGCACTAAATAAGCAACCAGCAGTCGTAAGTCCCTTGCGGCCATTACCCCAACGCCTGCGGCAGCCAGGGTAGCGAGCGATAGCCACCACACCCAGGGCTGTTCCAGCGCCTCCAAACCGCCAGCGCTATCGCCAAAAATGAGCGAGTAGACGCGCAGAATGGCGTAAATACCCACTTTGGTCATGATGGCAAACAGCGCCGCCACTGGCGCGGGGGCCGAGGCGTAAGCTTTGGGTAGCCAGAAGTAGAGCGGCAGAATGGCGGCTTTTAACCCAAACACGACCAGCAGCATCAGTGCCCCAGCGCTCACTAAGCCGTCACGCTCTTCGGGTAGTTCGGCTACCCGGATCGCCATATCGGCCGTATTGAGCGTGCCTGTTGCGCCATACAGAATCCCCACTGCAATCAGAAACAGCGAAGATCCCGCTAGGTTGAGCACCACGTAGTGGACGCTGGCTTGAATGCGCGCTTTACCGCCGCCGTGAAGCAGCAGGGCGTAGGACGCCAGCAGCAGAACTTCAAAAAAGACAAACAGGTTAAACAAATCACCGGTTAAAAAAGCACCGTTAATGCCCAGCAGTTGCCACTGAAAAAGGCCGTGGAAGTTGCTGCCTTTTTCATCGTCACCAGCGCAGGCAAACACCACTGCGCCAACGGCCAATACGGCAGTCAGCAGTAGCATTAACGCCGATAGGCGATCGAGTACCAATACGATGCCGAACGGGGCTTGCCAGTCACCCAGCGCGTAGTAGGTGATCTCCCCACTGGCGGCTTGGCGTAATAGGCCTATCGCAACCAGCAGCAGTAGCACCGTGGCCACAACACTCACCGTGCGCTTGTAACGCACTAATCCTTGGCGCTGATAGAGCAGCAATATGCCCGCGACTAGCGGCAGAACGACAGGGAAAACAATTAGATGCTGCATCATTCTCGGTCTTCCTTTTTACCGTCGACGTGGTCGTTCCCCACTTCACTCCGCGCCCGCATGGCCAGGATCACCACAAACGCCGTCATCGCAAAGCCAATCACTATGGCCGTGAGCACTAGTGCCTGGGGCAACGGGTCGGCGAAACCTGCACCCTCAGAGACAATGGCAGCGCCATCAGTGGTTAATCCCCCCATCGAAAACAGGAACAAATTCACTGCGTAAGAGAGCAGCGTAAGGCCCACCACGACCGGGAAAGTACGGCCGCGTAACGTTAGATAGAGGCCAGAAGCAGTCAATACACCGGTGGTCATCGCATAAAGCAGTTCCATTAACGAGGCTCCTTGGCAGAGGTGGCGGCGGTGCTGGCATCAGCATCCTGTTCGCTTGCTTCGGTCACCGGGCGGTGAGCGGTGGTGACCTTACCAAGGTTGGCAAGAATCATCAGCGTAGCGCCCACCACGGCTAAGTAGACACCCAGATCAAAGAGCAGCGCAGTGGCCAGTTCAAAGGTACCGATGAGTGGTAGGCTGAAATAGCCAAATGCGGATGTTAAGAACGGGTGACCAAATAGCCAGCTACCCAGCCCGGTTAGAGTGGCTATCGCCACCCCAATGACGGCTACCGGTTGGAAAGGGAAGTCCAAACGTTCTTGCGCCCACGCCACACCCCGGGCCATGTACAGCAGGATCAAGGCTACCGCAGTAATCAACCCCGCGATAAAGCCACCCCCTGGCTGGTTATGGCCGCGCAGGAAGATAAATGCAGATACCAACAGTGCCAGTGGCAGCAGCGTCATTGAAATTGACGTGAGTACCGCAGGGTAGCGGTCAGGTGACCATACCCGGCCTTCGCCGTCACTGTGCGGCATAAACAGGCGTAAGCGGTTCAGCAGCTTAAAGATCGCCAGGCCTGCGATGGCGAGTACGGTGATTTCACCCAAGGTGTCGAATCCCCGGAAGTCGACCAGAATCACGTTGACCACATTGTAGCCGCCACCACCGGGCTTGCTGTTTTCCACAAAGAAACTGGAAATCGACAGCGTCTCGCGGGTCATGACCGCGTAGTTAAGGCTGGCAATCACCAAGCCTAGCGTGCCTGCCAGCAACATATCGCGAACATTGCGCAGTGGGCTGGATTCGCGCGGGGTCTTTTGGGGCAAGAAAAATAGCGCCAGCATCAACAGGATCATGGTCACCACTTCCACCGAAAGCTGTGTCAGCGCTAAATCGGGTGCTGAGAAACGAGCAAAGGTGAGCGCCACAAAGAGCCCGACGACCGATAGCATCAGCAGAGAGATCAGCCGGTAGCGGTGAGTGGCAGCGGTGGCCACGCCGCCAAACATCAGCATCCCCGCCCCGAGTATGAGGATACCATCCAGCTCTTGATTGCCAGCAGCACCCGTTAAGTCAGTGATCTGAACCAGGCCGATCCCACCCATGACTAATGCGCCTAGCCAGAGCCAGCCCACATAACGCTGTAGCGAATTGCCTTCAAGCTTGGCAATAAGCTGCTCGGCGCGATAGCCCATGGAGACAAGCATGCGCTCAAACACCCGCCGGGCATCGACCCCGGCAAACTGCTGGGTAAATCGACGCACCTCGCCATAGCGCCAATAGAGTGCAATACCCACCACGAAGGCGAGCAAACTCATGATGAGCGGTAGATTCACGCCGTGCCAAATAGCCAGGTGGAAATCCAGTGGGCTACCAATCACCGCTTGGCTGGCGAGCTCTAATAATCCCGTTGCCATAAAAGCCGGGAACAGGCCCACTACCACGCACAGGGCTACCAATATTTCTACCGGCAAACGCATAAGGTGCGGCGGCTCGTGGGGCGATTTCGATGGTGCTTCACGGGCCGGTTTGAAGAAAACGGCGTGCACCAAACGCAGCGAGTAAGCCACAGAGAGGATACCGCCCAGTGTTGCCAGCGCGGGCAATAGCCAACTAAGGCCGCCTAACACGGGCGTCGCTAGCGCTTCGGTGAAGAACATCTCTTTGGATAAGAAACCATTAAATAGCGGTACGCCCGCCATTGAGGCAGCCGCTAGCGTGGTCAAGAGTGCCGTCACTGGCATGGCTTTTTTCAGCCCGCCCAACTGTTTCAGCTCCCGGGTGCCGGTCTCGTGATCGATAATACCGGCACTCATAAACAGTGCGGCTTTAAAGGTGGCGTGATTCAGAATGTGAAACAGGGCAGCTAAAATCGCCATGGGGCTGCCGATACCCAACAGCACGGTAATCAAGCCTAAATGGCTAACAGTGGAGAACGCCAGAATACCCTTTAGGTCGGTCTTCATCAGTGCAAACCAAGCGCCATATAGCATGGTGATGATACCGACCAGGGAGACCACCACGCTCCACAGCTCGCTACCCGCGATGGCGGGGTGCAGTCGTGCCATCAGGAAAATGCCCGCTTTAACCATGGTGGCCGAGTGCAGATAGGCTGATACTGGCGTGGGTGCCGCCATGGCGTGGGGCAACCAAAAATGGAACGGGAACTGCGCTGATTTGGTAAACGCCCCCAGTAGTACCAAACCCAGCATAAGCGGGTAGCGGGAATCCGCCAGAATCACTTCGCTGCTAGCCAGTACATCGCCCATATTGAAGCTGCCCGCCATATCGCCCAACAGCAGTAAGCCCGCCAATAGCGCAAGGCCGCCTGCGCCGGTAACAGTGAGCGCCATGCGTGCGCCTTTACGGGCATCCGATTGGTGTGACCAGTAACCGATCAGCAAAAACGAAGAGAGGCTGGTTAACTCCCAGAATAGCCATAGCAGAATCAGGTTGTCCGACATTGAAATACCTACCATTGACGCCATAAAAAGCATCAGGAAGGCGTAGAATCGGCCATAGGGTTCGTCTTTGGCTAAATAGTAGTGAGCATAAAGAATAATCAGCAGACCGATGCCGAGTATCAATAGGTTGAACAGCAGCGATAGCCCATCCAGGCGGAACGCCAGGTTCAGTGCCAGTTCCGGCATCCAGGTGACCGAAAAACGTAGCTGCTCGCCATCTAAAAGAGCTGGCACGTTGAGTAGCGTCATTACTAGGGCGGTAGCGGGCAGTACCGCCGTTGCAAGGGAACAGAAACCGCGCCCGCGCCGTGCGGTGAGTGCCGGCACCAGTACGCCTAGCAGAGGCAATAAGGCTATCCAAAGCAGTGTCATGGGGATCATCCAGCGGCTAAAGTAAAAAAAGTCAAAAGAGTACCAACAGGGCGTCTAAAGAGGCGTTCTGGTGGCGTAGGATACATCAAGTGAAACAACAGGATATCACTTGTGTAGCAGGTGTGTAATTTTAGTATAAAGTGTGCGGATTAACCGTTGAGAGATTTTTTGTTACATGAGTGAGTCCTTTACTACCTGGCAGGCCCGTTTTGAAAAGCTACGGTCAAACAAGTTTTTTGAAGCGATGGTGATCGCCATTATCGTCATTTCTGCCCTGGTGATAGGGGCAAAAACCTACGACGAAACCACTCAGGTTGAGCAGTGGCTGCTCTATCTCGATATCGCGGTAACGATATTTTTCCTGATTGAGATTTTAATCAGAATGGCCGCGGAGCGCAGCCTGCTCGACTTCTTCAAAAAGGGCTGGAACGTTTTTGACTTCCTGATTGTGACTGCCAGTCTCATCCCCATGGATGACTCGGAAATGGTGCTACTGGCCAGGCTGTTGCGCATTTTCCGGGTACTGCGCCTGGTGTCGATGATTCCTGAACTTCAGATGCTACTTAGCGCCCTGGTGAAGTCGGTGCCACGGATGGGCTATGTGGTACTGCTGATGTTTATCATCTTCTATATATACGCTGCCATTGGGAGCTTTCTGTTTCACAATGTAGACGAGGGGCTGTGGGGCAATATTTCCCTGGCCATGCTAACTCTATTTCAGGTGGCGACCTTTGAGAGCTGGGCCACCGCTGTGCTGTATCCGGCCATGGAGGTCTACCCCTACGCTTGGATATATTTTCTCACCTTTATCTTTTTGAACGCCTTTATCTTTCTCAATATGATGATTGGTATTGTGCTGGACGTGATGCAGAAAGAGAGCGCGCAAATGGCGCTGGACAACGGCGAAGGTGAAGAAGCCGAGCTGCAGTCGCTGCGCAATGATGTTCGCGGGCTGAAAGCGCAGCTTGACCGTATGGAGTCAGCGCTCTCTCAAGCATACTCGACAGCCCCAACACACCAGAATGACGCGGGCGGTAAGCACAGCGATAAGCCCACAACTGACTGATTTTAGGAGAGCCGCCATGATGTTGACTGATCCTGCCAAAAAGTATCGCCCCTTTGTGGCCGTTGATCTGCCCGACCGCCAGTGGCCGAGCAAGCGTATTGAAACAGCGCCTGTCTGGTGTAGCGTTGACCTGCGCGACGGTAACCAGTCGCTGATCGACCCTATGGATCAGGAGCGCAAACAGCGCTTATTCGACATGCTGCTAAGTGTCGGTTTTAAACAGATAGAAGTGGGCTTTCCGTCAGCCTCCCAAACCGACTTCGATTTCGTTCGTTCGCTGATTGAGCAGGATAAAATTCCTGAGGATGTGACCATTCAAGTGCTAACCCAGGCACGTCCGCACTTAATTGAACGCACCATTGAAGCGCTACAAGGCGCCAAAAACGCTATCGTCCACGTCTATAACGCTACCGATCCCATGTTTCGCCGGGTAGTGTTCAATGTCGATAAAGCTGAATGCGTGCAAATCGCCGTCGAAGCAACCCAGCAGATTCGCGCGCAGATGGACGCCGCACCAGAAACCAACTGGACGTTCCAGTACTCGCCGGAACTCTTCACTACCACCGAGATGGACTTTGCCGTTGAGATCGTCGAAGCGGTCATGGACGCTTACGGCACCCGCGCCGATAAGCCCATGATCGTGAACCTGCCTGCCACGGTAGAAGTCGCCACGCCCAACAACTACGCCGACCAGATCGAGTGGTTCTGTCGCCACGTCAAAAACCGCGACCACTTGATTGTCAGCGTTCACCCCCATAACGACCGCGGTACCGGCGTAGCGGCGGCAGAGCTGACGTTGATGGCCGGGGCTGATCGCGTTGAGGGCACGCTGTTTGGGAACGGCGAGCGCACCGGCAACGTTGATATCGTCACTCTGGCGATGAATATGTATACCCAGGGCGTTAACCCCCAGCTCGATTTTTCCAATATCACGCCCATCATGCGCGAAGTGGAGTACTGCAACCAACTGCCGGTGCATCCACGCCACCCCTACGTGGGCGATTTGGTGTTTACCGCCTTCTCCGGCTCTCACCAGGATGCGATCAAAAAAGGCATGGCGGATCGTCGCGCCAACCCTGATGCCGTTTGGGATGTGCCTTATTTGCCTATCGATCCGCTGGACGTGGGCCGTAGCTACGAAGCGGTGATTCGGGTTAACAGCCAATCGGGTAAAGGCGGTGTTTCCTACCTGCTTGAGCAGGAACACGGTATTGAGCTACCGCGCCGGCTTTCCATCGAGTTTAGTCAGGTCGTTCAGGAAGTGGCAGAGCGCACCGGGCGTGAGATCACCTCGCAGATGATCTATCAGGCGTTCTCGGATGAGTATTTAGAGCAGCGAGTGCCCTTTGCATTAGTTAACCACCGTTTGTCGTCTGAACCCGACAGCCCCAAAGTCACGCTGGACGCCGTGATTGAGGAGAGCGGCACACGGCAAACGTTAAAGGGCGAGGGCAACGGCCCGTTAGCGGCCTTTGTTAAAGCACTGGCAGCCGCAGGGCACGATGTAGAGATTATTGACTACCACGAGCACTCCCGTGGCCAGGGCGCCGACGCTGAAGCGATCGCCTATGTGGAAGTGCGTATCGACGGCAAAGCGGTATTCGGTGTAGGTAACGATGAAAGCATTACCAGCGCGTCGATGAAGGGGGTATTGAGTGCGATCAATCGCCACTATTCGACCCAGCCTGCGGCGGCCAACGTAACGGCAGAGACGTTGGGGTAATACTGCAGTTACCAGTTGAGCGAGGTGAATTGCAATGCGGCCCTGGCAGATAATGGTAGTAACCGCGATAGTGATCGCCGGGCTAGCATCAACATTGGCCTCTCATGAGCCGTTTGAGTCCAAACTGGTAAGATTGGAAGCTCAGCGGGCATTGCCCTCGCTAGAGGCGGCGCTTCAGCAGGAAACAGCGGAGCTCAATGCGCTGTTTCTCAGTTATGCTGACGATCAGGCGCTGTGGATGAGCGCCTCTTTGGCGATTTTGCGCCACGGTGATATGGCCCGCGATGTATTAGTGGAGTACGGCTTACTGCCCAATTTTCAGCGAGTACTGGTGCGCTATGGGGCTGATGCCGTACTTCCCATTAGCTACTTTCGCAGCCACGATGTGACCACGCTAAAGGCGCAGTACTGGGTCGGTGAGCGTTATCAGCAATTCAGCCGCTGGTGGAGCGATGAGGAGGGAGAAGCGGATTCAGCGTTCACCCCTTACCGCCGCGGGCAGATGGGTATTGCGCTGCTGGATGCCAATGGCCACGCGCTGCTCAACCAGTTTGTGGTTAGTGAACAAAGCGACGTGGAGTGGCTACAGGGTGAGCGTCTGGTTGCGGGCCTAGGCGATTTCTTCACCAGCGGGCTACGCGATTTGGAAAGCCAGTGGCGGCGGGGTGACGACATTGGCGCCGCCGATCTAGGCTGGGCCGGTGTCGATCTACTCGTGATGGCCAGCACCGTGAAGGTGCTGCGGGCAGGCAAGGCCGCTCGTGCTGCCCGGGTGGGCAGTGTGGAAGCCCAGGGGACTCGTGCTGGTTTGCGCCAAGGCGCGTTAATGAGTGGTGGCGGGCGTTTTGCGGCGTTGCCACGTATGGC
>NZ_HG423343.1:5017369-5176677 GCF_000982975.1 Halomonas sp. A3H3 | reverse complement strand
TGGCTAGGCTGGCCGGTTTGGCTCGGTCAGTTTCTTATCTGGCTCATCGTGCTACTGCCAGTACTCTTCATTGCGCGCTTTATTTACCGCTGGCTACTTACGCCGATACTGTGGCTGCTGGTGCCGCTGATGCGGGTATGCTTTAGGGCGGCAAACAATCAGTTAGCCAGGCGTACCAAGCCTCAGACCCGTGATCTTGGCTGAAGCAGTGAGAGAAAGTAGTTGTTAACGTAAACGGGGCAGC
Source organism: Halomonas sp. A3H3 (assembly GCF_000982975.1). NCBI lineage: Bacteria > Pseudomonadati > Pseudomonadota > Gammaproteobacteria > Oceanospirillales > Halomonadaceae > Halomonas > Halomonas sp. A3H3. The sequence continues at coordinate 5,176,433 of NZ_HG423343.1, read as the reverse complement.
CTCTGAGGCCGCCCCGTTTTACGCTAAGGGTTACTCTGGCAGCGCGTAGACCGCGATCTGATCACCTACCTGATCTTTCAGGATGGTATTGCCACCGGAAACAAAGGCGACATATTGGCGGCCATTGTACTCGTAGACCGCGGGGTTCGAGACGGAGGGGGCTTCGGTCTGGTCTGACCAGAGCTCCTCGCCGGTCTCAAGGGAGTAGGCACGCACCTTGGCATCCATGGAAGCGCCAATAAAGATAATATTGCCTGCGGTTACGGCCGGGCCACCGATGGTGGGCGAGCCCCAGCTCTCAGGCATAAAAAAGCCATACTGTTGCGATGCACCCACCGGACGACGCCATTTGATATCACCGCTGGTCATATCCAGGGCGACAAGCTCGCCAAAGGGGGGCTCCCAGCAGGGCATGCCTAGCCGGTTAAGCGCTACCTCAAGGCGCATCCCGTAGGGGGCGCCTTCTTGAGGGGCGAAGCCGCTTTCGTTGCCGGAGCCGCTATCCGCTTTGTCATAATCTTCGCGATTATAGAGTTTTATGTACTGCACAATGTGCGAGGTATTGACGATCGCTGTCTGGCTTTCGGGGTCGAAGGCTACGCCGCCCCACTGAACGCCACCCGCGCTGATGGGAAAGCCAAGGGTGCCTTCGCCTTGGGTCGTCGGTGGGGTGTACATGCCTTCATAGTGAAGATCGTCCCACAATGCGGAACACTCTCCGAAGCTAACCGCGTCGGCCAGCGCCCAGACGTTGGGCTTTTCAGACTGATCTAACAGCGGTTCCGGTTTAGTCGGGAAAGGCTGGGTCGGCGCGTAAACTTCGCCCTCAACGCTGCCGTCGCCGCTGGGTACCGGGCGCTCCTCAATCGGCCAAACGTCTTCGCCTGTTTCGCGATTAACCACGAACAGAAAGCCCATTTTGGTTGCCTGGATGAGTGCCGGTATTTCTTCACCATCTACTGTGATGTCCATCAGCGTTGGTGCGGCATTGATATCGTAATCCCAGATATCGTGATGTACCCACTGCCGCGACCAAACCACTTCGCCGGTCTCGATATCCAGGGCAGTGGTGGATGTGCCCAGAGGCACTTCTTCGGTGCGATTGCCGCCCCAGTAGTTCGGCGAGGGTGAGGAAACCGGCAGATAGACTAAACCACGCTCCTCGTCGGCGGACATATGTGTCCAGACATTGGCGGTGCCGCTTTGATCGCGCATCTCATCGGAAAGTGCCTGGAACGTCCATTCACGTTCTCCAGTGCGGGCATTAATTGAGTAAACAGTGCCGGGTGGCGCCTGTTCGTAGGCCCAGTCCATCCCTGCCCAGCCGAGTACCAAGTGGTCTCCCACCACGGTAGGGGGTTGTAGTAGCGAAAGCGGCCAGCGGTCGTTGGTGTCGTTCCACTGGTTGACGTCGAGCACACCGTTATCGGCAAAGTCGGCGCACTGTTCGCCACTATCGGCATCAACCGCGAAAAGCTGTGCATCCATGGTGCCCATATAGATAATTTTCTGACAGGGCTCGCCTGCTACCGGATCGTCGGCTTGCCAGTAGGCCACACCACGGTTTTTCAAGGCGGGTTGAGTTAGCGCTTCCAGAGAGGATTGAGTATCGAAACTCCATTTCTCTTCGCCACTACCGGGGTCTAACGCGAGTATGCGATAGAAGGGGGTACCAATATAAAGGGTATCGTTAGCAAACACCGGGGTCGCTGACCAAACGGTGGCTGGCAATTCCCCCGAGCCATCCGCGACATCGCCGGTATGCACTTCCCATACCTTCTCCAGCTCGCCGACGTTATCAGTATTGATTTGATCAAGTGGGCTATATTTTTGGGCATTAAGCTGGCCATGGAAGCTGTTCCAGGTCGGCTCGCCAGGCACCAGCGGGATGGGAGCGCGACTGGGCGCTTCTTCCTGCTCGGGATTCTCCTGCTCACTGGGTTGACCCTGAGCCAGTAACGGCAAGGGCGTAAAACAGATCGCCAGGGCGGTGACTGCGCCTAAGCCTGGGGTTATCGATTTAAACGGGGTGGGTAATAATGTCGGCATGGGCGGCTCCTCAGGTGTGGGTGAGACGGGCGTGATGGGTTGCGCGAACCATATCAACAATCAAGCCGATCAGACCGACTACCATGGCTGCGCTGATCCACCACTGATGCAGCAGCATTCCGGCGAAAGATGTACCGGCAAGCCCCATCAGTATGAGTATCCGCAGTACGATGGAAGCACCACGCCCTCTAACTTTAAAGAGAAGTAACGCCATCACCGCAAGGGCGAGGCAGGCCACAATGGCGACCAGTGCCCCAAGCGTTCCAGTGACGCCGGTTAGTGGTGTGAAATAGGCATATAAAGCGATGGCCAGCCCGGCAAGCGAGGCTATTAAGAGGACGAAAGCGCCCGGTCTGGACGAGAGGGATGGTGACATAACGCTATGGCCTCCTGCTGAGTGAGATGCCCAACGTTGAGGCTAATTCAACGTCAGAAATCGTTAGCACTATAACTTTAGCAGAAAACGATATTTTTACGATCTGGGTGACATGTCTTGATTAACTGTAGCAACACCTAGCGCTGTTTTTTCAATGAAGGGGATGCATTGTAAAAGCGTTCGCCTCGGCTAAACTAAACCTATTAAACTAAGCTTACTAACAAAGCCGCATTTTTAGGAGATTTTATATGGAGGCTATCAATATTCACGAAGCTAAAACACGGTTGTCTCAGCTGGTGGCGAGGGCTGCCGAGGGGGAGGGGTTTATTATTGCCAAAGCAGGCAAACCGATGGCACGCGTGACGGCCATTGATAGCCCTGCTTCTGGCCAGCAAAAGCGTCTGGGGTTTCTGGCAGGCCAGTTTAAGATACCTAATGATTTTGATCGTATGGGACAGGAGGAAATAGCCGAGATGTTTGGAGGTTGATGTGAATCTACTTCTGGACACGCATGTTTTGCTCTGGGCGGCGGCAGCGCCGGAGAGGCTTTCTGCTGATGCGCGAGCTATGATTAATGACGAAGATAACAGGCTCTATTTTAGCGCTGCCAGCATATGGGAAGTGGTCATTAAGAACAGTCTGCAACGCCCTGATTTTCACGTTGACCCGCACTTGCTGCGTCGTGGGCTGCTGGATAACGGTTATTTAGAACTTTCTATCAATTCATTGCATACACTTAACGTTGCTCATTTACCAGTCATCCACAAAGACCCTTTTGATCGAATTTTGGTGGCCCAGGCAGAAGCTGAGGGATTTTTGCTGCTTACTGCGGATGAGCTGGTGGCTCAGTATGCTGGGCCTATTCGGAGGGTATAACTAACTTGTGGCTTAAGGCTTCAGCACTGAGCCATTCAAACGTCTCAGTGCCGCTGTTTCTTCAACATGCGTCACAACGGCGTTTTACTTCCCCTTCCAGGAATTTCTCGCACTAGGCGTGGCATTAAGAAACCGGGTAAATGATCGCGAAGATGAGCAACCAGCTCGCGTGCTTCGCTGTCCGGCACATCAAAATGCGCAGCGCCTTGCACAGGATCCAGTACATGCAGGTAATAGGGCAGAATACCTGCTTCGAATAGCCGTTCAGAAAGTGCGGTAAGGGCCGTGACACTATCGTTCACATTGCGCAGCAGTACACTCTGGTTGAGTAGTGTTGCACCCGCCTGCTTAAGGCGCGCGCAGGCGTCTACCACCGCCTGGTCGATTTCATTGGCGTGGTTAATATGCAACACCACCACCTTTTGCAGGCGTGTAGAGGAAAGCCAGCCAAGCAGAGCGTCATCGACCCGATCGGGAATCACCACCGGCAGGCGGGTATGAATGCGTAGCCGTTTTAGGTGCGGGATGCTTTCTAGCTGCTCCACCAGCCATGCCAACTGGCGATCGCTGGCGGCCAACGGATCGCCGCCAGACAGAATCGCCTCGTGAATAGTGGTGTCAGCGCGCAGGTAATCCAGCGCTTCCAGCCACTGCGCTCTGGAGGGTGAGTTATCGCTGTAGGGGAAATGGCGGCGAAAGCAGTAGCGGCAGTTGATGGCACAGTTGGGGCTGGCGATAAGCAGCACTCGGCCAGCATACTTATGGATCAGCCCTTTGGCGGGCCGATGTTCGGCTTCTTCAAGCGGATCGACGACGTAGCCATGTGGCGTTAGTGCTTCCTCGCCAAGCGGCAGTACCTGACGCAGCAGCGGGTCGTTTATGTCGGCATAGGCTATTCTGTTGAGGTACGCTTCAGGCACACATACGTCAAACAGTGCATGTCCAGCCTTGGCGCCCGCCAACCAGTCGTGGCTTAGGCCCAGCCGTTCGCAAAGTGTTTGCGGATCACGAATGGCATGAGAAAGCTGCTGCTGCCAAGTGGAATGCGCCAGTGAGTCGCGATGGCTTTGCGTTTCAGACGCGGCAATAATGATGTTCTCCTGCAAAAAAGCCCTCCTTCGGGTTATCATGCGCGCACTTATTTAACGACGCCATTTGCAACGCTGCTGGCATATAGCTACTGGTATATAAACCTGCTGACAGCGGCAAAGTATGGCTTCGCGCACCACCTGTTGATACAAATAACTGAAATGGATGATTGAGAGACATTATGGCGAACTATTCTACCAACGAATTCAAGGCCGGTCTGAAAGTAATGCTCGACGGCGATCCTTGTGCGATCGTTGAGAACGAGCTGGTCAAGCCCGGTAAGGGGCAGGCGTTTAACCGCGTTAAACTGCGGAATTTGATGACTGGCCGCGTAGGTGAGAAGACTTTCAAATCCGGTGACTCGCTGGAAGGTGCCGATGTCATGGATTTAGAGATGGAGTATCTCTACACCGATGGTGATATGTGGCACTTCATGAAGACCGATGGCTCGTTTGAGCAGTATGCGGTAGAGAAAAAAGCGCTAGGCGATACCATCAAGTGGCTGAAAGAGCAGGTGCCCTATATCATTACGCTTTGGGATGATAAGGCCATTTCCGTGACGCCGCCTAACTTTATCGAGTTGGAAGTCGTGGAAACAGATCCCGGTTTGAAAGGCGATACGGCACAGGGTGGTTCTAAGCCTGCGACGTTGTCTTCTGGTGCTGTGGTGCGTGTACCGCTGTTTATCAACCAGGGTGAAGTGCTGAAAATTGATACGCGCAGTGGGGACTACGTCTCACGCGCTTGATCGCTTTCCAGGGCGCTTGTATGTCTTAATGGCCACGCTTTGTGCGTGGCCATTATTATTTAAGGTGATTTTTTCAAGGAGTCGTTATGGCCATTGATTGGCAACCCTCAGCGTCCTTTGAAACGCTGCGCGAACGGGCGCGGTTAATGGCCAAAGTGCGCGCTTTTTTTGCCCAGCGTGACGTGCTGGAAGTGGAAACGCCCGTGCTGGGGCAGGGGGGAAGCACGGATATCCATTTGGTGTCGCTGCACACTCTGGCGCGCACGGACAAAGGGCAGCGCCGTCTATGGCTACAAACCTCCCCTGAATTCCATATGAAGCGCTTGCTCGCAGCGGGCAGTGGGCCGATCTTTCAGCTTGCGCGAAGTTTTCGCGATGGCGAAATCGGCGCCCGCCATAATATTGAGTTCACTATGCTGGAGTGGTATCGGCCGCAATTTACGCTGGATCAACTGATTGATGAGACTGCGACGCTCATTATGTCACTGTTGCCCAGTTTCCCGGGCCCACCTGTGCATTACCGCTACCGGGAGTTGTTTCATACTTACGTAGAGGTTGATCCGTTCACGACGTCTCTGGATAGGCTGAGGGCGATAGCTGCCGAGCGGGCACAAATGTCTGCCCAATCCTTAGCTGATGAAGGCCGCGAGACCTGTCTTGACCTGTTAATGAGCGTGGTGATCGAGCCGCAGTTAGGCCAGCAGGAGCTAAGCGTGGTAGTTGATTATCCGGCTAGCCAAGCAGCCTTGGCTCGGCGCCATCAAGATGCAGATGGTGAGTGGGTGGCTTCCCGCTTTGAGGTCTATCTTAACGGTATTGAGTTGGCTAACGGCTACGATGAGCTGACCGATGCGGCTGAGCAGCGCACGCGCTTTGCTGAAGATAACGCTGAGCGCCGCCGTTTGGGCTTACCGGAAGTGGATGTGGATGAGCGGCTGCTGGCCGCACTTGAGCACGGAATGCCCGAAGGCGCCGGTGTGGCGCTGGGGATAGATCGCTTGATTCAGTTGGCACTCGGCAAGGCACGCCTGGAAGACGTGCTTACATTCTCAACGCCCAGCTGTTAGCGGCTAGTCGCTAACAGGCTGCAAGCCGTCAAGCCGAAATCCTCCGCAGTAGGAATACCAGCGGTACGCTGGCAATGTAGATCAGTCCCATCCAAGTAAAGATGTCGTTAAAGGCCAGCACTTGTGCCTGCTGAGAGACGCGTTGCGCCAGCATGGCGACGGCGGTGTGATAGGTATCGGGCACCGAGCCGGCGAGCATCGCTTGGTATTTGGCGATCTCCGCTACCACGACCTCGCGGCTAGTATCGATAGCAGGGATGAGCTGATTCCAGTGAAAGTCCTCGCGGATGTCGCGCACCGTATCGATCAGCGCCAGTCCCATGGCACCCCCCAGGTTGCGCATCACGTTAAAAAGCCCGCTGGCGTTGCCTACCTCGCTCGGCGGCAGGGTGCCTAGGGCAATACGCGAGGCTGGAATGATACACAAGATCAGCCCCATGCCGCGCACGATCTGCGGCACGCAGAACTGCCAAAAGCCCGACTCCACGGTAAGATTGGCGTTCATTATGGTGCCCACGCCGACCAGCAGCAGGCCCATAAACAGCATAATGCGCAGATCGAGGCGGTTGGACAGCTGACCGACAATAGGCGCGCAAAGAAACATCGTCAGCCCGGTGACGAACATCACCTGGCCAATTTGCAGGCTCGAATAGCCGCGCACATAGCCAAAAAACAGCGGCATGATGTAGACCAGCCCGTAGAGCGCGATGCCGATGATAAAGCCCATCCCGGCGCCGATGGCAAAGTTGCGGTTGGTAAAGGCGCGCAGATCGACGATTGGGTGGTCGCTGCGCAGGGTGCGGATGAAGAACCAGGCTCCCGCCACTAGGCAGGTCAGGCTGAACAGCAAGATTCGCTGGCTGGCAAACCAGTCATCGCCGGGCCCTTCTTCAAGCACAAACTCTAGCGAGCCCAAAAACACCGCGATCAATACCAGGCCGATCAAGTCCAGGTGGCGCGCGACCGCGTGGTTGGGCTTATCGATATCGAGAAATGTCCAGGCGGCCCAGCAGACCAGAACGCCGGGGATCACGTTGGCCAGGAACAGCCAGTGCCAGCTGAGCGTCTCGGTGATGTAGCCGCCCACGGTGGGACCCACAGAGGGTGCCATGGTGACAACCATGCCGATCACCGCCTGCACGCTGCCCATCACCCGGCGGGGAAAGATCGAAAAGCTAACTGCCTGGGTAATGGGTATCATCGCTCCGCCCATAAAGCCCTGAATAGCGCGCAGCACGATCAGTTGCTCGATCGAGGTGGCCAGCGCGCAGCCCAGGCTCGCCAGGGTGAAGCCGACGCACGACAGGGTGAAGGCTACTCGAGTGGAGAGAATGCGCATCAGCATGCCCGACAGCGGGATCATCACAATCTCGGCGATCAGGTAAGCGGTCTGCACCCAGGAGATTTGATCCTCGCTGGCTGAGAGCCCCGCCTGGATTTCGTTGAGCGAGCTGGCGACGATCTGAATATCCAGAATTGCCATGAACATGCCAAACACCGCAGCAATGAAGCCAATGCGCTGTGGCCAGGGTGGCATGTCGTTAACGCCCGTCACCGAGCCGGCGACCGTCTCGCTCATGACTTGGGCCGCTCCGCTGCCAACTGCTGGGCAGGGCGGGAGTCATTTTGTGGTTCAAGATGACGAGTATCGATCTCGGGCACGGCCGATAGCCCGGCGCGCAGTTGGCTCAGCGCCTCGGTGGGGCCGGTGACGCGGATCTTGACCGGCACCCGCTGGACGATTTTGTTGAAATTGCCGGTGGCATTGTCCTGGGGCAGCAGGCTGAACTCGGTGCCGGTGGCTGGCGACAGGCTGTCGACGATGCCTTCGTAGGTAATATCCGGGTAGGCATCCAAATGCACCGCGACTGGCTGGCCGACGCGAATCCGTTCGAGCTGGGTCTCCTTAAAGTTGGCTGCCACGTAGGCCGACTCGATGGGTACCAGCTGCAAAAGCGTCAGCGACGGCTGCGCTAAGGTGCCGACCTCAACGCGTAGATTGCCAATCACGCCGTCCCGGGGGGCGACGATGCGGGTCTTATCCAACTGGTGGCGAGCATAGTCAAGATCGGCGCTAGCGGCGTCCAGATTGGCTTCAGCGCGGGTCACGTCGCTCTCGGCCACGGCTAGCTGCCGCCTGGCCGAGACAACCGCTGCTTGGCTTTCGGCAAGCTTTGCCTGGGCGACACTCAGTGCGGCTTGGTCATCTTCGCGCTGCTGACGGGAGCCATAGTTGTTGGCGGCAAGCGACGAGGAGCGCTCCAGATGCTGGCGCGCCTGGTCGAGATTAGCCTGGGCCGCCTGCTGCTGAGCCGTGGCCTGATCGATAGCCGCCTGTTGCAAATCTACCTGGCGGTGTGATTGGGCGATTGAGGCTGCGGCCACTGCCTGCTGGGCCTCGGCCTGGGTCACCTGGTCGCGGTAGCTCTCGGCGTCTAGACGTATCAGCAGATCGCCTTGCTTGACCGTTTGGTTATCATCTACCGCCACCTCGACGACCCGCGCTGATAGCTCGGCGCGTACCGCGACGCTGTCGGTGCGCACGTAGGCATTGTCGGTCTCTTCCATGAAGCGCCCGGTTTGCCACCAGCCCATGCCCCACCAAATTAGCGCCGCCAGGACGATAATCCCCGCCACCATAGCGAGTAACTTGCGGCTAGTTTTGCCGCTGGAGTGGGCATATTGACCCGCGACGGTATGGCTGCTTTGGCGCTCATCCGGGGGTTCGCCCGGCTTAGTATTCGATGTCATGACCACTCCTTAAGGCAATAGCGCTCCTGCTAGGGGCTCCCTGTGAGGCAAAGACACCTCCCTTGGGAAAAAGACAAATAGTGTAATGAATGCTACATTACATTTCCAGGGCAAAAATATTACTTCTGTGCGCCGCGTCTTTATAATTAATCCTTCTTTATATACCTCTATAGGAGTGTCAATGCCACGCTCAACCGCGCCAGATATGCTCGGTCGCAACATAACTGATGGCGTAACGTCGCGCGGCGTGGCGCGCCGTGAACGTTTGCTGGATGCTGCCCGGGATGTTTTTCTTGAACAGGGCTATGCCGGTGCCAGCGTTAACGAAGTGGTTGCCCGCGCCGGCGGATCTTTGGCGACGCTGTATAAGCAGTTCGGTAACAAGGAGGGATTATTCACAGCGGCGATGGAGCGTCATATCTCCACCGCTTGGGCAGTGCTGGAGGAGGGGCGACGGGATCACCAAGCCCTAGAGCAGGTGCTGTACGAGCTAGGCCGCCGAATGCTGACGTTGGTGTTCGAGCCGGGCGTGATCCGTTTAGTTCGCGGCTTAGCCTTTGAGGCCGAACGGGCTCCGGAGCTTGGTGAGCTGTTTCTCACTCGCGGCCCCGACCAGACCCGTCAGGCGCTAGCTGCTTACTTAAGCGAGCAGGTGGATAGCGGCCGTCTTGACCTCGACGATCCGCGTGAAGCGGCCGGTATGTTTATGGGCATGTTGCTTGGTGAATGGCACATTGACGCTCTGCTTGGTCGCCATGTGCGTCTTGACGAGACGCGGTGCAACGCTCGAGCTCGACGCTGTGTCGAGCTCTTCCTCTCAGGTGCGGCTAGTGCTTCGACCTAGGTCGTTCAGGGGGAAAGGTCATCAATAAGCTCCCAGCGTTTGCCCCATCTGCACCATGCTGCCCAGCGGATTGTTTGCGAAATTGGGCGGCTTGGCGAAACACATCACCACCGTTGAGCCGAGCTTGAAGCGGCCCATCTCAGCGCCTTTTTCAAGTGTGATAGGTTGGCTAAATTGTGTGCGCTGAGGGCAGCCCGCAAGCGGCGTCACCTGCCCTGACCAGACGGTTTCGATGGCAGCGACGATCATCGCACCAACCAGTACCATCGCCATGGGGCCGTGCTCGGTATCAAAGATACATACTAAGCGCTCGTTGCGGGCGAAGAGGCCTGGCACGCAGTTGGCAGTGGCTTGGTTGACCGAGAATAGTCGCCCCGGCACGTAGATCATTTCCCTAAGCGTACCCGTCACCGGCATGTGCACCCGGTGGTAGTCCCGAGGGGAGAGGTAAACGGTGGCAAAGCTGCCGCCTAAGAACTCTTCTGCCAGTGCCGTATCGCCGCCGAGCAGGGTTTGCGCGGGGTAGGTGTGGCCTTTGGCCTGCACCAGTTGTCCGGCCTGTAGGCGTCCGTATTGGGAGAGCGTACCATCGGCGGGGCTGAGAATACCGTCGCCTAGCGGGCGGGCATCCGCTTTGAGCGCACGGGTGAAGAAGTCGTTGAACGTAGCGTAGGCGGTAGGGTCTGGCTCTAGCGCCTGGCTCATATCAACGTTGAAGCGTTTGATAAACGCTTTAATCAAGGTGTTTTTCACCCAGGGATTGTCACACTGGGCGAACTGGCCGGTTAGGCGCGAGATCGCGTGGTGAGGCAGCGGATATTGGAGTAGCGAAAAGGTTTTTTGGGAAAGAGTCACAGTGGTTACTTTTTGGCAGTGGCTTGTAGTGGGATATTGTCATTAAGAGCTACCCCGGTGACAGGTCTACGAGGGGGCGCTGTGAACCCTTCCTTGGGCGCTACATTTGCCATCTGACCGCCATGGATGGCGGAAATGCCGGAATGGTATGGAACATTTTCCGGCCATGGCAAATGACCCCCTCTACAACCTGTCCCCGGCGCTCTTGATCGAGCACATATTTGTTTTAAACATTGGGGAAGAGTGTGTTATTACTTCTCAATCGGTGTGTCGTCGCGGTTGCCCCATTCACCCCAGGAACCCGCATAGCCGCGCATATTAAAGCCTAGCGCCTTGCCCACCAGCCAGGTGAAGCTGCTGCGGTGGTGGCTTTGGCAATGGGTGGCAATTTCCATGTCGGGCGTGAGGCCCAGGGCGCCTAGCTCGGTGATCAGCTCGGCGTAATCGCGTATACGTAGCGCGCGGTTGCGATCCATGGCATGGAGCCAATCCATATTGACCGCCCCCGGAATATGGCCCAGGTGCTTGTTGTTACCGCGTAAGCCATCGTACTCATCTTTGGAGCGCGCATCCCATACCGCAAACTGCCTATCATCGAGCTTTTCTTTGATTTCGTCGCAGGTAATCAGGGCTTGGGGGTTGAGAAACTCAGCGTGGTATTCGCTGGGGGTTGGGGCGGTCGGTTCTGTACTCTCTTCCAGGCCCGCATCGCGCCAGGCGTGAATGCCGCCGTTCAAATAGGAGTAGCGAGTGTGGCCGATCAGGTCTAGCGTCCACAGTAACCGTGCCGCCCAGCCGCCGCCTTCGTCGTCGTAAGCGACCACGTGAGTATCGCGGGTTAAGCCCAGGGCACTGAACAGCCTTGATAGCGCCTCGACGCTGGGAACGTCGCTGGGCACAGGCCCTTCACCGCGCATCAAGTAGCGAAAATCGAGGAAGATAGCCCCAGGCACATGGCCCTGGCGATAGCTATCGCCGTTGACCGGTACATCGATAATCAGCAGCTGTGGGTCATCCAAATGTTCCTGCAGTTGTTCGGGCTCAACGATTAGCGGCAGCAGGTTGGATTCCGACGATTGGCTTTCGGTGCTCATGAGTAACTCCTCTAAATCCTAGCTATCCAAGCTATCAAGTATGCGCCGGTAGCTGGTAAAGCGTGCTGGATGAATCTTGCCTGCCTCGACCGCTGCGAGTAAAGCACAGCCTGGCTCATTGCGGTGGCGGCAGTCGCGGAAGCGGCAGTGACCAATATAGTCGTGAAACTCGATAAAGCCGTCGGTGACTTCCTGCTCGTTGAGGTGCACCAGGCCAAACTCGCGAATACCCGGTGAGTCGATGAGATCGCCATCGGCCACTTCAGCACGACTCATGGTGTAGAGGCGTGCCGTGGTGGTGGTGTGAGTACCTTTACGCGAGTCTTCCGAGAGCGCGCCAATGCGCAGGGTTTCATCGGGTAGCAGCAGGTCGATTAGCGAAGACTTGCCCACGCCGCTTTGACCGACGAATACCGAGGTACGGCCTTCAAGCTGGCTGCGCAGATCATCCAGCCCGGTTTCGGTAGCTGTGGTGGTGCGCACGACGGGATAGCCTAAATCGCGATAGCGTTCTAATAATTTGCCTAACTCGCCGCCATCTTCTGGCAGCAGATCGGTTTTGTTGAGCACCAGCACTGGCGCTATACCGGTGGCCTCGGCGGCGACCAGATAGCGATCGATAAGGTTGGCGTGAGGTGCGGGTTCCACCGCAAACACGATCAACAGCTGGTCAATATTGGCGGCCACTGGCTTGAGCAGGCCGCGAGCATCTGGGCGCTTAAGCACGCTATCGCGCTCTTCACGGGCCACCACCACGCCGGAGCCTTCTTGCCCTGCGCGCCATATCACTCTGTCGCCGGTGACTAGGCCGTCCAAGTTGGCGCGTAAGTGACAGCGCACCGGTTCATTATCGCTATTGCGCACCTCCAAGGTGCGTCCAAAGTGAGCAACGACACGGCCTGGCTGTTCGGCACCGTATTCACCGGCGGCGAGCTTTTCAGCGTCTTGAACATCGCGCTTTTCTGCACGCTGGGCACGTTCCGCCTGGACTTTCTCGACGCGCCACTGTTGCTGGCGACTTAATTTACGTTTGCTCATGACCACCTGATGATCGCTACAATAGATGTCATTGTACCTATCAAAGGTGTGATTGTACTTATCAAAGATGCCATCAAGTAGCCAAGCTCTCCTTTGTAGCTGCTTGAAGGGTCTATTGTCAGTGTTATTTAAGTATTATTTTGTTTTTCACTATTCAGATTGCATTCAAGTCCGCTACTCATTGCAGTGCTCTCATCAACACCTAAAGGCTAAGCATTACAAGGTATCGTAACCGTGCTAAAGGTGAGATTCGCGAAGGTTGTGCGCTTGCTCTGTCTGGTGAAATGTCTCAAGAGCACTCATCAATTAGTATAAGGCATTGTAGCTGCTCACTACGCATTTACTGTGGGCGTCAAATCAGATGACCTTATGTCGTATGCACCTGAAATCGGAGTGGCTCTCGTAAGGAAGTGTTTTATATAACATAAAATGTATTCTTATACATTTTATGTTCTGAGCCAGGCTGAATTATAGGGTTGTATAAGCATAGGTCTCACTAGTCTTTTTATGGGTCTTTAAAAAATCTTCACCAAGGGCTATTTGACACAGCAATCTGAGGGCTGCTATTAATATTTTGTGATATATCACAGCATGCATCGCAAACATGGAGCAGCTTATGAAAACTATAAAAAGATCTATCGTAGCAGCGCTTGGCATTGCTTTACTCACGCCTTTAACCAACAGTTACGCGCAAGATGTAACAACGCTTAACTTTCAAACGCATCATAGTTCCTCATCGCTACAAGGGGAGGCTCTTATTAGATTTGCCGATTTGGCAAACGAAATGTCAGGCGGTAGTTTAGATATAAAAATGCATACTGACTCAGCAGTAGTGAAAGCGTCTGAGGCATTTGAGTCAGCCAGCATGGGAATTATTGATGGTGATGCAACAGGGGCAGGATATATAACGGGTAAAAATCCAGCCTTTCAATTTTATGGCGATATCATGGGAGGGTACAACACACCTCACGAGTTAATCGGTTGGTATAAAGATGGAGATGGATTAGAGCTAGCTAACGAACTATACCACAAATTTGATATGCACTTGGTTGGAGTGTTTGTCGCGACTCCTGAAGCGCTCAGCTCGACTACTGAGTTGGCGGGGATAGAAGATATAGACGGTTGGAAGTTCCGCTCTCCTCCTGGTATGGAGTCTGAAATATTTGCAAGTTTGGGAGCTGGCCCAGTTGTAATGCCTTTTGGTGAAGTGTTTACGGCGATGTCCACAGGAACCGTTTCCGGCGCGGATGCATCCACCTTGGCAGTGAATAAAGGTTTAGGTCTCTACGATATAGCAGAGCACGCTACTTATCCGGGTTTTCATTCAATGCCCATTGAGCACGTGGCGATGAATCTTGAAAAGTGGAATAGCCTTAGTGAAGCAGAGCAACAAATACTTCGTTCTGCTCTGGATACCATTGCATTGGAGATAGTTCAAGACTCCACGATGCTCGATCGTCAAGCAGCAGTAGAACTTAGGAAAGAAGGCGTAACTCTGCACGATTGGAGCGAGGAAGACCGTCAGGCATTCAGGGAAGCAGCTCAAGCCGTGTGGGAAGATTGGTCGACACGTAGTCCTGAAGCAAAAGCCGCGTACGATTCACATATCGCCTATATGACGAAAATAGGCATCCTTGAATAGATGAAAATGCCAATAAACCGAGGCCATTAGGCCTCGGCTTACTCAAGGAGAGACTCTATGCCACCTGCTAAGCATAAGTCATCGATTGCAAAAACAATAACGGCACTTTTTTCTTTGCTGCTACTCGTGATTGTGGCCGTCACTTTTTACGAAGTGTTAGCCAGGTATATATTTAAATCTCCCACCCTGTGGGCCAATGAGCTGGCACTTTGGTTATCTGCGATTCTTTATGCGGCGGCAGGTGTCTATGCAATGCAGCTCGACCAACACCTCCGTATTACCGTCTTATATGACGCTTCGCCATCTTGGCTAAAGCGAGTATTCGACTGTATCCAGCTTATTTGCGTGCTTACTTACTGCTTGGCGGTATCCTGGTTCGGTTGGCCCAGTTCATGGAAAGCATTGTCAACGTGGGAGCGCTTTGGTACCGCTTGGAATCCTCCCATACCTGCGACAGTCAAGCCTGCCATAGTGTGCGCAGCACTGATAATAGCGATCTACGCGATTATCAATTTCGTCAACAATATGCGGGGGATCGACACTCGCTCACTGGCTGAGGAGAAGGGACGTGTCGATTGAGTTAATTACCCTAGTACTTGTTCTTGGCGTTCTATTTCTGATGGCCATAGGTGTGCCGCTGGCCTTTGCTGCGGGCTCTCTTGCGATCACAATAGCTTATTTTAATTATGGTACTCCCGTCATCGCCATTGCCCACAAAACGATATATGGGCTGGCTACTGAGTATGCGTTACTCTCTATTCCGTTGTTTATATTTATGGCAACGCTGTTAGAAAGATCGAGAATAGCTCACGACCTTTACAATAGTCTCAATAAACTATTTGGACACCGAAAAGGTGGGGTAATGACCGTTACGCTTGTTATATCCATCTTTATGGCTGCCATAAGCGGTATCATAGGTGGTGAGATTGTTCTGCTCGGTCTAGTGGCTCTACCTCAAATGTTGAGGCTTAACTATGATAAAAAACTGGCAATTGGCGTGATCTGTGCTGGCGGTTCCTTGGGGACAATGATCCCTCCGTCAATTGTGCTAATTGTTTATGGGCTCACCGCCGAAGTCTCAGTACATAAATTGTTTCTTGCTTCATTTTTTCCAGGCTTTGTATTAGCGCTTGCCTATTATGCTTATATCTATATTCGTTGTACGTTAAATCCAAATCTAGCCCCAATGCCTGATAAAGTAGAAGTCGAAGCCATTGGTTGGAAGGACATTATTCATGGCTTCCTTCCGTTTCTGTTGCTAATTTTTATCGTGTTTGGGTGCATCTATGGAGGAGTAACATCAATTACAGAAGCAGCTGGGGTAGCTGTGGGCGCCACCCTTATGGTGATATATGCACGCAAAGAGCTTTGCAAAGAGTTAGTGTGGCAAGCGCTTAAAAGGACGCTCCTGTCATGCGGTATCATTTTATGGGTAACTTTTGGCGCAGCTGTATTAATTGGAATATACAATCTCTCAGGGGGGCAGCAGTATGTTACTAGCTTTATTGCTGGGCTAGGTATTTCTCCTTTTGCAACAATCTTGGTTATGATGCTAGTGTTTTTTGTGCTTGGGCTGTTTATGGATTGGATTGGAATACTGCTTCTTACAATTCCTATTTTTGTACCCATTGTAACTCATTTAGGTTATGACCCAGTATGGTTTGGTGTGCTCTTTTCACTAACGATGCAAGTTGCATTTTTGTCACCTCCATTTGGGCCGGCTGCATTTTATTTGAAAAGTGTTGCCCCACCTGAGATCAGCCTTCAGACAATATACGCTTCGCTTTGGCCATTTATGCTTATACAAATAGCAATACTGGTATTTATGTTGGCTTTTCCTGGTATAGCACTTTGGTTGCCTGCCGCACTCAGCTAAAAAGGATTAAAAATGAAAATAACAGCGATAAAAACATATCGACTAAAAGAATTTTCCAATGTGCTTTGGGTGCACGTTGAAACGGATGCAGGTATCGTCGGTTTAGGTGAAACATTTTATGGTGCTGGGGCTGTAGAGGCCCATATACACGAAACACTTTCCGAGCGGTTGTTGGGCAAAGATCCTCTTCATATTGAGGCTTTGCACAAAGAGATGGTATCACTCCCCATGGCGCAGTCTTCAACAGGCGCTGAATACCGCGCAGCCTCTGCTATCGACATAGCTCTCTGGGATATCTTTGGTAAAGTATGTAACCAGCCAGTCCACCAAATGTTAGGGGGGCTTTGTTGGGAGAAAATTCGTATATATAACACTTGCGCAGGTTATCGTTACGTTCGAACCAACAATATCAAGCCGGTTTCAAATTGGAATATAGGTGCCTCAGAGGGGCCTTATGAGGATCTGGACGGCTTTATGAACCGCCCAGCGCAGTTAGCTGAAAATCTCCTGGAGTCGGGTATTACGGCAATGAAAATCTGGCCATTTGACCCCGCTGCTGCTGAGACGCGTGGCCAGTACATCACCTCACCGCAAATGAAAAAAGCGATAAAACCTTTCGAAGAAATACGTAAGGCTGTTGGCGATGAAATTGACATCATGGTTGAGTTTCATTCTCAGTGGAATTTACCGACCGCAAAAAATATTGCTAAGGAATTGGAGCAATTTAATCCCACTTGGTATGAAGACCCCATCCGAATGAACTCACCGCAAGCACTTGCTGAGTTTGCCGCTTCTACCTCTGTTTGGACGTGTGCCAGTGAAACGCTTGGCTCTCGTTGGCCCTATAAAGACATGCTGGATCGTGACGCAACCCATGTGGTCATGGTCGATCTCTGCTGGACTGGGGGGTTAACAGAAGGGCGCAAAATAGCCTCCCTTGCCGAAACCTGGCATCGCCCTTTTGCTCCTCATGACTGTATTGGCCCGGTCGGGTTTGTGGCCGCCATTCATATGTCGTTTAGCCAGCCAAACACGCTTATTCAGGAGAGTGTAAGAGCTTTTTATCGAGGCTGGTACACCGAGCTGGTAACAGCTGTACCCAAAATCGAGAATGGCTTTGTATATCCCATGGAAGGGCCAGGGCTTGGTGTTGAATTACTGCCCACTTTCTTTAAACGCTCCGATTTGAGCGTGAGAAAAACGTCACTTTAAAGGAGATACCCATGGCAACGAATCTTTTTGACTTAACGGGTAAAACCGCTCTCATTACCGGCTCTTCACGGGGCTTGGGTCGCGCTTTTGCCGAGGGGCTTGCCAGTGCTGGAGCTTCGATCATTCTTAATGGCACGAGCCTAGAGAGGCTTGAGGCAGCTAAAAGAGAGATGACTCAGAGTGGCTATCATGTCGAAATAGCAGCTTTTGATGTCACCAATGAAAGCGAGATTAAATCAGCCTTCGACCAATTCGATAAAGCTGGTATCAATATTGACATTTTGATAAATAATGCCGGAATACAATTTAGAAAGCCGATGGTTGAGCTTGAAACATCCGATTGGCACCGTGTAATCGATACTAATTTAACCTCAGCTTTTGTTGTCGGCAGAGAAGCGGCAAAGCGAATGATTGAGCGTGGTCACGGAAAGATAATTAATATCGGATCCCTAACCAGTGAGCTAGCCCGGGCAACGGTTGCTCCCTACACGGTAGCCAAGGGTGGGGTTAAAATGCTGACTAAGGCGATGGCAGCTGAGTGGGGAGAGCATGGTATCCAGGCTAACGCCATTGGGCCTGGTTATATGTTGACTGATATGAATGAAGCCCTAACCTCAAACCCAGATTTTGATACATGGGTAAAAAGCCGAACACCTGCCCGTCGTTGGGGAAAGCCTGAGGAACTCGCAGGAACAGCCATTTACCTTAGCTCCGCTGCTTCAGCCTATGTTAATGGACAAATAATTTATGCTGATGGCGGCATGATATCAGTGCTATAGGGGGCCTTTATGCAAACAATAGTCATACACTCCCCTGGTGACTTGCGCGTCGAAGAGCATCAAGAAGCGCATCCGCCTGGTTCAGGTGAAGCAAAAATAACGATTAGTAAAGGTGGTATTTGCGGCTCTGACCTTCATTACTTCCATAACGGCGGTTTTGGTGCGGTAAGGTTGCAAGAGCCTATGGTTCTAGGGCATGAAGTAGCTGGTGTTGTCGCGGAACTTGGCATAGGTGTTTCACATTTGAAAGTGGGCGATAAGGTGGCTGTGAATCCTTCTATGCCTTGTGGCACATGCCAGTACTGTCAAAATGGCCAACGAAACCAATGCGAAGACATGCGTTTTTTTGGAAGTGCCATGCGTTTTCCTCATCAACAGGGGTTGTTTCGCCAAAATGTCACGATTCCAGCCCAACAACTCTACCCGCTACAACTCGATACTGACCTGACATATGCTGCTTGCGCAGAGCCTTTAGCCGTTTGCCTCCATGCTGTACGCCAAGCAGGCTCTTTGGTCGGGAGTAACGTATTAGTCTCGGGATGCGGGCCGATTGGCTGCTTAACGGTACTTTCTGCTGCTCGTGCTGGGGCTCAATATATTACCGCGACAGATCTTTCTGATGCTCCTTTAGCGATTGCGGCTCAATTAGGTGCGCATCGTAGTGTTAATCTCAATAGCCAACCAGATGCGTTGACCTCCCTTGCTCACGGGAAGGGTAGCCAAGATGTTATCTTTGAATGCTCGGGTAGCCCCAAAGCACTTGCGTCGGCATTAGAGATTATTAAGCCCGGCGGTATTATTATTTTGGTCGGTTTAGGTGGTGAGATTCCATTTCCCTTAAATTTAGCGGTTGCTAAGGAGGTTAAGATGATGGGGAGCTTCCGCTTTGACGAGGAATTTTCCCAGGCAGCTGATCTTATTGATAGAAAGGTGGTTGATTTAAAACCTTTCGTATCTTCAGTTATACCTTTTGGAGAGGCAAAGTCTGCTTTCGATCTAGCTTCTCTGCGTGAAAAATCCATGAAAGTTCAGCTTGATTTTGACGGAAAATGAGTTTTTATATGGTAATTTGTTGTGCTTTTTTTGATAGAGGTTGATTGAATGTTAGATTTATGTTTGCTATGAAAGGTGTGATGAGTATTTTTGTTTATTTACCAAGTATAATATTTTATTTGGCGAGCTTATGTATGGAAAAATAGGCAAGTTTTGTCCGATAACAATGGCTGAATAGATATGAGCAATAAAACTAGTAATGCGGGTCAGAACCTGCTTGATCTCGCCTATGATAAGCTTGAAGAACTCATTGTCACCTGCGAGCTAAAGCCAGGCAGCCATCTTAGGATTCAAGACTTACAAACGATGACAGGCTTTAATCGAATGCCGGTGTATCAGGCGACAACTCGTTTGGCTGCTGATACGTTAATGATTATTCATCCGCGACAAGGTGTCCAGATTTCACCAATAGACTTGTCTCGTGCTTCATTACTGCTTGACTTACGTCGAGACCTTGAAAGGTTTGTTATATCGCTGGCTAGCCAAAGGGCAAGCGACGCGCAAAGAAGACAGTTTCGCCACATAGCTAACTTGTTAAAAACAAGTGAGTCTTTAACTATCTCTGAATTCAATGCTTATGATAGCAAAATAGACCAAATGGTGCTTTCCGCGTGCGGTGAGCCTTTTCTACAGTATACGCTTAGACCTCTGCATACTATTTTTCGAAGAATTGGCTGGGTTTATCATTCCTATACTGCCGGTGGGGAAAGTCTTGATAGTACCGTGGAAGGTCATATCGCTGTCCTGGATGCCATACTTTCCGGTAAGCCAGAACAAGCCGCACTGGCATCTGATAAGCTTATTGATTTTGTGAAAGATATGTTGCCGGTTTTAAGCGATGAATTACCTCCTAGTGTCTTTGATGTAAGAATGGAATTTAAACAACCTTAATTTAATAACAATACTGGAGCTTCCATGAACATAGTCTTTCATGGCAAAAATGCACAAACATTTTTTAGCAATTTTGAATCCCTTCTTGAGGACGATCACACCATAAAACTGTTGCCAGATACGCTCGAATCCGAAGAAGATATTGCTTGCTATGCCGGTGCCGATGTCATTGTTGGTGTCAAACATGATTCATCGCTACCTACTTTAACAAAAACAAAGTTGTTTCATGTCCCAGGCGCTGGTTATGACGGTTTAGACCTCTCTCTGCTTCCAAGCACAACAACGGTCTGTAATTGTTTTGGCCATGAGCAAGCCATCGTTGAGTATATTATATCAGCTCTGCTGCTGAGACATGTTCCTCTAGCGGATGCTGATAAAAAATTAAGACATGGTGACTGGGAGTATTGGGCTGGTGGTGCATCAGGCCTACGCACTGAGCTATCTTCTGAATCCATAGGTATCATCGGTTTTGGACATATTGGGAAAGAATTGGCAAGTCGAGCTCATGCTTTTGGAATGGATGTTTCAATAGCAAATAGGAGCATAGTTGAAGCGTCTAACCAAATAAAAAAATATTATGCTTTTGATGATCTATCTTCTATGTTGAAAGATGTCGATATTGTCGTTAATACGCTTCCGCTGTCTAAAGATACTGAAGGTTTTATTGGTCAAAAAGAGTTTAAAGATATGAAAAGGAGCGCTGTTTTTGTCAATGTTGGTCGTGGCCGCGTGGTTGATGAGAAAGCGTTATTTGATGCCCTAAATGAGTCGAGAATTGCTAGCGCGGTCATAGATACTTGGTATGTCTATCCAGCAGGCTCAGAGTCTAACCCTTTACCCGCTTCTCTTCCTTTCCATGAATTAGACAACGTGATTATGACCCCGCACATGTCAGGATGGACACACGGTACGGTAAAGCGCCGCCAGTTAACGATGGCACGCAATATTAATAAACTTTCCAAGGGTGACGGCGATCTTGTGAACATTGTTTCTACTTAAATGCCAATTAAATCAGAGATCTGCTTGTGAATCTTTACCCATAATTAAAACGGCATAGTTTGCTGATGATATAGCTTCAGCGGCAGATGCGGAACTGTTTCCTCTCGTGTTAAAGTGCGAGAATTTATAGGGCCTGTGGACGTTTCGTCGTGATTCACGCTGAAACGTCCACAGGCCCTTGTTTAACTGTAAGCGTAAATTTAAGGCACAATGGCATGATTTGAATAGCCATTTAGGCAAAAGGATAACGGTAATGAGCAACGATACGACGGGTTCAACAGAAGGAAAAACAGCGCCGCGGAATGATCTGCTGGTGTGGATTGATCTAGAGATGACCGGTCTCGATCCTAATAAAGAGCGCATCATTGAAGTAGCCACGCTCATTACAGATGCGGATTTGAATGTGGTCGCCGAGGGGCCGGTTATTGCGGTGAAGCAGCCCGATAGTCTGCTGGCGCAGATGGATGAATGGAACCAGAAAACCCACGGCGAATCAGGCTTAGTCGCACGCGTGAAGGCAAGCCAAGTGGAAACCGCTGAAGCTGAGCAGCAAACCCTGGCGTTTTTGCAGCAGTACGCAGTGGCAGGTTCGTCGCCCATGTGTGGCAACAGCATCCATCAGGATCGTCGTTTTCTCGAGCGTGAAATGCCTGCGTTGCTCAACTTTTTCCACTACCGCAATCTTGATGTGTCTACCATAAAAGAAGTGGCCAAACGCTGGAACCCCGGTGCGCTGGCGGGCTTTAGTAAACAGAATGTGCACTTGGCCATGGACGATATTAAAGAGTCGATTGCCGAGCTGGCCCACTACCGCAATACATTTTTACGCGTTGATCAGCGCAGCGACGAAGAAGAATAGCTAAGAAGAGTAGCGTTTAAGACGCGTCAGTGGCAATGCGCTCACTGCGTTTAAGACGCTGCTCCTCAAGCGCCCAGGCGACGTGTTCACGCACCAGCGAGCTTGGGTAGGCTCTGCGCGCCCAGAGCGCGGCTTCAACGGCCTCGCTCCAGGGCGCGTTGCCCAGGCCAATGGCGATATTGCGCAGCCAGCGCTGGTAGCCAATGCGCCGAATGGGGCTGCCAGCGGTTTTATCCAGAAACTCCGCTTCGCCCCAGCCAAACAGGCTAATAAGCGATGCGCGATCCAGGTCATGGCGCGGCGCAAAGTCATCTTCCTGGGTAAAATGGGTAAAACGCGTAAAAGGGCATACCAATTGGCAGTCATCGCAGCCGTAAATACGGTTGCCCATGGCGCGACGAAACTCGACTGGAATCGCCCCGTGCAACTCAATAGTGAGATACGAAATGCACTTGCGCGAGTCGATCACTTTATCGTCAACAATGGCACCGGTGGGGCAGGCCACTTTGCACGCGTTACAGCTACCGCAGTGTTCGTGCTCAAACGGTGCGTCAATGGGCAATGGAAGGTCAGTATAGAGTTCGCCAACAAAAAACAGCGAACCCGCCTTGGGGTTGAGCAGCATGGCGTTTTTGCCAAACCAGCCGAGCCCCGCTTTTTGAGCCAGGGCGCGTTCCATCACCGGCGCTGAGTCGACAAAAGCGCGGTAACCGAAGCTGCCGACTTCCTGCTCAATTTTTTTTGCTAATAGGGCTAACCGTTTGCGGATTAGCTTGTGATAATCACGCCCAAGGGCGTAGCGCGATACATAGGCGCGGTTGGGCTGACCGAGCACCTTGGTGCTCTCCACCTCGGCGGGCAGGTAATCCATACGCACGCTGATAATGCGTTGAGTGCCGGGTTCCAGCTCCTCTGGGCGAGTGCGCTTGGTGCCATGCTTGGCCATAAAGCCCATTTCGCCGTGGTAGCCCTTTTCCAGCCACGCGTCGAGGTGGTCTTCATGAGCCGACAGTTCAGTATCGGTGATGCCCACCTGCTGAAAGCCCAGCTCTCGCCCCCAGGTTTTAATCAGGTCGGCAAGGCGAGCAAGTTTCTGGTCAGTCATTGCACCATCAGAACGTGCAAAGGCAGTGGAATTCGACATAGTCAATCAACAGCAAGGCATTAAGCGCGCTATGCTAACGCATTGGCAGCCATCAAAACATGTGAAAGGAGCGATCGTGACAGTCCCGAATACTTCCATGCTACGCCCCCTCTATAAAGCCGCCCAGGTTCAGGAACTCGATCGGCGCACGATCGCCGGGGGTATCGATGGCTTTGCATTGATGCAGCGCGCCGCCTCAAGCGCCTGGCACAGCTTCCGCTCCCGCTGGCCACAAGCACGTAGTATCACCGTGCTATGTGGGAGTGGCAACAACGGTGGCGATGGTCACGTGCTGGCAGCGCTAGCCATGCAGTCGGGCCTCAAAGTGCAGCGGATAACCCTTAAGTCCGTTGAAGAGCTCAGCGGCGACGCGGCCCGTGCTGCAGAATTAGCAACATCCGCGGGCGTGGGCTGCGAGGAGTGGCACGCTGGGATTGAGCTCACCGGCGAAGTGATTGTTGATGCATTGCTGGGTACCGGGTTGACCGGTGAAGTAGAGGGGCGCTTCAAGCGTGCTATTGAAACGATCAACGCTGCAAAGCAGCCAGTCCTGGCGATTGATATTCCCTCTGGATTGGTTGCCGACACCGGTGCGGTACCGGGTATTGCTGTGAAGGCCTCCTGCACGGTGACCTTTATTGGCGATAAGGTTGGATTACATACAGGTGATGCCCCTGCCTATACTGGCGAGATCGACTTTCGACCCCTGGGTGTCAAAGCCCAGGCCTATTTCGATATTCCCCCCACGGCTTGGCGGCTGGATGATTCGCTGCTGGCAGAGGCTTTTGCACCACGCCTGCGTACCAGCCATAAAGGCGACATGGGCCATGTGCTGATCATGGGCGGCGCGCCTGGTTTCGGAGGTGCCGCGCTGCTGGCCTGTCAGGCTGCTGCCCGCTTAGGGGCGGGTAAAGTAAGCTTGGCGACTGCCCCAGAACATATTGCCGCCAGTTTGGTGTGTTGCCCGGAGGTGATGGCTCATGGCGTACGCGGTGGCGCTGAGGCCGCTGAACTGCCCAGTAACGCTGACGTTGTGGTGGTAGGGCCAGGGCTTGGTCAGTCTGCCTGGGGGCAGGCGGTGCTACAGAGTGCGTTGCAGTCAGATACCCCACTGGTGGTGGATGCCGACGGGCTTAACCTGCTGGCGCGCCAGTGGCCGGAGGTTCGCCGTGATAACTGGATTTTGACTCCACACCCCGGTGAGGCCGCGCGACTATTGAACTGTTCCGTTGCCGATATCCAGTCCGACCGGCCCGCTGCTGCCCAGGCACTGCAACGCGCTCGGGGTGGTGTGGTGATTTTAAAAGGCGCGGGCAGTTTAATTGCTGGGCCTAGCGGTTTGGTGGTGTGCCCTTACGGGAACCCCGGTATGGCCAGCGGCGGCATGGGCGATGTGCTTAGCGGCATGCTGGGGGCGTTGGTTGCTCAGCGGGGCGAGGTGGAGTTTAGTGTCTGGCTAGGTGCCATGGTGCATGCGTTAGCGGCCGATCGCGCGGCAGCGGAAGAAGGCGAGCGTGGCCTGCTGGCCAGCGATCTGGCATCCTATGCGCGAAAATTGATTAATCCGTGAAGGCAGCCCACATGCAGGTGCAATTAGACAACGAAGAGGCCCAGGTCGCTTTTGGCGAAACTCTCGGGCACGTATTGCAAGGACGCGGGCTCGTCTATCTAGAGGGTGAGCTAGGTGCCGGTAAAACCACGTTAACGCGTGGCATCCTGCGGGCTTACGGCCATCAAGGGGCGGTTAAAAGCCCCACTTACACCTTGGTAGAGCCTTATGAGTTGAACGATCAGCGGGTTTATCATCTGGATTTATACCGCTTAGCGGATCCAGAAGAGCTTGAGTTTATTGGTGGTCGAGACGTGCTGGCCGACGATGCAGTCACCATTATTGAGTGGCCCAGCCGCGGTGAAGGGTGGTTGCCAGCGCCTGACCTGCGCCTAACCTTGGAAGTAGTGGCGCAAGGGCGTTTAGTCTCATTAGCTGCGGGTAGTGATAACGGTCAGCGTATGCTTGAATTATTGCGAAGTAAGGTAAGTGCAGTCAGTAAAGAAGGTTCCGACCAGTTGGAGAACGGTGTGATTCAATGGAAATGAAGGGCATAGCGGCAGGCGTATATCGCTTATTAGCCGCCGGTTTTTTTGCCCTGGCGGCGGTTGATGTACAAGCGTCCAGCGTAGAGAGCATGCGGCTTTGGGCGGCGCCAGATCATGCCCGGCTGGTGTTTGATCTCTCCGCTGCGACTAATGCCAACGTATTTTCGCTGGATAACCCGGCGCGGTTGGTGATTGATTTAGATGATACCCAAATGGATACCGACCCCAGTACGCTGCCTTTGCACGACAGTGCAATTACCTCGGTGCGTACCGGCGTGCGGGAGGGTGGGGGCCTGCGGGTAGTGCTTGAACTCAATCGAGAAATTGAGCCACGCCATTTTACCCTGACACCTAACGACCAGTACGGTCACCGACTGGTCGTTGATCTCGAATATCCTGGTGAGAGTGCCGTCGAGAATCCGATTGACCCCATTGAGGCGATGATTCGGGACCAGGAAATTCAGGCCCAGCGGGCATCTGCTCAAGGCCAGCTGTCGGACAGCGTGGCGCCGCCTAGCGAGGCAGCGCCGACAGAAGTGCAGGAAGCCAAGCCGCACCCAAGGCGCGATATTATTATTGCCGTCGACGCCGGTCATGGTGGTGAAGACCCAGGGGCGATTGGCCCTTCAGGCACACGGGAAAAGGACGTAGTGCTGGAAATTGCCCGTCGCCTAGCCGCTGAAGTGAACGGTACTGAGGGCTTTAAAGCCGTGCTGGTGCGGGATGGTGACTACTATATAGGGTTGCGTCAGCGTACCGCACTGGCACGTGAGCAGAAAGCCGACTTTTTTGTTTCGATACACGCCGATGCTTTCACCAGCCCAAGACCCCAAGGGAGCTCGGTCTATGCGCTTTCTCAGCGCGGCGCCACCTCGGAAACCGCCCAGTGGCTGGCGGATAGTGAGAACCGCTCCGACCTTATCGGCGGTGTCGATGGCAGTCTCTCCTTGCGTGATAAAGACCAGGTGCTGCGCGGCGTGTTGTTGGATTTGACCATGACTGCCACGCTGAATGACTCGCTCTCGATCGGTGGTCAGGTATTGGAGCAGTTAGGCCGCATTAACCGGCTGCATAAGTCGCGGGTCGAGCAGGCTGGGTTTATGGTACTGAAGTCTCCCGATATCCCCTCGCTGTTGATCGAGGTTGGCTTTATCTCTAACCCTGACGAAGAGCGTCGGCTACGCGACCCAGTACACCAATCAGGGCTTTCTCAGGCTATCTTCAGCGGTTTGCGCGAGCATTTCGAGCGCTTCCCACCGCCGGCCAGCCTGCTTGCCTGGCAGCGTGATAATCAGCGTCGCCCTTCGGGTAACGAGTACCGTATTCAGTCGGGAGACACCCTGTCAGCGATTGCTGTGCGTCATGGCGTGCCGGTTAATCAGTTGAGGCAGGCCAATGACCTGAATGGTGACGTGATTCGCGTTGGCCAAGTGTTACAGATTCCCCGTTCATGAGGTGCCGTGTTGACTGATATAACCGCTATCGCACCGCGTATACAGGTACTCGACCCACGGTTGGCCAACCAGATTGCCGCCGGTGAGGTGGTTGAGCGCCCCTCATCGGTCACCAAAGA
Organism: Halomonas sp. A3H3; assembly: GCF_000982975.1. NCBI lineage: Bacteria > Pseudomonadati > Pseudomonadota > Gammaproteobacteria > Oceanospirillales > Halomonadaceae > Halomonas > Halomonas sp. A3H3. The sequence continues at coordinate 5,149,521 of NZ_HG423343.1, read as the reverse complement.
GTTGATAGAGAACGCTATTGATGCGGGCAGCCAGCGTATCGAAGTAGAGATCGAGCAAGGGGGCGCGCGGCTGATCAAAGTGCGCGATGACGGGATTGGCATTGGCGAAGAGGATTTGCCGCTGGCCCTGGCCCGCCATGCCACCAGTAAGATTGGCAGCCTGGAAGACTTAGAGGGCGTTAGTTCGCTAGGCTTTCGCGGTGAAGCGCTGGCATCGATTAGCTCCGTCTCGCGGCTGGAGCTGATCTCCAATGCCGAAGACGACCCCCGCCATGGCTGGCGGGTGGTTGCGGAAGGGCGGGGCATGGAAGCACGGGTGACACCTGCGCCACACCCCCGTGGTACCAGCGTTGGCGTGCGCGATCTGTTTTTTAATACCCCCGCCCGGCGCAAGTTTCTGCGCACAGAAAAGACCGAATTTGCCCATGTAGAAGAGGCATTTCGCCGTCAGGCGCTATCCCGCTACGACATCGCCTGGGTATTGCGCCATAACCAAAAAGTCATTCACCAGTTGCCCGCCGGTCACTCTGCGGCGGCCCGGGAGCGGCGTATTGCCTCGCTGCTGGGCAAGAATTTTATCGAGCATGCTCGCTATATCGAGCGCGAAGCGGGCGGTATACGGCTAAGCGGCTGGGTTGGCTTGCCCACCCACTCGCGCTCACAGGCTGACCAACAGTACTTTTTTGTCAATGGACGCGTGGTGCGTGATCGTTTGGTCGCCCACGCGGTGCGTCAGGCCTATCGTGATGTGCTGTTTAACGGCCGTCATCCGGTCTTTGTGCTTTATCTGGAGCTTGATCCAGACGTTGTGGACGTCAACGTCCACCCCACCAAGCATGAAGTGCGCTTTCGTGATGGTCGTATGGTTCACGACTTTCTCTATTCGAGCCTCCATCACTCCCTGGCGTCGGCTAAACCCGCTGAGAGTGCAGAGGAGCATGATGCCGAGGTGGCTGATACGTCAGGCGCATCGCCACAGGGCGAAGCTTCAGAAGTGGGTGCCGAACAACCCCGCTGGCAGCAGCAGGGGATTGCGCTGACCCACTCGCCGGATCGCCACCCCGGTGCTGAGCGCGTGCGCCGCTTTATGCAGGGTTATCAGGCGCTACACCCCAATCACGAAGAAACGCTGTTAACGCCTCAGCCGAGCCCTCCCAGTGAGCGAGGTAGTGAGGTGCGTGAAGCGCCCCTGGCGATGCCTGATAACGATCCCACTGCGCCACCACCACTAGGGTTTGCGCTAGGGCAGTTGCACGGCATTTATATTCTGGCCCAGAACGCTGAGGGATTGGTGCTGGTGGATATGCATGCCGCCCATGAGCGAATCGTCTATGAGCGCATGAAGACACAGCTGGCCGCTGCCAAAGGGTTGGATGCGCAGCCGCTGCTAGTGCCTGTCTCCATTGCTGCTAGCCGGGCCGAAGTGGCCACGGCAGAGAGCGAGCAAGAGGCAATTGCCAAGCTGGGTATTGAGCTGGATATCGCCGGGCCAGAGACGCTGCTGGTACGCCAACTGCCGGCGTTACTTGCCCAGGCTGATCCTGAGGCGCTGGTGCGTCAGATGCTGGAAGAGCTGGCGCGCTATGGGCGTACCCATCAAGTCGAGGCTAGGGTGCATGAACTACTCTCTACTATGGCCTGTCATGGCAGCGTGCGTGCCAACCGTCGGCTTACTATCGACGAGATGAACGCGCTACTGCGCGACATGGAGCGCACCGAGCGCAGCGACCAATGTAATCACGGTCGTCCCACCTGGACGCAGATGGGGCTCAAAGCGCTTGATCGGCTCTTCTTGCGCGGCCAATAGATGCTTGAACAACAGCTGCGCAATCAGTAATCACCATTTTCTTAGCTAATGGAACCGCGCATGGCTGATACCCGCCCCTGGGCGATTTTTTTAATGGGCCCCACGGCCGCTGGGAAAACCGATGCTGCAATGGCGCTACACGAGCGCCTGGGGCATGAGCTGATTAGCGTTGACTCGGCCATGGTATATCGCGGCATGGATATTGGCAGTGCCAAACCCAGCGCGAGTGAGCTTGCCCGTGCGCCTCACCACTTGATCGATATCCGCGATCCCGCTGAGCCCTATTCGGCGGCCGATTTTCGTTTAGATGCGCTTTCTCTTATGCGACAAATCAGCGCGGCGGGCAAAGTCCCCCTGCTGGTCGGCGGTACTATGCTTTACTACAAGCGGCTGGTCGAAGGGGTGGCAAACTTGCCTTCTGCCGACCCGGCTATTCGCCAGCGGCTTGAAGCACAGTGGCAAAACGAAGGACTATTGTCGCTACATCAACGCCTGGCAGAGGTGGATGCGCTATCCGCCCAGCGCATTCACCCCAATGACCCGCAGCGCGTCATGCGCGCACTGGAGGTGTACTACGCCAGTGGGCGGCCAATGAGTGAGCTGTGGGCGGAGCAGCAGCCGGAAACCTTTCCCTGGCGCGTGTTGTCGATAGCTTTGGCGCCCAGTGATCGCAGCTTGCTGCATCAACGCATTGCCCAGCGTTTCGAAGTAATGTTGGGTGAGGGCTTGATAAATGAAGTCGCCGCCCTCAAAAAGCGTAATGACTTACATTTAGGCCTACCGGCGATGAAGAGTGTTGGTTATCGCCAAGTGTGGGAGTACCTGGAAGGTGAGTATGACTATGCCTCCCTCGTTGAGCGAGGCGTGATCGCAACTCGTCAGTTAGCCAAGCGACAATTAACCTGGTTAAGAAGCTGGCCAAAACTTAACTGGGTAGATTCACAGCGCTCAGATGCACTGGATCAGGTGTTGAAACTCGTGCGTGACAGCAGTGCTTAGCGTAAGATAGTTCGCTAAGCTGGTAATTTAGGTAGTGTGTTTTCGATTGGCTGGGTGTTTGAGCCTTTCGAATATCACTAGGCTCTTCGGGCATCATTCGGCCTTTCGGGCAGTAATAAAATAGTGCGGCGTAGCACCAGTAGGGCACGCCATTTGATAATTAACCCCAACGACAGTTTTAGGGAGAGCAACATGTCCAAAGGGCAGTCCCTTCAAGACCCGTACTTGAACATTCTGCGCAAGGAGCGCATTCCGGTCTCTATCTTTTTGGTCAACGGCATTAAGCTGCAGGGCCAGATCGAATCGTTTGACCAGTTTGTTATCCTGCTGCGCAATACCGTTAGTCAGATGGTTTATAAACACGCTATTTCCACGGTTGTTCCATCTCGCAACGTACGCTTGCCTGCGCAAGACCCGGCAGAGCAGGATGCGGAGATTTAACACCGCTGGAGAAGCAAGAGAGTCCACGAGGTATTGATTGTTTTTCGAACGCCCAGACGCCGGTGAAACGGCAGTTCTTGTTCACGTCGATTTTCATGATGAACAAAAACGTGAAGACCCGGGTGAGTTTTTAGAGCTCGTACGCTCTGCTGGTGCAGAGCCTGCGACTCTTCTCACTGCTAGCCGCCACCGACCTGACTCGCGCACCTTTATTGGGTCAGGTAAGTTGGAAGAGCTGCGGGCACTGCTCGCGGCTCATGAGGCAGAGCTGGTGATCTTCAACCATAGCTTAAGTCCCTCTCAAGAGCGCAATGTAGAGCAAGAGCTCAAGTGTCGAGTGCTCGACCGTACTGGTTTGATCCTCGATATCTTTGCGCAACGGGCAAGAACCCATGAAGGTAAGCTGCAGGTAGAGCTTGCTCAGCTTGAATATATGTCGACTCGCCTCGTGCGTGGTTGGACACACCTAGAGCGGCAAAAAGGTGGGATTGGCCTGCGCGGCCCAGGCGAGACGCAGTTAGAAACTGACCGTCGTCTGCTGCGTGGTCGGATCAAATCGATTCACAAACGGCTCGATAAAGTGCGCAGCCAGCGCGACCAGAATCGCCGAGCGCGTGCGCGCGCGGAAATTCATAGCGTATCGCTGGTGGGGTACACCAACGCCGGTAAGTCAACGCTATTTAACGCCTTAACCAATTCTGAGGTGTATGCAGCCGACCAGCTGTTTGCGACACTTGACCCTACTTTGCGGCGGCTTGAGATTGAAGACGTTGGTCCGGTAGTGATGGCCGATACCGTGGGCTTTATTCGCCACTTGCCGCACAAGTTGGTTGAGGCGTTTCAAGCGACGCTCCAGGAAGCCTCTGAAGCGTCGTTGTTGGTACACGTGATCGATGCCGCAGATCCTGACCGCGAGTTAAACGTGGAGCAGGTGGAGCTAGTGCTCAAAGAGATCGGCGCCGATGATGTGCCGGTACTCAAAGTCATGAATAAAATTGATAAGCTCGATAGTGCCCCACGTATAGAGCGTGATGGGCATGGTGTGCCCGAAGTGGTTTGGCTTTCGGCCCAGCAGGGCCAGGGGCTTGAGCTGCTCCATGAGGCGCTGACCGAGCGCTTGGCAAATGATGTCATTGGCTTTTCGCTGACACTGACTCCCGAGCAGGGTAAGCTGCGGGCAGGGTTGCACGAGCTCAATGCCGTTCGCGAGGAAGCCTTTGATGAGCAGGGGTATTCAGTGCTTGATGTGCGTTTGCCGCGGCGTGACTTTAATCAGTTGATGGCCCAACTGGGCGAGCGAGCCAACACCTATTTACCTGAAGCGCTGCGTGAAACCAATGAGTGGTAAGCGACTTAATTACCCATCCTAGTACGCTGCATGTATGCAGTTTTGTATAAAAATGGTACAAGGTTTATAGAGCAATAATATCAAAACGCGGTGGTGCCGCCTAAGTGTGATGCCATTAGCGTTAGCGAATACCTTAGTGGAGACGAAGTATGGCCTGGAATGAGCCTGGTGGTGGCAACCAGCACGACCCTTGGAGTAGTGGCGGCCGACGCGGTGGAAACGACGGCGATGGAAACCGTGGCAGTAATAATGGCGGCGGCAACAATGGCAATAAAGGGGGCAACAACCAAGGTCCACCTGACCTGGATGAAGCGCTGAAAAAGTTTCAGGACAAGCTCAACAGCATGTTGGGTGGCGGCAAAAAAGGCGGCGGCAAGAAAACCGGTGGTGGCGGTAGTGATAAGAACCGCAACCCTTTCGCGCTGCCAGGCCTGCTGATTATTGTTGCGCTGGCTATTTGGGCTGCAATGGGCTTCTACCTCGTGGATCAATCCGAGCGCGGCGTTGTGCTGCGGTTTGGTGAGTTTCAGGGCATCGTAGATCCAGGCCTGCAGTGGAATCCGCCGCTGATTGACGATGTACGTATGGTCAATGTGACCCGTGTGCGCTCTCTGTCGCAGACCCAGTCGATGCTGACCCGCGACGAAAACATTGTCGAAGTGGAAATTTCTGCTCAGTACCAAGTAGCTAATCCACGTGATTTTGTGCTTAACGTACGCGATCCTGCTATCTCGATTGAGAATGCGCTGGATTCGGCACTACGTCACGTCGTCGGCGGTACCGATATGATCGATATCCTGACCTCGGGTCGTGAGATTCTGGGTAGCTCGGTCGCTAGTCGTCTACAGTCCTATCTCGACAACTACGGTGCTGGTATTCGTTTACAGACCATTAACATCGAGTCCACTTCGGCGCCCGCGCCAGTGATCGACGCCTTCGATGACGTTATTCGTGCTCGTGAAGATCGTCAACGCACCATCAACCAGGGTATTGCTTACGCCAACGCAATTATTCCTGAAGCGCAAGGTCAGGCGCAGCGTATCGTTGAGCAGGGCCAGGGTTACCGTGAGTCGGTCGTTGCTGAAGCGCAAGGTCAAGCCAACCGCTTTAACTCGCTACTCTCCGAGTACAGCAATGCCCCGGAGATCATGCGTGAACGTATGTACCTGGACACAATGGAAGAAGTGTTTAGTAATTCGCCGAAGGTGCTGCTGGATGTAAGCGAAAACGCGCCGCTGATGTATCTGCCCCTTGATCAGCTTAGTGGTGGAAGCAGTAATCGAAATAACTCTTCGAGCGGAAGCGCCAATAGCGATGAACAGCTAGACCCGAGTGTGCTTGAGCGGTTACGCAGCACCCAAAGCAGTTCCAGCTCTTCATCGAATACCAATAGTAGCTCCATCCGCAGGGAGGGCCGGTAAATGATTAATAATCGATCCCTGCTGATTGTTGGTGGTCTGGCTGCCGTGGCGTGGCTGGCAAGCAACACTCTGTACGTGGTAGACGAAACCGAGCGTGCCGTTAAGCTGCGCTTTGGTGAAGTCATTGAAGAGAATATTCAGCCTGGCTTGCACGCTAAAGTGCCGATCGCGCAAACGATCCGTAAGTTTGATGTTCGATTGCTGACGCTGGACACCGATACCAGCCGCTATCTGACCCTCGAGCAGAAAGCGGTTATCGTTGACTCCTATGTTAAGTGGCAGGTGGTTAATCCTACTCGCTACTACGAAGCGACGGCCGGCGATGAGTTGATGGCCATTCGCCTGATTCAACCGCGGGTGGATGAGAGCCTGCGTAATGAATTTGGTCGCTTGAATCTTCAGGAAATTATCGCCGAGCGTCGTGATGACCTGATGACGGGCCCCACCGCAGAACTCGACGAGCTGATGCGTGAAGAGCTCGGGGTGGCAATTCGCGATATTCGTATCAAGCGCATCGATTTGCCCGAAGACGTATCAGCCGCTGTTTTTGAGCGGATGCGCTCCGAGCGTGAGCGTGAAGCTCGTGAATGGCGTGCTCAGGGTCAGGAAGAGGCTGAGCGTATTCGCGCCAATGCGGATCGTCGTCGCCAAGTACTGCTTGCCCAGGCCAATGAGCGCTCCGAGACGCTGCGCGGTGAAGGTGATGCCCAAGCCGCTGCGATTTTCTCTGAAGCGTATGGTCAGGATCAGGAGTTCTACTCTTTCTGGCGTAGCCTTAATGCCTATAGCGAAAGCTTTGCCGACGATGGCAATCTGATGGTGCTGGAGCCGAGTAGCGACTTCTTCCGCTATTTGCGCAGCGCTGAACCAGAAAGCGGTGAAGACAGCGGCGAGTAAACCGCCGTTGGCCGGTGCTCCTCGTCTTGGTTTGTTGATAGCCAAGCGGGGTTCACCCGGCCAATAAACGTGATAGAATTTGTTGACCGGGCGTCGCCCGGTTTTTTTGTGGCTCCTATTTCTTCAAGTTCAAGGCAATCGTCATGACCATCGCTGACCGCTGGCTACTGCCCGACGGCATGGATGAGGTGCTCCCGCCTCAGGCAAGCCGTATGGAAGAGCTGCGCCGCGCGCTGCTCGATCTTTACCACTGCTGGGGCTACGACCAAGTTATGCCGCCTCCAGTGGAGTTTCTGGATTCGCTGTTAACCGGCACCGGTACGGATCTGGATCTTCAGACCTTCAAACTGACTGATCAGTTGACCGGCCGTATGATGGGCGCCTCGGCGGACGTTACGCCGCAGGTTGCGCGTATGGATGCCCATTCGCTAAAGCGTCAGGGGCCGGTGCGCCTTTGCTACTGCACTAATGTACTGCGTGCTAAGGCAGACCAGCATCAGGGAGGGCGTAGCCCGGTACAGGTGGGTGCTGAGCTGTTTGGTCATGCCGGGCTAGAAGCGGACAGTGAGATAATTCACTTGGCGCTGGCCAGTATGAAGGCCGCGGGCGCTGAGGAGATTCACTTGGCGTTGGGGCATATCGGTATCTATCGAAGCCTTGCAGAAGCGGCAGCGCTCAGTGACGAGCAGGAGCGTGCGTTATTTGAGGCGTTAGCGCTAAAATCACCCAGTCAACTGGCGCAGCATGTAGATGCCAGCGTCAGCGACCCGGCCTTAGCGGACATGCTGTTAGCTCTGGGTGATCTGCACGGCGGTGCGGATGTTTTACGCCAGGCGCGGGAGCGTTTTGCCGGTGCGCCGGCCTCGGTCACGGCGGCACTGGATCAGTTGGATGCGCTCTATCAAGGGGTGCTGGCACGCTTTGATGTGTCGCTCTACTTTGACTTGGCGGAACTGCGCGGCTATCAATACCACACGGGTATGATGTTTGCCGCTTATGTGCCGGGCTACGGACATGCGTTGGCTAAAGGCGGACGTTATGACGATACCGGGCGGGCTTTTGGTCGTGCGCGCCCGGCCACCGGCTTCTCGATGGATCTGAAACAGCTGGCGTCGCTGGCGCTGGCCTCCCCGAGTCGCGGGGCTATTTGGTCGCCCGCTGTGCAGGATGAGTCGCTCAACGCTGCCATTGTCGCGCTGCGTGAGCAGGGGGAACGCGTGATTCAAGCGCTGCCAGGGCAGCGTACTGGGCCGGCGGAGCATGAGTGTGACCGCCGTCTTGAGCTTATCGATGGTCGTTGGCAGCCAACGGCCCTGACACAAGAGACGAGTGCATCATAATGGGTAAGAATGTCGTAGTGCTGGGCACCCAATGGGGTGACGAAGGCAAGGGTAAAATCGTTGACCTGCTGACTGAATCCGCATCCGCCGTGGTGCGTTTTCAAGGTGGCCATAACGCGGGTCATACGCTGGTCATCGACGGTGAAAAGACCGTTCTTCACCTGATTCCATCTGGCGTTTTGCGCCCAGGCAAAACCTGCGTGATTGGTAATGGTGTGGTGCTTTCGCCGGAAGCGCTGATCAAAGAGATCCGTGAGCTGGAAGCCAAAGGTGTGCCAGTACGCGAACGCCTGCGTCTGTCGCCAGCTTGTCCGCTGATCCTGCCCTACCATGTGCGCCTGGATCAGGCCCGTGAAAAAGCCCGTGGCATTGCCAAAATTGGCACCACTGGCCGGGGCATTGGGCCTGCCTACGAAGACAAAGTCGCCCGTCGTGGCCTGCGCTTAGGCGATATGCTGCATCGCGAACGTTTCGCTTCCAAGTTGGGCGAAGTGCTCGACTACCACAACTTCGTGTTGGTGAATTACCACGGTGAACCGGCGGTCGACTTCCAGGAAGTGCTGGACACGGCGATGCAAATGGCCGAAGAGCTGCGTCCCATGGTGTGCGATACCGTCAGTATGGTGCACGACCTGCGAAAAGCCGGTGAGAATATCCTGTTTGAAGGGGCTCAGGGCTCGCTGTTGGATATCGACCACGGTACCTACCCCTATGTAACCAGCTCTAACACCACCGCAGGCGGCACAGCCACCGGCTCTGGCGTCGGCCCGCTCTATTTGGACTACGTGCTGGGTATCACCAAGGCGTATACCACCCGTGTTGGTTCAGGCCCGTTCCCCACTGAGCTGTTCGATGTCGATGGCCGCCACCTTGCCGAGCGTGGCCACGAGTTTGGTGCTACCACTGGCCGTGCCCGCCGCTGTGGCTGGTTTGACGCTGTGGCACTGCGTCACGCGGTGCAAATCAACTCGGTCACCGGTATCTGCCTGACCAAGCTGGACGTACTGGACGGGCTGGAAAATATCCGCGTGTGCGTTGGCTATCGCAGTAAAGATGGTGACGTGCTGGAAACGCCAGTGGATTCAGAAGGCTATGAAGCTGTTGAACCCCTCTACGAAGACCTGCCAGGCTGGAAAGAGTCGACTCTAGGGGCTAAAAAGGTAGAGGATTTACCTGCCAATGCCCGCGCTTATATCAGTTACCTTGAAGAGCAGGTAGGTACCAGTATCGATATTATCTCCACCGGTCCAGACCGCATGGAAACCATCGTGCTACGTAACCCGTTCGATAGCTAAGCACGCTTTAAGCGGGCCATTAGTGAGCAGATGAGCAAAAGGGGCAACTTAGTTGCCCCTTTTGCTATTTAAAAGTCGATACCCCGACGCGCCTGCAGGCCATTGTTGAAGGCATGGCGCACTTCCTGCATTTCAGTCACTGTATCGGCCATAGCGACGAGTTCGCGGTGAGCGTTGCGGCCGGTAATAATCACTGTCTGTTCTTTAGGACGATTCTCCAGTGCTTGTTTAACGGTTTCGATCTCCAGGTAGCCAAACTTGAGCATATAGGTGATTTCGTCGAGCACCACCAGATAGGTCTCTGGGTCTGCGAGCATACGCTCAGCCTCTTTCCACACTGCTTGGCAGGCGTCGGTGTCCGCTTGGCGATTTTGCGTATCCCAGGTGAAACCGGTAGCCATTATCGCCACCTCTAGATTGGCATCCTCCTCCAATCGATTGCGTTCGCCGCACTCCCACAACCCCTTGATAAACTGCACTACGCCCACTTTATAGCCATAACCCAAAGCGCGGGTGACCGTGCCCCAGGCAGCGGTTGTTTTGCCTTTACCGTTACCGGTGTTAATGATGATTAGGCCGCGCTGCTCGTTAGCACTGGCGACTTTCTCCTCTACGCGCGTTTTAAGCTTCTCCATAGAGGCTTTGTGGCGGGTGTCGCGGTCACTCATGGTATCTCCTGATAAAGCGGAAAGCTGAAAAATAGCCAATATTCATAATCCGCTAGCCTAAGCTATCAGCACAGGGTTGAACATCTTTATGGAGGTACTTGAAGATAATTTTTGTACAGGTATTTTCGGTGTTTTGTGAATATTTGTCTCAATAATGCACCCTAAAATCCAACAAAAAAGAACAGGATTGGCCCCTAGGGGGCTGGCTGCTCTAGAATAGGTGGTCATGTCTTTTCAGGAATTACATCATGCCCTCATTTGATATTGTTTCAGAGTTCGATAAACACGAAGGCGCTAACGCCGTAGACCAAGCTAACCGGGAAGTGCAGTCACGGTTCGATTTTAAGGGGGTCGATGCCAGCTTCACCCTTGAAGGTGACAAAGTGCAGCTAGAGGCGGAAGTCGATTTCCAGCTCAAGCAGATGCTCGATGTGCTGCGAGCCCGTTTAATCGCCCGGGGTATCGATGCCCGCTGTATGGATGTTCAAGACCCGGTGCTCTCCGGCGTGAAAGCACGCCAGGAAGTCGCTCTCAAGGAGGGGCTCGACGCGGCGGAAGCCAAAGATGTGGTCAAGCGCATCAAGGCCAGCAAGCTCAAAGTGCAGGCGCAAATTCAAGGTGAGAAAGTGCGTGTAACGGGTAAAAAGCGCGACGATTTACAAGCTGTTATGGCATTGCTGCGCGGCGAAGAGGGGCCGGATTTACCGCTCCAATTCGATAACTTCCGCGACTAGGTAGCGGTGTTAAGCTGTCGAACATTTTGAAGTATGTAATATTCGTTTTATACAGGAGTCACGCACTATGTCTGATCCGCAGCCGGTTTATTTAAGCGACTACCAGCCACCCGCCTACCGGGTAACTCATACCGAGCTGACGTTTGATCTTGACCCCGCCGCGACCCGTGTGAAAGCGCGACTGTTGATTGAGCGACATCCAGAAGCTGACGCTAATGCACCGCTCGCCTTAAATGGCGAGCAGCTAAAGCTTATCTCTCTGGCGATTGATGCAACGCCGCTGGATGCCGCTGCTTATGAACTAGATGATGAAGTCCTGCGCATTGCTCAGGTGCCCGAGCGTTTTGTGTTGGAGAGCGAGGTGGAGATCGCCCCGCAGGAGAATACGGCGTTAGAGGGGCTGTACCAATCCAACGGTATGTACTGCACCCAGTGCGAGGCCGAAGGCTTCCGGCGGATTACCTTTTACCCTGACCGCCCAGACGTCATGGCGACCTTTAAGGTCACTGTGATCGGCGATCAGCAGCAAGAGCCGATTTTGCTGGCTAACGGTAACCCGATTGAGCGCGGCGAGCTGGAGGGCGGTCGCCACTTTGTTACTTGGGAAGACCCGCACCCCAAGCCCTGTTACCTGTTTGCTTTGGTGGCAGGCAACCTGCATAGCGTAGAAGATCATTTCACCACCATGAGTGGGCGGGATGTCACGCTGCAAATTTGGGTAGAAAAAGAGAACCTGGATAAGACCGAGCATGCCATGGCCTCGTTAAAGCGTGCCATGGAGTGGGACGAGCAGGCGTATGGGCGCGAATACGACCTGGATCTGTTTATGATCGTGGCCGTCAATGACTTCAATATGGGGGCGATGGAGAACAAAGGCCTCAATATCTTTAACTCTGCCGCAGTCTTGACCCACCCCCAGACCGCCACCGATGCAGCGTTCCAAAACGTGGAAGGCATAGTCGCCCACGAATACTTTCACAACTGGTCGGGCAATCGCGTTACCTGCCGCGACTGGTTCCAGCTCTCGCTGAAAGAGGGCTTCACGGTCTTTCGTGACCAGTGCTTTTCAGCGGATACCAATTCAGCGCCGGTTAAGCGCATTCAGGATGTCTCCTTTTTCCGCACGGCCCAGTTTGCCGAAGATGCTGGCCCCACGGCGCATCCGATTCGTCCCGACCACTTTATCGAAATTACCAACTTCTACACCCTGACGATTTATGAGAAAGGGGCCGAAGTCGTACGCATGTTGCGTAATTTAGTAGGGGAGGAGAGCTTTCGTCGCGGTTCAGACCTTTACTTCGAGCGGTTCGACGGTCAAGCGGTGACCATTGAAGACTTTGTCGGCTGTATGGCTGAAGCCTCCGGTGAAGACTTCAGCCAGTTTATGCGCTGGTACTCCCAGGCGGGAACGCCGGATATTGATGCCCACGGTGAGTATGATTATGTTCAGGGCGAGTACCACTTGACGCTGCGTCAGCGTACGCCTGCAACACCTGGCCAGCCAGATAAGCTGCCGTTGCATATCCCGGTGCGTATGGGGCTGGTAGGTACCAAGTCGGGGCAGGATCTCACCCTGACGCTCAATGGCGAAAAGCTCGGCAAAGACGCGGTTATTCATCTACGTGACGATGAGCAAACGTTCGTATTCACCGATGTTGCCGAAGCGCCAGTGCCCTCTTTGCTACGCGAATTTTCCGCCCCGGTGAAGCTGCATTACCCCTATTCAAGGGAAGATCTCGCCTTCTTGCTGACCCACGACAGCGATGGTTTCAACCGCTGGGATGCGGGTCAACGCCTGGCGCTTTTGGCCTTGGATGACTTGATTGCTGCCCATAGGAATGGCGTCGAAAAGGTCATGGATAGCCGCGTCGTCGATGCCTTTAGAGCGCTGCTGAGCGGGCCAATGAGCGATAAGGCGGTATTGGCAGAGATGCTGGCGCTACCCTCTGAAGCATATATCGCCGAGCAGCAGCCCATTGTGGATGTAGATGCTATCCATGCCGCGCGGGAATTTGTCCGTCAGTCATTAGCCGTGGCTCTGCGGGATGAGTTTCTGGCTATCTATGAAGCCAATGTGACGGAAGAAGCGTACGCGCCGACATCTGAGCAAATAGCTCAGCGTAGCCTGAAAAACGTGGCGCTCTCTTATCTTATGTCGATTGAAGATGAGCAGGGCTTGGCACTGTGTGAAAGCCAATTCGCTGCTGACCACAATATGACCGATGTGCGTCAGGCGCTCACCCTGCTGGTGCACAGCGACCGCGACGACCTGGCTTCGCCAGCACTCAAAGCCTTCGGTGAGAAGTGGGCGCATGACCCGCTGGTGATGGATCAGTGGTTCACCGTCCAGGTATCGCGCCCTCAGCCAGATGTGCTTGAGCGGGTGAAGTACCTGATGCAGCATCCCGCCTTTTCACTCAAGAATCCCAATCGAGTCCGTGCATTGGTCGGCGCCTTTGCTCAGAACCGGGTCAATTTCCACCGTTTGGATGGTCAAGGCTACCAACTGCTGGCTGATGTGGTCATTGAGCTCAACCGGCTTAACCCGGAAATTGCCGCGCGGCTAATCACCCCGTTAACCCGCTGGCAGCGCTTTGATGAAACCCGCCAAGCACTAATGCGGTCTGAGCTTGAGCGGATCAAACAACAGCCGCTATCTTCAAATGTATACGAGGTGGTCGAGAAAGCACTGGCATAAGCGTTTAGCGCAGTAGTGAACAACCGTAGTTAAACCATGGAAAGGAATAACAATAGTGACAGACTCACAGCAACACTATTTACTGATTATCAATGGTAAATCCGCCGGTAACCCGGCATTGCGTGAAGCAGTCAATGAACAACGTCAGGCAGGGATGCTGATTACGGTTCGCGCTACCTGGGAAGGGGGCGACGCTGCGGATATTGCAGAGCAGTCTGGCGCCATGGGCATTACCCACGTGATTGCCTGTGGTGGCGATGGCACCGTCAGTGAAGTCATGAACGGGCTGATGCGCTTGCCTCATGACCGGCGTCCTGCGTTGGGCATTGTGCCCCTAGGCAGTGCCAATGATTTTGCTACCTCCGTTGGTTTACCGCTGGAGCCAGGCGCCGCTTTGGCCGCTGCACGGGAGTTAAGCGCCTATCCCATTGATGTTGTGCGCGTGACCGCAGGTGCAGGTGGCGAATCGTCCACCAGCTACTATATCAACATGACCACCGGTGGGTTTGGCGCTGAAGTTACCTCGTCGACACCGAAAACGCTTAAGCGGCTGCTCGGGGGCGGGGCTTACTCAGTGATGGGCGCGCTGAAGGCTTGGCGCCACCGCAGCTATCGCGGCACGCTCCATTGGGACGAAAAAGAGGAGAGTGCGTCTTTGTTGCTACTGGCGCTAGGTAATGGCCGCCAGTCGGGCGGGGGACAGGTACTGGGGCCGCGTGCCAAGCTGGATGATGGCCGTCTGGACGTGCTGCTGGTCAAAGACTTTCGGTCGATAACGGAACTGACCAAGCTCATTAGCGAGCTGCAGAGTTTCCCCTATGACGGGCGATTCGTGCGCTACTTCACCACGACCCAACTAACCGTGACCACCCAGGCAAATGGTTCGCCCTGGCCACTCACGTTAGACGGCGAAGCGCGCTACTATGACCAGTTCTGCGCGGAAGTAGTGCCCCTTGCTCTGCGTGTGTTACTGCCTGAGGAGTGCCCGTTGCTCTCCTCGACCAGCCGGCCTTAGTTCTTTTGGCTCACATTGTTAACGTTATAAAGGAGAAGAATTAAATGGCAAATCGCGTGTGGATACCCGCGCTCGCCGCCGTGGCTCTTTTGCTGAGTGCCTGCGGTGACTCCCAGGAAGATCCCAGCGTGACACCCGATGATAATGCTGCGGTGACGGATGAAGAAACGGCTCGTGATGAGGGGGCGGGCGAAGAAGCGTCGGTCACGGCTGAAAACGCGACTGAGATGTCCAGTCCTGAAGAAGTAGAGGATGATATTGAGGAGCGCCAAGCTGCTGAGGAGCTTGAGCGAGCGGAAGCGCTGCGCGAGGATAGCGACACTCAGGCTAGTGATCCCCAATCCAGCGGCACTCAGTCCAGTGGCAGTGCGACGGCTGGCGGTGAAGAGGTTGAGGCTGGTGAAGACACCTTGGCGGCGGATCCTGAAGAGGTGCTCGATGAAGAGAGCGCTATGCCGGGTGAAGCTACACGTTCCGATGTAGATGACATCATTGCCGAAACTGAACGCCGTTTTGAAGAGGCCGAGCAGCGTTTGGAGGAGCAGTTTCAGGAGGTAGAGCAGCAGGCGCCAACCTTGGAGCCGATGGAGAACGAGGATGTACCGCCTAGCTGGGACACCGAAAGCAGTCTGCCCGAGCGCACACCCTTGCAGGATGACAGTGATGTAACCGATGTTGACGCCTTGATTGAAGACACCGAACGTCGCTTTGAAGAAGCGCAGCAGCGGCTTGAGGAACAATTCCAAGAGTTGGAGAATCGTGAGGCGGAGAGTGGTGCTGTGGTCGAGCCGTCAGGCGAGCTTGATAGCAATGACTTTGACAGCAATGACTCCGATAGCGGTGATTCTGATAATCGTGATGTCGATAGCGCTGGAGATAGCCAGGAAACCGGTGCTAATGGAGAGTCGCGGAGTGAGAGAGGATCGCTTGAGTGATTCTCTTTAGCCAATAGTCAGGCAATAAAAAAGGCCCGCGTATGCGGGCCTTTGTCCATCCGTTAGCAATTAAGCTGGGCGGATGTTGGAAGCCTGAAGGCCTTTTTTACCCTGAGTCACTTCAAAGCTGACTTTTTGACCGTCTTGCAGGGTCTTGAAGCCTTCAGCTTGAATTTCGGAGAAGTGGGCGAACAGATCGTCTCCGCCGTCATCAGGAGAGATGAAGCCGAAGCCTTTAGTGTCGTTGAACCACTTAACAGTGCCAGTTGCCATTTTCTATTTCCTTAACGTGCTTAGTAATCACGGGCAACTCTATTGTCCACCCGCTACAATTACTCTAGATGTAAACACGGCTGTCGTCCAGCGACATTCCTAAGATTTTTTATTTGGTTGCGAGCAAGCACAAATGATGCAGTTAGGTTTTATTGATGCGCAGTTTATTTCCTTTTTGGTAGCGATCACGTTGCTGACGATAAGCCCCGGTGTTGATACGTTGCTGGTGATACGCAATACGGCCCGCGGAGGCATCCGCGATGGGGTCACCACGAGTTTAGCTATCTGCTGCGGCCTGTTTGTGCATGCCACGATTTCTGCATTGGGCATTTCGTTGATCCTGCTCCAGTCGGCCTGGGCGTTTCATATGCTGAAGCTGCTGGGGGCGGGCTACCTAATTTGGCTGGGTATTACCAGCTTGTTAGCAGCGCGGAAAGGCCAGCCACTGCCGGTTAATGGTGTGCTAGAAGGTGTGCCTGCCGTTTCGCGCTGGCAGCCGGTTAAAGAGGGTTTTTTGTCCAATGTGTTGAATCCCAAAACCGTAGTGTTCTACATGGCTTTTTTGCCTCAGTTCATTGCTCCTGGGGATCCTGCGCTACTGAAGTCGCTATGGCTGGCAGGGGTGCACTTTATCATCGCCAATATTTGGCAAATCAGCGTGGTCATGATGGTGGGAAGCGCCGGCAAATGGTTGGCTAACGCACGTTTTGCGCAAGCGCTTAATGCCGTGACGGGCAGTGTATTGGTGGTGTTTGGTATTCGGCTGGCATTAACACAGCGCCCGGTATAAACCAGGCGCTGGTAATATGGTAAGTAGAGAAGGGCTTAGCGGCGGGCCAGCAGGGCTCGGTCGTAGCGTACCTGCTGCTCGTTATCGCTAAGTAGTGAAACGCCTTCGCTGCTGCCACCGTTAGCGAGGCTTTCAAAAATCACCCGATAGCTAAGCACCGCCTGCACGTAGTCGCGAGTTTCGCGGAAAGGGATGCTCTCTACAAAGAGATCAAAGGCCTCTACGCCATCGCCCAGCCACTGATCGACGCGGCCAGGGCCCGCATTATAAGCCGCTGCGGCGGCCAGTCGATTGCCCTGGTAGCGTTGCAGCTTGTCGCGCAGGTAGGTGCTGCCCAGGCGAATATTAAGCTCTGGGTCGAGAACGCCGTAGGGGCCAGGATCGCTAATGCCCAATTCGCGACTGACTTGGCTGGCGGTACCGGGCATTAGCTGCATTAATCCACGCGCCCCGGCCGGTGAAAGGGCGTTAGGGTTGTAAGCGCTTTCACGCCGGGTAATGGCCATCAATAGGTATGGATCCACGCCGGTGAGACGGCCCCAATGTTGAAAGCTGTCGTGGTAGGCCTGGGGGAAGCGCCAATCCAAGGCGTCCCACATTTCAGCGGCAATGGTGGTTTGCACCAGGCGCGCATGCCACTGCTGTTGAGCGGCATAGTCGGCTAGCGCTCGTGCCTGTTGCGGCGAACCGCTCTGCACCGCGTGCAGCCACTCACTGTTGGCGAGACCATCCTCACCAATGCGTAGCAAGGCCTCGGTGCGCTGAACGGCGGGTAGTTGGGCAATACGTTGACGCGACGCTTCGTCAAAATGATTGCGTTCAAGATTCAGTTGATAGGGTTGGCCGAGCTTTTCTGCTGCTGCAAAGCCGTAAAAACTGCGATCCTGCGCAGCCTGTTGGTAGCGTGCTTCGGCGGCCGCCTGGTTGCCAAGCTGCTCATTGGCGCGGCCCAGCCAATACTGCCAACGGCTATTCTCCTGCTGGATAGCGGGCATTTCGGCAATCCAGTAGAGCACTCCGTTCCAATCCCGGCTAGCCAGCGCATTGCGGACACGCAGCTCTAATACGCGCTCGCTTTCCAGGCCCGGTAGCACGCTGTCAACCCAGCTTAGCGTGCCCGGTACATTGCGCACCAGGGCGTAAAAAGCCAGTTCTTCTTCAATAGCTTGACGGTCACTGGGCAGCAGGTTTAAACGCGACGAGAGCGTCTGCCAGGCGGCAAAGGCTGCAGGCGTATCTTCACGGGTGTAGCGCTGCATGGCGGCCCGGTAGAAGCTTGCCGTGGCGGCACACTCGGGGCCTAGGCAGCTGGGCGCCTGGGTAATGGCGCTGCTGCGCGCGGTGGCACTATCCACCGTCTCTAGAGCGGTTTGCCACTGACCGCTTAATAGCCCACCAAGATAGCTCGATAGGCGCGTTTCTCCCGCCTGCCAGGCGAGCATTTTACGCTCCCAAATAGCTGTGGCATCAATAGTGCCATTGGCCCGCAGGCGTGCAAATAGCGGGTCGCAAGCATTAGGCTGCGAGCTGCCTACGCGCCATAAAGCCAACCCCGCTTCGCTCGCCTGCTGAGGCTGCTCATCCAGCAGCGCCGTGTAGTAGTAGCACTGGCGAACCGTGCCCGCAGGCTCGCCATCGGCCACTGCCAGCAGGTCGCTATAGCGACCCGCATGGCCATACTTTGCGATCGCTTGACCACGCAGCCACCCTGCTAGAGGAGAGTCTGCGTGCTGGTCGATAAATTGATGCACCCTTTCAGGAGCCACGTTAGGCAATTGCCCCCTTAAGCGGTGGTACTCCACATAGCCACGCAGCGGGTGGTCTTCAATTGAGCGCTCATCGACCCGTGCCCACTGCTGCTCGCGGGCAGCAGCGAGGGCATCGCGTAACTCACTATCGGATGCGGCCCACGAAAGTGCAGGTAATCCCGCCAGTAGTGCTGTACACAGCACGCGGGCGGTATGGCGAAATGGCGAAACCAACATGGTGCTCTCTCTCTGTAAATCGGTGTCACTTAATCGGGGCTCGGGAGCAGCCCACGCAGTTTGCGGTGCAACCGCTATACTGAACGAATATTAGCCGTCATGATCTGACAGCCCAGATACTAAAAGGATTTAATTACCTATGGCCCCATTATCCACTTGGTCGTTGCTGCGTCGACTCAAATCCCGCGTTTGGGCGACAAAACGTATAGTGCGTGCTTTAAAACTGTTTATCCCCATGACGCGAGACGTCATGCGTGGCGATTTTCGGCCTATTCCCTGGTCGGCATTCGGCATGATGGCATTAGCGCTGGGTTATTTGGTACTGCCGTTCGATCTGATACCCGATTTTCTGATGCTAATCGGCGTGGTGGATGACGTGCTGATTGTCGGCTGGCTGCTCAATCGTATCGATCAGCGCCTGGAAGGCTATCGAGCCTGGAAATATACCGATCCCGATATGACGCCTTCTTGACCCCAGCGGCTTGCTACCGCCAGTGGCTTCTTGATCAAGGCTGCTTGAAAAATCGCTGCCTATCCCCATATCTACTCCACGAAACCATTTTATCCCACTGCATCTACACGCAGAGGGATGCGACTCAACGTGATTGATAAGGGCTAAGCGCATGACTACAGCTACCCACGAACAAGCGACTGATAAATCGGCTAACCACGAAGAAACGCTAGGCTTTCAGACGGAAGTTAAGCAACTGCTGAATTTGATGATTCACTCCCTGTACTCTAACCGGGAGATTTTCTTACGCGAGCTTATCTCAAACGCCGCCGACGCCTGCGATAAGCTACGTTACGCGGCTCTCGATAACGATGCGCTCTACGAAGGCGACAGCGAACTACGCATTGAAATCGAACACGACCGCGATGCCAACACTATCACCCTACGTGATAATGGCGTTGGCATGAACCGGGAAGACGTGATCGCCAACTTGGGTACCATTGCGCGTTCCGGTACCGCTGAGTTTCTCAAGCAGCTCTCTGGTGAGCAGCAGAAAGACGCCAAGCTAATCGGTCAGTTCGGCGTTGGTTTCTACTCGGGTTTTATCGTCGCTGATGAAATTTCGGTGCGCACCCGCAAGGCGGGTACAGACGCTTCAGAAGGCGTTGAGTGGCGCTCGAAAGGGGAAGGTGAATTTACCGTTGCCGATATTGAGCGTGCTCAGCACGGTACAGAAATCACTCTGCATCTGAAAGAGGACGCCAAAGAGTTTGCTGACGACTATCGGCTGCAGGGCTTGGTTCGTAAGTACTCGGATCATATCGAAGTCCCCGTGCGCATGCCGAAAACAGAAACGGCGAAGGACGACGAGGGCAATCCTATCGAGGGTAGTGAAGTGACTACCTGGGAAACCGTTAACGAGGCGACGGCGCTGTGGTCGCGTCCCAAGAGCGAGGTTTCCGACGATGAGTACAAGGCGTTCTACAAGCACGTTGCCCACGATTTCTCTGACCCCCTGACCTGGAGCCACAACAAGGTCGAAGGCAAGCTCGAATACACTAGCCTGCTCTATGTACCGGGTCGGGCACCTTTTGACCTGTTTGAGCGCGACGGTGCCCGGGGCGTTAAGCTCTACGTTCAGCGTGTCTTTATTATGGACGATGCCGAACAGTTCCTGCCGCTCTACCTGCGCTTTATCAAAGGCGTACTGGATACCCGCGAACTGTCGCTAAACGTATCCCGTGAGCTGCTCCAGCAGGATCCCAATGTTGATAAGATCAAATCGGCGCTTACTAAGCGCGGTTTGGATATGCTGAAGAAGCTGGCCAAAGATAAAGAGCAGTACCAGACGTTCTGGAATACCTTTGGTAGCGTGTTGAAAGAAGGGCCGGGCGAAGACCCCTCTAATCGGGAAAAAATTGCTGGTCTGCTGCGCTTTGCCTCAACCCATACCGATACGGCTGCCCAGGAGCACGGGCTGGCAGACTATGTCGAGCGCATGAAAGAGGGGCAGCAGAAGATTTATTACGTCGTAGCTGATAGCTTCAATGCGGCGAAAAACAGCCCTCACCTGGAGATCTTCCGCAAAAAAGGCATCGAGGTTCTGCTGTTGTCTGACCGTATCGATGACTGGTTGATGAGCCATCTGACTGAATTCGACGGTAAAACCTTTGCTGATGTGGCCAAGGGCGAGCTTGATCTTGGCGATGTGGAAGACGAAGCAGAGAAAAAAGCTCAGGAGGAGACCGCTAAAGCCAAAGAGGAACTGGTGAAGCGCGTAAAAGAAGCGCTGGGCGATGGTGTTCAAGAGGTAAAAGTGACTCACCGCCTTACCGATTCACCGGCCTGCGTCGTGCTACCCGAGCATGAAATGGGCTACCAGATGCGCCGCATTATGGAAGCCGCCGGTCAGCCGCTGCCCGAGGTGAAGCCGATTCTTGAGCTTAACCCTAGCCACGCGCTGGTAGCGCGTTTGGAAGGGGCTGAAGGCGATCAATTTGGACAGTTAGCCCACATCCTGCTCGATCAGGCAATTATTGCAGAGGGCGGCCATCTGGATGACCCGGCTGCCTACGTGAAGCGTCTGAATAGCGTCTTGACGGCTTAATGAGCCAATAGCGTCAGACACGCGGCCCGCTTGGATTTCCAAGCGGGCCGCATCTGTTAGTGAAGATGCTAAAGTACCCAGTAAATGTAAGAGACTAACGATCAGGATATCGTCATGGCTGAGCAGCAAACCAATGTCCCAGTGACAACCAACGTAGCGGTGCTGGGAGGCGGTAGTTTTGGTACGGCGCTAGCAAGTATTGCCGCCGATAATGGTGCCCGCGTTCGTCAGTGGATGCGTGACGAAACGCTGGTCACACAAATCAACCAAGAGCATCGTAACGGTCGTTATCTGCCCCACTATGCAATGAATCCGGCAGTGAAAGCCTCAACCGACCTCCAAGCCGTGCTGGCCGACGCGGAGCTTGTACTCATCGCTATTCCTTCAAAGGCCTTTCGCAGCGTTGTGCAGGCGGCGAAAGCGTGGTTGAGACCCGAGCAGATACTGGTCAGTACCACCAAGGGGATCGAGCAGAAGGGCTTTCTGCTGATGAGCCAGGTACTCGAGCAGGAAACGGGCTTTAGTCACATTGGCGTGATTGCGGGCCCAAATCTGGCCTCTGAAATTGCCGATAAGCAGTTAACTGCTACCGTGATTGCCAGCGCTGACCCGCTTACCCGCACCCGCGTACAGCAAGTATTGGGTTGCCGTTACTTTCGTGTGTACGCTAGCGATGACCGTCATGGTGTTGAACTGGGTGGTGCACTGAAAAATATTTATGCGATTGCCGCCGGTATGGCGGCGGCGCTGGGCATGGGCGAAAACACCCGCAGTATGCTGATGACTCGCGCCTTAGCCGAAATGAGCCGCTTTGCCGTTGCCCAGGGGGCTAACCCAATGACCTTTTTAGGACTGGCGGGGGTGGGGGATTTGATCGTTACCTGCTCGTCTAACCTGTCGCGTAATTATCGTGTTGGCTACGCCATGGGCGAAGGGCGTACGTTGGAAGAGGCGGTTGATGCCCTTGGCCAGGTCGCAGAAGGGGTAAACACCGTTAAACTGGTATGCGCTAAAGCGAGTGAAATGGGTGTTTATATGCCGTTGGCGGAAGGTCTCAATCATGTGCTGTTTGACGGCGTGCCCGCCCAGGAGATGGCGCGCACCCTTATGATGGGTGAGCAGAGTAGCGATGTAGAGTTTATTCTGCCCCGTGAAGCCGTACAGCAGGCCCATCGAGACCAAGCTCCTCACAACCACGCTTCTAAGAACCAGGTTTCTAAGGGCCAGGTTTCTAAGGACAAGGGAGGCAGGAATGCCTGATGTGTTGATTATGCGCCACGCTGAGGCCGCACCGGGGTATCCCGACCAAGCGCGTCGATTAACGCCTCATGGTGAGCAGGAGGTCAAAAAAATGGCCCGTTGGCTGACTGAGCGCGTGGCTGATGGGGAGCTGTTTATGCCGCAAATTTATGCCAGCCCCTATTCTCGCGCGCAGCAAACCGCGCAAACGCTATGTGATGCGCTGGGAGCCTCGCTGGAAACGCTGGATTTTATCACTCCGGATGACTCGCCTCATGCAGTAAGCGACTGGTTGCTTGAGCAGCCTGAAGGTGCGCCGATCATGCTGGTCAGCCATATGCCGCTGGTAGGCGAGCTGGCGGGGTTATTAGTAGAGGGCAGCCCTGCTCAGGGGCTTGGCTTCCCTACCGCCGCCATCGCCGAGTTTGAAGCCGATGTGTGGGCCGCTGGGTGCGCGCAGTTGAAGCGATTTACCCAACCCAGCCAGTTGGCCTAGTTCAAATGTGTGTCATTAAAAAAACGGCTGCCTAGGCAGCCGTTTTTTTGGGTTTTACAGCAGCGCGTCGAGCTTCTCTTTTAGCAAGCCGTTCACCTGCTGTGGGTTGGCGGTGCCGCGCGACGCCTTCATCACCTGACCAACAAAGTAGCCGATCATTTTGCCGCGTTTTTCCGGCTCCGAGTCGCAGTACTGGGCGACCTGAGCGGGGCTGTCGGCAATCACTTGATCGATCATTGCTTCAATGGCGCCGGTGTCGGTCACCTGCTTGAGGCCTTTTGCGTCAATCACCTCGTCGGCGGACTCACCCTGACCGTTCCACAACGCCTGAAAAACCTCCTTAGCGGCTTTGCCGTTAATGGTGTCATCCAGTACGCGGCTGATCAGCTCGCCTAGCTGGCGCGCTGAGATCGGGCTATTGGCAATGCTCAGGTTTTCGCGGTTAAGTGCCCCGGAAAGTTCACCCTGTACCCAGTTAGCTGCCTGCTTGGCATCGCCGCACTCGCTATGCACCGCTTCAAAGAATTCGGCCATATCGCGACTGGCGGAGATGACATTGGCGTCATAAGCAGACAGACCCAGCTCGTTCTGGAAGCGCTCACGCTTATCTGCTGGCAGCTCGGGCAACTGGCCACGCAGGTGGTCAAGATAAGCTTGGTCAAGCACCACCGGCAGCAGGTCAGGGCAGGGGAAGTAACGGTAGTCGTTGGCCTCCTCCTTGGTACGCATGCTGCGGGTTTCATCACGGTCTGGGTCAAACAAGCGGGTTTCTTGAACCACGCTGCCGCCATCTTCGATCAGCTCAATTTGTCGCTCAACCTCAAAGGCAATGGCGCGCTCGACAAAACGGAAAGAGTTAACGTTTTTAATCTCAGCGCGGGTGCCAAAGGCTTCCTGACCTTTGGGGCGTACCGAGACGTTAACGTCGCAACGCATGGAGCCTTCCGCCATATTGCCGTCGGAAATGCCCAGGTAAGTAACGATCGAGTGAATCGCTTTGAGATACGCCGCGGCCTCTTTGGCGCTACGCATATCCGGCTCGGAGACGATCTCCAGTAGCGGCGTGCCAGCACGGTTCAAGTCGATACCGGTCATGCCGTGAAAATCTTCATGCAGCGATTTACCGGCATCTTCCTCAAGGTGGGCATGGTGAATGCGGATACGCTTGGTGCTGCCATCTTCCAACGTAATCTCAACATCGCCAGGGCCGACGATGGGATGGTACATCTGGCTGGTTTGATAACCCTTGGGCAGGTCGGGGTAGAAGTAATTTTTACGGTCAAACACCGAGACTTCGGCGATATCCGCATGCACCGCCAGGCCAAACTGCACGGCCATGGCCACGGCCTGCTCATTGAGCACTGGCAGCACGCCAGGTAGGCCTAAATCCACCGCGCAGGCCTGGGTGTTTGGCTCGGCGCCAAACGCCGTTGAGGCACCGGAAAAGATTTTTGAACGCGTTGCGAGCTGAACGTGGACTTCAAGCCCAATCACGGTTTCCCATTGCATTAGGCGTACTCCTCGGCAAAGGCAGGACGTTGTAAGTGCCAGTCGGTCGCTTGCTGAAACTGGTGAGCGACGTTAAGCAGCTGCGCTTCGGCAAAGTGGGTGCCCAGAATCTGGAGACCAACGGGGCGGCCACCGGCCAAACCCGCCGGCACGCTGATGCCGGGAATGCCCGCTAGGTTCACCGCGATAGTGTAGATATCCTGCAGGTACATCGACACCGGATCTTTTTTGGCACCCAGGTCAAACGCGGGGGTAGGCGAGGCGGGGCCCATCAGCACGTCGACGTCTTCAAAGGCGTCCAGGAAGTCCTGACGGATCAAACGGCGCACCTGCTGGGCTTTGGTGTAGTAAGCGTCAAAGAAGCCTTCAGAGAGCGTGTGAGTGCCGATCAGGATGCGTCGTTTAACTTCTTCGCCGAAGCCTTCAGCCCGCGAACGTGTGTAGAGGTCAATCAAATCGCTGGGATTGTCGCAGCGGTGACCAAAACGCACACCGTCGTAGCGGGACAGGTTGGAAGAGGCTTCCGCGGGGGCGATCACGTAGTAGGCCGGAATCGCATAGTGGGTATGCGGTAGGCTGACCTCACGAACCGTCGCGCCTAGGGATTCGTAAACTTTTACCGCCTCACGGACGGCTTTTTCGACATCAGGGTCTAAACCATCGCCGAAATACTCTTTGGGAAGCCCGATCTTGAGGCCCGAGAGGGGGGCATTAAGGCCTTCCACATAGTCGGGTACGCCGCGGGCAACGCTGGTGGAATCGCGGCCGTCATGGCCCGCAATAACACCCAGTAGGTGGGCGCAATCTTCGGCGCTGCGCGCCATGGGGCCAGCCTGATCAAGGCTTGAGGCGTAGGCAATAATGCCGAAGCGCGACACACGACCATAGGTGGGCTTTAAACCGGTGATGCCACAAAATGCCGCGGGCTGGCGAATCGAGCCGCCGGTGTCGGTACCCATGGCGGCGGGCACCAAACCAGCCGCGACTGCTGCTGCGCTGCCGCCGGAGCTGCCGCCGGGCACCGCTGTCAGATCCCAGGGATTTTTGACCGGGCCGTAGTAGCTGTTTTCGTTGGAGGAGCCCATGGCGAACTCGTCCATATTGGTTTTGCCCAGGCTGATCGTGCCCGCCGCGTTGAGCTTTTCAACCACTGTGGCGTTGTAGGGGGCGATAAAATTATCCAGCATTTTTGAACCGCAGCTGGTTTTCACGCCCTGGGTGCAAAAAATATCTTTGAGCGCTAGGGGAATGCCTGACAGCGGCCCGGCGTTGCCTGCCGCTCGGGCGTTGTCGGCTACTTCAGCCTGTTTCAGCGCTTGCTCGGCGGTCACGCTGATAAAACTATTCAGCTTGCCGTCAGCCTGTTCGATACGCTGCAAATAGTGAGCGGTCAGCTCGCGGCTTGAGAACTCACCGCTTTTTAGCGCGGCGGCGAGTTGCGTTAAGGTTTTCTCGTACATGACCCAGAAGCTCCGTTCAGGGGAGAAAAAAAGAGGCAATAGTGGTGGCTTGATTAAATATTCGTGCGTTGTTACTCAGCGTACTTATTCAACGACGCGGGGCACGAGATACAGGCCATTTTCCACTGCCGGAGCACAGCGCTGAAACGTGTCGCGCTGGTTGGTTTCCGTCACTTCATCGGCGCGCAGTCGCTGGGTCGCATCTAGCGGATGGGCGAGCGGCGTAACGCCTTCAGTATCGAGGCTTTGTAGCTGGTCGACCATGTCCAGAATCCGGCTTAGGTCGTCTACAAAGCCGCTGGCTTGGTCATCGCTGACAGCGAGTCGGGCCAAGTGAGCGGCCCGGCGCACATGAGATTCTTCAAGCGCCATGATCGATATTTCCTTATAAACGTGATGGAACATAATCGGCTTTAAGCGGTATACATACCGATATCAAAAAAACGTCTTGTGTTGCAGACGTGGAAAATAGCCGCAAAAGGTACCACATCTTGGCCTTAACGGGCAGTGTTAGGCGCGACTCGTGCTTGCTGCCAGGGGGTTGCGGTGATACCGTTTGCATCCGCACAGGGTTCCCGGTCTGCACTAGGTAACAACATCCATGTTTAAACGTTTGAGGGGGCTGTTTTCCAGCGATCTATCGATCGACTTGGGTACGGCCAACACACTGATTTATGTTCGCGGTCGCGGTATCGTGCTCGATGAGCCGTCCGTGGTTGCTATCCGCCAGTCTGGCAATATGCGCAGCGTCGCGGCAGTTGGTACTGATGCCAAGCGAATGCTGGGGCGTACGCCCGGCAATATTACCGCGATTCGGCCGATGAAAGATGGCGTTATTGCCGACTTCACCGTCACCGAGCAGATGCTTCAGCACTTTATCCGTAAAGTTCACCAAAGCACCTTCTTAACCCCCAGTCCACGCGTTCTGGTATGCGTTCCTTGCATGTCAACACAAGTAGAACGTCGGGCGATTCGTGAGTCTGCCGAAGGGGCAGGTGCCCGCGAGGTGTTCTTGATCGAAGAACCCATGGCGGCGGCAATTGGCGCTGGCCTTCCGGTTGATGAAGCGCAGGGGTCGATGGTGGTGGATATCGGTGGTGGTACCACTGAAATCGCGATTATTTCACTCAACGGCGTGGTCTACTCCGAATCGATTCGGGTGGGCGGCGACCGCTTTGATGAGGCCATTACCGCCTATGTACGTCGTCACTACGGCAGCCTGATAGGCGAAGCGACAGCCGAGCGCATCAAGGAAGAGATTGGTTGCGCCTACCCCGGTGGCGAACTGCGCGAAATTGACGTGCGCGGTCGTAATCTGGCCGAAGGCATTCCACGCAGCTTCACGCTCAATTCCCACGAAACCCTGGAAGCATTGCAAGAAACCCTGGGTTCTATCGTGGCCGCGATTAAGAGCGCCCTTGAGCAGTCACCGCCTGAGTTGGCATCCGACATCGCTGAGCGAGGCTTGGTGCTAACGGGCGGTGGGGCGCTGTTGCGAGACCTGGACAAGCTGATCGCTGAAGAGACAGGGTTGCCGGTAATTGTTGCCGAAGACCCGTTGACCTGCGTTGCTCGCGGCGGTGGTAAGGCGCTGGAGATGATTGATCAGCACACCTTTGAGTTGCTGTCGAGCGACTAATCGCAGCGGTTAATTGCGGGGGGATTGCCTATTAAACCGCTGTTTTCGCACGGGCCACTGCCGGGCTACCGGCTGTTTTTTTGCGTCTTGGCCGCCAGTGCATTGATGTTTGTCGACCAGCATTTCACGCGTATGGAGAAAGTGCGCGCGCAAATGTCGATGGTCGTTGCTCCTATTCAATGGGTCGTCAGTGTGCCTAGCGACCTGTTGAATTGGGGGTCGCTTGCGCTCTCCGATCAGCAGGCGTTGGTGGATGAAAATCGTCGCCTGCGTGAGCAGATTCTCACCCTTTCCCATCGTGGTCAGCGAATGGCGAATTTGACCGCGGAAAACAGCGAGCTGCGCGAATTACTAAAAGCCGCGAAGCGGCGTGATATTCCTTATATCACCGCCGAACTGTTGTCGCTTGATAACGACCCCTTTAGTCATCAGATGGTGATTAATCGCGGCCATCGCAATGGCACCTACGTGGGGCAGCCGGTGATTGATGCCTCGGGCTTGGTGGGGCAAATTACCGCGGTCTCTGCCTACTCAAGTCGGGTACTGCTGTTAGCTGATGCCAGTCATGCGTTGCCGGTTCAGTTAAACCGCAATGGCTTACGTTTTATCGTCCAAGGGGCGGGGCGTTACAGCAGCGTTAATGTGATGCACGTACCTGATACGGCTGATATCCGTGAAGGTGATTTACTGACCACATCGGGCTTGGCTGGACGCTTTCCTCCGGGTTACCCCGTGGCGCGAGTCACCGAGGTGTTTCACGATCCGGGGCAGCCTTTTGCTCGCGTGACGGCCGAACCGATGGCTCAACTGCAGCGCTCGCGTCATTTCTTGCTACTTTTTCCGCCCCCGCGAGAGGAGGTAGAAGAGCATGCCTGGGATGAGACGCTGGATATCTCCGCAGAAGCCTTGCGCTCTTCACTCCAGCTTTCAACAAGTCCCAATAATGCGTTGCGCGACTCAAATGCATCATCTCAAGAGGTGCCCTGATGCCACGAGCACCGATTGTTCCGCTAGTGATTATTTGGTTTAGTTTGGTCTTGGCTCTTTGCTTGCAGGTGATGCCGCTGGCCGATGGCTGGCAGGTATATCGCCCTGAGTGGTTAGGGCTGATGCTGATCTACTGGTGTATGCGCACACCCGACAGAGTCGGCGTTTTTCATGGCTTTGTGCTGGGGATTTTGATGGATTTAATTGAAGGCACCGTGCTGGGCCAGCATGCGCTTATTTATGCACTGCTGGCCTTCCTGTGTGCGCTGGTCTATCCCCGCTTCCGTGCTTATTCACTGGTACAGCAGTCAGCGCTGGTGTTGGTGCTGTTGGGCTTGATGCAATTAGTTGCTCAATGGCTACGCACTATCGTGGGTGATTTTTCGATTCATTTAGCCTTTTTGATTCCCGCGCTGATCAGTGCGTTGCTATGGCCATGGCTAGCGACGATGTTCCAGGCATTAGAACGTCGGTTGGCCGCTTCATGACTGCGCCTGTTTTGTGTTTAGCGTCTGCCTCTCCACGCCGTCGAGCTTTGCTGGCATCCATTGGTGTGCCGGTCGCGGTTCACCCTTGTGATATTGATGAGACTCCGCAGGTGGGTGAGTCGGCTCAAGCGTATGTGCAGCGCTTAGCAGTTGCCAAAGCCGAGGCAGCAGCCCCTTTTACCCACTTGCCTATCCTAGGTTCAGATACCGCTGTGGTGGTCGATGGGCGTATCCTAGGTAAACCAGCGAATGCTGAGGAGGGCGCCGAGATGCTGCGGCTGCTTTCGGGGCGGTGCCACGAGGTGCTTACCGCTGTGGCGATAAGTGGGCCAGAAGGTATGCTCTCCTCCTGCGTGACTACTCAGGTGACAATGCGTGAGATAAGCGCTGATGAAATCGTTGCCTATTGGCGCACGGGTGAACCTGCTGATAAGGCTGGTGGCTACGCAATACAGGGGTTAGCCGCCATATTTGTAAAACAGATTCAAGGCAGTCACTCAGCAGTGGTAGGGCTACCGCTGTATGAGACGACGCACTTGCTATGCCGACAGGGAGTTCCTATCTGGCAGCGCGTTTAATTCTCTAGATATAGAGGGCAACGCCGCCTGTATCGCTGGCAAGGAATACGTCAACCAACAAGGAATTTTGCATGAGCGGTGAAGTTCTCATCAATTTAACGCCAATGGAAACCCGCGTCGCGCTGGTTGAAAATGGCGTTTTGCAAGAGGCACTGATCGAGCGTTCCCGTCGGCGTGGCATCGTGGGCAATATCTACAAAGGCAAAGTAGTGCGTGTGTTGCCTGGTATGCAGGCTGCCTTTGTTGATATTGGCTTAGAGCGGGCGGCATTTATTCATGCCCACGAAGTGATGCCACCCGGCACGCCGCTCGATGAGCAGCAGACCATCGGCCAGTTGCTTCATGAAGGTCAGGCGTTGGTGGTGCAAGCGACCAAAGACCCTATTGGAAGTAAAGGTGCGCGCTTAACCACGCACCTCTCGATCCCTTCCCGCTATTTGGTGTATATGCCCGACTCGCCGCATCACGGCGTTTCGCAGCGCATCGAGGATGAGCGTGAACGCGAGCGTTTAAAAGCCCTGCTGGATAACAGCGTGGCGGAGCAGACGCTGGAAGTGACGGGTGGCTTTATTGTCCGAACTGCCGCGGAAGGCGTAGGTGACGAAGAGCTAAAAGGCGATATGCACTTTCTGTTGCGGCTGTGGCGTAAGGTGAGTGAGCGTAAAGTCACCGCGACGCCACAAAGCGTCATTTATGATGATTTGCCGCTCTTTATGCGCACTCTGCGCGACGTAATGCGCGACGATATTGAAAAAGTGCGTATCGATTCGCGGGAAAACTTCGTCAAACTGGTCGAGTTTGCCGAAGAGTTTATGCCCGATGCCGTTGAGCGGATTGAGTACTACCCAGGTGAGCGCCCCATCTTTGATCTCTACAGTGTCGAGGATGAGATCCAGAAAGCCTTGGGTCGCAAGGTGCAGCTGAAATCCGGTGGCTATCTGGTGATTGACCCCACCGAGGCAATGACCACCATTGATGTTAATACCGGCGGCTATGTAGGTCACCGCAACCTTGAAGAGACCATTTTCAAAACCAACCTTGAGGCGGCCACGGCGATTGCCCGCCAACTTCGGTTGCGCAACCTGGGCGGCATCATCATTATCGACTTTATCGATATGAGCGATGTTGAGCATCAGCGGCAAGTGTTGCGAGTATTGGAAAAAGCCTTAGAGCGCGACCACGCTAAAACCAAGTGTACCGGTGTCACCGAGCTTGGCTTGGTTCAGCTTACCCGCAAGCGCACCCGGGAGAGCCTGGAGCAAACGCTCTGCGAAGCATGCCCCACCTGTAGTGGCCGGGGCACACTTAAAACGCCTGAGACTGTCTGCTACGAAATTTTCCGTGAAATTCTGCGCGAAGAGCGTGCCTACAGTGCTGAAACTTATATGGTGCTTGCATCGCAGCCCGTTGTTGACCGCTTACTAGATGAAGAGTCAGCGGCAGTGGCTGACCTGGAGACGTTTATCAATAAAACGATCCGTTTTCAGGTTGAGCAACACTACTCCCAAGAGCAGTACGATATTGTGCTGATGTAACCATGCTGACTCGTTCGCTGGTGCGTTGGAGTTTGCTGATAGCGGCCTGGCTTTTGGGCAGCGCGGCTGTGCTGCTGTTGCTGCTGCGTCTAGCGATCAGCCAATCCGATGCCCTTACCCCCCACATTGAAGCGTTACTCGAGGCGCGCATTGGCGTGCCGGTGACCATCGATCGCTTATCGCTATCGCTAGCGCGTAGCGATCTACTGCTACGGCTTGACGGGGTGAACGCGGAAACCCCCGATGGCCAAGCACTCTTTTCCCTTGAGCATGCGGGACTGCGCTTAGATACCTGGGCGTCGTTTGCCAATCTGGCACCGATTTTTAGTGATGCGCGTATCAGTGGTACACAGGTTCACCTCTATCAAGGTTCGGGGAGGTCTTTACAGTGGCCTGAGCCTGCGGAGTTACCGCTATTGATGGCGGCAGAACCCGATGTGGATCTGGCCACAATTGATAGCTGGGCGGGCTTGATTCTACGCCAACGCCTGTGGGTGGATGACACGCGGGTTGTACTGCACGGCAAAGACGACACCGTGATGCTGCATGCTCAGACACTGCTGCTGACCGGTGATGAGCGGCGCACAAGGTTAGAGGGCGCCATCAATATTGCCCCATCGTTAGAGCAGGCTCGCGATATAGACCTTCCTGCGGCGGAAATGAAGG
Source organism: Halomonas sp. A3H3 (assembly GCF_000982975.1). Lineage (NCBI taxonomy): Bacteria > Pseudomonadati > Pseudomonadota > Gammaproteobacteria > Oceanospirillales > Halomonadaceae > Halomonas > Halomonas sp. A3H3. The sequence continues at coordinate 5,117,720 of NZ_HG423343.1, read as the reverse complement.
TCGAAATGCAGCCCGGCCGACGAGGTTTTAGCGATTTTTCGGCAGCACTGCAGTTGGATATTCAGCTTGATCAGTTAGTGGTTCTGGCGGATATGTTTCGACCTGATCATGCCGCCTATTTAGAGCAAGCCGGGGGCAGTGCGCGGCTATGGGGGCGTTGGACCACCGGGCGTCTTGAGGAAGCTCGTGTTGCCGTCGACGTTCCACAGTTGACGCTTCGCCACCAGGTTCAGTACGCGGTGTTAAGAGATATTAAGGCTAATGGCCTGTGGCAGCGCGACGGCGAAGGTGGTGAGGCGTGGCTAAGCGGCGACGCGGAGAGCGTTGAGTGGGCCCAGCCCCCTGGAGGTAACGTTGGGCCAGCGTTGCCACGCCACTGGCATGCCACCCACCAACCAGGACAGTGGGAAGTGCGCACCAGCGCCTTTGAGCTTGCCTCGCTGACCGCTTGGCGTGACTACGTATTGCTCCCTGAATCCGTCACCCGGGTATTACAAACCCTCGCTCCCCGTGGGCAAGTCGAGGGTTTGCACGTGGGGCAGCAGGATGGCCACTGGGGAGTGGATGCGGCGCTAACCGGCGTGGAGGTCTCACCGTGGCAGCAGGCACCGGGCGGAGGCCCGCTGGATGCCTGGGTACAGGCGCGGGATTTACGCGGCCGCGTGCTGTTTAGCAGCAACGGTGAAAGCACTCTCTACTTTCCTGAGTTTTTTGCCGCTCCCATGCAACTGCGACGTGCTGAAGGGGAAGTGGAGTGGGTATACGACGGCCCCAATACCATGGTGAGTGGCAAGCGCCTAAGCGTCGACTGGGACGGCGCCCAGATAGCGGGCGGCTTTGGTTTGGTGACGGGTAATCAGCGCGGGCATTTTGGTTTAGACCTCAATTTCAGTGACGTGGATGCTGTTGAGCGTCCGCTGGCCCAGTGGTTGCCGCTCAGCGTCATGGATGACGAGCTTCGCGAATGGCTGCTTAATGATATTGGTGGCTACGTGAGCGAGGGCTCTCTGCAGCTTAGCCAACCGTTAGGCGAAGGGGCGACCGCCAACGACTTTACTGCAACGCTCGCTCTGGCGGTGACCCAAGGACATTTGCCGATCGCGCCAGGCTGGCCACGTCTTGACGACGTCGAGGGGCGCTTAAAGTGGCAAAACAGAGTGTTAGAAGCTGAAATTGATAACGCTCAGAGCCATGGCATCACTGCTTCAGAGGGTGAGGTGGTGATGGAGGATGAGACGCTCAACCTTTCGGGGCAGTTAACATCGGATGGGCCAGCGCTGATATCATTTTTACAGGCAATGCCCGAGATTGATCTTTCCCCACTAAGTGATTTGCGCGTAACGGGTGGCGTTAACGGCGATATTGCGTTGTCGTTGCCGTTGGCAAACCCTGAAGCGCTGCAACTGGAAATCAATGCTCGGCCACGCTTTCCGGAAGTGGTGTATAAACCGCTCGATCTACGTCTTCAATCGGTTGAGGGGGATCTCACCTGGCTTCAAAACGGGAAGAGTTCAGGTCTCGTCGGTGAGGTTAGTGGGCAGTTGCTGGGAGGCCCTATCAACGCTGATATTGATACTCAACGCAACGACATACAGCTGCAGGGGAGTGTCGCCACTGGGGCGCTTTTTGGGCTTGCAGGGTTGGATAGTCAAGGGCGTATGCCGCTAGAAGGACCGCTAGAGTGGCAGGGCAGTGTCGCCCTAACGCCAACTCCCATCCTGCGCTTGGAGAGTCGTTTAGTCGGCGTCACCAGTCATCTTCCCGAGCCCTTTGCAAAATCGCCACAGCAGGCCTGGCCCTGGACATTAACCGCCGATATGGACACAAAACGTATCGAAAGCCGCCTAGCCGATATCGCTTCTGCACGACTGCAACAGCTTAATGGCTCGCTTGCCGGGACGCTAAATTTAGGCAGCCAGGCGGTGCGCCTGCCCGACTGGCCATCCCAGCCAGGGGTTAGTATCGATGCTGCCCTACCTCGCATTGACCCGCTAGCGTGGCAGCAGGCGATTTCACCGCTAATGCCCAGCGGGTTGCTCAGTGCGTCGGGTGGAGGTACTCAAATACCGTTGGCGGTCTCGTTAGCCACACCCTGTGTGGTTTACCAAAGGGAGTGTTTAGGCAGCCTTAACGCGTCGGGAGGCGTGAACGATGGCCGGATCGATTTGGGGCTAAGCGGTAATCTGGTCACTGGGCATTTACTGTACGATGCTCAATCACCGCAACCGTTAGATGTGGCCATTGAAGCGCTGGCGCTTGATCGCTTGCTGGCGTTAGCCAATGTTGAACACGACAGCGATGCTCCGATGCCAGACTCCTGGATGGAAACGGTCGACACCCAGCGCAAGGTGCCTGTGGCCATTCCTGATTGGCTAGCCGATGTGCCCAATGGACGATTACGCTTAGCCGAAATTGCTATGGGGCCGCGCCGCTTCGGCCCTTTGACTGCTTACTGGAAAACTGACGGCGAGCGTTTTTCGCTTACCCCCGTTGGCTTAACCCTGGGTCAGCTCTCTGCGCGAGGTGAGCTTTACTGGGAGGGGGACGCTGTTTCCAGTCATACCCGTGCGGACATTACGATTCAGGGTGGCGACATCGGCACCGCCCTTGAGCGTCTTGACCAACCGGTGGCCATGCGTAGCCGAAGTACCGATGTGGCTGCTTCGCTTGATTGGCCGGGGGCGCCCTGGCAGTTGGAGTTAAGCCGCTCAGATGGCTATATCAGTACCGACATTCGTGATGGCCGCTTTGTCACTCTGGAATCGGCACCTGCGCGCTTAATTGGCTTGCTCAATTTCGATAATATTTTACGTCGTCTACGCTTGGATTTTTCCGACGTTACCGGCCGCGGCACGGCATTTGACCGTGTTAAGGGGACGGCTGATGTTACTGGTGAGTTGCTGACGCTGCGCGGGCCATTGCAAATTGATACTCCGGCCACCACCCTAACGCTTACCGGCAGTGTCAACCTGGTGACGCGTGAACTTGACCAGCGGCTTGGCGTCACACTACCAGTGACGCAAAGTTTACCGATCGCGGCGATTGCCGTTGGCGCACCCATCGTGGGTGGCGCGCTGTTCCTTGCTGACCAGCTGTTTGGCGACGCCTTAGATCGCGCCACGACACTCCATTATCGCGTGCGAGGCCCTTGGACTTCGCCGCAGGTTACTTTAGAAGGCCCCCAATGACCGCATATAAAAGTGATGTAGATACGGCCGCCGCCATTCTGTTGACCCCCGGAGGGCTCGATTTAGAGGCTCTGGAAACGGGGTTGGGCTACGCCATGGGCGCGGGCATTGACTATGCCGATCTCTATTTCCAGCGTACCTGGCAAGAGGGCTGGGTACTGGAGGATGGAGAGGTAAAAGAGGCCAGCTACAATATTGACGGTGGCGTCGGCGTACGCTCACTGGCAGGTGAAAAGACTGGCTTTGCCTACTCCAACCAAATAACGGCCGATGCGCTAATGGACACCGGCCGCACGGCGGCAGGCATCGTCCGCAGCGGTCAACGTCTGCCTGGACAGTTGGTGCGCCCGGTATCCGCCATGTCGCGCTATGCGGGAATCGACCCCCTGGCCGGGCTAAGCGCGGAAGACAAAGTCACCATGCTAAAACAGGCTGACCGTGTCGCCCGTGCCGCGGATCCCAGCATTAGCCAAGTGAGTGCTTCTCTTTCAGGTACCTACGAAGTAGTGCTGGTGCGGGCAAGCGATGGCACCTTGGCGGCGGATATTCGCCCGCTGGTGCGCTTTAATGTCAGCGTTATCGCGGTTAAAAATGGTCGTCGTGAGCGTGGCAGTGCGGGCGGCGGTGGCCGTTACTCCATGGCCAAGCTGCGCGATGACCAAGTTGCCGAGCAGTACGCCAAAGAGGCGGTGCGTCAGGCACTGGTCAACCTGGAAGCCGTCGATGCGCCCGCGGGGCAAATGCCTGTGGTGCTGGCGTCGGGGTGGCCGGGAATTTTGCTTCATGAAGCCGTCGGCCATGGTTTGGAAGGGGATTTCAACCGTAAGGGCAGTTCCGCTTTTGCTGGCAAAATGGGCGAGCGCGTGGCCGCAAAAGGCGTGACGATTGTCGATGATGCGACACTATCGGATTGCCGTGGCTCAATGAGCGTGGATGACGAGGGCACGCCGGGCCAATACACGCCGCTTATCGAAGACGGCATTTTGACCGGCTATATGCAGGACAAACTCAATGCCCGCTTAATGGGTATGGCTCCCACAGGCAATGCGCGACGCGAATCCTTTGCCCACCTGCCGATGCCGCGCATGACGAATACGGTCATGCTTGCGGGCCAAGATGAGCCCAGCGATATTATCAAAAGCGTTAAGCGCGGTATTTACGCGGTGAGCTTTGGGGGCGGGCAGGTGGATATCACCTCTGGCAAATTTGTGTTCTCTGCCAGCGAAGCCTACTTGATTGAAGACGGTAAGGTGACGGCGCCGGTGAAAGGCGCCACCTTGATTGGTAACGGGCCGGAAGCGATGCAGCGTGTTTCCATGATTGGCCATGATATGGCGCTGGATACCGGTATTGGCGTGTGTGGTAAAGAAGGGCAGGGCGTGCCGGTGGGTGTGGGCCAGCCCACCCTGAAATTGGATGAGCTGACCGTCGGCGGCACGCAGTCTTGATAGGCGGTCTTGAAAAGCCGTCTTAAAGAGGCTGCTTTTAAAGTGCGGTTTTTAAAGCGCTAAGGTTTCGCGCAGGTGTTTGAAGAGCTTGCGCGAGCTGGTCGGCGGTTTGCCCTGTTCGCGTTCCCGCTGGGCGTTGCGAATCAATTGACGCAGTGTCTGGCGATCGGCGTCGGGGTGCTCCGCCATAAACAGGTCAACTGCCGCATCGCCCTCGTCAATTAAGCGTTCCCGCCATTTTTCCAGTCGGTGGAACGCGTGGTCGCGCTGCTCTTGCTCCTGATCGATGGAGTCGAACACGGCTTGAATGGCGGTAAGATCCTCTTTACGGATCAGCTTACCGACATACTGCATATGGCGGCGGCGACCTTCATGGGTGCGAATACGCGAGGTTTCCTCGATAGCGCGTAGCATATCGTCAGAGAGGGGGAAACGGGCGCGTTCCGCCGGTCGCATGGCGATTAAGGTTTCCCCAAGTGCCTGTAAGGCATGCATTTCGCGTTTGAGTTGCGACTTGCTAGGGCGTTCTTCCTGTTCTTCTACTTCAACGGGATCGGGACGTTGCTTACGCATAGTGTGACTCACAGACAAGATTCGTGGCGGCATTATACCAGCTGCGAGTACAACATTGATTCGCCGATGACACTCTCTTGCAAGACTTTGGTTGAGAGGCATTCGGTTGAAATAGGAGGCCATATGGCACAGGCATTTGATGCATCCGCGCAGCAGTCGCTATTGACCGCGCGCGCCGAAGAGGCGTTAGCGCTGGCGAAGCGCTTGGGCGCGGATGCTGCCGAAGTAGGCGCAAGCGTCGATCAGGGTATAGGCGTTAGCGTACGCCTGGGCGAAGTTGAAACGGTTGAGTTATCCCGTGACCAAGGCATTGCCGTCACGCTATACGTGGGTCAACGTAAAGGCAGCGCTTCATCCACTGATGCCAGCAGTGCCTCGATCCAGGCAGCCGTAGAGAAAGCGCTGGCGATTGCCCGCTATACCGGCGAAGACCCGGCCGCAGGGCTGGCCGATGCCTCCCTTATGGCTACTGAGTTGCCCGATCTAAAAGTGCACTACCCCTGGGCGCTCACAACGGATGAGGCGATTGAGTTAGCGCTTGCCTGCGAGCAGGCGGGGCGAGACGTTGACGGCATCTCACAGTCAGATGGCGCGTCTCTCTCCAGTGGCGAAGGGGTGCGCGTTTACGCCAATAGCCACGGCTTTTTAGGTACCCAAAAGGGCAGTAGTCACTCTCTTTCTTGCATGCTGATTGCCCAAGACGCGAGCGGTATGCAGCGTGATTATGACTACACCTCTGCCCGTGACCCCAAGGCGCTACGTGACCCCGCTGAGGTGGGGCGCGAAGCCGCGATGCGTACGCTGCGCAGGCTAGGTGCTAAACGGCCGCCAACGGGCACCTTTCCGGTGCTGTTTGACCCATCGTTGGCCAGTGGCTTGGTTGGCCACCTGCTCGGTGGGTTAGCCGGTGGTGCGCTTTACCGGCAGGCCTCGTTTTTGTGCGACCGGCTCGGTACACCATTGTTTCCCGACTGGTTTAGTCTCGAAGAGCGGCCAATGGAGATTGGCGCCACGGCAAGCTCACCGTTTGATGGCGAGGGCGTGCAAACGCGCAATAATCGCTTTATCGATCAGGGACGCATTGCCAGCTATATGCTCTCTTCTTACAGCGCTCGTCGTCTCGATATGCAAACCACGGGCAATGCCGGTGGGGCACGTAACGTGCGTTTAGCAACGCCACTGCAATCACGCGAAAGCTTGTTGCAAGAGATGGGGCGGGGTATTTGGGTGACTGAGTTGATGGGCCAAGGTGTCAACGGTGTGACCGGTGACTATTCCCGCGGTGCAGCAGGTTTTTGGGTCGAAAATGGAAAGGTGCAGTACCCGGTCGAAGAGTTCACCATTGCTGGAAACCTGGAGCGGATGTTTGCTGGCTTAGTAGGTATTGGCGATGACACTGATACCCGTGGCAGTGTTCACACGGGTAGCTGGTTGATTGATGCCATGACCGTGGCGGGGGACTAACAAGTCAAGCGGCGGCTTACTGATCCTCCTCAAAGCGGGCGTCGAACAGCGCTTGAATCGCTTCAAGCGCCTGTTCGGCGTCATCGCCTTCGGCGGTGATTCTAAGCTCGGTGCCACAAGGTGCGGCAAGCATCAGCAGTGACATGATATTGGCGGCGTCGGCGGCCTGTTGCTGTTTGTAAACGCGTATGTTTGCCGTGAACTGTTGGCCGCATTTGACCAGTTTTGTCGCCGCGCGAGCGTGTAGCCCGCGTTGATTGGTAAGTGTAAGTATGCGTTCTGGCACCCTGGTTCCTTTTCGCCGAGTGGTGTCATTAATGGATAGACGCGCTTAAGAGGTCTCTGGCCGCTCGTTAGGTGTGGAAGCGCTGACGAGGGGAGCGGCCAACTGTTCGCTTATGGTGTAGTGCAGACCCAGTTCGCGGTGGCGAAGTTGAACTTCGCCCATGCTAGGAGTCAATTTTTCCGCTAACTTCTCGGCCATATAGACCGAGCGGTGCTGGCCACCAGTACAGCCAATCGCGATAGTCATGTAGCTACGTTGGCTATTCTGGTAAGCGGGTAGCCAACGCTCTAGCCAGGCCAAGATGTCGTCGCTCATGGCATCAACAATCGGATAGCTGTTCAAAAAAGCCACGATTTCCGCGTCGCGGCCAGTGAATTGGCGCAGCGTTGGATCCCAGTACGGATTTGGCAGGCAGCGCACATCGAAGACCAGGTCGGCGTCTAACGGTACGCCGCGTTTATACCCAAACGATTCCAGCGTTAGCGTCAGCTTGTCGCGCCGCTGATGGGCTACTTGGTCGGTAATGCGACGGCGTAAATCGTGCACCGATAATCGTGATGTATCGATCAATAGGTCGGCCAGATCGCGAATATCCTCTAGCGTCGTCTCTTCTTTATTGATCGCCTCTTCCAGCGTCATTTCGCTATCGCGGGTCAGCGGATGACGGCGACGCGTTGCTGAGTAACGCTCAAGCAGTATGCGCGCATCGGTGGTCAGGTAAATAACTTGAAAGTCGATTTTACGCTGGCGCAACTCGTCTAATAAAGAGGGCAGGCGCTCCAGAGCTCCCGGCAAATTGCGGGCATCAATACTCACCGCTAAATGTGCTCGGTCGCCCTGGTCACGCAGTTCATCCACCAACGACCCCAGCAACATAGCTGGGAGGTTATCAATCGCGTAGTAGCCAAGATCTTCCAGCGCTTGCAAGGCGATAGATTTACCTGACCCGGAGCGGCCGCTAATGATCACCAGTTGCATAGAGTCTCTCTTTGCTTTGATCAAGCTGCGTTGAGGGTGGTGAGCGGATAACCTGCTGTGATCTGCCCTGAACAGGGTTTCAGACCCTTAGGCCGCTGATTGCTCGCGAATTTTGGCGGTAATCAGCTCAAGCAGTTCGCGCTGGCTGGCTGCTTTACGCAGTTGCTGGCGCGTGTCCGCATCATTCATGATGGTCGCTACCTGACCCAGCAGTGAGAGATGCGTGTCATCTGCCTCTTCGGGTACCAACAGGACAAACACCAGATCTACCGGGTCGCCGTCGATAGCGTCAAAATCGATCGCTTCAGCCAGTTTCAAAAATCCAGCGATAGGGGCGTTGCAGTGGGGGCTACGCGCATGAGGAATAGCCACGCCGTTACCAATACCCGTACTACCTAAGCGCTCGCGGCCGATTAAACGGCTAAACACTTCTTGGCTGTCCAGGCTGGGGATATTTTGGGCGATAAAGGTGCTGTAAAACTCCAGCACCCTTTTTTTGCTGCCCCCGGGGACGTCGAACAGAACGCGTTCCGGGGGGAGTATGGTTTCCAACGTCATTGAATTAACGCACACCGGCGCCTTGGGCGCGAGCTTGTGCTTTTTCCTTGTGTTTAACGAGTTGACGGTCGATTTTGTCCGCTAGTGCGTCGATAGCGGCGTACATATCACTGTCTAGGGCTTCCGCATGTAAGTCAGCACCTGCGGCGTGCAGCGTACAGGCGGCCTGCTGGCGCTCTTTCTCCACTGATAAGGTGACTTGCACCGTAGTTATATTGTCGTAATGGCGCTCTACACGCTCAAGCTTTTCGTTGACATAGTCACGCAAGGCGTCAGTCAGTTCTACGTGATGACCAGTGATATTTACTTGCATTGACGTGCTCCTTATCCATCGGACTGTACTTCGATTGTAACCCTTTTTGCCGCGTTGCAAAGCCCTTGTCGAGAGTTTCCCTGAAACGTTAACGAAGTTAGCGCAAACGACGCCGTTCACTGGAAGAGGGAATGCCCATGGCTTCACGGTATTTCGCCACCGTACGACGCGCCACTTGAATCCCTCCTTCGCCTAATAGCGTCACTAAGCGGCTGTCTGAAAGCGGCTTGCCGGGCGGCTCCTCTTGAATCAGTTTCTTGAGTCGTGCACGGATGGCGGTGCTGGAGTGGCTGTCGCCATCTTGACCGCTCACCTGGCTTGAGAAAAAGTATTTGAGTTCAAACACACCACGGGGTGTATGGATATATTTTTGCGTCGTTACCCGTGAAATAGTCGACTCGTGCATCTCCACGGCTTCGGCAATGTCGGCCAGTATCAGTGGTTTCATGGCTTCTTCGCCGTGCTCTAAAAAGCCAATCTGGCGGGTAATGATTTCGCGACCAACACGCAGCAGCGTATCGTTTCGGCTAGAGAGGCTCTTGATCAACCAGCGCGCTTCCTGCAAGTGCTCTTTGAGAAACTGGTTGTCATCGCTTTTATCCGCACGCTTAATCAAGCTGGCGTAGTCGGGCTGAATGCGCAGCCGTGGCAGGGCCTCGGGGTTGAGCTCTAAATGCCAGCCTTCATTATCGTGGCGGACGACTAGATCGGGGGTGACATAGCTGTCATCGGTGTCGCCGTAGGCGCTGCCTGGGCGTGGGTCTAGGCTGCGAATAAGCAGGATGACATCGGCCAGCTGTTCGTCGTCGAGCCCTAGACGGCGTTTCAGCAGACGCATATCGTCTTTGCCAAGCGCTTCGAGAAACTGCCGCACCAAGCGGCGGGCGGGAACCAGCAGTGGCGTATCATCGGGGAGAGCTGCGAGCTGCAGCATCAAGCACTCACGCAAGTCACGGGCAAATATGCCGGTCGGCTCAAACTGCTGGAGCTTGAGTAGAATGGTTTCCACTTCGCGCTGGCTTAGCCCGTCAATGCCCTGGGCACGAAGCCCTTCACGGATGTCGTTGAGCGGCTGGGTCAGGTAGCCGTTGGCGTCTAGCGCGTCGATTAAGCTTTCCGCGACAAGCTGCTCGCGAGCGCTAAAATCGGTCATGGCGAGTTGCCACAGCAGGTGGCCATGAAGGCTCTGCCCGGCTGCCTGGCGCTCAAAGTCGGGGCCTTCGCTGCTGCCCCCCTGGCTTCCCATATCTTGATAGGTATCTGACCAGTCGCTATCTACCGAGAGCTCAGTAGGGATGCTCTCTGACCACTCTTCTTCCTTAGGCTCGCTGACAGCCTGTTCACTAAATTCATCTTCCTGCTCCAGCATGGGATTGGCATCGAGGGCCTGCTGAATTTCTTGACGAAGATCCAGCGTAGAGAGTTGCAGCAGCGCAATGGCCTGCTGCAACTGGGGCGTCATGGTCAGCTGTGTGCCGATACGCAGTTGGAGAGAAGCTTTCATGACCATCTGAGAACCACTCGTTAATCAGAATGCTCCACCCTAGTGCGAGTGAGTGCTTGGCGCAAGTGCAATAAGCATGCCATTGGTCGTAAAGTTGTTTTAAAGCGCTATTTAGGGGTGATTAAGGCAAAAACATTACAGGCGAAAATCGGCGCCCAAATACACATCCCTTACTTTTTGGTTGGTGAGAATCGAGGCGGGCGAGCCACTGGCGATGATTTGCCCATCGCCGACGATATAGGCGATATCGCAAATGTCTAGTGTTTCACGCACGTTGTGATCGGTGATCAGCACGCCGATATGGCGCTGTTTCAGTGCACGAATGATGGTTTTAATCTCACCTACCGAGATGGGGTCAACGCCCGCAAAAGGCTCATCGAGCAGAATAAAAGCGGGCTCTGTGGCTAGCGAGCGGGCTATTTCTACACGCCTGCGCTCGCCGCCCGAAAGGCTCATGCCCAGGTTGTCGCGAATATGGGTGATATGGAAGTCTTCGAGTAGCGCTTCCAGGCGCTGTTCGCGATCGCTGCGGTTAAGCTCTTTGCGGGTCTCGAGTATCGCCATAATATTCTCGGCAACCGAGAGTTTGCGGAAAATAGACGCCTCTTGAGGTAGATAGCCAATCCCCGCGGCTGCGCGCTCGTGCATGGGGGCGCGCGTTAAATCCACATCGTCGATACCCACCTTGCCAGCGTCGGATTTGACCAGCCCAACAATCATATAAAATGAGGTGGTTTTGCCCGCGCCGTTGGGGCCCAAAAGGCCAACGACACTGCCTTGGGATATCTCCAGATTGATGTCTTTGACCACTCGGCGGCGTTTGTAGCTTTTAGCCAGGTGGTGGGCATAAAGGGTTTTGATCGGCGCAGTGTCAGCAGTGGCCACAGCTAGGCTCCCTATTGTTCAGGCTGAAGGGTCATGCGTATGCGCTGGGGCTCGCTGCCATCAACGTCAGAGCGCGCTTGAATCACTTCTCGGTCAATAAAATACTCAAGGCGACCGCCACTAAAGGTGTCCTCTTGCTGGGTCAGTTCGGCTTGGTCGATCAGCTCTACGCGACGCTCGGCGACGTGATAAATAATCCGCCGCGCCCAGCCTTCCGTGGGGCCTTCTTGCCCTTCGCCTTGATGGCGCAAGTAGGCGCGCTCACCGGTAGCGGTGGCTGTCGAGAGTTCGCCCGCGTCGTTGCGTTCGATCTCTACCCGCTCGCCGCGCAGCTGCATTTCGCCTTGGCGAATGTCCACATCCCCAGTATAAACAGCTGTGCCTGCCCGCTGATCAAGATCTAAACGGTCGGCTTCCACTTCCACTGGGGCCTGGGAAGATGAGTTGGTTTGGGCTAACACTGATAAAGGTATCGCTAAACCGAACAGTGCAGTGTAGAGCAGGGCTGGGGAAATCATGGCTTTCATGGCGGTTCCTATTAGCGTTGTGTGGCCGGGGGGTGCGTGCCGCGCACATTATCCGTTAAGCGAACCTGGCTGGTGTTAAGCCAAACGTCCATACGTGAAGCGCTCATTTGCTGCGGCGGTTGCTGCATCAATACCGGTGTGTCACTCCAGGCATGCTGCTCGAGGCCATCATAGTGCAGTAGCTCGGTATCTAGCTGCCAGCCTTCATCTGGTGCAAACAGCCGAGCCGAACCTGACAGCAGCAGGGCTTGGGTAGCGGTGTTGAGCGTGCCTACATCGGCGCTGGCCAGCCACTGACGGTTTTCGCTGTCATACAGTACTGCCTCGGGCTCTTCCGTCCAGGTTTCGCTGCGCTGCGGGGTATGGATAAGGCGCGGTGTTTTTAGCGACTGCATGACACTGCCGTTATCCCCGAATAGGGTAATCTCGGCATTTTCCAGCACGTGGCCAGGTTCCTGAGCCTGTGCTTCGGGGTCGATGCTGGTGTCTTGAGGCCCGCGGGGGTCAAGCCATACCAGCAGAATCCCCAGCGCGATGACTAGCCCGGCTAACCAGAGGCGTACTTTAAAGCGTTTAAACATTTACGTGCGGCCGTGCAGATAGGTGTCGAGCACCGCGCCCCAGTGTCCTTGAGATTCAAGCAGCGTATCGCAGATCTCACGTACGGCACCGTGGCCACCCAGGCGTTCGGTAGTCCAGTCGGCGTGGGTATGCATATAGTCCGGCGCGTTTGGCACGGTAATGCCGACGCCGCAACGTTTGATAGCCGCTAGGTCGGGTAGGTCGTCGCCACAATAAGCCACCTGCTCTAGTTCAATATCGAGGCGCTGGCAGAGCCCGCGCAGTGTGGCCAGCTTGTCTTCACAGCCTTGGTGAACATGGTCAATGCCGAGTGCCGCCGCGCGTTGGCTAACCATGGGGGAGTCGCGCCCGGTAATCAACGCGACATGTACGCCCACGCGTTTGAGAAGCTTTAGCCCGTGGCCATCCTGGGTGTGGAATGCTTTGATTTCGATACCATCGGCCTGAAAGTAGAGGCGCCCATCGGTAAGGACGCCGTCAACATCCAGTGCTAGCAGGCGTACACGGCGGAGTTGGTCGAGTAGCGAGGCAGGTAGGGTCATAGAACCTCCATATCAATCAGTTCGTAAAGCAGGTCGTGTTGGCGCCGCTGGGTTAAATAACGCCGCTGGCGAGCAGGTCGTGCATATGTAGAGCCCCAATTGGGCGCTGTTGTTCATCAACCACCGCTAGCGCGGTAATACGGCTTTCTTCCATGATGCGTACCGCTTCGGCCGCCAGGATATCGGGGCCTATGCGCTTGCCCGGCCGGGTCATGACATCATCAACGCGCACGTCGCGCAGATTATGGAATTGATCCAGCGTGCGGCGTAGATCGCCATCGGTGTAGACCCCCGCTAATCGTCCTTCGCTATCCACTACGCAGGTAAAGCCAAGCCCTTGCCGGGTAATTTCGAGTAGTGCGTCGCGCAGCGGGCTGCCCAATGCGACTTGGGGCAGGCGTGCGCCGTCGTGCATGAGGTCTCTAACGCGTAGCAGTAAGCGCTTGCCCAAACTGCCGCCGGGGTGGGAGAGGGCAAAATCTTCAGCGGTAAAGCCGCGTGCTTCCAGTAACGCAACCGCCAGTGCATCACCCAGGGCGAGGGCAGCGGTGGTGGAACTGGTGGGGGCTAGATCGAGCGGGCAAGCCTCACGCTCGACGCCACTGTTTAGGTGCGCATCAGCGTGCTTGGCAAGCGTGGAGTGGGGCCGCCCCGTCATGCTGACCAGCGGTGTGCCCAGGCGTTTAAGCAGTGGTAGCAGAGCAGTGACTTCGGCAGTTTCGCCCGAGTTAGAGAGCGCCAGTACTACATCTGCGCGGGTAATCATGCCTAGATCGCCATGGCTGGCTTCGCCGGGGTGAACGAAAAAAGCCGGCGTACCGGTACTGGCAAGTGTCGCCGCTAGCTTGCCAGCAATATGCCCCGACTTGCCCATACCGGTCACCACGACACGACCTTGGCAGGCGAGAATTAGCTCACAGGCGCGATCAAAGCTTTCGTCTAGCTTAGCCTGAAGGCCTCCAATCGCTGCCTGCTCGATTTGTAGCGTACGCAGTGCGCTTTCACGTAGTAGGCTGGAGGGGGCGATAGGCTGGCGCATAGCGTTTTCTCTTAACAAATGAAAATATAAAAGTAGTAACCGGTAAGAATAACATCTCGACACCTCTAATAGGCAGTAATTGAGGCGACTCCCTGGGGGGCATACCCGCATCACCAGGGCCGAGAGCAGGTTTAGGCGAGGGTAAGCAAGCCTTTGCAACTTTGATAACCCTGAACAATAGGAAAGCCCATTCGTGCAGTTAATGCCTTGTAGCGTTATAGTACAATGTTCGATAATGTTTTAGAAACGCTGTTTTCTAATTGCGATAGCCGCAAGTAGGGTATGCTATACAGCTTTAGTCGCGCCTCGTTAAGAGTCAACTGATCCATGACAGATGCACCCTTTATAGAAATTGAAGAGCTTTACTTTTCGCGTGGTGATCACGAAATTTTCCGTGGCGTGAATATGACCATACCGCGGGGTAAAGTAACCGCGATCATGGGGCCAAGTGGTACCGGTAAAACCACGCTACTGAAGCTGATCGGCGGCCAGCTAACCCCGGAGAGTGGTCGAATACTCATTGATGGGCAGGATGTTCATAAACTGTCCCGGAAGGCGCTATTCACGCTACGCAAGCGGATGGGAATGCTGTTTCAGAGTGGTGCGCTGTTTTCTGATTTGGATGTGTTTGAAAACGTTGCCTTTCCGCTGCGGGTGCATACGGATTTACCCGATACAATGGTGCGTGACCTGGTGTTGCTCAAGCTACAGGCGGTCGGCCTGCGTGGAGCGCGACACTTAACGCCTGCGGAGCTGTCCGGAGGGATGGCGCGCCGGGTCGCATTGGCTCGTGCGGTGGCGCTGGATCCAGAACTGATTTTGTATGATGAGCCGTTTGTTGGTCAGGATCCCATCTCTATGGGCGTGTTGGTGCAGCTAATCAAGCGCCTTAATCAAGCACTGCAGCTAACCTCGGTGGTGGTCTCCCATGATATCAAGGAGACCTTGAGCATTGCGGACTATCTCTATCTGATCGCCGATGGCCAGGTGGTAGCCCATGGCACACCGCAAACCCTGGACACAAATCAAGATCCCCGGGTTAGCCAGTTTATTCATGGCGAACCTGATGGGCCGGTACCATTTCACTACCCCGCTGAGGCGTTTTATCGCGATATTCTGGGCGAGGCTCCGGTTAAATAGAACTGCTAGGGTGGGTGACATAAGGCGCTTAAATGCACCAATGCAGGGTAAATAAAGGGCAGAGTTAATGCAGTCAAAGTTCTCTAATAGCGCCGCACGTGTTACACGGCTGGGGCGCCGAGGGTGCGACTTAATGGAAGCATTGGGTCGAGCGGGCGTGTTTCTATTCCAGTCGGTGGTCGGCGTGCCTTCCCGGGAAGGCTGGCGATTATGGTTGCACCAGATGCACTTTGTGGGCGTACTTTCGTTAGCCATTGTATTGGTGTCGGGGCTGTTTATCGGCATGGTGCTGGCACTGCAGGGCTATACCATTTTGGTCGATTTCGGGGCTGAGCAGGCGCTGGGACAAATGGTGGCACTGTCGCTATTGAGGGAGTTAGCCCCAGTGGTGGCAGCACTACTGTTTGCTGGCCGGGCGGGATCTGCGCTCACCGCCGAGATCGGTTTAATGAAAGCGACAGAGCAGCTCACCAGCATGGAGATGATCGGTGTTGACCCACTGCGCCGCGTGGTGGCGCCACGCCTATGGGCAGGCTTTGTGTCACTGCCTATTTTAACGGTTGGGTTTAGTGTCGTGGGCATCTGGGGCGGCTACTTGGTGGGCGTGGAGTGGCTAGGCGTCTTCGAGGGCTCTTACTGGAGCAACATGCAGGCCAATGTAGCCTTTATCAGTGATATCGGTAACGGCATGATCAAAAGCGCCGTATTTGCTTTGGTGGTGACCTGGATCGCGGTATTTCAAGGTTATGATTTGGTGCCCACTTCTGAAGGTATTTCCCGCGCTACTACGCGCACGGTGGTGTATTCGTCGCTTGCAGTATTGGGGCTTGATTTTGTGTTGACCGCCATTATGTTTGGCGGCCTTTAATGGCTGGAGCAGTTTCATGAAACGCAGTAAAACCATGGAGTTCGGTGTGGGCCTGTTTATGGTGGCGGGCATTCTGGGGCTGGTGTTCCTCGGCCTACGTGTGAGTGGACTGACGCTCTCAGCGCCCACGCAGTCGTTTCAGTTAGAGGCCAACTTCGCCAATATTGGCAGTTTAAAACCCCGTGCCAGGGTCACCATGGCGGGTGTGACAGTGGGGCGGGTAGAAGCCATTGAACTGGATACGCAGTGGTTCGATGCGCGGGTCGTTCTTAGCCTGGATAGCGAACTTGAGGGTCAGCTTTCCAAAGACTCGATTGCCTCGATCCTGACCGCAGGCTTATTAGGTGAGCAGTACATTGGCCTTAGCGTGGGCGGCGACCCTGAAATGTTGGAGGATGGCGATACGATTCGTGACACCCAGTCGGCGCTGGTGTTGGAAGAACTTATCCAGCAGTTTGTGTCCAATATGGCAACTAACTAGTGTTTCAAACGGCAGGCACTAATCCAGTGTAATAACGGGCCCAGTGCAATACCGGGTGGGGAGATGATGGTTATGAATGGAGTGAACTTGATGATGGGTCGTTGGTTATTGGTGGTAATGATGATGGCGGCGTTAATGGTGCCACTGCAGTCACAGGCGCAGTCTCAGACGCCAGAAGCAATGATTCGCGATAACGTTGAGTCACTGATGTCGGAGCTCGAAGGTCGCAAGGATTATTACGCCAATAATCTTAGCGAGCTTGAGGCGTTAGTGGATAGCAACCTCGAACAAGTGGCGGATTTCCGCTATATCGGGGCCAGCGTGATGGGGAACTACTTCCGCAACGCTTCCCCGGAACAGCGCCGTCGTTTTGTCGATGTGTTTCGCCAAACGCTGATTGATACCTATACCCGCGGACTGGTGACGTTTGATTATGATGAGCTGCGGGTGCTGAATGCCCAGCAGGCTCAGCGCTATGACGACCAGGCCAGCGTTGCCATGGAAGTGGTGGCCAATAACGGCAAGGTGTACCCCGTAAGCTATAGCCTGAGACTCTCCGACGGCGAGTGGCGGGTGGTTAACGTGATCGTTAACGGTATTAATCTGGGTCTGACGTTCCGCAATCAGTTTGACCAAGCCATGCGCGATAACAATCGTGATTATGACGCGGTTATTGACGGATGGTCACCTGAAGTGGGCGTTGAAGAGCTTGAGCAGGGAGGCGATGCGTGACAGTGCTGTTTTCACGCCCCAGTGTAACGGTTAGTGTAGAAAACACTACCTTGCTGGTGGAAGGTGATGTGGAGGTATCCTTGGCGGCCGATTTGGCCGCCTGTGGTGTTAAATGGCTCAAGCACACCGAGCTAACTTCGCTTAGCTTAGACTTTAGTCGCATTGAGAAGGCTAGCAGCGCTGCCATTAGCGTGCTGTTTGAATGGCTTCGAATTTGTCGGCAGCGCGGTATCCATATCCAAGCCATTCTTTTTTCAGCGCCGCTACGCCGACTTGCCTCCCTGGCTGAGTTGGATGCTTTGATTGATCAGCCTGCGGCTACTCTGGCCATTTAACGCTCCGGCATCGCCAAGCGCACTGCTTTTCTTTATTATGTCGACCCAATTACGTTCATTAATAACGATGACCCCAAAGGAGTTTTCTGCGCCATGCAACCCAACGAGGTAAAAGCACTGCTTGAATCCCGTATCGACGGATGTCAGTTCCATATCCAGGGTGAAGGCTGTAATTTTCAGGTGATTGCGGTTGGCGATGCCTTTGAAGGTCTCTCTCCGGTCAAACGTCAGCAGCTTGTCTACGCTGCGCTGAGCGATGAGATCGCCTCGGGTGCGCTCCACGCTATTAGCATCAAAACGTTTACCCCGGTGCAGTGGCAAACTGCACCGGAAAACGTTCAATAACGGTCGCCCCATGGATAAATTAATCATTACCGGCAATGGATCGGTAGACGGTGAAGTGTGGGTGAGTGGCGCTAAGAATGCGGCGCTGCCTATTCTGTGTGCCAGCCTGTTGGCCGATGGCCCCGTGGTGATTGGTAACTTGCCGCACTTACAGGATATTACCACCACCTTAGAACTGCTCGGCCGCATGGGCGTTGAGCCGGTGATGGGCGAAAAGCTGAGTATTCAGTTGGATGGCTCCCAAGTCACTCAGTGTCACGCACCGTATGAGCTGGTTAAGAAAATGCGTGCCTCGATACTGGTGTTGGGCCCTCTGCTTGCCCACTTCGGTAAAGCCGATGTATCGCTACCCGGTGGTTGCGCCATTGGCTCGCGCCCGGTGGATTTGCATATTCGCGGTTTAGAAGCCATGGGGGCGGAGATTCGCGTTGAGGCTGGCTATATCCGCGCGCGGGTGGACGGTCGTCTAAAAGGGGCAACTATCTACTTTGATACCGTGACAGTGACCGGTACCGAAAACCTGCTGATGGCGGCGACCCTAGCCGATGGCAAAACCGTTCTGGAAAACGCTGCCCGCGAGCCTGAAATTGTCGACTTGGCTGAGTGCTTGATCAAAATGGGCGCTAAAATCTGCGGTCAAGGCACTGACACCATTACTATCGAAGGCGTCGAAAAACTGCACGGTTGCGAGCACGATGTCATGCCCGACCGTATCGAGACAGGCACCTTTCTAGTTGCCGCCGCCATGACTGGCGGACGGGTGAAGGTCAAGCGCACCCGGGCCGATATCCTGGACGCGGTCATTGCCAAGCTGGAAGAGGCGGGTGCGGAAGTCACCAGTGGAGACGACTGGATCGCCCTGGATATGCACGGCAAGCGTCCTAAGGCGGTGAATATTCGTACTGCGCCTTATCCAGCGTTCCCAACCGATATGCAGGCGCAGTTCGTGGCCATGAACGCTGTGGCCGTGGGGCACTCTCGGGTGGTCGAGACGATCTTCGAAAACCGCTTTATGCATGTTCAAGAGCTTAACCGAATGGGCGCCAATATCGTGCTGGAGGGCAACACCGCCTTGATTGAGGGGGTCGAGAAGCTTTCCGGTGCACCGGTAATGGCAACCGATCTGCGCGCGTCGGCTTCGCTGGTGATTGCGGCCATGATGGCCGAGGGGGAAACTCTAGTAGACCGCATCTATCACATTGACCGTGGCTACGAGTGTATCGAAGAGAAATTGCAGCTGCTGGGTGCGCGCATTCGCCGTATTCCTGGCTAGACCATTTCTACTGAGTCTCTGCTGCTAAGCCCCTGCATGCTAATAACCACTGGGCAACACGATGAGTAAGCAACTGATTTTAGCCCTCTCGAAGGGCCGTATTCTGGAAGAGACGCTGCCACTACTGGCCGATGCGGGTATTACACCTGCAGAGGATTTAAGCAAAAGTCGTAAGCTGCTATTTGATACCAACTTGCCCGACGTAAAACTGGTGATTATCCGTGCCACCGACGTGCCCACCTACGTTCAGCTAGGGGCAGCCGATGTCGGTATCGCAGGTAAAGATGTGCTGCTTGAGCACGGTGCCGAAGGGCTTTATGAGCCGTTGGATTTGGAAATTGCCCGCTGTAAGTTGATGACCGCGGGTGTGACCGGCCAGTTGCCAGCCCGTGCCCGGCGTCGGGTGGCAACGAAATTTGTTAACGTGGCGCGACGCTACTACGCCGAGCAGGGAATTCAGGCTGAGGTGATCAAACTTTATGGCGCTATGGAACTGGCGCCGTTAATGAATCTCGCCGATGAAATTGTCGATATCGTCGATACTGGCAATACCCTGCGGGCGAATGGTATGGAGCCGCGTGAGCTTATTGCCCATATCAGCACCCGGCTGGTGGTGAATAAGGCCGCCATGACCATGAAGCATGAGCGTATTAAGCCGTTACTAGAGCGCTTGGACAGTGCGGTCAAAAAGCGTCAGACCCAGCTTGCCGAATGATGTGAGGTTACCCATGAGCAAACAGACGACTGCAACGATTTCACGCCTATCGACAAGCGATGATGCCTTTAACCATCGACTTGATGCGCTGTTAGATTGGGAAGGGGTGTCTGACAAAGCGGTGCAGGCGCGGGTCGAAGAAATTCTTGCCAGTGTAAAGCAGCGCGGCGATGCTGCGGTAGTGGAAGCCACGAATCGTTTTGACCGACTTGCGGCTACCTCGATGGACGAATTGCAGTTAACGCCCGAGCAGTTGAAAAGAGCGTTTGATAACTTGCCTGCTGAGCAGCGCGAGGCGCTTTCCAGCGCCGCCGAGCGGATTAAGTGCTACCACGAGCGTCAGAAGCCCAGCTCCTGGCAATACGAAGAAGCAGACGGCACGGTACTGGGGCAGAAAGTTGCCCCCCTGGATCGCGCCGGTATTTATGTTCCTGGCGGCAAAGCTGCCTATCCCTCGTCAGTGCTGATGAATGCGATTCCTGCCCATGTGGCCGGCGTGCGCGAAATCGTTATGGTCGTGCCTACGCCGGATGGCGTGCTCAATGAGTTGGTGCTGGCAGCGGCTCACTTGGCGGGAGTCGACTATGTGTTTACCATCGGCGGCGCTCAGGCCGTAGCCGCCCTTGCCTACGGCACTGAAAGTGTTCCTCGAGTCGATAAAATAGTTGGGCCGGGCAATATTTATGTGGCCACGGCGAAGCGTGCAGTATTTGGTCAGGTGGGTATCGATATGATTGCCGGGCCCTCGGAGATTATGGTGGTTTCCGATGGTCAGACTGATCCCGATTGGCTGGCAATGGATCTATTTTCTCAAGCCGAACACGACGAAGATGCCCAGGCGATCTTGGTGAGCTGGGATGCCGGACACTTAGATGCTGTGGAGTCGGCAATTGAGCGGCTACTGCCGACCTTAGAGCGCAAAGAGATCGTGCGTGAGTCGCTGCGTAAGCGAGGAGCGTTAGTGCTCTGCCAGGACGCCCAAGAAGCGATTACGTTGATTAACCGGATTGCTCCTGAGCACCTGGAGCTTTCGGTGGCTGCCCCCGAGACGTGGTTAGACGATATTCGTCATGCCGGGGCAATCTTTATGGGGCGTTACACCGCCGAGGCGCTGGGTGATTACTGTGCCGGGCCAAATCACGTGCTGCCTACCTCTGGCACGGCGCGCTTCTCTTCACCGTTGGGGGTTTACGATTTCCAGAAGCGCTCTTCGATTATTCACTGCTCCGCAGACGGTGCTTCTGAGCTGGGCAAAATCGCCTCGGTATTGGCGCGAGGTGAATCACTCACCGCCCACGCCCGCTCCGCGGAGTACCGGATTCGCGATTGATACTGCCAATGCGCTTTGCGCTACGCCAGCGCGTTTTGTAAACAGGCTACGAGTCGCGTGGGCCAGGAGTCTCTTCATTAATTGGGATGGTAGGGAGTGGGCGTTCGCCCACTTCGAGGGTCATCTCCAGGCGCTCGCCGCTACGGACGATGGTGAGTGGTAGCGAGGTGCCGGGTGCGATAGAGGCGATTTCACTCATCGTGGTGCGGGCATCCAGAATAGGCTGGCCATTGACAGAGAGAAGCACATCGCCTGGCTCTAGCCCCGCTTCCGCGGCAGGCCCTCCGCTGACAACCCCCGCGACGATCACACCTTGGGGTGTTTGCAGTCCAAAAGAGGCTGCCAGTTCCCGTGATAGTGCTTGCGCTTCAATGCCTAACCAGCCACGAATTACCCGTCCTTGAGTGACCAGTTCATCCAGAATGCTGTGGGCAAGGTTGGCAGGAATGGCAAAGCCAATGCCTTGGGAGCCACCTGAGCGCGAGAAAATAGCCGTATTAATGCCGACCATGGCGCCCTCAGGATTGACCAGCGCGCCACCTGAGTTACCCGGGTTGATAGCCGCATCTGTTTGAATAAAGTCTTCATAGGCGTTTAGCCCTAAATGATTGCGCCCCGTGGCACTAATAATACCCATGGTGACCGTCTGACCGACACCAAAAGGGTTGCCAATAGCGAGCGCTACGTCGCCTACCGCTACGTCGGCTGAGTCTGTGAGTTCAATGACTGGCAAATCGTCCAGGTTAATTCTTAGCACGGCTAAATCACTTTCAGGATCTGTGCCGATCACCTCTGCCAGGGTTTCGCGTCCGTCGCGCAGAGCGACCTGGATTTCATCGGCGCCGTTGATGACGTGGTGATTGGTTAGTACGTAGCCGTCCTCACTGACTATAACGCCAGAGCCCAAGCTTGAGAGCATGCGTTGATGGGTCGTCGCGTCATCTCCCTGGTTATCAAAAAATTGCTGAAAAAATGGATCTGACATCAGTGGGTGCTGGTCGCGCTCAACGATGCGCGATGAGTAGATATTTACTACCGCCGGCGCGGCTTGCTCCACTGCCTGAGCATAGCTGACGGGGCCTTTGTTCCGGGAAAGCGGCGCTGCCTGATGAATTTCAGGCGCAGGGCGACTAGGGTTGGGTTCTACCACTTCTGGTGTCGTCGAGATGACCGGCGCGGCGACTTGGGGGGCTTGAGGCGACGAGTCACGAAACGGGTTGGGCAACTGCTCGGGGAGTGCGAAGAGAATCACCACCGCGAGCAGTACGCCAGTGATAACAGGCCAGAGATAAGGCAGCACGTAGCGTCGCATGCAATCAATTCCTTAACGGGTCAGTCTCGCTGTTCGCGATATAAAGCAGCGAGTTTTACAATGGTTTTATGGTAACACTTTCTTAGCAGCTACCTCACGGGTGCGGTTAAATCAATAAAGGACTCAATATGATTCATCGTGATCAACTAGTAGCGGCTTGTGACCATCAGTTACGTGCGGCAGAGTTTAAAGATTTTACCATTAATGGCTTACAGGTGGCGGGCAGTGAGCACGTCAAGCGCATCATGACCGGTGTTACTGCCTGCCAAGCGCTGCTGGACGAAGCCGTTGCCTGGCAGGCAGATATGGTGCTGGTGCATCACGGTTACTTTTGGAAAAACGAGCCCGTGGCGATTACTGGTATGAAGCAGCGGCGGATTAAAACCCTGCTTGATCATGACATTAGTCTGTTAGCGTATCATCTGCCTCTGGATGCGCATGCCGAGATGGGCAATAACGCGGAGTTAGCCCGTCACTTGGGGTGGAAAGTAGAGGGATGCATTGATGGCGCGCTGGGGGAGGGGCTTTTGTGGTCAGGACGATTACCGCAGCCACACTCAGTCAGTAAGCTGGCAGCGCAAATAGCGCAAACCTTACAGCGCAAGCCGTTGGTCATTGAAGCCCCGCAGGTGGGAGATATTGAGCGCATCGCCTGGTGTACCGGTGGTGCGCAGGACATGATCACCGACGCCTATGAGTCGGGCGCACAGGTATTTGTATCGGGTGAGATATCCGAGCGAACCACTCACCTGGCGAGGGAGATGGGTATTCATTATATCGCCGCCGGGCACCATGCCACTGAACGTTATGGTGTTCAGGCGCTGGGCGAGTGGCTAAGCGATGAGTATGACGTTGAGCACCGCTTTGTGGATATTGATAATCCCGCTTAACGCATTAAATGCCCCGGATCACCGATAACAGGAGCCGGGGCTGATCAATCATTATTAGTAGCGCGGTGGCTGTGGTGTCGCCGCCTCATTGCTCTTCAAGCCAAAGTCTTCTGACAGCGTGCCGCCCTTACCATCCGCGTAGTCACGTGGCGTCGAAGGGGAGCTGGCGTCTGCCGTCGTCTGCTGCTCGCGCGCTGGATCAATACCCGAGAGATCAAGGCTAGGCTGAATAGCAGCGTCGCGAATATCCCACTCCGCGGCGTCCTCTTTCAGTTGAAGCTCAAGCTGGTTGGCTTCATCGCGTATATTGCTTAGGCGTTGATAAATACCCGTTAAATGGCTGCCCACGCTGCTCTTCATCTCGGCAATCTGGTGCTCGCGTTCGAGTAGCTTTTGGCGCATGGAAGCCGCTTCACGCTGGCTTTTGCTGAAGAGGCGATAAGCAACCGCTCCAATGATCAGGCCGACGATAAAACCGATTATGGCAAACGTTAATGGTGAGCTCGCGTCCACAGTGTTCTCCCTGGCGCCTTGAATATAATGATTTAGAGGCTGCATATGCTAGCAGCTTAAGAATCAAACAGGCTGCCATTATAGGCGTCACTCAGCCGGTTGGGTCAATCCGCTCATGCGCTTAGATGTCTCTACAGGTATAATCACAACCTTTTCAAGGTTGCCAGTCATGTACTGGCGGCTGCCTTACATGCTGTGGGAGGCGAGTGCATGTCATCAACAACTGCGAGTAGGGCATCGTCAAAAACGCGCCCTGCATCGCCTATAGAGCGCTATCGGGCGGACTTAGAGCGCGATGATTTTCAATATGATGCAGCGCAGGAGTTGGCCGTAAAGCATCTACAGCGGCTCTATGATGAGCTTGTCGCTGCGCCAACAACCGTTCCCAAAGCTCTGGTTGCGAATAAGGGGCTCCATAAAGGGTTAAAAGCCAAGATGGCGGGTTTCATGGGCAAGAAATCCTCATTGGCTGATGAGCCTGTCTTGCCTGATATCCAAGGCCTCTATTTTTGGGGTGGGGTAGGGCGGGGCAAAACCTACTTGGTCGATACCTTTTATGAAGCCTTGCCCTTTCCCGACAAAATGCGTACCCATTTTCACCGCTTTATGCAGCGTGTCCATAACGAGCTGACCCACTATAAAGGTGAAAAGAATCCACTGACCCTAATCGCGGGTAAGTTTGCCACTGAGGCGCGTGTTATTTGCTTTGATGAATTTTTCGTCAAAGATATTACCGATGCGATGATTCTTGCCAACTTGCTAGAGGCGTTATTTGAGCGCGGAGTGGTATTGGTGGCGACCTCTAATATCGTACCTGATGATTTATATAAAGATGGCCTGCAGCGGGCGCGCTTTTTGCCAGCCATTGAGCTTGTGAATCGTCATTGTGAGGTGGTTAATGTCGATTCAGGGGTGGATTATCGACTGCGCGCATTGGAGCGTGCGGCCATCTTCTACTCGCCGCTGGATGAAGCGGCTGAGCGCGAACTATCGCGCAGCTTTCGGGAAATAGCCGGGCACGAAGGCGAGTCAGAGGCGTCGCTAGAGGTAAACCACCGTGTGTTGAAAACGCGTCGGCTGCATGATGATGTCGCTTGGTTTGAGTTTCTTGAGCTGTGTGACGGGCCGCGCAGTCAAAATGACTATATTGAACTGGCCAGGGAGTTTCATACAGTGCTGGTTTCCAATGTGAGGCGTATGAATGCCAAGCAGGATGATCAGGCACGCCGCTTCATCAATATGGTCGATGAGTTTTATGATCGTGGCGTCAAACTACTGATGTCCGCGGAAGCGCCGATTGAAGAGCTGTATAGCGATGGCAAGCTAACGTTCGAGTTCCAGCGGACTTTGTCGCGCCTACAAGAGATGCAGTCCAAGGAGTACTTGGCGTTGGCGCATAAGCCTTAAAGCCTGACGGGATGTCGGCTCAGTAAAAAAGTCACGATACGGCTTAACTTGTCAGTAGCCTTACTGTAGAATGCCGCCTCGCTGCATGTTGCTGGGTTAAACCAGCAACCAAAAAGAATAGGGATGGTGCTTCGCCGTACAACGGTGTAAGTCACCCAATACATTTAATCTGGTGATTTCATCCATGAAGACGTTCAGTGCTAAGCCGCAGTCCGTCCAGCGCGACTGGTATGTAGTCGACGCTACGGACAAAACGCTCGGTCGTCTGGCAACCGAGATTGCTCGCCGCCTACGTGGCAAGCATAAGCCCGAATTTACCCCTCACGTTGATACTGGCGACTACATCGTCGTGATCAACGCAGAGAAAGTCCACGTAACTGGTAATAAGGCGAAGGCTAAAACCTATTACCGCCACACTGGTTACCCGGGCGGTCTGCGCTCTATGACATTCGACAAAATGCTTGATCATGCGCCCGAGCGTATCATTGAGTCTGCCGTTAAAGGTATGTTGCCGAAAGGTCCCTTGGGCCGTGCCATGTACACGAAGTTGAAAGTGTACGCTGGCGACGAGCATCCGCATGCTGCCCAACAGCCGCTTGAACTGAACCTCTGAGGAAATCTTCGCCATGACACAGCAGTATTACGGTACCGGGCGCCGCAAGACTTCCACCGCTCGCGTGTTTATGAAGCCGGGCTCTGGCAAAATTACTGTCAACAACCAAGACCTTGACCTCTATTTTGGTCGTGTTACCGGTCGTATGGTTGTTCGCCAGCCGCTTGAACTGACTGAAACCCTGAACCAGTTTGACATCTTCGTGACTGTCGCTGGTGGTGGTGGTTCTTCTCAAGCTGGTGCGATCCGTCACGGCATTACACGTGCCCTGATGAACTACAATGAAGACCTGCGTCCTTCGCTACGTGCCGCTGGCTACGTAACGCGTGATGCACGTCAAGTTGAACGTAAGAAAGTCGGTCTGCGCAAAGCACGTCGTCGTCCGCAGTTCTCGAAGCGTTAATTTTTACGCTATGCGGGAAAACGCCCAGGTCATCGACCTGGGCGTTTTTTATTGGAATATCAAAAAATTATATTGCTCGTACCACTATGGTCACGAGCGGTTGTTCTTGTGCACAGCGCTTTGTTTTTTTACCATAGAGCGTAATTAATATTCGTCGCCGCAAGATGCCTTTGTGGCGGAACGGGTAAGCTGATGGGAGAAACCTGAAATGGCAGATAACGGCGTAAACAAAGGCCGACGCCGTTTCCTCGTAGGCGCCACCTCCGTTGTGGGTGCGGTAGGTGCTGTCGGGGTAGCGGTACCCTTTGTGGCTTCTTGGCAGCCTAGTGCCAAAGCAAGAGCGGCGGGTGCTCCCGTTCAAGCAGATATTTCCAAGCTTGAGCCTGGGCAGCGTATGACCGTTGAGTGGCGTGGTCGGCCAATATGGATCATTAATCGCACGCCGGAAATGATCGAGCGTACTGAGTCGCTGAGCGGTGAGCAACTGGCCGATCCGGATTCGGAAGAGCCACAACAGCCCGCTTATATCGAGGGTGGATTGCGCTCTATCAAGCCCGAGATTGGGGTGTTGATCGGTATTTGTACTCACCTAGGCTGTTCGCCGTTATTCCGGCCTGAACCCGACGCAGAGGGCGTAGGCGTTGATAACTGGCCGGGTGGTTTCTTCTGCCCATGCCACGGTTCCCGCTTTGATTTGGCTGGTCGCGTATTTAACAACGTTCCTGCGCCGACCAATCTTGAGGTTCCACCCTACCGCTTTGAGAATGACGATATCATTATCGTCGGCGAAGATGAGGAGACTGCCTAATGGGTAATCCGAATAAAGCCAAGGCGGAAAAAGGCCTCATGCGTTGGGTGGATGATCGCTTCCCTGCTACTCAGATGTGGCAAGAGCACCTCTCCAAATATTACGCGCCGAAAAACTTCAATTTCTGGTACTTCTTTGGCTCGTTAGCGCTGCTGGCGCTGGTCAACCAAATCCTCACCGGGGTTTGGTTGACCATGAGCTTTAACCCCTCAGCTGAAGGTGCCTTCGATTCCGTCGAATACATCATGCGTGATGTGGAATGGGGGTGGTTGATTCGCTATATGCACACCACGGGGGCCTCCGCCTTCTTCCTCGTTGTCTATCTGCATATGTTCCGTGGCCTTTTGTACGGTTCTTATAAAGCCCCGCGCGAGTTAGTGTGGGTCTTCGGCATGACTATTTACCTGGTGCTAATGGCGGAAGCCTTTATGGGTTATCTGCTGCCGTGGGGGCAAATGTCCTACTGGGGGGCGCAGGTGATTATCTCGCTGTTCTCAGCGATTCCGGCGATCGGCCCTGACCTGGCACAGTGGGTGCGTGGTGACTTCCTGATTTCAGGCATTACCCTAAACCGCTTCTTTGCACTGCATGTGGTTGCGCTGCCAATCGTTATTCTGGCACTGGTTGTGCTGCACATCATTGCTTTGCATGAGGTGGGCTCGAATAACCCGGACGGCATTGATATCAAGCAGAAGAAGGATGAGGCTGGTGTGCCGTTGGATGGAATTCCTTTCCACCCTTACTACACGGTGAAAGACCTTGTCGGTGTGGCAGTGTTCCTTTTCGTTTTCTGCGTAGTGGTGTTCTACTTCCCCGAAGGTGGTGGCTACTTTATTGAGCGGCCTAACTTTGATCAGGCGAACCCGCTGCAGACACCAGATCACATTGCCCCCGTTTGGTATATGACACCGTTCTACGCCATTCTCCGCGCCATCACCTTCTCGGTCTTTGGTTTAGACGCCAAGTTCCTAGGGGTTATCTTTATGGGCGCGGCGATTGCAATCCTGTTTGTTCTGCCCTGGCTGGATCGTAGCCCCGTGCGCTCTATGCGTTACAAAGGCTGGATGTCGAAAGTCATGCTGCTGCTGTTTGCTATCAGTTTTGTCATCCTGGGTGTTTTAGGTGTGTTGCCATCGACAGAGGGTAGAACACTGCTAGCCCAGGCGTGCACCGTGATCTATTTCGCCTTCTTTGTCTTGATGCCGTTCTACACCAAGCTGGAGAAGACTAAACCCGTTCCGGAAAGGGTGACTGGCTAATGAAAAAGTATCTATTTGGACTCCTTTTCGCCTTAGTGCCAGTAACCGCGATGGCTGCGGGGGGCGCAAGTGTGCCTCACTCGATGGATCCTGATCTGCATGATCAGGCCTCGTTGCAAAATGGCATGAAGCTCTATGTTAACTACTGCATGGGCTGTCACTCGCTTAACTATCAACGCTTTTCGCGTGCGGCAGACGACTTGGGGATGCCTCAGGATTTGGTTGAAGAGAATTTGATTTTCTCGTCAGATTTGGCTTACAACGATCAAATGCATAACGCCATGAATAGCGGTGATGCGGAGGGTTGGTTTGGTGCGCCGCCGCCCGACCTGTCGCTCAAGACGCGTGTGCGTGGGACCGATTGGATTTACTCTTATTTGCTCGGTTTCTACAAAGATCCTAGCCGTCCCACGGGCGTTAACAATACGGTGTTTGACCTAGTGGCAATGCCGAACGTGTTAGAGCCTCTGCAGGGCGTGCAAGAGCTGGTGTGTGCTGAAACCGATCACCCGGTAGAAGGGCAAGAACCGGATGCGTTATCGGGCAAGTATCAGTCTTGTAACGTGCTGCAAGTGACCGAGCCGGGGGAGCTCGAACCTGCGGAATTTGAGGAGGCGATGTATGATCTTACTAACTTCCTGGCTTATGTAGGTGAGCCCTCCAAGCTTCAAGCACAGGCGCTGGCACCTAAAGTACTGATCTTTATTTTCATTTTTGGTGTGATTGCTTACCTGCTCAAGCGCGAGTACTGGCGAGATATCCACTAATTAGCAGTAGCTGATGGTCAGTGGGGCGCACGGCGTAAGTCGTGCGCCTTTTGCTTGTCAGCATGGCAGTAAAGCAAAGCAAGCTGGCTTCCCCTAAGGTAGCGCTGGCGTGTTATTATCCAAGATTGTTTTGATGTGAGGATGCTTTCATGGGTGTTGTGGCCAAACGGTCGTCGATGATCTTTTACTCAGGCAGTGATGATCATTTCAGTCATCGTGTGCGCATTGTGCTGGCCGAGAAGGGGGTTGCCGTCGACATCGTCGATGTACTCGACGAAAAACCACCGGAAGAGCTGGCAGACCTCAATCCGTACAACAGCGTACCGACGCTGTTAGATCGTGACTTGGTGCTGTATGAGTCCAAAGTTATGATGGAGTACCTGGATGAGCGTTTCCCGCATCCTCCGCTATTGCCTGTTTATCCAGTAGCGCGTGCGCAAAGCCGCCTATGGATGCACCGCATTGAGCGCGAGTGGTGCCCAATGGTCGACCTGATTCGCAGTGGTGGAAAGAAAGAGGCAGATAAAGCGCGTAAAGAGTTGCGTGAAAGTCTGATCGGCATATCGCCAATTTTCGAGGATATGCCTTACTTCATGAGCGAAGAGTTTACGCTGGTGGATTGTTGTTTAGCGCCTGTATTGTGGCGTTTGCCGGAACTCAATATCGAATTGCCCGAGAAGCAGGTTAAGCCGCTGCTGTCCTACATGTCGCGAGTATTCGAGCGTGAAGCGTTCAAGGCATCTTTAAGTGAGCGTGAAAAAGAGATGCGCGCTTGAATTCATTTGGCTCCTTTGTGCTTGATAAGGGCAGGGAGCCTTTCTTGTAAGGAGGAGGGAGTCTAGATGAAATCGAGTCGCCCCTATCTCGCCCGAGCACTCTATGAGTGGTTGCTGGATAATGAGCTAACGCCTTACCTGGTGGTTGATGCTACCTTGCCTGGCGTTGAGGTGCCCCGTCAGTTTGTTCAAAACGGTCAGATCGTTTTGAACGTGGCGCCGACTGCAGTACGTGATCTTTTTATGGAGAATCAGGCGATAGGCTTTAATGCGCGCTTTGGCGGGCAGCCTATGCAGGTAATGATACCGACTCCGGCCTTAATCGCTATTTACGCCCGTGAGAACGGTGCAGGAATGGTCTTTGGTCATGAGCCTGAGCTAGGTGATGGAGCCGACTCTTTTGGCGCTATTGAGGACGAAGAGAAGCCCTCTAGTAAGCCTGAGCTGTCGATCACAGAGCCCGTCTCCGAAAAGAGTGACAGTGACTCAACGGCGTCAGCGGATACGTCTGAAAAAGAGTCTCAAGCTAAGAGCAAGACGAAGAAAAAACCCACCCTGCGGGTCGTTAAATAACACCCTGGGGTGTGCCGCCCACAAAAAAGCCTCGCTTATTAAGCGAGGCTTTTTTGTGGCTGCTAAAACGCAATGGGAAAACAGTGGATTAGTCTAGGTAATCAAATACTTTTACGATTCGTTGTACACCACCAACCGAGGAAGCGGCATTGACGATACGGTCAGCCTCTTCCCGGGTCACGCGGCCCATCAGATATACGCTGGCATTTTCGGTGGTGACTTTGATTTTTGAAGAGTCGATGCGGTCGTTGGTTGCCAGGTGGCTGACGACATTCGTGGTGAGCCATGTGTCGGTCAGGCGCTGGCTGGCCGGTAGGCGAGCGGCGATGGTGAGTTCGTTGTGGATGTCAGTAACACCGCGTAGGTTGCTGGTAACTTCACCCGCCATATCGCGAAGCTCTTCACTGGGTACTTGGCCCACCAGGAGCACAACGCCGTTATAACTGTGGGCACGAATGCGGGCATCGCCTAGCCGGGCGTCAGCACGCTTTAACGCGTCATCAACTTCACGCTCAATGGTGGTGTCGATGGCTTCAACATCGTCGCTACGCTGAGCATAGTTGGACTGATTGGAGGCTGAGTTGTTAGCGCAGCCGGTAATGAAGAGTGCCGCGCAAAGCGCAACGGCCATGAAGCCGCGGGGGGAGAGGCGTTGGGTCATCGTATGACTCCTTTGATGCTAGCAGTTAAAGACATCGTGGTTGTTAACACAGTACAAATGGCGACTAAGCGCTGCCAAACAACTGTTCATCGATAAGATCGCATAAACAGTGAATCACCAGCAGGTGAACTTCCTGGATGCGGGCCGTTGATGTCGCCGGGACGCGAATCTCGCAGTCATCCTGGCCTAACAGTGACGCCATATCGCCACCGTCGCGGCCGGTAAGGGCAACTACGGTCATATCGCGATCATGGGCGGCTTGAATGGCCTGCACAATATTGCCCGAATTGCCACTGGTGGAGATGGCCAAGAGTACATCACCGGGCTGCCCGAGGGCGCGAATCTGCTTTGAAAACACCTCGTTGTAGCTATAGTCGTTTGCGATTGAAGTGAGCGTGGACGTATCAGTGGTGAGTGCCAGTGCGGGTAGGCTAGGGCGTTCTCGCTCAAAGCGGTTGAGCAGTTCAGAGGAGAAGTGTTGGCTGTCACCAGCGCTGCCGCCATTGCCGCAGGCAAGAATTTTTCCTTCGCTGACAAGGCACTGCACCATCATTTGGCTAGCCACTTCAATGAACGGCGGAAGTACTTCGCTGGCGTACGTCTTGGTGTCGATGCTAGCGTTGAAGTGGCCGAGTATCCGAGATTGAAAGTCCATCAGGGCTTCCTGGTTGAATAGTGATAAAGAGTGTTTTTTAAAGACCGTTTTTAAAGCCGGTTTATAAAAACAGCTTTAAAAAACAGTCAAAAGGCATCAAAGGCAGCTTTTACCCAGTGAAACTCAAGGTTGGGCGGCTTACCCGTTATGGCCAGGATATCAAAGCGGCAGGGTGAAGAAAGCCCGCCGCGGGCGATATAAAGCCGTGCTGCACGCACCAGGCGCTGTTGTTTCTGATAAGTGACGGTTTCCAGCGGGTGACCGTAGCGCGTCGTGGTGCGGTGTTTGACCTCAACAAAGACGAGAATATCGCCATCGCGCATTACCAAGTCAAGCTCACCCCCTTTCACGTAATGATTCTGCGTGACAAGGGTGAGCCCCTGTTGGCGCAGCCATTGAGCGGCAAGCTGCTCAATGGCTGCGCCGCGGGCACGGGCAGTGTGGGCGTTAGTCGTCACTTTCGATCAGGTTAGGAATTAAAATAGGTGATGGAACGCCATTCTGGAATTTCGCCCAGGGCAGCTCGCGGTAGATGCGACCATCGTCGCTTAAGTAGAGAGTGCCGGTGCTGCCATGAAGGCCGTTCAGCTCGCCAAGGTTGGAAAAGCGGATAGCCAGCTCGTAAGCATCAACGCCCATTGCCATCAGGCGGAACATGGAGGCGTCTGATTCATCCCGCAGGCTTTGGTAGGTAGATGCAAAGGGCAGAGCCTCTTCGCCACCAACGGCGGCGTCGGGGATTTGCCAGGGGATATCAACGAACATGACATCGTTTAGATCTTGGTCAAGGCGTGTCTGCAGGCGTCCTTCATGCAAGTGTGAGGTGGCATAGATCGGCAGATTGGGAGCGTAGTAGTAATCCATAGTCGGCGGTACCTGGCGCGCATACTCGGGCAGTGCGAGCAGGAATAGGGCGTCAATATTGCCTAGGCGCGCGCGATCACCGCTAACACTGAGCGCGGTTTGTACGGCATTGGAGACCGAGCTATCCGGGTTATAGCGCACGGCGTTGGTGATTTCGCCACCCTGGCTATGCCACTCATTCCAGAAGGCTTCGCCTACGCGTCGGCCCCAGCCGTTATCCGGAACCATCATGGACATTTGGCGGTGCCCGTCCTGCCAGGCGCGGCGGGCAACTTGGCGTGCTTCGTCTTCAGCTGAAAGGCCGTACTGGAAGAGTCGCTGGGCTTGATTGTTATCACCGCTACCATAGTTGAGTGCCAGTGTAGGGAGCAGCACGCTATCGCGCTCTTCTAGCTGGGTAACTCGATCCTTATCCAGTGGGCCAATAATTAACTGCGCATTCATTTGTTGGGCGCGGTCATAGAGCTCATCCATCGAGTAGCGCGAGGTGTCCAGGAAGCTTAGCTCGACGTTGCTGCCCTTGGCGTCATGGTGCTGCCGCATAGCCGAAGCGATAGTATTGGCGACGCTGCTAAGCGGGCCTGATTCGGGCAGTGCTACCACGATGCGGCGTATTTCCTGACCCTCAAGCTCTGGCAGCGCAACGCTCACTGCGCCGCTGGGCTGATCAAGCGCCTCACGGGCCCAGCGCTGGCGTTCTTCAAGCCGCTCCTGCTGGTTAGCCTGCATCGGCAGCTCGTCGCCGAGTACCTGAGTGGCGCGCAGCACGGCACGGGGTTCATTCAACGCGCGGGCAAGCTCGGAAAATAGCAGTGCCCAGCGTACCCGGTCGGGTTCTGAGAGCAAGCTTTCATCAATCCCATCGGCGGTTTCGAAGGCTCTGTCGCGCTCACCTTGACGGGCCAGAATATTAGCCGCTTCCAGGCGTGTTTTTGCGGCTTGCTCTGGCGCTTGCTGTTCCGCTTGGCTGAGTAGCTGGCCAGGGTTTTCATCGGGCACTCGATCTACCACGCTAGGCGATTGCATCGCACAGCCAGCAACGAGAAATGCCACAAGGGCAGCGGCGAGTAAGCCACGTAATGACTGTTTCATGTATCCTTCCTTAGGTTTCCATTTGCGCTGTCGCTGCTTGTCAGCGATTGACCAAGCCACTGCACAAGCATAGCGCACCAGCAGGGCAAGCCATCAACGAATTGAGAGTCAACAATGACAGACGATAATCCGGGTACATTGTACGTGGTTGCCACGCCAATTGGGAATTTGGATGACTTAACCGCGCGTGCCGCTCGGGTGCTGGGCCAAGTGACACGAATTGCCGCTGAAGATACTCGCCATAGTGGCCGCCTGTTGGCGCACTTGGGGCTAAACAAGCCCATGCTCTCTTTACATGAGCACAACGAGGCGCGCCGGGTAGAGGCTTTGGATAGTTATCTCGCTGCAGGTGAAGACATCGCCCTGATCAGTGACGCCGGCACACCGTTGATTAGCGATCCCGGCTTTGTGCTGGTACGTGAACTGAGGGCGCGCAATCGCCATATTGTGCCTATCCCCGGCCCCTGTGCGCTGATTACTGCGCTGTCAGGGGCAGGCCTGCCAACAGACCGCTTTGTGTTTGCCGGTTTTCTGCCTGCCAAGCCAGGCGCACGACGCCAAGCATTGGAGAGTTGGAAAACCCGCGAAGAGACGCTGGTGTTTTATGAATCTCCCCATCGTATCGTGCATACCCTTGAAGCGTTACAGGCGCAAATGGCGGATCGCGATGTGGTATTGGCGCGTGAGCTCACTAAAACCTTCGAAACGTTTTTGCACGGTACGCCTGCATCGTTACTGGAGCAATTGACTGCCGACCCTAATCAAGCCCGCGGTGAATTCGTGGTGATTGTTGCCGGGGCTCCGCCGGTTGAGCAGAGTGAGCATCAGGATATATCAGCGGACGCCTTGCTGGAGGCACTGCTGTCAGAGGGGGTTGGTGTGAAACAGGGCGCTGCAATTGCCGCGCGAATGCTTGGTGGTCGTAAGCAAGTCTGGTACGCGCGTTTGCAAGCAATCAAAGGTGAGCATTGAGGCAAGTCGAGGGCGCTGGTATGCTTGCCGCCGGAGTTGGCCAGACAGTCGCCGCTAATACCCCTTAAAAGGTGTTGGGGGAGGAAAGTCCGGGCTCCATAGGGCAGAGTGCCAGGTAACGCCTGGGCGGCGTGAGCCGACGGAAAGTGCAGCAGAGAGTAGACCGCCTAAGCCTTTCGGGGCCGGTAAGGGTGAAAGGGTGCGGTAAGAGCGCACCGCGCGCCTGGTAACAGTGCGTGGCATGGTAAACCCCACTCGGAGCAAGACCAAATAGGGATCCAATGGCGTGGCCCGCGCTGGATCCGGGTAGGTTGCTTGAGCGCTGTGGTAACGCAGCGCCTAGAGGAATGGCTGTCCACGACAGAACCCGGCTTATCGGCCGACTCCCCCACTTACGTACCAGAGCGTGTCCGCACGCTCTTTATTACGCTGTACGCTGTACGCTGTCACTATCATTTTGTGTGAGAAAAACATGCCTTCTCCTGACGCTGAACAGGTTGCTAACTGCTTTCGCCATACCAGCGTACTACTGGAAGGTGCTGTCGATACTCTGGTGCACGATGCGCGAGGCGTCTATTTAGATGGCACCTTTGGGAGGGGCGGTCACTCACGCTTGATCCTTGATCGTCTGGATGCTCAGGGCCAACTGCTTGCGATGGATCGCGATCCCCAAGCGATTGCCGCGGCCGCTGACATAGACGATCCACGCTTTCAGATTGCCCAGCGAGAATTTGC
Organism: Halomonas sp. A3H3; assembly: GCF_000982975.1. NCBI lineage: Bacteria > Pseudomonadati > Pseudomonadota > Gammaproteobacteria > Oceanospirillales > Halomonadaceae > Halomonas > Halomonas sp. A3H3. The sequence goes on along the minus strand of NZ_HG423343.1, from coordinate 5,082,314 downwards.
TCAGCTCGCCGAGTTTGCCCGTGAACAGGGCGTATTTGGCAAGCTTTCCGGTGTGTTACTCGATGTTGGCGTGTCGTCGCCTCAACTAGATGACCCCGAGCGCGGCTTCAGCTTTATGCGCGATGGCCCGCTAGATATGCGTATGGATCCTAACCAAGGGCAAAGTGTGGCTGATTTCCTGGCCCGGGCCAGTGAAGCAGACATTGCCTACGTGTTTAAAACCTACGGCGAAGAGCGCTATGCCAAACGTTTGGCCCGCGCTGTGGTCACTCGCCGGGTCGAGAAGCCGTTTACCCACACGGTGGATTTGGCCGAGGTATTAAAAGTAGCCCACCCCGCCTGGGAAAAGGGACGCCATCCTGCCACCAAAGCGTTTCAAGGGCTGCGTATTTTCGTCAACGGCGAGCTGGAGCAGTTAGACAGTGCTTTAGACGCCGCGCTAGAGACGCTGGCACCTGGTGGTCACTTAGTGGTTATCAGCTTTCACTCGTTGGAAGATCGTCGCGTGAAGCGCTTTATTCGCCACCATGTCCGCGGCGATACCGACTTGCCGCGAGGGGTGCCGATTCGCGATGATCAAATGAATCGGCGTCTTGAAGCGCTAGGCAAAGGTGTGCGGCCAAGCGAGGAGGAAGTGGATGCCAATCCCCGCGCACGTAGCGCCGTCATGCGGGCTGCACGCAAACGGATGTAAATGTCATCATGAGCATGGATCGGATTGAGCAGTGGGCAACCACGCTACGCACCGAATGGCCTTTCAGGCTGCGTTTACGCGCCTGGCCGGTAGCTATTACGCTACTCTTTCTACTCTGCATGGCCTCCGGGCTGGGCGTGGTTGTCACTACCCATATGACGCGGGTTCAATTTGCTCAGCTGCAACAGCTGGAGCAAGAAGAGAACCAGCTGCAAACGGAGTGGGGGCAACTGCTGCTCGAGGAGGGAGCATGGTCGACACCTGCCCGTATTGAACAAATTGCCACTGACCGCCTGGGTATGCGAATCCCCGATGTCCATGATGTTGAGGTGATTCGACCATGAGAAGCGAACGTCGAGGCGGTACCTCGCGTCAGGCGCCGATTGCCCCTCCGCTCGGCAGCGGGCGGTTCATGTTTATTCTGCTTGCGATTGGCTTGGCATCGGCTATTTTGATTGGTCGGATTACCTTGCTGCAGGTCATTGACCGACCCTTTCTGCAAAGCCAGGGCGACGCGCGTACTCTTCGTCACGAAACGATCCCTGCCCACCGCGGCATGATTACAGACCGCAATGGCGAACCGTTGGCGATTTCCACACCAGTGGTCACCCTCTGGGCCAATCCGCAAGAACTACCCGACGATGCTATACAGCGTGTAATGCTGGCCCAGGCGCTGGGTATGACGCTGGGTGACTTCGAGGCGCGGGTGGCGCGCTTCAGCGAGCATGAGTTCATGTATTTACGCCGTCAGATGACCCCCGCGGCGGCCCAGCAGATTCTAAACCTGCGCACGCCCGGCGTTTACCCGCAGCGTGAATATAAACGCTACTATCCCGCTGGCGAGGTTGCCGCTCAACTGCTGGGGGTAACCAACGTTGACGATGTCGGTCAGGAAGGCCTGGAGCTTGCTTATCAGCCTTACCTGGCAGGGCGACCAGGTCAGCGGCGGGTCATTAAAGATCGTCGCGGGCGCTTGGTGCGCGAGCTGGGCGTTATTGACGAAGCCCAGCCAGGGGGCGAACTGACCCTCTCTATTGATCAACGCATCCAGTATATGGCTTACCGGGAGCTGCGCGCAGCGGTGGCTGAGAATGAGGCTGATGGTGGCGTGCTGGTGATGATGGATGCCCGTACGGGAGAGGTGTTGGCTATGGCTAACTTGCCCTCCTACAACCCTAACAACCGAGCGGGGCTTGATCCGCGTGGGTTACGTAACCAAGCGTTGGTCGATGTATTTGAGCCCGGTTCGGTGATGAAGCCGCTGGCCATGGCTGCCGTGTTAGAGAGTGGCGTGGTGGATCGCGACGCTGTGGTCGATACCTCGCCCGGTTGGATGCGATTGGATCAGTTCACCATTCGCGATTTCCGTAATTATGGCGAACTGGATTTGGCTGGCATTCTGGAACACTCTTCGAATGTGGGGATGTCCCGACTAGCACTGCGGTTGAGCGATACGGCGATTTGGGAAAAGTATAACCAGTTAGGGCTGGGGCAGGCACCCGGAACCGGTTTTCCTGGCGAGTCCACTGGCAGCTTACCGGCGCCAGTTCGCTGGTCGCGCAGCGAGCGGGCGACGCTCTCCTACGGTTACGGCCTATCCGTGTCAGCGGTGCAGTTGGCGAGTGCTTACACGGCGCTAGCCAATGATGGCGTGCGTCTGCCGCCTTCGCTGTTACGCCTTTCTGAGCCACCCCAAGGCATCCCCGCGATAGAGCCCACGGTTGCCAATGACCTGTTGCGAATACTGGAAACTTCCGTTGCGGCCTATACCGGCGGGCGGCGAGCTCGTGTCGAGGGTTATCGTGTTGGCGGAAAAACGGGCACGGTGCGCAAAATAGGCCAGCAGGGCTATACCACCGATGCCTACCGCAGCGTTTTTGCCGGTATTGCGCCTATTTCCGACCCGCGCATTGTCACAGTGGTAATGATTGATCACCCCAAAGCAGGCGAATTTTATGGCGGCGCCGTTGCCGCACCGGTTTTTTCCAGCGTGACGGGGAATGCTTTACGCTTGCTGGACGTCCCGCCGGATCACGAGGCGGAGTAGTTTTTTAAGGAGATGGCATGACGCTGAGTCCAGGCGAAATATTAACGGCACTCGCGAAAGTATGGCCCAAGTCACCACTGCCCGCTGACCTGCCCAAGCTGCCGGATCAGGTGCGCATTGAAATGAACTCGCGCAAGCTTGCCAAGGGCGACATTTTCGTGGCCGTGCCCGGCAGTCAGCGTGACGGACGCGATTTCATTGAGCAAGCCCTTGAAGCTGGGGCTTCGCTTGTTTTAGCGCAGGGGGCTCACGGCGATGTACAGCTTGAAGGGCGGGTGTTGCAACTGCCACATTTGTCGTCGCGCTTAGGTGAGCTAGGTAGGGCGCTGTACCAGGTGCCTAGTGATCTGGAAGTCATTGCGGTGACCGGTACCAATGGTAAAAGCTCTGTTACTCACTATATTGCTGCCCTCAGCGAAGCGTTGGGAACACCTGCGGGTCTTGTCGGCACCTTAGGCGTGGGGCGTCCTGGCGAACTGAGCGATAGTGGCTTAACCACGCCTGGCCCCTTGGCGCTGCAGGCGACGCTGGGTGAGTTGGCCCAACAGGGGGTGAAGCGCGTTGCCCTCGAAGCCTCTTCCCACGCTCTGGATCAGTACCGGTTGGAAGCGGTCAACGTTAGTGTAGGGGTGTTTACCAATCTGACCCGCGACCATTTAGATTATCACGGCAGCATGGCGGCCTATGCGGCCTCGAAAGCCAAGCTGTTTCGCCGTTCTGAGCTTAGCTTGGCGGTGGTGAATGGTGATGACCCCTTGGCGCGCTTAATGCTGGCTGGTTCTAGTAGCCGCGTACGTGTGCTGGCCACTGGGCAAGACGAGGCTGTTACGCTGCGGGTGCTGGACTGGCAGGCGTTCGAGCAGGGGCAGCAGGCAATGATTGCGACCCCCGACGGCGAGAAAATGCTGCGCTTAACGTTAATGGGACGCTTTAATTTAGATAACGTCCTGCTGGCGATGGCTGTGCTGTATGGGTTAGGTGAATCCCTCGATGCGCTGTTTGATGCAGCGACAACACTTTCTCCGGTGCCGGGGCGTATGGAGCGCTATGGCGATGTGGACGCCCCCAGTGTGGTCGTGGACTATGCCCACACACCGGATGCCCTACAGAGTGCCCTTCAGGCGCTACGTGCTCACTTGGGGGACGCGGGTAAATTGTGGTGTGTGTTTGGCTGCGGCGGGGAGCGTGATACGGGTAAGCGAGCCGAGATGGCCCGGGTCGCCGAGCAGTTGGCAGATCGCATCGTTGTCACTGACGATAATCCGCGGAATGAATCCGCCGCGCAAATCCGTGAGCAGATTCTGACCGGGTTCTCAACCGCTGTGCAGCCGATTGAAATTGCTGAGCGTCGCGAGGCCGTAGTAGCGGCTATTCAACAAGCTGGCGCCCAGGATGTGGTGCTGATCGCCGGGAAAGGGCATGAGGCGTATCAGGAGATACAGGGGGTGCGCCATCCTTACGCCGATAGCGAAGAGATTCAACGCGCTTTTGCTCAGCGGAGAGCGCAGTAATGCATTGGGCTCTTGGTCAAGTGGCCGCCGCGCTCGGCATCGAAGCGCCATCAGGCAGTGCACAGTTAATCATTCACTCGGTTGTTACCGATAGCCGTAAAATTGAGCCTGGCTGCCTGTTTGTCGCGTTAAAAGGCGTCAATTTTGATGGCCACGATTTTGTCGAGCGTGCCCATGCGCTTGGCGCGGCAGCGGCGTTGGTCGACGCACCTGTTGCCAGCGACTTACCCCAGTTGGTGTGTCCCGATACGCGCTTAGCCCTGGGATTGCTAGCCGGTGCACATCGACGTGCATGGCATGGGCCCTTGGTAGCGGTCACCGGCAATAGTGGTAAAACCACGGTTAAGGAGATGTGTGCGGCACTGCTGACGCCTTTGGGCGAGGTGTTAGCGACTGAGGGGAATCTGAACAACGATTTCGGTGCGCCGCTGACCTTATTACGATTGCGCCAACAGCACAAAGTCGCCGTGATAGAGTTAGGCGCTAATCATCTGGGTGAAATCGCCTGGACGGCGCCGCTGTCACAGCCCGATATTGCGATTATCACCAATGTCACCGGCGCCCATGTGGGTGAGTTTGGCGGCATGGGGCAGATCGCCCAGGCGAAAAGTGAACTGCTCGCCGGGCTAAGCGAGCAGGGTACGGCCATATTGAACCGCGATGATCGCTACTACTCCTTTTGGGCTTCGCGTGCGGCCCCAAGGCGAGTGGTTAGCTTTGGCTTTCATCCCCAGGCAGATGTCAGCGCCTCAGCGCTTTCCTGTGATCCTCAAGGGCGGTATGCTTTCACGCTACTGCAGCATGGTCAGGCGCTGGGCCAAGTGCGTTTACCGCTACTTGGCAAGCATAATGTCAGCAATGCCTTAGCTGCGGCTGCCGCGGCATTAGCGCTGGGCGTGCCGCCAGAGCAGATCATTACGCGCTTGGGTGCATTGCAAGCGCTAGCGGGTAGACTAACCGTAGTGCCCGGTTTGCGGGGGGGCAAGCTACTGGATGATACTTACAATGCCAACCCCGGGGCGGTCAAAGCCGCTCTGGATACGCTGGCAAGTTTCCCGGCTCCACGCTGGTGTGCGTTGGGCGTAATGGGCGAGCTGGGAGACGAGTCGGCAGCGCTGCATGCGGACATTGGCCGTTACGCTGCAGAGCTTGGCATTGATCAGCTGTTGACGCTGGGCGACGCGGCACGCGCTGCCAGCGAGGCCTTTGGTCGTGGGCTGCATTTTAACGATCACGAGGCGCTAACGCGTCATGTCACTAATACTTTGCCGCCGGACACCACCTTGCTGGTGAAAGGGTCGCGCAGTGCGGGCATGGAACATGTCATCAATGCACTGCGTTCGGATAAATAAGGTAAACGCCGTTCATGTTACTTCACTTGGCGAATTTTCTGTCGCAGTACCAATCTGATTTTCAGGTAGTCAATTATTTAACCCTGCGCGTGATTTTAGGCGCTCTCACCTCATTAATGCTCTGCTTATGGCTGGGGCCATGGATGATCCGCAAACTGGTCGAGGGGCAAATCGGTCAATCCGTGCGTGACGATGGCCCTCAGTCCCATCTTTCCAAGGCGGGTACCCCGACCATGGGTGGGGCGATGATTCTGTTGGCCATTGCCATGAGTACCTTGCTATGGGGTGACCTAACCAATCTTTATATTTGGGTGGTGTTAGGCGTCACTCTAGGTTTTGGTGCCATCGGCTGGGTCGATGATTACCGCAAAGTAGTGGAGAAAAATCCGCGTGGCTTACCCGCCCGCTGGAAGTATTTCTGGCAGTCGGTGGTGGGGATTGGGGCGGCAGTGCTGCTCTATTTGACTGCCTCAACGCCGGTCGAAACCAGCTTGTTAGTGCCAATGTTCAAAGAGGTCGCACTGCCGCTGGGCCTATTCTATATCGTGCTCACCTACCTAGTGATTGTGGGCAGTTCCAATGCGGTTAATTTGACCGATGGTCTGGATGGCTTGGCAATTATGCCTACGGTACTGGTGGCCATGGGCTTGTCAGTGTTTGCTTATGCCAGCGGCAATACGGTGTTTGCCGAGTATTTACATATTCCGTTTATTGCCGGTACCGGTGAGCTGGCGGTTTTTTGTGCCACCATTGCCGGTGCCGGGCTTGGCTTTTTATGGTTCAACACTTACCCCGCCCAGGTCTTTATGGGCGACGTAGGTGCCTTGGCGTTAGGGGCTGCGTTGGGCGTGGTGGCAGTGATCGTGCGTCAGGAGATCGTGCTGTTTATTATGGGCGGTATTTTTGTCATGGAGACGGTGTCGGTCATTCTTCAGGTGGGGTCCTATAAGCTTACCGGGCGGCGCATCTTTCGCATGGCGCCACTGCATCACCACTATGAATTGAAAGGTTGGCCTGAGCCGCGGGTAATCGTGCGTTTTTGGATCATTACCGTGGTGCTGGTGCTGCTCGGCCTCGCAACGCTCAAGGTTCGTTAATGAAAGTTCGTTGATGCAAATGGCCAAGAGTGGATCGACGGGTCGAGAGCATGAGGCGAGAGGAAGCCGGTGATGGTTCGAGTTGCTAAAGGATTAACGCTAGTGGTGGGGCTGGGGCTGTCGGGTCGAGCGATATGCCGCCATTTAAGCCGCTTGAAAGTGCCCTACATGGTAGCGGATACACGTGCCGAACCTCCGGGGTTGGATGACTTTAAAGCCGCTCATCCGGATGTTGAAGTTCACTGTGGCCCGTTAACGTCGCTGGATCTGCGTGATGTTGAAGAGGTAGTGGTTAGCCCTGGTCTTGATCCGAGAATGCCGGGTTTGATAGAGCTGGCGGATCAACTAAACCCGCACACAGGTGAACCGATGGTGGTGGGCGAGATAGCCCTCTTTGTACGCGCCGCTAACGCCCCCATCGCCGCTATTACCGGATCCAATGCCAAGTCAACAGTCACTTCGCTGCTGGGAGAAATGGCCGCTGCTGCCGGTGTTAATGCGGCGGTAGGGGGAAATCTTGGTACCCCCGCGCTGGATCTGTTGGCCAGCCATCCCGATGCCGCGCTCTATATCTTAGAACTTTCAAGCTTTCAGCTTGAAATGACGCCCCACCTGAATGCCAGTTGTGCTGCCTTTCTGAACTTATCCGAAGACCACCTGGATCGCCATGGGGATATGCACGGCTATCGTACCGCCAAACAGCGTATTTTTATGGGTGCCAAGCACGCCGTGGTGAATGCCGATGATCCTAACACGTGGCCTGAATATCCCGTTGACCAAGTGACTTACTTTACGCAAGCAGCCTCAAAGGGGAGCGAGTGGGGGCTGGCGCTTCACCACGAGAAGCTGACGTTAATGCAGGGCTTCACCCCTTGGTTGGCTATTGATGAGTTAAAAATGGCCGGCCAGCACAACTATCTCAATGCTTTGGCGGCACTGGCCATGGGGCAGGTGCTGGGCTTTGCGGCTGAGCCCATGTGCAGCGCGCTGCGGGAATTTAAAGGCTTGGTACACCGCAGCGAAGTGATTGCAGAAATTAACGGCGTCACCTGGGTTAACGACACCAAAGGCACCAATGTTGGGGCCACGCTGGCGGCGATTAACGGCATTGGCGCAACGCTGGAAGGCCGTTTGATTTTACTCGCGGGCGGGATTGGCAAAGGCGCAGATTTTACCCCGTTGGCCAAACCCTTAACAGCCTGCGCGCGTCACGTGCTGTTGTTTGGCAGAGACGCTCCGCTACTGGCCGAGGCGCTGCATGGGCACGTAACGACCCAGCAAGTTGACGATTTAACCCAGGCCATGCAGGCAGCGTTTGAACTCGCCCAGCCGGGTGACTGTGTGCTGCTCTCACCCGCCTGTGCAAGCCTGGATCAATTTGCCAATTACCCAGCGCGCGGCGAGGCGTTTCGTCGCTGGGTGCTGGATAAAGCATCGACTACAGCCGAGGAAGCGCCATGAGTCGAATTCAGCGTCTGCGCGCGGTGCTTACCACTCGGGATCTACCCTGCGACGTGTGGCTCATTGTAGCGGCGGTGGCCTTGGCGGGGTTGGGTTGGGTCATGGTCAGCTCGGCGTCGATTGGCTTGCTGGAAGATACCTATCACTACTCACGTCAGCACGGCGTTTTCCTGGTGCTTGCCATCATCGCCTGCGTATTTATGCTCTGTGTGCCGCTTGAAGTGTGGCGCCAAAACGCAGCGCTAATTCTGCTCGCCACTATTTTTCTATTGGTTTTGGTGCTGATTGTTGGTCAGGAGATCAATGGTAGTAAGCGCTGGATAGCGTTGCCGGGGCCCTTGCCGAGTTTGCAGGTCTCTGAATTTGCCAAAGTCGGGCTGATTTTCTATATGGCGGCGTTTATGTCGCGTTTTACCTACGATTTGCGTCGTCGAGCGTTCAGCATGTGGCGCCCTCTGGCCGTGCTGGCCGTACCGGTTGGGCTGCTATTTTTAGCACCTGATTTCGGCGGGATGGTGGTCTTTACCGTCTGCGTGATTGGCATGCTGATGATGTGCGGTGCCTCGCTGGTGCTGCTGGTTGGCAGCGGGCTGCTGCTCGGCTCCGGGGCGGTTGTAATGGTGTTGATCGAGCCCTACCGGCTGGCCCGGTGGACCAGTTTTTTAGACCCCTGGGCCGATCAGTTTGCGACCGGCTACCAGTTAACTCAAGCGTTAATCGCCTTCGGACGGGGGCACGTCACCGGTACTGGCTTGGGTAACAGTGTGCAAAAACTGCATTACCTGCCCGAAGCGCATACCGACTTTATCTTTGCCGTCATCGCTGAAGAGTTGGGCATGATCGGCGCGATTATCGTCGTGCTGTTGTTCACGCTGTTTATTGCCCGCGCTATGTGGATAGGGCGCAAAGCTGAGCTGGCAGGGCACCTATTTGGCGCTTATGTAAGCTACGGCATCGGCTTTGTCGTAGCCGCTCAGGCGTTTATTAACATGGCGGTAAGTTCCGGGCTGTTGCCGACTAAAGGGCTAACGCTGCCGCTGATGAGCTATGGCGGCTCTAGCCTGCTAGTAACAGGCGTAATGGTTGGACTACTGCTACGCACGGATGCTGAAACACGTCATCGCCCCCGACGCGCGTCCACCCCCTATAAATCGCGCCATGAACCGCGTTTATCGTAACGCTATGTCGCTTGGTGCTATCAGGAGTTTGATGTGACGACTAACGTTAGCCGACGAGTACTGATTATGGCGGGGGGCACCGGCGGCCACGTGTTCCCAGCCTTGTCACTCGCCAACGCTTTGCAGGCGCAGCAGGTCGACGTTGAGTGGTTGGGCAGTCCTAGAGGGATTGAAAACCGCCTGGTGCCCGAAGCGGGCATTACATTACATACCATTGCGGTTAGCGGGCTGCGCGGCAATGGCTTGACGGGCTGGCTAAAAGCACCGCTAAACCTTAGCCGTGCGGTACTGCAGGCGCGTGCGGTTATTCGCGACTTCAAGCCTCATGTGGTGGTCGGCTTGGGTGGCTTTGCCAGTGGTCCTGGCGGGTTAGCTGCTTGGCTGACGCGCGTTCCTTTAGTGATCCATGAGCAGAATGCCGTGGCAGGCCTGACCAATCGCGTGCTGTCGCGACTCGCCAAGCGTACCTATGCCGCTTTCCCCGAGGCCTTTGGGGCGCGTGCCGATGTCATTGGCAATCCAGTGCGTGACGATATCGCCGCCTTAGGGAACACCCCAAGAGATGCGGAGAGCCTCTCTGCAAGGCCTCTGCGGTTGCTGGTGGTGGGAGGCTCGCTCGGTGCCGTCGCCCTTAACGAGCGCTTGGCCCCCGCGCTGGCAGCTCTGCCCATTGAGCGTCGCCCCCAGGTGCGCCATCAGGCGGGTAAAAACCGTGAAAAGACCACTGCTGAAAATTATCAGCAGCACGGCGTGAGCGCCGAGGTTAGCCCCTTTATTGACGATATGGCCGCTGCCTATGAGTGGGCCGACTTAGTGGTGTGTCGCTCAGGCGCCTTGACTGTCGCGGAGTTGGCTGCCGCGGCCAAGCCAGCGCTGCTAGTGCCGTTTCCTTTTGCCGTTGATGACCATCAGCGGATCAACGCCCAGGTACTCGTCAAGGCGGGGGCGGCCAAGTGCGTGGTTCAGTCTGAGCTCACCGTTGAGCGGTTAAGTGAATTTTTAAATCAATTGCTCGTCCCAAATACCCTGGCTGCGATGGCGGCGAATGCACGTCAGGCCGCCCATTTAGACGCCACAAAGCGCTTGGCTGAAGGGTGTTTGGCGATGGTGCCGTTAGGAGACTCTGCGTGATCGATTCAGACAAAACCATGACACCCTCACGTTCTGCCGCTGGCCCCGGCATGCGCCGAATTCGGCGACTCCATTTTGTCGGCATTGGTGGTGCAGGGATGTGCGGTATTGCCGAGGTGTTAGCGAATCAAGGTTACACCGTGAGCGGTAGTGATGCGAAAACCTCTTCGGTCGTGGAGCGGCTGCGGCAATGCGGTGTTGGTGTAGCGATCGGGCATGCCGAGGCCAATGTCGAGGGCGCTGATGTGGTGGTGGTGTCGAGCGCCATTGATGAAACCAATCCAGAAATACGCTGGGCCCATGAGCACCGCGTGCCGGTGGTGCGCCGGGCTGAAATGCTCGCTGAACTAATGCGTTTTCGTCACGGTATTGCCGTGGCGGGTACTCATGGTAAAACCACCACGACCAGCTTGACGGCAACACTGCTGGCTGAAGGGGGGCTCGATCCCACCTTTGTGATTGGTGGCAAGCTGACCAGTGCCGGTGCCAATGCCCGCTTAGGTGAGGGCGACTATTTAGTTGCCGAAGCCGATGAGTCCGACGCCTCCTTTTTGCATCTACAGCCGATGGTGTCGGTTGTCACCAATATCGATGCTGACCATATGGCGACCTATGGCGGCGACTTTGAACGGCTCAAAAGTACCTTTATCGAATTCCTACACAACTTGCCGTTTTATGGCTTGGCTGTGCTGTGTATCGATGACCCCCATGTGCGCGTGCTGTGTGAACAGGTGAAGCGGCAGTTCGTGACCTATGGGTTTGATAGCGATGCCGATTACCGGATTGTTGATTTTGCCCAGCGTGGCGGTGAAGTGACGTTCACGGCGCTACGCCCTGGTGGCGCTGCGCCGTTAAATGTCCGTTTGGCTATGCCGGGGCGCCACAATGCTCTAAACGCCATGGCGGCAATTGTGGTAGCCACCGATGCCGGTGTGAGCGATAGCGCTATTTTGAGCGGTCTGGCAGGTTTTGCCGGTGTTGGTCGCCGTTTTCAGGTGCATGGCCATTTCCCTGCACCCCAAGGGGGCGGCGATATCATGCTGGTGGATGACTATGGCCACCATCCTCGTGAAGTTGATATGGTCATTCAGGCGATTCGTGCAGGCTGGCCAGATCGTCGCCTAGTCATGCTTTATCAGCCCCATCGCTATAGCCGTACCCGCGATTTATACGAAGATTTTGTCAGGGTGCTTTCTCAAGTCGATACGCTTGTGCTGCTTGATGTTTACAGTGCCGGTGAAGCGGTTATTCCTGGTGCCGAAGGAAAAACCTTGGCGGGCTCCATTCGTCAGCGTGGTGACGTCGACCCGCTATTTGTTGAGCATAAACACGAACTGCCTGCGCTGTTAACCAACGTATTGCGCCCAGGCGATATTTTAATAACCCAGGGTGCCGGTGATGTGGGTGGGATCTCCCTGCGCCTGGCCCAGGCACAGCTAGCGATGAACGAGGTGGATCTGTGAGTGTTGACGTAGCAACCCCCCAGTCTCTTGAAAAAGTCGTTGTCGTTTACGGTGGCACCTCTGCTGAACGCGAGGTGTCGCTGAAAAGCGGGTCGGCGGTGCTTGCGGCGCTGCAGCGTAAAGGTGTCAACGCCTGCGGCTATGATCCCCGCGACAACGGCCTAGTGGGCTTGGAACAACTGGCTCCTTCGCTTGTCTTTGTGGCTCTGCATGGCCGCGGCGGGGAAGACGGCACCCTACAGGGCGCGCTAGAACTGCTCGACATTCCTTATACCGGCAGCGGGGTGCTTGCTTCGGCCCTGGGGATGGATAAGCAGCGCACCAAGCAGGTATGGAGCGCAGTTGGGCTACCCACTCCGGAAAGTATTATGTTGGAGGCAACGGCGGAGTGGTCCGCCGTGGTCGAGCAACTTGGCTTGCCGTTGATTGTGAAGCCTGTGCATGAGGGGTCGACGCTGGGTATTAGCATTGTAAAAAGCCAGGCAGCGCTTGAAGCGGCTTATCACGAGGCGGCCCAGTTCGACGCCCGCGTGATGGCAGAGCGTTTTGTGGTGGGTGAAGAGTATACCGTTGCGCTGCTAGGTGATCAGGTGCTGCCGGCGATTCGTGTTGAAGTACCGGGTGGTTTCTACGACTACGAGGCCAAATATATCGCTAATACCACCCAGTATCACTTGCCCTGCGGTTTGTCGGCGCAACATGAGGCTGAGCTTGCATTGCTTTGCCAGCAGGCGTTTGCCGCTATCGGTGGAGTCGGCTGGGGCCGGGTTGATGTCATGCGTGATAGTGAAGGGCGTTTTTGGCTGTTGGAAGTCAATACGGTGCCAGGTATGACCGATCATAGTTTGGTACCTCAAGCGGCGGCTCATGCGGGCATTAGCTTTGATGATCTAGTGTTACGAATACTCAATACCGCAGGCGAGCAGTTCGCAGCATGAGTAATGACCTGTTTAAAAGCGCCTTTTTAAAAAGTGCCTTATGAAAAAGCGTAACGCTTGGTTGGGAATTCTCCTGCTGGCGCTACTTATGGGAGCTGGCGGGCGGGCGCTTTGGCTGTGGCTGGATCGTCCGATTGAACGTGTGTCTATTCGCGGTGAATGGGAGTACGTCAGCGCTGACTACCTGCGTACTCAGTTGGCGCCCCTGGTGGTTGATGCCACCTGGTTATCAGCTGATTTGGGTGAATTACGCGACCGTGCACTGCAAGTGGGTTGGTTAAACGAAGTGCGCATTTCCCGTGAGTGGCCGAATGCACTGGTGTTTGAGCTGGTTGAACAGCAGCCTGTCGCACGCTGGAATGATGACTTCTTGCTTAACCCTGAAGGTGAGCCTTTCGCTTTTGCGCCATTATCACCACCTGCAGGTTTACCCGATCTCGCTGGCCCTGCTGGAAGCAGTGAAGAAGTGCTGGATTATTACCACCGGTTAAAACTTCACTTTGAACAGTTATCGTTGAATCTTACTCAACTTCGTTTAGAGCCGCGCGGTGCCTGGCGGCTACAATTAAACGATGGCGCTTGGGTGATGTTAGGTCGGCGTCAGCATGAAGTGCGCTTAGCACGATTGTCGGCTTCATGGCAGCGTGAGTTGTCGTCTCTGGGCGATCAGATTCGTTATATTGACCTGCGCTACCCTAACGGTGTTGCTGTTGCTTGGCATGGAGAAAGTGAATTTACGGTGCAAGATGAGTAGCTCTTCTATTACTTGATGCAAATAAGGTGTAAAAGTGAGTGGTTGCCATCGTTGAAAAAGCCAGTAATCGGCTTTAAATTGCTACCCAAGCCTATTATTGTGGATTTGTACTAGTCGTATTGCGACTATTGTTTCTATACTATGGGCCAGAGGCGGGTTAAATAGTTTTTAATTTCGACTATTGGTACTTAGCGATTGTCTGAAAAGCAGCACTGATTATTTTGGGTAGCACGCTTTCAATGTTAAGCGTTAGATTAAGCGCCACCCTATTTATATTTATTTTTAACAATGACGCAAGGAGATTTCCCGACTCATGGCAGGCTCACCCAACGCATCCAATATGGTGGTCGGGCTGGACATTGGAACGTCCAAGGTCGTCGCGATAGTCGGTCAACCTACCGACGACGGCGGAATTGAAATTGCAGGTATTGGTTCGCATCCTTCGCGTGGCATGAAGCGTGGCGTAGTGATCAATATTGAATCGACTGTGCAGTCTATCCAGCGCGCCGTTGAAGAAGCAGAATTAATGGCTGGTTGTGATATTCACTCGGTATACGTTGGCGTGGCAGGCAGCCATATCAGTTCAATGAACTCGGATGGCGTTGTCGCTATTAAAGAGCGTGAGGTAACGCCCTCCGATATTGAACGTGTGATTGACTCCGCGCGGGCGCGTGCCATCTCTGAAGGCCAGCGAGTGCTGCATGTGCTGCCCCAAGAGTTCTCGATTGATGCCCAGGGGGGCATTCGTGAGCCGCTTGGCATGTCCGGTGTGCGCTTGGAAGCACAGGTGCACTTAGTGACAGCCGCATTAAACGCGGTGCAGAATATTGAGAAGTGTGTGCGCCGCTGCGGTCTTGAAGTTGATGCTATTATCTTAGAGCAGCTCGCCTCTAGTATGGCCGTGCTGACTGAAGATGAGCGTGAACTGGGCGTCTGTATGGTCGACATTGGTGGTGGAACCACCGACATGGCTATTTTCAGCGAAGGCGCCATACGCCATACGGCGGTGATTCCTATCGCCGGGGATCAAGTCACTAACGATATCGCCATGGCGTTGCGAACACCCACGCAGCACGCTGAAGAGATCAAAGTTAAATACGCTTGCGCGCTAACCCATTTAGCCGCCAGCGATGAAATGATTAAAGTACCTAGCGTAGGTGATCGTCCAGCGCGTGATCTATCGCGCCAAGCGCTTGCTGAAGTGGTAGAACCACGCTACGAAGAGCTATTTACGCTAGTGAGAGACGAATTGCGCCGTAGTGGCTATGAAGACATGGTGGCTGCTGGGATAGTGCTTACCGGCGGTACCTCGCGCATGGAAGGGGTTAGCGAATTGGCAGAAGAGATTTTCCATATGCCCGTTCGTATCGCATGTCCGCAGAATGTAAGAGGTTTGGCTGACGTCGTTTGTAATCCCATTTATGCGACGGGCGTTGGTCTGCTGCATTATGCCTTGCAGGAAACGCGTCATGGGCAAGGTCTAAGAAGCCACGGGGGAGTGGTTGCAGCCCATAAGGGCCGTAACGAGCTTGCCCGGCGTGATATCAAGGAAGACCATTCGGCGCTGGCAAGAATTAAAGGCTGGTTCAAAGGAAATTTCTGACAGGGCCGCAAGCGCGGTTCAGGAGACGGGGCTTATGTTCGAATTGGTAGATAACGCACCCTCGAGCAGTGCGGTCATCAAAGTGGTTGGCGTTGGCGGCGGTGGCGGCAATGCTGTTAACCACATGGTCGAAAGCAATATTGAAGGCGTTGAGTTTATCTGCGCCAACACGGACGCCCAGGCGCTGAAACGCTGTGCAGCGAAGACGGTGTTGCAATTGGGTAGCGAAATCACTAAAGGATTAGGCGCAGGTGCCAATCCCGACGTGGGCCGCCAAGCCGCAATGGAAGACCGCGAACGCATTGCGGAATTGCTGGTCGGTGCCGATATGGTCTTCATCACTGCTGGTATGGGCGGTGGTACGGGCACAGGAGGTGCGCCGGTGGTTGCCCAGGTCGCCAAGGAACTGGGGATTCTCACCGTTGCGGTAGTGACGCGCCCCTTCCCCTTTGAAGGGCCAAAGCGTATGCGCGCTGCTGAAGAGGGCATGAAAGAGCTCTCTGAGCACGTGGATTCGCTGATCACTATTCCTAATGAAAAATTGCTTTCTGTGCTGGGCAAGAGTGCCACGCTACTGACGGCCTTTAGTGCGGCGAACGATGTGCTGCTGGGGGCTGTTCAAGGTATCGCAGAACTGATCACCAGCCCGGGCATCATCAACGTCGATTTTGCTGATGTGCGCACCGTTATGTCTGAAATGGGCATGGCGATGATGGGTACCGGTGGTGCCACGGGTGAAAATCGTGCTCGCGAAGCCGCCGAGAAAGCGATCCGCAGCCCGCTGCTGGAAGATATCGACCTTCACGGCGCACGCGGTATCTTGGTCAACATTACTGCAGGCCCCGATTTGTCGATCGGCGAGTTCAACGATGTAGGCGCTACCGTCCAGGAGTTTGCGTCTCCAGATGCCACCATTGTCGTCGGCACCTCCATTGATATGGAAATGTCCGACGAGCTGCGTGTCACTGTTGTTGCCGCCGGCTTGGACGGGCAAAAGCCTAAGGCGGCCGCGCGCGAGCCTGCCCGTCGGTCAGCTGCAGAGTCCTCGGATTACCGCAAGTTGCAACAGCCAACGGTAATGCGTCAGCAGGCAACAGCACGCGCTGAAGCACCCGAAGCGGCCGCAAAACCGCGTCCTGAAAAGCGTCGCGCTTCCGAAGCCGATGACTATCTGGACATCCCCGCGTTTCTACGCCGCCAGGCGGATTGATTCTCGCTATCAGGCTCATTGCAACAGCGAGCGAGCGTTTTATTGGCTAAAACGCTCGTTTGCTGTTAAAGTGAACACTGTTTGATAACTTTTCCCCTGCGGTTATTACCGTCATTAGAGCTCGGCTACTATCCATGATCAGACAACGCACCCTACAAAACGTCATTCGCGCCACCGGAGTGGGCCTGCATTCTGGCAAAAAAGTCCACTTAGCTCTGCGTCCGGCGCCGGCCAATACTGGGATTGTGTTTGTTAGAACCGATCTGGATCCCGTTGCGCACGTTCCCGCACGGGCAGAATTGGTTGAAGATACCAAGCTATGTACTGCTCTTGTGTTTAACGGGGTCAAGGTAGCTACCGTTGAGCACCTGATGTCGGCCTTTGCTGGGTTGGGTATCGATAACGCCTATGTGGATGTTAGTGAACCTGAAGTGCCTATTATGGACGGCAGTGCGAGTCCATTTGTGTTTTTAATCCAATCAGCGGGAATTTTAGAGCAGGATGCTGCGAAGAAATTCATTCGCATCAAGCACCGTGTAGCGGTGACCGATGGCGATAAAGAAGCGGTGTTCTTACCCCATCAAGGGTTCAAAGTCTCCTTTGCAATCGACTTTGATCATCCTGTTTTTGAGCAGCAGAAACAGACCGCGTTGATCGATTTCTCGACCACGTCCTTCGTTAAAGAAGTTTCCCGTGCACGTACTTTTGGATTTATGCGTGACCTAGAGTTCTTACGCTCTAACAATCTGGCGCTAGGCGGAAGTCTAGACAACGCCATTGTGGTGGATGATTACCGCATCGTTAATGAAGGCGGCCTGCGCTACGAAGATGAGTTTGTTAAGCACAAAGTATTGGATGCTATCGGTGACTTGTACCAGCTGGGTTATAGCCTGATCGGCGAGTTCCGTGGGGTGAAATCTGGCCACGCACTCAATAATCAGCTCTGCCGCGAATTGATGGCGCAGCCCGATGCCTATGAAATTGTCACCTTTGAAGAGGAAAAGGCGGTTGCGCCGATCTCTTATGCCGCACCTGCAATGGCGTGATGTAGCTAGGCTTCGCTTTTTATATTAGCGCTTTTTTACTTTTTGATTCATAAAGCATCGCTTAGGCGGTGCTTTATGCTTTTAAGAGTGTGGCGATAAGGCACTAAGCCTGATGGGAAGAGAAAATGGTGTGAGCGTTACTTGGCTGGCCGAGCATGAGATGCAAGCCGTTCCAAGGCACGTTTTAGCGCTGGATTGGTAGTATCTTCAGCGCACTCGGAAAGGGTTTTGCCCGCGTCGGCCGACAGACTACGCGTGTTACGCTTTGGTGCCACAATAGGGCGTACAGGGCGTACCTTAAAGGTAAAGCCGCTGACTCCTTCAAAGCCAGGCAGTTGATGGAGCAGTTCCAATAAGCGCCGCTGTTCGAAGCGTAACCACGTCAGCCAGCTCGCCTGACCGCTAATCAGGGTTAAACGACCTTCGCTAAAGCCACCCACAAAAATATGTTCGCGCAT
This sequence comes from Halomonas sp. A3H3, assembly GCF_000982975.1. NCBI lineage: Bacteria > Pseudomonadati > Pseudomonadota > Gammaproteobacteria > Oceanospirillales > Halomonadaceae > Halomonas > Halomonas sp. A3H3. The sequence continues at coordinate 5,064,371 of NZ_HG423343.1, read as the reverse complement.
CTCTTCGGGCAAGTGGGCGCGCAAGTGTCGCTGGGCCTGATCGATGAGACGAGATAGGCGCATTAACTGATTAATATCACCCGACTTGGAGAGCAGACGGGCGATGGGCTGTGCGCGAGAACGCTTAACCTTTATACTCATACGCTTAATTCCTAGGGTGCTGCTGTTTAGGCACCGCTACTAATGACGTCGGCCACCTTCGCCGATGGCTGATTAGTAAACTCTACCACGCTCAGGAGCCGGTCTACAGCATGTCACCTACGCTTGATGTTCAATCAGCTTTGCCGCGGCGCCATCGCCGTTACGGTTTAGCGCGTTGGTGGCTGGCCGGTCTGTTGGTGAGTTGTCTTTTACCCGCCAGTTTAGGCCCTGCAGATGCATTCCGCGGCGGTGAGCGTAGCGTCACGATCTGTTTCTGGGTGCCCGCGATTTTACGCGCCCAGTCCCACTGGGTGGCCAGGCGTCGGCGCGCGCTGCAACGTTTTGCTCAAAGCCCCCAGCGCTTTGCGCCTGTTCGGCGTCTATGTCTCTGGCTAGCCCCGATGGCTATGCTGGTCGCCGCCCGGGATGTCTTGACCCAGCGCGGCCCGCCTTCCCGCTAAGTCTGTCGATAATACATCTACTTTGTGCATGCTCTAGAGATAAACAGCATGCATTGAAAGGGCAATGTCCGCTGGGACGCTCGTGAATACTTGGATATTTCATGCTTAATAATTTATTACGAAAAGTCGTGGGCTCTAAAAACGACCGCGATGTCAAACGCATGCACAAGAAGGTGCCGCAGATTAACGCATTAGAAGCAGAGCTTGAGGCGATTAGCGATGCTGAACTGCAAGGTAAAACCGCCGAGCTGCGCCAGCGCTTAGAAGCCGGTGAATCGCTTGATTCGCTGTTAGCGCCCGCCTTTGCGATCGTGCGAGAAGCCAGTAAGCGCGTTATGGGCATGCGTCACTTCGATGTGCAGATGGTAGGCGGCATGACCCTGCACCGTGGCCGCATCGCTGAAATGAAAACCGGTGAGGGTAAAACGCTGGTGGCGACGCTGGCGGTGTACCTGAATGCATTGCCGGGTAAAGGGGTGCACGTGGTCACGGTGAACGACTACCTGGCTCGCCGTGATGCTGAGTGGATGCGTCCGCTGTATGAATTTCTGGGCCTTACCATTGGCGTCATTTTCTCCGGCCAGACAGGCGAAGAGAAGCGTCATGCGTACCAGTGTGATATTACCTATGGCACCAACAACGAGTTCGGCTTCGATTATCTACGCGATAACATGGCGTTCTCGTTAGAAGATAAAGTTCAGCGTGGCCTGCACTATGCGATTGTCGATGAAGTTGACTCGATTCTTATCGATGAAGCGCGTACGCCGCTGATTATTTCCGGTGCGGTCGATGAGAATACCGACCTCTATAAAGTCGTCAATCAACTTGCCCAGCAGCTTGAAAAAGGCGAAGAGATTGAAGATGAGGAAGCCACGGTTGTTGGTGACTTCTTGGTCGACGAGAAGCAGAAGCAAGTAGAGTTAACCGAGCAGGGGCATAATAAAGTTGAAGAGCTGATGCGCGCTGAAGGTTTATTGGGCGATGACGAGTCGCTGTATGCCGCGCAAAACCTTAACTTGCTTCAGCATATGCACTCGGCGCTGCGCGCCCGCCATCTCTATAACCGTGATGTCGACTACATCATCTCTGAAGGTCAGGTGGTGATCGTCGACGAGCACACCGGCCGCTCTATGCCCGGGCGCCGCTGGTCGGAAGGGTTGCACCAAGCCGTCGAGGCCAAAGAGGGCGTCACGGTGCAGCGCGAAAGCCAAACGCTAGCCTCAACGACGTTCCAGAACTACTTCCGTCTGTATGAAAAACTCGCCGGGATGACCGGTACGGCGGATACTGAAGCCTTTGAGTTTCGGCAAATTTACGGCCTCGACGTGGTGGTGATTCCCACCAATCGGCCACTGGCCCGTAAAGACCTCAACGATCTGGTTTATTTGAGCGCGGAAGAGAAGTACGAAGCGATCATCAAAGATGTCAAAACCGAGACCGAAGCCGGGCGTCCAGTGCTGGTGGGTACGGCTTCTATTGAGACATCCGAGTACCTTGCCAAGCTGATGCGCGAGGCGGGCCTTACGTTCAATGTGCTTAACGCCAAGCAGCACCAGAGTGAAGCGGAGATCATTGCTCAGGCAGGCCGCCCAGGGGCGATTACGATCGCCACTAACATGGCCGGTCGTGGCACCGATATCGTTCTAGGCGGTAACTGGGAGGCTGAAGTCGCCAAGCTGCAAAACCCTATCCAAGAACAGGTTGAGGCGTTAAAAGTCGAGTGGCAAGCGCGCCACGATGGTGTGCTCGCCGCTGGCGGCCTGCATGTGGTGGGCTCTGAACGCCACGAGTCCCGGCGTATCGATAACCAGCTGCGTGGCCGTGCCGGACGCCAGGGTGACCCCGGCTCAACGCGCTTCTTCTTGTCGCTTGAAGATAGTCTGATGCGCCTGTTCGGCTCTGACCGCGTCAAACGCTTGATGCAGGCATTGGGGCTTGAGCATGGCGAAGCCATTGAGCATAAAATGGTCTCTAACGCCGTTGAGCGTGCCCAGAAGAAAGTTGAAGGGCGTAACTTCGATATTCGTAAGCAGCTACTTGAGTACGACGATGTTGCCAACGATCAGCGTCGAGTGATCTACGACCAGCGCAATGAGATTCTGGCCGCGGACGATGTGGCTGATGCCGTTATTGGTATCCGCGAAGAGGTGATGGAGACGGCCATCAGCGACTACGTGCCGCCCCAAAGCCTGCCCGAGCAGTGGGATCTGCCCGGCTTGGAAGCGCACTTGAAGACGGAGTTCAACCTTGACGCACCGGTGGTTAAATGGGCCGCCGAAGATGATCGCTTTAGTGAAGAGCAGTTGCGTGAACGGCTGCAGACGATGCACCGCGAGGCCTATGCAGCCAAAATCGAGGCGGCTGGCGAGAAGCTGATTCGTCGCTTTGAGAAGCAGGTCATGCTGCAAGTGCTGGACACGCGTTGGAAAGAACACCTTCAGTCGATGGATCATTTGCGTCGCGGTATCCACCTACGTGGCTATGCTCAGAAAAACCCCAAGCAAGAGTACAAGCGTGAATCCTTTGAACTCTTCCAGCAGCTGTTAGAGCACATTAAAGCCGATGTGACGCGTATTCTGAGCCACGTACAGGTTCGTCAGCCCGAGGAAGTAGACGCCCTTGAGCAACAGCGCCGCGAAGCGCTGGCGCGGGAAACCGCCACGGCGGCAAGCCGTCATGACACCCCGACCCAGGAGCAGCCCGAAACTGAGCAGGAAGCGCCTGGTGTTGATGGCCGCCCTGTGCGTCGCGAAGGCCCGAAAGTGGGCCGCAACGACCCGTGTTTTTGTGGCTCGGGTAAAAAGTACAAGCAGTGCTGTGGAAAACTAAGCTAACGGCGCCCGTTTTGAGACCGTTTTTTGAGACGGTCTGTGAAACGGTCTTTGTCTAAAGGAGAAAATCATGGCGGTTGGAAACACTCCCTTTCCAGAGTTGCCACCCCTAAAAGGGGTGCGCCTGGGGGTTGCAATGGCGGGTATCAAAAAGCCGGATCGTCGTGATGTAGTGGTGATTGAACTGCCCGAGACCGTGACGGTGTCTGGGGTCTTTACCCGTAATGCGTTCTGCGCAGCGCCCGTTTTGGTGGCCAAGCAACACCTCGAGCAGTGCCGGGCAGAACACCGTTCGCCACGCTTTTGGCTGATCAACACTGGCAATGCTAACGCAGGTACGGGTGAAGCAGGTTTGCGGGATGCCAGGGCTAGCTGTGCAGAACTGGCTAAACAAGCCGGTGTGTCGTCGCAGGACGTGCTGCCGTTTTCAACCGGCGTAATTGGCGAGCCGCTGCCGATGGAGCGTCTGCTAGCGGGATTGGCACCGGCACTTGAAAGCATGGCCAGCGACAGTGTTGCCTGGGAACACGCAGGCCAAGGTATTTTAACCACCGATACTCGTGCCAAAGGCGCCAGTGTCACGGTTGAAATAGGCAATCAGCAGGTAACGATTAACGGCATCACGAAAGGGTCTGGCATGATTAAGCCCAATATGGCGACCATGCTGGGCTTTGTGGTGACCGATGCAACTATCGAAGCACCGCTGCTGGATCGGCTACTGCGTGAAACCGTCGATCGCTCGTTTAACTGCATCACGGTGGATAGCGATACCTCTACCAATGACGCTTGTATGTTGGCAGCGACCGGCACAGGCTCCCGCATTGCCGACGATGAGCAGATTGCCGTTTTCAGCAACGCCTTGCAGCGGGTAATGACCGAGCTGGCGCAGGCGATTATTCGCGACGCCGAGGGCGCAACCAAATTCGTTACCCTTCAGGTCGACGAAGCGAAAAGTCGTCAAGAGGCGCTCGATGTGGCCTTTACTGTTGCGCACTCACCGCTAGTCAAAACAGCGCTTTACGCTTCAGATGCTAATTGGGGGCGTATTTTGGCCGCGGTAGGACGAGCGCCTGTAAGCGACTTTGATGTCAACCGTGTGGTGATTGATTTAGGCGATGTACGTCTAGTTGAAAATGGCGGGCGTGCTGCAGGCTATACCGAAGCGGCAGGAAGCGCCGTCATGGCCGAGTCAGAAATTACCATTCGCATTAACTTGGGGCGCGGCGAGGAAAGTGCCACGGTATGGACCTCCGACCTCTCCCATGACTATGTGTCTATTAACGCGGATTACCGCAGCTAATCAGTCTCCCCCTGTGTGGGGCGTTGGTTGGCAGGGGTAGTGGGCACACGCAGCGATATAGCACCGATGCCTTTAGCATTGGTGCACGCAGTGGATAAAGACGTAACGAGTATATGAGTCTATGAGCATAAAGGTAAAACGACGGGTTCACGTCGCGGCGGCAGCGATTATCAGCGCCGATCAACAGCAAGTACTGATCGCTCGTCGGCCATCAAACGTAGATCATGGCGGGCTTTGGGAGTTTCCAGGCGGCAAACTGGCCCCTTATGAAACAGGTCTTGAAGGGTTAAAGCGTGAACTGCACGAAGAGCTAGGCGTTGAGATTGTTTGTGCCCAGCCGTTGATTCGCGTCCACCATGAGTACCCCGACAAGCATATCTTGCTCGATGTATGGCAAGTGCATGAGTTTGCTGGCGAGCCCTTTGGTCGTGAAGGGCAGGCGGTGCGCTGGGTGCCCATGAGCGAGCTCTCCAACTACCCCTTCCCGGCGGCTAATTTGCCGATTCTGCGAGCGGTAAGGTTGCCTACCGAGTATTTAATTACCGGGGAAGAGTTGGATGAGGCGCGTTTCGATGCGTTTTTGGAACGCGCGCTGCGTGAAGACAAAATTCGCCTGGTACAACTGCGCGCCAAGCAGTTGGATGAAGCGGCTTATCTGGCTCGTGCCCAGCGTGCCTTGAGCCTGTGTCGTGAGTACGGCGCGCGACTGCTGCTCAATGGTGAGCCGACGCTGCTTGATCACATTGACGCCGATGGCATTCATTTGACCAGCGAGCGTTTGATGCAGCTCGAACGTCGTCCGATTGCCGAAAGCAAGTGGCTGTCCGCATCAACACACAACCAAACGCAGCTTACCCAGGCGGCGGTGTTAGGCTGCGACTTTGTTAGCTTATCGCCGCTGCGCACCACACCGTCACACCCGGAAGTATTCCCGCTCGGCTGGCATGATTTCCAGCAGTTGGTAGAGCGCGCAGGCATGCCGGTATTCGCACTGGGTGGCATGACGCGCTTTGATGCCAATCATGCCCGTGCCGTGGGCGCTCAAGGAATCGCATCGATCCGCGATTTCTGGAAATAACACGCCAAGCCAGAACGCATAAAAAGAGCGTTATATAATGAAAAACGCCTGCCTCGGTATTTAGCCAAGGCAGGCGTTTTTACGTTTTCATCTTTAAGACTAAGGCCAAGCCTACTAGTCGCGGTAGCGGCGAGTCAGATCCCCATAAGCGTCCACACGACGATCGCGCAGATAGGGCCAGATGCGGCGGGTATTTTCACTGCGCGCCATATCTAGCTGAACGACTAACTGTTCAGTCTCTTCCCCCGCATGGGCCAATAGTTCACCTTGTGGTCCGCAGACGAAGCTGCCGCCCCAGAACTGAATGCCGTCTCCCACCCCAGAATGATCCGCCTCAAAGCCAACCCGGTTGGCGACTAGAACCGGCAAGCCGTTGGCGACACCGTGGGCGCGCTGAATCACTGTCCAGGCATCTTTTTGGCGGCTCTTTTCTTCCCCGTCGTCATTGGGATCCCAGCCGATCGCCGTGGGGTAGAGCAGTAAATCGGCACCGGCTAGCGCCATAAGACGGGCGGCTTCGGGGTACCACTGATCCCAGCAGACCAAGACGCCGAGACGGCCCACGGATGTTTCGATCGGAGTAAAGCCTTCTCCGCGGGTGCTGTCATGATCACCCGGCGTGAAGTAAAACTTCTCATAAAACCCGGGATCATCGGGAATGTGCATCTTACGATACTGACCTACCCGGCCCTTGGCGCGGTCATAGACCACCGCAGTATTGTGGTATAGCCCTGGAGCGCGGCGTTCAAATAGCGACCCAACCAGCACAATATTCAACTCTTTAGCGAGCGCCGCCAGGCGCTGGCCGGTAGGGCCATCCAGCGGTTCCGCTAGATCAAACAGGGCAGGGTCTTCAAATTGGCAGAAGTAGTGGGTGGCGTGCAGTTCTTGTAGCAGTACCAACTGCGCGCCTTGTTTAGCGGCGCTACGGATACCTTCTTCGCTTGCTGACAGGCTTTGGGCTTTGTCCGGCCACGCGGGTTGCTGCACAACAGCGACGGTTAGCGTTGTCGACATGGTGACTCCTTTAGCAAATAGCGGTCGTGGCAGGCGTGCCCCGGGCAAGCGTGCCTTGTGGAAGCTGCATGGTTAAACAGTGCAGGCTGCCATGTTGGCGAATAACGCTTACGCACTCAATCGGAATTAGCGTGTGCTCAGGAAAAGCAACCGCTAGCGCGTTCAGTGCAGTGACATCCGCCGGGTCGCCGTAGGTAGGCACCAGTACGGCCTGATTGATGATCAGGAAATTTGCGTAGGTGGCGGGCAGGCGGTGGCCATCTTCCGGGTCAAAGCAGGCTTGGGGCCAGGGCAGTGGAACAAGCCGGTAGGGTTCACCATTGCGTTGCCGGAAAGACTGCAGTTCTTGCTCCATCGCCGCCAAGGCCGCGTAGTGCGGGTCGTGAGGGTCGTCACAACGCACATAGGCGATGGTGGTTGGGTTGCAGAAGCGTGCCAGGGTATCAATATGGCTGTCGGTATCATCGCCCTCTAAATGGCCGTTGGCCAGCCACAGCACACGGTCAACGCCGAAGTCTTCGCCAAGCTGCGCTTCTACCTCTGCTCGGGATAGCGTGGGGTTACGGTTGGGGTTAAGCAGGCATGCTTCGGTGGTGAGCAGGGTGCCTTCGCCGTCAGTTTCTATACCGCCGCCTTCCAGTACCAGATTCCGCGAGGCCACCGGGCAGGCCCAGGCCCCCGCATCGGCAAGCCACTGGGTGAGCAAGTTATCGCGTTCGGCGGGAAATTTTCCACCCCAGCCGGTGAACGTGTAGTCGAGCAAGACACATTGGCCATCTTCATCGACCACGCTGATCGGGCCATGATCCCGCGCCCAGGTATCGTCGGTGGGTGCGACAATAAGCTGCAGGCGTTCAGCGGGCACAGCGTAGGCGTGAAAAGTATCGGCCAAGCGCTGCTTGGTTAGTTCGTCTGGTACGCAAATAAGCACACGCTGATAGCGCGCGGTGGCCATCACGATACGCTCGAGGGTGGCTTCGATGCGCGCAAGCAGAGGCGCCCAATCGCCGTCTGGGCGTGGCCAGGTCAGTTGTATCCCATCTTGGGGATACCATTCGGGTAGCAAACGATACGTCATAAAAGCGCAGCCCCACTGTCAGCAGTAAATCGGCGCAATGTAGGGTGTGGCGGGGCAAGTTGCAAGCGTAACGTTTTTATTCTGAACGCTCACGGCGAAGGCCGCTCTAATGGCCGTTTGAACATGCAGAGAGACTAAAAAAACCGTACCATGAGCGCTTATTGATAAGGAATGACGCCATGCTTGATCGTTTGCCTTTTCTGGTGGGGCTGCGCTACGTGCGCGCTAAACGCCGGAACCACTTTATTTCGTTTATTTCGCTCACCTCGATGTTGGGGCTAATGCTGGGGGTCGCCGTACTTATTTTGGTGCTGTCGGTGATGAATGGCTTCGACCATGAGCTGCGCACACGTATTTTAGGCATGGTGCCCCACGCTAAAATTGAGTCCCGGGAGGGCATGGTTGAATGGCAGGCTCTGGCTGAAGAGCTTATGCAAAGGGAGCGGGTCATTGGTGCGGCGCCCTACGTTGAGCAACAAGGTATGTTCTCCGTGGGCGGGCGTAATCAGGGAGCCATGGTCAATGGCATCAACCCGGAATGGGAAGACCGAGTGTCAATTATTGGTGAGCACATGCGCCAAGGTGAATTGACCGATCTGGTTCCCGGAGAGTGGCATGTGGTGCTGGGCTCAATGCTGGCGCGCAACTTGGGCGTTGGCGTGGGGGATCGAGTAACGCTGCTGGTACCCGAAGCATCAATTACCCCCGCCGGGGTCTTTCCACGCTTAAAACGCTTTACCGTTAGCGGTATTTTTAGCGTCGGTGCCGAACTAGACGCTAATTTGGCCTACGCCAATATTGAAGATATGCAGACTCTTGCGCGCCTGGGTGATGCGGTTGGCGGGCTTCGCCTCCAGCTGGATGATCTGTTTGCTGCCAGTAGCGAGACCCAGGCGATTCTCAATGAGCTTGGCCCGGAGTATCGGGGCAGCGATTGGACTTTCTCTCAAGGCAATCTTTTCCAGGCGATACAGATGGAAAAGCGCATGATCGCGCTACTGTTAACTGTGATTATCGCCGTGGCGGCGTTTAATATCGTCTCGACGCTGGTCATGGTCGTCACCGATAAACGCGCGGATATCGCCATTCTGCGGACTATCGGTGCTAAACCGAGCTCTATTATGGGGATTTTTATTGTTCAGGGCATGGCCATCGGGCTGATTGGTATCGCTGTTGGGGTGGCCGTGGGTGTGCTGCTGGCGCTGACCATTGCGGATCTGATTGGCTGGGTGGAAGGAACGCTGGGGATTCAGTTCCTGGATGCTGGGGTCTATTTCATTAGCGACCTGCCTTCACGCCTGCAGTGGAATGATGTCAGTCGTATCGTATTGGCCGCCTTTGGTCTGACGTTCCTGTCGACACTTTATCCCGCTTGGCGGGCGGCAAAAGTTCAGCCGGCGGATGTATTGCGCTATGAATAATGGCTTCAGGAATAAGGATGACACGATGTCGATAAATACAGGGCAAGAAGCTGCCGTCATGCTCGATTGCCAGACGCTGACACGAACCTACAGCGAAGGCCCCCAGGATCTGACGGTACTGGATAAGCTCAATTTGCAGGTGCGCGCCGGGGAACGGGTGGCCATCGTCGGCAGCTCGGGGTCAGGTAAGACAACGCTGTTAAACCTGCTGGGCGGTCTTGACCGCCCTAGTGAAGGCAGCGTCGTTATCGCCGGTGAGCCGCTATCAGGGCTGAATGAAGCAGCGCTTGGCAGCTTTCGTAACCGTTACATCGGGTTTGTGTATCAATTCCACCATCTATTGGCGGAATTCACTGCACTCGAAAATGCGGCGTTACCGCTGATTATTCGCGGTCAGTCGAAAAAGGCGGCCGAGAAGCGTGCCATGCAGATACTTGAGCGGGTAGGCATGCAGCCGCGGGCGGATCATAAGCCGGGTGAGCTTTCCGGCGGGGAGCGCCAGCGCGTGGCGATTGCCCGTGCGTTGGTCACCGATCCTAGTTTGGTGCTGATGGATGAGCCCACGGGCAATCTGGATCAAACCACAGCGGCGACCATTTTGGCGCTAATGGATGAACTGGCCAAAGAGAGCGCCTGTGCATTCGTGATTGTGACCCACGACGTTAGCCTGGCGGCCCATCAAGACCGCGTGCTTAAACTGGATGCGGGTAAGTTGGTCGAGCAGGCGCCGGCGCTTTAACCGTCGGGTTCAATCATTAAACCTTATCGTCAAATTCTGCTTCTATCTGCGCACGCCGCTGCCGACGTATCTGGCGGCGGCGTTTCCAGTTATGGGAGACGTGCCAGCGCCAGATCAAGCGAATGCCAATATTGACCACGATGGCTAATATGATCGCTGTTACCAACGAGCCGACGATCAGTGGCGGCATAATGTCGTGCATCTGTTCGGCGATCCAGTGCGTTGAAATACGCGAAGGGGCCTCCCGCACGGGCGCGCCGAGGATAAAGGTGCCAATCCAGTAGTTGCCGTAAAAAATCAGCGGCATCGTTAATGGATTAGTAATCCATACCAAGCCTACCGAGAGGGCTAAATTGCAGCGTGTTAGGCGCGCGCCTAGCGCGGCAACGACCATCTGAAAGGGGATGGGCAGCATCGCGCAAAACACGCCCACGCTAAACGCATTGGCAACGCTTCGGCGAGTTAGAAGCCACAACCCCGGGTCTGCAATCAGCGGTGCAATAAAGCGTAGCGAGCGCTGTTTCCTTATAGTGTCGGGTTTGGGCATGTAGCGCTGCAGGAATCTGCGCGGCATGGCGGATACTCTTGCCTATCGATGTGGCTCATTATCCATATAGAGCCACTCTTCGGCTATGCTAGGCCATTAATGAACATTCGCTGGAGGGCTCTATGCGGTTAGGTGTTGCCATGCCAGCGGCGCTTGCTGCACTTGCAGGAGGTGTTTTTGCCTGGTATTTCCACACCGCAGGGGGGGCTCCAAACGCGTTTGGCTGGGTGTTGGTAGCCGCGTTGCTGGTAGTGGGGCGGTGCCCGCGATTTAGTATATGGCTGCTGATCGGCGCCTGGGTCTTCACTGGCGTACAAGAAGAGTGGGGGAGTCGCTTACCGGCGGGGCTAAGCGGAGAAGACCTTGCCGTTGAGGCAACCGTGTTGGCCGCCCAGCCGGTGGGTAACGCCACGCGCCTGCTGTTAAGCGTTGATCAGTGTCAAAGCTCTTCGACTAGCCTGGCGCAACGGCCCAGCTGTTCCGCGCTCACCAAGGTGCGCATTACCGCTTATAGCGATGTTCGCTTTAGGCCCGGCGAGCAGTGGCAAATGACGCTTCGTTTGCGTCCCCCAAGTGGCTTTGCCAATCCTGATACCTTCAATTATGAGCAGTGGCTGTGGCGTGAGGGAATTCACGCCACCGGCTACTTGCGCCAGGAGCCAGCGCCGGTTCGGCTCTCTTCTGCTGATCCCTCGTTGCGCCAGCTAGCGCTGGATTTTTTAGCCCGTCAGCCGCTCGACGATCGAACCAAACGCTGGCTGGCCGCATTGACGTTAGGCGATAGCGAACAGCTTACCCAAGACGACTGGTCGCTGCTGAATGCCACCGGAACCACGCATCTGGTGGTGATTTCAGGCTTGCATGTCGGGCTGGTGGCCTCATTTGTACTGCTGCTAGCCAAGTCAGTCGCTCGGTTTGCAACGCCCACCAACTGGCGTATGCGCACCTGGCCGTGGTGGTTAGCAGCGCTAGCTTGTGTCAGTTACGCCACCCTTGCCGGGATGGCGCCACCGGCTATGCGGGCGATGGTGATGACATTGATCGGGCTGTGGGTGCTGAGTGGTCGGCATGCGCCGGGGGCTTGGCAGGGCTGGTGGCTGGCTCTCGCGCTGGTACTTATTGTCGATCCGCTAGCGCTATGGCGCCCAGGGATGTGGCTATCGTTTGTGGCAGTGGCGTGGCTGATTATTATTTGGCAGGGGCGGCGGCGCCCTCAAGGGATAAAGGGCTGGTGCTGGGCGCTGGTGAGATCGCAACTGCTGCTAGCCCCGCTAATGGCCGCCGCCGTATTGGTGGCCTTTGGGCGAGTGGCACCCGCTGCTCCATTGATCAATTTAGTCGCCGTACCCTGGGTAAGCTCGGTGATGGTGCCGACCGCACTGCTGGGGTGGCTGCTGTCACCTATTCCCATGGTGGGAGAGACGGTATGGTGGCTGTTTGAGCAGGCGCTAAGCGTTTTCCACCTGTTGCTGACGCTTGTGGTGCAGCACTGGCCACTATGGGAACCTGATCGGTCGTTAGCGTATCCGCTCGCCCTCGCACTGTTACTACTGTCGTTATGCTGGGGCCTACCTGCCGTGCTGCCAAGCTTACGGCTGGCAGCTACCGCGCTGATCGTTGCGCTGCCCTGGTGGTCGCTTCCGTCATCGATTCCCCCCAATGCGCTCAGAGTCAGCGTCCATGATGTGGGGCAGGGGCAGTTGATAGAACTGCGCAGCGCGCATTATCGCCTGCTCTACGACACCGGCCCTCGCTTTCGTAGTGGTTTTATGCCTCTGGAGGCGCTTTGGTCACCGGGGCAGTTGTTTGATCAAGTGTTAGTCAGCCACGCTGATAATGACCATGCGGGCGGTATCAGCGCATTGTTAGCCGATCATCGGGTCAAACAGTGGATGGCTCCTGCAGGTGAGGCGCTGCCAATTTCCGGTATTGATTGTCAGCGTGGTCAAACATGGCAGCGTGATGGGGTGAGTTACCGTATTCTCTGGCCGCCCGCGGGTGATAACGATTTATCTGCCAACGATCGCTCCTGCGTACTTGAGGTGAGCGCTGGTGAGCAGAGACTGCTGATTACGGGGGATGTGAGCACTGAGGTAGAGCGTCGCTTTCTGCGAGAGGTGGAGCCGCCTGTTAGTGTATTGGTGGCAGGGCACCATGGCAGCGGCACCAGCTCGGGTATCCAGTTCGTACGTTCCATCGCTCCTGAGCATGTGATATTTAGCGCCGGGCGGAGTAATGCGTTTCAACATCCGGTAGATTCTGTCGTGCGCCGTTTTCGCCAGCAGGGCAGCTGTCTATGGAACACGGCGCATGACGGCGCACTGCGTTTTTGGCTAAAAGCGGCCCAGCCCATCCAGGTTGAAACAACGCGACCATTGCCAGGGCGACGCAACCAGTGTTGAAGCGCGTCGCCATCAGGTAGAATTCTCCGATTGCACACTATGGCCAGGAGCGCGTGTGACTGATTCAGGTTGGGGTATTTATAAGCGGTTGTTGGGCTATGTGAAGCCGCATTGGCGAGCTTTTGCGCTAGCGATAGTGGGCTTTGTGGTTTACGCCGCGTCGAGTACCGCGCTGGCGGAAATGATGAAGCGATTAATTGATGGCATTCAAAACCCAGATGCGGCGTTTCGGTTCTTTCTACCGCTGTTTGTAATTATTATGTTTTCCGCCCGGGGGTTAGGTACTTTTTTAAGCACCTACTTCATGGCCTATGTGGGCCGCTACGTGATTCATACCCTGCGTTGCGACGTGTTTGCCCATCTACTCCATCTGCCGGGCTGGTTTTTTGACCATCACTCCAGCGGTCAACTGGTATCACGGGTGACCTACCACGTTGAGCAAGTCGCGGGGGCGGCCACCAAAGCGGTGACGATTATTCTTCGGGAAGGCCTGTTCGTCGTCGGCTTGGTGCTCTATCTACTCTGGACTAACTGGATGCTAACACTGCTGTTTCTGGGCGTGACGCCGATCATTGCCGTGGTGGTAAGCTACGTCAGCAAGCGCTTTAGACGCATTTCAAAACGCATTCAGCACTCCATGGGCGATGTCACCCATATTGCCTCGGAAGCGCTGTCGGGCTATCGGGTAGTGCGCACCCACGGCGCAGAGCCGTATGAAAAGCAGCGCTTTGAGCGGGTCAGTGAAGAGAATCGCCGCCAAAGTATGAAAGAAGCCATGACCCGTGCGGTCAGTTCCCCTGTGATTCTGATGTTGGTGGCCATCTCCATGGCGCTACTGGTCTGGCTGGCCATGGCACCCTCGCTGATGGAGAACATGACGCCTGGTGAGTTTGTGGCCTTTATTACCGCGGCTGCCCTGATGATCAAGCCGGTACGTCAACTGACCGAGATTAACGGTGAAATTCAGAAAGGCCTGGCGGCCGCGTCAGAGCTTTTCGGATTGCTGGATATGACCCCTGAAGAGGATAGTGGCAAACATATTGCCAGCCGTTTAAACGGCGATGTCGTGATCGATCATGTTAGCTTCCGCTATGCCGACGACCAGCCCGAAGTCCTGCACGATATTAATCTACGCATAGCACCGGGCGAACTGGTGGCGATAGTCGGGCGTTCGGGGAGCGGCAAGTCCACTCTGGTCAGCTTGCTGCCGCGTTTTTACTGCCCCACTCAAGGCCGTATTACTATCGATGGCATTAATGTTGATGAATACGCGCTTGGCCCACTGCGCCAGCAGATTGCTCTGGTGTCGCAGCAGGTGACGCTATTTAACGCCTCGATTGCCGATAATATTGCTTACGGGGTGGCCAATCCTGATCCCCAGGCTGTTCAGGCTGCAGCTGAAGCCGCCTATGCCCATGAGTTTATCGATAAGCTTCCCAATGGTTATGCCACCACCGTGGGTGAAAATGGCGTGATGCTCTCGGGCGGCCAACGCCAGCGGCTGGCGATTGCCCGGGCGATCTTCAAGGATGCGCCGCTACTGGTGCTGGATGAGGCTACTTCCGCGTTGGATACAGAGTCCGAGCGCTATATTCAAAAAGCCCTTGAGCGAGTCTGTGAAGGGCGCACCACGCTGGTCATCGCCCACCGCCTCTCTACCATAGAGCGGGCTGACCGGATTGTGGTGATGGATCAGGGGCGCATTATCGAAGAGGGGTCGCATCAGTCGCTTCTGGATGCCGATGGCGCCTACGCAGCGCTGCATCAGCTGCAGTTTCAAGAAGCGCCATGAGGCTATCGATATGAGCCTTTTGATATGAGCCTATCGTTATGAGCTTTGCCAAGAGAACGCTGGCGGAGCGCTGGCTGCAAGGCGCTTACCAGGGCAGCCGCTGGCTATCGCCGCTGAGGCCTTTAGGGGCGCTTTATCAGTGGGCCATGGCGCGGCGGGAGCGGGAATACTCTAGCGGCCAAAAAGCTACTTGGAAGGCGCCGGTGCCGGTTATCGTGGTAGGCAATATCACCTTGGGGGGGACGGGTAAATCGCCGCTGGTGGCGTGGCTAGCTGGCTGGCTGGTGGCCCAAGGCTGGTCGCCAGGTATCGTTAGCCGCGGCTATGGCGGAAAAGCGCCCAGTTACCCGCTGCTGGTCACCGCCGACACGAACGTTGTCGAAAGCGGTGATGAGCCGCTGATGCTGGCACAGCAGACGGGACTGCCAGTGGCCGCAGACCCCAATCGCGTGCGCGGTGTTCAGGCACTGATCGAGAAGGGCTGCGATATTATCTTGAGCGACGACGGTTTACAGCACTTGGCACTGGATCGAGATATTGAGTTGGTGGTTGTGGATGGTGACCGTGGATTGGGCAACGGGCGCTGCCTGCCCGCCGGGCCGCTGCGCGAGTCGCCCAGCCGGTTGCAGCGTGTTGACGCGGTGATCATTAACGGCGACTCACCGCCCTCTTTGTCGCTTACTCCGTCTATTATGCAGGCAGCCACTACTATGCAGCTGGCGCCGCTGCGCTGGCGCCGCCTTGATGACGGCGCACGTTTTCCGCTTGCGCCGCTGCCGTTTACGCTGCCGGTGCACGCGGTGGCAGGTATCGGGCATCCCGAGCGCTTTTTTCGTACACTCTCCGCGTTGGGTGTTGAGGGCGAGTGGCACCCGTTGGCCGACCACCAGCACTTTAGTGCGGGCGCGCTAAGCTTTGCAGATACCCGCCCAGTGATTATGACCGCTAAAGACGCCGTTAAGTGTTACGCCCTGGCCCCGCCTAACAGTTGGGTATTAGATGTGGAGGCATCCCTTCCACCCGAATTTGAGCACTGGCTGGCAGCGCGGCTGTCGGCACTTTCCTAAAGGAGATAAGCGCATGGATAAGGAACTGCTGGCAATGCTGGTCTGCCCGTTGTGTAACGGTAAGCTGAAGTATGATCGCGATGCTCAAGAGCTGCGCTGCCACTACGATGGCCTTGCCTATCCGATCAAAGAGGGGATTCCGGTGATGTTGCCGGAAGAGGCTCGCGTGATGGATGCTGATGAAAAGCTGCCTACTTCTCCAGGACGCTCTCCAGGACGTTCCCAAGAGCGTTTAGGAGACGCTTAATGGCTGTCTTTGATGACATGGTTGATTTCAAGGTGCCTGATTTTACCGTCGTCGTACCTGCTCGCTACGGCTCTACCCGGCTGCCCGGCAAGCCACTGCTTGATATTGCCGGGGAACCGATGGTCGCTCACGTATGGCGCCGTGCTTGCCAAAGCCACGCCAGCCGAGTGGTCGTGGCAACAGACGATAGCCGTATTCGTGATGCCATGCTGCCCTACGGCGCCGAAGTGATCATGACCCGCGACGATCACCCCTCGGGCACCGACCGATTAGCCGAGGCGGCTGGTATATTGGCATTGACGGATGATGCGCTGCTGGTGAATGTGCAGGGCGATGAGCCGCTGATTCCTCCCGCGCTGATCGACCAGGTGGCTCTGCGCCTAGCCGACGATCCCGGAGCGTCGATAGCCACGCTGGCGGAGCCTATCAATGACGTGGACACGCTGTTTAATCCCAACGTGGTCAAGGTGGTGCGCACACTGCAAGGCCGCGCGCTGTATTTCTCACGGGCCCCTATCCCCTGGGATCGTGAGCAGTTCAAAACGCCACCGTCCATGCTGGCAACCGATGCCTGGCTGCGCCATATCGGGTTGTATGCGTATCGTGCTGGCTTTCTAGCCGCCTATCGGGACTGGCCTGCCTCAAGCCTCGAACAGCTTGAACAGCTAGAACAGTTGCGTGCGCTGCAGAATGGTCACGCTATTCAAGTGGCATTGGCCTGCGAAGCAAACCCTGCCGGTGTTGATACGGCCGAGGATCTAGCGCGGATTCGGGCGCTGCTGGCCTAGCGCGGGTTCGGGTGTTGCCGGTTTAGCGCAGGGGCGGGCGCTTGCTTGGGCAGCTCAGTTTTTAAGGAGCTATCGTGAAAGTATTATTTGTATGTTTAGGAAATATTTGCCGTTCACCGACCGCCGAAGGTGTTTTTCGTCGTGCTCTTGAGCGAGCAGGGTTGGCCGATGAGGTCGAGATAGACTCCTGCGGCGTCGGCAGTTGGCATTTGGGCAAAGCGCCAGACGCCCGCGCGCAGCAGGCAGCACTACTGCGCGGTATCGATATAAGCGACCTGCATGCCCGCCAGCTAAGCGAACACGATTTTACCCAATTCGACTACGTGCTAGGCATGGATCAGGACAATTTACGCGCCATGCGCGAGCTGAAGCCTGCCAATAGCCAGGCGCATGTTGGGCTGTTTTTAGATTTTGCTGGTACCCCCGGTGCTGAAGTCCCAGACCCCTATTTTGGCGGGGATGAAGGATTTGAGAAGGCTCTGGATATGATTGAAGCTGCATCAGAAGGGCTGATTCGACACCTTAAGCGAGAGCTGTAATGGGGCTAATGGTGTGGCTGCACAGATGAATATTCTCAGCAATGTGGATTTGTCCGCCGCTAATACACTTAGGCTCCCCTGCCAAGCAGAGCGCTTCGCGTCACCAAAGACATTAACAGCTCTACGCCAAACGTTAGCCGAGGCACGCCATGAAGGCTGGCCCGTCACGCTGCTCGGTGGCGGCAGCAATGTTCTGCTTCCCGAGGCACTACCAGGTTTGGTGGTGCGGCCTGATTTGCAACAGCACTGGCTCAGTCAGCGTCAAGGGCATGTGCTTGCCCATGTAGGGGCGGGAGTTAATTGGCATACGCTGGTGATGGCGACTGCTGCACACGGCCTGTGGGGCATTGAAAACCTGGCGCTGATCCCTGGCAGTTGTGGTGCAGCGCCGGTGCAGAACATTGGCGCCTACGGCGTTGAGCTTGCCGACACGCTGCAAGCGGTGCAGGTAATGGAGCTTGCCACCGGGCGGGTAAATTGGCTAAGCGCGCAAGAGTGCGCCTTTGGTTACCGTGAGAGTATTTTTAAAGGCGAGTTGGCAGGTAGCATTGTGATCACTCAGTTAGTCTTGCGTTTGTCACGCACGCCAGCACCCCGGCTAGGGTATGGCGATCTCGCCGCACGTTTAGCAAGCCCTCCCACACCGCTCGCGGTAGCCGAAGCGGTATGTGGTATTCGACGCGAGAAGCTGCCCGACCCACAGGTGCTGGCCAACGCGGGGAGCTTCTTCAAAAATCCGCTGGTAGCTGATGTGCTGGCAGCGCAGTTGTTGCAGCAGTATCCTGCTATGCCCCATTTCCCCCAGGAAGGAGGGCAAACAAAGCTGGCGGCGGGGTGGTTAATCGACCAGTGTGGCTTGAAAGGGATGCGTGATGGTGCCTTCGGAGTACACCAGCATCAAGCGTTGGTGCTGGTGCACTTTGGCGGCGGTGATCGTCAAGGGCTAATGAAAACAGCTAGCTATATCGCTGACCAGGTCGAGGCACGCTTTGGGGTGCGTTTAGAGCCCGAGCCGCGGTTAATTAATCCCTGTTAGTTAATCTCTATTAGTTAATTTCTATTAGTTAATCTCTAGGCCCTGCCTCTAAGGTGCACATAACGCAAAAATCCCCGCCGAAGCGGGGATTTTTGTTACTGCAATACGCGCGAACGATCTATTCGGAGCGTGTGTCTTGCTGCGCCTGTTTGCGCTTCTCACGCGGGTCATTGTGGGCCCGTGTGCGACGGCGGCGGGGTTTAGGCGCTTCTTCAGTTACTGCGGCTTCAGCGGGTGCTTCACTGGTGACCGGTTGAGTGGGCTGAGCGTCTGCTTCAGTTGCAGGGGGAGCAGTCACAGGCGTTTCAGTCGCTGCTAGTTCGTCGCTGCTCTTTTCAGGACTGTCTTCAGAACTATTCGGTTCAGCGCTACTCTCTTCAATGCTCCTTTCTTCAGCGACTCGGTCTTCAGCGTTTGTGTCTTTAACGCTCTTAGGCTCATCACCTTTTTCTGCGCTGTCTTGCTTTGGCTCGCTGTTGGCAGGCTCTTCAGTTGAAGGGGCTGCGGCGACACTCTCAGAAGCGTTCTCAGAAGTACTCTCAGCAACATCTGGGTTTGCCGCTTCCTGGCGAGTTTGGGTGCTAGCTGGCGCTTCGGGCTGATGCTCGTCGCTGCTTTGATCCGTACCCGCACTATTGAAAGGTGCCGGGGAGGCCGCCTCTTCAATAGTTGCGGCTGGATCAACGGCGTTGGTCGCAGGCGGTTCGACGGCTTCAGGCGCTGCCTGTTCGTTAGCACTGGGCTGCTGACTATCGGCGGTTTTCTTACTTTCAGCTGGTTCGGCGTTGGCTTTGGCCGTTGCTGAGGTCACCTCAGATGGCGCTGACGGCTCTTCGCTGGCTGTGGCCTCCGGTTCGCTTGGCTTGGCGGCGGCCTCATCCTGCTCAACGGTGCTGGCAGTTGACGTTTGCTCCGCCGGTGAAGTCGCTTTAGGCTGGCGGCGCTGGTGCGTCGACTTGCGCGCTTTAGCGTTTTCTGCCACGGGCCGGTTGGCGGTCGTCGCGTCGTCCGCTTGCTCGGCGTTGGATTCAGGCGCATCGGCTGCTGCCGCTTCTGGCTCAGCGGTATTCCCCGCGTCCGATCCTAATGCAATCGTTGTGTCATTTGTCGCTGCTTTACCCACCTGTTCTTCTGCCGCAGGGTCTTCGGCCGGCTCTGGTGTTACTGCTGACGCTTCATTCTGAGCCTCGGCCTGCAGTTTTAACTGCTCAGCTTCTGCCTGAGGGTTGATTGCCTGGGTGCGCGTGCGGTTACGCGGGTTGTTACGCGTACGCTTCGGCTTGCCGTCATCCTGCTTGGTCTCTAAGTTCTTGGACTCTGGGCTCTTGGCCGTTGCATCGCGCTGGCTGTCGCGGTTTTTGTCACCACCATCACGACGCGACTCTTTCTGCGCTGCACTTTTGCCGCTGGTGCTCTCTTTAGAGCCCTCTTTCGTGGAGCTGTCTTTGCTAGGGCTGTCTTTGGAAGAGCTATCAGCCTGGTTCTCTTTACGAGGCGCTTTGGCTGACTCTTGACCGTTAGCATCGTCCTGCTGAGGGTGGCGACGGCGGTTGCGGGTACGGCTGGGGCCGCTCCGCTTATCGCTATTGTCGTCACTGGCAGGACGCGGTGTGCTGCTGCGCTGCTCGGCTTTTTGTTCAGCTTTTGGCTCAGGGCGGGCGCTATTATCGCTGCGCGACTCGTTACGGCTTGCGTTGTCGCCACGCGACGATTTTTGCCGCGACTCGCTGCTGCGCTGATTGGTTTTGCGCTCGCTTGGCTTGCGCGGAGCCGGTGTTTCAACCTTGGGCTCTGGCGTGGCTTCGGTATTGCTTTCGTCGCTACCGAGCAGTTTGGCGAAGCCGCGGATAAAGCGCCCAATAACGCTGGGTTGCTCGCTGGTCACCGGTGCTGCTTTGGCCGCTGGAGCTGCAGCGGGCGCCTTCTCTTCCGTTTGCAGCGATGCCGGGGCGGGAGCGTTGTGGGTGACACTCTTGACGGCGGCTTCGGCGCGTTGAGCGGGCGGCACGAAGCTGGGTGTCGGCTCTTTGCCTACTTCGGTGTCGGTGGAGAGCTCAAAGCTCGATAGGCTTTGAGTGTCATCCTCGTCCAGGTGGTCATCACGCAGCCGCTGCACGTCGTAGTGGGGCGTATCCATATCAGGATTGGGCAGCAGTACCACACGAACATTCTGGCGAGACTCAAGATCTGCCAACACGCTGCGTTTTTCATTGAGCAGGTAAGTCGCCACGGGTACCGGTAGAATGGCGCGAATCTGCGCGCTATTCTCTTTCATCGCCTCTTCTTCAATCAGGCGCATGATAGAGAGGGAGAGCGAGCGAACATCGCGAATGGTGCCCTGACCATTACAGCGCGGGCAGACCACGCCACTAGTTTCTCCCAGCGAGGGACGCAGGCGCTGGCGGGACATTTCCATCAGGCCAAAGCGTGAAATACGCCCAATCTGTACCCGTGCGCGATCCAGCTTGAGGGCATCGCGCATGCGGTTTTCAACTTCACGCTGGTTGCGTGCAGGTCCCATGTCGATAAAGTCAATAACCACCAAACCGCCGATATCACGCAGGCGCAGCTGGCGGGCGATTTCATCGGCGGCTTCAGAGTTGGTCTGTAGGGCGGTCTCTTCGATATCGCTGCCGCGGGTGGCGCGTGCGGAGTTGATATCGATGGAGACTAGCGCTTCGGTGTGATCGATCACAATCGAGCCGCCAGAAGGCAGCTTCACTTCGCGCTGATAGGCGGTTTCGATTTGTGATTCGATCTGGAAGCGCGAGAATAGCGGTACTTCGTCCGCGTAGAGCTTGATCTTCTGCTGGTACGAGGGCATTACCTGGCGAATAAAGCTCAGCGCTTCGGCGTGAATCTCGGGGCTGTCGATCAATACTTCGCCGATGTCCTGGCGTAGGTAGTCGCGCATGGCGCGAATGATGACGTTGGATTCACGGTAGATCAGGAACGGGGCAGGGCGCTTGGCAGCTTCGGTGGTGATCGATTCCCACACCTGAACCAAGTAGTCCAAGTCCCACTGGAGCTCTTCCGGATTGCGACCAATGCCTGCAGTGCGCACGATCAGGCCCATTTTATCCGGCACGGTCAACTGACCCATGGCGTCTTTGAGCTGACTGCGCTCGTCGCCTTCGATACGGCGAGAAATGCCACCTGCACGCGGGTTATTGGGCATCAATACCAAAAAGCGACCAGCCAGGCTGACAAAGGTGGTTAGCGCGGCACCTTTGTTGCCACGCTCCTCTTTATCGACCTGGACGATGACCTCTTGACCCTCTTTAAGCACTTCTTTAATGCTCGGACGTCCGGAAACGTCTTTGACAAAGTACTCGCGAGAGATCTCCTTGAGGGGCAAAAAGCCGTGACGGTCGGCGCCGTAGTCAACGAAGGCAGCTTCCAGGGAGGGCTCTACGCGGGTGATTTTACCGCGATAGATATTGGCTTTTTTCTGTTCTCTTGCGCCGGATTCGATATCTAAATCGTATAGGCGTTGTCCATCAACTAAAGCGACACGCAGCTCTTCGGGCTGGGTCGCATTGATAAGCATCCGTTTCATAGTGTCTCGCATAGCGTTGCGTGCCGGCGAACTGCCTATTGGGTGACGTAGGCGAATCGCTGGGTGCTGCGTGCTTGTGCTCGGCGCATTGCAATGCTGACGCGTCAAGCCGGGAAGGCATCATCGCCAACCCGGCCGATAGGGCGTTGAGTACGTGGCGGAGGCAGGACGTGTTCCGGTGGCTGTCACGTCCATCCGGCCCTGCTGACACCGCCAACACCTGGCATTCATCGATTCACCAACGCCGGCCACCGGCACAGCGTTGAACTTTTCGCCCGGAGACAGTCATCGCCTTGTGACGAATAAGGCGGAGCTGCTCAGGACGTGGCGTTGTTTAGTTGCTGCCTGCCGTTGAGGGCAAGGCTTATTTTCCTCTGCCGGCATAAAAAACGGGCGGCAGAGTTACTGCATTTTTAAGATCAGTTTTAATACTGGAAAACGGGCAATGCGTACACTGGTGCCGTTTTTGCGTTCAGGCCTGCGTGTTAGTCGGGCAGGCGCATTAACCAAGCTCAGCGGTGATGCTCTCTGCTAACAAATTTAATCAATTAGCTATCGAACAGCTAGTCACTAGCGCTAGACAAGACAGCTTTCTGCGCTTAGCTGGTGAACGATTTCGAATATAACAGTAAAGACTACGACCAGCAATTGACGCAATGCCCTTGGGTCTACGCTAGAATGCCGTTTTTAAGCAGGAGTAAGTAGTAATGTCCGAAGGGCGTGAAGTGCAGTGGGTGGATATCGCCCCGGAGCAAGCAGGGCAGCGAATTGATAATTTTCTCATGACGCGGCTTAAAGGGGCGCCTCGCGCGCTTATTTATCGCATCGTACGTAAAGGCGAGGTGCGCGTTAATAAAAAACGCGTGAAGGTGGATTACCGTTTGCAAGCGGGGGATTTAGTACGCGTTCCGCCGCTGCGTTTGGCGCCTCGCGAAGCGGTGAAGGAAGTCAGTGATAATTTGCGCGACCTCCTGGTAGGCAGCGTTATTATGGAAGGCCCCGATTGGATGGTGCTTAATAAACCTTCTGGTTTGGCAGTGCATGGCGGCAGTGGGGTTAAAATTGGTTTAATAGAAGCGCTGCGTCAAGTGCGCGATGATCTGAGCTTTCTGGAACTGGTTCACCGCTTGGATCGCGATACGTCGGGCTGTTTGCTGCTGGCCAAGTCACGCGATGCGCTGGTGACGCTGAACGAGTCGTTGAAAAAGCACGGTATGGATAAGCGTTATCTGGCCTTGGTCAGTGGGCGCTGGCCAGCGCGGAAAACCTATGAGAGTGCTCGGTTAGACCGCTTTGATGCCGGTAACGGCGAGCGGAGGGTAAGGGTAGATCCCAACGGAAAAGTGTCGCGCACCCATTTTTCGGTGGTCGAAACCTTCGAAAAAGTAACCCTTATAGAGGCTGAGCCGGTCACGGGCCGTACCCACCAGATTCGCGTACATGCCGCCCACGCAGGCCATGCGTTATTAGGTGACGATAAGTACGCTACCCGTGAAAGTGGTCTGCTCACCAAGCAGTTAGGTCTGGGGCGTTTGTTCCTTCATGCGCGAGCGCTGACCTTTCCTGAGCCCACTAACGGCCGCCCGGTTACCGTCAAAGCGCCGCTGCCAGAAGCCCTGGAAGAAGCGCTCAAGCGCGCCCGTCAATAACTTCTTTCTTCACCGCGTTGCCTTTTACAGGGAGCTGCCATGCAGTACGAGCTAATTATATTTGATTGGGACGGCACCTTGATGGACTCAGTGCCGCGGATTGTGTCATGTATGCAGGCGGCTGCTTTAGAGGCTGAGTGGGGGGCGCTTACAGCGGCTGAGGTGGAAGATATTATTGGCCTGGGGCTGCCCGAGGCAATTGCCAAGCTCTGCCCAGGTATATTGCCTGCTCAGGCCGAGCGGCTTCGCGAGCGTTACGCGCACCATTTTGTGCAGGCTGATACCACGCCAATGGCGTTTTTTAGCGGTGTCGAAGCGCATATCGCCCGTTTGCGTGGGCATGAGCAACAGCGTTTAGCAGTAGCAACAGGTAAAAGCCGTCGCGGGCTTGACCGTATTTTTACTGAGACCGGTAGCGGCGCGTGGTTTCATGCCAGCCGTACCGCGGATGAAACCCGCTCTAAACCGCACCCGCAGATGCTTTCAGAGTTACTGGCTGAGCTTGCGGTGCCGGTCGAGCGGGCGGTGATGGTCGGCGATACTGAGTATGATATGGAAATGGCTAGGGCGATGGGCATGGATCGGGTGGGGGTAAGCTATGGGGTGCATGCGCCTGAGCGCCTGGCAATGAGCGAACCCAAGTGGATTGCCCATAGCGTAGACGAGCTTTTTGATCGGTTATAAGGACATTTTATGAGTGACGATCCAACCCGCCAAGAGGGTACGCAAGAGGGTCATGATGGCCCGGTTAATAGTGACCAGACCAACGAGTTCAAGGAGGATCCCTGGACTGAAGGGCCCGAGGTTCCGCCTGGTAAGGGGGCTAAGCAGACCTCAGGAGCGCCAGGTGATGATGCCGAAACCCTGCGCGAACGCCAGCGATTAGCGCAGCTGGAAATGATGGATCACTGGATAGGCGGTGTCTTGACCGAGCAACGGCGTACCCGCCGCTGGAAGCTGTTTTTCCGGCTGATGTTTCTCGCTGTTGTGCTGGTGGCGCTGTCTGCCGCACTTTATAGCCTGTTCTGGGATTCGCCGAGTGTCGCAACGCCCACCCAACGCCACTTGGGCATTGTTGAGGTTAATGGCGTAATCGCCAGCGATTCGCCAGCCAATGCGGAGCGCATCATCCAAGGGTTAAACCGAGCCTGGGATGCCGAAAGCGCTGCTGCTGTGGTGCTGCACATTAATAGTCCCGGTGGTAGCCCCGTTCAGTCTCAGCGTATCTATGCGGAAATCATGCGCCTGCGCGAGCAGGGTGATAAGCCGATTATCGCGGTGATTGAGGATATCGGTGCCAGCGGCGCTTATTACATTGCTGCAGCGGCAGATGAGATTATTGCCTCGCCGGTGAGCTTAGTGGGCTCGATTGGTGTGATTTACGCTGGTTTTGGCTTTGAGGAGGCGATAGAGCGCCTTGGCGTTGAGCGCCGCGTGCTTACGGCAGGAGAGAATAAGGCCTTCTTAGATCCATTCCAGCCGCTGGACGATGATGCAGAGACGTTTTGGCAAGGTGTGCTGAGCCAAACCCATCGCCAATTTATCGATGACGTCCGCGCGGGTCGCGGCGAACGGCTCAGTGATAGCTCGGATATTTTCTCAGGCCTGATCTGGAGTGGCGAGCAGGGCATCGAGCTAGGGTTGGTCGATCAGTTGGGTAGCCTCGAACAGCTGTCTCGCGATCAAGTAGGTAACATCGACTGGGTGGACTATACGCCGAGTCTTGATCCATTTGAGCGCTTTACTCGGCGTTTTACCGAGGTTGCCGCTGAAGTGCTAGGTATTAGGGCGCCTAACACCCCGCTTCGTTTCTGATCGCCAATTCACGTCCTGGGCCCTAGGGCGCGCCAAGCGGATCCAAGCCCGCTTGGCGCAACATGTCGCAGAGCGCGATCAGCGGTAGCCCGATCAGCGCGTTGGGGTCGCGGCCTTCCAGTTTTTCAAACAGCGCAATGCCCAGGCCTTCCATCCGAAAGCTGCCAGCGCTATCTAACGGCTGCTCTTTGGTGACATAGTTTTCGATCTCTTGCGTGCTAAGAGTGCGAAACACGACCTCGAAGGGCTCGACATGGACTTGATGGCGCTGGTGGCGAGTATCCAGTAGCGCTAAACCGGTCAGGAAGGTGACGCGCTGGCCAGAAAAGCGGGTAAGGTTAGCGCAGGCCTTTTCTGTGGTATGTGGTTTGCCAAGAATGTCGCCTTCAAATACCGCCACCTGGTCGGAGCCTATAATGCAGTGGTGGGGGAAGTGAGCCGACACGGCGTTGGCTTTGCTAAGTGCTAGGCGATGTACCAGTGCGTGTGGTGTTTCGCCATCATGCGGCGTTTCATCAATATCCGGTGAATGGCACTGGTAGGGGAGTTGTAGGCGATCCAGCAGCTCACGCCGCCAGCGTGAGCTTGAGGCAAGCACCAGCTCTGTATTTAAGGACTGAGCAGTTGATGACTGGGTGCTTGAGGGCTCGGTCATGGCGGGTGAGGTCACAGAAAACTCCTGGCTAATGTGGTTGCGCTAGTGGGACGGCAAAGCAGTAGAGTGTAGCGAAAGCTGCGAATTGTGCCCATGTCGGCTGTTTACCGAGGCCTATGTTGGTTATTTATTGAGGAAGCGATGAAGAAATACACCGACAGCTTTGACACCAGCAGGGGGAGTGCCTATCATTGCGCGCCTATGTTGACCTCACAACTCCCCAGTCGGGTGGAGCCTTATAAGCTCGCAGCCCGCCACGAACGAATCGAAGGCCTGGTAGCGCTGGATAAGCTGCCACGTCTTGCCGAAGAAGCGGGTGACCAAACCGGCGACTGTCATGTCGTGCTTGAGTTTGGTGTCGATGCTCAAGGCCGTCGTGAAATTCGTGGCCACTTGCAAGCGACGTTGGCGCTTGCCTGCCGACGCTGCCTAGTGCCGCTGCCTCAAGAGGTGAGTAGTGACTTTCTGCTTGGAATGGTCACTGATGAAGCCTTGGCGGCCGAGTTGCCTGCTAGTCATGAACCGGTGCTGGTGGAAAAGGAACAGCTGGATCTTCTGACGGTAGTTGAGGATGAATTGATTCTCAGCCTGCCCCAGGTGGTCTATCACGATGAAGCCGAATGTCATGTCTCGGCGGAGCAGCTGGTCAGCAAAACAGAAGGCGCGGCGTCAGATACAGCGCCAGCGACGAACCCTTTCGCGGTGCTGAATGTCTTGAAAGGCAAAAAATAAGCACCCTTTACCTTAAATACCTTGGAGTAAACCCCCATGGCAGTTCAACAGAACCGTAAAACTCGTTCCAAGCGCGGCATGCGTCGCAGCCACGATGCGCTGACCGCTCCGACGCTGTCTCAGGACAAAGAAACCGGTACGACTCACCTGCGTCACCACGTTTCTCCAGACGGTTTCTACCGTGGTCGTAAAGTGGTTGAGGTATAAGCCTCAACTGCATTACTAAGCGGTTAAACGGACTCAGTGCGGTATGCGCTTAGCGATTGATGTGATGGGGGGTGACCAAGGCCCTCATGCGATTATCGCAGGCTCCGCAAGGGCGGTGTTAGAACACCCCGGTCTTGAGCTGGTTCTGTTTGGCCCGCGTCAGCAGATTATTGCTGAGCTTTCGCGCTTGCCGCAGCCTCTGGCTGCGGCAACGTCACGTTTGGTGGCGCGTGATTCGCCCGATAGCGTAATGCCGGGGGCAACAGCGGCCTGGGCGTTGCGCAGAGGCGAGGCAACGAGCATGGCGCGCATGCTGCAGTGCGTCGCTCAGGGTGAAGCTGTGGCTGGTGTAAGCGCAGGCAATACGGCAGCGCTTGTTGCCTTGGCAAGGCGCGAACTGGGGATGGTCGAGGGGATTTCTCGTCCGGCAATCAGTACCGCGATCCCAGCCCGCCAAGGGCGCCGCTGCTATTTGCTGGACTTAGGCGCCAACGTGGATTCCCCTGCCCATCGACTGGTCGATTTTGCACTGATGGGGGCGGCGATGTCGCAGTGTATCGATGGCACTGCGGTGCCGCGCGTGGCGCTACTCAACGTTGGCGCTGAAGCCACCAAGGGGAGTGTGAGCGTACGTGAGGCTGATCGTCTGCTGCGTGAGTATGCCAGTGGTAGTGGTTTCGACTATCAAGGCTATGCTGAGGGTGGCGACCTGTTTAAAGGCCAGCTTGATGTGGTGGTGTGTGATGGCTTTGTGGGCAACGCTGTCCTCAAGGCGAGCGAAGGTTTGACGAGTATGTTGGTTGAACGCGTGCAGATGGCGTTTGAGTCGCGCCTAAGTGGTCGTTTGGCAAGCCTACTGGCCAAGCCTGTGTTAAAGCGCTTAAAGCAAGAGCTTGACCCCGTGCGCTACAACGGGGCCAGTTTATTGGGGTTGCGCGGTATCGTAGTGAAAAGTCACGGCAGTACTCATGCCGATGGGTTTTACTACGCTATTCATCGCGCCCTGCAGGAAGTAGAACATAACTTACCTGCGCGGATCGCAGGCCGCTGGCAAGCGCCATCAAGTGAAAACGATGGCACAGGCCAGCCATGATCAGATAATAACGATTTAACTTTTTTGCGGGTTTATAGGTGGCATCAGGATGTGCCAATAACCTCGCCTATCGCTCATATGAGCAAATGCCTACAAGAGCAAAGGTGAACGACATGTCTCAACCCCTTGCCCTCATTTTTCCCGGGCAAGGCTCTCAGCAGCTTGGAATGCTGCGAGAGCTTGCCGAGCGCTATAGTGTGGTGGGAACGACATTTGAGGAAGCGTCGGATGCTTTGGGCTACGATTTGTGGAAAGTCGTCCAAGAAGGCCCCGAAGAGTCGCTTAATGCAACCGCTTGTACCCAGCCTGCGCTGCTTTCTGCCAGCGTCGCCATTTGGCGTGTGTGGCAAGAGCTGGAAGGGCCGCGGCCGACGGTTATGGCGGGCCATAGCCTGGGCGAATACAGCGCTATGGTGTGCGCAGGCGTCATGAGCTTTGCCGAAGGCGTCAACTTGGTACGTCTGCGCGGAGAAGCCATGCAGGCGGCGGTGCCTGCTGGCGAAGGCGGTATGGCGGCGATCCTGGGCTTGGCAGACGATGCGGTTGAAGCCGCCTGTGAAAAGGCTGCCCAGGGCGACGTTGTTTCAGCGGTCAACTACAATTCCCCTGGGCAAGTGGTGATAGCGGGCTCTAAAGTGGCCGTTGAGCGAGCTATTGTTGCTTGCCAGGAGGCCGGTGCCAGGCGTGCCATGGCATTGCCGGTTTCCGTGCCGTCGCACTGTGCATTGATGCGCCCTGCGGCCGAGCGCCTGGCAGAGGCGATACAAACTATCGAGCTGCGGGCGCCGCGCTACAGTGTCATCCAAAACGTCGATGCCCAGGCCCATGCCGATACCGCGACATTGAGCACGCGGCTAGTCGAGCAGCTCTATCAGCCGGTGCGTTGGAGCGCCTGTGTTGAAGCCATGGCGGATCAAGGCGTGGAGGTGTTCATTGAGTGCGGGCCAGGAAAGGTGTTGACTGGCCTCAATAAGCGTATCGTGAAGGGTAGCAAGGGATTGGCGGTGAATGATCCTGACAGTCTGGAAGCCGCGCTTGAGCTGGCGCGTGAAACCTTGGCTGATAAGGCGTGACCAAGAGAGATTGCAATCCACTATCCTTGCTTGATTACACGGTTAGAGGCAGAACGTTATGACACAAGAGAGTAGAGTTGCCCTGGTAACAGGGGCGAGTCGTGGTATTGGTCAGGCCATTGCTCGCGAGCTAGGTCGCCAGGGCCGTATCGTCATTGGCACCGCGACCAGTGAGTCTGGCGCTGAAAAAATTGATGCCGATTTGAAAGAGCACGGCATTGAAGGGGCAGGTCTATGTCTTAACGTGACCGACCAGACCAGTATCGATAGCGTATTGAAAACGATTACTGAGCGCTTTGGTGCGCCGACTATTTTGGTCAACAACGCGGGTATCACGCGTGATAATCTGCTGATGCGCATGAAAGAAGATGAGTGGGATTCCGTCATGGATACCAATCTGAAATCTGTCTATCGTGTTAGCAAGGCGTGTTTACGGGGTATGACCAAGGCGCGGTTTGGGCGTATTGTGTCGATTAGTTCTGTAGTGGCAACCATGGGCAACCTGGGCCAAACTAACTATGCTGCAGCTAAGGCCGGTATGGAAGGTTTTAGCCGCGCGCTAGCGCGTGAGGTCTCCTCTCGTGCGATTACGGTTAACGCAGTGGCACCGGGCTTTATTGCGACTGATATGACCGAAGCGCTACCTGAAGCACAGCACGAAATGCTGCTTAAGCAAATTCCGCTGGCCCGTTTAGGGGCGCCGGAAGAGATCGCCGCAGCAGTGGGTTTTTTGACCAGTGATGCAGCCGGTTACATCACTGGCGAGACGCTTCACGTGAATGGCGGCATGAATATGCGTTGATGGCCTTGGGCTTGGCGGTTGCGTCTACCCAAGGGCGTCTATAAACTACCCCGCAGCTTTTGGCTTGCGGTTTCCAAATAGCTGGTTATCAAAAACGGCTAATGTGAACGACTGGAGTACGTTAATGAGTACTATTGAAGAGCGCGTTAAGAAAGTTGTAGCAGAGCGCCTGAACGTTAAAGAAGAAGACATCCAAAACAGCTCTTCTTTTACAGAAGACTTGGGTGCTGATTCGCTCGACACCGTTGAGCTGGTCATGGCTTTGGAAGAGGAATTCGATACTGAAATTCCCGATGAAGAAGCTGAGAAGATCACCACGGTTCAAGAAGCCATCGATTACGTGAACGCCCACCAGTAAGGGCTGCGTCGATGCATCGAACCAGGGTGGGGTGCTAGCCACCCGCCTTAAAAGCCGTCCTTTTCCAGGACGGCTTTTTTGCTTTGCTGCCACAATGCTTATAACGTTCAATCTCCGTTATACTGTTGACCAAATTTAAGCAGCAAATGACCCAAGTGGGTCGCGTCACCATGGATGCCTGGAGGAAAGCTGATGGCACGGAAAAGGGTAGTGGTAACTGGGTTAGGCCTGGTGACCCCAGTGGGTAATAGCGTTGATGAGTCGTGGGCCAACATTGTGGCCGGTAAAAGCGGTATTACGCCTATTGAGCATTTCGACACCAGCGGTTTTAACACTCGTTTTGGTGGATCGATCAAAAACTTTGATATTAGCCCGTATCTGAATCCTAAAGATGCCCGCAAGATGGATCTGTTTATTCAGTACGGCATGGCGGCGGGCGCCCAAGCGGTAGAAGATTCGGGGATTGAGTGCACCGAAGAGAATGCCGATCGCATCGGTGTGGCTATCGGCTCAGGCATTGGTGGCCTACCCATGATTGAGCATAACCACAACGCACTCAACAAAGGTGGCGCTCGCAAGATATCGCCATTCTTCGTGCCGGGCTCTATCATCAATATGATTTCGGGCAATATGGCGATTCAGCACGGCTTCAGAGGCCCGAACATTGCCATTACGACTGCCTGCACCACCGGTACTCATAATATTGGTTATAGCGCACGCACCATCGCCTATGGCGATGCGGACGTGATGATCTGTGGTGGGGCTGAAATGGCCACCACGCCGCTGGGCCTGGGTGGTTTTTCTGCGGCTCGCGCGCTCTCTACGCGTAATGACGATCCACAAGCGGCAAGCCGCCCTTGGGATACCGACCGTGATGGTTTCGTGTTATCCGATGGTGCCGGTGTGCTGGTGCTTGAGGAGTATGAGCACGCCAAGGCGCGGGGTGCCAATATCTACGCCGAGCTGGTGGGCTTTGGTATGAGCGATGATGCTTATCACATGACTTCACCGCCGGAAGATGGACGTGGCGCAGCGCTCTCCATGCGCAATGCGATTAAAGATGCCCAGGTTGACGTTTCTTCGGTTCACTACATCAACGCCCATGGTACCTCCACTGCGGCAGGCGATCTGGCCGAAAGTCGTGCCATTGAGAACGTCTTGGGTGGCGCTGCAAGCAGCGTGGCAGTGAGCTCCACCAAATCGATGATTGGCCACCTGTTGGGCGCCGCCGGTGCGGTAGAGGCGGTGTTTAGTATTCTGGCTATTCGTGATCAGGTCGCGCCGCCCACGATTAATCTGGATAACCCGCAGGAAGGCTGCAATCTGGACTATGTGCCGCATACTGCGAGGGATATGCGCATTGATATGGCGCTTTCAAATTCCTTCGGTTTTGGTGGTACCAACGGCTCGCTGCTATTTAAGAAGGTGTAGTTAGCGATGCTGCCGCCTACGTTATGTGATGATCAATCTGTGCAGTTTGATGATCGTGGGCTGGCGTATGGTGATGGTCTGTTTGAAACGGTGCTATTGCGGGCGGGAAAGCCTATGCTGTGGCGCTATCATAAGGAGCGCCTGGCACAAGGCTGTCATCGGCTTGGGCTACCGCTACCCTGCCAGGAGGCCCTTGACGCCACCTGGCAAGGCGATCCCACTGCTGAGTTCGAAGTGCTTAAGCTGATACTGACCCGAGGCAGCGGCGGGCGTGGCTATGCCCAGCCCGATCAGATCACGCCGCGGCTGCTCAGTCGTCGAACGCCGTTTCAACCGTCGGTTAAGCGCTGGCAGGAAGGCGTGACAGTGCGGCTTTGCGATTTGCGGCTGGCCCGTCAGCCTCGGTTGGCAGGTATCAAGCACCTAAATCGACTGGAAAACGTACTGGCCCGCCAAGAGTGGGTCGATGCCACTATTGCCGAAGGATTGCTCGCCGACAGTGAAGGCCTTGTGGTAGAAGCCACCAGTATGAATGTTTTTTGGCAACAGGCGGGGGAAGTGTTAACGCCTCTGCTTGACCAGTGCGGCGTGGCTGGCACGTTGCGTGCTGCATTGCTTGACCAAGGTGCCGCCGCTCAGGCGTCGCTGACGCTTCATCAACTTGTTGATGTCGAGCGGCTATGGGTGGCCAACTCTGTTCAGGGTGTATGGCCTGTTACCACCTTGCTTGCCGCGGATGGTTCACTGCTGCAGCGCTGGCCTCTGAGTCAGCCTGACCCGTTCCAGCGTTTGGCACATCAGCTATTGGGCGTTGTTTAAACGCCAGTGTTTAGATATCGCTCTGCAATTTTTTAGAGGTGTCATGGTGAAACGGTTATTAACCGCTTTATTGGTGTTAGTAGTGGTTGGGGCTGCAAGTGCAGCAGGCGGTTATTTCTATTGGCAGAGCCGATTAGAGGCACCGCTAGCGCTCGATGAGCCAATGCTTTACCAAGTGCCCTCTGGTGCGGGCTTTAATCAGGTCGTGGCGCAATTGGAAGAGCAGGGCGTGCTGGAGGATGCTTGGGCGTTTCGCTTGCTAGCGCGGGTCGAGCCGGAACGCGTGCCACAACTGCGTACCGGCGAGTATCAGCTATTGCCGAATATGAGTGGTCTGGAAATGATGGCACTGCTGGGTAGCAATAAGGTGGTTACCTACTCGCTGACCATTCCTGAGGGGTGGTCTTTTCGGCAGATGCGCGAATTACTCAATGCGGCGCCGAAACTCGACCACCGCACGGCGGAGTTGAGCGATGCAGAGGTGATGACGTTACTCGATCGAGAAGGCACCTTTCCCGAGGGCTGGTTCTTTCCCGATACCTATCGCTATCATCTGGGTATGAGCGATGTCGATATCCTGCGCCAGTCATTGGAGCGGATGGAGCGCATTTTGGAAGAGGTGTGGGAGGAGCGCGCGGACGACCTAACCATTGACTCCCCCTACGAAGCGCTGATTATGGCCTCCTTGATCGAGCGGGAAACCGGTGCGCCCGAGGAGCGGCGCGAAATTGCCGGTGTGTTCAAGCGCCGCATGGAGCAGGGCATGCGCCTGCAAACCGACCCGACGATTATTTACGGTATGGGGGAGCGTTATGAAGGGCGAATTACCCGCGCCGATATTCGCGAGGCCACGCCCTATAACACTTACGTCATTGACGGCATACCGCCCACGCCGATTGCCATGCCTGGGCGTGCCTCCTTGGAGGCAGCGGTGAATCCACTGCCTGGCGAAACGCTCTATTTCGTTTCCCGTGGCGATGGCACGCACCATTTCTCGCGTACGCTGCGGGAGCATAACAATGCCGTTAATCGCTATATCCGCAATCGCTAATCGCCATGACACATCACCCATGATTGATGACCACTGTAAGGGAGCATGATGAGTAAGCGTGGACGCTTCATTACGCTGGAAGGCGGCGAAGGTGTGGGTAAATCCACCAATGTGGGCTTTGTGGCCGAGTGTTTGGAGGCCCAGGGGTTGGAAGTGGTGCGTACCCGCGAGCCGGGCGGCACCGTTCGTGGTGAAGCTATTCGCGCACTGTTACTGGATCCTGTACCCCAAGAGCCGCTACATGTCGACGCTGAGCTGCTGCTAATGTTCGCCGCGCGAGCGCAGCACTTGGCGGAAAAAATACTCCCCGCCTTGGCAAGAGGGGCGTGGGTAGTGTGTGATCGCTTTACCGATGCCACCTTTGCCTATCAGGGCGGGGGGCGGGGCATTCCCAAGGAGCGTATCGCCGTGCTGGAGAATTTTGTTCAGCAGGGGCTTTCGCCCGATTTAACCCTACTGCTCGATATGCCCAAAGAGGCTGCAAGACAACGCTTAGAGTCGCGCCTGCGTGATCGCCATGAGCAGCTTGATCGTTTTGAACAGGAGCAGGCTGACTTTTTCCAGGCTGTGCGGGATGGCTATTTGGCACGAGCGGAAGAAGCGCCCGAGCGCTTTGCGGTGATCGATGCACAATACACACTGGATAAGGTACAAAGCCAAATCCGACAAGTCCTATTAACAAAGGTCGCGGCATGGCGTTAACCGGCGTAATGCCGTGGCACCAAGCCACCTGGCAGCATTTGACCCGCTTGGCTGATGGTGGACGGATGCCCCACGCGTTGTTAATTCACGGCGCCCACGGCGTGGGTAAGCAGCAGTTAGCGGAGGCGTTAATTGCCCGAACGCTATGCGCCTCGCCCGCTGATCAAGCCTGTGGCCATTGCCATAGCTGCTCGATGCTGGAATCGGGCTATCACCCGGATCTGCTGCGGGTTTCACCAGAAGAGGGAAAGCGCCAAATCCGCATTGACCCTATCCGCGAGGTTAATCGCTTTGTGTCGCAAACGGCTCAGCAGGGCGGTTATCGAGTGATTGTGGTTTCCCCCGCCGAGGCAATGAACGTTGCCGCCGCCAATGCGCTGCTCAAAAGCCTTGAAGAGCCCGGTGACAAAACCCTGTTTATTCTGCTTTCCGACGTGCCGTCGCGGATGCTGGCGACGATCCGTTCGCGCTGTCAGCAGTGGTCACTACCCAGCGTTGCCTTTGAGGCGTGTCGTGGTTGGTTGATTGAGCAATTGGGCAGCACTGACGAAGCCTACTTCTGGTGGCAGGTAGCGGGTGGGCTACCACTGCTCGCCGTGGAGCTGGCAGCGCCCGAAGAGCGCGCTTTACGCCATCAAATTCACGACAGTTTCGAACAGCTGGTGCGCGGGGCCGAGCCCGTTTCAGAGGCGGCCCGTCTGGATCGCCAGGCGATTGATGCCATCTTGTGGTACGGTATCGCCTGGCTGGAAGACCTGATTCGTCTAGGTTTGTCTGGGGAGGCGGCGGTGTTGCATAACCCTGATTTAGAACCGCTCTACCGCCAAGCGGTGAAAAATGGTCGTGTTCAGGATTGGTTTCGCCTGCTCGATTATGCCCGCGAGCAGCGACGGTTGTTGGCGGTGGGGGCAAACCCCAATCCTCAGCTAGTGCTTGAAGCATGGCTGGTGCGCTGGGCGGCGCTGCTGCGTTCATAGTGGTGTTTATTCAATCCCCCACGGCTGTTCAAAACAGTGCAGCGAGGTCGTCATGGCAGCTCAGAAAGCGCTCTCTCTTACCGTTCCGGATGTTCCGACACTGCTTTCCGCGTATATGCCTTTTCTGGATCGCGGGGGGATTTTTGTACCTACTCAAACCCCTTACGCACTTGGCCAGCAAGTGTTTTTGCTGCTTACGCTGCCGGGTGAAAGCGAGCGCCTTTCAATTACCGGCCAGGTGGTGTGGGTATCTCCAGAGGGGGTGAGTGGCCGCCGTATGCCAGGCATTGGCCTTCACTTCAGCCAGCAGGACTATCCCGTGCGTGACCGCATTGAGGCGCTGCTTGCCGGTCAATTAGATAAAGCAGCTCCATCGTTCACGCTCTGAATGCCATTTTTCTGATCCAGTCGTTATGGCCTATCTGTTTTGACCTATTTGTTGAGAACCGTATGTTTGTTGATTCACACTGTCACTTAGATCGTTTATCCGACCAGACCCATGGGGGCGATATTGCCGCCACTTTGGCCGCCGCCCGCGCTGCCCATGTCAGCCAATTTCTTGCTGTAGCGGTTACCCTAGAAGACATGCCGCAGCTTGCGGCCATTTCACGCGAACATCACGATGTGGCGATTTCCGCTGGTTTGCACCCCCTGCACCATAGTGAGAATGAACCCAGCGTTGCCGATATAAAAGACACCGCTGAGCAGTATGGTGCGGTGGCAATCGGCGAAACTGGCCTGGATTACCACTATCGCGACAGCGTACCTATCGAGATTCAGCACGAGCGCTTCAAGCGTCACTTAATCGCCGCGCGTGAGTTAGAACTGCCGGTGATTATTCATACCCGCGAAGCCAAAGAGGAAACCTTGGCCTTGCTACGTGAATATAGCGACCCGCGGGTGGGCGGTGTATTACACTGTTTTACTGAAGACTTGGCGATGGCCCGTGAGGCGGTGCGGCTGGGTTTTTATATCTCGCTGTCGGGCA
The DNA here is from genome assembly GCF_000982975.1 of Halomonas sp. A3H3. Taxonomy (NCBI): domain Bacteria; kingdom Pseudomonadati; phylum Pseudomonadota; class Gammaproteobacteria; order Oceanospirillales; family Halomonadaceae; genus Halomonas; species Halomonas sp. A3H3. The sequence continues at coordinate 5,027,976 of NZ_HG423343.1, read as the reverse complement.
TTATTACTTTTCGAAACGCCGCTCCGCTGCGTGAACTTGCCCGTCAGCTGCCGCTGGATCGCCTGCTGATTGAGACCGATAGCCCTTATCTAGCACCCGTTCCTCATCGCGGCAAGCCCAATGAGCCTGCCTGGGTGGTGCAAGTAGCTGAGTGCATCGCCAAGGAGCGAGGTATCAGTGTCGATGAAGTGGCCATGCAGACGACCGCTAACTTTTATCAGCTTTTTCGTGCCGCCGCTCCCGATGCCCCGGAACACGTTAAAGAGGCGTTGGCCCACTCAGGGCTTCTATAGCCTGAAGTGCCTTGAATACGCTCAAGCGAGGTGGGTGAGATGAATATTGATCGATTGCTGCAGCAAGGTAATGGAGATGAAGGGCGCACTGGCGCTATTCCTCCACTCGATGAGTGGCAGCCTGCGCTCTCTGGCGATATGAACATCATCATTCACGCCGATGGTAGTTGGTCGCACGAAGGCCAGCCGTTTGCCCGCCCCAAGGTGACACGCCTATTGGCAACGCTGCTGCGCCTGGATGACGAGGGTTACTGCCTAGTTACGCCGGTAGAGCGCTGGCGAATAAAGGTCGAAGACCTGCCGTTGGTGGTGGTAGAGGCTGACTTCCGTAACGGTGCCTGGTGGTTTACCACCCAGTTTGACGACGTTGTTCGCTTAGATGCCGAGCATCCGCTCACCGTCACCTCAACCCCCCAAGGCGAGGCGGTGCCACAGCTGCCGGTGCGTTTTGGGCTAGCTGCCCGCTTGCACCGTAATGTCTATTACCAGTTGGTTGAGGCGGCTGAAAGCCGTGATGTGGCCGGTGGCAAGAGTGAACTGGGGCTAACGAGTGCCGGTCAGTGGTTTGCGCTGGGTCAGGTGGATGATGAATTACGTGGCGAGGCGCCGTGAAGTTAACTGCTGAACAGCAAGCTGTTGTTAATCATCAGGCCGGGCATGCGCGCGTGGCAGCGGTGGCCGGGGCAGGCAAAACCACCACCATGGCCGCTAGGGTGCTGCATCTATTGGCCAGCGGTGTACCGCCAAAACGTATTTTAGTGCTGATGTTTAACCGCTCAGCAAAGGATGATTTTCAGCGTCGTTTAGCCGCAATGGCACCTGCCGGGCAGGCATTGCCCGATGTCCGCACCTTCCACTCCCTGGGGCACCGCTTGACTCAAAGCTTCTGCCGCTGGGGGGCGCTAGCGCCGCGCCAGCTATTATCCGCCGATTGGCAATTAGAGAGGCTGCTTCGTCAGGCAAGTATTAATGTACTGCGTGATGCCGTTGAGCGCCGAGATGCTGCTCTGGAAGGGGATCGGCTAGAAACCTTAGCCCACTTTTGCGGCTTGGTTAAAGCAGAAATGATCACCCCAGAGGCGCTCTATGAGCGGCTGAATTTTGATCCAGACACCGACTATTTCCCAGCGGCGTTTGCCGAAGCAGAGAGGCTATTGGAAGCGGAAGGCGTGATGACTTATGCCGATCTGCTTTATCGTCCGCTGTTGGCGCTAGAAGCAGATAGTGCTTTACGTGGTCGCGTCGAAGGGTTCCTCGACCATGTCATTATTGATGAGTATCAGGATATTAACGCCGCACAGCAGCGACTTTTATCCGTGTTGGTGGGCACTCGTGCCGAGGTAATGGCAGTTGGCGATGCCAACCAGTGTATTTACGAGTGGCGCGGTGCCAAGCCCGACACCATGCTGGAAAATTTCGCCGCCACCTTTGGCGAAGCGACCGATTACCCACTATCAACCACCTTCCGGCACGGTCATGCGTTGGCGCTGGCTGCTAACCATGCCATTGCCGCTAACCAGCGGCGTCCTAATCAGCTATGCCTTGCAGCGGCTAATAACCCGGAGACCCGCGTCTCAGTCGGGCAGGGGAGCCGTTTGCTACTTGATGCGTTGATGGACTGGCAGGCTCAGGGGCGAGCGTTTAACGAAGCTAGTTTGCTGGTACGCAGTTGGGCGCTTTCGGTGCCGTTTCAACTGGCGCTGCTACAAGCAGGGATTCCATTTCGGCTTCAGCGCGAGGATCGCTTTGTTTTTCGTCTGCCGTTGGTGCAGGCCTTGGCGGGGTATTTAAAGCTGTCGCGTCGCCCTGATCTTCTGCGCGATCCGCAGCAGCTGTTACTGCTGCTTTCTCAACCAACACCCTTCGTTGCCCGTGAGCGGCTTCAGCGTTTGGCACACCAACTGGCGACTACTCAGCAGTGGCCCGAGCGGCATGACCCCATGCTTACGGCGTTAAAGCCAATCCAGCGGCGCACGCTGAAAAAGCGCTGGCTGCTGCTTTGTGAGCTACCACAGCTGAGTGCATGGCCACCCGCTAAGTTGCTACGCCATGTGGTGGAAAGCATTGATGCTGAAAAAACGCTTAAGCGTGCGGCAGCGCGGCGGGATAAAGGCGAAGAGGATGTACGCTTACTCGACGTGCTGATCGAACAAGCGCAAAGCGTGCAAGACCCGGATGCCTTTATCGAACTTCTTGAGCGCCCGGTAGAAAATCAGGCGGGTGGTGTGCTGATTAGCACTGTGCACGGGGCCAAAGGGCTGGAGTGGCCACTGGTAGCGGTAGCCGGTGTTAACGAAGAAGACTTTCCTCACTATAGCCGCGATAACCCGCTCAGCGATGAGCGGCTTGAGGAGGAGCGGCGGCTCTTCTACGTGGCAATTACCCGCGCCCAGGAGCAGCTATTAGTGCTTCATGATGGGGGCGTGCACCGGCCGAGTCGCTTTATTGCCGAAAGCGCCTGGCAGGATAGCATGCGGGTTGCCTCCTGCTTGGCCAGTACCAGTGCGCCCGCGGCGACCCTGCAAGTGACATCGGTGGGCCTGGTTGAACGCTATCTGGTGCGGCTGGGGCGAGACGACATTGCGCTTGCGCCGGCACAGGTTGATGAGTCCAAAGCGGGTTATTCAGCAGAGGCAAATTTCTACCCTGGTCAACGGCTTCATCACGCGGTATTTGGCGTAGGCGAAGTGGCGGCGGTGGAGGGAAGCGCCAGCGACCCGGTCATTGATGTGCGTTTTGATCAGGCAGGGCGAAGGCGGCTCATTGCCCGCCGCGCACCCATTGAGCTACTCGAAAATGGCTCAACGCTTGCTGGGTAAGTCATTGATTTTCTAATAGTACACACTCTTTCACATTTGAACTCAAATTAAGCTTTAGAGCTGTTTGACTTAGCATCGCCCTGCCGATTTAATACCCACACTTCTACCGAGTTAATACTCAGCAGCTCATAGTATATAACTAATGAAATAGGGAACGAGCATGGTAAGGCAAGTCACTTGGCTTTGCGCCATTTTGATCGTTACCCAAAGCGGCGCCTTGCTTGCTGATAACTCCCTACCTAATCTTGAATTCAATGGTTTTGGCACGCTGGGGGTCGTTCACTCTGACGAGCAAAATGCTGACTTCGTTAATGACCCTTTTGCTTCACAAGGTGCTGGATACAGCCATGATTGGAGCGCAGAAGTTGATAGCCGCTTAGGGCTTCAAGCTACGCTGCATCTCACGCCTAAACTTTCCTCGGTTGTTCAAGTAGTCAGCGAGAAGCGGTATGACGGCTCTTACGCACCTGAGATTGAATGGGCGAATGTTCAATACGACATTACCCCTAATCTTAGTTTCCGCGTTGGGCGTATGGTGCAGAGCTCATTCATGGCTTCTGAACATCGTAAAGTTAATTACGCCACTCCATGGGTGCGGCCTCCGCAAGAAGTTTATCGTCTAATTCCGGTGGCTAATTTTGACGGTGTTGATATGCGCTATCGATACCCAGTAGGGGAGACTACCAATGAATTGCAGTTGAATTTTGGTGGTGGCAGCGTTGATTACTCAACGGGTAGTATCGACGCCAGCGATTCCTGGGGCGTTTCTCACCGTACTCATTGGGGGGATGCCACCCTGTTTGCCAGCTACGGCGAACTGAAAGTAAGCGCAGATGAACTCTCACAATTCTTCGATGTTTACCGCCTCTTTGGTCTACCCGGTGAACAGCTTGCTAGCCGCTACGAAGTTGATGGTAAGCGTACGAGCCTGCTGAGCTTAGGGTTAGGTTATGACCCCGGGTCATGGTTTGTTATGGGCGAGTGGGCACGCTCTTCGTCGCCTTCTCTGTTAGGGGAGAGCGAAGGAGCCTACATGACGTTAGGTTACCGTGTCGCCGAGTGGACACCGTATGTAGGTGTGGCGCGAGCAAAAGTCACCAGCAATACGTCAGAGCCTGGGCTGAATGCTGCCCTGTATCCATCGCCCTTTGCAGAAGGTGCCCAGCTCCTTAACGGGATGTTGAATGAGCTACTATCCAGCGGAATACAGCAAGAAAGCATAACGGTTGGTGCACGCTGGGATTTCAGACCGGGTATGGCTCTTACGGCCCAATATGATCACATCGATATGCGCTCAGGGACATCAGGGGGGCTGATTAATCAACAGCCCGAGTTTACCCCAGGTGGACGTATTAACCTGTTCAGCCTTTCGCTCGACTTTGTGTTTTAAGGAGAGTGGCCATGCTTAAACGTCTAACTGGATCCGGAATCAGCCTCTTATTGGGGGCGATGTTGAGCATGACTTATCATCCTGCTTCAGCCGAAGTATTGGTGGTGGTATCAGCCGAGGCGCCTTTTACTCGCCTTACCAGCAGCGATTTAAGGGATGTTTATTTAGGGCGCCGCACGCTAATAGTTAACGGAGCACAGGTGGTGCCCTTGGATCTGACTGAAGGTACGGCAGCGAGAAGTGAGTTCTACACCCGCTACACGGGGCAAACCCCTGCGCAGATCAAGGCACACTGGGCCAGGCAGATATTTACCGGGCGAGGGCAGCCGCCCCAAGCGCTGGCTAATAGTCGCGCAGTGGTAGAGCGATTAGTCAGTGATGCAAAAGCACTGGGCTATATAGACCCTTCCTTTCTTGATGAGCGTTTGAGAGTGGTGACAATTGAGTAGTCTCAATGATCCAAGAGGCCCGAGCCGGGTCAGCTCATCCAGAGCCTTTATTCATCGATGGTCGCATCATCTTGTAGAGCCACTGGTACTCTTTAGCATCGTGGCTTTTATGATGTTACTGGTTATATGGGGAAGTACTTATTTTTTAGTCAATAAAGAGCGTATGTCCATTGAGCGCCAGGCAGAGCTGTCCGTAGGTGAAATCACCGACACCTACGAAGCAAGGGTTGTAAGGGCCCTCAGGGAAATTGACACGACACTGAAGTTAGTACGTTTTACCGCCAATAGCAGCAATCACTCGAGCGTGCTCAGTGTGTTAAATGAGCAGCGGCTGCTGCCTCCCGCACTGCTTTTTACCATCAGTATTGTTGATTCGCAGGGCATGGTTGTTGAGACCACTGATCCTGGGCTGCTTGGGCAGCGCCTAACGCCTCCTGCGCAAGCAATGCTGGACGATGATTACTTAGCCGTGGGAGAAAAGGATGCTAACCAGATTACCTTTACTCGGCCATTAAGGCCTGAGCAAGAATCTGCGCAAGGGGGAGGCTCAGGCTGGGTCATCATCGCTATTGATGCCAATTACTTTGTGAGCAGTTATGAAGTTCGGTCTTTGGGCCAGCAGGGCATGCTGGCACTCGTCGGTGCGGATGGCATCGTACGGGTCAGGCGTTCTGGAGATGTGATCCATTCAGGCGAGTTAATGGATATAGGAGCCTGGAAAAGTAGCACACTGGATGCTGTTAGTGCGCCCTTTATGACCCACTGGCAAGGGGTTGAGCGTTACACACTGGTGCGCGAGCTGTATGATTTTCCACTCTCGATCGTGGTAGGGCTCTCTGCCCAGGAGCAGTTGGCCGCAGCTCACCAGCTTGCGCGAAACTATTGGCAGCGGGCCGGTTGGACTAGCGGCCTGCTACTCATCATTCTGGCTATACTCGGTCGTTTGAGCTGGCAACTTCAGTGGGCGCGGCGGCGGGTAATGGAAGAGCGTGTATCACATGCTCAGCAGGTCGAACACTTAGCTTTCCATGACACGCTAACCGATTTGCCTAATCGAGCCTTTTTGAGCCACTTGATTACTCAGGCCGTGAAGCTTGGCGGTCGCCATAGTGAATCCTTCGCGCTGCTTTTCTTGGATCTTGACCGCTTTAAGCTAATCAATGACACCTTGGGTCATGATGCCGGAGACCATCTCCTGCAAGAAGCAGCAAGTCGACTGACCACTTCGGTGCGTGAAAGTGATGTCGTCGCTCGGTTAGGGGGCGATGAATTTGTCATCCTTTTGAGTAAGGTTAGTCGACGAGACCAGATTGAGCCCATCGCCCAAAAAATTCTTTCAGCCATCAGAGAGCCCTTTATGCTAGCGGGCCAGGAGTGCCATGTCTCGGTAAGTATTGGTGTCTCGCTGTATCCGTGTGACGGGCTTGACGAGCAAACATTAATGAAAAGCGCTGATATGGCGATGTATCAGGCGAAGCTGCTGGGCAAAAACACTGTCCAGTTCTATACCGATGCATTAAGTGCGGAAATGGATGTGCGTTTAACCTTGGAGTCTGGCCTGCATCGTGCGCTTGCGAGTCATGAGTTTAGGTTGTTCTTCCAGTCAAAGCATGACGTCGAAGTAGGTAGCACGCTTGGCATGGAGGCATTGCTTCGTTGGCAGCATCCAACGCTTGGATTGCTGGAACCCGCCCAATTCATGCCCCTGGCTGAAGAGAGCGGTTTGGCCATGCCTATCGCTCAATGGGTGCTCGAAAATGCCTGTAGGCAAAACATGCTGTGGCAACAAGAAGGGTTTCCCGCATTAACGATGGCGGTCAAGATTTCTGCACGCCAATTCTACGACAACAGCTTTGTGGAGAGTATCAAGGAGGCATTAGCCACTACTGGAATGGATCCCTGGCTACTTGAGTTGGAAATGACAGAGAGCATGCTGCTGCAGGATGTTCAGCGTACGGCGAGTATCTTTGCCGAGATTAAAAAACTCGGGGTTAAGATAGTCATTGACGATTTTGGTACAGGGTATTCTTCTTTATCTGACTTAAACGCTTTGCCTGTCGATACATTAAAAGTAAGTTCTTCTTTAGTTAAGCGCTTATCAGGCACTCGTCGCGACCAGCAGTTATCGTCATCGGTCATTGAGTTGGGTAAGCGTCTAGGGATGCAGGTGTTCGCGAAAGGGGTCGCTTCTCATGAGCAGTCCCATTTCATAGGCAGCCACTCCAGTCTCCCTTTTCACGGCTTTTATAGTAATAGACCGTTGTCAGCAGAGGAGAGCTGTCAAAGGGAGAAATAGCCCAGACAGACACCGCTTACCCTTTTACAGCCAATGTAGGGCAAGCAGTGCACAGGTTTTAGCCGACTACTTTACATATTAGGATAGTTGGGCCCGCCGCCACCTTCGGGAGCTACCCAGGTAATGTTCTGAGCAGGGTCTTTGATATCACAAGTTTTGCAGTGCACACAGTTTTGGAAATTGATCTGAAAGCGTGGCTGCCCTGCGCTATCTTCCACCACTTCGTAAACACCAGCCGGGCAGTAGCGCTGCGCCGGCTCGGCGTATTTGGGCAGGTTTTCACGGATCGGTAGTTCAGGATCGTCCAGGCGCAAATGACACGGTTGATCCTCTTCATGGTTGGTGTTCGACAGAAACACCGAGGTAAGCTTGTCGAAGGAGAGCTTGCCGTCCGGCTTGGGATAGTTAATCTTTTCAAACTCATCCGCAGGCTTGAGGGCGCCATAGTCGGTAGTGGTGTCGTGAACGTTAGGCAGCTTGTTGCCCAGCAACTGGTGAGCAAAATTATACGCTCCGCCGCCCACAGTGCCATATTTATGGATCGCGGGGCCGAAGCTGGCGCTCTCTTTAAGCTCTTGGTAGGCCCAGCTGGCTTCCCATTTCTGGGTAAAGCTCGTTAGTTCCTGGGCACCTTCATCGCCACCTTTGATCGCCTCAAATACGCTCTCCGCGGCAACCAAGCCAGACTTCATGGCGGTATGCAGGCCTTTAATCTTGGAGAAGTTGAGGGTGCCCGCATTGCAGCCAATCAATAGCCCGCCGGGGAAGGTCATTTTGGGCAGGCTGTTAAAGCCCCCTTTGGTAATTGCCCGGGCACCATAAGCCACGCGCTTGCCACCCTCCAGATACTGACTAAGTACCGGATGGTGCTTCATACGCTGAAATTCGTCGAAGGGCGAGAGCCATGGGTTTTGGTAGCCCAGATCCATAATCAAACCCACCACCACCTGCTGGTTTTCCGCATGGTAAAGAAACCAGCCACCGTGGGCGTTTTTATCTAATGGCCAGCCAGAGCCATGCAACACAAGCCCAGGCTCATGCTTGTCGGCAGGCACATCCCACAGCTCTTTAAGGCCGATACCGTAGTGTTGTGGGTCGCGACCTGCATCCAGTGAGAAGTCTTTGATTAAACGCTTGCCCAAATGCCCCCGCGCGCCTTCGGCAAACAGTGTGTATTTGGCGCGCAGTTCCATGCCCGGCATATGACCATCTTTGGGGGTGCCATCTGCGGCGACACCCATGTCGCCAATCAGAATGCCGCGCACGGCGCCGTCCTCAATAATGACCTCTTGAGCGGCGAAGCCTGGGAAAATTTCTACGCCGAGGCCCTCTGCCTGTTCCGCCAGCCAGCGGCACAGATTGCCTGCACTGATTACATAGCGGGTAAGCTCGCCGCCGGTGTTATGCATGCTTTTAGGTACCAAGGCGTTGGGCACTTTCTGCGCTTTTTCGGCGTCTTTGAGCAAGAAAACGTCATCGCGAATCGCCGGGGTATTGAGCGGTGCGCCGCGCTCTTCCCAATCTGGAAACAGTTCCGCCAGTGCGCGAGGTTCAAAGACCGCGCCCGATAAAATATGTGCGCCAACTTCTGAGCCTTTCTCAACGACGCAAACCGTGAGCTCTTGCTCAGCCTCGTTGGCTTGCTGCATTAGTCGGCATGCGGCGGAAAGCCCAGATGGGCCCGCACCGACAATGACGACATCAAAGTCCATTACATCGCGTTCTACAGTTTCCACCCGGTTTCTCCTTATTCTCTTTAAGTGCCAGCGTTTACAAAGCTAATCTAAGGTTAACTCCAGGGAACTAGCTTATAAAAAGTCGGCCTTAATTTAAAACGGTCGTTTGCTTCTGGTTATGCCCCATGATAGGCATAATACCTGTGTCAGGTCACGCCTACGATGGTGAAAGGAGCATTTATTGACGGTATGCTTTGTTAACCCTCGTTCAGTGCTACGACTAAGGCCGTAGTGGATGATTAAGCATTAGGTATTGTCGCTTTGTGGCAGGCTATGGCAAATTGGGAGGGTTTTTCAATTGCGCACCTATCAAACGCTCGATTGAATTTTATGCATTGAATTTAAAAGCGCCGCCATTTTTTGTTGGCAGCGCCTGTATTGGGGCAGGCGAATCGCTGTTGAGCGATTGCCGGTAAGTCTTCAATACACCACACATCTTAAAAAGGGGTATCCGCTGGGCGGGTGCCGTCTCAGGGTAACGGCTTTACGACAAGCCAAGCGAGGAACCTATGAAAGTACTCGTCGCGGTGAAACGCGTCATCGACTATAACGTCAAAATCCGCGTTAAGGCGGATCATTCGGACGTCGATCTTACCAACGTCAAAATGGCCATGAACCCCTTCTGCGAAATTGCCGTGGAAGAGGCGGTACGCCTGAAAGAGAAGGGCGTGGCGACAGAAGTCGTCGCCGTCACGGTAGGGCCCAAAGCCGCCCAAGAGCAGCTGCGTACGGCGCTGGCGCTGGGCGCCGACCGCGCCCTGCATATCGAAACCGACGAGCGTACCGAATCTCTGGCCGTAGCCAAGCTGCTGGCCAAAGTGGTCGAAGAAGAGCAGTCGGGGTTGGTGGTGCTGGGCAAGCAGGCCATCGACACCGACAACAACCAGACCGGCCAAATGCTCGCCGCGCTGACCGGGCTGCCCCAGGGCACCTTTGCCTCGGAAGTGGCGGGACGAGCGCGCCGAATCCCTGGCCGTGGCCAAGCTGCTGGCCAAAGTGGTCGAAGAGGAGCAGCCGGGGTTGGTGGTGCTGGGCAAGCAGGCCATCGACACCGACAACAACCAGACCGGCCAAATGCTCGCCGCGCTGACCGGTCTGCCCCAAGGCACTTTTGCCTCGGAAGTTGCAGTGGACGGTGACAAGGTGCATGTGACCCGTGAAATCGACGGCGGCCTGCAAACCATCGCACTGACGCTACCGGCGATCGTCACCACCGACCTGCGCCTCAACGAGCCTCGCTACGCCAAGCTGCCCGACATCATGAAGGCCAAGAAGAAGCCGCTGGATGTGAAAACCCCCGCCGACTACGGCATCGAGGTCGCCTCCAAGGTCAGTCTGCTCAAAGTAGAGAGCCGCGCTACGCCAAGCTCCCCGACATCATGAAGGCCAAGAAAAAGCCGCTGGAGGTGAAAACCCCCGCCGACTACGGTGTCGGGGTCGCCTCCAAGGTCAGTCTGCTCAAAGTCGAGTCTCCCGCCGAGCGTAAAGGCGGTGTCAAAGTCGCCTCGGTAGACGAGCTGATCGACAAACTGAAAAACGAATCCAAAGTTCTTTAAGGTCGGTTCTTTACCACCAGTACTTTGCTACAAGCACGTTGAAAGGAGTTGATGCCATGAGCATTCTG
>NZ_HG423343.1:4979821-5017269 GCF_000982975.1 Halomonas sp. A3H3 | reverse complement strand
ATCGTCGCGATCAACAAAGACGACGAAGCACCGATTTTCCAGGTGGCGGATTACGGCCTGGTGGGGGATCTATTTGAGATCCTGCCGGAACTTGAGAGCAAGCTGTAAGCAATACCGTGATTCAATAGCGGTGGGCCGACTTCGCCAGAAGTCGGCTTTTTTTTTGGCGGGTGTATTAGGTAAACTGGCAATAGTTGACTAAAGTACTGGGGCAAAAGGTAAGAAAAACCACCCCGGTGGTTGAAAAAGCTGCGGGCTGACCGCACATAGATAAGTGAAAGCAACGAAAGCCACTCAAGGAGATGATGATATGGCACATACACTACCCGAATTGCCGTACGCATATGACGCTCTCGAACCAAACATCGATGCGATGACGATGGAAATTCACCATTCTCGTCACCATCAAACCTACATCAACAACCTGAACGCCACGCTGGAAGGCACAGGTCTCGAAGATGTACCTGTCGAAGAGCTGGTCGCTAATCTGGATCGCGTTCCAGAAGCCAAGCGTCAAGCCGTTATCAATAACGGTGGCGGTCATGCCAACCACTCCATGTTTTGGCAAATGATGTCGCCTAACGGCGGTGGTAATCCCCAGGGTGATGTCGCAAAAGCGATTGACGCTGAGCTGGGTGGCCTGGAAGCCTTTAAAGAAGAATTCAAAAAAGCCGCCCTTGGCCGTTTCGGCAGTGGTTGGGCTTGGCTCTCCATTACTCCTGAAAAGAAATTGGTGGTAGAGAATACCCTGAACCAAGACAGCCCGTTGATGCACGGCAACACGCCGCTGCTCGGTCTGGATGTTTGGGAGCATGCCTACTACCTGAAGTATCAAAACAAGCGTCCTGACTACATTGCTGCGTTCTTTAACGTAGTTAACTGGGAAGACGTTGAGCGTCGTTATCAAGCTGCGATTAGCTAATATTGCTATGAGCCGCTAACTGCGCCGGTTCACGGCGCTGTTAAAAACCGTCCACTTTTTAGTGGGCGGTTTTTTATTGCCTGGGACAGTGTTTTAGGGGCAGGGTTGGGCATTAGCTGTCAATATCCTGTGGATGAAAAATACCACATATGCTTGAATTGATTTTTCATTGGTCTATATATAGTATGCGTCGTATCTTTTAGAGAGGGGAGGCACTAGATGTGCCCTACCCGAAAAATGCCGCTATGAAAAGGAAAATAGCCATGGAAATCCAAATTTATAGCAAGCCCGCTTGTGTTCAATGCACCGCGACTTACCGCGCGCTCGACAAGCAGGGGCTTGATTACACTGTTATCGATATTACCGCCGAATCCGGTGCCCAAGAAGAAGTCGAAGCTCTCGGCTATCGCCAGCTTCCTGTCGTAGTCGTCGGCGAGGATCACTGGTCGGGTTTCCGCCCAGACCGCATTCAAGCGCTGGCTTAAGTCATCCCAATGCTGGCAAGTTGCTCACCTTCACCTATCGCCGGCAGTTTGGTTTACTTCTCTACAAAATCAGGCAATACCCATCGATTTGTAGAAAAACTTGGTTTTGCCGCAAAGCGACTGCCGTTGAATCGAGATGAGCCTGTTCCACGAGTCACCCAGCCGTATATTTTAATTACCCCCACTTATGGTGGGGGAAGCGAGCAGGGTGCGGTGCCCAAGCAGGTGATCCATTTTCTTAACGACACACATAATCGAAGCCTCCTGCGGGGGGTGATTGCAGCGGGAAATACAAATTTTGGCGAAGCGTATGGCCTTGCTGGCCGCATTATTGCGAAAAAATGCCAAGTGCCGCTGCTGTATCGATTCGAATTATTTGGCACCGACGATGACGTGGCCAATGTCCGTCAAGGAGTAGAAGAGTTTTGGAAACGACAAACCTAGCCCTGAAAGACTCAGCGCCGAAAGACTCAGTCTCGAACGACGTATCCACTAAAAACGGTGAGGCCAAGCGGCCAGCGGCGAAGACAGAAGCTCGCACGCTGGACTATCACGCTCTTAACGCCATGCTCAACCTGTACGGTGCCAATGGCGAGCTGCAGTTGGATAAAGATCGCGAAGCGGCACGCCAGTACTTTTTGCAGCACGTTAACCAGAACACGGTGTTTTTCCACTCGTTAGAGGAGAAACTCGATTACCTGGTCGAAGAGCAGTATTACGAAGCCGAGATGCTGGCCCAGTACAGCTTCGCCTTTATCAAGGCGCTGTTCGAGCAGGCCTATGCATATAAGTTTCGCTTCCCTAGCTTTTTGGGCGCCTTTAAGTACTACACCAGCTACACGCTGAAGACGTTCGACGGCAAGCGCTATCTAGAGCGTTACGAAGACCGCGTCTGCATGGTCGCGCTAACCCTGGCGCGGGGCGACGAAACGCTGGCGAAGTCGCTGGTGGATGAAATCATTAGCGGCCGCTTTCAGCCGGCGACCCCCACCTTTTTGAACTGTGGCAAGCAGCAGCGCGGCGAGCTGGTGTCATGCTTCCTACTGCGTATCGAAGACAATATGGAGTCGATTGGCCGTTCGATTAACTCGGCCCTCCAGCTCTCCAAACGCGGCGGCGGCGTGGCGTTTCTGCTCAGTAATATTCGTGAGTCGGGTGCGCCCATCAAGCGTATTGAAAACCAGTCATCGGGCATCATCCCGATTATGAAACTGCTGGAAGACGCCTTCTCCTATGCTAACCAGCTGGGGGCTCGTCAGGGGGCAGGGGCGGTGTATCTTAACGCTCACCACCCGGATATCCTGCGCTTTTTGGATACCAAGCGGGAAAATGCCGACGAGAAAATTCGTATCAAAACGCTCTCCCTGGGCGTGACGATTCCGGATATTACCTTTGAACTTGCCAAGCGCAACGACGACATGTACCTGTTCTCGCCCTACGATGTAGAGCGTGTTTACGGCGTGCCCTTTGGCGACATCAGCGTTACCGAGAAGTACCAAGAGATGGTTGCGGATGCGCGCATTCGTAAGCATAAGATCAATGCACGGGCCTTCTTCCAAACTCTAGCCGAGCTGCAGTTCGAGTCGGGCTACCCGTACATCATGTTCGAAGACACGGTTAATCGCGCCAACCCGATTGCTGGCCGTATCAACATGAGCAACCTTTGCTCGGAAATTCTTCAGGTCAATACGCCTACCGAGTATGACGATGACCTGGGTTATCGCCAAATCGGTCAGGACATCTCCTGTAACCTGGGCTCCATGAACATTGCCAAGGTGATGGACGCAGGCGATATCGGTACCAGTGTGGAAATCGCCATTCGTGGTCTCACCGCCGTATCAGAGATGAGTAACCTGCGCAGCGTGCCCTCTATTGCCGAAGGTAATGCCAAGTCGCGGGCGATTGGCTTGGGCCAGATGAACCTGCACGGCTATCTGGCGCGGGAGCACATTTACTACGGCTCTGACGAAGGTTTGGATTTTACCAACCTCTACTTCTACTGCGTTGCCTTCCATGCGATCCGGGCGTCGAACCGTTTGGCGATTGAGCACAAAGAGTCGTTTGCGGGCTTTGCAGACTCTACCTACGCCTCGGGTACTTTCTTCGATAAGTACACCGACCAGGCGTGGCTGCCGCGCACCGATAAAGTACGCGGGCTTTTTGAGCGCAGCGGTATCGCGCTGCCGACCCAAGACGATTGGCAGGAGCTGAAAGCCTCGGTCATGGCCCACGGTTTGTATAACCGTAACCTGCAGGCGGTACCGCCGACGGGGTCGATCTCCTATATCAATAACTCCACCTCCAGTATTCACCCGGTGGCGGCGAGAATCGAGATTCGTAAAGAGGGCAAGTTGGGGCGTGTTTATTACCCGGCGCCTTTCCTGGATGAAGCTAATTTTGACTACTTCCAGGACGCCTACGAAATCGGCCCGGAAAAGATCATCGATACCTATGCGGAAGCCTCGCAGCACGTCGATCAGGGCTTATCGCTAACGCTGTTCTTCCCGGACACCGCAAGCACGCGCGATATCAATAAGGCGCAGATTTACGCCTGGCGCAAAGGCATCAAAACGCTTTACTACATTCGCCTGCGCCAGAGTGCGTTAGAAGGTACCGAGGTAGAAGGCTGCGTTTCCTGCACGCTGTAATGGTACTGATTTCTGTCGATACGCCTTGTATCTGTTATTGAGCATTCGTTTTTAAAACAAGCTTTTTATAACCAATTTTTATAAATAAGCTTTGCTAGCCCGGCTGTCACAGCCGGGCTTCGAGAGAGTGATATGAATACCATGCAACGTTTATCGCGGGTTGATGCGATTAACTGGAACCGGCTTCAAGACGATAAAGACCTGGAAGTGTGGAACCGCTTGACCAGTAATTTTTGGCTGCCCGAGAAGGTGCCACTGTCGAACGATATTCAGTCGTGGAATACGCTGACCGAGAAAGAAAAGCAGCTGACGATCCGCGTTTTCACGGGCCTGACACTGCTGGACACCATCCAAAGCAGCGTGGGTGCGCCGGTATTAATGGAAGATGCTCGCACTCCCCATGAAGAGGCGGTTTACACCAACATCGCCTTTATGGAATCAGTGCATGCGCGCTCCTACAGCTCGATTTTCTCGACGCTCTGCACCACTCGTGATGTGGACGATGCCTTTCGCTGGAGTGAAGAGAATCCCACGCTGCAGGCGAAATCTGAGCTGATTTTAGAGCGCTACCGCTCGGATGATCCGCTGATGCGCAAAGTCGCCAGCGTGTTCCTGGAGTCATTTCTGTTCTACTCCGGCTTCTACCTGCCGATGTACTGGTCAAGCCATGCCAAGTTGACCAACACCGCCGACCTTATTCGTCTAATCATTCGCGACGAAGCGGTACACGGCTACTACATCGGCTATAAATTCCAGCAGGCAATGGCGGAAGCGACGCCAGCGCGTCAGCAGGAAGTCAAAGATTACGCCTACGAGCTGCTGCTGGAGCTCTACGACAACGAAGTGCGCTACACCGAGTCACTGTATGACGAGGTAGGTCTAAGCGAAGATGTGAAAAAATTCCTTCACTACAACGCCAATAAAGCGCTGATGAATCTTGGCTTTGAGCCCCTATTCCCCAGCAGCGTCACCGATGTGGACCCGACCATCATGGCGGCTCTGTCACCTAACGCCGACGAGAATCACGACTTCTTCTCCGGCTCCGGTTCTTCTTACGTCATCGGCAAAGCCGTCGCCACCGAAGACGACGACTGGGCGTTTTAATAGCCGTATGAGTGGGAGGAGATGAGTTGATGGTATAAATAAATGTGCATAGAGGAGGAGGTATGCCAGACAGTCCCGCTAACGTATTAAAAATTGCTGCAGCAATGGTGAGCGATCCCGATGGTCGTTTGCTATTAGTGCGTAAGCACAATACGTCCTTCTTTATGCAGCCCGGCGGCAAGATCGATGCGGGTGAAACCGCCCCAGAGGCGCTGTGCCGTGAGCTGAAAGAGGAGTTGGGCTTGCAGGTTAATGAAGATCAACTGATTCCGCTAGGCGTGCACAGCGCTCCCGCTGCCAATGAACCGGACATTATGCTTGAAGCGCACCTGTTTAGCCTGGTTATCGACGAGCCTGTGGAGGCGGCGGCTGAAATAGCCGAAGCAAGATGGGTAACCCGTGAAGAGGCTTGGCAACTCCCGCTGGCGCCGCTGACAAAAGAGTACGTAGTGGTTAACTATTAAGCTTAGATATTGTGATAACGGGCGCTGATGGGCGCCTTTTTTTATGCGTGTTAGGTAAGCGAAATCAAATGATCGTTAATGATAAATATTGTCATTTATTCTATTAGTGGTAGGCTATGTCCCGGAAAAGATAAACGCAAATCGTTCTAATACCCAATTAGTTTTTAGTGGCGCGGTGCTCGCCGCCCGCTACTCAGTGACGGAGAGTCGACGTGCTGAACAGGCCTTTCTTTGCCTTGCGTGGATGGTGGCTAGCGGGAGTGCTGGCCAGTGGCACGCTGATGGCAAGTGAACAAGCAGTGGCTCAAGCGGCCGAAAGTGTCGAAGCCCAGCAAACCCAGGCAGCGCTTCAGGAGCAGATTGATGCTGCCGATGAACAGACCCGGGAGCAGTTGGAGGAGTTGCGCCGTTTGGAGCGCGAAACCCGCCAGTTGAAGGCTGATAACGCCTCTCTGTCCGGGCGCTTGGCGGAAGAGGCCGAGCGTCAGCAGCGTTTGGCGACGGCGCTGGATACGCTGGAAGAGACCCGCGCAGCGCTGCCCGTGATCGAACAGAATATGGCCGAGCAACTGAGCGGCTGGATTGAGCGTGACCTGCCGTTTCTACGTGAAGAGCGGTTGGCGCGGGTTGAGCGTCAGCCAGACGAGCAAGGTCAAAACACTATCGAGCGTATTAATGGACTGTTAGAGGCCTGGCGCGTTGAGCTCGATTATGGTCAGGAGATGGACAGCTGGCGGGGGCGTTTAAGTCAGGATGGTCGCGAACGCGAAGTGGATTTCTTGCGCATCGGGCGTATCGGCTTTTATTACCTAACCCCCGATGGCCGTGAGGGGGGTGTTTGGAGTGCTGAGAACGGCGCATGGCAGCCGCTGGATGACGAGTACCTGCGTGAAGTGCGCAGTGGGCTGCGTATGGCGGAAGATCAGCGCGCCCCTGATCTATTAACCTTGCCGCTCTCGATCAGTGCCAATGACCTGCAGGGAGAGCAACCATGAGTCGACTAACACTCCGTCAACTTGGCTATGTCTGTGTTGTATTGGGACTGGTAGCGGTAAGTGGTATATCAATGGCGCAAACCGAAAGCGCTACTTCTCTGCGTGAAGCCCGTGAGGCTGCTGAAGCGCGAGACCAGCAGCGGCTAATGAGCTTTCTGGATGACCAGCAGGCGCTAGAGTCCGCGCTGGAGCAGGCGCGCGCAGAGCACGAAGATGTCCAGCAGCAGCATGAAGCACTACAGGCGCAGCAGGCAGAGCAAACAGATCAAGCCAGCGAGCTGAGCGAGCGCCAGGCAGAGCAGGGCGAAGCGCTCTCGGGTCTGCTGGCCAATCTTGCCCGACATAGCTCAGAGATTCGCAACACGCTTGGCGAACAGAGTCTGCTAACCCTTGAGGAGGGCTCGCTGCCGCCGCGGTTGGATGAAGTGGAAGTGCTTGAGCGCCATCAGCTGGAAAACGTGGTGGATCGCTTGGCAACGCTAACCGCGCGCACCGGCCGTGCCGAACGGCTTTCAATGCCAGTAGCCGATGCTAACGGCGAGGTGGCCGCCCGCGAGTTGGTGCGGTTGGGCGATTTTGCGGCCTTTACCGAGAACGAGCTTTTAGAGCGCGGTGAAAATGACGGCAACCTAGTGGTTCTGCCGCGTACCCCCGATGCCATTGGCGGGGTACTGGCGGATTACTACCAAGGCGAGAGCAGCGTCTTTGCCATTGATCCTACCCAGGGCAGCGTGCTGGAGGCCTTGGCCCAGCAACCCAGTCTATGGGAGCGTTTCCAGCAGGGCGGCTATGTCGGCTACGTTGTCGTGGCGCTGGGTATTCTGGGTATGATCATCGGTCTGGGGCAGTATCTCTATCTAGTGCTGGTTAGCCTGCGCGTAAAGCGTCAGCGGCAATCCCTCGATCAGTTGCGGGACAATAACCCGTTGGGGCGGGTGCTACTGCGCTTTGAAGGCATGGATAAACATCAAACTCCGGAGGCGCTGGAAGCGCGGTTGGATGAAGCGGTGTTGGCCGAGTTGCCCAGGTTGGAACGCAGCCAGCCGATGGTGAAGCTGCTTGCCGCGATAGCACCGTTGCTCGGCCTGCTGGGCACGGTAACCGGCATGATCGTGACTTTCCAGGCGATTACCGTGTTTGGCACCGGCGACCCGCAACTTATGGCGGGCGGCATCAGTCAGGCACTAGTGACCACCGTACTAGGTCTAATTACCGCCGTACCGCTGTTGTTTGTACAGACCGCTTTGGCAGGCCGCAGCCGTTACTTGACCCACGTGATTGAAGGGCAGGCGAGCGCGACACTGGCAGATCATCTGGAATCTCACACGCCCGTGGTGAATTAACATGTCCACTCTTCCTCTCTGGCTCGAACCCGTTGAGCGCTTAGTAGAGGCGGGTGGCGCGGTACTGGTGGTTTTGGCCGTCGTGGCCGTACTGGTGTTTGCCATGGCTATGGAGCGCTGGTGGTACTACCGGATTACTTGGCGTATAGCACGCCGTCAACTGTTACGCCGCTGGGCGGCACGTAGTGACCACTCCAGTTGGAGTGCCCGGACACTGCGTCAGGTGTGGGCCGAGGCGCTGGTCGCCAGGCTGCGCAAACCCTTGCCATGGTTAAAACTGTTAGTCGCGCTATGTCCGTTACTAGGCCTGTTAGGCACCGTGACGGGCATGATTAGCGTGTTCGATAGCCTTTCGCTGAGCGAGACCCATCAAGCCCGCGCTATGGCAGATGGGGTTGCCCGGGCGACGCTGCCGACCTTGACCGGCATGGCCATTGCCGTAGTAGGGCTGCTATTTATTAGTCGTTTAGAGCACGTCATCCGTCGCGAAGACCAGCGGCTGCATGATCGCCTGGCGCGGGCACTGGAGGAGAGTGATGCGTAGACGTCGTTCCATAGATGCGACTGCTGAGAGCAATGAGGTGAATCTTACCCCCATGCTCGACGTGGTATTTATCATGCTGATTTTCTTTATTGTGACTACCAGCTTTGTCAAAGAGAGCGGTGTCGAGATTGAGCGGCCGGAATCCAGCGCCGCCACCCCGCGCCCGGATGCCCAGGTGCTCGTGGCGATTTCCCCCGAGGGTGCAGTCTGGGTAGATGGCAGTCCCGTGGATGCCCATCGGGTCGGCCAGCAGGTAGCCGATATGCTAAGTGATGATGGCTCGGTGGTTATTCAGGCGGATCGCGAATCCACCACGGGCTTGCTGATCGAGGTGATGGATCGCCTACGTGAGGCGGGCGTTGACCAAGTGGCGGTGGCGGCGAGTCGGAGTGGGTCATGATGCGCCACCTGCTGTCATTATTGGGAGGCGTCGTGCTGGCGGTGGGCTTGTTCTGGCTACTTGCCCAGCTAGTGGCTCCCCCAGAGCGGGAGCCCGAAGAGCTGACCATGAGCATGGCGATGACCATGATTGAAGCGCCGGAGGTGGCCCCTAAGCAGGAGGCGCCCACGCCTCAGCCTGTTGAAGCGGCACCCCAGCAAACGCCGCCGCCCATGCCTGCACCCGAGCCGCCTCCGGTAGCGGAAAGCACTATTAGTCTGCCGGAAGTGGAACTGCCAGATGAGCCCGTCGAGCCGGTTGAAATGGACAGCGAACTCCCGGAGCTAACGGAAGTTAAACCGGAACCCCGGCCCGAACCTACTCCTGAGCCGAGACCAGAGCCGACCCCGCAACAGCAACCTGTCGAGGCAGCTCCTAGAGCAGCCCCTGCGTCAGTGGATTCTGCACCCGCCGTGCGCGAAGCTGCCCCGGAAGCTCAGCCAGCGCCCTCTAATGAGCCGGTGAATGTGGGCCAAGTGACACCGACGAACCAAGTTGGTCCAAAGTACCCGCCCCGTGCCCAGCGCCGAGGTATGGAAGGCTTTGTAGAGGTGGCCTTTACGATTCGGCGTGATGGCAGTGTCGACAGCTCTTCTATACGGGTTACCAGCGCGCAGCCGCGTCGGGTGTTTGATGATGCCGCGCGGGAGGCGATTGCCAAGTGGCAATTTGAACCCAGCGATCGGTTACGCAATGCCACCCAGCGGATCGAGTTTGAGTTGAGGTAGCCGTATGAAGCGTCTTTTATGCATTCTATTACTCAGCGTTTGGCCTCTTTCGTCACAGGCCAGCCCTGCGCTACAAGGTGATGTGATTGCTGACCTCAATGCGCTGCAAAGCCAGTTAAAAGAGGGCGCGTTGCCTCAGGTCGTTGAGCGGGCAACGGCCCAGGCTGAGCGGTTGGCATCCGGCAACCAATCGGATCAGTGGGCCAGTGCGCTCTATCAACAGTTAGCGGCAGGTGCCTTGGCGCGTCAGGATCAGCACGCTGCGGCAGCGGATCGGCTGGCGATTGCCCGTGGCTTAAACGGTGTGGATAGTGTCCAAGCAGCCCGTTGGCTACGTGAGGAGGCCTCACTGCGCCGTGCTGCTGGCCAGCGTGATCAGGCCATTGAGCTACTCAGTGAGTGGTTAGCCAATCAGCAAGATAGTGATACTACCTGGCAGCTAACCCGCCTGCTGGCGCAACAGGAGCGTTGGGAAGAAGCCGCTGGCTGGCTTGAGCAAGCACTTAATGAGACGCCAGAGCCCAACGAAGTACAGCAGGCTCTGGCGCTTGCTGTGTATCGCAATGCCGGGCAAGGCGATCAGGCATTGGGCTGGCTGCTAGATGACTTGAATGCGCAAAGCGACCCCGCAGATTGGCGCCAAGCCGCCGGGCTTGCCCAGCAGGCTGGGCAGTCAGGGGTTGCCGCTGGTTTGTGGGAGGCCGGGTGGCAATTAGGTAAGTTGACCGAGCAGGAAGATTTCTGGCTGTTGATTCAACTCCATCTCGCCGGCGGAACCCCCGCTAGAGCGGCAGAACACCTAGAGCGGGCGCTGAATGAGGGCGATATCGTTCGCGATGAGTCCCATCTGCGTTTGCTTGCCAACGCTTGGCGGCAGGCTAAAGACGTTGAGAAGGCCCTGAATGCCTGGCACACCTTAGCGCTGCATACGCAAGCTGCCGCCGACTGGCGAGCCTATGGTCAACTCGCTTACGCCTGGGGTGAGGATGGGCAAGCGAAACAAGCTTTTGCCCGCGCCTCGTCGCTAGGTGACGATGAGGCGGAGCAATGGCTGGCCAGCTTTGACTAGAAAAGACTGCGTAGAAAACTACGCCTTAAGCGTGAGAGCGAAGTCGCTCCAGGTAGGCGCGTGATCAGAGGGGCGTTCCATACCACGCAGGTCATAGTCGATGCCAGCGGCAGTAATCTGATCGGCTAGCGCCTTGGTGACTAGAATATAGTCGATACGCAGGCCGCGCTTGGGCTCCTGATTAAACCCTTTTGAGCGGTAGTCAAACCAGCTAAAACGGTCATCGCTTTGCGGGTAGCAGAGGCGATAGCTGTCGGTAAGCCCCCAGGCTTTAATGCCTTCGAGCCATTCGCGCTCAATGGGTTGAAAGCTGGTTTTGCCTTCACGCAGCCAGCGCTTGCGGTTAGCGTCGCCAATGCCAATGTCCTGATCTTCCGGCGAGATATTAAAGTCGCCCATGATCGCCAGCCGCTCGTCGGGACGGTGCTGTTCGTTGAGCAATCGCGCTAGTTGGCCATAAAAGCGCTCTTTATGGGGGAATTTGGTCGGGTGAGTAACGTTTTCGCCCTGAGGAAAATAGCCGTTCCATACCGTCACGGCTTCTCCGTTCTCTGCGATCAGACGAACGCCGATCATGCGGCGCTGAGCGTCTTCCTCATCATCGGGGAAGCCGTAAAAAATCTCTTCGGGCGCCTGACGGCACATTAAAGCTACGCCGTAATGGCCTTTTTGGCCGTGATAAAAAACGTGGTAGCCCATGGCTTCTACGTCGGCAAGCGGGAACTCGCTGTCCTGTACCTTGGTTTCCTGCAGCCCAATTACGTCCGGCTGCTGAGTGTCGATCAACGCCTGTAACTGGTGAAGTCGTGCTCGAATGCCATTAATGTTGAACGAGACCAAGCGCATTACGAGTCGTCCCCCTTAGGTTTGCTAGCGTCGCTGCTCGATTTGTCAGGGTGTATAGCAATATCCTGCCCGCTCTGCTGGCGAGCGAGTTTTCTCACCGCCTGCAGTTTGCGCTGCTGCTGCTTTTTCGCTACAAAACGGCGCGAAGGGGCCACTTGGTCGGGATTGTCGTGGCGCCATTTTTTATAATCTTTCCGCCGGCCGGTACGGATTGTCACCTTATCGGCCAGTGAACGAGTTTTTTTCTTACGCGTCATGTCGCGCTCCTTACGTCGATTTGACGGCTATTCTAACAGGCCTTGGGACTCCTTCGACAGCAGGACGCGCTCTTATCGCCAAGCCCTGGTACAATGCGCACGTCAAGAAGCCAACTTCCACAGCAATGGACAGATAGACAGCCTATGAGCGAGTCGGAACAGACCACAGCCCCGGCCCAGAATCGCAAGCCAAAACGTCGCCGCCGTAAACCGCGTCGTCGCCAGTCGAACTGGGATCTTCGTCAGTTTCAGGTGCCCGCCGTGGCCGGTAAGTGGCGCTTTCATGACTTTGATCTGCCGCTGCCCTTAATGCGCGCTATTCATGCCCAGGGGTTTGAGTACTGCACACCTATTCAAGCGGAGGCCCTGCGCCAGACGCTATTAGGTGGCGACATTGTCGGCAAAGCGCAAACGGGAACCGGTAAAACCGCAGCCTTTTTGATCTCTGTGATGGCCTACTTCCTGGAAGAGCCAACACCCAATGGTCAAAAGCCGGGGGCTCCGCGTGCCTTAATTATTGCGCCCACCCGCGAGCTGGCGCTGCAGATCGAAAAAGATGCTAAAGCGTTAGCGCGTTTCACGCAGCTCAATGTGGCGAGTGTGGTCGGTGGTATGGACTACCAAAAACAGCGTGACAGCCTGGGCAGCAAGATCGATATCCTGGTGGCAACACCTGGGCGTCTGTTGGATTTCCATCAGAAGCGCGATATCGACCTCAATGAAGTCGAAGTTTTGGTGTTAGATGAAGCCGACCGCATGTTGTCGATGGGCTTTATCCCCGATGTGAAGCGGATTATTCGCTACACGCCGAAAAAAGAGGAGCGCCAGACCTTCCTCTTCTCGGCCACCTTTACCGACGACATCTTGAATCTCGCCAGTCAATGGACGCTTGATCCTGCCCACGTTGAGATCGAAGTCACCGTTGAGAATCAGGCGGATATAGATCAGCGTGTGTATCTGGTGTCTGATGACGACAAGCAGCGCTTGCTGGTTAATTTGCTTCAGCAAGAGAGCTTTGAGCGTGTGATGGTCTTTGGTAACCGTCGCGATTTAGTTCGCAAGCTTGACGATCTGCTCAAAAAAGCCGGTGTCAGTGCGGCGATGCTGTCGGGCGATGTGCCTCAGAATCAGCGTATTAAAACCCTGGAAAGCTTCCGCGAAGGCGAGATTCAGGTATTGGTCGCCACCGACGTGGCTGGCCGTGGGATCCACATTGAAGACGTTAGTCACGTCATCAACTACACCCTGCCGGAAGATCCGGAAGACTACGTACACCGTATCGGTCGTACCGGTCGCGCTGGTGCTAAGGGTGTGTCGATTAGCTTCGTCGGCGAAGAGGATGCCTTCTCGCTGCCGGAGATCGAACGCTATATCAACGACAAGCTGCCCTGCGTGCATCCGCCGGAAGGTATGCTCTAAGCCGCATGCTCGATACAGCCCTCAAAAGTGAGATTCAAGACGCTTACCGTCGCGTGGTGGACACCCTTGAGCTGACCCCACGCTACGGTCAGCGCATGATGATCGCCGAAATCGCCCGGACGCTGGGTAATATAGAGAGCGACGACGAGGGTAAGCGCACCAGCGATACCCATGTCTGTGTGCTTGAAGCGGGTACTGGTACCGGCAAAACACTGGCCTATCTGATCGCCGCCTTGCCGATCGCGAAAGCGCGGGGCAAGCGGCTGATTATTTCCACGGCCACGGTTGCTCTTCAGGAGCAGGTGCTGAATCAGGATCTACCCTCGCTGGCCAGTCATAGCGGCATTGCGTTTCGCTACGCATTAGCCAAAGGGCGTGGCCGCTATGTGTGCGTGGCACGTCTGGATCAGGCGCTCGAAGGTACTGAACCCAACCCGACGCTATCGCTGTTTGAGCAGTCGCTGCAAACACAAAGTAGCGACTTCACCGTGATTGCCAGTGATATGGCGCAAGCTTACGGTCAGGGCGAATGGGAAGGGGATCGTGATAATTGGCCTGAGGCGATTGAGGATGCCCACTGGCGGCGGCTGACGGTTGACCATCGCCAGTGCACGGGGAGGCGCTGTGGGCACTTCGGTGCCTGCGCGTTTTTCCGTTCCCGCCGAGAGCTTGAGAATGCTGACGTTATCGTCGCCAACCACGACCTTGTGCTGGCTGACTTGGCCTTGGGCGGCGGCGCTATTCTGCCCGACCCAGCGGACTGCATCTTTGTCTTCGACGAAGGCCACCACCTGCCCGAGAAGGCGCTTTCCCACTTTGCCCACCGCTTTGCGGTACACGGCTGCTTGCGTTGGCTGAAAACGCTGAGAAGCAGTTTGACCGACCTTCACCAGGCGTTGGCTATTCAGCCAACGGTGTCGCGGCTTTTGGTTAGCTTGCCAGAGCTGATTCATAACCTGGAGCCCGCACTGGGCGACGTGTTTAGTATGGGGCATCAGTTGGCGGAGCGGCCAAACGGTTTGGCTGACGAAGAGGCCACCCATCAATCGCGTTTTGAGAAGGGCCAAGTGCCCGATGCCCTGCGGGAACAGGCGCAGCAGCTATTGGTGATGTTTGCTTCACTGTCGCGCTGCCTCGAGAGTATCAGCGATATTCTGCGCGAAAGCCTTGATCCCGATAAACAGACCGGCCTCGATCGTGAGCAGGCAGAAACCTGGCTGCCGCTCGTTGCGTTGCTTCATGGGCGGGCGTTAGAGGCGCATGCATTGTGGCAGGCATTCAGTGAGCAGGATGTTGCTAATGAGGCGCCCAGCGCTCGCTGGATTACCCTAAGCCGTGTAGCGGGGGAGCCGGAAGTTGAGTTTTCGGCTAGCCCCGTTTCAGCCGCACATACCCTGGCCAAGCATTTATGGGGGCGTTGCCATGGGGCGGTGGTCACCTCGGCAACGTTGACTGCGCTGGGGCGCTTTGAACGCCTGCAAGAGCGTGCAGGCTTGGCGAATCGCTACCGCTATCAGGCGCTGCCGAGCCCCTTTGATTACGCCAATGCCGTGCTGCGCGTGCCTAAAGAGGCCACTGACCCTGGCGACAGGGAGGCCCATGAACGGGCGATTGTGACGTTTGTCTCGCAGTTGGCCGACCAAGAGGCGGCGCTGGTGCTGTTCTCTTCCCGCGCCCAGCTGCGTGCGGTGGATAAAGCGTTGCCAGCGAGTGTGAAGGAGCGCGTGCTCGCTCAGGATGCGCTGCCTAAGCGAGAGCTTATCGAGCGCCATCGGGCAGCGGTGGATAGGGGCGAGGGCAGTATCATCTTTGGCTTGGCGAGCTTTGCTGAGGGTATCGATCTTCCCGGCGACTATTTGACGCACGTGGTGATTACGCGGTTACCCTTTGCGGTACCCGACGACCCAGTGGGTGCTACGTTAGCGGAGTGGATAGAAAGCCAGGGCGGTAATGCGTTTATGCGCATTAGCGTGCCCGATGCGTCTATTAAGCTGGTGCAAGCCTGTGGGCGCTTGATTCGCAAAGAGAGCGATCGTGGGACGATCACCTTGCTGGATAAGCGGGTGATTACCCGCCGCTACGGACAAGCACTGCTGGATGCACTGCCGCCATTTCGGCGTGAGATTAGTCGCTAGAACGTCATGAAAAACCCCGCCGTAGCGGGGTTGTTGACTTACTTGACGATGCGCTTGGCCAGTGTGGCGGCAAGTTTATCGTTCATGCGGCTGAAGGTCTCCACCGTGGTATCCCAGTCGATGCAGGCATCGGTAATGGAGACACCATACTGCAGTTGGCTAAGGTCTTGGGTAAGTTTTTGATTACCCCAGCCAATGTTGGATTCAACCATCAGGCCGATAATGGAAGTGTTGCCTTCCAAAATCTGGTTGGTGACGTTTTCCAGCACCAATGGCTGTAGCGCAGCGTCTTTGTTGGAGTTGGCGTGGGAGCAGTCGATCATTATGTTGGGTGAGAGCTTGGCTTTTTCGAGCTCTTTCTCCGCCAGGGCAACGCTTACACTGTCGTAGTTGGGCTTGCCGTTGCCACCGCGTAGAACGACGTGGCCGTAGGCGTTGCCGCGGGTGCGAATAATGGCTACCTGGCCCGCTTGGTTAATGCCCAGGAAATTGTGCGGGCTGGCCACGGACTGAAGCGCGTTAATCGCCACGTCCAGGCTGCCGTCGGTACCGTTTTTAAAGCCGACCGGGCAGGAAAGGCCGGAAGCCATTTCCCGGTGGGTCTGGGACTCGGTGGTACGGGCGCCAATCGCTGACCAGCTGATGCAGTCCTGCAGGTATTGGGGAGAAATGGGATCCAGTGCTTCTGTGGCTAGCGGTAAGCCCATTTCGGCCAGATCGACCAGCAATTTACGGGCGATATGCAGACCCTCATCGATCTCAAAGGAGTCGTTGAGGTGCGGGTCGTTGATCAGGCCTTTCCAGCCGACCGTTGTGCGCGGTTTTTCAAAATAGACACGCATCACGATATACAGGCTATCGCTGACCTGGTCAGCCAGCTCACGAAGGCGGCGGGCATAGTCGAGGGCGGCTTCCACATCGTGGATTGAGCATGGACCGACCACTACCAACAGTCGCGGGTCATTGCCATCCAGGATGTTCTGAATGGTTTGGCGACCTTCGATCACGGTGCGCTCTGCCGCCTCCGTTAACGGCACGGCATTCTTGAGCGCTTCTGGCGTGGTGAGAACGTCTTGAGCGAGGACGTTAAGGTTATTAACCTGCTGTTCTGGCATCTTGCTACCTGTGCTTTGCGTAATGACTGAAAAAGTAAGGGGGCGATAAAAGTGGCACATACTATCGCTCGCCGGGCAGGTAAAAATCAATTGCTGCGGAACTATAGCGGCATTAAAAGTGTCAGCCGCACGGTTTTTGCGAAAGGCGGTAAGCGCTTGATGCGTTGCGCGGAACGCGCAACACTGGGAGCCCTGTCGTTAAAATTTAGTACCGTTATAATAATGCAGCAATTTACTCGGGCGACGTATTCGCTCTTTTATTCACTCTATTATTAATCAATGCCCAAGGGACGCTATGCTGCTTGCTGTGAACGCCCATTTGTCAGGGCTAATAGGAATTGGGCTCGGCGCATGCCGTACGAGCTGGAGGAGCGTGTGAATGGGCACTCGGGAAACAGACCAACAGCTTGTTGAACGTGCCCAAAAAGGTGATACGCGCGCTTTCGATCTGCTGGTGAAGAAGTACCAGCACAAAATTATCGGCCTGATTGGTCGTTATGTTCATGATCACTCTGAAGTTCAGGATGTAGCCCAGGAGGCATTTATTAAGGCGTATCGCGCCTTGGGTAAATTTCGCTCAGAAAGTGCGTTTTACACCTGGATGTATCGCATCGCGATTAACACGGCGAAAAACTATCTGGTCTCGCGGGGAAGGCGCCCGCCGGGAAGTGATATGGATATTGTCGACGCTGAAATCATTGATCAAAGCGGTCGACTGGCAGATTCCGAGTCACCGGAAGCGGCGATTGCCAGAGATCAGCTCGAAGCCGCGGTTTATCAGGCAATCGAAAATTTGCCGGATGATCTGCGCACGGCGATCACCCTGCGTGAACTGGATGGTCTTGCTTATGAAGATATTGCTCAGGTCATGCAGTGCCCTGTGGGAACCGTGCGTTCACGAATTTTCCGCGCCCGCGAGGCGGTTGATGAACATATCCGCCCATTAGTATCGACCGCGCGGAACAGTCGCGAAGGGTAGTGGTCGTAGTGGGGGGAGGCGATATGAGCGTTATAGGATGTCAGCCTTAAAAATAAAGGTTTTATTTTTTGTGAACTGTCTGGCATGTAAGGCGTCATAAAGCCTGACTATCTTGATGAGCACGCTGGTGTGTCAATCGCTGATATATCAATGTGCAAAGTGTCATGAGCTTAGCGTCGCAGGCTAATGAGTTTTGCTCATTTAATTAGCCTGAACTGAGTCTTGGCCTTGGAAGTCGTCGGAGTGGTGGTGCGTATAACGCAAGCCATCACCCCAGTACTTCTTTTAAACAGTGTGAGGGTGTGAAGTATGAGTCAAAACACACGGGAATCACTTTCGGTGTTAATGGATGGCGAGAGTGATGAGCTTGAGCTTCGCCGAGTGTTGAAGGCACTGCCTAATGATGACGATGCCGCAGATACATGGCGCCGATATCACCTTGCCCGCAGCATGATGCAGCGGGAGCAGGGCGTTGATGTAAGCGTTGATCTCTCCGCTGGCATTATGGCCAGACTGCGCGAAGAGCCTGCTCCAATGACACAAGGTGCCGAGCCTGTAGCTCACCGTACGGGTGGTATTTCGTTCGCCCGCGGCGCTGGCGTTGCTGCTGCAGTGTCACTGATGGTGATCACCGGCGTTCAGTTCTTTGGCAACGACTCACCCGTTGGCCAGGGCAGTGGTGACATGGCAACGACCGCACCTGGCGCTAATCAGGTACAGCCCGTCAATTTGGCCTCTCAGTCGGCAGTAGCCTCACGTGCTGATATGCCCATGTTTGAGCCTACGCCGTTTCGGCTTAGCGGTCAGTCGGGTCAGGGCGGTCTGATGAATATTAGTGAAACTGGGTTTTCAGCGCAGACGCCTCAGGGAGTGACTGCTTCCCAGGGAACCAATATTGATGTAGATCAGATTGGCTTGCTGCAATCTTATTTAGAGCAGCATACTCAGAGCGCTGCTTACGGCAGTGGTGATAGTTGGATGCCATTAATGCGTTCATCTGCAGTGACTGAACCATTAGGTCAGCGCTAAGCTGAATGACGTTCTTTTTGACGAAGCCTGTTAAGTGAGTAGGGAGTGCGCGGGATGGGAGTGCGCAACATGATCGTGCCCTGGCGATTAAAGCGTGCCTGGGTACTGGCAGCAGTAGTTGGTACGCTCTCTTTTCAAGTGCATGCAGAAAACGCCAATAGCTCGTCCGACGTTAGCCAACCGGTTCGTCATGCTGGCTACGAGTGCGCGGCGGAATCCGAAGAGCAGCCCAGTAATGCCACGCAGTGGCTTGAGCGTGGTTTGTGGGCTAGCCACTGTTATGCCTTCCAAGCCAGGGCGGTGGCGATTGATGCTATTGATGTTCGCACGCTGGCGCTGTCGCATCGCATCCAGAATGGCATTCGGCAGCAGGTGGTTCAGTACCTAGACGGTCCTTCCGTGAGTATTGAGCGGCGCTCGCCGGTGGGTCGACTGGCTTGGACTGAAGAGCATAGTAATGGGGAGATGCCTACTCCTGCAGGGTGGGCGGCTCATCTTGAGAAATATTACGCTATTGAGCTTGAGGATGATGCTCGGGTAGCCGGTCGCGATGCCGTTAAACTTATTTTCGAGCCTCGGGATCAATGGCGTTTTTCCCATCAGTGGTGGTTAGATCGAGATACCGGCCTACTCCTTAAGCATGTACTCAGTGATCAGCAAGGCAGGATCATTGAAACCTTCCAAATTACCCAGCTCCAATCGCCCCAAAAATATACCGGCCGCGTACGAGTGGGCTCGCCCACCGTTATCCTCAACACGCCTTGGCATACCACTTGGTTACCCGACGGCTTTGTTGCGCAACCGGTTACTTTTGCCGGCGACGATGTGCATCAGCGTGTTTACAGTGATGGTTTGGCCACCGTGAGTATCTTTGTAGAGCCTCTTGCATCTGAAGCAACCATTGCCTTGCAGGAAGGTGTGCAGCAGTTGGGTGTCTCGGCCGTCGCCATTGAGCACACCATCACCGCTGAAGGGCGCTGGCAGTTGGTGGCCATTGGTGAGCTGCCCGTAGCAACGCTGCAGCGTATTGTTCGCTCAATCACTTTCGACCTGCTAGAAGACCAATCTCAAGAAAGCGTCGATGAGGTGAGTAGATAAAATGACGACCTCCGCGCCCTGTGGCTCTTTACTTGGCACTTCTCTGCTTCGTACTGGCACGGTTGTCGATTACACCTCCCAGGGAGTAATCGTTGAAATTGCCGCCCAGCAGAACTGCGAGCAGTGTGCTCAAGGGAGAGGGTGCGGGGTCGGATTGCTGGCGCGCCAGCGCAGCCAACGCATTGCCGTAGCGGTTCCCTCCAAAACAGATAACGCCGAGCGCAACTATCCGTTAGGAAGCCAAGTCATTATCAGCCTGCCGCGTGCCTCTGTCACGTTGCTGGCTTTTTGTGTTTATGGGCTGCCGCTACTGCTTGCGCTGTTGCTATCCGGGCTGGTCGCGCTCGTTAGTACTACGATTTGGCTGGCGCCCCTGGGCTTTTTTATTGCTTTGATGGCCGGTGCGCTAAGTATTAAATGTCTAATGCGCGGGCGTGGGGAACGCTTTCGCCCACGCTTGGTCAATTAGTTTGTTAATGAGTTCTCCGGTGTCTCGCCGTGAGTTGTTTATATACCTTCGCTTACTATCACATTAAGTAGGAGCTCTTGCATGAAGCGCTTGATTCTCCCTTCCACGCTTTGGGTTTGTGTGGTGGCATTGCTGACGTTTGGCCAAGCCGCCAGCGCTCAGAATTTGCCTGATTTCACCGCATTAGTTGAAGACGCTGCCCCTGGGGTGGTGAACATCTCAACCAGTCGAACGGTTCAGCGCAGCAGCGCGCCCGGTTTTGGCGGGTTCGGTGGTCAGGAAATCCCCGAGATTTTCCGCCATTTCTTTGGGGATAGCTTTCCAGCGCCCCCCAGTAATGGTCAGGGACGCACAGAAGAGCGACAGTCTCTAGGCTCGGGGTTCGTCATCAGTGAAGATGGTTATGTAATGACCAACGCGCACGTGGTGCAAGATGCCGATGAGATCCTTGTGCGGCTCAATGATCGCCGCGAATTGAGAGCAGAAGTGGTTGGTAGCGACCCACAAACCGACGTGGCAGTACTCAAAATTGATGCCAATGATCTGCCTACGCTCAATCTAGGTGACTCTGACGAGCTAAAAGTAGGTGAGTGGGTTGCCGCGATTGGCTCTCCTTTCGGTTTCGACCACTCGGTCACTGCGGGTATCGTCAGTGCGATTAATCGCACCTTGCCGCGGGATGCATATGTGCCCTTTATTCAAACCGATGTGGCAATCAATCCCGGCAACTCCGGTGGCCCGCTGTTCAACTTAGACGGCGAAGTTGTGGGAATCAACTCGCAAATATTTACCCGTAGCGGCGGCTTTATGGGCGTCTCGTTTGCCATTCCCATTAACGTTGCCATGGATGTGGCCGAGCAACTGCGTGAAGGCGGTCGGGTAGACCGTGGTTGGTTGGGCGTCATGATTCAGCCTGTGTCTGATGATCTGGCCGAGTCGTTCGGTATGGAGAATGCGATTGGCGCCTTGATTGCCGATCTTGATCCAGAAGGCCCAGCGGCCCAGGGTGGACTCCAGGCGGGCGATGTCATTCTTGAGGTCAATGGTGAAGAGGTTGAGCGCTCAAGCTCGCTGCCGCGACTGATCGGTAAAGGCGCGCCAGGCACCGAGGTGGAGCTCACCTTGATGCGTGACGGTGAAGAACTGACCGAGTCTGTCGAGTTAGGTAGTTGGCCAGACACTGAGCAGCAGTCGGCACAGGCAGGCAGCAATAACCAAGCGCGTCTTGGCGTAATGGTCGCTGAAATTGATGACACCATGCGCGAGCAACTGAATGTTCCCGGCGGTGTGATCGTTCGTCAGGTTGAGTCTGGCAGCGTGGCTGCTGAGGCCGGCATTCGCCCAGGCGATGTGTTAGTGAGTATTGATCACCGCAGCGTTTCCTCCTCAGCTGAGCTGGTAGAGATTGTCGAGGCGTTGCCGACTGATCGCGCTATTCCAGTTCGTCTGTTCCGCGACGGACGTTCCCTGTTTGTAGCGCTGCGTCTGGAATAACCCGCCTATTTTCACTCCTGGTCCGGCGGTTCTCGCCGGACCGCTGTTCCTAGCCTGCGCATATCGCTACAATAGCGGATATCTTTTTGTCGGAAATGGCCCTTATTTTTAAACGGCAGCTGTTTTCGAGCTTTGAACTCTCGAAGCGGCCTGTTTATGCGGCCGCTTGCGTACCACTAAGGCAGAACAGACTCGATGTCCCAAGACGTTCCCAACGGAAAGCTTAAGCACATACGCAATTTCTCTATTATCGCCCACATCGACCACGGTAAATCGACGCTCTCTGATCGTTTGATTCAGACCTGCGAAGGATTAACCGAGCGTGAGCTAAAAGAGCAAGTGCTCGACTCCATGGATATCGAGCGCGAGAGAGGCATCACGATTAAGGCGCAGTCGGTTACGCTGGATTACACCGCCGCCGATGGCCAGGTTTACCAGCTGAACTTTATCGATACGCCTGGGCATGTTGACTTCTCTTATGAAGTGTCGCGTTCGCTCTACGCTTGTGAAGGGGCGTTGCTGGTTGTCGATGCCGCACAAGGGGTAGAGGCGCAATCGGTGGCCAACTGTTATACCGCTATCGAACAGGGACTAGAAGTTCTGCCGGTACTCAACAAAATCGATTTGCCTCAGGCGGATTGCGACAAGGTTTCCCAGGAGATTGAAGAGATTATCGGCCTGGATGCCACCGACGCCTGCCAGGTCTCGGCCAAAAGTGGCTTGGGCATTGATGCCTTGCTAGAGCGCTTGGTGCGCGATATTCCGCCGCCCAAGGGCGACCCGGAAGCGCCGCTGCAAGCGCTCATTATCGACTCTTGGTTTGATAACTACCTTGGTGTAGTTTCGTTGGTTCGTCTGTTTGATGGCACGCTGCGCAAAGGCGATAAGATCCGTATTAAATCGACGGGCCGCGATTGGGGCACCACTGAGGTGGGGATTTTCACCCCGCAGCGTAAGCAGACCGGGATTCTGCGTGCCGGGGAAGTCGGCTTTATTGTCGCGGGTATCAAAGAAATCCACGGCGCACCGGTGGGCGATACCATTACCCACACCAAGACGCCAGATGTCGCGCGTCTGCCTGGCTTCCAAAAAGTAAAACCGCAGGTGTATGCCGGTATGTTCCCGGTCAGTGCGGATGATTATGAAGACTTTCGTGATGCGCTAGAGAAGCTGGCGCTTAACGATGCCTCGCTTGCCTATGAACCGGAAAATTCTGATGCCCTTGGCTTTGGCTTCCGGGTGGGGTTTCTGGGCACGCTGCACATGGAGATCGTCCAGGAGCGTCTGGAGCGTGAGTATAATATCGATCTGCTCACTACCGCTCCCACGGTTGTCTATGAACTAGCGATGAAAAATGGCGACGTCACCTACGTCTCCAACCCCTCAAAGCTTCCCGATATGGCTGACGTGGATGAAATGCGTGAGCCAGTGGTGCGCGCCAGCATTCTGGTTCCCCAGGAGTATGTGGGTAACGTGATCACCGAGTGTGAGCAGCGCCGAGGCACGCAACTGGATATGCAGTTTCTGGGTAACCAAATCCAGTTGGCCTATGAATTGCCCATGTCCGAAGTGGTTATGGACTTCTTTGACCGCCTGAAGTCGATCTCCAAGGGGTACGCTTCGCTAGAGTACAACTTCGAGCGTTTTGAAATGGCCAAGTTGGTGCGTCTTGACGTACTTATTAATGGCGACAAAGTTGACGCTCTAGCGGTGATTATCCACCGTGATCACGCCCACCATCGTGGTCGTTTGTTAGTGGAAAAAATGAAAGAGCTGATTCCACGGCAGATGTTTGATGTGGCGATTCAGGCGGCTATTGGTGGTCAAGTGGTGGCACGTTCCACCGTGAAAGCGCTGCGCAAAAACGTGACGGCCAAGTGTTACGGCGGCGATGTCAGCCGTAAGAAGAAACTGCTCGAGAAACAGAAAGCGGGTAAGAAACGCATGAAACAGGTGGGGCGTGTGGAAATTCCCCAGGATGCCTTCCTTGCTGTGCTCAAGGTTAACGACTAGGAAAGAACACCACTCATGGATTTTTCATTACTGCTGGTACTTGCCGTTGCGCTTTCGGGCGTTATTTACCTGTTGGACGTGTGGCTATTAAAGCCCAAGCGCCGCCAACGCTTCGCCGCCGCAGAGGCCAATACCCAGGAAGGGCTGGATCCAGTTACCAGCGAAAAGCTACTTAAAGAGCCGTGGCCGGTTGACTACGCCCGTTCATTTTTCCCGGTGCTGCTGGTGGTGCTGGTGGTGCGTAGTTTTATCATTGAGCCTTTTCAGATCCCCTCTGGCTCAATGCGGCCTACGCTTGAAGTGGGTGACTTTATTCTGGTCAACAAATTTGCCTACGGCTTACGCTTACCGGTAGTCAACACCCGCTTTCTCGAAGTCGATGATCCTGAGCGTGGCGATGTGATGGTGTTTCGTTTCCCCGACGAGCCTTCGGTGAACTTCATCAAGCGGGTGGTCGGTATGCCAGGGGATCATATCCGCTATGAGGGAAAGCAGCTTTACGTTAACGGCGAACCGGTGGCCAAAGAGCTGATCGAGGATGGGCCCGATGGTTCGCCCCAGCAGCTATTGTTAGAAGAGCGCCTTGGCGACACCGAGCACTTTATTTATAACAACCCGCGAGACCCTGGCCCGCAAATGCGTGAAGTGGAGGTTCCTGAAGGGCACTATTTCATGATGGGGGACAACCGTGACCACTCCAACGACAGCCGCTATTGGGGCTTCGTGCCGGAAGAGAACATTGTGGGCCGCGCCTTTGCGGTGTGGATGCACTGGGATGGCGGGTTGCCAAGTTTTACCAGCGTGCGGCGCATTGAATGAAGACGCTGCGTGTGCTGAATTTAGTCAGTTATGTCACTTTAGTTAACGTCAATGACGTAGGAGAGCTGTGAGTAATTCCTTGAACGCTTTTTGCCGACGAATCGGTCATACCTTTGGCGACGATACGCTACTGGAGTTGGCCTTGACCCACCGCAGCTTCGGTGGTCGTAACAATGAGCGCCTGGAGTTTCTAGGTGACTCCATCGTCAACTTTGTCATCGCCGAGGCGCTGTTTCAGCGCTTTCCTCAGGCCCGTGAAGGACAGCTTTCGCGCCTGCGCGCGCGACTGGTGAAAGGACAAACCCTAGCGGAACTGGCCCGTGAAATGGAGTTCGGTGAATGCTTGCGGCTAGGTTCCGGCGAGATGAAAAGTGGCGGGCATCGTCGTGAATCGATCTTGGCGGATGCGGTCGAAGCCATTATTGGCGCTATCTATCTGGATGCTGGGATGGATGTGGTGCGCAACCGGGTGTTGGACTGGTACGCGGAAAGGCTGGGTAATATCTCTTTACAAGATACCCAAAAAGATCCCAAAACACGGTTGCAGGAGTTTTTGCAGTCGCGTCAAGCCGCGTTGCCGCGCTATGAAGTTGTCTGCGTAAAGGGCGAGGCGCATGCCCAGACCTTTACCGTGGAGTGCTACATTGACCTGTTGGCTGAGCATACCACTGGTAAAGGCCCAAGCCGCCGTCATGCTGAACAGCAGGCGGCAGAAGAAGCGCTGTCGTACCTCGAAAAAAGCCCTGGAGATAAATCATGAGCCAAACCTGCGGATTCGTTGCCATCGTCGGCCGACCCAACGTGGGCAAATCGACCCTCATGAACCGTATTCTGGGGCAGAAAATATCGATTACCTCACGGCGACCACAAACCACGCGCCACCAGGTCATGGGTATTAAAACGGTTGATGAGACGCAGTTCATCTATGTTGATACGCCGGGCATGCACATCATGTCCAAGGATCGTAATAAAGCGATCAACCGCTTTATGAACCAGGCGGCTACCCAGGCCCTGCGTGATGTGGACTGCGTAGTATTTATTATCGACCGCACCCGCTGGACGGAAGAAGATCAAGCGGTGTTGAAGCGCCTGGAGCATGTAAAAGCGCCGGTGATTTTGGCGGTTAATAAAGTCGACCGTCTGGGCGAAAAGGGCGATTTGCTGCCTTGGCTGGCGGATGTCGGTGCTCGCCGCGACTTCGCCGCTATCGTGCCGATTTCAGCCAAGCATGGCACTCAGGTCGATACTCTGGAAGAGGAAGTGGCCAAACACCTGCCTGAAAGTGTCCACTTCTTCCCTGAAGACCAGATTACCGATAAAAGCCTGCGCTTTATGGCCGCTGAGCTGGTGCGTGAAAAAGTGATGCGCCAGCTGGGCGATGAGCTGCCTTACCAGATGACCGTTGAAATTGAAGAGTTCCGCGAGACAGAGCGTGTAACGCATATCAGCGCGCTTATTCTCGTTGAGCGCCAAGGCCAAAAAGTCATTTTAATTGGTGAAAACGGCGATCGTCTCAAGAGCATTGGTCGTGAAGCGCGCCTGGATATGGAGCGCGCCCTGGGTACCAAAGTGATGCTCAATTTATGGGTGAAAGTAAAACGCGGCTGGTCGGATGACGAGCGCGCCTTGAAAAGCTTGGGTTACGACCTCGATTGAAGGTAGCGATGTCGCCAGAGCCGGCTTTTTTACTCCACCGTCGGCCTTATCGTGAAACCAGTGCGCTGGTGGATCTATTAACGCTTGATCACGGCAGAGTGCGTGCTGTGGCCCATGGTGGGCAAAGGCCCGGTTCTAAATCGCGCCAACGCCTGCAGCCGTTTACGCCACTGTTCGTGACCTGGCAGGGCAGTCGCGATTTAAAGCGGCTAACGTTGATGGAGTCTCGCGGCCAGACGGCGCTGTTGGCCGGGGAGGGGTTGCTGTGCGGGCTTTACGCCAATGAGATCGCCACCCGGCTGCTGCCGTTAGAACTGCCGGCGCCTGACGTTTTCGCGTTTTATACCGCGCTACTGGAAGCACTGCCAGCACCAGCGGAGCGCGCATTGGCGCTGCGCCGCTATGAGTGGGCGCTGCTAGAGGCGCTCGAGGCCACGCCGCAGTTTGCGACACCAGAGGGTAGTGTTTTGGATCCCCAGCTCCGCTACCGTTTTGACACCGCCAGCCGGGCATTCATACCTGCTGAGCGTGGCCTCGACGGCAGAACGCTACGTTACATTGAACAGGGTGACTGGCAGCATGAAGGGCTTGCCAATGCGCTCAAAGCGGTAATGCGCGCGGCGCTTGCGCCCCATCTGGGGACTACCGTTTTACGTTCACGGGAACTGATGCTTGATTTAGCGCGGCGTCGTCATCGGCCCTGATTTGTTTTAAATTTTGTGTTCACAAACTCTTATTTTATCGCTGCGCTGGAGGCACTATGCACCCCCCTCGGATACTGTTAGGCGTCAATATCGATCATATTGCGACACTTCGCCAAGCCCGAGGTACTCGCTACCCTGACCCCGTGCAGGCGGCATTAGTTGCGGAAGAGGCGGGTGCCGATGGCATTACGGTGCATTTGCGTGAAGACCGGCGTCATATTCAGCCCCGCGATGTACGCATTCTGGCCGAAATGCTTAATACGCGCATGAACCTGGAAATGGCTGTCACTGAAGAGATGTTGGCACTGGCTGAAGAAGTGCGCCCCGCCCATGTCTGTTTAGTACCTGAGAAACGCGAAGAGCTGACCACCGAAGGCGGTCTTGACGTTGTCGGCGGCTTTGACGCCATTGCCAGTGCTTGCCAACGGCTAAGTGCGGCGGGTTGCGATGTATCCCTGTTTATCGACCCTGACGTGGAGCAGATTGATGCTGCCCAGCGCGCCGGTGCACCGACGATTGAGCTGCACACGGGCGCTTACGCAGAAGCGCGTCCCGGTAGCGATGCAGCGAATGCAGAGTATCATCGCTTAACGACTGCAGCGACTCACGCTATCTCGCTGGGTTTAGTGGTCAATGCCGGTCACGGTTTGCATTACCATAACGTTGAAGCGATTGCGGCGCTGCCGGGCGTTAACGAGCTCAATATCGGCCATGCCATTATTGCCCGTGCGCTGTTTGTGGGCCTCAAAGAGGCCGTTCAGGAGATGAAACGCTTGATCATCGCTGGCCAAGAGGCGGGCTTAATGGCGGCTCTCGATGCTCACGACCATGAGCATGAAAACCACTCTGTGCATGTTCATAATGGCTGTTGCGGGTACTGATCAGAGGTTGTCTATTCAGAGGTTTTTAAGGCGATGATTGTGGGAATTGGCTCGGATATTGCCCGTGTGGAGCGTTTTACGCGGGCCATGAAACGGCACGGGCCACGCTTTGCTGAGCGAATTTTAGGCCCCGATGAGCAGGCGATTTGGCTACACAAAGCCCAACCCGCGGCGTTTCTGGCCAAACGCTTTGCTGCCAAAGAGGCATTTGTAAAAGCGTTGGGTTTAGGCCTGCGCCAAGGACTGCAGTGGGGGGACATTCAGGTGTTGAACGATGCCTTGGGTAAGCCCTATTTCCTGCTTAATGGCGAAGCCGAGCGGCTATTGCTAGCGGCGGGTGTCACCGCTAGCCACGTTACCCTGAGCGATGAAGCCGAGTATGCGGTGGCTTTTGTAGTGTTAGAGCGTTAACAGCTCGCCGCCAGATCAGCCAATGCTGGGTTCATGTCATTTATTCCAAGCATCTAATGGGCAACGCCTTGAAGCCTGTTCAATCAATGCCTAACCAGTTGCGGGCGCAGTGCTCGCAGCCGGGCCATTGCTCGGTAAAGGTCTTCCAATAGCCCCTCAACATGGTCTAAGCCGCTGGTGCGTAGGCGAGTTTCCAGGGTCTCTACCAGTAAGGCCAACTCGGGCGCACCGCAGTAGCGGCTAGCGCCATTGAGACCATGTACCCAATCGAGCAGCGTGGGCAAATGCTGTTGACCAAAAGCGGCGCGCATATGCTGTTCACTCTCATCCAAGCTGTCGATCAGACGTTTTAGCTGCTCTCGTGCCAGGTGCTCCTTACCCCCCGCTAAACGTGCGCCAATCTCCAGATCAATAATGGGTAGCGTGGCCGGTGCCGCATGGCTAACCCGTGGCCTCTGGGTGGCGTTAATGTCGTGCTGTGGATAGGGCGGCTCTGCAGTGCTGGCGGTCAGCCGATGAGTCACCCCCAAAAAGCGGTTGAGCAACTGTGCTAGCTGTGTTTCGTCAATGGGTTTTACCAGCACGTCATCAAGACCTTCCGCGAGCCACTGCTGGCGTTCACTGCTGAGCACGTGGGCGGTAACGGCAATAATGGGGCAGCGGGCCCAGGTGCTACTCAACCGGCGCAATGCTTGGGTGGTTTGTACGCCATCCATCCCCGGCATACGAATATCCATTAACACCATGTCGACGTTACTGGTACGGGCGAAATCTAACG
Source organism: Halomonas sp. A3H3 (assembly GCF_000982975.1). NCBI lineage: Bacteria > Pseudomonadati > Pseudomonadota > Gammaproteobacteria > Oceanospirillales > Halomonadaceae > Halomonas > Halomonas sp. A3H3. Next base: position 4,988,425 of record NZ_HG423343.1, on the reverse strand, counting down.
CTTGGTGGCCGCTTTCCGCCGTAGAGACATGGAGGGCAGGGTCTTCAAGTAGGTTTTTGAGCAGCTCACGATTGGGTGCATTGTCATCGACAATCAGCAGTTTGAGTGGCTGAGACGCCGCTGGTAACGCGGGGAGCTCCTGTTCGCTCTTATTCGGCACGTGCGTAGATAGCAGTAGCTGCTTGAGCGTCGTTACCAACTGCGCGCGGGAAAAAGGTTTGTAGAGTGTCTCGCCGCCATGGGTTAAGTGCAGTGGCGGCAGGTCAAAACTATTGCCATTGGCTAAAATCAATGTGGGGCAGGGTGTTTGATCAATCACCGCTTGCCAGTGAGCGTGCCATTCGGGGCTAAAGTCGCTGTGCTCAAGCCCCAATATCAGCAATTTCGCTGGCTCGGAGACATCAAAGGCGATGGGTTGTGCTTCCCAGCGCTCTAGCAAGTGCTCCAGTACATGGCGGGTTGGAGCATGAGTTTCATATAGGCGAATGGTCGGATTGGCCAAGCTAATTTCTGGAGGTCGCTCGGCCGCTTTATGAGCCAGCATGGGCAGCGTAAAGAAGAAAGTGGTTCCTTTGCCCAGCGAGCTTTCCACGCCAATCTCGCCGCCCATGCGTTCAATCAATTGGCGGCAGATAGTAAGCCCAAGGCCGCTGCCACCAAATTGCCGTGAGTGGCTTGGTTCTGCTTGGGAAAAGGCGCTGAAGAGAGCCTCCTGGTGGGCGTCGCTGAGGCCAATGCCGGTGTCACTGACGCTCAGATTAAGCACCACATGCTGGCCTTCTAAATTATCCAACATGACACGCACGATCACCTCGCCTTGCTGGGTGAATTTAAGCGCATTGCCAATCAAGTTATTCAATACCTGATGAATACGCAGCGGATCACCGGTTAGCGGGGTAGGCACATCGTCATATACCATGGCCACCAAGTGCAGTTGCTTGCGCTGGGCTTCAGGGGCGTGTAGCCCGACCACTTCGTCGACCAGTGCGACAATGTCGATGTCTGTCTCTTCCAGGGTGAGGCGATTAGCCTCAAGTTTGGAAAAGTCGAGCACGTCGTTAACCAGCATCAGCAGATTGTCGCAAGCGCGGTGTACGTGCTGCAGCCACTCCCGCTGGCGCGTATCCAGTGATGAGCGTCCCAGTAACCGGCAAAAACCGATAATCCCGTTTAGTGGTGTGCGGATCTCATGGCTCATATTGGCCAGAAATTCAGACTTCACGGCATTAGCCCGCAGCGCGCTGCGGTGGGCCAAGTCGAGCTTGATATTCTGCTCTTCAATGGTTTCCATGGACTCTTGCAGCTCGCTGGTGGCCTGCTCGATTTGCGTTTGCATATCCCGCTGGGCTTGCTGAAAGTGCTCGGCCAGGGCGTTAATATAGCTACTCAGGTGATGGAGTTCTGTGGCATTAGAGGGCGCCAGATGTAGCCGATAGTCGCCGCGGGATAGCCGATAAAGGGCTTGGTTGGCTTCTTCCAGCGGGCGGGTGGTATAGCGACTGATCGCAAAAGCGACTAAAAACAGCAGCAGGCCAAGCAGCATGCCACCCAAGCTAAGGCTGGCAATCAACTTATAGCGACCAAGGGTTAGCGTACGGGTATCCATCTCGATATCTAGCCAGCCAACGCGGCTGTCCCCAGCTTGGCTGACACTTGTTTGAGGAGGGTTCAGTGGCAAGCGCAGTCGCCATGCATCCTGCTGCTTAATCAATTGCTGATCATCTGGGGCGTTTAGCGGTGGTAGGTTGGATTGCCCGAGTAATAATAGACGGTCGCCCTGGGCATCAAATAGCGCAACCGCTCGCAGTCCTTTCATAGCAAGGAGTTGACGCGACAGGGCTTCCAGACGTTGCTCATCACCCGTTGCGACCGCAGCAGCAAGGTTCGGGGCGAGCAGCTCGCCGACGCTTTCTAACCGCGTTTGGTGTGCCTCGCGAGCTTGCGTATCACTCTGTATAACCAGCAGTACGGCCATCATGGCGTACACCAGGAGCGGGAAACCGAGTAACGCAAACAGCAGTCGGGTATTCAAAGACATGAAAAGAAGCTCGCTGATTCAATGAGGTTGCCTGTCCAGCCTAAGGCAGCACCGATATAATGCAGCATAACGGTGACGATAAGGAACATTCATGAACGATCTTAAGGGCTATCCCACAATAGAAGATGTGGTTGGCAACACGCCCCTGGTACGCCTTAAGCGCATTAGCGCGGGGCGTAACAATACCCTGTTGGCCAAGCTTGAAGGCAATAATCCCGCTGGGTCGGTTAAAGACCGCCCCGCGCTCTCAATGATCAATGAAGCAGAAGCCCGAGGTGATATAGCCCCCGGTGATACGCTGATTGAGGCGACCTCAGGTAATACCGGTATTGCGCTAGCCATGGCGGCCGCGATTAAGGGCTACCAGATGGTGCTGGTTATGCCGGAAAACGCCTCGGAAGAGCGTAAGCAGGCAATGGCGGCCTATGGCGCTAAATTAATTTCCGCCAGCAAAGCGGGCGGTATGGAAGAGGCTCGGGATATTGCGGATGGCATGATCGCCAGGGGCGAAGGCAAGCCGCTAAACCAGTTCGCCAACACTGATAACCCGCTGGCCCACTATCGTACCACCGGTCCCGAAGTATGGGAGCAAACCGGGGGCGAGGTGACGCATTTCGTCAGCTCGATGGGCACCACGGGCACCATTATGGGGGTGTCGCGCTATTTGAAAGAGCAAAACCCGGCTATTCAGATTGTCGGTTTGCAGCCCGCCGATGGCGCCAGTATTCCCGGCATTCGTCGCTGGCCACAAGCGTACCTGCCGGCTATTTTTGAAGCGCCGCGGGTGGATGTCACCCTTGATATTGGCCAACAAGAGGCCGAAGAGCATATGCGCCGTCTGGCCCGTGAAGAGGGCATTCTGGCCGGGGTCTCATCGGGTGGCAGTCTCGCGGGCGCGCTACGTATCGCGGAGCAAACCGAAAATGCGGTGATTGTGTTTATCGTCTGCGACCGTGGTGATCGTTATCTCTCCACTGGCCTATTTGCCCCAGGAGTATAACCATGGCCATGTTGGGAAAACGGCGGCCGCCCAGGCCCGCGTCAGGCCACTCTGGGCTAGCGGGCACGCCTGGTGGCAAAACGCGTCATGCGGCTACGGGTGACACATCTCCTATGGTGATTGAGCGCTTAGCGCACGATGGCCGTGGCGTTGCCCACTCAGCCAACGGTAAAACGGTCTTTGTTGATAAGGCGTTGCCCGGTGAGCAGGTCGAAGTGGCCATTCATCTCACTCGCAAACGCTTTGATGAAGCGCATATCAAATCGCTGCTGACCACCTCCGAGCTGCGCGTCAAGCCGCCTTGTCCGCATTTTGGGCACTGTGGCGGTTGTGATCTGCAGCACCTAAGTGTCGATGCCCAGCGCGACCATAAACGAGAAGTAGTGCGCGATCTGTTTTCTCGCCAGGGTATAACGCTAAGCGAGATCGGCTCGATTCAAGGCAGCGATCAGGGCTATCGGCGCCGCGCACGGCTGGGGGTCAAAGTCGACAGCCAAGGCACTACGCGCCTGGGCTTTCGTGCCGCCCATAGCCATCGCCTGGTGGATATTGAACGCTGCCCGGTGTTGGTCGATCCCTTACAGCGCCTATTAACACCTCTGCGTGAGCTGCTGGGTACGTTAGAGGCGCCGCGCCAGGTAGGGCACATCGAATTATTGGCAACGGCGACCGCGCAGGTCGTGTTGGTTCGTCAGTTAAAAGAGCACACCGGGGACGCCGAACGCTGGCAAGCCTTTGCGCAGCAGCAGGGAGTGGCGCTGGGCACTTGGTTGGGGCGAGAAACACCCACACTGCACTGGCATGGCGCAGCGCCGGCGCTTGAAGAGTCGCTAACCGTTACCGGCCAACCACCGCTTAGCCTAAGTTTTGCACCGGGAGATTTTTTACAGGTCAACGCCCCGGTTAACCAGCAAATGGTCGCCCAGGTCATCCAGTGGTTAGCGCCTAAGCCGGGGCAAAAATTACTCGACTTGTTTGCTGGTATCGGTAATTTCAGCCTACCCATAGCGGCAGCGGGTGCTGAGGTTTATGCAGTGGAAGGTAACCCTGCCATGGTGGCGCGCATTGCGATTAACGCTAAGCGCAACCAACTGATGGTCAGCGGTCAGCAGGCTGATTTAAACAGCGCTGCCAGCGTTAAGGAGCTGTTGACCGTTCATGGCGGTAGCGATGCGCTTGTGCTCGATCCGCCGCGAAGCGGCGCCGAAGTTATTTGTCAGGCGCTGGCGCATCACCCGGTGCCCAGGGTGGTCTATATTTCCTGTGATCCGGCGACGCTTGCTCGGGATGCGGCACATCTTGTGCATGCGGGTTACCGGGTCAAGCAAGTAGCAGTGGCGGATATGTTCCTTCACACTGCGCATATGGAAACGCTGATGCTGTTCGAATACGGGGACTAGACGTTTCCCCATCGCATCAAGCCACGGTGGCGGTCGTGCAGAGACCGTCTCCCTGAAAGGATGAGTAATTGTCATGGTGAAAGTGCGTGAAGACCAGCCGCTAACCGCGGGCGGAAAGGTGGATATACAGCAGTGGTTAACGCGCCTGCAGGAGGATGTGCGCCTACCTGAGCCTGAGCGTCTAGTCGGCGCCTGTGAACTCGCCGAACAACTGGAGCTTGAAGCCCCGCGCACCCATCGCGTATGGCTATCGCCAGGCTCTAGTTTTCGCATGGGCCTGGAAATGGCCGATATCCTTGGTGAGTTAAAGCTAGACCAAGCCACGCTTGAGGCCGCCGTTCTCTACCGTGCAGTGCGGGAAGGGCTGCTGAGCCTTGAGTCCGTGACAAAACGCTTTGGCGAAGAAGTGGCCAGTCTGATTGATGGCGTGCTGCAAATGGCCGCTATTAGCTACCCGTTGGCGCCTGACCATGGCATGGGCCAACACAATCAGCAGGAAAACCTGCGTAAGATGCTGGTCAATATGGTCGGTGATGTGCGCGTGGCACTCATTAAGATTGCCGAACGCACCTGCGCACTACGCCAGGTAAAAGACGCTCCCCGGGAAAAAAGTTTACTGGTGGCTCGTGAAGTCGCCGATATTTATGCGCCGCTGGCCCACCGCCTGGGCATCGGTCAGCTTAAGTGGGAACTGGAAGATCTATCGTTTCGCTACCTGCACGAAGATGAGTACAAGGCGATTGCCAAGCTGTTGGCGGAGAAACGCCTTGACCGCGACCGCTATATTCACGATGTGGTCGAAACCATCAAAGGCTTGATGGAAGCTCAGCACATCCACCGCTACGACGTGGATGGGCGAGCCAAGCATATCTATTCGATCTGGCGCAAAATGAAGCGCAAACGGATCGATTTTTCACAAGTTCATGACGTGCGCGCAGTGCGTATTCTGGTGCCGGAAGTGGCGGACTGCTACACCGTGCTGGGGATTATTCACTCGCGCTGGCACCACGTGCCCAACGAGTTTGACGACTATATCGCCAACCCCAAAAAGAACGGCTATCAGTCGCTGCATACCGCCGTGATGGGGCCGGAAAACAAGGTGCTCGAAATCCAGATTCGCACCTTCGCCATGCACGACGAAGCGGAGCTGGGCGTTTGCGCCCACTGGCGTTACAAAGGCCACGATACCAACGCCAAAAGCCGTAGCTACGAAGAGAAAATTGCCTGGCTGCGTCAGGTACTGGAGTGGCAGGACGAGGTGGGTGGCTTTGGCGATTTGCGCGAAGGGCTCTCCAGCGATGTGGCCCCTGACCGCATTTACGTCTTCACTCCCGACGGTCATGTGATTGATCTGCCGCGGATTGCCACACCGATCGATTTTGCCTACCGGGTGCATACCGAAATTGGCCACCGCTGCCGAGGCGCCAAGATTAATGGGCGCATTGTGCCGCTCACCTATAAATTAAAAACCGGCCAGCAAATTGAAATTCTAACCGCTACCAAAGGTGGCCCAAGTCGCGACTGGCTAAACCCCAGTCTGGGCTATGTGCGCACTTCCCGGGCGCGGGCCAAAATTCAGGCGTGGTTCAAACATCAGGCACGGGATCAAAACCTGGACGAGGGGCGCGTGCTGTTTGACCGTGAAATGCGCCGCCTGGATGTGGAAGGTCTCGATTTGCCCAAGCTGGCCAAGACGGTCAACTACCAAAACGCCGAGGACATGTACGCGGCCATCGGCGCTGGTGACCTGCGTATCGGTCAGGTGCTGCACCAGGCTCAGCAACTGTTTGGTGAAACCGACGACCAAGAGCAGCTCGATCGCCTGCTCGCCAAACCTAAGCGCCAATCCAGCAAAGCCACCAAAAGCGATATCACGGTGCTCGGCGTCGGCAACCTTAAAACCAGTATGGCCAACTGCTGCCGTCCGGTGCCTGGCGAACCGATTATCGGCTTTATTACCCAGGGGCGCGGCGTCACCGTTCACCGCCAGGACTGCAGTAATATTCTGCAATTGCGGCTGGACGAACCCCAGCGCATTATCGAAGTGGAGTGGGGCGAACGCGCCCAGACCCGCTACCCGGTGACCATCGAGATTCAGGCCTGGGATCGCTCCGGGCTGCTGCGCGATGTCACGGGCCTGCTCGGTAATGAAAAAGTCAACGTGCTTGCCGTGAACACGCTAACGGACACCGATGAAGGCATTGCCCGGCTGCGTATTACCCTGGAAGTCGATGGCCTTGAATCCCTGGGGCGGTTGTTCTCGCGCATTCAGCAGTTACCCAACGTTACCGAAGTGCGCCGTTTGCGCAACGCCGACCCGGAACAACAAATTCGCAAGGGAGGGGCATAATGCGCCATGGTATCGATGATCTGCTGACCCTAATGCAGGTGCTGCGCGACCGGGAACAGGGCTGCCCCTGGGATCTCCAGCAGGATTGGGACAGCATTGTGCCCCATACCCTGGAAGAGGCCTACGAGGTCGCCGATGCCATCGAGCGACGCGCTTTTGACGAACTGCCCGGCGAGCTGGGCGATCTGCTCTTTCAAGTGGTCTACTACGCTCAATTTGGCGCGGAAGAGCAGCGCTTCGACTTTGCCGATATCGTCGATACGCTGACCGCCAAAATGCTGCGCCGCCATCCGCACGTGTTTCCGGAGGGCACGCTGGCCTCCCGCCGCCCGCCAGGAGTGAGTGCCGAAGAGGTGCAAACTCAGCAGGTCAACAGCCGCTGGGAGTTATTGAAGGCCGAGGAGCGTGCCGAGAGAGCCGTTGAGCGGCCCTCTGTGCTAGACGATGTGCCGCGCACGCTGCCCGCCCTTAGCCGCGCTGCCAAGCTGTCCAAGCGCGCCGCGCGAGTAGGCTTCGATTGGCCCGATGCGCGCGGCGTGGTGGCTAAAATTCGTGAAGAGCTGGCGGAAGTAGAAGAGGCGCTCGCCGCCGGTGATCAACAGCACGCCCAGGAAGAAGTCGGCGATTTGCTGTTTGCAGTGACCAATCTTGCCCGCACGCTGAATGCCGATCCAGAGCAGTGCCTGCGCGCTACCAATGCCAAGTTCGAGCGCCGCTTTCGTTTTGTCGAGCGCGAGCTTAGCGCTGCCCAGCGGCCATTAATAGAGGCTTCCCTAGACGAGATGGAAGCCCACTGGCAGGCAGCCAAAGCAGAAGAAAAACAATCTACCCATTCCTGATCTAATAATGACGCGACCCCTGCAAGGAGGCCATGCCAATGAGTCACGACCTACACGAATCTCTGCGCGATAATGTGCGTATTCTGGGCGACAGCCTGGGGCGAACCATTGCCGACGATTTGGGCCAAGCATTTGTCGATAAAATTGAAACCATTCGCGCCCACGCCAAGCGCGGGCGCCAGGGCGATTCACTGCAGCAGCGCGAACTGATCGAGTACCTGCGTGAGCTTCCCGAGCAGGATCTGCTGCCGGTCACCCGGGCGTTTAACCAGTTCTTAAACCTCGCGAACATTGCCGAACAGCACTATCGGGCGCGCTTTCGCCGGGTAGAGGACTACAAGCCCGGCTCCCAGCCGGTGCTCGGGGAACTGCTTGCGCGTGCCGAGCAGGCGGGCAACTCACCGCGTAAACTGGTCGAGACCCTCGCCAATATGCGCGTTGAGCTGGTACTCACCGCGCACCCCACCGAAGTTATCCGCCGAACCTTGATTCAAAAATATGATGCCATCGATGAGTGCTTAACCGCCATTGAGAGCTCCGAAGATTACCCAGAGCGTGGAACCCGTGCCCAGGGCCGCCTGGAGGAGCTGATTAGCCAGGCGTGGCACACCGACGAGATTCGCCACGAGCGGCCCACCCCGGTGGATGAAGCCAAGTGGGGCTTTGCGGTAATTGAAAACTCCCTGTGGCAGGCAGTGCCAGATTTCCATAGAGATTTGGATAACCTGCTGCTGGATACCGCCGGTGAGCGCCTGCCCCTGGACGCCGCGCCGATACGCTACGCCTCCTGGATGGGCGGCGACCGCGACGGCAATCCCAACGTGACCGCCCGAGTGACCCGTGAAGTGTTGCTGCTTGGCCGCTGGATGGCCGCCGACCTCTATTTGCGCGATCTTGAACAGCTCAAAACCGAACTCTCCATGTGGAAGGCCAATAGCGCGCTCAAAGCTGAGGCGGGTGATGTAGCCGAGCCGTAC
>NZ_HG423343.1:4965486-4979721 GCF_000982975.1 Halomonas sp. A3H3 | reverse complement strand
GTGATGTAGCCGAGCCGTACCGCGAAGTGTTGAAACGTCTACTGGCTAAGGTGGAGTCGACCCGGGATTGGGCCAAGGCCGAACTGGAAGGGCGCAACTACGACGGCGGGCCGATTATTGAAACCCGCGATCAGCTCTACTCACCGCTGCTCGCCTGCTACCGTTCGTTGTGTGATGTGGGCCTCGACACCATCGCTAACGGCGCGCTGCTGGATACGCTGCGCCGAGTAGCGGTGTTTGGCGTTACGCTGACCAAGCTTGACCTACGTCAGGAAGCCAGTCGCCATGCCCAGGTCATTGAAGAGCTAACAAGCTCCCTTGGCCTGGGTCACTACCAGGAGTGGGACGAAGCCAAACGTCAGGAATTTCTGCTTGAGGAGCTGGCCTCACGTCGCCCGCTGATTCCGCGCCGCTGGGAGTGTTCCGCCGAGTCCCGCGAAGTGCTGGATACCTTCAAAGTTATCGCCCAGGAGCACTCCGAAGCGCTGGGAACTTACATCATTTCCATGGCCGCTGAACCCTCGGACGTGCTCACCGTAGCACTGCTGATGAAAGAGGTCGGGGGGCAGGTAACGCTACCTATTGCACCGCTGTTTGAAACCCTTAACGACCTGGATCACGCAGGCGATGTGGTGGATCAGCTGCTGGCGATACCGGGCTACCGTTCGCTGATCGATGACCGTCAGGAGGTCATGATCGGCTACTCCGACTCGGCAAAAGATGCCGGCCAGCTGGCCGCTGCCTGGGCGCAGTACCGTGCTCAAGAGTCGCTGGTCAATGTGTGTAACCGACACGGTGTCGATTTAACCCTGTTCCACGGCCGCGGCGGCACCGTCGGCCGCGGTGGCGGTCCGGCCCATGCGGCGATACTCTCCCAGCCTCCAGGCTCGGTAAACGGCAGTCTGCGGGTGACTGAGCAGGGCGAGATGATTCGCTTCAAGTTTGGCCAACCCGATATTGCCCTGCGCTCCATGGAGATCTATGCCTGTGCAGTGCTGGAAGCCACGCTGTTGCCACCGCGTGCACCGGAACCGCACTGGCGTGAAGAGATGGATCAGCTCGCCAAGGTAGCGCATGGTGCCTATGTGGGCGTGGTGCGTGAAGACCCAGACTTCGTACCCTATTTCCGCGCGGTCACACCGGAAGGCGCCTTGGGTAGGCTGCCGTTGGGTTCACGCCCCACCAAGCGGCGCCAGGATGGCGGGGTGGAAACCCTGCGCGCCATTCCATGGATTTTCGCCTGGACGCAGATTCGCCTGATGCTACCCGCGTGGCTGGGCAGCGGCGAAGCCTTTGCGCGGCGCTTGGAGCAGCCCGGTGGACGCGATGTGCTACAGGAGATGCGCAACGAGTGGCCTTTCTTTGGCACCTATCTGGACATGCTGGAGATGCTGCTGGCCAAAGCCGATGTCGCCATTGCCGCTTACTACGAGCACCGCTTGGTCGACGAGCCCTCACTGAAGGCGTTGGGTAAAAAGTTACGCCAGCGCTTCGCGTCGTTGGAAGAAGCAGTGCTGGATATTCTTCAGCAAGAGAAGCTATTGGAAAACACGCCGCTGATTCGCCAGGCGATCGATGTTCGCAACCCCTACATCGATCCGCTGCACGGTTTGCAGGCGGAGTTGCTGCAGCGTAATCGCGACGCCGACGGGGCGATCAGCGCCGATCTTTCTCGGGCGTTAATGGTCACTATGGCGGGCATAGCGGCAGGTCTGCGCAACACCGGCTAGGCTGTTTTAACACGATTTTTTACCGTAACGTTTTACTACAACGTTCTACTACAACAGGGAGGCGTCAATGTCCTCAGATGCTCAAGCGGTACTCGACTTTTGGTTTGAGGAGTTGACGCCTGCTCAGTGGTTTAAAAAAGACGCTGAGTTGGATCGTACAATCTCGCAGCGGTTTGGCGCGCTGCATGCCCAAACCGCGCGGTGTGAATGTTACGCATGGCGTCAAACGCCGCAAGGGCGGCTTGCGGAGATCATTGTGCTGGATCAGTTCTCGCGCAATATCTATCGCGATGACGCTCGCGCCTTTGCCACTGATCCCTTAGCGCTGGCGCTAGCTCAAGAGGCGGTAGCCGCTGGGGCAGACGCAGAACTAACCAGCGAGCAGCGTGCGTTTTTGTATATGCCCTATATGCATAGCGAATCCGCGGCCATTCATGAGCTGGCGATGCAGCTGTTTGACCAGCCGGGGTTAGAGAATAACTACGACTTTGAAGTGCGCCACAAGGCGATTATTGATCGTTTTGGGCGCTACCCGCACCGCAACGCACTGTTGGGGCGGGGCTCTACCGACGAGGAGTTGGCCTTCTTAAAGGAGCCCGGCTCCTCTTTTTAACTGTTTGCTTATCCTCTTATAGCCACATGGCGTTTTATGTCGTTTCGAAAAACTACCCGTATCAATAAATATATTAGCGAGAGCGGGATGTGCTCTCGCCGTGAAGCCGACCGTTTTGTGGAGCAGGGCAACGTATGGATAAACGGTCGCCGTGCGACTACCGGTGATCAAGTGGTGGCGGGTGACTTGGTTAAAGTAAACGGTCAGGAGATCGAGCCTCAGGAAGAGGAGGATCTGGTACTGATCGCGCTGAACAAACCGGTGGGCATTGTCAGTACCACTGAGTCCAGCGAAAAGGACAATATCGTTGAGTTTGTGAAGCATGGCGTGCGTATTTTTCCCATTGGGCGGCTCGATAAAGACTCTCAGGGGCTGATTTTTTTAACCAATAACGGCGATCTGGTTAATAAGATTCTGCGCGCCAATAACAACCACGAAAAAGAGTACCAGGTGACGGTGAACAAGCCGATCACCGACGAGTTTATCGAGGGCATGCAGAGTGGTGTGCCGATTCTTGGCAAGGTGACTAAGCGCTGCAAGGTGCAAAAAGAGTCCACCTTTGTGTTCACCATCACTCTGGTGCAGGGGCTCAATCGGCAAATTCGCCGTATGTGCGAATACTTCGGCTATGAAGTTACCCAGCTTATTCGCACGCGTATTATGAATGTACCCCTCAAAGGCTTGGCCCTGGGCGACTGGCGCGATCTTACTGCCAAAGAGATCGATACCATTATCGCGCTGACCGAACGCTCAGAGGCGGCACCCGAGAAGAAAAGTAAAGCTAAGCCGGAAAGACCCAACTACAGCTCAGGCGCAGGAAAGGCAAAACCGCCTTCCGCGAAAGGGCGCCCGGCCAAAGCAGGCGCGAAGGCGGCTGGTGCCAAAGCGGCCGGGGCTAAACCACCCGTCAAGGGTAAAAAAGCCGTCAGTGGAAAAACAGGTACCGGCCCGAAAGGCAGTACGTTAGGCAAGCCGCACTCCAAGGGCAGCAAAGCCCCCGGCAAGCTTGGTGCTAAAAGCAAGCCTGGAGCTAAAGGTAAGCCCGTTGGTAAAGGCCGCGGTAAGCCAGCGGCGGTCGGAAAGCCTTCCCAGCGGCGCAAGTAACTCCCCATCATTCAAGAGTCTTCACTGTGATCCCAATCGTCGCCTTTTACGCTGTAGTGAGCGTTATCGCTTATATCACTTACGCTATCGACAAAAAGGCGGCTATTAAAAACCGCCGTCGGGTGAGTGAAAAGTCGCTACATCTGCTTGGGGTAGTGGGTGGCTGGCCGGGTGCGCTACTGGCCCAACAGCAACTGAGGCATAAAACCCAGAAAACCGCCTTTCAAGTTACGTTCTGGCTGACGGTTGTCGTAAATCTGGCCTGTCTAGGATGGCTAACGGTTTCATTGAGTCTCATTTAGCCACCCGTTTAGCCACCCTATACTTGGTGCCTACGCTCTGGCGTGATTGCCGTGCGCGAAAAGAAAATTAGCGATCAGCTCTTTGCCGCCTTCGGTGGCAAACGATTCCGGGTGAAACTGGATGCCGTGAATCGGGTACTCCCGATGTTTAACGCCCATCAGTTCGAATTCACCCAATGCCTGCCAACTGCTACGCTGCTCAAAGCTATCAGCTGCCAGTGCGCCCACGGTGGCGGTCACCTCCAGGCACTCGGGCAGGGTGGTCGCATCGGCAATTAGCGAGTGGTAGCGCATTACCTCAAGCTGGTCGGGCACGCCGTTAAACACCGATGCGTTATTGTGGTTGATCGGGCTGATCTTGCCATGCATCGGTAGCGGAGCTTTCACCACCTTGCCGCCAAATACGTGCACAATGCCCTGCATACCCAGGCACACTCCCAGCAGCGGTGTGGTCTTGCCCAGTTTCTCGATCACTTCAGCGCATACACCAAAGTAGCGCGGGTCATCCGGCGAGCCGGGGCCGGGGGAGATGATAATACGATCCGGGGCCATGGCTTCGATGGCGTCGTAATCGATCTGATTGTTGCGCTTAACGATAATCTCAAAATTGGCCAGCCCGCCGCGGTTCTTCTCTGTGGTTAGAATCTCACCAATAAACTGGTAGAGGTTGTAGGTGAAGGAGTCGTAATTATCGATGATAAGTACCTTCATGCTGGGCTCTCCATGTCCGTCTCCATAAAGGGGGTAAGGGCTTTGCGAGTACCGGCAAACTTGCGGCGGATCTCCTCATACTCATCGTCGGCATTGCTATCAAACACATTGCCACCGCAGGTTTGCACGTAGGCACGCTCACCATTCACAAACACGGTACGAATCGGAATCGCAAAGGTACAGTCGCCGTTGAACGAGAACTGACCCACTGCGCCTCCGTAGGGGCCGCGCCCGTCGGTTTCCAGATCATCGATGATTTTCATCGCCTCGATTTTGGGTGCGCCGGTGAGGGTGCCCGCGGGGAAGTTGCTGGCCAGCGCGGTAAACATATCTTCACCTTCGGCGATAATGCCGACGATCTCGCTGGAGATATGCTGCACGTGGCTAAAGCGTTTGATATCCATCAAACTGCGTACTTTCACCGTGGCAAACTGCGCTACCCGGCCAATATCGTTGCGGTGTAGATCCACGATCATATTATGCTCGGCGATCTCTTTGGGATCGTTAAGCAGTGCCCTAGCGAGCTGGGTGTCTTCCTGGAGTGTTTGACCCCGGGTGGTGGTACCCGCCAGTGGGAAGGTCTCCATCTCGCCCTGGCGAAGCCGAAATAAAAGCTCTGGGCTTGCGCCGATCAGCTTCTGCTCGCCAAATTTGACGTAGTACATTTGCGGCGACGGGTTGATGGTGCGTAGCTGGTCATACAGCGCCAGGGCGTCGCCTTTAATACTAAAGCGTTTTTTAAAGCCAACTTCGCACTGGAACACCTTGCCGTCGATAATATCCCGTTTCACCTTGGCCACCGCCTCGGCGTGCTCTGCCTGGCTCATGGTGTCGCCTAAGGCGGTGATTTTCAGCGGGCCTGCTGGTTCATCGTCTGCATCGATCAGCGTCTGCAGAAATTCGTAGCGGCTGTTGTCGTAGTAGAAGTAGGTGACTTCTCCGGTCATCTTGTCGAGGATCAGGCCATCTTTGTAAAGCCCGAATCGGAAGGTGTCGAAATCATCGTTGGCTTTTAACGTAAGCGATGGCTCGAAATACTGCATGGCATCGTAACCAAGGTAACCGCTTAACCCCCCGGCGTACTTGCGGGAAATAATATTCTGCGGGATCAGGCTACGCAGCAGTTCGTAGGGGTTGTCGCTAGTGTAGTGGTTGGCATTACCGCCACGTTCTTCGATGGTCAGCGTGTTGCCGTTGGCGTAGAGCGTGTACTCGGGGTCGAACCCGATAATCGAGTGGCGCGCCATATGGCTATCTTCGCCCAGAGACTCAAGCATGTAGCAGGTATCAAACCGACGCTCGATTTTCTGAAACAGGGCAAAGAAGTCGCAGTCCGCCGCCAAGGTCACATAGTGAGGTTTGCGCGGCAGCGTAAAAGGCTGCGGGCCTGATGAGGCATGTGTATTGGCAGTGGTCATGATGCATCATTCCGTGAAGAAGGGCTTGAAGAGGGTAACGTGGTCAGCGCGCGGGAACCCCGTGAAACCGTAGCGATGCCCACGCCCAGGGTTTCGGCAATTTTGCGGTGGGGCACGCCTTCACGCAGCAGCTTAAAAATTTGTAGGCGTTTACTGATTTCTTGGTACTCTGCAGGCGTTAGCAGGCTCGCCAGCGCTGCGTCCATTGCTTCAGGTGAATCAATAGCGAGCAAATGGCGAATGAGCTCAGCCTGGTAGTGTTCGTCTGTTGTCATGTGTGCCACCAGGTAACCTGTAATGTACTAGCGTACTAGTACGCTACCTGATTGCTCAGGGAAGTCAAGCAGAGCGTTCAATTTTGAGGAGTCACGATGACCGGCTATTTTATTCAAGCCTTTATTTACCTTGTCGCCGCGGTGATCGCGGTACCGCTAGCCAAGCGTTTTGGTCTGGGGTCTGTGCTGGGGTATCTGGTTGCTGGGGTCGTGATTGGCCCGATTCTGGGGCTGGTGGGGCAGGAGACCACCACCATTCAGCACTTTGCCGAGTTCGGCGTGGTGATGATGCTGTTTTTGGTGGGCATGGAGCTAGACCCCAAAGGGCTGTGGGCCATGCGGGTTCGTCTGATCGGCCTGGGCGGACTTCAGGTCTTGCTAACCGCCGCAGCTGGCACCGCTATTGCCTGGTGGCTGGGACTCGTGTGGCAAACCGCCCTGGCGGTGGGACTGATTTTCGCGCTCTCTTCTACGGCGATTGTGCTGCAAACACTGAATGAAAAGGGGCTGGCCAAAACCGAGGGTGGGCGCAGCGCTTTTTCGGTGCTGCTGTTTCAGGATATTGCGGTAATCCCCATGTTGGCGCTGATCCCGCTGCTGGCGCTGCCTGAGTTGATGGGGGCGGGCGGTGATGACGGTCACGCCAGCTTAAGCCTGGTAGCCCACTTGCCCGGCTGGGCGCACGCCTTAGTGGTCGTGGGTGCCATCGTGAGTGTCATCGCCGGCGGCTACTACTTAATGCCGCTGCTGTTTCGCTATGTGATTGGCTCTGGCCTGCGTGAAGTGTTTACCGCTACAGCGTTGATGTTGGTGATTGGCATCGCCGCACTGATGAGTGTGGTCAATTTATCCCCCGCGCTGGGTGCCTTCCTGGCGGGGGTGGTGCTCGCCAACAGTGAATTTAAGCACGAGCTGGAAGCCAATATTGAGCCCTTCAAAGGACTACTACTGGGGCTGTTCTTTATTACCGTAGGGGCGGGCATCAACTTCTCGGTGTTAGCAGCGGAGTGGGGCACGGTGCTATCGCTAGGCGTGGCGGTTATCGTTGTTAAAGGTGTGATTCTGTTGGGTTTGGCGCTGCTATTTCGAGTGCCTGGTAGCAACGGCTGGCTGTTTACTTTAAGCCTTGCCCAAGCCGGTGAGTTTGGCTTTGTGCTGCTGACCTACAGCGTTCAAAACAGCGTGATTCCTACCGATATCTCCCAGGTGCTTTCGTTAGTCGTGGCGCTATCGATGTTCTTAACGCCGTTGCTATTTATTGCCTATGACCGGCTGGTGCTGCCGCGCTACCTTATCGCTAAAAACGATGATCGCGAAGCCGATGCTATTGAGGAGCAGGCACCGGTTATCGTTGCGGGGGTAGGGCGGTTTGGACAAATAATCTGCCGCTTGCTGCGCGCCAATAATATCCCCATCGTGGCGCTGGATCTGGAGATTGAGCAGATCGAGAATCTGCGCAAAATTAATATCAAAAGCTACTTTGGTGACGCCAGCCGCTCCGACTTGCTTGAGACCGCAGGGATTGAGCACGCTAGGTTACTAGTTATCGCGTTAGACGATCGTGAGCGTGCCGTGCAGATGGTTAAGCATGTGAAGCATGCTTACCCCCAAGTGTGGGTGCTGGCCCGTGCGTTCGACCGTGGTCATGGCTATCAACTACGTGATGCAGGGGCCGACGACGTTATCAGTGAAACCTATCATTCAGCGCTGGAGTTGGGTGGGCACGCACTGACTGCCATGGGCGTGCACCCTATGCGAGCTAAGCAGATGACTTGGGCCTTTGTACAGAACGAAGATGCCCACGAAGATGAACTGTTTGAAGCCTGGAAAGAGATCGAAGAGGGCATCAGCTTCAGCCCCCGCTACGGCGAGCTATTTATGAAGCTGGAAGAGTCGTTGAACAGCGCAATGAAGCAGGATTGGCCCGAACCCCAGCGGCAAGATGTGCCTATTTGGACACCGCCTGAAGTTGATCAGGAGCACAATGCATAGGTAATGACGTAAATAATGGCGGTTTGCTGTGGTGCGCTGATTTATTAGCTCCCCTCCACCGTAAACCGCATCATTACATAGATTAAGTGGTGATCAAACGCGATGAACTGCTGCCAATATTATTCTTCTTTCATAGGTTTGTATCGTTCCCAACCCATTTTATGATGGTATTTAATCATTGCTTCTTCATAACTATCAGCCTCTATTCTATATAGTAGCTTCGCATTCTGAGAAAGCAGCACTTTCTTTTTTTATTCGGCTATATTATTTACAGTAGACAGCGTCGTGCCGTCCTCATCTTCCCAAACTTCGAAAATCATCATATTTAGCCTCAGTAATCTTTTATGGAACAAATGCTTCACCCGTAATGACTTCTATATCAACACGAATAGCATTACCCCGAGGGAAACTTCTAGAAACGGGGGCCATAACACCGCCAGCATTTCCTGCGTTATTGATAAAGCGTTCTGCCTGATTAAAATCTCTAGCTCGCTTTCGTATTTACATTTTTGTCAACTGTGTTTGCCTCTCATCAAGCATCAATAGCTCTTCTGCTGAACTGGGAGAGCTCATTTGTGACCAAGCAACTGACGCCTCTAGGCCACCACCTTGTGCCTGAATTCTTCCGCGGTGCATTATTTCTTCTGTACTTGAATGAGTGCCAGTATATGCGCCAGGGCGTGTTTGAAACGTATCATTTGTAGGGCTAGAGATGGTAGATACTGCAGTCGCAGTGGCCCCTATTCCCAATGCACCTAAAAGCCATTGTCCAGCTGAAACACAAGCTGCCATCGTGGGGCCTGGTACCGCGCATACTTGGGCCACTAACCCCTGCGGATCCACCATCCCCGTCGGATTATTTACATAACCACACAAGTTCGTGCCGCCGTTGAGGCTGATCGGATCCTGGCTGATGCATCTGCCTTACTGTGGGTCGTAGTAGATACCGCTTTCTTCGTCGCGCCACTGGCCCTGGAGGCGGATCGGTTGGGTGACGTTGCGCACGGCGCGTTGGTTTTTGACCGCGGCCCAGTCGTCGGGTTCGGCGAGCCATCGGGGTTGGCGTTGGGGGTGGCTGACTGCATCGGCGTACCCAGGGCGTCGGTGACGTAGGCGCTGAGTACCTAGCCTTGCTGGGTGACATCAATACGCAGCATGGGCACAAAACTGCCCGGCTCGTAGACCACGGTGGTGCGCTGATTGTCCGTATCTTCGCGCACGATGCGATCACCGTCCCAACCGTAGTGGGTGGTGCCGTTGGTGTGGCGCACGGTTTTGCTGATGCGTCTTCCCAGGCCGTCGTAGCGGTAGGTGGCTTCGCGGGTAGCCCCCAGTTCGCTGGCGTGGTAGGCGATGCGCGCCGTCATAGCCCAGGGTTAAACGTTCGCCGTTGGGCTGTTGGCGTTCGATCAGGTTACCGGCCCCGTCGTAGCGGTAGCGGGTACCGTTTAGCTGTCCCAGGCTATTATCAGAAAGGGCCTGTTGGCCTTCTAACCGATTACCGGCCGCGCCACACTGTAGCGGTGGGCGTGGTCACCATGCTGGCTGCCGATTAGACGCCCGGCGGCGTCGTAGCTGCAGGCGATGACTTTTGATGCTTGATCGCCTTACAGTGCACGGAAGCTCATCCGACTCAGGGTATCGTCATGGTACTGCTCTTCCCTGCCTAAAGAAAGCCAATTGGCTGCCCACTTCTATTGATATTCAATAGACACTGTTTGCCAATTCATTTCTTTTCTAAATATATCTGCATTAGTTATAATTTTGGGTGAGAAAATCTTTAATTGGTCGGGGCCTGTCCATTCAAAATCTATAGATACAGCAGCCTCTATAATGAAAATATCTTCGAAGGCGCTAACCTTTTCATCTTGTCTAAGTGCTACTATCGTCGCAGATGGTGTCGTTGCTCCACAGCCTTTGATATAAACCATGGCTTCATATTTACCGCTCGGAGATTTACTGCGGGAAATTTCATGTGTTTCACAATCTGAAAAAATACCTCCACTGAAAAAAAACCACACCACAATACCTAAAAGAGCGAGTAAAACAAAACTACTACCAATGATTATTATCTTCAAAACTTTCATCTCATCATGGTCCGAGTTGAATAGGAGTGTTCCACTGTTCTCTATTACGATAAAAATCTATTCCTTCCTTAATCCAGTACTGATCTTGCGGATCATCGCCAAAAGGAGCTGTGCCGAGAAAGGGGAATAAGCTAGGCCCTGGGCTACCCCAGGAGGGTAAAGAAGTTCCCGCAGCTTGCTGCGCTCGACCTGCTTCATTCAAGAGGATTGTATCAGGAAAGCCAAAAGCTGCCCCAGTAGCGCCATAGTTAAAATTGCCGAAGTCTTCATAATCACTACCTTGCTGCTTGTAATCCCAGGGCCCTCCATTTTTCACTTGATTCCTAAACCACCACGGACTCCATTTATCACTTGCATTTGCTATATTACTGTCGATGTCAGCGCCTGAGGGCGCGAGTGGAGGCCATTTTTTGCAGTTACCAAGTTCACCCTCTTGGGGGCAGGATGTGGTAGAGCCCATAAGATCGCTAAAGTCAGCACCTAAAAAACCACTCAGCCCCAGCGGATCCACCATCCCTGTCGGGTTGGTCACATACCCATACAAGTTAGTGCCACCGTTAAGACCAATCGGATCCTGGCTGATATACCTGCCTTGCTGCGGGTCGTAGTAGCGGTGGCGGTTGTAGTAGAGGCCACTCTCTTCGTCGTGCCATTGGCCCTGGAACCGGATTGGTTGGGTGACGTTGCGCACGGCGCGTTGGTTTTTGACGGCTGCCCAGTCGTCGGGTTCGGCGAGCCAGCGGGGTTGGCCGTTGGGGGTGACCAGTTGCATCGGTGTACCCAGGGCGTCGGTGATGTAGGCGCTGAGTACCTGGCCTTGTTGAGTGTCATCAATGCGCAGCATGGGCACAAAACTCCCAGGCTCATAGACCACGGTAGTGCGCTGGCTATCCGTTTCTTCCCTTACAATGCGGTCACCATCCCAGCCGTAGTGGGTGGTGGCGGTGGTGCCATTGGTGTGACGTACGGTTTTGCTGATGCGTCTTCCCAGGCCGTCGTAGCGGTAAGTGGCTTCGCGGGTCGCCCCCAGCTCGCTGGCGTGGATCAGGTGCACTAGGCGATTCGCGCCGTCGTAGCCCAGGGTTAGGCGTTCGCCGTTGGGCTGTTGGCGTTCGATCAGGTTACCGGCACCGTCGTAGCGGAAGCGGGTACCGTTTAACTGCCCCAGTCGATTATCAGAAAGGGCCTGTTGGCCTTCTAACCGATTGCCCGCCGCGTCCACTGAGTAGCGGTGGGCGTGGTCGCCGTGCTGGCTGCCGATCAAGCGCCCGGCGGCGTCGTAGCTGTAGGCGATGACTTTTTCTGCTGGATCACCTTGCAGGCTGCGGAAGCTCATCCGGCCCAGGGCGTCGTATCGATAGCTCTGCTGGCTGGCGGTGTCCGGGCTGCGCAGGGTGAGGTGATCCAGTTGGCCCAGGTTCGTGTACCCGCGCTCCAACACCAGCGGCTGGTTGTGCGCCTTGGCGCCGGTGCTGAGGCGGCGCTGGGTCTCCCGGTGCAGCGCATCGGGTTCCAGGGCGATTTCCAGATCCAGGCCTGGGGCACTTAGGCCGTGCAGGTGGCCGCTGCCGTAGGTGTGCCAGTTGAGCGCCGGTAGTTCACCGAACTGACTAGCCTGGGGCGCGCCGGTAGCCGTCAGGCTATGCTGGTGTTGCCAGCTCCAACCACTCTCTCCTGCATGTTGCTGCTGTTCGCCGATTAAGCGTTGGGCGTGGTCGTAGTTAAAACTGACCTCGCCGTGGTCGTTGGTGACGCTGAGTAGCTGGCCATTGGTGCCCCACTGGTACTGCTCCGTGCTGGCCGGGGCGTGTTCCGTGGCGGGCAGGTGCCGGGCGGTGAGGCGACCAGCTTCGTCATAGTCGTACTTAGTGACCAGCGGCTGACCATCAGGGCCGGGGCGATTGGCCTCAATGCGTTCGATCAGTCGCCCGGCGTCATCGTAGCGGTACTGCTGCTCCCGGCCATCGGGGCCGGTCTCGCTGGCTAAGCGATCCATCTCGTCATAAGCAAAGCGGTAGACCGCGCCGTTGCCCAGGGTCAGCTCGCTGAGGCGGCCAATGTCATCGTAAGCGGTGAACTGCTGGCTGCCGTCGGCCTCGATGCGTTGCACCTGGCGGCCGTGGTCATTAAAGAAGAATTGTTGCCTAAACCCTTGCGGGCCTTCCAGCTCCACCAGCCGCCCAAGCGCATCCACATGGTGGTGCCAGTGGGTGCCGTCCGGCAGTTGCGTGGCGAGTCGTCGACCCATCTCGTCGTGCTGGGTGCGGGTGGTCTCGCCCAAGGCGTTGGTGACACTGGCCAGATAGCCGTGGCGGTCGTAGGCGTACTCGGTGCGCTGCTGGGAGCAGTCGATCTGGGCGGTGATCTGGCCCAGGGCGTTCCACTCGCGTTGGTGGGTAGCACCCCCCGCATCGGTGACAGTGGTAGGGCGGTCGGGCAGGTCGGTATTGTCGTAGGCGAAGGCGGTGGTGCCTTCCGGCCCGATGACTTCCAACGGATGGCCGAGGTCGTTACGTGGGATCTGCCAGCGCTGATCGCCAGGGCCTTCGATGTTAACCGGTTGCCCCAGGGCATCCCGTTCAATGGCCCAGCGGGTGCCATCCGGGGCTACCTGGGCGATCACCTGACCATGGTCATCGCGCTCGATTAGCATCTCGTGGCCCAGCGGATCCACCGTGGCTACTTTGAGACCGGCACGGTCATAGCGAAACTCGATCCGCGAGCCATCGGCGCGGGTATGGGCCGTCCAGCGGCGGCCGGGGCCGCTGCCCACAAAGTGGTAGCGCTCCTCCCGGCCCAGGCTGTCGGTGACCAGCGTATGATCCACTTGGTAGCTGTACGTCCGCGCCAAGCCACCGGCTTCCTGCTGGCCGACCACGCGGCCATCCGGGGCGTGGCGATCCCAGGTGTAGTGGGCTTCCATGCCGCCGGGTACCCGGTGGGCGGTAAGCATATGCGCTTGCCACTCGAACTCGCGCACCACTTCACCGTGGCGGTGACGCACCGCAATCAAATCCCCCACCGGGCTATAGGAGTAGCGCACTAACCACTCGTCCGCCGACTCACCGTCGTGGGCCTGCACCAGCTTGACGCCGGTCAAGCGCTGCCCGGTGTCGCCTTGCATCGCGGGTAACAGGGCATCGTAGACCAGCTGGTAGTGGCGCTGGGCGCTGTCGATCACCCGCACC
Organism: Halomonas sp. A3H3; assembly: GCF_000982975.1. Classification (NCBI taxonomy): domain Bacteria; kingdom Pseudomonadati; phylum Pseudomonadota; class Gammaproteobacteria; order Oceanospirillales; family Halomonadaceae; genus Halomonas; species Halomonas sp. A3H3. The sequence continues at coordinate 4,966,301 of NZ_HG423343.1, read as the reverse complement.
AACAGATCACCCTCCCAGCGGTACTGGGTGGTGTAGCCGTTGCGGTCGCGCTCTTCGATTAAGGGCCAGCGGGCGCTATTATTTCCTACGTTATCGCCTGAACTCGCGCCAATGGTTGCCACGTCTGTTGGGTTAGCAAACACATAGTAAAGCCCGCTGGCATCGCTTAACACGATACGCTCAGGATCATTGCGCAACGTCTCGTCCAGGGCTTGCCAGCGGGGCGCGTTGCTATCTTCAGCGGTTGAGGCACCCCCGCGGCGTATCCATAGCTGTTCGGTGGGCGAGAAGCGTGCCTGGCCGGGGGCCAGTGAACCAAAGGTAATCGCACGGCCCTGGGCATCTTGGACAATACAGGCGTCGTCATTGAGGGTAATGGCCAGAGACTCGCCGGGGAGCGACCAACCCTGACCCAGGGCGCCTACCGCTCCGTTGCTGGAGAGGTAGCCACGGCTAAACACAAACGGCCGTGGCGCGGGGAGTGCAAAATCGGTCTCGGCGGGCAGCAGCTTGGCGCCCAGCAGCGGGTTCACCGGGCTACCCACCGCCGGTTGGCAGGCACTGCAGTCGTCGGCCAGGCCATCGGTGATGTCGATATCGTCTAACGCCAACGGCGTGGCGGCGGTGATGTCGCTGCTGAGCAGTGGGGTCTGGTGCGGCTCAAGGGTAACGTCCTCGCTCTCCTCAGGCTCGGCTTCCCCGGGTAAGCGGGGCAGTACAATCGCCTGGCCCTGGCCGCGGCCGGGGCTACCGCCGGAGTTGATCTTGACCTGGGGGCCGACAATGGTCACGCCGCCGGGGTCGAGCTTGATAAA
>NZ_HG423343.1:4938993-4965386 GCF_000982975.1 Halomonas sp. A3H3 | reverse complement strand
GGGGCTGTTCGCCGTGGTGGATCACTGAGACCACCTGCCACGCTTGGTTAAGGCTATCGATATCGTGGTCGGTGAGGGTAAAGCAGATGCCGGGGGCGAGCTCGGGCAGGTCACTCTCGGCTTCGGCGGTGGTGGCGTCGGCGCGCAGGGATTCTAAGCGGTGGCGGGTAAAGGGCTTACCGGAAGCGTCCTTCTTATAGCGGCCGGGGTAGTCAAAGTGTTCGTAATCCTCCCGCTGGGCGTGTTCGCCCAAGTTGGGAGCGAGGTGCTCATGGATCTGCGCATAGGGCGGGTTTTTAAAGGTGTAGTCCTTGAGCATCGCCGAGGCGGGGCGCACCCGGTTGGCCTGACGCAATTTACGCACATGGCGTCGGGGCGGTGTGCCCCCAGCGCGGCCGTGGTAGGTGCGCTCACCCACGCTGGGCAGCACCACGGTGGCATCGGCAAACACCAGCTGGTGTTTGCCGCCCTCGGCGTTCTCAAACTCATGAAAATAGAAGCAACCCTCTTCGGCGGCTAAACGCTCGATAAAGGCCAGGTCGGTCTCGCGGTACTGAACCAGAAACTCCCGGTCGAGGGGCGTGCGGGTGGTAGCAAAGCCGATATCGGTGAGACTGCGCTCATTAGCGAGCGTCGTGATGGCATCATAGGGGGACTTATCCTGAAAGATACGCGAATTATGGCGTAGCGATAATCGCCACAGCGCGGGACGAATCTCCACCCGATAAAAGCTGCGGCGGTGCCCCCTATCGCCGCGGTGCAGCTCTGAAATCATGCCATGGATACGACGTAGCGGCTCGCCGTCCTGCCAAATGGTCAGGGTGGCGTTTTGATCCAAACAGTCGCTGGGCGATAGGTTGTGGGTACGGCTGGCAAACTCAACCGAGAGCGCAAACGGCTCCGACAGCGCCTCGCGATGGGTAAAGCGCACCACGGCGGTGTCATCGGCCCCGGGTAGGGTCAGGGTAAATTGCAGGCCCGTTTTGTCCGCCATCGCTCCGCTCCTTGGATCATTAACTGCTAATGAGAAGCGGTCAGAATAGCGAGGCAGAGTTGAAGCGCAACCCCTTGAGGGCACGAAGCGTTAATGGCTTACACGCTTGTAAGAAATGGCTTACAAAATTTTAAGCCATATCTTACAAATCGATGGGTAATCAGAGAAAAGCGAATTTAAATTAATTTAGGTTGGGCGTTAGAACGGAAGATGCAATGAGGCACTTAGCATATTGAGGTGGCTGAGGGTTGGAGCGTCGATGCGTTCATACTCTAGGCGACTGACGAGTCGGTTGATCGTCACCGTGGCGCCGAAACCTTGCAGCAATGCAGTACCGCTTTCATCGGCGCCTTCCAGGTCGCTTTCACCACGCCATTCTGTGATGCCGGACTTCGCATAGACGCTAAAGGCGCCCATGCGAACTCCGGCAACAATGGCGCCACCCAAACTGAGTGTATCCATAATGAGGGGGTTAACACCGGAGGAAGTGGAGATTTCGTCGCTTTCCCGGTAGGCAATTTCAGCGCCAATATCGAGTTGGGGGAGTCGCCAGGGGCTGTAGCCTGCGGTGACCCGAAAACCGCTGGTATAGTTATCAAGGCTTTGAAGGTCACTGCCTTCTAAGATAACGCCGTTATCCAGCTGCATGAGTTCGCTATTAGGGGCGGTATAGGCCATCACCGGCGGAGTGTCGTCGGCGTAGCTGCTAAACCAGGGAACGGAGCAGCAGAGCAGGGTGCTTGCCAAGCGTTTGATTGGCATTTCTCTTACACCTATCGGTACATACCCAAGTGTTGTCGTATAGCCATGGGTAGAGAGGAAAAAGCAATTCTATTCAGATTAGCAACTGGCTTGGATTTCCACCACTTTAATTGCGCCCTGGGCTAGGTTATCGACTAAATTTTTACCCATAGTGATAAAGCGCTCACCAAATACCCACTGGGGGGACAGCACCGCTTGCCGGGGTGTCTGCTCTTTTTGACGTTGCCGCTGGCGCCACGCCAAAGCCATTTCGCTCCAGTCGTCCACGTGTTCAAGTTGAAAGCCGCCCACTTCAAGCAGTCGAGTTAGTTCAACCAAGGTAAGTAGATGGGAGTGCTTGGAGGAGGCTGCCCAAGGCACTGGGTAGCGAAGTTGCGCCACGTTGGGGCCACTGACGACCTCGTGCATCACTAACTGCCCACCGGGGCGCAGAATTCGTCGACTTTCTGTGATTACCTTGGAGACATTGGGCATATTGAGCAGGCTGTGCTGAAACAGCACGGCATCAAAGCTGTTATCCGCAAAGGGCAGAGCGCTAGCATCGCCCGTTACCCAGGCAAGCGGTGGGGCGTCTGGCTGATTTACCCGTAAGCTCAGCGATTTATTGAGCGCACTGAAGCCGTGGGTAATATCCAGCCCCGTCATTTGAAAACCGAGTGAAGCACCTTGGCGCATTAGCCCGCCCAGCCCCGCGCCAATATCTAAAACTTTTCCGTGGTCGTCAGGGGTGAGTCGTTCCAGCAGCCGAGTAGAGGCTGCCACACCGCCAATATGCAGCTGATCCAAAGGCGCCAATTGGTGCAGCGTAGGGCCAGCAGGGTAGTGAGCATTGATCTGCGCCAATATCTCATCAGCGCGCAGGGCGCGCTGATAGTGGTTGGCTAAAGGGTTGGAAGGGGTCATCGCTTACGATTCTTGATCCAAGCCCAACTCTTGAATGGAAATTTCACGCATTTTAAATTTCTGAATCTTGCCGGTGACGGTCATCGGGAACTCGTCAACGAACTTAAAGTAGCGCGGAATTTTGAAGTGGGTGATCTTGCCTTTGCAGTACTCGCGTAGCTCTTCACCGGTGACGTCACCCGCGGTGCTGTTGAGTTTCACCCAGGCAATCAGCTCTTCACCATACTTCTTGTCGGGCACGCCGGTGACCTGTACTTCTGAGATCGCCGGGTGGGCGTAGAGAAATTCTTCGATCTCTTTGGGATAGACGTTCTCGCCGCCGCGAATGACCATATCTTTGATGCGGCCGACGATCTGGATGTAGCCCTCTTCATCCATGGTGGCCAGATCGCCGGTGTGCATCCAGCCCGCTTCGTCGATGGCCTCGGCGGTGGCTTTATCGTTGTTCCAGTACTTCAGCATTACGCTGTAGCCGCGGGTACACAGCTCGCCGATTTCGCCCCGAGGCAGAATGCCGCCGTTGCCAGGGTCGACAATTTTGTTCTCTAAGTGAGGCTGGGTACGGCCCACGGTGGAAACGCGTTTCTCAATGCTGTCGTTGGCACCCGTTTGAGTGGAGACCGGGCTGGTTTCCGTCATGCCGTAGGCGATCTGCACGCCCTTCATATTCATCTTGTTGATGACCTGCTTCATGATTTCCGCAGGGCAGATCGAGCCCGCCATAATCCCGGTGCGCAGTGTGGAGAAGTCAGTGCTAGCAAAACCCTCGTGTTCAAGCTCGGCGATAAACATGGTGGGCACGCCGTAGAGCGCGGTGGCTTTTTGATCGTGCACTGCCTTGAGCACCTTGCCGGGATCGAAGCCCTCATCCGGGTAGATCATGGTGGCGCCGTGGGTCATACAGCCCAGGTTGCCCATCACCATGCCAAAGCAGTGGTAAAGCGGCACCGGAATCACCAGGCGGTCTTCACTGGTAAAGCCCATGCTCTCCGCTACGAAGAAGCCGTTATTGAGAATATTGTGGTGGGAAAGCGTCGCGCCCTTAGGAAAGCCAGTGGTGCCCGAGGTGTACTGAATATTGATCGCATCATCAAACTGCAGCGTCGCCTGCAGATCGTCAACATCGGTTTGGCTAACCTTATTGGCTTCTTTCATCAGGTCAGACCAGCGCCACATGCCGCTCAGCTTTTCGCTGCTTAAATTAATAATGCACTCAAGGTCGGGCAGCTTTTGCGACTTCAGCTCGCCATCGTTACTGGTTTTTAACTCGGGTGCCAGCTCATACAGCATGGCGCTGTAGTCAGAGCTTTTAAAGCTGTTGGCAGTGACCAGAAAGCGCGCACCAGACTGGTTCAGTGCGTATTCCAGCTCATGGGTACGGTAAGAGGGATTAATGTTGACCAGAATGGCACCGATTTTGGCAGTGGCGAACTGAGTCAATGTCCATTCGCTGCAGTTGGGTGCCCAAATGGCCACACGGTCGCCTTTCTTGACGCCGATGGAGAGCAGCGCACGGGCACAGCGGTTGACCTCTTCCTGGAGCTGGCGATAGCTCCAGTGAATGTTCTGATGCAGTACAATCAGCGCGTCATTATCAGCATGTTGTGTCGCGATTTGGTCAAATTTATCGCCGATCGTCATGCCAAGAAGCGGCTTGTCAGCCATGCTGCTGGAGTAGCTGGGTTGGGTAAGCGCAGGTGATGCCATGGTGTATCTCTCCGATATTTTTTCTTGTCCGAACGGGAAGGCAGGGGATAACTCGCTGCTTTTAATTTTTATTATTCATGTTTTATTTCAACGGCTAAGGCCTTTTGCCAAGGCCACCTTTGAACTGGGCTTGCGGCCTAGCTCGTGGGTGATCCAGTAGCCGGTTTCAATCACGGCCTGTAGGTCGATGCCCGTTTCGATCCCCAGCCCTTCCAGCAGATAGAGCACGTCTTCAGTGGCTACGTTGCCGGAAGCGCCCTTGGCATAGGGGCAACCGCCAAGTCCCGCGGTAGCGGCATCAATAACGCTAACGCCTTCTTCTAGGACGGCATAAAGATTGGCCAGCGCCATGCCGTAGGTGTCGTGGAAGTGAGCGGCCAGAAACTCAATGGGCACCTGTTGGCGCGTCGCCTCAATCATGCGTTTAGCAGCCAGCGGCGTGCCGACGCCAATGGTGTCGCCCAGGGACACCTCGTAGCAGCCCATCTCATAAAGCGCCTTGGCCACTTCAGCCACTTTGGCGGAGGCTATCTCGCCTTCGTAGGGGCAGCCCAATACGCAGGAGACGTAGCCGCGCACGCGCACGCCAGCCTCTCGGGCGCGCTCTAACACCGGCTCAAAGCGGGTCAGTGATTCAGCAATGGAGCAGTTAATGTTCTTTTGCGAGAAGGCTTCAGACGCCGCACCAAATACCGCGACCTCCTCAACACCCACGGTTAGCGCGTTTTCGAGCCCTTTTAGATTAGGCGTCAGCGCGGAGTACACCACGCCTGGCTGGCGTTTGATGCCGGCCATGACCTCAACGGCGTCGCCCATTTGTGGCACCCATTTGGGTGATACAAAGCTGGCGGCTTCGATATGCGTGATACCCGCTTTAGCAAGCCGCTCGATCAGAGCAATCTTAGTCCCGGTGGGCACAATGGCCCCCGGCTCATTTTGCAGGCCGTCACGGGGCGACATTTCAAACAGCTTTACAGAGGTAGGCAATGGCATCAGTGACTCCTATTCGTTGACCGCAAAGTCGAGCAGCACGGCGCCTTGGCTCACGGTGTCCCCGGCTTGGAAGTGGAACGTCTCCACGCTGCCATCGGCGGGGGCGGTCATGGTGTGCTCCATTTTCATCGCTTCCATCACCATTAGCGGCATGCCTTTTTCGACATTAACGCCGGGCTCTACCAGCAATGCAACGACCGTGCCGTTCATGGGTGCGGTCAGCGTGGATTCTGCCTCGTGGTGACCGTGATCAATGGCATCGATGCGCCGCCAGAACAGGCGGGTTTCACCGCTTGGGTCGGCCATAACCACCACGTGACCGTCGCGGCGGGCCTGCAGGCGGCGGCGGTGGCCATTCAAGGTAACCGCTACCGCATCGCCGGTGAGCGGCTGCAAACTCGCGGTAAGGGTTTCGTCGCCAATAGTGAGATTCCACAGCGACTCGCCAGGGCTGCGTTTACCTTCGACGATCACTACCGCTTCATCGCTATCCGGCGCTTGCGCACTTGCCGGGTCACACAGGGCAATGCGAATGGTGTGCGGTGCGTTGAGGCGGAAGCCGTCGTGGCGATCCCAGGGCGAGTCGCTTTCGCACTCCTGGGTAAGTTGATTCAGGCCGATCAGCGCGGCACTCGCGTAGGCCTCCATGCTGTAAGTACGGGCTGCAAACAGCGTCGCTTCGTTGCGCTCGATAAAGCGGGTATCCAGCTCTATGTTCTTAAAGCCCGGATGCGTTGCCAGGCGCATCAAGAAGGCGCGATTAGTGACAACCCCTTGAACGTCCAGCGCTGCTAGTGCGCGGTTAAGCGTGGCCAACGCCGCATCTCGGTCGGCACCGTGAACGATCAGCTTGGCGAGCATGGGGTCGTAGTGCATCGACACCGCATCGCCGCTCTCTACACCGCTATCTAAACGTACCTGGTCGCCGCTTAGACCAGCGCCTTCTAAATCCAGTGCAAAGCGAGTGAGCAGGCCGGTAGCGGGCAGGAAATCCTGATCCGGGTCTTCGGCGTAGATACGCGCTTCAAAGCTATGGCCGGTGATCGTCAGCTCATCCTGGCTGCAAGGGAGCGGCTCGCCCATGGCGACGCGCAACTGCCACTCGACCAGATCCTGGCCAGTGATCATTTCGGTGACCGGGTGCTCGACCTGGAGGCGAGTGTTCATCTCCATAAAGTAGAACGAACCGTCAATGTCTAAAAGAAACTCGACGGTGCCCGCGCCCACGTAGCCGATCTCCTGGGCGGCGCGGACGGCGGCATCGCCCATAGCGCTACGCAGCTCCGCCGTCATACCGGGGGCGGGGGCTTCTTCAATGACTTTTTGATGGCGGCGCTGAACGCTGCAATCCCGCTCGAACAGGTAAACGCCGTTACCATGGCGGTCGCAGAATACCTGCACTTCCACATGGCGGGGCTGCACCAGATACTTCTCGATCAGCATCCTGTCATCACTAAAAGCGGCTTTGGATTCACGGCGGCAGCCGTCTAACGCGGCCTGGAAGCTATCGCCAGATTCAACCACGCGCATGCCTTTACCACCGCCACCGGCGCTGGCTTTGAGCATCACCGGGTAGCCAATTTTGTCGGCTTCGCTGCGCAGCAGGGCGTCGTCCTGGTCGTCACCGTGGTAGCCCGGCACCAGCGGCACGCCCGCATTGGCCATGCGCGCCTTGGCAGCGGATTTATCGCCCATGGCGGCAATCGCCGAGGCGGGCGGGCCAACGAAGGTAATGTCCGCTTCTTCAAGGGCTTTGACGAAGGTACCGTTTTCGGAAAGAAAGCCGTAACCGGGGTGAATCGCGCCGGTGCCGGTGCGCTTGGCAGCTTCGATCACCGCATCAATATTGAGATAGCTTTCCCGGGCGGCGGCAGGCCCCAGACGAACGGCCTCGTCGGCTTCACGCACGTGGCGTGCGCTGGCATCGGCGTCAGAGTAAACCGCGACGGTTTTCAGGCCCATACGGCGCGCAGTGCGCATCACGCGGCAGGCGATTTCACCGCGGTTGGCGACTAGAAGCGTGTCAAAAGGCGTCGTGCGAGCGGCTTTTTCGGCTCTTTCGTTTTTTTCAATAGGGGGTGAATGACTCATGAGCGACGCTCCGAAGCGTGGGGTGTGTTATTAGAATCGGCCCAGGCGGGGCGGCGCTTTTCAAAGAAACTGGATAAACCCTCTTGCCCTTCTTGGCTTACCCGCAGTTTGGCGATCACCTGACAGGTATGTTCCCGAGTGGCGTCACTGTCAGGTGCTTGAGCGACCGAGGCCATCAGCGCCTTGGTGGCGCGCTGGGCTTGGGGCGAGCCGGCTAACAGAGTGGCCAGCATGGCGTCCACTTCGTCGTCTAGCTTATCGTGCTCCACCACTAGATGGACTAAACCCAGCGCGAGCGCTATTTCGGCGTCCATGACTTCTGCGGTTAACGCATAGCGGCGCATCTGTCGCTCGCCCAGAGCCCGCTGCACGTAAGGGCTGATGACCGCGGGCGATAGGCCAATTTTGACTTCCGAAAGGCAGAATTTGGCTTTGCCTGAGGCGATCACCACATCGCAGCAAGCGGCCAAACCCACCGCGCCGCCAAAGGCGGCGCCTTGCACACGGCAGACGGTAGGGCAGGGCAGCGTATCCAGGCCGTGCATGAGTGCGGCGAGCTTGCGGGAATCGGCGAGGTTATCTTCCAGGTCGTAATCGACCATGCGCTTCATCCAGTTCAGATCGGCACCCGCGGAGAAGCTTTTGCCTTCTGAACCCAGCACTACCGCGCGCACATCGCCTGAATCGGCCAACGTATGCAATTGGTCAAGGTGCGCGTTTAGCTCAGCGATCAGGCTGTCGTCAAAAGCGTTATGCACCTCGGGGCGGTTTAAGGTCAGGCGCGCCACACCCTCTTCTATATTCAGTGTTGAGTAAGCCATGGTAAGACCCCCTTACATCCGGAACACGCCGAAGCGTGTCTCTTCAATTTCTGCGTTCATCGCGGCAGCTAAAGAAAGCCCTAACACATCGCGGGTTTGCAGCGGATCAATCACGCCGTCGTCCCATAAGCGGGCGCTGGCGTAGTAGGGGTGGCCCTGATGCTCGTACTGGTCGCGGGTGGGCTGCTTAAAGGCTTCTTCGTCCGCTTTACTCCACTCGCGGCCTTCGCGCTCATGCTGCTCGCGCTTAACCTGGGCCAATACGCCCGCCGCCTGCTCGCCGCCCATCACTGAAATGCGCGCGTTGGGCCACATAAACAGCAGGTTGGGGTCGTAAGCGCGGCCACACATACCGTAGTTACCGGCGCCGAAGCTGCCGCCAATCAGGACGGTGTATTTGGGTACCTTGGCACAGGCCACGGCGGTGACCAACTTGGCGCCGTGCTTGGCAATACCTTCGTGCTCATACTTAGAACCCACCATAAAGCCGGTAATGTTCTGCAGGAAAATTAGCGGGATTTTGCGCTGAGCGCATAGCTCGATAAAGTGCGCGCCTTTTACTGCACTTTCGGAAAACAGCACGCCGTTGTTGGCCACGATGCCCACCGGGTAGCCGTGAATATGGGCAAAGCCGGTGACCAGGGTTTCGCCGTAGTAGCGTTTGAACTCGTCGAAATCGGAGTCATCGACGATGCGGCCAATCACTTCGCGCACGTCATAGGGCTTTTTCAGGTCGGTGCCGACAATCCCATACAGTTCAGCAGGGTCAAGCTTGGGTGGCTTGGGCGCCTGCATGGCCAGCTTGCCGCGCTTTTGCCAGTTCAACCGCGACACACAGGCGCGGGCAAGCTGCAGCGCATGGGCATCGTTTTCCGCGTAGTGGTCGGCAACGCCGCTGACCTTGGCGTGAACATCGGCACCGCCCAGGTCTTCAGCGCTGATGCTTTCACCGGTGGCGGCTTTTACCAAGGGCGGGCCACCCAGGAAAATTGTGCCCTGCTCTTTAACGATAATCGACTCATCCGCCATGGCAGGTACGTAAGCGCCGCCCGCGGTGCAGGAGCCCATCACCACGGCGATTTGCGGAATGCCTTCGGCCGACATGGTCGCCTGGTTATAGAAGATGCGCCCGAAGTGATCGCGGTCGGGGAAGACTTCGTCTTGACGGGGCAGAAAGGCACCGCCGGAGTCGACTAAATAGATACACGGCAGGCGATGCTTGCGGGCAATCTCCTGGGCGCGGATGTGCTTTTTAACGGTTAGCGGGAAGTAGGTGCCGCCTTTTACCGTGGCGTCGTTAGCGACGATCACGCACTCCACGCCGGAAATACGGCCAATACCGGTGACCACACCAGCGGCAGGGATCTCGCTATCGTATATGTTGTGCGCCGCAAGGGCGGAAAACTCTAGAAATGGCGAACCTTCATCGATCAAGTGATCGATGCGGTCGCGTACAAACAGCTTGCCGCGGCTTTCGTGACGCTCGCGGGCTTTGGCACCGCCACCCTGGGCGACGGCAGCGGTCAGTTCACGCAGTTTGTTCACTTCACCGAGCATTGAGGCTTCGTTGGCTTGAAACACATCGCTGCGCGGGTTGATCTGAGTGGAAATGGAGCTCATGACAGGACCCTTACTTACTTTCGGTGAAGAGTTCGCGACCAATTAGCATCCGCCGAATCTCGCTGGTGCCTGCACCGATCTCATACAGCTTGGCGTCTCGCAGCAGGCGCCCGGTGGGGTATTCGTTGATATAGCCGTTGCCGCCGAGTAGCTGAATGGAATCCAGCGCGACCTGAGTGGCTTTTTCGGCGCAGTAGAGAATCACCCCGGCAGCGTCTTTGCGGGACGTTTGGCCATGGTCACAGGCACCGGCTACGGCGTATAAATAGGCGCGGCAGGCGTTCAGGGTGGTGTACATATCCGCCACTTTGCCCTGCACCAGCTGGAACTCACCGATTGACTGGTTGAACTGCTTGCGCTCGTGGATATAGGGCATCACCACATCCATGGCGGCCTGCATAATGCCGATCGGGCCAGCTGCAAGCACTGTGCGCTCGTAATCCAGCCCGCTCATCAATACGCGAACGCCTTTGCCTTCAGCCCCAAGTATATTCTCAGCGGGTACGGCGCAATCCTGGAATACCAATTCGCAGGTGTTGGAGCCGCGCATACCCAGCTTGTCGAGCTTCTGGGCGGTAGAGAAACCGGGCATGCCTTTTTCGATAATAAACGCGGTGATGCCTTTGGAACCGGCGTCTGGATCTGTTTTGGCGTACACCACCAGTACGTCCGCATCCGGACCGTTGGTGATCCACATTTTATTGCCGTTAAGGATGTAGTGATCGCCATTCTGCTTGGCACGCAGCTGCATCGAGACCACATCCGAGCCTGCGCCGGGTTCCGACATGGCCAAAGCGCCCACGTGGTCGCCGCTGATCAGTTTGGGGAGGTACTTGGCTTTCTGCTCGGGGGAGGCGTTGATCTTGATCTGGTTAACGCACAGGTTGGAGTGGGCCCCGTAAGAGAGCGCTACCGATGCGCTGGCCCGGGAAATCTCTTCCATGGCGATACAGTGGGCCAGATAGCCCATGCCGCTGCCGCCATCCTCTTCCGAGACGGTAATCCCCAATAGCCCCATATCGCCAAACTTCTTCCACAGGTCGTTAGGGAACTCGTTGTTGCGGTCGATTTCGGCCGCACGGGGGGCAATCTCGCTGGCAGCAAAGGCGTTGACCTGCTCGCGTAACATGTTCAGTTCGTCTTCGAGGCCAAAATTGAGTTCTGAGTAGTGTGAAAACATGGTCAATCACCTGTGCTGATTATTTGTGTTTGCTATCTGTAATTAGCCATCTGGGCTGGCGTAGCTTTGTCGGCTAATCGAGCTGGCGGACGCGTCAGTGCATAGTGGCGGAAGAGGGGGCTGAGGCTTTATCGGCCGAACTCGCGTGCTCTTCTTCGTTTTGTGTTTCTTGAGGCTCTTTTTCGAGTAGTTCTTCGAGCGCTTGGCGGCAGCGGATCTCAGCGCTTTCAAGCTCTAGCTGCACCATGGTGATGTCTTTCATTTGTTGATCCAGCGCCGCACGGCGCTCGCCTATTTTGCTAAGCATTAGATGCAGCTGCTTTTTACTGCCGCTGCGGGTTTCGTCCCAAAGCTCGAACAGTTCGCGTATCTCTGCCAATGAAAACCCTAGCCGCTTACCGCGAATGGTGAGCTTCAGCCGTACACGGTCTTTGCTGCTGTAAACCCTGGTTTGCCCGCGGCGCGTAGGGTGGAGCAGCTCCTGATCTTCATAGAAGCGAATGCTACGGGTGGTTAAATCAAACTCGTTGGCTAGTTCACTGATCGAGTAAGTTTTGCTCATGGTGACGTTCTCTCAATAAGGCGTTGTTCCCAATATATGACTCCTATGGAACACTGCCACTGAGGCTAAAACAAGTTTACGTTAACGTAAAGCAATTGTTGCTAGCAGTTGAAAAGCGTTGAAATCAGGTAAGTTGTTGATATTTATGTTTTGAAGACAGTTGTTAATTCAGAAAAATGTCGTCGATAGACCAAAGTTGTAATTGTATTGCTATAGCGACAGTTGCTAGTTTGCACATACACCTTACGTTCAGGTAAGGCAGTAGCAGCCGCTTTTGCCATGCCTGTAAAGATTTAGCACAACAACAATAAGAGGCTTGCCACTCTATGAGTGCAAACGATGTCCTTCAGGGACCTGTCCTCGAAACTCGAGGGCTGACCAAAGAGTTTCGCGGCTTCACCGCCGTGGACGATGTCAATCTTCAGGTACAGGAAGGGCATATTCACGCACTGATCGGCCCCAATGGTGCTGGTAAAACCACCGTATTTAACTTATTGACCAAATTTCTGCCGCCTACCCGCGGCGATATTTTGTATCGCGGCAACTCAATCACCAGTAAAAAATCCAACGAAATAGCTCAGTTAGGGTTGGTGCGTTCGTTTCAGATTTCTGCGGTATTCGCCCACATGACCGCGTTGGAGAATGTGCGAGTGGCCCTGCAGCGCAAACTGGGTACCTCGTTTCACTTTTGGAAATCTGAGAAATCCCTGGATCATCTTAATGAGCGTGCGCTTGAGCTACTGGAGGAAGTGGGGCTGCGGGAATATGCCGATACGCTAACGGTAGAAATGCCATACGGTCGTAAACGAGCACTTGAGCTGGCCACTACGCTTGCGCTCGACCCCACCATGATGCTGCTTGATGAACCTACTCAAGGTATGGGCGCAGAAGACGTTGACCGCATCGTGGCACTGATTAAGCGGGTGTCCCAAGGGCGCACTGTATTAATGGTGGAGCACAACCTGAGCGTTGTTAGCCGCCTGTGTGACCGCATCACCGTGTTGGCGCGAGGCGCTGTTTTGGCTGAGGGCGATTACGACGCTGTCTCTCGGAATCCATTGGTACGCGAAGCCTATATGGGCAGCGATGCCGCGGAAGAGGATGGTTCTGAAAAAGAGGGAGCTGCCGTATGAATATCGCTGAGGCCGAAGCGCCGGTTGAAAACACGCAAAGCCTGGAAATGCTGCGGGTGCAGGATCTACACACCTTTTATGGCGAGTCGCACATCCTGCACGGCGTCAATTTTGATGTGAAGCGTGGCGAGCTGGTAACGCTGCTGGGTCGTAACGGCGCCGGGCGAAGTACCACGTTGAAATCGATCATGAACATGGTGGGGCGCAGAACGGGCTCTATTGTGATTAACGGTAATGAAACGCTGCATATGAAGCCGCACCATATTCCGCGTCTCGGGGTGGGTTACTGCCCGGAAGAGCGCGGTATTTTTGCAAGCTTGGATGTGCACGAGAACCTATTGCTTCCACCCACTGTGCGTTCCGGCGGTATGAGCCTGGACGAAATCTACGCCATGTTTCCGAACCTGTATGAACGGCGTAGAAGCCAGGGGACGCGGCTTTCCGGGGGTGAACAGCAGATGTTAGCCATGGCGCGCATTCTGCGTACAGGGGCACGCATGCTGCTGCTCGATGAAATTACCGAGGGGTTGGCCCCGGTGATAGTGCAGAAACTTGCCGAAGTGTTGGTTCAGCTTAAAGAGCGTGGGATGACCATTGTGCTTGTGGAGCAGAACTTTCGCTTTGCAGCACCGCTTGCGGATCGCCATTTCGTGATGGAACACGGTCAGATTGTCGAAGAAATCAGCGCCGCGCAGCTGCCATCGCGTCGGGAACATCTCAACTCAATGCTAGGGGTATAACACACGGCTAGACACTTAAATGTTCATTCCGTCAACAGTTTCGCTGCTCACAAAACAACAATATTAATCAGTAATTTGCAGTACGCACTTTCACGACAGCTCAAAGACTACACAACAACAAAGGCCTCCGGGCCAGGAGACGAATATGACCTTTATGAAAAAAACGCTGGCCGCCAGTATCGCCGTCGCGGCCGCTTCAAGCCTCGCTATGTCTACCGCCCAGGCTGATATGAGCGATGGTGAAGTCCGTATTGGTTACCTTGCCGATATGTCAGGCACTTATCGAGACCTCGCAGGCCCCGGCGGCTTAACCGCCATGGAGATGGCAGTGGCCGATTTTGGCGGCAGTGTAAATGGCGCGTCCATCGTTATTTCCAGTGCAGATGATCGCAACAGCGCTGACGTCGGTGCTAATACCGTGCGTGGTTGGATCGATCAGGATAACGTCGATATGGTGGGCGGTTTAGTAGCGTCTTCTGTGTCCATTGCGGTGACCAAAGTGCTGGAAGAGAACAATGGTCTGGGTATCGTGTCCGGCTCGGCGGCTTCTAGCATTACCAACGAACACTGTACTCCTAACCACATCCACTGGGTGTACGACACCTATCCGCTCGCTAACGGTACCGCCAAAGCCGTCGTAGAGCAGGGCGGCGACAGCTGGTTTATGCTGACCGCAGACTACGCCTTCGGTCATGCACTTGAGTCCGATGTAACCAAAGTAGTGGAAGAGAGCGGCGGTGAAATTGTGGGCGGCGTTCGTCATCCCTTCCCGACTAACGACTTCTCTTCGTACATTCTTCAGGCTCAGGGCTCTGGCGCGAAAATTATTGGCTTGGCCAACGCCGGTGCCGATACCGTTAACGCGATCACTACGGCCAGCCAGTTTGGCTTGACTCAATCTGGGCAGCAGCTAGCAGGCCTGTTGATTTTCTTGAATGACGTTCACGCCCTTGGCCTGGAAGCCACTCAGAACCTGCTGCTAACTACAGGCTGGTACTGGGATATGGATGAGCAGTCCCGCGAATGGGCACAGCGCTATTTCGATGAAGTAGGCCGCATGCCGACCATGGTTCAAGCGGGTATCTACTCCAGCACCATGCACTACCTGAAAGCCGTTGAAGCCGCTGGCACCGACGACCCTGAAACCGTACGTGCACAAATGGCCGAGATGCCTATTGAGGACTTCTTTGCCCGCAACGGCAGCATTCGTGAAGATGGCCGCATGATCCACGACATGTACCTGGCCCAGGTTAAAACGCCGGATGAGTCCACCGGTGAGTGGGATCTTTACGAAATCCTCAGCACCATTCCCGCCGAAGAAGCCTACCGCCCGCTATCTGAAAGCCAGTGCAAATTGGTGCAAAACTAATTTCCCGGCTGAGCTTGAGCCAGATAGCCATCGCAAGTGATGTGTAGAACCGGTTGGCGGCAAGTTGCCGCCAACTGTTTGAGGGCGAGGAGAGTCGCGTTATGACGATGATATTCGGCGTGCCAATGGCCGTCTTCATGGGCCAGCTAACGCTGGGTCTTGTGAATGGCGCCTTTTACGCACTGCTTAGCCTGGGCCTGGCGGTCATCTTCGGCCTGTTGAAGATCGTCAACTTTGCCCATGGGGCGCAATACATGCTGGGGGCCTTCGCCGCACTGTTGGGCTTTCGCTATTTGGGCATTAATTACTGGCTGGCGCTCATATTGGTGCCGTTAGTGGTCGGCGCTTTCGGTGTGCTGCTAGAGCGCTTTTTGCTGCGCAGGATCGCCCATCTGGATCACCTCTATGGGCTGCTGCTGACCTTTGGTTTGGCGTTGATTTTTGAGGGCACGCTGGTCAACTTCTTCGGTGTTTCCGGGGCGCGTTACGCTACACCGGAGATCCTCCAGGGCGGCTTGAACCTGGGCTTTATGTTCCTACCGACATATCGCGCCTGGGTACTGGTGGCAGCGCTGGCGATGTGCCTGTTTACCTGGTTTATGATCGAGCGTACGCGGTTGGGTGCTTACCTTCGCGCAGGTACTGAGAACTCGCAGTTGATGCAGGCGTTTGGCGTTAATGTACCGCTGCTGATCACGCTCACCTATGGGTTTGGGGTTGGTCTTGCTGCGTTTGCCGGCGTGTTGGCAGCGCCGCTCTATCCGGTATCGCCGACCATGGGGTCGAGTTTGTTAATCGTGGTGTTTGCGGTGGTGGTCATCGGCGGGATGGGCTCGATTCTAGGTGCCATTATTACCGGGCTTTCCATGGGCATCATCGAAGGGCTGACCAAGGTGTACTACCCCGAAGCCTCTAATACGGTGATCTTTCTTGTCATGATCCTCGTGCTCATGTTGCGCCCCGTTGGGCTGTTCGGTAAGGAGGCATGAACATGGCAGAATCTCAATCAATGGCGGCGCCATCCGCGGTACTGGAACGTCAAAAGCGGGCCAAGTTTCGCCGCAATATGTTCTATCTGGCGCTAATCGTGGTGGGTCTGGTCGCGCCGTTTTTGGCCTACCCCGTGTTTTTGATGAAAGTGCTCTGTTTTGCGCTGTTTGCCTGTGCGTTCAACCTGTTGCTTGGCTATGCGGGTCTGTTGTCTTTCGGCCATGCGGCTTTCTTGGCCACTGGTGGTTACGTAACCGGCTACCTGTTGGCAAGCTACCCAGGGCTGACGCCTGAGCTGGGTATTATCGCCGGGACTGTTCTAGCCACGCTGCTTGGAGTGGTGTTTGGGGTGCTCTCCATCAGGCGTCAGGGTATCTATTTTGCCATGGTGACTTTAGCGATCGCCCAGCTGGTCTACTTCATGTTTGTGCAGGCGCCGTTTACCGGCGGTGAGGATGGCTTGCATGGCGTGCCCCGTGGCGAACTGTTTGGGTTTATCAGCCTGAGCAGTAACCTGGCGATGTACTACTTTGTGTTCGCGATTTTTATCTTCGGCTTCGCGCTGATTCAACGCACGGTGCACTCGCCGTTTGGCCAGGTGCTAAAAGCGATTCGTGAAAACGAGCCCCGCGCGGTGTCGCTGGGCTACAACGCCGATGCCTATAAGCTAGTGGCGTTCGTGATCTCTGCAGGTTTAGCGGGCTTGGCGGGTTCGACCAAAACCGTGGTTTTCCAGCTGGCTTCGCTGACCGATGCGCACTGGCATATGTCCGGTGAGGTGATTTTGATGACCCTGCTGGGCGGTGTGGGCACCTTGCTGGGGCCGTTAATGGGCGCAGGTATTGTGGTCAGCTTGCAGCATATCCTGGCGCAGTCGCCGCTGGGGAATTGGGTTAGCGTTATTCTCGGCATCATCTTTGTGGTTTGTGTACTCAGTTTCCGTAGCGGAATAATCGGTGAACTGGACAAGATGTATCGCAAAAACTTTAAGTAAGCGTTTTTTAAAATAGCACTCTCTCTGTCCGATGTTGGGCGCCGCTTGGCGCCCTTTTTTTGTGCGCCCGGCACGGGCGCACTCCTGGAGGTGCAAGTCCTCCCGTAAGCTGGCCACAGCGAACGAAGCGAAGCGCAACTGCGGAAGGGTGACCAACCGTGGGAAGGAAGCGTGGAGCGTAAACCGCGAGCCGATGAACAAGAACCGGATAGGAGGCGCTGCCAAGCAGGGCGAGCGGGCAAGAAGCCGCGAAGCTCTTGTGGCCAAGGCGACGTAGCGTATATCCGGCGGTTGTGCGGTGAAGGAGTGTGTTCTTACCCGGGGAGATCTCGCCTTATGCCTGAAAGGGCAACGTGACCCCACGGAGCGAGAAGTCAGCAGAGGCCGTAGTAGCTCCTCGTTTTTTTTTTTTGGAGCAAAGGGCCGAACGAGAAGGAGCGTCAAACGTCTTGTCGATGAGATCAGTAACGCATCAGATGCCCGCGACTGCGGGGCGGGAGAAGGCATGCCAAGGTGAAGCCTTGTCGTCCTGCTCCAGCGATGAAACTGGCCTCCCGCGACAAGTGCCGGAGGACGCAGGGCAAGGTCTGCTTGAGCGGGCCTTCGCAAGAGAGAACATGCTACGTGCATGGAAGCGCGTGCGTGCCAACAAGGGAGCAGCAGGCATCGATGGTCTGGATATTGCTCAGACCGCCGAGCACCTAAGGTGGGCCTGGCCCGATATTCGACAGCAGCTTCTTGCAAGTCGATATTATCCTCAGCCTGTCCGCCGAGTGGCTATTCCGAAGCCAGATGGAAGCGAACGAGAACTGGGGATACCCACCGTGACTGACCGTCTTATCCAACAGGCACTGCTGCAAGTTCTACAACCGCTGATCGATCCCACTTTTAGCGAGCACAGCTACGGCTTCCGTCCGGGCCGCCGTGCCCATGATGCCGTACTAGCTGCTCAGAGCTTCGCCCAACAGGGTTACCACACCGTTGTCGATGTTGACTTGTCTCGATTCTTTGACCGAGTCAATCATGACATCCTGATAGACCGCCTGAGGAAACGCATCCAGGATAATCGTGTTATCCATCTGGTTCGTGCGTATTTGAATGCGGGAATAATGGAGGGAGGGGTGGTCATTTATCGGCATGAGGGGACACCGCAGGGTGGCCCATTATCGCCGCTACTGGCCAATATCCTGCTGGATGAGGTGGATCGCACACTGGAACGTCGCGGCCACCACTTTGCTCGCTATGCCGACGACTGCAACGTTTACGTGCGTAGTCAGAAAGCAGGGGAGCGAGTCATGGCTTTGCTACGTCGCTGTTACAGTAAGCTGCGCTTGACGATCAATGAGTCCAAAAGTGCGGTCACCAGCGTGTTTGGTCGCAAGTTCCTGGGCTACGCCCTATGGGAAGCTAAGGGTGGAGATGTCCGACGTGGTATATCAGCAAAAGCGTTGGGGGCATTTAAACAGCGGATTAGGCAACTGACACGCCGAAATGGCGGACGCAGTATCTCACAGGTCGTCGCCTATCTACGACGCTACCTTTTAGGCTGGCAAGGCTACTTTAAGCTGTCGCAAACACCTCGTATCTGGCGGTCGCTGGACGGGTGGATACGACGACGGTTAAGAGCTTTGCACCTTAAGCAATGGCGTCGGGGTAAGACGATTTATCGTGAGCTGATGCGTCTTGGCGCTACGCCGAGGGTAGCACAATCGGTGGCGGCGTTGAGTCGTCGCTGGTGGCACAACAGTCTGTCGGGAGTCCATCATGTATTAACGGTGGCCTACTTTGATCGGCTGGGCGTGCCCCGTCTCTCATAACCTCAACTTCTCGAACCGCCCGGTGCGGACCCGCATGCCGGGTGGTGTGGCAGGGGACCGGTCAGCCATGCTGACCGCCCCTATGCCGATGATTCTTTTATAAGGCCTACGCCTAAGGTCGCAAGCGTTGGCAGGTTGCTTGTAGCCGGGTAAATGGATAAGTTAACGTTAACGTCAATTATAACGACAACAGCAGTGCGCACGCGCATTTGCGGAGATACGCCATGAATTTTGAACTCAACGAAGACCAGGTCGCCTTTGCCGATATGGCACGGGCCTTTGCCCAAAACGAGCTAGAGCCCCACGCCGCCGAATGGGACCAAACCTCCTTCTTCCCCGTCGATGTGATTCGTAAAGCAGGCGAGCTGGGCTTCTGCTCTCTTTATGCACCGGAAAGAGTGGGTGGGCTAGGCCTCTCGCGGTTGGATGCCAGCATCATTTTCGAACAGCTCTCCATGGGCTGCACCTCTACCACGGCTTACCTAACCATTCACAATATGGTCACCTGGATGCTGGCGGATTTCGGCACGCCGGAAGCGGTAGAGCAGTGGGGCGCAAAACTGGCCACGGGTGAGCTGCTTGGCTCTTACTGTTTAACCGAGCCCAACTCAGGTTCCGACGCCGCCTCGCTGAAGACTACTGCCAAGCGCGACGGCGACCATTACGTGTTGACCGGCAGCAAGATGTTTATTTCCGGCGCCGGTAGCACCGATTTTCTCGTGGTGATGGCGCGCACCGGCGGTGAGGGCGCCAGCGGCGTCTCGGCGTTTGCGGTCGATGCCAAGAGTGACGGCATTAGCTATGGGCGCAAGGAAGAGAAAATGGGCTGGAACAGCCAGCCCACCCGCATGATTACCTTTGAAGAGGTGCGGGTACCCGCCAATCATCTGCTCGGCAATGAAGGCGACGGTTTTAAAATCGCCATGAAGGGCCTCGACGGCGGGCGTATCAATATTGCTACCTGCTCTATCGGCACCGCCCAGCAGGCGATCAACAAAGCGCGGGAGTATATGCTGGAGCGCAAACAGTTCGGTAAGCGCTTAGCCGAGTTCCAGGCGCTGCAGTTCCGCTTAGCCGATATGGTCACTGAGCTGGTCGCTGCACGGCAGCTGGTGCGCATGGCCGCTACCAAGCTGGACGCAGGCCACGCCGATGCACCGACCTACTGTGCCATGGCTAAACGCTTTGCTACCGATGTGGGCTTCAAGGTGTGCGACGAAGCGCTTCAACTTTACGGCGGCAATGGCTATATCAAGGAGTACCCGATGGAGCGCTACGTGCGCGATACCCGGGTACACCGGATTCTTGAAGGCACCAACGAAATCATGCGGATGATCATCTCCCGCCGGGTGCTGGCAGACGGCGCCACCGAGCTGTAAATGACGATGAATAAGATTACGGTGGATACGATAGCGACGGATAAGGAATGCCAATGAGCAGCGTACTGTTTACCGAACACGCCACCCAAGACGGCCACGTAATTGCTGAGGTTAAGCTCAATGCCGAGCGCTCGCTGAACGCTTTAACGCTTGAGATGTGTGAAGAGATGCTGCCGCGCCTTCGCGACTGGGCCACCGACGAGCGGGTGGTAGCGGTGCTGCTGGATAGCGCAGGCGAAAAAGCGTTTTGTGCCGGTGGCGACGTGGTGAATCTGTATAAAACGATTACCGGCGAAGGCGACCCCAGCTTTCCGGAGCGCTTTTTCGAGACCGAGTATCGGCTCGATTTTCTACTCCATACCTACCCCAAGCCGGTGATTTGCTGGGGCAATGGTATTGTGATGGGCGGCGGCATGGGGCTGTTAAGCGCCAGCAGCCACCGTGTCGTGACCGAGACCTCGCGTTTGGCAATGCCGGAAGTCACCATCGGGCTTTACCCCGATGTCGGCGCCAGCTGGTTTTTAAACCGGCTTCCCAACGGCGCAGGGCGCTTTCTAGCCATGACCGGCTGCCAGATCAATGCGCCAGATGCCGTTCATCTAGGTTTGGCTGACCGCTGTATCGCCAGCCACCACCGTGATGCCATGCTGCAGCAACTGACCGACGCACAGTGGGGAGCCGGTGAGAATACCGATGCTAACGGGGTGGTTAACCGCATCATGCGTGAGCTTGAGCAAACATCGCAGCCTGTATTTGCCGAGTTGGAAGCGCCCGTTTACCAGCACTCGCCGCTGATTCGCGAGTTGATGGATCACGACAGCGTGGAGCAAATTGTCGCCGCTATTACGGCGGTAAAAAGCGATAATCAGTGGTTTGGTAAGGCACAGAAAACGCTGGCCCACGGTAGCCCGGTGTCAGTGAAATTGATTGATGAGCAGCTAAAGCGGGCTAAACATATGTCGCTGGCAGAAGTGTTCCAATCCGAAATGTCGCTCTCGGTACAGTGCTGCCGACACCGTGAGTTCCCTGAGGGTGTGCGCGCACTGCTGGTCGATAAAGACGGGCAACCGAACTGGACGTATCCCGATGTGGCCTCGGTAGAGGAGAGCTTTATCAACGAGCTACTATCTTCCGCATGGTCGCAAAATCCGCTGGCGGATCTACGCTAATATAATCTTCCCATTACCGGCTAATAAGGATAATAAAATGAACACCATCGCATTTATCGGCCTGGGCAATATGGGCGGCCCCATGGCTGCCAATCTAGTAAAAGCGGGCTTTGACGTGCGCGCCTTTGATCTTTCTCAAGAGGCGCAAGAGACCGCCAAAGCGAATGGTTGTGAAGTGGCTTTCTCGGCCCAGGAAGCTGCCACCGACGCCGATTTTATTATTTCAATGCTGCCCGCCGGAAAGCATGTACGCGGGCTATATATTGAAGACGATGCGCCGCTGTTTGAAGTGATCAAACGTGGAGCGCTGGTCATCGACTGCTCTACCATTGACGGTGCCACTGCCCGAGGTGTTGCTGAAGAGGGCGAGAAGCTGGGTATCGGCTTTATCGATGCGCCGGTTTCCGGTGGCGTGGGCGGCGCTCAAGCGGGCACCTTGACCTTTATTGTGGGCGGCAGCGAGGTCGAGTTCAGGCTGGCCAAGCCGGTGCTGGAAGCCATGGGCAAAAACATCTTCCACGCCGGAGATCACGGCGCAGGGCAGGTGGCCAAAGCCTGCAACAACATGCTGCTCTCTATCTTGATGGCGGGCACCTGCGAAGCGATCAATATGGGCGTCAAAAACGGCCTGGATCCCGCGGTGCTTTCGGAAATCATGAAGCAGAGCTCCGGCGGTAACTGGGCGCTCAATGTTTACAATCCCTACCCAGGCGTCATGGAAAACGCACCGGCCTCCAAAAACTACCAGGGTGGCTTCCAGGTCGATCTAATGATCAAAGACTTAGGCCTCGCCATGGATGTCAGTCAGCAAAGCGCCTCCGCAGTCCCCATGGGCTCCGCCGCCCGCTCACTGTTCACCCTGCATAAAGCCAAAGGCAATGGTAAACTCGACTTCTCAAGCCTGATGCAGTTTTATCAGGATAAAGAGTGAGGTGTGAGGTGTGAATGGTAAATGGTGAGTGGTGAATAGGTTTTGTAGCGCGTGGTAACGAGTAGCGAGCGCAGCGAGAAACGAGGCACCCGCGAGAGGGCGGCGAAGCCGCCCCAGCTATCCCACCAAAGCCACAGCTTGTCTCCGATCTCAAGGGCGGGCAAACTTAAAGAAACTGCTCATATACAAGGACTGCCATGATCACGCTTTGGGGCCGCAATAACTCCACCAACGTCAAAAAAGTGCGCTGGGTGCTAGAAGAGCTGGATTTGCCGTTTGAGCAGATCCAGGCTGGCTTGGAGCACGGGGTCAACAACACTCCGGAATACCTGGCCATGAACCCCACCGGGCTAGTGCCGCTACTCAAAGATGACGCCACCAACAGCGTGCTGTGGGAATCCAATACGATTATTCGCTACCTTGCCGCGCAGTACGGGCAAAGCAAGCTATGGATCGAAGCCCCCGCCGAACGGGCGCAGGCAGAAAAGTGGATGGATTGGTCAAACAGCACCCTGTCACCCAGGCACCGCACGATCCTGATGGGCTATGTCAGAACCCCACCCGGAAAACGCGATAATGCTGCCATTGAAGCGGGCATGCAGGCGTGTGAAGAGCTGTTTGAGTTGATGGATAACGTGCTGGCTAAACAAGCGTTCTTCTCGGGCAATGAGTTTGGCCTGGGTGATATTGCCGTTGCACCCTTTATCTACAACTTATGGCATATCGGCTTAACCTGGCAGCCGCGCCCCCATTTAGAACGCTGGTACCAACAAATCGCTGAACGTCCCGCCTACCAAAAAGTGGTGGTGATTCCTGTTACGTAAATAGCAGGCTTTGATGGAAGAGTGGGGGTTAGCCTCGCTCATCCTTTGAAGAATTCATCACAATATGGGTAGAGATGGCACTCACATGGGCTTGGGTGCCAAGTACATCGGTATGAAAACGCTTATAGCTGCTGAGGTCTTTGGTTTCCACTCGCAGCAGATATTCAAAAGAGCCTGCAATGTTATGGCACTCAGCTACTTCCTGGGCCACCAACATGGCTCGCTCAAACCCCTCCTGGGCAGCTTTGGTGTGTGACGATAAGCCCACTGTGACATAGGCCACAAAACCTCTGCCCATGTGCTCAGGTGAGGTTACGACACGGTAACCCTTGATTACACCATTTTTTTCAAGCTCTTGAACTCGCCGCAAACAGGCAGAAGGAGAGAGATCAACGCGCTGAGCTAGTTGCACGTTGCTGATTCTTCCGTCCTGTTTTAGTACTTGCAATATTCTGCGATCAATCGCGTCAATCTTCATGTTTTGTTGCATAAATAGTGAAAAGAGGGTGTGATTAAATCAAAAGTTGCGCCTTGAAGCTCGTAAAATTCCTCTCTAACTACTCATAAACGCAAGGAGAGGCGCAATGACCTCGTCGGTTTTAGCAGCGCTGGCAGCGTTTGCATTTGTCACGACGGTAACCCCAGGCCCTAACAACTTGATGCTGCTGGCCTCTGGCGCCAACTTCGGCTTTAAAAAAACGCTGCCCCATATGTTCGGCATAGTGGTGGGGTTGAGTGGGCTAACGCTGGTGGTGGGCGGTGGTTTAATGGCGCTATTTGAAGCCTATCCGGTACTCAACACATGGCTAAGCATCCTCTCGACGGGCTATTTGTTGTGGTTAGCTTGGAAAATCGCAACAGCCACACCTCTCAACGAGAGCAATCATAAAGGTAGTCCGATGACGCTATTACAAGCCGCAGCGTTTCAGTGGGTAAACCCCAAAGCCTGGGCCATGGGCCTTTCCGCCATTACGCTCTACGCCCCCAACAAATCGATCTTCTCGGTGCTGATGGTGACCAGTGTGTTTGTCATTATCAGCTTTCCCGCTATCTCGGTATGGGCTTGGTTGGGCATCATGGTGCGCCAATGGCTGACCAGCCACCGTCGTTATCGCATATTCAATATCACCATGGCTTTGCTGTTAATCGCGTCGCTATACCCGGTGCTAAGCCATTAAGCCTGTACAATGTAGGAATGGGGTAACGCGTGGTAATGCCTAAAAGCTCGCCTCAACCTCCGCCAACTCATTATCCAGCGCCTGCAAAACCTCGCACGCTAACCCATGGCGCTGGGCACTCTCAATCAACGGCCCCAATATAGCCCCGCGCTCGGTGGGGCGTTTGGCCTCCACGTCCTGCAACATCGAAGCCTTATTGTTTGCCGTGTTCTCCACCACCTGCCACACCAACGCCAACCACTCATCTTCACCATTGCCATCATTGGGCGGCGCAATGCCCTCGGCCAGCATAATCGTCGCGACTTCCTTTACCACCGCCACCATCCGGCCCGCATAAGCTTCACCGCGCAACTCGCCGTTACGTACGCTATTCAATGCCACCAGTGGGTTAATCGCCGCGTTCACCGCCAGCTTCTGCCACAAGCGTTGGCGAATATCACTCACCTTTGTGGCGGCAAGCCCTGCCTGGGTTAATGCTTGCGCCAGTTCTTCCGCTAGAGCGCCGTGGTGGTTATTTAAATCGCCCAAAAAGGTATGCCCACGCCCCGCATGCACCACGCCATCATCACCGGTTAAGTAAGCCCCTTCCGTGGTGGTCGCACACAGCACCGGCCCTGGCCACGTCTGGGTAATACGAGGCTGGGCCAAAAAACCGTTTTGCCACAGCACCAGCGGCGTAATGGGGGATAGGGAGTCAGCAACGCTTTCCAGCGCCGCCTCAGCGCTCATAGCTTTGGTAGTGATATGCACAAGCGCAGGCGGCTCAGGCGCATCAACCGCCAACTGCCCAGCGGTAAGCGAGGATAAGCGCTGGGTACGCGCTTCGCCCTCCGGCGTCATTAACCTCTGCTGCGCGGGCAAGTCACGGCGGCCGATCAGCGCCACTTCTGCAAATGGTGCCAGCGAATGCGCCAATAATCGGCCAATCGCGCCAGGACCAAGAATCCAGTGGGTCGTCATTGTCTAAACATCATCATCAGCGGGAATGCCGACAAGCTTACCGCGTTCAATGTAAGGAGGCGAAGGTAGAAAAAAGCACTAGGAACGGGACTATTTGATAGTGACGCCGGTAAGCATAGTCTGCTAGCGTAAAGCTAAGAAGATTTTGAGGATGGGTTGTTGGTTGGGAAGTCGTGCTAGGTGTGTTTCTTTTAAAAAAGCGTTGAGGAAAGTTTGCTAGCGACCGAGGCTGTGTGAAAACGTGATGGTCGCTATACTTTGACGAGGTTCGCTGAGGAAATAGTGATGAAGCGATTCGTGGTAGGCGAGGCCCGAAATCAAAGTACGTTATTCCCTGCGCTTTTAGACGATTTCATCGCAGACGATAACCCTGTCCGTGCCATAGAGGCGTTCATAGAAGGTCTCGATCTTAGAGGACTTGGTTTCAAGGGCGTCGATCCGCATGCAACAGGTAGGCCCGCCTATCATCCCGCTGTACTCCTGAAGCTCTATATCTACGGCTACCTCAATCGCATCCAGTCGAGTCGCCGCCTAGAGCGCGAGACGCAGCGCAATGTCGAGCTGATGTGGCTGACAGAGCGTCTGACACCGGATTTCAAGACGATTGCAGACTTCAGAAAGGACAATGGCGATGCCATCCGCTGTGTGTGTCGAGAGTTCATCGTGCTTTGTCGGCGACTGGAACTGTTCTCTCAAGCCATCGTGGCCATCGATGGCAGCAAGTTCAAAGCCGTCAACAACCGTAATCGCAATTTCACAGCGACCAAGATGAAGCGTCGCCTTGAGCAGATCGAAGAAAGCTTCAACCGGTACCTCGGTCAGCTAGATGCAGCCGATCGCTCGGAGCCCGCCCTGGCCGAGGCTAAGACGAAACATCTAAAGGAGAAAATTATAAAGCTAAGGGAAGAAACGACACGATTACAATCAGTTGAGGAACAGCGGCTACAATCTCCCGATCAGCAAGTATCTTTGACGGATCCAGATGCCAGGGCGATGGCCACCAGTGGCAGAGGCACCGGGACAGTAGGCTACAACGTGCAGACAGCTGTTGATAGCCAGCACCATCTGATTGTGGCCCATGAGGTGACCAACGTCGGGCATGATCGGGGGCAGCTCTTCAATATGGCGAAGCAAGCTCGTGAAGCCACTGGCATCAATGAGCTGAAGGTCGTGGCTGACAGAGGCTACTTTAAAGGTGAGGAAATTCTCGACTGCCATAAGGAAGGGATAACTACCTATCTCCCCAAGCCGATGACATCGCCCAACCAGGCAAAGG
>NZ_HG423343.1:4802716-4938893 GCF_000982975.1 Halomonas sp. A3H3 | reverse complement strand
TTCACGACAAAGCGGTTTAGAAATGTGAGCACAGAAATGAGTCTTCATGTATTGGCGTACAACCTGAAGCGCGTCATAAAGATCTTGGGAGTCAGTGTGTTGATGAGGGCTGCGAGGGCGTAACAGCCCTTTTTTTCTCTGCCTTCTAGGGCCGTGATCACGAATGTAGTTGGTTTCTGATGATTCTATAATTGTCACATCTCACAACAGCAGCGGTCGGCGATTATCGTAGCCATGGCTCAGAAGGGGCCAACGGGCAGCTGAAGGGGAAGACTCTTGAGTCAGACTAGTTTTATTTTGTTTTCACACGGCCAGGACCCAAAGCGGTCAATTAATTAAAGCTAATGTAACACCACATAATCTATCCACGAACTCAAATCGACCATTCAGGCTACCCTCTCAAACCCCAAGTATAAGACCAGGTAGTGTCTAAAAAACCCGGGGCGATTCAGTATTGCCAGCCGGATAACACGGCTGCCAGGTAAGCAGGCTACTTGAGGTGGTTAAATATCTATGACTGAGACAATAATAAAGTCCACGTTGAATGCTTCTGTTGCTCCGAGACGAATTGTTCAACGTTTCCTTAAGATATTTACCAACCTAGATAAGTAGGCTTATTGCGGTGAGTGTCGATTTTAGTCTCAGTTTTTGCTGGTGTTTTTGTACAAGCTCATATTAAACGCACAAAGAGCAAGTTCTTTTATCTTTATGTTCGTTGAGCTAGGCTCGCGAAGACCTCGTGGGCCACGCTATCGTGGTCACGTATCTCCTGTCCAATAACTGTCCACTACACATCGATACTGGCTTGGAGATGCGCCAATGTGTTGGCGGAAGAATCGAGTAAAGTGACCCTGCTCGGTAAAGCCAAGGTTCTCAGCGAGTTGGCCTAGAGTACCGCTGCGCTCTCGCTCAAGCCAAATGAAGGCCCGCCGCATTCTCGCATCATTGAGCATGAGCCTTGGTGTCATGCCAGTGTCTTTGCGAAATAAGGTAAAGAAGTGCGCACGGGATAACCCGGCGGCCTTTGCAGCGTTGGCTACGCAATCAGGGTCGTCAAGATGGGTTTGCAGGTAGGCGCAAGCACGGCGGATGCGTGCATCATTGAATCCTTGGCGCATCTGAGTGCCGAGGCGGCACAGGTGCTTCCATTGCGAGAAATCCTCGATAAGCTCGATTAGAAAGTCGAATAGTAAAAATTCAATGTGCTCTCGGGGAATTAGCCCGGCACTATAGGCCTCGGCTATTAACCGGTCGGCCATCGCCCGTTTCTTGCTGTTAAGCTCAATACTAGGCTGGGCAAAAAATCCCGGATGCGAGCTAAGGGCTAACGTATGCTGGGCTTCAGCCAGCCAGGCCGGTTCGATATAGAGTGCGAGAATCTGTGTCTGCTCGGCGCTGGGCTGGTAATCAAAGAAATGCGGCTGCCAAGCGTTGATCAGTACCGCATTGCGGTCGGTAAGAGGTACCTGATAGCCATTGACGTTGAAAAATGTGTCGGAGCCTGACACTTTCACCAGCACATGGCATTCGTGGTGCGAATGGGTTACAAGTGGTCGGTCCATATCGAGGAGGGCGACTCTCCCGAACTTGCCGTGGAAGACGCGTTGCGCGGTGGACATCGCTAGCTCCTTATGGTCGCGGGTGTAGTGGCAGGATGGTGTGCTCTATAAGTTTATCACCCAACCTGCCGCGGCAGGTGTAGGTCGACCAGCGACAAGTCTACTACTTTCGTTTCAGAGCGCATCGCGACCTTTCCCGTGATAAACGCGCAGTACGTCGGCGACCACTGACAAGGCGATCTCGGCAGGCGTTTTGCTGCCGAGGTCAAGCCCGATAGGCATGTGGATACGCGCGATCTGCTGTGAAGACAGTCCGCCGACCCGGCTCAGCCGTTCAGCACGCCGGATGGAGGTTTGCCGCGAGCCCATAGCGCCGATGTAAAAGGCCGGAGAGCGCACTGCTTCCATCAGCGCCAGGTCGTCGATGCGTGGGTCGTGGGTCAGTGCGACCACAGCGGTAGCTTCGTGGCAATGGCCAGCGGCGATGAATTCGGAAGGCAGCACTGGATGTACTTGAACTCCCTCGGGTGGGCGTCGCAGCATCTCTTCGCGCGGATCACAGGCAATCACCTCACAGCCGATGGTACGAGCGAAGCTGGCGCAGTATTCGGCCACCGGCGACAACCCGGCAAGAATCAGCCTAAGCACAGGGCCGATGCGTATTCGCACGCGTTCGTTCAGGAGCTGCGCAATCTCGCCGCCATGATCGTCCGCCATGAGCACGAAGGCACCGGAGGACAGGTCGAGTTCACGCACCAACCGATGTTGGCCGAGCAGTGCGTTGTACATGCCCTGCAGATGGTCGACCCAGGTTTTGTCCGGTGCGCGATGCTCGACTAGTACCTTAAGAACACCGCCGCACGGCAGTTGCAGCCGCTGACGCTCTTCATCGCTCTCCCCATACAGGACGATCTGGGTCGGTGCACGCAGCTCGCCGTCAGCGAGACTTTCGAGAAAGGCTTCCTCGACGCAGCCGCCCGAAAGGGAGCCGGTGAGTTGGCCGTCCGCCCGCACGGCCAGCATCGCGCCGGGTGTACGGGGTGCCGAGCCGTAGGTTGAAAGCACCGTGCACAGCCAAAAGGAGTGACCCTTGCGAGCCCACTGCAAAGCGGTGTGAACGACCTGAAGGTCGAGTTGACGCATAACAGCATCCTCGTTATGGGCGCGGTCGCATGAGGCGCCGCGTAAGTCTGTAATGTCTACGGTTCTGCACATCCACGTTGCTACTGAAGAGTATGCCCGGATTTTATAGCTAAGAGACCGATGTGGCCGTTCTTCGTTGTAGCACCGGCTCTAGCGGCGTTTGATAATGGCTCTGGCTTAGCCCAAGGCCCCTTTTTTCACCGCAGCTCAGACTCATGCTGCTCTCAGGGATCAACAGGGCTTGCCCTGAATCAGTTTTTTTATGTTGCGCTGCGCCTCCTTTATCTAGGTTTAGCCCTTGACCTCGGGAGTGATGAGGTCGTTTTTCATCTTATTCTTTATGTCTGCACTATAGCCTGTGCAGCTCTGGAGAGGAGTGTTCCAGTCAGTTAACCTTCGAGGCACTGATAGCTGGAACCGAATTTGGTCACGCGCCGACAATTCATTGAGAACCCCATAGCCAAGCTCGAATATCTGTTAGTTATAGTTGTGTTTATATGAATCGACATCGCCTGTACGGAACCGACCGTATTGCGACGACACCACAAATGCCGCTGCAGGGCGTGGTCGTCGTCCTGACCGGCTTGAGGAAAAGTTAGGAATATAGGTAAAGCACTGTTTATTAATGAATTTTGGTGCGCGTAATCACAGTCCACTAAAGGCGACTACCGTGCGCCTGGTACGGTAGTCGCATCCGATCAGCGCTTGATTTCGCCCAGTAGCCCGGATACCAACACTCCAAACAACAGTGCCCAGAATGGCGAGCTGATGCCCATGAAGGAGAACTGACTCATCGCCACGGCTAGCGCAATAAAGGCGCCGATCTGGCAGTAACCGCCCTTTTGGAAGGCCTGCTGCAGTGCGCCGAGCAGTACGCCCAGCATGGCCAGGCCAGCGATCACGACGATCAGCGCCTTGGGGAAAGCCAGGATGAATGGTACGGCAAGCCCGGCGAATAAGCCGAACAGCGCGAACAGCGCACCGTTCACCAAGGCTGCACCATAACGCAGGTTGCGGTCCTCACCGGCCTGCTCAGAGGAGCATATGGCGGTCATCGGGCCGGCAATGTTAGCGTTGTGACCGCCGAGTAGCCCGGCGAGCATGCCTCCGATGCCACTGATTACCGTCATTGCATTGACCGGAGGGCGGTAGCCCTCTGTAATCAGCACACCGGTCGCCTGAGCGTTTTCTGCACCAATCACCAGTGCCGTCAGCGGGATGGTGATAGCCAGGAAAGCGTCCAGAGAGAAACTAGGGAGGGTGAAAGCCGGCATGACGAAACCGATATTCACGTCAGCCGGCTGCAGTTGGCCCATGGCGAAGGCCAGGACCAGCCCAACAACGCCAGCCACCAGCACCGGTGGTACCGATTTGGCGAACCGAGTAACGAGGAAGAAGCTCAGCGCCGCGGCTCCTGCGATGATGGGCGCGGTGACAACCGAGTCCACCGCACCGGTGGCGAAGCGGATCAGCGCACCTGCGATCATCGCCATCACGATCGGCATCGGTAGCCAGCGCATTAACCGGCCGATCAACCCGGTGACACCGAGGATCAGCACTAGCAGGCCGCTCATGATGAAGGCCCCGATAGCCTCGCTGAAGGGAATGACACTGAGCGAACCGACCAGGATCGCTGCGCCGGGAATGGTGTAGGCACCGCAGATCGGCTGACGATAACGCAGCGCCATGAAAAGGCTGATCAGGCCGCCCAGCACGTACACGGCGAACAGCCAGGCGACCGTCTGGCCATTGGTCAGGCCCCCTGCTTCGGCGGCATTGATAATGACCAGCGCAGGGCCAGTGCAACCGAACAGCGCGGCGACAACACCTGCACTGATGGACTTCGAGTTGAATGCATGGCGCAAGGGGGTCTTCGTAACTGGTTCGGCATGGGAAGCGTTTGCACCGGGTGCGACGGGGCTAGACATGGGTGTGCTCCGCTAGTTAATTGTTTTATAAGAGTCAGGGCGGTTTGGCATACGGTGGCGGGGCGCTTAGCGCTTAGCCCATACAGGCCATCAGGTGCTAGGTCGACGGTTGCCCAGACGTGCAACCGTCGCAGTCACATAGGTATTACTCGCCGCGGAATACGGCCGGACGCTTGCTGTGGAACGCCTCGACGCCCTCCTTGAAGTCCGCCGAGCTACGCAGGCGGCTGTAGCAGTGGCCTTCCATCTCAATGGCGACCTTTAGTGATGCGTCCTCGTTGTCGTTGATCAGTTTCTTCGCCGTACGCTGGGCGAGCGGCGAGAATCGGCGCAGTTCATCGACCATCGCATCGACGGTGCTTTCTAGATCTGCGTCGGGCACGCACTCTGTGACGAAGCCCCAGTCATAACCTTGCTGGCCGGAGATGCGCTTGGCGCGCATAACGATGTGCTTGGTGCGTGTGATGCCGATCATCTTTTGTAGCCGAGCCGAGCCGCCAGAGCCAGGAATCTGGCCGAGGTTTTGCTCGGGCAGAGCATAGCGGGTGGTTTCCGACGCAATGCGAAAATCGCAGGCCAGCGACAGCTCGAAGCCGACGCCGAAGGTGTAGCCGCGGTTGGCCACGATCACCGGCTTAGTGCACCGCTCCGGCGCGGCGACGTTCCAGGCCAGCTTAGAAACGTGCTCCGGCGAGGCCTCCAAAAAGCCTTTGATATCGCCGCCGCTCGAGAAGTGTTCGCCTTGGGCACGTAACACGATCACCCGGATCCCGGAATGGGCATCAAACGCTTCAAAGACCTGGCGCAGGATGTCACGCTGGCTCATGGCGATGACGTTGAACGGCGGGCGGCCGAGGATGATGTCCCCGCGCTCGTGCTCGAGGTTCAGTTCCACGGTGAAGCCGTCGAACTCAGTGCTCAGGAATTGTTCGATCTGCTGAGTATTCATGTAAGTTCTTTCCTCGTGTAAAGCAATAGTGTTAGTTGGCGGAAGTGGGGTGGCCGTAATCGGTCACCAGTACGCGGCGCAAGATCTTGCCGACCGGGGACTTGGGGATCTGGTCGATGAATTCGTAGCGGCGCGGGCGCTTGAAGCGCGCCAGACCCGAGGATACGCAGTGGGCGTCCAGCTCTTCCTCAGTAATCGGATGACGCAGCTTGATGAAGGCGACGACCAGCTTGCCCCATTGTTCGTCGGGTAGGCCGACCACGGCGACTTCCTCGACCGCAGGGTGCAGCGATAGGGCGTTCTCGATCTCCGCCGGGCTGACGTTCTCGCCACCGGTAATGATCAGATCGTCGACACGACCAGTCACAAACAGGTCGCCGTCCTCGTCGAAGAAGCCAGTATCGCTGGTGAAGTACCAACCCTCATGGATCGACTTGGCATCGGCGTCGGGCCGCTTCCAGTAGCCTTCGAAGGCCTCGTCGCTGGACAGGTCGGCGATGATCTGGCCTTCCTCGTTGTGCTTGCAGAGGTCGTCCGGCGACTCGCTGCCCAGCGCCACCACGCGAATGCGTTGGTTCAGCGCGCTGCGACCAGACGAGCCAGGCTTGGCGCTGGCCTTCTGGTCGATGGTGAAGGTGTAGATTTCCGAGCTGCCATAGTGGTTGACGAACAGCTCCGGCTTGAACGCGGCCTCGACACGTTGCAGCAGCCCATCGCTCATGGACGCGCCGGCGAAACCTAACTTGGTGACGCTGGCTACCCGCTCGGGGCTGAAGGCCGAATGTTCAATCAGCATGTGGTAGAGCGTCGGCACCAAGTACAGGTTGGTGATCTTCTCGCGCTCGATGGCGTCCAGCGTGGCTTCCACATCGAACTTTGGCACGCAGACGAAATGCCCGTCTAGCAATGCCATCGACAGTAGCGAACGCACGCCCATGGTGTGGTAGAGCGGCATCACGCCGAGGGTGCATTCCTCTTGGCTATACATGTTCTGCGCTAAGTGGGCGACCGCGGCGGCGCGTTCGGCGCGGTGGCGGCGCGGCACGCCCTTGGGCCGGCTGGTGGTGCCGGAGGTGTAGAGCATCAACGACCAGTCCTCGGGGTCGGCGCGCAGGATGATTTCGCTCGGCGTTTCGGCGCACAGTTCTTCGAAGCTGATCGCGTTATCGTTGCCCGGCTGGCCAACACTGACGCACTGCCAGGTGCTCCTGCCGCAACCGGCAACGGCTTCTTGGGCTGAATCGTCATGGATAACCACACGCGCTTCGGCGTCATTGGTGCACCAAGCGAGTTCGTCGGCGGAGGAGCGCCAGTTGAGCGGGGTCATTATGATACCGCTGAACTGGCAGGCCCAGTGCAGGGTCGCCATCTGCCAGCGGTTCTGCATTACCGCCACGAGGTGGTCACCTTTTTTCAGGCCGAGCCTTTCGAGCCCGTGCGCGGCACGCTGGATGTCGCTGAACCAAGCCTCGTAGCTCTTCTTCAGGTCGCCGTCGCTGATCGCTATGGCATTAGGGCGCCGCTCGACCGCGGCGAGAAAGCTGCGTCCAAGGTCAAACATCGTTGTTGTTCTCCACAAGTGTTACTTGTCGTTGCTGCGCCACTTCTAGCACCGCCCGGACCATGCCGGTGTAGCCGGTGCAGCGGCACAGATGCCCGGAGAGCATGTCGCGAACTTGGGTTTCGTCCGGGCTCGGGACGCGCTCGAGGAATTCCACGCAGGACATTAGGATGCCCGCGGTGCAGAAGCCGCACTGCAGAGCGTGATGGCGGCTGAAGGCCTGCTGCAGGTCGTTCATGATGTTGTCGCGTGACAGCGACTCCACCGTGTCGACCCGGCGCTCGTGGGCCTGCACGGCGAGCATTAGGCAGGAGCGTGAGGCAACGCCATCGACCAGCACGGTGCAGGCGCCGCAGACGCCGTGTTCGCAACCGACATGAACGCCGGTGGTGCCCAATTCGTGTCGCAGGAAATCACACAGCTGCATGCGTGGCTCGGCGAGCCCTTCACGTTGACGGCCGTTGAGTTCTATCTGTATGGGGAAGCGCTGATCAGCTCGCACGTGCATGGTCGTTGTCCTCGATCAGTTGTTGGCCCAGTTCCCGCACCAGCTGGCGGCGGTAGGGTGCGCTGGCGTGCACGTCGTCTT
The DNA here is from genome assembly GCF_000982975.1 of Halomonas sp. A3H3. Taxonomy (NCBI): domain Bacteria; kingdom Pseudomonadati; phylum Pseudomonadota; class Gammaproteobacteria; order Oceanospirillales; family Halomonadaceae; genus Halomonas; species Halomonas sp. A3H3. The sequence goes on along the minus strand of NZ_HG423343.1, from coordinate 4,931,164 downwards.
GGGCGCCAAGCGACCAGGCCAGGGTATTGAGTGAATCCTTCAGTTCTGCCCCCAAGGGCAGGCGGCGCAACGTTGGCCGGTCGGCGACGCCGCCGACACCCAGGTCCACCTCGCCTTGACGGATACAGGCGGCGAGCGCCACCAGGGCGAAGTCACCGTGGCGCATGGCGACCTCGTAGAAGCGGTAGATCACGTCGGCCTCACGCAGTGGAAATTGGACTTCCACGACCATCTCGTCCGGCCGCTTCTCAGTGGTTAGCACGCCTTGGAAGAACTCGGCGGCGGGAACCTCGCGGCGCTTGCCCTTGAGCGATTCGAGCACTACAGTGCCGCCCAAAGTGACCAGACACAGCGGAATTTCGGCGCTCGGGTCGGCATGCGCGACCGAGCCGCACACGGTGCCGCGATTGCGCGTCTGGAAGTGGCCGATCCAAGGCATCGCCTGGGCCAGCAGGGGGACTTCATCGACTAAGCTTGTACGGTCGAGCAGTTCGACCTGACGCACCGCCGCACCGACCTTAAGGCAGTTGTTTTCCACCTTCAGATAATGCAGATCGCTGGCCTGACTGATGTCGATCAGCACCTTCGGCTGGGCCAGGCGCATGTTCAGAACGGCCATCAGCGACTGGCCGCCGGCAATGATCCGGGCCTGTTCACCGTGCTCTGTAAGCTGCTGCAGGACCTCGCGCTTGTTGGCCGCGCGGACGTAGTCGAATACGGCGGGTTTCATTTCGTACCTCCCATGCCGAGCAGGGCGCGCAGGCGCTGCCACAGGCTGGTGTCGATAGGCTTGCCGGAAAGCCGCTGGGCCAGACGGGTGAATATTTGGCCAATGATTACGCGCGAGGCGCTCTGCAACATGCGCCCGCCGACGGCGGCGACCTTACCGGTCACTGCGGCCTCATAGGCGTACTCCAACCGTGTATTCCCGTTCTCCAGCGCCACCAGGTTGATCTTTGCGCTGCCGGTAGCCGAGCCCATAGGGCTGTTGCCGGAGCCGGACAGACGTAGCGAGTGCGGTGGATCGAGGTCGGTCAGGGCGACCCGTGCGGCGAAGCGCGCGCGGATCATGCCCACGCCGACGGTGACGTCGGCCCGGTAATGGTTTTCGCTTTCCAGTTCCAAGGCGTGGCAACCCGGGATGATGGCCTTCAGCGTCTCGGGGTCGAGAATGGCGTCGAATACCTGCTGCGGTGACGCGGGAATCTCAACCAAGTCGTTAGCCTGCAGGGCCGAACCACCGGCTACCTTCGGTGCATCCATAACAAGACCTTCTGGCGCCGCCGGCTCGTCGATGCCGATCATCGAGCGAACCCGCGACGGCGTCAGAGGAAGCTTGATGTCAGAGCGGCCTAGCGCATCGGCTACGGCATTGGCGATGCACACCGGAGTGCTCATGTTGTTGCCTTCACCGACACCCTTAGCCCCCAGCGGGGTGAAGGGCGAGGGAGTTTCCATGTGCAGGATCACCGGGTCGACTACCTCCGGTGCGGTCGGGATCAGGTAGTCGGCCAGGGTGCCAGAAAGGAAGCTGCCGTCCTCGCCGTAGGCAAACTCTTCCATTAGCGCCACGCCCAGCGCCTGGGAATAGGCACCGAGGATTTGTCCCTCGACCAGCATTGGATTGAGAATGCGCCCGGCGTCATGGGTAGTGACGTACTTGTCGATGCGTACCTGACCGGTGACACGATCGATCTCTACTCCGCAGAAATCGAGGATGAAGCCGTAACACAGAGAGCTGTTAATGCAGTCCTGGTCGTTCGGCGCCTCGAGTTGGGGAGGCGTCCAGAAGGCAGTTTCCCGCAGACCGCCCGTTGCGCCTTCCGGCAGCAGGCCCGGTGACCAGTGGGTGGTACCAGCCACACGATGAAAGGGCTGGCTAGGGCCGTTCTCTACGAAGATCTTGCCGTCGGCGAATCGGACGTCAGTGGAGGATACCTGCCACATGTCCGCGGCGATGGCGGCCATGCGTTCACGGATCTTCAAGGTGGCGTTATACACCGACCCGGCGACGGCGCCCGAGAAGCGGCTCGAGTAGTTGCCGGAGGCTATCGACCAGGCGTCCTTGCCGGTGTCCAACTCGACATTCACGCTGATGCTTTCCAGCTTCACACCTAGTAACTCGCTAATGATCTGCGCGACCACTGTTTGATGGCCCTGACCTTGCGGTGTCGAGGACACGTGAGCGGTCACGCTGCCGAGCGGGTCGACACTGACTGTGGCAGTGCTCACTGCTCCATTCTTCGGTCCAGCCTTCTGACGCTCTTCGGGCGTCATGGCGACGGTGATGTAGCCCATGTTGGAGATTGAGGGTTCCACCACAGCGGCATAGCCTATGCCATACAAACGTCCCTCGGCACGGGCCTGGTCACGGCGCTGTAGGAGCTCGTCGAGATTGCCTTTACGGCGCGCCAGTTCCACAGCAGCAGGATAGTCGCCGGAATCGAGCAGTGCGCCCGCTGCTGCGCGGTAGGGGAACACGCCAGCGGGAACCAGGTTGCGCTGGATGACCTCGAGCGGGTCGAGGCCGAGTTCTGCAGCGACGTGTTGCATCAGCCGCTCAAGGGCGAAATAGACCTGACCGCCCCCGAATCCGCGGTTCAGTCCGGTAGGCATTTTGTTGGTGAGCACCACCCGGTTGCGCACCGCCAGGTTTCGGATGGTGTAAGCGCCACTGAGATTACCGTGCATGCGGTAGAAGGTGGCTGGTTCAGGGGCCCGTAGGTAAGCGCCACAATCATCAATCTGGTCGTAGCGCAGGGCTGTGACGCGGCCATTGGCTTCCACTGCGGCCTCAATTTCGCAGACGCGGTTGGTGGCGCTGGAAGAGGCCTGTAGATGCTCGAGGCGATCCTCCACCCACTTCACCGGAGCACCGACCTTGCGCGAGGCCAAGCCCATCAGCACCACATAGGGGAACACCCCCTGCTTGATGCCGAAGCTGCCACCGGAATCCGGCGGGGTACGCAGGCGCAGGCGGTTGGCCGGCACGTTGAGTGCCCGGCACATTACCGAGTGCAGCGCGTAGGGGCCCTGGAAATTGGCCATTACATCATAGGTTTCCGAGGCTGGCAGGTACTGCGCCAGTACCACGTAGCATTCAATCGGCGTGCAGGAGTTTCGCGGGTACTGAACCTTCAGTGTGATGCGGTGTGGCGCTTCGGCGAAAGCCCGCTCCGGGTCGCCGTAGCGGAAGCTGCGTTCGTTTACCACGTTGCTGCCTACGGCTTCGTGCAGAATCGGCGCATCATTTAGGGTGGCCGCTTCGGGGTCGATGATTGGTGTCAGCGGCTCGTATTCGACCTGAACGGCATCCAGAGCATCCTCGGCTAGGTAGCGGTCGTCGGCAATCACTACGCAGACCGGTTCGCCAACGTAGCGCACCTTGTCGACAGCCAGAGGCCAATGCTCCATAGGTGCTCTGACGCCCACTGGAAACGGGTTAGACCAGCGCTTGACGTCATCGCCAGTGAGCACACCATGTACGCCTTTCATAGTCAGAGCGCGTGAGGCATCCACCGAACGGATACGGGCGTGGGCATGGGGAGAACGGACAACAGCGGCTTGCAGGGTCCCTGGTGGTGTCGCCATGTCGTCAGCGTAGCGACCTTGGCCTTGAAGCAGAGCTGCGTCCTCGACTCGAGCCTGACGACTTCCGATGTGACCGATGGTGGCTTCGGCAATACTTTTTTGCATATTCATGGCGAGCTCTTGTTTTTATGCACGAAAATTTAAAGCTAATTCTCGCCAATTACCCGGCGCGACGCTTTGCCTGGAAATATGCATTCATGCCTTAGAGTCTGGTTATTTGCCCTGGAGTCTTATAGTACGGTGAGCGTACTAGCCTTCCTCAGCAATAGTCAGTCTCAATACTGAGTCTAGGAGCTATCCAATACGCTAATGCAAGGCATTTTCCCTAATCCATTATGGCCGCATCAAAGAAGCGATTCATGCGTGTCGGTGCATCTGGGCAAGCGTCCCAGATGCTGGCTATGGCCAGCGGGAGCTGGCGACAGATGATCTGCTGAGTGTTTATGAAGCGGCTGGCGGTATTTCCATCGCCTAACTGACGAGGCCCGCCCGAGAGAGGTGCGCTATGAACCCAAGACGAAAAGAGAAACGCCCTATGAATGGCAGAGACCCCAACTTCTGGCATGGGCTGCTGGATTTTTTTGCCCATCACTTTGGTGGCCATGCTTACGTTCACGATGGGCTTTATTCGTGGTGTTCACCGAGGGCGGTAGCCTGAAGAAGTCACTACTTGGCGCGGTGATGTGCATGATTTTGGCAACGCCGCCGGGGATTCGAGGTGTAGTTCCCCATTTCGAGCATGACGGTCGCAGCTAACAGGCCGAAATACAGTAAAGAATGGCCGGTTTTGTTCCAGCGCCCACCGTCTCGGCAGCTTCCGCCCCCTGGCCAGAAAGGGTGGTCAAATAGCGTACTTAGGTGATTCGATATAACTTGACTCGGGTACCCTTAGTGTTGGTAAGTGCTAAGGGCATTTATGTGGCTTTGCGAGATGATTGCCTCCCCGCATCCAAAATATTATTAGCTGAACTCCCCGAACTCAATCTTGCCTAGTACATCCCTCACCATTTCGCGGCCAGCGAAGGTATCGAAAATATCGATGGGCTGAGACCCATTCAGCGCTCGAACCTCGCTGTGCAGCCACTCCTGGGCGCTATCACGATCACCTAAGACCTTTCCGGCTTCGACATATAGCTTCAGTGTATCCAGCACTTCCTCGCTCTGAGCACGGCCCAGGGCCTTACGCTTGTACAAGCGATGCAGGTTTCCTTTTTTGACAGGACTCGACCATAGAGAGGGTAATGCAAACATGGTTACGGATATTAATAGAGGCTTACTGAAAAGGTCATTTGGCACTTCCAGCCTTCCGGTTAGGCTCCGTATGAATAATCCGCCGGGTCTGAATAGGCGCTCGTACAGTTGCGAGGTGAAGTCCATGTTGACCGCATGGGAAGGACTTGGTTCGACGACGCTTTGGCGATACCAGTCCGGCGGCACCGCTCCCGTGAGGAATCGCTATACCTTTGGGTGCTCCTCACTAATAAGAAGGTTTCGATAGCGAAAGCGCCTGAATATTGCTCCTTCGGCTCTACATCCTCGCAAGCATGCCGCTTAATAAGAGGGCTGCTCGACTTCACTAATAAGCCGAACTGGCTTAAGTTAATGGGGCTTGAGCATGTATGGGCTGATAGCCGGCTGGGGAGTGGCAAAGAAAGTGCCGACGCGGAGCTGCCGGCTAGGGAGGAGCTGTTGTTCAACGGTTCAGGAAATACGTAGATTCTTTCTAATAGTATAGCAACGCTTGTATCTGCGGTTTTTTATTAATCGTGTGATTGGTTATCATAACAGGGTATGAATTATGATTTGGCAAAAACAGATAACTCTTGATGAGCTTGGCTTGAGTGCAAAGGAGACCCTAATAAGTCATCTCGGAATTGAATTCACTAAAATTGGGGATGATTCTCTTAGTGGAAGGATGCCAGTAGATGCAAGAACCATTCAGCCTGCCGGCATACTGCATGGTGGTGCATCGGTAGTACTTGCTGAAACCCTAGGTAGTATAGCTGCTAACTTCTGTCTGAAAGACTGCAGCAAGATCGCCGTTGGCCAGGAGATTAATGCGAACCATGTGAGGCCAATGCAGTCTGGCTGGGTCTATGGAACAGCGAGGCCGCTACATATCGGCGGATCTACTCAGATATGGGAAATACATATCAAAAATAACGATGAAAGGTTGGTTTGCGTTTCTAGGTTGACCATGGCCGTTATCAATAAATGGTAAACGCATGTTCCGTTGTCCATCCTACTGTCGAGGGTCAACATGCATGACAGTTTGCTTTTGATGGCTCTGCTCGATGCTCGATAGTGTTCAGCAGTTTCAAGGGGCCGACCAGAGCGTTCTCGCTGCCGCCGGTCATATCAGGCTCGCGGCATCCAGCCTCGCATCGCTCGCCGGGGCATAGAGGGTGATCAACGACTCGGACGCCATCACTGGCTTGTCGAGAGAACCTTTGTCTGGCTAGGTTGAGTGAGACGATGGCGATACTCCATCAGCGTTGTGTCGATATTCATTATGCCTTACGCTGCTGGGATGCTCGCTGTTCTGTCTGAACAAGCTTCGAGGCAGGTTTTGAAAAGCATTGTTAACCCGACTCAGTAAGAATCAGGCATCGATGCAAGCGAAGACGATATGCTTAGCTTTCATCTGGAAATGTCATATTTTTCAGCGGTTCGCACCCTAGGTGTGAAACAGTTTCCAAAACTATCTTAGCAACCCTCGACAGCCTTCTTCGATTCGCACGCCTGCCAGACGGCAGTGCTCGCCGAGCGCAGGGAAGGTCAATTGCCTTCTATTAATGTGTTGAACCACCCTGTCGCGGCGCGTTGTGTCTGGGGGCTATTGCACGGATCAGACTCTCGGGAAAATCTCAGTACAATTCGGGAAGTTCTCATTTTGTGAGGCAAGGCTTCCCCACGTGTGCTCCTTAGACTCCCTTACAGGTGGTCGGCCTTCATGACGCCACCAAGGAGGAGAGCATGACCGCGCTTGAGCCAACCGGACTTAATAGTAAGCACAGCAACTTTATTGGCAAGAGCCAAGCTCGCGTCGAAGACGAAGCCCTGCTGAGGGGGCTTGGACGCTATGGTGGTGATCTCGCTACACCTCCGGGTACCTTGCATGCTGCAGTGTTGCGCTCACCGCATGCCCATGCACGGCTTACTTCGGTCAACCTACCCCAAGCTCTAGACATGCCTGCTGTGCACGGCGTGTTGATAGGGGAATATGTCAAGCGCTGGGCGGCTCCATTTGCTGTTGGTGAACCGCCCCGGTTATTCCGGAGACCGGACTTGACCCGCAACACCTGGAACTCGAGCTGACCGAAAGCATGCTCATGGAGGATGTCGATACGGCGGTCGCAACGATGACGTGCCTCAAGGATTACGGCGTGAGCATCGCGGTGGATGACTTCGGCACCGGGTATTCCGGCCTGAGCTACCTGAAGCGTTTCCCGATCGATACGCTTAAGATCGACCAGTCGTTCGTCCGCGAAATCACCAGCGATCCGGCCAGTGCCGCGATCGCCGACGCCATCATCGCCATGGCTCAGCGCCTGAATCTGGATGTTATCGCCGAGGGCGTGGAGACACCGGAGCAGTGCCGATTGCTGCGTGAAAGCGGATGTCGGTATATGCAGGGTTACCTGTTCGCAAGGCCGGTGCCGACAGAGGATCTAACTAAACTGTTGCGTGTGGGGCACGTCGGCAGGCACCTCTGACGCGGTTTGTGTTGATGCGGCTTGTTCGAACACGGCCAGCAGTAAAACAGAACCAGGGTATGGAGTTGGTGCTGGCGGTTCATTCGCCCGGGATGGCGGGGCCCTGCTGCTTCGTGCCGCCTTGCTTTCAGTCTACCTCGGGCTATACTTATTTAATCTTCTCCCGGGCTCTGCCCCCTCCCAGGTTTCACTGGGCTCCGCCCCTTCTCCAAGGCTTAGCCGTTCCTATACGACTGTTGTAAGCCACACAACGGTACAACGGAGGCATCATGGGCAAGAGCGCGGAACAATCACCCCAAGTATCATGCGATATCTGCCGGCAACGCCCTGCGGCTCTGCAGGTCACCGTTTCACAAGCCGGTCGAAGACGCACCCTCAACGTATGCCAAACGGATTATTTGCGCCTGAGAGCACGAAGTGCCTCTCCGTTTGAATCCCTTTTTGGAAGCGGGCTACTCGCCGACGATTTCTTCGAGCGGCTGGCGCGAGACGAGAATTTCGGCTTTGGCAGTGTCGCCAGTCGAGAGAACGGCCGGCCGCAGGATAGCGAATCGGTCGCCCTCGGTGACCTGCTTAGCGAGCAAAGCGAGCAGATTCTGCAGCAAGCCGCGGCTACCGCGACGGAGTGGGGTTCGCAGCTCATCGATACCAGCCACCTGCTTTACGCGCTGGCCGATAACGATGTGGTGCAGGCGCTCCTCAAGCGATACCAGCTATCGGCCAAGGAACTCAAGGCCCAGATTGAGCAATTGACACCCAAAGCTGCGAGCGAACCTGAAACGGACGGGCCTACAAAGATCGGCGTCTCCCCACGGGTGAAAGCCGCGCTACAGCGCGCTTTCCAGGCGTCGAGAGACCTCGGGCATGGCTATATTGGTCCCGAACACCTTCTGATCGGTCTAGCCGAGGAGGAGGGGCTGGCCAGCGACTTGCTGAACCGTTATGGCCTCTCTGCACACGGTCTTCGGCAGAAGGCTGTGCAGGTGGTTGGAAAGGGGGCACAGGAGGGGCGACTGCCGGAGCAAAGCGACACGCCAACCCTGGACAAGTACAGTCGGGATCTTACGGCATTGGCTAACGAGGACAAGCTCGACCCGGTGATCGGGCGAGCGGCCGAGGTCGAGACCCTGATCGAGGTTCTTTCCCGGCGCCGCAAGAACAACCCCGTTCTTATCGGTGAGCCGGGGGTCGGCAAGACCGCCATCGTCGAAGGGCTGGCGCAGCGAATTGTTCACAACGAAGTGCCGGACCTGTTGCAGAACAAACGGGTGGTTGAGCTAAACATCAACTCGCTGGTGGCGGGCTCCCAGTATCGTGGTCAATTCGAGGAGCGGATCAAACAGGTCCTCGACGAGATTACTTCCCACCAAAACGAGATTGTGCTGTTCATCGACGAGCTGCACACCATTGTCGGCGCCGGATCGACCGGGGGCGAAAGCGGGCTGGACGTCGCGAATACCCTCAAGCCCCAACTGGCGCGTGGTGAATTGCATTTGGTCGGGGCGACCACGCTGGGCGAATACCAGAAGCACATCGAAAAAGACGCTGCGCTGGAGCGGCGGCTGCAACCGGTGTTCGTCGCCGAACCAACGATTGAGCAGACCATCAATATACTAAGAGGGCTCAGGGATCGACTGGAGGCTCACCACAAGGTGACGATCACCGATGAGGCGATTGTCGCCGCAGTGGAGATGGCCGACCGCTACGTCACCAACCGGTTCCTGCCGGATAAGGCCATTGATCTGATAGATCAGGCGGCTGCCCGGGTACGAATCGGTGGCACTTCGCGGCCGCCGGAGCTTCACGAGCTCGGTGCACAGATCGACCAGCTGCGGCGTGAGCGTGACTACGCATCCAACCGCAAGAATTTCGAGCGCGCGAGCGCGCTGGAAGCTCGTATTGAAGAACACCAGGGCGACTATGACCAAGGCCTGGAGGAATGGAACACGACCCGGAGTACTAGCGCTAACCAGGTGGGCGTCGAGGATGTGGCACAGATCGTGTCGCGCCTGACCGGCGTTCCGGTGGCAGAGCTCACCACGGAGGAGCGCACCAGGCTGATGGAGATGGAACAGCGTCTACATCAGCGGGTCGTCGGTCAGGGCGAGGCGGTAAGAGCCGTATCCGATGCCGTGCGCTTGTCTCGCGCCGGGCTGGGCGACCGCCGCCGTCCCATCGCAACCTTCTTCTTCCTCGGACCCACGGGAGTGGGAAAGACGGAATTGACCAAAGCCCTTGCGGAAACGGTCTTTGGTGATGAAGAGGCGATGATCCGCATTGACATGAGCGAGTACATGGAGCGGCATACGGTTGCGCGCCTCATCGGGGCGCCTCCCGGATACGTCGGGTTCGAGGAAGGGGGGCAGCTTACCGAAAAGGTGCGCAGAAAACCGTACAGTGTCGTTCTACTGGACGAGTTCGAGAAAGCACACATGGATGTCCAGAACGTGCTGCTGCAGGTCTTCGATGATGGGCGGCTCACTGATGGGAAAGGGCGTGTCGTAGACTTCACCAATACCATCATAATCGCCACGAGCAACATCGGTTCCGATGTTATCCGGGAAAACCTCGAGGCCCCGGAGGACGAGCGCAAGGACGCCGCGGAATTGAAGTCGGAACTGTTGAACGTGCTTCGTCGCTATCTCCGCCCAGAGTTCATCAACCGCATCGATGAGATCATCGTGTTCCACGCGCTCGACCGCAAACAGATCCGTGACATCGTAGGTCTGCAGCTCGAACGCGTGAAGCGTATCGCGCACGGGCAGGGCTTGACCGTGGAGTTTGACGACTCGCTCATCGACCATTTGGCGGATATCGGCTACCGGCCAGAGTTCGGTGCGCGCGAACTTCGTCGCCAGATCCGTTCCCTGATCGAGACGCGCCTTGCGAGTGCCGTATTGCGCGGCGAAATAGAGGAAGGCGATAGCCTGCGCTTCGTCTACGACAAGGGGCGAAGTGAGGTCCGCTGGGAGAAGGAAACAAGGGTGCCTGCCTCCGAACCGGAGTAACGAAGCCACGGAAGCTGCGGCCAGGGGAGAAGCGACTAATGGGGACTAATGGGATAGACCCGGTGTACTCGACCGTCTCGCAGTGTCTCGCCGCCTTGCAGCGGGAATAAGTGGAGGAAAGAGCATGTTTACTCCGAATTCCATTCCCTATCAGCAACAACCTGGCTTTCAGCGCACCTACCGCCAGGGCCGCCTGAGCCTGGGCCTTTTCTTCCCTCTCGAAGCCTTTACCGGCGATATGCCGACTATGGCCAACCAGGTGAGCTTGGCCCAACGTGCCGAGCAACTGGGTTTCTCTGCTCTCTGGTTTCGGGACGTGCCGTTACGCGACCCCAGCTTCGGGGATTCGGGCCAGGTGTTCGATCCCTGGGTCTACCTGGGTTTTATGGCCGCACATACTCGCTCGATTGCGCTGGGTACCGCGTCGGTCATCCTGCCAATCCGTAATCCCCTGCACACTGCCAAGGCCGCAACGAGTGTCGATCAACTCAGTGGTGGCCGTCTGTTACTCGGCGTAGCTTCCGGTGACCGTCCGGTAGAGTTCCCGGCGTTCGGTGTCGACCCGGAGCAACGCGGCAGCCTGTTCCGCGAATACCTCAAGGTATTTCGCGAGGTTCAGCTCAGCAGTTTCGTGCCTTTGACCTGGTCGGGCGGGACGCTTCAGGGAGCCGATCTGATTCCCAAGCCAACCACAGCGGAAATTCCATTCTTCGTGACCGGCCATAGCCGCCAGACGCTGGAGTGGATCGCCCGCTACAGTCATGGGTGGATCAGTTATCCGCGCCCCCCGAAGTCCCAGCAAGTGGTTGTCGAGAGCTGGCGCACGGCGGTTCGTGATGAATGTGGCGAGCTGTTCAAACCCTTCAGCCAGTCACTTTACCTCGACCTGACAGATAACCCGCAGACACCCCCACGGCCGATCCACTTGGGGTATCAACTGGGACGGCATCACCTTATTGCGCTGCTCCACAGTTTGCAGGAGATCGGCGTAAACCATGTGATTATCAATTTGAAATACGGCCAACGACCTGCCGGCGAGGTCGTTGAGGAAATCGGTCAATTCGTTTTACCTGACTTCGCCATGTCGGTATAAGCCGGTCAGGGCTTCGGTATGCACATAGGGCTTCGCGTAGTGAGCTATAGTGTTACTAGAGTCCCGCTCTGTATTTCCTTTACCCGTCAACCGAGGTCATTATGGCCGAGTCGATCCACAATCCGAACGATCAGCCGGCCTCAAGCGATACGGTGTATGGAATGCCGGCTTATGCCGACAGGGCTGCGGCCGTGAACGAAGTGCATGCACGCCCACTCCTCATGATTCAGGCCCCGAGGGAGATGTTGCAGTTCGCTTTCATGAGGGGAGGAGATCTGACCAAGGATAAGTTGGCAATGAATGAGTTGTCTGGTCGTCTCCGCGTGGCTGAGCCTGACCAATCTACGTCATTTCATGGCTTGGCCTGGGAAGACGGAGACCTGCATTGTGAAAAGCACTCGGAGTATTCGACGTATCTGTGGTGTGCCGAGCTTGATCCCGAAACCGGAGAACCATGCGGCGAGAATCCGTTCAAGCATGGATTCATCCCTCCCGGCCCGGTGGTATCGGGCGTGCGCCTGACCTTTCTTCCATGGAATTCAGATACTGAGAAGGAGGTAGATCGCTTCGATCCTTCCAGCCTTTGTTACTCGCTGGTAGAAAGTGGGAACGCTGCCATCCTGACCGATTTCCGACAGGATGAAGACGGCCTGACGCACATCCTGATCCTTGCGCGTGATTTGAAACCCGCGCGAGCGGGGGCGCTGGCGCAACGTCTTCTGGAGATTGAGACCTATCGGACTTTGGCCTTATTGTCGTTGCCATTGACCAGGTCAATGACGAAGGAGCTGCGAAGCATGGAGTCACAACTGGCCATGATGACTGATGAGATGTCGACGAACTCGGAAGCGCGGCGTGACAACCACCTCCTTCTGTCAGAATTGACCAGTCTGGCGGCAAAACTGGAGGCCTGCGTTGCTGCAAATCTCTATCGATTTGGCGCCAGCCGGGCTTACTACGAGATTGTTGAAGAGAGGTTGGCAGCGCTAGTGGAGGAGGGCGTATCCGGATACTTCACCTGGCGGGATTTCCTTCAGCGCCGTATTGCGCCTGCGATGCGAACCTGCCTTTCGGTTAAAGAGCGCCAGGCCAAGCTCTCCGACGAACTGACCCGAAACATCTCACTACTGCGCTCCTGGGTCGATGTCGAACTGGAACGCCAGAATCGGGACTTGCTGGCGTCGATGAATAACCGAGTCAAGCTGCAATTGCGTCTTCAGCAAACGGTTGAAGGCTTGTCTGTGGCAGCAATTTCATATTACGTCGTGAGTCTTTCAGGCTATTTCCTGAAGGGAATTCCATTCATTTACGATGTTGTCACACCGGTGATGTCGGTACTGGTACCCGTCGTGATGCTGTTGATCTGGTGGAGGGTTCGTCGGATCAGACATGCCCACGACGATTCCACGGCGTTGTAAAAGTCTTAATACTATCTACCGGCTTGAAACGCGGAATGGGGTAATCGTGGAGCGTCCGGTAGGGATGCCAGCATTTAATGGACCCAGTCATCTAATCTCTTGGGGTAGAGATAGGGCAGCGAGCATGGCCGGCTGATGGGGCCCGGTTTCAATTTCTCCAATGACTATAGCGAGAGTCGCGCTATGCTGATCTTCATCTAAGCTTGGATATACTAGGCGGGCTTTACAGGGTCCCACTCCTAAGTCCGCTAGCTACGTCGTCAAGGAGCGCTTATGACCAAAGCTCAAAACGAGGTCTACACCAAGCAGCCCGCAGCAGAAGGGATCCAGACGGTTAACCCATGCCGAAAAGTGGTGGGCCTAGTACCTGCTCCGGAGATGTCCGCTGAGATGGCCGAAAAGGTAATCGACCAGTTACCCGAACTTCTGGCCAACTACGTAGATGACCGGTTGAGCTGGGAGGTTCAACTCATCGTTGATCCGTTGATCGGCGCTGCAGAGGTTTCCACCTATATCATCGGGAGTATTCTCGAATACAAGCGGCATCAGCAGTGGGACTACGCGATTTGCATTACCGATTTGCCGATCCACAAGTCTGGACGCTTCGTGATAGCTGAAACCAGCATGGTGCATGGCGTTGCAATAATCTCATTACCCGCTTTCGGCATTACCGCGGTACGCCGTCGCCTTAGCGAAGCGATTCTGCAACTGGTCAACGAATTGCATCATGGCAGCTCGGAAGAGGACCGTGCTCGCCAAGAGCAGCGTACTGAGCAATCCTATAAAGTTCACGAGAGCCTGCGTGGCAAAGGTGCCTGGCAACTACTGGGCAGACGCCTCTACGAGAAGTTGTTCCCGATACGGCGGGTCACGCGATCGGGCGAGGGAGAGTCCTTCGACGTACGCTTCATTGCTGATTCATGGATTAACGGCAATCTTCGCATCCTGGCCGGCATGGTTCGCGCCAACCGCCCCTGGACCATCTTTCCTGCTTTCAAAGGCGTCATCGCCGTAGCGTTCGCGACCGGTGCCTATGGCCTAGTGTTTCCCACCCTTTGGAATCTCAGCGCCAATTATGGTTGGCCTCGCCTTGTTCTTCTGATGGGAGTCTCCATGGTGGCGATGATCGCCTGGATCATACTTGCGCATTCTCTTTGGGAGTCGATAAGAAACTCCCCACTGCCACACTTGGTTCGCCTCTACAATACGGTCACTGTACTGACGCTAAGTACTGGGGTTATATTCTATTATACGATCCTACTGGGTCTGTTCTGTTTCACGGTCCTCGTTTTCATTCCGGCCAACATGCTGGAAGAGCAACTCGGCCAAGCGGCCAGCCTTCTAGATTATACTGCCCTTGCTTGGCTCGCGACTTCGGTTGCCACCATCGCTGGTGCCCTGGGGGCCGGATTAGAAGATGAAGAAACCGTCAGAAACGCTACTTATGGCTACCGGCAGCGACGCCGCAACCAAGAAGCGGATAAGCGCTGATGCGCGTCGACAATTAAAAGACGCAACCAAACGTGGGACGGCCTTCTAGTATCTCTTTGTTTTCGCGATCAACCATTGTTCTTTGGTGGTGTCCATGCCAGTGTTTCGTCCTCGGTTAGCCGTACGTCCTCCCGCATGGCATGATCCAATGCCTCTTCGAGCTTCATGAACAACTCCCCGTAGCGCGGGCTGAAGTGGATGCCTTCTTCTATATTGCGCCATGTGTCGAACAGTTGATCTTCGTGGGCTTTTTCGCTGGCGATAAAGGAGCGGGTCATCCGGCGCGCGCGTTGTGGGTGGACGCCCATGGCCGTGAGGGCCTCGCCGCCGAGTTCCAGGGCGGAGTAGTAGGTCTCGCTCACCACGTCGTCGGCGCCGGCTTCACGCAGCTCGTAACCATGGCCGCGGTCGAAGGCGCGGGCGAGTATCCAGACCTCTGGGTAAAGCTGTTTGACGTGACGCACCAGGCTCACGGCCCGGTCGCGGTCATCGATGGCGACGACGAGCAGGCGTGCCTCGGCAATGCCGGCGGTTTCCAGTAGCTGGATGCGGGTGGCGTCGCCAAAGTAACTTTTCAGTTGGATCAGGCGCAGATTTTCGATCTGATCCAGAGCATGGTCCAGGGCTACGCTGGGAATGTTGTTGGCGCGAAGCAAACGACACACGATCTGTCCGAAGCGGCCGACCCCTGCCACGATCACCGGGGCCTGCTCTTCTATCTCGTCCGGCTCTGCTTCTTCATTGGAAGCCTTCTGATAGCGTGGCAGCACCACCCGGTCATAGACAATGAACAACAGCGGTGTCAGGAACATGGACAGGGCCACCACCAGTGACAGCACCTGAGCGGTGTCTGCAGGGATAACTTGGTTCTGGGTACTGTAGGTCAGCAGCACAAACCCGAACTCACCGGCCTGGGCCAGCCCGAGGCTGAACAACCAGCCTTCACTGCCGCGGATGCCGAATGCGAAAGCCAAGCCAAACAGAATCAGCGTCTTGCCAATGATAACCGCCAGGGCGAGAAGAAAGATCGTATCCCATGAAGCCGCCAGAACGCCGAAATTGATTCCCGCGCCTACGGTCATGAAGAAAAGCCCCAGCAGTAGCCCCTTGAAAGGTTCGATATTGGCTTCCAACTCGTGCCGGAATTCGCTGTTGGCGAGGACCACACCGGCCAGGAATGCGCCGAGCGCAGGTGAGAGGTTCACTAGGCTCATGAGCGCCGCGATGCCGATAATCAGCATCAGGGACGCGGCGGTGAATACTTCCCGCATGCCGGATTGCACCACGTAGCGGAACAGCGGCCTACTCAGGTAATGGCCACAGATAATCACGATCACGATCGCGCCGACAACGGCCAGCCCATGCGCCCAGCCCGGCAGGTTCTCAACCAGGCTGAGGCTGCTATGCCCGCCCTCGCTGCCACTACCGGACATTTCGGACACGGCCAGCAGCGGGATAACGGCCAGCATGGGAATCACTGCAATGTCCTGGAAAAGCAGCACTGAGAAGGCACTCTGGCCACCTTCGGTTTTGACTAGCCCCCTTTCGGTAAGTGTTTGCAAGACAATCGCTGTTGAAGAGAGGGAGAAGAGAAACCCTACTGCCACGGCTGTTTGCCAGGCCATCCCCTGGGACCAAGCAAAATAGGTGGCGGCGGCTGCAGTCAGTGTGACCTGCAGGCCGCCAAGACCGAGCAGCCTGACCCGCATGGCCCAGAGGGATTTTGGGTCAAGCTCCATCCCCACCAGGAACAGCATCATTACCACGCCGAACTCGGCAAAATGCTGAAGAGTAAGGGCCTCCTGACCCACCAGTCCTGTCACCGGTCCTATGACCACACCGGCCACCAGATAACCGAGTACCGACCCCAGCCCGAACTGTCTGGCCAGTGGCACCGCGATTACCGCTGCCACCAGGTAGATAAACGCCTGAACAAAGTAGTCAGTCATCAGTCATGTCCGTAGGTCGAAAATCACATACCCATTCTTCTAACATTAGACCAACGGCTGCATTTCGCTTCCGGTATCGAAAATGGGGGACAAAAATGGGGACAGACCTGTTTTCTTCACCCCAATGATCAGCGTGGTCATAACCGTCAACTGGTAACCCGTGTGATTCATCACGGTCTTGTTAAAGTGGCTGATCGCACGCTTCCGGTTCTTATTCTTCTGCCAACGACATGGCAGCACCGCCACATATGCTCATTTATTCTCTAAATACTTGTCGCTTATAATATCAAGTAAAGAGGGCGGGGCGCTTGCTCACGGCCCCCTCGACCACTGGACGATGCCTTAAGAAAGGCGGTCGTGGTGGCGGTTAGGACAATGCGGCCAATCTTGGCCCTCCTCGCATTAGGGTTGGCCACCAATTGTCGGCGGCGGCTCCCAGGTGCAAGGTCACCCGCAATGCATGCATGGTGAGCGTGGCGGCGACTTTCAGCACCTGCTCGCGAAACCTCATTAGGCTCCACCTCTTACGGTTTTGATTCCCCATCAGGCAGCTCAGGCCGTGCGGATATTGTTTTAATCTAACCATTAGTTCTAGTTCGTTCTGGGCCTTCGGCCCTCCACCGGATGGCCTTTTCTCCGCTTCGCTACGTAAAGGCCGCTGCTGAATGTTGGCGTTACATCAGGAAAGTCTCAATGGCGGCTTCTGGCCGAAACAGGAAATTCCTGTATGGGTGCTACCGTTCAAAGCTGACATTCTAACTCGTTGTTACCGAAACCCCATAAACTGCTGACGCAACAACTCAGAGCAATCTAAGAGCACCGCACTATGCATCCCAGTGAAATGAGTTTCTGTTCATTAGTCAGACCTGACAGATTTTGTCTCGGACAGTGGGGTGTATTGTATTGTATTGGGGGCAGAGTCTCTGCCTTCATTCAACGTTTTGCTTATAAGCTCTTGATTACCTTTAAAAAAATAATCCAGGGAAGCTTGCGTATTACTTCACTCAGCTTATATTAATAATGACCCCCGTATTTGTTAAACATATATGACTACGTATTCATGGATAATACTAAAGTATATTCCTTTTTAATCAGTTAGATACAACTAGATTTTAAAGGCATATCTCCAATATTTTTGCATACGTATGCATTCTCTTCTATAACTTCAATTGGGCTTGAGCAGCATTGCAGAATCATGGCTGAGGCCCGTATGAAGCAACTGACAGACTACAACGACAATACGCACAGCGTTATTGCTGGATTACAACTAGGAGTGCTGTATGAAGCTTTTTCTTCCGCTCACATCTTTGGCCGCTGCCATCGCTTTGGTCGCTTCAACCCAAGCTGTTGCACAAGCAGAACGTGTTATCAATGTGAGTCTACCGCTCGGCCCTGACTCACAGCAGGGTATTGGGGTTCTTAAGTTTGGTGACGAGCTTGAGCGCCTCTCAGAAGGCCGACTGACCATTGAGCCCCACTACGACAACGCATTGGGTGCTGAACGCGAAGTCGTTGAAGGCATGGGCTTTGGCATCATCGATGCGGGCATTTCCTCCACCGGTCCGATGGGAGGCTTCGTCGATGAATTCATGCTCTTTGACTTACCCTACGTCTTCGAGAACCACGAGCATGCCTATGCCTTTCTAGACAGCGAGCATGGCGAGGAGCTCGCACGGCTGGCCGAGGAAGGCATGAACGTGAAGTTTCTGGCGTGGATGGAGAACGGCTTCCGCCACAACACCAACTCGGTACGTCCAATCGAGAAACCCAGCGATCTGGAAGGCATTAACCACCGCACACAGGAAAGTCGCGTCCAGGTCGATACCTGGGAAGCACTGGGTGCTAACGCGACACCCATGGCATGGACCGAGGTTTACACCGCCCTCCAGCAAGGTGTTATGGATAGCCAGGAAAACCCCTTGGCCACCATCTATGACGTTAACTTCTACGAAGTTCAGGACTACCTGAACATGACACAACACGTCTATTCGCCAGCGCCACTGATGATGGGCCTGGATCTGTTCAATTCTTTCAGCGAAGAAGACCAGGCGATCATCATGGAGGCGGCCCAGATTGCCTTGCCGGTACAGCGTGAGGCCAGTCAGGAGTTAGAACAGCGTTACCTCGGGCAACTCGAAGAATTGGGCATGACCGTAACCCATCCCGACCTTGCCCCGTTTCGCGAAGCGGTCAAACCTGTCCTTGAAGAGTGGGCCCCCACCATCGGTGAGGATCTGGTCGACGCTGCCGTCAATTACGAATACTGAGCCCACAACGTCCGCAGGTAACACGACGTCCTGCGGGCGCTTTTCCGACGCATGAGGCAGCCATGAAGTCTTATCTACTACTGGCCCACAGAGCCATTGATGAGTTTAACCGTCTGATCGGCTGGATATTGGCCGGATTGTTGTTAGTGATGACGGTACTTATCTTCTGGCAGGTATTTGCCCGTTTTGTCGTAGGCAGCCCGCTGTTCTTCTCAGATGAAATAGCCCGCTTCTCCATGCTCTGGTTGACCTTTCTCGGAGCTGGATATGCCTATCGTAAGGGCACACTAATCTCCGTGGACATCTTACTGGAACACGCTGGAAGAACACTGGCGCGCCTGCTGCGAATTGCCATCATCCTGTGTTCCGCTCTCTTCGCCTTTATCTTGATGAAACACGGTTACGACCTGATGGATCGGGTCGCCAGCCAGACAGCACCCAGTACTAGAATTTCTATGATGTGGCCTTACATGGCCATTCCCGTTGGAGGCGTGGTTATCATGATCAATAGCCTGGGGCTGTTGCTTGATGAGGCACTCAATATTCACAATCAGCCCAAGCAGGAGGTGAACTGACCATGGCACTGCTCTTGTTCCTACTGCTGATTTCGCTGTTCATCATCGGCGTACCCATTGCTCTCTCTCTCGGGCTAGCTTCTGCGATAACTATTTGGCATGGGGATTTATCACCCATGTTGATCGTTCCCCAACAGCTCATCGCTTCGGTGAACTCCTTCCCGTTGATGGCGATACCCTTCTTCATCCTCGCGGGTTCCTTGATGCAGAGCGGTGGAATATCCCGGCGTCTGGTCGACTTCTCCAACACCCTGGTCGGCAGTATGACGGGCGGCTTGGCGATGGTGGCCATCGTCACTTCACTTTTCTTCGCGGCCATCTCAGGATCTGGCGCAGCCACAACCGCTGCCATCGGCTCCATCTTGATACCGGCCATGCTGGCCAAGGGTTACCCTGGAGGCTATACCGCCGCCAACCAAGCTGCCTCCGGCGCCCTCGGCGTCATTATCCCGCCCAGCATCCCGCTGATTCTTTACGGGATAGCTGCCAATGTGTCCGTGGGGGACATGTTCATCGCAGGCATTCTGCCCGGCATCCTAGTAACGCTGACTCTGCTGATCTTTGCCTACTTCTTCGCCAAGGCGAATGGTTTGGCTGGGAGTATCGAAAAGAGTTCTTGGATGGACGTCCTGCGGGCGGGGCGCAAGGCGATCCTGGCAATCCTTATGCCAGTCATCATCTTGGGCGGTATCTACAGTGGCATATTCACGCCGACTGAAGCCGCAGTCATCGCGGTGGCTTACTCTTTCCTGATCGGGTTTGTCATCTATAAGGAAATCAAACTGAGCAGCCTGGTTGATATCCTCAAACAATCGGCTGTTACCAGCGCTATTGTGCTAAGCATCATCGGCGCTGCAGGACTCTATGGTCGTATGCTTCAGCGGCTAAGGGTGCCTGATATGGTGTCCCAATTCGCAATATCGGCCATCGACAGCCCACTACTGTTCATTATCCTGGCCAATCTCCTGCTGTTGTTTGCAGGAATGTTTATTGAGGCAGCAGCGGCGATCCTGATCTTCGTGCCTATCCTGTTACCCATTGCGATCAGCTTCGGATTCGACCCTGTCCACTTCGGGATCATAATGGTGGTCAACCTGGCCATGGGAATGTTCACCCCACCGGTCGGCCTCAACCTCTTCGTGGCATCACAGATAGCTAATATTAGTATCGCTCGACTCACCTGGTCCGTACTGCCCTTCGTAGGAATCGTACTCATCAATCTTCTGATTATCAGCCTGCTGCCTTTCCTGTCTACTTGGCTGCCTTCGCTGTAAACCCCTCCAAGGAGAGAAACCTTATGACCGTTGTAGAAAGTTTAACGCCACGCCATGGCCTCAGAGTGCTGATTACCGCTGGTGCCAATGGTATCGGCTTAGCAATCGCTAAGGCCTTCCAGGAGGCGGGCGCACGAGTGCACGTTTGTGATATCGACACCCAGGCCTTGGCCTCGCTGCCGGAGGGCATC
This sequence comes from Halomonas sp. A3H3, assembly GCF_000982975.1. NCBI lineage: Bacteria > Pseudomonadati > Pseudomonadota > Gammaproteobacteria > Oceanospirillales > Halomonadaceae > Halomonas > Halomonas sp. A3H3. The sequence continues at coordinate 4,910,591 of NZ_HG423343.1, read as the reverse complement.
TCACACACTGTGGCGGATGTCAGCAAAGAGGAAGACGTCGACCGGCTGTTCCAAGATGTCGTCTCTCTGGGTGGGCTTGACGTCGTCGTTAATAATGCTGGCATCGCAGGGCCCACTGCGGGGATCGATGAGATCGATAATGACGCCTGGACCCGTACTATCGACATCAATCTCAATGGTCAGTACCGGGTTGCTCACCGCGCGACGCCGTTACTGAAGGAAAGCCAGGGGCTGTTGATCAACTTGGCATCAGTCGCAGGTCGCCTGGGCTTTGCATACCGCACTCCTTATGCCGCCAGCAAATGGGCTGTCGTCGGACTGACTAAGAGCTTGGCAATTGAGCTCGGCCCAGAAGGGGTGAGAGTCAACGCAATTCTACCTGGCATCGTGCGTGGACCGCGTATCGAAAAGGTCATTGAAGATCGTGCGGTCAAGCGTGGGCTTAGCTATGCCGAAATGGAGCAGGAAAATCTTTCTAAGATATCTATGCGACGCATGGTTGAACCCTCCGACATAGCGTCTATGGCCCTGTTCCTGTCGGCACCTGGTGGTTCCAATGTTTCAGGCCAGGCGCTGAGTGTCTGCGCCAACGTTGAGTCTTTGTGACTGATATAGGAGCAGCCTCATGACAGCACGTATAGGAATTATCGGCGCAGGCTTGATTGGCCGGGCTTGGGCCATTGTCTTTGCACGAAGCGGGATGTCTGTATGTCTCTATGATGTTGATGCTAGCGCTCTCAGCCAAGTCCGAGACGGCATTCGGCAGTCTCTTCAAGACTTATTTCAGGCTGGCCTAATTGAAGATATTGAGGTTCCGCTATCTCTCATCCAGACAGAAAACAATCTGGCGCATGCTATGAGGGATGTTGAGTACGTTCAGGAATGTGGGCCAGAAGACATTGATGCCAAACGACGTATCTATTCAGAACTTGAGTCGGTGGTGGCCATAGATACCGTGTTGGCTAGCTCTACCTCCGGCATCGCCGCGTCTCGGTTCACAAACCATCTGAAACACCCTGAGCGCTGCTTAGTAGCACATCCCGTCAATCCGCCTTACTTGATTCCACTCGTCGAAGTAGCCCCATCACCAGACACTTCGGAAGCAGCGGTGAACCGCACCATGCAACTGATGGAACAGGCTCAGCAAACCCCGATACTGGTTCGGAAGGAAGTCCAAGGCTTCATTCTCAATCGTTTGCAAGGCGCATTGTTGAACGAAGCGCTACGCCTGTTTCGCGATGGCTATGTTTCCGCTGAGGATCTGGATAAGACAGTTAAACACGGACTTGGCCTGCGTTGGTCGTTTATGGGGCCTTTCGAGACCATCGACCTCAATGCGCCTAATGGAGTCGTCGATTACGGCCAGCGCTATGGGCCACTTTACCGCGATGTCGACCGTCAGCGCAGCGATGATGACCCCTGGGATACCGCAACCCTGGCTGCCTTGGGCCAAGAACGCCGGTCACAGCTACCTTCCGAAGGTCTAGCTGAGCGACAAGCTTGGCGCGACCGACGCCTAATGGCGCTGATGGCTCATCAGCGCCATATCGATACCAAATAACTTTTTCACTTTAACTAGGAGAAACTTCTGATGGCTAATAAACGTAAAGTCATAATCACCTGTGCAGTAACCGGTGCCATCCATACGCCCTCCATGTCGCCACACCTACCGGTAACACCTGAAGAGATTGCCGAGGCTGGTATCGCTGCCGCTGATGCAGGCGCTTCCATACTTCACCTTCATGCCCGCGATCTCGATAACGGTAAGCCCACACAAGATCCAGCTGTCTTCGAGCGGTTTCTACCGCGTATCAAGAAAGCTACCGACGCGGTCATCAACCTTACCACTGGTGGCAGCCCTCACATGACCGTTGAGGAACGTATGCGGCCAGCCATGGAGTTTAAGCCTGAGCTTGCCTCTATGAACATGGGGTCGATGAACTTTGGGCTTTTTCCCATGCTTAACCGATATGAGGATCTCAAGCACGATTGGGAGCGCGCCCATCTTGAGAATAGTCGCGACTTAGTGTTCAAGAACACTTTCGCTGATATCGAAAAGGCCATGACACTTGGTGCAGAGAACGGCACTCGCTTTGAATGTGAATGCTACGATATTGGCCATCTTTACAATTTACGCAATTTGATGGATCGCGGCATTATTAGTGGAAAAGTCTTCGTGCAGAGTGTGTTCGGCATCCTGGGCGGTATCGGCCCCCACCCCGAGGATGTTATGCATATGCGCCGAACCGCCAACCGCTTATTCGGTGATGACTACGAGTGGTCAGTGCTGGGTGCCGGAGGCAACCAGATGCGGATTGCTGCTCAGGCGGCAGCCATTGGAGGCCATGTTCGCGTCGGCCTTGAAGACTCACTATGGCTTTCTCCGGGCAAGTTAGCCGAAAGCAACGCAGCACAAGTAGCCAAAGTACGCGAAATTCTCGAAGGCCTTTCCTTTGAAATAGCAACGCCCGACGAAGCACGCGAGATACTTCAACTTAAAGGTGGCGACCAAGTCGGCTTCTAGGGAGAGTACTTAATGCCAGTATATCGACTCGAAGGTAACGTTCCCGAGATAGCGCCAGATGCCATGGTGATGGAAGAAGCTACGCTTATCGGGCGTATTCATCTTGCTCACGAAGTCTCTGTCTGGCCTGGCGCAGTGCTACGAGGGGATAATGAACCTATCACCGTCGGGGAAGGCAGCAATCTGCAAGATGGCTGTGTGATACATACCGACCCTGGTTACCCGGTCGACATCGGCTGTCAGGTGACCGTAGGGCACCTAGCCATGTTACATGGTTGTAAAATCGGCGATGGCGTACTGGTGGGCATGAACGCAACTTTACTCAATGGCGCAGAAATTGGTGATCATTGCATCATAGGTGCCGGCGCTTTGGTCACCTCGGGCAAACGATTCCCTCCACGCTCGTTAATTATGGGTGTGCCCGCTAAGGTGGTCAGAGAGCTAACCGATGATGAAGTGCAAGGAGCATTAGATAACAGCAAAGTTTACGTGAAAAAGATCGACCAGTATCGGTCTCTTGAAAAGGTTTGAGAGTGAGTACGGTAAGTCACTGCCTTTGGTTCTGATGAATCGGGCTGTATATGATCTAAACGGCCCTCTGGGAGCGTGATGCATGAAAAGAAAATCCGTAACCTCCCGCGATGTGGCGAAGTTAGCTGGTGTGTCTCAGTCAGCAGTGAGTCGCAGCTTTTCAGCTGATGCCAAGGTGGCGGAGAAAACGCGCAAAAGGGTGCTGGAGGCAGCCCGGGAGCTAGGATATCGCCCCAACTCCATTGCGCGCTCGCTGATTACCAGATCGAGTCGTACCATTGCTGTAGTGGCTTACAGCCTCGAAAATCCTTTCTACAGTGTCATGCTGGAAAAGGCGTCACGCTACTTTCAGCAACAGGGCTACCATCTTCAGCTTTTCTTTGCTCCGTCAGATAACGGTTTCGCTACGGTAATTGACGACATAATTAGAAGCCAAGTCGAGGGGGTGCTGATGCTGGCGATAACCATGGATAGCGCCCAGGCAGAGGAGGTGGCGAATTTTGGTATTCCTTTCGTTGTCATCAATCGTACTGTCAATTTTGATGGTATAAGCCAAGTCGGCAGTGATAACTACAGCGGGGGGTATTGGGCAGGTCACTACCTTTCCTCCCTTGGTCATCGCCGTATTGCCTATCTGGCAGGGTTGCCAGACTCTTCCACCGACCTCCAGCGGCAAGCCGGCTTTCTGAAAGGACTTGCCGATGTGGGTGTGGATTGCTATGCGATGGAGGTCGGTAACTACCGGTACGCAGATGCCTGCCATGCAACGAGGCGCCTGTTTGCTAATTCAACACCACCGGATGCGCTGTTTTGTGCTAACGATCTGATGGCAATCGCTGCTATTGATACCTTGCGGCATGAATTCGGGCTTGCAGTGCCTGATGACGTATCGGTCATTGGTTTCGACGATATACCGATGGCGGATTGGCCGAGTCATTCCCTGACAACCCTGAAACAGCCGGTGGAATTAATGGTCTTGAAGGCTACTGAGCTACTGATGGCACAAATCAATCAGATCGACATTAATACGGAGCACATCATGCTCCCGGTAACGCCAATGCTGCGAAACAGCACCCGCCGCTCGGCACGCCATCCTAAGGAGAACCTAGAGGAGGTGAGCGATGCACATCATCCTAGCGCCAGATAGCTTTAAAGATGCTCTCTCGGCTAGCGAGGCCGTCAGCGCGATCACTGACGGTATTTGTAGAGCTTTACCATCTGCACAGTATGATGCTTGCCCGATGGGCGATGGTGGGGAAGGTACTTTGGATGCTTTGATTGACGCTACAGGAGCGGAGCGGCATTACCAGACGGTGCAGGGACCTTTGGGAGAACTTCGTCAGGCAGCGTGGGGCTGGCATCCCATTAATTTCACAGCATATATTGAACTGGCTGAAGCGTGTGGTCTGCAGCACCTGACTCTTCTGGAGCGCACGGCACTGCATAGCTCCACCCATGGGGTAGGTGAGCTGATTATCGCCGCTCTGAACGCGGGTGCTAAGCGCATAATACTCATGCTAGGGGGGAGTGCGACCAACGACGCGGGTGCAGGCATGCTGCAGGCTTTAGAGGCAAGATTGCTTGATGACCAAGGACGACCTCTGTCGCCCGGTGGGGCGGCTCTGATCAATCTTGCTCAAGTGGAGCTTGATGGACTTGATTCGCGTCTGTCTGAGGTGATCGTTGAGACCGCCGTGGATGTAGATAATCCGCTGGTCGGTGAGCGCGGTGCCAGTGTTGTATTCGGCCCTCAAAAAGGCGCTAGCGAAAAAGATGTCGTCATATTGGATGCTGCACTAGCACATTTCGCCAGCAAGGTGGCTGAGACTCTGGGAAATGACTTCCGTGAATTACCCGGTTCAGGGGCTGCTGGAGGGATGGGGTTCGCGGCACGCACCTTTCTCGGGGCGGAGCTGTGTCCAGGTATTGAATTGGTGATGACCCAGGTCGGGTTTCGACAACGACTTGAGCTTGTCGATTTGGTCATTACCGGCGAGGGAAGGCTAGACGGTCAAAGTATGGCAGGGAAGACCCCAATTGGCATTGCCCGCTGCGCACGGGAAATGGGTGTTCCAGTAGTTGTGTTAGCGGGTAGCCTCGGTGAGGGATGGCAGTTGGCTTATGATGAAGGCGTAACCTCTGTAATTGCCACCACGGCAGCAGGCGTAAACATACGCCTGCTGGCAACGGCTTAGTAGGCTTGCCGGCCCTTTTAGCCGGCTTTGTCGGGCAAGGCCCCTAAGATCAGGGAGCGATGCGGGTACTAGCATCGGTAAAGCCGATCAGCGAAATATCTATGTCCATGCGTTCACCGCGTGGACTAATCATGCTGAGGGTTGCTGTATTGCCACTGCGGAGTTGCTGCAACATCGACGACTCAATGGGCACGTCAGCACGGCACCCTTGCTCTTGGCATACCTGATAGGGGAATTGGACTGGCTCAGCGTTATCCACACTGAATTGCAAGCCCGGGGCCAGACGTACCCCTAGCGGCACGAAGAAGCTCATCACCGGGTCATCGATCTGAGGCGGGTAGTCAAGAATTACCTGCATCAAGGGTTGGTCGCTGTCAGGTTGAGTGATCAATTGCGACATCGCACAAGGGCTCGGGCCCTCGGCACTACGCTGGCAACGGACTTCCCAATCCTGGAACGACTCGGTAGTGACATCATTACCGGAGGCTGCCCCCGGTTGTTGTTGGCTGAAGGCATTGGGAGACAGCACCAAGAGCGATAATAGCCCCATCCTGCATAGGTTTTGAGTAAGAGAGTTCGGCATTGGCATAACCTCCTGTTGGTTCGCTGATGGTGGATAATAATACTCACCATGCCTGCTTGTTCGCTTGAGGTCGAGCCCTTGATTTACGAGAGCGTGGTTGGGCGGTTTACCTTCCTCTCCACCTCGTTTTCCTGAGCGTTTTTTTATTTAAGGTAAATATAGACTTTATTTGTGAAACCATTCGCTATATAGGCGAGTTCCGGAGTGGCGATTAAGGCTTACACAGGACGCTAGGCAGGCGTGTTGCTGCGTGTAGCGGTGCAACTGCTCATGGGTCTCCCTAAGCTGAAAAGCACCGTCAGATATCTGCCGATATAAATCTGGCATTATACTCTGAGCAATATTTTTATATACCTAGGCTGTATTTATATGCCCGCTTACCTTTGCAGTTTTTATTGGCGTGGTTTATGCAGTGGTCAATTAAAAGTGAAAGGCAAGAGCGTGAAGGGGCTGTTTGAAATTATGTAAGGTAACAAAGTTTCGTTCTATCAAAAGTAACTCCTAACACTACTGCATTTTGCTATTAGTCTTAGCAGTGAGCGGTAGTGCTGAGTTAGGCTCGCTTAGTTACCTAGTACGTTGGTTTCGCTTTTCTTTGATGATTTAGCAGCTTTCTTTTCTTTGGCTGTTAGAAGGGGTTTCTTTTTAGTGTCTTTTTTACTGTCTTTTCCTTTGCTCATGCTATTTGCCTCTATTAATCCATTAGTTGACCCGTTAAGCTGTATGAAACCAGCTTCCGTGAGCTGATGTTAGCGCATAAAGTGTCGACGCGCATTGTATATAGTTAATACTCTGCTAAAACGTAAAAGCTGGCCTCACCCTGGCCATATGAAATCTTCAGGAAGTAGACAGACTGTACCTTGCTCCACTACAAGCTAATTCTTTGTTTCTATAGGGTTAAGCTTATTTGTTAGCTGTGACTAAAGTTATTTTTTTGTCCGATAATTGAACCGAGCAATATTCTACGCTGGCTTTTAAGCGGCTATTTTCCTCCCAGAACGCCCAAAAAGCGCTGATTTTGCAAGTAGTGCACTGGCGTGGCTGGCTGGTCTGGATGTCATCAGCCCCTTTTAATCGGCTTCAAGCTAAATATTCGTTCTTCCAGGTGGCTGGGCAACACCCTCTGTGTTACCCAGCGCTGTTTGAGCCACGTTATTCGATGCTGGAACTGCTCTCTTCCGGTTCTAACTGCCCATGCCGCTGAAGCCAGTGCATCACGATCCAGCACAGTGCTGCCCAGCTAGCCCCGGCCGTCCAACCGGCAAGTACATCGGTCGGCCAATGAACCCCAAGGTAAACGCGGCTTATGCCCACCAGCAAGGTCAGCAATATCGCCAGTATCAAAAGGTAAGCCTTTAGCCTCAGCGCGGGCTGTACGCGAATGAGTAGCGCTGCCAGGGTGAGGTAGGTCACGGCAGACATCATTGAGTGGCCGCTGGGAAAGCTCGCGGTATAGACCATAGCTTCATGAGGCACGAGATCGGGGCGAGGGCGGTCAAAGCCCAGCTTCATCACAGTGCTGAGAAGTATGCCACCGGGCACCGCGATTGAGGCAAAGAGAGCCGCGCGATAGTGTCTGGCAAGTAACAGGTAGCCTAGGGCGCCCAATGTGATGAGTACCAGCACGCCGACACCGCCCAGTGCGGTGAAGTCCCGGCCCATTTCCTCAACCCAGCCTGGCCCGATCGGGTCGCTAAGATCTGCGGGGTTGCGAAGGGCGAGCAGTAGGCTCTCATCGATGCTACGGGTGTCCCCCTCGATAACTTCGTCGGCCAGCGCGACGAACCCCCAAATTCCACCGGAAAGTACCGCGACGCATAGCAGCATTGCTAGTTCGTAGCGGCCGAGCCGAGCCAGTAGGGAAAAGCTTTTGCGCCCAACTTGTCCAAGTTTTTCATGGTGCTTCATTTGCAACTCCTTTGCTTTGAGAAGGGGTACGCAGCGCCAATTCTGACGTTTTGACACGAGAAGTTTGGCAGGATAGTCAGACATTGTCGCCGAAGATCTTGCGCCAGTCGCGGGGGCTGACCTGATGGCGCTGCCTGAAATGTTGCCAAAACGAAGTTGCCGTGTGAAAGCCGCTTTTTTCCGCAATGGCTTCTACCGACAAGGAGGTGGTTTCCAACAGCTCGCGCCCGCGCCGTAAACGCTCGTTGACCAGCCACTCTACGACCGTCATTCCGGTGGCTTTATGAAAATGGCGCGTAAAGGTTCGCCGACTCATGGCCGTTCGGGCGGCGAGTTCGTCGATAGTGTGCGAGGAGGCCAGATGTTCGCGCAGGTAGTCGAGCAGGCGATTGATATGGGCATCCTGGGTGGAGACGGCAACCGGTTGTTCAATGAACTGTGCCTGCCCACCTTCCCGATGCGGCGGAACCACCATGACGCGGGCAATCTTGTTGGCGATCTGCGCGCCGTAATACTCGCGCACCAGGCACAAGCAGCAATCCATGCCAGCGGCCGTGCCCGCCGAGGTCACCAGTTGATCCTCCTCCACGTAGAGTGCATTGGTGACCAGCTTGACCTTTGGGAATCGGGCTCTGAAGTCCTGCTCAGCAATCCAGTGCGTTGATGCCCGCCTGCCATCAAGCCGCCCGGCATAGGCTTAGGGCATAGGTGCCGTAACAGAGCCCCACCACATGGGCGCCCCGGTCATGACAGCGGACGAGCGCCGCAACCAACTCGGGTGGCGGGGCTTCGTTCAGGTCATGCCAGCCAGGCACCACCGCAATATCCACACTATCGAGCAGCTCCAGACCGCCGTCGGGTCTTACCGTCACTACTTGCTCGCTTTCTGGCGGCTCTCCCGGCATTGCTACGATGGAGAGGTCGAACAAAGGGTGCTTGGAATAGCCCTGCGAGATGTGGCCACCTCATTGCCGCCTTCAATGCACCACGGATGGAGGGCGGTGTTTGGGAGCCGGGTCATCCATGTAGGATTCCCGCTCGAATCGACGTGCAGGAACTGAGCAGAATGGGTGCTCTCGCAGTTTTTGATCTTAGCGCCAGAGCTGACGCTAAGGTGGTATTCTAAAAACTCACTTGTGAACGGAGTTAACTCAAAGACTGCTTCTGGACGATATCTGAAGGAATACAATTCGGTCGTTTCTTTATATGCGGCGCCTTGCCCTCCCTAACGCCCTATGAAGAAGGTTATGCGTAAAGAATTTCCGTAAACTTTTCTATGCATTGGAATGGTGGGGACATGACTCTTCATCATCGACAGCCAGGCTGGACTAATCATCTTAGGAGTCTCGTGTTGGACTTGTCCTGACTAATCTGTGTCACTAAACTTTCCCACCCCTTACCACCATCCGCTTGGGGCCATACCATGGAGCGCCTTTTCATTTCTGGGATCCTCGGTTCAGGACGTCCTAATGAAAACGTCATGAAGAAGATCGGTGAAACGTGGAAAGCCTGGAGAATCAAGGGCCATGTTCTTGTCTCAGAGAAGCTTTCTCATCATTGGCAAGCGCTGGACGACTTCGAAGGAGCAGAGTGCCAGCGCAGGTGAACAACCGCGACGCTTTCAGGGGGTTGCACAGTTTGAACTCTAAAGCTTATAGCGCTATGACGCGAAATGCATTCAGGTCGGGAGGATATTCTGGTTGATACGGAAGAGGTTTGTCGGATCGAACTTCTTCTTGAGCGCCACCAGCCGCTCATAGCTCGCTCCATAGGCGAAGGCAGTGCGGTCAGCTTCATCTCCGGTCAGAAAGTTGACGTAGGCACCTCCACTGGCATAAGGCTGTGACCGGTTGAAGAATTCACGCGCCCAGGCAATGCAGCGTTCATCCTCTACGGCCGTCTCCCAACGAGCATGCACGTTCATCACATAATTAGCATCACGGTTCGAGTACGCCATCGCTTCGGGTTGCACTCGGCCTGTTTGACCGCCTATCGTGGCAATAAAAATCTCGCACTGTGAAGACGGTAGGGCACCAGCGTATTCGATGATAGCATCGATCGGCTCTTCTGCCAGCGTCGAGAAATTATGAGACTTCCAGTAGTTGCGTGCCCCTGGCGTTAACAGTGGGTCGAACGCTTTTTGCCAGTCGATATATGGCTGCACACCGATATGCTCGCCGTATGCGTTACCAAACCTTCTAAGCGGTTCGATGTGTTTCTCGCCTTCTAAGGGGTCGCCTGCGTAGCAAATGGCAAGAGCGACAATCTCTTTCCCGTGTACTGCCCCGGCCAGGAAAGGCAAGGGGGGCGCCTTGCGCGTCACCATCCACACGTTGAGTTCGTCTGGCATCGTCTGCGTGAAGCGGGCGAACTGTGTGATGATCGATTTTGCTTCGTCGAAGGGAAAGACGATAAGACCGCATAGAACATTCGGGCCTACCGGATGCAATTGGTACTCGAAACGGGTAACGATACCGAAGTTACCGCCTCCACCGCGAAGCCCCCAGAAAAGGTCGTCGTTTTCCGATTCACTGGCATGCAACTGTTGGCCATCGGCGGTAATGACGTCCATGCCAAGCAGGTTGTCGATGGTCATGCCGTACTTTCGGCTTAGCCAACCGAATCCTCCTCCCAAGGTCAGACCGGCCACACCCGTGGTGGAGTTGATGCCCAGTGGGGTAGCAAGACCATACGCTTGGGCAGAGGCATCGAAGTCCGCCAGGTTGCAACCTGGCTCGACGTATCCAAGGTGAAGTTCTGGATCAATGTCTACTCTCTTCATTTGCGAGAGGTCGATCATAACGCCATCGTCGCAGGCAGAGGTGCCTGCAATGTTGTGACCACCGCCGCGCACGGAGAAAGGGAGATCGTGCCGGCGTACGAAGTTTAAGGACTGAACAACATCGTCAGGTGAAGTGCAACAGGCAATCATGGAGGGTCTGCGATCAATCATGGCATTCCATATCTGACGCGCTTCCTCGTATTGTTTATCTTCTGGAAGAATCACGCTTCCTGAAAAATTGGTTTTGAACTCCTCTATTGCGGTTTGTGAAAGTTGGTTCATGACGAACACCTTGAGGTATGCCCAGGGCAAGGTTCATACGAGGGGCCGCCGGGCGGGTAAGTGAGGAAAACTACCAAGCTGGCGATTATCCCCAATCTTCACAGCGACCCTTTGATTGGTATTTCGTCAGTGGATAGATACAGTATAGGGAGGTCTGTCAAGAGTTTCTCTTTTTTCTTCGAACGATCCATTAATCATCATGGCCTGACCACGGTTGATTATTGATAAGTGGTTATGGTGTTTTTTGATAGATGCAGACCTTGCCTGCAAAATTTTGGTTAATTTCGACCCACCAACTTGCTCTTGTTATTGAAACGTCAAGGCTTTCTTGAAGTTAGCTCCTGGCCGATAACAATCCCTCCCTCCAAAGCCCCAAGCTTCCACGAGAAGCTGGTTTCACCAATAGCTAATCCTCTTCCATCACTTCCTCGACCCATTCCACCCACGTCTCGGTAAGGCGTTGGCCAAGCCTCAGCGTGTGCCAGGGAGCGCGCTGGACGGGCGTGAACGTCTCTGGGTTGCTAAACCACTCTCGTTCTATGGCAGCGTAGGTCGTTAGGCGTTCCTTGAGCTGGTGGTGGCGTTCTGCCGCTGATAGGTCACTTTAGACCGATTCATCTGCTTTCGTTGTGGGTGTTAGTAGCTCTTGCCGTTGCAGTGGTGGCTATCCTCAAGGGCAGGATAGAGCAGCATCGCAGTTGGATGGTTGGCGCCTATCTGGGGCTAGTCGGTGCTTTTGTTGGTTCCCTGGCGCTGGGACGCTGGATCGCCGCTCAGCTGGGTATGTGCTGATGGTTAAAAGCAAGAATGATAGCTAGAGCCGCTTAGCTTCTAGCAGAGCACTCCAATCATTGTTGAGCTTATGCTAACTTAGCATTAACAACCTGTGAGGTAGCTTTCCATGTCTATTGAAATCTGGTTCGCCTTTGCCCTGGCGTCGGTGGCATTGCTCGCCATCCCTGGGCCAACGATTCTGACCGTGGTCAGCTACTCTATCGCCCAAGGTAGGCGCGCCAATATTCCGCTTGTTGCTGCGGTGGCATTGGGTGATTCAACGGCGCTGCTCTTTTCACTGCTTGGCTTGGGAGCGGTGTTAGCCACCTCGGCATTCTGGTTCACTGTGATCAAGTGGATCGGCGGTTTATACCTTCTCTATATGGGCATCAAACTATTGCGTGCCGGTATATCCTCTGTGCAGCCGGTAACACCGGCGGTATCAGGTTCGCGCTGGAAGCTTTTCACCAATACCTATCTCGTTACTGCGCTCAACCCGAAGGGCATTATCTTCTTCGTCGCCTTTTTGCCGCAATTCGTCAGCCCGAACGCCGATGCTGGGCAACAACTGTGGATACTTGCGATCACGTTTGTGGCGTTGGCAACGCTTAATGCCACTCTCTACGCCGTATTCGCAGCATCGGTGCGCAAGATGCTGGCATCGCGTCGCGCCCAGCGTCGCTTCAACTTGGTTGGCGGAACGTTACTCTCTTCGGCGGGTGTCTGGGCACTGCTTGCTAAGCGACCTGTATAAGCAAAAGACGGTAAATTGGATGTGTTCGTATCGGGAGACAACTATGAGTGAAACCCTTCAAGAACTGCTAACGGAACTTGAGCAATTTGGCCAACAAAACGATGCTGCTATTTCTGAGCGCCCAAGACGAATGCTCAATATCACCCGTGATACGGGGGAGTTCCTATCGGTACTAGTTCAAGCAACCAATGCTCAACGAGTGCTGGAAATTGGCACCTCGAATGGGTACTCCACCTTATGGCTGGCTCAGGCAGTGCAGAGGGTTGGTGGGCACGTTACCACTGTTGAGCTTTCCGAATACAAGCTTGAGATGGCCGCGAGAAATTTTGAGCGCTCAGGCCTCTCTGATGTCATCACTCAGCAGCGAGGGGAGGTGGGTGGGCTTCTTGAAAGCCTGGACGATGCCTGTTTCGATCTGCTCTTTTTAGACTCAAAGCGCTCTGATTATGTGAATTGGTGGCCGAATATCCAGCGAGTTTTACGCAAGGGCGGACTGCTTGTGGTGGATAACGCCACTTCCCATGCAGATGAAATGGCTGATTTTATGGCGCTGGTATCGGCAGATCCTGATTTCACCACGTGCACTGTACCTGTTGGCAATGGCGAGTTTCTGGCAACGCGGTGCGGTGGTTAGAGGGCGGCTCTTATTGCGGCTTAGCTTGGCTTAAACGGCACTCTAGCTGATCACGAAAGCGGAAGTTGAATTATGTTAATCAGTGAACGTAAACCGTCAGAATATAAATGGAAAAAAACATGATCAGAGATGCCGTAAAGGGTGATTCGGAAACCATAGCGCACATTTATAACCACTACATCGAAAATACCGCTATTTCATTTGAAGAAAAGCCAGTATTGGGTTCAGACATCCAAGGCCGGATTGAAAACGTTCAGGGGGCAGGTTTGCCTTGGTTGGTGGCAGTAGAAGAGGGTGATGTGGTGGGCTATGCCTACGCTACCAAATGGAAAGAGAGAAGCGCCTATCGATTTTCAGTTGAAGTCAGCGTCTACCTTTCCAATCAGGCGCACGGTAGGGGCTTGGGCGCAAAGCTGTACGAAACGCTCTTTTCCACGCTCACAGAGTGCGGTATTCATGCGGTGATGGGCGGTATCACGCTTCCCAACCCGGCCAGCGTTGCACTGCACGAAAAAATGGGCATGAAAAAAGTGGCCCATTTTGAAAAGGTAGGGTTTAAGTTCGATCAATGGCACGACGTTGGCTATTGGCAGCTAAATCTGACTAACTGATAGTAACTCAACATGCTGAAAGCAAGGTTGATGTAATTAGACACTATGGACGTAACTCAGAATGGTGGGAGCCGGCATGTTGAGACTATCGTGGAACGATGGCCTTTCGGTTTGGTGTGATAGATGAATTTTATGCCTCTCGCTGCTAACCCTGGAGTAAGTTTAACGTGAATCCAGATGTTCAGGCTAAGTTTGAAAGCTACCCGAAAGGCGCACGGTTGCAGCTTGAGAGCGTGCGACAACTCATTCTGGCAGTAGCTGCTGAAGATGAGCTTGGCGATGTCGAAGAAGCGCTTAAATGGGGAGAAGCTAGTTATCTTGTCAAAGGGGGCACTACCATTCGAATCGACTGGAAACCTAAAGATCCAGACGTCATTAAGGTATTTTTTCACTGCCAAACATGTTTGATTGAAACGTTCAAAGAAATATATCCTGATGAATTTGAGTATGAGGGTAAGAGAGCTATTGTGCTCCCTCTGAGTGTGAATATCGAACAGGTTCCGTTAAGGCATTGCATCGAGTTGGCTCTGAAGTACCACAAGCTTAAGCGCTTGCCGCTTCTAGGCGTGTAGCCATTGGGTAAAGTGCAAACTTGTACTGTTAATGACGAGCTTCGAGGCAAGTATGACAATCACTGAAATTAAACGCCCACAAGAGCTGTCGCGCTTACGTCGCCTTGCTCTGGCTGCGCAAGGTTTGCTGCAGAATAAGCCTTATGGACGTGGCTTAGCCGGTGCCCGTAAAGCGATTAACCACCTGGGTTATGTTCAGATAGACACCATATCTGTGGTGGAACGAGCCCATCATCATGTTATTCACTCCCGAGTACCAGGGTTTGAGCCACACATGCTGAACCAGCTGTTGATCAATAAAGACATTTTTGAGTATTGGTCGCACGCGGCTGCATTTTTACCCATTACCGATTTTCGCTTTTCCTTGCCCTACAAAAACGCTATCAAAAGTGGGCAAACGCATTGGTTTAGATCACCTGATAAAAAGCTCATGGGAGAGTTGTTGGCTCGCATACGTTCAGATGGCCCGCTGCGGTCTCGAGATGTAGGGGCTAGCAGCATCAAACGTGCAGGCTGGTGGGACTGGAAGCCCGCCAAAAAGGCACTTGAACAGCTGTATATGCAAGGCGATCTGATGGTCAGCGACCGCGACGGTTTTCAAAAGACATATGATCTAACCGAGCGGGTATTGCCATCTCACGTAAATTTACAGATGCCCTCCATGGAGGAGTATGCGGCGCACCTTGTAGACCAACAATTGAGCTGTCATGGGTTTGCTTCACTCAAAGGGCTGACCTATCTGCGCCGAAATACAGAGTTACGCAAAGCTGTGAATGCCCTGGTAAATGAAAGGTTAGCGCAGGGTGATTTAGAGAGAGTGAAAGTGAGCAGTGGCGATGTATTTATATTGGAAAGGGGAGCGCTCGAACGCCCTCTTCCTCGTTTGAAAGAGCGAATGTTGATTCTTTCCCCCTTCGACAACAGTGTCATTCAGCGGGAGCGGCTCAGGGCGCTGTTTCAATACGACTATCAGCTGGAATGTTATGTGCCCGAAGCCAAGCGTCAGTATGGTTACTTTTGCCTGCCGCTACTTTATCGCGATGCATTTGTTGGCCGGATGGATTGTAAAGTCCATCGCAAAACCAGTCACTTAGAGATCAAGAACTTATATTTCGAGCCACACCCTTTTGATGAACATAGAGTCGTTACTGCTTTTGTGGAAGCCATCGTTCAGTTTTGTCATTTTCAAAAATCTGACTCCGTCTCTTTGAATGCAGTCCAACCTGAACACCTGACTCAGCGGTTGCGCAGCGCGTTAAAACCCCTGGGGTGAAAGGATCTAGGCAGGGGTGGGGTATCTAAGCTAGGCGTTGCTATTGGAAAAATTTTCCTCGGAGCCATGGCTTCAGGTACATGAATGTGTTGAATGATCGTTTCTAGCCGAATCAAAAACTTTCCTCCATATTAACAACGGGGCAGATGACGGCCTGCTGACGTAGATACGTTAGCTGCTATATTAGCGATAACGCTTAAGCGAGAGGATTGCACCAATGACAGGGACAAATAAACCATCAACGATAGCATTGTTGAGCGATAACCGGGTAAAGGTGCTCTTGGTCATCGCGATTATTGCGGTGGTCTGGGCCGTGGTGGCGCACACCATTGCTGGGTCGCGGGGAGACAGTATGGATGCGCTCGAAGCGCGTCTGGCTGAAACTGAGCGGGAGCATCAACAGATTCAGGCGGAGATGTCTGAGGTTGAAGCCGCGGAGCTTGATTTAGCAACACTGCAGCAGAGAATGAGCGCCCTTGAGGTTGAGCAAGCTGATGCTGAAGCCGAGCTAGCTTCGACGCGAGCAGATATTTCCCACGCTGAAGAAGATTTGAAGGCTTTACGGGGCGAGCGTGAAACCCGCGAAGAAGAAGTGGAGACCCTCAATGAGCAGGTCGACGAACGGCAGAGCAGCCTTGAAGAGCTGAATGAGAACTACGCCGAGGTAGAAAAAGAGAAAGAAGAGGCCGAAGCCGCCCGCGATGCCGCTCAACAGTCTCGTCAAGACGCAGAAGACGCTCGCAGCGAGGCTGAAGCAGACCTTGAAGCGCTCAACACAGAGATTGAAGAGGCCGAAGCCGCCAGCGATACCGCGCAACAGGCTCGTCAAGAGGCAGAAGATGCCCGCAGTCAGGTTGAAGCTGACCTTGAAGCGCTAAATACTCAGATAGAAGAGGCCAATAACCAACTTTCAGCGGTCGGTGATCGGGTAAGTGAGTTAGAAACAACGCGTGATGCGCTCACCGTTGAAATCACTTCGCTCGAAGTGATGCGCGACGAAGCGCAAACGCCTGAGTGATTTACAGCCTTAACGAATAATACCTCGCAGCGAAGAACTCTAGGCGTGTCTCCCCGTTACTTTAACGGGGAGGTTCTCGAAGATATCTACTGCTCCGACAAGGAGTGGTAGGTTCGCTAGAGCTTCATACTGAGTTGGATTATGTCCGCCTGTTTGTGGCCTACGATAACGACCGGCACCTTGGGCTGGGTAGCGTTGATGAACGCGACGAGCGCCACGCCTGCGAAGCGCCTTACACTCTACTGCACATTTCTTAATCCAGGCGATACTATCCGATGCATCGGCGATTTCTGTTACCTCTTTTTCTTTTGGGGTTGCTGGCCTCTTTGGCTGGCTGTGGGGAAACGCCCACCGGGCGCTCCCAATTGGCGTTAGTACCGAACGCGTTAATGGCTGACATGGGAGAAGATGCCTTTAATCAGCTGCGCAATAGCCAGCCGATCAATCGCGATACGCAGGCTAATCAATTAGTGCAGTGCGTGGCCGAAAAAGTGGTGGCTGGCGCTAAGGCGAGCTACCCAGGGCTCGCTTTCCCTGAACGCTGGGAAGTGGTGGTATTTGAGGATGCTTCCCCCAATGCGTTTGCTCTGCCGGGTGGACGCATCGGGGTGCATAGCGGGCTACTGCGAGTGGCCGAGACGCCAGCCCAGCTAGCGGCGGTGATTGGGCACGAGGTGGGGCATGTGTTGGCGGATCATGGCAATGAGCGGCTTACCCAGCAGCTTGGCATTAAAGCCATGTTATTGGTGGTGGGGTTATTAGGGGAAGAGGAATTTGGCAACCAGCAATTGATGCAGGCCTTGGGTATCGGTGCCCAGTTGGGCATTAGCCTGCCTTTCAGCCGCACCCATGAGGAGGAGGCCGATTTGATGGGCTTGGAAATTATGGCCCGTGCGGGGTTTGACCCGCAGCAGAGCGTGACCCTGTGGCGCAACATGGCTGCTAGCGGTGGTGGTCAGCCCCCTGAATTTCTTTCTACGCATCCTGCCCATGAATCGCGCATTCGGGCATTACAGCAAGGGCTGGAAAAGGCCACGGCCAGCTATCGTACGGTTACGCCTGCTGAATGTTGAGGTGAGTGGCATCGCGTTATTGATAAAATAAGAAAAATTGCCACGTGACGTCGGGAGTGTGGGGCTGTGCCATTACAGAAACAACAGTATCAGGTGCATGGGTTAACCGGGCAGTTTTGCGATGCCAGCCGTGAGTTGATGTATCGCCGCTCTATCCAGGAAAGCGTGCGGCTTGAGTTTAGCTTTGCTGTGAGCGTTGCGGCATGTGTCTTTGGCATGTTCGCGATTGCGGATTACTACCTGCTGGGCCTTACCAGGGAGTTCTATCTGCTGCTTACCATGCGAATAGTGGTGGTGAGCATTTGCCTGTTGGTGGCACTCGTTGTGCGGCGCTGGGGTGGCAATGATTACCGTGCTTGGTTGCACGCCTTACCGCTGTGGGTATTTGCCACGGGCATTATATTGATTGTCCCCCTACGACCCGAAAGCCTCCCCACTCAAATCACCGCGGTGGTGGTGGCTACCATGGCGTTTTATCTTCTGATTCCCAATCCGCTAACAGTCGTGACAGCGGCCAGCCTCTATTTAAATATTGGCTTTTTAGTGGCTGCGGTGCTGTTCGCAAGTCTTGCCCCGATAGCGACGCTACTGGTCGCACTGTTGCTGATTATGGGCAGCGTTGTAGGGTTTTTCGCCCTGCTGCGCTTGGAATGCCTGCAGCGTAAGCAATATACACTGCTTCAAGAAGAGCGAGAGAATAACCACCAGTTACACAAAGAGATCGCGCACCGAAAATCACTGGAAGAACAGCTGAGGGTAGTCGCTGAGCAGGACGCGCTGACCAGCCTGAATAATCGCGGCCATTTTATAAAACTGGCTAAAGATCTGTTGCAGCACTCGCAAACCCACAAGGTGCCATTCAGCCTGTTTATGATCGATGTGGATCACTTCAAACACATTAACGACACCTGGGGGCATAGCCATGGGGATTGGGTGCTAACCAAAATTGCCGAAGTCTGTGCAGAATCGCTGCGCCCAACGGATGTGATAGGACGTTTTGGTGGTGAAGAGTTTGTTGTCGCACTCCCAGACACCAGCTCGAGCGATGCGCAAATGGTAGCAGAGCGTTTGAAAAAGAAGGTGGCTGAACTTTCGTTAACAGAAGAGATGGGCAAACTGCGCCCAAGCGTCACCGTTGGCGTGGCGGCTACCGATTCAGAGGAAGCCGATCTGGAGTCTTTAATTAAACGAGCGGATGAGATGCTTTATGTTGGCAAACGCGCTGGGAGGAACCAAGTCGTCGTCTGCAGCGATGTCGTCGAAGCACCAGATTCACCCGTTGGCAGCAAGTAGCGCTTTCCTATGCCCCCATCACTGCTGCTAATGCTCGCCGACACCCTTTTAATTCTCCACGTGCTGTTTGTGGCCTTCGTGGTGTTAGGCCTGGTCGCCATTTACGCAGGCTACTTCTTCAGCTGGCGGTGGGTTCGCAATAGAACCTTTCGTATCATGCATCTATGCGCCATAGGTTATGTGGTGGTTCAGGCTTGGCTTGGCGTGGTTTGCCCGTTAACCACCTGGGAAATGGCGCTGAGGGCAGAGGCAGGCGCCGTCACCTATTCGGGCTCGTTTATTCAGTACTGGCTGCACAGCCTGCTCTATTTCACTTTGCCGGAGTGGGTGTTTGTGGTGGTGTACACGCTATTCGGTAGCCTGGTGTTGGCCAGTTGGTTTGTGGTGAAGCCTCGACAGCACTCTCCCTAGAAGATGGGCGTGTACTAAACTTTGCGTATCATACTGTGCTTGGGAGCGAACCCATGCGGCACCTATACCTAATGCGGCACCTATACCTAATGCGGCACGCCAAAGCTAAACAGCCCAGTGGCGACATGACCGACCACCAACGGCCGTTGCGAAAGCGTGGTAAACGTCAGGCAGCGGCGATGGCGCATGTGCTTCAGCACTGGCAAGCGTTAGAAGGGGGGATTTACGTCAGTACAGCGGCTCGCACGCGGGAAACCTTCGATGAGATCGCAGGCCAACTGCCTGATTATACCCTGGTCAACCAGGTTCACTTCGATGAAGACCTTTATACGTTCGATGGTGGCGGGCTGCAGGCTTGGCTCGAATCGTTGCCAAACGAAGCCGAAAGAGTCCTGGTGATTGGGCATAACCCTGCGCTGCATGATCTGGCTCGTTGGCTCGACAAGGCTGCGCCGCATTCACTGCCCACCGGGAGCGTGCTGCATTTCACGCTGTCCGGCTCTTCTTGGAAAAGCGCGGGGCATAACGGAGCCAAACTGGCAGGGTTCCTGACCCCGGAAGCGGCCAGCTATCCTCTTTTTCAGCGCCTTGCCCCCCAACCACCTAAACGCAATAACGACACCGCCAGCCGCATGCGTGACATGATGGAGCACCAGTATCAGATGATCCGTGCCTTGGAAGCCGGTGTCATCGCAGGCATTGATCCTGAGTTCCTGCACCAGTACCGGGTTAATCTGCGTCGTAGCCGGGCAGTGGGTGAATCCGTGCGCGCCATTACCCGAGTGCCTGGCCTGAAAAAGATGCTTAAGCGGCTCAAGCAACGTGCCCAGGCTACCAGTGACCTGCGTGATATTGATGTGTTTCTGGAGGATATGGCCAAGACGCCCCCGCCGCTCACTTCTGGTAGTCGCCAGGGATTGATGCAGTGGCTGCAGGATTGCCAGCGGGAACGCCACCAGGCGCTGTGCCAGCAGTTAAGTGCACCGGCGTATGCTGAGGAGATGGAGGCATGGCAGCACTTTATCGCTTCCGATGACGTTGGTAAGGCACTTTCGAAACTGACGCCAAAGCGTATCCGTACGGTACTGAATGAGCGTATCGCACGCCACGATGAAGACCTGGCGGCACTCTCGTTGGATACCCATGACACCGGGTTCCATGAACTGCGTAAGGGCGTGAAGCGGATTCGCTACCTGGCTGATCTGAATCCAGAGACCCCTGAGCCGTTTCTGTCCCAACTGAAGTACCGCCAGCGCCTGCTCGGGGAGTATCAAGACCTGTGTTCCCGCCAGGCCTGGCTGGATGCCTTCGTCGCAAACCCCGATAACGACTCGCAGCAACAGCAGGAGTGTGTTCAGTGGCGCGATTCGTTAGAGAAGCCGAAGCTTGTGCTGCGCAAAGAAGTATTGGCGTTGGAACCTCTGGCCAACGTGTCCCCGTAACAACGTAATCAGGTAGCCTTGCCGCCAATCGTTACGCAATATATGATTCGTATATATTCCATATTCGTTTCATATATTGGGTGGTGTGATGGGTATCGTTAAGATCAATGACCAGTTGCATGAGGATATTCGCAAGGCAAGCACTGTCATGGTGCGCTCAATCAATGCCCAGGCAGAGTACTGGATAAAGGTGGGCATGCTGGCTGAGGCCAATCCGGGAATGACCTTCTCTGACATCATGCGTGAGCAAATGAAACAAGCCGACGTTGAAGTAAGGAAGGTGGTCGGTGAGTGAGCTGACGCTGAAAAGCGAGGAGGAGTTGCGTTTGATGCGGGAAGCCGGACGGCTACTCGGATTGGTGTTCAGCCATCTCGACCAACGGATAGCGCCCGGCGTATCCACCATGGCTATTAACGATTGGGCCGAGCGCTATATCGTCGATCAATTGCAGGCTCGCCCGGCCAGTAAGGGGCAATACGATTACCAGTACGTATTGAATGCCTCAGTCAACCACGTGGTGTGCCATGGCATTCCATCCGAGAAGCAAATGCTCAAAACAGGCGATATCGTCAATGTCGACATTACCCTGGAGAAAGACGGCTTTATTGCTGACTCCAGCAAGATGTATCTGATTGGCGATGTGACTCCCTATGCCAAGCGACTGGTCGATAAAACCTACGAGGCCATGTGGCAAGGAATACACGCGGTCAAGCCAGGTGCCACATTGGGTGATGTAGGCTACGCAATTCAGCAATATGCCGAAAAACACGGATACTCTGTCGTTCGTGAGTATTGCGGCCATGGAATAGGTCGCGAAATGCATGAAGAGCCGCAAGTGCTGCATTACGGGAAGAGAGGCAGAGGCCTGGCGTTGAAAGAAGGGATGGTGTTTACCATCGAGCCCATGATTAATCAGGGCAGGGCCAAGATAAAAACCAAGCGGGATGGCTGGACGGTGGTGACCAGTGACAAGAAATTGTCTGCTCAGTGGGAGCATACGGTAGCGGTCACATCCTCTGGTTTCGAAGTGCTAACACTCCGCGATGACGAGTGCCTCCCTACTGAGATTAACCCATAACGGCCATGATCTATCCTCCTTCGTTTAAGCGCCCTGTATGTTTAAGGGCCGTAGCCTGAAATCGATCTGGCGAAGCATATCAGGTGCGTTAAGCTGAAATGGTGGATGTGGCATAGCTAGGCATGCTTTCCCTTGCATGGTGTCTATGATTCACCTATTCCATATCGCTTACCAGCTAAATGAAAAGGATGTCTACGATGGCGAAAAAACCGACAGGTAACGGAAAAGGCAGTACGCCAGCGGGTGAGTTACTCGCCACTGTTTCATGCGGCACCGAAAAATTGCTATTGGCAGCCTTAGAGCGGGGCGGCAGTTGCCTTGAAACCGGGCGCTTTCTTATTAGCTATCGTGAGGGGCGGGTAGAAGAGGGCATTAAGTCGCTAAAAGCCCAGAAATTTCGCATCGCTGATGCGCGGGATTTCACCGATCAAGCCATTAGCCTGGAAGATGCCGGAGATGCTGAGGCAATGGTATTTCCAGAGATTGGAGTAGCGCTGGTAGGCGGCGATGCCCTACAGCAGCATGGCATGAGTGCGCTGGGTAAAGTAGCCGCGGATAGTCCCATCGAAATTATTGAGCCAGAGTATTTCGCCTTTTCTGAAAATTCTGAATATCTACGGGGTTTTTTGCGGGCAGCCAGCACCATCGCTCGTGATCTTGGCGTCGAGCTGGATTTGGAAGAAGGCGAAGAGAACCTTGAAGAGGACGCCCTTCGGCCAACTTGGGGGCTAAAACGCTGTAAGGTGCCGCAAAGTAGCTGGAGTGGCGCGGGTATAAAAGTCGCCGTTCTGGATACCGGGATGGATCTTGGCCACCCGGATTTCGAGGGTAGGGAGTTCGTTACCCGCTCATTCGTCGGGGAGCCGGTGCAGGATATTAACGGGCACGGTACTCACTGTATCGGCACGGCCTGTGGCCCCCAGGCGCCCGGTGAAAACACTCAGCGTTACGGGATCGCGTATGAGGCGCAGGTCTTCGTCGGCAAGGTGCTGACCAACTCGGGCAGCAGTACCGGGGCGGGCGTTCTCGCTGGCCTAAACTGGGCCATAGCCAACCGGTGTGAAGTGATCTCGATGTCGCTTGGCAGCCAGAGCCCGGTGCAGGCCGCCTACACCCATGCTGGTGAAGCGGCGCTGCGTAATGGGTGCCTCGTTATCGCTGCAGCGGGAAATTCTGCAACCAATACAGGGGCGCCTGCCAACTCGCCTACCGTGATGTCGGTGGCGTCTCTCGATCCGAACCTGAAGCCTTCCAGCTTTTCCAATCATGGCAAGATCGAAATTGCCGCGCCTGGGCGCGATATCTTCTCCTCATGGCCCCGGCCCACTCGCCATAAGACGATCAGTGGCACCAGCATGGCGGCACCACACGTGGCAGGCTGCGCGGCACTGTGGGCACAGTCTGATGCCTCATTACGGGGAAGGAAACTGTGGCAACAGCTAGTGGCTTCGGTGCAAGAGCTGCCATCGCCTGAATCCCGCGTGGGAGCTGGGTTGGTACAAGCGCCTTGATGTTGGGCGACGCACTGGGCAGGCGCTCCTTTCAGGCCGGCCAGTGCACTTACTAGGGAGGTACGCCAGATGTCAGCGGTAGCGCTATGGTTGATCACTATTTCCAGCGATCAACCGATAAATGAAATGGCCACACGTCTCAGCGCTGAAGGATTAAATATCCAGGAGGTGCTGGAGGAGATCGGTTGCATTACCGGCTCGGCTGACGATGCCACGGCGGAACGGCTGAAAAAGATCAAAGGCGTAGTGGATATAGCGCCTGATATGCAGATCGATATGGGGCCACCGGGCTCTGAGGAGACTTGGTAAGCGCGGTAAATATTTCACTGAGCTTGATGACGCGATGGTTTTAGTGGAGATGTGATATGGCAACCCCCGCAAAGAACACTGTTTGCCTTTGGTACGATGGTGGCGCAGAAGAGGCAGCGCGCTTTTACGCTGATACCTTTCCTGATTCGTTTGTCAGGGCGGTTCATCACGCACCGGGAGACTTTCCATCGGGTAAGCAGGGGGATGTATTGACCGTCGAGTTTACCGTGATGGGCATTCCGTGCCTTGGGCTCAACGGCGGGCCTGGGGTTACGCACAATGAGTCGTTCTCTTTTCAGGTCTCAACGCATGACCAAGCCGAAACGGATCGCTATTGGAATGCCATTGTTAGCAATGGTGGCAAGGAAAGCGCCTGTGGCTGGTGCAAGGATAAATGGGGACTATCGTGGCAGATAACGCCTGCTGTGCTGATTAAGGCCGTTACCAATCCCGATCCTGCCGTCGCTAAGCGCGCATTCGACGCGATGATGCAGATGAGAAAAATCAACATCGCGGACATTGAGGCGGCGCTTCACGGTTGAGATAGGGTGGGTAATACTGCTTTAAACGTTATTCGGCCGCTTATTTTGGCCATTGTTGTACTTGCTCCTGCCGATTGTATGTTCAAACTCATAGAGCATCTAACACATCAAAGTGATCGCAATTAGCTATATCCACGAGCTCGACTTGGATATGGCTAGTCTTTAACGCTGCTACAAAATCGTGTGCTTGTTGGCGGAAAGAGGGCGGATCATTTTCGGCGATCACCACTTGGCATGAGGGTAGTTTGCTCGAATCGGCAAATATAGGGCTTAACGCAAGCGCTTGGGTTGGGCTGAGCTCCATCGCTTCGTTAACGTAGGTATCCACCAATGGCGTTAGGTCATAAACGCCGCTAACCAGCATCAACTTATCAATGGGTATATCACCACTGGCGGCTACCCAGTAAGCCAACTGAGCACCGGCACTATGACCGCCTAATACAATCGACCACACGCCACCGTTATCCGCGAGGGCGTTGTATGCCGCCGGAATCCCTTCAAGGCACTGGTTCACCATGGTGTTAATGGAGGTTTCCGGTGCTAAGCCGTAACCCAGGGAGGCGAAAGCCATGCCACGGGCCAGGTAGCGTTCAGCCAGAAAGTCCGTCGCGGTGTTATCCAGCGCCTGCCAGTAGCCGCCGTGAATAAATAGCATCAGCGGCCAGGGGCCCGCGGTACTTTCCGGAACAAACAGGTTGAGGCGGGCCGCCGGATCTTCACCGTAGCGCAGGGTAATCGGCTGGTGGCGTGCCACTAGGTCACTACCTAAAGCTGCCTGACGCGTTAAAGTGGCTTCGAAATCCCGAGCGAAATGGCTCGGCGAGTAGGCGAGGTTCAGGGGTATCTCAGTCATCACGTACCTCTATTAGGTAACGGCACCACGTACATGAAACTGCGGATCCTGGTACTCACCGCTTTCCATTACCTCGCGGAAGTGCTGGGCGGCCTGCCAAACATCTTTAAAACTGAGATAGAGCGGAGTAAAACCAAAACGCATTAAGCCGGGTTCCCGGTAGTCGCCGATCACACCGCGGGCAATCAAGGCTTGAACGATAGCGTAACCGTTTTGACTATCCATCAGTGATACCTGGCTGCCGCGCTCACTGGCTGACGGGGTTATATCGTCAATATTATGAGTGGTAAAAATATCGCTTAAACACTCTCGAAACAGGTCGCTCATGGCCAGACTTTTTTCTCTCAGCGCCTGCATGTCCACCTCGCTCCATAGGGCGAGTGAGGCTTCCAGAGCGGCGTAGGCCAGTGCCGAATGGGTGCCAGTGCGAAAGCGGGAAATATCCCCCGCTGGGGTGTAATCCGCTTCAAAAGCGAAGGGCGATGCATGGCCGTGCCAGCCGGAAAGCGGCTGCCAACCTTTGTCTTGGTGATCGCTATGCACGTATAAAAAAGCTGGCGCGCCAGGGCCGCCGTTAAGGTACTTGTACGTACAGCCTACGGCGTAGCGAGCACCGCAACCGTTTAGATCAATGGGCAGTGCGCCTGCGGAATGGGCCAAATCCCAGATGACTTCCGCGCCGTGGTCGTGCACCAGTTTCGTGGTGGTGGCTATATCGCGTAATTTGCCAGTACGGTAATTAACTTGGCTCAGTACCACCACGGCTACACCGTCGAGGTGTTCGGCCAAGTTGCCTCCTTCGGGCAGGAAGCGGTGCTCGGCGCCACTCACGCGGCAATAGCCTTGGGCGATGTAGCCATCAGTCGGGAAGTTGCCGCCTTCGCTAAGAACCGCCTGGCGACCCTCCTTGCCTTGGCCGAGGATATACCCCAGCAGCTTGAAGATATTTAGCGTGATATTGTCAGTAACGCTCACCTCACCGCGTTGCGCACCAATCACCGGGGCTAGTAGATTGCCCAGGCGTTCCGGGGCATCGAACCAGCCCTGGTTCCAGCCTTTGATCAGTTGGTCGCGCCACTGATCCAGAGTCTCATCGACCGCCTGTTTGGCGGCCTTAGGTTGAGCGCCCAGTGAGTTCCCATCAAGATAAAGCACGCCTTCGGGCAGAGCGAAATGGCTTTTAAAGTCTGCCAATGGGTCTTGGCGGTCACGCTCACGAACACTATCCAGGCTTACAGGCATATGGCTGCTCCGAAAAATTGTATGTCGCTGTTTTGAATATCATGACGGTAGTTAAACTGGGTGCGCAGTAGTGCGCCAAGTGCTTATATCGTCGTCCGAACACTCCACAGTTCCGGGAAGAATTGAAGATCCAGCGCTTTGACCAGATAGTTCACCCCAGCCGTTCCCCCTGTGCCGCGTCTATAACCAATGATACGTTCGACTGTTTTCATGTGGCTGAATCGCCAGCGCTGAAAGTTGAATTCGACATCCACCAGTTTTTCAGCAAGCTCGTATAGATCCCAGTGTTGTTCGCTGTTGCGGTAGATTTCCGTCCAGACCGCTTCCACCTCGCTACTGGCGGTGTAGGGAATACTCCAATCGCGTTGGGTTTTGCTTTCCGGAATGCTGAAGCCGCGTTTGGCAAGCAGCTGCAGCACGATATCGTACAGACTGGGTGAGTGGAGGGATTCCTGAAGTTTTTGGTAGTGTTTGGGTTTTGATCGGTGGGCTTCGATTAGCTTGGCGTTCTTGTTACCCAACAGGAATTCCATTTCCCGATATTGATAGGACTGAAACCCAGAGCTTTGGCCAAGGCTGTCTCGGAAGCTGGCATAGTCGGCGGGGGTCATGGTGACCAACACTTCCCAGGCCTTGATAAGCTGTTCTTGAATTCTGGAAACCCGCGCTAGCATCTTGAAAGCAGGGCGCAGGTTATCTTCTTGAATATGCGCTGCGGCACCATGAGCTTCGTGAAGGCACAGTTTGATCCATAGCTCCGATACTTGATGGATAACGATAAAGAGTAATTCATCGTGTTCATCAGAAGCGGGATTTTGGCAAGCAAGCAAGGGTTCCAGATCCAGGTACTGGCCGTAGCTAATATCCTGATCCCAATGAATGGCTTCATTATCGACGCTGTTTTCTTCAGGAGTCGTCATTTTATTCTGCCTTGGTTGCTGTGCAATGTGTGGTTGTTGTCGTTTGTTTGCAAGCCTGTTCTTTAGGTTCACCTAAGTCCCAGAGTATACCGGCGGCGAGCTTCAGGCCCTGCTCGATAATCGTTTCGAGCAGGTACCGATACGATCACAGTGTTTTATGAGAAAGGTGATCTTGAGCAATGCTATGTCGACATTCCCTTTCTCCCTAAGCTTGCAAAGTGATGTGTGAACGTCGGATATTGAACTTGGTGGCTACTTTTTTCACTAGCTAGGCATTCATTGTCTAGCTTTTCATAGACCGGCTTTTACTGACGAATGCCTACTATAAGGAAGAACCATAGTGCTCACTATCATCATCACTGTGGCGATCATCGCCGTTATCGCGTTTTACGTCATCGGTATCTACAACCGACTTGTGTCTTTGAAAAATCGCTTTGAGAACGCCTTTGCGCAAATTGAAGTGCAACTTAAGCGTCGGCATGACCTGATTCCTAATCTGGTAGAGACCGCAAAAGGTTACCTCAGCCATGAACGGGAGACGCTGCAGTCGGTCATCGAGGCTCGTAATACAGCCGCCGCTGGGCTAAAAGCGGCCGCGGCAAACCCAGGCAGTGCCAAAGCCATGGCAGACCTGGGCGGTGCAGAGGGCGTGCTGACACAGGCGATGGGGCGGCTCAATGTGGTCATGGAAGCCTACCCGGATCTAAAAGCCTCAGAAAATATGCAGCAATTGTCAGAAGAGCTAACCAGCACTGAAAACAAAGTGGCCTTTGCGCGGCAGTCATTTAATGATGCGGTGATGCACTACAACACCTATCGGCAGAGCTTCCCGCCGGTAGCAGTTGCGGGCATGTTCGGCCATGGGCAGGATGCCTCGTTGTTAGAGTTTGAAGACAGCGCCCAGATTCAAGCGGCGCCGACGGTGTCGTTCTAAGCTCAGGGAAAACGCGACATGGATTTTTTTACCGCGCAGGATAACGCTCGTCGTAAAACCGGGCGTCTGGTCGTTTTGATGGTACTGGCAGTACTTGCCCTGATTGCTGTTACCACGCTGGCAATTACCATCGCGCTGCATTTAATGGGGGAGCAATCCGCTACACAAACCAATCTTTCTGCTCAGGGAATGTGGTCGGCACTCTCGATTGAACTGGTCACTGGCGTTGCTATTGCAGTGTTGGCCGTCGTGGTGCTGGGCGGGCTATTCAAACGCAGTCAGCTAAGGCGTGGTGGCCGGGTAGTGGCAGAAGCCCTTGGTGGACGCGAGATCAATCTTAATACCCGTGATGCTGATGAGCGGCGTATTCTCAATGTGGTCGAAGAGATGGCGATTGCCTCTGGTACGCCAGTGCCCTCCGTGTATGTGCTGGAGGAGGAGAGCATCAATGCCTTCGCCGCCGGTTATCAAACCAATGATGCAGTGATCGGGATTACTCGTGGCACGATCCGTAACCTGACGCGGGATGAGCTGCAGGGCGTCGTAGCTCATGAGTTTAGCCATATTCTGCATGGTGACATGCGGTTGAATATGCGCCTGATCAGCATACTGCATGGCATCCTAATCATTGGCTTATTGGGCGGAACAGTGCTGCGTAGTATGCGCTTTCGGCGGGTCGGCGGTGGAAAACGCGACAACTCAGGAGCAGTCGTTTTAGCGCTCGGGGCGGCGCTAATGCTGATCGGTTATGCAGGTACCTTCTTTGGTAACTTGATCAAGTCGGCGGTTAGTCGGCAGCGTGAATATCTGGCGGATGCCTCTGCGGTGCAGTTTACCCGTAACCCTAAGGGGATTGGTAATGCGCTGGTTAAAATCGGCTCGCACAGCCAGGGTTCTCACCTGCAAGCGACACAGGCGGCGGAATTCAGCCACCTGTTCTTCGGTCAAGGCGTACGGCAGGGCTTTAGCCAAATGATGGCCACCCATCCGCCGATTAAAGATCGTATCAAGCGGGTCATGCCAGACTGGAATGGCCGCTTCGAAGTCACTTGGCCCATCCAGCAAGCCGAGAATGACGCAACAGAACCAGAAGGCAACGGTGAGCGGTCTGAAGCGGAGCCCAGATTCGGCTCGGGAACAGCCACGGGAACGGGGGCAATGGCCGCTGTGTTAACCGGTGCCTCTGCTCAAACCGCCATTAACACCATGGGCCAGCCTGACCAGCGCCATCTTAACCAGGCTAGAGCGACACTAGATGCGCTACCTGAGCGGATTAAAATCGCCGCCCATGAGCCCCATACCGCTCGTGCTCTGATCCATTCACTGCTGCTTAGCCAGGATAAGACAATGCGTAGGCATCAGCTTAAGGCGTTGCATCAAGTTGCACTGCCAGATGTTTACCGAGCGCTGATGGATTATGGCCCGGAAATGTTGAGGCTGGATGTACAGTTACGCTTGCCTCTAATAGAACTGACGCTGCCAGCGTTACGGTCGCTCTCGATGGAGCAGGCCCAGCACTTTCGCCTCTGTATGGAACGGTTGATTGAGGCGGATGGTCAGGTCAGTCTGTTGGAGTGGACGCTATATCAGTTGGTGTTGAATAACATCAGCAAGCAAGGCAGTGGGCTTGCAAACCTCAAGATAAACGACCTGCAGCGGGAGTGTCAGATGCTACTGACGGTGCTTGCCACCGCCGGTCAAGATGACCCGGCTGAGATAAGCGCCGCGCTCGATGCCGCTGAGAGTGAGCTGCCGTTCTCATTGAGGGCCACTGACGATATAAGTGATATGCATGCGCTTAGCCTGGCCGTTGAGCGTTTGCGGCGCTTAAAGCCTCTGCATAAGCCTGCGCTGTTGCAAGCGATGGCGCGCTGTATTGAGCACAGTGGACGTATTCTGCCTGCCGAAGCCGAACTGTTCCGTGCCATGGCCGATATTCTCGATTGCCCCATGCCGCCACTGTTATCAGATGAAGCATAGGCAACAATTTTCGATACAGGGGAGCCTCAGCCATGGATGAAACGGAATCTTTAAATCGAGCCATCCATGAGGAGGTCGCGCTATTTCCATATGATATGGCTTGGCCAGCTCTATTCGAGAAGGAGCGAGACAGGCTGCTGGATTTATTTCCAGATGAATTTCTAGCCATTGAGCACATCGGAAGTACCGCTGTTCATGGTCTCTCGGCCAAGCCAATCATCGATATCCTGGCAGGCGTAGAGTCAATGCACCAGGCTGATGACTTGCTGGAGCCGTTGTGCCGTGCCAAATATGCGACATCATTAGCGTACAACGCTTCCTTGGTCGGGCGGCGTTGGTTAATGCGATGGGCCGAGGGGCGTAGGACGCATCATCTGCATCTTATGGTGTATGGCGGTGAAGAGTGGCATCGGCGATTGGCTTTTCGCAATAGACTGCGCGCTGATACTGAACTGGCGCAACGTTATGAGAAAAAGAAGCGTCTGTGGGCGGCGGAATTTACGTCAGACCGAGAAGCCTATACGGCGGCGAAAGGGGATTTCATTAAACAGGAGCTCAAGAATGCCTCTTAACCACAGCAGTCAATGTCGCGTCTGTTTTGCAGACCTTTCTACAGTAACGCTTAGCGCGTCAAATGAAATGGGAGGTTAAAGTGAAGACTATCAAAACATCTTTAATGTTTGTGGGGGATCAGGCCGGTAAAGCCGAAGAAGCTATCAAGTTTTACACTTCGCTATTTGAGAACTCGAAAATCATCGATATCGAGCGTGTCGAAGCTGGGGGGCATGATCCCGAAGGGGCAGTTAAGCTCGCCCGCTTCTCGATAAACGGCACTCTCTTCCTGGCAATGGATAGCTATTACGACCATCAGTTCAGTTTTACGCCAACAATGTCATTACACGTTGAGTGCGGCTCAGAGAAAGAAATAGAAGACGTATTTAAAGCATTGAGCGATGGAGGTAAGGTTTTGATGCCTCTAGATAATTACGGCTTTAGTGAAAAATTCGGATGGTTGAATGATAAATACGGCGTTTCCTGGCAGCTGAACCTTTCCAACTAGCACGTTAACATTCTTTTAGCTTGGCAAAGGAAAAATACAAGAGAGCGCTTATGTTTGAGTATACATTGCTGCACTGGATGACTTTTTTATCAGCGGCCGTGCTTTTGAACCTATCGCCGGGGCCAGATATTGCCTACATACTGGGGCAAACATTACGTAGCGGGCGACGACAAGGGTTTGCCGCTATGTTTGGGATTTGGACAGGAGCGGCGCTCCATGTAGTAATGGCTGCAGTTGGTCTTTCGGCTATTTTAGCCACCTCTGCATTGGCGTTTTCGATTGTTAAATGGGTAGGGGCCGCCTACCTGATATGGCTCGGTATTAAAATGTTGCTGTCTCAAGGGGATCAGTTTGTCGCTGCAGAAAAGCCGGGTAACAAGAACCTCTCCACTGTTTATTGGCAGGGCATGCTGGTATCTGCGCTAAACCCCAAAGTCGCTATCTTCTTTCTGGCTTTCCTGCCGCAATTTATCGGGGAAGGCGCTGGCCCAGCCGAGGCATAGCTTTTATTGCATGGCAGCCTTATTATTGCAGTTGCTGCCGTAATAGAGCCCCCTTTGGTTTTGGCTGGTGCTAAGTTGGGTGCTTACTTAAAGAGAAAACCACACGTTGGTTTATGGATGGATAGATCCCTTGGAGCACTTTTCGTCGCGTTGGGTGCACGGTTGGCTGCGAGTGCAAGGTAGGCTACGTAATGCTATTTTTGTTTTTGAAGTGCTGGGGAGGAGGTCTCTTTTCGTTTAAATGAAGGATGGTGATAATGTCTGCTTACGCCGTTGCTCTTATCCGCGAAACCCGATTCGATCCTGAAATTAAACAATATTTAGAAGGCATTGATGCAACCCTCGCGCCGTTCTCGGGCAAATACCTCGTGCATGGTGGGCCATACATTCCGCTTGAGGGAGGGTGGACAGGGGATATGGTGGTGATTGAATTTCCTTCCATGGAGCATGCGCAAGGTTGGTATGACTCGGCTGCTTATAAAGCGATCCGCCCATTGCGTACCCGGAATACAGAGGGCGATGTGCTATTAGTTCAAGGTGTACCAGAAGGGCATAAAGGAGCGGACATCCTTGGGTAGCGATAGCCGCTCCTTATACTTCAGCGTATTTACGATGAAAGACCATTAACTATAATTTAGGCCGGTTGAGGTGATGGCGTGCTTTCCAACGCTACCTGCAACTCTTCAACAAGCGTTTCAACTTTCTGTATCGCGGCAGCAACCGATTTGGCCAATACCTCGCCGCCCACTTCCTGTCCTTCGATCGCGATGTAGTGAACGCGAGTGATGCCGATAAATGCCAGTGCTGTGGCCAAGTGTGGCTCAAGGTGGTTCATATGGGCCATTTCTTCACCTGGCGCCATATTTACGCCGCCTCTAGCGGTGAGCACAACGGCATGCCTTTTTCGGTCTGTGAGCTTGGGTATGTAAGGGTCTATCGGGTTGGTGTCATCGAACTCTACCGTTCGACCGGGCCGTACTACTTGGTCGACCCACGCCTTGAGGGCGGCAGGCATACCGAAGTTGTATAGCGGCGTTCCGATTACCACAATATCAGCAGCAATTAACTCATCAATCAGATGGTCGCTCTCTGTCAGTGCGTCCTTCATCCAGCTTTCTCGGTGCTCTTCGGGGGCGAAGGCAGACGCAATCCAGTCGTGGCTGATAATCGACGGTGGGTTTTGACCAATATCGCGATAGGTAACCGTGTCTTGCGGTCGGCTTGATTGCCACTGGCTGACAAACTGATAGGTTAAATGGCGACTATGCGAGCCGTGGTTATCTGTGCCAGCAATACCGGGGCGGGCGCTAGCGTCTATATGCAGGATGTGTGTCATGGTGGCCTCCTAATCTGAGTTGAACTCATCTATGATTAACAACAGGCTTAGCTTAGGCTTTGCCTTTCAGCCTGAACAAACGATCTTTTCTTGCAGCTATAGATGAGTGAAACTCATTCATGAACCATCGCCGATTACCCTCGCTTTCAGCACTACGAGCTTTCGAAGCCGCTGCCCGCCATGAAAGTGCCAAGCAGGCGGCGCAGGAATTATCCGTTACTGCCACTGCCATTAGCCATCAGGTTCGGGGTCTTGAAGAGGCGCTAGGCGTTACCCTATTTTTACGTAAACCCCGACAGTTGGCGCTGACACCTCAGGGCCGTGAGCTACTGCAGGTTCTGGAGACTGCGTTTGATAGCATTAGTCATGTTGTCGAGCGGTTGAGTGCTGTACCTGTTCGCCAAACCGTTACGCTCTCTACAACGCCAGCGGTTGCGGTGCGCTGGTTGCTGCCCTGGGTGTGTATGCTGCGTGACTCCCATCCAGATATAGATCTGCGTATTCATGCTTCGCATGAGTCGGTTCCTCTGGATGGGGTAACGGCAGACATTGCCATTCGCTATGGCGATGGCCGTTGGCCAGGGTTGGTCGCCGAGAAGCTGTTTGATAACACCTTTATCCCGACCTGTAGCCCACGCCTTGGTCTACACGAGGTAGAACAGCTACCTTTGCACCCATTGATTCACTTCAGCAGTCAGGGGGCCATATCATCACCACTGGATTGGGCGACGTGGCAGAAAGAAGCAAGGGTACCTGGGCTGGACGTGAGTGCCGGGCTGGTCTTTTCTGATGAGACCCACGCTATCTCGGCTGCCGTTGGGGAGCAGGGTGTAGCGCTGATGAGCCGCCAGTTGATTCAGGATGAGTTGGAAGAGGGGCGTTTGGTGCAACCTTTCGGCCCCGAATTTGAAGGTAAGCCGTTCTTTCTGGTCTACCCAGAAAGCCGACGGCATGACCCAACCATTCAAGCGATCAGTGATTGGGTTTTGGCGGTGCCGGGTGGGTTGTGTACGTTGATGAATTGATAGTGGAGGACTTTTATACCGTTATCTTATAGGCAAGCTACCCATCCACCTTACTGACTTGGTTAACAGGCCACGCTGCTGGATGACCTTCGAAGCTTCGCTGTTGTTCAAGGAGCTTCTAAAGTGTATCTCCGAGCTGATGCTCGTCCTACTGCAGGTGAGAAATGCTGTTCCCCTGAATTCAACTCATAGTATTTAAGAGCCGTCGCTCTGGCAATCAAGGAACGAAACGATGGAAGTAATTATTAATACTATAATATCCGAGTTTTCAGATTTTAATGACCTGAGTGAATTCATCATTGTTGTGATTCGCTTGCTATTGGCGGCTGTACTAGGCGGTCTATTGGGGCTCGAGCGAGAGCAGAGAGGCAAGGCCGCTGGAATACGCACCCATATGCTGGTCTGTATGGGGGCGGCTTTGTTTATATTTATACCTCAGCAAACGGGTATCTCTGATGCGGAAATGAGCCGGGTCATCCAAGGCGTGATTGCAGGCATCGGTTTTCTGTGTGCCGGCACCATTATCACCCGTAAAGATGAAAAAGGTACGTCCGGGCTTACCACGGCGGCAGGGGTTTGGTTAACGGCGGCAATTGGCATAGCCGTCGGCCTGGGACGCGAGCAGACGGCGGTTCTGTGTACGCTGCTGGCCTGGGTAGTCCTCTACGTAGTGCCTTTCTTTTCCGGTTCAATCAGCAACAAAAAGTCTTCGTCCTTGGGCGATGACGAAGACAATACCGATATTTGATGGGAGCCGAATGCAAAAACTAGAGGGCGTGAATGAACAGAGAGTTAAATCCTCTGGTAAGGCCTCGCCTTTTTATAATCAGGGAACTACATCCAGACGGTATAATTGTTATTTGTTGGAAGCCTTCTTTCTCCCACTGGGGCTTTTCCTTCTTGCATAGCTCTTTCTCGGCTTACCCGTGCGTTTCGGCGGGCCACCGGCCTCACCCTGGGCGGTTTGCAGGCTCTGCCTGAGCTTGGCAGCGTCACTGTGGGTGAGCAGGCCGCGTAAATCATCCAACAGCGCTTGCTGAAACGCGCCAGGGTCGTCCTGCTGTTCGGAAATTGCGCGCAGGCGCTGCTCCCATAATGCGGTGCGCTCCGGCGTGCTTACCGCGCTGGGCAGGGCGGCGATTAGGGCGCTACCCAGTTTGGTGGCACGCAGGGCTTTTTGCTGGCGTACCAGGTAGCCGCGCTGTACCAGGGTTTCGATAATGCCCGCCCGGGTGGCTTCGGTGCCCAGGCCATCGGTGTCGCGAAGCGTACGGCGCACTTCCGGGTCGTCCACGTAGCGGCCAATGTTCATCATGGCCTTGATCAGGCTGGCATCAGTGAATGGTTCCGGTGGGCGGGTTTCCTTCTCCTCTACGCCTGCTCCCAGCGCCTGGCAGGGCTCGCCTTGGGTCAGCGGCGGCAGCGGTGGTGTTTCATCCCGAGTAGTGAATAGCGGTTTCCAGCCGGGGTCGAGAATGCTTTGCCCGCGGGCGCGGAAGGCTTCATTAAGCAGCGTAAATTCGGCTTTGACTTCGAAGGTGCGCAGAGGACGGTAGAACTGCGCCATCACGTTGCGCACGATCAACCGAAACACATGGCCTTCGGTAGCGGAGAGCTGGCTGAAATCAGCGGGTTTTCCGGTCGGTGCGATTGCGTGGTGGGCACCGACCTGCTTATCGTTCCACGCCTTGGAGCGCAGGGTAAAGTCTGCTCCATTCAGCCACTGCTGAAGCGCTTCATCGTTCTGGCAGGCACTGGTGAGGCTGCGCTGAGCAAGCTGAAGATGCTCCTCGGGTAGGTAGCGGCAGTCTGAACGGGGGTAGGTGATCAACTTGTGGCGCTCGTAGAGCCGCTGGCAAATATCCAGCACCATCTGCGCAGAGAGCCCGTGGCGGCGGGCGGCGTCTACCTGAAGAGCAGAGAGCGAGTAGGGCAGTGGCGGTGCCTGGCGTTTCTCCTGCTGGTCGAGCTTGGTGAGTTGCCCTGATGCGCCGGGTAACTGAGCCGCCAGGGCATCGGCGGGCCTGCGGTCAATCAAACGGCCTTGATCGTCAAGGGGTTGGTGCTCTTTGGGCGCCCACCAGGCGCGCAGTTGACCTTGGGCAACCTTGAGATCCACCCATAGTGGATAAAACGGATGAGGCACAAAATCACGGATGGCGTTATCGCGGCGCACGATTAATCCCAGTACCGGGGTTTGCACACGGCCGACAGAAAGCACACCGTCGTGCCCCGCTTGTCGGCCGGTGAGTGTCCAGGCACGGGTTAGGTTAATGCCATACAGCCAGTCGGCGCGAGAGCGGGCCTGGGCTGCCTGAAACAGCGGCTGGTAATCGGCGTTGGAGCGTAGCTTGGCAAGCGCCCGGCTCACTGCAGGTTTATTAAGGTCGCTGATCAGCAGCCGTTGTACCGGGCCACGGTACTTCATGTACTCGATCACTTCCTGCACCAGCAGCTGACCTTCGCGGTCAGGGTCACCCGCGTGAACCACATCGGTGGCTTGTTTGATCA
This sequence comes from Halomonas sp. A3H3, assembly GCF_000982975.1. Lineage (NCBI taxonomy): Bacteria > Pseudomonadati > Pseudomonadota > Gammaproteobacteria > Oceanospirillales > Halomonadaceae > Halomonas > Halomonas sp. A3H3. Next base: position 4,874,126 of record NZ_HG423343.1, on the reverse strand, counting down.
GCTTGCGAATCACCGCGAGCTGCCCACGCGCCTTGGGGCGTGGCATCAGCTTCCACTGCTGCGGCACGATAGGGAGCCGATCCAGCCGCCACTGCTTGTCAGCGGGGTCATAGGCTTCCGGTGGCGCTTGCTCTAATAAGTGCCCTAGGCACCAAGTGACCGTGGTGTCGCCACATAGCACCGCGCCCTCCTGGCGTTTGCTAGTGCCCGGTAACGCCTCGGCAATGGCTTGGGCGAGGCTGGGTTTTTCGGCAATTATCAGGCGCATAGCAGCGAAGCCTTCATCGTATCCTTTGATGGCGCCTATGGTAGCAGACGCTGGCCAGCATTGGCGCCAGAGGGGGCAGGTCAATGTAGTGATGCGATAAATTGCTGATACTGTTAAGTTGTATAAATTATGTACAAATAGTTTTGTTGGCTAGCAATCTGTTTGATAGCAATCTATTTGATGGTCAGGGCTGGTATTTAAGGGGCATCATCAATGCGTGATCGAGGTAGAACACGACGTTTAATGGGGTTGGGTGCACGCACTGGTGGAGCGCTGCTGAAAACCCGTTTAGGTGGCCAAGCGGATTGGCGAGCCCTGGGCGAAGCGCTGTTTGAGGGGCTTTCAGAGCTTAAAGGCCCGGCCATGAAGCTTGCCCAAATTATGTCCCAGTGGGACGATCTGCTACCGCCCGATCTTGCCGAGGAGCTTGCCCGCCTGCAGCGCCAGGCCGAACCGATGCCCTGGCCACGTATTCATGAAGCGCTGGTTCAGCAGTACGGCGACATTGACCACTATTTCAGCGAAGTCGAGGAGCGCCCCTTTGCCAGCGCCTCCATGGGGCAGGTTCACCGCGCGACCACTCATGAGGGCGAAACGGTCGTGCTTAAGGTGCAGTACCCCGGCCTTGCTGATGTTTTGGAGAGCGATTTAATCCAGGTGCGACGCATTATGCGTTTAGGCCGCTGGTTCAAAGTACCCCAGGCGCGTTTGGATGCCCTATTTGAAGAGCTTGCTGAAAGCCTGCGTGGGGAACTGGATTATCACGCCGAAGCTGCTGCGTTGGCCCGTTACCGTGAGCGCTATAAGGATGATCCACGGCTAGTGATTCCCGAGCCTTTGCCAGCGCTCTCCGGCCCTCATGTGCTGGCGATGCGCTACGTGGAAGGAGCGCCATTGCGCGAATTAGCCGAGGCAGATGGCGAGACGCGCCAGGGCATTGCCGAGACATTAGCAGACTGGATTACCCAAGAGCTGTTTACCTACGGCGAACTACATGCCGACCCCCATGCGGGTAATTTCGCAGCCGATGCCCAAGGGCGGCTGGTGATTTACGATTTGGGCGCGGTAATTGCGGTCCCCGATGCGCGCATAAAGGCGATGATGCAACTGTTGGATGCCACCTTGAAGCATGACCCCATGGGGATGGACGAAGCCTTGATGCAAATGGGTGGCCGCCAGGGGCAGGGCGCGCCGCTGGCGCTCTATCGTGAATCCGCTGAATGTATCGCGCCACTGTTTGAGCCGGGCGAGCAGGATTTCAGCGATGTGCGGGTGCACCGTCGCCTGCGCGAGCTAACTCCTAAAGTGTGGGCGGCGATGGATCGCCTACAGCCTCCCGCAGAAACGCTGCTGCTTTCCCGGGCGCTGAACGGTCACTATTGGAATTTAGTGCGTTTGGGCGCGCGACTGAATATGCACGAGCGCACGCTTCCGCTATTACATCGAGCCTATTAATGATCAACCGATTGCCACTGCGACCATGTCGGCCTTCATGCTAAACTATGCCGCTTTTAAACAGGTCATTGTTTAATTCGATATCGTTGAACACGACATCGTTTAACAAGCTATCCTGTCACAACATGGAGACGGCAATGCTGGCGGTATGGGTCGATCAGCTGCTGGGATTCGCCTCCGGGGCACTCTCGGCAATCAGGCAACAAGAACACTATCCGGATTTTATGACCTGGGTGCGTGCCAAAGGCGCGGATTCATTTGAAGGCGATGTGTCCATGGCCCAAGCGCTGGCACCAGTGCTGTGGTCGCAAACACCGCTAGAGCGGCTCGACTTTGCCTGTGAGCCCCTCGCCACGCCGGGGCGTAATGAACCGTGCTGGTGTGACTCAGGGCGCAAATTCAAGCAGTGTTGCTATCAGATCGAGTTTCCCACTGAGATCCCCGATCAGATGATGTGGATGCTCTCGCTGCGCGAATGGAAGGGCGCGACCCTGAAAGCCGCGTTGGATAGCCGACAGGCTCCGGCTCAAGCGCTACTGGAAGCCGGGTTGATTGCTGCTGAAAGCGGTCAGACGGGCCGCGCTATGCAAATCCTTGAATCACTCTTCGATGGTAGTGACTGGTCACGGCTGCCTGAGCAGGCCGAGCCTGCCTTTGAAATCCTGCTGGATATTTATCAAGAGCGCGGTTTTAGCCGTAAACGTGCTGACCTACTTGATGATGTGATGGAGCGGGGGCCGCTGTTTTTGCGCGGCGTGGCTCTTGAGCGTTTATGCCTGATGCACTTGGATAACGATGACCTGGATAGTGCCCGCGGTGCCTTTGTGAAGGCTCAGCAGGCGCTGCCCGATTCGCCTACCTTGGCCTACATCGAAGCCATGCTGTTGCTGCATGAAGGGCACGAACAGGAAGCCAAAGAGCGCGCCAATTTCTGGTATCGTCGCCTGGTTCGCCAGGGTGATCTGGATGAAGATCAGTTGGATTTTTTAGCCGCGTTGGCGGATAACCCCGGCGCGACGCTTGCCGATCAGTTGCTGAGTGCGGAAGAGGATCTGGCAACGCCGCTGGTAGCGCTTCAGGCATTGCTGGCCGCGCTGCCCACTGCCCCCAAAATCGATGTAAGCGCCGACCCTGAAAGTGGGCGATTGCTATATAACACCAGTGCTCGTGAAGAGACTCTGTTTGCCGCTTGGCATGAGCAGTTTCAGGTGTTGGTGGATGAAGACGTAGCGTTGGGCTTCCGAGATGACCCCTGGGGCAACGCCATTGAGTGGATGTCGGCACTCTGTGCACATCCCGAGTGGCTGGACGCCCCACAGGTAGTGCAAGACTTAACGTTGGCGCTCACCAGCCGCTTTGGCAGCCTGCCGTGGATGGCCCCAAGCCTGCTGGAACCATTGGCGCTGCGCCTCTCAAGGTGGTTGGAACAAGCCCGCGCCGAAGGCGACGGCAACCTTTGCTGGGACGATGCCAACAACGCCATGCTGCTACGCACGGGGTTAGCGTTGGTGGTTGGCATGGAGCGCGGGGCGCGACAGCACTCCAGGGAGCTCGCCGAGGAGCTACTGCTGATCGACCAGGAGGATAGCTTGGGCCTGCGCGAGCTGGTACTTGACCAGCTGCTGCGCGATGATCGCAACGAGGAAGCGTTGGCACTTGCGGAAGAGAGTGACGACGACGGCTCGCTGGTACTGGGGCTTTTGATGGGTAAAGCCCTGGCACTCTATCGGTTAGAGCAGCGTGAGGCGGCAGAAGCGGCGCTAGGCGATGTGCTTGGCCATAACCGTTACGCGTTAGAGCTAATTTGTGCAGAGAGCCCGCGGCCTTCCATGCCTCACCCCGATGGTCAAGTTGACCCCGGCTCCCGGGCGGAAGCGTGGCAGTACCGCACCTTGATGCGCGATCAGTGGCGGACTACGCCAGGGGCCTTGGACTGGCTCGAAGCACACCGCTAGCCTAAACCTTCAAGCCTGCTTAAGCAGGCTTGGGGGTAGGTACTAACTGCTTGTCTCGGCTGATCCAAATTGCCAAGATAATGGCGGGAAGGCCCAATAACGTTGCGATGACAAAGAAGCTTGGGTAGCCCTGAGAGGTTACGACCAGCCCACCAAAACCGCTCAAAAACTTTCCTGGCAGCGTCATTAGTGATGAGAACAGCGCGTACTGCGTTGCAGTATAGGCGCGTGATGTGAGACTGGAAAGAAAGGCGATAAACACCGCACTGGCTAAGCCATTGGCAAGGTTATCGCCGATAATCGTCACCACCAGCATGGGCAACTGATTACCCACCACGGCAAGCACGGCAAACAGCAGGTTAGTTACCATCACCAACCCCGCGCCGAAGATCAGCAGCGGGCCAATGCCGTAGCGCGCCACGCATAGCCCGCCTAGAATTCCACCGGTAATGCTCATCGCAATGCCGAATATATTGGTCACGTTAGCAATCTCTGCCAGCGAAAAGCCCAGGTCGATATACAGCGGGTTGGCCATGGAGGCCATGGCCAAATCGCTGATTCTAAATACGGCAATAAACACCAAAATCCACAGCGCTTTCACTCCATAGCGGCGAAAAAAGTCGGTAAACGGACAGACCAGCGCACCAATGCTCCAGGCACCCAGGCGGCGTAACAGTTTGGGCTTACCGCGGCTGGCGCGAATAAACGCCCGTACCTTAGGCTCATGGATAAGTTGAATAGAAAGCGAAGCGCGCTTCGGTTCAGGGCGCAGCAGCACGGTGAGAACGCCAATGCCCATTAGCGCCGCCATGCTCAGGTAGGCCGCATCCCAAGAGGCAGAGGCCGCGATATACAGCGCGCCGGCACCGGCGGCAAGTAAGCCACCGCGATAGCCAATAATATAGGTCGAGGCCATGGCGGCCTGAACATCGTCATCGGCGGACTCAATGCGATAGGCATCGATAGCGATATCTTGCGTCGCTGAACCAAACGCCACCAGCAGGGCAAAGAGGGCCACCCAGCCGAGATTACCCACTGGGCTCAAACCGGCCAGCCCCACTAACCCTGCAACGATCAACCCCTGGGCTAACAGCATCCAACCGCGGCGCTGGCCGAAGGCGCGGGTCAAAATCGGGAGCGCTAACCGGTCTACTACCGGCGCCCAGAAAAACTTGATCGAGTAGAGCATGCCAATCCAGGCAAAAAAGCCAATTGCCGCTACCTCCACGCCGTCGCTACGCAGCCAGGCGGAGAGTGTTGAAAACACTAATAAAAAGGGTAGGCCTGCAGAAAAACCCAAAAACAGCATGGTAATAACGGGGGCACGACAATAAATAGCCAGCGCAGCAAGCCAAGTGCGCTGGGGGGTGGGGTTTAACATTAAACGCTACTCCTGGTGGAAAGACGCTGGCAACGGCCAAGTGATAAACTGAGGCAGTGTATTTATCGCAAAGTGCTATCACAAAGTTCTATCGCGAAGTTCTATCACAAAACCGACAGCTTACCGGAGAGGAGTTTTCCATGTCGATTACGGCGCATCAGGTAGTTACCTTGCACTATGTCCTCAGCGACGTGCTCAACGATGGCAGCAAGCAGGTATTGGATGACTCCCAGGCGCGCAATAAGCCGCTAGAGTATTTGCATGGCCACGACAATATCGTGCCAGGGTTGGAGAGTGCACTAGCAGGTCAAACCGTTGGTGCCGAGCTCAGCGTTCAACTAATGCCCGCGGATGCCTACGGTGTGCGTAACGAAGATTTGGTGCAAGAAGTCAGCCGTGGCTCTTTTGGTAACGCTGAGTTGGAACCGGGCAGCCGCTTTCAAACTGAGGGCGAAGCCGGGCCGCAAATTGTTACGGTACTCAAAGTCGATGGCGACCGCGTCACCGTCGATACCAATCACCCCCTGGCCGGGCGCACGCTGAACTATAAAGTCACCATTTTAGACGTACGCGAAGCTACCCGTGCAGAATTAGCCAAAGGCCATCCGTTACCACCAGGTACCGAACACAGTAAAGTCGAAGACCGCAAGGTGCTGTAGTGCTAATCACGCCCAAAAATTGATCAGTATCAATTTCCTGTTTAACCGCTTACGCCCGCCGTCCGTAACTTGATCTAGGTCAGCATTCTTCTGCCGTTGAGTGGCTAGTATGAACGCATACATCACGGCGGGGGGATTCACCATGTATTGGGATGACACAGTTATTTTCGGCTTAGTGACCGTCGCGTTAGTGATCGTTTTTATGCTGGGGTGGGTGGGCTTCGTGATTCGTGATCATCTACGTAAAGATGAGCGTAAAAAGTAGCTTTCCCACCTCATGTAAACCTTGTCAGGGGAGGGGGTTTGCTATCGCAGTAAACCTCCTGTTGCCAGCCCACCATGGGCTGGCTTTTTTTTTGCCTGAAATGTGCTGAAAAGTTGCAATCGCATAGCGTGCGTTAATGAGCAATGCAAGGCGTGCTCTGGTAAAGTCCATTGAAGCAATGACTACACTAGGATGCTTTGTCATGAACGCAGTTGCCTTACACCACAGCCCGTGGGGTCGTGTACGTGATCGGTTAGCGTGCGCGTTAATTGTCGTGGGCATAATACTTCCCGCGACTGCCTTTGCCCAGGCAGTAAATATGATCAACGGCGATGTCACTCAAAAGGTCGCTTTAAGTGACTTGCACGACATGTCTGATACGACGTTTACACTCTATGACCCCTATCAAGGGCGCGATGTGGAGATGCAGGGCGTCGAGTTTCGCACCTTTCTGATTGAACAGTTTGGCGAAGTGCCCCCGGCGCTTCACTTTACCGCTTGGGACGACTACGAGGTTACCTTAGAAGGGTGGGACGACCCTAACTGGTACCTGATTAGCTCTGAGGATGGCGATCCGCTCACCATCCGTACGCGAGGCCCTGTGCGGCTGGTAGAGCGTGACTACAATAATCAGGGCAAGGGTGATCGCGACGTAGAAAACCTGCGTGAGTTCAATGACTGGATCTGGATGATTCGTAGCATAGAGGCGAAGTGGTGACATCCAAAACTAGGCCCGTCGCGCAGCCCACAGTTCGTCCCCGGCCTTTAGCTCGCCAGCACCGCTATTTTACGTGGTTATCATTGAGCTTGATGAGCTTTTTGGCACTTATGGTGTTGATTGTTTATGAATCGCGCTGGGTATACCCCGAAATACAGGCTTATTTCAGCCAGACGGGGAGCCTTACAGGTCAGCAGCTTTCTACTCGGGCACGGGTCTACCTACAAAATGCCCAATCCGAGCTATTGAGTGACCAGGCAGAGCAAGATGCGCGGGATGCCGCAGCCTTGGATATTGACCTGGCCTACGGCTTAGCCGATGTGCACATTTATCGGCGTGAATATACCTGCGTTGAGCCTAGTTTGAAGGAGTTGGATCGGCTGGTGGCGCTGCTCGCGGCGCGGGGCATTGACCGTATCGCTGCGGCGATGGCGTTGTTCGCACCGATTCAATGCTTAACCCATATTGAGATGGATCAGCTTGATCGTCGGGGCGCAGCGATTAACGATTTTTCCGAAAGCACCCGTCAGCATAGTCAGGTGCTGACCTACTCCAGTTTATTGATCTTTGTGATGGGATTGGCGTTTTGGTGGCTCCATGAGCGCCAGCTAAGACGCACTGATCGTGCCACTCAAGAGACCTTCGAGTGGATGAAACGCGCCATGCGCGACCCGCTCACCGGGATCGGTAATCGCAGCGCTTTGCATCAGGATGTGTTGGTGCAGCAGCACCAGTCGCTGGGGCTGATTCTGGTCGATATAGACTTTTTTAAACAGTACAACGATGCCTACGGGCATCCGCAAGGCGATACCCTTTTGCGCCAATTGGCCACATTGATTGGTGAAACGCTGAATGATGAAGCGCAGCTCTACCGCTTGGGAGGCGATGAGTTCGCGGCACTACTTCACTGCCCGAACACCGACACGCTGAAGCGTTACTGCCGTCAGCTAATTGAAGGGCTGCGGGAAGCTGGTTTTGCCCACTCTGCCCATCCGGATAAAAAAGGCGTGACGTTAAGCGTTGGCGGGAGCTGTTTTGTAGCCGATGAAGCAACGTTTCCCTACGCTTACGAAGCCGCCGACAAAGCACTCTACCGGGTAAAAGCGATGGGCCGTGACGGTTGGCAGGTTACTGAAGACGCATAACGTCTGTGTACATAGGGGCGAGTCTGCCCAGCAGTTCATTACGTGCGCCAAGGGCAATACCCTCCGCCTGCATAGCCGCATCGAGATGTTCCACCAAGCGATTAAAATGTGCATCTGTTAGCCCCATATGTTGATGAGCACGATCCATCGGCGGGCCTTCATAGTGGCAGGGGCCATCGCTTACATCGCATAGCTGGCTGGCCAGGGATTCAGCAAATAAATCGATATTGGTGTTAGCAAAAAACACCACTACTTCGGGATCATCCGCAATTCGGTATAAGAGATTCTCGACCACCGTGTCGATAGTGCCCTGACCGCCAAGCCGTTCGTAAAGCGTTGTTGATTGAGTGGCTGACTGATGAGTGCAGCCTGCGAGCGTAATTGCGATTGTTGCAAAAATAACCGTTATTAAACCACGGTGTGTCCGCTTGTATTTGTGTGGAAAGCTCATAGCGCCCCGCTTAGAAAGCTGCCTGAAGTGAAAGATAGCCGCCGCGTTGGGAAGGTAGGCCGGCAATGTCGCCTAAGTTCAACCACGCGCCCGTGAGTGATAAGTGCTTATTGAAGAAGTAGGCACTGTAGAGACTTTGCCAATCATCCTCTTTAACTACGCTTAGGTTATCGGGTTTCTGGCGATACTCTGCACCGACAACCCATTGCGGGGTAATAAAAACGCCCACGCTCCCCTCGGCCATCCACGAGCGGCTACTCTGATCGCCGCCAAAGCCAAGCAGACCGCCCTGGTTGGCATTGGTATTGCGCAGGGTGGCGTTGAATAGCATATTGCGCCCGGCAACAGCGCTAAACAGCAACTTGCTGGCGCTAAGATACATATCGGTACCGCTTGTTTTATCGGCACCGAGGGCGGTGGGAATGGTGCCATCAACCAGTCGTTTATGTTGCATCCCAACACTCCAAATGCCCCAAGGGTGATAGAGCACATCACCGAGCAAGCGCACCTTAGCACCGTAAATATCCTGGCCTAGCTCGCCACCCAGGGTGTCTAGATCAAGCGTTTGACGCGCCACTGAGACTTCAATACGGTCATAAACATTCAGGCTTGCGCCGGTCACTGTTAGCCGATAATCGTCCACCCAGGCACGGGTAGCGGCGGCAGTGACGCCGATTTCCTGTTCGCTGGCGGTGCTGGCCAGCACTGCCCAAGGCGATAAGCCACCCCCCGCGGCCCCTTCAATAGCACTCACTCCGCCCGTACTTACAATACGGCTACCGGCATAGGAGGGCATGGCCGCAAGCGCTAAACAGACCGCAAGGCAGCTGAAAAAAAAGTGCCGAAAGGGTGAACTGGATGGTGAAAATATAGATTGAAATAACATCATGGCTTTCTCTGGAACGCCTTTAGTAAGGAAGACATCGGGTGGGGCAAGGAGAGCGGCGTAAAATTATCCAACCAGGCGGGGAGTTCATCAGCTGGCATTGGTTTAGCAATCCAATAGCCCTGTAAAAAGTCACAGCCAAGCTTGCTTAACAGCTCGGCGCTGGCGCGATTCTCGACGCCTTCGGCCACTAAGCGCAGTCCTAAGCTGTGGCCCATTTCGATGGTCGAGCTGACAATCGTCAAGTCATCTTTTTGGGAATCAATGGCCAACACGAACGATTTATCGATCTTGAGTTCATCCACGGGCAAGCGTTTGATTTGCGCTAGGGAAGAGTAGCCGGTGCCGTAATCGTCAATCGCGATACGCAGCCCTAGTTGGTTGAGCTCCATCAACGTGGCCATGGCGGCATCAACGTCCTGCATAACGGCACTTTCAGTGACTTCGATACTCAGGCGGGCAGGGGCAAGACGATAGCGCTCAAGCAGGCTAGCCAAATAAGCAGCTAATTGGCGATCCACCACATCACTGGCGGAGAGATTAACTGCTACCGATAAGTGGTAACCATGCTGCTGCCAAGCATGCAGTTGAGCGCAGACATTGGCTAACATCCAGTGGCTAAGCATGCTGATGCTTCCCGAACGCTCGGCCAAGCTAATAAACTCATCGGGTGGCACAAAACCTAACGACGGGTGACGCCAGCGCATCAACGCTTCGCACTGATCGACACGGCCGTTACGGGTGTCTACTTTGGGCTGGTAGGCCATCCACAGTTCACCGTTGCCCACCGCATCCTGTAGATCGCGAATCAGGGTGAGCTGGCGCAAATGGTGCTCATCCTGACCCTCCAGGTAGCGTTGGTGGTGGTGCCGGTGACGGCGTGCCATATCCAGCGCTATATCGGATCGCCGCAGCAACAATTGTGGGCTGTCGCCATGGTCGGGGTAGTTGGTTTCCCCTGCTGAAAGTGAGGGTGTGATGGGTGATTTATCAAGATCGATAGGGTGATGCAGCGTAGTGAACAGTCGGGTACGCCAGGCAAAGTCGCTTCTTGACTGCTTGACGAGTAGTAGCAGCTCATCACCATCAATCCGGTAGGCTGTGCTCTCCGAGCCATCAAAGTGCTGCAAGCGTTTGGCCAGGGTGACCAGCACGTGATCCCCCAGCGCGTAGCCGAAGGTGTCATTAATGTCGCGAAAGTTGTTAATCGCCAGGCGCAGAAGGGTAAACGGCTCGCCGCGTTTGATCAAAAGGCTGATATCTTCCTGGGCGCTGATGCGATTGGGCAGGTCGGTAAGTAAGTCGTGACGGGACTGATGATGAAGAGTGGACTCACGCTGAGCGATACCCTCCTGCATGGCCAGTAGCGTCGACGCTAAAAGCCCGGTTTCGCTGCGCTCAGTACCGATCGGTAACTCAGTGAAACGCTCTCCGCGCCCAATGCGCTGTGCCGCCTTCGCCAACTCCATTAACGGTTTGCTCATACTCCGGGCGCTCCACATAGCAATCAGCACGGTAAACAGCAGGATCAAAGCAATGATTCCCAGCAGTTGCCACTGCAGCGAGCGGTAAGCGCCAAGCAGCTCGTTGCGTGAGAGTTGTAACAACGCATAGGTCTGGTTGACGTCATCGGAATAGAGCTGAGACGCGTAGGTCAGGTACTCGGCATCCGGCGTCATCTGGCTGTGTAAGGCATATTCACCTTCGATTAGCTCATCGTCACGCCCGCTCATTAATTCCAGGGCCAGCTGCTCGGGATGAGAACTGGCAAGGTAGCTGATCTCGCCGTTGTCGCGATAGTTGACTACGCTGATGTCCAACCCGGTTAATACATTAATCTCTTCCGTGACCGCTTCATTGATTAAAAAGCCCATACCCACCCAGCCAATCAGGTTGGGGGCACGCACTGGCAGCAGGGCAAACTCGTACGGCTGCCCTTCGGCGATGACGACGCTAACAGCTTCGCCTTCTTGGCTGGCTCGATCGAACAACTGCGGGAAAGGCATTGGGCTATTTTGCGCGTGATGGCTGCTTGCCAAAATACGCCCATCCAGGCCGCTGAGTAACACGATATCCGCCTTGGCTCGATCACCATGGTTGGCCAATACGGAGTAGAGCGTATCGGTGTCCTGGGTGGAAACGGCGCTTTTAAAACCGAAGTCATCGGCAAGAATGGCGACGTTATTAGCTAACTGCTCACCGCGTGCGTCCAGCAGTTGTTCCAATACATTGGCACCCACTTCTAAACGTTGGGAGCCTTTTGCAATGACGTCGTTTTGGGTCGCACGAAGAAACGCCACCCCGGTAGCGAGTTGCGAGACAATAACCACTGTCAATAGTACGAGCATTAGGCGCGTTCTAAAGCGCATAGCAACCTCACTAAGTGGTTGAGTTCCACCTTCTGAACCCTGCTAGGGTCTTAAGTAGCATCTTTAAATCGCTGCTGAAGGGGAGAGAGGGTTGGCGCTGGAGGTGGCAGTGCGTTGAGTTCTAAATTGACTTCCAACTGGTCGCTGTCGGTAATGATACCTTCCCACCAAACTTGCTGGCTGTCATCAAGTTGCGGGTGCCACACGCGCACACGATGCTCACCAGCTGGCAGCATGGGCAGGGAAAGCATGCCTTCGGCGCCCGTTATCGCCGAGTAGGGGGCATCGCTGACTACAATAAACGCCTGCATATGGTCGTGAATATTACACCCTAAGACGACAACCCCTGCTTGGTCGAAGTGAACCGGTGGCGGTGTTTCTTGCAAGTAGAGGTTTAAATCAAAGGTTTTGGCCGGTGAAAAAGAGTAGACGTGGTGGCGGGTGGTGTCTTGGTTGGGAAATGCCACATAGCTGCCGGTCGGTACGGCGAGTACCTTGGGGTGAAAGGCAGCACCCCGCTGATAGATGCTCTCTTCCTGAGGAGGATTGGCCGCCGCCGAATCGTAGTAAACCTCAACAACTGCATCCGCAAGGGGTTGGCCATCACTACTGCTGACGGTTATCTGAGCGGCATTAGCGGTGGGGATAAGTAGGCTGATAACCGCCAGTGCCAATAGCGGGAGTGGGTATACACTGACAAAACCCATAAAAGGGTGACGCAGTCGTGTTGGCTTTGGCATTGAGGTCGGCATCCCGTATTAAGCTGGCTCTTAGTTAGCCCGTGCAGTATTAAACTTAATAGTGGATGGATTATGCAAGAAAGTCATGTGTTTGGCTTAACGGTAGGCCAACACTTAACGCAATGCTGCCTGACGCCAGGTACTCCGCTATGCTTGCAATACCCGCTCCGGGTACCACGTTTCGCCCAAACTGCCATCGCAGTCGTTGCGGCAACGGCTGAGCGGCCACTGGGCTTGTGGTGACAAGTCCAGCGCCGCTCGGCAAGACTCCGCAAAGCGTTGCGGTCTTAGCTACTCGCTTTCTCACGCAAAAAATCGATGATGTGATCTGCAGGCACCATGGTGGCTTCGCTATCCCGACGTCCTTTATATTCCAGTTCGCTGTTGTCCAGGCCGCGGTCGCCGATTACCAGGCGGTGAGGAACGCCCATCAGCTCCAAGTCGGCAAATTTAACGCCGGGCCGGGTGTCTCGGTCATCCAGCAAGACGTCTAAGCCAGCGGCGGTGAGTGCTTGGTAAAGACGTTCAGACTCTTCGCGAACACGCTGGGATTTGTGTGCATTCATCGGCACCAGTGCCACCTGGAAGGGCGCAATAGCGTTAGGCCAGATAATGCCGGATTCATCGTGGTTCTGCTCAATGGCCGCGGCGACCACACGGGTCACGCCGATGCCGTAGCAACCCATCCAAGGATGGCTGGTTTTGCCGTTGTCGCCCAGTACGTTGGCGTTCATGGCCTGGGAGTACTTTTGGCCAAGCTGGAAGACGTGGCCAACCTCGATGCCGCGCTTGATAGAGAGCGTGCCTTGACCGTCGGGAGAAGGGTCGCCTTCCACCACATTGCGTAGGTCGGCCACCTCGGGAAGGGCAACATCACGCTCCCAGTTAATGCCGAAATAGTGTTTGCCTTCAATATTGGCACCCGCGCCAAAGTCGCTCATCAGGGCAACGCTGCGGTCGGCAATAATGGGCATATCAAGGTTCACCGGGCCAAGCGAGCCAAAGCCTGCACCAACTGCTGCGCGAATTTCTTCTTCGCTGCCCATGGTCAGCGGGGCCGCCACTTGGGGAAGGTTCTCTGCTTTTACCTCGTTCAGCTCATGATCACCGCGCACCAATAGGGCAATCAGGCCACCTTCAGCGGCACGTACGATGAGGGTCTTGACCGTTTTCTCGATCGGCAGATCAAACTGCTCAACCAGGGCGGCAATGGTCTTGGCATTAGGTGTATCTACCAGATGCATCTCTTGGGTAGGTGCTTCGCGCTGTATATCGCTGCCCACTGGGGCAGGCAAGGCTTCGGCCTTTTCCATGTTTGCGGCGTACTCGGAGGCGTTGGAGAATACGATATCGTCTTCGCCCGAGTCGGCCAGTACGTGGAATTCATGGGAGCCGGTGCCGCCGATAGAGCCGTTGTCGGCAATTACCGGGCGAAAGTCGAGGCCCAGCCGCGTGAAAATGCGTGTGTAGGCGTCGTACATATCCTGGTAGGTCTGCTTCAGCGAGGCTTCATCCAGGTGGAAGGAGTAAGCATCCTTCATGATGAACTCGCGGGAGCGCATTACCCCAAAGCGTGGGCGAATCTCGTCACGGAACTTGGTCTGAATCTGATAGAAATTGACCGGCAGCTGTTTATAGCTGGCAATCTCTTTGCGCACCAGGTCGGTGATCACTTCTTCGTGGGTCGGGCCGACGCAGTAGTCGCGGTCGTGGCGATCTTTCAGGCGTAACAGCTCGGGGCCATACTGCTCCCAACGGCCAGACTCCTGCCAAAGCTCAGCGGGCTGCACGGCGGGCATCAGTACCTCTTGAGCACCGGCACGGTTCATCTCTTCGCGCACAATGGCTTCCACCTTGCGCAGTGTGCGCAGGCCAAGGGGCAGCCAAGTGTATAGCCCTGAGGTTAAACGGCGAATCATCCCGGCACGGAGCATTAGCTGGTGGCTAATGACTTCGGCGTCAGCCGGAGTTTCTTTGAGTGTGGCAATCAGTAATTGGCTGGCGCGCATGGGCGTGAGCATTCCTTAAGTTTTTTTAAGACTGGTTTTTGAAACTGAATTCTTGAAAAAGTGCTTGGAGGCGTTGAATGGGGCCATTGTACGGCCTAGCGGTTAAAGCGGCAAAATAGTGCTTATGTTCAATTGATCTATGCTTTTGGATGGTTGTGCTAGACTGAGCAAGTTTTATGGCGCGATAGTCGGCAAAAAACGAAAGCTCAATATGCTATTTCGACTATCGTTACTATTTTGTTTGAGGGAACCTTCATGCATCAAGCAGTTCGTCGCTGGTTGACCGGCGCCGTGGTTGGCGTTTCCATCGTGTCATTGAGTGGTTGTGGTACGCTTTTTCACCCTGAGCGTAAAGGGCAATTGAGCGGTGATATTGATCCGGTTATTGCTGTCGCCAATGGTGTCGGCTTGCTGTTTTTTATTGTACCCGGAGTAATTGCCTACGCCGTGGATTTCTCTAATGGCACCATCTATTTGCCGGGCCGCAACAGCGCCTCAGTAGATGTTCACCAATTAGACGACGCTATGGATATAGCCTCTCTTGAAAAACTGCTCTCTGAAACAGCCGGTCAGCCGGTGAGTTTGGAGAGCGAGTTAGTGATGATCGAAGAGATGGGCAGCTTGGACGAAGCGCTGGCTATGGTGCGTATGTCTGGCGTGTTAGACCAAGAGAAACTCTCGGCGATGTAATGCTCCTAATTGACCGCTAAAGCCCAGCCGAGCGTTATGCTTGGCTGAGCTTTTTCATGCGGCTCAGTTTATGCAGCCCAGCTGTCAAGCATACTGGGCGGGGTTGGGTACGCTGGGAAAGCGCGGCGGGTGCGCTTCCATGTAGGCGTGGCAGGCACGCAGTACCCGCACATCATCATACTTGCCACCCGCAAGCTGAAAACCCACCGGTAAACCGTTATCGGTAAAACCACAGGGCACTGACGCGGCGGGCTGCTGGCTAAGGTTAAAAGGATAGCTAAAGGGCGCCCACTCTTCCCAGTCCCGCATATCGCTGCTGAGGGGAACTTCCTGGTTAATTTCAAACGGCGGTATCGCCACCGAGGGGGTCATCAGTAGATGATACTCTTGGTTAAAGTGCTCCAGGAGCTGGGTTAACTCCGCACGATCTGCCAAGGCACGAAACAGTTCAACGGCTTTCCAGGGTTCGGCCTCACGGGCATTGGCCACCATGCCGGGATCCAGCAGCGTACGCTGGTGATCATCCATTTGTGACCACTGCTCTAAAGAGGCGGTAAACCACAGCTTACGGAAGGTATCCAGCGGTGACGAAAAGCCGGGATGCACTTCGACGATTTCAGCGCCCAACGCCTCCAGTCTGCCGGCTGCTTCTCACACGCGTTCGGCAACCTGTGGATCTACCTTGGCGTAGCCAAGATCAGCCGAGTAGCCAATCCGTAGTCCGGTTAAACCTTTATCCAAATCCATCCCCCAGCACTCGGGCTGCCCGCGGGTGGCGTAAGGGTCACGGTAGTCGTAACGGCCCATCACATTGAGCATGCTAACCGCATCCCGCACGGTGTGCGTTAACGGCCCCAGGTGCGATAGGCTGGGTTCTTTAGCTGGAGGCCATTGGGGCGTCCAGCCAAATGTGGGTTTGAAGCCAAAAACACCGGTGAACGCCGCGGGGATACGTATGGATCCGCCGGAGTCGCCGCCCTGGTGCAGTACCCCCATATTGAGTGCCGCAGCAGCGGCGGCCCCGCCGGAAGAACCGCCGGGGGTTAACCGAGTATCCCAGGGGTTAGCCGTGGCACCGAAGACACGGTTATCGGTCACGGCTTTCCAGCCAAATTCGGGCGTGTTGGTTTTACCTAAAATGACGGCGCCTGCTTCACGCAGCATGCGTGCGGGTGGCGCATCGGTGTCACATAGCGCTTCAGAAGAGGTTAACGAGCCTTCTCGGCAGGGCATGCCTGCCACTTGGGTCAGGTCTTTAAGCGATACCGGCACCCCGTCGATGGGGCTTAGCGGCTTGCCTTGCCCCCAGCGCCGCGCCGAGGCTTTGGCCGCCGATTCCGCACCTTCAGCATCTACATACACATAGGCGTTAACGTCTGGGTTGAAGCGCTCGGTTCGATCAAGAGCGGCACGAGTCGCTTCTAGCGGGGAGGCCTCTCGGCTTGCAAACAAGTGAGCTAGGGTCTGGGCATCTAAACTGCCAAGATCGGTATCGCTCATTACACACTCCTTACGTAGGCTGGGGCTTGGGTAAAGGAGTTTAAGCGTAGGCAAGCATTACCGGGCGTGCAAAAACCGCTGAATCGTAGGCTGACTCTTTGTATCCACTTCAGGAGGCTTGAGCGCGTAGCCAAGCTATTTCATCGGCCCATATCTCGGGTTCGATGGTCTCCAGTATCATTGGAATGCCGTTAATCCGTGGTTCCTGCATGATGGTGGTAAAGGCAGGTAGGCCAATATTGCCTTTACCCAGGCTATGGTGGCGATCCACGCGGCTGGCAAGGTTGCTTTTGGCATCGTTTAAATGCATGCCGCGCAGATACTCAAAGCCGACCACGCTGTCTAGCTCATCAAGCGTTGCTTGGGTGGCCTCTGTCGTGCGTAGATCATAGCCCGCCGCAAAGGCGTGGCAGGTGTCAATACACACCCCCACGCGAGTTTTATCGTCCACGTGGGCAATGATCTCGGCCAAATGCTCGAAGCGCCAACCCAGGTTAGTGCCTTGGCCAGCGGTATTTTCAATGACTGCGGTAACGCCTTGGGTATGCGTTAGCGCTTCGTTAACGGATTCTGCAATACGCTTTAAGCAGTCGCTTTCGCTGATTTTGTTCAAATGGCTGCCAGGGTGAAAATTAAGCAGCGTCAGCCCCAACTGCTCGCAGCGCTGCATCTCATCCAGAAACGCATCGCGGGATTTGCGCAGCCCTTCCTGCTCGGGGTGACCCAGATTAATCAGATAGCTGTCGTGGGGCAAAATCTGCTCTGCAGAAAAGTTGTGCTCGGCACAGGCATCGCGAAAGGCTTGAATCGCCTCATCGGTGAGCGGTTTACCTTTCCATTGACGCTGATTTTTGGTGAATAGCGCAAACGCATCCGCACCGATTTCCACTGCTCGCTGCACGGCTTGGTCTGCGCCGCCAGCGGCGCTCACATGGGCTCCTAGGTACTTCACGGTGGACTCCTTGTCAGTGTGTGAACTTATAAGTTGTTAGAGTTTATCAATGGCTGTCTAAAAAGCGCTTGAACGCGGCGGGTTCATCGGTGATGACACTGCCGATGCCCCACTCCCAGCGGCTATGAAAGGCACTGGGGTCATTGGCGGTATAGCACAATATTTGATAGCCATCGCGCTGCATAGCGTCGGCTTGGGCGCGCTTCAAACGCGGCCAGTGGGGGTGCACGCTAAAAGCCTCAATGGCCTCGCACTGCTCATGCCAACTTTTGGGCACGCTACCGAACAGCACACCCAGGGCCAGCCGTTCTTTGCTGGCAAATTGACGGCAGTGGCCAAGAGCCGCGGCATTGAAGGAGGAGATAATCAAGCGCTCGGGGGGGAGAGTGTCGAGCATTTCCGGCAGCGCGCGTTCCACCAGCGCGATGGGGTCGCGGCCTTTGTTGACCTTGATTTCCATATTGGCGCCCATTTCCAGCTCGTTAAGCAGTGCCAACATCTCGCTGAGACTAGGCATCTTCTCACCCGCAAAACGATCGTCAAACCAAGCCCCGGCATCCAGGGTTTGCGCCTTCGCCCAGCTCATGGAGGCGAGTCCGCCCCGTCCGTTTGAGCAGCGTGCTACATCGCCGTCGTGCCAAATCACCGGGGTGCCATCACCCAGTAGCTGCACATCCAGCTCTACCCATGTGGCTCCCGCTTCATAGGCGGCGCGCACCGCGGCGAGGGTGTTTTCAGGGGCAGCGGCGGAGTAGCCGCGGTGGGCAATCAGCGCGGGGAGTTGAATAGCGGGATGCGTCATGACAAATCTCTAAGCCTTAGACGATAAAGAAGCGCTAATACTAGCATGGGCGCATGACAGCAGGATTGCATTGCCTCGCGTTCTAGTGGGTAAAAATACGCTAGCGTGCTAGCTTGATTTAAATGCCATGACGCGCTTGTATAGCAGCACCTGTTGCCATGCTTAGCATTATTCAGAGATGGCGTATCAACTCGAATAATAGCCGAATTACACAATAAGGAGTCCTAATGTCTCAGCGTATTCAATTTGCCCGCACCGGCGGTTCTGAGGTACTTGAACTGGTCGACGTTACCCCTGCTGAACCTGGCCAGGGTGAAGTACGTATTGCTAATAAAGCCGTTGGCCTTAATTTTATCGACATCTATTTTCGTACCGGGCTCTATCCAACCCCTTCCATGCCTTCTGGTCTAGGCACCGAAGGTGCAGGCGTGGTCGATGCGGTTGGCGAAGGAGTCACACACCTTCAGGTTGGCGATCGCGTGGCCTATGCCCAAGGCCCGTTGGGCGCCTATGCTGAACTGCATACGCTGCCAGCGGCTAAAGTGGTCAAGCTACCCGACTTCGTTGATTTCGACACCGCAGCGGCGAGTATGCTCAAGGGCCTTACCGTGCAGTATCTGCTTCGCCAAACCTATGAACTAAAAGGTGGCGAAACCATTCTATTTCACGCCGCAGCGGGCGGGGTAGGTTCGATTGCCTGCCAGTGGGCGAAGTCGTTAGGCGTTAAGCTGATCGGCACAGTCAGTTCACAGGAAAAAGCGAATCTAGCCATGGCCAACGGTGCCTGGGCGACAATTAATTACAGCGAAGAGAACGTGGTAGAGCGCGTACGCGAGCTTACCAACGGCGATATGTGCGATGTGGTGTATGACTCGGTGGGTAAAGACACCTGGGAAATGTCACTGGACTGCCTGAAGCCCCGTGGTCTGATGGTCAGCTTTGGCAACGCGTCTGGCCCGGTGGAGGGCGTTAATATCGGCATTCTGAATCAGAAGGGCGCACTTTACGTGACCCGCCCCAGCCTGAATGGCTACGCCGACACCCGCGAGCGTTTGGAGATGATGTGCGAAGAGTTTTTCGCCATGATTGAAAGCGGTAAGGTCAACATTGATATCGCCAACCGCTACCCACTTGCAGAAGCTGGCAAAGCCCAAGACGCCCTGCAAAGCCGCAAGACCACGGGCTCAACTATTCTTTTGCCGTAGCGAATTCGTTTTATCCGACGATAGAGCTTTGAGAGCAGCAGCAGGGGCAGCCTGAAGCGGTTGGCCAGGGCCCCGTGAAGTTTCCTATATCTCAAAGGCTGCACGCATCGCTATAAGATTGTTGATGCTCACATTATTGTTGAGCGCCAAAAGTAAGCGCTTTTATTAGCCCGCTTTACCCTTCATTACACTACCGATATGAAGCTCGGCTTTGCCGAGCTTTTGTCCCTTTTGGCTATGTGTTTATAGGCTTTGCGTATGCAGGGTCTATACCTCTGTATAGTAAACGTCTAATGTGCAGAAGAAATAGTCATGTTAAAGCGTGTTTTGCATCAATCGCATGGTGAACTTTCAAACGCCAGCAAGGGAGTGGGAAAAGGATGTCGGCTGAGGACATAAGTGTTGAGGGCTCAAGCGCTGAGGGCTCCGGTATTGAAAACGTAAGTATTGAAGCATTGGATCTTGGCGGGTTAACGCTTACACCTAGCACACTGGTGTTTATCGTACTTGGGCTAACGCTCGCCGCGTTTATATGGGGACGCTTTCGTTATGACTTAGTGGCGCTGGCAGCGTTGTTGGGTTCGGTCATGCTGGGGCTTGTGCCGGCCGAAAGCGCTTTCGCCGGTTTCGGCCATCCGGCGGTGATTACCGTGGCCGCTGTACTGGTGCTTAGCCGAGGGTTTGAGCGCTCGGGCGTGGTCGATATTATTGCCAACCAAGTGCTTAAAGTGGGGGAAAACCTGCTGCTCCAACTCCTGGTGCTGGTGGGTACCATTGTTGTGCTGTCAGGTATTATGAATAATGTGGGCGCCCTGGCACTGCTGCTACCGGTAGCTATGCGGCTTGCCCGCGAACACAACACCTCGCCTTCCTTACTGCTTATGCCCCTGGCGTTTGGCTCTCTGCTCGGCGGCCTGACCACGATGATTGGTACCCCACCCAATATCATTATTTCCAGTTATCGCCGTGATGTGACAGATGAAGCATTTAGTATGTTTAGCTTCTCGCCTGTTGGCATCGTAGTTGCGCTGGCGGGGCTGGCCTTTATTGTTCTGGTGGGCTGGCGCTTGACGCCCAAGCGTAGCGGCCAGGCCTCTACGGATGAAATGTTCGATACCGCCAACTATTTAGTCGAATTGAAAGTGGGTGAAGAGTCGAAAGCCAAAGGCTTAACGCTACAACAGTTGCGCGACGAACTGGACGAAACCATTCCCGTGTTAGCGGTGGTGCGTGATGACAACCGCCGTGCAGGCTATAACTTCCACGGCGCACTGGAAGAGGGCGATATTCTGCTATTAGAAGCAGGGCCTGATGAGCTTCAAATGCTGGAAGACAAAGTAGGGCTAAGCGCGATTGCAGAGTTGGAGGAAGACCCTGAGGCGGAGGATGCTGAGCCTACGGAGAGTGATAAGGATCCTGTGAATAAGAAAGATTCTGCGCAGGATCGACAGCCCGTGGATACCGAGGGCCTGCAACTGATCGAGGCCGTGGTGCGTAACGACTCAATGATGATTAACCGCAGCGTACGCCAGCTACGCTTAAACCATCAGTTTGGCCTGCACTTGGTGGCTGTCGCACGGGATGGCGGGCGCTTGAAGCAGCGGTTGCGGGATATTCGTTTTAAAAACGGTGATGTTTTGCTCCTCCAGGGCAGTGAAAACGAGATGTCAGATAGCCTGGCCTCGCTTGGGTGTCTACCCCTGGCTAGCCGTGAACTGCATCTGGGGCAGCCACGCAAACTTGCTATGTCGATTGCTATTTTTGCCTTGGCAATCGTCGCCATGCTGTTTGATCTACTCCCCGCAGCGGTGGCCATGAGTAGTGCGGCACTGATTTCGCTCCTGATTGGCGTGTTACCACTCCGGGAAGGGTATCAGGCCATTGATGGCCCCGTCATAGTGCTGCTCGCGGCGATGATTCCCGTGGGCGAAGCATTAGAAACCAGTGGAGGTGCAGATTTGATTGCTAACGCGCTGCTCAGTTTTGGCAGCGATTGGCCGGTGGTGGTGACCATGATAGGGCTGTTTTTACTCTCTATGCTGCTCTCCAATGTGGTTAACAATGCGGCGGCTGCGCTACTGATGGCACCGATTGCGGTGAGCTTAGCCAATGGCTTTGACGTCTCACTGGATCCGTTTTTGATGGTCGTAGCTGTTAGCGCTTCCTGTGCGTTTTTAACCCCTATTGGGCACCAATCCAATACGCTGGTGCTTGGGCCTGGCGGCTACCGCTTTGGTGATTATTGGAAACTGGGCTTGCCGCTATCACTGGTGGTGCTGGTGGTTGCTATCCCAATGATCCTATGGGTGTGGCCGCTTTAATAGGCGAGGTCGCCGCTTGGTCTGTCGGTTTGGCACCTGCGGAATTGTATGAATAGTGCTATTAGGTTTCGAAAATTTTGCTAGATTATGTTCAGATATCAATAAAAATCGAACAGGCCGGGCTTATGAATCAACAATTTCGTCAGGATGCCATTGTCGAGCTGGTTCGTCAGCACGGCTATATGAGTATTGAGCAGCTCACCGATCATTTTGCCGTGACACCACAAACCATCCGTCGCGACTTAAATACCCTGGCCAATGAGGGCCGGGTGAGGCGGGTGCATGGCGGAGTAGGAATCGAGTCGAGTACAGTCAATACCGCCTACAGCACGCGCAAGACACTGCATCTGGAAGAAAAGGAGCGCATTGCCCGCTGTTTAGCACAGCACATCCCGAATCACTCCTCTCTGTTTATTAATATCGGCACCAGCAATGAAGTGATTGCTCAAGCGCTGTTAGAGCACCAGGGCCTTGAGATCATTACCAATAATTTAAATGTTGCCGCTATCCTGCAACATAAAGAGGATTTCACCGTGATTATCGCCGGCGGTCAGGTGCGCTCCCGGGACGGCGGCATTATCGGTGAAGCAACGATCGACTTTATCAATCAGTTCAAAGTGGACTACGGCATTATCGGCATCAGCGGTATCGATGAGGATGGCTCACTGCTGGAGTTTGATTACCAGGAAGTGCGCGTTGCTCAGGCGATTATCGCCAATTCCAGGCGCATCTATCTGGCGGCGGACTACTCTAAATTTCACCGTAACCCGGTTGTTCGGCAAGGTAACCTGGAACAGCTGGATGCGCTATTTACCGACCGCAAACCCCCAGACGCGATTCAGCGCTTGCTGACGCAACACGATGTGGCGCTCTACATTGCTTAATGAGGTAGTTTCAGCCTTGAGCATTTTGGGCGGCTAGAGTAGCCTTGGATGATAATAAAGCGAAAACGTGGAAACCTCTGATTAACTATTGCGCTTGGCCATACAGCGTTAAAAATCGCCTCAAAATGCTCATTTACACCCCGTAAACTCCGCTTTTTCGTTGATTTTTGCCTTGTCTGGCCTGCGCTCATCGCGTTAATCAGAGGTTTTCAATCATACAAAATCGAAAGATAATACAACAAAGCGAACTCGATATGTCCTCTTTTATACTCGCCATTGATCAAGGTACCACCAGTTCTCGCGCCATTCTGTTTGACCGCCAAGGCCAGGTGGCCGCTGTTGCCCAGCAAGAATTCACTCAGCACTTCCCCCACGACGGATGGATTGAGCACAACCCCGAAGACATTTGGGAAACCGTGGTGGCGACTTGCCGAGATGTGATGCGTAACGCTGAAGTTTCCGCCGACCAAATAGCCGGGATCGGCATTACCAACCAGCGGGAAACCACTATTCTGTGGGATCGGAAAACGGGTAAGCCACTCTATAACGCCATCGTTTGGCAGGATCGCCGCACCTCAGATTTATGCCAGTCACTGCGCGATCAAGGCTATACCGATACCGTTCAAGCTAAAACGGGCCTATTGATTGATCCCTACTTTTCAGCCACCAAGCTTGGTTGGGTACTGGACAACGTTGAGGGTGCTCGGGAGCGCGCCGAGCAGGGCGAGTTGGCATTTGGAACGGTAGATAGCTTTTTAATCTGGCGGCTGACAGGCGGTCAGCAGCACGTGACCGATGCCACCAATGCTTCGCGTACAGCGTTGTTTAATATCCATACTCAGGAGTGGGATGAAGAGCTGCTGGCGCTGTTTAATATTCCCGCCAATTTATTGCCCGAAGTGAAAGACTCCAGCGATGATTTTGGCACCACCGAAGCGTACTGGCTGGGTGCCGCGCTCCCCATTGCTGGGGTAGCGGGGGATCAGCAGGCTGCTTTAGTGGGGCAGGCGTGCTTTCAACCGGGGATGGGTAAAAGCACCTATGGCACAGGCTGTTTTATGATTGTGAATACCGGCGAAACGCCCTCGCTGTCGCGCAATCGCCTGTTGACCACCATTGGCTACCGGCTTAATGGAAAGCCGACCTATGCCATGGAGGGCAGTATTTTCGTGGCGGGGGCGACGGTGCAGTGGTTACGTGACGGCTTGAACCTGTTTGCCGATGCGTCAGAGACGGAGGCCTTGGCCCAGGAGACCCGCAGTGGCCACAGCGTTTATCTGGTGCCCGCCTTTACCGGCTTGGGCGCTCCACACTGGGATCCCAAAGCCCGCGGCGCTATTTTTGGGTTAACTCGCGATACCGGTATCGCTGAAATAGTCGCCGCTGGCCTGCAAGCGGTGTGCTATCAAACCCGAGACCTCCAGCACTGTATGAACGACGACATGGAGGCCGCACCAGGCACTTTGCGCGTCGACGGTGGCATGGTGAAGAACAGCTGGGTGATGCAGTTTCTTGCCGATATGCTGGGTGTCCAGGTGGATCGCCCTACGAT
This sequence comes from Halomonas sp. A3H3, assembly GCF_000982975.1. NCBI lineage: Bacteria > Pseudomonadati > Pseudomonadota > Gammaproteobacteria > Oceanospirillales > Halomonadaceae > Halomonas > Halomonas sp. A3H3. The sequence continues at coordinate 4,849,919 of NZ_HG423343.1, read as the reverse complement.
TTTGGAAACCACCGCGCTGGGGGCTGCTTACTTAGCCGGGTTGCGTTTAGGTTGGTATCAAACCCTCGAAGAGATTGAGCAGCTGTGGCGCTGTGAGAAGAGCTTTATGCCTGCTATGGAGGAGACCACTCGCGAGCAGCTCTATCAAGGCTGGTTGGATGCGGTTTCGCGCGTGCGCTCTACGCCTTAGGTAATAACGATTTAGCCCCCTACTTAAGCACACTATCTATTAACTCTTTCGATTCTTTATAATGCGGCGGCCAATTAAACCATTGGCCGCCTTTCTTCGCTTTTAGCGCCCCTCATGAAAGTCTTTAACACACTTAACACTTAATGAGTGTTTATGTAGTCGAGTTACAACCCCCCCTGCTGCCAATGATGCATTGTGGGTTTTGTTGCAGTGAACCATAGTGAAGCCATGGATCAGGAGGGTGCTTCGTTATCCCGAGTCACTGCCCTGATCTCTGCTACAGAACCATAGCGCTTCAGTATTACCCGAGCGCTAAAGGCGAAGGTCTTGCAAAGCTTGTGACCGTTTCGCAGTTGCCGAACTGGGCACTTATCCGGCCCAGCATGAGTAGCAACGTCACCATACGTCGTTAACTAAGATGGCTGCTTTTTTTAACCGATAGTCGGTTAAGCAGCGGATGACCATACCATGAGGTATTACTAATGAACTGCATCGAACTGAGCCAACAAGCCGACAGCATCGCCAGCACTTTCAGCAAACAAGATCTCGCTAGACTTGTTGTGGCACTGAAGGGCAACCGTGAATCACTGCAGCATGCCGTTGAGGTCATCGACACAGTGGATAGCCGCTCAGGCTGCACACTGGAAGAAGCTTGGGATGAAGTGCTCTCAGGGGACTCTCAAATGCGAATTGAAGACGAAGAGTAGGGCAAGACGCGCTTATTGATTGTTTGAGCCCCCTCACTTCGGTGAGGGGGCTTTTTTATGCTAAACCGCTGTCGATGTCGGCGGAAGTGCAGTATCGCGATTTTGTTCGAAGTACTGGCTAAATCGATTTTCAGCGTCGTCACCAAACAGTACCCGACACGCTTCCTTTAAACCTGTGGAATGGCGTAACTGCTCATGAGGTACCACCAGAGAAACTTTGGCGCGGCGGCGCAGGAAGTCCTCAAGCTGGGTGATCATCTCGTGGTCGCGGGCATGCTCAATTTCACAACGGATGTACTCAGTGCCTTCAATGAGGATTTCGCCCTGAGCGGGATCCTGACGAATTTTCTCCAGCATCGGTATGGCTTGATCGGCATAGCGCCGCCACAGCCGAGAGGAGAGCAGCTCCGATGACGTAGAGGCGGTCATGGCATCTAGGTTCATACGCTTGGCTTGATCCATAAACTGCTGTTTCACGGGCTTGGCAGGTTCCCCGTACCACCGAAAGTTGGGGTCTGAAAGTGAAACGCCCAGGCGGCTTATATCTTCGGCAATCTCATCCCCTACGTTCAAACAGTCGGTAAGTTTTCCACCAAAGATGCTGATATGCGCACTCTCAATGTTGGTATCGACCACATGCTTGCGAGAAAGCTGTAAAAAGTCTCGGTCACTGCCCTGATCATCTTTGATGGCTAAAGGCCTTACGCCACAGCGTGTCGAGATAATGTCGTCTTGTGTGAGCGGTTGATCTAGCGTTAGGCGTTTATTGATATTTTCCAGCACAAAGGCGATATCGTCAGCAGTAACGTCTACCTCTGGATGCTCCATATGGGTATCGGTAGTGCCGATACAGGTGCGATTGCCCATGGGAATGACGAAGAACAGCCTTCCATCGTCGGCAAAAAATGCCAACACCCGCTGTGAATCGGTTAGCTGTGGAACGATGAGGTGAATGCCCTTGGAGTAGAGGTGATGATGGGTAGTCTTTTGGCCGGTCAGCTCGTTATGCTGATCTACCCAGGGGCCAGCAGCGTTGATTAATACCTTGGCATGAATATCGAAGGTGCTGCCATCCATCACGTTGTGCGCTTTGGTCACCCATAGGTCGCCGACCCGTTCGGCGCCGAGTGACTCGACGTAGTTGGCGGCAATTGCTCCATAGTTAAGCGCGTGGCGCACAAAGTTGAACACAAAGCGTGCGTCATTATCGTGGAGGTAGGCGTCGGAGTACTCGAAGCCGCCAACGGCGTCCTCAATATCGATAATGGGTTCTTGCTGCTTAATCTTGTTAGGCGAAAGCAGGCGTGGCAGTTTAGTGAAGCCGTTGCCCATCAGCCAGTAAAGCCAGGTGCCCGCCCATAGGTAGCGTGGTGAGTGGCGGAAACCTTTCGAAATAGTGGTCAGGAAACGAATCTCCTGCACGGTAGAGGGGTAACTCTTTATCAAGTGATTGCGGCTTTTGCACAATTTTCGAACCAGTGCAAAATCCTTGCTTTCCATGTATTTAATGCCTCCCCAAACTAAGTTGGAGGAGTGCATGCTGGTGCTGCCAGCGAAGTCGCCGCGATCAATCAGTGCGACTTTAGCGCCTTTTCCAGCCAGCGCCGCCGCAGTGGCCGCGCCATTGATACCGCCCCCTATAATCAGGGCATCAAAGGTCTCGGTAGGTAATTTTTCTATATTTCGATTTCGCAGTTTCATAGCGGATCCAATTAACAAATAAATAGCCCTGGTGCCCTGGGTGTTTTCTCTTGTGCTATGGCCTGCCGCCAATGAAACCCTTGCAGGGCGGTTGCCCACCCTGCAAGCGTTACGCGTGATTACTCTTGGCGCGTACCGGCTGCCATCCAGGCTTCCATCATTTCGTCATAAGGAACGGTGGTGCCTTGGGGCATTTCATTGTCCAGCTTGGCTTTGGGTGCGCCTTCCTGATCCAGCCAGTATTGCGGATCCTGCTCTTCATTGAGCACGGGCGCATAGCTGTCGAAGACGTTGGCCCTGGCTAGGCGATGCATGGTGCTGTCCATATCCGACGCCAGTTTGTCCAAGCCTTCCTGAGGCGTGACTTCACCACTCATGACAGGCGCCAGGTTTTGCCACCACAGTGGGGCCATGCGTGGGTAGTCAGGCACATTGGTGCCGGTAGGCGTCCAGTTCGACTCGTTGGGGCTGCGGTAGAACTCCACCAGGCCGCCTAATTTGGGGGCCATCTCGGTCATCTGCTCAGAGAAGATGTCAGATTCACGAATCGGCGTTAGACCGTGCATCAGTTTTTCCAAAGACACCGTTTTAGACACGGTGAACTGGCCGAACAGCCACGCCGCGGTGCGACGATCTTCCGGCGTTGAATCGAAGAACGTCCAGGCGCCTACATCTTGGTAGCCGACCTTCATACCCTCTTCCCAGTAAGGGCCGGTGGGGGATGGAGCCATGCGCCATAGCGGGTTGCCTTCGTCATCGGTCACTGCGACTGCAGGGTCGGTCATGTCGGCAGTAAAGGCGGTGTACCAGAAAATCTGCTGGGCAATGTGTCCCTGCGCAGGTACCGGGCCAGCCTCACCAAAGGTCATGCCCTGTGCTTCAGGAGGGGCATAGTCACGCAGCCAATCGACGGCTTTTTGCATGGCAAATACCGAGGCCGGTGAGTTAGTAGCGCCGCCGCGGCTTACGCTTGCGCCTACTGGCTGGCTATCTTCGTTGACGCGGATACCCCAGTCATCCACCGGGTTGCCGGAAGGGACGCCGGGGCTGCCCATACCTGCCATGGAGAGCCAGGAGTCGTGGAAGCGCCAGCCCAGTGACGGATCGCGGCGGCCGTAATCCATATGGCCATACACCTTGGTGCCATCTATTTCGCCGACATGCTCGGTAAAGAACTCGGCGATATCTTGATAGGCCGTCCAGTTAGTGGGAACGCCAAGAGGGTAGCCGTAGACCTCTTCGAACTGTGCCATCAGCTCAGGGTCGGTAAACCAGTCATAGCGGAACCAGTAGAGGTTAGCGAACTGTTGGGTGGGCAGTTGAAAGAGGCTGCCATCTGGCCCGGTGCCGTACTGCAGTCCAATAAAGTCGTCTAAATCCAGGGTGGGCAACGTATAGTCGGCCCACTCGTTCTCCATCGCTTCAGACAGGTTGATGGTGGTGCCATAACGAATATGCGTGCCGATGGAGTCGGTGTCATTGACGAAGCCATCGTAGATGCTGTTACCCGACTGCATCTGATTCTGCATGGTGTCCACCACATCACCTTCACCGATGATGTTGTGGGTCAGGTTAATGCCGGTCAGCTCACTAAAGGCTTCTGCAAGCACTTCACTTTCATAAACGTGAGTCGTGAGGCCTTCAGCCACGGTTTGAATATCCATGCCGCGGAAAGGCTCGGCAGCGTTGGCAAACCACATCAGCTCTTCGATCTGCTCTTCGCGGCTCAGGGTTGAGTTCTGGAAGTGCTCGTCGACCAAGCGTTCAGCGATGGCACGGGTATCCTGCTCTTGCGCTGACAGCGTTCCCGACGCCAGCAACAAGCTGGCGGCGAGGGTTGTCAGTTTGAATTTAGTCAGTTTGGATTTATTGTCGTGCTTTTGCATGTTGACCTCGTTTTGTTGTGTTCTTCCTTGATGGCTTGGCCGTCCTTGATACCGATTAAACGCTGATGGCATTTCCCCAAGGGCTATCCCCAGCGCATTAAAACCAGCAGCCATACGGCTGATACCGCTAGTGCTATCCAAATGGAGAGTGACGTAAAGCCGATCACGCCCAAATGGATAAAGGCTGCGGAGAGCAGGCCGATAAACAGCCGATCCCCGCGAGTGGTGGCAATGGGTAAAAAACCTTTGCGTTCAACAGTGGGCGACATGATCTCCCATACCGTCATGCCTGCCAGCATGGCCGCAATGGATGAAAAGAATATGGCGGTGGGCACTGTCCATACCATCCAAGACATAGTGAGATCTCCTCAGGTACGGCCCAGGGCAAAGCCCTTGGCGATATGGTTACGAACGAAGTAGACCACCAGAATGCCGGGAATGATGGTGAGTACACCGGCGGCGGCCAAAGTGCCCCAGTCAATCCCAGAAGCAGTCGATGTGCGCGTCATGATCATGCCAATGGGCTGGGCGTCAGTGGCTGTCAACGTGCGGGCCAGCAACAGCTCCACCCAGGAGAACATGAACAGGAAGAACAGCGTGACGCCAATGCCTGAGCGGATCATGGGGATAAAAATCTTGACGAAAAAGCGCGGAAAGCTATAGCCGTCGATATAGGCGGTTTCGTCGATCTCCTTGGGCACGCTGCTCATAAAGCCTTCTAAAATCCAGATAGCGAGGGGGATATTGAACAGGCAGTGAGCCAGCGCGACGGCGATGTGAGTATCGAACAGGCCTACCGAGTAGTAGAGCTGGAAGTAGGGCAGCAGAAATACTGCAGGTGGCGCCATTAGGTTGGTCAGCAGCCAGAAAAACAGATGCTTGTCGCCAATAAAGGTGTAGCGGCTGAAGGCGTAAGCGGCGGGTAGCGCGACGCAGATGGTAATCAGCATATTCATCGCTACATAGAGCATCGAGTTGACGTAGCCCATGTACCAGCTTGAGTTGGTGAAGATGCCGATGTAGTTATCAAAAGTAAGGTTCTGGGGCCACAGCGTCATGGAGCCCAGAATTTCGCTATTGGTCTGGAGCGACATATTGATCAGCCAGTAAATGGGCAGAATCATCAGCGCCAGATAAAGGCCAAGCAGGATACGTGAGCGCCAGTGTGCACGGGCAGTACGGTTACGCCGCTTGGCCGGTGAAACTTTGCTAAAAATGGTGTTGTACTTTTCACCGCGCTGGGTGTTTTCGAGTTGATAGCTCATGTTAGGCACCTCCGTGCGGCGGTTTGTCTTTCTGCATATTCATAATGGTGGTGTAGAACACCCAGCTCACCAGCAGAATGACCAGGAAGTAGATCAGCGAGAAAGCTGCAGAAGGGCCTAAATCCTGTTGGCCGACAGCCATAGTGGTTAGTGATTGACTTAAGAAAGTGGTGGCACTGCCCGGCCCGCCGCCCGTCAGTACAAAGGGTTCGGCGTAGATCATAAAAGAGTGCATAAAGCGCAGCAGCACGGCAATGACCAGCACGTTGGTTAGCTTGGGGAGCTGAATGTAGCGGAACACCGCCCATTTTGAGGCACGGTCGATACGTGCTGCTTGATAGTAGGCTTCGGGAATCGAGCGGAGACCGCTATAGCACAGCATGGCCACCAGCGGCGTCCAGTGCCACACGTCCATTAAAATGATGGTTACCCAGGCGTCGCCGGCATTACGGGTAATGTTGTATTCAATGCCCAGTTCGCGCAGGCCCCAGCCCATTAAGCCGATATCGCCACGGGTAAAGATTTGCCAGATACTGCCCACTACGTTCCAGGGAATCAGCAACGGCAGGGTAATCAGGATCAGCACCGCCGAGGCTTGCCAACCGCGTTTGGGCATAATGAGCGCGATGCCAATCCCTAGCGGAATCTGAATAGCCAGAATAATCAGCGAGAACGAAATTTGGCGCAGAAACGCTGCCTGCAGCGCGTCGTCGTTGAGCATGCTTTGAAACCACTCAGTGCCGGTAAAAAAGCGTGCGTTCGGCCCGAGCACGTCCTGCACCGAGTAGTTGACCACGGTCATGAGCGGAATGATGGCGGAAAAGGCCACCAAAACCAGCATGGGAAGCACCAGTAGCCAGGCTCTGTTATTGGGTACCTTGTTATTCATGACCAGCCTCCACTAGGTATTCATCGATATACAGCGCTACGTGAGCAGCATCGAAGTGCGCAAACGCCGCTTCACTGACCGGCGGATGGCCTTCGGGCAGGCGTGCCTTAAACGTTTGCTCGTTGAGTTTGAAGGTCAGCAGGGAGTAGGTGCCCAGGTCTTGCACGCTGGTCACCTGAATCGGCACGCTATTGGCCACTTCACTTGAGGAAATGGCGATAAACTCGGGGCGGATGCCTAGTTTTATATTGTTATGGCTAATATTGTTAGCGCTGGCATTGGCAGCGCTGGCGACAGCGTGCTTCATCTGCTCGCTAACCGGCAGTGGCTGTGTGCCGAACATTACCTGATCGTCGCGATATTCCACGGCCATAAAATTCATGCCCGGGCTGCCAATAAAGTAACCCACAAAGGTATGCGCAGGGCGCTCGAACAGCTCACGTGGGGTGCCGAATTGCACCACCTGGCCCTCATACATCACGGCAATTTTATCCGCGAAAGTAGAGGCCTCGAGCTGATCGTGGGTCACGTAGATCATGGTGATATTGAAGCGCTCGTGAATCTCTTTGAGCTTGCGACGCAGCTTCCACTTTAGCTGCGGGTCGATAACGGTGAGCGGCTCATCAAACAGAATCGCCGTTACGTCGTCACGTACCAGCCCACGGCCCATGGAGACCTTCTGCTTCTCGTCGGCGGTCAGGTTTTTGGCCTTACGATCCAGCAAAGGGGTCAGCTCAAGAATATCGGCGACTTCGAGTACCTTGGGTTTCACCCGGTACTCGGGGGTATTCATATTGCGCAGGGGAAAGGCAAGATTATCGAACACCGTCATGGTGTCGTAGATCACCGGAAACTGGAACACCTGGGCAATATTGCGCTCTTCTGGGGGCAACTCATTGACCCGCTGACCGTCGAAAAGTACGTCACCCTCCGAGGGTTCAAGCAGGCCCGAAATAATGTTCAGAAGGGTCGATTTACCGCACCCTGAAGGGCCCAATAGGGCATAGGCACCGCCCTGATGCCATACATGATCCATCTGTCGGATGGCGTAATCTGCCGCACCCTTGGGTGTTTTTTCGTAGGAGTGCGCTAAGCCTTTTAGTGTGATCTCAGCCATGGGCAGCTCCTCCCTGACGTGCAGGAATATGTACCGTGTGACCCTGCTTGTCGAAGGCGTAAAGTTGATGGGTGGGGAAGTAAACTTTCAGAGGTTCATTAACACTAAACTGGTGAATACCCGCTAAGTGCAGCACTAAGGGGAAGCGTTCGTGGCGAACATGCAGGAAGGTTTCAGAGCCACTAATTTCCGCTACATCCACATGGACATCCAGGGCCAGGTCATCGGCCTGTTGGGGTTGTAGAGTGAGATGCGAAGCTCGCACGCCAAAGTCGTAATCACCCGGTTCAAGACGCTTTAGCTCGTCATCGCAGGGAAAGTGAAGCGTTTGGTCGAAGGTGATCTCGCTGTCGGTCAGCTGACCGGGAACGATATTGATTGGGGGTTCGGAGAACATTTCTGCGCTAAAGCGGCCATTGGGCTCGCGATAGACCTGCTCGGTAGGGCCGTATTGGAGAAGCCTGCCTTCGTGCAGTACCGCCGTGTTACCGCCCAGCGCTAACGCTTCATTGGGCTCGGTGGTGGCATATACCGCAATGCAGTTACGCGCTTTAAACAGATCACGCAACTCATCGCGTAGCTCTTCGCGGAGCTTATAATCCAGATTGACCAGCGGTTCATCAAACAGAATTAAGTCGGCATCTTTGATCAAGGCCCGCCCCATGGCGGTACGCTGCTGTTGGCCACCAGAGAGTTCCTGCGGGTAGCGGTTAAGCAGGTGCTCGATATGCAGCATTTCAGCAATTTCGCCAACCCGCTTATCAATTTCGCTTTTTGGGTGTTTGGCCAGTTTAAGCGGCGACGCAATGTTGTCATAAACGGTGAGGCTGGGGTAGTTGATAAACTGCTGGTACACCATGGAGACATTGCGTTTACGCACTGAGACGTTCGTGACGTCTTTGCCATCCATAATAATTTTGCCGCGGGTGGGTGGTTCAAGCCCCGCCATTAGGCGCATTAAAGTGGTTTTGCCAGCAAGTGTTCGCCCAAGCAGCACATTAAAGGATCCTGGCTCTAGGGCTAAGTCTATCCCACTGATATGGGGCACACCGTTAACGATGTGATCGATATTTTGCAAATGTAAGGACATGCCGATCTCGCTAGCGTCATTGTTGTTGGATAAGGTAGATCGTTTTCGTTTACGAAAGGCTAGTTGATCGTTTGCGAACTTGCAACGCGTTTTTGGTTCCTCGGTCTACGCATTTAGGTGTAGAAAGTGAACACAAAAAAGCCGACTCCTGGCATGCAGAAGTCGGCTTTTTTTACAGGTAACGCTTTGAACAAGAGAGGTATTACTTAACGTTTTCTTCCTCCGGCTTAGGCGCTACCGCAGGTTTTCCGTTGTGCTCGATCAGCGTGGACTTATTCTTGGCAAAGGCATCGTAGGCAAAATCGTCCACGGTGAGCATTTCCAGTACTTCGGCCTCGAAGGTACGCATAAAGTCGGCATCCTCTTCATTGATCAGGCCTTTTTCCAGACCGGCTTCTACACGAGCCTCAGGATGCAGCGCCGTTTGCGGGAGTTCGCCTTTAGCATACGCCTTGTTCACCGTGCGGTAGATCGCCTCGGCGCGGTCATAATCGACCAGCAAAGCGTTGTAGCGCGCCAGCGGGTTGCGCTGTTCACCGTCGTCTGCATCCCAGGTGTTTTCCAGCAGCTTGGTGCGCAGGGCACTGTGTGTAGACACACGCTTAGCGATATCCCGGGCCAGGTCATCGTGGGGTTTATTCCAGCGGCGACCGGTGGGCATTACTACGGCGTTGAGCGTTTTACCTAGCGCACGGTTGGGTAGATTATCGAAAATCTCCACAAACGCCTGCTCGGCACGCTGGAGCAGGAAGCGGCAGCTGTAGTGCAACAGCGCCTCTTCGCCTTCTACTTTACTGCCTGCCTGCCACTGCTTGAGTACCATTGAGGTGAGATAGAGGTTAGACAGCACATCCCCCAGCCGTGCAGAGATCATTTCACGTTTCTTCAGCGCTGAACCCAGGCTTGCCATGGCAGCATCGGCACACAGGCCAAAGCCAGCGGAGAGGCGGGCAATATCCTGGGCATAGGCGGCGGCGGGGCCGTCGAAGGGTACGCTGGCTTTACCAATGCCAAAGCCGAGGGTAAAGGCGCGCGCAGCGTTACCAAAGATCAAGCCCGCGTGACCGAAGAAGGCTTTATCGAACGCCTGCATATCGTTGGCGTCTTTGGCAGCCAGTTCTTCTAGTACGTAGGGGTGGCAGCGAATAGCACCCTGACCAAAGATCATCAGGTTGCGGGTCATGATGTTGGCGCCTTCCACGGTGATCGCCACCGGGTTGGCGCTGTAACCGATACCGAGGTAGTTGCGCGGGCCAAGAGTGACTGCCTTGCCGCCGTGAACGTCCATCGCATCGCTAAGCAATACGCGCTGGAACTCGGTCAACTGGCTCTTCAGGATGGCTGAGGGCACGGCGGGTTTTTCGCCGTGGTCGATCATATTGGCGGTTTGATACACGGTGGCCTGGGAGATATAGGCCAGCGCCGTCATGCGGGCGAGGGGCTCTTGCACACCTTCCATTTCGGCAACCGGCACGTTGAACTGACGACGAACACGGGTGAAACCGCCGCTCCAGCCCAGGGCGTAACGCGCGGTGCCGGTGGCGCCTGACGGCAGCGTGATGCAGCGGCCGATAGACAGACACTCCACCAGCATCCGCCACCCCTGGCCGATCATGTCTGGGCCGCCAATGATGGTGTCCAGCGGAACAAAGACATCTTTGCCGATAATCGGGCCGTTCATAAACGGGCTGCCGATAGGGTGGTGACGGCGGCCGATTTCCATGCCGTCGGTATCGCGGGGAATCAACGCCAGGGTAATACCGCGATCTTCTTCGTCACCCAGCAATTTTTCCGGGTCAAACAGACGGAAGGCAAGACCAACGACTGTGGCGATGGGCGCCAGAGTGATCCAGCGTTTTTCGAAGTTAAGGCGCAGGCCGATCACTTCTTCGCCGTTAATGGTTTGCTTACATACAACGCCAGTGTCTGGCAGCGAGGTAGCGTCAGAACCTGCGCGGGGGCCGGTGAGGCCAAAACAGGGGATCTCGCGGCCATCGGATAAGCGCGGCAGGTAATGATCTTTCTGCTCTTGGGTACCGTATTTAAGCAGCAGCTCGCCAGGGCCGAGGGAGTTGGGTACGCCCACGGTCACCATCAGGGTTTCATTGACGGAGAGCTTCTGCAGTACCATGGACTGAGCCTTAGCCGAAAAGCCAAGACCACCGTACTCCTTCGGAATAATCATGCCGAAGAAACCCTCTTTTTTCAGGTAGTCCCAAAGCTGCTGGGGCAGGTCGGCGCGCTCCTGGGCGATGTCCCAGGCGTTGCACATGCCAGCGGCTTTCGCACACTGATTGGCTAGGAAGGCTTTCTCATCGTCGCGTAGGCCATCGTCTTTAAAGGCGAGCAGTTTTTCCCACTGGGGTTTGCCTGAAAATAGCTCTCCGTCCCAGGAAACGCTGCCCGCTTCCAGAGCTGTGCGCTCGGTGGCGGAAACTTTGGGGGCGACTTTTTTAAAGGTGGCGAATAAGCGCGGTGTGAGCCACTTGCGACGCAGTGCAGGCAGGCCTGCCACGGCTACTGCCGCAGCGCCAAGAAGCAGCAGACCACCAATGATTTCCGCGTCAAACAGTAGGCCAACAAGGCCTAATACGCCAAACACAGCTAGCGCCGCGGGAGCGCCTGCTTCGCGACGCATGACCACGAGCAAGCCGACAATGGCGAGCACGATCAGAAGTAGGGTGAGCATAGGTTATCTCTCTTTTTGCTGGCCACTGTTGCAGGCCGACTGTTGTTAATAAAACGCGAGTAACATCGTTGTTGAGATATTGAGTCGAACACTTGTTTGAATATTGGCAGATGGGGGCTATCACACGCAAGTTTTTAGGCACGTTTGGCGTAGCTTGTTCCTTTAACGTAGCCAAAAAAAACGCCATGGCGACAAGCCATGGCGTTTGGAGTAAAAAACAGACTAAATGTTCAGGCGCGTTTGGCCGGTGCTCCGTTGGCGACGTAATAGTCAACGCTGGCACGGGGAAGCGGCTCATGGCCTTTGATACGGTCGGCGATTTTCTCGGCCAACATAATGGTGGGCGCATTCAGGTTGCCGGTGGGAATCACCGGGAACAGTGAGGCATCTACGACGCGAAGGCCTTCAATACCATGGACACGACCCTGGCCGTCGGTGACGGCCATTTCACCCTCGCCCATACGGCAGCTACCGCAGGGGTGGTAGGCGGTTTCGGCGTGCTGTTTGACGAAGGCATCGAGCTCGGCATCCGACTGCACGTCGGGCCCTGGTGCTATCTCGCGACCACGGTATTTATCAAAGGCTGGCTGAGCGATGATATCGCGAGTCAGGCGAATAGCATCGCGGAACTCTTCCCAATCTTTCTCTTTGGCCATGTAGTTGAGCAGGATGCTGGGCGCGGCGTGTGGATCTTTCGAGGTAAGTCGAATACGACCACGGCTTTCTGAGCGCATTGAGCCAACGTGGGCCTGGAAGCCATGGGCCTGCACCGCGCTCTTGCCGTTATAGCTAATGGCAATGGGCAGGAAGTGGTATTGCAGATTGGGCCACTCCTCTTCATCGCGGCTGCGGATAAAACCACAGGATTCAAACTGGTTGCTGGCGCCCACGCCGGTGCCATTGAACAGCCATTCAGCACCAATTTTGGGCTGGTTGTACCACTTTAGCGCGGGGTAGAGCGAGATGGGTTCTTTGCACTCGTACTGGATGTACATCTCCAGGTGATCCTGGAGGTTTTCACCTACGCCGGGCAGGGCGTGAACCGTCTCGATACCCAGTTCCTTCAGCAGTTCAGGGTTGCCGATGCCTGAGCGCTGCAGAATCTGCGGGGAAGCGATGGCGCCACCGCACAGGAGTACTTCACGGCGGGCGTAGGCCTGCTGTTTTTCGCCTTTCTGCTCATAACGTACCCCCACCGCACGTTTACCTTCGAATTCAATAATATCGGTAACGGCATGGGTTTCGATGGTGAGGTTGTGGCGCTGTTTGGCGGTATCCAGGTAGCATCGGGCCGTTGATGCGCGGCGGCCTTTGGGCGTGACGAAGCGATCCATAGGGCCGAAGCCTTCTTGCTGGTAGCCGTTAACGTCTTCGGTTTCCGGGTAGCCAGCCTGCTTGCCGGCTTCAATAAAGGTGCGATAAAGCGGGTTGTTATCCGCTTTGGGCGTGGTCACGCTGACCGGGCCGTCGCCACCGTGGTAGCTGTTGGGTCCAATGTCGCGGGCTTCGCACTTTTTGAAGTAGGGCAGGCAGCTTAGGTAGTCCCAATCTTCGAGGCCGGGCTGTTTGGCCCAGTTGTCGTAATCGAGTGCATTACCGCGGATATAGCACATGCCGTTAATCAGTGAGGAGCCGCCCAACCCTTTGCCACGACCACACTCCATACGGCGACCATCCATATGCGGCTCGGGGTCGGTTTCAAACGCCCAGTTGTAGCGCTTGCCCTGTAGTGGGTAAGCCAAAGCGGCAGGCATTTGGGTGCGGAAATCGAAGCGGTAGTCGGGCCCGCCCGCTTCTAAAAGCAGTACGCTGACGTTGCTGTCTTCGGTGAGGCGGGTAGCGAGCACATTGCCCGCCGAGCCTGCACCGATAATGATGTAATCAAATTCGCGTGGTTGAGACATAGTGAATTACCGAGTCTGAAGATGGGGCGGGGCTTCCTGGCGGTAGCTTTACGCGAGGGCGCTGTGAACCCATCCCTGGGCGCTACTTTTCCCATCCATGGGAAAAGACCCTCGCTACAAGCCACCCCCAGCGCCCTGGTCGGTTAGTGCGCCAAAAGTGGTGCTTTGATTTAAAACACTGACTCAAACGGCCCCATCTCGATTTGTACCGACTTGGTCTGGGTGTAGTGATTGAGCGTCTCAACACCATTTTCGCGACCAATACCCGACTCTTTATAGCCGCCTACTGGCATCTCCGAGGGTGACTCACCCCAGGTGTTAATCCAGCAAATACCCGCTTCAAACTGGTGGATCACGCGGTGGGCGCGGTTCAAGCTTTCGCTGAAGACACCGGCGGCCAGGCCGTAGGTGGTGTCATTGGCGCGGCGAATGACTTCCGCCTCATCATCAAAGGCGAGTACCGACATCACCGGGCCAAAGATCTCTTCGCGCACGATACGCATCTCATCAGTGCAGTCGGTAAACACGGTGGGTGCAGCCCAGGCGCCATTGGCAAAGCTACCAGTGTTCCAGTCGTCGCCACCCACGAGCAGGCGAGCGCCTTGCTCTTTGCCCAGGGCAATATAGGAGAGCACTTTCTCCTGATGCTCGAAGCTGACCAGGGGGCCAAAGTTGACGCTGGGATCCATGGGATCGCCTGCTTTGATGCGCTTAACGCGCTCCACCAGCTTGGCTTCAAAGGCGTCTTTAACGCTACGTTCAACAAATACCCGCGTGCCGTTGGTACAGATTTGGCCGCTGGAGTAGAAGTTGGCCATCATGGCGGCGTCTGCAGCGCGATCAAGATCGGCATCTGCAAACACCAGCAGCGGCGATTTGCCGCCCAGTTCCATGGTGACGTCTTTCAGCGTTGAGCTAGCAGCGGCGGCCATCACTTTCTTGCCGGTGCCTGCTTCGCCGGTGAACGAGACTTTGGCGATGCCTGGGTGCTCGGTGAGCATGGCGCCCACGCGGCCGTCGCCCTGAACCACGTTAAAGACGCCATTGGGCAGGCCTGCCTCGGTAAAGATTTCCGCTAGTTTCATCACGGTCAGCGGGGTCACTTCGCTGGGCTTGAATACCACTGCGTTGCCTGCCGCCAGCGCCGGGGCGGCTTTCCAGCAGGCGATTTGGATCGGGTAGTTCCAGGCGCCAATGGCACCAATGACACCCAAGGGCTCGCGGCGAGTGTACACAAAAGAGCTGTCGCGAAGGGGGATCTGGCTGCCTTCAATAGCCGGCGCCAGGCCCGCGTAGTACTCCAGCGCATCTGCGCCGGTAACGATATCGACACTGGCCGTTTCGCTGATCGGCTTGCCGGTATTGCGGGTTTCAAGCTCAGCTAGCTCGTCATTGCGCTCCCTCAGCAGCGCGACGGCGCGCAGCAGGATGCGTGAGCGCTCCATGCCGCTCATCGCGGCCCACTCGCGCTGGCCGCGCTGGGCTGCGGTGACCGCGGTGTCAACATCCGCTTGGCTGGCTTGGCCGATAGTGGCCAGCAGGCTGCCATCGAAAGGGTTGGTAACGGTAAAAGTATCGCCTGAAGTGGCGTTTACCTGGCGACCATCAATATAAAGTGGCTGTACGTCTTGAGCGGCCATGTCGATCTCCAAGAATCAGAAAATTAAAGGTAAATATTGGATGCTTTGTTGGTGCATCCATGATGAGCAAAAAGCTGGTCGAGATAGGTGTGGGCAAGGTAGCGGGCCTCTTCGGCGTCAAGGCCTTCTGGCGTTAGCGCGCCACGCAGCCATAGCCCATCAATCATGGCGGCTAAGCCGCGTGCTGCGTTGCGGGCTTCTACGCGGGGCATAACACGTCGGAACTGGTGACATAAATTGCTGTAAAGACGGCGATCATTGACGTTTTGCAGACGCTGCAGCATAGGCTTATGCATGCTGCTGGCCCAGAATGCTAACCATGTCTTGGCGGCGGGGCCGGTGACCTGAGTGCGGTCAAAGTTACCCTCAATAATGGCACCGATATGGGCGCGGGGAGAGTCGTCTTCCAGCGCATGGCGACGCACCGCAACGGCTCCGGACAGGTCGGTCAGGATTTGCCGCATCGTCGCTTCCAGCAAGCCATCTTTACCGCCAAAGTAGTGGCTGATAATGCCCGCTGACACGCCCGCATGGCGGGCAATTCGCATCACGGTAGTTTCGGCTAAGCCGACTTCATCAATGGCTGCCATAGTCGCGTTGATTAACTGCTGGCGGCGTATCGGTTCCATTCCCACCTTTGGCACGACGTTCTCCTAATTCGTTGAATGCCTAACAGGGTCGTTGCTTGAAACCCAGGCGTAGACATGATTACCTAACAATGATGGCATTTTTTTATTGAACGTTCAATCAATAAAAAGGCGCCGATGATTTCTACGCACTGCGACCACGGCAGCAACTGAGTGTTCGTATCCATGTTTTGCCAATATGTTTTGGCAATACGTATTGGCAATAAGCTTATAAAAGGGGACTACGATGATGAGCAGAACTTCTTCACGCTATGCAGGTGCTTTATTGCTGGCAGCGGGTCTGCCCATGGCAGCCTATGCAAATGAGTGCAGCAGTGTACGCTTTGCCGAAGTGGGCTGGACGGATATTACCGCCACCACGGCGCTCGCTAGTGAAGTCCTCGAAGGGCTTGGCTATGAGCCAAGCGTCGACACCGTTTCCGTTCCGATTGCCTACGCCGGTATGCGGAACAATGATTTCGATGTCTTCCTGGGTAACTGGATGCCCTCGATGGCCTCTATTAGTGATCCCTATATCGAGCGCGGTGAAGTTGAGCGCTTGGCAACCAACCTGGAAGGGGCAAAGTACACTCTGGCAGTACCCCAATACGTTTACGATGCGGGGGTAACCTCGGTTAACGATTTAGCGGAACATGCGGAGCAGTTTGAGCGTAGTGTGCATGGCATCGAAGCGGGTAACGACGGCAACGAGCTCATTGAGCAGATGATCGATGACGATGCGTATGGGTTAGGCGATTGGCAGGTGATCGATTCCAGTGAAGCCGGCATGCTGGCAGAACTGCGCGCTCGGGTGCCTAATGAGCAGTGGATGGTGTTTTTAGGTTGGGAACCGCACCCCATGAACTCCAACTTCGATATGGCTTATCTTGCTGATGCTGATGACTATTTTGGCCCAAATTTAGGCGGCGCGACTGTGCACACGAATACCCGAGCGGGATTCGTGGATGAGTGCCCGAATGTGGGTACCTTGCTGCGCAATATGACCTTCACGCTGGAAATGGAAAATCAGCTCATGAGCGCGATCATGGATGATGGCGAAGATCCCCGTGATGCGGCGCGTGACTATTTGAAGGCCAATGATAGCCTACTGGACGAGTGGTTAGACGGCGTTACAACACGAGACGGCGAGCCAGGTGCAGAGGCCGTGCGCGCCGCTATTCAGTAAGTCGATTTCGATACGCTTTGTTGACTAGCAGGGCAAGCCGGAATCCGGCTTGCCTTTCGTCATTAAGGTAGGCATAATCTGCACCCGTTGATGAGGGAAAGGCTACGTAGCTCAGCTGGTTAGAGCACATCACTCATAATGATGGGGTCCCCTGTTCAAATCAGGGCGTAGCCACCACATCAGCCTCAGCACACTTATTCTATAACAGAGTGTGCCGTTATGGTGGTCCCTTAGGTCCTCCCGCAACGCTAAACTGCGAACCCCGCCAGGCCCGGAAGGGAGCAACGGTAGTGGTGGCTGCGTGTGCCGGGATGTGGCTTTTGGGGCCGCCTCCATTTCTGATATCCTGCCCGCTTTAGCTTGTACTCCCCTCCTAAACCTGTAGTGCCCTAAACCTAGAGTAACCCTCAGACCTACTGAAAAAATTACCTTTCGAGGCATTGTCACTGGTTTCTAATCAGCACCTCAGAGACATTGCGCGCCAAAGAAATGTCGCTCAGTTTTAGATCATTATCTGGACTGGCTTTTTCTGCAGAGTTAATCGTTGTGATGTCATGAAAATTACGGCTGACCTCTGTTAACAAAACTGCATTCGTTATATTTCTTATTAAATAATATGCGTTAACAGGAATTGTTTTAGCCTTTTTTTGCTTAATTTCTAATTGGTGAGTCTAGTAAAATAGAATGAGAAAATATGCCTAAATTGTGAGGTTAATAGTTATAGCTATATAAACAGCTTGTTTATATACTTCTCTTCGAGATCGTTACTCTTTGGTTGCCTTTGTTTGGGTGATAAAGCGTATTCTTGTTGAAGTGGAAGTTGCCAAGATCTAATTTTTATATGGTAATAATAGTGACTTAACCATGCGGGTATTGACATCATGACTAAAATATTACGATTTTTTGATATCCTGTTTGCTGCCACGGGCCTACTCATTGGTCTGCCATTATTGCTTATATTAACCTTAATCGGTTACTGGGACACGGGGTCTCCTCTATTTTTGCAAAAGCGTGTGGGATACCGTGGCCAGCCGTTTGTATTGATTAAATTTCGTACTATGAGGCCTGATACCGCTTGGGTTGCTTCGCATCTTGCGGATTCTTCTTCAATTACCAAATTCGGTCATTTCTTACGGCGTACCAAATTGGATGAGTTACCGCAGCTATGGAATGTATTGAAAGGGGATATGAGCCTTGTGGGGCCTCGTCCTTGCTTATACACGCAAGATGAGTTGATCAAAGAGCGTACTGAGCGTGGTGTATACAATGCTCGCCCAGGAATTACCGGGCTGGCGCAACTTAACGATATTGATATGTCTACGCCTCAATTACTGGCAGAAACGGATCAAAAAATGTTGGCGACAATGGCGATGCCGACGTATTTTCGCTACCTGTTCCTCACTGTGATGGGTAGAGGAAGCGGAGACCGGGTGAGACAATAAAGCATGCGCACTCCTGTAGCCTACAAGGTAAATACTGCATGCAGGCTTTAGCAATCACCGTGTTACCGCTATTGGCCCCCTTGGGCTATTGGCTAGGATTGGCGATCACTATTATATGGTCGTTTCTTGCTAGGCATGAGCGACAAAGGCGTAGCTTTTTTAGAAAACCAATGGGGCGTGGTGATGGCCTTCTTTTGGCGTTGCTACTAGGAGTCGGTATTGTCGAAGTAGTGGCTGGCGCTTGGCATTCTAGCTTGGAGCGGGCCTTGCCATTAGCTGGTGCAGCTTGGCTCGCGGCATTGGCGTTTATGTTAGTGCGCGCCGTTCCACCACGTCCTTCAGCATGGTGGGTGGGTTTAGCGCTAAGTGGATTGGGTGCAGGGGGTTGGGCGGCGTGGCAAAAATGGATAGTCGGTTTAACCCGTGCTACAGGCCACCCACCGTTACATTCAATCTTTTTCGGCAATCTTGCGCTATTGATGTCGCTGTTATGTTTGGCCGGATTGGGGTGGGCCTGGCAACAGCGATCAACACGTTTTTTTTGGGTAGCGCTTTTGCTGAGCGGCGCAATGGGGGGCGGACTAGCCTCGGCTCTTTCTGGCACCCGGGGCGGGTGGTTGGCACTGCCGCTAGTGATATGGGTATTTTATTACGGTTATGCGCGTCGCTGGCGAGCGCTGTGGCGATGGTTGGCACTGACTGCTGCAATAGCTGTGATGATAGGGGTGTATACGACGCCCCATAGCGGCGTAGAAAAAAGGGTGGATAAGGCGGTGGCCGAGGTGCATCGCTACATGGAAGGCGCTGACTATGGCTCCGTAGGGGCTCGCTTGGAAATGTATCGCGGCGCATTCTGGCTGATTTATGAACGTCCCCTCGTGGGCTACGGGCATCAGGGCTATCTACCCGCCATGCAAAGACTAGAGACTCAAGGCGTGCTAAGCCCCGAGTTAGGCAATTACTGGCATGCGCATAACGACCTTCTGGATGCCTGGGTACGAAAAGGGCTGCCAGGTCTTGTTATAGTCGTGAGCCTCTATCTCATTCCCCTGTGGCTTTTTTTCCCAGGTTTACGCGCTGAAAGCGCCACTCAGCGCTCCTATGCCGTGGCTGGTATATTGCTGCCAATCACTTTTATGGGCTTTGGCTTAAGCTATTCTTTTTTTGCTTATCCAGCAGGGGTAGCGGTGTATGCTAGCTGGCTGATTTTCCTTTGGGTTCTCGTTTCCGAGCAAGTTCTGCAAGATGGTTGCCATGTATACACTAATGAAAAGCCTGACGGCGATATTGCTGATGCCAATGTCTCTGATGGCCCTCACTTTTACTATCGGATGGTTGATTCGTAAGCTTGGGTGGTACCGCCTGGGTCACAGCATAATGACGTTAGCAATGCTCTTGCTATTGCTGGCGGCCTGGGCACCAGTGGCAGATAATTTGCTAGGGCCGTTGGAGTCTCAATATGTCGCTTGGGAGAAATGGCCTGAAGAGCAGAACATCGAAGCAGTGGTAGTCCTCGGGGGTGGTTGGCAGCCGGATCGCCCTTGGTCGATAACCGGCAGGCTCAGCGAAAGTTCGGGTTTGCGTCTGATGGAAGGCCTGCGGCTATGGCATGAGCGTCCAGACTTGCTACTGGTAGTGTCAGGGGGAGGGCAAGATCCAAAAATGACCATGGCTCATGGTTACGCCGAAGCTGCCGAAGCATTGGGGGTTCCGCCAGAGAGTATCGTGACGCTGGTGTCGCCCAACGATACTGCTGAAGAGGCCAAGTCAGTTCGGGCGCTGCTCGGTGAAGGTGCGCAAGTATTGATTGTGACATCAGCGTCGCATATGCCGCGCGCTATGCGTCATTTCGAGGCGGCAGGCCTAGCTCCAGTTGCTGCACCTACCCATTATTTGGCCGATCGAACGGAGGGATTAGCGCTAGCTTATTGGCTGCCCTCTGCCCGTGAGCTACGCAAGACTGAGAGGGCAATCTACGAAACCCTTGGGTTGCTTGCTATTCAGTGGGAGCATTGAAGGTGTCATTTGAAAACGTCTACCTCTGCTCACCCAGGAGATAAGTAAGACATGTTCGAGCGTATTTTAGTGGTGTGTACAGGTAATATTTGTCGTAGTCCTGTCGCTGAGGCATTTCTTAAACAGCGGCTACCCGAGCGTCATATCAGTTCTGCAGGCTTGGGCGCCTTGGAAGGCGAGCCTGTATCCCCGTTTGCACGTCAATTGGCCGAGGCCGATGGTTTGGATGTGACCAGCCACCAGGCACGGCAATTAACGGTGATAATGATACAGGAAGCCGATCTCATTCTGGTGATGTCTGAGGGCCAGCGCCGTGCCGTAGGACAACACGTACCCCAAGCCTTAGGTAAGACGCTATTGCTAGGTCGTTGGCTAGATAGTGGCAAAGGGCGCAATATCCCCGATCCTTACCGAAAATCCAGGGAAGTTTTCGAGCATATCCATATGTTGCTAAAGGACGCTGCCTTTACGTGGGCAGAGAGGCTCTAGAGGCATCGCCATCGCTTCTTTTTCTTTTTTACTGCTTGATCTGTCTGCGGTATGGCCAATGTGCATGTCAGTATTAGATCCATTTTTCGTTTTAAAATTTTTAGTTGACTAATCATTAAGTAATGATTTTTTTGCTGTTTTTTTGCTATTTTTTAATTATGTATTTCTTGTTTTTAAGATGTTGATCTTTGTATTTATGATGGGATTTATGTATTGTTTTTCTCATTTATTTTGAAGGAGTAAAATTGTTAAAAATGCCTGATTTAAATGCCAATAAAGTAGAAGATTGAGGTTTCTGTCTTTAGACTATGAAGGTGAATAAATTTAACAGAAACAAATGCTTGTATTTTTTTTATTGTAGTTTTAATAATTTTTTCTGGAGATATCATATAACCTATCATTTAAGTGACACGATTTTGTCATTCGATAAAGTTACCGTTCCACTATAAGTCGTAACTAAGCGATTTTGTTCATTGCAGAAACTATCGGAAAAGCCTTTTTAACTCTCTGGCGTGATGCTCCATCTTGGGTAGAGGCGTGACGTACCGAGAGTATGTCTTTGTGTTTAGGGCCATCACCGCTGGGTTTTACAAGAAAGGCGATTCTACCTAACCATCCATTAATTTGGCGGTCAAGCCTGATAAATAAGGAGGGATAGACAATGAATTACAAATCCTATGGTGATTTAAGTGAGGACATCGCTGCGTCCTTGTTCAAAGTTCACGGGAAGGATTACGACCTGGTGGTCGGTATTCCCCGTAGCGGCATCATCCCTGCCAGCATGGTTGCGTTGGGTTTGCATCTCGATATGATGGGGCTCCCAGACTTTATTGACAACCAACCGCTGAAAACTCGCTTGCGTAGAAAGGAAGAAAAGCCGCCGGGAGCCGCCTGGGACGCGAAAAAAGTTCTTTTCGTCGATGATAGCGTCATTACAGGGAAGACTGTGCAGGAAGCACGGAGTGCTATCCCCGAAAACTGTCCTTGTATAATAGATACCTTGGCGATCTATGCTGATCCCGACGGTAAGCAACATGTTGATTTTCATTTTTACACGCTAGAATCGCCTTGTGCTTTCCAGTGGAACCTTTTCACTCCTGCCATACTTTCCCAGTCATGTGTCGATATCGATGGTGTACTGTGCGTCGATCCTACCGACCTTCAGAACGATGATGGAGAGCAGTACATTGCGTTTTTGAATAACGCGGAGCTTCTTTTCCTACCTGCTGGCCGAATCGGCTGCTTGGTAACCAACCGTCTTGAGAAGTACCGTAGCCAGACAGAGCAGTGGCTGAAGCAACAGGGAATTGACTATGAGCGCTTGGTCATGCTGGATCTGCCTTCGAAAGAGGAGCGCCAACGCCAGGGGATTCACTCTACGCACAAGGGCCTGTTCTATAAGAACTCGGATTACACTTTCTTCATTGAGAGTGCTACCAGGCAGGCTGCAAGTATTGCAAAAATATCGGGGAAAGCCGTTTATTGCTGTGAAGATAATAGAGTCTATACAGCGTCTGATAAAATCTCCGCCAAAAAGGGATCGCATAGCTATACGAAACGCCTTCTCAGCGCCAGCAAAAGAAAGATTTTATCTAGCTTTCCAAGCCCCCTCAAGACGGCACTGAGGGAGCGGTGGAAACCCAAAAAGGCGTGAGCGGATTCAAAGACCAACTTATGGCCGCCCCTCCAAGGGTGGCTTTTTTCTATGTGACCACTGTCACTAAGAAACCCCTCAATTAAGGCGATATTACAATTGTTCCGCGATTGTAACTTGAAATTTCTTCTTTTGTAACTTTTTACAACTTATTAACCCCCTCTGTCAGCCTTGTTGTCCGGTTGGTGATATCGCCTGAATCTAATCCAGAGGGAGCGGCATGGAGTCCTTGTGCCACGTTATTCTGCAGAGCGTAAAGCAGCCGTCCTGAAGAAGTTGTTACCACCCCATAATCACAGTGTGGCATCGGTAGCGACAGAGGAAGGCATCTCTGACGCGACGCTGTATAGTTGGTTAAAACAGTGTCGAGTAAAAGGAGTGCCTGTGCCGGGTTACACCCAAGGCGACAGCGAATGGTCGCCCGACGCCAAGCTAGCCGTGGTCATCGAAACCGCCACCCTGTCAGAGGCGGAGCTTGGCACTTACTGCCGCGAAAAAGGCCTTTATCCCGAGCAAATTCAACAGTGGAAAGCGGCTTGCCTCGAAGGCGCTGGTCGGCAAGAAGATCAGGAAAAAGCGGCGCACAAGCAGCGTAAAGAAGACCGTAAGACCATCAAGCAGCTCAAAGCGGAAGTACGTCGCAAAGACAAGGTAGTGGCAGAGACGACGTCGTTACTGGTGCTCTCAAAAAAGCTCGACGCCTTGTACAGCGAAGATCCCGACAGCGGCGAGGACGACTAACGCCGCTCGACGAACGTGCAAGGCTCATCGCGCTATTTGACGAAGCGGTTGTGGGTGGTGCTTCCCGCTATCAAGCAGCCGGTATTATCGATGTAAGCGAGCGCACACTAAAGCGTTGGCGATCTGAGTGTGGCACTGTTGTTGAGGATCAGCGTCCACAGGCGGCACAAGGCAGGCAGCCGCATCAGCTGACGCATGAGGAAGAGCAGACCATTTTGAACACTTGTCATCGTCCCGAGTATCAGAGCTTGCCGCCGTCTCAAATCGTGCCCTTACTGGCAGACAACGGCGTCTATCTGGCCTCCGAATCGTCGTTTTATCGGGTCTTGAAAAAGCATCACCAGCAGCACCATCGTGGCCGTACGAAAGCACGCCGCACAGTCCCCGCGCCGACCAGTTTTACGGCGACAGGGCCGAACCAGATTTGGAGCTGGGATATTAGCTATTGCGCCTCCGTTGTACGAGGCCAGCACTGGTATCTCTACCTGATCATGGATATCTACAGCCGCAAAATCATTGCCTGGGAAGTTCATGAGACGGAAGCGGGCGATTTGGCTAAACAGCTGATGGAGCGTGCCTTATTGCGTGAGAAATGCTGGCATCAGCCACCGGTGTTGCACTCGGATAATGGGGCGCCAATGACGTCCTATACACTCAAAGCGAGGTTAACCGAGCTAGGGATGTTGATGTCTTACAGTCGACCGAGAGTAAGCAACGACAACCCTTACTCGGAATCACTGTTCCGTACCGTCAAATATTGCCCAGCGTGGCCCACCAAGGGCTTTACATCGCTGAGCGCGGTACGAGAATGGATGTTGGTGTTCGAGCGGGCTTACAACGAACAGCACCTTCACAGTGGCATCCAATATGTCACGCCAGCTGACCGGCATCGTGGTGTTGATCGAAAACGGCTTGAACGCCGTAAAGCGGTTTATGAAAGCGCTAAGCGCCGATATCCGAAACGCTGGTCGGGCAGCACCCGAAACTGGGAGGTCACTGGTTCAGTGTCGCTTAACCCAGGGAAAGTGCAGGAAATCGAGCGTAATAAACAGGCTGCTTAAGTGCAGCCATTTGGACAACTGGGTTGAAAATCACCGTTAATTTTAAATATAAATTTTTTATTATCATTAAATGTTTAATACCGCTAGGCATGATCTCCTCTCCTCTCACCCATGACGCCAAACCTCATTTCTAAACGCCTAAATAGCGTTAGCTATCTCATCCTCAGCAATGAAGTAAATCAAAGTATGTTTTTTGTTTTTTTATGTAACATTATATTTGTCTGCCGTAATGGCATTCATGTCTTATGGCGGCTCGAAGGTTGCACTGCCAAGGCGAGTTTCCAAATAGGCTCTGGGAAATGCCATTTAAAATCCCCGGGCGGTAGCGTGGTAAGACACAAAGCAAAGGGAACAAAAAATGAATAATTTCAAAGAAATAGAAGGTGTAGAAACCAGAAAAAACCCATTGCGGCTGGTTCGCTATCTAATGTTCATCATGCTGCTGGGGATATTAAGTGGCTGTGCCATGGCCCCAGGCGGGCATATTGATGAAAGCGAGCTCGACCAATCGCTTGATGGCCGAGTGGACGTACAACCCATTACACCAGAGTTTGTAGATAGGTTGTATGTCCCAGAAGAGCCTACCACGCAAGCCACGTCTCAAGCATTGAATCAAGAAGTGCAAGACTACGAATATCGGGTAGGGCCTGGGGACATTTTAAGCGTGATCGTCTATGACCATCCAGAATTAACGATTCCTGCCGGTGCCGAGCGCTCCGCTGCGGAAACCGGGAACCGTATACGGCCCAATGGCACGATGTTCTATCCCTACGTAGGGCGTGTGAGAGTCGAGGGCATGACGCTTGACGAGGTGCGCGAGTTAATCGCACGGCGATTGTCCGCAGTAATCAATGAGCCGCAGGTAGAGGTAGGCATTGCGGCGTTTAACTCCCAAAAAGTGTACATCAGTGGTGCAGTGGAAAACCCCGGCACTCTGCCTCTGAGTATTGTGCCGATGACGGTACTTGATGCCATTAGTGAAGTAGGCGGGGCACGTGATAATGCGGATTGGCGTAATGTCACCCTAAGCCGCAATGGTGGTGAAGAGGTGATATCGCTTTACGCCATGATGCGTCAAGGGGATATGACACAAAACCGGTTACTGCGTGATGGCGATCTACTTCACGTGCCCACCATGGAAAATCAAAACGTGGTCGTTCTGGGACAGGTTAGCCGTCCAGGTGCCATTGCCCTGGGCAATGAACGCATCACGTTGACGGATGCATTGGGAAGGGCAGGTGGTGTGAATGAAAATCGCGCCCAGCCGTCGGGTATTTTCGTAGTAAGGGGAAACCCGCCGGGTAGCGAGAAAATTGCCACCGTCTATCAGTTGGATATTCAGGATGCCACTCGCTTATTGCTAGGAACACGCTTTCCTCTTGAGCCGCAGGATGTGGTGTACGTGACGTCAGCACCGCTGGCTCGCTGGAACTCTGTGATCTCCCTGCTGTTGCCATCAGTTAGTTTGCCAGGCGACTTTGCAACGTCTGCTATTGATGCCGGTGAGCTTTAATATATTTTCTGAGTGATGAGGCATCTCCATGACTAATTTCCCTTCACCAGCGCCGTCGCCAGCACCTCGAGAGAGCGATGAGCTTAATCTGCGTAAGTTGGTAGACACGCTGTCCGATCATCGCTGGTTTATTGTGTCGGTGACGGGATTTTTTCTGCTGGCGGGCTACTTTAATGCCAGCTCTCAGCCGAGAATTTATCAGGCCGATGCCTTAGTTCAGATAGAGACCCGAGGATCGAACTTGGCGTTTATGGAGTCATTGGGAGAGCCGCAACAAGGCAACCCTACCTCTGCTGAGCTCGAAATTCTGCAGTCACGTATGGTGTTGGGTGAAACCGCTGACCGTCTTGACCTTGCCATTCAGGTTGAGCCGCGTAGGTTGCCGGTGGTGGGGGACTTTCTGGTTCATCATGGAGTTAATCAGCAGTGGTTCGAGAGCCTCACGCCTGAATTCATTCGCCAGTGGTTAGCAGACTCTGTGGATGATGCTTGGAGTAACCCCTATGTGTGGGCTGGGGAATCACTGCGAGTCGCTCGTTTCGATGTTCCCGAGGAGAACGTGGGGGGGGAGCATGTGTTGCGGCTTCTCGACGGCGGTGAATTCGAGCTGCTGCTGGAAGAAGAAACGCTGCTTACTGGTAGCGTTGGGGAAACGGTACAGAATGATGAATTGGGGTATCGTCTTTTTGTCAGCCAGGCAGAGGCCCACCCCGGCGCAGAATTCACATTAGTAAGAACGTCTGCTCTTAGTGCAATAAGTGAGCTGAAGAATCGCTTTGAAATCATTCCGCGTGGGTTAGAGTCGGGCGTCTATGAACTGACGTTGAACGGGGCGGATCAAAACCAGATTCAGCCAACACTAGATACGCTGACCAGCGTTTTTTTGACTCAAAACGTGCAGCGTCATTCAGAAGAAGCAGAAAAACAGATCGCCTTTCTCAACGAGCAAATTCCTCAGGTTAGCAACCAATTGTCAGATGCCGAAGGCATGCTCAACGATTACCGAGCTCAGCGTGACTCTGTCGACCTGACGTTCGAGACACAGAACCTGCTTACTCGGGTAGTCGATGTGGAAAACCAGCTTGGTGAGTTGGCTATGCGGGAAGCGGATCTGGCTGAGAGGTACCGTCCTTCACACCCTAACTACCAAACGTTACTGAGACAACGCGGCCAGCTAGAAGCCGAGCGTGACCGACTTAACGCTCTGGTGAGTGAATTACCCGAAACCCAACAGGAAGTGCTGCGTCTTACTCGGGATACTCAGGTCAATCAGCAAGTGTATGTCCAGCTACTCAACCAGCTTCAAGAGATGCGTTTGGTGAAGGCTGGCACAGTAGGCAATGTGCGTATCTTGGATGCGGCCATGCTGTCCCCCGGTACCATTGCTCCACGTATCCCTTTAATAACCGCTGTTAGCGGCCTGTTTGGCGCCTTGTTGGCAATGTTATTAGTGATCGTTCGTATGTTGCTTAGTCGGTCTATCAAAACCCCCGAGCAGCTTGAAGAATTGGGTCTGCCTGTCTATGCCACCTTACCGAATTCCGGTGAACAGGCAGGGCTTACCGAGCGTATTCGTCCGCGTCGTGCCAAGAAAGCCCAAGAAGTTTTTCGTGGCTTGCTGGCCGTCAAGAAACCCGCTGAAATTGCCGTTGAGGCATTGCGTGGGCTTCGTACCAGCCTCTACTTCGCCATGCTCGAATCCGATAACAATCGGTTGATGATTACTGGTGCTAGTCCGGGGGTAGGTAAGAGCTTCATAGCCGCGAACTTAGCGGCGGTATGTGCCCAGGCTGGCCAAAAAGTGTTGTTAATCGATGCTGATATGCGCCGCGGCCATTTGCACCATGCCTTTCACGGTAAGGGAATAAAGGGACTTTCAGAGTTGTTGGCACGGCGTATCAGTGTGGAGGAGGCCATTCGCCATAGTGAGCTTGATGGACTTGATTATGTGGCAAGAGGAAGCGTACCGCCTAATCCATCAGAGCTTTTGATGCAGCAGAGTTTTCACGACTTTCTAGACACGATAAGCCAGCACTATGACCTGGTAATCGTGGATACGCCCCCGATTCTGGCGGTAACCGATGCCTCGGTAGTCGGCAAGTTGGTTGGTACCAGTCTAATGGTGGTGCGGTTCGACACGAACCCTCCTGGCGAAATCAAAGCCGCTAAGCGTCGTCTTGAGAGTGCTGGTGTGAGGCTCAAAGGTGGAATTCTAAATGGTGTTAAGAAGCCGACCAGCAGCCGTCACGGATACTATGGCAGCTACCTCTATGCTTACCGGTGAGCCAATATGCTTAATCAATTGCGCGAATTTTATTCTTTACTAACGCAACAACAGCGCCGCCGATTGTTAGGGCTTCAGGCACTGATCATTGTGATGGCGCTAGCTCAAATTGCCAGTGTCATCGCCATTGGGCCTTTTATGGCGGTGGTCGGAGATATGAGCAAACTCCAGGGCAATGGTTGGTTAGCCTGGGCTTATACCTATAGCGGAATGCAAAGCCACAAGTCCTTCTTGAGTCTATTGGGCGGTATGGTACTTGGAGTGTTGTTAATGGCAGCGCTAATTTCCATGTATACCACCTGGCGGCTGTCGCTCTACAGTGAGCAAGTGGGAGCGGAACTCTCTAGCCGCCTCTATCGTTATTATCTGTATCAACCTTGGTTATTTCATTCGAGCCAGAATACCAGTGTCCTGATCAGCAAGGTCTCCGTTGAAGTCCAGCGCGTTACGACAAAGGTGATAAATCCAGCGATGGAGCTCAACGCCAAGGCGGTCATGGTGACCTTGATGAGCTTGGCTATCTTTATCTATAACCCTGTTGTAGCAATATCCGGCTTAGTGATATTCCTCGCCACTTATCTACTGCTTTATCAGACGGTGCGGCGCTTTCTCAGCATTAATGGAAGGCGTATATCTGAGGCTCAATCGAAACGCTTCAAGCTGATGACTGAAGGGTTTGGAGGCATCAAAGATCTTCTTTTATTGCATCGTCAGGCGAGTTTTACCACGCGGTTTGAAAAGGCCAGCAACCGCATAGCGCGAGGCCAAGGTGTAACACAAGGACTGAGTGAGGCACCCCGTTATGCTATCGAGCTAGTGGCCTTTGGTTCGGTAATCCTGCTGGTTCTTTACCTGCTTAACCTCTACCAAGGCAATCTGGGCGCCATTTTGCCGGCGCTTTCAATTTATGCCCTAGCCGGTTTCAAGATGCTGCCTGGCTTTCAGAAAATCTATACCTCCATTACTAAAATACGCGGCAACCTGGCGGCTTATGATGCAATCCGTGAAGATTTGATCGCCAGCAGTGAGGAAACCATAAAACTGAAAACAGGCAGTGAATCTAAGCCTGCTGCTCAGTCAATGCCGTGGGTTCCTCAGCGAGAAATCAAAATTCATGAGGTCGCCTTCGACTACCCAGGAGCGCGAGCACGGGCGCTGAATGGCCTGACTCTGACAATTCCGGTCAACAAGATGGTCGGCTTAGTCGGTGCTTCTGGCAGTGGTAAAAGTACTGCTGTGGATCTATTGCTGGGTCTGATCGAGCCTCAGCAAGGGCAAATACTCATTGATGGTGTGGCTTTAACGCAGGAGAACTTGCGGAATTGGCATGCCAGTGTGGGGTTTGTGCCGCAACAGATATTTCTGTCCGATGCCACGATCCTCGAAAACGTCGCCTTTGCCATTGAACGCGAAAATATTGATGTTGAGAGAGTCAAAGAAGCCCTACACATGGCGCAACTCGATGAACTGATCATGCGATTTCCCGAAGGGCTCGAAACTAGAATCGGGGAGCGCGGAGTGCAGATATCAGGGGGACAGCGTCAGCGTTTGGGTATCGCCCGTGCTCTTTATCAGCAAGCCAGTGTATTAGTTTTTGATGAAGCCACCAGTGCTCTGGATGGGATCACCGAACGTCGTGTGATGGAAGATATCCAGCGCTTCGCAGGCCAAATGACGGTGGTGCTTATTGCCCACCGCCTGGCCACGGTCAAAGAGTGCGACATAATTTATATGCTTGAGGACGGGCAAGTAAGTGATGCAGGTACTTATGATGACCTGGCCAGTCGCAATCATACCTTCCAGATGATGGCTAACCTCTAGCCACAGTAGAAAAAAGGTATCGCCATGAATCTGATCGGTGCGCTATTGCTGTTTGTGGGGCTTTCGCTAAGCAGCCTTTATTTGTTTCCCAGCGGTGGGCCACAGCTGGCTGATTTTGTGCTGATCGGTTTTGCCGGCGTGATGCTTTTGATGTCATTAGGAGACAAACACCTGAAAGTTTCACCCTTCGCTATGTGCTGGGGATTAATGGTGTTGTGGGTAGTAATGGTATGCCTTAGCTGGACGTTAGTGATGGAAACCACTGAATTTTTTAGACCAGCCCAGTTTTTCCTGTTCAATTTTTTAATCGGTATGGGGCTGCTGCGTTTCCTAAGCGTTTACGGTGAACGTGCCATAGGGCTTATTCGAAATAGCATCTCTATTGCGCTAGTGATCGCCGGTGGCCATGTGTTAGTGCAATTAGCCTTGGGGATCAACCGCACCACTGGCAGCTTTAATAATCCCAATCAGCTGGCCTACTTTTCGCTATGTGGCGTAGTGGTGTTGTTAATGCTCGATGATTTTCACCCTAAAATGAGGCCTTTGGCATTGGCCGGGCTAGCTAGCGGCGTGTTGGGGATCTTATCGGCGTCGTCGTTGGCCGCTATGGGAGGTGGGGCTATGGTGGGGATCGGCTGGGCCATAGCAAATGCTAAGCAGGTCAAGTACTTTGCGCGCCTGTTGCTGCTGGTGCCACTATTATTGGGAGGTGTTGTGCTCGCCAATATTAGTACTGAGGGGCAGGTGTTGCGCAACCTGGAAGCGCGTATGGATCGAGCACCAAGCAAAATTGATAGTGTGTATGAAGAACGCAAGTTTGACCGACTGACTAACTTTCCCGCCTACGCAATATTGGGGGCAGGAGAAGCCGAACGGCAGCGTTTTGCACCATATGATGGGGCCGAAATCCACTCCTCCTTTATTAACATGTTGTTTGCTTATGGCTTGCCAGGCCTAGTGCTTTTCCTATCGATAATAGCCACCGTATTGCGCCGAGCTCCCCTTTACATCTGGGCTGGAGTAGCAGGGCCATTGATTTATTCCACTACTCATAACGGGCTGCGCGCGACGTTATTCTGGGTACTACTAGTGATCTGTTGGCATCTCTATCGAGAAGGCTCGATAGCGGCTTCCCGTCAAAATCTCGTTTTTGATCGCCCACTTCAATAATGCGGCTGCCAGCGCCGTAACTTGGCAACCCGCAAGGACGGATAGAGATAACTATGGCTAGTTTAATAAAGTCGTTATCAATGGCGCCGCGCTCCATAAAGCGCCGGGTACTTGTTGTATTTGATGGTTTGATTGTGGTGGGTAGCCTGCAACTTGCCACAATGATTCACCTGGAAAGCCTACAACCACTCAGCAGCATTTCCTTGTGGATGACCATCAGCGTGTTAGTTCCGATAAGCCTTTTGCTTTTCCGCTGGTTAGGGCTTTATCGCGCCGTCATTCGCTACATGAGCCATGCCACTGTATCCACTATCGCTGTTGTTGTGCTGGCATCGACTTTGTTAGTAGCGCCGGCCAGTTACATGGTTAACTCGCCCATTGGACTATCTATTATCATCATTTATGCGCTGCTCTTATTGTTGGGTATCGGTAGCCTGCGTTTTCTATTGCGAGAGTTGTATCGCCACAGTCAGCTTCGACAGCGCAAGCCAGTGGTGATTTATGGGGCAGGGGCCGCGGGTTGCGAGCTGGTGGCTGCTCTGCGCAATGGAGAGGAATACCAGCCGGTGGCCTTCGTTGATGACTGGCGGGGATTGGAAGGCGCCATGGTAGAAGGGCTGCGGGTACATCAGCCGGTAGCATTAGCTGCTCTGGTTCAAGAACACCGCGCCACAATGGTCTTGTTAGCTATCCCCAGCGCCCCACGTTGGCGTCGCCGCGAGATACTGCACTGGCTTTCGGGCCTTTCCGTGCCTCTTAAGACAATTCCTGGTAGCGCCGATGTAATTGCCGGTAGAGCCAAAATCAGTGAACTTCGCGATGTGGCGCTGGAGGACTTATTGGGTAGGGAGTCTGTGCCTGCCTTCCCCGAACTGATGGAGGCCAATATCCGCGATAAATCGGTCATGGTGACGGGGGCAGGAGGCTCGATAGGCAGTGAACTGTGTCGTCAGATTCTTGATCAGAATCCTGTCCGCCTGCTTTTGATCGATAACTGCGAATTTGCGCTATACGCCATTGAGCAAGAGTTGAAGCAACATATCGAAAGCACCGCGTCACGGTGCGAGCTAAAACCATTGCTTATCTCAGTGCAGCATTCGGGCAGTCTTAAGGCAGTGTTCGAATGTTTCGAGGTGCATACTGTCTACCACGCTGCTGCTTACAAGCATGTGCCGATGGTGGAATTTAATCTCGTGCAAGGAGTGAGTAATAACGTCTTTGGCACATTGAATCTGGCCAAGGCGGCAATGTCGGCCAATGTTGAAACCTTTGTGGTGGTATCCACCGATAAAGCGGTTCGCCCCTCCAATGCCATGGGTGCATCCAAGCGTTTGACTGAGCTTATCTGTCAGGCCTTCGCACATTCTCAGTCCAACACTCGATTCTGCATGGTGCGCTTTGGCAATGTTCTGGGTTCAAGTGGCTCCGTTGTCCCAGTGTTTCGTCAGCAGATTGAGCAGGGCGGCCCCGTGAAGGTGACTCACCCGGATATCACCCGCTATTTCATGACAATTCCCGAAGCTGCTCAGCTGGTTATCCAGGCTGGCGCCATGGGGGAAGGTGGGGAGGTTTTCGTGCTCGATATGGGCGAACCGGTACGCATTCATGATCTGGCCATGAATATGATTCGCCTTTCGGGATTGGAGGTAAGAGACGCTGCGCATCCTGAAGGGGATATCGAAATCATCTATTCCGGCTTGCGGCCTGGTGAAAAGCTTTACGAGGAATTGTTGATAGGTCATGACGTCAGCAAGACGCGCCATGATCGTATCATGACTTCAAAAGAGCGCTTCTGGGAATGGCCGAGGCTCGAAGCCTTTTTAAAGCAGCTGGAGCAGGCATTTATCGCTACTGATCACCTGCGTATCCGCCAGTTGTTGCAGTCGGCTCCACTGGACTACAACCCTTTGGACGAAATAGCCGACCTGGTATGGAAAGCGCGTCAGACCATGACCTCAGATACGCAACGCCAACATGTTGATGCAACGAACACAGCCTTAAGGTCGGTCGCCAGACTAGGCCCTGTATTACGCTCCGTACCCAAAGAAGGTTGAGAATCTTATTGAATCGCTGGCTATCACAAGACGACGGAATCTTACCAACTTTGCTGCAACCCGTTTACTTCCGGCGCCTACGCCATAGCGACTGAGCCGTTTCCCCCTCGCTCTGATCACCACTTTTCATGCTTGAGTGATGCGAAAAGCATTATTGAGCATGTCATCAATGCTTATTTAAAAATAAGTGCTCTCTTTAGCACAAGGAGGCAAGTCATGACGAACAAACAATCTGATGACGAGCAACAAGAGTGGCTATCCGGGATTACTGTTTTTCTGATTAGAGAGTGTGAGTTGGCGTATTTGGACACCCTTCTTAAGTTGCTTGATCACTATGGATTTAATGTGTTGTGTAGCGTGCCAATCGAAAGTGGGCAGCAACAGGCGCTCGCTCAGTGGGTTCTTGATGATGGACAAGAGCAAGGAAATTTTGCCAGCAGTGGGTCGCCGCCAGTTTTTCTGCTTGTGGTACAGGATGTCCATCCAGTACCGGTGAAGCGGATGTCGAGTGACTCTCCCAATTTAAGACTACCTACCATCAGGGCAACCTTCAGTGCCACGCTCTCTCCAGAGGAGAGCAAAGCAGAACAACAGAGTCCGATACATTGCTCCCGCGATGCGGATCAGGCGTTTAAGTATCTCAAAACCTTGGTGCCCGAGCAGATCGGTAAGATACGTGAAGCAGCCCTAAGCAACGATGCAGCATTTCGCACACCTTACCCGGTATTAGCTGACCTAAGTAAAGAGGTTTGCCGAGCCAAAGTAGAGCTGGTGGATTTTCATGGCACTGAGGCGATTTGCAAGACATTTCGGCCTGGGCGTGAGCGCTACCTAGAGCGTGAAGTAAAGGCGCGTGAACTCGGTGCCTCTCTGCCAGAAGTATCCCGTCTGCTAGAAGTCGGTACTCATTATCTAGTGTTTGAGCGCTATGCCAATTGCATGGAACGCATTTTATCGCCTCGTGCGCCTTTTTCTAATCATGGTTTGCTGCCTATCTGGGCCATCGAGCGCGTGAGAGCCGTTATTTTGCACTATCGCAGTCTTGGCTATGAATGCATCGATCTTAATCCGCATGACCTTATCTATGACCCTTGCCAAGGGCTAAAGATTATCGATTTCGAGTTTCTACAGCCCGGTTCTGACGAAATAAAGACGCTGAAAGGCAACTATGCCTGGTACGCCGTACCTTCGATTTTTACCGGCGATTTACCTCCTTCAGCCCGGCAGAGCTCCTATCGACAATGTTGGTTTCCCTATACCGGCCTGCCGCGAACCTTATGTCTGAGTGAGCTTCCGCGTCCGTTACTTGCCATGGTGCGTTCAGTGGCTCTGGTGCCCTTGACGTTGGATGGCTTGAGGCGAGTGAGCTGGCGCCATATTCAGCGCTTTGTACGCAGCTGAGATTAGCGCTGTTATTTGCCCTACTCCTGCCAATGCCCTCTATTCCTCCCACGTCATGGAGTTATTAAATGAAGATTCTTGTTACCGGCCATGCCGGATTCATCGGCTTTCACACTGCCAAGCGGCTACTGGAGCGCGGTGATAGTGTCGTCGGCTTTGATAGCGTCAATGACTATTATGACCCTGCCATTAAGGAGGCGCGCCTAAAAATTCTTGAGCAGACGGCGAAAGAGACAAGAAACGACTACCTTTCTATTCGCGCTAATCTAGCTGATCAACAGGCGGTGGCCGAGTGTTTTAATGAACACCACTTTGACCGAGTTATTCATCTAGCTGCCCAAGCAGGGGTTCGTTATTCGCTGGAAAACCCACTTAGTTATGTGGAAAGTAACTTGATTGGGTTTACTAATGTTTTGGAGGCGTGTCGTTACTCCAGCATTGCGCACCTGACGTACGCCAGTACCAGTAGTGTTTATGGCGCTAATACTTTAATGCCGTTTTCCGAGCATGAAGGAGCCAACCATCCACTGCAATTTTATGCTGCCACCAAAAAAGCCAATGAAATGATGGCCCACAGTTATAGTCATTTGTTTGGATTACCGACCACCGGGCTAAGGTTTTTCACCGTCTATGGCCCCTGGGGGCGCCCAGATATGGCGCTTTTTAAATTCACCAAAAATATTTTGGCCAATGAGCCCATCCAGGTTTTCAATTATGGCTGCCATACCCGCGACTTCACCTATGTGGATGATATTGTTGAGGGCGTTATTCGCGCCAGTGATGATATAGCCACTCCTGCTTTTGAGTGGAATAGCGATAACCCTGACCCTGCTACCAGCAATGCGCCATTTCGTATCTTCAACATTGGCAATAATGATCCTGTGACGGTCAACATCTATATCGAAGCCATTGAAAAAGCATTAGGTAGAAAGGCCATCAAGGATCTACTGCCTTTGCAGCCTGGCGATGTTCCAGACACTTATGCGGATTCAAGTGAATTAGAAAAAAAGGTTGGTTATAGGCCCGCCACATCAGTTTTTCATGGCGTTGCCAAGTTTGTCGAATGGTATCGAAGTTACTATTCGCCAAATAAGGCGAGCAGCACCATAAGTGAAATTCATAGCTTGCCTAAATAAAACTTCTCTCTAATTTTTCTCACCACTTTACTCTCCAGTTAGGAAATCCAATGAACGTTACAGTTTTCGGCACGGGTTACGTAGGCCTGGTTCAAGGAACTATTCTGGCTGAAGTTGGCCATCATGTTGTTTGCATCGATCTAGATGATCATAAGGTCGAACAACTTAGGCAGGGCAACATCCCTATTTATGAACCTGGTCTAGAATCTTTAGTAAAAGAGAACTACGCCGCTGGGCGCCTTGAGTTTTCTACCGATGCGGCCGCGGGAGTCAACCATGGCCAAGTGCAGTTTATTGCTGTGGGAACTCCACCGGACGAAGACGGTAGTGCTGATCTCAAGTACGTTCTCACTGTGGCTGCCACCATTGCCGAACATATGGAGCAGAACCAAATTATCATTAACAAATCCACCGTACCTGTAGGTAGTGCTGACAAAGTGCGTGACGAGGTGGAAAAAGTGCTGGAAAGGCGCGGACGCAATGATATCGCGTTTGACGTGGTGTCTAATCCTGAGTTTTTAAAAGAAGGTAGTGCGGTCGTAGACTGCCAAAAGCCTGATCGTATTATTATCGGCACAGAGTGCGATGCCACGATTGAAGTCATGCGCGAGCTATACGCCCCCTTCAATCGTAATCACGACAAGATCATCGTGATGGATGTAAAAAGTGCCGAACTGACCAAGTATGCAGCTAATTGTATGTTGGCTACCAAAATCAGTTTTATGAACGAAATGGCAAACCTGGCTGAGCGTCTGGGTGCCGATATTGAGGCGGTGCGTAAAGGAATAGGCTCGGATCCACGCATTGGTTACGACTTCATTTATCCCGGTGTGGGCTATGGCGGTTCGTGCTTTCCTAAAGATCTGCAGGCTCTTATCCACGTCTCGAATACCATTGATTTTGACGCCAAATTACTCAAAGCAGTGGAGTCGCGTAATAAAGAGCAAAAAAACACGCTATTCAATAAGATAAGCCAGCACTTCCATGCTGAATTAAAGGGTAAGACCTTCGCCATTTGGGGGCTTTCATTCAAGCCCAACACTGATGATATGCGCGATGCCCCCAGCAGGGTACTAATGGAGGCACTTTGGGCAGCTGGTGCCAAGGTGCAGGCTTATGATCCGGAAGCCATGGAAGAAGCTCAGCGTCTCTACGGGAGTCATGATCACTTAATCCTTTGTGGAACCAAAGAAGCAGCTTTAAAGAATACTGACGCCTTGATTATCGTCACGGAGTGGCAGAACTTCCGTGCACCTGATTTTGATCTTATTAAAGAGAAATTAACTGAACCCACTATCTTTGATGGGCGTAATATTTATGAGCCGCGCCGAATGAGGGCGAAAGGATTTACTTATTATTCAGTAGGTAGGCCCAGCCCATTAGAATCTTCATATCTAGCTTCTAATTAAATATTCCATGTATCACATGGTTTTGTTTATATTCACTACTTTAAGGATGCATTTATGTTATGCATGGGTCTTTATTATAAGTAGGCGTTTATATTTTCGAATTTATATGTTTTTAGCTGGTAATTTTTTACTATCTGGTGTTCGTTGAGGAGGCAGCATGAACTCTAAGCTTAATAAACCAAAACGTCGCTTTCTGCTAGTGTCGGGCTCAAGCTATTCCTTAGTCAATTTTCGGGGGCCGCTCGTACAAAGCCTGATTAGTGCAGGATTAGAAGTACATGCGGCATCACCAGGGTTACATGATGATCCAAGGACATGCCGCCAGTTAGAGGCTTGGGGAGTATTTGTTCACGATATCCCCATGCAACGAACAGGCCTTAACCCGTGGTATGATTTTTTGACGCTAAAAGCACTTTACTTGTTGATGCGTAATATACGACCCGATGTCGTTCTGGCATATACCATCAAGCCGGTGGTGTATGGGATGTTGGCGGCTTGGCTGGCGAAGGTTCCTCAACGTTATGCATTGATCACTGGCCTGGGATATGCCTTTGCCGGAGAGGCACGCGGTAAGCGCGCTCTGGTTTTCCATCTGGTGCGTAGACTTTATTCGGCAGCTTTGAATAAGGTGGATAAGGTGTTTTTCCAGAACCCCGATGATGAAAGCTTATTTCGTGATTTGGGAATACTACGCGATCGCGTACCTTCCCAAGTGCTCAATGGGTCAGGGGTCGATATGGCGCATTTTGCTACAGCCCCTTTACCTGATGGGCCGCCACGTTTTTTATTGGTTGCTCGCTTGTTGGCAGACAAAGGTGTCCGCCAGTACGCTGAGGCAGCTAGGCGAATCAAGCAGCAGCACCCTGAGGTAGTATTTCAACTGGCTGGTGATATCGACAGCAACCCCGATACGATTTCGCAACAAGAGCTGGATACTTGGGTGGGAGAGGGATCGCTTGAACACTTGGGTTGGCTGAATGATGTGCGCCTGGCACTTGCCGAGAGTAGCGTTTTTGTACTGCCTAGTTATTACCGAGAAGGCACGCCGCGCTCAATTCTGGAAGCCATGTCTATGGGGCGAGCGGTCATCACTACCGATGCACCTGGATGTCGAGAAACCGTCACTAATGGCGATAACGGCTACTTGATACCTGTAAAAAATGTCGATGCGCTTGTTAAAGCCATGCAACACTTTATTGACAGACCAGCTTTAGTTAAAACCATGGGACAGCGCTCCCACGAGATTGCTAAAGATAAATACGATGTGCATAAAGTCAATGCCGTTATGCTTGAAGCAATGGGTATAGGAAAACCAGAGCTTCGTAATAGGGTGCAAAAACCATTTGATACTATTACTGCTAAATAAAATTGTAGCGTAGTGCTGCGTGTTATCTACATTATACCCTGCAAAAGTACTAACAGCCTCGATACTAATTTCCTGATTTTATCTAATTTAATAGCTGCGGCATCACTGATGCAATAGGTATTTCGATTGGTGGTCACCATATATCTATCTGTATCAGCTAAATGGGTGGTAGATAGCTGTTGCTGAAAATATTGAGCGAGTTGTCGGAGAAAACTTAATGCAGATTCAGTTCAAGTCATATGGTGATCTCGGCAGGGATATTACAAAGAATTTTGAAAAATTTTCTGGTGACTGGGACTTAGTCGTCGGGGTACCAAGAAGTGGTATGGTTCCCGCCTACATGATTGCACTTGCACTAAATATAAATTGTACGGATATTTCATCCTGGGTTAATAATTATCCATTGAAAAAAGGGCTTACGCGATGCGTGAGAAAAGATTTGAACTCTCCCTGGGAGGCACAAAAAGTTCTTATTGTAGACGACAGTATAATGACCGGAGGTTCAATAAGAAACGAAATTAACGCGCTCCCCGATTGGTTAGCAGCACGTGCATCGACACTGGCTATTTACTCAGGCAAGCCAATCAGAAGTGATGTAGATATTATTCTTGAATTTCTTCCCCATCCAAGAGCTTTTGAATGGAATATATTTCATCATAATGTAATGAGTAGGTCTTGTATTTGTCTTGAGGGGATGATGTCAGAAAACGAACTTTGCGATGATACAGGTACTACACGCTTTCGTTACCTTCCTTCAAGAGATATCGATACAATCGTTACGTCTCAGAGTGAGTCAAACCGACATAAGGTAGAAGCTTTACTGATGGATAACGGGGTTTCGTATCGTAATCTCGTTATGAAGAAAAATAATAAGAATGTCATGACTATTGATTCGCAGGTGAAATTCAAGGTTGAGACTTTTGTTGCATCCACGGCGGACTTGTTTGTCGAGTTTAATTCTTATCAAGCAAAACTAATTTGTCGAGAAGCAGGTAAGCCTGTTTTCTGTTTTAGTGATAGCCGTATATATAATCCTGAAGATCAGCTTGGGGCTCGTTTTGCCAAGAATAAAATAAAATTATTGATATGGAAAGTAGTCAATATGAAATTTCGCCGATAGAAAAGAGATATAAATTATTTTCTGGCTAAATAAATTGTTAGTTCTGTAGTTAATATGCTAGTGAGTTTTTACTGTCTGTTAATGATAATTATTATTAATAGAAAAGGTTCTCATCATCAGCTTGTCTGATGCCATGGAGGTGGCCTAATGAATCAGATTGATATTTCTGTCATTATGACTGTGAAAAATGGATCCAAATACCTGGAATCAAGTCTTTCTTCCGTTTTTTCTCAAACCTATCTACCTAAAGAAGTTGTTGTGGTCAACGATGGGTCAGACGATGATACCTGGGAAGTGCTCAAGAAGTTACGTCACATGGCCCCTGTCCAGGTTCAGTTAGTGGATACGCAAGGTGTTGGTCGTGCGCGGGCGCTTAACCTTGCTGTCAATCATACTCGTTATCCGTGGCTGGCCAATATCGACGCAGACGACCAATGGCTACCCGAAAAATTGGCGCAGCAGGTCGCTACTATAAGCCTATTTCCAAATGTGGAGCTTGTCGTAACAGCTAGCCAGATCGTTTATGGAGAAGGGGAAGGGGAGTTAGTTATTAGTAGAGGATTCTCCGTCACACCAATGGGGTGTGATAGTTTTTATGTTAACAATCCAATAAATCATAGCTCTATATTGTTCTCTCGACGATTTTTTGATGAGGTTGGAGGGTACGATGAAGCATTGTTTAGACAGGTCGATATAGACCTGTGGGTACGCGCTCTGAGAAAAGGTTTTATATTTTACCAAGTGGATTTACCGCTAACAGTTAAACGACTTCATGAAGGACAGAGCTTTGAAGTCGGAAATCGATTGAGTTATACATTTAATTCATTGAAAATTAGTATAAAAAAATTACGACAGCTTAAAGCTCCTTTTTACTATTTTCCAATTGCTTTTGTTAAATTTTTTTATAATAACATTCCAAGAAGCATCCGGCGTCGCTTGAAAAGGGTGAGCCTTTGGAAATTATAATGATGCTCATCTTTGATATGCTTTAGGGATCGCACCTGGAATAGCATAATCCTAAATAATTAGCGACATAAAGTGTGTATGTTCTCCATTTGCATTTTACGAATGCACGAAATTCCAGGCTTCTCTTTATATCAAACAAAAATGTTTATTATATTAAAATGGTAACTAAGGTCAGGTGCTGCCGTATTAATCGCATGTATATGTTAGTCAATAATTAAACGCTGTATTGAGTTTTCAAGGGCATGATTATGCAGGGGACACTATGAGCAAGGTGATCGCGGTGATACTCACCTACAATCGGCAGGATTTGCTACAGCTATGTTTAGCTGCCATTTATTCACAAACATGCATTTGTGACCAGGTGATTGTGGTCGATAATGCTAGCGATGATAATACACAAGAAATGCTAAGTGAATTGGACTATCCGAATCTAAAAGTGTATTTGCTGTCGCAGAATGTAGGTGCTGCAGGTGGATTCAATGCTGGGTTTCGTCTCGCATATAAGGAAGGAGCTGATTATATCTGGATGATGGACGATGATGTCATTCCGGAGCCGTTTGCCTTGCAAAGATTGATTGAAGCAGATAATACCTTGGATGAAAATGGTATTGACAGAGCCTACCTGATCTCTACTGCTTTTACTGAAAATGGTTATGTAACTAATTCACCTTCTATCAACAAAAAAATTAATCATATTGGATATAAAGATTGGCCAAAATTTGCTCAATATGGTGTTGTCTCCATTGATCGAGCAACTTTTGTATCTATTCTTGTTCCCCGCGGTACCATTGACAGGTATGGTTTGCCTATTTCCGATATGTTCATATGGGGCGAGGATACTGAATATACATTAAGAATAACGGAAGATGTTCCCGGGTTTGTTGTGGGTGCCAGCAAAGTGATGCATTTACGGCAAGAGAAAGGAGTGCTAAATATTATTTCTGAAAATAGTGAGGTACGCCTTCAGTATTATAAGTACTTAATAAGAAATAGAATATTTGTCACAAAAAAATATCGTCCAGCTCATGTCGTAGTAAAAATTATGTGTTTAGATTTATATATGATATTAAAATTATTACGAAGAAGACAGTTAAAAAAAGCTGGTATTGTAACAGCTGGGTTGGTTGAAGGTTTTTTGTTTTCACCTGAAATTGAATACATTGACTCACCGGTTAAAAGTCAATGTCTTCCATTGAGAATTTATAAATGTGAAAGTTTATAGTTTTTTGGCTAAAGTTGGCTAATAGCTTAAGACGAGGTGAGTTTATGTATAAGTTTTCTGTCATAGTGCCTGTTCATAACAAGGCTTCAACTTTGTTGGACTCTCTCTCGTGTCTTTATAATCAGACCTTTAAGAATTTTGAAATTATTGTCGTTGATGATGCCTCTACAGATGGGTCTCTCCAGATTTTATTGCAAGAGGAACGCAAGGGTAAGCTGCGATTGTTCCAGCGAGATAAGCCAGGCCCAGGTGGCTACGCAGCACGCAATTATGGAGCACAGCAGGCAACAGCTGAATGGTTGGTTTTTTTTGATGCAGACGACCTGCTTGTGTATGACCACCTTTCAAGGTTTGCTAATGCTATTTCCGAAAACCCATCTGTTAATCTTTTTGTAAATGCATTTCGGAAGATGGAAGGAAATATAGTAATTCCGAGAAGTGAACCTCTAAAAAATGGAGTCATGAGTCGACAGGAAGCTTTAGCAGCGTTCTCACGTTCTGATTTCATTCACATGAACGGCGCTTGCATACATAAAAATACATTCATGGCCCTTGGTGGTTTTCCTGTTGATCGATACCGACGTGCTGGGGATGTTTATTTTTGGTTAAAAGTTATATGCAGTCTTAAAATGGTTCACTATGATCCCACCGTTACGAGCATGTGGTTGCTTCATAATAGTGGCGTGGTAAGCGACAAAAATAATATGATTCAAATTCATCCTTGCTTAGACTTAAAGAGTGAATGTGAAGTTGGCCTGACGTGGCTTGAAAAACATTATCTAAATG
The DNA here is from genome assembly GCF_000982975.1 of Halomonas sp. A3H3. NCBI lineage: Bacteria > Pseudomonadati > Pseudomonadota > Gammaproteobacteria > Oceanospirillales > Halomonadaceae > Halomonas > Halomonas sp. A3H3. The sequence goes on along the minus strand of NZ_HG423343.1, from coordinate 4,807,378 downwards.
CCGCCATTAATCGTAAAATATTGTCATGGGCGGTTGAAAAAAAGATAGTTGGAAAGTCGGTTAAGAAAGATATATGCTCATTAATACTATTTAGCATGCGGCCCCGCCAGTGGATGACCTTGGCGACTCTAGTAATACCTCAGTCATATTACTGTAGATTACGGGAGCGTGTGCTAAGTGGTTAAAAATTTTCTTTTTTATTGCAGAGGTTTTTTCGAAATTAAAGTGGTGAAGTAAACTGTCTAAATAACGGCGCAATTCTCAGAGGATTCGCGGTAACTGTTGTATCGCTAACACTAACTATCCTGTCTGACGTCAGCATATCTCAGCGAATAATAATAAATCTATGCAACATTTTCCTTATTAGGTGATTGGCCATGACACAATTAGAATTCATCGCAAAAAACTGGTTAGGTCAACTGCGTACTTTTAAGTATAAGGCGCATTTTTTTGTGAAAGGTGTCTTTGATTATCAGATAGAGAACGCAAATAAATCACTTTTTATAGAAGTTGTAGGGTGTCCAGGGGTGGGAAAGAGTACTCTGATAGATTATATGGAAGAAAAGAGGTTAATTAAAGGTTTGATTCTTGCAAAACTGTGGATTGCCAGACTACAACGTAATACGAACATCGATAGTGCTTATAAAAGAATTTTAGATTACAAGTTAATAAGTTTGGAGAATGAAAAATAAAGGTTTAAGTATTCCCAGTACGTTATTACTCCAAGAGCAAGAGATAAATATGTTGAAGATAAAAAAATTCCGACTGTGTTGGTAATAGACGAAGGTCTTTTTCACCACTTCAGATATGAAATTAGTGATAATTGGGGAAAGGATAAGGCTTTATTTAGTAAGCTGATGGAAAAAAGGTTTATTGTGTATATGACCGCTCGGCCAGAAATTATAGCGGAGCGCATTCTTATGTGTTATAGGAAGACTGGTAACCTAACCTGTTGCCATATTATAAAAATAAACATGAATATGAAATTGCTGAATATTGTAGAAAAGCTCAAAAAAAAGAAAAAAAGTGATCGGGGGAATTTGAGAAAAGAGGACTACCAGTGTTAACGGTTAATGCTGAAGATGGTGAGCAAGTGAATACGAAATACATAGATGATTTTATCAAAATACTAATGAATGATTACTTAGGAGCTAATTGATTTAACTCGAGGTTGGTTTTTCTAGAAAATACCCGTTGATGAGTAAGAAAATTATCTATTTTTGCCGAAAACTCCTTTACGCAGACTTTAAACTCTCCTCTGGAGGCCCTCAAGGGCATCTGTGGGTAGATGTGTTGAATGTTTTTGCTATTTATTAAGGAGGATAGAAGTGAACAAAACGTTTGATGTTTATACTCTAGATAACAAGTATCGTAAGGATATACAAGGAGTTCGTGCCATCGGCGCGATGCTGGTGCTTGTTTTCCATATCTGGTTTCAGAAGGTATCTGGAGGTGTCGATGTATTTTTCGTTGTATCTGGTTTTCTAATGACCGGAATGTTGCTTCGTCAGTATGCAAGGGATGGTAATATAAAGCCCTTTCATTTTTGGGGAGGAATTATTAAACGGGTGGCTCCATCCGCTTATGTTGTACTCTTAACGACTTTCATTCTCAGTTATTTTTTTGTACCACCTGTTTACTGGGTGGCTACAATACATGAATTTATTTTTAGCGCAGGGCATTTAGAAAACTTATTGCTAATAAGAAGAGAGGTTGATTACTTACAAATTGGAGACCCAGCAAGCCCTTTTCAACAGTATTGGGCGCTATCAATTCAAGTGCAATTCTATGCCTTTCTCCCTTTGCTTATTGGGCCACTATTGTATATTTCAAACAAAATGAAATCATTGATACCTTTAATGTTGGGAGTTTCTATAGTTTTTTTTATTTCTTTTGTTTACTCGTTGGTCTCTACGCATTTTACTCCTAACACAGCCTATTTTAATCCTTTGGGAAGAGTCTGGGAGTTTCTAGTCGGTGTCTTGGTTGCTATATTTATTCCTTATATTAAGTTGAATAAAAAAACGGCATCAATCATCTCTTTTCTAGGTGTTTTTATTCTCTTTAGCATCGGTATAGCATTTCCTAGCGACTGGAATTTCCCTGGATATGTCGCGCTATTTCCTGTTGTTTCAGCTGCTTTTATCATTATTTCAGGAAACGAACCTGAAAAACGTACACTGGTGAATAGGTTGTTGTCAAATAGATATCTTGTCATGCTGGGTGCCATGTCTTTTACCATTTACCTTTGGCACTGGCCGATATTGGTTTTTTTTCAGCACTATTATGAAACAACAAATTTAGGCGTTGTAAAAGGTATGACCATTGTTGTATTAGGAGTTTTGCTGGCTAGTATTACGACCTGGTTGATTGAAAAGCCTTTTAGGAAAATACCTAAGTCTAGGGTTTGTATCTCCTATATTGCAGGTTTTTCATTTTTCATTCCTTCGGTTACACTTGGATTGGGTGCTAAATACTATATTGAAAATCTGCATGATGTAAAAGTTGATTTTAAAAAATCTGCATTCGAGGGCGGTAAGATTTCTATACAAGACGATGCTTCCAATTTGAACTATGGGTATGTTACTGCCATTTCTAATGACTTAGGCGAGACCATGGACAGAGATAATGGTTGTGCTACGGTCATTACAGAGTCCAAAATTTCATCTTGTTATTTTGGAGATACCTCTTCAGAAAATGTAGTCGCACTCGTAGGCGGGTCACATATAGGTCAGTGGGAGCCTTTTTTCTCAATTCTAGGGAATGAATATGGATTTAAAGTGATAAGTATCATAAAGAATTCTTGTTCCCTTGGCTATGAAATTGTGGAAGGTAATGATACTTGTAAGTTATGGAATGAAAATATTGTTGATTATTTAAGTGACCTGTCCCCTGATCTTGTTATAACAAATTCGACGAGGTCGAATCGTCCCCGTGATAATAGATTAGTAGTAGGGAATCCTGTTGAGTTTGTTCCTGCTGGACATGTGGAAAAATGGAAGGAAATATCTGCTTTAGGTATTCCAGTAATGGGTATAAGAGATAATCCTTGGTTTGAAAGTGATCCAAGCTATTGCGTTTGGAAGAACCGTCATGAGGCAAGCCTATGCGCTCGACCCATTGAAGAAGTGTTGCTATCTGTTAATCCTGCAGATGCGTATGTAGGTGAAATACCTCTGTTTATCTCCATAGACTTTACCGAATTAATTTGTGTTGAGGGATTATGTCCGGCATATTTTGATGAAAGATTGATGTGGTCTGATACCCACCACCTGACACGAAATTATCTGGAATATATCACCCCAAGCCTGAAAACTTCGCTTGAGCATCAGACGTCAATTATTTCAGGTTTTTAATAATTACGGGGAGAGCAACTAAATGTCTTTTTATGAATTTGAAAAAGCGGTGAAATGTAAAAGTGCGATAGAGGATGCAGGTGGGGTTACGAAGGTTAGCAGCCCAAGAGCTTCAGTAATTGTGCCTACTTATCATGATTGGGCTCGATTGAAGCTGTGTGTTAATGCTTTGAAAAACCAAACATTTCCCCAGGATGATTTTGAAGTTATTATTGTAAATAATGCACCAGAGGATACACCACCTGTTGATTTCTCTTTGCCTCACAATTTCTGTATCATTAAAGAGGGAAAGCCGGGATCATATGCTGCAAGAAATGCAGCTTTAAAATTGGCGAAAGGTGAAATTATTGCTTTTACTGATTCGGATTGTATTCCGGATCCTTACTGGTTGGAAGCTGCTATTAACCATTTTGATAAAGGCGTAGAGCGAATAGCAGGAAAAATAGAGCTTTTTTTTAAGTCTGATAAGCTTACCCTAGTCGAAATTTATGAGAAGGCTTTTGCCTTTGATCAGGAAAAATATGCTCAGACTGGAGGAGCAGCAACTGCCAATATGATTACATTGGCGAAACACTTTGATACGGTTGGGCTTTTTAACGATACATTAATGTCAGGAGGCGATAATGAGTGGGGCTGGCGAGCAAAAGATAAAGGTATATCTATTGAGTATGCTCCAGACGTTATTGTAAATCATCCTGCTCGTGCCGATATGAAAGCTATGCTTAAAAAACGCAAAAGGGTGATCGGTGGGGAAGTATGCAATAAAAATAATGCTTCTAAAAATACCTTTTTCTTAATTCTTCTTAAAGGCTATTTTCCTCCACGAAGACAGTTAAATATTTTTGGTAGAAAAGGACTCTCATTTTCTAGAAAGTTTTTGGCATATTTGTTGTGTTATTACTTTAAGATTTACTCAACTACTTATAAGTTAGCCTTGCTAATAGGTATTGCAAAGCCCGAGAGATCTTGATCAATAAAATGAAATGTTGTTAACTCTGTATAAGGTTAATAAAATATAAACCCTCCATAAATCTTGGAGGGTTTTTTGGTAGTGCGCCAGGCATGGCGCGCAGCGCCTTGACCGGCGCTGTTCCTGGGGGTGGTGCTTCAGGATGACTTGGGGGTGAAAGTCCCCTGCACGCCCTGCAAGGGGAAGTGCTAGCCGACGGCAAGGGTGTCCCTCGCGAGGGGGAATCTGAAGGCAGCCCGAGGCAAAACGCTGGCCTGACGAACAGGAAGCGGATACGAGGCGTCATGGCGGGGTAAGGTGGCTACACTCACCAAAGCCCGATACTTGCACGGAACG
>NZ_HG423343.1:4746467-4802616 GCF_000982975.1 Halomonas sp. A3H3 | reverse complement strand
GCGGGGAACGGTCGAGGCCCCTGGTGGAATGCCGGGGCTTCGCACATGAATCAGGCCCTGCCGAGGAAATGGTTTTATGACCAGGGACTGATCTCGGTACTGGATACGGTAAGATGGCTTAAACGTTCTGCATGAACCGCCGTGGTACGGAACCGTATGCCCGGTGGTGTGAGAGGACAGGGGAGGCGACTCCCCTTCCTACTCGATTAAATTTTTCTTTAATTTTTCAAGTGGTGCTTGAAAAGTAGCTTACTGTACTATTGATCATACTCTATAGAGCGCATGGCGTCGTTGGAATCTATACTTGCACCCATTGAGCTATCGCGGTAATAAACAGATAATCTCCAATTACGGATAATGCGATGAAAATGCTACTGCGTTGGCTTCATAGTCTAGTGGCGCTGTTAGCGTTGCTGTTAGCGGGGCCTGTTTGGCTATTGGCGAGTAATCAGGTGGCGACCGATGGGCATTGGTCGTCGCTGGATCGGTCATCTGCTGGCATAGCGCCTGATCCAGCGGTGAACGCTGAAGCCGTCGTTCAGGTATATTCAGCCCGGGCTTATAACTGGCGCGGAGCGTTTGGCGAGCATATCTGGATTGCGACCAAGACTGAAAACGCCGATAGTTACCGACTGCATCAGGTGTTGAGCTGGCGGCGTCCCACGGTGGTGTCTTCAATCGACACGCCTGATCGAGCCTGGTTTGGCAGTCCTCCTACACTGTTGGCTGACTATCGCGGCGAGGTGGCTGCACAGATAATACCGCAGATAGAGGCCGCCGCCGCTGACTACCCACAAGCTGAGCTTTATCGAGTATGGCCTGGCCCGAACAGCAATAGCTTTATTGCCTGGGTTATACGCGAAGTGCCAGGCTTTGAGGTGACGCTCCCGGTAACTGCTATTGGTAAGGATTATATTTTCAATGGCGTTTTTGCTGCTGCGCCCAGCGGCAGCGGTTACCAGCTGTCTTTGGGTGGGGTGGTTGGCATTATGTTGGCGCTTGAGGAGGGCATTGAACTTAACCTCCTGGGCTTGAGCTTTGGTATCGATGTCATGCGACCCGCTTTGAAATTGCCGGGCATCGGGCGGTTGGGGATGCCCGTCAAGGTAACAGAAGGTTGATCAATAAGAGTAAAAAACTGTGTTTGCAGATACTTTTTATTAAACTAGTAACTACTGGGCGCTGATGACACCAAGCTGCGTTGCTGACATTATCCAAACCACTTATTTGGAAATGATTTGGAACGGCGCCATTACCCAGGCGAATCAATTGCGTTTTCCCACTGATGAGGAGTAGTGGGGTTAGCTGTTTTGCTGCTGTTCGGTAAAGCGCTGCATGATAGCGAGGGTTTCGTCGCTCACATGGTGCTCCATGCCTTCAGCGTCAATACGCGCAGTCGCATCTCTCACCCCAAGGGCGCGTAAAAAGTGCAGCACGATATCGTGGCGGGCGCGTGACGTTTCCGCCATTTTTTGACCCGCTTCGGTTAGAAACAGCGAGCGATAAGGCTTGCTAGTAACCAACTCCAGCTCATTTAAACGCCGAATCATTTTTGAAACCGTCGCCTGGCTGACCGCCATACGGCTGGCAATGTCCGCCGCGCGCGCTTCGCCGCGGTGTGCCAGCAGGTCGCCAATTAGCTCAACATAGTCTTCAATCAGTTCGGTTTCGTGGGCATTTCGCACCGTTGCATACTGCTGGGCATGCTGCTCCACAGGGGGCAGGGCATCTCCAGGGATGCTTGGGGCAGTCAATGAGGCGTTCGGATTAGAATCAGTCATTGGTAAATTATATCGGAAGCAGTGGGAACAATCATTGGATAGTCGCTGGGATAGTAACGTATTTTTGTGCAATATTGTTAGCCAAGGCTAAACTATTTGCACAATGCTTTCTTGTTGAGCTGCAGTCTACTTATCGGTCATGTACAAAAAAGGAGAGACAATGAGTAAGCGCAATCTGGGTATGGCCTTGAGCCTACCGCTATGGCTGAGTGCTGCACTAGCCTGTACCGAAGCGCCCAGTGCCAAAGCGCAAGAGAATGCGACTTCTCCTTCCCTACCATCGTGGCGAGTTTGGAAACGGTGGGGATCATTTTAGTGATGGCGATGCTGATCACCCCAGGAGCAACGGCACACCTGCTCACCGACCGTTTTAAAACCATGATGCTGATTTCCGTGGGTGTAGGGTAGCTCGACGATCATCGGGCTATGGCTTTCGGTGGTGTTGGGCATTGCCTCGTGCGTTGCGATCGTGCTCGTTGCTACCTGCTGGTTCTTTATGGCGCTGCTTTTCTCACCCAAGCAGGGGGGCTGATGCGTTTTTGGCGCCATCGTCAAATTGGTTAGCACCATTTACTTAAGCGTTTACAACGGCGGCGACTGCAGGCATTCCCAGGTTTTCTCGGCAATACCGATGCCAGCACCGGTCATCAGCAAATACGTTTGATCTACTCCAGCGGTATGCAGCGGTTCGGCTTCATCTTGGAAGTGGATGCCCGCAATAATGTGGCCAGTGAAGCCCGCTTTACGCAGTTCGCGGGTGGCAATAAGCTTGCTCTCAAGTTCTGGGGTGGCCAGCGTTACTGCGGTTATTTGCGTAATATGCAGGTGATGCCAAAATCCCACATCTTCAATATCACCATAAAAAACATGCCGTTGGGTATTTATTTTATTGGGATCTGAATCGATGCCCACGGCAGACAAACCTTTATCGGTAAAAAAGTCGTAGGCGGCGTTACCGGTTCGCCCCATGCCTAGCACTAAGATGGTGGCGTTGCCTAAATCCACAGGCTGTTCGTCAGGATGTCGGGCGTACCGCTCAAAACAGAGCAGGTGTTTCTCCCAGCGATCAAAAAGCTGATGGGCAATGCGATTCAGCGGTGCGGCGATGACAAACGACAAGGCAACGGTAATTGCCAAAGGAACAAGCCACTCTTGCAAAATGCTCGCAGCGACGATCAGGCCAAACTCACTGTAAGCCGTCAAGCTTAAGCCTCCCAAAAAGGCGTTGCGTGCCCTGATTCGGAAGGCAATGAGTAGTGCAAAAAACAGGATCCCTTTAAGCGGAAGCAGAACTGCTAGGATAACCGCAAATAGCAGTGCGTCTTGATCAGGTAAGCCAGCCATGCCTATTTGCAGAAAGAAGCTGATTAACAACACTTCTTTCAGCCCCCAGAGCGCCTTGGATAATTCTTGCGCACGGGGGTGTTTGGCCAGCAGTAGGCCCATGACCAGGGCTCCTACTTCTGAGCTTAAACCCACTGCTTCAAAGCCCATGCCGCCAACGGCAATGGCTAATACGGCGCCTAGTAGCACCAGTAATTCATCGTGCTGCGCCGCGTTCATAAGCCAATAAAGTACTGGCCTTAATAGCGGCACCAAAAAAACCAGCACGGCCCAGGGGCTAGGGGAGTTGCCGCTGTAGATGCTGAGAACGGCTAAAGCCACAAGGTCTTGAATAATCAGAATGCCAATCGCAATTCGGCCATGTAGGGCGCGTAATTCGCGTTTGCTTTCAAGGACTTTGGCCGCTAATACCGTGCTTGAAAAAGACAGCGCAGTGGCCAGCAGAATTGCTTTGTCCAGGGGCAGCGATAGAAAAATGACAAAACCAGATGTAAACAACAGGCAGGTAATTGCCAAGTGTATAAAGGAACTTCCTAGCACAACGGGTTCTGCCAGGCTGCGGATATTGAGTTTAAGACCAATGGTGAACAGCAGTAGCAGAACCCCTAGATGGGCAAGGTGTTCAAGCATTGGGCCCGCATCACTTGGGAGGCCAATACTGGGCCCAAAGGCATTGAGTGCAAACCCTGCTGATAAGAACCCCACGAGTGGCGGTAAACTTAGCTGTCGTGCTGCGATACCAAAGATAAACGCTACCGATAGAATAACCACTTCAAACATGCCGGATCCCTAGAGCGCGTAACGAAGCTGATTATCTTCCAACTCGCCAGTGCTTTTGCATTTCTATAAAAGTGAATGATGCTGACCAAGTGATCAATACAAAGCCTGTTAAAGCCAGCGTGCCGTACAGAAAACGTACCGGCCCAATGGCATATATATCGCCATAGCCCACGGTGGTATAGGTCACCGCAGTGAAGAAGATATAATCAAGGATGTTGAAGTTGTCATACCCATGTAAAGCACCAATGCTTAATTGCTCGGTAAGCCACCAGCCAGTGATGCCAAATAGCCAAATTTCGACAACGTGGGTCATCAATACCCCAAACGCCATCGCCAGGATGCGTTGCCGATGTGGTCTTCGAGATTTTTCTATTTGGTGCGAGATAAGCCACAGGGCTTCATAGTGAAGCAGCACCGCAATGACCACGGTAATAAAAGTGGTTACCACCACGGTGACATGCTCAGGGTAAGGAATAGTCATCTTAGCAAGTAGTCAACCTTTGCTCGTTAGCATAACCGGGTTCCCATCAGTAGCAAGGCAGCATCCATATGCTGCCAGCCCCACCATGCAAGCATTAAACAGCTAAACAGCAGAGTTGCCACCATGGCCTTGAGTAAATTATTGCGTGTCATGGGATCACCGTTGTTGACTGCGAGCGCTCGAGCGGCTTTTCATTGATAAACCAATGCAGTGCAGCAGCGACGACCGAGAGCACAATAGCAATTTGCCAGACCGTATTATAGTTGCCAGTAAGGTCATAAAAATAGCCACCCAGCCATACGCCCATAAAAGAGCCTAACTGGTGAAACAGAAATACGATGCCGCCCAGCATGGAGAGGTGGTGAACACCAAACACGGAAGCCACAATGCCGTTGGTTAACGGCACGGTAGAGAGCCATAGAAGCCCCATGACGATACCAAATAGATAGGCGCTAACTGGGCTTAACGGCAAATAAACAAACGCCGTAATCACCACGCCGCGAATCAAATAGAGCCAGGTTAGCAGCTTGGGTTTTGACCAGATGCCGCCCATCCAACCCGCGGTATAAGTGCCAACAATATTAAACAGTCCCACTAAGGCCAGTACCGTCGTGCCCACCTTTACCGCCAGGCCGTTATCGAATAAGTAGCCGGGGAGGTGCACGGCAATGAACACCACCTGAAAGCCACAGACAAAAAAGCCTAAACAGAGTAGCCAGAAGCCTTTTTGGCCTGCTGCTTCGTTGAGCGCATCTTTGAGGCTTAAATCGGATGCCGTTTTGGCGGAGGGCTTGTCGCGCAGCATTGCCCCCAGGGGAATAATGATGGTCGCGATAGCTGCCATCGCCATCAGCGCTGCGGCCCAGCCGAGCCACTCGAGCAAACCCAGAGTGCCAGGCAGCATGGCAAATTGCCCAAACGAGCCCGCTGCGCTAACGATCCCCATGGCCATACTGCGTTTTTCAGGCGCCACTGCGCGCCCCACAGCACCTAAAATAACCGAGAATGTGGTACCGGAGAGGCCAAGGCCAATCAACAGCCCAGCGCTGACCGTCATGCCTAGTTCTGACGTAGAGAGGCTCATAAACAGCAGCCCCAAGGCATACAGCAAGCCGCCAACAACGATAATCCTGGCCGCACCGAAGCGGTCCGCGAGCGCCCCGGTAAAGGGTTGTGATAAGCCCCAAACCAGGTTTTGTAAGGCTAATGCAAAAGCAAATACGCCACGCCCCCAGCCGAGCTCGCTGCTGAGGGGCTCCATAAAGAGTCCGAAACCATGGCGTAAGCCCATGGCCGTGGAAATAACCAAGCTTCCCAATATAATCAGCAGCAGCGAGTGGCGAAGAACGAAGGCCATGATGTTCTCTTTGTTGGCAGGCTAACAGTTAGCTCACTATCGCATGCGTTGTGCGCTTTTAGAAGCTAGGAATAGGTAAGTAAGGCAGTATTAGTTTTATGCTATTAATCTGCTAAAATCCGCCCCCTTCGCCGTTAATGACCTCTCAATAGCTCTAAGGATTTTCATGAATGCAGTAATTCTTGCGGTGCTGGTGATGGTGGCGCTATCGCTGGCGCGTGTCTCAGTGGTATTTGCGTTAGTGGTGGGCGCTTTAGTCGGCGGGTTAGTGGGCGGGTTGTCACTAGAACAAACTCTGGAAGCCTTTAATACAGGCGTGGGCGGCGGGGCCCAGGTGGCGCTGGCCTACGCCACTTTGGGGGCCTTCGCTGTGGCGATCTCTCGCTCTGGGCTACCGGATATGCTGGCTAATCGTTTGATTACGCTGCTGGGTAAAAAAGAGGCAACCGTTGCGCAGCAGACGCGGGTCAAAATGCTGTTGCTAACGGCTGTGTTGTTGGTGGCTATTTCTTCTCAGAACGCTATCCCGGTACATATTGCCTTTATACCGGTGCTGATTCCGCCGCTATTAACCGTGATGAACCGCTTAAAGTTGGATCGACGCGCGGTGGCCTGTGCGCTTACCTTTGGTTTAACGGCCCCTTATATGCTGCTGCCGGTAGGGTTTGGGGCGATCTTTCTAAACGATATTCTTTTGGCCAACTTAAATAGCGCTGGGGAACCGCTGGGTTTAGAGATCACCCGTGGCATGGTGCCGCTGGCCATGGCAGTACCGGTAGGGGGGATGGCGCTGGGGCTAATCGTTGCGCTATTTTGGAGTTACCGCCGCCCGCGTGAGTATCAGGCCGAAGATATCGCTAACGCCAACGTTGCCGAAGGCCATACGCCCGCCAAACCTCATAGGTTGGGGCTTGTGATGTCGGGGGTGGCAATCGTCGCAGCGCTCGGCCTCCAGCTTTACAGTGGCTCAATGATACTGGGTGGCTTGGTAGGGATTGGCCTGCTTTCAATGGGGGGCATCTTTAAGTGGCGCGAAGCAGACGATCTATTTACCAGTGGTATGCGCATGATGGCGCTGATCGGTTTTATCATGATCTCCGCAGCGGGCTTTGCCGAGGTCATGAAAACCACGGGAGAGATTGATGCGCTGGTGTCGGGTGCTTTTTCACTCTTTGGCGATAACCGCGGCTTAGCGGCACTGGTGATGCTGCTGGTAGGGCTATTCATTACCCTGGGTATCGGCTCGTCGTTCTCAACCATTCCCATTATTGCTGCCATCTTTGTGCCCTTGGCGGTACAGTTTGGCTTCTCTCCCATGGCCACGGTGGTGCTGGTGGGTACGGCAGCGGCGTTGGGTGATGCAGGCTCGCCTGCCTCTGACTCTACCCTGGGCCCCACTTCAGGCCTTAACGTTGACCGTCAGCACGATCATATGTGGGACAGCGTGGTGCCAACGTTTCTGCACTACAACATTCCGTTAGTCGGCTTTGGCTGGCTAGCGGCAATGATGTTCTAAAAGCCTTATCTTCAAACTAAAAAGGGACAACTTGGTTGTCCCTTTTTAGTCGCTTTAACTCTATCACTATTTAGGCAGATGGCTTTCAAACGCGCTTAATAGCCCCCGCAGAAGCGAAAGCTCTTTGCGGCTGGGTTGAGCACGGGCGAAGAGCGCCTGAAGTTGCTCTTCAGTGCGGGCGTGGGGCTGGGTTAAAAAGCCACTTTCCTGCATTAAGCGGCCCAGATGCGCTTGAAAGTGTAAGAACTGTTCGCGGCTGGGTGGCGTTGCCTCCAGCGGGCGCTGATAAGTAAAACCGCTCCCATCACCTTTACGCCAGGCGCGATGTACTTCATAAGCGAGTATCTGTACTGCCTGGGATAGATTCAGAATACCGTAATCAGGGTTGGCAGGAATGCTGACCTGATGCGTGCAGCAGCGAATCTCATCGTTAGTCAGCCCCGAACGTTCACGCCCAAATACGAGTGCCACCGGCGCCGTTTGAGCGTTCTGGATGACGTCTGTTGCCATCTCATCCGGTTCGTCAAAGTGGGGAAGGGGCAGGCTGCGCAAGCGTGCACTGGCACCCACGACCTGCACGCAGTCGTTAACGGCTTCTTCCAGCGAGCTAACCACCCGCGCACTCTCCAGGACATCAGTGGCACCTGCCGCTAGTCGAGTTGCTTCTTCATCGGGAAACAGACGTGGATTAACCAGCACCAGCTCGGTTAAACCCATGGTTTTCATGGCCCGTGCCGCCGCGCCGATATTGCCGGGGTGGAAGGTCTGAACGAGTACGATACGGATATGCTGCAACATGCGCTGGTGCCCAGTAGTGAAAATGTAGCTTAAAAAAATCGCCCAGATAGTAGCACGTTCGGCCCTGGAAATGGCTGACAAAACGCTATCGACAACCTCACGCCTGTAGGCGCCTCAAAACGCAAGAACCCCGCACAAGGCGGGGTTCTTGTTGACAGCTAAATGCTAGCCGTCGATAGAGCGAAGGGCTCAGGGTTGCATTACATCATGCCGCCCATGCCACCCATTCCGCCCATGCCACCCATATCAGGTGCAGAGTCTTTCTCTTCCGGATCTTCTGCGATCATGCACTCAGTGGTGATCATCAGGCCAGCAACAGAACCAGCGGACTGCAGTGCAGTACGGGTTACTTTCGCTGGATCCAGGACGCCCATTTCGAACAGATCGCCGTACTCGCCGGTTTGTGCGTTGTAGCCGAAGTTTCCTTCGCCATCTTTCACACGGTTAATCACAACGGCAGGCTCTTCACCAGCGTTGGAAACGATTTGACGCAGCGGTGACTGCATAGCGCGTAGCGCCATGTTGATACCGTGATTCTGGTCTTCGTTATCGCCAGTAAGGCCCTGTACTTTGGCCATTACGCGAACCAGTGCTGTACCACCACCAGGCACCACGCCTTCTTCAACTGCTGCACGAGTAGAGTGCAGAGCGTCTTCAACACGGGCTTTCTTCTCTTTCATTTCCACTTCGGTGGCAGCACCGACGCGGATAACGGCAACACCGCCTGCCAGTTTGGCAACGCGCTCTTGCAGTTTCTCTTTGTCGTAGTCAGAAGAGGTGTCTTCGATTTGCGCGCGGATCTGGCTAACGCGTGCTTCGATATCGCCTTCTGCACCAGCACCATCAATGATAGTGGTGTTTTCTTTAGACATCGTCATGCGCTTAGCAGTACCCAGGTGATCCAGGTTGGCTTGCTCAAGCGTCAGGCCGACTTCTTCAGAAATGACCGTGCCGTTAGTCAGAATAGCGATATCCTGCAGCATGGACTTACGACGGTCGCCGAAGCCCGGTGCTTTAGCAGCGGCTACTTTAACGATACCGCGCATGTTGTTCACAACCAACGTTGCCAGGGCTTCGCCTTCGATATCTTCAGCGATGATGGCCAGTGGCTTGCCTTGCTTGGCAACGGCTTCTAGCACTGGCAGCAGCTCACGGATGTTGGAGATCTTTTTATCCACTAGCAGGATGTAGGGATCTTCCAGTTCAACCGTCATGGTGTCCTGGTTGGTAACGAAGTAGGGCGAGAGGTAGCCGCGGTCAAACTGCATACCTTCAACGACTTCCAGCTCGTCTTCAAAGCCACGGCCTTCATCAACAGTGATGACGCCTTCTTTGCCGACTTTTTCCATCGCTTCGGCGATGATTTCACCGATGCGCTTGTCGCCGTTTGCAGAGATGGTGCCAACCTGGGCAATTGACTTGGTGTCGGTGCAGGGGACAGACATTGCTTTGATTTCTTTCACCGCTGCGTTGACCGCTTGGTCGATGCCGCGCTTAAGATCCATCGGGTTCATGCCCGCCGTCACGCCTTTCAGGCCTTCAGCGATAATGGCCTGGGCCAGAACAGTAGCGGTAGTCGTGCCATCGCCTGCAGCGTCAGAAGTCTGTGAAGCGACTTCTTTCACCATTTGCGCGCCCATGTTTTCGAACTTGTCTTTCAGTTCGATCTCTTTGGCAACAGAAACACCGTCTTTAGTAACGGTGGGGGAGCCGAAAGATTTTTCCAGTACTACGTTACGGCCTTTCGGGCCGAGGGTAACTTTTACCGCGTTGGCGAGAACGTCGACACCACGGGCCATGCGTTTACGAGCATCATCGGAGAACTTAACTTGTTTAGCTGACATATCTGCTACTTCCTAATATTGAATGCAAAAACGTGAAAGTAAATAGTCGAAGCACTGGTTAAATAAGTACCAGCTGCAACGATGCTTAGCCTTCAACAACGGCAAGAATATCGGCTTCGCTCATGATCAAGACTTCTTCGCCGTCGATTTTTTGCTTCTCGACGCCGTAGCCATCTTTAAAGATCACGTTATCGCCAACCTTGACGTCTAACGGGCGGACATCACCATTTTCCAGAATGCGACCGTTACCGACGGCGAGGATTTCACCGCGTGTCGGTTTTTCTTGTGCATTGCCCGGAAGCACGATGCCGCCTGCAGTTTTCTGCTCTTCTTCAACGCGACGGACGATGACACGATCGTGCAAAGGACGGATATTCATTCACGTTCTCCTGAGTATGGTTGAAGCCCTGGTGAGGGCGGTTAGCCTAAAAGTGTTCTCGAGGGAGTAACCCGCGAGAAGTGAAGACCTCACGGTCTTCTTTGTTAATGGCAGCTACCGTATAGATCGCCGCCGAATTTGTGTGCTGAATGAAAAATGGGGGCTGCGGATGACCTTTCAAGGGGGCGGGTAATAAAAAAATTGCTTTTTCGTTGATTTTCTACCGAGGGAAACCTTAACGACGGCGTCGGGGCTCATCGCGACTGATAAAATCTCCCTCAATGGGGCCATCCTGTTGTGACGATTGGCGATTTTGATTTTGATTAGTCTGGGCCGATGAATCACTTGGGCCTTGCTGTTGCCCAGCAACTTTTTTAAGCCCCAGCCAAGTTAGGGCCTTGAACATCAACTGGCGTGCGCTGGGAATTAAGCATGCCAAGCCTACTGCATCAGACAAAAAGCCTGGGGCCATTAATAAGGCACCGCCGAAGATAAGTGCAGCGCCAGTTAATAGCTCGCTGGAGGGGAGCTCACCAGCCTCCATGCGCTGGCGTGCCCGCGCAAAGGTGGATACACCCTCTTTACGAATCAGGTGTAGCCCGACAAAGCCGGTGCCGAGCACCAAAAGTAGCGTCGTGAGCAGGCCAATCTGGCTGCCAATCGAAAACAGAACCACAAAATCAAGTAGAGTGAAGAGTGATATGAAAATAAGGATTGGCATGGCTAACTCCTAGCAAAAGCGACTCGAAAACCGTCGTAATTGCGTAATATGGTGACATAAATATAAATAGCAAGCAGCTGACATGGCGTATTCCAGCGATGATGTAGCTCGATTTATGTCCATAATTCTTCTATGCTGCGATGCACAATGAAGCTGGTTTAATCTTTTGTAAGGAGTCTCGAATGGTACTTACCGATAAAGTCATTGCAGTCACGGGTGGGGCGCGAGGGTTGGGTTATGCCATGGCGCTGCGCTTGGGCAGGCAAGGTGCACGCATGGCGCTATTGGATATGAGCGCTGAAGCGCTTGATCAGGCAGTATCGCAACTTGCCGCGGAAGGTATCGATGCCCAGGCGTTTGTGGTGAATGTCGCCGAAGAAGCCTCCGTGACTCAGACGTTTGCCGATATTGCGCAACGCATGGAGCCTGTCAGCGGTTGTGTCAATAATGCGGGCATTACCCAGGATGCGCTGCTGGTAAAAGCCAAAGAGGGGCAAGTGGAAAAGCGCATGTCCTTAGAGGCTTGGCAAAACGTTATTAATGTCAATTTAACTGGCGTTTTCCTATGTGGTCGCGAAGCCGCCACTCAGATGATTGAAGCCGGACATGAAGGCGTGATCGTCAATATCTCCAGTATTTCCCGGGCAGGCAATATGGGGCAAAGCAATTACGCTGCCGCAAAAGCGGGCGTACATGCGTTGACCGTCACTTGGAGCCAGGAGTTGGCACGCTATGGTATTCGTACCGGCACCGTAGCGCCTGGGTTTGTGGCTACCGAAATGACCGCTGCGATGCGTCCTGATATGTTGGAGCGTATCTCGTCAAGCGTGCCGTTAAAGCGTTTGGGTGAGCCCGATAATATTGCCCAAAGCGTTGCCTTTATTATGGAGAACGACTACTTCACTGGGCGCATCATTGAGTGTGACGGCGGTTTACGGCTGTAGTTTCTTGGCCGTGGTAAGACAAAGGCGTGTTGCATAGATGGGCGGCTCTAAAAGGCCGCCCGCGTTGTGTGTGTAGATGAGCGCGTGAACTCACTCATCTGTACATAACGCTTAAAAGTAGTCGCGGTTAATTTTGCGCTGAAAGTACATCTCAAGGCGCAGGGTCATCGCCCAGCGTGGGTCGTAGCTGGCATCGCGCTGGAAGTGTAGCTCCGGAATCACATCGGCGAATAAAATACCTTTATGAAGATCGCGGCGGTAGCGCGTCTGAAGATAGTAATTGGTCATGCGAGGATTGGACACACTTTCACCGATGGCGATAGCCGAGTAGCGCAGTGCACTGCGGCGGTTGATGCGGTGATTGATTTCGGCAACCTCACTGTACTCGAGTTTGTCTTCTTCCTCACGCCACTGGACGGTAGAGATAAAACGTAAATGGCGGCGTTTGCTCAACGGTCGGCCGACATCCCAGCGTGTGCGTGCTGAGTAGCCTTCATTGTTGAACCATGAAACGCGGTTATTTGACTCAAGCTGCCACGGCCCTTCACCCAGTTGCCACAGGCGCTCGCTGGTAAAACGCACGTAGGGGTCAAGAGGGAGGCGTAGGCGAACACCGGCACCTACTCGATTGCTCCAGTTTTCGCGTTTATCGCGGCTTTCTAGCCAATCCAGGCCGAGCGTAGAGCTGCGACGGTCACGCTGGTCATTGGCAAGGCGTCCAGAGCCCTGCTCTTCTAGGGTGCCTTGCGACTCTTCCGGGTCACTCTCGATGACCAGTCGCAGGCGATCTTCTGAGGTAGGTAGGTCAATACGGTAACGAAGGGTGGTGTCGCCGCGGGTGCCATCTCCCTCCATCCAATCAATCTCTTGGCCGAAACGCAGATAGGACTCGTTGTTGACCTGCATATGGTCGTCAGTGCCAAAGAATCCATCGATGCGGCGCGACGTGTTATCAACCCAGTTGCCTACGCTTTCACGAAACGGCTCAATGCGCTCTTCCGCCCACTCGGGTAAGTCACTATCTTCCTCTTCGGCATACACATTCGTCGAGACCGTAGTGAGTAGGCCAAGCCAGCAGAGGGTTAACAGTTTATGCATCGTCGATAGTCTCGGTAATGGGGCGTCGCCGCTTAACAATAGCGTTTATTTAGCGTGCTTTATGGGTCTCAATCTCTTTTGCCCACTCCAGCACACGCTTGCGTTGGCCGCGGCTATTGAGTCGATCCGTATCGACGCTCGCCGGGATAAGCTGGTGATTGGGTGGCGCGTTAAGGTCGAGGTTAAAGGTTCGTGACGCGCCTGTCGGCATATCCTCGGAGCCATAAATAGCGATAACGCGAATTTCAAGCTGAATATTCTGCTCTTGCAGTAGATTATCATCGATTTCCCAATAATCTTTAACCTGATTCACAATATCACCAAACGATTGAATGTTCAGATAATCCCCGGAAGCTAGCGGGCCTTGATGAGTGCGGTAGCTGGGTTCTTGTTGCTCACCTTTCTGTTGGCTACCCGTTTGCTGTTCACCACCGTGCTGCTGGTACTCCACTACGTCAAGGGAGTAACTGCCCTTTTGGGTATGCAGTACCGCTACCAGGTGTTGAACATAGATCGCTTCGCTGCTCATATTGCTGATTAAGCAGATGGAGTCCGCGCCGATACCCTTGCCGCGATTAATGATCACGCGGGGGCGACGCTGTCGCACATAGCCGTTATAAAGTAGCTGGGCGTAAAATACCCATACAAAGAGTGTGCAAATGCTCGCTACAGCCGAGATTGCCTGAGCATTATCGTTGAGCCATTCCATTATATGAGATCCTTCTCATTGTTATTGGTGTTAATCCCTGACGCGGGCTTTTGATGATAGCCATTGAGGGAGGTTGGGTAGCATTATTTAGGAATAGAGACTAGCGGAAAAGTGGGGGTAAGTCAGCCAAACCGGCCTTTGATAGAGGTAGTATTGAGCAAATAACAGACACCAAAAAAATGGCATTAAGCCATTGGTATTTTTCAAACGAAGAGAAGGTATTTTGCGAAGAATACTGACCAAAAAGCTGTTTGGAAGCTATTCAAAATACAAGGGGGTTGTGCTAACTTCTTGAAAACTAACAAGTAATTGGTGCGGATGGGGAGACTCGAACTCCCACACCTTACGGCACTAGAACCTAAATCTAGCGTGTCTACCAATTCCACCACATCCGCTAAGACGAGGCGTATATTATCAACTTTGTGATGGAAGTCAATCAATGATTTGATATTAATGCATATGGCAGTCAGGAGAGGGCATGGCATTAAAGAGGTGGCTACAGTGGGGTAGTAATTGGGTAAAGCAGGCCATGCCCGGCTACTGCGCATTTTGTTTGGCGCCGGCATCCGCAGGGCAAGGGTGGTGCGCGACCTGTTTGTACGAGCTGCCGTGGAACCTACATGCCTGCCGCCAATGCGGTGACCCCGTTGCTCATGGTACGAGCTTGTGTGGGCACTGCTTAGTTGACCCACCGGCATTTTCGACCACCCAAGCGGGGCTGTTGTATCAAGGGTTGATCAAACAGTTGGTGCATGATTTTAAATTTCATGCTTCTCCGCGGGCGGGCACACTATTGGCTGAATTGATGCTCTTAACCCCGCCGATAGACCTGGGAAACGCACTTCTATCAGTGCCTATGACTACCACGCATGCGTGCACCCGAGGATTTAACCAGTCGCACTGGTTGGCCGAACATCTCAGCCGCCAGCTTGGAATTCCCATGGTGTCGGCCAAACGGATAAAGGATTCCCCCTCCCAGCGCACGTTGAACCGCCGCCAACGGGCTGCCAACCTGGCGGGTGCCTTTGTCTTTGAATCACCGCCCCCGGCGCATTTGTTAATAATCGATGATGTGGTCACCACCGGATCCACAGGCAACGCATTAGGGCGCGCTGCGCTGGAGGCAGGTGCCAAACGTGTTGATATTTGGGCGGCCGCACGGACACCGTTAGGTAAGGATTGATAGAATAGTCTTTTCGCTTATTCATTAGCTCTTTCGCCAACCCAGGAGTGGCCTATGTCACACCCGTTTAGCTCTCTTTCGCCTGATTTAGTGATGTCTGCAGTGGAGTCGCTGGATATTTGGCCTGCAGGCGAGCCTTTTGCGCTAAATAGCTATGAAAACCGTGTACTGCTATTTCGCGATGACGATGGCAAGAACTGGATTGTTAAGTTTTATCGGCCTGATCGTTGGTCAGACAGTGCGATTCAGGAAGAGCATGATTTTCTGCAGGAGCTGGTAGATCAACAGGTGTCGGTCGTTGCCCCTTGGCGTGATAAGGCGGGGGCGTCTTTACACTATTTTAAGGGCTTTCGGTTTACGCTGTTCCCCCATTGCCCCGGCCAGGCGCCAGAGCTTGATAATCCATCGCACCTATTTGCCATGGGGGAGTTGCTGGGGCGGTTGCACCAAGTGTCAGCTAAAAAAACCTTTCAGCATCGCCCGCGTTTAGAAATGGCGAGCGGTATTCTTGATGCTCAGCAGCGCGTGCTGGCCAGCAATTGGATGAGCCGTCATCAGCGCCGGGCCTATGACCGTGTGATCGAAAAGGTTCACCAGCAGCTCCTAAAACATAATGTGCCCGCCAGCAGCATGATTCGCTGCCATGGCGACTGCCATTTGGGGAATGTGCTGGGGCGTGACGAGCAGTTTACCCTGGTCGATTTTGACGACTGCACCATGGCGCCCGCCATGCAGGATATTTGGATGCTACTGCCCACCGATGACCCGCAGGGATGGCGATCGCAGTTAAGTGAAATTACCGAAGGGTATGAAGAGACGTGCCCGTTTCCTAGCGAGCAGATGGCGCTTATCGAGCCGCTTAGGAGTTATCGGCTGATCAGGCACTCAGCGTGGCTGGTATCACGTTGGGAGGATCCCGCTTTTCCTCGGGCGTTCCCCTGGCTGGCGGATAGTGGCTACTGGGATCAGCATATCCGCCAATTAGAGCAGCAGTGCCTGCAGTTAGAGAACCCACGCTGGCTGGCGTAATGAGCTTTCAGCTCACCACTGACTTTGTTATGGCGATATTAGAACAAGGTCAATCAGGCACGGCTTCGTCGCGCGGCACAGGGTTGGCGATACCTTCTCCGTCTGCTTGGCGACGCTGTTCGTTAAGCTCTGCAGACGGATTGTCCAGTTCTTCAATCTCTACGGGTTGATCCAGTGTGAGAAGGAATGTCTGACCAGGGGAGAGTGCGCACTGTGAACCTTCGCAGGCGATACCATATTGGCCATCTTCGCCATAAGCGCTGGCGCTAAATTCGCCAGTGAAAATATCGCTGTCAGCGTCGTGTGTTTCAATACAGGTCGCCTCTTGGGTGGTAACGCGAATGCGCTCATCAACCCGTTGCGCCCTGCCTACGATAACGCAGTATTCCGGTAAAGAGTGTGAGGCGCTAGCAGCCTGAGTAGGGTGTAGCAAAATATCGTTAAGGCGCGTTTGGTTTGATTCAAACGCAAGCTCTTCCACAACCTCTACGCCGACGGTTGCTTCATTGGGCAGCGAAAGCGTAGCGTCTGCAGCGGTAGCCAAGAGCGGTGTAGCAAGAAAGGGGGCTGCAAGGGCGGTTAACCACAAAGGCGTTGGCTTGAATGACATGGCGAGCTCTCAATGTTGGCGCCTGCAATAAAGGCAGTTAAATAAAAACGCTTTATTATATCACAGGCATTGGGGGGACAAATTGCGTGGCGCGGCGCTCTGACGCAGTTCAAGGCTGCGCAAAAAAGCCCCTGAGTGAGGGCCAGCAGTTTTCGTACAAAGCCTGGGGAGCCACAGGCAGCCTAGATGCGGTAAAATACACTCTTTGCTTAATACTCGTTGTGCAGTGCTTTTTTAAAGTATACCTTTTGTACAATGAAGGTGGTGGATGACGCTGATTAATGTCCTCCTAATAATGATGTTACTTTTTCATGCGCAAAAGGGGATGACCTTGGTGACCACCTGGAAGCGATTGCGCATCGTTTTTGAGATAGCTATTGATGAGGCTAAATATGTCCGATGATATCGCCGAGCACTACCGCCAGATAATCTCAGCACTTGGCGAAGACCCCGCCCGGGAAGGTCTGCGAGATACGCCTAAACGTGCGGCCAAGGCCATGCAGTTTCTCAATGCGGGCTACACTCAGTCATTGGACGACATTATCAATGGGGCGGTGTTTGAGTCGCAAACGGATGAGATGGTGTTGGTAAAAGACATTGAGCTCTACTCAATGTGCGAGCACCACCTGTTACCGTTCATAGGCAAATGCCATATCGCCTATTTGCCTAACGGCAAAGTGTTGGGGCTATCTAAATTTGCCAGAATCGTCGATATGTATGCTCGCCGTATGCAGATTCAGGAGAACCTAACCCGCGAGATTGCAGAGGCGGTGCAGGAAGTGACCGAGGCAAAGGGTGTTGCTGTGGTTATTGAAGCGCGGCACCTCTGCATGATGATGCGTGGCGTGGAGAAGCAAAACTCCAGCATGACATCGTCTGTCATGCTGGGTGGATTTCGTCAAAACCAAGCAACCCGGCAAGAATTTTTAATGCTCATTAGCTAACGTGTACGGTTGTCATTGACCGATTATGCACGCCGTAAATTTGGTTTAAAGGGGTGTTTCGTCTTAGCATGAAGACGTTAATGAGCCTACAAGGCCATCATTTTTGGTCAGGAGCCTGTCATGGAAGCGCTTAAAGAAACACAGCTATATTGCCCCTTTGCCTATATTGACGGCAGTTGGGTCGCGGCAGATAGCGGTGAGCAGATCACGGTATTGAATCCGGCCACCGGTGAAGCGATTGGCGATATACCTCGCTTGGGTAAAGCCGAAACCGAGCGGGCCATTGATGCGGCGGACGCTGCGCTACCGGCTTGGCGGGCGTTGACTGCTCAAGAACGCGCTGACTTGCTGATGAAGTGGCACGACCTGATGTTGGAGCATCAGCAGGATTTAGCCATGCTGATGACATTTGAGCAGGGCAAGCCACTTAAAGAAGCCGCGGGCGAAATTGCCTATGCAGCCAGCTTCTTACGCTGGTTTGCCGAGGAGGCGCGGCGCGTTTATGGCGAAACGATTCCCGCGGCTAACGCCAATCAACGCATTGTGGTTGCCAAGCAGCCAGTCGGTGTTGTTGGTGCGATCACGCCCTGGAATTTCCCTGCGGCGATGATTACCCGTAAAGCCGGGGCTGCATTGGCTGCTGGCTGCACGATAGTGGTGAAGCCCGCTAGCCAAACGCCGTTTTCCGCAACAGCCTTGGCGCTGTTGGCTGAGCGGGCAGGCATCCCACGCGGCGTCTTTAATGTGGTGCCAGGTAGCGCTAGCGATATTGCCCAAGCGATGACCCAATCTCCCAAAGTGCGCAAGATCACCTTTACGGGTTCGACTGAAGTGGGGCGCAAGCTGATGGCTCAAGCGGCGGAACATATCCAAAAAATATCGCTAGAGCTAGGCGGCAATGCGCCCTTTATCGTGTTTGAGGATGCCGATTTAGACGCCGCTGTGGAAGGCGCCATGGCCGCTAAATTCCGTAACGCCGGGCAAACCTGTGTCTGCACTAATCGCTTCCTGGTTCAGTCCAGTGTAATTAACGCCTTTTGTGAAAAGCTGGCTGTTGCCATGAACAGCGAGCTGCATGTGGGTGATGGCACCAAGCCCAATATTAATATTGGGCCGCTTATCGATGAAAATGCTGTTAAGAAAGTCAGTGAGCATGTGCAGGACGCCATTGATAATGGCGCTGAGCTGCTGTTAGGTGGGCATCCGCACCCGCTGGGCGGTAATTTCTTCACGCCTACGCTGATCAGTTTTGCCACTGACAAGATGAAGGTGGCCCACGAAGAGACCTTTGGCCCGCTAGCTGCTGTCTTCCCGTTTGATGATGAAGAGACCGCTATTGAGATGGCCAACGATACCCAGTATGGCCTGGCGTCTTATTTCTACTCCCGTGATCTTGCGCGCGTATGGCGTGTCGCCGAGGCGCTGGAGTACGGTATGGTGGGTATTAATACTGGCGCCATTTCTAACGCTGCTGCGCCCTTTGGGGGGGTAAAAGCCTCGGGCCTAGGCCGCGAAGGTGGTCATCAGGGCTTGGAAGAGTATCTGGAAACCAAGTATCTGTGTATTGATCTGGGCTGAAAGGCTCAATATTGGCTAGAAACTCGATATTGAGTCGATAGGCAGTGATTGATTAGCGTTTATTGATGATAGTAAGAAAGCCCCTTAGGCATGCTCCTATCAAAAGAGCGCCTAAGGGGCTTTGTGTTTCTAATCTGGGTTATTTAGCGGACTTAGTGGCGGAAGTGGCGCATACCGGTAAATACCATGGCAATGCCTGCTTCGTTGGCGGCGTCGATCACTTCCTGATCACGCATGGAACCACCGGGCTGAATAACCGCGGTAATACCTGCCGCTGCGGCAGCATCGATGCCGTCACGGAAAGGGAAGAAAGCATCAGACGCCATCACCGAGCCGGGAACCGAAAGGCCTTCGTCTGCGGCCTTGATGCCTGCAATTTTAGCCGAATAAACACGGCTCATTTGACCCGCGCCAACGCCCACCGTTTGGCCCTCTTTGGCATACACAATGGCGTTGGACTTAACGAATTTAGCTACCCGCCAAGCAAAAGCAAGGTCACGCAGTTCCTGCTCGCTGGGAGCGCGCTGACTGACCACGGTCAATTCGTCGCGGGTGACCATTCCGTCGTCACGTTCTTGCACCAGCAAGCCGCCGTTGACGCGCTTAAAGTCTAGTGCAGGCTGTTGCTCGCCGGGCCAGTGAGCGCTGACGTCCAGTAAGCGTACGTTTTGCTTATTAGCCACGATTGCGGCAGCTTCATCGCTGACGCCCGGGGCAATAATCACCTCAACAAACTGGCGGTCAATAATCGCCTGGGCGGTTTCGGCTTCCAGCGGCGTATTGAAGGCGATAATGCCGCCAAACGCGCTGGTAGGGTCGGTGGCAAAGGCTTTGTCGTAAGCTGTTAAGGCGGTTGCACCAATGGCGACGCCGCAAGGGTTGGCATGCTTAACAATCACGCAGGCCGTCTCGCTAAACGCTTTTACGCATTCAAATGCAGCGTCGGTATCGGCGACGTTGTTATACGAGAGGGGTTTGCCCTGAAGCATTTTTGCTGTGGCAACGCTGGGTTCGCTTGCCTGGGGGTCAACGTAGAAAGCTGCCTTTTGGTGCGGGTTTTCGCCGTACCGCATATCCTGCTTTTTCTCGAGCTGCAGGTTAAAGGTGCGTGGGAACGCTTCATCAGCGGCATTGACCTTACGGCCTAGGTAGTCAGCAATCGCGCCGTCATAACCGGCGGTGTGCTCAAAGGCTTTAACCGCTAAGTCAAAGCGCGTAGCGCTACTGACCTGACCATCTTGGGCGGCCAGCTCGCCCAGCACTCGCGCGTAGTCACTGCTATTGACGACGATAGTGGTGTAGGCGTGATTTTTGGCGCAGGCGCGAACCATGGTGGGGCCGCCGATATCGATATTCTCGATAGCATCTTCAAGTGTGCAGTCGGGCTTGGCTACCGTGGCGGCAAAGGGGTAGAGATTGACCACCACCATGTCGATCGGCGTAATATCGTTCTCAGCCATGACCGCATCATCCTGGCCGCGACGAGCCAAGATGCCGCCGTGAATTTTCGGGTGCAGCGTTTTAACGCGGCCATCCATGATTTCGGGGAAGCCTGTGTGCTCAGACACTTCTTTCACGGCAATAGCATTTTCTTGCAGTAGACGGAAGGTGCCACCAGTGGAGAGGAGTTCAACACCGTGCTCAGTGAGGCCCCGAGCAAATTCCACAATGCCGGTTTTATCAGAAACGCTCAGCAGGGCGCGGCGGACGGGAGTGGCGTTGCTGTCAGTCAGGGAAGGATTATCAGCCATGAGAGGGGTATCAGCCATTTAGAGTGCTCGTGTGCAGAGTCGAGAATTAAAAACAACAACGCCCCTGGTTATGGGGCGTCACCTTCGATAAGTCCGTATAGCTTGAGTTTTTTGCGCAGGGTGCCACGGTTTAGCCCTAGCGCATCGGCGGCACGGGTCTGATTGCCGTCGGTGTGCTCCAAGACGCAGGCAAGTAAAGGCGCCTCAACTTCGGCCATCACCATGGCGTATAGATCGGTCGCCTGGCTGCCATCTAAATGTTCAAAGTAGCGTCGCATGGCCGTTTCCACTGCCTCCCGAAGCGGCTGCGGCGGTGAGTTGGCTGCAGGATCCGCTAGCGTGCCTGCTAAATGGGAGTAACTATCGCTGGAGCCGACATCATTGGAATAGCTATCGCTTGAATAGGTGTCGCTAGAGAGAAGATCGCGTTCGGTCATGCAGCATGGTTTCCTTTGGCTAGCAAACGCGAGGCGGCGCCGGGGGCCATCGCGTCGTTGATCCAATCAAATTGCGTTTCAGGTGACGCTAACGCATTGAACTGCTGCTTAAGCGCGCGCTGTTGGGGCGGCGTAAAGCGTTGGTCATCGCTGAGGTACCAGCCGACATGCTTGCGCGCGATACGTACACCCATGGTGGTGCCATAAAACTCATGCAGCGCTTCAACGTGCCCGTGGAGCACTTGGTGACGCTCCGAAAGACTTGGCAGTGCCATCCGCTCTCCATGCTGGAGGTAGTGGCTGATCTGTTGAAATATCCATGGGTTGCCCTGCGCAGCGCGGCCTACCATCACGGCATCAGCGCCGGTATAAGCGAGTACCTCGGCGGCTTTTTCCGGACTTGTTATGTCGCCGTTGGCAATCACCGGGATCGATAGGTGAGACTTAATCTCGGCAATTGTGTCGTACTCTGCTTTTCCAGTATAGCGCTGCTGGCGATGACGGCCATGTATCGCTAACGATTGAATGCCGGCTGACTCGGCGAGCCGGGCAATGCGCAGGGCGTTGTTGGATTCGGCACACCAGCCCGTGCGTATTTTTAGCGTCACGGGTATATCAACTGCTGCCACTACTTCATCGAGAATTTCGGCCACCAAGGCTTCATCTCGAAGGAGCGCCGACCCTGCCGCCTTGTTACATACTTTTTTAGCCGGGCAGCCCATATTGATATCGATAATCTGGGCGCCCAGCTCGGCATTCAAGCGCGCCGCCTGGGCGAGCATTTCAGCGTCGCCTCCGGCAATTTGCACCACTCGCGGGTCAGGTTCACCGCGGTGATCCATGCGCAGCTGCGATTTACGAGTATGCCACAAACTAGGGTCTGAAGTGACCATTTCGCCCACTACCCAGCCAGCCCCAAGCCGCCGGCATAGCTGGCGAAAAGGTCGGTCAGTGACGCCAGCCATGGGCGCAAGCATTACTCGATTAGGTAATGCAAACGGGCCAATGCTGGCAGGTAGTGTGGTTAACGTCATGGCGTCAGACTTTGTTGGTTTTAAGCTATGGGTGCAGTGCTAACGGCGAGTAGGCGTTTCAAGGAGGCGTATGATACGCCTACTCGGTGGTGGGGTGAAGGCCAATTGCCGCTTTAACGTGGACGCAAGCCACTAAGCCGCACCCAGCCTTCGCGAATCACCGGTTCATCCATAGCAATGCCTTGCGCTGCATAGGCCTCGTAAACCTCATTGGCCTGGTTTGCCAACACCCCCGATAGCGCAATGCGCCCACCTGGCGCCACGTGCCCGGCAATCATTGGCGCTAGTTCGACCAGCGGCCCCGCTAAAATATTGGCGGTTACGATAGGATAGTCACCGCCGTCGCTTAACTGCTCAGGGTAGTAGAGGTTTAGGTCCGGCTCGGCAATACCATTCCGTTCGGCGTTGTCTCGGCTGGCCTGCAGCGCCTGGGGATCAATGTCGGTGGCGTCGGCGTGGCTAGCGCCCAGTTTGAGCGCGGCGATAGCGAGAATGCCAGAACCGCAACCCACATCCAGTACGGTTTGCTGGGCCAAGTGGCCAGCCACGGCGAGCTCGTCCAGCCACTCCAGGCACAGCGCTGTGGTGGGGTGCGTACCGGTACCAAAGGCGAGGCCCGGGTCGAGTATCAGGTTAACGGCGTCGGCCTCGGGTGGTTCGTGCCAGCTGGGTACAATCCACAGGCGTTGACCCATGCGCAGCGGCGTGAAGTCATCCATCCACTCGCGCTCCCAATCTCGATCAGCTAGCAGCTCATACTCGATGGTCGGGCAGGGCTCACCAGGCATCTGCTCTGACCAGGCGGCCTCGATACGCTCCAGCATGCTCTCGACCCCCTCCAGGTCATCGTATAAGCCGGTAAGGATGGTATCTTCCCACAGCGGTGTGGTGCCACGCTCTGGCTCAAATACCGGATCATCGTGGGCATCCTGAAGACCAATAGCCGTTGCGCCTTCGTCAAGCAGTAGTTCTTCTAGGAACTCTGCCTGTTCGGGGGCGACGTGGGCTTTGAGTTGAAGCCAGGGCATGGAGGTTCTCCGCAAGGCGAATTAAAGATAAATACAGTACAGACACATGGAGTAAAGACAAGGACGGGGTGGACATGGCCACCCCGCTGGGTATCACACAGTGCGCTGGAAAGCGCTTGGCTGCTGCATTAGCTGCCGAGTTTCTTTTCCAGGTAGTGAATGTTGACACCGCCTTGACGGAAGTAGCTGTCGCGAACCAAATCCTTTTGCAAGTCGATATTGGTTTTAATGCCTTCCACCAGTAGCTCGTCGAGGGCGTTACGCATCCGTGTCAGGGCTATTTCACGATCCGCGCCCCAGGTGATCAGTTTGCCGATCAGAGAGTCATAGTGCGGCGGCACGGTGTAGCCGGTATAGAGATGGGAATCCATCCGCACGCCGAGGCCACCCGGTGCGTGAAACAGCGTTACCTTGCCGGGAGACGGCATAAAGGTACGCGAGTCTTCGGCGTTAATACGGCACTCGAAGGAGTGGCCGTTGAGTTGCACATCTTCCTGGCGAATCGACAGCGGCAGGCCTGAGGCAATACGCAACTGCTCTTTGACGATATCCACGCCAGTGACCATTTCGGTGACCGGGTGCTCGACCTGAACGCGGGTATTCATCTCGATGAAGAAGTATTCGCCATCTTCATACAAGAATTCAAAGGTGCCCGCACCACGGTAGTTGATCTTGATACATGCCTGGCGGCACGCTTCAAGCACCTGAGCACGGGCGTCTGGGTCAAGGCCTGGTGCCGGGGCTTCTTCAAGCACTTTCTGGTGACGACGTTGCAGCGAGCAGTCGCGGTCATAAAGATGGATCGCGTTACCCTGGCCGTCGGCTAATACTTGTACTTCCACGTGGCGCGGCTTCTCAAGGAATTTTTCCATGTAGACCGTGCCGTCACCGAAGGCGGCGTGGGCTTCAGTGCGAGTAACGGTAATCGCTGAAAGCAGATGGCCTTCAGTGTGCACCACGCGCATACCACGACCGCCACCGCCAGAGGCAGCCTTAATGATCACCGGGTAGCCAATGCGACGTGCCGTGGCGAGATTCGTTGCGTCATCATCACCCAAGGGACCGTCTGAGCCTGGCACCGTGGGAACGCCCGCTTCCTTCATCGACTGGATGGCGCTGACTTTGTCGCCCATCAGACGAATCGTCTCGGCGCGGGGGCCAATAAAGGTAAAGCCTGAGCGCTCAACCTGTTCAGCAAAGTTGGCGTTTTCAGACAAAAAGCCATAGCCGGGGTGAATGGCGGTCGAGTCGGTGACTTCGGCTGCACTGATTAGGGCCGGAATGTTTAAGTAAGACTGCGCTGACGATGCCGGGCCAATACACACGGCTTCATCCGCCAGGCGAACGTGCATCAGTTCACGATCAGCTTTGGAGTGTACCGCTACGGTTTTGATGCCGAGTTCTTTACAGGCCCGTAGGATACGGAGGGCAATCTCGCCGCGGTTGGCGATAAGTACCTTGTCCAGCATGGGAGAGTCCACCCGTGTTGAAAATGAAAGATTAAGCGATAACGATCATGGGTTGATCGAATTCTACAGGCTCGCCATCTTCCACCAGGATGGCTTCCACTACACCGTCACGGTCAGCTTCAATCTGGTTCATCATTTTCATGGCTTCAATGATGCATACAGTGTCACCTTGTTTGACGCTATCGCCGACTTCCACAAACGATTTGGCGCCCGGCGCTGGGCTGCGGTAGAAGGTGCCTACCATGGGAGAGTTGACTGCCTCGCCACGGTAGCTTGCGCCCTGAGGCTCTGCTTCAGCAGCCGGTGCTGATGCTGGAGCGCCCGCTGCGGGGGGAGCCGGCGCATAGCCAGGTTGCTGCGCATACTGCGGCATCGGCTGTGGCTGCCACGAAGCGCCATTAGGGTGACGACTGATGCGGACTGACTCTTCGCCTTCCTGAATTTCAATCTCGCTAATATTGGATTCTTCGAGTAGCTCAATCAGTTTCTTAACTTTGCGGATATCCATGGCATAGCCCCATCAATGTCATAAAAGGTAGTCACAAAGCGCGCGAGCATAAGTGCAGGAAGCTCTTTATGGCGCGTACGTTGCGCAGTAAACCAAATTTAAAAATGAAGAGAACGCTGCATGTTAGCGAACGTTACCCCGTTCTCACCGTTAAAAAAGCAAGTTTTTAGCTAATATGGGAGCGGAGTTTGCCGAAAAAGTGCCAGGATGTCCAGCAACTGCCTACGCCAACGTCCAAGCCATCATGTAGTTAAGAATTAAACAACTGTTTGACGATGTTCGCGTCAGAAAGCGGCTTTAGTGCCTCAATGAGTAGCCAGCATAGGGTTTGAGCTTAGCTATTTGCTAGCCACTGGCTTACTGACTCCAGATGTTCGCGCAACTGATCGGCGGTCACTTCGCCTTGAATGCGTGCGTCGCGAATCTCCTCACCCTGGCTGAAAAAGAGCAGGCTGGGTGGGCCGAAAAGATTATATTGGTTGAGCAACTCACGGCTTTGAGAGTCCGTGCGGGTGACGTCGGCGGCGATCAAGGTGTAATCATTAAGCGCTGCGACGACCTGCGGGTCGGGGTAAACATCCCGCTCCAGCAGCTTGCATGAAATACACCAGTCGGCGGTAAAGTGGACAAAGACGGGCTGGTTGGCGTCTTCAGCTTGTGCAATAGCCGCTTCAAGCTCAGTTAAGCTGTTGACCTCGATGAAGTCGAGTGCTTCTGCCTGAGGTTCGCCGGAAATGCTGGAGGTTGCCGCCAGGGGGCGCAAGGGGTTACTGCCCCCCTGAGCGGCGCCAATCACCAACACTATCCCCCAAGCTAGCAGCATAAGCCCCAGCGTTTGGCGTGCCCGCGGCCACCCCTGCGGCTGATTGAAATTCAGCGCCCCAAGTGCCAGTGCCGTGCCGATAGCAAGGGCTGCCCATAGCAGCAGCGCAATAGGCGCGGACACTAAACGCTCGATCATCCAAATCGCTACGCCCAGCAGCAAAAGGCCAAAGGCAATTTTTACGCCGTTCATCCAGGCGCCGGAACGGGGCAGCAGCGTGGCGCCAAAGGTACCGACCAAAAGCAGTGGCACGCCCATGCCCATGCCCAGCGCAAACAGCACCGCGCCGCCCATCGCGGCATCCCCTGTTGAAGAGATAAACACCAGCGTACCGGCCAAAGGCGCCGTTACACAGGGCGATACCACCAAGACCGAGAGGGCACCAGCCAGCGCTAGGCCGCCCGGGCCACTGCGCTGAGCGCGTGCCTGCCAAGCGTCAACACGGTTGGCTAAACGAGGCGATAGATTGAGGTTAAATGCCCCAAACATGGCCAGGGCAAATAGCGTGAAGAGCACTGCAAAGATGATCAATACCGGTGCTGACTGCAGTCGCGCCTGAAGATTAAGCCCGGCGCCAAACAGTCCCATTAACACCCCGACCAGGGCGTAGGTCAGCGCCATGCCGAGCACATAGCTTAACGAAAGGGCAAAGGCGCGGGGGCGTGTGGGATTCTGGCCAACCACGATCGATGACAAAATTGGAATCATCGGCAACACGCAGGGGGTAAAGGTAAGCCCCAGGCCAGCAATAAAAAACAGCCCCAGCGCCAGTGGTAGGCTAGCATCGCTAATCAAAGCGCTAAAGCGGCTATCTTCGCTTTTGGGGGCGGCGAAACCATTCTGTTCAGAGGTGTTAGCGGCTGAAGTGTTGGCTGCTGGACTGGATGCCGTACTATCGGCTTGCCAATCGGAAAACTGGCTGGGGGGTTGGGTTTCGCTGGCCTCTAGGGTTGTTTGCTCTGGAGGGTAGCAGAGCCCGGCATCTGCGCAGCCTTGAAAGGTCAGGGCAATATTGAGCGGGCCTGAGTAGGGTGCTTTCAGCGGTACTTCAAACACTACCTGATCGCGGAACACATACACATCGCCCATAAACTCATCGTTGGTAAAGATGCCTTGGGGGATAATGGGGTCGCCGAGACTGACATCCTCCGTTTGGCTGACTACCGCGAACTGGTGGCGATATAGGTAGTACTCATCTGCGATATCCATGCCGATATAGAGCGTATCGCCATCATGCCAAGCAGTCGGCTGAAAGGCTTCCATAACCGGCAAAAATTCATCTTGGTTGCTAGACGATGAAAACCATTGGGCGTTTGCACTTAGCGGTAGCAAGCCAAGAAAGAAAATCAATAATGTAAACAGGCTCAGGCGTTTAAGAGATAACACGGTGCGTCCTTAATCAATGGCATCGCAATGAAAGGCGAACAGCATACCGCAACCTTAAGTCCCTGGCGTATACGCTGCGGTGACGTGACGCGGCCCCTAACAGTGCCTTAATCCTACGCATATAAAAAGACCGCCTGAAGGCGGCCTTTTATCCCATTGGCGGCAGAAAAATACACCGCAAGGAGATTGTTACGCTTTTTGATAGGCGGTTACGGACTTTTCAATCGCCTTACGCGCAGCGTCAGCACCTTCCCATGACTCAACCTTTACCCATTTGCCTTTCTCGAGATCTTTGTAGTTCTCAAAGAAGTGAGCAATTTGCTGGCGCAGTAGCTCAGGCAGGTCGGTAACTTCGTGGACATCGTCGTAGAGCGAGCTTAGCTTGGCATGGGGTACGCAGATCAACTTCGCATCTTCACCGGCTTCGTCGGTCATGTTCAGAATGCCTACCGGGCGCGCGCGAATAATGCTGCCAGGTTGAACCGGGTGCGGGGTAACCACCAAGGCGTCCAGCGCATCGCCATCGTCGGCGAGGGTATGCGGGATAAAGCCGTAATTGGCGGGGTAGAACATGGGAGTGGCCATAAAGCGGTCAACGAGTAGCGCGCCCATGTCCTTATCAATTTCATATTTGATCGGGTCGTGGTTGGCTGGAATTTCGATCACCACGTAAACGTCGTTGGGGAGATCCTTTCCAGCAGGGATATTATCGAAGTTCATCGTTGATTCCTTGGTAGTGCTGTGGCTAGAGTCGTGCCGTGGTTAGGCAAACGTGTCAGAGTCGTTTATGGCGGAGAATTATACGAACATGACTGCACGATTACCAATGCGACATAGGTTGCTCGTGGGTGATCATTCATATGTCCTGCCATTTGGACGAATACGATAGAGACGTTTGGTGGGCATCGTTTCTGTTCCGCTGCGTGTATCATAGCCAGAGTTTATCAATAGTGTTGGTTGGCAGTGATGTCCCTCGATCGAGTCGGCAGCCTAGGAGGATGACTTGTCGCACGCCCAGTTGCTCATTAGTTATGGTCAAGCGTTTGTCGCGCCCGATCGGCGCCTGCATCGCAGTTCAATGTCAGTTCGCTTTCCTGAAGCACCGCTGCTTCGCGCCAAAGGCGGCTGTGCGGTGATCAGCGACTCCATTTCACGCAATACCATGGCCAAACAGGCCGGTGATATCAGCGTACGCGGCTTCCTGGCCGACTACTTCTCCACCCCCGATCACTGGGACGTAAAAACCTCTGCCACCCGCGTACTGCGCGCGCTTAATAGCTGGTGCTACAGCCAAAGCCAGCATGTGAAAGAGGGTAGTTTTGTTTCATCCATGTCGGCGATGGTGTTTCGTGGCCGTGAAGCCCACCTGTTCCATATGGGCGATACGCTGGTCTTTCGCTTACGGGGTGCCGAGTTTGAACAGCTAAGCCGCGACCATGTGACTGATTTAGGTGGCTATCGTTATCCTTCACGGGCACTGGGTCTGGATGGCAGCGTCGATATCGATTACACCCACATTGCGCTTAAGCAGGGCGATCTGTTTCTGTTCACTACCCAGGGCGTGCGCGGCACGCTGCTACCTTCCGACTATGTGCGCTTGATTCGCCAGGATGCCAGTGATCTGGATGCCGCCTGCGAGCGGCTAGCTGATGAGGCGAAGCAGCGCGCCCAGGAGCGTGGCTATGGCGGTGATCAGTTCTGCTTTCAGCTGGTACGTATCGATGAATTACCCGATGAGGTCGCCGAGCACCCGGGGCAGCTCTACGGTGATCTACCCATTCCCCCTGAGCTGGCGCCGGGTGAGCGTTTAGATGGCCTGGAGGTTCTCGCCGTGCTATCGCGAACGGCGCAGTCGCGGGTGTACCGTGTCCGTGATGTGCATAGCGAACGGGAAATGGTCATGAAAGCGCCCAGCCCCGAGCTCTCGTTGCGCAATGCCTATCTTGAGCACTTTCTGCTCCAGCAGTGGGTAGTGGAGCGGGTTAACTCCCCCTTTGTGGTTAAGGTGATGGAACCATCTCGGCCACGACGCTACCTCTATTATCTGATGCAGCATATTGAAGGCGAGACGCTGCGGCAGTGGGCAGAGCGCCATCCTCAAGCCAGCCTGACCCAGCGCCTGGACATTGCCAATCAGTTGGGTAAAGCGGTGCAAGCGCTGCATCATCGGGACATTATTCATCAGCAGATCAATCCCGATAATATTTTGATCGACCCTCACGGCAAGCTCGTGCTCACCGATTTTAGTGCCTGCCATATGCGTGATGGGGAAGGGCATCGCCACTCAGGTGAGTTGCTCAGGCAGATTGGCTTTAACGAACACAGCGCACCTGAGTATGCCTTGGGCGACAGCATCGGTCGGCGTAGTGATCAGTACTCGCTAGCCTCCACTACTTACTGGCTATTGACCGGTGCGTTACCTTATACACTGACTCCCAACAGGCTGCGCAGCCATACCGACCTCGAAGAGTTGACCTATCGCAGCGCGCGAACCACCAATCCTGAAATCTCTCAGGAATTAGACGATGCACTACGCCGCGCCTTGGATCCACAAAGGGCGTTGCGGTTTAGGCGTATGTCCGAGTTTTTGCATGCGCTTAGGGTGCCGCTCGGGCGGCTGCCCAATCGGGAAGAGAGCCGCCAGGAGCCGCGGCGTTTCTGGCAGGGTGTAGCGGGAATTCTGTTATTGCTGCTAGTGCTTTCCTGGTTGCTACGCTAACTCCAAGTAGTAAAGGTGGATAAATAAGATTATGTCATTGCGAGGAGCGAAGCGACGCGGGAATCTAAGTGTATTGTGGCAGCCAACCCCGAGATTGCTTCACTGCGTTCGCAATGACATAAGGGTAGGTCATTGCGAGGAGTGAAGCGACGAAGCAATCTCAGTTCGCAATGACCGGTGATCCGTTTACAGCGTAAAAATGGGCAACTTGCGTTCTGCTTTGGCCAGTTTCAGTTTGGCGACTTTGGGTAGGCCATTCTCGAACGGTGGGAAGTCTTCGCCCTGAATCAGCGGTGAGAGGTAGTCCCGGCAGGCCTGGGTAATGGCAAAACCGTTTTCGCTAATAAAGTCACGGGGCATAAACTTCTCTTGGTTGGCCACCTGGGAGAGCGGGGCAGAGATCACATCCCACTGGTAGGGCGCCTGAGAGATGCGACGAATGGCGGGCATCATGGCGTTTTTACCCGCCAGCGCCAAGGTTACTGCTTCGCGACCCACCGCATAGGCTTGTTCAACGTCGGTTTTAGATGCCAGATGACGCGCCGCGCGCTGCAGATAGTCGGCCACTGCCCAGTGATACTTGTAGCCCAAATCCTGCTTGATCATACCGGCAAGTGTTGGTGCCACGCCGCCAAGCTGGCGGTGGCCGAACGCATCGGTGTTACCTGCATCGGCCAGGAAAGTGCCATCTTCGTAGCGAGCGCCTTCAGAAACCACAATAACGCAGTAGCCATACTGTTTAACGCTTTCTTCAACCCGTGCCATGGCCGCTTTACGGTTAAAGGGGATTTCCGGGAAGATAATCATATGCGGCGGCTCGCCTTCGGCTTCGCC
Source organism: Halomonas sp. A3H3 (assembly GCF_000982975.1). NCBI lineage: Bacteria > Pseudomonadati > Pseudomonadota > Gammaproteobacteria > Oceanospirillales > Halomonadaceae > Halomonas > Halomonas sp. A3H3. The sequence goes on along the minus strand of NZ_HG423343.1, from coordinate 4,771,531 downwards.
GGCTAAACCACCTGCAGCGGCAATCCAGCCCGCGTGGCGGCCCATCACTTCGAGCACAAATACCTTGGTGGAGGTAGCGCACATGGAGGCGATATCCAGCGATGCTTCCAGCGTTGAGGTGGCAATATACTTGGCCACGCTGCCAAAGCCCGGGCTGTTATCGGTAATCGGCAGGTCGTTATCGACGGTTTTAGGCACGTGGATAGCGGTCAGCGGATAGCCCAGCTTCTCGGAAAGTTGAGAGACCTTTAAGCAGGTGTCGGCGCTATCGCCGCCGCCGTTATAGAAAAAATAGCGAATATCGTGGGCTTTGAAGACTTCGATCAAGCGCTCGTACTGGGCACGGTGGGTGTCAATATCTTTGAGCTTATAGCGGCAGGAGCCAAAAGCGCCGCCCGGCGTATGGCGCAGCGCTGCAATTGCCTCATCGCTCTCCTGGGTAACGTCGATAAGGTCTTCCGTTAAGGCACCGATAATGCCGTTATGACCGGCGTAAACCTTGCCAATTTGATCGGGGGCTTGACGGCAGGCTTCGATAACGCCGCAGGCGCTGGCGTTGATCACGGCGGTGACGCCACCTGATTGGGCGTAAAAGGCATTATGCTGGGCCATGGAAACGTCTCATCTCCTAAAAACGGATAGTTTTAATCGATATATTTATCACCGCCAAATACCCGCTACCCGGCATTGTCGGTGCTAAACCAGATTGCTGTAATGGGGCGAAGTTTAGCGTAAAGCCCAGTTCTCTGCATCAATGGCTCTCTGCATCAGCGGCTACGTTGTTGACGGCGAGGTGTTAATCCGCACCATCCATCTCTTGCTCGCGCTGGGCAAGTTGCCAGCCACCCAGGTCTTTATAGCGATTAACCATCGCGCAAAACAGTTCGGCAGTGCGCTCGGTGTCATAACGAGCGGAGTGAGCGGCTTTGTTGTCAAACTCAATGCCTGCGGCACGACAGGCCCGGGCAAGTACCGTTTGACCATAGACCAGGCCTGCAAGGGTGGCGGTATCAAAGCTTGAGAACGGGTGAAAAGGATTGCGCTTAATGCCGCAGCGATTGACCGCCGCGTTCAAGAAGCCCTGGTCGAACGCCGCATTATGGCCGACTAAAATAGCGCGCGTGCAGTCGTGGGCTTTGATCGATTTACGAATCGGACGGAAAATTTCGCCCAGCGCTTCAGACTCGCTCAGCGCCACCTGGCGACGCAGGGGGTCGTCCAGGTTGATACCGGTAAAATCGAGCGCAGACTGCTCTACATTCGCCCCTTCAAAGGGCTGAATGTGGTAGGCATAGGTAGCATCAGGAAGCAGGTTGCCCTCCGGATCCATGGTCAGCGTGACGGCGGCTATCTCGAGTACAGCGTCGCCTTGGGCATTAAATCCCCCGGTTTCTAAATCAACGACCACAGGCAGGTAACTGCGAAAACGTTGGGCCATTAATTCGCGGGCAATAGCCTCGCTCATGCAGCTCTCCTTGGTTTAAAGCGAGTAATAGTAAAGCGAGTCATCAGTCAACATCAGCGGCAAACCACCGCTTTGAATGGGGAGATTCTAGCAGCTTTAGCCCCCAGGCGTCGTTGACGGTATTCGCTGGGCATTGAGAACGCTATACTCAACGTTAGTCTCAACGGTTTACTCCAACGAGCTATCAAATACGAGCTATCACATTCGCCAGGCACTAGTGGCAAGTGTAGTTTTTACGAATGAACATCTTATGGTCAACGAGGAGCAAAGAATGTCCGATGTCAAAAAGGTTGTGCTGGCATATTCAGGCGGCCTGGACACATCCGTTATCGTTAAGTGGTTGCAAGAAACCTACAACTGCGAGGTAGTGACCTTTACTGCCGACATCGGTCAGGGTGAAGAAGTCGAACCGGCGCGAACTAAAGCGCAAGCGCTTGGCGTGAAAGAGATTTACATCGAAGACTTGCGTGAAGAGTTCGTGCGTGACTACGTCTACCCGATGTTCCGCGCCAATACTATCTATGAGGGCGAGTACCTGCTGGGTACCTCTATCGCTCGTCCGCTGATTGCCAAGCGGTTGATCGAAATTGCCAATGAAACGGGTGCTGACGCTATTTCCCATGGTGCTACGGGTAAAGGCAACGACCAGGTGCGTTTCGAACTTGGCGGCTATGCCCTGAAGCCCGGCGTAAAAGTGATCGCCCCTTGGCGGGAGTGGGATTTAACTTCCCGCGAAAAGCTAATGGCGTATTGCGAAGAGCATAAAATTCCGGTCGATTTTTCTAATAAAAAGAAAAAATCGCCCTACTCAATGGATGCCAACCTGCTGCACATCTCCTATGAGGGCGGCATTTTGGAAGATCCCTGGGCCGAAGCTGAAGACGATATGTGGCGCTGGAGTGTCTCTCCTGAAGCCGCGCCCGACCAGCCCACCTATGTTGAACTGACGTTTGAAAAGGGCGATATCGTGGCCATCGACGGCGAGCTGTTGAAAGCCCATGAAGTGCTCGAAAAACTCAACAAGCTGGGTGGCGACAACGGTATCGGTCGTTTGGATATTGTTGAAAACCGCTACGTGGGCATGAAATCTCGTGGCTGCTATGAAACGCCAGGGGGCACCATTATGTTGCGTGCTCACCGTGCCATTGAGTCGCTCACCCTAGACCGCGAAGAAGCCCACCTAAAAGATCAGTTGATGCCGAAGTACGCAGAAGTGATCTACAACGGTTACTGGTGGAGCCCTGAGCGTCGCATGCTGCAGGCGGCCATTGACGAGACCCAAAAGAATGTAGCGGGTGTCGTGCGTATGAAGCTCTACAAAGGCAGCGCTACCGTAGTGGGACGCAAATCCGATGAGTCGCTGTTTGATGAATCAATCGCTACCTTTGAAGATGATGCTGGCGCTTACAATCAGAAAGATGCCGAAGGCTTTATTAAGTTAAACGCGCTGCGTTTGCGCATTGCCGCAGGCAAGGGTCGTAAGCAGAGCTAATGAAGCGCTGATAAAAGCAGCTTATATCTTGCAGGGTGGCCATCTCCTTGCCGCCCTGCAAGCAAAGGAGCCATTATGCTTAAGAAATTATTTTCCGGTCTCTTCGGTAGTGATCGTCAGGCTGAGCCAGGTGCTACCACCAAAGCTGCTGAGCCGGTGGAATACAAAGGTTACGAGATTGTCTCTCAGCCAGACAATCAGAGCGGTCAGTACCGCGTCAGTGGCTGGATTCGCAAGGCCGACGCCAGTGGTGAAACTCTTGAGCACCGCTTTGAGCGTTCCGATATGCTCCCAGGGCGAGAGGCCTGTGATGCCATGATGATCACCAAAGCGCAGCGCTATATTGATGAAGTAGGTGAAGCGATGTTCGAGCCAGACCCGCGCAGGGCAGGCGAGGGCGAGTAGCAACAACGCCATCATATCATTCTAGTAAAGGAGAGGCGTATGCGTTTAGTACACCAAGCCTCACCCTGGCGCTCTCTGTTCCATGAGGATGGAACGCTTAATACCTCGGCGCTTAATGCGCCGTTAGATCATCTCTTCTCGAAACTCTTCTCTACATTCCCCTCGCCGCAAACCTCATTAGCTGACGTCTATGCGTGGCAACTGCCGCTGGTCGAAACGTTGGTGCATTATGATTTACCCGCCTGGCGTATTAGCCAAATCATCAGCGACCACAATGCTTTACTTTATCGTCAGGCTATTGCGCAATCCCTGGACGAAATGCAGGCGCAGGGGTGGGGCGCTCCGCCAGTCGACTACTGCATACTGCTACTAGGTTCCGCGGCGCGTTTTGAGAGCCTGCTAGGCCCCGACCAGGATAATGCGCTGATTATTGACGATTATCCTGACCATCGCCACGTAGAGATCGACGGCTACTTTCAAGCGCTGGGCGAGCGGTTTACCCAGCGCCTGGATGAGGCCGGTATTCCGCTCTGCAATGGCCATGTCATGGCGCGATGGCCGATGTGGCGCAAACGGCTGAGTGAGTGGCACGCGCAGCTAGACATTTGGAGCGCTGACCGCCGGGTAAAGCGCGTACAACAGACTAATATCTTACTCGATTTTGCCCCGGTCGCTGGTAATCCGGCGCTTGCTAAGCAGTTGGGTGAGAGCATCGCTTCGACACTTCCCAAAGCGCCACTGTTTATGGATGAAATGGCGGCGCTACTGGATGAGCTGCCGGTGGCGCTGGATCGCTTTGGGCGGTTTGCCTCAAGCCCGGGCCTGGATGCCCCTCACGAACAAGCCCTTAATCTTAAGCATCAAGGCTTGTTGCCGTTGATTAGCGCTGCACGCTTACTCTGCTTGCGGTACGGGCTGCGCGATATACCCACCCGCGAGCGATTGATCGCGCTAAGCCATGCAACGGATGCGCTAACGTCGGCTGAATCGGCGTTGCTTGTAGCCGCTTTTGAGCGACTGCAGCAGCGCCTATTGGATCAGCAGCGGTATAACAAAGCTCGCGGTCAGGCTGCAGATGGCTGGGTTGACCTGCGGCGCCTGCGCGAAGACGAGCGATTACTGCTGAAGTTTGATCTACAGCAGATTAAACGTTTGAGTGCTAGCGCTCAAAGCAGCGTATAAAATAAATCAGCTAGCGTCGGTATAAACAAGCGAGCGCGCTTTAGAAGCCGCTTGGAGCATGACGTCGGATGGAAAATCTAGAGGAGAAAATTGACTCTCTGCGGCCTCCACATCATTAAGTAACTTACCTAATGAGCCTATACGCTGATTGATAGCATCTTCAATAAAGCGCCCAAGCCTGATTTCATTCTTCATGAGTTCGGCACTAATCCCCAGGATGGTAGGCATTAGCGAGAATAAACCCGCGATAAAGCTTTCCTGTTCATCGAGTCTACGTTGGTCGGCCATCATTTTACATGCAAATGCCCGGGTTAACCCTTTGATAAGGTTAAGTTTGCTCACAGGGCTGTTGTCAGCGAGCATAACAATAGTAACTAGGGTACGTAGCTCCCTCAGCCCTATAATATGTAAACAATCAATCAGTTTCGTCGTGGGACGACGTGAGCCCTTCTCCGCGGAGTTTGCGCGCTTGAATATTGCGCTCAGTAAGTAAGGATCCCTAGCCACTAACGTACTGATTTCAGAGAGACGCACATTGTCACTATACAGTGCGGAGAGTAGCTGCATTTGATTGGCGCGTGACGTTGAGAGACGAGCTGTTTGAGTTAGTTGGGTTTTGGGGCGCTCATAAAAATAGCCCTGGAAAAGAGTAAAACCTAGCGCTTTACACTGCTTGAACTCTTCCTGTGTCTCAACTCGTTCAGCCAGAAGTGTAATCCCTTCTTTGTGTAGCTTTTTTATTAGTTTTTTAGGTAAGTCGTTGGATATGTCAAATTTGACGATGTCGCAGAAGGGCAGAAATGCATGGTTATGTTCATCTAGGATAAAATCATCTAACGCTAATTTATACCCTTGGCTTTTAATGTAGTGCAAGGCATCAATAACTTCTTTAGTAGGTGAAGTATCCTCGAGAACCTCAATGACTATTTGTTGACTAGGTAGCCCAGTCAGGTCTGGATTGGTGAGCCAGTCTGCAGAAGCATTAATAAACAGCTGGCGTGTGCCGCAAAGTTTATCCAGGCCAATTTCATAGACAGCAATAGCACATGCTCTGGCGGTGGCTTGGACATTATCAAAAACGTTAGCAGTCTGATTCGTTTCATTAGCCCGATAAAGAAGTTCATCGGCGACATGACGTAGCTGAGCATCCACTATTGGCTGGATCGCAATAGTGTACTCATTTGTATTCGCTTTTTGAGGAAGGTGACACTCATTTTTCATCGGCTCATCCACGACATGCTTCTTCAGGCGAAAGTAGAACTCTGGAGTAAAGAATAACTTAGTTTTAGTGAGCAAGGCTAGCCGTTGTCACCAATAAGGAATCAACGCTTTATGTTGGAGGCGCAGCGGGGAGTTCTAGCGTTAAGCAGGCACCGCCTAAGGTTTTAGCATCCTCGACCCAAAGCCGTCCCCCCAGGTGGGCGATAATGCCCCGGCTAATCGGTAGTCCTAAGCCGCTGCCCCTTGGCCGACCACGGGGAATATCATCGCCTTGCTGAATTTGATGGAATTTTTCAAATACCCGCTCACGCTCATCTTCGCTAATACCCGCACCGTTATCCTCTACGCTCAGACGGAAATGACGGCGATGACGATAAAGCGTGAGGCGCACTTTTGGCTGCTCCCGATCGGCAAACTTACCCGCGTTATCAAGCAGGTTAATAATCACCTGTTCTAAACGGTCATGATCGCCAACCACCATCGCAGGGTCAGCTTCTAAGCTAACGTCTAGCACTATGCCGCGCTCCTCATGCAGATGCGCAATAGCATCAATGCTATGCCGAGTCAGGGCGGCAAGATCAAGAGGAACGGGGTTAAGCGTTAAACGGCCGCTCTCCAGACGGGCAAGATCCAGAATTTCTTCAATTAAACGTGACAGGCGCTGGCTCTCGTGGACGATCACGCCAAGAAAATGCTGACGTTTTTCATCAGGCAGTTGGCTGCTATCGCGCAATATTTCGGCAAAGGCGCGAATCGAGGTGAGCGGCGTGCGTAGCTCGTGGCTGACCATGGCGACAAACTCATCTTTCAAGCGATCCAGCTCACGCAGGCGCTCATTGGCACTACGCAGTTCTTCGCCAATTTGCACCAGCTCCTGAGACTTCTGCTCCAAACGGCGGTTGTACTCCAGAGTTTGTGAGGTCGTGTCCAGAATGCTCAGAATCGACTCAATATCCAGTGCTTCGCCGCGTACCACCGAGTTGATCAATACTCGCGCTGAGGAGCTACCCAACGCCCCCGCCAGTGCCTGTTCGGCGCGAGTAATCAGCTCCGCGGTGGCTGGCTCGTCCGCTGCATAAGCGCTTTTGGTTCCGCTATGGCTGAATACGCGGCGGGTGGTCGGGGTGCCAAGATAGCGAACGAGTAGTTCTTTGAGTGCACCCTGGGTAGTTTGCCCGCGCCATAGTGATGTAGACAGTGAGGTGGTTTGCAAATTGGGGTGCATCGCTTCGGTGAACAGTGCCGCCTGAGTTTGCTCAAGGGGTGTAGGGCGGGTAAACAGCGATACCCCCACCAATAGCCCCACGTTGGCCAACATGCTCCAGAGCAGCGAATGGGTATAAATATCCCAATTTTCGAGCCCGAATAAGCTGTAGGGCACTAGCCAACCGATACCCCATGGCCCCTTGGTGAGCAGTGCTGTATCCAACCAACCGGATTGAGCAAACCCGGGTAGCAGCAGGGTATAGCACCAGATTAAGAACCCGGCGATTAAACCAACGGTGGCGCCTTGGCGAGTAGCGCCACGCCAATAGAGTCCAATCAAAAGCGCTGGAGCAAACTGCGCGGCCCCAGCGAAGGAGACCAAGCCAATAGTGACAAGGCTATAGGAGTCACCAATCAGAGCATGATAGAGATAGCCAAGCAGTAGAATCAGCACGATAGCGATGCGCCGAATACCCAACAGCCAGCCGGCAAGCTCCCCTTTGGTACTCAGGTGCAGGCGCCGTGAGCGAAGCAGCAGTGGCATCACCAACTGATTGCTAACCATAGTGGAAAGCGCGATTGTCTCCACAATCACCATGCCTGTCGCCGCAGACAGACCACCAATAAAGACCAGTAGCGGCAGCCCTTCTAAACCAGCTGAGAGCGGCAGCGTGAGTACGAAGCTGTCTGGATCACCTGCGCTTACGCCTAACAGCAGGCCAGCCAGCGCAATGGGAATAACGAACAGATTAATCAGCAGCATGTAGAGGGGGAATAGCCAGCTTGCTCTGGCTAAGTGCTGCTCATCGACATTCTCCACCACCAATACCTGGAATTGGCGAGGCAAGGTTAAGAAGGCCAAAAAGGCCAGCACCAGCATGCCCACCCAGCCGGTGACCCCACCAGGAACACTATTCAACCGCATGCTATCGACAAGGGCCGGCGTGGCCGCTACCTGGGCAAACAGCGCGGCGGGGCCTTCAAACATCACAAACACCACGAACACGCCAACGGCCATAAAGGCTACCAGCTTAACGATAGATTCCACGGCGATCGCTGCCACCATGCCTTCATGGCGCTCGCTGGCATCCAGGTGGCGTGTGCCAAACAGAATAATAAACACCGCCAACACCAGGGCGACCCAGAGGGACTTATCCATCCAGAAGTGTTCATCCACCAACGTAGTGTCGGCCGCGCGGGGATAATTGATCAGTACCGCATGGCTAACAGTGATGGCTTTTAACTGCAGGGCAATATAGGGGGTGATGCTAATCAGCGCCATTAGGGCAACCAGTGCGCCTAAACTGGTGCTTTTGCCGTAGCGGGCACTGATAAAGTCGGCAATTGAGGTGATCCGTTGCCGCGCTGCAATGCGCACCATCTTGCGTATAACAAAAGGGGCCAACAGCATCGCCAGCGTCGGCCCCAGATAGATGAGCATAAAACTGGGGCCATACTCAGTGGCGCGCCCTACGCTGCCGTAGAACGTCCAGGCCGTGCAGTAAACAGCAATAGAAAGGGCATATACCGTTGGCGAGCCAATGATGGAACGACCCTGCTCTGCCCGCCGGTCGCCCCAGGCGGCGACCACAAACAGCAGCGCCAAGTAGCCAAAAGCGGTGCCGAGGATAATCGCCTCACTACGCATGGTTAGCGGCCTGCACGCTGTTCCATCAGCCAGGCGGTTAAGCCGATCACCCCAGCCCAGGCGATAAATAGATAGAGCGGTAGCCAGCCCACGCTAAACGCGGGAAGGCGATCCACCACGATAATCAGCGGCGGGCAGAACAGTAGCAGGGCAATCGCCACCAGAGCCATTAGGCGCTCTGTTTGGCGTGATTTAACACCGAACGGTTTCATTAGGCACTGGCATCCTGTCGGTCGAAGGCGTTGGCTTGCAGCGCTAACAACTGCTCAAGGGTATCGACGCCGCGGGCTTCTAGGCGTGGCAGCAAAGCTAGCCATAGCTCGGCGGTAACACGAGCATCGCCTAATGCAGTGTGGCGGGTGCCCGGCGGAAAAGCCAGATCATAGCGCTGGGCAAGGCTATCCAGATCATGCCCATCGAGTGCTTCGTCCAGTGCCCGTGAAATCAGTAGGGTATCGATCACAGGGATATCAAAAACGACCCCTTTGTGGCTAATGGCAAGCAGATCAAAGGCGGCATTATGGGCCAGCAAGACGGCTTCGCCGACATAATCACGAAAGCGGGTAAGCACAATATCCAGCGGTGGCGCACCGATCACATCGGCATCGGTAAGGCCGTGAATCGCGGTGCTAGCCGGCGGGATCGGCCGCTGCGGATCAACTTTTTGATCGAAGACCTCGCTTGCCAATAAACGGGCGTTGACCACGCGGCAGGCGCCAAGACTGATGACGGTGTCGCCTCGGCGTAGCTCAAGCCCGGTGGTTTCCGTATCAAAGGCGACTATTTCCAGGCTGCGCAGTGTTCGGCTGGCCAGCGCTTCATCTGGTGGAGGCAGGTCGGCAATGCCAAAGTCATGGAATTCAGGGCGCGGCGGGGCGGTTTCTCGTGGGGCGCCGACGCGCTCCATGGCGGGCAGGGGGAGTCGCAGACGTGAATGAACGCCGTCATCGTCGGCAAGGCTCCAGATGTCGCTGGCGTGTTGGCGCAGCACATCCGCGACGCTTGGCGTCAATGGCAGGGAGTTTAGCGGCTGCTGGCGCCACTCCGCCAGTTCGTGTTCAGGGATTGCTTTGCCGCGCCAAATAAGGTCGAGATAGACGCGCTTATTGCCCAGGCACATCTCACCCTCAAAGCCACTGTCAGGCAGATGGGTATTGAGGTATTTGACTAAAGAGTCGAACAGCGCAATGAGTGCCGGAGCGTCGCCTTTAAACCAGGCTGGCATGCCCACCGGGGTGATTAGGCGGTGCTCCGGATCAAGACGCTCATCCAACGCTTGCCAGAAATCGTTTGACCACATGGGCGTCAAGCGCTCGCCCTGGTGTTGCATGTCGTCGAGTAGCTGGCCGATTTTAGCCACGTTGTCGCCAAGCGTAACGCCTTCCTCGTGGATTACCCGCTCAAAACGCTGGCGTAAAGAGGATGTACTGGCGTCATTTTGATCGCGCAGCTGTATCAGCGCATCAGCAGCGCTGGTCAGGCTGGCGGTATGCTGGCGAAGCGGGGTCAGCATGGCCGCCAGTTCCGCTCTAACGCCCATTTCGCTCGACCAAGAGGCGGTGGCGTCACTAAAAGTCAGCAGTGTTTCGCCATCGCTACCCGGTACGCGGCGTAAAATGACTTTGAGCCAGCGGTCATCACAGGGAGCGAGTAACTCGCGCGGGGAGCCGTCATTAGGCAGTTGACCGAGCATTTGTTGTAAGCTTGCTACTGGCAGCAGCGCCTCCAGGCGTTTACCCAGCCCTAACCCGGTATTACCCTCAAAGAAGTCCTCGGCTGCCTGATTGAACAGCATGAGCCGGCGGTGGTGATCACACAGTAGCAGCGGTGTTTCGAGCACTTGCAGCAGCGTTTCCAGCTCCTGACGAATACGTGCAGCGCTGCGGGCGCCGTCAGCGTGAGCGGTGGCAAGGCGACTGCGATCTGATCGCCAACTTTCGCGTACTCGACGTAGGTCGGGCCCCAGCCCTTTTAGCCAACCTTCGGGTGGGTGCTCGTCTCGGGCGTCCGGGTTGGCGACCAGGCGTGCCAGCTGCACCTGTAAATGGCGCAGCGGGGTAAACAGCATGCGCTCAAGCAGTAAACCGACTAAAAAAATCGTCGCGCCACCGGAGAAACTGCCTAGCCAGAGAGCGATGCGCGTTACGCCTGTGGGAGCAAGCTTGGCATCCAGCCAAGCGGCGAAAATGGCTCCACCCAGCAGGCTGATGCCGCTAAGTAGCAACCAGAGGCCAATCAGGCGCTGACGCTTGGGCAGCCCGCCTCGGGTCATGGCTGCTCCTCAATCAGTAGCGCTTTGACTTTTTCGACCAGCGACTGAGTAGAGAAGGGCTTGGTGATGTAATCATCGGCGCCCAGCGCCATGCCTTTTTCCCGCTCAACGTCACGCCCGTGAGCGGTCAACATAATAATGGGGAGCTGGGCGGTAGCCGCTTCGCTCCGCAGTCGCTCTAAAACGTCAAAACCGCTAATCCCCGGCAGGCTAATATCAAGTAGCAGTAGATCAGGCTGGCTATCATTCACTCTTGCCAGGGCCTGTTCACCATCTTCGGCAGTGACGACCTCAAACCCTGCTTGCTCCATCAAGAACTCTAGCGATAAAACAATGTTGGGTTCGTCATCGACGACGAGCACTTTGGCCATTGAGCTCTCCTGCTTTTATTTGTTTTAACGTTTATCTGTTTTAAAGCGGTATGGCTGCAGTCTAGATATATCTAGCCGGTCAGCCAAGACGACCTTGGCCGAATGCATGCAAGTTCAGGGTGCTATTGCAAAAGAGCTAGGGTTTGCACGAAAAGTCGGCGAGCGAAGACTAGACAAGGCAAAAATCAACGAGAAAGCGGAGTTTACGGGGTGTAAATGAGCATTTCGATCGGACTCGCGCACGAGGCGATTTTTAACGCAGTATTGTCGAGCGCAGGCAGTTTTCGTACAAAGCCTAGTAAGCGCGCTTTGTTACACTGCACACCTCTGTGCCATTGCTTAACATGTTATGGCGTTCCACTGATCTGGCTGTTAGGGCTGTAAATGCGCGTTCTCCTGTTATCTGCCTACGAGGCGGTGAGCCATCGCTACTGGGCACAAAGTTTAATGGCGCAGCTTGAGGAGGTGTCGTGGACGCAGTTGAGCCTGCCGCCACGACATTTTGCTTGGCGTATTCGTGGCAATCCGCTGAGCTGGATGCTCAAAGAGCACGATACTCTCAGCCAGTCGTTTGATGTAGTGCTAGCCACTTCGATGGTTGATCTGGCAACGCTGGTAGGGCTGTTCCCGCATCTGGGTCGAGCAAAAAAGGTTGTCTACTTTCATGAAAACCAGTTCGCCTATCCTGAGTCGAGCGATCAAATGCCACAAGTAGAGGCCAAAATGGTCAATCTCTATACGGCGCTGGCGGCGGATAGCGTGGTGTTTAACAGCGCCTATAACCGTGACTCCTTTATTGATGGCGCGCGAGCTTTTTTGAAAAAAATGCCGGAAAACCTTCCGGCAGCTAAGCCATTAGAAGCGATACGCGAGCGGGCTATGGTATTGCCGGTGCCCATTCCTGATAGCACAGCCCCTGAAAACTTAGCCCCTGAAAACTTAGCACCTGAAAACGTAGAGCTTGAAAACTTAGCATCTAAAAACTTAGCACCTTGCCAGCAAACGGCTTTTCAAAAAATGGTGCCACAGCGAATTATCTGGAATCACCGCTGGGAGTATGACAAAAATCCCGACGACTTCTTCACCGTGTTGTTTGCGTTAAGCGAAGCCGGTGTAGCGTTTGAACTGGCGGTGCTTGGTCAGCGTTTCCGCCAAGTCCCCGCTATTTTTGCCGAGGCCGAGCAGCGCTTAGCCAAGCATATTGTGGCTTGGGAGCCACAGCCGGAGGAGGCCTACCGTGAGTTGTTGGATAGCGCGGATATTGTGGTTTCGACCACTTGGCATGAATTTCAGGGGTTGGCGATCATGGAGGCGGCCCAGCGCGGGGCGTTGCCGCTGGTGCCTGATCGGCTCTGCTTCCCGGCGCTTTATCCGCCTGCCTATCGCTATGACGGTACCCGGGAAGGGCTTTACGACCGGCTCAGTGCTTGGCTTAACGATCCAGCGACTCGCCCTGAACTACTTGATACTACCGCTTGGGAGTGGCCCGCTTGGCGTGAGGCTTACCGCCAGTTGCTGATGAGTTCGACTTGATGGCCTAGCAGCCTGTCGGACTTAACACTGATCTACTGCGAATCCCGGTATTTTGGCCAACTTTATTCGATCGATTTCGTTAAATAGCGCGCTATTCGCCTCAATCGATCGATAAATTTGGCTCAAAATCCGTGCTTCTCGCGACGATCGGTCAAGCCCGACAGGCTGCTAGCCGTTAAGCAAGTTCGGTTTTGTCTTTATAGTCGCACAGATCCTCGATAATGCAGCTACCACAGCGGGGTTTGCGCGCGATACAGGTGTAGCGGCCGTGCAGAATTAGCCAGTGGTGAGCATCGTGCAGAAACCCTTTTGGCACATGGCGCAGCAGTTTTTGCTCCACCTCAACGACATCTTTGCCTTTAGCGATGCCGGTGCGATTGGATACCCGGAAAATATGCGTATCCACCGCCATGGTGGGCTGACCAAATGCCGTGTTGAGAATCACATTGGCAGTTTTACGGCCTACGCCGGGTAAGGCTTCCAACGCTTGGCGGGTGTCGGGCACTTCGCCACCGTGCTGATTAACGAGGATATGGCAGGTTTTCATCAGGTTTTCGGCTTTGGTGTTGTACAGGCCGATGGTTTTGATATGCGCTTTAAGCTCATCGATACCTAAATCAATGATCGCTTGGGGTGTGTTAGCGACCGGGTAGAGCCGCGCCGTGGCTTTGTTGACGCCTACATCGGTGGCTTGAGCAGAAAGCAGTACGGCAGCCAGCAGCTCAAAGGGCGTGTTCCAATTAAGCTCGGTGGTGGGGTGCGGGTTCTCTGCCTGAAGGCGAGCAAAGATTTCATGACGCTTTTGGGCATTCATGGCGGGTCTCTTAATAAATACGCGTTATAAATACAAGCAGTTGCTTACATGTGTACTTTCGGCATCTTGCCAACTATTTAATCGTGCCGGTAACCCGTACGCGGCGCTCAGTTCGGGGTGCTGCCGCGACTGGCTTGGCACGGGCAGCATTGCGTTGATCGATAACGTTTTTCAGCGCGATTAACAGGCCCGCCACAAAGAACGCGCCGGGCGGCAGCACGAAAAACAGGAACTGGTAGTCGTCGGCAATCGTCAGCTGCCAACTGGCCGCTTGCGGCCCAAACAGTAGCGCCATATCGCTAAACAGCGTGCCTTGGCCCAGCAACTCGCGCAGAGCGCCAAGTAACACCAGTACCGCAGCAAAACCCAACCCCATCATAAAGCCATCAATGGCCGCTGGAAGCACCGGCTGGCGGGAAGCAAATGCATCGGCTCGGCCAAGAATGGCGCAGTTGGTCACGATCAGCGGAATAAAAATCCCCAATACCTGATAGAGCGGGTAGGCGTAGGCGGCCATGAGCAGTTCAGCGCAGGTAACAAAAGCTGCAATTACCATTACGAAAGCGGGCAAGCGCACCGCGCTGGGCACCTGGTGACGAATCAGCGAAATCGCCGTGCTGGCGCCTACCATTACCAGTAGCGTAGCCAGCGCCAGCCCCAGCGCATTGACGACATTTCCACTCACGGCTAGCAGCGGGCAAAGTCCCAGCAGTTGCACCAGCGCGGGGTTATTCGACCAAAGGCCGCTTTGGGCTAGTTCGCGCCACTGGCTCATAAGGTGGGCTCCTCAAATGACATCGGTAGCGGTGTATCGGCGGCGTACTGAAGCGCTTTATGGACAGCGTTGACCACGGCTCGGGGCGTAATCGTTGCACCGGTGAACGCATCAAAGTGACCGCCATCTTTAGCTACCGCCCAGCCTTCTGGTGGCAAGCTATCTAACCTTAAACCATTAAACCGGGTGATCCAGTCGCTGCGGCTGCGCTCAATGTCATCGCCTAGCCCAGGCGTTTCCTGGTGCTGGGTAACGCGCACGCCGCTGATACGCTGGTGCTCATCAATGCCAATCAGTAGGTGGATTTTGCCGTTATATCCCTGGCGGGTTACCACCGGCAAGATCACTGCGCTGCTTCCGTTTCGGCTCGGGTTATTGTTCTCGCTGCCACTTACCCACCAGCCTTGGCTATCACTCGCCAGCCCTAGCGCTTGTGGGTTGGGAAGGGTAAAGGTGCTCTCCAGTACCTGGGTGACGGGGGTATTCGCCAGCGCTTGGGGCAGTACTTCCTGCAACTGGCGGTGTTGGTAAGCCAACTGATGTGTCTCTATACGTTCGGCGGTTAGCGCGCGGGTAAGCGCGACACTGCCGGCGGTAATCAGTGCAAAGGTGCCCAGCGCGAAGGCGCCACGCCGCATGGCCTGGAGCAGCGTCATGGCTGTTCTCCTGGCTTACCCGGTGAAGCTTTTTGCTGGCCAGTGGGCCGCGGCACGCTATATATATCCAGTAATGGTACGCACAGGTTCATCAGTAAGACCGCAAACGCCACAGCATCGGGGTAGCCGCCAAAGGTGCGAATAATGATAACCAGCGCACCGATCCCCGCGCCATAAATAAGTTTGCCGCGTTGGCTGGTGGCAGCGGAGACCGGGTCGGTGGCAATAAAGAACGCCCCGAATAGCGTTGCCCCGGTGAGCAGGTGAAACAGCGGTGAAGCAAAGTGGCTGGGGTCGCTGAGATAAAACAGCGTGTCCAGTAGTACTAGGCTGCCAAGCATCGCGATCGGAATATGCCAACTAATAATCCGCTTCGCTAACAACACCACACCACCTACTAGCCAAGCAAGTGCTACCCATCGCCAGGCAGTTAGGGTTCCATTCGGCAGTGGGTTAGCCGCCCAAAACTCGCTGGCAAGCACGGCGTCCCCTTTGTGCTTAAAAGCATCTAGCGGTGTTGCGCCGCTCAAACTATCTAGTTGGGCGGTCGGTAGAGTTCCGGTGATTTGCGCCCATAAATCATTAGGTAGCATTTCCTGGGGCGGTGCCCATAGCGTCATGTAGGTAGGAAACGACACCAATAGCAGCGCATAGCCCACCATGGCGGGGTTAAACGGGTTATGCCCCAAGCCGCCGTATAGCTGCTTGGCGACTACAATTGCCGCGATCATACCCACGCCGACAAGCCACCAGGGGCTAGCGGGTGGCAGTGACGTGCCCAGCAAAACGCCGGTAAGCAGGGCACTTGAGTCATTCAGCGTCACACGAATGGGGCGCTTGCGTAGCCGTAGCACGGCGGCTTCAAGCGCAATACCAAAAGCGGCGGCTAACAGTACATTGCTGATAACTCCAAGGCCAAAGAAGTAGCTCATGGTGGCGATGCCTGGCAGGGTTGCTGCAATTACCCAGCGCATTAAGCTTGCCGTTGGTGGCACCGCGGTTGCCGTCATGGCATCTTTAACGCCTGAGGCGTGCATCATGCTCATGGCGACTCCTCGCTAGACTGCTGTTCGCGCGCCTGGGCAAGCTGCAACTCGGCTGCTTTCAAGTTCTCCTGGGCGGTGGCAAGCTGCATTTCTAAGTCATCCAGGGATTGTTTAGGATCTTCCTGAGCGACGCGCGCCAGGGTTTTTTCAGCCTTTTTGACCGATGCTTTGGCGGCGGCATGGGCGATGCGCAGACCGCGTAAGTCGACCTTTTCGCTGTTGGTTGCGGCAGTGTTAGAAGGGCGCCGCTGCTGCGCCTGGCGGGCTTGCTTGCGTGCCTGTTTCTCAGCCTCCTCCCGAGCAAGCCGCGCTTGGCGAAACTCAAAACGGTGCTTGGCGTGCTCCGCTTTTGCTGTCTCAATTCGCTGCAGGCGTAACCGGCTTTTAGCTTCCCGGTAATCCACCACGAGCGGAATATGGCTGGGGCAGACGTAGCTGCAGGCACCGCACTCAATGCAATCAAATAGGTGGTAGCGCTCAAGCTTGGCATCATCCTGAGCGCGGGCGTACCAGTGCAGCTGTTGGGGCAGCAGTGCTACCGGGCAAACGCTTTCACACTCACCGCAGCGAATGCAGGGCGATTCTGCTGGGGGCGGCGGTAACTCTTCAAGCGTGGCCGCGATTAAGCAGTTGGTAAGCTTAGTGACCGGCGTATCGAGCGTTAGCAGTGGCGCGCCCATCATGGGGCCACCTTGAATCACTTGGTGTAACTCTGGGGTATTTAACCCTGCCTGCTCCAGCAGCTCTCTAACCGATGTGCCCAGACGCACCCAGCGATTGCCGGGCTGGGTGATGGCCTCTCCAGTCAGCGTGACCACCCTGGAAACCAGCGGCTGACCATCGCGCACTGCGTGTAGTATCGCCAGTAGCGTGCCTGGGTTGTGGCACAGCACGCCAACATCAGCAGGCAGCCCGCCACTGGGTACGTTGAGGTCTAGCAGTTTTTTAATCAGTTGTCGTTCGCCGCCGCTGGGGTAGCGGGTGGCGATCACGGCCAGCTCGACGGGGACTGGCTGACTATTGGTTAGGGCTTGCTTCAGCGCGTCAATGGCCTCGGGTTTGTTATCCTCGATGCCAATAACGATATGCTGCGCGCCACACAGTTTGGCGATTATCTGTGCGCCTTCAAGCACCTCGTTAGCGTAGTGGCGCAGGGTAAGATCATCGGCGGTGATATAGGGCTCGCACTCGGCGGCGTTAATCACCAGGGTGTGAATCGTATGTTGTTCGACCACCCGCGCTTTAATATGGGTGGGAAACCCGGCGCCACCTAAGCCGACGATGCCGCTCTCGTTTAAACGCTCAAGCAGCGCGTGGGGTTCGACATTTTGCCACACCAATGGTGGCAGTCTAAGCCACTCATCTTGCCCGTCACCCTCAATGCTGATTTGGGTAGTGCTAACCTCGCTCACCGTACCGCTAATACTGGCGTGCAGGGCACTAGAGACCATACCTTCACGTTTGGCAATCACGCTGCCCACTTTTACCGCATTTCCTTGCGCCACACAGGGCTTCGCTGGCTGACCGCTGTGCTGCTGAAGGGGGAGAGTGACCCGGCGGGGCAGTGGCGCTTCAATCAGCGCGGATTGGTTTGAACGCTGTTTGCGTTCGGGGGGGTAAATCCCTCCCGGGAAGTCAAAGGCGTTCGACATCAAGACACCCCTGAAGCGGGTTGGCGGTCGCTGGCAATCATGTTTGATGAGTGCGCCACTACCGGCTGCCACTGGGTGAGCGGGGCTGAGCGTGGCAGCATATCGATACAGTCCACGGGGCAGGGGTCAAGGCAGAGATCGCAGCCGGTGCACTCGTCTTCAATCACGGTATGCATTAATTTAGCCGCGCCGATAATCGCATCGACCGGGCAGGCCTGGATGCACTTGGTGCAGCCAATGCACTCCGCTTCGCGAATAAATGCCACCTTGGCTTCGCTTTGCGCTTCGCCATCCAGGGGCTCGGGGTCGCGCCCGAGAAGATCGGCAAGGGCGTGAATCGTCGCTTCGCCACCCGGAGGGCATTTATTCAGCGCATCACCCTGGTTAATGGCTTCAGCGTAAGGGCGGCAGCCTGGGTAGCCGCACTGGCCGCACTGGGTTTGCGGCAGTAGCGCATCAATTTGCTCAACTAGCGGGTTATCTTCGCGCTTAAAGCGCTCGCTCACCAAGCCCAGCAGGGCGCCAAAACCGATACCCAAGCCGGTTAATACCGCGACGGCGCTGAGGATTCCAATGATGCTATTCATTGCGCGCTGCCTTCATCCCTGCACCAACCCTGAAAACCCTAAAAATGCTAACGACATAAGGCTGGCGGTGACCATAGCAATCGCGGCGCCTTGGAAGGGTTTGGGAATATCCGCCCCCGCTAAACGTTCGCGCATCGCGGCAAACAGCACCAAAATAAGCGAGAAGCCCAGTGCTGCGCCCAATCCATAAAGGATGGTGTGGAAAAAGCTTAATTCACGGTTTAACGACAGCAGGGCTACACCCAATACCGCGCAGTTGGTGGTGATCAGCGGCAGGAAAATGCCCAGCACCTGGTGCAGCAGCGGACTCAGTTGGCGCACCATGATTTCGGTAAACTGCACCACGGCGGCGATCACCACGATAAAACTAATGGTACGCAGGTAGGTTACATCCAGCGGCACAAGCAGGCCGTGATAAACCACGAAGCTAGCGGCCGATGCCAGAGTCAGCACAAAGGTAGTGGCCAGGGACATGCCCATGGCCGACTCCAGTTTATTGGAGACGCCCATAAACGGGCATAGGCCCAAGAACTGAACCAGTACGAAGTTGTTGACCAGGGCAGTGCTGATCAAAATGATAAATAACTCACTCATGACAGCGTATTGTGCGAAGAAAAGGCGGCGCTGGCTAGTGGGAGGCAAGGAAGTTTGATGTGTGAAAAACCTATGCAGGAGGAAGTTTGAATAAAATTGCCGCTATAATAAAAATGCAAAGGGCAGAGCGCTTTTGAGTCTCTGCCCTTTAACCTGCTTACCGCTTATGCGACGGGTTAGGTTACCCGCTGACCCGGCTCGGCACCTGCATCGGGAGAGAGCAGGTAGATGCCATCTTCGTTAGCAGAGGCCAGCACCATGCCTTCCGATACGCCGAAGCGCATTTTGCGCGGAGCCAGGTTGGCGACCATGACCGTTAAGCGGCCTTCCAGGGCTTCCGGGGCGTAGGCGGAGCGAATGCCGGAGAAGACGTTGCGGGTTTCGCCACCCAGGTCGAGGGTCAATTGCAGCAGTTTGTCGGCGCCTTCTACGTATTCGGCTTTGGCAATACGCGCAATGCGCAGGTCGACTTTAGCAAAGGCGGCAAAGTCGATTTCCTCGGCGATAGGCTCTTCCGCCAGCGGGCCTTTGGGCGCTTCTTTCAATTTTTGCTCTTCCACGAGATCTTCCTTCGACGCTTCAATCATGGCATCGATTTTATCGCGTTCAACGCGTGTCATCAGCGGTTTGAATTTATTGATTGGGTGATCAGTGAGTACGCTTTGACGAGTGTGCCAGTCCAGCGACTCAACGTTAAGAAAAACACGGGCCTCTTCAGCCATGGCGGGTACCACAGGAGCCAAATAAACCATCAACTGGCGGAACAGATTAATGCCTACCGAGCATATCTCAAGCACCTCTGTGTCACGGCCATCCTGCTTGGCCAGCGCCCAGGGTTCTTTATCAGCAATATAGGTGTTGGCTTCATCCGCCAGTTCCATAATTTTGCGCATTGCCCGGCTAAATTCCCGGGCTTCAAAGTCTTCGGCAATATCATCACCGGCGGCAATAAAGCGGGCGACCATCTGTGGCTCAGCGCAGTGGCTTGAGAGGCTGCCACTGCCGAGCTTTTTAACAAAACCGGCGCAGCGGCTGGCAATGTTGACCACCTTGCCGACTAAATCTGAATTTACCCGCGCGGCAAAATCGTCCAAATTCAGATCCAGGTCATCAACTTTGGAAGTAAGCTTGGCGGCAAAGTAGTAGCGCAGGTATTCCGGGTTGAGATGGTCGGCGTAGGTGGCGGCTTTAATAAAGGTGCCGCGGGATTTCGACATCTTGGCGCCGTCTACCGTCAGGAAACCGTGGCAGTTGACGGCGGTGGGGGTGCGCAGATCCGCGCCATGCAGCATGGCGGGCCAGAAGAGCGCGTGGAAGTAGACGATATCTTTGCCGATAAAGTGATATACCTCGGCATCAGAGCCTTTGTTCCAGTAGCTGTCGAAGTCGATACCTTCGCGGTCACACAAGTTCTTGAAGCTGGCCAAATAGCCAATTGGCGCATCCAGCCAGACATAAAAGTATTTGCCCGGGGCATCGGGAATTTCGAAGCCGAAGTAGGGCGCATCCCGGGAAATATCCCACTCGTTAAAGCCAGACTCAAACCACTCCATCAGCTTATTGCGGATTTGCGGCTGCACATGGCCGTCGTCAATCCAGCCCTGCAGGAAGTCGGCAAAGTCAGGCAGTTTAAAGAAGTAGTGGGTCGATGTACGTACTTCGGGCGTTGCGCCTGAAATGGCTGAAACGGGGTTGATCAAGTCGGCGGGAGTATAGGTAGCGCCGCACTTTTCGCAGTTATCGCCATACTGGTCTTCAGCGCCACATTTAGGGCAGGTGCCTTTAATAAAACGGTCAGCCAGAAACAGGCCTTTCTGGGGGTCAAACATCTGCTCGATATCACGGGTGGCAATATGGCCTTTATCCCGTAAGCGCTTATAAATCATTTCGCTGAAGTGGCGGTTTTCAGCGGAGTGGGTCGAGTGGTAATTGTCGAACCCAACGCCAAAACGGGCAAAGTCTGTTTGGTGATCGTTGGAAACCCGCTCAATCAGGGCTTCAGAGGTAATACCTTCCTGCTCGGCACGCAGCATAATGGCGGTGCCATGGGCGTCATCGGCACATACGTAGTAGCACTGCTGGCCACGGCTTTTCTGGAAACGTACCCAGATATCAGTCTGGATATACTCAAGTAAGTGACCGAGGTGAATGGCTCCGTTGGCGTAAGGGAGCGCGCTAGTCACCAAAATGTTGCGCGTGGCGGTAGTAGACATGGTGAAGGTTAATTCCGAGTGAATAAGGGTGCCGGTCAGGCGATGGTAAAAAAGACGGCGAAGTCGCTAAACGCTTCGCCGATACCGTTACGTCCTAGCAACGATTAATAAAGCGCTTGCTCTTCTTGAACGACTTCACGCAGCAGTTCTAAAAAGAGCTTATCAGCCTCAGAGTGTTCAGCCGGATCTTCCGGTATATGCACGCTGGTGGTATCGGAAATTTCGTTGGCAATCCGCGCCATCACCGCAGGGCTATTGCCTTCGGTCAGTTGTTCTCTGGCAATCGCCAGTGATTGCTCAAGGATCTTTGGGTCTTGCAGCAGCTTACGAATAAAGCCACGTAGCTCGTTGATGATACGTGTTTTCTGAATTTCTGAACCGGACATGGGGGTCTCCTTAGGATCGCAATTGACGACAGCGCCATGCGAAACCAATCAATGCATCGACCATAGCATTTTTTCCGCCAACGGGCATGAATTGCCCGTTATTAAAATGGCAGCTTAAAACGCTGATTTAGAGCGTCAGTCGCCCTGCCTTGTGTTTAACAGGGTTCGCGTACTGGGCAAGCCAGTAGGGGCGCAGAGGCTCCGGCACTTCGGCAAGCCGGGCATTAAAGCGTTCACGGTCTTGTCGAGTGATGGCTTTGCGTGCCACCAGCTCCGGTGCTTCGCCCAGCGCCTCTAAAGCCAAATAGTGACTGGGGAACAGTCGATAGCCACCAATCACCTGGCGGTCAATCTCAGCAGCGACTTCGTCGGGCGTGGCCATATCAGAACCTACCGGTGTGCCAAAGTGCAGCCGTACACGCCCTTTGGAGCCGGTAATGCCGGCTACAATGGAGCGAATATCTTCAAACTCACTTTTAGCGTAGCTACCCAGTGTGTCGATATCGTGCAGCTCCTGGGCTTTTTGGACATCGCAGGGGTCGTATTCATAGCTAATCGATACCGGCACCAGCTTTAACTCAGCAATTGCCTCGCCAAATACCATGTCTCGTTCTGCGGCTCGCCTGGCCATGATCAACATTTTGATAATGGCGGGCTCAGTGTGATCGATGCCGTTCTTGGCCCGCCCTTCCCGCTGTGCCATCCAGATTGAGTGCTGGTCTTCGGTAATGGTATGGCGAATATAAGCGGAAAGTTGCTGGTATGCTGCCAGCATAGCCCGCTTACCTCGGGCGCTGCGTGGCACGATAAAGCTTTTATTAAGCCGCATTAGATCTGTGACATAGGGCTTTTTAAGCAGATTGTCACCGATCGCGATACGCACGGTGTCGCGGTTTGCTTGATACAGCGCATAGTTGACGAACGCGGGATCCAGCGAGATATCGCGGTGGTTACCTATGAACAGGTAAGCGCCGTTGGCGTCGAGTTTGTCGAGGCCGGTAACTTCAAAGGCATCCGTGGTGGTGCGAATCATGCGCTCCATGTAATGGGCAATACGCATTTGAAACTCATAAACCGTCGTTACGTCTTTGACTTCACGACGTACGGCACGGCTGGCAAAAACACGCGCCAGGGATGGTGCCCAGCGCGCCATGCGCGGCAGCCGAAAGCGGGTCAGTGCATCCAGCAGCTCGTTGTCCCGTGAGAGTCTGGCCAGCACATCGGCCACTTCATGATCCATAAAGGGCCGAATATCGGCCCACGGGTCTGTCTCGGTAGAGGCGTTGGTAGCGTTGTTGTGATGAGTCATGCGAACCGTTGGATGATAAATAGTAAATATCGATTAATAACATCGAGGCGAAAAGACGACTTCGGATAACAGTCTTGAATGACTATAGAGCCCTTACTGCGTCGCGGGTTCCCGCTGTGTCTCGCCGCCAAGCCACTCTATCAAGCGTGGAATATCGGTAGATAGCGCCTGCGCCATTAGAATAAAGTCTGTTTCCAGACGGGCAAGCGCGTCGTCTCCGTCGTCAGCGTGATCGGCTTCTTCAATCAAGGCATCGCCAAAGCGCAACGATTTCAGCGCCAAATCATCGTGTAACACACAACTTAGCCGTCCTTCCAGGCTAATCGCGAGTTTACTGGCTTGGCGGCCGGTCTCAAGCAGTTGCTGAATTTCATCGCTGTCTAAATCGACCTGACGAGCGCGCAGTACACCGTCATCACCTTTAGCTTTGAGTTCAACCTGGTCACCAAGCTGAAGATCGGCCGGGCGACTGGCCGCGTCACCTAGCCAAGTGGTCATGGCGCGAATAGGCAGCGTCTGTGAACTCAGTGGGGTGACTTTTAGGCTGCCCAGGGTTTCGCGAAGCAAATCCAGAATATCTTCGGCGCGGGTGCGTGAACTGGCATTGATGCCTATCATCTGGCCGCGAATGTCCCACCAAAGATCAATTTTCTGACTACGCACAAAAGCGCGGGGCAATAAATTCTCGGTTACCTGCTCTTTTAACGCGGTCTTCTCTTTGCGGGTCACTTTGCGGCCTTCGCTGGCCTCAATATCCGCCACCTGCTCATCGACTTCCTCTTTTACAACAGAGGCGGGCAGTAGGCGCTCTTGACGCAGCGCTGAAAGCAGCCGATGTGATTGAATTTCGTGAACAAGCTGCCCTGCGCCCAAACGTCCAGCAGGTGCAGTCCAGCCCAGGCGGCGTGCGTCGGCGTTGCCGAGTGGTTTGGCGGCATGCTCTTGTAAAGCGCTAGCGAGCTCATCGCTGGATAATTCGGGCGCGTCGTGCAGGCGGTATAAATGCAAGTGCTTAAACCACATGGAGCCAATCCTGTTTAAAAGGTGGCACATTATGGCGAAAGCGGGGCATTCCTACCAGCGGCTGTCACCAATCGTCTCTGTTGCACGTGTTTCAAACTTGTGTTTGATTGAATCGTTGCCAATCACTATAGAGGAGTCGATATGAGTGCATCGCTGTCGCGAGTTCATTTACGCGTTAGAGGCTATCATCTGGATGGCTATGGGCATGTCAATAACGCTCGCTATCTTGAGTTTATGGAAGAAGGGCGCTGGGACTTCTTTGATCAACACCCAGAGATGATCAAAGAGCTCCATCAGGCCGGGCGGGCATTCGTCGTCGTCAATTTGAACATTGATTATCTGGCCGCTGCCCGCCAAGGGGATGATTTGGAAGTGATGACCGGGATCATCGACGTTGGTGAGCGCAGCGGGCTTTGCCACCATCGTATTGTTCGTAAAAACGGTGGGCGTAAGGATGGCACCGTCATCGCCCGTGCGGATTTAACCTTCGTGCTACTCGATATGCGCGCCAATAAGGCCGCTGCAATCGAGGGCGAGGTGCGTGAAGCGTTGGCTGCATTAACCTTGGGGAAAGAGGCATTTAGCGTCTAAACGGCTTTGGTGAGCTCCCTGGCTGCCCTTGCTGCTTTTGCGGTGGTATGATGTCGCAGTATTTGCGCGCCGCTCTATGGTAATTTCAGAGCGGTGTTTACCAGCGCTTTCAACTCTCGCAGTGCCAATGCAGTGCAAAGGATCTGACTTTCATGGGTGACATCGCCAGAGAAATCTTGCCCGTCAATATTGAAGACGAGCTTAAACAGTCGTATCTCGACTATGCGATGAGCGTCATTATCGGCCGCGCGCTTCCAGATGTGCGGGATGGCCTTAAACCGGTTCACCGGCGTGTGCTGTTTGCCATGCATGAACTGGGTAATGATTGGAATAAACCGTACAAGAAGTCGGCGCGTGTCGTCGGCGATGTCATCGGTAAATACCATCCGCACGGTGATAGCGCGGTATACGACACTATCGTACGTATGGCGCAGCACTTCTCGATGCGCCATGTCCTGGTCGACGGTCAGGGCAACTTCGGTTCTATTGATGGGGATAACGCGGCCGCCATGCGTTATACCGAGGTGCGTATGTCGCGCCTTGCCCACGAACTGCTTGCTGACCTTGAGAAAGATACCGTCGATTGGGTGGATAACTACGACGGTACCGAGCGTATCCCCGCC
>NZ_HG423343.1:4611550-4746367 GCF_000982975.1 Halomonas sp. A3H3 | reverse complement strand
CCGCCGTATTACCCACCAAGGTACCCAACCTGCTCATTAACGGCTCGTCGGGTATCGCGGTAGGTATGGCGACCAATATTCCACCGCACAATATGCGTGAAGTGATTGACGGCTGTTTGGCCCTCATCGACGACTACACGCTGTCGGTAGATGACTTGATGGAGTATATCCCCGGGCCTGACTTCCCCACCGGTGCCATTATCAATGGCCGCGCGGGCATTTTGTCGGCGTATCGTACAGGCCGTGGACGTATTTATGTGCGCGCTTGCCACACCATTGAGCACCACGACAAAACCGGTCGCGATCACATCATCATCACCGAACTGCCTTATCAGGTGAATAAGGCGCGGTTGATCGAGAAGATCGCCGAGCTGGTGAAAGAGAAGAAGATTGAAGGCATCGCCGAACTGCGCGATGAGTCGGATAAAGATGGTCTGCGCGTGGTGATTGAAATCAAGCGTGGTGAGTCCGGCGAAGTAGTGGTCAATAACCTGTTTGCTCAAACGCAGCTGCAAAACGTGTTCGGGATTAACATGGTGGCGCTGGAAAATGGCCAGCCACGCACGCTCAATCTTAAAGAGATGCTGGAAGCCTTTATTCGTCACCGGCGCGAAGTGGTTACCCGGCGCACACTGTATGAGCTGAAAAAAGCCCGTGAGCGTGGGCATCTGTTGGAAGGCTTGGCCGTCGCTATCTCGAATATCGATGAAGTGATTGAGCTGATCAAAGCCTCACCCAACGCGGCTGAAGCGCGTGAAAAGCTGCTCGCCAAGACTTGGCAGCCCGGTCAGGTGACCGCCATGTTAGAGCGGGCCGGGGCTACTTCTTGCAAGCCAGAAGAGCTGGAAGAGGGTTTTGGTTTAAATACCGCGGCCACCTCTTATCGGCTTTCTCCTGCCCAGGCGCAGGCGATTCTTGAGCTACGCCTGCATCGCTTGACGGGACTTGAGACTGAGAAGCTGCTTGATGAATACCTCAGCATTCTTGAGAAAATTGCCGAGCTAACCGAGATCCTGGCCTCTGCTGACCGCTTGATGGAAGTGATTCGCGAAGAGCTGCGGGCGGTGCGTGATCAGTTTGGCGATGACCGTCGTACTGAAATTCAGGCTAGTCACCTCGATTTGTCGATGGAGGACTTAATCGCCGAAGAGGACATGGTGGTAACCGTGTCGCGTTCAGGCTATGCCAAGACGCAGCCGCTGTCGGATTATCAGGCTCAGCGCCGTGGTGGCCGCGGTAAGTCCGCAACGGCCATGAAAGACGAAGACGTGATTGAACATCTGCTGGTGGCCTCTACTCATGACACCGTGCTGCTGTTCTCAAATCGCGGCAAAGTGTACTGGCTGAAGGTGTACGAAATGCCCAACGCCAGCCGTGGATCGCGGGGTAAACCGCTGGTGAATATGCTGCCGCTTGAAGAAGGTGAAGCGGTCAACGCCATCTTGCCGGTGCGCGACTACAACCCTGATAACTACATCTTCTTTGCTACAGCCAAAGGCACCGTTAAGCGGACTAGCCTTGAGCAGTTCTCGCGCCCACGCAGCGTTGGCCTGATTGCCATTGACCTGGAAGAGGGTGACCGCTTAGTTGGTGCGGCGATTACCACGGGTAATGACCATGCCATGCTGCTGTCGTCTAACGGCAAGGCGATTCGCTTTGAAGAGGGCAAAGCCCGCGCCATGGGGCGTACTGCCCGCGGGGTGCGTGGTATGCGCCTAGCCGGCGACGCGGAAGTCATTAGCCTGATTATTCCTAAAAGCCAGCAGATCGACGCCGAGGCGGATGCCGAAGGGGAAACGCAAGACGGTGCCCAAGAGAGCACTGTAGCCGAGACCGCCGTTGGTCAGATCTACATTATGACCGCCAGTGAGAATGGTTACGGCAAGCGCACGCGCCTGGAAGAATTCCCGCTGCGTGGTCGTGGTGGCCAGGGTGTCATCGCCATGCAAATCAGCGAGCGTAACGGTTCGCTCGTGGCGGCGATGCAGGTCTATGACAGCGATGAAATGATGCTGATCACCGACCGCGGCACGCTAGTGCGTACCCGTGTGGAAGAGGTCTCGACCACATCACGGAATACCCAGGGCGTGATGCTGATTCGTCTTGGCAAAGAGGAGAAGCTGGTCAAGACGGTGCGCGTTGATGAACCGGAAGAGAGCGACGAGCTAAGCGCTCTTGAAGGAGCGGGTGACCCTGAAGAAAGCAGCCTTGAAGACGCACAGGCGAATAAAACATCCGATGATGCACAGGAAACGGGGACTGATGACACGTCACTATAATTTCTGCGCAGGGCCAGCGGCCCTGCCA
Source organism: Halomonas sp. A3H3 (assembly GCF_000982975.1). Taxonomy (NCBI): domain Bacteria; kingdom Pseudomonadati; phylum Pseudomonadota; class Gammaproteobacteria; order Oceanospirillales; family Halomonadaceae; genus Halomonas; species Halomonas sp. A3H3. The sequence continues at coordinate 4,744,060 of NZ_HG423343.1, read as the reverse complement.
GTGGCCGTGCTGGAGCGCGCCCGGGAAGAGTTGCTGGACTACCAGGGGCGCGGCCTTTCAGTAATGGAAATGAGCCACCGCAGCGATGAATTTATTGCCATTGCCGAGCGTGCCGAAGCCGACTTTCGTCATCTGTTGGGCGTGCCGGATAACTACCGCGTGCTGTTTCTACAGGGCGGGGCCAGCTTGCAGTTTGCCATGCTGCCGATGAACCTGTTGGGTCAAGGCGGTAGAGGCAATTTTATTCAGACCGGCATCTGGGGCAAGAAGGCGCTCAATGAGGCCAAGCACCTTGGTTTTGATTGCCATGTGGTTGCCAGCAGTGAGTCCAACGGTCATACGGCGGTACCCGCACAAGACGAACTGCGGGTGAGCGCAGATGCTGCCTATTTGCACTACACCTCTAACGAGACAATTGGTGGCTTGGAATTTGATTATACGCCGCATATTCAGCGTGCCGATGGTGCTCACGTGCCGCTGGTCTGCGATATGTCGTCGAACATTCTGTCTGGGCCCATCGACGTTAGCGAATTTGGCGTTATCTACGCTGGGGCACAGAAAAATATTGGCCCCGCCGGGTTAACGCTGGTGGTGGTGCGTGACGACCTGCTAGGTAAAGCTAGGGCCAATATACCTTCGCTATTTGATTATCAAATGCTGGCGGACGCTGGTTCGATGGTCAATACGCCCCCCACTTACGCTTGGTATTTAGCCGGGCTGGTGTTTCAGTGGCTGAAGGACGATATTGGCGGATTGGCGGCGATGGACGCTATCAATCAGCGTAAGGCAGATAAACTTTACGCAGCGATTGATGCCAGCGAGCTTTATAGCAATCCAATTGCTAAAGCCAACCGTTCGCGCATGAACGTGCCCTTTGTACTGGCCGATTCGGCACTGGATAAAGCGTTTTTACAGCAGGCCGATGCGGCGGGACTGCTTAATTTGAAAGGTCATCGCAGCGTGGGCGGTATGCGTGCCAGCCTTTACAACGCGGTGCCTGAGTCTGCGGTAGATGCCCTAATTGCATTTATGGCCGATTTTGAAAAAACAAGGGGCTAAATCACCATGTCCGACACGTCGATCAATCTGGATGAGTTGCGCCAGCGTATCGATCAGCTCGATAGCGATATTCTGAACCTGATCAGTGAACGCGCCAGCTGTGCCCAGCAGGTGGCCCATGTCAAGCTAGCTGAAGATAAAGATGCGGTGTTTTATCGCCCTGAGCGAGAGGCGCAGGTGCTTCGGCGCATTATGGCGTTGAATAAGGGGCCACTCGATTCAGAAGAGATGGCGCGGCTGTTTCGCGAAATCATGTCGGCGTGTTTGGCACTTGAGCAGCCGGTAAAAGTTGCTTACTTAGGCCCTGAAGGTACCTTTACGCAACAGGCGGCGCTCAAGCACTTTGGTGAAAGCGCTGTTAGCCTGCCCATGGCAGCCATCGACGAGGTATTTCGTGAAGTAGAGGCGGGGGCCGCACACTACGGCGTCGTGCCGGTGGAAAACTCCACCGAAGGGGTGGTTAATCACACCCTGGACACCTTTATGGATTCCTCGATTAAAATTTGTGGCGAAGTAGTACTGCGTATTCACCACCATTTGCTGGTCAGTGAAACGACGCGCCGCGATAAGGTCTCGCGTATTTACTCGCACCCGCAGTCGTTTGCCCAGTGCCGTAAATGGCTGGATGCTCACTATCCCCATGCGGAGCGCGTGCCGGTTTCCTCTAATGCGGAAGCGGCCAAGTTAGTCAAAACCGAGTGGCATAGTGCGGCGATTGCAGGTGATATGGCGGCCAAGCTTTATGGGCTTGAGCACATTGCCGAAAAAATTGAAGACAGCCCGGATAACTCCACGCGGTTTTTGATTATTGGCAACCAGGATGTGCCCATGGCAGGAGAGGATAAAACCTCTATTGTGGTTGCCATGCGCAACCAGCCGGGGACGCTGCATGCGCTGCTGGAGCCTTTTCATCGCCACCAAATTGATTTAACGCGCCTTGAAACGCGTCCTTCGCGTACCGGTGTGTGGAACTACGTCTTTTTTATCGACTTTAAAGGCCATCGTGATGAGCCTGAGGTCGCGGCAGTGCTTGAAGAGGTGCAGCTACGAGCGGCAGAACTACGCGTGCTGGGCTCTTACCCCATAGGCGTGCTGTGACGTTAATGGTCGAAGACGGTGTAAAAACATCAGGCTGTCATGAGTCGCGTCTATTGATTGTTGGTCTGGGATTGATTGGTGGTTCGCTAGCGGCAGCGCTGCGCGCGGTAGGGTTTCAGGGTCAAATTGTTGTCTGTGACCCTGACGAAGCTGAGATTGCACGCGGTATTGAGATGGGGCTGATCGACTCAGGCAGTACCCACCTTGATGAGCAAGTCAATGACGCCACCATGGTAGTGCTGGCAGTGCCGGTGCTCGCCATGGAGAGCGTGATGGCAAGCTTGGCCGAAGCGCTACCTAACGCGTCGGCTGACGTTGTGATTACCGATGTTGGTAGTACCAAGGCGACTATCCGCGCCTGCGCTCAGCGTGTATTTGGCCAGGTACCCACTAATATGGTGCTGGGGCACCCTATTGCCGGTTCAGAAAAAAGCGGTGTGGCAGCGGCGAATCCGCGTTTGTATGTAGACCACAAGGTTATTTTGACACCTGAACTGAACGTCGACCGTGAGGCTTTGCAGCGCGTGCGCTGCTTATGGGAAGCCTGTGGTGCCGATGTGCTGGAAATGGACGTAGAGCGCCATGACCAAGTGTTGGCGCGTACCAGCCATTTGCCGCACTTGCTGGCATTTTCGCTGGTGGATACGCTGGCCCGTCAGGATGAGCGGCTAGATATTTTTCGTTACGCAGCGGGCGGCTTTCGCGACTTTACCCGTATCGCGGGAAGCGACCCGGTGATGTGGCGAGATATTTTTATTGCCAACAAGCAGGCGGTTTTAGCATCGCTGGATGATTTTGAAGCGGGGCTTTCTCGATTGCGTCATGCGGTAGAAGCCGGTGACAGCGATGCGCTGATTGCCACCTTTGATCGGGCTAGCCACGCCCGGCACTATTTCGACTCTTTATTGAACAAAACCAGTTATCAGGCGGAATATCATATGCAACCACAAGGTAAGGTCACCTACCGTGTGCAGCCGGGCGGTCAAGCCCAGGGGCGTTTGCGCGTACCTGGCGATAAATCCATGTCGCACCGCTCTATTATGTTGGGCGCGTTGGCTGAGGGTGTCACTGAAGTAAAAGGCTTTCTGGAAGGTGAGGATAGCCTGGCGACCCTGCAGGCGTTTCGGGAAATGGGTGTGGCGATCGAAGGGCCGCACCAGGGCCGCGTGACGATTCACGGTGTGGGTATGCATGGCTTAAAAGCCCCCGCAGGCCCGCTCTATGTAGGTAACTCGGGCACCGCCATGCGGCTTTTTTCAGGACTGCTGGCAGGCCAAGCGTTTGATAGCGAGCTGACCGGCGATGAGTCACTAACCAAACGGCCTATGGGGCGCGTGGCTGACCCGCTGCGCTTGATGGGCGCAACCATTGATACCGCTGAGGGCGGGCGTCCGCCGTTGAAGATTCATGGTGGCGCCAAGCTTAAAGGCATCGATTACGATATGCCCATGGCCAGTGCCCAGGTAAAATCTTGCCTGTTGCTGGCGGGGCTGTACGCCGAAGGCGAAACTCGGGTACGCGAACCTGCACCGACCCGCGATCACACCGAGCGTATGCTCAATGGTTTTGGCTATGCGGTTTCCCGTGAAGGCGATACCTGCTGGCTCAAAGGGGGCGGTAAGCTCACCGCAGGCCCCATTGATGTGCCTTCGGATATTTCATCTGCAACCTTCTTCTTAGTGGCAGCTGCCATTACCCCAGGCTCAGATATCACCCTTGAACACGTCGGCATTAATCCCACCCGGATTGGCGTAATCAATATTCTTACCCTGATGGGGGCGAATTTGGCGTTAGAGAATGAGCGCGAAGTGGGGGGGGAGCCGGTGGCCGATATTCGTATTCGCTATGCGCCGCTGAAAGGCATTGATATTCCCGAAGAGCAAGTGCCGTTAGCCATTGATGAATTCCCCGCGCTGTTTATTGCCGCCGCTAATGCCGAGGGTGTGACCCGTCTTAGAGGTGCTGAAGAGCTACGGGTCAAAGAGTCTGATCGCATTCAGGCCATGGCCGATGGCTTGGCTGTGTTAGGTGTGCAGCACACCGTTGTAGACGACGGCATCGATATTGTCGGCAATGGCGATGCGCAAAAAGCGAGCTACGGCGGTGGGCGTGTTGATAGTCTGGGCGATCACCGTATTGCCATGGCGTTTGCGATTTCATCACTACGTGCAAGTGCAGAAATTGTGATTGAAGACTGCGCCAATGTGGCGACCTCATTCCCTGACTTTGTCGAATTAGCCACGCGTATTGGCATGGGCGTTAGCGTGGAGGGCGCGCATGAATGATCGTGTTGCTGCTGCTCCCGTTGTCACCATTGATGGGCCTGGCGGCGCAGGTAAAGGTACGATCAGTGGCTTGGTGGCAGAGCGCCTAGGCTGGCATCTTCTCGATAGTGGCGCACTTTATCGACTGACGGCTCAAGCAGCAGTTAAGCACAACGTAGCCGTTGACGACGAGTTGGGCCTGGCACGCTTGGCAGAGCAGTTAGATGTGGCGTTTCCTGTTGAAGAGGGACAGCCACGTACACTGCTTGAGGGTGAAGATGTTGGCCAGGTCATTCGCACCGAACAGGCCGGCGAGCGAGCTTCTCAAGTGGCGGCACTGCCCGCGGTGCGCCAAGCCCTGCTACAGCGCCAGCGCGATTTTTGCCAAGCGCCGGGCTTGGTGGCGGATGGTCGTGACATGGGTACCGTGGTGTTTCCTGACGCGGCGCTGAAGATTTTTTTAACCGCCAGCGCCGATGAACGGGCGCGTCGACGCTATCTGCAGTTGCAGGAAGCCGGGGTGGATGCTAGTCTTTCGAGTCTTTTAAAGGAGATTCAGGCACGCGATGCACGCGACACGCAGCGCAGTGTGGCTCCTCTCAAGCCGGCAGATGATGCCATTACGCTTGATACCACGCGCCTGAGCATACCGGAAGTGGTTGATCGACTGACCGAACTGCTCGCCCAAAAAGGGCTGGTAAGCGGCGTCTGATTCTCCCTTGCGGCGCTTTTGGATAGGTGTCACGACGTGGCAGGGCACTAAACTCACATCGGTGAGCCCGGTCAGGTCTAACCAGCGTTAACACCCCCAAAGGCTGAGTGACATTAGGCCCGCACTTGCTGGTGGTGCGGAGAAGGCATTTATGCCTCAACAACGTAATTACGTAGGAACACCATGAGCGAAAGCTTTGCTGAGCTGTTTGAACAGTCTCTTAACGACATCAACATGGAGCCAGGCGCTATTGTCGCGGCTCAGGTTGTCGACATTGACGGTGACTGGGTTACTGTCAACGCTGGTCTGAAATCTGAAGGTCAGATCCCTGCGTCACAATTCCGCGATGAGCACGGTAATCTGAACATCGCTATCGGTGACGACGTGCACGTTGCACTTGAAGCCGTAGAAGATGGTTTCGGTGAAACGCGTCTGTCTCGTGAAAAAGCCAAGCGTGCAGAAGCTTGGAAGATTCTTGAAGCAGCCTTCGAGAAAGACGAAATCATTAAGGGCGTTATTAACGGTAAGGTTAAAGGCGGCTTCACTGTTGAAGTTGACTCTATCCGTGCCTTCTTGCCGGGCTCGTTGGTTGACGTTCGTCCAGTTCGCGACACTGCGCACCTGGAAAACAAAGAGCTGGACTTTAAAGTCATCAAGCTCGATCCGAAGCGCAACAACGTTGTGGTATCACGTCGTGCGGTTCTGGAAGCAGAGAACAGTGCCGAGCGCGAAGCGCTGCTGGCAACTCTGCAAGAAGGTCAGCAGATCAAGGGTATCGTTAAGAACCTGACAGACTACGGCGCTTTCGTAGACCTGGGTGGTGTTGACGGCCTGCTGCACATTACAGACATGGCGTGGAAGCGTATTAAGCATCCGTCCGAAATCGTTGCCGTTGGCGATGAGATCAACGTCAAAGTTCTGAAGTTTGACCGTGAGCGTAATCGCGTTTCACTGGGTCTGAAGCAGTTGGGCGAAGATCCGTGGGTCAACATTAAAGAGCGTTATCCGGAAGGCATGAAAGTACACGCGGTCGTCACTAACCTGACTGACTACGGCTGCTTTGCCGAGCTGGAAGAGGGTGTTGAAGGTCTGGTTCACGTTTCTGAAATGGACTGGACTAACAAAAACATCCATCCGTCTAAAGTCGTTCAAGTGGGCGATGATGTTGACGTTATGGTGTTGGATATCGACGAAGAGCGTCGTCGTATTTCTCTGGGTATCAAGCAGTGCACTGCTAACCCGTGGGAAACCTTCAACACTGACTACAACAAGGGTGACCGTGTTTCCGGTACCATCAAGTCAATTACTGACTTCGGTATCTTTATCGGCCTAGAAGGCGGTATTGACGGTCTGGTTCACTTGTCTGATATTTCTTGGACTGATACTGGCGAAGAAGCCGTACGCAGCTTTAAGAAAGGCGATGAAGCTGAAGCCGTTATCCTGTCTATTGATCCAGAGCGTGAGCGCATCTCGCTGGGTATCAAGCAGATGGATTCTGATCCCGTTGCTGAGTACCTGTCAGTCAACGACAAGGGCAGCATCGTAACGGGTCGCGTCATTGAAGTTGATGCTAAAGAAGCTCAAGTTGAATTGGCGACTGACGTTATTGCTGTGCTGAAAGCCTCTGAAATCAGTGCTGACCGCGTAGAAGACGCGCGCAATGTGCTGAATGAAGGCGACAGCGTAGAAGCCCGTATCGTAAGTGTTGATCGTAAGAGTCGTCAGATCAATCTGTCGGTAAAAGCGAAAGACCAAGACGATACGCGTCAGAACCTGAAGAAGATGCGTGAGCAAGAGCCGGAAACTGCAGGTGGCCCGACCACCATCGGTGATTTGATCAAGCAGCAGATGGGCCAAGACTAATTATCGATTAGTTATTGGTTTGTAAAAGCGCCGCCCTTATGGGCGGCGCTTTTGTTTGTAGTGGTTGAGTGCTTGTAATAGCTCTACGGTAGGTGTGTATAGTCGCCATGTTCTATTAGGGTTAAACTCTTTAAGCAGCAATTGAGTTTTAAAAAAACGATTAGTAATTGAGTGAAAATCAACTAGACTGTTGTCAGTTACTCTTTTTACAGGAATAATGTCCCTGCATTCTGAACTAGTGGGTGTCAAGGTTGTCAATCTGCACCTCAGTTAGATCCCATTCAGCTGAGCCCCATTCAGTTGGATAAGCTATTAAAGGAACCTCGATGTCATTACTTAACGAATATATCCAAAAAGAGCAGCAGCTAAAGCAGCTTCAGGAAGATTTGCAGCGCTTAGAAGGCGACCAGCGTCTAAAAAGTGAGTTGGAATTTAAGGCCAAACTTGAAGCGCTAATGACTGAGTTTGGCAAGCGCCCAGGCGATGTCATTGCCTTATTGGATCCGGCTGCTGACCAGCGTACGGCTAAAACCACAGCCAGTGGCAATGCACGTCGTAAGCGTCGTCTTAAAATTTACAAAAACCCCAAAACGGGGGAAGTCATTGAGACTCGTGGCGGCAACCATAAGGGCCTGCGTAGCTGGAAAGATCAGTATGGCGATGAAACCGTCGAGTCTTGGCTGGAGCGCATGGAAGACTAAGTTAGTTAACAACCGGCATTTCTGTACAGGAATGCCGGTTTTTTATTGCCCTGTGTTCAGCTATATCGCTAAGACGTGGCCATCACTGCTAGGCTATTAAGGGAATACGAAGTTCTAAATGGTTCGCTTTCCATAATACCTGCGGAGGGTGGCCGCTAACGTGACAGACATTTTTCTTGTGAAGTAGATACATGATGGTATGCATCAACGCGCTATTTAGATCAGCTAAGTCGTCAAAGCACGTGCTCGCGTAGTGGTGGGTGGGAATGTCGACCCGCCGGTAGTGCACTGGTAACGCAATGTCTTGTGCATTGTCCGTATCCGATAGGTAAAGACCAAAGTCGGTACGGAATGAATGAAAAAATTCACTATTAAGTGCATTAACCTTATCTGCGAGTATGTCGGGCAGTGCAATGACGGTCGTTGATAGTCTAAGGCGCGCCTGTAAGCACGCTAGCTGCTTATTCTGATAGCTGGCATCCCCTAGCCCCTTAATATGCGTGGGAGCTTTGTAGAGGCGCATTAGGATCATTTGGCGGTCATTGCTTTTTTCGATGCGCGTGTTAAAAACAGGATGCGGTTTTGGCTGAATGAGCGTGGTTTTCAGGGTTTGTCGAAAATGGCGCGGACTCAGCTGATAGCGACGTTGAAATGCCCGGGAAAACGACGAGTGGTTATGGTACCCGCAACGTATCGCAATTTGCGCTATATTGAGAGGAGTAAGCCCTAGCAACACCGCTGCGCGCTCCAATCGCCTTATTTCACGGTAGGCGCTAGGTGAGATGTCAAAGCTTTGGCGAAATTGGCGCCGAACTTGGGAAGATGAATACCCTATGTGATTCGCAAGGTCTTCAATACCGAGTGGCTTATCAAGTGTGTCCTGCAGCCAGATCTCAGCTCGTGTCATCGCGTTGAACATTATCTGGCCTCTAATACGTGAATCATACAGGTCGTGCTTATCTTGCCTGTAATGCACTCTCCCAGTGCGTTAGTGTTGGTAACCTGGCTGAAAGGAAAAAGTTCAGCTTACTGATGAGAGTGGAATCTCTATTCAGGCTACTTGTGGGTAATGTTGATGCGAGGCATCAATTAATGCGTTGTCGCTGACTGTGACGTGTTTGATAAATGTGTGGGTTACCCTCATATACCTAATAATGATGCCTTTATGCTGGTAATTGGGTGGCAAAGGCAAGTTTGCTCGTTAGCTTTACGCGTTTGTGCACAGTTTTTGCCAAAAAAAGCGACATTGGCAGTCATATCGACCATTTCAAGCAAGGTGTAAATGAAACATCGATGAAATATCAAAAGGTTCAAAAGCCGATAGATGAGCGCGAGAAGCTGCGTAAGTTTCGTGAGTTAGACGATGCTTTTGCGCAGGCTTTACGCCAATTAGATGACCCAGAGAGCGGTTTCGATATACCGACAGGCCCGCCGGTACGCTCGCTTGCGGCATTGGAGCAAGAAGATTTAGAAAGCCAGCAGGAGGAACAGCAACAAGAGCGGGAGCGTATTTTTAAACAGCGCTTTGAAGCTTTGTTGAGCGAGTATGGTGTGGATCATTACGACCTGGCCGAGCTGATCGAAGCGCTGCTTGGCTATGGGGTATGGCAGCAGGATGTAGTGCCTGCAGCTAGCACATCCAAAACACCGTAGAAGTCTTTGCAGGTGCCTTTATGCTAACGGTAGCGATAAATCCTCAAGCTCGGTAGAAATACATCCTGCTCTAGTTTCTCATCGCGTCGTCTTGCCCGTGTGCGGGCAGTGGGAGGTTCTGGCGTAGGCAGGTTAATGTGGGGCAGCCGCTGGTTATTGTCAGGCACAAAAATAGGCATAGCGGCATTCAGTGCCCGTCGTGTATGCCCATCGTCGAGTGGTTCGGTAAAAAACAGGTTTGCCCGCATCAGCGGGGCCTGAGTTTGCACCTGGGCAAGCACTTCGCCGCTTGGAATACCGGCTAGCTTGCGTAGCTGAATACGAATATGCGGTGCATCAGTATCAAGCTGCAATAGCTTATGTTCAGCTTCTTGAACTGACAGGCGTTTAATAGAGCGACCACTACTGTACCAAGCAAAGCGAATGCGTGAGACAGGCGCTTGTGCGATAGGTAGCTGCCGCCAGCTCTGTTTAAGATGTAAACGGGCAAGTCCATTGCGGCGTAACACTTCATCAACGTGAGGGTGGCGTTGCGGTAGGCGACTTTTTGCATCGCTAAGTGTTTGGGGAAATGCCTGTTTGATATGTTGTAATTGGTCACTAAAACTGACCTTGGCTTGATTTACAGCGTCTATTGTCATTAGTAGCTCGTCATTAGCGGCTACTACGGCAATATAGTTGCGCGTCTCACGGCCATCTTGATCCTGCTCATGCCACATATCGAACAGGGCTTTACGCAACCAATCGCTAGACGGCGTCGTTTGATGAAAGAGCCATGTTGCTGGTAGTTGCTGTTCGTATAGTGAAACAGCGGCTTCAATGGTTGCAAGTAGATGATCAAACTGCTGCTCCAGTTGAAGCAGCAGATGATAGGCCGAAGGCGATGATGGGTTAGCGTTTATCTCGGCCATAGTCAGTGTCAGTGCTCGTTAAGTCAGTTTTCGTAAAAACTAGGTCAGTGGTGCATCCTTGTCGGCTTGCGCCAGTAAGGTTTCTATATCGGCTTCATCCATGGCGGATTCGCCCGATATGCGGTGTGACTCATCGGCCCAGGCACCTAAATCCAATAGTTGGCAACGCTTACTGCAGAAAGGGCGGTAAGTGCTTTCCGGTAACCAGGGCACGCGCTTAGCGCACTGCGGACAATTAACTTCTAGCGGGGAATCGTTTGCAGGGCGAGCCATAAAAAAACTCCAATTGCGTTAACAAGTGCGATATCTCAGTAGTTAAGCTGTCGACGGTAGCGTTCATCAAGCCGTGCCACTTGTTCCATCATGCTGGCGTGGTCACCGCTGTTATCGATCACGTCATCTGCTTTTGCTAGCCGTTGTTCGCGGGAAAGTTGGGCGGCGAGAATAGCACGCACCTGGCTTTCACTCACCCCATCACGCTGTTGGGTTCTCGATAATTGTAGCGCTTGGGGCACATCGACAACCACCGCGCGGTTTACTAGTGTGTTTTGACCCGACTCAAACAGTAACGGTGATACAAGCAGCGCGTAAGGCGCTCCCTGGACTTTGAGCCGCTTTAAATGCTGCAATAGCCGCTCCCTTATTTTGGGATGTGTGATGGATTCTAGCCACTGGCGTTGTTTTGGATCGTTAAAAATAATCTCGCGCAGGGCGGCGCGATTAAGCGTGCCATCCTGGTGCATGACCTGATCACCGAAGCGGTTTTTAATAGCTAGCAGCGCCGGTTCTTCAGGTAAGACTATTTCCCTGGCGACATCATCGGCATCGACCCAGGCAGCGCCGAGTGCTTCAAAAGCGCGAGCGACGGTCGATTTACCTGACCCGATGCCACCCGTTAATCCGATAATCATCTGCTGCCTCATATAGCTAAAGTTTATAGGGCCACGTTTCACATGGCCAAAGTTCACATGGCTCAATTTTACATAAGCAGGTTGAGATACATTGCCATTATTTCATCACCGACTAACAACGCCACCCAGCCGGCGAGGGCGAGAAAAGGGCCGAAGGGAAGCGGTGTGCCGCGTAGGTTAGGTGAGTAGGCCTGGGCAACTAGCCCAACAATGGCCCCAAGCCCTGCGGAAAGTATCAATATTAGCGGTAAAAAACTCCAACCCAACCAGGCGCCTAGTGCTGCCAGCAGCTTAAAGTCGCCATAGCCCATACCCTCTTTGCCGGTGGCCAGTTTGAATAGCCAATAAAAGCTCCACAGTGAAAGATAGCCTACCATTGCGCCGATAACGGCACTTGGTAGCATCAGTGGCTGGAAGAGGAGCTGAAACAGTAACCCTGCCCAAAGCAAGGGGAGGGTGATGATGTCAGGGAGAAGCTGGGTGCGAAAGTCGATCACGGCGAGCACTAACAGCATCAGACAGGCCCCGTAAACGAAGACTGATTCTGCCGTAAGCCCGTGGAGCGCTAGCACCGCCATGGCCAGTAAGCCACCGGCTACTTCTACCAGAGGATATTGAACGCTAATCGGCGTTTGGCACTCAGCGCAGCGGCCGCGGCGCTTTATCCAGCCAATCAGTGGCAGGTTGTCGTGCCATGCAATGGGGGCTTCACAGCGTGGACACATAGAGCCTGGTGTGGCCAAATTAAAGCGTGGTGAGTGTTCCGCGCTAAGCTCAAGTGCTTCGCGGGCTTCGTTACGCCAGCCACGCATCAGCATCACCGGCAGGCGCGTAATCACCACATTTAGAAAACTGCCCAGGCATAGCCCAATCAATAAAACGATTAACCACAGGATAAACGGAGGGTGATGCATGGAGCTCCTTAGGTTTCTAGAAATTAGCGTTTTTTTAGGCTCTGTCTGAAAAGTCGGCGAGCGAAGGCCAGACAAGGCAAAAATCGGCGAAAAGACGGAGTTTACATGGTGTAAATGAGTACTTTGAGCCGATTTTTAACGCCGTATGGTCGAGCGCAGCCAGTTTTCTGACAGAGCCTAAGCATTTGGTGCTTAGAGGGCTGCGCCCAAGTCGAAAATGGGTAAGTACATAGAGACAACCACACCGCCAACGAGCACGCCCAGTACTACAATAATAACCGGCTCCATGAGCGAGGTAAGAGCATCGACCTTATTGTCGACTTCTTCTTCGTAGTAATCGGCAACACGATTAAGCATGACATCCAGCGACCCCGCTTCTTCACCGATACTGACCATTTGGATTGCCAAGGGGGGAAAGCGGTTGGTCATCCGCATGGCGAAGTGTAGCTGTTGTCCGGTGGCTACGTCCTGGCGCGTTTGTGCCACCGCGCGTTCGTACACTTTATTGCCGGTGGCACCGGCGGCGGTATCTAAGCCTTCTACGAGCGGTACACCGGAGGCAAAGGTAGTCGCTAAGGTACGCGAAAAGCGGGCGATGGCGGATTTATGCATGATATCGCCAATGACCGGTAACCGAAGCAGCAAAGCGTGCATGCGGTAAGCGACATTAGGCGAGCGCTGAATGCTTATTCTGAGTAGTAGGACGGCAGCAATCACCGCGCCGAGCGCCGCTAGCCAATAACGCTGGGCAAGCCCGGATAAATTCACGGTCAACTGGGTCAGTGCGGGAAGCTCTGCACCAAAGCTCTGGAACATGCTTTCAAATTCAGGCACCACTTTAATCAACAGCAACATGGTCACAGCAATGCCAATCGTCATAACGGTGGTGGGGTACCAAAGCGCTTTTTTTACTCGCGCTTTCAGCGACTCAACCTTCTCCTTATAGGTCGCAAGACGATCAAGCATTTGATCCAGCGCACCTGACTGCTCGCCGGCGCTGACTAGGTTAACAAACAGGCGATCAAAGTGTTTGGGGTGGCGGTTCAATGCATCAGAGAAGCTGGAGCCCGATGATACATCGCTTATCATCTGTTGCATTAGGGCAACCATAGCAGGTTTTTTGAGGCTCTCTGCCACCACTTGAAGCGCCTGTAGCAAGGGGATACCGGCGCGAACCATTGTGGCCATCTGGCGCGCAAAGACCATAACGTCGTTGGGGTTAACTCGGCCGTTGCCACCTAGGTTGCCTTTTTTACTAATCCGGCGGATAACGATATTTTGCTTGGTGAGTTTAGCGGCTACTTCGGCTTTACTGCGGCCAATCATCTCACCGCTTAGCGCTCTATCCTGGGGGCCTTTACCGATCCATTTCCAGCGCGCTAGCTTGATGGCGGGCGTTTGGCGTCGACGTGCCGTTTTAGCCATGCCTTACTCCTTGCTCACTCGGTTAACCTCTTCCAGGCTGGTAATACCCTGCATGACTTTCAGTAACCCACTGCGGTGAAGGCTTGGATAGCCCTCCTTGCGCACTTGTTGATCAATATCTAAGGCGTTGGCATCACGCATAATTAGTTGACGCATCGCTTCGGTGATCGGCACTACCTCATAAATGCCAATTCGACCTTTATAACCGTGAGTACAGTGCTTGCAACCTAACGGTTTGTAGATCGTTGCCTGATGGATTTCTTCGCTACTAAAGCCTTCTTTGCGCAGCGCCTCGTGGGGAATGTCAATGGGCTCTTTGCAGTGTGTGCATAGTTTACGAGCCAGCCGTTGGGCAACAATCAAGCTAACGGCGCTGGTGATATTAAACGAAGAGACTCCCATATTAGCCAGTCGAGTCAGTGTCTCAGCTGCCGAGTTGGTATGCACCGTGGAGAGTACCAAGTGGCCTGTCTGTGCAGCTTTAACGGCAATTTCGGCGGTTTCCAGGTCACGAATCTCGCCCACCATGACCACATCAGGGTCTTGGCGCAGAAACGCCCTTAACGCACTGGCAAAATCGAGGCCGATCTTAGGCAATACGTTCACCTGATTGATACCCGCGACTTTGATTTCAACCGGGTCTTCGGCGGTGCAAATATTGCGTTCCACTTTATTAAGAATATTAATGCCGGTATACAGCGAAACGGTTTTACCACTACCGGTAGGGCCGGTTACTAGAATCATGCCTTGGGGTTGTTTTAAGGCGTATTCATAATGGCGCCGTTGTTCGTCGGTAAATCCAAGTTGCTCAATACCCAGCTGCATTGCGGTAGGGTCTAATATTCGCAGCACCAACTTTTCACCATAGACAGTAGGTAGCGAATTAACCCGGAAATCGAGGGAGCGGGTGCGCGAAAGCTTGAGTTTTATCGAGCCATCCTGAGGCAGGCGGCGCTCGGAAATATCAAGGCGGGCCATGATTTTTAGCCGGGCCGCGATACGATTGCGCATGGCGAATGGTGGCCGTGCCACTTCTATGAGCATTCCATCAACCCGAAAGCGTACTCGGTAAAGCGCTTCGTAAGGTTCGAAATGGATATCGGAGGCGCCTCGGCGGATAGCATCTAGCAGAATTTTGTTCACAAATTTAACGATGGGTGCATCTTCGCTATTTTGGGAAGCCTCTTCCAGCGGTACATCGTTACCGCCGTTGTTCTGCATAATGCTCAGCGAGCTGACCACATCGTCCAACTCATCCAGCATGCCGCGCTCGTTGTGAGCAAGGTAGCTATTGAGAACGACAGTGATTTGATCAACGGGCGCGAGGATACCTTCAATGCTCAGGCCTGTTGCAAACTGCAATTCATCCAGTCGCGTCAATGTAGCGGGGTAGGGCACCGCCACCGTGAGGCGATGACCGTGGCGCGCTAATGGCAAAACGTTAAGGCTCTGCAGTACTTTGACAGGATAGTCTGCAGCGGGGGGCAGTGAGGTAAGCCGCACCGCCTCCAGGTTAATGACTGGAAGCCCATACTCCCAGCCAGCCGCCAGTGTGGCTTTGTTAGGGTCGACCAGGCCGCTTTCGATCACATGCTGAAGTAACGATATTTCCAAGTCCGACGCGGTTGTTTCCGCTGTTGCGGCCTGGGCGTTGGTCAGCAAGCCGTGCTTGACCAAGCGCTGGGCAATGCCGCGCAGGTCGCCATGTGCGGAGGCGTGGCTTAAAGTCGACTCTAAGGAAGGCTGGCTCATCAAAAAACCTGTTTTACATCGATATAAGCGTGTTACTTGTACCATAAACTAGCGTTTACAGGGATGAAATTACTAATCCTTTCATGTAGTTAAAGCGGTAGTCGGCTAAGCTGATCATATTAATAAGGTTCGTTGTAAAAGTAGACCATTTAAGTTAGTTTAATTTCAACGATTTCTAATTCTTTTTAAGGGTTCACGATCCTTAAAAAGGCTTTTCCTTCACCTCACAGGAGATGCCTTCATGCAGAATGCTGCACAGCCAATTTCTCGTAACACCATCCAAGGCGGTTTCACGCTGATTGAGCTGATGATCGTCGTTGCGATTATTGGTGTATTGGCATCTATTGCTGTGCCGCAGTATCAAAATTACGTGGGTCGCGCGCAAGCTGCAGAGGCTTTTACTGCTACAGCAGGTTTGAGAACTGACATCGGTTTATACTTTTCTGAGAATGGAAACTTTGTAGGCTATAAAACAATAAACAGCACCCCTTCTTACATCTCCAATACCGCAAATCAAATAGGTGGTCAGTACATCAGTGGTGTGACACTCAATGGACAAGCGAGCGGTGGGTTCACCGTCGCATTTGATAATGGCGTTCATAGCGGCTCTTCAATGGTGATTCAACCACTTATCAGCAATGAAACAACGAATGATGCTGTAGCAACTGCTAGCACTAGCGGTGGGCAAATTACTGGTTGGCGTTGTAGCAGCACTACTATCGACGATACCTTTCTTCCCTCAGCTTGTCGTCCCTAGCTCTTTACTTATTAATTCCAAAGGGCCCACGTGCCCTTTATTACTTCCATACTTCCTACTCATTTGTTCTTTACACTATAAACTCTGACCTTAAGCGAGGAGCTTACAGTGAAGCCCATCAAACTGATTGCCATAAGCGCACTTGGCGCATTGCTAGTTAATAGCGCAGCCTTTGCTCAGCCTGACCATGCCCCGGCCCACGGTGCCCGCGATAAGGGCCAGCACCAGCAACATGCATCTAACCGACCTGGTCACTTCCGCGATGAGCGAGTTGATTTACCACGCATTAACGAACGTGAGCTGCGCCAGCTGCTGCGCCGGCATGACGCACCGCGAGCCGAATCGTTGCCGCCAGGTATTCAGCGCAACCTTGAGCGTGGCAAACCTTTGCCCCCAGGTATCGCCAAGCGTTTTGACGGCCAGTTAGCATCTCAATTGCCGCGCTACCCAGGCTATGAGTGGGAGCGTGTTGGTGCCGATGTGGTGCTAATTGAAGCTGCCACGCGCATCGTGGTGGATGTATTGGTAGACGTATTGCGTTAACCATTGCAAGCGCAAGTCGGTATGACTCGAAAATTACATCCCGGCGGCTTATGGTAGAAGCTCACAGTATCATCGCGTCCTAAAGGGAGATTCAATGAGCGACCACACACTAGCCGCACGTCTTGAAATTACTATCGCTATTGCCGAAGAAGCTGGGCAGATGATTATCAAGGCGCGGGAGCAGCAAGGCTTTGCCCAGCGCTTAAAAAAGGATAATGAGTTGGTCACCGACGTGGATGTGGCCGTGGATGAGCTCATTAGTCAACGCCTGGAGGAGCACTTTCCGGGGGAAGCGCGGCTGAGTGAAGAGCTTGCTCCAGAAAGCGCTTTGCATGAAACAGCACCTAAGCTGTGGGTGGTGGATCCTATTGATGGCACGGTTAATTTTGCTCAAGGGCTTCGCCACGTAGCGGTTTCCATTGGCTGGATGGAAGAGGGCGTTGCCAAGGTGGGCGTTGTTCATGCACCGTTTTTAGGTGAGACCTTTAGTGCTGCAGAAGGCTCTGGGGCTTTTTGCAACGGTCAAACCATACAGCCAAGCAGTGCGGAATCACTGGCGCACACCCTGGTAGGGACAGGATTTCCCTACCGTAAAGAGGAGCGTAAGCAACTTTTGAAGCGCTTGGAAGCTGTGCTGTTTGAGTGCCAAGACGTACGTCGTAATGGCGCAGCAGCGCTCGATTTATGCGATGTAGCCTGTGGTCGTCTGGATGCATATTACGAGAGTGTCTCGCCCTGGGATTTCGTTGCAGGCTGGGTTATTGCACGGGAAGCCGGCGCGCGAGTAGGGCATCTATACCCAGTACCTTCAGCGGTGCCGGAAGATATCTACCCGGATCATTTAATCGTAACGGCCCCCGGTGTATATGACGCAATGGCTTATCTGCTGCTTGAAGCCGATCAACGTAAGCCATAAAGGGTGATGAGATTTATAGCGGTGTGTGACAAATACTTGAAAAGAAAGCGCTATAAGGGCTTTTCATTTATGCAAGAAACCGCTAGTATACGCACCGTCTTGAGGCAAAGATGTAGCGGCCAATAAAGACAGCGGAGCGTGGCGCAGCTTGGTAGCGCGTTGCAATGGGGTTGCAAAGGTCGCAGGTTCGAATCCTGTCGCTCCGACCAAGAACATATAAAACGGTCACTTAGCTAATTGCTACAGTGGCCGTTTTTGTTTGTTAGCGTTTTATAAGTGGCATATAGGTGACACTTGTCCGGAGTTTCTGTGATGTCACGCCATCATCGTATTTGGAGATGTCACAGCAACCTCATGCTTGGCGGGCGCTGGGGCGATCTTGACGCCGCACATGACGGATCACCTCGATCCGGGCGGGCACCACATGCAGCTCCTCGCTGACCGCTTCACCGATGACCTTCAGCGCGGTGTGCTGTCATCGTCACAATGGTGGGCGTTCTCGGGCAGTTCATGGACGCTCCCCACCGCGACAAACCGGCCGGGACTAAATGCCGCTGAGTGGCCCGCTCGAAATCATCAAGACACAAGATGTGTTGTAGGCGGCGAGGCATTATGTTTCCTCAATAGCATCAGCCCGTCGCCAGACATGCTCATTAACCGCGGTAAGCGGGCCGCTGCCGATCAGCGTGCCCAGCAGATTATCGACTGCCAACTGTGCCATGGCCTCACGTGTTTCATGGGTCGCCGAGCCAATGTGTGGAGTCGTCACTACATTGTCCATGGCCGCCAGTGGCGAATCGGGTGGAAGCGGTTCCTCTACGAACACGTCAAGCCCAGCTGCACGGATTCCGCCGGAGTGGAGTGCCTCGATCAGTGCTGGCTCGTCGACCACTTTACCTCTCGCTATATTGATTAGGGCAGCCGTCGTTTTCATCCGTGCTAGAGCATCTGCGTCAATTAAGTGATGTGTATCGCTGTTATAGGGCACGCTGAGGCAGACGATATCTGCTTCAGCTAACAGGTCATTCAGCTCACGCCTTTTCGCCCCTAACTGCTGCTCAAGCGCAGGCTTGGATGAGGCGGCGGTATAGAGAATGGGCATACCAAAACCCAACGCTCCCCGTCGTGCAATCGCCGCACCAATGCGACCAGCACCCACGATGCCTAGGGTTTTGCCGTGTACATCAATACCGAAGTATTCGGGACCGATATGTGTTCGCCAGCCGCCATCGCGGACAAGGTTGGACAGTTCGACTAGCCGCCGCTGGGTCGCCATGATTAGCATAAATGCTGTGTCGGCAGTGGTTTCGGTAAGCACATCTGGCGTATTGCAGAGTAGAATGCGGCGTTGATTCAGTGCCTTAAGGGGCAGGTGGTCATAGCCCACTGAAATGGTGGATACCACTTGAAGCGCAGGCGCCTCGGCTAGCATTGCCTCATTGAGTTCTAGCTTACCGCCGATTAGGCCATGAGCTCTGGAAAGCGCTGCCATGAAATCAGCACGGTTTGATTCGTCCACGTCCTCGAAATAGTCGACCTCGGCAACTTCGGAAAGTGCCTCAAGCTGGGCTTCACTGAGCCGTCGTACAGCGACAATACGCCACGATTTCGTTTGCTCATCCATGGCTCGCCTCACCTATGCCTTCCATCTGGAATCCTATCGCTTTAAGCGAAGACACGAGTTCAGATACACGCTGCTCCTCCAGCTCTACTAAAGGCGGGCGCACACGCCGCCAAGCGTCTTTTCCTGAGAAGTAAGCTGTTGCCGCCTTCATGGCAGGGATCAGTGGGTACTTTTCAAATAGGTCGCGTATAACATTGAGGTTCTGCTGATGAACGTCGGCATCGTCCGCCTGCCAATGCCGGGCCAACTCAACGATGGCGGCCGGATTGACGTTGGCAGTGGCGCTAATGCAGCCAGCACCGCCTGCTCGTAGGGTATCCAGCAAGAACCGCTCGCTGCCGGCATACACAGCAAAGTCTTGCCCAGCAAAGCGCTCGGTTAACCCTTTGGTGTGCTCCCAGTCTCCGCCGCTGTCCTTGATGCCAGCAATAATGCCCGGGAAGGCGTCACGTAAACGCTCGATCAGTTCAAACGAGAGCGGGACATGAGTGACCGGCGGGATATGGTAGAGGTAGATCCGTAGGCGCGAATTTGCGATGCGATTGATCACCTCACTGTAATAGCGGAACAAGCCTTCATCGCTAACACCCTTATAGTAGAAGGGCGGTAGCATCAGCACACCGGCACAGCCACTGTCCACTGCCTCGCGTGTCAGCGCCACGCAATCATCAATTGTACAGCTCCCGGTGCCGGGCATAATCCTGGAGGGATCGACACCGCCATGCACTAGCGCTTTTAAAAGCTCCTGTTTCTCGCCCACCGTCATTGAGTTGGCTTCAGAATTTGTGCCGAACACGGCCAAGCCGACACCATTTGAGGCCAGCCATTGGCAGTGCGCCACAAAACGTTGCGTATCCGGCGCCAAGTCGGCGCCGAAGGGGGTAATCACCGGTGACCAGACGTCTCCACTCGCTTGGGACATGATATTCTCCTTGTTGTTGTAAGGTCGTTATTGCCAGGGCTCGATGGCATAGCGCTCAAGCGCAGCCTGATCAAAGCCAAAACCAAGTCCGGGTGCGGTGGGCAGTAGCAATTGTCCGTCGGCAAACTCCAACTGGGTATCCACAAGGCGCCTGAAGTTAAGCACCTGATCGTCGGCAAAGAACTCAACCATCTTCACGTTTGGCGCCGATGCCACCAGATGGATATGCAAGTCGTGGAACCAGTGCGGATAAATATCCACCCCATAGCTGGCAGCCGTGGCGGCGATACGCCGAAACTCGGTGATGCCTCCACAAACCGCCGCATCAGTCTGCAAAATCATGGCTGCTTCTTTGTCCAGCAGCTCCTTGAAGCGCCAGCGTCCCGCTTCGATTTCACCGGTGGCTACCGGAACTGGCGTGCGCTCCGCTAAGCGGCGATGATTGTCAATGTCATCGGGACTAAAGGGCTCCTCGATCCAGAACGGATTATAAGGTTCTGCCATGCGCATGAAGGCTAACGCCGACGGCAGATCCCGCCAGGCATTGTTGGCATCCATCATTACTTGTACATCTGGGCCCACCGCCTCGCGAACCGCCGCCAAGCGAGCTTCCTCTCCCGCTAGGTCTTCTCGTCCCACTTTCATCTTTACCGCGGTGAAACCTTTTGACACGTAGCCTGCCATCTCTTCGCCAAGCATCGCGGGCGTTTTGCCGTCTAGGTAGTAGCCTCCGCTGGCATAAGCCGGCACGCTGAGGGTGTCGCTGGCGCCCAGAAATTTATAGAGCGGGAGTTTCGCTGCCCGAGCGTTACGGTCCCACAGCGCGGTATCCAAAATACTGATGGCACGCATCACCGAACCGCTGCGGCCATGAAGAAGCGATTCCTGATACATCGCTTGCCACAGTGCTTCGGTCGAATGAGCGTCCGCTCCCAACAGCACCGGCTTCAGCAGTTCCCGTACCGCATTTGCCACTAGTGAGCCAGCATTATTGCCGCCATAGCAAAACCCAATGCCTATATGGCCATCATCACCCACCACTTCCACTAGTACATAATCTCGCTTAAGTACCTGTCGATTAGAAAAGCTGGTGGGGTTGTCTAGCGGTACATTGACCGTTCGAGTACGTACTTCGGTTATCGTTGTCATGATGAATCCTCGAATTGAGAGTAAGGTCACTCAGGCTGAGTACGCTGGCGCAGTGCAACCCGCAGCCAGCGAAAGAGGGGGGTCGGTTGCAGGATCGAGAAAGCGGCGATGCATAACAGCACCACGGCAATGGGGCTGGTCAAAAAGATGCTCAGGTTGCCTTGCCCGATCAGCATTGACTGTTGGTAACTGGTCTCCATGACCGGCCCCAGAATCAGCCCGATCACCATTGGCGCTGGTGAGACACCGGCTTTGTTCATCCAGTAACCAAACAGCCCAAAGCCCAGCATCAGCCCAACTTCAAACAAGCTATTGTTGATAGCAAAGGCACCAATCACACACAGCGTGATGATGGAGCAGGCCACGAAGCTGTCAGGTACCCGCGTTACGCTTACACAGAGCCGAGTGAACAGTAGCCCCACCAGCAGTAGGCCTATGTTGGCGAAAATCACCGCCCAGATGAGGGTGTAAGTGACATCGCCATAGTCAGTCAGCAGGTTAGGGCCGGGCAGGATGCCCTGAACCATTAGCGCACCTAGCAGAATGGCAGTAGAGGAACTGCCAGGAATACCCAGAGCAATGGTGGGTATCAAGGCACCACCCACCACCGCATTGTTGGCCGCTTCAGGTGCAGCGACACCCGCAATGTCTCCCTTGCCAAAGCGACTCTTATCTTTGGCAAAGCGCTTGGCTTCGTTGTAAGCGAACCAACTGGCAGTATCGCCGCCGGTACCGGGAATTAGGCCAGTGATGATGCCGATGCCACTGGAACGGAAGATATTGGGTAACAAGCGGCGAATCTCAGCGAGAGGCGGAATCAACCTATCGGTGATTTTGCTTGCCACCTTCTGAGCACCATGGGCATTCTCGATCAATATCAGCGCTTGCGGGATCGAGAACAGACCGATCAGTGCGACGGTGAATTCGATACCCGAAAACAGGTTAATGACCCCGTAGGTCATTCGTGGCGTGCCGGTGATGAGATCCATACCTACTGTGCTCAACAGTAATCCCAGGGTGCCAGAAAGCAGGCCACTGACGACTGAGCCTTGTGATAAAGAGCCAATGATGGTGATACCCAATACAGCAATCGCGAACAGCTCGATAGGGCCGAACTTGAGTACCAGTACGCCAAGCAACGGCGCTGCAGTGAGTAGGGCGATGCCGCTCAGCAGCCCCCCGATAAAAGAAGCGAAGAGCGACACTCCTAATGCCCTTCCGGCCTGGCCTTGTTGCGATAGCGGAAATCCATCAAGTACTGTCGCCGCGGCCGAAGGGGTGCCTGGCGTCTTCAATAGAATGGCGGCGATAGAGCCACCGTAGGAGGCCCCCACATAGAGCGAAGCCAGCATGCTGAGACCCGAGGCCGGATTCATGCCAAAGGTTAGAGGTAACAGCAGCGCCAACGCCATGGTCGCCGAGAGTCCCGGCATGGCGCCTACAAACAGCCCCAGCAGGGTGCCGCCAAGTATTAGGGAGATATTGGTGAACGTGATGACGTTGGTCAGGCCCACCAAAACAAGATTATCCATATGACTAGACTCCAGAAGCCTGCGTCAGGCACCCCCTCCCAGCGCGCTGCAATGTCTTTCTAAGCCATGCGAGCCGGGAATAAGGGGTGCTCTAATTGTCGTTATGAGGAAAACAGAGGCGGCAGTAGCGGGACAGGCAGGCCTAGAAAGCCGATGAAAACCGCACACACCACCGCGACCAACACCACAATGCCTATGGCGGCGAAGCGCCATGAAACATGCCCGATCATCGCTAACGCCACTACCATGAAACCAACAGTGGCAATCAGGTATCCTGTTATCGAAATGGTGTAGAGGTAGAAGGCGGCCAATAAGAAAATCAGCATTGCCTTCCATGGCTTGCGGTGCCTAGCTTGGCCGCTGACGCTCTCCTCCTCTGGTGCGGCAGTATTGGAGGTTGCTGCTCCCTCGGCCGAGAGCTGACGCAGGATACTGAATACTTCCTGGCCCACCATCGCCGCTCCCAACAATGCGACGGCAACCGAATAGATAAGGGGCATGTTCGCCGCCTTAGCCGGATAGCCCATCGCAGTGATATAAAAGGTCGCTGCTATGCCAATGGCAAAAAATCCTAAGACTAGACGACTTATGTTCATTTCATACCCCTTTGTCGATTCGCCATTTCCCTCTGCCGGTTAAGCGACTTACTGGTTGACCTCATCTTTGACATCTGCCCAGATTTCCTCGAATTGGCCTTCCATGTCTTGCATCATCTGGCCGTAGTCGTCACCGGTCTGGATGTCGAGATTCATGGCACGTTCCTGAGCCGTCTGCTGGAATTCCTCGTTATCTTTTAGGGCTTCAAAGGCAGCAATAAGCTCATCGCGTGCTTCATCTGGAATGCCTGCTGGTGCGCTGTAACCGCGTGAAGAGCCGGCCACGACATCTATATCTTTCTCAATCATGGTGGGCACATCAGGCAGAATGTCCAGACGCTCTTTAGTGAAGACGGCGAGGGGGCGAAGGCTGCCCGACTGGATGTGGCCATAGACATTACCAAGGTTATTGAAACTGGCGTCGACCTTGCTTCCCAGGGCTGCTGTCGCAGAGGGGCCATCGCCCTGGAAAGGGACTTTTTGGAAGGAAAGCCCCGTTGCCTTCTCAATCATGATGGTTGAAAAGAAGTCATCACCGCCGACGCCTGAATTTGCCACTGTAATCTGACCGGGGCGTTCCTCGGCAGCAGCGAGAAAATCTTCCACTGTTTGATAGGGGCTGTCTTCCGGCACCACGATAACGCCTGGGTCGGTTACCACGTTGGCGATGGGCGTTAGCTCGTCGATTGAGTAATTAATAGCGTCATTCATGATGTAGTTCGTCATCAGCATCGGGGTATTGGTGATGCTGATGACGCTGCCATCATTTGCCGACTGTTGGGTTAGCCGCGTCCATGCAATCGCGCCTGTGGCGCCGGGAATGTATTCATTAATAAATTCCACGCCCAGGGATTCTCGCAAAAATGGTTGGGTCAACTGGGCCAAGGTATCGCTGCCTCCACCTGCCTTAAATCCTTGAAGCACCTTAATCTCATCGGCTGCTGAATACTCCGCCTGAGCGGCGCCTGAAAGTATCAGGGCGGATAGTAGGGACGCTGTGTAAATGCTACGGATTTTCATTGTTATTACCTCAAGTGCTGTTTGTCGTTGTGATGCACATGGTTGAGCAAGGCGTGCTTGCACTATCCAACGTAGTTGCACATCAATAATATTGTCAATAATATTATTAATAATCTTGCCAGCTAGATTTATACCGCCTAGCCTGAGGATCGAGAGCCGTATTTACAGACACCTCCGAGAAGCCGCGAATAAAGTAGAGGAAACCGCAATGAGCCAGAACTTTAAAAACAATAGCAACGGCAATGAGCGTCATGAATCGACATCTGAAGCCCCCACCTTGGGCATGTCCAACCGACTAACCAACTATGGCGATGCAGACTTTTCGCTCTTTCTGCGCAAGGCCTTCATTAAGGGCATGGGTTATACGGATGATGCGCTCTCGCGTCCGGTCATTGGGATTGCCAATACCTACAGTGGCTACAATGCCTGTCATGGCAATGTGCCTGGATTGGTCGAGAGCGTTAAACGTGGCGTCATGCTCGCTGGCGGCTTACCAGTAGACTTTCCCACCATTACTCTTCATGAATCTTTCGCTAACCCCACCAGCATGTACCTGCGTAACCTTATGGCATTGGATACGGAGGAGATGATTCGTGCCCAGCCGATGGATGCCGTGGTGCTGATCGGCGGTTGCGATAAGACCGTACCCGCACAGTTGATGGCCGCCGCTAGCGCTGGTGTTCCAACAGTCCAAGTCGTCACCGGACCCATGCTTGCAGGCTCACACCGTGGTACTCGCGTCGGAGCCTGCACCGACTGTCGCCGTTACTGGGCCTCCTACCGTGGTAATGACATCGACGAAGCAGAAATTAACGAAGTCAACGACAAGCTGGTCCCTACCGTGGGTACTTGCTCGGTAATGGGCACCGCAAGCACCATGGCCTGCCTAGCCGAGACACTGGGAATAATGCTACCCAATAGCGCCACTGCGCCGGCTGTCTACGCTGATCGGCAACGCATTGCCGAACAGTCAGGTGCGCAGGCCGTTGCACTTGCACACGCAGGCGTTACGCCAGATCAAATTCTTACTCCTGAAGCTTTCGAAAATGCTTTGCGCGTACTGCTCTCCTTAGGCGGCTCCACTAATGCCTTGATTCATCTGACCGCTATCGCAGGGCGCTTGGGCATCGATATCGATCTTGAGGCATTTGACCGAATGAGCCAGGAAACCCCTGTACTGATGGATCTCAAACCATCAGGAGAAGGGTACATGGAAGATTTGCATCGGGCAGGCGGCCTGCCCACCTTGCTACGTGAGTTAAAACCGTTGTTACACTTGAGCGCCATGACCATCAATGGCCATACCTTGGGCGAGAACATCGATGCCGCCGTCCATCTCATCGATCAAAAGGTCGTGCGGTCAATGCAAAGCCCGGTCTACGCCCAGGGTGGTATAGCAGTCTTGCGTGGTAACTTGGCACCGTCTGGCGCCATTATTAAGCAGTCAGCTGCCTCGGCCGATCTTATGACTCACCGCGGTCGTGCTGTCGTGTTCACAGGTCTAGAAGACTTGGCTAACCGTATTGATGACCTGGGTCTGGATGTGCAAGCTGACGACGTGCTAGTACTACAGAACATAGGGCCCAAAGGGGCACCGGGTATGCCAGAAGCGGGTTACATTCCGATTCCCAAGAAACTCGCCGCTCAAGGCGTTAAAGATATGGTTCGCATATCTGACGGGCGCATGAGTGGCACCGCAGCAGGTACTATTGTGCTCCACGTCTCTCCAGAATCCGCTGAGGGTGGCCCGCTTGGGTTGGTACGCGATGGCGATTTCATATCGCTTGATGTTGCTAACAATCAGTTGAACCTAGAAGTGGATAACAAGGTGCTCGATGCTAGACGCCAATCCCTCAAGGGGGAGGAGGGCGGAGCGCCACTGCTGGGCTATCGGCGTCTGTTTATGGAGCAAATCCTTCAAGCCGAACAAGGGTGCGATTTCCGTGCCTGTCGGCCTGAACCTACGTGCCGGATACCAAGACAGAATGAAGCCTGAAAGCGAGTTTGATACACTTATTTTCCTTATGCACCGCAAAGAATGCTGAGAAAGCGATCATGAACCGAACTGCCCAGCCGCCCACTGTAAGTGGCGCCGAGACTCAACCCTCTACACCTGCAAACGGTGTCGATGACATCGTGGCCGCTGTAGAAGAGGACATTGTGCTCGGCCGACTGCACCCGCGTGAGCGGCTGGTCGAAGAGGCCATGATGGAGCGCTTCGACTGCAAGCGACACGTTGTTCGCCAGGCTCTCTTCCAACTCGATAACATCGGTTTAACTGAGCGCATCAAAAACAGAGGTGCTTTCGTCCGGAGTTATCCGCCGGAAGAGGTCGAGGACATCTACGCTATGCGCGAGATTCTCGAATTAGCTGCAGTGAGTAGACTGCCCCTGCCAGCTCCGCAGGAATGGCTTTCAGAGCTTGAAGATGTTCATCAGCAGCACAGCTCAGCCGTGAATGCTCACGACCTAAGGCAAGTATTCCATATGAACATCGCTTTTCACCGCACCTTATTCAGAGCCTGCGGGAATGAATATTTGTACGCTACTATTAATGAGTTCGCCCAGAAGGCTCATGGCATCCGCTTTATCGCGATTACGGATCGCGATGCTCTGGCTCAAGCCAGAAATGAACACCAATTGATGATTGACGCCATTCGCGACGAAGACCGCGAACGCTTGTCTGACCTGTGTCGCCAGCATCTACTACCTTCCAAAAACCGCTACTTGGCGCTTTATGCTGGCATTAAAGATTAAGTTTCACAGATTTTCCAAACCGTAGAAGCTTTTGTGTCACTTGAATAGGTTGTGAGTGGGTTCGGTTCTGAATTCAGCTAATAAGTGCAGCACCTGTGGTTTCTAGTGCTCCTGAGTATTCACCTAAGAACACCTGGGCTGGGGCTCGGTATCCCAGCCGCTTTCTTGGCTCATCGTTTGCGACTTAAAGAGTGTTACAGCGTAAGGGCCTTGGCAGCTGAAACAGGGATAAGCAAAAGCCAAATCAGCCTATCGCTGAAACGCTGCATCGAGGTTGGCCTCGTGCGAAAAGATCGCAAAACCGGCGTGCCGCGTGCGAATGTCAGAGCCCTATTTGATTTTATTGTGCATGGTCTGCGCTACGTATTCCCAGCTAGGCCTGGTGAAATTACGCGTGGAATTGCCACCACTTTTGCAGCACCGGTGTTAAAAGGCCAAATTTACAGTGCGGGTGAGTTGCTATTGGTTTGGCCTGACCCGCGAGGCAATAGTAAAGGTCCGGCGGTAGAGCCGTTGTTCAAAACGGCAACTTACGCTGTACGGCGTGATAAAGAACTTTATGCGATGTTAGCGTTGGTAGATGCCATACGTTTGGGCCATCCCCGTGAAAGCAAAGTGGCCGCTGAACAGCTCTCGCAACATCTGATGACTGGTGCAAGGAGCCAATAATGATCCTGTTTGAGGATCAGCGCGCGATGCTTCGCCAAGTCGCCCAGGCACTCGGGGCAGGGTGGGCTACGCGCACAAGAATGACTGCCACATCTTATTCGTTTTTATCCTGCTGGCAGCACCGGTTTCCATTGAAAGCTCACGGTTACTGACTCAGTCACGGCTAGAGTGCGGCCAGAGTCAGTCCAGCGGCTTTTTCCTAAGCCTAGAACAGCTGTATATAGATAAACCAGAACATCTCAAAGCCACACAAGCGGCCTGAAAACACCGCCAACATCAAAAAATACGCCCCCAAAGCCCGCGTCTGCTTTATCGACACCCTGACGCGCCAGGCGGTCCGTGTTGGCATGAGCCCTGATAGTAAAGGTGGCGCTGTTATTGCCCCCATGATGCTAAAAGGCGATGTGTTGGTGATTACCGCTCAGGACGGCTAAACATTTGACTTCCGGGTTTGGTTTAAGGTGGACGGCGCTTCAGCGCTTGAGATTGTAGTGAGTGGGTCGGCCTTCCCATCATGAGATCAGGGGTGATGCCAGCACCGACACTAGACTATTAGTCTAGCGGGCTTCGTATTACTACGTATATCACTAGGTAGCCACAACCCCTAGCCTAAAGGAGCAATAATAACTAAAGCAGGAGAATGCTCCTTGAATGTGGCCAATTACCTAGCCGTCAATGCCGTTAGGTTTCCTCATCGTATCGCGACTTACCAGGGGGATGTGCCGGCGCTCAGTTACGCTGAGCTGGCTTGCCAAGCCCGGCGCTGGGCAACGTTTTTTGCCCGGCAAGGCTTAGCGCCGGGGGAGCGAGTCGCCCTCTTTCTGCCCAACAGCCCTGTCTATATCGAACTGCTATGCGGCGCCTGGTACGCGGGCCTGGTGGTGGTGCCGGTCAATGCCAAGCTGAGCGTGGCGGAAGTCGGTTACATTGCGGATGATAGCGGCAGCTGCATCGTGTTCTGCGAACGTGATGATGTAGCCCAGGCCCTCACCGACACACTCGTTTTGCCCCCCATGCTGCCGGAAGGTCTTGTTCATGAAGAGAGCTTCGATCGACCGGTTTTCCGTGCCCCTGACGCACCGGCATGGATATT
Organism: Halomonas sp. A3H3; assembly: GCF_000982975.1. NCBI lineage: Bacteria > Pseudomonadati > Pseudomonadota > Gammaproteobacteria > Oceanospirillales > Halomonadaceae > Halomonas > Halomonas sp. A3H3. The sequence continues at coordinate 4,715,219 of NZ_HG423343.1, read as the reverse complement.
CTATACCAGCGGTACCACGGGCAAGCCGAAGGGCGCGACGCTGACCCATCTCAATCTGGCGGCCATGTCGGCGTGCTATGCGGCCAACATCGAACCGGTGACGGCGCAAAGCAGGCTGGTGCATTTTGCCCCCATGTCCCACGGTTCAGGGCTGTATATCGTGCCTTACCTGATGGCAGGCGGCGCCAATGTCATTCCCGGTTCCTTGAAGTTCTCGGGTGAGAGTTTCGTGTCTACCCTGGCGGGCCATGACCACGTTTCCATGTTCCTGGCCCCCACGATGATCCGTCGCGTGCTGGACTACCTGGCGGCGCACCAGCCTGAGTATAGTGCCGCACATATCGCTACCATCACCTATGGCGGCGGCCCCATGTACGCCAAGGATCTCGAGGAGGCGTTAAGGGTATTCGGGCACCGGCTGGTGCAGATCTATGGACAGGGGGAAAGCCCCATGACCATTACCTTCCTGGGCAAGGGGCAGCACCATCAACTGACGCCGCAGTGCTTGAGCGGGGATGCCGAGGGCTCGCCCTTGTTGCCAGTGGGCCAGTCGCATCCTCAGCTCGAAGTCACTATCCAGGATCAGGAGGGTAGCTGCCTGCCCTGCGGCCAAGAGGGGGAAGTCTGTGTGCGTGGCGATATGGTGATGGCGGGCTACTGGAATAACCCTGCCGCGACACAAGAAACGCTGCGTGATGGGTGGCTGCGGACAGGGGATATAGGCCATCTCGACCCGCAGGGTTTTCTCTACCTGACGGATCGCCTGAAGGACGTGATTATCAGCGGTGGCACGAACATCTATCCACGTGAAGTGGAAGAGGTGTTGTTGCAATTTCCCGGGGTCAAAGAAGTGTCCGTGGTGGGGCAGCGTGATGCCGAGTGGGGCGAGGTGGTGATGGCGTTCATCGCCTGCTCGGTCTCGCTCGATACCACGGCGCTCGATCAGTTCTGCCTTAACAGGATGGCGCGTTTCAAACGCCCCAAGTCGTACCATTTCCTCACTGACTTGCCCAAGAATGCCTACGGCAAGATCCTTAAAACCGAGCTGCGCAAGCGGCTCGATGGCGTCACCAGCTAGGGAGTTCGTTCCATGCGTACTTATATCATTGGCACCGGTGGGCACACACGCTTCGGTAAACTCGAGCAGTCGCTCGAACAGCTGATAGGCGAGGCCGCGGTCGAGGCATTGGCATCGGCACAGATGGAGGCAAAGGATATCGATGCTGTCTACATCGGGAATTTTAATAGCGGCATGTGTGATCAGGAGTTTCCGGCATCGCTGGTGCTGAACGCGCTGCCGGACATGCGTTTCAAGCCGACTACCCGGGTAGAGAATGCTTGCGCCAGTGGCTCGGCGGCGTTGCATCAGGCGATCAATCTGATCGAGGGGGGCCTGGCCCGCAATGTGCTGGTGATCGGTGCCGAAAAAATGACCGATGCCGATGCTTCCCGGATCGGTAAAGGGCTATTGGGGGCGAGTTACCAGCCGGAAACCCGGCATCAACGTTCGGGGTTTGCGGGGGTGTTTGCCGATGTGGCGGCCCGCTATTTCGAGGCCTACGGCGACCAGACGGAAGCACTGGCACGTATTGCCGCGAAAAACCATGCCAACGGGGTGCATAACCCTTATGCGCAGCTACAGAAAGACGTGGGCGTGGCGTTCTGTGAGGCTGTATCGGAAAAGAACCCGGTGGTGGCGGCACCGCTGAAGCGTACCGATTGTTCTCCCGTTTCCGATGGGGCGGCGGCGGTGGTGGTCTCGTCCAAGGATGTGGCGGATGCCGCCGCACAAAAGGTGCGTTTCCTTGCGCGCACCCAGGTCACGGATTTCATGCCCATGCAGCAGCGTAATCCGTTAGTCTTCGATGGTGTGACCAGAGCGTGGCAGAACGTGCTGCGCGAGGCCGACATGACGCTCGATTCGCTCTCGTTTGCGGAGGTGCATGATTGCTTCACCATCGCGGAGCTGATGATTTATGAAAGCATGGGCTTGACGCCTTATGGCGAAGGCGCACGCGCCATCAAGGAAGGGTGGGTGATGAAAGATGGCCGATTGCCGGTCAACCCTTCCGGTGGCTTGAAGGCCAAAGGGCATCCGGTCGGTGCCACCGGGGTTTCCATGCATGTCATGGCGGCACGCCAATTGCTGGGTGAAGCGGGCGGGTGCCAGATTGCGGATGCGCATACGGGGGCTGTCTTCAATATGGGCGGTCTGGCGGTGGCCAATTACGCCAGCCTCTTGCAACGTGTCGATTAAGGCCGGGAGCGGACAATGACAATGTCGGCGATGACAAATACAGCAACAAGCTCAACGGTAACAACGCCTCACGCGTCTAGAACCCTGCTGGTCACCGGGGCATTGGGCGGTATCGGGCGTGCGATATGCCACCAATTCGCAGGCCAGGGGGACTCGGTGATCGTTCATGACATCCGCGCTGAAAGCGATACGGTTGTTACCCGGTTCGTCGAGGAACTGCGCCAAGCCGGTGCGCCTGTTGTCCATTACTTTCAAGCGGACTTGAAGCAAATTTCGGCCATTGACGCGCTATTTGCGGATCTCCGTGAAGAAGGGCTGCGGGTCGATATTCTGGTCAATAACGCCGGTATTCAGAAAACGGCTCCCATACAGGAGTTTGATGCGGCCACTTGGTTGGACATTCTAGCGATCAATCTAACGGCGGTTTACCGGTGCATTCAGCACGCGGTTGAGGACATGCGCCATTCAGGATGGGGGCGTATCATCAACCTTTCTTCGGTACATGGGTTGGTGGGTTCCGCCAATAAAGCTGCTTATGTGGCTGCCAAACATGGTGTGGTGGGGCTTACCAAGGTACTGGCACTGGAGACGGCGACCCAGAATATTACGGTCAATGCCATTTCTCCCGGCTGGACGGATACGCCTATTCTGTGGCCCCAGATCCAGCAGCGAATGGCCCTGTTGGGAAGCTCACGGGATGAGGCAGTACACAATCTGGTGACGGAGAAACAGCCTACAGGCCAGTTGGTTCCTCCCGAGCATGTGGCGGCGTTAGTCTATTACCTGGCGGGTGACCAGGCGGCGCATATGACCGGCACCACGCTGCCTATCGATGGGGGGTGGACCTGTCAATGAGCGTGGTATGCCAATAATGGCATGCCCAGATAACAGCGGCGGTGATCAGCGATGAATGCAACGGTGCTAGGCAGAGATCTTCTTCAGGTGGCGTTTGAACATGCGCCTTGTGCCATTGTCGTCACCAGGAACCGTCGTGTGCTGGAGTGCAACCATGCTTTTTGTGATCTCTTTGGTTATGAAAAACAGAAGTTGATCGGCCAGTTGATGTTGAAACTTTATCCTTCTTATGCGGATTTCAAGTCAATCGGTGATCTTCGTTATAAGGATCTTTTGCAGAACAAGAAGTGTATTGATGAACGTTTCATGCGTAATAGCCGCGGAGAAGTTTTCTGGACTAAAACGATAGGTAATACGTTAACCCCCGACGCTCCCTTTGAACTAGCTGTTTGGTCATTCATGAAAATCAATGTGGGCCGGGATAAATCTAATGACTTGACCATGCGCGAACTCGAAGTGTCCAGCTATATAGCGAATGGTCATACTTGCAAGGAAATCGGTAGGATGCTGCATATATCGCATCGGACGGTAGAAGCGCACCGAGCCAAGATAATGAAGAAGCTGGGGTGTCGCAATACCGCAGAATTAGTATCAAAAATCATACAGTTGGAAGATTGAGCATGGGGTGGCCTGGCGTGTTTCAACCCAGTTCAGAGGGGGCTGTAAAACTCCCTACTTGGATACGTAGTACTACGTATACCGTAGCGTACCTGGAGCGGCTAGGATGAGTTATATGATGCTTTGCCAATAATGAATCAATAACACTAAGTATCTATTCCTGCCGAGAAAAACTCGGGTTTTATAATAATGCTAATAAAGCAAAAAGATGTCAGGAGTTAATCATGAAAAGAAGAGACTTCTTGAAGATCAGTGCTGTTTCCATTGGTGGCACGCTGACGCTGACAACGATGCCTAGTACGTTGTTTGCTCAAACAAGCACGCGGCTTAAGTATGATTCTTATGTGACCGAACACGCTTCTCCTTCGGTGTTGGATCGGTGGTTCCTGGAGGAGCTGGAAAAGCGAACCAACGGTGCCGTTGAAATCGATTATTACTGGGCGCAATCGCTCAACAAGGCGGGTGCCCACCTTGATGCCATCAAGCATGGTATTTCGGAAATTTCGTTGATCTCCCCCGGTTATTACCAGAGCGACTTGCCGGTTACCCGTGGCCTCGAGTGGTACTACAAGATGGATCGTGCGGATGCCCTACTGAAGGTGTGCCGCGATGTGTACCAGCGCTATGAGCCGTTGCGGGAGGAGTGGGAAACACGCCATAAATCCAAGGTGCTGTATTGGACGAACTGGTATTACTGCCCGCTGATAACACGCGATCCCATCCACTCGATCGAAGACCTGAAGGGTAAGCGGATTCGAGGTTATGGGGTGGGCACGGATGTGGTGGAAAGCCTGGGAGGGCGTGCCATTCCCATGGCGGCACCGGAGGTCTATTCAGCCCTGGAGCGCGGCGTGCTGGATGGCGCCTACGGCTTTGATTTCATTACCGCAATCAGTTACGCCCTGCATGAAGCCGCGCCGTATATCACCGAAATCGGCGCCGGTCCTCACGGCCCTTCGGCCACGGTGATCGGTATCGATGTCTGGAATCAATTGCCTGATGACGTAAAGCAAGTCATGCAGGAATTGGCCGATGAAATTTACCAGGGCAAGTACCGGGAAATCTATTCGGGCATCGCGGAAGACCGTGTACGCAAGGCAATGGCTGAGGGCGCTCAATTCTCGAAGTGGGACGATGAGCAAATCGATAGGGCGCGTCACCTGGTACAACCCGAGCAGGTCAATAACTGGGTGAATAACGTGGCAAGTGGTGCCGGTATCGATGGCGAGGAAATGCAGGGAATCATCAATGAAGCCATTGAACGCCATGATGGTACCGGGGAGCTGAAGACACCCTACGAGATTTATCAGGATATATCCTGATTCCTGGCGCTACTTCACAAATAGCTGCATTCCACCAGGGCTGCTGAATAGCAGCCCACTGCTTTGTCATGCCGTTGGAGTAACGCACGATGGGTGTATTAGAAAAAACAGACCCAAAACAGGCTGAAGTGAAAAAATTAGCTGCATTACGGAAGATAGAGTCGCGCTTGGCGAGTGTAACAGGCGTCATTGCTGCGGCAGCGCTGCTGTTCATGATGTTGTCTACTGCACTCGATGCAACGTCTCGCAGCTTGTTCAATTTTCCACTACCGGGTGTTTACGAGTTTTCCGAAGTTTCAATGGCAATCATTGTTTACCTGGGCCTGTTATGGGCTCAGCACGACAAAAAACATATCCGTGTGTCGTTGATAAGTGAAAACAGATCTTTTCCGGTCAAGCAGGTGTGGGAAGGGATTGGTTGGTTGTTTGCGGCTATTTTCCTGTTAGCTATTACCGTGCCCACCATAGAGGGGGCTTATAGCTCGTTTCTAGATAAGGAGTTCCGCTGGGGAATCGTTCAGATGCCTATCTGGTGGGTAAAAATTATCGTTGCTTGTGGTCTTCTGCTGGCCTTCATACAAATGACGTTACATTTCATTCTTGCTATCTATTCTTCCTTTGGGGCTGCTGATGAATAATCCTGGCTTGCTTGGCTTGATTTCCGTGGGGCTTATTTTTGTGCTCATGGGGTTGGGTGTCCCTGTGTTCGCAGCCTTGGGTCTGGCGGGTATTGTCGGTATCGTCATGGTTCAGGATCTGAGCTATGTCTATAATGTCCTGCAGAATTTTGCCTTTGATGAAACGGCTGCGTACCTGTTAACCGTCATCCCGTTATTTATCATCATGGGTAACTTTGCCCTTCATGCGGGGGTTGGAAAGTCGCTCTTTCACGTGGCGAAGCGGTGGTGCGGGCATTTACCCGGTGGTTTGGCGATTTCTACGATTCTAACGTGCGCTGGTTTCTCCGCGACATCCGGCTCCAGCGTGGCCACTGCTGCAACGGTAGGCTCCATTTCGTTACCCGAAATGAAGGCGGCCGGCTACGATAAGCGCCTTTCGGCGGGCTGTGTCGCGGCCGGTGGTGTGCTGGGCGTGTTGATCCCCCCGAGTGTATTGTTGGTCTTCTACGCGGCATTGACGGAAGTGTCTGCTGGCAAGATGCTGGTGGCCGGTATTCTGCCAGGCATACTGTCAGTCGCCGTGTTCGTGGCCGGGGTTTTCATCATCTCTGTTCTGAAACCCGATATGTGCCCGAAGGGAGAACGGGTTGGTTGGAAAAAGCGCTTTACCTCGTTGCGCCGCTCTTGGCAGTTACTGGTATTAATCATTGTGGTGCTGGGTAGCATCTATACGGGTTGGGCGACGCCTACCGAGGCAGCCTCGCTTGGGGCGGTCGCTTCCATCCTGTTTCTGCTGGCTTCTCGGCAGGATAGATCGGCCAAGTTACAGTCGATTGGTACCTCTTCGCGTGATGCGGTCAACACGACGGTCATGATCATGATGACCATGCTGGGCGCAGGGGTCTACAGTTTCTTCTTGAGTTTGATCCAGATTCCGCAGTTGATCTCGGGCTGGGTGATCGACTTACCACTTCCCGCTATCGTGATTATCGCGCTGATTCTGCTGCTATATGTCCCCATGGGCATGTTCCTGGATGCCTTTTCCATGTTGGTCATCACCTTGCCGATTCTCTTTCCTGTCGTGACGAGCCTGGGCTTCGATCCCATCTGGTTCGGTATATTGGCGATCAAGATGTGTGAAATCGGGTTGATCACTCCGCCGATAGGGTTGAACGTGTACGTCATTGCCGGACTGGATAAGGATACCTCGCTCACGGATGTCTTTTCCGGCGCTTCCTGGTTCATCCTGATGGAAGTCGTGACCATTGTATTTATTTTCTGTTTCCCGTTTATTGCCACTTATCTGCCCAATACAATGTAGGGCTTTATGCTAGACGCCACACCAATAGCGATGGCTTGGCGTCCGTGCCGGGTCTACGCATGATGCGTGTTGAAGGCGCCAGCAGGCGAGTTGCATTCGGTCTATAAGTCACTGGTGTGTCTGGTTCTGCAGGGCGCTAAATACATTATCGTGGGAAATCAGCAGAAGGTTTTGTCCGTCGGGCAGTCGGCGATCGTGAGTGTTGATATGCCAGTGGTTGGCCGGATTGTGCAGGCGAGATCCAGCGAGCCCTATCTAACGATCGCGGTCAAACTGGATATGGTGATTTTGCTTGAGCTCGCCGCTCATATGCGCCCACTGCTTCCAGAATACTCTGCAGGTTGTCGAAGGTGAGCTGCATCTGAGCGGCGAAGTCCGGCTCGGGTGATTCGTTTTTTAGCGCTACTCTTTGTTACGGTATAGCACCATACCACCGTGATAGAGCACGCCATCAATAAACTCGCCATCAGCGGTAAAACCGGTGTCGTCCCAGTATTCGATATAGTTACCTGTCACCTGATAGCGGCCCTGATAGGCGCTTTCACGCTCACCACGGGCTTCATCGTAACGATTGTTGGGTAAAAGTTCGTGGCGTATTTGGCCATCTTTAGTTACCCACATGCCAACATACGGGTGTTCTGCCATAGCGTTATCTCCTATGTTCGGGGCTGTTTGAGCCGTAGTGGTGGCGGGGAAAATAGTGATAATGCCAGCAACGACTATCGCACGTTGCCAGTAGATAGGAAGCTTGGTGTCTTGCATGTAAGGTCACTCGCTTTAAATGCCACATTTGCTTGAATAGCTCGGACACATATTCATACGGAGTTACAGGCTCGCCGTAGGTCGTACCACTATGTCGCTGGTATCAACGTCGTCCGGTTAATAAAACAACTTTTGATACGAGGTTAGTTGAAATTGTCATGTGTTAATCCGCACAATGAAAAATACCTGGAGAAGTTTAACTAGCGGGAGCAATCGCTCATAGAGACAATTCTACTGCATCCTTGCCTAATCCTATTATTAAAATAAGGGTGAGCGAGGGCGTTCCACCGTGGTGATGACCAACGCCCGGTTATGAATGGTGCAAATCCCTATGGCTATTAACCTGTCTAAGTTTGCTACTATGTTAATACCTATATAGCTTTACTCGCTGAAGCCATGCGCGCGCTGGCGGAGGTACATAAAACGATGTCGTATGAAGTCATGCTAAAGCGTATATATGCGCCGATAGAGGATCACGACGGCACTCGGGTGTTGGTTGATCGATTATGTCCTAGCGGGCTGTCTCCCAGTTTCCTGGCACTGAATGAGTGGTACCCGGAGATAGCGCCTGCGTCTCAATTATGCCGTCAGTATCGACAGCAAAAAATCAGTCAATCACTCTTTCTTGAGCGATACAGGCGTGAGCTGAAGGCATGTCCTGATAAGCTACTGCCTTTAATGAGATTCGCACGAGCGGGGCGAGTTACCCTACTAACCGCCGCTCGTGAAATTGAAGATTCCCACCTTCCAGTAATCAAAGAGCTGGCGCTATCAGCGCTAGAAGGGGAAGACGCCAGTGATCGTGAATTTTGCTCATCTCCCTGCCTGGCGCACACATTACCCACTTCTCAACGTTAGACCGTTTGCTTAACGCGTCATCATTTGGCTGACGATGACTGGATTGGTGCCCCGGTAGGCCAGTGCGCCTAATATTCATGGCTTAATAAGCCCAGATAACAGCAAACAAAATACCCCAACCCAGAGCACTGGCAGCCATGATTGTGTAAGTGGCTGAGATCGTAGCAACATCAAATTCTTGATGGGTACAGAGTGCTTGTAAGCCGTGGTAAATCAAGCTGCAAGAGACGCCCAGCCCGCTAAGTATAACCACTACGTTGAAAAGTAAGCTGGGTACCAATAGTGCCAATGAAGCGACGAATAACGGTATTGGTGCAAGTGTGGCAAGTAAATAGGCATCTTGATAGCTGATAGATAGCTCTTCAGTTCCATTGACTACAGCGTAGATTACCCAGCCAATAACGAAAAAACTCAATATCTCTGCTAGGAAAATAATTGTCGTGATAAAACGCCACTCTCGGTCAGCAAAGCCCGCCATAAATGCATCGCCGTAATGGGTGCCCGCATAATAGAGCATTACTGGCGGCAAGAGGGACATGGGTAACACCACCAGCCACGCTAGTAAAGGAATGGAGGGGGAGGAAGCCTGTAGCTCTTTCCAGCCTTCACGATGGTTGAATGGTAATTTGAGAAAAGTGAGTGCTCTCATTGCAGATCCCTCCTGGGGGAATAATCTCAATGGCTGCTTGTATCATGGTATGATATTGTATTTTTAAAGGCGCTATAAATTGGCCAATAAGTGATAGTTAAGTATGTAGCTAAGAGAAACGGAAAAATGAATAACCCTCAGACACTTGATAAAAGCGACTTTGAGCGGCTGTCGCAATTTCGTTACCGGTTGCGTTGCTTTCTTCGCCATAGTGAAGATATCTGTCGCCGCTATGGGCTAACGCCCTTGCAGTATCAACTATTGCTACATCTTCGTGGTTTCCATGGAAGAGACTGGGCGACGGTGGGGGAGCTAGCGGAACGGCTTCAATCAAAACATCATGGGGTGGTGGCGCTAGTTGACCGCTGTGAGCAGCTATCGTTGGTTGAGCGGCGGCAAGGGCGTGAGGATCGCCGTCAAATAGAAGTGCATTTATTGGAAGAGGGCGTGAATCGGGTAACGCAAATCGCTGAAGCTCATCAACCTGAGTTGCGTCATTTGCAGGAAGAGACGCCATTTCCTGGTTGGAATAAGCCCACTTAATGCTGAGCTTAAGAAGTTGGATATAACCAATATACATCACGACTCCTAATTAAGTGCGCTCTGAAGGTCACTATTTTGGCTTTTAAAGGCACTGTCTGGATCTTGGACAGTGCCTAGAACTTCCGAGAACTCTAACGATTAGCGCTTAGCACTCTGCAGTGCCTGTTCTTCGATGTCTCTATCGACTGAAGAGACGTAGTACTCGTCATCAAAAGCGCCTTCTGGCTCTTTGAGCCACACTAGGCAGATAACCCAACTGATGAAGGCGCCGGTCGCGATGATGTAGAAGAACTGCGACGGTGTGACAAACGTAAAGATGGTTAGGTAAACCACCGCGCCAACATTACCGTAGGCGCCGGCCATGCCCGAGATTTGCCCAGTGATGCGGCGCTTGATGGAGGGAATGATACCGAAGGTTGCCCCCTCGGCCCCTTGTACGAAAATCGAGGTGCCGATGGTCACCGCAATGGCCAGGATCAGTGGCCAACTCGAATTGAGCATGGCCATCAGCAAGAACCCAACGCTAATGCCAAACATGTAGCACAGCATCACAAAGCGCCGGTTACCCATGCGGTCGGAAACCATGCCGCCCATGGGGCGGGCCACCAGATTGACGAACGCGAATGATGCAGCGATCAGGCCGGCCGTAGCGGCATTCAGGCCCCAGGTCTCCTCAAAGAACATGGGCAGCATCGATACCACTGCTAGTTCAGCGCCGAAGTTGGCAAAATAGGTGCTGTTAAGCGCCGCCACGCTGTTGAACGAGTACTTATCATCCTCCGGTACACCCTTACGCAGGATCGGTAGATTGACTCGCAGGATCTGGACAATTTGATAGATGACGATCGTGATAATGGCTAGATAAGCGATGGTCGCACCAGTAACTGATAAATAGCCCATATACTGGATACGCCAGACCAGAATGGCGAGTACGCCGACCAGTGGGATGGTCCAGATGATCAGCTTGATCATATCGCCCCAGGAGCTCACTTCCATGGCAGCGGATTTGCGTGGCTTACGGTGAGCCTGGGCATCCGGGCCATCGGTAATCGCGAACCAGTAGTAAACACCGTAAGCGGCCATAACAATAGCGCTCTGGGCGATAGCCCAGCGCCAGCCATCGGGGCCGCCGTACATGCTCAAGGCGATGGTAGGCAGCGACATGGCCGCTACGGCGGAGCCGAAGTTACCCCAGCCGGCGTAGAAGCCTTCAGCGAAGCCGATGTCTTTCGGCTTGAACCACAGCGCTGTCATGTGGATACCCACCACGAAGCTGGCACCAATCGAACTCAGCACCAGGCGCGCTACCAGCAGCTGCGTCATGCTGTTACCGAAAGCAAACGCCAACGCCGGTAGCGCCATAGTGACCATGAGCACCGAGAACACCCGTCGCGGGCCGAATCGATCCAGCGCCATGCCGACGATGATGCGGGCGGGAATGGTCAAGGCGACGTTGCAGATGGCGAACAGCTTGAGATCATCCGTGGTCAGCCAGTCGACGCTCTTGAGCATGCTCGACGCGAGCGGCGCCATGTTGAACCACACGTAAAAGGTAATAAAGAAGGCAATCCAGGTCAGGTGCAAGGCCCGAATTTCGGGGCTGCGAAACTTGAATACAGCGGAAACTTTCATGGTCGTATCGTCCTGTGTCCCAAAGGTGGGCTGTACCAAAGGAGGTGTAGAGGCTGCTCAAGGGCTGGGTAGGATCAACAAGGGACACTCGGCGCGCCGGGCCAGGAACGAGCTGACGCTGCCGAAAGTCATGTAGTCGAGTTCATCAACAAAATAAGTCAACGATTTGGCGATGATGCCGCCGTCCGGCTGATGGCTATGGCGGGCAATGACCAGTAGGTCTGGCGAGAGTTTGCGAGTGGCCTGCAGCAACATCTTGCGCGCATCCCCTTCGGCTAGAAGCTGCTCGGCTTGGAAGCCCTCGCCGATGGCGAATGCCACACCCTCTTGAAGGTGCCGTTTAACCTCATCGTGCTCCTGCTGAAAAAGCGCCTCGTTGTTATCGGTAGCGTCGAGTGGATTCTCCACCACGCCGACCAGTACCAGCAGAGGTTGGTTGCAGCGGAACATGTTGACGACCTGAGCGAGAGCCAACTTGGCGTTTCGCGAACCGTCATAGGCGATCATGATTTTCATGGTGTCCTCCCGCATTGGGGTAGGGGGTGAAGACCCGGAGCTTGGCTCCGGGCGTAAACAAGCAAGCCCTGTTTAGGGGTTCTTAACGTAGGCACCTTTGCGTAGGTAGAACCACCAGTTGATGACCAGGCAGATGGCGTAGAAGACCGCAAAGCCGTACATGGCAAGTTCCGGTGTGCCGGCCTGGATTTGCTCGCCCATTACCCGCGGGGCGATGAAGGCGCCATAGGCAGCGACGGCTGAGGTCCAGCCAAGTACCGGGCCTTTCTGCTGCTGGTCGAAAATAACCCCGATGCTGCGGAAGGTAGAGCCGTTGCCGATACCACTGGCGGCGAATAACACAATGAATAGCAGCAGGAATAGCCAGAAGAATTGATTAGGGTCGGTGGCGTTATAGGCCTGCATCATCACGTAGCCGGTGGCGATAGAGGCGACCACCATGATTGCAGAGATTATTTGGGTGACGATGGAGCCACCCACTTTGTCGGAGATCCATCCGCCCAGCGGACGGATCAGGGCGCCCACGAAGGGGCCTATCCAGGCCCAGGTTAGAGCGCTGGGCGCCTCTGGGTTGGCCACGCGAATCAGCGTGCCATCGGCAGTGGCTTCCATCATGTTGCCGAAGATGACGTTGATGGAGAGCGGCAGGGCTGCAGAGAAGCCGATAAAAGAACCGAAGGTCAGAATGTAGAGGATGGTCATTGACCAAGTGTGCTTATTGGAAAATATTGCGAACTGCTTCTGGATATTGGGCTTGATGTCGCCAGGAATCAGGCGCAACAACAACAGAGTCAGAACAATGGTTAGCGGTAGGGCAACCCACATATTAAGCCAGCTGAGAGCCAGCATGCCGACGATGGCAGTTACCATGCCGACGCCGTAGAGGCCCAATATTTTGCTGAAAGCCGCCAGCGGCGAACCAGGGTTGGGCGTAATAGTGCGAAGATTGTTCATACCGAACCAACCGGCGAACGCTAATGGAACCAGGAATACAAGCCAGATAAAGCCAGCATTCTGGATCCAGGTATCGGTACCTGCTTCGATCCTGCCGATCAACGTACCGCTAGCGCTTTGCAATTCCATCGGCGAACCGGCTATAGCGCCGAAAATGCCGACGGTCATTACCAGCGGGATGACAATTTGCATGGTCGTGACGCCGAAATTACCAAGGCCTGCATTCATTCCCAGGGCGTAACCTTGCTGCTTGCTGGGATAAAAAGTGGAAATGTTGCTCATTGAACAAGCGAAGTTACCCCCTCCGATACCGGAAAGTAGCGCCAAAGCCTGGAATACCCAGAACGGCGTGCCTGGGTTCATCAAGGCGATACCAGTGCCGGCTGCGGGGATCATCAATAGCGCGGTGGTCAGGAAGATGGTGTTCCTCCCGCCAGCGATGCGGATCATGAACGATGCTGGGATGCGCAGGGTGGCACCTGCTAGACCGGCAAGCGCCGTCAGTGAAAATAGCTGGTTAACCGTGAACGAAAAACCCAGGTTCTGCATCTGGGTGGTAATCATTCCCCACATCATCCAGACAGCGAATCCCATCAGCAGACTGGGAATGGATATCCATAGATTGCGGTTGGCAATGTGCTTGCCTTCCTGTTCCCAGAATTGGGCGTCTTCGACATTCCATTTCTCAATGTCGGCATTTCTCTTGCTCATGGCGATTTCCCCTTGGCATCAAACCTATCTGCATCTAGCAGTTAGAAAGCAAGATACGCTGGAGGAAGAAATTGGGGAATAGGTGGAAATAGCATGAAAAACAGCGACATACCTCTTGAGAGGTAGTCGCTGAAAAGCCTGGATTCATTGATTTTTAACAGAAAAAATCGAGAGGAGGTAAAGGCGGATCAGAGCAAAAGTATTCTGGGAGTCTTTAGAGGTAACCACACAGAATCGATTAGTGATCGATACCTTCCTGGACTGCCCAGACGGCAGCTTCGACACGTGAGCGTAAGTTGAGCTTTTTGAGCAGATGCTTGACGTGAACCTTGACCGTGCCTTCGGTAATATCCAGCTTGCGTGCGATAAGCTTGTTGGAGAGTCCGCCAGCAAGCTGTTGCAGAATTTCGCGTTCACGCTGCGTTAGGCTATGAATATCCGGGGTGGTGGGGGCATTGCGCTGATTACGCAGGGCTTCAGCGAGTAGGGCGGTCAGGCTTTCGCTGATGACCATGCGCCCCAAAGCAGCCTGACGCAGTTGGCGAACCATGTCTTCAGGCTCCATATCCTTTAACAGGTAACCGTCAGCACCGTTGCGCAGTGCGGCGACAACATCATCCTCATGGTCGGAAACAGTGAACATCACCACACGGCCGCTATAGTTGGCTTCCCGTAGGCGGCGCAAGGCTTCTAAGCCATTGACGCCCGGCATGTTTAAATCAAGTAAAACCAGGTCAGGCTCAAGTTTGAGGGCCAGTGCAATACCTTCTTCCGGGTTGCCCGTCTCGCCAACCAATTCAAGGTCGTCTTCTAATTCAAGCAGCTGTATCACGCCACGCCGTAGTAGCGGGTGGTCGTCAATAATCATCAGGCTGGCGGGTGTATCGTTGGCAGTGGTCAGCGTCATTAAGAAGTCCCTGTACCTAAATGAGAGTCGGGGGTAGCCGTAACAGGTTGCTGCTGAATTAAGCGAGCGGTCAACGGAGTGAAGAGTATCTCAATACCAGTACCTCCTGCGGGGCGATTGGCGATGCTTAGCTCCCCGTTCAGGGTAGTGGCACGGTCGCGAATGATCACCAAACCGTAGTGCATAGGTGGCGAGCTATCGTCTTCCAGGCCTATGCCGTCATCCTCAATACGCACTAGCAGGCGAGCATCGGCGAAACGCACAGTGACCCCAGCCCAGTGGGCTTGGGCATGCTTGTGGGTATTGGCCAATGCCTCGCGAATGATCTGCAGCACGTGAATTTCTTCATTGGGGTTAAGTAGGTAAGGCGGCACATCGTAGTCAAGCTCGACCGTTACCCCCATGCGCTGGCTAAACTCATCGACGGTCTGGCGTAAGGCAAATTGCAGCCCTGGCCCCTCTAGTTTGAGTCGGAAGGTGGTGAGTAGCTCACGCAGTTGACGATAGGCGCTGTTTAAGCCGGTACGCAGCTCGTCGAATACCGCAGACTGTACTTCTCGGGTAGCTTCTTTCTGCTGCATGCGTTCGAGTCGGGCGACCTGCATCTTGAGATAAGAGAGCGATTGGGCTAGAGAGTCGTGAAGTTCCCGCGCAATGATGGTTCGCTCGTTGATCAGCGTAACGTGTTGCTGCTCCTCGATACGCCGCTGCAGATACACCGCCGTGGCGAGCTGGTCGGCTAACATGGTGAGCAGCCGACGGGTGCTATCGTTGAGCCGCTCCTGGGGATACCACACCTCCAGGGTGCCTAGCAGCGTATCGCCTACGCTAATAGGCAGTAGCAAGCACTGTGACTGGTTATTGGCCACCATCTCCAAGGGGCGAGGATCGATCAGGCAGGCGTGGCAATCCTGGTCACGGCAATACTCTGGTCGGGTACGCGAGTGGGTTTCTAAAACCGGCATTTCCCGTTGGTCGAAAGGATCGTTTAGGGAAAGCCGTATTGGCCCGATATCCAGCAGCTTTTCCAGTTCGCGTAACATGGGCGCTGCGCTAGAACAGAGGTCGTTACCGCCTCCATACAGCGAGCGGCTGGCATCGTGCATTACCTGCAGCGCCTGATTGCTGCGCTCAAGCTCCTGCTGCTTGCGCGACACCTTGTCTTCCAATGCGGCGTAGCTTGTTGCCAGTTCGGCAGACATCTTGTTAAAGGTATGGCCCAACAAAGCCAACTCGTCGCTGCCGCGGAGCTGGGAGCGTGGCTTGAAGTTACGCTGTGCCGCCTCGCGGGCCAGAACCATCAGTTGACGCAAAGGTACTACCAGATTGAAGCGAACATCGTAGAGGGCAATCGAGACCACTATAGCGATCAGTACAAGAAAGAGCACTTGCATCATCCCCAGCAGCCGCACCTTGGCCTCGGTGCTCTCTTCCAAATAGGTCACCAGCACTTCAATGTCATTGACCATCGCCACGATCATCATTTCTAGCGTATCGAGGTCAAGCGCAGTGGCTGGGGACGGTGCCTCTAGTGCCGGACGAAGCGTGTGCTGCCAGTAGATCTGAAGTTTTTCCAGTTGACGGCGGCGCTCGTGACGATCATCGATGGGGATCGTTTGTTGAAGCGTTGTGCCATACAAACGTTGATCGAAGCTCGAAATCAGTCCTTCGAGCTGTTCTGCGCTAGTCTCCTCTGGAGCATACTCCAGGCGTTGCAGTGCCCCCATGATTTGATAGGCATTCATGCGTAGTGAGCCAGCGACATTAATCGCGGCAGCATCGCCACGGCTGCTGTTAGACATTGCCATGGTCAGGGTGATGCTGATGAGTGCCATCCCGCTAATGGCAAGTAAGGACGCAATGATGCGAGCAACCAGGGAGCGCTGAAGTAATTTCATGGCATTTCCGATAGCGCGGAAGAGGTAAGGGAGTGTGGCACTGTCTGCATTTCGATACGAGGGCTATTCCTTTGGGGTTAGCCGGTCTACCTCCGATGCCTTTTGACCTACGCCCAGTATTTACAGACAATTCTTACATGTCTTCCGATGTCTTTATACCCTCGCTGGGAAACGCCATGCCATCATCTGTGCCGCCTCCCACGTTGGAGACATCAAAACAGCCAGTAAATGGTTATCAGTTGCTGGTAGCCATGCTGCTGATGCCGCTGGCAAGCGCTTTAGCGGTGGCTGGCTGGACACTTTATGCCCTGCTCGCAAAACAACCCCTCTATGTGCTGGTACCGTTGAGTAGTGGTGTGCTGTTGGCTTGGCCGGCTTGGTATATCGCCAGGCGGGGAGACACCTGCCGCTTGATGCAATGGCTATTACTGGGGCTAGCGTTGGCGCTGGGCGGGTTTGGGATGGCTAGCCGACCGTGGGAGTTTTTGTTAGTGGGGGCTGGGCTTGGACTGGGAGGTGCGGTGATTACGACGGGCATCGCCCACGCCAAAGGCTGGATGCCTGGTCGTTGGGTGAGTCTTTGTGTCGCCCTTTTTCTGGCTTT
This sequence comes from Halomonas sp. A3H3, assembly GCF_000982975.1. NCBI lineage: Bacteria > Pseudomonadati > Pseudomonadota > Gammaproteobacteria > Oceanospirillales > Halomonadaceae > Halomonas > Halomonas sp. A3H3. The sequence continues at coordinate 4,698,192 of NZ_HG423343.1, read as the reverse complement.
AGCGGCGGGGGTAGGGTTTTCCTTGCGGATGGCGCCTCTGGTAGTCCAAGCCTATGGTTGGCGTGCGGCGCCACTTAGCCTGTTGATCCCTCTGTTTATGGTAATGCTGCTGCTGTGGCTTTTCGTAGAGTCACCCGAGTAACGCCGCCTATGAGTCTCACCTGTTCATTCTTACCTACTCTCTCTCCTTCTGATTCTAAACCACTAGCGATAAGGCCCATTTTATGACCACAGTTTTTATGACCATAGCCACGTTTGCCGATTTACTGCTGGAAGCGCGTAAACAACCTAAGCCCCAGCGCCTGCTGTTTGTGTTCGTTCGCGCAGAGCTGCCCGATTTCCCTGATGCTGACCAGCGTCGTCGCTTCGAACAGGGTGAAGGGGGAGTGTTGGTGCCTGTGGTATGCGTAGATAAGTCGACGGAGGAATTGACCAGCATGGCGGCGTTGGTCGAGGAGTCACGCCGTACCGAGATCGAATGGGATCTAGTTTTCACAGCTGCCATGGACGACCCAAAAGATGACGCTGAGGTTGAACGGCAGCTCCAGCGTATGATGGAGTCGCTGCAAATGGGTAATATCACCGCCTATCTTGCCTTCGACCATCACGGCAATGCGGTTAACGTCGGCTAGGGACGGTTACCATGGAGCACTATTTCCTCATCAAGCACCTGCACATGACGGCCGCTGCGCTGAGCATCACGCTCTTCGTAGTGCGCGCCTGGTGGTCGGTGCAGGAAAGCCCGCGACTCAACGCCCGTTGGGTCAAGGTATTGCCTCATCTTATTGATACGGCTCTGTTGGGGCTGGGGGTGACTTTGATGGTATTGCTTTCCGTATGGCCCTGGCAGCTTCCTTGGCTTGGCGCCAAGTTACTGGCGCTGCTGGCCTATATCGGTATTGGCACCATTGCGATTAAGCGCGGGGCCACGCCAACGGTGCGAGCCCTAGCCGCGGTAGTGGCGGTGGCTATCTTCGCCTATATGGTGGGGGCCGCTGTTCATCACAGCCCGCTTTCCTGGCTAGCCTGAATTGCAGCTACTTTCTGCCTCACTCCTCACTCCTCACTCCTCACTCCTCACTCCTCACTCCTCACTTTTATTGCGCCATTGAGTGGGCGGCATGGCCGCTCCCTTCGTGGCGCCCGAGCCGGGCGAGCAATTCCAGGTCGATATCGTCATAGGTGATTATCTCGCCACCATGAACCGCTGCGAACTGCTCGGCACGCTCATGGCTGGAGAACGGCGCAAGGGTGTGGCCCATGCTGCCGCGCCGATTATGGCCGACCACATACCAAGCGTCTGCTGCAGGGATAAAGGCATCGTCTTTAGGTGCTTCCCAGGGTGTCACGCCGACATCATGTACATAGGCGTGGCGCAGCTGGGTCTGATTTTCGGGCTGCTGGAGGAAAACGAACATCTCCAGCGTGGAGCAGAACTTACGCGCGTCACTGTGGCTTTGCATAAATGCCTGACCTTTGGGGCCTTCGAATTCGGTGATAAACATACCGCATACATGGCAGATGTCATCGCCGCTAATAGGCTGAGGCGGCATCCTTTCGGCGCTGTCAGTGGCATTGTTGCAACCGGCCATGAGCAAAATAATAAGGGCCAGAATGGGCAGCAGGGCGGGCATGGTCAATCCTCGTTAATAAAATGATGTTAAGAGATGATGTTAAGCGGTATGACGGTGGAAGCGACGGGCGGCCAATAGCAGGGGCACCACGACCCAAACCAGCATTGCCAAGGGCGGCCAGGCAGAATGGAACGCGCCTTGCTGCGCGATAGCCGCGATACCGCTTTCTAGCTGTGTGCTGTCGAACCCCGATAGGTTGATCAAGCGAAAACTGTCGGTGGGATTGAGCAGCATCAGGTAGGGGAGCCAGTCGCCCCCCTGCTTGACGCCAACCAGTAGGGCCAGCAGTACTAGATCGAATACCAGCACGAACAGAAACCACACTCCCAGTGCCAACCCGGCGGCCCGTGCCTTTTCGGTGACCGTTACGCTGATCAGGTAGGCAAAGGCCAAAAACACCCAGCCCAAAAGCACACTGCTGGCGATCAATCGTGCTAGGCCGACGGTTAGTTGGATAAGCGGTACGCCTTCAGCGCCCAACGCAATAACCATACCCGCGATACCAAAACCGAGTAGCGTGGCGACAGCCAGAATCATCCCATGGCCGAAGAACTTACCAAACAGCAACGCCGAACGACTTATAGGGTAGGTGAGTAGCAGTAGTAGCGTGCCGGCCTCCTGCTCACCGACAACGGCGTCGTAGGCTAGCATCAGCGCGATTAAGGGGATCAGAAAAACGGCCAGAGTTGATAAACTGACCAGGGTGGTGGCCAGTGAAGTAAAACCAAGACCGCCGCTCGCAGCGGCACCAAAGTAGGCAATACCCATTGCCAGAACGGCAAGGATCACGGTGATCGCCAGTACCCAGCGATTACGCAGGCCATCCTGGAACTCTTTGGCGGCGACGATGAACATGGCCTTCATGCGCTGGCTCCTAGCGTCAGTGAGGCGGGGCGAGTAGAAAAATGCGTGTAGAGATGCTCAAGGGTGGGTGGTGATAACTCGATGTCGTCGATATTCGGCATGGTGGTTAATTGACGTAGTACCTGCATTTTATTTTCCGCGGGCACGTTGACCTCCACACAGCGCTCATTGATTGGGATAGGCTCAAGGGACATGGCTTTCCAGAGCTGAGACTGCATGGCCAGCAATGTGCCGTGGATACGAAACGTCAGCGGTAGCTGTGCTTCTTCGCGCAGTTGTTCAAGGCTGCCCAGGGCCAGGCGTCGCCCTTTGCCCAGGATCAAGGCGCGGTCGATATAGGGTTCGATGCCCGGCAGTACATGGGAAGAGAGCAGCACGGTACAGCCGTTGTCGCGTAGGGCTTTTACGGCCTGATAAAAATCGCGGGTGGCCGCGGGGTCAAGGCCGGTGGTGGGTTCATCCAGCAACAATAGCCGGGGAGACCCTAGTAAAGCCTGGGCCAGGCCAAGGCGCTGGCGCATGCCCTTGGAGTAAGTTTTAACGCGACGGTCGGCGGCTTCGACCAGGCCCACACGCTCAAGCAGAACCGTTACCTGATGGCGGTCAGCGCGCTTTAAACGAGCGAAATAGGTGAGCACTTCACGCCCGGTGAGCTGTTCGTAGAAGGTGACGTTTTCAGGTAGATAGCCCAACTGACGCCGTAGGCGTTCGGCATGTGGCCCGTCAGGAGCGCCACCGAGGACGTCAACGTGGCCCGAGCTGGGCGCAATTAAGCCCAGTATGAGTTTCATGATGGTCGTCTTGCCCGCGCCATTATGTCCCAGCAGGGCGAGCATCTCGCCTTCTTTGATGGTGAGATCCATTTCAGCTAGTCGCACCAGCGCCCCGTGACGCTTGGTAACTCGCTGTAGTTCTATTACTGGGTTCATGGAGCATTTCCTTCTCGGCCGGGCTCGCTCATCAAGGGCGCGCTGTCTCTGACCCCCGGGGGACGAAACACCGGGAACTGACGTTGCACCCAGCGCAGTGCCAACACCGCAGGGCTTTGCATCAACAGGCGCGCGGAGGGGTGGCGCCAGAGAAGATGATCCATGGCGTCATTGGGCTCATGAGCGGTGTCGCCGACACCGTTATCGTCAAGATCCCAACCCAGGTAGTCGCTCCAGTAATTGCCCGACCAATCCTGCTCACGGGTGGCGACATACATGACTTGCTGCTTATTAGCGATGAAGGCGTTGCCCGCCATTTGGTTATCCTCTGAACCGGCGGTGAGATGGATGCCAATGTCGCTGGCTGCGAAACGATTATTCTCGATACGATTGAACTGCGAGTTGTAAACGAACAGTGCCTTGCCGTCGCCGCCCGCTAGACGCCCCTCGCCATCTGCCCCCAGGGGCTGGGTGACGCCTTCGACACGGTTGCCGCTCAATAGGGAGTCGGTGATGTTGTTCATCAAAATGCCGTAGTTGTCGTCTGCTTCCGAACGGTTATCAACGACTTCCAGGCGTTTGGATTGCATCAGGGCGTAGCCGGTTCGGGTTCGTTGGGTCAGGTTGCCTTCAAGACGATTGTCGAAGGAGTACATGTAGTGCACGCCATAGCGCAGGTCATGCAGGGTGTTGTCGCGCAGCACGTTGTGGCGGCTGCTGTCGAGATAGATGCCGTCGCGAGTCTGCGCAACATCGTTGGATTCAATAATTGAGTCACTAACGTTATAGAGGTGAATGCCGTTGCCGCGATCCTGAGAGCGCAGTCGGGTATCGCCACGAATGGTATTGCCTATCACACTGACGTTATTGACAGCATCGAGCCAGATGCCGAAGCCAGGCCCGCTTAGCTGGTTATTGCGGATGCTGCTGCCGTGAGCGGCGGGCTCGACAAAAATAGCGGCCTCCAGTGCTGTCAGGTTATCTCCCCAGTCTTCAATGCGGACACCTTCAAATATAATGTCGGGAGCTGCCAGCACCACCGCATGGCCGTGGCCTCCTGCATCGAGGATGGCTTGCAACTCGCCCCTAATATGCAGCGTGCGGTCAATAACCACACGCCCGGGGTAGCGTCCTGCAGGCAGCAGCAATTGATCGCCGTCGGTCGCCTGTTCGATCAACGGCTGTAACGGCTCACCAGGCGTGGCGAGCCAGTCGGCGGCATAAACCCCGCTAGGCAGCCAAAAAAGCCATAGCAGCGCCAGTAGGCAACCTAAATAGCCAGGGTGTCGTTTCATGGTGTTCTCCCGCAGCGGGCCGAAGGAATCGGCCCGCGTGTTGTCGTCAGGCGGGTTCGACTAGCATGCGACCAGTCATTTCCATATGCATCGCGTGGCAGAACCAGTTGCAGTAGTACCAGTGCACCCCGGCTTTGTCGGCGGTGAAGGTGACACTAGCGGTCTGCTGGGGGCTGATCTCCATCTGCACGCCGTGGTTGACCATGCAGAAGCCGTGGGTCAGATCCTCGACCTGGTCAAGGTTGGTGATGACCACGGTCACCTCATCACCCTGTTTGACCTTGAATTCGGTCAGGCCAAATTGCGGTGCGATGGAGGTCATGTACACGCGTACTTTATTGCCCTCGCGGATTACCTTGCTTTCGCCCTCCAGGTTGACGCCGTCTGCCTCGGCCATGGCCACGGTCTCGGCGAAGAAGGGGTCGTCTCGTGTCCATACTCGGCTTGGGTTGATCTGGTCGGCGCGTACCAGAATACAGTCGTGGGGCTCGGCATAAGTGGGGCCGTCATGCACCAGTTTCATTTCTTCCCCGGAGATGTCGATCAACTGATCGTTTTCGGGATGCAGAGGGCCTACCGGCAGGAAACGGTCTTTGGAAAACTTCGACAGCACTACCAGCCACTTGCCGTCGGCATCGCGGGATTCGGTGAGACTGGCGTGGTTATGCCCAGGCTGGTAGTGGACATCGAGCTTCTGACGCAGGTAGTTGACGTCTTCGCCATTGTAGTGGCGAATGGCATCCTCAATATTCCACTTGGCTACCTGGCTATCGATGAACAGCGTGGTATAGGCATTGCCCCGGCCATCGTAGGTGGTGTGAAGCGGGCCCAGGCCCAGTTCAGGTTCACCCACGATGGTATCGCGCGGTTCGATACTGTCGTCGAACAGCTCAGGCAACTTGTCGATGGCGATGATTGAGCAAGTGGGGGATAGCTTGCCGTTGGCGATGAAATATTTGCCATCCGGTGAGGTATTCACACCGTGGGGGTTCTTGGGGATCGGGATGTAACGTGTCAGTTGCGAGCCCTTGCGCCCATCCAGTACCGGCACGCTTGATTCACCCAGTGTCTTGTAGTTCCCGGCCGCCACGGCGGCTTCAATCGCTTCAACGTCGAATACCACGACCCAGTCGCGTTCGTTTCGCATGGTCTCGGTCAGGGTCATGCCTTTTTCTGAGTTGTAGCAGGTAGAGGCGACGAAACGACCGGTGTAGTCGGCATCGGTGTTATCGAGGTTGCCATCGACGATCACCTGCCAGGCCACGTCCATGCTTTCGGCATCGATAGCGTTGAACATAGTGAAGTAGTTATCGGGGTTCTCAAGGTCGCGGCCGTCGTTAATCTGAGGGATCGGCAGTTCGGCATTGGCGAAGACATACTTGGTATAAGGCACCTTCTGCAAACGCAAACCGTGAATCGCCTGGACATTGGGGATGGTGGTGATCTTGTCCGTCTTCATGACGTCAAGGCGGATACGCGCAACGCGGGTGTTGGCCTTGTCGTTGATAAATAAGTACTTGCCGTCGTAGCTGCCGTCGGTCATGGAAATATGGGGATGGTGGCAGTCGCCGTTAAGGAAGCGGCTTGACTCGCCGAGTATCCGCTTCGACTCGTTGCTGATCCCCCAGCCAGAGGCGCTATCCACGTTGAACACTGGAATCCGCATCAGTTCGCGCATTGAAGGTACACCGAGCACCCGAACCTCGCCCGAGTGGCCACCGCTCCAGAAGCCGTAGTAATCGTCGAGCTCGCCGGGCGCAACGTCGATACCGTTGGCGCCGGCGGCCTGAACTTGACGGCTATTGAGTAACGCACCTGCGCCAAAACCACTGGCCAGGCCCGCCCCGGCAACGCCGGTGACGGCGGTATTGCGCAAGAAATGGCGACGGCCGATATCCTGAATATGGTCTTTTTTATCGCTCATGCTTGATTCCCCTGAGATCAGTCTTGCTGGTGAAGAGGGATGCGTTGCCATGCGGCCTGTTTGCCGCTGGCGTCGGTATCCCGTTGGGTCTCAACGCTATTACCGCGCGATGACATATTGGCCGCCTTTTCATAGCGCTTGCGGCGCTTGACCATGGGCGGGCAACGCTGGTCGTCGTGGTAGGTCACTTGGCAGTCGAGACAGTAGTGGCACTCATTGGCATTGATGCGGCCGTCCGGGTGTATAGCGGCCACTTCGCATTCATTGGCACAGATTTGGCACGGGGTACCGCAGCTACCGCGGTGGCGCTTGAGCCAGTCGAACAGGCGTAAACGCGAAGGAATAGCCAACCCGGCACCTAAAGGGCACAGATAGCGGCAGTAGAACTTGTGGTTGAAGGCAGAAATCGCCACCAGTCCAAGAGCATAAATAACGAAGGCCCAGTCACGTTGGAAACGCAGGGTGATTGCGGTCTTGAACGGCTCCACTTCGGCGTAGCGTTCCGCGGTGCCAAGCGAATGTAGCGAGACTGCGAACAAGGCCAGCAGAATGATGTATTTAATCGCCCATAGGCGCTCGTGGAGCCCGAAGGGCACCTCGATCTGCTTAACGTTTAGTTTGCGAGCGACCTGGTTGACCAGGTCTTGTAAAGCGCCGAAGGGGCACAGCCAGCCGCAGAAAACTCCGCGGCCCCACAGCAGCAGGCTCACCGCCACGAACGACCAGAGAATAAATAGCATTGGGTCGATCAAGAATGAGGACCAGCTAAAACCGCTTATCAGCGAGTTGGTGAAGGTAAGGATATTGACGACTGATAGCTGGGCCAGCGAGTACCAGCCGATAAATACTAAGGTGTATATCTTGAAACCCAGACGCAGTGGGTTCAGTACACGCGGGTGGCGCGCCAGCACATCCTGGAACAGCATGATGCCAGTGAGCACCAATAATCCGGCGGATAGCACAGCGATCTGGAAAGCCTTGTCGCGCCAAACCTGTACCCAGATAGGCTCTTCCACCAGTGCCTCAGGCCGCTCTATATAGGTCTCGGGAACACTGTAGTCGGCGCTAAAGCGGCTGAACTCGGTATCCAAGGGGCCAGAAGCGCGGCGAACCAGTAATTCCAGCTGCCACGGTTGTCCGGGATCGAAGCCCGCCTCTTCGCGGACGATGAAGATGTCTCGCTCGGCCAGTGAGGGCGCGCCTTCGAGGGCCAGATCACCCAGGCGGATGTGATCGCGATCATGAAAGCTGACCCGGGTGCTGCCCTGTGAAAGCTCTATGCGATCGAAGATGCCGCCGCGCACATACCCTGAGCCCTTGAATGAGTAGTCACCAAGCCCCATGACGGCAATAGCGTGCTCGCCATCCTTCAGCTCGACCATTAGTTGGTCATAGCCAGTATCGCCGAGCAGGTTGCGGCCAGCGGTTGGTGGGTTGAGGTAGGTGTAAAACAGCTCGATAAAGGTTTTATCGGCGGGCTGTGGCGAGCGCAGGTAATCTTCGGCGGGCGTACCTACAAAGCTCTCATCGACCTCGCCATGGGTCAGTTGCAAACGGCGAATGGTGCCGTCGCCGGTAAGTTCATCCCAGTTGGCAGGGGCGAAAACGTCTTCTCGAACGCGTGCCGGTGGTGTCTGGGAGGGGGCGGCAATAAGCTGCTGTTCAGCGGCCACTTGCCTGGCGCTGCGCATGATGGTGTCGCTGACGACAATGACGGTCACCGTCGCACCAGAGATCGCGTCAAGATTGTCGCCGACCCTGAGCCTGTCATTGACGTGGGCCGATTCATGCTCGTCGGCGAAGCTATTTAGCTTCGACTCGGGAATGCCCACCAGCATGATCGGTTCGGAATGACTGAGGATGTCGGCCTGTACAATTTGCCCATCCAGACCGATGCCCACCAGTACATTGACCGGTTTGCCTGAGTAGGCGGGGATCGGAGCGACATCCACACTCTCAAAAGCGTAGCCGAGCAACTTATCGTCGCTGGCGAGTACACGGCTTACCGGCCACTGTGAATCCGCGGCTTCAAGACGCTCTGCCGTGGGAAACCCCTCGCGTACCTGCTCCAGTTCGATAGCTTGGGCGGGCAGTGTTATCGCTAGGAGTAACAGTAAGCTAATCCAGATGCCGGTTAGACGGCGCGGGCAAGCCACAGGGGACATCGTGGTTTCCTTTTGGGTCAAGAGCGTTATAGAACCGGTTCTAGCAAGTGGTCGACGGCAGCTTTCACTTCGTCATCGCTCAAGCCCAATTGGCCTCCTTTCGGCGGCATTGCCTGAAAACCGTTAATCGCGTGGTCGTACAGGGTGTCCATGTCTTTTTCTAAGCGTGGCTCCCAGTGTTCGGCATTGCCGCGAATGGGAGCACCTGCGGCGCCCGTCATGTGGCAAGCCATGCAGGCTTGGTTATAGGTGGCTTCGCCATCTGCATGAGCGGTAACCGAAATAGAAGCAACAACGCCTAGCAGCAATATGGACGCGAGGGTTTTCATTGAAGTATTCCTTATGCATCTTTTGAGTTGAAAGTACCAATTCGGCAACGTGGCAAGGTGGTTTATAGAGGTATACGAGTTGCTGGGTACTGATTTCTCAGTACGAGAAAAGGTATGAAGTTCACTTTAAAGAAATAAGGGGGACTAATGTTGATCTGGATCATTTTTAGTCTCGCGTACCCCTACAGAGCATTAGCTTATTACCCCTTAGTGGGTAGGCGATGACGTCAGTCGTTATTGTGATTTCAACTCGAAATTCAGACGCTTGGCTATGCACCACGGCGCTAGGGGCGTGGCGATGTAGAAATGTTTTTTACAGCGCGGATTATTTCAACATGTTCAAGTACTGGCGCAGCACTTCGGCATTGTTACGGCGCTCTTCCTTAGAGGCAAATACCAGAGTAACTCGCTCTTTCCTGGCACGTTGTGCAAGATCACGAAGAGACTCGCGATAAGAGGTTAACTCTTTGAGATAGCGACGGCGGAAGCCGCTCCAGTCGAGTGAGCCATTATGAAACGCTTTGCGAAGTTCGCTGCTTGGGGCGACCTCCTTGCGCCATTCATCGATTTTGGCTTCCTCCTTGGACACCCCGCGCGGCCAGATACCGTCGACGAGGACACGATAACCATCTTTGCTTTGAGGTGAGTCATAGGCTCGCTTTAATTCAATATCCATCGCTATCTCGCAAGTAAATGAGTTTCCTTTTAAGCCTAGCTAGTGAGTCGGTTCCACTCTACTTGAATCCTAGTAAGCCCAGACAATAGCCATCAGTAAACCCCATGTCAGCACCCCGGCGGCCATAACGGTGTAAGTAGCAGACATCGTTGTTACGTCATTCGCTGAGCGTTTACACAGAGCCTGCAGCCCGTGGTAGACCAAACTGCAAGAGATGCCCAGTGCCACCAGTACTACCAGCGCATTGAACAACAGGCTGGGGATCAGCAAAGCGATCGCTGCGGACCAAAGTGGCAAAGGTGCCAGGGCTGCCAACAGATAAGCGTCGTGGTAGCTAATTGAGAGATCACGATCGCTATTGACCACCGCGTGAATTAGCCAGCCCATTACAAAGAAGGTGAGCAGCTCGGCCAGGAATAGAATGGTCGTGATGAAGCGCCACTGCCGATCGGCGAAGCCTGGAGCGAAGATATCTCCGTAGTGTGTACCGGCATAATAGAGCATCACGGGTGGCAACAATGACATGGGCAGCACGATGCACCAAGCCAGAGTGGCGATTGAAGGATGGCGTTGCTGGAGGTCTTTCCATCCCGCTAAATGGGTAAAGGGCAGTTGAATAATGGTTAGAGGGTTCATTGTCTAGCCTCGCAGTCAGTTGTGATCGTTGTGAGCTTAAAATATCATGTCGTGATATTATATTCAGAATTAAGGCTAGTTTGTATTTTGTCAAGTATGAAGCTTGATTCCCTCTGTTTTAAGAGTGTGCAACCCATATCAGCAGCAGTGGTACATGCCCGTGTGAAATCTGAGAAGTCATAGCATCAGCCTACCTCTAGAACGGCTATGTCCTGGTGAAAATCGCACAGAGTGGTTAGGTACTATTAAGAAACCCAGCCGCGTTCTGGCTCGAATTAATTCGTAATCTTAAATTTACCAAGGGTATCGCTCTTGCCAAAAATTGACCTGTGGCAATGTTGCTAGAGGGATTCTTCTGCTAATCTTAAAAATGTAAATAATATGCATCTTAATAAACGTATGCCTTTTGGCTTCCCAGCCGAAGGTCGGATCTGACTAGCAAGGGAGTATGGCTTATGGCTGATGGTCTAACTAAATCAGCGGCCCGCAATATTTTCTATGGCGGCTCGCTGTTCTTCTTCCTGCTATTTGCCGCGCTTACGGCTCATAGCCACTGGTACATGGTCAACGTTTCCACGGACAGCGAAGGCCTCACCGATTCCGTGAAACATGGTAAAGAAGTGTGGGAAAAAAACATGTGTATCAACTGCCATACCATTATGGGAGAAGGGGCTTATTTTGCGCCTGAGCTAAGTAATGTCTGGGAGCGCTATGGGGGTCTCGAGAATCCAGAGGCTGCGAGAGCTGGTATCAATGCCTGGATTCGTGCACAGCCATTGGGGATCGAAGGGCGTCGCCAAATGCCCGCGTTTGATTTTAGCGAAAAAGATATGAATTCGTTAATCGACTTCCTCGAATGGACCAATAGCATTAACGACCAGGACTGGCCCCCACATCCTGCTGGCTGAAAAAAGCAGCCGAAGGATGAATCAAGGAGAACCGTACAATGAAATATGAAACCCAAAAGGTCGCTTTACCCTTTTTTGCGGTGGCTATGGCGCTATTTACGCTACAAATAGTCTTCGGTCTGCTGGCCGCCACTGTCTATGCTTGGCCCAACTTCATGGCTGAAGTGATGCCCTTTCACATCATGCGTGTCAGCCATACCAATCTGCTGATTGTGTGGCTACTGATCGGTTTTATGGGCTGTACCTACTATTTGATGCCAGAGGAAGCCGAACAGGAAATTCACAGTCCCAATCTGGCGTATATCCAGCTGGCGATCTTTGCTTTTGCTGGCGCCGCTGCGCTGGTCGGCTACCAGTTCGGTATCCATGAAGGGCGCGAGTTTCTTGAGCAACCGTTCTGGGTGAAAATACTCATCACCATTTCTTTTCTAATGTTTCTTTTCAATACCAGCATGACGCTGCTCAAGGGCCGCAAGACCGCTATCAATCTGGTGTTAATGCTGGGGCTTTGGCTAGCGGCAGTATTTTGGTTATTCGCTTTCTACAACCCGACCAATCTAGCGGTAGATAAACTCTACTGGTGGTGGGTGGTTCACCTCTGGGTGGAAGGCGTATGGGAGTTGATCATGGCTTCCTTGCTGGGTTACCTGCTGATCAAAATGACTGGTGTGGATCGCGAAGTGATCGAAAAATGGCTCTATATCATTGTTGGGTTGGCACTATTCTCCGGCCTGCTGGGCACCGGGCACCACTACTACTGGATTGGCGCACCTGGCTACTGGCAGCCCATCGGCAGTATCTTCTCGACGCTTGAAGTGGCGCCTTTCTTCGCCATGGTGGTGTTCGCCTTTACCATGTTCTGGAAGGGCAGTCGTAACCATCCTAATAAAGCGGCCATGCTATGGGCCTTAGGCTGCCCAACTATTGCTTTTTTCGGCGCTGGTGTGTGGGGCTTTATGCATACCCTCTCGTTCGTGAATTACTACAGTCATGGTACTCAGGTAACCGCCGCTCATGGCCATCTAGCTTTCTATGGTGCCTATGTGATGCTGATTCTTGGCGTGATTACCTACGCCATGCCGCAGATCCGCCGTGTACAGCCTTATAACCAAGTGCTGAACATGTGGGGCTTCTGGATCGTCACCAGTGCTATGTGCTTCATGACGTTTACCCTGACCTTCGCCGGGGTCGTGCAGACTCACTTGCAGCGCGTCTTGGGTATGAATTACATGGAAGTACAGGATCAATTAGGCCTGTTCTACATCATGCGTCTGGGCGCTGGCGTGGCCGTGGCTGTGGGGGCGATCATGTTGATCTACTCCTTCTTCGGGCCCGCGCGTGAGCAAGTGCCTGCTGGTGGCACACAAATTACCGCTGGGGCAGGCTCGGTCTGAACTAAACGGCCCTGCGGGGCCGTTTTTGCTTCTTTTATTTATTTTCCGGCAATGGAGTCTTGCCATGCCTCTATCTTCTGTCGCTAATCCTATCGATAAGCGTGAAATACCTTTCTACGAGAACGTCGGCAACGAATGCGCTATGTTTGAGCACGCCTTTCGTCAACGTCTGCCGCTGTTACTTAAAGGTCCTACCGGGTGTGGTAAAACACGTTTTGTTAGCCATATGGCCGCTAAGCTGGGCCGTCCGCTGTTTACTGTTTCATGTCACGACGACCTGACTTCAGCCGACCTTACAGGCCGCTATCTGTTGCAGGGCGGTGAGACCCGCTGGGTCGATGGCCCGCTTACTCGAGCAGTGCGCGAAGGGGGGATCTGCTATCTCGATGAGGTGGTGGAGGCGCGTAAAGATGTCACCGTGGTGCTTCACCCGCTCACCGATGACCGCCGACTACTGCCGTTGGAACGTACCGGGGAACTGCTCGAAGCGCCGGATGACTTCATGCTGGTAGTGTCTTATAACCCTGGCTATCAGCATATTCTCAAATCGCTTAAACCGAGTACCCGCCAGCGCTTCCTGGCCATGTCATTTGATTTTCCACCACCCAAAGTCGAGCGCGATATTGTCGCGCGGGAGAGTGGTTTGCCCGGTGAGCAGTGCGCCGCGCTGGTCAATCTTGCCGCCAGCCTGCGGGCCATGAAGGGGCAGGATTTAGAAGAGGGTGTTTCTACTCGCCTGTTGGTTTACTGCGCTACCCTGATTGCCGCCGGGGTGCCCATTTTGGAAGCTGCCCGGGCTACCTTAGTGGAGCCGCTAAGTGATGACGCAGATGTTCAGGAAGGGCTGATGGAAGCCATTCAAGCAACCTTTGGGTGAGGGCACGGATGCTTGATTTTCTTGAAGTCGAAGAGTTTGTAGGCCGCCATTGGCACCGTTGGGCTTCCAGTGCGGCAAGCTACCCAGACCATCCCGAAGCCGCAGTGCGCCTTGATACGCTGCGGCCCATGCTTGGCGTCTTTTTCCGCGCCGGAGGCGGCGAGGCGGGTATTGATGTTGCTGCTATTGCGGGGCGTAGTTCGTCGCATCGCTTATCCTTACGTCAAAGGCTTGGGCTTGATGAGGAGGTGCTCGATCAAGCACGCCGTGACGAAGAAAGCCTGTTGTTACCGCCACGCATTGCCTTGTTCGCCGAGGCTTCCTTGAACCGGGATCTCTACCTTTGGCTGGTAGCGTACCTGGCGGAGACCCGGTATGTGCACGTCGTCGACGATCCGCTACAGCAAGACCTTCTCCAGCTGCGTGAAGTAAACCGGGCGACTCGGGCTGTGTTGGCCCACTTCCCTGGGCTCGCTCAGCGTCACGCCAGGTTATGTCAGGCATTGCTGGCCATTCGCCCCCAGCGCAAGCGCTTGCCGCCGATGGAAGCAGCGCTTGAATCCGTTCTCTGCATTCAGCTTGGAGAAACGCCGCCCGAGGGCGGCTGGGCCGACGTGATGAATATCGCCATCCTCGATGAGTCCCTGCCTTTGGACAACTTCCATGCGCCGCGTGGATACCGGCCGCCACTTCCGGTGCCGCTATGGGGGCAAGCCGTTGCCCTGGGTACCCATAAGCAGGCACGAACCGAGCAGGAAGATGATGAGGCTCCGGTCGCAGGGAAGAATTCGCCACAAGATGATCATGGTAAACGTAAGGCTGACCGGCGCGAGCAGGATCAGGCCGACCGCGATGACTCTTTAATGCTCAATGCATCCGAAAAGATGCTTTCCTGGGCCGAAATGGTCAATCTCAATCGTCATGTAGAGGATGAAGACGATGATGAGGCCAAACAGGCGGCCGACCAGATTGATGAAATTGTGCTCAGTGCTAACCGTAAGAAGGCGGCTTCCAAGTTAAAGCTTGATCTTGATCTGGCGCCCGGTGAGGTGAGTGGGGGAAGTCTGCGTGGGCGCCATACCTATCCGGAATGGAATCATCGTAAGCAAATCTATATGCCTGACCACTGTGTGGTACTCAGCGATGTGCAGAGCGAGGAGGGGGAGAACTGGCAGCCGGATGAAACGACAAAACGGCGCATTCGCCGAGTCCGACGCGAGTTTGAAGCACTTAGGCCGCGTCGTGAGACGCTACGTGGCCAGTTGGATGGCAGCGAGCTGGATATGGACGCCGTCATCCGCTCCCGCTGTGATCTGGCGGCGACCGGTGAAGCCAGCGACCGTCTCTATCAAGCTAGCCGTACCCAGGCGAGGGATTTGGCGGTTTCGATCCTGGTCGATGTATCCCTTTCCACTGAGGCCTGGCTGGAAGACCGGCGGGTGCTGGATGTGGCTAAAGAGGCGCTGCTGGTATTGGGGCACGGCCTTGCGGGGTGCGGCGATGACTATGCCATTCACAGCTTTACCTCCCACCGTCGTCACCGTGTTTGGGTCAATACGCTGAAAAGTTTCGATGAGCCAATGGGCGAGCGGGTGTCACGGCGGATCGCAGCGCTCAAACCAGGCCACTACACGCGTATGGGGCCCGCTATTCGGCACCTTTCCCAAGCGCTTGCCAAACGGCCCAATCGGCACCGGTTGCTGCTACTTCTGACCGACGGTAAGCCTAACGATACCGACTATTATGAAGGGCGCTATGGTATAGAGGATACGCACAAAGCGGTACTTGAAGCGCGACGGGAAGAAGTGCGCGTGTTCGGGGTAACGATTGACCGGGAGGCGGGGCGCTATATTCCTCATCTGTTTGGGCGAGGGGGTTATGCCATTGTCCAGCGTCCGGAGCATCTCGCCTTGGCGCTGCCGAGTATCTACCGCCAGATTGTTGCTTCCTAAGGAGGTTATCTATGGTGCGCTTGCGCTTTGTAGCGGCGATTAGTCTGTGGTCTTTGGTCGCTTTAGGGATAGTCGTGCCGCTGGTATGGCTTATCAATAACCGAGATTGGGGCGTGGCGCTGATGTTGCTGGTTCCCTTTATCGTTTATGGTTTGATGCGGTTGGGTCGGTCGCTGGAAGCCTGGGCAAACGCCGCGCAGCGGCCTTGAGGTACTGATTCCGCACTGCGCTAAATCCAATCCTGTGAGGCTACCCCACTAAATGAAAGCGACCGGCCAGGTAGCCCGCGGCAATCAGCGTTAACGTTAATAGTGTCAGGGCAATGAAAACTCCCTTCCAGGCTGGGGTCGCGGCGCGCAAGTTTAAATAGACCATGAGCACACAGTGGGCTTTGAAACCGGTCGCCATCATTATCATGGCGGCTGACCATAGGGGAAGCGCCTGCCAGTCGGTGGTCTGATCTAGCCGAGCGGAAACCATGGAAACCAGGGTCAGCGCCATTAATACGCCCCAAGTAATCAGTAAACGTCGCGTACCGGGCAGTGCCCTCATTGTTTCCTCACAAAATTATCTCAGCAGATAAATCAGTGGATAAAGCAGGATCCAAATCAAGTCCACCATATGCCAGAAGGCTGCCGCCGTTTCTACGTTCTCGGTGGAGGTGCGCCAGCTCACTAAGCCTAGTAGCGCTAAGCCGAACACAACGTGAGCAAAATGGAAGGCGGTTAAACCATAGTAAAAACCAAAAAAAGCGTTCGTTTCTGGCGTTATTCCAGCGGCAAACTTACTTGTATACTCAAAAACCTTAATGAGGCAGAACAGTAGGCCCAACAGTATAGCGGCGCCTAACCACTGTCGGCTGCGCTGTATGCGCTGAGCGCTTATGGCCTCAACGGCAAAGGCTACAAAAAGCCCACTGGTCAAGAGCACCAGGGTATTGAGGCCGCCCAGCACCGGGTCAAGCTGATGTTGGGATTCATTGAATAGTGCAGGGTCAAGGGCGCGTTGACCGGCATAGAGCGCAAAGAAGGCGGTGAAAACCAGCATTTCGCTCAGTATCAATACCCACATCAGTGGATTGCCAGGTAGCGCTGAAAGCGGCCCCCAGCCGGGATTGGGCAGGTCGTGCCTCATTAATACTCCACTCGGTAAGCGTTGTGCCGAGGTATCAGGGCTCATTAGTTTTCGTCAATATATTAAGTGCATTTTAAATACATGTTAATTTTGGTGCAATATTTCTTTTATTTGACACGCGTCACTACCCAGCGCCACGGCAACGCTTAGCATCAGTGGCCTAGTGTTTGCCGATGATGCCTTTACTTCGGAGTGACTGTTATGTCATTGCTGTCTTTACCTTTTTCCATGCCCTCTTTTTCAATTTCCCCTCCTATAACGCCTAGCCATTTGATACGTCTCCTTGATCCACGGGTACCGTTTACAATTAAGCAACGTATAGTCGAGCCTTTACTCAACCGTACTTTTGCTATGCCGCTTGCTGAGGGGGAATTCGATGCTTTGGAAGGTCGGCGCATTAGTCTCACCATCGCCGATTTAGGTGTGACGCTAAGTCTGACGCTTGAATCCCAGCGCTTGATATTATGTCGCGAGAAAGGCGAGGCAACCATTCGGGGAGGTTGGCGGGAATTCTTGTGCCTTGCCACGCGCCGCGAGGATCCCGACAGCCTGTTTTTCCAGCGTCGCTTAATCATTGAAGGGGATACAGAGCTGGGGTTGACGCTCAAGAATCTACTTGACGGTTGCGAGGAAGGCCTTGCACAAGGGCGTGTGGGGGAACTGTTGTTGGGGCTGGAGCGTTTGGTACGTAAAGAGTGACCCAGGCTTCTGAAATGTTCACAAGCGGCCTTGGGATATCCCGAGGCCGCCCATTATTAAGCTGCGTCGAGGGGGCGCGAGGGGCCAAAGTGCTCAAAGTGTCGGCGATCCTCGTCGACACCCAGTTCGGACAAAGCGCTGTTAATCGCTGTCATGAATCCTTGGGGGCCGACGAAATAGCAGCGCGCCTTAAGATCAGGCAGGTAGTGAGCTAATAAGCTGTGGTCGATACGACCAATATGTTCGGCTTCGTTGCCGCGCTCATGAATACGGACAGCCTTAAGACGTTGAGGGTACTCGCTCTTAAGCGCTTCTAATTCGCCTTTAAAAGCCTGGTGGTCGGCATCCAGGGCAGCGTGTAGATAGGTGACTTGCCGCCCAAGGGACAAGGCATGTCTTGCCATGGGAAGCAGGGGCGTTTGCCCTACGCCGCCGCTGGCAAGCAGCAGAGGCTCGTCACCTTCAATCAGCGTGAGGTCACCTGCTGGCGGTAACAGTTCCAAGGTGTCGCCAGGTTGTAAGACATCGTGGAAGTGGCGGCTGACTTGGCCCTGTTCTTCGCGTTTGATCGAGATTCGATAGCTTTGACCATTTGGCGTGTCTGAGAGGCTGTAATGCCGATAAACCAGCTCGCCATTAATGGTTAGACGTACACCGATATACTGACCTGGCTCATGCTCAGCCACACGACCTCCATCCTCGGGCTCAAGGATAAAAGAGCGAATTAAAGCACTTTCCTGCTGGGTACTGGCAATCTTGAAACGGCGTGTGCCGCGCCATCCCCCCGGGCGTTGCTCAAACTCACGATAGCGCTGGTCTTCGAGGTCAATTAACAGGGCGGCAAGCTCGTTATATAGAGCGCCCCATGCGTCGGCGATTTCCGGGGTGACAGCTTCACCCAGCACTTCGTCAATCGCTGCCAGCAGGCATTCACCGACAATAGGGTACTGCTCGGGAAGAATGCCTAGCGAGACGTGTTTACTGACCACAACATCCAGAGTAGCACGCGCCTGAGCTGGATTACTGCGTAGTTGCACATAGGCCAACACGGCGTTGGCCAGGGCACGGGGCTGACCACCGCTTTGCTGATGAACCTCATTAAAGAGCGGCTTAACCTCTGGGTAACGGGTAAACATCAGCGGATAGAAGCGCTGCGTAATCGCATTCAGGTGTTCGGCCACGACGGGAGCGGTCGCGTTGATCAGCTTTTCTTGCTCATGTGTTAGCACGGATAATACCTCAAGCGTTAAGATTCATTACAAATGCATCTTAACGCCAAAAGCGATAAATACCAACCATGCAGGGGCTCTGTTGAGGAGAGGGGCTGCCAGCCATTTGAACAACAAGGCCTGAACACAATGCAAAAGCGCTTGGTATGGAGTGACGATGAAGCTTATCTGTGTCTATAAGATGCATTTTTGATACTTGTCATGGTTTTTGCTATTGGCCTGGCGCACAATGCAAATCCAAGTAATTCAGTGGGGTATTATGCTATGTCGACTATCACCTCCTCCCAACCTGCCTCCAAACTCAAGCAACTGCCGTTGTTACGGCTGGCTTTTCGGCCCTTTTTCCTGTTGGCCGCGCTGTTCAGTATTTTATCTCTACTGGTATGGCTTGGCTTTTGGCATGGCAATATTTTGCTGCGCCCTTATGGCGGCCTGGTGTTCTGGCATCAGCATGAAATGCTGTTTGGCTTTGCAGCGGCGGTGGTTGGGGGGTTTTTGCTTACCGCTGTACAAAACTGGACCGGATTGCCAAGTTTAAACGGCGGGCCGCTACTGGGTCTGGTGGCGTTATGGCTATTAGGTAGGGTGCTGATGGCTTTTCCCATGGATTTGCCAGGATGGCTGCTGCTGGCGGTTGACCTTGCATTTCTTCCAGTGGTCGCCATTACTATGGCGCGTCTGGTTATTACCGCAAAGCGTTGGCGCAACTTGATCTTTATACCTGTGCTGTTGCTGTTTGCCACGGCTAACCTGGCGATGCACTTAGGGGTGATGCAGGGTGACGCCGAGCTGATCCGCCAAGCCGCCTACTTGGCCGTACTGTTAATCACACTGATGATGACCGTAGTGGGCGGACGTGTGATTGCCATGTTCACTGCCAATCGTTTGGGCCGCACCAAACCTGAACCTATTGCTTTGCTCGAAGGAGTGACGCTGTTGAGTACGGCTGGCGTAGTCGTGCTGCAACTGGTCATCATGTTGGGGGTTGCCATTCCTGCTTTATTAATGGGGGGAGTGATGCTCTTAGCGGCGTTGGCCAACACTGTTCGCATGGCGCGTTGGGGTGGGTTGCATAGCTGGCGTGAACCTTTACTTTGGGGGCTGCACGGCAGCTACGCCTGCATTCCGCTAGGGCTTGTCATGTGGGTCTTGGCACTCATGGGGCTGATGCGCGTTGAACTTGCCGTGCACGCCCTGACCATTGGTGGCATGGGCACCATGATGCTGGCCATGATGGCCAGAGTTTCGCTAGGTCATACGGGCCGCCCCATACGCACTTTGCCCGGTATTGGTGTGGCGCTGGGCTTAATGCTAATAGCCGCCTTGGTGCGCTCACCCGTCTTGGCGCTATTTCCCCAGATCACCCACTGGACCTATACGCTGAGCATCATCTTCTGGTGCGTTGCCTACGCAATATTCGTCGTGCACTACACTTGGCCGTTGATGCAGGCGCGAGTCGACGGTCAGGATGGCTGAACGAATAATAGATGGCGCCTGCATCCGTCCGGATGCAGGCGTATTAAAACCATTGAGGTATTCAAACGCTCATTAGCGATCAGCCAGGGTGACCCGGGCACCGCCAAAGGCAAGACTGCGTGGGTTAGCCACTGGACGGTTGTTGGTGAGGCGGGTAATACCTACCCCGCAACGGCCCACCATCCAGATCAGGCAGGCTGTAAAATAGAGGTAGCCCAGAGCCCAGGGGGCTACTGCCGGTAGCCCGATCCAGCCCAGTAGATGCCAAATGGCAGTGAACAACACCCCGCCTAATAGCCCTAACCAAAACGTTCTAATCTGAAACTGCAAATGGGAAGCGACCCACTCCTCGGCATCGTTTCTTTTCATGTGGGCAATGAGTACCCCTATGGGGGCGGTGACCACCGCTAATACGCTACCCAGAAAGAGCATATAGACAACGATAGCCGCGCCACGCCCGCGGCTTTTCTTAAACGTATTAGAGGAAGTCGACGTTGAAGTGGCCGCGGAGTGAGATGCGGAGGGCATGGATGATGGGGAGATAGCCATAGAAAACCTCATTCGGCAAAGTGGGAATCATTAATAGCGCGTTAAAATGCATTTTTAATGCATTTATTGTAGAGCAACTATGCAGAATTTCCTTAGCTGAAATTAATAGGGTTGTTTCTAGTGATCGTCAGACATTGACGGTGGGGATACGCATTAGGCCTGCCAACTGCGGGTAACGATTGGACAACACATCTGCCAAAGTATAGCGGTCAAGCACCTCCAGAAACGCTGACAAGGCTTCGTTTAGAATGGGCTGGAGCCGACACGAGGGAGTAATGATGCAGTTGTTATCGCTATGAAAGCACTCGACTAGCTCCATGCCATGTTCCATTTCGCGCACGAGTTTACCCAGCACGATAGTAGCGGGGTCTCGCGTGAGCAATAGGCCACCGTTCTTGCCCCGAATAGCGGTAACGTAGTTCTTCTGGCTAAGCTCCTGAACGACTTTCATCAGGTGATTGCGAGAAATATCAAAGGTCTCTGCGATCTCATTGATAGTAGAACGCTCTTCGCCTTTCACGGCGAGGAAGATCAGCACGCGTATTGAATAATCGGTGAATCGAGTGAGATGCATGGAGTGTGCTTTGCTCCGAGAGTAATCCAACTGTAAAAGAAACATGTTGTATGAACGTTCAGTAAGTTGCAATCAGAACATGGGGGTACTAATGCTGACCTGAGTCAAGAAGGAAAGCGTTATTGCCTTAGCTCAAGCTGGTCAAAGTACGGTTTCAAACGGCTTACCAGCGCATTCATCTGAGCTGTAGATGGAGTATTGGCAACTGGCTGAGAATAGGTGGGATCGAAGCATTGCTCGCTGCGGGCCACCTGCAGCGCATAGTGGCGTACCCCACAGTCGGCAAGACTCAGTGCCAGGCGTTCCACATCGGTAAGCTGAAAATCTTTCCAGTGAATGGTGGTACGGCACTCGAAATTGAGTCCGCTGTCGAGCAAAGCCTCCAAGCTGCGGGCATGCAACTGCCAGATGCCGGGACGGCCGCAGATGCGGTCAAACTCTTTTCCGCGTCCTTTTACATCCAGCCCCACCCAGTCAAGGTGCGGTAATAGCTGGGTGAGGCGGTCAGGATAAGGGCCGGCGGTATGTAGTCCCACCTTAAAGCCCAATGCTTTCACTTCCTTTACTGCATCGGACAAACCGGCATTCAGGGTGGGCTCACCACCGCTGAAAACCACCGCTTCCAGCAGGCCTTGCCTGGTGCTCAGGAATTCCCGTATCGCTTGCCACTCCTGGGGTTCACCTCGGCGCGACGGGATCATGTTGGGATTGTGGCAGTAGCCGCAGCGTAGCGGGCAGCCTTGGAGAAAGACAACACACGCCAGATGATCGGGATAATCCAGTGTGGTCATGGGCACAAGGCCGGCAATCGGCAGCCGAACCGAAGATAATTTAGTTGTGATGTCGTCAAGTGTCGTCTGCATAGCCATAGTGATATCCCCCTGCTGGGGCGCCTGTAGCCAGACCCCCCAGCTGTCGTTAGAGAAAAGTGAGGGCTAGCTACCGAGAGGCGGCGGCTTCAGTAAAATGGCGTCGCTCCTGGTGTTCGGCACGTTTGCCGATATTGAACTGACTTACCGGGCGGTGGTAGCCCATGACGCGGGTCCAGACTTCGCAGCGCTGGCGCTGCTCAGTGGGCAAGCTAGCATATTGAGAGGTTTGCATTAGCGTGTTCCTTAAACGAGTTGAGAAAAAGTGAGGCAAATGCCTCAAGCCGTGGCGGCGTCGATTGCGCTCGCCGTTTTTGCCCAAAGTGCTTCGTCGCACTTGGGGCAGAACTCATGTTCACCCGACAGGTAGCCATGCACCGGGCAGATCGAAAAGGTGGGTGTGACTGTGAGGTAGGGTAAGCGAAAGTGAGAGAGCGCCGTTTTAACCAGCTTGCGACAGGCGGAGGCCGAGGTAATCCGTTCGCGCATATAGAGATGCAATACCGTGCCACCGGTGTAGCGAGTCTGTAAGGGGTCTTGATGGCTCAGTGCCTCAAAGGGATCATCGGTATGACCCACCGGCAATTGACTAGAATTGGTGTAGTAGGGCGCCTCGGGTGTACCGGCTTGAAGAATGTCAGGAAAGCGCGTCAGATCCTCCCGGGCAAAGCGGTGAGTGGTGCCCTCTGCCGGGGTGGCTTCAAGGTTATACATGTGGCCGGTCTGTTCTTGAAATTCGCGCATCCGCTCCCGAACGTGGTCAAGAAGATCCAGTGCCAGCTGTAGCCCTTGGGCGTCGGCGATATCGCAGCGATCCCCAGTAAAGTTGCGCACCATTTCGTTGAGCCCATTCACACCCAGAGTAGAGAAATGATTGCGTAACGTGCCCAGGTAGCGCTGGGTAAAGGGGTAGAGCCCCTGATCCATTAGTTGCTGAATGCGCTCGCGCTTGAGTTCGAGGCTATCGCGCCCGAGCGACAGAAGGCGATCCAGCTCGCTGAACAGCCCGGCCCGGTCGCCGGCAAAGCGGTAACCCAACCGGGCACAGTTGATCGTCACTACTCCCAACGATCCGGTTTGCTCCGCACTGCCGAACAGACCGTTGCCGCGTTTGAGCAGTTCACTCAAATCAAGCTGCAGGCGGCAGCACATGGAACGCACCATGTGGGGTTCCAGATCCGAATTGAGAAAGTTTTGAAAGTAGGGCAGTCCATACTTGGCGGTCAGTGCGAAGAGCCGCTCGGCGTTGTCGCTTTCCCAGTCGAAATCATGGGTGATGTTATAAGTGGGTATCGGGAAGGTGAACACACGCCCGTGGCGATCCCCGGCCTCCATGACTTCCAAATAGGCCCGGTTGATCAAGTCCATTTCAACCTGCAGTTCGCCGTAACTGAACGGCTGCTCCTCTTCGCCGATAACCGGTACCTGATGGCGCAAGTCGTCGGGGCAGACCCAGTCGAAGGTTAGGTTGGTGAAGGGCGTCTGGCTACCCCAGCGCGAAGGTACATTTAGGTTGTAGATGAATTCCTGAAGCGCCTGCTTAACCTGCGCGTAGGTCAGGCCGTCCTTGCGCACGTAGGGTGCCAGATAGGTATCGAAAGAGCTGAAGGCTTGTGCCCCGGCCCACTCGTTCTGCAAGGTGCCAAGAAAATTAACCATTTGCCCCAGGGCACTTGAAAGGTGGCGGGGCGGGTGGCTTTCGGCTCGTCCCGGTACCCCATTAAATCCCTCTAGCAGCAAAGTACGCAGCGACCAGCCGGCGCAATAGCCGCACAGCATATCCAGGTCGTGAATATGCAAATCACCTTCCCTATGAGCTTCCCCCACGGTGTGGGGGTAAATCTCATCGAGCCAGTAGTTGGCTATCAACTTGCCCGAGACGTTGAGGATTAAACCGCCCAATGAATAGCCCTGGTTGGCATTGGCGTGAACACGCCAGTCGGCGCGTTGGAGGTACTCATTGACCGTCGAGGCGACGTCAATATGATGCTTTGCTACCTGAACGCTTGTGGAGCTTTTCACCCAATTCACCTATATATGCTATATTTAATAAAAATAAATACTATATATGGTGTTAAAGGGTAAGCGTTCAGGATTTTGCAATAAATGACCCAGGTCAAAAATGGTGGGGAAAAATAGTAAGGCGTGGTGGCGCCTAGGCTATTGTTTTAGCCGGTCATCGTGCGGGTGTTATCCATACCCGGTCGGCCATACCAGTAACCGTCGCAGATTTCAGCATCCACCAGTGTCAAAGGATCGGGCGTAGCTAACCTGCCGTGGCGGGACTGATCGAAAGCCTTGACCACCTCGGCCATGCCTTCCGCCCGTGGGCTGAGACGTGCCACTGATACCCCCATATCCGCCATGACCATAAGTTCATGGCGCAGATCCTGGCAGGCGCTGGAAAGGGTTTGAATACCGTTCAGGGTAAAAACATCCCGGGACTCTTGTGAACGTAGCACCAAGCCTTCGGGGTACTTTTGGCAGACGAACTTGCAGCGGTCTTTGGGTGTTTGGTGACGCCGGGCGGTAAAACAGCGTGACGACCAGGCCAAGGGGAGATGCCCGTAGGCGAATACTTCGCATGGGTGGGGAACGCCTGCCTGGTGGCAATCGTTAATAAGTTTGGCTAAGTCTTGCTGTGACATTTCCACCGGCGCTTGCCAACGCCGCATGCCGGCACGGGCCATAACGCCCAGTGTCGCCGGGTTGTAGAGGTTGAGCGCAGCACCGGCGATGAACGGCAGTCCGGCACTGGAGAGTCGTTGCAGGGCGCTTTGGTCATTGGCCTCGACGATAAAATCACCGTTGTCACACAGCTTGCGCAAGTCACGCAGGTCGGCTTCGGACTCGACCAAGGTCTGGCTGGCGAGTACTACCTGCTTGCCCGCCTGGCTGAGCTCGCGCCCAATGCCTAGCCAGTCGTCCAGTTTCATATCGCGGCGCCGCGAGCAGACGGTTTCGCCCAGGGTTATAATCTCTACCGGCCAGTCGGCCGCCTCGCGGTAGAAGTCGGCGTAGCGTTGCCGAGTCCAGTAAAAAAGCACCGGCCCGAGGGAGAGTTGCAGAGGGCCGGTTGATAAGGTCGGTGATAGGGGAGGTGTAGTGTTCGGCATAGTAGGCTCCTATTTCCAGCGGCGTTCGTAGGCGCCTAGGGTAGTGATGGCACCTTCGGAAAGCTCGGCAAGGCCTGCCATCCAGGCGGGTTCTGGATCAAAGCGCTCAGGCTGAGCCTCTAGGCGGTTGAGCGCCTGGCGCCAGATCCCGGCCACTTTAGAGACATAGGCGGGGCTGCGCTGACGACCTTCAATTTTGACGGCGCTAATACCCAGGTCGCGTAGCTCCGGCAATAGCTCCAGGGTATTGAGGCTGGTGGGTTCCTCAATGGCGTGATAGGTCTCGCCCGCCACCTCGAAGCGACCCTTGCATAGGGTGGGGTAGCCCGCGCGCTCGCCTTCGGCGTAGCGGTCGATAAGAACATTGTTAAGGCGAGACTCTAAGCCCTCTGGCGTTTCTTCCCAGCGGACATGAGCCGCTGGCGAGCAGACGCCCCGGGTATTGGGCGATTCGCCGGTCAGGTAGGAGGAGAGATAGCAGCGTCCTTCGGCCATGATGCACAGGCTGCCGAAAGCGAACACCTCCAGTTCTACCGGTGTTTGCTTGGCCAGGTCGCGTACTTGAGTGATTGACAGCACCCTTGGCAGTACGGCGCGCTTAATGCCGAAATGCTGGTGGTAAAAGCGTAGCGCTTCATGGCTGGTCGCCGAACCCTGCACTGAGAGGTGCCGCGAGATTTCGGGGTGATGGCGAGTAGCGTAGTCGAGCAGTCCCATATCGGCGAGAATCAGCGCATCCACGCCCAGTTCGGCGGCCTGATCCACGGCCCGAGTCCAGTGTTCCCAGCCATCGGGCTGGGGATAGGTATTAATGGCGCAAAAAACGCGTTTGCCATGTCGGTGGGCGTAATCGACCCCCTCGCGGGCACGTTTGTCGGTAAAGTTTAGCCCGGCGAATTGCCGTGCGTTGGTGATGTTCTGGAAACCGAAATAGACAGCGTCGGCACCTTCATCTACAGCGCGCTTTAGAGCGGGCAGGTTGCCAGCGGGACATACAAGCTCCATAGCGAGACTCCTTGCGGGAAAAGTCCGAGCATTTTAGTCGCCTATTTTTTGTCGGCTTTTGACACAGGTCATATCGGGGTGGCTTTCAAAAGAGGATAACGCTGCAGAGTAGGCAAGCTGGATGCAGGCAGTTTTTAAAACGTATATTGTATGAATATTAACCAATGCTTGCTGCACCCACTTCCAGAGTTCCATTTCAGAGACCTCTTTTAGAGCCCCTTTTCAGAGACCTACTTCGATCATGCAAGATGAACTGCTCTTCAATCGCCCCCTGGTAGAGAAATATGACCGCCCAGGCCCGCGGTACACTTCTTATCCCACTGCGCCCCAGTTTCATGCCGCGTTTGCCGAGGATGATTACCGTAGCGCCGCCGAGCGCAGTAATCGGGTCGCAGTACCCAAGCCGCTTTCGGTCTATGTGCATATCCCGTTCTGCAAAAGCCTGTGCTACTACTGCGCCTGCAACAAAATCATTACTCATAATACCGAGCGAGCTGCCGAATACCTCCAGTGGTTAAAACAGGAGATACGTGTTCAGGGAGCGCTGTTCGATACCACCCGCCAAATGACCCAACTGCATCTGGGCGGCGGCACCCCAACCTACTTAAGCAATGCCCAGCTACGCGAACTGATGGCGGCGCTGGACGAAGCCTTTCACTTCGCCGCACCTGAAGAGCGTGAATTCTCGCTGGAGGTAGACCCTCGCACCGTGACACCCGAACAGGTGTACGAGCTCTACGCGCTGGGCTTCAATCGGTTGAGCTTCGGTGTGCAGGATTTCGATCACGACGTGCAGCAAGCTGTCAATCGCGTCCAGAGCGAAGAGCAGGTGGTATCCCTGGTCAAGGCTGCCCGCGAGGCGGGGTTTGAATCGGTCAGCGTTGACCTGATCTACGGTTTACCGCTGCAGACGGTGGCGAGTTTCGATACGACGCTAACCAAGATTATTGACCTGCAACCGGATCGCATTGCCGCTTATAGCTACGCCCATTTGCCCGAACTGTTTAAAGCTCAGCGGCTAATTCGCCCCGAAGACATGCCGCCACCCGAGCGCAAGCTGGAGCTGCTGGAACTTACGATTAACCGTCTGACGTCTGCAGGATATGTCTACATCGGCATGGATCACTTCGCCCTTCCGAATGACGAGCTGAGCCTGGCCCGTGAAAATGGCACTCTGCAGCGCAATTTTCAGGGCTACTCTACCCACGCCGACTGCGACATGATTGGGCTGGGCATTACTTCGATTGGCAAGGTGGGCGATACCTACAGCCAAAACGTCAAGGAAACTGCCCAGTATCAGCATCGTTTGGATGAAGGGCGTTTACCGGTCTTCCGTGGCTATCGCCTTAGCGATGACGACCGCCTGCGCCGCGATGTCATTAATACCCTGATGTGTCACGGCCGACTTGAATTTTCCGCTATTGAAGCCCGGCACAATGTCGATTTTCGCAGCTACTTCGCGAGTGCCTTGGCGAGCCTCGAAGAGATGGCGGACGACGGGTTAATTGCTTTGCGCGACCATGAAATCGAGGTGCTGCCTTCAGGGAGGTTGATGATCCGCAACCTGGCCATGGCGTTCGACGCCTACCTGAAACCAACGGAAAACCGTTATTCGCGCACGGTGTAATTTCAACAGTGCCAACCGTCTATTCCTTTACGTTGGCCGCTCTATCACCTTGGGGGTAGACAGGGTGTATATGGAGGTAATCACGCAGTAATTCGCTTGTCGATCACGCAGAATCCACTCCATGGAACCCGCACTGTCGGGTATGCAAATTTCCGAGGAGCCTGGAGATCGACCATGAGTCACTTCATAGATCGGCTGAATTTCTTCCGCAAGTCCCGCGAGCCTTTTGCCAACGAACACGGTGAGCTACGCAGCGAATCCCGCCAGTGGGAAGATAGTTATCGTGCCCGCTGGCAGCACGACAAAGTAGTACGCAGCACCCACGGGGTGAACTGCACCGGCTCCTGTAGCTGGAAGATCTACGTTAAGAACGGTTTAGTTACCTGGGAAACCCAGCAGACTGACTACCCCCGTACCCGTCCCGACCTGCCTAACCATGAGCCGCGTGGCTGCCCCCGCGGCGCCAGCTACTCCTGGTATCTGTACAGCGCTAACCGCCTCAAGTACCCGTTGATCCGCAAGCCGTTGCTGGCGCTATGGCGCGAAGCGCTCAAGGCTAACCCAGATCCGGTCGACGCCTGGGCGTCTATTGTCGAAGACCCCGCCAAGACCAAACAGTACAAGCGTGCTCGCGGCATGGGCGGCTTCGTTCGCGGTAACTGGGACGAGCTCAACGAGCTGGTCGCTGCTTCTAACGTTTACACCGCCAAGCAGTACGGCCCCGACCGTATTCTCGGCTTCTCGCCGATTCCTGCCATGTCCATGGTCAGTTACGCCGCAGGTAGTCGCTACCTCTCGCTGATTGGTGGCGTCTGCATGAGCTTCTACGACTGGTACTGCGATTTGCCGCCGGCGTCACCGATGACCTGGGGCGAGCAGACCGACGTACCTGAGTCCGCTGACTGGTACAACTCCGGCTACATTATTGCCTGGGGCTCCAACGTGCCCCAGACGCGTACCCCGGATGCCCACTTCTTTACCGAAGTACGTTACAAAGGCACCAAGACGGTTTCGATCACCCCGGATTATGCCGAGGTTTCCAAACTCACCGACGAATGGCTGTCCGCCAAGCAGGGTACCGATGCCGCCCTGGCGATGGCCATGGGCCATGTCATCCTCAAGGAATTCCACCTTGAGAACCCCAGTGCTTACTTCACTGATTATGTGCGCCGCTATACCGACATGCCGTTCCTGGTGGAACTGGAAGTGCGTGAAGATGGCAGCTTCGCACCGGGTCGCCAACTGCGTGCCAGTGATTTTGATGCTGCCCTGGGCCAGGAAAACAATCCCGAGTGGAAAACCGTCGCCTGGGACGAAACCCGCGACCAGCTGGTGGTACCGCGCGGCTCCATCGGCTTCCGCTGGGGTGAGACCGGCGATGAAGTGGGCAAATGGAACCTGGAATCGCTGGATGCCGCAGGCACCGAAATCAAACCGCTACTAAGCCTGGCTGACCATCACGACAGCGTCGCGCGGGTAGCGTTTCCCTACTTCGGTGGCATTGAACATGAACACTTTGAGCACGTAAAAGGGGCCGGTGTTGGCGCCGCCGATGACCTGCTGTTTCATAATTTGCCCGCCAAGCGGTTAAAGAGAGCCGATGGCAGCGAAATGCTGGCGGTCACCGTTTTTGATCTGATGTGTGCCAACTACGGTATCGACCGTGGCTTTGTCGGCGACGGCGAAGATGATGGCGCGACCTCGTTTGATCAGATTCGCCCC
Source organism: Halomonas sp. A3H3 (assembly GCF_000982975.1). NCBI lineage: Bacteria > Pseudomonadati > Pseudomonadota > Gammaproteobacteria > Oceanospirillales > Halomonadaceae > Halomonas > Halomonas sp. A3H3. The sequence continues at coordinate 4,668,609 of NZ_HG423343.1, read as the reverse complement.
TATACCCCCGCGTGGCAGGAGAAAATCACCGGTGTCTCGGCAGAGCAGTGCACCCGTATTGCCCGTGAGTTTGCCGACAACGCCCATAAAACCAACGGCCGTAGCATGATCATCGTTGGTGCCGGTATGAACCACTGGTACCACATGGATATGAACTACCGCGGCCTGATTAACATGCTGGTCATGTGTGGTTGTATCGGTCAAAGCGGTGGCGGCTGGGCCCACTATGTTGGTCAGGAAAAACTGCGTCCGCAGACTGGCTGGACGCCTTTGGCCTTTGGCCTCGACTGGCAGCGCCCGCCGCGCCACATGAACTCTACTTCCTTCTTCTATAGTCACTCCTCCCAGTGGCGCTACGAGAAGCTCGAGATTAAAGAAATTCTTTCGCCGTTGGCCAAGGCCGAGGATTACCCCGGTAGCCTGATTGACTTTAACGTGCGTGCTGAGCGCATGGGCTGGCTGCCGTCAGCACCACAACTGGACACTAACCCGCTACGCCTAGCGAAAAAAGCCGAAGCCGCGGGTATGTCGACAGCCGACTATGCTGTTCAGCAGCTCAAGAGCGGTGAACTGCGCTTTGCAGCGGAAGACCCGGATGCACCAGAGAACTTCCCGCGTAATATGTTCATCTGGCGCTCCAACCTGCTGGGTAGTTCCGGTAAGGGCCATGAGTACATGCTCAAGTACCTGCTGGGTACTCGCCACGGTATTCAGGGTAAAGATCTGGGCGACTTCGGCGGCCAGAAGCCCGAAGAAGTGGTATGGCGTGACGAGGCGCCGGAAGGCAAGCTCGACCTGCTGGTGACGCTGGATTTCCGCATGTCCACCACCTGCCTCTACTCGGATATCGTGCTGCCGACGGCGACCTGGTATGAGAAGGACGACCTTAACACTTCTGATATGCACCCCTTTATTCACCCCTTGACTGCCGCCACCGACCCGGCCTGGGAATCGCGCAGCGACTGGGATATTTACAAGGGTATTGCCAAAGCGTTTTCCAAGGTGTGTGTAGGCCACCTGGGAGAAGAGACCGACCTGGTCACGCTGCCGATGCAGCACGACTCGCCAGGAGAGTTGGCCCAGCCGGCGGTGAGGGATTGGAAGAAGGGCGAATGCGCGCCGATTCCCGGCAAGACCATGCCATCGCTGATTGAGGTCAAGCGCAACTATCCCGAAACCTATGAGCGCTTCACTTCTGTTGGGCCGCTGCTGGAAAGCATTGGTAACGGCGGCAAGGGTATCGCTTGGAATACCGATGCTGAAGTCGAGCTGCTGGGCAAACTCAACCATCGCAAGCTGGATGGCCCGCATAAAGGGCGTCCGTTGATCGACAGCGCTATCGATGCCGCCGAGATGATTCTGACCCTGGCACCAGAAACCAACGGCGCCGTGGCAGTAAAAGCGTGGGATGCACTCTCCAAAATTACCGGGCGTGACCATACCCACCTGGCAAGGCCCAAACATGACGAAAAAATCCGCTTCCGCGATGTCGTCGCCCAGCCGCGCAAGATTATCTCCAGCCCGACCTGGTCTGGCCTCGAGGATGAGCATGTCTCCTATAACGCCGGTTACACCAACGTTCACGAGCTGATTCCCTGGCGCACCGTGAGTGGTCGTCAGCAGTTCTATCAGGATCATGCCTGGATGCGCGCTTTCGGTGAAAGCCTGCTGGTCTATCGTCCGCCCATCGATACCAAGGCGGCCAAAGGCTTCCAGCTTCCCGCCGACAACGGCTTCAAGAGCAAGGCGCTGAACTTTCTCACGCCGCACCAGAAGTGGGGCATCCACTCCACTTACTCGGACAACCTGCTGATGTTGACGCTTAACCGAGGCGGCCCGGTGGTGTGGCTCTCCGAGGCTGACGCGGCTGAGATCGATATCGAGGACAACGACTGGATCGAGGTCTACAACGCCAACGGCTCGATTGCCGCGCGGGCAGTGGTCAGCCAGCGGGTCAAGGCGGGCATGGTGATGATGTACCACGCCCAGGAACGCAACGTGAACGTCCCTGGCTCTGAGGTCACCGGTACGCGGGGCGGTATTCACAACTCGGTCACCCGTGTCTGCCCCAAGCCAACCCATATGATCGGCGGCTACGCGCAGCTCTCTTACAGTTTTAATTATTACGGCACCGTCGGCTCAAATCGCGATGAGTTCGTGTTAGTGCGCAAGATGAAACACGTTGACTGGCTGGATGGTGAAGGCAATGACAGCGTTCAGGAGGCCGTGAAATGAAAATTCGTTCCCAGGTAGGCATGGTTCTCAATCTTGATAAGTGTATTGGTTGCCACACCTGTTCGGTGACCTGCAAAAATGTCTGGACCAGTCGCGAAGGTATGGAGTACGCCTGGTTCAACAATGTCGAGACCAAGCCCGGTATCGGCTATCCCAAAGAGTGGGAGAACCAGGCCAAGTGGAAGGGCGGCTGGATGCGCCGTAACGACGGTCGGATTGAACCGCGTATTGGTGGCAAATGGCGGGTGCTGGCGAACATTTTCGCCAACCCCGACTTGCCCGAGATGGATGACTACTATGAGCCGTTCACTTTCGACTACCAACACCTGCATACCGCCAAGATCGGCGAGCACCAGCCGGTGGCGCGTCCGCGCTCGCTGATTTCCGGTCAGCGTATGAAAAAGATCGAATGGGGCCCGAACTGGGAAGAGATTCTTGGCACCGAGTTCGCCCAGCGGCGCAAAGACGCCAACTTCGACAAGGTGCAGGCAGATATTTACGGCCAGTTCGAAAACACCTTCATGATGTATCTGCCGCGTCTGTGCGAGCACTGCTTGAACCCAACCTGTGTAGCGGCTTGCCCAAGTGGTGCGATCTACAAGCGGGAAGAGGACGGCATCGTTCTAATCGACCAGGACAAGTGCCGTGGCTGGCGTATGTGTATCTCCGGCTGCCCCTACAAGAAGATCTACTACAACTGGAAAAGCGGTAAGTCCGAGAAGTGTATTTTCTGCTACCCGCGTATCGAGGCCGGTCAGCCGACCATCTGCTCCGAGACCTGTGTGGGCCGCATTCGCTATCTCGGCGTGCTGCTGTATGACGCTGATCGGATCGAGGAAGTGGCAAGCTCCCCTGACGAGCGTGATCTCTACCACCGCCAGTGCGAGATTTTCCTAGATCCCAACGATCCGGAAGTGATTGCCCAGGCCAAGCGGGATGGCATCCAGGATAACGTCATCAAAGCCGCCCAGGCCTCACCGGTTTACAAGATGGCTATCGACTGGGGATTGGCGCTGCCGCTGCACCCGGAATACCGCACGCTGCCGATGGTGTGGTACGTGCCGCCGCTGTCGCCGATTCAGTCCGCCGCTGAGGCGGGGCATGTAGAGTTCGATGGCATCCTGCCCAAGATCGAATCACTGCGTATCCCGGTGAAGTACCTGGCTAACCTGTTGACAGCCGGTGAAGAGGAGCCCGTGGTATTGGCACTCAAGCGCTTGATGGCGATGCGTGTCTACATGCGCGGCAAGCACGTGGATGGCGCCCCTAATGCCGAGGTGCTCGACGCCGTAGGTCTGAGCGTAGCCCAGGTGGAAGAAATGTACCGCTACCTGGCCATTGCCAACTACGAGGATCGTTTCGTGATCCCCACCAGCCATCGTGAGATGGCAACCGAAGCCTTCCCCGAGCGGGGTGGATGTGGCTTTACCTTTGGTGATGGTTGCCACGGTGAGAGCCAGCCCAACCTATTTAACGGCCGTAAGCAGACCAGCGTTTTGGTAAAACCGGTAGAGGTCTTCGACCCACAGCCACAACTTGAGGAGTCTCGTCATGACTGAAGCCGCTACCCAATCGCCGACCCCGGTAGAGCCGTCGTTCGAACCGCTACAGGGTATGCGTAGCCTACGCGTACTGGCCCGCCTGCTCGATTACCCGACCCAGGAACTGCAGGATGCCAGCGGCGAGCTCATCGAAATTCTCAATGCCGAACGCCGCCTGGGGGCGGCTCTCAAATCGTCGCTAATGGAGTGGTGTCAGCGTCTCCAAGAGGGCGACCTGCTTGAGCTGCAGGCCGAGTACGTCGCCATGTTCGATAAGGGGCGGGCTACGTCGCTGCTGCTATTCGAGCACGTTCACGGTGAATCCCGCGATCGTGGTCAGGCCATGGTCGATCTTATGGCCGAATATAGCGCGGCCGGTTTCGAACTGGATGCCCGGGAGCTGCCGGACCATATACCGGTATTTCTTGAATACCTTTCGATGTGCGACGACGCCGAGATCGGCCGTTGGTTGGGCGAAATACGTCATATCCTGGCGCTGCTCACCGCGCGGCTGGAGGAGCGCGGAGCGGATCACGCCCTGGTGCCGCTATCACTCTTGGCGTTAATTGGGGCCGAGGGCGATGTCGAAGAGCATCGGCCCCAGGTCAAAAAAGAAGCGCCTGATAACACCCCCGAAGCCTTGGACGCCGTATGGGAAGAAGAAGCGGTGCGTTTCTCGGCAACCTCTGACGAAGACTGCGCGCTGCAGTCTGCCGAAGGCCGCCGCTTGGCCGAGCGCAAACACACCGTTCAGAGCCAGCCGGTACGCATTATGCCTGCTCCGTCTTTAAATGCCTCTTCCGCTCCTTCCGCCGATCGTTAATAGGAGAATCACCATGTATGACGCGATTGCGCATTACTTAACCCATCTGATCTACGGTTACTACCCCTATCTCGCGGGCACGGTGTTTCTGCTTGGCAGCCTGCTCCGTTTTGATCATGGTCAGTACACCTGGAAGACCGGTTCTAGCCAGATGCTCTCTTCAAAGAATATGCGCCTGGGCAGCAACCTGTTTCATATCGGTATTATCGTGATTTTCTTCGGCCATCTGGTGGGCATGCTCACACCGCACTGGGTCTATGAACCGTTCCTGCACGCCGGTACTAAACAGCTAGTGGCTATCGTGGTGGGCGGTATTGCCGGTGCCATGTGCGTGGTGGGCGGCGCCATGTTGCTCTATCGTCGCCTGGCCAACCCACGCGTAAAGGCGTCGTCGAGCATGATGGATACCTTGATCCTGGGCTTGATCGTCTTACAGGCGTGCCTGGGTATGGTGACCATCATCTTCTCGTTGGGCCATATGGACGGCGAGATGATGCTGACACTCTCCAGCTGGGCGCAGTCGATTGTCTTCTTCAGCGGCGGTGCGGCGGACTACATGCAGGAAGTGTCATGGATCTACAAACTGCATATCTTTATCGGCTTAACCATCATCCTGCTGTTCCCGTTTTCGCGGCTGGTGCATGTGTGGAGCGCGCCGTTCGGCTATGTAACCCGGCGCTATCAGCTTGTCCGCCGTCGTGGCTAAAAACTGGCTTGTGCTCGGCCAGGCCTAGAGGAGAAATAACATGCAGATGATTGATATCGAACAGCTACCTGGGGGCGTCGCTGCGCCTCCGGTACGTGTCGGTGACACCCCTATCGATGAAGCAACGATTGCGTTGGAGATGCAGTACCACCCCGCCGAAACGTCGGGGGAGGCCCAGCTTCAGGCGGCCCGCGCCCTGGTGGTCAGGGAACTGCTGCGCCAGCGAGCCAACGTCCTGGGCCTACTGTCGAGGCAGGCAACTAACGAAGCACAGGAAGATGCGGCGATTGCTGCCTTGCTCGAACAGGAGCTTGAGGTGCCGGAACCGGGGGAAACAGATTGCCAGCGCTTTTTTGACACCCACCGCGAGCGCTTCAGCGAACCAGTGCAGTTACGCGTTCGGCATATCCTGCTCGCGGCCGCACCCGATGACTCCCAGGGTCGCGACGACGCTTACCAGCTTGGTGAAAAGCTACTCGAACAGCTTAAGCAGATACCCGAACGGTTTGCCGAATTTGCTCAACACCACTCCGCGTGCCCTTCAAAAGAGCTGGATGGTGATTTGGGCTGGCTGGTGTCAGGGCAGACTGTTCCGGAGTTGGATCGCGCTTTGCAGCACTTACCCGAAGGTCTACACGAGCGCCCCTTGGCGTCTCGCTATGGCTGGCATGTGGTGAGTATTGACGAGCGGCGAGACGGTAGGGCGTTACCTTTCGATCAAGTGATTGACCGGGTGCGCCATAGCCTACGGGAACAGGCAACTCGACGTGCGCTGCGTCACTATTTGCTGGCGTTAGAGAGCGAAATAGGCGTCGAAGGGATTGTTCTGGATGACGATGCTGGCGGCAGCTTGATGCAATAGCTTGAAGCAATAGCAAAGCTAATAGGAGAGGCTTGATGTCCCATGTTCCGGTAGATGCTCTTTTCACTCCGCTCGGCATCGCGGTGCTAACGGTTTCCGATACCCGTGGTTTCGACGAGGATGGTAGCGGTGACCTGCTGGTTGAACATCTGAGCGAAAGCGGCCATAGCCTGGTCGAGAGGCGCATCGTTTCTGATGATATCTACCAGGTTCGTGCCGTGGTCTCGGAGTGGATTGCTCGAACGGATGTCCACGCGATTCTGGTTAATGGCGGCACTGGCTTTACCTCCCGGGATACCACTCCCGAGGCGTTGATACCGCTGTTCGACAAAGCGATTGAGGGGTATGGCGAGCTGTTCCGCCACTACTCCCTGAAAACAATCGGCACAGCGACGATCCAGTCTCGCGCCGTAGCGGGGGTGGCCAACCGAACGATGATATTTGCGATGCCCGGTTCGCCCAAAGCGTGTGCCTTGGCGTGGGACAGGATTATTGCTTTGCAGCTGGACTCCCGCACTCGGCCCTGCAACTTCGCCGCCATGGTGCTGCCTTCAGCGACCCCGTGCAGTGGACGTCACACAGCGACTTCTTCCAATGAGGTGGAGCGCTTATGAACTGTCACTGCGCAGAAATAGTCACGCCCGGCTTGTTAGATCTGTTTGATGCGCGCCAACGGCTTATCGACGCAGCCACGCCCATTAATGCAGTAGAAACCATCACCCTAGAACAATCGACAGGGCGAGTGCTGGCAGAAACGCTGGTCGCTCCTCTCGATATGCCGGGCGTGGACAATAGCGCTATGGATGGTTACGCGCTGTGCCTGGCTGATTACCAAGCGGCACCTCGCGGCGCAGGCTTACCCATTCTCCAACGCGTACCAGCTGGCGCAGGCGTCATGCTGCTACCGGAAGGAGGCTGCGCGCGTATTTTTACCGGCGCGCCGGTGCCCATGGGGGCAGATATTGTGGTGCCTCAAGAGCGGGTGACTCTTGATCCGCGCGGGCATATACACCTCGAGGGTAGCTTGGTGCTAGGCGCTAACATTCGTCGCCAAGGCGAGGAGACTCGCATAGGCACCCCGCTGCTCGCTGCGGGTAAGCTTCTTGATGCCGCGTCGATTGCGCTGCTGGCAAGCCATGGAATCAATGCCGTGACTGTCAAACGGCGTCTGAGGGTGGCGCTGCTTTCCACCGGCGATGAGCTGATTGCCCCAGGTACAGTGCGATCACCGGGACAGGTATACGACAGCAACCGCGCCATGCTTAACGTACTGCTAGCGCAAGCTCAGTGCGACGTGCTGGATTTGGGCATCATCGCTGATTCACCGCAGTCATTGCATCAGGCCTTTGAGCACGCACAAACCGTTGCGGATGTGGTGATGTGCACCGGAGGCGTTTCGGTAGGCGAGGAGGATCATGTACGCCCAGTGATCGAGCAGCGCGGTGGCTTACATTTTCATGGTGTCGCCATGAAGCCAGGGAAGCCCTTTGCGTTCGGTTATCTGGGCGCGGAGCCTGCCTCTTCCACACCGTTAATGGCGCTGCCGGGTAATCCTGTGGCCTCCCTGGTGGGCTGGCAGCTGCTGGCGCTGCCGTTTATCCATGCCATGCAAGGTAGAGCCGTAGCGGCTCTACAGCGTTATCCGGTAAAAGCGGGCTTTTCTCAGCGTGGCCCCCAGGGGCGCTGCGAGCTACTACGGGTGGTGATGGATTGGTCACAGGGGGCTCCCGTGGCGCAGCTAGCGGGCGGGCAGGGCTCACATATGCTCAGCGCGGCTAGCCAGGCCCATGGTTATTTAATGATTAACCCCGCCACGGAGGTAACTGAAGGGGCCACCTATCACTATTACCCCATCAATCAGTTCGCCGCTTGAACAGCTTTTCCTATCGTGGCCACTGACCTCGTTTTTTTTCATAGGAGAGGGTATGTCTTCACAACACAAACCCCGCACACTGATTTATGCCTGCTCCGGCTGCTCTGATGTGGCGCAACTTGCCAATAGCGTTGCCCTGCGTCTTGACCATGCAGGAGAGGCAGAAATGTCCTGCATTGCTGGTGTGGGCGGTGGTGTGCCCGGTCTGGTGCGCATTGCCCGCTCAGGGCGCCCTATTGTAGCCATTGACGGGTGCCAGATGCACTGCGCCAGCCACTGTCTCGCCAAAGCGGATGTGATACCCACAGAGCACGTAAAGCTATATGAAAACGGCCTGCGCAAGCGGCGGGGCCAGTTTTATGATGAGCAAACAATCATCGACGTCACCGCAGAAGTAAAAGAACTCATTGCACGGCTGCCCGTTAATGCCAATACCCAAGAGGAACCCATGGAATGAGTGCGCTAGTCGATGGGTATGGCCGTACGGTGCGTTACCTGCGTATATCGGTAACTGATCGTTGTGATTTTCGCTGTGTGTACTGCATGGCTGAGGAAATGACCTTTCTGCCACGCGCCCAACTGCTTACCCTTGAGGAGATAGCCGCGCTTTCACAGGCATTTGTCGAGCTGGGCGTGGAGAAAATCCGTCTAACCGGCGGTGAGCCGCTGGTACGCCAGGGCGTACTCACGCTAGTGCAAAAACTCGGTGCATTGGAAGGTCTGCGCGAGCTGGCGATGACCACCAACGGCTCAGGGTTGGTCAAGCATGCCAATGCTTTGCGGCAAGGCGGGCTACATCGGCTCAATATTAGCCTCGACTCGCTCAAGCCCGAACGCTTTAAAGCATTAACCCGGACGGGGGATCTTGATCAGGTGATCGCGGGTATCCGTGCAGCGCGCCGCGCTGGCTTTCAGTCGATTAAGCTCAACGCCGTATTGCTCAAGGGGCGCAATGACGACGAAATTATCGACTTGGTAAACTTTGCCCGGGATGAACAAGTCGATATAAGCTTTATTGAGGAGATGCCGCTGGGCGCTATCAGCGAGCATAACCGTGGTGAAACCTTTCTTTCCACCGATGCGGTTCGCGAGACCATAGAAAACCACTATCAACTCTTACCCACCACCGAGACCACCCTAGGGCCATCCCGTTATTACCGCATGGTAGACAGCCAGTCGAGGATTGGCTTTATTTCTCCCCATAGCCACAATTTCTGCTCTGCCTGTAATCGTGTTCGGGTGACGGCTGAAGGGCGACTACTCCTTTGCTTGGGCAATGAGCACTCGGTAGATTTACGCGCCGTAATGCGACGTTATCCGGGTGATACTCAGCGGCTTAAATCGAGCATTGTGGCGGCAATGAAGAAAAAACCTGAGCGCCATCACTTCACGACGGATGGTGAAGTTCAAATAGTGAGGTTTATGAATGCAACAGGCGGGTAATACGATTCGGTCAGCGTTCAAAGCTAGCAGGGGCTAGTGGTGAATAGCGCTTTCCGTTAAGCTCCTCGACAATTTTTTATTTTTGGTTGCGTTGAGGTGATTGTATGTGGAGCCTGCTAAGGCTGTCTGCAATATCACTATCAGTACTCATGATAGCTGGTTGCTCAGATCCCAAAATTGATACTAGCTCCATGCCTGCGTCGGTTGTCTCGGTTGAGAAAGTGCGTAACTCCTTGCCCACCTACAAGCGCGATGAGTTTGATCAAGGCTTGATCATTATCGCCACGTCGACGTCGTTTAGTGGTATCGATATTCTCAACCCCCACCGCATGAATGCCGCTGAGATTGCCGAAACTGCCAATGTGCAAATGCATGGGTTAACGGGGGATCAGGTGATTCAGCGTGCCGATCAAATTCTGCGCGAGCGTCGGGCACGCGAACGCGAACAGGCTATTCGCACCTTAAAGCGGCTGGAAGAGAAGCGTGCAAAAGCCACCAGTGATCAGCAGCAGTTAGCGCGGTTTACCATTGACAGTGCTCGCTATTACATTGGCTCAAGCCCTTATGGCGCTCCGGAACCTGTGATTGATCTTACAGTGACCAATGACACGGATCAGGCCATTTCTGAGCTTCTGTTGAGGGGCGTGGTGACGAGCTCTGATCACTCAGCAGCTTGGGTAGACGAAACGTTTTACTACGTTGTTCCTGGTGGCATTGAGCCTGGTGAAACACTTGAGTGGAGCCTTGCGCCTAACCGCTTTGGCCCATGGGGGAATGCTCAAATACCCAGCGATGCAGAGCTGACGGTCACCTTGCAAGGGTTGAAAGGGCTTGATGAGCAGCCATTATGGGACTCCCCTGAGCTAACGGAACACGAACTGGCCAGGCTTGAGCAACTGCAGAAGGAGTATGGTGGCATTGCTTTCTCCCGTTTGGAGTGAGTCTCGTGTGGACTAAGCTCTTTGTGAGGTAAGCGATGCAAAAACCACAGCGCCCTAGCGGTTATCCGATAGGGCGCAAACATTTCTACCAATTATCTTTTCGCCAAACGGGGTTACTTACTCTTTGGCTTCATGGTCGGCGAGGGCGGCAACAATTGCCTCTTCCCACTGCCCTTCGGTTAACCCCCAATGCTCCATTTCTGACTGATCGGCGCTGCCTGCCGACGCCTCGCGTAGTTTATCGACGCTGCTGCTTTCATAGCAGTGCTTGGCGAAATCTTTGGTTTTGACATCTTTTAGCTGATTAATCATCGACATGTTGAGTTCCTTTCAAGGTCAATAGTGAGGTAATGCTCACTCAGTGTAGCTATTCTGGCCGCTTTTACCTGACTTGGTTCTCAACACTGCTTAGCTGAAGTGAGAAAAAAAGCGTAGAAAAGGTTTTCCGTGGGCTAGCCAGCCATCAGCGTATCGATAAAAATTTTACCGGCGATACTTGCCAGCAGCAGCATAACCAAATTATCAAACCAGCGGTGGGGCAGCCGATTGCCCAGGCGGGCGCCTAGGGGCATGGCGGCGAGTATCACCACAAGGGCAAAAATACTAAACAAAAAGCGTTCCAGAGTTAAAATGCCCGCGTTTAAAAGCGCCGGTATTTGAACACTGGTAATAGCGACGAAGAAGACTGAGATGGAGCCAATAAATACGCTTCGTTTCAACTGCATCGCATTGAGAAACGTAACCGAGGCTGGCGCCGACATGCCTGCAGCGCCTTGAAGCACGCCAGCGAGTAGGCCAATAGGGATCACTAGTCGCGCAGCGATATTAAAAGGCAGGGCGATACGACGTTTCATCACTTTGATGATCAGGTAAAGCACGATCACACCCGCGACACCCAGTGACAGTATTTCGGGAGATAAAACGACTAATCCCCAAGTGCCCAGAACGATGCCTAGCCCGCCAGCAATGGAGAAAGCTGCCAAGAAGCGCAAGGGTAGTAGGTGGCGTCGATATTGCCATACCTGTAAAGCATTACTAAATAGGTTAGGCGCGACTAATAGAGCGATAGCGAGTTGAACGTCGTACAGCATGGTGAGAATGGGTACGACAATAACCGGGACACCTGAACCGATGGCACCTTTGACGATACCTGCAACGAGTAGCGCTATAAACGCAATTAACAGCATAAGGTTACCGGCCCTTTTTAGCGCACAGCCGCCACGCAACCGGCAGCTGTGCGTATTGATTTTCTTCAGGATTAGGTTTTGTCTGAAAAGTCGGCGAGCGAAGGCCAGACAAGGCAAAAATCGGCGAAAAGACGGAGTTTACGTTGTGTAAATGAGTACTTTGAGCCGATTTTTAACGCCGTATGGTCGAGCGCAGCCAGTTTTCAGGCAGAGCCTAAACGCTGTTATTTCAGCACATAGCAGGGCACATAGTGCTGGCCATCGAGTTTCATGCGCCCTTGGGCTACAAACGAGGTGAGTAGCTCGTCAAGGCGTTGCATTAGTTCGGGCTCTGCGGTCAGTACAAAGGGGCCATGAGCTTCAATGGCTCGAATGCCAGCCTCTTTGACGTTGCCTGCGACGATCCCCGAGAAAGCGCGGCGCAGATTAGCAGCGAGCTCATGGGTAGGCTGCTGGCGGTGGAGCGCTAAGCCACGCATGGCGTCGTGTGTCGGTTCAAAGGTTGCCTGGAAGTCGCGCGCAATGGTCAATCGCCAGTTGTAGTAGAAAGCATCCTGATGGGTGCGCCGGAATTCAGCGATCTCATCGATGCCGTGGCGCATGGTGCGTGCAACCGAGACCGGATCGCCGGTAATGATGGTGTAGTAACGGCGGATATCCTCACCGAGGGTATAGACCAGAAATTCATCAATTTTCTGAAAGTAGGCCGCAGAATCAGCAGGGCCAGTGAAAATTAACGGAAAAGGAATATCCTGGTTGCTAGGGTGCAGCAGAATGCCCAGCAGATAGAGAATCTCTTCTGCGGTGCCCACCCCGCCAGGAAACACAATAATGCCATGGCCCAGGCGCACAAAGGCTTCCAAGCGTTTTTCAATGTCTGGCATGACAACCAGTTCATTGACGATGGGGTTAGGCGCTTCGGCAGCGATAATGCCGGGCTCTGAAACACCCAAATAGCGGCCTTCTTTACGCCGCTGCTTGGCATGGGCAACGTTCGCGCCTTTCATGGGGCCTTTCATTGCGCCAGGGCCACAGCCGGTACAAATATCTAAATCGCGCAGACCCAAGTGATAGCCCACATCTTTGGTATATTCGTACTCTTCCCGGGAGATAGAGTGACCGCCCCAGCACACCACCAGGCTAGGGTCGCGGCCGGGTTTGAGCGTGCCCGCTTTGCGCAGAATATGGAAGACCGCATTGGTGGTGCCTTCTCCCGTACTCAGGTCAAAACGATTGTGGTGCTGAATCTCATTGTAGACGTAAACGATGTCGCGAATGATCGAGGATAGATGCTCGCGGATACCGCGAATCATGCGGCCATCAACAAAGGCTTCGGCGGGGGCGTTAGTGAGCTTTAAGCGAATGCCGCGGTCTTGCTGCAGCACTTCAATATCGAAATCTTTATAGGCTTCTAAAATCGCCAGGCTATCGTCGCTGGGATTACCGCAATTGAGTACTGCCAACGCACAGCGCCGAAGAAGGTCGTGCAGACCGCTTTGAGAAGTTTTATGCAGTCGATTAACTTCATGCTGAGAGAGTACTTCGAGGCTCCCCTCGGGGGAAATGATGCTGGAAAGAGTGGCGCGAGGTTGAACGTTTTCGGTCATTAGCGGGGCTGTCCCTAATCGTTTGATGTCTCTTGGCATATTACCACGCCCAAGCGGTGGGTACAGCGCAGCGGCTGGCTCGCCGGGGTGTGCTATTATGAGGTCTATTTTATAGGGCGGCGGCAATAGCGTTTTTTGTTAGTTACTAAACTGTTGCCTAAAGCGGGTTCTCAAAGAGAGCTGCTAAAGACCGTTATCAAAGACCATGGCGCTTCACTATGTTCAATGCCCACTATTTTCGTACCTTTATTACGCTTGTTGAAACAGGCAGTTTTACCCGTACGGCGCAACGTTTAGAAATGACCCAGCCGGGCGTAAGCCAGCATGTACGCAAGTTAGAAGACTATTTAAATAAAGAGCTGCTAGAGCGCAAGGGGCGTAGCTTTACATTAACCGAATCGGGGCGGCGTGCTTACGATTACGCTTTAAAGTTATTTGCTGAGCATGAACAGTTCCGTCACGGGCTAGACGATGACTCTTTGGATAGCGGTGACTGCCGCATTGCCTCGCCGGGTAGCGTTGGCCTGATGTTCTATCCGTATATATTGGGGCAGCAGCAAATGCACCCCAATTTAACGGTCAACTATAGCTTTGCGTTCAACCACGAAATCGTCAATGACCTGCTTGAAGGGCGTTATGACATCGGGATAGTCACCGAGGCAATGCGGCACCCTGAGCTTAGCTGCAGCATTTGGCATGAAGAACCGCTCTGCTTGGTGGTGCCTGCAGATTTTGCGGGCAGCACGTTATCAGATTTAATGGGCATCGGCTTTCTCAATTATTACGACGGCATTAACCATGCCAATGCACTGCTGCGAGCCAATTACCCCGACGAGTTTCGCTCAATGACCCATTTCCGCCATCAAGGCTTTACCAATGAGGTCAGCATGGTGCTGGATGCAGTGGCCAGGGGATTGGGCTTTAGCGTGGTATCGCGATTGGTATTGGAAACTTCGCCTTGGCAGCGCCAGGTAAAAGCGTTGAACCTGCCCAATGCGGTCAATGAAGTGCTCTATTTGCTGCGCCGCCGCGACTCGGTGCTGCCTAAGCGCTACGCGAAGCTGTTAGACGGTTTTCACGCTCAGCGTCTGCAAGAAAAAACGCCCTTGATGCCGTCTAATTGATTAGGCACCAAGGGCGTTTTCGTTACTTAGAGCGCTATCGCTTCACATCTTGCCAGCTTTTTCACATCTTGCCAGCTTTGCCGCTAGTTGCGATATTCGTCGATGCTAGGGCAGGAGCAGATTAACTGACGGTCACCGAAAACGTTATCGACGCGGTTAACGGCGGGCCAGTATTTAGCGGCTTGAACAGCCGCGGTCGGGAAGGCGGCCAACTGGCGGTCATAAGGCCGCTGCCAGTCGCTATCCATTAGATCCGCCTGGGTATGTGGCGCATTGACCAGCGGATTATTATCCAACGGCCATTCGCCGCTCTCCACTCGGGCGATCTCGTCACGAATGGCAATCATCGCATCGCAGAAACGGTCGATTTCATACAGCGACTCAGACTCAGTCGGTTCGATCATCAGCGTGCCCGGCACTGGGAACGACATGGTTGGTGCGTGAAAACCGTAATCCATCAAACGCTTGGCGATATCCTCCTCGCTAATCCCAGAGGCCGCTTTGAGCGGACGAATATCGATTATGCATTCGTGGGCAACGGTACCGTTCTGACCGCGGTATAGAATCGGGAATGCCGCTTCCAATCGTTTGGCAATGTAATTGGCGTTTAGGATGGCAAGCTCGGTAGCTTCCCGCAGCCCGCGGGCACCCATCATCTTAATGTAGGTCCAGGAAATGGGCAGAATGGAAGCACTGCCGAAGGCAGCCGCGGAGACTGCACCGCTATCAGTGTTGACGCCGTTGATAGGTGTTACCACATGGTTTGAAACGTAGGGCACCAAGTGGGCTTTCACGCCGATAGGGCCCATGCCCGGGCCGCCGCCACCGTGGGGAATACAGAACGTTTTGTGCAGGTTAAGGTGAGACACATCGCCGCCAAAATCGCCAGGACGGGTTAACCCTACCTGGGCGTTCATATTGGCGCCATCGATATACACCTGACCACCGTTGTCGTGAACGATCTTGCACGCTTCGCGTACGCTGGTTTCAAACACCCCGTGTGTGGATGGGTAGGTCAGCATAATGGCGGAGAGCTTATCGCTATGCTGTTCAGCTTTAGCGCGTAAATCCGCTATGTCGATATTGCCGTTTTGATCGCACTCGACCACCACCACCTTCATTTGCACCATGGCTGCCGAGGCAGGGTTGGTACCGTGGGCAGAGCTTGGAATCAAGCAGACATCGCGATGACCTTCGCCTTGGGCCGCTTGGTAACGACGAATTGCCACAAGGCCAGCATATTCACCCTGAGCGCCGGAGTTAGGCTGCATCGAGAGGTGATCGTAACCGGTGACTTCGACCAGGAAGGCCGAGAGCTCGTCGATCATTTGATGATAGCCAGCCACCTGGTCGCGAGGTGCAAAGGGGTGAAGGTGCGCAAACGAGGGCCAGGAGACGGGGATCATTTCGCTGGTGGCGTTGAGCTTCATGGTGCAGGAGCCGAGCGGGATCATTGCATGGGCAAGCGACAGATCCTTATTCTCCAGACGCTTTAAGTAGCGCAGCATTTCGGTTTCGCTGCGGTAGCGGTTAAAGGTGGGATGGCTCAAGAAGTCGCTTTCGCGCTGGCATGCCGTGGGAATGCCGGAAGCGCCGCTAGCTACCACTTGCTCGTCCAATACTGCAACGGCAAGGCCGTGCTCATCGCCCAGCAGCACATCAAACAATGTGGCTACATCGTGGGCGGTGGTGGTTTCATCCAGGCTAATACCGACATCGCCATTGCCGAAGTAGTGCAGATTAATATCATGGGTCATGGCTCGGCCATGGATCTTACCTGCATCAACACCTGTCAGACGTAGCGTATCAAACCAGCTGTCATGAGCGAGCGATACGCCTGCCTGCTTAAGGCCTTCGGCAAGCAGGGTGGCTAGGCGATGAACGCGGCCGGCAATTTTGCGCAACCCTTCTGCACCGTGATAGGTGGCATAAAAGCCTGCGATGTTGGCCAGAAGCGCCTGGGCGGTACAGATATTGGACGTCGCTTTCTCGCGGCGGATATGCTGCTCGCGGGTCTGCATTGCCATGCGCAGGGCGGTGTTACCACGGCTATCTTTTGATACGCCGATGATACGCCCAGGAATCGAGCGCTTGAGCTTGTCGGATGTAGCAAAGAACGCCGCGTGAGGGCCACCAAAGCCCATGGGTACGCCAAAGCGTTGGGAGTTGCCCACCACAATATCCGCGCCCAGCTGGCCGGGTTCTTTAAGCAGCACCAGACTCAAAAGATCGCTGGCCACGCAGGTCATTATATTGCGCTCAGCCGCGGCGCTTAATAGCGGTGCCAGATCGCGCACTTCACCACTGGCAGAGGGGTACTGAACCAGGGCTCCAAACACATCGTGGCTGGCCAACTCTTCTGCAGGGCCGGTGATCAGCTCAAAGCCAAAGAACTCGGCACGGGTTTTAACGACATCCAGCGTTTGCGGGAAAACATCGTCGGCGACGAAAAAAGCGTTGGATTTGCTTTTCTTATTACCACGCTTACACAGCGCCATGGCTTCGGCGGCAGCGGTGGCTTCGTCGAGCAGCGACGCATTAGCCAGCTCCATGCCGGTTAAATCCATGACCACCTGCTGGAAGTTAAGCAAGCCTTCCAGGCGTCCTTGAGAAATCTCCGGCTGGTAGGGGGTGTAGGCCGTGTACCAGCCTGGGTTTTCCAATACGTTGCGCTGAATCACCGCGGGCATATGGGTGCCGTAATAGCCCTGACCAATATAGCTCTTAGCCACGCGGTTCTGCCGCGCGAGGTGCGCTAGGTACTCTAGCGCCTCTGATTCGCTGCGCGGTTCATCAAGCGCTAGCTCACGGCCAAGACGGATATCGCTCGGCACGGTCTGTTCAATCAGATCTTCCATGTGCTGCATGTTGAGCGCTTTTAACATGGTGGCCACGTCATCTTGACTTGGACCATTATGACGTTTGATAAAAGCATCGTGATCGGCCAGCTCGGCCAGACGGCGTGTTTCAAGAGACATGAAGAAGATTCCGGACGTTAAGAGAGAACCGTGCAGGGCGTTAAGCGAAGAGCCTGCGATAAAGGATAAAGGCAGGCCCTAATATATGATTCAGCTACCGCCTTTAGTCGTCGGCGCTTAGCGTTGCTTGATAGGCATCTGCGTCGAGCAGGCCATCAAGTGAGTCGCTGTCTAAACGCACTTTCATAATCCAGCCGCCTTCGTAAGGCGCTTCATTGACTGTTTCAGGGGCGTCTTCAAGAGCGTCATTGACCTCAATGACTTCGCCAACAACCGGTGAGTAGAGATCAGAAGCAGCTTTTACCGATTCGATAACGCCAAACTCTTGCCCTTTGTTCAGCGCTGTTCCCACTTCAGGCAGTTCAACAAACACGACATCGCCGAGCGCCTGCTGGGCGTGATCAGTTATACCCACGGTCACGGTGCCGTCCTTATTATCCAGCACCCACTCGTGGCTTTCTGCGTAACGAAGATTGGTAGGAAGATTGCTCATGGTGTTTTCCTATATGAAACAGTTTTCTGGGCCCGAGCATACTAGCGGTTGTCGTTCGCCTTGGCGACTAGTGACTGGGGTAGATCGAGCGAATAAGCAAGCATGTTAACGTGTTTCCAATCGGAAACAAATTTCTTCGTTGCTTCAAAGCTTGCTTGGTAGCGTTATCGGTTCAGCTACTTTTCGCCGGGTTTGTGCAGAAGATCGGGTTATGAAAAAAGCGGTATCCTCTATGCACAAGCGACATCACCCTAGATGCTAGCTAAGTTTATGGTGTAAAACATTCAAATCGTGCGCTAACCAACAATAGCGTCGTTAGGACTAGCCCGTAATCGCAACAAGCCAATAATACACACCAATATTGCATACCAACAAAGCGAGGAGATGAACATGGAAGCATTAACTAGCCTCTTAGGGGCGATCAACGGCGTGGTCTGGGGGCCCGTCATGTTGATTCTGCTACTCGGTGTGGGGATCTACCTGCAGCTTGGCTTGAAACTAATGCCGATTAGAAAGCTCGGCATGGGCTTCAAGCTAATGTGGGCGGGGCGTGATGCGAAACCTGGGGTGGGTAAAGCGGCAGCTGCCAAAGAGGGAGACGAAGGGGAAATATCTCCTTTTAATGCCTTGATGACCGCACTCTCTGCGACCATCGGTACCGGTAATATTGCCGGTGTCGCCACAGCCATTGCGTTAGGTGGCCCTGGCGCTGTGTTTTGGATGTGGATTACCGCACTGGTGGGTATGGCCACTAAATTTGCTGAAGCGGTGCTGGCCGTGCGCTATCGTGAAACCGATAGCACTGGCTACCACGTGGGCGGGCCGATGTTTTACATCAAGAATGGCCTGGGTAAAAAGTGGCTATGGTTGGGCGGCCTGTTCTCATTTTTTGGCGCTGTCGCAGCCTTCGGGATCGGCAATACCGTTCAGTCCAACTCCGTTGCTGACGCCATGGACGCCACCTTCGGCGTGCCGCACTGGCTCACGGGGGTGGTCATTATGGTGCTGGCTGGCGCGGTGATTCTGGGCGGTATCAAGCGTATTGCTAAAGTGGCGGGCAAGTTGGTGCCGATTATGGGCATTGCCTACGTAGTGGCTGGCTTGTTGGTATTGATCGTCAATGCCGGGCAGATCGGTGAAGCTTTTGGTTTGATCTTCTACTATGCCTTCAACCCCATGGCGGCCGCAGGTGGTTTCGCGGGCGCCGCCGTCATGGCGGCGATTCGTTTTGGTGTGGCACGCGGGATCTTTTCCAACGAAGCGGGTTTGGGTAGTGCGCCGATCGCGCACGCGGCGGCCAAAACCAAAAATCCAGTGCGCCAAGGCTTAATCGCGATGTTGGGCACTTTTATCGATACCATTCTTGTGTGCACGATTACCGCGTTGGTGATTTTGACCTCAACGGTTTGGCAAGAGGGTGAAGCGGGGGCGTCGCTGACCGCGCTTTCGTTTGACGCTGCACTGCCTGGCTTTGGCAATCAGATTGTCGCCATTGCGTTGGCGATTTTTGCCTTTACCACCATCCTAGGCTGGTCATTTTACGGTGAGAAGTGCTGCCAGTTCCTGTTTGGCACTCGCTCTATTATGATCTATCGGGTGCTGTTCGTACTGGCCATCCCGCTGGGCGCCATCGCTCAACTGGGCTTTATCTGGCTCATGGCGGATACCTTCAACGCCATGATGGCGATCCCGAACCTGATTGCCTTGGCACTGCTTTCGCCGGTAGTCTTTAAGCTAACCAAGGACTATTTCGACGGCAAAGACGTATTGCCGGGTGAAGCACTGGATCACGACCAATAATACCCGCAGCGCGTTCATCGGCGCTGTAGGTGAACGTGAATAACAGGAGAGTCGGGAAGGCACTTAATCAGTGGCTTCCCGTTCTCTTTTTTGAGCGAACACTTTTAAGTGAGGAAAGCCCCTATGTCTGAATTAAAGCAAACGCCACTGCATGCGCTGCACCTCAAGCTAGGCGCCAAGATGGTACCTTTTGCTGGCTACGATATGCCGGTGCAGTATCCGCTGGGGGTCAAAAAAGAACATGAACACACCCGTCAAAAGTGCGGGCTGTTCGATGTCTCCCATATGGGGCAAATCAGCGTTTCCGGTGACGGCGTGGCCGAAGCCCTGGAAACCTTGATTCCTGCCGATTTGATGAGCCTTGAGAAAGGTGCCCAACGTTACGGGCTGTTCACCAACACAGAAGGCGGCATTATTGACGACCTGATGGTGGTCAATGCGGGTGATCACTTCTATCTGGTAGTGAATGCCGCCTGTAAAGATCAGGACTTGACTCACCTGCGCCTCAATTTGGCGTCAACCCATACAATTGAACCTTTGGATCGTGGCTTACTAGCGCTCCAAGGGCCTCAGGCGCGGGATGTCATGCAGCGGCTTTGCCCTGAAGCCTGTGAGCTTGTGTTTATGCAGCATGGCCGCTTCACTATTGCTGGGCAGGAGGTTTGGGTGAGCCGCAGCGGCTATACCGGTGAAGATGGTTTTGAAATTTCCGTCGCCGCCGATGCTTGCGAAGCCTTCGCTGAGCAACTGCTAGCTGAGCCTGAAGTCGAAGCGATTGGCCTGGGAGCGCGGGACTCGCTGCGTTTGGAAGCGGGTTTATGCCTGTATGGCCACGATATGGATGAGCAAACCACCCCGATAGAAGCAGGTCTAATTTGGGCGATTGGCAAGCCCCGTCGTCGTGGCGGTGATCGGCCGGGAGGTTTTCCAGGCGCCGATGTGATTCTTCATCAGGTCGATGCCAAAGATCACACCCGCAAGCGTGTTGGGCTGTTAGCTGAAGGTCGCGCGCCGGTGCGTGAGGGTGCGCCGCTTGTGGATGAGGCAGGCAATGAGATTGGAATCGTTACCTCCGGCAGCTTTGGTCCCAGCGTCGGTAAGCCTGTGGCGATGGGTTATGTCACTCGCGAGCAGGAAGCACCGCAAAGCACTGTATTCGCGGTGGTACGCGGTAAACAGTTACCTATGGTGGTAACTCCCACGCCGTTTGTAAAGCCGGGCTACTATCGCGGCTAGAAGCGTGTCCATCTACCCGCGGCCCCTGCTTAAGCTAGGGGCCGTTGCTTTATAAAGGACAGTATTACGAGGGATGGTTTCAAGCGAGTGTTTTAGCGCAGAACCTGCTTGGGATCGATGGGTTTGCCGCCTTGGCGCAGATCAAAGAGTAGATCATAGCGTTGGGTGGCACTGCTTTGACCTACCTCACAAAGTGGGTCTCCCGCGCTAACCTGTTTGCCTACCTCGACCAAAATGCGCTCGCAAAGGGCGTATACGGTTTGGAGGTTATTGGCATGGTGCACAATCACCACTTCACCCAACTGACGCATACCGTCGGCAAAGCGTACTTCGCCAGGGGCGACGGCTTTAGCCTGAGCGCCAGCTTGAGTAGCCAGCAGCATGGGCTGCAGGGTGCCTCGGCTGTCTGGCCCGAAGCGGCGAACCACTCGATAATCCTCCAGCGGCCAGGGCCAGCGCCTGGCTGATGAGGGTAGCGCCTGACTGGGAGCGCTGCTGGTAGGTGCAGCGGCAGGCTTGTTAGCGCTTGAAGAGCTGCTACTGTTTGCTGAGCTTCTAGATGAACTTCGCGCCGCTGAACCGCTAAGGGGGAGGCTGACTATTTGGCCAATTCTCAAATTAGTGGGAGAGGCACTAGGGTTGGCACTCTGAATGCGGCCACTGGTAGTGCCAAAATGTCGGGCGATGCTCGAGAACGTATCACCAGGACGGATTTGATAGCGGTAGGGGCCACCTGAAGGTGCCCGCTCCTGCTGGGTAGGAATTAATAGACGTTGCCCAATTTCCAGGCGCCGCGTATCGGCACCTGGGTTAAAGCGCTCCAAGCGTTCCAGTGGCACGTTAGCCCGGGCCGCCAGCTTACCCAGCGTGTCGCCACGCTGTACTTGCACCCAGTTGCCACTGATCTGGCTGGCGCTAGGAGCGGCTGCTCGCTGGGATGACGATGGAGGAGCGCTGGAACAGCCGGTCAGTAGTCCCGCTAACAGCCAAACAGTGAGCCAGCCGGCTAGGCGTGATCGGTTCGGCTGTCCAGCATGCCATCTTTTTCCAACCAGAGTGCATTGATCCATGTGTGGAAGCGTTCCTTATGCTGCTTTTCTTCGTGGTTTTCTGATGCGTACATCCACTCAGGAATGCTGAGTTGCCGTGCCTGTAATGTTATGGGCGCTTCCCTGCCGCATAAAAAGCCCCAAAACGTCGGCGAGGGGTTAGCGTAGCTGATCGTCACATCCAGGATACCATCCAATTGGTTGCCTAGCAGACTAAGTACTTGGGCAATGCCGCCCGCTTTAGGGCGTAATAAGTGGCGGTAGGGGCTCTGCTGGGCATCGCGTTTGGTAACCGAAAAGCGGGTGCCCTCGACAAAATTAAAAATCGCAATGGGCGAGTGCCTTGCCTGCTGACACATCCGTTCGGTAGCTGCTCGATCAATGGTGGCCAGTTTAGGGTTTTTAGCGACTTGTTCGCGGCTAAAGCGGCGCATAAAAGGAAATTCTAGTGCCCAAAAAGCCAACCCTACGATGGGGATCCAGATTAATTGACGTTTTAAGAAAAAACGTGGCATGGGGATACGCCGATGCAACGCCATCAACAGCATAAAGATATCCGTCCAACTGCGGTGGTTGGATATCACCAGCCACCACTGCTGTGGGCTCAAATTATCAGGTACGCTGGCGTGTAGCACGGGTTTGAGCCAGTGCCGCATCCACCAAAGATTAACGCCTATCCAGTTAAGCGCAACGCCATTCAGCCCCTGCAACACTAACTGTTTAAGCCGCTGCCCTGGGGCAATGACTTTAAGTAGCGTCAGCAGAATGAGAGGTACGCCCCAGAACAGCGTGTTGAGCGTTAGCAGCAGAGCGCTAATCAGCCCCTTTAAAATAGGCATACCACGTTTCCTTACCGTCAGACCAATAACGTAATACTGAATGCTAAATGATCCTAGCCACGCTGCCCAGCAGAAACCTACAGCAATTCATTAGCTTGATGATGTTTTAGGCGAGCGGCAGTGAAGGGGCTTGGACGGTGTTCAAGAGAACGGTGCGCAGTGCATGGGTGGCTACGGAGAGCTCTTGGTGAGTCAAAATGCCGACCCGGCAGGAGATAGCGGGCGCTGTCAGCGGTATGCAGCGAGCGCCCAGTTCATGCATTTGACGAATGCACATGGAAGGCACAGCGCTGACGCCCAGACCGTCGGCAACCATCCGCCCCACGGTGGAGAGCTGGTGGCTTTCAAAGGCCACAGTGAGCTCCATATCCTGTTTGCTCAGCTCCTGTTCCAATAAACGACGTACCATGGAGGGGCGCTGAAGAGTAATGAAATCGTAGCTTAGCAGCGTCGACCAGGCGAGCTGGGTGTTCTGGGTTAACGGAGAGCCAGTCGGCACGACCGCCACAAAATGGTCTTCAAACAGCGGCGTAAAGAGCAGGCTGCCGGTACCCTCCGGAGAAAAAGCGATCCCCATCTCTACCTGTCGGGAGCGCACCATGGCGGTAACCTCCTCGTTGATGACATCGTGCACGGTTATGTTGATTTTGGGGTACTGTTGGCGAAATTTAACCAGCGCCGCAGGGAGTAAGTTACCGGCAAAGGCGGGCATCGCCGCCACGCTAAGGCGCCCCAGCTGGAGGGTGAAGCGCTGGCGCAAACGCTCCTCGGTATTGTCCCACTGGGCCAGCAGATGTTTGGCTAGCGGTAGTAGCGACTCGCCTTCTGGGGTTAATCTGACGCTGCGGGTGCTACGAATCAGCAGTTTGCCACCCAGGGACTCTTCCAGGCCTTTAATTGCCAGGCTTAGCGCTGGTTGGGATAAATGCAGGCGCTCGCAGGCTTGAGTAAAGCTGAGGGTTTGGGCGACCGCCAGAAAGGCGCGCAGCTGTTTGACGGTCATAAAGCACCTTTTATAAGTTTAAAAAATAAATTGATAAGAAAAACAAACTTAACAAATATATCATCTCGCACAACACTGGCACTATCGTAAGCTTCAGTTCGCGAATTTTTGACAGCACTCATCTACGATAACACTGATCATCAACAACAATGTGAGGCACAACAATGGCAGGATTCGATAAGCGTGTAGCTTCCTACGAAGAGGCTATGGAAGGCATCGAAAGCGGTATGACCGTCATCGCCGGTGGCTTCGGGCTCTGCGGTATTCCCGAAAACCTGATTGCCGAGATCAAGCGACGCGGCGTCACTGACCTTACCGTGGTATCCAATAATTGCGGTGTCGATGGTTTTGGCTTGGGAATACTGCTTGAAGACCGCCAAATCAGTAAGATTCTGGCCTCTTACGTAGGTGAGAATGCCCTGTTTGAGAAGCAAATGCTCAACGATGAGATTGAAGTGGTGTTAACGCCTCAAGGCACATTGGCGGAAAAAATGCGCGCAGGCGGCGCTGGTATTCCCGCCTTTTACACCGCTACCGGTTACGGCACGCCGATTGGTGAGGGGAAAGAGGTTCGCGAGTTTAATGGCCGACACTGTATTTTAGAAGAAGCCATTGTAGGTGATTTTGCCATAGTGAAAGGCTGGAAGGCGGATCGCTATGGCAATGTAATGTATCGCCATACGGCGCAGAATTTTAACCCCATGGCCGCCACGGCGGGGAAAATTACCGTGGTGGAAGTTGAAGAGATCGTTGAACCGGGTGAGCTTGAGCCTAGCCAGATCCATACCCCAGGAATTTATGTGGATCGGATTATTCAAGGCACGTTTGAAAAGCGGATAGAGAAACGCACGGTGCGCAGCTAATACGCCGCGCCTTCAAACGCAACACTAGCTTCTCATTTAACGATTCAACAAGAGGAAGTCACCATGGCTTTAACACGAGAACAGATGGCTCAGCGTGTCGCCCGCGAACTTCAAGATGGTTTTTACGTCAACCTGGGCATTGGTATTCCCACCCTGGTTGCCAACTATATTCCGGATGGCATCGATGTCATGCTGCAATCCGAGAACGGTCTGCTGGGGATGGGCCGCTACCCCACCGAAGACGAACTTGATCCAGATATGATTAATGCGGGTAAAGAGACGGTGACGGCGCGCCCAGGCGCAGCGATTTTTTCTTCCGCAGAATCATTTGCGATGATTCGTGGTGGCCACGTGGATCTCACCGTGCTGGGGGCTTTCGAGGTGGATCAGCAGGGCAATATCGCGTCCTGGATGATTCCAGGGAAGTTGATCAAAGGCATGGGCGGTGCCATGGATCTCGTTGCCGGTGCCGACAATATCATTTGCACTATGACCCATGCCTCTAAGCACGGCGAATCCAAGCTATTGGAAAAATGCGAACTACCGCTGACCGGCGCAGGCTGCATTAACCGCGTGTTGACAGATTTAGCTTATCTTGAAATCAAAGACGGTGCCTTTATTCTCAAGGAGCGCGCTCCGGGCGTAAGCGTTGAGGAAATCGTCGAGAAGACGGCGGGCAAACTGATTGTGCCTGACCATGTTCCCGAAATGACGTTTGATGCCGAGTAAGTACGCTCCCATTAGCCCGAATGATAAACAGCCGAAGGTTAGAGGGTTAAATAAACTGCACAGTGAGACGCTAGCGCCATTACTGCTAGCGTCTCAGGCCATTTCACAGCGCGTATGGTGGGGTAGCAGTAAATCGGCAATATGCTCGTGATTATCTTCAACGTGCTTTTGGGCTAACGCCAGGCCGCCTAGGCAGAGGCGATGTTCATCGCCATTGGCGAAGACTGTTTTCTGTGGTGTGGTGGGGTAGAAGCGGTGATCAAGCAGTGATGATACCGTGAAGACACCGTTTTGCTGGCCCTCAAGGCTTGGCATGCCCACTTCACTTAGGCGTTGATCCAGCGTTTTCAAGGGCTCCCCCAACTGCCCACAATCAAAGCCAGCGTGATGCAATCGAGGGCCCATCACCGCTATCCAGGCAGCCAAGGGGTGAGCTTGCTGTAGCTGTTGATAAAGCGCCCAGCTAGGCATCGGCCAGGGGCGACCGCGGCAGAGCAAATTATGCCCCTTGCAATCCTGAGGGTGAGATTGTTGCACCAGCCCTTCAATGGCTTCCCGGGGCGCCTTGGACAATGTGCCTATTTGCAGTTCTGCCAGCACCAGCCAACTACTGCCGTCGCTTGGCGCGAGTAGTTGCACTAATAGGCCTTTATCGGCCATGGCGTAATGGCCCATGACGCGATAGCCCATATGAGCTAAATTGCCGGTAAGCGCGGCAGCGGCAAAGGGCCCGTAATTGAGCGTTACCAGCGTTAAATATTCAGCCGCCGTTGATAGTGGCCAAAGTCTAAGGGCGCCGATGTCGGGATGGGTATGTACATAGTCAAGCCACAGCTGCTGAACGAACTCCTGACGCTGCATGGTGAACTCCTTGCCTAAAGTGGCACACCTAGCGTGAGCCATTAAATAACTGCTCAGTATAGGCAAGCGGGGTAAGCAAGGGTTCAACGGCTATTAACGAGCGGTTAAACGGCAAGTAGCTGTTGATCGCGGACAAACTGATCAAATTCAGTAAAGCCGCCTACATGGGTTTGATCGACAAATACCTGCGGGACAGTGTGAATGGGTTTACCCGCTGTTTTGGCGATATCTTCTTTAGTGACGCCTTCAGAGGGCATATCCACATAGCGATAGCCTTCAATTTTTCCGACTTTTTCCAAATGCTCGGCCAGCTGTTTTGCGCGTACGCAGAAAGGACATGACATCCGACCAAAAATAACCACGAACATAGGTGGTGCTCCTTTACGATAAACTGAGTAAGTTATCAGGTAGACAGTAACTGAAGGGTAAATAGCCGTTTGGCTAAGCGATAAATTCGCGCCCATTGTGGCTGAGCAGAGCTCGTTTCGCCAATAGTAGCTCGCTACACGAACCATTAATGTCCGTTATCACCTGGGAAAACCAACAAGCCTATGCAAACGCTCACCGCTGACGAATACACCTTTCTTACTGATCTGTCGAAAGCGTACCGAGATAGGCACTTGCCATCCATTAAACGAAAAAGTGACTGGAACCCGCGTTTAGGGGTTGATGCGCTATGCTTCCAGCATCATGGCGCTAAGCACATGGTGGGGGCGTTGATTACGCCCTGCGAGCTGTGGCTGGTTGCAGTGCCTGACCACTCCCTGCTGACCGAGACTCTGGCGGATACGCTTACGCTTTCTCTGCCTTCAGGCACATACCCACTATCTCTTGAGCGCTTGCCAGGCGGCTACGGACTCTATAAGCGCGCCATTTTGCGAGATTTAAGCGAGCTGGAGAGCATGCAGGAGGCCGCGAGGCTGGCGCAGCAAATGATGGCGCGTTTAATGCAACCCGATGAAGGGCTCAACGCCTAAGTGCAGCCAGCTATACTGTCAGGATTTCTACAAACAGTATCTTCCATCCACGCAGTGAAAAAGGAAATTACCCATGACTTCCCAAGCCGTTACAACACCGCGAGTTGCGCTGGTAACCGGTACTAGCAGCGGGATCGGTGCCGCTGTGGTTAAGCACTTTTGCGAATTAGGTCATCAAGTGCTTGCCGTCGATTTTAATCCGGCGGGTAAGGCGGTCGCTGAAAAATCCGGCGCGGCGTTCTTTGAGGCGGATCTAACCGATCCCGACGCCTGCCGTGCGGCGGTGGCGGATGCGGTCAAGCGCTTTGGCGGTGTTGATATATTGGTCAATAACGCTGGGATTCAGCACGTTGCCCCGATTGAGACCTTCCCCGAGGAAAAGTGGCGTCAGATTATGGACTTGATGCTAACGGCGCCTTTCTTACTAACACAGGCGGCTTGGCCGCATATGCGTGAAAAGGGTTGGGGACGCATCGTTAACGTGGCCTCGATACACGCTCAGGTGGCTTCACCAGGGAAGGCGGCGTACATCAGTGCCAAACACGGCATGATTGGTTTGACCAAAACGGCGGCGCTAGAGGGCGGTGAACAAGGCATCACCGCGAATGCGGTATGTCCTGCCTATGTGAAAACCCCGTTAGTGGACAACCAAATCGCCGACCAGGCTAAATTGCACGGTATGGATGAGCAGGAGGTCATCGAGAAAGTCATGCTCAAACAGGCGGCCATCAAGCGCTTGATCGAACCTGAAGAGGTGGCGCAATTAGTCGCTTATCTGGCATCCGACGCAGCCGGTGCTGTGACTGGCTCAAGCTTTAATATCGATTTAGGCTGGACGGCGCATTAATTAATCAGTTTGGCCCCGCCAGTGACCTTGATGTGGTTGGCGGGGTGCTTTGTTGCAGGCTTTAACGACGTACGGGGCGTTTTTGTAGTTTGCGCTGCAGGGTGCGGCGGTGCATGCCCAGCGCTCGTGCGGTGGCGGATATATTGCCGTCGTGCTCCTGCAGCACTTTCTGAATATGCTCCCAGGTGATGCGGTTAATCGATGGCGGATTGTCTGCAAGCTCAATATCCGGGTCACCGCTTTGGCGCTCGAATGCGGTTAATACATCGTCGGCATCCACCGGCTTACACAGGTAGTTAACCGCGCCGAGCTTAATCGCCTCCACTGCGGTGGCAATGCTGGAGTAGCCGGTCAGCACCACAATGCGACACTGGGGCACGGTGGCAAGCAGCTCCGGAAGCAGTTTTAAACCTGAGCTGTTTTCCAGTTTTAAATCAAGGGTCGCCATGGTGGGTGAATGCTGCGCGGCCATGGTCAGGGCCTGCTCGGCATCGTGGGCAACTATAACGTCGTAACCGCGGCGCGTAAGGGCACGGTTCAGCACATGACAAAACATTTCATCGTCATCTATGATTAGCAGGCGTTGCTCTCGCGTTTGCATGTTGTCCTCAATCCATAACTGGCGGTGCTTGGGGCGGGCGCGATTAAGTTGGCGCTGCGCAGCGGGGCAGCGTGACTTCCGTTAGCGTACCCCCTTCCGGGTGATTATACAGGCTTACACCACCACCAAAGCGATTGATGGTGGCATGGGTTAAAAACAAGCCGATGCCCATGCCTTTGCTTTTAGTCGAAATAAACGTCTCACCCAACTGGTCGGCGATCGACATGGCGACACCTGGGCCATGGTCACGAATATCGATCACCACGCTCTCACTCTGCCAGTCTAAGCGTATGGCAATGTGCTCAGGATTGGCGTCAGCGGCGTTATTGAGCAAATTGGTCAATGCTTGGTCGAGCGTGGCATCGACGGCCAGCCAAGGTCTTCCGCGTTTCTCTGCCACATCGAACTGATGGCTCACATCAGGACGGAGCACCAACCAGCGCTGAACAACCCCCGCTAACCACACTTCTGCATCGAGCACTTCGGGTTCTGCCATACGCCGCCGGTCAGCGTTGGAGACCAAATTTTGTAGACGTGATTTGCATACGTCGACCTGCTGGCGCAATAAGTTAATGTCCTGATCAAGCGTCGAATCGGCGGGGGCATCGGCCTGCATCTCTTTGAGGAGGACTGCCATGGTAGAGAGTGGTGTGCCCAGTTCGTGGGCAGTGCCCGCGGCCTGGGTCGCGACCGCCAACACCTGCTCATTGCGCAGGGCCGCTTCCCGAGTGCGGGAGAGCGCCTGATCACGGCTACGCAGCGCGTGAGCCATTTTGTAGATAAAAAAGGTTACCAGCCCCGCAGAGAGGCCAAAGTTAAGCCACATGCCTAGTATATGCAGGCTCAAGGGGCTATCACTGTTGATATGGCCCAGTTGCGGGATGGGGTGGTAGGAGAACATTAAAAAGGTATAGCCCGCCATGGAGCATGCGGCGATGATCCAGGCATGGCGCCAGGGCAGGGTGGCGGCGGCGATGGTAACCGGCACCAGGTAGTAGGTAATAAAAGGGTTGGTGGAACCGCCCGAGAAATAGAACAGTAGTGTTAAGCCGGTGATATCGGCAAGTAAATGCAGCAAATACTCAAGGTGCGTCACCGCGCGGGGACGGCCCAGGCGCCACCAGGTGGCAATATTGAGTACGCCCATTGAAATGACCACGCTCACCACGGCGGTCACCGGTAAATCGAAGGCGAGCAGTTCAACGCCCACCACAATAGCCAATAAGAAACCGGTCCAGGTGATGCCGCGCACAATAGTCAGCCGCACCAAGTTTCGGTTGGGAGTAGAAAGCGGAAGGGGTAGGGCAGTTTGCATTTTGGGCTTACTTGGTCTTGGCTTTAAAGCCATGAATGACAGATTTAATCAACAGGGTCATCACGTAGGTTGTCCAGCCAGCCGACGCCAATATATTGAACAGCAGCATTTTAGGCGGCAACCAGGCGCTACCCAATAACGCTTCAAGCATGATGTGGAGGAACATCGCCAGCAGCAACGGCAGAGCCAGGGTATGGATCCACATATCGGTGCGTCGCTTGCGAATATGGTAGCGGCGCAACAGGTAACGCAGTGGCCGATGAGCCCAGCAGAAAACCACTAGAGCACCAATCACCAATAAGCTAGCAAGAGTGGGTTCTGTGCTGCCGATATGAACGGAGAGCGAAATCGACCAAGCGAGGCTTAGCCACATCAATCCTTCCAGGCTGGCAATAATATCCGCATAGCGGCGCACGTTCTGCATAAACAACCGAATCCTTAGCGTCAAAACTAACTTTTATAAACGACTGCAAAAACTAACCGTTAGATCTGGATCTTGAAAGAGCTGTGTCTCTAAAACAGCGCCGCCATAATACGATACTTGGGCTGGGGTGTGGGCACTTGAGGAGCGGATTTATCCCATCGCGCAATTGCGTATACTGTACATGGCGTATTTTACCCGACTTAACACCACTACAGGACATGCCGTGGACACTGTAACACTGACCCGCCCCGATGACTGGCACCTTCACTTGCGCGACGATGAGGCGCTCAACGCGGTGGTAGGCCATACCGCAGCGCAGATGGGGCGGGCGATCATTATGCCCAATCTCACCCCGCCGGTTACCACTACGGCTCAGGCGCTTGAGTATCGTCAGCGTATTCTTGCTGCCTTGCCAGCGGGCAGTACCTTCGAGCCCTTAATGGTGCTCTATCTCACCGATACAACTCCACCGGAAGAGATCGAGCGCGCGGCACAAAGTGGCATTGTCAAAGCGGTGAAGCTTTACCCGGCGGGTGCCACGACTAACTCCGATTCAGGGGTGACCGATTTGGCCCACTGTGACGCCACTATCGAAATGATGGCTAAGGTTGGCATGCCACTTTTGGTGCATGGTGAAGTCACCCATGCTGAGATCGATATTTTTGATCGCGAAGCGGTGTTTATTGAAACAGTGCTAAAACCGCTGCTGGAACGCCATCCGGCGCTGAGAGTAGTGTGTGAGCATATCACCACCCAGCAAGCCGCAGAGTTTGTTGCCCAGGCACCGGATAATGTGGCCGCCACCATTACTGCGCATCACCTGCTTTTTAACCGCAATAAGATGCTGGTGGGTGGGATTCGTCCTCACTACTACTGCCTGCCCATTCTAAAGCGTGAGCAGCATCGCCAGGCGCTGCTTAAAGCAGCCACCAGCGGTAGCCATAAGTTCTTTTTGGGCACCGATAGCGCGCCCCACTCCCAGGGGGCTAAAGAGTCAAGCTGCGGCTGTGCCGGTGCCTATACTGCCCCCGTGGCCATTGAGCTTTACGCCACCGCCTTCGATGAAATGGGTGCCCTGGATAAGTTGGAAGCCTTCGCCAGCCTGAATGGGCCGCGTTTTTATGGGTTATCGGCTAACGCAGACACCATTACGCTAGAGCGACGGGGTTGGACACTGCCGGAGAGTTATCCTTACGCTCAGGGAGAGAACATTATTCCATTGCTGGCGGGGGAGACGCTTAACTGGGCGGTTAGGTCTTAACAAGCCAGGTCTTAACAAGCGCCGTCGACGCTTTAACGGTCGACGGCTCCAAGCGCTTAGTAAGCCCTGTTAGACGTTGCCAAGTTGCTTAAGCATTTGGTCAACCATGCGCGATGAGTGGTCGGCGGCCACTTCCAGAAATTCATCGAAGGAGAGGTGGTTGTCGCCACTGCCAGGAATGTCAGAGAGCGCGCGGATCACCACGAAGGGGCACTGGTAGAGGTGGCACGTTTGAGCAATGGCTGCGCCCTCCATCTCTACCGCAAGCATGCTAGGGAACTGGGCACGGGTAGCGTCTACCCTTGCAGGGTCAGCCATAAAGGCGTCACCGGTAGCGATCAAGCCTTCGCGTACCTGGACTTCACCTAACGAGACGATGGCATTACGCGCCACTTCTCGCAGCGATTTGTCGGCCAAGTAGGCGGCGGGCATTCCCGGCACTTGGCCTATCTCGTAGCCAAATACCACGGCGTCGACGTCGTGATGGCGTACTTCGTCTGAAATGATTACATCGCCAATGGCTAAATCGGCGGCAAAGCCACCGGCGGAACCGGTATTGATAATGGCATCGGGCTGATGGCGCTCTAATAAAATAGCCGTGCCTACTGCGGCATTGACCTTACCAATCCCTGACTGCAGCACAATGACCTCAAGGCCGTAACGCGTGCCGGTATGGAAGACAAAACCCGCGTGCTCGTAGCGTTGGGGATTGTCCAACTGACTCACCAAGGTGCTCACTTCCTGCGCCATTGCGCCAATAATACCAATACGCTTCACTGCGCCATGCTCCTACATTAAAAGTGGTGTTGTTTAACTCAGGCGTGCTCTAGGGGAGCTAAATCGTGCTTCTCGGCGGCTTCAAGGGTATTTTCCAGCAGAGTAGCTACGGTCATCGGCCCCACGCCGCCAGGTACGGGGGTGATAAAGCTGGCGCGTTCGGCGGCGGTGGCAAAATCAAGATCGCCTTTTAACGTGCCATCCTCCTGACGATTGATGCCTACGTCGATCACGATAGCGCCCGGCTTAATCCATTCGCCTTTCACGATACCCGGCTTGCCGACGGCCACGACCAGGATGTCGGCTCGGCTTACGTGATCTTCAAGGTTGCGGGTAAAACGGTGACATACGGTGGTGGTACAGCCTGCCAGCATCAGCTCCAGCGCCATAGGGCGGCCTACAATGTTAGAGGCGCCCACAACGGTGGCATCTAAGCCGCGTAGCGCAATATCGCTCTGTGCCAGTAGGGTCATGATTCCTTTCGGCGTGCAGGGGCGTAGGGCGGGCATACGCTGCGCTAAGCGGCCAATGTTGTAGGGGTGAAACCCATCGACGTCTTTGCCAGGCAGAATACGCTCTAAAATGGGCTCGGCATCGAGATGCTTGGGCAGTGGCAGTTGAACCAAGATGCCATCAACGGTCGGGTCGCTGTTGAGCTGATCAACCAGGGCTTCCAGTTCATGCTGTGAGGTTGTAGCGGGTAGGGCATGCTGAAAGGAGAGAATGCCAGCTTGTTCGCAGGCGCGGTGCTTATTGCTGACATACACATGAGAGGCGGGATCGTCCCCGACCACAACCACGGCTAGTCCCGGTGCCCGTCCGCCGGTTTGACGGCGTGCAGCGATCTTTTCGGCAACCTGTTGGCGGACAGTAGCAGCGATGGCTTTGCCATCGATTAGTTGGGCGGTCATGTAATGGAGTCCCTGTGAATGTTAAAAATAGCCTAGGCATTAAAGCGCTCAAGCCACAGCGCTTTAAAGGCGGTAATTTTCGCACGCTGGAGCATCCAGGCAAAGCGCCTTCACGAACAATCACTTTAATGGTTGACTTTAAAATTAAAAATAGTAATATATGCCTCGCTTGAGACGGGCAGCACGGTAGCGTCTAAGGTGATAAAAATCGGGATGTAGCGCAGTCTGGTAGCGCGCCTGCTTTGGGAGCAGGATGTCGGGGGTTCGAATCCCTCCATCCCGACCAATCACTTAGCATGAAAGGTAGTAGTTTGCTTTTCCAAGCTGCAGTTGTGGTCTAGTGCTCATCGGTATTCGTATTATATGAATACTATATGTGCGCCCATAGCTCAACCGGATAGAGCAACGGCCTTCTAAGCCGTAGGTTGCGGGTTCGATTCCTGCTGGGCGTGCCACCTAATTCAGTGGTAACAACCTGTCAGAATCATATCTTCAAGCGCATGCTATTTGTTCTACGTAAGATTGTCTTTGGTGGGTGTAGCTCAGGGGTAGAGCCCCGGATTGTGACTCCGGTGGTCGTGGGTTCAAATCCCATCATCCACCCCAGTGACAATATTTGCGTTTCCAGTTTTAGGTTGTGGTGGGTGTAGCTCAGTGGTAGAGCCCCGGATTGTGACTCCGGTGGTCGTGGGTTCAAGTCCCATCATCCACCCCATTACCCCAGCATATATCGCTTCTGCTATTTTTAATTTCCTTTTAGTTTACCCCTTCTTTTAGAGAGTATGCCCTTAACTGGGGTTTTTGTGTTTCTGGCTTTTAGACTCCTCCTTTATTGTAGCTAGCGCGGCATCACCTTAATGCGGTTACCCGCCATATGGGTGAGCGGCTCAGGCCTGCCCAGCAAATACCCCTGCGCGTAGTTGATTCCCATGTGGTGCAAAATATCCAGCGTTGCCTGGGTTTCCACAAATTCAGCAATGGTTTCAATTCCTAACGCCTTGCCGACGGCATGAATCGCCTCAACCATCGCCCGATCAATCGGATCCTGATGCACATTGCGGATAAAATTACCGTCAATTTTCAAATAATCGACGGGCAACTGCTTCAAATAACTAAAAGAGGAGAGGCCGGTACCAAAGTCATCCAGTGCAAAGCGACAGCCGTACTCTTTAAGGGTGACAATTATTTCACTCACGCTTGAGAGTTGGGCAATGGCGGTGCTTTCGGTAATTTCAAAGCAGAGCGTGCCGTGGGGCAGGCCTGCCATGGCGACCTGAGTAATAAGGTCGTGACAAAAATCCGCATCGGAAAGCGACGCACCTGAAAGATTGATCCCCCATAAGCTGTGAGGTGGCAGCGTCGCATGGCGGTTTTGATCCCCTAGCCAGGCTAGGGTGTTACGAATCACCCAGCGGTCAATGCGCTCCATAAAGTGATAACGCTCGGCAGCGGGTAGAAAGCTACCTGGCGCGATGATCTCTCCATGCTCTTCAAGTCGCAGCAGAATTTCCCGGTAGCCAGGGCCAGTGGCGCAAATGGCTGCAATGGGTTGGGCGAAAAGACGGAAGGTGTCGTTATCCAAGCCATTTTGCAAGCGTTGTACCCACTGCAGTTCGCCGTGTTTCTCCAGTAATGCATGATCGTCAGGCTGATAGCAGTGGATGCGATTGCGGCCTGCCTCTTTCGCGGCGTAGCACGCAGCGTCAGAGGCGTGGAGAGCCTGGCTCAACTGCATGGGCTGAGCGGCGTTGAGTTCAACCAAACCAATGCTTACGCCGATACCAAAGGTATGGCCCTGCCAAGAAAAACGATACTGCTCAATATCGCAGCGTAACGCTTCCGCAATCGTCAATGCTCGCTCTATACCGCAATCGGGTAGCAACAAAGCGAATTCATCGCCACCCAGGCGGGCGGCGATATCGCTGCTGCGCACATGGTCTTTAAATTTTAACGCCAATTGGCGCAGCAGCTCATCTCCAGCGAGATGGCCGCAGGTGTCATTGACGATTTTGAACTGATCGAGATCCAGGTAACACAGCACATGGTGGCCATCGTCGCGATTAAGTAGCGCAGTCAGTGCTGATTCGAAGGCGCGGCGGTTGAGCAGGTCGGTCAGGTTGTCATGGCTGACCTGATAGCTCAGCTGTTCGGTCAACTGGCGAGTGAGGCTAACATCCTGAAAAACGACCACTGCACCTAAGGTAATGCCGCTGCGCGAACGTATTGGTGAAGCGCTGTGTTGGATGGGGGTATGCGAGTGATCACGACTGACCAGTAGGCAGTGCTCGGTGGAGTGCACCGGAGTTAGTTGAGTGAGCACTTGCCGGGCCGGGTTGTTTAGCGGTTGGCCACTGGCTTCATCGAGTAGTTGATACACCACGTAAATGGGTTTATCCATGGCCTCTTCGAGTGTCCATCCGGTCAAGCGCTTAGCTTCCGCATTGATAAACGTTACGTTGCCACTAGCGTCGCAGGTAATAACGCCATCACCGATCGATGCCAGGGTAGTACGGGCAAGGTCGCGTTCGCGGTTTAACTGCTCCTGCAGCTGTTTGCGCTCGGTAATATCGCGCACCATCCCTGAGCGCTCTGACGCGGAACCGCTGGCTCCTTCGCTGACTTGTATTTCCAGGTGGCGCACCTGCATATCTGCGCAGCGGCGTTTAATTTCATGGCGTGCTCCGGGGCTGAGGGAGCGGGTTGGCAATAGCTGCGAGACAGGTTGGCCAATAATCTGTTTGGCGTCGACCTCGAAGAGTTGCTCCGCTCCAGGGTTAAGGCTGGTCAGGGTGCCGTCTGCCTGCCAGGTAATCACGCCATCGCGGAGATTGCGAAGCATCACGCGGGTATGTCCAACGGCGCTTTCAAGGGCAGCGGTTACGCGATTATAGCTCGCCGCTATTTCGCCCACTTCGGTAAACGGGTCGGCGTCAATTCGCTGGCGCATATCACCCTGCTGTTCATGCTGGCGCATATGCTCAAGCAGTTGGTTCAACTCATTTTTGGCGCCATGCTCGGCGAGATTGAGGCCCATCTTTTCTGCTTCAGGTGAGACGCGTATGGGCAGGAAGCGCCGGGTAATGCGGAACAGTAGCCAGGCGCTGCCAAAGCTCCAAACGCCGCACACCACAACACCGATCAACTGAACGCCAAACTGAGCGGATCGCGACAAGCCACTATCCATCAGTGTTAAGTCAGCGACCCAGGGCAGTGCTAGCGTACCCCATACGCCCGCGACGAGGTGCGAGGGTATGGCGCTGACTGCATCATCAATATGTTTGCTTATCAGCCATTCGCTGATCAGTACCATCAGTACGCCACTAACCGCACCCAGCCCAAATGCCGCCGATAAGGAGATCACATGAGCGCTGGCGGTGACGGCGACCAAGCCCGCAATGGCGCCATTAATCGCATACATAACGTCGGCGTAGCGCCGAGTGCGTAGCCCCATCAGCATGCCCGAAAGGATGCCGCCGACGGCGCCCAAAACAGTATTGGCTATTATGCTGGGTATTTGCTCGGTAACGGCCAGGGTGCTACCGCCGTTAAAGCCAAACCAGCCTAAGATCATAAACAGTGCGCCTAACATGGCGAGGGGTAAGTTGCCTGAAGGGAAGGCAGTAGGTGGTTTACCGTGGCTGAAGCGTCCGCTGCGTGGCCCAATACACAGTACCGCTGCCAGGGCGACCCAACCGCCTACGCTATGTACGACCGTGGAGCCCGCAAAGTCGACAAACCCTAGCGCCCCTAACCAGCCTTCCGCGCCATCCAAAAGCCCGCTCCATGCCCAATGCCCAAAAACCGGATAGATAACCAAGGCTATCCAGAGGGCCGTCCAGGTATAGGCTAAAAAGGGCATACGTTCTGCCACTGCGCCCGACACAATGGTAGCGGCGGTGGCGCAGAACATTGCTTGGAAAATAAAAACGGTAATCACCCAGTGGCTGGAGGCTTCTAATTGCCAACCAAACAGCGTTGTGCCGATTAAGCCGTGGTGAGAGTCGCCAAACATGAGACCAAAACCGACTAACCAAAAAATACTGACGGCAATGGCAAAGTCCGCTACGTTTTTCATAGCGACGTTGATAGCATTCTTGGTGCGCGTAGTGCCCGCTTCCAGGCAGAGAAAGCCAGCTTGCATCACAAATACCAGAGCAGCGGCCCAGAGCACCCAGAGCATATCGAGCAACGAGCTGTCCAAATTTAGCGTGGTAGGCATGGTGTTTTCCTTAGTATCTTTTGGTGCAAGTGCGCTTCTTTTTGGTGCTTTGTTTGTTTTAAGCGGAAGGAGGGGGAACCGTTGCACCGGTGCTAACTGACTGCTATTCAGGTTTCCTAATAGAAACTAAGCAATTGTTATGCCGCTAATAGTGAAGTCATCCTTTTTAACGCTAATGGCAGCATTAATTACTGATTTTTAGAAATAAAATAGCGTTTTCTACTGTGTTAATGCGCATTGATTGGTGATATTTTTCAATTAGTTATAGATCTTCAATTGTGGTTCATAAACGCTGAAAAGGGAGTGCATCAAGATGGCGCGTCAAACGGTAGTTTTGGGAGCAGGCATGGTCGGTGTCAGCATTGCCTGGCATCTGCGCCAGCGTGGGCATGAGGTGACCCTGGTAGATCGCCTTCAGCCTGGCCGCGAAACCTCGTTTGGCAATGCGGGTATCATTCAGCGGGAAGCGGTAAGGCCTTACCCTTTTCCCCGCGACGTTAAAACGCTCCTCAGCGTTTTACCTAACCGTCGGGTAGATATTCGTTACCGCCCCGCGGGTATGGTCAACGCCGCCTCCCCGCTATTGCGCTACTGGATGAACTCAGCGCCGAAGACTTACCAGAAAATCGTGCCGGAATACGCCTCACTGATTCAGCTTTCGCTAAAAACCCACGGCCCGATGATTGAAGCCGCAGGCGCTGAGCACTTGGTGCGCAGGCAGGGATGGCTTGAGCTATATCGCACGCCTGAAAAACTTGCTGCGCGGATAACCGAGGCCGAAGAAGCACGGCGCCTTTATGGCGTGCAGTTTGAGCAACTGGATAAGGCGGCTCTTGCGCAGAAAGAGCCCTCTTTGAGTGACACCATTATCGGCGCAATTCACTGGCTTGATCCCTGGACGGTTGCTGATCCAGGTGGGTTGGTCGCGGCTTACGCCCAAGCGTTTAGTAATGATGGCGGGCGTATTTTGCAGTCGGATATCAAGTCGGTTCAGCAAATGGGTGATCGCTGGCAGGTCAATACCGCTGCTGAAGCGTTAGAAGTAGATGACGTCGTCGTGGCGCTAGGGCCCTGGGCGGGAAGCTGGCTAAAAGAATTGGGCTACCACTTTCCTACCTTTGTAAAACGTGGCTACCACATGCATTACGCGCCTCAAGCGCCAGCCAAGCTAAATTTCTGGGTTATGGATGCCGAGGTGGGCTACCTGCTGGCGCCGATGAACGCAGGGGTTCGCTTGACTACCGGCGCTGAGCTTGATCGCTTGGATGCGCCTGCTGATGTCAATCAACTGGGCGCCGCCGAGAAAGTGGCACGCAGCGTGTTCCCCTTGGGCGAGCGACGCGATGACGCCCCTTGGAAAGGCGCGCGCCCCTGTTTGCCCGATATGAAGCCAGTGATTGGGCCTGCGCCAAGGCATCCAGGGTTGTGGCTTGCCTTTGGCCATGGCCATCAGGGGTTCACTCTGGGGCCCGCCACCGGTCATCTAATGGCGGATATGATGGAGGGGCAGCCCACGGCCATCGATATGGCACCATTTCGTGCTGATAGGTTCTAACTAGCGCTTTATTTATTAATGATCAGGCGAGTTAGGCCGATAGTAATAGACGCTAGCACCAGTAATAGAGACGGTATCTTTGCGCGTGATCTAATGCTTTGCTAGTTTATAAGTACATTTGCACACCATGAGGTGGATATATGGATGTAGGCATCAGCAGTTCAGTCAGTGCATCGCTGTATATGAATCAGGCGCAAACCGCCGAACAGGCTCAAATGCAGGTTTTCAAAGAAGCTTTGGATACGCAAGCTGATCAAGTAACTGAAATAATGGCCTCTGCCGATACTGGCGCGCAGCCAGATCTAGCTAAAGAGGGCACCCTAGGTACGCAGGTAAATACCTTCGCCTAGCCCCCGGCTTTGGTGGTGGTTAACATCGGCCTTGTGCCACTTTGTAAGATTAAAACGCTGACTTGTTCAGCGTTTTTTTTGGCCTTTTTCAAGAGCGTCACATTTGACGCCACCCGCGACAACAGCCGCCTCCAAGCGTTACAATTGTCGCAATGGACATGGCTCAACGCGCGGTGGCCAGTTAGCGAAAGCTGCTGAGTGAGTGCTGCGAATGAGACCCTATATTTGAAGAGGCACAATGAAAGAGACTCAATTAGCCCGTGAAGCCGAGCTTCGCAGGACATTCGCTATTATTTCGCACCCCGACGCCGGTAAAACCACCATTACCGAAAAAATGCTGCTATTTGGGAATGCCATCCAGTTAGCCGGCTCGGTGAAGAGCAAGCGTAACGATCGCCATGCAACGTCAGACTGGATGAAGATGGAGCAGGAGCGGGGGATCTCGGTAACGACCTCGGTGATGCAGTTCCCCTACGGCGGCCGCATCGTCAATCTGCTGGATACACCGGGTCACGAAGACTTCTCTGAAGATACCTACCGTACGCTTACGGCGGTTGACTCTGCCTTGATGGTGATCGACGGCGCCAAAGGTGTTGAGGATCGCACCATTAAATTGATGGAAGTGTGTCGTCTGCGCACCACGCCGATCCTCACTTTCATCAACAAAATGGATCGCGATATCCGTGATCCCATTGAGGTGATGGATGAAGTTGAAACGGTACTGAATATCCAGTGTGCGCCGATGACCTGGCCGATTGGCATGGGTCGCCACTTTAAGGGCGTTTATCACCTTTATAACGACGTGATTCATCTTTATACCCAGGGGCAGGGTAGCCGCATTCCCGAGGATAAGCGCATTGAGGGTTTGGATAATCCCGAAGTGGATGCTGTGCTTGGAGAAGAGCAGGCCGAAGAGCTGCGCATGGAAGTCGAGCTGGTGCGCGGTGCCTCCCATGAGTTTGATCTGGATGCTTACCGGAGGGGGGAGCTTTCACCGGTCTATTTCGGTACCGCCATGGGTAACTTTGGTGTGCGTGAAATGCTTGACGGTTTTGTCGAGTACGCGCCGCCGCCCCAGGCCCACGAAACCGATACGCGGGTAGTCGCATCTGATGATGAGCGCTTCACCGGCTTCGTGTTTAAAATCCAGGCCAATATGGATCCCAATCACCGCGACCGCATCGCTTTTTTGCGCGTCTGCTCGGGTAAGTACGAAAAGAACATGAAGATGCGCCATGTGCGTATCGGCAAGGACGTTAAGATTGCCGACGCCTTGACCTTTATGGCCTCCGACCGCTCCCAGGTAGAAGAGGCTTGGCCCGGCGATATTATTGGCCTGCATAATCACGGCACGATTCAGATCGGCGATACCTTTACCGTGGGCGAAGATATGCGCTTTACCGGCATACCCCACTTTGCCCCCGAGCTATTTAAGCGCGTACGGCTTAAAGATCCACTTAAGATGAAGGCGCTACAAAAAGGCTTGCAGCAGCTTTCCGAAGAGGGGGCTACCCAGGTCTTTATGCCGATGGACAACAACGATCTGATTCTCGGCGCCGTAGGTACCCTGCAGTTCGATGTGGTCGCCCACCGTCTCAAGGAGGAGTACAAGGTCGACTGCCTCTATGAAGGTGTCAATGTCCAGACAGCTCGCTGGGTCTACTGTGAAGATGCCAAAAAGCTGGAAGAGTTCAAGCGCAAGGCCAGCGCCAACCTGGCGATCGATGGCGGTGGTTATCTCACCTACATTGCGCCTACCCGGGTGAACCTGCAGATGACTCAGGAGCGTTGGCCGGATATTCGCTTCCAGCCTACCCGCGAGCACTAATCCCTATATGTCAGGCGTTCCCATGCTGATAGATGCTCATTGCCATCTCGATTTTACTCAGTTCGATGATGATCGGGCTGAGGTGTTCGAGTCCGCTAAGGCAGTGGGTGTCGTGCACTTTGTGGTACCGGGGACGACCCGTTCGCGCTGGCAGCAGGTGCTGGCGCTCGGCGAGCGGCCGGATACGTCGGTATGCTTGGGCTTGCACCCTTACTTTGTCGATGAGCATCAAGCGTCGGATATCAACGCGCTTGATCATTTGCTCGCTGAGCACCCTGAGATAGTAGCAGTGGGCGAGTGCGGTATTGATGGTCGCTTTACCGACACGCTTGAAGCGCAGTGGCACTACTTTGATGTCCAGCTGAAGCTAGCGAAACAGCATTCTCTGCCGGTAGTGGTGCACTGTGTCCACGCCAACGATAAGGTCGCCAAGCGCCTACGCCAGCTTGCGCTTCCAGAGGCAGGGCTGATTCACGCCTTCTCAGGCTCCATTGAGCAAGCAACCAAGTTTCTCGATCTGGGCTTCAAGCTGGGGTTGGGCGGCGCAGTCACCTATGAACGCGCCAGGCGGTTACGGCGAACCGTTGAGGGACTGCCTGACGATGCCTTTGTGCTGGAAACCGACAGCCCCGATATGCCGCTTAGCGGCTACCAGGGCATGCGTAATGAGCCATGTCGAGTGGCTGAGGTATGCAGCGTTGTTGCCGCACTGCGCGGGCAAACAGAGGAGCAGGTCGCAGCTCAGAGCAGTAATACCGCCGCGACGCTGTTTGGCTTGCCTTCAACCTAGAATAAGCCTAGCCGTTAAGGCTAACTGCCAGCTGTTCAGGGTCAACGCGTTCAATCGTATAGGGTAACGTGAGAAGTGTCGCTGGCACCCCATCTAAATAAAGTTGCATAGTTTCTTCGGCGACTTTGGTGCTCATGACTGCCAGTAATTCGACGCCGCCTTGATGATTAAACGCACTGACCACCACTTCACCTACCGCTTTATCGTCACTATTAACCACGCTAGCACCTGCTGCGGGCAGTGAGTCGGCTTCTAAGCTAATACGCATCAAGCGCTTTTTCACCTGACCCCGGAAGTGTGCTCGGGCGACGACTTCCTGGCCGGTGTAACAGCCTTTTTTAAAGCTAATGCCGCCCAGCGCTTCCCAGTTCAGCATTTGGGGCAGGAAGTGATCCTGTTGGGTATCGGTTAGCCACGCCAAACCGCTACGAATATCCTCAAGCTGCCAAGCGTTACGGCCCGCTTGGTCATCCTGAGCCGACGCTAAATCGACCTTGCTGTCGTTTGCGAAACACAATAGCCAGCGCGGTGTCTCACCAGGGTAGCGGATTGCGCAGGCCTGATCGTTGCTAGTATGGGTGCCTACTTGATCAGCTAGCGTCAGGCCCAGCTGATTCGCAAGCGATTGGGCCTCATCGCTGGCACCAATGAATACTAGGTCGCGTTGGCTGGTTAGTTCAGCACGGTAAAAAGCGGCGAATTTTTTAAGATGACTCTCTAGGCTATCCAATAGGGTATTACTGAGCAGTAGCCGATAATGCTCTTCGCCCAAGCGCATTAGCTGGGCGTTGGCCAGCATGCGGCCCTTAGGCGTGCAGAAACAGGTGAGCGGCGCAAAGTGCCCGTCGGCC
Organism: Halomonas sp. A3H3; assembly: GCF_000982975.1. NCBI lineage: Bacteria > Pseudomonadati > Pseudomonadota > Gammaproteobacteria > Oceanospirillales > Halomonadaceae > Halomonas > Halomonas sp. A3H3. The sequence continues at coordinate 4,625,710 of NZ_HG423343.1, read as the reverse complement.
AAGCTGACTTGGGCGCTGGTCTGGCCCTGTAGGAACTTTTCTGCATCCGCCCCCTTCACATCCAGCGCGGCTAAGTGGTTAAGGCGGACGCTGCCAAGGGCGGGGGTGCTAGCGGTAACGGTCGCCATAAAAACTCCTGCAAAAGTGGGAAAGCGTTCGATAGTGATGCATTCAGTACGTAAAAGTAAAAGTGCCTTGAATGCTATTAGGTGTGGGCAGTCGTCACTGATTGCAAGGCACCATTAGCGTGCTAGACTCTTTCTCTTGTATCAGTTTTGCACAGGGCAACAGGTAGGGAAACGCTATGGCACAGCAGTCGTTGACATTCCAGGGTGTTAAATCGGTCGATCAGGTGAACAAAATCACCACTGCACTCATGATGCTTGATGGCGTTGATAGTGCCGAAGTGGGGCGCCATGGTGCCGATGTGGACGGCCGGGCAAAACGCGAGACGCTGATTAATGCCATTGAAAAACTCAAGCTAGGCGTAAAGGTATCCTAATGCACCCTCCCATTACCGTGATCAGTGAACGCAACCATGTCTTTAGGCAGCGAGTTGAAGTCAATGGTTTGGAAGATCTATATGCCGATGTGCCACCGATAGTAGGTGGCGAGGGCAGTGCCCCTGATCCCCACGACTATTTCGATATTGCTCTGGGTACCTGCAAGGCGGTTACCGTGCAGATGTACGCCAAGCGTAAAGAGTGGCCGCTTGAGGGCATTACCGTCACCGTGCAGCGGGACGATAGTCAGGAAAAAAAGGGCATCTACAAGCTAGACGTGGCATTAACACTGCACGGTATTGAAGACCCCGAACAGCGCGCCCGGCTGGAAGATATTAGCCACCGGTGCCCGATTCAACGCCTGATGACCCAGTCTACGGTCGAGATCGCCACCCGGTTAGTTTAAATTATATCTTTTATAGGAGCACCGATGAGCAAAGCCTTTCGATTGCAGTCAAAATTTCAGCCCGCTGGCGACCAGCCTGCTGCTATTAAAGGGCTGATTAGTGGCCTGGAATCTGGGCTTGCTCACCAAACGCTGCTTGGCGTGACCGGGTCGGGCAAAACCTTCACCATGGCCAATGTGGTGGAACAGCAGCAGCGCCCGACCATCGTGATGGCGCCGAACAAGACCCTGGCTGCCCAGTTGTATGGCGAATTCAAGGCGTTTTTCCCGGATAACGCCGTAGAGTATTTCGTCTCCTACTACGACTACTACCAGCCGGAAGCCTATGTGCCTTCCTCGGATACCTTTATCGAGAAAGATGCCTCGATAAACGACCATATCGAGCAGATGCGGCTTTCGGCCACCAAGGCACTGCTAGAAAGGCGCGATGCGCTGATTGTGGTATCAGTGTCAGCGATTTACGGCTTGGGTGACCCCGACCAATACTTAAAGATGCGTCTGCACTTCACTCGCGGCGAGTTGATTGACCAGCGCGCTTTCCTGCGGCGCTTGGCCGAGCTTCAGTACACTCGTAATGATATGGATTTCCGCCGCGGTACTTACCGGGTGCGCGGCGATGTGATCGATATCTTTCCTGCCGACTCTGACGAGGAGGCGGTGCGGGTAGAGCTGTTTGACAGCGAAATCGACACTATCCGACTGTTTGATCCGCTCACTGGCGCTGTCCGCGGGGAGGTGCCAAGGATGACTATCTATCCAAAATCGCACTACGTCACCCCCCGGGAAACGATTCTGGGCGCCATTGATGCCATTAAAGAGGAGCTCAAAGAGCGACTGGAGTGGATGCGTAAGCATGAACGGCTGGTAGAAGCACAGCGTCTTGAGCAGCGCACACTTTACGATATTGAGATGATGCTGGAGCTGGGTTACTGCAACGGTATCGAAAACTACTCCCGCTACCTCTCTGGGCGTGCCCCCGGCGAGCCACCGCCTACTTTCTTTGATTACCTGCCCGATGACGCACTGCTATTTATCGACGAGTCCCACGTCAGCGTGCCCCAGGTAGGTGGTATGTACAAAGGCGACCGTTCGCGTAAAGAGACCCTGGTCGAGTATGGTTTCCGGTTGCCTTCGGCGTTGGATAACCGGCCCATGAAGTTTGAAGAGTGGGAGGCCATTTCACCACAAACCATCTTTGTTTCCGCCACTCCAGGCCGCTATGAGGGCGAACACGCTAGCCAGACCGTTGAGCAGGTGGTGCGTCCCACCGGGCTGCTGGATCCTGAAATTGAAGTGCGTCCGGCCAGTACCCAAGTAGACGATCTGCTATCGGAAATTGGACTGCGCACTGCAGTAGGTGAGCGGGTGCTGGTGACCACGCTAACCAAGCGTATGGCGGAAGACCTGACCGAGTATTTTGACGAGCACGGCATTCGAGTGCGCTATTTACATTCGGATATCGACACCGTCGAGCGGGTTGAGATTATTCGTGACTTACGCCTGGGCAAGTTTGATGTGTTAGTGGGCATCAACCTGCTACGTGAAGGCCTGGATATTCCCGAAGTATCGTTGGTGGCAATTCTCGACGCCGATAAAGAGGGCTTTCTGCGTGCCGAGCGCTCGCTGATACAGACCATTGGCCGTGCTGCCCGTAACGCCCACGGCAAGGCGATTCTTTACGGTGATCGGATTACTGACTCGATGCGCAAGGCGATTGATGAAACCGAGCGTCGTCGCGCCAAGCAGACCGAACACAACCTAGAACACGGTATTACGCCAACAACGGTTACCCGCTCAGTGGCCGATATCCTTGAAGCCGCCCAGGCGCCGGGCAAGAAGAACAGCCGTCGGCGTGGTAATGAGCGCAAGGTGGCGGAAAGCGCCGCCGAGTATGATGTCACCACGATGAGCAAGCATGATCTGTTGGGCGCCATCAGCAAGCTCGAAGACGCCATGTTTGAGGCAGCACAAAATCTGGAGTTCGAAGAGGCGGCTCGGCTTCGCGACCAGCTCCATCAAATGAAAGACAAACAGCTGGCGCTGGGCTAGCGGTATGCCAGAAGGCCCAGAAATTCGCCGCGCGGCGGATCGTATCGAGCAGCAGATAGGTGGACGGGTGATCGACGATGCCTGGTTCGCCTTTCCAGAACTTGCCGAGCAGGCAGCCTCATTTATTGGTGTTCGGGTTGCCCGAGTAGATACCTGGGGTAAAGCAATGCTGGTCCGGTTTGCCGATCAGCGCGTGCTTTATTCCCACAACCAACTTTATGGTGTTTGGAAGCTGCATAGCGAGGATAAGCCGCCTAATACCAAGCGAGCGCTGCGGGTTCGATTGAGCGCAGAAGGGCACTGCGCCAGCCTCTATAGCGCCTCCGATATTTCCCTCTGGCACGCAGAACATCTCACCGAACACCCTTTCTTAGCCCGCTTGGGCCCTGATCTACTGAGTCAAGACGTGGCTCCCTCCGATGTGCAGCAGCGGCTGAATTTAAAGCAGTTTCATAAACGCAGCCTGGGGGCACTGCTGCTCGATCAGGGGTTGGTCGCCGGGCTGGGCAACTATTTGCGCTCTGAAATACTGTTTTTCTCCCAGCTTCCGCCAAGCGCTCGACCGGTGGATTTAACCCCAGAACAGCAGCAAACTCTGGCTGACTGCATCATTGATGTTACCCGGCAAGCCTACCAAGCCGCAGGTGTTACTAATTGTGAGGCCTGGATTGCTCAGGCTAAAGCAGCGGGTGAGCCGCGCAGGCAGTGGCGTTTTGCGGTTTTCGAGCGAGCAGGGCTAGAGTGCCACCGCTGTGGAACGGTGATCGAGCGCAAAAGGGTCGGGGCGCGCAGGCTTTATTTATGCCCATATTGTCAGTCGGCGTGAGTAGGGTTATACCGTTATCTTGCTTAAGAGATACCATCGACTAAAGCCCTAACCATAGTAGTCAGATAGGTGCCAGGGATTGCTGCTGCGTAAGTGCCAATACGGTATACTGGTAGCACGCTAAGACGGCACCTCCGCGGGCGCGGAGGGGAAGCCGCTGACTAGACGATAACCTAGGAGCTATTAGTCCATGACCGTGATTCGCCAGGACGACGTTATTCAAAGCGTTGCCGATGCTCTGCAGTACATCTCTTACTACCATCCTAAAGATTTCATCGACGCCATGGCCGCCGCCTATGAGCGCGAAGAGAACCCTGCCGCCAAAGACGCCATCGCACAGATTTTGATTAACTCACGCATGTGCGCCACCGGGCACCGTCCAATCTGTCAGGACACTGGCATCGTCACCGTATTCGTTCACGTGGGCATGAACGTTACCTGGGAAGCGGACATGAGCCTGGACGACATGATTAACGAAGGTGTTCGTCGCGCTTATTTGCTCCCCGATAATATCCTGCGCGCCTCGGTGCTGGCGGATCCCGACGGCAAGCGTGCCAATACCAAAGACAACACCCCGGCGATTATTCACCACTCGATTGTGCCCGGCGATACGGTCGATATTCACGTAGCGGCGAAGGGCGGTGGTAGCGAAGCAAAATCCAAGTTCGCCATGCTGAATCCCTCCGACAGTGTGGTTGATTGGGTGATGGAGCAGCTTCCGAAGATGGGCGCTGGCTGGTGTCCACCCGGGATGCTGGGGATTGGCATCGGCGGCACCGCCGAAAAGGCCATGCTGATTGCCAAAGAAGCGCTACTCGATCCTATCAATATTCAGGATCTACAGGCCCGTGGCCCCAGCAACCGTGCCGAAGAGCTGCGTTTAGAACTGTTTGACAAGGTCAACAAGAGCGGTATCGGTGCCCAGGGGTTAGGCGGCTTAACCACCGTGCTGGATATTAAAGTCAAAGACTATCCAACCCATGCGGCCAACAAGCCCGTCGCGATTATTCCCAACTGCGCGGCGACCCGTCATGCCCATTTCACGCTTGACGGCTCTGGCCCCGCGGTACTTGAGCCGCCGAAGCTTGAGGATTGGCCGGAAATCACTCGCGAGGCGGGTGAAAACGTCAAACGTGTCAATCTTGATACGGTGACGCCTGAGGAGGTTAAAACCTGGCAGCCTGGTGATACGCTGCTGTTGAACGGTAAGCTGCTCACGGGGCGCGATGCTGCTCATAAGCGCATGGTCGATATGCTGGCCAAAGGCGAGCCGCTGCCCGTGGATATGAAAGGTCGCTTTATCTACTACGTGGGCCCGGTTGATCCCATTGGTGACGAAGTCGTTGGCCCCGCTGGCCCAACTACCGCCACGCGGATGGATAAATTTACCCGCACTATGCTGGAAGAGACTGGCCTGTTAGGCATGGTCGGCAAAGCAGAGCGTGGCCAAGCCGCTATTGATGCTATCCGTGACAATGAAGCGGTGTACTTAATGGCGGTCGGTGGGTCGGCTTATCTGGTCGCTCAAGCGATTAAAAAATCGCGGGTAGTGGGCTTCGAAGACCTAGGTATGGAAGCAATCTATGAGTTTGAGGTTGAAGATATGCCGGTGACCGTCGCCGTTGATAGCCTGGGCACATCGGTACATCAAACCGGGCCTGCGAAGTGGAAAGAGATTATTGCCCAATCGGCGTAATGGAGTGGTAAGGTTGATTAGGCTTTAGACGCATAAGGGCCTCGCTGACGGCGAGGCCTTGTTCTATGTGAGGGCTTTTATAAGGACGTGACTATGACCTCCTGGTTGCTAGGGACCAGCATCTTACTGATACACCTGCTTGGCATCGTTTCAGCCATTATGGCGCTGATGTCTAGTCGCACCTCTCAGGGGGCCGTGGCATGGATCATCTCGCTGCTGACGTTCCCTTATGTCGCGCTTCCAGCGTACTGGTTTTTCGGGCGTCCAAGGTTTTATGGCTATGTGTCTGCCCGCGGCCAGCGGGACACCGTGCTACGCCGGGTTCTAGTGCACTACCGGGCTAACGTTCAACCCTACGTTGCGCCCTCTACCAACGCCGATATTCAGGCGGTCGAGCAGCTTGCCATGATGCCGTTAACCCATGGCAATCAAGCGACACTGCTCATTGACGGGCCAGCAACGTTTGAAAGCCTGTTCGATGGTATTGACCGGGCGGAAAAATATGTTTTGGTGCAGTTCTTCATTGTTCGCGACGACGCTCTCGGGCAACGTTTGAAGCACCATTTACAGTGTGCTGCCCGGCGCGGCGTGCGGGTCTATTTTCTTTATGATGAAGTGGGTAGCCGCAAGTTAGCCGATAGCTACCTCAATGATTTAATCAGCGATGGGGTGGCCGTGAGTGCCTTTCGCTCATCGCGAGGCTTTAAGCACCGTTTTCAGCTTAACTTTCGCAACCATCGCAAAATAACGGTAATAGACGGCAAGGAGGGCTGGATAGGGGGCTTTAATATTGGGGTCGAATATCTCGGCGAGAACCCACGGCACGGGCCTTGGCGTGATACCCATCTCAAGCTTGCAGGGCCCAGCGTACTGGGCTTGCAGGAGGCATTTTGGGAGGATTGGCACTGGGCGACGGATGAAGTGATTAGCCTGAACTGGATGGCCGATACGTGTTCCTCAGTGACCGACCACCATGTGGTGATCGTGCCTTCTGGGCCCGCTGACCGTCAGGACACCGCCAGCCTTCTCGTCCAGCAGGTCATTCATAGCGCCAAGCAGCGGCTGTGGGTGACTAGCCCCTATTTCGTCCCTGACCAGGGAGTTCAGGATGCGCTGCGGCTGGCAGCGATGCGCGGCGTCGACGTTCGGGTGATGATTCCAGAGCGCCCCGACCACTTGTTGGTTTTCCTCTCTGCGTTCTCATTTCTACCCGATATGTTAAGGGCGGGTGTTAAAATATACCGTTATCTTCCTGGTTTTTTACATCAAAAAGTCATGCTGGTAGACGACGAAGCAGCCACGGTAGGGACAGTCAATTTGGATAATCGCTCGTTTCGGTTAAATTTTGAGATTACCGCGTTTATTCCTAGCCGCGATTTTGCTACCAGCGTCGAGGCGATGCTGGAAAAAGACTTTGCTCACTGTCGTCGTGTCACTATCGATGAAATTAACCAGCGCCCGGTATGGATGAAAGTCGTTTCGCGGGCGGCCTATTTAATGGCCCCGGTTCAATAGATACGTCAGCCTAAAAGGAAAATCGAGATGCTCAAACGCAGGGTGAGACAAGGAGTCATGGGGTGAATCTTGAAACAAAATGGCTGGAGGATTTTGTCGCGCTAGCCAATACACGCAGCTTCTCTGCGTCAGCACGCCAGCGACACGTGACCCAGCCAGCCTTTAGTCGCCGTATTCGCGCGTTGGAGCAGGCCGTTGATGTCACCTTGGTAGATCGTTCAACTACCCCCGTGGGGTTAACGCCCGAAGGGCAGCTGTTTTTGGTTACTGCGCGCAATCTGGTCGAACAGTTAAACGAATCGCTTAGCCATTTGCGCGGTCTCTCTATTGCCAATGAGGCGCTGGATATTGTCGCGGCGCACTCCCTGGCATTGAGTTTTTATCCGCCTTGGATCTCCCGCCTGCAGCAGGGTTTGGGCGAGTTGCCGACCCGCTTGGTGGCCATGAATGTGGGCGAGGCAATACATGTGCTGCGAGAGGGTAACTGCGATCTGATGCTCGCCTACTATGACCCTTTTGCGACGATGCAACTGGACGCTGAAGTATTCCCCTCTTTCTCAATTGGTAAGGTCAATATGCTGCCCGTTTCGTTACCCGACGAGCATGGGAAAGCAAAGTTTTCACTCCAGCACGACACCTCCATTCCCTATCTTTCGTACACCCAGGGGGCCTTTTTAGGGCGCAGTGTGCGCATGCTGCTGAAAAATGACCCGCTGCGTATGAAGCTGCGTACGGTATATGAAACGGCCATGGCTGAAGGCCTGAAGGGAATGGTATTACAAGGCGTTGGCGTCGCATGGATCCCCGACTTTTGTATTCGTGAAGAGCTGAAAAGTGGCCGTTTGGTGAGGGCAGGCGACCCTAGCTGGGATATCCCCCTGGAAATCCGCTTATATCGCTGCTCGATGGTGCATAAGCCCGGCGTAGAGCGTTTATGGCGGCAGATGATGAAGCTGCCGCGGGATTTCCTACAAGCCTAGGGCCTGTTGACGTTTAGCTACTGCCAAAATCTGCGGGTAGCCCTAAAAAGTTCTGAATGATGAAGAAGTGATCTTCAAACAGGCTGTCGGGCTCGAGATCTGCAAGTGCTACCCAGCGCGCATGATCACCGCCTTTAACGGGCTTTAGGCGTGGCAGCTGCTGATCGGGGCGTAGCGCAAAATAGAAAGCTTCCGCCAAGGTGCGCCCGCGCCAGCTGCGGTGGGGTTCATCAAACAGGCGTTGCCCACGCAGCGAGCCTTTGAGTACAGGCTCAGGAACCTTTAAGCGAATGCGTTCGCGAAGTTCACGCAAGCAAGCATCCAGCAGCCGTTCATGGGGGTTAATAAACCCTCCCGGCAGGGCATAAAGGCCTTTGCCCGGTGCCGCCGTGCGTCGTACCAGCAGCACATGGCCTGACTGCACGACCACTGCGTTGACCGTGACAAAAATAGGCGGGTAGGGCGCGTGAGCCCAGGCCTGACGGTACTGATCCAACAACTGCTGCTCTTCGATCAGGCGCTGATAGGCGCCCTCATTGCAAAAGTGTTTGACGCTCTCCACCACCCCTGGCGGTAAATCGTGGTAAGCGCCGGTACTCAGGTAGTCATTCGTTGAGCTCGGCGAGCGAAACAGTCGCTCACGTATTTGGCTGGCTGAAATCCCCTCCACCGACGGCACGCTGACAGACTCCCACTGAGGAAACAGTGAAAGGTAGTAGCTTGACTGGCCGCGGCTGGCTCCGATCAAGCCAATACGTGGTAGGCGAGCATTGGCAGGTGCAGCTAAATCGCGCACTTTGCGCTGCACATCGCGCACCCAAACATCGTCGTTATAGAGGGCGTCGAGTAGCGGGGTGATCTCCAAGCGTTGATTATCGGCGTCGTCAAATCCCGCGCGAAGCATGGCTTGTCGTTCGTCGAATCGCCAGGGGTTACGCAGTGAGCGAGCCTGCCAAGAAGAGCCTACCAACACAATGACCTGCCGTGCGCGTTTGAGCGCTTCACGAATGACCGCGAGATGCCCCAGATGTGGCGGCTGAAAACGGCCAATAAACACCAAACAGTCGAAATCGCAGGCAGTCGCAGAGCGCGAAGTATCAGTGGCCATCCAAGCTTCCTTTTTCGTTTGGTGAACTCAGAGATGCAACCTACCAGAAAACTGCGCTAAACGCTGTGGTTAGGTATGCTAGAAAAATAGGATGTTGATAACGCTTATAAAAAGCCCCGTTACCCAGAGCACAGGGAGTGAATATGATTAAACGCGCCGCTATCTTTTGGTGGAAAGTAGTCCAAGACGCCACGTCACTATGGTTGGAGCGTAATGCCTTTAGCTACGCAGGTTCGCTAGCGTTCTATACACTTTTCTCATTGGCGCCTACCATTATTATCGCTGTCACAGTTATCGGTGTCGTGATGGGAGAAGAGGCGGCTCAGGGACAAATTGTAGCGCAACTGCAAGGTACCTTAGGGGTTGACGCAGCTGTCGCTATTCAAGACGCCGTCGCTCAATCCAGGATTGAGGAGTCGGGTATCCTGCCAACGCTATTGGGCGTAGGAGCCCTGGTGATCGGTGCAACAACCGTTTTCGCCCAGATGCAATTTTCGCTCAATACCATTTGGGGCGTAACGGCAAAGCCCACTTCTAATAGCGCTTTACGTTTTATTAAAAGCCGGTTGCTATCGTTAACGGTGGTGCTCTCCATCGGATTTATACTGATGGTATCGCTGGTATTAGGCGTCGTTTTGCGCGGTATGCTCCAGGCCGCCGATAATCTGGTGCCTTATGCCAGCTTACTGACAACGTCAGTTGAGTCGCTGGTCTCGCTGGCTGTGGTCACCTTACTATTTGCCACCATTTTTAAAGTACTTCCCGACGTTGTGTTGCGCTGGCAAGATGTGTTGATTGGCGCAGTCGTCACTGCCGTACTGTTTACTATTGGGCGCAGTGTAATCGCGATTTACCTGGCGTATACGGCTACAGCATCTACCTATGGCGCCGCCGGGTCGGTAGTCATGATTTTGCTATGGGTCTACTACAGTTCACTAATATTGCTGTTTGGGGCGGCGTTCACCCGCTCATTGCTACTACGCCGTGGCCGCCCGCTGATTCCGCGTAACAGTGCAGTGATTGTCAAACGTGAGTATGTTTAACACTCCGTTCAGAAGCGCCAAGGTAAGGAGGTAAGTATGAGTGATTGCTGTGTACGTGCCCTTGTGACCGGTAAGGTGCAGGGGGTCTGGTATCGCCGGGCTACCCAAGAGAAAGCCCTTCAGCACGGTATCACCGGCTATGCCAAAAACTTGCCCGATGGCCGGGTTGAAGTGTTGATGTGTGGTCACTCCGACGCAGTCAAGCTGCTAAGCGAATGGCTATGGCAGGGCTCAGAAGGTGCACAAGTTACCCATGTAGAGCTCGAGGTGCTGGATAACTGCCGCGCCCCGAGCCACTTTGCCACCCAGTAAAGCCTATTGGGAGCCTCTAATGAGACGGCAGGTCTCTATTGGGCACCTTTCCATTCAAGGATATTGTTAGCTGTCAGGCTAACAATATTCTGGCGCGCTTCTGGTGTAATCCAGGCGTTGTGAGGCGTGACAATTAAGTTTAGCGGCTCGCTGAGTGCATCCAGCAGTGGGTGCCCATCTCTGGGTGGTTCAGCGGGCAGTACATCAACGCCTAATCCACCCAGCTTGCCGCTACGCAGCGCCTCTAACGCTGCCACTTCATCGATAACCCCGCCGCGGGCGCAGTTGACCAGTAGCAGTGAGTTCTTGGCGCGCGTTAAGCGCTCCCGATTGATCAAGTGCTTGGTGGCCTCGCTCAACGGGCAGTGCAGGCTGATAACATCGGCATCGGGAAGCAGGTCGTCCAGGGCAGGGCGCTTATCATTAGCTTCTTTGCCGGGGCGGGCGGCGAAGGTGACTTGCATGCCAAAGGCTTCCGCCAAGCGTGCTACTTCGGTACCTAACTCGCCTTGTCCGACCATCACTAGCTGTTTACCTGCCAGTTGGAGCGTTGGGTAATCCTGCAAACAGAAGAAGGCGCTACGCTGCCACTCGCCTGCGGCGACATCGCGCTGATATTGGGGAAGACGATTGGCTAACGCGAGCATGAGCATCAAAGTGTGTTGGGAAACGCTGGCAGTGCCGTAAGCCGCGACGTTTTTAACTTCAATGTTGTGTTCTTTTGCGCTTTCAAGATCGATATTATTGAGACCTGTCGCCAATACGCATATTAGCCGCAGTTTTGGCAGTTGCTGCAGCGTTTCGGCGTCCAGCACTACCTTGTTCACGATCGCTACATCGGCGTTAGCAAGGCGTTCCCGCGCTTGTTGCGTGGTACTCTGCTCAAACACCTCAAGGTTTGAAACCGTCTCTTTAATGGCGGCCAAATTGATCTCGGGGCCGAGACTTTGCGCATCCAGTATCACCGCATGGGGCATTTTCTTCTCTCCATTAACCGCAGGGGGCTGTATAACCTTGCTCGTCAGGGGGCACAAAAGGGTATAATGGCGGCGCTTTATCAACCGCAGCCTTGGAATTTACCCCGACTGGCCACATATTGCAGCCTGGCAGCGTTTGTGTTCGCCATTGTTCTTTCTTTTCAGAACGAGTCTTTTAGATAGAACTGGATTTGTCAGAGCTGGGTCTTTAGAACTGAGCCTTTAGAGCTGGGTCTTTAGAATCAGGCCTGTCAGAACTAAGCTTGTCAGGGTTGAGCTTATTAGGAGTCATTAAGATGCCCATCTATGAATATGAGTGCAAGGCCTGCGGCCATCGCATGGAAAAATTGCAGAAGATTAGCGCCGATCCTCTCAATGATTGCCCTGCATGCCAAAGTGATGGCTTGGAACGGCTTGTCTCGGCAGCGGGATTCCGTTTGGCCGGCGGCGGTTGGTACGAAACTGATTTCAAAACGGGTAGCAAAAAGAACCTGGCCGCTGATGGCAAAACTGCCTCTGCAGATGCCGGTAAATCAAGCGATTCCAGCGCTACCGCTAAGAGCGACACTCCCAAAGACAAGGGCGCCGCGGCATAGCCGCGGCAGTCAGGGTCGGGACGCCCGCGACACACTCATTGCCACGTAACAGAACAGGATTTGACATGCGCAGCCATTATTGCGGCCAGCTAAACGAAACTTTGGTGGATCAAACGGTTACGGTATGCGGATGGGTTCATCGCCGCCGTGACCACGGTGGGGTAATTTTCCTCGATATGCGCGATCGCGACGGCATCGCACAGTTCGTGGTCGACCCTGATACCGCCGAGGCATTCGCTAATGCCGACCGTGCCCGCAGTGAATTTGTCCTGCGTATCACTGGTCGCGTTCGGCTGCGCCCAGAAGGCACCCAAAACGCCAACATGCCGACGGGTATGATTGAAGTGTTGGCAAAAGACGTTGAAGTGCTCAACACCGCCGTTACCCCGCCATTCCAGCTGGATGAGCATGGCAAGGTCGGCGAAGAAGTGCGCTTAAAGCATCGCTATATCGATCTGCGTCGCCCGGATATGATCGAGAAGCTGCGTCTGCGCTCGCGTATTTCTCATAACGTGCGCGCGTACCTCGAAAACCAAGGCTTCCTGGATATCGAAACGCCGGTACTCACCCGCGCTACGCCAGAGGGTGCTCGTGATTACCTGGTGCCTAGCCGTACCCACGCGGGTAGTTTCTTTGCACTGCCTCAGTCGCCGCAACTGTTTAAGCAGCTGTTGATGGTGGCGGGCTTTGACCGCTACTACCAAATTGCCAAGTGCTTCCGCGATGAAGATTTGCGCGCCGACCGTCAGCCTGAGTTCACTCAGATTGATATCGAGGCGTCGTTTGTGGAAGAGAACGACATCATGGGCATTACCGAAGCCATGATTCGTCAGCTTTTCCAGGACGTGCTAAAAGCCGAACTCCCTGAGTTCCCGCGCATGACCTGGCAGGAAGCGATGGACCGCTTCGGTTCCGATAAGCCGGATCTGCGTATCCCGCTGGAACTGACCGATGTCGACGACCTGATGCAGCAAGTCGATTTCAAAGTCTTCTCTGGCCCCGCCAGCGCGGATGATGGTCGCGTAGCGGCGCTGAAAGTACCCGGCGGCGCCAAGCTATCGCGCAAAGAGATCGACGAATATACCAAGTTTGTCGGCATCTACGGCGCCAAAGGCTTGGCGTGGATCAAGGTCAACGAGCGCGCCAAAGGGCTTGAAGGTCTGCAGTCTCCGATCGTCAAGTTTATGGAAAACATCGTTGAAGAGCTGCTCGACCGCGTGGGCGCAGAAGATGGTGACATCATCTTCTTCGGTGCCGATAAAGCCCGTATCGTTAACGAAGCCATTGGCGCGCTGCGCGTCAAGCTCGGTGCTGATCTGGAACTCTATACTCAAGAGTGGGCGCCACTGTGGGTAGTCGACTTCCCAATGTTTGAAGCCGACGACAGTGGTCGCCTGAGCCCGCTGCACCACCCCTTTACCGCGCCTTCCTGCACACCGGAAGAGCTCAAGGCAGACCCCGCCAATGCGCTTTCACGCGCTTACGATATGGTGCTCAACGGTACCGAATTGGGCGGCGGCTCTATTCGTATCCACGATCAGACCATGCAGAGCACGGTGTTTGAGATTCTAGGCATCGGTGAAGAAGAAGCCCAAGAGAAATTTGGCTTCCTGCTGGATGCACTTCAGTATGGTGCACCGCCTCATGGTGGCTTAGCCTTTGGCTTGGATCGCTTGGTCATGCTGATGGTCGGTGCCAAAACTATTCGTGAAGTCATCGCCTTCCCGAAAACCCAAAGCGCTGCCTGTTTGATGACCAATGCACCGGGCGAAGTCAGCCCCGAGCAGTTGAAAGATTTGAACATCCGCCTACGTCAGAAAGTCAAAGCGGAACCCGCCGCCGAATAAATCGGTTTGGATGGCTGCTCAACACCGACGCCACGGCGTCGGTGTTTTTGTAGTGCGCCAGGCATGGCGCGCAGCGCCTTGACCGGCGCTGTTCCTGGGGGTGGTGCTTCAGGATGACTTGGGGGTGAAAGTCCCCTGCACGCCCTGCAAGGGGAAGTGCTAGCCGACGGCAAGGGTGTCCCTCGCGAGGGGGAATCTGAAGGCAGCCCGAGGCAAAACGCTGGCCTGACGAACAGGAAGCGGATACGAGGCGTCATGGCGGGGTAAGGTGGCTACACTCACCAAAGCCCGATACTTGCAAG
>NZ_HG423343.1:4505540-4611450 GCF_000982975.1 Halomonas sp. A3H3 | reverse complement strand
AACGGTCGAGGCCCCTGGTGGAATGCCGGGGCTTCGCACATGAATCAGGCCCTGCCGAGGAAATGGTTTTATGACCAGGGACTGATCTCGGTACTGGATACGGTAAGATGGCTTAAACGTTCTGCATGAACCGCCGTGGTACGGAACCGTATGCCCGGTGGTGTGAGAGGACAGGGGAGGCGACTCCCCTTCCTACTCGATTGTTCTAGTCACACGAGTATCGACGCCATGGAAGAGCAAAAGCCCGTCGTACCCATTCGCATTTTGGGCATAGACCCTGGCTCCCGGGTAACCGGTTACGGGGTGATCGATATTATTGGCGTTAAACCCTGCTACGTAGCGAGTGGCTGTATCCGCACGGCAGAAGGGGCCTTGGAGCAGCGCTTGGCGCAAATTTACGCCGGTCTTAGCGAAGTCGTCGGCCTGCATCGACCCTCCCAGGTGGCCATTGAACGGGTATTTATGGCCAAAAATCCCGATTCAGCGCTGAAGCTTGGCCAGGCTCGGGGGGCGGCAATGGTGTGTATGGCCAATCATGGCTTGAGCCTTGCCGAGTACGCCGCGCGGCAGATCAAGCAGGCGGTGACCGGCCAGGGCGGCGCGGACAAAGAGCAGGTGCAGCATATGGTGACCGCCATTCTGCAGCTCTCTGATACTCCCCAGGCCGATGCAGCCGACGCGTTAGCCATTGCGTTAGCCCATGCTTATAACGGCTCTGTGTTTAGCAGCCATGGCTTGCCCGCTGCGCCATCTCGGGGCCGCCGTCGCTCAACTGGACGCTGGCGGCTTTAATTCCCGCTGTACCGCTGGCTGAACTACTGGTCACCTGTACAGAGTCGCTTTATAGTAATCACCTGTTTTTCACTCTATTTTTTTCATTCCGGTGCGAGCGTATTTATGATTGGACGTCTGAGTGGTCAGCTAGTGGCAAAGCAACCTCCCTGGATTGTAATCGACGTTCATGGCGTAGGTTACGAACTGGAAACCTCAATGAATACGCTGGTCGCACTTCCTGCGATTAACGAGAGCGTCTCATTATTCACCCATTTAACCATTCGTGATGATGCCCACTTACTCTATGGCTTCGGCCGTGAGCATGAACGTGCTCTGTTCCGCGCCTTGATCAAGGTCAATGGCGTAGGGCCCAAGCTTGCACTCGCCATCCTGTCGGGTATGGACGAAGACGCCTTTATGCGCTGCGTCCGTGATGACGACAGCAAAGCGCTGACAACCCTGCCAGGAGTGGGTAAGAAAACCGCAGAGCGGCTGATTATTGAAATGCGCGACCGTTTTCCCGAGTGGGAAGATGGCAGCGACGCGCTACTGCCCCTTGAAGCCACCAATGGCCGTGCTTCTACCCGCGATAGTCTTGCCGATGCGGAAGCCGCGTTAGTTAGCTTGGGGTATAAACTGACTGAGGCGTCGAAAATGCTCGCCGATATCGACCCCAATCAGTCTACCGAAGCGCTGATTAAAGCCGCGCTCACCCAGCGCATGGGTGGCTAAGCAGGCAGCGGTGTGAGTACGAAATTGTGGGTAGTGGATAGACCTTTGTGAATAGACCTTTTGAATCGCCATAAAGAAGAGCACCTATGTTAGAACACGATCGGCTGATCGCCGCTGAGCCTGAACAGGGGGAGGGGCGCATTGATTACGCGATTCGCCCCAAGCGGCTGGATGACTATATTGGCCAGCCGCGTGTGCGTGAACAACTGGAAATCTTTATCGGCGCCGCGCGGCTGCGTGAAGAGAGCCTGGATCACACTCTGGTATTTGGCCCCCCAGGGTTAGGTAAAACGACCCTTGCGCATATTATTGCCACCGAGATGGGCGTCGGTATGAAGTCGACTTCCGGGCCGGTACTCGAGCGGGCAGGCGATCTAGCCGCCATGCTGACTAATTTAGAGCCTGGCGATGTACTTTTTATCGATGAAATTCATCGCCTGTCACCGGTGGTCGAAGAAGTGCTCTACCCGGCCATGGAAGATTTTCAGCTCGATATTATGATTGGCGAAGGGCCTGCGGCACGTTCGATTAAACTGGATCTTCCCCGCTTCACCCTGGTGGGCGCCACGACCCGGGCAGGATTATTGACCTCCCCGCTGCGTGACCGATTTGGTATCGTGCAGCGGCTTGAGTTTTATAACCTGGAAGAGCTAACAGAAATTGTCTCGCGTTCAGCGCGCTTGTTAGGAGTTGAAACCAGCCATGATGGCGCCATTGAAGTGGCCAGGCGTTCAAGGGGCACGCCGCGAATTGCCAACCGACTGCTACGCCGGGTGCGAGATTACGCCGAAATGAAAGGTAACGGCGTCGTCGATGTCGCCATGGCTGATGCGGCTCTCAATATGCTTAATGTGGATCACCACGGCTTGGATCATATGGATCGGCGGCTACTGCTGGCCATGATCGATAAATTTGACGGTGGGCCGGTGGGTATTGACTCACTCGCCGCGGCGATCAGTGAAGAACGTGACACGATCGAAGACGTTATTGAGCCCTATCTTATTCAGCAGGGCTTGATGATGCGCACTCCCCGCGGCCGGGTGGCCACCCGCCAGGCGTGGCTGCACTTTGAGCGCGTGCCCCACGAACAGGCAACCGATATGGAGGGAGAGCGCCGTCCGTGAGTAGCTGCACAAGAGAAGGTTATCGACTGCCGCTGCGCGTTTATATGGAAGATACTGACGCAGGCGGCATTGTCTACTACGTTAACTACTTGAAGTTTATGGAGCGTGCGCGTAGTGAATGGCTCCGCCAGTTGGGCCTGAATCAGCAAACGCTGCTAGACGAAGGTACACAGCTAGTGGTATACCGCTTGGCCTGTCACTACGCGAAACCGGCTTACTTGGATGACGCGTTGGAAATTAGTGCTCACGTTACCAACGTTGGGCGCTGTCGGATGACATTTGAACAGCAGGTTTGGCGTAATGAGGAACTCCTATGCTCTGCCACAGTCGAGATAGCCTGCTTGAGCACCGAACGTTTACGGCCAAAAGCATGGCCAGCATCGCTTAAAGTTTTGACCCAGGCCTCTTAACCAAGAGGTCACTCACTGCGTCGGCAATCCCGACCCTAATAGATTGATGAGGGCACCTGTGAACGATAACACCATGTCCATTCCCCATTTGATAATGAATGCCAGTACTGTAGTGCAACTGGTAATGCTGCTGCTACTGGTGGGGTCGATCCTCTCTTGGGTAGTGATTTTTCAGCGCAGTATTGCGCTGGGCCGCGCCAAGAAAGAGTACAACCAATTTGAGGAGTCTTTTTGGTCAGGTGTCGACTTAAACGAACTCTATCGTGAGATTCCTGCCGATGACCCGCGCCACGGCGCCGAGCATATTTTTCAAGCTGGTTTTCGTGAATTTAACCGTTTGATGCCTAAAACCCGTGACCCGGATACCGTGCTGGAAGGCGTTCAGCGTAGCATGCGCGTAGCGTGGTCTCGGGAAGAGGATCGCTTAACCCAGCATTTAGTGTTTCTTGCCACGGTAGCCTCAGCTAGCCCCTATATCGGCTTGTTCGGCACTGTATGGGGCATCATGGGGTCGTTTCAGGCACTATCACTGACTCAGCAAGCGACCCTTGCTACGGTGGCTCCCTGGATTGCTGAAGCGCTCATTGCCACAGCCATGGGTCTATTTGCGGCGATTCCAGCGGTGATTTTCTATAACCGCCTATCCAACTCGTCTTCTCGCCTGCTGGGCAAATATGAAGACTTTGCCGAAGAGTTTCACGCTATCCTGCACCGCAATTTGCAAGGTCGTGACGGCAAACCGAGCGCCAGCTAAGGGAGAGAGCCATGCAAGGACCATTCAATCGTAGCGGCAAAAGCAAGCCAATGGCGGAGATTAACGTCGTCCCTTTCATTGACATCATGCTGGTACTGCTGGTGGTCTTTATGATCACCGCGCCCATGTTGACCCAGGGCGTACAAGTTGAGTTGCCGCAAGTCACCTCTCAGCCCATTGATATCCAGGAGGATAATGATCCGATCATTATCTCGGTTGATAGCGACGGTGGGTACTTCATCACGCTTGGGGAAGACTCCACGTCGGTGTCGCTGGATGAGATGTCCTCACGAGTGACAACGATTATAGAGCGTCGCCCAGGCACACCGGTAATGGTACGCGGCGACCGTAATGTGGCCTACGGTCAGATTGTCGTCTTGATGAGCACTCTGCAAGGCGCTGGCGTGGCTAATGTGGGGCTGCTATCTGAGCCGTCAAAAGATGGGTAAGGGCAAGGCGCAGCACATGGCACTGAAATCCCCGCGCGATCCTCAAGACGTCGGCTATAAGTGGCCGACTGTTCTGGCGATAGGTGTGCACGTAGCGATTGTAGCGTTTAGCTTGATCAGCCTGCCTAATCGAGACGCAGAACCTGACAGCTCCTCGATCGTACAGGCAACGCTGGTAAGCACCGAAACCTTTACTGACCAGGCGCAGCAAGCAACGGAAGAGCAGGCGGCGATGAATGCGCCTGCTGAAGCCCCCACCGAGCCTGATGCACCGGAAGAGCCTTCAGCTAGTGAACAGCAGGCCGCAGCCGAGCAGCAAGCCGCAGAAGAAGCCGCCCAACAGGCGGCGGAAGCCGAGGCGCAGGCGCTAGAAGAAGCACGTGCGGCTGCGGAAGCTGAGGCCCAACGTAGAGCTGAAGAAGCGGCTGAGCAGGCCGAACGGCAGGCTGCTGAAGCGGCTGAACGTGAAGCCGAAGCGGAAGCTGCCGCAAAGCGCCAGCGTGAAGTGGAAGAGGCACAACGCCAGCAGGAAGCCGCCGAGCAGCAGCAACGCGAAGAGGCAGAAGCAGAACGCCAGCGCGAAGCCGAAGAA
This sequence comes from Halomonas sp. A3H3, assembly GCF_000982975.1. Taxonomy (NCBI): domain Bacteria; kingdom Pseudomonadati; phylum Pseudomonadota; class Gammaproteobacteria; order Oceanospirillales; family Halomonadaceae; genus Halomonas; species Halomonas sp. A3H3. Next base: position 4,606,615 of record NZ_HG423343.1, on the reverse strand, counting down.
CAGCAGCGCCGTGAAGCGGAAGAAGCCGAGCGTCAGCGCGAAGCTGAAGAGCAGCAGCGCCGTGAAGCGGAGGAGGCTGAACGCCAACGCGAAGCTGAAGAACAGCGATTGCGTGAGCAAGAGGAGGCTCAGCGAGAGCGAGAGGCCGAAGCACAGCGTCAGCGTGAAGCCGAAGAGCAGCAGCGTCGTGAAGCAGAAGCTGAGCGCCAACGCCAAGCCGCAGAAGCTGCCGAGGCGGCTATGCAGCGCCAACTGGACGGTGAGGCCGAAGCAGCTGCCAATGCCCAGCAGGCTGAGCAGGCTGCAAATAATTTCAGCAACATAATGAAACGAGCTATTGAACAAGCCTGGATAATTCCTGGTGGATCAAGTGATAGTATGCGGGCTTCTGTCAATGTGCGTCTGGGGCCTTCGGGGGAGGTATTATTAGTAAACGTAACATCATCGAGTGGCGATAGTGCCTTTGATCAATCCATTATTCAGGCGGTTGAGCAAGCGGCACCGTTTTCTGAGCTACTACAATTATCAGAAGATCAACAGCGTGAAATCCGACGCAATATCACTTTGAACTTTTCCCCAGGGGGAGTCCGTTGATGCAAACTCAAGTGTTAAAGAAATTTTGGTTATTGTGCTTGCTGTTCACTTTTAGCAGTGTGGCAAGTGCTAACTTAACCATTGAGATCACGCGGGGCAGCGATCAAGCGCTGCCGATTGGTGTCGTGCCATTCGCCGGTTCAGACGGCCTTCCCGAAGATGTAGCACAGATTGTTCAAGATGACCTTGAACGCAGTGGCTATTTTGCCCCCTTGGCGCGCAGCGCTATGTTTGAGCAGCCTAGCCAATCTGACGATGTGCAGTTCGGTACCTGGCGTTCGCTGGACGTGCGCTATCTGGTCGTCGGCCAGGCAGAACAAACTGACGGTGGCTTTGAACTACAGTTTGAACTGATGGATATCAGTGGTCAGCGTCGAATGATCGGTGAAACCGTGACAGTGAGGGGAAATGACCTGCGCGGTGCTGCACACTATATCAGCGATCAAATTTTTGAAGAGATTACTGATATCCGCGGCGCGTTCTCCACCAAAATTGCTTATGTCACGGCCCAAGGTATCGGTGACGATATGCAGTTTGGTCTGTACGTTGCAGACGCCGATGGTCGCCGTAGTGAGCAGGTGTTGACCTCTGATGAACCGATCATGTCACCGGCGTGGTCGCCCGACGGCACCAAGCTCGCCTATGTCTCCTTTGAGACTGAGCGTCCGGCGATCTATATCCAGGATGTGGCGACGGGCCAGCGCGTGCAGGCGACCTCCTTCGATGGCATTAACGGCGCGCCAGCATGGTCACCGGATGGGCGGCGTATCGCCATGTCACTGTCTAAAGATGGCCAGCCTGAAATTTACATTATGGATGTTGCCAACCGTTCAGTAGAGCGCATTACCAATAACAACAGTATTGATACGGAGCCCGCTTGGGCGCCGGATGGACGCAGCCTGTTGTTTACCTCTGATCGTAGCGGCGGCCCCCAGCTCTATCAATATACACTGGGTGGCGGAGAGTCCCAGCGCCTGACATTTACCGGTAATTATAATGCGCGTGGCCGCTTCTCGCCGGATGGCGAGCAAATATTCTTGATCCATCGCTCTAGCCGTGGTTATCAAGTAGCAAGGCAAGACCTAAGCGGTGACCGCTTAGTGGTATTGAGTGAATCAACAAGAGATGAATCTCCTAGTGTTGCGCCGAACGGGACCATGGTAATCTTCGCTACCCAGCAGGGTAACAGTGGGGTACTAAGTGCTGTTTCTGCCGATGGTCGCTCTTCATTCAGGCTGCCGTCAGCACAAGGCGATGTTCGTGATCCAGCTTGGTCACCCTTCTTAAATTGATTAACATCAAAATTTCAGTTTTCAGGCAAGGAGTCTGATTATGCAACTTAAACCGTTGGCTCGCTCATTAGCAGCAGCGCTATCTATCGTGGTAATCGCTGGCTGTTCCAGCACCGGCGGAACCCAAGACGGTGACTCGTACGGTAGCCAGGATGGCAGCGCGACTGGGTCTAGCACCTCGGGTACAGGCACGGGTAGTCAGTATGGTTCCACCTCTGGTTCAGGCGCTGGTCAGCAGGCTGATTCACGCATCCCAGAAGTACGCACCATCTATTTCGATTACGACCGCGATACAATTAAGAGCGAGTACGAATCCGTGGTAATGGCTCATGCGCGCTATCTGCGTGCTAACCCGAACGCTCAAGTGGTACTCCACGGGCATACTGATGAACGCGGTACCCGTGAATACAACATGGCGCTAGGGGAGCGTCGTGCGAATGCGGTAGAACGCTTCTTGAATATTCAGGGCGTCTCTCCTTCACAAATGAGCGTGGTTAGCTATGGTGAAGAGCGTCCGGCTGTCAATGGCCAAGACGAGAGCGCTTACGCTCAGAACCGCCGTGTTGTATTTAACTACTGAGCATTTAACGATTGAATGCTTAACCACTGATGAATTCGGCGTGCGGCTTATCGCACGCCGTTTACGTCTACGGAGTCATCATGAATCACAGTCTCAAGCGTTACGTTGAGAGGCTGTGCGGTGCGGGAGCCATAGTGCTCCCGCTGTCCGTATTGCCCCTAACGGCCACCGCTCAACAGCCGCTCGTTCAAGATCTTTCCAACTCTTCCAACAGCAGCTTTTACCAGCAAACGCAGCGCCAGGAAGCGTCCAGCGGTAACCTGGTATTGTTTAACCAGGTGCAGGAGCACCAGCAGGAGATCCAGCAGCTGCGTGGTCAAATTGAAGAGTTACGCCACCAGTTGGAACAGCTGCGCCGTCAATCCCAGCAGCAGTATCTCGATATTGAAGACCGCCTGATGAGCAGCGGTCCAACTCAGATTGAGCAGTCAACACCAGCAGTCGAGCCTGAGGCCGCTGAAGAAGTTGTTAACGCGCCTTCGAGCCGCAATGTCAGTGAGGACGCCCAGGCCGATTACCAAGCGGCTTTTGCGCATGTTCAAGCGCGCCGTTTTGATGAGGCGATTGCGGCCTTTGAGGCTTTTGTTAGCGACCATCCTGATACTAGTCTAACGGCTAATGGTCACTACTGGCTGGGCGAGCTATATGCTGCAGAAGGCGAGCTGGATGCCGCCGACCAGGCATTTAGCCGTGTGATCGAGGAGTACAGCGGCAGCAGTAAAGTGCCGGATGCGATCTATAAGCTAGGCTTAGTGAAAGCACGTAAAGGCGAAGCAGAGCGCAGCCGTGAGCTACTCGAGCAAGTGCGCGATGACTACCCGCAAAGCAGTGCCGCGGGCCTTGCCAATGACTTTTTACGCCAATCAGCAAGTTAATATCTTTTGCTTCAAGGAATCAGCATGAGCTGCAAGATCGACTATCAACCAGCGCCCAACCTATTGGAAAATCGCATCGTGTTGGTAACCGGCGCAGGGGACGGGATTGGCCGTGCGGCAGCGTTGAGCTATGCCCAACACGGAGCCACCGTGATTCTATTGGGGCGCACTATTGCCAAGTTAGAGCGCGTTTACGATGAAATCGAAGCGGCCGGTGGCCCCCAGCCAGCGATTTTTCCGCTCAACTTTGAAGGCGCTACGCTAAAAGATTTTCATGATATGGCGGAAACGCTGGATAAAGAGTTTGGCCGTTTGGACGGGGTGTTGCATAACGCTGGGTTGTTGGGTCGCATCACGCCTTTCGAGCAGTATAATCCTGAGCTCTGGCAGCAGGTGATGCAGGTGAATATCAATGGGCCCATCTGGATGACCCAGGCACTATTGCCGCTACTGCAGGCGTCTGACGATGCATCGGTGATATTCACCTCCTCCAGCGTTGGCCGTAAAGGCCGCGCCTATTGGGGAGCGTACTCGGTCTCTAAGTTTGCCACCGAAGGGTTTGTCGAGGTGTTGGCCGACGAATTGGATAACCAGTCCACGGTACGCGTTAATTCACTCAATCCGGGTGCCACACGGACTCAAATGCGGCGTACCGCGTTCCCCGGTGAGGATCCCTTCACACTACGCACCCCGGAAGACATCATGCCTACCTACTTATGGCTTATGGGGCCAGACAGTGCAGGCACCAACGGTCAAAAGCTTGATGCCCAGCCGCCACGGGTATAGCGCTTACTTTTAAACCCCTTATCAGCACGTCGATGCCCGCCGGTACTTACGCTTGAAATTGTCGCTAGCGTCTGAAACCGTTAAGGGCATCGACCAGCGCGTGACACTCTCCAAACCATAAGTCAGCAGGCCACTGTTGATAGTCATCCTCTGCGCTGATATAGCCGTAGCCAACGGCCACGGCCGTCATCCCCGCAGCGACGGCGGCCTCGATATCCCGTGCATGGTCGCCGATGTACCAGCACTGACCCGGCTCAACGCCTAGCCGCCGGGCAGCTTCCCAGAGCGGCTCAGGGGCTGGCTTTTTTACACTCAGGTCATCTGCACATAGTAGGGCGCCCGGCTGAAGCGCCAATGCGTCCAATAACGGTAGCGTATAGCGACGCGGTTTATTGGTCACAATCCCCCAGGGTCGTTGGTTGCCATGCCACTCTTTCAGCCATACATCGAGCGGCGAGAAGACCTGGCTGTGCACCGCGACCGCCTGCTCGTAGGCATCCAGCAAAAACTGGCGTGCTTGAGTATGTCCATCCGCTGTCGCTTCTAACCCTAGCGCCAGCGTCACCAGCGCACTACCGCCGTTAGAGACCTGGCGGCGGATCACTTCAAAGGGAAGTGGCTCTAAGTCGTGGTGAATACGTAGCGCATTGGTTGCGTGGGCTAAATCTGGAGCGGTATCGACCAGGGTGCCGTCTAGATCGAAGAGAATCGCTTGGGGCGCTTGCATCGGCATTTAATCGCTCACCTTACGGCAGTACATCATGTAGTTGACCGAAACATCATGGCTTACCAAACGATAGTGCCGGGTTAGCGGATTGTAGGTAAGCCCCGTCTGCTCACGCACTTCTAAGCCACAGTCGCGAGACCAGGCGGCCATTTCTGAAGGGCGAATAAATTTCGCGTAGTTATGCGTACCCCGGGGGAGCAGTCTAAGCACGTACTCGGCGCCTAGAATGGCAAACGCATAGGACTTGGCGGTGCGATTCAGCGTAGAGAAAAACACATAGCCGCCAGGGCGAACCAGGGCGCTGCAGGCACGAATGACGGAGGCGGGGTCGGGTACGTGCTCAAGCATCTCCATGCAGGTCACTGCATCGTAAAAACCGGGCTTTTGAGCCGCCATGGCTTCCACACTGATGTGCTGATAATCGATCTCGACACCGCGATCTTCCGCGTGCAGCCTAGCCACCGCTAAAGGTGCTTCACCGAGATCAATACCAGTTACTTTAGCCCCGCGGTTGGCCATTGATTCGCTCAAAATGCCGCCGCCACAGCCCACATCCAGCACTTTTTTTCCTGCCAAGCCCGCACGCGCATCAATAAAATCGAGCCGCAAAGGGTTAATCTCGTGGAGTGGTTTAAATTCACCCTGCGGATCCCACCAGCGGCTAGCAAGCGCTTCAAATTTGGCGACTTCTGCTGCATCGACATTGCCTTGATAGTGACCAGCAGTGCTATCCTGTGGTGTCGCTTGCATGTTGTGACTCCCATTGTCGTTACGCATTAAGCGAAGAGTTGACGCTTAGTTACTGGTTATTATCCATTTGCACTGGTTATCGTCCATTGGCGAGGTGGCATCCATCCACGCCTTCAGTATTATGGACATTCTAACCACTCCTGTGTCGGAACGCATGAAAAGGACCTCTTTATGATTCGCAAGGCCGTACTTCCTGTTGCTGGGTTTGGCACCCGCTGCTTACCGGCTTCGAAGGCTATTCCCAAGGAGATGATTACGATTGTCGATAGGCCGGTTATTCAATATGTGGTCGAAGAAGCCATTGCCGCGGGTATTCGTGAGATTGTGCTGGTCACCAGTAGTAATAAAAGCGCTATTGAAAACCACTTTGACACCCACGCCGAGCTAGAAGCCAGCCTGGAAGCGAAAGGTAAACACGAGCTTTTGGCGATGTTGCGCAATTTGGTGCCTGATGATGTCAGCATTATCAGTATTCGTCAGGGTGTACCGCTGGGGTTAGGCCATGCGGTGCTATGCGCTCGCCCGATCATCGGCGACGACGAACCTTTTGCAGTGCTGCTTCCCGATGTGCTGGTCGACAACAGCGCCAACCAAACGACCGACTTGGCCGGCATGTTGGCAGCTTATGATCAACAGCAAACGGCGCAGCTAATGGTGGAAGAGGTGGCTTGGGAGCAAGTTGAGAAGTATGGCATCGTGGCACCCGCTGGCGATGTGCCTGCACCTAACCAATCGGCAGATCTTGTGGGAATGGTGGAAAAGCCAAAGCGCGATGCAGCGCCTTCAAACCTAGCCGTGATTGGTCGCTACGCGCTACCAGGCCATATTTTCTCCATTTTAGAAGCCACCAAGCCCGGTGCCGGTGGCGAAATTCAGCTCACTGATGCGCTGGAGACCCTGCGCGAACAGTCGGGGGTGCAGGCATACCGTATGCAGGGCACGACCTACGATTGTGGCCAGCCGCTGGGTTATCTTGAAGCCACACTTGCCTACGCGCGTCGTCACCCCGAGTTTGGTGAGGGTTTCCAAGCCCTGTTATCACGTTACCAACAAGGAGAGTAACCCATGCGGGTGTTGCTTTACGGTAGCGAATTGAGCGCAGCGACGGCCGCCGCTGCGTTGGCCTGGGTCGGGCATCAGGTGCAGTGGTTGCCGCACGCTGACGCCCCCTGGTCAGCACTTTCCCGAGTGGACTGGCTGCGCAGCGAACCTCAGCTGATGGCTCATCTGGAGCAGGGTTTGGCGGATGGGACACTGGAGGTCATTGAGCAGCTTAAAGAGGCGCGCACGCCTGAAGTGATCTGGCTGGCGTTATCTCCTGCGCAGCGTAGTTCAGCCAGTGCGTTGGTTGAAGACCCGCTATTGGTCGATCAGCAGGGCATAGTGCTTATCAATAATTCAACGTTTCCGGTCGGCGAGACCGAGCGCCTGCATGCACTGATGGGCATGCAGCACACCAGCGTGGCACTCCCAGATACGTTGGAAGAGGGGCGGGCGTGGGAGTCGTTTACCCGCCCCACTAGGCGGCTGCTAGGTTGCGATGATGCCACTGGTGAGCAGGTGACCAGGGAACTATTACGCGCCTTTAATCGCCGCAGCGAAGTATTTCAGTGTATGCCGCGCCGCGCTGCAGAGCTCACCAAGCTGGCAATTAACGGCATGCTGGCTACCCGTATCAGTTATATGAATGAAATTGCTGGCTTGGCTGATACCCTGGGGGTGGATGTTGAACATGTCCGCCAGGGAATGGGCGCTGACTCACGGATCGGGTTTGAGTATCTCTACCCCGGATGTGGGTTTGGCGGGCCGAATTTCTCCCGGGATTTGATGCGCTTGGCCGATGTGCAACTGCAAAGTGGTCGCTATTCAGCACTGCTTGAGCAGGTAATGGATATTAACGAGCAGAAGAAAGAGACCCTGTTTCGCAAACTGTGGGCTCACTTTGCAGGTGAGCTGGCGGGTAAAACCGTGGCGATATGGGGTGCGGCGTTTAAGCCCGGCACAGCGCGTATTGACCACGCCCCGGTATTAACGCTGCTTGAGGCTCTTTGGGCGCAAGGAATTAAAGTTCAGCTCCACGACCCAGCAGCAGTGCCAGCTCTTCATGCCTTGGTGGGCGAACGTGACGACCTGCGCACCTATACGCATGACCCTTACCAAGCCTGTGAGGGGGCCGATGTACTGATGCTGGTGACTGAATGGAAAACGTATTGGAACCCGGACTGGCACCGACTCGGCTCGCTTTTAAACGCTAAGCTCGTACTAGACGGACGCAATATTTACGACCCTGAGTTCGTTGCCAGCTGTGGATTAATGTACCGAGGTATTGGCCGCCGTGCCGACCCGAAGACTCTTTGAGGAAATGTCATGCCAGACGCTACCGCATCCTCTCGTATTGTGCCCGATGTGGATCAAAGCTTGACGGCGCAACACTTGCGTCACCGAAAGGGGCCCACGCTATGGCCACTATGGCTATGTTTGCTACTGATCATTGCGCTTATGGGCGCGGCGGCGGCTGGACTTTGGTATGAACGTGAACGACTGCTGGGTGAGCTGCACCGGGTAAGTGGGGAAGTCTCCAATGTGCACGCTCGGTTGGATTCGGATGACACGGATGTACAAGATACGATAACCTTTGTACAAGCTCAGATGTCGACGCTTTTCCAAGAGCAGGAGCAGCTGTCAGTGTCGTTGGCCGCTACTCGGGAAGAGTTGTACGGTTTTCTCACTTCTAGCGAGGATACTGTCTCTAGTGATTCCATCAATACACTGTTGCGGCAGTTGTCTCAACTTAGAGAGCAAGCCGAACTGCGCGACAGTCAATTAATGGCGGTGAGGGAATCTCTTGACGCCTTGGAACAAACGGGTTCCTCGGGTCGTCAAAATCTTGTTGAGGAAGTCTCCCATCTGGAGCAATTGACCGAACGGCGCATCAATGGCCTGGATAGTCAGCTCAACAGTGTCAGTAGCGCTTGGGAAGAGCAGCTATCAGCACAAAGAGCAGCGTTCGAGGCACGCTTTAATGAGCTGGAAACATCCGTTGCAGAGATAGAAGCACCCGCAGATCAAGCAGCCCTGGAAGCATTGGAGCAGGAGTGGTCTCAACGGCTGAATTCGCTGGAAAGCGATGTGCGCCAAGTACGCCAGGCGCAGCTTGCTTTCAGTGCCCAGCTAGAGATGTTGCGTTAATAAGGCGCGACGGAAGTATGAGTGTGATTGCTTAATCTTTAACATGCTAATGCGTTGAAATGCTTAGGCGATGAAGCCGCTGATTTAGGTTGGGATAAAAATGTATGGGAAGACAACGGCGATGGACATCAGCCACAAAGCGCACCGTTACTGTTGTGCTACCGCTGTTATGCGTATCACCTAGCGCATGGGCATTAGAAGCGACTGTCACGGGTGTTACCGATGAGGTCGAAGGCAACATCCAAGCCTACTTAAAGAATATCGATGCGGCACAATATACCGAGGTGCGTTTAGAGGGTGAGATCCGCCGACGCACCGAGGAAGCAATGCGTGTTTACGGCTATTACGAACCCGAGATAACCCTTGAGCGCGCCACTGATAAACGTGCGTGGCTGGAAATCGAGCCCGGCCCTCAGGTTGAAATTGAAATTCTGTCAATCAATGTGGAAGGCGATGCGAGTGAAGACCCACCTTTCCAACAGGCCGTAGAGGACTTTCCCTTGGAAGAAGGGGATGTGTTGCGGCACGCCCCCTGGGATCGATTAAGCAGCCAGTTTTCGGGGCTGGCTATTGAGCGCGGTTACTTTGACTGGGGGTTTACCGATCGACGCATGGAAGTGCGTCCGTATCTGCAAAGTGCGCGCCTGTATATGGATTTTGACAGTGGCCCACGCTACCAATTTGGTGAATCCTCCATTACCGGAAGCCATATTGAGCTTGATCGATTGCGTCGCATGCAGCCCTTCGAGCCGGGCGACCCCTATTTGGCGCAGACCCTGGCAGACTATAATCGGTCGCTTGCGGAAACCGGCTGGTTTAGCTCGGTCTCGGTGCGTCCGCGCCTTGAGACCGCCCAAGAGTTGGTTATTTCTCCTCCTGGCGGTGGTGCCCCCTGGTGGAGTGAAGCCACCGCCTCTCAGCCGGAGCGCCCGAGAGTCACCAGTGCTGCTTTGGCCAGCGCGCTAAGTCTTAATAAGCCCAGTGATACCCAATTGCCTATCGATGTCAGTGTTGAACCTGCTGATCGCCATCAGTTTGAAGTGGGTATTGGTTACGCCACCGATGTAGGGCCACGGCTGCGCTTTGGTTGGGATCAACCATGGATTAACCGCTTTGGTCATAGCCTTGATCACGACCTCTATTTATCTGCCCCAGAGCAGCGTTTTACCGGGGTATATAATGTGCCACTGGAAGACCCGCTTCGCGACAGCTATCGGCTTCAGTACGGGGTTCGTAATGTCGATGACAGCGACACCAAGTCGTTAGAAGGCACTGTCGAGCTAGCCCGGCGTTGGGAGTTTGATAACGATTGGGTGCAAACGATCTATTTCCGCACTACTTATGAAGACTTTGAACAGGGCGGCGAAGCGGATCAAGTATGGCTGTTTTATCCAGGTATTCAGTGGTCGCGTACGCGGACACGCCCTCAGCGCTTTCCGTTATGGGGTGATCGCCAGCAGCTCTCGTTAGAGTATTCGGATACCGTTTGGGGTTCGGATGCGACATTCGCTCGTATCACGGGGGATACGGAGTGGATCCGCATGATTGGCAACGATAACCGCTTCTTGGCACGTATTAGCTTAGGCGCCATTGAAACCGATGATTTTGCCAAAATACCGCCATCGCTGCGCTTTTTCGCGGGTGGCGACCGCAGTGTGCGTGGTTACTCCTATGAGAGCTTATCTCCCCGCAACGACGAGGGCCGACTGCGAGGTGGGCAGCAAATGCTCACCTCGACCCTGGAGTATCAGCGTCGCGTGACGGGGGATTGGTGGGGGGCCACGTTTATAGATAACGGCGATGCGTTTGATAACTGGGGGCCTAATGATTTGAAAACGGGCGCCGGGGTCGGGGTACGTTGGGTCTCGCCGGTGGGGCCAATTCGTTTTGACATCGCCCACCCTTTTGACCACGAAGACGATTGGCGTTTGCACTTTTCTATCGGACCGGAATTCTAGGAGAGAGACTTGTCTCAGGTTGAACCAGCTGCGTCTGATAAACGCCGTATGTTGTCTCCAAAGTATCGTGCCTGGCTACTGTTCTGGAGCCTTGTGCGTCTTGTAATCGTGTTGCCTATTTGGCTGTTCGGTATTGTGGCGCTGATTGTCGGGGTGGCGTTATCCCCCTGGGGCACTGGGGTGCTGCTCTCGCAGGGGGAGCAGCGTGATTTTTTCTCCTACACGCATCATGAAGGCGGCTTGCTCGACCATTTCCAGCTCGAAGATTTCCAGCTACAGCTAGGCGAAACCCGTATAACCGTGGATGAGTTCGAACTCCAGTGGGCAGATGACTGTGTTCTGTCAGGGCGCCTATGCATCGACACACTGCGTGTGGTGGGCGCCGACATCCAGCTAGGCCCATCCAGTGAGCAAGCGCCACCTCCCGAAGAGGAAGAGAGCCCGCTGACTATTCGTTTTCCTTTCCCCATCGAACTACGTTCTTTGTTGCTGGACGATGTTAACCTCAGGCTTGCCGATGGTACCGAAGTAGCGTGGCGCTCGTTAAGCTTGGCAGCCACCGCTGAAGGAAACACAGTACGCCTCTCGCCAACCCATTTGGAGCAGCCTCGTGTCTATTTGCCACCTTCCCCAGGTGTTCTGCTAACCCAGGGCATTGAAACGCCGCTTTATGCTGAAGCCATCGATGCCGCTATCTTGATCAACCAACCACCCCAAGAAGCCGTGGCGTCGGTGGAATCTCCAGAGCAGCAGCTTGAAGAACGCGAACGCCTGGAACTACCAGAGATCACGCTACCGGTTGATATCCAGATACCTGAATTCACGCTCAACGATTTTCGATTGGAAGGGGCTACCGAGTACCGCGTCGAGCGACTGCGGCTTGGGCTGTTAACCGAAGGTGATAACGTCGAAGTAACTGAGCTTTCCGTTGTTACCCCGGATGCTGAGGCGGAATTAACCGCGAACGCCACTCTAACCGGCAACTACCCACTCGAAGCTCGCTTGGGCGTCGAACTATTTTTACCTGAGATATACCCTGAGCTAAGTGGCGAAGCTTTAACCTTAACGCTGTCTGGTCCACTGGATGCGCTTGAAGCGCAGTTGGATGCCTCTGGCGCGGTCAATGCGTCCTTGAGGGGGCAAGTCGATGCACTCGCCCCGACGCTGCCGTTTCAACTGCAGCTACAAAGTGACCAAGTTCAGTGGCCGCTGCCTGTCAGCGCAGATGAGAGTAGCAATGAAAGCGTCGATGACAGCACTGAAGAAGAGACAGCCCAAGCCTATATAGTCGATGACCTGGATCTACAGGTCACCGGCAGCCTGAGCGATTATAGTGCTCAATTGGCTCTGGCGGTTGAGGGCCCGAGCCTGCCGCGCACTCAAATTAACGTTACCGGAGAGGGCGATCTCGAGCAGTTTAGCTGGCAACCGCTCACCCTCGCAGTCGACGAAAGCTCCCTGCGCAGCGAAGGGAACATCAGTTGGGTTGCACCGCTACAGGTCAACACCACTATTCGTCTGGATCAGTTTAACCCTGCCCACTTCGTGGATCAGCTTGAGGGTAATTTAAACGGCGACATCGAGCTTACGCTGAGGCAGCAAGAGGATCAGTGGGCAGTTAGCGTACCCAACTTAGCGATTGACGGTGAACTGCGCGACTACCCGCTAACCCTGCAAGCGGCCTTTGATGCTAACAGCAACCTGGAGCTGGAGATTGACGAGTTGCTGTTTACCCAGGGGGAGAATCGCTTAACAGCAGAGGGGCAAATTAGCGAACAGGCCATGTCGTTAAACGCGGACATTGCACTACGCCAGTTGCAGACACTATCGCCAGACTTGGCGGGCACTATCGTCGGTACGCTAGAGGCCAGCGGTAGTTTTAATCAACCGCAATTACTCGCCAATTTACAGGGTGATGGCGTGCGTTTTGGTCAGAATCGTATTGAACGGCTTGTCCTAGATGCTGATGTACAGGGCATTGATGATCCTTCCCTCGACGTACAGCTCGCACTACAAAACGTCAATGCTGGGGGGCAGGCCCTTGCAAACATAGAGGCCAATTTGGCCGGGCGCCTCTCTGAGCATCAGCTTGAACTGACCGCCCAGGGCACAGACAACAGCGTTTTAAGCCGTGCGCTGATTGCCCTGGAAAGCCGCTTTGACCAGCAAGACCAGCTTTACCAAGCCCGCGTAACGCCACTGGAAGTTGATTCTGAGGCGGGGGATATTCGTCTTGAAGCGCCTCTAGACCTGCGCTATGACCTAGCCAATGGTCAGGCGCGCCTATCGCCGTTCTGCCTGCGCCGGGAGCAAGGTGGGCTAGTCTGTTCTGAAGAGGAGATCACTGCCTCTGCGCAACAGGGCAACGCCGTGCTTTCGGTACGTGAAGTGCCAATGGAAATGCTGGAGCCCTTTTTGCCTGAAGAGTGGCAGTTAGAGGGGGATACAACCGCGGATCTTGTTGCCAACTGGCGTCAAGGGGGTGCCCAGTGGCAGGCAGATCTACAAATTCTTAGCGAACTCGCCATTACCGCCGTTAATGATTATGGCCAGCCTGTGCAACTGCCAGAAGTCAGTTTCGACGCTCAGATCGAGGCCAACCAAGCCCAGGCGAATGCCAATGTGTCACTTTCGCTTGCCGAAGCAGGCGATATCAACTTGGACCTAGCGGTTAATGATCCCTTGGGGGCCGGCGCGTTAACTGGCGAGCTGCGTGCAGAAGATGTTTCGCTGCAACCCTATCGACCTATGTTGGTAGGAATGGAGCGACTGGAGGGCGATTTAACGGGCAACGTCCAAATTACTGGCACCACCGCCGCGCCTGACTTACAAGGCCAGCTTGGACTGCGCGGTATAGGGGTAAGTGGTCCGGATATTCCTGTCGATATTCAGGGTGGCGAACTGGTGGTCTCTTTCGACGGTGAACAGGGGGATATTGATGGCTACCTGGCCGCTGAGCGAGGGCGTTTGGAAATCACCGGTGATGCATATTGGCCAAGCGGTGATGATTGGCGGATTGGCGTCGATCTGAATGCTGTGCAGGAGCCTATCCTGGTCGTTCTGCCCCAGTTTGGACGTCTTGAAGTAGCGCCTGATATCCGTATCCGGGTCACGCCGGAAAGGCTGCAAGTGAGGGGGGATGTGAATTTACCCTGGGCACGGCTTGAAATTGGCGATATGCCCTCATCAGCAGTCACCCCAAGTGGCGATGAAGTGATTATTACCGAGCGCGATGATCGCCAGGCCGAAATTGAGGCTCAGCGAGCGGCTGCCAATGAGGATGATCCAAGTGCCGCGGACGAGCTTGCCGCCACCGGTATGGCCATTGACGTACTGGTGACCTTAACGTTGGGTAGCGATATGCAAATTTCAGCCTACGGCTTGGAATCTGGCTTGGGAGGCGCGCTGGAAATTCGCCAAAGCAGCGGCGCGTTACAGTTATTCGGCGACGTTAATTTGGTCGATGGTCGTTTCCAGGCTTTCGGCCAAGACCTGGTTATCCGCCGCGGTGAACTGCTGTTTAGTGGGCCACCCGGTCTACCTACGCTCGACTTCGAGGCCATTCGCAACCCTGACATTACCGAAGATGACGTTATTGCGGGCTTGCGGGTAACAGGTAGTGCCGAATCTCCGAACGTACTGATCTTTTCTGAACCGGCGATGGATGAATCCCGTGCGCTCTCTTACCTGTTACGGGGTCGCGCACCTGATGCTTCTGGGGGCGGTGTGGATAGCGCACTGACTACCGCGCTGATAGGCATGTCGTTAGGGCGCACCGGTGGGGCGGTTGGTTCCATTGGTGAAGCCTTCGGCATTGATGACTTAACTCTGGACACCACTGGGGCTGGCGATGATAGCCAAGTCGCTGTCAGTGGCCAACTCACCGATGATCTTAGAATTAGTTACGGTGTGGGAATTTTCTCGCCAATTGCCGAACTAACACTACGCTACACGCTGTGGCGTAACCTTTATGTACAGGCCGTCTCGGGTACCAACCAAGCGGTGGACTTAATCTACACCTTTACCCGTTCCGGTAATCCTGAAATCATTCAGCAGCAATAAGTGAGGGTGATATGTCACTATTTTCAAACGCTAGCTCAGGTTCAGGCCGTGTACTGCCTGGACGCGATACGCCCATAGAAACCAGTCAGGTGCATACCATTAATGGGCACTCGATACATCCTCCGTTTCCCGAAGGCCACGAGGAGATCGTGCTAGGCATGGGGTGTTTCTGGGGCGTTGAACGCCTGTTTTGGCAGTTGCCAGGAGTCTATGTCACTGCGGCGGGGTATGCTGGTGGTGAGACACCTAACCCCACCTACGACGAGACATGTACGGGGCGTACTGGCCACACCGAAGTGGTACGGGTGATTTATGACCCACAGCAAGTCGAGCTGGAAACGTTGTTGCAGGTTTTCTGGGAAGGGCACGACCCGACCCAGGGCAATCGCCAGGGGAACGATATTGGCTCGCAGTATCGCTCCGCCATTTTTACCACCAGCCAAGCGCAGCAAACGGTAGCCGAGCAGAGTGCGGCAGCGTACCAACAGGCGCTCGACAAAGCGGGCAGAGGGGCAATCACTACTGAGATTAAGCCGCTAGAAACATTTTATTACGCAGAGGCTTACCATCAGCAGTACCTGGATAAAAACCCTCATGGCTACTGCGGCTTGAAAGGTACGGGTGTCACCTGCCCGATAGGTTAAAACGTGCGCACTAAACCTTTGACTACCGAATCATCGACAGGAAGCCATTATGCAGCAACGCCATTATCTGAAGTGGGCTTCCCCCCGCGGCACGGCAGCCAGCGCTTTAGCATTAATGCTCTGCACGCCGCTGGCTTGGGCAGGCGAGGAAACGAGCGCCCTGGCCATGCCCCAAGCCGTCAGCGACACGCCATTCGCAAGTGAGCGCGAAGCCGTGGTTTGGCGCCGAGAAGAGCTTAAAGATATTGAAAGTCTGGTGCGTCAGCTGCGCTTTGATCTAATCAATAATCAAGATCTTGAGGCTGCAATGCCGCGGTTACTTAAGCTGCAAGAGCGTGCCAGCGCTGATCGTTTGCTACCTGCGTTTATTGAGGGCACCCACGGCAGTGGTTCTGAAGCGCGGGCATCCATATGGGAAGAGTGGGGTGAGTTCGCCGCCGGTTTTAGCGATCTGGAGGATAAAATCGCTAATTTAATTGATGTAGCCGAGCAAGAGGATACTCGAAACACTGCCCGAGCGCTTTCAGAAGTGGGCGCGAGCTGTAAGAGCTGCCATCGTGCCTACCGCTACGACTAAGCGTAGCGGTAGGCATTGGGGGAGTGCTTAATCGCCTTGCTGGATGCGGTCAATACGGTAAAGTGTTTCCACTTGTTCTAAACCACTTACGGTGCAGTTAAGATCTTTAACGCGGCCATCGCTTAATCCGTAGACCCAGCCATGTACCGAAATCTGCTGACCTCGCTGCCAAGCGCGCTGCAAAATTTTGGTGCGGCACAAACTGTTTACCTGGGCTTTCACGTTGAGCTCGCACATGCGATCGATTTGATCTTCCAGTGGGAGGTGGTCAAGCGAATTCCTGTGATGGTTGTACTGTTCGCGCACTGAGTGCAGCCAGTAATCCACCACGCCACATTCGCCTCCCATCATGGCGGCCTTAATGCCCCCGCAGCCATAGTGACCGACAATCATGATATGGCTGACTTTAAGAACATCCACCGCGAACTGAACCACCGAGAGGGCGTTCATATCGGTGTGGTGTAGCAAGTTGGCGACGTTGCGGTGTACGAAAACTTCCCCAGGCGGGAGTGCAATAATTTGATTCGCCGGTACTCGGCTGTCGGAGCAGCCAATCCATAAATAATCGGGGTTCTGCTGGTTCGAAAGGCGCTTAAAGTAGTCGGGGTCTTCTTCGCACATACGCTCAGCCCAGGCGCGATTATTGTCGAGTAGCGTCGCAATAGGGTCAGACATAGCGTCTCCAGAAAAGTTAAAGGGCGTTAAGTCGCTGGTAGATAAGCGGGTTATCAAAGCCCTACTCAGGGTGGAATTAGGCCTTGTATAACCTAGGCCAGTACAAAATAGCAGCAGAAGGTTTTAACCTTCCCGGGTAGTCAGGTCAACCACTGCACTTGACCAATGGGCAACCCGATATTGATTCATACGAATTCTAACTCCCCAGGAGCAAATCATGGCAGACGTTTCTGAATACGAATATGACCTTCTGGTTATTGGCGCAGGCTCTGGTGGTGTACGCACCGCGCGTATGGCCGCGGCTACCGGCGCCAAAGTGGCCATTGCCGAAGATCGCTACCTGGGCGGAACCTGTGTCAACGTTGGCTGTGTGCCCAAGAAGCTTTACTCCTACGCTGCCCATTTCCATGACAGTTTTGATGATGCGGCAGGTTTTGGCTGGCAGCTGCCTGGCCCCGCCAGCTTCGATTGGGCCACACTGCGCGACAACAAAATCAGTGAAATCAAACGTCTGAATGGCATTTATCAGCGCATGCTGGAAGGCGCTGGAGTAACGCTCTTCAATGCACGAGCACGCTTGGCCGATGCACACACGGTGACCTTAAGCGGCGAGCATGGCGATATATCGGTGACTGCACAAAAAATCGTTCTGGCTACTGGTGGATGGCCCTGGGTACCCGATTTTCCTGGCAGTGAACACGCACTGGATTCCAATCAGATTTTTGATCTAGATACTTTTCCTAAGCGCTTTTTAGTGCTTGGCGGTGGCTATATTGCGGTGGAATTTTCGAGTATCTTTAATGGTCTGGGCAGCGAGACGCACCTCATCTACCGTGGCGAGCTGTTTTTAAAAGGCTTTGATCAACAGGTTCGCGAGTTCACCTGCGCGGAAATGGAAAGAAAGGGAGTCAACCTCCATTTCAACACTAACATCGAGCGTATTGAGCGCAGCCAAGACGGCTACAATGTTCACCTTACCAACGGCAACGTGCTTGAAGTCGATGTGGTGCTCGCAGCCACAGGGCGCAAGGCGAATATCCGTGAGCTAGGGCTTGAAGCGTTGGGCCTATGCCTGGATGAGGCGGGTAAAATCCCCGTAAACGAGCGGTTTGAAACAGCGCTGCCTTCAATTTTAGCCTTGGGCGACCTGACGGCTGGGCCGGAATTAACACCGGTAGCACTGGCTGAGGCGATGCAGCTTGTCGACGCCCACTTTGCCGATACGGTTCCCAAGCCGTTGGACTACACTACGATCCCTACCGCCGTTTTTTGCCATCCCAACATCGGTACCGTGGGTCTTTCCGAGGAGGCCGCGCGGGAAAAATTCACCCATATTCGTGTGTATAGCACCGATTTTCGCGCCATGAAGCACACCCTATCGGGTAGCCAAGAGCGCACCTTAATGAAGCTGGTCGTGGACGATGCTACCGATGTAGTCGTAGGGGCCCATATGGTCGGAGATGACGCGGGTGAAATTATTCAGGGAATTGCTATCGCGGTAAGAGCTGGCCTTACCAAGCAGGACTTTGACCGCACCGTAGGCATCCACCCAACGGGGGCCGAGGAGTTCGTCACGCTGCGTACGCTGACACGCAGGTAAGCATATTAAAAGTGAAGGCGTGCCCATGGGCGCGCCTTTTTTTGTAGGCTACTTGCACTATTCTAAAAGAGATAGCGGTGAGCAGTGGTTATGCTACTCGATCATAACAAAAAATTATGGAAAGCGAGGTGTAGAATAATATGATTTTTGAATTGCTCATAATCAGCTGTTATAATGAACATCAAATTCGCTACAGCGAAGCATAACTATGAGTACGCCGACACAACCTTTTACCCCCTCTGCTGACCTTGCCAGGCCAACGGTGGCTGATGCTGTTGTGGGTCATGCGGAGATGCCGCTGTTTATTCGCAAACCCAATGCGGATGATGGCTGGGGAGTTTACGAGCTGGTCAAAGCTTGCCCTCCGCTGGATGTGAATTCAGCCTACGCTTACTTGCTACTGGCGACTCAGTTTCGTGATACCTGCGCAGTGGCTACCAATGAAGAGGGCGAAATCGTTGGTTTTGTTTCTGGCTATGTTAAGGATAATGCTCCAGACACCTACTTTTTATGGCAAGTGGCTGTCGGTGAAAAAGCACGTGGTACAGGGCTAGCGCGACGCTTGGTCGAGGCTATTATGTCCCGCCCTGAGCTTGATGATGTGCATCACCTTGAAACCACCATCACCCCTGACAATCTAGCCTCTTGGGGCTTATTCCGTCGCTTGGCGGCACGCTGGCATGCGCCGCTCAATAGCCGCGAATACTTCTCTACCGAACAGCTCGGAGGAGAGCATGACCCGGAAAACCTGGTTCGTATCGGCCCGTTCCAAACAGATCGCATCTAATACGTCGTTTTGCTAGATACACGTATCGGACTTACCGTTTTTCCCGCTCATGTTGCTTCGGGCAAGTAATGCCTAAAGTTAAAATGATCAACCAAGGAGGTCGCTAATGCAGACCCAGACGCTTGAACGCATGGAATCCAATGTACGTACTTATTCTCGTTCGTTTCCGGTGGTGTTTACCAAAGCGCAAAATGCGCGTCTAACCGATGAGAATGGCCGTGAGTACATTGATTTCCTCGCCGGCGCGGGCACGCTGAACTACGGCCACAATAATCCGCACATGAAACAGGCGATGATTGATTACCTGTCGACTGACGGTGTTGTTCACGGTTTGGATATGTGGACCAATGCCAAGCGTGATTATCTTGAAACGCTGGAAGAAGTTATTTTCAAGCCACGCGGGCTGGATTATAAAGTGCATCTGCCTGGCCCAACCGGTACCAATGCCGTAGAGGCCGCTATCCGCTTGGCTCGTGTGGCTAAAGGCCGTCACAACATTGTCACCTTCACCAATGGTTTCCACGGCGTCACCATGGGGGCTTTGGCGACCACGGGTAATCGTAAATTCCGTGAAGCCACGGGTGGCATACCCACCCAGGGCGCTAGCTTCCTGCCTTACGATGGCTACATGGGTGAGCATACCGATACCCTGGATTATTTTGAAAAGCTGCTCAGCGACAAATCTGGTGGTCTGGATATTCCAGCGGGTGTCATCATTGAAACCGTGCAAGGCGAGGGCGGTATT
The DNA here is from genome assembly GCF_000982975.1 of Halomonas sp. A3H3. Lineage (NCBI taxonomy): Bacteria > Pseudomonadati > Pseudomonadota > Gammaproteobacteria > Oceanospirillales > Halomonadaceae > Halomonas > Halomonas sp. A3H3. The sequence continues at coordinate 4,586,774 of NZ_HG423343.1, read as the reverse complement.
AATGTTGCAGGCTTGGAGTGGTTGAAGCGTCTCGAAGGGATCTGTCGTGCCCACGACATTCTGCTGATTATCGATGATATTCAGGCAGGCTGTGGCCGTACGGGTAAGTTCTTTAGCTTCGAACACGCGGGTATTACACCTGACATTATTACCAACTCGAAATCGCTCTCCGGTTTTGGCCTGCCATTTGCCCATGTGTTGATGCGCCCAGAGCTGGATAAATGGAAACCGGGTCAATATAACGGCACTTTCCGTGGTTTCAGCCTGGCGATGGTGACCGCCACCGCTGCGTTGAAAAAATACTGGACTAATGACACCTTTGAGCGTGATGTTCAGCGCAAAGGGCGTATTGTAGAAGAGCGCTTCCAGAAGTTAGCAGCGCTGTTAACGGAGCACGGCATGCCTGCCACTGAACGTGGTCGTGGCTTGATGCGCGGTATTGACGTTGTGTCGGGTGATATTGCCGATAAAATTACCAGTAAAGCCTTTGAGCATGGTCTGGTAATTGAAACCAGTGGTCAGGATGGTGAAGTGGTTAAGTGCCTATGCCCGCTAACCATTAGCGATGATGACCTGCTGGAAGGTTTGGATATTCTCGAAATGTGCGTTAAAGCTGTTGCTAGCGAATAACCTGGCGGTAGTATTAAGCGTTACGCTGAAGCAGTAGCTCACAGTTTTTAGTTAGGGATATAGCGGCTGGTAGTCGCCAGTCGTTTTGCAACGGAGTACTCCTATGATCGTTCGTAATCTTGATGAAGCGCGTAAAACAGATCGCCTAGTGACCGCTGAAAATGGTAACTGGGACAGTACGCGCCTTGTTCTGGCCAACGATAATGCAGGTTTTTCGTTCCATATTACCCGCATTTTTCCAGGCACCGAGACACATATCCATTACAAAAATCACTACGAAGCAGTGTTTTGCTACGAAGGTGAAGGCGAAGTTGAAACCCTGGCTGACGGTAAAATCTGGCCGATCAAAGCAGGCGACATTTATCTACTCGACCAGCATGATGAACACTTGCTGCGTGGCAAAGAGAAGGGCATGACGGTTGCCTGCGTCTTTACTCCACCGATCACAGGTAATGAAGTTCACCAGGAAGATGGCTCGTACGCAGCCCCAGAGTAAATCGTGCTAGCGTGAGATAGACTACGTGATAGATAAGAAGGCAGCCTGCTAAATATGCGGGCTGCCTTTTTTGATCTGAATGGATGAGCGCAATAGTAAATCCGAGGCTTCTTAGTTTCTCTCAAACACAAAATGGCAGCCTCTTTGGTTCGCTTAATATATATTATGTTAAATTAGATAAAATAGGTGCTCCAAAAGCGATGATGGCGTTGGACACTAGACCCCCATCTCCTTATCATTCCCCAACCTATTGTCCAAGGATATCTCTCGTTATGCGCCCAGGTGTTTTGTGGCTTATCGCTGGCTTGTCGCTTTCGATCGCAGGCTGTGCAGCAACCCAGCCGGAAACGAATCAACCGCCCCCTTTAAGCGAAGCCTCATTCAATTCTCGTATCCTGGAGTTAGAGAGCCAGCTAACGCAACAATGTGACACCCGCATTAATTTGCAGCAACGCCAGCTTGATCACCAGCAGGCATTGACCGCTGATATGCGTGAAGTGGGCAGTTTATTGCGTTACCTCCGCCAAGACGTACAGCAATTGGAAGCTCGCGGTGAAGAGCCGGTCATCATACGTGAAGAGTGTGAGATTGATGAGAGCTTGACCACTAAAACGTTACTGGGCCGCAGCGAATGGGTTGGCTTACCAAGCCTTGGCACCTACCTCAAAGCGCGAGTCGATTCAGGAGCCAACACCTCGTCCCTTTCTGCTGCCGAGATCACTCGCTTCGAGCGTGACGGTGAAGATTGGGTGCGCTTCAAGTTGGCGCTGAACGACGACGACGTGGCGGTTGAGTCGCAGCGCGATGAGTGGGTTGAAGCGCCTATCGTGCGCCGAGTGCGCATTGTTCAAGCCTCTGGCGAAGAGTCACGCCCCGTCATTTCTCTGTTAATGACTCTAGGGCCGATTCGTGAAAATGTCGAATTTACCCTCAATGACCGCTCTCATCTTGATTATCCAGTGCTGCTAGGACGGCGTTTTTTGATGGATATTGCGGTAATTGATGTAGCCGATACTTACTTGCATGAGCGCCCCGAATTTCCTGGTGGCGAACCAGCGGACCAAGCTGCTGAAGATGAAGCAGTTGACGAAGACGATAGCGAAGAGTAACCGCTCTGACGCTTCACGAGGAAAGGAATCTCCATGTCACGGTTAATGTTCTATATTATTGTCGGCCTTTTGCTAGTCGCGGGCGTAGCGACCAGCGTGCACCGCCATGTGCAGTTTGAAATTCCATGGTTGCCTGGTGAACAGCGCCAGGTGTGGGAGATTGAGGCGGGCATTACCTTTAATGCTCAGGACGGCCCCGTCCAGGTCGACTTGGCGTTGCCTTCCCATCAGGCAGGCTACCGTGTACTGACTGAAAACACCGCATCATCAGGGTATGGGCTTGCTTATCAGGCGGATGATTTAGGCCGCACCGCCCGCTGGACTATTCGTGAAGCAGTGGGTAGCCAAACATTATACTACTCGGTTCAGATGCTGGTATCTCAAGATGCTCGCTCGCCGGTGCAGACACCCCCTGAAATCCCCGTCACAACGCCTTGGGAAAGCCCCTATGACACTGCGGCTAATCAGCTTATCGAACAAGCCTGGGCGCGCAGTGCCAATAACGCCACCTTCGCCCGTGAGTTAATACGTGATATTAACGGCGAGCGTCAATCTGAAAATGCCCGTCTGCTGCTGACGCAAGAGAATCCGGCGGCCTTGGTGGTGCGGTTGCTAAACCAGGCAGGCGTATTAGCGCGTGAAGTGAGCGGCCTGCTTCTGGAAGATGGTCGTCGTCGCCAAACGCTTAGCAGTTGGATTCAGGTGTTTAACGAGTCAGGCGAAGAATGGTCAATTTTCCATCCACTGACGGGTGAGCAAGGTAAGCCCGACAACCTGCTGCTATGGGAAACCGGTGGTCGAGCGGTATTAGAAGTTCAGGGCGGCACCAACTCGCGGGTTTCTTTCTCAATGATGACCCATGACCAGCCTGCTTCGGCGGCGGTGCGCAACCACTACTCTGAAGATACGCTGCTGAACTTCTCCATTCACAGCCTGCCACTGGAGGAGCAAGCGCTATTCCAAACTATCTTGCTGATTCCCATTGGTGCGTTAATGGTGGTGTTTTTGCGTGTGCTGGTGGGCATCAAAACGTCCGGTACCTTTATGCCGGTGCTGATCGCCCTCGCCTTCATTCAAACCACCCTTCCTACGGGTTTGATTGGCTTCCTGCTTATCGTTGCCGTCGGTCTGATTATTCGTAACTATCTCTCCTACTTGAATTTATTACTGGTGGCCAGGGTCTCGGCGGTGATCATAACGGTGATTGCGATTATCTCGATCTTCACCGTATTGGCCTACCGCATGGGGCTCAGCGCTGGCTTAACGATCACCTTCTTCCCGATGATCATCCTGGCCTGGACCATCGAGCGGATGTCGATACTTTGGGAAGAGGAAGGCCCTAAGCAGGTGCTAATCCAAGGCGGCGGCAGTTTGATCACGGCTATCCTTGCCTACCTGGCGATGAATAACCCCTGGGTACGTCATATCACCTTCAACTTCCTGGGCGTTCAGTTGATATTGATGGCGTTGATCTTGCTGCTGGGCAATTACACCGGCTACCGTTTACTGGAGCTGCGCCGCTTCAAGCCAATCACTGACGATGAGAAACCCTCATGAGTTGGCTGAAGAACTGGACGTGGCCCACGCGCTTGCGGGATAAAGGCATTATCGGCATGAATCGGCGTAATATTCGCTACATTGGCCGATATAATAGTCGCCGTCTCTATCCCCTCGTCGACGACAAGCTTAAAACCAAGCTATTGGCTCAACAGTATGGGATTACCACGCCCGAGCTGATTGGCACCGTAACAACTCAGTTTGGCGTTAAGCACATTGGCGCCATGCTTACGGGGCACGCAGGCTTTGTTATCAAGCCTGCCAAGGGAAGCGGCGGCAAGGGCATCCTGGTGATTGAAAAGGTCGAAGATAACGCCTTTATTAAGCCTAGTGGTACCAAGCTCTCTCTTACCGACGTTGAGCGGCATGTATCGAATATTCTGTCGGGGCTCTACTCATTAGGCGGCTCGCCTGATGTGGCAGTGATTGAAACGCTGATTAATTTCGATGAAAGCCTGATGGATTACACCTATGAAGGTGTTCCAGATATCCGGGTTATCGTCTTCAAGGGCTACCCGGTGATGGCCATGATGCGCCTTTCCACCGCAGCATCCGACGGCAAAGCTAACCTGCACCAAGGGGCAGTAGGCGTTGGCTTGAACATCGCCACCGGGGCTGCACTGCGCGCCGTTCAGTTTGACCGACCTTGCTTTAGCCATCCGGACACGGGGCACGATCTGGCAAGTTTGGTCGTTCCCCAGTGGGAAACACTGCTTAACTTAGCGGCGGGTTGTTATGAAATGACCGGCCTAGGCTACCTGGGTACCGATATGGTGCTGGATCGTAAATACGGCCCGATGCTGCTTGAGCTCAACGCCAGGCCTGGCTTGGCTATTCAAATGACCAATGGTGAAGGTTTGCGCCGTCGCCTCGATCTGATTGAACGTCAACCCGATGGCGTGCCCGCTAAACAACGGGTAGCTTTTGCCCAGCACCATTTTGCGCGACAAAGTGAGCTGGTAGACAGCGAATCGGTAGAAAGCTCTGACACCGCTTCCACCGGCGCGTAGACTACTAACGAGAGCCTAGGCTAACAACGTTCAACGAGTTGCCCATGACCCAAGCGAGTACACTACTACAGCAGGCGGAGTCTCAGTGCCATATCCGCGGCGTCCGCTTCACCCCTATTCGCCGACGCGTGCTGGAGATGATCGCCGAAAATGGCGGCGGGCTAAAAGCCTATGACCTGCTCGATAAGCTCTCTACTGAGCATGCGGCTGCCCGCCCCCCGACGGTTTATCGGGCGCTTGAGTTCTTGATTGATCAAGGCTTGGTGCATCGCATTGAGTCGCAGAACTCCTACGTGGCCTGCGCTTGCCCAGAGCATGCGCATGGTTTTCAACTACTGATTTGCCGTCACTGCGGCTATGTCGAAGAGCTGCACTTGGACGAGATAAGCGATCAACTGGCGGCGCTGGCAAAACGCCAGGGCTTTAACGTTGAGCGCCAAACCATTGAGCTTCAAGGGCTTTGTCAGGACTGCCGAACAGCTAGCGAGTAAATTTATGTCCCGTTTTGATCACGTCGCGCCGGATGCCCTGTTTAAGCAACTCGAGCGTGCTGCCCCAGAAGATAGTCTGCCCACTGTGGCCACTTTGCTAGCCGCGGTGCGTTTTAATGCTGATGGTTTGATCCCTGCCATTGCTCAACAGCACGATACTAACGAAGTGTTGATGATGGCCTGGATGAACCGTGAGGCGCTGGAAGAGACGTTAACCACCCAGCGTGTTTGCTACTATTCGCGCTCGCGGGGAAAACTATGGCGCAAGGGTGAGTCATCGGGCCAGCAGCAGCAGCTTGTCTCTGCTGCGTTGGATTGCGATGGCGATACGCTATTGTTGCAAGTCGAACAAACGGGGCCTGCTTGCCACACCGGCCGGCGCAGCTGTTTCTATATTGCCGTGGATGGAGAGCAGGCCTCGATTACCAGCAATCCGCTGATTGATCCTGACGACCTGTACGGCAAGAAAACCTAGTTCTGCCTATGCAAGCCATGACTCGGTTAATATCAGCCCTGCGCTCAGGCCCGCGTTGGGTATTGATGAAGGTGATGATTGGCTGCGTTAGAGTCTATCAATATACGCTCAGCCCCCTTTTAGGCCCGCGCTGCCGCTTCTGGCCGAGCTGTTCGTCCTACACGATTGAAGCGATTCAGGTGCATGGGCCCATAAAGGGCGGCTGGATGGCCGTTAAGCGGATCGTTAAGTGCCACCCGGGCAATCCTGGCGGTATGGATCCGGTGCCCGGTGGCCGCAGCGAACAGCTTTGCCGCGAGGATGACGAAAAGGCATCGTCGCCCTCTTGCTGTGACCATCACCCTCGCTAGCTTGTTTTCCTACTTCTGCTGCGCTACCGCGTAGATCTTCTCCAGCATGGCATGCAGGCCGTTGCTGCGCGTAGGTGAAAGGTGCTTATCCAATCCCAGATCCGCCAAAAAGTGTGGCTCGGTAGCACGAATCTCAGCGGCGGTGCGTTCGCTGTAAATGCGCAGCAATACGGCAATCAGGCCGGATACGATGGCGGCATCGGAGGTCGCTTTGAACACCAGCTTATCGCCCTCCTCCTCATGGTGCATCCACACGTTTGACTGGCAGCCCTGTATCTTAAACTCTTCGAGCTTCCACTCTTCTGGAAAGTCAGGCAGTTGCTTGCCCATATCGATAATGTACTGATAACGATCCATCCAGTTATCAAATATCTCGAAATCTTCGATTAGCTCTTGCTGGGCCTGTTCGGCGCCGGAAGTGCTCATGCTATTTCCTTCTCTATTGGAACTGGCTTGGTCTTGGCGACTGACATTTTGAGTCATTGGATTACTCACTGTGACCATTATAACGGCTCAAAGGTGTCTTGAGGGAGGTTGTGTCGGAAACAGTCAATCGATGTCGCTGCTGTTCAAGATGCCACTCGTTGTCTTCGCTATGGAGATAGCGTGAGGTGGTGTCGAGGCGTGCGTGTCGAGCGCTTTCGGCCAGATGACGCAGGCTAATACCCGATTGAGCCTGATGGGTGATCGATGTGTGCCGTAACCAGTGCGGCGTTGCCAGGTTAAGCGCGATCACATGTTCGGATGCTCCGTTAATATCTTCAAGTGCTTGTGCCGCCTGCTGAAACGTTGCGCGAATAAGCCGATAAAGCTGGTTATGGCCCAGGCCACGCTGTCCATCCAGGGCGCGAAGCACCGGTGCTTCAGCTTCAAACTGCTCAGGGTATTCAGGCAATCCCAGCGTATGGCGCCACTGGCGCAAACAATCAAGCATATCGTCAGGCAAAGGAATGCGCGCCATCTTGTTTCCCTTGCCCACCACATGCCACCACCAGCGTCCTTCGCTGCGCTGGAAATCCCCCATCCGCGCATCGGCCATCTCGCTGATGCGCGGTGCCAGCAAATAGGCAAAGCCAAAGATAAAGCGCCGTCGTGAATGTTCAAAACGGGCACGACTGCTCTCCCCAGCCTCCAACGGGCTATTCAGCCACTCCCACAGCCACGCCCACAAATCACTTTCCAAATAGCGCTCAACACGCGGCGTTTGATTATTCAGGCGCCGCGATTTATCGCGCATCAAGCGAAACGGATTGTGGTTAACCCAGCCTGCTTCTACCAGCCAGGCAAACATCCCTTGCAGTATCACCAGGCTTTGACGTCGGCTGGCGGGCGATAAACCGCCACGAAATGGCCGCCACGACGGGTGCGCGCGGGGTTTGGAGGGCCCTACCCACTGCACGCTTGGTTGTGGGTCGGCGAGAAAAACTTCAAAGCGGCGCAGGTTTTCACGGTTGATATCGGCCAGCGTGTGCCCTTGGCTGGCGAGCCAGAGCAGCAGCCGCTCCGCTTCGCGACGGTACGCTTTCCAGGTTTGTGGGCTATCCACGTACTCGTCAAGCCATGCGGTCACTGCCTGGGCATCATTTTGGGCGCTAATACGTCCGCCATTCGGCGACTCTTTCAATATCTGAAGTTGACCAGTGGGTGTTATAACCTCGTTCGCCATGCCCGTCGCCACTCTCTTCTTTTTAGCCGATGTTTACATTATCTGGCCTTAAGTGTGCTCCTGTAGTTCTATAAATTCAAGATAATACGGGTAATCTTGAATTTATGCACATTATCATAAATAAAATTACGTATTACATAATACGTAATTATTGCCTTTTATACGACAAGTCCCGACAATGGTGGTTACAGAAGCTCTCAAGGAAGGATCATTTCATGGCCCGCAACGGCATTCAGTACAGCGATGTTCAACAAGCCATTGATGCCCTGTTGGCCCGGGGCGACACGCCCAGCGTGCAGCGTATTCGCGATGTGCTGGGCACCGGCAGCTTCACGACGATTAGTGATCACTTCCGCTTGTGGCGCAGTGAGCGGGAACAGAATCGCGACGTGCCGCCGCCCAAGGGGGTGCCGGAAGTCGTGGTGACCATGGCCAGCGAGCTATGGCGCGAGGCCCAGGAGGTAGCGAATCAAGCGCTGCTCCATTATCGCGAAGATGCCAATCGCCAAGTGGCAGAGGCCCAGCAGCTCGCGGAGGACGCTAAACAGCAGGCCGCTAACGCCGAACAGCGCGAAAGCTCCCTCGCCGAGCACTTGCGTCATATGGAGCAGCGCCTGGAAGCGTTAAATCGGGAATTAGCCGCCAGTCAAACCAGCGAACATCACTGGCATCAACAAGCCGAAGCATCCCAAGAAGAAGTAACTCAACTGAAGCAGGTACAAAAACAGCTAGAGAGCCAAGCAGATGCACAGCGCGATGCGCATAGCAATGCCCTCAGCGAGCAACAGGTAGCGTGGGAGCAGCGTTTAGCACAAGAGGAGCAGCGCCATGAGGCGGCTGAAGGAAGACTGATGGCGATGCTGGATAGCGCTCAGCAGACGCGCGCCCAGGAAGAGAAGACTTTCCAAAAACGTCTGCAGCAGTCTGAGCAGCGTATTGAGGCATTGAGTCAGGAGCTAAAGGCAAAGCAGCAGGCCCTGCACACTCTGCAGCTGGAGGCTAGCCAGCGCGAACAACAGCTTGGTGAGCAGACGCAGCAAATTACATCGCTGGAGAAGCAGCAACAAGTGTTAACCGAGCAGCTAGATGAGGCGAAGGCAGCATTAGATCGCCAAGCCCAGCAGCATGCCGAGCGCGAAGCTGCGCTACAGCAAGCGTGGCAAGAGAAGCTTTGGAGCCGCATGGAAGCGCTGCAAACACAGCTAACGGCGCTACCCGATGCGCTTTCAAAACAGGGCAGTGAGCCAGGCCAGTAATCAACCTGGAGACGTAGTAAAAAAGCCCAGCGATTCAAGCTGGGCTTTTTGAGCCTTACTATCGCTTATTCAGCGGTAGTAAGCGTTGGTGGTATCGCTGTGATCGGTAACGTCGCGAATACCGGCAAGCTCTGGAATGCGCTCCATCAGGGTTTTCTCAACGCCATCTTTCAGAGTTAAGTCAACCGCAGCACAACCCTGGCAGCCGCCGCCAAAGGCTAAGACGGCGTACTGTTGTTCGGTGAGTTCCACCAGTTTGATTTCGCCGCCGTGGGCCGCCAGCCCAGGATTAATCTCGCTGTAAAGCACGTAATTGATACGGTCTTCCAGCGGGCTATCCGCATTTACCTTGGGCATCTTGGCGTTGGGCGCTTTGATGGTTAGCTGGCCACCCATGCGGTCGGCGTTGAAATCCACCACCGCCTCTTCCAAAAACGCCAGGCTGTTTTTATCGAGAAAGACGTTGATTTTCTCGAGTTCAAGCAGCACATCGGAGGGTTCTTCTTCGCCGGGGCGGCAGTAAGCCAGGCAGGTTTCCGCGTAGGGTGTGCCCGGCTGGGTAATGAAAATGCGTACGGCAATACCCTCAACGTTCTGCTTTTCCAGCAGTTCTGCCAAGTATTCTTGCGCACTGTTTGTAATATCAATACCTTGGGTATCGACACTGGTTTCTTTTTCGCTAGTCGTGGTCATGAGGGCTGTCTTCCTCCCGTGGTAGTGGCGGCGCCACTTCACATGTCATTTGTGTCTATGGTAAGCAAAACAGCGCGCTGACACAATCCCGACTGTTTTAGTCGGCTATTTTAAACAGCTCTTTTTACGAGCGACTATTAATTATCTTTCCTTATCTTGCGTATAGCCTCCGTAGGGGCGCCTTTTGCCATCCCTTTTGTTATCATTATGCGCCTTATAACGACAGATGCTGCTTTTCCGACGATAACAACATCCCCTTTGACGACTGTGACGCTGGAGAACTCCCCCTGCCATGGCTGATAGTGCTTTGATCGCGACCCTCACCCAACGCCTTGCCCAACGTATCCTGATTCTGGATGGCGGCATGGGCACCATGCTGCAGAATGCCCAGTTGAGCGAGGAAGATTTTCGCGGCGAACGGTTTAGCGACTGGCCCTCGGATCTCAAAGGCAATAATGATCTGCTCGCGCTAACCTGCCCCGAAGTGGTCACGCGGATTCACCGTGACTACCTGGAAGCCGGTGCCGACATTATTGAGACCAACACCTTTAATAGCACTCAGCTGTCACAGTCTGATTACGGCATGGAATCGCTGGTGGTTGAACTCAACCGTGAATCAGCGCGCCTAGCCCGTGAGGTGTGTGATGCAGTGGCCGCCGAAACCGGTGTACCCCGCTACGTGGCCGGCGTATTAGGCCCCACCTCGCGCACCGCCTCACTATCGCCGGATGTGAATGATCCCGCCAAGCGTAACGTCACCTTTGATGAGCTGCGTGAGAACTACTACGAAGCCGCCGAAGCGCTAATTGCAGGTGGTGCCGATCTGATTATGATCGAAACCATCTTCGATACGCTCAATGCTAAAGCGGCCATCTACGCCTTGGAAGAGCTGTTCGATGCCCGCGGCGAGCGTTTACCAGTGATGATCTCTGGTACCATCACTGATGCCTCTGGCCGTACGCTTTCGGGTCAAACCACAGAGGCCTTCTGGAACTCGGTGCGCCACGCTCAGCCTCTCTCAGTGGGCTTGAACTGTGCACTGGGCGCCGAAGAGTTACGCCCCTACCTGGAAGAGCTCTCTACCAAGGCAGACACCTTTGTCTCCGCTCACCCCAACGCGGGGTTGCCCAACGAGTTTGGTGAGTACGATCAAACGCCGGAAGAGATGTCGGAGATTGTCAGCGAGTTTGCTGCCAGCGGGTTGGTGAATATTATCGGTGGCTGCTGTGGCTCCACGCCCGAGCACATTCGCGCCATTGCTGATTCGGTTCGCGATATGACGCCGCGGGTAATTCCTGAGCGCAGCCGCGCCTGCCGTCTATCAGGCCTAGAGCCGTTCAACATTGAGGCTGACTCGCTGTTCGTCAACGTCGGCGAGCGCACCAACGTCACCGGCTCTGCGCGCTTTAAGCGCTTGATTGTGGAAGAGGACTTCACCACCGCCTTGGAAGTCGCCCTGGAGCAGGTCGAAAACGGCGCCCAGGTCATCGATATCAATATGGACGAGGGCATGCTCGAGTCCAAGGAAGCCATGGAGCGCTTCCTTAACTTGATCGCCGGCGAGCCAGATATCGCCCGTGTGCCGATTATGATTGACTCCTCCAAGTGGGAGATTATCGAAGCGGGCCTCAAGTGCGTCCAGGGCAAGGCGGTGGTGAACTCCATCTCGCTTAAAGAGGGCGAAGCCGCCTTCCGCGAACAGGCGACCAAATGCCGCCGCTTTGGCGCTGCCATTGTCGTCATGGCCTTTGACGAAGAAGGCCAGGCAGACACCTTTGCCCGCAAAACCGAAATTTGTCAGCGCGCCTATCGCCTACTGGTCGATGAAATCGGCTTTCCCGCGGAAGATATTATCTTTGACCCCAATATCTTTGCCATCGCCACCGGCATCGAGGAGCACAACAACTACGCGGTCGACTTTATCGAAGCGACCCAGTGGATTCGCGAAAACCTGCCCCACGCGATGATTTCTGGCGGGGTGTCTAACGTCTCGTTCTCGTTCCGTGGCAACAACCCGGTGCGCGAAGCGATCCACTCGGCTTTTCTCTATCACGCCATCCGCGCAGGACTCTCCATGGGTATCGTCAACGCGGGCCAGCTCGCTGTTTACGACGACCTCCCCGCCGAGCTACGCGACGCAGTAGAGGATGTGGTGCTCAATCGCCGCAGCGACGGCACCGAGCGCTTGCTGGATATTGCCGATAAGTATAAAGGCGACGGCAGCGGTGCCGCTAAAAAAGAGGATCTTGAGTGGCGCAGCTGGCCGGTTAACAAGCGTATCGAACACGCGCTGGTTAAAGGCATTACGGTGTATATCGAGGATGACACCGAACAGGCCCGCGCCGAGGCCGAACGCCCTATTGAGGTGATCGAAGGCCCGCTGATGGACGGCATGAACGTGGTGGGCGACCTGTTTGGCGACGGCAAAATGTTTCTGCCTCAGGTGGTTAAGTCCGCGCGGGTGATGAAGCAGGCCGTCGCCTACTTGATTCCCTATATCGAAGCCGAAAAGAGCGAAGAGACCAAAGCCAAAGGCAAGATCGTCATGGCCACGGTCAAAGGCGATGTCCACGATATCGGTAAAAATATCGTCGGCGTGGTCTTGCAGTGTAATAACTATGAGGTGATTGACCTTGGCGTCATGGTGCCTGCCGACAAAATCCTTCAGGCAGCCAAGGAGCATAACGCCGATATTATCGGTCTTTCCGGGCTGATTACCCCCTCTCTGGATGAAATGGTGCACGTTGCCAAAGAGATGCAGCGCAGGGGTATGGATCTACCGCTGCTGATTGGCGGTGCCACCACGTCAAAAGCGCACACTGCCGTCAAAATCGAGCCCCAGTATGAGCACCCGGTGATTTACGTGACCGACGCCTCCCGGGCCGTTGGTGTAGCGGGCAAATTATTGACGCCTGCTTTAAAAACACCTTACGTCGCCGAAATCCGTGAAGAGTACGAGAAGGTTCGCGAACGTAACGCCAAGCGCCGCCCAAAAGCGGCAGATCTTGACTACACCCAGGCGCGCAAGCGGCGTTTTCGCACCGACTGGAGTGTCCACACCCCTGCCAAGCCCAATATGCTGGGGCTGAAAACCTTCGATGATTACGACCTGGAAGAACTGATCGAACGCATCGACTGGACGCCGTTCTTTATGAGCTGGCAGCTAGCGGGCAAGTACCCCAAAATTCTCGACGATAAGGTCGTGGGGGAAGCCGCTTGCAACCTGTTTGAAGACGCCAAGATCATGCTGCGCAAGCTGGTCGATGAGAAACGCGTTCAGGCCCGCGGTGTTATCGGCCTGTGGCCCGCCAATAGCGTGGATGATGATGTCATCGAGGTGTACGCCGATGAGTCACGTAGTGAAGTCGTCGAACGTCTCTTTCATATCCGTCAACAGACCACCAAAGGCCGTGACGGTATCTGCTACAGTCTGGCCGATTTTATTGCCCCCAAAGAGAGTGGCAAAGCCGACTGGATTGGCGGCTTTGCGGTCACCACAGGGCACGGTGTCGATGAGCTCACCAAAGCTTATGAGGCGGCAGGCGACGACTACAATGCGATTATGGTGCAGGCGTTGACGGATCGCCTTGCGGAGGCCTTTGCCGAGCGCATGCATGAACGGGTACGCAAAGAGTTTTGGGGCTATGTACCGGAAGAAACGCTGGACAACGATGCCCTGATCGCTGAGAAGTATCAGGGCATCCGCCCTGCCCCCGGCTACCCTGCCTGCCCGGATCATACCGAAAAAGCCACGCTATTCCGGTTGCTCGATGCCACCGAAAATACCGGTTTGGCGTTGACCGAGAACTTCGCCATGTGGCCTGCGGCAGCGGTTTCCGGCTGGTACTTTGCCCATCCCCAGTCGAAATACTTCTCCACTGGTAAGATTACCCGGGATCAGGTCGAGGCCATTGCCGAGCGTAAACAGATGCCCCTTGAGGAGATGGAGCGCTGGCTCTCACCAGTACTCTCCTACGACCCGAGCTAATTAATGCTGTTTGTCCCCGGTCGCCATGGCAAGGTCATGCGCTTAGCTTTTCCGATCATGTTGGGCATGCTCTCCCAGAGCATGCTTAACTTGATCGATGCCGTCCTGGTGGGGCATTTAGGTGAGGTAGCGCTTGCGGGTGTTGGCGTGGGCGGTTACGCCATGTTTATGCTCAGTGCTCTTGTGTTTGGCCTCTCCTCCAGCGTGCAGTCACAAACCGCCCAGCGCGAGGGGGCTGCCCACGCGGATATTGCCCATCCGCTTAACTCGGGGCTGGTGATTGGGCTTGTGGTTGGCCTGCCGCTATCCGTCTGGGCTTGGTGGCAAGCACCGCTGCTGATTGGTTTGATTAGCCAAGCCGATGATGTTCAAAGCGTCGCCGTTGACTATTTTCGTTGGCGGGTGGTGTCACTAATGGCCATTGCGCTAACGCTCTGCTTTCGTGGCTACTGGAACGGTCGCCAGCAAACGCATCTCTACTTGCGTATCATCGTGGCGGTTCACTTGATTAATGTGGTGGCCAGTGCGGGGTTGATCTATGGATTCGCCGGGCTACCCAAAATGGGCGCGAGCGGTGCGGGTGCTGGCACAACACTATCGCTGTTTATTGGCTTGATTGTTTGGTGTTGGGTGAGCATAAAAAGCCCATTTACCCAACATTTTTTGACACGCATGCCTTGTTTAGCCACCCTGCGCACGACCCTGGTACTTGCCGCTCCTCACTCTTTGCAGCAGTTTTTATTTGCAGCGGGTTATGCGGTACTCATTTGGTTACTTAGCCAGCTAGGCACGGCCAGTGTCGCGGTTGGCCATGTGTTGATTAATCTTTCACTGCTGCTAATTTTGCCGGGGGTGGGGATTGGCGTTGCGGCGATGAGTTTAGTGGGTGAGGCATTAGGCCGAGATGCTCAGCACGAAGCCCACCGCTGGGGTCTGGATGCGCTGCGGGTCGCATGGCTACTGCTACTTGTGCTGGCGCTGCCGATGTTAGTGATACCCGAACAGGTACTTGGGATATTTTTCAGCAGTAGCGAGCTAGTAGCGCTGGGTAAACTCCCGTTGCAGATAACCGGCGTGATGATTGTGCTGGATGCCGCAGCTTTAGTGCTCGCCCAGGCCTTAATGGGCGCGGGCGCTCAACGCACGGTGATGATGTTGACCCTGGGGATGCAGTGGCTACTTTTTTTACCCCTGGCCTGGTGGGTCGGGATTGGTTTAGACCAGGGCTTATTAGGTATCTGGCTTATGCAACTGCTCTACCGGTTGATAAACTCAGTCGGCTTTTTATGGGTATGGCAACGACGCCGCTGGCTGGCCCCTGCTTTCTAACCGTCTGCCTGACCCGTAATTGGTGTTCTAAATAGCTTTTAGAGATAAAAAGATAATTATATATTCTTTTGAAGAATATGACGCCCGCGTTAAGGTGGCGCTACATTAACGTCCGTCTCAACGTGACCATTTCGCTTTTTAGCAGGATCGTGCCACATGTACCGTTATGATATTCACGACCAAACCCTGGTTGACGAGCGTGTCGCTCAGTTCCGCGACCAAATGGAACGCTACCGCGCCGGGCGTTTGGGAGAAGAGGAGTTTCGCCCTTTACGGTTGCAGAACGGCCTCTATATTCAACGCCATGCGCCTATGCTGCGTATTGCGATTCCTTACGGCATGCTGGCGGGTAGCCAGCTGCGTGCCCTGGCTGAGATCACCCGCCGCTATGACCGCGGCTACGGCCACTTTACCACCCGGCAAAATTTACAGCTCAACTGGCCTGCCCTTGAAGACGTGCCGGATATTTTGGCAGATCTCGCCAAAGTACAAATGCACGCGATTCAAACCAGTGGTAACTGCATTCGTAACACCACCAGCGACCAGTTTGCCGGCATCGCTAACGATGAAGTGGAAGATCCACGCCCCTGGTGCGAATTAATCCGCCAGTGGTCGACTCTGCACCCGGAATTCGCCTATCTGCCGCGTAAGTTTAAAATCGCGGTCAGCGGTGCTGCTCAAGACCGTGCGGCGATTCAAGTACACGATATTGGCCTGCGCCTATGGCACAACGCCGACGGCGAGCTGCGTGTTAAAGTGCTAGCCGGTGGCGGCCTTGGCCGTACTCCAATGATTGCAGACGTGGTACGTGAAGATCTGCCCTGGCAGCATCTGCTCACCTACCTGGAAGCCTGTGTACGGGTATACAACCAGTTTGGTCGCCGGGATAACAAGTTCAAGGCGCGGATTAAAATCCTGGTAAAAGCCCTGGGCATTGAGGAATTCCGTCGCCGGGTCGAGGAAGAGTGGGTGCATTTGAAAGACGGCCCGCAAACGCTTAACCAAGCAGCCGTCGATGCAGCCAAAGTTCACTTTCCCGAGCCTGATCGTCGCCCGGTTGCAGAGAGCGCTAACGAAGATTTTGACCGCTTGCGCGCTGAAAACCGCAGCTTCGCGCGCTTTGTCACCAACAACGTGACCGACCACAAAGTGCCCGGCTATAAGGCCGTAACGCTGTCACTGAAACGCCGCGAGCACGCGCCTGGGGATGTCACCGCTGACCAAATGGAAGCGGTCGCAGATTTAGCCGATCGCTACAGCTTTGGTGAAGTGCGTGTTACCCACGAACAGAACCTGGTGCTTTCTGACGTACCGGTCGATGAACTGGAAGCGCTGTGGGAAGAGCTTGAAGCGTTGGGTATGGCGAACCCCACCGTGGGCACGCTCAACGACATTATCTGCTGCCCTGGAGGCGACTACTGCAGCTTAGCTAATGCGGTCTCCATTCCCATTGCCCAGGCGCTGCAGGAACGTTTTGAAGACCTCGACTTCTTGTATGACCTTGGCCCGCTGGATCTGAATATCTCCGGCTGCATGAATGCTTGTGGCCACCACCACGTGGGTCATATCGGCATCCTGGGCGTGGATAAAAAAGGCGAAGAGTTCTATCAGATATCGATTGGCGGCAACTCCACCGACGATGCCTCGCTTGGTAAGATTTTAGGCCCGTCCTTTTTCCGCTCAGACGTGCCGGATGTGGTCGAAAAAGTATTGGAAGTCTATGTGTCGCAGCGCCATGAGGACGAACGCTTCTTGGATACTTACCGCCGTATTGGCCTAAAACCCTTTAAGGAGCGTGTCTATGCCTAATAAAACAGCTGAGACGCAAGCTGAAGCGGTTGAACAGACACCGGTTCATGTCGATCACTTGATTTTCAATGGCGAGCTTGCGGCGGAAAACGCTTGGTGTGTTTCCTACGATGCAGACACCCTGCCCGAACAGCGCCCAGCGTTTGTGCCGCTGGCGTTGTGGCAGGCCAATCAGGAAGACGCTGAGCTGGCACCACTACTCACCAGCGATACCGAGCTGACGGCCGAATTAGGCAAACAGCTTGGTAATGCCGTAGCCATCGCTATTGACTTCCCTGCCTTCACCGATGGCCGTGGCTACAGCATCGCCCGCCTGCTGCGCGAGCGCTACGGCTATAGCGGCGAAGTGCGCGCGGTGGGTGATGTCCTGGTCGATCAGCTGGAGTATATGCGCCGTTGTGGTTTTACTGCCATGGCGCTGCGCGATGACCAGCATCCCGAGGATGCCCTGCGCGCGCTAAGTTTTATCAGCGTTCGCTACCAACCCGATGTTGAAGAGCGACAGGCGCTGTTTGAGCGCCGTTTAGCCGATAATAAGTAGACGCAGAGCGTGAATGTTATAAACCCAAAAGGGCAGCTTCGGCTGCCCTTTTTATTTGTGACTGGCTCTATTATTAAACCGTCACCCCCGCCGTTTCTGCTGGCGCTCACGGTTATTGGCTTTGGCGCGATCGCTTTTACGTAGCATTACCCAGGTCGCGCCCAACCCTCCTTCCGAAGGCTGTGCGGAGACGTATGCCTGCACTTCCTCAAACTGGCAGAGCCACTTGGCCAGGTATGAACGCAGTACGTTGGCGGGGCTATCGATCTCTCGCCCGCGGCCATGTACGATCATAACGGAGCGTAAATCGTGGGCGTAGGCTTCTTGAATAAAAGGAAACAGCATACGGCGGCACTCTGTTAATGGACGCCGAAGCAAGTGGAGCTGCGACTGAACGCTATAGCCCCCGTGCTTTAATTTATCGACTACGCCCTGCTGAATGCCCTCTCGGCGATACTCCATGGGATCAAAGGGGGGCAGCAGATCGACAAAGTCGTCGGACAGAAAATTGCGTGCCACCCTTTCTTCCTCTGCCCACTCCCGCCGCGCCAACTGGGATTCTGAGGGGCTTTTGCGATTAGCGCCTGGGTCAGCACGGTTTCTCGGCGGCAGCGGTTTCACATCACCTACGAGAGCACGAAAATCCAGATCATCACGAAGCGGCTGATTCATTGCAGGCTCCTACGGCAGGTTCTAATGAGCACCTATTCACATGCAGACTTTACCAACATAGCCTAGCAAACCTGGGTAGTTTGCTTAAGCAGATTCATACAGTCGATAACATAGAACTTGTCATCCTCTGCCTGTAGCGACAAGCTAAGCGTCCGTTTTTTTATCGCCCCATTCATAT
Source organism: Halomonas sp. A3H3 (assembly GCF_000982975.1). Lineage (NCBI taxonomy): Bacteria > Pseudomonadati > Pseudomonadota > Gammaproteobacteria > Oceanospirillales > Halomonadaceae > Halomonas > Halomonas sp. A3H3. The sequence continues at coordinate 4,568,524 of NZ_HG423343.1, read as the reverse complement.
TCTCATCCTACATTGCGAGGCGCCCTGGTGTGATTAAAATGGTTTGGCTAAAACGCCTTTTGATTTTAAGCGGTGTGGGGCTCCTTAGCTTAGCCGGGTGGCTCTGGTTAACCATGCTGAGCCCGTGGTTTTATGACCGACCTGACGACCTTCCTACTATCGAACAGCGCACCCATCAGGTCTTTGTTTATGGCACGCTACGCTATGCCCCCGTTCGCTTAGTGGTCATGGGAAGTTTTGGTGCACCTAAAGATGCGGTTTTAGAGGGTTATCAACGTAACGGCCTTGACCTTTCACCCCAGCCAGGGAGCAACGTTGAGGGGCTACTGTTACGAGTAGATGCCGACGAGCTGTCTCGTCTTGATCGCTACGAACGACTGGGGATTCGTTACGAGCGCAGGACAATAACCCTCGACGATGGCACCCGGGCCTGGGTCTACCTGCGTTTACCTGAGCAACAAAATACGTTTGTACAGCACGCGGACTTCCCGTTCGCTCTGATACCATAGACACCATGCTGTGCCCTATTTTGCAAAACCCTCATGCAAAGCCCTATTGCCAGGACAGCTTTTATGAACCCATTCAGGAATAGTGATGAGTGAAATGACACCGTACGTTTTGGTTCTGTACTACTCGCGCTCTGGCGCGACCGCCACCATGGCGCAGCAGGTTGCGGCTGGTGTAGAAAGCGTGCCGGGTATTCAAGCGCGTTTACGCACAGTGGCGCCGGTTTCAACGACCTGTGAAGCCATTGAACCAGAAATTCCTGCAGAGGGCGCTGTTTATGTTGAGCTAGACGACCTGCGCAACTGCAGCGGGTTAGCACTGGGTAGCCCCACCCGGTTTGGCAACATGGCCGCTCCGCTTAAGTATTTTATCGACTCCACCAGCAGCCTGTGGATGAACGGTGCCTTGATCGACAAACCCGCCAGTGCCTTCACTTCGACCTCCAGCCTCCACGGTGGGCAAGAGAGCACCCTGCTCACTATGCTGGTACCGCTACTGCATCATGGCATGGTCTACGCAGGGGTTCCTTATAGTGAAACCACCTTGCTGGAAACGCGTACAGGTGGCACGCCCTATGGTGCAAGCCACTTAGCAGGAACGCGTAGTGACCGTTCTGTCGATGAGCACGAACGCGCGCTGTGTGTTGCTCAGGGCAAACGACTGGCACGACTCGCTCTAGCGCTGCACGCCATGCGTCAGGAGGCATTATGAGGCAGTGGCTGGAGAAGGTAGAGGCACAACATGGGCTTGATAAACTGACCCTTCGAAGCCGACAGGTGGTATTAGCCAGCTTTGCCATACTGCTGCTACTGGTTGTTTACCGTGGACTTGTACTTCAAGGCGACGAATTTAATTGGCGACCTGTGGTCGCGTTCGTGCTTCCCCTGGTGCTGTTTTTACCCTCCATCATTGGTAAACGCGCACGCGGGCACGCATGGCTCGCTTTTGTCAGCCTGCTTTACTTCACCCAAGGCGTGATGTTAATAACCCTGCCTGGGCAAGGTCTGCGCGGAATCCTAGAGGCGGTTGTCGCGCTGGTGCTTTTTGCTGGCTGCATGGGCTATGCACGCTTTCGCAGTCGACAGTTGCGTCAACAGAAAACGAGGCAATAAAAACAAGTGCTTTAAAACCACAGCCATAGGACGACGCCAGCAGCAATAAATAAAATGCCGATGGCACGTAAACGCAGCGTGGCAACATTATACGGTTCGTTACGCGCATCGACTGGCTGCTGGCGAAAGCGCTTGGTACCTACCAGCATTGCTGCTACTAGCGGTTCACCCAGCAGCCGATGTGCGATCAAGCCAGCCAGGTGCAGACCGATTAGAATGATGAGTAGATCACTATTGAGTTGATGCAGGGTTCTAAGCTGGCCACCTACCCCATCGCCAAATACGCCATAGAGCGGCGCCTGAAAAAAGATATCGTCACTTAAAAACAGGCCGCTCACTGCTTGGAAACTAAGCGAAAGCAGCATCAGCAGTACCATCCACCCGCCTAGCGGATTATGGCTGGCATAAGCGCCGGGCCGACGCTTTAGCAGCAATTGGGAATAAGCAACTGTTTCAACGGGTGGATATAAAAACGTTTTAAATCTCGCATACACGCTCCCCAGTAGGCCCCACAGCCATCGGAAAACGAGTAATCCGATTATGAGGTAGCCCGCTTGGGCATGCACTTCAATTGGAAATAGGAAAGGCGCTCCGCTAGTCTTGGTGGTATAAAATGAAATCAACACCGCCGCCACTAACCCCCAGTGAAACAGGCGAAGCCAGCCATCCCATACCTCAATCGCTACCTTGTCGCGCATAACATGTCCTCTCTCAGCAGTGATGAGCCCCCAGTGGTGAGATAGCTTCGCATTAATTGAGTCTTTCTCATAGAATGCGAGACAGTTAGCCGCAATCGTCAGTCGTAACGGTTAGTCGCAACACCGCCGAAAATATAAGCAGTGAGTCAACGCATTAAACATCCATTGATGTCGGTCACTTGAGCTTTAAAGACAGACCGGCGAACATGGATGAAACTCCAGGGAGAAGTATTCGATGACACGTAACATAGCCGATATCAGGCGTGATTATGAAGGCGGCAGGCTTGATGAGTCCCAGACACCCGACGATCCATTCGTGCTATTCGATGAGTGGTTTAGCCTTGCCCTGGAAAAAGAGGGCAAAGATGGCAACGCCATGACACTAGCCACCGTAGATAGCCAAGGCCGCCCTCACGCTAGGGTGGTCCTGTTAAAGGGATTTGATGAGCGCGGCATGGTTTTTTACACCAATTACCATAGTCATAAGGGGAGCGAGCTGAGCAATGTGCCCTTCGCGGCCATGACCTTCTGGTGGCCTTCGCTTTCACGACAGGTACGTATTGAAGGGCCTGTTGAGCAGGTTTCAGCCGATGAGTCTGATGAGTACTTTGCCAGCCGACCACGGGGTAGCCAATTGGGCGCATGGATTGCGACTCAAAGTGTGGTGATTCCCGACCGCAACTGGATCGAAGAGCGCCAAAAGCGCTTTGAGCAAGCCTATGATGGCCAGGATATTCCCCGCCCGATCCACTGGGGTGGCTATCGTGTCACGCCGGAAATGATCGAGTTTTGGCAGGGTCAGCCTAGCCGCCTCCATGACCGCCTACGCTTTGAGCGTCGTGACGGCGGTGAATGGGGCCGTTTCCGCATGGCGCCATAACGTCAGCAACAAGTTCACAATTTAGGCCTGCGTTTTATACGCAGGTCTTATCGTTTTTAAAGCTTTTCAAATGCCTAATCTGGTAGGCTCTCAAGGCGGTGCCGCTGCCATTCACTTTCGGGTTCGTTGAGGCGTAACACCGCATCAATCACCTGCTCTTCCATGTTATAGCGGCATTTAAAGCCTAAGTGTTTCATTAGCGCCCGCATTGGATGGTTATCGACCATAATTTTGCCGACCATTTCCAGAGTGCCGATGTTCGTGCAGTAATCGATCATCTTCTTCATTAGCAGGCTGCCAATGCCCAGCCCTTGAAGGTCATCACGAATAATGACCGAGAACTCGGTACGAATATTGTCCGGGTCATTCCATACCCGCACCACCCCAAGCATTTCTTTGCTGCCCTCATCGCCTAAATATTCCGCGATAAACGCCATCTGACGGTCGTAATTGATATGCGACAGAATCGACAGGTCGCGCTGGGTTAAATTGGACTTATTATGGAAATAGCGGAAACGGATGCTCTCTTCCGAGAGCTGGCGATGGAAGGTGGTAATCAAATGGGCATCTTCGGCACGAATAGGCCTTACCTCGACCTGCCAGCCGTTTTTCAGCGTCACCCATTCACGCAGCTCTTCAGGGTACGGCATGATCGCAAAGCGCGATGGCGAACCAAGATCCAGGGCGAAATCGACGGCGACCATACCGTCACGATTCAGCAGCAGAGGATTTACTTCCAGACCCCGTAGATCGCTCAGATCGGATGCCATTTGCGATAGTTTGACCAGCATTTGGCATAAATGCTGAATGTCACGCTCTGGGTCGGCGGAGTGTTCACGAATTAATGAGGCGGCGTGGGTTCTCCCTACTACATCGGCAGCCAGGCTCATATTGAGCGGCGGCAGCGCGACCTGGCGGTCAGCCAGCACGTTGACCTTATAACCACCGATGCCAAAGACGATAAGTGGGCCGAACACCGGATCACGGGTAATGCCCGCGCAAATCTGCATCGAGTGCTTGCCACGCTGCATGGGCTGTAAACAGTACTCGCGGATCGCATACTCGGGAAATTTTTCAGCGACTTTTTCACCTAGCTGGCGAACGCCTTCCGCTACCTGTTCGGGTGTGTCCAAGTCCTGTAGCAAGCCTGCTGAAATTTTATGCGGGTGCTTGCGGTAGCGATAAGGACGACAATTGCCTTCATGAACCACTTTCAGCGCCTTGGTGCCAGGTATCTCTGCAGCGCGAGCAAGCGCCTCATCGGGGTTGGCCAAATACACGCTGGGTGCCGTGGGGATACCGTAGGCCTCGAGCACTTGGGCGGTTTCAGAGTGGGTCAAGGTTTGCCTGCCCTGCTCTTTTGCCTGCTTAATCAGTGTACGGCACTGGGCGCGTATTTCTGGACTGGTGGAAAATGGCAGGCTGGGGGGGATCTCTTGCAACAGCGCTTGAACGCGCTGATAAATCACCATATGCATAAACGCCTTAACGGCCTTTTCGGGTGAAATATAGGTTGGAATCCCGGCTAAATTACAGATATGGCGCGCATTAAGCGCCTCTTTTAAGCCCATCCAACTGGTGAGGAGGTTGCGGCGAAATTTCTTGCGGTTATCGATCAGCGCCTGGGCAGTCACCAGCGATGGCGCCATCCGGGTGGGTGCATGCACCACCAATACAGCATCCACGTTGGCGTCAGCAGCGACAATCTCCAGCGCTTGGACAAACCGCTCGGGCGAGGCGTTGCCGCCCAGATCCACCGGGTTCTCGCCCGGCTTGCTCATATCGACCTCGCTACGGTGCAGCGCTGCCTGGGTTTCGTCGCTAAATTCAGCCAATTTACCGCCCGCGCTAATCAGCTTATCGATCGCCAGCATGGCGGGCCCTAAACCGTTAGAGACAATGGCCAGACGATCGCCCTTCAGGGGTTTCATGCGCGACAGGGTTTCCAGCGCATCAAGCAGCTCATCGGAATCATTTACCCGCACCACCCCTGCCCGAGCAAAAGCGGCATCAAACACCACGTCACGGTTAGCAATCCCAGGCGTGGGTGACATGCCGGATATATCCGATTCTGGGGTGCGGCCGCTTTTTATTGCCAGTACCAGACGATTACGTGATGCATCACGCACGGCGGTCATAAAGTGCTGGGCGTCGCTGATTCGCTCAAGGTGCAGCATAATGGCCTGAGCGGGCGAGAATTGATTAACGTAATCGATCAGGTCTGGCAATAGCACATCGACACTGTCGCCAACGGTTATCAAGTGCGAAAAGCCCACATCACGCCCGGCGGCCCAATCAATCATCGCATTGGCCAGCATGCCGGACTGGCCCAGGTAAGCGACGCGGCCCGCTTTCACCGGCTGACTGGCGTAAGAGGCGTTAAGCTTTTTGCCCGGTACAATTAGCCCCATGCACTCGGGGCCGAGTACACGAATACCCGAGACGCGTGCCGCACTCAACATTCGTTCGCGAATGGAACCCTGATTGCCTTTATCTCGATCCAGGTAAGCGCCGCCCGAGAGCACCAGGGCCGCTTTGACACCGTATTGCCCAAGCTTTTTAATCAGGCTGGGCACACCTTCAATCGGCGAGCAGACCACGGCTAAGTCGGGCACTTCGGGTAGCTCGCTTACGCGGCTGACGCACGGCACACCGAAGACTTGGGAGTAGCCTTTTAGATTGACTGCCCAGAGCGGCCCTTTAAAACCACCCTCCTGAATATTTCTCAGCACTAGACCGCCCAACGACGCGGGTTTTTCAGAGGCGCCAAACACCGCTAGTGTGCGAGGTTCGAAAAAATGGTGTAAAAAGCGCGTACTCAAAATGCGTCTCCCCTGACATGAATCGCGGCTGTACGACTTATTGACACTGTCGCCCAGGCCCTGAAGGCGATTAAGGTGGCATCAATGATAATGGAGCGTTGGAATGATTACCGCCTACCTTACCCACCCAGACTGCTCATTGCACCACATGGGGCCGGAGCATCCTGAAAGCCCTCAGCGTCTGGAGGCTATTCGCGCTCGCCTATCGCTTGTTGGGTTATTACAGCAAACCATGCAGGCCGATGCCAAGGCAGCCTGCGAGGAGTCTCTTGCCAGAGTACACCCCTTGCGCCATTTGCGCTCCCTAGAGAAGTGCTTGCCCACCGAAGGCCTCGTTACGCTAGATAGCGATACCATGATGAATCCTGACAGCTTACAAGCCGCACGGGTTGCAGCGGGAGCGGTTATTCGTGGGGTAGATCAGGTATTTAAGCGTCAGGCGGATAACGTCTTTTGTGCGGTTAGACCACCAGGCCACCATGCGGAAGCCAGCGACGCGATGGGATTCTGTTTTTACAATAATATCGCCGTGGGGGCGGCCCATGCGCGAGCCAAATATGGTGCCAAGCGTATCGCTATACTGGATTTTGATGTTCATCAGTGCAATGGCACCATCGATATCTTTAAAAATGATCCTGAGATACTGATCTGCACCAGCTTCCAGTATCCGTTTTACCCCTGGCGTTATTTGCGCAGCGAGTGGCAAAACGTTGTGAATACCCCGCTTGAAGTGGGCACCGATGGCCCAGAGTTCCGGCGCATCATCGAAAACCACTGGCTACCTGCCCTGCACGCCTTTAAACCTGACTTGGTGATGCTCTCCGCGGGTTTCGACGCTCACCGTGATGACCCCATGGGGGATATCTGTTTAGAGGATGAAGACTTCTACTGGATTACCCATCTAGCCATGGAGATCGCCACCCTGTATGCCGATAATCGCATTGTATCGGTGCTTGAAGGCGGCTATAACCCGAAGTCGCTGGCGAGTGGCGTTGAGGCGCATCTAAAAGCGCTTTTAGGGCTGCCGTTTGCTGAAGCACCCTAGATATGCATCAGCACTCTTGCTTCTGCCGGCCGTTCTTAGCCACTTCTTTGCTGTGATATCATGCTTGTTTACGCGCGCCTATAGACACGCACCGTTAGACAACGCAGCCAATGTGACAACCTATGACCGCTACGACTGAAGAGCATGCCGCGCTGCGTATTGCATCGGGAAGCAAACCCTTTGTTGAGCCGTTGCGTTTAGGCGAGCGGCTCAAACAAATTCGTCTCGCTAATCAGTGGACGTTGGAAGAGGTTAGCCAGCGCACCGGGCTTGCCCGCTCAACGCTGTCTAAAATTGAGAACGACCAAGTCTCCCCCACCTTTAGCGTGGTGCAAAAACTCACTACTGGGCTCAACATCGACTTGCCTCAATTGCTCACGCCCCCCAAGCGGGAACGTTATACCATGGGGAGGCGCGATCTAACCCGTAAAGGCAAAGGGCAACTGCACCCCACGCCCACGTACGAGCACGAATTATTGGGCCATCAGCTCGCCCAAAAACGTATGATTCCCTTCAAAACCATCGTACGGGCACGCAGCTTTGACGAGTATCACCAGTGGGTACGTCATGATGGCGAAGAGTTTTTGATGGTGCTGCATGGCGATATTATGCTCTACACCGAATTTTACGCCCCATTAGTGCTAGCTGAGGGCGACAGCATCTATTTTGATAGTGATATGGGCCATGCACTGGTATCCACTAGTCCAGACGATGCCGTTGTTTTGTCGGTCTGTACGCGCGGTGATGTGGCCTAAGCTATTCGCAAACCAGCGAGCCATTCACACGGATTATAGGCAGTTGGTAGGCTTCGGCAAACCGGCCAGGCGGGCAATTCGCTTTGCCGGGCTGCCGGGGAAAAGCTGCATCAGGTAAATAGAACGCCCTTTCTCTTCACCCAGTGCGTTTTTGGTTGCTTTCACAAGCGGTCGCATCGCCGGAGCCATTTCGTAACGCTGATAAAATGCTCGCACGACTTTGATAACTTCCCAGTGTTCAGCGGTAAGTGTTAAACCCTCTTCTTCAGCCATTAAATGAGCGACAGATTCGTCCCACTCTGACTGGTTAACGAGATACCCTTCCGGGTCTAGCGGATATTTTTTTTGCGAATCAAGATAACGGTATATTTTCGTGTCAGACATCTTAGTACCAGGTAACTGTCTTTTCATACTGCTCGGTGAGCGCCACAAAGCCATCCATCTCTAGTGTGGGCAGCTCATTATCCGTGGCAATGCTGGCAAGCCCGCGGCTTATAAGGTCTTCCGATAGAAGGAATATGCGCGACTGACACTGCTGCCATGCCTGCCAGGAGGGATCAAGGGCAGCTGTTACCGCTTCTTCGATCAGCAGCACGGCATCCTGCTCCCCTATCGCTTGCTGCATTTGAGTAGCGACAATGCTATCAGGCGCTTTGGTGAGGATGTGTAAGATCATAATTCTCTCACTAGGCCTAAAAGTTAAGTATCTGGGTGTGCTGCTGTAACAGCCCTGGTATTTCCTGATCCGCTATCAGGGTGATGCCCTCTACCAGTGAATCGGCGGATAGATGCATCCCTTGCAGCGCTTCTTCGGTCACCCAAAGCTTGTCAATATCATACATTTCCAACATATCAATGGTGGGCAGCGTGGCTTTTTGCCCCGGCGCACCACTGCCCTGTTCTTTCAGCAGTGCCATTATACCCTGCCCCATAAACAGCAAATGCACGGGTTGTCCAAAGGCCGCCGCCACCAGTGCGGCATCTAACCCTTCACGTAACCAGTTTGAGCTGTGGGGCGCGTGGCGAATTATCACTAATAGCGCATCAGGTGTCGCCATTGGCTCTCCTTCAAGCAAAGGTAATCAGGCGATCAGCGCGTTGCTGTAGCTCAAGCAGTTGCCCTAGCCCTGTCAACTCGAAAGGAGGTGCTACATTAAAGGCCTGCTTGCCATGTCGCTGTGCTTCCGATTCACTCATCAATCCTCGCCGCAACGCAGCGGCAATACAGACATCTAACTGAATCGCATGCTGCTGATGCAGCTCAATCCAGGCTTCTCTGAGGTTGAGTTCATCCTGGGGAGGAGCCATCAGCGATGATGCATTATGAACGCCGTCGTGATAGAAAAAAACACCGGCAATCTGATGCCCTCGCGCTAGAACGGCATGGGCAAAACGCAATGCAGAGTGCGGTGCTGGGCTGCTATACGGCGCCCCCATCACCAATAAGCCGTACTGCATCATGATAATACCTGGTAACGGTTACCCTAAAAAAAGACAGGCCCTAGCAATAGGGCCTGTCATATCGTCTATCGTTTGCTTAGATCAATCGCTGCTCATAATACCCAAAATCGACAACAGGCTAACAAACAGGTTGTAGATGGATACGTAGAGCGTCACCGTAGCGAGAATGTAGTTCGTTTCACCAGCGCGATGAATGATCTCACTGGTTTGATACAGAATGGCTGCTGAAGCAAACAGCACAAAGCCAGCTGACACCATCAATGAAAGCGCCGGGATGTTAAAGAAGAACCCAGCCACCATGGCCAGAATCAACACGATGGCGCCCGCCATCAAGAAGTTGCTCAAAAAGCTAAAGTCTTTCTTGGTGGTTAGCGCTACCGCGGAAAGACCAACAAACGTCAGACCGGTCATGGCCAACGCGTTCATAATCAACGCACCGCCATTAGGCAGGGTCAGGTAGGCAGAAAGAATCGGCCCAAGCGTGAACCCCATAAAGCCGGTAAAGGCGAACGTTGCTAATAAGCCGGCCGCAGAATTTGCGGTTTTATGTACCAGGAACATTAAGCCGTAGGCACCAACCAAGAACACGAAGATGTTCATTTGTTGGATGCCGAGGGCTACAGCAGCACCCGCGGTGACTGCTGAGAACAGCAGCGTCATTGCCAGTAGCGCGTAGGTGTTACGCAATACCTTGTTAGTGCTAACACTATTGGCAACGCCACTCGACTGAGGACGTGCCGTGCGTAAATCGTTGTAAGCCATGTGTTCATGCTCCCTAATGGTATTTCCAACAACTGACAAGCATGCCGTTACCGAGTTCCAGACGCAAGCCTTTGTCTGTCTCGAGAACACCCCTTCACCAATGGTGATTCAACGTTGAAACCGCTTTGTAAGCGTTGTCTATGCTGGTTAAGCACTTCGTTTGGACACCAAAAGATGAAAAAAATTCTACTTATTGATCGTTCAAACCGCCCCTTTGGCGACGCCCAGCGCCGCCAAAGGGTTGCTAGCAAGGCTAGGTTATACTTCACCGGCTTCAAAAACCGGATCGAGGATAACCACTGCTTAGCTTTGCACCTCTTCTTCGTCTTCTTTTTCATCTTTATGTGGTGTAACGGAGGTTACCGCCGTTTGACGCGCATCTTGAGGAGAATTATAGATACGAGCATCAATCACGTGCAGTACCGCCAATTGCGCAAACAATACCGCAAAACAGACGATCAAACCTTTTAACATGGCGGCATATCCAGAGATGGTGGGACTAACATCCGCATATTAGCCGATCACTAGCCAAACACAATCTATTTTGTACGCCTGAAAATCCTCTGTTTGAAAGCGTTGAATAGCGCGCAAAGCAGCTGTTCAGAACACGCCGCGGCTACTCCTTAACGGATACTTTGCGCAGATCGTCAATCATTACCCCCTCGGGTAAATCTGATTCCTCCGCGGGCAGCCATACGGGAGAGAGAGCGCTATCTTCCCGGCCATCTTCATACTGATGGCCGGGAATGCGGTAAACAACCTGACTGTGGTGGTGATCCCATGCAAATACACGATCCATATGCTTATCCTAAAAAATAAAACTTCAGCTATGACATTCAGGTTAAGCACGATGTTCCCCCGCATGACATCGACATATGCAACGCCTATAAGGTTAAATGTCGAATGGATTATTTGTTGACAAGGAGTCATCAATGAAAGCACTCATCGCCCTTTGCCAGGTTACCTTTATACTTGCAGGCTGCAGTTCAGGCCCCACTTCATCAAGAACCGCAGACTGTCGCCAACTGGCAGAGAAGGCTGGCGACACCATGGTCTACGGTGACGGCATACGCGGCACCCAAGTGAATAAGGCAGGATTTTAATACCACATTATTTTCACGTTGATTTTGCTGGATTAATGGCAGGTGATGGCTTGAAAGAACCTCATGGCGGTAAAGACCCACAAGAGGCCCTGCGTGCCAGGCTAACGAAAAGCTTACAAGAACGCAGGGCCTCGGCCCATCGCCGTAGAATCGGCGCCCGAGCGACTCGTCAACAGTTTTTAGAGGCGACTCGCAACGTTGGAGTCATTGTGGTCGCTACCTGCTTCACTGCTGGCTGGGTAGTCACTAACCCCAGCCTGAATACCGATAACGTTTGGCTCGGTGTGGGGCTAGGTATAATCTTGATCTTTGTAGGGTCTTTCGGCTATGGTTACGTTGAGCGTGATAAAACCTCAGATGAGGATGATAAGCCATGAATGAACTTATCCTTGCTGGCATGTTGATGAGCCTAGTGGTCGTGTCAGGTGGCATGGTATGGAGCCAGCACCGAGAACATCACGGTAAAAAATCGCTAACCGATAGCGCATTTTCCTGGATTGCCAAACACTTTGCTTAATAAATCCAGTTAGCAAATATGAAAGGGTCGCGAATAGCGGCCCTTTTGTTTATTAAGAGTACGCTAGCAGGCGCGTATTGTTTCGCTTCAACAGCTCATTTTTATTTTAAAGGTGATGATAGGGCTAGCGACAGCGAAGGAACCGGGTCACTCTTTTATCATCAATCAATTCCCATGCCGAAAAACTGGGCTGACACACCATCACCGTAAGAGATCACCATGCCTGTTATTCAGCGACTGCTCCGCGTTCTTAAAGCCTCTACGCTACAAATTTCGTGGACATTTCTGCTTCTTATTGTGCTCGCCCATATGGGCACCACCTGGGTGCTTTTCTCACTGGTCGGCGAATCGGTGGCCGACTCCGCTACCAACTGGGTTTATTTTTATGTCGTTGTTTCTAGCACCGTAGGTTTCGGCGATTTCAGCCCAACAACCGTGGCCGGGAAGTGGATCGCTACGATCTATCTCATTCCAGGCGGCATTTCACTGTTCGCTGCCTTGATCGGTAAAGCCACCGTCACACTTTCAAATTTTTGGAGATTACAGATGCAAGGTAAAGGTGATTTCAGCCACTTGTCCGGTCACACCCTTGTCATTGGCTGGCACGGCGAAACTACCGAGCGCATTTTGGACATTCTTAAAGCCGATAAAGGCCTGCCGGATGAAATCGTGCTCTGCGTTACCAAAGAGATGAGCAACCCACGCCCTGCGGATTTAAAGTTTATTAAAGGGGAAAGTTTCTCCAATGCCGAGCTTCTCAAGCGAGCGGGTGTCGAAAGCGCCAGCCGCATCATCATTTACGACACCAGCGATGATCGGGTGGCCACCGTAGCGCTAAGTGCCTACAGCCTTAAAGCAAAAAACGCTCATATCGTTGCCCACTGCGCCAATCCCGACACCGCAGCGATGTTACGGCGCACTTTGCCCGGCATCGAATGCACCCAGGCCTTAGCGTTGGAAATGCTGGTACGCTCAGCCTCTGATGCGGGAATTTCACGGGTCGTTAACGAACTACTCGCGGTTGATCGTGGCGCTACCCAGTACCAAACCAGGTTAAGCCAACCGCCTGCCGGCGCCACCTTTGGCGATCTATTTATGCAAGCAAAAAAGGTTTATAACGCCACCGTACTGGGGCTCGCCAATAGCAGTGGCGACGGCGAAGGTAATATGCTCAATCCCGCCAACGACCGCCCACTCAAAGATGGTGACATACTCTACTACATGGCTGATAGACGCCTTTCTCAGCAGCAACTGAGCGAGCTTCTCAGCGTGGAAATTTGCTTATGATAGTTCTGATCCACCGCTTACCTATTCATCCGGCGCTAACTCCTCACGTTTGGGCGGGCGCCCCACCTGCACTTTGCTAAGATCTTCCTGCGACAGGCCGCGGTATAACGCGAACATCATTGCAAACACCAAAATGAACATCGGTAGGCCAACAACGGTAATCACTTCCTGCAAAGCAGTAAGCCCGGCATCGCCCGCAAGCACAATCAGCATCGCTGCCAGCATACCCTCCGAAACACCCCAGAAAACACGCTGATGCCATGGTCCGGGATCCGCACTGCCGGTACACAGCATATCGACAACCAGGGACGCAGAGTCTGATGACGTGGCAAAGAAGATCGCAACGATCACAACAGCCAAGCCCTGGATTAACGTAGCGGCCGGGAAGCTCTCGAAGAATGCGAACATAGCGAGGGGGATGCTTTCACCTACGGCGGCAGACAAGATACCTGCTTGCTCTCCCAGTGCTTCTCGAGCATCGGGCCCAATCCCGTCGATCTCCATTGCCGACCAACCAAAAATTGCAAACCAAACCAGTGTGAAGATAGAGGGGGCAAAAAGCACACCAAGGACGAATTCGCGGATTGTGCGCCCGCGTGAAATTCGCGCCACAAAGATCCCGATGAAAGGCGACCACGTCACTGTCCAGGCCCAATAGAATACCGTCCAGCTACCCTGCCACCCCCAGGCGCCGCCATCCCTGGAATAGCTTGCCAGCGTGTCATTCCAGAAAGCCATGGGCAGCAGGTTCGTTATGTAGAGACCAAAGGTTTCGACCACAGCGCGCAAAAGGAAAACGGTCGACCCGGTAAAGAGTACAAACAACAACAGGCCGACGGCCATGGCGATATTGATATTAGAAAGCCGTTTCACGCCTGAATCCAGCCCCGCCACAATCGATCCCACAGCGACAGCCGTCAGCATGGCAATGATGAACACCTTGGTGATAACGGCATCTGGAATACCAAACAACTCCGTTAGCCCCGCATTGATCTGTTGGGTGCCCAGGCCAATAGAGACCGCTACGCCAAACAGGGTGCCAAGTATGGCGAAGACATCCAGAGATTTGCCGAGAGGGCCATAAATGCGCTCGCCTAACAGCGGATAGAATACTGAACTAAAACGCATCGGCAGATTATAGCGATAAATAAAGTAAGCAAAAGCCAGTCCGGGCATAGCGAAAATCGCCCAGGTATGTAGCCCCAGATGGTAGATCGAAAAACTCATGGCATCGTCGGCGGCTTCCACAGAGAAAGGCACAACATCCGGCCTGGGTGGATTAGAAAAGTGGGAAATGGGTTCGGCCACGCCCCAGAACATCAGCACCGTTCCGATGCCGCCTGCGAACAGCATGGTGAACCAGGAGATATTATTGTAGGCAGGTTTTGCATCATTGCCCCCCAAGCGGATCGCCCCGAACCGGCTAAGCGCTACCCACAGCAGAAACGCTACCCAACTCGTCACCCCTAAAATAAAAAACCAGCCAAGATTGGTAACAATCCACTCCCGCCCGGCACCAAAGGCTGCCCCGATGGGGCCCGGCGCAATCAGTAGCACCACAAGAAAAAGGATCATGATCCCTGCGGACGTGAAAAAAATGATGGGATCCGTCTTGAGACCCAGTTTTCTCGCTAGTGCATCCATTATTATTCCTCCCGTGTCTTTCCACCAACATAGGAGTCATTGACCGATAACGCCAAGGGGCCAGCAAACCGTGATATTTTCCCAGGAGAAACTACGTATGAGTAACCACTTACCTGATAGACGATAATCGATTATCTCAGCCGATAACCCACTCCAGTCAACGTCTCTATCCGCGCAGACTGGCTGCCAAGTTTGCGGCGCAAGGTGCGTACAATGGCATCAACCACATTGCTGCCTCCTTGATATCGGGTACCCCAGACATGCTGCAACAGCTCACGACGGGACACTGCCTTACCCTGGTGTTCGACCAAATAGCGCATGACACCGAACTCAAGGGGCGTCAGCGCAACGAAGCCTTCCGCCAACATCAGTTGCCGGGCTTCGACATCTAACAAGGCAGGATCACGCTTTATGCCCAGCTCGGCCGCGGCAAGCTCCGCCAGCCAGCCATCCACAGACTCCGGCCCGAAATCGAGCACCGCACTCGGATAGCAAACGCCATCCAGTTCCACCTCCCATCCGCCAAGGGCTTCAAACCCCAGCCGCTGCGCCACTTGCCGGTAAGCGCCAAGATCGGTCGCCGTAAGATAGACCCGCCGCAGCCCAGGGCGCAGCTCCATGTAACTACGCTTGAGATCCAGCCAGATAGCCGCCTGTATTTCACTGGGTGAATCGCCTTCCTTGAGACTTAGCCAGCGGCGACAAAATAACGCCACCTCGCCCGACCGCATAGGCGACTGTTCAAGATGGGAATACCACTGGGCGGTCACCGGGTCATTGAGCAACCAACTGGGTTCAACCTGGTCGGAGCGCAGTTTGCAATACAGTCCTTCTACTTCCCCGGTCACGCCGCGCACGATGGAAAACGCCTGGGGCATGCGCCGCCACCATTGCAGCAGAAGCTCGCTGGCCTGACGGCCATCACGGGCGCGGACAATCCCGGTAAGGGCTTCATCGTCTTGAGGCTGTGCCGCTTCCACGCTGTGAAGCGTCGTCACGGTGGGGAAAAATGCCTCACGCACCACGGGGTTTTCAATCAGGTAGAGCATGTCCGCCGTATAGCGCCAGAGATCGTCGCTGGCCGCGAATTGCGACTCGCTAACCAGTTGTCGCCAGGCCGACCGACGATAGTCCAGGTAGCGGCTAGGGTCGCTGGCATGCAGGGAGCGGGCAAGCGGATCACGCACGGCCTCATGAATAATCAGCCCGTCATGCATGCCATCCACAAAAGGCAACCTGCGCAGCCGCTCGTAGGCATCCTGGGGATCTAGTTCCGGAAACAATGCCTGTAACAGAGAGACCGTCACCCGGCGTAGCACCACGGCGCCCTCCAGCACATGTCGGCTCGCTGAATCTTCCACATCGGCAAGAAACATCCGACTCAGCTCATCAACCGCGTGCTGTAGCACCGTCTCTTGCGGCCACGAACGGGCGTGGTTTTCCCGGCTGGCGGTGGCCGCCAGTTTCAGCGCCAGCGGATGACCATGGGCGGCCCGGATCAGGGAGACCGCGTCTTCCTCTTGTATGCCATGCAAGTTAAGGAGCACTTGAGCCTCCGTCGGGCTCAACGGCTGTACCGGCACACTCTGAACCAGGCGCCCCCAGTCCGGCGCCGCAAACCAGACATCCAGAGGGCGTTGGCGACTGAAAAAGACGATGCGTACGTTATCCGGCAACAACGGGACAAATACCTGACGCAGCCAGGTATCGAGCAGCCTGAACACTTCGTAGGTATCCAGCGCAAGAAGAACTGTGGGGCTCAGCAGGCCCAATCGCTCCACCAGCGTATCCACCCCCGATCCGCCATCCCCAATGGCGACACCTAGCGCATGTAAAAATCCAGGTTCGGTGGGCTCTATGTGGCGACAGTCCAGTCGGATGACGCTAGCACCTGCGTCCTCCGCCTCGGCCGCCAATATGTCCAGCAGCGCCGTCTTACCAATGCCGGTAATACCATAGACATGCGCCACCCGAGGCCCTGCCGTCGCAAGCACACCGCGAAGAGTATCAAGCTCATTAGTGCGGCCAACGAAACCCTGATAGGCCCGGTTGGTCGTCAAATCCGACGTCCATTGCCACATGGCTGGTTTCTCTACGTGTCAGGCTTAGCTGATACCTGAGTTCAGCATAGCTACAAATACCACCCGACACAGTAGTTGCGCGCCGAACGATGACACTCAGATGCAATTCTCACGTAATTCTCATCAGTTCCTCACATCCCGCGAGCGATTCAGCGCTATAACAAAAGATACCCAAAAAGAAATATCACAAAAGCCATCCAACGACGTTAGGAGGAGACGACATGAATCCCCAATGGAGCCTGAAAGGCGACTACCTCGAAAGCTGCAATTGCAAAGGTGCCTGCCCGTGTATCTTCCTCGGCAGCCCTACCGAGGGTGAATGTACCGCCCTGGTGGGCTGGCACATTACTCAAGGCCAGTTCGAGGCGGTGGATCTCGGCGATAGGAATGTGGCCATCGCCCTGCATTCCCCCGGCCCCATGGCCGAGGGCAACTGGAAAGTCGTGCTGTATATCGACCAGCGGGCAGATGAGGCCCAACAGGAAGCGCTAAGCCGCATCTTCGGCGGCCAGGCTGGTGGCCACCCGGCGCTGTTGGCCACCTTTATCGGCGAGGTGCTCGCGGTAGAACACCTTCCCATCCAGTTTGAAGTGGAAAAGGGGCATCGACATCTGAAACTTGGCCAATCCGCCAACACGGAAATTACCGCCCTGGAGGGCCAGAACGGCGCTGAGGTGACCATTCATCATCACCCGTTGGCGGTAGCGCCGGGCGAGTCTCTGGTAGTGGCCAAGTCGCAATCGTTGCTGCACCGTGCTTACGGCATCAACATTGATCTTAGCGAACGCAGTGCGTTTTATTCACCCTTCGCTTACAGCGGGTCTTGAGGGGGCATTGGCGATGGAACTGACGATGAGCACTCTCCATGCCCGGGAACGCTTACTAACCTGGTTAGCACTGATAACCGTGGCAATATTGGCGTGGGGTTACCTGATTATGCACGGCATGCACGCGCAAATGCCGATGAATGGGGAGATGGCCAGCACAGGCGACGACGGCATGAGCGTGCTGGTCACGGCCACTGTGATGTGGAGCGTGATGATGGTGGCCATGATGCTACCCAGCGCTAGCCCCATGCTGCTTACTTTTCTGCGCATCCACCAGCAGCGCGAACGCAAGGCAGGTGCCAGCGCAGCCACCTGGGTTTTCATAGCAGGTTACCTTGCCGTGTGGCTGGCGTTTGCGGTGGCAGCCGCCGTCATGCAATGGGCATTGCAGCAGAGTGCGCTGTTAAGCTCATCCATGGGCCACGTCACCCCACTGTTGGGAGGCGCCCTGCTGGTAACCGCAGGTGCTTTCCAGTTCAGTGATCTTAAACAGGCCTGCCTGAACAAGTGTCGTTCGCCCTTAAGCTTTCTGATGACCGAATGGCGCGAAGGCAACGGCGGAGCGCTGATCATGGGGCTCCGCCATGGCGCCTACTGCACCGGCTGCTGCTGGGCCTTGATGCTGCTGATGTTTGTCGGCGGCATTATGAGCCTAGTTTGGATGGCGGGGCTAGCCCTTTATTTTCTAGCAGAGAAGCTACTCCCCCAAGCAGAACGGATTAGCCAAATCAGCGGGTTCCTGCTTACTGGTGTAGGCGTCATCGTTTTGCTGTCTGCTGCCTATTAAATCGTACCTGGGATAATTACCTTGGCCTTTTGGTGGGGCCACTCCCGCAGCGTTGGCAAAATAAAGGGCGCCTATATCAATATCGGGATTATGGAGTACTCCTGACACTGATATACGCGCCCATAGCTCAGAGTCTTGCGCTATCGAACGTTAGACGTAAAAGTCCAGATCCTCTTGGGCTTTTAGCAGATCGCGCATCTTGATGGGATCGTCGCCAAAGAAGAAGATGAGCCCCCAATGAGTCCCGAAAGCAGACCGGTCAGGCACTGTCTCTTCTGCCGGTGCGACCAGTTCGTGTGACTCGAAGTACGGGTGATTAATCGTCTCTTCAGGCATTTCCAGCTTGCTGACAACACGACGGCGTGGGTAGACACCGAAACAACCTGCGTAACCCTTCGCATCGACTACTTCGCGGGGGAAGAACGCCGCTACTTCTTCTTTCGTGCTTTTCGGGTCGAACACCAACATTGACGCTTGATAGGCGTTGAAACCGTAGGCTTTTTCGATCAGTTCGAAAGCTTTGAAGCCGGGTGGGCGGTAGGCAACTTCGCCAAAGTACATCTCACCGTCAGCTGTCACGAAGTACTCGGGGTGAATCAAGCCGAACTGGATATCGAAGGTTTTGATCAACAGCTCGATCTGTTTGGTGATCGCATTGCGCCAGCTCTCAAGCTCCTGGGTAGCAGGCACGAACACCGAGTAGCCTAACGTCACGTATTCCGAAATATTCAGGAACTGAATTTTGCCATCGTGTATCCAGGCTTCAACGGCAAACTCCCAGCCGCTCAAGTGACTCTCCATCAGCAGCGGATACTCTTCATCCGGAATGTTATCAATTTCTTCTAACGTGCGGATCATCCGGTGGCCAAGACAACCGGCTTTATCGAATGCTTTGACGTGTATCGGGTCATCCGGATCACCATCAAGCTTGAGCAGCGTTTGATTGACGCGCTTCATAAAGCGGACGATGTCTTCTTTTTCGTGCGCCTCTTCAAATATCCCAACGCGGATACCGCCAAGCTGGGCACGGCGCTTCATCAAGGCCTTATCACGGAATAGAATAGACTGACCAAACATGCGTGGGCTGTCGAGAAGAACGGAGTTGATGGCACCTGACCACTCAACGGTTTCTTCAAACAGTGGGATGGCGACGTCTACGCCTTCAGCCTTCAACTTTTCGGCAATCTCCATGGAACGATCATTCAAGCGAATAAAATCCCAGGAGATGAACGGTATATTGTTCGCGGCACAGAAATCCTCAGCCCATTCAGGAGCAACGACGATATAGCGACGGTCAAACTTTTGCGCCGCCTTAATCGCGTTAATACTCCATCCAAGTAAGGCAATGTAACCTTTGTTCGGATCTTTGGGGGTCTCGGTACCTTTCACCGAGTCCATTTCTGGATCACGCCAGGCCGCTACTGCTTCGGGTAATTGCTTTTCTGATGTTATCGACATTTGATGTCCTCCTTGCTGGTTAACCCAAATTGACTGGGCTGAAACTGGAGCGCACCAAGTGAGCCAAGCCGCAGTCAGTGGTGTTCAGAAACGATTGAGTAAGCCAGCATTAGGGTTTTTTTAGCGCACCCGTCGTAACTAAGCTAGTCGATACGGTTACAAATGGCAATTAAACTGTAAAACTTCTGTTAAATTTCTGTAGAAGTTATCTTGCCAAAAAGATGGGGATAATTTCTAAGAGAAAGGTTAAATAGCAGTTCACAGCCAGCCAATAGCCTGTAGTTACCCAGCTGGTGCTTAGCGACCTATCTCAGTTATTCTACACGCAGTGTTTGCGTTCCATGACCGAAGGATAGCCGTATCTATGTTGGGATTCCTGCAGGGATTTTCCTATGGCCTGTTTATGACCTGCCTGCCCTGGCTACTGGTCGGCCTCTTCAATCCTGGCCTGGCGCTTCCAGTATCGACTACCAGTCGTCTCCAGGTAATCGCCCGCTATTGCCTAGTGGTTCCCTTCATCAGCATGCTGCTATGGCTGACCTCCCTATGGGGTGGTTTCAGCCCCAGCCTGTTTGGCTGGTTGACAGGCATCGTCGCCATTCCTGTAGCACTTCCTATCGAGCGAACGCTACGCGGCTGGCTGGCCCGCCGCCGCGTGCGTCGCCATGAGGCTCAACGAGAGGCCGCAGCACAGCAGCGCCGTGCTCAAGAGGAGCGCAACGCCTATGAAACGGGTGTGTCGGTGCTCGACCCCGCAAGGCCACCCGTGGGGGCCGACGATCTAGTCTTGGCCATGTGCCGGGCCAAGCAGAACTTGCTCGATGTGCACCGTCCCGACTTGGCAATCCTGACAGACCGCCTATACAGCCGCTACCGCCATGTGATGGACGTACTAGGCGACCGATTCCATACTGGCGAGCTGGCTTTCGAGCGCTCGCAAGGCTTGGTCACTCAAGTCTGTTTCGGCGCGGTGGATACGTTGACGACCATGGCCTCCCAAGCACGTGGTGTGGTTAGCGTGGACGGTAATTACGTACGAGGTCGACTGGAGCGGGAAGGCAAACGATTAAGCGATGAAGAGCGTGCTGCCCTGGTGCGTCGCCTCGATTTGCTAGTGGAAACCGAGCACCGGCTGAATAAGCTCTCTGCCCGCATCGAATCCGCCTTGACAGTGCTCGACGATACCGCTGTTTCCATGGCGCGCATCGAGACGGCTCGCCCCCAGGCGTCGGTCACCACCGAAAAAGCGCTGGAAGATCTGCGCCGCTTCGTCGAAGGGGCCGATCGTTATGGCCGCAAGGATTAAGCTGACAGGCAATGCTAATGTGCAATTTTCACTCTGTTGTATTTAAACCGTTTTATTTCATTGCATTTTTAATAGCTTTATAGCCCAGGAGATCTCTATGGCTCAGCAATCCGATGACAAACGACGCCTCTCCCTGCCACCGGTGGACGAGATCGCTGACCAGTTGGGAGCTAGTCGATTGGGTGCAAGTCAGGCTGAATCGGTAACCCCCGATGAGCGTGATATCGACCCTGAGCTTGAGGCGATGGCCGACCGTTTTGTCGAGGATATCCTCGCCGAAGGTGATGAGGAGTCAGTAGTTCGCCAGCGCCGTGCCGTGGATGAGATGGGCCTTGAACTGCAGCAGCAGGCTGCCCATCGCAGCGCCATGCTGCAAACACCGCTGCGTAAGTTGGCCCACCAAGGCGACGAAGGTGGGCCGGTTGCCAAGGCACTGACCGATCTGCGTGGGCGCATGGAAGGGCTCGACCCTGCACGCCATCGCCTGGCGCCGACTACATTGGATCGCGTTCTGGCGGTCATTCCCGGCCTGGATAGCCGCTTGCAGCGCTACTTTCGTAAGTTCGAGAATACCCAGCAGGCGCTGGATGCGATCATTGAGGATCTGGAAAGTGGTCGCGACATGCTGCATCGTGACAACCTCACCCTGAACGATGACCAGCAGGCGTTAACTAAAATCCTTGGCGAGCTGAACCGCCAAATTGCGCTGGGCCGGATGATTGACCACCGCCTACAAGATGAAATAGCCGCTCGCGATGGCGATGATCCGCGGCGTCAATTTCTTGAGGAAGAGCTGCTCTTTCCTCTTCGCCAGCGCATTGTCGACCTACAGCAGCAACTGGCGGTAAGTCAGCAAGGTATACTGGCGCTAGAGGTGATCATCCGCAACAACCGGGAATTAATGCGCGGTGTGGACAGGGCCATTAACGTCACCGTCTCGGCGCTCACCGTTGCGGTCACGGTGGCCATGGCAATGGCTAATCAGCGCCTGGTGCTGGATCGCATCGAAGCCCTCAATACGACCACATCGCAGATGATTGGCGGCACTGCCAAGGCCCTGCGACAGCAAGGCGTGGACATCCAGAAGCGTGCCTCCTCCGCAATGCTCGACATGCAAGTGCTTGAGGAGGCTTTCAGCGAGGTGATGGGCGCCATCGACGATCTATCAAGCTATCGGCAAGAGGCCCTACCCCGCCTGGACGAGCAGATCGACCGCCTGGCTACCCTGGCAAAGCAGGGAAATGCGTCCATCGCGCGTCTTCAAGAAGGCAGCGAATCGCAACCACAAGAGGGCCGCGACTCCAGCTAACTGTTCAGGCTTTTTTAAGTGAAACGCATGGTTTGAACAAGGTTAGTTGAATAAGCTATTTGAAACGAGAAGAGGCATCCCGGAAGGCTTTACGCATCAACTCCCAAGAGTCTTCCATACCTTGGCGGACAGTCTCCCAGGCCGCTTCGCTGGCATGCTGAAGCTCATCAAGTCTTTGTTGAGTCTCCGCCTGGCGCTTCTTGAGTCGATCGATGTCCTCTTGGTACTTCACCCTCGCCTCGTCGCTCGCCTGGCGAGCCTTGGCAGTCAGCTTATCGATATCAGCATTCCACTCGTCGAGCCTGGCTTTCATTTCTTCAACGAATTCGTCACGCTGTCTCATTGTGATATCTCCCCTTCAGTAACGGGCTCCAGTTCGAAGCGGATATCCCCCTGTCTCCAATCCGAGTCATATGTCAGCCCTCTTAGCAGTTGGTATACCCTCGCTATGAATCACTCAGGCGAAACAGGGCTCTAGGACTCGCATCAAGAATGTGCTGGCGATCATCAGCATCTCTAACCCAGTCATTGAGCCATCCGTAAGTATCGTGGTAAGTGTGTTTATTCTCATGGCGCGTCCATGGCCAGTCACTGCCCCACACTAACCGATCACGTCCAAGATGATGCAACAATGCCTGGACATGCGGTCTGAGGTCAAACACAGGCGAACGATAGGGGGCTGAGAGCTTCACCCAGGTTCGTTCTGCCTGTCCTGACTCAAGCAGAAGACGACAGCCTGGGTCTTGCATAGGAACGTCGTCGACTGGCAGCCCAATATGATCAATGACTAACTTCACGCCATGCTCATGTAATGCTGGAAAAATTTCAGGTAACCGGTTCCCTTCCAGATGCAGCTCAAGATGCCAGTCCATAGCTTTAAGATTATCTAGAAAGTCTATCCATTGCGGATCCTTGAGGTTTGGCAATGCGCTGCGCCCCTCAATGAGATTCCATCGCACCCCTACAATACCTGCAGCATCAAGGGCGGCTATCTCCTCTAACGTCGTCTCCTTGGCTAGCTGAACGACCCCGCGATACGCATGATTAAGCCTGGAGAGAATTTCGAGCAGCTGCCGGTTGTCGTTTCCCAAAAAGCTCGGTTGCACCAGTACCCCGCCTCTTAATTTGCAGCTTTCTAGGTTTTCTTGCCAATTCAAAAGTGGTGCAGGACGGGATGGACTGTAGTTAGACCCGTTGGCCTCCTTAACAGCCCCGTAGACATGAGCATGACAATCAAAACCTAATTTCACTTTTGGCACCTCATTACGTTCTGACTGGGGATTTCGTATCCCTGAGTTGTTATACATAAGTCTAGTTCTCTAGAGAACTGGTTGACTGGAAGTATACACGGGTCTTCAATGACCTCAAGAAATCAAGATAACCACTGGGTGACCCTATGCAAGCCAAGTTCTCTGCTAATACGGACGGAAGATTACCCCTGTACGCCAAACTCCGTGATCAATTAGGCTCAAGGATCGCCAATGGTGAGTGGAAACCAGGCGACATGATTCCCTCGGAGAACCGTTTAGCCGAAGAGTATGGCGTTGCTTTAGCAACTATGCGGATGGCCCTGAAGCAGCTGGTCGATGAGGGGCTGCTGGATCGGCGGCGAGGTACCGGCACTTTCGTTAAGCAACCCGCCTTCCGAGCCGATCTGTTTCGTTTTTTCCATGTACATGATGTGGAAGATCCCGATGTACCCGTTATTCCGGAAAGTCGAATTCTCAGTCATCAGGAAGTCGCCCTTCCCGCCGACGTAAAGCAGGCCTTCGGCGAAGAATCAGTCAGCCACTGTATAAAGCTGGAACGTGTACGCCTTTGGTCAGGCGACCCACTGCTGTTTGAAGAAATTTATCTACGCTTACCCGATTTCAACGGGCTCATGTCGCTGAATCCAAAAGCGATGGGTCCTTTGTTGTATCCCGTATTTCTGGAGGAATTCGGGATTTTGATCTCGTCGGCAACCGACGAGCTGTCGTTCGGCACCGCCACTAAGGCCAGTGCAAAGCATCTAGAACTAGCCACTGGGGCACCGGTCGCCGCCATCCAACGCATTGCCCGTAATCCTGCAGGCAGAGTCATCGAGTTTCGACGAGTACACGGAAGGCCAGAGCGGTTCCGCTACCGTGTCACGCTCGGTGATCAACCTGCTTGAGATCGCATTAAATGCACACCTCATCACCCTGCATTTCAAAGAAAGGTAACTAACAATGAAAACATTACAGCTTACGTCTTTAGTTGCGCTATCAGCGTTTACCGCTATGCCTGTCATGGCTGACGACTATCCGAATCGTCCCATCGAAATAATCGTACCGGCACCAGCCGGCGGCGGCACTGACAACGTTGCGCGCATGCTCAATCAGTACCTGCAGGAAGAACTAGGAGAGTCACTTGCTGTGCTTAATGTCGCTGGTGGAGGTGGTGCTATTGGGGTCAACCAGATTGCCCGTGCCAAGCCCGATGGCTACACGCTGCTTTCTACCTGGAATAGTCCTATCACTACCGTACCGCACATGCAGCGTGTTCAGTACTCTTACGAGACATTGACCCCGATCACCAGCACTTCGCAGAGTGCCTACACCATGTGTGTAGCCCCCGACTTTCCAGCTGAAACAGGTGAGGAATTCCTTGCCGAGCTACAGAATAACCCCGGTCAATATACCTATGGCAATGACGGGGTCGGTGGAACCATGCGCTTGGCAGCAGAGCGTATCTTTGAAGCCTATGACATTGAGGCCCGCCCTATTCCTTTTGGCGGCGCTGGTGAGACCCTCCAAAACTTCCTGGGTGGACACGTGGATATCTACGGTGGCTCCATCACACCTGCACTTCCCTATGTAGAGGATGGAAAGGCGAAGTGCCTACTCGTGACCTCAGCCGACGATAACGAAGCACTCCCCCAGGCATCAGGCCTAGCAGCACTCGGTCATCCCGAACTGGAAACAGTGCTATGGCGCATGATGCTGGCACCAGAGGGTATGGATGAGCAGCGCGTTAACGTCATCGCCGATGCCGTAGCTAGCGCCGTCGAGCATCCTGAGTTCCAAGCGTTCCTGACATCTCAAGGCGAGACGCTGAATCTCGTACGAGGTGAAGAGCTCCGTGAGCGTCTGCATCAGGAAACCGTAGCGATTGGTGAGACACTCGAAAAGCTTGGGCTTAAGAAAAACTAATTAATGACTGAATGGACGGTAACTTGCTCATGAACTTCAGAGATATTATCTCTGGCATCGCCTTCCTCATCTTTGGCTGCACGGTGGTCTGGGTGGGGAGTGGCTTTGATGCCGGCGCCGCTTACGTGCCCATGGGAGTTGGCATTCTGATGTGTCTTTTCTCACTTCCTCTGATCGTTAAGGGCGTGGTGCAAACGCAGCAAAATGACGGTTTGAGCAGCGCCGCCGCCTTAATCGATCATCCGGGAAGGTTTATGGCGACAGTCGCCTGTTGCCTGATCTATTACCTAGCTATGCCAACCGTGGGGTTCTACTCCACTAGCACCCTTTTCATCATTCTGCTGGCTCTGGTACTAGGTGAAAGGCGCCCCATCGTGGTTTTAGGTATTACGGTGGGCTTCATCATCCTCTTATACGGGCTTTTTGCGATGGTGCTAAAACGACCCTTGCCCGTCGAATTTTTCCTGGTTTCCTAAATAGGGTTACACGATATGTTTGATTCCCTGTTCAACGCACTACCTGTGGCCTTGCAACTTGGCTCCGTAGTCAGCCTCTTCGTCGGCACCTTGGTGGGTATCTTGATCGGAGCCCTACCCGGGCTCAACCCGGTCATGGCAATCGCTCTCATGCTCCCGCTGACGTATGGGTTTGATCCAGTAATTGCTCTAGGGTTGGTAGCAGGTATCTACAACGGCTCAATGTACGGTGGAGCTATTCCCGCCATCTTACTAAAAATCCCAGGAACGCCAGCTGCAATCGCGACAACATTCGACGGTTACCCTATGACACGTAACGGCCAGGGCGGGCTGGCTCTCAAGACCGCGTGCTGGTCGTCCGCCATCGGCGGAATTATTAGCGCCATAGCGTTGATGACGCTAGCCCCCCTTTTGGCACAGGTCACGCTTGCCTTTGGGCCGACTGAGTATTTCTGGGTGGCCGTTTTCGGACTTGTAAGCATCGCCGTATTGGTGGGCAGTGATATCAGCAAAGGCATGCTCAGCGCCCTGTTGGGCGTTATCATCGGCCTTGTAGGCGTTGACACAATCAGTGGAGCGGAACGCTATACGTTCGATTCGCTTTATTTAAGTGGGGGGGTCGACCTGATCATTGTACTCATCGGCCTCTACGCGATACCGCCAGTACTGGAGATGGCGGAGAAAAGCAACGCGACTTACTATGATGCAGGAAGCTTCAAGGTTGATGCTAGCGGCAACGCATTCGGTCTGATACGTCAGCACTGGCGCACTTGGACTCGCTCGTCGCTGATCGGCGTTAGTGTAGGTATCTTGCCAGGTGCCGGTGGCAATTTGGCAGCATTGCTGAGTTATAACGAAGCAAAGCGCAAGTCCACGAACCCCGAATCTTTCGGCACGGGCAATCCTGTGGGGGTTGCAGCAGCTGAATCAGGTAACAGTGCCGACAATGCTTCTGCAATGATTCCATCCCTAACGTTAGGGATTCCTGGCAATTTGGTTGCTGCCTTAGTGCTCGGCGCGCTGATGATTCATGGACTTCAGCCCGGCCCACAACTGTTTACGAAGTCGCCTGATGTGGTCTTCGGTTTCATGTGGCAAATGCTGTTTACTGCGATGCTACTCCTGTTACTAGGAGGCATGGTGGCCACCCGCCTATTCGCTCAGGTCTTGCGCATGCCCACCGCACTCTTGGTACCAACGACGTTGGTGCTCATGGCCGTGGGTGTTTATACCGTCAAAGGGAACATGACAGACCTCTATGTAATGCTAGCCTTTGGGTTGCTCGGTTATTTACTCCATCGACTAGCCTTCCCGCTTGCACCAGTAGTGCTGGGAGTACTGTTAGGTCCAATGGCGGAACAAAACTTACGTTTGGCAATGCTGATTTCCCAGGATAACTGGGGATCTCTATTTACTCGCCCTATTTCGCAGGGAATCATCGCACTACTGTTGATGGTGTTATCCACCCAGGCCTGGAAAATACTAAAAAAAGGGCGTCAGAATTAACAACGCTATGAAAGTAATCCCACAGATTTATTGACGAAGGTTGTGCATGGCAGTCAGGCAGCGGCACTGGCCGAAACAGCGCCAACAAACCTTGATGGACAGAGTGCCGCCACTCCCTAAGCTGCTGAATCGATAATGTCGAAGTAGTCATCCAGCAGCTCCGGCAAAAGACTATCGAGCCCACTGGCTTGATTACGGGCGCGCGCTAGCTCCCGCATCAGAGTATCTAGGTGACGCGTCTCTAAATCAGGGTGCTTACGCTTCATCGTTAGCGGCAGCGTGTCGAGAATGGCGGCGATCTCTGCCGCGATTTTGAATAAGGTGAAGATGGCAAACTCGCTGGGCACCACCTTACGAGCGGCCAGTTCGTTCTTCTGCTGCAGGCCAATACGGCTCTGGTGATTTCTGTCTATAGCTCGACGTCTAAACAACAACCTCGCCTTAGAAAATTCTCATAAATAGCGCGAAACGAGGCTCTGCGTTCCCATACAGTAGAGGCACCCGCTCAGGAGGAACCAGTGGTTTTTCAATGAGAAGTGGTGAACTGTGGGTAATCCGTTTTATCGGACCGGGCAATCACACGGATTCAAGTCCAGCGGTGATGTCGACCATGAATTTGCGGTCGAACTTTAGAAGAATTCATGGACTGCCCCGGGGGCTCAGAATTCTTCCGATAAAAAAGCGCCGTTTCTGATACGGTTGATCACCTAATACAATGCAAAGGTATTAAAATATGGCTCTTATCTATCACGTCACGAAATCTGTAATAATTACCGAGCCTGCTGGGACTCCCCCAGAATGGTGGGTTGTAGATCTACGTAATGATGAAGACCGCGATGGAAAGATTGTGCAAGGGCGTTTCAAATCAGAAGCAGAGGCTATTGCAGAAGCCGATAGACTTAACGGCTTAAATTAATTTTTGGAGCTTATTCGTCAGCTCCGCTATCCAAAATCGCCACCACCGCCGCTCGGTCAGCATTGAACCGGCGGCGTAGCCCCTCATATTCAGCGAGCAATAAAAGTAGCCCTTTATTGCTCTGCAGGAGTCGAGTAGGCGCTGGCAGCTCATTCGTTAGATACTCCGGCACCTCTAGGCTGCTGCACTGCATTGGCAGCGCCTGATCGCTGAAGCTCGCGCACCCAGTCAACAACCCCATCAGGCAGATCGCTATCAAGCCAGTCACCTGCTTTCGCATCTTGTTCTCCCAATGGTTCGAGGGCCCCGGTGCTGGCGCCTATATCGTCATCAATGGTTTCTAACGTACGCTCACGCGCAGCCAGTGCGTTGCTCAGTGTCTCGATGCGCTGGCGCTGAAACTGCTGGTGCTCGATCAATATCTCGGCACGTTCACGCTGGTGCTCAGCCTCTGCCTGGTATGCATCACGCTCGCCGGTGACGTGCTGCCAGTAGAAATAAACAGCAGCAATACTTATTCCGCCAATACCCACGCCGATCAGCTTGCGCTTGAGCTGCCCGATCATTTGCGCCACCGCCCAATGAAAACCTCATAGAGGTCGTCTGCTTTACTGCGAATCCAATCGGTACCCAGGAACGCCAGGAACACGCACGGCGGGAAGGCAATAATAGTTGGCCAGCCTTGAGACTCAGCTATCCATAGGAATACGGGGAACAGCGGTGTTGCCAAAAGCGTGCACATCACCGCGCCTAGCAGCGACTTCTTTAAGCTGCCGCCCTCGTGAACACCACGAATAAAGCCCATGGTGAACGTCAGGATGGCCACCAAAGTGATGGGCAAGAAATCCAGCAGCCCTTGCCAGAAGTTGGGGTCTCTGCCATTCATAGGGCGTTTCTCTTTTCGTCTTGGATTCATGGCGCACCTCTCGGGCGGGCCTCGTCAGTTAGTCGATGGAAATGCCGCCAGCCGCTTTATAAACACTCAGCAACTCATCAGTAGCCAGCTCCCGCTGGCCATAGCCAGCACCTGGCAGGCTTGCCCAGATTTTGCGGCAAGCATGGATGGCATCACGGATACGGCCGTCATGGATCAGGGAAAGTGCTTTGCACTGGCGGATAAGGTGAATGGCACCTAGATCTTGGCTAGCAGGCGTAAAATCGGGAAGATGGAACCGCTCGACCAGGTCATCCCATGTACGTATCAGGAACTGGTAGCGCCCTGCTGCGCTAGAGTGGATCTCATAAGCAGGCAGCCAAACAAGCTGTCGCGGGTGATCGTCGTAGCTATTGAATGTCTTGCCGCCAACAATCACATTGAAACCGTCCTGATCGCCAAAGGGTGGCGTACCCTCTGCGTAAGCAAGCATATCTAGGAAAGCTGCAACGTCACTATTGCGAGTATCGACCGGCGCAGTAGGCTCGAAGTGCAGCAGCTCAGCCTCCTCAAGCCAATGAGTAGGTGAATGAGCAGACATGATCAAACCTCGAAACTAGATATTCAGAAATGCAAAAGCCCCGCCGGGTAACCGACAGGGCTTCAAAAAGTGATGGCTAATCGCGCAGCTTGCGCAGCCTAGATAAAATACTGCCTCAATCACGACACTTAGGAAAATAGTTTTTTACACAGTTTTTTCGATGAAAGCAGTGGCGAATTTGAGCTTTCCAATGAGCCGAATGGGGCCTATATTAAGTGAATTAAGAGCCTGTTACCGACCCAAAACGAACGTGCCGGGAATACAGCAGGTGCGGGAATTGAACTAATAGAAAATAATAGCCCGAAGGATCGTTGGCTTGGGAGAATCAGGCAGGCTGCATTTGCTGGAAAAGTGCTAAGACGTTTATCCAATCATAGAATTGGCAGTCTATTATATGTTAGTTGTCTAGAAAATCATTTTTATCTACATGTGAAAGTATTTTTTTGCATTTTATATGAGAAAGCTATGAATTCAATTTTGAAGATCTATTTAAAAAAAACACAAGAAGAGAATGCTAAAAATTCTGTCGGCAGCATTTGTGATAGATGTTATGTGAGTGCATATTATTTTAAAGAAATAAACACTGACTTGTATATTGAAAAAACTTGCCTAATATGCTCAGAAAACATGTGAGAGGAATCATTCTGGAGGATATTGTTCCTACATTATCTGAACGTATTCCAAACCACTATGATTGCATTGAAAACGATCTCTCGAATTCAATATCACTTAGCGAAATATTAAAGCGCTTTACATACAATAACGATAGAGTCATAGAGAAGCTTATCTTCTTGTTATGCAAAACAGCCCCTGATTTTTTTCAAGAGAAAGGAAGATATAAAGAAACCCTTGATGATGTACTCATTAAAACCTACAAAGAAGAAGCTATAGATGAGTGGCATAAATTATCGAAGGAGGTAAAGCATACTCGCCGCTTCACCAATACCAAAGCGACTAGATTTTATGAAAGCCTAATTGACGCTTGTAATTTTCATGTAGAAAAAAATAGTGCTGATTTTAACGCAGCATTAACAAAAATAGATAAAGGAACGAGTTTATTTAGAGGACGAATTGTAAAAGGTGAAACTCATAAAAACACTATAAAATCAAATTTAAAAAAAGAGTTAGGCGCCCCTCCAGAGAGTTTGGCAACGAGTAACCGCATGAGCCCTTCGGGGATATCTTTTATGTATACATCCGGAGATCATGAAACTGCAATCGCAGAACTTCGTCCCTATGTCAGTGATATCATTGCAATTGGAGAATTTATATCGACTAAAGATCTCAATTTTTTTGACTTCACACTTTTAGACAACGTGCGGCAAAAAAAGCCAATATTTTGGAAAACCCTAAAAAAAGCAAGTCCTTTAAAGATAGATACTTGTTAAATGAACTGCATGGACTTGTTTCGAAAGCAGTCAGGCCTTCGGATACTACTTATATAAATCTTCAAATTTTTTCTGAAACCATTCGCAATTATAATGATGGCATGTTCGATGGAATTATATTCAAATCATCACAGAGGGCAGGAGGTTTAAATTATGTTCTGTTTGGTGATTATTCTGAAGCTGAAAACGCCAAAGAATATCATGTGTCAATAGATAGTGATTGCAAAGTCAAATTTTATAAAGTAAAAGAAGTCAAAACTGCAATAGAGAAAATTGAATAGGAAGCAACCATGGAACATAATCTCATCAACTACTAACAAGGCGTTGCACACGGATAAATTGTTCGCTGCTGGCGCAATTTGCCGGTGAACGCAGAGTTAAATGCCAAAAAATAGGAGAATGACATGCCGTTGACTATCGAATCTGCACTTGAAGATGTGGCCATTGAACGTACCGAGAAAACCGAAGCAGGTTATTCGTTCTGGCTAAAGGAAATCCCGGTGGAAGTTCGGGTAGCACTTTCAGTAAATCCGGCTAGTGGCGGGTTTAATTTTCACCTCAGCCACTACATCAACACCCCATCGCAAATAGGAGTATATCGTCCTAGCCGACTAGGGGGGGATTATGAAGCATATGCCCTTCGCCAAGCGGTTACCGCTATTACGCACTACTATAACGTGGCAGTTGAAGCAGGTCACGAGCCAAGTCAGAAATGGCTAGTCTCAAATGAGCTTGGCATCTAACAAGGGCAGCAGTCTGCGGCCGATGACCACCGGACGCCCTTTACATGGCTCCTTTGTCGCCACTCTAAGGCCGCCGCTGTGCTATAGTGATATATTTCAGGGGATTGAGTATGAGTTATACGGTACGAACGCTTAGTGTCGATGAAGTTCGGGAAGTGCTTGAAGATGAAGGCTACGATAGTATTCTAGAGCATATCGAAGAGCGGGAGGGAAAGTATCACCTCAAACAGAGTGCCTCTGAGATATCGAAATTACCCTCCTACCACTATGCCTTAGGAATCACTTTATTGGCACTGGGCAACAATGAGGCGGCTGAAGAAGCCTGCGGATCTCTATGGCGGTATCTAGGCCCAGCTGGACAAACCGATGTCTCATACATTTTCGGTCGCCTTCTTTCGAAGATGTATGGTAAATAAAATCAATCATAACAAGGTATTAAGTTTGTTCCGAGACGATGGCCCTCCCCCGGGCGCCCTTGTCAGGGCACCTCTTATGGCTAACGTTAAATTTGAGAGAATTTAAGCTCCGAGTTGAATATGAAAACAAGAAAGATATTCATTGACACCCAAGCCTTTATGCAGCAAGGATTCAAGTTTGAGGGAAGCGTACTCAATAGAATAAAAAAGCTAGGTCGCTCAAATCTTATCGAAATATATCTATCAGAAGTAGTTAAAAGGGAAGTCAGTAGCAAGATATCAGAAAAAATAAAAGAAGCTAAGAAAAAAAGTAGTGACTTTATTAAAGAGCTTTCGATACTGGAAAGCGAAACTCCAAAAGAGGTAATCGACTTTATTAATTTAGTTGAAAAACATGACTTACAAGAACTTGCTCTGTCTAAATGGAATAAATTCATTGAAGATTCCAAAGCCATCATTCTTGATCCAAATGATATTTGCAATATTGAACTTCTTTCGCTGTATTTTGATGGAAAATACCCTTTTAGTGATGGAAAGAAAAAAAATGAATTTCCAGATGCTATATCGACTCTAAGCCTCAAGGCGAAAATGTCTCAACCGGATGATCTCGTATACGTAATTAGTAATGATGGAGACTTAAAAGGGTTTTGTGAAAAAGAAGCCAATTTTATCAATTTAAGCCAACTCTCTGAATTTCTAGATCTATACAATAGAGCTGAAGAGAGGCTAACAAATATTGTTCATGAGTATGTTGATAACGAAATTGACTGGATCTCTGAAAATATAAAGGAAGCGTTTTTAAATAGTGGCTTTACATTCTCTGCAAATTATGAGGCAGAAGTTGACAATGTCATTGTTACTGGTATCACTACTCATGAAATCGACGTGATTGAAATTGAAGAAGGTCGAGTTATCATTGGGGTTAGGTGTGAAATCACTTGCACAGCAGATATTAGTGGGCCAGATTACGACACAGCAATGTGGGATAGCGAAGATAAAGAATATATTTTCTTAGAGTATTTTAATGCTAACATGTCGTTTGATGATGTGTATGATATTTCTATTGAGTTGTTTTTTGATGAAGAACAAGGAGAGTTTACAGATATAAGCAGCGTTGAATTTGATGTTGGCTCTGATATCGATCTTTATATTGATGATGGATTTCCATATAAATAAAATTAACAAGCGAATGTAGTCAGACTTATTTCCGCTGCGTTCCAAACCAGCCGCATATGCAGGCTTTAGCCCATCATTGGAATGAGTGAGTATGGACAAAAGTAAAAAAAGCCAAAGCTTGTCGAATGATCTTGCGTTAACGGTAGCGAGATCTGGTGGAGTTGAACTTCCAGCGGAAATTCTAGAGTTCACAATTGATCAAGTTGTAGATGAAGGCATTCTCAAAGATATTCCTATAGTTGGTTGGCTAGCTAAAGGTTTTTCTGTAACTCGTTCAATTTCAGACAGAATTTTTCACCATAAAGTTCTTAGGTTTCTAATAGAGCTTGAAGAAGTCAGTAAAAGTGAGCGCAAAGCGTTCCTCGCTAAAGTTGAGAGTGATACGGGCTATAGGCGTAAAGTCGGAGAGCACTTGCTTGTAATTCTTAATAAGATTGATGCATTTGAAAAAACTTCACTGCTGGCCAAATGTTTTGACCATTACTTAACGCGTGATATTGATTTCCAATACTTTGTAGACCTGTCCTATATTATTGAAAGAACGCCCCTTTCAGATCTAAATGCATTGTGTGTGCCACCGAATAAAAGGGTTATATTTAGCAGCGTGGGCATCGCTGTAGCATGCGGGATACTCGAATTTGGCATCGATTCCCCGAATGCTGGAGAAGACCAGCCAGAGTTAGGTACAAAAATGTCAAAATATGGGAAAGACCTTAGAGATATTTTCCTTGGACAGCTCCGGGAACGACTCGCCAAAGAAAAAGCACAAAGAAAGGTACTTTTTGGGGATGAAAATGAGTGTTTCAGCGACTTTGGCTAACAAATAGCTGTTATCGGTAGCACCTTCAATGGCGCTCCGGTGCGCCGCAAAACAAAGCGTTTCGTATCACCAATAATCCAAGATGGTCATGAAAAACTATATCGTACAAACAGAACACGCTACTCGCGCGTTGGTTGATCTCATCGCTGCTGATCATAAAGCTTTGTCGGATGCAAACGACGCGCTTCGGGGCGCGATGTCGCTATATGATGTCCAGTATCAGGTTTTTAGTGCCAACGAGTTTCATACCGCTGCTAATCATTACCATGCTCAGATGGCTCGAGCGCATCAAGCCAAGGCGGATGTCGATGCAGGGGTGAAATCCATATCGGCTTCAATTGACGCTAAGTCCGCTTCTATCGCAGCGCTATCTGGTGCTTTGCTTCAGGTTGCCAAGCAGGGGTTATCTGTCGTTTACGGTAAGCCTCCAAATACTCCCAAGGGGGCAGAGATATCTGGGTTGCTGGTGAAAGACATAATTTGGGAGGGGAGAAATCAAAGTATCCACTACGAGAACCCAAAGGAAATTTCTGATGCAGTTGTAGAGCTATTTGGAAGAATAGATGGTGCTCGCAACGATGGAGTGTCTTGGGATCCAAGAAGTCGGTACAACTTCGCGTTCGACATTATCAACTTTCTGGGCTGGCTCGATTGGAAGCAGTTCAAGGATCATATGCTGTCCATCCAGCGGCGGTAGCTAAATGGCATCATCAATCTTTCGAGCTAGTGGCCGAAAGCAGAACCTAATACCCACTTCGCTATGGAATTGAGATATTAATTGCGTTGGCCATTCTTCTTGGTCAACGCAATCCAACCTATGCCTGCTTGACCTCACCCACCGCCAACACCTGCCACAACCGCTTACGTGCCCGCTTTCCCGCCACCTGCAACGCCTCCACACTCTCAAAAGGCTTAACACCCTCATTCAATCCCAGCGCCCTGAGTAGCACATCCTGCCGCTCCACCATCTGTCTGGCAGTCACCATCCAAATACTATGACCCATCTTCTCCGGACGGATTCGGGCGGCCTGCATCAGCATCGCCGCTGCCTGGCGTTTGGGCAGTTGATCTAGCAGCACGCCGCAGGCTTTATGCCACTCGCTTTGAGGGTGGTAGCGAAGTGCGGCCAGCATGGCCTGGTCACTACGACCACCGCCTCCAGGTACCTCACCTGCTAGAGCCGTCACACTGAACGGCTGGTAACCAGGGTTGTCGTGACGGCAATCAAGCTGCAGCTCCAGCATGGTGTCAATGATGCGGGACACGGCAGCATCACGCGCTCGTTCATCACTCTTCGCCGCCTCCACGACACGCCAGGGGTTTGCTACCCGCTTCCA
Organism: Halomonas sp. A3H3; assembly: GCF_000982975.1. Taxonomy (NCBI): domain Bacteria; kingdom Pseudomonadati; phylum Pseudomonadota; class Gammaproteobacteria; order Oceanospirillales; family Halomonadaceae; genus Halomonas; species Halomonas sp. A3H3. The sequence continues at coordinate 4,532,737 of NZ_HG423343.1, read as the reverse complement.
ATCATCAAACTGCATGCTGCTCCCCTTCTGCTGTGTCATTACCCCTTCCTCCACTCGGTACCACTCTCCAGCGCCAGCCGCTCACCCGCTATTTGCGTTCGGGGCCAACTGGCGTATTCCCTGAGCACTTCCTTGGTCTCCTCAAGCCCTAGCGCCAGCACCGCGCAATAACCTTCGTACTCGCTGTCTTCCAGCCACTTGAATTGGCTATCGGCTAACGGCGCATCCTTGGGCGGGGTGGCCTTGAACTCCAGGTATAAGCCAAACCAACCGCCGCGGGCCTGACGAACGGGGAGATCGGACACGCCCGCCTTTACGCCCTGGCGTTTTAAGTCGCTCGCGGTTTTCTTATTGCGGTGACCGCCGTTGGGCACATGGAAGGTGGCATCGAATAATTCGCCTACCGGGTGGCCGCGCATCTTCTCGCCATACAGCCAACGGATCAGAACCGCTTGCTCCTGCCCTTCCCAATCAACAGGCTTTGCCCGGGGCGCGCCGCTTTTGGTCAGTGCTCGAGGGCGGCGGGGTTTCTGGATTCGTAACGTCACGCCATCCCCCCAGCGATCTGGTCGAGCATTCGTTGCTGGCGCTCCCAACGTTGGTAATCGGCCACGATCCGCTCCAGCATGGCCCTCGCCGTGTCGTTATGATCCAACTCGGCGCGGCTTTGGATGCCACACGAATGACGGATGAAATCGGCGCAATCCTCCGGGCTGTGGGTACCATCGGGCAGCTGCCGATATTCAAGCGCCTTTGCCTGGCGGCGACGGCAATCAAGGTACAAACCGAATCGCACGTTTTGGCACAATAACGCGGCACGGCGCGCTTGCTGCCCACCTTTCTCGGTCATAGAGCACCTCCGGCCACAAACATTAGGCGGTTTTTTAAAACCAGTCCTAAACTAGAAATGATCACTCCCTCCTTAACATTCTGTAACGGAGAGACACGATGAAATTTCAAAAAAGATGCCCAGCAGGAGAATGGGATCCACCGGGCCAAATCCCATGTGTTCCACCGATCAGGATTCCCAGACCAGAACCTCGTTTTCCTGATGATCCAGACTTTCCTGAAGACGAAGTCTGCATACGCTCCTAGTAGGGATTTAATGACATGAAAGATGTAAGCCTTCCCAGTATTCCTGAAAGGCACGACCCAATGTCGTTCGAGGAGGCTATTGATGGCACCTGTTACATGGTTAGGTACATGCAACTGCAGCAAAGACTTTTTAGCAGGATGGCCAACGTGTTCACGTTCACCAGTCTTTTTGGCGGTAGTGCTGCTTTTGCAGGAGTCATCACTGAGCACACGGTTTTGACCGCTACCAGTGGTGTCATTGTTGCAGTAAGTACCATGCTGGATTTTGTAATAGATCCCAAAAAGCACGCAGCTCAATGTCGCAAGGCAAGGCGACGCTTTCAGAGGCTGTACATGAAGAAAGCTGCTTACAGCTTTGAAGAATACGAATGTGAAACGTGCAGGATCGCTTTGATCGACTTCCCCGATATAGAAGGCCTTCGTAGGCCTGCTTTTAACGATACCTGTGTGCAGCTCGGGCGCACAAAAGGAGTGGTTGTTCTCAACAAGTGGGAACGCTTCTTGAAGCTGATCACTTAGAGCTTGATTTAAAACGAACATTACCCTCCATCGCTTGGGGAGCATTGCATTACTTCCCATGTGATATTGGTGAATAGGCGGAGCCTTTATCATAGCAATTCCCAGAAATAGAAAGCCCAGCCTCAGGCCAAAGAAGAATTGAGCAAAGTCACCCAATATCGCTATATTGGTGGCTTCTAAACTAGGGATAAGGGGAAAGCGTTGGACAAGGCCGCCTACCACAAGCGCTGGGATCAGCTCGAGCAGATGCAGCGGGAATACAGCAACCTGCCAGAGTCGGGCGTCGAAAACCTCGAAGCACTGCACAAAATGCTGGTTAACACTTTCCGAGAGTTTGTCGTTGCTTGTTATTGCGACCACTGGCGTGACGCCTACCAGGGCGCTGCGTTCCCCCTCGACGCTGATCGAGATGTACTGATAGCCCGCGCCATCAAAGCTCACCACTGGACACCGGGGATTGCCACCAGCCTCTCCAGCTACGACCTTGCCCTTTCTCTCATTGATGAGTTGGCGACGTTCACACTGACAGAAATGGCCGTTCACGTGTCGTATATGAACCTGCAGGCACTGCCCAAGGCAGATTACCAAGCACTCATTCAACCGCATGAATGACAGCTGATCTGCATCAGCCCCTCGGACGCTTGCTCGGGAATAGAAAGCCACGCCAGTGCCCGTTACAGTGGTAATTGCAGCACCACCCACCCATAGAAAAACATCGACATATGCTGATCAACGGCAACTCTCGGGTCATTGATTAGCTCCACCTCTTCAAAATACCAAAGCCTAGACATTGGTCTTAATCCCATTGATTCGTTTTCAAATAGAGAATAGCTTTAGAAATGTTGACGTCAACATAAAGAGTTTCAGTCCACTAGGCATGTGCCTTGGAGATGAATCAGGGACGAGTAAGCACAAAAGTTGATCCTGCTCATCAGAGACACCTCGGGATCATTCACAAGCCACTCCAGAAACCAAACGGCCTCGTCAATCGAGGAACCTGAATATAGGAGATTATAAGATGACCAATGAACTCACTGGAAAAGTTGCTGCCGTTACTGGCGCAGCATCAGGTATCGGGCTTGCCACTACCAAGGCCATGATTGACGCTGGTGCCAAAGTGGTCATGATTGATAGAGATGAGGCTGCGCTGAAAACCATCTGTGAAGAACTTGGCGAAGCTGCATTTCCCCTAGTTATTGACCTACTTGACCCACAGGACTGCGACACTCTCCTCTCACAAATCTTAGAGAAGGCAGGACAGTTAGATATCTTTCATGCTAATGCCGGTAGTTATATTGGCGGCGACTTGATCGACACCTCCCCTGCCGCCATCGACAGAATGTTGAACCTCAATGTTAATGTGGTGATTAAAAATGTCCATAACGTCTTACCCTACATGATCGAACGTCGCACGGGCGATATTATGGTGACAAGCTCCGTTGCGGGGCACTTCCCGGTTCCCTGGGAGCCAGTCTATGCTTCCTCCAAGTGGGCCATCAACAGTTTCGTTCAGACTACTCGTCGTCAGATCAACAAGCACGGTATTCGCATGGCGTCAGTCTCTCCTGGACCTGTAAATAGTGCGTTGCTCGCCGATTGGCCAGAAGAAAATCTGCGCAAGGCAAAAGAATCCGGCAGCATTATCGAACCAACGGATGTATCTGATGCGATTATGTTCATGCTTACTCGCCCCCGAAATGTAACCATCCGAGATATGGTTGTTTTGCCTAGCAACTTTGATATGTAAGAAGCATTCAATCCAGCAACTATTAAGGTGTTTCTTTAGCTTAATCAGATCAACCAGCCTTACAACCTCTTACAGTTTTGAATAAACACTTCGCATGAACGCTTTGATCATTTGTAAAATCCTAGAGGAATAGACATTGGTCGTATGACCGTTGACCAACCTCTAAAGGGCACATAGTCTTCAAATTGTTGACGTTAACATTAAGAGTTTTGTCAACATTGAAAAACCTTTAAGAGAAACAATAACAATCACGGAGTTAACAATGAAAATTAATAAGATCACCGCAAATTTTCGCAAAACGGCTCTTGTCGCCGCCTGCGCAGCCGCCTTTGTAGCAGGAACCGCAGCAGCCGATGAGCATACTCTGACAATCGGCATGTCCTTTCAGGAGCTCAACAACGAGTATTTTGTGACCATGCAGGAGGCACTCGAGACCGCCGCAGAGAGCCTGGGGGCTGAGGTGATTGTCACCGATGCACGCCACGATGTCTCCAAGCAGGTCAGCGACGTAGAGGACATGATCCAACGTGGCATCGATATCCTGCTGCTCAACCCTGCCGACTCCGTCGGGGTTGAAACGGCGGTGTTGTCTGCCCGAGAAGCAGGCGTCACCACGGTCGCGATCGATGCCCAGGCAGAGGGCCCAGTGGATGGCTTCGTGGGTTCCAAGAACTATGACGCAGGCTACTTAGCCTGCGAATACCTCGCCCAACAACTCGATGGTGAAGGTCAGGTAGCCCTACTGGATGGCATTCCGGTTGTGCCGATCCTGCAACGTATTGAAGGCTGCACCGACGCGCTTAATGAGTACGATGGCATCGAGATCGTAACCAAACAGAATGGCCGTCAGGAGCGTACCCATGCGATGACAGTCACCGAGAACATCATCCAGGCAAACCCGGATCTAAATGGTCTCTTCAGCGTCAACGACATCGGCGCGCTGGGCGCTCTGATAGCCATTGAGGCCAGTGGTCAGGACATCAAACTGGTCAGCGTCGACGGTCATCCCGAGGCAGTCGCAGAGATCCAGAAGGCTGATTCCCCGTTCATCGCCACCTCAGCGCAATATCCCGCAGACATGGTGCGTGTAGGGCTCGGCCTGGCGCTGGCTAAGCACTGGGGTGCAGAAACTGCGCCCGCGGAAATTCCCATCGACGTACAACTGATCGACCGCGACAAGGCCGCTGACTTTAGCTGGTAACCCCTCCCACCGACGATGATGACGTGTGCTGCCCCCTACGGGCGGCGCACGAGGGTATCCCTATGACTCCATTACTTTCCCTGAGACACATCTCGAAGTCATTTCCCGGGGTGAGGGCCCTCACGGATGTATCGCTCGATGTCCATGCTGGCGAGGTGCATGCTCTGCTTGGCGAAAACGGGGCCGGCAAGTCGACTCTGATGAAAATTCTCTGCGGCATCTACCGACAAGATGAAGGTGAGATCAACATCAATGGCGAGGTATGCAATTTCCATGGCTACCAAGACGCCCTCAACGCAGGCATCGGTATCATCTTCCAGGAATTCAGCCTGATCCCCGACCTGGACGCCGTGGATAATATCTTCCTTGGGCGTGAATTGCGTAACAGATTCGGGCTGCGAGACCGGCGCAGCATGATCGCCGAGGCGCAGCACCTGCTAGACCGCCTAAAGGTCTCGATCCCCTTAGACCGCCCCATCGCCGACTTGAGTGTCGCCGACCAGCAGTTCATCGAGATCGCCAAGGCCCTGTCACTGAAAGCGCGCATCCTGATCCTCGACGAGCCGACAGCAACCCTCACGCCTAGCGAAGCAGATCACCTGTTCACCATCATGCGAAAACTGCGCGAGCAACAGGTCGGCATGGTATTCATATCACACCACATGGAAGAGATATTCACCATCTGTGATCGTGTCACCGTGATGCGTGACGGTGAGAAGGTCGACGACTGCGACGTCGTCTCGACTACCCCCGACGACCTAATCGAGAAAATGGTCGGCCGCCGTGTTGAGAATCTTTATCCCGAACAGCGTAGCGATGCCGATTATAACGATGTGGTATTAGACATTGAATCCCTGCGCCTTGATGTCAATGGCCCCGAACACTCATTGAAGCTCTACCGCGGCGAGATCCTGGGCTTTGCTGGCTTAGTGGGGTCGGGCCGCACAGAACTGGCTATGGGGCTGATCGGTGCGACGCGCCCCGTGCATGCCAAAATCCTTATAGAGGGCAAGCCAACTAAACTCCTACACCCCGCCACCGCCCTGAAGCAGGGGATCGGCCTCCTACCGGAAAGCCGAAAGATCCAGGGATTAATCCTGCCGTTCTCGTGTCGCGAAAACATCACCCTGAACAATCTGACACAATTCCAGAGTGCTTTGCCACTGATCAAGCGCCGCCAAGAGTCCAGTACTGCCGCCGATCTGATGAAGGCAGTCCGCGTCAAGGCTCCCAGCCCCGAAACCCCAGTGGGCAATCTCAGCGGCGGCAACCAGCAGAAGGTTGTTATCGCCCGCTGGCTGGGCCACCAGTGTAAGGTGCTGATCTTCGATGAGCCCACCCGCGGCATTGACGTCGGCGCCAAGTCAGAGATCTACGCCTTAATGAAAGAGCTCACTGCCCGAGGCGTGTCGATCATCATGATTTCGTCCGAACTCCCGGAAATTCTTGGTCTATGCGATCGCGCAGCGGTCTTCTACCAGGGACAGATCGCCGCCGAACTGCAAGGCAACGATCTCAATTCACAATCCATCATGCATCACGCCACGGGGGGACTCAGCTCATGAGCCAGCTCGACTCAATACCCAGCAACACCCACCAGTCCCTCAAGATGCGGCTGGCCAGTTGGCGCCGTACTCCAATCTTCTACCCGCTGATCGGTTTCATCGTCGTTTTCATTGCCATGTCGACCATCAACGACAACTTTCTAACCATAAGCAACCAAGCCAATCTGGTGCGTCAGACCTCGATCATCGCCATCATAGCTGTGGGGATGAGCCTAGCTATTCTCACCGGCGGCATCGACCTTTCTGTGGGCCCGGTAATGGCCTTGTCGGGAACGGTAATGGCTGGGCTGATGGTGGCGGGGGTTCCTCCGTCGCTAGCCATCCTGCTAGGCGTATTGGTAGGTGCAGGTTTCGGAGCTTTCAATGGCTTTTTTGTTGCTTTTGCCGGCATGCCACCCATCATCGTCACTTTGGCCACTATGGGGATTGCCCGCGGGCTTGGCTTGATATACACCGGAGGCTACCCAATTTCTGGCCTCCCCCCGGAATTTGCCTTCTTTGGCCGCGGCAGCTTGGCCGGCATCGAAACCCCGATACTGATCATGATCAGCGTCTACGCACTCGGCTTTTTGCTGCTCCACCATACTGCGACCGGACGCTACCTGTATGCCATTGGCGGCAATGAGGAAGCGACTCGGCTATCCGGTATCCGAGTGTCCCGCTACAAGTTGCTGGTCTACACCCTGAGTGGCACGACTGCGGCCATTGCCGGGTTGATCTTGACCTCTCGGTTGATGAGCGGCCAACCCAACGCCGGGATCGGCTTCGAGCTCGACGCCATCGCCGCCGTAGTACTGGGCGGTGCCGCTATCACCGGTGGGCGAGGAATGATTCTAGGCACACTGGTAGGCGCCATGCTGCTTGGCGTGCTCAACAACGGCCTTAACCTGATGGGGGTATCGCCCTACCTCCAAAACGTTATCAAGGGCCTGATTATCTTGTTGGCGATCTACATTAGCCGCAAGCGGACTCCCTGAGACCCTGCTCATGCCGATCATGCATCGGCTAAATGCCAACCACAAATCGAGCGAGTGACGCTACATCATGAACTTCGAACTCCACAACCAACGCATCCTCGTTACGGGAGCGACCAGCGGCATCGGCCTCGATATCGCGCGGTCTCTGGCTGAACTCGGTGCCGAACTGGTGCTGTTTGGTCGCAACCGGGATCAGCTAGCCAAACTCGAGAAAGAGCTGGGGGCACGCACCCTGGCCGTAGACATCACCGATGAGGCCGCGGTTGTCGTGGCCTTCGCCGAGATGCCCGTCCTCGATGGCCTGGTCAATTGTGCCGGTATCTCGATCCTCGACGATGTCTTGGATTTCAAGGCGAAAGATATCGAGAACATTATGAACACGAACGTCACTGCCAGTGCCGTGGTGGCACGGGAAGCGGCTCGCCACATGATCGCGCACGGCCGTCAGGGCAGCATCGTCAACGTCTCAAGCCAAGCATCCATGGCCGCTCTGCCCGGCCACTTAGGCTATTGCGCGTCTAAAGCAGCCATGGATGCCATGACTCGCGTGCTGTGCCTCGAGCTGGGTTCCAAAGGTATCCGCGTCAACAGTGTCAACCCGACGGTGACCCTGACCCCCATGGCCGAACGTGCCTGGGCCGATCCCGCCAAGCGCAACCCGATGCTGGCCGCCATTCCCCTAGGGCGCTTTGCCACTCCCAGGGAAGTCGCCCTTCCGGTTGCCTTCCTTCTCAGCCCAGCCGCGTCGATGATCAGCGGAGCCTGCCTGCCGGTCGATGGTGGCTTCACGTCTCACTAGCCCCTTGTGTTAAAAGGAACCTGACATGTATATCGGTGTGGACTGTGGTGCTCAGAGCCTCTTGACGAGAGATCCCGAACCAACTCCGAACCCGACCGCATCGCTGCCTATGACCAGACCTATGCCCGTTACTGTCAGGCCTTGGCCAGTCATTACGGCTGAACACCAATCCCTATGCCTTACATAACCGACCACTTATTCGAGGAAGATACTTCATGACCCAACGACTCGACGCCCTTCGTCAGCACTCCATGGTGGTCGCAGACACCGGCGACCTTGACGCCATCAAACGCTATCAACCCCATGATGCCACCACCAATCCTTCGCTAATCCTCAAGGCTTTCGATCTGCCGGGCTACCAGGCACTGATCGATCAGGAACTCGCGGCGGTCAAGTCCACGGACAACGGCCGGCGAGAAGCGCATGCCGTAGATCGCCTTGCTGTGGCCATGGGCAGCGAGATCGCCAAGCTGGTGCCCGGCCGTGTTTCCACCGAGGTAGCCGCCAAGTTGTCCTTCGACACCCAGGCCAGCATACGCAAGGCCCACGAGCTGATTGAGCTCTACGAGCAACGCGGCGTGTCCAAAGATCGAGTGCTGATCAAGCTGGCATCAACCTGGGAAGGCATCTGCGCCGCCGAGGTGCTGGAGAAAGAGGGCATCAACTGCAACCTGACGCTGCTGTTCAGCGACGCCCAGGCCAAAGCTTGTTTCGATGCTGGCGTTTTCCTCGTCTCACCGTTCGTCGGCCGTGTCACTGACTGGTACAAAAAGGAGACTGGCCAGGATTTCCCCCCCGAGAACGACCCTGGAGTGCAATTCGTACGCGGCGTCTGCGAACGGGTCAGCCAGGGCGGCTTCGACACCGTGGTGATGGGCGCGAGCTTTCGCACTGTCGACCAGGTGCTGGCGCTCGCCGGCTGTCCCCGACTAACCATCTCACCTACGCTGCTTGAGGAACTCGCTACCGCAACGGGCGCGGTGGAACCCAAGGTGTTAATGACACGCAACGGTGGCCCTCGTCCTACCCCACTCTCAGAGTCCGCCTTCCGTTGGGATCACAACAAGGATGCCATGGCCAATGACAAACTGGCCGAGGGGATACGGCGCTTCGCCGATGATCAGGAACGCCTGGAGGAACTGATCGCCGACCGTTTGGCGACTCTCTGAGCTCGTAACCTGAACTGCAACTAGCCGCCGATTGGGAATCCTTACGCCAAGTCCGGCCAACCCGCTATGGGCCAACCGCCACCGCTTCGTGCTCTCCGAGGGTATGATGCACGACGAAAGCTGATGACTATCAGTTACCGCCGGAGGATATAAGTGTGGCGGAGATCACGACCTCACGGCCGGCGGCCATGGGATCCTCAATCTGTTCAAAGAGTATGCGAAATGCCTCGTGCCCTAACCGGTAGGTGTCATGCGCAGCACAAGGCACTGACACCTCGAAGATATCAGCATAAGGCAAACGGTCGACCCCCAATACCATCACATCGTCCCGAGACACACGTGCATCATGCAGGGCACGCATGGCGCCCAAAGTAATCAGCTGATTGAACCCAAACACGGCTTCGGGGAGTTTGCCCTGGCGTAGGTAATCGGCCATATCGCGATAGGCCGGTTGCAAGGTGTAGTCCCCGGGGCGCTGCTCCAACACTAAGGAGACGCCCGCCACGTCAAAGGCTGTCTTCAGGCCGATCAGCCGGTCTTGGGTGATCCGCGAGTCACGCGGCCCCGTCAACGTAAGCACCCGGCGGATGTCCTTCTTCACAAGCAGTTCACCAAGCAGACTCCCGGCAAGACGGTTGTCCAGTACCACACGGCTGAAGTCGGATACGTTCAAGGTACGATCCAGCATAACCACTGGTAAGCGGGTAGCACGCAAGCGATCAAGGTAAGCGGGGCGATAGGCGGCAGCGTCGGAGACGGGCGAAAGGATGATGCCGGCTACCTGATAGCTGAGCAGGGTTTCGATCGCCACTTCCTCGCGCTGTGGCGAGCCATCTGTATCAATCAGAATGATGGTGTAGTCACGCTCCTCGGCCGCACGAGAAACTGCCTTGATCACCTCGCTATAAAAGGGATTATCCACGCTTGCTGTGACTAGGCCAATCAGCCGGTTCTTACGACTCCGAAGATGGCTCGCAAAAGCATTAGGGACATACCCCAGTTCCTTCGCAGCGGCGAGGATCTTCTCCCGAGTCGCTACTTTCACCTTGTCAGGATTGTTCAAGGCACGCGACACCGTCATATTGGTCATGCCCACATGTTCGGCGATGTCGGTGATAGTAACCTTGTGGCGACTTACCATACTTTACTCTGTTGTGAATTTTATCGTTTTGATATGACCCCTCGCTGTACCCAACGAAGTAGCACCAGCGTCGTAAGGATACTACGCAAGGTCTGCTCACGAAAATGGGGATGATTTATGGATGTAACCTACCGGCAGGGATCCGAACCCTGGATAGGCTATTAACCTATGCCGGTTTTCAACACACCGAGGCTATGCTGCTACTTAATCTAACCAACTGATAATTTAATGTTTATTCGTTTGGTGCAACGTGACTCAATGGCATAAAAGGCACATAACGTGCTGTTACTCACGTCAGCAGAGGTGACGCGCTCAACTGTTCAGGAGCGCTCAATCGCCTCCCAAAATATCTATTCTCACCCCTGCCGACCTAAAACAGATTAATGAGGAGGAGATTGAAGGTGCAGAGTGATGACTTTATGACCGGTGAAGAGCTTGGCAATACGCTGCTGGCATCCATACGGCCAAATGAAGCAAGGCAAACCAGCTCGAGAGACACAAGTAGAAGTACTCAAGGCCGCAGAAATTCGCCATCGCATGGGGCTCTCTCAAGGAGAATTTGCTAAGCGCTGGACGTAAGCCCCAGTAGGCTTCGCGGCTGAGAACCACTGTGTGCCTACTGGAAATGTACGTACACTGCTACAAGTAGCTGAAAAACATCCTGAAGCGCTGACTGACCTCCCTTAATGAAGCAGGAAAGCCTTACACCTAAGCCTGGTTCATCTATATAAACAGTTGAAATTTAGCTGCTGTTAAAAAAACCAAAAAATCACCCTAACGCCCAATGAGGCTCGCCCTACTTGTTGCTAAGTCACTGGCAGATATGGCCTCTGTTAACGTCTGATGATTTATCCCCGCTATGCCGACGCCTATCCGCTTCCTGTTCGGCTAGGTCCTCGTTGAGTCAGCGTTTTGCCTCAGGCTGCCTTTAGATATCCCTCGCGAGAGACTCCGCGCAATACTAAATTTCGCCACCTAGGGGTAGGAAGATAATCGTAAAATCCATACCAAAGCGTTTATCAAGCTAGTAGCGCCCTTATCAGGCGGATCATTAAGTCAACGACCCACCACGGCCCAGGAATGGTTCAGCGGTAAATGCGGTTCAGCCGTGCAAGTACCCCCAAACTGACTTCGACAATCGGCGCGACTCACTTTCTCAGCGGCGATTAACGTAAATATGAGTACCACTCACCCTATCACCGCCATAATGCTGTACTATTACCTATTAATAACAAAATAATCTATTCTTATTCCTGAAATAAAAACTCACTTCTCAGGAGCTCGACATGTACAACGAAACTTCCCAACCAGTAATGCCACAAATTAACCGTCCTGCACCGGCTTTTACCGCGAAAACCACTCATGGTGAAAAGTCGCTCACTGACTATTTAGGTAAATGGCTGGTTTTATTCGCCCACCCGTCGGACTTTACCCCTGTATGCACCACGGAATATTCGGCATTTGCGAATTACGAAGAACAGTTCAAAGAGGTCAACACGGAGTTGCTGGGCCTTTCCATCGATAGCATCCACTCACACATCGCCTGGACACGCAGCATTAAAGATAACTTCGGGGTTGAAATTACCTTCCCGATTATTGCTGATCTCAACATGAAAGTGGCAAATGCCTACGGAATGATTCAGCCAGGTGCCAGCGACACCGCTGCGGTTCGCGCTACTTTTGTGATTGACCCAGAGGGTGTACTGCGTGCCATGTTGTACTACCCGATGACCAACGGCCGCTCGGTGGAAGAAGTGCTTCGCCTGGTTAAGTCCTTACAAACAAGCGATGAGCATGGGGTGGCGACACCAGAAGCTTGGTTGCCCGGCCAGCCAGTCATCGTTCCACCGCCCCACACCTCGCAAGATGCGGAAGCCCGTCAATCAGAAGGCTATGAATACACCGACTGGTACTTCTGTAAAAAGACACTTGAATGCTGAAAGCTCCTCACCCTGATATCCCTCAATTCTTAGGAGGACTACGCATGAATACCTTTAAGCTTTCAAAGCACACTGGAACAGGCAAGCCCGATGTCGCCGGTTTTTTTGACCCACGTACCTTTAGCATCCAGTACGTGGTGAGCGACCCCGCTACCAAGCAGTGTGCGATTATCGACCCCGTATTGGATTTTGACGAAAAGTCCGGCGCAACCGCGACCCACTGCGCCGATGAACTGCTGACCTATATCGAAAAAGAGGGGCTGTCGGTGGTGTGGATTCTCGATACCCACCCACACGCCGACCACTTCTCTGCAGCACACTATTTGAAAGAAAAAACAGGTGCTCCGACGGCTATTGGGCAGCATGTCACCAAAGTGCAGACACTTTGGAAGGAGATCTATCACTGGCCAGAAATGCCTACCGATGGCAGCCAGTGGGACACACTGTTTAGTGAAGGCGCCACCTTTAACATCGGTGAACTTAATGCTCGCGTACTTTACTCGCCCGGCCATACGCTGGCCTCGATTACCTATGTGATTGGCGATACGGCCTTCGTGCACGACACTCTATTCCAGCCAGACTTTGGTACCGCTCGGGCGGATTTCCCCGGTGGAGATGCCAAAGAACTGTGGCACTCCATTCAACAGATTCTATCGCTGCCCGCTAACACCCGGCTGTTTACCGGGCACGACTATATGCCCGATGACCGCGAGCCCCAGTGGGAAAGCACGGTCGCTGAGCAGCGTAAACATAACCCACACTTAGTCAACATGAGTGAAACGGGTTACCTCTCTCTACGCCACAAGCGCGATAGTGAATTGCCCATGCCCAAACTGATTTTGCACGCCCTACAGGTCAACACGCGTGGTGGAAGACTGCCGGAGCCTGAAGCTAATGGTAAGCGCTACCTAAAAATTCCTCTGGATGCCCTTGAAGGCGCCGCTTGGGATTAATAAGCCACTAATTTTCAGAACCTCTACGATAGAAGGAGCATGACCATGCAAACGCAGCCTTTAGAGACCGATGTCGAGATTACCTCGGCGCTCACGGTAGAAGAGCTTGAGCAAGTAAAAGCAAAAGGCTTCAAGACGGTTATTTGTAACTGCAAGCCTGGAGAAAGCGCTGAGTTTACGGGTGAAGACGCCTACCGTCGAAAAGCAGCAGACATTGGCCTTCAGTGGGTGCACATTCCTGTCACACCCGGTGACTATAGCCAAGCGGATATTTCCGCCTTTGCTGAGGCGTTACAGCAACTTCCCCGGCCTATTTTGGCTTTCTGCCGCACCGGTAAGCGGGCTACCCATCTATGGGCCTACGCTAAGCGTCAAACGGAGCAGTGCGACCTGGCTGAACTATTTGACGCTGCAAAAGCAGCAGGCTTCGATTTGGAAGAGCACCGACAAGGGCTCGAAGATCAACAAACCTAACAGTGCGACGACATTAGTCGTGATTACGCCATATCAGCAGGCGAGTACGTCACATGAGCATTGAGCGTTGGGTGCCACTGTTCGGCTGGCTACGCAGCTATAACCGGAAGCTACTCTCTCGGGATGCTCTGGCTGCGATAATTGTTACGCTAATGCTGGTGCCGCAGGCGCTGGCCTACGCTCTTTTGGCGGGGCTACCGCCGGAAATGGGCCTCTATGCCAGCATGCTGCCACTGGTTCTGTATGCCATTTTTGGTACCAGCGCTAGCTTAGCGGTGGGGCCTGTCGCCGTAGCGGCACTAATGACCGCTTCGGCGCTGAGTAATTTTGCTTCCCCTGGCAGCCCGGAATACATTGGGGCAGCGTTGGTGTTGGCGGCGCTTTCAGGTCTGATATTGATCGCCATGGGTGTGCTGCGGCTGGGTTTTTTAGTTAATTTCTTGAGCCATCCGGTAATTTCGGGATTTATAACGGCTTCGGGCATACTGATTGCGATTAGCCAGCTTAGACATATACTCGGCGTAGAAGCATCTGGCCATAACGTCATTGACCTTATAGGGGCGCTACTGAGCCAGTGGCAGCAGGTCAATATAACGACACTGCTGATCGGACTAGGAGTGTGGAGCTTTCTGCTAATGTGCCGCAAGCGGTTAAATACGTGGCTGACGGCTATCGGCGTTTCTGCCAGCATTGCCGGGCTCATCGTGAAAGCCGCTCCGATCTCGGCGGTGATTGTCACCACATTTCTGGCCTGGGGGCTAAACCTAGAGCAGCGTGGAGTAGCACTAGTTGGTGCGGTACCCAGCGGTCTACCTGCCCTTGCACTGCCCAACCTGGATCAATCGCTGTGGCTTAGCCTATTACCCGCAGCACTGCTGATTAGCCTGGTGGGCTTTGTGGAATCGGTATCGGTGGCGCAAACACTGGCTGCCAAGCGCCGCCAGCGTATAGATCCTAATCAAGAGTTAATGGCACTAGGCATGGCTAATCTGGGCGCTGGTATCAGCGGCGGCTCGCCGGTGTCTGGCGGTTTTTCCCGCTCGGTAGTCAACTTTGAAGCAGGCGCGGCAACACCGCTGGCCGGAGCATTCACGGCGCTGGGCATTATGCTTTCCACACTACTGCTAACCGACCTACTGGCATTCTTACCCACAGCGACCCTGGCAGCTACCATTATTGTGGCGGTCGGCACGCTGATTGACCTACCGGCGGTGAAACGTACTTGGCAATACTCCCGTAGCGATGGCTTGGCCATGGTGGCCACCCTACTGCTCACTCTGCTGCACAGCGTGGAGCTAGGCATTATAAGCGGCGTAGTGCTCTCGCTTGGGCTGCATCTATACCGTACCAGCCAGCCCCACAGCGCGGTGATTGGCCGCGTGCCGGGCACCGAGCACTTTCGTAACGTCAAGCGCCATCAGGTCGAAACCGATGAGAACGTTGCGATGCTGCGCATCGATGAAAGCCTATACTTCGCCAATGCCCGTTATTTGGAAGACACCGTCATGGCCTTGGCCGCCCGCTCACCCTCGCTTAAGCATATTGTGCTGACTTGCCAAGCAGTTAACGTGATTGATGCGTCTGCGCTCGAAAGCCTAGAGGCGATCAACGCGCGACTAAACGATTCAGGTGCCAAGCTGCACCTAGCGGAAGTAAAAGGGCCAGTGATGGATCGGTTACAACACACTGACTTCTGTCGCGAGCTAACCGGGCAGGTGTTTTTTACGACTTTTGATGCTTGGCAGGCACTGGCCCATCCCGCCGAAGCCAACTCACCACTCTTGCCAACACAACGAGAGGAGACAACGTCATGCAACAGCGACACGCCAAGATAGCCATTATTGGTGCAGGTAGCGCTGGCCTTAGCGCGTGGCACGCTGCACGCAAGCATACCGACGAGGTAGTACTAATAGAAGCAGGAACCTATGGCACGACCTGCGCCCGAGTGGGTTGCATGCCCTCTAAGCTACTCATCGCCGCTGCCAATGCAGCACACAATGCGCGCAAAGCGGAGATGTTTGGTGTCACTGCCAATCAGGTAGTGATCGATGGCGAAGCTGTTATGGCAAGAGTCAAACATGAGCGCGATCGCTTCGTCAGTAATGTACTGAAATCGATGAAAACGATTCCTGAATCCAACCTGCTGAGTGGCCACGCGCGTTTTATTGATCCACATACATTGGTCATAGATGAGCATACCCGGCTTACCGCCGAGGCCATCATCATTGCCACGGGTTCGCGGCCCACATGGCCAAAGCTGCTGGAAGGCGCTGGCGATCGGTTAATCATTAATGATGACGTGTTCAACTGGGAAACGTTGCCTGCATCAGTCGCTGTGATCGGTCCTGGCGTTATTGGCATGGAGCTTGGTCAAGCGCTTAGCCGATTAGGTGTGAGAACTCGTACGTTTGGCGTGGGGGGTGCGATTGGGCCTTTTCAATCTGAAAAACTCCGGCAACTGGCGGACGAGACATTCAATCGCGAGCTGTATCTGGATCCTGATGCCAATCTCGACAAGATTAAACATACCGATAACGCCGTTGCCATTACGTTTTTCGAACGTGACCGGGGGCAAAAACTCACCGAAACATTCGAGTATGTCCTGGCCGCAACAGGGCGTCGGCCCAACGTGGATCAGCTAGCCATCGAGCAGGCCGGACTCAAGCTGAATAAACACGGCGTACCTGAATTTAATCGCTTTACTTTGCAATGCCTAAGTACACAAAACACACCAAGCCATATTTTTATCGCAGGTGATGCAAATCAGTCGGTACCGCTACTGCACGAAGCCATCACAGAAGGCAAAATCGCAGGACGAAATGCCGCTCATTTGGATGATGTGCAAGTGGGTCAGCGTAACGTCCCCCTGGCGATTGTATTTACCGAACCCCAGATGGCAATTGTGGGTGAGAGTCGCGCTACGTTAGACACTCGTTATGGCGGCTGCGGCTGCATAGCTGAAGGCGGAGTTTCCTTTGCTGATCAAGGCCGTGCACTGGTCATGGGGGAACATAAAGGTTATTTCGAGCTATATGCGGAGCACGGCAGCGGACAGTTTTTAGGCGCGGAGCTATTCGGGCCCCAGGTTGAGCACATAGCCCATTTGCTTGCCTGGGCACTGGAGCAAAAGCTAACCGTCAGCCAGATGCTCGCTATGCCCTTTTACCATCCGGTACTTGAAGAGGGTTTAAGGTCAGGGTTGCGCGATTTACAGGCAAATCTCCAACAAGGGCCTGCCATTACTGAGCACTGTATGGAGTGTGGCCCAGGCGATTAAGGAAATGACTAAAATAACTAACCTCCCTCCCTAATCAGCCTCATTCATCTTGGCGGCCAAGTCCTGCATCTGCTTGCGGGGCTTTATTACACTAGGATAGCAATTTTAAGCGGCTAACCGCAGCGCAAAGCCAATAAGCAGCGTTCCAAACACCCATCGCTGAAATATTTGCCGTTTCTGCTGGCTGGCAAACCAGCGTTGCATCTGCGCTCCCAGGCAAGCATATAGCACATCATAGAGTAGCCCCACCCCCACTAGCACCGCCCCCAGTAAAGTGAACTGAAGTGCGACGGCACCTTGCTGGGTATGTATAAATTGGGGCAGTAACACCGAACAAAAAAGCAGCGATTTCGGGTTCAGCAAATTAGTTAGAAGCCCTCGACGCCAAGCTAGATAATAGCTGCCTTTGAGTGATGCTTGGTGATGATTACTATCAGAGCTATGCCGACTACGGATAAGTTGCACACCTACCCAAACCAGGTAAGCTGCGCCCAAGTAACGAACCACATCAAATAGCCACGGGGCGGCGGTAAATAGCGCCGCTAGACCCAACCCTGCTAATGCCACATGCAGCCCTCGGGCTATGCCTAGCCCTAGCGCTGTGGCTAGTCCATGACCACGCCCCTGAGAGCTACTGGTATGCAACACAAGCAACATATCGGGACCAGGAATTAGGTAAACAATGGCTAATGCACTAATAAAAAGACCAATTTCCATCGCTGCTTCCTTAAGGTCACAAATAGTGTCTTCGCAAGCGCTATGGTACCTTTAAAGAGATGAGCGTTTTCTTGCCATTTTGACTTTAAAAATGATATTTATTGGTATTTTGTGTCAATTTTTAACAGGAAAATAATCACTCATGCCAATTGGTCAGTTAGACGCTATCGACCGCCGCATTCTTGCATTGCTCCAAGGTGATGCCCGTTTAACGAATGTGGAGCTCGCGGAGAAAGTAAACTTGTCGCCATCTCCCTGTTTACGCCGAGTGCGACGCTTAGAAGCTAGCGGTATTATCCGTGGTTACCATGCTGAGCTTGATCGGCGAGGGGTCGGGCTTGAGCTAACGGTGTTTGTGGGTATCAAGGTTGAACGTCACCATGAAGAGCAGGCTAATGCCTTCCGTGAGGCAGTAGTCAATCTGCCAGAAGTCGTCACTGCGCACTTAGTCTCTGGGGAGTCTGATTTTTTACTGCAGGTGGTGGTACCTAGTTTGGCGGCTTATGAGGCGTTTCTAACGGGGACACTGCTTCGCCTACCTGGGGTGAGTGATATTCGCAGTAACTTTGCTATCCAGCCCGTGAAAGAGTATGGCACCTTACCATTAGCTAACAACAATAAGACCTAGTTGTGAAACTTATTGATAGTGGCGCGCTCGTTTGATGCAATTTAACGCTAAACCCACGAATACCCATATGAAAAGTGCTGAACCGGGTTAGTAGGCTTTGCTCGCAAACCGCTATACGACAGATGCTGTATGTGCTGCTAGTGACCTGTGCGCTAGCAGGCTTGATTGCGATTAGCTGGTTTTTGGATGGCGTGAATGCACACGTAGGCTCAGTTGCCGCCGCATTGGAATCCGTGAGCCATAGCGACTCGTGGCGCAATACCGCCCTATGGGGAGGGATTACTGGCTTAGCGCTATTTGCCGCCGTGTTGTTTTTACTGACTCGCCCTACCCTGCGCCAGAAGCACGCGCGCGTTGTCCTAACCTCTAGCCAGCCAGCACTGTTTGCCTGGGCATGGTTGCTAGGCCTCGTAGCCATACACATGGGCTGGATGTTCCGCTGGGTGGTGCTGATGGATGTTCAGCATGTGGCCCGCAACAGCGCAGGCTTTCATCACTACGGCATTCCCGCGGGCTCTTCCGGTATTTTAGGCATTGTTGGCACCTTCGGCCTCTGGCTCGCCGCTATTCTACTGATTGAACTGTTTATTCCCTGGCGGCAGGCCCAACAGGGCGGCCTTATAGCAACGCCCACTCACGCTACCCAAGATGCTTCTACTCATTCTCTCACCGCGAAAAAAGGAGCGTCTAGTCATGTCTAAGTCTACTCAAGATCCGTCACGCCGCCGTTTTCTAAAAGGCGCTGCCGCCGCTGGTGGTGCAGCCACCTTTGCCGTGGGCTATGCCGACCCATTGGCAAAAATGGCTAAGGGCATTACTGGTAGCGCGGGTGAAAAACCCAGGCACAATATTCATGGCAACTCGCTGACCCCAGAATACCGAGTCGATTTAGACACTGGCGAACTCACTTTGACCCCCGACCAGCGGGTCGCCTTCACTATTTGCTACGGTTGTACGACCCGATGCGGCGTGAGAGTAAGGATCGATGACACCCTTGGCGAAGTACTGCGGGTATCAGGCAATCCCTACCACCCGCTGTCCGCCGACGACCATTTACCCATGCGTACACCGGTGGCGGATGCACTGCGCAGTGTTAGCGCCTATGGCGAACAGGGCCAGATAAACCGCTCCACCGCCTGCGCCCGTGGCAATGCCATGATGAGCCAAATTACCAACCCTTTCCGTGTCGACCACTGTTTAAAACGAGTAGGCAAACGTGGCAGCCGTCAATGGCAGAAAATCTCCTTTGAGAAACTCATTGAAGAAATCTGCGAAGGCGGCGACCTGTTTAGCGAAGGCCACGTTGATGGACTGCGCGATATTCGCGATCACGACACACTGATCGACCCTGACAATCCTGAATATGGCCCCAAGGCCAACCAATTAATGGTGATGGAAGCCACTGACTACGGGCGCTCAGATCTACTCAAGCGCTTTACCCTCAATGCCTTTGCTACCCGCAATTATGGTCACCATGGCGCTTACTGCGGGTTGGCTTTCCGCATGGGATCTGGCGCGGTGATGAACAATATCGTCACCAACGCCCACGTTAAGCCAGATATCCAAAACGCACGTTTCATCATGTATATCGGCTGTGCGCCCAGCCAAGCGGGCAACCCGTTTAAGCGCCAAGGCCGCTTGATTGCCCAAGCCCGTGCAGCCGGTACATTGGATTACGTGGTGGTCGACCCAGCGCTCAATGCTGCCACCTCCCACGCAGCTGACAACAACCGCTGGGTGCCTATTCGTCCTGGGACAGACAGCGCTTTTGCCATGGCAATCATTCAGTGGCTACTTGACAACCAGGGCTATGCTAGCGACTTCCTAGCCCTGCCCGGCAAAGCCGCCGCCGATGCAGCGGGCGAAACCACCCACTCCAACGCCACTCATTTGGTAATTGACACTTATGAACACCCGCGCAGAGGTTATTTTCTTCGCGCCAGCGACCTGGGCCTAGCGGAAGCGGGTAGCGATGCTGACTCGCCGGTGGTAGTGGCCAATGGCGAACTCGCGCTAAGCGAAGAGGTGATGACCGCCGAGCTCTTAGCCGAACGTCCGGTTGAGCTTGCCGATGGCACCACCGTGACCGTCAAAAGCAGTCTGACGTTGCTAAGCGAATCTGCCCACGAGTACGACCTAGATACCTACGCAGAACATTGTGGCATTCCAAAGGCGACGATTATTGAATTGGCCAGCCGCTATGCCAGCCATGGCAGAAAAGCCGCTGTTAACTGTCACGGCGGCATGATGTCGGGTAACGGTTTCTACGCCGCGTTTAGCGTGCAAATGCTGAACCTACTGGCGGGCAACTACAACATGAAGGGTGGCAGCGCCGTGGGCGGCGGCACTTACAGCGGTACCGGCGAGGGCCCACGCTACGATTTAGCCAACTTTCCTGGTAAGCGCGCGCCGCAGGGGGTATTTCTATCCCGCTCGCGCTTCCCCTACGAAAAGTCTTCCGAGTATCAGCGCAAAGTCGCCGCAGGCGAAAACCCTTACCCGGCTAGAGCGCCGTGGCGCTCGTTGGCGCCGCCGACGCTCACAGAGCACCTACCCTCGGCACTAGATGGCTATCCTTACCCCATCAAAGCGGTGATTGGCTGTATGGCTAACCCGATTTATGGTCAGGCTGGCCTAAAAGGCGTCATTGTCGATAAGCTGAAAGACCCCAAACGGCTGGGACTCTTTGTTGCCGTGGATGGCTTTATCAATGAAACCAACCGCTACGCCGACTACATCGTCCCTGATTCTGTGATGTATGAGGTGTGGGGCTTTACGGGCGCGTGGAAAGGCACCCTGGGCAAGCTGACCACCGCCTGCTGGCCCGTGGTGGAGCCGCGCCAGCAAAAAACCGCTGAGGGCGAACCGGTGTCTATGGACAGCTTTTTTATCGCTGTGGCCAAACGGCTTGGCCTGCCCGGCTTTGGCGACAACGCAATTCCCGATGCCCAGGGCAATCTGCACCCGCTCAATCGCGCAGAGGATTATTATCTGCGGGCCGCGGCCAATATCGCTTTTCAAGAAGAACCCTTGCCAGAAGCCGACGATGCTGATGTTGCCCATGGAGGCATTGCCCCACTGGTGCCTAAAATCGCACGAACGCTAAAAACTGATGAACGCGCTCGAGTAGCCTATCTGTATGCCCGGGGTGGACGCTTTGAAGATGCCAGCGAGCACTTCATAGGTGAAAAATTGAAATACCAGTGGAAGCAAACGCTATGTGTTTACAACGAATCAGTCGGCACCAGCATTGATACCACTAATGGCCTGCCCAATAGCGGCGTCCCCTGCCATAAGCTACCTCAGATGGCGAACATGCAACCCATGCGCGAGGTGTTTTCGGAGCAAGAGTGGCCGCTGTTGGCGTTCTCGTTCAAATCCAACCTGATGAACTCTTACGCTATCGGCAGTGAGCGGCTGCGTATGATCAAGCCTTACAACCCGATACAGATGCACCGCCAAGACGCAGAGCGCTTTGGTATCCAGCACGGCGATACCATTCGCATAGAAAGCCCTGGCGGAAGCGTGGTCGGGTTGGCGCTAGTCAGTGAAAGCGTAATACCTGGTGCCTTGGGCATTGAGCACGGCTATGGCCACCGGGATTTAGGCGCAACGCCACATATTATCGACGGTGAATCTCAACCGGATATGCCTTGGATGCGCGCGGGTATCAATATCAACGATCTAGGCTTTAAAGACCCCACGAGGAATGTGGATGGCACTTGGCTTGAGCCCATCAGCGGGGCCAGCGTGCGCCAGGGTTTGCCGGTAAGGGTTAGTCGAGTTTAGCTGATAATCGTTTTTCAGAGCTGATGGATCATTCGGTGGGAATTGCTGCAGAGCTTCCTACCGAATGAGTGATGAAGCTCATTGATACATTTTCAAAATCTACTTCTGACTGTTTATAAAGGGCATTTCTGTTAAGTAAGACAAAATGTTTATGGCTTTCTTACGCAAAAAGCACATAATTGAATAAGTATATTCCCAAAAGAAATATATCAGCACGCGTTGAAGGAGTCTGCCATGCAAAAATCACCGTTTGTGACCCCTCTGAAAACCAGTCTCAAAATGGTGTCATAAAATAGGGTTTGACTTATGAACCTATACTGCTATTATGACACCACGTTTTTGAAACCATCTTGGTAACAACCAGAAAGGGGCACGACATGGCACGCACTTTTTTATACAGCAGGGTCAGCACCAACGACCAAACCACCACAAACCAGATTCAAGAAGTTCAAGCTGCTGGTTTTGACATTCCAGAGTATCGGGTGATGGAAGAGACAGTTAGCGGCTCTACATGTGCCTCAGAGCGCAAGGGGTTCCAGAAGCTATTAGAGCGCATGGAGCAAGGGGATGTTCTGGTTGTCACTAAGCTGGATAGGCTGGGTCGTAATAGTATTGATGTTCAATCAACAGTAAAGATGCTTGAAACCAAGGGGATTAGAGTTCACTGCCTAGCTCTTGGTGGAGCTGACCTTACCTCTCCAGCCGGAAAGATGGTTATGTCTGTTCTATCCTCAGTGGCAGAGTTTGAGCGTGACTTACTGATAGAGCGCACTCAGGCAGGCTTGCAGCGTGCACAGAGTCAAGGCAAGGCCCTAGGGCGTCCTGTTGCCACCTCAGCTAAAGAGGTACAAGCCCTCAAAGCTGAAGGCCAGAGTCAGAGTCAGGTGGCTCAGAGCCTTGGTGTCAGTCTATCCACTGTGAAGCGCCTTTGGAGCAAAGCAGCCTAACCGGCTATTACCGGTTTGACACCAGCCCCTACCAACCCTCCGATACTGGTATTCCAGTAATGGGGGAAAGGCGGGAAATCCCGCTATTACCCAGATATAAGCAATAATAGACTGTAAACTGCGAAGACCGCGCTATTAGCTCTACAGGTTCGCAGAGTTAAAGGGACTGATTAGTCCCTTTTAAATGGACAGATTTGTCCATTTTAATAGCAGGATTTCCTGCTTCTATTTTCCAAACAAGGGCGCAACAGTGCCCCCACGCTGTAATGAAGCTTATACACCCTGCTGAAAGGCCGTACAAGCCGCTCTAGCCCCTACCCAGTAGGGTAGCCTACCTAACACCCTTATCGTAGCCCCTACACGCTCACAGGAGCTTCTAGGGCTATGCTCGATATTTTAGGCAACTAGGCTGCTAGGTGGGGTGGTATATGGTGGTGGGCTTAGCACCGATGCTCACCCGCCAGATATTCCACTGGGTCAAAGCACCTATCTGTGCTTAGCCCATAGACATGAAGAGTAGTGAAAAAAGTGGTGAAATTGAGTAGTGAAATTGGCAAACAAAAAACCCCGCAATCTATTGATTTACGGGGCTTTTTTAATAGTGGCGGAGGGACAGTCCGCATACTATATGTACAACAGCATCCAAAATTATACAACAAGCCACTGATTTATAATAAATTAATAGTCGATACAGTCCAGCCACACCCACTCACATACAACGTAAAACAGATTTAAAGTATGGGCTGATGTATGGGCTAAAATGTGGTACGTTAAAAACATACTTCGGGGATAGCGGCTATGGGCAAACTCACGACAAAAGGCGTTCAAAAGCTGGTCAAGGAGTCAAACCATGGCATGACCAATGATGGGGATGGTTTGTACCTCAAAATTGGCAAAGGTGGCGGCGCAAGCTGGATTTACCGTTTTCGATGGAATGGCAGGTTACGTGACATGGGTCTTGGTAGTTATGCTGACAAAACACTATCAAACGCACGCGAATCAGCCGCAGAAAATCGAAAGCTCGTCAAACAAGGCATCGACCCACTGGCTGTTCGTGAGCAGAAAAATGAAAAAAAGTCCGTGACTGTAACGGTTACCCACTGCGCAGCACGATATATTCAATCCCACCGTCGCAGCTGGCGAAATGCCAAGCATGCACGTCAGTGGGTAAGCACTCTTAAAACATACGTGCGCCCGGTAATAGGAAACCTACCCGTAGAAGAGGTCACCACTCAGGATATATTGAAGATCCTCACGCCTATCTGGACAGTCAAGAATGAAACAGCTAAGCGTGTTCAAGGTCGAATTGAAAACATATTAGACTTCGCCGCAGCTCATGAGTATCGCGACCAGGTCAACCCTGCCCGCTGGCGTGGCCATCTCGATAAACTCTTAGCTAAGCCGTCAAGGGTTCAAAAGGTGAATCACCATCCTGCTATGCCTTATGATCAGGTAGCGACATTTATAGGTTCCGTTCAGCTCTATAAAAGCATGTCATCAAAAGCACTACTATTTTTGATACTGACAGCCACACGTACCTCAGAGGTGCTCAACGCTGAGTGGAAAGAGATCGACATTGGAAAAGCTACTTGGCAAATACCAGCAGAGCGCATGAAAGCTAATCGAGAACACAGAGTGCCACTATCTAAGCAGGCAATTGATCTTTTACTGAGTCTCTCTCGCGTGAAAGGCAATAGCTTTATTTTCCCGGGAATGAAAGCGGGTCGACCACTATCCAATATGTCGCTTCTGCAATTTATGCGTGGGCTAGGTTACGGGCCTAGTGGTGAAAAAGGCAATTATGTGCCCCACGGATTCCGCTCAAGCTTTAGGGATTGGACAGGCGAGGTAACGAGCTATCCAAGGGATGTAGCTGAAATGGCACTGGCTCATGCAATTGAGAATAAAGTTGAGGCCGCCTATCGTCGAGGAGACCTTTTTGAAAAGCGCCGAGCTATGATGCAGCACTGGGCCGATTACACTTTTTTGGTATAACAGCTAGGCCTTATCATTGATCCGCCAATTATCCCGTGTAATAAGCATTTGGTGACTGAAAGGTAGTCGAATACCTCATTGCACGTCCGCAAGCGAGACGCCTATCGTTAAACTACTTTTGAACACTACGCGTTCGTAGTGTTGCAACGACACGATAAATACCGTTTATCAACCGGTAACCGACATCTGAATTGATGACACCTTATGGTTGCTGGTGAATGGGCGTAGTGCTTTCTCCCATTATTGATATCAATCCCAACAATTCACGTAGTTAAGCCACCACACCAAATACCCGCCCTATGCCGGATGTGATGGCCATAGCAAGTGCACCCCAAAACATGACTCGCAAAGCAGCCTTGAGCGTTGGCGTCCCACCTGCCCGCGCGGCAACGGCCCCCAATAAGGCTAGAAAATATAATGAACATAGCGATCCCAACACCGCAAGCTGCGTTAGCGGCCACAATGGCTAGCCCCAGTCCACTGCGCTGCTGTTTACTGGCGCGCCAGAATCGATGCGTTAATTTGCGCTATCAACACCTGAGCCTTGGTCGCTAACGCTAAAAGTGAGACGACGCTCCCCTGACTCCCACTGCGCATCAACGTTAACGTGGGCATCGCAAGAGCAACATCAGGCCAGTGGGATGGCTCTATAAAGCGGACTTGTTTGTCGTACAAGCTATTTGCCGGGGCATGTTAGGCCACATCTGCGACGCGACTAGCTTGGCCATAATCAAAACGCACACGCACCTCTAGACGAGCCAGAGTGAGTAACTGGTCAAGGGTTTAGCTCAACCGCACAACGCACTCTTGAGCATAGTTGAGCGATGTTATTGCAGCCTGACTTTCGACCCTGCGAGCCATTTGCAGGTGGGTTTTGATTACAGTCAGCGGAGGCATGGTTTGTAAAGCGCTGCTCGCGGATAATGGCTTGCTGTACACACTCAAGAAGCGTATTTGAGGTTTCAATTAGCGGACGAGTCTCTTTAGGGAGGCCATACGTAGCGACCGGGGCGAGTGCATCGGGTAATCCGCGATCAAGAATGACCAAATCACTGGTCACCGCTCGCACCGCCTGACGGGCGTTAACCCAGTGTTTAGACAAATAAAAACACCCTTGCGGTGAAGGCAAGGGCGTGGGCATGGCAATCGCCGAATAAGGACGAATGGCTAGGCGAGACGCTTAGCGGCAAACCACCCCAACACCATGGTCACCAGCATGGCCAATAGCGGTAAGGAAAGACCGCCGATGGAGGCAATCGCTGGCCCTGGGCAGTAGCCGGAAAGTCCCCAGCCAATGCCAAACAGGGCCGCGCCCCCTAACAACTTCGCATCTAACTCTCGTTTGGTCGGTAACTGAAAGACGCCACCCAGCAGTGGAGCAGTACGCTTGAATACCAGCCGATAGCCGATAAAGGTGGTAACGACGGCCCCGCCCAATACGAACATCAGCGTTGGATCCCAGGCACCCGCTACGTCTAGAAATCCCACTACTCGCGCGGGGTCCGTCATGCCTGAAACAGCCAAACCAATACCGAAAAGTAGCCCCGCCGCATAGCCTGCCGCCGTTTTTATCCAACTGCTCTTGTTTGACTGACTCATTGAACTATTCATTGAACGCCACCTAAACCTAGCAAGTGGCGCGAGATATAAACGGTCACTAGCCCCGTCACTAAAAACATACCGGTGGCCGCCATGGAGCGTGGCGCCAAGCGCGCCAGTCCGCATACGCCATGGCCGCTGGTACAGCCACTGCCCAGCCCCGTGCCTACGCCCACTAACAGCCCAGCCACTAGCATTAACCCTACACCTCCTACTGATGCGCCGATCACCTCGCCAGGGCTACCGGCAACGTTGCCCAAACCACCACCAAAAGCCATAAGCAAAAGCGGGCCGCTAATCAGCCCTAACAGAAAAGCCACTCGCCAAGCGCTATCGCCCTTGGGGCGTTGTGTTATCAAATTGCCCACGATGCCACTGATACCCGCAATACGCCCTAGCGTTGCCATCAGCCAGGTAGCGGAAAGCCCGATCAACACACCCCCAACCAGCCCTTGTAAGCCTGCTGTCCAATCCACTGGTGACTCCTTAGATCGCACTCAAACCGTTAGAAAAAATTAATCGGCACTTTGAGATAGACGGTGCCGTTCTCTTCCGCCGGAGGCAGCTCCCCTGCACGCATATTGACTTGCACAGAGGGAATAATGAGCTTCGGCATGCCTAAGGTGGCGTCGCGCTCAGTGCGCATCTTCACGAACTCGTCTTCG
>NZ_HG423343.1:4480941-4505440 GCF_000982975.1 Halomonas sp. A3H3 | reverse complement strand
GTATCGCCTACAAAGGCGGCATCGCCCACTACGTAGGTTAAACAGGCGGGCGTATGCCCAGGAGTGTGCAGAACATTGCCCTGTAATTGGCCAATGGTAAACGTATCCCCTTCTTCGAACAGCGCATCAAATTGGCTGCCATCCCGGGCAAACTCGCTGCCCGCATTGAACGCCTTACCGAATATCTCCTGCACCTTCACTATGTTGGCGCCAATGCCGGTTTTACCGCCTAACTGATCATGCAGGTATGGCGCAGCCGAGAGGTGGTCGGCATGCACATGGGTCTCCAAAATCCAGACCACCTCGAGATCGTGTTCGCGAATAAAGGCGATGATGTTGTCAGCGGATCGCACGTCCGTCTGCCCAGCGGCATAATCAAAGTCGAGCACTGAATCGATGACCGCACAGGCACGGCTGTCTGAGTCTTGAACCACATAGCTAAAGGTATTGGTGGGCTCATCAAAAAAGTGCGTAACGATTGGGCATTGCATCGCGATCACCAAGATAGGTAATTTAATTTTTTGATTATGAAAATAGTATATATCAAAATAACTCATAAGCTTAGATTTATTTCGAATATGATTCCAGAATAATTTTTTTAAAAAAATTCTATCGTTAAATTACAAAGCTGGTTAGCTAGCCAATGGGTATACCCGCTCTGTCGCGACTTGGATCTGGGTAGGCTAAGTGGGGATTAACATATCTTATTGCTCAACACGGATTCCATTGTGTCAATTGCGATATTTGCAAGTCCTTCAAGATAAAACACGAAAGACGAATAGCTTTATGAAGGTTTTGTCGAACATCGAATTTTCCCTTCTTGGTGCAGCACTGGTCGCGATTAGCTACGGGTTTGGATGCTTCACTTTTGGCCTATTTGTCCTGTCAATTATTACCGAGCTGGCTAACGTCCTACTTGATCGGCATTATCAGGGTGCTTAGGCGTTGCAGGTCTCGCGCTGCTCAGTCAGTCGTATGCGCACTATCAATGGGTATTGGTGGGTTTATCTGCGGTATCTGCGCCGGTTTGATGATGCCAAAACTTACCGATGCGATGACGGCATTGGTGAGTCGCACGATGCACGGTCGTGTAATATCCATCATGAATGCTGGTACCAGCATCGGTATTAGCATTGCCGTGCCCTCCGCCGTGTTCCTATACGATGCATGGCGTCTCACTTGTATGGTATTTGCTGTGCTAACGGCTGCTGGCGTGAAGGCTGCATGGTACTTCATTCCCTTGGATTCTCGTTTAACACCTGGCAATGCTTCCCCCACCGCCACCAATCACTCGGTTACAGTGGTCGCGTTTTATTCGGCTTTCGTTGTTCGGCTTCGCGATGGGCTTTGTGTTAGTGCCGTACTGGCTTTTACGTCTTAGGCAAGCGGTCGGTTCACCCGTTATCGGTATTTTTAAGGGCCCAACCTCGTTTGGGATAGCGATGTCACGTATATCTAAACTGGAGATCGCTGGGCCTATCTAACGGTTGTCATTGACATATTAGCTAGAAAACCGGTTGGCTGGGCGAAGTCGTTATCGCCGGATAGCGAACTCACCAGTTGTGTATTAAAAATGGTCTATAAAAGCCGAGGGCGACCCAAAGCCGTTATGTTCCACAGCTGACCAGGGCAGCTATTTTACGAGCTGTAGTTTCCGTCAGACGCTCTGAAAATGCCTGATAAAACAAAGCCTGAGTCGGCGTGGGAATTACTGTGATAATGCGCCAATGGAGCGGTTCTTTTGGAGCTTATAGGTTTAATGGGTGCCGACGTATGGCTATCGCTCATTCTTGGAGAGCCAGCATCATATCGTGAACTATTTAATCAGGTATTAAAGCCAGCTTAGGCCTCATCAGCATAATGTGGGTGTTAGCCTGAATCAGGCAGAGGAAAAAAATGGGTTAACTATAAACCGGTGGCCAGTTTTACTTGACCACTACAGGCGCCAGAAAAACGTGCTCAATAATCAGTTTTTTTGCTGCTTACCTTTTTTTAAGCCTGCCATAAGTTACCTCATTTAGGATGATCCTTGTGCCAATCGACAAATATGTCTTGCACAGCCACCCATCATCGAAAAGAGGTATTACTTATGCGAACTCACATCACTAAGATTATAACATCGGCGTTGTTACTGACGGCTAGCACGGCTGCGCTGGCCGAGACTCATTGTACTGATGCCCCCAGTGACGAATGGATCAGCCAAGCTGATATGGAAGAACGTATCAGCGAGATGGGTTACAAAATCAAAGAATTTAAGGTCACCGAGGGAAACTGCTACGAGATATACGGCTGGGACGAGCAGGAGCGCCGGGTAGAGATCTATTTCAACCCAGTAGATGCCAGCATCGTGAAGCAGGAAGTCGAAGACTGATCAGGAGGTTACCATGGCCGATAATACCCGTATCCGTGTTTGGGACCCGTTGGTCAGGTTGGTACATTGGGCTTTGGTTGCTGGCGTAGCCGTCAACTTATGGCTAACCGAAGAAGGGGGCGATATACACCAATGGGTCGGTTATGCCTTGGTGGCATTAATCGTCGTACGCATCCTTTGGGGATTTATCGGTCCCTGGAGTGCACGCTGGCGGAGCTTTTGGCCTACCGTGAGCCGACTTCAATGTGTGCTGCGCGGTCGCGACAGCAAGATAGAGCAAACCGGCATTACCCATACACCGCTGGGCGCTATCATGATGCTGGTGCTGCTTGGGCTAATCCTCGGTCTGGGACTTACTGGCTACATGATGGAAGAAACGGATCGTTTCTGGGGGGTTGGCTGGGTTGAAGAAACCCACGAACTCATGGCCAACGCGATTCTTTTTCTAGTACCACTGCATGTATTGGGTGCTGTGGTAGAAAGCCTCAAGCAAGGCGATAATTTGATCGCTAGCATGTTGCATGGCTATCGCCGCCGCCCTACCTCTACCCCCAACACTAAGGCTCATGATGTTCAGTCTTAATTAAGATGTTGTTAAGACAATGCAATGATAATGGCCACTCCTTAATTTTGCACGAGTGGCCTTTTCAGACCTGTTTGACACAGAGCAATGGCTGCACTATCCCTTATTTATGCCACGACACCGAACAAGCGGCCTATGCCGAAGGTCAAGGTCATCGCCAATGCGCCCCAGAACATTACGCGCACCGAGGCTTTGAGTATCGGCGCGCCACCCACACGGGCAGCCGCCGCCCCTAGAAAGGCTAAAAACAGTATCGAGAAGAGCGCCACCAGAAGAATAAGCAATGGCGGCGGCGCCCACCAGGCGATTAGCAACGGCCACATGGCGCCAGCCGTGAAGGTCACAGCCGATGAAAAGGCCGCCTGGAGTGGGCGCGCTTGGCTTGTCTCGGTGATGCCAATCTCATCTCTGGCGTGAGCGCCTAGCGCATCGCTTGCCATCAGCTGTTCAGCGACTTGCGTGGCTAGCGCCGGTGTTAACCCACGCGCTTCATAAATCGCTGCCAGCTCTTCCAGTTCAGCATCAAAATGTTCTATCAACGCTTGGCGCTCAAGCGCAAGATCCGCATGTTCGGTGTCAGACTGTGAGCTAACGGAGACGTATTCACCGGCGGCCATCGACATAGCCCCGGCCACTAGCCCCGCAATACCGGCCAACATAATGTCGCTATGCGCGGTGCTCGCTGCTGCCACGCCGAGTATCAGGCTGCTAGTCGAGACAAGGCCATCATTCGCGCCCATGACGGCTGCGCGCAGCCAACCTGAACGGTTAGATCGATGGTGCTCTGTATGTTGCATGGCCTCACCTCGTGATTGATTTCCCCTTTCTTTTCAGAGGGAGAGTGGCAGATAGCTGTGTGGCAACAGCCTTCAGGGCATATTTTTAGCCAGCGCTTGTAGCAACAGTGCGATTCTCTGGTGCATATAACGGTTGAAATGCATTTAGATTCAATCACTTGTTCCAAAGAAAAGCACTGTAAGCTAATCAGCGATCCTGATGTTGGTTTTGCTCCCACACCACACTGACCGCCAGGCCATTGGGCGTACGATTACTAAGCGTAAGGCGTGCGTTCTGGCGCTGAGCCAACTCCGAGACAATCGATAAACCCAACCCGCTGCCGGTGGTACCCTGGCCAGACGCGCGCCGAAAGCGCTCAGTGACTTTATCCAACAGTGCCTCGGGGAGGCCGGGGCCAGTGTCACTCACCGTGAGTTGAGGCAACCCCTCCCAAAGCGCTAACTCTACCTCCACTTGACCGCCTTCCGGCGTATAGCGCAAGGCATTATCCAGTAGGTTACGAAAGAGCATTCCCACCTCGACTTCGTCGGCGCGAACCTCCAACCGGGTTAAGCCTGTTAGCCTCAAGTGCTGATCTCGCTCATCAGCGAGTGGCCACAGCTCGGCTATCAATTCAGCAATAATCGGATAGAGGTCAATAGTGGCCGGTGAGGTTGTGGCAACTTGATCCAAACGAGCCAAAATGAGCAGCTGTTCTACCACCCGTTGAAGCCGCTCAACCCCGACATAAGCCTTTTGTAATGATTGCTCTCCCCCTGCCTGCGCATTATCTAAGTGGATTCTCAGCGCTGCCAAGGGCGTGCGTAATTCATGGGCCGCATCTGCAGTGAAGCGCCGCTCGCGCTCTAACGTGGCTTTCAACCGGGCGATAAAGTCGTTTAGTGATTGGCGTAATCCATTAAGCTCTTGAGGAACCGGATTATTGATTTGACGCAGGTCGTGGGCGGAGCGACCTTGTACCTGGCTGGAAAGTGCTTGGATGGGTGCAACACCCCGCCGGATAACTCTACTCATCAGCCAAAGAAGGAGTGGCAGCAACAAGAGCATCGGCAATAAATTGTTCCAGGTGATGCGCTCCACCACTTCATCATGAAACGAACCCCGTAGTCCCATGCTGATCCAGGTATCGCTGGCAACATCGAACATGCTGAAAACCCGCCAGCGGTGACCATCGTAGCTTTCCCAGCGAAAACCCTCCTCTAAAGGCGCGGGGAAAGGCCCTGCATCATTCCATTTGCCCCCTAACAGCCTGGGTGAGCCATCGGCATTCCAAAAACCCAGTACTAATTTAAGCTCTTCCTCGTGGTAAAGCTTGGGACCTGATTCAGAGCTGCTCACGGGCACGGCGATACCGTCACGATATAGCTGGGTTGGATGCGCGGGAAGGCCCATGCGCGCAGCAAGGCGAGCATAGTCGTCGATGGTAGCGTTTGGATCGAGTTGGCCAGCCACAATCCGGCTATGCAGACTGAGTTGTGTATCGAGAATTTCTTCTAGCTCGTGATCCGTAATTAAGTAAGCCGCGGTAACCGCAACGCCCCCAGCGACCACCATGGTAATGGCTAGCGTGCGAAGCAGATAACGCCGTATCGATCTCATTGCGCCTGGCTATCCAGTCGGTAGCCAATCCCCCGCACGTTAATAATTAGATGTTTTTCAAGCTTTTTTCGCAGATGATGAATGTGAACTTCCACCGTGTTGGACTCTACCTCTTCGCCCCAGCCGTAAAGCAAATTTTCTAAACGAGGGCGAGATAGCACCCTGTCAGGGTGCCTAGCTAGCTCTAGCAATAAGGCATACTCGCGTCGGCCCAACTTTACGTCTTTGCCCCGCCAACTCACCGCATGGAGAGCCTCATCAATACTCAGTGCACCCAGCGTCAATATTTGCGAGGCCCGCCCCTCAGCGCGCCGCATTACGACACGCAAACGGGCGAGGAGCTCCTGCAAATTGAAAGGCTTGAGCACATAATCATCCGCCCCCGCATCTAAACCCCCAATACGGTCTTCCATCGCATCACGGGCCGTCAAAATAAGAATAGGCAGAGTAGATTGCTGTCGGAGTAAATGCAGTACTTGCATACCGTCCATATCGGGCAGCCCAAGATCCAAAATAATCACACTAAAGGTCTCGCTGCCGATAGCGCTGATTGCCTCGCGGCCAAGCATAAACCAATCAACCGCGTAGCCCTCGCGCTCCAGCGCCGTCTTGATGCCATCCCCAAGCAAGGGATCATCTTCTATTAGTAGTGCACGCATGCTGATTCCCTCAATCGACAAGCCGCTATCTTGGCTACCAAAACTTAAGCTTTTCTTAAATAGGGTAACTTACTTCTCAAAAAGCAACCTCATCTGAATGCAACCAGTAAGCCAACCACCCTATCTTTTCGAACTTCTTACGCAGTTTAACTCTTCTTTAAGTTATTTAGGCTCATGCTGCCTCTTTCGCCATGGGCAAAGCCCAAGCAGTGCCTTCAGTGACAGTTATTTTGATTATGCCCTGTCGCAACCGTGGGCAGGCTATTTTTTATTAATTGAGAGAGCGCCATAACATGCAATTACTAACACTTATTAGAACAAACTATTATTTAAAAATAATGGCCCGTTTTTTAGAAAAAAGAATGAAGCAATATTTACTGGGAGGCATACGGTATATCCTCAAAGCACCTACACCAGAAACCATTGACAGCCTTGTGGGCGTAGAAAAAAT
This sequence comes from Halomonas sp. A3H3, assembly GCF_000982975.1. NCBI lineage: Bacteria > Pseudomonadati > Pseudomonadota > Gammaproteobacteria > Oceanospirillales > Halomonadaceae > Halomonas > Halomonas sp. A3H3. The sequence goes on along the minus strand of NZ_HG423343.1, from coordinate 4,498,979 downwards.
TCTCATTATTCGCCCCAATTTTCGTCTAGGCAACGCGCTAATTAGTACCCCTGTCATCGATGCTTTTCGTGAACGTTTTCCTTCCGCGCGCATAGACTATTTAGCGACTGATAAAACATGGCCACTGTTGCAACAACGACCTGTTGATTATTTCTTTTTACTGTCGAGAAGCGCCATTCTTCGACCTTGGCAGTGTGTGACATTATTACGACGTCTACGAGCACAACGCTATGACCTGGCGGTACAAGTGAGTGGAGGATCAACGAGCGGTTTTATAGTGACCCGGTTAATAGGGGCACGGTACACCATGGGTTCAGGTAAAGGTCACCAGCGCTGGTACAGCATTGAGGCGGAAGGTACGTCATCACATGCCTACGATGCCATCGTTAACTTAACACGTCCGCTCGGTGTTGCTTGCCGTAACCGGCCATTGCTCCAGATAACAGAGCAGGAACGCTATCAGGCAATAACGAAAATACAACAGCTAGCCAGCCTTCATAGCGAACAACCACCAGATACAAATTTTATTGCGATCTTCGTAGGCGGGCATCAAAACAAGCGTTGGCCGTTGGAATTTTGGTTAATGCTTATCGATGCCATGGAAGCCCGTAAAATACGCTATATTGTATTTCTTGGACCGGAGGAGTTTAGGCTTCTAGCACCTATTGAGAAGCGTTTGAAGTCATCACTTTATGGCAGCTTATGCTCACCGCTTCCTATCCGCCACTTTGCCGCGGTTTTGGAACGTGCGCGGTTACTCGTGACGCCAGACTCTGGGCCTATGCACTTAGCGGCAGCACTCGATGTCGCCACCATTTCCCTGGTACGCCAAAAAAAATCACTCGCTTTCGTACCACGAGAAGCCTATGACACTATTCTGTGGCACCCAGAAATCAGCACGGTAATAGAAGCCATACGCACTAATCTTAACGGACAAAACGCAACGGATCCCGTTCAATCGGCCTCGGCAACAAATCAACCAACACAGTGGGTAACACCACCACCCAGCGCTGCCCCTTTGCATTCTAGCCACTGAATTAAAGCGCATAACTGTTCGTTAAGTTTTGCACTTTATAGTGACCCTACTGTTACGTTATCGAGAGTACTGTCTTGCCTATTTCAACGACGTCAAAACCCAATGGCACGGGTTTCAAACGCATCTTCCGCGCTTCTATGAATGCAGTATCGGGTTTAAAAGCTTGCTGGATAAATGAGTCTGCCTTTAGACAAGAGGTGATGCTATGCCTCGTCCTCTACCCTTTTTTATTTTTTGTTAATGCCACTTCAGTGGAAAAAGCATTGCTGTTTTCTTCACTCACCCTTGTAGTGATAGTGGAGCTCATTAACTCCGCCATCGAAAGCACCATTGACCGTATTGGACTAGAACATAACGAACTTAGCGGGCGTGCTAAAGACATGGGGGCTGCCGCCGTCATGATGACCATTTTTATGATGATGGGTGTGTGGCTATGCGTGCTGCTCTACTAAATTCTTTCAAACCCGTAGCATCCGCCTGGCTTTTATTTATAATCGCCATGTCAGCCTTCAGCACTCTAAACATAGATTTTACGATAACGGACTTTATATATCGCCTTCAGGGTAATGCTTGGGCATGGAAAAACACCTTAATTACCCAAGATATTCTTCACAAAGGCGGTAAATGGCTAAGCTTGGCGATGGGTTTAGCCACACTCCTCCTATTAATACTAAGCACCGTGGTTACTCGTCTTAAAGCGTATCGCACGCCGCTTTTATATCTTTTTTCCGCAACGCTTCTTTCAGCGCTACTTGTAGCAACGATTAAACACCTAGTGAGCATGGAATGCCCTTGGGATTTAGTTCGCTATGGTGGGGCACGCGACTTTATTGGCTTGCTCAGCATACGGCCTTCCTCAATGCCAGCGTCCGCCTGCTTTCCCGCCGGGCATGCCAGCGCAGGGTATACCTGGATAGCCCTCTACTTCTTTTTTGCCGCCATACGGCCCCACTGGCGATGGGCAGGGCTTGCACTGGGCTTAGGGCTTGGCCTTACGTTTGGGATCACTCAACAGTTCCGCGGGGCGCACTTTCTCTCCCATGACCTCTGGACCGTCATGATTTGTTGGACCGTAAGCTTTGTCCTTTCAAGATTCTTATTACCCCCCAGCGTTCATTAATCTTTTCATATAGAGAGCCTTTCAATGCCCCCTTTGCTGTCATTGCCTTCAAAAATTGTAGGCACCGCTTGGCATTATCGCCCCACATTAAGTACGGAGCAGCTTGTCTTATGGGGTGTTGTCATATTCAGTGTTTTTTACAATGTCTCTTTTTGGCAACAAGCCTTTGCTGGCTATGACCCTCTTGCCGTCCAGACGTGGCTAACCTTTGCCAATATGTTTTTGGTGATGACCTGCCTTAACTATTTGATCTTCGTGAGCCTTGCTTTTCGAACGCTGGTAAAACCTTTATTAACCTTGCTGTTTCTGATTGCCGCCTTTGTCAGTTACTTTACCAGTTACTACGGCACCTATTTTGACACCTCCATGCTAGACAATGTGCTTCAAACGGACACTAACGAAGCACAGGAACTTCTCACCGCTGGTTTACTGATTCATTTGGCAATCTTTTTTGGCTTGCCTACCGTCATGATTTGGCGCGTTAAAATCACACCGTCAACCTGGAAGAAGGCAGTGTTGCGTCGCTTAGCTTATTGCCTTGCCAGCACTGCTATATTGCTGTTAGCAATTTTCTTATCTTACCAAGAAGTGTCGTCACTCATGCGCAACAATAAAGAGCTACGCTACTTGGTGACCCCAGGTAATTATATTGTTTCGATGGCGCAGGCCCTTTCGAGCCAACACGCTTCCGCGAATACGGTGCGTTCCCCGGTGGGTGAGGACGCCAGTATCAGTTCACAAGCGGGTGACAAACCCAAACTGCTCGTCATCGTGGTGGGCGAAACGGTACGGGCGGCGAATTGGGGGTTAAATGGTTATGAACGCCAAACCACACCCAAACTTGCCCAGCAGCCTGACGTTATCAATTTTTCTGATGTTTCCTCATGCGGTACAAGCACAGCGGTCTCATTACCCTGCATGTTTTCATTACCAGGGCGTGCCGATTACGCTAAATCGTATGCTCAGCAATATGAATCCTTGCTGGACGTATTAGCCCACGCCGGGTTAGAGGTCACCTGGCTTGATAACCAGTCAGGCTGTAAAGGTGTCTGCGACGGAGTGACGACAGAAGCGCTCTCGCCAGAGAAGTATGCTTCTTTGTGTCAAGATGGGCGATGCTTGGATGAAGCACTGGTTCAAGCCTTGACCACGCAAATTAGCGGTACCTCAGTTGATCAGGTTGTTGTGCTGCATCAGCTAGGCAACCACGGCCCCAGCTATTACCAACGCTACCCTGATGACTACGAACGTTTTGTTCCCGCTTGCACCACCGCTGATTTAGCCAAGTGCTCAAGAGACGACATTACCAACAGCTACGACAATGCCATTCTGTATACCGACACTGTGTTGGATCAGGTGATTGAGATGTTAAAGCGTCAGGAAGACTACGCAACTGCGATGATCTATCTCTCTGATCATGGTGAATCACTGGGCGAAAAGGGGCTTTATTTGCACGGCATTCCCTACGCCATTGCCCCCGACGAACAGACTCATGTGCCTATGGTTTGGTGGCTTTCCAACTCATTTTCAAAGCAGCGAAGACTCGATACGGAGTGCTTACGCCTAGTCTCTGATCAAGCCGCTTCCCACGATAACTTATTTCACAGCGTGCTGGGATTGCTTGGCGTAGCAACGGACGTATATCAGCAGGCAGAAGATATTAGCCAAACGTGCCGGAGCCTCGCCAATTAATGAATGCTTAAGTGATCGTTAAGTATTGCATGTCAAGCTGTTCTCCATTCTGCTCAATTATTCTGGTGTATGCACATGGTTTTATCGCTACTATTGGACTCCAACCAAGGTTTTTGGAGACGGCTGCTACCCAAAAAAAAGGCAACAGCAGGAAGCTTGGTAGGCGGTGTCGATACCTCTATTCTTTTTGCTAAATGGCTTTCCTTTAGAGCCAGCGTTGTTTTAATTACTTTACTAGCGACTCTGCTGTGGCTAACCGGTATTGAAAACATCGAGATCATCATCGGCGTATTAAGTGTAACGTCAAATGGAATATCACAGTTATTTGAACGCTATTTTTCTGTCAGTGTATTGAAAATGGTTGAAAATGATTTGACAGATACGCTAGACGCATTGGGAATTGCAGGAGTTGGAACCTTAATAATTTTATATTTATTAGGGTAGCGCACCTAATAAGTACCCTCAACGCCAACTCCATAAAATAATCATCCTTGGTAGTCCAGTATAAGGCCTGGAGGTGTCTACGAAACCTGGGGCGATTTATCAGGCTAAAGGGTGAAGCATTGAAAAATGGCTGATTGGCTGCGCGCAGCAACAGCTTCTCACGCACCGCCTCGGGCTTATTCTGGTGGTCCTCAGCGGCTTTTAGTACCTCGGCTTTGGTAGGCCCAGCACGCATTCCAGGCGGCGCAGCAGCGTGAACGGCAGAATGATGCGGCCATACTGGGACTGCTTGAAATCACCGCGTAGAAGGTCAGCGACCGACCAGATAAAAGCAGCAAGCTGTGAGTGATTTTCCGTTTTCACGGATGCTTCCCCATATTTGATGACAATAAATGGCCACTATCATACACATCTGTGCCTCCAACCGAGTACTTGCATGCTAAGTAGACCCTTCACAGGCAGCGTGGTAGCTTTAAAAAAAACTTATATAAAAAGAAGAGGAAAGCATCATGTCTCAATTGAAACTAGGGGTTGCTACGGCACTAACATCATTAATGTTCGCGCTTCCCGCCTATTCCGACTCCGCCTTACGGCTAGCTGTTGATGTTCCTTTCGAGCCCTTTCAGTACCGCCTTCCCGACGGTTCTCTAACGGGGTTTGAGGTTGAGCTAGGGGAAGAGGTATGTCGGCGTATAGAACGTGAGTGTGAATGGGTCGAGCAAAGTTGGGATGGCATTATCCCAGGCCTGCTAGCACGCAAATATGACGCTATCGTCTCCTCAATGGCGATTACCGATGCACGCCGTGAACAGGTGCTCTTCTCTGAACCTTACTACAGCAACCCGAGTGTGTGGGTGACCCAGGTAGGCAAGGAAATCGATACTGAAGACCGTACCACTCTTGCAGGGCTATCAGTGGGCGTACAGCGCGGCACTATTCGTGATGCTTATATCACCGACACCTACGGTGACCTGGTGGACGTGCGCCGCTATGCGACTGGCGAAGATCTAGCGGTAGACATTCAGTCGGGGCGCCTCGACGCGGCGTTTATGTATTACCCGTTAGCACTGTCGTCTCTGCAAGTTGACCAGGAAGGCAGTGGCGTTGTTACCAGTTCAGCTTTGATTCGTGACCCCAAAAGCTATTTCGGCCATGGTGTCGCAGCAGCTTTCCACCCACGCAATGAAGCGTTAGCCGAACAGTTCAATGAAGCACTAAGTGAAATCAAGGAAGACGGCACCTACGACAAGCTAATGAATAAATATGTCGACTACGACATCAAAATCTAACGTTGCAATTCATTGTCAGCTTTGTTGCAGATAGATGGGGCATCTTTATTAGTGCTAATTTTCAAGGAGCAAAAAGTTGGCGATGGCCCCCTTTTAAGGGCTTTTCGGATTTATCTTTCTCAGTCACAGTTACAAAGAGATTCGATGCAAAGGCTCGCGTCTTTTGGATCTGGGTATACTTTGGTTTAAATCATGACAAAAGACAAAGTCAAAATCGATATTCTTGGCTCCCTATTTCCCTTCATTCCACCAGTTTCCGAACTTATAGGGTGGTTGGGCGGCCCCAAGGAATTACATACACAGCTTTACTGGATGCAGAAAGAAAATCAGCAGCACAAACCAGACTTAAAAACCCTTAGAAAGGCCTGTCAGGTTGGTGTGACACCGCGCTCTGCGGCAACGATCAAGGCAAACATTTATGAAGCTGCAGAGGGCATGGGGTTTAATGAGCTCATCGAGGGGATCACTCCAGTTGAACCTCTCGTCAATGGCACCAATGGGGCTAAATGGAGTGCTCAAGCTAGTGGCTTCCTCAATGGTATCAACCGTCACCAGACAGAGAAGCTAAAACTCCCCCGAACCTTCGCATTTTTGGAGAAGCGAGCCCAAGCAGAGAGCCAAATGATGCTGGCACTCCAGAATGATGCGCCCAATGAAAAGCGGCTAGCTCTCTTACACATAGCCTTCTGCGAAGCCTGCCAACACTACACCCTCCTCTCCCCACAACAAATCCAGGCTTATGGCATTGTCATCATTGACGCCAATCTGACAGGGCATTCCAGAACGCTCAAGCAAGTAGCAGAAGCACTCAAATGCTCCTTTAATCTTCGGGTGGATTTCTACCACCAACTGCTGACTAACTTCATGGCTGATATGTTGCCACTTAGAAAATCACTGAGACTGTCAGCCAGCCTGGATGATGCCTTGGTCAACCACGGCGCTATGGGCCGAATGTTGCCACTGATGAGGCAAGGCAAGCTGATCACTCCTACTGAAAGGCTGTACGCTTACTGGCGAAGGGCTTTTTTGGATGCTGGATAAAAGCCAGTGACGAACAGTGCAATGGCCCTTCACATGCCTTTACCAGCCATACCGAAAACACGTGTTAAACAGTCCCCGTCCACTGAGAGTTCTGCAGATACACTTCAAAAAATTACAGACGCAGCCAATGACTCACGCCTGTCTCTTTGGAAGCAGTGGCGGAGAGGTGCTATTCCAAAATCTGAGCACCTTACAATTTTTCTTGAATCCCTAAGCAGTGAGGCTTATGACGCATTTCTACCATTTGTTATGACCCGCGTAGCAACCGCATGGACGAAATGGATTGAGTACGAATGTGCCAAACTGCAAGGTCTCATGCAGCAGGCTCCGTCCCTCGCTGAGCTAATAGACATGGAATGGTTAGTGAATAAATTTTCAGAGTACCCAAAATACTGGGAGCATATGGCCCAGCTGACCACTGACCAACCTGAGCCATAGAACTATTTACTTCTTCCCCTGATTCCGTGGGGCGCTGCGTGTACTTGCGCTGCTAGCTCTTGCGCTGAAGGAATCCTTCGGTACAGTGCCCCCGTTTGATTTCGCTGTGTGGCTCTGGATTCGTGAGGCAGCAGCCGAAGTCATGGGTGTCTTACTTTTTGACATGGTCATCATCTCCGTAGGTTAGTTACTCAGGAGCGGCAATTCGGTTTACTCGCACCTGGCAGTACGATGATGGCACCCTGCTTGGTTGTATTGCAGGGTAGTCGCTGTGGGAATTTTCAGATGTGAGGCTACTCAGCTTTAAACTAGCGACTTCAAATAGCCCCTCTTTTTACGCTAGGCACAATTGAAGGCTTTGCTCCGGCTCCAGCACTGGCAATACTCACGTTCTACATCGCCTCGTCATCATGGTTGCAGCGTTTTGCTGTTGGTAATCACCTAATTGCTGAATGTCACATTGATCTTCAGGCTTTTGCATGGCCATATATAAAGATTCTGTACAACTGAGTATCTAATCTCCCATGAAATACCCACTGAGTACTTTTAACTCCATCCCCGAATCAAAACATCCTGGCTTCATGATGGATGTTGATGACTTTTATTATGTGAAGTCGAAAATGTCATTGTACCATCACATTGAAGAGGCCAAGACTTTTCTACATATTTCCTACTCCTCCGGCAATTATTACGATAAAGACAAGCCTGAAGAGAAACAGATATCAGCCTTTTTAGAAGAGTACCAAACATTTTACCAGGCATTAAAAGGCGGTCTAAATGCAGAATCCTGCGAAGAGCTTATAAATAGGCAACTTGGTGCCAACTTCCAAAGCAGCAAACTACAGAAAACTTTTTCCGAAGCAATGACCTGGATTCTATGCTCTGACCTGCTTTTCCAGAGTGGATATAAGGAAAATGCATGGGCTGCGCTCATCGAATACAAAAAATTTGAGCTTAAAATCGAGCTAGACCTTGATGAGGAGGAAAAGCTTTCTAAGTCCAACAGTAACCGTACTGCCGGAAAGCGTAGTTATCATGACCGTCAATATCTAAAGCCTTATTTTAAGGAGCTATTAGTATCTCAGGTGCCTAAGAATGGCTGGCAAGCCATGAAGAATGCCGCCAGCAAACTAGCGCCGCTCATATTTAAGCGGCACATAAGCAGTGGATCCGACGTTGATCCTGATACAACAGAAGCTGATGTTGAAACTTGGCTAACCACCTGGTTAAAAAATGATAAGCAATGTAGAGAGCTATATTTTGCTCACCGCCAGAAAAAGCCTTCAACAAAGATATAACCACTTACACACGACGCTGCATAAGCCATTGGTTAACTTCACTTTCGTACCATCCCACTGCCGATTTTCCCAGTTTGAAAGGCCTTGGGAATGTAGGATCGTAGTAAGGTGAATCCGGGTTTATTTTTTCGTAAATACCAGAACGGCTAATACCAAGTTTTGGCGCTAACTGCTTCATACGTAGAACAGTGATTGGTGTTTCGATATTACTCATGATCTTGCTCCTTGTGAGTTGATATCGACAGTGTAGATCCGCCCACCACCACCAGTCTCGCTATGGAAATAATTGGCTTTTATGCAAAATAACACAATAAAATCAGCTATGTAAAAAAATACTGAGGCTTTAGCTGTGAAATTTTTTAAAAAAAAATGACTGTTAATATGCCTTCAATCTGGGGCATTCCATTGCTTCAAAATTAGGATCCCGCTTGTCATATGGGGTGGTAAATCACATAAGTCGCTATCTAGCGAAGTAAACTTTTGGCTACACCCCTGCTATGAAAGGTTCGGTTTACACAGCCCCTTGGGCCGTTTTATCACCTCGGGTAATAAGCGAATCCATTAGGACAGGTTTAGGGGGCGATGCACTTAAGATGGCCTTTTGCGCCGTAAAATGCTTAAAAATGTGATAATGCATTCGTATTTTTAGTCAGTACTTCTCCACGTATTATCAATTTCTTCAGACCAAGTATAAGTTTAAGCTGAGCATGAGCTCCATATAAAACTTTAATAATAGTGCCTGTTCCAAAAGTTTATTTCATAGCCTCAAGGCTGAAGTAATTCATGCTGAACGTTTTGATACGAATGAGATGCGAAGACAGATATTTGAATACGTTGAACTGGAAGACAAAAAGCAACGTCGGCACAGTGAGATTGAACAGATTAGCCCAGTGGTTTTTTTTAAGCACGAATGATCGCTTAAATTATTGTTCTCTTTTGCTGGGTAAGCTCAGTTACTGATGGACGGCAGTATGCTTTGGTTACCAATAGCTAATTTTTTTCAAGGTAATAACTACCGTTGATAAATATTTTTCTATAAAAATATGTCCAATAAAGTCCAATGTTGTTTAATCGCAAAAGTCGTTAAAAAAACGTCTTGATAAAGCCTACATCGTTGCTAATACTGCAAACCTTCGCAGGTTTAGCAACGATTAAGGAATATCGACATGTATACTGATGAGCATCAGGCACACCACAATATCACCAACGCTACTACCACCGGCGAGTGGCCTAAATTTAAAGAGCACTCAATTTATGAGTCTATCGTCAACGAAGTTTCTAGTTCTTTAGAAATTGACGATGGAATGGCGCGAGCAATTTTCCTCTCTTCTATGGCAACAGTTGTACAGAATATAGTTGATATAGAAAAGCCCAATAAGCACCTAATGCCCACCTCCATTTTTGTAGTCGTTACAGGAGAGTCTGGCTGTGGTAAAACACCCCTACTTAAAGCAGCATTTGAACCGATAGAACAGTTTCAGTCCCTAAAAATGAAAGAGCATTATGAGGCGATTAAGGTCTATAATCTTAAAAAATCGAACTACGACATCGCCTATAAGGAACTAGAAAAAATTTATCGACTCGCTATTAAAGAAGGAAAACCAACGATTGACATCGAGTTGCATCAATTGGAGCTAGTCAAAAATAAACCAAAACCTCCTAATCAGCCTAGATTTATATATGAAGACATCACACCTTCTGCGTTGTCTTATAACTTATATAAGAATGTTCCATTTGGCTGCTTGGCCTCAAGTGAGGCTGACGGCGTATTTAATGGTAAAGTTATGCAAGACATTACTAACCTTAACAGCATTTGGAGTGGATCTCCGATTATTGTAGACCGAAAGACGTCAGAGGATGTTTATGTCGAACACCCTCGATGCTCATTATCTTTAATGCTACAACCTGAAAGAATGCAAAATTTCTTGAATAACCGTGGTAAGGAGGCAAAGAGCAACGGATTTCTTGCCCGACTAATCTTTATGCAAGCAGAATCTACGGTTGGAAATAGAACGAGGGACACTACTCCACCGGATGGGGCCACTGTAGCTCGTTATTCTCAAAGATGCAAAGAACTACTAGAATCGTCCTTTGATGCGCTTGAGGAAGGCAATAAAAAATACATCGTGAAATTTAGCCCTTCTGCCAAGTCCCACTGGAAGCAGTTAAATTTAAAGGTCGAGCATGAAATGCTTAAGCACCGAAAATACTGTAATGCGCTGGATCACGCTAATAAACTCATGGATAATGTCTCACGTATTGCTGCCATTTTGCATACATTTGAAGGCCTTGAGGGAGATATCAAAACTAGCACCCTTGACTATGCTTTCCGGCTTTGTGAACAATTCTCTAACCACTACTTGCAATTTATTGCTGGCACACCAGAAATAGTTATTCTCGCCAATCAGCTTGCCAGAGACATCCGAAGACTTAGTGACTTACAAGGAGACACTTACACATTTACAAACTCTCTTATTGCTCAGCGTGGCCACAACACTTTGCGCAGCAAGTCTAAAAGGAGTGCAGCATTGGATTTTTTAGAGAAAATGGGGCATTTAATCTACTCTTATGACTCTAAAATTTTATTCAAGGAAACAATCATCCACCCTCATGAACCTGAGTTAAAAAATGGTCTTGATTACTACATTGAAGAACTTACTTTATATCGGGATCAAGAGTTAAAAACCGGTTATGACTTTCGTCCAGAATATAAGCTGAAGGAGATTCCTTCCATACCCATAATGCCCTATGCATATGAAGTAGTTAAGCCTACATCACATCGTTAAATCGATCACCCCATTGGGGGAGACCGAACGACCTAGCTCAAAGTCGTTCGGTCTCCATCAACTTTTATTAGTTGAACCTTATTTACCTAACCTCACCTGCTTTATTAATGCCGGCTTCCATCAAAACAACGAAACCCTTGCTTGATAGGCTTCGAGTAAGCTTTACACATGTAGCTAGCTCCATAAAAGACTTCTGCAAAAGCAGCTTGGTCATTTTGATAGAAATTCCACAGGTACTTCTTTTCGGTAACACTATCGGTGGCTACATTAACTAGGCCTCCCATGTCTTCTAATGGCCAAGCTATCGCGCTTGACCAAGCTCGTACGATTCGGTGGTAGAGGTTGTCACGATCAAAACCTCCACCATGACTTTTGCCAAAGTAGCCAAGACCTTTATAGGCCTCTCCATTTAAAAGCAGCAAAACGTGGTAATGATGATGAATACTGCTTACCTGCTCGCGACACCACGTGTAGCGCATTTTGTGGGGATACTTAGTGTTTGCAACATCTAGCTCCCAAAGCAAATGACTAATAAATGAAGTAGCACATGCATTGTCGCAGCCTGAATAGCCCATATACCCTTCCGCAGGAAAAAGTAAATCGATGCGGACTGCAAATATACGAGGGCAGTCCTGTCGTGCTTGATTCATTACTCGAAGCAATATTTCTAGATAGTTTTCGATCAAAGGACCTTCATGAGTAAGCACACGCATATCTTGGTAACGACATTCCCAAAATAGCTTTAGAGCTGGATTATCAGGATGGCGTTTACGATTACGTTGGCCTACGTTCGGTAAAGTAGTGTTCATCTTCAAACTCCTAACACTCACGCACAGAAATACCCACGGCTTTGATACCGTGTCATTACCCGTAGCAAAAGTGTAAACATTGGATTGATAAAAACGCTGAAGTGATAACCCGTTAGCAAACGCGGTTATCTCGGCGTAATAGGAAATGCTCTAGCAGGCACCTGTGAGCATCATGCGATCGTCACCTTATCGCTTTAGCGTTGTAGAGCTGGGTTCTACATGGCTAACCGTTAAGTGTGTTACAAGCACGACTTGCTTAGCGGTAAATGTCACTTGGATTCTTTGCCATGAGGATATGAGTATGGCTTATCGTGACTTTACGGCTATTGTCTTGAAGAAAGGTCGTCGGCTTGTAGGTCTCCTCCATGGGTACTATTTTTAACCCTTCAAAGGAGCATAATACTATTACCGTCATTTAAATCGGATAGATGCCATGAGTATCAAATGACCAAACCCGCGTGGTAAGCGGGCTGCTGACAGGCCATGATTTCTTCATAAGCTCTCTCTTAAATAAAAATAATTCCATTTTTTTCAATAAGAAAACTTAAAGCCTATTAGGCTCGGCATCTGCTCAGATAATCATACCTGTCAGTATTTTCTTCCTTAAATGACACTTTCCTTAGCATTACCAGCTCCATTAAAACGTGTCAGAACTACTTAACGACCAGAAGCTCGTTCCATTGTGTGGTGTAACGAGGTGTGCGCCGCTCGCTGCGTAAAACCCAGGCGTTATCTTTCCGTGGTAAGCCCATCTGTATCGCCCCTTTTCCGAGTTCCCGATTAAGCTTATCCATCGTCGCCATCAGGCGTTCGCTGCGCTTAGCTTCTTCATCAGTTTGCGGGGTTTCGGTGAGAGTGAGCTGCCGGTTGGCCTTAGGGGATAGGTCAAGCAGTATTAGACCGGCTTTATGATAGGCATATCCCTTGCGCCAGAGTCGCCGGAGCCCCTTTACTCCAGCGGCGATAATCTCCCTGCTGTCATCGGTAGGCCGTTCCAGGGTTATCATCACGCGTTGATGGTATTGCGGTAAATCGGTTCGAAACGGGTTGGTGCGGATAAATACCATGACGGCACTGGTCACGCTGTGCTGCTTGCGCAGCTTTTCACCCGCCCTGGCGGCATGGTGTCGTAACGCTTCCCGTAGCTGATGGGGGTCGTTGGTGAGTCGTCCAAACGAACGGGAGACCATAATCTGCTGTTTGGGCTGGCTCATGTCGTCTAGCTGAATGGAGGATTGGCCCCGCAACTCCCACACAATGCGCTCTTGCACCACGCTAAAATGCCGCCGGATATGTTTCGGGTCAGCTTCACGTAGATCCCAGGCAGTCTCAATACCCATGACGCGTAACCGCTTGCCGGTGCGGCGTGCAACGCCCCATAGGTCAGTCACCGGCAACTGCTTCAACAACGCCTTGGTAGACGGGCTCTCAGCCAGTAACTTGCACACGCCTTGATCTTTATAAGCGGGGTGCTTTTTAGCGGCACGGTTCGCGACCTTGGCGAGCACTCGCGTTGGCGCAAATCCCACCGACACCGGAATGCCCGTCCACTTCTTCACTGTATCTCGCAGTGCTTGGCCCCGTTGTTCCAGCGTATCTTCATCAAAGCCCTGAAACCCTACAAAGCTCTCATCAATCGAGTACACCTCCACATGGGGTGAAAATTCGCCCAGCACCTCGGTCACCCGCTGGGACATATCGCCATAAAGCGCATAATTGCTGGATAACAGCACGGCTTGGCGACGTACGTCTGGCGTTAACAGGTGCATAGCAGCCCCCATCTCCACGCCCAGCGCCTTTAACTCATTAGAGCGTGCGACGACACAACCATCGTTATTGGATAGCACTCCTACAGGACGGCCTTCCAGTGACGGGTTAAATACCCGCTCACAGGAGACGTAGAAGTTATTGCAGTCAATCAGCGCCATCATTGCAGCGTTGCCCCGGGGAAGCTGTGAAGCACATGGGTCACGACACCCCAAACGTGGGATTCGCGACCATCAATAGGAATGGGGGGATACGCGGGGTTACTGGCCCGAAGGTAGGTGCGCTGGCCCACTCGCTCCAAGCGTTTTACCGTAAGCTCACCGTCCACGCAGATAACGATGATGCGACCTGGCAGCGCTTCCAGACTGCGATCAACCACCAGTAGGTCGCCATGGTGAATACCGTCGCCCAGCATGGAATCGCCCTCCGACCTGACAAAGTAGGTTGCTGCCGGTCGTTTCACCACGTACTGGTGCAAATCCAGGTCGGCATCCAGGTGGTCATCCGCCGGTGACGGAAACCCAGCGCGTACGGCACTGGAGTAAAGCGGTAACGGTAATGATGAGGCCGCGGCATCTGCCCGGCCCAACAGTGAAACGTTCAATGACATAATAGACTCCCTCTTTTACTGTACTTATGAACAGTATCAGTAAAGAGTCTTATCGAAGCAACCACTCAAAGGTCAAAGCCAAAAAATTACAGATCTATATCACCCCTATGAATCCTGCACACGGGATCACTTTGACGCCTATAGGAGTGTTGTTTATGTCCCCGCCTTGCCTCTACTGTGCAGCCGCTTGCACGCTTAACCTTGAAACCGCCCAACGCATCGGCACGGTGTGCAGCCGCCTAGTGGGCGGAGCCATTGGTGCGTGGCGGGCATCCTATACCCCAACGTCCCCTTTATCGGATGCCTCCTCCCGCTTTCCGTTAGCCAAACTGACCGCTGCCGTGATGGGGGCTTTTTCCGGCAGTCAAGCAGGCTCGCGTGCCGCAGAATTGTTTTTCACGCAGAAGCTACCGCTCGGTGAAGGAACGCCCTGGCTGTGCGTATCGTGCGGTCATAGCTTCCGGCAATTAACCCCTCCCTTCAGCACATCGCACTAATGCGTATCCACAAAGCGACATACCCCTTACTTTCCAACCATGAAGCGCTGGCGATTAACGTCAGCGCTTTTTTTATTGCTAGGAGTTTTCATCATGGCCCATCTCGTTGAACAAATGGCCTACGTTGGCGCTACCCCCTGGCACGGCCTGGGGCAACAGCTATCCCGTCAACAACCGCTAGAGGTCTGGCAGCAACAGGCCGGTATGAACTGGCACATTGAAGAAGCCCCGGTGCGTTTTATTGCGGAGGGTGCCAGCCACTTGGGCAGTATTCACTCGTTTCCCGAGCAAAAAGTGCTCTACCGCTCGGATACCAAAGCGCCACTATCGGTCGTATCCCAGCGTTATAAGGTGGTGCAGCCCGAAGAAATTCTGGAGTTTTACCGCGATCTGACGGAATACGCCGGGTATGAACTGGAAACCGCTGGCGTCCTGAAAGGCGGTCGTAAGTTCTGGGCCTTGGCGCGCAGCGGCTTAAGCACCTCACTGAAAGGCCAGGATGAGGTCAACGACTACCTGCTATTGGCAACGTCCTGTGATGGCACGCTAGCCACCATGGCGACACCCACCACGGTGCGAGTGGTGTGCAACAATACGCTGCAGATCGCCGTCGATGGAACGTCGCAGGCGGTGAAGGTACCCCATCGGTCAGAGTTCGACCCCCGTGCGGTAAAAAGCCAGCTGGGTATTTCTGTTTCCCAGTGGAATGACTTCATGTACCGCATGAAGGCGTTAGCGGAACGTAAGATCGATCACCGCGAGGCGCAACAGTATTTTCAGTCGGTGCTCTGCGGTATCGATAAGCCGATAGACGACCCCTCCAAGCTGCCCAATTACCGGGCCCTCAATAAGGTGCAGAAGCTCTACCACGGCGAAGGCCGCGGTTCCCACCTCGACACGGCCAAAGACACTGCGTGGGGCTTGCTCAATGCCGTTACCGAGTACGTGGATCACGACAAGCGTGCGCGTAGCAACGATACCCGCCTGGATTCCGCGTGGTTTGGTCAAGGGGCGCAGCTGAAGCAAGAGGCGCTAAAAACGGCCCTTGCGATGGTGAGCTGACATGCTGTTTCTCATCATTTTACTGCTAATTTTCTTAGTTTTTGTCTTACCCCTCATTGGATAGCGCGATAAGCCCAGCCCCTACCAGGCTGGGCTTATCGCTTTTTACGTGGAGAACACCATGGCCTCTCTTAGCCCCGATTTAGATATCGCATTAACCCAACTGACGGAACGACTGCTTACCCAGGATCAAACCTATGCCGAGACCTACGTGATGGCAAAGGGCCAGCTATATCGCACCGAGCTGCACCTATGCCTCGTCCCTCCCAGCGAGCTTCCCGCCGACCTTTAACCCCTATTGAAGGAGCCTTGTCATGGCCACCAAAACTAATGTGGTAAATCACGAGACGTCTGCATCCTCTTTACAAGCAGTTCCTGCAGCACCCACCCCGCATCTCGCTGAGAGCACGGCCATTATCCAAGTGATTGAGCGCGCGGCACTCAACCCGGACGTCGATATCGACAAAATGGAGCGCTTGCTACAGATGCAGGAACGGGTGATGGATCGCCAGTCCATGATGGCTTATAGCGCGGCCATGGCAGCGATGCAGACCGAACTCCCTAGCATTGAGGAGCGCGGGCAGGCTAACAACGGCTGTTACGCCACCTTGGAGGATATCGTCGATACCGTTCGCCCCATTATGCAGAAACACGGCTTTGCGGTGAGCTTTCGTATTCAGACCCAGGAACGCGGTATTCAGATCACCGGTGTTCTGATGCACAAGGATGGCCATCGCGAAGAGACTAGCATGCTGCTCCCCGCTGATATAAGCGGTAATAAAAACGCCGTACAGGCGTTTGGCTCTTCTACCAGCTATGGGAAACGCTACGTGCTCTGCGCCCTACTCAATATCACTACACGGTAAGCGTTCATTCTAAGACGTCCTGCCGCCCGGCTGACATTCGCCCTACAGTAACCTCACATTTGCCCACACGAGGTTACCCCCATGAGAAAGCACCGCACCCCGGAACAGTGGCAGGCCCTGGTTGACCAGCATCGTGACAGTGGTCTGTCAGCTTCGCAGTTTTGTAAACAAGAGAACATTGGCTATTCCAGCTTCTGCAACTGGCGAAAGCGCCTGTCCGATCAGCCGACCGATAATTCGACAGACTCTGGAGAAGCCAGCTTTCTCGATTTGTCGTCACTGATGGGCACGTCGCCATCATCCGGCTTAGGCTGGAATATTGTGCTCAGCCTGGGTAACGGCGTCGAGCTACGGCTGAGCCAGAACGGATGATCGGGCTCGATAGCCAGGCGCGCATCTGGCTATGTACCGAACCCACAGACATGCGCAAATCCTTCCGGGGCCTGAGCGCCCTGGTTCGGAATCAGTTGAAGCACGACCCGCTCAGTGGCCAGTATTTCGTCTTCGTCAATCGTCGCAAGACCCAGATGAAGATGCTGTACTTCACCGCCACCGGTTATTGCCTGTGGGCCAAGCGCCTGGAGCAGGGCCAGTTCCGGGTGCCGTTATCCGCCTCCGGGCAGCGAGCCCTGACCCTGACGGATCTGCAACTGCTGATCGATGGCATCGAGGTGCAGAAATATCGCCAGTTCAAGCGTTTTCGAGGGGTATAGAAGGCCGACTTTCGATATAATATCGGCCATGAATTCAACCGCTTCCGCTCCTTCTTCCAATGCACCTTCCTACTCGGCTCTGGCCGAGGAGAATGCCGTGTTGCGGGAGCAGTTGGGAGCCCAGGCAGAAGCGATTCGTCAGCTGACGCATCAACTGGACTGGTTCAAAAAGCAGCTGTTCGGTCCCAAATCCGAGAAGCAGGTGTTCGATCTTCCCGGGCAGGACAGCTTGTTCCAGCCAGAGGAAGCGCCGCTACCGGCGCCGCCTGCTGACGAAGAAGAACGCCCCATCAAGGCCTATCAGCGTGGCACCGGCAAGAAGCAGCGCGACGATGGCTGCCTGAACGACACCGGTCTGCGCTTTACCTCTGATGTGCCGGTGGAAGTCATAGAGTATCTGCCGCCAGAGCTGACAGGGCCGGAGGCCGATCAGTACGAAGTAATCGGCAGTAAGACCACCTACCGGCTGGCCCAGCGGGCCTCCAGTTACGTGGTGCTGAAGGTGGAGCGCCCGGTGTTCCGGCGCAAGGGGAGTGACAAGCCCATCACCACGCCGGCCCCGTTCAACGT
>NZ_HG423343.1:4467760-4480841 GCF_000982975.1 Halomonas sp. A3H3 | reverse complement strand
GCCTCGTCTCTGGAAAACCCGGTTCGCCGAGAATCCGCTACGGGCGCTGATCGATCCACGCCATCCTGACCGACAGAACAAACAGCCGGAGGCCACCGTTCATGCGCATTGACGACATGAGCATCGACCAGTTGCTGGAACTGAATCAATACATCTGCCGGCGAATTGATGAACTGCGTGACCGGGAGAACCTCCAGGCGCTGAGCCAGTTGCGGGTGGGCCTGAAAGTGACCTTCGAGAGCCGGGAAGGCCCCGTGCTGGGGATTGTCACCAAGATCAACCGCAAGAGCGTGATCGTGCTGGATGAGGATGGCAGGAAGCAGTACAAGGTCTCGCCGGAGTTATTGAGACCTCTCCGGGACGTGAAGTAGGTCAACTACGTCTTGGAATGAACGCTTACACTACACGGGGCCAGGACGATAACGGCAAGACCAGTACCAAAGCGAGCATCAAGCTAGTCACGCCCTTTCAGGCGGGACAGATCCAGCGGCTAATCAGTCAATGCCCAGCGACAACCCAGGAGTGGTTCAGCGGCAAATACGGGGCAGCCGTAAAAGTGCCCCAGGCCGATTTCGACAAGCTACGTGCCTCACTCACCAAGCGAGCCGTGAAATAACGGCTCAATCTGACTACTCATCGTCTAAAAGAGGCGTGTATGCAGATACTCTCCATGCCACAAGGCTCTCCGGAGTGGCTGGCGGCGCGTCTTGGGCGCATCACCATGTCAGAACTCAAGACATTGCTGGTAAACGGCAAAGGCCCCGGTGGGTTGGGTATCGGAGCCATTACCTATATGCACCAGTTGATCGGTGAGCGGATAACCGGCGAGCTGGCCGAGCCATTTCTAGGCAATGCCCATACCCGTCGTGGGCATACGCTGGAAGGCATTGCCCGTGCGCTCTACTGCGATACCACTGGTGAACCCAAGCCACACGAAGTGGGTATCATCCTTAACCACAGCGTGGGGTACTCACCCGACAGCCTAGTAGGCGCTAATGGCTTGCTAGAAATCAAAACCAAGTTGCCCAAATATCAGATAGAAGTGCTGCTCAGTGGTCAGATACCCGAAGAGCACATACCGCAGTGCCAAGGCGGGCTGTGGGTCAGCGAACGGGAATGGATCGACTTTGTGAGCTACTGGCCGGGCATGCCGCTGTTTATCAAACGTGCCTACCGCGACGAGATTATGATTCGCAGCATTGCTGAGCGGGTCGAGGCCTTTCATGAAGAAATGGATCAGCGTATGAATCAAGTGATGGCAGCGTAACGCAACTCATACCTCAAAATTCAAAAAAGCTATCTAACAACATAGATGCCGGGGTCCCCACTCCGGCACCTTTATTTTTTGGCAACGTTCACATATAGCAATCGAAAGGTGTGGAAGAAGCTAATACTTATCAAGTCACTCTTTCATTTACAGAAACCAATATCATCACCATAGTCAAGCCATTCGCACAACGTATGCTCGTTAAGGTCCGAAAGATCACATAGCACTTCCAGACGCTGAAGCAATTGCAGTTATTGCTACAAAATTATGAGTATAAATTGTTTAGCTTACTTTTCTCCACAGCCAGTACCGCGTCATTCATTTCGAAGGTTTCTTCAATGGGACCATTGCCAAAGCCAGCGTTCAACCCTGGAGTCTTCAAATCAGCTCTCATCTACGACGCTGCTGCCGTCATCTTGGTGCATAACCATTCAAGCGGTGATCCCGAGCCAAGTGATTCAGATAACCCTGTCACTCAGCGGCCATTGAACCCTGGATCTAATGGTTATTCGAGAGGTAGATCAGGTGGTGGTTGGGAGCAATGGATATAAGTCATGTGCAGAGATGGGATATTTATACATATGTAACTAACGAGTAGGAGCTTCCGTCGTTGTCAACTTTAATGGAAGGGGCATTTTTATGGTAAAAACAGTTACCGACCAATTAGAAGTAGGTCTTGATGATCATCTTATTACAGTGTAACAAGGGCACTTGTGTCGTTTGAATTTCACTAGAACAATATATTACCACTTTAGTATACAATCCGAACGATAAGACAAGCATGTCGCTAGCTACCCTTCAGCACGTGGGTAAGTAACATTACAGAAGGTGTAAATAATTGAGTAAAGCAGGGATACAGTCCAATCGAGGTGATGGTTACCAAACTTTAGTTGCTTTCAATTGGGCTTTGTTCGTTTTAAAAGATCCTGATTATCAATGGCTTGAAGTCGATTCAGTTTCGTGGTCTGTGGACGACATTGTAGTTGGCAAAGCCGATGGCACCATAATTTGTTGTCAGTGTAAAAAAAACCAAACGTTACATAGAGCCTGGTCCTTCGCTGATCTCACCAGCGAGTTGCGTAAGGCAATTGACTTGCTGTCCAATAACTCGAAAGCTTTCGTACGTTTCTATTCGCGTAGTAATTTTGGTGAGCTCGCGGCATTACGCGAACAAAGCACCAACTTTGCCGATGAACCAACCTATCACACAAACCTAGGAGAGGCGCATAGAAAGATAGATTCACAGCTTGATCAGCTGCTTTCCGAGCAGTTGTCAAGCTTGTCAACCTATCAATTCCTTCAACGTACGAAATTCGAGGTTAGTCCAGAGCTGGACCAAATGAAGTTATTACTGATCGAACGCTTACGCCAATTGGTAAGCAACCATTCAGTGGCCTACGATTCATTATGGGTAAGTCTTGATAACCTCGGCATGCGCGAGAATAACTACGACCAAAGTGGCGCTCCACTACATCAACTAACAAAAGAAGATCTGAAGGTACTATTAACAAATACAGGCTCTATATTGAGCTCCCCTATGGATGTAGTTGAAATACGTGCTTTATTCCAAAGTACTTCTGCCATTGGTCGTTCATGGCGCAGAGACATTGGCAATGAGTATGTGTCTAGCCCATCGGTCAACGAACTCATCAAGGCAATAGAAGACAAATATTGTTCTATACTGCTGACCGGTTCGCCTGGATCAGGTAAGACCTGCGTGATGCTAGCTGTGCAGGATGCACTAGAGCAAATTGCACAAACTCGCTCTGACTTGCTGCCACTGTTCATTCAAGCGCGTGAATTTGCTGACACAGCTACTGAGCAGGACCGCCAAGCACATGGCTTACCAGAGCATTGGGTAGAAAAAGCGGCACGCATGTCGGAAGATGCACATGTAGTAGTGATGATCGACTCTCTTGATGTACTCTCCATCGCCCGTGAGCACAGTGCAATTACATACTTTTTGGCGCAGATTGATCGTCTTCTGCTACTTCCCAATATCACTGTAGTTACTGCTTGTCGCGATTTTGATAGGCATTACGATCGGCGAATTGCCCAGCGCGATTGGGACAAAGAAGTCACTTGCCAGCCATTAGATTGGTGCACTGAGATAGCTCCGCTGCTTGGCAAACTTGGAATTGACGTATCAACAACTGATGCAACCACACGCGATTTAATTTGTAACCCGAGAGAATTGGCGCTGTTCGCGGAATTGGCACAGCAAAGAGGTTCCTTCAACATAGTGACTAGCCAAGAGTTGGCGCAGCGTTATCTTGCGATTATAGTCCAGGGTAATAGCGCATTAGGCGATGAAGCTATGCGAGCCATTGAAAACATTGCTGCTGAAATGCTTAAATTACGCAGCCTTACGGTGCCATCCCAACGGTTTACTGCATCTCAAGATATCAGACGCACGCTCCTCAGTAATAAGGTTTTACATCAGGCTGAAAATGGACAACTTACTTTCGGACATCAAACCCTACTGGATGTCTTAGTAACGAGCGGTGCAGTTCGCCAAGCTGAGACTTTGAGTGAGTTCATTCAACGTTTATCGCCAGTCCCTTTTGTGCGTCCAAGCATTCGAAGCTATGTCATGCAGTTGGTATCCGGCGATCGTCGCGAATACCGCAAGCAACTGCGTACTGTTTTGACTGGCAAGCATGCCTTCCATCTTCGCCGCTTGGTGGTAGAAACCTTTGCTGAACTCCCTCCATGCGATGACGACTGGCCGTTAATACGAGATCTACGCACTCAAAACCATGAAATATTTCAGGTGATTTATACTCAGGGGAAGCATACGGAATGGCATTTCTTCTGGATGAAGCATCTAGTGCCTATATTAAGAGATGATTGCGATGCTGATGGACTAATGATACATGCGCACAGAGTGTCACAATGGAAGAATGATGACCCCGCTGGAGTTTCCGCCTACTGGGCTGAGGTACTGTCACTAGAAAGTGTCGATAAAAGCCAGTTGATTAGTTCTATGGCACGTGGCATCGCGCAAGTTGATGAATACCATTTGGGTTTGTATGTGCCACTGCTTGTTGAACTTATTAAGTTACCTAGACCGCAGTACAGTTTTCTCGGACATGCCTTAGCTTATGGCGTAAAAAAAGGTGGCTTGGACGATGCTATCTTATGGCAGTATATCGTAGATGAAATTAGCGATGAGGATGTGCTTTCCTACAATTTAGAAAACAAACTACATTGTCAGCCGCATGAATTTGGCAGTCGTAATGACAAGTTTCTCGCAACACGAATGAAGGAATCGACGAGATTACTCGATTTAGCTCTTACAACTATTGAAAAATGGAGTGAAATTAAAAGGTCACGTTATGGTTATGCCCCGTTATCCTATAGGAGTTTTTTTCTTCAAGATACCTCATATGCCGACGTGCATTCACAGAACGAGATTCATCACATAGATAGCAAAAGGGTTTTGCTGGACGCAGTTGAAACTGCCATTGTGCATCACGCAGCCACTCAATCAACCTGGTGGCAAAACAATAGAAAACGCCTGTGCTTCAGTGAAGAAGGTTCGCTGCGCTATTTCGCAATTCTCGCGTGTATAACAACACCAACCGCAAACATAGACATTATTAGCAGCATATTGTGTGAAAAAACATTGCTTGAGTCTGACCTGTCTTATGAAGTTGGCACATTGATACAAAAAACTTTTTTGCAGCTGGAGGCAACAACACAAAACTTAATACTATCTACAATTTTAACACTTCATGAGCAAACTACTGATGAGCCAAGTCATCGTGTTTGGATACTGAGTAAGCAAGCGCAACTGATTTTAACCATTCCATGCCACTATCGTTCTCCTAATGCGCAAGCCGTTTTGGATGAGTGCGAAAAGGAGCTAGGGCCGATAGTCCGCCAACCGCATATTGGTCACTATAGCGGTATAGTTCATGCCCCCTTTTCTTTCGAAGTTTTTCTTGAGACAAGTGATGATGGAGTAATATGTCTCCTGGATCACTACAGTGGACATAAAAAAGACTCTTATGATGACGTCCTGACGGGCGGTGAACGAGAAGTAGGTGAGCAACTGCGCGAAGCAGCTTCGCGCCAACCTTCTCGGTTCATTAATCTTCTGTCAGCGAATTGGGAAAGGGTCGAGGAACATTTTCGCGATAACCTCATGGAAGGAGTTGCCACTTATTTGGCGTACCGCCATGGCAACTTAAATACAAATAATAATTGGTCACCCAAAGAAGAGCCTGATGCCCCAACACTGGCACAGCAAGTGCTTGATGAGTTGATAAGTCACCCGAATCATTGGCATCACAACCGCGCCGCTTCTGAAGCGATAAAAAGCTGCTCATATGTAGTTAAACAGGCTCGGGATGTTGAGAGGCTTGTATCTTTAGCTGTTGGTTTCTCAACATTACAGGAGGAGAGCTCTGTATCTGGAGATTCAGATGATTTGCTTACAATCGGCCTCAATATGGCCCGAGGTAAAGTAGCTGAAGCCCTAATTATCGTGGCTAACCAGCTTGATACGGAGGCCCTACCATGGCCAGAGCTACTCGCGAATACGCTACACCTATTTGTAAGAGATGAGAATTCTGCAATTCGCGCTCTGATTCTAATGCGAATGCCCTACTTGCAGAGCAATCATCCTGAACTAGGCTGGGAGATGTTTGATATAGCCATGCGAGAAGGAGGCACTGGACTATGGGCAGTTGCTGAGCCATGTTTGTATTATGCCTACCGTAAAAAATTTGAGATCGTCACCTCGTGGCTAGAATTCATTTATTGTGAAGGCCGCGGTAAGGATCTAAAGGTATGGGGCCGAATTTCTGCGTTGGCAGCTTTCACAAAACAACTAGACTTTGCTATCTTTCTCGAAGATATCAAAAGAGTGAAATCCGTAGAAGCATGGCTTGGTGCAGCGAGCGTATGGAGCCATGTGGGCAATATGCATAAACATAGAAAAGAGTGCCTCGCTGGCTTAGAGGCTGGCTTGAATGAAGAAGCCCCATATGCACTTGCAGTCGCACGCAAACTCCGCAGTCTGTTTCGGGAAATAACGCCGCTGATCGTTGTCCCTCTTGAATTGATACAGCGTTGCCTCTCTTTACTTGAAACCGAAGCTGATTCTTCGCGAAGAGACTTATTTGGCTTCGATGCTTGGTTAAATGCTACTTCGCTTCGAGAACCAATGTATGCATTAGAAGTTACTGAAGTTTACTTTGGTTATATTCGACGCTCAGCAATCCAAGTATATGATCACGAAGACAATCTAACTCAATTACTAACTCGCTTATTCGCTCAGGCCGAAGAATTGGAAGAGGCAGACGACGGAGCCATGCTCAAGCGAGTAGTAGCCATACAAGACGAGCTGTTAGCACTGGGTGTCAATGGCATGAATGAGTGGCTTGAGGCTGCAGAACGACCATAGGCTATGTATAAGGCCGTAAGAATTCAGATGATTAACGCTACTATACCGAGTCCTACACTTATTCAAAAACGGTATTTTTTGCTATCGTTACAAAGCTTTGTAATCATCTCCTCCGAGCGATCTGGGCCGTTACAGGTTGACGTCGCATTACGAAAATTACGCATTAGATGTGCGTACTCTATCCGCAGAGAGGTCGCGAAAATTCCTGGATCGTCCGATCCGACTGAAACTGTGACAGGCACCAGGGCATTGTTGGTTTCTTGGCCGAGCCAGTTCTGAGCGTGGTGGTCTTCATAGCATTCGTGAATACTGATCCGAACATTGCTGCTCGGTAGCGTCTCGATAGCAATGCGTCGCTCATGCAATAGCTTCAGCACACAGTGCTGTAAAGTCTTAATAATATTTAATGACAGAACATCAGTCTCACGAAATACGACGACGTCCTCTTGCATACGGCAAAGCTCATCAGACTTGGTTTTGATACCGTGTCTTCGCAAGAAAAGCTCGTAAGCAGTCTTCTTAGACTGTTTGGACACCTCATGCAGAAGCGCTTCGGCACGTAGCCTTGGTTCAACATCACGCAGACTGGCTTTCCTCGCGAGTGGATCAAGTCTACGCAATTGCCAAGCATCGACAAGATGTTCAACAGAAACACTTGGGTCTTCCCAGAGTCGCATCGATAGGCTCTGAATTTCCGCGTCGATCACAGGCAGCCAGCTAGTACAAGCGCGATTACTAAGAAGAGTAGCGCGTGCAAAGACCAAGTCATCGAGGCGATCTTCCAGAGGAAGAATGACGTGACCATCTACCGCACGCCACCATGTTTCGGCATTCAGTCCCGATGCAGTTGCGTGTCCTATCCGACAACCTGCATCAAGGTCAAGAAAGTGGACGGCTTCGCAGATTGCTCTAAGCCCCGAAACAATGTGAGCAAAATCTTCACCTGCATGGTAAGTGAAACGTTGCATGCCTGCGTCCCGCATCCGGCGAAAGGCCGGGGCAAAGACTTCAGGGCCAGCGTGGCGTTCGTTGCTTGCAGCATCAACACCTCGAATCAAGGTATCGAGCCCAGGCGTGCGCTTAATGACGGAAATCAGGGCTCGTGCTGACTGGTCTGTTTGTTGCCGAGCTATAGAATCACGGCATCTGGACCGAGCTTTGCCGCCCCTATAAAAAGCTTGACGTTCCTCAACATCAGTCATCTTGATGAAATGCGCTACCAACCCTAGCCGAAGACGTCTCGGAGATAGTGAAATATTCTTCCTCACAGCCGAAGCTTTCAATGCCTCATGATCACAACGGCCAATTTTTTTACCAAGTTCAAGTTCGCGTACTCGTTCGAGCAAATCACCAAGAGAACCATATTCCAGCGACACTGAGGCCGTACCGGCTTCACCGAGTTCTTCTTCACCCAGAAAGCGAAGATAGCCGCGCAGAACCTGTCCGAGCAGGGCAGCAGTCCGATCCGGTGTTATTTTCGGTGCGAACCTGCCCTCAAGATAATCTACACCTTTCTGCTGAACTCGTTCGATTTGCCGGAAACGCTCGGCAAAATCTTTTTCTGTATCTTCTCTTAACTCGTTAAGTGTTATGTACTGAAACTGATCGAAGCCAACTTGAGCAACCTGCTGCACGAGCAGCCGGCAAAATTGAGCACGCAGCAGCGCATAGTGCCACAACATAAGCCCTCTTTTGATACTTGGGTCGTTCGGGGAGGTAAAGTCTGCGAATATGGTACAAAGGAGCCAAGCCTCATGCACCACTTTAGGGAGCCTAGTGTGCTTTTTCGAAGGAAGCGCATTATGAATTGCCTTGCGATAGCAAGTAGTCGGGTCTGTTCCCTGGTTCTCCTCATAGTTTTTATTAAGCAGCGCGGTTTTGAGCGCAATAGCATCGTTTACGCGACGCCTTAATAATTCGCCGGTTAGAGCATCATCTTCCTGTCTGAGTAGATGTTCTACCCCGTTACCAATATTGATGCGAATCCCCGAGTCTCTCGCTTTACGCTTCAATAGAGCGCCAACCACGTGATCCGGGCGCTTGAGCGCATCGCACCAAACCTTCTCGGCCTCAGTTGTGCCGTTTAGATGCATGTGAATCTCATCAAGGCCCTGCGTTCGACACAAATAATCGAGAGCCGGTTCATCATCAACAGGAAGAGTAGAGTCGCATAGCCAAAGCGCCATGCGTTCGACAGCACTGCGCCGACTTCGTGTCTCATGATTTTTCGACTCGGAAGAAAATAACCGCGGCGTCATCCAGGCCGAGGTTATAAGCATTGGAGGGACAACGAGTACGAGATCCTGCCATTGTTTGAGCAATTCGCTACGGACGCGTAACGAACCATCATGCCCCTCACGAAGAAATGTTTCGGCCAGCATAGAAAGCAGGTTAGGCAAGAGGTTAACGAATGAGCCGCTAATACGGGTGTTGGTTGCTCGCCAACTATGCCCTTCCGAACCGTCATTACTTGAACGCTCTAGCTGCCTGTTCATTCGATGCAAGCGGTTTTCGATTGCCTCATCCGAAAGCTGGGGTCTCAAGTACCTTAGTCGTGCGAAGCGCCCAAGTTCGTAAGCCTTTCGAACTTCTTCCATCATGTCTCGTGAGCGAGGCAGGGTGACTCCTCTCAACATAACGCCAACCTTTACCCTAGGCCTAGCCTCCAGCGCACGCAGGAATTCGACGTTTGTTAGAAGGGCCTTCGCATACGCAACTAGCTCGCTCGCGTCGAAAGCTGCATCTGCCCCAGTATGGCTCAGCATTAGCTAGTCCTCGATTATTTGCGCTTTGTCTCGGCGTATCTCGGCATGACATTCAGCAGGTCATAGAATCCTTCAACCGTAATAGTTCGCTGGCTGCCACCATCCGTTTTCTGAATGTTACCTATCTTAATGGTTACCTCTGGGGCAGTCGTCCAATCATCAAAATTCGATTCGTTAACTTTTTCAAAGTCATTGGTATCGTTCCAATATTTGAGAGTTTCACGAACAACGTTACGCAAATTCTCTGTATTGGAACCACTCCTATATTCGGCCTTGGGATTAAGAAAAGCCCAGACTAGAGGACAGGACAATAAAACCGCAGCCAATGGATGAAGGCTAGCTTGCTCACTGTCGGACCTGGCCCGGGCCAGAACACGCCCAAGAGGAGCGTCCGATGTCTTTGGACTTTCCCGTTTTCGTACGGTTTCGCCAGCTGTCATAGCCACTGCAGCATTGAGGACGATGGTGACTTGACGATGGAATATTTCACCGCTGTTTGTTGGCAAGCCCGGATCTCTAAACTGATCAAGGCTGTGCAAGTCGTCAAAAAGCCTTGAAGCAAGTGTTCCTAGAAGCGCAGGAGATATTGAGGCACTCGTTCCGAGCTTGCGGGCAAATTTATGCCAGTCTTTCAGATGATCAAAAAATGTCTGAAATACGCCTATTTCATCGGTAACTTTTTTAGATTTTTCTGGTGGTTCTTCGTCATTACTGATGCTGTCTACTCCATAGAGCAGTTCTTCAACGCTGCTTTCTGCCCCTGCTTGCCCACTTCCAAAAAATGGAATGGTATGTTCAACAGCAAGCGCGACAAGGCCGCTTATTTCGAGATTTTTCGACTGAAGAATTTCACTTATCGCTGCAAACAGCGATAGAGCAGAAATCGAACGCTGGGTTTCACCGGATTCGTTGAAGCGCCGCGAATAAATCATGTTCAGAATTGGGTTGAACACACCAGCTCGATCATCCTCAAGGAATGCCTCCATAGCAAACCATGCCACGTTTTGACGCGCTAGAAGCAAAGTATGGTCGCTACTGCCTTTATTTTTGAGCAAATTGATCCATTGACGCGCAGCATTGTTCTTAGCGTTTTTATTCAACACATTAAAGTCTTTGCTATCACTTGATGCCAGACCGTAAACACGTTCAAGTACTTTGTTTTCATCCTCTGCCAATGCTACCGAGCCGAAGGCAATTGGGCGTTGCCGATCGTTCATATCTCTTCCACGACGGATTGCATTAAGCCGCGCAGCGATATCTGGCATGTGCGGAGCATCCAGACGCCATAGAAACTCAAATACCTTCAGGCGCTTCTCTGGGCTGTCAAGCTGAGGTAACTGGGTCATTGTGATTGGCAATGCAAATACCAGCAGAGCCTTAAGTACTGTGCCACTATCTTTCATGCCATTCGCAACGGCAAGAGCAATGCAATGGAGAGCGATTGCCCTTTCCTTTTCTCCAAGATTACCGAAACGGATAAGTGAAGCAGGCTCCTCCTGCCCGATAATCCATTCGAAAGCGACTCGAAGTTCATAGTCAAATGAGTTAGTGTCGAGCAGATCTGTCGGTATGTGCAAAGTGCGCAAACGGGTCTCAAATACTCGAAGGACAGCTCTGCGCCCATAGCTAACATCGCTTTCATTGGGATTGGTCGGGTGATCCAGTGCTTGAAGGTAACCTAACACAAGGCGAAGATGCTCTTTGCTCATCACTTTTAAAAAGGGGTGATCATCTCCTTGGCCTTCACGAAGATATTTTCGGACACGCTTGCCTGCCCAACTGTATAGCTCTTCAGTAGCACCACCATAGCTTGGCCGGACGTTTATACTGCCAGCTAGCACACCGAGTGGAAGCATCGGTATCCTATTTTGCGGCGGTAGAATCTTCAGGAGGTATTGTTCCTCAAGTTCCAGTACTGCATTCGACAAGCCCTTCTTATCGCTGCCCATTATTTCGAGGTCATGCTTAATGACGTCATTACCAAAGGTCGCGTAGATGTGTTTGCGCTGTAAACGACCGTAAAGTTCTAGGTCCCCAGAAAGGATCAATACTAATTGCGGTGAGGTCAAGTACTTCCGAATTGTTTCAAGAATCGTGTGACCATGCTGGAAATTTGTGTCCACATCATCAAAAGCGAGCACAAATGCTTCTTTGCCCAAGATTTCGAGCGCAAGCGCTATATAGCGATTCAACTTAAGTTCAAAATTAAAGCCCTTACGAGCCTTTTGTAGTCCGCGGCTCATGACCCATTGAGCGTCTTCCCATTCAGCCCCATAGGCCGAAGCCGGGCCAATTCCGTCCAACAAGCGAAGTCCTTCGGCAAGGGCTTCTAATGCTAAATCAAGCTCTTCGAACTTACGCTCGTCTAGCGTCATGCGTAAGTTAGCGTCTTCTATAGCCTCTTCTATTAGCTGAAGGATGAGGATAACAATATTTTCTTTTGTTTCAACCAGAGTGGGGTCAATCATACGCATAACAAGAAGTTTCCTCGAAAGAGCCTGATCTCGCTGCCTAAGCTCTTCTAGCGTATTAAGCACAAAGGTTGTCTTGCCGCTTCCACGTCCTCCTTCGACGAGAATCGCTCTGTGCGACCTTGGGTAGTAGATCGCACCTTTATCCTCTTTGACAGGATCTTCGGGAATATTGTCGAGCTGTTGCCGGACCAGATATTTCAGGCGCTCAAGCCCGTTCGATTGTAGAAAATGATCTGTATCTGCATTATCGAAAACATTCGCATTCATATTCGCCAGATCGATAACTTTCGGGCTGTCAGATTGATCCATTAGATGCGCCTTTGCTCACGTATTTAATTCATTTTTATCATGTATTAGTAAGAAATGTTGGCGCTTTGTGGTAGAAATTTTACAAAATAACCATAAACTCACATAAAAGAGGCCCCAGCTCTAACAATCATGTAAATAGGTCATTTGACCAAAAATTCTCAAAGAAGCGCATTTTAAAAATTATTGGTGGCTGCTGCTCCAAGTCATGTGCTTATTGCCTAAATTTTGGCCAAGCGACGTTTCCAGAGAACAAGCTTGACAAAAAGCCTCAGCCTGCATGCTAAATTATCTCCAATCCATTCTTCATACAAAAGCGCGGCTAAGTGGCATCGTAGTGATACCTATTTTCGTTCATAGTCTCTAGTTCATTGAATAGAGTTGCTTAAGAGCCTTCCGAACCAAGTAGATATTAAGGATGATGTCAGCCAGTTGTAAGCACTCATTACTCTTAGATTCGAGCGAAACCTCTACTCCTTAGCGAGTGGGCAAGCACAAAGAAGAAACATGGGTATAGTCTGAGTCAGGCTAGGTATAAATAAAGGAAAAAAACTATTAGAGAGGGAGGAATCGTCCAACTATGTTCAGCTCTGCCTAGGGAGAACCAAAACCAAAGTATGGGCTGGGGTATGGGCTGACTAAATTACGATCGAGTAGGAAGGGGAGTCGCCTCCCCTGTCCTCTCACACCACCGGGCATACGGTTCCGTACCACGGCGGTTCATGCAGAACGTTTAAGCCATCTTACCGTATCCAGTACCGAGATCAGTCCCTGGTCATAAAACCATTTCCTCGGCAGGGCCTGATTCATGTGCGAAGCCCCGGCATTCCACCAGGGGCCTCGACCGTTCCCCGCC
>NZ_HG423343.1:4431224-4467660 GCF_000982975.1 Halomonas sp. A3H3 | reverse complement strand
TGCCTGTCGGATTTACATCATGGCGTTCCGTGCAAGTATCGGGCTTTGGTGAGTGTAGCCACCTTACCCCGCCATGACGCCTCGTATCCGCTTCCTGTTCGTCAGGCCAGCGTTTTGCCTCGGGCTGCCTTCAGATTCCCCCTCGCGAGGGACACCCTTGCCGTCGGCTAGCACTTCCCCTTGCAGGGCGTGCAGGGGACTTTCACCCCCAAGTCATCCTGAAGCACCACCCCCAGGAACAGCGCCGGTCAAGGCGCTGCGCGCCATGCCTGGCGCACGACACAAAAAAGCCGCTGAAATCAGCGGCTTATTCGTAATGCTTGGCGGAGGGACAGGGATTCGAACCCTGGATAGGCTATTAACCTATGCCGGTTTTCAAGACCGGTGCATTCAACCGCTCTGCCATCCCTCCGGCTTATGGGTGCGTATACTAACAGCTTTTCCTTGGAAGTCAACGCCTTTTAGTACAAACGTAACCCGACGCGGGTAATCTTTCCGCCTTCCATATCGCTGACCACCCAATGAATGCCGTGCCAATCGACGTCGTCCCCGATAACCGGGTGGCCACCCACGCGCAGGGCGATAAATTCCGCCAGTGTCATGTCCTGCTCACCGGGGCTGAGCGTTAGGCCATAGGCTTGGGCGATATCATGCATTTGCGCGCTGCCATCCAGGGTAAAGGTACCGAAGAAGGCGCGCTCCTGCTTGAGCTTGGCATCGCCATTGAATAGTCGGTTAAGCGCGTACAAGTCCTCTGAGCGGCCGATCACACAAATCACATCACCCAGCTTCAAGCGTGTGCTGCCCTTGGGGTGCAACATGGCGTGGTCGCGGAACAGTGCAGAAATCAAAGCACCTGATGGAAAACGCAGCAGCCGAATAGGCACGTCCTCTAAATCCTGGTTCTCGACTCCGTACACAAACAGCTCAAAGTCGTTTTCCGGCAGGATGCCCAGCGGGCCGCGCCGGTTAGGCACGGTGCCTACCGGCACTTCCACCTTCAACCACTTGGCCATCAGCGTCAGTGAGCCGCCCTGAATCAGTAGCGACATCAATACCACGGCGAAGGCCACATTAAAGTAGAGCGAGGCGTTTTCTACCCCACCGATAACCGGGAAAATAGCCAGCACGATAGGCACCGCCCCTCTCAAGCCCACCCAGGCAATGAAGAAGGTTTCCCGCCAGCGGAATTTAAAGAACGGTTTGATGGTGATCAGCACCGCCAACGGGCGGGCAATAAAGATGAGCGCCAGTGCCACCAAACCCGCGGGCAGTGCCACGTCCCATAACTCACTGGGTGTAACCAGCAGGCCAAGTACCAGGAACAGGCCGATTTGGCTTAGCCACGCCAAGCCGTCGTGCACCGGCAGAATAAAGTTAAGGTGGCGCCCAGGCTGGTTACCAATCATCAAACCAGCAAGGTAGATGGCCAAAAATCCGCTACCGCCCAGCACACTGGTTAAACCGAATACGCTGAACCCCAGCGCCAGCGCCAGCATGGCATAAAGGCCTGGGGCTAAATCGAGCCAGCGAAGCAGCTTGGCACTCAGCCAACCGCCCCCTAGGCCGACAATCAAACCAATACCAAACTGGGAAAGGAAAAACAGCAGGGTTTCAACGGGGCCGCCAATATCACCAACAAGCAGCTCAACCAGCATCAGGGTCAGGAAAATTGCCATCGGGTCGTTGGTACCCGACTCGATCTCCAGCGTCGCCCCTACCCGTTCGTTGAGATTAACGCCGCGACCGCTAAGCATGGAGAAAACCGCAGCGGCATCGGTTGAACCTACGATGGCGCCAACCAGCAGGCCCTGTACTATCGTTAGGTCAAAAATCCACATCGCGATAACGCCAACAATGGCGCTGGTGATAAAGACGCCAAAGGTCGCGAGGGAAAGCGCGGGTTTAAAACCCACTCGGAAGGTTTTGAGGCGAGTACGTAAGCCACCGTCTAACAAAATCATGGCCAGCGCGAGGTGGCCGATGGCAAAGGCCATGGAGTAATCGTCAAACACTACGCCCAGTACGCCCTCTTCACCTGCTAGCATGCCTAGCCCAAGGAAGATCAGCAGCAGCGGCACACCCATCATCGACGATAAGCGGCTGGCCAAAATGCTGAGGGCCATAAGAGAACCGCCTACCAAAAAGAACGTATAAATTGTGTCCATGACTCTCCGTCTCTACATCAATACAGCGCTATTATTGCATGTAACCGTTGAATTTACTGTCTCTTCTCAGCGCCCCCTTATGCTCAAGGGGCTGGTCAGAAGCTTTCCCAGGCGGCTACACTTCGCCGTTACAACCCCTGGAGTTACTGACTATGTTGCGTTGCCTCTTACGCTGTTGGCACCCTATCCTGTTGAGTCTTATCGTCACCTTATTGTTTTCTAATTCAGTTATTTACGCAAATGAAGAGCGCGAAGAAAGCCCTTCAGAAACGGCCCCGCTGACGCTAGATACAGATGTTGAGGTGCCGGAAGCATTTTGGCGAAACATTGACAGCGAAAGCGTCGAGGAAGTGCCCACCACGGCGCAAACCCCGGCACCGCCGCTCGAACCACCGCCGGTTAAACACATCACGCTAATGCTGGATTGGTACTTGAGCCCGCAGCACGCAGCCTTGGTGATTGCTAAAGAGCGAGGGCTGTACGCTGCCCAAGGACTTGAAGTGGAGATTCAGTCACCGGCCGACCCCTCCATCGCTATCAAGCTGCTAACCGCAGGTGAAGTCGATTTGGCGCTGACCCGCCAGCCGCTGCTTCATATGCAGGCTCATAACGGCGCGCCAATCGTCCGCATCGCGACACTGATCGAAACCTCGCTGACGGCGGTCATTGTGGCGGGCGAGGAGCAGGCGGAAACCGAAAATACCTTGGCAGGGTTACACTATGGTTATACCACCGGAGAAGGTCGCGACCTGAGCATCCCGCGTTTACTCCCCCGCTCGGTACAGCAAACCGATGATTTCACCTCGCCCATCAACCTGCACTTCGACCCCATTCGAGCAATGCGGGAGGGTCAGATTGACGCGGTCGCCGATGGCTTTTACCACTACCTTCCTCAGCAGTTGGCGACTGAAGGCATTAACACCCACGTCATTCGCTTCGATGAGTTAGATATCCCCCGTAATGACGGCCTGGTGGTATTGGCCAATAGCGATACGCTTGCGCGCCGCGCTGATACCTGGTCTCGGTTTGTGCTTGCCGTTGAGCAAGCGAGCCACTGGATTATCGACAACCCTGACGCCGCCTGGGAGCTGCTGATTAGCGCGCACCCTGTGCTCGATAATGACATTAACGCCAACGCCTGGGAGGACATCCTGCGCCGCATGGCGCTGAGCCCCGCGGCGTTAGATAGCCGCCGTTACGCTGACTTTGAAACCTTTCTACACAAAATGGGCCTTACTGACGAGACGCTGCCCGTATCGCGTTTAGCAGTAGATCCACACACTTTATAACCAAGTATTAATAGCTCTCCATCCACTACCATGGCGGCCCATGAGCGAAACAGCTTTAATTTTTGCAAAAGGTAAGGGGCGTTGTTTTGCCAATCAGGTGGGCAAGTGCCGTGGCGCGTGCAATGGTCAGGAGTCGATAGCAGCGCATACCCAGGGGGCGCAGGAAGCGCTCACCCAGCTTCAGGTCAATGTTTGGCCGTGGCCGGGCAGCATTGCTATTGAGGGGCAGTCAGCGGGCGCTACAGCAGCGCCCGCAAGCTTTGATGTGGATAGCTACCGAATTTTGAATCGTTCCCTGCATTACCCAGAGCAGCACGGCTTAACGGTCACGCCACTCTGATAAAACAGCGCTTCTTAAGTATTTGAACACGCATCTACTGCGCGTCTAGAAACGCCGTCACTGCCTGCTGGAAGGCTTCCGGCTGGTCGGCGTGTAGCCAGTGGCCGGCATTTTTGAGCGTTACCACACGAGCGCGGGGTAACACTTCACGCAGCGCGGGGATCATATCGTCAGCCACATAGTGAGAATCGCCGCCGCGTAGCACCAACGCCGGGCCTTCAAAAGGCTGCTCGCCATCGGGCACGCCGATAATGTCGCTATAACCGCGCTTGATCTGATCTAAGCCCACCCGTATCGCCATCACGTTATCGTCATTGCGCACCAGATTAGTGGCCAAGAACAGCCGTGTGGGTCGCGACTCAACATGCTCGCCCAGCAGATCATCGGCTTCACGACGACTTTTGGGTTGACCTTCCCGCACATTATCGAGCGCGGCAAACACATCATCGTGGCCATGCTCATAAGCCACCGGGGCAATATCCGCCACAATCAACGACGCCACCCGCTCAGGCGCCAAGCGCGCCAAACTGATCGCCACTTTGCCACCCATGGAGTGGCCCAGCACATGAGCGCGCTCGATCGAGAGCTTGTCCAATAGCGCTATCACGTCATCCGCCATGGTGGCGTAACGCATTCCCTCTGCATGGGGTGAGCGGCCATGGTTACGCAGATCCAGCGCAATCACCCGGCGGCTGCCCTGCCACACTTTTAAGTGCGAACGCCAATTATCGGCACTCCCCAGCAAACCATGAATCACCACCAGCGGAGGTGTATCTGCGGCGGCTTCGTCGGCGGGCATATCGATAAAGTGGAGATCAACGGTGGCAACGTCAGTCATGCTAGCTCCTCAGCCTTGCGGACTCTGTGTGTTTACGCGATTACGCCGTACGGGGCTCGGCATCCACCTGGCCTGTCCAAACCACCAAGCGGCGCGTTAGCCAGGCAAGCAGCAAGCCATACAGCGGAAGGAAAAACAGCAGGCTGATAGCGAGCTTAATGGCATAGTCAACGGCGGCGATTTCTATCCAATTGGCGGCCATAAAGGGGTCTGGGCTGTTATAGAACGCCGCCGAGAAGAATGCAAAGGTGTCAGCCAGGTTACCCAACACCGTTGAGCAAACGGGTGCTACCCACCATGCCCACTGGCGCAAGCGGTCAAACACTTGTACATCCAGCAACTGGCCAATCACATAGGCCAGGAAGCTGGCGAGGGCGATACGGGCGACAAACAGGTTCCACTCCGAAAGTGCCTCAATCCCGGCAAAGCTGCCGCGGGGAAATACCACGGATACCACATAGGAGACCAGCAGTGCGGGAAGCATAACGCGCAGAATAATCGATCGCGCCGGCCCTTTGCCAAACAGACGTACCGTTAGGTCGGTGGCTAGAAAAATAAACGGGAAGCTAAACGCGCCCCAGGTGGTATGAAAGCCAAACAGCGTAAACGGCAACTGAACGAGATAGTTACTGGCGGCAATAATGCCGATATGGAAAGCCACCATCACCATTAGGCAACGGCGGTGTTGAGTCTCACTCAATGCAAACATGCGGGTAGACCTTTTTTTAATAGATAAGAGGGGTTAGGGAACCCTCGGGGTAGTATGCGCATCGCCAAATCAACGTTGATAAAACTGGCGCTGTTCTGGGGAGCGCATTATACGGCTTATACATGATATTAAAAGCCAAGGGATGGAAGCCGCCACCCCTTGGCAATCTGCATGCCCTCGCACTTGGCTAATAAAAAGTAGCCGCATCAATCCAGCGGTGTGGCTTTATCAGCGGCACCTACCGAGCGTTCACGCATGGCGGCGTGAACATCGGTCAGGCTGGTGGGGTCATCAATGGTGGAGGGAATACCAAACTCTTTGCCATCGGCAATCGTGCGCAGTAGCTTGCGCAGAATTTTACCCGAACGGGTTTTGGGTAAGCGGTCGACCACTAACACCTGCTTGAAGCAGGCAATTGGGCCAATATGCTCGCGAACCCGCGCAATGAGCTCGGCCTCCAGTGTCGCTTCATCGCCATTAAAACCATCTTTAGGAATCACCAAGCCAATCGGCAATTGCCCTTTAAGATCGTCATGAATCCCAATCACCGCGCACTCGGCCACCGCGGGATGGGCGCCAACCACCTCTTCCATTTCACCGGTCGAGAGTCTGTGCCCTGCCACGTTAATAACGTCATCGGTACGGCCCATAATGAACAGATAACCCTGCTCATCAAAATAACCGCCATCGCCGGTCAAATAATAACCGGGGAACGCCGCCATATAAGCGCTATGAAAACGCTTCTCGTCGCGCCAAACGCCGGTCAAACAACCTGGCGGCATGGGCTGTTTGATCACTACACTGCCCTGCTCCATGGGTTTGGCCTGTTCACCATCACGGTTGAGCACCTGCACATTGAAGCCAGGAACGGGGAACGTTGCGGATCCCGCTTTGGTGGGCACGGCCTCTATGCCGGGCAAGTTGGCGGCGATGGGCCAGCCGGTTTCAGTTTGCCACCAGTGATCAATCACCGGCACGTCCAAAAGGTCATCCAGCCAGTGAAACGTGGGTGGATCGAGGCGTTCTCCGGCCACATAGAGGTGCTTTAGGCTGCTGATATCGTAGTTCAGTAACAGTTTAGCATCAGGATCCTCTTTCTTAATCGCACGGAAGGCCGTGGGCGCAGTGAAGAAACTCTTCACCCGGTACTCCTCGATCAAGCGCCAGAAGCTGCCCGCATCGGGGGTTTTTACCGGCTTCCCTTCGTATACCACCGTGGTGCAACCAAGTAGCAAGGGGGCGTAAACAATGTAGGAATGCCCAACGACCCAGCCCACATCCGAGGCGGTAAAGAACACTTCACCGGGCTCCATGGCGTAGATCGCCTGCATCGAATAGGCCAGCGCTACCGCGTAGCCACCCGTATCGCGCATAACACCTTTGGGTTTTCCGGTGGTGCCTGAGGTATACAGGATATACAGCGGGTCGGTTCCCTTCACCGGCACGCATTCAGCAAACGGCGCCTTCGCAACCAACTCTTCCCAGTCGTAATCGCCCTCCTCCAGTTCAGCCCGGTGCGCTTCACGCTGATAAACGACGCAGGCATCCGGCTTATGGGCGCTTAATTCAACGGCTTGGTCTACCATTGGCTTATAGGGCAACACCTTGCCCAGCTCGATACCGCAGGAAGCGGCAACCACCACTTTAGGCTCGGCGTCTTCAATCCGCGCCGCCAGCTCATGGGGGGCGAAGCCACCAAATACCACCGAGTGAATAGCGCCAAGCCGCGCGCAGGCGTACATGGCCACCAGCGCTTCGGGGATCATTGGCATATAAATCACCACACGATCCCCCTTAGTGACGCCTAGTTGCGTTAGCGCCCCCGCAAAATACGCCACTTTATCGCGCATTTCTCGGTAGCTAAGGGTGAGTTTGGCTTGTGCGGCAGGTGAATCCCAGAAAATCGCCGCCTGATCACCGCGCCCATTTTCGACATGATAATCCAGTGCAGCGTAGCTAAGATTCATTTCACCGTCGCTGAACCAACGAGCATGCTCTTTCCCAGGGCTCTGCTTATCGTAGCTGAGAATGGTTTTAGGCGGCGTATACCAGGGAATACGTTTGGCCTGCTCGGCCCAGAACGATTCAGGGTGTTCGATGGAGCGTTGGAAGGTGTGTTGGTAGCGGCTCATGGTGTCCCTATCTTTTTTGTAGTAGCGATCAAAAAGGATTGTTGACACTTTATAAAGGAAACCGATATTTCGCCCTCATACTATGGGCTAAATAGCGACCAAAGCGGTAGACAGGCACCAGCATTGTCGACAAGGTGTCGAATGACTACCATTGATTAACCGTTAAACAGAAGTTTGGACAAAACTCGCTAAATTACTGATCATTAAAGAACATGGTCCTCGCGACGCGACGATGCCTCGACAACGTACAGCAATGCCTTTAAAACGACGCCTTTAAAACAATGCTTATAAAACGCTGATGTAACAGTGTAGGCAAGGAGATCATTATGTCTGCTTCTACAAGCGCCGCTACACGCCTGCTTGAACATAACTGTCGCGCTATTGAGGCGGGAACCAACCTGCTAAAAGCGTTGGCCAATGAAAAACGGCTGCAAATCCTCTGCCTTCTTGCCGAGAAAGAGCTGTCAGTGACGCAAATTAATCAACAGCTTGCGTTAAGTCAGTCGGCACTTTCGCAACATCTGGCTATTTTGCGGCGTGATGAGCTCGTCGATACCCGACGGGAGTCACAAACCATCTATTATTCGTTAAGCAGCGAAAGCGCCAAGGCCGTGATTGACACCTTGGCACACCATTACGCTGCATAACGCTTCAGGGTTTAATCTCAGCGCCGCTGCCACCCAGCGGCGTCGATTAGACCAAGCGCTTTCAGCGCTGCTTTTTCAACACCTTCTGAAATGGCCAACCCCAGTTTACGACTGACGGTTTTAGGGGCTTCTAGCTTCACTGTGAATACTTGCGCCTCGGTCATACGTTCTACCAGATAGGCTTCGCTAGTCCCTACGCTGTCGACAAGCTGTAAAGATAGCGCCTCGCTACCGTACCAAATCTCGCCTGTGGCGAGGGTGTCAATATCCATGCTGGGACGCCGTTCTGCCACGTAGCCTTTAAACAAGCGGTGCGTATTCTCTAAATCCTCCAAGAACTTCGCTTTACCCTCTTCGGTATTTTCACCCAGCACGGTTAAGGTACGTTTGTATTTACCGGCGGTAAGCAGTTCGACGTCAACATCATGGCGCTTAAGCAGGCGATGAATATTGGGAACTTGTGCCACCACGCCGATGGAACCAATCACTGCGAAAGGCGCGGCCTTGATGTGCTGTGCAGTACAGGCCATCAGGTAACCACCGCTTGCCGCCACCTTGTCGATACAGACGGTTGTGTTTAACCCCGCCGTACGCAGCCGGTCTAACTGCGCCGCTGCCAACCCATAGGCATGCACCAGGCCACCCGCGGACTCAAGACGCACCACTACCTCGTCTTCCTTAGCGGCGACACCGATGATGGCCGATACCTCTTGAGCAAAATGCTCGGTTTGCGAGGCTTTCAGATCGCCATGGAAGTCGAGCACCCAAACCCTTGGCGCTGAGGCGCCGTCTTGCTCCGTTTTGTGCTCCTTGTGACGCTTTTTATCTTCACTGCGAAATAGTTTCAGCAGTTTTTTGCGCGCACCAGGGAGCGTGGCAGCCAGCCGCAAACGCCGGACACGGCGGCGTCGTTGATCGTTAAGTGGCTCGATCGTGAGTTTCAGCTCGCTCTCTTTGTCCTGCTTGGTTCGTGCAATCAGCAGCAGGCCAAAGCCTATCAGCGCCATCACGATGGTGGTTTGCACAACAAAGGTGCCTATCTCTGCTACCCATTCACTCATTGACGTTCTCCATTAGAGGATTAATTCCTTTATAGCTCGTACGTTGTATATGCGTATGCTGATAGTGACTAGCGCGCTTGATTGGAACGCCCGTATGAAATAACCTCGCTTGCCTTTACGATTGTTTCTTTTGGCTCTGGTCGCTAGCCTTAGCCTGATCTACTTAACCGAGAGATATGTTATGTCAAACAACACCCTTGAGAAGTTAAAAGCGCGTTTTAATCCGGAAGCGGCAAAGGGCATGGATGAAGTTTTCCAGTTTCACTTTACCGATGCGGGCAGCTACTACTTAAATATCCAGGATGGCACGCTGGACGTACAAGAAGGTGAGCACGACGATCCTTCTGTCAGCTTAAGCCTAACCACTGACACGCTAAAAGGCATTATGAGCGGTGAGATCAATGGTATGACGGCCTTTATGACCGGTAAGCTAAAAGCGACTGGTAATGTCATGCTGGCCACTAAGCTGACTAGCTTATTCCCTAGCGAGTAATCGTCATATCGGCACGCGGCGCCGCTTACTCTTCGCGCCAGCGTGCCAAATGGGTTTCGATTAGTTCGCGGGATATCGAGTAAGGCGGCGGCAGAGAGGGCAACTGACGAGGTGAAAACCACGCCGCATCGCTAATTTCCACCCCATCGATGCGAATGCGCCGGGTGGTGGCTTCGGCGAAGTAACCAAACATCAACGAGTGCGGGAATGGCCACGCCTGACTTTGGTGATAACGCAGTTGATCGATATGCACGCCCACTTCCTCAAACACTTCACGATGCACCGCCTCTTCCGCTGACTCCCCAGGCTCGATAAAACCCGCCAAGGTGGAGTAGCGCCCGGGTGGAAAGCGCGGACTGCGGGCAAGCAGCATCGCCTCCCCGCTGGTCACCAGCGTGATAATACACGGTGAGATACGCGGATAGTTGCGGTGCCCACAGGCGTGGCAGTGCATAGCAAATTCCGCAGTTAGCTTGGTGGCCGGTGCACCACAGCGACCGCAGAAACGGTGATTCTCTAACCAAGCACCTACCTGCAGCGCCGTGGAAAGCAGGCTAAACCAAACGGTTGAAAGCTCGCTCATCCATTGACGACCATCAATCCAATCGTTTCCAGCTTGGGATTCCACAAGCAGCGCCACCGGCTCATCATCCCAGTAACACAGCGGCTGCATCTGCTCTGTCCAGGGTTGATAGGGCTGCAGCGGGGTCAACTCTTCACTACCGTTTAACGGTGCGGGCGCCAATAGGCTACGCGACAGCCGAATAACCCGACCAGCTTGTTCGTGATGGGGGATTTCTCGCCTAAGCATCGCTGGCCGCACCCTCAAACCAGTTCAATTGATGCGCCTCGCACTTGGCCTGATGGGCCGCTCGCTCTTCATCGGTTGGCCGCACCACGCGCAACTGGCCCGGCGTTAAAGAAAGCCGCTGAATCGACATCCCCTCATTGGAGGTATCCGCCTGTTCCTGTTCCGCTGCGGAGGCCGCGTCTAAGGTCAGCGCGGTCTGCCCACCGGTCATCGCCAGGTAGACTTCGGCGAGGATTTCAGAGTCTAACAGTGCGCCGTGCAGTACCCGGTGGCCATTGTCGATATCGTAGCGTTTGCACAATGCATCAAGACTGTTGCGCTGACCGGGGTGCATCTTCCGCGCCATGGTCAGCGTATCTAATACGCCGCAATGATCGCTTACCGGCCCCAACACAGGGGATTTACGCTGCCGATTCAACATGCCCAGCTCGTGGTCAATAAAGCCCACATCGAAGGGGGCGTTATGAATCACCAGCTCCGCGCCTTCGATAAATGCCCAAAACTCATCGGCAATTGCCGCGAATACCGGCTCGTTAGCGACTCTGGCATCATCAATCCCGTGAACGGCGACTACTTCAGCATCGATATGCCGCTCAGGATTGATGTATTGGTGATAAGTGCGACCAGTGAAGCGTCGATTGACCATCTCAATAGCACCAATTTCGACTAGGCGATGGCCATCTTTGGGGTCAATACCCGTGGTTTCAGTATCCAAGATCACCTGACGCATCATGCTCTCCTCTTTTGGTGCTCATCAATCGCTTCATTGGCCAGCGCATCGGCGCGCTCGTTGCCAGGGTGGCCGCTATGCCCTTTTACCCAGTGCCACTCGACTTGGTGGCGCTGGGTCTCTTCGTGCAGGGTCTTCCACAGTTCGGCATTTTTGACCGGCTGCTTGGCAGCGGTTTTCCAGCCGCGCTTGATCCAGTTATGAATCCACTGGGTAATCCCCTGGCGTACATATTGGGAGTCAGTCCAAAGCGCCACTTCACAAGGGGTATTGAGGGTGCGTAGCGCCATAATCGCAGCCATTAACTCCATGCGATTATTAGTGGTATCTGCTTCATAGCCTTTC
Source organism: Halomonas sp. A3H3 (assembly GCF_000982975.1). Classification (NCBI taxonomy): domain Bacteria; kingdom Pseudomonadati; phylum Pseudomonadota; class Gammaproteobacteria; order Oceanospirillales; family Halomonadaceae; genus Halomonas; species Halomonas sp. A3H3. The sequence continues at coordinate 4,456,097 of NZ_HG423343.1, read as the reverse complement.
AAGGTTTTCTCATGCTCGCCACTCGCCAGTACAACACCCCATCCGCCGGGCCCTGGGTTACCCCTACAAGCCCCATCGGTATACACCGTTACCCGAGGTAGATCTCCCGCCGCCTCTTTAGTCAATCTCCTGATCCCCCGGTCTATGTAGAACAGATTTATGTAAAACAGGCTTCTGTGGATCAACTTTATTTGAATCAGCTGTGTGCCTATCCGTTTGCCGTGTTTTGGCTTGCGATGTTCTAGCGGGAGGCGTTTGATAGTGGGCGGATGAGCCTGAGCGGGTAACACCCAACGACGCCGGGGACACTGGCGCCTTCAAACCAAATTTCAAACGCTGCACTGGCGCTTGGCGCTGCTGTCGGCGTGCTTGAATCATATAACTTTCGCCCAGCGGCAGGTTATGCCGCCGCCCTAACGACTCCCAATACTCACCGCACTTGGCGTTCATCCGCCCCCTGAAACAGCAATAGTCTACCCGCTCCACCTCAAAGTCGACAAACGCCAACCAGTCCCGCAGGCGGCTAGCCGAGCGCCAGGTACCGCTCAAGGGAAACGTCTGTTGGCGCTTTCGCAACTGCCGGGTAAGACCACTCACACCGACAGGGTTAAAACCAAACAGCACCATAATGCCGTTGTCAGCAGTGACACGCGCAGCCTCCTGAAGCGTAAAGTGGGCATCGGTTAAGTGCTCAAGCCAGTGGTGGATGACCATCACATCTAAACAGCGATCCGGCAGCGCAAGCTGATCCGGTGGGCATACCAAGGTGCTATCGTTTTCGGCTAACTGACGCGTAGGCAACCAGCGTATGGGGTGCGCAATGGCCGACATGGTCATCAGTGCCGGCCCCATGCTCATTTCCAAGCTGTGGCCGCCCACACGCGATTCCACCACGGGCCCTAAGCAGGCACGCTGTGTTTCCCACAGCGAACGCCCCGCCTCTGTTTGCCAATAAGGCTGGCTACTTTGTAAGCGCTTAGCCAGTGTCGTGGCCATCGTCGAATTTGACATGAACAGCGCTTCCCTCCACAGTAACGGCTTTTTAACGCCTTTTACGCACCGATTTAGCGCTAATAAGCGCAATGTTTGATGTGTTTTTTCGTAACTTAAAGGATCTCGCCGATGATGAGCGTGACACCGATCCCCGCCCTTAGCGACAACTATATTTGGCTATTAAGACAAGATACCAGTCAAAGCGTTTGTGTGGTGGATCCCGGTGAAGCTGCCCCGGTGATCGAGTTTCTTGAGCGTGAGTCGCTCACCCTAAGCTGCATTCTGATTACTCACCATCATCATGATCATACCGGTGGTTTAGCAGAATTAATTAAACGCTACTCTCCGCACGTTATCGGCCCCGACAATCCCAAGATTGAAGGCATCGATGAAACCGTGGGTGATGGCGACGAAGTCCGCATTATGGGTCGCTTGTTTGACGTCATGGCGACCCCCGGCCATACGCTGGATCATATCAGCTACTTCACAGCGGGTATCCCTGCACTACTGTTCTGCGGTGATACCCTTTTTTGCGCGGGTTGCGGTCGTTTATTCGAGGGTACCCCGGAGCAAATGTACACCGCGCTGAAAAAATTTGCGGAACTCCCTGAAGATACACTGGTCTTTGCAGCCCATGAGTACACTCAGGCAAACCTAACGTTTGCCCGTGCTGCGGATCCTGAAAACGAAGACGTCAAACACGCCTTGCAGGAGTGTGAAAAGGCGCGGGCATTGGATCGCCCCACCTTACCCAGCACGATAGGACGCGAGCTGAAAATTAATCCCTACCTCCGTGTGGGCACTGATAGCGTGCGCCAAGCGGCAGGCACCCAGGGTGTTAATAATGATGATCTCGCTACGTTCACCACTCTACGCGAGTGGAAGAACCGTTTTTAAGAACGCTATCGAAACCAAACGAATGCAACTATGACCTATCGAACGATTCGCCAGCGCTTGATGCTGAGCGCTGGCAGTACCGTAATAATGGGCCTAATGTTAGCCGCTGCGGCAAGCTCACAAGCCTCTGCGACAGCCTATGAAGGATCTACGGCATCAACCAGTAAATCAGTAGACGCTACAAAACCACGCCCCACGCCGTTCCGAATCCATTTTTGGGAGGCGCTGGAGCTGGAACCTCAGGACGCTTGGACAACGCTGCGTAAAAGCTTTCAGTGGCAAGAGAAGTCACTGCCAGACGAGGCCCAAGCACGGGTAGACGAATGGATTGAGCACTACCGTTCCAGCCCCGAAAACATTGCTACTATCACCGAACGCGCCTCTCCCTGGCTTGCCTGGATTACCCAGCAAGTTAGCGAGCGTGGCCTGCCTGGTGAAGTCGCGTTAATCCCCTTCGTCGAGAGCTCCTTTGACCCAGGCGCGCGAAGTCATCGCGGCGCTGCTGGGCTATGGCAGTTTATGCCCGGCACTGGTGATGCATTGGGTTTGGTACGCAACGGAAACTACGATGGCCGGTTAGACGTTTTAACCTCCACCGAAGCGGCGCTGGACTACTTGGAAATGCAGGCCGATCAGTGGTATGAAGGCGATCTGATGCTTTCATTAGCGGCTTATAACGCCGGCGCAGGCACCGTTAACCGCGCTCGACGCCAGGCCCAAAGCCAAGGCCTAAACGGTGATTACTGGGATCTCTCGCTGCCCTATGAAACCATGCAGTATGTGCCCAAACTGAAAGCCATCGTGACCATCATTAACGACCCTGAGCAGTACGGTGTCAGCTTGCCGGAAATACATGTTGATCCGGCCTTCGCTAAAGTTAAGTTGGCCCAAGCAGTGACGCTTTCAGAAGCCTCTCAACTGCTGGGTGTCAGCCAAACCGCGTTAGCCGAATTAAACCCTGGCTTGCTCAATGGCAGCATTGACCCCCGTAGTGCTCAGACACTGCTGGTACCTGAAGAAGTGGATACCCAGATGCTAGCGCAGCTTTCTCAAGGCGGCAGTCAAACACAAGACAGCAACCAAGCGCTTGCGCAAAACAGCCGTGGCAATACCCACCGCGTTGAAAGAGGCGACAGTCTCTCTGCGATTGCGGCCCGGTATAATATTGACCAGCAAGACCTTATACGCTGGAATGCGATTGACCGCCCCAGCACTCTGCAACCAGGCCAACTGCTGACACTTTCAGGGCGTTAAACCGGGTTAACTAGTTGGCTTTGTTCACATGGGATGTCTCAAATGCCGCGTGGTTTGTTTTTTGCGAAAACGCTTCTACTCATCAGTGGCCTGCTGTCCAACGTTTCAATACTGGCTTCAGACGCCGAAACAATAGCGTCAGAGTCGACGTCTATCACCGCCACCAACACTAATGTGGTGGGTGATTTGAACACCGACGCAAACAACGTGGTTCCTATTGAAACAGTTCATGGGTTATCGCTTTACGATAGCCCCGAGCTGCCAGCCGACTTCCCCTACTTCCCTCACGTAAACCCACAGGCCCCCAAAGGCGGCACCATTACCCATACCGCCGTGGGGAGCAGCTTTGACTCGACCAATCCGTTTATTATTCGCGGCACGCCAGTTACCGGCATTTCACAAATTTATGACACCCTTATGGTCAGCAACCCCAATGAGCCCTTTAGCCTCTACGGCTTGCTGGCCGAAGGCGTGCGCCTTGACCCTGACAGGGAGTGGATTGAGTTCGACCTGCGCCCTGAAGCGCGTTTTCAAGATGGGGAACCTGTCACGGCCTACGATGTGGTGTTCTCGCTTAACCTGCTCCGCGAAGAGGGAAATCCGTTTTACGCCAGTTACTACGCGGGAGTGGAAGAAGCCATCGCCCTCAATGAGCATCAGGTACGGTTCACCTTCAACGACACTCAATCCCGAGAGCTGCCGTTAATAGTCGCCCAGTTACCCATACTCCCCCGCCACTACTGGGAGCCCCGCGAATTCACCTCCCCCACCCTTGCGGCACACCCAGGCTCCGGGCCCTATCGCATTAGCGAAGTAGACCCAGGTAGGCGAATTGTTTATCAGCGCGATGAAGATTATTGGGGTAAAGATTTGCCGGTCAACGTTGGCCGATACAATATTGATCGCATCATTTACGACTACTACCGTGATCGGGATATTGCCTGGGAAGCTTTTAAAGCGGGACTGACGGACTTCCGTACCGATGCACGCGCCGCCACCTGGGCGATTGGCTATAATTTTCCAGCCTATGAAGAGGGCTTGGTTAAGCGGCTAACGGTACCGGACGTTAACCCTTCGATGATGCAGGCGTTTGTTTTCAACCTGCGTAAAGAGAAGTTCCAAGACCCCAGGGTGCGGGAAGCGTTGAGCCTGACCTTCGACTTCCCGTGGCTCAACACCAATATTTTTTACGGTACCTATCAGCGCACCGAGAGCTTTTTCCAAAATTCAGAGATGGAAGCCACCGGCTTACCCTCTGAGGAGGAACTGGCGCTGTTGGAGCCCTTTCGGGAGGAGTTGATTGCCTCTCATGGTTCTGACCGTTTGTTCACTCAGCCCCTGCCTATCGATCAGCCCATCGAGCTGCGTGAGCGGCTTCGTAAAGCGCTCGATCTCCTCCGCGAGGCAGGTTATAGCGTTGAAGACGGCATACTGGTTAACCAACAAACCGGGCGGCCTTTAAGCCTGGAAGTGCTGCTCTACGACTCAGGGCTTGAACGGGTGGTGCAGCCAATGCTCCGCAACATGGCCCGTTTAGGGGTACAGACGTCGCTGCGTATCGTTGATATTAATCAGTATTTAAACCGACAGCGTAATTATGACTATGACATAGTGATCAGTCATTTCCCTCAGTCGAACAACCCGGGCAATGAACAGCGCGACTTCTGGACCAGCGCCGCCGCCGAAGCACCGCAAAGCCGTAACCGGATGGCGCTGGCACATCCGGCGGTCGATGCACTGGTGGAGGAGATCATTAGTGCTGAGGGCCGTGAAGAGTTGGATACCGCCACGCGCGCGTTGGATCGGGTGCTGCGCTGGGGGTTCTATGTGATTCCCCACTACCACTCTGGGGAGACCCGCATCGCCATTTGGGATAAGTTTGGTTACCCCGAACCCTTCCCCAAATACGCCATGGATCTGGATGCGTGGTGGGTAGACACTGACCGTGAAGCAGAACTGCAGCGCCGCCAGCGCGGCCGTTAACTTTGGCCCGATTACAACTTCTTAAGTGCAACGGCTTGTCCTCAACGGTTTCATCGTCATAAACCTCGGAGTGCTCTGTGGCCCGTTATACCCTACGCCGACTGCTGCTAATGATTCCGACCCTTTTCGGGATCATGCTACTCAATTTTATTATTGTTCAGGCGGCGCCGGGTGGGCCAATTGATCAGATGCTGGCGCGTTTTGAAGGCGCCGACGCCATGGCCAGCACTCGCTTGGATATGGGGGGCGCCGATGTCCAGGTCAGCGATGACTCCCGAGGTGCCCGGGGCATTGATCCGCGCTTTATCGAGCAGCTGGAGCAGCAGTTTGGTTTTGACAAACCCGCCCACGAACGCTTTATCGGCATGATGGCGGATTACCTCACCCTCGATTTTGGCACCAGTTTCTTCCGTGACCGCCCGGTCACAGAGCTGATGATTGAGCGGCTGCCGGTTTCCATATCACTGGGGCTCTGGACGACACTGCTGGTCTATTTAATCTCTATCCCGTTAGGCATTAAAAAGGCGCTACGCCACGGCTCCCGGTTTGACGTCTGGTCGTCGGGGTTAGTGATTGTCGGCTATGCCATTCCGGGCTTCCTGTTTGCCATCCTGCTCATTGTCCTGTTTGCCGGGGGCACCTACTGGGACTTATTCCCTTTACGCGGTTTGACCTCACCCGACTTCGACCAGCTTTCAGCCTGGGGCAAGGTCAAAGACTACTTCTGGCATATCACACTGCCGGTTATCGCCGCCTCGATTGGCAGCTTTGCCACGCTGACGATGCTAACCAAAAACAGCTTTCTCGATGAGATTCACAAGCAGTATGTCATTACCGCCCGCGCCAAGGGGGCCGACGAGCGGCGCGTGCTTTACGGCCATGTGTTTCGCAATGCCATGCTGATTATTATCGCGGGTCTACCCGCCGCCATGATCGGTATTTTCTTCACCGGGGCGCTGCTTATCGAAGTGATCTTCTCCCTGGATGGGCTGGGCCTGCTCGGTTTCGAAGCGGTCATGCAGCGGGATTACCCGGTGATTTTCGGCACCCTATTCCTGTATACCGTGATCGGCTTAATCCTCAAGCTGATTTCCGATTTGACCTACGTGTGGGTAGACCCGCGTATCGATTTTTCGACTCGGGAGTCGTGATAATGGCCTCTTTATCATCACGTTTATCGCCTATCACTCGCCGTCGACTGTCCGCTTTTAAAGCCAATCGCCGTGCCCGGGTGTCACTTTGGTTATTTGCCACGCTGTTTATTCTTAGCCTGTTTGCCGAGCTAATTGCCAACGACAAACCGATCATCATGCAGTACGACGGCCAGTGGTACTTTCCCATGCTGGTGGACTACCCAGAAACCGAGTTTGACGGCTTTCTACCGACCCGAACGGACTATCTGGATCCCTTTGTTCAGCAACAAATTGATGATCATGGCTGGGCGCTATGGCCCATTATTCCGTTTTCATATCAGACCCTGGACATGAATATGACCCGCCCTTCTCCGGCCCCGCCGGATAGCCGCCACTGGCTAGGCACCGATGACCAGGGCCGGGATGTGACCGCACGGGTGATTTATGGCTTTCGACTCTCGGTAGCCTTTGCGCTGGTACTCACCGCAGGATCGCTAGTCGTCGGTGTCGTAGTCGGCGGAGTACAGGGCTACTTTGGCGGCAAAATTGATTTGATCGGTCAGCGAGTCACTGAAATTTGGTCCGGCTTACCGGTGCTCTTCCTGCTGATTATTTTAGCCAGCTTTGTTCAGCCGGGATTTTGGTGGCTGCTGGGGATTATGCTGCTCTTTTCGTGGCTGGGCCTGGTCGATATCGTGCGTGCCGAGTTCCTGCGTGCACGCAATTTGGAGTATGTGCGCGCGGCCAAAGCCATGGGCTTGCCGTCACGTTTGATCATGTGGCGTCACGTGCTACCCAATGCCATGGTCGCCACGCTGACGTTTATTCCGTTTCTGTTTACCGGCGCCATTGGCACCTTGACCGCTCTGGATTTTCTCGGCTTCGGCCTGCCGCCGGGTGCTCCCTCGCTGGGTGAGCTTGCTGCCCAAGGAAAAAATAATCTACACGCCCCTTGGCTGGGCATCACGGCGTTTATGACACTGGCCATCATGCTGTCACTGCTGGTATTTATCGGCGAGGGCTTGCGCGACGCCTTTGATCCCCGCCACGTACAACAGCGCCAAGCAGGCCCAGCCCAGGAGTCCCAGCATGCCTAATCCCCTGCTGCGCATTGAACACCTTGATGTCACTTTTGATAACACCCCAGTAGTGCATGCACTCTCGCTAACCCTCCATGCGGGTGAAACCCTGGCCATTGTCGGTGAGTCCGGCTCGGGTAAATCGGTATCGGCGCTGGGCATGGTGAATTTGCTGCCCAGTAATGCCAGCGTTCAAGGCGAACGCTGGCTAGGTGATACCAATCTGGCCACTTTAACGGAAACTGAGTGGAACACGGTGCGTGGCAATCGCGTCGGTTTTATCTTCCAGGAGCCGATGACCTCGCTCAACCCCCTGCATCGGGTGGGCAAGCAGATTGGTGAGGCCTTGCGACTGCATCAAGGACTGCGGGGCCAGGCGGCCCGGGAACGCTGCAAAGAACTGTTGGAACAAGTGAAACTACCGCGCCCGGACGAATTGTTGGATGCCTGGCCCCACCAGCTCTCGGGTGGGCAGCGCCAGCGGGTGATGATTGCCATGGCGATTGCCAACAATCCCTCACTGCTGATTGCCGATGAGCCCACCACCGCGCTGGACGTCACGGTACAGCAGGAGATTCTCGCCCTGCTGCGTGAACTACGCGATCATCATGGCATGGGCATGCTGTTTATCAGCCACGACTTAAACCTGGTGCGCCGCCATGCCGATCGCATTTGCGTGATGTACCAGGGACGTATTCAAGAAATCGGCCCGGTGGAGCAGGTCTTTCAGCACCCTCAAAGCGATTACACTAAAGCGCTACTGGCCGCTGAGCCGGAAGGTAGGCCCCAAGCTATAGAGCATACAGCGCCGCTACTGACCGCTCGTCAATTAAGCGTGAGCTTTAAGCGCCCTAAGACCGGCTTATTTAAGCGCCAGCCCCCTGCTTTTGTGGCGGTGCATCCAATAGATTTCCAAATCGCGCCAGGGGAAACCCTGGGCATTGTCGGTGAATCCGGCTCAGGTAAAACCACGCTGGCGTCAGCGGTCATGCGGCTGGTCACTAGCCAAGGCGATGTTACCCTTGGCAAGGATAAACTAAGCGCCCTAACCGGCGATGCGTTACGCCGCCACCGCCATCGCCTGCAAATGGTGTTTCAAGACCCCTATGGCGCGCTTTCACCGCGTATGCCAGTGTTTGATATCGTCAGCGAGGGGCTGCGCTTTCACTACCCCCATCTCACCACTGAAGAAGTCACCCAGCGGGTTAATCAAACGCTGCACGAGGTAGGTTTGCCCGAGAGCTGTGCCGCGCGCTACCCCCACGAGTTCTCCGGCGGTCAGCGCCAGCGCATTGCCGTGGCAAGAGCGATTATCTTAGAACCGGAACTATTGGTGCTGGATGAGCCAACCTCGGCGTTAGACCGTACCGTGCAGAAGCAGCTAGTCGCCCTGTTGCGCGATTTGCAGGCACGCCGTCAGCTAAGTTATTTATTCATAAGCCATGACTTAGCCGTTGTGCGTGCCATGGCACACCGTATTATGGTGCTCAAGGATGGCGAAGTGGTCGAACAAGGCCCCTGCCTAGAGGTGCTTTCAGCGCCACAGCACGCTTATACTCAAGCGTTGATTGCCGCTGCGCATCTGACTCACTAGTTCTGACTTACTAACTTTATCGAGTCACGATACTTGCTATTGTTGGTGGCAGAACTAAGATAACGGTATAAATATCCAGATAAAATAAAGCCGCTTACCCTTTTGGGAAGCGGCTAATAGAGACCTTAAGCAAGGACTCAGAAAAGCGCGATTTCGTCGGCGGTTAATTCTCGCCACTCGCCGGGCGCCAGGTTGGCATCCAAAGCCAAATCACCGATAGAGCTGCGGTGCAGTGAATTCACGTGATTGCCCAAGGCGGCAAACATACGCTTCACCTGGTGATAGCGCCCTTCGGTAATGGTGAGTTCTGCCTGGGTGGGCGAAAGCAGCCTAAGTGTTGCGGGCTGCGTCGGGGTCTCCTCTCCATCCAGCATCAGGCCATCGGTGACTTGACCAATCGCCCACTCCGCCGTCGCGCCTTCCATCGGTTCCGCTAGCTCGGCGATATACACCTTGGCGCAGCGATGGCGCGGTGACGTGACACGGTGCGACCACTGGCCATCATCGGTTAATAGCAGCAGTCCCGTGGTATCCACATCCAACCGCCCTACCGGCTGTAATCGATCAGCTTTGGGTAGATCAATCAGGTCGATTGCTCTTTGATAGAGCCCGCGACGGGCGTTACACTCAACGTCAACGGGCTTGTGCAGCATAATGTAGCGCAACCCTACCAGCGCCAACCGCTCGCCGTTGAGCACCACCACATCGTTATCGGTATCGATCTGGGTCGCCGACTGCTTGATCGGCTCGCCGTTGAGGGTTACCTCACCATTTTTGAGTGCCCGCTTAGCCAGGCTACGGGTTAATGGCGTGGTTTCACTCAAAAAGCGATCAAGGCGCATCATTAACCCACTCCTGGCAGCAGTTGAAAGTGGTCGGCATCTTGCCAGGCAGGAAATTTTTCACGAAAAGCATCAAGGGCAGTTTTATCCAGCGTGCCCGTCTCTATAAACGGGGTATGGGCAGGTTTATCAATTAACGCTTCACCTTTGAAGTCGACCAACAGGGAGTCGCCGCTGTAGGCAAGCCCTTTGGCATCTTCTCCAACGCGATTAACGCCAATCACATAGCTTAAGTTCTCTACCGCACGGGCTTGTAGCAGCGTACGCCATGGATGACGGCGCGGTGCTGGCCAGTTGGCGATACACAGCAGCGCATCATACTCGAAATGCTTCCCTTCTGCTGGCTGCTGACGCATCCACACCGGAAAACGCAGGTCGTAGCAAACGCTCAGCAGCAGCTTAAAGCCATTGAGCTCTACCACTTTACGCTCACTGCCCATACCGTAGCGCTCATGCTCACCGGCCATACGGAATAGGTGACGCTTATCGTAGTGGGTTAACACCCCCTCCGGCGTTGCCCAAATCAAGCGGTTATAAAACTCACCGTCCTCTTCGATCGCCACGCTGCCGGTCATCACGCAGTTGCGCGCCTTCGCCTGGGCCTGTAGCCAGGCAACGCTTTGACTTTCCGCCATCGGCTGGGCCATTTCGCGGGAATTCATGGTAAAGCCAGTGGCAAACATCTCAGGCAATACAATAAGATCCGTGTCGCGGCTATCCAGCTCGCCCAGCAACTTCTCAAGATGAGCGTGGTTGGCCTGGGGATCTTCCCAGCGCAGATCACACTGCACTAGCGTGTTCCTAAGTTGACTCACTTAACACCTCCAATTCGTCAGTCTCAAGACAACGTTTATGCTAGATTAGCATCTTTAAATAATGAGGCTGCTATGCTTCCTACTCCAACACGCGACCCAGATGCCGTCAAAGGCGTTATGTATGGGCTAACCGCCTACACCATGTGGGGCTGCTTTCCGCTATTTTTTGCCCTGTTTGACGGCATTCCCGCCTTTGAAATATTGATTCACCGTATCATTTGGGCGTGTCTATTTCTGGTCGGCTTGATTACCCTTCTGCGCCGCTGGCCGCCCGTTGTCACCGCATTGGGGGAACCCAAGCGGCTTGGTCGGGTGTTGGCCTGTGCGCTATTGATTGCGTTTAACTGGGGTATCTATATTTATGCAGTGGAGTCGAAGCAGGTATTGCAGGCGAGCCTGGGCTACTTCTTAACGCCATTAGTGAACGTCGCGCTAGGCATGCTGGTACTTCGGGAAGTGATGGCCAAGCTGCAGCTGGTCGCCTTGGGCTTGGCCAGCGTGGCCATTGCCACGCAATTTGTGATGCTGGGTGAACTGCCCTGGCTTAGTCTACTACTGGCGTTAAGCTTCGGCAGTTACGGCCTGTTTCGTAAGCAGGTGCCACTGGACGGATTATCGGGACTGTTTGTGGAAACCCTGTTGCTATTCCCCCTCGCCCTGATCGCCTTGACCTGGTTAAGCTGGAACGGCAGCTCGCATTTTCTTCAAGATACGTCATCGACTGGCCTGCTGATCGCCAGTGGGGCTTTGACCGCGCTGCCGTTAATGGCCTTTGCCGGCGCGGCACGCCGGTTGCGTTTGGCAACCCTGGGCTTTTTGATGTACATCAACCCCAGCATTCAGTTTCTGATTGCCTTAACCGTGTTCGGCGAGCCCCTGGGCCTTATTCAGTTGGCAACGTTTGTGCTTATTTGGATCGGGCTCGCGCTCTACTCCTGGTCGGCATGGCAATCACGCCCGCGCTACGCTACGGCTGGTTAGTGCAAGCGGTGGTACTGGGGCGGCCTCTGACTGCAACGCAGGGGGAGTCGCTATATCACGCTCAGGCTGGTAGCCAACCCGGAATCCGCCCCAGTGCTTACCCTGCACATACACCGGCACAGAGAGGTCGTGCATGATTTCGCCGGTATCGCGCTTGTAAGTTTGCAGTAGCAGCGGCTTTTCATGAGCCCCACATCGGCTGCCCGTCGGGTCATCGAAAATGCGTTTGTTGCGGCAGAACTTTAAATCGTGCGCGTAGTCACCGGTTGGTGCAAGACTGACCGCTTTGTTATGGGTCGGCACATAGCCTTTACGGTCACAGGCAATGGCATAGCTTAAGCTTAGCTGCGTGAGCAAAGGCTCTTGCAAATCGGGCAGGTACCTATCAGTGAAACTATCAAAGCCGGTTTTATATTGCGGCGGCTGCGTACCCGGAATCTGTTCATAATGGGGCTGGAATAGGTGGGTGTCTGAAAGCTCCCCGCGGGCAATCGCTTTTTCCAGCAGCTTACCCAACTTATCGGCGGTTAATCGTGCAGCGTGGAATACCTGCTGGTGGCGACCCTCCAAATGCTGTTGAGCCAGTTCACCATCGACCCCTTCGGCAGCCTCCATCAATGCCCGGGCCTGCTCGGCCAAATCATGCATATTACGATTGCCTTCATCGACATCATCTTCCAACTGGCTCAGGCTGTCCGCCACGGTTTGACTATGTTGGCGAGTGTTTTCCATGGCATCGGCAACACGGGTAATTTCCCTCTGCACTTGGTCGAATTCTTGAGTCATCGTACCCAGACTGTTGCCGACCACTTGTAGCCCCTTGGAGCGCTTGCTGATACGGGTCATTAACTGGCCCATAGTGGCGACGACCGACTGGCCGCTCTGATGCATATCCTTAACCAGCTCATCGACACTTTGCGTTGCGGTAGAGGTCTTGAGTGCCAGGTTGCGCACTTCGCCGGCGACGACTGCAAACCCTCGCCCGTGTTCACCCGCTCGGGCCGCTTCAATTGACGCATTGAGCGACAGCAGATGGGTTTGTTCGGCGATATCCTCAATCATGGAAGTAACGTTACGTACACGCTCAATTTTATCGTTCAGCGCGGTCAGCATTTCCAGCGCTTGGTTTGAGCGGTCGGCAACATCGCTCATGTCCTGAATAATATCGTCCAGTTCAGCATGGTTGTGATGACTGGCCTCCCGGGCGCTCTCTGCCAGCGCTGCCACTTGGCTGGCGCTGGCACTCACCTGCATAATGGCTGCATTAATGGCCGTCATGCTCGATGAAGCTTCACGAGCCATGGTTTCTTGCTTTGAGAGGCGCTGATCCATCAGATCGGCATAGTGCGACACTTCTGCCGAGGCAATCGCTGTGCTGCTAGCGCGGTTCATTAACCTGTAGGCCATGGCGCGAAGCGAACGGTAATCACGCAGCGGCTTAAAGCCAAGCCGATGCTGTTCCAGGCGACGTTGGTCGGCTCGGTAGACGCCTTCCAGTACGCTGAGTAGCATAGCGCCACCGCCTAGCGCGGCGAATAGAAGTGCCAGATAACGCCAGAGCCCTCCTTGTATGGCAAGCCCTATCGACAGCACTACAAACAGCACCGGAACACACAATCGCAGTAAGCGCATGAGCTGTACTCTTTTATTGATGTTATTGAGTATCGAAAATACTACTTCTGAGGGGTTCAACCCCCTTTGCGACTAAGCTTAGCGTGTAACGCTTATGAAAGAAGTAGCACTTTGGGGGAAGGAAGTAGCACTTTTGGAGAAGACACAAATCCTATAAGCGCTTGGTCATCATTGGGTTACCGCAGTAAAAATGAATATAAGCACTGCAATGAAATGGAATATCCCTTACTCTCTTGGTTCTGCCACTTCTACAACACCAGGACCCCATGCTAAAGCGCTACTTGCCGATCCTGACATGGCTCCCCCACTACCATAAACGCCTATTGGGGGCAGACCTTTTGGCGGGCTTGATCGTCACCGTGATGGTCATTCCCCAATCGCTGGCCTATGCGCTGCTAGCCGGGCTACCCGCGGTAGTGGGGCTCTACGCCAGCATCCTGCCTCAACTGATCTATACCCTGTTTGGCACCAGTAAGACCCTCGCGGTCGGGCCGGTGGCAATCATCGCGCTGATGACCGGTGCCGCGCTCTCCTCAGTAGCAGCCGCGGGTACGGAGACCTACTTACAGGCAGCGCTGATCCTGTCACTGCTTTCCGGTGGCATGCTGGTCGTGATGGGGCTGCTGAAAATGGGCTTTTTCAGCAACTTTTTAAGCCACCCGGTTATCTCCGGCTTCTTAACGGCGTCGGGTATTTTGATTGCGGCCAGCCAGCTTGGCAGCCTACTGGGGGTTGAGAGCAGTGGCTTTACCCTGGTGGAACGTCTTATCACCCTGGTACCAAACTTAACCACCTTTAACTTACCCACCCTACTGATTGGCAGTGGAACCCTGCTGTTTTTGATTGCCATGCGGCGCCACGGTAAAGCCGCCCTGCTCACGCTGGGCCTGCCACGCACTCTGGCGGACTTGATCGCCAAAGCGGGGCCAGTCTTTGCGGTCGTGATTACCACCCTGGTGACCTGGCATTGGCAGTTGGCCGATAAAGGCGTCTCCGTAGTAGGGCAAATTCCCGGTGGTTTACCCTCGTTAAGCTTTCCTTGGGCGGACTACTCGCTATGGCGGGCACTGCTAATCCCAGCGCTGCTGATTAGCCTGGTCGGCTTTGTGGAGTCGGTCTCCATGGGCCAGATGTTGGCCGCTAAACGGCGCCAGCGCATCTCTCCCAATCAGGAACTAGTGGGCCTGGGCGCCAGCAATTTAGCCGCCGGGTTTTCCAGTGGTATGCCGGTAACCGGTGGTCTGTCCCGCACCGTTATTAACTACGATGCGGGTGCGCAAACACCTGCCGCCGGTGCCTTTGCGGCGCTAGGTATTGCGCTGGTCACCATGTCGTTTACCGGTTGGCTCTACTATCTGCCCATCGCGACCCTGGCCGCAACAATCACCGTCTCGATTTTGACACTGGTAGACATCCCCATGCTGCGCCAAACCTGGCGCTACTCCCGCAGCGACTTTGCCGCCATGGCGGTGACGATTCTACTCACGCTGTGCGAAGGCGTTGAAGCCGGCATCATTAGCGGTGTGACACTTTCTATTGCGCTATTTTTGTACCGCACCAGCCGCCCCCATAGCGCCTTGGTAGGTCGTGTGCCCGGTACCGAACATTTTAGAAACACTACCCGCCACGATGTCGAAACGGTCAATACCGTTGCCCTCTTGCGCATCGATGAGAGCCTCTACTTTGCCAACGCACGCTATTTGGAGGACACCGTTTATAACCTGGTGGCGAGCCAACCCGAGCTTGAGCACGTTGTGCTGATCTGTTCGGCGGTCAACCTGATCGATGCCTCGGCCCTAGAGAGCCTGGATGCTATCAATGCGCGCTTAAAAGACTCCGATGTAAAACTGCATTTATCCGAGGTAAAAGGCCCGGTGATGGATCAGTTGAAGAAAAGTGACTTCCTAGAGGCGCTTACCGGACGGGTATTTCTAAGCACCTACGCCGCTTGGCGAGAATTCTCGTAGCTGGATAGCACTCACCATTACTCTGAAAACCAGGCAATTGCCTGGTTTTTTTATGCCGGTTGTTTACTAACGGACGCCGCTGCTAACAACGGCATTGACAGCCACCCAGCGGCTTCTCTACTATCACTCGACCATTTAGCAAAATACAATACCGCATAGCAAAACACTCTAAGTTAAATAGCAACCAGCCATAACCATCAACGTCACTACAACCACAATAAAGGAGCATCCCAATGCGCCCCTTCGCTCACCGCCTACTTGTTGCCGCCTTACCTCTATCGTTACTCGGCGCAGCAGTCAGCCACGCTAGTGAAATTGAACTGCCCGGCACCATGGCCTGGACAGCCTATGGCACCAACTCAAGTGGCTATGCTCAGGCCGTCGCCATCGGCAATATGCTGCAGAACAAATACGATTCGTCTGTACGTATTCTGCCGGGTGATAACGATGTATCACGCATGACGCCGCTCAAGCAGGGCCGCGTTGACCTTTGTGCCTGCGGGATCGCCAGCTACTACGGCGCGGAAGGTGTAATGATGTTTGCCGACCGTGACTGGGGCCCTCAGCCGCTACGCGTGATTACCACTTCCACCGCCTCTTTTGGCCTCTCTCTTGCGGTCGCGGGCGACCTGGACGTTGAAACGCCCGCTGACCTGGCGGGCAAACGCATCGCCTATATCCGTGGCGACGATGCGCTCAATAAAGGCACAGAGGCGTACCTCGCCTTTGGCGGTTTAACCTGGGATGACGTAGAGCGGGTTGATTACCCCGGCTACGGCCGCTCGTTCGACGGCATTATCGCTGGCGATGTGGATGCCTCCTTTACCACAACGGTCACCCCGCCCGCCCAGCAGTTGGCCAGTAGCCCTCGCGGCATTAGCTGGCCGGTGCTAGACCCCAACGACGACGAAGGCTGGGAGCGTATGGCTGCGGTGGCGCCCTACTTCCGCCCTCACGAAGTCACTTCCGGGGCAGGCGGCATCAGCGCCGAAAACCCGGTGCCTAGCGCTAGCTACCCTTACCCTATTGTTGTCGCCAACCAAGACCTGGACGACAACGTGGCTTATGGCCTGATCAAGGCCATGCAGGAAAACTTTGATGACTATAAAGACAACGCTCCAGGCGCACTTGGCTATGCACTAGAGCAACAAGATCTTCAATGGGTAGTGCCGTTCCACGATGCGGTCGTGGAGTACTACAAAGAAATCGATGTATGGACTGATGAAATGCAGGCTCATCAGGACAAGCTCGTTGAGCGTCAGAACGTGCTTTTAACCGCCTGGGAAAGCTTTATGCAGGACGCACCCAGTGAGGACGAGGCATTTACTACCGGCTGGATGGAAGCCCGTGCCACCGCGCTGAGCGATGCCGGTTTCGAACCGATCTTCGAGTGATACACCACGGGGCGGCACTTGCCGCCCCCTGCTGATTGACGGATGTCCCCCATGACCACAGATACCTCGCCTGCCAATAATCAGCAGGTTAAAGAAAAGATCAGCCAAATTCGTCAGCTTCCTCCTGCGCTACGCTGGATTCCCGCCACGGTCACCGTCATTTTGATGGCGATGACCCTGGATTATCTGTTTAACGTTGGCTTACTGACTTTCGTTACGGGTCTGGAGACGCAGTTCTACTACGCCGTTGTGGCGCTGCTGCTACCGCTGGTGTTTTTGCTTTGGCCCATGCGCAGTCGCCAACAAGAGCAGCCCATTCCCTGGTATGACTACACGCTGAGCGCCATCACGCTTATCGTTGGCGGCTATTTTGTTTACAACGCAGTGCCCATTTTGGAGCGCGGCTGGGCCTTTTCTGCACCCGAAATCGCCATTTATGCCAGCTACGCCTACTGGCTGCTGATTATCGAAGCAGCACGCCGGGCGGGTGGTTTACCCATTGCGATTATTGCCGGGGTATTCTCGCTCTATCCGCTGGTGGCCGATATCGTCCCCGGCCCTATCCAGGCGTTTCCTTCCACCCTTGAACAAACCGCCATGTACCACACCATGAGTACCGAAAGCATCATGGGGGTGCCGCTGCAGGCATTCGCGGGCCTGGTGATTGGCTTTTTGGTGTTTGGTGTCGTGCTGCAGAAAAGCGGCGGCGGTAAGTTTTTTATTAATCTGGCCTTTGCGCTGCTGGGTCATGTACGCGGCGGCCCTGCTAAGGTGTCGATTTTCTCCAGTGGCCTGATGGGCTCCATGAGCGGCAGCGTGATCAGTAACGTACTCACCACCGGCGTGCTGTCGATTCCCGCCATGCGTCGTATCGGTATGAGCCGCTCCTTTGCGGGCGGTGTAGAAGCCTGCGCCTCAACCGGCGGCGTATTGATGCCCCCTGTTATGGGCGCCACCGCCTTTGTCATGGCGATGTTTCTGGACATCCCCTACTCCGCTGTGGCGCTGGCCGCCGTGATTCCATCAATTCTGTATTTCCTGGGTCTGTTTATTCAGATTGATGCCTACGCTGCCCGCCACGACATTAAAGGCTTACCCGCCGTTGAGCTGCCTTCGCTTTGGCAAACTCTCAAAGAGGGGTGGTACTTTATTTTTGTCTTTGCGTTATTAGTCTGGATGCTGCTGATTATGCAGCGCGAAGCCGTAGCGCCTTTTTACGCCACCGCGCTGCTGTTAGTGCTGAACCAGCTTTCCAAACATAACCGCTGGGGCTGGAAGGATGTAGCCGATACGCTGTCGTCTGCGGCCAAGCTGTTTGCCGAGTTAATCGCTATTTTGGCTGGCGTGGGCATGCTGGTGGGTGCACTTTCGATGACCGGCCTTTCCGGCACCATCGCTAACGACTTTATCAATATTGCCGGTGGCAGCGTGCCGCTGCTACTGATTATGGGCGCCGTGACCAGTTTCGTACTCGGCATTGGCATGACCGTGACTGCCGCCTATATTTTCCTTGCCGTTGCGCTAGCCCCCGCGCTGATTCAAGGCGGAGGGCTGGATCCCATGGCCGTACATATGTTCATCCTTTACTGGGGCATGCTGAGTTTTATTACTCCGCCGGTCGCACTCGGTGCCTTTGCCGCCGCCACCGTGGCCGGTGCCCGGCCCATGGAAACGGGCCTGCAGGCCATGCGCCTGGGTAGCGTGATCTATTTTATCCCCTTCCTCTTTGTGCTTAATCCGGCGTTGATTATGCAGGGCGCACCGCTGGTGATCGTGGCCGTGTTTATCCAGGCCGTGCTCGGCATCATTCTGTTTGCCTCCGCCATGCAAGGCTACCTGATGGGGGTTGGTCGACTGGGCTATGGCGCGCTGCAAGAGATCGTGATTCGTGCCCTGATACTGATCGCTGGCCTGCTCCTGGCGCTACCGGGTGGTGGGATGGTGCCGCTTAGCCAGTGGGAATTGATCGGTCTGGCCGCAGCCGCGCTGGTACCCGGTGTTTTGATGGCACGCTTAAGCCAGCGCCACAATCGGCGTTCGCAAAGCGCCTCTGCTGCGTAACAGATGGGGCGCCAAGCGTACTCTTTTCAATTCACTATCATGCGAAATACGAGAGCCTAACTATGTCCGTTCATTATCAGCGTCACGGCGATATAGGCGTTATTCAAATAGCCAACCCGCCGGTCAATGCCTTAAGTCACGCGGTACGCAGTGGCTTAGTCGATGCGCTTAAAGAGGGTGTTGCTGACGCAGATGCTAAAGCGCTGGTCGTGCTCGCCGATGGCCGCACCTTTATTGCCGGGGCAGATATTCGTGAGTTTGGTAAGCCGCCTCAAGCCCCTCTGCTGCCCGATGTGATTAACCAACTGGAAGCCTGCCCAAAACCGCTGATTGCCGCCCTGCACGGCACAGCCCTGGGCGGTGGATTGGAAGTGGCTTTGGGCTGCCACTATCGAGTGGCACTGGCGGGAACCCGGGTGGGTCTTCCGGAGGTTAAGCTGGGTCTACTGCCTGGCGCTGGTGGCACCCAGCGTTTGCCGCGTTTAGTAGGCGTTGAGCGCGCCTTAGAGATGATCACCAGCGGGCGTTTTGTGGAAGCAGAAGAAGCACTTGAGGCAGGCATTATCGACGCCATTAGCAGTGCTGAAACACCGCTTGAAGCGGGTTTAGCTGTGGCCCAAGCAGTGCTTGCAGACAACCCAATGGCACGTGTTACGGGCCAACTGCCAGCGCCAGCGGCTAATCCCCAGGCAATCTCCGCTATGTTGGAACGGCTGAATCAAGACGCTGCCGAACTCTTCTCACCGTTTCGCATTGTGGAAGCTGTGGAGGCCTCTGTGACGGCTGAATCACTCCAAGACGGCCTGCGCCGTGAGCGGGAGCTGTTTTTGGCCTGTATGGACTCCCCTCAACGCGCCGGACTTATTCATCTCTTTTTCGCTGCGCGTAGCCCCCATGTGGTGCCTGAGGTTGAGAAAGCCGACGCGTTTAAACACGTTGCGCTAATCGGCGAAGATCCACTGTTTGAGCGCCTGCAAAAAGCCGCACAAAAGGCGGGTATTACCCTAACCAGTGCACCAGACAACGCTACTGAGCTTTACCTGTTGGCGCCAAATGCAGCGAGGGAATCAGGCACAGCGCTCCCTACCATCGCACTAGAAAACATTGGCATCAGCCGCGGCAGCGATAGCGCGCTAAGCCTTATCGTTGCTGAAAACGGCAGCATGGTAGAGCTGGTCAACTTAAGCGCAGAGCCACTTACCCAACAGCGAGCGGCACTCACTCTTAAAGCATTGCGGTTAAACGTTGTGGTCAGCCGACAGCAAAGCCTTCTGAATACGCTGCAACTTGCTAGCCAGCAGGCTACAGCGAGCGACAAACAAACTGCCCTTGAACAGGCGAGCGTCGGCATCGCAAAGAACGGCTTCTGCTACCGCGAGAGCGATATCGATTTGTTGGCGGTGGAAGTACTGGGATACCCGCGTCACTTAGGTGGGCCTCACCGTCAATCAACCCTTAAGGACACCCCCCTATGAACCTCACCTTTAGCCCCGAAGAGCAGGCATTTCGCGAACAGGTTCGCCGTTTTCTAGCCGATGCACTGCCCAGCGATATCAGCCAGCGCGTGCGCTTGGGCCGCCATCTGCGCGCTGATGACTACCTGCGCTGGCAGAATATTCTTAGCGAACAGGGTTGGTTGGCGTCTAACTGGCCAAAAGAGTTCGGCGGCCCAGGCTGGGGGCCGGTACAGCGGCATATTTTCGACGAAGAGTGTGCTGCTGCCCATGCACCTACAGTCGTACCCTTCGGCGTTAACATGGTGGCTCCCGTCATCATGAAATTCGGCACTGTCGAGCAGCAACAGCACTACCTGCCGCGCATTTTGAGCAATCAGGATTGGTGGTGCCAAGGCTACTCAGAGCCCGGCGCTGGCTCTGATTTAGCGGGCCTAAATACCCGCGCCGTGCGTGATGGCGACCACTATATCGTCAATGGTCAGAAGACCTGGACCACCCTGGGCCAGCACGCCAACATGCTGTTCTGCCTGGTACGCACCGACCCAGACGCCAAGAAGCAGGCGGGCATCAGCTTTCTGTTGATTGATATGCAGACACCGGGTATCACCGTGCGGCCAATTATTACCCTTGATGGTGCCCACGAAGTTAACGAAATCTTTTTAGATAACGTGCGCGTACCCGTCGACAACCGCGTCGGTGAAGAGGGCCAGGGCTGGACCTGCGCTAAGTTCCTGCTCACCCACGAACGTACGGGGATTGCGGGGCTTGGTCACGCCAAGCAGGCGCTGCGCCACTTGAAGTCGCTGGCGAGCCGGATTCAGCATCGCGACAAACCGCTGCTGGAGCTACCCAGCTTCCGTCAGCGGGTGGTGAAAGCGGAACTCGAACTAATGGCGCTGGAAGTGACCAACCTGCGCGTGATTGCCGCTGCCCAAGATGGCGGTGTGCCCGGCGCAGAGAGCTCGCTGCTAAAAGTGCGCGGCTCCGAGCTTCGCCAGGAGCTAAGTGAGCTTACCCGGCGCGCCCTGGGCCCTGCTGCGCTGCCATTCTTCCCCGACTTCCTGCATGGCGAAGGCAGCCTGGATGACGAGCGCGCCCAAAGCGCGGCCGCCAGCGCCCAGTATTTCAATCGTCGCAAGCTGTCGATTTATGGCGGCGCCAATGAAATACAAAAAAGTATCGTCGCCAAAACCATTTTAAACATGTGAGGTCACCATGGATTTTGCTTTAACCGACGAGCAGCGCATGCTTGAAGAGACGCTCACCCGCTTGGTGGCCGACCAGATTTCTCCCGAGCAGCGCCGCACTATGCTGGCCGCTGCCCCAAACGGCTCTTCTGCACTATGGCGCACCTTTGCCGAGCTGGGACTGCTGCATATGCCCTTCAGCGAAGACGTTGGCGGGCTAGGGGGCGATGGCACCGACCTGATGATTATTATGCAGGCACTGGGACGAGGCTTAGTGCCCGAACCCTATCTGGCTGGCCTAGTGCTGCCCGGACAATTACTGGCGCTTACCGCCAACAGCGAACAGCAAACCCGGTGGCTAGCCCCACTGCTTGAAGGTGAGCATCAGTTGGCGCTTGCTTGGCAGGAGATTGGCGCCCGCTACGACGCCTTTACGGTAGCTACCCAAGCTACCCAGCAAGGCGACCAATGGCAGTTAAATGGTAAAAAACACGTGGTACTTAACCTTGAAGCCGCTGCGGCTACGCTGGTCAGCGCTCAATTAGCCAGCGGCAAGCTAGGGTTATTTATTGTGCCAGCGGATGCACCGGGCACATCTACGCACCTATATCGCACTATCGACGACCAGCCCGCCGGCGATCTGACCCTGGACAGCGTCACGCTGCCGTTAACCAACTGCCTGAGTGAAGATGTTAGCGATGTGCTAGCGGAGGTACTGGCTGTTGGTCGCGCAGCGCTCTGCGCCCAAGCCATCGGCGCAATGGAGGAGGCCTGCGACCAAACGCTCGCTTATTTAAAAGAGCGCAAGCAGTTTGGCGTACCGCTTTCGACCTTTCAGGCCCTGCAGCACCGCATGGTGGATATGCACTTGCACCTGGAGCAGTCCCGCTCCATGGCGATTTTAGCCGCCACTAGCCTCGCGCTCCCTGCAAGCGAACGGGATTACAAAATTGCCGCGGCCAAAGCCTACTGTGGTGAATCAGCTCGCTTTATTGCCGAACAGGCGATCCAGCTGCATGGGGCGATGGGTATGACCGAAGAGTGCTATGTCGCTAGCTACGCCAAGCATCTGGTGATGTTCGATCACTACCTGGGCGACAGCGACTACCATCTCGAAACGGTCAGCGAGCTGTTAAAGGTTGCCTGAGAACGTTGCCAGAAAAGTTAATTAGGGAGCGATACATGTCAGATTACGTCGGCAAGTTAGTGACTGTCAGCGCTATTGAAAACGGTATCGTCGAAGTCGCCATTGCACGTCCAGAAGTACGCAACGCTCTGAATGAAGCCACCGCTCTGGCACTCAATGAAGCGCTGGCGGCGGTGGCGGACAATGAGCAAGTTCGCTGTGTGATTCTACGCGGTGAAGGTAGTGCATTTTGCGCCGGCGCTGACCTGGCAGAGTTTGAGAAGGCAACGTCTCAGCCTGCGAGCGAACGGCTGGAAACGCTCTTTCTGCCTGCCCTGCGTAGCCTAATGGCAATGAATAAGCCGGTGATTGCAGCGGTTAGCGGTGCGGCTGCGGGCATCGGTGTTTCCTATGTGCTCGCCAGCGATATGGTGGTGATGGGCCACTCCGCCTACCTGAAGCTTGCCTTTATCAATATTGGGCTCATCCCTGACGGCGGTGCCTGCTGGCATCTGGTGCGCCAGCTTGGCCATGCTCAGGCGTTTGAAATGGCCGCCTTGGCAACCCCCATTTCGGGTGAGCGCTGCGTCGAACTCGGATTGGCTAACCGCGTCGTCGAAGATAACCAAGTGCTAGACGAAGCTTGGTCGTTGGCGCAAGCACTGGTGAGTCAATCGTCCCAGGCGTTAAGCGCTACCAAACGCGCCTTACGGGAAGCTGCCCAGCGCCAGCTAAATAACACGATGCAATTAGAGGGCGAGCTTCAAGATCAGTGCAAGGCGTCGGAAGATTTTCACACCCGGGTGGCGGCGTTTCGTCAAAGCCGCCGTAAATGATCTAACGCTTTCTGGTAATCCTGGCGCAGCGTGGCCACTTCTTCGGCCACGCTGTGCATAGAGGCAATAGCGCCTACGCCCTGCCCCGCGCCCCAGATATCCCGCCACGCTTTTGCCTTACTGCTCCCCCCTGAGCCATAACGCATAGCGGTTTTATCACCTTCAGGCAGCGCATCAGGATCCAATCCCGCCTGCTCGATACTTTGCCGCAGATAGTTACCGTGCACGCCGGTAAACAGGTTGGTATAGACAATGTCGCCTGCCGCTGCGTCCAGCACCATCCGTTTATAGGCCGCTTGAGCGTTTGCCTCTTGGGTGGCGATAAAGCGCGTGCCCATATACACCAAGTCCACGCCTAGCGCCTGGGCGGCAACGATCTGTTCACCTTTGCTAATCGCCCCCGCCAGCACTAACGGGCCATCGTAAAAGCGGCGCACCTCCGCCACAAACGCAAAGGGGTTTAACCGCCCGGCATGGCCGCCCGCGCCGTGGCAGACCAGTATCAGCCCATCAACTCCCGCATCGATCGCTTTCTTGGCGTGCCTCAACGTGGTCACATCGTGAAACACCAGCCCGCCATAGGCATGCACCTTTTCCACCACTTGATTAGGCGCGTGCAGACTAGTGATGACCAGCGGCACCTTGAACTCGGCGCATAACGCGACATCGTGCTCTAGACGATCATTGGTGGGGTGCACAATTTGGTTCACCGCAAAGGGCGCTGAGGGTTGTTCGGGGTGCTGCGCGTCATAGTCGGCCAGGGTTTGAGTGATCTGCTGTAACCACTCACGTAATACGTCAGCAGGTCGGGCGTTGAGCGCGGGGAAAGCACCCAGAATGCCCGCTTGGCACTGGGCAATCACCAGTTCTGGCCCGGAGACGATAAACATGGGTGAACCGATCACCGGCAGGTTTAATGAAGCGGTTAGACGCGTTAGCATGGGAAACTCGCTGGTTGTTATTGTGAGGCAATACTGCAAAAGGCTCCACTGAGCCTTTCAAGAAGATGTCACACTACAATGGCATGGTCGGAACAACCCTACGCGGGGGCGCTGTGAACCCATCCATGGGCGCTACTTTCGCCATCTGACCGCCATGGATGGCGGAAATGCCAGAAACGTCGGGAACTTTTTCCGGCCATGGCGAAAGACCCCCGCTACGGGTTGTTCCGACCAATACGTGGATGCCAGAAGCATTTACAGCTTGCTCTCAAGCTCGGGCAGGATCTCAAACAGATCCCCCACCAGGCCGTAATCCGCCACCTGGAAAATCGGTGCTTCGTCGTCTTTGTTGATCGCGACGATCACTTTGGAGTCTTTCATGCCCGCCAGGTGCTGGATGGCACCGGAAATGCCCACGGCGATATACAGATCCGGGGCAACGATCTTGCCGGTCTGGCCAACCTGCATATCGTTGGGCACAAAGCCTGCGTCGACGGCGGCCCGGGAAGCACCAATGGCAGCGCCCAGCTTGTCGGCGATGCCGTCGAGCAGTTTGAAGTTCTCGCCATTGCCCATACCACGGCCACCGGAAATCACCACCTTGGCACCGCCCAGTTCAGGACGATCCGACTGCGCCAGTTCCTCCTTCACAAAGCTGGACTGGCTGTTGTCCACCACTACGTCGACGGTTTCAATCGTCG
>NZ_HG423343.1:4367103-4431124 GCF_000982975.1 Halomonas sp. A3H3 | reverse complement strand
GCAATTTCGCAGAAGGGGTTCATGGCCATTTTGACGTTGGTAAGATCCACGTCCGAATGATCCGCCTTAACGCGGATTTTGACGTTGTAGTCGATGACGCGTTTCACCGCGACGAGTACTTTCATAAGGGGTGCTCCTGGCGATTAATAATATTTAATCTTGCTTTAATCATGTTTCAATTTTGCATAGCAGAATTCTGTTTCACTTTATAACAAGGACATTAAAAAAACACCGCACAAAGGTCAAGCGCTTCCGCATTCTTACCCCCCTTTAAAAGGGTGCCCATACAAACCACGCTGCCAATAGCGGAATCGAGGCGACCAGAAATTTGCCGTTCCAGCGGTAGCCGATACGCGTGGCGGGCACACCGGTAAATCGGGATAAAATCAGCATTGATGCCGTCATCGGCGACGACATTAGCGCCAGCGCCCAACCCACCATCAGCGATGCACCTATCAGTGCGGGTGTTAGTCCCTCAATAGCTAACTGCGGTAGCAGCCCCACCAGCAGCGTTACCGTCACGATAGGATTAACGCCTACCTGGGCCAGCCCTACCACCATCAGCATTGCCAGTACGGCATTGAAGGCGCCCCACTGGTTCAACACGGTTAGTAGCGGCGCCAACTGTTGAGTGTCCACCAGTCCAACGCATAAGTGCCCCAAATAGCCCGCCGCCCCTAGCACCACGATCTCATTGGCACTGGGCGAAAGCAGCCACGGCAACTGACGATGCACCGCGCTAACCGCGGCAGGCAGCCCACCGAAGCCAAGCCTACGCCGCTGCCAGGCAAGCCAAACCAGCGCCCCCGTGGGCGCACCTAAAAGCGCGGCAATGGGTAAGCGCAGTTCTAATAGCCAGGCAAGGCTAAACACCAGCGCCACAATCCCTAGCAGCAACACACTGAACTGGGCCAACGGGCGCAATGAAGGGGCAGCTACCAAGGCTTTATTGGCAGGGGGATGTGGCCCGGTGAGAAAATCCACGGCCCAACCCGCCAGAAAAATTAGCACTGCGGCACCCAAAATATACGGCGCAAGCGCCAGCCAGGTAACCTGAGGAAGGCTAGACAGCACCACCGCCACCCCAATACCCATAGGGGAGATCAGTGGCGCCAGGGAAAACCCGCGTAGCAACGCCAACATCATGCGCCGCTGGCGAGCTTCTCGCACCCAGGCACGCCCTTGGGCTGCGCCTAGGGTGTTACTCTTCTCAATCATGGCGGCAAATAAGTTAAGCACGCCGATATTGAGAATAATCCCAAACAGCGCAGAGCCGAGCGATAAAATCGGGTAGCGGCGGCTAGGCGGTTGAAGCAGCATACTTTGCCCACAGCGACGCACCAGGCGTGAACGGTAGGCCGGCAAACGTAGCATGCTCAACGCCACCACAAAGGTAGCAAAAAACGCAAAACGTCCACTGGCTTCAAACAGCAGTTGGCTTGGGTTTGGTGAACGCCAGAGCGCTAACAGCGACACTATCCCCGCGACTAGCAGTAACCCTTTGGCCATCCGCGTTAGCTTGCCAGCAAGCGTTAATAGATAGAGCGCCAGCGCGGCAATCCCGACGGCTTGCCAAAACAGGCTGCCGACCACCAGATGAAACAGCGTTGCCAAGGTGACCAGCAGTAACAGAGAAACCCGCAGGCGGGCTGGTTTCACTCAGCCTTCTCCCTGGGTGTTTTTTCCGGGAAGCCTTCAGACGATTCACTGCCACTGCGGCGCCGAAATGAACCTTCACCCATGGCCACTAAATTGCCTTTCTCATCAACGATCTCACCGCTGCTCATATAGATTTTCTGTCCGCCGCCGCGCACCGTGCCTATTGCCTTCAACACACCTTGCCGGGCGGGGCCCACAAAAGTCGTGGTTAATGAGAGCGTCATTCCCCGGCGTATATTGCCCGGTACGTCGCAGTGCAGACCGGCAAGGCTTAAAGCGCTATCCAGCATTGAAGCCAATACGCCGCCGTGAACATTACCGCTGCGGTTTAGATGTTTGGGCTCGATAGTGAGCTCCACCACGGCACGATCTTGCTGCCACTCAACCACCTGCATACCTAGCAACTCGTGATAGCCCATAAGTGCTTGTTGAGGCGTATCTGGCCTGTGTATTTGCGAAGAACTCATGAGGCGCTCTCCTGCTGGGCTAAATCCCGCAGCCGCCCTTTAAGAATTTTGCCGCTGGCAGTGGAAGGTAGCGTATCCATCAATACAATTTGAGTAGGTCGTTTGTAAGGCGCCAACCGTTCGGCGATAAACGCCTTTAGCTCCGCCACATCAACGTCAACGCCTGGCTCACACTGCACAAACGCCACGACTTCTTCATTACCGGCGATTTGACGCCCCACTACGGCGGTAAGCGTTACCGCAGGGTGCTCGTTAATCACCGCTTCCACATCCGGCGGGTAGATATTGAAGCCAGAGCGGATAATCAGCTCTTTGCTACGCCCTACAATATAGAGTTGGTCATGGTGATCGAGTTTGGCGATATCACCGGTATTGAGCCAACCATCTTCGGTTAGGGTGGCGCGGGTAGCTTCCGGCTGGCGGAAGTAACCCTTCATAATATTAGGCCCGCGCACCCATAGTTCACCCACTTCATCTCCAGGCTGCTCGGCAGTTCCGCTGTCGCTAAGCGGTTCCAGGCGGTACTCAAGTAAAGGCAATACCCGGCCAACGGTGCTAGTTGCATGGTGGTCATCGATGCGGGTCTGGCTGATGGTAGGGCTGGCCTCGGTTAAACCGTAGCCGTTATGCAGCGTCAGCCCAAAGGCTGCCTCTACCCGCACTTTGGTGTCGCTATCTAACGGTGAACCTCCTGCTGACATATAAATTAGATCAGGCGCTTCTAACGGGCGCTGTTCACGTTTTAAAAACTCTAACGCCCGGGCATACATCGCCGGCACTCCCTGGAGAACGGTAATGTGCTCCTGCTTTAGCGTCGCCAACATATGGGCGGCATCGAAGCGCGGCACGGTATACAGGCAGGCGCCGTTATAGAGCGACCCCATACATACCGAAGAGAGGCCAAACACATGAGACATGGGCAGCACGCCGTAGACCCGCTGCCCTTCGCTTAAATGACGCATGCCCCCAGAGATTGAGGCAATATACAGAATGCCACGATGGGTCAGCATGACGCCTTTAGGTGTGCCAGTGGTGCCTGAGGTGTAGATCATCGCCGCCACCTGCTCGGCCCCGCTCGCGCAGACCGGCTCGGGCTCACTGTCATACAGCGGCGAAATGGCCAGCCCACCCAACTGAGGGTGTTGGTAGCGGTCAGCCGCGTGGCGCTCGGCGTGCTGGCACGCCTCTGGGGATGCTTCACAGGTATAGAAGACTCGCCGGGGCAGGCAGTTGCCCTGAATCAGGTCAACTTCCTGTGCTGACAGGCGCGAGTTCACAATCGCTACCCAGACATCCAATTCACTGGCGGCCAGCAGCAGCACGACCAGAGCGCGACAGTTTTCACTCACCGTCATAATCCGGTCGCCAGGGCGAATGCCCAATGCGCTTAACCAGCCATAAGCGGCGTGTATTTCTTGACCAAGCTCCGCATAACTCCAGCGCACAGTGCCATCCACTATAGCCGGGTGCTCGCCAAGCAGCTTGGCATTTTCAAGCACGCGGGTACTGAGGCGCTCGGGAAGCTCGGCCACCAGCTCGCTGGCAAGGCGCCCAAAAATAGCCTCGTCCGGCGCTTGGTAGGAAACCGATAAAGCCATTAGGACGCCTCCCGCACCATGTTGCGAGCAATGACGATTTGTTGAATCTGGGTGGTGCCTTCGTAAATACGGAATAGCCGCACATCGCGGTAGAAACGCTCAACCGCGTATTCCGACATGTAACCCGCCCCACCGTGAACCTGCACCGCGCGGTCTGCGACACGGCCCACCATTTCGGCGCAGAACAGTTTGCAGCAGGAGGCCAGTGTCGAAACATTTTCGCCATTGTCTTTACGCCGTGCAGCGTCCATCACCATGGTTTTGCCTGCATAGGCTTCGGTTTTGCTATCCGCCAACATGGCTTGGATCAGCTGATGCTCGGCAAGCGCCGCGCCAAACTGCTTACGCTCCATGGTGTAGCGCAGCGACTCTTCCACTAAGCGCTCGGCCACGCCTACACAGACCGCCGAAATATGCAGCCGCCCACGATCCAGCACCTTCATCGCCGTTTTAAACCCTTGTCCCTCTTTCCCGCCAATAATATTTTCAGCGGGCACCCGGCAGTTGTCGAAAATAATATCGCAGGTATGGGCGCCCTTCTGGCCCATCTTGTTATCCGCAGGGCCGCGTACCAGCCCTGGCGTGTTACCTTCGACGATAAAGGCTGAGATCCCGCCCGCACCTTTATTCTCTGGGTCAGTACGCGCCATCACGGTAAACAGATCGGCTTCTGGGCCGTTGGTGATATAGCGCTTGGTGCCGTTCAAGATATAGTCATCGCCATCCCGCACCGCCGTCGTGCGCAGGCTGGCGGCGTCGGAGCCGGAATCGGGCTCGGTGAGACAAAACGAGCTAAGAATCTCGCCCGTGGCCAAGCGTGGCACATACTTGGCTTTCTGCTCATCAGTACCATCAATCAAAATACCCTGGGCGCCGATGCCATTATTAGTGCCAAACACCGAGCGAAAGGCAGGCGAGGTTTTACCAATCTCCATCGCCACCAGCGCTTCTTCCTCCATCGTCAGGCCTAGGCCGCCGTACTCTTCTGGAATCGATAGCCCGAAAAGCCCCATCTCTTTCATTTCCGCAAGAATTTCCGGGGGTACTGCATCCTCTTCGGCTAGGCGTGCCTCATTAGGAATTAAGCGCTCACGGACAAAGCGGGCGATGGTATCGACAAGCTGATTAATTAATTCGGGATCGCGAATCATGACGGCTCCTGGTGGCAACGGGTTTTATAGTTAGAGTTATCATTCGAAGTAGCGCTGGGCGTGGACAGTGCGTGCATTTTGCATAGCAAAACTATTGTCCACTATTCTTGTCAGGCACTTTTGCATAGCCTAGGATGGCAGTCAATAATTGAAACACTATTTTGCAATGCAGAATCACAATGCTAAATATGTACCCATTTGCAGAGAGGACTTAGCGTATGGCTAGCGAATCAACACCTCCCCCCTTTACCACGCTTGGCATCGTCGGCACCGGCGCCATGGGACGTGGCATCGCACAGTTGGCTGCCCAGGCCGGTCTAGACGTCATACTTTTTGACGTTAAAGAGGATGCCGCACAAGAAGCGAAAGCCTTTATTAATGGCTTATGGCAGAGAAGTGTCGAAAAGCAGCGCATTAACGCAGAACAGGCGCAGCACTATAGTGAACGGTTGATTGAAGCCAGCGAGCTTGCCGCGCTCGCTCCCTGCGATATTGTGGTGGAAGCCATTGTCGAGAAGCTGGAGGCCAAGCAGGGGCTGTTTAGCGATTTAGAAGCAATCCTCAGCCAGCAGGCTGTGTTGGCGACCAATACCTCTTCACTCTCCGTCACGGCCATTGCCGCCGCCTGCCAGCACCCTGAGCGGGTTATTGGCTTTCACTTCTTTAATCCCGTGCCGCTGATGAAGATTGCCGAGGTCATCCCGGGCTTGCGTACCACCGATGAGGTGACTCAGCAGGTCAATGCTCTAGGACAAGCCATGGGCCACTTTACGGCCCAAACCACCGATACACCTGGGTTTCTGGTTAACCATGCCGGGCGTGCCTTCGGTACTGAAGCGCTGCGACTGCTAGGCGAAAGCGTCGCTGACCCGGCCACCATTGACCGTATTATGGTTGATCAGGGCGGATTCCGGATGGGGCCCTTTACCCTGCTTGACCTTACCGGGCTGGACGTTTCCCACGCCGTGATGGAGTCGGTGTATCACCAGTATTATGAAGAAGCACGTTTTCGCCCTTCACCGTTAACCCGACAGCGCTTGGCCGCGGGCTTGCTGGGGCGTAAAACTGGCGAAGGTTTTTACCGCTACGAGGAAGGCAAGCAGCAGATGCCGGATGAGCCTGTCATCAAGCCTACCTCACCTTGCCCGGTATGGATTAGCCAGGATGACCCCGAGAGCGCCAAAGCACTCACCGGGCTGGTGAATGCGGCGGGCTGGCCGTTAGAAACCGGCACGCAGCCCACTGAACAGGCGCTCTGTCTGCTTACCCCTTTCGGCGAAGATGCCACCAGCTGTTCGCTGCGCCAGGGGTTAGATGCCAAGCAGTGTGTGGCGGTGGATATGCTCGCAGGACTCGATAAACGCCGTAGCCTCATGGCTACGCCTATTACCCACTCCACTTTCATTCAAGCAGCGCAAAACCTGCTCAATCATAACGGTACGCCGGTAAGCACTCTGCAGGACAGCAACGGCTTCGTTCTTCAGCGCATTATTGCCTGCATCGTCAACGTCGGTGCCGACATTGCCCAGCAAGGCGTGGCAGAACCCACGACGATCGACCGAGCGGTTGAGCTGGGTTTGGGCTACCCTTTCGGCCCGCTACGCATGGGCGACCATTACGGAGCCACGCGCATCATGACGATATTGACCAACCTGCTTGAGGCCACCGGCGACCCACGCTATCGGCCTAGCCCCTGGCTGCGCCGCCGCGCCGCGCTGCAAATGTCGTTAACCGCCGCTTAACCCTACCAATAACAAGGAGCATCACCATGCAAGACGCCTATATTTACGACGGTTTACGTACCCCTTTTGGTCGCCACGGTGGCAGCTTAGCGGCTATTCGCCCAGATGAGCTGTTGGGGCTGACGCTTAAAACACTGGTAGCCCGCAACCCATTCGCGCCAGCAAGCTATGAAGAGGTGCTGGCAGGCTGCACCAACCAAGCGGGGGAAGACTCCCGAAACGTAGCCCGTCACGGCGCACTGTTGGCAGGTCTGCCCATCGAAGTGGCAGGGCAAACCGTTAACCGGCTTTGCGGCAGTGGCTTGGCAGCGATGATGGATGCGGCCCGGGCGGCACGGCTAGGTGAAGGCGAGCTGTTTTTAGCAGGCGGCGTTGAGTCCATGTCCCGTGCACCTTATGTGTTGGGTAAAGCGGACTCCCCCTATGCCCGCAACCAGCCGCTGTACGACACGGTGATTGGCTCACGCTTTCCCAACCCCTGGATTGCTAAGGAGTACGGCAGCCACAGCATGCCGGAAACTGCTGATAACATTGCCCACGACCTGAATATTAGCCGCGATGAAAGCGACACCTTTGCCGCCCGCTCTCAGGCCCGCTACGCCCAAGCGCTGGCCTCAGGTTTCTACGACGGCGAGATGTTTGGCGTAGAGGTGCCCCAAGGGCGTAAACAGCCGCCACTGTTGGTGGAAAAAGACGAACACCCCCGCCCACAAAGCAGCGAAGACAAACTGGCCCGACTGGGCTCGCTATTCGAGGGTGGCGTGGTCACCGCCGGCAATGCCTCGGGCCTGAATGACGGCGCCGCTGCCATGATTGTCGGCACCAAGGCCGCCGGTGAACGTGTGGGCCTAGCGCCGCGCGCGCGCATTGTCGCCAGCGCCGTTGCCGGTGTGGCTCCGCGGGTTATGGGGTTAGGGCCAGTACCCGCTTCACAAAAGGCGTTGGCGCGTGCAGGGCTTACCCTTGAGCAGATGGATGTGATTGAAATCAACGAAGCGTTTGCCGTTCAGGTGCTTGGCTGCGTGCAGCAGTTGGGTCTCTCCGTTGATGATCCACGCTTGAACGCCAACGGCGGCGCTATCGCCATTGGTCATCCTCTGGGGGCATCAGGAGCACGCTTGGCGCTTACGGCTCTCCGACAGCTTGAAGCGACCGGTGGGCGCTATGCGTTGGTCACCATGTGCATCGGCGTCGGTCAGGGCATTGCCACGATTATCGAGCGTCTGGACGGCTGATTTAGCGTCAAACAGCCGCTATTTCGTTGATAGGCATGAACGCTGCGTCTAAGTAGATATGCGATACTGGGCGCCATAAGCCACCTATTGTTGGGATATTGAATGCACCCCACCGACACTGATGCTGACGACTCGCAGTTGCCAGGAAAAGATCGTAACTTTGTGACAGCGCTTGCGCGCGGTCTAGAGTTGCTGCGCGCCTTTGGCGCAGGTGAAGAGTATTTAGGCAATGCTGAGCTCTCCAACCGTACAAGTATCCCTCGCCCGACGGTGTCACGTTTAACCTATACCCTGACGCAGTTGGGCTATCTCCAACACAATACCCACCTGGAAAAGTACCGCCTTGGGCCAGGTGTCTTAGCCTTGGGATATCGCTTTCTCGCCAATATGGGCATTCGCGAAATTGCTCGCCCGCATCTGCAGAAATTTGCTGATGCCACCGACTGTAACGTTAGCCTGGGCGGGGCCGACCGCAGTGACATGGTTTATTTGGAAACCTGCCACGGCCATGGCCCGCTAATCATTCGCCTGGACACGGGCTCCCGCCTGCCCATTGCCACTTCCGCCATTGGTCGTGCCTGGCTATGCGGTTTGTCTGACGAACGGCGCCAGCAGGTGCTCCAAGAGTTGGCCAGCGAGTATGGTAGCGACTGGCCGCGTTATGAAGCGGGTATACAACAGAGTTTCAAAGACTATGCACAGTACGGTTTTTGTCTCTCTGAGCAGGATTGGCAGCGCGATATTAGCGCGGTGGCGATGCCGCTAATTTTAGAAGATGGCGCCGAGGTCATGGCGATTAACTGCGGCGGCTCCAGCCTGCGCTTGGATCACGACCGCTTGGTTAATAACTTAGGCCCACGTCTCAAAGAAGTCGCTAATCAGATTAAGCAGGAACTAGCGCCAAGAAACCGCTCGGCAAGGTAAATTCAAGCTAGGGAGACTTTAACTAACGCCCGTTTGAATGCATCATAGACTTCTAAACAAGCGCAGCGATACCAAGAGCGCCGAGGAGTGGGGATGCCAAGCGAGTGGATAGCGCGTCATGATCAAACAGTCACCCTTAAAGGCGAGTGGACACTTGCCAATTACCGCTATATCAAAGCGGCGCTTAATCACAGTGAAACTCGAACCGAACTTGGCAAGCCAACGGGTGCGACGGTTTCGTTAGACGCAATAACTCGCCTTGATACCGCCGGTGCCATACTCATTGTAGAGCTGATTGGCGTTGAGAAAGCACAGGCGGTAGCGGATTGGGCAGCAGAACTGCCGAAAGAGCAGCAGGCGCTGCTGGTGCGTATTGCCGAAGCCATGGAAGCGCCGCTTGACGTTGATCCCCCCTCCTATTCGCGTATTAGCCAAGCGCTTGCCAGCGTGGGCCAACACATGGCGGGGCTTTGGTCTCAGCAGCGCCAGCTGCTGGCCTTTATTGGTCTCGTCGTGGCTACCCTATTCCATCTGGCATTGCGGCCACGCCACTGGCGCCTAACGGCCACCGTTGCCCATATTCAGCAGAGCGGTCTTAATGCCGTACCCATCGTCGCGCTACTCACCTTTATGGTGGGTGCCGTTGTGGCTTTCCTTGGCGCTACCGTTTTGCAGGATTTTGGCGCCACGATTTATACCATCGATCTTGTTGCGTTCTCATTCTTGCGAGAGTTCGGCGTTCTGCTTGCTGCAATTTTATTAGCGGGACGAACCGCCAGCGCCTTTACTGCCCAGATCGGCGCCATGAAATCCAATGAAGAGATTGATGCCCTGCAGGCCCAAGGGCTAGATCCTATCGAACTTTTGGTGCTGCCACGGGTAATGGCGATGTTAATTAGCCTGCCCATGCTAGCGTTTGTGGGCATGCTCAGCGGCTTAGCGGGTGGTGCCATGGTCACCTCTTTGTCACTGGATATTTCACTTACCCAGTTCATGGCCACGCTGCAAAAAGACGTATCGGTGACACACTTTTTGGTAGGGCTTAGCAAAGCACCGGTGTTTGCCTTTGTGATCGCCGTTATCGGCTGCCTTGAAGGCTTTAAGGTCAGCGGCAGTGCGCAGTCGGTGGGAGAACACACTACGTCAAGCGTCGTTCAGTCGATTTTTATGGTGATTCTGATTGATGCCGTCGCCGCGCTATTCTTTATGGAGATGGGCTGGTGATCAATTCAGATAAACCGACAGAGCAAAACGACCTACCGGTCATTAAGGTTCGAGGCTTGGTGAACCACTTTGGCGCTCATGTGGTTCACGAAAACTTAGACCTAACCCTTGAACGTGGAGAAATCCTCGGCATTGTAGGCGGTTCTGGTACCGGTAAATCAGTGCTGTTACGCAGCATCGTTGGTTTGAAGCGCCCCAATGACGGCACGGTTGAAGTCCTAGGCACAACCCTTAACGAGCTTAACGAGGCACAGCGCAGTCAAATAGAGCGGCGCTTTGGTGTACTGTTTCAACGCGGTGCGCTGTTCAGCTCGTTGAACCTGCAAGAAAATATTGCCCTACCGCTAATTGAACACGCCAGGCTACCCCGTGAAGACGCCGAGCATCTTGCCAGGGTAAAGCTAGCGTTGGTCGGGCTGCCGCCACAGGCCGCGCTGCAGTTTCCTGAGTCGCTGTCTGGCGGCATGGTCAAGCGCGCCGCCCTTGCCCGTGCCTTAGCGCTTGATCCTGACATTCTGTTTCTTGATGAGCCCACGGCGGGGCTTGACCCTATTGGCGCGGCGGCCTTCGATCAGTTGCTGGTCACCCTTCGCGATGCGCTGGGTTTCAGCGTTTTCCTGGTCACCCATGACCTGGATACGCTCTACGCTGCCTGCGATCAGGTCGCGGTACTTTCACAGAAACGTGTGCTGGTGGTGGATACCATCGATAAAGTGGCGGATACCGACGATGAATGGGTTCAAGACTACTTTCACGGCCCGCGAGGTCGAGCCGCTCAGCGTGCTCATACCGGCTCTTCAAATAACGCTAACGTCCAGGAGTGACTGCACATGGAAACACGGGCGCATCACGTTTTAATCGGTCTCTTCACGCTGGCCACTGCCGCTGGCGCGCTGCTGTTTGCACTATGGATGAGCTATGCAGCAGGCGAACGTAGCTACCAGCCTTACCGCATTCTATTTGAGCGCAGCGTGAGCGGCTTATCAGTCGGCAGCCGAGTGCAATATAACGGTATTGAGGTGGGGGACGTCACCGAGCTTAACCTTAATCCTGATGACCCTCGGCAAGTGATTGCCCATATCCGCGTCTACGATGACGCACCGATTAAGACAGACACCCGGGCAAAACTTGCCTTTGCCAGCATCACCGGCAGCATGTCCGTGCAACTTCACGGCGGCACCCCTAAAGCCCCACTGCTAATTGACCAAACCGATATCGAAGCACCGTTTATAAACGCAGACCCTTCGCCCATCGCTACGCTGTTTGATGAGGGCGAAGATATGATCGAAAACATCAATTCAATCCTGCAAAACGTCAACGAACTGTTTGACGATAATAACCGTGACCAGGCAGGCAGTATTTTAACCAACATTGCTCAGATCACCGAAATGATTGCCGCCCAGCAGAACGCCCTAGACCAGAATATGGCGCTTTTCGGCGAAGCCACTCGCCAGGCAACTAACACGCTTAGCAGCATCGACGAACTTAGCCAGGAAGCGACACAGCTACTGCGTCAAGATGGCCGGCTGGTAATGGAGAGTGCCGCTGATGCGAGCCACGATGTGGCCCGGGCGGCTCAACGCATTGAGCAATTAGTGGAGACTAACGCTGGTGCCATCGAAGGCAGCCTGCAGGGCGCGCAAGATATTGCCCCGGCGCTCTCTTCGCTACGCTCAACACTCGATACACTGGATCGTATCACCCGCCAGCTAGAGGAGAGCCCAACAGACTTTTTCCTGGGCCGTGATCAGGTAGAGGAGTTCCGCCCATGACATTACGCCCCACCGCCATCGCTTTAGTTAGCGCTGCGCTGCTACTCAGCAGTGGCTGCTCAATATTGCCCGAAAGTGAGCCAGCGACCCTGTATCGTCTGCCCAGTAGCGATATACAGCCCGTCACATCAGATTCTATGACCACCCGCCAACGCCTGGCAGTGGCGGCCCCACAGGCGGGGCATTTACTGAGTAGCAACCGCATTGTGGTTTACCCAGAGGGTAATGTGGTTAATGTGTACGAAGCTGCCCGCTGGCAAGAGAATGCCCCTGCTTTACTCCAATCGCGCTTGATCACTGGGTTACAGCAGAGCCGCCTATTTGCCAGCGTGGGTAGCGATAGCCTGCCTTCCGAGCTATTGCTACTGAGTGAACTACGTCACTTTCAGAGCGACTACGCTACCCGTCCGCCCACGGTGAAGGTTCAGCTCGATGTTCAGCTCGTCAGCACTCAAAACCGCGCTTCAATCGCTACTCAGAGCTTTACCACCAGCGCGCAATCTATAAGCACCGATATTCCTGATGTGGTTGATGCATTTGGTGCTGCTAGCGACGAACTTACTGAGCAGCTGGTCAACTGGCTGGCCAATCAGCAGGAAGCCACCATTGACTAAGCTAGAACGGACTAAACCAGACCTAACTAAGCCGTGTAATTAGGACGTTGTTGCCCTTCGGACATACTCCCGCGGGTCGCGGGGGTAGTAGCGCTCTGGCTGGCTTTCCAGATGCGCAAAGTAGCGAGTGTCCTTGTAGGGCATTTTCATGTAGCCCGAGACGCCTAGGCCCTCGATTTGGTCTACCGAGGCGAGAATGCGCGCCAGCAGCGTGCGGAACTCGTCCTCTCGAGCCGGATCCAGCAGACGATAGTAGCTATGTATTTTGAGGTGTTGTGGCAGCGCTTCAAAAATGATCATGCCGGTATGGTGAATGTCATTGAGCTGCTGCAGCACATGCATAATCGCCTCGGGCAGCACCAATAGCTCTTCTGGGTCGGGGCCATCTTCGAAGTAGCTGTGCTGACGGGTGCGATCTTCAAGCTCCGGTACTGCGCTCAACTCATAGCCTATCGCCATGCTGGGTTCGCTAACGAAGGCTTCATCCACGGAAGTACGTTCTAAGTGCAGTGTTTGCCGGGCATTAAACAAGCAGCTTTTAAACACGCCCTGACGATGAATCGCCCGCGCCAAGTGCACCATATTATTGACCGCTTCAATAAAGGCGGGCTTCAGCGTAGGGTCGTGTAAATTTAACGACGAATCGATATACACACCCTCACGCTCCCAGCGAACCGCCAATCCCCCTACCACCGGATATTTGCCCAGGCGGCTCACCGACGCCAAAAAGGCTTTTTCGGTTTCCCCCATACCCTGCATAAACTGCTTGTAGTAGCGGTCTAACTGCACATCATTGACATCATTCAGGGTTTCCTGTGCATTCGCTTCGCGTAGAAAGGCTTTGCGCGAGCTATATACCACGGTATCGATCTCCTGATGCGCAGGACGCGCCCATACCGGTACCAGCGGGACACTGAGCGATGTGGGCAGATCGATCATTACTACCCTGGCCATTCGCGGCATGTTTTTTAAAAAGTAGTCGCCCGCTTTGCGCCGTACCTGAGGGTCGGGGTCGAGCATGCCATCCAGGGTGCGGGCAAACTCCATCGGCAACCCCAGCGAACTGGCGGGAATCGCCCGATGGCCAAATCGACACGACTGCGCCGACGCCAGCGCATACAGGGTACCCGCCGCGCCCTGCTCGTCGAATCGCGGCGATGACAGTGCGCCGTTCAACTGCTCTTCGCCGATAAAGTAAACATCGCCCAGGCGGGCATTGGTTTGCTGCAAATTGTCCGACATCAGCTCCATCACGTTGGCGCCCACAAACTGCAGTTGCGCGTCTAGTTGGGCAAATACCGATGAGCCCCAGTCGATTAACGCAATAGACTCCTGCTCGGCGTCATACACCAAGTTAGAAGGCTTAATATCGCCATGCACCACCGGACGTGCCTGGGACCCTGACTCCTGCCGCAGGGCAAGCAGGATGTCGGCCAACTGCGCCGCAATGCGCACAATCAAGCGTGGAGAGAGGCGCCCCTGCTTAAGCGATACCTGCTCTAAATTCCAGCCGGGGGCACGCTCCATTACCAGAATGGACTGCCCCCGGGAGCGCTGGTAAGCAATAAGACCTGGAATGCGTGGATGGGACACCTGTTCCAGCATAAACGCCTCTTCTTCGAGGCGCTCCTGCAAGTGCACAGGTAGGGTAATGCGGGAGAATTTAAAGACATAATGCGCTTTAGCGCCTTGGTGGACGGTGCTGCCGGCAAATACAAAACCGTAGGCACCCTTGCCAATGAGCTCGATGCCCTGATAGCCCAACTGGGAGAGCTGCGCCTGGCATAGCGCTACCCAGTCTTTAAGCTTACGGGCATCGTGATGGCTCAGCAGATAGACCGACTGCTCTTCAGGTATATAAAACTGCTGAAGCGGTGCCTGGGACATAAGTCACCTTGCTTGCTAGCCTAAGTGAAGCAGCATGGTCTCTGGGGCTTCGAGAAAGCCCTTCCAGGCATTACAGAAACGCGCAATGGTACCGCCGTCGATAAAACGGTGATCGCCCGCCCAGGTGATGGTCATGATCGCCCGGCGCTGTACCGCACCCTGCTCATCAAAGCGTGGTAGCCACTGGGTTTTACCAATCGCCACAATAGCGGCCTCGGGGGCGTTAATGATAGGCGCGGCGTAGGTACCTCCCAACGCCCCAATATTGGAAATACTAATGGTGCCGCCTTTTAGATCCGCCTGATCAACCCGCCCCTCCCGCGCCGAGGTGGTTAGCCGGCCGACTTCCCGGGCAATTTCCAACAGGGTTAAGCGCTCAACGTTTTTGACATTGGGCACCATCAAACCCGCTTTGCTATCCACCGCCATACCGATATTACAATGGGGGTAGTAGTGCAGCTCATCCCCAGCCGCATTTAACTGGGCATTAACGATAGGCTCTTCGGCGACGGCTAGCGCCATGGCTTTCATAAAAAACGGCATTAGCGTCAGCCGTTCGCCCTGAGCCTCGGCTAGCGGCTTTAAGCGCTCCCGCAGCGCCAACAGTGCAGTAACGTCGATCTCTTCACCGTAGTGAAAATGGGGAATGGTGCTGGCTGCCTCGACCATGCGCTTGGCCATGACCGCCCGCACACCGCGGAGGGGCTCCACTCTGGGTGCCTGAGTTTCAGCTTGGTTGTTAACAACGGTTTGGCTAGATGAAGCTGAAGCTTGGAGTGCTTGATCCAGATGCGCCAACACGTCCTCTTTTAGCACCCGACCGTCTTTGCCGCTGCCAGCGATCTCCGTGAGCTGTAGAGAGTGTTCACGCACTAGGCGTCTAACGGCGGGGCTGGCTGGCACCTTGTCATATAAGCGGCCAGCAGCCGGAATACCTGTAGGGTTGGACGATTCTGTCGTCTGTGCCATTGGCTTTTCACTGGCGGCCGATTGCGCACCGTCTGGTTCGGCCTCACTATTATTGTTACTAGCCCCATCCACTTGATAGGCATACAGCGGCGCATGCACTTTGGCAATTTGGCCCTGGGCCACATACAGTTTGGTCACCACACCGGCTTCGGGGGCGGTAATCTCCACCAGCGCCTTGTCGGTCATGACTTCAACGATAGGCTGATCTTCTTCAATTTGATCGCCTTCAGCGACGCGCCATTCGACGACTTCACACTCGACGATGCCTTCGCCAATATCAGGCAATAAAAAATCGCTCATTGTTTTTCTCCCCATGCGTACTTAGGCATTAATAGCCACTAAAAGTTGACGCTTTCGCGAATCGCTTCAAAAATCTTCAGGTGATCAGGCAGATACTCTTTTTCCAGCACCAGTGGAAAAGGCGTATCCAGACCCGTCACCCGGGCAATGGGCGATTCCAGGTAGAGAAAACAACGCTCTTGAATAGTGGCAGCGATTTCACCGGCAAAGCCACCGGTTAACGGGGCTTCATGGCTCACCACCAGTCGGCCGGTTTTTAACACCGATTCAGCCACCGTATCCGCATCCCAGGGCAGCAGTGAGCGCAGGTCGATCACTTCACAGGCGATGCCCTGCTCTTCGGCTAGCTCGACCGCTTTGCCGATCACCTCCATCTGCGCGCCCCAGCCTACCACGGTAATATCCGTGCCCTCCTTGGTGATTTCGGCTTCGCCAATGGGAAGCTGGTAATCCTCTTCGGGCACTTCACCGACTGAAGCACGATAAAGACGCTTAGGCTCCAGAAAAAGCACCGGATCCGGGTCGCGAATAGCGGCAAGCAGTAGCCCTTTAGCCTGGTATGGGTTGCGCGGCACCACCACCTTTAATCCAGGTGTATGGGTGAAATAAGCTTCCGGTGATTGAGAGTGATAAAGGCCACCAGCGATACCGCCACCGTAAGGAGTGCGAATCGTCAAACCACCAACGTTAAACAGATCGCCTGAGCGGTACCGGAACTTGGCGGTTTCGTTAACGATCTGGTCAAACGCCGGAAAGATATAGTCGGCAAACTGTATTTCTGCCACAGGCACCGAGCCCTGGGCCGCCAAGCCATTGGCAAAGCCGATAATGCCCTGTTCGACAAGTGGCGTATTGAAACAGCGCGCTTTGCCGTACTTCTCCTGCAGGTGACTGGTGGCCCGAAATACGCCGCCAAAAATACCCACATCTTCACCAAAGCAGATGACTTTTTCATCCTCTGCCATGGCGATATCCAGTGCATTATTAATTGCCTGGAGCATGTTCATGGTAGCCATGTTACGCCTCTCCCTGAGTATCAGTCTCGGTGCCCACGTCTAAATCCAACGACTGCGCCCCGCGGGGATAAGCCTCTGGGTAGCGACGGATATGGCGTTTTAACTGATCGAATTGGCGCTGCAGCGATGGGGTTATATCGGCATACACATCGCTGATCAGGCTCTCTAGCGGCGGCGATGAGCGCTTCTCAGCCCGCTTCATGGTTTCCAGTACTTCACGGCGCAGGGTTTCCTGCTGGGTAGCCTCCTCCTCTTCGCTCCACCACTGTTTCTTCAAGAGCCATTTTTGCAGCCGCAGCAGTGGGTCTTTGGCGCGCCACACCTCCTCCTCATCTTTCGAGCGATAGCCAGAGGGGTCGTCGGAAGAGGAGTGCGCGGCAAGGCGATAGCTCATGGCCTCGATCAATACCGGCTGATTTTTCTCAACGGCGATCTTGCGTGCCTGCCGCGTCGCTTCGTAGACCGCCAGCACATCGTTACCATCTACCCGGATCACGTGCATGTGGTAGCCAAAGGCTCGGGGGGCGATACCGTCGGCGGCAAACTGCTCGACGGCAGGCGTGGAAATGGCATAGCCATTATTACGGCAGAAGAAAATCACCGGCACCTGATGCACTGAGGCCATATTCAGCGCGGCGTGGAAATCACCCTCGGAGGCAGCGCCTTCACCAAAAAACGTTAACGTGCAGTGACCGTTACCAGCCAATTTTTGGCCGTAGGCGTAGCCCGTGGCCTGAGGAATCTGAGTCGCTAAGGGGGACGAGATGGTCATGTAGTGCAGCTTGCGCGACCCATAGTGAATCGGCATTTGGCGGCCTTTGCCGTAGTCCAGCTCGTTGCCGAACAGCTGATTCATGAATTCGTCGATCGAGAAGCCGCGATACATTAAAGCGCCCTGCTCGCGGTACTGCGCCATAATCATATCGGCGTCATTTAGCGCAGCAGTGGCGCCCACTACAGCGGCCTCTTCCCCGGTACACTGCATATAAAAGCTCAACCGCCCCTGGCGCTGAGCAGCCATCATACGTTCATCGAGAATACGCGTGGCCAGCATCGCCTGATAGATACGCCGGGCGTGATCACGCTCAAGCGCGGGCTCATCAGCGTCGCTATGCAGCTCACCTTCTGGGTTAAGCAGGCTGAAAGTAGGAATTGAAAATTCGTCGCCGGTCATGAAGTCCGGCTGGTGTACGTACTGTGTCATCATTATTGTCCTTGTTTTGCCCCTTTTGAGGGCAGTGTTGTTGGTATTGACCGTTTATGCCAGTGGATTTATCTGTCATAGGTCAACGCAACATCTATCTACCACAACATTTAGGACAATAACGCAGCGCAAGGACTTTAGGGATGCTACTTAAGATGCAGAGAGGTTAAAACGCAGAAAAATCAGTCATCAGAGATACGCGCACGTAGTTGACGCTGCAACACTTCGAACAAGCTATCAATCGTCAGGGCCAACAATGCAATGGTCAGCGCCCCTTGAACCACATAGGCCATATTGCCGTTCACGATGCCGGAGATAATCGGGTCACCAAGGTTACTTGCTCCCACGGTAGCCCCTAACGCGGCAGTGGCAATATTGATGGTCACCGAGGTTCGGATGCCCGCCAGAATGACCGGTGCTGCCAGAGGGAGCTCAACTTGACACAGGATTTGCGTTGGCTTCATGCCCATAGCGTGAGCAGCCGTTTTAATATCGCCTTCGACGCCCTGCAAACCAGCAAGAGTATTGCGCACGATAGGCAATAGCCCGTAGAGCATTAAAGCGACAATAATGGGCAAGGTGCCAAACCCCAGAACGGGTACCGCCAGCGCCAGAACCGCCACTGGAGGAAACGTTTGCCCTAGTGATGCCAACTGGGCCACCAGTGGTAGAAAATCACTCCCCCACCTGCGGGTAACGGCGATACCCGCCGCGACTCCCACGATAATGGTCACCACCGCTGCAATGCCGACGACAAAGAGGTGGCGGCCTAGCAAAGTGACAAAACCGGCGCGATCGTAGATGACTTGCCGGGCATCGGGCTCAATCCAGCGAAATAGGGGCTCGGCAGCCGACATGGCAAAGACGCTCATCATTAGCAGCGCCCCCCAAAACAGTGGCCATAGCCATTGTGGGGCTTTTTTGTGGGGCTGGGCGACGCTTAGCGAGTTACTCACGCGGGTTTCCATTGTCCAGTTGAGCCTCCTTGATAATTCTCCGCAACGATAGCTCACCGACCGGCACATCATGTTGGTCAACAACGGTCAACCGGTCGCTATGATCGCGCAGCATCATGGAAAGCGCCTGACGTAGCGAGAAAGTCCCAGGGATGCGCGACTGCGCGGGCAAGGTAGGCCCCATAGAGGTCATATGATCTTTCACACGGGTTAACGCGGCTTGTTTAAGGCCTCTTTCCAGCCCACCTAAAAGCGACTCGACAAAAGGGTCGGCAGGGCTTTGTAATAGCGCCAGCGGTGAACCTTGTTGCACGATTCGACCTTCGCGCATCACCACTAA
This sequence comes from Halomonas sp. A3H3, assembly GCF_000982975.1. Classification (NCBI taxonomy): domain Bacteria; kingdom Pseudomonadati; phylum Pseudomonadota; class Gammaproteobacteria; order Oceanospirillales; family Halomonadaceae; genus Halomonas; species Halomonas sp. A3H3. The sequence continues at coordinate 4,412,066 of NZ_HG423343.1, read as the reverse complement.
GTGATCCGCCAGCTTAAGCGCTTCATCCATATCATGGGTCACAAACACTACGGTTTTATGCAGCCGTGCTTGTAGCTTGGCCAGCTCATCCTGTAGCTTTTCACGGGTAATAGGATCAAGCGCGCCGAAGGGTTCATCCATCAACAAAATATCCGGGTCTGCCGCCAGGGCACGCGCAACACCCACTCGCTGCGCCTGCCCCCCTGAAAGCTGATGCGGGTATTTATGCCCAAACTCATCCACTGGCAAACCGAGCAAATGCATTAGCTCGGCCACCCGTGACTGGACGTCCGTTGCTGACCACTTCAATAACCGTGGCACCAGACCGATGTTGCGCGCAACGTTCCAGTGGGGAAACAGCCCGGTGTGCTGTATCACATAGCCAATCCGGCGACGTAGTTTTACAGGGTCATACGCGTCTATCGCCTGCCCATCGAGGATGATGTCGCCTTCGCTGTGCTCAATTAAGCGATTGATCATGCGCAAGGTGGTCGATTTACCACAGCCCGAGGTACCCACTAACGCACAGAATTTACCCTTCGCCACCCGTAGAGAAATATCGTCCACCGCGGTTTCATCCCCAAACCGCTTGGATACGTGGGATAGTTCGATCATCTTGTTCCTCCGGGGCGCAGCGCTTCTGCCAAGGCACCTAAGCCCGCATCCACCACCAGAGCCAGCATTAAAATAGGCAGTGCGCCAAGCAGCACCATATCCATGGCGGCCTGACCTAAGCCTTGAAAAATAAAAGTACCTAACCCGCCCGCACCAATCAGAGCGGCAACGGCGGTAAGCCCAATGGCCTGAACAGTGGTAATTCCCACCCCTTCCAACAGCACCGGCAGCGCCAGCGGTAACCGCACCTGCCAAAAACGCTGCCCGGCACGCATGCCCATGCCTTTGGCGGCTTCTAATGTATCGGGACTGACTTGTTCAAGCGCGGTATAGGTGTTGCGCACAATGGGCAGCAGGCTGTAGCCAATCAGTGCAATTAAGGCGGGCGTAGTGCCAATACCGCTAACGCCAAGCTGGGCTAAAAAAGGCACGTTGGTGGCAAGCCAGGCTAGCGGCGCCAGCAGTAGACCGAATAGCGCCAAACTGGGAATGGTTTGAAGAAAATTGAGCACAGCAAACGCGCCCTTCTGCAGCCGGGCATAGCGGCGCATCAGCATGGCAAGTGCCAGCCCAAGCACAATGCTGACACTGACGGCGATACTGACCAGCTTAATGTGCTGCGCGACGGCGCTTAGAAACTGTTGATCACGGGCTTTAAATTCTTGAACGAGGGCAAGCGTCTCCAGCCCAAAAGCTGCACAGAGCCACCACATCAGCGCGACACCACATAGCAATAGCGTGGGCCATACCCGCGTGAGGTTTAAGCGCAAGCGTAGTTCTACTAAACACAGCAGCAGTACAAACAGAACAACCCAATACGCCGCTCCCATGCCTAAACGCGCTTGAGGCATCTCAGGGTCAATCAGTAAATAGCTGCTCGCCATCAACCCCACTGGCATTAGCGCCATGATCACTATCACCGCCGCTAACAGCGCTCGGTAGTGACGATGGGTTGGCTGGCACGCGAGAATACCGATAAAGGAGAGCAATAGCGTTGCCAATAGCGCACCTGGCCAGCCAAAAGCCTCCAGTGCGCCATGCCCCGTCCCTAACACAATCCGGTTGGGGGCCATGCTGACCACATCAAGTAACCAGAATGCAGCCAGCATAATAAGGCTCAGGCTAACGAGCACAACGTTAGGGTGCCACCCTTCCCAACGAAGCCGCGGGGTGGGCAGTGCATCCATCAACGACATTAATTAGTTATCCCGAGCGTTAGCATTAAATTATAAGATTACCAGGCATTAATTATTAAGCGAATCGAGGTAGTCGCTGGCCACTTGGGATGGAGACAGCCCGTTAACGGCGACATCGGCATTGAGCGTTTGCAGAGTGACCAGATCAAGGCTAGTGAAAACCTCATTGAGCAGCGCTTCTATTTCTGGATAGGTTTCAAGTACGCTTTCACGAACCACGGGGGCAGGCTGATACACCGGTTGCACGCCCTTGGTATCTTCCAGCACGACCAGCCCCAGCGCACTTAAGCCACCGTCCGTGCCATAGGTCATCGCGCCATTAACACCGCTGGTCTGTTGGGCGGCCGCACGCATGGTAGCGGCGGTATTACCACCAGAGAGCACCAACAGTTGATCGTCACTTAACTCAAAACCGTAGGCTTCCTGAAATGCAGGCAGTGCTTGTGAAGACTCGACAAACTCAGCGCTTGCAGCAAATTTGAACTCGCCACCGTCGGCCAAATAGGCGGCTAGATCTTCTAGACTCACCAGCTCATTTTCCTCGGCAACATCCTCGCGGACGCTCATTGCCCAAGTGTTATTAGCGCTGGCAGGCTGCAGCCATATCAAGCCTTGCTGCGCATCACGCTCGCGCACTGTTTCATAAGCCTGATCTGCATTATTCCATACTGAACTGTCGGTCATATCGAAAAAGAACGCGCCATTACCCGTGTATTCTGGATAAAGGTCAATCTCGCCCGCTTCAAGCGCAGTGCGGACAACGCTAGTGCCGCCCAGCTGTAAGCGGTTTTCGGTCGCAATGTCATTGCGCTCCAGGGTCTGAATAATCAGCTCGCCCAGAACAGAGCCTTCTGTATCGATTTTGGATGACACCACCACAGGCTCGTTAGCGCTGACTTGGGAGAATGCCGCGAGGGATACGGCACAAGCAGCGATTAAGGGCTTAGCAATGAAAGAATTGGCTGAAAAGCGCATCTTTGAATTCCTTTTGAAGTGGGCTTTAAACGACCGAGGCTCTTATAGTCATTATAAGAGCCATCAGCGTTTAAGTTAGCGCATAAGCCACCAACGAGAGATGAAGGTTTTTGGGTTAAGGTGCTTCTAATACCCAAGACGTGCCTTCTCGGGAGTCCTTGAGAATAATCCCTAAAGCGGCAAGCTCATCGCGGATCGCATCCGCTTGGGCGAAGTCTTTATTCGCCTTAGCCTCAATGCGCTGAGCAATTTTCGCTTCGATCTCGCTCTCGCTGAGCGGCATACCCTGCTGCTGCGTGCCTTTTAAGAACGTTTGTGGCTCTTGCTGAAGAAGCCCCAAAACTGACCCAAGCTGCTTTAACTCGCCCGCCAGCTTGGCAGCTTCATTAGGCTGTTCTTGCTTGGCGCGATTGACCTCGCGAGCCAGCTCAAACATCACCGCCAAAGCTTCGGGGGTATTGAAGTCATCGTCCATTACCTGAGTAAAGCGCTCACGGTAAGCTGAAGCGTCATCACTATTTGCCGCGCCTAGCTCAAGACCTTCCAGCGCGGTGTACAAGCGCGTTAGCGATTTACGCGCCTCGGTCAGTGAATCAACCGAGTAGTTGATCGGGCTACGGTAGTGACTCGCCACCAGCAGAAAACGCACCACTTCTGGGTCGTGCTCGGCCAGCACGTCGCGAATGGTGAAGAAGTTGCCCAGGGATTTGGACATCTTTTCCTGATTCACCCGCACAGCGCCTGCGTGCATCCAGGTATTGACGTAGGTTTTGCCAGTGGCCGCCTCGGATTGAGCGATCTCATTTTCATGGTGCGGAAAGGTTAAATCCGGCCCGCCGCCATGAATGTCGAAAGTGTCACCCAGGCAGCAGGTCGACATCGCCGAGCACTCGATGTGCCAGCCAGGCCGGCCGTTACCCCAGGGCGACGCCCAGTGCGCCTCCCCCGGTTTGGCTGCCTTCCAGAGCACGAAATCGAGCGGGTCTTCTTTATGAACATCCACATCAACCCGGCTGCCTGCACGCATATCGTCTAACTGGCGGTTATTGAGCTTGCCGTAATCAGCGAATTTGCGCACCCGATAGTAGACATCACCGTTATCGGCCGCGTAGGCAAAGCCTTTTTCAATCAGCGTTTCAATCATTGCCACGATATCGTCGATATGGCCGGTGGCGCGCGGTTCATGGCTGGGCGGCAATACAAATAGGCGCGCCTCATCTTCGTGCATGGCATCAATCATGCGCTCTGTCAGCGCAGTGATACTTTCGCCATTTTCGTCGGCGCGCTTGAGTATCTTGTCGTCGATATCGGTAATGTTGCGCACGTAGTTAACGTCATAGCCGCGTTCTCGAAGATAGCGGGTGATGACATCAAAGGCGACCATTACGCGAGCGTGCCCTAGGTGGCAGTAGTCATACACCGTCATGCCGCAGACATACATGCTCACTTTACCCGCTTCTAGTGGGGTGAAAGGTTCTTTGCGGCGCGTCAGCGTATTGTAAATATGCATATGGCTATCCATGTTTGTTTTAGCCCTTCTGCTTGATTTTAGCCCAACTATCTTTCAACCCCACGGTACGGTTAAACACCAAATGCTCTGGTGTAGAGTCGTGACGGTCAGCGCAGAAGTAGCCGACGCGCTCGAACTGGAAGCGTGACTCGGGCGTTGCGAAGGCTAAGCTTGGCTCTCCGATGGCTTGGCAAACGACCAGCGACTCCGGATTAAGATGCTCTAGAAAATCGACATCTTTATCGCGATCCGGCTGTTCAACGGTGAACAGATTGTCGTAAAGACGCACTTCCATCGGCACGCCGTGTGCAGCGCTAACCCAGTGAATAACACCTTTGACCTTACGTCCTTCGGGATTTTTACCCAGCGTATCGAAATCCACCGAACAGTGCAGTTCGCTGATCTCACCGGCGGCGTCTTTGATCACTTCGTCACAACGAATCACGTAGCTATTGCGCAGGCGTACTTCTTTACCTGGTGCCAAGCGGAAGAACTTTTTAGGCGCGTCTTCCATAAAGTCGTCTTGGTCGATATACAGCTCGCGGCTGAACGGCACCTGACGCACCGTCATATCTTCACGGGCGGGGTGACCAGGGACTTCGTACACCTCCTGGTGATCTTCCGGCACGTTGGTGAGCACGACTTTCAGCGGCTTTAACACACACATGGCGCGCGGGGCATTGTCTTCAAGATCCGAGCGAATGGCGTGGGTCAACATGGCGATATCCACCAAGCCACCGTCGGCACGAGTAACGCCAATCATCTCGCAGAATTTACGAATTGACGCGGGCGTATAGCCACGGCGACGCATGCCGGAGATCGTCGGCATACGTGGATCGTCCCAGCCATCGACAATTTTTTCGTCAACCAGCAGTTTCAGTTTGCGCTTGGAGGTCAGGGTGTAGTCGAGATTCAGCCGTGCAAACTCGATCTGGCGCGGTTTCGCGGGAACCGGCAGATTATTTAAAAACCACTCGTACAGTGGTCGGTGATCTTCGAATTCCAGGGTGCAGATCGAGTGGGTAATACCTTCAATAGCATCCGACTGACCATGGGTGAAGTCGTAAGAGGGATAGATTTTCCACTTGTCGCCAGTCTGGTGATGGCTGGCATGACGAATACGGTAAATAATCGGGTCGCGTAGATTGATATTGGGTGAGGCCATGTCAATCTTGGCGCGCACGACCTTTTCACTTTCGCCAAACTCACCTTCACGCATACGCGCGAGCAAATCCAGGTTCTCCTCGGCGCTGCGTTCGCGATAAGGGCTGGGTTTACCCGGCGCCGTCAGGGTGCCGCGATACTCGCGGATTTCATCCGGCGACAGGTCGTCAACGTAGGCTTTGCCTTCACGCATTAAGTGCTGCGCCCAGGCATAGAGCTGGTCGAAGTAGTCAGACGCAAAACGCACCGGGCCTGCCCATTCAAAGCCTAGCCAGCTGACGTCCTCTTTGATCGCATCGATGTAAGCCTGCTCTTCTTTGGCAGGGTTGGTGTCGTCAAAACGTAGATGACACTCGCCACCCAGTTGCTCCGCCAACCCGAAATTTAGACAGATCGACTTCGCATGGCCGATATGCAGGAAGCCATTGGGCTCCGGGGGGAAGCGCGTCACGATTTTAGTGACCTGGCCGCCCTCGATTTCGTCGCGTACTTGGTTGCGAATGAAGTTCGGCGCTGGGGTGGTCTCGTTGGTCATGATGGTGTTGATAACCTCGTGGTGGATGGCGTGCTGAGCCGTGAGGACATAGGATACTCCTATAGCCCTTCGCGGTGCAGGGCAAAACCGCTATTATAACGTGACGCCGATGCACAGCGCCAAGGCGAACGCCTTTATTGAACAGGAATTTATCTATGATCGTATTACAAACGAACCACGGTGACATCACCATCGCTCTTAACCACGAAAAAGCGCCAATTAGTGCGGCGAATTTTGAACAGTATGTGCGCGACGGGTTTTATGATGGCACCCTGTTCCATCGCGTCATTGACGGCTTCATGGTGCAAGGGGGTGGTTTCGATAAGGAGTTCAACCAAAAGCCGACCCGCGACCCTATCGACAACGAAGCCGACAACGGCTTGAAAAATACCGTTGGCACCCTGGCCATGGCACGCACCCAGGATCCCCACTCTGCCACTGCGCAGTTTTTTATCAATGTGGGCGATAATAGTTTCCTCGATCACAGCGGTAAAAGCCTTCAAGGCTGGGGCTATGCGGTATTTGGCGAAGTCGTTGACGGGATGGATGTGGTCAATGAGATTAAAAACGTAGCTACGTCTCGCCGCGGCATGCACGCCGACGTCCCCTCCGAAGATGTCATTATCGAGCGCGCGTACGTCAAAGACGCGGAATAACGCCGGGAGCCTTATGCGCACACTGCTTGTTGCCGACCTTCATCTAAGTAGCGATACCCCCGAGATCAATCAGGGATTTTACCGCTACTTAGAGCACACTGCTCCAGGAGCCGACGCGCTTTATATTCTTGGGGATCTTTTCGATGCCTGGATTGGCGATGATCTACTGGACGCCAATACACATCCGCTTAGCGTTGTTGCACATGAAGTAATTCGCCATTTGCGCAGACTTAGCAGCGACGGTACTGCGGTGTACCTAATGCACGGCAACCGAGACTTTCTGCTGGGCGAACGCTTTATAAATGCGTGCCAGGCATTTCTGCTACCGGATATTGAGGAAGTGGAAATCCAAGGCATTCCCGTTTTACTGCTACATGGCGATAGTTTGTGTACTCAGGATGAAGCGTATATGGCTTTCCGCAAGCAGTCGCGCAATCCAGAGTGGCAGGCGCAGATGCTTGCGCTACCTTTGGAACAACGTGTAGCACTTGCGCAAAGCTTGCGTACTCAATCTGGCGAAGCCAATGCTAATAAAGCTGAAGCGATTATGGATGTGACGCCACAAGAAGTCATTGCGCTGATGGAGCACCATGGCTTGACTACCATGATCCACGGTCACACCCACCGCCCCAGAGTACATGACTTGACGGTTGAAGACGTGCCTGCCAAGCGCTATGTACTAGGCGACTGGGATGCCCAGCACGGCTGGGATATTATCATTGAGCGCGCCGACCATACTGCGCCCCGACTACGTCAGTTCTCTTTAACGGAATTACCTGATTCCTGACCGCAATTTACGAGTATAAAAAAGCCGATCATGTGATCGGCTTTTTTGCTCTTGCTGTTTTTAACTTGGGCTTAAGCGACTCTAGCGCTCTATATCGGCATCGCTGCGCAGGTCATCAATCAATCCCTGCAATACCGATTGGGCACGCAACTGCTCGGCCATTTGTGCAACAAATGTCTCCATCTGCTCATCGACCTCACCTACACTGACGCTATCAAGCGCTACCACAGCCACTCCTTGCGGCAGTTCAACCGTGCGATAGACGCTCTCACCCTCTTCAGGGCGCGCCATGCGGAAGGCTTCCTGAACAATCAGCTGAGGTACAGTGCTATCGGCTTGGCGGCTTACGCTGTTGGCTTCGAGCCAAGCAACATCTGCTGACTGACCGTCTTGCAAACTGGCAACCAGTGCCTGTGCCTCTTCACGCAGCGCCTCTTGCTGCTGTTCTGCGGCCACTGACATTTCAACGTCCTCGCGCACTTCATCAAGCGGCAGCAGAGTCGCATCACGCTGCTCAGCAACCCGCAGTACCAGGCGACGATCCTGATCCAGCTCAATCACTTCGCTGTTGTAGCCCTCTTCAAATACGTCGTTGCTAAAGGCCGCCGACATTACCCCAGGCTCAGATAGCACTCCGTCAGCCTCATCATCACGAGCAAGCCAATCGCTCTCCTGCAGCGTTAGACCGAGCTCATCGGCAACGCTCTGTAAGTCGTCGGCAGCGAAGCTCTCGTCGATCAGTTGTTGAACCCGCTGGTTAAACTCATCATCAATGTCACGTAGTGCCACTTCCCGCGCTAGCTCATCGCGCTGCTCTTCAAAAGTAGGGCCCTGAATATCCGTCACCTGGATAATGTGGAAAGCGTTATCCAACTCAACAGGCTGGGATACATCACCCTCTTCGAGACCAAAGGCCGCTTCATCAAAGGCCTCACCAAAGAAGCCACGGCTGATCACACCAAGATCACCGCCCTCTTCTGCGCTGGCCGTGTCGTCAGAATAGCGCAAGGCGGTATCTGTAAACGAATCACCGCTGTCCAGTGCTTCCCGAGCGGTCTCGGCTAATTGCTGCGCTTCATCGCGGGTGCGCTCATTACCAAAGGTGATCATGATATGCGACACACGGCGGTCAGCATTGCGATTTTTCTCGCGCCAGGCGTCACGCAGGGCCTCTTCATCCACGTCACGACCCTCTGCCATGGCCTGACGGTCAATCAGCACATACTCAAGACGCACCTGTTCCGGGCGTTCATAGCGCTCCTGGTGGGCATCGTAATATGCTTGGAGATCGTCATCGCTAACGCTGATATCAGCGTCCACATCGTCGCCATCCAAAACTATATAGCGGAAACTACGCTGCTGGCGCTGTAATTCGGCCAGGCGCTCTTGCTCGTTCGGCAGGCTAAAATCACTGAAGGCTAAGCCTTGCTGTAAATGCTGGCGCTGGATATCGACGCGCAACTCTTCACGAAAGGAGATCGGCGTATAGCCAGCACCGGCGAGACGATTTCGGAACACCTCTGCAGAGAAACGGCCATCCTGATCATGAAATTCCGGCAGGCTGACAATTAACTGATCCAACTGCTGTTCAGAAACGGCAAAACCACCCTCTTCTGCATACTGGGACAGCAGTTGCTGCGTGATAAGCTGGTCAAGTATATCGTTGCGCAAGGCACGCTCTTGCTCTGGCGGCACTTGTCCTGAACGCAGCGCGCGCTGAACCTCTAGCTCAACTTGCTGACGCATAATCGGCTGTCCGTTGACGCTCGCCACTTCGTCCGGATCGCTGCCAAAAAGCCCAAACAGTGACTCAATCCCGAAAAGTGCCATGGCCGCGACCATGACACCGATAATAATTTTGGCACCCCAGCTCCTGGAGCCATCTCGAATACTTTGCAGCATGCTAGCCTCAGATAGTCACAGCCAAACAGATCGGCCCGCTCAACCCAAATAAAAAGTGGGCCAGAAAATAACATGGGCGCATCGCCAATGCGATGCGCCCATTAGGTTACAGCAAACGCGGTCAAATTAGTTGACGGCGTCTTTCAGCGCTTTACCTGCTTTGAAGCTGGGTACTTTGGCGGCACTGATCTGGATTGGCTGACCCGTTTGTGGGTTACGGCCAGTACGAGCAGCACGCTCTTTGATCGCGAAGGTACCAAAACCTACCAGAGATACGCTTTCGCCTTTCTTAAGGCTATCGGTGACAGACTCCACCATGGCATCCAATGCGCGGGTTGCCGCTGCTTTCGGAATATCTGCAGACGCGGCAATGGCTTCAATCAGCTCGGACTTATTCACTCTTCACCCCTTGACTGTTTCAAAAAATGGCTCTGAACGGCATGGTCACCGATGGATACGACGATCAAAGCATAGCTGCGTTTTATAGCAATGCCTTGAAACATCTGTCAAGCAACCATACCGCGAGATACCCGCTACCCAAAGCAGCGGGCACATATTAAGTAAAATTAAAGACCAGTGAGGACTTTAACAGCTTAATGGGTACTAGCAACAACGGTATTACTAAACGATGCTTCGGTACTTTTCAATGGCGCACCGTCTTCTACCTTATCAGCTAGCGCTACGGCTAAGACATCATCTATCCAACGTACCGGACGAATATCCAATGCACCTTTGATATTGTCAGGTACTTCCTTGAGATCACGGCGGTTTTCCTCAGGAATTAGCACTGTCTTTATACCACCGCGGCGGGCTGCCAGCAATTTCTCCTTCAATCCGCCTATCGGTAATACCTCACCGCGCAGATTGACTTCACCGGTCATTGCCACGTCGCAGCGTACCGCACGCTGGGTGTATGCGGAAACAATCGCCGTCACCATGGCAATACCTGCACTGGGCCCATCTTTAGGTGTTGCCCCTTCAGGAACATGGATATGCAGGTCCTCTTTTTCGAACCGTTCGGGGTCAATGCCATACGCTTCTGCCCTGGCGCGCACTACCGTATGAGCGGCACTCACCGACTCTTTCATTACATCGCCAAGTGAACCGGTCTTGTTAATTCGCCCTTTACCCGGCGTCACGACAGACTCGATGTTGAGTAACTCGCCGCCCACCGATGTCCAGGCAAGGCCTGTCACTCGGCCGATCTGGTCGTCTTGCTCTGCCAAACCGTAACTATAGCGACGTACGCCCGCGTAGTGCTCAATTTGCTCAGCCGTTAAGCTCTGCCCTGTTTGGGCGGCTTGCGGGTCACGCTCTTTCTCAAGCCGCTCACGCAGTACCTTGCGCGACACTTTGGCAATCTGCCGCTCCAGCTCACGCACACCCGCTTCGCGGGTATAGTAGCGAATAAGCTCTAAAAGCGCGCTGTCTTCGAGCGTTAACTCATCGCCTTTTAAACCGTTCGCGGCTAGTTGCTTAGGCAATAAGTAGCGCTTAGCGATCGCCAGCTTCTCATCTTCGGTGTAACCCGGCAGACGAATAATCTCCATACGGTCAAGCAAGGCGCTGGGGATATTCATCGAGTTAGCGGTACAGATGAACAGCGTCTCGGAGAGATCGTAGTCAAGCTCCAGATAGTGATCGCTAAAGCTGTTGTTCTGCTCAGGATCGAGCACTTCGAGCAGCGCAGAGGCAGGGTCACCGCGATGATCCATGCCTAGCTTGTCGACCTCATCCAAAAGAAATAACGGGTTTTTAACCCCTGCTCTGCTCATCCGCTGCATCAACTTGCCTGGCAATGAACCAATATAGGTGCGCCGATGGCCGCGAATTTCCGACTCATCGCGTACCCCACCCAGGGCCAAACGCACATATTTGCGATTGGTGGCACGGGCAATGGACTGGCCAAGCGAAGTCTTGCCCACCCCGGGCGGCCCAACGAGACATAGCACTGGGCCTTTCATCTTGCGCACGCGCTTCTGTACGGCAAGATATTCCAGGATGCGCGCCTTGACCTCCTCCAGGCCGTAATGATCTTCATCGAGCACCTGCTGCGCTTTGACGAGATCATGCTTTACCCGGGTACGCTTTTTCCATGGAACAGCGACTAACCAATCCAGGTAGGAGCGCACTACGGTCGCTTCAGCGGAGTTTGAGGCCATCATTTTGAGCTTATTGAGCTCTTGAGTGGCTTTCTCGGATGCCTCTTTCGGCATACCGGACTCTTTAATCGCCAGCTCGTACTTCTCAGCCTCATTGGGCACATTATCCAGCTCACCCATCTCTTTCTGGATAGCTTTCATCTGCTCATTGAGGTAGTACTCGCGCTGGGTCTTCTCCATCTGCTCTTTGACCCGCGAGCGGATGCGCTTTTCTACTTGCAGTAGGTCGATTTCAGATTCAATCAGCGCCATCAGGTGCTCAATACGATCACGCACCCGATCCATCTCAAGCAGCTCTTGCTTGTCGCCAATTTTAAGCGACAGGTGGGCACAAATGGTGTCCACCAAGCGGCTTGGATCTTCAATCCCCGACAGCGAATTAAGCACTTCGTTGGGGACTTTTTTGGAGAGTTTGACGTACTGCTCGAACTGATTGAGCAACACGCGTACCAGCGCTTCCTGCTCACGGCTGGTCAGCGGTTCACTCTCTCGGGGCGTTAAATGCGCCTGGGTGTAACCTGCGGCATTCTCTTCGACATTGAGAACATCCGCTCGGAAATTCCCCTCAATGAGTACCTTGACCGTGCCATCAGGCAACTTAAGCAGTTGCATGATATCGGCCACGGTGCCCATAGCGTAAAGATCCGCATTGTCAGGCTCATCTTGAGACGCTTCACGCTGAGCCACCAGTAGCACACGTTTATCAGCCTCCATCGCCGCTTCGAGCGCCTGGATAGACTTTTCACGACCTACAAAAAGGGGGATGACCATTTGCGGATAAACAACCACATCGCGCAATGGCAAAAGGGGTAGACATTGTGTCTGTTCGGCGTTCTGCTGCATCGCAGACGTTCCTCGACAAATCGGATGAGTACTTAAAAGAGTACTTAGAAAAGTACTGCACACTTTTCAAAATGCTGGCGTTTAGACGTTAGCATTGAATAGGCTAGGCAGTAACACTTCACGAATTAGGCTTTATAACTCTCTCGCTAGATAACCAGGCTTCACAACACGCTTTATAAGGGCTCTCTACAGCAGAGCCCTAGAACATCTACAACAACAAGGGGTCGCCTTGGCGACCCCTTGATTTAGCGCAAGCGGTTGAAGCTGGGCCGCGATACTCGACTAGCCACTAACCATCAGTGCCGTCGACACGTGCATCTTCCTGCTGAGAGTAGATCAACAGAGGTTCGCTTTCTCCGGCTATCACAGATCCGTCGATGACGACCTTGCTAACACCTTCAAGCGAAGGAATTTCGTACATGGTATCCAACAGTACCGACTCTAGAATAGAGCGCAGTCCGCGAGCACCTGTCTTACGCTCCATGGCTTTTTCAGCCACTGCACGTAACGCTTCATCTCTGAACTCTAGCGTTACATCTTCCATTTCAAACAGCTTGGCGTACTGCTTAACTAGCGAATTCTTCGGTTCTGTAAGAATCTGCACCAGGGCGTCTTCAGTGAGCTCCATCAGTGTTGCGATGATGGGCAAACGACCCACAAACTCTGGAATCAAGCCAAATTTAACCAGATCATCAGGCTCTACGTCGGCCAGCAGTTCACCCACCCCACGGGAAGACTCTTTGCTTTTCACCGCCGCATTGAAGCCGATGCCGCCTTTCTCAGCACGGTCACGGATAACTTTATCCAGCCCTGCAAAAGCACCGCCTACGATAAACAGAATGTTGCCCGTATTGACTTGGACAAACTCCTGCTGGGGGTGTTTGCGTCCGCCTTGAGGCGGCACGGAAGCCGTCGTACCTTCAATAAGCTTCAGCAGTGCTTGCTGAACGCCTTCACCCGAGACATCACGGGTAATAGAAGGGTTATCCGACTTGCGTGAAATCTTGTCGATTTCATCGATGTAAACAATGCCACGCTCGGCTTTCTCGACGTCGTAGTCGCACTTCTGCAACAGCTTCTGGATGATGTTTTCGACATCTTCACCGACATAGCCGGCTTCCGTCAGCGTGGTTGCATCCGCAATGGTAAAAGGTACATTCAGTAACCGTGCCATGGTTTCCGCAAGCAGCGTTTTACCGCTACCGGTGGGACCAATCAGCAGAATGTTTGATTTACCTAGCTCTACATCGCCGTCGCGTACATCTGTTTTCAAACGCTTGTAGTGGTTATATACCGCTACGGAAAGCACCATCTTGGCGCGATCCTGTCCGATAACGTAGTCATCAAGCGTATGACGTATTTCGCGTGGCGTAGGTAAACGCTCCTCATCGCTCTCGGCATCGGCTTCGAGAACTTCCTCGCGAATGATGTCATTACACAAGTCGACACACTCATCGCAGATATAGACGGATGGGCCCGCAATCAGCTTACGTACTTCGTTTTGGTTTTTGCCGCAAAACGAGCAGTAGAGCAGTTTGCCACCTTCGTCTTTGCCTTTGCCGTCGGCCATTCGCATACCTCTATCACTGCGGCGGCTTTCGCCGCCGGAAAAGCTCGTTAGAAAAGCAGAATCCTATCACGCTATCAGGATGTAGGCCGCTTATCCAGCACTGCATCAATCAGGCCATACTCTTTGGCTTGATTGGCGCTCATGAAATTATCCCGATCAGTATCACGTGAGACAGCTTCAATTTCCTGACCCGTGTGGTGGGCAAGAATTTGGTTCAGTTTCTCGCGAATACCCAGAATCTCACGGGTATGAATTTCAATGTCAGACGCTTGGCCTTGGTAACCACCCAGCGGCTGGTGAATCATGACGCGTGAGTTGGGAAGGCAATAACGCTTGCCAGCAGCACCCGCTGTCAATAACAGCGCACCCATGCTGGCCGCCTGACCAATACACACCGTAGAGACATCTGGTTTCACAAACTGCATAGTGTCATAAATCGACATACCCGCAGTGACCGATCCACCTGGCGAGTTAATATACAGGTGAATATCTTTATCGGGGTTTTCCGATTCCAGGAACAGCAGTTGGGCAACAACCAAATTAGCCATGTAGTCTTCTACAGGGCCTACCAAAAAGATCACACGCTCTTTTAACAGGCGTGAGTAAATGTCGTAGGCTCTTTCCCCTTTGGCGCTCTGCTCAACCACCATGGGCACTAAACCGCCGGCGTTTTGAATATCAAACTCACTCATTCAGGTGATTCCTTGCGTCCGGGAAGGGAAAGGCGCACCGACATATTAGGTGCGCCGCGTTCCAGGGTGTTAGGCGCTCGCTTGCTCGCCCTCTTCAGCACCCTCATCTTGCTCTGCCTGCTGTTGCGCAGCGGCAAGGGCTTGCTGATAAGACATTTCAACGTCTTTAATGTTCGTTTGTTCGAGCAGCTTAGCTACCGCTTTCTCTTCGAGAATGGCAGATTTTACTTGGGTTTTCATCTGCTCGTTACCCATGTAGTAGCTAACCACCTCATCAGGATCTTGGTACTGCTCAGCAAGCTCGGTCACTTTTGCTTTGATAGCATCATCGTCAGCATCGAGTTCGTTAGCTTTGATTACTTCAGCCAGCAACAAGCCGACCTGAACGCGGCCTTTGGCCTGCTCTTCAAAGAGTTCGTTGGGCAACTGGCTGACATCAAAATCTTCGCCTAGACCAAACTGCTGCGCCGCTTGGCGCTTCATGCCGTCAGTCTCTTGCTGAACGAGCGCGCTAGGCACAGGAATTTCGTTAACCTTTTTCAGCGCATCGAGCACTTGCTGCTTAACCCGGTTATCAACGGCTTGCGACGCTTCACGGGTCATGTTCTTCTTGATTTCAGCGCGGAATTTTTCCTGATCGCCGCCTTCAACGCCAAAACGCTCGATAAACTCAGCGTCTACTTCGGGCAACTTCTGGCTGCTGACCTTATGTACGGTTACCTTGAAAGTGGCTTCTTTACCGGCTAAATGCTCGGCCTGGTAATCCTCAGGGAAGGTGACGTTAAGGGTCTTCTCTTCGCCCGCTTTGGCGCCAATTAACTGCTCTTCAAAACCAGGAATAAAGCTATTGGAACCAATGACCAGCGTGTGGCCTTCGGCGCTACCGCCTTCAAACGGCTCATCACCAATATAACCCTGGAAGTCAATAGTGACCTGATCGCCGTCAGCTGCAGCAGCGTCCACTTCTTCCCAGGCTGCATTTTGCTTACGCAGCGTATCGATCATCTCATCGACATCCGCATCACTCACCGAAACCACCGGGCGCTCAATCTCTGTACCTTCGATAGAGTTAAGCTCAACCTGCGGGTAGATCTCCATAACCGCAACGAACTCTAGGTCTTTACCAGACTCATTGACCGATGGCTCAATTTGCGGGAAGCCAGCAGGGTTCAACCCTTCTTCGGTAATAGCGCGCACATAACGCTCACGCATTACTTCGCTGACAACCTCGTTACGTACGTCTTGGCCGTAGCGCTGCTGGACTACTGCCATTGGCACCCGGCCCTGGCGAAAACCATTCAAGCGAACGTTCTTCGCAGTGTCTTTCAAGCGAGCGCTAACGGCCCCGTCAATTTCGGCCGCCGGCACTTGAATGGTAATGCGGCGTTCGATCTGGGAGGTCGTCTCGACAGAAACTTGCATGAATTGTCCTCTAACGGCTGGGCGTTGTGTTGATTGCATATAATAAGTTCAAGGGGGCAATTTTAAGAACCCCAACGCATAGTGGCAAGCGCCATGCTCGCAACATGGGGGCAGTGATTTTAAAAACAAGGCAATAAGCGAGCAATTAACCACTTTAAGGCGTGTTTAGCTTCATTATTCGCCCCACGTTGCGTAATTTTTACCATTCTACTGCTTTGTGCGTCTTGCAGCGACTTTTTCAATCACTACCGCAAAAAAAGCTAACCTGCATGACGCTCACCCGACCACCATAAGCTCAGCGCATGAAGAAGCACCCCAAGCGTAGCACCATGAGAAATGAATACCTGCCAACTGATCCAGTCCGTAAACAGCGCATGCCAGCCACCCATCACCACCATTCCCAGCAGCAGCATAACGACTAACCGTTTACATAGTTGTGGCAGACGACGACGCGCCTCCACGGCCAGTAAGCGCCACTGAACAATAGCCGCAAAAGCCACCAGCGCTAAGGCGAAGATAATCAGCGTCTGGCGGGTTTCATGCCCTCCCGCCATGTAGCGCGGCAAAGTTGCCAGCATAACGACACATAAGCCCAGCGCAACGCTGATGCGCTCAGGCGAGGTGGGGGCTCGCTGCATCGCTCAAGCCACCTCTAATTGCTGGGCAACGATCCACTCTTCCACCCAGGGCACAGCAGCATCGTCGGCCATAAAGGTCTCCATGGCATCGATCTCTAGGCGCTCCCCTAAACGCGTCGCGCCATGATCCGCCAGCAGCTCATCAAGCGCGCGGCCAGCGCCACAAAATGTATCACCATACGAGCTATCACCGAGTGCAATGAGTCCGTAGCGAAGTGTGGTAAGCGCAGGACTTTGGTCACGCAACTGCCGGACAAAGGGCACAAAGCTGCCGGGAAAATCACCACTACCAGTGGTCGATACACAAAAAAGCGCCAAATCGGCGTCACCGCTGACAATATCATCAACAGATGGCTGTTCAATAATCTCCACAGCGTAACCGGCCTGTTCAAATAGGGGCTTCACCTGCTCTGCCACATCAAGGGCACCGCCATACATGGTACCCACCAAAATATTTAGCTTCGGCATCGTCACTCCCCTGTCAAAGTGTCACAGTGCCAACCGTCAAGTCGACAAATACCTGATGAATTTGCTCAAATATTAACATGGCTGGTTAGAATGAGACACATCGCCCAAACGGGTGACCCACACGCAGCGCACAGGAGTGGCTATGCAGCAAACCTTCGAGGCTTGGATCACCCCGCTAATGATTAGCGGCCTGATCATATTTATGTGTTTTATTATCTGGGATTTGGCCAAAAAATCGAACGCAGGCAAATTTGGTACCATCATGCTGTTTGTGGTGCTCGGCGCAGGCATGCTGGGTTACGTCATTAAGGTGGTGATTACCTGGCTAATCGAAGGGGGCGGCATGCAGGGGTAGCAAAAGCCATCACTCCACAGGCGCGCTTATCACTATACTCATCACAACAACGCCCATCATAAAAGAGAAAAGGAGCGCCCGAAGGCACTCCTTTTTTATGAAGGGGAGTCTTGCATGACACGAGAGCAGCTACTGAACTGAGAGTACCAGCATTTCTCAAACCAAAAGACTATTCACCGCCTTCATAGTGTTCAACCTGCTGCTTAAGCTTTTGCCCTGGGCGAAACGTCACGACTCTTCGAGCAGAAATGGGAATTTCTTCACCGGTTTTGGGGTTACGCCCTGGTCGCTCGCGCTTATCTCGCAGATCAAAGTTACCAAAACCCGATAGTTTTACCTGTTCGTTCTCACGAAGGCAGGCTCTAATCTCTTCAAAAAAAGCTTCGACCATAGCCTTCGCTTCTCGTTTGGACAGGGCTAGCTCTGCATGCAAATGTTCGGCTAGCTCTGCTTTGGTCAACGCACCCATAAGGCTTCTCCTTATCCTTGAAGCAAACACAGCAACAAACGCTCTGTACCAAACGTACAGTAGCAAACGCATTGCCAAGAACGTGATAAGCATCGTGGCGTAGCCCAGGCACTCACATAGCTACTTAATTAGCCGCGCAGCTCAGCATCTAACTTGACACGCACTTGTGTCACAATTGAATCAACCAACTGATTGATTTCCTCGTCGTTTAGCGTGCGCGATGGATGCTGCCAGGTCAAGCCCAAAGCAATACTCTTGTGCTCTTCGGCCACACCTTTACCTGAATAGACGTCAAATAGCTTGATATCTTGCAGATACTCACCTGCTTGCTGCTTGGCGCAATCCAACAGCGCCTGCACAGGAGTCGCCTCTTTGAGTATAAACGCCAAATCACGGCGCACCTCAGGAAAGCGTGATAACGGTTCAAAGGCAGGAATACGGCCTTGGCTAAGCGCATCCAGACGCACTTCGAAGAGCACCGCATCCATCTTCAAGCCAAGCGTTGCGCGCACCTGAGGGTGCAGGGTACCGATCCAACCCGCAGGCTCTCCACGATGCAGCAGCTGCGCACACTGCCCCGGATGAAGGGCCGGGTGCTCTGCAGGCTCAAAGCGCCATGCGTCAGCGTCACCGCCCAAGGCCAGGACACTCTCCAAATCGCCCTTTAGATCGTAGAAATCCACCCGCCCTTTCGCATCACTCCAGCCCTCTGCTTCCCGCGCACCACAGACCAGAGCACCAAGCATCGGGACTTGTGACAACTCATCCAGTTCGCCGTTGAAAACCAGCCCGGTTTCAAACAGCCGCACGCGGGTTTGCTGACGGTTAAGGTTATACTCCATGGCGCGCACCAAGCCGGGAAACAAACTAGCACGCATCACCGACAAATCAGCCGAGATAGGGTTAGCTAGCGCGGGGCTTACAGCATCGGGCAGCATGGTCGCTTGCAGCTCAGGAGCCACAAAGCTGTAGGTAATCGCCTCTTGGAAGCCGCGGGCAACCATCTGGCGGCGCAGCCGTGCCTGGGTAAGCGTTGCCTCGTCTGCTGAACGGAGCGCCAAGCGTGCCGCCGGCCGGCGCACCGGCAAATTATTGTAGCCATGGATACGCGCTACTTCTTCGATGAGATCCTCTTCGATGGCCAGATCAAAACGCCAACTCGGCGCAGTGACTGCCCAGCCGGCATCCTGCACGCTGACTTCAAGCCCTAGGCGTTGCAAGATATCAGTTACATCATCACTATCGAGAGCCTTGGAAAGCGCTTTTTCTAACCGTTCACTGCGCAAGAAAATAGCGCGCTCAGCAGGCATACGCTCAGCACTTTGCGCTTCTACAAGAGGCCCTGCTTGGCCGCCGCAGATATCAATCAAAAGCTGTGTGGCGCGCTCAACGGCAACTGGTGTCAATTGCGGATCGACGCCGCGCTCAAAACGGTGCGATGCATCTGTGTGTAGCCCGTAGGAGCGCGCCTGCCCCGCAATGGCAAGCGGAGTGAAGAACGCTGATTCAAGGAAAATAGTCTGGGTATTTTCATTAACGCCGGAGCTTTCCCCACCCATCACACCTGCCATGGCTAGCGGGCCTGAGCTGTCGGCAATGATCAACGTTTCGGGGCGCAGCGCCATATCACTACCATCAAGCAGTGTTAGCCGTTCGCCCGGCTTGGCCATGCGAACCACTATGCCCTCTTGCAGGTTGTGGCGGTCAAAGGCGTGCATCGGCTGGCCCAATTCCAGCATGACGTAGTTGGTAATATCCACCACTGGGTCAATCGAGCGCACGCCACTGCGGCGAAGACGTTCTACCATCCACAGCGGTGTTTCAGCCTTAACATTAACGCCCTTGATTACGCGACCAATATAGCGCGGGCACTGCTCTGGTGCCTCTACGCTCACCGCGAAGCTATCCTCAACCTCCGCGGCCACCGGTGCGATTACGGGCCCGTTAACCGGCAAACGGTTAAGCACGCCGACCTCTCGCGCCATCCCCTTAATACTCAGGCAGTCTCCCCGGTTGGGCGTCAGATCGACCTCAATCGTCATGTCATTAAGATGCATGAACTCTCTGAAATCGCCCCCCACCGGCGCAGATGACGACAGCACCAGGATGCCGGGCGAGGTCTCTTCTTCAAGCCCCAGCTCCGATGCAGAACAAATCATCCCGCGCGATTCAACGCCGCGTAGCTTGGCTTTTTTGATTTTAAAATCACCTGGCAGCACGCCACCCACCTGGGCAAAGGGGATTTTCTGACCAACATCAACATTGGGTGCACCGCAGACAACCTGCACAGGCTCGCCACTACCGTCATCAACGGTGCACACATTGAGCTTATCCGCGTCAGGGTGCTTCTCTTTACTCAGCACCTCAGCCACCACTACACCGCTGAATGCGGCGGCTACCGGCTCAATAGCGTCGACTTCCAAGCCCGCCATGGTGATTTGGTCGGCCATTGCCTGCGTTTCAAGCTGCGGCGAAACCCACTCACGCAGCCACTGTTCTGAAAATTTCATCGTTGATCCTGTATTCGGCGGCGGTCTTAAGCGAATTGACGTAAAAAACGCAGATCGTTTTCAAAGAACAGGCGTAAATCATTCACGCCGTAGCGCAGCATTGCCAAACGCTCAGCCCCCATTCCGAAGGCAAAACCGGTATAGCGCTCGGTATCAATACCCGAGTGACGAAAGACTTCAGGATGCACCATGCCGCATCCCATCACTTCCAGCCAGCCGCTGTGGGAACAGACACGACAACCTGATCCACTACACATCACACACTGAATATCCACTTCGGCGGAGGGCTCAGTGAATGGAAAGTAGGATGGACGGAAACGCACCGAAAGGTCGTCGCGCTCAAAAAATGCCTGCAGAAAGTCTTCGATAGTTCCTTTAAGGTCGGCAAAGCTAACCCCCTCATCGACCAGCAAGCCCTCCACTTGGTGGAACATGGGGGTGTGAGTCAAATCTGAATCGCTGCGATAGACCCGCCCCGGGCAAACGATACGGATAGGTGGCTCACTACTTTTCATAGTACGCACTTGCACCGGCGAGGTGTGAGTACGCAGCAGGCGGGTGGCGTCAAAATAGAAGGTATCAGCCATACCGCGAGCGGGATGGTGCGCGGGAATGTTGAGGGCTTCGAAGTTGTGATAATCGTCTTCAATTTCAGGCCCTACCGCCACGTCATAACCAATACGTGTGAACAGCCCCTCTATGCGCTCAAGCGTACGCGTGACGGGATGCAACCCACCGCTGGCCTGACCACGCCCTGGCAATGTGACATCGATACTTTCAGCGGCCAAACGGGCATTCAGCGCCTCACTTTCAAGCTGTTCGCGCTTAGCATCAATTTCGTCGGCCAGCGTTTGCTTGGCTTGATTAATACGCTCGCCTGCTGCCGGGCGTTCTTCGGCTGACAGCTTCCCCAGGCCCTTCAGCAAGGCAGTTACCTCACCTTTCTTACCTAAGTAGCGTACTCGTAACTCGTCTAGTGCGGCGACACTCTGCGCAGCCTGAATGGCGTCGCGAGCCTCAGATACCAGAGTAGGAAGGTGATCCATCCGTTTCACTCCGAATTAAGCGGTGTCCATCCGTGAAGATGGCGTGGCACGTTGAAGGTGACAAAAAAACAGGGGAAGAGCGGCTGCTCTTCCCCTGGATGGGTCACTCTGAAATGACCTCAGGCACGTAACACGGGCACAAGCCCTATGCATATTACCTTATTGGGCAGCCTTGGCTTTTTCCACGATGGCAGCAAATGCAGCCTTCTCGTGTACTGCCAAATCGGCCAATACTTTACGGTCGATTTCGATACCGGCTTTCTTAAGACCGCCAACAAAGCGGCTGTAAGACATACCGTTAACACGCGCACCAGCGTTAATACGCTGGATCCATAGCGCGCGGAACTGGCGCTTACGATTGCGACGGTCACGGTAAGCGTACTGACCAGCTTTGATTACAGCTTGCTTGGCAACACGGAAAACGCGTGAACGGGCACCGTAGTAACCTTTGGCAAGCTTCAATACTTTTTTATGGCGACGACGCGCTACTACGCCACGTTTAACTCGAGTCATAACACACTCCTGACTTTAAGGCTGAGGCAAAAAAATTGTGCACTCAGAAAAACGAAAACCCGACTTATAGATTCGGCAGCATACGCTGGATGAGCGCTTTATCAGACGCGTGGATCTGCTTCATTCCACGCAATTGACGCTTACGCTTGGTCGATTTCTTGGTCAAGATGTGGCTACGGTGAGACTGCTTGTGCTTAAAGCCATTAGCAGTCTTCTTGAAGCGCTTGGCAGCGCCGCTGTTGCTTTTGATTTTCGGCATGAGGAAAACTCCGCTCGATATTTTTTAGAAAACCCAGGGCCGACCACCGGTTTAACGGTGGCCCGTTGACATCGCCGTTGGATCACTTCTTTTTCGGGGCAATAATCATGATCATCTGGCGGCCTTCCATTTTAGGAAAGGCCTCTACCACTCCGATCTCTTCCAGGTCTGCCGCGATCCTTTCCATCAGCTTACGGCCGATATCCTGGTGCGCCATTTCACGACCACGGAAGCGCAGTGTGACTTTGCCCTTGTCACCACCTTCCAAAAAGCGCGTCAGGTTTTTAAGCTTGACCTGATAATCGCCTTCATCGGTGCCAGGACGGAATTTGACTTCCTTAACCTGGATTTGCTTCTGCTTCTTCTTTTGAGCCGCTTTCTGCTTCTTGGTCTCAAAAACGAATTTGCCGTAATCCATAATCTTACAGACGATGGGATCGGCATTCGAAATTTGCACGAGATCTAAGCTTTCAGATTCAGCACGCTCTAGCGCTTCGGTGGTGGGCACAACGCCCAACTGCTCACCGTCGCTACCAATAAGGCGTACTTCTTCTTCGACAATTCGCTCGTTCATTGGTGGGCGTTTGTCTGCTGGACGCCCGCGCTGGTTGCTTCTCTTGATCGTTCCGTCTCCTTAGGCCATTGACGATGTCGCCAGGGCTGCTCTCTCGGCAGTATGGCGTTCAATAAATTCATCGACCGTCATTGTACCGAGGTTTTCGCCGCTGCGTGTTCGCACGGCCACTGAGTCAGCTTCGACTTCCTTATCTCCCACCACAAGGAGATAGGGAACTTTCTGTAATGTATGCTCACGGATTTTAAAGCCGATCTTCTCGTTCCTCAAGTCCGCTTTAACACGCAAGCCACTTTTTTGCAGACGTTTCTCCAATTCGAGCGCATATTCACGCTGCGAATCGGTGATAGTCATGACAACCGCCTGCTGAGGCGCAAGCCATAATGGCATAGCGCCCGCATAATGTTCAATCAAGATGCCAATGAAGCGCTCCATGGAGCCTACAATAGCACGATGCAGCATTACCGGCGACTTACGCTGACCTTCTTCAGTCACATACTGAGCCCCAAGCCGCTCTGGCATCATAAAATCGACCTGCATAGTGCCGACCTGCCATTCACGCCCCAGACAGTCTTTCATATGATATTCAATCTTGGGGCCGTAGAACGCGCCTTCGCCAGGAAGTTCCTGCCACTCGACGCCACAAGTTTTCAATGCGCTACGCAGCGCATCTTCTGCCCGATCCCAAACCTCATCACTTCCAATGCGCTTTTCCGGGCGAAGAGCAATTTTAATAGCTATATCTTCAAAGCCGAAATCACTATACACCTTTAGCGCTTGGCGATGAAAATCAGTCACTTCAGGCTCAACTTGAGCTTCAGTACAGAAAACATGGCCATCATCTTGCGTAAATGCCCGCACACGCATAATGCCGTGTAAAGCACCTGAAGGCTCGTTACGGTGGCATCCACCAAACTCACCAAAACGAACGGGCAATTCGCGATAGCTACGCAAACCAGAATTAAACACCTGAACATGTCCAGGGCAGTTCATCGGCTTAAGAGCATACTCACGCTTTTCGGATTCAGTAAAGAACATGCCGTCCGCGTAGTTATCCCAGTGCCCTGATTTTTTCCAAAGCGATACGTCCATAATCTGAGGACAGCGTATTTCTTGATAACCACCCTCTTTATAGACGCCCCGCATATATTGTTCGATCTGCTGCCATAGCGCCCAGCCGTTTGGATGCCAGAATATCATCCCCGGCGCCTCTTCCTGCATGTGGAAGAGATCCAACCGACGCGCCAACTTACGGTGATCGCGTTTCTCCGCCTCTTCGAGACGTTTGACGTAAGCCTTCAGCTGTTTTTTATCACCCCACGCGGTGCCGTAGATACGCGTCAACATAGTATTTGCAGCGTCACCGCGCCAATAAGCACCGGCCAACTTGGTCAACTTAAAGGCTTTTAAGTGGCGGGTATTTGGCACATGAGGCCCGCGGCACATATCGGTGTATTCTTCGTGATGATAAAGCCGGATGGTCGCGTCATCGGGAATATCGCGAACAATTTCCTGCTTATAAGGTTCATCGCGGTGTAAAAAAGTCAGCATTGCCTGGTCACGATCAACATACTCGCGTACCACATCGTACTCACGCTCTATCAGTGACTGCATACGCGCTTCGATGGCTTCCAGGTCTTCCGGTGTGACAGATTGACCAAACTCAATATCGTAGTAGAAACCATCTTCAATAACTGGCCCGATGGCCATTTTGGCCTCGGGGTACATCTGCTTAACCGCATGACCAATGAGGTGAGCGCAGGAGTGGCGAATAATTTCCAGCCCTTCAGCGTCACGGGCAGTAATTATCGCCACCGTTGCGTCTTGCTCGATCAGGTCAGCGGCATCTACCAGCACACCATCGATCTTTCCAGCGATACAGGCCTTAGCCAAACCAGGGCCAATGGATTCTGCGAGCTGCATAATGGTTAGCGGTGCTTCAAACGTCTTTTGACTGCCGTCAGGCAGAGTAACAATAGGCATTCAGATTCCTTGAGCGCAGTGGTGATCCATACCAAGGATCACATATCGCTATCAATGGTCTTGGGAGAGGTGTAAATGTACCAACATAAAACAGCAGCAAGACTAGCAGACTTGCCGACCGCTTAAAATAAAAACGGGAGGCATAAGCCTCCCGTTTCTTTACCTGTGGATTGCCGCTAGCACTTTATAACCAAACCGCAAACCTCAGATGATAAGTGAACTTAGTTCCACTCATCCAGTTCAACGCGACGGTTCTGGAAGCGACCTTCTTCAGTCTCGTTAGAGGCGACCGGACGCTCTTCACCGTAACCTACCGCACGCATGCGGTTAGCTTCTACGCCACGGCTCGCCAAGTAGTTAGCAACAGATTGAGCACGCTCTTGTGACAAGTTTTTGTTGTACTCGTCAGAACCGCGTGAATCAGTGTGGCCTTCGATGCTTACGCGAACATCAGGGTTGCTGACCAAGCGCTCTGCAACACCGTTAAGCACGCTCTGAGCGTTAGAGGTTAACTGAGCAGAATCAAACTCGAAGTTAACATCTTCCAGAACTACGCTATCCGGGCAACCCAGGGCGTTCACTTCTACACCAGCAGGAGTGTTCGGGCACTGATCACGGTAATCGGGCACACCGTCGTTATCGGAGTCAAGCGGGCAACCGTTGGCATTAACTTCAACGCCAGCGGGAGTGCCTGGGCACTGATCGCGGTAGTCCGGCACGCCATCACCGTCAGAATCTAACGGGCATCCCTCGGCGTCAACTGCAACACCAGCAGGCACTTCGCCATAGCTCGGGCACTGAGGTGCAACCGGCTCAGGCGTACGATCAGCACATAGCA
The DNA here is from genome assembly GCF_000982975.1 of Halomonas sp. A3H3. NCBI lineage: Bacteria > Pseudomonadati > Pseudomonadota > Gammaproteobacteria > Oceanospirillales > Halomonadaceae > Halomonas > Halomonas sp. A3H3. The sequence continues at coordinate 4,386,384 of NZ_HG423343.1, read as the reverse complement.
GACCGCCGATAGCAGCACCAGCTGCGGCACCAGTAGCAGCACCGCTCTCTTCATCAGAACTACTGCTGGTGGCGTAGCCAATGCTGCCACCGATAACGCCGCCTGCCAGACCACATACCGCAGGGTGCTGGTACCAGCTGCGGTCGCTGCTAGCGCTTGCTTGGCCGGAAGACTGTGAGGCCGAGCTGGCACAGCCAGATAGACCTACTACCAGTGCGGAACCGATGAGCAAGCCAGTCGTTGATTTTTTCATGCAAGACTCCTTCTTGATCCAATGCTGAAATGGCCATAAGTGACCAAATCTATCCAATGCTTCTTATTGCGAGAGCATCCATTTTTCGCCTGCTCCATATCGCTGTTGATAGTATCAAGCTCCCAGTACCAATAATCACGTACTAATTACTCAACACCCAGTCGATATAGAGCGATGTGCCTATCATTCACGCTTAAGCGCAGGAAGGCAACAATGCCAAGATATCAACTTCTTGCCAATACCGACATCCTTCAGCATAGCAAAATTGCCGCAATGGGCACTAAAAATTAGCTTGCTATGCTTTTGAGCGGTTTAAACCGCTCAAAACCTGTCATTAATGCAGCGCTTTTCTGCCTTGGGCACGCCATTTCAGCACTGCCCGAGCTGCCTCCAATACGGCATCGCGCATATCATTTTCTACCATCAGCCGCTCTTTGTCTTCCTGCATACGCTCTCGGGGGGACAACTGTTGACGAGCGGTATGGGTATTCAGGTGTTGAGTGCGGCTGTAGTGCTCGGCAAATGCCTTAAATTCAGTTCGTTCCGTTAAACTAGGATCAATGATTTCCAGTAACACCTTGCACCGCCAGGCGCCTTCGGTAATATCGACCTGCTCCTGAACCAGTGCGCTTGCTACATAATCGAGGTTTTCTAAGCTATTTTGTTGGGCGCGAGCGTCTTCATCGCGACGATAAGCTTCTCGACGACTCACCTCTTTGCGTAACGACCATGCGTAGAAACACAACCCTACAATGACTGCAATCGCCACGGCGAGTAATACCAGCGCTACCGTTGAGCTCATGAAACTCCTCATTCAGCGGATAAATTGCTTGACGAAAATTGTACACCCTTATACCACTATTCTGCCAATAGCATCTAGGCTTGCTTCTCTTCTGACTGCATAGCTGTCCAACTCTTTGTTTGGATCACCAAGCAAGCGCCGCAGCGTAGTGATCAAGTAATAGCGCCCCAAAAACACCTAATAAATAGCGAATTGAGAACCAGAATGCGCCGATAGGAGCAGCAGGATCCTGACCACGCCACACTCGCCAATTCCACACCATGAAGCGCGCATTCAGGCACAGCACGACCACTAGGTAGAGCGCGCCGCTCATGCCTATCATCACCGGCAGTAAGGTGGCTAACACCGTTAACCACCCATACAGCCAAATTTGCAGCCGCGTAAAAGGAATGCCGTGGGTAACGGGCAGCATGGGGATACCAGCCCGGGCATAATCATCGCGCTTGTGAATGGCCAGCGCCCAAAAATGGGGCGGCGTCCAGGCAAAAATAATCAGCATTAAAAGCAAAGGCTCGGGGGTAATTTGCCCAGTAATAGCGACCCACCCCAGCAGTGGCGGCGCAGCGCCAGCAACGCCTCCAATGACGATATTTTGTGGTGTCGCCCGCTTTAAAAAAGCGGTATAAATCAGCGCATAACCAATTAGGGAGGCAAAGGTTAGCGCAGCCGTTAAATGGTTAACCTGCCACACCAATAGCGCAACACCCGCGACTGAAAGCAAGCACGCCCAACCTAGAGCGATTGCCACGGGTAGACGTTTACTTGCCAAAGGACGACGAGACGTTCGTGTCATTACCGCGTCCAAGTGGCGGTCGATGACATGGTTAAAAGCCGCCGCACCGCAAGAGGCCAAGCCGATACCGGCTAGCCCAAGGACTACGTTCGTCAATGGTGGTAGGCCCGGGGTTGCTAACGCCATTCCTACGGCAGCACACACCAACATAACGGCAACAACTTTCATCTTGCACAGACCAAGGAGCTCTTTCCAGCCCCACACCATAGAAGGCACTGCCGTGGGTAGCGTCATTGTTATATTTCGCATGGCATGCTTCCCTTTTATTGAACGATAACGTTGTTATAAGGTGAATGAGTCGTCGTTGAGTAAACGCCAGCCTCATGATAGCGCCAACGCCACCAGGCCCAAACGAGCCCAACGGCCAACGCAATGGCGCCCGCTGTGTGCAGTAGCGCCAGCCAAAGCGGCAACCAAAGCACCACATTGGCCACCCCCAATGCAGCCTGCAGCACATACAAACCGACGACAATCGCTAGCGGCCTTACCACATTCTGCCACTGTCGATAACGCCACCAGAGCACTATTAGCCCGACACCAAGCAACAATGCCCCCAGGCGATGTACCACTTGAATCGCGGTACGTGCATCGGCATGTAAATGCCCATGTAGGTAATTGGGCCCCACGGTCTGGGTAAGATGGAAGCCCTCGCTGATATCCATCGCGGGCATCCACTGGCCATTACAAGTAGGAAAACCTTGGCAGGCAATACCGGCATAATTGCTGGACACCCACCCACCTAGAGCCAATTGCACTACCAGCAAACATGCCGCAATACCCCACCACGCATTCACTCGCCGAGGCTCACTTGTTGGCTTTGGCGCCACAGCGAGGCGTAAGCGAAGATGCAGCCAAAAGAGCAGCAGCAGCACACTCAACCCGCCCAGGAGGTGAAGGGTAACGACTTGAGGCCATAACTTGAGCGTAACGGTGAAGGCACCAAAGGCGCCCTGGAGCAAAATAACCACCAGCAGCATCAAGCTTAGGTGCCATGGGTAATCGCGACGATGACGCAACGGCCAGCCCAAGGCTACAACGCTAACGATCACCAATCCCAGCAGCGTCGCGATATAGCGATGTACCATTTCTACCCACGCTTTAAAGGGCTCCAACGGGACATCGGGATGATGAAGCGTGGCAAGATCATTATCAGGAACTAATAGCTTGCCGTAGCAACCCGGCCAGTCAGGGCAGCCTAAACCAGCATCGACTAAACGCGTCCAGGCGCCTACCAGCATCACTACGGCAGTAAATAGAGTACCTACCAGCGTTAATCGCACTAACCAGCGCAAGCGGCGCTGAAATGAATCGTGCATGGCGTTTCCTTAACAGCAGAGGCTAGCGCGCTTTATTGAGGATTCACTTTAAGTAGATGCTGGATATCCTCGAGCACATCCTCAGTGGCTACGTTGGCCTCAAAGGCCAGTGCTGGTCGCCCCATTGGATCAAGCAGCCAAGCCGAGTTGGCTTGACGCCACGGAGGTAAGTGCTGCCATTCGCTGGTCATTTCTCCTGGCAGCGATTCGGGATCCCCACCAATCCGTAAGCGAGTTAACCTCGGCGCTTCGCGCCCTAAAGCACGGTGTAAACGCCAAAACTCATCCTTACGCTGCTCACACTGCTGAGAGCAGTCAAAGGCCAAGACCCACTCCTCTTGGCTATTGACCGCAGCTATTGTTAAAGGCCACTCGTCAAGCATGGGCAATTCCAGCTCCACATTTCCGTGAGCAGTATGGCGATCGGGAATACCGATGCGTAACTCGACCATTCCCCAAGCAGCGACCATGGGCGCCGCAAAAACGACAAAAATAAGGATTAACTTGAGCCGCTGACGGCGAATATGTCTGGCGTCCTGCATACTTTTCACCTCTGTTTATTTTTATTAACTAAAGCTTTTTTATCAGCGCCATCGCGACGCAGTTTATATCCGCCAATAAACATCACCATCAAGGCCGCCAGTGCCAGCCCCCACCATTGAAAGGCATAGCCCATATGCCGACTGGGCGGCATCACATTGGCTTCCCACCATGGGATTAAGACCCCATCGCCTTCGCTGGCGTGCAACCAGCCTGGGTAACTAAACGCGCCTAGCGAAGCGTGCCAGGGTTCAAGGCTAAGCTGCTGCAGCCTTGCCCCTTCTCTATTTTCCCCATATAGCGGCCCGCCAGACTGTACCTCCTGCCACTCGCCAATCACTTCGACCGTACCGCTGGGTGTGGTTGTCTGCGGCGTTTCGCGACGCGGCCCGGTGGCTAAAAAGCCACGCTGTACCAGCCAAAGCTGCCCGAAACTATCACGCAGCGGGGTTAGTACGGCCACCCCCACTCTTCCGTCTACAACGCGATTATCCAAATAGAGCGTTTGCTCCGCCAAATACTGCCCACGCAACGTTACCTGGGCGCCTTGCGCTGGCTGCTCGGTAGGCTGCACTAAGGTAGGGGCTGCATCGCGAACGGCGATGGCCAACCGCTTGTCATCTGCCCGTTCCCACTGCCATAGTCCTAAACTAATACCTAACGCCACCAGCAAACTCCAAAACAGATACCAACTATAAAAACGCCATTGCCGAGAGGGATTCATCATGTGGTTACAACTACTCATTGCCGCCGTGTTTATTGCGATGGTTATCAGCTTGGCCGTAGGCGCCATTTTCCTGATTAGAGATAACGTCTCTTCTCGCCGCCTACTACTCTCTCTCAAATGGAGAATTGGATTAGCCTGTCTGCTCATGGCCCTTATTATTTTCGGCTATTGGTCGGGCCAGTTAGGCTAATGCGGTTATAAGACGTAGACAAAAATAAACAGCCCAACCCACACCACATCAACAAAGTGCCAGTACCAGCAAGAGGCTTCAAAACCAAAATGGTTTTCGTCGCCAAAGTGGCCCTTGATAATGCGTACCAGCATGGTGGCTAAAATCAGCGTGCCGATAATCACGTGCACACCATGAAAGCCGGTCAAAATAAAGAATGTTGCCCCGAAAATTCCGGCTTCCAAGGTAATGCCATAATGGGCGTAGGCCTCGTAGTATTCGACACCCTGGATCATGATAAAGCAGCAACCCAATAGCACCGTTCCCGTTAGCCAGTTGCGGCAAGTCTTCCGGTCACCCACTTTTAAAGCTTCGTGAGCAACGGTGAGCGTGATGCTGGAAGTTATCAAAATCAGCGTGTTGACGAGAGGCAGTTGCCACGGGCTAAAGACTTGTTCAGGGCCGGCAATGGATGAGTCCGGTGGATTCAACAACGGCCAAGTGGCGACAAAGTCAGGCCATAGTAATGCGGAAACACCTTTTGCCCCCTCTCCCCCTAACCATGGAATAGCAAACATGCGTACGTAAAACAGCGCGCCAAAAAAGGCGGCAAAAAACATTACTTCCGAAAAAATGAACCAGCCCATCCCCCAACGAAATGAGCGATCCATCTGCTCATCATAAAGCCCTCCCCGAGACTCACTAATGACGTCACGGAACCAGAGCCCCATCACCGCAAGAATGCCTACCACACCGATTAACACCAGCGGTAACCCGGTGTCATAAACGAGTTTAATGCCCGTGCCGACCATCATGGCGCCTAGGGCAACCGAGCCGAGAACAGGCCATCGGCTACTCGCCGGAACATAATAGCTACCACTGCTCATATCGCTTCTCCCGCCGCTTTATTGTTTTTAGGCGTGTTACTGAGATTGTTTATAGGGTCGTTTACAAGCTCGTTGTTAGCGCTGCTCTTAAGCGTATTATCCAATGCAGCATTTTGAATCACATGCTCTATCGGGTAGAGGGTATACACCAGTGTAATAGTATTAATATCGTCGGGCAGATCACGCGCTAGCTGGAATACCAACGGTATGGTTAACCGCTCATTACCCTGCAACTGCTGCTCCTGAAAGCAGAAACAGCTGATTTTACGTAGATGCGTCGTGGCAGTAGAGGGAGACACACTGGGCACTGCTCTCCCCCAGCTTTCGCTACTGCTATTATTGGTGAAGGTAAAATCGACTTCCGCCATTTGCCCGGGGTGCACACTCATCTGGCGCATTTCAACGCTCATTTGCCACGGCAGGCCCGGGCTACCACGCGTGATAAATTGCACATTTATATAGCGCGACTCATCGACTTCTTCGTGCACGACGCTCTTCGCAGTGGCGTCCACCTTGCCGTTAATACCAGTAATGCTACAAAAAACGTCATAAAGCGGCACTAGTGCAAAGGCAAAGCCAAACATGCCTATCAATACGGCGATTGTTCTAATAACCGTGCGGCGCACACCTACCTTTGCCTGCTCTTGGCTATCCATAACACCTCTTAGGCCAGTGACCCATGTGCTTTATGTCATTGCTAGTGGGACGTACGATGAAACACTGGCGGCGTTTCAAACGTATGCAGTGGTGCTGGACTAGGCACCGTCCATTCTAAATCCTCGGCCCCCTCCCAGGCTTTTGCTGGCGCTTTTTTGCCACCGCGCACGCACAGTATGACGCCCAATACAAAGAGCAGTTGAGATGCGCCAAAGAAGAAGGCACCGATGCTTGAGAGTAAATTAAAGTCCGCAAACTGAAGGGCGTAGTCAGGGATCCGCCGCGGCATTCCCGCCAAGCCTGCGAAGTGCATGGGGAAGAAGGTTAGATTGACACCAATAATCGAGAACCAGAAGTGCCACTGGGCCAGCTTCTCATTGGGGTAATGCCCGGTCCATTTAGGCAGCCAGTAATAGACCCCCGCCATAATCGCAAAGATTGCCCCCGGGACTAGCACATAGTGAAAGTGGGCAACGACGAAGTAGGTATCGTGATACTGAAAATCCGCCGGTGCAATCGCCAGCATAAGCCCTGAAAAACCACCAATGGTAAACAGCACCACGAAAGCCAGAGCAAACAGCATCGGCGATTCAAAACTAATCGAGCCGCGAAACAGTGTGGTTACCCAGTTAAATACCTTCACGCCGGTTGGCACGGCGATCAGCATGGTGGAATACATAAAGAACAACTCTGCCACCAAAGGTAGACCCACTATAAACATATGGTGGGCCCAGACTAAAAATGACAGCAGTGCAATGGCCGCAGTGGCGTACACCATGGAAGCGTAACCAAACAAAGGCTTACGCGCGAAGGTGGGGATAATCGCTGAGACAATACCAAAAGCTGGCAGAATCATAATGTATACTTCGGGATGCCCAAAGAACCAGAATAGATGCTGGAACAACACCGGATCCCCACCACCTGCCGCATCAAAGAAGCTGGTGCCAAAGTTGATATCCATCAACATCATCGTGATGACACCCGCTAGCACCGGCATTACCGCAATTAATAGGAAAGCGGTAATCAGCCATGTCCATACGAATAGCGGCATATCCATTAAACGCATACCCGGCGCACGCATATTTAAAATGGTCGCGATGATGTTGATGGCACCGAGAATAGAACTAATACCGGCAATATGTAGCGCAAGAATAAAGAAAGTTGTCGAAGGTGGAGCAAAATTCGTCGACAGCGGTGCATAAAACGTCCAACCAAAATTAGGGCCGCCGCCGGGCATGAGTAGCGTTGAAAGTAGCAGTGTGAATGACACAGGAAGAAGCCAAAAACTGAAGTTATTCAATCGAGGTAACGCCATATCTGGCGCGCCAATCTGTAGCGGTATCATCCAGTTGGCTAAGCCGGTAAAAGCAGGCATTACCGCACCAAACACCATGATCAAGCCATGCATGGTGGTCATCTGATTGAAAAATTCAGGCTCAACCAGCTGCAGGCCGGGCTGGAAAAGCTCGGCCCTGACCACCAGGGCAAATATCCCCCCGATGAAAAACATCGTCAGCGAAAAAATCAAATAAAGGGAGCCAATCTCTTTATGATTGGTGGTCAGTAGCCAGCGAAAAATGCCTTTCGGCGGCGCAGCATGACCATGGGACTGCCCATCGGCGACGGCCGTGGTGCTATGTTGCAGCGGTGGCTGAGGAGGTAGTTTGGGCGCCATGTGTGTCTCCGAAATATTGTTGTCTAATTGAGTGGCAAACCAACATCACTGGGCAATTAACTCAGCTACTGCAGAGGGCTGCACGACATCACCCGTATCATTACCCCAGGCGTTACGCGTATAGGTGACCACAGCCGCTATCTCAACAGGGTTTAAGGTGCTACGGAAAGCAGGCATAGCAGCACCCGATACACCGTTGACGACCCTATCTAGATGCCAATCCACATCATTGATGAGCTGTTCGTTATTTGCCAACGCGGGAAAGGCGGGTGGAGAACCTTGGCCTTCGGCCTGATGACAAGAGGAGCAGATCGATTGATACACTGATTCGCCGCGCTCAACTAGCTCATCCATTGCCCATTCACGGTCAACCCCCATGGCTTCCTGCTCAGCAGCCTCTTTGCGCTCAGCTAGCCAGCCATCAAACTCCTCCTCCTCCACAGCGTGCACCACCACAGGCATAAAGCCGTGGTCGATACCGCACAGCTCAGCGCACTGCCCGCGGTAAATACCCGGCTCGTTGATCTTCACCCAATTCTCATTGATAAAGCCGGGAATCGTATCCTGCTTAACCGCTAAATCCGGCACCCACCAAGAGTGAATAACGTCATCTGAGGTCATTAGAAAGCGTACTTTACGATTTATCGGCAGCACCAGCGGCTCATCAACCTCTAATAGGTAGTGCTCTCCGCGAGTTTCTTCTCCGCTGATTTGCGTTCTCGGCGTACTCATACTGGAGGTGAATGCCACATTTTCACCCAGGTATTCATAGCGCCAACGCCATTGCTGACCGGTAATCATTACATCCAACTCGGCGTCTGATGAGTCATACATGTTTTTTAAAGTTGCGGTGGCGGGCACCGCCATACCTACCAGGATCAAGATAGGGATAGCTGTCCATAACACTTCCACACTAGTGTGCTCATGAAAGTGGGCGGCCTTTGCACCTTTGGAATGGCGATAGCGAAACAGGGAGTAGAACATTGCCCCAAACACCACCAATCCAATCACGACACATATCCAAAATATGGTCATGTGCAGGCCGTAAATATCGCTACTCACATCGGTAACGCCGACAGGCATGTTCCAACCGTTCGTTTGAGCCTGCGATCCACTTGCAGCAAGGGATACGGCCATTAGCCACCACCGTGAACGCATAGAGACCTCCAGTTTTATTGTTGTTATTTCTTATCGTTAGATTAGGGTAGGATGAAATTAGATATTAGCAGTATAGAAAATATGTGCGATTCGTCACGCTTTGCTTATTTAACGCTATCAACGCTTTTCAGCGGGCCGCAAACATGGCCAAAAAAACAAGCATCAAAACGAACAGCAGCGTGATCACCACCCCCGCAACGAGGTAGGCTGCGGGCCTGCCACTGCTAAAGTCCTCTTCCCGCTTTTGATTACTTTGAACGCCTAGTAGGGCTGCTAACACTGACTTGACTACAGACCACATACCACCTCCGGTTTTCTTTGGCTCTCGTATCAGTCTAAGGCTGAAGGGTTAGCCACTATTATCATAGACCTACATAAGCATTTACAGCCACGTTAATGACCACCTATAGTTTCTCAATGTGAGATACTCAGCCAATTCTCAGGATCAGCGCCACCCAATGGAGTGCCTTATGCTCAAACGCCACCTCGCCTTACCCATCACACTGTTTTTGATTATTCCACTGCTGCTGGCAGGCTGCACGACTTACACTTGGCCGGATGGGTCTAAGGAAACCGTCATCGGCGTAGTGCCTGAAGAAGAGAATCAACGCTATGAGGAAGAACGCGTAGATGGCGTGCGCTATCGCATTCCCGATGAAATCCCGGAAAAGCGCAGCGAGTAATTATCGGAGTCGAAGCAGCGAAACCGGTCACGCCTTTCGCTTGGTATGCGCAGTGGCGGGTGCTGTCAGTGGGTCTTCAGGCCAGGGATGCTTTGGATAGCGACCGCGCATCTCTTTGCGTACTTCAGGATAACCCTTCTGCCAAAAGCTAACCAAGTCCTGGGTGACTTGCAACGGCCGACGCGCGGGAGAAAGCAGGTGAATCATTACGGCAACGGCACCATCGACAACGGTGGGCGTTACCCGCCAGCCAAAGGCCTCTTGCAGTTTCAACGCTAACACAGGTGGCCGCTGGGAAAGGCACGGCAGGTAGTCTAAGCCAACCTGTTTGCCGCTAGGAACCTCAAGCGCTAATGGGGTTAACTGCTCGAATTCACGTTGTGCTTCCCAGCTCAGTGAATTGAGCAAATAGCGCTCTAGCGGCAATTTCTCAATTTGACTCAACCGTTTAATACCGATTAGGTAAGGGGCTAGCCAGTTCTCTAATGAGGCTAATAGCGCTGGCTCGGACCAGTCGGGCCACTCGTCCCCCTGGTACTCGCGAAGTAGCGCCATTCGCCCGCGCAACTGCTGTAAATTATCGCCAAATAACTGCTCGGGCCGCTGGCGTAGTGCATTCAATAGCGCCTCTTTCACCGCCTCCTCGGGTAAGTGTGCTAGAGGTCGTTTGGCAATGACGAGGCTGCCGTGAGCTTGCACCTCTTCACCAATTAAACGGCCCTGTTCTTGCGACCACGCCACTCGTGGCTGCCATTGGCGAATACCAGGATATAGCGAAAGCAGCGACTCAAGTGATAGCGGTTCGCCTGAGATGATCCGCGCCTGGTCGCCAGCCGCACTATTTAATGCGACAGCGACAACGTAGTCTTGATGCGCCAACGTATCGTTTAACGGCAGCGTAGCGGTTTTGCCATTGGCAAGCCGAAACTTACCCGGCTCAATTGACTGGCCAAGGCGCTCAGGGTACGCCAGCGCTAAGAGTGGCCCAAGCGGTACTAGCACGGCGTCATTAAGTGCCACTCCTGCTCGCTTAGCCAGCCTAAGCGCTTCACGCTGCCAACTGGGGAAGCGTTTAGGCTGACGAAGACGCAGTGCTAACGCATCATGCAAGGATCGCTCGTTGCTGTCGCGCTCTTCAAGGAGTGCCGCTATTCCACAGGCTAGTGGTACAGTATTAAACTCTGAAGCCCGCTCTAGCATCACGGCAATTCTCGGTTCAACTGGCCACTTGGCACAGCGGCTACCTAGAGGGGTAAGCCTGTGCTCGTGATCTAACACGCCTAATTGCTCGAGCAGCGATTGGCCACTGCGCCAGGCACCCTCCGGCGGCGATGTTACCCAGCTTAGCGCTTGGGGTGATGCGACGCCCCAGCACGCCAGTTCGAGCACTAGTGATGAGAGATCCGCTTGCTGAATTTCAGGCTCACCATAAGGCGCCAACGGCTGCTCCTGGGCCCAGAGCCGAAAACAACGGCCTTCCCGCTGACGCCCTGCACGCCCCCGACGCTGATCGGCACTGGCGCGATTGATCCGCCGGGTCGTTAAACGGGTTAGCCCGGTACGCGGCTGAAAAAGTGGCACCCGCTCCAGGCCACCGTCAATCACCACATTCACACCATCCACGGTAATGCTCGATTCGGTGATGGCGGTGGAGACGATAATGCGCTGTTTCGATGTATTCGCCGCCAAGGCTGCCTGCTGTTCAGCAATACTCATTCTGCCGTGCAGCGGCCGAATCGCCAGATGGGGCAGCGTTTTTTCCAGCGCCTGAACCAAGCGATTAATTTCGGCGACACCGGGCAAGATTACCAGTATGCCTTGCGTACCAGGCAGTGAGAGCGCTTCCTCGACCACCCGAATTGCGTGGCTAATGCTCTCCTCACCACTCAGGGAAGGACGATAAGCCGTCGCCACAGGATACTGACGCCCATGGCACTCAATAACAGGTACTTGCTCGCCCAACACCCGCTTGAGCGCTTCGACATCCAAGGTTGCCGACATCACCAGTAGGCGCAAATCATCGCGAATACTGGTCTGCACATCCAGCGTTAGCGCCAATCCCACATCAGCTTCTAAACTGCGTTCATGGAACTCATCAAAAATGATCCCGGCAACGCCTTCTAACAGCGGGTCATCTTGCAGCATGCGAGTGAGTACGCCCTGGGTGACTACTTCCAAGCGGGTTTGCGCGCTCACACAGCTATCACCGCGCATGCGATACCCCACCGTTTGGCCAACGTCTTCACCCAATTGCCGGGCCATAAAGCTGGCTGCCAAACGCGCAGCTACACGACGAGGCTCAAGTAACAGTAGTTTTTGCCCTTTGACCCACTCTTCTTCAAGTAAACAGAGCGGCACACGGGTGGTTTTACCCGCCCCCGGCTGGGCAATCAGCATCAGACGATTATGGGTAGTCAAGATAGTTTTAAGCGGATCAAGATACTGATCAATAGGTAAAGCGCTCATGTGAAGATCACTTTTCCACACTGTGAGCATCTGCACTGCTTTTAGGTGCAGAATTATTGGGCGCGGGTGAAGTAACGCCGCAGCCTTTTAGAATAACGTGCTCAAGAAAGCTGGAGATGGATTCAAGGTCATCCTCGGTTAACGCATCGCGGCCTAGAATACCGCTGACCTGGGCACTATATTCAGTGTAGTGCTGGGTGGCAGACCAAATCAGGAAAATAAGCCAGCGCGGATCGACAGCATCCATTTTTCCCTGGGCTGACCACTGGCGAATGATCGCGGCACGAGAGGAGACCCAATCGCGTAACTCGCCGCCCAGATAATCACTTAAGAAGGGAGCACCGGCTAAAATTTCCGCCGCAAAAAGTTTTGAGCCTTCGGGATAGCGCTGCCCCAGCACCATTTTAGTGCGAATAAAGTCACTGAGTACCGTCGCGGGATCACTATCAGGAGTAATGTCTTCAAGCACTTCGTTCCAGCGGCGCATCATGCGGTTAAGCAGTCGCACATAAAGCGCTTGCTTACTGCCCATGTAGTACAAAATATTGGCTTTGGGGAGACCGACTCGATCAGCGATCATTTGCAAGCTCGCCCCGCGGTAGCCGTGCTGAGAGAACACCTCCTCAGCGGCCACCAGAATACTTGTTTCTATTCTTTCCCGGCTAGGGCTTTCATGAGTGGCAGAGACGGCGGTCATTAACAGTATTCCCCAATAGCGTGAGTGATTGTTAGCTTGAATGTTTAATTACACATGAATGCTTAGCTGGGTGAGAAGATAGACTGGACTGCCCCAAAAGTTAGCATTTCACACCAGCTTGCCCCACTCCTGTGCAGTGAGCAAATACTTGCAAGGTAGGGCGTTTTGTCCCAAGCTCAACCTATATTGACCGATCGGTCAAAAAAATTCCGGTCTATACAATAACAGTGGAGTTCGGCATGGCAACGATGACGTTCCTGCTCAATGGTACCCCTCAGCGGTGTAACGTTTCACCCGACGCCAGTATTTTAACGCTACTGCGCGAGCATTTGGCCCTAACGGGCACCAAAGAGGGCTGCGCTTCCGGTGACTGTGGCGCCTGCACCGTGGCGATTGGCGAGTCAACGGCTGGTAGCCAAAAGTTTACCAGCGCTAACGCCTGTATTACGCCCGCTCACCAGCTACAGGGCAGGCACTTGGTCACCGTTGAAGGGTTATCGGAAAAAGGTCGCCTGCACCCAGCCCAGGAAGCGATGATCGAATGCCATGGCAGTCAGTGTGGTTTTTGTACGCCAGGTATAGTTATGTCACTTTTCACCTTGCATAGCGATCTTACTCAACGCCCTACTCCCCTTTTACAAGAACTATCACCTGAACGCCTAGAAGCCGCTCTGGGCGGTAATTTGTGCCGCTGCACCGGCTATCGTCCTATCCGCGATGCGGCGCTGCGTATGAATGATACGCCCTATGAGCGCCCTCAGTGGTTCGACGCGACGTTGCCAGCGTCAGAAAGCGACACTCAGACCGCCGATTCGGCAGGAACTGCGCCATTTTTTGCTCAGCCAGCGTCTTTGGAAGAGCTAACGCAATTGCGTCGCGCAACTCCCCAGGCGCGCTTGGTGGCAGGCGGTACTGATCTTTGGTTGGAGATCACTCAGCGCTTGGCGCCGCTTGATCAGTTGATTGACGTTTCCCGGGTTGCCGAGCTATTGACGGTTGAAGAGGCTACCCATGGACATCAAACCGGCTGGTGGATAGGCGCCGGGGTTACCTATACCCAGCTCGAACCGCTATTTGAAAAGCACTTTCCTGCGTTTGCTCACCTGCTGCACCGGCTTGGCTCCCAGCAAATTCGTAATCGGGGAACGCTGGGTGGCAATATCGCCAATGCCTCACCTATTGGTGATACGCCACCCGTGCTACTTGCCTTGGGAGCTCAGGTGGAACTTGCCAGCACAAACGGCAAGCGTTGCTTAGCGCTGGAGGATTTCTTCCTCGATTACAAAAAGACCGCTTTAGCGGCTGATGAAGTCGTTTCGCGGATTTTCATTCCGCAGCCGGTTGAGGACAGTCAATTACGCGTTTGGAAGTTATCCAAGCGTCGCGAAGATGATATCTCTGCGCTACTCGGTGCCTTTAGCTACCGCATTGAACAAGGCACCTTGCACGATGTACGCATCGCTTTTGGGGGAATGGCCGCTATTCCCAAGCGCGCACAAGCTGCCGAAGCTGCGCTGGAAGGGTGCACCATCAGCGTGGAAGCTTTTCGCGCCGCTCAGCAGGCACTTGATGACGACTTCCAGCCCATGAGTGATGTGCGGGGCAGTCAGCATTATCGCCGGCAAGCTGCCAAGAACCTGCTTGAACGTCTCTATCTTTCTCTCTTAGCGCCCGACCACGAGGTGATGCTCCATGCGTACGCTCACTAAACTGGACGGCGATAGCAGCCGTGCTCGCCGTGAACTACACGACCACATCCAAGGCTCAGGGCCCTTGGCACGTCATACGGGGGACAGTAATGACCAGCGACAGGCGGGAAGCGCAAGTTTTCACGAAAGTGCTGAAAAGCACGTCACCGGCAAGGCCGCTTATATTGACGACTTGGTACTCCCCGCAGATGCCCTGCATGTGGCGCTTGGCCTATCGCCCGTCGCCCACGGCACCTTAACGCAGCTTGATCTCAGCAAGGTGAAAGAGGCGCCAGGGGTAGTCGATGTGATTACCTTTCATGAAGTGCCAGGGCATACCGATATCGGGCCGGTCTTTCCGGGCGATCCCATTTTTGTCGATCAAGCGATCAGCTACGCAGGCCAATGCCTCTTCGCCGTTGCCGCAACGTCGCTGCAGGCCGCACGTCGTGCCGTCAAGCTAGCCGCCATTAGCATAGACGAGCAACCTGCCAGTTTAGATCCGGTGGCCGCAACGGAGCGTGAGGAGTTTGTACGCCCGACTCATGTGCAGACCCGTGGTGATTGGCAGCAGGCGCTTGATCAAGCGGAACAGCTGATTGAGGGTGAGCTATTCGTCGGTGGCCAAGAGCACTTCTATCTGGAAGGCCAGGCCTGCGTGGTTCACCCCACCGAGGATGAGGGCGTTGTCGTCCATACCTCCAACCAGCACCCCAGCGAAACCCAGAAGCTGGTGGCGGAGGTGCTCGATATTCCTTTTCATGCCGTGACCGTAGAAGTGCGCCGTATGGGTGGTGGCTTTGGTGGCAAAGAGACTCAGGCCTCCCCCTGGGCGTGTATAGCCGCGATTATTGCCCACCGCACAGGCAAGACGGTGCGACTCCGCTTACCGCGCAGTGAAGATATGCGCGCCACGGGTAAACGCCACCCTTTCCATAACCGCTATCGACTCGCCATTGATGCTGAGGGCGTTATTCAGGGTGGTGAGATTACGGTGATCGGTGACTGCGGCTACTCGCCGGATCTTTCCGACGCTATCGTTGATCGCGCTATGTTCCACGCCGACAACGCCTACTCGCTGGGGGACGCCCAGGTAGTCGGTCATCGAGCAAAAACCCATACCGCCTCTAATACCGCATTCCGGGGCTTCGGTGGCCCCCAAGGGATGATGATTATCGAAGCGGCCATGGATGATATTGCCCGCCAGATTGGCGAAGATCCACTGACCGTACGTAAGCGCAACTTCTACCGCGATGGCCGCGAGGTGACCCATTACGGCCAGCAGGTCGACCAGCGACAACTCCTACATACGCTCGTTGAAACCCTCGAAAGCGACAGCGATTACTGGACACGGCGCAAAGCGGTCAGTGACTTCAACGCCACCAGCCCTATCATTAAAAAAGGACTGGCACTTACCCCGGTTAAATTTGGCATTTCGTTTACCGCCCAGCACCTTAATCAGGCGGGTGCTCTTCTGCATGTTTACACTGACGGCAGCGTGATGATCAATCACGGCGGTACCGAGATGGGCCAAGGGCTACATACTAAAATTTGTCAGGTAGTGGCTCGGGAGCTGGGCCTGGATCTGGAGAAGGTACGCATTACCGCTACGCGAACCGATAAAGTCCCCAATACCTCCCCTACCGCTGCCTCTAGCGGTGCTGACTTAAACGGTATGGCCGCGCGGGATGCCGCCAGTAAACTGCGAGAACGCCTGTTTGATTTTGCCGCCGAGCACTATTCAGAGGGCTTGGATCGCGAAGGGATGCGCCTGGAAGATGGCATGCTAGTGGCCGGGTTCGGCGAAAGCGAGCGCCGCATACCTTGGGGTGAGTTGGTGCAAACAGCCTACCTCAATCGCATATCACTATCTGAAAAAGGCTTCTACGCCACACCGCTTATTCACTATGATCGTTCAGTTGGTCAAGGTCGGCCCTTCTACTACTACGCATTTGGCGCGGCAGTGGCAGAAGTAAGCGTGGATACCTTGAGTGGGGAGTATCAGGTCGATCGTGTCGATATCTTGCACGACGTGGGAGACTCACTAAACCCAGCCATTGATATTGGTCAGGTGGAGGGCGGTTTTATTCAAGGAATGGGCTGGTTGACCAGTGAAGAGCTTAAGTGGAACGACAAAGGCGTGCTTGTCAGCGATGGCCCGGCGACCTATAAAATCCCTACCTTTGGCGACCTACCGCCCGTCTTCAATGTCGCGCTAATGGAAGGCCATCCCAACTCCATGGCCAGTCTCTACCGTTCAAAAGCAGTCGGTGAGCCCCCTTTAATGCTCGGTATCAGTGTGTGGTCAGCGCTACGCGATGCGCTATCGAGCCTTACTGGTTACGCCATCTCTCCTCACTTAGATACACCGGCCACACCAGAGCGGGTCGTGCTGGCAGCCAACGCTATCAGGAAGAAAGTGCTGTGAGTTCTAGTCAAAACCCAGAAAGCTGGCATGCGGCGCTACACCGCTTACAGCGCGACGGCATACCGCATGTATTAGCCACTCAGGTAACCAGCGCAGGCTCCACTCCCCGGGAGCCTGGCGCACGCATGGTGATCACCGACGATGCGATCTTCGATACGCTAGGCGGGGGTACCTTTGAGTGGCAAACCATTACCGCTGCACGTGCCTGTTTGACAGAAAAACGCTATGGCCTCAGTTTGGAAGCCTTCTCTTTGGGCGGACGAAGCGGCCAGTGCTGTGGTGGGTTCGTTAATATCCTATTGGAAGCCTTTCCAGGCACTACAACGCACATAGCGATCTTTGGTGCAGGGCACGTAGGGCAGCAACTGGTAAAGCTAAGTGCGCCGCTTCCCTGGCAATTACACTGGTACGATAGCCGAAGCGATGCGTTTGCCGAGCAGTACCACCAGCATCAGCAGCAGCCGCGACTTAGCTGTTATTCACTCCAAGATGCACAGCAAAGTGTTGCCGCCTTACCTGCTGATAGCCACGCACTGGTATTGACGCACAACCATGACGAAGACTATGCGCTGATCAAAGCGCTGATCGCGCGCGATGACATCGCCTCGATTGGGCTGATTGGTTCTGACAGTAAATGGGCAAGCTTTGAAGGACGCCTTAAGCGCGATGGTTACTCCGCCGATCAAATTGCGCAGGTGCGATGCCCCATCGGCCACATTCACGCCACTAAGCTGAGTAATAAAACGCCCTATGCGATTGCTTTAACGGTGGTGGCTGAACTGCTTTGGCTAACGGACACGCCCTCTTCGCAAGAAAACCGTGGCCTTGCCCCCCAGGCAGTGCGAACGCTAATGACCGATTCTCCGACGACCCCGAGTTGATATGACTTCTTCTACCGATACGTTCATTCGTGCCGAATTGATTAGTTTTGCCCGTGACCCTGGCGATGGCAATACACCTGAACCGGGCAGCTTAGAGCATTACGGCGACGGACTGCTCTGGTTGAAAGGCCAGCATATTCATGCCGTCGGCCATTTCGCCGAACTCTCACCTTTGCTACCCAAAGGGGCTGACGTTCTTGATTATCGTGACAAGCTGATTATGCCGGGGTTTATCGATACCCATGTGCACTATGTGCAGCTGGATATCATGGCTTCTTATGGCCGCCAACTGCTTGACTGGCTAAACGACTACACCTTTCCTGAAGAGTGTCGCTTTGCTAATCATGCCCACGCTGAAGCGCTGTCTAATGCTTTTTTGGATGAGATGCTACGCGCGGGCACTACCACTGCCCAGGTATTCGGTTCTAGCCACCCCGGCTCCGTAGATGCATTTTTCACCGCCTGCCAAAAACGTCAGCTGCGCATGCTGGTGGGCAAGGTATTGATGGATCGTAATGCGCCAGAGGCGCTGATGGACGGTGCATCTGGCATTGCTGACAGCGAGCGACTTATTGAGGATTGGCACGGCAACGGCCGACTGGGCTATAGCGTCACACCGCGCTTTGCGCCGACTTCAACTAAGACGCAAATGGACGCTGCCGGCGCCCTCTTACGTAATGATCCTAGCCTTTGGTTACAGACCCACTTGGCTGAAAACAGTGGCGAGTTAGACTGGGTAGCCGAACTGTTTCCAGGCAGCCGCGACTACCTGGCCGTGTATGAGGAGGCAGGCTTAGTCGGGCCCCGTAGCACCTTCGCTCATGGAATTCATCTCGATAACGGCATGCGCAAACGCTTGGCGGATCGAGGCGCCAATATTGCCTTTTGCCCCAGCTCCAATCTTTTTCTGGGTAGCGGGTTATTCGACCGGGAAGCAGCCAAACAGACGGGCATGGCATATACGTTTGCCAGCGATATCGGCGCAGGCACTGATTTATCGGGATTTGGAACGCTTAAAGCGGCCTATCAAGTGGGTCAACTAGGCGGACAGCCCCTTACCGCATGGCAGGGCTTTTATGGCTTAACCATGGGTAATGCAAAAGCTCTCTCGCTGGATAGCCACATCGGTCAGTTGGCGCCTACCCTTGAGGCTGACTTTGTGGTGATTGACACCCAGGCAACATCGCTACTCTCTCGACGAATCAATCATTGCACCACGCTTGGTGAGCGGCTGTTTGCACTCATGATGCTGGCGGATGATCGCGCTATTTATGAGACCTGGGCCGGTGGCATCTGCCAACACCGCAGGGATTTATAAAACTGCTGGTGATAGGGTGATTGTGAGGTTTTTCTACTCACGATTCACGACTTACCCTTCACCCTGCCACGCAAAAAAAAACCCCCAAGGCATCAGCCCTGGGGGATTTTTCATAATAAGTGCCTGACGATGACCTACTCTCG
>NZ_HG423343.1:4191328-4367003 GCF_000982975.1 Halomonas sp. A3H3 | reverse complement strand
GCCGCTCGTCAGCGGGTAGCAAGCTACCCCTGTTACCGCTCGACTTGCATGTGTTAGGCCTGCCGCCAGCGTTCAATCTGAGCCATGATCAAACTCTTCAGTTTAAGATCTATGTGATCCTTACATGTCACCCGAGGGCAACAAAAGCGGATCAAACTTGGCTCAAGGTTCAAACGAATTCATTCAAAACAGATCCCAAAGGACGAATCCTTTAAAACCTTATTGCTTGAGTCGCTTGCCTTGATATTCGGTGATTTGTCACCAACATCAGCAAGCGCCCACATGAATTACCTGATCAAATTGTTAAAGAGCTAGTCGATGAGGCCGTGCCCCGTTGACGTGTGCGTATACTACCCGATTCACCGCCAGGGTCAACAGCGATTTGAATATTTATGAGTAAAAACCTAGCACTGCATCTGATTAAAACAGCGCCTAGTCTGTGTGACTAGGCGCTGTAATGCTATACCCCAGCTAAACGAGCGAGAAGTTCTTCGCGTCGGCCTGGGCTAGTAAAGGCTTCCTCAATGGCGTTGCGGGTTATCTGACGAAAAACCGCCTCATCCCAGTCAAACGCATCGGCGCAAGCAATGTGATTGGTCAACATACCGCCACCAAAATAGGCGGGGTCATCCGAACTAATGGTTACTTTGAGCCCTTCAGCCAAAAGCTTGGGCAGCGGATGATCACGCAAATCCTCTACTACCTTTAAGCTGACGTTTGAAAGTGGGCAAACCGTTAGAACAATCTGTTCACTGCGCAAACGCTCAACTAGCACATCACTTTCTAAACAGCGCACCCCGTGATCAATGCGCTGAACATCAAGGATATCCAGGGCTTCTTTAATATAGTTTGCGGGGCCTTCCTCCCCGGCATGGGCCACGCGCACAAGCCCAAGCTGCTTAGCGCGCTTAAACACCTCAACAAATTTTACCGGTGGGTTGTTTTGTTCAGCGCTATCCAGACCGATGGCATCTAGCATTTTCCAATAGGGAGCGGCTTGCTCAAGTACATGCAACGCCTCCTCTGCGGGACGGTCGCGGAGAAAAGCCATAATCATGCCGATAGAGAGGTCGAGGTTATCCTCTGCCTCCTGCTTAGCTTTTAATAGCCCAGCCATTACCACTTCAAGCGGCACACCACGCTGTAGGTGCGCCTGGGGGTCAAAGTGCATGTCGATATGCACAACACCCTCCTCCCGCGCGCGCTTGAAATAATCCATCGCCAGGTCGTAAAAATCTTCCTCGTTACGCAGCACGCTCATGCCCTGAAAATAGAGATTCAGGAACCCCTGCAGATCATTGAAGTGGTAAGCATCTTTGGCTTCTTGAACTGTCGTATAGGGCAGCTCAATCCCATTACGCTGTGCTAGTGCAAACATTAGCTCTGGTTCCAGCGAGCCTTCGATATGCAAATGGAGCTCTACTTTAGGAAGATTGCGTAAAAATTCGTGCATGGAGGGCTCCTGGCTATCTCTTATCAATTAATCAATATCGCTCATTACCGATTCTTTAAGTGCGAACTGGCTAAGTCTACCGGCATCTAAATGCCAGTGGTACTCGACCCCAGGCAATGGGTTCAGTGAACCAACTTGATGGACAAAGAATATAACCGTTCGATTAAGCAGCCATTGATCCAGGGAAGCCGCAAGGTGGTTTGCCGTCACCGCATCAACGCCTGCAAATGGCTCGTCAAGAATCACCACTTGAGGGCTACAAAGCATTAGCCGTGCTAATGCCAAACGCCGACCTTGACCACCCGATAGCTGCTGGCCTTTTTCGCCCACCGACGTGGCTAAGCCTTTCGGCAGTTGCTCAACCCAACCATCCAAGGCAACGGCCTTCAATACCTCCCAGAGGCTTTCATCGCTTGCGGTGGGGTTGGCAATACGCAGGTTCTCAGCAATAGAGGCATCAAACAGATCCACGTGCTGAGTGAGCATAGCAAAGTGATTAGCACGGCTTTCGACCGAGAGCTGCCACACTGGCACGCCACCCACCATCGCCTCACCCTGAGTTGCTTGTAAGCGTCCCATCAATACACTGGCTAAAGACGATTTTCCGGCACCAGAATTGCCGGTAATCACCGCTCGCTTTCCAGCGGGTAGTTGAAAATTAATACACCTTAGCGCGGGCTCTAATGTTTGCGCATAGCGCAGAGAGAGCTGATTAACCTGAACGCTGAAATCAACATCTTCAGGTAGCGTAACAACAGGGGCAGCCGACGATGAATCGCTGGTTAGCGCATTTAACCGACGCACCGCTGCATAGCTAGCGCCCAGCTTGATAAAGCTAGCAGGTAGTGCGATAAACGCCTCATTCACCCCCAGCACTATCAATGCAACCATCACCAAAACAGGGCCCGTGACCAGTTGCTGGCTAAATACCAGGCTAGCGAACCACATAACTGCCACTACCATTAATCCGCTTATGACACTCACCAGGCAGTTTATTAGCGCCGCTTTACGCCCCAAGCGGCGCTGATTGCCGAACGCTTGCTGCTCTTGAGTCGCGATCATCGTCCGGTGCCACTGGGTCGTTTGATAGCTCATCAACTCAGCCGAGGCCTGTACTTGGTCGACCACTAGGCGGCGCAGCGACTGCTGGTCAACCACCTGCTGATAGCTTTGCGAAAATCCCCAGGCAGCCGCTAACAAGGTCGCTACCAGCCAGAGCAAGCCCAGCGTCACCACCATCAGCACGGCAATGCTGGGTAACCAAATAGCCACAAAAAGCGACACAGCCAATACACCAAGCAGCGCCACCAATGGTGGCACCAAGAGTCGCAGATAAAAATTATCCAGGGTGTCGATATCAGCCGTTAAACGGCTCAGCCAGTCGCTGGCACGCTCACCCTGCAAGCGAGCGTCGTCGAAGCGTGTTAAATGGCCGAATACCCGATAACGCAAGTCGGCAAGCAGCGTTAACACCGTATTATGGTTATACAGACGCTCAACATAGCGCGCGATAGTGCGCGCCAAGGCGAAGAAACGAATGCCACCACCGGGAACATAAACATCGAGCCGCGCAGGAATACCCAGCGCTAAAGCGATACCGGTCAAAGCACTAGCGGTAATAAACCAACCCGACAACCCCAGCAGCGCAAGCCCGGCCATCAGGGTGACCCAAACCAGCAAGGCGCCCACCAAAAAGCGCCTGCGGCGGCGCACTAAGAGCAGCAGCCAAGGGCGGAAGTCACGGTAAATAGCCATCATGAGGCCACCTCTACCAGTTCACCCTGTTCAAAAGCCAGATGGCGTTGAGCGGCGGCGATCACGGCCGGATGGTGGGTCGCTATGACCAGGGTGCGCCCCTCTTGGGCAAGCTCAAGCAAAGCAGCCATCACGAACTGCTCTGTCTCTTGATCTAAACTCGCCGTCGGCTCATCTAAGAGCACCAACGGCGCATTGCTAAGATACACTCGCGCGAGGGCAAGGCGTTGAGCTTGGCCACCCGATAACCCTACCCCACGCTCGCCGATTAACGTATCCAGACCCTCGGGTAGCTGAATTAACAGAGGCCCAAAACCAGCGCGATGGAGTGCGGCAAGCATTTCTCCACGGGAAGCTTCGGGCGCCGCCAACCGTAGGTTATCGATCAAACTGCCGTGCAAGAGACAGGGCTGCTGATCCAGCCAGGCATAGCGGCTACTTTCTTGTCGAAGGTACTTGCCAGCGCTTGGGGCGATAAAGCCCGCGAGCAGCGCTAACAGCGTTGACTTGCCGCTACCGGAGACACCGCTAAGCACCACTACCTCACCCTGCTGAATGGTGAGATCGATAGGGCCTATCACTTGCCCACGGCTAGGATAAGCAACGCAAGCAGCCTTTAACTCAATGGCCGACCTATCTGACCGCGGAGCCATATAGTGATGCCCACTCACCAAACTTGGCTGATTGAGGATATTCACCACGCTCTCGGCGGCACCGAGTGCCGCCGCGCGATCATGGTAATGCTGAGAAAGCGTGCGCAGCGGTTGGAAAAATTCAGGCGCGAGCAGTAACACCGCTAAGCCCGAAAAAAGCGTCAACGATGCTGCCGGCCCGTACTCGATGTAGCCCAGCAGGCCGAAACCGACATACATAGCCACAACCGCAATCGCGACCGAGGAAAAAAACTCCAGCACTGCCGATGAGAGAAAAGCCAACCGAAGGGTACGCATGCTAAGACGTCGATAACCATCCGTGGCATACCAAACATCCTGCTGTGCGGCTGACGTACGGCCAAAAAGCTGCAGTGTGGTCATACCGCGCACACGGTCAATAAAATGCGCTGACAATCGCGATACCGCAACGAACTGGTCGCGATTAAGGCGCTCAGCTCCCATGCCAACCAATGCCATAAAAAGTGGAATAAGCGGTGCAGAAAGCAGCAGGAACAGCGCCACCAGATAATCCAGCCAACCCGCCACCGCCAGAATCAATAGCGGCAAACAGAACGTAATGCGCAGTTGAGGGTAAAAACGCGCGAAATAACCTTCCAGCGCATCTATATGCTCAACCGCCTGATTTGCCAGCGAGCCGCTATGCTGATTGGTAAGCCACACCGGGCCCAAGGCAGACAGTTTATCCAACAGCTGAGCTCTGGCACGCTGTCGAATTCGCAGGCTTGCCTCCAGGCTTAATGTTTCATGCCCCCACTGAAAGGCAGCGCGTAACAGCACACTGCCCACCAGAAGGGAAAATATCGGTAATAGAGAAATGGGTGACCGATGATGCACCACTAGCTGATCAATAAGCCACGCAAGCCCAACCACCACGACTATCGTTTGACTACCTGCCAACACGCCACAAAGCGCTGAACCAAGCAGGCGTTTACGCTCTCCCTTAGCCAACGCATGCAGCCAACTGCGCGGCGTAAGAGAAAGCGTGTCTTCAGTTACCATGAATCAGTGGTATCCCTCGCCTACACGTACCTTGCCGCGGAACACCCAATAGGTCCAAGCGGTATAGGTCAATATAATCGGGATAACGAATACCATACCTACCAGCAGGAACAGCTGTGACTCCGGCGAAGAAGCCGCATCCCACAGCGTATAATCCGGCGGCACGATCACCGGCCATTTACTGACGATCAGGCCTAAATAGGTGAAGACATAAATGCCGATAGTGGCCAGGAAAGGCACCCCTTCACGCCGTTTTTGCACCGAACGGAAAACCACAAAAGCGCAAGCCAAGGCAGCAAATGGGAAAACCCAAATCAGTTGAATATTGCCGAACCAGCGCTCCCAGACCAAAGGATTCACAAACGGCGTCCAGAGGCTAATCACCGCAAAAACAAACAGCACCAGTGCCAGCAGCAGTGGAGTGATTTTATAGGCCCAATCCTGCACATGCCCCTCTGATTTCAGTATTAGCCAAGTTGCTCCTAACAGCGCGTAGCCTGCCATCAAGCCAAGCCCCGTTAGCACCGAGAAAGGCGTTAGCCAGTCAAAGGCACCGCCCACATAGGCAAAATCTTCAACCGGAAAGCCCTGGATATAGGCCCCTACCACGGCACCTTGCGCAAAGGCGGCAACCGCCGACCCCCAGCAAAAAGCGCGGTTCCACCAGCGGCGGTTACGGCGAGATTTAAAGCGAAATTCAAAGGCCACGCCACGGAAGATCAAGCCTGCTAACATTAAGAAAACGCCGATGTAAAGCGCAGGCAAGAACACCGAGTAGACCAGTGGGAAAGCGCCTAACAGCCCAGCCCCGCCGAGCACTAGCCATGTTTCATTGCCGTCCCAAATTGGCGCCACCGAATTCATCATCACATCCCGAGCATCTTCATCGGGAGCAAAGGGGTAGAGAATACCCAACCCCAAATCAAACCCATCCATAAGCACATACATCATGATGCCGAAACCGATGATGAAGGCCCAAACTAACGTTAGATCAAACATTTCCATGTCTAGCTCCTCACCGGGTCAACGTCATCATCAAAAGGTGTATGCGCCGCCGACATAGGCCGCATGGGGCGCTTGAAGTTCTCGTCAGTCGTTTCACGCTCTTCTTCCGGCAGCATACCGTTGCGCACCACGCGCGTGAGGTAATAAATGCCCGCATAAAACACCACACCGTAAACCAAGGCATAGCCAATCAGCGTAAACAGTGCCATAGGGCCAGTGAGCGAGGGTGTTAACCCCTCGGCATGGGTCATCATGCCGTAAACCAACCAGGGGGAACGTCCTGACTCTGTGACGATCCAGCCCGCCAAAACAGCAATAAACGGCATGGGAATCATTGCCGTTAGGCCTTTTAAGAATAGACGTTGGTCATAGATACGCCCTTTGCGGCGCAACACCAGCCCCGTCAGCGCCACCGCAATCATTAGCAGACCAATCCCTACCATAACTCGGAAGCCCCAGAAGACGATCAGCACTGGCGGCTGCTCTTCAGGCGCCGCTTCACTAATCCCCGGCACCTCCCCATCAACAGAGTGAGTCAAGATAATGCTGGCCAAGTTCGGAATAGCCAGCTCAAAGTGGTTGGTTTGTGCTTCCTGGTCAGGAATGGCAAACAGCAGCAGCGGCACATTGCCAGAGGTTTCCCAGTGCCCTTCCATGGCAGCCACTTTAGTCGGCTGGTGCTCCAGGGTGTTTATGCCATGAAAATCGCCGATGACGGCCTGAGTCGGTGCCAAAAAAAGCAGCAGCCAGAGGCACATAGAGAGAGCTCGGCGATTCGCTTCCGGGTCTCGATCGCGCAACAGAAACCAAGCACTCACCCCAGCGACAACGAAGCCACCGGTCAAGAATGAGGCAACGGCCATATGCATAAAGCGGTAAGGAAACGACGGATTAAAGATCGCCTCGCTCCAGGAGGTCACGTGGAAGCGGAAGTCAACTAACTCTACGCCCGCAGGGGTATGCAACCAGCTGTTAGCGGATAGAATCCAGAAAGAAGAAATAAAGGTGCCCACCGCCACCATAATGGCAGCAAATAAATGAACCCCTTGAGGCACCTTACCGCGGCCGAATAGCAGGACGCCCAGGAAGGCTGCCTCTAAGAAGAACGCGGTGACAACTTCATAGCTGAGCATGGGGCCGAGGAAATTCGAAGAGGCCTGGGAAAAATTGCTCCAGTTAGTGCCAAACTGGAACGACATAACGATGCCCGACACAACCCCCATCCCAAAGACAACGGCAAACACCTTTGTCCAGAATAGTGAGAGACGATCCCATGCAGGGTTCTTCGTTGTGAAGAACAGACCATGGAGCAGCGCAATATAGGACGCTAGACCAATCGTAAATACTGGGAAGATAGCGTGAAACGACACGACGAATGCAAATTGCAGTCGCGATAACACCAGCGGATCAAGTTCCATTTCACTCTCCTAAGACCTGAATTGGCATCCCATGGATGGGTTAACACAAGCTTAGTTGAGCCTTCATGGCACGACACTTTTAGTTATAAGCACTAAGCTTATTTCTTTACGCTAGTTTTTTACACTACTTTGCTTGCGTTACTTTTCCTGCGTTACTTTGCTTCACACAGCTTAGCTTCCCGTCACTAGCGCCCTCTTGGACAACCATTGTATTATAGTCGCCGGATGTCCAAGATGAGTCGCATTGACGCACCAATTACCCTTGCGGTGCGGTATGGCAAAGTAGGCGCTATCGCGACATGATAACGACGCTGACCATATAGCTGGTGTACGCGACAAACAGCGCCAGCAGAATCCCCCCTTCCAAGCGATTAATGCGCCGCGGGCGACCACGCCAAGAAAACGCAAACAGGATCATCAGCAGCGTCATACCGGTCATCACGCTCCAGTCGCGCATGAGCACCTCTCGCCCCGCCTCAATCGGCGCAATGACACCGGCGAGGCCGACCACCGCCAAGCTATTAAACAGGTTAGACCCAACCACGTTGCCCAGCACCATATCGTGCTCTTTTCGACGCAGGGCAGTAATCGAGGAAGCAAGCTCAGGGAGCGACGTCCCGATGGCGACTACGGTCAAACCAATAATCAAATCGCTCACACCAAAGCGCAGTGCAATTTCAACGGCTCCCCACACCAGAAGCCGCGAACTAGCGATGAGCAGCACCAACCCCACCAGCGTCCACATGATGGCTTTACCGCGGGACATCGGCTTGCTATCCAGGGTTTCAGCGACCTCAGACACCAGCGCATCGTCGGACTGATTGCGAGAACGCAGAATGCTCACAACGATAAAGACAACCAATGCCAGCAACAGGCCAACGGCCTCCCAACGCGCGACGAATCCATCCAGCAGCATTAGGCCCGTTGCTAACATGACCAGCATCAATATCGGCATCTCTTTACGGATAACGCTAGAGTGCACCGACAGTGGTGCAACAAGGGCTACCAAACCGAGGATTAAACCGATATTGGCAATATTCGAGCCGTAGGCATTCCCCACAGCCAAACCTGGATTTCCGTCCATCGCCGCCAGCACGGACACCATCATTTCCGGCGCCGAAGTACCAAATCCAATCACCAGCATACCGATCAATAGGGGTGACAAACCAAGCCAACGAGAGGTTGCCGCCGCACCGTCGATAAATTTCTCGGCGCTCCAAACCAGTAAGATCAATCCAACTACAACTGCTAATGTGGGAAGCAACATTTCATTTCCTTCATGACATAATGATCGGTACTGTTTTATAGGTTGTGCTTCTGAGCAACACTTCATTGCAACGGCAGTAAGATGCTATTACTAGCAATGCCTGCCACTATATGGCGACACTAGCACGTAAACCTGACGCGGAAGTACGCGGCCAATCAGGTCGAATCTAACTGTTCGCCATTGCGCCGCAGCATCGTTGTCTAAACTAACCCATTGGTCAAGCGGCCAGACTATGTTTTTAAACATTATTTCAGTGACATAGACTTGCTAAAATGCGTGTTTGACATGCTTAATCCGCCACATCCTAGTAGTTTTGCTAGGGGTTCGCACTGAGAGTTTTGGTTTTTGCGCCCACAAAAATTGATTAAGCGCCGTCCACTGCCCGTCAACGCCCCCCTTGTTGACAGCTTGCCGCCTGAGGTTAGAACTCAGCGACGGCGTTTGCGTGCCTGCCACGAATGCGACTGGGTATCCGCGCTACCGCCGTTAAATTCTGGCGAGAAAGCAAGCTGCCCACGCTGCTCACACGTGTTGGTTAAGCGCCATCGCTACCCCGCTCAGCGCAGTATGGCCCTGGCCATCGCCTCGCTTGTCGCACTAATGCTGGCAGTGTCGTTTCCGTTTATTAGCTTTACGGTCAGCGGAGTAAGCAACCGCATCGAGCTGACCCAGACCGCCACCACACTGATTGGCTTTCACCAACCCGTGGTGGCTATCGCCGTTATTATGACCATAGTGGTGCTGCCAGCCGTGTATTTGCTTGGCGTTCTTTGGCTTCAATTTGGACTACTTCGCGATCGCCCCCTGCCCTTTAGTCGCGATATTGCACGCTCACTGGCGCATTTAACGCCGTGGATGATGGCCGATGTCTTTATTATTGGCGCCTTGGTGAGCCTGATAAAAATAGCGGGCCTGGCCGATGTGGAAATAGGCATCTCCTTCTGGGCGTTTTGTGCATTTGCGCTGCTGTTGCTGATGACAAGCCAGTCCCTGGATGCCGATTGGATGTGGTTCTCGCTTGAGGGAGAACCACTGGCTCCCGAAGGTACCCGGACAGGCCTACCCGCTGGTGAACAAGGGCTGACCGGCTGCCCAACCTGCGGACTGATTAACCGCCTATCGCCCCAGGGCCGTGGGCATTGCATTCGCTGCCATGAAAAGCTTCATCAGCGTCTTCCTAACAGCTTGCAACGTACTTGGGCACTGCTGGGCGCCTCTGCCATTATGTATATTCCAGCCAATATCTACCCCATTATGACCACTACTAGCCTAGGCAACTCCTCGCCTTCTACGATTATTGGTGGCGTTGTTCAACTGATCCAGATGGGCTCCTGGCCGATCGCAGCGGTTATCTTTATCGCCAGTGTTATCGTACCTGTAGGTAAACTCGTTGCACTAACTTGGCTTTGTTTGGTGGTTAAACGTAGCAGTGCGTTCAATGCTCAAAGTCGCACGCGGCTGTATCGTCTAACAGAGTTTATTGGTCGCTGGTCAATGGTCGATGTCTTCGTGGTGGCTATCTTAGTGGCACTGATTCGCGCAGGCTCCCTGATGTCGATTACGCCAGGCCCTGCGTCGCTCGCCTTCGGCGCCGTGGTTGTGTTAACCATGCTTGCAGCAATGACCTTTGACCCGCGCTTAATTTGGGATACCCCTCTTCCACATCGTCACCCTCTTCTTCGCCGTAAAGCGGCCACCAAGGAACCTGTTGATGGCTAACGAAACAGAATCGTCAAACACTGACCCGATTAACGATCAGGAGCTAAATAAGGCTAAAACATCGCGCCAGACCAGATTATCGCCCATTTGGGTGGTACCGATCGTCGCGATTGCTATTGGGTTATGGCTGGTTTACGACAATTACGCTAGTCGTGGAACTCAGGTGACGCTGACCATGGAGAGTGCTGAAGGCATTGAGGCGGGCAATACGCTGATTCGCAGCCGTAATGTTGAAGTAGGCCGCGTACAAAGCGTGCGCCTGTCTGACGACCTTTCCCATGCAGTGCTGACCGCTCGTATTCAGCCGGAAGTGGAGGACCTTCTGCGCGAAGATACCCGCTTTTGGGTGGTTAAACCGCGCATTGGCCGTGAAGGTATTAGTGGGTTGGGTACCGTGCTCTCTGGCGCTTATATACAGCTTGAGCCAGGCACAGAGGAAGCACCACGGCGAGAATTCCCCGTTAGCGATATCCCCCCTGTTGCACCCGCTGGCCAAGCGGGACTGCGTCTTAGCTTGACGAGCCAGTTAGGTAACTCACTACGCGTCGGTGACCCGGTCTCCTATCAGGGCTACACCGTGGGACGCATCGAAGAAAATAGTTTCGAGCCTGAGTCACGCACCATGCAGCACCAGCTATTTATTGAGGAGCCATATACAGACTTAGTCACCGACAGCACTCGCTTCTGGACCTCTAGCGGTGTCGATTTCCGCTTAGACGCCGACGGCGTTCGGGTTAACGTTGAGTCATTGGAAGCGCTGCTGGGTGGCGGCGTTACTTTCGGCGTGCCCGAAGATCTGCCCATGGGTCAGCCGGTTGAAGCCAACACACGGTTCACTCTCTACGCTGATGAGGATGCCGCTCGGGAAGGAACCTTTAATCGTTATTTGGAGTATGTACTGCTGGTCGATGAAACGGTACGCGGACTCTCTAAAGGCGCACCGGTAGAGTTTCGCGGGGTACGCATGGGCACCGTTGCTGCCGTACCCTGGAACTTTACCGCTCCGCAGCCCGACTCACGGGCACGCTTTGCCATCCCCGTACTGATCAGAGTCGAACCTCAGCGCCTAGGGATCGAAAATAGCGATATTGACCTGGAAGAGTGGAAGGCGAGATTCCAACGCATGTTCGGCCTCGGACTACGCGCCTCGCTAAAAAGTGGCAGCCTGTTAACGGGCGCTCTGTTTGTAGACTTGAACTTCCACCGCGACCTTGCCGATGAGTATGTCGCCGAGCGCTTCTCAGATCGAGATGTCTTCCCCACCGTAGCCGGCGGCTTTGCTCAGATACAGGCCCAGGTAACCGATCTACTTGAGAAACTAAACGCCCTTGAGGTTGAACCGCTGTTAACCGGTTTGGATAGTAACCTTCAAGCTTCTGAGAGCATGCTGAATGAGGTTCGCGACGTGAGCGCCTCTCTTAATCAATTGCTCAATGATCCTGAAACCCAGGCTGTGGGCGGCAACCTCAACGCAACCCTGGAGGAATTGCGCAGCACGCTACAGGGGCTATCGCCGTCATCGCCGGCCTATCAAGAGCTGACAACCGCCATTGAGCGACTGGATCGCTTGATGCGTGACCTGCAGCCTTTGACTCGCACGCTCAACGACAATCCCAGAGCACTGTTGTTTGATAATCTGGATGCTCAAGACCCCATACCGCGTGCGCCACGTGATTAAGGAGCGAACGATGTTTACATGGATGAGATATTCACTGCTGCTGATCTGCTTGTTGCTATCCGCCTGCGCCAGCAGTGTCACGCCCCCCGCTCGCTATATGCTGCCAAGCGACCCATTGGCTAGCACACCCCGCCAGCCCGAGGGTACGCTTATAGTGAGCGCACCACGGCTAGCCCACTACCTGGATGTCGACGGCATTGTGATGCAGCTAGACGACATTACACTGAATGCCGCTCGGGAACACCAGTGGGCAGAAGGCTTAGGCAGGCAATTAGAGCGGAGAGTGCGCGCCAATCTATCCAAAGCGTTGCCAACACTTAGGGTTATGCGTGGTGAAGGTGATCAATCCAACGCCCTCACCCTGCGCCTGAACGTAGATCAATTCCAGGGCCGCTTTGATGGTATCGCCGTGGCTAGCGGCCAATGGCAATTGCTAAACGATGCCGGCGAGCTGTTAGAGATGGAAACTTTCTATGCCGAAACGCCTCTTGCAGAAGATGGCTATCCCGCCCTGGTGCGTGCATTAAGTGATAGCTGGGATCAAGCTGCCGAACTTATCGCCACTAAAATACGTCAGGGCGATTATTTTGATTAATCAGTGCTTTTCTAAACTGAGTTTGCTGCACTACGCTTAATGCTAACCCTCTCAGGGATGTCAATATGCCAGCTGAACCAAGCCAGACCACGGGTCTGCCCGCTGAACAACTACGCGATGCCATTAACGCCCTAATGCATACCGTAACGGCACTGCTTGAGGGCGAACCGACTCAAGGAGTCCTCGAAACGGCTTTAAATAGCCACGATGCTCTGCGCGATCAGTTAGCAGCCCAGGCTCACGATGCCACAACGCTAGCCGCGCTTCAGCGCATTGAGCAGTTTATTACTATTCAAGCTGGGCACTATTATCAAATGGCTAGCGTCGATTTTGATGAACAGCAAAACAGTCGTTTTCTCACCCTCTTTGCGCGGCAACTACTGGGGCTCGACGGCATAGGACCAGCCACGGCCCGCCAACTGTTTCAACTTGGTGTTTTCACCCCTGAGCACTTTTTTACATTAGCCCCCAAGGAAGTGGCCCAGCTTGATTTGCCTGCGGCTACTTTAGCGCGGTTAATCCCACTGCATGCCCAGGCCCCATCGCTGGAACGATTCAGCGAAACAAGCTGAGGCCCTATAACCGTGTTACACTACTCGGCTTATTACTGACACGTAGTTTTCTGGTGTGTCCGTGCACACCAGGATGATAGTGCTGCTTGGCGCTATAACCTTCACGTCTCCTGTCACGGTCATCCACGGCTACCCAACGACCATCGCGGCACACTGAATTATCTGGCAGACTTCGCTGCCGCGAAGGTGAATCAACCTCGCTTTTTGAACATTACATCTAGTGATAACAGCCACTTACCGGTATTAACTCACTAGGTGACTGCGGAGAACGCATGAGCTTTTCTGAACTTGGCCTGCACGCCGATTTATTACGCGCTGTTACAGCGCAAGGTTACACCGAGCCTACCCCGATACAACGACAGGCTATCCCCGTCGTACTAGAAGGTCGTGACATGCTGGCCAGCGCCCAAACCGGCACGGGTAAAACCGCTGGTTTTACGCTGCCAATGCTGCAACGTCTAAATACCGGCAAACGACCTACAAAGCGTCAGGTACGTGCACTGGTGCTAACCCCTACCCGTGAGCTTGCCGCTCAAGTAGGCGAAAGCGTGTCGACCTACGGTCAACATCTGGCACTGCGCTCCCACATTATTTTTGGTGGCGTTGGCCAGCAGCCTCAAATCGATGCCCTAAAAGCCGGTTTGGATGTACTTGTAGCTACCCCTGGCCGCCTGCTGGATCTTCACCAGCAGGGGCATGTGGATCTCTCCTGCGTTGAGATTTTAGTGCTTGATGAAGCTGACCGTATGCTGGATATGGGCTTCATTCACGACATTAAGCGCCTGCTGCGCCTGGTGCCTAAAAAGCGCCAAAACCTGCTGTTCTCGGCGACATTCTCTAACGAGATCCAAACCCTGGCACAACAGTTGCTGGATAACCCGGCGATGATTGAGGTAGCGCCACGGAATGCCACAGCCGACAAAATTGAGCAGGCCATTTACCGTGTCGACCGCGAGAAGAAGCGCGAACTGCTGGCTCACTTAATTCAACAGAACGGCTGGTTCCAGGTTCTGGTATTTACGCGCACCAAACATGGCGCTAACCGCCTTGCAGAGCAGCTCTCCAAGCAGGACATCCCTTCCATGGCGATCCATGGCAATAAAAGCCAGGGAGCTCGCACTCGCGCGCTAACG
Source organism: Halomonas sp. A3H3 (assembly GCF_000982975.1). Classification (NCBI taxonomy): domain Bacteria; kingdom Pseudomonadati; phylum Pseudomonadota; class Gammaproteobacteria; order Oceanospirillales; family Halomonadaceae; genus Halomonas; species Halomonas sp. A3H3. Next base: position 4,352,735 of record NZ_HG423343.1, on the reverse strand, counting down.
GCATTTAAGAGCGGCGACCTGCAGGTACTCGTGGCCACCGATATCGCTGCTCGCGGCCTGGATATCAATGAGTTGCCCCACGTCGTCAATTTTGACCTACCCAACGTGGCGGAAGATTATGTCCACCGCATTGGCCGCACAGGCCGTGCGGGCAGCAATGGCGAAGCCGTTTCGTTGGTGTGTGTCGATGAAGATGCCCTGCTGGGCAATATTGAGCGGCTAATCAAGCAGAAGCTAACAAAGCACATTGAACCTGGCTTTGAGCCCGACCCCAGTATCAAACCTGAGCCCATCGAGAATGGTCGACGCAACCAACGTCAGCCTCGCGCCAAACGCAAGCCCGAAGGCCAGAGTGCCAATACCGGCGGCGAGCGTAAACGCCGCGCGCGGCGCTAGCTCAGAGCGCAGGAATATGCGAAGGTGTCGCCTTTGCATATTCCAAGCCGCTGTTTCCAGCAGCTATTTTAGCCAATACTTTTCACGGAGTGATTATGGCGTCTTCTCAACTGATGGCCGAGTATCGCCAATGGCTGACGTTCCAACGTCAAGAGCAACTCAGCCGCGAACATCAAGGGATCGTGCAGCGTTTAGAGGACGCCCGTGCGTCAGCTAATCAGGTGCTTCAAGCCTACCGCAGTATGGCTGAAAAGGCCTCGACCGAAGGGGCCTGCTACCGCACGATTTTCTTGCGTCAACGGGATGACAACCACGCCCTCCCCTGCGAAGGCTGGCTTTTTGTACGCCGAGTACTGAGCGAAGGCAATAGCACCCGCGTACGTGTCACCCTGCTTGAAACTTTTACCCTTGAAGATGGCATCATGGCGCCGGGCGATAAACCTGCTCGCAAGCTTACATTAGAAATATTTGACCAGTTGAATATGGATAAAGGCATGCGCACAAACGTCAGGGTCGACTGTCTGGACACTCCCCAGGATTACCACTTTATTACGCTACTCGATGCCGTTCGCGGAGACTTGCGTCCCCAGCTTAAGTAAGTACTCGTATGGCAACGCGTCGCTCGATTACGTTTATTTTGCTGATGGTCGTGGTGGGGCTTAATTTACGCCCCGCCATGTCTTCGGTTGCCCCACTGCTTACTCGCCTGCAAGAAAGCGCGGGGCTTTCCGCTACCGCTGCGGGGTTACTCACCACGCTACCCGTGCTGTTTTTAGGCCTCTCCGCCCCGCTTGCCCCTGCCCTGGCTAGACGTATAGGCAGTGAACGGGCGCTAAGTTCGGCATTGGCGCTACTGGCTGCGGGGTTGGTTTTACGTGGTTTACCTTTCCCCGGTGGGCTCTTTATTGGCTCGGCGATGGCAGGCTGTGCGATCGGCATTGGCGGCACCCTGCTACCGGCCCTGGTTAAGCGTGAACTTCCCGATAGTGCCGACCTGCTTACCGGTTTATACACCATGGCGCTCTGCTTAGGTGGCGCCTTAGGGGCTGGGTTTAGCGTCCCATTAACGCAACTGCTCGGCAGTTGGCAGGCGAGTTTGATGAGCTGGTCACTGCTGGCGCTGCTCGCACTGGTGCTTTGGCACTTCCAAATGCCCCGAACCACAATGACCAACACGCCGACAGCGCCCAAAAGCGGTATTTTACGGCTTCTTAAGCAACCGCTTACCTGGCACGTCATGCTGTTCATGGGCATTCAATCGTCCATGGCGTACATCGTATTTGGCTGGCTGCCTACTCTGCTGGTTGATCGCGGTTATAACGAGGCCGATGCGGGCTGGACAATGGCGGTGTCGATTATGTGCCAGCTAGCCTCCGCGCTAGGCGCGCCCTGGCTTGCACGAATGGGGCGTGACCAGCGTCCCGCGCTATTGGCTGTGCTGCTTAGCACCGCCATTGGCCTATGGATGCTACTTATTGCGCCATTAGTGTGGCAATGGCCAGGCGCCGCTTTACTGGGTATCGGTCAAGGTGGCAGCTTTAGCCTGGCACTGAGCCTACTCGTCTTACGCACGGCCAACTCCCGCCTTGCCGGTCAGCTTTCTGGGCTGGTTCAGGGCGGTGGTTATACACTGGCAGCACTTGGGCCTTTTGGTGTGGGAGTTATGCTGCAAACAGGCGCCAACACATCACAAATCGCTTGGTTATTGATTATTCTGATCACGGTTTGTTGTGGCTTTGCGCTACTGGCGGGCCGTAATCAGCGTCTAGATGACCAGAGCGGCGAACTTTTGATACAGCGCGTAAGACCCACTTAGCAGGTTTCGCACAAAGCCCCAGGAGATGGCGATGATCCCTCACTCCCCTCTTGCCAGCAGCGTTCCCGCCCAAGAGCGAATATTAGTCATTTACACCGGCGGCACTATCGGTATGCAACAGCATGCTGAAGGGCTTGCGCCTAGCGGTGACTTTGCCACTCGCATGGCAAAGGCCCTGAGCCAGCTACCGCTTGCCCAACAGCAATCCCTTCCACCTTATAAGGTCGTCAGCTACACCACGTTGATTGACTCAAGTGCGGCCACCCCGCTCACTTGGCAACAGCTCGCCCAGGATATCGACGACCGGCTAACGGCCTTCGCCGGTTTCGTGATTATTCACGGCACTGACACACTCAGCTGGACCGCTTCCAGCCTCGCCTATCAACTCCAGGGGCTAGATCGGCCAGTGGTCGTCACGGGCTCGATGTTGCCACTAGAATCGCCCGACAGCGATGCCTTGCACAATTTGCACGGCGCGCTGCAGTTCGCTGACAAGCCTGAGCTCCAAGAAGTGGCGATTTACTTTGCAGGGCAATTGCTGCGGGGTGCCCGCGCCATTAAGCAGCACAGCGAAGCAGCCAACGCCTTCGCAAGCCCTAACTACCCACTGCTCGGCGAGCGGGTAGGCGACGATTTCGTTTATTACCCCAGCCGTGGGCTTGGCCTGCAGCAGCGTGGCGCGCCACGTTTCGAGCTCCCCGACTACCGCCTGGTCAATCAGGGAGAGATCGTGCGCATCGCTCTTTGGCCGGGCGTAGCAGCCTGGCAGCTGGATGCTTGGTTGAGTGATTCACGGGTAAAAGGGGCGTTACTTCAGCTCTGGGGCGCGGGCAACCTCCCCGACGATCCCCACTTGCTTAACGTACTTGCCAGAGCCACCGGCGAAGGCAAACTGCTTGCCGCCATTAGCCAGTGCCCGCAGGGCAGTGTCCACCTGGGTGCTTATGCGGCAGGTCACGGCCTGAGCGATGCAGGCGTTGTGGCAGGCGATGATATGACGCCGGAGGCGGCGTTCACCAAGCTAGCCCATTTACTGGCCCAGCCACTCGCGTTAGAAGATCAACGACAGCGCTTTTTAACACCACTGGTTGGCGAACGTTGATCAAACAAAGGCTTTTGTGTGCTGGCGCAGACTGAGAATCAAGCTATGTTATAGGGAGCATTCTAACCGTTTGAAGGAGCAACAGATTATGGAAAAGCCGGTACACCATTTCAGCGAACTATTCGAGCAGTTGGGATTGGCATCTGATGCAGCTTCAATCGAGCGCTTTATCCAGCGCAACGCCCCACTTCCGGAAACGATGCCATTGTCTGAAGCTCCCTGCTGGAACGAGGGCCAGGCAGAATTTCTGAAAGAAGCCGTAGATGAAGATGCCGACTGGGCAGAGGTCGTTGACCACCTTGACGCCTCAATGCATAAACCACAATAAGTCGGTGGCCTGATCACCAATGCGCTGCTAAGCGGCGCTACTGATTTAAACGTGCCTCAACGCGCTCAAGAATTTGTCGGCTGACTTTGCCGACTAGTGGCTTGGCCGCTTTGTTGACGGCTTTCTCCATTAAGCGGTTGCGAATTTCATAGCTCAACGTTAATGCCACTTCGGTACCTTCTGGCACCTCGCGAAGGCGATAACGTCCCTGGTTCTTCACACCATCCAAGGACTCCCAGGCAAGCACATAAGGCGGCTGAACCTCGGTAACCATGACATCAAACGCCCAGTCCATGCCCACGGCACGTACGTGCCAGCGGTAACGGTTTTCGCCCAGCGTTTCTATTGAGCGAATCAGATCCGAGTAATCGGCAAAATCCTCGACACGACGCAATAGTTCAAACACTCGTTCGGGCGGAGCGTTAATGATTTCACTATGTTCAATAGTTGCCATTGGTTCGCCTCTAACGACATGGATGGATAGCGTAGCATGTTGATATTCATGCTGCCCGCCTACGCACTTTTTTACTTCAACCAGGTACATGGTCAGCGCTAGAACTGGTCAGACTAACGGCTATTGCGTAAACTGCCGCCCTTCCGGACCGGACCCCGGAACGCCGCGTCAGCTAAACGCTGCTCGCGATTAATAAATTCTCCGACAAAGAGTGTTTTCTCATGTCATCAATACCCCCAGTGGCGGCTGATACAGCCACCACAACCGTCGTTATCTATTCCGGTGGAATGGACTCTTTTACCGTGCTTCATCGCGCGCTGCGAGAAGGGCTTAGCGTACACGCGCTTTCGTTTGACTATGGTCAGCGGCATGCTCGCGAACTCGACACTGCACGCCAAGTGTGCGCCTCGCTGGGGCTACCCCATCAAGTAGTCGATATTCGCGCCATACACGGCCTGATTGATCATTCGGCGCTCACCAATCCAGACCAAGCAATGCCACAGGGCGACTATGATGCGGACAACCTGCGCGCTACCGTCGTACCCAATCGCAATATGATCTTGCTCTCCCTGGCGATTGCCAAGGCTGTGAACATTGGCGCAGAACGAGTCGACTACGGTGCCCATGGCGGCGACCACATTCTCTACCCCGACTGCCGCCCCGAATTCGTCGAGGCAATGAACCATGTCGCGGGCATCGCCAACTTCGAGCCAGTGAAGCTACACGCCCCTTATCTCAAAGTAAGCAAGGCCGACATACTGCGTGAAGGCTTGGCAATGGGATTGGATTACCGCCATACCTGGACCTGCTACGAAGGCCGTGAACTTGCCTGCGGCGTATGCGGCAGCTGCCGCGAGCGGCTGGACGCCTTTGCCGCCAACGGTGTTACCGATCCATTGGCTTACAGCGTAGACAGCGCAGTAGGTCAGCGCTGATGTATCAGGTCAAAGAAGCCTTTTACACCCTCCAGGGGGAAGGTGCTCAAGCGGGCAGAGCGAGCGTTTTCTGTCGTTTCAGCGGCTGCAATCTGTGGTCGGGCCGTGAAATTGATCGGGCGACGGCTAAATGCACCTTTTGCGATACTGACTTTATTGGCACTAACGGCATCAATGGCGGCAAGTTTGCTACTGCTACCGCCCTTGCTGAACACATTGCCGGGCTCTGGCCCAGCCAACTCGGTGACGCCAAGTCGCACGCGACGCCCTATGTGGTGTTTACCGGCGGCGAGCCGCTGCTGCAGCTTGACGCAGCGCTGATTGCCACACTGCATAGCCATGGGTTTGAGGTGGCCGTCGAGACCAACGGTACGCTGGCTCCGCCACCAGGTATTGACTGGCTATGTGTCAGCCCTAAGGGTAGCAATCCGCTAGCCATTACCCAAGGCGACGAGTTAAAGCTTGTCTACCCTCAGGTGGACGCTCCCCCGGAGCAGTTTTCAGGCCTAGGGTTTCGCCACTTCTTTCTACAGCCGATGGATCTTGCCCCTCTCAATCAGGATAAGACCACCGTTGCTGAAGCGACCGCCTACTGCATGGCTAACCCCCAGTGGCGCCTATCGCTACAAATGCACAAATTAGCAGGTTTTGATTAATGTCCCTATTCGTGAACCAACTGACCCATATTGACGTTTCCCTTTGGTGTTCCGAGCGCGGCCTAGTAGGCTGCAGCTGGCAGGTGGACGCAGTGCTGGATGGCGAGCTGGGCGAAGATGGCATGCTGTTCGATTTTGGTGAAGTCAAGCCGTGGATCAAGCGCACGCTAGACAGCGGCCTCGATCATACTCTGCTGGTACCTACTCAGGCGCCTGGGGTCACGGTGACGGAGTGCCCCGAAGGTGTGTGCGTGCGAACCACCACGCCCTATCCGATGGAAGTGCGCGGCCCCAAGGAGGCGTTTAGCCTGCTGCCGTGGCAAACCATTGAGCTTGACACGGTCGCGGAGCACTTAAGTCAGCAGCTGACTGAAGAACGGCCTGAGAATGTCCATCAGGTTACCCTTACGCTTAGCGACGAGGCCGTCGATGGCGCTGCCTATGGCTACTCGCACGGCCTGAAGCGCCATTTAGGCAACTGCCAGCGTATCGCTCACGGCCACCGTTCACGGCTACACATCTTTCAGCAAGAGCTGCGTCAACCTACGCTCGAACAACAGTGGGCCGCATGGCTGGAAAATCGCTACCTGCTTGAAGAGGCGGATATCACCTCACGGGATAACGATTTCCTTACCTGCGGCTATCGCGCCGCCCAAGGTGATTTCTCCATTACGCTGCCACAGTCGCTATGCGCAGTCCTCCCCGGCCCCACCACGGTAGAAAATATCGCCGCCTGGCTGGCAAAAGAGGTTGCCACGCAAAGCGGCGTAACCACGCGTATCCAGGCCTTTGAGGGCATCAACAAGGGCGCGATTGCCGTATGTTCACCTAGTCCAAGTGCTAGGCTATGAGTGAAGGGTGTCGTGCGGGGTGTGGCGCCTGCTGCATCGCGCCTTCAATTAGCTCAGCTATCCCCGGCATGCCTGAGGGCAAGCCGGCGGGCGTTCGCTGCGTGCAGTTAGACGAGGATAACCTGTGCCGTTTGTTCGGGGATCCGAGCCGCCCCAGGGTCTGCGAGCGGTTTAACTTTGACGCTAGTGTGTGCGGCGAGAACCGGGAAGAGGCGCTCGCCACCTTGACGTGGCTGGAGCAGGACACCCGTTAAAGAGCACCCTGCTTTAGCTTATCAACCTTCAGCGCCTACCGGCCGAGGCAAACGGCGATCCAACAAGCTGATCCAACGGGTTAGCACCGGCGCATCGCTGTGGCTGACTTCGCTCAATAACTGCCTAAAACTCTCTTTCGCCTGCTGGTCGTTGGGCTCAATACGCGTCAGCCATAGTTCAAGGGCCGCTAGCTCCTGGTGGCGATTGCCGTGCTCGCGGGACTGGTTTATCGCCATCTCAGCCAATGCCTTGACTTCATTGGCGGGGTGTCCAAGCAGATCACGCACTTTAGCCAGTTGGGTGGCTAATTCGGGCAAAAATAGCGTGGTACGCTCACGGGCAATCACCAAGCACTGATCGAGGTACTCCTCTGCGGCATTTAACTCGCCTAGTTCAATGCAGGCATCCGAGTACCACAGCACCGGCCGCTGGTAGCGGTCACGGCCGTTCAGCTCCGCCATCTGATCCAGGCTCTCGCGTAACTGAGTCAACCCGGTAGTATCACCAGCCAAAGCTCGTTGCCAACCAAGAATACACTGGCTGGATATTTGCCACAGCTGTAAATCGGGCGTTCCGGTCATTGCCGCCGCCCGCTCCGCATGCCGCGCGGCCAAATGGACGTGGCCTAGCTGACGATAGAGCGCAGCGGCAAATAGCAGCGCCAGCGCCAAGGTACCGGGGTGAGCAATCTTCTCCGCCAGCCGAATCGCCGCCGAAACTTGCCGCTCGGCACGCTGATAATCACCACGCAGGCAGAGCGCCCAGCCCTGAAAGCAGGCGGCTGAAACTTGTGGATGATCAGAGAACGGTAGCCACTCGATCATCATTTGCGCATTGAGCGGATCGATTTCATCTAAATGGTCGTGAGCCTGCTGAATGCGACCCGCCCAGTACTCACAGTTGGCCCGGGCATAATCGGCCAACCGACGATAGCGAGGGTCTTCAAGGCGTGAAGCAAGATCAGCGAGCGTCGACGCCAGTGCAAAGGCATCGGCATGAGCATAGCGCTGGCTACGCCCCACCCAAAGCCCCCATTTGACTAGGAATATCTGCTCAAGATCTTCTGGATCCTCCAATCTATCGGTACCCGATTCGCGCAGCAGTTCCCTCGCACGCACAAAGCTTTCGTGAGCGGTAGGCGAGCCGTGGCCCTCAAGTGAGAACGCCGCCTGACCACGCACGGTGAGCAGACTTACTTCACGCTCAATCTCATGCTCAACGTGGCGCAAGCTCGCCAAACCGAAATCGGCCATGCGTAGCGCGGTTCGGTTGGCGCTCACCTTGAGCGCTTCACGGGCGGCCAATTCGAAATAGCGTGCACCACGGGCATAATGACCGCTCCGGCGCAGGTGAGTGGCAAAATCGCCGGGGTGGCGACTAATCCAGACAGGGAAGCGCTCCTCTATTAGGGTCACTACCTGTTGGTGCAGCTTGACCCGCACATCCCGCGGGCAAGAAAGGTAGGCAGCTTCTTGCAGCAACTGGTGGCTAAACTGATATTCGTGCTCGCCGCTCTCTTTATCGACCGGCTCGACAATCTCCAGCGCCCGCATATGTTCGAGAGCCTGGTTAAGTCGCCCTTTTTCCCAGCCGCTACACTCCAGTAGGAAATCCAACCGGAAACGCTTACCCAGCACTGCCGCTACGTGGGCAATTTCGCGGTCACCCTCAAGCTGATCAATACGGCTTGCCAGCAGCCCTAACAACCCCTTGGGCAGTTCATCGAACTGGACACTACGCCCTTCGCGACGATCCATATCCAGACGCCGGCAAATTTCCTGCATATAGAGCGGCACGCCATCGCAGCGCTCAATAATCTGGTTACGTAACCGTGGGCTCAAATGAATGCGGTAGCGCCGTGACAGCTGTGACAATAGCCGTGAAGACTGCTGCGGATCCAGATTCCCCAAACTAATCTGTTGATCCCAATGTAGCTTCACCGGCAGCAGTTCTCGGCCGTGGTGGCTAGCCACCAACATGAAGGCGGTATTGATAGGTAAACGTGCCTGAAGCCCCGCGAGCACTTTAAACGACGGCTCATCAAGCCACTGTAAATCATCGACCATCAGCACCAGGGTATGAGTGGTCGCCTGGCGCTCGATTAAGCGGTGCAGCAACATCACCACCAATTCAACGGCTTCACCGCTTTGGGCAAGCTGGGTGATCTCCTGAACTTCGTGCACCCCAAGCGCCTCTTCCAACAGGTGCTGACGCTCGGGCGTAAGCTGGTCAAACTCAAGCGTTGCCTGTAGCTCGTGAATCGCCTCGATAGTCAGCGGTTGCTTGAGATACCAGCCCACCAGAGTCCGGGCAACGCCGTAGGGATCTAGCACCGACAGCCTCGTGGTGGGCTGCCAGCAAATTGCCGCATCGCGACTAAGCTCTAACTGGCGGAAACCGACCATCAGCGCCGATTTTCCCATGCCAGATGCCCCACGAACTAACACGCTTTGACGCAAACCTATACCTGCCCGCGCCAACGCATCGCGCAGCGTACGCAGCGAGGTTTCACGCCCAACCAGGCTAGGCGGCAGTGCATCGCGACCGCCTTCGTTTAGGCCCAGCACTAAAGCGCGCAGTCGAACGCGACCATCGCTAGCCACCAAACGCGATACCAAGCGTGGCTGTAGATCAAGCGCGGGCGGCATGTGCTGACTGGCTTCTTGTGAGATAACCAGCTCACTGCCTTCAGCTGCGCTCATTAGCTCCAGCGAGGTTTGGGTGACTTGCCCCAGCGGGTCCGCCAATTGCCGCTCGGGCAAGTAGACGACTTGCCCACTGTGCAAACCAGCAGCTAACTCAAATTGCGGCACTTCGCCTTCGCCAGACCAGTGGCGAGCACTCTCCTGGGGAAGCGCCTGACGGCAGTGCTCATAGAGCGCCACTAACTCAGCCAGTTGGTGAGCAGGCCCATGGGTACCGAAACACGCCAGCCCCAAGCCGCCAGTGGCGCCAGGCAGCCAGAAGCCGCCCAAGTGATGGCACTGCTGCTCTAGCCATCGCAACAGCTCTAACTGCAGAGTGAGGCAATGTCGGGTCGCGGCTCGGTCTTGCCACTCCCCTTTCAGGCGCAGCCGGATAGCCATCACGGAAAGTTGGCGCAGCTCAATCTCATCTTCACGCAGCGGTTTACTGTCTGCCGCCAGCGCGCGGGAAAACGCGCCCTGGGGACTCATCATGCGCGGATCATGGTGGCCGTCAGACCAGTAGTTTGCCAACTGTAAGAAGCTAGGTTCAGGCTGCTGGCCTGACAACGCCAATAGCTGCAAGTAGCTATTATACTGCTCGTGCGCGGCGGCCATTTGATTCTGTTCAACCAGTTGGCGAACCAAGCGCTCATGAAACGGGCCATAGCCGGAAAAGCGACTGACCAGTGTTTCCAGGATCAGATCAGGCACATCGGTATGTGCTTCGAGTACTTGTTCAGCAAAACGAATGACGCGCTGGCGCCACTCATTGCGCACCTGGACTAACCAGCGCTGAAACTCACTACAGGTGGCCAATTGAAGTTCTTCAATCAGGTCACCTTGGTAACAGGTCATCAGTGCTTCCAGGGTATCCAAGTCGCGCGGCCCTTCAAGCAGTTGTTGCAGTGTATGCAGGTCGACTTTCCAATTGGCCGGAAGCTGGAAGGCAATCGTTTGCCGGGAGACGCTTAATACTTGGTCGGCGCTCTCCCCCAACGACTGGCGTAAACAGTGCAGCGCGTGACGCAGGTTAGTTCTGCCTGAGGATAACCCTTGGTCAGGCCACAGCAGTTCGGCCAGCGCGGCGCGGTTAACCGGCTGACGATGCAGCAGCAGATAAACGAGCAGCGCCTTCACTTTGTCGTAGCTAAAGTGGGTTAATACGTCTTCGCCCTGGGTAAGCGAAAAGTGACCAAAGAGAGTTAACTGGTCTGTCTCACGAGCATCGCGCATGATAAACATCCTGCCGGGCTAAGCGGGTTAAGCTGGCACACCGCTATGGAAACGAAAAGCCGTATCGGGCGTAGTAATCAGCTCCGCTTCACGCGCTACAAAAAAAGCGATCCGCTCATCAATAGAGCCCGATGTCTGCTGGCGAGCCAGTAATAGGTAGTCCTCAAAGTGACGGCCTTCTGACTTCACCAGGGTGCGATAAAACTTGGCGAGCTCTTCATCTAAATACGGAATCAAGCAAGCGAATCGTTCGCAACTACGCGCTTCGATAAGGGCGCCAATGATGAGCACATCGATTAACCGTTCGGGATCATTGCTGCGCAGGTGTCGCCTAAGGCCTTCCGCGTAGCGTGAAGCGGTCAAGTGTTGGTAGGTCACCCCACGCGCCTCCATGAGCGCAACCACTTGCTCGAAATGGAGCAACTCTTCGCGCGCCAATTGCGACATTTTGCTTAGCAGAAGTGGCTGATCGACGTAGCGATAGAGCAAACTCATGGCGGTGGAAGCGGCTTTTTTTTCACACTGAGCGTGGTCGACCAGCAGCGTTTCAGGATTCTCTAACGCCCATTGCAGCCACGCCTCAGGTGTTGCACAGGCCAAAAACTGGTGCAAACTTTCCGGCAGCAGATCATCCGCTTTCACCGCATGATCAGCCGTTTGTAAGGCATTCTTTTGTTTAGAGGGCGGAAGTGTACCGGGTTGTATCAACATAACACCATTACCGAGATTATATCTCACTATTGTACAACATATAAGCGCGCAAGGCGCTTACAGTTCCCTGTTGAATTGCGTTCTTCATACCCTGAATCGCTTATTACTAATGTAGTTGCGCGCTTAAAAATGCTCCACACACTTTTAATCAGCTCGCTTACGTAAGTACCACAGCAGTTAGATAGCGCTAAGGTCATAAAGTGAGGACTATGGTAACGCGCTGTAACGACAATCACACCTGCACAACCTGTGGTTAGCCCGTAAATGGGGAAAAAACTTTCCTGTTTTTACGCCAATAGGCTAATAAAAAGCGTTTTTTTGATCCGTTTAAATCAAGGTATCAACATAAAGTACAAGAGTCGTCTTTGCTTGCCAGCTTAACATTGTCGACAGTTTGCCGTAGAATCGCAGCCATCCAACCACACGCTGTTTGTCAAGCGTATGTCATATGTGATCGGCTCCACTCTACACCCACTGCGCGGCCACCACCGTGCACCGTGCAGGCCATCACCATAAAGTAAATGAAACGTGAATGAGAGGGCCCCAACGTGCTTGAAGCTTACCGCCAACATGTCGAGGAACGTGCAGCTGAGGGCGTCCCGCCCAAACCCCTAAACGCCGAACAAGTAGCCTTACTGGTTGAGCTGCTGAAGACGCCACCGGCCGGTGAAGAGGAGTTTATCCTCGACTTAATCACCAACCGCGTTCCGCCGGGCGTTGACGAGGCAGCTTATGTAAAAGCAGGCTTTCTTACCGCCATTGCGAAAGGTGAAGCGAGCTCTCCGCTGATCGACAAGATTCACGCCGTCAAGCTACTGGGTACCATGCAGGGTGGCTACAACATCGTTTCAATGGTAGAGCTACTCGATAACGAGGAGCTTGCCCGAGAAGCAGGCGAGCAGCTCAAGCACACACTGCTGATGTTCGACGCCTTCCATGATGTGGAAAGCCGCGCCAAGAACGGCAACAGCGTCGCTAAAGAGGTTATTCAGTCCTGGGCAGACGCCGAGTGGTTCCTGTCTAAGCCGGCACTGGCTGAAAAAATCACCTTGAGCGTGTTTAAAGTCCCGGGCGAAACCAATACCGATGACCTGTCTCCCGCGCCGGATGCCTGGTCACGTCCGGATATTCCGCTCCATGCCAACGCCATGCTCAAAAACGAGCGCGACGGCATTGAGCCAGTGGTTCCAGGTACCACTGGCCCGCTCAAGCAGATCGAAGACGTTAAAGCCAAAGGCTTTCCCGTCGTTTATGTAGGCGACGTAGTCGGCACCGGCTCATCGCGTAAGTCAGCCACTAACTCGGTACTGTGGTTCTTCGGCGACGATATCCCCTACGCTCCTAACAAGCGCGCTGGCGGTTTCTGCTTTGGTAGTAAAATTGCGCCTATTTTCTTTAACACCATGGAAGATTCGGGCGCCTTGCCGATTGAGATGGACGTCACCAACCTGAATATGGGCGATGTCATCGATGTTTACCCCTACGCAGGTAAAGTGTGCAAGCACGATAGCGACGAGGTAATCACCACCTTCGAGCTTAAAACGCAGCTGATTCTGGATGAAGTACGCGCTGGCGGCCGTATTCCCCTGATCATTGGCCGTGGTTTGACTGGCAAGGCGCGTGAGTCACTGGGCCTGCCCACCTCTGACGTTTTCCGCCTACCTGACCAGCCTAAAGATACCAGCAAAGGCTTCACCTTAGCGCAGAAAATGGTCGGTAAAGCGTGCGGTTTAGAGGGCGTTCGTCCCGGCATGTACTGCGAGCCCAAGATGACTACCGTTGGCTCGCAAGACACCACCGGCCCGATGACCCGTGATGAGCTGAAAGACCTTGCCTGCCTGGGCTTCCAAGCCGACCTAGTCATGCAGTCGTTCTGCCACACCGCGGCTTATCCGAAGCCCGTAGATGTGGATACTCACCACACCCTGCCCGACTTCATCATGAACCGTGGCGGCGTTTCGCTGCGCCCCGGTGACGGTATCATCCACAGCTGGCTCAACCGCATGCTGCTGCCTGATACGGTGGGCACCGGCGGTGACTCGCACACCCGTTTCCCGCTCGGCATCTCATTCCCGGCGGGTTCAGGCCTGGTAGCGTTTGCCGCGGCCACCGGCGTTATGCCGCTGGATATGCCGGAGTCGGTACTGGTTCGCTTCAAGGGCAAGCGCCAGCCTGGTGTTACGCTACGCGATTTGGTTCACGCTATTCCGCTCTACGCCATCAAGCAAGGCTTGCTGACCGTTGATAAATCCAACAAGAAAAATGCCTTCTCCGGGCGTGTGTTGGAAATCGAAGGACTTGAAGATTTAACCGTTGAGCAAGCCTTCGAGCTTTCTGATGCGTCCGCCGAGCGCTCCGCCGCTGGCTGTACCATTACGCTGTCTGAAGAGAGCGTTGCCGAGTACTTGAAGTCCAACATCACCCTGTTGAAGTGGATGATGGGCAACGGTTATGGCGATGAACGCACCATTAGCCGTCGTATTGAAGGCATGGAAGCGTGGCTGGCCAACCCCAGCTTGATGCGTGCCGACCAGGATGCCGAGTACACCGAAGTTATCGAAATTGATCTGGCTGAAATTAAAGAGCCGGTTCTTTGTGCACCGAATGACCCGGACGATGCGCGCCTGCTGTCTGAAGTCGCTGGCCAGAAAATCGACGAAGTCTTTATCGGTTCATGCATGACCAACATCGGCCACTTCCGGGCTGCTGGCAAACTGCTTGAGAAGCAGCCTGCCGGTAGCTTAAAAACCCGGCTGTGGCTGGCACCACCGACGAAAATGGATCAGCATCAGCTGACTGAAGAGGGCTACTACGGTATTTATGGCCGTGCCGGTGCCCGTATGGAGATGCCGGGTTGTTCATTGTGTATGGGTAACCAGGCCCGCGTTGCCGCTAAGAGCACCGTGGTGTCTACGTCTACACGTAACTTCCCGAACCGTTTGGGTGACGGTGCCAATGTGTACCTCGCCTCTGCGGAACTGGCGGCCGTTGCCGCAGTAGAAGGACGCCTACCCAGCGTTGAAGAGTATCAACGCTATATGGGTGAGTTTGACGCTATGGCGGGCGAGATTTATCGTTATATGAACTTTCACGAGATTGAGGAGTATCAAAAGATAGCCTCAAACGTGATTCCGGTCGCTCAAGAAGCCTAACGCTTGTTAAGCACTTGAGATAGACCGCCCCATCGCCGATGCTCGCACCATCGCAGAAGATGTGACACGTTGCATTTTCTGAGTCGATGACCGAACGCCCCGCCACTGTTTTACAGGGCGGGGCGTTTTTTATGCTCTACCTTTCTAAACTGTCCGGTAATCCAACAGTGTTTACCCTTAGGAGCTTGTGATGACGAAGTCGATTGATATAGTGACGCCCGATCTCTGCGATGCGCATCCAGAGGTTGCGGTGCTTGACCCGTTATTTGCCAATTTTGGCGGGCTTGAAGCTTTCTATGGCCCTATTCGTACAATCAAATGCTTTGAAGATAACTCCATGGTGAAACAGGCCGTTGCCGAGCCGGGTAACGGCGCGGTGCTGGTGGTGGATGCGGGTGGTTCGCACCGCTGCGCCATGCTGGGGGATATGCTCGCCGAGCAGGCCGTCGCCAACGGCTGGGCAGGGATCGTTATGTACGGCTGCGTGCGCGATGTGGATATACTAGCCGCCCTGCCGATTGGCGTTCAGGCGCTAGGCAGCCATCCGCGCAAAAGCGAAAAACGCGGCGAAGGACAACGCGATATTGACGTCACCTTTGCTGGTGTTACTCTGCAGCCTGGACAGTGGCTGTATGCAGATAACAACGGCATTATTGTTGCCGAGCAAGAGCTGCCACTTTCCTAACAAAGACCTCCGTAGTCATTAAATTTGTCTTAAAAGAGCCTCTTGCCAGGTGTGGCGGTTACTGCCACCCTGGTGGCTCATTCTTACCGTTTAATGACGATGCAGCCTTTGACCTACCTTGGCTCTGCCTTACTACACACGCTGCGCGATCATCTTCGCCCACTGATCGCCTACCACCTGTTTTTTACCCTACTTGCCTCAGCCTTGCTGCTGCCAGCGATCACCTGGATGACACGCTGGCTGCTTGCCCAACTCAACCGTACAGTGGTCACCAACGATGAATTGATCGCACTACTGTTTAGCCCGCTGGGTTTGGTAGGCATGCTGGTAGGGCTTGGGTTCGCTTTTTTGATTATTTACTGGCAGCAGGCAGGCATGCTGCAGGTCGCCGTCAGGCCCCGTGACAATCACTATCGGCTGGCCCTTGAAGCGCTCTGGCTAAGCACCCGTCGGCTACCTGCCCTCGCGGGTCTTGTCATACTCCAGGTAGGCACCCACTTAGTACTGCTCGTGCCCTTTATGGCTGGGCTCGCGTGGCTTTACGATTTCTGGCTGAGTGGTATAGACCCCTACTATCTTCAGCGCGTGCGTCCCCCTGCACTGTGGTATTTCATGGCGTGCGCGCTGCCACTGATTATTGCCTGGGTATGGGTAGCGTCATGGCTCTACCTGCGCTGGCTATTGGCGCTCCCCCTCGTTGCGTTGGAAAGCTGTAACCCCTGGCAGGCACTTAAACGAAGCGTTAGCTTAACCCGCGGCTGGCGCCGCTCCATTGGCGCTGCGGTACTTCTGCTATTGGTCGTGATCGTTAGCCTGCCGCTACTGGTGACACTGCTCTTTGACCGCCTATTCACGCCACTTCTGTGGTGGCTGCCTGAGCATAATGCCGTGCTCATCCCAGCCATGCTGGCCTACTTACTCGGCTATGTGCTGATCACCCTGGCCATTACCTTCATCGGTATTGCCACCAATGCGCTGCTTTCCGCCTGCCTCTATATGCAGCTGGCCCACAGAGAAGCTCGACCCGCACCGCCACCTGAGGATTTTAATGCAGGCAAACTGGCCTGGGCGGTAGAGCTTAGCGTACTCATTTTTGCCGGCCTTCAAGCATGGTGGATACTCAATAGCTTTGAGATACGTGACAACGTCGCGGTGATTGCCCACCGTGGAAGCTCCATGGTGGCCCCCGAAAATACCCTTGCCGCGCTGGAGCAGTCACTACTTGATGGCGCCGACTATATCGAAATAGACGTACGTTTGAGCCGTGACCAACAGGTTATGCTTTACCACGATCGCAGCATGGCGCGGCTAACCGGCGACCCCCGTGAGTTTGGCGAGCTAACCAGAGAACAACTCAGCCAATTCGATGTAGGAAGCTGGTTTGGTGATGCTTATCAAGGTGAGAACATTCCAGGCTTGGATGAAGCGCTGCAAAGAGTGCGCGGAAAAGCCGGACTAATGATCGACATCAAGCCTCTGCCGGGGCAAGAACAGGCGCTAGCCGATGCTGTTATCGAGACTTTGAATGCAGAGAGTGACGTGCGCTATCGCTGCTGGGCGACCCAACAAAGCGCCTTCGACGGCTATACAGCGTGCGGTTTTCCCAATGCGCTAATGGATATGCGCATGGCTACCATGTCCCCATCATTACTTAAACATATCAAAGCCCAAGCACCTGAATTGCGCGTTACCTTACTGGCCCAGCTTATACTGCCCGGCACGCTAAACCGGCGTGACTTTGATGCCCTTGGGCTACGCCATAACCGCATCACGGAAGGGGAAGTTCGCTTAGCGCGACTATACGGTTACGAAATACACGCCTGGACCGTCAATGACCGAGCTCGCATGTCAACGCTGATTGATCTGGGGGTCGATGCAATTATCACCGACTACCCAGATCGTTTAAACGAACTTATTCAAGTCCGCCGCGAATTAAGCGACGGTGCGCTAATGCTAGTGAAGCTGCGCAACTGGCTTCGCCAATAGAGGTTGGCCTAATCGCCCATTACCACCCCTTCACGCCGAGGGTCAGCACCACCAAACAGAGTGCCATCTTCAAGGCGCATAATGGCCTGAAGGCCGCTGGTTAGCTCCCGCTCGCTGACCGTATGACCACGCTCACGCAGGGATTCGATGGTTGCCTCAGGAAAACGCCCCTCTTCCACATAGACATCCCCACCCAAAGTAATAGCATGGGGAAGGTTGAGCGCCTCTTGAGCGCTTAACCCCCAGTCGCGCAGTGCGACTAATGTACGGGCGGTGTAATGAATAATGGCGGCGCCACCTGGTGAGCCCAAACTGGCTACTAGCTCGCCGGTTTCTTGATCAAATACCAGGGTCGGGCTCATGCTGGAGCGGGGACGCTTGCCGGGCTCTACCCGGTTCGCTACGGGCTCGCCATCCACTTCAGGGGTAAATGAAAAATCGGTGAGCTCGTTATTGAGCAGGAAACCACCCGCTAGCCCCGTGCCACCGTCGGACATAACTCGCGAGCCAAACGCCTGCTCGATGGTGGTGGTCATAGCCACCGCGGTGCCCTCCTCATCGACAATACTGATATGGCTAGTACCGTACTCGGGCTGTTCGGGCTGGCTAGCCCAGCTCACGTCAAGCTCCCCAGGGTTACCCGGTTCAGCGCTGTCGCCCATGCTCATCTCTTCGATAAGTGCACTGCGCTGCTCCAAGTATTCCGGGGCTAGCATCAATGACCAATCGCCTCCCGGCGCCTCGACAAAGTCAGGATCGGCGATGTAACGGCCACGATCCGCAAAGGCCAGGCGTGAGGCTTCCAAGAATTGATGCAGCCACCCACTGCTTGCAGCACCACTGTCTAACGGGGCTTCAAGCAGTGGCTGCTGATCAAGCATGCCTAAAATCTGCATCACGGTCAGATGACCCGATGAGGGTGGCGGGAAACCACATACTTCCCACTGTTGCCAAGGCGTACACAGCGGTTCTCGGTTAAGCGCCTGGTAGCCACTCATATCCTCAAGCGTCAAACTGCCTGGACGCTCAGGGTGGTTCTGAACGCGCTCAACGATGTCTTGTGCCACGGCTCCTTCGTACAAGGCGACGCTGCCTTGCTCAGCGACGCGGCGAAGAACGGCTGCCAACGCTGGGTTTTTGAGCGTTTCACCAACGGCGATAGGCTCACCGTCTGAATCATAATAAAACTGGCTCGCTACTGGGTCTTGGCGCAGAAACTCATCACCAGCCAAGCTGGTATGCAACCGATTGCTAACCTCAAAGCCCTCCTCGGCCAGGGTGATTGCCGGGATAAACAGCTCTTCCCAGGCCAGCTCACCGTGCTCAGCGTGGGCTTTCTCAAGCATACGCAGCGTGCCTGGCACTCCCACTGAGAGGCCGCTAACCACTGCTTCATTAAACGCCAGCGGCTCGCCATCCTGCATAAACAGCTCACCGTTAACGCCTTGGGGCGCGGTTTCACGACCATCGTAGGCACGCACTTCATCGCCATCGAAGTACATCAAAAAAGCACCACCACCAATACCACTGGACTGAGGCTCAACCAGGTTCAACACCATCTGCACCGCAATGGCCGCATCAATGGCGTTACCACCGGCTTTAAGTACTTGGTAACCGGCATCGGTGGCGAGCGGGTTAGCTGCTGCCACCGCAAATGACTCGGCTTCCCAGCCGGGCTTCTCTTCATAGCCCGATTCGCTTTCAGGGGAAATGGAGGGTGTCTCATAGCTAAACCCCCAACTATACAATGGCGCTACCAGCAGAACAGGTAGCGCATACTTAACCGATTTTGGTGACATCTCAGCGCTCTCCATGACAAGTTAAAAAACCACTCCAAAAGAGTAGCCTATAAAAACAGCGACGCCCGGCACAATGGCCGGGCGTAAATTAGTTAAAATAAATATAACTACTCGATTTTTTGCCCTGCCAGCATAAACCAGGTTTCCAGCACCGCATCGGGGTTGAGTGATACAGAATCGATACCCTGCTCCATCAACCATTTAGCCAAGTCAGGATGGTCTGACGGCCCCTGTCCGCAGATACCAACATATTTGCCCTTCGCCTTACAGGCTTGAATGGCCATGGCCAGGAGCTTTTTAACCGCCCCATTACGCTCGTCAAACAGATGCGCCACGATGCCGGAATCACGATCCAACCCTAACGTTAGCTGGGTCAGGTCGTTTGAGCCAATGGAGAAACCATCAAAATACTCCAGAAACTCATCGGCCAGCAGTGCATTGGCGGGAAGCTCGCACATCATAATCACTTTAAGCCCTGTGGGGCCGCCACGTTCGAGGCCATTAGCCGCCAACAGCTCTACCACCTCACGTGCTTCGTCGGTGGTACGCACAAAGGGCACCATGATTTCGATATTCTCGAAGCCCATCTCTTCACGCACCCGCTTGAGCGCTTGGCACTCGAGTTCAAAGCAGGGCCTGAACGCCTCTGAAATGTAGCGCGATGCCCCCCGGAAACCGAGCATGGGGTTCTCTTCCCCCGGCTCATAGAGTTTGCCGCCAATCAGGTTTTCGTATTCGTTGGACTTAAAGTCGGACAGCCGCACGATGACGCGCTGGGGATGAAACGCTGCCGCTAGCGTGGAGATACCTTCAACCAGTTTATCGACATAGAAGCTGACCGGGTCGGTGTAACCCGCAGTACGTAAATCGATCACCTGCTGTAAATCAACCGGCAGCGTGTCGTACTCCAACAGCGCTTTAGGGTGGACGCCGATCATGCGGTTAATGATAAATTCCAAACGCGCTAAACCCACGCCTGCGTGAGGCAGACTGGCAAACCCAAAGGCGCGGTCAGGGTTGCCCACATTCATCATAATTTTAAAGGGGATTTCCGGCATCGCATCGACGCTGGAGACTTTGCAATCAAACTCCAACAACCCTTCATACACATTGCCGGTATCGCCTTCCGCACAAGAAACCGTGACATCGATACCCTCTTTTAACTGGGTAGTCGCATCACCACAGCCAACGACAGCGGGAATACCCAACTCACGGGCGATAATCGCCGCATGACAGGTACGCCCACCGCGATTGGTGACGATCGCGGAAGCACGTTTCATGATCGGCTCCCAATCCGGGTCGGTCATATCGGTGACCAGGATATCGCCATCATGGATCTTATCCATGTCATCAGGGCTGAGCACGACTTTGACGGTACCCCGGCCAATACGTTGACCAATCGCTCGGCCGGTTATTAACGTACGACCCTTTTCACGCAGCTGGAAGCGCTCGAGTTTACCGCCCTCCTGCTGAGAGACCACCGTTTCAGGACGCGCCTGGACGATGTAAAGCCGACCATCATCGCCATCCAACGCCCACTCAATATCCATGGGCCGCTGGTAGTGCTGCTCGATAGTCATCGCCTGTCGGGCCAGATCCATCACTTGCTGATCGTTGATACAGAAGCGGCCGCGGTCGGCATGGGGCACATCGACGGTCTCAACCGATTTACCGGCGCTGGCATCCTGCCCATAAACCATCTTGATCAGCTTGGAACCTAAATTACGGCGCAGCACCGCCGGGCGGCCCGCCGCCAGGGTCGGCTTGTGCACGTAGAACTCGTCGGGATTGACTGCACCCTGCACCACGGTTTCGCCCAAGCCCCAGGAGCCAGTGACAAAAACGGCGTCTTTAAAGCCGGATTCGGTGTCCAGGGTAAACATAACGCCTGCCGCACCGGTCTCTGAACGCACCATTTTCTGAACGCCCGCCGACAAGGCAACATTTTCGTGGGCGTAGCCACGGTGCACTCGGTAGGAGATCGCACGATCGTTAAACAGCGAGGCAAAAACCTCGTGCACTGCACGCTTGATATTGTCGAAGCCTTCGATATTCAGGAAGGTTTCCTGTTGGCCTGCAAAGGAAGCGTCGGGTAGATCTTCCGCGGTGGCTGAGCTGCGCACGGCTACTTTCAGTTGCGGGTGCTGTTGCTGCAGCTGGCCGTAGGCATCGCGCAGGGCCGATTCAAAGGTAGGAGGTAGCGGCGTATCGATGATCCATTGGCGTATATTGCGGCCCGCCTCAGCCAGCGCTTTAACGTCATCGACGTCCAGACGGGCCAGGGTGGCATTAATGCGCTCGTTTAATCCTTCGTGGGAGAGAAATTCACGATAAGCGTGGGCGGTGGTGGCAAAACCGCCAGGAACCGTCACGCCAGCACCGGACAGGTTAGAAATCATTTCACCCAGCGAGGCGTTTTTACCACCTACGCGTTCGACGTCCGCCATGCCCAGCTGATCGAACCACAGAATGTACTCTTCCACGTAACCCCCTCGCTCATAGATATCTGCATGACCTTGACGATCATGGATAATTGATTGAGACACCCTAGCACCACGCCAATATATTCGCCATTGGTCTAATAGCGAAGAGAGTGGAGGATTTTTACAACAGCAGGGCTTTTTGGGCTATTTATGTAGTCAGATACATTTGAGCCCGCCAAAACGCCCAATGATGACACGTTGTGCTGACAAACAGCTCGGCTCACAATAGCCGTATCACTCACCCGTGGACTTAGTTATGAAACGTACGGCTTTTTTTATTTCAGATGGTACCGGCATCACGGCGGAAAGTTTAGGACGTAGCTTGCTGGCCCAGTTCAGCGATGTTGAGATCGATATGCAGACCAAGCCCTATATCGATACGTTGGAAAAAGCGCAGGCGTTAGCAGCGATTATTGAGTCGACAGCCAACCGGGATGGTCATCGCCCCATTATCATTGACACCATTGTGGATCAACAAATACGCGACGTTATTCGTAAGGCGTCCGGCTTTAAGGTCGATATTTTTTCCACCTTTCTGGAGCCCTTAGAGCAAGAACTAGAGACCCACTCCTCCTACAGCGTTGGGCGCACTCACTCGATAGGCAGCGATGATGTCTACATGGATCGTATCCACTCCGTCCACTTCGCGCTAGATAATGATGACGGTGCACGCACCCACCAATACGATAAAGCGGATATCATCCTGGTTGGCGTCTCGCGCTGCGGCAAAACACCTACCTCGCTTTATCTGGCGCTGCAGTTTGGCATTCGGGCGGCTAACTACCCGCTGACGGAAGACGATTTAGACGAAGATGGCATGCTGAAGCTACCCAAGGCGCTCGTGCCCCATCGGCAAAAGCTGTTTGGGTTAACCATCGATGCGCGACGCTTGTCGGCAATTCGCAACGAGAGACGCCCCAATAGCCGCTATAGCTCGATGGATCAGTGCCTACAAGAAGTGGAACAGGCCGAGTCGCTCTACCGCACCATGCACATTCCCTTCATCGATGCGACACGCTTCTCGGTGGAGGAGATTTCAACGCGGATGATTGCTGAAACCGGCTTAGCGAGGCGTTTCTCGCCCCGCTAATGTAAAAACTACTACAAAAACTACGCAAGCCCCCAGTGGATTACATGCCTTTGGGGGCAAAAATTCCCGGCGCGTTGCGCCAGTAGCCTTTGTAATCCATACCAAAGCCAAACACATAACGGTCGGCAACTTCCAGGCTGCAGTAGTCGGCTTTCAACCCAGGCACTGCTTTGCGGTTGTGCTGTTTATCGACCAACACCGCTGTGGTAACGCTGGCGGCCTGGGCCTCTTCGCAGTAAGCCAAAATGGCCGCCAGGGTCGCCCCCTCATCCAGGATATCGTCAACAATCACTACGTGACGGCCCGCCATGGGCACTTCAGGGGAAACGCGCCAAAAAAGCTCGCCGCCGCGCAGCTCGTTGCGGTAGCGAGTGGCATGCAAATAATCTACTTCCAACGGAAAGCCCAAGCGGGTAAGCAGATGACCGGTGGTAATCAAGCCACCATTCATTACGCAGTAAAAAACCGGCAGTTTATCGCCTAAATCCCGAGTAATCTCTTCCGCCATACGATCCAGCGCCCGCTCTACCTCTTGCTGAGAAATTAGGCAGTCGGCGTTATCCATCAGCTCACGCATCGAGTCCAGCGACTCTAATGCTTCTTTATCCAACTTTGACATCTACCAACTCCACGGCGGGTTAAAACTTCATTTATTTAAGTAAGAGATTTATTCAGCGCTGGGCTTACTCTGCTTCCGCACTGGGCTTACTCGGCTTCTGCGCTGAACTGGGGCTTATCCGCTAGCGCTTCCAGCTTAGCGTGAGTACGACGCCAACGGCCCAATGCACTCAGCGCATCTAGGTCTGGGCGCGCACGGCTATAGCGCAACTTAGCGGGGCGCTTAGAATTGATTCCGTGGCATGCCTCCATCACTTCAAGCGCGGAGGCTCGGTCATTACATACCAGCAGCATATCGCAGCCTGCTGCCAGCGCTGCCTGGGCACGCGCTTTGGGGTCTCCCGCCTCGTGGGCGCCGGCCATACTCAGGTCATCTGAAAAAATGCAGCCTTTGAAGCCTAGCGATTCCCGCAGCATGCCCAACCAGTTGGGTGAAAAGCCTGCTGGGCGCGTATCAAAAGCACTATAAATAACGTGTGCAGGCATAATCCCATCTAACTGTGAAGCTAACTGGGTAAAGGGCACAAGATCGTGCTGTTTCATCACTTCTAGCGGGCGATCGTCTATCGGCAATGCAACGTGTGAGTCCGCCGCGACACCACCGTGGCCGGGAAAGTGCTTACCCACAGCGGCCATACCGGCATCGTGAAGCCCCTGAATAAATGCATTGCCCAGCTGGGCTACGTGCTGTGGGTCACTGCTGAAACTACGATCACCAATAACGCTGGATAGACCGCTCTCCACATCAAGTACCGGGGCGAAGCTCAGATCCAGACCGCAGGCAGCCATCTCCATCCCTAACAACCAGCCGGCATCTTTAGCTAACGCCAGCCCCTCTCCCTGGGCAGCGCGGTAACACTCGCCGATACGCGCCATGGCAGGCAGGCGTGTTAACCCCTCTTTTATGCGCTGAACGCGACCGCCTTCTTGATCCACGGCAAGCAGTAAATCAGCACGCACACGGCGAATATCGCTGCAGAGCTTGCGAACCTGATAGCCATTTTCAACGTTGCGGGCAAACAAAATTACGCCCCCTACCGTCGGTTCTAGCAGCAAGCGTTTTTCTGCAGCCGTCAATTTTGGGCCTTCAAGGTCAAGCATGACCGGGCCTAACGGTTGAGTCATCGTGATAGGTCCATGAAAAGGGGCGATGATTCTAGACGATCGTCTAGCGGTGTCAAAATCTGATCAGTCAAAGGACTGGCGTCCACCGTGCAACCAAACAGGGGTGCCCGGCAACGCTAACGAAAAGATATAGAGCAAATCACTATTGCGTAAACGAATACAGCCGTGGGACGCAGCAACGCCCATGGGCTCGTCAGGCGGCGTCCCGTGCAGGTAAATATAGCGCCGTTGCGAGTCCACCTGACCACCGCGGTTCACGCCCTTTTCCAAGCCACACAGCCACAGTATGCGGGTCAGAATCCAGTCACGCTCTGGATGCTCTTCGGCGAGTTCGGGCGAAAATGTCTCGCCCGTCCAGCGGCGACCTCGAAACACCGCATTTTCGGGCATATCACCGCCAATGGCCGCGCGCACATAGTGCCACCCGCGAGGGGTTTTACCACTGCCGTTGCGCTCCCCGCTTCCGGCAGCACCGGATGAAATAGAACACTCATGGAGCACTTTTGGCCCTCGCCAACAGCGCAGCAACTGTTCGGTAGTATCAATCTCCAGCCAGATATGTTCCGTTGGAGGTAGCTCAGCTAGCGTAGGAGTTCGCATGTTTTCCTTCTTCTGGCTTGGCACCGTCAAGGGCTATGGGTAACGGCGCATTCATAGCAGCCACCACTACCGGGAGCAATCGCCTGACCAAATCACGCACAGAGACCTGCTCGTGGTAATCCTTCTCCGCGATATCGCGTAGCGCATCGAGGCCAGACAAGGTAAAGATTACCGTGCCGAGCACAAAGTGTAGCCGCCAAAAACGCTCGGCGTCAGGCAGATCCGGCGTTGCTTTGCGCACAAGCTCGGTGAAGCGTGTAAACACATCGCCATACTCTTCCTGGATATAACGTCTTAGATGTCCCTGTGCTTGACTGTAGGCAAGACCCAGCAGGCGCATAAACACTTTCAAACTATTGCGCTCGGCGGGCACCGCGAGAACGGTAGTTGCCATGGTCTCGAGCAGTGTTTCCAGCGGGATAACGCGCCCGGCGTGTTGGCCCTCGAGCTCATCTAGAGCAGTATGAAAGCGCTGACTAAACGGATCCAGGTAGCGGGCAAAAACGGCCTGAATCAAGGCTTTTTTGGAACCAAAATGGTAATTAACAGCGGCTAAGTTAACCCGCGCTTTGCTAGTGATGTTGCGCAGCGAAGTTTCAGCAAAACCCCGCTCTGCAAACAGCACCTCGGCGGTGTCGAGTATACGGGTCACCGTATCAGATTGAGCCATGTCGCTCTCCAGGGAAACAGTTGTTTAAAACATAGCAAAATACTATGCCATAACGTAGGCGGGCTCAACGCTTGATTTATTGACAAAATGTGACGTATTAAATAAGCAGAAACTTAGTTTCAAACGATTAGAAAAATTGCATAGACATCGGCAATAGGCACTGACAAGCCATATACTGGACAGAGGAACATACTGTATACTTAAACACTTATTGATTAAGTCGACATTTAACTTGTTACTGTCTATTCACTATTTATGGAGTCTGGTATGTCGCGTCCGCTAACCGCTCGCCAACAGCACGTGTTTGATTTTATCGTTAAGACCATGGGCGAATTTGGCTACCCTCCTACCCGCGCCGAGATTGCCAAAGCACTTGGCTTCCGCTCACCCAATGCGGCTGAAGAGCACCTGCGCGCGCTGGAACGCAAAGGTGTTATTCGCATTATCCGCAACACCTCTCGCGGCATCCGCCTGCCCAACCAGGAACCTCAAGAAGTCCTGGATAGCGCAGTCACCGCCTTACCCACAACCAACGTGGAAGCCCCACCCACTGGCCTGCCTGTGATCGGGGAAGTAGCTGCCGGCAGCCCCATTTTGGCCGCCGAACATATTGATCGCTACTGCCCGCTACCGGCCGAGTACTTCACTCCCAAAGCTGACTATCTGCTGCGCGTACGCGGCCTTTCCATGAAGGATATTGGCATTTTGGAAGGTGATTTACTGGCGGTTCATCGCACTGACCGGGTTCGCGATGGCCAGATCGTGGTTGCCCGCCTGGACGATGAAGTAACGGTTAAACGCTTCAAACGCCAGGGGCACCAAGTGACGCTGTTTGCAGAGAACCCTGATTTTGCGCCCATTGAAATCGACCTGCGCTCTCAAGCGCTCGATATTGAAGGCGTTGGAGTCGGCGTAATTCGTGGTGGCAACGGCCAGGCACTCGGCTAATAAATCCGCTACTGCAGGTCGATATAGCGGTGGTCATTGAAGGTGGCCACCCAGTTTGGGTGATAGACCAGCAGGATGCTCAGCAGCATGCCAGTAATAAA
This sequence comes from Halomonas sp. A3H3, assembly GCF_000982975.1. Lineage (NCBI taxonomy): Bacteria > Pseudomonadati > Pseudomonadota > Gammaproteobacteria > Oceanospirillales > Halomonadaceae > Halomonas > Halomonas sp. A3H3. The sequence continues at coordinate 4,326,054 of NZ_HG423343.1, read as the reverse complement.
TGCCTCTGAAGGCATTAGCAGTGGTAAAAAACGCGCATACTCCTGGGCGAGATAGATCGCCTCAGGGTCTGTACCCGCGACGATAATCAGCACTACCGCCGCCAAGCCTCCTCCCAGCGTTGCCAGCGCCGCGCCAAAAAAGCCGCAGGCAAACAGAAATACCATCAAGTTATCCGGCAGGCGGCGATCTACCAGCCGCCATACCGTGCCAATAACGGCCGCCGGGACGATCCCGGTAACCAGCACATTTGCCCCCAGCAACATCCACTCATTGCTGCCAATCACCACCATGGCAATGTTGATCAGCACGTTGCTAATCAGCGCTAATGGCGCTTTAAAAACGAGTGTCATCAATACTGTAAAAACAAGGTGTAGCGTTAGCCAATCAACAGCCTGGGCACGAAGCTGCCACATCAGCATCACCGCCAGCGTAGCACCCAGCCAGCGGTGCTGAAGCGCTGAATCCGCTATCAACACCTGCCAGGGCCGCCCCCAAAGCGCCCATGCGATCACTGCTAACGAGAGTAGCCAGGTGAGCAGCAGCGCCCAGGGCGCTAATACACTTTGCGCGAATGACATGGCTGCCTCTCAGGTTGATGAGCGTTAGCTAAATACCACTGTCTTGTTACCGTGCACCAGCACGCGGTCTTCCAAGTGCCAGCGCAAACCGCGAGCGAGCACGGCTTTTTCTACATCACGTCCAAAGCGCACTAAATCCGTGGGTGTATGGCAGTGGCTAACGCGATGGATATCCTGTTCGATGATAGGGCCTGCGTCGAGTTCCTCGGTCACATAGTGGCAGGTAGCGCCAATCAGCTTAACCCCCCGCTGGTAGGCCTGGTGGTAGGGCTTAGCCCCGGCAAAAGAGGGCAAAAAGCTGTGGTGAATATTGATCACTCGCCCCGCATAACGCGCGCACAGCTCAGGGGGCAGTATTTGCATATAGCGCGCCAGCACCACGCAGTCGGCGCGGGCACTGTCGATTTCGGCCTGAACCTTGGCAAACGATGCTTGCTTATTGTCGGGGTCGACCGGTACATGGTGATAAGGAATACCGTACCACTCCGTCAGCGAACGCATATCATCATGGTTGGAGATAACCCCGACAATGTCGCAATCCAGTTCCCCCGCCTGCCAGCGGTAAAGTAGATCTACCAAGCAATGTGACTCCCGCGACACCATCAGCACTACGCGCCTACGCTGCTGGGTATCCACCAGCGACCACTGCATATTGAATTCGCTGGCTATCGGTTCAAATGCCGCGCTCAGCGCTTCCGCCGACATACCTACCGAATCCGCCAGAATTTCGTAGCGCATAAAAAAGCAGCCGGTTTCTAAATCGGAGTGCTGGCTGGCTTCGGTAATGGAGCCGCCCTGCTGGGCAATAAAGCTCGATACCCGTGCAACAATACCCACCCGGTCAGGACAGGAAACTACTAAACGATAATAATGAGACATGTGAGCTACTCTTGACCTATTGCTAAGTTAATTATGACAAACCAGCGGCTTAGGTCGCATAGTGTATCGGAAGGCCATGGATGATTGTTAGCTGCCCCTGCCTTCCCGTATAGTTAAGTCACTACTTTTTAGGTTTTTCATAACAGATGCATTCACCACGCGTTCAAATTCGTCCCCGTCGTCGTCCACCGCTGCGCATGTTGCCGCTGGGGGGATGCGGTGAGATTGGAATGAATCTAACGCTATACGGCTATGACGATCACTGGATAGCCGTGGACTGCGGCATGATGATCCGCCAGGATCTTCCCAACTCGCCACTGCAGGTACCCAATCTTGATACGCCGAAAGCACTAGAGATCGTGCCCAAAGCGCTATTTATCACCCATGGTCACGAAGACCACATTGGTGCCGCAGCCTGGCTATGGCCGATGTGGAACTGCCCCATTTACGCCACCCCGCTGGCGGCAGGCCTGTTGCGGCTAAAATTTGCCGAGCATCAGCTTAGCAGTGCGGCTATCCATGTCATTGAACCTGGCGAGGCCCTAGAGAGCGGGCCATTCACGCTGCGCTATTTACTTTTAACCCACTCCATTCCCGAAAGCTGTGCGCTAATAATGATGGCCGGTGGCTATCGCGTTTTACATACCGGCGACTGGAAACTCGATCCTGAACCGATTATCGGCACGCCGATCAGTGCAGCCCTCTTCAAGTCCCTTGCCCCGGTTGACTTGGTAGTGGGCGATTCCACTAACGCCCCCATGCCCGGGCACTCCGGCAGCGAGGGGGACGTCGCCCGCGCCCTGACAAAAACCCTCAGCAACTGCCAGGGCCGGGTGGTAGTCTCCTGCTTTGCCAGTAACCTTGCCCGGGTGTTAGCGATAGGGCGCGCCGCTCAGAAGTGTGGCCGACGCATTAGCTTGATGGGCCGTTCAATGGAGCGCATGGTCAGCGTTGCCCGGGGGCTCGGCTATATGGATGATTTACCGCCGCTGGTGCCCAATCATGACCTAGGCTACCTCCCCCCGGATGAAGTGGTGATTATCGCCACCGGCAGCCAGGGCGAACCCCGTGCTGCGCTACAGCGTCTCGCCCAGGGTCGCCACCCTTTTGTGGATCTTCAGCCGGGCGATAACGTTATTTTTTCGGCTAAAGCCATTCCTGGCAATGAACGCCCCATTGAACAGCTTAAAAAGCGTTTGGCGCACTTAGGTGTCAACCTCTACGACGAGTTCAACCACCCTGAGCTGCACGCTACCGGGCACCCCGCCCAGGATGAACTGATCAAGCTGTATCAGTGGGTCAGGCCAAAACATCTCATACCGGTGCATGGCGAAGCACGCCATCAGCAGGCTCATCAGACTATTGCCAAACAGCTAGGCATTAGCGCTCCATTGGCACCGGTGAATGGCGATCTAATTTGCTTTGACAGTCACGGGCTGCGCTGTGAGTCGCGCTATCCGCAGCCGCCCTGCATAGTCAGTCAAAACAGCGTGGTGCCCCACCCTGGCCTTGAGGTGCACGACGCCAACAAGGCCCGTCGCGGCAGCTTATACTTAGCGCTGCCGGTGACGGCTACTGACACTGGATGGGCGCGTATTGGCCGTTTGATGCTGGATGCCTCGGGGGCCAGCCCGCTAGATGAAGATAGCTTTAATGATTGGCTGGATGATCAGCTTGAGGAGATTGCAGCAGAGACGCTTGCCGACTTGCGCCAAGCATTACAGCCTCGCATGGTGCAGTGGCTGGCGGAGCATATGCAGCACCTGCCCGACGTGCATCTACAGATTATGGCCGCCGAAATGCCAGAACCTGCTGCGTATGAAAGTGCCGCTAACCGTTAGAGCGGCATCATTCAACGACGGCTATAAAACCCAGATTGCTTCACTGCGTTCGCAATAACAGTTTCGTGTCACTGCGAGGAGCCTTCTTATTATGTCATTGCGAGGAGCGCAGCGACGCGGCAATCTCAACCAGCGGTGGCGCCTACCCCCGAGATTGCTTCACTGCGTTCGCAATGACAGTTTCGTGTCAGTGCAACAAGCACAGTGACGCGGCACTTCACTCCCACCGCGCTGCGTCCTGTTGATCAGAGTGACGCTCTTTGACCCAATACTCGCCCTGGGCAGAGTGCTCTTTCTTCCAGAAAGGCGCCTGGGTTTTCAGGTAATCCATAATAAAATCGCAGGCTTCGAACGCCTCACGCCGGTGTGCGCTGGCTACGAGTACGCGCACAATCGTATCGCCTGGCCCCAGGTAACCGACACGATGAATAATCCGCACCGCTTGGAGCGACCAGCGCTGCCAAGCCTGTTCACCAATCTCCGTCAGCGTACGCTCGGTCATTCCCGGATAGTGTTCCAGCGTTAACCCTGTGACGTCCGGCGTTTCATTAAAATCACGCACTAAGCCGGTAAAACTCACCACCGCGCCAATATCACTACGCCCAGCCAAGGCATCGTCATAGCCGTAGTCCATTGGAAACGGGGCTGCTTGAATCGTTACTTTAATATCCAGCTTATTATCCACCCTTACCCCCCTGTTACTGGCGGGAAAAACGCCACTTCGTCATCATCGGTCACTAACGCCTGGTCATTGGCCATGACCTGGTTAATCGCACACAGCGTACGCTGGTCGGTGAGTTGTTTAAAGCGACTATCCTGCTCGGCCAGCGCGGCTTTTAATCCGCTAATGTCGCGGCTAGCCAGTTGATCGAGGCTCACGACGGTCTCACTTTCGCCTACCCGCTCGCGCAGTTCGGCTAAAAACTTAACCCGCACACAGGGTGAAGGGCAGCGCTCCCCCAAGCTGACTTCTCCGGCTACGCCGTCACCGGTAACAATCGGCGCCTGGGTGCTCATACGTTGGTAGTCGCCACGCTGACCACCTTGCTTGCTGTCGAGTTGTATAGCCTCGATACGCATACCTTTATCGACCGCTTTGCACATATCGTAAAGCGTCAAACAGGCTACCGAGACAGCGGTAAGGGCTTCCATTTCGACCCCGGTGCGTCCATTCAAGCGACACAGCGAGGTCACATGAACGCAGGATTCGGCCACATCAATATCGAACTCAACAGAAACCTTGGAGAGCGCCAGTGAGTGACAGAGAGGAATCAGCTCATGAGTACGTTTGGCCGCCTGGATACCAGCGATACGCGCGGTGGCCAACACATCGCCCTTGGGCAGTTCACCATCGCTAAGTAATTTCAGCGTTTCAGGCTGCATTATAATGCGCCCGGAGGCGACTGCTTCGCGGCGGGTTTCCAGCTTATCGCCGACGTCCACCATATTGGCTTCGCCACGGGTATTAAGGTGGGTCAGATGCATGTTGTCACCATTGCTGTTTTGAAGACATATGTTTTGAAGACGTATTTTTTGAAGACATCGTATCGTTTTTAGCGCTTAACCAGGTCACTACCCACTGTGCAATCGCTTCATTATCGTCTAGATCTAACTGAGCCACCGAAGCCGCCAGGTCGATAGGCGGTGGTGCGCTGAGCGCGACTGCCTCAACCCATCGGCCGGTTAAAATATCCACATCGCCAACCCCTTCGCGGTATAGCACCAGCTTGGGAATCGGCCAAGCCTTGAAGCCTTCGACAATCACCAGGTCAGGTTTGTGCGGCACCATCATGGCAATTAGCTGGGCTAAATCAGGCTCTTCCTGGTCAGGGGTTTCCTGCATCAGCGCAAAGCGCTGACGGGAAGCCACCAGTATCGGTGCGGCACCTGCGCTACGCAGCTTATAGCTATCCTTGCCGGGCTGGTCGACATCAAACGAGTGGTGCGCATGCTTGATGACAGCGACGCTCAAGCCATACGCCCCTAATCGTGGCAACAGCTTTTCTAGCAGCGTCGTTTTTCCGGTACCGCTCCAGGCAGCAATCCCCAGTATGGGAAAAGGTGCGGTTAGTTCGTTTTCCATGCTGCCGAAACTCCTGATGATCACTCACGCTACCATTCTAACGATTCACACAGCGTTATAGAGGATGACTCTACTCGCCCTCTTGCTCACGGGGTAATAGCCAGTTCAACGCAATACCCACCAAAGCGGCCAGGCTAACGCCCTGCAGCGTAAACTGGCCTCCACCAAACTGCATGCCGCCAATCCCGAACACCAGTATCAGCGAAACCACGACCAAGTTGCGCGGCGCCGTCAGCGACTGTCCGGCACGTACCAGTGTGTTCATACCGACCACCGCAATGGAGCCAAACAACAGCGTCATTATACCGCCCATTACCGGGCCAGGAATGGTCTGCAGCAACGCGCCAAGCTTGGACACAAACGCCAGCACAATGGCAATAATCGCGGCAACAATCATGTACTTGGGATTAAATGCCCGAGTAAGCGTTACCGCCCCGGTGACTTCCGAGTAAGTAGTATTCGGCGGCCCGCCGAACAGCGCTGCTACGCTGGTCGCCAGCCCATCGCCTAACAGAGTTCGATGCAGGCCAGGCTTTTCCAGGTAGTTTTTGCGGGTCACCGAACCAATGGCCACCATATCACCAATGTGTTCTACCGCTGGGGCAATCGCGACCGGAATCATAAACAGAATGGCAGCCCAGTGAAAACTGGGTGCGGTAAAGCCGGGTATCGATAACCAAGCCGCCTCATGCACTGGCGTAAAGTCGACTACCCCCATCAGCAACGCTAAAAAATAGCCGGTGATAATGCCCCCCATAATCGGCACTAGGCGAAGTAGCCCGCGACCAAAAACGGCCAACACAAGAGTGACTAGCAAGCTGGTCATTGATAAGAAAATCGCCGCGCCATAGCCGATATTGTCGCTGGTTTCACCGGTCGCCATGCTTACTGCCACCGGCGCCAGCGCCAGGCCAATCACCATAATCACCGGGCCCACCACCACAGCGGGCAGCAAGCGATGCAGCCAAGCGGTGCCTTTTAAGCGCACAACCTGAGAGATCGCCACATAGACCAGTCCCGCTGCCATTAGCCCGCCCATGGTTGCCGAAACGCCAAAGCTCGCCACAGAGCCTTGAATAGGCGCTATAAAGGCAAACGATGAGGCTAAAAACACCGGCACGCTCTGCTTGGTGACCCCATGAAATACCAAGGTTCCCACCCCAGCCGTGAACAGCGCAACGCTTGGGTCGAGTCCTGTCAAAAGCGGCACTAACACCAAGGCGCCAAACGCCACAAATAGCATTTGTGCGCCGGTTAAAATGACTTTTGGCCACGACTCAGCCTGACTGGCAGCTTCACGCATAAGTGAATTCCTAGTGATTATTCGATTGTAGGTGTGCAAAAAAATGCCCCTGACGCTAAGCGTAAGGGGCAATCAATATAAGGACGCTTAGCGCGTTCCGAAAATCTTATCGCCAGCGTCACCTAGTCCGGGGACGATGTAGCCATTTTCGTCGAGGCGGTCATCGATCGAGGCGGTGTAAATTTCGATATCGGGGTAAGCGTCCTGCACCCGTTTGATACCCTCAGGGGCGGCGACGAGAACGATCACCTTCATATGCTCACAGCCACGCTCACGGAGCATATCCAGTGTTGCTACCATCGAACCGCCGGTGGCCAGCATGGGGTCTATCACGATCGCCATGCGCTCTTCGATATCGTTGGCAAACTTGGCAAAGTAAGGCACCGGCTGTAGCGTCTCTTCATCGCGATAAAGACCTACAACGCTTACCCGCGCACTCGGGATTAGATCCGTTACGCCTTCCAGCATGCCGAGCCCGGCACGCAGAATCGGTACGACGGTGACTTTTTTACCTTTTAATCGGCGCGTTGCAATCGGCTCACCGTTCCATCCCTGGATTTCATGATCTTCCAGCTCAAGACCTTTAGTTGCTTCATAGGTCAGCAGCTTGGCGACTTCACCTGCCAGTTCACGAAAGCTCTTAGTGCTCAGGTCAACTTCGCGCATCAGACCCAGCTTATGTTGTACAAGCGGATGGTTAATGGCGTAAACACTCATGGGACTTCCTCACTGCAGGGGATTCAGAATGGCAACCAAGGTTGCATCAGCTAGGCACAAAATTGCGCGTATTCTACCCGCAACCACTTACGAGGTTAAGGGGTTTCAGGCAATTGCCATTCGATAGGTGCTCGCCCTTGCGCCTGAAGAAATTGATTGGCTTGGGAAAAATGCCGGGTACCAAAAAAGCCCCGATGCGCAGAGAGCGGTGATGGGTGCGGGGCTTCCAGTATTAAATGGCGCCTTTGGTCGATTAACGCCTTCTTCTGGCGCGCATGACTACCCCACAGCAGAAACACACACGGCGGCGCGTGCTGGCTGACGGTTTCAATCGCGCGGTCAGTGAAGGGCTCCCATCCCTTACCGCGATGAGATGCCGCATTGCCCTGCTCCACAGTCAGCGAAGTGTTTAACAACAACACGCCCTGCTTGGCCCATGCTTCCAGATGGCCGTGGCGCACGGGGGTAAAACCAACATCAGTGGCCAACTCCTTGTAGATATTGACCAGCGACGGTGGCACGGGTACGCCGGGCTGCACGGAAAAGCATAAACCGTGAGCCTGATTGGGCCCGTGATAGGGATCCTGGCCTAAAATAACCACCTTCACTTCGTTCAACGGGGTCAGTTCAAAGGCACGAAACCACTGCGTTGAGTGGGGATATATGATCTTCTTCGCAGCTTTTTGCTGCGCCAAAAAATCTTTTAGCGCCAGCATATAGTCAGCCTGAAACTCATTACCCAGCCACTGACTCCAATCGTCGGGAAGTGGATTGGCCATTATTACCTCTTCATTTGATCAACAAGCGGCTCAACGTATGCAACACCCATATCCCAGGGGAACTGAATCCAGCACTGCTGGGCAACTTCGGTCAGGTATTGATCCACCAAGGGACGACCATCCGGCTTGGCATAGATAGTCACAAAGTGAGCTTTAGGCAGCATTTTACGTACTGCCCGCGCTGTTTTGCCAGTATCCACCAAGTCATCGACCAGCAACCAACCTTCACCGTCATGATCGACGCCCTTCATGATATCCAGACCGCCCTGATCCATATGGTCATAGCTTTTAATACACACGGTATCGATCAGCCGGATATTAAGCTCCCGAGCAATCAGCGCGGCGGGAATTAAACCGCCGCGGGTAATCGCTACGATGCCTTTAAAATCACGCTCGATCATTTGATGGCATAGGGTGCGCACATCACGGTGCAACTGATCCCAGGAGACAGTGAAGTGTTGGTGGTAGCGATCGCTGCTCATGGGGCATTACTCGTCTTCGTTGAAAGAACAAACTGCGAATACACTGAAACCAGCATCGCGAATTTTCTGCGATCCGCCCAGCTCAGGCAGATCAATAATGGTGGCGGTCTCAACCACCTGACCACCGCTGCGCTGAATGAGGTTGGCCGCGGCCAGCATGGTGCCGCCGGTGGCGATGAGGTCATCCATCAGCAGGATACGGTCATCTTTCTGGAACGCATCGGAGTGCAGCTCCACTTCTGAATGTCCGTACTCAAGCTTATAAGTCTCGCTGATGGTCTTGAAAGGCAGCTTGCCCTTCTTACGCACCGGTACAAAGCTGCAACCCAACTCATAAGCGAGCGGCGCACCAATAATAAAGCCACGCGCATCAATGGCCGCGATGGCATCCAGGTTCATTTCCTGATAGCGGTGAACGAAGCTATCGATCAGCTTGCGAAAGGCCGCGCTATTTTGCAGCAACGGGGTGATGTCGCGAAAGTTCACGCCCTGTTCAGGCCAATCGGGAACCGTGCGAATGACGGACTTAATGTAGTCGCCGTAGATGCTCATCGCGTCTCTCATTGAGTAATAAAAAGTGGTAATGATCAATCAAACCAAGAAAAGGTATCTTGTCGCAAACAGCAACGCCAAAATAATCACCGCCGGATTCAGGTCGGCAAAACGGCCCGACAACGCCTTGATCGCTACATAGCTAATAAAGCCAAGCGCAATACCTTCGGCAATCGAGAACGTCAGCGGCATCGCCAGGGCGGCAATCAGTACCGGCGCGGCGTCGGTGGGGTCTTCCCAGTTCGCGTGAGCCAAACTTCCTGCCATCAATACCGCCACATACAGCAGCGCACCTGCGGTAGCGTAGGCCGGAATAGAACCCGCCAGCGGAGCGAAGAACAGGCTGATCAGGAACAGAACACCAACCACTACCGCCGTTAACCCAGTACGGCCACCCGAAGCGATACCCGCCGTCGATTCAATGTAGCTTGTGGTGGTGGAAGTACCCAAGGCGGCACCCGCCATTGACGCGGTGCTGTCGGCCATCATGGCGCGACCAATGCGCGGTAACTTGCCATCCTTGTCCAACAGCTTGCCGCGGTGAGCAACGCCTACCAGGGTGCCGGAGGTATCAAATAGATCCACAAACAGGAAGGCAAAGATCACGCTAAGCATCGCCACATCCAGCGCGCCCATCAAATCCATCGCCATAAAGGTAGGTGCAATAGAGGGTGGCATCGACATCAGGCCCCCATACTCATTATGGCCGAGCACCATTGCAACAATAGTAATCCCCAAAATCCCGATCATGACGGCACCAGTCACTCGCAAGTAAGAGAGCGCGGTAATCACAAAGAAGCCCAGCAGCGCATAAATAGCCGCGGGTTGGGAAAGATCACCTAAGGAAACAAAGGTCGCGGGGTTGGCAACCACGATACCGGCGTTCTTAAGCGCTATCATTGCCAGGAAAAGGCCAATACCAGCGGCGATCCCCAACCGTAACGTCATAGGAATGGAGTTAATGATCCACTCGCGAATTTTAAAAATACTCAACAAGAAGAACGTTAGACCTGAGAAGAACACCGCCCCCAGCGCAGCTTCCCAGGTATAGCCCATCCCCAGCACCACGCCGTAGGTGAAAAAGGCATTCAAACCCATGCCTGGCGCCTGAGCTATCGGGTAGTTAGCCCACATCCCCATGACGAAACAGCCAATCGCTGCCGCTAGGCAAGTGGCGACGAACACTGCGCCGTAGTCCATCCCCGCTTCAGACAAAATGCTCGGGTTGACAAAGATGATATAGGCCATCGTCAGGAAGGTGGTGATCCCGGCGATAACTTCTGTCTTCACGTTGGTTTTGTGCTCGGAGAGCTTGAAATAGTTATCCAGAAGTTTCATGAATCTTTTTATCCTTAGCGCTAACACCGCATGAGTATGCGTTCTGGTGCTGAGAAAAGCCGCACATACTACCGAAACGCTCGCTGTGATGCGAGCGCCTCAGCGTAGCGACCAATGTTGGCGGAAATCGCCCGCCGCCTAATGTCTAGCAATCTTTAGGCCATGAACTAACCGATCGGTCAACCCATTAACCAAAAAAGCTGATTATTGCCATTGCCGCGTCACTTACTAAACGCCGCTTTTTTGAGAAAGCACTCGCTCAACGGTTTCAACGATCACCTGGGTTTGCGGGTCAATTTCAATATTGACCTGATCCCCGGGGGCTCGATCCTGAAGCGTGGTACGCGACAGTGTCTCAGGAATTAAATTGACGCTGAACTCCACATCCCCACTTTCAGTGGGGCGTACATCCCCAATGGTCAAACTAATACCGTCCACCCCGATATAGCCCTTTTCAAACACGAATCGGCCTAGTCGTTCCGGCAGCGAAAACCATAGCCGACGGTTGTTGGGCGCCTCTTCGATGGCCACCACTTCTGCCATGGAAATGATGTGGCCTGACATGGAGTGTCCGCCTATCTCATCACCAAAGCGCGCCGCGCGCTCTATATTGACGCATTGCCCAGGGGTGATTGCACCAAGATTAGTCAATCGCAGCGTTTCACGCATCAAATCAAAACTAACGCTATCCCCCTCTATGGCCGTTACCGTCAAGCAAACGCCGTTATGAGCAACAGACGCTCCGACCTCAAGCCCTTCGCGCATCGCGGGGGGCATTTCCAACACATGCACGCGAAAATCATCCAGCTCGCGTACCGCCACAACCCTGGCTACCCCTTGCACAATGCCAGTAAACATAAGGCGCTTTCTCCTCATCTAATAAAAAAGCCGTGTAATTCAAATAAGTCGTAAAGAGCAAGTAGCAAAAGCGCTCAATGAATGGCGCAATCTTCCTACTGCTCCCTCACCGCCGTGCATTCTGCCTTGAGGGTTTCTTGATCCCGCCATTCTACGCCATTGACTTTTCTATGGCTGCTTTCAACTCAAGGTAACTTCATCCAGCTGCACATCTTTAAAAACGCACGCACAGAACTAAAAACTTAAATATTTATAAAAATCAGAAAATAATGCTGACTTGGCGACTTACAACATAAAATCAAATGGATAAAATTGACAAGGCAGCGACCTATCTCTAAAATTTTGCCGCAAATGTAATGACGCCGATTTGTACCCAGATTGCGGGCGTCCACCTAGTCTATGGCTTAGTATTTAGCCTACTGATTGAGTGAAGTGCAGCTAAACGGGTGTGTCCAGCGTTGATGGCCACCCATTGGGGTGGCCTTTTTTATTTTCTATTCGATACTGGCCCTCCCCCAGCTCGCATCCCGCACTCCGTCTTCGGCCTACCGTTAAGGCAGACGCTATGATTGAACTTAGCAACGTCAGTAAAACCTATTTCAGTAACAACAAGGGCAGCGGCGCAAATGCCGTTCATGCACTCAAAAATGCCACTCTCAGTGTGCCCAAAGGCACTATTCACGGCGTCATCGGCCTCTCCGGCGCAGGTAAATCAACGCTAATTCGCTGCGTTAATCTCTTAGAGCGCCCCACGAGCGGCAGCGTCACGGTCGATGGTCAGGAAATGACCCAGCTGAGTAACGCCGCGCTTAATCGTGCGCGTCACCGTATTGGCATGATTTTTCAACACTTTAATCTATTGACCACACGCACGGTGTTCGACAACGTTGCCCTGCCTCTAGAACTAATGGGGCAAAAACGCCACACCGTCCGCGATCGCGTTATTCCGCTCCTGGAGATGGTAGGCCTGGCAGATAAGGCCAACCAGTACCCTGCTCAGCTTTCCGGCGGTCAAAAACAGCGTGTGGCGATCGCCCGGGCGCTAGCCAGCAAGCCGCAGGTGTTGCTCTGTGATGAGGCAACCTCTGCGCTAGACCCACAAACCACCAGTTCAATACTGGAACTGCTGCGCGATATTAACCACCAACTGGGCATTACCATCCTGCTGATCACCCACGAGATGGAAGTGGTCAAATCGATTTGCCACCGGGTGAGTTTGATCTCGGACGGCGAACTGGTGGAAGACGCTGAAGTCGGCGACTTCTTTACCGCTCCGCGTACCCAGCTTGGTCGTGAGTTTCTTAACGACTTCCTCCAGCTAACACCGCCCAAAGAGCTGATTGAGAGACTCCTTGATGCCCCAGGCGAAAACACCCACCCTGTGGTACGCCTAACCTTCTCTGGCGATGCAGTCTCGACGCCGCTGATTTCCCGCCTTGCTCGAGAGTGCGGGGTCGATGTCAGCATTTTACAAGCAAAAGTAGAGTCGATTCAGGAGCGCACCCTGGGCCTGATGATTGCGGAACTACTCGGCTCTCCGACGCAAACCCAGCAAGCCATGCACTATCTCGAATCTCATCAACTGCAAGTGGAGGTACTCGGCCATGTCCAGCGCAATGATTGATCTCATTTTACAGGCCACGCTGGATACCCTTTATATGGTGGCCGTTTCAGGGCTTATTTCTACCCTCGTCGGCTTGCCCCTTGGGGTAATGCTGTACGTTACACGCCCACGGCAAATATTGGCGAAGCCCGTACTTAATCAAGTACTGAGCATTATTACCAACGTTGGTCGCTCCATCCCGTTTATTATTTTGATGGTAGCGATCATTCCTTTTACGCGCATGTTGGTGGGCACCTCGATTGGCATTAATGCCGCGTCGGTACCGCTCACGATTGCCGCTATTCCGTTTGTCGCTCGGCTTGTCGAGGCTGCACTTAATGAAATCTCGCCAGGATTAATTGAAGCCGCCCAAGCTATGGGCGCAACGCCTTGGCAAATTATTCGCAAGGTACTGATTCCGGAAGCTCGCGGCGGGATCATGACGGGCTTAACCATTACCGTTGTCACACTGGTAAGTTACTCAGCCATGGCCGGCGCAGTGGGCGGCGGCGGTCTCGGCGACTTAGGTATCCGCTACGGCTATAACCGCTTCAACCCAACCATCATGCTGATTACCGTGGTGATTTTGGTCGTCATGGTGCAGGGTTTTCAGAGTCTGGGCGACTACTTGGTACGCAAAAGCGATCGCAAATAGCCACTCGTTTATTTGTCATCCATTATAACCAAAATGCATTAGACAACGGTTTTTTATTGCCGCATCATTGCACCATCTATCAAAATGCCACTGGAGAGATTCATGCAAAAACTGATTATTGGCAGCCTTACCGCCCTGGCGCTTGCCGTCAACGTCGCCAATGCTGAAACGCGCAGCATCAAAATGGGCACCGTTGCGGGCCCTGAAACAGAAGTGATGGAAGTTGCAGCGCGCATTGCCAAAGAAGAGTACGACCTTGATGTAGAAATCATCGAGTTCACTGACTACGTTACCCCGAACGCAGCCCTTGCAGACGGCAGCCTAGATGCCAATGCCTACCAGCATGAGCCCTATTTGCAGTCGATGGTCGACGATCGTGGCTATGACCTGGCAATCGCTGGTTACACCTTCGTGTACCCGATTGGTGCTTACTCAGAAAAATACGACAGTATCGACGACCTGCCTGACGGCGCACAAATCGCACTGCCCAATGACCCTTCAAATGAAGGTCGCGCGCTGATCCTGATGCACAACGAAGGCCTGATCACCCTTAACGATCCAGAATTTCTCGAATCAACACCGATCGATATCGCTGAAAACCCCCGCGACTTCCGTTTCCGCGAAATTGAAGCCGCCCAGCTCCCCCGCGTGCTGCCCGATGTCGACATGGCGTTCATCAACAACACCTTCGCTCAGCCTGCTGGCCTAAGCCTGGATGACGCCTTAATCAAAGAGGGCCCCGAGTCTCCTTACGTCAACCTGATCGCGGTTCGCGGCGGTGACGAAGAGCGTGAAGAGATTCGTCAACTGGTCGACGCCTATCAGCGTGATGAAGTGATCGAGAAAGCCGAAGAACTATTCAAAGGCGCAGCAGTTCCTGGCTGGATCGAGTAATACCGCAAGCCATCAATAGATGACGTCAGGCCGACACGCATAGGTAACCCCAAATGCAAAAGTGTCGGCCTGTTGCGTTTGTAGCAAAGGATCCCTCATGCAAAACAGTGTTGACTACCCTCTTCTCAATCGACAGCTTGAAGCGCTGCTCGATACACGTGATTGGCTCACCAACAGCGCGCAAACCTGTGCGTTTATTCACCAACAGCTTAGCGACTTAAACTGGGTAGGCTTTTACCTTCAACGCCAGCCTGATGTGTTAGGTCTAGGCCCTTTTCAGGGGCAGCCCGCCTGCCACCCGATTCCCTTTAGCAAAGGCGTATGCGGCGCGGCTGCTCGCCAACAAACTACCCAGCGAGTGGACGACGTACACGCGGTTGCCGACCATATTGCCTGCGACGCCAACTCTCGCTCTGAACTGGTGATTCCCATCGTAGTCGATGACAACCTATGGGGCGTACTGGATTTGGATAGCCCGCTGGAGGCGCGCTTCACACAACAAGACCAAGCAGGCATTGAGGCCCTGGTAGCAACGTTTATGCGCCAAACTGACCTACCCGACCTAATTCAAAAGAGCTAGTTAAAAGCTATAGTCTACAAAATAAAAAACGCCATATAACACCCACACAAAAACGCCCCAAGCATCACTGCCTGGGGCGTTTCTGATAAAAGCTGGTAGGACCAGGCGGATTTGAACCGCCGACCTCCACGATGTCAACGTGGCGCTCTAACCAACTGAGCTATGGTCCTGAAAAGGGGTGTGGCATAAGGCTGGTAGAACCAGGCGGATTTGAACCGCCGACCTCCACGATGTCAACGTGGCGCTCTAACCAACTGAGCTATGGTTCTATTGCGCTATCTGTTCTATTGCACTTTCTGAGATGGGCTATTGGATAGCCGCGCGCCTTGCAACGGATGCATATCTTACGCTCTTATCACTGAATTGCAAGTTCTTTTCCATTGCGCGCCCTCTCCCGCCAGCCTTAAACCCATTACGAATAGAGGCTCAATTCGACACCTGTGACCTTCTAGCGCTAGGCTTAGCGCTTCAAGGTGCTGGGTGTTCTATAGGGAGATAAACCATGCTGGGTATTTTGCTAGGAAGCATAGCGATCGTACTGTTATTGGCGACGCTGATTGCAAGAATACATTTACACTGGTGGTGGATCCGCAGTTTTGAATTTCCACGCCTGCAGATCGCTTGCCTAGCTTTAATCACTTGGCTATTAGCCGCTATCTTCGTTGAGCCTGGCCCTTGGCTATGGGTAGCCCTGCTCGCCTCAGGCATCACTTTACTGTTTCAAGTCTACTATATTCTGCCCTGGACACCGCTGTGGCCGGTGCAGGTCAAGGCGGCGAAGAGTAACGATTCAGATAAAACGATCACGCTGCTGATCGCTAACGTACTGACCCCTAACCGGCAGGCCCAAGCGCTGATCGATATGATTAAACAGCATCAGCCCGACATAGTACTGACCCTGGAGTCAGACCAGTGGTGGCAAGATCAGTTAGATCCGGCTCTCGCAGAGCAGTGGCCGCACAGCGTTAAAATCCCGCTCGACAACCTTTACGGCATGCACCTTTACTCGCACCTGGAGCTCTCTAACACCTCGGTGGAGTGGCTAATTCAGGACGACATCCCGTCTATTCACACCCGAGTGACGCTTGCTAACGGCGATAGCATTCGCTTTTACGCGTTACATCCCCGTCCACCGGCCCCCAGTGAGAGTGAAAAATCCCTTTGGCGGGATGCTGAACTGCTATTGGTCGGCAAGAAAATTCATGAAGATCCCCAAGCAACGTTGGTCGCCGGGGATCTGAACGATGTAGCGTGGTCGCGCACTACGCGACTTTTCTGCCGCGTTGGCGGCATGCTCGACCCACGCCGGGGACGTGGTTTATTCAGCACCTTCCACGCCAAATATCCCGTGTTGCGCTGGCCCCTTGACCACATTTTTGTGACCGAACACTTCACCTTAGTCGGCATGCAGCGCCTGAGTTACTTCGGCTCCGACCACTTCCCGATACTGGCCACCTTTTGCTACCGCCCTTCGCGTCAAGATGAGCATGAAACGCCCGAAGCCGATGCTGAGGAGCGCAGCGAGGCCAGCGAAACGATTCAGGAAGGTAAAACCGAAAAGCAGGAAACCTGAACGCGGTTGGCCTAAAGATAGCTGACCTTAAACGTGTTACTCAGGAATGCCTCCGTGCGTTAACGCGACCGGATCCAGCAGCCGCTCTAGCGTCTCCCGATCAAGGTCAGTTTTCTCCTCCGCCACATCAATAATTGGCCTCCCCGCCTGGTAAGCCTCTTTGGCGACAGCGGCGGCGGCGTTATAGCCAATCACGCCATTTAGCGCCGTTACCAAAATGGGATTTCTGGCCAGCGGGCCTTCCAGGTTATCTTCACGAACCTTAAAGGTGGCAATCGCACGATCAGCCAGCAATCGAGCGGTATTACTCATCAAGCTTATAGACGTTAATAAGTTGGAAGCCACCAACGGCAACATCACGTTCAGTTGAAAGTTACCACTCTGCCCGGCCACGGTAATCGCGGTATCCAGGCCAATAACCTGGGCAGCGGCCTGGGCGGCTGACTCAGGAATAACAGGATTAACCTTCCCAGGCATAATTGAGCTACCGGGCTGTAACGCCTCGAGCTCAATCTCGCCCAGCCCCGCCAGCGGCCCCGAATTCATCCAGCGCAGGTCGTTGGCTATTTTCATAATCACGCAGGCTAAGCCTTTCAACTGCCCCGAGAGCTCTACCGCCGCATCCTGAGACGAGAGGCTGGCAAAGAAGCTGTCATTAGGGGTAAACATCAACCCGGTCTGTTCGCTCAGCTCTTGGGCGACCTGCTCAGCAAAACCGATAGGAGCGTTAATGCCGGTCCCCACGGCCGTACCACCTTGAGCTAATCGGCACAGCCGTTTCATGGCACTATCAAAGCGCTCAATGGCCTGACCTAGTTGGCTAGACCAAGCACCCAGCTCTTGATCCATACGCAGCGGCATGGCGTCCATGAGATGAGTACGACCGGTTTTTACCACATGGCTCAGCTCACTGGCCCGCTTGTCGATAGTGTCACGCAGGTGGACAAGGGCTGGGCGCAACGATTCGTGCACCGCGATGGCAGCCGACAGGTGAATGGCCGTGGGAATCACATCATTGCTGGACTGCCCCATATTGACGTGATCGTTCGGGGTTACCTCAACGCCTTCACGGCTTGCCAATGTAGCCAACACCTCGTTGACATTCATATTGGTGGAGGTACCTGAGCCAGTTTGAAACACATCGATAGGAAAGTGCTGGTCATGCTTGCCCGTTAACACTTCCCGCGCCGCTTTTTGAATCGCTTCCCCCCGCGCACTATCAAGCCTTCCTAGCGATTGATTAGCCCGGGCTGCCGCTAGCTTGATACGCGTGACAGCGTGAATAAAGGCCGGGGGCATGGGCGAATGAGAGACAGGGAAGTTATTGATTGCCCGCTGGGTTTGTGCCCCATAAAGAGCCTCAGAAGGCACTTCCAACTCGCCCATGCTATCGCGTTCCATCCGTGTTGCCATTGCTCTTTCTCCCATCAGTAAGATTAATGGTGATGCTTATCTGAGCGCATAGCCGACCTATCGTTCACTCGCTAAAGCCACATCCACTGCCTTCAAGCTAGCTGGTTAGACCATAGGGGTAAACAGGCTCTTGCCCCGTGCACTTTAAAATGCCAAAAACCAAATGTTGCACTGCACAAAAACAGTTGCTATGCTGCACTGCAAGATAGCTTATAAATAAAGCTACCCAATTAAATAAGCAGCGCCAACCTCTGGATAGCTGCTTTTGGTAAGACTAACCCCAGGAGGGTATGACGATGCGTACATTAAATACTAACGAAATGACTCAGCAGTTTGACAACATGTTCATGGCGCCAGTACGCGCTTACATGGCGCTGAGCATCGATTACAGCGAAAAAATGATTAACGCTCAGATGAACGCCAGCAAAGCTTATGCCAACACCGGCATTGCGCAAATGCGCCAAATGATGGAAGTAAAAGACGCAGAGGGCCTGCGTAGTTACATGGAAGGCCAGCAAAAAGTAGCTAAAGAGTTGGCTGAGCGTGTTAAAGGCGATACCGATAAAGTCGTATCTCTGCAGCAGGACTTTATCCAGAAAAGCCAGAAAATTACCGAAGACAACGTTAAGCAGGCGCAAACCGCTGCTAGCAAGTTGAACAAAACCGCTTAACCGCTTAATCGCTTATTGAAACAGTAAGCTAGCAAGCATGTTTTATAAAACGCCCCTGTCGGCTCTCGCTGACAGGGGCGTTTTAGTCGTTGCCTTTAGCATTTCTGTACCAGCCGTTTCACCAACCGAGGGCGGATTTCACAAAGGGAATAGTAAGCTTGCGCTTGGCTGAGAGCGATGCTTTATCCAGAGTCTCCACCGCGCGACACAGCTCACCTAACTCGCGGGGGCCACGATGCAAGATATAGCGCCCAACATCATCGGGGAGTTGCATCCCTCTCACACTGGCGCGCAGCTTTAGCGCTGCCAAACGCTCTTCGTCATCCTCCAAAGGGTGAACATGAAACGTTACCCCCCAGGTCAGGCGCGAAGCCAAATCCGGTAGCACCACGTTTAATTGACGCGGTGAAGCACTGGCGGCAATCACTAATTTCTTGCCAGCATCTCTTAGCCGGTTAAAAGCATGGAACAGCGCTTCCTCCCAGCGCTTGCGACCAATCACACACTCCAGGTCATCAATGGCGACCAGATCCAGGCGCTCGATGTCTTCCAGCATTAATGGCGGAAAGTGGCCCAAGTCATCCAGGGGGAGATACAGTGCTCGTTTATCTGCATCGGACGCCGCATGACACGCCGCCTGTAAAAGATGGCTACGCCCTACCCCTGGCGCGCCCCACAGATAGAGGAACTGCTCCCCCTCCGGGGTAAGCTGCTGGGTAAGGTGTTCTACCAGCGGCGTATTTGCACGCGCCACATAATAATTATCAAAGGTCGCGTCATCACGCAGACCAATTCCCAAGGGAAGCTGTGCCGGTGCTCGGCTCATGGTGACTCCCGTCCATCATGATGGCCCAGCTCATCGTTATGTGAAGAGCTGACCTCAATGATTGGCGTATGTTTATCAGTATTTTGTTCGTCGTATAACTCGCTATGCTGATAGCGAACTTTTACTTCTTTTAGCAGCACTAGAATCACCGCGGCAACAGGCAGAGCCAACAACACCCCTGTTAGGCCAAACAGATTCCCCCCCGCCAGCACGGCGAAGATAACCGCGACCGGATGCAGGCCAATCTTATCGCCCAACAATTTAGGCTGGAGAATCACACTCTCGGCCATTTGGCCAATACTAAACACCAGGATAACGCCTAACACCGCCCACCAGGTGGCGTACTGGAACAGCGCCACAACAAGGGCAATCACCAAGCCGACAATAAAACCCAGGAACGGGACAATGCTCACCAGTCCGGACACAAAGCCGATCAATAGGCCAAAGTTGAGCCCCATCAACGTTAAGCCCACCGCATAAATAATCCCTAAACAGAGCATTACCAGCAGCTGGCCGCGTAGAAACGATGACAACACTTCATCACAGCGACGCGCCAATCGGAAGGTATCATCCGCCCACTGGCGTGGCACGAGATTGGCAATATTGGTCAGCAGGCGGTTCCAGTCCAAAAGCAAATAGAAGGTCACCACAGGAATAAGTGCCACATAGGTGATCCAAGAGGCAAACGCCATACCGGAGCGGCCAATTTGGCCTAGCGCCTGGGCTAGGTAGCCACCAGCATCGCGCCAGTTTTCGACCAGCGTCTCGCGCGCGTTGGTTAACTCCGCGGTCAAGTCATAACCTGTCCACTCTTGTACCTGAGGAGCAAGCGTATTTTCTACCCAATTGAAGATACCCGGAATAGCTTCGCCCAGCTGTTTAAGCTGCTGAACAAGCAGCGGGATCAATATCAACAGGCTCGCCACGAGGACGACCAACAGTACTAAAAACACGCTGCTCACCGCGAACGGCCGATTCATGCCCCAGCGCTGGAAACGGTTAGCCAGCGGGTCAGCTAAGTAAGCGAGAATCATCCCAGCAATAAAAGGCATCAGCGCCGCGTCTAACAAATAAATTAAACCGCCTATTACCACCAAAAATAGGACGCCCCACCAAGAATTCCGCATAGTTCCCTCTCAAACGTGGATGTAATCCGCTAAATATCACTTATCGTTTCTATGGCACTGATCACGACACACTTTACTTATCACTACTAACTTTCACTCGCCACTACTAACTTTCATCCGCCACTACTATGCCGCAAATGAACGAAAGTCGCGCGTCTGCTTTTCATCCTGCGCGACGGCGGTGCGGCCAGCGTCGCTGAGTGTTACAATCCGCCAAAGTTAAGCCCAGCACTGGCCAATTCGCCAGCACTACCAGCACCGCTATTTGCTTCACAGGATCTGTCATGACCGAGACCTCTTCTTCTTCGGCTACTCCTTCCCTCAGCTATAAGGATGCAGGCGTCGATATCGATGCCGGTAACGCCCTTGTTGACCGCATTAAACACGTTGCCAAACGCACGACTCGCCCCGAAGTCATGGGCGGGCTTGGCGGCTTTGGCGCGCTATGCGAGATCCCCGCGGGCTATCGGCAGCCCGTGCTCGTCTCAGGTACCGATGGCGTCGGCACCAAGCTGCGCCTGGCAATGGATCTTGGCAAGCACGACACCATTGGTATTGATTTGGTCGCCATGTGTGTCAACGACCTTATCGTGGCTGGCGCCGAACCGCTGCTATTTCTTGACTACTATGCCACGGGTAAGCTCGATGTGGATATTGCTGCTGACGTTGTCACCGGCATTGGCGCTGGTTGCGAATTGGCTGGCTGCGCCCTGGTAGGCGGCGAAACCGCCGAAATGCCGGGCATGTACGAAGGCAGCGACTACGATTTAGCGGGCTTTTGCGTGGGCGTGGTTGAAAAAGCAAATATTTTAGATGGCAGCAAAGTGGCCGAAGGCGATGTCATATTGGGACTTGCCTCATCCGGGCCACACTCCAACGGCTACTCATTGATTCGTAAAATCCTTGAGGTCAGTGACGCTTCGCTAGAGACCGACATCGACGGTAAAACCCTTGGCGATGCGCTGATGGCCCCCACCCGTATCTATGTCAAATCACTGCTCTCCTTGATGCGCGGTAGCGAGATTGCCGTGCATGCGTTATCACACATCACCGGTGGCGGTTTGCTTGAAAACATTCCTCGCGTACTGCCGGACAACCTCGCTGCGCATATTGATATTGCCAGTTGGCAGCGACCAGCCGTGTTTGATTGGCTACAGGCCAATGGAAACGTGAATGAAACTGAAATGCACCGCGTGCTCAATTGCGGTATTGGGATGGTCGTTGTGGTGCCGCAGCATCAAGCAAAACAGGCAATGGCTCACCTGGAAGCCGAAGGCGAATCCGTTTATCGTCTAGGGCAGATCGTTGAACGCCAAGGGGACGCCGTTATTTTGGAGAACCTCTCGGCATGACCAATACGGACTACCAGAGCGATACCATTAAAGACGTAACACCAGAGCCTCTCGGTGCACGCCGCATTGTCGTGCTTATCTCTGGCAGCGGTAGCAATCTTCAGGCGCTGATTGATGCTCAGTCCCACGACCGCTTAGGCGGCGGTGAGATTGTCGCAGTGATTTCCAATATTGCTGACGCCTATGGTTTGAAACGCGCACACGAAGCGGGCATTGAAGCGGTTGCCCTCCCCCACAGGGAGTATGATAGTCGCGAAGCCTACGACGGCGCCTTGATCAAAGTCATTGAGCGTCACGAGCCGGATCTGATTGTACTGGCGGGCTTTATGCGCATTTTGACGCCTCGCTTTGTGCAGCGCTTCCTGGGCCGTATGCTGAATATCCATCCTTCATTGCTGCCAGACTACCAAGGGCTCAACACTCACGCCCGCGCCCTGGCAGACGGTGTTGCCAGCCACGGCTGTAGCGTTCACTTCGTCACCGAAGAGCTAGACGGTGGCCCAGTGGTACTGCAAGCGGAGCTGCTGGTCAACGCGGACGACACGGCTGAAACACTGCAAGAGAAGGTTCGCTCCCGGGAACACCTAATCTACCCGATTGCAGTGCAGTGGTTTTTGGAAGGCAGGCTGCAGTTCAGTGCCGAAGGCGCCAAAATGGACGGTCATCTGCTACCGGAACACGGTATGCGGCTTTCCCACGCTGATGCTGCAGAAGAGCTTGATGAGGAGCTCGACGAAGAGTCGCAGGATTAGCATGAAAACGTCATCATAAGCATTGAAAAGCGCCTTACGTTTTTGCCGTAAGGCGCTTTTTTGTAGCAATGTACTTCGTATAACTAGGTACGCGGCAAGGTTACCCCACGCTGCCCCATATACTTTCCGCCCCGGTCTTTATACGAGGTTTCGCATACTTCGTCGGACTCTAAGAACAACATCTGGGCGACGCCCTCATGAGCGTAGATTTTTGCCGGCAGGTTGGTGGTGTTAGAGAATTCCAGCGTAACGTGGCCCTCCCACTCGGGCTCCAGCGGCGTCACGTTGACAATAATGCCGCAGCGCGCGTAGGTGGATTTCCCCAGGCAAATAGTCAGCACGTTACGGGGAATACGGAAATACTCCACCGTGCGCGCCAGCGCAAAAGAGTTCGGCGGAATAATACAGACATCGCCTTTAATATCGACGAAGCTGTTCGCGTCAAACGCTTTGGGATCAACAATCGCTGAGTGAATATTGGTGAAGACTTTGAATTCGTCTGAGCAGCGCACATCGTAACCGTAGCTTGAGGTGCCGTAGGAAATCACGCGCTGTTCGTTCACGTAGCGCACTTGCTCGGCTTCAAACGGCTCAATCATCGCGTCGCTTTTGGCCATGCGACGAATCCAATTATCAGATTTGATACTCATTTATGTCGTTATCACTCACTAAAGGAAATAGTTGGGCCGTCGCCTTGATTCGCGCTAACCGCTTCAGCGACTTTTTGGGCAATAGTCGCAAAGGTTTGACTCACCGCCCCGTCAGGTTCGGATACCACACTCGGGCGTCCCGAATCTGTCAGCTCTCGGATGGAGAGCGTCAGCGGCAGGCGTCCAAGCACTTGGGTATCGTACTCCTGGGCGATATTATCGCCACCACCTGTGCCGAAAATAGCCGCTTCATGGCCGCACTTTTCGCAGTGGTAGAGGCTCATATTTTCCACCACGCCAAGCACCGGCACGTTGACCTTGCGGAACATTTCGATCCCTTTACGGGCATCTAACAGCGCAATATCCTGTGGGGTGGTCACAATCACCGCCCCTGCCACCGGCACTTTCTGGGCCAGGGTCAGTTGGATATCGCCAGTACCTGGGGGCATGTCGATCAATAGAAAATCGAGATTATCCCATTGGGTTTGCGTCAGCATCTGCTGAAACGCGCCCACTACCATCGGCCCGCGCCACACCATTGGCTCACGGGTATTGACCATAAATGCCATCGACATGGCCTGAATGCCATGGGCCTGGAGCGGAAGGAATTTGTCATTACTTGCCGCCTGGGGGCGCGTACCCTCTTTAACACCGAGCATTTGTGCCTGGCTGGGTCCATAGATATCCGCATCCAGGACACCCACGCGATAGCCCTGTGCTGCCAGCGCTAATGCCAAATTCACGGTGACGGTGGATTTTCCCACGCCTCCCTTGCCCGATGCCACTGCAATAATATGTTTAACCCCATCCATTCAATGGCACTCCTCGTTTTAAGCTCTTAATAACTGAATTAACGTTGAGTGAATGATACGCCTCACAGCCAAAATCATAAACCAACAACAAGTGGGCGGATGCCGGTTCCCCGACATCCGCCCTTACTTTTCTAACGCGAAAGGTGCGTTACAGCATTACTATCCCGCCACTTATTAGCCAGCGTTTTGCTGCGACTCTTCACTGCCACCATCACTGTCATTGGCACTCTCACTTGAAGAGTTCCCATCTGACGAGCCCCCATTCGACGAGCTATCAGAAGAGCTGCTCGGGGAAGATGATGCAGCCTCACCCGCTGACTCTTCTGCATCGGCCAAACGGCTGTCTAACGTCGACAGCTCATCGCGCCATTCACTTAACTGGCTCTCTAAACGCTCTAGCTGGCTTTCACGCTTTTCGATATCACTCTCAACGCTGGCCACTTCTTCACGCCCAATATCCAGGGCAACCATGACGTCATCCAGCTCACTGCGCACCTGACTCAAGCTCTGCTCTTCTTCTTCGCGCAGCGCCGTTAGCGAATCAACATCACTTTGCAGCTCATCGCGTTCGCTGGTGAGTGAGTCACGCTCATTTTTTAGCTCACCAAGCTCGCTCTGGACACTCGAAATTTCCTCTTCTAAGCCACTTAGCTGTTCATTTGACTGGCTAATCTGATCTTCCAGCGAGGACAACTCATCTTCGGTATTGCCCAGCTCTTCGATCGCTTGCTGACGCTGCTGCTCCGCTTCCTGACGGGCAGCCTCAGCCTCCTGGCGGGCTTCTTCAGCACTAGAACGCGCTTCTTCTACTTGCTGGAGGGCACTTTCCGCCTCATCCCGAGTGCTGGTGATTTGATCACGCTCTTCGCGCAACGCAGTCATCTCGCTTTCAGCGCTCTCTACCTGCTCATTAAGAGAGGCAATTTCTTCTTCCAGCGCATCGCGCTCGGACTCAAGCTCTTCTAAACGCGACTGCACATCGCTGACATTGGCTTGGGCACTCTCAAGCGACGAGCTGGCCTCTTGCTGTTGAGCCTCAAGGGACGCCATCTCCTCTTGCAGCGCGGCTAAATTGGTTTCAGCTTCCTCAATTTCGCTAATGCGCTGGCTCATTTGGCTATTTTCCTGCTCAGCGCTGGCGAGCTGCTCTTCTAAGCTATTGACACGATCCTGGCGAGAACCTGCATTAGACTGCGCCATAATGGCCCAGATAACGGCAATGGCGGCGATACCAGCAATCGCTTTTACCCGGTTATCTTGAAAGAGGGTTTTCATGTCCGACTTTTTAGCCGGTTCTGGCTTGTTGGCAGGCGACTGGTGATCCGAGTGGTTTGCTTCCGACATTATGCGTTCCTCTATGGTCTTAGCTAACGTTTGTCCAAGCTAACAACAATCAGTTGCGCGATGATCAAGTACATAGGTAATGCGCTAACCGTGAATGCTCTCCCCCTTCAGCATACACAGCTCACTGTATCTAGCCAGTCTGTTTGCAAAATCGTGTACAAATGTTGCTACTGCGTTACAAGACAAGCAGGAACGATTATTATTTTAGCCAGAAGGAGGATGCTTTCCCTCATGAAAACCAGAGGCCTCTCCGCTCAGCGCATCAAACCAATCCAGTGTGGTATGCAGTGACACTACGCTGCCCACTATTAGCAGCGTAGGCGGTTTAATGTGGCCCGCCAAGAAAGTATCTGGTAATCCAGATAACGTCCCCACGTGGGTACGCTGTCGGCGGGTCGTGCCCTGTTCAATCAGCGCCAGCGGTGTGTCTGGCGCTAAACCATGCTTAACCAGCGCCTGGCTGATCACCTTTACGGTGCCCAGCCCCATATAAAACACCAAGGTTTGCCCAGGCCGCGCTAACGCATCCCAATCAAGCTCACACTCCCCCTGCTGTAAATGCCCGGTGATGAAACGCACCGACTGGGCATGGTCGCGATGGGTCAAAGGAATGCCCGCATACGCCGCGCAGCCTGATGCCGCCGTCACCCCTGGGATGACTTCCACGCTCACTTGTGCTGCCACCAGCGCCTCAAGCTCCTCTCCGCCCCGGCCAAAAATAAACGGATCACCACCTTTAAGGCGCACGACACGCTTACCCTGCTGAGCCCACTTTACAAGCGCTTGATTAATCCCCTCTTGAGGGACGCTGTGCAGAGAGCGTGCTTTACCCACATAAAATCGCTGCGCCTGTGGCGGTATAAAGGCGACTATTTCACCGCTAACCAAGCGGTCGTACAGCACCACTTCAGCGGACTGCAGTCGCTTATACGCTTTTAGCGTCAATAACTCCGGGTCGCCAGGGCCCGCGCCCACTAGACTTACCAAGCCGTATGGCTGAGCCGTTTGCTCTCGTCCTGCTTCCAAGAATCCACCCCAGGAATAAAAAAGTTTTTTAATATGCAAAAAAGTAATTAATTTTACCACTAAATGCCAATAACACCTTGTCTATTGCTTATAATGCAATCGAATATATATAAATAGAACATATATATTCTAAAAAAATATAGATAATAGCCATTTTGTCTGCAATGGCTTACATCCTGATTACGTATTTAGGGCTAATCTTCACGATCGAATTTAAATTGGCATATGTTTGGAGATTCACGCATGCCCGTGAATGATATAGACGCACCAGAGCGAGTCAGTGCAGACCACCTCGTACCCCACATACCAGGCGTTATCTTTCAGTTTCATCGCGCGCGCAATGGCCATATGCGGTTCCCCTACTTGGAGGGCGGCGGCGTGGCTCTCAAACATATTGACCGGGAACTGCTCGCCGAAAATGCAGGGCAGCTAGTTGAGCAACTGACCGGCAACGACCACCCCAAGATAATGTCCGCTATCGAACGCTCAGCCCGCTGGATGTTGCCTCTCACCACACGCTTTAGGCTACCGTTTCCACAAGACAAACCACACTGGATTGCGGTTAGCGCCAAACCAAAGCCCGTCGTCGATGGCGTGCAGTGGAACGGCATAATGATGGATATTAGCGATCAAGTCAGCGAAGAGCAGCGGCTGCGCAAACTATGCGATACAGACCCCCTGACTCAACTCCCCAATCGGCGCAAGCTCATGATGCACTTAACCCATGTTGCATCGCTTAGCGCCCGCCACGGCACACCGCTCTCCATCATGATGATCGATATTGATCACTTTAAGCGGCTTAATGATCGCTGGGGACATCTGCACGGGGATGATGTGCTTAAACAGTTGGCAACCTACGCCCAGTCGCTGCTGCGTTGCGAAGACATGGTGGCTCGGTTGGGAGGAGAAGAGTTTATGGTCGTGCTGCCGCTTACTCCGCTGCAGCAATGCCATGCACTTGCCGACCGCTTACGCCAGGCTATCAGTGTACGCGACTTCGGTATGGGGCCAGGCCAAGTGACGCTGAGTATTGGGGTTGCCGAATATCGCTGTGGCGAACCCCTCACGAGTCTGATCGAGCGGGCCGACCAGGCGCTGTATAGCGCCAAAGACGTTGGTCGTGACTGCGTTTGCCATCTACGCTGATAAAGCATACTCAATTGCAGGAGCCAAACAATGACAAGGCTAGCCGACGCCATTTGTGAACCGTGCAGCAAAGATGCTCAACCTTTAAGTAAAGATGAAGCCCAAGAGCGGCTAAAAAGCCTCAGCCAGTGGCAGATTGTCGAGCACGATGGCATCATGAAGCTGTCGCGAAGTTTTAAATTCCGTGACTTTGCCAGCGCATTGGCATTTACCCAAGGCGTTGGCGATATTGCAGAGCAGGCTGGCCATCACCCCGTTATCGTGACCGAGTGGGGCAAAGCCACCGTCACGTGGTGGTCTCACGCTATTAAAGGCCTGCATCTTAATGACTTCATTCTTGCCGCCAGAACCGACGAGGTAGCCGAATAAATGTTTGAGCATATTGAGCGAGTCCCAGGAGATGCCATTCTCGGGCTGATCGAAGCTTTCAAGAAAGATACCAATCCGCAAAAGGTGGATTTAGGTGTTGGTGTTTACCGCGATACCCAAGGCAATACGCCGGTAATGCGCGCCGTTAAGGAAGCAGAAGCTCGCCTGCTCAAGAATGAAACGACGAAAACCTATATCGGTTCTCACGGCGCGCCCAGCTATGGTGAAGTAGTACTTCCCATGGTTTTCGGTGCTGAGTCACCGGTACTCAAAGCCAACCGTGCCAGCGCTACCCAGTCGCCTGGCGGCACCGGCGCCCTGCGCCTAGCAGCCGACTTCATTTCCACTCAGTTGCCGGGCAAAGGTATCTGGGTAAGCGACCCAACATGGCCCAACCACCACGGTATTTTTACCGCCGCGGGTATTGAGCTGCACAAGTACCCCTACGTTGACCCCGACAACCGTCTCGACTTCGACGGTATGCGTACAGCGCTAAAAAGCATTCCAGAAGGCGATGTAGTCGTACTCCACGCCTGCTGCCATAACCCGACCGGGTTTGACCTTTCCCACGACCAGTGGCAGGAAGTATTAGAGATCGTCCGTGAGCGCAAGCTGCTGCCGCTGATCGACTTTGCCTATCAGGGCTTTGGCGAAGGGCTGGACGAGGATGCTTACGGCGTTCGCTTACTGGCGGAAAACCTCGACGAAGCGATCATCACCAGCTCCTGCTCCAAGAACTTCGGTATTTATTGTGAGCGTACCGGCTGCTTGATCATGGTGGCAAAAGACAGCGAGCAGATGGACAACATTCGCTCACAGGTCGCGATCGTGGCACGGGAAAACTACTCAAACCCGCCTGCACACGGCGGCGCTATCGTCAGCGAGATTCTCCACGACCCTGAGCTGACTGCGCTATGGCGTGAAGAGCTCACCGAAATGCGTGACCGTATCAATACTCTTCGTCGCGATTTCGTTGAAGCACTGAAACCCTATGGCCTGGACGAGAAGTACGCCTGCGTAGCTGAACAGCGCGGTATGTTCTCCTACACAGGCTTAACGCCGGAACAGGTAGATCGGTTGCGCGATGAGTTTGGCATCTACATGGTACGCTCGGGTCGCGCTAACGTAGCGGGCTTCTCCCATGAGAACCTGCCCTACCTGGCCAAAGCGATTGCCGCTGTCAACGACTAGCTAGCAAGCATTGCCGCACTACAAACGCCCAGGCCTACCTGGGCGTTTTTGTGTGCTGAATACTTGACCGATTAGTCAACACTTCGGCACACTCAGCGTTGCCTTGTATACAACACACCATAATCAAGAGGCCTAACATGGCGGCTGCCAGCACCCACTACCCCTGGTACAAAAAAGAAGACACCGACGCGTTCTTCGCCCTGTTCCAAAACAATATTGCCAACTTTGTCATTATTGCCATCACCATGCTGGGCATGGGATTCCCCTCTTCCATTGTCTATGGGCAGGTGCTGCCAGGCGCGGCAGTAGCGGTAATGGTCGGTAATTTCTACTATGCCTGGAGCGCGGCAAGACTGGCCCGCAAAGAGAACCGTGCCGATGTAACGGCGCTCTCTTACGGTATCTCAACGCCGGTTATGTTTGTATTTCTATTCGGCGTACTGCTACCCGCCAAACAGCTCACCGGTGATGCAGAAATGGCCTGGAAAGTAGCCGTCGCCGCCTGCTTTATCAGCGGCGCCATCGAAGCCGCAATCAGCATAATTGGCCGCTGGGTGCAGTACCACCTACCGCGCGCTGCCATGCTGGGCGCCGTTGCGGGTGTCGCACTGACGTTTATCGCCGGTGAAATGCTGTTCAAAACGCTGGAAATGCCGATTATTGGTTTACTGGTGCTAGCGATCATTATTGTTGGGCTGGTCGCACGAGTGAGTATGCCGTTTAAACTCCCCACCTCACTATTCGCCATTATCGTCGGCACCACCATGGCCTATTTGATTGGCGACGCCGGCACCGAGCGCTTTAGCGATGCGTTCACGCACTTGGGCTTTTATCCATTACTTCCCAACCTATCCTGGTTTGAAGGGCTGGGATTACTGCTGACCAGTATGCTGGCGGTACTCACCGTGGTGCTGCCGATTACGCTCTATAACGCCATTGAGACGATGAACAACGTCGAGGCGATGGAGGCCGCAGGCGATAAGTACGATGTGCGGGAGTGTCAGGCGGTTGATGGCGCAGGCACCATGATTGGCGCGCTGTTTGGCGGCGTCTTTCCTACCACGGTCTATATTGCCACCGTAGGGGCCAAGTGGATGGGCGCAGGCCGGGGCTACAGCCTTCTCAACGGCGCGGTATATGCGCTGGCTACCATGTTCGGCTTAATCGCTGCCCTAGCCGCAATCATTCCCGTTTCAGTGGTCGCACCGATTTTGGTCTTTGTCGGTATGTCGATGATTGCCACCGCGTTTCAGTCCAACGACACACGCTACTATCCTGCCGTGGCGTTGGCCATGCTACCCTACTTCGCCAACTACGTGATGACGCGCTTTAACCGCGGGGCTGGTGAGGTCGTCACCGATATATCCAGTGCCATTGTGGTGATGGGCCAAGGGGCTATGTTTATGGCCATTCTGTTGGGCGCTATGACGGTATCGGTGATTGATCACCAGTTCCGACGCGCGGCCGCCTTCGCTGCCATTGCCGCGGGCTTTTCCTTCGTTGGGCTGATGCACGCCCCCGAACTGTCATTCAATGCTGCCCCAGAGTTCGTGATGGGCTACTTAGGGATGGCGCTGCTGTTTATCTACTTCTCCTTTCAGGAAGCTGGGCGCCTGCGTTAATTAACGAATCCCGCCTGCCGATGCGGGCGGGAAAGAATGCGCCGCATGACTTGCCACGCCATCAAGCCTGCCAGCAGGTTGCCTACGGCGGCGCCCGCCGCCAGCCCCCACCAACCGAAGAACTGTGAACCTAACCACAGGCAGGGCAAATAGCAGATAAACAGCCGTGCGCTGGATAGCAGCATCGCTCGCAGCGGCCAACCTAGAGCATTGCCCGCCGAAACCACTAACATACAAACGCCCAGCGCTGCGTAGCTTGGCAGCAGAAAGCGAATCAGCAGGGTCAGCTCGTTTTGTACCTCTGGATTGCCTGCTAAGGCCATGGCTAGCCAGGGAGCCCCCAGGGCCAGTAGCACTCCCAGACTAAGCTGCCAAACCAGCGCGACCTTTACCGCCAAACGCATAAGCTGCTGAATTTGCCCCCAATCTCCGGCACCATAGCAGCGTCCTAACCACGGCGGTAGCGACATGGTCATAGCCAGAATAACCATCAGGGAAAGCGTTTCCAAACGGCTCGCCAACCCCCAGGCCGCTACTTCACTTTCACCCAGACCCGCCACCACTGAGATTGCCAGCATCGCAGCCAAGGGCGGCATCAGTTGGCTGACCATCGCAGGGGCGGCAATGCCAGTAAACGGTCGCCACGACTGCCTCGCCTCTAGCCATAGGCCTTGCTGCGATGCCCACTGGCGTTTGAGCAGTTTACGTGTAGTGACCAACAGACCCACTGAGAAGGCAATTGCAGTTGCCCAGGCAGCACCGGGCAATCCCCAACCCTCCCAATCGCCGACACCAAAAATCAGTAGTGGATCGAGCACCAGGTTCACAACACTACTGAGAACCATCATTTTACCTGGTAAACGGGTATCGCCATGGGCACGGAAAATGCTGTAGCTGAAATAGAGCAGTGCTCCCAGCCAGGCGGACAACAGTTGCGGCCCCCAGTAAATATGGATATAGGAAAGCGTCGTTTCATCGGCGCCAAGGAGCTGAAAAACGGGCACATGGAACACCCACAAGGCAAACGCCAACAGACCAATCACTCCGCCACCTGCCATTAATACCAGGCTGCTCAAGCGCCTCGCTCGCTCCCCTTCCCCTGCGCCGAGCGCCCGGGAAATAAGTGCCGCAATGGCGATACCCATACCCACTTGAATGCCGATAATCAGAAATGACAGCGGAAAGGTGAACGACTGCGCCGCTAGCTGTGCGGTACCCAAACGGGCAATAAAGGCGCTATCAACAAGTTGAAAACCCAATAGCGCCAACACCCCGATGGCCATTGGCCAGGTTTGCCGCCATAGGGTTATCGCCAACTCGCGTTGCTGCATCACAATTGCCAAGCCAACTCTCCTTTTATTCGCCTTAAACGCAAAAACGCCACCACCCCTCGCGGAGTGATGGCGCTTAACTAAAAGTACTCTTTACTGACGAATACCTTCAAACGTGACGTACAGCTCAAGCTCATGCATGGATTCTGGAAAATCGCTCATGTCGATTCCGTAATCACTCAACGTCAGCGTAGTGCTGCCTTCGAAACCAGCACGGTAGTTACCCCAAGGGTCATCACCCTCACCCATCAGTGTAACCGGCATTTCAATCTCTTGGGTTTCGCCATGCAGGGTCAGATCACCAGTCAAGACGCCTTCATTTTCACCCGTTGATTCAAAGCCTGTGGAGCTAAATGTGGCGGTAGGGAACTCACCGGCATTAAGGAAATCTTCGCTCAAGATATGGCGATCACGCTCGGCGTGATTGCTGGTCAGGCTATCAACCTGCACTTCGATTTCAGCAGAAGACGCGTCGAGATCTTCAGGATCATAGGCAAACTGACCATCGAACTCTTCAAAGCTGCCGAGAATGTAGGAGAAGCCCAGATGTGAAATTTTAAACTGGACAAAAGCGTGCTGACCTTCGGTATCAATCTGATAATCAGCTGCCTGCGCTTGGCTCAAAGGTACCAGCGCTACAGCGGCGATCGCGGATGCAAATGCTGTCTTCTTGAACATATTGAATTGCTCCTTGCTTTACTTAATAGGCACCGCGGGCAGTCAATTATCTTACCCGCAGTGTTTAGAAAAACGTGTATACAGACAACGTCATTAACTTGGTGCGTTTTAATTGCCAGCTTGGCTATGCGCTGGGTTTAACATGCGTACCAAGGTTTTATGCCGACCTAACCAATGGTGCTTAACAGCAGCAAGGGCGTGGCCCGCTGCCAGGATCATCAACGCCAGGGCGCTGTACCAGTGTACGGTGCCCGCCTGGCTTGCCTGATTGGGCAAGTCATATAGCAACGCCGGCACCTCAAACCAACCAAACACACTAATACCACGTCCATCAGCAGTAGAAATTAAATAACCGCTCACCATAACGACTATTAGAAGCACATAGAGCGCAATATGACCGAGATGGGCAGCAATAGTTTCTAATCGACTCCCCTCGGCGTAGGGCGTCGGCTGTACGAAGCGCCATACCAAACGCGCAAAGGTAGCAAACAATAGCAAGATGCCAATCGAGCGGTGTACCCACGGCCCCTGATTATACCAAGGGTCATAATAGCCCAGGTCAGTCATCCACCAGCCCAGTGCAAACAGACCAATAATGGCCAGCGCGCTTAGCCAATGAAACAGAATACTAATCAATCCCCAACCGTTGCGACTGTTACGCCACATTGTGCTATTCCTCATTTTATCTATGGCTGCTTCAACTTAGCCAACGCGCTTATCAGATCTTGGATTACGCTATTCGTCCACGCCCAGAACCTTACCGCTAGAAGCTAATAAAAACCGCTGAAAAAAGCAGGATATTTCATTCGTAAAAACCATTGAATAACCAGGTAACAATTTTTACGCAGTTCGTCTTTCTAAAAAGACAAAGCCAATCCATTCTATAAAATCGAACAAAAAAAGCAAATATAACCAATTTTATAATTTTGTTTGCACGCTTACTATTAATGTATGTCCTAAAGGACATCCAGCAATGACCGAAAAACGGTACATAAACTTTCTATTAGAGAGCGCCAATCATGAAAAAAATGACCCTTATCACCGCTATTGCCATGACATTGACTTCTACTGCCGTTCTAGCTGAACAGGGATCTGGCGAGCTTAACCAGATTATTCAGCCTAGCTCTTCAGCGAATTACAGCACTGACAGCGTGCACCTGACACCAGCTGATTTGCCTTTGGTCAACGGCGATGCAAAGAACAACACCGTTGTTGCTCCGAGCTCTCACATCAATCACTCTTCCAGCAATGAAGATCAGGTTGCGCTGTCAGACCTGCCTCACCGCAACGCTTCTTGAAACAAATAAGGGGGCTTTGTTTGCACAGCATATGACCCATTAGGTTTCAAAAGTACGAAAAACCCACCTTCAAAGGTGGGTTTTCGTGACTGTGTAGGATTGCTTAACATCAACTAGCCAGCCAGAACATCCAGTCCACGAGCAAGATCGCGCTGGATATCCTGCTGACTCTCAAGCCCTACCGCCACGCGGATCAGCCCTGGCGCAATACCCGCCGCTTCTTTCTGAGCATCAGACAAACGCCCATGGGTAGTGGTGGCCGGATGAGTAATAGTGGATTTAACGTCACCCAAATTCCCTGTTATCGAAAGCATTCGGGTTGCATCGATCACCTGCCACGCACCCTCTTGTCCTCCTTTCACTTCAAAACCCAGCACCGCGCCAAACCCTTTCTGCTGCTGTTTAGCCAAAGCGTGCTGAGGATGATTCTCCAGGCCGCTATAAAACACATGCTTAACCGCCGGGTGGGCATCCAGCCAACGCGCCAGGGTCAAGGCGTTTTCACAGTGAGCTTTCATACGCAGCGACAGGGTTTCCAGGCCCTTGGTAAAAATCCACGCATTGAAGGGGCTCAAGCAAGGCCCGCAGGTGCGCACCACGCCGAACACTTCCTCAAGCAGCGCATGACTACCTACCACGGCACCACCAACTGCACGGCCTTGGCCGTCCAAATACTTGGTCGCTGAGTGAATAACCAAGTCAGCACCTAACGCCAAGGGCTGCTGAAGTGCCGGGGTAAGGAAGCAGTTATCTATCGCCAGTAGCGCATCGTGACGTTTTGCCAACGCAGACAGGGCCGAAATATCGGCAATTTCTGACAGTGGATTTGAGGGCGTTTCGGCAAACAGTAGCCGCGTTTTGGGAGTAATCGCCGCTTCCCAGGCAGCAACGCTGGAAAGTTCCACATAGCGCGTGGTAATACCCAGCTTACCTAGATACTTATCGAACAGACTAACCGTCGAGCCAAATAGCGACCGGGAGGCCACAATCTCGTCCCCTGCGGAAAGCAGTGCCAGCGCAGTGGAGAGAATAGCGGACATACCCGAGCTGGTGGCCACACAACGCTCGCCACCTTCAAGGGCCGCCAGGCGGCGCTCAAAGGTATGCACTGTCGGGTTGGTAAAGCGCGAGTAGACGTTGCCCGGCTCCTGCCCACCAAATTTACGCGCCGCTTCTGCAGCGCTTTCGTAGACAAAGCTTGAGGTCGGAAAAATAGGCTCCGAGTGTTCCTGCTCGAAGGTACGCTGATGGCCCGCACGGATAGCCAGCGTCTCTAATGACCACTCATCCTGGTGACCGTCTTCCTGATGATTATCATCATGCATAAGACTTCTCTCCTAATCGTCCAGGTCATCGTCCTGATTGTGCATATCGACCAGGGCATGATCACCGGCACTTTGATCCTTGGCGGAATCATTACGGCTAGCTTCCAAGGCGGCCAGGTAGGCGTCGTCGATATCACCAGTCACGTAATTGCCGTCAAACACCGAGCAATCAAACTCTTCCATTTCCGGGTTCACTTCGCGGCAGGCCGCTTTTAGATCCTCTAGGTTTTGATAGAAGATACGGTCAGCGCCAATCAAATCCCCTACTTCCTCTTCGCTGCGGCCATGAGCAATCAGCTCAGACGCTGCAGGCATATCGATGCCATACACGTTGGGGAAACGTACCGGGGGCGCCGCCGAGGCAAAATAGACCTTGCGTGCCCCGGCATCGCGGGCCATTTGAATGATCTGCTTACAGGTCGTGCCGCGCACAATGGAGTCGTCCACCAACAAAACGTTTTTGCCTTTAAACTCAACGTCTATCGCATTGAGCTTTTGGCGTACCGATTTTTTACGCTGAGTTTGCCCCGGCATAATAAAGGTACGGCCAATATAGCGGTTCTTCATGAACCCTTCGCGGTAGGTCACCCCGAGGTGCTGCGCCATTTCAAGGGCGGAGGTACGCGACGTATCAGGGATCGGGATGACCACGTCGATATCGTGATCCGGCCACTCGTTGAGAATGCGATCCCCCAGCTTGCGACCCATCTGCATACGGGTGCCGTAAACATAGGCGCCGTCCAACAGTGAATCGGGACGCGCTAGATAAACGTGCTCAAAGATACACGAACGTAGCTCGGGGCGGTCAGCACATACCTGGGTGTGAATATTGCCTTCGATGTCGACAAAGATGGCTTCACCAGGCGATAGGTCACGCTCCAGTTCAAAACCGCCCACATCCAAGGCGACGGATTCGGAGGCGATCATCACCGCCTGCCCGTTCTCCTCTTCGCGGGTACCAAACACCACGGGGCGAATACCGAAGGGGTCACGAAATGCCACCATGCCAAAGCCATTAATAATCGCGACAGCGGCATAACCACCCTTGCAGCGACGGTGAACACGACGCACGGCGTCGAAGATATCTTCCGCTTCCAGGTGCAAACCCTGCTTGCCCAGCTCGTGAGCGAAGACGTTAAGCAGCACTTCAGAATCGGAGCTGGTGTTGATGTGACGCAGATCGGTAGAGAACAGCTCCTGCTTCAACTGCTCAGAGTTGGTCAGGTTACCGTTATGCGCCAGCGCAATGCCGTAAGGAGAGTTAACATAGAACGGCTGTGACTCAGCTTCACTTGAAGAGCCTGCCGTCGGGTAACGCACGTGACCAATGCCTAGGTTACCTTTTAGGCGGGCCATATGACGGGTGTGAAATACATCACGTACCAAGCCGTTACTCTTGCGCAGTAGGAAGCGTCCCTCGCTCCATGTCATCATGCCGGCAGCGTCCTGGCCACGATGCTGAAGTACGGTCAGGGCATCGTAGATTCCCTGATTTACCGCCTGCTTGCCCAGAAGGCCCACTATACCGCACATTCACGTTACCTCGCTTAATGCCATGGCTTACCTAAGTCACATACCTAAGAAAGCCCGAACGTTCGTAGAATCGACTTCAGTAGCAGGTCAATCACCTGCCGGGATAACCTCACGCTCCGTCGCACTAGGCAGACGCAGTTCAGGTAGAGAGATGTCGCGCAGCGACGATGGCGCCTCAGGCAGCTCACGATCCCACTGATCTAACTGGCTCACCGCCCAATCGCGCAGTTGAATAAAGGTCGGTCGCAGCTCGGCTTGTTGCCACGCCTGCAGTTCAGCCAGCGGTGTGAGGGTAATCAGCACGGTAGCAATAAGCAAAATAACCGCCCCACGAGCAACACCAAAAGCGGCCCCCGCCACACGGTTCAAAAGCCCCATGCCTACCCACTCAATCGCCGCATGCACCAAGCGAATGACTATGCCGCAAAGCAAAATAACGGCAAAGATCACCAGTATAAAAGCGAGCACTAGGCGGGCATCAAAGCTATCGATAAACCCGCTCATCAGTTCGGCCACCGGTTCGGCGAGGACTCGGGCAACCATTAAGGCAACGACCCAGGCGGCCAACCCCAATGCCTCGCGAACAAATCCCCGGACGAATCCGGCTAGCATTGATAGCGCCAGCACGGCCAAGAACACCGCATCAATCCAGGTTAATGCCATCGTTTAGTCTCTTACCCGAACAAGCAGGCCCTGCACATTGGCCCGCTCTTTAATCGAGGACATGGCAGACTCCCCCTCCTCAGAAGTGGCATAAGGGCCCACAAAGACAGTGGTCATATTGTTATCGCGCTCACGCTGATAAACAGTAAACCCTTCACCCGAAAGCTGCTCGCTAAGGCGCTGCGCATTACCGGGCTCTCCAAAGCTGCCGACTTGCACCGCCCACTCTCCCTGAGCACTTGCTGAGGGGGTGGATGAGCTAGATGAGGAGCTTTGCGATGAACGTTGTGAAGAGCCCTGTGAAGAGCCTTCACTGCTGTTTTGACCGCTGCCACTATTGCTGGCAATCAGGTCAGCAATAGGGTCGCTATCGGAGGTCGCCGGCTCTTCATCCGGTTCACTGGATCCCGCCGCCTCGGGACTCGAGGGCGACTGATTAGCAGCAGTAATTTGATCGGTTTCCGGCAACCTCGGATCGACGTCAATAGGCACATCGCCCTCTTCATTACGGGGCGCTGACGATAGAGACGGCTCGCCGATGGTTGAAGGCCTTTCCGGTGCAGGAACGTCACGGCGCTCCACTTCAACGGGCTGCTCGATCACAAAGTTCGGCTGGGGACGTTCTTCCCTTGGTGCGGGGTCACTCATTAGCCACGGCACAAAGATCGCCAGTAGCGCGAGCAGAATCACAATACCGCTAATGCGTTCCGTTTTACCGTATTTCATTTCCGTCTCCATCAAGCGACGCAGCGCCTGTTGGCAGTGGCCGAGCTAACAGTGCCGCTACTGTAAAGAACGACCCGGTGGCCAAGACACGATCATTGGGCGTTAACATGTTAGCGAGCCAATCGACGCCTGCTTGCGGCGAATCAGCACTAAAATGCACCCGCCCTCCCTGAGCTATAATACGTTGCGACAACTCGCTTGCCTGGCAACCTCGCTCTCCGCTCAACGACACGCACACCCAATCACTAATGCGAGACGCTAACGTCTGTATGACACCGTCAATATCCTTATCATTCAACATGCCAATAAGGCCCCACTGCCGACCACCTTCCGGAGGTTGCGGCAAATGGCGAACGACATACTCGGCAGCATGAGGATTATGACCTACATCCAGGCACCAAGGCCCAATCCATTGCAGCCGCCCCGGCAACTGCACAGAACTCAACGCAGCTTGCACGCGCGCCGCTTCCAACCCAAGCCCTGCAAGCACAAGCGCCTGCAAAGCAGTGGCGGCGTTATCGATAGGCAGCCCCGGCTCGGGAAGCTCGTCAATAACAATGCGTTGACCATCCGGATGCTGCCCCTGCCAGCGCCATTGCGAAGGCTCAGAAGCCATCGTCTGATGGGCAAATTGCTGGCCCAAACAAAACATAGGCGCCGCCAGCACCTGAGCACATTCAGCGACACTGGAAGGTAACGTTTGGCTACCTAGCACGGCGGGACGATTGGCACGAAAAATACCGGCTTTTTCACGCCCAATCTGGGCTAAATCGGTGCCTAAAAAGTTAGCGTGATCCTGAGCAATAGTGGTAACAATGGCCACATCCGCATCAATAATATTGACTGCATCAAGGCGACCACCCAGCCCCACTTCTAGCACCGCAAGATCAAGCTTTGCATTGGCCAAGCACCACAGTCCGCACAGTGTCCCCGCTTCAAAATAGGTCAGGCTGATTTCACTGCCCTGCAATCGTGCCTGCTCAACCCGCTCAAAGCCTTGCACCAGCAGTTGGTCGTCGGCTTCCTGATCATCGATTTTAACGCGCTCGTTGTAGCGCAATAAATGGGGAGAAGTGTAGGTACCCACTCGCCAACCATGGGCACGGGCAACGCTATCAATCATGGCAAGGGTTGAGCCCTTGCCGTTGGTGCCTGCTACCGTAATAACGCGGGGGGCGATGGGGCTTGAAAGCAGCCCCATCCGTTTAGCCACCTGCGAGACCCGCTCCAGGCCCATATCAATCCCTACCGGATGCAGCGTTTCCAAATGCTGGAGCCACTGTTGCAAAGAGTAGAGCGGCAAAGAAGGTGTCTGCAGAGAGTCAGGCATTGCGCGAATGGTCATCACTCTTAACGAAAGCGGTGTCCTTCTTAGGCGCCTCAACTTTCTCGAACGTTACGTCAGCGGTTTCCGCCAAGCTATCTTCCTCAACGATAGGCTCAACGACCTCAGCATCATCAGGATTGGTCGAACTCACCGGCGTTGCGTCGTGGTGGGTTAACTTACGCAGCACACTACCCACGCGGGCACGCATTTCATGACGATGAACGATCATGTCGACGGTACCGTGCTCAAGCAGAAACTCGCTGCGCTGGAACCCTTCTGGCAAGGTTTCACGCACCGTTTGCTCGATGACCCTGGGGCCTGCAAAACCAATCAAGGCATTGGGTTCGGCAATATTCAAGTCACCCAACATGGCTAGTGAGGCTGAAACACCGCCAAAGACCGGATCCGTAAGCACAGAAATATACGGCACACCCGCTTGTTTGAGCTTTTCAAGCGCGGCGGATGTTTTAGCCATCTGCATCAACGAGAAGAGCGCTTCCTGCATACGTGCCCCACCGGAGGCGGCAAAGCACACTAGCGGGATGTTCTCTTCCAGCGCCACGGTAGCGGCGCGAACAAATTTCTCGCCGACCACTGCCCCCATTGAGCCGCCCATAAAGGTGAACTCAAAGGCAACGGCAACGACCGGAAGACCATCCAACTCACCGCGCATAGCGACCAGCGCATCTTTCTCGCCAGTATCTTTTTGCGCCGCAGTCAGGCGGTCTTTGTATTTTTTAGAGTCGCGAAACTTCAACCGATCATTGGGTTCGATTTCCGCCGCGATCTCTTCGCGTTCTGCTTTATCCAAGAACCAGTCCAAGCGTTTGCGTGCCGTCAAGCGCAGATGGTGATCGCACTTGGGACAGACGCTGTTATGTTTCTCTAGCTCAGGGAGGTAGAGAACCGCTTCGCACTTGGGACATTTACGCCAGAGGCCGTCGGGCACGCTAGCGCGACGGTCTTTACGCTGGATGCGACCCATGGAGGGTACGATCTTGTCTAACCAGCTCATATCAAAAAGGCTTCCGTTATACGTCAACGCCTGGCAGAACCAGGCTCGATGAGTGTCGTGAATCTATTCAGTATAGGCGATAAAGCAATTCGCTTTAGGGATCCATCGCCGTACGCATCTCTGCTAATACACTTTTCAACTGGCCC
Organism: Halomonas sp. A3H3; assembly: GCF_000982975.1. Classification (NCBI taxonomy): domain Bacteria; kingdom Pseudomonadati; phylum Pseudomonadota; class Gammaproteobacteria; order Oceanospirillales; family Halomonadaceae; genus Halomonas; species Halomonas sp. A3H3. The sequence goes on along the minus strand of NZ_HG423343.1, from coordinate 4,284,995 downwards.
GCAATGGTTTCCGGCGCATCGACACTTTCAGCGATGCGGTTAACCAAAGCGCTACCTACAATCACACCATCGGCGACTTTAGCTACTTCAGCGGCCGTCACGCCATCGCGGATACCGAAACCAACACATAGCGGTAAATCGGTCATCCCCCGCAGCGGCGCCAAGTGCTCGGCCACATCGTCTGCGTTCAGGGTGGCGGCACCGGTCACGCCTTTCAGCGAAACGTAGTAGAGGTAGCCCTCGCCATGGGCGCATATTGTAGCGGCACGCTGGTTAGAAGTGGTAGGCGCAACCAAAAAAATCGCCGCTAAATCTCGCGATTTCAGCAGTGGCCCAATCTCTTCGGCCTCTTCAGGCGGCATATCCACTATCAGCACACCATCAACGCCCACGCTGGCAGCTTGATCGGCAAAGTTTTCGTAGCCAATTCGCTCAATCGGATTCAAGTAGCCCATCAACACAACCGGTGTGGTGGTATCGGTTTGGCGGAACTCTTTGACCATCTGCATAAGGTCGACCAGCCGTGTGCCCTGCTTTAACGCACGCTCACAGGCTTTTTGAATCACCGGGCCATCCGCCATGGGGTCGGAAAAAGGCACGCCTAGCTCAATCACATCGGCGCCTGCTTCCACCAAAGCATGCATAAAACCAACGGTGTACTGAGGTGCTGGATCACCTGCGGTGATGTAAGGAATCAGGGCCTTGCGGCCCTGCTGCTTAAGTTCACTGAAACGCTGATCAATACGGTTCATGCTCGCCCTTAAAAAAAGCTGACCTTAAAATTCGATGCCATCAATCTTAGCAACGGTCATGATGTCTTTGTCGCCACGCCCGGAGAGGTTGACCACAATATGCTGGTCAGGACGCATGGTAGGCGCCAATACCTTGGCATGGGCCAGCGCATGGGCCGACTCAAGGGCCGGCATAATGCCTTCCATGTGGGTCAGCTCGCGAAACGCTTCGAGCACTTCTTTATCGTTAGCGGCCACATAGGAGACCCGACCCACGTCTTTCCAAAGCGCGTGTTCGGGGCCTACGCCAGGATAATCCAGGCCAGCTGAAATAGAGTGCGTATCCGACACCTGCCCGGCTTCATCTGACATTAAGTAGGTGCGATTACCGTGGAGCACGCCGCGCGGCGCATTGGATGACAGCGGCGCCGCGTGGCGGCCGGTTTCGACGCCATCGCCACCGGCCTCCACGCCATACATGGCCACGTCGTCATCTTCCACAAAGGGGTAGAACAGACCCAAAGCATTAGAGCCACCGCCCACGCAGGCAATCAGCGCATCGGGAAGACGGCCGATCTGCTCCAGCGACTGGCGGCGCGCTTCACGCCCCACCACCGCGTTGAAATCGCGCACCAGCAGCGGATAAGGGTGCGGGCCCGCCACGGTACCGATGATATAGAAGGTGTTGTCAACGTTGGTGACCCAGTCACGCAGCGCTTCGTTCATGGCGTCTTTGAGGGTGCGGGTACCGGACTCTACCGGAATGACCCGAGCGCCCAGTAGGCGCATACGGTAAACGTTAAGCTTTTGGCGCTGTACGTCTTCAGCCCCCATATACACGTCGCACTCAAGCCCTAGGCGAGCAGCAACGGTCGCCGAGGCAACGCCATGCTGGCCCGCCCCGGTTTCAGCGATAATGCGTGGTTTGCCGGTTTTTTTGGCCAGCAGTGCCTGACCAATGGTGTTGTTTACCTTGTGAGCGCCGGTATGATTCAGATCTTCCCGTTTCAACCAAATCTGTGCGCCCCCAAGACTCGCCGACCAGCGTTTGGCGTGGTAGAGCGGCGATGGACGTCCCACATAGTGGGCAAGATCGTAGTCAAACTCGGCCTGAAAGTCGGGGTCATCACGCAGGCTTAAGTACGTCTTCTCCAACTCTTCCAACGCAAAGCTCAGGGTTTCTGACACAAACCGACCGCCGTAAGGGCCAAAATGACCACGGGCATCCGGCATTCGGGTCAGATCGCTGAACTTGGTTTTTGGTGTAGGCGTCGCAGAAACAGTCACAGGGATACCTCACAAGATCGCCAGAGCAGGCAAACAATAAATGAATCGACGTAAACACGTAGCTCGATAAAATACCCATAAGCAATACGCATAAATTACACAAAAACTAGGCTTACATAAACTTATGCGGGGAACGCTAGTGGGTGTCGGCTAACGCCACATGACGCACGAAAGACGCCATTTTGTCAGCATCTTTACAGCCGTGAGAGGCTTCAATACCACCGGACACATCCACTGCATAAGGCGCTACCTGACGCACAGCGTCAGCAATGTTATCAGCACTCAGCCCACCGGCGAGGATAACAGGTTTTGCAAGATTTGCGGGAATTCTAGACCAATCAAAGGTCTCCCCCGTTCCCCCCGGCGTCCCCGGTCGATACGCGTCTAGCAGCAGCGCCTGAGCATGATGATAGCGCTCTGCCTCATGGGTAAGATCTATCTCATCGCGCATGCGCAGCGCTTTCATCCAGGGTAGCAAAAAGCGCTGGCAATCATCGGGCGTTTCATTGCCATGAAACTGAAGCATATCGAGATAAGGCAAGCACTGCTCAATGAGCTCAGCAGGCTGGTCGACAAACAGCCCCACACGGGTCACAAAGGCAGGCACACGGGCAGAGAGCGCCGCCAGTTGTTCGATATTCACGCTGCGCGCACTTTTTGGCCACATAACGAAACCCAAGGCATCCACGCCCAGCGCCACGGCGAGATCAATATCCTCACCACGCGTAAAACCACAGAACTTGATTCGGGTGCGGGTTTGCGGAGCAGCACTCATGACGACGCCTCCTGTTTAGGGGTAGCTGCCGGGTTACACAACGAGCGATTGCGTCGATAGGCCACCCGTGGCGTATCAGGAAGCTCGCGCTCTCCCGTCCACTCTCCAGTAAATGAGAGCAGATGCGGCCCCAACGGCTCTTTAGGCAGATCAAAGCGCTCATCGTAGACCGAATCGACAAAATGCAGCCCGCAGGCGGGTGCCGTCACATCCCCTTTGCGACGGTTTTTAAGCGCTAAAAGTTCACCAATATAAGCTTCATCCTGGGCACCACGCCCGACGCTCACCAGGGCCCCGGCAATGTTGCGAATCATGTGGTGTAAGAACGCGTTGCCTTGAATATCGATCATCACCAACTGGCCGTAGCGCTTTACGTCCACAAAGTGCATATGTCGCCAGGGGGTTTTGGACTGACACCCAGCGGCACGGAAGCTGGAAAAATCGTGCTCGCCTACCAGCGCCTGGGCGGCCCGGTGCATGGCATCGGCGTCTAACGGGTCACGGCACCAGGTCACATTGGCCCGCTCCAATACAGGGCGGCTGATCTGGTTCAACAGCACGTAGCGGTAGCGGCGCCCCAGGGCGCATAGGCGTGAATGAAAGTCATCGCCCACTGGTTTCACCCAGCGTACAGCAACATCGCGGGGCAAATGGGTATTAGCGCCAAAGATCCAGGCTTTTTCGGAGCGCCCTACCGGCGGGTCAAAGTGGACGATCTGACGGGTCGCATGCACCCCCGAATCGGTGCGCCCACTGGCATTCACCCGGATAGGCTCATTGGCCACCTTGGACAGCGCATCCTCTAACGATGCCTGAACCGATGCGGCGTGGTTTAAGCGCTGAAAACCGCAGTAGCGGGTACCGTCGTACTCGATCCCCATTGCCAAGCGGCCGGTAAGCGGAATTTTCTCATCGAAGTGATAGAACAGCGTCATCAAGCCACATCATTTTGAAGATTTTGAAGGATCGCTATTATCCAGGCCTCGCGGCTTGAATGCTACCTCTTCAATTTCCCACTCCTCTTCAACTGGCCTACATGGCTGTTTCGCGGGAGGCACCGGTGCGGCATGCGACTCACTGAAGAACTCCACCGTGGGCTGCATTGGGGTCTCGGTGCGCTGACCATCATGGGTGGGCGAAGCGCTGTTTAAGATCGGCGGGTGGTAATCGATAAAGCGATGGTCTGGGTCCTCAGCTGTTTCAGAAGGCTTGTCGGTTTGCTGCACATGAGCATTAGCAGCCGCAGGCTCAGAGGCAGGCATACCGGCACGGATAGAAGCTAGCAGTTGGCTCATGGGCGTAGAACTCGGCGGCGGTGCTAAAGAGACATTTTGAGAATGGTCAGCGGAAACAGCGTATAGCTTCAGCCTCCGCTGACGCCCCTGCTCAGCGAGTCCCGATGCCTGGCTTTTTTCATAGCGAAGGGGGTCGTCTTGCGATGGCGTCTGCCCTTGATCGTCGACCAGCCACTGATCAGTATCTAATGTCGACGCGGCGTTAGTGGCAAGAGCATCGTTCTCAGCCTTGGGGTCTACGCGAGGCGAAGCCGCTGGCTTAACCACGGGTTCAGCCAGCGGAATGTCTTCCCAGGTCTCCTCTCGGCGCTTACGTAACCATGCCAACAGCACTAGCAGCAGTGTGATGGCGGCCAAAGCCAACGTCCACTGGTAGCGCTCAATTAAGCCAGCCACACCCGGGCTCTTCGTCTCATCCATGCTAGCAATGAGTGGCGCTGAAGGTGGCTCTTGAGCAGCCAACGTATCGCTTAGCGCCTGCGTTAGGGAGGCAACCTCACCACGCAGCTCATCAAGCTCAGCGCGCATCAACTCACGCTCTTCACGAACCTGCTGTAATGTCGCTTGGCTTAGGTGCAGTTGCTCGGTCAGCTCCGAACGCGTTATTGCTTCAGGCTCGTCGACTTCTTCTTCAACCCCAGCTTGGTCGGCGGCTATGGAGGCAGCAGAAACAGGCGTGGCGACTTCAACCTTCGGTAGCATTACTGTTTGCAATGAGCCATTGCGGCGTTGCTGCCAGGCTTCATTCATCGCTTTGATAGCAGCATCGGCATCACCGTGAGAGCGCGCCAGAATGCGTTCAGAATTAGGCACCCGAAGTGTTTGCTCTGCACGCATGTCATTTATATTGCCCGATGGAAAGACCTCAGAGTTGGCCTCCAGCAGCGCCAGCATCATCTGCTGTACGCTCACCTCGTCAGGTTTAATACGCTCGGCAACGCTCCATAGGGTATCGCCGCTACCCACATAGGCACTCGATGGCGACGTCGAACTGGGCTGAGCAAGCGGAGGCGTGACGACACTGCTTACTGCTGACGAGCTGGGGGCAGCATTTTGAGCAAGCGCTTGATTCTGAGCATAGCCTTGGGGATCAAACAGTAGTGTTATGTCACGAAACTGCTGCCCGTCTGGCAACTCCACCGTTAACAGCAAATCAAGCCAGGGCTCCTGGATCGTTTTATCAGAGCTTAAGCGTACCTGCCGGCGCCCCTGCTGCTCTTGAATCTGGACGCGCACGCTGGCCGCTAATGGCGTCCACTCAAGGCCTGCTGAGGCAAAGGCTGGTGGCTCGGCAACGCTGATATGAATCTCGTCGAGGGCGTAATCACTGCTTTCGAGCAGAGGGATCGAAGCATCTAAAGGCGCATCCAGATATGAGCTGACACTCGCCTGCCCAAAACCAACGGCCAGCGCAACCGGACTTACTGCACTCAACGAGAGCCATGTAATCCATGCCAGTGATTTTTTCATGAATGTTCCCTGATCACCTACTTACTTTTAACGACTGATGCCAGATAATTTTACTAAGTTTTCTTGTCATAACTTAACGAAATAACGGCGTTATTCCCACTATCAAGATGACTAGCCGAAAAAAAAAACGGGAAGCTGCGAACAGCTTCCCGTTTTCGACTGGCGTACAACAATAAACAATTACTGTTCGCGAAGAATCTTCAACATACGCTTCAGCGGCTCTGCGGCGCCCCACAGCAACTGGTCACCCACGCTAAATGCCGAGAGGTATTCACCGCCCATTTGCAGTTTACGCAGGCGCCCAACCGGCACTTGCAGCGTGCCAGTGGCAGCCGCAGGCGTTAGACCAGCAATGGTGGCGTCTTTATCGTTAGGAATCAGCTTGACCCACTCGTTGTGCTTGGCGATGCGATCTTCGATCTCATCCAACGGCACATCATGCTTCAGCTTGATAGTGAACGCCTGGCTGTGCGAGCGCATCGCGCCGATACGCACACACAGGCCATCGATGGGGATCGGGTTGTTGTCGAGCCCGAGAATCTTATTGGTCTCAACGCTGCCCTTCCACTCTTCGCGGCTCTGGCCGTTATCTAGCTTGGTATCGATCCACGGCAGCAAGCTACCTGCCAGCGGTGCGGCAAAGTTATCGGTCGGGAAGTCACCGCTGCGCATGGCAGCCGTTACTTTGCGGTCGATATCCAGAATCGCGCTTGACGGATCTTTTAGCTCTTCGCCGACGCTGTCGCGCAGTTGGCCCATTTGGTTGAGCAGCTCGCGCATGTGCTTAGCGCCCGAACCAGAAGCCGCCTGGTAGGTCATGGAGGTCATCCACTCGACCATATCGGCTTCAAACAGACCGCCCAAGCCCATCAGCATTAGGCTCACGGTACAGTTGCCGCCCACAAAGGTTTTAGCGCCCTTGGCTAGCTGGTCGTCGATAACCTTGCGGTTGACTGGATCCAGCACGATCGTCGCTTCATCTTCCATGCGCAGGGTACTGGCGGCGTCAATCCAGTAGCCCTTCCAACCTGCGCTGCGAAGATCTTTATAAACTGGCTTGGTGTAGTCACCGCCCTGGCAGGTGACAACAACATCCAACGCTTTGAGCGCTTCAATATCAAAGGCATCTTTCAGCGGAGGTACGTCGACACCGATGTCGGGGCCGGGCTGGCCTACCTGGGAGGTGGTGAAGAACACCGGCTCGATGCCGTTGAAATCACCATCTTCCTGCATGCGCTGCATCAGCACTGAGCCCACCATGCCACGCCATCCCACGAAACCGACTTTCAACATATGAAGTCCTCCTGCAAAGAATGAGTACTCACATTATACACACTTCTTTACGGTGATTTTGAAACCAGGAGATAGGTTAAGGGCTACCCCTGCGACAGGCCTATGAGGGGGCGCTGTGAACCCATCCCTGGGCGCTACATTTGCCATCCATGGCAAATGACCCCCTCTACGGCCTGCCCCAGGCGCCCTTAACACAGACGCATTACCAATACTTTACTGCTTAGCAAACGCCGCCAATACCGCATCGCCCATAGCGTCGGTGCCAATGGTCTGCATACCTTCAGAGGCAATATCCGCAGTGCGCAGGCCGTCATCCAGCACGCTGCCGACGGCGGCTTCAATGCGCTCTGCCATGGCCTGCTCGTTTAATGAGTAGCGCAACATCATGGCCACCGAAAGCATCATGGCCAGCGGGTTAGCCACGTTCTGGCCGGCAATATCCGGCGCGCTACCGTGGCATGGCTCGTACATGCCCTGCCCGCTTTCGTTTAGCGAAGCAGAAGGCAGCATACCGATGGAGCCGGTCAGCATAGCGGCAGCGTCGGAAAGAATGTCGCCAAACATATTGCCAGTCACCACCACGTCAAACTGCTTGGGTGCGCGCACCAGCTGCATGGCGGCGTTATCGACGTACATATGGGAAAGCTCAACGTCCGGGTATTCCGGCGCTAAACGCTCCATCACTTCACGCCACAAGATGGTCACTTCCAGCACGTTAGCTTTATCTACTGAGCAAAGTTTCTTGCCACGCTTCTGGGCCATTTCAAAGGCGACGCGGCCAATGCGCTCAATTTCGCTTTCAGAATAAATATAGGTGTTAAAACCGACCCGCTCGCCATTTCGTACTTCAATGCCACGGGGCTGGCCGAAGTAAATGCCGCCGGTGAGTTCGCGAACGATCATAATATCCAGCCCGGCCACCAGTTCTGGCTTCAGGCTAGAGGCGCTGGCCAACTGCGGGTAGAGCATTGCCGGGCGCAGATTGCCGAACAATCCAAGGTTTTTACGCAGCCCCAGCAGGCCTTTTTCCGGACGCTTGGAGAGATCTTCAATTTTGTCCCACTTGGGGCCACCCACTGCGCCCAACAAAATCGCACTGGCTGCTTTAGCTTTTTCCAGGGTTTCTGCGGGCAGAGGCTCGCCGTGGACATCATAGGCAGAGCCGCCCACCAGCGCCTCTTCTACTTCAATATCCAAGCCCGCTTCCTGGCACGCCTTCAACAAGCGTGCCGCCTGTGCGGCAATCTCGGGGCCAATACCATCACCCGGCAGCAATAAAACTTTATGCGTCATGCTGATTCCTTAACATGTTATCGAGCGACTTTGGCCGCTTTGCGCATTGCAATGGGGTTGCAACGCGCTATCAAACTTACTGTGAAAACTGGAAAGCGTTTAGGCAGACTGCCGGAACAACCAGGGGCGCGCAGCTTTATGCTTCTGCTCAAAAGCACGAATGGCGTCTTCGTCTTTTAGCGTCAGACCAATATCGTCCAGCCCTTCCAGCAGGCAGTGTTTGCGGAACTCATCCACTTCAAACTCTAAAATCTCACCGCTCGGGGTAATGACCCGCTGGTTCTCCAAGTCCACATCCAACTGGTAGCCTTCATTGGCATCCACCTCGGCAAACAGGCGATCTATTACGTCTTCTGGGAAGGTAATCAGCAAAATGCCGTTCTTGAACGAGTTGTTGTAGAAGATATCGGCAAAGCTAGGCGCAATCACTACCTTGAAACCGAAATCTTCCAGCGCCCAAGGCGCGTGTTCACGAGAGCTGCCGCAGCCAAAATTGCGCCGAGCAAGTAGCACTTCCGCGCCTTTGAAACGCGGCTGGTTCAAGACGAAATCAGGGTTCAGCGGGCGCTGTGAGCAGTCCTGCCCCGGCTGGCCTTCATCCAAGTAACGCAGTTCGTCAAACAGGTTAACGCCAAAGCCGGTGCGCTTGATCGACTTCAAAAACTGCTTCGGGATAATCAAGTCGGTGTCGACGTTGGCGCGGTCAAGGGGTGCTACCACGCCTTCAAAACGTTCAAATTTTTTCATGGTTTAGGCCTCCTGAGCGTGAGTGGCGTCGTTAGCGGGCAAGCTGCGAACATCAACAAAGTGACCGGCAATCGCCGCTGCCGCTGCCATGGCTGGACTGACCAAGTGCGTGCGGCCACCGTAACCCTGGCGCCCTTCAAAGTTTCGGTTAGAAGTAGAGGCGCAGTGTTCACCGGCACCCAGCTTATCCGCGTTCATGGCCAAACACATGGAGCAGCCCGGCTCGCGCCACTCAAAGCCTGCTTCAATAAAGATCTTATCCAAACCTTCCGCTTCAGCTTGGCGCTTCACCAAGCCAGAACCCGGCACCACCATGGCCAGCTTGATGGAATCAGCTACCTTTTTGCCCTTGGCGACTTTGGCGGCTTCACGTAAATCTTCAATACGCGAGTTGGTGCAGGAGCCGATAAAGATTTTATCCAGCTTGATATCAGTGATTTTCTGATTGGCGTGAAGGCCCATGTACTCTAAGGCACGAGTGTGGCTGCGCTGAACGGTTTCATCCAGCGCAGCGCTGGGATCGGGCACTTGGCCGGAAATACCGGTGACCATTTCCGGGCTGGTGCCCCAGCTCACCTGTGGCTCGATCTCTTTAGCCTGCAAAGTAACCACTTTATCGAACTGCGCATCGTCGTCAGACACCAGATTGCGCCAGTCCGCCACGGCGGCTTCCCACTGCTCTGCCGTGGGCGCGAAAGGACGCTTGGCAAGGTAATCAATCGTGGTGTCGTCCACGGCGATCAAACCTACTCGTGCGCCCGCCTCAATAGCCATGTTACATACGGTCATGCGCCCTTCCATAGAGAGCGAAGCAATCGCGCTACCGGCAAATTCAATGGCATAGCCGGTGCCGCCAGCGGTGCCGATCTTGCCAATAATCGCCAGCACCACGTCTTTAGCAGTCACGCCCAGGCCCAGCTCACCTTCCACGCGCACCTGCATATTCTTCATTTTTTGCGCCAGCAAACACTGGGTCGCCATTACGTGCTCAACTTCCGAGGTACCGATACCGTGGGCCAAGGCGCCAAAGGCACCGTGGGTAGCGGTATGGGAGTCGCCGCATACCACGGTCATACCCGGCAGCGTTGCGCCCTGCTCTGGGCCGACCACGTGCACGATGCCCTGACGCGGATCGTTGATTTTGAACTCTTCGATGCCGTACTCAAGGCAGTTATCGTCCAGGGTTTGCACCTGAATCAGCGACACCGGGTCTTTAATACCGCTGTTGCCCTCGGCGCGCTCTTTAATGGTTGTCGGCACGTTATGGTCGGGCGTAGCCAAGTTGGCATCCAAACGCCACGGCTTACGATTAGCTAAACGCAGGCCTTCAAACGCTTGAGGCGAGGTCACTTCGTGAAGCAGCTGGCGGTCGATATAGATCAACGCGGTGCCGTCATCACGCTGTTTAACCAAGTGCTGATTCCAGAGTTTGTCGTAAAGGGTTTGACCTGACATGTGGCTCTCCTGGGCGGTGCCCTGCTAGTTCGGTAACGCAGCCTCTTCGTGCTGCTTATATGTCGATAGCACAAGTGTTACGCGACTCGCGCATAAAAGCAATTCATGTTATTCATAGATTAGATTCCAAACAGGAATGCTTAATCAAGGATTCGTAAGTGGATACCCAAAGCCTACAAGCCTTTCTGGCTGTCGCCGATACGCAAAGTTTCTCTCGCGCAGCGGAGCAGCTTTATCTTACCCAGCCCGCCGTTAGCAAACGCATCGCTACCTTGGAGTCTCAGGTAGGTGCACGGCTGTTTGACCGCATTGGTCGGCGTATTGCGCTAACCGAAGCCGGTAATGTCTTACTGCCCCAAGCGAGGCGCATCCTGTTTACCGTTGAGGACAGCCGCCGGGCACTAGCCAACCTGTCTGGCCAAGTGGGTGGCAAGCTTACCCTGGCCACCAGCCACCATATTGGCCTGCACCGCTTACCACCACTATTAAAGCGGTACACCCAGCGCCATCCGGAAGTCGAACTCGACCTGCACTTTCTGGATTCTGAGCAGGCTTACCTGGGGGTGCTGGATGGCACTCTGGAAATGGCGGTGGTGACTCTCGCCCCCCACCCTCATGAACAACTGCAGGTCGTAGAGCTCTGGCGTGATCGGCTCTGTTTTACCTGTGCGATTGACCACCCACTTGCCAACCAAGACCCGGCACCTCAAAGCCTCCGGTCATTGGCCGACCTGTGTGAATTCAACTGCGTAATGCCGGGGGCGAAGACCTTTACAGGGTCACTTATTGCGAAACGTTTTAACGAAGCTGGTCTTCAATTGCCTGTAAGCATGGCGACCAACTATTTAGAAACGCTAAAAATGATGTGCAGCGTAGGATTAGGCTGGAGCCTGCTGCCGGAAAAGATGATCGACAGCGAACTGGTAGAGCTAAAGGTAGACACCCCGCCTATTTACCGACCGCTGGGCTATTTGGTGCATACCAATCGAACGCTTTCTAATGCAGCGCGCCGAATGATTGAGGAGCTGGAGAATACGCGGCGTGATAGTGCTATAAAATAAGCTCAAGTGCACCCGCGGCAGCGCAGCGGTGCTAAAGCTGCCCCCTACTAAGCAGAAGCAGCAGCCTCCACTCAGCTCTCATGCATGCGTCAGCTAAACAATTGGCGCTACAGCTAGTCTACTGGATCAATGGTTAAGCGTTGAGCCAGAGCTTGGTGGAGGGTATGCCGGGCTGCTTCGTCGAACAGCACAAAGCGGATCAGGCGCACTTTATGCAAGCTGGGCAGTATGGCTTCGAGGGTAGCCGCACACACCTGAGCGGCTTCTTCCGCCGGGTAGCCGAAAGCACCGGTAGACAGTGCCGGGAAAGCAAGCCGTTCAATACCGTGCTCGTCGGCCAGTTTCAGCGCATTGCGGTAACAGTCCGCCAGCAGTTGATCCTCCGGCTTGTCGACGCCGTATACCGGGCCCAGGCAGTGAATCACCCAGCGGTTGGGCAGATTATGACCGCCGGTGAGTACCGCTTGGCCCGGGTTGATGGGCGCCATTGACTGCCCCTCTTCGGCCAGGCCGGACCCAGCAGCGCGATGAAGTGCCCCGGCAACGCCCCCACCGGTTCTCAATTGTGCATTGGCGGCATTAACCACGGCATCTACATCGGACTGTCGAGCGATATCGCCCACCACGCACTGCAAGCTGATTCTGCTCTTGTCGCTCATAAGCTCCCCCGTCGATTACCACACATTACGTAGCGCCCGCTGATGAAGGCTCTCTCCTTGCCAAGTCAAGTGATGCCGGTTATAACCCTCATTTTGGCAAACCCAAGCTCCGGTTCAAGCCAGCATTAGTAAGAGAGTGGAATTGGTGTACCATGAACTGAGCCTCTACTGCTCCCCAAATTGAGCAAACACTTCTTCCCCCGTCAGTTGCTTGGTTTTTTCTGCTAGTGAATAGTAAGGGGGCTTTTGGTCGATAAATATCTGTTCGGTTATTTTCCAATCATCCGCGCTATCAAGAAGGCCAACGGGAAGCGCGTAATGCCCACCCTGCTTTAAGCGATAGAAGAGGTGGGTGCCACACTGTTGGCAGAAACCACGCTCAGCCCACTCTGAGGAACTGAAGGTAGTTATATGCTCCGAGCCGTTAAAATCCACATCACCGGCAAACTCCACCGCAAACAGCGGCCCCCCACCCCACTTCCTGCACATCGAGCAGTGACAAACGCCGACATGGTTGCTTTTGGTGGTAACGGTGACGCTGACAATCCCGCAAAGACAAGCCCCATGAAGCTCTGTGTTGGTTACCATGTGTCTCTCCTTCAGTTCTGATCGTGTTTAACCGTCAAAAGCCAAAATAGCTACGAGGTTTCTTAGCAACACCCACCAAGATAGCTCAAAATTAGACTCTCCATTTAAGGCATGGGCGCACAGCTAGTTTGTTGGATCAATGGTTTAAACGTTGAGCCAGGGCTTGGTGGAGGGGGTATAGGCCCGCTGCGTCAAACGTTTGTCGAGAAAGTAACTCTCGGTCTTCTCAAGATCGTTAACCACCAGCACATGTTGGGTTGCTTTTACCTCAAACACTTACGGCTCCTTTTAGCCAGATGGATACTTATAATGCCAAGCACTAAGGCGCGAGTTTAGAAGCGCTCGGAGGCTGCAAGCCACGTGCTGTTTCGCTTTATTAAGATTTGTTAAGCCTCGTCAGGCCATACTTCAAACTTATTATCATTTACGATAATTGCTTGTGTATTACTAATTGGACAAAGGTCTATTTTCTCTTTATAACTGGAGATGATGCTCTCAACGGATTCTTTGAATGGAAAGTTGGCATGGTGTGGGACTGGATAAAAATCAACGAGACCTAGCGAGGAAAAAGAGCCTACGTTAGGTGCTGCCGTGAAATCATCCATGTCCTTCACATACTCAATATCGCGCGACACAACAATAGAACCGGCTGACTCACCTATATACATCTTCCCTGAATTTATTTGTTCTATTATGGCTTTATCTGCACCTGTTCTTTTTAGCTCTTGAAGTAAAAAGAAAGTGTTTCCACCAGTGATATAGATATAATCATTTTTTTGAAGCTTTCTCTCTATTTCATCTTTAGACGCCGTTGAAATTTCAAGTTTATCAACCATAACACCCAGCTTTTCGAGGGCTTCCTTGCCAGCGGACACATAAAACCTCACCTCTTCCACGAGGCTCGCCGTGGGAATGAAGGTAGCCGTTTTGCCAGCGCATTTCCCTCCGGTAAATTTTAAAAATAGATCCGCCACATCCGCAAACGATGAAGTTAGAAACATTTTCTTCATTAACGATCCTTATTACCTGAAAACTGTGACTCTAGAAACTTAATTTGAAGCAAAGCGATGCTCTGTAAAAGACCCACATTGGCTGCAAGCCGCGCACTGCTGCGCATTGTTATGATCAAAAGGTAGTATCCGCAACGGCATACATTTTCCATCCATCGGCCGTCTTGGTAAAAGCATAGAACCCATGAACACTCTCAATTTTTGAACCATCTTTTCTGCATCTGACAGCAGAGGCAACTGCATGAGCCTCACTATCATTGACAGCTGACACCTCAAACTTCCAGTCGACAGAATGATCCCAACTCTTTTCTTTTTTAAGGCTTTTGGGATCTATCGGATAGGAATCACACATTGTCACCGAGCCATTTTTAATATATGCGATTGGATATTTGACCATTTTATCGATCAGCGTTACGTCGTTGCTCTTAAATCCAGCAACATAGTATTCCATGTAAGTTTTATGCACTTCAGACCGTAACTCTTCGAACGACATACCACCTCCTCAACACGTGCCATAACACCTGAATAAACGGATCCAGTCATGCTTGTATGGCGTTTAAGCATGCATATAGCGACACTACAAAGCCTTAATCAACTAAGCCACGACGCTTTCCTCACTACGCACGGGGTCGGCTCAACAGATAGTCGAGATGCGCACGCACCTCTGACCATTCGCCCTTGTGCAGGCTATACATCACCGTATCGCGAATAGTACCGTCTCGGCGCAACACGTTGCCACGGATCACGCCGTCCTTTTTCGCGCCTAGTCGCTCAATTGCACGCTGACTGGCAAAATTGAAGTTGTCAGTACGCCAGCCGACTACATTACATCCCAGCGTCTCGAAAGCGTGTGTCAATAGCAGCAGCTTGCAAGTGGTGTTGACATGCGTGTGCTGCACTCGCTTGGCGTACCACGTGTAGCCAATTTCCACTCTTTTTACATCAGGCAAAATATCATGGTAACTCGTAGAGCCAAGCACCGTACCACTGGCCTCTTCAATGACGGTAAAGGCAAAGCGGTGGCCTTCCTCTCGGGCTTTCAAAGCAGTATCAATATAGCGGTGCGTCTCGTCAGGCGCTGGTACCGATGTAATGCGCAGGTTCCATAGCTCCCCGTCCGCTGCGGCAGCGCGCAGACCGGCTTCGTGGTTGAGTGTAAGCGGCACGATTTTTACGCCGCGCGCAGATAGGGTGACGGGTTCAATAAAGGCCATATGTGTACTCAAATATCTTCTGTAGGCGGTCAAGGGAGAAGCTAAACGATGAGCGTAAACAGCAGCCAGGTCGCATTGACGTTTTTATTAACCAAAGAGGCCAAACACTGGGATGAGCTGAACCAGAACACACCCTCTTTATTTAGCACGATTGTACGTTAAGCCTTACCGCTCAGTCAGAGCGAGCTGTAAGCCTAGTCCCGCGAACGCTGCTGAGAAGCTTCTGCGCAACCAACTCTGAATCTTCGGTGACTCAATAACGGCTGCTCTAAACGCATGGGCAAGCTGCCCGTAGATGACGAAGACAACAAATGTCATCGCCATGAAAATAGCGCTCAGCCCGAACAATTGTCCTAATGATGACTGGGCGTCAGTTGCAACGAACTGCGGCAAGAAGGCCAAGAAGAAAATGGTCAGCTTGGGGTTGAGGATATTCAGCAGGAACGCTTTGCTCATAAGCGAAACGGCATCCCCCTTTCGCTTCACCTCATGAACAGAGAAAGCGCTTCGATCACGCCAAGTAACAACGGCAAGGTAAAGAAGATACGCGACACCCGCATACTTGAGCAGCTGAAATGCTATCGCGCTCGTATGCATGATGGCCGCAAGGCCCAGAACAGTAGCCAGTAGGTGCGGCACAATACCAAGTGTACAACCGAGAGAAGCATAGAGGCTTGCCAGACGCCCATACATTAAGCCAATGGAAACGGTAAAGATAACACCTGTGCCTGGAATAAGTACGACAACCAACGAGGTAAGCAAGAATTCAGCAGAGAACATGAATGACGACTCCTCTATCAGGTACGCCGCTGCCCAATGCAAAGCAGCGCAGTAGGATCCAAGTCCGCAGGCAATCTCAATACTTCCTTCACCCTTGGATCGTCGAAACCTGCCACTAGAACACAACCAACTCCGAGAGCAGTACTCTGAAGATGGACATTTTGTGCTAGAGCACCAGTTTCCATATATACATAGCGAGCGCCGCGCTCTCCCTGGGGTGGCTGAGCTTCAAAGTGCCGAACGGCCTCTCCAAGTTTCGCGGTAACTCCGATGATGAGAGCCGCTTCTTCCAACCATGGCTGATCGCCAATCCCTAGCACTTGCACTGCCCCTTCCGGAACACGGTTCCCAATTAACTTTAACGAATGGTTATCAGCCTGATACTCATAGATACCGGGCTCAAGTTCCGATACCCGCTGCACCAAAATTTTTAGGTGCAGCGGGTATAATCCACCTGCCGATGGCGTTGCTCTTTTTGTATCCGGCCCTGTTACGCCCTGGGCCGACCAAAGCAATTGAGACAAAACACCGATAGGGAGCAGTGCATTCGTGTACTCCCTCACGCTGCGCCGAGCCGCAATACTGCCAACCAATGACTTGGAGTCTTGCTGCTCTGGTGCAGGTAAGTCGAAGACCATACGTTTACTCCCTATCCATAACACATAACACATAACACATAACACATAACAGTGATTATGCGATGCTAATCGACGACGAACAACTTAGCTCCCTGCTCCGTCGAAGAACGATGAAGTTCAGCATTGTCGGCAACTTGATAGCTCGAACCAGGTGTGAGAAAAAAACAACGACCATCATCTAGCTCAGTATGAAGCTCACCTTCGAGGCAGAGCAATATGTGCCCTTTAGCACACCAATGATCCGCCAGATAGCCAGGACTGTACTCAACCATACGAACCCGGATATCCCCGAAATTTCGAGTCTTCCAATAAGCAACACCGTATTCTCCGGAGTACTCAGTCCTCTCAATTTCAGACCAATCCGTGACCCCGAAAGGTAAATCTGTAATGTTCAAATTACTTCTCCATAAGCACATGACGGAGCTTGAGCAGCGTAGAAGCGCGCAGTAATCAGTTCGAAGCGCTGGTTAGATTGCACTTTGTTTCACTTTTGGCATCAGGTGAAGCATATAATCTTTTTTACCAATAGGCACTCCGACACTGCGCAATATCGAGTAAGTCGTGACCAGGTGAAAGTAGAAGTTGGGCAGCAAGAAATCCGCGACATACTCCTCGCCTGTTAGGTCTGCGTATATTCCGCCGCCCAATTCCAGGTGCTTGTGCTCATGGGTGATTGAAGTGCAGCGTGAATTGCTCCGCTGCAGCCGATTGATGTGTGCTGAACCACATTCTTCAATACTGCATTTATCCTTGTTTTTGCGCATACTCCTGGAGTAATTCTGGGAATTTCTCCTGTGGTGGAAACTTAACGAAACTATGCTCTGCACCAGTAATCGCCCACTCCAGCTTTTCATCCGTGTAAGTTTCAATGAATGGCTTATAGGTTCGAGAATTCTCTAGCAACGTTGGGCGCACATTAACAAAGTCATCCATGCCTTCAGGACGCGTGAATAGCCAGCTCATGCAATGCCCACAGAAAAAGTGGCGTGTATTACCGTGAAGCCCTCCGATAACAGGCTCTCCAGATGTGATCGAAAAGGCAGCGCTAGAAAATAGCGAGCTAAGGCTAAACGCGCTTGAGGTCATTTGCTGGCAGCCTGTGCAGTGACAAGCCATTGTGATCATGGGCTTTGCGCTAACCTCAAACTCAACCTGCCCACAACGACATCGACCTTTAATGTTATCAGGCGCACTGTTCACTATGTTTTATCTCCAAGTTCAATATTTTAGAGCCTTATCCATTCCTAGCCTGGGACTTAGCCGCAAACCACTGCAGGACATGTGACAAGGCTCTAGCGAATTTCGATCTATCTCATATTCCCTACTTTTTTAATTTACTTTCCGGACAGTCTGCCGCGGGCAATTCATTAGAATCAACCACTTCGCACATCGAAATCAACATGCACCCAAAAGCCATCAGTTTGTCCGACAACATCAGTTCGAAAACTGGGGCCGCAGGTACTGAGATTTGTCAGATGCGCATCGACATAACCAAGCGAGATAGACAGACCTTCACCGGCCGCAGCCTCAACTTTGTCCGCTGAATCGGGTTGTTGTGGTCGAGTGCCATGCTGTCTACATACGGCAGGCTGAGATCATCAGCAGGAGTGACAACTCACGTTTGCCGGGCTCGCGTCATACTCATCGTGGCGCCGAACCCAATCCATGATTTCCTTCTCGTTGCGACCCTTCGGCGTGATGTCGAGATAAACGAAAGCGCCAATAACCTCCTCATTGCCACGGGCGTAGCTGGAGTAAGTGTGGAATACTGCCCCGCTCTCGTCCCTGTAGAAAACGCTAAGGCCGGGCAGTTCTTCGCTGAAGTATTTCGGATCCTCGATAGCTTGATAATTATAGTAGAGCCGACCAGCCTCAAGCGCCTCTAGAGCGAAAGAGACCTGAAAATCAAAATTGAAATCGCTGCCCAGGGAGGACACCCACTGGGCTGTCCAGTCCATGCGCCTGCGGTAGGCTTCCAGCTTTTCCAGCGGGGCGCGGGATACACGAACGTAACTGACATCATGATTGGCGAGGTGGACGATGGCGCCCTCGGCATGATCCGCTTCCAGCGAGCAGCTCGGGCAGCCCGCGTTCCAATCAGGGCCGAACATGAAATGGTGAATAATCAGTTGACTGTTTGTGCCAAATAGCTCGGCAAGCGTCTTCTCACCTTCCAGCGTGTCGAAGACGTATTCCTTCTCCATTTTGACCCATGGCAACTCACGCCGCTCACGGGCGACCAGGTCGCGCATACGGGTGAGCGCTTTCTCGTTCTTTAGGTGGGCTTTGCGTGCCTGAAGCCACTCTTCTTTGGAGACAACTCTCGGTGATTCAAACTGGCTCATGACGAACATCCTCGCGTAGATTCAGCGCTGCTCCGGCTTGCAGCACCGGAATAATGCGTTTGCAAAGAGTAGTCGTTCGCCACTGATCAAAATCGACAACACCGACGCATTTAATGACGATGCGCTTGGTGAAGTATTGATGCATCGGGGCCTTAGTTCGACAGGTTGAGCTGCCAAGAAACGCCGTACCTATCCTTTAACCACCCAAACTGCTTACTGAAACCGTAGTTATCCAAAGGCATTAGCCTGGCGCCACCTTCAGCTAAGGCATGAAAAACCTTTTCAATTTCGCTTGTAGATTCACACTCCACATATAATGACATCGATGGCGTGAAAGTGAATTGGTGATCAAGATGGCTATCTAGCGCCAGAAAATCAGTATCATTTATTGTAAAGCGAGCCAACTTGATGGAACCCTCTGGTTCATTCTCACCCGCTTGGTAGCGCTGAATATCGATGATCGCTGAACCAGGGAATAGTGAGGTATAGAACTTGATGGCCTCTTCGGCCTTCCCGACTTGCTCTCCGACAAACATTAGCGAGGTCGTAATGGACTTCATGTATGCCTCCGATCCAATTGATACACTTAACGCTGAGTTTAGCGCCCTTGCAATTTAGGCGAAGCCACCATAAAAAAGAGCGTCTGGTAGCTACCGTCAGCGTACTATAGTGCCTTGCTAATATTAGTTTTGGGCAACGCTGTAACGCAGACTGACAACCCGCCAAGCAGTGCCATCCCATTCCCAGGTTTCTGCAAATGCCATCACCGGCCCTTGGGATGATTCGGTAATGGTATATCCCTGCCCAGCGATTACGGTATTCCCGTTAGCATCCTGAATCGATAGCTCAGGATCGTTTTTTTGCCCGCCTTGGGTAACCCAACTTCCGTTCCGCTTGGCTGAAGAGATTGCGTCGAGCTGGGATTGCTTGGGTTGGACACGGTGTTCGGAAGTAATTGTGAAATTATCTGCCTGCACTTGGTCAAGGTACTCAACATCACCATTGAGGTTATAATCCCGGACTAACCCAAACCCACTCTACTATTGAACGCCCAGCCTCAGGCCAACTACTGTGAACACCCTCCATCGAAGTGAAAATAGCCGAGCCAAGCCTGTTCGCAAAGGCCTGCACCCGAAGAATCTACACAACCAAGGCTATGACTTCCCTGCTCTCGTAAAAAGCCACCCAGCACTAGCCCCCCATGTGAAACCGAACGCTCATGGCGAACTATCCATCGATTTTGCAGACCCACTGGCAGTAAAAACGCTCAACGCCGCGTTATTAAACCGCCACTACAACATCGTCGATTGGGATATTCCAGAGGGCTCACTTTGCCCTCCCATCCCAAGCAGAGCCGACTATATTCATTACATGGCGGATTTATTGGAGTGTGGGCTTGGTCATGAACGGCCCAGCATCAAGCTGCTCGATATAGGGACGGGAGCCAATGGCATCTACCCGCTACTGGCCTGCCAAATTTACGGCTGGCAGTGTGTTGGTAGTGACATTAACCCTCAATCGCTTGAGAACGTCGCCACAATTATTACTAACAACCCCAAGCTCAAAGATCGCTTCACGCTGCGCACGCAGCACGATAAAAACCATATTTTTGAAGGGATCATTCAAGATGAGGAGTTTTTTGACGTCAGCGTATGCAACCCCCCCTTCCACGCCTCGCTCGATGAAGCACTTAAAGGTAGCCAGCGTAAACTCAATAACCTTGCTCGTAGTCGCGGTGAACAAAAAGCAAAAACCAACACTCCCGTTCTGAATTTTGGTGGGCTGGAGGCAGAGCTTTGGTGTAAGGGAGGCGAACAGCTGTTTCTTAAAAAGCTAATAAGAGAAAGCCAAGTGTATTCAACTCAATGCCGCTGGTTTAGCAGCCTGGTTTCGAAAGCCGACAATGTTAAGCCTGCAAAGAAGTTGATTCGTAAGCTCGGTGCCGTTGATATTCGGGAAATAGAGATGAAGCAGGGAAAGAAGGTTACGAGGGTATTGGCCTGGACATTTATCTGAACCGTACCCGAGGTGGCGCTCTATTATGCGAAGCCTGCCGTGACATTACTCTGCTATAAGCACATTGCTCGGAATGGAAAACGGCAAACCTAGCTTGTGCTCGATTAAATAATACGCTGAATGTTCAAAGGATCGGGGTGGAGCTGATCTTGGTAGTTGATCACCACCATGGTGTTTTTATCGTGGTTCACGAGCTTGAAGCACGGCATGCTGACCACTTCTTGTCCTGCCATACTTTTAGCCGTCAGTGGGGGGACAGCCTTAACGCCCGGCTCACCGAGCAAATTTTTGATGACTGTCTTTGTGCGGCCCTATGCACCAAAGGTGACAACGGAAATGTATCCGGTGCGGCTGATTGTTAGGTAGCTAATGTGGCTATTGACCAGGCTCTTCGCTGGGATCGATTTCAACGCCAAGCTGCGTTTCAAGGTTGTATATGGAGAGCACGCTTGCGAAGGGAACTTGGACATTTCTAGCTTTCCCGCCGAATGCGGCACTAAATTTTAGTCCATCCGAGACCCATTGAAACTTGGCTATTGCCCTCGGCGAGATATCCAGAACTATTTTTCCATCCTGAACGTATGGCTCAGGAACCTCAACTCCATTTCTAGTAGCATCCACACGGATGTGCAACGTATTCCCCAACTCATATATGTCTTTATAAAGTTTTTGAAACGCAGCCATATCTTCTGATTGTGGTTCGACTTCAACGATTTTATTATATTTTCTTCGTTCGAACCAAGAAAGTCCCAGCTTGATTCTTGATATAAGATTGAGCTTTGGTCTCTCATACGGATTATTCGTTTGTTCAGTCACTGTTAGTTATTCCACTTTTCACATAACAAGGCTGTAGAAAAACCCAATTTCGAGCTACCACTACCGCCTGCTGCTTTAATATATTTTTCGACCATAACGTTGGCCGATTTTCTTAATACACTTACTTCGACATTGGTTCGCCGTGCCGCCGCTGATGACTAACTGTTGGCCACATTGGATTGGCAAAGCCGATATCTGCAGTGACGATGGTGCCTTTCTGGTAGATGCTTTCCGCCATACCTAGCTTCTTAAAACGGGATTCGACCGTTCTCATTACGAGCTGCAAAGTTTGGTGTTCCTGCCCTTCATCAAAGGCCTGAGCGTCAATGATGATCTGATGTTTCTTATCCACCGTAGCCAAACCGTTATAACCTTGAATCGTGCCTTTACTGGTGGTCATCTTGGCTCGGCGAATGCCCCGGTCCAGATCAGCTTCCGTTTCGGCTTCGTCACGCGCGTAGTATTCCATTAGGTGATACCGAATCAAGCCTCTCAATTTCTCCCGCTTCTCGCCCAATTCTTTGAACGTACCCGACCATTCCTTAGAGGCATCGGAGGACATCTTGCAGCCGTCAATGGCAAAGAGTTCGTTACCCAGCAAGCCCTGTTCATGGCACACCAGCAGCACTTGTTCGAACAGCGCTTCAATCTCATCGGCATGGCGACTGACAAAGCTGGCCAGTGTGGTGAAGTGGGGCACGGTATCGCAGGTAAGAGCTTTGAAAATAATAGTAGTCTCGCAGCACCACTGCATCTCGCGGCTGGAGGTGATGCCTTTGGAGTAGGCAAACAGGATGATCTTCAGCAGAATGGCCGGATCATAGGCCAGCCGACCGGTCGCATCGTTGCGGTACTTGGGATGGAAAACGGATAAGTCGAGCTTGTGCTCGATCAGGTAGTGCACCGCGTGTTCAAAGGTGCCTGGCTGGAGCTGATCCTGGTAGTTGCATGGCGTTCTGATCGTAGTTATAAGCCTTGAAGCGCGGCATGCTGACCACTCCTCGTCTGTTTTCTCGATCCTACCAAAACTTAGCCGTCAGCGGGGTTTTTCTACAGACTCAACGCTCGCCATAATTTGCCGTTTGGAGCGCAGTGTAAAGCGGTCAAATCGATGGCTTTGTTATGCTTTTGATTTTTAGTAGCCAATATATTGGATTCCAGCAAGGTACTGCCGTGCAGTTCTTGGCATATCAGCATGAGCAGCTGTATCGAGCCTGTTAAACCGTGTTTCAAACATGACAACTGCCTTTTGAAATTTACTATTTATTAGCCTTAAAATACTTAACCCCAATTGAGCCTATTCTTCAGTTAAACCTCTTTCGTCAATGAGTTTGTCGAAATGACGGCATGCAGCAAAAAAAGCATTGAGTCGCTGCTTAACAGAAAGAAAACCTATACCCGGCATTGCTGCACTTACAGATAGAGCGGCTTCATTTTCTGCTCTCCAATTAAACTCGATCCCTTCCAGGTCTTTGTCATGAAGGGTTCCATTCCTGTTAAGAATCGCAACAAATTGATCTTTGTCCATTCGTTACCTCCATGAAGCATAACGCCCGCATTTGCGGCTGGTTTGGAGCACAGCGGAAAACCAGTCCGGCAACATGCGTTTGTTAGGGCCTTATTTACAAGCCTAGCTGACCTTTTATAGCTGCTGCTACTAGAGAAACACCTACTTTTTCGGCTTTATCAGCCAACCAGCTACCAGCCTCTTTAAGTTTTGGTATAAATTCACTTTTTGAATCAGCCAATTGAATTGCTTCTGTTAGTGCCTCCACTTCATTTTTTCTTGACTCAGGGTACCCTTCCTTATCAAGTAGGGTTTGAAGATGCTTCATTTCCTTGATGACGTGATCAGAGGGAATGCCTTGCTGCTGTTGATTCAAATTATTATTAGTCGTTATTTGACCCGATGCGGATACTGCGCCCGCTTGTTGTATATTAAAAATATTGGTTGTTTTTGAATCATCTTCTGGCATTTTAATTTCTCCTAATTCTCCTTGAAGCTTTAATGTTATTTCGCTGTCAAAATTCACTCCCTTATTTAAAGGAAGATCCAGATTAGTTATTGATTCCGCCGCAAGATTACTTTTTATAAGTGGCCTAAATGCTTCAGTAGCGTTAGCTGAAACACAGACTTTTATTTTTTTAAAATCTTCGCGACGAAGGGAGTTACTAACAAACGTTACTATTGCGTTCTGAAATTGTTGTTTGTCAAGAAAATAAGCGGGAGGAATTGTGTAACAAATTTCATGAGGAAGGGTATACGATTTAATCCCTTTCATCTCTTCAAGAAGATTATTTTTAAAAATAATATCTCCATCTCTTTTTTGTTTATAGTTGACCGAAAATTTTAATAACACATTTTCAACCCTTGCAGGTAAACCTCCACCCAATCCGAAATGTGATTCATTTGCTAAGATTACTAGCTGATGAAGATATATACGATATTGATCAAGATCCAAACCTTCTGAATTAGCAAAACTAATAACATTATCCTTAATGATAGAGAAATCTTCAGGATGAAGAAAATTAGAGACCTTCACTTCAAACCCAAAGTATTTTTTCATGTTTTGCATCTCAATCTTCCTTTAACATCCTTTGGCTGACGCAAAGCCAGTTTAGCCCTAACGCCGGAATTAAGCCGCGCCGCGAAGCGGCGTCGGCTTGAATGCATTGATACTCATTGAGCCTTCTCCCCCAGCTCAGCCCGTTTGGCTAAGCTGAAAAGGCGACCAAACCTAACAGGAGAAGACTCAATGAATTTTTACAATAGCACTCATCGTCACTACTGTGAAATTGATCTGCATGCCCGTAGCCTGTATGTCTGCATACTGGATCAGCAGGGCGAAACCCTTCTGCATATCCAGCCAAACCAGAACCTCTGCTCCATCTGATCGAACCTTACGGACGGTCTGGTCATCGGCGCCGAATGCATGCACTGCTGGTACTGGATCGCTGATTTCTGTGAAGACCAGGGCATTGCTTTCATTCTCGGTCATGCCCTTTATATGAAGGCCATCCATGGCGGTAAAACCAAGAATGACCGCGTGGATTCTTACAAAATCGCGGCGCTTATTCGAGGCGGTAATTTTCCCCTCGCTTATGTCTACCCACGCAGCATGCGAGCTACCCGTGACCTGCTTCGCCGGCGAACTGGGCTCGTTCGCCACGGCGCTGATCTCAAAGCTCATGTTGTCAACACAACGAGTCAGTACAACCTGCCACCCAACAAGGTCAATTTAAAAAATGTCAGTGCCAGAGAACAATTGGGCAGAACCTTTGATGACCCGCTCGTTCAGCGCAATATCGATCTAGATATGGCCGTTTTAGAGTGCTAACACCGGGAACTAAGCCAGGTGGAATGGCTATTGGAAAAGCAGGCCAAAAAGCATCAGCCGACCTACTACCACTTCTTAACCACCATTCCCGGCGTTGGCCGTATTCTGGCCCTCACCATTCTGTATGAAGTGGGTGATATTCGACGTTTTGAATCTGTCCAGAAGTTTGTCTCCTATTCCCGACTGATCAAGTGCAAAGCCGAATCGGCCGGTAAGACCTATGGCACCCAGGGCAACAAGATTGGTAATGCCCATCTAAAGTGGGCTTTTTCTGGGGCTGCGGTGCTTTATCTGCGCGGTAATCCAGGTGCACAAAAGCTGTTGCAACGCTTCCAGAAACGCATGGGGAAAGCCAAAGCCTTATCGGCTCTGGCCCACAAGCTGGGGCGTGCGGTCTATTTCATGTTAAAGAACGAAAAGGTATTTGATGAACAACGCTTTTTAACGAGTTAGTCACGCAGCAGGATGATGATCAACGTCTAACTGGATCATCATGGAGTGTGCTGAAACAGGGTGTCTGCTGACTGATTTTGAGATCTGAACCCCGACTTCTACACCCAACTCGAAGCCCGTCGCTTTGATTATCCATCCTGCTGGCGTGCATCAACACCCTGAGCGAGTGGGCTTACACCGGCGCTGAACCTGAAACTAACTGGGACTGTAGAGTAACCCGCTTTTTGAATAGGACAGATGCTGGTTAACCGATGAATGTCTAGTGCCCCAGACCCACCTGCAAGGAGCAACCCGGTTTGGCAGTGGTAACCACCACGTTAGAGAGCCTCAATAGGTGTTTGCTGTAAGCCACCAACCGCCAACGATGACAGATGAAGTAGGATCACTGGCTCAGGGACTTGATATTGACCGCTTACACGGCCAATAAAAAATACTGCGGCTTATTGACAGGCAGAAGGCTCATAGGTGTTATGCCTTTCTCGCCATCAGTAAACGGACTGTTTCCATTGGGTGCAATGATATAGCCATTGTCGCGCCTGACGGGACTTTGAGGTTCGGCGCAGACTCTTGGCTTGCACTTGTTACAGCCCTTTGAGAAATAACACCTATGGCCTCACCGCTTTCATTTACGACAGGCCCTCCACTGGCGCCGCTATTAACACCGCTGTCCAAGTAAAAAAGGTCTGCCTCGACATTGATATGCTCAACGCTATTGCTCGCGTGGATCCGTCTATGGTTACCGACTAGAGCATGCTTTATTAGCGGTCCCATCATGTCGGCCATATAGCCATTTCTCATTGCTGCGAAAAATCCTTCCATCCCCGGGTACGACCTGTCAGCGATTCTGTCCAGATTGAAGGGAAGAACCAGGTCGTCAGAAAAACCTGCAAGGAATACTCGCTGCCCCAAATGGGGCGGCGTAAGACTTGCTGGCAGATACGGAAACTGTGTTTCTTGTCTCTGCTTTGGTGCGAGGGCCGCAATGTCTAGCTGGATATCTTCAGTAAATGCCTCACTCCGGATGCCCAAGCTGCAGAATGAAACTCGATATTCCAATACTGGTCGCCCCGAAAACTTGACGAATATCTTTGCGTTTGGATCCGAGTAATCCTCATGGCGTATCGGCACCCTGCCGGTCACAACATGAGCAGCTGTGATAACTTCGCCCTCAGGAGTGAACGTGAAGCACGTGCCTTCGCTTATGACTTCGTCATCAAGAAATACAGTCACGTATCCACAACATTTCTGTATTTTTTCGTATAAGTCTTTGTACATTATTGAATCTTCTTCAGCGCATAACGCTGCCAACACGCGCAGCTTTGTAGTGGAGGCGAAGCCGCAACGAAAAAGCTGTCGCCGTGATTGGCCTAGTTATGGGTTGATCTGCTCATTGCACTAAAGTCCCAACGATTCCTTTACTCCCATTATCAACTTGGCAATGGCTGTATCATGGCCCCGTGCCTCTGAAAGCCCCATGCTTTCCGTGGTAACCAAGGTCAGATACTCCGCAATTTGCGCTGTCGATTGGGACTCCATGGCCATGCTGAACACTTTGGGAAGGTACGACTGATACTCATCCCTCGCCCAATTGGTATCAGAAATTCCTATTGGGTCCCACTTATAAAATAGGATTTCATCAATCCTTTCATATAGCTTTAGTTGGTCCGGTGGCAGCTTCTTTCCCATGGCTCTCAAGACCCATAACGATATAGCTCAGCCGCGCGCTTTAGCGCGTCGGCTGGAGCGGCTTGTTGGGGTACAGCCGCAGTTCATAACATGGATACCGCTGTATGAACGGATCGTAAGACAGGAGCAAGAACGCCCTGGTTATGAGCTGAGTCGCGTCGAATGTATGCTGCGCGATGCTGTGCTCAAGGCAATCTCGCTCAAGCCAAGGCTCGTCGGAGAAGATCACCAGAATGTATTGCGAGTACGGCCCACCCTTGATGGATCGAGACTTATCCTTGCGACGGACCAGCTTTTCTAGGGCTGGGAGCAGCGCCCCCTTCCAGTCCTTCCAATCATAAGGCTGGCCGAGGCGCGCAGCCTCGATGGATGGACCATCAACTAGCTCCGTTATCTCAATTTCGATACGCGTTCCATCTCCAGCATGGGCGTCACAATCTGGCGGATCTTCGCCTTCGCCGCGATGGCGTGCCCCATAAAAGAACAGAGTTCCCTGATTCGCCAGCGCGTTCGCAAACTCATCAAGAACGCCAAACTCGGCCATCGCGCGATCCGACTCCCACGAGAAATAACCCGCGTGTGGCCGATGGTTCTTTTTGATTTCTTCGGCCAGTGCTGCCCAGTCAACTTCGTGCATGCGGATCTCGCTCAAACGGCTCAACAATGAAGCTCACCAGCTCGATACAGGAGCATTGCCCAACGGACGTCAACTGTTAGGCTCTCGTCGCCACCATAATTCATCTACCTGACAGGTACCAATATCAGTGTGCCGGTACCCGAATCTCTCTCACGCACCTCGCCAGGGCCATACTCAACAACCCTTCCGTTTTCAAGAATTACGGTGTAGTCCGTACGATCCCACGACCATCCGCTAATAAGCCGGTTTGTATACTGCAAGGCCTCGTAGTCTCCATTACGTCTGTAACCATCCGGCTCTCCCAGCTGGGATACGACTTCCTCCTTGGACATGCCTTCGCTGACGGTTTGCATTCTCTCCCCCGTAGCACAGCCGTGGAGGAAAAAAGCAACCGCAAGCAAGGAAAGAATCATTTTCATTTATTCACCTCATGTCTCATTAGCCCAACAGGCATTTATTCGCCGTGCGGAGCATGGCGGATAAATGCCTGTTGGACTAAGGCGCGTCCATCAGGCAGCTACTTAATAGGGGATTGTACTGACTGACAGGTAGCCTGAGGTACCAGGCCGTGCATTGGCATGTCTGGGGTAACGCGCTCTGATCGTGAGTTTCGCCATCATTTCAGCACTTCCAAATCTAATTTAACCCAATGTAGCGCGCCTGATGGCTAAAATCCATCATCGGGACGAGCTTATCCATGACCCGCTAGCGAGCCGGTTAGCCAAGTCGGTTGTCGTCGTAGGGCGTTACATCATGCTCGATAGTGTTGATCCTTATGATTAGACGGTTGATCGTAGGTGTGGCGCTGGGGTGTGAGCGTCCCGATCATCCGCAATGTGGGTTGCTTGCAATGTGGACAGGTGTAGGCCAGCTCCGCATCGCTGGCAGCCATATCGGCATCCGGTGCTTGCTCAACCACCGCTAGCGCTCGACGAACCTGCATCAGACGTTGCCGACGGCAGCGATTGGCCAGAAAACCGTAGTGACGCACCCGCATCAGTCCTTTGGGCAGGACGTGAAGCAGGAAGCGGCGTACGAACTCCTCGCCATTGAGGATGAGCGACTTGTGTCGGTCATGGTCGCGATAGTCCTTGTAGCGTAGGGTCACCTGGTGCTCATCGACGGCCAGGATACGCGCGTTGCTGATGGCGATCTGGCGCGTGTAGCGCGCCAAGTAGCGAACTACCGTATGAGTGTGTTCAAGGCAGTCCTTGCTGTAAACCACCCAGTCAGTGGCCATCAGCGTGTTCAGTTGAGCATCGACATCTCCGGGCCGGTTTACCCGGTGGAGATCGCCTGCATGGGCGGCCTTGCGCAGAGCGCTCACCATGTGCCCGCGAAAGTGGCGTGACAAGGCCCGCACCGGGAACAAGTAGTTGCTCTATGTGCCCTACGCCAGCGGCCATCATCACCTAAGGCACCGCCTGGAACCAAACTGTGTAGATGCACATGCTGGCTCAGGTTCTGGCCCCAGGTGTGAAGTACAGCGATCATCCCCATCTCGCCGTCAAGGCGTTTGGGATCGCGCCCAAACGTGCGTAACGTCTGCCAAGCACTCTGGAACAGCAACCGGTGAATCACCTCGGGATGAAGCTGAACCCAGCCATTAAGGCTATGCGGCAACGTGAATACGACGTGGTAATAGCGCACCGGCAGGATATTGGCCTGCTGACGCTCGGCCCATTGCTCCATGGCGCGGCCTTGACACTGTGGGCAGTGACGATCACGACAGCCAAAGTAGCGTGGCTGTACATGAGCGCAGTCGGAGCACTGTAAGACCATCCCGCCCATCGCCTCCGTTCGGCAGGCCAGCAGATGGGTACACACCCGTTGGCGCTGGCGATCAAGACCGGTTGGGTCGAGAAAGCGGGTCAATGCCTGTTGCAAGGTAGCGGCCTTAGTCATGGCTCACCTCCAAGGCGGCCACCAGGTCAATATGACACTGATCTCCCCCTTGCTGGCTCGGTAGCCAGTGCAGGTAGCGCATCGTCGACTGGAGGTTACGGTGGCCCAGTAGTCGCTGGAGCTGATGGACGGGCAGGCCTTGCTCCAGAACATGGGTGGCATGGGCATGGCGCAGACTATGGATGCCACCGACCCGCTCGATCCCGGCCAGGCGCTTGGCTTGGGTAAAGGCCTTCTGTGGCGCACTGGCGTGTAGGGCTTGATCGGGAAACAGAGCGCTCGGGAACAGCCATGTGACTGGCCGATAGGCGCGCCAGTAATCGCGCAAGCGATCAAGCAGGGTCACGGGTAGTAACACCATACGATCCTTGCCGCCCTTGCCCTGCGTCACACGGAGTTGGTAACGCTGGCTGTCGATGTCACTAACTCGCAGGTGGCAGACCTCGGTTACACGCAATCCGCAGCCGTAGCACAGTTCGAGCATCATGCGATGCTTGGCGTTTTGGCAGGCGGCCAGGATCCGCCGAACCTCGTCGCGGGTCAGCAGTTCTGGAATCCGCTGCGGTTTTTTGGGGACGGTGAGCGGCACATCAAACGAAGGCCACTGCAACACGTGCAAATACAGGAACCGCACGCCGTGCAGATAGACACGGCAACTGGCGGCGGACAAACCACGCTCCTGAACCAGGTGATTAAAGAAGTGTTGCAGGTCGTCGGTACTCAACGTGTCTAGCGGGCGGTGGAAATAACGTGCTAGTTCAGTGACCACCATCAGGTAGGTGTTGTGGGTACGTTGCGCAAAGCCACGCTGACGCATGGCCGCGATCATCTTCTGTCGCAAGGCAGTCATCGTCGTCACTCCTGTTGTATGACCCACGTGGGTCAATAAACAGTGTGGCCCGATGAGGCAAAAAACGTGGTTCGTCGACAGCTACCGCGAAGCGGTTTAGTTCAACAGGTATTAGACGGCGCGTCCTATGATTGGATGAACGTGCCAGCATGTTTACTTAGCAAATGTAGCCTACCTTTTCGTGCATAACCACATGATTTTAAATTAAATTAATATCAATTAGACTCTATTTGCAGAATTCGCATTCTTGCGCATTTTGCAAATCCCAATAATACTGTATGCATATCCACCATCAGGAGATAGAAACCAAATGGATATGCAAAGCAGGCCTCCTAAACTAATGGATCGTGTGAAAGCTGTTATGCGGGTAAAGCGCTATAGCCCGCGTACTGAAAAAACATACTGTTACTGGATACGTTACTTCATTCGTTATCATGGGGTGCGTCACCCTGCCAGTATGGGCCCTTCTGAAGTGCAGGCTTTTCTGGAGCACCTTGCCGTAGAGCGATATGTGGCTGCAGCTACACAAAACCAAGCGCTTAATGCTTTAGTATTTCTGTATCGCCATATCCTTGATATGCCATTAGGTGATATTGGTACCTTTTCACGAGCTAAACGCCCGCGTCGATTACCTGTCGTGCTTTCTCACGAAGAGGTTATGCGCGTATTAAATCAATTGTCTGGGCCTATGAATTTGATGGCAACCCTGATGTATGGCTCAGGACTGAGACTCATCGAAACGTGTCGTTTGCGCGTAAGAGATATTGATACCGAACGCCATATCATCACCGTCAGGGCAGGGAAAGGTGATAAAGACCGAACCACTTTAACCCGCTGTCTGTCTTCCCGCATTAGAGGCGCAAATTGAGTCGGCTGAACGGCAACTTGCCTATCGGCTAGCACGTGGTCGCGTACCAGTAACTTTACCTCATGCTCTGGATCGTAAGTACCCAAACGCCGGCATTTCCCTAGGTTGGCAATGGCTGTTTCCTGCCAGCCGCCCTTGCTGTGATGATGCCGGGAACGTCGTTCTTCACCATATTCATTCATCGGCTGTGCAAAAGGCCGTGAAGCAGGCGATGAAATCTGCATCATTGCCACGTCCTGGCTCTTGCCATACCTTACGGCACAGTTTCGCTACCCAATGACTGAGCCCAAGCACGGACATTCGCACAGTACAAGAATTGCTAGGCCACAAAAGTATCGAGACAACGCAAATTTATACGCATGTAATAGGGAAGGAATTTGCAGGTGTGCGCTGCCCTTTAGGCTAATGAGCTTAAACGAAACCACGCTACCGCCAAGGCGCACCTAGATTACGATAAAACGCTCCAGCTGCGACCGAATCTGACTAATTAATCATACCTTATTCATAAATTTGGATTAGGTCACGTATCGATGAAAAAAAGTGTTTCCTCTCTGAGGGCAACGGCTCGTTAGTTGCATGGATCTGGCATCGCTTCGCGATGCTCCCGCGGGTGCCTCATTTGCTCGTTCCTCGCAGATTCGTTACCACGCGCTACGAAATGTGGCTACGCAAGTAATGGTGCCAGTGTACAAAATGCTCTTGCCTCATAACTCGTTGCCGCTGGCCTTCCTTTGCAAATCCTATTAGCCTGCTAATTCACTATTAAGGGGTTGGCATGCAAGAGACGACTTCTCGGCAGCGCTTGGCGGGCGTGCTGATTTTGCTTGGGCTTATCGCACAAATTATCGGTTTTACCAGTTGGTTGAGCACTGCGAATGCGGTGAGCTATTTGCTGTGGGTGGCAGTTGTGTTGCTGTGGCGGGATATTCCTAAGCGTTCGCGTATACAGGCGGGCGTGCTGATTGCGCTGGGCGCTGGCATGCTGCTGGTGGCGCGGTTTGTGTATGGCGCCGAGGTGGATTGGCCCGCTATGTTGCAGGGCAATTCGTTTGTGGCGGCGATGCTGGTGGGCGTTAGTTTTATTTCGCTGATTGGGAAGCAAGGCAACAAGGGCGCGACAGGCAGCCGAGTGACTGGGGCGGGGGGTATTTTACGTACCTGGCTGGGAGTGCACTTTCTGGGCACGATTTTAAATCTCTCTACCGTGTTTATGGTGGGCGATAAGCTATCCCGGCGTGGGCCGCTCACTACGCCGCAGCTGTTGGCGCTTAACCGTGGGCTGAGCAGCGCGGCGCTGTGGTCGCCGTTTTTTGCCTCCATGGGCGTGGTGATTGCGCTGGTGCCCGACGTTGAGTACGCGCAAATTGCCGTGGTGGGCTTTCCCATGGCGATGCTGTCAGGGCTATTAACCACGCTGGAACTTCGGCGCCGGTTTGATCTCAGCGAGGTGGATGGCTATTCCCTGGCGCCACGTAGCCTGTTTATGCCAGTGGGTATGGCAGCGTTGGTGATGCTTTTTCACTTTGTGCTCACCCCTGCCCTTACCATTGTCAGCATTATTACCTTTCTGCTGCCCAGCGTGGCGGTATTGAGCAACCTACCCCATGGGCCCCGTTTTACCCTGCGACGCATTCGCCAGCACACCACCACGCGGCTACCCGCCATGCGCGGGGAAATTTCGCTGTTTTTAGCCGCGGGGCTATTAACGATTGGTCTTTCAACCCTGGTAACAGCGGCAGCTGGCAGCGACTGGACGCTGTTCACCCGCTTTGGCACACCTCAGGCGATGCTTAGCTTTGCAGCGATTACCCTAAGCGCACTGGCAGGGCTTCATCCCATTATTGGGGTGTCGGTGTTGGCCTCGATACTGAACCTGCAGAACGGAGAACAGACCGTGTTTGCGTTTGTGGCGTTAACCTCGTGGGCAGTGGGCACCAGCGTGGGCCCGCTTTCGGGGATCAACCTGTCACTGCAGGGGCGCTATGGGGTGAGCGGCTACCGCATGATGAAAAATAACCTGCTCTATGCAGCAGTCATGAGCCTGCTCTCGCTAGGGGCGATCGCAGGCGTCAGCTTACTGGTTACCTAATCGATCAGGTCTCAATGATTTTATTGGGAAAACGGTAGAAGTAGCGATGGCCACACTGATGGCAAGGCTCCAGGCGCGCAACGGTAGGCAGCATCACCTGGGCATCACAGTGTGTGCAGGCCATTAGGCCAGGCGCCGCCATCTCACCTTCGCAGTAGTCAGCGCGGGCAGCTTCTAAATCTTCTTCGAAGCGCTCGCGTTCGACCACGCTGCGGTCAGCAATCGAAAGCAGCGACTCCGCCACGCGGCGCGAAAGGCCGTCAATGTCGATGCCCAGCCAGCTGGCTACCTGCTTGCCGGTATCTGCCATGTAGTAGCGCATATCTTTCAGGTCACGCTCTACCCAGGCGCGCAGCAGGGCTAGCTCATCTTTGGTGTACTCCTCTAGCTCCGCTTCAAACTCGACCGCGTCGTCCAAATCCTTCTGCAAGTTTTCCCAGGTTAGCTCATTGGCGCCCCCCTGCATCCGCTCTAGCAAGCGCTCATAGCCTTCGCGTAGGCGATTGTCATTCTGCTGTTCACTCATGGTGCCTCTCCTTTTGTCGACGCGTGCAGTTACCTATCATCGGCTTACCGTTCAAGGATACACCCGCATAGGATACAATCGACCTCACTTATCTGACAGATGTCATCTAACATTCACTTTGCGCCCCTTTTGGGCGAATACGCCAAGGCATTAATAAACCGATGGACGCACACTACAGCCCTCGTGATATCGAACGCGACGCCCAGCAGTACTGGGACAAACATCAGTGCTTCAAAGCCGTAGAGGACGCCAACCGCGAGAAGTTCTACTGCCTCTCCATGTTCCCCTACCCCAGCGGCAAGCTGCACATGGGCCACGTGCGTAACTACACTATCGGCGACGTTGTGTCCCGTTTCCAGCGCATGCAGGGTAAAAATGTCATGCAGCCCATGGGCTGGGATGCTTTCGGCATGCCCGCAGAAAACGCCGCCATTCAGAATCAGGTGCCGCCTGCCAAGTGGACTTACCAAAACATCGATTACATGCGCAATCAGTTGAAGGCATTGGGCTTTGCCTATGACTGGAGCCGCGAGTTCGCCACCTGCGATACCAGCTACTACCGCTGGGAGCAGTGGTTCTTCACCAAGCTGGTAGAAAAAGGCTTGGTGTATAAGAAGATGTCGACGGTTAACTGGGATCCGGTGGATCAAACCGTGCTCGCCAATGAGCAAGTTATCGAAGGTCGCGGCTGGCGCTCTGGTGCCTTGGTTGAGCGTAAAGAGATCCCGTTGTGGTTCTTGAAGATTACCGATTACGCCGATGAACTGCTGGCTGACCTGGATAAAGTGGAGTGGCCAGAACAGGTCAAAACCATGCAGCGCAACTGGATTGGCAAATCCCGCGGTGTCGAGCTGACCTTTGATGTTAAAGGCGCTGATGGCCAAGCCAATGAGCCGCTAGCGGTTTACACCACCCGCCCGGATACCCTGTTGGGCGTTACTTATGTGGCGGTTGCCGCTGGCCACCCGCTGGCCAAGCAGGCGGCGGAGCAGAACAGTGAGCTTGCAGCTTTCTGCGATGAGTGCGCCAGGGGTGGCACTTCCGAAGCCGAGATGGCCACCAAAGAGAAGAAAGGCATGCTCACCGGGCATACGGCGGTTCACCCGCTAACGGGCGATGAAGTGCCCGTTTACGTGGCTAACTTTGTACTGATGGAGTTTGGTACCGGTGCGGTGATGGCGGTACCCGGCCACGACCAGCGCGATTGGGAATTTGCCACCAAGTACGGGATTGCCATCAAACCGGTCATCGCCGATGAAAGCGGCCAGCCTGCCGACGTTTCTGAGGCGGCCTACGCCGAATACGGCAAGCTGGTTAATTCAGGTCAATTTGATGGCCTTGATTTTGAACAAGCCTTTGATGCCATTGCCGCCAAACTAGCTGAGCTTGGTCGTGGTGAAGTCAAAACCAACTACCGCCTGCGCGATTGGGGCGTTGCCCGCCAGCGTTACTGGGGCGCGCCAATTCCGGTCAAATACGGCCCGGAAGGTCAAACCGTTCCGCTCACCGATGATGAACTGCCGGTATCGCTACCCATGGAAGTCACCGTAGACGCCTCGGGCTCGCCGCTGAAGAAGATGCCAGCGTTTTCTGACCTGGGCGATGGCTGGACGCGCGAAACCGACACCTTCGACACCTTTATGGAGTCGTCTTGGTACTACGCGCGCTTCTGCTGTGCGGATAACACCGAAGCAATGCTGGATGAGCGCGCCAACTACTGGCTGCCGGTTGACCTCTACATTGGCGGTATCGAGCACGCCATCCTGCACCTGTTGTATGCGCGTTTCTTCCACAAGCTGATGCGTGACTTTGGCTTGGTGGATTCCGACGAGCCCTTCCAGCAGCTTCTGACCCAAGGCATGGTCATTGCGGAAACCTTCTACCGCTCCACTGATAACGGTGGCAAGCAGTGGTTTAACCCCGCTGACGTGGAAGTGAAGCGTGATGAGAAAGGCCGCCCGCTGAGCGCAATCCTTATGAGCGACGGCGAGCCGGTGGAAATGGGTGGCATCGAAAAGATGTCCAAGTCGAAAAACAACGGCGTTGATCCGCAGTCGATGATCGACAAGTTTGGTGCCGATACCGTACGCCTGTTTATGATGTTTGCCGCCCCCCCCGAGCAGTCCCTGGAGTGGTCGGATTCAGGTGTAGAGGGCGCGCACCGCTTCTTGAAGCGCCTATGGCGTCAAGTCAATGAGCACTTGGCAGCGGGCACGCCCGGCACGCTGGACGTCAATGCACTTAACGACGATCAAAAGACGCTGCGCCGGAAAACCCACGAGACTATCAAGAAAGCCAGCGACGACATTGGCCGCCGCACCACTTTCAATACCGCCATTGCTGCGGTGATGGAGCTGTCCAACGCTATCGGTAAGTTCGACGATAGCTCCGAACTTGGCCTGGCGGTTAGCCGTG
The DNA here is from genome assembly GCF_000982975.1 of Halomonas sp. A3H3. Classification (NCBI taxonomy): domain Bacteria; kingdom Pseudomonadati; phylum Pseudomonadota; class Gammaproteobacteria; order Oceanospirillales; family Halomonadaceae; genus Halomonas; species Halomonas sp. A3H3. Next base: position 4,248,755 of record NZ_HG423343.1, on the reverse strand, counting down.
AAGCGCTGGAAGCCTGCGTATTGCTGCTCTCGCCGATTACGCCGCACCTGTGCCATAGTCTCTGGGAAGCGTTTGGCCATTCAGGCCCGGCCATTGAAGCAACCTGGCCGGTAGTAGATGAATCCGCCCTTACCCGCGACAGCATTGAGCTGGTGGTACAGGTCAACGGTAAACTGCGTGCTCGACTTGAAGTACCGGCAAGCGCAGATAAGGCGTCTATTGAAAAGCTGGCGATGGAGCATGAAAACGTTCAGCGCTTCCTCGAGGGCAACACCGTACGTAAAGTGATCGTAGTGCCCGGCAAACTGGTTAATATCGTGGTGAGTGGATGAACCGACGCACATTTTTAACCGCTAGCATCGCCGCCTCGGCGGCGGTGCTGCTCAGCGGCTGTGGGTTTCGGCTACGCGGCTCTGAATCGCTGCCTACGCTGCCCCCCCTTGCTTTAGAAGGCGACACCAACAGTGCCGTCGCTCAGCAGATCGCCTCACGTCTTCAGCAGTTAGGCACCCAGGTCGCCGCTGATGCGCCTTGGAGGGTCACGTTGGGCACGCCTGTTTTAACCGAGCGTCGACTCGGCGGTGATGGCAGAGCAAGCCGCGAGCACGAGCTAACGCTCAGCGCCAGACTCTCAGTTCAGGAGCGAGCATCGAATGCCTACCACATCAATAATGAAACGCTGTCGACGGATACCCGCATTCGCGTTAGCGATGACGACCTGCTTAACCGCGAAACGCTCATGATGGAAGCAGAACAGACGCTTGCACGCCAGTTGTCTCAGCAAATCATTGAGCGCCTTACTTACGTTGAGGGCATGCAGTGAAGGTATTTGCTGATCAGCTACCCGCTGCGTTAGCAAAAAAGCTACCCCGCGTAGTGATCGTAGCGGGGGATGAGCCCTTACAGCATCGCGACGCCTGCGATGCTGTAAGGGCCGCAGCTCGCCGGGGTGGTGTCGAGGAGCGTGAAGTACTCGATGTCGAGCCCAATTTTGCCTGGGGTCGCTTGATGGAAATGTCGAGCAACCTCTCGCTGTTTGCGACCAGCAAGCTACTGGAGTTGCGCTTAGGCAATCACAAGTTAGGGCAAGAAGGCAGCAAAGCGTTAGCGCAGTACGCCGAAACTCTGGATAACAGCGATGACGTTCTGCTCATTGGTATGGGCAAGCTTGATGCCAAGCAGCAAAAAAGCGCTTGGTTCAAAGCGCTGGATAAGCACGGCTTGTTTGTTCCCGTGTGGCCCGTGGACGCTTCCCGCTTGGGCTACTGGCTACGGGATCGTGCTTCATTGCACGGTCTACAAATTGATCTGGAAGCCGCTCGCCTGCTGGGAGAGCGCACCGAAGGCAATCTTTTGGCCGCTGACCAAGAGTTGCAAAAGCTGGCACTGATTCACCCCCAAGGCACCCGCTTGAACGTGGAAAGTATTGCCCAGGGAGTAGAAGACAGCACCCGCTTTGATGTCTTCAATTTGGCCGATGCCTGCCTGAAAGGCGAACCCAGCCGCGCTTCGCGCATTGTGAATGGCTTACGCAGTGAAGGCGTTGAGGCGCCTATCGTGCTGTGGGCACTTAGCCGAGAGCTACGCACGCTACTCTCGCTGCATCAGCACCTGGATCAAGGGCAGAGTTTTGAGCACGCCTGCAAAACCCAAAAGCCGATGATTTTTGATAAGCGCCGCCCCGCTTACCAGAAAGCCATTGGCCGCCTGCCCATGAAACGACTACATAAATTGCTATTAATGGCCCAGCGGCTCGATTTAGCCGTCAAGGGCGCGGCAACTGTACCGCTATGGCCCGGCCTACACGATCTGGCCATGACCATGGCCGGGGGCCGTGGACTGCTCTCAGAATCCGCCTGGACCTATCGCATTAGTGCAAATAATTAGCACTTTGCATATTACGCTTAAAAATCAAACCATTTGTTTCTATACTCATTCCTTACCACCCCGACTAGTCTATAAGGAAGAAGACGATGAAAACATTGCGTGCTTACCTCTCTACCCTACTGATTGCAGCGCTGGTTATTACCAGCTTACCCGTTGCCGCTGCACCCACTGCGCCCCAATCAATGGATTTAGTCTCCACCCAATCTGTTTTGGCAGCTGACCGTGCTGGCGCTGATCGCGAACGGATTAACGAGATCCTGGCCCGCGCCGATGTGCAAGATCAGCTGGTAAAACAGGGTGTTGATCTGGACGAAGTCGAGGCTCGCGTTGCATCACTCAGTGATGCTGAAGCACAGCAAATGGCTGATCAGCTTGAGCAACTGCCAGCCGGTGCCGGCGTTGTAGGCGCTTTATTTGCCGTTTTCATTATTTTGCTGGTAACCGACATTCTCGGCCTAACCGACGTTTACCCGTTTACTCGCTAATACAAGGCCGCTCATGACCTACCTGTTTTCCAACGCCCGCTTTGCGGGCGTTTTTATTATGCTGCTACTGCTCAGCGGCTGTGCGCGTAATCCGGTATTACTGCAAAGCACCTATCAAGCCCTACCGCCCCATACAGAAATCACCAGCGTACCGTTTTACGCCCAAACAGAATTTCAGTGCGGCCCTGCCACGCTGGCAATGGTACTCAATCACCAGGGTGTCGACACCGACGTTGAGGAGCTGATTCCTCAAGTATTTCTGCCCGGACGCGATGGCAGTGTGCAGCCAGAAATGCTGGCAACGGTGAGACGGCATGAGCAGCTCGCGTTTCCTATTCGCGGCACCATGGACGCCCTATTAAACCATTTGGCAGCGGGCGACCCGGTGGTCGTTATGCAGAATTTGTCGCTGCCGATTTATCCAATGTGGCACTACGCTGTGGCCATTGGTTACGATTTGCCCAGTGAAACGCTTATTCTGCGCAGCGGCGAGATTGAGCGCCATACCATGTCGTTCAGCCGTTTCGATGCCACTTGGGCACGCACTGAGCGCTGGGGATTTGTGGTGGCCGAACCAGGCACTTTGCCTACAGGTATTACTGCCCGCAACGCCTTAGAAGCGCTTAGCGCCTACGAAGAGGCCCATGGGCCACGCGCCACGCTTTCAAGCTGGCAAGCGTTTGCAAAACGCCATCCCACTAACGCTATGGGGCAGTTTGCGTTAGGCAATGCGCTTTACGCAGATCAACAACCCGACAACGCACGCAAGGCGTTTGAACGGGCAACCGAGCTAGATGAAAAGATGGGGGCCGCATGGCTAAATCTGGGCCTTTTACTATTGCAAAACGATGCGCCTGACGCGGCTCGCGAAGCATTAACGCAAGCGGCTGCGCTTGAAGGGAGCTGGCAGGAAAAAGCGCGTTTAGCCTTGAACTCTCTAAATAACGATTAAATATCAATCACTAACAGCGTTATTAATAATAACGAGCACAAGTATGATCCTGCAATTAGTAAAGTTGTGGGATGGCAGACTCGGCGGGTGAGTGCTTAAGTTGCATAAGGATGAAGTCTTTAAGCTGTTCATTGGATTACCTACCCATTAACGGAGAGGTGCCATGCAGAACTGCCCTTTGCAACGGAAGCACTCTTTTGATGATTACGTGTTTTTACCAAACGTACTCTCGCCTGCTCGGCAGTATACAGAGAGGGGCGGCATCACTGCCTGCTTGCTGATTATCTCATGATGATGCGCCACTTTCTTCGTCAGCCCGGTGGGCGCTTAGCATCCATTTTTGCCGTCCTTCTTTGCGCTATGTCCGCAGTAATGGGCAGCTATGTTTACAGTGCGTGCCAAAAAGCTAGCGCCGATTACACCACGCTAGTAAGTGATATTGTTCTAGCCCAACAGGCCACGCCTCAGTTACGGGCCGCATTAGAGGAAGGCAGCCGCCAGCCTAGCAGCGAACACATTAAATACATCGATTATTTTATTTCACTTTCCAAACAGCATTTAAATAACATACAGAGCAGTATTGAACGCCACCGATATCTCATCTCGGACGTTGAATACCTGCATAATCACTTCAGTGAGCTTAACAATCGCCTTTCAGACTTAACCCAGCAGTCACAGCAAGCCCAACAGCGCCCAGAGCTGATTGATCCGTTACAACGGGTTGCCATGGAGGTAGGCGGCGCTCAGGCTTGGCTATACAACCAGCTGCTAGAAGAAGTGCGCGACACCTCTGTTCAGCAACGTTTGGTGATGCAGCGACTCTCGATTGCGGTGAGTGCGCTATTGGTGTTAATGGTCAGCGCTGCAATTACACTCTGCCTAGCGGTTATTCATCTCCACCGTCAGCGCAACGTCATGCATCAGCTAATGCTAACCGATGAACTGACCGGGCTATATAACCGGCGCCATTTGGTCAATATAGCATCCGCTGCGCTTACCCAAGCCCAGCGCGATCGAGCACCGCTTAGCCTGCTGCTGTTAGATCTTGATCACTTCAAGCAAATTAATGATACCTACGGGCACCCAACCGGCGATGAGGTACTTCGCCAGATCAGTAAGCAGCTTCGCGAGCTTAGCCGTCCATCGGATACATTAGCGAGGATTGGTGGAGAGGAGTTTTGTTTATTGATGCCCAACACCGCTACCCATGATGCGCTTCAGGTAGCAGATCGGCTGCGCCGAGAGGTCGAAGTTAATACGCTGAGCGGTATAGAGCAGCAAGCCAACCCGACTATTAGCATCGGCGTGACGACGTGCCAAGTCGGCTCGCTGACGTTTGAGCAGCTTTATTCGTTTGCCGATAAAGCGCTCTATCAAGCTAAAGCACTGGGGCGCAACCGCGTTGAAAAACTGTTGCCCCCCACTGAGCCGTCACCTGATAACAAACCACAAGCTTACGGCCATACGCTTATTCGCGAATCCAGTGACTCTTAAACGTCTACGACAAAGGCAACTTCTCGGATTAGACGCCTGACAAAGCCCTCGCTAAAGCTGTGGCTAGAAAACCCGGTTTAAACCATTCTGCGCAGCCACCCGGTACGCTTCTGCCATGGTCGGGTAATTAAACGTGGTATTTACAAAGTACTTGAGCGTGTTGGCATCGCCCTCTTGCTGCATGATCGCTTGGCCGATATGCAAAATCTCAGACGCCTGGTCGCCAAAACAATGAATACCGAGTATTTCCAGGGTGTCTTGGTGGAACAGAATTTTAAGCATACCCACAGTATCACCGGTAATTTGTGCCCTGGCGGTATCTTTGAAGAAAGCTTTGCCTACTTCATAGGGCACTTTGGCTTCGGTAAGTTCACGCTCATTGGGGCCGAACGAGCTAATCTCAGGGATGGTGTAGATTCCGGTAGGTACATCACTCACAAAGCGATACTCTTTATCGAGCAACTCATTGCACGAGTTCAAGCCTTGGTCGTAAGCCGCGCTCGCCAAACTCGGCCAGCCAATTACATCGCCCGCTGCGTAGATATGGGAAACCGCAGTGCGGTAGTGCTCATCAACGCTTAGCTGACCACGCCCATTGGCGGTTAAGCCAATGTTCTCAAGGCCTAAGCTGTCGGTATTACCGGTTCGCCCATTGGCCCACAAAAATGCATCAGCGCGAATTTTCTTGCCTGACTTGAGACGCACGACGACGCCTGACTCATCGCCCTCAACGCTCTCGTATTCTTCATTATGGCGAACCAGCACACCGTGCTTACGCAAATGGTAGGAGAGTGCATCGCTAATCTCATCGTCCAGGAACGACAGCAGGCTGTCACGGTTATTAATGAGATCAACTTTGACGCCCAAGCCCGAAAAGATCGATGCATATTCACAGCCAATCACCCCGGCGCCAAAAATTACCAGCGTGCGCGGGGTATGCGAGAGGCTTAATATGGTGTCAGAGCAGTAAATACGCGGATGGCGGAAGTTAATATCCGCCGGGCGGTAAGGGCGAGAACCAGTGGCAATCACGATTTTCTTCGCCACCAGTTCTTCCATGCCTTCCTGGCGGTCACGCACCAACAAGGTGTGCTCATCTTTAAATCGGGCGACGCCATGAAACAGATCAATGCGGTTGCGCGCATAGAAGGTGGTACGCATCTCTACCTGTTTATCGATGGTACCCCTTGAGCGTTCCATCACTTTGGGGAAGGAGAACCAGCGCGGCTCACCAATATCGCGGAACATACGGTTGGTGTTGAACGCCATGATCTGTTTCACCTGATGGCGCAGCGCTTTGGAAGGAATGGTACCCCAGTGAGTACAATTGCCACCTACCTGAACCTGCTTCTCAATAATCGCTACACGCTTGCCATGCTTTGCAGCGTTGATAGCAGCGCTTTCTCCTGCAGGCCCCGTACCGATCACCACAACATCGTAATTGTGAACCGCCATGCTCTCTGCGTCCCCTTGCTATTTTTGGTCAATCATCCCGTTGCATACAACGCAGTCTTGTTAGCGACGTGTAGCATCATAGCCCAAATCGGCACCACGGCTTTCATCGCTACGGCGGCGCACACCTCCGCGCTTGCGGTTCTCTTCTTCACAAACCTCATCTTTGCCACCGCAAATATCACAGCCATCTTTCATGCCGATTTGATTCAAACCTCCGCAAGAACCGGCAATTGGTTTTCGGCCCATGATGACGCCCACGGCCATCGCACCCATAATCAGTGCCATGAAACCGAATACCAGTAGCCAAATAGTCATATCAACCTCCCCGCTTCACATTGCTTCGCTTTAAATTATTGGCCTTACCTGACGACAACAGTCGTCGTGATAAGTGCCTCACGGTCATTCATCATTAAAGTGATTATACCTTAGCCAAGCCCCTCTTATCAGCGCGGTGATAAGTCATTCCCTGCACAAGGTTATATAAACAAACGGGGCCAGCCCAAAAGGCCAGCCCCGCTTAACGCTACTATCGACTTACGCCGACCGTTTAGCCACCGAAATCATCCAACAGGATATTTTCCGGCTCAACGCCCATATCAAGCAACAACTTGATAACCGAGGCGTTCATCATCGGCGGCCCACACATGTAGTACTCGCAATCTTCAGGTGCTGGGTGATCCTTCAGATAGTTTTCGTACAGCACATTATGGATAAAGCCTGTCGGCCCTTCCCAATTATCTTCCGGCTGAGGATCAGATAGCGCCAGGTGCCACTCAAAGTTAGGGAACTCTTCGGCTAACTGGTCGTACTCTTCGTTGTAGAAGGTTTCACGCCAGGAGCGAGCACCGTACCAGAAGGTAATCTTGCGATCAGACTTCAAGCGCTTCAACTGATCGAAGATGTGACTACGCATCGGTGCCATACCCGCACCACCACCGATAAAGATCATCTCGGCGTCAGTATCACGGGCAAAGAACTCACCGAACGGTCCCATTACGGTGACCTTATCGCCCTCTTTAAGGCTGAAGACATAAGTCGACATCAAGCCAGGCGGATGGTCAGTGCCGGGAGGCGGCGTGGCAATACGGATGTTAAACTTGAGGATACCCTTCTCGTCTGGGTAGTTCGCCATGGAGTATGCGCGAATCACTTCCTCGTTGTTCTTGTGGGAAATTTTGAACATATCAAATTTTTCCCAATCACCCCGATACTCCTCGTCGATATCAAAATCAGAGAACTTGATATCGTAAGGCGGTGCAACGAGCTGTACATAGCCACCGGCGCGGAAGGCGACTTCTTCGCCCTCTGGCAGTTTCAGGTTTAACTCTTTGATAAAGGTGGCAACGTTGGGGTTGGCAATAACCTCACATTCCCACTTCTTCACCCCAAAGACTTCTTCAGGCACTTCGACTTTCATGTCCTGCTTCACAGGTACCTGACAAGAGAGGCGCCAGCCCTCTTTCTTCTCACGCATCGTGAAGTGCGACTCTTCAGTCGGCAGAATAGAGCCGCCGCCCTCTTCAACCCGACACTTACACTGGGCACAAGAACCACCGCCACCGCAGGCGGACGAGAGGAAAATGCCGTTAGCGGCAAGCGTGTTTAGCAGCTTACCACCGGCCTGGGTCTTCAAAGTGTGCTCAGGGTCGCCGTTGACCTCAATGGTCACGTCCCCGCTACTCACAAGCTTGCTGCGCGCTGCCAGAATGATCGCCGTCAAGCTAATAACGATGACCGTGAACATGACAACACCGAGCAAGATGACTGTTGTATCAACCATGTCGGTTTCCTATTGCTGGAGGTTTTCTATTACCCGGCGATGTTTGCCACCGCCGGGAAAAACCGGCTCCGATTAAAGCTGAATGCCCGAGAAGGACATAAAGCCCAACGACATCAGCCCCACGGTGATGAAAGTAATGCCCAGCCCTTGAAGGCCACCCGGCACATCGCTGTACTTCAGCTTTTCACGAATACCCGCCAGGGCGGCAATGGCCAATGCCCAACCGGTGCCCGCGCCAAAGCCATAGACCACGGCTTCGCCAAAGTTATAGCTACGCTCCACCATGAACAGTACGCCACCCAGGATGGCGCAGTTAACGGTAATCAGCGGCAGGAAGACCCCTAGCGCGTTGTAGAGCGACGGTACGTACTTATCAAGGAACATTTCCATGATCTGTACCAGCGCCGCAATGACACCGATGTAGGAGAGCAACCCAAGGAAGGAGAGGTCGATGTTTTCAGCACCGCTAATACCGGTCCAGGTCAGCGCACCTTCCTGTAGCAAGAAGGTATAGACAAGGTTGTTAACCGGCACGGTGACGGTCAATACCACAATCACCGCAATGCCCAAGCCAATCGCTGAGGAGACCTTTTTGGACACCGCCAAGAAAGTACACATCCCCAGGAAGAAGGCCAGTGCCATGTTTTCAACAAACACCGAGGCAACAAAAAGACTCAGATAATGTTCCATGTTACACGGCCTCCTTGGGCTTGGTGTTTTCCTTCATTTTGAACTCATTATCTTCTACTTGCTCAGGGTTAACGGAACGCATTACCCAGATCAGTAGACCGATAATAAAGAACGCTGAAGGCGGTAGTAATAGCAAGCCGTTAGGCACGTACCAGCCACCATTTTGCACGGTCTGGAGGATGGTAATGCCAAATACGCTGCCCGAACCCAGCAGCTCACGGAAGAAACCCACCACCATGAGTACAAAGCCATAGCCTAGGCCGTTACCAATACCGTCTAAAAACGACATGCCCGGCGTATTGGACATCGCAAAGCCTTCAGCGCGGCCCATGACGATACAGTTAGTAATGATCAAACCCACAAATACTGAGAGCTGCTTAGACATCTCATAGGCATACGCCTTGAGAATCTGATCAACCACGATAACCAGCGAGGCAATAATGGTCATCTGCACGATGATACGGATCGAAGAGGGAATATGATTCCTGATCAACGATACGAACAAATTTGAGAATGCCGTTACGAAAATAACCGCCAGCGCCATAACGAGCGATACGCTCATACTGGTGGTTACCGCAAGTGCCGAACAGATCCCCAGAATTTGCAGCGCAATAGGGTTGTTCTGGAAAATCGGCGCTGTTAAAACGCCTTTTGCATTTACGTCCGCCATGATCAGGCCCCCTCAACGTCTTCGAAGTTGGTATCGGTCTCTTCGGCGTCTTCCGGCTCAGTGCCACTGCGGAATTTAGCCAAATAGGGACCGAAAGCTTCTTCGCTCAACCAGAACTGCAGCATATTAGTCACGCCGTTACTGGTCAGCGTAGCGCCAGATAGCGCATCGACTTCGTATTCGTCACTGGCGCCGCCTTTGGTCAGGTGAATCTCCGGTGAGAGGTCGCCCTCTTCATCGTAAATTTTCTTGCCTTCCCACTGGGCTTGCCAGCGCGGGTTGTTAACTTCTGCGCCCAAACCTGGCGTTTCACTGTGCTCGTAGTAGGTGATACTGACAATAGTATTGCCATCACCCTCTACGGCCAGGAAGCCACGCATCAAGCCCCAAAGCCCCTGACCACGAATCGGCAACACGATCTGTTCCGGATCGTCTTCACTGCCGACCAGATAAACAGTCGCGTAGTTTTCAACCCGTGAAAGGCCCGCGATGTCTTGATCGCCAGAAAGCGTGCGACCCGAGGCCGGGTCACGGGCAGCCTCAAAACTATCGTAGGTATCGGGATCGAACTCATCGGAGTACTCACCCGTATCCAGGTCAACGACCCGTGCGATGATCTCATCGCTAAACACCTCTTCAACGTCCATACCCGGCTCATAAAGCTTGGCAACGTTCAAGATGTTGGTTTTACGGTCGAGTTCCTGGTTAAGCTGCTGCATGGGTCGCAAGGCGACCGCCGCGGTCGAGACAATGACGGAGCACACGATACACAGTGCAAACGCCACAATCAGGACTTTCTTGATGGAGTTGTTACCTTGTGCCATTAGGCAGTCTCCTCGGCCGGTACGGCGGTTCGCTTCACGCGACGCTTGATGTTGGCCTGGACGAAGAAATGGTCAATCAGCGGTGCAAACAGGTTAGCGAACAGAATCGCCAGCATGATGCCTTCCGGGAAAGCCGGGTTCACAACGCGAATCAAAACAGTCATCACACCAATCAGCGCACCAAACAGCAGACGGCCTTGATTGGTCATCGACGCCGACACCGGATCGGTTGCCATGAAGACCATACCGAAAGCGAAACCGCCGATCACCAGATGCCAGTACCACGGCATGGCAAACATTGGGTTGGTATCAGAGCCGATTAGATTAAACAGCGTACTGGTCACCACCATGCCCAGGAGTACCCCCAGCATGATTCGCCAAGAGGCAATTCCCGTCCACAGCAACACAGCGCCGCCGATAAAGATGGCTAGTGTCGAGACCTCCCCGATCGAGCCAGGGATAAAACCGATGAAGGCATCCCACCAGCTAAAGGTGTCGGTCAACGCAGACATACCGTCCTGGAACGCTAGCGAGAGTGCAGTCGCACCAGTATAGCCATCAGCGGCAACCCATACAGAGTCACCAGAGATTTGCGCGGGATAGGCAAAGTAAAGGAATGCACGACCGGTCAGCGCGGGGTTCAAGAAGTTTTTACCCGTGCCGCCGAAGATCTCTTTACCGATCACCACACCAAAGGTGATACCCAAGGCAACCTGCCAAAGGGGAATGGTGGCGGGCAGTACCAGCGCGAAGAGTACGGAAGTGACGAAGAAGCCTTCGTTGACTTCGTGACCGCGCTTGATAGCGAACAGCACCTCCCAGAAACCACCGACCACAAAGGTGACCAGGTAGATAGGTAGGAAGTAGGTAGCGCCAAGGACAAAGTTAGCCCACAGGCTATTCGCATCATGACCGGACGACAGCGTCATCATAATCGCTTCGCGCCAGCCTCCCATAGAGGCATAGCCCGCATCAATTGCCGTGTTGGCCTGCCAACCAGCGCTCCACATGCCGAAAAACATCGCCGGAAAAGTACACATCCACACGGTAATCATGATGCGTTTAAGATCGATACCGTCACGCACATGCGCGGTGGTTTTAGCCACGCTCGGTGGCGTGTAAAAAATAGTATCTACCGCTTCAAACAGCGGATAGAACTTTTCGTACTTTCCGCCTTTGTGGAAATGCGGCTCGATATTTTGGAGTGTCTGTTGAATACCCATTATCAGGCCTCTTTCTCGATCATGGTGAGATTATCACGCAGGATGGGGCCATATTCGTATTTGCCAGGGCAAACATACGTGCACAGCGCCAGATCCTCTTCGTCCAGCTCCAAACACCCAAGCTGCATGGCAACCTCAATGTCGCCCACGATCAACGAACGCAATAGCTGAGTCGGCATGATATCTAGCGGCATCACCTGCTCATAGGCACCTACCGGCACCATAGCACGCTCGGAACCATTGGTAGAGGTCGTCGGAGCATAGTTGCTGAGCCCCTTAATCTTGGAGATATAAATACCCAAGACCGAGTGACGATTAGCACCAGGAGACAACCAACCCATAAACGTGCGCTTGTTGCCCTCTTCCAGCAAACTCACTTGATTGCTGAAGCGGCCAAGGTAGGTCAACTTACCTTCAGCGGCAAAGCCAGAGAATACCGAACCAGAAATTACGCGAGTGTCCTCGGGTTTGATGACTTCGTTGGTCAGGAGTTCATCTGTACTAGCGCCGACACGGGTACGAATCAGACGCGGATTTTCAGCACGCGGGCCACCAATGGCAACCACACGGTTCATATCCAGCTTCCCTTCTACAAACAACTTACCGAACGCAATAACGTCCTGGTAGCCGATATGCCACACTTTTTTGTGCAGTGCGACTGGAGAAAGGTAGTGAATATGCGTGCCGACAAGTCCCGCAGGATGAGGGCCGGCAAAGCTTTCGGTTTTTACGCCGTCAACATCGCCACCCGGGACTGAGGCATTTTCGCCCGTACATAAGAAGACGTTGCCCTCGGTCAGGCGCGCTAACACCTTGAGGCCATCCTCGAATGCCTGCGACTGCTCGTTAATGATCAACGCAGGGTCAGGGCTAAGTGGATGGGTATCCACGGCGGTTACAAAAATATCGGCCGGGGTGCTATCAATGGCCGGGGTGCGCGAGAAAGGACGAGTGCGCAATGCTGTCCAGAGTCCCGATTCTACCAGTTGGTCGACAACGACCTGACGTTCAAGCTGCGCTAAGGCATTACGATCATGAGCAGCGAATTCGACCGCTTCCTCAGTTTCGTCTACTTTAATTACGACAGACAGTAAACGACGTTTTTCGCCACGGTTTATTGCAAGCACTTCACCGGCAGCGGGCGCTGTATAGCGCACACCATCAATTTTCTTATCGGTGAAGAGCAATTGGCCCAGTTTGACCTTATCCCCTTCCTGGACTTCCATCGTCGGCTTCATGCCAACGTAGTCGGTACCCAGGATTGCCACGTGGCGCACAGGCCGCGCATCTTCAATACGCTGCTCGGGCGCTCCCGTGATGGGGAGATCCAGGCCTTTTTTGACTTCGATCATAGTCTCGCCCAGTTGTTGGATCGGATATACGAAGGTATGGGGTTCGAATGCTTATTTTCTGCTCAGCGAATTGTTATTTTCTGCTCAGATTGTTACCAGTCCGGCCCAAGCAGCACTTGAACCACCCCGAAAAATCCATCGTATTATAAAGATAAGCGCGTCCAATGACCACATCCCTGATGACCACCAAAAGTGCTATATACATTGGCAAAAGATGAGATTGAGACCAAAAAAACGCCACCCGAAGGTGGCGTCAACGCATTCTCTTAGCTCTAACACCCGGCATGCGGGCTTTGCTAAGTTTAACTAGCGAGGAAGTTTTAAAAACCGTACGTTAGACATTTGCTGCAAAATACGTACAACCTGGCAGCTATAACCGAACTCATTGTCATACCACACATAAATGACCGCATGATGGCCGTTGGCGATGGTAGCTTTAGCATCCACGATACCGGCATGACGATTGCCCACAAAGTCTGACGACACCACTTCTGCTGAATCGACAAAGTCAATTTGCTTCTGGTAGGCAGACTCGATCGACATACGGCGCAAGTAGTCATTTAGCGCTACAGCATCTGTCGCTTTATCCAGGGTCAGATTGAGAATGGCCATAGAGACATTAGGGATTGGCACACGAATGGCGTTGCCGGTCAGCTTTCCCTCTAGCTCAGGTAGCGCTTTCGATACGGCCTTGGCTGCTCCTGTCTCGGTCAATACCATATTCAGCGCCGCACTACGGCCACGACGGTCACCTTTATGGTAGTTGTCGATCAAGTTCTGGTCGTTGGTATAGGCATGCACGGTTTCCACATGCCCATTCACCACACCGTACTCGTCGTTGAGTACCTTCAATACCGGAACGATCGCATTGGTAGTGCAAGAGGCAGCAGAGACGATGAGATCGCTGTCGCCAATGGATTCGTGGTTAATACCGTAAACGATGTTTTTAATATCGCCTTTACCCGGTGCCGTTAGCAGCGCTTTGGCAGCACCTTTACACTGCAGATGCTGGCCCAAGCCCTCTTCATCGCGCCAGATACCGGTATTATCAACAATCACCGCGTTATCGATATCATACTCGGTGTAGTCAATCTCACTGGGCGAATCGGCGTAAATAACCTGAATAACATTGCCGTTGACCGTCAGCGTGCGGGCCTCTGCATCGACCATGATGGTGCCGTCAAAAGGCCCATGTACTGAGTCACGACGCAGCAGGCTGGCGCGCTTCTCAAGGTCTTTAGCCACATCGCCACGGCCACGCACCACAATAGCGCGCAAACGCAGCAGATTACCGCCCCCGGCCTTCTCTATCATCACTCGTGCCAGTAAACGACCAATACGACCAAAACCGTAGAGCACCACGTCTTGCGGCTCACCGGTGCTAGCCCCCGGCTGGTAGCCATCAATAACCTCTTGCAGCTCTTTACGCAGGAAGGCTTCGACATCGCCACCGCCTCGGTTCTTGAACATCACCGCCAGCTTACCTACATCCACATGGGCGGGGCCAAGGTTCAAAGCGACCATCCCCTTCACGATAGAGTAGGTATCCTCAACGGAGAGCTCAGTCCCTTCTATTTTACGCACGAAGCGGTGGTCTTTAAGAATGCGGATGACCGACCGTTTAATAAGTGAACGCCCGAACATGGTGGCAACGACGTTATTCTGACGATAGAGCTGCCCTACTAACGGGATCATCTGCTCCGCCAAGGCTTCGTTGCCTTGCCATTCTTGAAAAACGTTTTCGAGCGCTTGCTGACTCACGTGCGGCCTCATCAGGTAGTGGGAACGGAGAGTGTATTATCCGGGGCAAGCGCAGCGGTCGCAATGACTGGATAGTCGCACAACATGTAGGGGTATTACAGAAATGCCAATCTCACTACAAAACCTCTTTCAGTACAGATTAACCCGCTACCTTAAGCCGCGGCACTCTAACTGAAACGGGTGATCGTGTATGATCTCCCTTCCGTTTCAGCGCAAAACGATATCTTGCTTATGCCGACATTCTCTCTGCTCGAACCGCCCCAGCCCCAAGGGACTCGCGATACGCTCTACTGGACATCGCCGCCGGGTAGCGCGACTGCGCTGGCACTCTCCCGCGTTGCTGCGAAAGCTCCGCTATTGGTGATCACTCCCAATACGGCCAGCGCGCAGCGTCTTGAACAAGATCTCTATTTTTATAGCGACGTACCGGTACTGCCCTTCCCCGACTGGGAAACGCTGCCCTACGACAGCTTTTCACCCCATCAGGATATTGTCTCGGCGAGACTGCGTACCCTGCGCCAACTGCAAGATGGCGTGCGCGGCATTGTGCTGGTGCCGATCAACACGTTGATGCAGCGCTTGCCCCCGGTTGAGTACATTGCCGGGCGGGTCATGACACTCAAAACTGGCGAGCGCTTGAATCGCGAAGCGTTTCGGGAATCGCTCTCCCGAGCGGGCTATCGCGCTGTCGAAACGGTCTATGAGCCCGGCGAATACGCCATGCGCGGCGCGCTGATTGACCTGTTTGCGATGGGTATGGATGAGCCGATCCGTATTGATCTGTTCGATGACGAGATCGATTCGCTGCGCCACTTCGACCCTGGCAGCCAGCGCTCGACTGATAAGCTTGAATCGCTAGAATTGCTACCCGCCCACGAGTACTCGCTAAGCCGCAGCGCGATTGCCTGTTTTCGTGAGCAGTTTGAAACCCTGTTCGACGTTGATCCGCGGCAATGCCCTCTTTATAACGATGCGTTGAAAGGCATTCCTTCACCGGGGCTTGAGCACTATTTACCACTGTTTTTTGAACACACCGCATCGCTGTTTGACCACCTGACCGACGATACACGAGTCGCACTGCTGCCGGGAGTTTTTGCTGCCGCCGAGCAGCACTGGCAGTCGATCGACGCTCGCTACGTAAACTTGGGCGTTGACCCAACCCGCCCGCTGCTGCCACCGCACCGAGCGTTTTTCCCGGTCAACGATGTATTCTCGGCAATCAAAGCCTGCCCGCGAATAGAGTTAACCGAGGATAGCGAGCAGCGCCATGCGCAACAGCCTGAAGCCGCACCGCTTCCCACACTCTCTATTAATGCCCGCGCCAAGCAGCCATTGGCGGAGCTGTCAGCATTTTTGCACTCCCATGCCCAAACCCGGGTGCTGTTTGTGGCGGAGTCGCGGGGTCGCCGGGAAGCCCTGGAAGAGATCCTGTCGCCACTTCAGCTCTCGCTTCCGCATACCGATAGCTTCCACGACTTTCTCGCTAGCGATCATACCTATGCAATTACGGAAGGTTTGGTCGACAGCGGCTTATGGCTAAATAATCCAAGTATTGCGGTAATTAGTGAAACCGAGCTGTTTGGTGACGTGGTACGTCAGAGCCGTCGGCGCGAAAAAGCCACGGATGACAATGAGCTTGCAGTACGCCACTTGTCGGAGCTGCGCGAAGGTGCGCCAGTGGTTCACCAGGCCCACGGCGTGGGCCGCTATTTAGGGCTGGAAACCTTAGAGGCCGGTGGCCAGGCAAATGAGTTCCTGGCGCTCTCCTACGCCGATGGTGCCAAGCTTTATGTGCCTGTCGACAGCCTGCATATGATCTCCCGTTACAGCGGGGCCGGTGACGAACTGGCCCCGCTGCATAAGCTCGGTTCGGACCAGTGGGAAAAAGCCCGCCGCAAAGCCGCCGAAAAAATTCGCGATACCGCCGCAGAGCTGCTGGATGTCTACGCCCGCCGGGAAGCCCAGCAAGGGGTGGTCTATGAGGCGCCAGGCGAGGAGTATCTGCGTTTTGCGGGTAACTTCCCATTTGAAGAGACCGCTGACCAGCACGCGGCGATTGAAGCGGTCATCAGCGATATGACCTCCCCGCAGCCCATGGATCGCGTGGTGTGCGGCGATGTCGGCTTCGGCAAAACCGAAGTGGCCATGCGCGCGGCATTTTTGGCCGTACAGTCTGGCCGCCAAGTGGTGGTATTGGTGCCCACTACGTTGTTGGCGCGCCAGCACTTCGAGAACTTCCGTGACCGCTTTGCTGACACCGCCGTCAATATTGGCCTGATCTCGCGCTTTACCAGCGGCAAAGAGGTCACCCAGACACTAGAGAGCATTAAAAGCGGCCAAACGGATATCGTCATCGGCACCCATAAACTGCTCGCCAAAAGCGTTGAGCTGCCCAAAATGGGCCTGCTGATCATCGATGAGGAGCACCGCTTCGGGGTGGCGCAAAAAGAGAAGCTCAAAACGCTGCGTGCCGAAGTCGATATTTTGACGCTGACCGCGACCCCTATTCCGCGCACGCTCAATATGGCCATGAGCGGCATCCGTGATCTGTCGATTATCGCTACGCCGCCCGCCCGTCGTCTGTCGGTTAAAACCTTTGTTCAGCAGCACGACACCAGTATCATCAAGGAAGCCCTGCTACGTGAAATACTGCGTGGTGGGCAGGTCTATGTACTGCATAACGAAGTCAAAACCATTGAAAACAGTGCCGAACAGATTCGTGAACTAATCCCCGAAGCGCGGGTAGCGGTTGCCCACGGCCAGCTTCCCGAGCGCAGCCTGGAACGCATTATGTCGGACTTCTACCACCGACGCTTTAACGTGCTGGTGTGTTCGACCATCATTGAAACCGGCATTGATGTACCCAGCGCCAACACCATTATTATCGAACGTGCTGATAAATTTGGCTTGGCCCAGCTGCACCAGCTGCGGGGCCGGGTCGGCCGTAGTCACCATCAGGCGTACGCCTACCTATTAACGCCACCGCCCAAAGCGATGACCCGTGATGCTATCAAGCGTCTGGAAGCAATTAGCGCTTCGGATGATCTAGGCGCTGGCTTTACCCTGGCCAGCCACGATATGGAAATCCGTGGCGCGGGTGAACTGCTGGGGGATGAACAGAGCGGCCAGATGGAAACCATCGGCTACACCCTCTATATGGAGATGCTGGATCGAGCGGTGAAGGCCATTCGCGCGGGTAAAACGCCCAATATCGATGCCCCCTTCAATACCGGCGTGGAAATCAACCTCAACCTGCCTGCGCTGATTCCAAGTGATTATATTCACGATGTTCAGCAGCGCCTGGTGATGTACAAGCGGATTGCCAACACCCAGAGCGATAGCGAACTTAAAGAGTTACAGGTTGAGCTGATCGACCGCTTTGGCTTGCTGCCCAACCCGGTGAAAAACCTGATTCGCCAGACCAAGCTGCGCCACCGTGCCGAGCAACTGGGAATCAGCAAAATCGAGGCTGGCGAGAGCCGCGGTAGAGTATTGTTTGATAGCAGCACCCAGGTGGATCCCTTAACCCTGGTGACCCTCATTCAGACGTCACCAAAGCACTATCGTTTAGATGGCTCTGACACCTTACGGTTTGAATTACCAATGGAAAGTGTCGACAAGCGCTTCCAGCAACTTGAAAACCTACTTAGCACCCTTAACCAAAAAGTAGCGGCGGCGTGAAGCTTGGGGCAAACTTGCCAGTAGCCATGGCCCAGTTGATCAACAGCCGTTTATTGATCCCAGTGGCCCAGCAACGCGCATCAGCAGTGAATTAACACATTAGGAACGATCATGAACATTCGCAATACCTTTACCCTTTGGGGCCCTACCAGCTTGGCCGTGCTACTCGCCGCTAGCCTGGTGAGCCCCGCTTTTGCGCAACCAGCTAACGAGCAAGCCGACAGCCCAACACAGGCGCAAGAGCAGCAGACTCAAGAAAGCTCAGAAGAATCGCCAAAGGCGCAAGCACAGGAAATCAGCATAGACGCCGTCGATAGCGCCGCTCAGGTTGCTGATCAGGATGAGCTACCCCGTGGTCACTTCCGCCTACCCGAAGAAGGCGATGTCATTGGCGAGCGCTACACCGTCGTTGTCGAAGACCCCAAGCAGACGCTGATCGATATCGCCCGACGCCACAACATTGGCTATGAAGAGATTCGCATGGCCAACCCGGGTGTCAGCCTCTGGGTACCTGGCGTAGGTACCGAAGTGGTGATCCCCGCCCAATACATTCTTCCGCCTGCGCCGCGGGAAGGCGTTGTCATTAACCTTTCTGAGCTACGTCTCTACTACTACCCTGCCGACAAACCCGGCATCGTCGAAACCTACCCGGTTAGCGTGGGGCGTGAAGAGTTCGCTACCCCCGTAGGCATCACCCGCACCACGGTTAAGGTTAAAGACCCCGCCTGGGCTCCACCGGCATCTATGCGTCGCGAAGCAGCCGAACGCGGCGAACCAGCGCCTTCCGTGGTACCGCCCGGCCCTAACAACCCCTTGGGCGAGCACGCAATTCTGCTGGCCATGCCGAGCTATCTCATTCACGGTACCAACCGCCCTGATGGCGTCGGTATGCGCGTTAGCCGTGGCTGTATCCGCATGTACCCGGAAGATATCAAATCGCTCTACGAGCGTTTGCCTAGCGGTACTCAGGTCAACCTGATGGATGCACCGTTCAAAGCGGGCTTTGCAGCCGATGGCACGCTGTTTGTGCAATCTTTCCCACAGCTGGAAGAGAACGCGGAAGGCTTTGAGCCACTGCTTAATGCCCTTGAACGCGTCACTGAGCTAACTGGCAGTGACGTTGAAATAGACGCGGATCAGATTCAGCGCGCCGTAGAAGCTCCTGACGGCCAATTTATCGCGCTATATGGCCCTCAGGCTCCCGAGCCAGAACCAGAGCCTGTTGAGCTGATTGACGAGCTTAAGCTCAGCGCCGCCACTGACGACGATAAAGACGCTTAACCGAACACCTAGCAACAAAAAACCCCGCCAAGGCGGGGTTTTTGCGTAGCTAGTATCAAAACCTACTGGTCTGACGCTTTAACGTACAGCGCCTTACTACGGCATATTAACTAACTACAGCTTTCTTCCAGCAGCTGCTGAGAGAGTCAGACGACTCCCTCAGCAGCCCAAGCAGAATTACTTCTGCATGGAACGCTGGAACATACGGTTCATTTCTTCACGGTTCTGCTCAGACATCTGCAGAGCAGCCTGCGCGTCGCGCTGGGCTTGGTTTGCAGTGTTCATAGCTTGTGAAGCCATGCTGCGTGCTTCTGCAGCGTCAGCCTGTGCAGATTCTGCAGTCATGCGAACTTCTTCCAGCGCGCTGGTAGAAGCACAACCAGCAAGAATTGCCAGAGAAGCGGCAGCAGCAGTCATCTTCAGAGTAGTTTTCAGAGTCATAATGTTCTCCTTGAGTCGTCCTTGGGTACTACGTTAAGGGTATGACAAAGGTAAGGCTAGTCACTTAAATTAGAATAAGTTCTTAGCTTAAATTTGTCTACCTGCGGTGCAGGTTCTTTTCAGTGACTTGTGCTGCAAAGCACGCAAGTCAAACGCTGTTTTATAATAGACCACAGCGGTTGTCTATAGCCACTTGTTTAAAACCTCGAACTTCCATCAACGGCGTTAGCTTAACGGATCACTACCCGAGTGCCAACACCCACTAGCGCTGCCAGGCGATCGATTTGATCGTTGGTAACGGCAACACACCCCTGGGTCCAGTGATAGCGCCCATGAATATCGGGGTCTGCGCTACCCAGGCCATGAATTCCAATCGCCCCACCCAGTGCGGTATTTTGCGGGGGGTGACCATAACGTCGATAGTAGTCGAAGTAGTCATCATAATCAGCTTGGGTATAAATCCCTTTTTCCAGCGCCATTCTAGCGTGCGCTGGGGTTGGGTAATCAATGCCTATGAAGGTACGCCACTGGCTTTCGTAATTAAAACGGTTGACATGAAACTCCCCCATGGGAGTCACATTATCGCCGCGAACCCGTTGGGTTTTAGCCCCAGCACGGCCAAGTGATATGGGCGCAAACCGCTCCAGCAGCGCGTTACCCCGAAACACGCTAAGGGTGGCCTCTTTATCGTCCACCAGCACCCACAGTTCGTTGCTATGACGCGGCACATGAGCGCGACTCAGTATCGTTTCTACGAGATCAGTGGCGGTATCCTGACTGGGCGCAGTAACAGCAGCACTGGCCACGGCTGGCAAGCTCAACACCATGGCTAAAAATCGACGGCGATTAACTAAAAACATGACAGCTCTCGAAACAAGTTAGCCCGCGATTGACCGACTCTGCGCGTCTGGTGGCTGTTATACCCTATTCCCACATTCGCCGTTAGCAATTTCGTCATGTACACGACTGACGCCCCGAAGAGCAGTAACCGATAATCCACTAGTAGAGACCCCATCAAACGCCCTGAAACTCTTCCATACTCGCCATTATATTGCGTATCTCGGAATTATGTCCTTGAGCCAGGGCATTGAAAAACTCCTCTTCAGGCTCAATTTTCGCTCGTGCCGCGCGATGCTCGTAGAGCGCTTGAAGGCGCTGATGCGACGATGTGGCAGTTCTCATCGCATCCTCTATCGAGCCGGTGATGGTTTGTTCCGACAAGCGATCCAACTCAGGCGGCTGGGGGAAATCGCTGGAATCATCGAACCATAACTCCAGCACTTCTGAATGGTCAGAGCCATCGTGGAAGAGATCTTCAAGCCCCGTTTTCATTTTTAGCTCACGGCTGGCCAAGTAATTAAACGCCATCTCTAAGCGCTGATTCTCAGCATCCTCAGCGGCTTCGCTATACTGTCGCGCCATCCGGGCATGAAAACCCGCCGCCCATTCGATTAAATCTTTCACCTGGTTATAGCGCATCATGATCTCCTTTCTTAACGACTTGAGCGATGCATAACAATAAACACTACCACTCCAGGCTAGTTTCGCGCAGCGCGCCTATTTCACGCTTGGCCGCCTGAAGATTATCCAGTAACTGCTGGCGCAAACCGGCCTGATTACCCACGGCAATCATAGCGGGGTTGTGAGTTTCGCGCCGCGCAGCACCTTCGTCACTATGTAGGCGCTCAAGTTGCCCCTCCAACCAGTTCAGCCAGCTTTCCGGCTGGGCTTTCAAGTCGCGCAGACGTTGCAGCTCGGCCAAGGCAGGGCCATCCTGGGCCAGCAATACAGTCCAGCGATGCTCCGACAGCCGAGCGTGTTCAGTAACTTCGCGCAGTAACGACTCAAGCGCCAGCTCAAAAAGCGCCAGCGCACTCTCTTCCAACGCCATCTGCCGCGCAGAAGCATGCTCATCACTTCCCGCGGGCAAGGTGACTAATAGCTCCGCCTGATAGAGCAGCTGGTTGGTTCGTGACCGTGCATTCACTTGCGTTTGTCCTCCACGTGCCATTTACCGGCATCAAACATGGCTTTCCAGCCTGTGGCCTTGCCCTCCTCGTCGGTCATCACGTACTGCTCTTTGCTCTTCCGCGAGTAGCGGATTTGCGCCGGGCGACCATCCGGATCTTCACTCGGCGCTTTAAGAATGAAGTGATACTTTTCGGGCAGCTCATCGGCGTGCGCTTTCAGCTCTTTCACCAGCGGCGGCCGTGTTTCACGATTTTTAGGGAACTTGCTGGCAGCCAAAAACAGCCCGCTTGCGCCATCACGCAGCACGTAATGGTCGTCAACTTTTTGGCAAGCCAGTTCCGGCATCGGGATCGGGTCCATTTTTGGCGGCGCCACTTCGCCGCTTTTCAATAGCTTACGGGTGTTTTTACATTCGCTATTGGTACAGCCAAAATACTTGCCAAAGCGGCCTGACTTCAACTGCATCTCAGAGCCGCACTTATCGCACTCGATGATCGGGCCGTCGTAGCCTTTGATCTTGAATTTGCCGCTTTCAACTTCGTAGCCGTCACAATCGGGGCTGTTACCACAGATGTGCAGCTTACGCGTTTCATCGATTAGGTAGTTGTCCATCGCCGTGCCACACTTGGGGCAGCGACGCTTGGCACGCAGCGCATTGGTTTCGGCCTCTTCTCCCGCGTCTTCGGCCACCGCCTCTTCACCAGGAATCAGGTCAATGGTGGTTTTACAACGCTCTTTGGGCGGCAAATTGTAGCCACTACAACCCAGGAAAACCCCGGTGGAAGCGGTACGAATTTGCATATGACGACCACAGCTTGGGCAGTCGATATCCGTTGGCACCGGCTGATTGGGGCGCATGCCATCTTCGCTCTCAGCCTTGGCCAGCTCTTCACGGAATTCTTCGTAGAAGGCATCCAGCAGCGCCTGCCAGTTGCGTTCGCCTTCGGCGACCTCATCCAGACTATCTTCCATGCGGGCAGTGAACGAGAAGTCCATCAAATCAGGGAAGGACTCTTTCAACCGCTCGGTGACGATATCGCCCAGCTTTTCGGCATAGAAACGACGGTTTTCCAGCTTCACATAGCCGCGATCCTGGATCGTTGAGATGATTGAAGCGTAGGTTGACGGTCGGCCAATGCCCTGCTTTTCAAGCTCTTTGACCAGGCTTGCTTCGGTGTAGCGTGGTGCTGGCTTGGTAAAGTGCTGCTGAGGATCGAGCGCTTCCAGTGCCATAGGCGTACCTTTTGGCAAGTCCGGTAAGCTCTGATCTTCATTTTTACCACTAGGCTTCATCACCCGGGTATAACCATCAAACTTCAGTACACGTCCTTTGGCACGTAGCTCGTAGCCATCGACTTCAACACTCAGCGTGCTTGAAAGGTACTCTGCAGGGGTCATTTGGCAGGCCACAAATTGACGCCAGATCAGCTCGTAGAGACGCTCGGCATCCCGCTCCATTCCGGCCAGATCGGAAGCCTTACGCTCGACACTGGAAGGGCGAATCGCCTCATGGGCCTCTTGAGCACTCTCTTTGCTGCTATAACGATTAGGTGCTTCGGGCAGGTAGCGTTCGCCGAACTCTTCACCGATATAGCTACGCACACCCTCAACCGCATCTTTCGATAAGTTGGTGGAGTCGGTACGCATATAGGTGATGTAACCCGCCTCATAGAGGCGCTGAGCCATGGTCATGGTTTTCTTCACAGAAAAACCTAACCGGCCACTCGCCGCTTGCTGCAGCGTAGAGGTAATAAAGGGTGCCGTGGGCTTTGAACTGGTGGGTTTGTCTTCCCGTGAGGTAATCGCCAGCTTGGCTTTTCTAAGCTGCTCAATACGCGCAAGGGTGTCTTTTTCGGAGGTAGGCTTAAAGGCCTTGCCATCCTGACGAACCAGGGCAAAACGCACCAGTTCACCCTCAGGAGAGGCCAAATCCGCGTGCACATCCCAAAACTCTTCAGGAATAAAGGCACGGATTTCGCGCTCGCGCTCAACAATTAGACGTACCGCGACTGACTGTACGCGGCCAGCCGACAGCCCGCGCGCTACTTTCGCCCACAGTAGAGGCGAAAGCATAAAGCCCACAACGCGATCCAGGAAACGCCTTGCCTGCTGCGCCTCTACCCGGGGGATATTGAGCGCGCCAGGCGCCTTGAAAGCGTCTTGAATCGCGTTTTTGGTGATTTCGTTGAACACCACGCGTTTGTAACGGCTGTCATCGCCACCGATGGTCTCGCGCAGGTGCCAAGCAATGGCTTCCCCTTCGCGATCCAAATCCGTTGCGAGGTAGACAGCGTCAGCCTTCTCAGCCAGCTTCTTTAGCTCGGCAACGACTTTCTCTTTTCCAGGCAGCACCTCATAGCGGGCTTCCCAGCCGTTGTTGGGGTCAATCCCCATCCGCCGAATCAGCTGATCTTGGCTTTTACGTTTTTTATATTCTTCTTTCTCTTCCGCCGACATCTTGCGTGTCGCTGCGGCCTGGCGCGCGCGCTCCTTGGGGTCGGAGGCTGCCTTACCTGAGCCGCTGGTCGGCAGGTCACGAATGTGGCCCACGCTCGACTTCACGATGAAATCGTTGCCGAGATATTTGTTAATCGTCTTCGCTTTCGCTGGCGACTCGACGATGACCAGTGACTTGCCCATAGTGCTCCACTTTCCTAATGCACGGACTGTCTAGCGCGTGCTCTGAATTCGGTGCCGTATCGACGGGCTGAAACTGCCCGTTAAAAAAGATACGGATGAAAAAATGCGCCTACCCTACCCCAGCCCTTAGCTAAGCGCCAGTGGCAACCAAGCCGTAGGGAGAATCCATAGACTTTAGACAACCAGGGTTATATTTCAGACAAATAGTAGCTAGACACTAGACTGCCACCGACATTACAGCAACCCAAAAGGTAATCAGGCAAACAAAGCGCCCCCACCAAATAGGCGGGGGCGCAATGAGCTAATGTACTGATTTAGCGTTTAGGCGGCGTCTTTTTACGTCTGGTAGTGCTGGTGGGTTTAGCCGCCGGCTCACTGGCCGACTCGCTAGTCGCAGCAGATTTAGACGATGACTCCTTAACCACAGACTCCTCATTCACCACGGGCTGCTCCTTGGCCACTGGCGCAGACGAAGTCGTTTGCGTTTCGGCCAGCTTAGCAGTAGCAGCTTTGGGCTTAGCGGCAGGCTTAGTTGTCGCAGCCGCTTTGCTGGCCGTCGGCTTGCTCGCAGCCGGCTTATTCGCTACCGATTTGCGGGGTCTTGCCTTATCAAACAACACTTTAATTTGAGCAAAGCGCTCAGCAGCATGCTCTGAAAGATCGCCGCTGGCGGCAAACACATGCTCAAGGTGGCTAATATAGCCATCGACATCATCGTTGCTGCTACCTGCTAGCAAAGTAGGCAGCGAATTCAACGCCTGCTCACGATCCAGCTTCAAGATAAAGAACTGCTCGCGCACCAAGTTTTTAAAATCACTCAGTTCGATACCAGGCTCAAGCTCCGCACGGGAGGCGCGTAGCCGCTTAAAGTTACGCTCATCTGTAGCTGGGGCGCCACCGAGCACATAGATAAGCGAGCGCATAACCGCTTCATGGGCACTGCCCTTAGCAATTTTCTCTCGCAGTTCTTCCTGACGCTGTTCAATAAAGCGACGGTGCTCGGGCTCTGCCCCTGGACGGCGGCGGTGTACATGGGCATCGCCATACAGACCGACAGCAGCCTGCAATAGCGGCTGGCCGTAGATATCCATAAACATTTTTTCGGTGCTGCTATCCCGCAAATCGCGCATCGCATTGAGGCTGGCGACCAGTTGATCAGACCCCATGGTTTCAAGCGTTTTGAACAGATTATCTTTTGATACTGGGTGACGATTTTTGCGCACTGCTTCCGCCATTACCGGTAGCGGCACCGAAAGTGGATTACGATCAGAAAGCAGTTTGTAGCCCAAACGAATAGGGTGCATACGACGGATCAAGCGGGCAGCCTCCGGTGTCATGATGGCTTTTAGCCACGGCTGCAAAAAGAGCCGATACATCCCCAAATTGATTTCTGAGATCCGCGCCACGGTGGCAAAACGACGATCATCCTCTGGCTTGTGCATTACTGCCTGGTCTAACTCTTCAAAGTTACGCGGCATAAATTCGAGCAGATAATCCCGCTCGAACAGCTCAGCGTCTTCACCCTTCTCTGCCGGAGATATGGAGGTTTCGTACAGCCCAGGCGGCAGTACGTCGATGTAATCCATATTGGCGGTGAATTCGGTATGCTCTTTGCGCGATACGCTGCCCGAAACAAATATACCTAGATGGCCGGTCGTATCATGCTGGCAATAGACGATGGTTTGCTCATTGGCAATGATGTCATCGGTGTTTGCATATAAATCACGAATCCACCCCAATGCTTGAGGCGGCGGAGTAATGTCATCCCCACGCGAACAGAACACAACCACCGGCGAACGCACATTACGCAGGTCGATTCGGCGGCCATCATGGGTGACCAGCTGCGCGGTAGAGAGCCGATTACCGACAAATAGATTATCGACGATATACTGAATCTCTTCACCGCCTAATACGACGTGACCACCCCACCAACGCTCAAAATCGAGGTATCGGCCCGCTTCGGTATCGATATTGTCGTAAAGGTGATACTGCTTTTTCCAGTAGGTATTAGCCGGGTTGAGGCGCTCGAAGTTCTGCACCAGCCACGCCCCGTCAAACAGGCCGTCGCCAATATCACTGGTGAGTGCCGTAATCCAGCTGCCTCCCGCCATCCCGCCGGTATAGCGCATGGGGGCTTTGCCGTGTTCACCAGCCCAGTAGGAGAGTGGCGCGCCAGCAATCAGGATAGGGCCAAAAACGTCAGGCTCCAAGGCAGCCGCCATCATGATCTGCCAGCCCGCCTGGCAATTGCCCACCACCATCGGTTTTTCAGTCGTTTCGGGATGCAGCTCAATCACATGGCGCAAAAAAGCGATCTCCGACTCGACCACATCCTCAACGGTTTGGCCTGGCTCAGGAAACGGTAAAAAACCAATAAAGTAGCAGGGGTGCCCCGCTTTAAGCGCCACGCCCAACTCACTGTCCGGCTTAAACCCTCCAATCCCTGGCCCATGCCCCGCACGTGGGTCAACCACTACAAACGGGCGCTTTTGCAGATCAATTTCTGTCCCTTCGTGGGGCAACACACGCAACAGTTCGTAGTTGGTTGGCCGCGGCAGCGTCCGACCATCCATCAGCACTTCGGTATCGAACCCCAACACATTGGGCTTGGTTTGCTCCATATGCTCGAGGTACTGATTACCGCGTTCGCGCATAACGTCCAGATAGAGAACGCTGCGCTCCATGCTATCGCGCCAGTAACCAAAGGCTGCACGCCCAAACCCGAAAGGATCGAATAATGAAGCGATCGCCTCACTTCCAGGTATGGCTGTGGAATCATTTTGTTGCTTCAACCATGCGCTAGTGAAAGCGTTAGCAGGAAACATAGTCTTGGCGAGTGGGTTAGCAAGAAAGTTCATAGGGTCTCCCGTTGGGTTGATGCACAGGCATCAGACCCGAAAGCAATGATGCTGCAATGCAATATAGTCTAGGCCACTATGCGCACGGCGTCGATCTTTAACCCTGGCAATTACGCCTTATGTGACTAATGAAGTCCTGTTTAGGCAGTCTAAAAGATTCAGTGTTAGCATGCTTTGCCCTGGCGATGAAGCCTGATTTTGATATTAGTTAAAGGGTGCTCACTACGAGGTTTTTATGTCATCCCCCAATCTGCTCAATCGCCTAACATTTCGGCAACTCCAGGTCTTCCAGGCGGTGCATCGGCAGCGCTCCTACTCTCGTGCAGCTGAGCAACTGGGACTGACCCAGCCAGCAGTCAGCGCGCAAATACGGCAGCTTGAGTTGGCACTGGGTCAGCCTCTGTTTAATTATGCGGGTAAAACGCTTCACACGCTTCCCGCCGCCGATACCCTCGCCCACTCAGCGCGCGAAATTTTTGGCCAACTGTCACGGCTGGAAATGAACCTATCGGATATTAACGGCAAAATAAGCGGCGAACTCAACATCGCAGCGGTTTCCTCAGCCCAATATGTGGTGCCTTATTTACTTGCCCGCTTCCGTGCTCACTATCCCGAAGTACATGTCCGCTTAAAGGTATGCAATCGCTGCCAGGCACTCGATCGATTGGCTGAGCAGCAGGACGACTTGGTTATCATGGCCATGGTGCCTGAAGACGATCGCTTGGTAGTGATGCCGATTATTGATAACGAACTGATCGCCGTCGTCTGGCCCGAGCATCCGCTACTTTCGATGCCGCAACCCTCCTTAGCAGACTTTGCGCGCCATTACGTGCTAATGCGCGAACCCGGTTCCGGCGTACGCAACGCTTTTGAGCAGATGGCGGCCAGTCAGCAGGTCGCCCTTCCCCACTGTATTGAGTTAGGTACCAATGAAGCGATTAAAGGGGGCGTCATGGCTCACTTAGGTGTTGCCGTGCTGCCGAGTTTGGCGGTGCAGCTGGAGCTTGAGCAGGGGTTACTGTTTGAGCTGGGGTTGCCCGACTTTCCCATCCACCGCTCTTGGTGCACGGTCTATACGCGGGAGCGCTTACCCACTCCGGTCGCCGAGCTATTTTTGAGTTTCATCCGTGAACACTTACCCGACTATCGCCGTCACTTTCAGGCGCCCGCCAGCCCCTTACCCAGCCATGGGGTAGCCTGTTTGCCGATACTTCCCTCCTGAAGGCGAGTGATGGCTTACGGTGTCTTGTTGGCAGCGAGATATGTTACATTAGCCATCATTAGCACGATAAAATATTGAGCAAACTTCGTATTAACCAGGTATCAATAGGCAGGCTTGGAACAGGGTTAAACCTTTTTTACGCCTTCGGCCTACCGCACAGAAGAGAGGCTCTGTCACTATGAGCAATAACCCCTCGCAGCGCGTGTCCAGCGGTGAAAAATACCGTAATGAACATGGCATGTCGGTGATCAAGGATGGCATGAAGCAGCGCAAAGCGCAGCCAGAGGCCCCTTCTGTTGAGCTTGAGCGCAAACCCAAGTGGCTGCGAGCACAGATTCCAGGTGGCGAGCGTTTTGAAGCGGTCAAGAAAAACGTCGCGACCCATCGATTAAGCACTGTTTGCGCTGAATCCCACTGCCCCAATATGGGCGAGTGCTGGAGCAACGGCACGGCCACTATCATGCTGATGGGCTCGGTATGTACCCGCGCCTGTCGGTTCTGCGCAGTAGACACCGGCAACCCCCAGGGCTGGCTTGACCACGAAGAGCCTGAAAACACGGCCAAATCTGTAGAGCTCATGGGGCTGCGTTATATCGTACTGACTTCAGTTGACCGTGACGACCTCGACGATGGCGGCGCAACCCACTACGCCAACTGCATTCGCGCGATCAAAGCGCGCACACCCGAGGTGGTAGTCGAAGCCTTGACGCCCGACTTTGATGGTGACCTTGCCGCTATCGAACGCGTCGTCGATTCAGGCCTACAGGTATTTGCCCAAAATGTGGAGACCGTGGAACGCCTGACAGGCCGAGTGCGTGACCGGCGGGCAGGTTACCGCAAAACCCTCGATGTCCTTGCTCATGCCAAGCGCTACCGCCCAGATATCATCACCAAAACCAGCCTGATGCTGGGCTTGGGTGAAACCGACGAAGAGATTTTGCAAACGTTTGATGATTTACGTGAGATCGGCGTCGATATTGTCACGCTTGGCCAGTACCTTCGCCCGACCAAAAATCACCTGTCGGTTGAGCGCTGGGTAACGCCTGAAGAGTTTGATCGCTACCGCGTGATTGGCCTGGAAAAAGGCTTTATGGAAGTGCCCTCTGGCCCGCTGGTACGTTCAAGCTACCGCGCTGATCGCGTGTTTGAGAAAAACAATCTGGGGCTCGCCTCACCTGCCGCGATTCCCGGTCAGGAGCAAGAAGCAAACCCCAATATTATTCCAGCGCTCAACGTAGGATAGGCTTAAATTAAGCGTTCTACGGGGCTTGCTAATATGTATGGAGCGGGTTTTAAGACCCGCTTTATAAGCCTCGTTTTTTTGAACCGTTTTTTTAATAAAGGTGACCCAATTTTTACAGTGGCGTGTTCTCGACACTGACCAATTCGCGGTTTAGCCGTTTAGCTAGCGCCTCGGCCAGCTGCTCACCCACCCGATGATCCCCTGGCAACGAGACGAGGTCAGCCAACTTCGCCATGGGCATACCTGCATAGCCGCAGGGGTTAATGCGCAAAAAAGGCGTCAGGTCACCGTTTACATTCAGCGCCACGCCGTGAAAGCTCGCCCCCCGCCGAATACGCAGACCCAGTGAGGCAATCTTCGCCTCACCCGCTTCTGTCATCACATAAACCCCTGGAGCATCGGGCCAAGCTCGGGCGCTCACGCCATAGTGGCTCAAGACGTCAATCACGGCATTCTCCAATGCAGTGACTAAATCGCGCACGCCAATTTTTCCCCGCCGTACATCCAGCAGCGGGTACAGCACCACCTGCCCTGGCCCGTGATAAGTGACTTGCCCCCCCCGATCAACGTGCACCACCGGAATATCGCCGGGCAGCAGCAGGTGTTCGGGCTTGCCAGCCTGGCCTTGGGTAAACACCGGGTCATGCTCGACCAACCAGAACTGATCAGGGGTTTGCGCATCCCGTGTATCGGTTAGCGTGCGCATAGCTTCCCACACTGGCAGGTAGGCTTGGTGACCCAAATCGTGCAACTCAATCGGCACGGTGTTTTCCACGGTTACACCACCATATGCACACGGCCAGTAGCCTTGAGGTCGTCGAACAACTCTTTAATATGCTGCTCTCCGGTCGCTCTAATCACCACACGTACCGATTGAAAACGGCCATTGCGGCTATCGACCACCTGCATTGCCGTTGCATCGAAGTCAGGGTCATGGCGCACAATCACCTGGCACACACAGGCAGGAAAATCTTCGGCCGCATCGCCGACAACTTTTAACGAGTAATCACATGGGAAAGTGATTTTAGGCGGCTCCTGAGCCGCCGGTTGGCGCAAATCACGAAGTCCCGGAGCACCTTTTTTCATAACAAACCTATTTCGTAAAGACTGATTTTCACAAAGACTGGGTTCATCACAGATATACGCTAGAACCCATCAACCTACCGGCTGTAAGTCTATAATCAATCCGTAAAATTACTAATCAGATTACTAAAGAAGCGCTGCACCTGATCGAACAAGCGCTTAAAGAGACCACCCTCTTCGATGTTTTCCAGCGCCACTAAGCGGCGCTCACCGACCACTTCATCACCTAAATGCACTTCCAGCGTACCAACCTCGTCGCCAATGGCAATCGGTGCCTGTAGGTCTGGATTGAGGTTTAGGCGCGCACGCAGCTCTTCGTTGCGGTTGCGTGGCAGGGTCATAAAGACTTCTTCATCGACACCAACACGCAGCTCATTGATATCGCCGCCCCAAACCCGCGGCGTTGCCAATACGGCACCGCGCTCATAGAGCTTCATGGTTTCGAAAAAGCGGAAACCGTAGCTGAGCAGCTTTTGGGTTTCTTGAGCGCGTGCTTCATCAGAGTTGGTGCCCATCACTACGGAAATCAAGCGCATATCGTCACGCTTAGCTGAAGACACCAGACAGAACCCCGCCTCCGTTGTCCAGCCGGTTTTCAGGCCATCCACCGAAGGGTCACGCCACAGCAAACGGTTGCGGTTGGGCTGATCAATACCGCCATAGGAAAACGTACGATGGGAGTAGATTTCGTAGTGATCAGGGTAATCATTAATAATGTGCTGGGATAAACGCGCCAAGTCATGGGCCGTTGAGTAGTGATTGTCGGCGGGCAAGCCAGTGGCGTTCTGGAAGTTGGTGTTATTCATGCCCAACCGCGTGGCATGCTGATTCATCAGATCGGCAAAGGGCACCTCACCACCCGCCAAATGCTCTGCCATGGCGACACTGGCATCGTTGCCCGACACAATTATGATACCGTGGAGTAAATCATCCACCGAAACCTGATCACCCACCTCAATAAACATTTTCGAGCCGCCGGTGCGCCAGGCATTCTCGCTAATATTAACCATATCAGTGAGCTTAATGGTGCCACGATTGAGCTCACGCTCTACCAAATAGGCGGTCATCAGCTTGGTTAAACTTGCTGGTGGCAAACGTTCATCGGAATTATGCTCGGCCAAGATACGGCCACTGTTAGCATCCATCAGAATCCACGAACTTGCCGCTAACTGAGGGGCTGAAGGGATAATGGTTTGCGGCTGCGGAATTACCGGCTGAGGCGTTGGCTGGGCACTGGCAGGCACAGCAACCGTCGCCATGGCAGCGAAGAGGCACAGGCGTGCAGAGCGACCAATGGATGTAAACACGTTCATAACGTCAGTCTCACTTACTTGAAAGCTTACTTGAAAAGCTTATTTTAAAAAACGGCGGCGCGTAAGGCGCGCCACCGGAAATAAACAGGGG
This sequence comes from Halomonas sp. A3H3, assembly GCF_000982975.1. Taxonomy (NCBI): domain Bacteria; kingdom Pseudomonadati; phylum Pseudomonadota; class Gammaproteobacteria; order Oceanospirillales; family Halomonadaceae; genus Halomonas; species Halomonas sp. A3H3. The sequence goes on along the minus strand of NZ_HG423343.1, from coordinate 4,216,358 downwards.
GTGAATTATCGCACAACAAAGACCTGGGGGAACCCTGCTTGGCGCAGTGTTTCTCGCGCTTGAGGTTCTTGGCTCGGAGCGATGGGCCCCACTTGAACACGATAAACGTCAGCGTCGTTCATAATACGCACCGCATGGGGCTGCTCACCTTGTAAACGCTGCTGCAACTGCTGAGCGCCTTCCGGATTACCCAGTGCCGCGATCTGCAGATACACTGCGTCGCCAGCTTCCCCTTCGTTTGGCGGCTGCGCTGTTTGTGTCTGTGGTGAAGGATCAGCCGCAGATGCAGCAGACGCCGCCGGCGGAACGGGCATAGAAGAAGCATTTGCAGCAACCCGCTGTGCCTCGGCTACGCGAGGCTGGGGGGAAGCGCCGCCACCGCCCTTGCCGTGCTCGGCTAGCCACTGCTCAGGGTTGATCGCTTCCACTTTCACGGAACCGGTACCATTGTCGAGGAAGCCTAGCCGGGCGGCTGCCGCGTAGGAGAGATCGATCTCACGGTCACTGTGGAAGGGGCCACGGTCGTTCACTCGCACAATGACCGATCGCCCATTATCCAGGTTTGTGACTCGCGCAAAGGTGGGTAGAGGCAGCGAACGGTGTGCCGCCGACATCTTATACATGTCGTAGATTTCACCGTTTGAGGTCGCGTAGCCATGGAATTTTTCGCCATACCAGGAGGCCGTACCACGTTTCTCATAACCCGTTGCATCAGGCAGCACTTGATAGGTTTTCCCCCACACTTCATAGCTAGAGCGGTTGCCCGCTCTGGAAGGCTGCTCGATGCGGGGCTCTGCATCAGGCACCTTGGTAACATCCGGCGGCTCGAGCGGATAGGCATCACCACTCATGGCATAGCGGCCACCACTAGTGTTGGCCGCCGTTGAAGCCGGAGCCGCCGTTTGATTCGCGGAACCGGAGGCATCTACCCGCTGAGTGTCATTGCTGGCACAGCCGCTGACCAGCGCCAGTAAGGCAATCGCGCCAACCGCCCGCTGGCTAATCCTCAATTTGCTCTTCATCCCTCATCCTCGTGCAGCTCAGCAATCGCTTCTGCCAACTCGGCTACGGCCATGGCATAGAGGTGACTATGGTTGTAGCGGGTAATCACGTAAAAATTATACTCGCCAAACCGGTAACGGGTCTCTCCATTGGCGAACTCAAGCGCCAACGGCACCACTGGCAAATTATCATCAAGTGGCTCGCTGGGCTCAATCCCATGAGTGGCCAACTGAGCAATGCTCACCGCAGGAGGTGAGGTTTGGTTAAATGAGAGTTCCTGGAGTAACTCTACGGGCATTACGTCTGGCCCAGTGGCCTGGTGGTAGATATCAGCTCCCGGCTTCCAGTTATGCTCGGCAAAGTAATTCGCGACGCTGCCAATCGCATCAACCGGGTTCTCCCAAAGATCACGTCGTCCATCGCCATCAAAATCCACGGCATAGGCTTGATAACTGGTGGGAATAAACTGCGGGTAACCCATCGCACCGGCATAGGAACCGCGCAACTCGGTAGGGTCGACCTGCTGTTCGTAGGCAATACGTAAAAAGGCCGCTAGCTCACCGCGAAAAAAAGCCCCCCTTGCCGGATGATGAAACGCCAGTGTGGCTAGCGAATCCAGCACGCGATGCTGGCCTTTATGGCGACCATAGTAAGTTTCAACGCCAATAATAGCGGTAATGATTTCAGCGGGCACACCATAGGTGCTTTCCGCGCGCGCCAAGGCGTCGGCATGAGCATCGATGAACTCCACGCCCTCTTCAATGCGCTGCTGGGTCAGAAAAATAGCACGATATTCGTACCACTTCAGACGCCGCTCAGCAGCTCCTTCCATGGCATCTAATACGCTTTGGGTATAGCTCGCCTGACCCAGCGCTTCTGCCAACCAGTCTTGCGGCAACCCTTGCTCGACCAGCTCTTCCACCAGCGCTTGGCTGTCAGCATTTTGCTGGGGAGCAAAGTGGTGAGGAGTCTCAAACTGAGCCTGCGGTGAAGGCTGATCAGCAAACGCCATGGGGGTCACCCAGCACATCAGCGCGGCCAACACATAGCTGCTCGTCTTCCCTTGAACCTTGTTCATTGGCTCTCCACTCCTGAGCTATTCAATCCTGAATTATCCATTACCGAGCAACATTAGCGTCTGAAGCAGACAGCATCGCTAGCGCGACAGTAACCGACGATGCGCATGTATCGACATGAGAATACCGAAACCCGCTAACAAGGTCACGCTAGAGGTGCCGCCATAACTAACCAATGGCAGCGGCACCCCCACCACGGGCAAAATGCCACTCACCATGCCCATATTGACGAACACGTAGATAAAAAAAGTTAAAATGATGCTGCCTGCCACCAAACGCCCAAAGGTATCCTGCGCGGAGCTAGCCATCCACAAACCTCGGCTGACAATCAATAGATATAGGAACAGCAGCACAAGCATACCCACCAAACCAAACTCCTCGCCCAGGACGGCAATGATGAAATCGGTGTGTCGCTCAGGTAAAAACTCTAGTTGGGACTGGGTACCCTGCAGCCACCCCTTGCCCCATAGCCCTCCACTACCTATGGCCGTGGTCGACTGAATAATATTCCAGCCTGCCCCCAACGGATCGCTTTCAGGGTTGAGAAACGTCAATACCCGCTGACGCTGGTAGTTATGCATATTCATCCAGAGCAGCGGCACTGCGGCAGCCCCCAGCGCGGTAATAAATCCAATCAAACGCCACGACAAGCCCGCCAGTAGCACGACAATCAGGGCCGCGCTAGATACCAGCAGCGAAGTACCCAAATCGGGTTGGATCGCGGTTAGTACCACAGGCACGCCAATAATGACCCCACACACGACAATATCGCGCAGGCGGGGCGGTAGTTCGCAGCGATTTAGATAGGCAGCAACCATTAACGGGGCAGCTAACTTCATCATTTCCGATGGCTGAAAACGTATCACACCAGGAATCACTAGCCAGCGCTTCGCCCCCATGCCCACATCACCCACTACATCAACGGCAATCAGCATGGCTACGCCAACACAATAGGCCAATGGAGCAAAGCGCAAAAAGGTTGAGTGCGAGAACTGGGCAATAATTACCATGCCTACCAGCGCGATAAGAAAACGCACGCCTTGGCCAATCACTGCATCAATAGATTGTCCGGAAGCGCTGTAAAGAACGATTAAACCGCTCCCCATCAGCAGCAATAGCAAACCTAGCAGCCAAGGGTCGAGATGGATTCGCTCCCAGATACTTTTCCGCCGGGCGATACCACTCTCAGGCGGGCGAACAGGATGGCCACGCATCGAACGGGCTATATAATGCCAAGGCATGGCTTAGTTTCCCTCCACATTGGCATCATCTTCTTCCAACACTTCACGCACTTCCTCTACGTCGGGGGCCTCATCCTCAAGTAACCAGGCATCGGTCATTGCACGGGCCAGATGCGCTGCGTGGGTACTGCCACCACCGGCATTCTCAACAATAACCGAGACGGCAATCTGGGGGTCATCCAACGGCGCAAAGGCCACAAACAGAGCGTGGTCGCGCAGTCGTTCGGCCAGCTCATCGGCGTTGTAGCGCTGATCCTGCCCCAGCGAAAATACTTGTGCGGTGCCTGATTTGCCGCCCATGCGGTACTCAAGGCCCACACCGGTTCGCCGGGCAGTGCCTTCCGTGCCACTAACCACCTTTTCCATGCCGCTGAATACACGATCCCACCAGCTATCATTGGCGAGCACAATATCATCTAACGTATCCGGCAGATCACGCGGCACAGGGGTATCACCAATCTGTCGGGCCAGCCTTGGTTTCACCCAATGGCCCCGATTGGCCAGCGTTGCCGTAGCACTGGCTAGCTGGAGAGGTGTTACCTGCCAATAGCCTTGTCCAATCCCCACCGAGAGGGTTTCCCCGGGATACCAGGGCTGGTTAAAGCGGCCACGCTTCCAATCTCGCGAAGGCATCAAAGCACCACTCTCTCCCTGAACGTCATGGGCTACACGCCGGCCAAAGCCAAAATTACTCATTTGATCATGTAAGTCATCAATGCCTAAATCGTGCGCAAGGGTATAAAAATAGGTGTTATTAGATACCGCTAAAGCTCGTTCTAAATCGACCCGCCCGTGCCCCCAACGCAGCCAGTTGCGATAGCGTCGGGAATCATTAGGCAATTGGTAGTAACCAGGGTCGTTTATGGTGCTGTCTGGAGTGATTACCCCTTCCACCAAACCCGCGAGCGCTAGAAAGGGCTTAATCGTAGAGCCGGGAGGATAGTGACCGCGAGTCGCGCGGTTAAACAGAGGGAGATCAAGGTCTTGCTGCAAAGCGCGATAAGACGCAACATCAATACCGGTGACAAACTGGTTACTGTCAAAACCCGGTGTCGATACCATGGCGAGGATCTCACCAGTGCCCGGCACGATAGCCACAATGGAGCCACGACGACCATCCAGCAATTCGTAAGCCAGTGTTTGCAGCGACTTATCCAGGGTTAGGGTTAGGTTCTTACCAGGCACCGGATCGGTTCGCCCAAGCTCCCGCAAGACTCGCCCGCGAGCGTTTGTCTCAACTTTGCGCAAGCCTGCCTGACCGTGCAGCTCCTCTTCGTAAAAACGCTCAACCCCCGTCTTACCGATAAAATGAGTCCCTGCGTAGCGACCCGCGTCCAGGGTTTCCATCTCTTCGGCGTTAATCCGCCCAACGTAGCCCAGTGTGTGTGCCATGATTTCGGCATCGGGATAGTAGCGCAGCGGCTGAGCCTCTATTTCGACTCCAGGCAGACGATGACGATTAACCGCCAAACGGGCAATTTGTGCTTCGCTTAAGTCACTGGTAAGGAGGGCTGGCTGGAAAGGACGCTGGCGTTGGCGTGAACGCACATTGAACGCCTCGATCTCCTCTTCAGGCAGTTCAAGCAGGTCGACCAATAGTGCTAGGGTTTCATCTAGGTTATCGACACGCTCGCGAACCAGCGTGAGGTTGTAGGTGGGACGGTTTTCAGCCAGCAGCACCCCGTTACGGTCATAGATCAAACCGCGGTTCGGCGGCAGCGGCTCGACGCGAACCCGGTTGTTTTCGGAGCGCGTGCTGTACATATCATGCTGGACGATCTGCAAATAAACCAAGCGACTCGTTAGCAAGCCTGCAAGCGTAAAAACTACTAACACCGCGAGTAGCGCTCTAACACGAAAAATACGCAGTTCTTGCTCGGAGTTTTTTAGCGTGTTGGGGCGCTTGAGCATGGTAACGATGACTCTCAAATCAAACAATCAAATCAAACAAAAGGCGCAGCAGTCCATAACAGTGATCGCTCACCATCTCAGTTAGCCGTCAGCGGTGATAAGGGTGACCTACCAGTAGTGTCCAGGCACGGTAGAGCTGCTCGGCCAGCATAATCCGCACCAGCGGGTGAGGCAGCGTCAGCGGGGAGATCGACCAGGTTTTGTCAGCCGTCGCAGAGAGCGAGGGCTCGAGACCGTCTGGCCCCCCCACAAGCAGGACAATATCTCGCCCGGCCATGCGCCAGGCATCGGCTTCTTGCGCTAACTGTTCGGTGGTCCAAGGCTTACCTTTGACTTCCAGCGCGACTAGATACTCGTCGCCACGCAACTTGTCGCGAATTCGCTGCGCCTCTTGGGCACGCGCCTTCGCGATATCTGCATTTTTGCCACGCTGACCGAGGGCAATTTCTTCTATCTCGAGATTAAAATCTCTCGGTAGCCGCTTGCGGTAAGTATTGACGCCCTCTTCTACCCAGCCAGGCATTTTGCTTCCTACCGCTAACAGCCGGATCTTCATGACATGCCGGCTCGCTCTTGGAAGCGCTCAAGAGAGTCGCCAATGGCACCCGAGTCGCTGGGCAGATCGGCCCACAGCCGCTCTAAGTCATACAGGGTGCGTGCCTCGGGCATCATCACGTGGACAACGACATCCCCCAGGTCGACCAGTACCCAATCGGCGTTATCGCCACCTTCAACGCCCAGCGGGCCAAGCCCTGCAGCCTTGGCTTTTTCCACGACGTTTTGCGCCAGGGCAGCCACATGGCGGGTCGAAGTGCCACTGGCAATCAGCATGAGGTCGGTAACCTCGGTTAATTTGGCAACATCCAACTGTGTAATGTCACGTGCTTTCAGTTCTTCTAGCGCGTCAACCGCTAGATTTTTCAATGTATCGATGTGCATGACTCCTAAAGACAACCTTATTGGTTAATCGGTCAATAAAGCCGGCCATTGTAACGGCTTCTTTGATGACTGCCAGCGCTATTCGCGTTGTCGATAAAGTCCGTCCTGCGTAATGGCCAATTCAACGGCTTCTGGCAGTAAATAGCGCACGCTTTTCCCGGCCTCCAAACGCTCGCGGATATACGTCGCCGAGATCGCCATCAGTGATGGCAGTTCCAATGGCAGATAGCCGCCGCAAGGCCGCTGCATCAATGCGTCTACGCTATCGACTCTGCGATGCGCTACCAGTTCCATTAATGATGCCGGTAACGGATCGTCATAGCCCGGTCTGGCAATCACCACTAGATGAGCAAACTCAAACAAGCGCTCCGGCTGGTGCCACTGGGCGAGCCGCAAAAAGGCATCAAAACCAATCGCCATCACCAGACGGGCCTGTTCGCCAACTTCCCCACGCAGCTCAGCCAGTGTATCGACGCTATAAGAGGGGCCGTCACGGCGCAGCTCGCGGTCATCGGCGATCAGCCCAGGTGTCGCACCGATACCCGCTTCTAATAACGCCAATCTCTGTTTCGCCGAGACTTGGGGTCGCCCACGTAGCGGTGGCTGTTGAGCCGGTATCATATGTAGCCGATCAAGCGACAGCGCCTCATGCAACTCTACCGCGCTGCGCAAATGCCCCAGATGAACAGGGTCAAAGGTGCCGCCCAACATGCCGATACGCTGCTCCGTTTGACTCATGCCACCACCCTATTCACGCACCTGGCCATCGCCAAATACGACGTATTTCTGAGTGGTTAGCCCTTCCAAACCGACAGGCCCACGGGCGTGAAGCTTATCGGTTGAAATTCCGATCTCAGCGCCAAGCCCGTACTCAAAACCATCGGCAAACCGGGTAGAGGCATTCACAATCACCGAACTGGAGTCGACTTCCGCCATAAAGCGGCGTGCGAGTGAATAATCCTGGGTGACAATCGCATCAGTGTGGTGAGAGCCGTACTGTTCAATATGGGCAATCGCTTCATCGATACCATCGACCACTTTGATTGCCAGCACGGGGGCCAAATACTCGGCATACCAATCGGCTTCTTCAGCAGCTGCCGCCTGTGGCAACAATGCCTGCGTACGCTGGCAGCCACGCAGTTCAACTTCATGTTCGGCATAAGCGCGGGCCAGTTCCGGCAGCAGCAGGTCAGCAATCGGCGCATCAACCAGCAACGTTTCCATGGTGTTACAGGTGCCGTAGCGATGAGTTTTCGCATTGACGGCGATGGCTAGCGCTTTGGCGGGATCAGCGGTGGTATCGATATACACATGACAAACACCGTCGAGATGTTTGATAACCGGTACGCGGGCATCACGGCTGATACGCTCAATCAACGACTTTCCACCGCGGGGGATAATCACGTCGACATATTCCGGCATGCTAATCATTTCACCCACCGCCGCGCGATCAGTGGTGGCGACTACCTGCACACTACCCGCTGGCAGGCCTACATCAGCTAACCCCGTTTGGATACAGGCGCTAATGGCGGCATTTGACTGGCTGGCTTCCGACCCGCCGCGCAAAATACAGGCGTTGCCCGACTTCAAACATAGGCTGGCGGCTTCCAGGGTTACATTTGGGCGCGACTCGTAAATAATTCCGATGACGCCCAGCGGGACGCGCATTTTGCCCACTTGGATGCCGCTAGGCCGATAACGCATATCGCCAATTTCACCCACCGGGTCAGGCAAGCCCGCTACCTGCTGTAGCCCTTCAATCATGGCGTCGATACGCGCGTCGTTCAGAGCTAAGCGATCCAGCAGCGCGCTTTCCAAACCGTTCTCGCGGCCACGCTGTAAATCCTCGGTGTTGGCATCCAGTATTTTGGCTCGCGCCTCGGTCAAGCGCTGCGCCATAGCCATTAGCGCACGGTTTTTCAACCCGGTATCCGCCCGCCGCAGTTCACTGGCGGCACGGCGCGCCGCTTGCCCCAAGGCCTGCATGTAGGCGGGCACATTCCCGGCAATTAAGTGCTGATGGGCCTCGTCTTGGAACGGTGTTGAAGCGCTCATAGTGTCTCCGTACGGAAGGATACTTTAATTTTTTAATTAACCATGTATCGCGTTTTACATGTTTTGCTTATGTTACGTCATTTCATCGTTATACTGGGGACGATTAAGGCACTAATATGTCTCGCGTACATTTATTATCCTACAATTACTTTACTTGATGAGATACATCTGGTCATTCAGGATGAATAGTAAGTCACCATGCAAAGCAAGTACAAAATCCGCCTGCTACGTGCCAATCTTTTAGCTGCTGCCGTCGCTTTGGCACTATGGACACCCGCTACACCCCCTGCTGCTGCCCTAGTGCTGTGGCTATCAGTCGGCTGGTTACTCATCACCGCACTGATGCTTGATTTTAGCCACCGTCGTTCGCGAGGATTGCCATGGCAAATTGTACCGGGTGCACTGCTATTGGGTTTAATTGCCACTGCTCCAGAACGACACGGCATTTTAATCTGGGCGTGGGCCGCAATGCTGATGCTGCCCCAAAACAATGGGGTCGCCGCTTTTAACCTCAGCGCTGCACTGATTAGCGCTGTAATGGTAGCACCTCAATTGGAGGCGTCAGCGCTTGTGCTGCTGATTTGTTCACTGCTGGTGCTTGGTCTGCTGGCCTTATCCAGAGCACAGCAGCTTATTGATATGAACGGCTCCATTCGCCAACGCCTGCGACTGATTCCCGGCCTTAACCTTTGGGCCGGTGAGCAGTTGCTGCGCGATATCGCCCGTGAACAAACGCGCTGCGAGCGTGAAGGCGTTCATGCGGAACTGTTTATTCTGCACGTAAAACGCCACCAACTGTGGCCAATGGCGCAAAAGCTGTGCGAATTAACCTATGATTTTGAAAACGTTTACCGCTTAAGCAGCACAACGCTGGTGACACTCATTCTTGCCCGCTCACCTAGAGAAGCCGCTCAACGACGCAGCCTACTACTCGCCGACTTACCCGACAATATTACCAGTGAACACCTTGAATTAATCGATATCGAACCGGCAACGCTTTCGGTGTTTGAGATCAGCAAACTTCCGGCTGAGCGGGTGCGGGAGACGGTATGATCGAGCACCTCCCCAAACGATTAATGACCCTGGCTTATACTTCCAGTATCGCGTTGATGGTGGGCTACGCGCTATGGCTGTATGCCATGGGTGACTACCGCGACCTGCTGATTCCCACCTTTATGACCCTGCTGCTAATGGCCGCCCTGCTAATGCATATAGGGCAGGGCGTGAAAAGCTACCTGCCGCGCATTATTTTACTCTGCAGTACCTACTCGGTAGTGCTCGGCGCTTTCTATTTTCAGCCGCAGGTATCACCTCTATGGTTAGGCCTGCCGATTACCGCCGCGTTTTTACTGCTACCGCTATGGGCCGCAATGCTGATTAATATTGCCATTGGGCCATTGTGGTGGCTGCTTCCTTCGGTCGCCTCTGCGCCACCGGCGATTATCGTGGGCTATGCTGCTTTAACACTGTTACTTGCCCTCCCCCGCTGGGAGCATGCTCGTCGCCGTGCACTCTTAAGAGCTACCGACCCCAACGACAGCGACTGTGAAGCTTTCCACATGGACACGCTAAAAGAGCGCTTACACAGCGAGTTCCAGCGCGCTGCCATGCTCAATCAGCAACTGGCAGTGCTGGTACTGCATTTACCGCAGTTGGATATGGCAGCAGAGCAGTTTGGCCATCGTGCGCAAACGGCGCTGCTGGGAGCGCTATGCGGTGAAGTGAATAGCCGTTGTCGCGATCATGATGTGCTGGGGCGCGCGGACAGCGCCACTTTTTGGCTGGTTCTACCTGACACTAGTGAAAGCGGCGCTCTGTTGGTACGCGAGCGTTTACAAAGAGCTCTTTCACAGCGTGTACTGGTAGAAACCGGTCAACTGGAAGCGCGCATTGCCGCCTGCTTACCCAGTCGCACCGAGCACTTTGCACACTATGTAAAGCGCCTGGAAACCCGCGGCGCCGCCCTCGCCAACCTCTAGTCTGCCTTTTCAATGTCTCTTATCTGACGCTGGAGTACTCTCCTTGCCGCTAGCCGATCTGCTCCACTCATTAACGCCATCGCCTGCGTTGATCGTCTGTCTGGTGCTGGCGATTTCATTAGTAGAATCACTTGCCTTGATCGGGCTGCTGGTGCCGGGCGTGGTGTTAATCACTACCGCAGCCTCCCTGGCGGGACATCAGGATCTTGGCTTGGCATGGTTAATCGGTGCTGCCTTCATAGGCGCTATTTTAGGCGACGGCGTCAGTTTTTCGCTGGGCTTTAAACATCACGAGCAGGTCACTCAGAGATGGCCCCTTTCCCTGCATCCCGAATGGTTGGGCCGCGGGGCACGGTTCTTTGAGCGCTATGGCATTTGGTCAGTGTTTATCGGCCGCTTTGTCGGTCCAGTGCGACCGATTATTCCCTTGGTAGCAGGCATGATGCGTATGCCACCACGCACCTTTATTTGGGCTAACGTCACTTCTGCAGCACTGTGGGCGCCTGCCTATATACTGCCCGGATATTTGTTGGGGCGTACCTGGCAGCACCATTTGAATCTACCGCCAGGCATAGAGGCTGCGCTGCTTATCCTCGCAGCGATCATTGTCGTGCTCGCGGTGATTTTCTCCTGGGGTCGGCATCAAGCGACACGGCATGGGCGACTTTACCGGGCTATTGCTGTCAGCGTTCGCCGTATGCCGCTACTACGCAGGCCATGGCTGGCCATGAGTCAAACCGGCGATGTCCCCTTGGCTTCACTACTGTTACTGGTCATAGCGCTAGGCAGTCTGTCTGGCTGGACACTGCTGGTCATCGCCCACCATGAACCGCTTGAGATTGATCTGTTCATTCAGCAACTGTTCTCCTGGCTGCAAAGCGATGTTTTGTACCGAGCGGGGAATGTTTTTGCACGCATTGGCGACACCCTAGGCATTATCGCTTTAACACTGCCTTGGGCAGCATGGATGCTGGTGAGCAAGAGATGGGAGGCTTTACTGCACTGGAGTGGCGCCTTTGCCAGCGTCGCCTTGCTAAACACAGTAGGCAAAGGGCTGTTTGGTCGTGCTCGCCCAGAGACACCGGACTACTTAATGGGCTCGTTCTCCTACCCCAGCGCCCACACTTCCACCGCCGTGGTGCTCGTTGGCCTTACAGCGGCGTTCGTTGCGGCCGAGATACCCCGTCAAAAACGCTTTTGGGTGTACTGGATAGCACTAGCGCTTGCGCTGCCCATGGCGCTATCAAGACTGGTGGTGGGCGTGCACTGGTTCAGTGATCTGGTGGGAGGCGCGCTACTCGGCTTGGTCGTTTGCGCACTCACGCTACTTCATTGGCAGCAGCAGTCGCGCCCGTCGATGCGACCCTGCCCGTGGCTTCTGCTCAGCCTGGCATCGCTAGTGCTTATCAGCGCTCGCGTCGGCTTATTCCCACCGGTTTAGCTTTAAATCGACACCGCTTTACCCCAAGGCAAGCCACAGGCCTACCCCAATCATCAGTGTTCCGGCGATGCGATTCAGGAGCCGGACATTGCCGCTTTTACCGAGCACATTGCGTAGCGTTTTGCCGCCGGTGGCATAGACCAGCATGCTGACAAACTCAATGGTCAAAATGACCGCTATCAGCAGGCTGAGCTGCCCCGGCAGTGGGCGACTACTATCCAAAAAAGGCGGCAGCAGCACCATAAAAAATGCCCACCCTTTCGGGTTTGCCACCGCGGTAACAAACCCTTGCATGGCTAACTGCAGGGGGCTAGCGGGTGGACCCGCATCCAGCTCGCTGGGAATCGCCATGCGCCCACGGGAACGCCACATCATAATACCCAAATAACCCAGGTAAGCGCCGCCCACCCACTTAAACAGCACAAACAGCTCTGGCTGACGCAGCATCAACGCAGCTACCCCCGCGCCTGCGGCGGCAGCCACTAAACCAACGCCCAGCAGCTCGCCCACCATCATCCACAGCGTGCGTTTAACGCCTTGGGTCATGCCCAGCACCATGGCGAGGGTCATGCACATACCTGGGGTCAGCGAGACAAACAGAAACGTTGGCACAAAAACCGACAGCGTGGCCCACGACATCATAGATCACTCATCCTTATCTCCAACCTCTCCCCAGCGAGGCACCAGCGAATGCTCGATTCCCAACTGGTTAAGAATACGCGCGACAATAAAATCAATCAGATCATCAATGGTTTGTGGACAGTGATAAAATCCTGGGGCTGCCGGTAAGATGACCACTCCCAAGCGACTCAATGTCAGCATGTGCTCTAGGTGAATCGGCGAAAACGGGCTTTCTCGTGGCACCAGCACCAACGTTCGGCGCTCTTTAATCGCCACGTCCGCCGCCCGCTCAATCAGGTTATTGCTAGCCCCCGTTGCGACGGCAGAAAGCGTGCCGGTAGAGCACGGGCACACCACCATGGTGGAGGGCGCGCCAGAGCCTGATGCCACCGGCGCCATCCAGTCTTCGCGGCCAAAGCAGCGGATCTGACCAGGCTGTGCCCCACTGCGCTCACTCAGCGCCTCGGCTAAACGCTGGGGCTGGGCGGGTAGCTCAATATCTGTTTCTGTGGCGATGACCATGTGCGCAGCTTTCGAAATCATGACCCACACTTCATGGCCTGCGGCGACTAGTACATCGATCAAGCGCAAACCGTATTGAGCCCCGGATGCGCCGGTGAGTGCCACGGTAATCGGTTTTTTGAACGATGCGTCGGCTCTATCTGTCACGCATTCCCCTCCTTGGCTGCGGCTAATGCGGCGAGCAAGCGTTCATGCACGCCCTCAAAGCCACCGTTGGACATCACCACAATGCGATCCAACGGTGACGCTTGAGTGACCACTGCTGCCACCAGCGTATCAATATCGCTAAACAGCTGGGCATGCGCACCTTGCGTGGCAACCAGCTCGTCCATCGACCAGTCGAGCCCGGCGGGCTGAAACCAAAAAACGCCATCAGCGTCAGCCACGCTCTCGAGTAACCGCTCGCGCAGAGCACCTAAACGCATGGTATTGGAGCGCGGCTCGATGACCGCCAGCAGGCGTCCTTTCGTGGTGGCCGCACGTAGACCTTTGAGCGTCGCGGCAATCGCCGTGGGGTGGTGGGCGAAATCATCGATCACCTGAATGCCATTGATTTCACCACGCACTTCCTGACGCCTCCTGGGCGTTTCAAAACGCGCCAGCGCCGCACAGCCACGGGCTAGATCAACCCCACACAAATGCGCCGCTGCCAGCGCTGCCAGCGCATTGCGTGCGTTATGCTCGCCGGTAAGCGCCCACTCAACGACTCCGTCTTCATCCAGGCCGGGCTCGCCACCGCTATAAATCACCTGGAAGCGACTGGCGTCGGCGCGCTCTAGTTTAAGCTGCCATTCGCTCGCGGCCTGATCGCCAAAATGCGCTACCGGCGTCCAGGTGCCCTGGCTCAGCACACGTTCAAGGGCAGGCTGCTCATCAGCAACTAATAAGTGGCCACGACTAGGCACGGTGCGCACCAGGTGATGGAACTGGCGCTCGATGGCTGCCAAGTCGGGGAAGATATCGGCGTGGTCAAACTCAAGATTGTTGAGGATGGCGATATGCGGACGATAATGAACAAATTTGGAACGTTTATCGAAGAAAGCCGTGTCGTACTCATCAGCTTCCACCACGAACGGCGCCTGCGGATCACCCAAACGCGCCGATACGCCAAAATTACGTGGCACGCCACCGATTAAAAACCCCGGCGCTAAGCCGGCACTCTCTAAAAGCCAGGCTAATACGCTGGCGGTGGTGGTTTTACCATGGGTACCTGCCACGGCAATGACGCGTCGGCCGGGCAGCACGTGCTCCGCCAACCACTGCGCCCCCGAGGTATACGGCAGGCCGCTATTGAGTAACGCTTCAACCTCTTCATTGCCCCGTGACAAGGCATTGCCCACCACGACAAGATCCGGCGCTGGTGACAGATGCTCGGCGTGGTAGCCCTCCATTAAGGTGATGCCCGCATCAACCAACTGGGTGCTCATGGGTGGGTAAACATTCTGATCGGAGCCACTCACCTGGTGCCCCATTTCACGCGCCAGCAGTGCCAGGCTACCCATAAAGGTGCCGCAGATACCCATAATATGCAGATGCATGGCTCTCGCCCCGTTAATCGCCCGTAAACCAATTTACTAAAAGCCAAAAAATGGCGTAAAAATAGCCACCGGTTTAAAAACCGGTTTAAAAAATAGCTAAGCAGCCTAGCATGTTGAGGCTATTTGCTCATCTATTCATCGCCATAAACGCTGACAAAGCACCACTCAAGTGACAAATCCCTTTAGTTGTTGCAGGATGCGGCCACTGTTTACTAATGATGACGATCCCTTTCTTCCCATTTGTCACGCTGATGTAAGCCAACATCTCAGCACAGGAGCCTTTTTCGATGCGCATTTTAATTCGCTATTTCTTTCGTGGTCTTCGCTTGGTGCTCGCCCCGGTCATGCTGATTTCCGAGAAGCTTTCCACGCCTAAGTCAGTAGAGCGTACGCCTGAAGAGCAAGCCAAGGTGGATCAAGCGTGCCAGAACCTTGCGCTGTACCAATTTCGCACCTGCCCTTTCTGCATCAAGGTGCGCAAAGAGATAGCGCGGCTGGGTTTAAACATTGAGGTACGTGATGCTCAACTTGATCCTGCCCATAAGCAGGCGCTCTTGGAAGGGGGTGGCAAAGTCAAAGTGCCCTGCTTGAGAATCACCCACGACGATGGGCGTGAAGAGTGGATGTACGAATCTGACACTATTAATGCCTGGCTGCACCAGCAGTTCGGTTAAGCGCTTTTGATGGACATGGATAGCCACTGAGGTCTTGTCACCAGGTCGGCAAACGTCGACCTAGGCATTAGAACTCTACTTTTTGCGCCTCTACATCGAACACCACGTCGATCTCAATGCCCTCTTCCTGGCTTGGCGGTTCACCTAGCTCGACTTGCAGTCCCAGCGCCCCCTCAATTTTCCCAGCTACGCGAACCGTTTGGCTGGTACGGTCATAGTGAGTCAGTGTTACTACTACTTCCCCCCCTTCAGAGGTGAACAGCGGCGGGGCAATAGAAGCCCCAATGGAATAAATAACCACTGCATTGATCAACTGCCCTTCGTTCACGGTCAGGCTAATAGAGAGCGCCTCCTCGCCGTCCCACTTCTCATCGTCAACAGAGCCAGCGATATCAATATTGATATCGTCGCCTAGCTCTACGAATGAGGCATTTGAGTCATTACCATGGTGTAAAATAAACCACTCCCGCAACTCATCATCCAACGACCCTGCTATTTCAGGCGCCGCGCGCTCAGAGCCACCTTGAGGAGGACTTTGCCCCACAGGCTCAGTGGCAAAACCAGTGATAGGTAGCCAACCCCCCATCAACGCTATCCCAATTTTTTTCCACATAAGATTTTCCGCCCTATTATGTGTCGCTTTTCGCTTACTACTTTCGTCTTAAAACAAGCCTTCAGCATACCGCTATTAGCCACATCATTCAGTAGACGAATGATGCCTGTCATTATTTCGATTGTATGACGCGATAGGCACTCTCTATGTTGTAAGCCTAGGTTGTACGCTTGTGTTGTAAATAGGCTTACCAACTGACCGTGTCTGTTTTACTGACGCTTTCCTGGCGGGAAGGCTGCTTCTAGCCAAGAAAGCGGCGGTAAAACGAACAATAAACAATGACCTAAGGGAACGATAATGACGCTCAAAAAAACCTTACTGGCTTCCGTTATTGGTGCAGTGTTTGCGGGTACAACGTTACTGCCGATGGCCGCAAGCGCTGAAACGCTACGCATTGGCTACGCTGCCGACCCTGAAACCCTCGATATCCATGAGCAGCTTTCTGGCGGCATGCTGCGCTTCTCTCACCTAGCGTTTGACCCGCTGGTACGCTGGACAAAAGATTTTGAGTTTGAACCGCGCTTAGCCACCGAGTGGGAACAGGTCGACGAAACCACCATGCGCATGACCTTGCGCGAAGGCGTTACCTTCCACTCCGGCAACGAATTCACCGCCGAAGATGTGGTTTGGACCATTGAGCGTCTGAAAGAGAGCCCTGACTATCGCGCTATTTTTGAGCCAGTGGCCAGCGCCGAAGCCGTTGACGACTACACCGTTGAGATCGTCACCAGCGAACCTTACCCGCTGCTACTCAACCTAGCTACCTACATCTTCCCGATGGATAGCAAATTCTATAGCGGCGAAACCGACGAAGGCAGCGACAAAGCTGAAATCGTCAAAGCTGGCAACTCCTATGCTTCGCGCAATGTTTCCGGTACTGGCCCGTTTATCGTCACCGACCGCCGCCAAGGCGTACGCGTTGACTTCAAACGCTTTGAAGATTACTGGGATACTGAAAGCGAAGGCAACGTTACCGACATCGTGCTGACGCCCATCGCTGAAAACGCTTCACGAGTAGCTGCTCTGCTCTCCGGCGGCGTCGATTTTATTGATGCCGTACCACCCAATGACTTGGATCGCGTAAGTGAAGCAGATGGCGTTAATCTCATTGAGATTGACGGCACGCGTATCATTGGCTTCCAGATGAACGAAGATCGCGTTGAAGCCTTCCAGGATGCCCGCGTTCGCCAAGCGGTTGATTTAGCGATTAATCAGGAAGCCATTGCCGACCGTTTAATGCGTGGATTTGCTAACCCAGCGGGGCAATTCTCACCTGAGGGTTACTCAGGCCATAACCCGGACTTAACGCCGCGCTACGACATTGAGCGCGCCAAAGAGCTAATGGCCGAGGCGGGCTACGAAGACGGCTTCAGTGTTGAAATGATTGCCCCTAATAACCGTTACGTTAACGATGCCCAGATCGCCCAAGCGGTCGCCAACATGCTGGCGCAAATCAATATTGACGTTGGCCTGCGTACCATGCCCCTGGCGCAGTACTGGCCGGAATACGATACCCGCCAGTCCGATATGGCGATGATCGGCTGGCACGCGGATACCGAAGATACCGCTAACTTCTTCCAGTATCTAACCTTCTGCTTTGATGAAGAGACGGGTGCTGGCCAGTACAACTACGGTGGCTACTGCAACGAAGAGATCGACGCACTGGTAACCGAAGCGGATAGCGAAACCGACCTAGAAAAGCGCAATGAAATGCTGCGTGAAGCCGAAGCGATGCTCTATGAAGACACTGGTTTTATCATGTTGCATTGGCAGAACCTGGCTTATGCCGCGGCAGACGGCGTTGAAGCAGAGCCAATAGTCAACGCTATTGACTTCCCCTACCTGGGTGACTTAGTGATTAATCGCAGCGATGACTAAGCATTAACACCGCTGATTAAGTGCCTTGCATTAAATCAAAAGAGTCACTTATGCATTAACCGCAAGGATGCTTCGCTCCCTAAGCGTTTAGGGGGCGAAGCCTTTTGTATGGCGGTTCTAGGCTGAGAGAACTCTGCATAACATGCCCCCACTTCCTTTGATGAACCCTTCACATAGGTGGCGTACGCCATGATTGCCTTTTTAATCAAGCGGCTGATGCACGCAATTTTGGTGATGTTTGTCATCAGCGTGCTGGCCTTCGCCATTCAGGATAACCTGGGTGACCCCGTACAGCAGATGGTTGGCCAGTCAGTGCCGGAAAGCGAGCGTGAAGCAATTCGCGAGCGTTTAGGCCTCAATGACCCCTTCCTGGTGCAGTACGTTCGTTTTGCTAAAAACGCCGTTCAAGGCGATTTCGGCTACTCCTACTTTTATCGCGAACCGGCGTTAGAAGTAATTGCTCGCCATTTACCCGCCACCCTGGAGCTGGTATTTGCCGCGACGCTGATTATTGTGCTGTTTTCAGTCCCCATTGGGGTCTATAGCGCCATCAAACCGCGCTCACCGATTTCACGCCTTTTTATGGGTGTGTCGATTGTCGGCATTTCGATTCCGGTGTTCTTGACCGCGATCGTACTGATTCAAATCTTCGCCATCGGCGTCACCGTCACGCTGTTCCCAGAAAGTACCGGCTGGGGCGCATGGCTAAACGACTTCTTCTCCACCGAAGGCAATATGCCTTCCTTCGGCCGTGGCTATGACCTCGTTAACGTGGTGGGTCACTGGGATACCAACCTGGCGACT
Source organism: Halomonas sp. A3H3 (assembly GCF_000982975.1). Taxonomy (NCBI): domain Bacteria; kingdom Pseudomonadati; phylum Pseudomonadota; class Gammaproteobacteria; order Oceanospirillales; family Halomonadaceae; genus Halomonas; species Halomonas sp. A3H3. The sequence goes on along the minus strand of NZ_HG423343.1, from coordinate 4,198,064 downwards.
TGGAACGGTTTACAGCATCTCGTATTACCGGCGGTCTCATTGGCCTCGATTATGCTACCGCTGTTTATCCGCCTGATTCGTGCCGAAATGATGGAAGTCATGCAATCGGAGTACGTGAAGTATGCCCGCGCGAAAGGGATCTCTATGCGCCGGGTTTATTTCGTTCACGCGCTCAAAAACACCATGCTGCCCGTTATTACCGTGGGGGGCGTGCAGATCGGCACCATGGTGGCCTACACCATTTTGACCGAGACCGTTTTCCAATGGCCTGGCATGGGCTTGATGTTTTTGGATGCTATAAACCGCGCCGATATTCCGCTGATTGTGACCTACCTGATGATTGTCGGCGTTATTTTTGTGGTCACCAATACGATTGTGGATCTGATCTACGGTCTGGTGAACCCCACCGTTAAACTGACTGGGAAGCCCGCATGAGCACCACAAACAATTCCTCCCAAGCGAGCGCTTCACCCAGCCGCTGGGAACGTCTGCGCGACTCCTACATGTGGTACAGCTTCAAACGCGATTATACCGCCCAGCTCTGCTTGGCCGTGTTTATTTGCATGGTCATCGCTGCCTTTGCCTCACCGCTGCTGGCGCCCACGAACCCTTACGACCTCTCTCAAATCGACATTATGTCATCTGAACTGCCGCCCTTCTGGATTGATGGCGCCGATGACCGTTTCGCCTTGGGCACCGACGCCCAGGGGCGCGATTTGTGGTCAGTTGTGCTATATGGCACCCGTGTCTCGCTGCTGATTGGTTTCGGTGCGGTTATTTTACAGGCGCTGATAGGGGTCACCTTTGGCCTAATGGCGGGCTACCTGGGCGGTCGTGTCGATACGATATTGATGCGCTTGGCAGACATTCAGCTCTCCTTCTCGACACTAATGGTCGCTATCGTGGTGGGCGCTTTGGTCAAAGCGACCATGGGCAGCGCTTTCTATAGCCAGTACGCGGTGATGATGCTGATCCTGATTATCGGCCTGGCCGAATGGCCCCAGTATGCCCGCACCGTGCGCGCCTCAGTGCTGGCAGAGAAAAACAAAGAGTACGTTGACGCCGCCCGCGTGATGGGCCTACGCAGCAAACGGATTATGTTCCGCCACGTGCTGCCTAACACCATGTCTCCAATCTTCGTTATCTCTACCGTGCAGATTGCCAACGCGATTATCTCTGAAGCGGCGCTGTCGTTTCTGGGCCTGGGGATGCCAGAGACCCACCCCTCGCTTGGCTCACTAATCAAATCGGGCTTTGACTACATTCAGTCCGGCTCCTGGTGGATCACCTTGATCCCGGGCGCAGTTCTGGTGGTGCTGGTGCTGTCGATCAATCTACTCGGCGATTGGCTGCGTGATGTCATGAACCCACGACTCTATAAAGGCTGAGGACACCATGGCACTACTTGAAGTCAACAACCTCGATGTACGCTTTGCGCTGCGCCAGGGCGAAGTACACGCCCTGCGCGATATCTGTTTCAGCCTTGAGCGCGGTGAACGCCTGGGTATTGTCGGTGAGTCCGGCGCAGGCAAATCGGTTGCCGCGTTTTCGCTGCTCAACTTGATTGCCAAACCGGGCTTTATCGCCGGCGGCACGGTGACGTTTGACGGTCAGGTGCTTAACCGCATGTCTGAGCGCGGCCTGCGTAAGGTACGTGGCAACCGCGTCTCGATGATCTTCCAAGACCCAATGATGACGCTGAACCCGGTGCTCTCCATTGGCGAGCAGATGGTCGAGTGCTTAAAAGCGCACCGACGTATCTCCTCCAAAGAGGCTCGTGCGATCGCCCTGGACAAACTCCAGCAGGTGCAAATCCCTTCACCTGAAACGCGTCTGGATCAGTACCCTCACGAGCTTTCAGGCGGTATGCGCCAGCGGATTATTATCGCCATTGCGCTGCTCCTCGACCCGGATATTATCATTGCCGACGAGCCCACTACGGCGCTCGACGTGACCATTCAAGCCGAGATCATGGCGCTGCTGCTTGACCTCTGCGAGCAGCACAATGTGGGGCTTATTCTGATCACCCACGACCTGGGTGTGGTCAGCCAGGTCACCCAGCGCATGCTGGTCATGTACGCTGGCCGAGTCATTGAGCAAGGGCCAACGCGGGAGATTATCAACGACCCGCAGCACCCTTACACCCAGGGGTTGATCAACGCCCTGCCGCAGATGGCAACGCCGGGTGAAAAGCTCAATCAGATTCGCGGCAGCATGCCGTCACTCTCTAACCTGCCCAGCGGCTGCGCGTTTCATCCGCGCTGCGATTTTATCAATCGTGCCGATGGCCAGCCCCGCCCGGCCTGTACGCAGCAGGTGCCTGAATTCGTCGAATCCGGCAACTGCCGTGTGGCGTGTCATATGGTGGCTGAAATGCTCGAAGATCGCCGTTTGAAGGAGGAAACCTCATGAGTGCGCACGCTGAGGCCATAACGGAAAGCCATAATTCTACTCCCCGTCAGAACGAAGAGAGCGCTGATTCGCTGCTGCAGATTCGCGACTTGAAAAAACGCTTCTCGCTCTCTGGAGATTTCCTCGATCAGCTGCGCTTCAAGGGCGGCAAGCTGGTTCGCCACCAAGAGCACGTGCATGCCATTAATGGTGTGAATCTGGATATCAAGCGCGGCGAAGCCCTGTGCGTGGTTGGCGAGTCCGGCTGCGGTAAGTCCACAGTGGCGCGTACCGTCATGGGGCTACTGACCCCAACAGAGGGTGAAATTCGCTACGACGGCAAGCGCATCGATAACTTAAGCTCGCGCCAACTGCTGCCGTATCGCAAGCGGATGCAGATGATTTTCCAGAACCCTTATGCGTCGCTCAACCCACGCATGACCATTCAGCAAACACTTGAAGAGCCGCTACGCCTGCACCACCCTGACTGGAAACGGCCGCAGATTCTCCAAAAAGTTGAAGAGGTAATGCGTTCGGTGGGCATCGACCCCGACTGGGGCAAGCGCTTTGGTCACGAATTCTCAGGCGGTCAGCGTCAGCGTATCGCCATTGCCCGCGCTTTGGCCGTCGACCCTGAGTTTATCGTTGCCGATGAGCCTATTTCTGCGCTGGATGTCTCGATTCAAGCCCAGGTACTCAACCTGCTGATGGAAGCCCAGCAAGAGCGCAACCTAACCTATCTGTTCATTACCCACGACCTAGCCGTCGTGGAGCACTTTGGCACCCGCGTAGCGGTGATGTACTTAGGCACAGTGTGTGAAGTTGCCACCACGGCGACGCTGTTTGATAAGCCGCGCCACCCCTATACACAGGCGCTGCTCTCGGCGATTCCACGCTTGAAGGATGACCGCCCCCAGCATATCCGTCTCACCGGCGAAGTACCGACCCCGGTTAACCTGCCTAGCGGCTGCGTGTTTCATGGCCGCTGCCCCCACGCCAATGCGCGCTGTAAGCAAGAAATTCCCGTGCTGCAAACACAGGATGACGGAACCCGTGTGGCGTGCCACGCTGTTGAGGAGGGGCGCCTATGAAGCGGGTGTCATATTCGACACAGCGACCCCAGGTGCTGAGAGGTAGAGCATGGAAATTCGCTGGCTAGAAGACTTTATCGCCCTGGCCAGAACGCGGCACTTCTCACGCGCAGCAGATGATCAAAACGTTACCCAGCCCACCTTCTCCCGGCGGATAAAACTGCTCGAGGAGGAGATGGGCGTAACGCTGATTAATCGCCAAACGCTGCCACTTTCGCTCACCCCGGCCGGGGAGGAGTTTCTGACCCTGTGCGAACAGGTAACCGACCGGGTGCGGCTGACCCGTGACCGGGTGCGCGAAATTAACGCTGGCCAGCAGCGGCGCATCATGGTCGCAGCACCGCAGAGCCTGTTGCCGCACTTCTTGCCGGAGTGGCTATCGGCGACAGGGTGGCAAGATCGCGTACAGCCCTATTTGCGGGCGACCGGCTGGGTGGCCAATGACTACTTTCAAGCCTTGGCGCGTGCCGAGTGCGACCTGGCTATCTGTTACTGGCCGATTGGGCGCTGCGATCTGGAGATCGACACCAGCGCCTGTAATTATCGTGTGATTGGTCATGAAAGGCTGATTCCAGTGACCGGGTTAACCCCAGAGGGAGAACCACGCGCCCTGCTGCCTGGGTCACGCCATCAACCACTGCCGTGGCTTGCCTACCCCAAGCGTGGGTTGTTGGGGTCTGCGGTGAAAGCACACCTAGCCAGGCTCCCCCAAACCACCTATTTAACCGCGCAGAGTGAAAACCTCTACGCGGCGGGTATTAAAGAGCTGGTGCTACTTGGCTACGGCATGAGCTGGCTGCCAGAGCGCAACGTCGCAGCAGAGCTTGCTCAAGGCACGCTGGTAAGAGCGGGCGATAGTCGCTGGGATGTGCCTATGGAGCTACGGCTATACCGTCATCAAAATCATCGCCACGCGGAGCTGGATAGCCTCTGGAGCGAACTCGCGCCACCACGCGTATGAACGAATTGATAAAGGACGCATTTGTATGTCAACCACCCTATTCAATCTGCAACGTGAGCATCTAGCGCACCTGCAGCGTGCTTATTCAGATATTTTGACCGACCACGGGTTTGATAGTCTGGCGATTTACAGTGGTCATACCAGCGTACACTTTGCTGATGACCACGCGCCCCCTTTTCAAACTTACGGGCATTTTATGCACTGGGTGGGTTTAGCTGATGTGCAGCATAGCTGGTTGATTATTCAGCCAGAAAAGCGCCCGCAGCTGTACTTGTATGCGCCCGCCGATTTTTGGCACTTGCCTACTCACCTTCCCGAAGAGCCCTGGGTAGACGCGTTTGATATCCACTTATGCAGCGAGAAAACCACCCCACCGCTTTCGGGGAATGCCGCCGTCATTGGCGATATTGAGCGTCTTGCCACCAACATCCAGCAGGCGCTAAAAGCAGAGCATCACCCTGAGCAAATAGTCCATGCCCTTGATGAATTACGGCTGTTTAAAACACCCTATGAGATCGCCTGTATCCGTGAAGCCAACCGCTTAGCGATAGCGGGCCATCAGGCGTCCCAGGCCGCCTTTATTGGCGCATCCGGTGAGTTGGATATTCAGTTGGCGTACTTAGCAGCGAGTCGTCAGCGCGAATCAAACGTGCCTTACCAAAATATTATTGGTTTAAATGAGCATGCTGGCGTGCTGCATTATCAACACTACGACCTGAACGCACCTAAACAGCGCTATAGCCTGCTAGTCGATGCGGGTCGCCGCTTTCGTGGTTACTGCGCTGATATTACCCGCACCTACGCTGGCCCTGATGCACCCATCGCGTTTAGCGAACTGGTCACCGCCATGCATGGGCTGAAAGATGAGTTAGTCAAAGGCGTAGCCCCAGGCGTTAACTTTTTAGCACTCCACGAGCAGATGCATCACCACCTGGGTGAAATATTGGTGGCTAATGATCTGTTTAAAGGCACAGCAGAACAAGCGGTTGTCGAGGGTGTAACCCGGGCATTTTGCCCTCATGGACTGGGCCACTCGCTGGGCCTTCAAGTGCATGATGTGGCCGGGTTACGCCACCCGAATGGCACACCCGCCCCCGCGCCAGAGCAGCACCCAGCGCTACGGCTTACGCGCACGCTGCGCCCTGGTATGGTCGTTACCATTGAGCCTGGGCTCTATTTTATCGCAATGCTGCTCGACCCGCTGCGCAACACCTCACTGCCCATTAACTGGCGGTTGGTCGACCAACTCGCCCCCTGTGGCGGTATTCGTATCGAAGATAACGTAGCAGTGACAGAAAGCGGCTTTGATAACTTAACGCCATAAGCCCTCTATAACGTTGCGCTAATCGACACTCTACAACGCACTACGCCCGGCTCAAGGCCGGGCGTAGTAATATTTCAGAAGACTTAGCCAAGCTAAAATCTAGGCAAAGCTAAAATCTAGGCAAAGCTAAAATCTAGTAAAACTTAGAAGCGATAAGTAACACCACCGCCAATGGTGACGGGTTCGATGTCAACTTCACCACCGACGTTGATGTCTGCGTTCACGTCAGCGTAGCTTGCGTAACCATTGAGCATAACGTTATCAGTAACGGCCAGATCCACGCCTACTTGGCCGATCGCGCCATAGCTCTCATCGACGCTTAGACCACTGGGCTCGCTGGAAAAATGGGTGTAGTTAAGGCCAGCACCCACGTAAGGCTGTACACGTGAATCCAAACCACCTAACGGGTAGTAGTTGACCAGCAGGTTGATCGGCAGGCGGTCAATGCTACCCGCGTCGACACCGCTAACGCTCAAGTCGTGCTCAAATTCTTCAGAGCTATTGAGCTCAATGCCCACTTTGTCAGTAAACAGATAGCCCACGCCGTAGGTTAATCCACGAGCTTCATCAACGCTTAGTGAGTCACCTGCTACGTTACCGTTACCTGAACCCGTATCCGTTTGGGCAACGCCGCCACGGACGAATGCGTCACCAGCGTTGTAAGCGAGAGCCGCTTGGCTTGCCAGTGCGAAACCAGCAGTGATTACAGCGGCAGAAATCAATTTCATATTACTCATCAGGGTCGTCCTCTATGCAGCGCGCAGTTCCTTGCGCTTGGGGATTGCGGTACTTGCTATCCAACTTACCTGTACAGAATATAGTATAAGAACACTGTTTCCAAATTGCTTGTAAAATATTGTTATAAGAAACTGCGCCCTGATAGTTTTTCCTATGTGGTGAGCTCTGGCATAAAATCCGGGCATATCGGCATAGGGGCGGTCAGCATGGCTGACCGGTCCCCTGCCACAC
>NZ_HG423343.1:4166197-4191228 GCF_000982975.1 Halomonas sp. A3H3 | reverse complement strand
TCGCGGTTTACGCTCCACGCTTCCTTCCCACGGTTGGTCACCCTTCCGCAGTTGCGCTTCGCTTCGTTCGCTGTGGCCAGCTTACGGGAGGACTTGCACCTCCAGGAGTGCGCCCGTGCCGGGCGCACAAAAAAAGTCCCCCGAAGGGGACCAGGTGGAGCACGCCAGCTCACTCTGCTTATTGCTACCAGCCGGTAGCAACGTGGATGAAGAAGGAAAAGAAGCCAGATGGTTAATTGCGCCTCTCTATTCACTCATCCTTTGCCATATATATTGCGATCTGCGTGCCACTTTTTTAAATATTATTAAAAATCAAATATTTAATAAAAAATCACTCGATTAGCATCAAGCTCCGACGCACTGCAGCAAACAAAATGCACCAGCATTGCGCACTTTGCGGTCTTTTTGCATCACAAAGCATCATATGCGTTTGTTTACGCTCGGAATCCTCAGATTAGTGGTTAGGTGTCACGATGATTTTCACTTGGGCTTTATCGTTTAGCAGCGCCTCAAAGCCCTCCTCCACGATATCCGCCAATGGAATACGCTGGGTCACCATGTCCTCGGCGCGGAAGTAGCCTCGTTGCATCAGCGCCATTACCGCGGGGTAAACATGGCGATAGGCAATAATGCCCTTCATGGTGCGCTCTTTGATGACTAAATCGTTAGGCTGAAAGCTGGCCTCTCCTTCCCAAATACTCACCACCACCACTTCGCCCCCTTCGTGGGTGCTGTGCAGCGCCTGATTCAGCACGGCAGGAATGCCGGTCACTTCAAACGCCACGTCCACTCCACCACCGCTCAAGGCTTGTAATTTCGCCACAACATCCTCTTGCTGCGGATCAACCACAGTGGCACCTAGCGCTTCAGCTTTAGCTTTCCGTGAAGGCGCGACCTCAACAGCATATATTTGAGCAGCGCCTGCGGCTTTTAGCGCTTCAATGGTCATCAAGCCAATCGGCCCAGCACCAAACACGGCCGCACTATCCCCTGCTTTCAGGCAGCTTTGACGCACCGCATGTAGCGCTACCGCCGCGGGCTCGACCAGTGCGCCCTGCTCGAAGCTGAGATCATCCGGCAGCTTGTGCACCATATGCTCCCCCATCACGGTGAACTCGGAAAAGCCACCGCCACCGCCGGATAGACCATGAAAGCCAAGCAAGGGCGTCAGGTTATAGCGCTCCATCTGGTAAGCGCCATCTTTGTTGGGCGAGAGAATCGGCTCAATCGCCACGCGGTCGCCTACCTTCACCCGCGTGACTTTCTCGCCGACCTCGACTACTTCCCCGGCAAATTCATGGCCCATAATGATCGGCGCCTGCTCGCCACTGATCGGGTGCGGCTTACCGACCGGAATAAAAATGGGCCCGGCGGCATACTCGTGCAGATCACTGCCGCAAATACCACAGGTAGCCACTTTCACCTTCACTTCATGGGGGTCGCTGATAGTGGGAACCGGCACTTGCTCAACGCGTAAATCTTTTGCTGCATACCATACCGCTGCCTGCATGCTTGACTGACTCATGGGTTACCCTTCCTGTTTTAAGACGTATGGTGAACCGGCTGCAGACCGTAGACAGGCGTTTCCAGCCCTTCCATCCGTGCCTTTAACTGCAGCGCCAAATAGTGTGAGTAGTGCCGCGACTGGTGCAGGTTGCCACCATGGAACCACAGCGCCTCTTGCTGGGTGGGTTTCCACATATTGCGCAGCTCGCCCTCCCAGGGGCCAGGGTCTTTGGTGGTGTCAGAGCCCAGGCCCCAGCACTTGCCGACTTTATCCGCCACTTCCTGAGAGATAAGCCGCGCCGCCCAGCCATTCATGGAGCCATAACCGGTGGCGTAAACGATCAAATCTGCCGCTAGCTCGCTGCCATCGGTGAGGGTGATGGAGTGGGGATTGATGCGCTCAATGCCTACGCCGCTGCGCAGTTTGATATCGCCGTTGGCGACCAGATCACAGGCGCCCACATCGATGTAATAACCCGAGCCACGACGCAGGTACTTCAAGAACAGACCCGAGTCGTCGTCACCAAAATCGAGCATAAAACCCGCGTCTTCCAGCTTCTGATAGAACTCGGCGTCGCGCTGTTTGATTGCCTCAAACGCCGGGCGCTGAAAGTCCGGCAGCACCTTGTAGGGAATCGAGGCAAAAATCAGATCAGCCTTGTCGTGGGTTAAGCCACTGGCCACCGCCTCTTCGGAGTAGAGCGGCCCCAGCACTTCCTCCATCAAAGAGTCCGACTTCACAATATGGGTGGATGAACGCTGCAGCATGGTCACATCGGCGTCGTGCTCCCAAAGTGCCGCGGCAATATCGTGAGCAGAGTTATTCGAGCCTACAATCACGCACTTCTTGCCCGCGTAAGCATCCGGCCCTGGGTGCTGGCTGGAATGCTGCTGTTCGCCTGCGAAGCTCTCTGCACCAGGAAATGACGGCACATTGGGCATACCCGACATCCCGGTGGCCATTACCAGCTGTTTCGGGCGTAGCGTGATCGCTTCGCCGTTGCGTTTGACGTTAACAACCCACTCGCCTGCGGCTTCATCGAAGCGAGCATTCTGACACTCAGTGGAACTCCAATAATTGAGCTCCATCACTTTTGTGTACATTTCCAGCCAATCGCCCACCTTGTCTTTAGGCGCAAACACCGGCCAGTTTTCAGGGAAAGGAATATAGGGAAGGTGGTCGTACCAGACTGGATCATGCAGGCAGAGGGATTTATAGCGCTTGCGCCAGGAGTCACCGGCTCGCTCGTTGCGCTCTATGATGATGGTCGGCACGTCCATCTGCTTCAGCCGCGCCCCAAGGCCAATCCCACCTTGGCCTCCGCCGATGATTACGCAGTAAGGCTGTTGGGTATAGCCAAGCTCTGCCTCTTCGCGCTCCCGTGACTCTAACCAGGTTTCACGCTGTTTATTGGCCCCGTGCTCAGCTCCTTTTGGGCGGTTGTGGTTACGCGGTTCGGGGTAGTCATGAAGCGACTGCATAGTGGTTAGTAGCGTCCAGCATTTGCCGTCTTTTAGACGCAGGTAACCTTTGCCGCTGGCGACCGCGGTCTCAAAGGTAAACCACGCCTCACTGATATCGCCGTTTTGGGTAGCTTCGCCTTCTAGCTGCCAGTTCGAAGGACGTGTGTTCTCCAGGGTGGCATTGAGCAAGGCCTGAATAGCATCTTTTCCCTCACAGGTTTTTAAATTCCAGGTAAAGGTTACAAAGTCGCGCCAGTAGCACTCCTCATTAAATAGCGACAAAACACGCTGAATATCCTGGGCTTGCAGCGCTTTATCAAAATCACTCAGCCACCCTTGGACAGTCGCCGTGGCGGTTTGATGTGTTTGTGTCGGTGTCTGTGACATAGCGAGAACTCCATCGTTTGTTATTGTTGAATTGCTTGTGAGACACCCAACTCCAAGCATCCGCCGTGCCAAAACACACAAAGCCACTACAACCAACTGAAAGATAACGTTATTTAATAAAACGAAGCGGCGATAAGACGTAGTGAGGAGGTGGACACCTGTCACACTGTTTACAGCTAGGTGTTACAGGTGTAACGCACGACTAACGGCGTAATAGCACTGCGTTGACACCCACGCCAGAGCGCATAGGCTGGAAGGACAATAACAATCCCTACGGTGAACTACGCCATGCCTACTCAATCGCCTCTGCCTGCACGGCTGCAATCCGTCCAGCGCCAGCATATTGAGCATATTTTCCAGCTCGGCGAAGGCCTGGAAGTTCCGCAGCTACCGGCCCAGCAAACCATTCGGCGTTCCTGGCTGCGCTGCCTAAACGAGTACCAGCTCGATCCCACCCAGCCACGCCCAGCCCGGGTAGTGCCCCAGCAAATCCTGATTGAGCACCGGGAATCCGTGGATGAACTCCTGCATGTGGCAAGAGCCGGGGTTGACCAGCTTTATCAGCAAATTGCGCAACTCGGCTACGTGCTACTGCTCACCGACCACCGCGGGATAACCGTTGAGTTTCGTGGCGATCCCAACCAAGACCAGCAACTGCGCAAAGCAGGCCTTTATCTCGGTGCTGACTGGGACGAACGCTTTGCGGGCACCTGTGCCGTAGGCACCTGCCTGCATGATCGCCAGGCGATTATCTGCCACCGCCAGGAGCACTTCGACGCCTCGCATATTTCGCTTACCTGTACTGCCGCCCCCATCGCCGACCCACAAGGCAACGTCATGGCCGTGCTGGATATCTCCGCGCTGCAATCGCCTACCCAGCATGAGAGTCAAAATTTCAGCCTCTCGCTGGTAACGCTCTACGCACGCATGATTGAGGACGCCTATTTTCTCCAGCGCTACCGTGACTGCCTGATGGTGCGGCTGGATACCTCGCGAGAGTTCGTGCATGTAAACGGGCGCGGACTCATCGCCATTGAAGAGAACGGGCAAGTGATTGCTGCCAACGCAGTGGGTCGTGATCTGATAAGTGAACACCAGCGCCGTTGGCCACCCTGGTCAGCCCATCACACCCCAATGCTGGGGGAGCTATTCGAGTGCGAGATCGCCGATGTACTCAGCATTAATAGCGCCACCGACGATCAACTGCGTGCTTTTCGCGCCAGGGTCGATAACACGATCTACTTTATTAGCCTGCTGGAGCCACGCCGCCCGCGCCCTGCTCAGCAAGCACAACCTCTCGCCTCCAGCCTGCCGGAACCACTGGTACGCCTCGGCGCCGACGACCCCGCCATGCGCAAAGTGCAGAAACTGGCTGAACGGTTGCGCAACGAAGCCAGCGTCAATGTGCTGATTAGCGGAGAAACCGGCACCGGCAAAGAGGTCGTTGCCCGTGCTCTGCATGACAGCGGCAACCGATCTAAAGGCCCCTTTATCGCAGTAAACTGTGCCGCCATTCCCGAAGCGCTGATCGAAAGCGAGCTGTTTGGTTACGAGCCCGGCGCCTTTACCGGCGGGCGCGCCAAAGGCATGCGCGGGCTGATTCCCCAAGCCCACGGCGGCACACTGTTTTTAGATGAAATCGGCGATATGCCGCTGGCCCTGCAAACCCGCCTACTGCGCGTACTGGCCGAGCGAGAAGTGATGCCTCTTGGGGCCAATAAGCCTGAAAAGGTTGATATTCGGGTGATTACCGCCACTCATCGCAATATCGATTCGATGATCCAGCAGGGTGAGTTCCGCGAAGACCTCTATTACCGCCTTAACGGGGCTCAACTGCGCCTGCCCGCGCTACGCGACCGCGCCGATAAGCTCTACGTTATCCGCCGCGTATTTGATGACATCATCCAGGAGCGAGCCTCCAGCCAATCACCGCGCCTGCGGGCCGATGCCATTAGCGCCCTACTAGCTTACGCCTGGCCCGGTAATATCCGTCAGCTAAAGAATGCGCTGGCCTTTGCACTGGCCACCTCAGAAAACGAAGAAATCACCGTTCATGACTTACCTGAGCAGTGCCTAAGCCAACGCATCACTCGGCAAGCAACTCCCCTGCCTGCAGACGCTGGTAGCGACAGCGATCACACATTGCTGGAAATGCTCAAGGAGCAGCACTGGAACATTAGCGCCGTGGCTCGCGCTCTCGGGGTTTCAAGGCCCACGATATACCGGCAAATGCAGCGCCAAGACATAGTGCCGCCGAATTGGCAGGGGTGATAAAAAGCTACTTCAAAGCTTTTGATTGGGAAATAACTGCAACATATCTTGAGAACACGGTGCGAGGGCAGGTTGAAGCGAGGGTCTTTCGCCATGGATGGCGAAAGTAGCGCCCACGGATGGGTTAACAGCGCCCTCGCGGAAACCTGCACTCGGCACAGTGTTGTGCAGAATGCCAGCCAGCTACCACTACCTCTTGGCCTTGAGGGTGACCCTCACGTACACTTGTTTGAATCCGTTTATCCTTTTATAAACCCGCTTTCGACAAGCCGAGGCCCTCCCATGGCGTTTGACTCCACTTCTTCCTATATCGCAACCGATGCGCTTAAGCAGGCGGTGAATGCTGCCGTGGTGCTCGAGCGGCCGCTGTTGATCAAAGGCGAGCCGGGTACCGGCAAAACCCTGCTGGCTGAAGAGCTGGCTGAATCTCTCGATACTCAGTTGATTACCTGGCATATCAAATCCAGCACCAAGGCGGCCCAGGGCTTATACGAGTACGATGCAGTCAGCCGCCTGCGGGATTCTCAGCTAGGCGTTGAAGGCGTGGAAAACGTCGCCAACTACATCAAACCCGGCAAGCTGTGGGAAGCCTTTACCGCCAATCAACGGGTGGTGCTACTGATCGACGAGATCGACAAGGCCGATATCGAATTCCCCAACGACCTCCTTCAAGAGCTGGATCGTATGGAATTCCACGTTTACGAAACCGGCGAAACCATTCGCGCCGAACAGCGCCCGATTATTGTTATTACCTCGAATAATGAAAAAGAGCTGCCAGACGCGTTCCTACGCCGCTGCTTTTTCCACTACATTGAGTTCCCTGACCGCGAGACCATGCAGGCGATTGTCGATGTGCACTTCCCGGATATCGCCCCCAAGCTGGTCAGCGAAGCCTTAGAGGTATTTTTCGAGCTACGTAAAGCGCCAGGCCTCAAAAAAAAGCCTTCCACATCTGAACTAGTCGACTGACTCAAGCTACTGATGGCTGACAATATTGCTCAAGAGGCGCTCTACAACCGCGATCCGTCCAAAGCACTTCCACCCATGGCCGGCGCCTTGGTCAAAAACGAGCAGGACACCCAACTGCTGGAACGCCTGGCGTTTATGATCCGTCGCCAAAAAGGCACAGGCCGCTAAGCCATGTTTATTGGCCTATTCGAAACACTAAAGCGTGCGGGCGTTCCGGTATCGCTACGTGAGCTGCTGGATCTTCACGCCGTGGTGGAACGCGGTGTGGTGTTCGCCGATATGGAAGCCTTCTATCAGGTGGCCCGCACGGTGATGGTCAAAGACGAACGCCACTTTGACCGCTTTGATCGTGCCTTCGCCGCCTGGTTTAAAGGCCTTGAGGATATGGACGCCGCCATTGAAGCGCTGATCCCCGATGACTGGCTACGCCGGGAGTTTGAGAAGCAGCTTACCGACGAAGAGAAAGCCAAGATCGAATCCCTGGGCGGCCTCGAAGAACTCATTGAGACGTTCAAAAAACGCCTGGAGGAGCAAAAAGAGCGCCACGCGGGCGGCAATAAATGGATCGGCACCGGCGGCACCAGCCCCTTTGGCGCCTACGGCTACAACCCGGAAGGCATTCGCATTGGTCAGGATGGCTCCCGCCACCGCCGCGCCACCAAGGTCTGGGACGAGCGACGCTTCCGCGATTACGATGATTCTCTGGAATTAGGCACGCGCAATATCAAAATGGCGCTGCGTCGCCTGCGCAAGTTTGCCCGCCAAGGGGCGCTAGATGAGTTTGACGTGGATAGCACTATTCGCGAAACTGCCAAGGACGCCGGGCTACTCAACGTTCAGATGCGCCCGGAGCGCCATAACGCCGTTAAAGTGCTGCTATTTTTGGATGTGGGCGGCTCGATGGATGATCATATTCGCGTCTGCGAAGAACTGTTCTCTGCCGCCCGTTCAGAGTTCAAGCATCTTGAGCACTACTACTTTCATAACTGCCTTTACGAAGGGGTTTGGCGAAACAATATGCGTCGGGGTAACGAGCGGATCCCGACCATGGATGTTTTGCACACCTACGGTGCGGATTACCAGGTCGTGATTGTCGGTGACGCGGCCATGTCGCCCTATGAGGTCACCCACCCCGGCGGTAGCGTAGAGCACTTTAACGACGAAGCGGGCGGCGTGTGGCTGAAGCGTTTATGCGAAACGTTTCCCCGCCTGGCGTGGCTTAACCCGATGCCACCCCGGGCATGGGAGTACACCTACTCTACTCAACTAATCCGCGAGATCATTGATGACCGCATGTACCCCATGACCATGGAGGGTTTGGAAACCGCCATGCGCGAGCTAGCAAAGAAGTAGTCTGATTATCTGGCCATGCGCGTCAGCACGTCGTGGTGAGTCAGCTTGCGATGCAAAATGGCCATCACGATGTGCCCTACGATCAACGCTAACAATGTCCAGCCTAGCTCACCGTGGAGCAAACCGCCCAGATCTGTCATCCAGGTGATTTCCTCGCCTTCAAAACCTGACATCAGCGTAAAGCCAAACACCTCAAGCGAGCGGCCCGAACCGTACTGGCGAATAAGCGCAATCGTCGGAATCACCATCATCAAGCCGTAGAGAACAAGATGGCCCAACTTTGCCATAACGCTCACCGATGGCGGACGGCGCGATGCATTGGCCAACGCCCATATCGCTCTCAGTACGACTAAGGTCAGTAGCAATACACCCACTGGGTAATGGGTTCCCCAGAAGAACTCTTCAAAGGGTGTGTCCGGAAAAAGCCAGTGCGCCGTGGCACTCGTAAACTGCCAAGCAAACAGTAGCGCCATCCCCCAATGCAACAAGCGGCTAATCGCACCGTAACGTTGACTGTTATCCATTATCGGTAATGCCATGCAGCTTCTCCCTTCTTTTAATAAGCTAGTCGTGATGCTTATTTTATCGGGGCAACACGTAAATAACATGGCAACAACGTGCAACTTGGTTGCACAAACTGGAACGCAGCGTTTCCTAAGGGCTATTAAAGCGACTGCGGGAAATCGTTTAAGCCCTTCAAAAATGCCTGTTTGGCCGTTTCAAACGCCTTAGGGTCATGTTTAAAGCGGCGCAGGATAAGCGCTTCATCCAACACTAGGGTAGGCGCTAATTCGCGAATACTCTTGGCAGGGTGGCGAGCGCCCAAGCCAATACGCTTTCCATCCACCCCGCCGAACCAGCGCTTAATGCCACTTTTTTGATAGAACGCTTCTCGTTCGGCGTTATCCACTTCGACCCGTAGCGGCGCTTTCAGAGTAAGCTCGCTGATCAAACGCTGCTGGGCATCTGTCTGGTCAAGTGCGCAGGCGTGGGTCACGGTCATACCCTCGCCTTCTTCGTCCAGCACTAGCAGCGCTAGCGCTTGGGGTTTACCCTGGCCGTCAACGGCAGCAAACAGTCGCGCGGCTTCCTGAGGAAATAACACACTGCAGGTGCCGGTGAACACGACCAGCGGCGTTAGACCAGCCTGTTGCCCGTATACCTCAGCGCATAGTCGCGCCAGACAGGCGTTGCGCTGGGCCTCTGCGTTAACGTGTACGACCTTCATATGAATCATCCTCAGCGACTAAAAAGCCGCAAGCCTAGAGTAATTATCGCCGTTTTGACAGCGCGACATGCCTCACGCGTCCTCTATTCATTTTTACTGATACTGAACACTACTGTTAACAATCTGTCGAAGATAACTGTAAGCGTGAACATCACTTAGAAGGAGCTAGCATGCCCACCTTTATGAATGACCCTACCATGCCCACACCAAGCTTCCCCGGTAGCCACATGGTAGTCGATGATCACTATGTGTTTATTTCAGGACTGACCGTTGGCGATCTCTCTAACGGCCACGCAGTCAAAGGCGACGTTAAAGAAGAGACTCGCCTTGTGATGCGCGCACTATCGCGCATGCTTGAAATGGAAGGCGGCAGCTTAGCGGATATAGTGCGGGTGGATATCCACCTCACAGATCTACACGCTATCCAAGACATGGACACTGTTTACGCGGAGTACTTTGAACCTGGCCGCTACCCTGCCCGCACCTGCACCGAATCCCCTAACCTCTACGGCGGAAGCAGTATTGAAATCACTGTGATGGCGAAGCGCCCGCATCAATCAGCGCAATAACCGCCTCAATATCGATATGGGCTTCCAGCATATCGGCTAAACGGTCAAGCTCACGTTCTCGGTGAGCTTGATAATCGCTCTGCTCTCCATTAACGAGTCCCAACTGCTTCAGTAGGGCTTGGCAGGCCTCCGGGTGGTCAAATAACCCGTGCAGGTAAGTACCGATTATTTGGCCATCCTCACTGACGGCGCCTTCTGGTCGGCCTTCTATGTCAAATAATGGCGCGTTAAGCGCCTGCCCTTCACTTACGCCATTATGAATTTCATATCCGGTGACGGTTACCCCTTCAGCAACGGTCACGCCGCGAACATTGCGTAGCTGTTTGCCTGCCACCATTCGGGTGGTCAGCGGCAACAAGCCCAAGCCCGCCACTTTTACTGGCTTACCCTCCAGACCATCAGGGTCATCCACCCATTCGCCCAGCATTTGAAAGCCACCGCAAATACCTAACACCTTGCCGCCGTAGCGCAGGTGGCGCTGAATGGCGTTATCCCAGCCCTGTTGCTTTAACCACGCCAAATCGCTCGCGGTACTTTTACTACCGGGCAGAATGACCACATCGGCGGCGGGTATCGGCTGGCCGGGCCCCACAAAGGTCAGCGATACCTGTGGGTGCAACCGCAGCGGATCGAAGTCAGTATGGTTACTGATGCGCGGTAGCGCCGGAACGATCACGTTAAGTGTCTGGCTAGCCTTTTCGGCGTGGGTTAAACCAATGCTATCTTCAGCATCGAGTACTAGCCCCTGCAGATAAGGCAGTGTTCCGAATACGGGTTTTCCCGTACGCTCCTCCAACCATTCAAGCCCCGGCTTAAGCAGCGCTATATCACCTCGAAAGCGGTTGATAATAAAGCCTTTGGTACGCGCCTGTTCGCTCTCGCTCAACAGCGCCAACGTACCTACCAATTGGGCGAATACCCCACCGCGGTCAATATCGCCCACCAGTATCACTGGACAGTCAGCCGCTTCGGCAAAGCCCATATTGGCGATATCCCCCTCGCGTAGGTTGATCTCAGCAGGGCTGCCCGCCCCTTCGGCAATAATGACATCAAAGCGGTTTTCCAACGCCTGCCATGCCGCCATCACGCTCTCTTTCGCGGTGCGTTTATAGGCGTGGTAATCCAGCGCATCCATATGGCCATGCACTTTGCCGCGTAAAATCACCTGGGCGCCACGATCGGTTTCCGGCTTTAACAGTACCGGGTTCATATCACTGTGGGACGCTAAATAGCAGGCTTGCGCCTGTAACGCCGTGGAACGGCCAATCTCGCCGCCGTCCTCAGTCACGGCGCTATTCAATGCCATATTCTGGGGTTTAAATGGCGCCACCGATACTCCACGCCTTGCCAGCGCGCGGCAAAGGGCAGCCACCACAGTGCTTTTACCCGCATCCGAGGTGGTGCCTTGAATCATCAGTGTAGCCATAAAGAAGTCTCGTCCAGGTGAACAAGAGCGAGACTTTAGCGGGAGGGGCTAAGCGGTGCAATGTGTTCAATCTCCGCTTAAGCACGCTGCTGCCCTTAATAATCAAAAATACTTTTTATTGCCATCAATTCGTCATACGCCATCTCTAGGCTGACACCTAATAAATGAGATCGATCTCATTGCATTCATAACAGGTATTTCCATGGCAGATTTACTTAGTGTGGCCAAACTCGCAGGAGTCTCTCGGGCAACCGCGGCGCGGGCTTTTTCAAACCCCGACTTGGTACGCCCCGCTACCCGTGAAAAAGTGTTTAACGCTGCCCAGCAGTTAGCGTTTAGGCCAAATAAAATCGCCCAACAGCTGCGCTCTCAAGCGACACAGATGATTGGCGTGATGGTGCCCAGTCTCGATAACCCCGTATTCGCCGAGCAGCTACAAGCCATGGAAGTGGCCGCCCGCGCGTCTGGCTACTCACTGATCGTTACCACCAGCGAATACTCGCCCAGCCGCGAGGGTGACATTGTTGAGGAGATGCTGCGCCAGCGCGTGGACGGCTTGGTGCTGACCGTGGCTGAAGCGGATAACAGTGCCGTGCTGAACACGCTGCGCTTAGAAACCACCCCGTGCTTACTAGTTTACAACCCGCCAGGGAAAAGTGGTTTTCCCTCTATTGGCGTCGATAACCGCGCTGCCAGCGCTGATGCCACCCGCCATTTAATCACCCTGGGTCATGAGCGCATTGGCATGGTCGCTGGCCCGCTGCTGCAATCAGACCGCGCCCGGCAGCGCTTTGACGGTTACTGCCACGCTATCCGCGAGGCAGGCCTGATCGCACGCCCGTTGGTTGAGATGACCCGCCATACCCAAGCTGACCTGAAAAGCCTAACACCTGCACTGCAAGGGCCAGAGGCTCTCAGCGCGGTGATCTGTACCAATGATCTGCTCGCCATCAGCCTGATGGGCGAATTACAACGCGCAGGTTTTAACGTGCCTGGCGACCTTTCTGTGATGGGCTTTGATGGCATTGCCTTAGGCAAGCACCTCTACCCATCGCTATGCACCATTGAGCAGCCTCGCGCCGACATTGGGCGCACCGCGGTTCACACCTTGTTAGCCATGATTCGGGGAGAAAAATGCACGCCCGCTCCCCTGCCCCACGCATTGCGTAAGGGCGAAAGTGTCGGAATCCCGGCATCCCGCAAGTCCACGTTAAGCACTTTATAGAGGAACTTGGTATGAGTCTTAAACGCATGAACCTTAAGCATCTTTATCAAGCGTTACTGGCCACGGCGGTTATCAGTGCGTCAGGGGTCGCCACTGCCCAGTCAAGCGACAACGCTATCTGCTACAACTGCCCGCCTGAGTGGGCGGACTGGGGCACTCAGTTGCGTTTGATCGAACAGGAGACCGGCATTCGCGTGCCGCAAGACAACAAGAACTCCGGCCAATCCTTAGCCCAATTGGTTGCCGAAGCCAGTAGCCCGGTGGCCGATGTCGTTTACTACGGGGTGACCTTCGGCATTCAAGCCATGGAAGAGGACGTAGTGGCGCCCTACCAGCCCGAACACTGGGATGAGATTCCTGAAGGTCTAAAAGACCCCGAAGGTAACTGGTTTGCCATTCACTCTGGTACCCTCGGTTTTATGGTCAACGTTGACGCCTTGGATGGCGCGCCGGTGCCCACTTCCTGGGAAGATCTGCTCAAGCCCGAGTATCGCGGCATGGTGGGTTACCTTGACCCGGCCAGCGCCTTTGTTGGCTACGTCGGTGCCGTGGCGGTCAACCTAGCCATGGGTGGCGATCTTAATGACTTCACTCCGGCGATCGACTACTTCAATCAGCTAGCCAAAAACGACCCGATTGTGCCCAAGCAAACCAGCTACGCTCGAGTACTTTCTGGTGAGATCCCGATTCTTCTCGATTACGACTTCAACGCTTACCGCGCACGCCATAGCGATGGTGCCAACGTAGAGTTTGTGATTCCCGAGGAGGGCAGCGTGGTAGTGCCCTATGTTATGAGCCTGGTAAAAGATGGCCCTAACCCCGAAAACGGTCAGCAAGTGCTTGATTTCGTGCTCTCTGACCAAGGCCAAGCGGTATGGGCAGATGCTTACCTACGTCCCGTGCGCGCCAGCGCCATTTCCCCCGAAGCACGCGAAGTCTTTCTGCCCGATAGCGAGTATGCCCGCGCCGAGGCACTTGACTACCCCGCCATGGCGGCTGCTCAACGTAGCTTCTCTGAGCGGTATCTGTCGGAGGTTCGTTAATCATGACAGCGGCATCCAAGCAGCCCTCCGGGGCTGCTTCTTACCTAAGTCGACCATCGACGATGGTAGGCCCAGCCCGGCGTAAACGCTTTATCGCGTTGTTCGCCTTACTGCCTGCCCTGGTGATTTTCTGCGCCTTTTGGCTACTGCCTTTTTCGCGTCTGATCATGATGGGCGCCGAGGCTGATCCAAGCAGCGGTATTAGCGCTTACCTGACTATTCTTACCCATCGTCAGTACTTAATCAGCCTGGCGACCACCGTTGGTCTTTCGCTGATAGTGTCACTGGTAGCGGTTGCCATTGCGGGCGTTGCCGGATTTTTTCTCGCCCGCCAGCGTTTTTTTGGCAAGTCCATACTAGTGGCTATCCTCACCTTTCCGCTGGCTTTCCCAGGCGTGGTGGTGGGCTTTTTGGTCATCATGCTGGGAGGGCGTCAAGGTGCCTTGGCGCAGACCAGCCTGTGGCTGTTTGGCGAGCGCTGGATGTTCGCCTACTCACTGGCCGGGCTATTTATTGGTTACCTTTACTTCTCCATTCCTCGCGTTATCACCACTGTGATGGCTGCCTGCGACAACCTGGATAGAAGCCTTGAAGAGGCAGCTCGCTCGTTAGGTGCTAACACCTGGCAGGTCACCAAAGACGTCATCGTACCCGGCATTGCTCCCGCGCTGCTCTCAACCGGTGCCATCTGCTTTGCCACCAGTATGGGCGCCTTTGGTACGGCGTTTACCCTGGGCACGCAGTTGAGCATTCTACCGCTCAATATCTACGGCGAATTCACCAACTACGCTAACTTCGCCATGGCAGCCGCGCTTTCAGTGGTATTGGGCGTGATCACCTGGATGGCATTGAGTCTTGCCCGCAGGCTGGCTGGCGGCAACTTGGGAGCCTCGGTATGAAATCTCGCCTACGCTTCACGCTGCAATTGGGCTTCACCCTGCTGGTGTGCCTGTTCATGATCGTGCCCGTCGCCATGTCGGTCATGGCGGGGCTGACCGAAAACTACTTTGTCGGCCTTGAGAGTGGCCTGACCCTGCGCTGGGTGGATGAGGTGTGGCAGCTCTACGCCGATACCATCTGGCTCTCAATTAAACTGGCGCTGGCCTGCTTATTGATCACTATCCTGATTGGCGTACCCGCCGCCTATGGCCTGCTGCGCAGCCGTCGCCGCTGGGCCAATGCGCTTGAAGAACTCCTACTGCTACCAGTTGCCGTGCCTGGGCTGGCCACCGCGCTTGCCCTACTGCTTGCCTATGGCAGCTACCGTGAATTTCGTGGCAGCTGGCTATTTATTCTTGTTGGCCATGTGCTGTTTACCTTGCCCTTTATGGTGCGCGCGGTGCTCTCCGTGATGCAAACCGCCAAGCTTCCCCAACTGGAAGAAGCCGCCGCCAGCTTAGGCGCCAGTTTTCGGCAACGCTTTTTCGGGGTGGTCATCCCCAACTGTATGAGCGGTATTTTGGCGGGGGCGCTGATGGTGGTCACCCTATCGATCGGTGAATTCAACATTACCTGGATGCTGCATACCCCATTAACCAAAACGCTACCGGTCGGCTTAGCCGACAGCTATGCCTCGATGCGCCTTGAAATCGGCTCAGCCTACACGCTGATATTTCTGGTGATGGTGGTGCCCTTGCTAGTGGCGATTCAGTGGGCAGGCCGACTCACCGAGCAGCGCCGCTAAGTTTTATTATTTGAGAATCCGTTATGAGTTCATCTGTCAGCATTACGCTACACCAATGCAGCCGCACCTTCGCTGGCGGCAACACAGCGCTCCAGCCGCTTGATTTGCAGGTTAATGCGGGCGAAACCCTGGTACTGCTGGGCCCTTCCGGCTGCGGCAAAACCACCACCCTGCGCATTATTAGCGGCCTGGAAAGCCCCGACAAAGGCGGGCAAGTAATGTTTGGCGAGCGTGATGTCACCGCTCTGCCGATTGAGCAGCGCGACGTGGGAATGGTGTTTCAAAACTACGCGCTATTTCCCAATATGAGCGTTGCCGACAATATTGCCTATGGCTTGAAAATACAGCGTTTGCCACGTGTCGAGATCGCACATCGGCTTGACGAAGTCATGCATATGGTCGACTTACAAGGCTTTGGTGACCGGCGCATCGACGCCCTCTCCGGCGGCCAAAAACAGCGCGTCGCTCTCGCCCGTGCGATTGCTGTTCGCCCCAAGGTGCTGCTGTTTGATGAGCCGTTGGCAGCGCTAGACGCCAAACTGCGCGACCGCTTACGCATCGAGATCGGCCAACTGCTGCGTGAATTGGGCACCACGGCGGTCTACGTCACCCACGATCAAGATGAGGCGATGGCCTTGGGTGACCGCATCGCGGTAATGCAAGCCGGACGCATTGCGCAGTTGGGCACTCCCCAAGAGATTTATCATCAGCCGGCCAACGCCTTTGTGGCCGATTTTATTGGTGCGGTTAACTGCCTGGACGTGATCAGCACACGCGCCGATGGAGGATTGGTCGTCCATGGAGGTGAACTCATCGCTGCCCATTTGCAGGGAGTATCCACTGTCTACTGCCGTCCAGAAGATATCCAGGTGGTTTCCGTTGACCAAGCCGATGTAAAGGGGAAAGTGGTACAAAGCATTTTCCTGGGCCAGACCCAGCGCCTGATGGTGGACACCGGCGGCGCTTCGCCGCTCCAGATTGAGGCCCCCTCCCGCCAGCGCTGGCCAAACGGTACCGCGATTGGTTTGGCACTCCCCTCCAGCGTGCTTTTTCATCCAGATAAGCCCACTGCCCCTGTTAATGCCAAGGAGATGGCCAATGGCTGATCAAGGTTTAAACGCTCAGAAAGATCCTCATGCCCAGCAATGCCTTATCGCCCAGATTAGCGATCCGCATATCAAGGCGGGCGGGAAACTCTCTTACCGCCAGGTAGATACCGCCAATGCGCTGCGCCAAGCAATCAGCACGCTCAATCAGCTAGCGCCGCGGCCCGACCTGGTGCTAATTAGCGGTGACTTGGTCGATTTTGGCCACCCTAGCGAGTACGCCACCTTTAAGCAGATTCTGGCTGAGTTAATGCTGCCCGTGTACTTGATCCCTGGAAATCATGATGACCGCGAGCATCTGCGCGCCGCCTTTCCCGAGCACCGTTACCTGTTTCAGCACCGCGACTATTTACACTGGGTCGTGGATGACTACCCGGTGCGCATTGTAGGGCTCGACTCATCGGTGCCCGGCAAACCCCATGGTGAGCTAAGCGATGAAAGCCTGCAGTGGCTAGACACTATGCTGGCAGAGCATCCCGAAAAACCGACTCTCGTCATGGTGCATCACCACCCTTTTGTTAGTGGCATCGACCATATGGATCGCCAGCCGCTGAAGCGACCAGACGCGCTAGCCGACGTCATTGGCAAACATGCCCAGGTCGAGCGCGTGCTCTGTGGGCATCTGCACCGTTCGATCCAAGCGCGCTTTGCTAACACTTTGGCGATTAGCTGCCCTGGGGTTTCCCACCAGGTGAGTTTGGATCTCACCCCAGACGGCCCCTCCAGCTTTCAGCTAGAGCCTCCCGGTTACCTGCTACACCAGTGGTCGGCAACTAACGGTATGGTGACTCACCAAGGGTTTATCCAGCGCTATCCTGGCCCCTTCCCGTTTTTTGATGCGAACGGGCTGATTGATTAGGTCGTTAAACTGGGGGCGAGCGCTGTGTTATCTGTGTGAGCCAGCGCCAGCTCCCAGGCTTGTACCATCTGCTTTTTCTCTAATCCCCAGCGGTAACCACCGAGTGCACCGCTTTGTTGAATCACCCGGTGGCAGGGGATCCATAACGCGATGGGGTTAGCGCCCACTGCATTGCCCACTGCTCGGGACGATTTAGGTGATCCCAGCGCCTGAGCAATATGGGAATAGCTGGCAAATTGCCCCTCGGGGATCGTTAACAGCGCTCGCCAAACCGCTATTTGGAAGTTGGTGCCAGTG
The DNA here is from genome assembly GCF_000982975.1 of Halomonas sp. A3H3. Classification (NCBI taxonomy): domain Bacteria; kingdom Pseudomonadati; phylum Pseudomonadota; class Gammaproteobacteria; order Oceanospirillales; family Halomonadaceae; genus Halomonas; species Halomonas sp. A3H3. The sequence goes on along the minus strand of NZ_HG423343.1, from coordinate 4,173,841 downwards.
ACGTGTAGCGAGACAGCGGTAGCCCCCTCTTCAGGCTCAGTAAACAGCCTTTCCACCGCATAGCGAGTGGACTCAGTGTTATGTTGAAGGGTGCTGCGCGGCCACTCCTTGGCCAACCTTGCCAGTAACTCCTCTGAATTAGTCGTATCGACAAACCCCATTCGGCAGATACCCCGGGGCGTTACCGCGACGAATAGGCGACCTAAAGGTGTTTCGTGAACGCCATAAGCGATCTCCACTCCTTCACCCTGGCGCTTATACTCGCCGGGCGTGACCGCCTCTAACTGAACAAAGTGGTCGTAAAGCCGCGAGCCACCGCTCAGCCCAAGGGTATGGGCGATATCCAGCAAAGAAGTGGACGAATGCATCAACTGCTTACCGCGCTCTAAGGTGAGTGCCTGCAAAAAGCGTTTGGGACTAATCCCCGCATAACGACAAAACAGTCGCTGGAAGTGGAAGGCACTCAAATGAACATGAGCAGCCACCGTTTCCAGATTGGGCTGTTCCGCCGCATGAGCCACCATATAGGCCATGGCTTTTTCGATACGCTCATAGTCATTCATTGTCTTATCTCTCTGACCGTCGGAGCTGCTTAGGCTTTGTACGAAAACTGACTGCGCTCGACAATACTGCGTTAAAAATCGCCTCGAAACGCTCATTTACACCCCGTAAACTCCGCTTTCTCGTTGATTTTTGCCTTGTCTAGTCTTCGCTCGCCGACTTTTCGTACAAAGCCTAGTTCCTTTCAGCCTAAGCCTTCACGGGCGAGTTGCCGACCCGAATCTTGCGCACTGGCAGGTGATCAGACAGTTTATGTTTAAAAGAGGCGTTATGTTTAACAGACATTTCCACCAGTTTTCGCTAGGGTAATGCCCCGCCTCCATTGACGGTACACGATACGCCCATGCAAGACTTGATCAATGACATTGCAGCAGCCATGGCAAACGCCGAAGAACGCGGTAAGGTCGCAGACTATATTCCCGAGCTTGGCCATGTTGACCCACAGCAGTTTGCCATTTCGCTCGCCACGGTGGATGGCAAAGTGTACTCGGCAGGTTGTGCCACCACGCCCTTCTCGATTCAAAGTATCTCTAAAGTATTTACGCTGACCATTGCACTTGGGCAAGTGGGTGATTCGCTGTGGTCAAAAGTAGGCCGCGAGCCCTCAGGGGATCCCTTCAACTCCATCGTGCAACTCGAGCATGAAAGCGGCAAACCGCGTAACCCGTTTATCAATGCCGGGGCCATTGCGGTAGTCGATGCGATCATGATGGGCCACGAGCCCAAAGAGACACTTGGCGAGATTCTTAGCTTTGTGCGCTATATCGCCGATGACGACAGCATTTACTTCGACCACGCGGTGGCCGCTTCAGAAATGGCCCACCGCGACCGCAACGCTTCATTGGCGCACTTTATGAAAGCCTTTGGCCGCCTGCGCCATGATGTCGATAAGGTGCTAGGCACCTATTTTCACCAGTGCGCTATCGCCATGAGCTGTGAGCAGTTGGCCCATGCCGGGCTATTTTTGGCCTCGGATGGTATCAACAAACCCAGTGGCATTCGCGTGGTAGCCCCCCAGCGCGCACGGCGTATCAATTCACTAATGATGATGTGCGGGCACTACGACGCCTCGGGAGAGTTCGCATTTCGCGTCGGCCTGCCTGGCAAAAGCGGCGTGGGTGGTGGCATCTTGGCGATTGCTCCAGGCCACGGTTCTATTGCCGTCTGGTCGCCGGGATTAGATAGTTACGGCAATAGCTTATTAGGCACCCAGGCGCTGGAAATGTTTGTGCAGCGTACCGGTTGGTCGGTGTTTGGGCATTAAAAGAGCAGAGTGGAAGGCATCGATTTAAGCGACCACCTCAATTTTGTTCAATACCTCCAGGGGGCACCACCGCAAACTCCTTGCACTACCGAGGAGGATGACAATGAGCGCTACACTACTGCTGCCTACACTTCTGCCCATGTCCGCATTTGCGCTTGCCGCGTCTATTTCGCCGGGGCCGGTCAACATCGTTTGTTTGAGTAGCGGTACGCACTACCCTATTGCTAAAGGGCTTGTTTTTGTAACCGGCGCCACGCTCGGGTTTATCGCGCTATTTTTAGCCATCGGCGCGGGGCTTTACTCCCTGCTGAATGTGCTGCCGCTGCTGGAAGAGTTTTTGCGCTGGGCAGGCATTCTGTTTTTACTCTATCTCAGCTATCAACTTTTACAGCACGATGGGCGCTTGCAGGAGCGAGGCGGCGTCAAAGCGCCAGGGTTTATGACAGGTGCCATGATGCAGTGGCTCAACCCCAAGGCGTGGCTGGCGTCTGCCGCTGGCATTGGCGCCTACACCACTGCTAATGAGCCCCATCTGCTATGGCTGTTCGCCGGCCTTTATCTGCCTATTTGCTGGCTATCGCTAGCCAGTTGGGTATATGCAGGCGCTTTTCTGAAACGCTATGTTCATCGTCCTATCATCTTACTGACGATTAACCGCGCACTCGCTATCTGCCTGGCGGTTAGCGCTATTGTCTTACTGGTTGAGTAGCGGGTAGCGGTACTGGTTGGGTGTCGCTGCTACCAGCCGCTTGAACGTCCTTTGAAAGTGGGGCTGGTCATTAAAGCCAGCGTTCAAAGCCGCCTCAACGATAGGTTGCCCTTGTTTTAACGCTTGCTGCCCCAGCTGAATGCGCTGATTAATCAGGTAAGCATGGGGTGTTAGTCCGAAGTGCTGTTTAAAGGCGCGAATCAGGTGCCCAGCACTATAGCCGGACTGCTCACATAGGCGTTCTAGCGATATATCAGCGCTACAATTGGCACGCAAATAGGCCGCGACCTGTTCTAGCGCACTGGGCGCTTGGGGCAATACCGCGGGGGATTCCTGAGCAAGCACTTGCATCATGATGGACAAGTATTCGACTAGCGCCGTTTGCTTATCGCTAATCTCGCGGCGTTCATCCAGCAAACAAGCAGCCATATCGCAGTACCCGGCATAAAGCGCTGGCTGGGTAATGACGGCGGTGGCGATATCTTGCCAATACGGCGTATTCAACAGGCCCAATTGGTAACGCAATTCACTCAGCCACTCGGTATCGACGTAGAGCATCATGTACGCCCAGGGCTGGTTCTCGATAGGGTTGCAGGCATGCACCCAGTAGGGGTTCATCATAACGATGTCACCCGCACTAATCTGATGCGTCGCATCGCGATAGCAAAAAGTGCTTTTACCTGCGGTAATGGCCCCCAGCGACCAATGCGTATGGCTGTGCGGCGCATAACAAACTTGTCGCGCGTCGCTAATCTTGCGCAGCTCCACATAGGGCATACGCGCATCGCGCCAGAAAATAGGTGACGAAATTGTACTCATGTTCTGCTCGTGTTTTTCAAAAAAAGCCTTTCACACTTCGGCTTGGCCTAGGCTGGACAATAGCACAGCACAAGGCCAGTATGGGCCGCGGATAAGCGCTATATGAACTAGATTGCATAGGGATGCGCAACGCCTAATATGTCAGGAGGACACCATGGCCAATAGTGTGAATAACCCCGACCACCGTGATGCGATTACCCTTTTCGCCCGCATGGGTTACGCCTCTCGGGGCATTGTGTATGTATTAGTCGGCGGCCTTGCAGCGCTGGCAGCCTTTGGACAAGGCGGCCAAACAGAAGGCAGTCGGGGCGCCTTAGAACGCGTGCTCACCGCTCCTTTCGGAAAAGTCTTGTTAGCCCTTATGGCCATCGGCTTGGTGGGCTACGCGATGTGGCGGACTATCCAAGCAGTTAAAGACACCGACCATCACGGCAACGGCGCCAAGGGGCTGGCAATTCGTGCGGGCTTATTGGCGAGCGCCTTTACCCACACGTTGTTGGCTTTTTTTGCCGCCACGCTCATCTTTCAATTGGCGGGCTCTTCGGGTGATTCAGGTGGTGGTTCACAAGGTGTCGCGGGCTGGCTGATGCAGCAGCCTTTCGGGCGCTGGCTGGTCGCTGGGGTTGGCCTAATCATGATAGGGGTAGGTATGGCCCACGCGCTTAAAGGCTACAAGGCCAAATTCGACAAACACTTCGCTATGCCACCACAAACGCAACAATGGGCCTACCCTATTTGCCGTTTCGGCTTAGTGATTCGTGGTGCTGTGTTTGTGATCGTGGGTAGCTTTTTTATCATCGCCGCTTATCAAATCAATCCCAATCAAGCAGGCGGTATGAGCGAGGTGTTTAGCACCCTGCGAAGCCAGCCCTTCGGTCAGTGGTTGCTTGGTTTTGTCGCGCTGGGACTTTTTGCGTTTGGCCTTTACAGCCTATTAGCGGCTGTCTATCGCCGCATTAATCCCGAAGTGTAGAGACCTGCATGGCCATAACATCCAAATGCACTAAGTAGTGGTTTGAGCGCATTAACCGCTCGAAGAATATGCTGTGTCTACTCGCCACCCTCTCCTTTCTGGAGACTATTCTTCTGCCCATTCCTATTGAACTGGTATTGATACCCTTGTTGCTGTTGCTGGTGGTGTAAGCCGTGAATCGGTGGCAACCAGCTAAATACCGTAATCTCGCTCGACTTTGGCGATACGGGTTTTGAAGTGCTGGTACCACTGCTGATGGCCTAGCCGCTGAGCTTCTTGATGCTCAGCATGGGCTTTCCACGCTTTAATAGATGCCAAATCGGCCCAGTAAGAAACTGTTACACCCACCTCATTACGGGCAGACTCCACCCCTAAAAACCCCGGCTGCTGTGCTGCAAGCTCAACCATTCTTGCGGCCATTGCGTCATAGCCGTTATCGACCTCGGTGCGTAGTGAAGTGAAAATAACGGCGTAGTAAGGCGGTTCAGGGGTAGTGGCAATCAGGGACATGGCATCACCGGGATCCTTGGATCAGAGGCTTCGAAGCATATCCCATGAAACAAAAAATGTATTCAGGGAGCCCACTGCCAGTTGCTGCCAAACCGTACCACAGGCAGTGGGAAGAGCTGTGAGCCTAGGCGTCATCCTGCGCCTTACCAGGCGTCGCTGCCGTATGCTTGGCTTTCATATCCTTGAACGCTTCCATGATGTCCATGGGCAGCGGGAAAACGATTGTCGAGGCATTCTTGTTGCTCATGTCGCTCATGGTTTGCAGGTAGCGCAGTTGCAGCGCAGCAGAGTTTTCCTGCATGACATTGGCCGCCTCGACCAGTTTCTTGGATGCTTGCAGTTCCCCTTCAGCGTGAATCACCTTAGCGCGACGCTCACGCTCCGCCTCTGCCTGGCGCGCAATGGCGCGAATCATGCTCTCATCCAAATCTACATGCTTAATTTCAACATTGGCGACCTTGATACCCCACGCTTCGGTTTGGGTATCGATGATTTCCTGGATATCGTCGTTGAGCTTATCGCGCTCGGAAAGCATCTCATCCAGATCATGCTTACCCAGCACGGAACGCAAAGTGGTCTGTGCTAGTTGACTGGTCGCCTGGGTAAAATTCTCGACTTGAATGATCGCCTTTTCTGGATCGACGACGCGGAAATAAAGCACCGCATTAACTTTAACGGTGACGTTATCCTGAGAGATTACGTCCTGTTCCGGCACATCCATGGTAATGACGCGCAGATCCACCACCTCCATCTTCTGAATGGCGGGGATCACAATGACTAGCCCAGGCCCTTTCACTATCTGATAACGCCCCAGAAAGAACACTACGCCGCGTTTATATTCTGGCAGTATGCGAATAGAGGCAGCGATCAACATCACCACCAGCACGACAGGAACTAAATACGAAATAATCATTGGACACCTCGTTTAGCTGTGGGTCGGTTATGTCAGAAAGTGGGCACTAGCGGGGCGTCACATATACCGTCAAGCCATCAAGGCGCACCACCACAAGCTTCTCACCTCGTTTGACTGGCACATCGCTTACTGCGTTCCAGCGCTCGCCATGCAGCCTTACATGGCCGCTGGTCTCAAAATCATCCAGTGCAACCGCATCTGCGCCGATTAACTGCTCCGCGCCAGTGTGTGCCGGACGACGGCGCAGCGTTGCAAAGCGTGTTAACGTCCATAGCATTAGCCCCCCGGACATCAATGCCACACCACCGATTAGAGGTAGCGAAATGGCAAGATGCTCCGCGTCCATCAGCATTACCGAGCCAAGCACAAAGGCAATGATGCCGCCAACCCCCAGCACGCCGAAGCTAGGCATAAATGCCTCACCCACCATCAACGCCAGCCCGACCACCATCAGCGCAAGCCCGGCGTAGTTAATCGGCAGCACCTGAAACGCAAACAGGGCGAGCAGCAAGCAAATCAAGCCAATGGTGCCGGGGAACAGACTGCCGGGATTGGCCAGCTCGAAAACCAGCCCGTAAAAGCCGATGACCATCAAGAAGAAGGCTATGTTGGGATTAGTGATCAGCGATAGCACCTGGGTGCGCCAATCAGGGTCGAAGCGCTCAATGGTGAGGCCTGCGGTCTCAAGCGTGGCATCACCGCTTTCCATGACCACGCTCATGCCGTCAATCTGCTCAAGGAGATCGTCAAGATCGCGCGCCACCACATTGATGACGTTCTGCTCCAGCGCCTCGCTGGCAGTGAGATTGACCGCATTGCGCACGGCCTCTTCAGCCCAATCGGCATTGCGATCATGGCGTTCCGCTAGGCTGCGGATAAAGCTCACCGCATCTTCCATCACCTTGCGTTCCATGGCGCTGCCCTCGGACTCCTCAGCCGAATTATCTTCTTCGTCTTCATCGCTGCCGAGCAGCCCACCGCCCATCTGTACCGGCGTGGCCGAGCCGAGATGCGTCGAGGGGGCCATGGCAGCCACGTGGCTACCGTAAAGTAGATAGGTGCCCGCGCTTGCCGCTCGCGCACCACTGGGGAAAACGTACATCACCACGGGAATGTCAGCGTTGAGCATCTCGCGAATCATGTCGCGGGTGGTGTCGACCAACCCGCCGGGGGTATCGAGCTCGACGATCACCACCTCACTGCCCTGCTCGCGGGCTTTATCCAGCCCACGCTCAAAGTAGTCCTTGGTAGCCGGGCCGATGGCGCCTTCAATATTAAGCACCAGAACGCTTGGTGAAGCGCTTTGTGCCATGGCCTGCCATGTAAACGACATAGTAGCCATTAGCAAACCGGCAACCATCAACCAGAGCCAGTGCGGTTTGAGAGAAAGGGTTTGCATACCCACTCCTCGCATTCAACGCCTTGAACATTCCCGTCTGAATCTGCAGCCTATCCATAGCAACAATCGAGTAGGAAGGGGAGTCGCCTCCCCTGTCCTCTCACACCACCGGGCATACGGTTCCGTACCACGGCGGTTCATGCAGAACGTTTAAGCCATCTTACCGTATCCAGTACCGAGATCAGTCCCTGGTCATAAAACCATTTCCTCGGCAGGGCCTGATTCATGTGCGAAGCCCCGGCATTCCACCAGGGGCCTCGACCGTTCCCCGCCGATTTCCAGGCGCGGTGCCCGTCTAGGCCTAGCCCTCGCAGCTTCCGACGCCGAGTCGATGGGCGTTTCCATTGTCGCCAGATCAGGCCGCGTAAGCGCCGCCGTATCCATTGATCCAGTGCTTCCAAGGGGCGTTTCACATCAACAAGATTGAAGTAGTTAGCCCATCCTCGTAGGACTGGCCTCAACCCTTCGATTACCCGTTGGATGTTACGCCCCCTGC
>NZ_HG423343.1:4144563-4166097 GCF_000982975.1 Halomonas sp. A3H3 | reverse complement strand
TGCCTGTCGGATTTACATCATGGCGTTCCGTGCAAGTATCGGGCTTTGGTGAGTGTAGCCACCTTACCCCGCCATGACGCCTCGTATCCGCTTCCTGTTCGTCAGGCCAGCGTTTTGCCTCGGGCTGCCTTCAGATTCCCCCTCGCGAGGGACACCCTTGCCGTCGGCTAGCACTTCCCCTTGCAGGGCGTGCAGGGGACTTTCACCCCCAAGTCATCCTGAAGCACCACCCCCAGGAACAGCGCCGGTCAAGGCGCTGCGCGCCATGCCTGGCGCACTACACAAGGCTATCTACTCAACGTAGCAGCCAAATTGAGCTTCGTCATGAACAACGTGATGGCAGGATTCGAGGGGAAAAGGAGCCTGAACCAAGGCGATGCTGCAAACCAGAGGTGGTTGCAATATTTTTGAGGAGTCGGTTAGTTCAAGTAATAACCACTAACTTTCCACGTGCCCTCTTCCAAGTGAGGAGTGATGGTTTCCGTAATCTGCGATGATCTGTTTTCAAAACGTGTTTGGAACGTCAAAACCGCGTAGTCATCTCTTGGAGCCCCAGGCATAGAGGTTTCGCGGACAACGCTTACTCGCCGACGCGACTGAACCGCACCAAAGTCACGACGCGCTGCACCAATCGTCCGTTCTAACATGTGCGGTGAAAGCGGCTTTTTTAGTAGTGAAGATGACGATTCCCATGCCTGCTCATACTGACCACTATCGATGGCTTCTAGCCACGCCAACGCCGCCGCCTCTGCCGCACTCGAGTTTGCCTGCGCTTGGTTAGACAGAATGAGAAGCAAGGTGATGATAAAGATCAGCATTTTCGGCATAACGGGCACTCTCGGCATTTAGCAACGACCAGAGAAATCTCGATGGTCTTAGGTATATATCGGTCATCGTCAGAGTTTCTTTAGGGCTGCAAGATGTATTTGCGTAATCGTTAAACTCCAAGCTGTGCCTGCTTCTCAAACCCTACTCGCTCGTTTACTATGCGCCACCCACCCTATTTCAGTAGCCACTATTAGGTCACTATGTCCGTCAATGCCCTCTATACCGACCTTTCTGGCTACTACGATTTGATGTGCGTGGATATCGACTATCAAGCGCAAAGCCACGCCATTCGCAGGCTGCATCAGATTTTCGGTAACGGCGGAACGACACACCTAGATTTAGCCTGTGGCACCGGCCCACACGTGCGCCATTTTATTGATTTTGGATACGCCAGTAGCGGGCTTGATATTAATCAACCCATGCTGGATATTGCCACCACGCGTTGCTCAGAAGCACACTTCACGTTGCAAGATATGAGTGACTTCAAGGCCAACGAGCCTCAAGACTTAATCACCTGCTTTTTATACTCAATCCACTACAACGATGGGATTGAAAAGCTAAAAGCGTGTATATCCAGTGCTCATTGTGCCCTCAAGTCTGGTGGTATTTTCTGTTTTAACGCAGTCGATAAAGACAAAATCGATAACGCTTTATCTGTTAAACACAGCGCCCAACAAGAAAGCGATTTATTCACGTTCCGCTCGGGATGGCACTACAGTGGCCAAGGTGAAAAGCAGTCGCTTAGGCTCAGCATTGAAAAAGCCAACGCTGAAGGAACACAGCTATGGAACGACGAACACCCCATGGTAGCCGTCAGCTTTGCGGAGTTAAGCGCACTCTTAGCGCCTCACTTTGAGGTTCATGTGTTTGAGCACAACTATGAAAAAATCATCCCCTGGGATAACGCCTCTGGAAACGCTATTTTTGTCTGTGTGAAGGTTTAGTCGTCTTCGACTAGCGGTTCTCCACTTTCTCAAGAAATATCACTGATAACCCCGCTGCAATGAACATTGCTCCAGCGCCCATATTCAGGCCTTGAATTACGCGCGGACGACTCTCCAACCAGCGCGCAAACATAGATGAAAAGAGACCCAGCACGGCGAATATAGCGAATGCCATAAAAGCAAACCAAGCACCTAGCAATAGCGTTTGCAACGCAATCGATCCCTGCGCCGGCGATACAAATTGAGGAATAAATGCCAAGATAAATAGCGCGGGCTTCGGATTAAGCACGTTGGTTAGAAACCCAGTGGTTAAAACCTCGCGGTAAGACAAACGACGATGCGATGAAAATGCAATCAAGTCTCTGGAACGTAATGCTTTAATACCTAACCAAATCAAATACCCGGCCCCAATCAATTTAACGGCGCTAAAGGCAACGGCAGAGGTCTGGATAAGAGCCGCCAAACCAAGAAAAGCGACAACCACATGCACCATCAGCCCCATTCCAGCTCCTACGCTGGAGACACAAGCCGCTAGACGCCCCTGGCTAAGTCCACGACTAACGGCGAGTATATTATCAGGCCCCGGCACTAGAATTATTAAAACGCATGCGGCAGTGAAAGCCATCCATGTTTCGATTGGTATCATGTCTCTCTCCTATCCCAAAACTTACGCTTACCCGTATTAATGGCAAAACCGTGCGTGCGCATCGGATGAGGCGTTATGCATTGAACCCTACCTGATACCTCTGCTTGCTTGGGCTGAATCCTGAAGACTCGTAGAACCTGTGTCGCGGGGTCTTTAGACCTCGTCATAAGCGCCGCTTTATAACAGCCAGCTTGCTGGGCAAAGTCTATAGCACACCTAAGATTGGCCTTACCGATACGTTGCTTGCGGTGATCCTTGGAAACAATCACATTTTCAATGATTGCATACGGTCGACCAGACCAACTCAAATTAGCACACATATTTACGGTACAGGTACCCATCATGCCATTATCAGTGAAGGTACTAACGATGCATCCCCCCTTTATGATATTGAACCAAAGACCCGCGGCAATTCCTCATCCACTACTGAAGTTGCCTCATCCCTGCAAATAAAAATTAATTCACTGCGTCTGTGACCAATAGTCATTTCTCTTTGAATCTAGGAGCCAGTATATGAACGTTCTGATTCAGAAAGGCTTTAACCTTGAGAAGGCTGGGCCTGTCGCTAAGCTATATGAAGAAGCTTTCGGCGCTAAATTCGCGAGCGCAATACCTGACAAGGCTAAGCGCATTCAATTACTCTCCGACTGTTTTGTCCCTGAATTTTCCTTTACTGCCATCTTTGAAGATGAGGTCATTGGGCTAGCAGGGTTTCAGCAGCCCAATGGTTCGCTAACGAGCGGAATCGGGATGAAACAGCTGATAGGCAAGCTTGGAACATTGAAAGGGCTCTGGGCATGTCTGGTGTTCAGCTTATTCGAGCGCAAGCCAAAATCTCAAGAATTGGTGATGGATGGGATTGCTGTCGATAGCCGATTCCGAGGGCGAGGCATAGGTTCCAGACTCTTGGATAGCATTATTGCACATGCCGTGGATAATGGTTTCGAGACGATCCGCTTAGACGTTATCGATAGCAACCCGAGAGCAAGGAGGCTGTACGAGTCCAAGGGATTTATCGCCGTAAACGAAGAGCATTTTCCCTACTTGAAATGGTTAATCGGCTTTTCTGGGTCAACAACCATGGTGTTGAAGGTAGCAAGTTTAACTTAGCAGACAATGCTCGCCCTCTCGAAAGCATATCCCTTCAGAGGTGAGAGCCTGGCGCCTAGATGTTCATTCATAATCGCCATTGTCAGATATTACCCTTCGGCCACACATGGCCGAAATTGCCTCCTTTGTGACCGCTTAACGCATCGTTGGCAGAATGCGTAACAGCTAATCTGTAACCTCACTTCAACACGATGAGATTAGCCATGACCCAGCCTAAAACCGCATTACTATTAATTGATGTTCAAGCCTCGTTCCCTGCCCGCGATTACTGGGTAGAATCACTGGCTCAGGCGTGGCGTCCCAAGCAGCGTGCGGTGCTGAACGCAGCCCAGACCAACGATATACCGGTTGTGCGCATTCTGCATGAGGCACCTGGCAGCCAAGGGGCTTTCGACCCTGACGGTGGCCTTATTCGTCCGCTTGATGACTTTAACGATGAAGTGGCGGTAACCTTTCATAAACGTGCGCATAACGCGTTCAGCGATACCTCACTAGAAAGCTGGTTACGGGAGCGAGGCATTGAACGGCTGGCGATTAGCGGTATTCGTACCGAGCAATGCTGCGAAACCACCGCACGGGTGGCGTCGGATTTAGGGTTTAGCGTCGACTTTATCAGCGATGCTACCCTAACGTTCCCCATGACACGCCACGGCATCACCTGGTCAGCAGATGATATTAAGGCGCGCACCGAACTGGTACTTGAAGACCGCTTTGCGCGTATTATCAGCACACAAGACATGATCAACGAATGGCAAAACCCCCGTGAGTGAAGAGCAACACAATAGCCAACCGCCATCCACAAGAGCCACCACCTTGCGGGTGGCGGTACTGATGATGCCCGGCCAAGTGCCACTTGATTTGGTTGGCCCACTTCAGGTCTTACAGTGTGCTGACCGGCTTTCGATAGACATTCAGGTGCGCTATCTCGGCCCCAAAGCGGCCATGCAGTGGCTAGGGCCGCTGACCCTTAGCGGCATCGATCCCTTGCCTGAACAGCTTCCTACTCAAGATTTACTGCTTATTCCTGGGCAGTACCGCAATAGCCTTGAGCCATTAGCGCAGCAAGAGTGTGTTGCTTGGCTCAAAGCGAATGCCCACTATGCAGATACGCTGATGACCGTTTGCTCAGGCACGCTATTACTGGCAGACGCGGGCCTGTTAAAGGGAAGACGCTGTACCACCCACCACGCGCTAATCGAGCAGTTACAAGCCAAAGCCCCACAAGCAAAGGTACAAAGTGATTGTATCTTTACCGAGGACGGGCGCTATTTAACCAGCGCGGGGATTTCGACCGGCATTGATACCATGCTGTACTGGCTTACCCGTGCTTGTGGCCATTCACTGGCCTTGGCGGTAGCGCGAGAGATGGTGCTGTATCTTCGTCGCAGTGGTCAGGAGCCTCAATTGGGTGCATGGCTTGAGGGCCGCAATCATGTGGATGAACGGCTGCATCGCGTTCAAGATGCAATATGTGCCGCCCCTTCGCAAACCTGGCGTATCGAGACATTGGCGGCTCAGGCAGCCATGAGCGAGCGTCATTTTCGGCGCCAATTCAAAAGCCTCACCGGCATGCTGGTGGGCGACTACATTATGGGGTTGCGCCTGCAGCGAGCCAAAGCGTTAATGACCGAAACGACATGGACGCTAGCGCGTATCGCCGAAGCATCCGGATTCGGGGATGAGCGGCAGCTAAGGCGCAACTGGGCTCGCCAGGAAAAAGCGCCGCCTAGTGTATGGCGCCGGGCCAGCTCCCAGACGCTGCGTGATTGAGTTAATGTGAGCCATCATTAAAAAAACATACCATTGGTTAACGCCATGACCGAGTTCATCTTGCCAAGCAACGCTAACGATCTAAATTTTCGGCATCGCCTGCCTGATAAACGCTTAGCCCCGTGGGTTCAGTGCCTTTGGTCAATGGGGCGCCCAGGGCATCTCACTGAATCAAGAACCGAAAAGTTCTACCCTGATGCCGGTGCTAGCCTCAGCATCAAGCTCACCAGCCCCCACCCCATTATCACGCTCTGTTTCAACAAAACCACGTTGATAGAGACACTCGACACCACCGCACCCTGTCTGGGCATTCGTTTTAAGGCAGCCGGCACCCACTGCTTGCTGGGTTTGCTACCCGAAGCATTCACAGATACACACTACCGCTTGGATAACGAGCTTGAACCATTAGGATTGCAAGGATTAATACCTGTGGTAGAGCGCCTCTACCAGTCGGACTCGCAACAGGGTTTACGCCTGCTGGAAACATGGTTGTTACATCGACTAGAAAGCCAGCCACCCGCCAATAGCCGTATCACTAAGATTGTTCAAGCCATTGGAGCACTTCAGCTTCCGCCCCAACAGTTAGGCGCCACGCTAGGGTTTACTCGACGTACCCTGGAGCGCAAATTAAAACGCGAGGTGGGCGTTACCCCAGGCCAATTAGTGGCCTATGCCCGGCTGAACCGAGCCCGCCATGGACTGCTTGCAACCACGCTGCCCCTAACGGAAATAGCCCTGCAATGCGGCTACTATGACCAAGCTCACTTCACCCATGCCTTCCAATCACTCGCCTATGAAACGCCCGCCGCCTATCGCAAGCGCAAACTGTCGCAAATTTACAAGGCGTAAAAAAACCTCGACGTTAAGCTGAGCTCTCAACTTACTCACCGAGGTCACCCACATGTCTACTCGTATCTCTCAACAGTCTGTATATCGCCTTTGCCCCCGCCTAGCTAAGCACCTGACGGCACTAGGCGACGTTGCCCCAGACTCAACGGTTGATCGCTCGATAATCCACTTGGTCAACCTACGTGTTTCGCAAATTAATCACTGCTGCTTTTGTCAGCACATGCATTCGCAAGAGGCCAGAGACGATGGCGAACACCAGGTTCGCTTAGACGTATTGCCTGCTTGGCGTGAAGCCCCCTGCTTCAGCACACAAGAGCGCGCCGCACTCGCCTGGGCCGAAGCACTAACACTGGTCAGCCAGCAAGCGGTGAGTGACAACGACTATCAAAACGCCCTAGCTGCGTTTGGTGAGCAGGGGCTAATTGACCTCACCGCCATTATTGTCCAAATCAACAGTTGGAATCGGGTATCGGTGGGCTTTCAGTTTGCACCGGACATCAGTATTTAAGCACTGTGAGGCTCTTGAAAGTAATAGTTCAGATAAGGAAATAAAATGAACAGTGAGATAGCGCAGCATCAACAGCTACCCAACCTACTCGGTCTCTTATCAAGCTTATTTTTCTTCTTTGGCAGTCTTTTGTTTCTTCCCGCTTTTGCGAGCTACGCAACCGTAGGCGTATGGTGTTTTGTAATGGGCTCACTGATCATGTTCATTATTTACGTGATGAGTATGAGAGATACTGGTAAGAAGCGCGGCTAATAGAGCACACATACGAAAGTAAGAAACGTCGGTTATAGCCGCTGGGTTAGCTACCCAGCGGATTGCTGACTGTAATGCCTTTCAATATTGGCTGAAACCTTACCGCAGGCGGAGGATTTCACTCTAGCTTGATGTCGCCCAAAAGAGTCTCGGTCAATGAACTCTTCATACACATCAAATCGATAGGGGTTAATAGTGCCTTGAACAACCTCAAAAACGAGGCAGCCGGGCTCAGACAGGGTTAACCGCTTATGGTTGATGAGCTCTGCTTTAACAGCGTTCAGATCCGGCTCGGGGACGATGATAAATCCTTTCAGTATGACCTTTGGCATTGAGCCTCCTCAGCGCATTACCATCAAACACCTATCGTGCCCACGGCATTGTTTTGTAATGCATGCCATTGCTGCAACGTTAACCGGTACAGCCTCACTGGACGGCCATGAAACTCAAGGATGTCGAACTCAGAAAACCCAGCTTTCTCTGCGACCTTAAGTGATGCACCATTTTCAGGCTCAATAATAGCCACCACCGACGATAGCTGCTTTTGATTAAGTGCATTATGGAGTACCGCTTGCACTGACTCAGACGCCAGCCCCTGCCCCCAGTACCGTTTGGCTAGCCGATAGCCTAGCCCCATCTCCTCAACACCATTGACCTCTTCGGGGCTGATACCGCAAAAGCCAACAAGATTTCCAGAATCCTTCTCTACTAAGGCCCACGGCCCGATGCTGTGAGCTGCATAGCTCTCCAAACACCACTCGATAAACCGCCGAGTCGCCGTTTCATCGCAAACGCCTCGAATCGAATATTTCATCACCTCAGGGTCGCTAAGGATATTGGCCAACTCGGGAACATCGTCTAAGGATAATGTCCGTATACATAGTCGTTCCGTTTCACAAATTTGCACCATTTCCTCCTTGTTGATGATGCTCTCGGAAAGCGCTAGCTCCGAACCCAATTGATTGTCGGCAGGAGTGTGCCTTTACTGAGCCTAAGCCCTCAACGTTTGGTAAAACAGCTACCAAAAGCGGGGACAGCTCAAGGAAGAGGTTAAGCGTGACGATGGTGTGGCGAAGAGTCTGAAAACTCAACGATGGCTTCAATTTCCACAGCAAACCCCTTCGGCAATGAGCCAACCCCAATGGCAGAGCGTGCATGCTCACCGCGCTCACCAAGAACAGTAACAAACAGGTCGGAACAACCGTTGATGACTTCAGTGTGAGAAGTAAAGTTAGGATCAGCATTGACCATACCAAACACCTTCACGACACGCTGAACCCGATCAAAGTCACCCAGCGCTTCTTTAATGAGCGCAAGGAGATACAGGCCAACCTCTTGAGCGTACATCCGAGCCTGCTCAACAGTGACTTCCTGCCCAACTTTTGGGACAACAACTCCCTCTTCTCGCAACGGAGCACCCTTACCTGACAGATAGAGCATGTTGTCCGAAATGGCATAGGAACGAAAGCTGCCCCTTGGCGTGGTAACGACGGGTAGTTCCAATCCCAACGAACGAATACGCTCTTCCACGGTTGATTTCATTACAGGCTCCACGTATATGCTGTTAAGGTTTTAATGACAACGCGCACTGGTGCTGGTTTATTAAAGATCTAGACGATAAACATTCCACTTCTTGATCTCACTGAAACCAAAGCTACTTATAAGGTCATATCCAATATTGAACTCTTTAAGAACACGCATCTCAGCTCTACAACAATTTTCAGACTGTGACTCATTTACAGCATGCTGTAGTAAAATACTTTTATTTTCATCGCCATCAAAACCATCGATCAAGTACAGATCCTCAATATAAAGAACGCGGGATCCAACGTAACTCGCAAACTTAAAATTATATATATAGAAGCCAATGGGCTGGTTGTCTTGATAAGCCAGCAATCCATAACAAGCAGGCGTAGAGGCCAAAAAAGCGTCAGCGTAACTTGTTCTATCAGCAGTAAACAGGTGCTTTTGACTTTCAGACTCAGCAAGCTTGACATTCAAGTCATAAAGATCGTTGATATTTTCATCATTTACTCTAGCAAGTTCCATAGCTTCATTTCCTATTAATTTTCAACCAATTTTCACGTTAAAGAAAATAGTTGATCTCGGTGCAGTGCTAAGCCCTGCCGATACAGCAATCATCTATAAGACCTTTACCACCAGCCTTGGCCAGGTTTGTAGCCATCGCTTAGCGCATATTCGGGCTTCGAAATCCGTTTGTTTTGGCCGTTTGGGATTTAAGGTAATGGTATAGTCAAACAGCGGCTTAACACCAAAGGGAGCTACAAGAATAACGTCTCCATCATCATCCAAAGCAGCGCCTACAGCAGTTTCTACTTCTACCCAGAAACTCATGGCATCTTCAGTGGACGTATACGGACAGTCACTATTTCTCTCGTGCATTCTTGCCTGGTTCTTTACCGACCAGGGAAACATTGAGACTTCCCTTAATCCTTGCTCGATCTCATGATCGCGGGAATCGCTTATGTCGTCAGGATCGAAGTAAATTAAATCGATGTCGTTAAGGGCTGTATTCGTTGAAAAGTTATGCAGCTTGTCCCACACCAAGCTTCTAACGAATCCAGCAGCAAGACACCACCCCGGCAGCTTCAGCGCAGCCGCTATTGTCAGCGCCTTCATACGGGCCGGATCACTCATTAGCCATTTTTTGACCAGCGCTTCATGCTCCATCTCAATACCTTACTACCAATGCGCCTATTTTGAATTGCTGGGTGGTGCTGAACCATCCAACGCTGGACACGTTATAGTCTCCCTATCCCTGCTGCTACAGATCAGATTCATGGTTGATACCGTCGCTAACCGGTACACCATCCAAATCACAGGGGTTAACGCCTTCCAGGCACCCGACATTGAATCCATACACAGTGGGGTTCGAGCGCGTTTGGTGGTGGGTGTAGATGCCGCATTTTGAACAGAAGTAATGCTTTGCGACACCTGAATTGAATTGATATAGCTTTAGATGCTCAGCACCGCGAAGAATGTGAAGACCACTCAATGGTACATAGGCCATAACAGCACCTTTGCGCCTACAAATAGAGCAGTTACACCTTTTCGGGTCAACAAGACCATCAGGCAGATCGAGTTCGAGCTCCACCATGCCGCAGTGGCATGCAGCCCTGTGCCTAGGTTGAATGTTAACTCCGCCCACTTGCTTGACCACAGCTTTCCCCCGTATCTATCGCTGGCGAGGCGTTTTATAAGTTAGCATCAACTTCCTTCAGCCCTAGAAGCAGCGCTGCGCCAATCAAAAACGACCCAGATACCTTACCTAAGTACTGGCGTGCTGATGACTTTAGTTTCGTGCTAACCCATTCAGCTGATTTACCGTAGGAAAACAAGAAAACCGCATCCATGATGAGATACGTGGCACTCAGTATCGCAAACTGATGCAGAAGGGGCTCAGATGGGTTAATGAACTGTGGAAAAAGAGCAGCGAAAAAAACAACGGCTTTAGGGTTTGCGGCTGAAGTGATAAAACCTTGCCAAAACAAGCTTTTTTTCGACCGCCCCTGATTCGCCACACCTACATGGCTCCCGCTCTTTGAGAAGATCAACCGTAGGCCCAAGTACGATAAATATGCCACCCCCGCCCACTTCACGACGATAAAGAAATCACTGGATTGCTGAACAATGCTCACCAAACCTATCGAGGCGACAATCATTTGTAAAAAATTGGCTGACAAATCGCCTGCAGCGGTAAATAGCGACCGTTGGAAGCCATTGCTGACGCTATTGGAAAGCATCAAAAGCTGGCTAGGGCCCGGTGTACTCATCAAAATGAATACGGTGCTGACATACAGAAGCCAAATTTCCGTTCCCATAGCTCCTCACTTTGCAAAATTGAAGTGTGCTACGCCCACAGGCTCGACGAATTAAGGCTGCACCTCAAAAGGAGAAATAGCCGTACCTTGGTTGTAAACCATTTTCCATTCGCTCCCCTCTTTCCGCCATATTGACGTTCGCCGAGAATAGCTTGTACCTAAGCCGTTTTGACGACTGATAGCAACCCTATAAAAGAGCTGAATAAGATCAGAGCTCAATCTCCGGTGCTCAAAGTCCTGAGATATAGCCGACCATGCGGATTCCTGCGGCAAACAATCAAGGACACTATCTATCTAACCCGACAAAATCGCCTGATGCGCCGATCTCCAGGAAATCCGAGGATAGTAAAGACCACAGCTTCGCCGGTGACCTGCGCACCTCGAAGCTAAGCAAGGCTCTCTCCTTTTCTATCAGATCCGCTTCGATTTCCATAGCTGATTACCCTAACGTATGAACTCGACAACCTTCGTGGCTCCTTGGTTAGAGCCTATAGAATCAATGGTTAGCTCCCCTGTTCCTCGAGCAAGTCGACATAAGCGCCTTCAATGAACTGGGATGACTCGATACCGAGCTGATCCAATTTTCAGTGGCTTGTTCGCTGCAAACCCTTGAAATCTGCTGGCTGGTCTATCAAGAGTCAATGCCCAGTGGGCAAGCAAAACTACAACACTGCCTTTAACAGTTTATAAAACTCATCCAACTCTTTCTTATCAAGTGGTTCGAGCAATGCGGCAGAAGCGTGTTTAAACGAAACTTGCGCATCTTCATAAATTTTTGTCCCAGCAGTGGTAAGTGCCACCAGGCTGACTCTGGCATCACGAGGGTTTTCCTGCTTCTTAACCAGCCCTATTTTCTCCATAGGATTTAAAAGGCGAGTAACCCCTGATGGGCTCAACCCAACCTGTTCAGCAAGATCGCTACGGCGTACTTTTTGATTGGGTGCGGTGTATAGCTGATTGAGAACCAGATAATCGGACAGGCCAATACCATGCGCGGAAAGCGCACTGCCAATCCGTTTTTGGATTTTACTTTGCAGGTTGATGACACTTAACACCAATCCTGCCTCTATATTTTCCGACATAGTCATTACTCTTGCGCGATGGTTGATCCCACAAATATATACTCAAATGATTGCGCAGTCAAACATATTGCAAGCAAATGGTCGTTAGCGGTTATTGATGACCGAGTGAAATGCCAGGTTAGCTGCTCTCATGCATGTATGCACGAGGCTGACTCTCCTAATTCATGACAAAGAGAATTAGAATCCGTCCTTCATCTTCAGGATAAAATGCGACACGAAGGCACCACTGCTTCCCATTTCGAGAAAGGCACTAGACTTTGTACGAAAAGTCGGCGAGCGAAGGTCAGGCAAGGCAAAAAACGGCGAAAAAGCGGAGTTTACGAAGTGTAAATGAGCATTTTGAGCCGTTTTTTAACGCAGCATGGCCGAGCACAGGCAGTTTTC
The DNA here is from genome assembly GCF_000982975.1 of Halomonas sp. A3H3. NCBI lineage: Bacteria > Pseudomonadati > Pseudomonadota > Gammaproteobacteria > Oceanospirillales > Halomonadaceae > Halomonas > Halomonas sp. A3H3. The sequence goes on along the minus strand of NZ_HG423343.1, from coordinate 4,153,882 downwards.
GTACAAAGCCTAACGCTAAAGCCTACCTTCACCGATGCTTATATAGCGCAATTTTGCTGCCTTCATTCCCTAAAAATTGAATTAATTGTTTTCTAGGCTTTGAAGTTGGGTGGAGTGTCCCAAAGCTGCACCTCGATATAGAGCTCAAAATCTGTTTCCCAATAGCGCTCGTAAGGAATCTCGTGATCATTGGCAGGGATTCCGAAGCGTGTAACGAGCCTACTCACCTCATTAAGCAGAAACACTTGATTGTAGTAAGGCTTGTCGTCTCGGGTTAGCGCAATAAAGCTATCCGGGTAAGTTAAAGACGTTACTTCGGGATCGAGCTCAGAGAGAGGGATTCTAAGCTCACCTTGGTTTGCGTTCAGGTCACGAAACCAAGGGGATTCTCCAAGCACTAGATAGAAGGGATGATCGCGGCGCGGTTTACCTCCACGCGCAACGAAGAGCTCACGCAGCCGAGCCTCCACCTCACGTCGGACTCCTATGTAATTCCTACCGTAGCGCCGCCGGTAACCGGGATCACGCTGATGACGAGTTAGGATATCTTGAAATACAGGATCTTCCGAGCCAGCAGGAAGCTCTGAGAGACTCCGAAACGGGCCTGTCTCTCGCAAATAATAGTGGGTAGCGAAATCGGGTAGCCTGATCACTGTTTCATGCCTTCGGCCAAGCTAATAGCCATCAAACGCCCCGTTGAGCGACATATCAAAGCAACTTATTGACACGCCCTAGCCTGGCTAATGAAATCCTCTAAAAGAGCATTCGCTCGCTCGATATCCCGCTCGTAAATAAACAAGTGATCGAATACGGCACCACACTGCGGGCCAGCTTTAATGCCGTGTTCATTTAACACTCGCAGAACAGGGCCGAGAAAACCAATCACATCGAAGGGAAGCTCGCCATCCGTTGATATAACTTGAAACGGGCCGAAGCTATCTCTTATAGAGACCTCAGTTTTTAAGCGTTCAACGGCTGCCTCGTCGACTATCGCGGATACACCTGCCTGATCGCGAATTAAACAGCTGTACCGAGCATCGCTTGCCACGAACACGTTAGCCACATCTTGAGCGGACGTGTCACTAAGATCGAGCATCCAGTAGCGTTCAGGCCAGATTTTCAATGTCATATTCGCCCATACCGCCATTGGATCTATAGACATTACACTCTCCTGTTAGACCGCCAATAACCGCTCGGTTCGACAGCTGTTAAAACGTCACATCGAAGCCGCAGCTGGCCTATACCTTATGATACAAAGTGCTGCAGTATTATATGAATTCAGGCCATGAAGCTCAGGACTCAGAGCTTGGAGCCTCCTGGTTTGGCCGCAACTGAAGCTGGATGCCGAGTAAGAAATTTCGCAGCACCTGATCTTTACACTCTCGATAATTCTTATGGCTGGGCTTGCGGAAAAACGCGCTTAATTCATGGTTACTTAGATTGAAGCCAGCCAGTTCAAAAGCAGCCAAAATATCATCAGCCTTTAAATTCAGCGCAATGCGCAGCTTCTGAAACACCATATTGTTGTTCAACTGCGACTCTGGCACGGGCTGTGGCCCTTCGCGCTTACCACGCTTGAAGCTGATTAACCCATTCAAAAACGCCGCCAGTTCCTTATTCTTCATGGTGACAAAGGCGTCGTCGTCATCCTTTTTCAGCCAAGCCGTTACCTGCTCTTGAGCCACGCTGACCTCTGCCAAGGCGAAGATATCCACGATGGTGCTGTCTTTTAAATCAAAGGTGTAACGTATGCGGCGAAAAATATCGTTATTGGTCAAAATAGTGTCCCTAGTCTTAGGCAAACCCAGCACAATCAGGCTTTATGTGCATCTACATGATTAAAACCAGCAGCTCAAAGGAACTAACCTGTGGTCAGTTTCCCAAGCAGCTCGTCAATTTCGTCTTTAAGCTCGCCATCTTCAATTTTATTGGCGGTGGCTTGGGCATTTTTAAGATTACTGATAGCCGCGTCGGTTTGGCCCAGTTCGACTTGCAACTTCGCCATGGAGAACGCGATAGATGACATGTGATCCTTCGAGTTAACGGCGACGGCCTTTTCAAAGGCTTTTTCGTAGACTGCCAGCGCCTCATCCAGCTCTTCCGTGAAGTCAGCCAATGTTTCCCACTGCTCTGGATGATCTTTATCGGTGCTCTCATTCTCGGTGCAAATAGCTTCCAGCTCCGCATAGAGCGCATCAAAAGCCTCTCTATCCTCTTTATCGGCAGCCTTCATGAGCTTTTCAGCGAGTTCGTAAACCGCCTTGTATATTTTGGTGTTAATCATGAACGACTGCCTTTTCTCTATTTAAAATATAGTAACAAGTAAACAAACCTGCTGAAAATCAACGTATGTAACGAAGCCACCCCACCGTCACCGATGGCATTATACCCTTTGGGAATGGCTCTACGGGCGATCATTTTACGGTTTTTGTGCTGGGGTGTTGGTATTTGAGTGGTCGTCCTAGCTGCTCGCGCCATCAGACCACTCCTTAGAGGCATTGGAGAACATTTCAGCTACCAATGGCAAAGATTCGACCTGCATTCAACGACTTGGCTTCTGCAATACCTGGTTAAGTGACTCAAAACTATCAGGGCCACCATCTAAACGAACACAGCCATCGGATTCTGAAGCCCAAGAAGCCGATGAAGAAAGGTGAAGATGAATAGATATTTGCGACACAGTCTCATCATTCAGCAAACCAGCGGGAACCCATACCAACTCCGTGTCTCTCAGTTGGTTGGGTACCAGACTGCCGCAGACCGAACAAAAATCATTCCGGTAACCGGTTGGCTTCTGAAAAGTACTGATTTTGGATTGGCCGGAATGCCAACGGAAGCTATCCGCTTTTACAAAAGTGGCCGTATTTGACGCAGACCCTGTCGCTTTGCGACACAGAGAGCAGTGACATTGATAGAAGTTCGGCAGTTCCCCTTCGATTTCGAACTTAATCTCCCCACACAAACATTCACCTTTCATTGAATATTCCTTAATGCTTTACACCCTCGATCACAAACCGCTGCTAATCGCTACACGTTGTTAACAGTAGTGTTCCATGATGAATTCAGGATAGCCAGTTTGTTCGTCAATCTGCTCACTTAATGCAATGAAGCCATGTTTTTGATAAAAACTGATGCTGGAAGCGTTCTGCCTATAGACACTTAGCTGTAAACACGCCCTTCTGCTCTTAGCATCTTCAATCAACGCTGACCCTATACCATTTCCCTGCAGGCTTGGTAGCACAAAAACTGCTGCTAACGTATTTCCATAGAGGCAATAAAACCCTGTAACCTGCTCATCAGCCTCAAATACAAAGGTGTCTGATGCAGGGATGTATATATCCCGCATATCGCTAACTTTTGACTGCCAAAATTCAGAACCAACAAAGGAGTGGGCTTTAATCGAAGCTGAAAGCCAGATATCCAAAATTTGTTCAATATCCGCCTCACGGTATTTACGAATCATCTAAATGTTCCTAACGATGGTCAATGGCGCCAAAGGCGGTACTGAAAAGCTGCCTAGCCCTGGATAAGGTTGCACCTGAACCAGCGCTAGACAGCTTCATAAATTTAGGCCGGTACGCTTTGTCTTCCTTAGGGTCAATCCGTTTCTTCCATAGGAGTAATTAGTTCTCATCACTTCCTGAAAGCCGTTTTGCTTCCAAGTCCCACTGAAAGATCCAGGAATTTTAACAGGTTATTCTAAAGATATTTCATGGTGCATCAAAGCTAAATCTATTACGGTTCAGCACCCTGGAAGGTGCTGAACTGCTTGCTTATTAAGTGGCATCTTGATTTAAATTCCGCTCGGCCGGGATATCGCTTAGCGCCAAGTAATGTTCGTCGTCACCAAAAGTGCACCCATTTACGCGATTTACCATACCACTCGCCATGGCCTTCAATTCACTGCCTCCGCTGCCAGAAGGCCTCCTGACTGAACCGCCTTGGCCCCTGGTAGCTGGCCTTGAGATGAAAGAGATAACGCTGGCTGACTGCTTGCATCTCCTGCTGGTAGGCACCGAGTGATTGGTGCAAGCCAGATTCGATGGCCTTGGCTGCACTGGTTGCCGAAGCCAGGGAATGAAAGAGCCCTTGTGAAGCCAATGGGTCGAAGGCCAGCAGGGCATCGCCGATAGCCAGAAATCCCGGCCCCGCCTTCGGCAACTGCCCTACTTCCAACAGGGAAGTACCCGCCGGTCGGCCGCGTACACGGGCGGGGGCCACCCTCTCCAGCACCTCTGCCAATAGGGCATGCTCCCTGGCTCGGGCCAGAAAGGCATCGGGGTGACGCAACAACTGACGGCATAGCGGATCATCGACGTCCATATGGTAGGCCAACACCCGTTGCCCTTGAGGCAGGGGCACCGTATACCACCAGCCACGGGCATCCGCCTGAATGCGCATAGTAGCGTCCTGGCTCTCGGCCGCTTGGTCCAGGAAACTGTAGAGGCACAGCAAAGGATCATCAGCATCGCGCCGTAATCCCAATTGACGCCCCAGATACCCACTACGGCCCGTGGCATCAATCATCACAGGCGCCCTAAACGATCCCAGTGTCGTGTCCAAGTACCACTGGCCCTGACGGTGGCGAATATCCACTTGCTTGCAGCCCTCCCCCAGCGTCACCCCGACATCCTGGGCTCGAAGACGCAGCATCTGCTCAAATTCTCGCCGATCTAGATACCACCCAGGTCCGGCCGGATCCTGGATGGCATCCCGCCAGACCGGCTTATCATCGTCCCACACCGATACTGCAGCGCCCCGCTCCCGGTGTCCCGCGTCCCGAAAAGCTGCCATCAAGTTAAGGCGCTGCAGCAGCACAGCTGCTGCTCCCGGCAGGGACTCACCAATGGGGGGCGTCCTAGCCAGGGAAGCCCGGCGTTCCAGCACCAGCACCCGCTGCTCCGGCCGCAGCAGAGTGCCGAGCGCCAGCCCAGCAGGTCCGGCACCGACAATCACTACGTCGAAGGGGCGATAGTTAGCCATTAGCGGCCACGTCGTTGTTCGATCAACAGCTTCCGCATGCCTTTGTCTGTGTCGTGCCGCTCCTCAGGCGTCAAGTCACGGCCGCCTCTATCTTCGACCTGCATCTGCGGCGGGAAGTCGGGATCTCCGTTGAGCCCTGGCTGCACCTCTACGATTCCCATCTGATCAAAATCAGTCACCATTCTCGCCAACTGTTTATTGTGGCCAGCGCCCAGGGTGCGATCCCAATCGGCACGCTGATGGTAGGCAGCCAAGCGCTCTTCTCTCGGCAGCGAGTCGTTCATCACCGTGTCATAGTTCTCCTTGCTCAGTACCTGATTAGGTACCCGAGCAGGCCAGAAGGTGGGTAGATAGGGATCGTATTCGGTGTCGTAGCCGGAGCGGCAACTCGCAGTGTCAGTTTGCCAGGGAATAGCCATCCAACGGGTAATAGAGCCAGGGTATTGGCCGTATAGGGGGCCGTTATAGGACTTCGCCATGGCTGGCGTCAGCGTTGTGCCATAGTCCGGCTCCGGATCTTCGGGGCTGCGGTGGCGCCAGCGGTAGGGTTCCATATACATGGTGCTATGGCGTACCGGCCAGGTCATCTCACACCCCGGATGGAAAGCGTCGGCGATGCAGAACTCCATCGCTGCTCTGTCCAGCATAGCGGGCTGCTGCTCCAACGGAACCTTGTCGATACTCTCAGGTGATTGCCGATGTGGATCGTAGTCCGCTTCAAAATCCCCTTCTGCCCACTTGTCCAGCAGTGCCAGTTGGGTGGTGGTCAGGGTGTTCATAGCGTCGGGCACGTTTGGCATGGGAACATTCATGGCATCGCCATAGATCCAGGGCCAAGGCTTCATGGAGATATCGCCGTCCTGGGGATTGCGGAAGCTATTGACCACAGTGCGCCTAAGTTCGGCGTAGGTTTCACCCGGTTCGGCCAACTGCGACAGGTAGCGGGGCTCAAGGAAATGCTGGGGCATACCATAGCCGAAGCCAGCGGCAAAGCCCGCATTCATCCATTGTAGATCGCACATGGCTTTGAGGATGGGCAGTATGTCGTCGGTAAAGGAAGGTCTGGTGGGTGCCGGTAACAGGCCAGCCTGGATAGCCACATCCGTCATCAGCGCGTACATGGTACGCACCGCTTTCTGCTGTGGGCCGTAATTGGGCGGAGCCACCACCACCCAGGCTGGCGTCACGGTAATCGGACGGCCATCCACCAATACTGTGGCCGTCACGGGGCCGTCACTGGTGTCGTCATACCAGCCGTCATTATTGGCGAAGGTAGTGGGTGGCTTTTCCAGATAGGAAGCGGAGCGCCCATGGCCACCGAATACCTGCAGGCGACCAACAGTGTCGGTGCGTAACTCCCCCAGTGGCACCTCTATTCCCATGAACGTGCCGCCCTGAAACTGAGCCACGCCGGAACAGGTATTGATGCTACGCGCTCCTGGGGTAATGGACAGATTGTGCCTATCCCGCAGAGCCACCTCGGCGTTACGACGCGTGGAAGGCGCTGCCGTCTCAGCTTCGGGGATATCCAACGCGAGCTCGAAGTTGTACCAAGCCGCTTTATGGTTAGCTACCTCCACTGTCCAGGTAATCTCGGTGGTAGGATCCATGGTCAGTTCCCGCACTACCCTACCGTTGCCGTCGTAAGCGTAGATGCGGAACTCGGCCACCTCGCGTTTCAAGGCACCAGTGGCGTCCCGATAGGTCCCCGGTTCCCTGGGCAGGGGCTCGGTGACCTGGGGGCCGATGTAAAAACCGTCAGTTTGCTTGGAATTGCCCACCCTGGCGATACCAATGGCCGGGTGAATTTTGGCGTAAGCGATCTCAGACATCTGTCACTCCCTTTTTGTATGGGACGACACCATGAAGCGAAGGGGTTCTGGCGCCGCATAGGCTCATGAATCTCTGAACTGTAACTGAAGAAATAGTAAAGCAGGATCAGCGGTACACTGCTGCTCACCAAGATAGAACAAGACAGCCACTTATTCACTGCAAAAGGTGAAATTTAATTTGGGTCTCATCTATTCAAATTGCGCTGCTACCTTTTACAAGGTAACTGGCCTTCCCCGCTTAAGCGTTTATTAAACACAACCCAACCATTATCCCCTACGATTCCCAAAATCAGTCGGTGTAAACTTATAGCTAATCTCTAAACACAGGAAGGCAGTTATACAGCCTGAATTGATAAGAGCTCCTTGCAAAACCCTTGAAATAGCTCACCTACGTGCCTAGCTTAGCTATTATGGCTAAGAAAAATGCCCTGATGAACTTTGGGGAATTGTTGAGCCGCTCTTGCCACTGGATTCACCCAAGCATGATGGTGGTGGGCCACGTGTTTCCAACCGTGCCGCCTTGACCGACATCCTGTTTTTTCTTAAGTCAGGCATCCCGTGGGAAGTGTTACCTCAAGAAATGGGATGGGGTTCCGGCGTCACTTGCAACACGATAAGAGCGGCGTACTGATCTCCACCATGCGTTCACTTTGCTGGGCGGACTGCTCACTGATTGGCTTTAAACAGCTCACACGACAGTTTTGAAAGAAGCTCAACAGAGCACTCGGCAACAGAGGCGGTATTGCTGTGCCCCTAAGTTTCCGATCTTTCAACCGTTAAGCCGATTTCCTGTCCATACGAAATTTCTAAAACATGTCCATCAGGATCATTTATGAATGCCCAATAGCCTACCGGATAGCCGCTATCAGTCGCCTCCCGGGACAATATTTCTTCGCGCCTAGCTTGGTCACATAAATCATCTACTTCACTCTTGCTTTTACAACCAACACCCAGGTGGGCAAAAGGCCCTAATATAGGAACCGGATTACTGCTTTGTACTAACACTAATACAAATGGGCGTGATTTATCTGACAACCAAACGACTCGCTTGTCAATTTCCTTATCTGTTCGCTCATGAATGACAGACATGTGGGCATAGCGCTGATAAAAATCAATACTTTGATCTAAGTTACTTGCTGATAACGCAATGTGCGTAAAGCCGACATCTATTTTCATTATCAATCCAAAATTTCTAGTTTTAAAAAAGAGACTTTCTGGCTCGTTATTGCTTACAAACCCCTGCTTATCAAGAGCATGCTTGACTACCAAACACCGCTAATTGTCTATCTCTCCTACGTTGCTGTTTGCTGAGCATCGCGGTTTAAATTCCGCTCGGCCGGGATATCGCTCAGGTATTCGACAAACTCCACCTCAAAACCGGCCGGATCGACAAAATAGACATTCTTGCGAAACGGCTCTACAGCTCCTGGTTTGGCAATGGCATAACCCGCGTTATTCAACCTGGCCACAACGGCATCCAGGTTATCGGTCACATAGGCAAAATGGGCCAAGCCAACGCTGTGACCTTTCAGATCGCGGTTTGCCCCTTCGCCGTGATCGCTTAACGCCAGGTAATGTTCGTCGTCACCAAAGTGCACCCATTTACGCGGTTTGCCATACCACTCGCCATGGCCTTCATCGCGTACCCGCCAATGCGGGAATACGGCGCAGTAAAAATCCAGCATGGCATCCATATCATCAACGACCAGATTCACGTGTTCCAAGTACATAAGAGTCTCCTTGCGTTAAGTGAAATGGCAGGATAAAACCTCAACTTCACTTGAGGTAAAGCTGTTTTTGGAAAAAAATGGCAAAAAAGATTCAGGAGTGCGTGATGGCAGAGGCAATTTGGAGTGTTGGTAAGGTGGCAAAGCGCTGCGGCATTAAAGTCAGCACCTTGCACTTTTACGAGCAGCAAGGCCTGATCCACAGCTGGCGCAATGCGGGCAACCAGCGCCGTTACAAACCGGAAGTACTTAGGCGGATTTCGGTGATTAAAGCCGCGCAGAAAGTCGGCGTCAGTCTGGATGAGATCAAGCGAGCTTTTGAATCACTGCCCAATAACCGCACACCGACGGTTGAAGACTGGCAGCAGCTTTCAAAAAACTGGCAGCAGATGCTCGATGGTCGGATTGCTTATCTGCAAAAGCGTAAGCGTTCATTCTAAGACGTCCTGCCGCCCGGCTGACATTCGCCCTACAGTAACCTCACATTTGCCCACACGAGGTTACCCCCATGAGAAAGCACCGCACCCCGGAACAGTGGCAGGCCCTGGTTGACCAGCATCGTGACAGTGGTCTGTCAGCTTCGCAGTTTTGTAAACAAGAGAACATTGGCTATTCCAGCTTCTGCAACTGGCGAAAGCGCCTGTCCGATCAGCCGACCGATAATTCGACAGACTCTGGAGAAGCCAGCTTTCTCGATTTGTCGTCACTGATGGGCACGTCGCCATCATCCGGCTTAGGCTGGAATATTGTGCTCAGCCTGGGTAACGGCGTCGAGCT
>NZ_HG423343.1:3980907-4144463 GCF_000982975.1 Halomonas sp. A3H3 | reverse complement strand
GCCTCGTCTCTGGAAAACCCGGTTCGCCGAGAATCCGCTACGGGCGCTGATCGATCCACGCCATCCTGACCGACAGAACAAACAGCCGGAGGCCACCGTTCATGCGCATTGACGACATGAGCATCGACCAGTTGCTGGAACTGAATCAATACATCTGCCGGCGAATTGATGAACTGCGTGACCGGGAGAACCTCCAGGCGCTGAGCCAGTTGCGGGTGGGCCTGAAAGTGACCTTCGAGAGCCGGGAAGGCCCCGTGCTGGGGATTGTCACCAAGATCAACCGCAAGAGCGTGATCGTGCTGGATGAGGATGGCAGGAAGCAGTACAAGGTCTCGCCGGAGTTATTGAGACCTCTCCGGGACGTGAAGTAGGTCAACTACGTCTTGGAATGAACGCTTACGCAAAAGCTGCGTAATAACCTGGCAGGCTGTATAGGCTGCGGCTGTCTAAGCATGACCAGTTGCCCACTCTATAACCCGGACGACAAGCTGGCGGAATCAGGTAGCGGCCCAGTCCTGTTGGATCAGGCAGAACAGAAAGCGAGAGCCCAGCAAGAACCAAGCGCTAGCTCATAGCGCTTATTAGCAGCCTTCATGCATTAATCTACACGAATGAACCACTTGGGTTTGATGCGCCCGAAGTCACGACGGGTGTTTGTTTTCAGGGATTTTTTGGAATCCAGCACCACGGGTTCCCGCTCGCTTCTAGCAAACACCACCCAATGCCAGAAAGGTCTGCCCTGCTCCATGCGCCATTTGATCGCCAACAGTGCTTTATCTGGAAGGCTCTCCCAGGTATCAAATGGCGTCTCCGTAGGAGCAGCCGTGATACCCAAAGCACGCAAGAGCTTACGGACGTACTCAGTGTCTGACCAAAGCGCTGTGTCTTCGGCATAGATACCTAAGGCGTGGGCTGTCTCTTTAGCCTGCGCATAGGTAATGCCCGCAAGAGCAGCGCATGCTGCGATGCCACAGCCGGATATTTCTTCTTGAATGACGGGGTTCATTTGCATATTGATTAACGTTTGCTATAAATGGTGCGAGGAAAAAGCGTGCACGACCTAAATAATTGAATTAAATTGCATTTTTATTTCGCTCACTCACGATCTAACTTCAATTACCCTGAGACTCCACTTTCGCCAATTTCTTCTCTAGCTTAACAACTTTAAAAAATGAAATAATGCCAAAAACAAACCCCAAGATGCCCATCGACATTCCCATAATTCCAAAAATGAATCCTATATCGCCCATGTTATCTCTCCAATTTTAAAGCTAATTCTGACCAATATTAGCGTACTATAAAGCATCACTTACCATTCATTTAATGAGTGCCTTTAATTGCATCACAAAAGTAGCCATTCAGCACTATGGCGCTAATGGCACTATTCGAGCAACGAACGGCTGCTTTTACGCTATACTGCATCATTTTTTATTTTCGACACACCTTACGACATTCTGTCAGGGCGCCTTATGCCATTTGCAAAACTAGGATTATCCACTCCTCTTGTTCAAGCGATTTCCGAACTAGGTTACGACACGCCAACGCCCATCCAGGAGCAAGCGATCCCTGCGATTCTTTCGGGTAACGACTTAATTGCCACCGCACAAACAGGCACAGGCAAAACCGCTGCCTTTGTTCTGCCTCTATTAGAACGATTCAGCAACGCGGGAACGTTACGCGGCAAACGCATACGTGCGCTGATTCTCGTGCCCACCCGGGAGTTAGCGGTTCAGGTCGAAGCCAGTGTGGCTCAATACGCTAAACACACGCACTTAACCTCTATGGCTATGTATGGCGGTGTGGATACCGAAGCTCAAAAAGAGCGCCTAATCAAAGGGGTGGATATTCTGGTCGCCACGCCCGGCAGATTGCTTGATTTGGCGCATCAGCGTGCGCTGCATTTTGATGAACTTAAAGTCATGGTACTGGACGAAGCGGACCGAATGGTCGAGATGGGTTTTGTCGACGATATCCATAAAATCATAGAACGCCTACCTGAAAACCGTCAGAACCTATTGTTTTCGGCCACAATCACAGACGACGTTCGCGCCCTCGCCTACGATTTTTCAGATCGCCAGATGACCGATCTAGCGGCTGAAATATCCATTTCTCCAAACGTCCGCGCCGCCGCAAATGTCAAACAATGGCTAATCACCGTCGACAAAGACACTAAGTCCGCCTTGTTGAGCCACTTAATCAACGAGCAACAGTGGGATCAGGCGCTCATTTTTACCGAGAAAAAACACAATGCGGCCAAGCTTGTTGCTCAACTGGAAAAACGCGGCATCACAGCGGACTCTATCCATGGCGATAGAAGCCAAGCCATGCGCGAAAAGATTTTGGCCCAGTTCAAATCTGGTGAGCTAAAGTACTTGGTCGCCACGGGGGTTGCCGCGCGCGGTTTGGATATTGGCGAACTGAGTCGTGTGGTGAATTATGATTTACCCTTTAAGCCAGAAGAGTACATCCACCGCATTGGCCGAACCGGCCGCGCGGGCGCCTCAGGGGAAGCCATCTCTTTAGTCGACATGAGTGACTTTAAAAATCTTTGTGCCATTGAAAGACGCTTAAAAAGCATTATTGAGCGCAAAGAGATTGCAGAGTTCCCGATTCGAAAAGCAGTACCTGAATCAAACTTGAATTTCAGTAAAAAGTAATCGTTAAAACTTACCCAAGAAGCTCACCTTTTAAAAGGGTGGGCTTCTTTATTATCTATATTTCACGAATCTGGTAAAAATGCATCTAATAGCTCGGCATTAGTGGGATATTTATCCAATAACGCAAGCAACTTCTGCGCTCCTTCTACTGGCTTAAGCGCTGTCAAACCTCTACGTAATGTCCTTACCTTTTCAATATCTTTTGCATCAATCAAAAGCTCTTCTCTCCGCGTACTGCTTTTGGCAATATCTATCGCCGGGAAAATCCGTTGATTGGCCACTTCCCGAGATAACACCAGCTCCATATTGCCCGTGCCCTTGAACTCCTCGAAAATCACCTGATCCATACGGCTTCCCGTATCCACCAGCACGGTGGCCAAAATGGTAAGCGACCCGCCGTTTTCGATCTTTCGCGCAGCGCCAAACAGTTTTCGCGGTATTTCCATCGCTCGGCTATCCAGCCCACCCGACATAGTGCGGCCATTGCCCCGCTGCTCGGCATTATGAACGCGCGAGAGTCTGGTAAGAGAATCGATCACAATCATCACATTATGCCCCTCGCCTGCTTGCTTACGCGCCGTCTCAAGAAGCTTATCGGCCATACGCACATGGTGTGTGTAGCTTTCGTCTGAAGACGAGGCATGTACTTCTGCCGACACACTGCGCTTAAAATCGGTCACTTCTTCCGGGCGCTCATCAATCAGCAAGGCATACAGCTTTATATCAGGATGAGCTTCTGCCACGGCCTGACAGATATGCTTTAACATCGTCGTTTTGCCAGAGCCCGGCGGCGCAACAATCAACCCTCGCTGCCCCATCCCAATGGGCGTAATCAAATCCATCGCTCGGACAGTACGCTGCTTAGAACCCGGTTCTAAATAAATGCGTGGGGAAGGATGAATAGCGACGCCATTTAAAAAACGTTTTTCAGGATCATTAGGGAACTGATCTTCAACCTCGTCGGCGGGCTTGGCATCTATCTCTCTTTTCACCTTCAAACCTAGTGTTTTTCTCGCCATAATATCGATGTATCGCCTTGAATAAACTGAATTTATAGAATACTGAATCTATGAAATAGCTGCATCATAGACTGCCGATTGGTCGCATTGTTGCGGTACTTGGCATGGAAAACGGTTAAGTCTAATTTGGGCTCAATCAGATGATTAGTCGTTGATCTCCACCATGGCGTTCTGATCGTGGTTATAGGGTTTGAAGCGCGGCATGGTGAACACTCCTCATCTATTTTCTTTGATCCTACCAAAGCGTAGCTGTCTACAGAGTTTTTTCTACAGCCTCAACGCTCAAACCAAGTGTACACAAAAAGATACTTGGAATTTTATGTCAAATTTTCATTTAGTCTTCCAAACCCACTTTCCATTAACAATTGTGAAAGATCCTGTTTGGATAAATTTAATTCTAATGCTCGTTTCAAAGACTTCCTCACGAGTTCTTTCATTTTCAACACGTCATTTTTATTTATTTTTTTACGATCTCCTGTATGCACTAGTGCCGAGCGTTTATCATATAGTTCTCTTGCCACCTTGAATATCTCGCGAGAACTTTCTCTATCTTCACCTAAAAGCACTGCACAACCCCTTGAAACTCTAAGCCGAAGCTCGGTCTTACCATCATTAAGCAAGGCTTCTAAAGAAATCATTAGGGACAGAAATTCAAATTCTATATGAGGCACATGATAAGATTGCTCAAAATTTGATAGGGAAAATTCTAAGTATTTCGGCAATTTACCTATAAGCTGGGATGATAGATATTCATTAACCAACGGAACTTCGTTCTGATTCAGACTAAACAGACGATTTTCACAAAATAGAGTATTTTCCATTGAGCTGAACATTTCCAACTCATCATCTTCATCTGTATAATAAAATTCTATACTTATCCGAATGGACCCCTCTTTAAAAAGTCTTAACTTATTAATTCTATCACCTAAGTATTTCGAAATCTGTCCATGAAACTTATGCTGCATTTCCCAATATGGCATATGCGCTTCAATATCAGCAGGATCCCCTTGAAACTCAGGATAATCATCTAAATTTTTCTTTATTATATAAACATACTCAGGGCGATAATATGACCCAAATGGAACACATCCCCATTCATGATCTAATTTTGACCATACATCCGCAGTTATGAAACTCCCCTCACACATATCTGCAAAATCAACCATGGTCATTTCTTCAATAACAAATCCATCACCAAGGTCAATCCCGAGGATAGAGCTATCTACGTTACCAAGTAAAGCCAGATATTTCATTAATTTACCTTATTGCCATAACGCTCGCATTAAGTCGGTGGTTTGACGACGCAAAGCGGCGGCAAATACGTCGACTGGAGGGTATATTCTGGCAGCTTAGGGAGGTATAGCTACCGCTATTTTCTTCTTTATAGATGAGATAACCTTAAGCAAGGTAGCTGGTGGATCATAGTGCACCGACTAGTCGCGTCGCTTCGGTGCTTTGGAATGGAAATCATCGAAGCCGACAAGTCGAGCTTGTGCTCAATCATAAAGTGCACGGCGTGTTCAAAAGTGCCTGGCTGAAGCTGATCTTGGTAGTTGATCACCAACATGGTGTTCTGATCTTAATTCTAAGCTTTGAAGCGCGGCATGCTGACCACTCTTCGCCTGTTTTCCAGAGCATACCAAAGCAGCTGTCAGTGGGGTTTTACTACAGCCTCAACGCCATGGTTCAGGCGCGTTTGAGGCGGTGCTTGCGTTTTCGAAAGCAAAGGTGCGCCGCGGGCCAAATGTCGCCTGCAACAACTTGTTATACGTTTTCGTCAACCCAACTCTCCATGCTTTCCAATAGCTCCGGAACCGGGAGTCTTTCGATGTCTCTTTTGGAAAACCCCCTTGCGGTGAGCGCATCGTAGTTGTCGCCCATGAAAACGTTGAAAGAATCCCAGATGCGGCTAGCTCCATCCGCGCCAAGCCCACATGTTGAGCTGAGCCAATTACGAACCTCGACGACAACGTCTTCAGGAATGTTTTGATGATTCGCAACGTCAGAATTCGACAAATCAGAAATTGCTGCTTGGTATTTATATCTTTCCCCAACAAGAATTAGGCATTTCTTTTGCTCGTGTTCCCCGCCTTTGAACAGGCGACACCCAACGTCAATTCCCAGCTCAAACGGCATGTTTAGGCGAAATACTTCTCCTTTCTTTGTGGCTTTGATGCGTGAGAGGTCATGTATTGCGTACTTTGACTCTTGTATGAGCTCGACGATCTTGGCAATGCGAGCTTCTCCGGAGTCTATCCGCTCAGTTGCAATTCTCGGCTTCAACCCGAGATAGATGATGGTGAATAGTAGTGGCCGAAGCAGCGGATAAAAAGGTTCGTCAAATGGGCAGTTAACGAACACGTTTTGATCGAATGACACCTTAACTATTTCTTATCTCGCGGAGGAAACGGATCGATCCCATAGCTCCGACGTTCTTTGACGGTTCCATCTTTTCCGTGGACATAAAGTTCACCATGTGTTTTTTTTGCAGCGTCACGTGCATATTTCACAGCATCGGCTTGGCTCTCAAAGACCTTTCCTGCGCGGGTTTTCCCTGCGGTTTTGACGGCCCAACCACCTCTTTGGCGGGGGACGACATGTTTGCCCTTAGTTTTCATGGGGAGGTCACTCCTGACTCATAAAACGTATAATAGTGATTATACACCCAACTGCATAACTTCAATGAAAGTGCCTTCGCGTTTATCGATGTTATCTAGCTCGCCACATTTACGTAACTCATTGTTTTAAAAACCAACATCCCAACCACTAGGCAGCATACCCAATATTTGCGTGCCCGCTCGTTTTTCTATATTCATATCACTCTATTCATAAAATTGGCTTAGGTCACGCATTGGGAAGATAAAATTTGGGAGTGAGGTTTTGATGGAGTGCGAGGCGGAAGAAGAAGACATTTCATAAGCAATTGTTTCCGTTGGCTAATAAAACGCTGATCGTGCCACAAGTTGTGCTCATACAACCCCGTATTGCGGACTTTAGTGGCGCGACTAACGGCTTACCTGTAGTCCCATTTCAACAGACTTCTGTAAGATCCCGACTTCGTCGGGCGATCACTTTGGGTGGCTGATTAAGCGCTGATCGCCCAATAAATTGTGCTCCTACCGCTCCCTCAACGCGGAGTTTGTTGGCACGATGCCCCTTCCATGGCACCGTGCACTTCGCTGAGCGGGCGTATTAGGCTTTTAGGACATAGCGCAGGGTTTCAACAACTTGATCGGTGGTGGTACACCAGGCTTGGGCACCAGCATCGACTTCTTTCAGCGGGTGGACGATGTCTTCGCTGTGCAGCGTGATGTAGGGCTTGGCGAGGGCTGCGCAGTAGCCTGCGTCGAAGGCGGCGTTCCACTGTTTGTACTGGTCGCCGAAGCGTACAACGACCAGATCCGCCTGCTCGATCATGGTGCGGGTGCGGATGGCGTTGACCTTGGATGACTGGTGGTCGCGCCAGAAGCCATTTTCCGGCTTGCCCAGGTGGTCGCCAGCGGCGTCTGAGGCAGCGTGATCGGTGACCGGTGCGGTAAACACGATATCCAGGCCCGCGGCCTCGGCGCCGCGCTGGATTTCTTCGCGCCAATCGGTGTGGATCTCGCCGGATAGGTAAACGTAAAAGCTCATGGCTATTCCTCAATATACTAGTTGGTCAGTAGCGCCATTTTATGGAAAATCATTCCATATTAATACCGGCACTATAGCAGGGGCTGTTTGGCCAGCAGATAAATATCCATTATCCAGCCGTGGGTGTCGCGTAGCGCTGCCCGACGCTGGATAATCTGATCGCCGACGTCGCTTAGCCAGCCTTTGATCAGGCACTGTTTATCCATGCCCAGGTAGGCGCCCCACCAGATGTAGATGTCATCTTGCGGCAGCGCGGTAAAGGCCCCGCCGCTATCCAGCATTACGGCTACCGTGGCGGCATCGTTTGGCCAGCCGCGCTCGCGGAGGCGACGGCCGGTGGTGATTTGCACCGGCTCGGCGAGGGCGTTGAGGGGGATTTTATGTTCAGCAGTGAGCACTTGCAGGCTGGTGATGCCGGGCACCACCTCTACTTCAACCTGCTTACCCGCCGCGCTTAGGCGCTGGGTAATGCGCAGGCTGCTGTCGTAAAGCGAGGGGTCGCCCCACACCAGCATCCCTACCCGCCCGCCGTTGGGAAGATGTTCATCGATTTGCTGCGCCCAGACGTTGGCGATGGCAGCGTGCCAGTCGTCCACCGCGCCCAGGTAGTCATTGCGTCCATCCCGACTGGGCAGATCGAACTCGACGATCTTGGTGGTCACCGGCGCTTCCAGCAGGCGTTCGCAGAGTAAGCGGCGCAGGTCGATCAAATCCGACTTGGCCTCGCCTTTGCGGGGCAGCAGGATCAGGTCGGCGTTATTGAGGGCGCGCACGGCGGCCAGGGTGACGTGGTCAAGATTGCCGGTGCCGATGCCGATGAGCGACAGCGTGATCATGATTCACTCTCTTGGTCTTGGCTTGCCGTGGCAAAAGGCGAATCCGCCGACTGAGGGCGAAAGCGGCGGTCGTAGCCTACGGCGTAGAGGCTGCTCTCCTGGAAGTCGTCGCTCTCCAGCACCGGCCCCACCAGAATTAGCGCGGTGCGCTGCATGGTGTTATCGATCAACGCTTCTATGCTGGCTAGCCGCCCGCGTACCACCCGCTCGTCGGGCCAGCTTGCCCGCCACACGATCGCTACCGGGCACTGCTCGCCGTAGTAAGGCGTCAGACTTTCGACCACCTGGGAAAGATTATGGATAGAGAGATGGATGGCCAACGTGGCGCCGGTTCGCGCGAAATTGGCCAGGGTTTCGTCACTGGGCATGGCGCTGGCCCGACCGGGAGTGCGGGTGAGCACTACCGACTGGGCGACACCGGGCAGTGTCAGCTCCTGACCCAGGGTTGCTGAAGCAGCCGCAAACGCTGGCACGCCGGGGGTAATGCTGTAGGGGATAGCCAGCTCGCGCAGGCGGCGCAGCTGCTCGCCCATGGCCGACCATACCGATAGATCCCCCGAATGCAGCCGGGCGACATCCTGGCCTTCGGCGTGGGCGCGGCTGATCTCCTGCATGATGTCATCCAGCGAGAGCGGTGCGGTGTTGATCACCCGCGCCCCCGCCGGGCAGTGTTCCAGAATCTGCTCCGGCACTAACGAGCCTGCATAGAGGCAAACCGGACAGGCGGCGATCAGGTCGCGCCCGCGCAGGGTAAGCAGATCCGGCGCGCCGGGGCCGGCGCCGATGAAATGTACGGTCATTATCTATTTCCTTCTGCTAACGCCAACGCGGCGGTGGCCTGTCGATCCGCTGAGATGATTCTTGATCCCACTAACTTAGCATTGTGGCCCGCCGCTAACAGCGCTACGGCCTCGGCCACGCTGCCCGTGCCGCGGGCCTGCATACTTTGTGTTGAATGAGTCAGCGTTGTCACTTTTGTTAGCTCGGCGTCCGACACGGCGATAACCTCGATGTGTCGCAGTTGTCCCAGCTTTTCTACTAACGGCAGCATGGAGCGAGCCGCCGCCAGCTTATCGATAGCCCCGTAGTGCTCGACAAGCTGATCCAGCGCTTGGCCGAGCGAGCCAACCGTGGCCTCGCGACGAAAGCCAAATCCCGCTATTCTCAACGCCAATTGCTTCACCGAACGCCCCGCCACTGAACGATGGGGTAGCTGGCCTTCCAGCCCCGCCGGGTGCCGATGGGGGCGGCGTTGGCAAGCTCCAGGCGCATCAGTTCGCCGCCTACTTTGTGCTGCCAGTGGGCCAGCAGCGCTTCGGATTCCAGTGTCACCGCATTAGCGACGATGCGCACGCCTTCGGGCAAGCGCTGCCATAAATCGTCTATCAGCGTTTGGGATAACCCGCCGCCGATAAATACCGCCTCCGGCAGCGGCGTATCGTTTAGCACTTCCGGCGCGCGGCCCTCTTTGACCTCAAGCCAATCAACGCCCAGGTTCTCTGCGTTGCTGCGCGCTCGCGCTGCCCGTTCTGCGTTTTGCTCAAAGCCCACCGCCTGATTATCCGGGTGAGCGAGCAGCCACTCAATGGCAACAGACCCCGATCCGGTGCCGATATCCCATAGCCGCTCGCCGGGCATGGGGGCCAGCGCCGACAGAGTCATGGCGCGAATGGTCTGTTTGGTGATCTGGCCGTCGTGGTCAAAAAAATGATCCAGCAGGCCGGGCGTCAGCGGCAAGGCGAGGCCGTTACCGGCGACTTCCAGCCCCACCGCCACCGGATGGGCGATATCGTGTGGCAAGTTGGTGTCGACACGACAATGGCGAACACGCTCGTTATCGCCGCCCAGGGCTTCCAGCACCGTTAGCTGGGAATCCCCAAAGCCGAATCGGCTGACCAACGAGGCGAGTTCGGCCACCGCTTCGCCGTCTCTTACCAGCACCAGCAAACGCCTACCGGCATGCAGGTAAGGTCGAATGCGCGTCAGCGGTTTGGCGTGCAGGCCCAGGCAGGTGCAGCGCTCCAGCGGCCAACCCAGGCGGGAAGCCGCCAGGCTAAAGGTGGAAGGCGCTGGCAATGCCAGCCACTCGTCAGCGCTGAGATGCTGCGCCAGGGTGCTACCCGCCCCAAACCAGAACGGGTCGTTCGAGACCAACATGACCACCCGGCGTCCGCGCTGATTGAGCAGTTCAGGAATGCCATCGGCAAAGGGCACCGGCCACTCAATCACCTCGGCATTTAGGGGCGGCAAAAGGCGTAGGTGGCGGCGGGCACCGAACACTACCTCGGCACTTTCCAATGCGGCGTGGCTTGCCGCGGTTAGTCCCTGTGTGCCACCCTCCCCCCAGCCTAAAAGGGTCAGCCAGGGAGCCTGACCCACTGGAGCGTGAGAAATTTCAACCATGATCAAGATCCTAATTCTCGGGGGAACCACGGAGGCCAGCGCTCTGGCCAGTGCGGTTGCCAAGCGCGGGCTTCCCGCCATTTTCAGCTATGCGGGTCGTGTTTCCACGCCTAAGCCTCAGCCGCTGCCGACCCGAATTGGCGGTTTTGGCGGCATTAGCGGCCTTGCCGCCTTTGTGGCCCAGGAGCGCATCACCCATATCGTCGATGCCACCCATCCTTTTGCCGCGCAGATGAGCACGAATGTGTTAGCCGCTGCGGCCCAGTGCGGCGTAAAGGCCATTGCCCTAACCCGGCCTGCCTGGCAACCCGTTGATGGCGACCAGTGGCAAAGCGTGGCAAGTATTGATGAGGCCGTCAGCACCCTGGCGGGCCCGCCCCAGCGCGTTCTGCTCGCCATTGGCCGCATGCACCTTGCGGCCTTTGCCGCCCAGCCCCAGCACCATTACGTGCTGCGTTTGGTTGACCGGCCTACCAGCCCGTTGCCGCTGCCGGATTATACCGCCGTGATCGATAGAGGCCCGTTTACCTTGGAGGGCGACTTAGCCCTGCTGGAAAACCAGCGTATCCAGCGCATTGTGTGTAAAAACTCTGGCGGCGATGGTGCAGCCTCAAAGCTGACCGCTGCCCGTAGGCTCGGCCTGCCCATTGTGATGATCGAACGGCCAGCACTGCCACCCCGCCACGAAGTTCATTGCATCGATGACGTGTTTAGCTGGCTTGGCGACCACTATTAATCATCGGCTCTTCGTCATTTTATATGGGATTATTTCTGCCAGTCTGATAATTGACCAGTGCGAGGTAACTTTAGCTCGCGCCTGTTTAGGCTGCCAAGCTGATAACTGCACCCGTGGGAGGGCGCTTCAGCGCGCGAAGGGGGCCGACGGCACCCTGGTATTATCGGATTGGAAGCATAAGCAATCGCGAGCTAAAGCTCCCTCCCACAACAAATAGTTGGCTTAGTGGTTACAATCAGAATTATGAGACTCAAAATGGTCGATTAATATTAAATCCACATTAGATGACGAATAACTTAATCATCACGACGCTTAATCAGCCGAACGCGGTGTATACACCAGCGGCGCTCCATCCCGCTCAATCAATCGCGTGTGCTGAGAACCGACAATCACCAGGGTGCGCATATCGGCCATGTCCGGCGTCGCCTCGCCTAGCGTGGTGACACGAATCGACTCTTCCGGCGTGGAAACCGCCCGGGCGAAGATGATTAGCCTATCAGGCCCGCAGGCCTCCCGAAGTACGTCCAGCGTGCGCTCAAAGCCCGCCGGGCGCGCCTTGGAGCGCGGGTTGTAAAACGCCATGGCGAAATCGGCCTCGGCAGCCAAACGCAGGCGCTTTTCAATCAGCGCCCAGGGCTTGAGGTTGTCGGATAGATTGATGCAGCAGAAGTCGTGCCCCAGCGGCGCGCCGACGCTTGCGCTGGCGGCGAGCATGGCGGAAATGCCTGGCAGCACCTGAATATCCAGCGCGCGCCACTGGGCATCGCCTGCCTCCAAGGCTTCGAACACCGCGGCGGCCATGGCAAAGACGCCGGGGTCGCCGGAAGAGACCACCACGACCCGATGGCCCTCAAGCGCCAGCTGTAGCGCCTGCTCCGCCCGGCGGATCTCTTCGCGGTTGTCCGAGCCGTGGCGAACCAATCCAGCACGCGGCGCGACCCGGTTAACGTAGGGCACATAGCCCACCACGTCGGTGGCTTCCTGCAGCGCAGCGGTTACCTCGGGAGTGACCATAGCCTCTGAGCCCGGCCCCAGGCCGACGATTTTCAGCCAACCGCTCATGGTCGCCTCCCGTGGCCATGGATCAGCACAATCGAGAAGTACGGCACGCTCTCGCCAACGTCCGCCAGCGGCAATACGCGTTGTTGCGACATGGCGGCGTATTCGATCAGCCAGGCCTCGCTTTCGCGGCCGGCGTGAACCAGGGCCCGACGAAGCTTGGCCAGGTTGCGGCCAATCTTCATCACCACCAGCGCATCGGTTTGGGCGATGCGCTCGGCCAACGCGTCTTCGGGGAGCGTGGCCATCAGCACGGTCAGGATGTCATCGCCCCAGGTAATCGGCTGGTCGGTGGCCGTCCACGCCGCCGACATTCCGGTAATCCCTGGCACTACCGAGACGGGCACGCGGTTCAACAGTCGCGTGTAGAGGTGCATAAAGGAGCCGTAGAAGAACGGGTCGCCTTCACACAGCACCACCACATCGCACCCGGCTTCCGCCATCTCGATGAGCTGGGCCACGCTGCGTTCGTAGAAAGCCGCCAGTAGCTCATTGTAGCGCGGGTCGTCGAAAGGAATTTCCGTGGTGACCGGGTATTCCATGGGCAGCTCGATTGCGCCGGGCGAGATCATGCCCTCCACGATGGTGCGCGCATGGCCGCAGCGACCCTTTTTACGGAAATAGGCCACGTGGGTCGCCCCGCGTATCAGGCGGTCGGCGCGCACGCTCATCAAGTCTTGGCTGCCGGGGCCCAGGCCAACGCCGTATACCGTTCCCTGGGTCATTCGATGCGATCCGCCATGGCGTTGATGGCCGCTACCGTGACGGCGCTGCCACCCAAACGCCCGCGGACGATACAGCTGGGCAGTGCCGGGTTAGCCAACAGCGCCTCCTTGGATTCCGCCGCGCCGACAAAGCCTACCGGGCAGCCGATGATCGCCGCCGGGCGCGGGCATGCCGGGTCTTCAAGCATATTGAGCAGGTGAAACAGCGCGGTGGGCGCGTTGCCAATAGCGACCACGGCGCCTTCCAAGTGGGGGCGCCAGAGTTCCAGCGCCGCTGCCGAGCGGGTGTTGGCCATTTCCTGGGCGAGGCCGGGCGTTCGCTCATCGTTAAGGGTGCAGATGACCTCGTTGTCAGCGGGCAGCCGCTTGCGGGTGATGCCTTCCGAGACCATGCGGGCATCGCAGAGAATCGGTGCGCCCTGCTCTAAGGCAGCGCGGGCCTTGTTGACCACATCGTTTTGAAAATGAATATGCGCGGCCAATTCAACCAGCCCGGCGGCGTGAATCATGCGCACCGCCACGGTCTCTTCTTCCACTGAAAAGCGGCCAAGCTCGGCTTCACTGCGAATAATCGCAAACGACTCCCGGTAAATCGCCGGGCCACTGGTTTCGTACTTATAGGGCACCCAAACTCTCCAAATAAACTAATTCGCAGTTGCTGGTCTGCAAGGCCTCCGTGCCAGGGCAGGTTTACGCGAGGGCGCTGTGACCCCGTCCCTGGGCGCTACTTTTTCCATCCCTGGAAAAAGACCCTCGCTACAACCTGCCCTGGCACTAAGCTATCCAGCATATAAGCCACTATTTTTTAATATCGATAAACCTAACGGCTTTCGCTGAGCTTTTTTATAACATCCAACGCCTCACTCTCGGTGAGGCCTGTCTTAATCGGCGTGCTATCGGCACCGCCGTTAACAACAACATTAAATCGACCAGCTTGCCCGACCAAGCACACATCGGCTGGGGTGCGACGGGCGCAGCCTTTAGCGCAGCCGGATATATGCACGGTTCCTTCCACCCAGCCGCTTAGCTTCTCGGCAAGCGGCTGGGTGGCGACGCTCGCCTGTTCGCAAAAGGGCGCGCCGGGGCAGGCGTCCATCGCTAGCCGCGGGTCACTATTATGACGGATCAAGCCATCAATCGCGGCTAGTGTATCGCAATCCTGCAACAATAGGCGCCGCCATGGAGTGACCTGCACGACGCGGGCACTTGTTTGGGAGACAGCCTCGCGCAGCGTTTCAGCCGCCACCCGGCCAAAGGGAAGCCCCACCACCATGCCTTCGTGGTGTTTACCAAGCGCCAGCTTCTCGCCGGGAGGTACAGGAGCGATTTCAGCGGGCGCCCAATCGGGCAGCGGTGCGGTATGCCGCCGCATACGGCCTGACGCCCAGCCGCCGCTGTCCACGAACCAGTGGGTCAGGCGTATCAGCTGCTCGACGGCGGCCTCGGTATCGCTCACCGCCGTGCCTAGCGCGTAGCCATCGGCACGCACCAGCAGCCCCCCTTCCATCGAGCGCTCGATACGAAAATCGGCGGCGCTGTCGCCCAGTACCGGCGCGTTTCCCGCATCAATCGCCATGCCGACCTTGCCGGGCATCGTAGCCAATTCGCTACCCCGCGTTTGCAACAGGCGGGCAATGGTATGGATGTCATCGCCCTTTTGCCAGGCGGGCGCCAGCATCAGCTGTGGCTGGCGCTCTGCTTCCGGGTCATCGCTCACCAGTTGATGCTCGACCAGAAACGCCATCAGTGGCGGCCAGCTTTCATCGGTCACCCCACGCAGCTGCAGGTTGGCCCGGCTGGTCAGCTCGATCAAACCGCTGCCGAAGGTCTCGGCGGCGTCGCACAGTGCCAGTACCTGTTGCCGCGAAAGCTCACCCAGTGGCGGGCACACGCGCACCAGCAGGCCATCGCCGGTGGCCATGGGACGCCACGCGCCGGGGCACCAGCCTTTAATGCGCGGGCTGGGCGGCATGACCATTGGTCTCTTTGGCTTCGTCCATTTCCAGCAGCAGATCCTGAAGCGCCTGGCCGTGCTCGCCGGGGGCTTGCCACATGCCCCGCTGGGCGGCTTCGAGTAATCGCTCGGCCATCTCTTCCAGGGCGGCCGGGTTGTGCTCGCGCAGGAACTGCTGATTGGCGGCGTCGAGCACCAGGGCGTCGCTCACCTGGGCGTACTGGTAGTCGGCAATCAGATCGGTGGTGGCGTCGTAGGCAAACAGGTAGTCCATCGTGGCGGCCATCTCAAAGGCGCCTTTGTAGCCGTGCTCGCGCATGGCATTGATCCACTTGGGGTTCAACACGCGCGAGCGAATCACCTTCGCCAGCTCCTCTTTCAAAGTGCGAATCTTGGGCATCGCGGGGTTGGCGTGGTCGGCGTGGTAAATCTCCGGCGCCTTTCCACTCAGCGAGCGGGTGGCATTGGCCATGCCGCCCTGGAAGGCGTAGTAGCTGTTGGAATCGAGGATATCGTGCTCGCGGTTACCCTGGTTTTGCATCACCGCATCCAGGCCCTGGAGCTGCTGCTCGAACGCCGCCCGCGCGGCAGTGCCGGAGGCCTTGAACTGACCGTAGGCGTAGGCGCCTGTCTCCATATAGGCCTCGGCCAAATCGTCGGCGCTGTCCCAGGATCGGTTTTCAATCAACCGGTTTAAGCCCGCGCCATACTCGCCGGGCTTGCTGCCAAATATTCGGTAGCTCGCTTCCTGGGCAGCCATCTCGGGGCTTAGCCCCTGCTCTTCCAGTTCCTGCTGGCGGGAAAGCACCGCCTCACGGATGGTGTTGCTGTTGCCCGGCTCTTCATAGCTCGCCACCGCCTGCACGGCGGCGTCAAACAGGCGAATCACGTTGGGGAAGGCGTCGCGGAAAAACCCGGACACCCGCAGGGTGACGTCGACCCGTGGGCGATTGAGCAGCATTGAGGGGATCACTTCAAAGTCGCTCACCCGCTGGGAACCCAGCGACCAGATAGGTCGCACGCCCATCAGCGCTAAGGCCTGGGCAATATCATCGCCGCCGGTACGCATGGTGGCAGTGCCCCAGATGGATAGCCCCAGTCGGCGCGGGTAGTCGCCGTGATCCTGCAGATAGCGTTCGACAAACGCCTGGGCGGATTTTTCGCCCAGCGTCCAGGCGGCAGGTGATGGAATCGAGCGGTTATCGACGCTGAAAAAGTTGCGCCCGGTGGGCAGCGTATCCAGCCGCCCCCGGCTTGGCGCGCCGCTGGGCCCGGCGGGCACGAAGATGCCCTCCAGGCCGTCGAGGAGCGACTGAATCTCCATCTTCACGCCGCGCTGCATGGTGACCCATAGCTGGTCGCGGGCGTAGCGCAGCTGCGCTGCCGTATCGGGGTAATCCTGAGTCAGGTCATCCAGGCAGCAGTCTGCCAAGACGTAGTCGGCCACCCAGCGCTCGGCCAGCAGCTCCAGACGTTCGCGGGCATCCGCCCCGGTGCGCCAGGGGGTATCGAGCTGCCGGGTTAAAATAGCCGGTTCGGGCCCCTGCCAGGGCTCGTTTCCCGCGGCTAACGGATCAAAATCCAATCCTAAATCGCTGGCCAGATTGTGCAGCAGGCCGCGGCTGGCCACCGTTTCGCCCCGGGGTAGTCGCAACAGCGCCACCAAGGTGCCCGCCCGCTTCTCTTCCGGCGGCAGCGTGCCGAGTATGTGCAGGCCGTGACGGATCTGTGATTCCTTGATGTCGCACAGAAAGGTATCCAGTTCGTTCAGGATTTCCGCGTCATCAGTGCTATCGACCGCGTGCGCCAGCTCCTGGTCGATACCGGTATCACGCAGGTGGGCGAGAATCTGGCTGCGAATCAGCGCTTCCCGGCGGGGATCCATATCCAGCGCTTGATAATATTCGTCGGTGAGCGCTTCCAGCTCGGCCATGGGCCCGTAGAGTTCGGCCCGCGCCAGCGGCGGCATCAGGTGGTCGATAATCACCGCCTGACTGCGCCGTTTCGCCTGGGCGCCCTCGCCAGGGTCGTTGACGATAAACGGATAAAAATGCGGCAGTGGCCCCAAAGCAATATCCGGCCAGCAGTCGGCGCTTAGCGCGATGCTCTTGCCCGGCAGCCACTCCAGGTTGCCGTGCTTACCGACGTGGATGACCGCATCGACCTGGTAGTGCGCACGCAGCCAAAAATAAAACGCCAAATAGCTGTGGGGCGGCGCCAGCTCCATATCGTGGTAGGACTGGGTGAGATCGTCGATAAAGTCGCGCTCCGGCTGGATACCCACGAAGGTCTCACCCAGACGAATACCGGCGATCATCAACCGACCCTGGCGGCATTTGGGGTCTTCATGAGGTGCGCCCCAGCGCGTCCATACGGTTTCCTGCAGCTCGCTAGGCAGGGTTTGAAACCAGGCCAGGTAGTCGTCAACGCTGATGCTCTGCCAACAGGCGCGCTGGTCGAGGCTGGCGTGATCGTTGGTTACCGCACCCTGAAGCTGGCGGATCAATTCATCGCCGTTTTCAGGCAGCTCGCTTAACGGATAACCCGCCGATTTCAGGGCGTTGAGAATCTGCAGCGTCGACGCGGGGGTATCCAGCCCGACCCCGTTACCAATGCGGCCATCGCGATTGGGGTAGTTGGCCATGATCAGCGCGACACGCTTTTGCCCGTTGGGGGTCAGCCGCAGCGAACAAATGCGCCGTGCCAGCTCGGCCACAAAGGCGGCCCGCTCCGGGTGGATGACGTGGTGGGTCACCGCCAGCTGGCAGCGCGGGTTGTAGTGGGCTTCGGCTTTAAAACCTACCGCCCGGGTGATGATGCGGCCATCCATTTCGGGGAGCACCACCTGCATGGCCACATCGCGGCTATGCAGCCCGGCGGCCATGTCCTGCCAGTCTTCACTAGTGCTGCTGGCAAGAATCGCCTGGAGCACTACCGGACGCCCCACAAACAGACTGTTTTGAAGATCAGCGGGTAATTCTTCACCCCTCTCTTCACCCTGGGCATCGACCTGATCGGCATTGCGATTGACCGCAAAGCTGGTGGTATTGATCACCAGCATGGCACCGGTCTGCTCAATCAGGTGATTGATAAAATCAATGCACGGCCCTTCTTTCAGGGACGCCACGGCCACCGCCAACGGCTCAAGCCCCTGGTCTTTCAGCGCCGCCAACAACCCGTCGGGTACGGCGGTATTCGCCCCCTGCAAATGACTGCGATAAAACAGCAGCAGACACACCGGCCGCCCCGGCACCTGGCGATCGCGCCACTCGCTGAGGCTTGACGCCTGCTGCTCCTGGGACGCATAAATCACTGCGGGCGGAATGATCTTGGGCTCCTGCCAATCGCCCAACTGCTTATCCATATACTCATTGGCGACAAAGCGCAGCAGCTGCTCGGCGTTATCGGCGCCGCCCTCTCGCAGGTAGCGCCACACCCGGTACGCGTCATCGAAGGGGATGGTGGAATCTTCCAGCAGGGCGTCATCCGGGGCATCGCAGCCCGGCACCATTATCAATTGGCGCTCGGGTTTCGCCGCCGCCCAGGCCAGCAGGCGTTCGTGACCGTACTGCCAGTAGGCCTTGCCGCCCAGCAGCGAGACGATGACCAACTGAGCCTTTTCCAGCACCCGATCTTCGTAGAGATCGTAGGCGGCCGGTTTTACCAGGTTCATCCAGTTGGCCAGCCGCACCGAAGGGTACGCCTCGCCCAGACGGTCGACCGCCTGGGCCAGCGCCGACAGATTGCTATCGGCGGCGGAGAGTATCACGACCTCGGCGGGGCTCTGTTGCAGGTCGATGATACCTTCATCATCGACAAAGCCCCCGGGCTTAGCGGCGAATAAGTGCATTAGGTAGCCGTTTGAGAAGCCGTTTGAACCTCTGCTTCAGCCAGCGCGTCACGCAGCGCTGCGCTATCCAGGTGTTTGCCAATAATCACTAATTGGGTTTGGCGGATTTCGTCCTGAGCCCACAGCCGGTCGAAGTAGCCTTCCAGGCGCTCGCCCACCGCCTGGATGACCCGACGCATGGGCTTGCCGGGAATCGCCGCGAAGCCCTTGGCGCGGTAGATCTCGTGGCTTTTCAGCAGCTGTTGCAGCTTGTCGGCCAGAACATCGCCATCGACTTCGCCCAGGGTGATCACGCAGGAATCAAAGTTATCGTGGGCGTGGTCGTGGTGAGCGCCTTCGGCGTGGTGCTTGTCGTGGTGATTGGTGATGCTATCGATGTTTTTTTCGCTTGCTGCGCCAATGCCCATCAGCGCTTCCAACTGAGTGGTGTCGGTCGTCAGGGTCTGATCGATAAACAGCGTTTTCACCGAGGCCGTCACCCGCGCCTGGATCACGGCTTCCACCTTTTTGCGCTCTTCCGGGCTGAGCAGGTCGGCCTTGCTAACCAGCACCAGATCCGCCGCGCTGAGCTGGTCATCGAGGAGCTCGCGCAGGCTGGGGTCGTGATCCAGGCTCTCGTCGGCGAGGCGCTGGGCGGCCACCTTATCCACGTCGCTGGCATAGCGACCGGCGGCCACGGCGGGGCCGTCGATCACGGTAATAATCGCATCCACGGTGCAGTGCTGGCGTACGTCGGGCCAGTTGAACGCCTGCACCAGCGGCTTGGGCAGCGCCAGGCCGCTGGTTTCGATCAGGATGTGGTCGATATCGTCGCGGCGGGCGACCAGCTTTTTCATGACCGGCAGAAACTCTTCTTCCACGGTGCAGCAAATACAGCCATTGGCCAGCTCATAGATGCTGCCGTCTTCACCGTCTAGCTGCCCGCCTTCGCTACCCTCTTCACACCCCAGCGCGCAGCTGCGCAGCAGGCTGGAGTCGATATCCTGTTCGCCGAACTCATTGACGATCACGGCTATCCGCTTGCCGGTCACCTGACGCAGAATATTGGCCAGCAGCGTGGTTTTGCCGCTGCCGAGAAAACCGGTGACGACCGTGGCAGGAATCTTGCTAAGTTGGACATTATTGGGTTGCATGGGTAAATGCCTCGCTGTGTTGCGGTTCGCAGCACGCCGGGCTGACAGAAAAGAGCCTTGCCACAGCGTAAGGATTATTAGGGAAAAACAGATGTAAATAGGTCGCCGTCAGGCGCTTTTGACGGTAAATCGCCTCCCCCGGTGCGGGGTGCCGTTGGCGGCGGCCGTGGCCAATGGGCTCGGGAGTGCCTTCCGCCATGGAGCGGTGGTGAGCGTGGCCACGAACCGGGCCTTCCGGCAGCTCGGCGGTTTGCATCCCCTGGCAGCCGCGACGCCCGCGCATGGCCCCCTGCCCAGGCAGCAGGCCCAGCATGGTATGGGTAATGTCGTCGTAGTCGGTCAGGGTTTCCAGGCAGTACAGCAGCCCGCCACACTCGGCCAGAATGGGCTTGTCGGCGCGGTAGAAAGCCTCAATGGCCGAACGCATGGCGCCGTTATCCGCCAGCGTTTGAGCGTGAAGCTCCGGGTAGCCACCGGGCAGCCATAGGGCGTCGCACTCGGGCAGGCGGCTATCCGTTAGCGGCGAGAAGAAACGCAGCGTCGCGCCCATCTGCTCCAGCAGGTCGAGGTTGGCCTGATAGACAAAGCTAAAAGCCGCATCCCGAGCTACACCAATGGTGTGGCCTTCGAGCAACGGCTTAACGGCCGCGAGTTGTTCCTGGGGGGCGGTAAAGGTCACGGGTGAAAGCGCCGAGAGCGCGTCCAGCAGCCCGGCGGCTTCCAGCGCTTTGGCACCCGCCTCGAAGCGGGCTTCCAGATCCTCGCGAATCTCCGCCGCCTGCACGAGACCCAGGTGGCGCTCGGGGAGCGACAGCGCAGGATCGCGCGGCATGGCGGCCAGCAGAGGAATCGTCGACGGCAGCGCGCCTTCGATCAGCTCGCGGTGGCGCTGCGAGCCGCAGGCGTTGGCGATTAGCCCGGCGATATGGATGTCATCGCGAAAGCCGACCAACCCCGAGACCAGCGCGGCAG
Source organism: Halomonas sp. A3H3 (assembly GCF_000982975.1). Taxonomy (NCBI): domain Bacteria; kingdom Pseudomonadati; phylum Pseudomonadota; class Gammaproteobacteria; order Oceanospirillales; family Halomonadaceae; genus Halomonas; species Halomonas sp. A3H3. The sequence continues at coordinate 4,123,486 of NZ_HG423343.1, read as the reverse complement.
CGGTCTGGGCCATGCCTTTTACATCCATGACGATCGCCATGGGAATATCGAACAAGGCCGCCAGATCGGCACTGGAGGGCTCGCCGTCGAAAAGCCCCATGGCGCCTTCCACCAGGATCAAGTCCGCTTCGCAGGCGGCGTCATAAAAGCGCTGGCGGCAGTAGGCCTCGCCTGCCATCCATAGATCCAACTGATCCACCGGCTGGCCGGAGGCCTGGGCCAATATCTGCGGATCCAGGTAGTCCGGGCCGGTCTTGAACACCCGCACTACTTTGCCCTGGTTGCGCAGCAGGCGCGCCAGACCCGCCGTGACGGTGGTTTTGCCCTGGCCCGAGGCCGGGGCGGCGATAAACAGCGCGGGGCAGCGAGCGGTTGGCGTGGTCATCAGTATTCGATCCCCGCCTGGGCTTTGACGCCGCCGCGAAAGGCGTGGCGCTCGTCTTGAACAACGCTGATGGTATCGGCGATTTCCTGCAGCGGCGTGGCCATGGTGCGCCCGGTAATGATGACGTTCTGGTGCGCCGGGCGGCGCTTAAGCGCTTCCACCACCGGCTCGGGGTCGAGATAGCCGTACTTGAACATATAGCTCATCTCGTCCAGCACGATCATGTGGTAGGCGGGGTTCTCCAGCAGCCCTTTGGCGACGGCCCAGGCGGCCTGGGCAGCCTCGATATCCCGCTCGCGGTTCTGGGTTTCCCAGGTAAAGCCGTGGCCCATGATGTGCCAGTCAAGCTTGGGGTGGTCGCGAAAGAACAGGTACTCGCCGGTTTCGCGGCGGCCTTTGATGAACTGGATCACCGCGCACTGCTGGCCGTGCCCCAACGAGCGCGCCATGGTGCCGAAGGCGGAGCTACTTTTGCCCTTGCCGTTGCCTTTCAGCAGGATCAGTACGCCGCGCTCTTCCGTCGCCTTGCTGATGCGCTCGTCGACCACGTCTTTTTTACGCTGCATGCGATCTAAATGGCTTGCGTCGCTCATGAGAAGTTCCCAGGTTGATGTTCAGAGACTGCCATAGAGGGTCTGCCAAACGAAGCCGGCCAGTAACGCGCGCCCAGCTGCTGGGCGATGCGTGCGCCCTGCCCGCGCTTGACTTTGGACTGTTCGGTATCGATCAGCAGGCAGTCGTCCAGCGGGGCGAGATCGTCAACGGTTTCCCGGGTGCGGCCATCGGTAATCAGATAGGTGCGCACCTTCAGACCGGGCTCGCGGTGCTGCCACTGGCGGATCAGCCGCTTGGCCTCAATAATCGCTTCCCGCAGCGGGGTGCCACCACCGCCTTTGGCACTGTTTAGAGTGCTCCGCGCGTTTTTGGGCGCTCGGCGACGGGAGAGTATCGGCACGACACCGCCGTTGCCAAACCCCAGCACCGCCACCTGCTCCCGCGCGGCGTAGGCTTGGCTGACCAGCGACTCGACCAGCCCCTTTGCCTGGCCTAACAGGCGCTGCCCCAGGGTGGAACCGGAAGTGTCCAGCAGTACCAGGTGTGCCGTCGCCTGCCCGGCGCGGGACTTGCGCATCTTTAGCTGCTGCCAGGGCCACTGGCCACGATTGGCGATCAGCGTCGCGAACCCGTCCAGCCGCGAGGTCTCAACTTGGGAGCGGCCACGCCCCTCCACCCCGCCTTTCCCCCCGCTGGAAGCGGTATCTGCACGCTTAGCCCGCTGAGCAAACTCATCGCTATCGGGCAGTTTCAGTGCTGGCTGGCTAATCGACGCTTGAGCCATGGGAGGCATGGCGCCCCACTGGCCCTGTTCACCGCGCTGACTAGACGTCCCGCCGCTGGGCGCGTTATTAGCTGCCGACGACCCGCCCTCGCCTTGCGAAGGCGTTTGATTAGGCGGGGATGACGGCGGGCTCTGCTCTGGCGGTTGGGTACGCCGATGCGCCAGCACCCAAGGCTCAACGGTATCGATATCCTGCTGCTCCACGCCACCCACGCCACGCCAGGCAGCGTGGGCCTGTGCAGCACGGTGCCAGGTAACGTCTGCCCGTAAGCCTTCAACCCCGGCGGCCTCACAACTGTTGGCAATCGTTCGATACACCCAGAGGTCGGTGGTGATCTCTTTGAGCAAACGCTGGGCTTTAGCAATACGCTCGGCCAGGGCTGCCTGGGCAGCCTCAAAGTGTTGCAGCGTGCCAGCCGGGTCGCGGTCGAAGGCTTCTCGCTGCTGCACGATGGCAATCCGCTCGTCAATGCTCATGGCACCCGCCTGCTCGAGGCAGAGGCCGAATCGATCGAGTAACTGCGGGCGAAGCTCGCCTTCGTCCGGGTTCATGGTGCCGATCAGGCTGAAGCGCGCCGGGTGGGAGTGGCTGATGCCATCGCGCTCAACGATATTGGTGCCACTGGCGGCCACGTCCAGCAGCAAATCAACCAGGGTATCCGGCAGCAGATTGACTTCATCTACGTAGAGCACCCCGCCGTCGGCTTTAGCAAGCAGCCCGGCATGAAAGGTAGCTTCGCCATTGGTCAGTACCTTTTGCAGATCCAGACTGCCAACCAGCCTGTCTTCGCTGGCACCCAGCGGCAGAGTGACAAAAGGGGCATGCTTTCCTTCGCTATCGCTGGGCAGAATGGCGGCCAGCGCCCGAGCTAAGGTGGATTTAGCGCTGCCCCTTGGCCCACTAATCAGCACCCCACCGATGCGCGGGTTAATGGCGTTAAGGAGCAGCGCGGTTTTCAGCGACTCCTGGCCGACCACCGCCGCAAAGGGGAACTCACTCACCGGCACCTCCCGTGCTGGCCAAGCCCGCTAACCGATCACTACTAGCCAACTGATCTAGGGAGCATGGAACTTGAATATGATTCATGGAAAATAGCCAAGTGTTAATAAAATAATTCATAAAGAAGTGGGAACAGAAAAGGCGTTCAGTATAGAGGAAGGGGTGGCGGCGAGGCCAATTTGTTGCAAGCTATTAACTTTGTGAGGATATATATCACTTACGCTAGGGATACAGTTGGATTTTTATGCTCTTACATAATATAATGTTATAATATTACATTTCAAATGAGGACTCATAAGATCCTTAAGCTTCCTGTTGTTCGCTATCCACCTGCAACCTAGAATGGCCAGTGTCGGTGTTCCCACGGAACTTAATAGAGAATCCGCCGCGGCTTGCCGCGAACCGGAACTGCCCCCGCAACTGTAGGCGGCGAGCGATGCTCTTTGATGCCACTGGACACAGAGTCTGGGAAGGCGAGCTAGCCATGACCCGTCAGTCAGGAGAACTGCCGATATATTACTTACATCGAGCGAAGTGGCTCGGTCAGTATTTTCTGCCCGAATGCGGAGCTCATCATGCACGGGAGTGTACATGATGTTGAGATTGACCACGGCCATCGCCGCGAGCGCTGTTGGCCTTGCACAGGCGGCTTACGCCTCCACCGACTACCCCCTTACGCTAACCAATTGCGGCGTTGACTTCAGTGTGACGTCCCCCCCGGAGCGGACAGTGACGGTTGGCCAGTCAGCCACGGAGATTCTCTATTCGCTGGGGCTCGCTGATCGAGTGAATGGCACCTCGGTTTGGTTTAATCCGGTTCTTCCCCAGTTTGCTGATGCCAATGAAGCGATCGAGCGGATCGCCAACGACGACCCAAGCTTCGAGGCAGTGGTCAATAAACGGCCTGATCTGGTGGCGGTGCAGTATGAGTGGCACGTCGGCCCCACCGGCAGTGTCGCCACCCGTGAGCAGTTTCATGAGCTGGGTATTAATACCTATATTATGCCCGCCGATTGCGACACCAAGGATAACTCGACCGGCGGCGATGGCACCCGCACCGCCGCCTTCTCGACTGACTCCATTTATAAAGGGATCACCGAGTTAGCCACGATCTACGATGTTCAAGACGCTGGCGAGGCGCTGATAACCGACCTTGCCGCCCGCGAACAGCGCGCTATCGTCTTGGCGAGCAGCCTTGATTTACCGGAAGACTTGTCAGCGGCATTCTGGTTTTCATCGACAGATCTAGGGGTTAGCCCTTTCGTGGCGGGGCAGCTGGGTGCACCAGGGTATATGATGGAAAAACTCGGCATTCGTAATGTCATCGAGTCTGACGAAGAGTGGCCCACGGTGGGCTGGGAAAGCATCGCCAGAGCCGACCCCGATGTGCTTGTTATCGCCAGTATGGATCGCCGCCGCTTTCCTGCCGATGACATTGAAGCAAAACGTGAGTTTTTACATAGCGACCCGGTCACCCGCGAGATGAACGCGGTGAAAAATAACCGTATCGTCGAGATGGACGCCCACGCCATGAGCGCCACTATGCGCACTATTTACGGCCTTGAATCACTTGCCGAGGCACTATCCAATATGTCGTTTAACGAATGAGCATAGCGCTAACGAGGGCTTCCTCCGCACACTTCGGGTTGCGCTGGCTATGGATAACGCCGCTCGTGCTTGTGACGGCACTGATCGCGGGCACCGCCATCGGCGAGACGCCGATTCCCGTAGATACTATTGTCAAAGTGCTCGCCAACCAGCTAATAGGAACGGATTACCCGGTTGACCGAATCGACGCGGGCATTATTTGGAACTATCGTCTCAGCCGCGCCGTGGTTGCCGCCTGTTGCGGCACCAGCTTGGCCCTGGCCGGGGTCGTACTGCAGGCGCTGCTGCGCAACCCCCTGGCCGACCCCTACTTGATGGGTATTTCCGCTGGGGCTTCTACGGGGGCAGTCGCGGTGGCAGTCGCCGGAGTGGGCGCTGGAGCGCTTTCGCTCTCCCTAGGCGCCTTTATCGGCGCCCTGCTCTCCTTTGGTATCGTGGTGATGCTCGCCCATGCAGCCAATAGCGGTGTGGGTGGCGGCCGCGGCGTTCAGGCCGCGGGGGCGATTATTCTGGCGGGTATTGCAGGCTCGCAGCTGTTCAATGCGCTGACCGCATTTATCATTACCAAGTCAGCGAGCGCCGAGCAGGCCCGAGGCATCATGTTCTGGCTGATGGGCAATCTCTCCGGGGTGCGCTGGGCCGATGTCACCTTGGCCGTGCCTGCCGCGCTGTTTGGGCTACTGGTTTGCCTGTGGCACCGGCGCTCCCTGGATGCATTTACCTTCGGCGCCGACAGCGCCGCCTCCATGGGCATCGCGGTGCGCCCAGTGCGTGGAATGCTGATTATCGCCATGGCACTGGTCACGGCCGTGATGGTGTCTATCGTGGGGGCGATTGGTTTTGTTGGCCTGGTGATCCCTCACGCGATGCGTTTTATCGTGGGGAGCCGCCATACCCGACTGGTACCAGCAACCGCCCTGGCAGGCGCCGTGTTCTTGATCGGTTCGGATATTCTTTCCCGGGTGCTGATCTCCGGCCAAGTACTTCCCATCGGGGTGATTACCTCACTGATCGGCGCGCCCGCGTTTGCGCTGATCCTGGTTCGCGGCAAGAGGTCCTGATGCGCTTATCGGCTGAACAGCTTGCGTGGTCAGTGCACGGCACGCCATTGCTTGCTGACGTCAATCTTACCGTCGAGCCCGGCCAGACCTTTGGACTGGTGGGGCCGAACGGCTCGGGGAAAACCTCCCTGTTGCGTCTGTTGGCGGGATTGAACAAACCCAAGGCAGGACGGGTGTTGATGGATAGCCAGCCCCTGCACACGCTCAAGCAACGGGCGATCGCACAATCCGTTGCCTTGGTGGAACAGCAGGCGGACACTACCGACCGCATTACCGTGCACCAAGTGGTATCACTGGGTCGTACACCTTTCCTTTCCGCGTTGCGTCCCTGGTCAACGGAAGATGATGCCATCGTGGCGCAGGCGCTGGCAGATGTGGATATGGCGCACATGGCCGATCGCCTTTGGCATACCCTCTCTGGCGGTGAGCGCCAGCGAGTTCATATTGCCCGAGCGCTGGCACAACAGCCTAAAATTCTGCTATTGGATGAACCCACCAATCATCTGGATATTCGCCACCAGCTGTCGATTCTTGAATTGGTCAGGCAACTACCGATCACGGTGGTTATCTCACTGCATGATCTTAACCAAGCCATGGAGTGTGACCGCATCGGCGTCATGGATGGCGGCCGCCTGATCGATAGCGGCCTCCCCCAAGACATACTCACGCCTAACAGGCTACAACAGACCTTTGGGGTATATGCCCATGTGATCGATGATCCTGTCGATGGCAAGCAAGTCATGCGTTTTCACAGTGCGATTTAGCTAGCTCCTAGTCTGCTAGGAAAAATGCCCGGTTACCGACAGCGCAAACTTTCGTGCCCCCGGCGCTACAGTCCTCATTCACCGAAAAAAATGCCAAACCACACTGTGATCCGTGCCCATACTCCACAGAAGTACGACGACGACAAGCAGCGCCTCCAGCACCAAAACACCGATACCCAGCGTCGTGGTCGACAGAATAAACCCCTGCTTATGACTGATTCCCAGAAAGCTGGGCGTTCCTTTGTAGAGCAGATAGGTGCTATAGAGCAGGCCGATCACCATCCCTAGCACACACAACCAGAAAACCGGATATAGCGCAAAAACGCCGCTGAGGAACATCGGGGTCGCAATATAACCTGCGAAGATAATACAGTCGCGGCGGCTAGGTCGATTCTCAATACGGCGGGCCATCCAATGGATCACACTACCCACCACCCCCACTGCCATTAGCATCAGCGCATAAAAAGCCACGCCTAAGGCAATACCGTTGGCAAGGGAGACTTTATAGGTTGCCGAACCACCATAAGTCCAGCCTACCTGGGTGGTGCCTATCAGGGCACAGACAACAGGAACGGCAGCGAGTAACAGGACATGGTGAGCATAGAGATGACTGACAGACTCATGCTCCTCACTGATCTTATACCACTCCCGTTCAGGATGATGGAGAAGCCCCCAAACATGATTGACCATAACGACCTCCCGTTTTTGTGGACACGCTATTGTTAGGATCAGACGATGATCGATCGGATCAACAAGGTTCCGAATCATTTTTAGTGTAGAACACAAAATCATTTTCGGAGGTGAGGATTTTTCTTTGCTAAGGTGGAGGAGCTCATTCTATTAATTGGTGGAGTTCATATGCGTATTCTGTTCACCGGCGGCAGTGGCAAAGCGGGCCGTCATGCAACTGCCTACCTGCGCGATCAAGGCCACCGCGTCACCAATTTGGACTGGGTGGCATCTGATGTGCCCGGTATTACTACCCTGAAAACCGATCTGACCGATGCTGGGCAAGTGTTTAATGCTTGCCAAGCCTACGCTGGGTTCGATGAGCTGGAACCCGGCACCGGCGTGCCGCGTTACGATGCGATAGTCCACTTCGCGGCCATACCAGCCATTCTGCATAGGCCGGACAACGAGACCTACCGCATCAATACGCTAAGTACCTACAACATTCTTGATGCTGCCACCAAGTTAGGCATTCCCAAGGTCATCTTCGCCTCTAGCGAGACCACCTACGGTGTCTGCTTCGCTGATGGCGAGCAAAAACCCGACTACTTGCCCGTCGATGAAGAGCACCCCACCGTGCCTCAAGATAGCTACGCCATGAGTAAGGTAGTTAACGAAGTAACGGCACGCTCCTTCCAGGCGCGCTCGGGCATCGACATCTACGGCCTGCGCATCAACAACGTTATCGAGCCCCACGAATACCGCCAGGATTTCCCAGCCTACATGGGCGACCCTGCCCTGCGCCGCCGCAATATCTTCGCCTACATCGACGCCCGCGACCTGGGCCAGATGGTCGATTGCTGCCTGAAAACAGATGGCCTCGGCTACCAGGTATTTAACGTCGCCAATAACGAACTGTCAGTGGGCCTGACCAACGCACAAGTGATAGAGCGCTTCTACTCCGGCGTACCCATCAAGCGCGAAATGGGCGAATTCGAAACCTTCTACTGCATCGAAAAGGCCCGTCGTCTGGTCGGCTTTGCCCCGCGCCACTCCTGGCGGGAAGAGCTGGAGCAATGAAGCCAACCTGAGAAATAAGTGGTTATGCCAGGTTCTGTGGACGCTTCATCGTGGCTCACGCGGAAACATCAACAGGCTCTACATGAAAACTAATTGAAGTTGGTACGATCACAGAGGCATTACAATCTGTTTCTTTTCAAATGTTGAGCCCCGAATGAATACTGACCACTCACCAAATGCGCACCTTGAACAATGGGAAAATGCAAAAAATCCAGTGGTATCGATGTCCAAAGAATACCCTGCGGGCCATCATATTCTTCCGCACCAACATCAGCGCGGACAGTTGATATATGCCAGCGCAGGTACTATGAGACTAAGAACTTGCGATGAGTATTGGTTGTTACCTCCGTTTCGTGGCGTATGGATGCCCCCTTACGTAGAGCATGAAATGACTGCCAGCACATCGGTTTCTTTACGGACATTATATGTAAATGTCGAGTCATTCACCTTAAGTTTACCTAACCACCCAGTAGGTATTGGTGTCACTCCCCTTTTACGGGAACTGCTGATCCGAGCCTCTTATTTCCCGATAACTTACCATCCTGACAGTTTTGAAGAACGTTTACTGAGACTAGCATTGGAAGAAACGAAGCATGCATTCGAGTGTGGATTAAAGCTTCCTATGGGTAGAGATAAGCGTTTAAAAAAAATATGCGATACGTTAATGGAAAATCCTGGGGATGTACGTTCATTGGCAGATTGGGCCAATGAAGTCGGAGCAACCACTCGGACGTTAACCCGGCTATTTCGCAGCGAGACAGGTATTTCTTTCATTCAATGGAGGGAGCAGGTACGCATCGTCAGTGCAATTTCGGGTTTAAGCACTGGAGAACGTGTTAGTCAAGTTGCTGAAGAGCTAGGATATGCTTCTCAAGGTGCTTTTACTGTTATGTTCAAGCGTGTAACGGGAAAATCCCCACGAGAGTATTTGAACGACCTGTCCCGTTCTCAAATAAAATTGTCGTGTATGGAAGAATAAAGTTCGAATGAGATTGATATTGTTCCTCTACTTATTGAAATAACAGGTAGAGGAATATATGAAGCTTTCGTTAAAACCGCTGACTGAACACTATTACTTTCTGATAATCGCGTCCACGTTTCTTTCACTTAGCCACTGAGCTATTTGGTGTGCATAGTAACTAACTATGATGTCAGCACCTGCACGTTTGAAACCTGTCATGACCTCCATGACGGTTTCTTTTTCATCTAAAGCACCAGCTAGCGAACCAAATTTGATAGCGGCATATTCACCTGCTACTTGGTAAATAGCTAAAGGAAGGTCAGTGCGATTTCGAAGTTGGCTAACAACGTCTAAATATGGCATACTAGGTTTCACCATCAGAATGTCAGCCCCTTGTTCCTCATCTAGACGGGCTTCAATCATAGCCTGACGGCCATTTGCATTATCCGCTTGATAACCTAGACGATCACCTTCAAGCTTACAGTCAACTGCGGAGCGAAAAGGGCCATAAAAAGCGGATGAAAACTTTACTGCATGGGACAGTATGGCAACCTCAGAATAACCAGATTTATCCAGTGCATGCCGTATTGCCCCCACCTGTCCATCCATCATAGATGATGGCGCTAACATGTCAGCACCTGCTTGAGCAGCAACAAGGGACTGCTTAACTAAATTTTCAACAGTTTTGTCGTTGTCAACTTTTCCTTCTACAACTACTCCACAATGACCATGTGTGGTGTATTCACAGAAACAAATATCTGGAATAACCAGCATATCGGATCTACATTCTTTAATGATACGGATCATGCGTGCCAGCAATCCATTATCGGAAAGGGTATCACTGCCAAGACTATCTTTATTATGAGATATACCAAATGGCATGACGCAACGAATACCTACCCCATAGAGTGACTCTATCTCTTCACAAAGTAATGCTTCAGGTATTCGATAAATACCTGGCAGTTCCTTTATTGGAGCACGCTCAATTATACCCTCCTCGATAAATATAGGTTGTACCAAATCACTCAAAGTTAAAACGTTTTCTTTAACGAGTTGACGAAATTCATTATTTTGACGCAACCGACGGGGACGATGAACTACACTCATACAACCGCCCTCTCAAAATCAAGACCCATGGCCTTCCTGGCTTCATCGAGGTTTGAAACATCAAGCACAACTTCTTCAGGTGTATAAGAAATGTTTGGATTTTTTCGACGTAAAGTTGTTCCACTATTTACTGCAGCGGTGATGATGATTTTTTCCATTCGTGACGCCTTCTTTATACAGGTTGATAACATAGTTCACATTATCCTCCGCAGGTTCGACGAATGACTTTTCCATTTGAGACATAAATTGTTTAGAAAAGGAAAAATATGTGTAAATAAATTAGCTAATAATTAATGATTCTTTTCAACTTTTTCACTCCACGCAATAAGTAAAAAGCCTTACAGTGATGCAGCATGACCGAGAAAGTGATGAAATCATTACCATTATTCCGGCTAATATGACGCTTGGTTTCTATGTATCTAAGAATAAACTTGAATGACGGACCCTAATCGAGATTACGGCTAGATTAAGCTTGTATCACCCCTTTATCGGCACAAACACCGGTGCACCATCCACCTCTACTACCGCTAGCTTTTGGCGGTAGAGGTCTTCCAGCGCACTGGGCTCCAGCATGTTATCCCGCGGGCCCCAGCACGCCTCACCATTGGGATAAAGCAACAGCACATGGTCGCACCAGCGGGCAGCAAGGTTTAGGTCGTGTAAACACATGATGACCGCCTGCCCCTGAATGGCCTGTTCTGCCATTAGCGCCATCACGGCACTCTGGTGATGAAGATCCAGATGGTTGGTGGGTTCATCCGCTAGCCACACATTGGGCGCTTGCGTCAGCACCGTGGCAATCGCCACCCGCTGGCGCTCGCCACCGGAAAGAGTGCTTACCAGACGGTCACGCAGGTGCGCAACATCCAGGCGCTCAAGGGCGGCTTCCGCGCGGGCGTAGTCTTCAGCCCCCTCCATCTGCCAAGGCGATAGATAAGGGTGACGGCCAATCAGCGCGGTTTCCAACACGGTTGCTGGAAACCCATCCTGGCGATCTTGAAACACTAACCCCAAGCACTGAGCAACATGGCGGCGGCGCAGTTGGCCAAGCGCTGAATCGTTGAGCTGAACACTGCCTGAACGTGGCGCTTGCAGGCCAGCTAAGGTGTGTAATAGCGTCGTTTTTCCCGCACCGTTAGGCCCTAACACACCCCACACCTGCCCTGGTTCGATGGTTATATTAAGCTGCGTACCGCCTTCGCGGCCAGGCACATCGATGATGAGATTACGGGTAGCCAGTACGCTCATCAGCGGCTCCGGTAGAGCAGAAACAGGAAGGTAGGCACACCTAATAGCGCGGTGATTACTCCTACGGGCAACTGTTCCGGGGCGATCATGGTGCGCGCCAGGGTATCGGCCAGCACCAACAGCGTGCCACCCGCCAGTGCGCAGGCGGGCAGTATCAGCCGTTGATCATTGCCTAGCAGTAAACGCAGCATATGAGGTACCACTAGACCGACAAAACCAATGCTGCCTGCGGTAGTAACGGCAGCAGCAGTCAGCAGACTGGCGGCAATATAGATACACCACTCAAGCGGTCTGACCGCAACGCCCAGCGCGGCGGCTTGCTGCGGGCCACGGGCCAGCACATTCAGGCTCCGCCCGAGCGGAATCAGCACCACGCAGGTAGCCAGTAACAGCAGTAGCGGCGGCCAAGGCGTACGCGCATAGGAGAGATCACCCATGAGCCAGTAAAGCATACCCGGCAGGCGTTCGGCGGGGCTCAACGCCAGCATTAGTGTAATTACTGCGCCCCACCCCGCTGCGACCACCACGCCGGTGAGCAGCAGCCGCGAAGGCGTCCAGCCGCCGCTGCCATGGGCCAAACCAAAGACTAAAAACGTCGAGAGCAGTGCGCCGCCAAATGCCGAGCCTGAAATCGCCAGCCCGCCTAGTCCACCCAGCATGGCTGCCAGTGCGCCAATCGAGGCGCCACCGGAAAGACCAAGCACGTAAGGGTCTGCCAGGGGGTTACGCAGCAACACCTGCATCAATGCACCGGCTACCGCCAGCAAGCCACCCACCGCAAAGGCACTGAGCGCTCTGGGCAAGCGCAGCTCGATCACCATGGTGTGCGCTAGTGCATCGCCTTCGCCCTGGATACTGTTACCCACCACCACCTGCCAGATTTGAGCCGGTGAAATCTGTGCGCTACCGACACCCATGGCGATGACCAGCGAAGCCAAGGCCGCTAGTAATAGCAGACTAAGCGGGAGGCCCAGGCGTGCGAGCATTAACTGCGCTCACGTTTTTGGCGGGCGATGTCGAGCTTCTCACAGAGGATCTGGGTGCCCTCCATCAGTCGCGGTGTGGGCCGTTGAATCAGTGAAGGCGGCACAAAAAAGAGGTTATCTTCCGCAACCGCCGTCAAGTTGGGATACTGCTCCCAGTGCGTCAGCCAGTGGCGATTCTCTTCCCCCATGCCACCGGCAACAATCGCTTCAGGATTCGCTGCCAGCACGGCTTCGTCATCGATACGCGGTACCAGGCGTGCCTGTTCGCCAAACACATTCTCACCGCCACAAATCTCAACCACTTGGCCGATCAGGTGCTGGTCGTTAACGCTCATTAGCGGCTCATCCCACACTTGGTAAAACGTGGGTACCGGCTCCCGGTCTCGATAGCGCTCTTCAAGGGCGTTCATGGTATTGCGGAAATTGTCGGCCACTGCTTGTCCCGCTGTTTCTGTACCTGCCAACCTTGCCAAGCGCTCAATGGCGCTGGCCACGCCTTCTACATCGCGGGGCTCGATATAGAACACTGGCATGCCCAGGGCTTCAAGGGTTTCAAGCTGTTCGGCGGGGTTACCCGTCACCCAACCAATCACTATATCGGGTGCAAGTCCCACCAGTTTTTCTAAATCAATTCGGGTATGGCTGCCCACTGACGCCACTTGTTTGGCTTCCGGGGGATAGTCGCTATACGAGACGACGGCGACCACTTGATCCCCTGCGCCAGCCGCGTAGGTCAGCTCGGTTGCGCCAGGGGAGAGCGTGGCTATTCGCTGAGCAGCATTATACAGACAGACCTCACGGTCACGATCATCTACTGCGCAGCGCGAGTGCTCGTGTGCCGGGGCAGCAGACGCCATCAACAGCAGTGCGAGGCCCAGGGCCCCGCGCGCAAAACCACTTTTTCTATTGGCCAAAGTGAACACTCAAGAACCCAGCTCGGCCAGCGTTGATGTAATCACGGGTGGTTGAATACTCTTTATCAAAGGCATTTTCTAGCGTAACACGAGCGCTCCAGAGTGGCGCAAACTGCCAGCCAGCGCGCAGGTTAACCAGCCCATAGCCTCCTAAACGCTGGGTATTGGTGGTGTTATCGTAACGGTAACTCTGCGCTACTAGGGAGCCCCCCAACGACCAATCGCCAAGTTCCCTATCTGCATCCAAACGCACACTCTGGGTGGCCCGGCGGGCTAATCGATTGCCGGTTGCCCGGTCTTCTGGATCCAGGTAGGTGAAGGCAGCCTGGAGTGTCCAGTCGTTGACCTCTACGCCGCTTGACAGCTCAGCACCGCGTATACGTGCGCTGTTAACGTTTTGCGGCGCCCATAAGCCACTCGACGTTGGCGCCCAGGCAATCATGTCGTCGTAGTCGTTTTGAAAGGCGGCCAAGTCCCAGAACCATCGGTTGTATTGGCCTCGAACACCCACCTCGACAGTTTCAGACTTTTCTGGATTGAGATCAGGGTTACCCGAATCCGGCCAATAAAGGTCATTAAAGCTCGGTGCTTTAAACGCAGTGCCCACACTGGCACGCAGCGTGTGGTCGTTATCCAGATCGTAGCCCAGAGCCAAGCTGCCGGTGACTTCATCGCCATAGGCTTCGTTATCGTCATAACGCAGGCTTGCTTGAATGGCGAATGGCGAAAAGTCGAGTAACCCTTGGGTAAACACTGCTTTGTTATCACGGCTGGTAACGTCAAAATCGTTGGTGCTTGAAACGCGGTCTTCGCTGATTTCAGCGCCAGCGATCAACTCATGGGCACCAAACTGAATGTTGTTCTGCCAACGGGCGGTTTGCGTGCGGGTATCAATGACTGAGTCGCCGAAATTATCCAACGTGTCCAGCTCATCGCGGGCTTCGCTAAGGGTCAGTCGGCTCTGCCACGTATCAGTTACCGGCAACTCAGCGTAGACGCCTGCTACCTGCTGGACGAAGTCATTCTCCCCACCGTCATATTCGTTGTTACCGCGAGCGCGCAGTGCCAGCACGCCAACTTCAGCGCCACTCTCAAAGGTATGCGCAACGCGGGCTAGCGCTGCGGTATTGTCGTAGCCTTTGTCCTCACCACCCCGACGAATGGGCTGGCCATCGGTATTGAAATGGCTAGCGGCAAAGCTGTAACGCGTGCCCCCCTCGCGCCCTGAAACGCCTGCGCTTAACCGCTGGGTATTGAATGAACCACCGCCGACTGACATTCTCGGTTGCGGCCCCTCTTCGTCACCCTCAGGGGTAAAAAGCTGTATCACGCCGCCGACGGCATCCGCTCCGTAAAGACTACCGCGGGGACCGCGCACGATTTCCGCACGATCAAACATACGCGGATCCAAGTACTGAAATGCAGCACTGCCCGCCGTAGCGGATCGTAGCCGGATACCGTCAATCATGAGCACGGAGGCATCGCTGGGCGCACCGCGTAGATAAACGCTGCTACTTTTGCCAAAGCTGCCGTTACTCGTGACATCAACGCCCGGCTGGCCGCGCAGAAGATCCGTCAGGCTGGTGGGGTCTTGGCGGCGGAAAGTGGCTTCATCCAGCACGCTAACGGAAGAGAGGCTTTCATTAGCAGTGCGGGGCGCTAACGCAGCGGTAACGACGACAGGATCAAGCGTGGCCAAATCGGTCGCTGTTTCGGCGTATTGGGCTTCGGCTTGGATGTGAAAGGCTAGCGGTAAAGCAGCCATACTAAACGCCGCCCGTTTGGCGGTGGTGTGGAAACGGTGGTTCATGTGAGACCCCTTGCTCGTGTGCTCACCCGCACAGCGCATTTTTTTGACCGAACGGAGGATCAAACAAGGGAGTCTCGGTCGCGCTGTATGATCGCATCGCGCCACCGTTAATCGCCCTGAGAGCACCCACCGCGCCTCGGCATATATCGGTTCAGGTTGAACCATTACTCTCGGGCCGGTCTCCGGGCTGACGAGCGAAAGATGTCTTCATTCTTTCCGAACGACCACCTTCCCGTGCGTTAGCACAGTGGCGTCTTAGCCGTTCTTATCTCGATCACCGTTGCGGGGGCAGCGTTGGAATCACGCAAAGCGTTCACCAACTTCCCGTTTCACTAGCGGCTTTAATCCACCGCCAGCACCTGAGAGTGGGCGTAAGCTAGCAACTTGCCCAAGAGAGGTCAATTCATGATGAGCTGCTAGAGTAAAGGCAGTGCACGGAACAGGAGAAGGCCATGATCGATTTCTCGGCAGCCGGTGTGCCACGCTGGTTAAAGCTGGCTTTTACACTGTGGATCCTGGTCTGGGCACCAAGCTACGTAGTGCTGCTGGGAGCGCAGAACTTCTTTTGGCTGTGTAATGTGGCAAGTTTTCTGCTATTGGTGGCACTGTGGAGCGAGCAGCGCACTCTGATGTCGATGCAATGGCTAGCGGTGGCACTGGTCGGCAGTTTATGGAGCCTGGACGTCGCCACGGCTGCGCTCACTGGCGTGCATCCTATCGGCGGCACCGAGTATATGTTTGACCCGGAGCATCCCCTCATGGCGCGAGCCATGTCGCTCTACCACGTGGTACTGCCGCTGGTGGCTGGCATCGGCATAGCCAGGCTTGGCTATGCACGCCGCGCCCTGCTGTGGCAGACCCTACTAACCTGGATTGTGGTGCCATTGACCTATCTGCTTACCGAAGCCGAGCGCAATATCAATTGGGTGCATGGGCCCTTCGGCCAACCCCAGGACAGCCTCAACCCGTTGCTCTATCTGTTTCTACTCTCGCTGCTCTGGCCCGTAATAGTCTACCTGCCAGTGCATCTGCTGATGATTGGCTGGCAGCGCTGGCGGAGCCAAGCTTAGCTAAGGAACCTCTGATTAACGTGATGAGCGCAGGCCAGACAAGGCAAAAATCAACGAAAAAGCGGAGTTTACAGGTTGTAAATGAGCATTTTGAGGCGATTTTTAACGCTGTATGGTCAAGCGCAGTAGTTAATCAGAGGTTTCTAACTACTTAACCGCCATTACCAACCCATGCCGGACATACCACACCTGTTCAGCCTGGGCAGTGGAATCCTGAACAAACCAGCCATTAAGATCGCGCAGGCGGCGCTGCTCGGGCTGCATGGGCACAATCCCACGGCCAACTTCGTTGGCAATGATGATTAACGGTGCGTTTAGCTCTTCGGCGCGCTGGCAGAGTGCTGCCATATCGCTCTGCCACTGCTGGCGCAGGGCATCGTTATCGTCACGCTCAAGTGCAACGCTAAGCCATTCAAGCACACCTGTGATAACAAGCGGCATGTCGGCTACGAGCGCTTGCTGGCTATCGCTGAAGGGCTTAGCAGCATCAAGCCGCCACCCGTTTGCGGTGGGAAAGCGTGCGGTTACAGCGTCACGTTTGCCAGCGCAGGCACCGCCGATGAAGAGCTGCATTGCCATTCCCCTTTTCCATGGTCGTCTTGCTGATAAATAAGCTGCCAGCGCCTGCCTTGGGCTTGGAGCACGGTACCGTCCCAGAAATGAATCGTTTCAAAGCGGCGGCGCAGCTCACGAATCACGCCACCATGGGTGACGGCCAGAATCTTTTTATGGCCGTCGACGCGGCCATTCGTAGCCAGAGCCAGATCATGCAACCAAGCGCCTAAACGCTCACGCAGTTGGGCCGCCGATTCTCCGCCGGGAATTTGCAGCTCGCCCACGCTATCAATCCAGGCACGGTAATGGGGTAAGTCTTTCAGCTCATCGTAAACTTTGCCTTCGTACTCGCCAAAATCGAGCTCACGCAGGCGTTGCTCAAGGACAAGCGGCACGCCAGCTTTGGCGACGTCAGCCCACGCCAGGGTTTGCTGGCAGCGACTAAGATCACTTGAATAGATAGCATCGAACCGCTCATGCGCCAGTGCGTCACGCAGTGCCAGCAACCCATCTTCAGCCTCGGGAAACAACAGCGGAATGTCCTGCTGGCCTTGATAACGGCGCTCTAAATTCCAAGCGGTGATACCGTGGCGAACTGCCACCAGCTCCACAGTAAGACCAGTAGCCAAAGCTCTCCTCCTTCGATGGTAGCGCCTACCATATCGCCGTTAATGCCGTTAAACAGTCGCAACATTAGCCAGCGGATTAGTAACACGAAAACAGTAACCGTTAGCATCATCAACACTATCGCGGGCGCTAACAGGGCTATCAACACAATCGGCACCAGCGCTAGTGCCACATCCTGGCCGCTAAGCGATTGCTGCCAACTCCACGCCAAGCCCTTCTGCTGGGCACATGGCGTTAGCACCAGTAATGCAACGCCAGCCCAGCGCCCTAGCGCAGGCAGCATCAACAGCCACCACAAGGGAGCCTGATAGGCCAGCAACGCCCATAGCAGAACGCCCTTCCAGGCGAGCAAAAACACTAGCGCCAGCATTCCAAAGCTGCCAATTTGCGGGTCTTTGATGATCTCCCAGCGGCGCGCCAGGGGCTGATTGCTGCCCAGGGCATCGGCGATGTCCATCACGCCGTCCAAATGCAGCCCACCCGAGAGCGCCACCCACACGCTTAGTACTGCCAAAGCGGTGATCGGCGTGGGAACGTTGTGCATAGAAAACGCTGTTAACGCCAGCACGCTCCCTATCATCAACCCCACTAATGAATAGGCGCGCACTGCCCAGCGCCGGGTAGCGGGCGTCCAGGGAACGGCTATAGGAATCGGAATCCGGGTCAGAAACTGCAGCGCCAGCAACACACCGAACAAGGCATTTTTCAAACGTTTACCTCCTTCTCATGCTTCCACTGCCGATGCTTCCACTTAATGGCACAGCCTGCGACGACTTCGAGTACAGAATCGGCCTCTGCCACTATCCAGCAGTGAGCCCGCTGTAGAAATGCCAGATAGCGCCAGGTTTCAGCATCCGTAGGCGGCAGAGCTTCGTTGATATCATTGGAGACAATCACTAGATAAAGGCTGCGTGCGCGGGCATCAGCCAGTGCGTTTACTAGCAACGCGAAGCCTTCTTCTTCGCTTAGTTTACTGGCGTACAGGACTTGGCTGGCCCATAGCGTTAAGCAGTCCAGCAGCACGGCGCCACCATCAGGCACCTGGGCAATCGATTGATCAATATGCAGCGGTGCCTCTAGCGTTTTCCATTGAACGGTGTGCCACTGCCCTTGCCTGGATTGACGATGACGCGCCACCCGCTCAGCCATCTCGTCGTCGTATATGTCTGCGGTGGCTAAGTAGTAACAGGGCGAACTGCCTGCTGCACTAACTGCTAGCTGCTCGGCGATATCACTTTTGCCGGAACGCGCCCCGCCGCTAACGAAGACAATCATGCAGTTCCTTTTTCCAAAATATTTTCCAAAACATGCTTCAACACGCTTATCAGCCGTCGATTAGCAGGGGCATCGCGCAGCGCTACCCGCAGCCAATCACCATTGAGCCCGGCAAAATTATGGGTATGACGCACTAAAATACCCCGGCGTAGCAGCTGCTCAAATAACGCATCGCTGGTGATTGCCTGCGCGGCACTGGGCCGGATAAGAAAAAAACACGCCTGGCTGGGCACGACTTCCAGCCCTAGTTGAGCAAGCGCCTCAGCCATGCGCGAGCGCTCGCTAGCCAACCACCGCTGGGTGCGCCGGGCAAAGGCATCATCTGCCAATAGTGGCGCCACCAGTTCAGCCGCGAGGTGGTTGACACTCCAGGGTGGCTGATGATCCTGTGCCGCTTGAACCGTGGTCGCATCCGCCAGCAGGTAGCCCAGCCGGAGCCCCGGCAGGGTATAAAACTTGGTCATTGAGTGGAGCAGCAGCAGATGCGGGTAGCGCGCCAGTAGCGGTGCCAGCGACGCCTCTTGTGACGTCTCGCCCAGCGTCTCACCCACCATATCGATAAAGGCTTCGTCGACCACAACGCGACAATCCATCACAGCGGTGTAATTCAACAGGTCTTCCATTGCTGAAATATCGATAAGCGTAGCGGTCGGATTATTGGGGCGGCATAGAAACAGCACATCGATGTCGTTAAGCCCAGCCGTTAGCGCGTCTATGTCCAGCGTGAAGTGCGGCGCGGGCAGCGCGATCTCGCTGATTGAAAGCCGATGGGCGCGGCAAGCGCGGGCATACTCGCCAAAGCTTGGGGTAATAATCGCCGCTCGCTTACCCGCATGCAGCGCGGCGGCGAGGAAAATAGCCTCAGCGCCACCGTTGGTGAGCAATACCTGTTCGGGCTGAAGCTGGTGATGGGTGGCGATGGCCTGGCGTGCAGCGGCGTAATTCGGCGCGGGGTAGCGTTCAAGACCTACCAGTTGCTTAGCCAGCCAATCGCTAACCCACGCCGGAGGCCCCAAGGGGTTAAGGTTGGCACTAAAGTCGTCCAGGCGGTGATCGGTGGGCAAGCCGAAATGGGCCAGCAGTGTCTCGGCCTGGCCGCCATGGCTGGGCCATGGAGAGCTGGGCCATGGAGCGTTGGGCAATAGAGGAGTATTCATAGCGATCCTCGCAGCATAAACATCAATCCAGCTATTACCCCAGCAAGCAGCAACATAAACAGTATCCAGGCGCCGTACATTAAACAAAGTGTGGTGCTGATATGGGCAACACGCAGTTGCTCAAGCGGCTCGCCCAAGGTCGCACGGTGTGAGGCCTCGCCTGCATAGAAATTGGTGCCGCCCAGCTGCACGCCGAGCAAACGGGCCACTATGGCTTCTGGCCAACCGGCGTTGGGGCTGGGGTGGCGCGGTGCATCGCGGAAGGTGCCCCACAGTGCGCCTTGCCAGCGCAATCGTACAACACCTGAAAGGCTTAATAGCAAGCCTGCGAGCCATAGACACAGCGCGGTTAAGCGTGCCGGTACCCAATTAGCTAGATCGTCCAGCTTGGCAGAGGCAAAGCCAAAATTGGCATAGCGCTGGTTTTTGTAGCCTACCATCGAATCAAGAGTATTGACTGCCTTGTACGCCAGCGCTAGCGGCGCCCCGCCGATCAGCGCGAAAAATAGCGGTGCAGTGATGCCGTCAACGGTATTTTCCGCCACGGTTTCCACCGTGCCCCGAGTAATCTCCGCTTCGTCTAGATTTTGCGTATCGCGGCCGACAATCATCCCCAGCGCCTTGCGGGCAGCAGGCAAATCGCCTTGAGTAAGCGGTTGGATCACGGCGCGGGCCGCATCGCCCAGACCTTTGATCGCCAGCGTAGTAGAGAGCAGCCAAAGCTCGGCGATCAGCGCTAGCCCTGGGTGCAAGCGTTCCAGCAGCGCCAGCGTTAGCCCGCTAATACCCCATACACCACCGACGACAATAATGGTTAGCAGGAAGCCACTAACTTTGCGCTGCTGTGCAGTTCCACGATTCCACAGCCGCTCAAAAGCACTGATAAAGCGCCCCATCAGCACCACCGGATGTGGCAATGAGCGCGGATCGCCAACCACTAAATCAATGGCGGTCGCGAAGATGATCAGCACAATACCGCCAAAAGTGGCGCCTGGGATCATGGTGATGCCTTATCGCTAACACCGGCATCGGTAAAGGTAGCCATTTCCGCCACCATCGCTGTCGCCGCTTGCAGCAATGGATACGCCAGCGCAGCACCACTGCCTTCCCCTAGCCGCATGCCCATATCGAGAAGCGGCTTGGCCTCCAACGCTTTTAATGCCACATCATGGCCTGGCTCCTGGGAGCGATGACCAAAAATCAGATAGCCACGAACGGCGGGGCATAGACGGCAAGCGGTTAGCGCTGCGACGGTGGCAATAAAGCCATCCACAATGGCCGGTAAACGCTGGGCTGCTGCTGCCAGATAAGCACCGGTCATAGCGGCTATTTCCAGACCACCCAACTTGGCCAGCACCTCTAAAGGCACCTGAGGGTCAGCGCTGCGCGCAGCAATAGCGCGTTCAATCACCGCCACTTTGTACGCCTGCTGCTGAGGGTTAATCCCGGTTCCGGCGCCCACCACGCTTGCCACTGACTCACCCGTCAGCACCGCCAACATTGCGCTGCTGGCAGTGGTATTGGCGATGCCCATTTCACCCACCATAATGCACTTTGCACCTGCCCTTTTTGCTCGATTAACGGCCGCAATACCCACATCAATCGCGGCTATGGCTTGATCACATTGCATCGCGTCTTCTAACACCATATTGGCGGTGCCATAGCGCACCTTGGCGGAGGTCACCCCAGGCAGTGTTAAAGGCGAAGCAACGCCCACATCCACAATCTCGACCTGCGCGCCTATCTGACGGGCGAAGACATTAATCGCCGCCCCACCGTTGGCAAAGTTGGCCACCATCTGAGCGGTCACTGCTTGGGGGAAAGCTGACACCCCCTCATCAGCAACTCCGTGATCGGCGGCAAACACAACCACCGCAGGCGGCGTCACGCTGGGCTTGAGTTCACCGGTTATGGCGCTCAGTTGAATAGCCAGCTCTTCCAAGGCACCCAAACTACCTGGCGGCTTGGTCAACGTATCCAAGTAACGATGCGTTTCTTCACCGGCATTAAGATCAACTGACTGAATGTGGTCAACAATGGCGTGCATGCAGGCTCCAGCCCACTAGGGGTCATCAAACATTCAAAGGCAAAGCGCAAAATGGTAGCAAAAGCCTGAGTGCTATACTTGCTATTTCATTAGCGGGTCTTCCACCCTGTCAGGATGTTAAGGCTTTATTTAGATATTTGGCGTGGCGTACTTGCCACCTCACATTCGAGTAATAAAACTACAAATGTGGTTTTTATTGCCGTAAAGTCTCTTATTTCGACGCCAAAAAATGTAAAATAACTACAAGCTTCACTCACCGTCTCTATCATGCAGAGGTCCCTATGCCGAGCTCAACACCTGCTACGTTAAACCCCACCGTTGCTGAGGTTACCCAGCGCATTCGTGAGCGTTCTGCTGAGCGTCGCGCCCTCTACGAGCGGCGCATGGCTGACCAGCACAAACGTGGCGTGCACCGTGCTGAGCTAAGCTGCGGCAACCTGGCTCACGGTTTCGCGGCCTGTAACCCGCGTGATAAAAACGAACTCAAGCTAATGAATAGCGCCAACCTGGGCATTATCTCGTCCTATAACGATATGCTCTCGGCGCACCAGCCGTTTGAGACGTTTCCTGAAACGATTAAAGCAGCCGCCAGTGCCATGGGTTCTACCGCCCAGTTTGCCGGTGGCGTTCCGGCCATGTGTGACGGTGTCACCCAGGGCCAGCCGGGCATGGAGCTATCGCTGTTTTCCCGGGATGTGATTGCCATGGCCACCGCTGTAGGCCTCTCGCACAATATGTTTGATGCCGCGCTTTATCTGGGCGTGTGCGACAAGATCGTGCCGGGTCTGTTTATTGGCGCGGCGCGTTTTGGCCATCTGCCCGCCATGTTTGTACCCGCGGGCCCCATGCCCAGCGGCTTACCCAATAAAGAGAAGGCGCGCATTCGCCAGCTCTATGCCGAGGGCAAGGTTGGCCGTGCTGAGCTGCTCGAAGCCGAGTCTGACTCTTACCACAGCCCCGGCACCTGTACGTTCTACGGCACCGCCAACTCCAACCAGCTAATGATGGAGATGATGGGCCTACACCTGCCCGGCACTTCTTTTGTAAACCCTGGCACCGAAATGCGCGAAGCGTTGACACGCTATGCCACCGAGCAGGCGATCCGCAACACCGAACCCGGTGGCGACTACCGCCCGTTCTATAAGCAGATTGATGAGCGCGCGATTGTTAACGCCGTGGTGGGCTTGCTGGCTTCCGGTGGTTCAACCAACCACACGATGCACCTGATCGCCATGGCCGCCGCTGCGGGCATTACCCTGAACTGGGACGATTTCACCGATCTTTCAGCGGTCACCCCCAGCCTGATGAGGGTGTATCCCAACGGCCAAGCCGATATCAATCACTTCCAAGCGGCAGGTGGCATGAGCTATCTGTTCCGCGAACTGCTGGGCGCGGGCTTGATTCACGGCGATATTCCCACCGTATTCGGCACCGACCTAACCGCCTACACCCAAGAGCCGTTCCTTGAAGATGGCAAAATCGTTTGGCACGAAGGCCCCGAAAAAAGCCTTGATGAAGACGTGCTCAGCCCAGTAGCGACACCGTTCGCGCCGACGGGTGGCTTGACGGTCATGAAAGGCAACCTGGGTCGCGGTGTGATCAAAGTCTCCGCAGTGACGGAAGAGCATCGCGTGGTAGAAGCGCCGGTGAAGATCTTCGAAGATCAAAACGAAATGAAGGCCTCCTTCGAATCCGGCGACTTGGATCGCGACGTGATTGTGGTGGTTCGCTTCCAGGGACCCAAAGCCAACGGCATGCCCGAGCTGCATAAGCTAACCCCCTTCCTGGGCGTGCTGCAGGATCGTGGCTTTAAAGTGGCACTGGTCACCGATGGCCGCATGTCGGGTGCATCAGGCAAAGTACCCGCCTCCATTCACATGAGCCCCGAAGCCCTGGACGGCGGCCCGCTGGCCAAACTGCGTGATGGCGATATTGTACGTTTGGATGCCAACGCCGGTACGCTCGAAGCCAAAGTCGACCCCGCCACCTGGGCTAAACGGGAACTGGCTATTGGCAACCTGGATCACTACCACGTGGGCTTGGGTCGCGAGCTGTTTGGAGGCTTCCGCCACCTGGCCATGCGCGGTGAAGAAGGCGCTGGTGTATTCGGTGGCTTTGAAGCCGATGATCTCGCCCGTCAGCAGGGGCAAATCTCAGAAGAGGATGCCTGATGCGACCGGCACTCATCGGCGATATCGGGGGAACCAACGCACGCTTGGCGCTGGTCTCTCCCGGTGAAATAACCCCACACGATATCTTGAACCTACCCTGCGCCGACTACCCCGGCGTCGTGGAAGCGGTGCAGGATTATCTGGGGCGCGTGGGCGCCACGGGTGACAACGCGCCCCAAGAGGCGTGTTTAGCCTTCGCCTGCCCCGTTCACGCTGAACGGGTCAAAATGACCAATAACCATTGGGATTTTTTGAAAAGCGATGTTCAGCAACAGTTGAATCTATCGCTATTCAAGGTCATCAACGACTTTACCGCCCAGGCGCTGGGCGTCCCCCATGTGGCATCCAATGATTTGGTCGAAGTTCAGCCGGGGCAAACCCAGGCACACTCCACACGCTTAATTATCGGCCCAGGCACTGGGCTGGGCGTTGCCGGGGTATTTCCTGGGCAACACGCCTGGATTCCGCTGCCCACCGAAGGCGGTCACGTCACCTTTGCCCCCACGGATAGTACCGAGCAGGCACTGCTGGATGTATTTCTGCAGCGCCACAAACGGGTGAGCGTAGAACGCATCTTATGCGGTCAGGGTTTATTGGAGCTTTACCAAGCCTACTGCACCCTTGAAGGAATTGAGCCGCACTTAACTAGCCCAGCCGAGGTGACCACAGCGGCCAATGAAGGCGATAGCCTCGCCACTACTGCCCTGCTGCGCTTTCTAAAAATTCTTGGCGATGTGTGCGGCGACGCCACCTTGACCATGGGCGCAAGGGGTGGGGTTTATCTATGCGGTGGTATTCTCCCGCGCTTGCTTGAGTGGCTGCCAAAAAGCGAGCTGCGCGCCGCCTTTGTCAATAAAGGCCGTATGGGCGCTTATAACGCTGACATTCCCGTGTGGGTGGTGACTGCGCCCTGGACGGGCCTGTTAGGTGCCGCCGAAGCACTGCATAACGAAGAGGTTTTCTGATCACAACTTCTAACAACATCAATACGGAACCTGCTATGCCCGCCGCCACCTTTGATGTGCCGCTTTTACTCGGCATGATGCGTCTGCACGAAACACCCGCCATGCACGAACCCGAGCGATTAGCAGAATGGATCGAAGCGCGCCTGGAGCAGGGCCTTAACTGGTTTGACCATGCGGACATTTACGGCAGCGGCCAAGGGGAGACGCTTTTTGGCGCCGCGCTACGGGCGCGCCCTACCCTGGCTCAGCGGGTCAATGTCGTCACTAAAGCGAGCATCGCTAACGACAACCCCGCCCCCGGTTCGGGTAAGGTAAAGCACTACAATGCTAGCCCTGCTTATCTTAATAGTGCCATTGATGCCTCACTTGTGCGTTTGAATGTCGAACGCCTCGACCATTTCCTGATTCATCGTCCCGATCTGCTGATGAACGCAGAAGCGACCGGCCGCGCGCTGGACGACGCCATTGAAGCCGGCAAAATTGGCGCTGCGGGGATTTCCAACCACCTGCCCAGCCAGTGGCGGCGCTTGCAGGGCGCCATGCATCACCGCTTATCAGCCAACCAAATCGAGCTCTCGATTACCCACACAACGCCGCTGTTTGACGGCAGCTTTGATGATCTATGTGCCGATGGCCACGCCCCCATGGCGTGGTCGCCTCTGGCAGGCGGGCAACTGATGCAAGACGCCGTTGGCGAATGTTTGGCTAAGTGGGCGGCAAAGCTTGATAGCTCCCCCAGCGCTTTAGCGCTGGCATGGCTGCGTAGTCTTCCTAACTCGCCAGTACCGGTGATTGGCAGCATTAAACCTGACCGAATCAGCGACATGCTAAAGGGCCCTGCCACGCTACCCCGAGAAGTGTGGTATGAATTGCTGGAAGCCGCCCGCGGCCACTGCGTGGCATAAACCCGTCTTTGCAAACAATTACACCAAGGAGCCAATAATGACGCCAGTTATCGCGTTTGGGGAAGCGCTGGTTGATATGCTCTCCAGCCGTTTAGGGGCGGCTACAGATGCCCAGGAAACCTTTACACCCTACGCCGGTGGTGCTCCCGCTAACGTGGCGGTCGCCTGCGCCCGCTTGGGCGTTCCTAGCCAATTTTTAGGCATGATGGGCGACGATACGTTCGGGCATTTTTTGGTGCGTGAACTCAAAAGCCACGGTGTCGACACCAGCGGCGTGGTATTTACCCAAGAAGCCCGCACGGCGCTGGCGTTCGTTTCCCGGGATGACGTGGGCGAACGCACCTTTGATTTCTATCGCCCGCCCGCTGCTGACTTGCTTTATCGCCTTGAGCATTTACCCCATGGCGTCTTCGAGAACCCTGCCATTCTGCACTTGTGTAGTAACAGCCTGACCGACCCAGAGATCGCCGACGTTACCCTCGCGATGGCCACCATGGCCAAGCGCGCAGGCTGCCTGGTCAGTGTAGATGCCAACCTACGCCACAACCTGTGGCCCGGCGGCGAAGCGGATGCCAGTTTAGTCACGCAACTGCTAGACGGCGCTGAGCTGCTCAAGCTCTCCCAGGAAGAGCTCGACTACTTGCGCGCTGATCATCCTGCAGAATCGTGGCTTTCAGAGCGGCTTGCGGCAGGGGTAAAAGTTATTTTGATTACCGACGGCCCCAATGATGTCGTAATCAAAGGCGTCGGCATCGACCAGCGCATTGCGCCACCCAAAGTGGAAGCGGTCGACACCACCGCCGGAGGCGACGCCTTTATTGGCGGGCTGTTGGCGGAGCTCTCGGCCCATGGCATCAATGAACACTGGCAGAGCGATACGGATTTTCTACTCAGCGCAGTGAATACCGCCTGCCGCTGTGGCGCCCATGCGGTCACCCGGCCAGGCGCTTACGCAGCGCTGCCAACGCGAGCGGATATTATTGGCTAACTAAGTAGAGCTATAACCCATTAACAAATGGCGCGCCCCACGCAGGCGCGCTTTTTTTATGCTTCTTAGGGGTCGACTCGTCGCCAATCTAATTCGGACTTTTGTCTAAAGAGGCTCGCTTGTGGAAATGTCAGACATTTACTAGACTAGGGTTTATCCAATAAAGAACAAGAGATGAACGATGACGCTAGACGCTCTACCGCCCCACCAGGGTGGCGCTGAACAGTTAGCCCGTTTACTCGCCCAGGCCCTGCTGGCAGGCCATTGGCAGCCAGGTGATGTTTTCCCCCGTGAGCTGGATATCGGCAAACACTTTGCCGTTAGCCGAAACCAAGTGCGTAACGCACTCACCAGTCTCACCGCTGCGGGTTTATTAGAGCGCACCGCGGGCCGTGGCACGCTGGTTCGCGAGATGGGCGATTGGCATCTACTCGACCCACTGATGAGCGAATGGATGACCGGGCTGGTCAACCTTGACCCGCAGTTGGTAAGGGCCATTTACGCCTTTCGTTTTTCTGCTGAACCGGTGGTCGCAGGACTCGCTGCCCAGGCAGCTCAGGCTGAAGACATAGAACGTCTGGAGAGCGCCTATGCAGGCATGGAGAGCAGCGCAGGCAGTGTTGAAGCGCGTGCTGAGCATGCCGAGTACGATGTCGCTTTTCACGACGCCACCTACCGGGCCAGCCACAATTTAGTCTGGCGGCAAATGGGCCATTTATTGCGCCCTTCGATCATGGCGCTAATACACCGCTCGCAACACCGCACTGACACCTTAGACGACAGCCTAGCCCGCCACCGCCAGGTGCTTGACGCTATCCGCAACCGCGATGCCAGCGCCGCAGAATCCGCCGCAAGAGAAGTGCTGCGCCGCACGGCCATCGACCTTGGCATCGTCAGCTGACCATTACGCAATGAATACTATCTATTCAGAAGGATGACCGAACATGAAAATTACCAAACTCAAGACCTGGCAAGTTCCTCCGCGCTGGCTGTTCCTTAAAATTGAGACTGACGAAGGCTGCTACGGCTGGGGTGAACCGGTGATTGAAGGCCGCGCGGCAACCGTTGAAGCCGCCGTGCACGAGCTCTCTGACTACTTGATCGGCCAAGACCCTCACCGCATCGAGCATCTTTGGAACATCATGTATCGCGCCGGTTTTTATCGTGGGGGCCCTATTCTGATGAGCGCGATTGCCGGTATTGACCAGGCGCTGTGGGATCTTAAAGGCCGTGACCTGGGTGTGCCCGTTCATCAGTTATTAGGCGGTGCCGTGCGCGACAAAATGCGCATGTATGCCTGGACGGGTGGTGACCGCCCCAGCGACGTGGGCGCTGGCGCTAAAGCGCTGGTCGAAAAAGGCTTCACGGCCTTCAAAATGAACGGCACCCCCGAGCTGCAAATCGTCGACTCACACCGCAAGGTCGATGAAGCCGTTGCCCGGGTGGCAGAAGCCCGCAACGCCGTTGGGCCAGATGTAGGCATCGGCATCGACTTCCATGGCCGCGTGCACCGCCCTATGGCCAAAGCACTGCTGCGCGAGCTAGAACCCTTTCACCCCATGTTTGTGGAAGAACCGGTTGCCCCCGAACATCTGCCCTGCTTGAAGGATATTGCTGGCGGGCTTGGCTACCCGCTAGCCACCGGCGAGCGGCTGCATACCCGTTTTCAGTTCCGCGACCTGCTGGCCGATGGCATGATCGACATTATCCAGCCGGATATTTCCCACTGCGGCGGCATTAGCGAAGGTCTCAAAATCGCCGCCCTTGCCTCCGCCTATGACGTCGCCTTAGCGCCCCACTGCCCGCTGGGCCCATTAACCTTGGCTGCGTCTTTACAGCTGGATGCGGTCAGCCACAACGCCTTTATCCAAGAGCAGAGCATGGGCATTCACTACAACCAGGGCAACGACGTACTCGATTACCTGGTCGATAAATCCGCCCTCGCCATTGAAGATGGATTCTGCGCCATTCCCCAAGGCCCAGGCCTGGGTGTCGAGATCAACGAAGAGTTCGTTGAGGAGCGCGCCAAGGTGGGCCACCGCTGGAGGAACCCGGTCTGGACTCATGAAGATGGCTCGATTGCGGAGTGGTAAACCATGGGATCAACCGTGATGAGTGAAACGCCTGAAATAGCACATCAGCTGACCTGGATTGCCGTGGACTGGGGCTCCAGCAATCTGCGTGCCTGGGGGCTGGATCAGCACGACCAAGTGATTGCCCAAGCCAGTAGCGACAAAGGCATGCTGGCGCTGAAGGCCGACGAGTACGAGGCCGAGCTGCTGCGACTGGTGGGCGATTGGCTACCCGCCACCGGCACGACTAAGGCGATGGTGTGCGGTATGGCAGGCGCTCGCCAGGGATGGTTGGAAGCCGCCTATTTACCGGTACCCACGCGGCTTGACCAGCTTAGCCAAGGCGCAGTGACGCCAACGCTTACGGGTGACCAGCTAGGTGTTTACCTGCTGCCTGGTTTAAGCCAAACCCGCGGTACCGCAATTCACTTTGATGTAATGCGTGGCGAAGAGACCCAGTTAGCAGGCCTCGTCGCTGACACACCTGACTTTACGGGTCTCGCCTGTTTGCCGGGTACCCACGCCAAATGGGCAACCCTGGAAGCGGGCGCGGTGAGCGGGTTTTCGACCTACCTGACCGGCGAGCTTTACCAACTGCTCGCCAACCAGTCGGTGCTGAAGCATTCCGTTTTATCACCTTCAGCGGCTAGGGATGATCTTAACGATGCAGCTTGCCGTGAAGCTTTTATTTCGGCCGTCAGCGAGATTCATCAAGCCCCCGAAACCTTTAGTAGCCGCCTGTTCGGCCTGCGCGCGCAAGATTTACTCGATGGCCGGCTACCTGCTGGCGACACGCGCGGGGCCGTTCTTGCGGCCAGGCTCTCTGGGCTCGCCATTGGCCTTGAGCTTGCTGGCGCCTGCCGTGAATGCCCCAGCGATAAGCCAATCACGCTGATTGGCAACCAAACGCTGAGCCAGCGCTACACGTTGGCACTCAATGCGATGGGCTATCAGACACAACATGTGGATGGCGACACCGCCGTCTTAGCGGGCCTGCGCCTCGCCCATCGCGCGTTAAAATAAATTAAGCATGGAGAAATTGGCTATGTCGCTGCCACTGATTGGAATTTTACGCGGTGTAACGCCTGATGAGGCCGTGGATGTCGCGGAAGCGGTGCTGGCCGCGGGTATCACCCAGATTGAGGTACCGCTTAACTCACCCAACCCGCTGGAAAGCATTCGCCGCTTGGTCGACGCATTTGGTGAGCGTGCGGTCATTGGTGCGGGTACGGTGCTCACTCCGGCTCAGGTGCGTGAAGTTCACGCTGCTGGTGGGCGCTTAATCGTTTCTCCCAACTGTCGGCCAGCGGTGATTGAAGAAACCCATAAGCTCGGCATGGCCAGCTGGCCGGGTATTGTGACGCCTTCTGAGGCCTTCGATGCGCTGGATGCAGGCGCCACCGGGCTTAAACTCTTCCCCGCGGTGCAGGTAGGCTTAGAAGGAATGAAAGCAGTACGCGCCGTGCTACCGGCAGGCACGCTTTTGTATGCCGTCGGCGGCGCTGGAGTCGATAACTTCGCCGAATGGCGCGCAGCGGGTGTCGATGGTGCAGGTCTGGGCAGCGCATTATACAAACCTGGCCAAAGCGCCTCTCAGGTGGGGAAACAAGCTCAAGCCCTCGTCGATGCCTGGTTAGCAGGAGAACAATAAGGAGAACCAACAATAATGAATACCGATATGAGTGTTTCAACGTGGCAAGCCGAGTTAGCGGTCGATTGCCGCTGCACCCTGGGTGAAGGCCCGCAGTGGGACGCCAAAAATCAGCGCCTTTATTGGTGCGACATTCTTGAAAAACAGCTGCACTGGCTATCCCCCGCCACCGGGGAAAGCGGCCACTATCAGCTCGATCATCGGGTGTCTCTGGCAGCGCCCCTTGCTGAAGGTGGCCTGTTGTTAGTCGGTGAAGACCGTTTAAGCCGCTTCGACCCAAGCAGCGGCAGTATCGAAAAGCTGAGTGATTTCGAGGCCGATAACCCTATCACCCGCAGCAATGACGCCCGCATTGATCGCCACGGCAGCCTGTGGCTCTCCAGCATGGGTAAAAGCGCTGAAAGAGGCGCTGGAAGCCTTTACCGCCTGCATCGCGGCGAGCTCTCGCGGCTGCGTTCAGGCCTAACGATTCCCAATGCCATCTGCTTCTCCGCAGATGGTGAGTTTGCGTGGTTTACCGATACCGTGACGGGTGTAGTGATGCGCTGGGCGCTGGATAGCGACGGCTGGCCGCAAGGCGAGCCGCAGCCTTGGGCAGACTTTTTCTCCAGCCAAGGTAATCCAGATGGCGCGGTAATGGATAGCGAAGGCTGCCTATGGCTTGCGCTATGGGGGGCTGGGCAGGTCGTTCGTCTGGATCCTAACGGTGAAATAATAGGCCGCGTCGAGCTGCCGGTCAGCCAACCCTCCTGCCCGGCGTTTGCAGGCCCTGATCTGAAAACGCTGTATATCACCACGGCGCAAGAGGGATTCAGTGCTGAGCAGCTGGCCCAAGAGCCCACCGCAGGCTCGCTCTATGTGGTCGAAACCGGCATCAAAGGCCTAGCCGAACCGCCGCTACGTCTGGCATAACTCTCCCACGAACCTCCCAGCAAAAGGCCCCACTAGCGGATACTAGCGGGGCCTTTCTGTTACGGCTTCACCTATTACCTACAAGGCGGGCAATCAGCCAGCAAAGCTAATATACATAACGATCACTAACACGACCAAAACGATACCGGCGGGTACCGCCCCTTTCCAGGGTGTTAGATCCACATCGCCGCTGTGCTCCTGAATCCAGTCGGTTTCCCTTGGGCGCACCTTGCCGATAATCAGCATCACCGCCACCAGTAATACAAAGACCAGCGCCACGAAGTGGAACTCGTGCATGATCTGCGGCAGCAATGTAAACGGTGGCACAAAGTAACCGGCGGCGATCAATAAGCAGCCGCCGATCAGGGCGATTTTGGCCGCCATTGGCGGAACACGTTTGGTTAGCAGCCCGACCAGCACCACGGCAAGAATCGGAATAAAGTAAATCGCGTTCATCTTCTGCAGGTAGCCAAACAGGCTCTCCTGACCTGCCAGCAGTGGCGCAATGATCATGGTGAGAATGGCCATGATCCAGCCAAACACTTTACCCGATTTAACCACCTGCTCTTCCGTGGCCTCTTTATTCAGCACACCTTTATAGATGCCCAGGCTGAAAATCGTGGTGGTGCTGTTAAGCGCTGAGTTAAACGACGACAGGATCGCACCGACCATCACCGCAGCGAAAAACCCGGTGAGGTACGGCGGCAGTACGTTAAAAACCAAATGACCGTAGGCTTCATCGGCACGCACGCCCTGATCGGCATAAAGGTGATAAGCAATGATGCCGGGCAGTACTAGGTAGAGCGGTCCCAGCAGCTTGAAGAGACCGGTCAGCAGCACGCCCTTCTGACCTTCGGCAAGGTTTTTGGCTGCAAAGGTACGCTGAATAATCTGCTGGTTGGTGCTCCAGTAGAACAGGTTAATCAGGAAAACGCCGGTAAACAGGGTAAAGAACGGCACCTGCTGATCAGCACCACCAATCGAATTCAGCTTATCCGGGTCGCTCTCTTTGAGGATGTTCCAACCCTCCATGATGCCGCTGCCGTCACTCACGGCCTGCAGGCCGAAATAGACGATCACGAAACCGCCGATCAACAGCCCGACGCCGTTGAGCGTGTCGGAAACTGCAACCGTGCGCAGGCCACCAAACAGGGCATACACCGAACCGATAATGCCGACGATCCACACCGTTAGCCAAAGCAGCGTCGTAGACGACTCAATGCCGGTTAACCCCTGTAGGTCGAGCATGCCCTGCAGGCCGATGGCACCTGAATAGAGAATGATCGGTAGCAGAATCACCGCGTAAGCAATCAAGAAGATGATATTGGTGATTAGCTGAGTCGTTTTATCGAAACGAATTTCGAGAAGCTGCGGCAGCGTGGCAATACCACTTTTCAAAAACCGCGGAAGGAAGAATAGCGCCAACGCCACTAGGGCGATAACCGCGACCACTTCCCAGGCCATTACGCTTAAACCATCAGAAAAGGCCGCCCCATTGAGCCCCACCATTTGCTCGGTGGAGAGGTTGGTCATCAATAGAGAGCCGGCAATCAGCGGGAAGGTTAGCGTACGTCCGGCAAGAAAGTAGCCGCTGGTGCTTGAGTGGTCATCTCGGCGGGTGATCCGCCAAGTGATAAAGGCGACAAGCCCTGTAAAAAACAGGAAGGACGCCAAGGTCAACGCGTGCATTTTGACTCACCTCATCATCATTGTAAGTGGCACGCACCTTTATGTATGCGCGAATAGCGAAATGTCAGACAAATCTTGCCGTCATTTTAATTGAGCTGAATATAGCCCGTTATACGTCTTTGGTCGTACGCAGGCGGTTACGATACGCGAATGACAAAACTTCACTATAAAAAAACCCTAGTAATGGTTAAAACCATAACTAGGGTATGCATTTATGCGGCCCGCGACGGGTTGCTAGTGGATGCCTATTTAGTGATGAAAGCGCTCCGCGGACTGGCGGGCCAGCTCACGGATGCCATCCCAATCTTCCGCTTCCACCATTGCTTTGGGTGTTAGCCAGGAGCCACCTACGCACATCACATTGGGCAGCGATAGATAATCATCGGCGTTGTCGACGGTGATACCGCCAGTGGGACAGAAGCGGGCTTCAGGTATCGGCGCGCCAAACGCTTTGATAGCTTTGGCTCCACCGCTGGATTCCGCCGGGAAGAACTTGAACCGACGGTAACCGTACTGCCAGCCGGTCATTAGCTCAGAAACTGTCGAGACCCCCGGCAGCATGGGCACCGGGCTTTCAACGCCGTAACGATAGAGGGCTTCCGTGGCGCCTGGCGTTACTACAAAGTCAGCGCCAACCTGCTCGGCCTGGCGGTACTGGGCGGGCGTCAGCACCGTGCCCACGCCAATGCTGGCACCGGGCAACGCTTCACGCATACGCTTCACTGCTTCAAGCGCGCAGTCAGTGCGCAGGGTAATTTCCAATACGGTTAAGCCACCCTCTACCAGGGCGCGGCCTAGCGGTACCGCATCTTCCAAACGCTCGATAGTGATGACCGGAATCACCTCGGCTTTCAAGCAGATGCTATCCAGCTCTGCAGTGCGTGTAGAAGGTAACTGTTTGTCGATAGTCATTAGTGAGTCTCCAAGCAACTTATTATTGGCTAAGGCAGTTAGCGCTCAAGGCGCCCAATAAATGGCCAGTGGGCAGGTTAAAAAGGCACGAATAGGCAGTTGACGAACATCGTCGCCACTTAGTGCCTTGGCCAATACGGCGCGTTTATCATCGCCGGTGATATGCAGAATATGCCGCCGTGCCTGATGCAGGCGATCGGCCGAAAAAGTAATCCGGGGTTGCGGCTGACTAGGCGTTCTGACCGCCACTAACAGCTCCTCCGTGGCAAGTGCCAGGGTCAATTCAGGGCTGTCGGGAAACAGTGACGCCGTATGACCATCACCGCCCATGCCTAGAATCACCACGCTGGCAGGCCACGCTAGCGTTTCTGCTTGCTTGGCAACTTCATCGACGCCCTCTTCAGGTGTAGCCGCGCTGCAAGTTAACGGTATAAAAGTGGCTGCCGATGCCTCGCCCTGTAGCAGATGCTCACGCACCAGCTTGGCGTTGCTATCGCTGCTCTGCTCGTCTACCCAACGCTCATCGGCCAGCGTTACATCTACCCGCTCCCAGGGCAGCGATTTGGCCGCCAGCGCCTTAAAAAAAGGCACTGGCGTAGAACCACCAGAAACCACCAGCAGGGCGCGTTCCTGGTGGTTCAAATCGTCTTGCAGACCCTGAAACACGGCTTCGGCAAGCTGCTCGGCCAACTGTTGGCGTGCTTGACTCATATTAATAATCCTCGTACCAGCTGCGGCCATCCTGGGTAATCATGGCGATGGAGGCGACTGGCCCCCAAGAGCCTGCGGGATAACGACGCGGGGGCATGTCGCGTTTTTTCCAGCCATCGATGAGCTGGTCGCACCAACGCCAGGCGTGTTCAATTTCATCGCGACGCACGAACAGGTACTGCTGGCCTTTCATGACTTCGAGCAGCAGGCGTTCGTAAGCATCGGGTATCCGCGATTTGGGAAATGCGCTGTTGAAGTCCAAATGCAGCGGACCCGGGCGCAGGCGCATGCCTTTATCCAAACCGCTATCTTTGGTCAATACTTGCAGGGCAATACCCTCCTCCGGCTGCAGGCGAATAATCAACTTATTAGAGGCGATGCCGCGCTGATCCGGGTCGAAGATATAGTGGGGCTGCTGACGGAAGTGAATAACGATCTGCGAGAGCTTCTCCGGCATCCGTTTACCGGTGCGCAGGTAGAACGGCACGCCTGCCCAGCGCCAGTTAGCCACTTCGGTTTTCATGGCCACAAAGGTTTCGGTCTGGCTCTGGGTGTTGGCGCCCTCTTCTTCCAGGTAACCCGGCACCGACTGGCCATCGCTAGTGCCCGCGATATATTGACCTCGTACTACATCGCGACCAAGCGCCTCGCCCACAAACGGTTTAAGTGCTTTAAGCACCTTGACCTTTTCATCGCGAATGGCATCGGCATCCAGGTTAGAGGGCGGATCCATGGCGATTAAGCACAGCAGCTGCAGCAGGTGGTTTTGCACCATATCGCGTAGCTGACCCGCCTCATCGAAATAGCCCCAGCGCCCTTCGATACCTACCTTTTCGGCAACGGTAATTTCCACATGAGAGATATTGTTCTGGTTCCACTGGGTGCCAAACAGCGGGTTGGCAAAACGCAGGGCAATCAGGTTCTGTACGGTCTCTTTGCCCAAATAGTGGTCGATGCGGTAAATCCGCGACTCGGGGAACACTTCACCGATAGCGTCGTTAATTTCAACCGAGGAGTGCAGGTCGTAACCGATGGGTTTCTCAACCACCACGCGGGACTCATCGTCCAGGCTTTTACTGGCCTGCAGGTGACGGCAGATATCGCCATAAATAGGTGCCCCAACGGAAAGATAGACCACCATTGGGCGCGGTGAGCCCTTTCGCCACTGGCGAATGGCGTCGTAACCTTCAACGCTGGAAAAATCGAGTTTTAAATAATCTAGGCGGGCGAGAAAACGCTCGAGGCTCTGCTTATCCTGCTCGCTGCTTTTTAGCCGTTTCTGCAGCGCGTCGTTAACCATTTTTCGGAACGATGCAGCGTCGTGCTCATGGCGAGCCAGTCCCATAATGCGCGTGCTTTCAGGCATCAAGCCTTCGCGATCAAGATGGTATAAGGCAGGAAATAGCTTGCGCATGGCAAGATCACCCAGCGCTCCAAACAGCGCTAAATCAATAGCGTGATTCGGATCGCCCAGCGGTGCACCTTGGGAAGCAGTGGACTGGCTCATCGTCACTCCTGTTTATAATTAGGCATCTAATGTAGTTAGATTACCTAAAATCTACCGTAAAGGGGGCATTATACGCAATAATTCGTGTAATTTTACTACAAAATAACCACGGTTTCTGCTCTATCAACGCACTCAGCACTTCATATCAATCCTTCTCCTTCCACTTTTACTCTACGCCCTTGATATACGCCACTGCTACGCCCCCTGAGGAGGAGGTGACCTTGCGCATAATTGGCCACTCTGCGGCAGTTGATAAATAAATGACCACAACAACAATGAGGTTATTACTCGATGGCAACGCTACGCTACTTTATCAGACCGCTACTGACAGCCACTCTGGCTGCCAGCGCTACCCTGCCAGCCTTCGCGTTCGAAGATGACCGCCTAACGATCTGGATGGGCGACAACAAGGGCCAGGAAGGCATTCAGTTGCTGGCCGATCAGTTTCTTGAAGAGACGGGCATAGAAGTTGAGGTGGTCTTTCCGGATAACCTGACAGACCGTTTTCAACAGGCGGCAGGTAGTGGTCAAGGGCCGGACATCGTAATCTGGGCCCACGACCGGATTGGCGAGTGGGCACAAAGCGGCCTATTAAAACAGATAGCGCCTAGTGACAGCTTCCGTGAGTCTTTTTATGACTTCTCTTGGGAAGCTGCCCTGTGGAATGGCGAAACCTACGGCTACCCCATTTCAGTGGAATCACTCGGTCTCATTTATAACAAAGCCTTGGTGGACACCCCGCCGGAGAGCTTTGCCGAGTTAATGCAGCTGGACAAGACGCTTGCCCAAGAGGGTAAAAAAGCCATCCTGTTCGACTACAGCGAGCCCTACTACGGCTGGACGCTGCTAGCCGCGAACGGGGGCTACCCGTTTAAACAAACTGACGCAGGCTACGACGTTACCGATATTGGCGTTAACAACGAAGGTGCCGTGCAAGGTGCAGAGCTGTTAGTCGAGCTTATCGAAAGCGACGTGGTGCCGCGAGGTACCGACTACAGCATCATGGATAATCGCTTTAACAAGGGCGAAGTAGCAACCATGATCAGCGGCCCCTGGGCCTGGCCAAACCTTGAGCGCAGTGGCATTGATTACGGCGTCGCCTTGCTGCCCAAGGTGGGCGACGAACGTGCCAAGCCCATGTTTGGCGTTATGACGGCAATGATCAACTCGGCCTCACCCAATGATTTCCTGGCCGTCGAGTTCCTGGAAAACTACCTGCTTAGCGAGGAGGGTATGCGCACCTTCAACAGCGATGGGTCGCTGGGGGCCGTGGCCCACATCGACTATCAAGCGGAACTGGCCGACAACCCCAATATTGCCGCCACGCTTGAAAACGCCGAAGTTGGCATGCCGATGCCGAACATTCCCGAAATGGGCGCCTTTTGGGCAGCCATGGAGCCCGCGCTGCAAAACATCGGCAGCGGGCGTCAATCACCTCAGGAAGCGCTGGATGCCGCCGCGCGGCGTATGCGTCAGTAGCCACTCGCCTTTCCTTCACTGCCCGGCCATGGCACTCCGTTGGCAAGGCTGGGCAGTTTCGCAGGACATCTTTCATGTTTACCACGAATGCTTCGCGGGGCTTGCCCCGCCACCGCTCTCGCCATCTGGCCGAACGCTATTCCCGCTGGGCAATGCGCAGCTTGATCGGGCTGATGGTACTGGCCCTGCTTTGGCTGGTGATGGCCTTTTACATGCACGGCCAGTGGGTATTTGCGCTGCTTTTTTTGGTGCTTGGCACGTCGCTGGGCGTGGTGTTCAGCCGACGTTCGCTGATGAGCCACCGGTATATTTTCCCTGCCGTGGCCGGGCTTGGCGTGTTTGTCATTTTCCCGCTGGTGTATACCGTCGGCATCAGCTTCAGCAACTACAGCTCGGACAATCTGCTTAGCCAGGAGCGCGTACGCGCACAACTGACCAATCAAACCTACCAGGCAGAAGGCGCTGCCTTTTCCTATTCGCTTTACCAGGAAGGCGAGCTGGTGCGCCTTTACCTGGAAAGCGACGCCCCTGCGGGCGACAACGACCGGCTACTATCCGCCGCGCTCAACCTAACTAACAGCGAAGTTCGTCGCGTTCCAACCCAATCCGTAGACACCCCGCCCGAAGGTGAGCCGCTTCCCATGCGCGCAGCAATCCAGGCCCGCGACGCCCTCCAGGCGCTGCGCCTGCAAACGCCCGGGGGCACCGAGCTGCGTATGGCGGGTCTGCGCCAGTTCGCGCCAATGATCGACCGCTATGAGATGCGTGACAACGGCAGCCTCTATGATCGGCAAGAGGATCAGGTGCTGACGCCGGACAACGATATCGGCTTTTTCGTCACCGAAAACGGAGAACGCATCACCCCCGGGTGGCCGGTGAACGTGGGCTTCACCAACTACACCAAGATTTTCACCGACCCGGATATACGCGGGCCGTTTATGCAGATTTTTGTCTGGACCTTCGTGTTTGCCGGGCTCACCGTACTGTTCACCCTGGCCGTGGGGTTTGTCCTCGCCTCGCTGCTGCAGTGGGATCAGCTCAAGGGCAAGGCGGTCTATCGGACGCTGCTGATACTGCCCTACGCGGTTCCAGCGTTTATTTCGATTCTGATTTTCAAAGGCATGTTCAATCAGCATTTTGGTGAGGTGAACATGATTCTGGAGGCACTGTTCGGCATTTCGCCGGAGTGGTTTACCGACCCCTGGCTAGCCCGAACCATGCTGCTGATCGTCAATACCTGGCTGGGTTACCCCTACATGCTGCTGCTGTGCATGGGGCTGATTCAGTCGATCCCCGGCGATCTGTACGAGGCCTCGGCGGTAGACGGCGGCGGGCCGATCACTAACCTGATGAAGATCACTCTGCCACTGATCATCAAGCCACTCACGCCGCTGTTAATCGCCGCCTTTGCATTCAACTTCAATAACTTTGTACTGATTGCGCTGCTCACTGGGGGCAGCCCAGACATTCTGGGTGCCAGCACGCCCGCGGGCACCACCGACCTGCTGGTGAGCTATACCTACCGCATCGCCTTCCAGGATGCCGGTCAGAACTTCGGTCTGGCGGCAGCCATTGCTACGCTGATCTTCCTGCTGGTGGTGGGCATGTCGGTGGTTAATTTGCGGCTTTCCAAGGTTAAGGTTTAGGAGGTTTACGATGGCGATGGTTCAACCCCGCTCCATTCGCGCAAGGCGATGGGGCGCGCATTTGGCGCTGATCGGCTTTGTGTCACTGATCGTGTTTCCGCTGCTGTTGGTGATTTCAATCTCGTTTCGCGAGGGCAACTTTGCCTCGGGGAGCTTGATCCCCGAGCGCTTCTCTCTTGAACACTGGTCGCTGGCCTTGGGTATTCCCTGGGAGCGCGCCGACGGCAGCGTGATCCAGCCGCCCTTCCCCGTGCTGCTGTGGCTATGGAACTCGATCAAAGTCGCCGTGGTGTCCTCGTTGCTGATTTTGATGCTTGCCACCACCAGTGCCTACGCCTTTGCCCGCATGCGCTTTAAGGGCAAGGAGCCGCTATTGAAAGGCATGCTGATTTTCCAAATGTTCCCAGCAGTATTGTCGCTGGTGGCACTCTACGCGCTGTTCGACCGGCTGGGTCAGTTCGTCGGCTGGCTAGGGATAAACACCCACGGCGCGCTGATTGTCGCTTCCCTGGGCGCAGTGGCGCTGCATATATGGACGATCAAGGGCTACTTCGAATCCATCGACGGGTCGCTCGAAGAAGCCGCCATGGTGGACGGGGCAAGCACTTGGCAGGCGTTTCGCTACATCCTGCTGCCGCTGTCGGTGCCGATTCTGATGGTGGTGTTCATCCTGGCGTTTGTGATGAGCATCATGGAGTACCCCATGGCGTCGGTGCTGCTAGTGGATGAGCATAAGCTCACCCTGGCGGTGGGCGCCCAGCAGTACCTGGCCGACCATAATCAGCGCTGGGGCGACTTCGCCGCCGCTGCCGTGCTCTCGGGGCTGCCAATCACCGTGGCGTTCCTGATCTGCCAGCGTTGGATTATTGGTGGATTAACCGCCGGGGGCGTTAAAGGTTAAATCTAACGAAGGTGTTTAACTAGCTTGCCCAAACCCAGCAGAGTGCTGGGTTTTTTTGTTTTTTTACAGACTTTTTATGGAAGGTCATGGTGTCATAGCAAATATTAAGAATACTAAACGGCGAGCTGGGCATATGACTCCATTCACACCATGGTTTTACCGTAGCAGGAATGCGTATCGGCACTGGGCACCTGTTTTTAAAATTATTTCGATTCTCTGGGTTGTGCTAGCGCTGTTCATGATGGTGCCTTTCGTCGTACTGCTAATTGAGAGAGACCCTGATGCACCCGCCTTCGGTGTTTCCATTCTGATTGTACTTGGCGCCGCAGCGCTTACTTGGTTACTCACCTATCGCACAGCTTTAGAGTTGAAGCCATGGCAGATGTTTATTCTTACCGCCGCCAGTTGGGTCACCATTAGCGGTTTTGCCAGCCTGCCGCTGGTGCTGGGCGCCCCACAGTTAACCTTCACCAATGCGGTGTTTGAATCGGTATCAGCGATAACTACGACGGGATCCACGATTCTGGTCGGTATTGAGCACTTTTCCGATGGATTGAAGCTATGGCGAGGGCTCATGCAATGGATGGGCGGCATCGGCATTATCGTCATGGGTATTGCGATTTTGCCGTTTCTTAAAGTAGGTGGTATGCGGTTGTTTCACACCGAGTCGTCCGACTGGTCGGATAAAGTGATGCCACGCACTGGCGGTATTGCCAAAGCGACGCTAACGATCTATGTCAGCCTAACCCTGGTCGCGATTGGTAGTTATTGGTTCGGCGGGATGACGCTCTTAGACGCCACCGTACATGGTATGACGTCGCTTTCTACCGGCGGCTTTGCCAATTCCGACGCTTCCTTCGGCGCCTATAGCGAACAGCCATGGCTGCTGTGGATGGCCAGTTTTTTCATGCTGAGCGGTGCGCTTCCCTTTGTACTGTATATCCGTTTTATACGCGGGTCGCGCAGTGCCCTATGGAACGATCAGCAGGTACTTGGGCTGTTAAAGCTCTTGATGGCCGCGATTTTGCTACTCAGTGTCTGGCGCATCACCCAGGGCGACAACTGGTTTGAATCGCTCACCCACGTTACCTTTAACATTATTTCAGTGGTAACCACCACCGGCTATGCATCGGATGATTACACCCAGTGGGGGGCGCTGCCGGTGGTCGCTTTTTTCTACCTGACCTTTGTGGGCGGCTGCAGCGGCTCTACTAGCGGCGGAATGAAAATCTTCCGGTTTCAGATTGCTTCTTTAATGCTGCTTAACCAGTTGCGTTACCTCATCCATGCCAATGGTGTGTTTACCACTCGCTATAACCATCAGCCGGTCACCAGTGATATCTCGCGCAGCGTAGTGGCCTTCTCGTTCTTCTTTTTTATCACCATAGCGGCACTGGCGTTGAGCCTCTCTGCCCTGGGGTTGGATTTAGTCACCGCTCTTTCCGGTGCCGCCACCGCAGTCACCAATGTGGGCCCTGGGCTAGGCGATATCATCGGCCCCGCAGGTAATTTTGCCCCCCTCCCCGACGCAGCGAAATGGCTGCTATGTATTGGCATGCTGATGGGGCGATTAGAAATACTCACCGTTGTGGTGTTGCTGACTCCAATGTTCTGGCGACGCTAGCCGGATATCTTGAAGGACGTTCGTGAAGGACAATCGTGTCATGACGTTTAGAAAACCGATGTTCAAACCCTTTGGGCAGATTGCGAACCAGTTGCGCTTGCCAATGCCGTCAGAAATCCTGATTGCGCTGGCGAGCACGCTAATTGCTCTGCTAATCGCCTGGGGACTATATACCTGGCTAGCCTTGGCTAATCTTTCGCTGATTTTTCTTACCGCGGTTCTCGCCAGTGCGGTGTTAGCAGGAAGCTACGCAGCTCTGCTATGTGCCGTACTGGGGTTTCTGACGTTTAATTTTTGCTTCACCGTTCCGCACTTTTCGTTAGCGGTTGAAGAGCAAGAGCAACTGCTAACACTGCTGTTCTTTCTATTAGTCGCACTGGTAGTCGGCAAGCTCGCCGGAGACAGCCGCCAACGCCTGCTGGAGCTTAGTGCCGCTCGCTTGGCTGAAGAGCAGGAGAGGTTGCGTTCAGCGCTGCTATCGTCGGTTTCCCACGACCTGCGCACTCCGCTAGCGTCGATTATTGGCGCGGCCAGCTCGCTTCGCACTCTTGATGCACAGCTCAGTCAACAGGATCGCTTTGCGTTACTAGATGGCGTATTAAGCGAAAGTGAACGCCTTAACCGCTATATACAGAATTTGTTGGACATGACCCGACTAGGGCATGGCGATATGAAAATCGAGCGCGATTGGGTGGCGTTTGATGATTTAGTCGCTTCAGCGCGGAAGCGACTGGGCAGTGCCCTTGAAGGTTTCCAAGTCGAGCAGCACTGGTCAAAAGAGCTACCACTACTTTACGTTCACCCCGCCCTGATTGAGCAAGCGCTGGTCAACGTGCTTGAAAATGCGGCACGCTTCTCACCACCTAATGGCCATATCACTATCGAAGCCCAATGTCGTGATGATAAAAGGGCTGGAGACCCGTCCATCTTATTGTTTTCGGTTACCGACCAAGGCCCTGGCATACCCGAAGCACTACGCGAGCGCGTGTTCGATATGTTTGTCACCGGTAACGACGGCGATCGCAGCCTGCACGGTAGCGGCCTGGGGCTGGCGATTTGTCGGGGAATGCTTGGCGCCCACGCGGGTCAAATCCACGCAAGCCCTGGGCCTGACAATGTTGGCACCAGGATTACCATGACGCTGCCCCTATCGGCACCCAGCAAGGACGCCGAGAATGAGCACTGATCAAGCGCGCGTATTAGTCATTGATGACGAGCCGCACATTCGTCACTTTTTGCGTATCAGCCTCACTTCTCAAGGGTTTCAGG
Organism: Halomonas sp. A3H3; assembly: GCF_000982975.1. Lineage (NCBI taxonomy): Bacteria > Pseudomonadati > Pseudomonadota > Gammaproteobacteria > Oceanospirillales > Halomonadaceae > Halomonas > Halomonas sp. A3H3. The sequence continues at coordinate 4,080,421 of NZ_HG423343.1, read as the reverse complement.
TGATTGAGGCCTCCAGTGGTCGCGAGGGGTTGGAAAAACTCAATGCTGATGCCCTCACCGCTAATGCAGACATCGTTTTACTGGATCTTGGTCTGCCAGACATGGATGGACAGCAAGTGCTCGATTCTATCCGCAAGCATAGCGAGGTGCCCGTGATCATTGTTTCGGTGCGCGGCCATGAGGCTGAAAAAGTGCGCGCCCTGGATAACGGGGCGAGCGACTACGTTACCAAACCCTTCGGCATTCAAGAGCTGTTGGCACGTATTCGAGCCCTATTAAGGCGGCGCGCCAGCCCAAGCGCTCAGCGTTTCCAGCATGGCGGTTTGATAGTTGACCTGGCCGCTCACCAAGTAAGCTTGCACGGCGAGGCCGTTCATCTAACACCTAAAGAGTTCGCCGTGCTGGCCCAGCTTATTGCTTCAGCTGGGCGAGTGGTCACGCAGACCCAGCTATTACGACAGGTATGGGGCCCAACTCACCAGGAAGATACGCATTACTTGCGCATAGTGGTGAGCAAGTTGCGTCAAAAGCTAGGTGATGACCCCCAGTCCCCCTCCCTTCTGCAAACTGAACCCGGCATTGGTTACCGACTCTCTTTTGAGCCTGACCGTGAGGACAAGACCGTATGAAAATTATTATTCTCGGCGCCGGCCAGGTCGGCGGCACACTGGCAGAACACCTCGCCCGCGAGGAAAACGACATCACCGTCGTTGACACTGACGCCAAAAAACTGCGCGAGCTGCACACCAAAATCGATATCCGCACCGTCACCGGGGCAGGTTCCTACCCGATTGTGTTGCGCCAGGCAGGCTGTGAAGACGCCGATATGTTGATCGCTGTCACCAACAGCGATGAGATCAATATGATCGCCTGCCAGGTCGCCCATACGCTGTTTCGCACCCCGACCAAAATTGCCCGGGTGCGCGCCACCGCGTATTTGACCCGTAAAGGCCTTTTTGCCCACGAAGCGATCCCCATTGATGTACTGATCAGCCCCGAGCAGGTGGTCACCGACCACGTACGCCGCCTGATCGAGCACCCCGGTGCCCTGCAGGTGCTGGAGTTTGCCGGTGGCCTGGTACAGCTGGTGGCGGTGAAAGCGTTCTACGGTGGCCCGCTAGTGGGCCAGGATTTGGCCTTTTTGCGCCGCCATATGCCCAACGTGGATACCCGCGTAGCCGCCATTTACCGTCGTAACCGACCAATCATTCCCCGTGGCGATACGGTCATCGAGGCTGACGACGAGGTGTTCTTCCTCGCCGCCCGCCGGGATATTCGCGCAGTGATGAGCGAGCTACGCCGGGTCGAGCGGGACTTCCGCCGGGTAGTGATCGCCGGGGGTGGTAATATCGGCGAGCGGCTGGCGGAGCATTTGGAGCATAGTCACCAAGTCAAGATCATCGAGCACAGCCTGGAGCGCTGCACCACCCTCTCCGAGCGGCTGGATCGCACCGTGGTGCTCCACGGCAGCGCCACCAGCAAGCGCTTACTGGAAGAGGAGAATATCGAAGAGTGCGATATCTTCTGCGCGCTGACCAACGACGACGAGGTCAATATCATGTCGTCGCTACTCGCCAAGCGTTTGGGGGCGAAGAAGGTGCTGACGCTGATCAACAACGCCGCCTATGTGGACTTGGTGCAGGGGGGCGAGATCGATATCGCTATTTCTCCCCAGCAGGCAACCATTGGCAGCCTGCTGACCCACGTGCGCCGGGGCGATATCGTCAACGTCCACTCGCTGCGCCGGGGCGCCGCCGAGGCCATTGAAGCCATCGCCCACGGCGACAAGCAGTCATCAAAAGTGGTAGGCCGTACCATCCGCGATATCGCACTGCCCGACGGCACCACCATCGGTGCGATTGTGCGCGGCAAGGAAGTCATCATCGCCCACGGCGATGTGATGGTTGAGAGCGGTGACCACGTGATTCTATTCGTGATCGACAAGCGCCGCATTCGCGACGTGGAGCGCCTGTTCCAGGTCGGCTTGACGTTCTTTTAACTGGCGCTTTTGAGTGGCTAAATCTCGACCGCGCGGCCAATAAACTCAATCGGCCCGGTGGGCAGGCCGGTTGGTGAGCCGGTTTCGTCTTCCAGCGTTAGCTCAAATAGCTGGTTATCCTCAAGAGGCGGCAGTTCATCCAAGCGCAAACGGATCGGCTGCCCTGGCTCCACTAAACCCAGCGATACCGGGGCCTGCCACTCATCTGCTTTGGTCCAAAACTCAAGCGCTTTACCTTCAGGTACTTCGAAAGTACCCAATGGGATCAGCTCGATTTCCTGGCGTGATGAGGCCTGCACTACCCAACCCGCTGACTGCGTTTGCGGAGCAAGCAGAACCACCATGTACTCGGGGGTCGTCGGTTCAATTACTTCATTGGCCAGCATCACGCCCAATACTAACGCCGCCGCTAAGCCAAACCCGGCAGCGCCGCGCCAAAGCGGCAGGCTGTGCAGCATGCGGCGAGGTCTTGGCGGCACGACAGAGGCAGGTCGAGCACGCTTAGCAAGCGCTTCCCGTGACGCTAAGCTGCGCTCAATACGCGGCCATAAATTGTCAGAAGGCGTTACCGGGTCGGTGATAGCGGTATAGGGCAAGAAACGCTCTTCCCAAGCCATCACGGCTTGTTGCAATTCAGGCTCGTTAGGTAGCCGGGCCTCTAGCGCCTTACGCTGCTCTAACGAAAGCGTACCCAGCACGTATTCACCCGCTAAAGTATGGTCGTCTTGGTGTTCGTGCTGACTGGGGCGGCTCATGCCATACACTCCCGTAGGCGCAGCAAACTGCGTTTGATCCAGGCTTTTACGGTTCCCAGCGGCGCGCCGGTATGCGCCGCAATTTCCGCATGACTAAGGCCGTCAACATAGGCATGGAGTACGCAGTTACGCCGCTCCGGCTCAAGCGCTTCCAAACAGCTATCCATCCGCTGGCCGGTTTGCCAATCGAAAGCTTCATCGGCAACGGAGGCGTGCTGAAAATGTTCATCGAGATCTAATTCGGTGGGATCGTGATTATCAAAAGTGACTTCACGGTCGCGATAACGGATAGCGTTCAGTGCCAGGTGACGCGCCACGCTAAATATCCACGTCCGCGCGGATCCTTTGGCGGGATCAAAACTATCGGCATGCTGCCAAATATTAAGACAGGCATCGTGGACAATATCCTCGGCCATACCACGATCCTTGACGATTCTTATGACGACGCCTAATAGTCGGGCACCTTCATGAACATAGAGTTGGTGCAAGGCGTCATGCTCGCCACGGGCACAGTTGGCTAATGCCGCAGCATGATCAAATTCTGAAGACACGTCAGTCAAACCCTAGCTCCCTGGTGACGGCACCGACGCCAGTCGTCGTTCTCGCAGACAGCATAGCCGCTGGGGACTCGACAGACGAGCCCCCAGCGGAATTAACATTCCAGCCGACTTATTCAGCAGCCCAGAAGATATAGTCCGCCTGGTAGGTCACTACCGCGGTGGCTCCGTCGTGATCCATATCGCAGGTGACGTCCGGGGCAACGCCACCCTGGGTGTTCAGGCGCTGAATATAACTAACACCGCCCATAGCGCCTTCACCTTCAGCCGGATTGGCTTCCACCAGTTGAAGCGGGATGTTGCCATCACCATTGGCAGCCGTGGCTAGCTGAGTGCCGGTAATTTTTGAGCCATCCAACGCTTCCCAGGTGGCTGGCGGGCCGTAGTAGCTTCCTACTTGTGTGCCTTCGCTGTCGTTAAGCGCCGCGTGGGGGCCTTTGAATACCCAGCCCATGTTGCCGTCGTCTTTGGCTTCGCACATGTAGGTAATAGCGCCAACGCCAACGGTTTCGAGGGCGACAGCATTACCGTCCGGCACCTGAACTTCCGCGGGCGTCATGTCTGCCAGCGCGACGTGACTGAAGGATGCAATCAAGGTAGCGGCAAGTGCTGCACGCGTAAGAGGTTGGATGGTCATTTTCAGTCTCCTAAAAGGTTTTTTATCAGCCGCCTTAAATAGCGCCTGTATAGGGATTACCCGCGAGGAGACGTATTGGATGCACTTTTATTGAAAAAAATAAGATGGGCGATTATTGGCTTACCCCATCTACCACCACCTGCCGCGGGCAGGCACTCCCCTGTAGATCAAAAAGATGGCAATGCTGGCCCGCTAAACCCAAGTCGATCGTTTGGCCTTCGGTTAGTTGCGTTAAGCCATCCAAACGCTGGGTTAAGGTAGCGTCTATACCGTCTACCTGCAGATGCGCCAGGGTTTCGTAACCCAGCTTTTCCGCCACCATTAATCTCGCTGTCAGCCGAGCCTCCGCCTGCTCGGGCGATACAAAATCTTCTGCCCGCAATCCCAAAGTGGCGCCATCACCGGAATGGAGGTGCTTGCCATTGACCGCCACCGTCAGTGTCTCCCCGTTAGGCAAACGCACCACCGTTTGGCGCTCACCTGAGTCGACTACCGTGACCGGGAAGGTATTGATGCGCGGCGAGCCGATAAACTCCGCTACCTCTAAGGTTTTGGGAAAGTGATAAAGCGAGAGCGGCGCGCCTACCTGGGCGATTCTTCCCCGGGAAAGCAGCACAATGCGGTCAGCCAGCGTCATCGCCTCCACTTGGTCGTGAGTCACGTAGATCATGGTGGCGTTCAAGCGCTTATGCAGCGCAGCGATCTGCACCCGCATATCCACCCGCAGCGCGGCGTCCAGGTTAGAGAGCGGCTCATCGAACAGAAACACGGCAGGCTCTTTGACCAGCGTGCGGCCAATGGCTACCCGCTGGCGCTGACCGCCGGAGAGGTCTTTAGGCTTACGCTCCAATAGCTCGGTGAGGTGCAACATCTCGGCGGCGTGTTGAACGCGGCGGTGAATTTCCGCTTTGTCGGTGCGGGCCAGCTTCAGGCCGAAGGCCATGTTCTCGGCCACGCTCATGTGCGGGTAGAGGGCGTAGGATTGGAACACCATGCCGATGTCCCGCTCCTGGGGCGGAATCTCGTTGATCCGCTGGCCATCTAGCTGCATATCCCCTTCGCTGATGTCTTCAAGCCCGGCAATCATACGCAGCAGCGTGGACTTTCCGCAGCCGGAGGGGCCAACGAACACCACGAACTCGCCGTCTTCGATGTTGAGATCGATATCCCGCGAGATTTCCACTCCGTCAAAGGATTTACCGATGCCGCTTAGGGTTAAACGTCCCATGGCGCGTCCTCCTGGGATTGCGGGCAACGGGCAATCGCCACGCCATAGGGCGGAAGGGACAGTTGCGGAAGCGACAGTTGGCTGCCCTGCCACTCACCGGTTAGCCACGCGGGGGCACCGGCAATGGCTTCAGCGCCTTCAGGCGCCGAACGGGTGACCGTTCGACCGCTAAAATTCAGAGCAATTAGTAACCGTGTTTGCTGGTAGGTGCGCTCAAGACAGAGCACATCGTCACGCACAGCGTGATAGCGCACATCGCCCTTCACCAACGCAGGCTGAGTACGACGGAAGGCTAAAAAATCGCGGTAGGCATTGAGCAATGAATCAGTGTCGTTATCTTGCTGATCAACAGCGAGATTAGCATGAGTATTAGGCACCGGCAGCCAGGGTGTGGCGCTGCTAAAGCCCGCATGATGGGCATCGGCCTGCCAGGGGTGCGGTGTTCGGCAGCCATCGCGGCCTTTATAAGCGGGCCAGAAGGTAATTCCCGCAGGGTCAACCAACTGTTCAAACGTTAGCTGAGCTTCGGGCAGACCCAGCTCTTCACCTTGATAAAGGCATACGCTACCGCGCTGAGTGAGTAGAAACACCATATAAAGGCGCAGCTTATCCAGCTGCCCTTCTGCCTGCCAGCGAGTTGCCAGCCGCGTCACGTCGTGGTTGCCCAGCGCCCAGCAGGGCCAGCCATCGCCAATGCGTGCTTCCATTTCGGTTAGCGTTTCGTGCAAGTAGCCGGGGTCAGATTTATCGGTGAGCAGGTTGAACGAATAACACATGTGTAGCCGCTTGCCGCCCTGGGAGTACTCCGCCATCACGCCCAAGGCGTCGTCATCGCCTACCTCGCCCACGCTGGTGGTACCGGGGTACTCATCCAACAGAGCGCGCAGCCGCTCCAGAAACACCAGGTTTTCGGGCTGGGTTTTATCGTACTGGTGAAGCTGGTAGCCGTAGGGATTGTCGGGGCGAACGCCTAGAAAACTTTCGGTAATCTCCTGGCGCGGCGGGTTATCTTTTAGCTCGCCGTGGGTGCAGAAGTTCACCGCATCCAGCCGGAAGCCATCCACGCCCCGCTCTAGCCAGAAGCGCACTTCCTCCAGCATGGCATCGACCACCACAGGTGTGCGGAAATTTAAATCCGGCTGACTAGCCAGGAAGTTATGCAGATAGTACTGGCAGCGGCGGGTGTCCCACTGCCAGGCGCTGCCGCCAAACACGGATTGCCAGTTAGTGGGCGGCGCGCCATCGGGCTTAGGGTCAGCCCAAACGTACCAGTCGGCTTTGGGATTATCACGACTTTGGCGACTCTCTTCGAACCAGGCATGCTGATCGGCAGTGTGCGACATGACTTGATCGATGGTGACTTTTAGCCCCCTGGCATGGGCACCCTCGACTAAACGGTCGAAATCCTCCAGGGTGCCAAACATCGGATCAACATCGCGATAGTTGCTGATGTCGTAGCCGAAGTCTTTCATCGGTGAGGTAAAGAACGGCGACAACCAAATCGCATCGACGTTAAGCGAGGCGATGTAATCAAGTTTGTCGATCACGCCTTTTAAGTCGCCAATGCCGTCGCCGTTGCTGTCCATAAAGCTGCGTGGGTAGATTTGATAAATCACGGCGCCGCGCCACCAGTCGGCCCCTTGGCTACCAACGTAGTGGGAAGTAGAGGTTGTCTGCATCATTGTTTTGTCCTTGCCATAGTTCTTGTCACAGTTCTTGACATAGTTCTTGCTGGTTACTCGGCATGATGCAGGGTTGCTCACAAGATAAAATCCTCCCCCCAGGGTGACTCTGGGCGTAGGCGTTAGGAGTAGCCCGTCTGTCGACTTATTCCCCCTGAATATGCGTCAGCAACTGCCCCGCCAGGGCAATCGCTTCGTCGCGCCGTCGAATATTCTGCTTTTGATAGAGGCTGCGGATATGGGTTTTGATGGTGGTAGGCGCCACCGACAGCTGCTCGGCGATCTGCTCATTGGAAAGCCCGGCATGAATCAGCCCCAGGATTTGCCACTCCCGGCGAGTGAGCGGCGAAGTGCGGATCAGCTCGGGGACATCTGGCCGGGCGACAATATCGGCGATCACCGTTTCATCCAGCATTAAGCGTCGGGCGCTGCCAAAATCCTTCTGGCGCCCCGCCAGCGCCAGCAACCGCTCTGCCCTCGCGTGCTCTAAGGCATCCAAGGTGCCGCTGTCGAGCAACCGATTGAGCAACTCCCCAAGGGGTTTGCCCAGTCGCAGAAAGCTGCCCACCAGGGCGGTGCGGGAAGCCAAGCTCAGCGCTTGATGCATATGCTGGCAGGCATGCTCTTCTCTTCCTGCATACCACGCCGCTGCCGCGAGACAGATCTGGTTGCGGTTGGCATCCGTGACCAGCCCCAAGCGCTGAGTGTGCACTTCAAGGGCCTCTAATAGCATGCAGGCTTCATCAAAGCGCCCCAGCAGCGTGAGCGCCCGAGCGTGGTTGCGCACATTGCACTGGGAAAAGTGGTTGGTGGCCCCTTCAGTAATGGGGGACGGCGCTTCCTGGCGCCAGCGCTCTACCGCATCAAGATCCTGGGTGGAGTGCCACCAGGCCAACAGGGTAGCGTGAGCATTCGCCACCCAGTCAATATGGTAATCCCCTTCTGCGAGAATTTTGCGCAGCCGCCGAATATGGTCAGCGCACTGGGCTTGGTCGCCACGGCTTTGGGCGATTTTGGCCAGTTGGATATGACACTGAAGTGTCCAGCGCTCCCCCTGGTTATCCAGCACGGCGATGCCTTTCAGCGCGGCCTGCTCGGCTTCGTCCAGCCGGTGCCACTCCCAGAGTACCTGACTGCGAATGCGGTAGAGAAACTCCGCCACGGGCAGATGCTCGAGCTCGGCCCGCTCCAAGTGCGCAAAGGCGCGCTCCTGAATATCGTAGGCGGCCTGTAGTCGTCCTTGGGCCACCAGCGTCTCCGACTGATGGCAAAACGACCAGAGCAGCAGTTGATGATCATCACGCTGGCGGGCCTGGCGCTCTACCTCGCGCACCCGCTGCAGCGACTCTTCCAAATAGCCCAGCACAAAGCGCGCCTCACTCAAGATGGCGGTGGCAGTCAGCGGCGTGGAGGCTAAATAGCGGGCGGGTACGGCTAGCGCTTGCTCGGCCAGCGGTGCGGCGCGCTCGGCATCGCCTTGATTAATCGCCAACTGGGCGCGCAGCGTAGCGAATTCAGCGCTGAGCAGCTGCCACTCTGGCGCTTGCAACTGTGCTTCAATCCAGCCAATCACGCGTGCGGTAATATCAAACTGAAACTGAGCATGGGAGACCCAGCCATAAAGCAGCGTATGTTCCGGACGGGTAGAGAGCCGCGGCTCACCGAGCAGGGCGAAGCCCTTGGCCAACAGCGCATAGGCGCCGCTTGCCAGCAAGGCAGGCCCTTGGGAGGTCAGTAGGCTTGCCACGTCATCAGGGGCCTCGGCGAGTATCGCCTGGCGCAGAGCCATCACCGGATCGTTCAAGGCTAACCACGCCTGGCTTGCGCGCTGGTGCAGCACGCGCTGGGTGGCCAAACTAAGCTCATGACGGCGATGACGGAGGTACTCGCCAAACAGTCGTTGAAAGCGGTACCACTGAGCATGCGGGTCTGGGCGTTCAATAAATAGCCCCGCTTGTTCAAAGGCCTCCAGGCGCTGGGTCAAGCGCTCCCCTTCCAGTAGTCGGGCCATAAGCTCGGGGGAAAAGCGCTCCAGTACCCCCAGTTGCAGCATTAGCTCTCGCTCTTCCAATGGCAGTGCAGCGGAGAGCAGTTCGTCAAACCAAGCGGCAAAGTCTGGGTGGGCACCACTTAACCGGTCAACCAGGGCGTCAAACCCTGCCCGCGTGGTGGTGCGCTCTACCAGCCAGCTCAACGCCATTACCCAGCCACCGCTTCTGCGCAGTGCACGCTCCAGGCTGACTCGCGTGGGGGGAAAGCTCAACTGTTCGGCACACAGGGTTTGCGCCTCCTCGCTGTCAAAGGCCAACGCGTGAAGGTCGATCTCTTCGAGTTCACCTCTTAGCCGCAGGCTTGCCAAACCCAATGCTGGCCTTGAGCGGCTGGCCAGCGTTAACGTTAGCCAAGGCGGCTGATGACGCAGCCAGTGGGCGATCCCAGCTAAGATATCCGGGTGGCTAAGGTGCTCAAAATTATCCACTACCAAACGACACGACGAGCGCTGCTCAGGCAATTCGCCAAGCCAGCGCTCTAACTGCTCCACGCAGTCTCCATCGTCTGCCACGGGTGAAAGCCGTGTGTGCTCGATTAACAGTCCATCGAGCGCTGCCTGCCAGTAGGCTAAAAACCGCGCGGGTTGGTTGTCGCGCTGATCCAAGCCTAGCCAAGTGGCCTCTTGCTCCAGCGCGGTCAGCCGCTCAGCCAGCAGCGTGGTTTTGCCATAGCCTGGAGGCGCCTGCACCATCAGTAAGCGGACACGTTCATCTAACCCGAAACGGTCATTAAGGCGCGGCCGGGCCACTACACCAAGCGGTAGTGGCGGCGCTTTTAATTTCTCTTGCAGTAGTGACATAAACGCTCCTGAGCAACCCTGCTATCCCTCCATAAATACTATTCACAAATTCTTTTAAAGCTATAAAAAAGCCCGCGACATGTCGCGGGCAAAGAGCATTGGAGAAGAAACAGTTAAACGCTAACCAACTTACATCGATTTAGAACCATACCTCGGTCTGAACGCCGAAAGTCCACTGACCACCGGTAAAGCCTTCGTTGCCCAGTGAGCTGGCGCCGTAGTTGTTAAGGTCATCATCCCAATCACTGAAGGTAGTGAACAGACGAATCTCAGGACGCTGCCAGAAGCCGCCGACTTCAGGCTTGAAGGTGGGGGCAATCGTGAATTTACTGAAACCACCATCAACGGCGTTACGACCGCTGTAACCCTGAGGATCCAGATCCATCCACTGATAGCCAGCTTCGTACTGCATTTCGAAGTTCTGGGTTAACTCGTTGGCCAGACGCACGTTGAGTCCTGCCCAGTTGTACTTATCGCCCTGGGCATAACGATCTTCGCTGGTTTCAGCCAAAATGGAGGGAGCAACGCGCCACTGCGGAGCAATATAAGTGGTGCCATAGAGCGCTAGACGTGTAGCGGTAGCGTCGTCGGTGAGATCACCCCGTGAACCAAGACTTTTGGTCTCGGCGCCTAACCCCTGGCCATGCAACACGGCCGCTTTGAAACTACCCTCACCCATACCGAAGAAGCTGTCGCCATGATAAGCAATCATGGTGTGGAAACCGGTATCGGCAGCGGTTTGGCCGACATCAATGTCGCGCTCGTCGTTGTCTGCAGCGGACATACCGTTGATCATCCACTGCCAGTTGCCGAAGTAGTTGTTGGAGGTCAGGATCAGGTTGTCGGTGTCGCCTTCAAGGCCGGGGTTCTCGCGGTCAATGATCGGATAATCAGAAAAGCTACGACCATAAATCGAGAGGTTAGACTTCCAGTTGTCTGCCAACTGCATGTCGTAGATACCGCCACCGGTACCGGCCAGGAAAATCACATCACTGTCGAGCCAGTGGATATCGAAGTTATCGCGGTCAAAGCGCTTACCGGCCCAGATAGAGGCGTTTTCAAATGCGCCGGTAAAGCTGGGAAGGTCGCTGAATTCAGCAAACACTTGGCGCACGTTGAGATCGGACTCGCCGCCAGTCCAGTCATTGCTGGAGGTCGTGCCGTCTGCAATCATGGTGCGATAAAGCGCTTTGGCGCCGTTATCGAACTGCATACGGTAGTTGAAAATCGCTTCAGCGTAGGTGTCCGGCTCATTACCTAAACGGCCAACGGCGCCGCCCTCTCCACCCGCGGGTGTCAGGTAAGGGCCAGCATTTTCGCTTTTACCATCTTCGCCAATCAACAAGCCTGAACGCGCATAAACGTTAAACGAGAACCCCTCTTCGCCATCGGCGTAACGCTCTACCCGGGCCAGACGCTCTTCGATCTCCGCGTCGCTCTCTGTCGCCACGGCAGTCGACTGTGATTGCTCGGCAATCTCGGCACGGCGCTCGGCGGCATCAGCGCGCTGTTCCGCGGCTTCAATGCGGGCTTCAAGCTCGGCAAAGCGTTGTTCCATGGTCATTTGTGCCGAAGCAACACCGCTCATTCCCAAGCTGGCGGTGGCAATCGCAATGGCTAACGGCGTTTTAAATGTCATTTTATGCATTGTTTTGAGTACCCTATTGTTATTGGCAAGCGGTTGTTTATTAGCGCCTGTTTTTAAGCGTCTGCCTGTAAGCGCTTTTGCCTAAATCGATTAAGATCGAATCGATAACACTTCCCTTGCACGGTTCACCCAGGGGGTAGTGGCTTTGCTGCTAAACGCCACGGCGCTTAAGGAAAGGTAGCCAAAACTTAATCGATTAAGTCTCTTTTTACCAACGGCTAGTTGCTAATTAGCGACTAATGTCTAAGGAACGATTTTATTTAGTGAAAACTGAATAATGTCGTTAGACAAAAGTCGCTATTGAACTTCCTCGATCAAAGCGGCTAACTGAGCATCACAATCTTAATCGATTAAGATAAAGATTAAGAGAGCCATTGAACAAACGTTGAGTTTGTGAATTAACGCTAATTTAGAAGCCACACCATCCACAACAATAAACGTCGAGGTACGCCGTTATGAAAAAGACTTTAATCACTACCGCCATCGCAGTAGCCAGCACGCTTAGTGCAACAAGCCAAGCTCAGGCTGAAGAACTCACCATTTCCTGTGGCGCAGTCGGCGCAGAGCTGACGCTGTGCCAGGAAGGCGTACGCGCCTGGGAAGAGAAAACCGGCCATAGCGTCGATGTGGTTTCAACGCCCAACTCCTCCACCGAGCGCCTTTCGCTCTACCAGCAGATCCTTTCGGCTAACTCCAGCGATATCGATGTGATGCAGATTGACGTGGTGTGGCCTGGCCTACTCGCCAATCACCTACTCGACCTCAAAGAAGTGCTTGGCGATGACGCCGCTGCCGGGCACTTTGACACCATTGTCACCAACAACACCATCGATGACCGTTTAGTCGCCATGCCGTGGTTCACCGATGCGGGCGTGCTCTACTACCGCGAAGACTTGCTGGAAAAGTATGGTCATGACGTGCCAAAAACCTGGCAAGAACTCACCGAAATTGCCCGCGAGATCAAAGACGCCGAGCGCGCTGAGGGCCAAGACGGTATGCAGGGCTATGTCTTCCAGGGGCGCTCCTATGAAGGTTTGACCGTTAACGCCCTTGAGTGGGTAGCCAGCTTTGGCGGCGGCACAGTGGTGGAAGCCGATGGCGAAATTAGCATTAACAACGAACACGCCGCAGAAGCACTCGACCTAGCCGCATCGTGGATTGGTGATATTTCGCCTAACGGTGTGCTCAATTACACCGAAGAGGAAGCGCGCGGCGTCTTCCAAAGCGGCGGTGCCGTGTTTATGCGCAATTGGCCCTACGCCTGGGCACTGGCCCAAAGCGAAGACAGTGACGTTCGCGGCAAAGTAGGTGTTACCCAACTGCCCGCAGGTGGCGAAAACGGCCAAAGTGCCGCTGGCCTGGGCGGCTGGAACCTGGCGGTATCGCGCTACAGCGAACACCCCGAGCTGGCCGCCGACCTGGTCGCCTTCCTGACCGGTGAAGAGGAACAGAAGCGTCGCGCCATACAGGCCTCTTACAACCCCACTATCGACGCCCTCTACCAGGATGACGAAGTGCTTGAAGCCGTGCCCTTCTTTGGCACCCTTTACGACACCTTCGTCAATGCGGTCGCTCGCCCCTCTGCCCCCACCGGTGATGCTTATGGCCGGGTGAGTAACGCCTTCTTCAGCACCTCCCATGACGTGCTTTCCGGCACTAAAGATGGCACTCAAGCGGTCGCTGATCTTGAAGACGAATTGGCTCGCCTGAAGCGTCGCAACTGGTAACCCTGGAGCCTTTCCATGTCGACCTCCATCAAGCATGATGACGCGCCCGCCGGGGCGCGTTCTTTCACTACCAAGCCGCGCCGGGGCACTAAGGTTCGCCGTCAGCGGGTTAAAGCCGCCTGGCTCTTTTTAGCCCCCATGCTGATTGCGTTAACCCTGGTCGCTGGCTGGCCACTGGTGCGCACCTTTTTTCTCAGCTTCACCGATGCATCACTGTCAGATTTAGGCGCTGCCAATCTGATTGGCTTCGAGAACTACCTCGTCTATGACGATGGCCGCTGGTATGGGGTACTGGCCGACTCAGTGTGGTGGCAGTCAGTATGGAACACCGTCTACTTCTCGGTGGTGTCGGTATCACTGGAAGTGGTTTTCGGGGTGATTGTAGCGCTGATTTTAAACGCCGAGTTTAAGGGGCGCGTAATTGTGCGCGCTGCGGTGCTGATTCCCTGGGCAATTCCAACCATTGTTTCCGCGCAAATGTGGGCATGGATGCTCAACGACCAATTCGGCATCATCAATCACCTGCTGATGAACGTGGGCATTATCGATGCCCCCATCGCCTGGACGGCGAACGCCGCCTACTCCATGTGGGCGGTGATTATGGTCGATGTGTGGAAAACCATTCCCTTCGTGGCGCTGCTGGTGCTTGCTGCTCTGCAGATGCTGGCCAAGGATTGCTACGAGGCCGCTGAGGTAGACGGCATTCACCCGCTGCGGGTGTTCTTCAAAGTTACCCTACCGCTGATTACCCCGGCGTTAATGGTCGCAGTGATCTTCCGCCTGCTGGATGCGCTGCGTGTCTTCGATGTTATTTACGTACTCACTTCCAACTCCACCAGCACCATGTCGATGTCGGTCTATGCCCGCCAACAACTGGTCGAGTTTCAGGATGTCGGTTACGGCAGTGCCGCTTCTACCCTGCTGTTCTTGATCATTGCCCTGGCTACCGTGGCTTACCTCTACGTTGGGCGTAAACAAATCCAATTGGGAGGTGACTAATGAATACTCGTCAGTTGGCCAAAATAGCCAAGCGCATCGGTTTTTGGGCGCTCATTGTGCTGATCATGGTGTACGCCGTTTTCCCGTTCTACTACGCGGTAGTCACCTCGTTAAAACCATCAAGCGACCTTTTCCGTGTCGAGCTTTGGCCTTCGAACTGGAACTTCGATAACTACATCAGCATTTTTAGCCAAACCAGCTTTCTGCGCGCTATTTTCAACTCCATTGTGGTGGCGTTTAGCGTGGTGTTTATTGCCCTGCTACTCGGCATTACTGCCTCTTACGCCCTGGGCCGCGTGCGCTTTCGGGGCCGCTCCACGGTGCTGCTGGTGATTCTTGGGGTGTCGATGTTTCCTCAGGTGGCGGTTCTTTCGGGACTGTTTGAGGTGATTCGTGCGCTCAACCTTTACAACAACCCCGCCGGGCTGATTTTAAGCTACACCATCTTCACCCTGCCCTTCACCGTATGGGTATTGACCACCTTTATGAAGCAGTTGCCCATGGAGCTGGAAGAGGCCGCCATCATGGACGGCGCCACGCCCTGGGTAACCATCACGAAAGTATTTCTGCCGCTGATGTGGCCCGCCATGGCGACCACCGGCCTGTTGGCATTTATCGCCGCGTGGAACGAGTTTCTGTTTGCCCTCACCTTCACGCTGACCGACGCCCAGCGCACGGTGCCCGTCGCTATTGCGCTGCTGTCAGGCGGCAGTGCCTACGAACTGCCCTGGGGGCCGATTATGGCCGCTTCTGTGGTGGTCACGGTGCCACTGGTCGTATTAGTGATTATCTTCCAGCGCCGCATTGTGTCAGGCCTTACCGCAGGCGCCGTTAAAGGATAAGGAATTTTTATGTCAACGTTGGACTCTACGATGCAAGACAACACACTCTGGTGGCGCGGCGGGGTTATCTACCAGATCTACCCGCGCAGCTTTATGGATAGCCGCGGTGACGGTATTGGCGACCTTAACGGTATTACCGAAAAACTCGATTACGTTGCCTCCCTCAATGTGGACGGCATTTGGTTATCGCCATTTTTCACCTCGCCGATGCTCGATTTTGGCTACGATATTAGCGATTATTGCGACGTCGACCCCATGTTCGGCACCCTGGAAGACTTTAAAGCGCTGCTGGCAAAAGCCCACTCGCTGGGCCTGAAGGTGATGATCGACCAGGTGATTAGCCACACCTCGGATCAACACGCCTGGTTTCAGGAGAGTCGCCAAAACCGCAACAATCCTAAAGCCGACTGGTTTGTATGGGCCGACCCCAAACCGGATGGCACGCCACCCAACAACTGGCTATCGATTTTCGGCGGCCCGGCGTGGACGTTTGATTCCCGCCGCCAGCAGTACTATATGCATAACTTCCTGACCAGCCAGCCGGACGTTAACTTCCATAACCCGGAAGCACGTCAGGCGCAGTTGGACAATATGCGTTTCTGGCTGGATCTGGGCGTAGACGGTTTCCGCTTGGATACCGTCAATTTCTACTTCCACGACACCGAGCTGCGCGACAATCCGCCGGTTCCCAAAGGCGAAGCTAAAACCCTGGGTGCACCGGATAGCAATCCCTACACTTGGCAGCGCCACGTCTACGACCTGAGCCGCCCCGAAAACCTCGAATTCTTGAAAGATCTGCGGGCGCTGATGAACGAATACCCCGGCACCACGACCGTGGGCGAAATTGGCGACGATAACCCGCTGGAGCGCATGGCCGAGTACACCGCCGGTGGCGACAAGCTACATATGGCCTACACCTTCGACTTGCTCAACACGCCCCACTCTGCGCGCTATATTCATGAAGTGCTGGAGCGCTTTCAGCGTCTGGCGGGCGACGCCTGGCCCTGCTGGGCAACCTCCAATCATGACGTCGTACGCAGTGCCACCCGCTGGGGTGCTGGCGAAGACCCCACCGCCTACCCTAAAGTGGCGCTGGCCATGCTCTGCTCGCTGCGCGGTAGCGTCTGCCTGTACCAAGGCGAAGAGCTCGGCCTGCCAGAAGCCGACGTGCCCTTTGAGCGCATCCAAGACCCCTACGGCAAAGTGCTCTGGCCGGAATTCAAAGGTCGCGACGGTTGCCGCACGCCAATGCCCTGGAACGGTAGCGAACATGGCGGTTTTTCCAGCGTTGAACCCTGGCTCCCCATAGAGGCCAGCCATCGGGATATGGCGGTCAGCCGCCAACAGGATGATGCCAACTCCACCTTGAATGCGCTGCGCAACATGCTGGCCTTCCGGCGTCAGCACCCCGCACTGTTCGATGGTGACTTAACGCTGGTCGATGTAGGCGAAACGCTGCTCGGTTTTAGCCGACAAAAAGGGGATGAAACTCTGCTGTGTGTTTTCAACCTCACCGCCGAAGCGCAGACGGTTAATCTGCCACTAGCGATTGAATGCGATTTGCAGGGCCACGGCTTTACCCCCCAGCGCGACGGTGACAGCCTGACGCTACCGGGGTATCAAGCGGCCTTTATGCGCGTCGTCTCATAAGCTCTAAACAACAACAGGCCGACCCAGAAGACATAAGCATTGAGGTCGGCAAGGAGTCACCTATGGCAAGTGTTACGCTTAGTAAGATCAACAAAGTGTTTGGCAGCGATCACATTATTAACGATGTGGACCTACATATTGGCGACGGCGAATTTGTGGTTTTCGTTGGCCCCTCCGGCTGCGGCAAGTCGACCCTTTTGCGCCTGATCGCCGGTTTGGAATCGATTAGCGATGGCGACCTGAGCATGGATGACACCGTGGTCAATGACTTGCCACCGCGGGAACGCGGTGTGGGCATGGTGTTTCAATCCTATGCGCTCTACCCGCATATGACCGTTTACGACAATATGGCGTTTGGCCTGAAACTGGCCAAGACCGCCAAAGAGACCGTGCACGAACGGGTCATGAGCACGGCAAAGATTTTGCAGCTTGAAGAGCTTCTGCACCGTAAGCCAAAAGCCCTTTCCGGGGGCCAACGCCAGCGGGTGGCTATGGGCCGTGCCATGGCGCGTGAACCGCGTATTCTGCTGTTTGACGAGCCACTCTCCAACCTGGATGCCTCGCTGCGGGTACAAATGCGTAACGAGATCGCACGGCTGCATAACCGCCTTGGTTCCACCATGATTTACGTGACCCACGACCAGGTGGAGGCCATGACCCTGGCCGACAAAATTGTGGTGCTCAATGGCGGACACGTTGAGCAGGTAGGCAGCCCCCACGAGTTGTACCAGCGCCCGGCGACGAAATTCGTTGCCGGGTTTATCGGCTCGCCCACCATGAACTTCATGCCCGCAGAGTTACTCGCTGGTGACGCCAACGGCTGTCGTGTGCGAGCCGTAGGAGTTGGCGAGCTCGCCCTGCCCCAGAATGCCCAGCAGCGGCAAAGCGGCGAAGCATTGACCCTCGGCATTCGCCCAGAGCACCTATGCTTAGCGGCACCCACTGATGACAACTGCTTCGATATCGTCAATGTCGAGTATTTAGGTAACGAAGTTTACGTCTACCTTGAGCCCAAACAGGGCGACACGCTGTTGATCCATCGCAGCGAAGCACCCAGCCAGTGGCAGGAGGGCCAGCAGGTATCACTGGCAGCGGACTGGGAAAAAGTACACCTGTTTGATGAGAGCGGTGCAGCACTGACGTTATCCACTCAACAAGCAGCGGCTTAAGCACAAGAGTCAACCAAGATACCCGCTTTAACGACCCTCTGTGTGTGCCTAACCTTCCCTTCGCTTATCATGGGGAGTGGCAGCACACAGCGGGTCGATTTTATTATGCACATCCTTTGAATAGCTAATCTTCAATTATTAAAAAAGCCTGTATAAGGAAGTACCGTGACTGATCAGCGCCGTATGACACTCAAGGATCTTGCGCAGGAACTCAACGTCTCCACTGCCACGATTTCCAATGCCTTTAACCGGCCGGATCAGCTTTCTCCAGCCCTGCGCGAACGCATACTCAAAGAGGCGAAAAGGCTGGGGTACAGCGGCCCTGACGCCAAAGCGCGCAGCCTGCGCACCGGCCGCTCGCGGATTATTGCGGTGATTCTTGCGGAAAGCCTGACCTACAGTTTGAACGACGCCGTGGCCAGCGAGTTTTTATCAGGGGTTGCCGAAGTTCTTGATGCCCACGGCCACACGCTGCTGTTATTGCCGGGTCGCGGCCATGCCTCACAGCCGCCGGGCTCCGCCAATATCGCCGATGGCTTTATCGTTTATGGATTAATGCCCAACAATAAGCTGCTCGATGAACTGCCCGCCCAACGCACCCTGGTGGCCGTCGATTTTGTTATTGAAGGCTGCCCGACGGTGCATATCGATGATACAGCTGCTAGCTATAAAATCGCCCAGCATGCGCTTAACCAGTTGCCCAAACGCCCGGCGATTATCAACCTGCGCTTAACCAAAGAGGTCTGCAACGGCCGCGTGACGGCCGAGCACACGCTGCTGCCCAACACCAGCACCATTAGCCGTGCCCGCCTAGAGGGCTTTCATAACGCGCTGAGTGAGCAAGGTGTGGATGTGGCGCAAGTGCCGCTCTGGAATATCGAGGAGAATACCTTTGAGGTGTGCTCGCCGGTGATTGCCGAGATTCTCGACCAGCCACTAGAACAACGGCCAGACCTGCTGCTGTGCATGTCTGACCGTATTGCACTCACGGCGCTAACGCTGGCCGAGCAGCGCGGTATACGGGTGCCGGAAGAGTTACGCATTACCGGGTTCGATGGCATTGCTGAAGGACAGTACCGCGCACCGCGTTTAACCACGGTGCGCCAGGATAGCGTGGGCAAAGGGCGAGTCGCAGCGCAGATGATTCTTGGCCGCATCCCCCTCGCCCAGCAGTTGCTGCAAACTGAGCTGCTGCTGGGCGACACCTGCCCTTAGCCCTTAGGAGGGTATTACTTAGCAGTCGCCTGCATGGCAAGCGCAGTATCCAGCATACGGTTGGAGAAGCCCCACTCGTTGTCGTACCACGCCATGATTTTAACCAGACGGCCATTCACGCGGGTGTGATTAGCATCGAAGGTCGATGAGTTGGCATCATGATTGAAATCAATAGAGACCAGCGGTTCAGCGTTAACAGCCAATACCGGAGAGTTAGCCGCGGCCTTCTCAACGATGGCATTAATCTCTTCTTTAGTGGTATCGCGACTGGCAGTAAAGGTCAGATCCACCAGCGAGACGTTGATCACCGGTACGCGAACGGCTAGGCCATCAAATTTACCCGCCAGCTCTGGTAGCACCAAGCCCACCGCTGCGGCAGCACCGGTTTTGGTCGGGATCATGGAGTGCGTTGCACTGCGCGCCCGGTAGGGGTCAGAGTGGTAAACATCCGAGAGGTTCTGATCATTGGTGTAAGCGTGCACCGTGGTCATCAAACCGTTTTCGATACCGACTGCATCGTTCAACGCTTTCGCGACCGGCGCTAGGCAGTTGGTGGTGCAGGAAGCATTAGAGACAACCGTGTGCTCAGCGGTCAACACTTGGTCATTAACGCCATACACAATCGTCGCATCAGCGTCGGGGCTGGGTGCGGAAATCAGCACGCGCTTGGCACCCGCTTCGATATGCTTGGCCGCCGCCTCGCGCTTGGTAAACAACCCGGTGCACTCCATCACCAGATCGATATTCATCGATGCCCACGGCAACTCCGCTGGATCGCGCTCTGAGGAGATGGCGATACGATCACCATCCACCGTGATGCTCTCGGCGTCGTGTTCTACCTTAAAGGGGAAGTGGCCATGCACGGTATCGTGACGCAGCAGGTGGGAATTTAGCGAGGGGTCGCCGAGATCGTTAATGGCGACGACCTGTACGCGGTCACGGTAGCTGTTTTCGTAAAGGGCGCGCAGTACATTGCGGCCAATACGGCCAAATCCGTTAATCGCAACTCTTATTGTCATGATAGCTCCTCAATTGACCAATAGTAACAATCTGCACCTTTAGTAAAAAAATTACTAAAAATACGTATTTAAGCGTCATGAGGCCGATAAACAGCGTTTCAACCGCCCCAAAAGGCTAGTAAATATCCAATATGTAGTAAAATTACTATATAAACGCTATCGTAGTCCAATACTAAATTGCCCACAATCCCCTTACTCAAGGAGAGCGCCCATGACGAATGCAACCTCGAATACAGCAGCACCGGCGTCTACCACCCCTCATTCCCATACGCCTTTAAGGCGCACCAAAATTGTTGCCACACTCGGCCCCGCCAGTGATCGCCCAGGCGTGCTGGAAGCGATGCTAAAAGCCGGTGTGGATGTGGTGCGGCTTAACTTCTCCCACGGCTCGGCAGATGACCACCGCCGCCGCTTAAACGAAGTCCGCGAGATCGCCGAGCGCCTTGGCCGCAGCGTTGCTGCGCTGGGCGACCTGCAAGGGCCGAAAATTCGTATTGCGCGTTTTGTCGAAGGCGCCGTCAACCTCGATGTCGGCCAGGCATTTGTCTTGGACATGGCGCTGGACGCCAATAGCGGCACTGCAGAACGCGTCGGCTGCGACTATCAAACACTGGCCGATGATGTCGTTGAGGGCGACCGCCTACTGCTCGACGATGGCCGTTTGGTACTCGATGTCACTCGTGTAATTGGACAAGAAGTGCATACCCGCGTTCACGTAGGCGGCAAGCTCTCCAACAATAAGGGCATTAACAAACAGGGAGGCGGACTCTCAGCGCCCGCCCTTACTGAGAAAGATAAGGCCGATCTAAAAACCGCTATTGAGATTGGCGTTGACTACTTAGCCGTCTCCTTCCCGCGCAGCGCCGCAGATATGCAAGAAGCCCGCGAGCTGCTTGGCGAAGCCGGGAAAGAGATCGGCCTGGTGGCTAAGCTTGAACGCGCCGAAGCGGTTGCCGACGATGCTACGCTGGATGGCATCATTGAAGCCTCTGAGGCGGTCATGGTGGCCAGGGGCGACCTGGGCGTTGAGATTGGCGACGCCGCGCTGATTGGTACTCAGAAGCGCATTATCAAGCACGCACGCACACTCAACCGCGCCGTCATTACCGCCACCCAAATGATGGAATCGATGATCGAGTCGCCGCTGCCCACCCGCGCCGAGGTCTTCGACGTGGCCAATGCGGTGCTCGACGCCACCGATGCAGTGATGCTCTCTGCGGAAACCGCCGCAGGTGACTACCCGGTGGAAACCATCGAAGCGATGAACCGTGTGTGTCTGGGTGCCGAGCGTGAGCGTCTCGCTCAGGAGTCAGGCCACCGTATTCATGAGGGCTTTGAGCGCATCGATGAAACCATCGCGCTATCGGCGATGTATGCTGCGAATCACTTATCCGGGGTCAGCGCCATCGCTTGCATGACCTCCACAGGCTATACACCGCTGATTGCATCGCGCATTCGTTCCGGCCTGCCTATCGTAGGGTTGGCTCACAGCCCTATCGCCCAGCGGCGTATGGCGCTCTATCGTGGCGTGGTTTCAATTCCTTTCGACACCACCGAGATGGATCCGGCCAACCTTAACCAAGAAGCATTGAAATGCTTGCAGGCACAGGGATTTATCCACCCTGGCGAGCATGTCATTCTCACTCGCGGCGACCATATGAATGCCCATGGGGGCACTAATACGATGAAAATCCTTGCCTTTGATAGTGAGTAACGGTCTAACCTCTGTAGCGAGCTTTTAGCTTTTGCGACCTTTAAAAAGAAAAGCCATTCGGCCATAAGACCGAAAGGCAATAGAACCATGAGGGAAGTGACGAAATGAGTGACGCGCAACCGCCCCGCCAAGCCATCCGTACGCTGCAAGCGCGCAAGCGTATTGCGCTAATTGCCCACGATGGCAAGAAGAGCGAAATGCTTGAGTGGGCAACTCGCTGGAAGGATACGCTGAGCCAGCACGAATTGATTGGCACGGGAACAACGTCTAAGCGGCTTAAAACCGCGTTAGGGTTAGAAGTCGAGGGTCTAATGAGCGGCCCCCTGGGCGGTGACCAGCAGATTGGCGCTCGGATTGCGGAGCAGCGGCTGGATGTGCTGATCTTCTTCTGGGATCCCTTCTCGCCCCAGCCCCACGACCCGGATGTCAAAGCGTTGCTGCGTTTAGCGGCGCTGTGGAATGTCCCCGTTGCCTGCAATGCGGCGAGCGCCGACTTCGTGCTCTCCTCGCCCTACTTGAGCGAGAGTTACGATATGTCGATACCAGATGCAGCAGCTTGGGCCCAGGCGCGCACGGTTTAACGCCGGTGCAGATGACGCGCCACCACCTGCAGCCCGCTCTCATAGTGGCCGTTCATAGCAGCTAGGGCACAGCGCAATGTTAACTCGGCAATACGGTCATAATCCTGTAGCGCCGAGTTCACTGGCTGAGGAAGGAAATCCAGCAGCCGGTGATCACCAAAGGTGGCCAGACGCATATTTTCCGGCAGGCCACCACGCTCCAAGAATACATCAAACACCCCTTCCATCAGCGTATAGGACGCTGTCACCAGTGCGTCGGCACCGCCCTGTTCATCCAGCAATTGAATCGCTAAACGCGCCCCTTCGCTACGTTCATAGTGCGACCCGGTAAGATAAAGCGGTTCAATCATGCTGCCTTCAAGGGCCGCCTGAAAACCCACCCGCCGCTCACAGCTAACCGACAGCTCCGGCATCGCTTCCAACCAGGCAATACGCTTGGTCGCCGCGCCGATCACCGAACGGGTCAACGTCTTAGCCGCCTCCTGATCGTTACTCACGACACTGGCAAAGCGCGTCGGGTTGAGGCCACGGTCCATCCCCACCACGCACCATCCCTCGTCTACCAGGTCGGCATAAAAAGTATCGTCGCTAGGCAAGCAACTGGCGGTTATCAACACCTCACAGCGTTGCGCACGCAGCGCCAACGCGAGTGTCCGTTCACTCTCTGCACAGTCATCTGAGCTTACGATCAACAGCTGATAACCCTGCTCCCGTGCACCCCGCTCCAGGCGTTTGGCTAGGCGAGCATAACTAATGTTCTCCAAATCCGGCACGATAAGCCCCAGCAAGCGGCTTGCACCCCGGCGCAGCGCAGCCGCCTGAGGGTCAATGTGATAGCGGTGTTGCCGCACCACCGCCATCACTTTTTCAATTGTCGCTGCGCTAATGCGGCGCTGCTCGGCCTGACCATTAATGACGTAGCTAGCAGTGGTGCGCGAGACGCCGGCTAGCCGGGCAATATCGGCAAGTGTCATGCGGTTTCCCCCTGGTGTGACCGGGCAGTTTATCAGCAAGTTAGCGCCTACCAGACCAAAGTCTAAAAGCTCAAACCTTGTGTCATTCAGTGAATCGATTCAGCATAGCACTATGTGCAGATTTAATAGCACCATACCCAGATTTAATGGCAAGGATAAACCGACTGAAACGGCACGGTTCATCTCATTGGCATCAACGCCATTACCATGATCATTTAACGACGATCACTTTATGTACACGACGCTGCGTCGACGCTGCCCCATTAAAATGCCGACAGTGCGCGTTTACAGGAGAATACTATGTTGACACTCGGCCCCGATGACATCTTGCTAGACCGCCACGCCGACAGCTGGCAAACCGCGCTGGACAGTGCCGCTGAGGCGCTGGTTGAGGCCGGATTGGTTGAGGCCGAGTACCGCGACGGCCTACACGCCCGCGAGGCACAATCATCAACGTTTCTAGGCAACGCCATCGCAATACCCCACGGTACACCGGAAAGCCGTCAGTATGTGAAGCAGACGGGCGTGCGCGTGTTGCAGTTTCCACAAGGGGTCGAGTGGCACGACGGCCAGCAGGTGCACGTACTGGTAACGATTGCCGCCCAGAATGATGAGCACCTGGATATTCTGCGCCAGCTCACCCATGTGCTGGATCGCGAAGGCGTTTCCGAGCAACTGGCAAACGCCACCTCCGCGGCAGATGTAGCGCGGCTGCTTTCGAAACCAGCATTAGAACCGCGCCTGGATGCCGACACCCTATGCGTCAACTTTCCGGCACGCGACCCACAAGAACTCGCTCTGGCTGCAGCCGCCCGCTTACGCCAAAGCGGCTGTGTCGATAACAGCTTTATTTCCGCCGTCGCCGCGGCACAGCCGACCTGGTTAGGTAAAGGACTGTGGCTGGCTAGCAGCGCCCAGGGCGTTAATCAGCCCGCGCTTGGGGTGGCCACACCTGCTGAACAAACCCTGGAAAGTGCTGGTCATCCGGTGCATGCGTTGTTCTGCCTGGCCGCCCATGGCGATGCCCACCGCCTCCTGCTAGAGCAACTGATGGCGGTGTTGGAAAACAGCGAAAGCCAAAGCCTGGTGGGCAAAACCAGCGATCAGCTGTTAGCCACCCTGGCGGGCGAAACCGCAAATACCCAAACCCGTCGGGTACGGGTGCTCAACCCCCATGGGCTGCACGCTCGCCCCGCCAAACAGTTGGTACAGATAGCGCGCGCCCAGGCCATGCCGATTCAGGCACGTTTGGAAGAAGGCAGCGCCACCCCGGTTTCCGCCGCCAGTCTAACCAAAGTGATTGGCCTGGGCGCACGCCGCGGCCAGTGGCTGGTGCTGTCAGCCGAGGGTGAGCAGGCAAGCGCGGCGCTAGAGGCCGTCGCCGAGGCTGTTGAATCGGGCCTGGGAGAAAAAGTAACGCCCTTTGACGGCGGCTTTGATAGCACGCAGGAAGCGAGCACCGCTACACCGGCCGTTGAGCCTCTCGCTGCCGATACGCCCCACGCCGGCGTGGCCGCCTCGCCGGGCTTGGCCATTGCGCCAGTATTTGTCATTCGCCCGATGCAGTTCGAGTACGCCGAGCACGCCAGCGACGCTGAACACGAAATCAGCAGTTTAAATAGCGCGCTGAAAGAGGGCGCCGCCCAGCTGCAGACATTGGTGCATAACGCCCCCGGTGGCGAAGTCGCCGATATTCTTTCAATGCACGAAGAGATGCTCGACGACCCGGAGCTCCATCACGCGGCGACGGATGCCATTCGTGAAGGGCGCTCAGCGGAAGCGGGCTGGTGGGAAGCGATTGAAACCGCGGCCCACGCCCAGGAGATGCTCGCTGACCGCCTGCTGGCCGAACGCGCTGCCGACCTGCGCGACGTAGGTCGCCGGGTGTTGGGCGTACTCTGCGATGTGACGCTCCCCGAACCGCCGGATCACCCTTATATTCTGGTGATGGACGATATCGGCCCTTCCGATGTGGCCCGGCTGGATACTTCCCGTGTCCGCGGCCTGCTTACCGTTCGCGGTGGCGCCACGGCGCACAGCGCTATTCTGGCCCGTGCACTGGGCATTCCCGCCGTGGTGGGCGCGGGTCAAGCGGTGATGGCGCTTAACAACGCCAGCATGATGATTCTGGATGGCGAGCGTGGCCGAGTGACGTCGCAACCTTCCGAAGAGCGCCTACAGCGTGCCGAGCAGCAGTTACTAGACCTCCAGCAGCGCGAAGCCGATGCCTGGGAAAGCCGCTTCGAGGTCGCCCAAACTCGCGATGGGCACCGTGTCGAAGTTGCCGCCAACCTGGGCAACACTGCCCACGCCGCTGATGCAGTAGAGCGTGGCGCTGAGGCCGTTGGCCTGCTGCGTACTGAATTCCTGTTCATGGCCCACGCCAGCGCACCAGACTTAGCCACTCAGATTAGCGAGTACCGTCAGGCAATTGACGCCCTGGATGGCCGCCCGCTGGTAGCGCGCACATTAGATGTCGGCGGCGACAAGCCACTCCCCTACTGGCCGGTACCCCAAGAAGACAACCCCTTCCTGGGCCTACGCGGTATTCGCTTAGCGCTGACACAACCCGAAGTGCTCGAGACCCAATTGCGTGCGTTATTGATGGCAGGCAAGGATAGTCCCCTGCGGATTATGCTGCCGATGGTCAAAGATATCGCTGAGTTCCGCACTGTAAAAGCCATCTACGATCGCCTACTCAAAGAGATCCCTACTTCCCAGCGCGCCACCGATGTGCAGTTGGGGGTGATGATTGAAATACCCTCTAGCGCGCTGCTGGCACCCAGCCTTGCCGCCGAGGTGGATTTTTTCTCAGTAGGCACTAATGACTTAACCCAGTACACCCTGGCTATCGACCGCGGCCACCCAGAGCTCTCTGCTCAAGCCGATGGCTTACACCCTGCTGTGCTGCGTTTGATTCAGATGACCGTGGCGGCTGCCCATACCCAAGGCAAATGGGTCGGTGTGTGCGGCGAATTGGCTTCAGACGCCGTGGCCATTCCGGTACTGGTAGGCCTTGGCGTGGACGAGCTCTCCGTCAGCGCGCGGCAGATCCCGCTGGTCAAAGCCCGCCTGCGCGAGTTTGACTTCGCTGATGCCCAAGCCAGCGCTCAGTTAGCGCTGAATCAGGCGACTAGCGATGAAGTGCGCGATGCACTGGAGGCGCGCTAATGGCCCGCGTGCTATGCATTACCCTGAACCCGGCACTGGATTTGGCGTTTAACCTTGACGCCTTGGTGCTAGGCAGCGTCAACCGCCCCACTAGCGCCCAATTAGAAGCAGCGGGCAAAGGCGTTAACGTTGCTCGCGTATTGGCGGGTCTTGGTCACGACGTCACCGTCAGCGGCTTTTTAGGTGCCGATAACGACGCTCCCTTTCAATTGGCATTTACCCAGTACTCCCTGACCGACGCCTTTGTGCGCGTGCCGGGAGAAACCCGTATTAATGCCAAAATTGCGGAACAAAGCGGCCGCGTTACCGATATTAATGGCCCCGGCATGCCCATTGACGCCACGCATTTGCAGGCGCTGATCGACACGCTAAATACTGAGCTTTCTAGCGCGACGCCACCCCAGGCGGTCGTTGTGGCGGGCAGCCTCCCCCCGGGGCTGTCACTGATTGATTTCAGCGCGCTGTTAAACCACTTAAACGCCAGCGGCGTACCGCTCTGGGTAGATACCAGTGGCCCGGCACTCAATGCGGCCATAGCGACTCACCCCGCCGGTGTAAAGCCTAATGAAAATGAACTGGCAGAGTGGGCGGGCGAAGATATGACCTCTTCCGATATGCGCTTGAATGCGGCTAAACGGCTGCATAAAAGCGGCATCGCCCATGCGCTGATTTCAGCGGGTGCCGAAGGGGTGTTGTGGGTTAACGCTCAAGGTGCCTGGCACGCCACACCTCCTAAGGTTACCGCGACGAATACCGTTTGCGCTGGCGATACCTTTGTCGCGGGCATGCTCCACGGCCTGCTGACTCATCAGAACGGCCAGCAAGACGCTGAACAGACGCTGCGCTTTGCCACCGCGCTCTCGGCCGAGGCCGTGCGCCATGTTGGCGTGGGCAACCCCCACGCTGCCGATTTCGATTCACTCCAACAACACACCCGGATACGGCGTCTTGACGACACCATCACCGAGGGAGCCACGCTATGAATATTATTCTGATTACCGCCTGCCCCAGCGGCATGGCGACCACCTTCCTCGCGGCTAAGCGCCTGGAACAAGCCGCCCAGCGCCAAGGCTGGTCGGCGCATGTGGAAATGCACGGCGAAGTCGCGCCTCTCCAGGCCGCTACTGCCGAGCAGATCGCCAATGCCGATTTGATCGTGGTCGCCGCCGATCACGTGCCTGCCCCAGAGCGCTTTGAAGGCAAGCGGCTATTCCAAGCGCCGATTGCCAGCGCACTCCCCGACCCCAGCGCTTTTCTAGCCCAGGCTAAGCGTGAAGCGCCGATTTATAGCGCACCTGCCGCCTCTACTACTAGCACATCTACCGCTGCAAACAGCGCGGGTGGCAAGAAAATCGTTGCTGTCACTGCCTGCCCCACCGGCGTGGCGCATACCTTTATGGCCGCCGAAGCACTCGCAGAGGCGGGCAAAGCCATGGGCCACGCCATTCGCGTGGAAACCCAAGGCTCGGTGGGCGCACAAGATAAATTGACCGAAGAAGAGATCGCCGACGCCGACATAGTCGTATTGGCCTGCGATATCGACGTTGATCCGTCGCGGTTCGCTGGTAAGCGCATCTACCGCACTTCTACTGGCAACGCGCTAAAAAAACCACGCCCCACGCTTGAAGCTGCGCTCAGCGAGGCCGCCATAGAGAACGGCAGCAGCAATGCGGGCACAGCAAATAAGAGCGTCAAAGAGAAAGGCGTTTATAAGCACCTGCTCACCGGCGTTTCCTTTATGCTGCCAATGGTGGTGGCGGGCGGCCTACTGATTGCACTCTCCTTTGTGTTCGGTATTGAGGCCTTTGAGCAGGAAGGCACTCTGGCCGCCGCGCTGATGCAGATCGGCGGTGGCACCGCCTTTGCACTGATGATTCCAGTGCTGGCAGGTTATATTGCCTACTCCATCGCCGACCGCCCCGGCATCGCACCGGGTATGATTGGTGGCATGCTGGCGGCCAATATCGGCTCAGGCTTTATCGGCGGTATTTTGGCGGGTTTCCTGGCGGGCTACGTGGCGCTGGCGGTTACTCGCTACGTCAAACTGCCCTCTAGCGTTGAATCCCTGAAGCCGATTCTGATCATTCCGCTAGTCGCCAGTTTGGTCACCGGCCTGACCATGATCTATGTGATTGGCGAACCGGTCGCGGCGCTGCTTAATGCTCTGACCAGTTTCCTGGAGTCCATGGGCTCCACTAATGCGGTGCTGCTGGGTATTCTGCTCGGCGCGATGATGTGCTTCGATCTGGGTGGCCCGGTCAACAAAGCCGCTTACACCTTTGGCGTAGGCCTGCTAGCCTCTGAAACTTACGGCCCCATGGCGGCGATTATGGCGGCGGGGATGGTACCTGCCATTGGTATGGGGATTGCCAGCTTTGTAGCGCGCAACAAGTTCTCAGCACCGGAGCGCGAAGCAGGCAAAGCCTCTTTTGTACTGGGCCTCTGTTTTATCAGTGAAGGCGCAATCCCCTTTGCGGCGAAAGACCCGCTACGTGTTATCCCCGCTTGCATGGTGGGCGGCGCACTCACAGGCGCCCTCTCGATGCTGGTAGGTGCGCAACTCATGGCTCCTCACGGCGGTATCTTCGTACTGCTGATTCCCAACGCCATTACCCCGGTACTGCTCTACCTTGGCGCTATTGTGGCTGGCTCGTTGGTGACCGGTTTAAGCTATGCGTTTATCAAACGTGATGCAGCCCAGGTAGCACTCGCCACCTAACCGCTGTTACCAAAAAATGAGGGCAGGCGAACATGCCTGCTCTTTTAAATACGTCGCTTTACGCATTTAATACCTTTTCACGCCACTTATACCCTCTACTCTTTGTCATTTTTTATGTAGTATTTTTACATAACCTACTTTTTGATCACCAATTCACCTATAACAAACGGATCATCCTATGTTTCAGCTCACTCGCAGTGTTACCTGGCAGGCACTTGAACGCTTGCGCGACAAAACCGCCAACGACCGCATTCGTGACTACTTCACCAATGACCCGCAGCGCTTTGAGAAAATGAGTTTACGGGTGGGCGGTCTGTTTCTCGACTACTCCAAGCACCATGTCTCCGATGAAGTGCTTACCAAGCTGATTGAGCTAGCCGACCACTCCGCACTGGTACAGCGCCGAGCACAGATGTTCTCCGGGGATATTATCAACGTTACGGAAAACCGCCCGGTACTGCATACGGCTCTGCGTCACTTAGGCGATGAGCCGGTATATGTGGACGGCGAAGACGTTATGCCGGAGATCACCCGCACCCGCGAGCAGATCAAGCTGTTCTCGGAAGCGGTGCGCAGCGGTGAATGGAAAGGCTACAACGGCAAACGCATTAAAGACGTGGTCAATATCGGCATTGGTGGCTCGGATCTTGGGCCCAATATGGCGGTTCGCGCGCTGCTCAAATACCGCCACCCGGAGCTCCACTTCCACTTCGTCTCCAATGTGGACGGTACCCATATTCAAAAAGTGCTCTCGCGCCTTGATCCGGCGACTACGCTGTTTATCGTCTCTACCAAGACCTTCTCTACCCAGGAGACACTGCTAAACGCCAAAACCGCGCGGCGCTGGTTCCTGGAGAACGCTGGTGAAGATGCCGACGTGGGCGCGCACTTTATTGCCGCCTCTACCAACCGCAAAGCGGCCATGGAATTCGGCATTCGCGAAGAGAACGTGTTCGAGTTCTGGGCCTGGGTGGGTGGACGCTACTCCATGTGGTCGTCCATCGGCCTGCCGATTGCGCTGTCGATCGGTTTCGAAGGCTTTATCGAACTGCTGGAAGGCGCTCATGAGATGGATAACCATTTCATCAACGCGCCCTTCTCGCAAAACATGCCCGTGCTAATGGCGCTGATTGGTATTTGGTACATCAACTTTATTGGCGCCGAAACTCAAGCCATCGTGCCCTACGACCAGGCGCTGAACCAACTACCCTCTTTCCTGCAGCAGCTGGATATGGAGTCTAACGGTAAATCGGTGGATATTTTCGGTCACCCGGTGAATTACAAAACCGGCCCGATTGTCTGGGGCCAGACCGGCTCCAACGGCCAGCACGCTTTCTTCCAGTTGCTGCACCAGGGCACGCGCTACGTACCTATCGACTTTATTGCCTCACTCAAGCCCGAGCCCGGCGTTGAAGACCACCACTTCGCACTGCTGACTAATATGCTCGCCCAGGCCAACGCCTTTATGGAAGGCAGCCAAGGGGACAGCAAAGAGCTCAGTCAACACGACCCCTACAGTTGCCCCGGCAACCGTCCTTCCAGCACCCTACTGCTGGATGAGCTAACGCCAAAAAACCTGGGGGCACTGATCGCGCTCTACGAGCACAAGGTGTTCGTGCAAGGGGTCATCTGGAACATCAACTCCTTTGACCAGTGGGGCGTGCAGCTTGGCAAGCGCATCGCCGGTGAAATCAGCGAACGCATCGACACCAACGCTGCTGACTTCGACACCTCAACTCAAGGTCTGCTGGAACTGGTTCGCGCTCACTTCCCCAATGGTGATAGCGGCGAAAAGGAAAGCGCACCGGCCAGTGCCGATAAGAAGCCATCACGGAAGAAGCGTTGAATGGATAGGGTAAATCGATAGAAAACAACGCCGTGGCTTTCACAAGCCACGGCGTTTCGCAACCCTGGAACCTTCGGTTTGTAATAAATGACTAATTCCAGTAACTCGGTTCCCGTTGTCTAAGCTTTCCCCTTAAGACTCATCCGGAATTAGATTCAACAAATCGGTGACACCAATATCCACACCGGCTTGGGAGAACAAAGTAGATGCCTGCCCGCGGTGGTGGGTTTGGTGATTGAAGAAGTGAACGATCAGGCTTGAGTAGCGCCGTTTTGAGGCCACTCCTTTTATGTTGTGATAACTCAGCGTGGTACTCAAATCGTCGTCTGTCAGCGCCGATACCCAGTTAATAATCACGGTATCGAGCCATTGGCGATGCGCTTTCAATCCCTTCAAGTCATCAAAGAGAATCTGATCAAGACGCTCTGGCGTAGGTAGTGCCACCATTACCTCAAGCGTCTTTGCGGAAGAAGAGGCGTGTGTTGCAAACCGTTTGAGCCAAATCGTGTCGGCTACCGCGATGTGGTTCAGTGTGCCAAAAATCGAGCCGAAGAACGCTCCACGCTCTTCAGCTAGTTCAGAGGCGCTCAGCTTACCGGCGGCATCATAGAGGTTAGTGTTCATCCACTGGTTATAAGTGGCTAACTGTTCGAAGTGTTGTTGAAGTGTCATGAGTTAAGACCCAAAAGCAGCATCTATTTAGAACGTTTGAAATATGGGGGAAGAACAGCATCACCGCCCGCCTGCTACATCAATGAATGACCCCGTTACATAAGAGGCTTCGTCCGAGAGCAACCAAGCGATGGTATTAGCCACTTCTTCAGCGCTACCGCCACGCTGCATAGGAATCTGGGGAGCTAAACGATCAACCCGCCCTGGTTCTCCACCATCGGCATGCATATCAGTGTAGATAAAACCGGGGCGAACGGCGTTAACACGAATCCCCGAGCCAGCAACTTCGCGAGACAACCCCTTGGTTAGGGTATCCATGGCACCTTTCGATGCAGCGTAGTCAACATATTCAAAGGGCGAGCCTGTTTGCGAGGCAAGCGATGAGACATTGACGATTGCACTACCTGCTGGGAAGCGCCTGACGGCTTCTCTGGAGCACAGAAAACAGCTGACCACATTGCTATTAAGCACTTGGTTGAAGCGCTCAAGGTCGATATCGACCAGCTTGGATTGAGTAAACAGAATGCCTGCATTGTTAACCAAATGTGTCACCTTGCCAAAGCGCTCTTCTGCTGCATCAAACAGGCGGATAACGTCAGCTTCACTGCTAACATCCGCTTGACAGGCAAACGCTCGACCACCCGCTCGAATAATGCAATCAGCCACATCATCTGCCAGCTCCCTATTAGCAAGATAGTTCACGCACACTGCATAGCCTTTTGCGCCTAGCAATTTTGCGGTGGCCGCTCCGATACCTCGGCTTCCCCCTGTCACGATGACCACTTTCGACATAACGTTTCCTCGCTGGCTCTTTAGTCACAAACCCACCTTGCACATTAAACCCACGATAGTTCTTTGGGTAGCGCCCTTTTAGCTACTGCAAGTTAATTAATTGACTGGCTATTGATTTCTTGCCACCTTACAACTACTGTATATAAAACCATATCAAAAGAGGTGAACCATGACATCTCTTGGAACACCAAGCTCCTATAAGGGTCGCGGGGCAACGTACGATCCGCACAATCGTTTTGCGCCTACCCGCAGCGAGGAGGAAGATGACGGCTGGTGGCGGGAAGAGGCCTCTACGACTATCGCTACCGAAGTGCGTGAGGAGGTGAGCAAAAGTGCTTTGTCGTGGAATCGCTCACCAGATTTACCTTTTGATCGCTCGCTGAACCCATATCGCGGCTGTGAGCACGGCTGCGTTTACTGCTATGCCCGTCCTTCTCACGCCTACTGGGACTTATCCCCAGGGCTGGATTTTGAAACCAAGCTGATTGCCCGCAGCGGCTTGGTAGAGCGGTTATCCGAAGAGCTGTGCCACCCTAATTACGTGTGCCGCCCGATCAACCTTTCCGGCAACACCGACTGTTATCAACCGTTAGAAGCTACCTACAAAACCACTCGCCGCCTGCTGGAGCTGCTACTGGAGTGTCGCCATCCGGTAACGCTGGTGACTAAAAGCACCTTAGTGCTGCGCGATTTAGAGCTTCTGGCAGAGATGGCCGAACACCGGCTGGTGCGCGTGTTTGTCAGTTTGACCAGCCTGGATGCCAACTTGAAACGCACATTAGAACCACGGGCGGCATCACCTCAGGCGCGCTTGCGGGCCATTCGTGAACTGAATACCGCAGGTGTTCCAGTTGGTGCGCTCATTTCGCCGGTTATTCCGGGGCTAACCGATCATGAAATCGAAAAGCTCTTGGAAGCCGCCAGCCGTGCAGGGGCGAGAACCGCCGCCTGGATGCTGCTACGTTTACCCTATGAAGTGGCACCGCTGTTTGAAGCGTGGTTAGAAGCGCACTACCCTGAGCGCGCCGCAAAAGTGATGAGCCTAATGCGTCAGTGCCGTGGCGGTAAAGCGTACGATGCCAAGTTTGGTAAGCGCTTTCGCGGTGAAGGGGTATTTGCCGATTTAATTGCACAACGCTTTGCCCGCGCCAGCCGTCAGTGGAACATGCAGGATCGCACCGAGCAGGGCTTGAACACCCGGGATTTTCGCCCACCACGAGCGCAGCAGGATTTATTCATTTAAGCTAAGCAGCACGCGCATAAATCAGTTGCAAAGGAAGCCGAATGCCTGCTCTAAGCAAAACCAAATCGAGTTTTTACCGCCGCTTATACGTCGCCCATTTGATCGAACAAGGTGTCGCCAGTGTGCCGACGTTGATCGAGGCCACCGGTATGCCCCGGCGCACCGCACAGGATACGATTGCATCTCTTGCCGAGCTGGATATCGAGTGCGTATTTACGAAAGATGAGGGCGAGCGTCACAACATCGGCCGCTACCAGATACGTGATTGGGGGGCGATAGATCCACGTTGGGTGGCCACACACGCTGAGCGGCTTAAACAGGCGCTTGGCTATGCAATTTAGCCATTTTCATCCGACTCTGCCCAGGCCAGCCGTGCAGCGTTGAGGGTAACCGTCAGCGAGCTTGCCGCCATGGCGAGTACCGCCACTAGCGGGGGGATCGCCATCAGCACCACCAGCCCGAGTGCCAAGGTATTGTAGAGCGCTGAAAAGAACAGATTCTGAACCATGATGCGTCGCGTACGTTTAGCAATACTGAGCAGTTTGACTACCCCCCCCATCCCCGGCGTCATTAGCTGTGCGGAAGCCCCTTCGCGGGCGGCTTCGCTGGCATTTAATGGAGCGATGCCAACATCTGCCGCGGCCAGGCTCAAGGTATCGTTTAAGCCATCACCCACGTAGAGCGTTGGCGATGGCAACCCCTGCAAAAGCCGCGCTTTGGCTTCAGGCGAGCGCTGGGCATAGCAAGCTTCTCTTCCAAGCCCCACCCGTTCACCTAACCAACTAACCACCCCCTCCCGATCACCGCTGATCATTGCCACCACATACCCTGCATCTAGCAGGTGTTTCACGCTTTTTTCAGCATCTTCCACTGGCTGATCAGTAAGATAGAGCGTGGCTAGCCAGCCTGCACCATCAGCTACCATCACTTGAGTAGCAAAGGCCAGCGCTGTGTCCTCCTCGTGGTCTGGCAGCGCTATCTGATGGCGAGAAAGCCAATCGGCGCTGCCTACCATCAGCCATTCACCGTTGCTCAAGCGCACATGGCGCCCTTCCCCAGGCGCTTCGTTTACGTCCACGCATTGCTCGTGATGTCGATCATGTTGGCTGCCCGACCAGCACGCTAACGCTTGTGCCAAGGGGTGTTCGCTGCCAGCAACAGCGGCTCTGAGCTTGCGCTGCAAAGTGTGCTTATCAATGCCCTCCCGGGCCTGCCAGTGCAGCACCGAGTGGCTGCCAGTGGTTAAGGTGCCGGTTTTATCCAGCGCTACCGAGCGAATGTGAGCCAAGGTTTCGAGCGCTGCCGGGTCGCGTAGCGCAACACCCTGCTGCATGGCCTGGCCACTACCGGCAAGACTTGCCAGCGGCACTGCAAGCCCCACGGCACAGGGGCAAGCAACCACTAACACCGACAGTGCGCGCACAAAGGCATCCTCCCAGCCCAACCCAAGTAGCAGCGCAGTGGGCAGCGTTAGCATCGCTAGCACTAGCGCTAGTGGGCTTAGCCATGCGGCAAAACGGTCAGCGAGTTTCTGCAATTCGCCTTTTTTGGCCTGATAGCGGCGCATTTCGTCACACAGCCGATCCAGTCGCCGCTTGCCTACCCCAGCACTCACCTGCATTACCATCGGCGTTGTCCCCAGGTAGCGGCAGCCCGCGTAGACCTTCTGTCCTGCATTAAAGTAGCGAGGCAGGCTTTCGCCAGTAAGCGAGGCAGTATCGATCCAACCTGGGGCTTCCAGAATCCCATCAAGGGCTATCAACTCACCGGGCTCTAGCTCGACGCGCGTTCCCTTCGTCACTTCATCCACAGGAACCGATCCCCAGTGCTCGTTCTGCCAAACCGTTATGTCATCATTTGGAAGCGCCAGAGCATCGAGCGCTTTTAGCCCACGGTGACGGCACAGCGTTTCTACCAGCCGACCAACCAGTAAAAGCACAATCAGCATCACCGCCGTGTCGAAATAGACCTCTGCAGAACCGCGCCCTAGTAGCCAAACCGAGACCACCACCGCGCCGATAACACCCAGGCTAACTAAAACATCCATGCCGGGGCGCTTGGCGAGCAGCGTTCGCCACCCGGCCCGGTAAAACGGCACGCCTGCGAACAGCACGACAGGTAAGGAGAATGCCCCCGATACCCACGCCACCACCAGTTCAATCCGCTCCGAAGGCAATGCACCCGCATATATCAATAGTGAAGCGAGCATCGTCCACATGCCGAACAGCGAACCGACCATTAACCTCAGCGTCAGGTAGCGGCTCTCCTCTTCTAAACGTCCATGGGCATCTGCCACCGGCTCAAGTTCCGTAAGCCGATAGCCCAAACGTTTAACCTTTGGGGCGAGCGTTGGGAGCTGGATAGCGACAGGTGTACCGCTGATGCAGAGCGTTGCGCTTGGGTAGTGGACGCTAACCTCACGCACGCCTTCAAGCCGCTTTAGAGAGCCCTCCACGGCCAGGGCACAGCTGGTGCACCACATACCGTGGAGGGTATAGAGCTGCTCTTCCTCTTTGTTAAGCGCATCGCTTACAGGCAAGGCGGAATACCAATAATCGGCATTGCAGCAAACACAACGCTTAAGGTAGAGAAAAGATACAGCCCGGCGGAAACAGTGGCATTAAAGCGCAGCTGCCCTTCATGGCGCCTAGCCATGCGGCAACAACCCACTGTTAGCACCGCCAGTAACGCAATCGCCGTGATACTAACCACCAGCAGCATCGCGTTCACCAGGGTGAATACGCCCTGCTCGGGAGAGGGCGGCGCCACAGCACAGGCCACTGCGTGTCCGCCATAAACCGCCACAAACCAGATGCACCAGAGCGTTAAGCCAATCACAAAATGCAATGGATGGGTTAAGTGTAAGCGCTGAGCCATTGCTTAACTCCCTATCACACGCGGCAACACGGCAAGCGTGCCCACGAGTATCCAGAACGTCACCAGGTTATAGCGCCACCACTGGGCAACCACGGCAGGCTCGAAAGGCGCATGGGCACCCACATAGCCATAACCTACCCGCAGGCCCTGAAGCAGGGTCAGCACCGCGCCTAAACCGCCGTGTAGCAGCGCATAGGCCAGCCCGACCATAATGATCGCATCATGGGAGGTTTCGGTCACCGCCAAGTCTGCACTCAACAGCACCCAAAGCGTTATCGCAACCTGAACAAAGCCTAGGGCACTGATGCAATACATGCCCACAGCCAGCCCCGCATCCTTACCCTGGCGCAAACCGCGCACCAGTTTTTCGAGAATTCCCACGCCAGCAGTTAGCGCCACCCCGGCAAGGATCAGCCCCACCAAGGAGAGCGGTGAGGTCTCAGGCATCCGCCACTCGGGTGAGACCGTCCATAGATAGAACCAGCCAAACAGGTAAGAGAGAAAGAACGAACCATTGGCCAGCAGCGTGATCGACATGGCCCATAAGCCTGGGCCATCCATGGTGCGCGAGTGCAGCGGTGGATCACCGGGGGCTACCTCTGCATCTGGCGCCGCTTTTGGATGCGCACCATTCTCCCAAGACCAGCGCAGTAGAAATAGTCCGGCCACGACAACGGCGATACCCGCCAGCGGATATAGCCGCGTCAGCAGGCTTAAACACACCACGGCCAATGCCATTGCGGCGAACAGCGGCCACCAGGAGTTACCCGGCAGGTGAATGATTTCACGCACTTTGCCCGTTAATGGGTCGGTGCCCCACATCTCCCGCCGGCCATGGGTAGCCACCGCCAAGCTATGTTGCCCTTCTGCCATGGTGCGCGGTAGATCCGGGTCATCCCATAGTGGGTGGCGCGTATCGACCTTTGGCAGGCTGACAAAATTATAGGCGCTGGGTGGCATACTGTTGGCCCACTCCAGGGTATCCGCGTTCCAGGGATTATGCTTAGCGGGTTTGCCAAAACGGAAGTGCAGCGCAAAATCCAGCAGCACCATGGCAATCCCCGCCGACATAATAAAGCTACTCATGGATGACAGCAGGTTGAAAATATCCCAGCCCATGCCCGTTTCATAAGAGTAGACCCGCCGCGGCATCCCCAAAAGGCCAGTCCAGTGCATGATCAAGAAAGTGCCATTAAAGCCCAAAAAGGTGAGCCAAAAGCCCCATTTGCCCAGGGTTTCAGAAGGCATTCGCCCTGAAAACAGCGGCAGCCAGTAGTAGAGTCCGGCAATCAGTGGGAAGAACATGCCCCCCACCAACACATAGTGCATATGCGCTACGACAAAGTGGGTATCGTGCACCTGCCAGTTAAAGGGCACCAGCGCCAGCATTACTCCAGTCAAACCTCCACACACGAAGATAATCAGGAAGCCCATGATCCATAGCATTGGAAGCTTCATCTTGGGCTTACCCAGCCATAGCGTGGCCAGCCAGACAAACACCTGAATCGCGGTAGGTACCGCCACCAGCATACTGGCCGCGGAGAAGAATGCTTGAGCCAGTTGCGGAATCCCCACGGTAAACATGTGGTGAACCCATAGTCCGAAACTGATAAAGCCTGTCACGGTAATGGCGAAGACCACCCAGCCGTAACCAACGATCGGACGGCCAGCAAACACTGGTATCAGCGTGGAGACAATGCCCGCCGCAGGCAGGAAAATGATGTAAACCTCGGGATGGCCGAACAGCCAAAATAGGTGCTGCCATAGAATCGGATCACCGCCACCGGTCACTTCAAAAAAGGGCATCCCCACTGCGCGCTCAAGCTCCAGTAGAATACTGCCCAGAATCAGCGGCGGGAAACCGACCACGATCATCAGCGCCATGGCAAGGATATACCAGGCAAACAGCGGCATTTTGTGCAGCGCCATGCCCTGAGTGCGTGTACGCAGTATCGAGACCACCAATTCGACCCCGGCAGACAGCGCGGAGATCTCAACGAAGGTGATCCCTAACAGCCAGAAATCTGAGCCCAAACCCGGTGAATACTCGCTGCCACTAAGCGGGGTATACATAAACCAGCCGCTATTAGGCGCCATCTCTAGAATCAAACTAAACGATAGGATGATACCGCCAAACAGATAGCACCAGTAACCCAGGGATGTTAGCCGTGGGCAGACCAGATCTCGAGCGCCGATCATCTTGGGAATCATATAAATCGCCAACCCTTCCAGCATGGGGATGGCGAACAGAAACATCATCACCGTGCCATGCATGGTGGTGACTTGGCTATAGATATCCGGCGACATAAAGTCTTGATCAGGGAGCGCCAGCTGGGTTCGCACCAGCATGGCTAACAGCCCGCCGAGCAAGAAGAACGCCATCCCGGTCACCATAAAGCGCAGGCCGAGAGTGGTGTGATTCACAATGGTGAGGGCTTTTAAGCCACGCGGATTGCCCCAGATATCGTGCAAGTCACTGTGCAACTGGTTGGGGCCTGCGATGTTATCGCCTTCTGGGGTCGCTTCACGGTTAATGGTGGTCATGGGGTTAGCGTCTCCAGCCAAGCCCCCAGGGACGCCAAGGTGGCCGTCTCAATATCATCGTGGGGCGGCATTTTGTTGCCCGGTTTTAAGCGTTGGTGGTGCTTAAGCCAGTGGGTAACTGCGCCCTCCTTCATGGCTATTATCCCTGCCCCTAGGCTAGACCGACTGCCAAGATCAGAAAGATCCGGCCCCTCCTCCCCAGAGGATAGTCCCGCTACCCGGTGGCAGCTCGCGCAATGGGTCATAAATGCCTCCCTGGCAGGCTCATGCTGCTGATCGTTTGCAGCTAGCGACGATAATGCTTCCGTTTGACGGGCGGCCAGCCAAGCGTCGTACTCGTCACGCCCGACGGCTTCCACATAGAGTTGCATCTGGGCATGTTGGGCGCCGCAGAACTCTGCGCACTGAGCACCAAATACCGCCGGTTCGTCCGCTTCCAAGCGTATTTTGTTCACTCGCCCTGGGATCATATCGATCTTGCCGCCCAGGCGAGGCACCCAGAAAGCGTGAATAACGTCCGCACCCGTAACGTGAAAATCGACTGGCTCACCAGCGGGCATGATGAGCTGATTTGAAGTCACCACCTCTCCCCCTTCTGCGCCGGGGTAGCGCACTTCCCACCACCACTGGTGGCCAATCACTTCAATTACCTCCGGCGGTTCTGCCAGGGGCAACGGTAAAAGCCGCTGGCCGGTGGGCACACCAAAGGCCAGTAGTGCGGTAATGCTGGCCACCGGCAGCACAATGCCACCGCCAATAATCCAGCGACGCGCTATTTTTCGCTCCTCAGCAGGCGTACGTACGACCTCCTTGCGCTTGAAGGTATACAGCCAAAAAGCAGTCACCAGCACCAATACCACAGTGCCAAAACTCAGCATTACCCACCAAATCATCGCCACGTCTCGCGCGGCTTGGCCTGCCGGGTCTAGAATAGACTTATCCCCCGCGCAACCGGCTAATAGCAGGCCGACTAACAGCGCTAGCGGTGTGCCAAGTGAGTTGACCCGCTGCTTGGTTAAGCGTTGAATTATCAGCCTCATCCCTTGAATTCCTTTTTCTGCCCACAGGAAGTGATCATGGCAAAGCCTCGCCAGCGCTCGATTAAAAGCCACGCATCTCTCGCCGGCCATCCGCTTCATCCCGTGATGATTCACTTTCCCGTCGCAGCCCTGATGGCGCTGGTGGCAAGCGATATCGGTTTCCTGCTTAGCGGCGACCCATTCTGGTTGCGCGCCAGCTTGTGGCTGGCCGGTGTCGGCGCATTTGGCGGTTGGATTGCCAGCACGGCAGGCATTATTGACCTGGTCACTGTGCCGCGCATTCGCCGCCTGATTACCGGCTGGAGCCACGCTATCGTCGCGGTGGTGATGCTCTCGTTGGCGTCGCTGAACTGGCTGCTGCGCTTCAACGACCCGAGTGCGATTTTGCCTTGGGGGCTGGCCGTATCGCTGCTCACCGCCGCGTTGATCGCTTTGGCAGGCTGGCTGGGTGGGCAGTTGGTGTATGAGCACGCCGTGGGGGTCGACGTTGAGGATTAAAACTAAGCTGTTAAAAGACACGGCTTTAGCTCCAATCCAGTGGCTTAGCTAACACAAGCCCCAACACACCTATAATGCCCGCTAACGCAACACATAGCGCCGTCCAGTTGGCGGGTTTTACCCAGCGGTAGTGGCCCATCTCAAGGCGCAAGATTAACCAGCCAAAGCTGCCATGAGCGGCGACCATGGCCACTACGGCACCCAGCTTTAAGATCAGCCAGCCGCCCAACACACCATGGATGAGAAATAGCAGCGTGCCCGAGGCAATAGCCACTAAAGCGGCCGGGGTAGCGACTGAGTTATAAAAAAACCGCGGCATGGGCGGTGTGCCCTGAGCGAAGCCCGCGTCTTTGCGAAGCTGCAGTGCTTGGCTAAGCAAGGCGGGCAGATAAAGCAGTGAGCCGCACCAGATCACTAGCGCGGCAATGTGAAGCAGTTTAAGCCAAGGCATCGGGGCTTCCTTGCGTTGCGTAAGGCGGGGGCAGATCACCCCTAACCTTAGTCAAAGCACCCCTTTATGGCTAGCCGTTCAACTTACCTGGATCTCATAACCAGTGAATTTGCGGAGATTAATGACCCCACTATCAAGGATCAAATACTGCCCTTTGACGCCTTGCAGCACGCCTTCTACCAGCGGCTGTTTATCAAAGTTATGCGACACCACTTTTTTGGGAAAAACGCTGACGGGGTAGTGAAAATGTTGCGCTGGCTGTTCCAACAAGCGAATGGCGTCCGCACCATGGGTTTCGCGCAGTTGGTGCAACCCATCGGCTAGCAGGGTTAGCAAACGGTCACGCTCGGCACTTAAATCCATGGTTTCGACGTCGCCCTTGAGCATCGCACGCCAATTGG
Organism: Halomonas sp. A3H3; assembly: GCF_000982975.1. Taxonomy (NCBI): domain Bacteria; kingdom Pseudomonadati; phylum Pseudomonadota; class Gammaproteobacteria; order Oceanospirillales; family Halomonadaceae; genus Halomonas; species Halomonas sp. A3H3. Next base: position 4,038,920 of record NZ_HG423343.1, on the reverse strand, counting down.
TGCGGTCGGCCACCTGCTCTTTAAACAGCATTTCGACAAAACCGGACTGCTGACGAGTATCCACTTCAAGAATCGGCAGCGCCTGGATCGCGCCTTGATCCAGCCAGCGGGTAGGCATTTGGGTTTTGCGAGTGATGCCGACTTTAAGCCCCGACGAGTTAGCCAAATAGACGATATGGGGCTGGAAGCAGTGCCGCTCGCCCCACTCCGGCTCACGGCAAGTGCCTTGGAAAAAGTGGCAGGTTTCCGGCTTCATAATGCAGGTATCGCACTGGGCTAGCCGCTTGAAGCAGGGGTAACAGTGGCCTTGGGCAAAGCTCTTCTTGGTTGCTCGCCCGCAGTGGGTACAGGCAATTGCTCCCGTCCACCGCAAACTAAGCGGCTCACCGATACGCTCGTTAAGCGCAACACGGTGCTCACCCGCGCGTAAGTGGTAAACCACCGGCTGATCTTGGCGGCCAGGTAGCGCTGCCGCCATTTTGCTTAAACAGCCCTGTACTGAAAAGCCCGGTACTGCCGCTTCAATCACGCGTGGCATCCCGTGCCAAACCCGCCATTTCAGGCGTTACGCCAGCACCGCTAGCCGCTGCACCGCAGGTACGCTGCTCTAAATACCCTACGCGACTCTCTTCCGGCACGTTGTTCTCCACCTCAAAGCGCATGACGGCTTCCAAGCAGAGTTCGGTCTGTTCCGGCGTTAAGCGGCGACCGTCGGGCCATTTGCGCAGCGATACCGCCTGTTTAAGGCTTTCATAAATCGCTGGGGTCATCTGGTTGATCATTTTTTCGAACGTCATTTCGCTCATTGCAGGCCTCTTAACGGTTTTTCAAACGGCGGGATGAATAATACCAGCCTGTGACAAGCCCCACGAGTAGACCGCCCAAATGTGCTTCATTAGCGACATTGCCAAAACCAACGCTGCCCGCCATATCAGTCATGGTGAACACCATCCAGCCGAGCATAAAGACCACCAGCATTTGCGGTACAAAGAAGCCGCTTTGGGGCACCCTGCGTGACATCAACCAAACGTGGGCCAGTAAGGCATATACCACCCCGGACATGCCACCGAATAGCACGGTGCCGGTCGCGTACTGCGCCACATTCGCGCCAACGCCCGCCACAATCAACAGCAGTAACATGGTACGGCTGCCTTGGAGTGCTTCAATCTGACGTCCGAAGTACCACACCCACATCAGGTTAAATATTAAATGCATCCAGCCAAAGTGCAGAAAAGCAGGCGATAAAAAGCGCCATACTTGTCCTGACGTAAGCGTTTGAGACAGATTACCGAAGACCAGCTCACCCCCTGAAATACCTATCGGCACGATGGTTAGAGTGACAATCAACTGGTCACCAAAAACACCAATCAGGGCAAATACCACCAGACTAATGACAATCATCAGCGCCGTTACCGGCACTTGCTTTAACGATGCCAAGAAGTTGGTCATGGTGCGCGGGCGCTGAGCAGCCTGATGAAGCACCAGGGGTTCGCCCCGCTGCCAGCGCTCTAGCAGTGCTTTAAGTTCGCCAAGCTGGCGTGGGTCGGCTATCCATAACAGTTGGCCGTCCGCTTCATCGGTAATGCGGTGACCAATGCGGTGGCGCCAGAGTGCTTGGCGAAGTTCACTGGTATCCGCGTGATCGGGCAGAAGCATCACTGGATGCATGACATCCCTCTAATCAAAGCGCTTGCGGCATGCTGACCGCAGCGGGTAGCTATTGAAGACAACTACTGAATGAACCACACGGTTGCCAACAAACAGGCAAAAAAAACCGGCGGTGGGAACCGCCGGAGAATAAAAGCAAGGGATCATTCAAGGGAACACTTACTCAGATGGCCAGCGGCAGGGTTAGTTCAGCCGTTTTGAAAAAAATATGTAATTTTATGTAACAAAATGAAACAACTGTTAATCAAAGTCGATTTCCCAGGGTTTGGGCAGCGCCCTTTCCTCTTTTGGTACCTTAATCCACACAAAATGGTCGGCATTTAATACTCTCTCACCACTCCAGCGATAAGCCACTAAACGCCCATATTTCACGGCACTGTAATCTAGGCAGGCAATATTATGTGTCGGCAGTGCCGGTATGCCTTCACACCAGTAGTGGCCGATAAACAACGGCGGCTGCTCTGGCCCGTAGTAGCTAAGTTTCTGGCGCTCTTCGTGGGTCAATGCGCGCGTTTCAAGGTCGCCGGGCAAGTTATCCGGTTGAAAGACGACATCACCCCACTGCTGAGGTGCCTGGGCCCAAAAGTGGGCGCGAAAGCTTTGTCTTGTAAAGCCATCGCCAGAGTGTATCGCAATACCTTTGGGTAGTGAGACATGAGGGCCCCGGGTGAGGCGGTCTAAAATTCGAAACGCCTGGGTTTTGGAGTTGGTGGACTCAATCAGAAACTGTGTGTCCATGCAGTAATCAGGGCGGCGCTGTTTCAGCTCTTCAATCAGCGCCTCATCCCAGCAGGCATGCACCACGCGGATACCATCGATTTCCAAGCACAAAGGGATGGTTTTAAACCACGCCAGGGTGTCTTCCCACTCGTTGGTGTAGTCGCGATACTGCTCTAGGGTGTCCTGAATAATACGATTATGCCGCGGCGTATGTTCGCGCAACCAGCGTTTGTGGCTACCTGCAGGCCCAGGATGGGTATACGCCAGGGCGTTATACTCGTGATTACCCATGACGATATACGCTTCGCCCTGCTCGACCATTCGCCGGGCAATGGTCACTGCCAGGCGAATTCTCGGGCCACGATCAATCAAATCACCGAGGAAAATCACTTTGCGACGCGGGTGGCGATAGACGCCGTTGCGCTGGTGGTAACCCAGCTTTTCCAGCAGAGAGGCGAGCGTAGCACCGCAGCCGTGGACATCCCCAATGAGGTCGTATCCCTCCATGCTCAATCCCCCAACCGGTGGCTCCAGCCTAATTTGCTGCGCAGCACTTCGTAAAAATTATGCCCGATGGGGTGCACCAGTTGGATACGCTCAGGCTTGCGGGTAATCACCAGCACATCGTTGGGCTTGGCTACCGCGCGAGTTTGTCCATCGCAGCTGATATGCGGGTAGGACTGGTTGGTTTCGCCAATGTGAATACGTATTTCACTAGCGGCATCGATCACAATGGGGCGACTCGACAGCGTATGCGGGAACATCGGCACCAGCGTCACAACATCCAGTTTGGGGTGCATGATCGGCCCGCCGCCAGAGAGTGCGTAGGCCGTAGAACCGGTAGGAGTGGCAACGATCAAGCCATCGCTGCGCTGGCTATACACAAACTGACCATCGATAAACAGCTCAAACTCTATCATGCGCACCGCTTTACCAGGGTGCAGCACGACTTCGTTCAAGGCATCGCCATTACCTACGGCAACGCCATTACGGTAGAGCACAGTATCGAGCAAAAAACGCTGTTCAACCTCAAACTCCCCCGCCAGCACTTCACTGACGCGGGTTTCCAACTCATCTGGGGAGATATCGGTAAGAAACCCCAAGCGGCCCCGATTAACGCCTAAAATCAGCGTACCGCTGCGGCATAGCGCACGCGCCGCGCCCAATAGACTACCATCGCCCCCTACCACAATCACCAAGTCACACAGCTCGCCCAGCATGCGGCGGCTGGCTTCCGGCTGACCATGGTGCGGTATGACAGTAGCGGTGCGATCTTCCACTAATACCGAGTAGTCATGGGCGACCAGGTAGGTTACCAACCGCTGAAGGGAGTCGACCACTTTGTCACTCCCCAGCCGACCAATCAGCCCAATAGTTTTAAAGGTTCTGCTTGATTGATCGCTGGAGGGCGCTGACTTAGCGTCTGCTGATAAGGTGTTGCTCATGGGCCGACTCTCGCTAACATAAGTCGCCATTATGGGGACACCTCAGCTATCGGGCAAATAGGCTTAGCTAACGGCTACCTGACGACGCTGGCACCACCAGTGATTGAGCCATAGGGAGGCGGCCATGATAAGTGCCCCCAACAGCAAACGCGGAATATCCGCATCGCGGTTCCAAATCACTAGATTGACGATTAGCCCCGCCGGCACCAGCGCATTATTCATAATCGCTAAAGTGCCTGCATCTACTTTGGTGGCGCCCTGGTTCCAGGCAAAATAGCCCACGCCAGAAGCCACTAGCCCCAACCATGCGAGCACGCCCCACTGTAGTGACGTGGTAGGCAGTGCTGCGCTGTTACCAAAGAGTAAATAAGCAGGCAGGGCCACGACCATCGCGCCAATAAAGAACCAACCAAACACGTTGTGCCACGCCAGGGTAGGTGGCAAATCAGCGGCTAAACGGCGATAGCCTACCTGACCAAGCGCGAAACAGAGGTTGGCCCCCTGCACAACTAAAAAGCCTGCCCAGAAACCGCTATCAACGCCGTCATAGCGAATCACCCCCGCCCCAACGACGGCGAGCAGTGCAGTCACGATATAAATCGGCGTAAAACGCCCAAACAGCAGATCATCCAGTAGCGCGATATAAATAGGCGTGAAGATAGTAAACAGCAGCACTTCAGGTACCGACAGCAGCAGAAAGGATTGATAGAAGAAGGTGTACATTACTCCCAGCTGTATAGCACCTAAGCCCATAAGCGCCAGCCGGTGCTTACCCCGCAGAAGGCTGGGTCTTAAAAAAGGCAGGAAGACCAGGGTAGCAAGCGTTACCCGCAAAAGTACTGCAAAGTAGCTGTCGACCTGGCCCGCCAAGTAGACGCCTATCAGCGAAAATGAGAACGCCCATAGCGCCGTGACGCCTATCAAATAACCCATCGTAAACCCCGGCTTGTAAATTAGTTTACCGGGATTATACGCACCTGGATCAGGCTGCCAAGTAGTTAACGTCTGCAAGGGTCTTTAGTTAACGCTGCAACCACCAAAAAGCATACACGACACCGGGCAGCCAGCCCGCTAGGGTTAGCAACACAGCTACCCCTACTCGCTTACGACCACCATTAGTTAGCCCCACCGCCAGCGGCGGCAATAGTAACGCAAGAGCATAGTAGGCGAATTTTAACGCTCCAGGCTCCGGGACAGTTTGTTCCACTTGCTCTAAGGGCGTCGCTTTAGGCGGCGTGGCTTTGGCAGACGCGGCTTCGGCAGGCGCTGGATCAACGTTAGACGTCGGAGTGAAGTGCTCCACTGAGCTGGAGGCTGGTTCAGCCGCGGCCTTAGCTGCCCGCTCCTGGGCAAGTCGGTGGGCTTCTTTATCAATTTTTTGCTCTAGGGTTTCAGCCCCTTCTGCCAGGTCATCGTGATAACGCTCCCAATCCTCCCAGTCGTGAGGCGTCCCCGATTTTGGCCGCTGGTGACCGGAACCCCGCGCACGCTCCCAGGCCTTCTCTTCCAAGGTATTTGGCCGGTCAGGGTCGCGGTCGAGCCCTACCCCTTTGCGGTTTAAGTACTCACGTGCATCCATGAGTAGCTCCTTATTTCGTTAACTTGCAGGTCATTTGAGCAGTTAGAAAATTAACAGCTTAGAAAATTCAGTACTTATAGCGTTGAAAAAACACGGCTTGCAGTTAGAACACAGCGGCTTAAATCGCCTACAGTGAAAGTGTTGAAGCTACTTTAGCACTTAGCGACGACTTATCAGTTCGCATAATTTGCGATACCCGATTTGCCATAGCGCTGAATACGATGAGCGAGGAGCGCCCACCATGAATAGAGCAACCCCTAGCATCGTCCGCGATATCATGTCCCGTGATTGCTACCGCGTTTCACCCAACGCCTCGATAACAACCTTGGCCAAGGGGCTGGCACTGCATCGCCTGCCTGGCGCACCGGTTGTGGATGAGAGTGATCGTTTAATCGGCTTTATTTCGGAGCAGGATGTCATGGGACGTGTGCTGGACAGCATTTATCATGACGATGAAGCGCCCCTGGTGAAAGAGATGATGCGCCACGAAGTGCTCAGCGTCTCTCCCAATAAAAGCATTACCGACCTAGCCCAGGAGATGCTAGGCCCTAAACCCAAAGTCTACCCAGTAGTGGAACAGCAGCGTCTAATAGGAATTGTGACACGACGTGATATCCTGGTAGCGCTGCTGGCTATACGTCGCCACTAGCAGAGTGCTTAACGGTTTCAAATCAGGTGTCGAAGAACAGTTGAGCTTTAGACAAAAAAAAGCCGCTACTCAAGAAGTAGCGGAAGCAAGGGATCAAAACAAAGAGCCAGGACAACAACTTTAGCGACTGCTATCGCGATGCTGCCTGTACATACTCAGACACGCTATGAAGTAAAAGTTCGCAAAAAAGTAAAATTTTCGACCCTAGCGGCGCCAAGCGTATAATAACGTAGCTATTTATTAACGGACGACGCCCAGGAGCAGAGCGAATGGCGCTGTATTTATTAGTGTTTGGAGTCTGCTTACTCGTGATTGGTGCGGTAATGCTGGTGCTGATGACGTCAAGCACCCCACGTTACCGTACTGAGCCTAAAGATTTACTGGCGCTGTTTGATAAAGCGCTCAGCAGCCAAGTGAGCGAAACCGAGTGGAACGCGATAATCGGTTACCCTATTCGGCACAACGAGTACTTGGACGGCATCAGACGCCGTGCCGCACACCTGATGGAACAGCACGGCCGCCGTTGGATGGTTGCCCAGGGCAAGCCGTTGCTCAATCAAGAGGGACAGGCAGAGCTTCAGGCCCTTCGCGACCATTTATCCGCCCACACTGCCCTTCGCCAGCAGTAGCTGTTGTGTTTTGAAGGCGTATTGCGGTTCAGGAGACCTAATGCAATTCAGGAGAACTGCATGCCCAGTACCATTCGACAAATACCGCTAGCTAGCGCTACACATCACCACACACATGATTTTCATCAGATTGTGATTACGCTATGCGGCTCTTCAGAATTTGAAATTGAAGGCTTGGGTGGGCGAGTAAATGCATTCTCGGGCTGTATCGTGCCCGCTAACCACGAACACTACTACTCAGGTTACGGCCATAACCGGCAGTTAATTTTCGATCTTCCCGAAGACGCCCCTGCGCTAACCGGTGAGAACCGCGAACTGGTAGCACTATTCGATGCCCCACGCTTTTTTGGCCTGGATAACGCACTACGCCACTACCTAGCGTTTATGCAGAGCGAACTTGCTCAAGGGTTGGATACATCGACAAACTCCTTTCAGCAAGACCGTTTAGCCGCCACACTTTTGGGTTCACTAAAAGCGCGCCTAGGTACTACCGCCAACAGTACGCAGCAGCGCTTGGATTTGACGCGTATTAACCGCTTTATTCGTCAACATCTCGCCGAAGACCTGCGCGTCGCTGATCTAGCGCGGCTAGCCTGTCTAAGCGAAGCGCATTTTTCCGACTGCTTCCGCGCTCAAACGGGGCTTTCGCCCTGGCAGTACGTCAAGCGCCAACGTCTACATGCGGCCCGTCAACTGATCCTGCAAAGCCGCTTGCCCCTCACCGATATTGCGATTCAAACCGGCTTTGCCAACCAAAGCGCGCTCTCTCATGCATTTCGCCGCAGTTACGGATTATCGCCGCGGAAATTACGCCAGGCAGATGTACCACCGATCTCAATTAACCCATCAAACGCTGCTTTAGGGTCAGTAGCAGGCCAGTAAAAACTCTACTAAAGTCGTATAAAGGCTACTCTTGCCGCGGAATTGACACGTTTTGCCCTGAAATCAACATACACCAAAGGTAGCTGCACTCTACATTCGCTTATTTGCTTGGGCGAAATGCCCTGTTACCCATTTGTTCTGTTCAGACTTTCGGGGGCTTCAATGCTCAATGCCAACCACATGCGTGACCCTGCCATCTGGCAAACCGATCTCGACACCCTCATGGCGTGCGTTAGCGACCACTACCTAGTGGACGAAAATAGTTACGTCAGTGAACTGATCGAGGTGCTGAATGCCAACCGCGAAGATTTCGCCCGCATTGAAGCCAATACCGCTGCGCTGGTTGAGGACGTCCGTAAGATGGACACGGCTGTCGATACCATCGACGAACTGTTACAGCAGTACAGCCTGGATACCCATGAAGGCCTGATGCTGATGTGCCTTGCGGAAGCTATGCTGCGCATCCCCGATAAAGCCACCGCCGACGCCTTGATCGAGGACAAACTCGGCCCCGCCGATTGGCAGTCTCACCTAGGTAAGAGCGAATCCTGGATGGTCAATGCCTCTACGTGGGGCTTATTGATGACTGGCCGCGTGCTGAAAATGGATCACCCCAAAGAGGGGCAGCCCGCCAGCTTTATTAATCGCATGGTCAATCGCATGGGCGAGCCGGTTATTCGCCGTGCCATGTACGAAGCGATGAAGATCATGGGCAAACAGTTTGTGCTGGGCCGCGATATCAATGAAGCCCTCAAGCGCTCCAAGCCACTGTTCAATAAAGGCTACACCTACTCTTACGATATGCTGGGTGAAGCTGCGCGCACCCGGGACGACGCACAGCGCTATTTTGACGACTACGCACGCGCGATCGAGCAAGTGGGAAAAACCTGCAAAACCTTAAGCGATAAGACCCCGGCGCCGTCGGTCTCCATCAAGCTCTCTGCGCTCCACCCCCGTTATGAGTTTGGCCGCCGTGAGCAGGTGCTAGCCGAGCTGGTCGACACCGTTATAAAGCTAGTGAGCAAGGCGCGCGAGCTGGATGTGGCCGTTACGATTGACGCTGAAGAGGTTGATCGCCTTGAGATTTCCCTAGAGGTCTTCCGCGCGGTTTACGAAAGCGCAGCCGCCAAAGGCTGGGGGCACTTTGGCTTGGTCGTCCAGGCTTACTCCAAGCGCGCCCTGCCGGTGCTGCACTACATCAATCGTTTGGCCGACCAGCAGGGGGATGAGATTCCGCTACGCTTGGTCAAAGGCGCCTATTGGGATACTGAAATCAAAGAGTCCCAGCAGCTCGGGGTTGACGGCTACCCAGTGTTTACCCGTAAAGCGGGCACCGATGTTGCCTACCTCGCCTGTGCACAGTTCCTGCTTTCTAACGATACCCGTGGGCGTATTTTCCCGCAGTTCGCGACCCACAACGCTCACACGGTGACGACGATTCTGGAGTTCGCCAACCGCGACAGCCGTCCGTTCGAATTTCAACGCCTACACGGCATGGGTGAAGCCCTTTATGACGCCGCGCTTGAGCGCGCACCGAAAGGCACCTACTGCCGCATTTATGCCCCGGTGGGAGCACATAAAGACCTACTGCCCTACCTGGTTCGTCGCCTGCTTGAGAACGGTGCCAACTCATCGTTTGTTCACCAGTTGGTCGACCCGGATGTACCGGTCAAGTCGCTGTGTCAGCACCCGGTTGAGACCCTGCATCAGCAGAAAAACCTGGCCAATGCGAACATTCCATTGCCCAAAGATATTTACGGCCCTAAACGACGCAACTCTCGCGGGGTCAACCTGAACATTCGCAGCCACTACTACCCGCTGATGGAGAAGATGGCCGCGTTTATGGACAGGCAGTACCCGGCCAAGCCGCTGCTGGCCTTTGATGTTGCCGACGACACGGCTAATACCCATAGCGTCACCAGCCCTTATGACCGCCGCAAAACCGTGGGCAGCGTGCAGTGGACTAGCAAAGAGCAGGCAACCAAGGCCCTGGATGCTGCCTGGGCCGCCTTCCCCCGCTGGGATGCTACGCCCGTGGCTGAACGTGCCGCTATCGTGCGTCGCCTGGGCGATTTGATGGAAGAGCATATGGCGGAACTAATGGCACTCTGCTCCCGGGAAGGTGGCAAGCTACTTACCGATGGCGTCGATGAGATCAGAGAAGCCGTCGACTTCTGCCGCTTCTATGCCATGCGCGCAGAAGAGGACTTTGGCGAAGCGATTGTGCTGCCCGGCCCCACCGGCGAATCCAACCGCTTGATGATGGGCGGCAAAGGCGTATTCGCGGCGATTAGCCCCTGGAACTTTCCAGTGGCAATTTTCTGTGGCCAGGTAGTGGCCGCGGCAGTGGCTGGTAACACCGTACTGGCCAAACCGGCGGAGCAGACCTCCATTATTGCCCACCGGGTCATAGAGCTGCTCTACGAAGCCGGTATGCCCCGGGATGTGGTTCAGCTACTGCCCGGCGATGGCCCGACGGTAGGCAGCGTGTTGACCTCCGACTCGCGGATTACCGGCGTGGTCTTTACGGGTGGCACTGACACCGCACAAATTATCAACCGCGCCCTGGCGGCAAGGGAGAACGCCCCGCTGCCCACGTTAATCGCCGAAACCGGCGGCATGAACGCCATGATTGTCGACTCCACTGCCCTGCCCGAGCAGGTCGTGGTGGATGTGGTTCAATCAGCCTTCCAGAGCGCCGGGCAGCGCTGTTCGGCACTGCGCGTATTGTATCTGCAAGACGATGTTGCCGACCGAGTGATCGAAATTCTCAAAGGCGCCATGAGCGAGCTACACATTGGCGACCCCCGCGAACTGGGAACCGATGTTGGTCCTGTCATCGACGAAGACGCCCGCAAAGGCCTGCTGGAGCATATCGAAAAACTCAAGGCTGAAAATCGCCTTGTCGCTGAAACGCCAATGGCCGCTGAGCATACCCAGGAGGGTACTTTCGTAGCCCCCGTCGCTTTCACTATCGACAGCATCGATGCGCTGACCCGCGAGCAGTTCGGGCCAATCCTGCATATCGTGCGCTACAAATCTAGCCAGCTTGATAAGGTCATCAACGACATCAACGGTCGCAACTACGGCCTGACGTTTGGCGTGCACAGCCGCAACGAATCGTTTGCCGCTGAAGTCGCCCAGAAAATGCGCGTGGGTAACGTGTACATCAACCGTAATATCATCGGTGCCGTGGTGGGCGTGCAGCCGTTTGGTGGTCAAGGCCTTTCAGGCACTGGCCCAAAAGCCGGCGGCCCTCACTATCTGCAGCGCTTTGTCACCGAGAAAACGATTACTAATAACACCGCCGCCTTAGGCGGGAATGCGTCGCTGTTGGCGCTAGGCGATGAGTGAACTACTCATCAACATCACTAACCTGAACTCCTGAACAGGAAACTATCTCATGGTCGAAAATAATATAGGGATCGTTACATACAAAGGCACCACAGACCTTTCTGTCTTCATCTATAGCGGGCTCACCAGGGCCAATAACATGGATATGAAAAGGGGCTAACAACAACAAGACTGCGCCACTACCGTACTCTTCTCGGTATGCGCACTAACCTGTCGGAGCTAGCTCCGTCCTGAATAATTGGAGAAGTTACATGGCTATAGGTGTTTGGATCAGTCTCATTGCGTACTTTGCGCTAATGGTTGCCATCGGTATTTATGCGATGCGCAAATCCACCTCTTCCTCTGAAGATTACATGCTGGGTGGTCGTACCCTCAGCCCAAAAGTAGCGGCCCTGTCGGCCGGTGCGTCAGATATGAGCGGCTGGTTGCTGCTGGGCTTGCCCGGTGCAATGTTCGTCTCGGGTTTAGGCTCGGCGTGGATCGGTATTGGTTTGCTCGTGGGGGCGTTATTCAACTGGATTCTAGTCGCCCCTCGTCTACGTGAACAGACGGTTCACTACGGCAACGCGATCACCATTCCGGCTTTCCTGGCAAACCGCTTCCCAACGCGGTCAATGTCACTGCGGACAGTCTCCGCTGTCGTCATCGTAATCTTTTTCGCAGTCTATACCGCGTCAGGCCTAGTGGCAGGCGGCAAGCTGTTTGAAAGCGCGTTTACTGGCATTTACAACTTCGGCGATATGAGCAACTACGCCATGGGGGTCATGATCACCCTGGGCGTGGTGCTTATTTATACGGTTGTCGGCGGCTTCCTGGCAGTGAGCATGACGGACTTCGTGCAAGGCTGCATCATGATGCTAGCGTTGGTGATCATGCCAGCGGTGGTGCTGTTTGGCGAAGGTGGCGGCGGCTTATCGCAGGCAACACAGACCCTGAATGAAGTCGATCCCACCCTGCTTTCCTGGACGTCGGGGCTGACCTTCATCGGGTGGCTGTCGGCTGTGACCTGGGGCCTGGGTTATTTCGGTCAGCCGCACATCATTGTGCGCTTCATGGCGATCCGCACACTCAAGGATGTGCCCATTGCCCGCAACATTGGCATGGGCTGGATGCTCATCTCGCTGATTGGTGCCGTTTCTTTGGGCATCTTCGGCCGGGCCTATGCGATCCGCAACGGTATTGATGTCCAAGATCCGGAAACGATCTTTATCATCCTGGCAGACCTACTGTTCCATCCGTTGATTACCGGCTTCCTCTATGCGGCGTTGCTTGCAGCGGTTATGAGCACCGTTTCAAGCCAGCTTCTGGTGGCCTCTTCGTCACTAACCGAAGACTTCTATCGCCTGTTCCTGCACAAGAACGCAACGGAAGCGCAGTGTGTCGCCGTAGGCCGTGTCTGTGTAGTACTTGTGGGCATTGTGGCAGCGGTTATTGCCTCTGACGAAAACTCCCAGGTTCTGGGGCTGGTCAGTAACGCTTGGGCAGGCTTCGGCGCCGCGTTTGGCCCGTTGATTATCTTGTCGTTGATGTGGTCACGCACCAATGGCAATGGCGCCATCGCAGGCATGGTCGTGGGTGCTCTCACCGTCATGATCTGGATCTCACTGGGCTGGAACGGTGAATTCCTGGGTGGTCCTGGCGTGTACGAGATTATTCCTGGCTTCATCGCGTCCTTCATCGCCATCATCGTAGTCAGCAATGCGACTGACGATGCCGGTGAATATCAGCATATCGAACGCAAGTAAGCGCTCAGCCACATTGAGCGTATCAAGAGGGCTCCCGCGGGAGCCCTCTTTAGGTTAGTTATTTTGTGTTGACTGCAAAAAGTATGACTACACCCTAACCGACGCAGCAACGCCTTAGTGTCGGCTAGCAAGGAGAGACCCTGTATGAACGACCATCTGCATAGCGACGTGAGTGATCTACGCTCACGCATTCGCACCAACTACGACGCCAACGAGGCAGATGTGCTGCACGGGCTGGTCGAGCGTATCAAGCTGTCGGAGGATGACCGCAAGAAGGTTGCCGCCGTTGGCGCCAACTACGTGGAGCGTGTGCGCAAGGAAAGGTCGCCCTCGATGATGGAGGCGTTCCTTGCCGAGTACGGGCTCTCGACCACTGAGGGCGTTGGCCTGATGTGTCTGGCAGAAGCGCTACTGCGCGTGCCCGATGCAGAAACCATCGACGACCTGATCCACGACAAGATCGAGCCCTCCGACTGGGGCGCCCACCTGGGTAAGTCCTCGTCATCAATGGTCAATGCCTCTACCTGGGCACTGCTGCTGACCGGTAAGGTGCTGGAAGAAGACCCCAAGGGCCCGACCCGAGCGCTGCGCGGCCTGGTGCGCCGGATGGGCGAACCGGTGGTACGCAAGGCGGTTGGCCAGTCGATGAAGATTCTCGGCCGCCAGTTCGTGCTTGGCCAGACCATCGAAGAAGGCATGAAGAATGCCCGCGAACTTGAGAAACAGGGCTATACCTACTCCTACGATATGCTGGGTGAAGCGGCACGCACCGACGAAGATGCCGTCCGCTATCACCAAGCTTATTCAGAGGCGATCACCGCGATTGCCGAGCAGGCCAAGGGCGATGTACGCGGTAGCCCCGGCATTTCGGTGAAGCTCTCGGCGCTACATCCGCGTTATGAGTACACACACCGTGACACGGTGATGACAGAGCTAGTGCCACGCGCCAAGGAGTTGGTGCAGCAGGCGGCCAAGGCCAATATCGGTTTCAATATCGACGCCGAAGAGCAGGATCGGTTGGATCTCTCCCTCGACGTGATCGAGGCCCTAATGGCCGACCCCAGCCTGGACGGATGGGACGGCTTTGGGGTCGTCGTGCAAGCCTACGGGCGCCGCGCCGCGCCGATGATCGAGACACTCTACGAGCTGGCCGAGCGGTTTGACCGCAAAATCATGGTGCGGCTGGTTAAGGGCGCCTACTGGGATACCGAGATCAAGCTCTCCCAGGAGATGGGGGTCAAGACCTTCCCGGTCTTCACCCGCAAGGTCAACACCGATGTCAGCTACATGGCCTGCGCGCAAATGCTTCTCGACCGACGCGACCGCATCTACCCGCAGTTCGCGACCCACAACGCCCACACCTGCGCCGCCGTTGTAGAAATGGCGGGCAGCGATAAGGACAGCTACGAGTTCCAGCGCCTGCATGGTATGGGCGAATCGCTGCACCACATCGTTAAAGAGTCGGAAGGCACCCACTGCCGCATCTACGCCCCGGTCGGCGCGCACCGCGACCTGCTGGCCTATCTAGTACGCCGCCTGCTGGAGAACGGCGCAAACTCCTCGTTCGTCAACCAGGTGGTGGATAGCTCGATTCCGCCCAGCGAGGTCTCAAAAGATCCCATTGAAGGGTTTAAGCAACTCGGCAACGACGTTTCAAGCCCGTTGATCCACCAGCCCAGCGAGCTGTTTGAGCCCGACCGCAAGAATTCCAAGGGCTACCGCATCAACGAACCCGCTTCGATTTTGCCGCTGCTCAATGCCCGCGAAGCATTTGCCGACGCCACCTGGACCGCAGGCCCCATGCTGGTGGGCAGCCCCGCTCCCCAGGGCCCGGCGCGCGATGCCGTCTCCCCCGCCGACGGCTCTCGGGTGATCGGCAAGGTGCATGAAGCCACCCCGGAAGAGGTCGCCACTGCCCTCGACGCCGCCGAGCAAGGCTTCAAAGAGTGGTCGGCGCGCCCGGCAGCCGAACGCGCCGCGGTACTCCGACGCACCGCCGACCTCTACGAGGAACACATTGCCGAGCTGACCGTGATCGCCACCCGCGAAGCGGGCAAGATGATGTTCGATGGTATTGCCGAAGTGCGCGAAGCGGTGGATTTCCTGCGTTATTACGCCAACGAGGGCGAGCGGCTGGAAGCGGAAGAGCCCGGCAGCGCCCGCGGCATCTTCGTCTGCATCAGCCCGTGGAACTTTCCCCTGGCCATCACCACCGGCCAGATCGCTGCCGCCTTGGTTGCTGGCAACGCGGTGCTCGCCAAGCCCGCCGAGCAGACGCCCCTGATCGCCGCCCGCGCCGTCGAGCTGATGCGTGAGGCTGGCCTACCGGAAGCGGCACTACAGTTGCTTCCTGGCGACGGCCCAACGGTGGGCGGCCCGCTAACCAGCGATCCACGTATCGCTGGCGTCTGCTTCACCGGCTCGACCCCGGTGGCACAGATCATCCACAAGGCTCTGGCGGACAACGCAGGCCCCGACGCCGTACTGATCGCCGAGACCGGTGGTTTGAACTCCATGATCGTGGACTCCACGGCGCTGACCGAGCAAGCGGTGCGCGATATCCTGATCTCCTCCTTCCAGTCGGCTGGCCAGCGCTGTTCGGCACTGCGCATGCTGTATGTCCAGGAAGAGGCCCGCGACCGGTTGCTCAACATGCTCTACGGTGCCATGGACGCGCTCACCATTGGCGACCCCTGGAACACCGATACCGACGTTTCGCCAGTGATCGACGTCGATGCCCAACAGGAAATCAGCGACTACGTGGCGTCGAATGAGAAAGCTGGCAAAGTGCTGAAGAAGCTGTCCGCGCCGGACACCGGTACCTTTGTCACCCCGGCGGTGATCGAGGTTGGAGGTATTGAAGATCTCGAACGTGAAATCTTCGGCCCGGTGCTGCACGTGGCCACCTTCAAGGCGCGGGATATCGACAAGGTCGTCGACGACATCAATGGCAAGGGCTACGGGCTGACCTTCGGCCTGCATACCCGCATCGACGACCGCGTGCAGCAGATCGTCGAGCGCATCCATGTCGGTAACGTCTACGTCAACCGTAACCAGATCGGCGCTATCGTTGGCTCTCAGCCGTTCGGCGGCGAGGGCCTCTCAGGTACCGGGCCCAAGGCTGGCGGCCCGCTCTACGTCAATCGCTTCCGCCGCACCGCTGACGCCGAGCGCCACGAGACGCCTGAGGGGAAAACCGTATCACTCGGCGATCTCCAATCGGCCATCGACGGGCTGGATGCGCGTAACTGGGCGGTACGTCCCAATCGCATCGAGGTACTGCGCAAGGCACTCTCCGGCAAAGGCGGCGTGATCCGCAAGGCACTTGCCGAAACAGCAGCGTTGGACATGACGCCACAGACACTGCCGGGACCGACAGGTGAAAGCAACCGCCTGGCCATGTATCCGAAGGGAGTGGTTCTGTGCCTAGGGCCGACGCTGGATATCGCCATTGCTCAAGCAGCACAGGCCCTAGGCGCGGGCTGTGCCGCTGTCATAGTCGCACCAGGTGCCGAACAAGCCGTGAAGCCGCTGATCGATGCCGGAGTACCGGTGGCCGGGCTTGATGGAAGCGTCTCGGCCGAGACACTGAGCGAAGTCAAAGGCATTGCGGCGGTCACCGCCGCTGGCAACAGCGACTGGACGCGTGAACTGCGCATTGCGCTGGCCAAGCGCGACGGCGCCATCATACCACTCGAGACCCAGACCATCTCGCCGGATCGCTACGTGGTGGAACGCCATCTGTGCATCGACACAACCGCAGCGGGCGGTAACGCCAGCCTGCTGGCAACGGCTGAATAGGTCGGCGCTAAATGGTAGGTGCTTAGGGATCGGTGCCTAGGAGGTGAGCGACTCATTGAGCTCGCTCGCCCTCCTCCCAGACTGTCCCAGGAATCAATAGTTAGCCACTACTTGTTAGTGGCTTTTTTTATCTAACGAACGGTTTTTTTGGCAATAGCGGCTGGTGATGCATTATTCGAAGTGGCTCCAGAGCCGAAGAACTTTTATCACTCGCTCGTCCTCAAGCACTTGGTAGACTAGGCGATGCTGGATGTTGATCCGGCGTGAGTAGGCGCCAGCAAGATCACCAATGAGCTTCTCAAACGGAGGCGGCTTACGGTAGGGGTCTTCTGCAATCAGTACCAGTAAATCCTGGGCTTTTGGCTTGAGGCCGCTGGAGGCCAGTTTCTTCGCATCTTTTTGGGCTTGTTTGGTGTAAACCAACTTCCATGTCACCAGTCCAGCTCCTCACCGCATTCATCTAGGGGGGTATTTATCCCCTCACGAATAGACTCCCGCATACCTGGCACGGAGAGCAGGTAAAGTGTTTCCTGAATCGCCGACCAGTCTTCCTCGGATACCAAGACAGCTTTGTTCCGCTTGCCCATGATGACGATGGGCTGGTGAGACTCGGCAGTTTCGTCGATCAACCGATAAAGATTGCTGCGCGCCTCAGTTGCTGTGATTCCGGTCATGACGCCCTCTTGCACATTCAATTTTCTAACAATGTACGCCTTTGGGTACGTACGTCAAGACGAACGTTGTGCATAACACCGTCAGAATACGTCTTTCGCGTGTATGGCCCTGATACTCATTGAGCCTTTTCTCCCGGTTTCGTGGTAGCGGCCTTGTAACATATTGCCCCAAATAAGGCCTCATAGACCTCATCGATAGAACTGAAATTTTTAAACCAACCTTTTGGCAAAACCCTTCCGCCAAACTTATACTGGTCCACTAATTCTAAGTCAGGGATGATATTGCCCAGACCTTCCACTGAAAATCCTAGTCGCGTGTTATCTACTGATTCGCTGCTAACCAATGGATACAACTCGAATACAAACCCCGCATTTTCTGACGAGTAATGCACTGGCCCACAGCCATGCTGCTCTTCCACGAAGCTGAAACCGAGCTGCTCATAGAACTGCTTGCTGGCCCGCAAATCGCTGCACCGTAGTACGAACAAATCAAGTTTCATAATTCACCAAAATGACATAACGCTGCAACGTGCGCGGCTTTGTAATAAAGGCGCAGCCGCAACGTACAAGCAGTCGCTGTACCTGCGGCTATTATCCATTTGCCGAAATTACAGTTATGTTAAACCCTTCATCAGGTGTGGGCGCAACAAAGTACTTTGTAACCTGCTCAAACATCTCTTCAGTATCCGTTGCCGCTCTCTGCGGTTGTTCTGCACGCCTTTTGGCTATCTGCTCTAAGCAGGTATCATTTGGCTGGTCAATGTAAATTAGCTCATGGGGAGCCTGAATCTCTGAAAAGACACTTCTAAGCCATTTTCGTTGCGGAATCGTATTTGCAGGAAAGTCCATTACCACATTAGTGCCTGACGCCAAGATCGACTGAGCCAGCTTCTTCATTTGAGGCTTGAGCCGTCCAGCATATTTTACGTAATCTTCCAGTGTCTTAATGCTATCGGGATAAACCGACGCAAGCCACTCGTCTTCTGAAAGCAGTACGGCGTTTCGTTCTTGGGAAACTTCAAGAGACTTTGTAGTTTTCCCTGCCCCCATTTTCCCGCAGAAAAATGTCAACACTCCTTTCTTCATTTCTTGCCTCGTATTGCATAGCAGTTTATTTCTGCGCATACGTATTTTCCTAGAAAGCGTAACACCATAAAAAAACTCCAATGTGTTAATAGTAATGGGCAAATTACCAACTCCCATTCAAATGCTCGCTAGAAAAATGCGCATGCTCATTCCTGACCATCTTTTCGCATTGCCTATAAACACGAGCAGATGTTTTACAACTCGCTGTTTTAATTTATTTTTATAAACAATATTCTGGCAATATTTGATCATACCTCTTGCTGAGCGTATCAGAAAAACACGCATTACAGACTAAAAATACTTCATATCACTGCGCATGCATCCATACAAATGGGCCAGCCAAATGGCTAGCAGCCCGCTTCTGAATTAGGTCTCTCCAGCCGCCCCTCCCCCTAACCCCCCATGTCTAATAACTCTTGCCCTGGATCAATAATCCACTCCCTGGGTCTCGTTACACTGGTTTCATCGTTAAGCGGCTATCGGAAAGCCGTCTAATCTTACTATCTGCGTTAACACCTGGAGTGATCCCATGCGTAAAGCCGCCCTGCCTACATTATTCGTCACCACTGTTGCCGCTGCGGCAATGATGACCAGCAGCCAGGCATTCGCCTACGGCGCTGGCGATTTCTTCACCCGCGTGGGTGTGGCCAAAGTCGCCCCCACCAGCGACAACGGCTCACTGGCCAACGGTGCGCTATCAGTGGATGTACAGGATAAAACCGATTTCGCGTTCACCTTGGGCTATCGCTTCCACGATAAAGTCGGCGTGGAACTACTGGCGGCGCTGCCGTTTGAACACGACATCCATTTAAACGGCGATAACATTGCCTCAACCAAGCACCTGCCGCCGACCCTAACACTGCAGTACTACCCGCTGGGCGGCACTCAGTCACGCGTACAGCCCTATGTCGGCGCCGGTATTAACTACACCTTTTTCTCCGATGAGGAGCTGACGATTGGTGATTTAGACCTGGATGACTCCTGGGGAGCGGCAGGCCAGGTAGGTGTTGATCTATTAATTGATGACCATTGGGCGCTGAACGCCGCTGCTTGGTACATCGATATCGATACCGATGCGAGCGTTAACGGTGCGGCGGCAGGTACCGTTGAGATCGATCCTCTCGTGGTCATGGCAGGCCTCAGTTACCGCTTCTAAGCCACTTGCAAAACCGCTAGCGGATGTTATCCACAAAGCCTGCCTCACGGTGGGCTTTGTGCGTTTAGCCGCATGTCGCTTTAAGTGCTTTCAGTGACGATCTGGTCGACCTTCTCTACCGCACGCACAATCAGCAGCTGGTGGTGAGCGGGTGTTTTTTCCTGCTGCAAGTAGGCTGCCACGGCGGGAGCTACCTCGCACTTTGCGGGCATGGCTGCACGCGCATCCATCAAGGCATTCAAGCGGGCAATAAACACAAAGCGTATCCATTGCGGCAGCGACATGGTGTCGATGCAAAACGGCTGCTGGCTGGCGAATGCTTCTGCATCGGGTGTTGGCATGCGCCATAAATCGGCGGCTTTCATCGACGCCTCAAGCTCTAGAAGCGCTGTCTGAAGCGGTTGATAAGTACTCATAAAGTCGCTTGTCACTACCTTGGAAAATGAAGTAAGTGTATCGTCTGCCCATTATCCCCACTCAGCGGGCGCCTTGCCACCTATCAACGCTTGCGGGAAGTTATCCATACACTCACAGAAAACCTGCACGAGCCTGTGGATAAACTATGGAAAGGTGTCGCAGCGCCTGCTCTCATGGGGCTTTGGCAAAGTTGATTAATTTTTAACCGCATTGTCATTAATGCTAATGCCTTAAGGCACTGTCATTAACACCATGTTTATCAGTCACTGCGGCTGACAGTGCCACATCAGCAAGGTAGAGTGCAGGCTTGCAACGCGGAAGGATGTCATGCAACCGATTCAAACCCTTGATGAGTTTTTTACCCGCAGCGGCGGCGAGGTTTCCCTTTACCATATGGGGCGACACGTCGTTCCCTGCCCGCGGGAATCACTGGCGACTTTTGAAAGTGGCGAAATGGCCTGGCCAGAGCCATGGCAGGGCCAGGCGCGCTTAGCCATTGTGTTTCGCCTTGGCGATATGCCCGAACCGGCCATTTGGTTCTTGGCCTTGCCGCTGGATGAGCAGGGAATGATTGCTCCCGCCCAGCGCGATGCGTTTTTAAATCGCCTGTTGGAAACGCTAGGACGCGCAGTTTCCCAGGTAGGCCGTGAAGAAACAGCGGACGTGGATCACTTAATGAAGGATAATCCTCTCGCCTTCACGCCTAGTGTCACCTTCCAAGCCATGCTCAATGCACGCGCCACCCATGCGCGTGGGCTACCCGCCAGCCAGCATTTTGAGCCGGTTGAGGCCTACTTGAGCGGCCAGCAAACGATTGATTGGCAGGCCTTGGGGTTACAGGGGATTGCCGATTACGCTGTGCGTATGGAAACGGCTGACGCTGAATCGCTAGCGCTGCGGCTGCCTGACCTGCCGACCACCGTTATTCACTCCCTGTGCTACTGTTTAGAGCACAAGCCCTTGCCACAGGCGTTAGTCCCCGCACTGCAGCGTCGTGGCGAAGCCGCCGCCCAAGCGGGCGACATTGAAACCCTGTGTGCCTGTCTGCGCGCAGTGGGTAATACGGAGGCATCAGCGGTGGGCAGTTGGTACACGGCCTTACTCAATGACACAGCGGCCTGTGGGCCGGATGTTCTGGCGGCCATCGCCGGGCGCGGCTGGGGTTATCTGGAAGACGCGCAGCGCCTGCCTCTTTTTCTGCAACGCTTAGCAGAAGATGAGCGTAGCGATTTTGCCGCCGTAGTGCGTGATATTGCGTTAATACCACGGCTACGCTTACCGGTCATGATGGCACTGCGGGATGCGCCTGCTGGCTCCGCAACCCAACGCCGTTTGACACTGATGATGTCACAGAGGAACGCTTGATCCGATGTCACTTTTAATTGCAAGGAGTGAGCCGTGAAGGAATTACCCTATCAGGCCAAAGCGGTCATTGGCCGCCGCGAGATGGTGACGCTACCTGAACTAGGGCTTCACCTATGCTGTAAAGCTGACACTGGCGCACGAACATCTGCTCTGCATGCAGAAGAGATAGAGACCGATGAAGATGACCATGGTCAACTGTGGGTTAGCTTTATCACCCATAGCGGAGGGCCAGACACGCCAGCGCATCGTTTCCGATTGCACCTGCATGATCGACGCCGGGTCACCAGTTCCAACGGTCATAGCGAGTGGCGCTATGTTATACGTACCCCGATGCAGATGGGCGATTTGAATTTCCCCATTGAACTGACCCTTACTGACCGCAGCAATATGCGCCACCCGATGCTACTAGGCCGAAGTGCCATGCGCCGCCTCCTGGTGGCCCCCGGTGCCGCATTCTTGCACGGTGAGCCTTAACCCCTTATTAGTCGCTTCAATCTCAGCTCGGAGTCTCCTAAATGCATATCGCTCTGCTGTCACGCAATCGCAATTTGTACTCTACCCGCCGCCTGGTTGAAGCCGCAGAGCAGCGTGGGCATACCGCCCGCGTGGTGGACACGCTGCGTTGCTATATGAGCATTACCTCGCACCACCCTTCGATCCACTATAAAGGCCAAGAGATTGAGCCTTTCGATGCGGTGATCCCGCGCATTGGTTCATCGGTCACCTTTTACGGCTGTGCGGTGCTGCGCCAGTTTGAAATGATGGGCACCTACGTTATCAACGATAACGTCTCGATTACCCGTTCGCGGGATAAATTACGCTCACTGCAACTGCTGTCGCGTAAGGGGTTGGGGCTGCCAATTACCGGCTTTGCCCACTCCCCCGATGACATTCCCGACCTGATCACCATGGTCAAAGGTGCGCCGCTGGTCATTAAGCTGCTCGAAGGCACCCAGGGGATTGGTGTGGTATTGGCGGAAACCAACCAAGCCGCTGAATCCGTCATTCAAGCGTTCATGGGTATGAAAGCCAATATCATGGTGCAGGAGTACATCAAAGAGGCGCGTGGCGCCGATATTCGCTGCTTCGTGATTGGCGATAAAGTGGTGGCTTCAATGAAGCGCCAGGCGGCGGACGGTGAGTTTCGCTCGAATCTACACCGCGGCGGCACCGCCACCGTGATCCGCATCACCCCTGAAGAGCGTTCAACGGCGATCCGTGCAGCCAAAGCCATGGGCCTGCGCGTTGCCGGTGTCGATTTGCTACGCTCCAATCACGGCCCGGTGATTATGGAGGTTAACTCTTCGCCTGGTTTGCAGGGCATTGAGAACGCCACCGGCAAAGATATTGCGGGAATGATCATTGAGCACATTGAAAGAAACGCTTCACCAGCCCGTAAAGCACCGCCCAAGCCTAAAGGCTAAGGCAAAATATTAAAATAATCCGTTTCGGGGGTGGCAAATAGTCGCTGTCACCCCCACAATCTGCGTCACCGAAGGAGGTAGACGCTCATGTTTCTCGATAATCGCCAAGTGGCGATGGACAGCGTATTGGAAGCGCTGGCCGATAGCATTGATTATTTCCAAGACAATATTGAACGCCTGCGCCCGTCGCTGCGTGACGCTTTAAAGCCGCATTATGCTGCGCGGCTCAAGCAGATGCGCCAGCTGCAGGATCTGGCCCGTGCGCATTTAAAAATGCTGCCCCGGGATGCAGACGTTGAGCGCGATGATTTTTTATGGCTGTGGAGCCGTCTAAAAAGCTTTGTCGGCAACGATAGCCAAGTACTCATCAATGAGCTATTGGAGCAAGAGCGTGTATTAATGCAGGCGCTCTCCTCTCTGTATACCCACCCGTTACCCGATCCGATTGAACCGGTGGTAGAAGAGTGCATGCAGGGGTGCCGTAAGCTTATCCGCGAGCTGTATGCGCTGCAAAAGCGCAAAACCCACCGCTAACGCCCTATAGACACGCTGCTAGGGGCTTGAAACTATCTATGGCAAGGGCTAATAAAAGAGCTATGGAGGGCTAAAGCGCTCGTTTAGTGATGGCAGAATAAGGTCTATGGGCGTCCGCCTGGGTAATTCGATGGGCTCAGGCGTACCGAGAAAATAGGGCTCCCTCCCCCATACATAGAGATCACCCAGGGTGGCTACGCGTGCTGCCCACTCGCGCAGCTTTAAACGCCACCCCACTGCTACGGTAGGATCATCCGCCACACAGCCAGTGACATCGATACCTAGCGCACGACCAATAAATACCGCGCGGGGAAGATGCCAGCTCTGGGTGATCAGCAGGGCTTTATCCAGCTGAAAAACGTCTCGGGCACGCGCTAGCGTGTCGTAGGTGCTAAAACCAGCAAAATCCATGGTCAGCTGTTCAGACGCGACACCGCGTCGATACAGCTCACGCCACATTGCGCGCGGCTCGTTATACGCCTGGGTACGATTATCCCCAGAGAGCAAAAGATGCTCGACCTGAGCCTGCTCAATTAAAGTAGCAGCGGTTCGCATGCGCGCATGGAAGTGCGGGTTTCTCACCCCACTACGCGTCCAGTGAGACGTACCGAAGACAATCCCCACCTCTGCTGGACGACACTGCTGCGGCTGACGCTCAATGTAAGCGGCGGTCGTCGCGAGCACCCAAAAATTGCCGCCTATAAACAGCAATGTCGCCAGCAGCGACAGTGCTCCTAGCGACATTAATAAATGCTTTAGCCATTTCAACAAAAGGTTATGCATCCAGCTCCCCAGCCGGGGTTAGAACATGCCGAGTTCAAGCTTGGCCTCGTCACTCATCATGTCACGGCTCCAGGGCGGGCTGAAGACTATTTCGGTGTGAACCTTGCTGATCTGCGGCGCACCGAGGATCTTATTGCGCGCATCCGCCGCGATTACATCGCCCATCCCACACCCAGGGGCGGTCAGCGTCATGCGGATAGTTACCATACGCTCACCACTGATAAGGCGCTCGATACGGCAGCCGTAGACAAGCCCTAAGTCAACGATATTGACCGGTATCTCCGGGTCAAAGCAGGTGCGCAGTTGATCCCACACGAACTGCTCAATCTCTTCCTCGGTAGCCGTTTCGGGCAGCGTAGGACGCGGGAGCGACTCAAGCCCCAGGGCATCCAGGTTTTGCCCCTCAATCAAATAGAGGCGCCCCTCAAAACCGACGCTTACCGTACTGCCTTTCGCCTGCATAACGCTAACAACGCTATCTTCAGCCAGTGTTTCCGTACTGCCAAACGGAATGGCAATGGCTTCCACATCACGCTGGAGCGGTAACTGTTGGCCACGTTCGAGGCTGGCAACTTGCTCAAGATCCATAACTGTCCTTAAATGACGATTCCTAAAGAATCGACCTTAACGCACCATACCAATGACACGTTGGAGTGCTTCTACAAAGCGATCCACTTCATCGAGGGTATTATACGCCGCAAATGAAGCACGGCACGTCGCGTCGACCCCAAAATGATGCAACAAGGGCTGTGCGCAATGGTGGCCGGTACGAATAGCGACGCCGAGCTGATCGATCAGCAGGCCGATATCTTGCGAATGCGCCCCTTCCACAATAAAGGAAAGAACGGCCGCTTTATCCGGCGCAGTGCCTAAAATACGTAGACCATCGATTTGACCGACCGCCTGGGTAGCGTGATCGAGCAGTTGGCCTTCCCAGGCGCCGATGGCATCTATGCCAATGCTCTCCATCCACTCAAGCGCTCGCCCCAGGGCAATGACCTCCGCAACAGCGGGCGTGCCCGCTTCAAACTTATGCGGAATAGCGGCAAAAGTGGTACCCGCATCAAAGGAGACCGTGCTGATCATCTCCCCGCCCCCCTGCCAGGGCGGCATCGCTTCAAGCAGCGCCTGCTTGCCGTAGAGCACGCCAACGCCTGTCGGCCCATACACTTTGTGGCCAGAGAAGGCATAGAAGTCAGCATCGATTGCCTGCACATCGACCACTTGGTGAGGTGCTGCCTGAGCACCATCAATCAGAATCAGCGCACCCTGCTGATGGGCAAGGGTTGCCATCTCTTGCACCGGGTTAATGGTTCCCAGGGCATTAGAGACATGGTTCACCGCCACCAGCTTAGTGCGCTCACTCAGCAGCGAGCGATAGGTAGCCATATCCAGCGCGCCGTTGGCCTCAACGGGAATCACCTTAATGGTAAAACCAATCTCGGCGGCCAACAGCTGCCAGGGAACAATATTGGAGTGGTGCTCCAACATCGAAATCAACACCTCATCGCCAGGCGCAAGATTTGCACGCCCCCAGCTATGCACGACCAGATTAATCGCTTCCGTGGTGCCGCGGGTAAAGATGATCTGACGCGCATCTTCCGCATTAAGGAACGCCTTAACCCGGTGGCGCGTGCCTTCAAACGCCGCCGTCGCCTCATCGGCGAGAGTATGCAGCCCGCGGTGAATATTGGCATTATAGCGCGAGTAGTAATCGCTAAACACGTCAATCACCTGCTGAGGCGTTTGGCTAGTGGCCGCATTATCTAAATAGATCAGCGGCTTGCCGTGCACCTCACGGGCCAGCACCGGAAAGTCCTGGCGCAGGCGCATAACATCAAAGGTCGCTTGCGCAGGGCTTGTTTGCACAGTGCCTGTTTGAGAAGGGCTAGACGTTGGCTCAATAACGGAATGTGGCATCAGACGCTCCTGATTGGGTAGTGGCGCTAGTCGTTAAGTGAAACCGCCGCTTCGACAAGCCCGGCAAGGTTGAAGCGCTCTGGCAGCTTACCGGCGACCGCTAACTCAACGCGCTCGGCAATCGCATCCAGGGTGACTTTGTCCAACACCTCGCCAGCGAAAGCGAGCGTTAGCAGACCTCGAGCGGTGGCTTCATCGATACCGCGGGTACGCAGCGCATAAATCGCCTCTTCGTCTAGCTGGCCTGTAGTCGTGCCGTGTGAGCACTTAACGTCATCGGCGTAGATTTCAAGCTCAGGCTTGGCATCAATGTGGGCACGATCCGATAGCAGTAGGTTTTGGTTACTCTGAAAACCTTCGATCTTCTGGCTATCGCGCTTGACGTAGACCTTGCCGTTAAACACCCCGTGGGCGCGATCATCCAGAATGCCCTTGTAGTTCTCATTGGAGAACGTCAGCGGCGCATTGTGGTTGACCTTAGTATGGTTGTCGACGTGTTGGCGACCCTGACCAAAGAACAGACCCAGGAAGTTGGTTTCAGCGCCCTGGCCGTTCAAGTCACTGATCAGATCGTTGCGCACCAGCGCACCGCCCAGGCTCAGGTTATAGGAGGTATAGCGCGTATCGCGGCCTTGCTCTACGTGAATGCTCGCCACGTGCAAATCACCCAGCGGCGCTTCTTGCAGCTTGTAGTGGGCCAGGATCGCGCCACGGTCAAGCATCAGCTCGCCAACCACATTGGTGAAGTTAGCCGCTTCGCTTTCGCCGGTGTAATGCTCGATCAGCGTGGCCTCACTGCGGCCTCCCGCTTCCACTAGCACCCGCGGGTGGCACATTACCGGCTGACCAGCACGGGACAAAAACTGCAACAGGATGGGTTTCTCAACCACTGTTCCCGGCGCAATGCGAACCACTGCGCCCTCTTCCATAAACGCTGTGTTAAGCGCGGCGAAGGGCGAAAAATCCACACCGGTTAAGCGCCCAAGCGGGCCACCCACGGCTTCATGGTTCTCGGCGAGCGCCTTGGAAAGCGGTAATACCTGAACGCTTGACGACAGTGAATCCAAATCAGAGAGCGCCGATGAGAAAACGCCATCCACGAAGGTCAGCCGGTAGGCATCAATCGGCAACGTTAGCGCCGCGGCGGTGGCCGGAGAGAACTCAGCGTTGTCGGCTATTGCAAAGTTGCCCTGGGCAATCGAACGTACGTCGGTGTACTTCCACTCTTCATCGCGACGCGTAGGAAAACCCAGCGCCTCAAAACGTGCAGCACCCGCCTGGCGACGAGCAGCAATCCAGGTCGGTTCCGCTGTGTAGTTCGAGCTGCGCGCCTTCAGCGTGTCTAGAAAGGTTTGCGTATCGCTCATGCCACAGACTCCTCGATACCTTCGTACCCATTGGCTTCCAGCTGTTTGGCCAGCTCGGCGTCACCGGTTTTGACAATACGGCCATCGACCAGTACATGAACTTGGTCTGGCACGATGTAATCCAGCAGACGCTGGTAGTGGGTGACCAGCAGAATGGCGCGGTCTTCAGCGCGCAGGCTGTTGACACCATCGGCGACCACTTTCATGGCGTCGATATCCAGGCCGGAGTCGATCTCATCGAGCATGGCAAGCTTCGGCTGAAGCACCAGCATTTGCAGGATCTCGTTGCGCTTTTTCTCGCCGCCTGAGAAACCTTCGTTAACGGCGCGCTGTAGGAAGCTAGCGTCCATTTTCATGTAACCAAGCTTCTCTTTCACCAGCTTCATAAACTCCGGCGCTGGCATTTCGCCTTCGCCGCGGGCTACGCGCTGGGCATTAAGCGCAGACTTCAGCAGGTAAATGTTTTTAACCCCAGGAATCTCGACCGGGTACTGGAAACCCAACAGCAAGCCAGCCTGGGCGCGCTCTTCAATTTCCATTTCGAGCACGTCTTTGCCTTCAAAGGTAATCGTGCCCTGGGTAACTTCGTAGCCATCTTTACCGGCAATCACCGCGGATAGCGTCGATTTACCCGCGCCGTTCGGCCCCATAATGGCGTGCACTTCACCCGCCTTGATGGTCAGGGTCAAGCCTTTGAGGATTTCATTACCTTCGACGGAGACGTGTAAATCATTCACTTGCAACATATTGATTACCTTCTGATTCTGGCGAGTCGCCACGGCGACACTAATATAATTAATAGGAATAAATGGGCAGCGGTTAGCCGACCGCGCCTTCCAGGGTCACATTGAGCAGCGCTTCCGCTTCGACGGCGAACTCCATGGGCAACTCTTGGAAGACATCCTTACAGAAGCCGTTAACAATCATGCTGACCGCATCCTCTTCAGAGATACCGCGGCTCTGGCAGTAGAACAGCTGGTCTTCACCGATTTTCGAGGTGGTCGCTTCGTGCTCAATGGTCGCCGTGCTATTGCCAATTTCCTGATAAGGGAAAGTATGCGCACCGCACTTATCACCTATCAACAGCGAGTCACACTGGGTGAAGTTACGCGCCCCTTTGGCCCGCGGGCCAATTTTCACCAGGCCGCGATAGGATTGGTCACTCCTGCCCGCTGAGATACCTTTGGCGACGATATACGAACGCGTGCCTTCGCCAATATGAATCATCTTGGTGCCGGTATCGGCCTGCTGGCGACCATTGGTAACGGCGACGGAGTAGAACTCGCCGATACTGTCTTTGCCGCGCAGTACGCAGGAGGGGTACTTCCAGGTAATAGCCGAGCCGGTTTCTACCTGCGTCCAGCTAATCCGTGAACGGTCACCACGGCAATCGCCGCGCTTGGTGACGAAGTTATAGATACCGCCTACGCCATTTTCATCACCGGGGTACCAGTTCTGCACGGTGGAGTATTTGATATAGGCGTCGTCCAGAGCGACAAGCTCGACCACCGCGGCGTGAAGCTGGTTCTCATCGCGCATTGGAGCCGTACAGCCTTCCAGGTAAGAGACCTGGGCACGGCTTTCGCAAATAATCAGCGTGCGCTCAAACTGGCCAGTGTTGGCCGCGTTAATGCGGAAGTACGTAGACAGCTCCATCGGGCAAGTCACGCCTTCTGGCACAAACACAAAGGAGCCATCGGTAAACACCGCTGAGTTCAGCGCCGCAAAGTAGTTGTCCGCCACGGGAACCACGGTGCCCAAATACTGCTTGATCAGCTCTGGGTAGTCACGGATAGCTTCAGAGATAGAGCAGAAAATAACCCCTGCTTCGCCAAGCTGCTTTTTGAAGGTGGTGGCGACCGAAACGGAGTCAAACACCGCATCGACGGCAACACCTGCCAGCGCGGCGCGTTCGTGCAACGGAATACCCAGTTTCTCATAGGTTTCCAGCAGTTTGGGATCCACTTCATCCAGGCTTTGCGGGCGGTCTTCCGGGCGTTTCGGCGCACTGAAATAGGAGATCGATTGGTAATCAATCGGCGGATAGTCTAGATGCGCCCAGGAAGGGGCTTCCATCTTCAGCCACTGGCGGTAGGCATCCAGACGCCACTCCAGCATCCACTCCGGCTCGCCCTTCTTTTTGGAGATAAAGGCGATGGTGTTTTCATCCAGGCCAGGTGGCAGGGTGTCGCTCTCAATATCGGTTACAAAGCCATCTTTGTATTCGCGACGAACCAACTGTTCCATTTCTTCGCTTGCCATGGTGATACCCTCCGGGCAGTTGGGTGGCGAGGTCATCGCCTTTAATAATAAATTAGGCCTGCTGTACTCGCGCCGCCGTTAGGCCGACGCCGCCGACAGGCTGATCGTTTGAATAGGCAGTTGTACTGGCAGCTTAATCGGCGCTGTATCAGCCAGATGCGCCAGGGTCACGCTCTCTAGCAGAGTACGCATGGCCAAAGAGACCCGCTGCCAGTTGTCTGCCACACCGCAGGTAGCCACAAGCTCACAATCGCCTTCTGCTTGGCTGCACTCGGTCATGGCGACGGGGCCTTCAATCGCCGCAATAATATCGGCGGCAGTAATCTGCGATGCGGGCCGGGCCAGGCGGTAACCGCCTTGGGCGCCACGCTGAGAAACCAGCAGCCCTGCCCGCACTAGCATTTTGAGCGTTTTACTCACCGTCGGATGGGGCAACTGCACGGCCTCTGCTAACTCTGCCGCTGCATGCGACGCCTGGGAATGGCGGGCAATTTGCGCCATGACCACCGCGGCATAGTCTGTCAGCCGAGAAAGCTTAAGCATGTCGACTCCCTTTATGTCATCAGTACGCAGCAAATCAAATGGTCGCCACGTCAATTGAGTACCATTTTAGTCCTGTATAAATTTGATGTGAAGCCCCTGAGCAAAATGGATAGCAATTTACGCAAAATATCGGCACGTTCGGCGCTGATAGCATCAAAAACAACAATCATTATCATTTAGAAAAGCTATTACTTCTGTATCTGCTGCTTTGCATTGAGTAGCCGATTCTGATAGCGTCAGAACGTATTAGATGCCCCTACTGTATGAGGCATCCCGATATTTGTAGGAGGCAAACTATGGATGTAGCAGTTAATAACATGGTAAATGCAACGCTGGATATGAGGCAGGCGCAAGCGATCCAACAGGCTCAGTTCGGTGTTTTTAAAGAGGCATTAGACGGCCAGGCAGCGCAAATCACAGCCCTGATGGATAGCGTTGCTTTAGATCCA
The DNA here is from genome assembly GCF_000982975.1 of Halomonas sp. A3H3. Classification (NCBI taxonomy): domain Bacteria; kingdom Pseudomonadati; phylum Pseudomonadota; class Gammaproteobacteria; order Oceanospirillales; family Halomonadaceae; genus Halomonas; species Halomonas sp. A3H3. The sequence goes on along the minus strand of NZ_HG423343.1, from coordinate 4,008,468 downwards.
CAGCTGGCTACCAGCGGCAGCGTAGGTACGCAGATTAATACGACTGCGTAATAAACGTTAGGCTAGATAAACCAATAGCCCCCTGGCGTTGACCAGGGGGCTATTTTTTTAACGACCTGCTTTAGCGCTAGGCTTTCTTAACAAATTCGGATTTAAGCTTCATAGGGCCGATACCGTCAATTTTACAGTCGATATCGTGGTCGCCTTCAACTAAGCGAATGCTTTTCACTTTAGTGCCCACTTTAACCACCAGTGAACTGCCCTTAACCTTCAAGTCCTTGATCACCGTTACGCTATCACCGTCGGCTAGCATATTGCCGTTGGCATCGCGCACGCCTGAAGCGTCATCAGCGCCCTCTTCTTCTGCCACTTTTGACCACTCATGGCCGCACTCTGGGCAGACATATTGAAGACCATCATCGTAGCTAAACTCAGAGGCACAGGCAGGACAGTTAGGCAGGTCACTCATCAGACGGCTCCATCACCACAGTTAGAAAGCGATGGAGCCTACACGGGTTACGCAAAATGTCCAGCCAGAGGCTAGATCAATCGCGCTGGTAAGTACCCACCAAACGGTTCATTCCCAGCAGGTGAGGCTCTACTTCTTTGAGCAGTTCAGCCAGCGTGAGCCCTTCAGGGAGCGAGGTTTGATGATCCAGCGCCAGCACCCAGAAATAATAAAGATGCTTGCCGTGCCCTTCTGGCGGCATCGGGCCACAATAGCCAGTACCACCTTTATCATTTGCACCGACGGTGCCTGCCGCCGTCTTTTCAGTTAATTCCTGAATATCGCCGGATAGGTTATAGAGCACCCAGTGGACAAAGCCATAGCTACCGTCTTTGACCAACGGCGCGTCCGGGTCGTGACAGATCACCGCAAACCCTTGGGTTCCCTCGGGAGCGTATTGCCAAGCAAGTGCTGGCGAAACATCCTCACCTTCCCCGGTGTGCTTGGCAGGGATCGCCTGATGGTCAGCAAATGCCAAGCTGGTAACCTGCATTGATGAAAGTGCAAATGTCATGTTTTATCTCCTTGGTTTATCTAATGTGCCTTTCGCTCCTAGTCTCACAACTCCACCGGCCTTGTTTCTTCAGGCGGCGCTTAACCCAGGCATCGTAAAGCGCCCGCAAGCCCAATTTAATGCCCGGTAGACCAATGATCCAGGCAGCCGGCGCCAACAAGGGAATACGCTTCATTAATAAACGGTAAGCATCGATCCCCTCCAGCAATTGCCCAGATGCTGTTTCGATATGCAGAGAACGCAGTGCCATGTCGGGATCGACGCCCTTTTGCTGTAGCGCCTGGTGATGTTCACTCACATCAAGCCAAGCGATATCAGCGGCATGCCGCCCCGACCAGCGTTCATAGCGGCGGCGCTCTTTACGGCACAGCGGGCACTTCGCATCGTAAAAGACATTGATAGAAGTCTTATTGGGCATATAGCCTCTCTAGTTAACGACACTAAAGCAGTGTGGCATTTTCAGTACTAGTCGCAAACCTTTACATATTCACTGCTTATTTAGGCTACGGCTATGACATCTGAGTTCAAAAAACAGCTATTAATTGTTGCTCATGCCCCTTCGGCGAATACCCGCTTATTGCGTGATGCGGCTTTCCAGGGCGCGAGTCATCCCGACCTTGAGCAGGTGCACTGTGTGGTAAAAGCGCCCTTGGAAGCTGGACCAGACGACGTGCTTGCTTGCGATGCGATTCTGCTCGGCACCACAGAAAACCTGGGTTATATGAGCGGCGCCCTCAAGGATTTTTTTGATCGCAGCTACTATTCTGTCATTGAAAAGAAACAGGGATTACCCTGCGCGCTCTATATTCGCGCGGGGCACGATGGCACGGGCACCCAACGCGCAGTAGAAAGCATCGTCACTGGCTTACGCTGGCGATGGGTACAGCCACCGCTCATTTTGCGCGGCGAGTGGCAGCCCTCATTTGCAGATCAGGTAGAAGAGCTCAGCATGACCCTAGCGTTTAGTGTTGAGAGTGGCATTGTTTGAAAGTGACATGGTTTGAGAGTGATATTGTATAACCTCGCCCAGCCTGCCTTACTGTAGATAAGCATTTCGTGCCCATTGTGCGATTAAAGGGCGGCAGTACTTGCTTGAATTTACTGCTGTGACTTAACGCACGTACATTAGGTAGCCATTATGCATAAAGTCATTGCTTTCTATGATGATCGGGTGCTCGCTCACGAGCCCAATATTGACGCCGACTTTCTACCTCAACGGATCGATAAGCGCATTCGACATCTGCTTGCAGGGCTCCCTGTGCCATGGAAATACCCCGAGCACCCCGGCCGTTTGAAAGCCATTCAGCACCTGCTTGAGAAAGCGCCCATTGCGGGCCTGCACATTGAAGGTGGCAAAGCAGCCACCCATGAACAACTCGCCAGGGTGCATACCACGTCCTATCTAAGCGATATTTTTAGCCTGCGCGAGAAAAATGCCTGGTTGGATGTGGATACCACAGCGGTCTCACCGGGTAGCGTCGATGCCGCCGAAGTCGCCGCGGGAACGGCCATTGCCGCAGTAGAAGCGGTCATGGAGAAACGCGCTAAAAGTGCCTTTGCACTTGTACGCCCACCGGGACACCACGCTGAGCCCGTTCGCGCCCGTGGCTTTTGTTTATTCAACAATGTAGCAGTCGCCGCAGCCCATGCGCGCAGTGCGCTGGGTTGTGAGAGAGTGCTGATTGTTGATTGGGACGCCCATCACGGCAACGGCACCCAGGATATTTTTTGGGCAGAGCCGGACGTGATGTTTTTCGATATTCACCGCGCGGCGCCCTTCTATCCCGGCTCAGGTCACCTGGAAGAGGTGGGCGCCGGTTTAGCTGAAGGCACCACGATTAATGTTCCGTTACCGGCTGGCGCTGGCGACGAAGCGTATCTCAAGGCATTTCGTGACATTCTTGCCCCGGCCGCAGCGTGGTTTAAGCCCGACATCATTTTAGTCTCGGCAGGATTTGACCCCCATTGGCACGATTTAGCCTTAAACGTTTCCTATGAGGGTTTTGGCGCACTGACCGGTTTCTTGCAACAACTGGCCGAACAACACTGCGATGGCCGCTTGGTGTTCGTATTAGAGGGCGGCTACAACCTGGAGTCACTGGCGAACGGCACCCGAGCGGTGCTAGCAGTACTAGCTGGAAATGCCGTACCTGAACCCGATACCTGCGGCGTTGCGGAAGTCCAAGCCGCGGCGGATTTCCACCGCACGGCTTTTCAATCCGAATAATTTCGCTGCTCATAAAAACGGCACATCGCGGTGCCGTTTTGCAATGCCGATTGCCGATTTAAAGCAATAAAAAGCTAGGTGATTATTTCAAGCGTTCAAACACCGTCGCTACACCTTGCCCCATACCAATACACATGGTGGCTAAACCCAGGGTGGTATCGCGCTGCTGCATAACGTTCAACAGCGTTGTGCAGATACGTGAACCCGAGCAGCCTAGCGGGTGCCCCAGAGCGATTGCACCGCCATTGAGGTTAACCTTGTCGTCCATCGCATCCAGGAAACCGAGATCTTTCAGCACCGGAATACCCTGCGCCGCGAAGGCTTCGTTGAGTTCAACGGTTTGGATATCCGCCGCGGAAAGACCGGCGATTTTCAGCGCTTTCTTAGACGCTGGTACTGGACCATAGCCCATGATCGACGCATCACAACCCGCGACGCCTGTAGAGAGCACCTTCGCAATAGGCTCTAAGCCAAGCGCTTGAGCACGCTCGTAGCTCATCACTGCCATTGCCGAGGCACCCACGGAAAGCGCCGAGGAGGTACCCGCCGTGACCGTACCGTTGCGCGGGTCAAACACCGGCTTCAGATTCGCCATAGACTCCAGGCTAGCGTCACCGCGAATCACTTCATCACGCTGAACCATGACTCTAAAGCCGCGTTGATCGTGGCCTTCGACGCCGATAATTTCGTTATCGAAGTAGCCCTTCTCCATGGCCGCCTGGGCGCGCTGGTGAGAGCGGACGCCGAACTTATCCTGCTCTTCCCGGGAAACGCCGTGCATTTTACCCAGCAGTTCAGCGGTTAGGCCCATCATCATCGCTGCTTTGGCTGCGTATTTGCTGGCCGCCGGGTTAACGTCAACGCCGTGGGCCATGGGTACGTGCTCCATGTGCTCAACGCCGCCGATGATAAAGAAGTCGCCCACACCCGCTTTGATATTGGCGGCGGCGATATGCAGCGCCGTCATTGAAGAGCCACACAAACGGTTAACGGTTTGCGCGGGCACCGAGCGCGGAATGCCGGTCATAATCGCCGCATTACGAGCAATGTTCATCGACTGCTCAAGCGTCTGGTTCACACAGCCCCAGATCACATCATCCACTTCAGAAGGATCTAGATTAGGATTGCGGGTAAACAGCGCCTGCATAGCCGCAGCAGAGAGATTCTCTGCGCGTACGTTACGAAAAGCACCATTTTTGGCTTTCGCCATGGCGGTACGAACACCGTCTACCACCACAATGTCTCTCGGATTCAAACTCATCTTATATCTCCTGTGCGTGGTGGTTAGGCCTGGGTGGCAGAGTTGTCACTGGAATAGAATTGCTCGTTGTTCTGAGCCATCTGACGCAGCTTGTCGGTGGGCGCGTAAAGCGGGCCCAACTCCTCAGCTAGCCCTTCCGCAAGCTTGACGAACTCTGCAACGCCCATGGCGTCGATGTAGCGCAGCGCACCACCACGGAAAGGCGGGAAGCCGATGCCATAAATCAACGCCATATCTGCTTCGGCTGGCGTGGCCACAATGCCATCTTCCAGGCAGCGCACGGTTTCCAAGCAGAGCGGTACCATCATACGAGCGATAATATCCTCATCGGAAAACTCTTTATGCTCTTTCACCACCTCTTTAACTAAAGCGTAAGCCGCTTCGTCAGTGACTTTCTTCGGCTTACCCTTCTTGTCTTCTTCGTAGGCGTAAAAGCCCTTGTCGTTCTTCTGGCCTAAACGGTCGTTGTCATACATGACCTGAATAGCGGTTTTACCGTCGCGGGCCATCCGATCTGGGAAGCCTTCCGCCATGACTTCATTGGCGTGAACGGCAGTATCCAGACCGACCACATCCAGCAGGTAGGCCGGGCCCATGGGCCAGCCGAACTTCTCCATGACTTTATCGACGTGCTGGAAGTCAGCACCCTGTTCAACCAGGAAGCTAAAGCCGCCAAAGTAAGGGAAGAGTACCCGGTTGACCAAGAAGCCGGGGCAGTCGTTAACCACAATCGGCGTTTTGCCCATTGCCCGAGCATAGGCCACGGTGGCAGCAACGGCGGCATCCGAGGTCTTCTCACCACGGATGACTTCTACCAGAGGCATGCGGTGTACGGGGTTGAAGAAGTGCATACCGCAGAAATTTTCCGGCCGCTTGAGGTTTTGCGCCAAGCGGTTGATGGAAATCGTCGAAGTGTTCGAGGTGAGAATGGTATTTTCGCTCACCATCCCTTCCACTTCGGTCAGTACGGCGTCTTTGACTTTGGGGTTTTCAACCACCGCTTCGACAACGAGATCGACATTGCCAAAATCTCCGTAGGAGAGCGTCGGGCGAATATTGGTCAGCTTTTCCGCCATCTGCTCGGTGGTCAGCTTTTTGCGCTCTACCTGCTTGGCAAATAGCTTACGGGCTTCTTTCAGGCCCAGCTCAATGGCGTCATCCTTGATATCTTTCATCAGAATGGGCGTGCCTTTAGAGGCACTCTGATAAGCGATACCACCGCCCATGATACCCGCACCCAGCACGGCCGTTTGCTTAACCGGCTGCGCCTGTTTCTCATACTTGCTGGCTTTTTTCTTGACCACTTGGTCGTTCAAGAACAGACCCACCAAGTTAAACGCTACGCTGCTTAGCGCCAGTTTGGCGAAAGCTTTGGCTTCAATGGCCTGGGCACGGCCACGCTCTTCACCTGCGCCTTTTTGGATCACTTTGATCGCCTCAACCGGCGCCGGATAATGGGGCCCCGCCTTACCAGCGACATAGCCCTTCGCCGTTTCAAACGCCATCATCTGCTCAATCGGGTTGAGCTTCAGTGGGCTGGTCTTTTCAGCACGGCGGGCCTGGTAATCCAGCTCACCGGCATTCGCACGGTCAAGAATATCCAGTGCGGCCTCTTCCAACTGTTCAGCCGTCACCACCGCATCTACGGCACCCACTTTTAGCGCGGCATCGGCACGGTTTTCGGTGCCACCGGCAATCCACTCAATGGCATTATCGGCGCCGATAATGCGCGGTAGACGCACGCAGCCACCCCAACCAGGCAGGATGCCGAGCTTGGTTTCGGGCAAGCCGATCTTGGCTTTGTCGCCCATCACGCGAAAATCGGTGGTCAGCAATACTTCGCAGCCACCACCCAGCGCCAGACCATTGATCGCCGTTACCGTAGGGAACGGCAGATCTTCAATAGCGTTAAAAATACCGTGAACCTTAAGGTTCATCTCCTCAAGGTAGGCTTCACCTTTATCAAATAGACTGTGAAACTCGGTGATATCGGCGCCCACGATAAACACGTCTTTCCCGCTCGCAATAAGTAAGCCTTTTAAGCTATTTTCAGCTTGTATGGCTTTTACTGCTTCGCCCAGCTCTGCGACCACCGCGCTGGAAAGCTTGTTGACGGACTCATCTTTCAGATCGAAAGTGAGCATTGCGATATCATTACCATTCGGGGTGTCACGACGTGTCACCGTGATGGCGTTGCCTTGATAGATCATCCGCGCTCTCTCCACATTTTCGGGCTGGCTCTGAAAAGAGAACCCGCCACATTTCTCATACGGCTTCCACACGACTTTCATACGGTCGTTTGATTGCCTTAGCTTGGTTGAGTTGCCTGATAACGTCAAGCCCAGACTTTTGGCTAATTTGCTTATTCACTGAGACCAGCGCTCTCCGGCATCCGTTCCTACAGCGTCGTCTTAATGAATGTAACGGATCACGCCAGAAGCACGGATTTACACTAGATCAGCGTTAAGCCTGACAGCCTGTTAGAATCGCGCTTCCTTTTACTTTGCAGGTTATCTTGTTATGGGCGCACTGCTCACGCCTACGCGTATTGAAGCCATTCAGCGGCGAATTGAACGCATTGTCGAACGCCTCAAACCCTGGAGCTGGCTTTGGCCTCCGATGGCCTTTGCTGCCGGGCTAAGCAGCTTCTTTTTAGTTGATCGCCAACAATGGTTAGGCGCAGCGCTGGCACTGGGATTACTGTTTGCCTGGACGCTACTGCTTTCGGAAGGTTTGATCAGCCGCTGGCTGTCGCGCCGGGGCCACCCCACACCAACCCGGGGCGTAACCACCTTTATTGCCCAGATGATTCACCAGGAGACACTTTTCTTCACCCTGCCGTTTATCTTAGTCACTACCGTGTGGAATAGCGGACAAACGCTGTTTGCGCTACTGGTGGGCGGCATGGCAATACTGTCGATTATCGATCCTCTCTACTTCAAAGTCGCGGAGCGCTGGCGCAGCCTCTATTTCGTCTTTCATGCCCAGTGCGTCTTCCTGGTACTACTGGTCACACTCCCCATCATGGTGCACCTTACCACCGGCCAGAGTCTGCTACTGGCCCTGGGGATTACCATTCTGGTGGCCTTGCCGAGTTTTTGGCACTTGCTTAAGCAACGCTCGCTCAAACGCTGGTGCGCTTTTTTTGTGTTGACGCTGCTACTCGCCTACGGGGCTTGGCTTGGACGTATATGGGTACCGCCTGCCAGCCTCTGGATGACCAGTAGCGCGCTCTCTCCTGGCTTTAATGTTGAGCAGCGCCTGCCCCAAGGCTCAATGGCGTTAACGCCGCAAGCCATCAGCGAAAATGGCCTTTATGTTTACACCGCTATTCGGGCACCGCGTGGATTAAGTGAAACTATTACCCATGCCTGGCATCACAATGGTGTGCCAATGGATGTCGTGGAGCTTAATATCGATGGCGGACGCGAGCAGGGTTACCGCGCATGGAGCCACAAACAAAACTTTCCCGAAGACCCTAGCGGCGATTGGCGCATTGATATCATGACAGGTACTGGCCAGCGCTTGGGATTAATACGTTTTGAGGTCTCAGACGATGCTCAGGAAGCCACGCTGGCAGATGGAGAGATACGCGCTAGTGGTCTAAGTGGATTAAACTTACGGCGGTTTGTGCCGGGTCGACCTAACGATGAAGAGGCGCGACCGGAAGATTGAAGGCTTAAGCGCCTTGCATTCAGCGGCGTAGCTTATGACAATTCGACTACTCACATTTATTGGCAGCTAGTTACCTATGGCTTCAACGATTGGATTTCGCATCGCACGCTTGCCCCACCTATGGCGCTCCATCTTGGATCGCCGCTTGGCGCCCTTGGGATTAACCCAAACACGCTGGGTGACGCTGTACCACCTGTGGCGTCTTGGCGAAGGCCATCCACAGTGCGATCTCGCCCGTGCGATTGGCGTTGAGGCGCCCTCTCTTGTGCGCACCTTGGGCCAGCTCGAAGAGCAAGGCTTAGTTGAGCGTCGAGCCTGCGACAACGACCGTCGCAGCAAGCGGATTTATCTTACCCCTGCCGCTATGCCGCTGCTGGAACAGATCGACAGCGTTGCGCAACAAGCGCGCAAAGAGATGTTCGCTGGCTTAAGCGAAGAGAACCTCGAACAACTCAACGAATGGTTGGCGGTGATTGAATCCAACGGCTTAGCGATACAAGCACGGGATCAGGATAGCCCAGTATCTTGATCGCTTACTTTGGAAGACGACTTCTCAGTGCCCTTTAACGGCTGGCTGAAAGGCTGGTCGGCACGACCACGCAGCGCCTCCCGCAGTTGCTGAAATTCAGGTAGGTAGGTCGCGAATCGCTCCGCGGTTTGCGACTCCCACCACCAAAGCGTCAATGCATAAGGGGTTGACTGCACCACCAAGGCGTCTTGCGGTAAGCGTTCAAGCAGTGTTTTTAACGCTGCTGTGGCGGCATCAGGTAAAGGCCGCAAAGGGGCTATCCGCCAGCGCCAGCCAGCATGAAATGGCGTTAAGGCTTCACTGGCATTGCTGTCTCTTACCAATAGAAAATCAGGCCCCGGCCCTTCCTGGGGATAGTGCCAGCGATAAGCTGGCATGGTACCTCTAAAATGGTGTAGTGGCGGCTTTTCCAGTTTAATGCTGACGCCCTGTTTGGCGATTTGAGTGCGCAGCGCCTGCTGGCGTTTTTGACGCGGGCTAGGCTTTAGCCACATCACCGGCGCAATTACAAACAGCATAATAAACACGATAATCAACCATTCCATCTCTACATTTCCTCCCACATAAGCCACACTGTATAAACTAATCTAAAAACCATGACTCAGGTCGCTGTTTTGACCCAAGTCATTGTTAAAACGCTTGCTATTGTTAAAACAGGACACGCCATCTAAAGTAACGGTTATTGAACAAAGAGCCTCTTTGTTACCTACTGCCAAGGAGATACGCCATGAGCTATCACCACATTTTAGTTGCCGTTGACTTAACCAAAGACTCCCACAAGATTCTGGAACGTGCCGTTGCGATCGCTGAACGCAACGACCAAGCCAAAATCTCCATTATGCATACCCTGGAACCGCTTGGGTTTGCCTACGGTGGCGATATCCCCATGGACTTGACCAGCATCCAAGACCAGCTAGATGAACACGCCAAAAAACGCCTAGCCGAAATCGCCGCCCCACATATTGCCGAGGCTGACCAGCACGTAGTGGTGGGTATGCCCGACACTGAAATTCACCGTTTTGCTGAAGAGCACGATGTGGATCTAATCGTAGTGGGCTCCCATGGCCGCCACGGTTTTGCTCTACTGCTCGGCTCAACCTCTACCGGCGTATTGCACGGTGCCCAATGCGATGTGCTAGCCGTTCGCGTCGGTAAAAAAGGCGAAGAAAGCGACGAGTAACCTAAGGCACGATAACGTTTATAAAAAAGGCGCCCATACGGCGCCTTTTAACGTTTTCAAGCTACTCACCGGCAGCCATCGCTTCTAGCTCCATCCAGCGCTCCATGGCAACTTCTAGCGCCTTCTGCACTTTTTCAAGTGTTTGCAGTTTAGCCGTAACGGCGTCGGCATCCTGCTGATAAAACGCGGGGTCACCGATTTCACTCTCTAACGCCTCTACTTGCTCTTCAAGACGTTCGATTTCGGCGGGCAGTGCATCTAACTCGCGTTGCAAATTATACGAGAGCTTGACGCTTTTCTTGACCGTTGCGGCAGGTGCTTCAGCCACTTTCTTGGGCGCTTCTGAGGTGGGTTCGGTACGCTGACGCGCCGCCCCTTCCCAAGGTGCTGGCGGCAGCTTGCCCCCCTGGCGAATCCAGTCGGTATAGCCCCCCACGTATTCACGTACAACGCCATCGCCTTCAAAGGCGAGCATGCTGGTCACCACGTTGTCCATAAAGGTTCGGTCGTGGGAGACCAGTAGCAGCGTGCCATCGAAATCGAGCAGCAGCTCTTCGAGCAGCTCCAGGGTTTCCATGTCGAGGTCGTTGGTCGGCTCATCGAGCACTAACACGTTAGCTGGCTGAGTGAACAACTTGGCCAGCAGCAGGCGGTTGGACTCGCCACCGGAGAGCGCTTTCACCGGCTGGCGCACCCGCTCGGGGGTGAAAAGAAAGTCCTGTAGATAGCTCATCACATGGCGATCTTTACCGCCCACACTGACACGATCACTGCCTTGGGCAACGTTGTCGTAAACGGTTTTTTCCAGTTCAAGCCCGGCGCGCAGTTGGTCGAAATAAGCCACTTTCAGATTGGTGCCCATCTGCACCTTGCCTTCAGTGGGTTCCAACTCGCCCAGCAGGATTTTCAGCAGGGTTGTCTTGCCCGCACCGTTGCGCCCCAGGAAGCCAATACGGTCACCGCGCAGTACCTCAAGATTGATATCGCGCAGTACCACCTCATCGCCAAACCGTTGGGTGACACCTTGCAGCTCCACAACGCGCTTGCCGGTACGCTCACCGCGATCCACCGTCAGGTTGGCATTGCCTTGACGCTCGCGGCGCTGGCTACGCTCGTTACGCATTGCCTCGAGCGCTCGAACCCGGCCTTCGTTGCGGGTACGCCGTGCTTTAACGCCCTGACGAATCCAGGCTTCTTCCTGGGCAAGTTTTTTATCAAATTCGGCGTTCTCCCGCGCCTCTACTTCAAGCTCGTGCTGCTTACGAGCCTGATACTCTTCGTACTTGCCGGGGTAGCGCCCTAGCTGGCCACGGTCTAGCTCCAGAATATTGGTGGCCAGCTTGGAAAGAAACGCCCTATCGTGAGTAATCAGCAGTACCGCGCCGTTAAACGCCAGCAGTTGCTCTTCCAACCAGGCAATGGTGTCTAAGTCCAAGTGGTTGGTAGGCTCATCAAGCAACAGTAGATCAGGCTCGGCGACCAAGGCACGCGCCAGCGCCACCCGGCGGCGCCAGCCACCGGAGAGCGAGCTCATCTCAGCCGCGGGGGGCAGGCCTAAGCGGGTCAGCACGGTGTCGATACGCTGGTGGAACGACCAGCCATCAATGGCTTCCAGGCGCGTTTGCAGGGTCGCCATGCGATCCATATCGGGGTCGGGATCATTGATCAGATGATCGTACTCGGAGAGTAGCTCACCGGCTTCTGGCAGGCCTTGGGCGACCATGTCGAAAATGGTCAAGCCAGATGACTCGGGTAACTCCTGAGCCAGCACACCGATCTTGAGGCCAGGTGCCCGCCAAATTGAGCCATCATCGGGCAGGATATCCCCCGCTACCAGCTTCAGCAGAGTGGATTTGCCGGTGCCGTTGCGCCCGACCAGCGCCAGCCGCTCGCCTTTTTCAACCGTCAGGTCGGCGCGATTGAGTAGTACATGGGTGCCGTAGGCGAGTTGCAGCTGTTCGAGTCGTAACAGGGTCACGCGGTGTCCTCCTAAATCGTGAGGCGCACAGTGTAACGCATGAGCGGCCCAGGAGGGGGAACCATATAGAGGGGAATCGTAGAGCGGAAACCACCAGCGTGATACCGTTTTGCTAGCAACTACAATATCTCAACCAAAAAACGACTTTTAAAGGCGGGCTGACAGTGACGGTGACCGTCTCGATGCATTTTGTAAATGAGCTGTTTAAAGGCTTACCCAACAGCTCAACATCGCCCACACGCTACCTGGAACGGGCGGGCATTTCGCCCTTTTTACTTTCGGCCCCCCATGGCCGCGTCACGGTTGACCAGTTTGCCGAACTGTATCGTGGGTTGGTGAACGAACTGGACGACGAAACGCCCGGCTTTTTTTCCCGCCCGCTGCGGGGTGGCACCCTGAAGCTGCTGTGTTTAAGCATGCTGGATGCGCCCAATTTGCAGGTAGCACTGCACCGCTATACGCAGTTTTTCCGTATTCTTCTCGACGACTTTGGCTATGCATTTACGCTCGAAGGGGATCTTGCCCGTATGGCCCTGGTGGAACATGCCCCCTTGACGGGCAGCCGCACTCTGATTCATGAGCTGATGCTCAAGCTGTTTCACGGCATCGCGTCGTGGATGATAGCGCGTAAAATACCACCCATTTTAATGGAGTGCGCTTACCCCCAGCCGCCGCACAGCGCTGATTATCTCTACTTTTATCCTGGTACAGTACGCTTTGGGCAGCCGCAAACCGCGATCTATATAGATCGCGGTTTTCTTGATCATCCTATCCGCCAGACCAAGAGACACCTGGGCGCTTTTTTAAAGCGCGCCCCCGCAGACTGGTTCTATGTGTCGTTTGCAGATCGCCTGCTCACCCACCGGGTGCGCGAACACCTCTCACGTCATCTGACTACGTCTGGCACCGTGCATAGCGTAGCCGATGCGCTGCATATGTCTGCTCGCACGCTGGCGCGGCATCTCAAAAGGGAGGGCACCCACTTTCAAGCGGTCAAGGATGAGTACCGCCGCGATGTCGCTATTCAGGCACTCACCTGTAGTGAGAAGCCCCTGGTTAGCATCGCGGAGGCGTTGAGCTTTGAGGATCTTGCCTGCTTTAGTCGTGCCTTTAAAACCTGGACAGGAAATTCGCCCGCCGCGTATCGCAAAGCGCGCACGGCGGGCAACGTTCGCTAGCCAGCCCGATAGGCTATATTTCGGTGCGGATACGTTTCTTATCCAGCTTGCCCACGCTGGTTTTGGGTATCTCATCGACGAAACGAATCATGCTGGGAATCCCCCAGCGATTGAGTTTTCCCTGAGCGACAAACTGCTCTAAAAACGCCTGCACGGCTTCAGTGGTGGGCGGGTTGTTCAGATCGGCGGGGACAGCTAACGCCGCTGGCCGCTCTCCCCATTTATCGTCCGTCACCCCGATCACCGCCACTTCGGCAATGCCTGGACACTGGCTGATATAGCTCTCCAGTTCTAACGACGAGAGCCACTCGCCGCCGGTTTTAATCACGTCTTTTATGCGGTCGCTAATGGTCAGAAAGCCCCGCTCATCAAGCGAGCCCACATCCCCGGTATGCAGCCAGCCGTTGCGCCATAGCTCCTCACTGCGTTTCTCCTCTTTATAGTAGGCCTGGGTCAGCCAGGGTGCTTGAACGCGCACTTCACCAACGCTTTTACCATCATTGGGTAGCGGCTCGCCGTCCGCATCGACCACTTGAAGTTTAACCAATGGTATCGGCAGGCCCGCTTTACAGCGCCAGGGTAGCTGGGTCTCAAAATCAGCGTCGCCGATATCCTGCGGCAGAATATCGGCGGTGAGTAGCGGACAGGTTTCCGACATGCCATAAGCACTACGGGTATCAATCCCCAACGCCCATGCTTTGCTTGCTAGCGACTCGGTTAACGCACTGCCGCCGACCAATACTTTCCAACCGGCGAGGTCGACCTGTTTTGAGGTAATCGCCTCGGCGCTGACCACCATGTTGAGCAGGGTGGGGACGCAGTGGGAGAAGTCGACCTTCTCGCTGACCAGCAGCTTGACCAGCATTTCCGGCTCGTAGCGGCCAGGGTAGACCTGGGTAGCCCCCATCAGCGTGGCAGTATATGGCACACCCCAGGCGTGAACGTGAAACATGGGGGTAATCGGCATGTAGACCTTGTCGCGGTTGAGCAGCTCAAAACCGGGCGCCTGGAAAGCGCTAGACTCGTTCAAGGTATGCAGCACCAACTGGCGGTGGGTAAAGAAAACCCCTTTGGGATTACCCGTGGTACCGGTGGTGTAGAACAGTGTGGCGACGGCGTTTTCATCAAAGGTGGGAAAATCGTAGTGAGTAGGCTGTTGGCTTAATAACGATTCAAACTCGCCCACCAGCGGCAGAGTGGTATCGACTGTTTGCGGGGTCTCCTGACACAGCAGGTAGCCACGTACTTGGGGTAGCTTATCGGCCAGCGGCTCAAGCAGTGGCACAAACTCTTCGTGCACGATGACGAAAACGTCTTCGGCGTGATCCATGGTATAGAGGATTTGCTCCGGAGCCAGGCGCACATTCACCGTGTGGAGTACCGCGCCGATCATCGGAATGGCGAAGAAGCACTCCAGGTAGCGATGGCTATCCCAATCCAGCACCGCCACAACATCACCGGCTTGCACGCCCTGTGATGTCAGCGTATGGGCCAGTTGATGCACCCGCTCACGAAAACGCTCGTAGCTATGGCGGCTCTGATCCCGGTAGACAATCTGATTGTCGCCCGCCATTCGCACGCCTGCCTCCAGCAGGTCGCCAATCATCAAGGCAGGATTTGTCGCAGAGGCCGCGGCGGGTAAAATTTTCGGGGTAACTGAAGGCATAAACACTCCTATAAGCTTGTTCTTGTGGCAATCAAGTCGGATCAGCCGCGCTCGATAAGCAGGGCGATGCCCTGCCCTCCACCAATACACAGCGTTATCAAGCCGTAGCGACCGTTAATACGTTCCAATTCGTGTAGCGCTTTGAGAATCAGAACAGCTCCTGTGGCCCCCACCGGATGCCCCAAGGCAACCGCGCCGCCGTTAGGGTTTAGTTTCTCTAACGGAAAACCTAGCGTGTCGGCCACCGCCATGGCTTGGGCAGCAAAGGCTTCATTGGACTCAATCACATCAATATCATTAATGCTTAGCCCTGCCTGCTGCAGGCAGCGTTTCACAGCAGGAATCGGGCCAAGGCCCATCAGCGTTGGCTCAACGCCTGCTGTTGTGGCAACACGAAGATGCGCCCTGGGCGCTAAGCCCCGCTGTGAGGCTTCATCGGCATGGGCCAGCACCAACGTGGCGGCGCCATCGTTGATACCCGAGGCATTGCCTGCGGTCACCATGCCGTCTTTTTGGAAGGCAGGCTTGAGCCGCGCCAAATCGCTAAGTTGGACACCATCGCGCACGTGTTCATCGCGGGAAAAATGAACCGTTTGCTTACCACGACTGACTTCCACCGCTACGATTTGCTCGTCAAAGCGGCCTTCCGCGATGGCACGCGCCGCTTTTTGATGGCTCTCAAGGGCAAACTGATCCAACTGCTCACGGCTTAGGCCATACTGTTTAGCGATGTTCTCGGCAGTGCAGCCCATATGGCCGCTGCCAAAGGGGTCGCTCAAAATGCCTAGGGTTAAATCCTCAACGTTCACATCCCCCATACGCACGCCGTTGCGCGCTTGAGGAGGCAGCAGATAAGCCCCGCGCGACATCGACTCAGCGCCACCTGCCAGCGCTAAGCGGCTGTCGCCCATAGCAATCTGCTGGGCGGCTGAGACCACCGCCTGTACACCTGAACCACACAGTCGGTTGACGTTGAAGGCCCCCGCTTCTTTCGGCACGCCTGCTTCCAGTGCAATATGACGCGCCAGATAGGCATCCTGGGGGCCGGTGGTAATAATGTGGCCGTATACCGAGTGATCGATATCTCCGCCCCCAACGCCAGCACGGCGCAACGCCTCCTTGGCGGTTATCGCCCCCAACTCAAACGGCGCCTTGGTTGAGAGCGAACCGCCAAAACTTCCGATCGCGGTTCGTGCACCGCCTAAAATCACTACATCATCCAACCGCATGGCTCTCTCCTGTGTTCAAACGCATCGTCTTGTTACGCCACTTTGCCCAGCAGCGAGCGGGCGACAACTTCTTTCATGATCTCTGAGCTGCCGGCATAGATCGTTTGTACTCGGGCATCCAGATAAAAGCGTGAAATGAGATATTCGTGGGTGTAGCCGTAACCGCCAAATAGCTGCAGGCAGCGATCCACCGCTTGACACTGCAGCTCGCTGAGCTGCAGTTTTAAAATCGCTGCATCCGTGCTGCTCATGGTGCCCTGGCGGTACTTTTCGACGCAGTGCTCAAAGTAGGCACGGGCCACGTCCAGCTGGGCTTTTATCTCCGCCAAGGTAAAGCGGGTATTTTGAAAATCCGCCACCCGCTGTCCAAACGCTTGGCGCTGCTGTACGTACTCCAACGTCAGCACCAGCGCTCCCTCCACGGCGCCCAGCGCCTGTGCACCAACGCCCAGGCGTTCACGGGGCAGCTCCTGCATTAGGTAGCGGAACCCGGCGCCCTCCTCTCCCAACAGCGCATCATGGGGCAACTGCATTTGATCAAAGGCAAGCTCGGCGGTATCGCTGGCGTGCTGGCCGATCTTTTTAATCGGTTTCCCCCGCGAAAAGCCGGGTAAGCGGGTGTCGACCAAAAAAAGTGACACGCCCTTTGACCCGGCGGAAGGGTCGGTTTTGGCACACACGATCACCAGGTCGGCAAACTGGCCATTGGTGATAAAGATTTTGCTACCGCTTAACTCCCAGCCATCGTTAGTGCGCTTCGCCCTAGTTCTCATTGACGCAAGATCACTACCCGCATGGGGTTCGGTCATGGCAATGGCCCCAAGCGCATCGCCACGGGCCATGGCAGGTAGCCAACGCTCACATTGAGCCGCTGTCCCCAGATTCTGCAGGTAGGGCATAACGATATTGGCGTGGATATTATAGGCACTGGCAAGGCCACCAAACCCCTGGCGGGAGAGCTCTTCCAGCGCCAGCTGGGTGATGGCGATATCGGCTCCTGAACCACCGTGCTGTTCGTCAAGGTCAATGCCGAGCAGCCCCGCAGCGCCCAATGAATGCCATAGTGAACGGGGTATTTCACCCGCTGCCTCCCACTCATCGTAGTACGGGGCAACCTCCTGGCTTAGGCAGCGTTTGATCATGGCGTGAAACAGGTCGGTCGTTTGCTCGTCCATGCTCACCCCTTGAGGTCTTGACGTAGATGGCGCTTGAGAATTTTGCCTGCGGTACTCTTGGGTAGCGCATCGGCAAAGAGGATGCGCTTAGGTACTTTATAAGGCGCCATCAACGTTTTTGCATGATGGATCAGTTCCTCCTCGCTTGCCTCTTGACCCTCTTTCAGTACCACCACTGCCGTAATGGCTTCAATCCACTTCTCATCCGGCTGGCCGATCACCGCCACTTCGGATACCGCCGGGTGCTTGAATAGCCCCTCCTCTACTTCACGACTAGCCACCAGCACGCCGCCGGTATTGATCACATCCTTGATACGGTCAACAACGTATAAATAGCCCGCTTCATCGAAGTAGCCCACGTCCCCGGAGTGGAACCAACCACCCTGGAAGGCTTCTTCAGTCATCGCCGGTTTATCCCAGTACCCGTTCATAAGCTGAGGTGAGCGGTGGACGATTTCGCCATGCTCGCCGGGTGGGACGTCATTCATATCGAGATCGACGATACGGGTTTCCACCGTCAGAATCGGCCGCCCAGCGGACGCTGGGCGCTCGGCGTGCTCTTCAGGGCGCAGCACGGTCGCCAAGGGAGCAATTTCGCTCTGCCCATAACAGTTATAGAGCCCTACTCCCGGTATACGTTGCTGGAGTTCCTCCAGTACCGGCACCGGCATAATCGAGGCACCGTAATAGGCTTTATTGAGAGCGCCAAGGTCAAAGCGATCAAATTCAGCGTGGCGCAGCAGGCTGATCCAGACCGTGGGCGGGGCAAAAAATGACGCGATCTGGTGATCAGCTATGGCGCTTAAACACAGCTCGGGAAGCGGCGCCTCTAGCAAATAGACGGGCGCACCGAGCAACAGTGCTGGCATGAGAAAGACGTGCATTTGTGCTGAGTGGTAGAGCGGCAGCGCGGCGAGCATGGCGTCGCTGCCTTTGATATCCAGCTCAACCATGCAGGCCATATATTCGGCCATCAGTGCCTGATGGGTCATCATCGCGGCCTTCGGCGCGGCGGTGGTGCCCGAGGTATAGAGCAACTGAGCAAGGCTGGCACCGTCGACCGTCACATTGGGCTCTTCACTATTGGATCCTGACGTAGCATGAGCGAGTACATCAAAGCTTGCTGCATCCTGCCCCTGATCCGCGTGCAGGGTTCCCATCAGAGCTAGATCCAAGCCTTCGGTCGCGACACTCACTTTGTCGGCGAGGCTGATATCGCTGAGCAAACCCGTTGTCCCAGACTGGTCAAGGATATAACGCAGCTCATCGCTGCTTAAGGCAAAATTGATCGGCACATGTACCAAACCCGCTTTAGCAGCGGCTAGCCAGGCGATGACATAGGTATCGGAGTTTTTGCCATATACCGCCAGCCGGTCACCTGGCGAAAGCCCAGCTGCCAGCAAGCCATTGGCTACGCGGTTGGCTGCCTGGTTGAGCGCTTGATAGCGCCATTGGCGCTCGCCAAATACCAGCGCCAGCTGCTGTGAGTATTTTCGAGCGCTGCGGTTTAAAGCAGCCCCGATACTGTTTTGCTGAATAACCGACGTTTCCGGCATGCCAAATCCTCTGAGTTGTTATTAGCAGAGACTTAAGGAGCCTCTGATTAACGTAATGAGCGAAGGCCAGACAAGGCAAAAATCAACGAAAAAGCGGAGTTTACGGGTTGTAAATGAGCATTTTGATCGGACTCGCGCACGAGACGATTTTTAACGCCGTATGGCCGAGCGCAATAGTTAATCAGAGGTTTCTTAACTGTTTACCAACGGGCAGACACTCTCTGAAAGCGGACGGAAGGCCTCTTCTGCAGGGATGGTGCGAATAACATGAAAGAGATCATCCTCATCTTGCGACTCTTCAGGTGTTTTCACTTCTACTAAATACATATCGTGAACCATGCGGCCATCCTCACGGATGTAGCCACCGGTGGCGAAGATGTCGTTGATGGGGGTATCGGCCATTTGCTGACGAACGGTTTGAGTGTCATCAGTACCGGTGGCTTCAATCGCTTCAAGGTAGTGGCGAGTACTGGAGTAGAGACCCGCATGTACCATGGTGGGCATGCTGCCGGTACGCTCACGGAAGCGCTCCGCCCATGCGCGGGTTTCATCGTTTAAATCGTAGTACCATGCTTTGGTGAACTGCAGCCCCTGAGCGTTCTCCAAGCCAATGCTGCGTATATCGGTACTAAACAGCACCATTCCCGCCAGAATCTGCCCTGCCTGGGTAATGCCGAACTCACCTGCTGTCTGCACCGCGTTGATCGTATCGCCACCAGCGTTATTCAGCGCGATGACATCAGCGCCAGAGGCTTGCGCCTGAAGCATAAAGGAGGAGAAGTCACTACTGGGGAAAGGGTGGCGAGCGCTGCCTACGATAGTGCCGCCATTTTCAGTCACTACGCGCGTGACGTCGGCCTCCAGTGCGTGACCA
Source organism: Halomonas sp. A3H3 (assembly GCF_000982975.1). Lineage (NCBI taxonomy): Bacteria > Pseudomonadati > Pseudomonadota > Gammaproteobacteria > Oceanospirillales > Halomonadaceae > Halomonas > Halomonas sp. A3H3. Next base: position 3,988,918 of record NZ_HG423343.1, on the reverse strand, counting down.
AAAGAGTAGTCAGCGCTTAACAGATACCAATTTTTGTGGCCCTCATCAGTAATCGCCTTTGCCGTACCGTTGGACATCGCCCAGGTGTCATAAACCCAGTGAATATGATTGGGCGAACAGTGCTCGTTGGTAATGCTTGAAGAGACAGCGCCATTGATCAGCCCAAGTTTATCCGCCTCTTCCAGCAGGCTCACCGCCGCCAGAGTGACAGAAGATGCCACCAGCCCGGTGACCATATCGACGTTGCGCTCATCGATCCACTCACGCACGACGCTTGAGCCTACATCCGGGCTATTACGGTCATCGGCGCTAAACACCACAATATTGGCCCCATTGACACTGCCACCCATATCTTCAATCGCCATATGGATAGCGTCTTCGCCCAACGGGCCAATGGGGTCGCGATAAACGCCGGACATATCGGCTAAATAGCCAATACGGATTTCGTTATCAGAGATACCCTCAGCAGCGACGGTAGTTGGCACATAGCAGGCCACCAGAATGGCAGCGGCGAGAGTGGAAGTAGCAAAGCGGTAAGATGCACGATGAGATGAACGATAAGATTGTTGCATAATTATGTGACTCTCTTTTGTTGTTATTAAAGGGTGTTATTGAATCAATCGTAGTGACTTAGCACTTAATAGCTTGCGTTCATCTTAGGCGGTAATAAGCCCTAGCTGTTTACCTATCGAGCCAGATTTTTTGCAATTCGTGCCATTTCCTTGCGCTCACCTTCTTCAATACACCATTAGTCGATGCTCGCGCATGCCGTTACAATGAATGGTGCCTTTGTATAATTGAACGGGAGAGACCTTTGGCCACTGCTGATGCCGATGACTTTTTACCCGAAGCACTACAGTTTCGGCCTAGCGCTCCTTTGGTGGATATCGGCGCTAACTTGACCCATGAAAGCTTCGAGCGTGATCTTGAGGCGGTTATCCAGCGCGCCCAGGCGGCGCAGGTAACGACCATGATCGTTACTGGCACCGACCTTGCCCACGCCAAGCAAGCGGTTGCCCTGGCCAAGCAGTATCCTGGCCTCTACGCCACGGCGGGAGTGCACCCCCATGATGCCAGTCGCTGGGATAAGAACCTTGAACATGCCATGGCGGCCCTGCATGCCATGCCGGAAGTGGTCGCCGTAGGCGAGTGTGGTTTGGATTTTAATCGCAACTTTTCGACGCCCAAGGAGCAGGAGCGTGCCCTTGAAGCGCAGCTGGCTCTCGCAGTAGAAAGCGGTTTGCCGCTGTTTTTACATGAACGAGATGCTGGCCAGCGTATGCGCGAAATCCTGCATGCATGGCGAGACGACATTAGCCACGCGGTGGTGCACTGTTTTACCGCTGACCGCGATACGCTGTTTGGTTATCTCGACCTAGACTTACATATAGGGTTGACGGGTTGGATTTGCGACGAGCGGCGCGGTCATCACCTGCGCCCATTGGTAAGCGATATACCCTTAGAGCGCTTGATGGTAGAAACCGACTGCCCTTATCTGTTACCCCGTAACCTACCGGCGAAATTAAAGGGTCGCCGACACGAACCGGCGTTGCTACCGTGGATTGTCCGCGAGATCGCCCAGTGGCATGGTATTAGCGAAACAGAGCTAGGTGCGGCAACCACACAGACCGCCCAGCGTTTTTTCCGTCTTCCCACGGAATCTTAAAAGGAGTATTAGCGTGGCCGATTATCCAGGGTTTATAGCCATTGAAACAGGCGAAGACGATGGGCTCCCGCTAGCCATTGCCTGGTCGCTCCCCGATGGCCGGGTGAAGCAAACATTGATTCAGCCGGACGATAGCTGGATCAAAGAGGATACCAATGCCATGGGCGCTTACAGCATGGAAGAGCTGGAGAGCTTAGGGGTTAGTCCGCTTGAGGTAATTCGCGAGCTTGAGAACGACCACTTCTCCGCCACGCTGTATACCAGCGACAATGGCGACGACGAAGCGGCACTAGCGCGCCTTTTTGACACCTACGGGCTTGATCCTTTTGTTGAGCTAGCCCCAGCGTCGGTGCTCTACCCTTCACTTACCCCAGGCGAATGGCACCGCCAACGGCGCGAAACGTTCAGCGAGCTGGGTTTAGAGCCGATGCGCCCAGAGCATGAGCTGGAAGTGATGCTATCGATGCATCAGCGCCTGACCGAAGAGGATTAAGCCGGCAGCGCTTTATCCATTTTATCCAACGTGGCATGCGCCTGTGCCACGGCTTCCGCTAGCGTCGCCTGGTCAGAGTAGAAGCGTTTAAGCGCCACCTGGAAGGCGTTTGCGCGGGCTGGAAAGCCCTCCTTCAAGTAGCGCTGGGCACGGGCCTCCACTCGCGCTGCAAATGCCTCTATATCTACCTCTATATCGCCGCCTAGATTGTCCACGCTGACATGAAACACGCGACCACAGGCACGGGCGAAGATAGACTCCAACGCCTGTGGCGCAATCTCAGCCTGCTCAAACGCTTTTTGCTGTTCAGCATCGCGCCCATCAGGGCAGTACCAGTAGCCGTAATCCTCTTGTTGGCGCCGCTGTGCTCCCGCAATACACCAATGGCTGATTTCGTGCAGCGCACTGGCATAGTAACCCCGCGCAAAGATAACCTGATGATAAGGGGTTTCACTGTTAGCGGGCCGATAGAGAGGCTCATCCCCGCCCCGAATCAACCGGGTTTGATACCGCTCAGCAAAAATCCCGTCAAAAAGCGCGGTAATATCCTCGAGCGTCCATCGCTCCTGCCTGTCACTCACATTGACCTCGTTTGATACTGGTTTTGGGGCATTATACCCACACGATTAATACAAGCTAACGGCTAACCCCAAAAGTGAGTCGCTCCTGCTAATATAGCGGCCTTTCACAGCAACTTTTCCCCTTCAGGAGCCAACAAGTGGGCGGCTTTACTCAGCAAATTAAATCGGTTTACTGGCCAGAAACACGAATGTTAATGCACTTGGCACTGCCTATTTGCGGTGCTCAGTTGGCTCAGGCAGGGATGAGTGTCGTCGACGTTATGATGACCGGTCGGCATGACGCCACCTCACTTGCCGCTGTATCGGTGGGCTCGAGCCTGTGGATGCCACTCATGCTATTTATGACGGGCACTTTAATGGGGCTTACCCCAATTGTGGCGCATTTGCTGGGTGGGAAGCGCAATGAGGCTATTCGTCCAGCCGTTCATCAGGCGCTTTGGGTCGCGCTGCTACTAGGCGCTATCGCGGCTGTGCTGCTTTGGTCGGCTATCATGCCGATATTTGAATTAATGAGTGTACCCCCAGCGGTCGCCAGCCAGTCTGCCGCCTATCTGTCAGCCGTCGCCTTTGGCATGCCGGGGATCGCCCTATTTCAGGCGCTTAGAGCGTTTTCAGATGGTATGAATCATACCCGCCCGGCGCTATGGATCAGCTTGGTCGGTTTAAGCGTGAACATTCCTGCCAACTACCTCTTGATCTACGGCGGCGATGGTTTAGTTGATCTATTTGGCGCCTGGGTTCCCACTAGTTTGCAACAGTTACCTGCCTTGGGCGCTTTTGGCTGTGGCATTGCGACGGCGCTCTCCATGTGGACGATGGCACTCGCGATGGCCTACTACACGCGCAGGGGAAGTACTTATAAAAGCGTTGCGATTTGGCAAAAACTGACACCGCCCCAGTGGCTAGGTATACGTGAATTAGTGGTGGTGGGCGTTCCCATTGGCGTAGCCATTTTTGTTGAAGTGACTCTGTTCACACTCATTGCGCTCTTCATTGCCAGCTTTGGTGAAGTCACGGTGGGAGCTCACCAAATAGCGCTAAGTTTCACCTCCATTCTGTTTATGCTGCCCCTGTCGCTGAGTATGGCACTGACCGTACGAGTGGGTAATACGCTGGGTCAGCAGCGCTTAGCACTAGCCCGTAAAGTCGCTTGGAATGGAATTGTCATCAGCGTCATCATTGCCGCTATTAACAGCCTCGTACTGTGGGTTAGCGCCGAGCCGGTAATCGCACTTTACACCTCCAATAGTGAGATACAGGCGCTAGCGCTCTCGATCATTGCTTTAGCCGTTATTTTTCAGCTCTCAGACTCGTTGCAGGTCAATTTAGCGGGTGCTTTACGCGGCTATAAAGATACCCGCATTGTGATGGTGATTACGGTGCTCTCCTACTGGATTGTAGGCTTGGGTGGCGGCCACTGGCTGGGCTCCTATGGAGTGGGTGAGGTCGCCCCGCTAGGTGTTCATGGCTACTGGATTGGGTTGATTGCGGGCTTGAGCACCGCAGCACTGCTACTTGGCTGGCGTTTACAGCGTATTAGCATTCGGGGGTAAGCATGGCTCGATGGAGAAACTTTTCTCTAGCTATCATCCTAAGCGCCCTCCTGTCTGGCTGTGGGGACAACCCCGCTGAGCAGCAGTGGCAGCGTTATCATCAGCAACTCGCCAATGACCTTGCACTATCAAACATTCAAAGAGCTGACCCGGGTAATATTGGCGACTTCCCTGAGCGCCCCGATCGAATTATAGATATCCCCGAAACCCGGGACAGCCTGTTGAATGTATACGCGCTACGCGAATGCCAAATCACGTCGCTAGTCGCTGCACGTAACAATCAACTGGGGCGTGTAGCACCGCCTAGCCAACAGTGGTTATATGAGCGCACTCTATGGCAGCGGCTAAGCACCTGCTTAAATAGCGAAGTTCCCGAGCAGTTAAGCAATGCAGATAGAACGCGCCTAAACCGATTAACCACGACTAAAACGACACAGTTACCCGCGGTAAGCTGGAACGCTATTTTTGATTCCAGCGAGTGGGTTAAAAGCTTCTCACGAGCAAGCCAGCCTTTATCTAACATCGATGAAACTACTATTGCTGGCCAGCTTGAAGCGATCGATTACTTGCAGCAAATGACGGATCACCAGTTTGACCTCGACTGGCAGCAGGACTCTTCAACCCTTGAAAACCATTTGAAAACCCTGCAAGAGCGGCCATTGACCGCTGAGGTGTTGCGCGCCCTGCTACTCGCCACTCAACGCTTAACAGAAGCGAATGCATTGTTAGCTCGGCAGAGTGATACCACACGTTGCTTAAGCCGTTGGGAATCGCCGTCGCTTGAGCGCTTGGAGAACGCTGCCCAGCAATGGCTAACAGCGATCAATCGCTTAATTGACGCACAGCAGGTAGGCAAGCCAATAGCGATTCAACGCTACCAGGAACGCTGGCTTTCGCTGGATAATGCCCAAGCGCCCTGGGGCCAGTTTCAGCAAGCGCTCTCTGAGCATCAAGCGCTGCGAGCTCGCTTTCCAACTTGTTCAGATAATTAAAAAGCGCAGAACCCTTAACCTTATGAGCAAGTTGTGCTATTTGTGGATATGAGAGGCAAATGAATCAGCTTTGCCAATCTGATGACCACGCAGCATAAGGAGGGACACAATGGGCGCATCCTTGTCACCCCGCTCTGCCCAGGTCATCGACCTGGAAACTGTGCGCCAGCGTCAGCAGGCGCAAAAGTGCCTTGTCCGTTTAGCCCCTGAGCTAGATGGCTTAGAGATGGTGTACCAGCTCGCTGCGAGTCCCGACGCCTACTATGGCTTACCTATTTTGGCCTGGGGGTTAAGAGAGGACGGTAGCGTCATCGGTTTGGTGCCGTGGATGGAAAGCCTGGCAGCCTGCCATGATCTGAACAGCCAGGAAAATGGCTACTTCGTAGGTTATCGCGATCCTGAAACGGAAGAAATTTTTGATACGCCACCGGATCACAAATACCACGAGCTAGTTGCGGCGGCTGAATACTTTGATTACGAGGCTTCTGGCGAAGTCACCCTTATTCAGCAAATCCCCGACACTCTGGGCACCCACGCGCTGTGCATGAATCACCCCGATTCACCCTGGCATATGAAGCCCGTTTACGGTTGGCGTCTCTACAGCGACGGTAGCCTTGACGCGCTCCTTGCCGACGAGAACAAAGCGGCGATGACACCGATTTTGTTAGGGGATGAATGCCTGTACAGCGCTCACGCCCGCCATCAGACCGTTTACTTTTTCCAGCGCCATATCGCCAACCGTATCCTGGAAGAAGATCCAGCGACGCTTGATGCGCTAGCCATGATGGTTGTGGCCAGTGATTAATCGAGTGCCTTAATGTCGCTTTGTGAGCGAGGCCAACATCAACGATTTTGATTTGAGCCTCGCATGGCTTTTCGGGCTATTTCGAAGGGCTATTTCGACGGACTATCTCAAAGGTCTATCTCAAAAGGTTATGCTAAACGAATAAAGTAGAGGTAGTTGCTCTCAGAGACGGTGTGCTGCTCTAGCAGCTCGTGCCCTAAAAACTGACAAAACTTGGGCACATCTCGCGTGGTGGCTGGATCTGTGGCAATCACTTTGAGCACTTGGCCTGGGGTCATGTCGCGCACTTTGTTATGCATCAGCATAATCGGCTCTGGGCAGTAGAGTCCTGTGGTGTCCAATACCGCATCAACGTTGGGTAACGTACCCGTATTATCAGCCATCAATATCCTCAATGTAGGAAACAGAAAGTATGATTAAAGTTATCATCGAACGGCGAATTATGCCCGGTCTTGAAGAAGAATTTGAGCAAGCAGCGCGAGAGGCAATGCGTGTTTCTCTAGGCGTAAGGGGCTTTATCAGTGGTGAAACATTGGTAGAACTGGGCCATACCGATCGCCGACTGATGATTACCAAATGGCGTGACCTCCGCGCTTGGAAGGAGTGGCACTCAAGCGAAGCGCGGGCAATGGCCATGCAGCGTATTTTACCGCTGTTAACCGAAGATGAAACTATCCGGATTTACGAGCCAAGCTATTAAACATGGGTTTCACTAGCATTAATCCCTAAGCCTTACATGCACCGTTACCTCTTCCCTATCGTGATAGAGGTGACGGCATGATACGTTGGCATGCACACCCGCTTTTTCCAGCGACTCTTCCAGCGCCGTTAGACAACGTGTCACCTCATCCCAGCGCTTTTTCATGGGCAACTTGAGGTTGAAGATCGCCTCTTTGCACCATTTACGAATCAGCCACCGCTCCACCATGGCTAGCACTCTCACTGGTTTATCAACAATGTCGCAGACCAGCCAGTCTAAGCGCTGTGGTGGCTCCCAGGTAAAGCCATCCTCTTTGAGATGATCAATCTGCCCAGTCTTCATCAACTGTGATTCCATCGGGCCATTATCGATGGCATACACGTACATGCCGCGCTGAATCAACTGCCACGTCCAACCTCCTGGGGCGGCCCCTAAGTCAGCTGCTTGCATATGCGGTGCTAGCCGCACATCCCACTCATCCCTAGGAATAAACTCGTGCCACGCCTCTTCCAACTTCAGCGTTGAGCGGCTAGGCGCACGGGAGGGGAAGCGCAGCCGCCGAATACCATTAATCAAATCACTACGATTGCCTGGGAAGCTCATCGCCAGCTGCACTTGATCACCGTCAGTCCAGAAAATATGTAAACGTCGTGCGCCCGCGCTGCGCCTTAACGCACCACGTTTTTTCAACATACTTTCCAGCGGCTTGGTAAGCGCCTTAATCAGCCCGGCCAGTGCTTTGCCATCGTTGGTATCCGGCGTTTCATGCCAAATCTCTTCAAAGCTCCAACGGCTGGCTTTGACCTGTTCCAAGATAGCGGTAAGACGATCGTCACGTGAAAGAGTGAGCGCAGGTAAAGCCGCTAAGCTCTGGCGCGCAAAAATCAGCTTTTTAAACGCTGCCTGGCGGTGTAAATCATTTACCGCTTCACCATCAACACGCGTTAAGCTTACCCACCCCTCACCATGAGATGACTCACAGGCGATGCCCTGTAATGCTGCGTGATGCTGTAGCTCTGTCAACGCATCACTCTCAAACCCAGGACGGCAGTAAACTAACCATGACGTAGGTACCGTTTCACTCACCACTTCACCTCGATTCCGCCCATCACAAACGGTGATGGCTGGCTAATTAATTGGGGCGCATCATAGCATTTATCTAGCTGAGGCGTGAGGCGTGAGGCGTGAGGCGTGAGGTGTGAGGTGTGAGGTGTGAGGTGT
>NZ_HG423343.1:3841451-3980807 GCF_000982975.1 Halomonas sp. A3H3 | reverse complement strand
CCCTATTGCTTGAGTCGCTTGCCTTGATATTTGATGATTTGTCACCAACATCAGCAAGCGCCCACATGAATTACCTGATCAAATTGTTAAAGAGCTGTTTCGCTGTGGTGGCTAGCTAATAAACCAACTGGGCCACTCGACTTGCCGTTGAACTGGCTTGCCTCAGCGAGGAAGGCATATTCTACGCATTTCCTGGTGGTTGTCAAGGGCGTTGTTTTCGATGCAAACCTGACCACATCCAAAACCGCTAACTCTTTGACAAACCGAAGTTTTTACACTTCATTCACCGCTGGTAACGCTTGGCGTCCCCGGCAGCGGATGCGTACTTTAAGGCCTGACTAATAAGATAGCAAGTAAAAGAAGTTATTGCGTATAAAAAAGCGGCAGAAGGCTACCCTTCTGCCGCAAACCACCGATCAGAACGCCTGATCAGAGAGTGCTCTTTTCACATTTTAGCCGTTAATTAAATTTCAAATCCCAGACCAAAATCTTCGCTGGAGATGGCCATCAGGCTTGCAGCACCTGCTTGTATCATCTGCGCATGGGCCTTGGTACGCGGCAATAGACGCTGATAATAGAAGCGAGCAGTATTCAATTTTGCAGCGTAGAAGGCCTTATCGTCACCTTCTAAAGAAATAGACGCCTGTTTGGCCGCGCGTGCAAATAGGTACGCCAGGGTGACATAGCCTGAATACATTAGGTAATCAACACTCGCCGCACCTACTTCCTCACGGTCTTGCATTGCCTTCATCCCCACGCCCATAGTCAGTTCGCCCCACTCTGCATTCAGCTTGGCGAGCGGCCCAACAAACTCTTTGAGTGCAGGGTTGTCGGCTTCAGCTTTACAGAACTTATGGATCTCTTTGGTGAATACCTTCAGCGATTCACCCTGACTCATTAGTACTTTACGGCCTAGCAGATCAAGCGCCTGGATACCGGTAGTACCTTCATAGAGTCGAGTAATGCGAGCATCGCGCACCAATTGCTCCATGCCCCACTCTTTAATGAAGCCATGACCACCGTAGATCTGTACGCCCTCGTTAGTGCTTTCAAAACCAACTTCGGTCAGGAAGGCTTTAACAATAGGCGTTAGCAAGCCAAGTAGGGTTTCAGCGTGATCTCGCTCTTCACCCGGCTCACCATGCTCCACCAAATCGAGCATTTGCGCGGTATAAAGCACCAACATACGCCCGCCTTCGGCGAAGGCTTTCTGGGTCAGCAGCATGCGGCGCACATCAGGGTGGACGATAATCGGATCAGCGGGCTTTTCAGGAGCCTGTTTGCCCGATAAGCCGCGCATCTGTAACCGGTCACGGGCATAGCTCAATGAATTCTGGAAACTGGCTTCAATCAACCCCAGCCCTTGAATCCCCACCCCAAGACGCGCAGCGTTCATCATGGTGAACATGCACGCCAGCCCTTTATTGGGCGGCCCTACCAAGTAGCCGGTTGCGTCGTCGAAGTTCATCACACAGGTGGCATTACCATGAATGCCCATTTTGTGCTCGAGCGAACCGCAGGTGACGCCATTACGCTCACCCACATTACCTTGGGCATCGGGCAAGAACTTAGGCACTACAAATAGCGAAATACCTTTAGAACCTTCCGGTGCGCCAGGCAGTTTTGCCAATACCAGGTGGACAATGTTTTCAGCCAGATTATGCTCACCGGCCGAGATAAAGATTTTGGTGCCAGTAATCGCATAGGCATCGCCATCAGCGGGCACTGCTCGCGTCTTGATCAATCCTAGGTCAGTGCCGCAGTGCGGTTCAGTTAGGCACATAGTGCCCGTCCATACCCCTTCTACCAGCTTGGTGAGATACGTCGCCTTCTGCTCATCGGTGCCATGATGGCGAAGTGCGTCTGCCGCACCATGAGAGAGCCCTGGGTACATGCCCCACGCCAAGTTAGTGGCGCAGATCATTTCCGACAACAGCATCGCCAATGAAGGCGGCAGCCCTTGACCACCATGAGCAGGATCGGCGGCCAGACTCGGCCACCCCCCCTCTACGTACTGCTGGTAGGCCTCTTTGAAACCGTTAGGCGCTTTGACCTCGCCCCCTTCCAGTAGGCACCCTTCTTCATCGCCACTCTGATTGATCGGCAGCAGTACATCGCGGGCGAAGCGTGCCCCCTCTTCCAAAATAGCGCTGACAACATCTGGCGATGCATCGTCACCGCTTGGCAGGCGCGCGTAGTGAGCGGGGTAGTCAAGCATCTCGTCCATAACGAAACACATATCACGAATAGGGGCCTGATAGCTGGGCATCACACTTCTCCTAAGAAAGGGGGGGTTGAAAGCCAAGCAACTCTTAATGGCAGAGAGCTTTCAAACGTATGTTTGAAAATTAGCGCGGGCGCCCCTCAGAGTCAAGCGAGCGTTTGAATTTAGCCCAAAAACACTCTAGAACTTTGGTCGCCCAACCAGTAAACCCCTGGTGCAAATAATAAAAAAACTCGCCAACCAAAAGCCGACGAGTCGTTTTATTTTTCTTTTACCTACTGGCCATCTAGTTACTGCATGCGAATGCCACCGTCTAAGCGGATCAGTTCGCCATTGAGCATGGGGTTGGTAATAATCTGCTCGGCTAATTGAGCAAACTCATCTGGCTTACCTAAACGCTTAGGAAAAGGTACCGCCGCCGCTAGTGCCTGGGCCGCCTCGTCAGGAATTTCACTCATCATCGGCGTTTCAAATACGCCAGGGGCGATGGCCATCACCCGAATAGCATGGCGCGACAATTCCCGCGCCGCTGGCAAGCTCATACCCACAACACCCGCTTTAGAGGCACTATAAGCACACTGGCCTACCTGCCCATCAAAAGCAGCAATGGACGCAGTATTAATAATCACCCCGCGCTCACCACTCTCATTCGGCGCGTTTTTAGCCATGGCGGCAGCCGCAAGGCGCATGACGTTAAAAGTGCCGACCAGATTGATATTGATCGTTTTCATATAGCTTTCTAAATCAGCCGGGTTGCCTTCACGATCAACCAGCTTGGCCACGCTAACCACACCCGCGCAGTGAACTACGCCTGAAAGCCCGTGCTCGCCACCCAGCGCTACCGCCGCATCTACGGCCTGCTGCATCTGTTCGCCTGACGTAATATCCGCCAGAATGGCGCGTGCGCTTGCCCCCAGCTGCTGGGCATGGGCATTGACACTGTCGTTTAAGTCGCATAACACGACGCGAGCGCCTGCAGCGACTAAGCGCTCAGCGGTAGCCGCCCCAAGACCAGAGGCAGCCCCGGTAATTAAAAACGTACTCTCCTTAACCTGCATTTCCGTATTCCCTAAGGCTGTAATGGATGGTTGCTATATATAGTAGTGGCTTTATTTGCTCGTCTTTTTATTTGATCTGGCTATTCACTTGCTTTGGATTCTTCTACTGCCTGGGCACGTAATTTAAAGCGCTGAATCTTGCCGCTGGGGGTTTTGGGTAACTCATCGACGAACTCAATAATGCGCGGAAAAGCATGGGTCGAAAGCCGCTCGCGCACTCGCTGTTTGATTTCATCAGCAAGCTCGTCACTGGCCTCATAGCCTTCGCGGAGCACGATATACGACTTGATCACCTCGCCACGGATCTCATCAGGCTGGCCCACTGCTGCAGATTCGGCGACTGCGGGATGCGTCATCACACTATTCTCAACGTCCGTTGGGCCCACCCGGTAACCCGCGGTGGTAATAATATCGTCGTCACGCCCGGCAAATTGAAAGGTACCGTCTTCTTTACGAATAACCACATCGCCCGTCAGGTAATAGCCTTCCACAAAGGGATTCTTCTCTTGCCAGGTGTAGCCCTGAAAAAAGTGCGCCGGGGAGTTCTTGATATCGATGGCGAGAACACCAGGCTCCCCGGCAGGCAGCTCTTTATACTCCGCGTCCAAAATCGCCAGTCGATAACCCGGCATCGGCACGCCCATTGCGCCCACATGCTTGAGATGGTCAAGGGCATGGTGGTTATTGCACGTCATGCCGGTTTCGGTCTGGCCGTAGTGATCCATAACCGGGCAGCCCAGCGACTTTTCAACCCAGGTCACTACTTCCGTGTTGAGAGGCTCGCCCGCCGAGCTAGCCGCACGCAGCTCAAGCGTTTCATGGGCGTTATCAAATAGTCCTGACGCCTTCATCAGCCGGTAAGCGGTCGGCGCTGCGGCAAAATTAGTAATCTGGTGGCGCTTCATAAACGCCAGTGCCCCCTCGGCGCTAAATCCTGCCTCACAAAAATGCGTCGTCACGCCAAGCAGTAAAGGCCCGGCAATCGCATAATAGAGACCATAGGCCCAACCGGGATCGGCCATATTCCAGAAGCGGTCATCATCACGCAGGTCAATGGCCAGCTCCATATAGATGGCAAAAGCGGTCATCCCTGCCAATGGAACGGCAACGCCTTTCGGCTTGCCCACGGTGCCAGAGGTAAACATTTGCAGAAATGGCGCTTCAGGGTCGAGCCTCGGCGGCTTGCCATTCATTGACGTATGCGTCAACGCCGCCTGCCAGTCGTGATCCTCAGCATGCTCACTGGTCGCCCCACCCACCGCCAGTACCGGCGGGCACTGGCTAAGGCCATCGAATTTATAGCCGTTAGCGTGATCCGTAATCACCAATTTGGTGTCAGCACGGCCTAGCCGATAGTCCACCGCATCGGGGCCAAAGGCCGTAAACAGGGGCTGATACACCGCCCCAATACGCCATGTTGCCAAGACCGCAACAAGTAACTGTGGTGTACGTGGCAGCATGCAGGCGATGCGGTCGCCTTGACTCAACCCTTGGGACTGAAACCACCCTGCCAACTTTGCACTCTGCTCATCTAACTCGGCGTAGCTCAAGGTATGCGTATCGCCTTGAGAATCTTCTTGAACCAACGCCAGCACATCGCCGCGGCCATCGCGCACATGACGCCCACAGCAAGCCTCAAAGGCATTTAGCAGGCCGTCCCGGTGGTCATCCAGACGGGCGATAACGCTATCGACAGAGAAGTTATCAAGGTAGTGGTGATAGTCGGGCAGTGATTGTGATGTCGCTGTCATGATGGCTCTCTTATGTTATTGGAAATGAGCTCGTAGTGAGAATAAGCGCAAGCAGTGTTGTTATATTTATCCGTTGACGTTAACGTAAGCTAAAAGATAATAGCAACGCTAAAAGCAAACGACTCAGAGAGCAAGCACTGATATAACCTGTAGCGTTAGACGTTGGTCGAGGCTGTTGTCAGAATATTAAGCAGAGGTGGGCATAATCATGGCGACCAGCTCGTCAGCGAGGTCATCAGGCGAGCGTGGCCCGTTGGGGTCGTACCAGCGCACTGTCCAGTTCAGCGCCCCCAAAACAAAACGCGAGACAAGAAAACGGTCGCCATGGATCAAGCCAGCTTCCAAAGCATCGTCGATAACAGCGACCCACAGTGCCTCGTAAGCGTCACGCAAGTGGCTCAAATGAGCACTGGCCGCCGGGTCGAGTCGACGCCACTCAAAGAGTGCCACCACATGGGCGTTGCGATCGGTAAAGAGGGTTTCAAGATGGGCACGTGCCATGGCACGCAGGCGTACTTCAGGCTCGGCGTCGCACTCGTCCAGCGCTTTTCGCGCAATCATCAAGGCATTTTGAGTGCCCTCTTCAATGACCGCAGCGAGGATTTCCTGCTTATCTTTAAAATGATGAAACAAGCTACCGGACTTAATACCCATTTCCTGCGCCAGCATTCGCACCGTCGTGCGATCAAAGCCCTCTTGGACGAATAGCTGAGCAGCGAGGCGCGTCAGTTCCTTGCGGCGAGGGGATGCATTCATTACATTCATGTCATTTACACTAGCGCTTGCTTGGTTACTTTGGAGAGAACCACAGCACCGCCTACGGGTCAACGTATCAACTACCACTTGGCATGATAATCACAATAATCCTGAAGGAGATTGGCCATGAGCAACCCCACCGATGTTGTATTTCTCGCTGCCAAACGCACGCCGATGGGCGGCATGATGGGCAGCCTTGCAAGCATGACAGCGCCACAGCTTGGCGCAGTCGCCATCAAAGCGGCCATTGAAGAGGCGGGAATTGACCCAGCCCTGATCACCGAAGGCATTATGGGCTGTGTACTGCCCGCTGGTGTTAAGCAGGGCCCTGCGCGGCAAGCAATGCGCCAAGCGGGCATTCCTGATGCCAATGGCGCCACCACTATTAACAAGCTGTGCGGCTCGGGGATGAAAGCCACCATGCTTGCCCACGATTTAATCAAAGCGGGCAGTGGCGATATTTTGCTGGCTGGCGGCATGGAGTCCATGTCTAACGCCCCCCACGTGCTTACCAAGGCGCGGGGCGGCTATCGGCTGGGGCACGGCGAGCTTAAAGACCATATGTTTTTGGATGGGCTGGAAGACGCCGAAACGGGCAAACTAATGGGCGTGTTTGCCCAGGATGTGGCTACTGAGCGAGGCTACACGCGGGAGCGCCTGGATGATTTTGCTATTGCGTCCCTTGAGCGCGCCATGGCCGCCACCAACTCAGGCCACCTAAGCGCAGAGATCGCACCGGTGATGGTCACCTCTCGTCAAGGCGAAACCCTTGTCGAACACGATGAGCAGCCCTTCCAAGCTAAGCTCGACAAAATCCGCCAGTTGCGCCCCGCTTTTGCCAAAGACGGTACGATTACCGCCGCCAACGCCAGCTCAATTTCCGACGGCGCTTCGGCACTTATCTTGGCGAGTCAGGAAGCTGCAGATCAACAAGGTATTAAGCCGCTAGCGCGTATGCTAGGCCACACGACTCACTCGCGACACCCTAGTGAGTTCACCATCGCGCCAGTGGGTGCGATTGAAAAGCTGATGAAAAAGCTCGATTGGGGCGTGAATGACGTAGACCTATTCGAGATTAACGAAGCCTTTGCGGTGGTGACACTGATGGCCATGGATGACTTGGGCCTGCCCCACGACAAAGTCAATGTGTTTGGCGGCGCCTGCGCCCAAGGCCACCCGATTGGCTCTACCGGCTCACGCATCATCGCTACGCTAATTCATGCCCTACGTACCAAAGGCGGCAAACGCGGTATTGCCAGCTTATGCATTGGCGGTGGCGAAGCAACGGCTGTCGCCGTCGAGCTAGTTGATTAAGCTGCGCTATTACAAAATATAGCCTTTTGTGAAGCGCCCTGACCCTATTACCGCGCCAGGGCGCTGAGCCATACGGCGGCAAACAACCACCCCAGCCCCAACATGGGGAGCGACCAGCAATGAAACTCCTTCCAAATCCCAGGCTGGCGTGCCAAACGTAGCGCGATTAAATTCGCCATTGAGCCTACCGCCAAACCAAAGCCACCCACGCTAACGCCCCAAGCCAGCGGCTGCCACTCACTCTGCTGGGCAAGCAGTAGGGTCGCTGGCACGTTGGATACGACCTGTGAAAGGAGTACGCCAGCACTAACATCGCCACCCGGCCACTGGCGCATTGAATGTATAAACTGCTGAACAACGCTCAGCTCACCGATGACACTTAGATTTACGAACATCAATACAAACACTATCAGCAGTAGCCAATCAATACTGAATACCGCCCGTCGAGCCACCCATAGCATCGAAAGCAAAACGCCAGCCAGCGCCGATAGCACCCACCCCATGTCTACCGCGACCAGAAAAAGTGGATAGCCAATAAGCGCCGCCCATAACGGCGCCTTTCGGCGCTCAGCCGTCATCGCAGAAACTGCTTCCAAGTGTATTGACGCTTTCGGAAATGCCAAGGGAACAAAAAGTAAGAGCAACAGCATCAAGCCCACCCCAAGCGGCAACATTACCCATAAAAAGTCGCCGAAGCGAATGCCTGAAAGCTGCCATAAATAGAGATTTTGCGGATTACCAATCGGGCTCAGCGATGAGCCTGCATTCACAGCCAGCGCCTCAAACACAATCAAGCGTTCAATCGGCAGTGTTGCCATTCCCGCCAGACTAAGCGTCAGTGGTACCACAATAAACAGCGCCACATCGTTAGTGACTATCGCCGAGAGAAGCCCCGAAAACAGAATCAAACCGACCGCAAGTCGGCGCTCACCACGCAGTAGAGCTAATAACTGACGACCCCAGAGCGTTAAATAACCACTCAGTTCTAACGCGCGACTGGGCAGCATTAGGCCGGTTAATACTACAAGGGTTGTCCAGTGAACCCGGTCAGCCATTTCACTCAGTGATTGAGGCTCCAGCCAACACAAAACAACCCATAGGATACTCATTGAGAGCAGCATAGGGTCGTTCAGAAAACGCTGAAAAAACAAGCTAAAGGGTGTCACTAACCACTTTGTTGCTAACACGCTACATGACGCTCAGAGAAAATCGCATAATAGCGTTGTAAGCTCAGGAGTAAAGCTAAATTCCTTCATCCAGAATGCTAAGCCGAAGCCAATAATCCCGCCTGACGACGGGCTTGCTCATGGTCATCCGGTAAGGCGCCCTCTTGATGACTGAGCTGCTCCCATTCGGGATAGTCAGTTTGATTTTTATCAATACCAGACAAGCCTGGTTCAATGGCACTCTCCACCACACTAAATTGACCGGCATATTCACGCATCTGCAAAGCTTCTTGGGACAGCACCTCCGCGCTCTGGGCCGCCTGATTGACTAAGCGCATGGTGTCTTGGGTAGTGGTATCGATCTGAGCAACCGCGTGGTTGACCTCCTCAATGCCTCGCCGCTGCTCTTCAGAGGCATGGGTGATTTGCGTCATCAGCGTGTCCACATTCCTCGCTGCTTGCATGATCGCCCGTGTATGTTCACCAGCCTGCTGAGACAATATGCTGCCTTGCTGGACGCTCGCACTCGACGCTTCAATGCGTGAGCGAATATCACTGGCGGCACTGGCACTGCGCGTTGCCAGTGCACGCACCTCATTGGCGACCACCGCAAACCCACGCCCGTGCTCACCGGCACGCGCGGCTTCAACCGATGCATTGAGCGCTAAAATATTGGTTTGGAAAGCAATGCTTTCAATCATGCGAATAATGCTTTGAATCTCTTCGGAGTGACTATTTATCGCCTCCATGGTGGCGATAAACTGGGTAATCACCTCATCACCCTGCTGCGCTTTTTGAGACACATCTGCCGTTGACTGGTTAACATGCGCCGCACTTTCAGCATTCTGATTCACCGTGGCGGTTAGCTGTTCCAAGCTCGCTGCCATTTGCTGCAAAGCTGACACTTGAGTGTCGGTTTGGCTCGCCAAAAGCTGGTTCTGCTCAGTCATCTCCTGACTATTGCTATATACCTGCTGGCTGCTCGTATTAAGACGATTAACCGTGGCCGTCAGCGAGTGCTGCATCTTATCCAGCTCACTAAATAGCTGACCAATTTCGTTACTTGAGTGCGCCGTTACTGGCGCCGACAGGTCACCGTTAGCAATGCGCTGGAAGTGCCCAGTGATTTTCTTCAATGGGCGAAGCACATTTTTACGCACGCCCCATACCACTACCGTCACTACCAACAGCGCAGCGCCAAGCGCTGTAATCACTCCCCAAAAAAGTAGCGATGAAACCTGCTCAAAGCGCATAAGCAAGGTGTTACCCCGCTGAGTGGAAGCGCCAATAAAAGCCTCAGCGCTTGCCACAAAGTGCTCGCTACTATCATCCACTCGCGACTCACCCGAGAAAAAGCCTGATATGTCGCGCTCTTCAAGCATCATCATCTGAAGATTGAGATTATTGTTAACAAATGATTGAAAGTTTGACGCTAACTGTTCGACAAACGTCTGCTGATCCTGATCAAAATCACTCGCTGTAAATTGAGTGAAGTTCTCGGACGCCTCATCAAGCAACCGCTGGGCTTCTTCTATCAGAGGGTCAGGTCGATCAAACGAAGGGGTACGAATTAACTCCGCTGCACGGTTCATCTGAATACGCGCACGCAACAGCTGGGTATAGGCGCTATTGAGCTGACTAATTTGTGCCATGTCCCGTTCATGAAGCGACGTAAATGCCTCACGGCCAAAATGGTTGGCGAACAAACCCAGTGCGCCAATGACGACGACCAGGCCGCTAAAGGCCACTAATACAAGCGTCCAACTTGCCTTGACGCTTAAGTTATTAATCCATTTCATCTCGACCCGCCCCTTTCAGTAAGGTTAATCAGATGTGTGGAGAGGCAGCCAGAGCTGTAGGCGCCGACGAATCTCTAATAATGCCTGCTCATAAGCATCTGACTTGCCGATCAAGCGAGGGTCACGAATATCCCAGGATAGAACTTCGCCCGCCTCCCCTTGCCAATCGCGGCAGGCTTGCTGGGATTTGTCGCACAGCACAATGACAAAATCGAAGGTCTCGCTTTCAAACTCATCCAACGACTTACTGCGCAGGCCCTCGGTGGGGAGCCCGTGTTTACGCAACGCTTCAAGTGTCAATGCATGGGGCTCATCCGGTTCAGAACCGGCACTAAACGCTTCAAAACGATCATCTGCCAAATGGCGAAGCAACGCCTCCCCCATCAGAGACCGTGCAGAGTTAGCATTGCAGAGGAACAACACGCGGCGCTTCGTCATAAATAAACAGCCTCTTATGTAGTTAGTGGCTGTCACTCTACGCCGGGTTCATGACGGCAATATTGCAGGCACACAGTTGCCCTAGAAATATACGAAAAAACATATATGATGGAATCATCAAGCTATTAAGACCCAATCCGAGTAAACCGCGATGACCTCACTGACTGATTTTTCCGACCTGAATGATCTGCCTAATATAGACGCTGAACTCTTTGAACCGCCCAGCAGCGAACGGCTGAGGATTCCACATAGCACTGAACACGCACCTAAAATATTGCTGCTATACGGCTCTCTGCGTGAGCGCTCTTTCAGCCGGTTAGCGGTTGAGGAAGCCGCACATTTACTCAATGCCATGGGCGCAGAAACAAGAATCTTTGACCCCAGGGGGCTGCCGTTACCGGATGCAGAAGATGCCAGCCACCCCAAAGTCGATGAGCTACGCCAATTGGCCCAATGGGCAGAAGGGATGGTGTGGTGCTCCCCCGAACGTCACGGCGCAATGACCGGCATTATGAAGGCGCAAATAGATTGGATCCCCCTTGCCCTGGGTGGCGTCCGCCCTACTCAGGGCAAAACCTTGGCGGTAATGCAGGTCTGCGGCGGTTCGCAGTCCTTCAATACGGTCAATCAGCTACGCATCTTGGGGCGTTGGATGCGTATGCTGACGATTCCCAATCAGTCCTCGATACCCAAAGCCTTTATGGAGTTTGATGATAAAGACCGGATGAAGCCTTCACCGTTTTATGACCGTATCGTGGATGTCATGGAAGAGCTGGTGAAATTCACGCTACTAGTGCGTGATCGCAGTGACGTGCTGACGGATCGTTATTCGGAGCGCAAAGAGAGCGCCGAAGAAGTCTCAAAGCGGGTTAATCAACGCGCCATCTAATCAGGAGCTTCACATGCCAGCACTGCAAGACAACGCCTCACCCTCTACCGCCGAAGGCATGGGATTTTTTGAGCGCTACCTCACGCTATGGGTAGCACTCGCCATTGTGGTAGGCATCTTAGTTGGGCAATTTATTCCAGCAGTACCGGAAACGCTGTCACGTTTTGAAGTGGCGCAGGTATCGATTCCGGTGGCGGTACTCATTTGGGCGATGATATTCCCCATGATGGCGCAAATTGACTTCACCTCGCTACTGGGTGTGCGTCGTCAGCCAAAAGGTTTGATCATCACTACATCAGTGAACTGGTTGATCAAACCTTTCACTATGTTCGCCATCTCCTGGCTATTTCTGATGGTGATCTTTCGACCGTTTATTCCCGCCGAGCTAGCCAGCCAGTATTTAGCCGGTGCAATTCTGCTTGGGGCTGCGCCGTGTACCGCCATGGTGTTTGTGTGGAGCTACCTAACCCGCGGCGATGCCGCCTACACTCTGGTACAAGTGGCGCTTAATGATCTAATTATGCTGTTCGCGTTTGCCCCTATCGTGGTCTTCCTACTGGGCATCTCCAATATTCAGGTGCCCTGGGACACGGTCGCCCTGTCAGTCGTACTGTACATTGTGATTCCCCTGGCGGCGGGCTATATCACACGGCAAAGTTTGATTAAAAAGCGTGGCGCCGAGTGGTACGACAACGTGTTTATGAAGCGGGTTGGCCCTATCACCCCGATTGGCTTGATCATTACCCTAGTGCTGCTGTTTGCCTTCCAGGGCGAGGTCATTCTCAATAATCCGCTGCATATCGTATTGATCGCGATACCGCTGATTATTCAAACGTTCCTGATCTTCTTTATCGCTTATGGCTGGGCTAAAGCCTGGTGCTTGCCACATAACATTGCCGCACCGGGGGCGATGATCGGCGCCAGCAACTTCTTTGAACTGGCGGTGGCAGCGGCTATCGCACTGTTTGGCTTACAGTCGGGCGCTGCGCTAGCCACTGTTGTCGGCGTATTGGTCGAAGTACCGCTAATGCTCGCGCTGGTAAGAATTGCAAACAAGACCCGCCATCATTTTCCGGCTACTGTTAATCATTAAATTTTGAGCTAGGTCACCAGGTCATCATGCCTGTAGCCATCCCAAGCATTGGGCTCAATAACGATTGGATAGGTCATGGGTAATGTGATTGATATAGATAGCAAAGCACTAGACTTTATCAAGCAGCGAGGCGGCATCCTTACCGTACGCCTTTCCCCAAGACATGGCTGCTGCGGTGGGCTTGCCAAGGTCGCCATTGCCGAGGCAAACCCACCCGCAGACTCTTCGCTTTACCAATGCCATCGCTACCAAAATATAACGCTGTTCATTGACCCGGCGCTTATAGGGCAAGGGTTAAGCTTAAACGTTGAGGGATGGTGGAAGCTTCGCCACCTGTATATGGAGGGTTCACCCTTGTTACAGCCTTAGCTAAGAAGACGGTAACAAGGGTTAATGGTACGCGCGGCTTTACGTACATGAGCATTTACGCGTGAGCGCTATCAATGGATTGCTGCAAATCGGCCAGCAGATCGTCGGCCTTTTCAATCCCGACCGACAAGCGCAGCAAATCCAGCGGAACTGGCGAGTCAGAACCTTCAATACTGGCACGGTGCTCAATCAAACTTTCTACACCGCCTAACGAAGTAGCCCGACACCAGAGCTGCGTTTTAGCGGCAACTGCAATAGCGGCTTTTTCTCCACCGGCTAAACGAATAGACAACATACCGCCGAAACCACTGCTCATTTGCTTTTGAGCCACGTCGTGGCCGGAAAAACTTTTTAAACCGGGGTATAACACCTCAATTACATGCGGATGCTGCTCCAGCTGTCCAGCAATATATAACGCACTTTGACAGCTTTCCCGCACCCGTAAAAACAAGGTTCGCATTCCACGTAGTAATTGAGCTGCATCAGTTGGGCCAGGAACTGCACCAGATTGGGCGCGAATGGCAACCAGACGCTGCCAGAAGGCGTTATCTTCCCGTGCAGCCAATACTCCGGAAATAACATCAGAGTGGCCGTTGAGGTATTTGGTGGCTGAATGCATCACGATATCAGCACCAAGGTTCAACGGTTTTGTTAGCAATGGTGTAGCAACAGTAGAGTCAACAGCAAGCAGGGCTCCGCAGTCTTTTGCTAAATCAGCTACTGCAGCAATATCGGTAACGGTCCAGAGCGGATTGCCAGGCGTTTCAAGCCAAATAAGTGTGGGTGCTTTTTCATCAATGGCAAGGCGTAATTCGTCCAGATTTGTAGTGTCCACAAAACGAACATTCAGCCCGCTATCGACACCAAAGGTCTGCAGCCATTTACGCAACGCCCAGTACATCACTTTAGGAGCGATGACTGAATCGCCGGGCTTTAACGCCTGAAAAACAGTTGTTGCCGCTGCCATACCCGAGGCGAATAAACGGGCATCAACCGCATTTTCCAGCTCTGCCAAGAGTATTTCTGCAGGTCGGTACGTTGGGTTGTCAGCTCTGGAATACACTCGACCGCTGCGATATTGATTATCGCTGTCTCGAAGGTAAGTCGTTGATGTATATACTGGCGGGATGATTACTCCATATTCGTGCTCAAGGTGACTACCGCCCTGAGCAAGGAGTGATTGAGACGAAAAAGGATGGTCTGTCATATAAATTCTCGCTTAAGTAAGCTCAATGCAAGATATATCACATATACCATAAACCAATCCAATTCATACAGCGTCGCCTTTATATAGACGCCTCGCCCTTACAGTCGAAGCACACGAATACACAGAAGCTCAAATCCCGCTCGCGGGCCATGGGCACCACAAGGATAGCGGTCAAGTAATAGCTGGAGGCCCAGGCAAGAGTTCGTGCACTGCCTAAAGTGAGCGTTAAACCGCCTAGGCGAAAAGCGAATCATGCGACTTGTTTAGGCAGTGCTAACGCCATCAATGCACTGGCAGCCACTAAGGCCGCTGACACCCACAAGCAGGCACTCAGCCCGGAAGCCATATACAGCCAGCCCGACAGTAGTGTGCCCACTAAACGCCCCATGGCATTGGCCATATAATAGAAACCGACATCCATGGAGACGCCGTCAGCGCGAGCATAGTGCACAATCAAATAGCTGTGCCAGCTGGAGTTAATTGCAAACAGCACCCCAAAGGCGAGTAGCCCGACCACTAACCAACCTACTTGTGCCAAGGGCAGCATCGCCAGCAAAATTGCCAACACCGCCAGTGCCGCCGCCCAGCCGGCGGTAAGTGCCCGCGCATCGCCTTTGATCAACCGGGTTAATTTGGGTGCCTGGGTTTGCACCCCGCCATAACCGATCACCCATACCGCTAACAGCCCACCCACTGTCCAGTGTGTCCAACCGTGTTGATCGTATAAAAACACCGGCAGTGCTACCACAAACCACACATCCCGTGCCGAAAATAGGCAAAAGCGCGCCGCGGAGAGCACGTTAATCGCACGTGATTTTGAGAAGATTTCGGAGAACTTGGGCTTTACTTTTTGGCGGCCTAAATCCGCCTTAAGCCTCAACAGTGAAAGCAGTAACACGCCGCCAAGCATTACCGCCATCACCAACACTGCGGCCTGGAAGCCAATCAACGTTAGCAGCAACCCGCCAACAAAAAAGCCTAGCCCCTTTAACGCGTTTTTAGAGCCGGTCAGCATCGCCACCCACCGGTAGAGTGAACTATTGGCGTTAGCACTCTCTTTTGGCACCAGCACTTTAACGGCGCTTTTAGCGCTCATTTTGTTGAGGTCTTTAGCGATCCCCGACAGCGCCTGAGCAGCCATCACCCAAGCAACTGTCAGCAGGCTAGCGGGCACCATCAGCATAGCAAGCGCAATAATTTGCAGCCCAAGCCCCACATTCATGGTGCGGTTGAGACCCAACCGCGCGCCCAACCAGCCACCTACCAGGTTAGTCACCACACCAAAAGCTTCGTAAAACAGAAACAGCATGGCGATTTCTAACGGCGAGTAACCCAGTTGATGGAAGTGCATGACCACCAGCATACGCAGCGCGCCGTCGGTTACCGTGAACGCCCAGTAGTTGCCGGTAATCAGCATATATTGGCGCACCTCGAAAGGTAGCGCCTTTACTCGCTTTAACAACGATAAATCAGCCACGGCCCACCTGCTCACCGCCTACCTGCCCACTACCTACCATCAGGGCCAACTCGGCCGTGCGGTTGGCGTAGCCCCACTCGTTGTCGTACCAGGCATAGAGTTTTAGCTGGGTGCCATTGATCACCATGGTGGAGAGCGCATCAATGATCGAGCTGCGCGGGTCGGTGCGGTAATCAATCGACACTAGCGGGCGCTCTTCATAGCCCAAAATACCGGCAAGCTCGCCATCAGCCGCGGCTTTTAGCGCCTGATTGATCTCTTCGACGGTCACTTCGCGCTCAAGCTCGAACACCATATCGGTAAGCGAAGCGTTAGCCAGCGGCACACGAATCGCGTGACCGTTTAGCTTGCCTTCCAGTTCGGGGAAAATAGCAGTGATGGCTTTGGCCGAGCCGGTGGTGGTGGGGATTAAGCTCATGCCGCAAGCCCGGGCGCGGCGCAGGTCTTTATGCGGGGCATCTAAAATGGTTTGAGTGTTGGTGATGTCGTGCACCGTGGTCATCGAGCCATGGCGGATACCAAAGGTTTCCTGAATGACTTTGACTACCGGTGCCAGGCAGTTGGTGGTGCAGCTGGCAGCGGTAACGATCTTATGTTGAGCAGGATCGTAAAGGTGGTCGTTCACCCCCACCACCACATTAAGCACGTTCGCCTCTTTCATAGGCGCACTCACCACCACATGACCGACGCCTTGATCAATGTATGCCTGCAGTTTATCGGTGGTTTTCATTACGCCCGAGCACTCGATCACGATATCGCAGTTCGACCAATCGCTATCGGCAATTGCTTTATTAGCGCTAAAGACGACAGTTTTTCCATCGAGAACGATAGCGTCATCGGTTGCCGAGATGCCCTTACCTGGTGCCCAGCGCCCATGAACTGAATCAAACTCCAGCAGGTGGGCAAAGGTTGCCGCATCGCCGCCCGGGTCGTTAATGCGTGTTATTGCTACCGCGCCAGCGTCTACCTGCCCCCACAAACTGCGCAATGCCAAACGCCCAATCCGCCCAAAGCCGTTAATGCCAATACGTAGTGCCATGAGTGCCTCCTAAGCTAACGGTTACACAATCTATTAAGAGAAAGCATAACGGCCATATACGTTAAAACATATATAAACACTTAAAAAAACGCCTACTAACAAACAGGCCCACCACCGTGTAGTAGGCCTGCGTAGTAAGTATTAATTAGCAAGCATTAATTAACCATAACGACCAGAGATATAGTCCTCGGTCTTCTTCTGTGCCGGGGTTGAGAACATCACTTTGGTGTCGTTGTACTCAATGATTTCCCCCAGGTGGAAGAACGCCGTGTAGTCCGCCACCCGCGCCGCCTGCTGCATATTATGCGTCACGGTAATGATGGTGAATTTCTCTTTCAGCTTGTCCATCAGGTCTTCGATGGTGGCGGTGGAAATAGGATCAAGCGCTGAGGTTGGCTCATCCATCAAAATCACATCAGGCTGAACCGCAATAGCGCGGGCAATACACAACCGCTGTTGCTGACCACCGGACAGAGAGGTGCCTGGCTCATGCAGCTTGTCTTTCACCTCGTTCCACAACCCAGCGTCACGCAGCGCTTTTTCAACCAATTCTTCCTGCTCGGCTTTACGGCTGACCAAGTCGTGCATGCGTGGTGCGTAAGCGATATTTTCAAAGATCGACTTAGGAAACGGATTAGGCTTTTGGAAAACCATGCCCACCCGGCGACGGAGCGCCACTTCATCCATTTTAGGTGCGTTAACGTCCAACCCGTCCATCTCGACCAGGCCTTCGGTGCGTACGCTAGGAATCAGGTCGTTCATACGATTCAAGCAGCGTAAGAACGTCGACTTACCACACCCCGAAGGGCCAATCAGCGCCGTCACATTTTTCTGAAAAAGATCAATATTCAGATTCTTCAGCGCTTGGTTTTTGCCATACCACAGATTCAAATCGCGAACCCGGAAACTCAGGTCGTGGCACGCAGCTTCATTTCGTGTATAGGGTTGCCCAACCGCAGGTGTCTGCTGGCCGTTCATTACAGTTGCATGGCTATTCATAGAAATGTCCTCTATAACGCACTGGCCTACCAGCGACGCTCAAATTTCTTACGCATCACAACGGCAAAAGCGTTGAGTGAGATGAGTATGGTGAGTAGCACCAAAATACCGCCAGCAGTTTTTTCCACAAACGCCTGCTCAGGTTCACCAGCCCAGGTGAATATTTGCGCAGGCATCACTGTTGCCGCGTTGGTAAAGGAAACGCCCACATCGGGGATAAAGGCCACCATCCCTACAATAATCAGCGGCGCCGTTTCACCCATCGCTTGCGCCAGGCCGATAATAGAACCTGTCATAATACCCGGCATTGCTAAGGGTAGAACGTGATCCCGCACTACCTGCCAGCGTGAACAGCCCACCCCAAAGCCTGCGTGACGGATGGATTCAGGCACGCTACGCAGTGCGGTACGTGTCGAAATAATGATCACTGGCAGCGTCATCAATGCCAGCGTCATACCGCCCACTAATGGGGACGACCGCGGCACCCCGAAAAAGTTAATAAAGATCGCAAGACCCAGCAGACCAAATAGAATCGACGGGATCGCCGCTAGGTTATTGATGTTAATTTCAATAATCTGGGTTAAGCGGTTATCCGGCGCAAACTCTTCAAGATAAATAGCTGTCATCACGCCGATCGGGAAAGATATCGCCAGGGTGACGATCATGGTCATAATGGTGCCGACCACTGCCGATAAAATGCCCGCGTTCTCGGCAATTTTTGAATCACCCGAACCAAAGAAAGTGGTATTAAAGCGTAGATCCACCTGTCCAGATTCGACTCGGGCATCAAGGGCTTCCTGCTCCTCGTCACTCAAGCGATGCCGGTGTCCCTTCAAGTATTGATCGACATCACTATTCGCTAATACCCACTCCGCTTTACTGGTGCCGATCATGTCAGGATTGTTGCGCAACTCTAATGGAATTGTACGCACCGCCGTACGGCTAATTAACGGCAACAGCTCTTCATCAAATGCCCGCCGCCCATCGGTTTCGGCTTCTTGTGTGTAGCTAATCTCGGTTTGTATATAGGCCTGCTGGAAAGCGGGTAGACCTTTACTCAGCATATCGGCAAAAAACAGCACCAGAAAAAGGCCCGCGAGACCTAACGATCCCATGGTTATCCATTTAAGGCGGGTAGACTTTCGGTGACGCCGCTTAAGCTGCTGGCTGATTTCGTCAAAAGAGTGGCTCATCGAAACAGTTCCTCGGCGTTACAGGTTATTCACGCGGTATTTTTCACGGAAACGACGGATCATCAATACTGACACCAAGTTGAGTGCGAGTGTGATCACGAAGAGCACGAGTCCAAGGGCAAAAGCTGATAATGTTTCGGCACTTTCAAACTCTTGGTCGCCGGTGAGCGCCGCCACGATACGCACAGTCACCGTGGTCATATCTTCCAGCGGATTAGCGGTTAAATTAGGCCGCATACCCGCCGCCATAACCACGATCATGGTTTCACCCATGGCACGAGACATACCCAAGAGCGACGCTGAGATAATCCCCGGCATGGCAGCGGGCACTACCACATCACGAATCGTTTCCCCTTTGGTCATACCGAGTGCCAGCGACCCCTGGCGCATGCTATCGGGCACCGAATTGATCACATCATCAGATAGCGATGAGATAAACGGAATGATCATAATGCCCATCACAATGCCGGGTGCCAGTGCATTGTTATAAGACGCATCGAGCCCCAGAAAACCGGCAATATTGACAATGATCGGCGCCACGGTGATGGCGGCAAAAAAGCCATAAACGACGGTAGGAATACCTGCCAATACTTCTAACACCGGCTTGGCGACGGTACGCACTTTGCGCGGTGCAAATTCAGACATATAAATCGCTGAAAGCAAACCGATAGGCACCGCCACCAGCATAGCGATGGCGGTAATCATAAAGGTGCCAGCAAACAGCGGTACCGAGCCAAACTCAGCGCCGCTACCATCACCGCGACCCGCGGATGCTAAAAAGCTCGCGCCTGGATTCCAAGTGGTGCCGGTGATGAACTCCCAGAAGCTGTGCATTTGGAAAAAGCGCAGCGCCTCGGAAATAATCGAAATTAAAATACCAAAGGTCGTCAAAATGGAGATTAACGCTGCCCCAGCCAGGGTCATGCGAATGACCCGCTCAATGGCTTGACGGGCATGAAAATCGGGTTTTACTTGATTAAGACTCACCAGTAGCCCGATGGCTGCTATCACTAAGCTCGCCGCCAGCAGATAAAGCGTAGGAATGTCGGCGCCCATTAGAAGCAAAACGAAAGCGCCCAAGGCACTCACTACCACGGCTGGCCCGGCGGTGGAGAGTACTGTAAACCAAGCGTATTGGTCAGGCTGGGCGAACATCGCCGTACCCGCGCTACGTAACCGAGTGGCTTTTGAACGGCCAGCAAAAAAAGCCAGCAGCCCCAGCAGCAATAATGCACTGCAAAAAATCAGAAGAAGCTGGTTGGTCTGCATCGCATCTCTCTCACGTGGTCACCGGTTAAGAAACCTATCAACAATAACGGGTCGGCAGCTTGCGCTGCCGACCACTTTTAATCTGACCTACCAACTTACTTAAGAACGTCTGCTGTCATTGAAGTGCGATCTGCAACAGCCTGGCGCCACTCTTCGCGCTCTTCTTCTGGCAGAACGATCAAGCCGATATCACGCAAGTAGCCGTCATCGCCAATCATCATTTCGCTCATAAACATATCGACGTAATCGTACATCGGCGGG
Organism: Halomonas sp. A3H3; assembly: GCF_000982975.1. Taxonomy (NCBI): domain Bacteria; kingdom Pseudomonadati; phylum Pseudomonadota; class Gammaproteobacteria; order Oceanospirillales; family Halomonadaceae; genus Halomonas; species Halomonas sp. A3H3. The sequence goes on along the minus strand of NZ_HG423343.1, from coordinate 3,960,505 downwards.
ACGTCTTCAGCGTGCTGGTTCTTCACGTAGAACCACAGTGAACGCGCGATAGGATAGTCACCGGAGCTGATCGCCTCAGCTTCAGGATCGACGCCATCAATACTGGCGGCGCTGATCGTGTCAGTATTCTCTTCAAGGAAAGAGTAGCCGAAGATACCAAAGGCACCGGTGTCTTCTGAAAGACGCTGAACGATCAGGTTGTCGTTTTCACCGGCATCGATGTAAACACCGTCAGAACGAATATCGGTGTAGCCTTCATCGCCGTAAACATCCATACCCTCAGACGCAGATTCCATTACCAGCTCTTCAAAAGCATCGCGGGTACCCGAAGTTGTCGGCGGCCCATAAATGGAGATTTCACGGTCTGGCAGCGAAGAATCGATCTCGCTCCAGTTGGTGTAGGGGTTTTCAACTAACTCGCCATCAACCGGCACCATGGCAGCTACCGCCATGAAGATCTGTTCGCGGGTTAAAGCAATGTCATCGTTTTCGCTTGATTGACCCAATACGATGCCGTCAGAACCGATTTTAGCCTCGGTGATATCGGTAACGCCGTTCTCTTCACAACGCTCAAACTCAGACACTTTCATGCGACGAGAAGCGTTAGTAATGTCGGGTGTGCCTTCACCAACACCATTACAGAACAGACGCAAACCGCCGCCCGAACCAGTCGATTCAATAACAGGCGTCGGGTTACCAGTAGTCGCACCGAACTCTTCCGTTACGTAGCTGGCAAACGGGTAAACGGTACTGGAACCAACGATTCGGATTTGATCACGGGCTTGAGCAACACCGGCAACGCTCATTACAGCAGCCGCGATAACGGTGGTTTTTAGAATACGGTTCATGCGAAATACTCCTGTTCATGTAGGGATCTGGCCTTCGCAAGGCATACCTTGCACTGGTTCCATGACAACTTCATGACAGCGAGCAAAACGTAGAAAATTTTTCGTTACATAGAGGCAACCCGACCTTACATCACCACAAAAGTCCTAGCGCTGCGAGGGTGCATAACGCCAGCGAGGCACCTTGCAGCAGGCGCCGGTCTAAACGGTGAGCTACGGTATCTGCCAAGGCATTACCTATTAATACTGCAGGCAGGAAGGTAAGCGCGACCTGGAAATGCCAAAGCTGAATCTGGTCAGCCAAGGCAAGGGTGATTAAGGTCAATAGAGAGGTCAAAATAAAAAAGGCGGCTAGATTGCCGCGCACACGATCAGCGGGTAAGCCGTGCATCAGCAACACGATGGGAGGGCCACCAATAGCCGCAACGGTGCCAAAAATGCCAGAGAGCACCCCTGCGCCAAACAGCGTTATTCGGTTTACCGGCAACTGAAAGCGGCACAAGGTGACGAGTACCGCAAACAGGACGATGACCGCAATCAGCTTTTCTAACACAAACATGGGGGCGGCGAGTAGCAGCCAAATACCCAGCGCATTGCCGGGAAGGCGCCCCACTAGTGCCATGCCAATGGAGTCCAGGCGCACCTCGTGCCAGTAATGACGCACCATCATCAGGGAGACGATAAATCCGAACAGTACCAGAGTGACCGGCACCAGACGAGGCTCTAGCATCAACAGTAGCGGTGCGCCAATAATGGCCAAACCAAAGCCGGTAGCGCGCTGCACAAAAGCACCCATTAACAGTACGGCGGAGCAAGCTAACCAAGTGCCCATCGGCATATTGACCCAAGCCAGTATGCTATCCATTCAACTTATCCATTCAAACTATCCATACGCCCTATCCATTTGAAAACTATTCATCCGCAGCAGGTGCTTTAGTCAGTTTGCGCACACCGATATTGCCTAGCAACGCAGCGCCCAGCATGGTGAGTACCATGGGCCAAAGATGCTCTACCTCGAACAGCCCTACCATCACTCCCGCGAGGGCGCCGCAGGTAAACTGGATCCCGCCCAGTAGCGCCGTTGCCGTGGCGCTGATATGGCCAAAATGATCCAGTAACGACGAAATCGCGTTGGGTGTAATCAGCCCGATCATACCGGTAAACAGCATAATCAACGGCACCACGATCACTAGCGACGCGATGTCCAGGGCGGTCACCGCTACCAACCCAAGCGCGGCCACCAGTTGTATAAGCAACCCTAAACGCAAATTCTGCTGAGGAGTGCGCTTGCGGAGCAGATGAATATTGACCCGATTAGAGAGCGCAATAACGACCACGTTGACCCCAAACACTAGCGGATAAGTGCCGGGCGAGAGGCCAAAATAGTCAAGATAAAGAAACGGCGAAGCGGTCACAAAGGCAAACAGGCCCGCAAAGGAAGCCGCTACCGCACAGATATAGCCCATGCCTTCACGATGCTTAAGCACGCTGGCGTAGTTGCGTATTACCTGCCGTGGTGAAGCTGCCGGCAGCGACATATCGCGGGTTTCAGGTAACCGCGTTCCTAGCAGCCAGAGCAAAAAGCCTGCGTAAACGGCTAAGAACACAAAAATCAGCCACCAGCCGGCCACGTGCAGTAGCAAACTGCCCACTGCAGGCGCCACCAGCGGCGCCAGCATCATAATCATTGCCATGGTGGACATCACTTTGGCGGCCTCACGCCCGCTAAAGCAGTCGCGCACAATCGCCGCCGAGTTGACCACGCAGGCCCCGCCTCCCAGCGCTTGAATAAACCGCCAAGCCAGCAGCGTGGGCAAACTGTTCGCCATCGTAATAGCAAGACTTGCCAGCATAAACACCACCAATCCGCCCAACAGCACAGGCTTTCTACCCATCCGATCCGAAAGCGGCCCAAAGCATAGCTGGCCCAATGCAAAGCCGAACAGGAATACGCTGATGGAGAGTTCAGTACGGTGAATACTGGCGCCAATGCTTTCAGCAATGATACCCATGGCAGGCAAATAAGCGTCGATAGCAAAGGGTGCCAGCGCCGTATTGGCGGCAACCAACAGTGCTACCCGGCGAGGATTAAGATCCATGGGTCTCCTTAAGGCGATAATGTACGCACTGGAATAGATAGGCCGCTAATCATAGCTGATTTTAAGGCCTTTGTCGGGATTGGAGACTATCGGTAGATAGCCCTTGGGAGAGGCCAGGGGCTTATCAAGGAGAGGGGAGCTTAGTGATGCGTAGTGGCGTCTTGCGACTCAAGCATGTCAACCAGTGGCTGAAACTGCTCACGGTTATGCTCGTTCATATGCATTAAAATACGGTGGGCTTCCAGGATACGATCGCGCAGTCCCTCTTCGTCTGCCGGCTCTTGGGGCAGCTCTTCAAGCTCATTGTTGAGCGTACTCGTCTGTTGTAGCGGCGCTTCCATCAGCGTGAAGAAACGCGCAAAGCCCATCACGTCCAACATCTGCCGTACATCAGGATTATCGACAATAATCGTCGGCGGCTGCTCCAGGCGCCCTTTCACCGCCATCGCGACCTTGGCCAAAAAACCAAGCGCCGTCGAATCGACATTGGTGGCTTCACGCAGGTCAATCAATACGGCACGCAACCCCGGCGTCTCGGCAAGACGCTGGGCTTGAGTATCCAGCGTGGCGCAGAGCGTCAAACGCACATCACCACACAGTTTTAGAATAAAAACACCAGAATCGAACGCCGCTTTAATGCGGCCCTCTTCAATCAGCATGACCAAATCCGCTCACCATCATGATTGTTAGATCATCGGGTAAAGCATCGCGCTCTTGGTTGGCATCAAACTCTGCATCCCCTTCGGCAAGGAGTGCATTCGTTTCTGCTAGCCGGTCGCGCAACTGCTCAAGCGTTACACTCTCGCTTACTAATTGCTCAAGCTCCTTGAGCCGCGTGTCGAGCGTTTTACCCGGCAAGCATTCCAATACTCCATCTGAGCAGAGCCATAGACGAAATTTATTCGGCAATGCACAACTCAGCGAAGGATACTCCACATCGGGGAAAAGGCCTACTGGCATTCCCTCGCCTTCTAAACGGCGTAGCTCTCCTTCTGCTGCCAACAGGGGCATGGGAAGCTGCGCGCCGAGCGAATAGTGAAGAGTATGCGCCTCGTGGTCAATAACACCGACAAATAAGGTGGCATGTTTACCAATATCGGTGCCCTGCAGCTCGCGGTTCATCGCCTTTAACCAATCAGGCGGCAGATTTTCCGGATGCTGGCCATCCCACTCACTCAGCCAGCGGTTGCATAAATATTTGAGCAGCACGGTAACAAATGCCGACGAGGCACCATGCCCCGATACATCGGCGAAATAGAAGGCACTGTAGCGCTCGTTATAGCGTTGGTAATCGAGAAAATCACCAGACAAATAGAGCGAAGGAGCAAATACGTAGTCGTAATACACCCCGTTAATCACCTTGGGCCGCAGCGGTAACAAACGCCGCTGGATATGCCCTCCACTCTGCTGATCCATCCGCAGCAGCGCGAGATGGGTCTCTAGGCTCTCGTTTAACTCCGCCAGCCGCGCATGGTCACGCTCGCGCTCCAGCGCCAAATCGTTGAGCTTAATGGCCTTACGGATCATTCGTCGCAACAGCTCGGCGTGTCGCAGCGGATGGACAATATAGTCCACCAGCCCCACATCAATCGCTTTGATCAAGTCGGCGTCCTGACGCGAGTCACTGACTACCAGTGTCGGTAGGCGTCGCGTTAGGTGTGTCCATTGCTGCCGCGGAACTGCCCGAGCATGGGCAACAATGAGCGCCGTGTCAGCAGGCAAATGCGCGATATCCTCAGCGGCAAACACCCACATGCCATCGCAGGTAATCGCTTCAGCCAGCGCATCACGTTCACGACCAGGTTCGTCGATCACCGCGATCAACTGCTTAGAATGATCCATCATAAGCCTCAATCGGTGACTTCGTTGTCACCAAAGTCACTATCATCCTGACCGCTGTCATCAAAGTCGAAGGTTTCGCTGGCAAAGGGGTCATCACCCAATTCTCCATCGCTCACCTCAAATTGGCGGTTCTGCAAGTAAGCGTCACGAATAAAACGGTAGCGATCACCACGAATTAATTCTTCCTGGTCAAGCAAACCCGCTCGAATATCGATCGCTTTGAGTGCGGTAAGGCCTACTCGAACAATATCGTCTTCTGCATAATTAACGGGGTTCGTTGCCATGTTCGCGGGCATACCGGTGGTATCCCGCAGCGTGCTGGGGCCAAAGAAAGGCAGCACCAGATAACGCGAATCTTCCCACCCCCACACCGCTAACGTTTGGCCAAAATCTTCTTCATCCGCAGTAATTTCCATTAGGGTGGCATAATCTAACAGTCCGCCAATGCCTACCGTGGAGTTAATTAAAAAACGTGACGTGGCGAGGCCCGCGTTTGACGGTTTGCCCTGCAGCACGCTGTTAAGCGCAGTACGCACTTCACCTAAGTTGGAGAAAAAATTACCTACGCCCGTTTCTACCGGGTCGGGGGTAATAGCACGATAGCCTGTTGCCACCGGCTTGAGCGCGTAGCGATCCAACACATCGTTAAACGCAAACACTTTGCGGTTAAAGCCTTCCCAAGGGTCTTCGGGAGCAGTATTTTCCGCCATTTGCGTACTGGCACAGCCTCCGGTTACGAGTAACGTCACCAGTAGTAGTGGCAACCCTTTGCTACGCAGCGAAAGCGCAGGCTGCGCGTTATTAAACCACTGCCACATGACATTTTCCTTTTTCAATTCCCTTGCACCTTATACAGACATCTACAAACGACGAATAACCACACTGCCCGCGCTATAACCTGCTCCAAAGGAGCAAATCACGCCAATATCGCCCTCCACAAGCGCCTCGCGATGGAGGTGAAAGGCGATGATAGAACCCGCTGAACTGGTGTTGGCGTAACGATCCAAAATAATCGGCGCCTGTGTTTCACTCGGGTCATAGCCCAATACTTTGCGGGCAATCAAATCGTTCATATGCCGGTTAGCCTGGTGTAGCCACATGCACTTCAGATCGCCACCGGCCAACTCTAAGGAGGCCAAATGATCGGTGATCAATTTAGCCACCATCGGGCAAACTTCTCTAAACACCCGACGCCCTTCCTGCACAAACAGCTTATCCAAGGCGAGTGGGTCACTGTCCGTTACGCGGTTAAGGAACCCTGCATTATTACGGATCGCGTTGGAAAACTGGGTAACCAGACGCGTGCCAAGAATTTCAAACTGCTCATCGGCCACCGCAATAGCGCTATTTTCTAGTACCACAGCGGTACAAGCATCGCCGAAAATGAAGTGGCTGTCACGGTCTCGAAAGTTGAGGTGCGCCGAGCAAATTTCCGGATTGACCACCAGGGCACGCTTCACACTGCCGGAGGCTATGGCGTTGGCAGCCGTTTCCAAAGCAAACGTCGCTGAACTACAGGCCACATTCATATCGAACCCGTAGCCACTTGTGCCCAAGGCCTGCTGCACCTCGACCGCCATAGCGGGGTAGGCACGCTCCAGGTTTGAGCAGGCCACGATCACCAGCTCGATGTCAGCAGCTTCTACCTTGGCAGCGGCCAGCGCCTGCCGCGCGGCAGCGGTCGCCATCTCGCACTGAATAGAGGGTTCGTCATTGCCCCGCTGCGGAAGTTTAGGCCGCATACGCTGTGGGTCAAGGATCCCAGCTGCATCGAGCACATAGCGGCTCTTAATACCGGAGGCTTTTTCGATAAATTCGCTGCTTGAATGTGCCAGCGGTTCGCGCTCGCCGCGCGCAATGGCTCCGGCATGCTGTTCATTCTCGCTGTCTACCCAAGCATTAAATGCCGCCACCAGGGCCGCATTATCAATGGCGTGTTCCGGTGTATAGAGACCTGTACCGGTAATCACCACATGTGTCATGCCAATCTCCTCTAAGCGGCTTGCCGACGTGACCGGCCATCTATATAGCGTGCGACTTACGGCGAACCCATCACGTTACTGTGTGCGTAAAATAGCGGTTTTTCCAGCAACTTTTTTCAACAACTTTTTCCAACCACGGCTAAACGCTAGTGATCTCTTGCCAGCGTTTTTCCAGTCGTTTTACCGACACCACCATACTCGTCCCCAACTGCTGCGCGAATAGCGACACTCTAAGCTCTTGTAACCACCAGCCAAAAGCGACCAATTCAGGGTCTTCCACCCGCCCGCGTCGCTCGCTTTCGCGGCGGGCATCAAAACGGGCCTCTAATGCCTGGACATCTTGCATCATCATTTGATCGCGACCGCGCTCACGGGCGGCTTTTTCAAGCCGAATGAGCGCCGCCTCGGTGTAGCGCGGGTATTCGTCCAGCCAAGCGCCCGCATCGCGAATAAAGCCTGGATAGACCAGACGCTGCATCTGCGCGCTAACATCGCTATACACCAGCGCCAGAGCAAAATTAAGCTTCCCTTTGAGCACCTTACTGACCGCCAGATGCCCTTTTAGCGCGGCCTCTACGCGTACCAGCAGTGCTTTCGCTTCGTCTACAAGCTGACCCTGAGTAGCGTTTAGTCGCTGGCTAAACTCGCCTTCCGAGCGCGGCAGGGGGTGCTGAGCAATCACCTGGGTAAACACCGCAAGCAGCAGATCGTCGATCAAAGCTTGTTTACTACCCACTTTGGCGAACAGTAGCGCGCACTTCTCAACACCCGGCAGTTGTTTAATCGCTTTAACCTGTTCAGGTAGCTTGGCAATTGCCAGCCGAGCGATGCCCTCCTGGTGGGCAGCGTCAGCTTTTGCAGGGTGATCAAACAACGCCACCTTGAACTCGCTGGCGTCAAGACCGCTGGTTTTCGCAATCCTGCTTTCAGCGACCAGGGCAGGATACGCCTCTACGCGAATACCTGCCTGGGTGGTAACGCGCGAAGCGGGCAGCGGCGTCTTGGGTAGCCCGGCCACAGCGGGCTCTTGGCTAACCTGTTCAGCCAGTGCCTGGGCGCCTGCGCTGGCTGCCGCTTCAAAGCGCTGCTCTAAAGCACGCAGATCGCGCCCCTGCCCTAAGGTTTCGCCCGCGTGATCGACCACGCGAATATTCATGATCAGATGCGGTTCGAGCACGTCGAGGCGCCAGTCGTCGGGATGCACCCGCGTCGATGTACGGCGGCGAATGAACTCCCCCAAGGCCTCGGTTAACGGGCGCTGATCGGGCACCAGGGTTTCCAGCGCCGCATCCACCCAATCAGGAATCGGCACCACCTGGCGGCGGATGCTTTTCGGCAGTGACTTCAGAAGCGCAATACACTTTTCACGCAGCAGCCCAGGTACCAACCACTCCAGAGCATGCACCGGCACCTGGGGCAACATTGCAGCGGGAACGGTCAGGGTAACACCGTCATCCTCGGCTTCGGGGTCAAAGTGGTAGCTTACCGGATACGCGACGCCCGCCAGAATCAAATGATCAGGATACTGCGCCTGGGTAACGTCCTCCGCGTCGCGCGCTTTAAGTGAATCAATATCGAAATGCAGTAATTGTGGCTCTTGCTGCTCGGCCTGCTTGCGCCAGTGCTCAAAGCCCTTGCCGTTGACTATCTCCGCCGGGATCCGCTGGTCGTAAAAGTCATAGAGCGTGTCTTCATCGACCAGAATATCTCGCCGCCGAGCGCGATCTTCCAGCGCTTCGACTTCGTCGATCAACGCGCGGTTATGAGCAAAGAAGGCACCTTTGGTGTGAAATTCCCCTTCCACCAGCGCACGGCGAATAAACAGCTCCCGGGACTCCTGGGGCGCGATTGGCCCGTAATGTACCTTGCGCCGCGCCACAATCGGCAGACCAAACAGCGTGACCTGTTCAAAGGCCACTACCTGGGCGCGCTTCATTTCCCAATGCGGTTCGCTGTAGCTGCGTTTAACCAGGTGCTGCGCCTGGGGTTCAATCCACTGGGGATCGATTTTGGCCACGGTGCGGGCAAACAGCTTGGAGGTTTCCACCATCTCGAACGCCATGATCCACTTGGGCGACTTCTTGGCCAACCCTGAGCCTGGATGAATCATAAACTTGCGATTGCGGGCGCCGAGATACTCGCGGTTCTCCACCAACGTCCCCAGATTAGAGAGCAGCCCCGAGAGTAGCGCCTGATGCACCTTGCCCGACGTTTTACGCCGCGTTTGACGCGCCTGTTCTTCGCTCTCGTCTTCATTACGGGGCGGCGGCGCGGGCACGTCGATATCCATATCGCGCAGCAGTTGGCGCAGTTGGCGGAAGGTGTCGTGCCATTCGCGCATGCGCAGGTAGTTGATGTAGTGCTCGCGGCACCAGCGGCGCAGTTGATTACCTGAAAGCGCCTCACGGGCATTCTCAATGCCGTGCCAAAGGTTCAGCAAGGCGACAAAATCGGAATCCGGATCATGCCAGCGCTGGTGAGCTTGGTCGGCCGCCTGGCGCTTATCCGCCGGTCGGTCGCGGGGGTCTTGGATGGCTAGAGCCGAGACGACGATCAGCACATCGCGAAGGCTGCCGAATTCGGCACCCGCCAACACCATTCGCGCCAAGCGCGGGTCAATCGGCAGCCGCGCCAGCTTACGCCCAAGCGGAGAAAGGCGCTGCTTGTCGTCCACCGCCCCCAGCTCGAACAGCAGTCGAAAGCCGTCTTTAACAAAGCGGCTATCCGGTGGATCAACAAACGGAAAGGCCTCGATATCGCCGAGCTTGAGCCCCAGCATCGAGAGAATCACCGAGGCAAGGTTGGTGCGCTGGATTTCCGGGTCGGTAAAGCCGGGCCGGGATAGGAAATCCTCTTCGCTGTAGAGGCGAATGCACACGCCTTCGGCAATCCGCCCACAGCGCCCTTTACGCTGGTTGGCGCTGGCCTGGCTAACCGCTTCTACCGGCAGTCGCTGGATCTTGGAACGGTAGCTATAGCGGCTGATACGCACGAGGCCAGGGTCAATCACGTAGCGAATCCCAGGCACGGTCAGCGACGTTTCCGCGACGTTGGTGGCGAGTACAATGCGCCTGCCACGGTGCGGAGCAAACACACGGTTCTGCTCTTCGTTGGAGAGTCTCGCGTAGAGTGGCAGGATTTCAGTGCCTTTCAGCTCGGCGCGGCGCAGGGTATCGGCGGTTTCACGAATTTCGCGCTCACCAGGTAAAAACACCAGCACATCACGAGGGCCATGCAACCAGCCTTTTTCACGCTCAACGGCTTCAATCTCTTCCACCGCGTGCAGAATGCCCTCTTGCAGCGTGCGGTCTTCTTCATCGTCCTCATCGCGCACCAGCGGCCGGTAGTGTACTTCAACGGGGTAGGTGCGCCCGGTGACTTCCACCACCGGTGCAGGCGTCTTGGTGGTGCCGAAGTGTTTGGCAAAGCGCTCCACGTCGATAGTCGCCGAGGTAATGATGACTTTTAGATCGGGCCGCTTGGGGAGCAAACGTTTGAGGTAGCCGAGTAGAAAGTCGATATTCAGGCTGCGCTCGTGGGCTTCATCAATAATGATGGTGTCGTAACGCAGCAGCAGCGGATCATGCTGGGTCTCGGCCAGCAAAATCCCGTCGGTCATCAGTTTGACCAGGGTCGTCGGGCTGCTCTGGTCGGTGAAGCGCACCTGATAGCCCACCTGCTCGCCCAGAGAGACTTCCAGCTCTTCCGCCAGGCGACTGGCGACACTGCGGGCAGCCAAGCGACGCGGTTGGGTGTGGCCAATTAAGCCACGGCGGCCTCGGCCCAGTTCCAAACACATTTTAGGCAGCTGGGTGGTTTTGCCTGAGCCGGTCTCCCCCGCCACCACCACGACCTGATGATCGCGGATGGCGTTGACAATATCCTCCCGGCGTTCGACCACCGGCAATTCTGGCGGGTAATTGAAGGCGACCTTTTGGCTTTCGCGCTGACTGAGCTGCTGCTGGGCACGACCAAGCTCGCGCTGCACCTCGTCCAAGCCACGGCTAATCGGTTTGCTATCACGTAGGCGACGGTTTAAACCAGCCAGCCGGCGCTCCAGCCGCTCTGCATCGCGCAGCATCACATCGCCCGCGGCCTGTTTCAGCGACGCAAGACGTTGACTATCGGTGGGGGCTGGGGATGTGTCGGTGGTCACGATTGAGTCGGCTTCCATTCGCTTGGGCATTTAACAAGAGATATTAATAACAGATATAAAAAATCAACCCGCTCAATTGAGCGGGTCGTATAGTGTAACGCTTTCAGCTCCGCGACGCCTAACCACAAAGCAAGCAGGAAGCGGGCGAGCCCAGGTTTCCACAAGGGCGCTGTGAACCCATCCGTGGGCGCTACTTTCGCCATCTGACCGCCATGGATGGCGGAAATGCCGGAATTGTCAGGAATATTTTCCGGCCATGGCGAAAGACCCTTGTTACAACCTGCCCTCGCCCGCTAATCGAGTGTTTATTAATGGCTATCTGATTACGTTTTTGAGGGCTCTTCGTCACGCAGCTGACGGCGGAGTACTTTACCCACGTTGGTTTTGGGCAGCTCATCGCGAAACTCTATGAATTTCGGCACTTTGTAGCCAGTGAGCTCTTTTTTGCACCAGTCGCGTAGTGTTTTTTCATCTAGCTGGTCATTTTTACTTACCACAAACAGCTTGATGGCTTCGCCAGCATTTTCATCTGGCACACCGACCGCGGCAGACTCAAGCACATCCGGGTGGGCTGCCACCACATCTTCAACTTCGTTGGGATAAACATTAAAGCCAGAAACCAGGATCATATCTTTTTTGCGATCAACGATGCGGATATAGCCATCATCCTGCAGCACAGCGATGTCGCCGGTGCGAAACCAGCCATCCTCATCGATGGCGTCACGGGTTTCATCTTCACGCTGCCAGTAGCCTTTCATCACCTGTGGCCCTTGCACGCACAGTTCTCCCGGCTCGCCCAATGCCATGTCGTTGCCATCGGCGTCGACGACTTTTACCGCGGTGCCCGCCACGGGCTTACCGATAGTGCCCAGTTGGATCGAATCGGTCGGGTTGAAGCTAACAATGGGAGAAGTCTCGGTCAGACCATACCCCTCGGCAATTGGGCAACCGGTGGTTTTTTCCCAACGCTGCGCCGCTGCTTTGGTCAGCGCCATGCCGCCGGAGATCGTCAGCTTCAATTTGGAAAAATCGAGCTGCTTGAAATCGTCGCGATTACATAGCGCATTAAACAGCGTATTGAGGCCGATAAAAGCGCTAAAGGGCAGCCCCTTGAGCTCTTTGATAAAACCATCCAGGTCGCGAGGATTAGTGATCAGCAAAGAGTGGTTACCGGTTTCCATTAGGAACAGGCAGTTAACCGTAAAGGTATAGATGTGATAAACCGGTAGCGGTGCGATAACCAGCTCTTCGCCATCGGTCAGATGAGTACCAATCGCTTCCCGCGCTTGCAGCATATTGGCGATGAGATTGCGATGGGTCAGCATTGCGCCTTTTGGCATACCCGTGGTGCCACCGGTATATTGAAGCGCGGCTAAATCGTCGTGGCTCCTCTTGACCTCGGTATGACTTAGCGAGGCACCTTTTTTTAGCGCATCACGGAAGCCAACCGCACTGGGCAGTGAATAAGCAGGCACCATTTTCTTAACGTGCTTGACCACTGCATTGATTAACCAGCGCTTGGGCACATCGTGCAAGTCAGCTAGCTGGGTGACGAGCACATGCTTGATATCTGTTTTATCGAGCACTTTCTCCAGCTTGTCCGCCATATTGGCCAAAATCACAATGGCTTTAGCGTTGGAATCCTTGAACTGGTTGGCCATTTCCCGCTCGGTATATAGCGGGTTGGTGTTGACCACTACCAAGCCTGCGCGCAGTGCACCGAATACCGCCACAGGAAACTGCAGTACGTTGGGCAACTGGATGGCGATACGATCACCGGGAACGAGGTCGGTTTCATGCTGTAGCCATGCAGCAAAGTCTGCAGAGAGGCGGTCAAGATCAGCGAAAGAGAGCGTTTTTCCCATACAGGAAAAAGCTGGCTTGTCCTTAAAGCGTGTTACTGCGTTATGAAAAACATCCGTGACTGAATCGTACTGATCCAACCCTTCAAGCGCTGGGCCACGTAAAACGGCGGCGTTGGCGTGTTCGCTCATGGGCAATCTCCGCTATTGGCGTCGGCGTAAGTCACCGACCTTGTTGTTGTCGCTAGGCTCTATCTGAAAAAATAGGTTAAGAAGCCCAACGATATACGACCTCTAACAGGCTGTAAAACGATCGATTGAAACTGACGTTTCAACTTTAGCCCATAGTCGGGCTCACTTGATTTTCTGCTGCGTCCCTCATTCCAATTTAGTAGATCGTTTCTTTATGGACAGTAACGCGCCTGAATTTCTCCATCGCGCCAGACCAATAGCTCACCCGGCACCATGCGCTGCCAAGCTTCATTGTGCGTGAGCGGTTCAGTGGCAATCACTGAAACGATGTCGTCAGGCGTGGTATGTTCGGCAAAATTCACCGTCATCTCGGCGTCGGAGAGTTCCGCCTCGCCGAAGGGCGCGCAGCGGGTAATATGTGCAAGCTTCGTGGCGCAAAATGTATATAAATAGCCGCCATCGGAGAGCAGCATATTGAACACGCCCAGCGCTCTTAGCTGCTCACATAGCTGGTGCAAGCGCTCCCACAGCGTTGTGGGATCTGCTGGCGGGCAAGGAAATTCACGGCGAATCTCCCCCATTAACCAGCAGTAGGCGTACTCGCTATCGGTGCTGCCAACCGGGGTGTAGTTTCCTAACGCTAAACGCTCCCAGCCACTTAATTGCCCATTGTGAGCATAACACCAGGGTCGCCCCCACATTTCGCGCGTGAAAGGGTGGGTATTGGCAAGCTTTACGCCCCCCACGTTGGCCTGGCGAATGTGACTGATCACCACATTGGACTTAATCGGGTAATCGCAAATTAGCCGGGCGATAGGGGAATCGACGGAGGGATGGGGGTCGCGAAAATCGCGGTAACCGCCCTCTTCGTAGAAGGCAATTCCCCAACCATCGCGATGAGGGCCGGTGCCCCCACCGCGATGCAAAAAGCCCGAAAAGCTAAAACAGATATCGGTGGGCACATTGGCGCTCATACCCAGCAGTTCACACATACGCTTTACCAATACATAGACACCCGGCGCTCTCTGCAAAAGCATGGAACCTAAACACAGGCATTAACCAATCACCGGTTCGCGACGGCGTGGTGATTCGCTTTCATCGGCACTCTCTTCTTCCTGGGCGACATACTCATCGTCCCCAGGACGGCGCCACCACCACAGAGCAACGCCAATCAGCGCGCCTAATGCCATCCCCAACACCAGCCACATTAGCCCGCCACGAAGTGCTGCGCCGTTGTTTTCTAAAAACCCAACCGCCGCCACCATCGCCGAAGGTGCCCAACCGGTATAGAATTCACCCTCTTCTATTAACGGCAGCCGGAAAGTGGCGGGTGCCCATATTGCCCCTGCCACCATCCAGGTCAGCACAAGACGTGGCAAGCGAGGCAGAAAAGTGAACGCAAAATAGACCGCGACAATCACTAACAGCGACAGCCCGTAATAACTCAACCACAGTAGTGGCGTTGAATTTGCAAACAGCATAATACCCCTCATATGGGTGAACTCACCCGACGTTGATTTCCCGTTATGGTACCTATCAATTTATGAAAGCACAGCAAGGCATACCTTCAGGCTTACCCGCTGCACGCTATTATCGCGCTAATGACCCGCAATGGCACTGGTTAGAAGAGCGCGATGACCCACAGGTCAGTGCCTTTTTAGAGGCCGCCAACCAGCAACAAGCCGATTGGTTTGCCCCGCTTGCCCCGCTGGAGGAAGCGTTATACCAGAGCCACCTGGCGCGCCGCGAATTAGCCGTGACCAGCCTTAAGACAACGCTTGACCACTTCACGTTCTGGAACGAAACCAGTGCCGAAGATGATTACCCCTGCTGGTGGCGCCACCCCAATCGCCAGCCTGAACAACAGGAATGCTTTTTCGACGTTAGAGCCCGTGCCGCCGAGCAAGACTTTTACGACATGGGCGATATGGCGCTGTCACCCGATGAGCAGTGGTTGGCCTGGACAGAAGATACTCAAGGCGACGAGCATTTTACTCTGTGGCTGAAAGCGCTGCCTAACGGAACGCCCGTGCAACTATTAAGCGATATTGGTGCGGGGCTTTGCTGGGCAGAAGATCAAACTGCCACTACAGCGACGCTGCTGTTCACGCGGTTTGACGACACTCAGCGCCCAGACAGCGTTTGGCGGCTTGCGCTTTCACTGATGGAGCCTGATGCTGCAAATGAGCCAGTATTGGTGCTACGGGAAGAGGATCCTGAGTTTTGGCTCGGTATTGGCAAAACGCGCTCGCGGTCGTGGCTGCTGCTAGAAAGCGGCTCAAAAGACACCAGTGAAATTCACCTATTGGCCGCTCACTCTCCTGATTCAGCCCCGCTGTGTATTCAGCAGCGCCAGGCGGGGGTTGAGTACAGCATTGATCACCGACCAGGCAGCTTTTACCGCCTGCATAACCAGGCAGGTGCTCACTTCCAGCTCGACTTTCTGCCCGAAAGTCAGCTTGGTCAGCCCCAATTGAATTGGCAAACGTTAATCGCCCACCGTGAAGAAGCCACCCTGGAAGGCGTTGATGCGTTCTCTTGGGGGCTGATGCTGGCTGAGCGCGACCATGCCCAGGCGCAAGTGCGTTTGCGGCGTTTACTTTTCGATGCCCAGCATAGCTGCACCCTGGATGAGACCCTGGCACTGCCTGAACAACCCTGTTCGCAGATGCTTGAAGATGCCCCGCACTTCGATACCCAGGTAGTGCGCCTTCGCGAAGAGTCGTTTACCCAGCCGCCCAGCTGGTTTTCACTCGATCTAACCAGTGGCGAACGGACGCTACTGAAGCGGGTACCTGTTTACGGCAACTTACAGCCTGAACAGCTAGTCAGCCGCCGCCTTTGGGCAACCAGCAGCGATGGCGAGCAAGTGCCCGTATCGGTGGTGATGCGCGCCGACCTGGCGGATCAGCCCTTACCCACGCTGCTGTATGGCTACGGCGCTTACGGTGAGGCTCTCGACCCCTGGTTCTCGATCGCCCGGCTGGAACTGCTCGAGCGCGGTGCGGCCTTTGCCGTTGCTCATGTGCGTGGCGGCGGCGAGCGCGGCGAACCCTGGTATTTAAACGGCAAGATGGCCCACAAGGAGAACAGCTTTAACGATTTCCTGGCCGCCCGGGAAGCGCTTGTGGAGCAGGGTGTCAGTGATTCACAGCGCATAGCGGCCTATGGCGCCAGCGCTGGAGGGCTGCTGGTCGGCACCTGCATTAATCGTGCCCCGGAAAAGTTTTGCGCCGCTCTGCTAGACGTGCCCTTCTTAGACGTGCTGCGCACGATGCAGAACCCGGAGCTGCCTCTGACGACCGCGGAGTACAGCGAGTGGGGCAACCCTGAAGAACCAGAGGTCGCCGAGCGAATAGCCGCTTACTCGCCTATCGATAATATTAAAGCGCAGTCATACCCCGCCCTGTGGATTGAGGGCAGTTGGTTCGATACCCGGGTCAGCTACTGGGAGCCCGCCAAATTTTATGCCCAGGTGGCACAACAGCAGCTGGGGTCAGCGCCGATTCTGATGCGTACCGATATGAGCAGTGGCCACGGCGGCGCATCCGGTCGGTTCAAAGCGTGGCGCGATACCGCCCGCCAAGACGCGTTTATCCTCTGGGCGCTGGGACTGCACTCGCCAGCACCTTCAACTGCTGAGTAAAGTGCTAAAAGGGAACTACATCGGCAGCACGGCAATAATATGCGACTCCAATTGCTGCTCGGGCACCTCATCTTGGGACACCGCAAAGCTGCGTACGCTGACGCCTTTGCGGTGAACCCGCTCGGCATCATTGCTTAACAGCGGATGCCAACCCGCCAACTTGCGCCCTTCAGCCACCCGCCGGTAACCACAGCTCTGCGGCAGCCAGGTGAACTCTTTAACCAAGGCAGGCGTCAGTTGGGTGCAGTCGGGAACGGTTTCAAAGCGGTTCGCATAATCGCTGCACTGACAGCTGTGAATATCCAGCAAGCGACAAGCAACGTTCAGTACTGCTAACTCCTGAGTATCCTCGTCGTGCAACTTTAGCAGGCAGCACTGCCCACAGCCATCGCATAACGCTTCCCACTCCTGGGGCGTCAACTCTTCGAGGGTAAAGCGCTCCCAAAAACGTTCGCGCATTGCGGTCTCCATCGTCTCCTGGCTCATTATTACGAAAAACTCATTATGATGGGGGTGTATCTTGGTGGCTTAATTCAGCCAATAGTTCGGGCCATAGGGTCTGGAAATCGGCCTCTAACGCTTGATAATCGTCGTACAGCCAAGGCACTAAAGCAGCCAACTGATTGGGGCCAGACAAACGCCGCCCAATCCCGGCAACGGCCCGGCAGGTAAACGCAAAATCAGCATAGCCTCTTAGCCAGTCCTGCTCGACGAGAATCGGCATCATACCGGCCAGTCGGTTCGGCGCGGTACGAGCGGAGAGCAGTCGATAACAGCGCTCAACAATTGCTTCTTGATCCGCCTGCCCTGCCGTATCACGGGCCAGGAAATGATCCCACACCATATCCAGGGCTATCCCCGCATAGCGCCGCTGCCCTGTTGGCGCACGCCGCCGTGCATTAACAACGCTAGGGTGGTTATCTACCCAGGCATCCACCCGACGGTGATGGCGAATGCCCAGTGCAGTAGCAGCAGGCCAATCGGCCAAATTGCGCCCCTTAACGCCATCGGCAATTAAATTGCCGTAGAGGAAATCATCGCTACCAGCGCTCACCAACCACGCATGGGCAAGAAAATTCATAGCCGGATGGCGCTACTGTTCGTCAGAACGGGCATCAGAGCGCGAAGCCACATGGGCACGATGCACGTCGAGCAAATAAGCCTCTTTGGGCGGCGGCATTTGCAGGTAGAACCCTTTGTCTTTAATCCCTTCCACCACGTCTGCCGCATTAACCCGTGACAATTTTTTGTCTGCGGTCAACAGCATGGTAAACACCGGTACAGGCTTGCCGAAGGTTTCAAGTAATTGCGCAGGGACGTCTGCAAATCCTTGACGCTTATCGACATATAAATACATTTCATCTTTACGCGAGCTTTTAAAAACCTCGCAAATCAGCTTGTCGCTCATTATGCTCGCTCCTCAAGGGCCTGGGCCAACGCGCCATTCAGACATTCGCCACGCCAACCGGTCGGCCAGGTGAGAGGTTCCCCTGCCAAGTCCTGCATCACCAGTGTTTCAATATCACGGCGGCGCATGAGCATTTCCGGTGCCACACCCAAGTCATTAGCTTTAGCGGTTACCGCCTTCTTGAGTGCTTTAAAGCGTGATTTGAACGTCGGGTGCATGGGGTCTGGCCAACGCTTGGGCAGCGCCTCTTCATCACAGTGCTGGGCCTGTTTGACCATTGCCAGCAGTGCGTCGCCCTCTTTTTTGATCAGCATCGGTTTAACGCCTTCCACCTCAGCGAGCTCGAAGCGATTACTGGGCATCTTTTCGGCGATCGCAAATAGCAGCTTATCGCTAATCAACCAGTTGCGCGGCAAGTCACGACGGCGTGTCTCGCCTTCACGCCAGGTGGTCATTAGCCGATACGCTTCCATTTGCCGGGGCGTTAAGCGCCACAATTGGCGTTGACGGGTATACCACTGCTGGTCGTTATCGACGCTGCGGCCCGCCTGTTCAATTAAGCTAGCACACTCAGCGTCTACCCATTCACGCCGTCCCAGCATGGCGAGTTTTTCAGCCTGAAGCGTCCAGGCTTTTAACAAATAGATCACATCCAGAGCAGCGTACTGGCACTGCGCAGGCGACAGCGGGCGTAATAGCCAGTTTGAGCGGGTCTCTTCCTTAGGCAGGGTTTCGCCGACCCAAAATTCGACCAGCTTTTGATACCCCATTCCAGGATTTTCGCCTAAAAATCCTTGTACTACCTGAGTATCGATTAACGGTTCCGGCAATACACCTGCCCAGTGCTGGAAGACTTCTAGATCTTCGCTGCAGGCGTGCAGTAACTTGATAGCACTATTTTGCAGCAGGGCTCGGAATTTATCAGTACACGGGACGGCTACCGGATCAATCAGATAAGCCTCTTCCCCCGCGGTGAATTGAACCAACGCCGGCACTGGAAAGAACGTGTTCTCTCGGAAAAACTCGGTATCCAGAGCAATTACAGAAGCATCGGCTACTTGCTCACACGCTGCATCGAGCGCCTCTGGAGTATCAAGCCATTGATAAGAGGGGGTCAGAGAGGACAAAAGCATTCTTCCAGGTTGGCGCAAATACTAAAGCATTTGCGTTTTAGGTAGGCTTATTCACTGGCAAACGGCAAGCGACCATTAAATGCACGGCTCAAAGTGCCGCCATCTACGTACTCCAGCTCTCCACCCATGGGAACGCCATAGGCAAGCCGCGAGAGTTTGACACCGTGTTCTGCTAGTAGCGAAGCAATATAATGGGCGGTCGCTTCACCTTCGATGGTGGGGTTAGTCGCCAACACCACCTCTTCGATGAGCCCTTCTGCAACACGCGCTTCCAGTAAGTCTAAACCGATCGACTCAGGCCCCACGCCATCTAGCGGCGAAAGGTGCCCGTGGAGCACAAAATAGCGCCCCTTAAAACCACCGGCTTCTTCAATCGCCAATTGATCGGCAGGCGACTCCACCACGCAAAGTAGTGCATCATCGCGCCGCGGGCTTTCACACAGCATGCAGATCTCTGCTTCAGTGAGCGTGCGGCAGCGCTGGCAGTATCCAACTTCATCGATCGCTTGTTGAATAACCGCCGCCAGACGCTGCCCTCCAGGACGCTCACGCTCCAGCAAATGCATCGCCATGCGCTGAGCCGTTTTGGGCCCAACGCCTGGCAATACGCGAAACGCATCCATTAACTGCTCAACGAGAGGAGAAAAACGCATTGCTTAGAACGGCATCTTAAAGCCGGGCGGAAGGTTCAAACCTGCCGTCGCTTCTTCCATTTTCTGTTTAGAACTGACTTCCAATTTGCGCACTGCGTCATTGACCGCCGCGGCTAGCAAATCTTCCAGCAACTCTTTGTCCTCTTCCATGACGCTGGGGTCAATGGTCACGTTTGAAACGTCATGGCGACCGTTCATGGTGACCTTGACCATACCGGCACCCGCCTCACCCTGGACTTCGGCTTTGGCGACCTCTTCCTGGGCTTGCTGCATTTTTTCCTGCATCTCTTGGGCTTGCTTCATTAAGTTGCCCATTCCACCTTTAAGCATGGTCTGATCTCCAACATACGTAGTTAAAAGGTATAGCTAAAACGAGTGTTTCTATCACGCGTCTAGAAAATGAGCTTAGCGCATAGCGTTGGCAGGCTTTACGCTGGATTCTATCAGCTTTGCCCCAAACGCCTGCTGTAACTTTTGTACATGGGGGTCGTGATTGAGTAGATCAACCGCCTGGGCATGACGCTCTTTATTAAGACGCTCTTCGCGCTGCCGTGGCGTCTCAAGGCTATTAGACAACTCGGCAACGTAAAACGCTATTCGCCTTGGCATGCCCTGCTCTTTTAGCGCCCGCTCAATGCGGGTTTGATGTACTTCCGCCTGCATGGCCTCTTGGCTGGGGTCGAGGCGCAGCGTAAGCAGCGTACCGTCGTCACTCTCGACCAGGCAGTTGCCCGCCAAATTACGGGTTAAGCCACCCAAGCCAAGAGAATCAAAGCACTGCAACCACTGCGCATTATCCAGCTTGCCGGACTGAATGTCCGGCCGGCTTTCTGGCAAGGCTTCTGGCAGGGTTTCTAACAGGGCTCCTGGAACGACCTCTGGTTCAGCTTCTTGCGCTGCAGCCGTTGAGGGCTCCACCGTTTGGGGCGCGGCATCGGGTGAAGGCGCTGAGGCTGGCACTGGCTCAGTAACAGGCTTGGGCTCAGTAAGGAGTTCTGATTCAGACATAGCCTCTGGCTCAGGGGCTTGCTGGGGAGCTTCCACCTCAGACGCTTGCGTATCCGCTTCGACTGCCCAAGGCGGTGGCTCTTGCAGCGGCGGCTCCTCTTTAGCGGCAGACGCTGTCTGCTCAGGGCTTGGCTCTAATGGCGTTTCAGGCTGAGCGCCTGGTGTGGAATGGACTTCTGGCTTTGCATCAGCTGCTGGCGAGGGCTGCGGCGCCGGTGATGGCGTCTCTGCTACTTGGGCACTCGTTTCGGTCGCTGCCGATTGAGAAGGCTCGCGGCGAAGCGGTAGCGGGGTACGCGGCGGTTTCGGTACACCCTGAGGGCGAAATGCCAACATACGCAGCAACGTCATCTCTAACGCGCTGCGCAAATCAGGAGCGTGCACCATGTCCCCACGCCCCTGAATACCAATCTGGTAATAGAGCTGAATGTCTTCAGCAGTGAAGCGGCTTGCCAGCTGCAGGATAGCATCACGATCACCGTGGCTGTTATCCACGGCATCCGGCACCATCTGCGCCACTGCCAAGCGGTGCAGTATGCTCGATAGCTCATCCAACACCGCGGCAAAGTCTGGGCCTTGCTCGGCTAATTCGGCCACTTCGGAGAGCAGGCGCTGTACATCCACATCGGCCAGAGATTCTGCCAGCCCAAGAATATGGCGATGATCCAGGGTACCCAGCATGGCGGCCACATCCGCATGACGAACGACCCCCTGGCCAAACGCAATAGCCTGGTCGGTGAGGCTCATGGCATCGCGCATTGAGCCTTCCGCCGCCTTACCCAATAGCCACAAGGCGCTTTCATCAAAAGCGACGCCCTCTTCACCCAACACATAGGTGAGATGCTCCACCACGCGCTCTGGTGGCATATGTTTGAGGGTAAATTGAAGACAGCGTGAAAGTACCGTCGGCGGCAGTTTTTGCGGATCGGTGGTCGCCAACAGAAATTTAACGTGAGGGGGAGGCTCTTCCAGCGTTTTCAGCAGCGCATTGAAACTGCTGGTGGAAAGCATGTGCACCTCATCGATCAGGTACACCTTATAACGCCCTTGGGTAGGCGCATACTGGACATTGTCCAGCAGTTCCCGGGTATCTTCTACTTTGGTTCTTGACGCCGCATCGACCTCAATAAGATCAACAAAGCGCCCTTCATCAATTGCCTGACAGCTATCGCACTGCCCACACGGTGTAGAGGTAATGCCCTCATCACCACGTCCGTTAGCCGTGCAGTTCAAACACTTGGCAAGAATACGCGCCAAGGTGGTTTTGCCCACACCGCGAGTCCCCGTAAACAGGTAGGCATGATGCAAACGACCCTGATCCAGGGCATTGACCAAGGCGCGTTGAACATGGGCCTGGCCCACGAGTTCGTGGAATGTGCGAGGCCGCCACTTACGGGCCAGAACCTGATAACTCATGAAGCTGTACTTCCTTCGGCGGGCTGACTTGCCCCACGCTGTAGCCAGCGCGGGGCAAAGGCCACGATGCATAACAAAGACGATGCGAGAACAAACGCCATTCTAACGGTTGCACCGCAGCCCGCCAACCGCCTGAATAAAGCGGGCTATTTTAGACAACGCCTAGGCGTTATCACCACCTTCCGCCGCACCAGCACGCTCAGCAGCGGCTTTTACTAGCTTTTCCAGCTCGCCACTTTGATGCATCTCAACCACGATGTCGCAACCACCCACCAGCTCGCCTTCTACCCACAGTTGTGGGAAGGTCGGCCAGTTAGCAATCTTGGGCAGCTCGGCGCGAATATCCGGATTATCCAGAACGTTAACGAACGCAAAACGCTCGCCACAGCTCATAAGCGCTTGGACGGTCTGGGCAGAAAACCCACACTGAGGCAGTTGGGGCGAACCTTTCATGTAAATCAGGATCGGATTTTCGCTAATTTGACGCTGAATGTTTTCGGCAGTTGTGCTCATACTATTTCCTCGCTTATTGATGACCGATGCCCTCTCACTCATCTACTTGGCTTAGCCCTTGAACCAGGCCCTAGAACCTGGTTCTTAAACCTAGCCCTTGTAATGGGTACTTGAGACTAGTACTTAAGAAATCGTACTTAGAATAGTACCTGAGTAGAGCGCTCGGCTTTAACGTGTATATGGCATTCTACGCATGCCGTTCGCGTTGCGCATCCCCTGCAGCATAGCTAGGATAGTGTTTTTGCGCGGAGAGAAGCCCTTATGGCGACACGCCATTTCCTGACCTTGCTAGATTTGACCCCAGATGAGCTGGACTATTTGATCCAGCGTGCCATTACGATCAAAACTAATCTAAAAGCCCAAGGTCCTGTTTACACACCCTTCCCCAACCGTACCCTGGCAATGATCTTTGAAAAATCATCGACGCGTACACGGGTTTCGTTTGAAACGGGAATGGCACAGTTTGGCGGCCATGCACTCTTTCTCTCCCCCCGCGATACTCAGCTGGGTCGTGGCGAACCAATTGAAGACACCGCTCGCGTACTGTCTGAAATGGTCGATGCGGTGATGATTCGCACCTTCTCCCACGCTGGGCTGGAAACCTACGCCAGCGCCAGCAGCGTACCGGTGATTAACGCCTTAAGCGATGACTACCACCCCTGCCAGCTACTTGCCGACGTGATGACCTGGACTGAGCTACGCGGCAGCGTAAAGGGACGCACAGCAGTGTGGATTGGTGATGGTAACAACATGTGCCACTCCTGGATCAATGCCGCTCGCCAATTCGGTTTCCATCTGCGCATTTGCTGCCCGAAAGGCTACGAGCCCCGAGCCGATATTATGGCGGCCGCTGGCGATCAAGTAACGCTGCTGCACGACCCTCAGGAAGCGGTAAAGCACGTCGACCTGATCACTACCGACGTTTGGGCCTCCATGGGCCAAGAGGAGGAGCAGGCGAAACGTGAAGCCGACTTCGCAGGTTTCCAAGTTACTGAAGCCATGCTCGATCAGGCAGACCAAGACGTCCTCTTCCTGCACTGCCTGCCTGCCCATCGCGGAGAAGAGATCAGCCACACGCTGCTCGACGACCCACGTGCCGTGGTTTGGCAGGAAGCAGGCAACCGCCTGCATGCACAAAAAGCGTTGATCGAATTTTTGCTTCTGGGTAAGGTCACTGAATAAACGATTTACTGCAAACAAAAAAAGCCTCGTTTAAACAACGAGGCTTTTTTCTAATATTGGGTGAAATTTTTGTTGGTGGAGCCTAGCGGGATCGAACCGCTGACCTCAACACTGCCAGTGTTGCGCTCTCCCAGCTGAGCTAAGGCCCCACGTGCTGTCTTTCCAACAGCGAGGCGGATACTACGGTGAACATTTACCGCGGTCAAGTTTTTACATCAGCAGCGGACAACTAATTCTCCTTTGTCGTTAGCTGTGGCACTCTATATGCACATATAGTTAACAAGATAGAGTAGTGTCCAAGGCCAACGCCTGAGTCCATGATGTTTCCAAGCAGGAGCCTGTCCATTGATCAGTGTACTTATCGCCGATGATCATCACCTAGTAAGAACTAGCATTGCTCACCTGCTAAATGAAGAGTGTGACATTAAAATTGTGGGCGAGGTCGACGATGGCGAAAGTGCAGTAACACAGTGTCGCCATTTAAAACCCGACATCGTGTTGATGGATATTCGCATGCCGGGCATAGGCGGGCTCGAAGCCACTCGACGCATTCACCGCAACATGGAAGACGTGAAGGTCTTGATCTTGACCGCGCATATGGAAGACAGCGTGCTGCGCCGCATGCTTGAAGCAGGTGCTTCAGGCTTTTTAAGCAAAGGTGCAGATGCGATAGAAATGACCGATGCCATTCGCCAAGTGTTTCATGGCCGCCGCTATGTCAGTCAGGAAATTGCCCAACGCCTGGCGCTTTCGCACTTCACCGAGGAAGATAATCCGTTTAGCCACCTCTCCCACCGTGAGCTACAGATTGCCCTGATGATCGTTAACTGCCAGCGAGTGCAAGATATCTCCGATCGCCTGCACTTAAGCCCTAAAACGGTAAACACCTATCGTTACCGACTCTTTGATAAACTACAGGTTGCCACCGACGTCGAGCTTACTCACTTAGCGCTCCGTCACGGGCTGGTCGAGGGGTTTGACGCCACCCAAATATAACCCCTATCTTCCCTGCTGTTATCGGGTACCGACACGCTAATATGACCTTTGATTCAAAACAGTTCTTGAGCTCGGTAAGCTCCTCGCCAGGGGTTTACCGCATGCTTGATGAGCAAAGCAATACGCTCTATGTGGGCAAAGCCAAGCGCTTAAAGGCACGCCTAGCCAGCTATTTCCGTGGTCAACTGAATACCAAAACCCAGGCCATGGTGGGGCGTATCGCCGACGTTCAGGTCACCGTCACCCGCACGGAAACTGAAGCCCTTCTGCTCGAACAGACGCTGATCAAACAATTGCGTCCGCCTTATAACATTTTACTGCGCGACGATAAGTCCTACCCGTTTGTCTTTGTCACCGACCGCCATCCTTACCCGGCACTTGAGTATAAGCGCGCCCGTCAGCGCAGCGACGATGGTCGCTACCTAGGCCCCTACCCTAGCAGCGGAGCCGTGCGTGAAAGCTTGGCGCTGATGCAAAAGATATTTCATATTCGCAACTGCGAGGACAGCGTCTTTGCCCATCGCTCACGCCCCTGCTTGCAGTATCAGATTCATCGCTGTAGCGCTCCCTGCGTCGACTATATCTCCGCCGAAGACTACCGCCGCGACCTCGAACACGCAGTGATGTGCCTGGAAGGCAAAAGTGAGAGTGTTACTCAAGAACTGATGGAGGCGATGGAAAAGGCCAGCCAGGCACTCAACTTCGAGGAGGCCGCCCGTCTTCGCGACCAGGTTCAGCAACTGCGCCAGCTTCAGCAACGCCAGTTTGTCGACACCGGCGGCGGTGATGCGGATATTTTCGCCCTCGCCCAGCGCCCCGGTGCACTGGGCGTTTCGGTGTTGAGCGTGCGCGATGGTCGCCTGCTGGGGGCGCGTCATCACACGCCGAAAAACGATCTGGATCTACCGCTTGAAACGCTGCTCACCGAAGTAGTCAGCCAATACTATTTCGGTCAACCGCACAACGTGCCCAGCGAAGTGATTACCAGCCACCCGTTAGACGACAGCGAGCTGATTGCCGAAGCGCTGACCCAGCAGGCGGGCAAGCGCATTCGCGTTACCAGCCAAGTGCGCGGCCACCGCGCCCAGTGGCAACAGCTCGCCATTACCAACGCTGAGCAGCAGCTAGCCTCTCAACTGGCCAACCAAACCCAGCTCACTCAACGCTTTACCGCCCTGCAGAAAGCGCTGGGCTTAGCGGACACACCGCAACGCCTGGAGTGTTTCGACATCAGCCATAGCCACGGCGAGGCGACCGTTGCCTCCTGCGTGGTGTTTGATCATCAAGGCCCACGCAAAAGCGATTACCGCCATTTCCGCATTGAAGGGGTAGCCGCCGGTGATGACTACGCTGCCATGCAGCAGGCCCTAACCCGACGCCTTAAGCGCGTGAAAAGCGGTGAAGCAGTCGCCCCTGACATCCTGATCGTCGACGGTGGCAAGGGCCAGCTCAATATGGCCCGCGAGGTGTTTAAAGAACTCGACATCGTCAACATCATTCTATTGGGTGTCGCCAAAGGCACCACGCGTAAGGCGGGGCTTGAAAGCCTGTTTGTGGAAACAGCGGACAATCCGCTAGATTTGGACCCTGCCTCCCCCGCCCTACACTTGATCCAGCATATTCGTGATGAATCACACCGTTTTGCCATTGCTGGCCACCGCGCTCAGCGCGATAAAGCGCGACGCACTTCAACCCTACAAGATATCCCCGGCATTGGCCCCAAACGTCGACGGGAATTACTGCGCTTTTTCGGCGGCCTGCAGGGCGTGCAAAAGGCCAGCCGCGATGAACTCGCTCGCGTACCGGGCATTAATGCGTCGTTAGCCGAGAGTATTTACCGAGCACTCAACGGATAAACGCCCGTTTGGCATGGATGCCATCGGCCAAGGGGGATAGAATGAGGCCAGACACTTCGAATCCTCTGATTTTCCGGCAAGGATCGCTCTCTGCGATGAATATACCCAACATACTGACACTGGCGAGAATCGCCTTTATTCCGCTGCTAGTGGTGCTGTTTTATCTACCCTTCAGTTGGAGCATGCCCGTGGCGGCCGGTCTATTTGGTCTGGCCTCCATTACCGACTGGCTGGATGGCTATTTAGCGCGACGCTGGAATCAGTCAACGCCTTTTGGCGCTTTTTTAGACCCAGTGGCTGACAAACTCATGGTGGTCGTCGCCCTAGCGCTATTGATCGAGCGTTACGACACCCTGGTGCTGACGCTCCCTGCGCTGGTGATTATCGGCCGGGAAATTGTCATTTCGGCGCTGCGTGAGTGGATGGCTGAAATGGGCAAACGCGGCATGGTGGCGGTTTCTTGGATAGGCAAGCTTAAAACCACTCTGCAAATGGTGTCACTGCTGATCTTGCTGGCGCTTCCACCGACGCACGAATTTACGCTGTTAGGCGTTGTAGTACTATATACCGCCGCTATCCTAACGCTGTGGTCGATGATTCAGTACCTAAAAGCCGCCTGGCCGCATCTTAGCCGCTCCATGTAAGCTGCTGATAAGTAAATAAGGAACACACGCTAATTCATTGATTGACAACACGGTGGCGATCCGTATAATTCGCCCTCGAGTCGAGCGGGAATAGCTCAGTGGTAGAGCATCGCCTTGCCAAGGCGAGGGTCGGGAGTTCGAATCTCCTTTCCCGCTCCATTTTGGATGTGTGGTATTGAAGGCTAGGGTCGTGAGCTGGTGCGCCAGTCCGATCGAATCTCCTTTCCCGCTCCAACGACTTTTGAGGCTGGATGGCAGAGTGGTTATGCAGCGGACTGCAACTCCGTGTACGCCGGTTCGATTCCGACTCCAGCCTCCATCTTTGTGTAGCAGTGGTGTTTTAAGCAGCACGAAACAGCATTGCGATGTGATTTTTTGTGATGTATAGCCCGGATGGCGAAATCGGTAGACGCAAGAGACTTAAAATCTCTCGGGGGCAACCCCGTGCCGGTTCAAGTCCGGCTCCGGGCACCACTTCTGTTGTTTTACTTCCCCTCCAGCTTTTCTTCTTCAGTCATTTATTTCCTGTATCGGCTTTCTTTACGAAGCCTTTTACTGCGCCTATTCGCGTACTTGAACATCGCGCAATTGTCTCCCCGAATATCACTCATTTCTTAAGCCAAAGCATCGCTAAACGCTAATCGCCGCGCTATGATGCCTGCCTTCTAACTTTTCGCGCGCGACGAAGCTAGTGACGTTTAGGGTTTGCAATATTTCGATCAGTATCAAGAGGGAGCGGGCACCATGAGCACGCCAACATCCGATGTACTTATCATTGGCGGCGGCGTCGCTGGGCTCACCCTTGCCTTGGAAGTGGCTGATCACAGGTCAGTGACGCTGGTTCGCCCTGCACAAGATGATCAAGGCGCCAGCCGCTGGGCTCAAGGCGGCATTGCCGCCGTGCTCTCGCCTGATGACGACCTCGACGCGCATATCAATGACACCTTGGTGGCTGGCGATGGTCTATGCGATATCGAGGCCGTTCGCTTTACCGTTACCCATGGGCCCGCCGCTATTCAGTGGTTGATTGATCAGGGCGTTCCCTTTACCCCCGAGAACGACCCTGCAGCACGTTACCCATATCATTTAACCCGAGAAGGCGGCCACAACGCACGTCGGATTATCCACGCGGATGATGCCACCGGCCGCGCCGTGGTGGATACGCTTGTAGCCAAAGTAGCACAGCACCCCAATATCACCCAGCGCAACGACCTAACGGTGGTTGGTCTGCTACAAGATTCCCAAGGTGCCTGCCGCGGCGCCTATGGCAGCGATGCCAACCACCAGTGGCACTCGCTCACTGCGCGCCAAACCGTATTGGCAACCGGCGGCGCAAGCGGCCTTTACCGCCACACCACTACGCCCGCTCCCAGTAGCGGCGAAGGCATGATGATGGCTGCAGAGCTGGGTGCTCGGTTAATGAATCTAGAGTTTCAACAGTTTCATCCAACCTGCCTGTTTGACCCCGAAGGCCCGGCGTTTTTGATAAGTGAGGCGGTTCGTGGTGAAGGCGGGCATCTGCTCAATGAGGCGGGAGAGCGTTTCATGTTGGCGCTGGATAAGCGTGCGGAGCTAGCCCCGCGGGATGTCGTCGCCCGCGCCATTGATGCCGAAATACAGTGCAGCGCTCTGGGCCACGTGTGGTTGGATATTCGCCATTTAGGTGAAAAGGCAATTCGCCACCACTTCCCCACTATTCTGGCGCACTGTGCCTGCCGGGGGATTGATATCACCCAGCAGGCTATCCCCGTGGTGCCTGCCGCCCATTATAGCTGCGGCGGTGTCGCCACCAACTTGCAAGGCGCCACGAGCGTTGCCAACCTCTATGCCATCGGTGAAACCGCCTGCACGGGGCTTCATGGCGCCAACCGTATGGCCAGCAACTCGCTGTTAGAGTGCTTGGTATTTGCCCGCAGCTGTGCACAAGCGCTGTTAGCCGACGTGGAACAGCACGGCCAAACGACCAGCGGTAGCGGATTTCAGCCCCCGGCGCAGGCTGCGGCGGCTGTCTTACCCAAGGCAGTGCTCAGCGATATACGCCAACAAATGCGCACCACCATGAGCCAGCATGTCTCCATTGTGCGCAGCGCCACCGGGCTAAGTACTGCCCTGACGCACTTGAAGTCACTGCTAAACAGCGTGGAAGAGATTCAGGGAGCCCTAACAGCCCCGGAAGGCAAACGCCTGCACCAGACCCTACAGCTAGCACTATTGACTGTTCTCGCCGCTCAGCAGCGGCATGAGTCACGCGGACTGCATTACTCCACCGACTGGCCTAGCCGGCAGCCTGAAGCCGTTGCTTCTTCGCTTGCGATGAACGACTTAACAGACGCGTTAGCAACAAACCGCTAGCGGCCCGGACGATGAAAGAGCTTGCGCACCTCACGCAAGCTTTGTTGAGGCGCGCTATCAGGCCAGAGCCAAACCCGCTGCTTACCCACATAAAGCCCTATTAACCAGGGCCCTAGATAGTCACAGCGTACTCGATCCGTATCGCCCAGAGCCTCATTTCGCGTGAGAGCCCCCTCTTCAGACTGCGACTCGCGCAGCCAACGACCTTGAACTTGTGGCACCGTCGACGTAAGCGAGAGCACGCCTTTGGGTTGACGAAGATAGCCGCGCCATCCAAGGACAACGCCTAACACCGTTATCGCCACCGCCGCTGGCGTGCCCCCTATCCAATAGCTCAGCGCTACTATCCCGATCAACAGCCCACATTGGGCTAGTAGCCAATACTTAGAGGGTACGATAGGCAGAATTATCGGTGGTTTCAGCATGTTCAACGATCATTTGTACGATACGCCGCTGGCTAGGCTCCTCGGGCCACTCTCGGTGCATCAGCCAGACAAAAAGATCCTGATCCTCGCCTTCAATGAGCTGCTGGTAGGCCAGTTGATCCGCTTCGCCAAGATGGTCAAAACGCTGTTCAAGAAATGGAATAAGCAGCAGGTCAAGCTCCCACATACCGCGCCGGGAGTGCCAGTAAAGCCGTTTGCGCAAAATGGCTGCTGGGGAATTATCGTCGTTCAACGTCAGCCGCTCCAGTTATATAAATGAAAGGCCAGTATACCTAAGCTGTGGGGTCGCGCCAGCGCCCTCCATCGCCTATGCTATTAAAGAGTGTAGAACCTTGTTTTATCTGAATTGTTTTATACTGAATTGCGCAGTATGCTGAATTTGATGTTAGCGAGGTCGAGAGCGCGTCACGGCCTTCAATGTTCGCAGGGAGCCAACCGATGACTAAATCTGAATTAATCGAACAAATTGCGATGCGTCAGCCGGAGTTATCCGCCAAAGATGTTGAAACGGCGGTGCGTATTATCCTGGACGACATGACGGATTCTCTAGCTAGCGGCGGTCGCGTTGAAATCCGTGGTTTCGGCAGTTTTTCACTGCACTATCGGGAGCCGCGGGTAGGGCGCAACCCAAAAACAGGCGATGCAGTCGATTTGGAAGGTAAGTATGTGCCGCACTTCAAGCCTGGCAAGGAGCTACGCGAGCAGGTAGACGCAAGTAGAGCACTAGGCTACTAAAACGCGACTATTAATTTCTGTGGGATGACGTCGCTGCTTGAGTCGTACACAATAGCGCTACCGTGAACGTCACAGACTAGGAAACTCACATGCGTTGGATCAAAGGGCTGATTTTAGCCGTTATTTTGCTGATAGTAGTGCTGGTAGGCATTCTGTTTGCCGTTAATAATCAGCAAACCATTGCCTTAAACCTTATCTGGCTGGAGCTGCCAGCGGTATCACTCTCGGTTTGGCTACTCGCGACCCTGGTGTTTGGCGTCATACTCGGCATGCTCGCCATGCTAGGTGCCTACGTGCGGTTAAAAGCCACCCTGGCCCGCAGCCAGCGCCAGAATAAGCAGCAGCGTAAAGAGCTCGATAGCCTACGCACCCAGGAGTTTAAGGAACTGGCATAAATGCTGGATGTCGCGCTGCTAAGCGTACTGTTGGTCGCCATTGCCATTGGTTACGGGTTAGGTTATCGCCAAGCCTTACGCCGCCGACATCGCACCCATCCGCCTGCGGCCTCGTCTCAAGGCCTCTCCCGGGACTACTTCGTCGGGCTTAATTACCTGCTTAATGAGCAGCCCGACGAAGCGATCAATACTTTTATCAACGTGCTAGCGGTCAACAGTGACACGGTTCACACCCATATCGCCCTCGGCAAGCTGTTTCGTGCCCGCGGCGAGGCCGACAAAGCCGTTAGCATTCACCAAAACCTATTGGCTCGCCCAGCCCTTTCGCAGCACACCAACGAACAGATCCAGCTTGAACTTGCTCGGGATTTTATGGCGCTTGGTGTTCATGACCGCGCCCAGCGGCTACTCAATACCCTGCTGGAGCATAGCGGTGATGATGATCACCGCTATGCTGCCAAACAGCTGCTCGTCGACTTATTAGAGCGTGAAAAAGCGTGGCAGCAAGCCCTTGACGTTATTCAGCCGCTGCTTAAACAGTATCCTAAGATGCGTCGCCCCGCGGCGCACTGGCTATGCGAGCTGGCACTGGAAGAAATTAGTGAAGCCAGTCGACCTCTGGCGAAAAAGCATCTCAAAAAAGCCCTGCAGCTGGATGAGAAATGCGTTCGCGCCACCCTGATGCTGGCCGAACTAGAGATGGACAACGGGCACTATGCCCGCGCTATTGAGCGATTAGACAACATCCCCGGCCAGGAGATAGCGCATATCCCCACCATGCTGCCTGCCCTTAAGCACGCCTATATGCGCAATAATGATGACACCGGCTACGAAGCGCATCTCTATCGCCTGCTTGAGCTAGCGCCTTACACCAGTACCATTATTGCCCTAGGTCAGCTCGTTCATCAGCGTGACGGCGTCGACAAAGCGATTGAGTTGATTGGTGAGCGATTGCGCGCCGTGCCGAGTTTAGGCGGGCTGGATTATTTGATCGATCTGTATATTGAAAGCCAGCGCCTTAGTGGAAAACCTTCCCCGGATACGCGCCTACTGTTACTAAAACATCATACCGATGCGCTGCTGCTTAACCGCACGCGTCATCGCTGCCAGCGCTGCGGCTTTGCTAGCGACGCGTTACAGTGGCAGTGCCCCAGTTGCCGCTTCTGGGGCACGATTAAGCCGGTCATTGGCGTGGAGGGCGAATAGTGTTCGCAAAGCTAAGGTATGCAGAAATATTTAGTGCCCCTCTAGCTCCGCCTCAATCGCCTCAAGCGCTACCATGGGGTCGTCAGCCTGAGTGACGGGGCGACCAATGACCAGGTGGCTGCTTCCCGCAGCCATAGCCTCACTGGGGCCCATCGTCCGCTGTTGGTCATTAGCGACTGCAAAACTTGGCCGAATACCAGGGGTCACTTTCAAGAACGACTCACCGCATAGCGTTTTGATTCGCGCAGACTCCTGGGCCGAGCAGACCACTCCTTGTAAGCCACTCTGCTTCGCCAGCAGCGCTAAGCGCTCCACGTGATCGGCGAGTGGTGCCTTAATACCCAGCTCTGCCAAATCATCGGTCTGCATACTGGTCAATACGGTAACGGCGATTAGATGGGTCGTTAAGGCATTCTGATCCAGACGTTGCACGGCCGCCTCCATCATCCGCCGCCCACCGCTGGCATGTACGTTGACCATCCACACGCCCTGCTCCGCCGCCGCCTGCACAGCGCTGGCAACGGTATTGGGAATATCGTGGAATTTAAGATCCAAAAACACCTCAAACCCGCGCCCATGCAGCGCCTCAAGCACTGCCGGGCCGCTACGGGTGAACAGTTCTTTACCCACTTTCACACGGCATCGGGTGGGATCCAACTGATCAGACATGCATAGCGCGGCGTCTAGCGACGGGTAATCAAGGGCAATAATAATCGGGGAATCGGTGACCACAACGTTACTCCAAGTACGTTTTTGACCATTATATCAGCCTCTCCCTACTCCTCGCGCCCTCATCATGTAAGCCATTTGCCATATATCCATAGCTAAAATCTTACAACTGCTGTCATATATCGCTGACATAAACACGCTTTAAATAAGGCTAAGTTAACAAGTGCAGCGGCGTTTATCTTGCCCACTGATAACGCGGGCACAGGTAGAAACCTCTACACGACGTCGCATGTGTAAACACAAAAAACCAACGCTATTAAAAGGATCATTGCATATGAAAATGACACTTAAAGGAATGCTGGCCGCACTACTGTTTAGCATTAGCTTAGGGCTTTCCAGTGGCGTGCTGGCACAAGATGTAGCCCCGATTAACGTCAATACTGCCGATGCTGAACTGCTGGCCGAACTACCAGGGATCGGCCCCAGCCGAGCCGACGCGATCATTGAAGAGCGCGAAACCAACGGCGTCTTTGAAAGCGCTGCAGATCTTGAGCGCGTCAGCGGCATTGGGCCTGCCACCGTTGACCGCATGCGCGATCAAGTGACATTTGAATAGCCTCATTGGAGAGCATGTCGCTCGTTAACACCACAGTGCCCGGTGTGTATAAGCACCGGGCACTGTGAATAGCGCACGTTAAATCATCCACATATCCATAAATTTGTGTACTGGCATCGTTTCAAGTGTTGTTTGATGGCTGCACAGCTCGGCGATTTTTTGGCAACGACTTGTCGGAAAGCGAGTTGCCAGATTGCGCTCAAACTTTTCAACCAATAGCGGCATCCCCTCTTCCCGACGACGTCGGTGGCCGACCGGATACTCCACTGTCACTTTATCGGTCGCACTCCCATCGCTAAAAAACACCTGCACTGCATTAGCGATAGAGCGCTTCTCAGGGTCGTGGTAATCCGCCGAATACTCGGCGTTTTCTTCTACCACCATTTTATTACGCAGCTCATCTATTAGCGGATGAGCTGCATGAAAGCTGTCTTCATAGTGCTCGGCGGTAAGCGCACCAAAGATAAGCGGCACCGCTGTCATGTATTGCAGGCAGTGGTCACGATCCGCCGGATTGGCGAGTGCGCCGGTTTTGGAAATAATCCGAATAGCCGAATCGTGGGTGGTGAGCACGATTTTCTCGATATCGGCCAAGCGGTCTTTCACCTGCGGATGGAGCGTCACGGCGGCTTCACAGGCGGTTTGAGCGTGAAACTCAGCGGGGAAGGAGATCTTAAACAGAATGTTCTCCATCACGTAGCTGCCAAACTCCCGCTGAAAGCGTAGGCGGCGGTCAGCTTCCGGTTTGAGGCTCAAATCTTTGTTGGCATGACTGAACAGCACATCGTAGAAGCCCCATTGGGGCGCCGAGAGCGCGCTGGGAATACCCATTTCACCGCGCAGAGCGATATCCGCTAAGCGCACGCCCCGTGAGGTGGCGTCCCCTGCGGCCCAGCTTTTACGTGAACCAGCATTTGGCGCATGACGATAGGTGCGCAGGCTCTGACCATCCACCCAGGCGTGTGAAAGCGCCGAGAGCAACTGTTCACGATTGGCGCCCAACAGCTTGGCGGCCACCGCCGTAGAGGCGACCTTCACCAGCACCACGTGATCGAGGCCAACCCGATTGAAGCTATTCTCCAGCGCCAGCCCCCCCTGAATCTCATGAGCCATGATCATGGCGTTGAGCACATCGCGCATCACTAGGGGTGCTTCGCCTTTAGCGACTCGTTGCTGAGACAGATGGTCAGCCACGGCGAGTATTCCACCAAGATTATCGGAAGGGTGCCCCCACTCGGCGGCAAGCCAAGTGTCGTTATAATCCAACCAGCGAATGATACAGCCGATATCCCACGCCGCCTTAACCGGGTCAAGGCGAAGCGAGGTGCCCGGTATCCGCGACCCAAACGGTACTACCGTGCCCTCCACTATCGGGCCTAAGTGCTTTGTGCACTCTGGAAAACGCAGCGCCAACAGCCCGCAGCCAAGCGTATCCATTAAGCAGTAGCGGGCGGTTTCCAATGCCTCATCGGACGCCACCTGATAATTGAGTACGTAATCGGCAATAGCCTGTAGCTCGGGGTCGTAATCGGGCCGCTCATTGGCTTCGGATGTGGCAGACATGGATCTATCTCCTACTGTTGAATCACCTACTCAGTATGGCCCAAGGAATGCGTCCTAAAAGCTGTCACCAGGAATTCTCACAAATCCTTCCATCAACACCCGCGCGCTGCGGCTCATCAGTGCCTGTTCGATATGCCAACGCCCTTCCACCAGGCTTGCCTCAGCTCCCACCCGCAGGCTGCCGGAAGGATGCCCGAAGGTGACCTCGTTTCGTTTACCGCCACCGGCGGCCAGGTTCACTAATGTGCCTTCAATGGCCGCCGCCGCAGCAATGGCAACGGCGGCGGTGCCCATCATGGCGTGGTGCAGCTTGCCCATGGAGAGCGCTCGCACCAGCAGGTCGATATTCGTCGCCAGTACGTTTTTACCGCTCGATGATACGTAATCCGCCGGCGGCGCTACGAAAGCCACTTTGGGCGTGTGCTGTCGTTTACCCGCTTCGCTGACATCACTGATTAGCCCCATGCGCACAGCACCATGGGCACGGATAGTTTCAAACATCTCAAGCGCCCGGCTGTCACCATTGATGGCATCCTGCAGCTCGGCGCCGGTATAGCCAATGTCGGCGGCGTTAATAAACACGGTGGGAATACCGGCATTAATCAGGGTTGCTTTCAATATCCCCACGCCTGGCACATCAAGCTGATCAATGAGATTACCGGTGGGAAAAATGGCTCCCTCGCCATCGGCCGGATCCATAAAGGCCACCGGAATCTCGGCAGCAGGAAAGGTCACGCCATCCAGCTCAAAATCGCCAGTTTCCTGCACTTCGCCATTGACGATAGGCACCCGTGAGACGATGGTTTTCTGTATATTCACCTGCCAAATGCGTACCTCGGCCACCCCGTTTTCAGGAATACGTGCAGGGTCAACAAGACCATTGCTAATCGCAAAAGGGCCGACCGCCGCGGAGAGGTTGCCGCAGTTACCGCTCCAATCCACATAGGGCTTGTCGATGGAGACCTGACCGAACAGGTAATCCACATCGTGTTCTGCCGATTCACTTTCAGACAGAATCACCGTCTTGCTGGTACTTGAAGTGGCGCCCCCCATACCATCAATCTGCTTTTCGTAAGGGTCAGGGCTACCGATGACACGCAGTAGCAACTGATCCCGCGCCACGCCTGGCTGCTGGGCCGCTTCGGGTAGGTCGCTTAGTTTAAAAAACACGCCCTTACTGGTGCCGCCGCGCATATAGGTGGCTGGAATTTTTATCTGCGGCACACTGTTGTTTTGAACTGACTCGCTCATCATTACCACTCCTAAAAATAACCCGGTGCTCTAAGCCTGATTCGAAAAGCTAGGTTCGAAAAGCTAAAGGCACCGGGTTCTCTTCGCCAGCTAGGCCGTTTCAATTAAGCCGCCGTGGACTCAAGAAAGTCCTGAGCAAAACGCTGCAGTACACCACCAGCAGTGTAAATAGACACCTCCTCGGCGGTGTCCAAACGGCACTTCACCGTAACCCGCTCGCTTTCACCGTTTTGGCGGTGGATCACCAGGGTGAGCATCGCCCCTGGCGAAACGGCGCCTTCGACATCAAAGGTTTCAGTGCCGTCCAGGCCCAGTGTCATACGCGTAGTCCCGGGCTCAAACTCCAGCGGCATCACCCCCATCCCGATCAGGTTGGTGCGATGAATACGCTCAAAGCCTTC
Organism: Halomonas sp. A3H3; assembly: GCF_000982975.1. Taxonomy (NCBI): domain Bacteria; kingdom Pseudomonadati; phylum Pseudomonadota; class Gammaproteobacteria; order Oceanospirillales; family Halomonadaceae; genus Halomonas; species Halomonas sp. A3H3. The sequence goes on along the minus strand of NZ_HG423343.1, from coordinate 3,923,498 downwards.
GGCGGCGATCGCTTCCACGCCCGCCAGCGCCACGCCTTTAGCCGCCCAGTCCCGTGAGGAGCCCTGACCGTAATCCGCCCCGGCAATAATGATCAGCGGCTGCTTGCGGGCCATGTAGGTTTCAATCGCCTCCCACATGCGGGTGACTTGGCCTTCCGGCTCTACCCGCGCCAGCGAGCCCTGTTTAACGTTGCCGTCGGCATCGCGCACCATCTCGTTGAACAACTTCGGGTTGGCGAAGGTAGCGCGCTGGGCAGTCAGGTGGTCACCGCGGTGGGTGGCGTAGGAGTTGAAGTCTTCCTCCGGCAGGCCCATTTTGGCCAAGTACTCCCCTGCCGCGCTGTTCAACTGAATCGCGTTGGAGGGTGAAAGATGATCGGTGGTGATATTGTCCGGCAGTATCGCCAACGGCCGCATACCTTTCAGAGTGCGCACTTTAGCCATATTGCCCTCCCAGTAAGGCGGGCGACGAATATAGGTGCTCTGGGGCCGCCAGTCATATAGCGGGCTGACCTGAGCGCGGGCACTCTTGTCCAGATCGAACATGGGAATATAGGTCTGGCGGAACTGCTCCGGCTTCACCGACGATTTAACAATCGCATCGATCTCTTCATCCGCTGGCCAGATATCCTTCAAAGTGACGGGATTTCCCGCCTGATCCACGCCCAGGACATCTTTTTCGATATCAAAGCGAATCGTACCCGCAATGGCGTAGGCGACCACCAGGGGCGGAGACGCCAAAAAGGCCTGTTGGGCATGGGGGTGGATACGGCCGTCGAAGTTACGGTTGCCGGAAAGCACGGCGGTCGCATAGAGATCACGCTCAATAATCTCCTGCTGGATTTTTGGGTCCAGCGCCCCGGACATACCGTTACAGGTGGTACAGGCGTAGGCCACAACCCCAAAGCCGAGGTTTTCCAGCTCGCTCATCAACCCAGCTTCTTCCAGGTACATATTGACGGTTTTCGAGCCCGGCGCCAGCGACGACTTCACCCACGGCTTACGCAGCAAACCCAACCGGTTGGCGTTACGGGCGATAAGCCCGGCGGCGACCATATTTCGTGGGTTAGAGGTATTGGTGCAGCTGGTAATGGCGGCGATGATAACCGCGCCGTCGGGCATTTTGCCCGCTTTCTCTTCCGCCTGTGCCGCCTCAAGCCCAACAGCAATACCACGTTGGGCAAGCTCTGAAGTTGGCAAATGGGCGTGGGGGTTGGAGGGCCCCGCCAGGGTGCGGGTTACCGACGAGAGGTTAAAGGTCAGTACCCGCTCGTACTCAACCTCGGTCAAGCTATCCGCCCACAGGCCGGTGTGCTTGGCGTAGGTTTCGACCAGCGCCACCTGTTCATCTTCACGGCCGGTAATTTTCAGGTAGTCGATAGTTTGGCCATCGATGTAGAACATCGCCGCGGTCGCGCCGTATTCGGGGGTCATATTGGAGATAGTGGCGCGATCGCCGACCGTTAGCGCGTCGGCACCTTCACCGTAGAACTCCAGGTAAGCGCCTACTACCCGCTCTTTACGCAGGAACTCGGTAATCGCCAGTACCATATCGGTGCCGGTAATGCCGGGCTGCAGCTGGCCGGTCAGCTCCACGCCGACGATATCCGGCAGGCGCATCATGGAGGCACGGCCCAGCATGACGCTTTCGGCCTCCAGACCACCCACACCTACGGAGATAACGCCAAGGGCATCGACCATGGGCGTATGGCTATCGGTACCCACACAGGTATCCGGATAGGCAATGCCGTCACGGTTCTGCACCACCGGCGACATCTTCTCCAGATTAATCTGGTGCATGATGCCGTTGCCGGGGGGAATCACATCGACGTTCTCAAATGCCGTCTTAGTCCAGTTGATAAAGTGGAAGCGATCATCGTTGCGGCGATCTTCAATGGCGCGGTTTTTCTCGAAGGCGCCCTCTTCCGACCCTGCGTGCTCCACCGCCAGCGAGTGGTCAACGATTAGCTGGGTGGGCACTACCGGGTTGACCTTGGCGGGGTCGCCGCCCTTCTCAGCAATGGCGTCACGCAGCCCGGCCAAATCGACCAGCGCAGTCTGGCCTAGGATATCGTGGCAGACGACACGCGCAGGGTACCAGGGAAAATCCAGGTCACTCTTGCGCTCAATCAACTGTCTTAGCGCATCGGTGAGCAGTTCAGGATCGCAGCGGCGCACCAACTGCTCAGCCAGCACACGTGAGGTATAGGGCAGCTGCGCATAGGCACCGGGCTGGATATCTTCCACCGCCTCGCGAGCATCAAAAAACTCAAGCGCTGTGCCAGGCAGAGGTTTACGGTATTGGGTATTCATAGCAGGCAGACTCACAAGAAGGGGGCTGAAAAAAGCCCGGTGTCCAAGTCACCGGGCAGCAAGCGGTTCAGTCTCGCGCTTCTATCGGCACCCACTCGCTCTTCTCGGGGCCAGTGTAATCGGCGCTAGGGCGAATAATGCGGTTATTGGCGCGCTGCTCAAATACGTGCGCCGCCCAGCCAGTCAGCCGAGAGCAGACGAAAATCGGCGTAAACAGCTTGGTGGGTATATCCATGAAGTGGTATGCGCTGGCGTGGAAGAAGTCTGCGTTACAGAACAGCTTCTTCTCACGCCACATGACCTCTTCGACCCGTTCAGAAACCGGGTAAAGCACCTTATCACCCACATCGTCAGAGAGCTTCTTGGACCAGTGCTTGATAATCGCGTTGCGCGGGTCGGACTCGCGATAAATCGCATGCCCGAAGCCCATAATTTTATCCTTACGCTCCAGCATGCCCATGATCTTGCTTTCTGCTTCTTCCGGCGACTGCCAATCCTCGATCATCGCCATGGCCGCTTCGTTGGCGCCGCCATGCAGTGGGCCGCGCAGCGACCCAATCGCACCGGTCACGCAGGAGTGCATATCGGAAAGCGTCGAGGCGCATACTCTTGCGGTAAAGGTAGAGGCGTTAAACTCGTGCTCGGCGTAAAGAATCAGCGATACGTTCATGACCCGCGCATGCAGTTCAGAGGCGGGCTCACCGCGCAGCATATTAAGGAAATGCCCGCCTACTGAGTCATCATCCGTTTCGGTATCAATGCGCACACCGTCGTGGGAGAAGCGGTACCAGTAACAAATAATCGAGGGCAGCACCGCCAGCAACCGATCAGCAACGTCTTGCTGCTGATCAAAATTCTCCTCGGTTTCTAGATTGCCCAGCATTGAAGTGCCGGTGCGCATTACGTCCATCGGGTGAGCGTCTTTGGGGATCTGCTCAAGTACCGTTTTTAATGCATCGGGCAAGCCGCGCAGGCTTTTGAGCTTGCTGATGTAGTGGTCTAGCTCACCCTGATTAGGCAACTTGCCTTTTAACAGCAGGTAAGCGACCTCTTCGAATTTGGCTTTTTCAGCCAGCTCTTTAATATCAAATCCGCGGTAGGTCAGGCCTGAGCCTGTTTTACCTACCGTACACAGCGCGGTGGAACCGGCGCTCTGGCCACGCAGTCCTGCACCTGTTGCGGGTTTATCAGCCATGGTGTGTCTCCTATTACTGCTTTTATTTTTACTATCGATTTATGAATAAGGTCGTTCATTAAACTTTCGGCAAAGCTATCTTGGTGAGAGGACAGGTTTCCGCGAGGGCGCTGTGAACCCTTCCCTGGGCGCTACTTTTGTCATCCATGACAAAAGACCCTCGCTTCAACCTGTCCTCTCACCAGTTTGCAGAAGAAATCATTTCCAACTGCGCTTCATCTTAACTGGCGGTTTATTGGTCATCGCCTTTCTCGGCAAACAGCGCGTCCAGCTTCTGCTCAAAGTCGTGGTAATTGAGAAAATCGTAGAGTTCGTCGCGGGTTTGCATCAGCGGCACCACGTCTTTTTGGTGGCCATTGTCGAGGATGCTTTGATAGACCTGCAGTGCCGCGGCGTTCATGGCGCGGAAGGCCGAGAGCGGGTAAAGCACCATGCGGCAGCCAACCTCGCCAAGCTCCGTTTGAGTAAATAGCGGAGTAGCGCCGAACTCGGTGATGTTAGCCAGGATCGGTGCATTGACCCTTTCGCAGAAGGCTTTGTAATCATCCAAGGTATGAACCGCTTCAGCGAAGATGGCATCTGCACCAGCTTCAACGCAGGCGTTGGCACGCTCAATGGCCGCATCAAGCCCCTCTTTTTGAAACGCATCGGTGCGAGCAATCAAATAGAAGTCGGGATCGATCTTGGCATCCGCTGCCGCTTTAATGCGGTCGACCATCTCCTGCTGGGAGACAATCGCCTTATTGGGGCGGTGTCCACAGCGCTTTTGCGCGACCTGATCTTCCATATGTACCGCGGCCACGCCAGCGCGCTGCATCTCTTTCACGGTGCGGGCGATATTGAAGGCACCGCCCCAACCGGTATCGATATCCACCAACAGCGGCAGCTCGGTAGCGCCGCAGATACGGTGGGCATCTTCCACCACATCATTCATGGTCGTCATGCCCAGATCCGGCAAGCCGAACGAGGCGTTGGCAACACCACCACCTGAAAGATAGATGGCTTGATGGCCTACTTTGTCGGCCATTAACGCTGTGTAGGCATTAATGGTGCCTAAGATCGGCAGCGGACGGTTAGCCTCAAGCGCGGCTCGAAACCGGGCGCCGGGAGTCATCTGGGACATGGGGCGTTTCTCCTATTGCTAATTTCTAGTTATGTTTTAGCTTCGTGATTAAGAACTTTGCGATTTAGATGCTGACTGTTCGAGGGTCGCTGCATAGCGATCCGCCACATTGGCGCGGGAGGCGCTGACATGGCGGCGCATGAGCAGCTCGGCCAGCTCCGCATCGCCAGCTTCAATGGCATCAACAATGCGATGGTGTTCCACAAAGGCGCGCTGCGGTCGCGTGCCGCTAGCACTGAACTGAGTGCGATAAAGGCGCACAAGGTAGTAAAGGTCATCACAGAGCAGGTTCATTAGCATTTTGTTGTGGCTGCCCTGAACGATGCAGTAGTGAAAATCGAGATCGCCTTCGCGCTGGTAGTAAGCTTCGCCACGCTTTAAATCCGCCTGACCTTCGTGCAGCGCCAGCACATCCCGCAAACCCTGAACCTCTGCCGGTGACATATGCTCAGCCGCCAAGCGCGCCGCCATACTTTCCAGGGCTTCACGCAGGTCAAACAGCTCTAAAAGCTCTTTCATTGAGAGCTTAACCACCCTTGCGCCCACATGGGGAACCCGCTCGATGAGGCGGTGTGCTTCCAGGCGGCGCATCGCCTCGCGCAGCGGCCCACGTGAAATACCGTAGGTTTTAGACAATCCCGGCTCGGTGATCTTACTGCCGGGAGCAAGCTCGCCGCGTACGATGGCATCCTGCAACTGATGAAATACCCGCTCGGCGAGCGTGCGTACTTCAGGGGTTGCCATTTCATGCGGCGAGGAATCGGAATAAGAAGAAGAAACAGGTAAGCTCATGGCGAATTGTCGACAATTAGAAACATAGCGAAACTTTAGCCCCGCGAACCACCGCCGTCAACCTGCTTATAAAGCGACTTTATACATCTTTCGTTGTAGGCAAAAAGTCTAGCTGCAAAAACAGTGTCAACAATCCTCTTCCGAGCGTGAGAAATGCGTCAATCGTGCGACTGGTGCCGATCTTCAACGACCTCTAACATATGCAGCCCTTTTACCGGCCAGGCGTTTGCTTAATGAACCAGGCGTTGACGATAACTGCCCTGCCCTATTCACCCGACCCATTGGGTATATTCGCCTGCCTACGTGCCAGGCCCGGCGCGGTGCTGCTCGATAGTGGCCGCCCTATCGCCACCGGTCGCTTTGATATTATCAGCAGCGACCCACTTGCTACGCTGGAAGTTACTCATCATGGCGAAGCGAGTATTGCGTCAGATCAGCTTAGCCCACCGGCGCACTTGGCTAACGATGCGTTTGCTCTTCAGCAGTGGCTACTGGATCAACTGGATATCCCTGATGAAACCAGTGAACTCCCTTTTCTAGGCGGGCTAATAGGCTACTGGGGCTACGATTTAGGGCGTAAAACCTTATCGGTTCAGAGTGCTCAGGCAAGCCCGGTCACCTTACCGCAAGCCCGTTTGGGGCTTTACGACTGGTGTATCACCCTGGATCACATGGCCCAGCAGGCGTGGCTAATCGCCACTCCGCAGCGTCGTGAGCAGGTGGAAAACTGGCTTACCAAGACGCCAGAGCCAACTAGCGCGTTTACATTAACGAATACCTTTAAAGCAGAACTTAGCCACACCCAATATGTCGCACGCTTTAACGCCGTGCAGCGCTATATTCGCGCGGGTGACTGCTATCAGATCAACCTGGCTCAACGCTTTTATGCCGACTACCAAGGGGATGAGTGGCAGGCGTACCTGCAGTTACGCAAAGCGACCCCCACACCCTATTCAGGTTTTATGGCCTGGGGCGATAAGGCCGTACTGTCACTTTCACCCGAGCGGTTTATTCAGTGCAGCAACGGCGAGGTCGAAACACGGCCGATTAAAGGTACCCGCCCGCGAGGGGCCACACATGAAGAGGATCAGGCGCTGGCGGCACAGCTATTGAGCAGCACTAAAGATCGCGCTGAAAATGTGATGATCGTTGACCTGCTGCGCAATGACCTGGGTCGCGTCTGCCAGCCAGGCTCCATTCGCGTTCCGCAGCTATGTCGCTTAGAGAGCTACCCTAACGTGCACCACCTAGTTAGCGTGGTGCAGGGAACGCTGGCCGGTAATTACACCCCGCTGGCACTGCTTAAGGCGGCCTTTCCTGGCGGCTCAATTACCGGTGCACCTAAAATTCGCGCGATGCAGATCATTGATGAACTAGAACCCTGCCAACGCAGTGTTTATTGCGGCAGCCTTGGCTATGTCGATGTACGTGGCAGCATGGATACCTCCATCGCTATTCGCACTATGGTTGCCGAGGCGGGAAGACTGCATGTATGGGGCGGAGGGGGCTTAGTAGCAGACTCTCAAGCGGACGAAGAGTACACCGAGACACTGGATAAAATTCGCCATCTTATTGGCGCTTTGGAATAAGCAACGCGAGCTCTATATCAAAAAGGAATATAAAAGCCAAACTAAACGGTATTGGGGTTCGCTGCCTCCTGTTTGGTAGCCTAGTCAGTATTATTTAACTTCCGATTAGGAGGCAGTATGTCCTCAGAGCTTGAAGCGATTAACAGAGATTTCGCAAATAATCCTCAAGGATTAGTTGAGTGGGCGCTGACCCAGGGTGCACGACCTATTTGCACCACCAACTTTCGCCCTTTTGAGGCGGTGATTCTTCATATGGTGACCCAGGTGCGCCCGGATATACCCATTGTGTGGATGGACAGCGGCTACAACACCGAAGCGACTTATCAATTCGCTGACGAAGTGATTCAACAACTCAACCTGAACATCGTGAGCTTTGTACCCCGGCGCACGCGCGCCCACCGCGAGGCGCTGGAAGGCCCCATGCCGGGTATCGACGACCCGCGCCACGCAGCCTTTACTCAGGAAGTTAAAATCGAGCCCTTCGAGCGTGCGCTGCGTGAAATGCAGCCCGACGTATGGTTCACCGCACTGCGCGCTGAGGACACCCCCGAGCGCGCAAAAATGCAGCCGGTTAGTCGCAACAGCGATGGCCTATTGAAAGTTGCCCCGTTGCTGCAGTGGAGCGCCAAAGATATGTACCAGTATCTACAGGCGCATAATCTGCCCAATAACTTCGATTACTTCGACCCTACCAAGGTGGAAGAGAAGCGCGAGTGCGGGCTACATTTGCAGCACTAACTCCACACTGCGGGTTAATACTCCGGCAGGTCCAGGTCGTCAAACAACGACTGCTCATGGCGCGGGCCTGCCGTTAATGCTTCATCAACCCGGTCGCGGGTTAAATGAGGCGCAAAGCGCTCCAAAAAATCATACATGTAACCGCGCATAAAGGTGCCACGACGGATACCAATTTTTGTCGTAGAGCTGGCAAACAGGTGGCTTGCATCCAGTGCCACCAAGTCATCATCAAGCGCCTCGTCCACAGCCATATGCGCCACAATGCCAACCCCCATGCCCAGCCGTACGTAGGTCTTGATCACGTCGGCATCGGCGGCGGTTAGCACCACATTGGGTGTTAACCCTTTCGCTTTGAAGGCGTCGTCTAACTGCGAGCGGCCGGTAAACCCAAACACGTAGGTGACCAGCGGATGTTCACCGAGCGCCTCCAGGGTCAACGGGCCCTGATGAGTGGCTAGCGGGTGCCCTTTAGGCACCAGTACGCAGCGGTTCCAACGATAGCAGGGCAGTAGCACTAAATCGGTAAATAGCTCCAGCGACTCGGTCGCGATGGCGAAATCGGCCTGGCCTTCACTGACCATCTGTGCAATCTGCTTGGGCGTACCCTGCTGCATATGCAGCGCCACATCAGGATATTTAAGGGTGAATTCGCTGATAATGGGCGGTAACGCATAACGGGCCTGGGTATGGGTCGTAGCAATGGCCAGGCTACCGCGGCGCTCATCGCTATGCTCCTGAGCCACCTGCTTGATGTTTTCGGTGAGACGCAGTACCTGCCCGGCCAGGTCAATAATTGACTGCCCGGCAGGCGTCACACGTGTCAAGTGCTTACCACTGCGCGCAAAAATCTCGACGCCAAGCTCATCTTCTAACAAACGTATCTGTTTAGAGATCCCCGGCTGTGAGGTAAATAGACTTTGCGCTGTGGCCGAGACGTTCAGGTTATGTCGATTGACTTCCCAGATATAGCGGAGCTGTTGTAGCTTCATATCCTCACCTTATTTATTCTCTATACAGATCTATGTAGACCGTATCTTGATGTAGGCCGAATCGTTAAGCACACACAGGCGCTGATGCCACATCAAGTCTGACGGATCGTGTCGTCACACTCGGCACTCTACAGCACCATATAGAATAAAAAACACCAAAATAATACTTTTATATTATAAAAAAAACGCCCTACCAGCACCCTTTAATTTCTGCTATTTAGTTAACTCACTGTGCAGGAAATTTGCCAGCAACCTTCGCGCCCGCTAACATCTGCCCACACTTGTCGCGATAGACACGAGGCGCACTGAAAGAGCACCAATGGATCGCGTAATGACCGTTGCTCCATTTGAGGCAACGAAACAGTAAGAGCAACGCAAACGGGAGAAGCAAATGGCTAATAATGTTGATGTCACCAACGCCAATTTTGAGCAAGAAGTCCTCAACGCTGAACAGCCTGTGCTAATGAAGTTCTGGGCGCCCTGGTGTGGCCCATGCAAGGTCATGGCCCCGGTCGTTGATGAAGTAGCTGCAGAACGTCAGGAAAGCCTGAAAGTTGTTAGTGTCAATGTAGACGACGCACCAGAAATTGCTGCCGAGCAAGGCGTCCGCGGTGTACCTACCGTCATGCTGTTTAAATCCGGCACCAAAGTCGCTTCACTGGTTGGCGCGCAATCTAAGTCACAACTGACGCAATTCATCGAACAAAACGCCTGATGAATGTGTAGCACTTGTAATAGCCGCCGACTCTGTCGGCGGTAACACGCCTTCGCTAAATTTCCTACCTAATTTTTGCGCTTCCACGGCGGCAGACTCGCATCGCTTACCCGAATATCTTTTACACGGCGCTTTCCAGGCCCTAACAGCCTAGCGATCCAACGTGTTTGTGGGTGACTATCAAGTGCGATCTTCAACGTCATCGTTAGTACCACCGAAAGTAGCATCCCCGCCGCACCAAAGATCCACCCCCATACCACCAGCGATAAAAACGCCACAAATGTAGAAAGCCCCAACGCCTGCCCCATTACCCGCGGTTCAATCAGATTGCCGAGCACAAAGTTGATGACCAAATAAGCAGAGGCTAGCAGTAACGCTTGAAAAGCGCCGCCGTCTTGGGAGACCAGCAGCAGCAACACGGGGGGTATCGCCGCCAGCGCGGAGCCAATATTGGGAATAAAGTTGAGCGCAAAGGCCAACACGCCCCACAACAGCGGAAAATCCACGCCTACAATCATGCAAGAGAGCCATACCAGCGCCCCGGTGGCCAGGCTAATCATGGTTTTTACGGCTAGATAGCGCTTCAGCGTTAAGCTGAACTCACTAAAACGCTTCAAGCTAGGTGCCGGATTTTCCAGTGCGCGGGAAATTTTATCGCGCACATTCAACGTCTCGAACAGCATGAAGATGACCAGCAGTCCAACAATGATGCTCTGCATAAAGAGGTTGCCAAGCTGACTCAATAGCGCCGGCATCCAGGAGCCTTCATCTTCCCCCTCAAAGAGCGAGTTGATCTGGTCAGGATTAATCGCTAACCCTCGAGAGGAGAGTGCATTGAGCAAGTTCCAATACTGTTCATAAAGCCGCGACTCTATTTCCGGCAACGCCGTCACGAAGGTACTAAAGCTATTGACCACTAGCAGGCCAATCAGCGATATAAACCCCAGCAACACCATCAGGGTTAACAAGGCTGACAGCCGCATGCTCAGCCCACAGCGATGCAGCCACTGCACTGGAGAGGTACATACTACTGCGATAAATATTGCGAGCAGCAGCGGCACTAATAAATCAGCACCTGCTTTCATTCCTGCAATAATCACTACCAGCGCAGCGAGCGCCAAGGTGGCATTGAGGGGAATACTGCGGTAATCCTCGTCCGACAAGTTCGACATAATCTATCCCTGGCTTGTTGTCCATATATAATGGCTGCATTCGGCATATTGCACAAACCGTGCAAATAATAAGCAACTGTTTTGCGACCACTCTTCCGTGCTGAACTTTCTTTTCTACTTCGCTTCAAAGCTACGTCTACTTGAATGATTTATACCCGGTTTTAACTTGGCGGCGCCACTGCCCGCTCACTAAGGAAAACATTTATGCAAGCCATACCAGCTAACCTTCAAAAACCAGGCTCTAAACGTTTACGCAATGGCCTACTAGGCGGCGCTCTATTGGCACTCCTTAGCGCTCCTTTTGCACACGCTTCACCGTCAACACCGCCCCAGCCAAGCTTGCATGTTCAAGCGCAGTCTTGGGTTGAGGTAGAACCCGACAAGGCCACCCTGAATGCACGATTGTGGGAAAACACACCCGCCCTTTCCACCTTGGAAGAGAGCGATAGTAGCGCACTTAGCGATGCCCGCGAGCGCTTAGAGACCCGCGCCAGCGAATTAATCGAACAAATGGAAGCCACCGGCCTTGAACGCAATGCCATCAATGCAGGCTCGCTAAATGTCTATCCTGAGCATATTCAAGGGCCACGCAATGAAGATGGCGAGCATGAGACCCTGCAGCGCACACGTCTTGAGCGCCCGATCACCGTCGAACTCACCGACCTTGGTCAGTTAAGCGAGGTGTTAGACGCGCTAATAGCCGCTGGTGTTAACTCATTGGATGGCGTGCAGTTTGACCTACAAGACCGCGACGCTGCCACTGACGAAGCGCTGGTCAAAGCGCTGGAGAAAGCGCAACACAAAGCAAACCTGATGGCCGACAGCTTAGATGCTGAGCTTGGTCATGTGCAGCGCATTGAAGAGACGCAATCACCTATCTTCCAGCCGCGCATGATGGCGATGCGTGCAGAAAGCGATGCCGCTGGCGCCAGTCAATCCAGTGCCGCCAGCGATTACAGCCCCGGCACCATCCGCATTGATGCCGGGGTTAGCGTTGAGTGGGCGCTTAAAGGGCCAGACGCTCCACGCCGCCCAGATAGCGACGTAGCGGCTCAGGAATAATCACCGAGCCATCTGCCTGCTGGTGGTTTTCAAGCACCGCCAGCAGGCAACGACCAACCGCCAGCCCTGAACCGTTCAGCGTATGTAGCAACTGCGGCTTTTTGGAATCCGGATGGCGATACCGCGCTTGCATACGCCGGGCCTGGAAATCCTCGCAGTTAGAGACAGACGAGATCTCCCGGTAAGTCTCCTGGCTGGGCAGCCACACTTCCAAGTCGTAGGTCTTCGTGGCCCCAAAGCCCATATCCCCAGTGCATAGCGTCACTACGCGATACGGCAACGCCAGTGCCTGCAGGATCGCCTCTGCATGACCACGCATCTCTTCCAGCGCGTCGTAGCTCTTCTCCGGCTCCACAATCTGCACCATCTCGACTTTATCGAACTGATGCTGGCGGATCATTCCGCGGGTATCGCGCCCGTGCGAGCCCGCCTCGGAGCGGAAACATGGCGTATGTGCGGTAAGCTTCATCGGCAGCGCTGCCTGCTCGACAATTTCATCGCGTACAAAGTTGGTCAGCGGTACTTCTGAAGTGGGGATCAGGTGGTACTCGCGCTCATCGTCCAACTTGAACAAATCTTCGCCAAACTTCGGCAACTGGCCGGTGCCCATCAGCGAATCGCGGTTGACCATATACGGCACGTAGCACTCTTCGTAGCCGTGCTGTTCGGTTTGGGTATCCAGCATAAACTGCGCCAACGCCCGGTGCAGGCGCGCTATGGGCCCGCGCATGACCGCAAAGCGAGCGCCAGTGATTTTAGCCGCCAGCTCAAAATCGAGATAACCCGACTGCTTACCCAGATCAACGTGATCCAACACCTCGAAATCAAACTCCCGCGGCGTGCCCCAGCGGTGCAGCTCGACATTCTCGTCTTCGCTTTTGCCTTCCGGCACGCTTTCATGGGGTAGGTTGGGAATACCGCTGATAGCGTCGTCCCACTCTTCCTGCACCTCGGCTAGCTCGCGCTTGGCTTTATCCAGGCGATCGCCTAAATCGCTGACTTCATCCAGCAGCGGCTGAATATCTTCACCGTTGGCTTTGGCTTTACCAATCGCTTTGGAGCGCATATTGCGCTCATTTTGCAGCTGCTCGGTTTGCGTTTGCAGCTCGCGGCGACGCGACTCCAGCGCCTGCAATCCCGCTTTATCAAGCACAAAGCCCCGGCGGGCCAGTTGTTGAGCAACCGTGTCAAGATCACCGCGCAGCAGTTTCGGATCGAGCATGAATCCTGTCCCTTGGCCTGAAAACAATAAAAGCACCGCGCCAATGCGCGTGCATAAAGGGGTCTATTGTAGGCAAAAGCGCGGCGAGGAGCTATGGCCGGTATCACCAGACGCACGTTTAGCTACGCTAAAAGGCTCCAGCACCAGAGAAGTCAGCACTAGCTAACGCCACACTCCAGTAGCGCGTGGTAAGCCTACGGCGCACCCGCGAATGCAGCGCATAGCGCTGCTAGAAGGTAGCGGCACGTAATAAGTTTGCGCTATCGCTAAGCAAGGTTCAGTTATCGAATCGACTGTATGTGCTATGACCACTCGGCATATCCATCCCAGCCCGTTAGCCAAAAGTGATAGAGTGCCCGCCGATTCGTCTAACGAATCGATAAATAATAGGTTTTAACACTTTTGACAGGAGAAGCGCAGTGCAGGAGACAGCACAGCAAGGAAAGTTTGCCTGGTGGCGACGAATTGCCCTATGGAAGAAGATTCTCGCCGGCTTGGCGTTGGGTATTTTGGCAGGCGCGCTATTAGGTGAGACCGCCAGCGTGTTTAAACCGCTGGGCGATATTTTTATTAACGCCATTATGATGCTGATTGTGCCACTAGTGTTTTCCACTCTGGTGGTGGGTATTACCTCAATGCGCGACCCCCAGAAAATGGGTCGTATTGGCGCGCGTACCATTACGCTCTATTTGGTCACCACCGCCTTTGCTATCTCCATTGGTCTGGTACTTTCCACCCTGCTGCAGCCGGGCGTGGGCGTTGATTTAAGTTTTGACTCTGAAGTGACCGCTAACGAAGCGCCATCGCTGGTCTCTATTCTGGTTAACTTAGTGCCGCGTAACCCGTTGGACGCCCTGGCCAACGGCAACATTATGCAGATCATTGTGTTTGCCATTGGTTTAGGTATTTCGCTGACGTTGATCGGCGATAAAGGCGAGCCGGTCATGAAGGTCTTCGATAGCTTTGCCGAGGCAATGTACAAGCTCACCGGCATTGTGATGGCGTTTGCGCCCTTCGGCGTATTTGGCTTAATCGCCCACGTCTCCGGACAGTACGGTTTAGAGATATTGCTGCCGCTGGCCAAGTTGATTGGCGTGGCGTACCTGGCCAGCATTCTTCACGTGCTGGTGATCTACTCGGGTTTGATCTCGCTACTGGGGCGGCTAAACCCCATGCGCTATTTGCAGGGCAGTCTGGACGCTATTGTTGTGGCGTTCTCGTCCGCTTCTTCTGCGGGCACCCTGCCGGTCTCTATACGTTGCGCGCAGAAGAACCTGGGCGTTTCCGAAGGGGTTTCAGGGTTTGTGTTACCGGTAGGCGCCACCATCAATATGGATGGCACCGCGCTTTACCAGGGCGTGGTCGTGCTATTCATCGCCCAAATGACTGGCACTGATTTGAGCATGATGGATTACGGCATGATTGTCGCCACCGGCACACTGGCCTCCATTGGTACCGCAGGCGTACCAGGCGCTGGCCTGATTATGCTCTCGATTGTGATGGCCCAGGTTGGTCTGCCGCTGGAAGCTATCGCCGTGGTCGCGGGGATTGATAGGATCCTTGATATGGCACGCACCAGCGTCAACGTTGCCGGTGATTTGATGGTGACAACCCTGGTAGGTAAAAGCGAAGGGGAGCTCAATGAAGAGATCTACAACCGCCGCTAGTATGAACTCAGGCATTTATAGCGTGTAAAGAAGCGCAACTCATTATGCGATCAGCAAGCATCCCGTCACAGAAAAACACCCGGCAAATGCTAGGTGTAGGCAGGGGTGCTTTGATACCGTCTCTCGATAGCAACTGCAAGGGGGATTTACCCTCCTTGTAGTTAATATTTACTTTGGGACTTCAACACGCCAAACGCAATATGCGCCAATTCCGCATAGCCGCTTCCAACACCAATAACGTTGGTTTGCCACGGGCTCAAACTTCAGTTTGCTGGCATCAATGCCGATACATGCCATCACGTTGTCTCGCGTTGTTCGTACAGCTTCTTTCGGAGTGCTAAAGACTTTGGATACCGTTCAAATTGACGTGATAAAGAACATCTACGAAGCAGGGCCAATGCCCTTGTTCATTTGGAGACTCAGTTGACGATGGACAGTTTCAAGCTCCAAACCCAGGAATAAAGAAAAATTCCAAGCATCAAAACAATCACGAAAACATCAATTCATATAAGTCCCACCGTTAACATTAATAGTTTCTCCAGTGAGAAAATCAGACATACTGGAGGCAAGAAAAAGCACAACATCTGCTACATTTTTAGGTGTTCCTAATCTTTTCAAAGGCACATTAGATGTGACTTTTTCAAAGTAATCATCTGACCATTGTTTAATCATATCGGTTTCAATAGGACCAGGACTAACACCATTAACATTTATATTATACCTTGCCATCTCAAGAGCAAGATGCCTTGTTAAGTAATCAACACCAGCTTTAGATGCTCCATATGAAGGGGCAGCATTCTTATGCCCCGACTTAGCAGTACTAGAACTAACATTAACAATTTTACCGCAACCCCTCTCGACCATATGAGATAAAACTGCCTTGCTGAAATAAAAATTTCCATTCAGGTTAACATCGACTACATGATGCCAATCTTCTAACTCAACATCTAAAGTAGCGCTGCGCATATTAATGCCAGCATTATTTACCAATATATCAATTTTCCCAAAATGTCCTATTGTTTTCTTAGAAACCTCTTCTGCAGTTTCAGGATTAGTAACATCTCCAGCAAAAACCAGACACTCCCTTCCCATTTTTTCCACATCGCTGCAAACTTCATTTAACAGCTTTAAGTTTGTACCAACAATAGCTAAAGAGGCTCCATTCTCAGCCAGCGTATTAGCAATACTCCTGCCTATGCCTCTACTAGCACCCGTTACGATCGCTACCTTATCAGCTAACATCATCGCCATTAACCTCAAAAATGAATTCAATTACTAATTGATGGCATATTACATCAACAAGTCCGGTAGGAATGTCACAATTTGCGGGAATACAATAATACTAAGTATAGACACAAGGTAAATAATGACAAAAATGACAATATGTTTCATCATTTTCAGTACGTTTGTACCGGCTATTTTTGCTGACAATAAAGTAGACAACCCATAAGGCGGCGTTACCGTCCCCAGCCGAATAGCCATCACCGTTACAATACCTGCAACAACCGGATCAACGCCTAATTCGCGTATAACAGGAACGGACATAGGCACAAAGATTAGCATGGCTGAATTTGGCTCCATAAAGGTACCAAGGATAAAATACAGCAACACCAGCACTAATAAAAAAGTAAAGGCGTTAAAATCATTTTCAATAATAAAACTAATGACTGGATCTAGCGCTTGATAATAAGATAAGACCCAAGATAAAAACGAAGCAGCGGCAATCAGTATATAGATAGAGGCTGAATCCGTCACAGCCCTGTGCATAACTTCTTTATAGTTTTTAAAGCTTCTTTCCTTTTTAATAAAGAAGGCCACAACAAATACATACACCACGGCAATCGCGGCGGCTTCCGTTGCGGTAAATACACCTGCCATTATCCCCACAATGACAATTAAAAATAAACTAACAGGAAAAATGCTTTTCTTTATCGCCAACCGCTTGGAAAGCTTATCATCCTCACTTAAACCAAGAAGCTCATTACTCACCGGCCCAACATTATTTTTATGAGCATAATAGTAGGCGTAAAACATTTGGGTTGCACCAATCAGAACCCCTGGAATAATCCCTGCTATAAACAACGAAGCGACAGAGGTCTGTGATAAAGCACCGTACACTATTAATAAAATACTAGGAGGTATTATCGACCCTATGGTAGAAGATGCAGCGGTTATCGTTGCTGCAAACTCTTTGCTGTAACCTGCTTTTACCATGGCAGGTATTAAAATCCGGCCTAGCGATGCAACATCTGCTACTGAAGAGCCCGATATAGCCCCAAAAAACACACTCGTTACAATATTTATATGTGCCAGGCTGCCTTTCAAGTTACCCACTAAGGATTTAGATATATAAATTAAGTCATCTGTTACTTTTGTCAGGTTGAGCAACGCACCACAAAAAATAAATAGCGGGATCGCTAACAGTGTAAAGCTTGAAAAGGACTCGATCATAACAGAACTAGCTTGAGTCAAGCTTACGAGCGGCTCGAAGATGATAGGAATCGCTGCAGCGATAACTATACTGAACGCAACAGGAACACCAATCAACAAGCAAACAAGGAAAACAGAAATGATTGTCAGCAAAATCATTTACTTTGAACCTCTTTCTTATGTTTCTTAAAAAATAAGCCCCTAGCATTGAGCAAATGAAAATAAACCATGAGTATCGAGCCCACCAAGAATGCTGAATAATAATAAATTAGGGAAGGCTGCGAAGAAAGAAATCGAATCGATACTAATTCCGACCTAACCAACCCTGACTTGAAAGCAGCAACGCCAATAAAAACCAGTATCACAATACCCACAAGAGTAAGAAAATAGACGATGGCATCTCTTATTTTAGTTCCTCTTTCGCTCAAATAATCCGAGAGTATGTCAATTTCCAAATGTGCCTTTTCCTTTACTGCTATAGCAGACCCCAAAAAAACAAGCCACAGTAGAGAAAACTTCCTTAACACCTCTAGCTCCGGTATGGAATAAGAGAACACATACCTTGTGATCACCCCAGTAAACAACGTTACTGAAATTAGTACCAGCATGAACATCCCTATCAATGATACCGATCTTAACAGTAAAGAATTAATTTTTTCAGGCCACATGTCACAACCTCCAAAGAGGTACTACCCTAAAACCTTAGGGCAGTACAAACTCACTATCAGTTAAAGGTTTTGTTAACGACATCTTCCACATCATATTTTTCAGCCAATTCATTTAGCTGAACCCGCGATCTTTCAATAAAACTCTCTCGATCAGGATCTGTAAAACTCACACCAAAATCATTTTCTAACGTTGCGATATCTTCTTCAGTTTTTTCAAAAGCTTTACTGATATATTCAGGCTGAACGACATCCCGTGCTCTTTCGATTGCGTCTTTATGTTCATCAGACAATGCTTCATATCGTTCGTTATTCATGACCACAAAGCCAAGATCTAAACGGTGCTGTGTTCTAGCTATGTATTTGGCTACTTCGCCAAACCGCTGTTGAATCATTGCATCTAAACTATTTTGCGATCCATCTGCGACGCCTGTCTGTAGCGCAGAGTATACTTCGTTAAAGGCAATGCTCGTGGGGTCAGCCCCTAAGTTACGCCACCACTCAAGCTCAGTAGACCCTGTGCCACTGCGCATTGTTTGCCCTTCTAGGTCTTCAACAGAATTAATGGGGAAGGTACTAATGATATTTCTTTCCAGGCCGCCCTCATACATAACTGTCTTCAAACCAGGATTTTCTAGAAGCAAATCCTCGAAATATGAGAGTTCACCTTCTGTATTCACGATAGATTCGAAATGTTCTCTATCTTTAAACAGATAATAAGCACCCAGCACTTCAAACACGGGATTTTGTTCAGCGAACCAGCCTGAGTCTGAGTAGATCATATCAATATCACCAGAGATGACTGACTGATATAAGCTTGAGGCGTTGCCTAGGGTTCCATCAGTGTGAACGGTGACTTCGATCTCTCCGTTACTCTGACTTTCAATTTCTTCGCCAAATGCTGTAAGCGCTCTCGCTAGCAGTGAGTTCTTAGGTGTAATCGTCGCAGCTACCAACTTCACTGTTTCTTCGCTTGCGGAAGCTTGCTCAGAATCTTCATTCGAGCAACCACTAATGACGGTAAACAAAGCTCCTGACAACAATAGAACTGTTGTTTTGTGCAACATAGTCTTTTCTAAAATCATTGTTTGTTCTCCTTTAACACAAACTAAGCGTTTAACCCGCTCTTGTGTGATTGTATTAGCGGTCTGTAACGTTGGGCCTCAGGGCGACTTCGTAAAGGCGCCGCATACGATATCGACTGCGCAAAGATTCAACCGAAGTGAGGCAGTCGCATACAACAGCAATAAAAATCGAAGGCACTGAATCAGTGACCTGCAATTTATCAATGCTGTTGCTCCTCTTCACGCCTATTGACATCTATGATCTCTCTCAACGCTCAGCGTCCTACCACAATGGCTTCAGCCAACAATGTTGTCAATTACGGAAATACATAAAATTCATCTTAAGAAAATATATAAAAATAAGCCATTGTTAATAAAGAGTTTTTAAAACAAATAACCCTTTAGTCTATACGCTTATTTTTACTCTATAACTTGACAACATCTTTTCCAATGATGATGATCATCGTCATAAAGGCAGCGATAACACACCCATGCCGCTAAGGAGTGAGTACAAAAAATGACACCTGACGAAATCGCAGCAAAAATGAACGGGGCCTCCGTCTCGCGCCCTGGCGGGACCGAAGCTATTCTGCCGTCAGCAGCCGTACAAAATCATGCCGCTTTCCTATCCGCCCTTCCCGATGGCGCACTGCTCTGCACGTGGTTCGGGGGAACACTCGAAGGCAAGTCGGATATCTCCATTCACGCATCAGTGCTGTCGCCTAACGCAGATACCTGGGGACCCGCGCAACGCCTTACCGACGACGCGACCCGGTCTGAACAAAATCCAATCATCTTTATATCGCCCGAGGGCGAAATAATTCTGTTCAATACGGCTCAACCTTCGGGCAATCAGGATGAAGCCAGGGTGATCATGCGCCGACTTGAGGTAAAGGGCGCGCATGTAACCAGTGGCCCCAGCCGTGACCTGGGTTTGCCGGATGGAACCTTTATCCGCGCCCCACTGAGTGTTAGGCAGAACGGCGAGTGGTTGCTGCCACTATTTCGCTGTAACCCTCGCCCAGGCCAACGCTGGAATGGCAGCTACGATACGGCTGCAGTAGCGGTCTCGAAAGACCGAGGCGAAACATGGGCAATTGCAGACGTGCCTGATTCGCCAGGGGCTGTTCACATGTCAACGGTGACGCTCGAAAACGATAAGCTGGTAGCCTTCTATCGTCGCCGCCAAGCAGATTTCGTACACCGTTCAGAAAGCCTCGATGGCGGTCAAACCTGGACATCCCCCACGCCCACCAACGTACCTAACAACAACTCCTCAATTGGCGTGACACGGCTCGCCGATGGGCGAATCGCTATGGTCTGCAATCCAGTCTCAGCCGCAATGTCTCAGGATCGCCGCGAGTCTCTGTATGACGAGCTAGGCGAGGAGGATGATCGGCCAAATGCTTCGGGCGGCTGCCAGCCGATCTGGGGTGTTCCACGCGCCCCCCTGGCGCTATGCCTTTCCGAAGACGATGGACGCACCTTCTCTTATCAAGTCGTTATCGAGGAGGCCACAGGCACATGCCTCTCCAACAACTCGGTGGACGGCCACAACAAAGAGTTGTCTTACCCCGTCATTCTGCAGCGAGACAATGGGCAGGTGGAAATCGCCTACACCTTATACCGCCGAGCTATCAAGCATGTTCGGCTCAGCCTTGATTGGATAAACGGAGCAGCCGTATGAGCGATATTCTCGGTATTACTATGGGCGACCCCGCTGGAGTCGGCCCCGAAATAACCATCAAGGCGCTGGCCGAGATGACGCCCGAAGAGCGAACGAAAACGCGCGTTTTTGGCAACCTGGCGACCTTAGAGGCAGCCCAAAAGGCAGTCGGCACATCCATTGACCTTTCAGGCTTAGTCGAGGATGTAGACATTCCGGGTGCTCCATTGCCCTGGGGCCAACTTAGCCACGCGGCTGGGGATGCCGCTTTTCGCTTTATTGAGACGGCGGTTCGGGCGGCTCAAGACGGCTCAATTGGCTGCATTGTCACAGCGCCGATTAACAAGGA
The DNA here is from genome assembly GCF_000982975.1 of Halomonas sp. A3H3. Lineage (NCBI taxonomy): Bacteria > Pseudomonadati > Pseudomonadota > Gammaproteobacteria > Oceanospirillales > Halomonadaceae > Halomonas > Halomonas sp. A3H3. The sequence continues at coordinate 3,902,747 of NZ_HG423343.1, read as the reverse complement.
GTCGCTGAACGCGGCTGGTCATCATTATGATGGCCATACAGGCATGCTACGCACTTTAACGGGATCGGATGCGGCCTACATGCTGCTGGCATCTGAGCGGCTGGAAGTGATCCACGTATCGACTCATGTCTCACTAAAAGATGCCATTGAGCGCGTGACTCCCGAGCAAGTACTCGTGACGATTCGCGCCGGCTACGAGCATATGCGCCGTATGGGTGTCGAGTCTCCCCGTATTGCCGTCGCAGGACTTAATCCTCACTGTGGCGAAAACGGCTTATTCGGCAATGAAGATATTGAAAAGATCAAGCCAGCTGTCGCCATGGCGCATGACGAAGGCATGAACGTTGAAGGGCCCATTTCAGCTGACACTGTCTATTATCGCGCCTACCAGGGTGAATTCGACTTAGTGATCGCCCAATACCACGATCAGGGCCATATTCCGATCAAGCTAATCGCCTTCGACTCGACGGTGAATGTCTCGGTGGGACTGCCGATCGATCGCACGTCAGTCGATCACGGCACGGCTTTCGATATCGCCGGCACTGGTAAGGCCAACCACACCAACATGAAAGCTGCCATTGCCTATGCGCGCAAACTGGTAGCAGGCAGGTACACATCATGACAACCAACGATTTCGGCGGCGTGTACTGTGCCGCCGCCACCCCCTTTACCCAGGACAGAAGCCCTGATCACGCCGCCTTTGCACAGCATTGTCATGCGCTTATCGAAGAAGGCTGCGACGGTATCGCCCTCCTTGGCACAACCGGTGAAGCAAACTCGTTGGGTCTGAAAGAACGACAGGAGCTCCTTGAGCGGGTGATTGAAGCCGGTATCGCGCCATCGCGGCTGATGCCAGGAACCGCACAAACCAGTGTGGCGGACACCGTAGCGCTGACGCGACACGCGGTCGAGGCTGGCGTAAAGGCGGTCGTGCTGCTGCCCCCCTTTTATTACAAGTGCGTCAGTGACGAAGGGCTCTTCCGTGCCTATGCCGACATTATCGACCAGGTCACCGATGACCGGCTGCGCGTGATCCTTTATCACATTCCTCAGATCTCCGGGGTCGCGATTTCGCAGGCGCTCATTACTCGCTTGCAAGCCGCCTACCCTGGCATTGTGATCGGGATCAAAGACAGCTCAGGTGATCTTGACAACATGCGCCGCACCATCGCCGAGTGTCCAGATTGCGCTGTGATGGCCGGGGCCGACCCGCTGATGCTGCCGCTTTTGCAATCAGGAGGCGCTGGTTGCATTACGGCCAGCTCGAATTTGGTCGCGGCGGATTTACGCATCGTCTTCGATAAATGGAATGATCCCACGCACCAGGCTGAGGTTGAGTCGGCACAGGCGCGCATCAATGCATGGCGCGAACTCACCAATGCCTACGTTCAGCTACCCACCGTCAAGACGATGCTAGCCCGTCGCCGTGGCCTAGATAGTTGGACACGCGTTCGCCCGCCGTTCATTGAGCTTTCTGATGAGGAGCGTGCGTCGGTCTTGACGCGAATGGAACAACTTGAGCATGAGGACAAAGCATGAGCGCAATCGATAAACCGATCACTATTCACCAGCCTAAGCGGCTGGAAGTGGGGGCCGGAGCCTCTGCTCGTTTAGGCTCATGGGCGGCTGGGGTCGAGCGATCGCTCGTCATCGCTGACCAGCACACGGCCAGCTATGCCGACGCACTAGAGCTGCCGGGTAACGTCACCATATTCGCTGACGTTACACCCGAACCCGACACCAGTGTACTTGAACGGGCAATTGCTTTCGCCCGCGAATGCCGGCCTGATCTGGTCGTGGGTCTCGGCGGCGGTTCGGTGATGGATATCGCCAAATTGGTCGCCGCACTTTGGGACGGTGAACAAGCGCTTAAGGACGTTGCGGGCCCGAACCGCGTGCAGGGGCGCCGCACTCTCCTCGCCCAAGTGGCAACAACCGCCGGCACCGGGTCCGAGGCGGGTATTCGCGCCCTGGTCACTGATCCGGATTCGAAGTCGAAAATCGCAGTTGAAAGCCCATATTTGCTGGCCGATTTCGCCGTACTCGACCCCGTGCTTACTTACTCGGTACCGCCTGCTGTCACCGCGGCGAACGGAATCGACGCCATGGCGCACTGTGTCGAAGCATTCACCAACATCAACGCGCACGACCTGATCGACGGCTATGCGCGAATGGGAATGTCCTTGATCGGCAAATACCTGCCACGCGCGGTCGCCGATGGTCAGGACACCGAAGCACGCGCCGGCATGATGCTCGCCTCGTATTACGGCGGAATCTGTCTAGGACCAGTAAATACCGCCGCGGGCCATGCCCTCGCCTATCCCCTGGGAACACGCCTCAGTCTTCCACATGGCCTATCTAATGCGATCATTTTTCCACACGTGCTTGCCTTTAATGAGTCTGTGCACTCAGAAAAGACGCGCGAAATCGCAGGTGCGCTGGGACTTCACTTCGATGGCTCCGCTGGATCGTTGTTTGATTCGGCGTATGCCTTTTGTCGAGATCTCGGCGTCGAGATGCAGCTTGCCAAACATGGCGCTCAAGAAGAAGACCTGTCTACCTGGGCCGAAGAAGCACATGGTATCCGCCGCTTGATGGACAATAATCCACGCGATATGACCGTTGACGATGTGCTTGCGATATACCGAGCTGCGCTCTAATTCACGGCACTTAAAAACCACCAGGCCTCAGCCCCATCGCTTTGAATAGCCAAAGCTATCTCTAGGCCTGCAGGTGATTGGAAATAACGGTTCAGCGAAATAAAAAAGAGATCCCCAATGGCGCCCAAGATAGAAGCTTTGAGACTCATCATTATTGCTGACGACCTCACCGGTGCACTCGACTCTAGCGCAGCATTTGCACGGTATGGGTTTCGCACCTATGCCGTGACCTCACCAGAGGCCATCGCGCGCGCGCTGGCCGAACGACGCCCAGAGGTTTTGGCCGTCTCGACACAAACGCGTGACGCCTCCCCAGAGGATGCTAAAGAGCGAGTCGCTCAAGTGATGCGGGCACTGCCTAGCGGCACACTCATTTTTAAGAAGGTTGACTCCCGGCTCAAAGGACCGATTGCCGCTGAGCTAGACGAAATCCCTTACCATAGGATCGTCGCCATGCCGGCAATCCCGCAATTCGAGCGGATCGTTGTCAACAGCTGCGTCAGCGGCTTTGGGGTGGACGCACCAATCTCGGTCGGCGATGCGCTCGGCCACCATGCCAGCAGCGCCTGTATACCTGATACGCTCCATGACGAAGAGATGGATCAGTGGATTGGCGCTCATACCACCGACACCCTATTTTTGGGTGCACGCGCGCTCGCAGAACGCTTGGCAATGCACATGGCCGAGCATGCGACTCCGCAAGACCTGCCGTTGTCGTTCCCGCCAGCGCTATGTATAACCGCAGGGTCAAGGGATCCGATTACATTGGCTCAGATTAAAGCGCTGCTCTCAGCTAAACTTGATGTCGTACATATACCGGCGCCCAACGGATGCTTAGACGCAGAGCCGCAGCAAAACGCCCGTATAACCGTGTTGCAGGCCACTTCCGGCGCCACATCAATACCGGCTGCAACGGTGGCAACGAATCTCGCTGCGTCGCTCAAAAAGCTAACCCCAGAGAATGACGTTACCTGGTTTCTCACGGGCGGAGCGACGGCTGAGGCTGTGCTGCTAAGTAACGATATACTGGAAATGCAAATACTCGGTGAAATTCTTCCCGGCCTTCCCGTCTGCCGAACCGAAAATACGGTATTTATTACTAAGTCGGGTGGCTTTGGCGCGGATGATACACTGGTAAGGGTCGCCGAAATGATTTGCAAAACTTAACGGAAAAGCCGCATGAGTGATCAACGAGAACCCACATCGGGACGCCGCAGTTTAGGCGAGATGGTCTACGACCAGATGCAACGTGCGATTAAGTCAGGGTCTTACCAAGCTGACGAGCGCTTACCGACTGAACATGAGCTTGCTGCAGAATTTCAGGTATCTCGCCCTATCGTGCGCGACGCACTGCAGAAACTACGCGAGCAAGGGCTGATCTATTCCCGGCGCGGTGCTGGCAGCTTCGTACGAAGCTTCGGCCTGCGGCAACCGTTGGGTTTCGGACAGATAGAAAACATTGCCGATTTAGAAGATTGCTATGATTTTCGCCTTAGTGTCGAGCCGGGAGCAGCAGCCAGGGCTGCGGAAAGGCACAACGAGGAAGACCTTCAACTCATTAAATCCGCCTTGAAATTATTGCGCGATGCAACCAACCGTCGCCGACATCATGAGGACGCAGATTTTCAGTTTCATTTGGCAATATCGCAGGCGTCGGGAAACCGCTATTACGCGACAGCAATGGAAGCACTGGAAGATCACATCGCCGTTGGCATGCAGTTTCATGGGCTCTCCCTCAAGGCAACGCCCGATGGCCTGCAACATGTGTTTGAAGAGCACCGCGCTATCGCTGAGGCGATCGAACAGCGTCACCCAGAACTCGCGCGTGATCTCATGCGTCAGCACTTGACCGGGTCGCGTGACCGCTTGTTCGAAGGAAAGCGACGCGCCACGACTTCCAGCCCCATGACAGCGACAAAGTAATTCTTATGTTCTTGCCTGGGCAGCGACATCACTACCACTATGAGAAAGCCTCTGGCAGCTACTTTATTCCTACCAGCACAGCGTCATGGTTGTACCACACAGAAAAAACGCCTGGAAAGTCGGATACCTACAAGACCGGGTGAATAAAGAGAGGGCCGTAGGCGCCCGCTGTGATTAGCAGCGGGCGCCTGCGCTCCCCTATTTTCATAACCTTCCCTACAGCAGTTGTGATTCGCACGGTTTCTCGGCAACCTATTAGCATCATTTTTAGCCGAGCAACGCAGCTATGCCTACCGCTTTTGATCAAACGCTCATCGCCATCGATGCCCTGCATGCCGAGGATCCGCGCTCCACGACGCTTGCCGATGGCACATCCATGCCCCAGGAACTGGCTTATGCCCAGCGCATGAGCGACTGGCTAGACCGCGTGCATGACGCTCCAGTTGAGGTGCTGCGCTTAGCCGTACGCGCCCAGCACTTACAGCGCTGGTTAGTACCGCGTGAGGAGTACCCCGAAGGGCGCGTAGGCTACTTAACCTGGCGACGCGACCAGGGAAAGCGCGCAGGCGATACCACCGCCCAGCTAATGCGCGACGCAGGCTACGCAGACGAAGATGCCATCCGAGCCGCAACGATAATCGGCAAGAAAGGCCTGGGTCGCGATCCCGATGTACAAGCGCTGGAAGATTGCGCCTGCCTGGTATTTTTAGAGAACTACTTTGCCGATTTCTCGCGCAAGATCGAGCACGACCATATGGTGCGCATTGTGCAGATGACCTGGCGCAAAATGTCACCCCGCGCCCATGCACTAGCCTTGAAGCTACCGATGTCGGATGCCTCATTAGCGCTAGTAAAAGAGGCCCTGGGAGCAGAGTAAGGTGCAGTGCAAAGCGCGACAGTGAGATGCAGCGGGGCAGCCGCTGCGGTAAAGTAGCGGTCTTCTTTTAATGCGCCCCCGGCACTGACGGCTTGATCAACTATGATTGCATCCTTGGACACCCGTACCGCCCCGTTCGAACGCTTGGGCAATGAGTATGTACGTTTTCTGCAGGCGCTTAAAACGCGCGGCTTCGAAGGCGAAATCGCTCCCGACTATGCCAACCGTACGGTGCTGGCAACGGATAACTCGATTTACCAGCGCCTGCCCCAGGCGGCGGTCTACCCCAAGCATGCCGAAGACCTAGAGCGCCTTACCCGGTTGGCCGCGCAAACCACTCACCGCAGCATTGTATTAACGCCCAGAGGCGGCGGCACCGGCACCAACGGTCAGTCGCTCACCGATGGCATCGTGGTGGATGTCTCCCGCCATATGAATCAGATCCTAGAGATCGATGTGGAAACACGGCGGGTGCGCGTTCAGGCAGGTGTGGTGAAGGATCAATTAAACGCAGCGCTCAAACCCCATGGGCTGTTTTTCGCCCCGGAGCTTTCGACCTCCAACCGCGCCACCATTGGCGGCATGATCTCTACCGATGCCAGCGGCCAGGGCAGCTGCGAATACGGAAAAACCCGTGATCATGTGCTGGAGCTCGATACCATTTTGATCGGTGGAAAGCACCTGCACAGCCGCGCTTTAACATCGGACGAAGAGCAGGCTGAGTGCCAGCAGGAAGGTATTCTGGGCCGCGTACATGCCACCGCCGCCAATATTATCGACCAACAGCGCGAATTGATTGCAGCCAAGTTCCCACCGCTCAACCGCTGCTTGACCGGCTACGATTTGGCCCACCTGCGCGATAGCGAGGGGCAGCTCAACCTCAACAGCCTGCTGTGCGGCTCGGAAGGCTCGCTGGGCTTTTTGAACGAGGCGGTGTTGAATGTGCTGCCGATTCCCAAGCACTCCACTCTGGTCAATGTGCGCTACACCAGTTTTATGGATGCACTGCGGGATGCCAAAGCGCTGATGGCCGCTAGCACCTCTTCACAACCTCAGCCGCAGGCGCTACAACCCCAGCCGCAGGCGCTGCGCCCTACTTCCATAGAGACCATCGACGACACCGTGCTGCAGTTGGCCATGGAGGACTTCGTCTGGGACAGCGTGGCGGAGTTCTTCCCGGCAACCGCTAACACGGCGATTCGTGGTATTAACCTGATCGAATTTAATGACGACGATGAGAGCGCCCTCGCCAAGCGGGTTCGCGCCTTCACCGACCACCTAAGCCAAGACACCACCGTTGAGCGCCTAGGCTACACCTTGGCCGAGGGGCGCGGGCAGATCCAGAAAGTCTACGCCATGCGCAAGCGCTCGGTGGGTTTGCTCGGCAATGTGCAGGGCGAGAAGCGGCCGATTCCGTTTGTGGAAGATACCGCCGTGCCGCCGGAGCACTTGGCGGACTTTATCACCGAGTTCCGCGCCGCGCTGGATGCCCGAGACCTCGCCTACGGGATGTTTGGCCATGTCGACGCCGGTGTACTGCACGTGCGCCCCGCCATCGATATGAAGGATCCCGAACAGGAAACACTGATTCGCGCGGTGTCCGATGAAGTGGCGGCGCTGACCCAGAAATATGGCGGCCTGCTGTGGGGCGAACACGGTAAGGGCGTGCGCTCGGAGTACTCACCTAAATTCTTTGGTGAGCTCTACCCCAGCCTACAGCGGGTAAAAGCCGCCTTTGACCCCTATAACCAGCTAAACCCTGGCAAGATCGCCTCACCTCTCTCTAACCCGCCAGGGGCCGCGGGCATTTCCACCTCGCCCGACGCTGCGGGCAAGCCTCAGAGTAGCGAGCTAATCGCCAAAGATAGCGACCCCGATCTGTTGACGGTGGATGGCGTGCCCATGCGCGGTCAGTTTGACCGCACCATCGATGAGCGCGCCTGGCAGGCCTATGACGCCGCGGTGTATTGCAACGGTAACGGCGCTTGCTACAACTACGACCTTGATGACCCCATGTGCCCCTCCTGGAAGGCGACGCGGGATCGTCGTCACTCGCCCAAAGGCCGCGCCAGCCTGATCCGCGAGTGGCTGCGCCTGCAGACCCAGGCGGGAATCGATGTTGTTGAGGAGTCGCGCAAGAAAAAAGCCGAAGGCGGCTGGGGCTTTATTAAACGCTTTCCGCTGCGGGTGGCGAATACTCTAAGCCGCAAGCAGCACCACGACTACTCCCATGAAGTTTATGACGCCATGGCGGGTTGCCTGGCGTGTAAGTCCTGCGCGAGTCAGTGCCCGATCAAGGTCAACGTTCCCCAGTTCCGCTCGCAGTTCTTGGAGGTCTACCACGGCCGTTACCTGCGCCCGCTGCGCGACTACGTGATTGGCGGCACCGAGTTTATGCTGCCTACCCTGGCCAAAGCCGCACCGCTGTATAACGCCGTGATTGGCCAGCGCTGGGTAGAGCAACTGATGCGCCGTACGCTGGGCATGAGCGACTCCCCGGCGCTTTCACGGGCCAGTGTTAAAAAGCAGCTAAACGCCTGGGGCGTTGCCGAGGCAACACCGCTCTCACTGGCCCTGTTAACCGAACAGCAGCGCGCCAATAGCGTGATTATTGTCCAGGATGCCTTCACCAGCCACTTTGAAGCCAAGCTGGTGATGGACGTGGTGGAACTGCTGTCACGCCTCAATCTACGCGTGTTTGTGATGCCCTATTCGGCGAACGGCAAACCACTCCAGGTGCAGGGCTTCTTGGGCGCCTTCGAACGTACCGCCGCCAAGCAGGCCGAGCGGCTACGCACCTTGGCCCGCTTTGATATCCCCCTGGTGGGTATCGACCCGGCGATGACGCTCACCTATCGCCAGGAGTACGTCAAAGCGCTAGGTAATGAGGCGGTGCCGGAGGTGCTGATGCTGCAGGAGTGGCTCACGACCCGCATCAATACGCTAGCGCCCAACCAACTTAAGCTAACCGACCCCGGCTTTAAGCTGCTCTCCCACTGCACCGAGAAAACCAATGCACCGGGTAGCCCTAAAGCATGGCAGCAGGTATTTGCGGCGTTTGGGTTAGAGCTTGAGCTGGTGGCCACCGGTTGCTGTGGTATGTCTGGCACCTACGGCCACGAAACCCGCAACGCCGCTACGTCCAAAACGATCTACGCCCAGTCGTGGCAGCCCCAGGTGGAGGCCGAAGAAAACGTAGGCAAGTTACTGGCCACCGGTTACTCCTGCCGCAGCCAGGTAAAGCGCTACTCTGAACAAGTGCTGCTACATCCTTTACAGGCGTTACTCATTGCCCTAAAGCGCAGCTAAAGTTTGTACAAACACTAAACCTTGTATAACGTTGAGGGAGCTAACGGCGTGCGGTGCAGAAAACTGTCACGCTGTTCATTGACTGTTATTTTTTCAGGAGCTGCCTTGTTATCTCTATTTTCTTCCCTGACTCGCCTAGGCGCAGGCGCTGTTTTAACCCTGAGCCTGGGGGCCATGGCGGTCGCTCAGGAAAACCGTGTTGAGACGCAGGTGGTTGCTGACTCTCCCCGGATAGAGATATTGCCACTTACCGGCAGCGTCAGTGCCCCACGTACCTCGCTGCTATCAAGTGCTGAAGCGGGTCAGGTCAGCGAGCTAACGGTTGAGATGGGCGACACAGTCACTCAAGGCCAGCCGCTGCTCTCCCTGGATACCCGCGATATTAGCCTGGAAAGCCAGCGCGCCCGCGCGGATCTGGCCCAGGCCGAAGCCGAGCGTGACGAAGCACAGCGCCTAGTAAGCGAAGCCAACCAGCTCTCGGCGCAAAACTTTGCCGCCAGCGACCGCCGCCAGCGTGAAAGCGCTTTAGCGGCGGCCCAGGCCACCCTTGAAGCGCGCCGAGCAGATTACGAGCTGGCTCAACTGCAGCTTGAGCGTCACCAGGTACGCGCCCCCTTCGACGGCATGGTCACCCACCGGGAGAGCAATATCGGTGAGTGGGTCAACCCTGGCGATACCCTGCTCACCTTGGTCGATTTAGCTTCACTTCGTTTAGATTTCTCGGTGCCACTCTCTGCCTTCCAACGCTTTGAGGGCTCTCAATTAGAGGTGCGCTTAGAAGGCAGCGATCAATGGCACCCGGCGCGCACCCTCGCGCGTATTCCTCTCGATGCCAGCTCAAGGCAGTTTCTGCTTCGCGCGGCGCCGGAAACACCGCTGGAGATGCTGCCAGGTATGGCGGTGGAAGGCCGTTTGCAACTTAACGGCGAAAGCGGGCCCAGCGTGCCGCGGGATGCCCTCATTCGCCGCCCGGATGGCAGCGTTAGCGTTTGGCTAGCCCGCCAGAGCGATGATACTTGGCAGGCGTTCGAACAGCGGGTTGAGATCGGCAGCAGCTACCAGGGAGAGGTCGCCGTCAATGAGGGCCTATCAGCGGGAGACCGCGTTATCGTCGTCGGTAATGAGCGGCTTGAAGAAGGACAAAACGTGTCCCTGAGCGACGACTAAAGGAGCCCGCCCCACCTATGTTTGCCGCCATTATTCGTCACGGCATCTTGGTTAGCGTCATTACGCTGATCCTGCTGATTCTGGGTATCGCCGCCATCTGGCGCATCCCTGTACAGATGATCCCTGACCTGGAAACCCGCGTGGTGGGTATCGAGACCCAGTGGCCGGGGGCTACGCCACAGGATATTGAAAAGGATATCCTGATCGAGCAGGAGGAGTTCCTGCGCAATGTGCCTAACCTGCAGCGCATGGAGTCGACAGCAAGCAGCGGTAGCGCCGAAATCGAGCTAGAGTTCCCTTTCGGCGTCGATCTCACCGAAACCTTGATTCGGGTTAACAACGCGCTAAGCCAGGTGCCCTCCTACCCCAACAACGTCGACCAGCCGCGCATCGTGGCCAACTCGTTTTCCGCCAACGCTTTTATGTACTTTAACGTTGGACCCCGGGAGGGCAATCCGCGCCAGCTCGATATGCCCGCCATGCGCGACTACCTGGAAGATAACGTCCGCCCGCGCCTGGAGAGTGTTGCTGGCGTATCAGAAGTCACGGTTTCCGGTGGCGCCGAACGGCAAATGCAGCTGTTGATCGACCCCGAAGCGCTAGCCGCCCGTGAACTGAGTATCGCTTATATTCAGGCCGCCCTTCAGGCCCGCAATCAGGATGTCTCCGGCGGTAACCTAGAGAGCGGCAAACGCCGCTACCTGCTGCGTACCGTAGGCCGTTTTGAGGATGTTGAAAGCCTTGAAGCGCTGATTCTCATCCGCGACGGCGACGCGGTTACCCGGCTAAGCGATGTGGCTGAGGTGCGCCAATCCTACGCCGAACTCACATCCCGCGCTTACAGCTCGGACGGTCAGCCGGTACTGAGCGTGCAGGTGCGCCGAGAACCGGGCGCCAATGTGATCGACATCAAGCGCGCCATGCTCGACGAAGTCGCGGCGCTTAATGAAGGTCTACTAGCCGAGCAGGGCATGCGCATGACGCTCTCCAGCGACGACGTGCGCTACGTGGAGTCATCGATTGCCAATGTTTGGGTTAACCAGGGCCTGGGCGCGCTGTTTGCCACCCTGGTGATGTACGCCTTCCTGCGCTCTGCCCGCGCCACCATGGCCGGGGTTATCGGCATCCCTATCTGCACCATCGCCGCCTTTCTAGGCCTGCTGCTAGCGGGCCGCACGCTCAACGTTATTTCGCTGGCGGGTGTTGCTTTCGCCATTGGCATGACGATAGACAACACCATCGTGGTGCTGGAGAGCATTGAGACCCAGCGCCGCCGAGGCTTGGCGCGTTTTGAAGCGGCTCTCGAGGGCGTTAAGCAAGTATGGCCTGCAGTGCTCGCTTCAACGTTGACCACTATTTTAGTCTTTGTGCCCATCTTCTTTATTCAGCAGGAAGCCGGGCAGCTCTACTCCGATATTGCAGTGGCCATCTCAACCTCGATTATTGTCTCAATGGTGGTTGCCATTACCGTTATTCCCACCCTGGGCGCGCATATCGATTTTCGTGGTAAGGAGAGTGCCTCAACGTCATCACCGCGCTGGGTACGCGGCTGCCTGTGGGTGGTTGATGGCATGATCCGCACTGCTTCCCGGCGCTTTCTCGCTATCGTGCTGGGCATCATGGGAGGTATCGGCATTTTTGTATTGTTGACACCCCCGGCCGAGTACCTGCCCGAAGGCGAAGAGGCCAAAACTTTTGCCAGTATGAACGCCCCGGCGAGTTACAACCTGGCCACCATGGATGCCATTGCGCAAACGCTGCAGCAAGAACTGGAGCCCCATGTAGGCGCTGCTCCAGAGGGCTTCGAACGCGGCGACACCGATATCCCGCCGATTCGCACCATGGGCATACAAGCCGAAGCTCAAAGCCTACGGATCATTGCAGAAACCATCGACCCCACCCATATTGAAGCCTTGATGGACGCCCTCACCCGGCGCTTTGAAAGGTACCCGGACATGCGCGCCTTTGCCGCCCGTGGCTCGATTATCTCCAGCAACGACGGCGGAACGCGCAGCATCACGCTGGATATTGCCGGTAACGATCTAAACGAACTCTACACCACCGCCAATGCGATTTATCAGCGCGCCGAGACAGTGTTCGACAACCCGCGCATTCAGTCGCGGCCCTCCGCCCTGGATCTTGGCCAGCCGCTGATTGAGGTGTATCCCGATTGGGAGCGCGCCGCAGAAGTCGGCCTGGATACCAACGCCCTGGGCACCACCGTCGCGGTGCTCACCAACGGCGCCTACCTGGATGACTTTTATCTCGACGACGAGAAAATCGACCTTTACGGCTATGGCTCCGAGGCGGGGGATATTGACCTGGACGCCCTTGCCACCCTGCCCATCTATACCCCTTCTGGTGTGAGCGTTCCACTCAATACCCTTGCCGAAATTCGCGAAACCGTGGGAACGGCCACCCTTCGGCGGGTGGATGGTCGACGCAGTGTTACGCTGGACGTCATCCCACCTCGCAGCGTGACGCTGGAAGCCGGTATCGACCGTATGCAGCGTGAGGTGATTGAACCACTGCGCAATGAGAGCGCAATCCCTGCCAACATTAACGTCAGCGTGACCGGCGCGGGGGATCAGTTAGACGCCACCCGCCAGGCGCTTACCGGCAATGCGTTAATTGCATTAGCTATTGTGTATCTGCTGCTGGTGGCAATTTTTGCCCACTGGGGTTATCCGCTGCTTATCCTCGCCACTATTCCATTAGGCGCCGCTGGGGGAATTGTGGGGCTATGGCTAATGAATACCGTGGGAGCTCAGTTGCCAAAAATTGGCTTGAGTGCCATCAGCCAGCCGTTTGATATGATCACCATGCTGGGCTTTTTGATTTTGATAGGGACAGTGGTTAACAACCCGATATTGGTTGTTCATCAGGCGAGAGAGAATCTGCGCACGGCGAGCATGGGGGTTCGTGAAGCCGTTCAACAGGCGGTAGAGAGCCGTTTAAGGCCTATCGCCATGACGACTCTCACTACCCTTTGCGGCCTTTCGCCGCTGGTGTTTCTGCCTGGGGAAGGCACCGAGCTTTACCGCGGCGTTGGGGCCATTGTGCTATTCGGGCTGCTCGGCACGGCGATCGTCACCGTCACCTTCTTGCCAGCGCTTACCGTCGCCGTGCTCAGTTGGAAAACCAAACGACCGGCGAGCTAAAAGCGGGCTACTTAGAAGAACAAACGCTTAAGTGCCAACCCCGGGTCACTTTCGCGCATAAAGGCTTCGCCGACCAGAAAACCGTTGACGCTGTGGTCGCGCATTAGCTCAACGTCATCGCGGGTATGAATACCCGATTCGGTAATCACTGTGACGCCCTCAGGAATGCGCGGCAACAGATCCAAGGTGGTATTCAGGCTGGTTTCAAAGGTATGCAGGTTGCGGTTGTTGATGCCGACCAGCTTTAGATCCAGTGCCAGGGCACGCTCAAGCTCGTTGGCGTCGTGCACCTCGACCAGCACATCCATACCCAACTGATTGGCCTGCTGATGCAGGTCGCGTAGCTGTGCATCGTCCAGGGCAGCAACGATCAGCAGAATACAGTCAGAACCAATCGCCCGCGCTTCACAGACCTGATAGCCATGGGTGATAAAGTCCTTGCGAATCACCGGCAGTGTGCAGACGTCCCGAGCGGCAATTAGATAGTCTTCATGGCCCTGGAAGAAGTCGGCGTCGGTAAGCACGGAGAGACAGGCAGCGCCGCCCTGGGCATAGCTTTTGGCGATATCCGAGGGGTGAAATTCTTCGCGAATAACGCCTTTTGACGGTGAGGCTTTTTTCACCTCGGCGATAATCGCCGGATCACCCGTTGCGATGCGCGTATTCAGCGCCTCAATAAAGCCACGCGGGGTGCTCTGCTGCTCTCCTAACGCGAGCAAATCCGCCTCTGAAACGGCCTGACGGCGCTCTGCCACCTCCTGGTCTTTGCGAGCAAGAATGCGCGTTAAAATAGTCGGCGTTGCCTGTTGAGTCATGGTGGTCTCTTACTGTTTAAAAACGCTGGTGAAGTGCGAAAGCTCTCTAAGCTTCTCAAGCGGCAGTTTAGAAGCTTGCGCGTCCTGGGCTACCATCACACCCTCTTTTAACGTATCCGCAACGCCCGAACAGTAGAGCGCGGCCCCTGCATTTAGCGCGACCATATCGGCAGCGGCACCTTCACCGGAAAGCGCGGCCTTAACCAAGCGCAGGCTGTCTTCGGCGCTGGCGGCTTTCAGTGTTGCCAAGCTTTGGCGCTCAATACCCAGTTCTCCGGGTGTAATGGTGTACTGGGTAATCTCACCCGCTTTAAGCTCGGCTACCAAGGTGGGGCTGGCCAGAGATATCTCATCCAGACCGTCCTCGGAGTGAACGACCATCACATGGCGGCTACCCAAGGTTTGCAACACTTCCGCCATCAGCGGCACCAGCTCCGGCGCGTAAACACCCAGTACCTGATTGGGAGCACCAGCAGGATTGGTCAACGGGCCCAAAATATTAAACAGCGTGCGCACGCCCATTTCACGGCGGGGGCCAATGGCATAGCGCATGGCCGGATGATGATTAGGCGCAAACATAAAGCCTACACCCACCTGCTCGATACAGCGCGCTACCTGGTCAGGCTTGAGATCCAGGTAGATGCCCGCCACATCGAACAGATCCGCACTACCCGATGAAGACGAAACGCTTCGGTTGCCATGTTTGGCCACATGGGCACCAGCGGCAGCGGCGACAAAACTGGCGGCGGTGGAAACGTTAAACAGGTTGGCACCATCGCCACCGGTGCCGACAATGTCCACAACGTTTTCAGCACTCAGTTCAACGCGCTTCATCAACTCGCGCATTACTTGAGCAGCGGCGCTAATTTCCGCGGCACTTTCACCTTTCATGGCGAGGCCTACTAACAGGCCACCAATTTGTGCATCGCTTGCATCGCCGGTCATGATCTGACGCATCAAAGCGTGCATGGCATCGAAAGAGAGGTCTTCGCGGCGCATCACCGCATTAATCGCATCTCGCATTTGCATGAGCAGAGGGGCCCCTAAAAGCGTGTGAAACCGGCTATCAGCCGCGTTTTAAAAAGTTGGCCAACAGCTCATGGCCTTGGCGGGTAAGAATCGACTCGGGGTGAAACTGCACCCCTTCAATATCCAACTCGCGGTGACGAAACCCCATGACTAAACCGGGGGTTACGTCGTCATCACCTGTCCAGGCAGTGATTTGTAAACAGTCGGGCAGGCTCGCTTTATCGACCACCAGGGAGTGATAGCGGGTAACCTCAACCGGGTTATCCAGCCCTTCAAACACGCCTTGGTTAGCATGCAGCACAGCGGAGGTTTTACCATGCATCACCTGTGGCGCGTGCACGACCTTGCCACCATACACTTGGCCAATCGCCTGATGGCCCAGGCAAACGCCTAAAATAGGCAGCTTGCCTGCAAAGTGTTTGATGGCGGTCATGGATATGCCCGCCTCGTTGGGAGTGCAGGGCCCAGGCGATACCACCAGGTGTGTCGGCGCCAGCATTTCGATCTGCTCAATGGTGATTTCGTCATTGAGGTGAGTGATGACTTCGGCACCAAGCTCACCCAGGTACTGGACAATGTTGAACGTGAAACTGTCATAATTGTCCAGCATCATTACTCTAGCATCATTAACTACTTGATTAGATTCAACATCGACTAAATGCTGCTTCATTGTTACCCAGCCTGTTACCCAGGTTAGCTATTGGTTGAGCTTTTTTGCTATGTTCTGGATTGTATCGTCTGAGCGTTGATGTCGCCATTCTAATCCGGCGCAAGGGATTATGAGTGCAAAGCAGTATTAGCAACGGTCGCGCCTGCCATGCGGCCTCCCGCCGTCTATCACTATTCAACGCCCTCCTATGCTTACATTACTTATATTGGCTGCAGCAAGTCAGCAACCAAACCGCAACCATGGCAACGCGTCTATAATAGAGACACCAAAGCCAACTTGGCCGCCTGCAGAGAATGCTCACTTAAAAGGAATGTTATGCAAAATCGTCACGGATTAAATCGAAAAATTCCTGAAGGCATCAAACGAGAAGTAAGGAAGGCCTGCGGGTATGGCTGCGTAATTTGCGGCGCGGCTATCGTTGAATACGAGCATGTGGATCCTGTCTTCTCAGATGCACACGAGCATTCGCCAGACGGAATCGTTTTACTCTGCCCTCAGTGCCACGCAAAAAAAACAAGGGGCTTCTTATCTCCGGATCGAGTTAAGGAAGCAAAAGAACAGCCGATAAGCCAAAAAAAGAACTTCGCTCACGAGTTCTTTGATCTTGGATCAAGGCCGCCTGCATTCGTGCTTGGTGGGTGCTCCATTAAAAACACGCCTATTCCATTAGAGATTCACGGATACCCCGTCATAAAAATCGAACCTAGTAGAGAAGAAGGAGGCCCTGCACTATTTAGCGGTACATTCTTCAACAGTAGAGGTGAATTAAGTCTACAAATAATTGAAAATGAATGGAGAGCACTCTCTAACAACTGGGATTTTGAAGCTATTGGTGGCGGCCTTATTGTGCGTGATGCCCCTCGAAGCATTTCATTGCGCCTCAGAGCCTCCTCCGACGCTGGAATTATCGTTGAAGCAATCAATATGAGGGTCGGCGCCTACCAAATTATTGGAGACGAAACCGACTTGCTGTTAAGGGGCGATGGTGGTCTCGAAATGCATTGCGGAAGCATGATCATGCACAACTGCCCAATAGGCTTTTCACTGGGGTAATTTCACCCTGGCCCTGTAGCAAAGGCGGCGGATTTTGAATCCGCGCAGCTATACTTTTGAGGCCGCGCTTGCACAAGGCTTTATAATAAAAACAGCATCTTACGGATTTACTATATTTACATACAGCACATTGGTCGCGCTGGTTCTGCGACCAAACTGCGACCAGTGGATTGCTACGCCGGATTAATCAGCTCCTCCCCCTGCCCTTCAGCCGGTTTATTAACCGCGGTACTCACCGCCCAGTGCTCGACCAGATCGGCATTGATATGCCGCACCAAACTGCGAATGGTCTCCCGATCCGTGATGTCAGGTGCCAGCCAGTGCTTAAGGCTATCGTCATCCAGTATCAACGGCATTCGATCATGCACTTCGGCAGCACGGCCCCGCCCGGGCTCAGTGACGATGGCACAACCCATGCTGCCATCATCACGCTCAGCGAATAACCCAGCGAAGAACAGCGGCTCACGATCCTTCCGACAAATGTAATGCGGCTGTTTAGGTTTTGAGCTCTTGATCCACTCATACCAACCGTCAGCCGGTATCAAACACCGGTGCTTAGCAAAGGCATTTTTGAAGTAAGCATTGGTGGCCACCGTTTCCACCCGGGCATTGATCGGTTGATTGCCGTTGCCTTTCGCCCACTTTGGGCGGTAACCCCACCACATTTCATCAATGAGCGGTTCTTCATTTTCTAAAGCCTGGTGCACGGCTGCGATCCAGGTACCAGGCGCCACGTTGTACCGCGGCCGTAGATTGCTATCAGGCACACTTGCACCGACCACTCTGGCCAGGCGATCTAACGGGGTGAATAACGCGAATCGTCCACACATGAGCGAAGCATAGCCGATAACCCACACTGTGCATCAGTCACTTACCGATCACTGCTTGCAGTCAACGATGCTCATCGCTTATCGTCTGCCTTAAATACTGTATATATCACCAGCATTTTAGGAGACGCTTATGTCTAAATCCTACGAACAACTTATAAAGCGGGTACAGAAAGAGATCGGCAGCCCTGGGGCGCAATCAAAACACTGTGTCGAGATCCGCCGACGGGAAGATGATAGCGCTGACGATTGGGCGCGCATGCTGGAAGACCTGGGAACCGTCGAGAACGTGACCATGATCCCGCTTGATGACGCGGCAGAGCACATCCGCCTGCGCTGGAACCCAGAGGAGAGCATGTCATGAGCATCCATCTCTCCATTCTGGGTCGCGTCGATACCACTGCCCCACCGTTAAAGTTACCGTTGGCAGCTGGCGAAGTGCGTACCGGTTTTCCTTCGCCCGCTGATGACTATCTCGAAGCTGAGCTCGACTTGGTGGCTCACCTAATCCAGCACCCCAGCGCGACGTATTACCTCAGGGCCAAAGGAACCTCAATGACAGGCGCGGGGATCTATGACGGTGACCTGCTGATTGTCGATCGCTCACTTGAGCCTAAGTCTGGCCATATCGTCATAATGAGCGTTGACGGTGAGCTCACGTGCAAGAAACTAGGCTCGATCGGCAACCGCCCTTACCTCTTCGCAGCCAACCCAGAGTTTCGCCCGATGCCCTTAGAGGGCAAAGAGTGCCAGGTGTGGGGCGTGGTCACTCACAACATCCACTCGCTGGCCCCTGGGTTTTCTGTATGATCGCACTTGTCGACTGCAATAATTTTTACGTTAGCTGTGAGCGAGTATTTAACCCGAAGCTGGAAGGCAAGCCCGTTGGAGTGATGTCGAACAATGACGGCTGTGTGGTGGCCAGGTCAGCAGAGATCAAGCAGTTGGGTGTGGCCATGGGCATGCCCGCGCACCAGATCGACCCACACATACGCCGCCAGTGCATTCTGCTATCGAGTAACTACGCACTTTACGGCGATATGTCCCGACGCGTTACTGACGTTCTCAGCCAGCACACACCCCACGTGGACGTGTATTCGATTGATGAATCTTTCCTGTCGTTTGAGGGGTTCGAGTTTGAGACGTTAAGCGATCGCTGTCAGTTGATGAGGCACCAGGTGCGCCGTGATACAGGCATTCCGGTGAGCGTCGGCTTGAGCACATCTAAAACACTGGCGAAGATAGCGAACCATAGGGCGAAAAAAGAGGCGCATTTTAATGGCGTGGCCATTATGGAGCCGGATAGCGATGACACGCGGGAGTTCCTGCAGCAGTTGCCAGTAACTGAGATCTGGGGCGTAGCTGGGCGCAGCGCTGTGCGGCTGCATACGCTGGGCATTGAGAACGCGTGGCAGCTGCGCGAGTCATCGCCCAAGCATTTGCGCAAACACTTTTCAGTAGTCATGGAGAGGATCGTTTGGGAGCTCCGCGGCGTTGACTGTATCCATATTGATGATATGGCGCAGCCCAAAAAGCAGATAATGGTTTCACGCTCGTTTGGCCGCCTTACCAACAACAAAGCGGATCTTCACGAAGCCATCCGCGTCCACACCTCACGCGCCGGCGAGAAACTACGCAAGCAGCACGGCCTTGCCCAAGCCATTATGGTGTTTGTTCGCACGAATAGATTTAGGCAGGATCTGCCCAGCTATAGTAAAAGCTTGGTGCTACCGCTGCCCCACCCAACTGACGACAGCCGGGAACTTGTTCGGGCTGCGATTGCTGGGCTGGAGAGGATTTTCAAACCGGGAATCATGTATCAAAAATGCGGCGTGATGTTGATGGATCTCTGCGACCACGACAATGAGCAGCTTGGTCTGCTCGCTGAGCCTGTGAGTGATGAGAAGCGGGAAAAGAATGAGAAATTAATGGCGACGCTGGATAAGCTAAACCGGGAGCACGGTAAAAACACTGTGCGGCTGGGGATGCCGAGAAAGGTCAATGCATGGGAATTGCGTTGCGAGCACCGCACCCCGAGGTATACAACGAAGTGGGAGGAGCTAGCAGTCGCTAAATCATAGAGTATGCCATCCCTGGCAATAAACTGAGTCCCTTCTACATACACAAAACATCCGTGTCGTGACGCGTCCGACATGCTAAAAGCGGCGTTCCTGGCGTCACTTCTAAAACATAGTCACCGATTAAGTTCCTGTATGTAAGAGATTAACCACAGTTTTTGTAAGAGATCTCTTACAACAGGCACAAAAAAACCGCTCAACGGCGGCGGGTCGTGCAGCGGATAAGGCTCACGCCTCAATCGTCAGCGCATACTCAAACAGCTCGTCAACCTGGGCGGCAGTCAGCTCCAGCGCTGCTGCTAGTTCTAGCACTGTGGGGCTCATACGCCGAAACTCTTGCGCCATTTTCCACGCCCTGCGGGTTTTCGCGGGCGTGTCCGGGTCAGCTATGATTGTCTCGACCTGATCGATGTAGCCAAAATCGTCTAATGCTTGATGGGCTTGAAACGCGCTAACGACCGTCGCCTCTCGCCATGCTTCAAGAGCCCCCTGGGCGGCCTGTTCTCCTGTGATAAACCATGCTTCACTCATTCCACCACCTCGTCTATCGCTTCTTCATCGCCCGCTTCGGGCTCTTCCGGCTCTTCTACCACCGGCACGGTCACCGTCCAGCCGTCATCCCGCTTTTCATAGCTCGCGTTCTCTGGGGCGGCGGTGGCCACTATGTAGCAATGCTCATTGTCGTAATCGGCGGCGTCGATCCATTCGCCTGTGCCAAACCAATCATGGCTCCCGTTGACCGGCGCGCACTCATACAGTAAGCCGCATTGGCCCAACGTGACACGCAGCTCGCCATCAATACGCTCTACGTTATGAATGCCCGCCGCGTCGGTGTCGGCGTTGCCCTTGAACGTTGCGTCAGCAGGAAAAACCGACAGGTCAATACCGTTAATCACACCCCCACTGATCGTGTAATCGTGGTGCGCGGGGTGATCTACTATCAGCAGTTTCATGATGAGTTCCTATTTCCAGCGGGATTCGACAAGTATGCTTGCCTTAGCGGTGGCACCTGAGCTGTGGTTGCTTTTACTAATGTTAGCTACACGTACCTCTACAACAGTACCGCTGCTTACTCTGCCGGGCTTTGCAAGAGGCGGCGCCACGTCTAAGGGGCTAGCCCCGCTGGAGTAATCGCTAGCATCAGAGGACGGCGTGGCAGTGACGTAATGCTCGGCGCTTCCCAGCGGGGTGTACGGAAGCGTCACTTTGCACAACAGGTAGCGATAAGATGACGGGTCTTGTGTGAATGTTTTGACGCCACACTGCATGACCAGCCGACCATCGGGGTAAAGGTAGTAACGGCCACGGCTATTTGAGCCTGTTATTGCTCCCAGGTCGTCTAAATCCAGCGCAGCGCGCACCTGCGCGGGGGTCGACGGGCGCATAAAATCGGTACCATCGGTTTTAGTCGACGTGTAAATAACCGCGATATTGCTGTTTGTGGGCGTATACGTTGACCGGAAAAGCCTTGCTCTTATATCGCCTGCAGAATCCCGCCCAGCGACGGTGTTGGCATCGTCGTTAACGCTGCGAGACTGGCCGCTAAGCTGCGCTGCATTAACGTTAGTGACACTGGAACCGTCGCCGTTAAACCCCTCTTGTGCACGCACAGTACCGTAGAAGTAGTGCGAGCCTGCGGAGCTGAAATAGTGAGTGTAGTTAGCGTTACGGTTGCCAATTGCTACTTCACCGTATGTCGAGTTACCTATTACAAGCCCCGACACACCGCCTTTTAGCGTAACGCTTTCAGGTAATTTTATATCACCAAAAAAATCAACATCTGGGTTCTGATAGTAAAGCCCCATAGCTTCGTTAGCAGGGATGCCAGTATTAGCATCAATGGTGCCCATCCCAATGTGGCCGCGGCCATCACCTGTGTAAGTGATATGGAGAGCTGCACCTGTACTTTCCCCTAGCGTAACCCCCGCTGCCTGATCAACTCCTGAATCGCCCGTTGTAATACTTTTCAGTGTCAGCCAGGGCCTGGGCTTATCCACATATAAGTCGGTCGTGATAGCTGACAGATTGAGGTTTTCTGTAGTCCACACTTCCGCAGGTGTTGACCAAACACCACCATGGCTACCACCAACAAATAACCGATTACCGCTAGTTTGGTCTATAAAAAGGAACTTATTGTAGTCGCCGCCATACTGCGACCAGAAATAGTGGCCATTTCCCCGCGGTGAATTAGCAGCGCTCAGCCCATAATACGTTCCTGTCGCTCTTGCAGTATGTGCGTCATTGGTAATAGCCGGACTTTTGCCGCCTTCTCTTAAAGCAAACACAGTTTCTGGATTAGCAATCTCCCCAACCAGCTCCATATTTGTGATTGGCTTACGACCTATTACATCCCCATTTCTGACACTAACATTGCCGAGTTGTGCGCCGCCCATATTCAGTATGTTGGAAGCAGAACTCCACCACACCCGTAATTGAGTATCACCATAAGAACTGTTGTAAGGCCCGACGTAAAAATAACCATTATTGTGGGTCAGGTTCGCTTTTAGCTCGTTACTGCCTAGATCCGCACCAGTGAGAGGTACCTTACCCGCCAAAGCGTTCAGCATAGTGGTACTAAAGTTAGGGTCATCCCCTAATGCCGCTGCTAGCTCATTGAGCGTGTCCAGTGCCCCAGGCGATGAGTCAACGAGCGCGGCGATAGCGGCATCAATATCGACATTCGCATCCGCTGCCGCCTGCAATGCATCCGCCAGCGCCTGCTCTGCGCCCTGGCGGGCGGTAACCGCTAAAGCCCGCTGCTGACTGGCGGTTGTCGCCGCTTGCTGCGACTGCGTTTTCGCCGTGTTAATGGCGTCCAAATCGCCGTACAACGCTTCGGCTTGTTGTTTAGCTGTCAGTGCATCACTGGCAGAACTGCTGGCGGCGGCGGCAGATGCGGTAGTGGCTTGCTTGTCTTGCGCTACGACCTGCCTATCACTGGCTACCTGCTGAGCGTCACTATTAACCTGCCCGGCGGTGGTATCAATAGCCTGTTTTTGCTGGTCAATGTGGTTTTTAGACTGATCAACGGATTGCTTAGCCGTGTTAACTTGCTGCAGCGCCGTTGCCACTTGGCCTGACTTATTGGTAATGTCTAACCTAGAGTCAGCGACGAACTGAAACTCTACGTTCAGCTCTCCAACAATGACTTTTAACGCATTATAAAAATTATAGTGATAGGCATTTAAGGCATTTTTCTTATAAATCATTTCCTCTTGATCGCCGTACTCATAATCATACTGCCGGGGATCTTCCAACTCAGGCGGCGTTAGCATATTTAAACCTCCACGTAGGTTAAGGGGACTCGACGACTGTTGTAAAAGTTATGCGTAGTGCCATAACCGTCTTGGCGCATTGCAGCGAACGAATGAATAGCTTCAATAACGCCACCTTTTTCTGGGTAAACGTTGATATAAACTTCGGTCGTGTCGTCAGTTTTATTCATCTCTTTTACAAAGTTCTCAAACTCGGCATCTTCTAAATGATCAAAAGAGAGGGAAACTTCTCGCCAGCCCCCTTTACCGATAGCGATTAACGACCCGCCTTCTGTGCGTTCTTTTCGAGTAGCGGTTTTGTTGTTCATGCTAACGCCGTAGCTAATATTCATATCCTTGGGTGGCGACCATGGCGCACCTGAAAACACCCGACCGATCTCTAAATAACCCTTGACGTTTGTAGGGTCGTTTATCGTTATGCGGTAAGCATTTGCAATCGTTGGCTGAAAGTTAGCTTCGAAACTAACCGTTGATAAACCGCTTAAATCGTGACCACCCCATGGGTCAATACCCACTCTAAAACGGCCTAATGGTATTAACTCTGCAACACCTTTAAAGCCTGTTTCCGCAACCGCATCGCCGTTCAATAAAAGCTCAACGTTAATAGTGCCCGCCGGGCTTAAGTTGTGCCCATATATAACCACCTTCGTCATATATAAGGCACTCCCTAAATCAGCGGTTAACGTTTCGTTTTCTATACCCAGCGTTCTAAACAAGTGGCTGCCGCCACTTACTTGGGTATATTCGGGGGGTGACTGTTGGCTACTTGCCGTTAATGTGGCGGCATCATGCTTATTATCAAACAGTATCTCGATTGGATTCATACCCAAAACCCCAAACTGGTCACCGCTTTAGTCGGCGAACGGCTTACATTAATTAAGCGCCCTAACTTCCCTTGCAAGCGGCCATGATCCACCGCCGCCACTTGCCCAGCGAATACCGGCGGAAACCTCGCCTCAATGCTCCATGTATTGCGCCGTACGCTGCGCAGAGACAAAAGACGGTCGCGCTCCGTTATGGCGTCCGTTTCATCTTGAATGATGCTATCTCGCGTGATGCGCTCGGCCATTGGGTAGTCGCTAACGTCTTGACTAGCGTAGCTTTCCCGCCACTCCGTGCGCAGGCGCGTGGCCTCAGCGGGGGAATTCTCGTCAAGCGTTGCCGCTACATTTGAAAGCGGCGAGTAGTTGCGGCCCCAGCGCAGCGTCAGGCTGCGCCACGGCTGCTCGGTTTCCGACAAAACCAACTTGCCGTAGAAAATATCGTCACGAACGATCGTCACATCAGCGGCCACCGGCGCTTTATGCTGCCGCATCACTAACTCATTGAGTTCGTTTAGATACCAGTACGCACCAAGCCCCTCTTTTACCGCGTTGAGAATCTGCCGCCCGGTTGCCTCGCCGCTGTAGAACAGCCCCACTCGGTAAGGGGGCAGGTCAATATCACTAATAGCCAGGTTGTAATGCGCGGCCACCCATTCAACGATCCTTTGCGGGGTGTTGTGGGGCTCTTCAATGTCGCCTGTTATATCGCCGAACTGGTCGTTTAGCGTCACAGTGCCCGCCGCTGCGTCGGTGCTGTGCGTGAGCATCGCACCGTTGGCTTTAGCGGCGATGCTGGTCACCGGCAGATATGAACCGCGATACGTGAGCGTTTGGGTGTCGATGCGGGTCAACGGCGCGTTGTAAACGCTGCCCAGCGCCAGGGGCACCGGCCCTGCGTCGTTGGGCAGTTGCCCCGTATCGATTACCTCATCAAGCACCTTGCTCTCGTCATCCATGCGAAATACTAGCTTTCCGCGCTCCGCCCCTTGCGGCCCACCGTTACGACCTTGGGCAAGCAATCGAAAATCATCCCGCGCCCAATCCGGCGCACCAAGAAACAGCTTGATGGGGTGCCCGTGCCATTTCAGATCCAGCCAATCCGCTGCCAGCTGATCCCCGATTAACGTCACCTCGCCAAACGTGGTATTGCCGTCTGTGCGCGTGGTGACATCCACCGCTTTTTTAATGCAGGCGATATAGGGGCGGTTGGGGTCAGCGTCGCTAGGCAGCGACATAAACGGCCCAGTCGCTACGTACTCGATGCCGTCCGCATGGTGCAGCTCAGCCAGCAACATGCGGGTGACATTGGTTTTAGCGAGCCAAGCCAGGTACTGCCCGTCGCTTATGCTCATGTTGTACGTATCTCCGTTTTGCTATACCTACTGAGTGTTTCGAGTTCGTCTAGCTGGTCATCGCGCTGTTGCTCGCTCCGCGCCGCCGCTTGCTCGACCGCTGCCACCGTGTCGCCGGTGTTCTCGCCAATCAGCTCTAGCAAGCGCTTGTTTTCCTTGCGGGTTTCTTGCAGCTCTTTACGCACGTCGTTAAGCACTTGCAGCACGTCGTTATTGCTCAGCGCGGGGAACTGTGGCAGCGGGGGCATTTCGGGCATCGGGAGTTGCATCTGGATTTTAGGTAGGGGAGGCGCGGAAATGCCGCCGATGCGCATTGATTCAACGGCACCGACGCCGCCTGCACGTGCAATATCAGCTTGGCTCCACACCACTTCGCCAGCATGCACGATACCTGCGGGGTCATATTTTCCACCGGGGCCGGTGTAGCCTCCGTTAGCGAAGAACTTCCAGCTGGGCGTTAAGTTTCTTAGGGTCGTGTCCCCGCTCGGCATTCGTGCGCCAAGTGCTTCTAGCTCATAAAGGGCTTGCCCCGTTTTTCTGATCTCAGTGTCGTGGTTCCTCCAGTGTTTTAGCAGATAATCGACACTCAAAAACTGCACTGAATTCGGCTCGTTAGCGCTAAACTGATCAATCCATGATTGAGCGCCTGCGGGTATACCCGAAGTACCTGACCCGCCGGATGAAGACCCTCCCGCACTTCCACCGCCGGATGAAGACCCTCCCGAACCGGAGCCTCCGGAGGTTTCTCCAGGTGGCTCGTAATCAAGATCGCCGCCACCGGCGCCACGGAACGCGGGCGCGCCCATTTGGCCCCACTTCGTACCCCAGTTGTAGGCCATGTCAATTAGCCCACTGGGGTTGTGATTGCGACCAAATGAAACCTTTAGACCATCCCCATTGGCTTGATCTATCGTGCTAGTGTTGGCATTAATCGCTTCTAGCCGGGATATTTGACCGTTGCCATCAACATCCAACTTGTTGAAAATACGGCGTAGTTCGCCATCCGTCGCCATTCCCTCAAAGGCTTTGCCGAACTCGTTGTAGTCAATCAGCTCGTTAGCATCTAGGTCGATGCTGCTAAACATCGGCTCAAGTGCTCCGGCAATACCACCCGCCAGATCGCTCAAGCGCGCGTTAGTCAACTCCTGGCGGCTGATAATGCCGTCGCCATTTTTGTCAACGTTGTTGATCAGTCGATTAATTTCAGCGTCTGTCGCATGAGGCTTTAACGCTGAGCGGATTTGAGACTCGGTTAGCACTGTCGTGCCAAGCAGCTCCATTTCGCTACTGAGGACGCCATTGAGTTGCTGCGTGGCATCCCACTCAGCGGTAATTGAGCGCTCTATAGCAGAGATAGTGCCGTCGCCGTTGAGGTCGAGAACATTTGTGAGCGATACGGTTTGCTCGCCAAGGGCGTTTTTAAACTCGTCAGCGAGGAACTGCTCAGGCGTGAGCATTTCTGGCAAGCGTTCCATGGCGTCGCGGATTTCAGCGATGCCATCAACCGCAGGGTCTGAGCTTGCGTACATCTCCTGCAGATTTGCGATGTAGCGGTCAGCGGACTGGGTAATTCCCTGTTGCGCGTTGCGATCACCCTGCAAGGCTTTCTCGTACTGCGCCCAAAAGTCTGCGTCGCTCGCCTCCAGCCGCTCGCGGGGCGTGCCCATGCCCTTTTCGGTGCCGTCCAGCTGTGCTAACCAGCCATCAATTGAGTTGCTAAACCCCGCTAGCTGGTCACGGGCTCGCGCCCATGCTTGAGATTCCTGCTCAATGGCTCGGATGCGTTCTTGCTGTGCGCGCTCTGCCGCTTCCTGAGCCGCCCGCTCGTCTTCTATTGCATAAATACGTCGCTGCAGAGTAGTGAGATTATTAACCTCGGCAGTTTCCAGTTCGCTCAGCCGGTCAAGTTCGAGCTGACGTAGCGCGTCGGTGTTGCCCTGCGCCTGCAGCAGTTGTTTTTCTAACTGCTCACGCTCGCGCAGTGCATCTGACGCATCAATTGCCGCGCTTCCGGTTTCCTCGATAGCAGGCGTTAGCTGTGCAAAAGCGCTCTCTAACTGCAGCAGTTGCGTGTAATTTTCGCGCCCGGCCTGAGTCGCTAGTTCCTGCGACTCAATAAGTGCACGGAACCCCTCGCGGGTTTCGGGCATTTGCAGGCCCATGCTGTTGAGCGTTTCGGTTAGATCCTCGGTGAGATGCGCCGCACGCTCTGCGTCGCTGAAGTAATTCTGATAGTACGACTGCTGTAGTGAGCTGAGATTTTCAACACCGCCCGCTAACTGGGCGACCTCTTGAGCCGCCTCGTAGGCATAGCCGCCAGCAATATTAAATTGCAGGCCCAAACGCTCGGCACTATCAGTCAGCAGCGTATGCGCCTGCTGTGCCACTTGAGCCTGGGCAACCACCTGCTCAATGCCTCCGTCCAGTATTCTGACGAATGCACCGAAGTCTCCGCCCAGCGCTTCCAGCGCGGCGCGGGGGCGCTCGTTAAGCGCAAACTCGATAATCTGCCCGGCGTTGCTGCTCGATGTTTCCAAGCCCTGAACAGCAGACCGCATAGCCTCTAACTCGGCAGGACTGCTAGCAATAGAGGCAACCAGGTTGTCCATTTGCACAGACGCGGCGGTCAGCTCTTCCGCCCAGCCTTTGTCCTCGCCGACACCCGCACGTTGTAGGCGCTTAGTACCTTGGTCGAGGAACCCGGTGTACCCTAGAGCAGATTGACCGTAGAAATTAGTGCCAGAGTCTTGATGCTCGAAAACGCCATCTTTACCGCTACGAGCATATTGGGATGGGTCGTTGGTAGCGGTGGTGCCAAAGCGGCCACTAAACTTGGTTTCTTTATCAAGGCTGGCCAGGGCTGAGCCAATAAACGACCCGGCAGCGGCACCCAGCGGGCCACCAAAGTAGGTGCCCACCAGTGTCCCGGCAGTTTCTAGGATGTCGTTATCGCGGCCCTCGCCAAACACTGAGCGCCCAGCATAGCTGCCCGCAAAGCCTGCACCCGCTGAGGCTAGACCCTGCATGCCACTAAAATTGGCCGTGGAGCCGCCCATAAAACCGTTGACGCCAGTACCTTCAGTAGCGGCGTTAGCCCAGCCAGTGCCTTGGTATGAGCCACCAGCCCCCGTCCACGCGACATTGCTAACGCCGCCTTTAATGGCGCTCCAGCCGTTTTTGAGCGAACTCATGGAGCTGAGATCTAAACCGCCGCCCTGCTGGCCACCAGTGCCGGGGATACCAAGCGCACCACGCGCCTGAGTAGTCACCCCGATAACAATAGGTTCAAGCGTCGCTTGGTAGGTAATCTCACCGATCAGGCGCTTAACGCCGTCCATCAGTTTGTCGCCAAAATCCTCAAACGAGTCGTAGGCACCGGTAAACGCATCTCCAAACGTTTCATTAATCCGGTTAGCGGCTTCCTCCCACGAACGTGCCAGCTCTTTAGAAATGGGGGCGGCTTCGAGCGCCAACTGCTGCATTTCATCGCGGATACCGCCGACCATACGGGAGTACTGGTCGCCATCGATTTCACCGGCACGGTAACGCTGATTGATTTGCTCTAACGCATCGCGTAGCTGGTGGGCACGTTGGTTGTGCCGATCGTAGGTGCTAATCAGTGATTCGGTTTGCTTTTCGTACTCTTCGGCACCGGTAGCGGCGCGGGTGTATTGCTCCGCTGCCCAGCGGAAGGCGTCACCGTAAGCCTCAGGGGCTAGCGTGCCATCTGACAGGGCTTGATCCAGCACGTTAATACGTTCGACGTATTTATCATGCTCCGCTGTCAGTGGATCCATTTCGTGCTGAATGCTCCGCAGAGCGTCAGCCTGTTGCTTGGCTGACTGTTCAGCAGCACGGGCTTGCTGTTGATATGCTCGCTCAGCCTCACTGGCGGCCTGACGGGCAGCATCCGCCGCTTCTTTTTGCAGCTCTTTTTGGCGCTCTACTTGATCTTCCTGTAGCGCCAGGCCAACGGTAATCGCACGGCGAATGGGGTCATCTACCCCCAATTTATCTAGCTCACGATTGGCAGCGCCTACCGCCGATGGGTCGCGGCTTGCGGCTAGGTTGTCACGTAGTTGATCGTTGTACTTCTCCCATGCGGCAATCGTTTTCTCATCTGGCGCATTATCGCGCAGGCTATTACCAGCAGCGCCAGCGCCACGCTCGATCTCATCAAGCCACTGGTCAAGGGTCTGAAATGTTACGACTAAATCATCAGTGGCAGGTGTGACATTGCCGCGCAATTCATCGGCCGTAGCGCGCATCGCATCGGCCTGGGAACGCCAAGACTGGGCATTGGTCTCAAGCGCCGCTGTTGAAATGCCGATAGGCTCGATCATGCCATCGGCTAGATCGTCTGCCATTGATCGCAGGCGGGTAACTTGCTCGCCAAACAGGTTGGTCATACCAAACGGCATAGCGCCAGCTGATTCAAACGCACCGGCTGCGCGATTGATCCAGTTGGCAAAGCCTTGGTCTAACGCATTCAGGGCGTGCTGAATCGGGATCAGACCCAGGTTGATAACGTCAGCACTGCTGCCAACAATACCCGCAAACGATTCAACAGCGCTGGCTTTCAAGTCGATAAAGGATGCATCAAGATCGATCAGCTCGCCGCGCATGCCACGGAAGCCACCTACCAGTTCAGCCCCCATACTGCCGAACTCTGAAATAAACGAATCACCTAGGCTTTCTATCGTGCCGATGGTGCCCTGCATCTTGTCGTCAGTGAGGCCAAGCTCCTCGCGGAAGTAATATAGCCCCGCGCCAGCTATTAGAGCAGCACCGGCAGGGCCACCGATGAGCGCAAGAGCACTAGCCCCTGTTCTGGTTGCAGCGGCCATCCCCTGGGCTGCTACTGTTCCTCGCGCCATAGCGGCGCTGTTGGCATTAACCGCTGCGGTGTGCGCGGCTTCTGCTGCTATGGCTCGCTGGTTGGCAGCGGCCATTTGGGTAATGGCTTTGGTACGTAGTGTGGTGTTGCCAGTTGCGGCCGCAATTGCATGGCCGTTGGCAAGCGCTCTTGATGCTGCGGCTTGATCTGCTTGAGCCACACGCAGCGTTTCAGCAGCCTTTGCGCGGGCTGCGGTTGTGGCCGTGGCGTGAGCTTTTGCCTGAGCAACAGCTGCCGCCGCGTCACTTATCATTCCCTGAGTAGACTTCGTTAGCGCTCCAACAAGGCGTCCACCCATCACTACGGCAAACATCGTCGCCGCATCTGCAGCGGTTTCAAGAATGGCGTCAGCGCCACCCGCTTCCTGAATGAAGTTGGTTAGCTCGCCCACGGTGGAGGCGAGCGCGGGGCCTACGTCCGCTACAATCTGATTTGTAAACCCCTCCATGGTGCCGGTGAGTTGAACCATGGCGCGATTGGCTTCAATGGCGCTGTCAATGTCCATCTGCGACATGGCCACGCCTAGCATTTGCGCTTCGTTGGTGAACTCGCGCAGCTTAGCGGCGTTATTGTCCAGTAGCGGTAGCAGCAATGTGGCATCGCTACCCAGGCGCTCTAGGTAACTGATCTGCTCGCCGCGGGTTTCCAGCGTACTAATGGCATCCGCAATGCGTAGCAGTTGCTGGTCGGGCGCCAGCCGCTTCATCTCACCAATGTTGAGATTTAGGTTCTCAAATAGGGCGACCGCTTCGCCGGTGCCTTCAGCCGTGAATTCACCGATTCGCTCGGTAATGTCTTTGAGGATGTCGCCCATCTGGCCGCCAGCCAGACCAGCCTGCTTGGCAGCGTAGTCCCAGGCCTGCAAGCTGCCCGTGGCCATGCCGATGCTTTTAGCGAGCGAATCCGTATCAGCAATTATTTTGGCTTGATTAATAATACTGCCAGCACCAAAAGCGGTGGCCATTGCCGCGGCCACGCCTGCCACGTTAGTACGTAGCACAGCTAGTCCACGGCTAGCATCAGAAGCGCCCTGATCAATTGCTGAGAGCTGACGACCTGCTCGGGCAGCGTCTGCGCCAAACTGTTTGGACTGACGCCCACCACGGTCAAAGCCCTGATTCAGTTTTCCCAGCTCGCTTCCGGTCGCCTTAATGGCACGAATACCACCACTGGCGTCGCCCGTGATGATTAACCCGGTTTTGTATTGCTGGGCCATGGGTGGCAAACCTCAAATTGCGAGCACAAAAAAACCCGCACATTGGCGGGCTGGATGGTTGTCTACTGTTTAGATCATGGTCTGTACGTTTTACTGCACATATAACCCATGACCGTTACCACCTGGGAAACACTTCCAGGTGCATGCTGAAACGTGTAAGCCTCAATGGCTTTATAGGCCGCGGCCTGTAGGCCTGGGGCTTCAATGCTTCCAGCCCACATCAGCAAGCTGTCTTCTGATTCTCCACTGCTTACGCGATCCCTGACCTCCATAGCCATTTCGGTTAGCTTTTGGCGGTCACGGCATTCGCTAATCGTTTGGGCGGAAGCGAATACCGGAAACATGCACACGACCACGACCAAGCCAGCTATCAACTTTTTCATACCTACACCCTCTCGCTACTTAACATCGCCATAAAGTCACTTTCACCCAGAATGCGTAAAGGGTGCCCTTTCTGAATTAACTCTTCGGCTTTTCGGTGCTTGCTGCTTTTATCCGATCCGCGTAGGTACCTTATGTCTTGATCACCGACAACCAGCATGGTGGTTTTCTTGCTAACACCGGATAGCGGTATGCAACCGAGCTGGGCGGCCGCTTCACGCGCTTGCTCTCGCGTCATGCAGAGGGCGCCAGTGAAAACAATCCCTTCCCCTAATAACGCGCCTTCCGGATTTACTTCGTAGGTGGATACGTGACGCTCAGGATTTATAGGAGTCGCAACTCGCTTGAGCCAGTCAGCCACACCCAGGCCGCTTACAGCCATGGCTTGTAGGAATATTTCTCCAGCAGCAATAGCATCGGCTTTGGCATCGTGGTGGTTAACCAGCTTAACGCCCAAGCGCTTGGCGGTTTTGGCTAAAGCTACACCGTGCGTTGCCGCCTCTTCTGGCCACGCCCTTCTAACGACGGGATGCAGATTAAGCCAAGCCGTTACCGTCAGCTCCCACCCATAGCGATAGCAAGCTTGCGCCATGGCGGTTTTATCGAAATGGCCATAGGAGACGACCGGGTCATCGCCAAGTACCTGCTGAATGCCTGGCAGTGCTTCTGAGAAATTCGGCTTCCCCTGCACCTGCTCTGGGGTTATGCCATGAATAGCAATGTTGAATTCGTCGAACTCATCTTCTGGGTCGATCAGTATCGAGTGAGCCCCTACACGCTGGCCATCTTCGTACACCGCCAGCCCAACCTGACAAATAGAGCTCATGTCGGGGTTGGCGGTTTCCACGTCTATTACTACAAATCGCTCTGCCACAATGCGCCCTCCTAATTAATACGCCTTAGGCAGATTGCGACAAAGTTAACTTATATTCAATTACACCTATGGGCCTCAGGCCACAAACGCACCATCCCCTCTATAATCGGCCGGCAGATCCATCACATTCATCAGCTCCCGCACGTTGATGCGCTGCTGTTCTTCCTGCAGGAAACTCAACTCGGCGCGTTTCTCGATGATCTCGGTAACCTGCGCTTGCTGCTCGGCTTCCTGCTCGGCTAGGTGGCTTTGATCATTAAACGCCGCGAGCGCGCCCGCTTCGATGTGCTGGATCTGGCCTAGCAGTTTGTCTTGCTCGTCATAATCCAGGCGGGCAAATTTGGGGTGGCCATAGAGCGAGGTGTAGTCGATACCCAGGCGTTGCCCGCCTGCCATACCGATGGCCGTGCGCCACTGGGTGCGCATCGCTAAGAACAGTTCCAGCGCTGGCCAGTGTTCTTCCCACACCTCAAAGTGTTTAGGCGCTTCGGGTGTGTCGGCGTCTTTCAGCCCCCAGCGGTCAGTGTCTTTCTTTCGCTGATCTCTGGGGGCTGGGCCACTGGCCCACCACTGGCCAGCGCCGCTTAGTTTTTTGCAGCGGCCTGGTTGCGGCCTTCCTGTGCGGCGTACCAGCTGAGGATCAACGGCCGGCGAATATAGGTTTCTTGCATTAGCTGCTCGACCAGCTCTTTATCAAACGGCAAATCCTTTTTGTCTTCGCCTTTAATGCCGGTGATATTCACCAGATCTTCTAAAAATTCTTCATCTTTTCTCTTACCTGCCTGAGCCGCTTCAACGGTGGCGCGGTAATCATCCCATTTACGCAGCGTCCACTCTGCTTGGATCGTTGATGCTTTCTTATCGCCCGGCACTTGAATAGGCACATCGACGGTAACGGTGGGGATTTTCTTCAGAATGAGAGACATTGTGTGTTCCTTTGATTAGCACAAACAAGCACGCCACCCTTAGGCGGCGCGGTGTGGTTAGCGGTTATGGGTTGAGTGCTTAGCGGAAAACGTAGCGGTAGTCGCCATCGCCTTCGGGCGCGGAAAGCAGGCGGGTATCCATCGTGGAATGGGTAATCCCTTGAACCTCGGTTTCGGCGTAATTCGAGAGCTGCACGCGGGTGGCTTCAAAATCCACGATATTGCCGGGGGTTTTGTTATGGGAGAACGTTACCGTGTCTACTACCGTGCCGTTATGCGACTCAATCTTTTCATAGATATTGAAGTCAGCAAGGCGCGGCTTCTGGATATTGACCTGCCCAGCGGC
Organism: Halomonas sp. A3H3; assembly: GCF_000982975.1. Taxonomy (NCBI): domain Bacteria; kingdom Pseudomonadati; phylum Pseudomonadota; class Gammaproteobacteria; order Oceanospirillales; family Halomonadaceae; genus Halomonas; species Halomonas sp. A3H3. The sequence continues at coordinate 3,869,087 of NZ_HG423343.1, read as the reverse complement.
ATTCCGGTTAGTCAGGTGCACGCCCTCATAACCGGGCAAGTTGCGGTGCTCTACCTGTCCAGACATATCGAACGACCAGGACTGCATCGGCGCAGCGTAGCCGAAGAACGTGAACGTGCTGTTTTGCTTGTTCACCGGCACTTCGCCAGCCTGGGGCGCACGGGTCGCGCCTGCAGGCGGCGCTTCAGTTGTTGGTCGCACATATAGCCCGGTGAGATTGAACTCAAAGTAAGGCATGCCTTTAGCATCGGTGGTACGCGTCAAGGTACCGCGCACTCCCGGTAATACCTGCAGCTCGTCATCATCAGACCACCAAAGCAGCGAGATAGAACTGAAGTTGCTGGAAACCGGGTCGTATATCACCTTCTCTTCGTCCACGGTCATATCGATTGTTTCGCTATGACCAGAGCACAACATTAACGGCCAGAATGAAGGCGGCACGCCGGGCGTCCCTGAGCCTGCGTAGGGTACGCGAATCGTACGCGTGGAATACGGCGCAACGTTGATCTGCTCGTTAGCACCAAAGCCCGGTTTGACGCGCTCGCGCTCGGCGGTATCGCCTTGATAAACGCCCGGCGAATCCTTGGTCATTACATCAAAAAACACGGCGGTGCTTAGGTCGGTGGGCGTGACGCCGTACTCATCTTCAATGACCGCCGCAACGGTCAGAATTCGCCAGAGTAGTGGTTCATTACTCATCGCCTGTTACCTCTTTTTTGGCCACCGCCTTGGTGGGCTTGGGTGCTACGGCGTCGGCTTTCACCGACGCGGGTTTTGAATCGGGCGCTTTCGCGGTCTTCACGGGCGCCGGTTTGGTTTCGTGCGTTAGCACACGCTTGCCGTCACGGATCTCGTAGCGGCCTCCAATGCTGGGCATGGGGGTTTCCTCCAGGCGTAAAAAACCCGCACGCGGCGGGGCTGTTTGGGTGGTGGTGGGTTAGCTACGAATCAGGCGATCATAGCTGTACAGCTCACGCCAATAGACGTGACTGCCGGAGACAGCAACGCGCTGCCCGCCTGCGTATTCCAGGGGGGCGACGGCATCTGCCGGGTTCTCTAAACCCAGCAGGGCCGCCGTAATGGCGCGGCGCTGTGTGTCGACTTGGCTTTGCTCGGCGACCAGTACCACTGCGATATGCTCGGTAACGGTTTGCCGCACGTTCATGGTGCCTAGCTCATTGGGCGTTGTAGCGGCATGCACGGGGTGAATGAAAGCAGCGGGCAGCGCGGGCGCAGCCATCGCTAGGCTGGTGGCTTGTAACTCAAAATGGGCGCGGTATTGGCGCTGGTCGTATTCGTAATCGGTGGCCGCGTCGGTGATCTCCCAGCCTTCAATGCCGCTTTGTCCGGCTACGCGCTCAATCAATTGGGTAGACATGGTTCGCAGCGGGTCAAAGTCAGGCGAACGTAAACTCAGCACGTATGTATCCACACGCCCCAGGCGATAGCCGTCTAGCTCAATACCGCTTTGCCCTGCCAGGTTATAAACGCCGTTGGTACCGGGTGCGCTGGCGGGTAGGTTGAGCGGCCATAGGTTGCCGCCCACCACAGGATCCACTAGGGCGACTAACCCAGGCACGGTATCGGCTCGGCTAGGGTCGGCTTCACTGCTGGGGGCTGCGGTAATGCCTGCCCCGCCCAGCGCGGTGATAATGTCGCTAATCATGCAATGGCCCCTTTGGTTCGTTGACGGTCAAGGTACTTGGAGAGCCCACCATAAAAGCGCCCAGCTGCCCCGCTTTCGTGCTGCTGCATGGCAGGCCATAGAAAGGGGTTAGCCTCCATGCGCTCGGTACCGTGCTCTTGCCATAGGCCTTTGCGACCTTGAAACACGCCATTGATGCGGCGGTTGGTACCCACGAGGAGGCCGACCTCGCCCGGGCGAAACCCTAAGCGGCCGCGCTGGCGTTTATTGATATTCAAGTGGCCAACGGCTTTGGCCATGTCGCCGCTTTCGGTCGGCGCTACTTGCTTGGCGGTACGCTTAACGGGGGCAACAACAGCCACCAAGCCCGCTCGAACCGCGCGTTCTTTAATGTTGTCTTCCAGGGCGCGCAGTTCTTGGCGCATCGCGTCTAGGTCGACGCCCTGAACCTGCCAATCAAACCCACTCATGACACATCAGCTCCAGTTCAGTACGGCGCCCGCCAAGATCTATCGGGCGGCCTTCCAGTTGGTAGGTCACCTCGCCATGGCGTAGCCGTAGGGTTTTACCGGTGGCGGCAGCGATGTCTGCCCGGTAGCGGATGCGGATGCGGGCGGTGGTTTCGGCGTTGGCTTCTTGCGCGGCAAACAAGGTACGGCCGCGTAGCTGCTCCACTTCGGCCCACACCCTGCCACCGGGCTGCCACTCTTCTGGTGTGGCACCTGAATCCGTACGCTCGCCCTTCTGCCACCATTCGAAGATGACCTGTTCTCGCTTCTTTCCGATCTGCATACGTCACCCCACGCTATAAATTCGGTGTGGCGCCAGCAGCATGTCCACGCCCATAGGCGCTTCGCTGGATATTGTGCCGATGACCACGCTTTCGCGGTTTTCGTACCAGTGCCCGACTAACAGCAGCACCGCAATGTCTACGTCAGGCGGAGTATCTTCCGCACCAGCCGTGGCAGTGATCGTGATGCACTCGGGTTCATCTGTGGTGCTTGGCCATCGGGTGCCCCACTGTGGCGCCAACAGCGGGTAGATGGGCCGGGTGTCGAGCCTCAAGGTTTCGGCATCGAGTGATTGCTCATTGCCTTCGGGGTCGATGTACTCCATTGACTCGATGGCGGTCACCGGAGACCACGGTAGCTCTATTGCTTTGCTGCCCATTGGGAAGGCATCAAGCACCAGGGTTTTAGTGCGGCTGACCAGCACTGCCTGGGTATCGTGTTCGGCGTATTGGTAGGCTCCGTTGATGAGCCCTTGAATGATCGCGTCTTCATCGGTGTAGGCCTCTGCCTCTTCTGCTGTGGTGGCCAGCTTGAGGTGCAGTTTGGCGTGTGTGAGCGTGATCATTCAGGGACTCTCGATAGTCAGAAATAGCCATTAGCCAGAAACAACTACGCCGCCTGGTGGCGGCGTTGGCATATCGTTAAGCGCAGTGGGGGTTAAACCTTGTCCGCGCCTTCGGTGCCTTTGGCGGGTTTATTCTCGCCGGCGGCTTTGGCCTTCTCGGCGTCTGCGGCTTTTTGCTCTGATGCGGGGATAGCAATCTTGCGGTCTTTAAGTTGCTTGGCTTTGTCCTCTGGGAAGCCTGCGCGGTCAGTGCGGGAGTAGCGGCCATAGGGTTTTAGAAACACCATGGTGATCAGCTTTGCAGCCGGTTGTTTTGCGGTGGCCATGGGTGGCTCCTGTGATCAAAGGGGTAACGATTAAGGCCCGCACGTGGCGGGCCTTAGGTGTTATTCATCTGCTGTTAGTTAAACTGGCCAGCCTTACCAAGTGACCTCGGTACCCAGCACCAGGCCTTCAGGGTGACGGAAGGCAATATCGTGCTCTTTCACCACGCGCAACAGTGACTGGTTGCGGCTATACGCGGAAACCAGCTGGCCTGCGCCGTCCTTGTAGGTGGCTTCACGGCTGAAGTCGATGGTCATCACATCGCTGTCACCGATGATCACGTCGTTAAAGTCGGCGAAGTAGATCTCGGTTTCGTTGTTGGTGCCCGCCGTGGAGGTATCCAAGTTCACTGGGATAGTGGTGGTATGGCGGATGGGGTAGCCCTTTAACTGGCCTTGGGCCATTTCGGGATACACCTTGTTGCCGTTACCGTCACGCATACCGAAAAGCTTCATGTAAGTACGCGGTGATAAGCCCCAGCCCGGCTCAATCAACAGACTGTCACTCTCCATCAGCTTGAGCATCAGGCTATCGAGATAAGCGTCAATCGTTTGCAGATCGGCGGTACCCGACCATGGCACTACGCGGCCTTCGTCCACACACACCGCGCGGAAACCGGTGGGAGTGTCGTTGGTGCCGTCATCACGCAGGAAGCCTTTGTCTTCCCGCACGGCCATGCTAGCAAGCATGTCGTTTAGGAAGATCTGTTCGACCTGGAAGCCTGCGCGCCCAATCAACTGGTTGCTCATAGGCACCAGCGTGATCATGGTTTTGGCGTTCAGTTTCACATCGTCAGTGTTGGCTTCGCTCGCCAGCACATCAGACCCCTCCCCCACGTAACTAGAGGTTGCGCCAGACGCCATACGGGGAATGCTTAGATTGCCATTCGGTAGCGGCATAGAGCGGGCGCCCAAGGCACGCACGATGGTTTTAGGGCGAAGCAATTCAATCACTTCGTTATGCATGTTTTCCGGCACCAGCGATCCGCCAGAGTTTGCGCTGGTATCAATCGCCATGGCTACGTCAGCATCGCCGATTTCACCGCTGGCGAACTTCGAGGCCAACTGCATATCGCCTTTACCGGCGGCCACGGCCATCGCCATGCGCGCCACCTTGGCGCCGGTGTACTGCTTAAGCTCGGGTTTGATATGCACCGCGGCCGATTGACCACCACCAAAAGCGGGTACCTCTTCGGCGGAAGCGGCATTCATGCGCTCGATGTTTTCAGCGCGGGAAAGCTTGGCGCTGATTTCATCAAACTCGGTGGCCAGCTTTTCAAATTCAGCCAGCTGCTCTTCGTTCAGCTCGCCCGCTTCCATCTCAATAGCGGCCAGCGCCTGCACTTGCGCGTTAATCTCGGCACGCTTGCGGCGGAGTTCTTCAATGCCCATGGGGTATTTCCTCTTCGTTTGTTCAAAAAAATGGCGGCCCCTTGGCCGCCGTGGTGTCGCTCCGCCGCGTGGCTAGAGCTGACAACTGGTGTCGAGCGCCCGCGCCTGGGCGCGAATGCTTCGGTTATTTCGTGGGGTGGTGCCGGTGTTGCTGGTGTAGCGCTGCGCGATGGTGTCGATGGCGTCTTGTGCGGGGGCGATCTCATCGATGAGTTTTAGGGCAAGCGCTTCTTTTGGCCGGAACAGCCGCGCTTGGGTATCAACGATGGCGGACACATCCACCCCGCGGAAGCTGGCCACGGCTTCTGTGAATTCGCTATAGGCGACATCCAACATTCCGTTAATCTCCTGCACGGCTTGGTCGGTGATCGGCTCATGAGGGGAGGCGTTGTTCTTGTGGTCGCCGCGATAGTAGGTGTTGTACTTAATACCGATCTCTTCTTCCCAGCGGCTGACTTCGTAGGTCTCGATAATCACGCCGATGGAGCCCACGCCCGCGGTGGGGCTGGCGACAATGCGAGAACAGGCCGACGCCAAGTAGTAGCCCGCTGAGTAGGCGGCGAAGTTGACCAACGCCGTGATGGGCTTGATGGCCGTACTGGCACGGATAAAATCGGCGAGCTCTTTACAACCCATGGCGTGGCCACCACCGGTGTGGAAGTCGAGCACGATCTCTTCGACCATTTCATGCTTTAACGCGGCGGTGATTTGGCTGCGCAAGCGCTCATACGACAGGATCTCTTCACACGCCGCGTTGATGTGACCACGTCGCGCCACCAGTACACCGTGCACGGGAATAACCGCAATACGACCAGAGACCTGAAGGCGCTGCATTTCGCGGTCTTCCCCGCTGCCCGACTCCATTCCCAGGCTTTGCGGCAGGTCGTTAGCGCGCCCTAGCAAGCGAGGCTCCAACACGTTGCGCACGGCTTGCACGAGCGTTGGGGTAGCGTACAGCGGTGTGTTAAACACCATGGACGCGATGTGCGGGTAGTTGATCATTGCGTGCATGCGAGTATTCCCTCGATCTCTTGCATTTGTTGGGGCGTGGCGTTGAGCGAGTTCTGCATCTGCTGTGAATCCACCATGTTCATGGGGCTCAGGTAGCGATCGCCGCCCTTGATAGGCGGCATGTTTTCCAAGCGGCGAATATCGTTAACACTCAACCAACCCCACTGGCGGGCAATTGCGTAGGCTTCAAAGCGTGACTTCTGGTCTCCGCGCAGCAGGCCGGATACGTTGAATTCGATGTAAAGATTTTTGCGCTCGCTGGGGATGAGCAGGTCGCGCATCATCGCGGCCTCTTTGCGCTTGATCCACGGCATCAGCGTGTAGATGACGAACTGCAGGCCAAGGTGCTCGATGTTGTTGAACGTGGCTTTGTCCAGGTGCTGGATCATGTTGGGCGCGACGCGATATAGCCGGCACACTTCCACCACCCCGAAGTTACGAGACTCCAGTAGCTGGGCCTTTTCGTTGTCCATCGCTAGCTGTTTGTACTGCATGCCCTCTTGCAGCAATGCCACTGAGAACGCGTTGCGTAGCCCTCCGCCGTGGCGCTCGGTAAATTTACTCAGGAGCCGATCGACCGAGGCTTGGTCTTTAATCGCTGCCGATTCTTTGGGGCGCTCAATCACACCGGCCATCGTAGCGCCACGCTGAAACACTGCTGACGCGTGTTGCTCTGTAGCCATGGTTAAGCCGATGGTGTCGGCGTTGGTAGCGATGGGTGAAAGTCCTACATAGCCATCTAGCGAGAACGCTTTAACGTGATGCACTGAGCGCATCGGCAATATCTGGTTTTTGTAATCCAGCAGCTGATAATACGGCAGGCCATCCGGCCCTTTTAGCACCCCAACCTTCTTGGGGTGGACGGGGATTAGCTCTGTTGGGAAGCCAGCGCCATCACGCTCGATCAGCGAGTATTCGTTTCCTTCCAGTGCCAGGTGGCCCATGCCCTGTTCGTAATACTCGAACGTGGTGTCTTTTCGGTTGGGCTGGCTATGGATCACGTCATACAGCGGGTGATCGGTCGCACGCTCACGCCCGCCTTTGTCGTCGCGGCGGTAGAGCTCACAGGGCAACTGCGCCAGCGACTCAGCTAGCAGCGTGACGCAGCCGCGTAGCGCGCTGACTCCCAGGGCGGTTTCAGTGTTCACCATGGTGCCGGCGGCGCTTTGGCGGCTGGTGTTAGAGCTCACCCAATTGCCCGTCCAATTCTGGCTTTTCTGGGGGCTGCCTGTGGCGGGAGAATTGAAGAGGCTAGGCCAGAACATTAGCTATCCTCTTCGTTTTTGGTGACCGATGGCGGCTGGTTAGCCTGGGCAGCTGCTTTGGAAGCCAGCCACGACCAGAACAGGCAGAAGCTGCCCGCGACGATATAGCCCGCGGCGGGCAGTACCAGCCACGCGCCAAACGCGACGAGCCCGACACCCAGCAGGCCGACTGTGAAGGTTAGGAGATTGATCAGCATGTAACGTCCGAGGTGTCGTAAATGGATTCTTCCGGCTCGTCGTTTTCGGTGAGCACGGCGCGACCGAGCGCCATCAAGATGGCGATGATGCCGTCGATCTTGTTGTCGAGCTTTTCTTTGCGTGGGTAGATGTTGTCTTTAGCATCTGCCTTGGCGACCACATTGCTGGCCATCCAGGTGAGCACCGGATCCTTGGCATGCCGGAAGCGCCCGCCTGTGATGGCGGCTTCCATTTCCCGCATGGCGGGGCTCATGTTTTGAACGGTGTTGCGGTACTCGACGATGCTGGCACCGTCTGCCATTAACTGGTGGGCAAGCTGGGTGGCGCGCCAAGGGTCGTAGGCAATTTCGGTGATCTCGAATAAGCCCGCCAGGTCTTTGATGTCATCGCGGATCACATCGAAGTCGAGCTCTTCGCCATCGGTGATAATCAGGTCACCGCTATTCACCCAGGTTTCATAAGCCGCCTTGTTGTTACTGGCCCGCTCCACGGCGCCTTCCGGTAGGTAGTTACGAACGAACACCGTCCAGCGGGTTTTCATGCGCCCTTTCTTATCGGGCACTTCGTCACGGAATAGCAGCGCGATGCTCGCGATGTCGGTCTTACTGGCGAGATCCACGCCTAACCAGCAGGCCTTGCCGATGAAGTCTTCTATGTTTAACGACTCATCACCGAGCGCGTGCCAACTGGCCATGTTGAGCCACGCAGTGCGCGCACTCACCCAGACATTCAGGTGCTTAGTGAGGAAGCTGTTTTGTCGGCTTGGGTAGCGAACGGCGTCGCGCTGGGCCTTGAGTAGAAACTCTTCACCAACCGAGATACCGAAGTTCGGGTTAGCCTTGCGCAGTATCGCGGGGTCTTTCCAATCGTCGCCGGCATCAATGGTATAAATAACGGCGAACAGCTCATCATTCGGCAGCGATTTATCAAGCATTTGCTGCGCCTGACGGCGCTTGTCATAACAAGGCCCGGCTAGGTTGAAGCCCGCGGTGGTGATGATGAACATCAACCCTTGATCACGTGACCCCATGCCGGTGGCCATGGTGTCGTACAAGTTGGGCTTATCGTGCTCGTGGAACTCATCGACTATCGAACCACTTGGCGAGGAGCCGTCGCCCGGGTCGCCAATCAATGGCTCTAACCGCGAACCATCCTCTGGTATCGAGATGTTCTTGGCCATGATCTCGATGCCAGCCGCACTGACCAGCTCGGGTGACTTCATTAGCATCAAGCGTGCAGGCCGGAACACTTCCCATGCTTGCTTCTCTGTGGTCGCGCCACAGTAGACTTCTGCGCCGTACTCGCCATCAGCGCAAAACAACAGGTTGGCAATTGCAGCCGCCAACACTGATTTACCGTTCTTACGCTCTACTTCAATGTAGGCCTCTGAAAAGCGGCGTAGTCCGGTTTTCTTTTTGAGCCACCCAAAAATGCAGGCAACGATAAACAGCTGCCACGGCTCCAAGGTAATGAGCCGTTTCTCACGCGCCCACCTGCCCTTAGTGTGAGGCAGTAGTTGAATGAAGTCGCAACAGCGCTCGGCTTCGTCCTTATCGAACCGGTACGGATATGACCGGGACTTCTGCGCCTTGAGATCGTCCAGATGGCGCTGGCAGGCCTGCCGCACCTCCTTGCACGCGGGAATCTTTTTGGCCACTACGTCCCGAGCGTACTTGTTCGCGGCGTTGACGTTCGGGTAACTGGCCATGGAGCTTCATCGCTTTTTGCCTATCAGGTCTTTGAAGGGGTTGCCGGCTTCTTTCGCGCCAGGTATTGCGAGGCGCGAACGGCTGGAAGGATCCAAGCCTAAGGCGCTGCCAAACGTCACGAGCTGCTTAAGGGATTCATTCGCCACAGTGCAGGCTGGGTTTTTCACTTCCGAGTTCATGCCCTGCACCGTGATGCCTTTTATAGCGATGTTCTCTTCTGCTTTACGCCAGCGGGCATAAGCTGCGCAGTAGGCTTCCAGGTTGGCAAGGTCAGATCCGGTAAGGATCTTGGAGCTCACTAGCCAAGGGCCAATTTTCTCCCACATCTGGATGCCGATCGGATCAAGCCAATCCGGCGGAAGCGGCACTTCAGTGAGCTCTTCACCTTCGGGTTCATCGTGGTTCACACCACGCTTTCCAGGGTTGCCTTGCACCGCTTTCAGGTGGCTCGGTTTAGGTTTGCGACCTTGTCTCATTTGCTAATTCCTCGCGCCGACCTGATTTTTTAATTTCGCGGGTATAAAAATTTAATGGTGGCGTCGGTGTCCGCTGACGCAGGGCTGTAGAGATTTGATCCCCCCCTCCCCCTCAGGCGTCCGCGCCACGCCCCCGGCGCGCCTCTGCCTGCGTCTTGGCCTTGTGACACGGCCCGCATATCGCCTGCAAGTTGTCGTCGTTGTCAGTGCCGCCCTCGGCGATATTGACGATGTGGTCAACCTCAACGGCTGGGGTGTAAATACCTAGGTGCAGACACGGCTGGCACAGGCCTTTATCACGTTGAAGGATGCGCTCACGTATACGCCGCCATGGCCTGCCGCCGCGATCCTGCTTAGCTCTGGGTGACTTCTTCCAGGTGACGGCTTGGTCGGCGTGCTTGTCGCAGTAGCCGTGCTTATGCGTAGTTTTGCCTGCGCACATTGGCGCCCGGCATGGGCGTGGCGGCGAGCTAGGCATTAGCTGAAAGGAGTTTCTTAAGCCAACGGAAGAACCGGGCGACCTGCGCAACAGCGGCAGCTAACAGCCAGAAGGCGCGGTTGTTGGGTAGTGGCATCACTCATCCCCTGCATCGTTAGTCAGTATCTCGACCACCGCCGCCCGATCTGCATTAAACCGGCGGCGCATCGCTTCATACTCAGCGAGCAACAGCAGCAAGCCCTTTTGGCTCTGAAGGATCAGCGCTGGTGCGGGTAGCTCACTGGTGAGGCGTTCGGGTACTGTCGGGCCGTAGCACTGCATCTCCATCGGCTGGACGTTGGAGCTCGCGCACCCAGTCACCAATGCCAACAGGCAGATCCCGATCAAGCCACGCGCGGATCTCAGCATTCTGTTCTCCCAGTTGATCAAGCGCGGCTGTGCTGGCGCTTATGTCTTCTGCGATAGCGCTTAACTTCCGATCACGCTCAGCCATGGCGGTGTTCAACGTCTCGATCTGCTGGCGCTGCCACTGCTGGTGCTCTTGCAGTATCTCGGCGCGGCTGCGCTGGCGCTCGGCTTCGGCTTGGTAGGCGTCTCGCTGGGTGGTGATGTGCTGCCAATATAAGTAGGCGCTGACCAAGGCTAGGCCGCCAACTACCAGGCCAAGGGCTTTAGCCTTTAGCGACGCAATCACAGGTCGCGCCCCTTGATGGACTGTTTAAGCGCGCGGGCGCCTGCAGCCATCATTGCCACGGCAGTGGATGCAGCAGCGAATGCACCGGCAGGTATCACGCCCTGCCATAGCGGCAAGGTCGCTTCTAGCGCGGCGAGCAAGGCAGCGGCGAAGGAAAGCCGAACACTCCAGAACTGGTGCCAATGCTTAGCATCGTCGGTTAGTTTCACGACCACCCCCTGAAATGCTGGATCAATACATTGCCAACGAACGAACCCGCCGCACCTAACAGCACCAACATGGTCGCGCCAACGATAGCCCAGCGGCCTAGCAGCGTTTTTCCCTGCTGAGAGCTCATCGTGGCCGCTACCGCATGGTTTAGCTCAACCTCACGCATACGTGCAGACAGCTCGGCAATCTGGGCCGCTTGCCCCTCGATCTGACCAGCGTGGTTATTCTGGCGCTCCTCCATACGCGTTAAGCGATCCAGCACCTGCGTGATACTGGCCTCGATGCGATCTAGCTGGGTATCTCTGCTTGGAACCTCAGTCATTGCCACGATGCCTCCTGCGAGGCCTTAACCTGCGCATCTATCTGGTCTATCCAATGACCATCCCACTCTTCAGGCGTATCGGCCCACATATCGTGAAGGCCATCGCGATAATTCCGCCAATCAAAGCAAGGGCAACCGCGAGACTCATGTCCAGGGAAACCGTTGTGGCCCATGATGAGCGCCTTGGGATAGCGCTCGTGTAGCTCGGTAAGCAATGCGTCAAGCGCGTTCCACTGAGCCGCCGTGAAGTTATCTTCCGGCGTAACGCCGTCATCCTTCACGCCGCCCGCCATGCATACACCGATGTTGCCGGTGTTGTAGCCGCCGACATGGGCACCTGTTTGGCTTTCGGGTCGACCGTGCTCAAGCGTGCCATCACGACGGATAACATAGTGGTAACCCACGTCACGCCAACCGCGCGCCAAGTGCCATTGGCGAATCTCATCCACGCCAATGTCCATGCTGGCCGTGGTGGCCGCACAGTGAATGGTGAGATAACGCATTAGCACCTCAGGAATAGAAAGGCCCCAACACGGAGGGGCAAGGCATTACCAGATGGCAACGCAAGAGAAAGAGTGCCGGTTACGCTTCCGGCGCTGCACTGTCAGCCGATGGATCCGTGTCGATGGGCTTCGCTCAGTGAGTGCGAATACGTGTAACCCAAGCATCATTGGTTTATTAACGGTCACTGGCTTGCCATCACCAGCTCGGCACTACCCGACTCCCGACACCTGCGCAGAACGCAAAAGCCCCGCTGGGTGACCAGCAGGGCTTCAATGTGTGGTGGCTAGCGTCATTGAGCGCCAGCCTAGATACATAGTAGATCAACCGTGGAGCCAGTGTCAACATGTAGACAACTCAACATGTTCCAATACCACATGATGTACGCAGCTACGTTTAATCGTATGCTAGCTTGCAATGCCTTCACTACCAACCTAGATTTAATGAAAAGATAACTTACATAAAAAGAGAAGATTTACTATAATATACATTCTTCTTGTTAATAAGTCTGTTGAAAAGCTGTGGATAAACGGAGGCAAATAAAATGACAAATAAACTAAAAGCTAAGCTCCTATCCTTCCGAGACCAGAAGAAACAAGGAATGGTTACTGCCGTCAATGTAAGAGGCGCTGGTGTGGCATCTGTTACATCAAAGGGCTTCATGTCTTCTCGCAAAGTTACAAATGTTGTAGGAAAAATCAATCGAACTAAGATTGAGAACTTTGATTACACATAAAAAATAGGTGTATTAAGTGGCTAGCAGTAGGTTCTTACTTTTAATTCTAATACTTATTGCTGGCTACATTTTTATTTCTAATTACACGCTAACTAAAGGTAGAATAGCGAGATCGAACGGGCAACATCTCTACCTTAAAAGTGCCGTATGTGGCCTAATATTTTTTATTATATCTTACTTTCTGCAGAATAAGCTTAGCGACTACTTTCTGTTCAATTACACTCTGAACTTTGTACCCAATGCATTTAAAGAAGATATAGATCAGCTTACAAGAGCTGCCCTACTTGCAATAAGTCTATCAGTTTTCTTCCTTACGTTGCTCCAACTACCAGTATATTGGTCTAGATTCATACTCAATTCTACTTGGCTAGACAGGCAACTCGAAAAACGATTCAGTAATAAATTTGCAAACTTTCTAATCAAGGTTGCGGAAGCCTTGTGGCTTACGTTGCAATATACTGGCTGGAAATACGCACAGTGGGTTGAGCGAGCAAGCCTAGCAGGTAACCCAGTTGACGAACTGTTATTAGACGTAATGCTTGATGAAGATGGTGCAATCATGACTTGTGATGATAATGGGAAGGTCTTCATAGGTTTTATTCTTGAACTACCAGACCCAACACAACCGCATGGTGAGCGGACTATAACTATGGTTCCAATTATGAGTGGCTCTCTATGCAAAGACTTTCAGCAGTTACACATCACAACTGACTATTCCGACACATTACTTCCTACGATTGAAAGTGAAGCCGACGTAGGTACTTATGACTCACCTAGTGATATAGCAATATTGATTTACACAAAAAAAATAAGAATTTTAAGAAGATTCGATTTAGGTATGTTTGAAGCATTTTTTAGAAGAAAGGTTTGTGCGTGCGGGCATGACATTTATCTACCTAAGCCTGTAAGGCAAAATATTATGCTAGCCACCTCTTCTAAAGATGGCTAACTCATCGAGAAATAACGCGTTACAGCTTACTTAACAACAGTAGCTGCACCCTCGCCTGCTTCGCCGCGTCCTTTAGCGCTTGGCCATTCTTAAACAACGGCACCACATGCTTAGTTTCCACTAATTCGCGCCAGCCTGACTCATGCTGGATCATGTCGTAACACACAAGTGTCTTACCGCTCATCATGCCAGGGGAAAATCCCAGGCGCTGCGCATACGTGCCACAATCAGCCGCTATCTGGTCGTAGTTTTTACCCCAAGGGCCAGACACACGGCGATCCGTCTTGGCCGCCTGAATCAATGCCGCCAGCAGGTCGCGCGGTGTGAGGCGAGCGTACTCAAGAAACTGGCGGGCTTCGTCATGAGCAGCGTGCACGCGAATGCCGCGATCATAAGCAATCACCAACGGATCAGCGGCAGCAGTACCGCCACCCGGATGCTCTCCTATCTTTGCTGTTGAGCTGAACGGCTGAAATCCAGGGTTTTCATGGGCGTACCACGTGCGCCTTTCCACCTCCATGTCCAGCACGCGGTTGACAAACACCCGGGGCGCCTCCGGATGGTGGTCAGCATTCGACTTTTTCGCCACTTCACGCAACCGGCTCATAGGCATCCGCTCTAAAACATCACGCATCGCGCTTTCCTCTTTCCGTAACGCTATGGCCATCACTACTTTCCCCCTCAAAATAACAACACTTATGTTGCATAATAAACAGATGTGTTGTATTATTGACTCATCAAAGCAAAGGAGGAGTCATGACATACAACGAGTTCGTCAGATGGTTGAAGAAAATGGGAGTCGAGGTCAGCAAAGGCAAAGGACGCCACAGTATGAAAGCGACCTACAACGGCAAAACGGTTCCACTCCCCTTCCACGGAGCTAAAGAAATAGGTGAAGGGGTCAGGAAAACCATCATCAAGCAACTGGGCCTCAAGTGAGGCCCCAACTTGCAGACACTCGAACGTCATGATTCCTGAAACATTGATAACGATTAGGAGATACCCATGCGATACCCCATCAAACTCGAACCCGATACCGTCGGCTTTATGGCAACCTCCCGCGACCTGCCCGAGTTTGTTGCCGCTGACGAAGACGAGCGCTCCACACTGGTTAACGCCGTTGAGCTGCTGGAAACCACACTTGGCATCTACATCGACGAGCGCCGTCGCGTGCCACGCCCTAGCGAAGCTCAGGATGGAGAGCACCTGGTAGCGGTTCCAGCCTCGACCGTTATCAAAGTGCTGCTTTCCGAAGCGATGCTGGATAAGGGCTGGCGAAAAGCAGACTTGGCCCGGGCTATGAACGTCGCGCCCGTTCAGGTTGACCGCATGTTGGACGTAAACCACAAATCCAAGCTGGCGCAACTCGAAGCGGCCATGGACGCTATGGGCCATCATCTGGAGATTGAGGTTGTCGCGGCATAACATCAGCGGGGGTTTCTCCACTCGGTACCGCCAAGAGGTGCTTTTGTGTAGTGGCTATAAGAAGGCCCCATTCGCGCATACTCCTCGAGCACATGCTTGGCTTCTTCAAGCCCTACCGCCAGCACCGCGCAATAACCGCGCTCCTCTGCCTTCACCAGCCAATCATGCTGGCTATCGGCCAGGGGCGCGGTATGCGGGGGCGATGCCTTAAATTCCATGTAAAGCCCGTGCCACCCCCCGCGGGCATCCATGATCACTAGGTCACTCACACCACTTTTAACGCCCTGGCGCTTCATTGCCGCACCGGTGCTCTTGCTGCGCTGGCCACCGTTGGGAACGTGATAAATAGCGTCGTACAGCTGCCCTACCGGCTCCCCGCGTTTCTTCTCGCCCAACAGCCAGCGGATTAGCACTGCCTGCTCTTGGCCTTCCCAATCAACGGGCCTTGCTCTGGGCGTGCCGTCCGCTTTCAGCTTGCGGGGGCGGCGTGGCGTCTGCATACGTAAGCTCACACCACACCCCCTGAGATCCGCTCATTCAAACGCTGCTGGCGCTCCCATTTGCTGTAATCAGCCATTACCTTATCCAGCATGGCCCGCGCATTGTCGTTGTGGTCTAGCTCGGCACGGCTCTGGATGCCACACGCCTTGCGCAGCCACCGGGTAGCGCCAGCGGCTTTAAAGGTGCCGTCCGGAAATTCCCGATGTTCAAGCGCGTTGTTGTATCGCCAGCGCTGGTCTAGGTAGAGCCAGAAGCGAGGGTTCTGGCAAAGCATTGCGGCGCGGCGTGCCTGCTGGCCGCCCTTTTGATCATTGCCAGTCATCAAATTGCTCTCCCTGCTCATTAAGGTCATTGACCGCTTTAGAGAAGGCGATGGCCGAGCAAGCGACCGTAATAAACACGCCGCTCAGCATGCCGATTAAAAACCATGTCATGCCGTCCATCGCTGACCTCCCCGCTGTGCAATACGCATGCAGTGCTTGCATGCGGGCAATGCTTCGCCAGTCGCGGGGTCGCGAAACTCGCTAGCTGCCTTGCGGTAGTGGCACTGTGGGCATTTGGGCTGTGTGCAGGCCTGGCGGGTCATGATTCAGCCCACCCAGCCCCAGGGAGCTGTTTTCCTGCCTGCTCAGCGGCCCGCCAAACTGAATCGCCCACCTTTGGTTCTGTGCGTTGGCGCGGCATCGTGTAATAACTCTCAATCAACGGCACAGCAGGCAGTTCAACAGTGCCAAACGCCGTCAGCCTGTAGGCGTAGCCTGGGGCACGCTCGACAAACTCCTGTTCTACTAAGGCATCACACGCAACGCGGATCTCATGCAGCGATACCGGCAGTTTGTAGGAATGCGCCAGCGCCGTGAGGTGAGCCGGGCTGCTGGATGACATTCCCAGCAGGCGCAGTACGATATTTTGATGGTCGATGGGCTTAAGCGTGGGCATGGGAATCTACCTCCAGATCCTGGCATTCAACCTCACCCGCCTCAGGGTCGCCGCCGTCGATGCGCACAAGCTGCTTTTCATGGAAAACAGCAATCCCCGGCACATCAGGATGCTCACAATCCCATTCACCAAGCAGCGTTCGCTCGCCTTCCAGCGTCGGCTCCCCTGGTGGGCAGCGATCAATGACCCGGCATTGAGTCCAAGCAAGCTCAGGCTTGCGGATGGAATAGGTCACGTAGGCCAGACACCCCGGCTCGATACTCCTAGTCGCCATTACGCAGCCTCCCTAGCAAGCTTTTCAAAGTGGAATTCCACGCGAATATCGGTCTCCACGATCAACCCATGTTTCTTAGCCATGCGGTACGTGGGCGCGTTACGATCCAGCGCACCAACGTAGCCAGCCAGCACATCGCGCCATTGCTCTAGTGTGTATGTCGCTTTGGAGAGATTGCAGGGCGCGCAAGCGGGCATAAAATTATCAATAGCGTGGTTTTCGGGCCTATCTGCACCCACTAGGCGCGTCTTATATCCAGGCGATCCATCCCGGTATAACTCATGACGCCGAAGCACAGCCTTGACGTGGTCGGCATGCCAGCGCTGGCCTAACTCTTCGCCGCAGTAAGCGCAGCAGCCGTCGAACATGCCGAAGAGCACAGCGCGCTCAGCTTTTGTTAATCGCTTCACGACACCACCCCCTTAGCCGCTTCCACCGCCAGCGCCTTGCCGCTTTCAGTCAGCCCCAACACCTGGCGCGCTGGGGAGTCGGCACTCATGCCCGCCACCTCGATGTATTTCAGGTCGAGCAGCTCACGGCAGCGGCCGCAAATGCTGGCTAGCGGTAAGCCGGTCGCATCGGCTAGCTGGTTGCGGGTCATGGGGCCTTTGCTCACCAGCGAGGCAGTCACCAGCCCACGCGAGGCGCTAAGCTTGCCTGAACGGCGGTGATCGCTGAATGCGGCTTGCTTAACTTCATTGCCGCTCGGCTGGAATGCAGTATTCATGGTTAACGTCCTCCCAGGGCGGCGCGTAGGCAGCGCATCCCTTGCTCTGAATTCATCCGGTGAGGCATGCCCGCCGCCTCGGCGCGCTGCTGGGCGGCTTCGCGGCTGGCGCGTTCTGCCCGTTCAGCGCGGTTCAACTGGCTGTCATGGCCAATCAACGTGCGAGCCTGCAGCTGCTCGCCTGCCATTACACGGTTAACCAGAGCGGCGTACTCTTTCCGGAAACGGCGCTCCATGCGGTCGGTGCGGCTTTCGCCCCCGCCGTGGGTCAGATCCCACCAGCCAACAGCTTGCCCTGCCATGCGTACGGCTTCATGGCTCCAGCGATGCCGCCCAGGCTGGTGAGCGTTTGCGGTGACTTCGCGCCATGCCTCGGCTTCACTGGGCAGCCCCAGGTCTTCCGGTTTTGGCTGGCACATCGCGGCAAAGGCGATTGGCGTCGGTGGCCATGCCTCGTCATTGGCTCGAGCTGCGTCCTGAACCTGCTGGCGCACACGGCGCAGGCCTAACGCCAACTGCGCAGGCTGGACTTGCTGCAGCTCTGCCCACCACGCACCGGTTTCATCGAATGCGCCCCACTGGCTGACAAACTTGCTCGCGAACATCTCACCCATGGCGTTGAACAGGTTGTCGATGTCAGTGGCGGTCAGTACTGGCCCATTCGCCGTCGAACGTTCGCCCTGGCGGCTCTGGCGCTCTGCCTTCGTGGGCTGCTCGCGCTTCCTGAGCGGTGAGACGGCGTTTTGGAGTGCTGTTGCGGCGGTTTGCATGGTGGCCTCCGGCAGTGGCTACGGCGGTTTGTTGGCGTTGTTGGTTCTCAAATACCCAGCGCACGAATCGGCGTGTCCAATCGGCGTGGGTATTGGTTCGCCCTGGCTGGGCGGCGAAGTGTTCGCGGAAGTCGAGCAGCGCGGCGTGTACGTTGGCATCCGGCGCCAGCCCTCGCTGCCAGCAGGAAGCGGCATAGGTTTCCGGTTCTGGTTCCCAGTCCAGGTGCATGGCAGTTTTGCGGGGCTGGGTCAGATCGTCGGCAGCGGGTTCGCCGTCGTCGGCTTGCTGGGCGGCTTGCTCGAAAACGTTCGGCGGGGGTGCCGTTCGTCCTGGCGGCTCGTGATCTTCACGCCCGCCAGAGAGAGAGGGGGTTAGAGTCCTATTGGTAGAGTCAAGGGGTGTCACCGGTGTCACCCTCCCCCTGTCACCGGTGTCACCCTCCCCTGTCAAATTGTCACCCTCGGTGGGTGTCAGATTGTCACCCTCCTCTGAATTGCCAGATATAGAGGGGGTGTCAGATTGACACCCTACAAAAAGGCCATCGACCGCCAGAAAATAGCGGTTGCTCATCTGCCTACCGTTCTTCGCTTGGCGGCTTTCGACCATCACCAAGCCATGCTTTTCAAGCAGGTCGATAGCGCGCTGCACACTGCGCACCGAGCAGCCCATTTCAAGCGACATGGTATTGATGGACGGCCAACTGGCGTGCTGCTCATCGGCGTAGTCAGCCAGCAGCATCAGCGCCAGCCTTGCAGGGGCTTTGACGGAATCAGGGAAGGACTTGAGCGACTGACGCGCCCAGTGCATTGCGTGCAGACTCATGATGCACCCCTGTCAGCTCGTATATCTGCATCTTTCTGGCGCTGCTTGGCTTCTAAGGCATCCGCCAGCCAGCGCAGCCACACCACAGCCTCGCGTTGAGGAGTGTTGGGTGGAAACAATACATAGGGCGCCACCAAAGCAGGCTCAATCACAGGAACAGCGGCAGCGGACTTAGGATTGGCTAATCGCCCAATTAGATAACCTGTTGCTATTCCCATGACATTGCTGGCTAACAGCGGGATTAGCTCGCTCATACCCACCCCCAAAACACTGTACGCACAAACAGAGCCACAGCGCTGGCGGTGCTGTTTAGCGTGAATGCATATACTGGAATCATTACGGCGCCACCTGCATATCAGCGAACAGATCAGGGCGTAGAGTGCGGCGAGTAAGTGCACCACCAGTCGCCTCCTCTAAACGCTTAGCCATATCGGCACTAGGTTGGCGCTCATACACCAGAACTTGGCGTAGATACTCGGCAGTGGTTCCAGCGCTCAACGCGATAGATTCACGCTGAGAAACAGATAGAGACTTCCAATAGCTACGGTTCGAGCTTTCTTGTTTCGAGCTTTGGCCCATTACTGCGCCCTCTTAAGTACCAATTTGGTACATAGTAGCTCGCTTCTTATGTACCGTAAAGGGACTGTACCTATAGAGTACAGTTAGCGTTCAATATGGACATGAAAGAAATCGCTCAAATACGTCTTGAAAACGCCCGTGAGCTTGCAAAACAAGCAGGCGGAACCACGCAATTTGCTGCGAGGGTAGATCGTGAGCCCACGCAAATGAGTAGAATAATGGGCGCAAACCCTACCAAGGGCATTGGTAGCAAGATGGCGCGCCATATTGAATCGTGCTTCGGAAAGCCTTCAGGCTGGTTAGATTACGATCACAGCAACGGCATTAGCGAGGATGCTGGCGCTTATCACTCAAACACTGCGCCAGTTGCGCAGCCTATCCGCTATTTCCGCTATCCTGTCGTGTCTGCAATCCAGGCGGGACAGTTCGCTGAAAGCGTAGTGCCCTACCCATCAGGCATGGAAGATCGTCATGAGACAACCGACTATAAAGCCAAAGGCCAAGCATTTTGGTTAGAGGTAAAAGGTGACTCAATGACAGCGCCAGCGGGAGTAAAACCAAGCATTCCAGAGGGCTCTCTGGTGCTAGTTGATACAGGCATCGAAGCAGCGCCGGGTAAGCTAGTGGTGGCCCAGCTGGACGAAAGCAACGAAGCCACGTTTAAAAAACTAATTGAAGAAAGCGGGCAGAAATACCTTAAGGCCCTCAATCCTGCCTACCCGCTCATACACTGCAACGGAAACTGTAGGATTATCGGCGTTGCCGTTAAGATGCAAATGAGCCTCTAAACCTCTCAGGAATCAAGCGCCGCCTAGACAGGCGGTTTTTTTGTGTTTGCAATGTACCTAAAAAGAACACTCCCACCCTTGACTATGTACCATAAAGGTACTTAAATGGTTCTTAACAGAACACGAGCAAGGGCAAAACAATGCAAATCACAAACGGTAATTGGCAGGCAAAGATCAATCCTGTGCGCGGCAGTCTCGGCTTCACCCGTACTGAAGCCATGGACATGATGCTGCTGGCCGCAGGCAACACCTACAAAGAGATTGCCAAGGCCACCGGACGCTCACCCAAGACCGTGCGCGGCAGCATCGAAAAGGGCTATCACAAGCTGGGCGTTTACAAAGCCGCTGGCGCCGTAGCCGAGGCCATGAAACGCGGATGGATCGCCCCGCTGCTCGTCGCCCTGCTGATCAGCGGCATCAACCCCGACATGGACGCGATGCGCCACCGCCAGCCAACCCGTACCCGCACCCATAGCAGCGTCACCGCGCGGATCAGTCAGCGCCTGAATGGGAGCCTTTACGCATGAGTATTCACGAGAAAACCCTCAAGCAGCTAGTGCGCAATCAAGTGCACGAAGTGGCCAACATCGTGATGGACATGAACCTCATCCAGGGCCGTCACGTCGAGATGCGCATTTTCCCGGGCGGCGTTTCAGTCACAGAAGAACGGGACGGCTGTGAGCCTCGCTTTGCCTCTGCCTCTCTGCCCCCGTTAGCAATGCCCGAAACAGCGCTGAATAACGTGGAGAGCTTGCTTGCACGCCTTCGCGGCCATTGGCGTTGGCAAGGCGGTGCCCAATGAACCACGTCATCAGCCTCAAGTTCGTCATCAATCACTGGCGCCTGTTCGCCATGCAAGACGGCTACACCCTGCACGGCACCGTGATTTATGCCGAGACCGTCCTGGGTGGCGGCTACCTGCCCGCCTTCATCGGCAAGGAAGGCACCAAGATCATCGTCCGCATGGCCGTGCCGCTCCCCACCGAGCTAGCCGCCCGTAACGCGCTGCGCAATGTGCTGTGGGGTGCTCACGTAGAACAGCGCATCAACCTACACGCCAATCCCGCATTAGCCGCACAGGAGCTAGCCGCATGAGCACACAAGCCACCAAATTCGTATGGGCGGGAGCCCTGGTTATCGCGCTGCTCGTGATGGGCCAGCTTGACCAGGGCGAAGCACGAGAGCAAGCCGACTGGCTGACCACCTACTGCACCGATGCGGCGGTATGGGCAGCCGAAGAAGCCCGCGGCGTGCCGCTAGAGCTACGCACCGGCCAGCCCGACTACAAGGGCATTGCAGCAGACAGTTGCCCGGGTATGCGCCCAGCAGGGCCAGCGCTGCCGCAATCCAACTACCAGATTGTTCAGCATTAGGAGCCACACATGGCCACCGTAAACGTTGATGTAGAAGTTGATCTCGATGATTTCGACACCGAAGACCTTCTTGATGAGCTGAAAAGCCGTGGTAGCAACGCCTCAGGCGTAGGACTTGTTGAAGGGTATGACCCTGTAAGCGGGAAAGGCACGGCAGAGCTAGCAGATGCACTGTTTGAAGCGCGCAGGAACGGCAACGACGAACGCGCTTTAGAGCTAGTTGATCGCCTCATTTACGCCGCTTTAGGCCGAATCATCTAGGGAATCACATGATTGACCAAGCCGCATTCGACCGAATTTTCAAACAGCCAGCGCCAGCTAAGGGCTCTGACCAGAACAAGCAAGGAGACAAATAAATGTCAGCTAACGAGCAGTTTGCAGAAATGTTTAAGCCAGCAACGCAGGCCACTGGCGATGAAGAAATGATGCGCGTCGTACTCCGTGCCCAGGAATACCACCAGCAAGTGCGCGACCAGATCGAAGGCATCATTGCCATGAAGGATAAGGGTATTCGCCTGGGTGAAGAAAGCCAGTTTGAAGCGGGTAGCGATCTACACAAGGGCTTTTTAACGGGCCTGCAAATTGCCCTGCACTTGATGGGCGAATTCCCGATCAAGGTTGAGGAAGCCTGCGACGCAGAAGAGGACGCCTAACATGTGGTTCAAAAACCTAACCCTCTACCGCCTGCATGCTGTCGTTGAAGTCAGTGCCGAACAGATAGCCGAGCAAATGGCGTGCTACGCCGCCAAGCCCCTGGGCAATGCCGACGCCCGCCGTATTGGCTGGGCAGCGCCAGCGGGTCGCCTGGGTGGCGGGCAGTTGATTCATGAGATCCAAGGCCACCGCTTGATAAGCGCCCTACGCCAAGAGCGCCTGCTTCCCGCCTCAGTCGTGAAAGAGGAAGTCGACGAGCAAGTAGCCGAGATCGAAGCCAGCGAGGGCCGCAAGGTCACACGCAAAGAGAAAACGGCACTCAAAGAACAGGTCACCGAGAACTTGCTCCCTCGCGCTTTCGTGCGCAGCCAGAAGATAGACCTTTGGTGGGACACCGAGCGCCAGCTGATCGGCGTCAACACCAGCAGCCGCGCACGCGCTGAGGACGTACTCGACCTGCTGCGTGAAACGCTGGGCAGCCTAAAGGTCACACCGCTATCCACGCAAACGCTGCCCATCCGCGCCATGACCACATGGGTAGACGATGCAGCCAGCCGCCCTGCCGATCTCCAGCTAGGCGACAACGTAGAGCTGAAAGCGAAAGGCGATGACGGCGTGGTACGCGCACGCCAGGTGGATCTCGACAGCGACGAAATGCAGCAGCTGCTCGAAAGCGGGCGCCAAGCCAGCAAGCTAGCGCTGAGTATCGAGGGGCAGCTTTCCTTCATCCTGCATGACGATCTAGCGCTTAAGTCGATTCGCTTTGGTGATGCCCTCATCGAGGAAGCCGACCACACAGACGATGGCGACGACGCTCTAGCCCGCTTTGAAACCGACTTCATCCTAATGGCGGGCAGTTTGCGCACCAATGTGGAGCGGCTAGTGGAATGGCTGGGCGGCGAGACTCAGCGGGAGCCAACCAGCAATGCATGACCCCATCATGACAACCGACCCACACACGGGCGAGCAGATCGAGCTAAACAGGCTTGCTCAGCGCTACCAGCTGCCCAAGGGCACCGTTTACAGCCGCCACCTCGCGGGCAAGCGAGGCATGGATCTCATTGCCCACCAAAAGCGCGGCAGCGTCAGCGACGCCGTTCGCGAACGCCAAGAGCAAGAGGCCCGTGCTAGCTACATCGAGCAGGCCAAACGCTCACCGCTAGCGCGCCCGCTGAACCATATTGCCGACGCCGGGAAAATGATCGGAGGTGAGCAGCATGCCTAACCCATCCATCGACCCCGAAAAGCTCCTGGAGCTATGCCGCCAACGCCAGAACGATGGCGGCGTCACCCTCACCTGGCCTAGCATGCTGCAGATCGTTGAGCAGCTACGCCTAAGCAATGCCCTGGTAGCCAAGCTGGAGGCAATCGACAGCAAGCGCCAGCTGCACGCCCACCAAAAGTGGGCAGAGGCTAATGTCGCGCTGGATAAGTACAAGGAGGGCTGCCAGTGAGCAACCAACGCCCAAGCACAGAGCCCTTCATGTATTCGCCCAAAGCCTGCGTGAGCTGCCTGCAATACCAGCACCTTGGCTTTGATGAAGACAAGCACTGCCCGTTTCAGCAGCGTTCGTCGTTACAACAAAAGCCAAGCCGCACGCCTTACGGCCGGTGCGATCGCCATGGTGTGCAGGTGTTTGCTACCCAGATTTGCAACGCCCACGCGCCAGATCCACACATTGAGTGCTTTGACGTTATCAATCGGCCAGAGCCACGGGTAGCGATTCAGGAGGGCATGGCGATATGAGCAACCTAAACCTCTTCGGCCATGAGCTCGTCGTTGATAATTTCGCTGGCGGGGGTGGCGCAAGTGAAGGCATCGAGCAGGCGCTAGGCCGCTCCGTTGATCTCGCAATTAACCACGACGCCACCGCAATCGCCGTGCACACCGCCAACCACCCAGGCAGCGAGCATTCAGTCGCGGACGTATGGGACGTAGACCCCGAGCAAGCCACTAACGGCATGCCCGTTGGGCTGGCATGGTTTAGCCCTGACTGCCGCCACCACAGCAAGGCCAAAGGCGGGCGCCCTGTATCAAAAAGCGTGCGCGGGCTGGCGTGGGTAGCCGCTCGCTGGGCGGCGAAAGTAAAGCCGCGGGTGATCGTTCTGGAGAACGTCGAGGAGTTTCAAGACTGGGGCCCATTGATTAAAGGTGCAGACGGGAAGGTGCGCCCTGACCCCGCACGCAAGGGCCAGACCTTCCGTGGATTCGTGAGCTGCTTAAAGCGCCATGGCTACCAGGTAGACTGGCGACTGCTGCGCGCCTGCGACTATGGCGCGCCAACCATCCGTAAGCGGCTGTTTCTTATCGCTCGCCGTGACGGCCTGCCGATCACCTGGCCGAAGCCAACGCACGCCGACCCGAAAACGCCCGCCGTCCAGCGTGGCAAGCTCAAGGCGTGGCGCAGCGCCGCTGAATGTATTGATTGGTCGCTGCCCTGCCCCTCGATTTTCGACCGTAAAAAGCCGCTGGCCACTGCCACGCTAAACCGGATCGCCAAGGGCGTGATGCGCTATGTCGTGAACCACCAGCAGCCGTTTATCGTGAAGCTGAACCACACGGCAGACTATTACACGCCCTTCCGTGGTCAGTCGCTGCTGCAGCCGCTGCAAACGATCACCACCTCACCTGGCTATGCTCTGGTGACACCGTTCGTTACCGAGTGCGCGAACGCCAGCAGCCAGCGCAACATGCCTGCCGATGAACCGCTACGCACGCAGTGCGCCCAGGTGAAAGGCGGGCACTTCGCCTTGGTATCGGCGTTCCTCGCCAAGCACTACACCGGCGTCGTCGGTGCCGATCTGCGCGACCCACTACCAACGGTCACCACCACAGACCATAACGCAGTGGTCAGCGCCTTCATGATCAATATGAAAGGAAGCCACCGCAGCGCTATCGATGCACGGTCACCGCTCAACACCATTTGCGCCAGCACCACACACGCCTACCTAACGGCGGCATTCCTGGCGCCCTACTACGGCAGTGGTTCCGGCGAGACTGGCCGCGACCTGCGCCAGCCTGCGCCTACGATCACTACTAAAGACCGCTTCCAGTTGGTCACCGTCACTATCGATGGCGAGACATACATAGTCGTAGACATTGGCATGCGCATGCTTCAGCCGCATGAGCTTTCTAAGGCTACCGGCTTCCCTAAGCACTACCAGTTCGCCCACATCGACGGCAAGCCGCTAGCCAAGCACAAACAAGTCCGGCTGATCGGTAACAGCGTATGTCCACCCCTTGCCCGGGCAATTGTAGAAGCCAACTTCACACACGAACAGCGGTTCATGCCGCTAAGCGAGGTCGCGTAATGTACGGCACTGATAAAGACAGCGT
The DNA here is from genome assembly GCF_000982975.1 of Halomonas sp. A3H3. Classification (NCBI taxonomy): domain Bacteria; kingdom Pseudomonadati; phylum Pseudomonadota; class Gammaproteobacteria; order Oceanospirillales; family Halomonadaceae; genus Halomonas; species Halomonas sp. A3H3. The sequence continues at coordinate 3,843,671 of NZ_HG423343.1, read as the reverse complement.
GGTAGTAAATGGCCTTCTCCAATGCCTAGTGAATATTGGGAATGAAGTAGGCGTGTCACCAGAGGAACAGCTGAACGGGTCACTTGAGATCATCGCGGCTATCCGCAAGCTGAAAGGTGAGCGTGATGCATTGACGGCACATGTTAAGCGACTAACCAAAGCGGCCGATGCACTTACTTTTGGTCTGGTTCATGACAGCGATCCAGCATGGAAACCAAGCGAAGTCACGGAAAGCGCCTTTAGCGATGTGATGGATGCTACTTCATCAACTCCGGAAGCCAGTTGTTTGCACCGCGACCTTCTAAATCAGTCGGAAGGAATGAGAAAAGCCGCGCGGATCATAGAGCAGAAAGCTAATGCTTACGACGAAGAGCACGGCTCAACAGACCCCACAACGGGAACGCGTGAATACCCAGGCAATGGCGATGAGTATTACAACGAGCTTATGGAATTATCAGATGAACTTCGCCAGCAAGCCGACGGGGGTGCCTGATGAGCATTGAAATCAATGAACTGGAAAACGGCGGCAGCATCACGGTCGCGACCAAAGGCCATGTAGATCCTCAAAAGTTTGTTGAGGCATACGGGGCACGCTCTGGCGACCCTAAGGATGACTGGCCAAGCATTGAAGAGGTGCACCACGTCTATATGCGCAAGACGCCCCGGGATGGTTACGAATCCTGGTGGACGCAGTGTGAAAAGGGTCGAGGCGCATTTCCGGCAACGATCATGGGGCCTTTCTGATGACCCAGCAACCCACCCACACTCATAGAGAAGCCGGCGGGAAGTTTCACGAGATAGCCCAGCACCAGGGCACCGGCCCGCTTGAAGGCCAGTGGCTGGTCATCTTCCTCGACTTAATAGACGGCATTCAAAGCGCTACTACCCAAGCTGACTGGGTGCAGAACTGGCGGGAGATCGCCCCGGATGATTGCACCGTCTGCATGGGCACTGGATTCGACCACATCAAGAACAACAAGGAAATGCCCTGCGGTGGCTGCTACGGCCTGGGCAAAGTGTTGGAAACGGGCGAAGCCCCAAAGGAAATGTGGGAACTCGCCACGGTGGCCACCACGATCATCACGCGCCAAGAACATGAACTGCGCAGCCTTCGGCGCATCGCTCAAAACCCAGCGGTGCAAGCGCTCATCGAGCAGCAGCGCCAGCACGCGATAGACGAAAGCACCGCCCGCCAGGAACAGGAATGGCGTAGAGGCAAAGGCCACGGCCCGCACGGCCAGCGGCATACGGGAGACTGATGACATGGCAAAACTACTATCGATGAAGGCAGTGAGCGAGCGTGTCGGCTACAGCGAAAGCAAACTGTACGCGATGATACGTGAAGGGGAATTCCCGCCAGGGCGTAAGCTGGCCACAGGCGGTGTGCGGTGGCTGGAGTCTGACGTGGATGAGTGGATTATGCACGCATACGAGCAGGCACCAGAGGCGCGGCTGCGCCTTGCATGATGGCCTCGATATAATCGCTATACCACTGCAGCATCTCCCGCCGTTCTTTTAGATAGTCAGCATGGTTGTAAGCAGCGCGCACTTTGTCACCTGGCATGTGCGCCAGCTGCTTTTCAATCAAGTCACCGCGCCAGCCATGTTCATTCAACAACGTAGAGGCTGTCGATCGGAAGCCGTGACCGCTGAACTTGCCCTGCCAGCCCATACGCTCTAATGCTTTATTGATCGTCGTGTTGCTCATCGGCTTAGCCGGGTGCCGGTATGATGGAAACATCAAGGGCATGTGGCCGGTATAGCTGTGAAGCTCCTGAAGCAGTTCCACCACCTGTGTTGATAGCGGAACAACGTGAGGGCGCCGCATTTTCATACGCTCGCCAGGAATGCGCCATTCAGCGCGCATGAAGTCGACCTCCTCCCAACGGCCCTGCCTTAGCTCTCCTGTACGTAGCATTGTGCGCATCAGCACATGCATAGCTATGGCGTTGATTCGCCAGCCACCTTTAGTGTCGATCTGATTAGCGAGCGTGGCGAGATCTTCGGCAGCTAGTGACTTGCTGTGCTGTACCGGTGGGCGCTGCACCGCTCCCTCAATAGGTGCGGCTGGGTCGTGGTCAGCACGTAGTGTGCTAGCGGCGTAGCGGTATATCTGAGCAATCCATTGGCGTACCAACATAGCGATCGATGGCGCTCCGCGGGCCTCGACCTTTTGAACCAGCCGCAAAACATCGGCGGGCGTAACCTGGCGGATGTTTT
>NZ_HG423343.1:3731607-3841351 GCF_000982975.1 Halomonas sp. A3H3 | reverse complement strand
CATCGGCGGGCGTAACCTGGCGGATGTTTTTAGAACCAAACGCCGGGCGCATTTCCCGCTCTATGCCTTTTTTTACTTGCTGGGCGTAGTGGGGAGTCCAGCGGGGTTGGTGCTTCTCCCACCACTCCAGAGCGATAGACTCGAAGGAATCTTCCTGGCTACGCCGTGAGCGGTCGCGCTCTTCCTGCTGCAATGCTTTGGGATCGATACCCTGGCTAGCGTTATGCTTCACAGCGTCCCGCTGCTGACGCGCCTCTTTTAGCGTGACTTGCGGGTACTGCCCGGGCGTATAGAGATTCTCTTTTCCGTGTAGAAAATAGCGAATGCGCCAATACTTTTTACCACTGGGACGGACATCGAGGTAAAGACCGTCTGCATCTGGAATGCGATACGGCTTAGCAGCGGGCAAAGCCTTGCGGGCCTTGGTATCTGAGATCGGCACCTGGGTAACGCTCTCGTGAAAATGAGTGTACTGATAGTGTTACCCAGGATATTACCCAGGTCTAGGCCTAATTTATGTGGAGTCTTATGGAGTGATATGTAGAACTGGCGAGGCGTCTAGCGGGGTCGGTTTCGCTTCGTGGAGTTATATACAGTACTATGGAGGGTAGTCGTGATTATCCAGCATCACCACTTTTTGCGCTGACTGTTCCTGTGATGGCTGTTTATGCACCGACTGAGCTTGCGCCATTGCCCCACTTACTCCGTTGTGTCATTTCGACCACAGATTAAACCGTTAATGGAGTGATGATACCGCAACCGAGCACTCCCTTGCAGGGGTTAAGTGTCAACCAGCCCCCTCCCCTTTAGACCACCAGCGCTATGGGCGATAAATCACAGCTTTGGGGATGCCACACCGATGCCGCGAATAAGAAACCGTTCAGCCAGTCATAAGGCACGCTATGCTTAGGAGTGTAATACTATTCAGCATAGTGGCACTTTTCACTTGAGGGAATCCTCCCTTGGGTAATACTTCTTGCGGCCTCGCATTGCAGTGGAACTGGCAACGGGCCACCGCAGTCTTTATTATCTGCCGTCTTTTTCGATAGTTTTTTTAGCCAGTTAGGAGCGTGGGATGTCAAAGTGGTTTACCTGGGTGTGGGCGCTCTTATTCGTCGCGCTGATAAGCGCTGCGCCAGCTTATGCCAACACAACGCTGCGCGTAATTGCCTCCTTTTCAGTCATGGAGGAGCTGGTCAAACGAGTGGCGGGTGACACTGTCAGCGTCAATGTCATTGTGCCACGGGGAGAAGATGTTCACCGCTGGGAGCTAACCCCACCCAACGTACTGGCGTTAGAAGAGACGCATATTGTGTTTTATAACGGGCTTGGACTAGAGCCTTGGATACGCCATGTTGAGGCGATGTCTGACGACCGGCTAACGCTAGTGGAAGTGGCTAAAAAGGCCGACTATACGCCGCTGACGATTTCCACCGGGCAGTATAAAGGCGAGCCAGACCCGCATATGTGGATGGATCCAGAGGGCGCTGCAGCCTACATCGATGTCATTGCTGAGACCCTGGCCGAGCATCTACCCGAGCAAGCCGATGCGTTTTATACCCGCGCTGATGAGGCACGCAAGGCGCTGAACAATCTTAACCAAGCGGTAAAAGAGCGGCTTGAAGGTATTCCACAAACTAACCGCACATTACTAACCAGTGAGGCAGGTTTTGGTTATTTTGCCCGCGCCTACGCCTTTGATGCTCAAGGGGTGTGGGGGGTTAACCACGAGACCCAAGGCAGCGCCCAGGCAATGGCCAAGATCAGCGAACAGCTTGCCGAGAAACGCCCCCCTGCGCTGTTTTTTGAAAGCACTACACCTAGTATCCATATGGACGCCCTGTCCCGGGAGGCTTCACTGCCCCTAGCAGGTCCGCTGTATGTCGACTCGCTGAGCGGTGAAGATGGCCCCGCTGCCAACTACGCGGACATGCTGCGCCATAACGCTGAAGTGATGCATACCGCGCTAGGGGGCGCCACGGCCGAGTAAGCGACCGACCAAGCCTAGTCAATGACCTTTGTCGGTCGAGGTGCGTTCAACAGCAACTCAGTTAACGAACTGAGTACTAGGTCGGGATGGCTATTCTCTATCGGCTCCCCATGGTTATAACCATAGGGCAGCGCCAGAGTAGTAAAGCCTGCCGCCTTTCCAGCCGCCATATCGTGACGTGAATCGCCGACCATCACACATTCAGTTGGCGGTATTTGGCAATAGTGCGCAGCGTGAAGCAGCGGCAATGGGTGGGGCTTCTTTTCGGCCAAAGAATCACCGCCGAGACATAGGGTAAAATAGTTCAGCAGCTCGAAGTGATTTAACAGCGGCTCAATGAAGCATTCGGGCTTATTGGTAATCAGCACCAGGGTCAGACCTTGCTGGTACAGCGCCTCTAGGGCTTGCTTTACGCCAGGGTAGAGTGTTGTCAGGGCATTAGGTGCAGCGCCGTAGTGCCCCATAAACGCATCATAGGCGCGCTGTTGCAGGCTAAGTTCTGGCGGGGCTTGCAACGCCCAGGTCAGAGCTCGTTCCACTAATACCGGCGTGCCATTGCCCACCCAATCCCGTACCTTTGTCTCATTCGGCTCAGGTAAATCCAGCTCGCTTAACGTGCGTGCCACGGCGGCGGCAAGGTCGGGCACTGAATCGATCAGCGTTCCGTCCAAGTCGAAGGCAATTAGCCGTTTTCCCTGTAGCACTGGGTGTCGTTCTGAGTAGTGACTTGGATGTATTTTCAATGCGCTCTGCCCCATTTTGATTTAAAAACCATTTTACCTGCTCAAAGCAAACGTTCGCATTAGTCAGACGCATCAGAACCTTCTATGCTGGGGCTAATTTAGTTAAGGAGGTAGTGATATGCCCACTCCCAGAATCGTGGTTGTCGGCGCCGGTGCTGGCGGCTTAGCCCTTGCCACACGATTAGGCCGCACCTTGGGTAAGCGCAAACGCGCAGAAATTGTGCTGCTAGACCGCAATACCACCCACGTATGGAAACCGCTGCTCCACGAACTGGCCACCGGTGTACTGAACTCCAGCATGGACGAGGTGGATCTTCGCGGGCATTCATCGGCTCACTTCTACCGTTATCAGCGCGGTTCGCTAACCGGCATTAATCGCGAGCAACAGACGCTGCAATTAGCGCCGATTCATGATGAAGATGGGCAAGAGGTACTACCCGCCCGCGAGCTTGCCTATGACTATCTGGTCATGGCCATAGGCAGCGTTTCCAACGATTTCGGCACGCCCGGCGTGGCGGAGCACTGCCACTTTATTGATTCGCCCGAGCAGGCCAAGGCGTTCCAGCGCGATATGATCAACACCTTTCTGCGCTATACCGACCCCAACCTACGCCAACATACTCAGTTAACCATTGGTATCGTCGGCGGCGGTGCAACAGGGGTAGAGCTTGCGGCCGAATTATTTGACGCTTCGCGCATGCTCAATGCCTATGGGGTGACGTCCGTTGACCACCAGCAAATCAGCGTACACCTACTGGAAGCGGCGCCGCGCTTGCTTCCAGGGCTTTCCGAGCGGGTCAGCCAAACTGTCAAAACAGAGCTTGAGAGCATGGGCGTAACCGTCCATACCGACACCGCCGTTAAAGAAGCTCAGGCGCATCAGTTGATCACCGGTGACGATGAAGTGATCAAAACCGATATCAACGTGTGGGCAGCGGGTATCAAAGCGCCGCCGTTTTTGGCGGAGCTAGGCCTGACAACGAATAAGAAAAACCAAATTGAAGTAAAAAGCACCCTACAAAGCGTCGATGATGAGGAAATTTTTGCTCTAGGCGACTGCGCCAGTTGCCCGATGGGTGAAAGCGGCACGGTGCCTCCTCGCGCCCAGGCTGCTCACCAGCAGGCTAAGCTGCTCGCCAAAAACCTGGTCAATAAACTGGAAGGCAAACCGCTAGCCGATTTCCGCTATCGCGATCACGGCTCGCTGGTATCGCTGGCCCGCTACGATGCGGTAGGTAATTTGATGCGCAGCTCCGCCTCCCGCGGCCTGTTTTTAGAGGGCTGGCTGGCTCGCCAAGCCTATGCATCGCTCTACCGCATGCACCAGCTCTCTATTCATGGGGCGCCGAAGACGGGGCTGGCCTGGCTGGTCGATAAGCTTAATCGTTACTTAAAACCGCGCATGAAATTGCACTAAACGACACTCGACACTGACTTTTTACTTGGCCAGCGCCGCTCGCATCTGCTTGATCACCGTGTCATAGCCGTGCGGGTCGCTGGCTTGGTGGGCGCTGAAAATGGCGGAACCTGCCACAAAGGTATCGGCGCCCGCTGCGGCGATCTCGGCGATGTTATCCACTTTCACCCCACCGTCGATTTCCAAGCGAATAGGCCGTCCTGACGCATCAATACGCGCCCGCGCTTCACGCAGCTTGTCCAGCGTGCCGGGAATAAAGGATTGCCCACCAAAACCTGGGTTGACGCTCATCAGCAGCACCATATCGACTTTATCCATCACATAGTCGAGATAGGAGAGCGGCGTGGCCGGATTAAATACCAAGCCGGCTTTGCAGCCACCATCACGGATCAACTGCAGCGAGCGATCAACGTGCTCAGACGCTTCCGGGTGAAAGGTGATATAGCTGGCGCCCGCCTCAATAAAGTCGCTGATCATGCGGTCTACCGGTTTAACCATTAGGTGCACGTCGATGGGCGCCGTGACGCCATGCTTACGCAGCGCCTTACACACCATGGGCCCGATGGTCAGGTTGGGCACATAGTGATTATCCATGACGTCGAAGTGCACCACATCCGCGCCTGCAGCCAGCACGTTATCCACCTCCTCACCCAGCCTGGCAAAGTCAGCCGATAAAATAGAGGGGGCAATCAAGAAATCCTGCGCAGCGGTCATATTCCATTCCTGCTTATCAATCAGTAGACGAAGTGTAGACACTCGATATACCCGCGAGTGTGCAGGCAAGAGAGCAAAGCCAAGCTGCTATCTTATCAGAGCCGCTTAACAGAACCACGTATACGCGTCGCGCATCTCATCACACACATATTCTTAAATAGAATATAAAGCATGATTGTAATTCCACATTGATAGATTTAACCTTGCCAATATCGCGATACTAAGCGCTTACTGTTTTTAAGGAGTTTCTCTATGGCACTGCCAACAATTTTCCGCCGCAGCCTGATTGCCATTGCGTTAGGCGTTACGGTAAGTGGAACCGCCGCCGCCCAAGAGCGTGAACTACTCAACTCGTCTTACGATATCGCTCGCGAGCTGTTTGCTGCGATCAACCCTGAGTTTCAAGCCTGGTGGCAGGAAGAACACGGTGAAGAGATTGCCATTAGCCAGTCTCACGGCGGCTCTTCCGCACAAGCCCGTGCCATCCTTCAGGGCCTACGTGCCGATGTGGTGACCTTTAACCAGGTGACCGACGTGCAGGTACTCGCCGATGCTGGACTGGTGGCCGAAGATTGGCAGGATGCGTTTGAGAACAATGCCTCCCCCTACTACTCCACCACCGCCTTCCTAGTGCGTAAAGGCAACCCTAAAGGAATTGAGAGCTGGGACGACTTAGTCAAAGAAGATGTACAGATGGTCTTCCCCAACCCGAAAACCTCGGGTAACGGTCGTTATACTTACTTAGCCGCCTGGGGCTTTGCCGAGAACGAGTTCGATGGCGATGAAGAGCAAATCGAAGAGTTCATGCGCACCTTCTTAGCCAACGTAGCGGTGTTTGATACCGGCGGTCGTGGCGCAACCACCAGCTTTATCGAGCGTGAAATTGGCGATGTACTGATTAGTTTCGAGTCTGAAGTCAACAACATTCGCAAAGAGTATGGCAGTGACGACTACGAAGTCATCGTGCCACCCGTTAGCATTCTGGCAGAGTTCCCCGTTGCCGTTGTTGGTGAAAACGCAGAGCGCAACGGTAACAGCGATTTGGCCCAGAACTATCTTGAGTACCTCTACACAGAAGAAACTCAACGCCTACTGGCAGGCTTCAACTACCGAGTGCATAACGAAGCCGTGGTCGAAGAGTTCGCCGACCAGTTCCCGGAAACCGAACTGCTTGAAGTAGATGAAGTGTTTGGTAGCTGGGATGAAGCCATGGAGACCCACTTTGAGGGTGGTGGCCTTCTCGACCAGTTACAGCGCCGCTAATATTCACTCATGAGCCAGCCTGAACTATGAGTCAACTTGCCTCCTGGCGAACCGGCAGCACCCGCGTGCTGCCGGGTTTTGGCCTTTCTATGGGTATCAGCGTGCTGTTTATCTCGCTGGTGCTACTACTCCCTATTACGGGCCTGTTCGGTCAGTTAGCGGAGCTTAGTTTTGCCCAATACTGGGCGATCATCACCGAAGGACGCGTGGTTGCCAGCTATATGGTCACCATTGGCGCGGCAGCCGTTGCAGCGATTATCAACGCCATATTTGGCTTATTGCTGGCGTGGGTGTTAGTTCGCTACGAGTTCCCTGGCAGGCGCTTACTCGATGCCTTAATGGATCTCCCCTTCGCGCTACCCACCGCAGTGGCAGGCATTACGCTGGCAACCCTTTATGCCAGTAGCGGCTGGATGGGTGGATTGCTGGAGCCGCTAGGGTTTCAAGTCGCTTACACCTGGGTGGGCATCGCCCTGGCTATGGCCTTTACCAGCATCCCGTTTGTAGTGCGCACAGTGCAGCCGGTGCTGGAAGATATGCCAGTGGAAGTCGATGAAGCCGCTATGTCATTGGGTGCTACCGACGGCGTGGCCTTTCGCCGCGTGATCTTGCCGCATATCTGGCCTGCCTTGGTGACCGGCACTGGGCTGGCGTTTGTTCGTTCGCTAGGCGAGTTCGGAGCGATCATTTTTATCGCCGGTAATATGCCTTACGAAACAGAAATCACCGCGCTGATGATTTTCGTCAAGCTGCAAGAGTATGACTATGCGGGGGCCTCGGCGATTGCTTCAGTGGTGCTGTTTGTCTCGCTGGCGCTGCTACTGGCCATTAATATTTGGCAGGGCCGCTTTGTGCGCCGTCTGCATGGAGGTAAGGGATAATGCGTCGAATTGGTGATGCGCCGCTTATCCGGCGCCTGCTGATAAGTGCCGCTCTGGTGCTGTCAGCACTGTTTTTACTGCTGCCGCTGGTGGCCATTTTTGCCCAGGCATTCTCCCAGGGCGTTATGGTTTTCTGGTCGAACGTCAGTAACACCTTCACCCTGCACGCGATTGGTCTGACGCTGATGATTGCGCTACTAACCATTCCCGTGTGCCTGGTATTTGGCGTTGCCCTGGCGTGGCTGGTCACGCGCTTCAGCTTTCCTGGGCGGCGCATTTTGCAAACGTTGATCGATATCCCCTTTGCGGTCTCTCCCGTTGTCGCGGGTCTGATTTACCTGCTGCTGTATGGCCGCAACGGCTGGATCGGCACTTGGCTGGACGGCCATGATATTCAGCTGATGTTTTCTTGGCCGGGCATCCTCATGGTGACTATTTTTGTTACCTGCCCCTTTGTGGCCCGGGAACTGATCCCGTTGATGCAGGCCCAAGGCTCCCGTGAAGAAGAAGCAGCCGTGACGCTTGGTGCTTCCGGATGGACGACCTTCCGGCGCGTCACGCTGCCCAACATCCGCTGGGCACTGCTGTACGGCGTTATCCTTACCAACGCCCGTGCGGTGGGGGAATTTGGGGCTGTTTCAGTGGTTTCCGGCGCTATACGCGGCAAGACCAATACGCTACCACTGCACCTTGAGCAGCTTTATCAGGATTATAATGCCGTAGGGGCGTTTGCCTGCGCGGCGCTACTCGCCTTTATTGCCCTACTGACGCTCGCCGCCAAGGCCGGGCTGGAATGGCGCGCAGCGCGCCGGGAGGCATTTGCATGAGCATTCACTTACATAACATCGCTAAGCACTTCGGCACTACCCAGGCGTTAGAGCCGATCAACCTGGATATTCACGAAGGCGAGCTAGTCGGCCTGCTTGGCCCTTCGGGCTCGGGCAAAACGACGCTGCTGCGGATTATTGCCGGCTTGGAAAATGCCGACCGCAACGCACAACCCAGCAAGATTTTGTTTGGCGACCGCGACGTGACCAATGTACATGTGCGCGACCGGCGAATTGGCTTTGTTTTCCAGCACTACGCGCTGTTTCGCCATATGAGCGTCTACGACAACGTGGCCTTTGGCCTGACCGTGTTGTCGCGTAAACGCCGCCCCAGCAGCGGTGAGATTCGCACCCGGGTGTTTAGGCTACTTGAAATGGTCAAGCTGGAGCACCTCGCCAACCGCTACCCTGCTCAGCTTTCCGGCGGCCAGCAGCAGCGAGTATCGCTAGCCCGCGCCTTGGCAGTGGAACCGGAAGTACTGCTGTTGGACGAGCCTTTTGGCGCACTTGATGCCAAAGTGCGCCAAGAGTTACGCCGCTGGCTGCGCCACCTGCATGACGAGTTCAATTTCACCAGCGTCTTTGTCACCCACGACCAGGAAGAGGCGCTGGAGCTTTCCGACCGCGTCGTAGTCATGAGCAACGGCCGTATTGAGCAAATTGATACTCCCGATGAGCTCTACCGGGAGCCCAAAAACCGCTTTGTGTTTGAGTTTTTAGGCGATGTGAACCATCTGGAAGGCAAAGTGACCAACGGCGTACTTACCTGTGGCGATGCCTATTGGCACGTGGATCTACCCGATGGCCATGAAGAGCTGCTGCTACGCCCCCATGAAGTGCGGCTAACCGAGCAACCCACCTCTGAGAGCCATCTACCGGTCACTATCACGGCGATCTCACCGGTGGGCGCGGAAGTGCGCGTGGAGCTAGAGGCGGATTGGCTCGCCCAGCCTTGGCTGGCTACCGTGCGCCATACTGACTTTGAGCACTTGGCGCTACGCCGCGGGCAACGCTTATTCGCCCACCCCCGCCACTGGCGACGCTTTCCCAACGCTGAGTCGAAAGCGACGGAGCAAAGCCGCGTGGCATAAAGCTGCTGAAGCGCTAGCTGCCCTAAATGGAGCAGCTAGCGTTGACGTTTCATCGCATTAGCTCAAAAACGCATTTGCCTAAAGGTCAGGCTCACACGTGGCTCAACATCTTTCTTGGTTTTAGGCAGGCTATGTAGCCAATTTTTCTGTGTGGTGCCTTTCATAATTAACAGACTGCCGTGCTCTAGATTAAGCGACACGCTCTCCCCTGTTGGCTTATGTTTAAACGAGAATTTCCTTGCGCCGCCTAGGCTCAACGCCCCGATTGATCCACTCTCAACAAGGTCTTTTTCGGCGTCACTGTGCCAGCTCATGCCTTCATCGCCTGAGCTATAAAAATTACCCAGACACGAATTAAACATCTCCCCGCAGTGGCTCTCCACCACCTGCTTAATCTCTCGTAAAAAATCAGGCCATACTAACGCCATCTTTGCATATCCTGAGTATGTATAGGAAACCGGCTTATCCGCATACCAGGCTATTTTCCTCTTTGTAACGATCTCTTTGCCGTAAATAAACGCACGATCATGCTCCCAGGTTAATTCGCTTAGGCACTTATCCAGATACATATCGGCGGTAACTGTATCCAAGACTTTACCGTGGTAGTAAACCTCACCATCCCTTGGAAGCAGATTAATCAACTTCATATCGTCGTTTTCAAACAGATCCATTTTCACCCCTCTAATGCCCGAAGCCGCGGAAAGCGGCGCCAGCCGCCCCGTGGCACGAAGCCAACCCCGACGCCTCAAACCATAAGCCTTCACATTCCGGTTTAAAAACACGTAACAAGAGCAAGAAACGGGTTTTTTCGATGCTATCAAAAGCCAATACTGCATTGCCATGGAGTAAAAAACCAAGAAACACCCTGACCACTCCAGATAAAAAACTTAAAAAAACCAACCATCACTTAGCGGCTTGAGGCTAAGAGAAAATCTTGAAAAGGGACATAAAATGAGAGCAATAGACTATATACGACTGCTGTCGCTAGCCGCTATCTGGGGAGCAAGCTTCCTTTTTATGAGAATCGCCTCACCGGCGATAGGTCCAATCAACACAGCATTTTTTAGAGTCTTTTTTGGCCTCATTGGTTTGGCTTTTATCATCGTTATCATACGTAAAAGCCTGGCGTTCAGAGGCAAACTAGGCAAAATTTTGATTTTGGGTGCTATAAATTCAGGCATCCCATTTCTTATGTACAGCATAGCAGCAACACTACTACCTACTGGCTATTCAGCGATTCTAAATGCGACAACGCCTTTAACAGGTGCCATGATTGGCTTTTTTATCTTTAGCGAGAGTTTAACTATAAAAAAATGGCTGGGCGTAACGCTAGGAATTGTTGGCATCACTGTTATCACCACTGTGGGTGACTCAAGTATCGTTGGCAACATCTATATTGGCGTGGCTGCCTGCATGATAGCCACTATTGGTTACGGCTTTGCTGGCTTTCTTACCCGCAAGTGGATAACCCAACAGGGTGGCCTGGATTCAACGCTGGTTGCGTTTGGCAGTCAAATAGGCGCTACCGCTTTTCTCAGCCCTTTTTTGCTTTGGAATATTTCATCTGGCCCCAGTATCGACTGGCTTCAAGGTGATGTGTGGATCAGCCTGTTCGCAGTCGGCTTTTTATGCACCTCCCTCGCTTATATCCTTTATTTTAGATTGATTGCCGACATTGGGCCGTTACGGTCACTCACCGTTACATTCTTGGTGCCACCCTTCGCTGTGTTATGGGGCTTTTTAATCCTTGATGAAACGATTTCCAGCGGATTCTTACTTGGCTCTTTGATCGTTTTACTTTCCGTTTGGCTAATCGTGAGTCCCGATTCTCAAAAAAACAGCCTAACGAGCTAGGGTTTGTACGAAAAGTCGGCGAGCAAAGACTAGACAAGGCAAAAATCAACGAGAAAGCGGAGTTTACGGGGTGTAAATGAGCATTTCGAGGCGATTTTTAACGCGGTATTGTCGAGCGCAGGCAGTTTTCGTACAAAGCCTAGCTTGTTTCACTGCTTTCTCATTCACAACGGTGTGCAAAGGCAATATACAGTGAGACATTGGAAGTGATTGAGCAAAGCCGCATCGCCAGAACATACCGCCAACGCGCTACCCGCGTTATACTGGCGTTTTAGCCATAGCGGAGGAAGACCATGCTTCGGCGTCACTTTTTACGGATTTCGGGTGTACTGCTTGCCAGTGCATGGCTTGCTGGTTGCGCAAGCCCCCAATACTTACAGCTCAGCCCTGAACGCAGTACCCAGGTGCCGCAAGTTGGCTCAGGCCAGCAGGTGACTGTGATTGCCCAGGATGGACGCGAGAGCGACATCATTGGCAATCGAGCAGGCGGCGGCATGTCGACGGCGCACATTACCGTGAGTAGCCACGAGTTAATTCCACGCCTGCAAGAAGAAGCTGAGCGCGCGGTACGCGATATGGGCTTTAGCCCCACCACCGAGCAGGCCGAAGGCCGCCCGAGCTTGACGCTGGAACTTGCCAGCCTGAACTACGCCCGTGGCGACAGCGGCCAGCCACTGGTAGATGAAGCGCGTCTTGAAGGCGTTTTCCGCGCTATTGCTAAAAACAAGGGCACTACCTATACGGGCACCTACACCTCGCGCCGTACCCAGGGCTACGCCCTTAAGCCCGATGCCGACAGCAACGCACGGATGCTTAGCGACCTACTTAGCGATGGCATGAACCGCGCCTTTAGCGATCCAGAACTGGCCAATTTACTCGCACGCTAAGATTACCCTTTATAGAAACACCTCTGACTCGGGCTGCGCCTCTTTACTCCTAGAGCCGCGGCCCGCGTCGTTCAAGTGCCCATACGCTTTCCGTTCGGCCACGCTCATCGGGGCTGCCCTGTTCCAGAAACGTCAGCGTGAAGTTGGGGGTGAACAGGCTTTCGATTTCGCTGTTGGGCACGCTATAAGGCGGCCCAGCACTGCCCTCAGGATGCGACAAACTAATCAGCAACCCCTTGGCACCAGGCGGCACCAACTGAGCAAGGTGAAACGCATAGCGCTGCCTTGTTGCAGGTGGCAACGCTATCAGCGAGGCGCGATCATAAAATGCCCCGATCTCGGCGGCTTGCTGGATATGCAGGTGAAAAAAGTCCCCGCACCATAGCTCCACGCTGCCTTGGCGGGAAATCGTAAAATCTGCCTGACGGTAGCGGGATACCGATGTGCTGCGCTGAGCCAAAAACTGCTCAATGGCTTCCGGGGCAAACTCAATTCCCAGAACGGGATAACCCTCGTCTGCCAACCAGCGCATATCAAGGCTTTTACCGCACAGCGGCACCAATACCTTGGTGCCTTTAGCAACGCCGAGCGACGCCCAATGACGCAGCAACGCCGGGTGTGCCTGCTGCAGGTGAAAGCCTATACGCCCTTCTTGCCAGCGCTTGCGCCATTGATCGCTCATTATTTGGCCACCGTGAAGTCGATTGCACTAGCGAAGAGGAGGCTTATCGCGCCGTTAAAACCAGCGGTCACGCTTTTTACGCCGCCGCGGTAGGTGCGGCACAATCAGTCCCACCAACAAGCCTGCGCCAGCCACACCGCCGCCATACATGAAGTAACGCATCAGCAGGTCTTCCTCCTGGGTTTCCAGCCGCGCTTGAAGCGCCCTAACTTGCCGGCGGGACTGCTCCGCTTGCGCATCCAGCTCTTGGTTGCTGGCCTCAAGCTCGGCAATGCGACTCTCACGCAACTCTAGAGTCTCAGTCATTGAGGCCGTACGCTGTTCCCAGGTTTCATTGATGCCCTCAAGCTCGGCGGTGAGTTCCTCTACCTGGGCTTCTAACGCAGGTAGCTGTTCAACCGCACTGGGTGTTTCTTGAAGCTCATTGCTCAACACCCAGACCGCATTGCCATCACTGTTGCGCACTCGGGTGTAGTCACCGCTGGTTTCCAGCACCTCTACCTGCTCGCCTGCGTTGAGCGTGCCAATAATGCGGTAACCATCAGTTGGGCCGCTGCGCACATAGGTGCTCAGTTCATCGGTCACCCAGGCTTGGTTAGCAGATTGGGCAGTGGCATTGAGGCTGGTAACACTGAGTAAAATGCCAGCCGCAGCGGCGTAATTTCGATAACGAGTTCTATTTACTAGCATGACATCATGTCCTGATTAAAAACGCTGCAAGGCGGACGAAGCCAACAGCGCTTATCGCCTAACTTAGCGGTGCGCTTGTCTCATACGCTTACCCTTCTCCGCGCGGGGGCAACGGAAAGGGACGGGGGAACTCCGCTACCCGAGTATCGGTTTTGACCGCTTTCAATGGTCCTTCGCGCTCTACTTCATCAATGCGCACAATCGCATTTAACGGTAGGTAGCTACGCTTGACGCCATCGAAGGTTCGTTGCAATTTTTCAGTTGCAGGGTCAACCACTACCCGTGAAGCATCGTCAAAGACAAACTCCTCGACTTCAATAAAGCCCCAGAGTTCGCTTTGAAAGATTTCTCGGACGTATAAATCCCAAATTTCACCCTGCTGGTGGACCACCACACGGTAGATCGGCTTGGCCGCCATCTTGGCCTAATCCTCTTGCCATTCGTACATTAAAAGTTGAACCGCCTAGCTTACCATATTCCCATCGCCGCGCCTTTAGGCTTAACCCTTAGCAAGCTTAGCGTTAATACGACGGACAAAGCGCTCATTAGCCGGGCATGCGCCTCTCATGTATGGTAGCTAGCGTGGTTTAGCAATAATATTTTTTCACCAAGTAGGAGTCATCAACATGCAGAAGGATCCAAATAAGGGCTATATCGCTCTGTTAGGCTGGAGCCTCAATGCGATTGAAGCGGCCGAAAATTTTGACCGTCGCTACATTGTCGTTGCACCTGATTGGGCGGAAGAGTATTGCCAAAAACACGACATTCCCTACGTGCCTTGGAATTTCGAGCGACTCAATGACCGCTCGATGGAAATTGCCGAGACGCTTAAAGAGAAAGGCGTCGATGTCGCCATTCCACTCTACGAAGAGACCGTTGAGTGGGCCGGGGCCATCAACTCTGTGCTACTGGATAACCCGCGCCTTTACGGTCAGTCGTTGCTGCTACGCGATAAAGCGTTGATGAAGCGTCGCGCCCAACTTGGCGGCATCCGCGTGGGTATCTTTGAAGAAGCCCACGATAAAGAAGATGTCGTGCGCTTCCTAAAGCGCGTTAACCAGACACTGCTTAAGCTGGACGGCGACCCCAACGACCCGATTCACCTTAAAGCGTTTGATAAAGCAGGATGTCTTGGTCATCGCGTTATTCGTACCCCAGATGAAGTCGATACCATCCCGGAAGAAGAGTTCCCGGTACTGATGGAATCGCACCTGGATGGCTGGGAATTTGCCGTTGAAGCATGGGTTCACGATGGCAAAATCGCTTTCTTGAACATCTCAGAGTACGTGACGCTGGGTTACTCAGTGTTTGTGCCCGCATCGCCTGAACTTGAGATTTACCGCGAACAGATCACCCAACAGATCGAGAAGTTAATTAAAGCGTTCGACATTGAGTTTGGCTTGATCCATCCGGAATACTTTGTCACCAGCGATGGTGAGATGTACTTTGGCGAAGTAGCTTACCGTCCGCCCGGCTTCAAGGTATTCGAGCTGCTAGAGCGTGTTTACGGCTTCAATGCTTACCAGGCTTCCATGCTGGTGTTCGACCCGAAAACCACGAAAGAAGAAGTGGCCACGTTCTTTCCGAAAGAAGTGGTCGATGCCGATGGCTTTGCCGGTTGCTTTGGCGTTTACCCCCGCCGTCGTGTGGTCAGCCGCTTGGAAATTCCCGAAGAGACCGAAGATCACCCCTACTTCGAGTCTCATGAGCTAACCTCACCAGTAGAAGAAACCGTTACTAAACGCACCGCGTTTGGTACCCATTGGGGTCTGGTCTACTTCAAAGGCGAGGATGCGCATACGATTCGCGATCTGCTAAAACGCCAAGAAGACCTCGACTTCTATGTATAATCCCCGCTAACGCTGGGATAAGGAGTCACCGTGGAGACAGATCAAGTGACGTCTTCTCAAGAAGATAGCAAGCTCAATGGATTGTTGAGCAAATTTGATGACGCCGTTCGCCTGCTTACCCAGGCGCCCGCCTTCTCAAAACCCGCCAAGCTGCCGCGTGTGATGGACACTGCGCGTCGAGTACTGCTTCAGGACGGCGGTTGTGCAGCACTGGAGACCCGCGCGCAAGCGTTTGAGGACTCCGGTGTGTTTTTGGGCTCCGATTGGGAAACACCCCAATATTTGGTGCCGACTCTGACAACCTTCTCGCTGAAAAGCGCGGATGCCAATGTTGTCGTCATTGAGGCGCTAAGCGAGCTTCGGCTCCTAGCTGTGGCTAAAGGCAATTTTGAGCATCCACTGGTGTCCGCAGAGCATGCTCACCATTACCTGACTCAGGTAATGGCGATCAATTTGTGGCTACTGTTTTTACCGCCCAGCGAAGCGGAGCGGGAAACCCAGGGGCGCCTGGCCACTATTCCCCGCCAGCTTTTCCAGCATTTAGCCGAGCGCATCGGCTACGAGCACATTGTTGATCGCCTGATCGATGAGATTTGGCGCATTTTAAAACAGCGCCCTATTCAGGTTGATTCGATCAAACAGATGATCACCCAAATTGCGCTGTGTCAGGCCAACCCGGAAATTGATCTTGGCGCCAGCGGCCAGGGCGCCGACCGCCTGGTGAGTTCGCTTTATGGCCCAACTCAAGCCTGTCGTGAAGACCCTGGGGTCGACGTTTACCGTGATCGGTTAGAACGTATGGATCAGGCTGCTTTGCAGGCTGAATCCACCGGTTTCGCCCGGGCGATGCACGACACCGGCCTGGTATCGCCATATCACGCCGTATTACTGCGTCATCTACTCGAAGAGGGGGATCACTTACTCTCCGAAGCACTGGGCCTTTCATCTACCGGCCGCGACTGCCTGCTCTGCTACCGCGAGCTTGTTCAAGCGCTAATTCGTGGCGGCGTTTACCCTGCTACCGCTCAAGCGGTTTACGGCCTGGCGCTGATGCTTGAACGCGGCATTCTCTATCAGCCGCCGGTAGCACCGGCAATGTGGCGTCAGCTTAATCTACCGCTATCAGAGTGGGCACAGTCGCGACTCTCCATGGCCTATGGCGACACTGTTTCTCCCCGGGCACGCTTGATTGAGGGCGTGCTCTGCATGCTGGGATTACCGCTAGGCGTTGGTCAGGGCAACAACCCTACCTGCCAGTCGGCACGGGCGCTCTCCATGTGGGCCTATAACGACCCAGATTACCTGCTGCAGATGGTGGCCTGGGCGGCCCGGGATGACGAAATCATTATGCATTTTGAAGGACAAGCCATTTCATCAATGGCGAGTCTCTCAGGTGTGGCGACCCAGTTACCCATCGATCTCGACCCGGTTTCGCTGATTGTCGTGCCGCACTTGGATCGAATTTATGCCGAAATGGGCCGGCGCTGCATTGGCCGTGAAGGTGACCCTCACCGCTGGGTGAATCCTGAATTTCACGGCTGGTGGTCTGGCCGCGGCTTTCGCATCAATGTCGACGTTGCCACAGGTCAACTAAGCGATGTTGACGACTTTATACGCCACTTCTTCGCTTACTATCACCCTTATTACAATGGCAACCAGCCGCTGATTCACCCTCAGCCAGCGGGCATTGCGGTCACCGATAGCGCGGCGCGTTTTATCGGCTGGCACGCGATTACTATTTTGCGGGCCTCTCTCGACCCCTCTGATGTTATGCGGATTTACTTCTATAATCCCAACAATGATAGCGGGCAGGATTGGGGCGATGGCGTCATTGTGAGTACATCGGGCAATGGTGAACGTTTTGGCGAAGCCTCGCTGCCTTTTGAGCGCTTTGCATCGCGGCTGTATATTTACCACTATGATCCCCTGGAGCGCGTTGACATCGCCGACGTCACCAGCGAAGAGGTGGAAAATGTCAGACACTTCCTGCATCGGAGCTGGGGAGCCTCGCGCCTTCCACCTACCGAGCTACAGGCGGATCAAGGCTCCAACTCAACCCTCCCCCATTCACCGCTACCCGAAACGCCTCGCGACGAAGGGTAACAAGTACGCTTAGCGACACTTTCAATCACTATGATGCGACTCGATCAATTGTTGGTCATCCAGGGGCTGGCCAACTCGCGTACCCGCGCCCAAAGGCTTATTCGGCACGGGCGGATACGGCTTGCCGAGAACGGTAAGCCGTTAACCAAAGCATCCGAAAAATGGCCCGACGATACCCGGTTTGAAGTAGAGGACGATCCCGAAGAGCGCTATGTGTCCCGAGCAGGGTTGAAATTAGAGGCGGTGCTCACAGCGCTTGAGCTGCGTTTTGATGACGCTGTTGTGCTCGACATTGGTCAATCAACCGGCGGCTTCAGCGACTGTGCGCTGCACTTTGGCGCCCACCATGTGATTGGTGTAGAGGTTGGCCACGGACAGCTTGCACCTGAGTTGCGCAGCGACCCACGCGTCACCTGCCTGGAGGGGATAAATGCGCGCTCAATGAGTAGTAGCGAAGCCCTCAATAGCGCGCTTGCTGCTTTCCCCATTGATAGCGCCATCATGGATGTGTCGTTTATATCGCAAACGCTGATTCTGCCCGAGATTGCTGCCCTTCTGCCAGCGGGCGGTCAGTTGATTTCGCTGGTGAAACCGCAGTTTGAGCTAAGCCCTGGCGCCCTGGATAAACGTGGCGTGGTACGCGACGCTAAACGCTTTGCAGAAGTGGAGGCCAACATTCGTCGCAGTTGCGACGCCTGCGGACTTACCATTCAACATTGGCAGGAGAGCCCGATCACCGGTGGCGACGGCAACCGAGAATTTCTCCTGCATGCAGTAAAAGAGCCTTAAAAAAGAGAGCTTAAAGTGCATTACGTAGACGCAGGGGGCAACTGATTCGCCGACTGCACTTTAACCTCCTCGCCTTGCTCAGGGTGTAGCCACACATCCATCTGCTCAAACGCCACGCGTATACCCGCTTCGCGAAACAGCGCATCTATACGGCAGTTGATTTCATCGGCAGCAAACAGCCGGTCGAGCAGATCATTGACGAAAATACGCAGTTCAAAATTGAGGCTGTGCTGTCCATAGCTTAAACAGAAAACCTGAGGCTCTGGGTCGGTTAGCACGCGGGGGTTTTCGTCCGCCACCTTACGTAATAGCTGGTGCACCTTGGCCATATCGGAGCCGTGGGCCACACCGTAGGTGAGCACAACACGGGTGATATTATCCGACAATGACCAGTTGATCAGTTGGTCAGTCACAAAGGTTTTATTGGGGATAATAATCTCTTTACGGTCGAAATCGGTGACAGTGGTCGCACGGATACGGATACGGCTGACGGTGCCGTGCAAATTTCCCAGGGTAATCGTATCGCCAATCCTAATCGGGCGCTCAAACAGGATGATCAAGCCCGATATAAAGTTGGCAAAAATTTCCTGCAAGCCAAACCCCAACCCCACACTCAAGGCGGCCACCAGCCACTGCAGCTTGTCCCAGGAAACGCCCAGGGTCGACAGCCCCATGACAACCCCCGTACCCACAATGGTGTAGGAGAGCAGCGAGCTAATGGCATAGGCGCTGCCCTGTTTCAATGACAGCCGGGATAGCACCATCACTTCTAACAGGCCGGGTAGATTGCCTGCCATGATAAAGGTAATAGCGACAATCAGCAGTGCAGCAAAGACGTCGGATATCGATAGAGCGTTATCGACCAGATCCCCTTCTTGCGCCTCCCACAATGACACGTTGTCCAAATAGCCGAGCACCGAGAGCAAGTCTGACCAGACCAAATAAAGCAGCGCACTGAAGCCGATCAAGACAATCAACTTGGAAAGCCGCAGCGACTGGCTATTGATCTGCTCCATATCCAGCGGCGGCTCTTCCACGACTTCGAGACCACCTTCCGCCCCTTCCTGCACCTGAGCACGACGGCGCGCCAGAGCACGGCGATAGGCAAGCCGCCTTGCAGCCACCGCAAGGCTTCTTACCAAGGTCGCCTCCACCACAACCCATAACCCCAGCAAGTAAAGCGTGATCGCGAATCGCCCCACTAGGTGCAACGCGGTGTATTCGTAGCCCCAAACTACCAATCCCAACAGCATCAGCGGCACCGAGGCCATCGCAAGCCCCAACAGCAAGCGAAACAGGCGCACGCCAAAAATAGGGATATGCGCCAGTATCAACTGCGCCAGCCACCAGCTCATCGCCAACAACCCAAGCGACAGCAACCCCAACGCAACGGGACGCAGTGCCAGCGGGGTTTCCATCTCTCCAGACATCGCCGCAATGGCTATGACAGGCACCAAGGAAATGCCGAGCCCACCTAACAGCTGGCGTAACCGAGCGTTGTAGTGCGCAGACCAGGTAAAGTGGCGCTCGGCCACGCCATCGGCGACCAATAGCCTGCGGCCCCAGGCGACCACCGCCCAACTTAACGCCAACTGAAGCAGCGCAGGGGCAACGCTATTAGCCAATGGCCCAGTTGCCCCCAAGAGCCCAACCCCAACCCCCGCCAAGGCCAGCGGGCCGGAGAGCGCTAGCAGCGCATTCAGCAGCACCGCTTTGGGGGTATGCAGCTGGGTATCGCTTTTTAACCGACCAATCTGCGAGTGCAGTTTATCCAATCGGGCTTTAATCTGGCGTCGTGACCCGATTAATACCAGGCTTAATACCATCAGGGGCGCCCCTCTGAGCACCTCCCAAGAGAGCCCTTTCCAGCGAGTGGGTAAAATGGCTCGCCACTCCCCTTCCTGCCACTCCAGCTGGAGGTTGCGGGGCAATTGACGCAGCCAATTGATATCCAAAGGGCGACTATTAGCAACCCAAAACAGCTGCTCATCAATGGTTTTACGCAGCTCACTGGTCGTTGTGACCAGCTGCTGCTGGTTGAGCTGAAGCTCAATCGCCGCACTTAATAAGCTGCCGTAAGACTGTTCCAACTGCTCGACCAGCTCACGGCGGGATTGATAAAGCTGCGAAAGGGAATCGATCAGTCCCGGCGTCGCCTCTATGCCCTCCTCGGACAGCCGCGTAGCAGCATACTGTTCGCTTTGGCGTAGCTGATCGCGCTGGCGGACTAAATCAAACTGCTTTAAGCGCAGGTCGGCAATTTCGTCCTGCAAATCCCGGGGCGCAGACAACGGAGGCAGCGACTTGCGCTGTTCGCGCAGAATTCGCGACAGCAGTTGACTGCCGCGAATAGCCTCGATTTGCTCATTAAGGCTACGCTGTAGCTGACGCACGTTCTCCAACTGCCGCTGGGCTTCAATATTGTCACGCACAACAGTATTAGCACGGTCGGTTGCCCGTAGCAGCTCCAGGCTTAGGGTCTGGTTGGTTTGCTGCGCTTGCACCACCACCGGATGTCCCGCGGCGATCAGCGGGTTATCCCTGGCAGCGTCGGCAATGGCTTGTTCAGAGGCCAACCGACGCTGCCGATCAATCACCCCTTGTAACATCGTTAGCTGCTGCTCTTGATAATCGACCTGCAGCATCAGCACATCGCGCCGCTCCTGAGCTAATTCGCGCAGGCGGCTGTTAGCGCTTAGCTCGCGCTGATAAAAGCTTACTTCGCGTTCGGCCAGCGCCCGTTCAAGGCGTAATTGGATCAGTTGCGCATCGCTAAGGGCAGAAAGTTGACGATCCGCCAGCAAAGCCTCGCGCTCATCGTGCTGTCGGCGTAAACTTTCCGCGCGCTGAAGGGTTTCCGCAATGGATTGCTGGGCCCGCTCAGGGAGTGTTTGAGCGGCTAACAGTTGCGAGTTCACTTCCGCCAATTGGCTTTGCAACTGCTGCAGCTCGACCACGGCATTAGTTTGCAACGTTTCCAGCTCGTCGAGGGGGCGGTCGCTCAAGTCGGCAACCGTTAGCTGCTGCGAAGCTTCTTCCGCTTCGCTCAACTCGCGCTGCAGGCGTGCTAACATTTCAGGGGCTTGTTCTACCCGGGTATCTAGCGCGGCAAGACGCTCGTCAACAGAAGCCAGCCGCTCATAAGCTTCGAGGGCCGCTTCCAGGGCCTCTTTATCGTTGGCCTGCTGGGCGGTCAAGGGTTCTTCAAGGGCTTCTAACTGAGCAAGCCTTGATGCCAATTCAGCCTGCTCGGGCACCCGCTCCAGCATATTGGTCTGAAGCGCAGCGTAGGCTGGATTAATAGCGACACTGCTCATGACAAGCAGCAGGAACAAACAGGTTATACTCCACTTACAGGCGCATCTCACCACGTTACGTATCAACACGTTACTTAGGGCCTCGCTGACATCAAATGCTCCGCAGAGACGGAGAATGAGGTTATTGTCAGGCGTTCTGGTGGTCAGCGCAATCAGAGGTGTTGACTTCCACAGGCGGCGTGATAGAAACAAGCTTGGCGTTTA
This sequence comes from Halomonas sp. A3H3, assembly GCF_000982975.1. Taxonomy (NCBI): domain Bacteria; kingdom Pseudomonadati; phylum Pseudomonadota; class Gammaproteobacteria; order Oceanospirillales; family Halomonadaceae; genus Halomonas; species Halomonas sp. A3H3. Next base: position 3,820,049 of record NZ_HG423343.1, on the reverse strand, counting down.
CTTATTCCTTCATTTTGCGAGTCACCTTGATGGTCACCCGAAAATTGCCGTTGACGAAACTTATTGTTCTGCTGAGCCTTGCTACGTTTAGTGTGAATGCCGTTGCCGAGTCTCAGCAAGAGATTGAGGCGCGTATCCGTGCCCTCAATGCTGAACTGTATGATCTGCATCAACAGTTGCAGCAGATAGAAAACCCCGAAGACGCCGCGCTAGACATACCGTTTGAACAGTTGCCTGAAGAGGCTGCAAGGGAAGATTTAAGCGATCGCCGTGAACTTGAGCAGGAATCAACCCGGAATCCGTTTTCAATCACCACCCACCGCACCAACTATCTGTTCCCTGTTAGTTACAATGCTAACCAAAATCGTGAAAGTTTCCGCACGGTGGCTAACGGCACCCCCGCAGATCGCGTGGAGTTAAAATTCCAGTTCAGTGCCAAGGTTAATCTGGCTGAACAGGTATTCGGTAACTACGGCGACGTCTACTTTGGCTACACCCAGCGCAGTTGGTGGCAGGCTTATAATACCGACGCCTCATCACCCTTTAGGGAAACCAACTACGAGCCGGAAGTGTTTATCGACTTTGACAATGCCTGGGAAGCGCTTGGCTGGGTGAATACCCGCAACCGAGTATCTCTCAATCACCAGTCTAATGGTCGCTCAGATCCTCTCTCGCGCAGTTGGAACCGGGTATACCTTGAAAGCACCTTCCAGCGCGGCGACTGGGCGTTCACCCTGGCACCCCACTGGCGGGTACCGGAATCCTCAGAGGATGACGACAACCCGGATATCGAACGCTACATGGGATACGGCGATATTCGCCTCGCCAAGCGTCTCAATAATAACCATGAAGTGAGCGGTCAGTTACGCGGCAATCCCAGCGCTGGCAATATCGGCACCCAGATTGATTACAGCTGGCCCGCTTTCAACAGCTTGCGAGCGCATGTACAGTACTACTACGGATATGGTGAAAGCATGATCGATTATGATCATCGCGTGCACCGCTTGAGCCTTGGGTTTAGTTTAAATCCCTTATTTAGTGCGACAGGGCTGAACCGATAGACGCATTTGCTTGTCTGTTACTAGCTGACTGCTATGCTTGTAGTCAGCAGCAAAAATACAGTAACTAATAGTTAGTAGCCCAATCATTCACTCGTCAAAGGAAGACTCCATGGCTAAACGTCAACCCACCTACTCTACTCAAGCCGATCAACTCAAAGATGATCTGCGCCACTTGAGTGAAACCGTTGAAGAGCTGGTCAATGCGACCGCTAAAGATGCCAGCGGAGAGATGAACGATCTACGTACTCGCGCCGAACGTCGTTTGAAAGACACTCGTGCACGTCTTGAAGCTCGTGGCGAGCGTATTTATGACGAAACCCGCGACTCGCTGACTCATCAGGCCGATGCGTGTGATCGCTACGTCCATGAAAACCCCTGGACAAGTATTGGCATTGGTGCCGCAGTAGGTATGGTTGTGGGTATGCTGCTCGGTCGTCGCTAATGGCTTTGGGCCCCACCCAACGCGTCTTCTCTGCCGCCAAACGCTTGCTGAAATCGCTGATTGCGAATAGCGAAACCCGCCTGCGTTTGGCGGTGTTTGAGTTAGAAGAGGAGCGTGCTCGCTTACTGGTTCTACTTCTTCTGGCAGGAGCTAGCTTACTGCTGCTCTTGTTGGGTATTGCCACTTTGACGGCACTGGTAGTGGTTATATTCTGGGATACCTATCGCTTAACCGCCATTGCCATCAGTGCAGGTGTGCTGATCGGCGCCAGTTTGCTACTCGCGGTTATTGCGATTCGCCAGTCCAAGCAACACTCTCTGTTAAAAGAAACACTCAAACAGCTTGCTGCTGATCGAGCACTGCTTGAGGAGCCAAGTGATGAAACCATCCGCAGACACCGCTAAGCCACCAACCAAACCGCTCAGCCGCGCTGAACGCAAAGCGCTTTTGTTAGCCGAGCTAGAGCAGCAGCGCGTGGATATTTTGGTCGATAGCGAATTTTTACAGCAAGCCGCCTCACCACTGGATAGAAACTGGCAAAGCTTCAAGCTGCCGCTTTACGCCATTGGCGGCTTTGCTGCATTCAAGCTGATGCGCCACCCAGGTGGAGCAATGGCGGCAGGCAGAAAAGTCCTTGCGGGCTATATGCTACTCAAAAAACTTAAATTATTAGCCAAAGTGGCTAGTTAATTTGGACGGCTGTGCGGCTCGCTGACTGTACCTTAGAAGCCAGCGAGCGGAGATTAGCCAAACATCGTTTAAGGCGGCCACTCAGTGAAAAATTCTGGCCTGTCGGCCAACTTAATTTGATCACTTTCGTTAAATAGCTCGCTATTCGCTTTATACCCGACACATTTGGCCCGAAAGCTGAGCTTCTTGTGTGATTATCGGTATTTAGCGACTAACTGCTGAAAGATGCCGAAACATCAGGCGCCTGAGCACGCTTAACCAGAACTGCTGGTGCGGTCTCTTTGAGCCCCAAAGCCAGGACTCCAGCAATCACACAAATAGCGCTCATTAACCACAACGGTGCGGATTGGCCAACACTATCTGCCGCAGCGCCTGCTAGCGCCGGTAGAACCCCACCTCCCAATATCTCACCAATACCCATTACAAAACCCAGGGCTGTTGCAATATGGCGCGAATCGACGGTTTCAGAGGGAACGGTGGCCATAAAAAGCGGAAAGATGCCGTTCAATGCCCAACCAAAGAAAAACAACACTGCCAGAATAATAGCCGAGCCATCAAAATACATGGCGCTTAAGGTGAGGATGAGCCCCATAAATGGGGTAATTACCATTACTGGCTTACGACCAATTTTGTCAGAGATACCGCTGACGACGAAGCTTCCGACCGCTGCCGAGATGCCTAAAGTTCCCATCAGCCACCCCATGGTTTCAGCAGAATAACCACGTACACTGGTTAGGTAAATTGGCATGAAAGACCAGCAAGTTACTAAGTATCCAATCAATAACACCGCAATAAGCGAACATAGCAGCATATTTCGATGAGCGAAGACCTCTTTGAGACTTGGGCGCTGACAGGACTGATTCACACCCGTTGCGATAGGTACTGAAGATGCTGTCGGTTCACGCATTAACCACCAGAGGAGTCCAGCGGCTAGAAGACCTGGAAGCCCTGCAAGGAAAAACGCCTCTCGCCAGCCAAAAGCAGAAGCAACAGCCACAAGGACAACCGGCGCAGCAAAAGAACCCAATAAATTTGACCCGAAGTTCTGCATGACCCCCATAGCAATGCCCCGCCTTTCAGGAGTAACTTCTATTGCCGTTACTGATTGCGATATAGGCAGGATAGGGCCTTCTGCAACACCCATAAGCAATCTAGCACCGAGAAGCAATAAGAATGAGGTGGCAAGACCTGATAAAAAAGAGCAGAGAGAGAACACAATCGTCGCCATGATCAAAAATATCTTTCTTCGGCCACTTCGATCAGACATTGCACCAAATATTAAACCAGATATTGCCCAGGTGACTGATAACGCAGAGGCTGTTAGGCCTATCTGTAGGTTTGTCAAGGCCAACTCTGGCTGAACAAATGGCATCAGGAAGTTAAGTGCATTCCTGTCAAAAAATACAATGCCAAAGTTAAGGCTCAATAGAGTAACTAAAAGGATTTGATAACGAGTGTTATTGGGCGTGTTAGGCAGGGTAGCTGTATTATTGTTAGTCATGGCTTATTAACACCTTGCATTGATGGGTGCGCTTTTTTAACGCTTCAAATGCGGTTGGCACATTGTTAAGTGGCACGGTCTCGGTGATTAAATGGCGAGGCTCTACAACGCCAGAATCGAGAATATCCAACGCACTTTCGTATTCACGTCGTGAGAAGAAAACGGCAGTTTGAAGGCGTATTTCCTTTGATAAAGCACTAAAGGGTATAAAGCTGTCAGGCTTAGTGCATAAACCAAGAAGCAGAATCGTACCGTGCGTGCGAACCTGCTCAATGGCTTGCGCAATGAGACCAGGAACGCCCGCACACTCGAATACTATGTCTGCTGAACCTCCAAGTGACCGCTCTGCAGCTTTAATGGGTTGATATGGATCACAAACAAAACCGGTCGCCCCCATGTCATAGGCACGTTGTTCTTGGTATCGGGTAATATCCTGTATGACAACCGTCTGAGCGCCAAAGCGGCGCGCCCAAAAAGCGACAGCTAACCCGATAGGCCCAGCACCAAGGATGAGGACACGGTCACCAGGTTTCATGCCGGATAGCTGGAGACCATGGAGAGCAACGGCTAAAGGCTCTACAATTGCACCGTCGTCCATGCTTGCATTGAGAGGAAGAGGTACGCACTGGCGCGCAGCGGTGACGGCATATTCACCATATCCCCCTCCCTCCAACGCCATATCTAGACACCAAGCAGGATTCCCAGAACGGCATGCAGCGCAATAACCGCAACTTCGGAAAGGTATAACGGATACAAGATCTCCTATAGATACATCACTGACTTTTCGACCTAAAGCGACTATCTCGCCTGCATATTCGTGACCCAGCACATCGCCAGGACAAATGCCGAAAATGGGATCCTCAGTCATATGGAGATCGGAGCCACAAATTCCACATCGTTTCACCTGGATGACAACCTCATCGTCTCCTGGTGTAGGGTCTGGAAGTTCGCAAACATCTAAAGGCTGGTGTAACCCCTGAAAGACGGCAGCACGCATCAGCCCACCCTCCCAAGAGAAGTGCCTCCGTCAATAACCAATTGAGCACCGGTCATATAGGAAGAGGCGTCAGAGGCTAGGTATAGCGCCAGTGCCTTGATCTGTTCAGGATCAGCGATTTCCCCTAGAGGTACCTTGGCGTTCCAGGCCTGGCGAACTGCTTCGTCTTTCAACCAGCCACCACCAATGTTGGTTACGAAACCGCCGGGCGCGATAGTGTTGACCCGGATCCGGAACTCTGCCAACTCTAAGGCAACTTGACGTACTAAATGGGACACTCCCGCTTTTGCAGGCATGTAAGCAAGCCCGACCACAGGCTCTGTAATAAAGGCAGCATTGGAGGACGTGACAACAATTGATCCTCGACGCCGTGGCTTCATGTATTTAGCTGCCACTCGCAGAGTATTAAAGACCCCCGTCAGATTAATAGAAATTGTTCTATCCCAGCGGGCTGGATCTAAAACGTCAATCTGACCATCTCTATTTCGCCCTCCTGAAGGGTTCCAAAACCCTGCCCCAGGATCGATCCCCGCATTAGCAAAAACAATATCCAAGTTGCCAAACTGGCGGACATGTTCTTCGAAGGCTCGACTGGTCTGCATTCGATCAGCGACATCTAGCTGGACAGCATGAACCTTGCAGCCTTCGTCACGGAGCCTTTGTGCCTCACATTCGGCTGCGTCGATGTTTATATCCGCTAGTGTCACGTTAGCGCCGTTTTCTGCCAACGCTTCGGCATAGGCAAGTCCTAAACCTGAGGCTCCCCCCGTGATCAGGGCTGAACGCCCTTCTACGCTGAATTGCTCTAATACACGCATACCCCACCTCATAGAAATAACTGCTCATTGATGGGGATATTGTGTTCTTCACAGTAAGTGACGTAGTGATTGATGAACCAGAAAACATCCAGCGTTTCTGCCCACTCCCCCTTCTCATCGAAGAACTCGTTAGCTCCCTGCATCCAAAATAGAGCTTTCATTCCATTAGCATCGTCGGTCACTAACGTGTGAGCCTGTCCGGGCATTTCCGTTATAAACTCTCCAGGCCCGCAAACCCAGTCGTATTCCAAATATCGGAAAGATCCCTCCATTCCTACAGCCCATACCATTCCTCGGTGCTTATGGGTACCAATCACACCAGGGCTTTTAATCCATAAAATATTGCAATAAACATTATTTCTTACATCAAAGGCCAGATGCCGTATAGCTGCATTATCACCAAAAGGAACCCATGGGCTTTCTACCTCAGAGAGCCCTACATAGCTTCCCTCACGCCCAAATCGGTCTTGCATTGCCTTCATTGGTTCAGGAACTTCTACGATACGATAAGCATTACTAGCGGGTGCATTAGCCATTATTGTTCTCACTTTATTTATGGAAACGATGTATTACAGAGAACTATTCAGCAATTGCTATGCCAACTACTCAAAACCTAGACCTTAGTATAAAAAATCAAGTAAAATTCTTATTATTCAAAGGAAGTTAAGAGACTAGACACGACTAAAGTACAACTGAAGGATTGAACAAGACTCGCCAGTATTTAATTAATTTAATATTTTTAATAAAAAAATGAGAAAGACATGACAAAAAAAATGATGCTTTCGAAAATGACAACGCAACCCAATCAAGCGAGTTCTTGTAAGATAGGCCTTGATGATGGAGACCCACCCACTTTACGTGATTTGACAGAGAGGCTGCGCCTTACCCCTAACGATGGAAAAATTTGGTTCGATGATCGCCGCATGGTGCTACTTGGGGCTAATGCATTTGGTGTGTTGCGCAGGGAAATCATTGAATCACTAGGCTTTTCTAGAGCATGCAGCTTGCTGATGCGCGTAGGTTTTTCAGCTGGATCTGCCGACGCAGCTTTTGTACGAAAACATTGGCCACTAAACGATGAAGCTGGTGCGTTGACCGCGGGGGAGCGGTTACATGCAGTCATGGGGATGGTTAAAGTCGAAACGGTACGACGCGACCACGACATCCCGAACGGTATTTTCAATGCCGAGTTCCTTTGGCATGGTTCAATCGAGGCCGCCGAACATATAAATGCGTACGGCCTATCACGTGAACCGGTTTGCTGGATGCAGCTAGGTTATGCCAGCGGCTACGCCAGTGCTTTCTACGGTAAGCGAGTGATATATCGTGAGTTGGAGTGTGCTGGCTGCGGCGGCTCTTTCTGCCGAATCGTAGGTGAGATGACAAACCAAGAAATAGGCAGTACCCATGACCTTAGCTGGCTCACTCCAGGAGAATACCTTGCGCCTAGAGCGCGTAAGTCGTCTCGACAAACCCCTGGCGTGACGACAGCGTCATCTCCTGCCTCTATCCGTGAGAAAATAGATACCCAAAAGATCGTGGGTATTTCAGCAGCCGTCAGTATTGCTTTGCAGAAGATCGAAAGAGTCGCGCCAACGCCAGCCACGGTACTGTTCAATGGAGAATCCGGTGTTGGGAAAGACTTGTTTGCTAACGAGCTTCACCGCAAAAGCAACTTGGCAAACGGCCCCTTTATCGCCCTTAACTGTGCTGCAATCCCTGACACATTGGTTGAGGCAGAGCTGTTTGGCGTAGAGAAAGGTGCGTTTACAGGTGCAGAAAAAAGTCGACCGGGTCGGTTCGAACAAGCCAATGGGGGCACACTATTTCTTGATGAAATTCCATCATTAAGTTATGAGGCACAAGGTAAGCTTCTGCGCACCCTGCAGAATGGCGAAATAGAAAGAGTCGGTGGAGCACACCCTATCCAAGTTAACGTCAGGGTTGTTGCCGCCTCAAATAAAGATCTTTTCAAGGAAGTGCAGAATGGACTATTCAGAGAGGATCTTTATTACCGCTTAAATGTTTTTCCTATTCGCCTTCCCCCTCTTAGAGAACGCCAGGATGATATCCCCTTATTGATCGAACATTTTTTATACCGCTACTCAAACGTTTATAAAAAAAATATTCCAGGACTCACCCGAAAGGCTAGTGAAGCACTTTTAGACTATAGTTACCCTGGAAATATTCGCGAGCTGCAGAATTTAATAGAACGTGGCGTGATTAACGCGCTAGATTCTGAACCGCTCAATGTGTTTCATATGTTTGATGACGTTGGCTTTGCCACAAAACTCAACCCCCCTGGTCAGTCAGGTCTCAATATTGATCCCACAGGGGAACTGGAGGCTGGCACAAGTGGGCCTGATCTATTGGGCCGGGGTAAGCTTGACGATACGCAGAAGAGCGCTAAATGTCACCGGAGAAGTGAGGCAGAAATTTTGTCAAATGCACTTTATAAAACAGATGGCAACGTGTCGAAGGCCGCCAGAGAACTAGGCGTAACGAGAGCTAAGCTAGCCTATCGAATTCAAAAAGCTGGATTAGATCCTAGTCTGTTTCGGCACTTGTAAGGAAGCGCCTGATCGACCTACCAGCCGACCTCTTGGCAGCATTGCCCTAGGCTCTGTTGACTTTTCAGCGCTGCCATAAGCGAAACGTCAACAGCCCCTAAACTTGAACCCATCGCCAAAACACAAGAGGCTTAATACAGCCAGTGTATCGGTTTACGGCACTTGCAAATCTTTGATCAGCTTATTAAACAGCCTGCCCGCAGGCTACGCCACTCGCCCACGCCCACTGAAAGTTATACCCGCCTAGCTCTCCCGTTACATCTAATACTTCTCCGATAAAGCGCAACTGTGGTAAGCCTTTAACCTCAAAGGTTTTGGACGAAATCGCGTCGGTATTGACCCCGCCCATGGTTACCTCTGCGGTACGCCAACCTTCTGTTCCTGCTGGTTTCAGTTGCCAAGCGTTGAGTCTTTGCGCCCACTCATCCAATGCGGCATTAGCATACTGGGCCAGGGGCCGCGCCAAGTCATGGTCGGGGTACCACTCCAGCAGTGCTTGCGCAAAGCGTTTCGGAAAGCGTTCGCCAAGCCAAGTCGAGAGCTGACGCTTAGGCGTTTCTTGGCGTGCCTCACGTAGGGATTCCGCCACGTTTTCATTGGGCAGTAGATCGATACTAATGCTCTCCCCTGGCTGCCAAACGCTGGATATCTGCAGCATCGCCGGCCCAGACAAGCCGCGGTGGGTAAACAGCATGGGTTCCACAAAGCGGCGACTGCCAGCACTAACAGCCACTGGCACGCTCAAACCAGAGAGCTCAGTTGCGCGCGCTTTCCAGCTATCGCTTAAGGTAAAGGGCACCAGCCCGGGTCGCGTAGCGAATACCTCTAGACCAAATTGACGGGCAATGTCGTAGCCAAAACCCGTCGCGCCCATGCTCGGAATGGAAAGCCCACCGCTCGCGATGACGACCACCCCAGCATCGATTTTACCTATCGAAGTCGTTAGACGCATGGCACTGCCCTGTTGCTCCACGCGGGTAACCTGGGTGCTGAGCCTGATTTCAGCCCCAGCCCACTCACACTCGGTTAGTAACGTATGGACAATATCTTTAGCCGAGGTTGCACAGAATAGCTGACCCGGCGTTTTCTCAACATGTTCAACGCCATGGCGCTCGACCAGCTCAACAAAGTGCTCAGGGCGGTAACGTTTGAGCGCCGAAATACAAAAGTAAGGGTTTGAAGAGTAAAAGTGCTGTGGCGTTGTGCCAAGATTGGTAAAGTTGCAGCGGCCACCCCCGGACATGAGAATCTTCTTGCCCGCTTTGTTAGCATGATCAAGCACTAAGACCCGCTTTCCGGCATAGCCCGCTTGCGCTGCGCACATTAAGCCTGCGGCGCCAGCACCGATGATGACAACGTCATAGATCATAATGGACAGCTCATATTGAGAGCGACTCCCGTCGTAAAAGGCAGGCATTCTAACAGGGTCGCACTTAAAAATTATTATGCGGATACAATTACCATATACAATAACTGTATAAATATTATCTAACGCTGAGAACACTATGCTTTTGCCCTTTCATCAACGACGGCTGTTGCAACTCGCACTCGTGCCTCTCACTCTTCTGCTTTCCAGCGTAGCGCTCGCCCAATCGGCGCCGTCAGTCATAGGCACCCGGGCGATCATGACTACCTGGTCGGATCCAATAGAAGCCTTGGGCACCCTCCGTGCCGATGAGAGCGTCACACTATCGGCTACCGTCACGGATATCGTTGCCGAGATCAATTTCCGTGACGGCGAACAGGTCGAAGAAGGCCAGTTGCTTATTCGTCTGGAGGATGCCGAGGAGCAGGCGCAGCTGAGGGCGTCCCAGGCACTTCGCGAAGAGCGGCGTAATGCGTCAAATCGCGCTTCCCAGTTGCAAGAGCGCAACCTGGCGGCTCGGGCCGATGTAGAAGATAGCCAATCACGGCTGCGCCAGGCAGATGCCGATATTCAAGCGATTGAAGCGGAGTTGGCCAATTACCAGATAAAAGCCCCCTTTAGTGGCCGTGTCGGCTTTCGCAATATCAGTGTTGGCGCCCTGGTCACTCCAGGCATGGATCTGGTGACGCTCGATAAATTGGATGTTATGCAGCTAGATTTCAGCGTCCCCGAAGTATTTCTCGACCGCCTCTCACCAGGCTTGATGCTCAATGCCACAACTGCCGCCTACCCTGACGCCCTCTTTAGCGGTGAAATTGCCACCATCGGCACACGGGTGGATCCAGTCACGCGCAGCGTAAGCGTCCGCGCTGATCTCGAGAATACCGATGGCCGCTTGCGGCCTGGCATGCTGATGGAAGTGATCGTTCAACAGCACGTACGCGATACGGTTGTTATCCCTGAGGCGGCCATTGAGCCTAGCGGTGACCGTCACTTCGTGATGTTAATTGAACAGAGTGGAGGCAGCACACGCTTGGCACGGCGTGAAGTGGTGATAGGCGAGCGCCGCAATGGCGAGGTGGAAATTCTCGAGGGACTCGCCGCCAACGATTTAATTGTCTTTCATGGCCTACAGCTGGCCCGTGACGGGCAAGAAGCCAGGTTACTCGGGATCGCCGATGACGAGACCGGTATACGAGCGCTGTTGGAGGCCGACCGCTAATGCGTTTATCGGATATCTCTGTTCAGCGGCCGGTATTGGCGATGGTAATCGCGGCGCTGATTATTGCCTTTGGCCTGCTGGCACTCAATCGTCTGCCGCTGCAAGAGTACCCCACCATCGACCCGCCAGTGGTCACCATCGATACCCGCTACCCCGGAGCCTCGGCCAGCGTCGTCGAAACACGGATTACCCAAGTATTAGAAGACCGCATTGCTGGCGTTGAAGGCATTGAGCTGATTACCTCGCAAAGCGAGGATGGACGCTCTCAGATCGAGATCGAATTTGGCATTGATATGGATATCAATGCCGCCGCCAATGATATTCGCGACCGCATCTCCGGTGCGCTGCGCAACCTACCCGACGACGCTGACAACCCAGAGGTCACCAAAGCCGATAGCAGCGAAGAAGTGGTGGTTTGGTTAAGCCTTTCCGGAAACGACTATTCCATTACTGAGCTAACCGACTACGCTAACCGCTTTTTGGTCGACAGCCTCTCCGTTCAGCCAGGGGTAGCACGGGTGCGTGTCGGCGGCGGCAGTGACTACGCCATGCGCGTGTGGCTGGATCGCAATGCCTTGGCCGCACGGGGACTCACCGTTAGCGATATCGAAGACGCACTGCGGGCAGAGAACGTAGAGCTACCGGCAGGCTCGCTTGAATCCAAGGATCGGCAGTTTATTGTCCGCCTCCCCCGTAGTTTTGCCAGTGCCGAAGATTTTCAGCGCCTCGCCCTCAGCTCTCCTCAAAACCAGGAGGAAAACGGCTATCTGGTGCGCCTTGCTGACGTAGCAAGAGTAGAGGTCGGCGCGGTGGAGGATCGTTCTGTCTTCCGCTCTAACGGCATCCCCATGGTCGGCCTGGGTATGATCATGCAGTCGACGGCCAATGTGATAGAGCTCTCTGAAGCCGTTCAGGTCGAACTTGAACGCCTGCAAGGTACGCTGCCTGAAGGGATGTCACTGAGCCTGAACTACGACGCCTCGCTGTTCGTCTCCGGAGCGATTGAGCAGGTCGTTATGACGCTGTTTATCGCCATGGGCTTGGTGGTGGTGGTGATCTTTATGTTTTTGGGCAATTTGCGCACCACCCTGGTACCCGCGGTGACCGTTCCGATTGCCGTTATTGGCGCCTTTACTGCTCTGGCCGCGATGAATTTCTCAATTAACCTGCTAACTCTGCTGGCGCTGGTGCTGGCGATCGGTCTGATTGTCGATGATGCCATCGTCGTGCTTGAAAATATTAACCGGCGTATGCACGACTACGGCGAGACGCCGCTAGTCGCCGCCTTTCGCGGGACCCGGCAAATCGCCTTTGCAGTCATTGCCACCACTCTGGTGTTGGTGGCGGTTTTCTTGCCACTCAGTATGTTGCAAGGCGATATTGGCCGACTATTTTCCGAGTTCGCGCTGACCATGGCCGCCGCGGTCGTAGTCTCTACGCTGCTGGCACTGACGCTTACGCCGATGATGGCGTCTAAAATTCTTAAGCCTGGCATGCACGACAGCCGGATTGGCAAAGCCGTGCAGTGGTTGCTCAGCGGCACACAACGCCGCTACCAGGCCACGTTAGAATGGATGCTCAAAATGCGTTGGCTGGTGGTCGCGGCGTTTGTATTATTGATTGGCGCCACCGCCTGGCTGGCCACGGTACTGCCCAACGAATACACGCCTCAAGAGGATCGCGGTAACTTTATCGTATTAGTGAATGGCCCTGAAGGCGCCACCTTCGACTACATGATGGATTATATGGATGAGATCGAAGCGCGGATGACGCCACTGGTGGAGAGCGGTGAGTTGGAGCGCGTAGTCGTTCGCGCCCCCCGTGGCTACGGCAACATAGAGAATTTCAATAGCGGCTTTATTATCGTCAATATGGCCGACTGGGGCAGTCGACGCAGTGCCTGGGAGATCATGGGCGAAGTACGCGAAAAGCTGCGTACGTTGCCGGGGGTACAAGCCTTCCCGGTGATGCGCCAGGGGTTTGGGCAGCGTACCCAGAAGCCGGTGCAGTTTGTGCTGGGCGGCGGGACTTACGAAGAGCTTGCCCGCTGGCGCGATACGCTGATCGATCATGTGCGTGAAAACAACCCGCGCTTGATGGCACTAGAGAGCAACTACAACGAAACCCAGCCGCAGCTAAGAGTCGATATTGACTACGAGCGTGCCGCTTCGCTAGGCGTTACGGTTACCGAGATCGGCAGAACGCTTGAAGTGCTGTTAGGTGGCCGTAACGTCACTCGCTATGTTGATGATGGTGAAGAGTACGACGTCATTTTGGAAGGTGACCGCGGCAGTCAAAACAGCCCGAGGGCGTTGGATAACATTCAGGTTCGATCCGCTCGCACAGGTGAGCTGATCCCTCTGGCCAGTTTGGTCACCCTCTCCGACTTTGCTGGCGCCAGCACTTTGAACCGCTTTGACCGTATACGGGCGATTACCATTGAAGCCAACCTGGCGGATGGCTACCCCCTTGGCGAAGCTTTGACCTATTTAGAGCAGAGCGCCGCGGAGCTACTGCCGGAAGAGGCGCAAACCAATGTGGCAGGCGCCTCAAGGGACTTCCAGCAAGCCAGTGGCGCCACCGCCTTCCTGCTAATACTGGGCGCGCTTGTGGTCTTTTTGGTGTTAGCAGCGCAGTTCGAAAGTCTGATTCACCCCTTTGTGATAATGCTTACGGTGCCGCTCGCAATGAGCGGCGCTTTGCTCGCCCTGCTGCTAAGCGGTCAATCGCTTAATATCTACAGCCAAGTAGGCTTGGTGCTGCTAATTGGCCTAGCGGCGAAAAACGGCATTTTGATTGTCGAGTTTGCCAATCAGTTGCGCGATGAGGGTAAAGCCTTCCGTTCGGCGTTGATTGAAGCCTCTGTAACGCGTTTAAGACCTATCTTAATGACCGCCGTGACCACCATGGCCGGCGCCATTCCGCTGATTGTCTCGACAGGGCCGGGGTCTGAGTCTCGCTTGGTTATCGGCACCGTGATTATGGCGGGGGTCGGCTCGGCCACGCTGTTTACGCTGTTTGTGGTGCCTGTGGCTTACGACTTGCTGGCGCGCCACACCGGTTCGCCCGGGGCAGTGAAAAGGCGATTAGAGGAGGAAATTGCTAATGCACCATCTGACTGATGTCATTGCCAACGCAGCGAAGCAATCTGGTTTTTAGAGGCCACCGCACGCTTGAGATTGCCGCGTCGCTGCGCTCCTCGCAATGACGACCTCAATGAAAAAGGGTGCCTGTTGGCACCCTTTGAAAAGAGAGCTAGCGATTACTCACACTCGCCAAGATACTCGCCTTCAATCACGGTATTCATGCTCAGCTCACCCATGGGGGACTGGGTAAGGATATCGACGCTGCCTTCGATACGCTCGCCCATAAAACGCATTTCGCCATCGATGGTAGCTTCGCCACCCTCAGCGCGACACACCATGCTGTAGCTGAGACCATCCGCATTGAGCTCCTGGTCGAGCAGCTCGCAGCCTTCTTCTTCCTCGATGAAGCCAAATTCAGCTCCCTCAAGCTCTTCCTGACTAATACACTGGCGCTCGGTTTCCGTTTGATCCGGAATTTCCATTTCGCCGGTGACGCTGGTTTTGCTCACAAACTCCCACTCACCAGCGGTGACATTGGGGGTTTCAGCCAACGCGACCATCGGAAAGGCCACTAGGGCCGCTACTGCCATGTTACGTAACATCATCGCTACTCTCGCTGCGTTGCTTTGGGAACTTAAATCCTGGGATATCCTACCTGATTCAATCCTACGATGCCCTACCCGACGACCACACTGCTACACTCATTGGGTAAGAAACTGATTTAGCGCATCCGCTATACAAGGTAGCCAACAATGCAAGACGACGCCCTGGTCAATTATGACTTCCACTGCCCATACTGCGATTCGCCGCTGACCTTTCTGATTGATACGTCACAGGGCAGCCATGATACCTGGGAGGATTGCCATCAATGCTGCGCGCCCATCCAGCTACAGATCATCGTCTCACCGGTGACCGGAGAACTTGAAAGCGTCGTCGCCGGGCGCGATGACGACGTGCTATAGCGTGATCTAAACGTCTCGTAGAGCAGCCTTCCGCCGGGTCTCATTACGCCGCATAAAAAACCACGCCAACAGCGTCGCCAGCGAGACCGTTAGGATGATCAAGGTAGCAAGCGCATTGATCTTCGGCGACACCCCCATACGCACCGACGAAAACACCACCATCGGCAGCGTATTGGCCCCTGGCCCGGAAACAAAGCTGGCGATCACCAGGTCATCCAGGGAGAGGGTAAACGCCAGCAGCCAGCCTGCAGCCAGCGCGGGGGTAATGATCGGCAGCGTGATAGAAAAAAAGGTTTTCACTGGAGGTGAACCCAAATCCATGGCGGCCTCTTCAATGGAGTGATCCACTTCCCGCAGCCGCGCAGCCACCACGACAGCCACATAGGCACTGCAAAAGGTGGTGTGAGCAATCCAAATGGTTGCCATACCCCGGTCGGCTGGCCAGCCGGTAATCTGCGCCATCTGCACAAATAGCAACAGCAGCGAAAGACCGGTGATGACTTCGGGCATCACCAGCGGCGCTGTGACCATACTCGACAGCGCCGTTTTGCCCCGGAAGTGACCATAGCGTGTCATTACAAAGGCTGCCACGGTGCCCAGGCAAACCGCCATGCTGGCCGCGAAAAACGCGATGCGCAGGCTCGTCCATACCGCCGACAAAATCTGCTGATCTCGAAACAGCTCGCCGTACCACTGAGTGGAAAACCCCGCCCACACCGTGACCAGTTTCGATGCATTAAACGAATACACCACCAGCACAAACATCGGCAGGTAAAGAAACAGCAGACCAAGCACCAGCATGACCGTTGAGAAGCTCGGCCGTCGCATGCTCATTATTCAAGCTCCTTGGACTGGTAACGATGAAACCAGACTATCGGCACCAGTAATAGCAGTAGCATCACCATGGCCAGCGCCGACGCCACGGGCCAGTCGCGGTTGAGAAAGAACTCCTCCCACAGCACTTTGCCGATCATTAGCGTATCAGGGCCTCCCAGCAGTTCAGGAATCACAAACTCCCCTACCGCAGGTATGAACACCAGCATCGAACCGGCCACAATGCCGCCCGTAGAGAGCGGCAAGGTGACTTTGATAAAGGTATTGAACTTGCGCGAGCCAAGATCTGCAGCGGCCTCTAACAACGAGTTATCCATGCGCGTTAAGTGGGCATA
This sequence comes from Halomonas sp. A3H3, assembly GCF_000982975.1. Lineage (NCBI taxonomy): Bacteria > Pseudomonadati > Pseudomonadota > Gammaproteobacteria > Oceanospirillales > Halomonadaceae > Halomonas > Halomonas sp. A3H3. The sequence continues at coordinate 3,804,165 of NZ_HG423343.1, read as the reverse complement.
TAGCGGCAGCACCATGAACGGCAAGTAGGCATAAACAATGCCAATAGTTACTGAAAACTGGGTATTCATCATGCGCAGCGGCGAATCAATCAGGCCAATCCCTATCAACAGGTTATTGATTAACCCACTGTTGCTTAGAATTCCCATCCAGGCATAGACACGAATCAAAAACGACGTCCATGACGGCAGCATGACCAGCAGCAGTAACAACAATTGCCAGCGGGCCGGGGCTCGGGCCATGGCATACGCCATCGGATAACCGAGCAACAAGCAGGCCAGCGTGGCAATAAACGCCGTTTTCACCGAGCCCCAATAGGCGGCTATGTATAATGAATCTGAGAGCAGAAAGAGATAATTGCCCAGATTAAGAAAGACATGCAGCGTCTGATCGACGTACTCAAGCAGCGGGCCATAGGGCGGAATCGCAATCGCCGCTTCGGAGAGGCTGATTTTGAGCACCAGCGCAAAGGGTAGTAAAAAAAACAGCGTCAGCCACACGAGCGGAAACGCAATCACTGCTCGGCGCCCCAGCTGCAAGCGTTTGAGCAGTGCTGAAAAACGAGATAACTTCATTAAAGGCAGTCTCCTCGCGGTAAGGAATGCGCCACTATCGCAATTCAAAACGTTAGCAGCTCAAGACGCTAGCGGTTCAAAACAATCGTACTGTGATCTTCCCAGTAGACATACACACTGTCTTCCCAGGTGGGTCGATCACCGCGACGCTCTGTATTGGCCATACTGACTTTAATGATTTGGCCCGATTGAGTGCGCACGTAGTAGAGCGAGAAACCGCCTAAATAGGCAATATCATCCACCTTGCCAGCGGCCCAGTTGTACTCCGTAGTAGGCTTTTCACGGGTAAGCCAAATCTTCTCAGGACGCAGCGCGACCCAAACCCGCCGATCTACCGCCTGGGTGGTAATACCGTGGTCAATATAGATGGGCCGCTCGAGCGCGGGAGCGACGATGCGGCAGTGGTCAGCAGCATCTTCGCTAATCTCGCCTTCAAACAGATTCACCGTACCGACGAATTCCGCCACCATGCGGCTCACCGGGCTTTCATAAATATCGATCGGCGAGCCTATTTGCTCGATCCAGCCATCGGCCATGATCGCCACGCGGTCGGCCATGGTCATAGCCTCTTCCTGGTCGTGAGTGACCATAATGCAGGTAACGCCCACCTGTTCGATGATCTCGACCACTTCAAGCTGCATTTCAGTGCGCAGTTTTTTATCCAGTGCGCCCATGGGCTCGTCTAACAGTAACAGTTTGGGCCGCTTGGCCAGCGAACGCGCCAGTGCTACACGCTGGCGCTGACCGCCAGAAAGTTGATGCGGTTTGCGCTTGGCAAAGCGCTCCATATGCACCAGCTTCAACATTTGCGCGACGCGAGCGTCGATATCCGCTTTGGGGAGCTTGTCCTGCTTTAAGCCAAAGGCAATATTCTGCGCCACCGTCATATGCGGAAATAGCGCATAGGACTGGAACATCATATTGATAGGCCGCTTGTGCGGAGGCATAGCGGTGATATTTTCACCGTCTAATAAAATACGGCCCTCAGAAGGAGTTTCAAACCCCGCCAACATCCTCAGCAGGGTTGATTTACCTGACCCGGAACCACCCAATAGCGCGAAAATTTCTCCGCGCTTAACCTGCAAATTGACATCATCCACCGCCAGCGCATCATCAAACCGCTTGCTTAAGCGTTTTACTTCCAGCACCACATCTTCAGCAAACCGCGGGGTTTTACCCTGGGGGCGCGACGAAGAAGGAGTGATTGGCGAAGCAGATGAAGGCTCGTTCGACAGGGGCGTAGTGACCATTCGCCACTCCCATCAAAAGGCCCGGCAATCCGGGCATTAAAAAAGACGAGCAGCGAGCCATAGAGAATTAACTCCAGGCTCGCCGTCGGATAAACGTCGGTTTAACGACCAGACTTTACGCGGTTCCAAATGCGCGTACGGGCACGCAGCACATCTTGAGGCTTTTCAGCCTGCACGTATAGGTTTTGCATGACCTCGGTTTCTGGGTAAATAGCCGGGTCATTGATGATTTCATCAGAGAGGTACTCATCGGCCGCCGCGTTAGGATTGGCATAACGCACGTACTCGGTAATTTCAGCAGCGATTTCCGGGTCAAGAATAAAGTTGATAAAGGCGTGAGCGTTTTCAGTATTAGGCGCATCGGCGGGTACTGCCATCATGTCGAACCAGAGCGCGGCGCCTTCTTTAGGAATGCTATAGGCGATGGTGAAATCTCGCCCTGCTTCTTCAGCACGATCAGCGGCCTGGAAAACATCACCCGAGTAACCAGCGGCCACGCAGATATCGCCATTCGCCAGATCGGACACATAGCGGGAAGAGTGAAAATAAGTCATGTCGTCGCGAACGTCGGCGATCAGTTCGCCAGCCGCTTCAATATCGTCCAGATTTTCACTCAGGGGATCAAACCCCAGGTACGCCATGGCGGGCGAGAGCATTTCATCGGCAGAGTCCAGCATCGACAAGCCGCAGCCCGCTTCGCTCAATGCAGCGGTTATTTCAGGATCAAACAGCAGTGCCCAACTATCTACCGGCGCGTCATCACCCAGAATTTCTTTTACCCGGTCAACGTTATAGCCGATCCCATTGGTGCCCCACATATAGGGAACCGAGTATTCGCTACCGGCGTCGATAGTTTCCAGGTTGGCCATCAGCTCGGGGTTGAGATTGTCTAAATTGGTTAGTAACTCATGGTTGAGCGGCTGAAAAACACCGGCTTTCACTTGGCGGGTAAAATAGTAGGTAGAAGGTACCACCACATCGTAGCCGGAACGCCCGGCGAGCAGTGCGGCATCCAAAATTTCATTGCTGTCATAAACGTCATAAGTCACTTCAATGCCGGTACGCTCGGTGAATTTTTCCAGCGTTTCCGGGGCAATGTAGTCTGACCAGTTAAATACCCGCACCTCTTCAGCGTGGGCAGCGCTAGCCGCTGCGGCGAATGAGATAGCCGCAACGGCCGCGGAAAGTTTGTGGATGTTCCCCATTATCACTGCTCCTGTTGTCTCAACTAGTCATTAAACAATTCAGCATTCACTAAACAATTCAGCCAAATGTTTTGCCAAGTGTCTTCATACCAAGTGCGCCCTGCTGCTGCCGGCAACAGCCCTCAGCGGCTAACAATAGCGTAGGCCATATTACTGACCGTGCGAATTTTGCGGTGCAGTGACGCCTACCGCAAGCCAATGTGAAAAATTCTTGTATTTTGCCCTACCGACCCCATTAAGTAGCCAGTAAAACAGGATCTTGTGGTACGCCAATAGGGCAATACTATTGGCTAGATGGCTTTTTTTAATTTTAGACATTAGTCGCTAGCCGTTAGCATTAGCACTACTTTATAAACCCTTCACTCATGACAACTGGAGATTATCTGAATGTCCTTGATCAACACTGAAGTAAAACCGTTTAAAGCCACTGCTTACCTGAATGGCGAATTCGTCGACGTAAGTGAAGCTGATCTGCAAGGCCAGTGGTCTATTTTCTTCTTCTACCCCGCCGATTTTACCTTTGTTTGCCCCACTGAGCTGGGCGATTTGGCCGATCACTATGCCGAGTTCAAGAAGCTGGGCGTTGAGATCTACAGCGTTTCGACCGATACCCACTTCACTCACAAAGCATGGCACGACAGCTCTGAGACCATCGGCAAGCTGCAGTACCCAATGATCGCCGATCCGACGCTGCAGATTTCACGTAACTTCGAAGTGTTGATTGAAGAAGCGGGTCTTGCTGAGCGCGGCACTTTCGTTGTCGACCCCGACGGTAAAATCCAAATTGTCGAAATCAACGCTGGCAACATTGGCCGTAACGCCGAAGAGCTGCTGCGTAAAGTGAAAGCCGCTCAATACGTTCGTGCCAACCCGAACGAAGTGTGCCCGGCTAAATGGAAAGAAGGTGAAGAAACACTCGCGCCCTCGCTGGATCTCGTAGGCAAAATCTAAACTGCCTACGGCTTTCACGCGCTTGCTCTTATTTGCGTGGCGCAAGAGCGTGCAGGTTCAACGCCCGGGTTTCGCCCGGGCGTTCTGTTTTAAAACAGTTTTAAATTATTAATGATTAGCGCCGTCACACGCGTGTATTTAATACGTCTGTTACTTGCGAGGAAGCTACTGTCATGCTGGACGCCAATTTAAAATCCCAGTTAAAAGCGTATCTGGAAAAAGTGACTCAGCCGTTCGAGATCGTTGCCTCCCTCGATGACGGTGCCAAGTCGCAAGAACTTCTCGGCCTGCTTGAGGACATCAGCAGCCTGAGCGATAAAATTACCCTACACAGCGATGGCCAGGACGACCGCACGCCATCGTTTGCGATCAACCGCCCGGGTGAAGAGACTGGCGTGGTGTTTGCCGGCATCCCCATGGGCCACGAGTTCACGTCGCTGGTGTTGGCACTGCTGCAAGTCGGCGGTCATCCGCCTAAAACGTCTGCTGAGCTACTCGACCAAATCAAAGCCCTCGACGGCGAGATGCTTTTCGAGACTTACTACTCGCTCTCGTGCCAGAACTGCCCTGACGTGGTTCAAGCGCTTAACCTCATGGCTATCTTCAACCCGAACATTAGTCACGTCGCTATTGACGGGGCACTGTTTCAGGACGAAGTTGAGTCGCGGGAAATCATGTCGGTGCCAAGCATCTATCTGAACGGTAAGCCGTTCGATCAAGGCCGTATGACCCTTGAGCAGATTTTGGCCAAAGTTGATACTGGTGCCGCCGAACGCGATGCCAAAAAGCTCAACGAGAAAGCCGCTTTCGATACGCTCGTCATTGGTGGTGGCCCGGCAGGCGCGGCGGCCGCCATTTACTCAGCACGCAAAGGCATTAACACCGGCATTGCCGCTGAGCGTTTCGGTGGTCAGGTGGCTGACACCATGGGAATTGAAAACTTTATCTCCGTTTCCCATACCGAAGGCCCCAAGCTAGTTAGCGCGCTTGAAGAGCACGTAAAAGATTACGAAGTCGATGTCATGAACCTGCAGCTTGCCACGGCGTTTAAAGCAGCCGAGGCGGAAGGTGGACTGCACGAAGTCACCTTTGAGTCGGGTGCGACGCTTAAGAGCAAAACCCTGGTACTGGCGACGGGTGCCCGCTGGCGCGAAATGAACGTGCCCGGCGAACAGCAGTACCGCAACAAAGGGGTGGCTTACTGCCCTCACTGTGACGGTCCGCTGTTCAAAGGTAAGCGGGTAGCGGTGATTGGTGGCGGTAACTCTGGCGTTGAAGCGGCGATCGATCTGGCGGGTATTGTCGGCCATGTCACGCTCGTAGAGTTTATGGGTGAGATGCGTGCCGACGCAGTGCTGCAGAAAAAGCTCAAGAGTCTGCCTAACGTCGATATTATCCTCAACGCACAAACCACCGAAGTAACGGGCGATGGCAGCCGTGTGAATGGCTTGAACTATAAAGACCGCACGTCCGACGAGAGCAAATCCATCGCGCTGGAAGGCATTTTTGTTCAGATTGGTCTGGTGCCTAACACCGAGTGGTTGAAAGGCTCTCCGATTGAAATGACGCCCCGCGGTGAGATCATCGTCGATGCTCACGGTATGACATCCGTGCCCGGCGTCTTCGCCGCAGGCGATGTAACTACCGTGCCCTACAAGCAGATCATCATCGCCATGGGCGAAGGCGCCAAGGCATCGCTGGGTGCTTTCGACTATCTCATTCGAAACTGACAGTGGCGAAGAAAAGCCCGCTGACAAAAATGTCAGCGGGCTTTTTAGTGGGAGGGAGTTTCAGCTCGCGAAACCTTAGGCTATTCGCCTATGCCAATTACGAAGAAGACGGGATTTCCCCCAACACTTCGGGGATTGTCATCTTCACGTAGCGGCCCGGCGCAGGCTCAATAATGTTGAGTTCACCGTCCCCTGGTTGGCGCACGGGCACCATTTTTTCGCTATTGGCATAGCCATTGTCGGTCATCCATGCCTGCCAGTGAGGCCACCAGGAGCCTTCCTGAGCCGTAGCACCTGCAAGCCACTCCTCATGGCTTTCGGGCAGTGTGTCGTTAGTCCAGTAGCTATACTTGTTCTTATGGGGTGGGTTGACGATACCTGCGATATGCCCCGAGCCGCCGAGCACAAAGGTCACCGGCCCCTTGGGTAGCAACGCCCCATAGTAGGTGCTGTTCCATTTGGCGATGTGGTCTTCTTTGGTGGAGATAAAATAGCTGGGCGCCGACACCTTGCGCAGATCAATTTTTACGCCATCCAGCTCAATGCCACCTGGCTCAACCAAGCGGTTCTCTAAATACATATGGCGTAAATACCAGGCATGGGTGCCTGCGGTTAAATTGGTACCATCAGTATTCCAGTAGAGTAGATCAAAGGCGGCAGGCGTTTCGCCCTTCAAATAGTTATTAATGTAGAACGACCAAAACAGATCATTCTCACGCAACAAATTGAAAGTGTAAGCCATCGAGCGGCCATCAAGGTAGCCCTTCGCTTCTAGCGTTTGTTCGATCCCTTCAACCACCCGCTCATTGAGAAATACGCCGATATCGCCAGGATCACGAAAATCCTGCAGCGTGGCCATATAGGTCACCGACTTTACTTTGCGCCCACGGCGGGTGCTGGTGAGGTACGCTACCGTAGATGCCGTTAACGTGCCGCCGACACAGTAGCTGAGGAGATTAACCGACTTCTCGCCGCAGGCCTGCTCGATAGCTTCTATCGCGCTGATCGGCCCCATCTGCATATAGTCGGCCCAGGTAATATCGCGCTGCTCCGGGCCAGGATTACGCCAGGAGATCAGGAACACCGTATGGCCCTGATCCACCAGCCACTTCACCATGGAATTATCTTCACGCAGATCGAGAATGTAGTACTTATTGATCCACGGCGGCACCATTAGCAATGGCGTTTTAAAGGTCTTTTCCGTCGTTGGCGTGTATTGGATCAACTGAATCAGTTCGTTTTCATACACCACTGAACCGGGCGTTACCGCTATGTTTTCGCCTACGCCAAAGGCGGCGCGGTCTGTCATGCGGACATTAATGCCTTCACCAGAGTTACCTAAATCTTCACGTAGACGGGCCAGACCATCCACTAGGTTTTGACCACGGGTTTCAATGGTGCAGCGCATGACCTCTGGATTGGTAGTTATAAAGTTAGTGGGCGCCATCGCGTTGACCAACTGGCGCGCGTAAAACATCAAGTTACGCTTCTGGGTTTCATCCAACCCACTTAAGTTTTCAACCAGCTCTTCCACCATCTGCGAGAACAGTAAGTACTGCTGCATAATGGCCATATAGTGGGGGTTTTGAGTCCAGGCTTCATCTTTGAAGCGACGGTCACTTTTAGCCGGGGTAATCAGCGGCGTTATTTGCTCGCCAGCCATGCCACGCAGGGCCTGTTGCCACAATAGCCACTGGTCTTGAAGCAAACGGTTCTGGGTTTCCCACAGCAGCGTAGGGTTTTGCATTAATGACTGAGCACCCGCTTCAAAGCTTTCACGCATATCACTGTAAATTGAGTCGGCGGCTTCACTGGGCGCAATACGGGAAAGCAGATCCTGCATCAATCCTTGGTACTGTTCGCTAATCTCTTTAAGCTGATTATTCCAGGCTTCAATTTCCTCTGGGGATAACCCTTCAGGCAGTCCTTGAGAAAGCCCTTCAGACAGGCTGTCAGATAGCCCTTGTGATATTGCCTGGAACGGATTGTGCCACGCTGACTGCATACTCATTCTCCCTACGCCTATCATCGGGCGCACCGACCACTTTGGCTATGTAAGCATATATAAATTAAAACTTATAAATGCATCGCGGCGCCCTTGGGCGCCGCGATGAGGTCACTAATCAGCTTTTGCGCGATGACTGACTAGAGGCTTTGGCAGGTTGCTCGCTTTTTGTAGCCGCCTTGGCTTGCTCGGACATTTGCTGACCGGCTTCGCTGAACATTTTTTCCATTTCAGACTTAAACTGCAGGCTCATTTCGCTCATGACGCGCGCGTCTTCCTGCATCTGCTGGGAAAGCTCGTTCATCATTTCAGCTTGCTTGGTGCCGAAATCACGCAGGCTTTCTGCGTCTTGAATTTCAGTGGCGCTACGAATGCGCTCTGTACCCATCTGGCTGTAGCGCTTCATGGCTTCCAGCTGATACTGGGTCATTTTTTCCATGTTGTTGAGCATCAGCGAATTAATTTTACGCATGGGCTCAAACATTTGCTTAGTTTGGGCGTTGAAGGCGTCCATCATATTGTCTTGCATAGTGTCTGCTCCTGTTTAGTTCCTTGGCATGAGCCTTGGAGTGACTCATCGTGATGTAGCTTGTCTTGCCTTGATTTGCTGCACTGCAAAAAGAGTAGTCCCTGGCATGCTGCATTGCAACAGCGACACTGTTTTAAGTAGCTGCATTCAGTAACGCTGCAAAACGTCTCCGCATTGCCTCTCTCACATCGCCATCAGCGATCTTTCAATCCACTTCCCCACAATCTATTTTTGCCAGTCTATCGTTACTGATTTATGAATCACTGCGCTTGGATGTTGAACGTGTGCTTGAGCCGGAACGGGAGCGCGACGACGCTGTTGACTTGGCCTTACCACCACTACTGGTACTTTTATTGGCACTACTATTATTAGTACTGCTCGCCCTGGAACTCGCCGCACTGCTTTTAGAGCTGGTGTTACCACCCTGTTCAGCCGCACTGCCGTTAGACGAGGACGCACTAGTGGCATTAGTGCTGGCGCTGCCCGCTTGGCGCAACATATCCAGCATCATTTGCTGATAAGTGCCGAAGTTGGCTAGCCCTTGAGACAGTCCTTCAGATAGCCCTTGAGACAGTCCCTGCGAGAGCCCTTGCTGCATCATCGGCTGCTGGAGAAAGGGCCTCATAAGACTCATGGGGTCGTAGCCCTCTACCCCAGACTCCATTTGCCGCTGGATATTTTCCAGCAGGTTTTTCTGGAAAGCTTCGACATCCGGCAGACCCAGAGATTGGCGAAATTCGTCCGGGGTAAGATCAAATTCAACGTTAATCTTCATAGGCGGCTCCTGCACTGTTTTGTTTGAGTGTAGCAGTGAACTGCAAACCTCACCGTATTGCGCTAGCGCTGGGTTAAACGCGGCGTATCAACGCTCACCTCACTATTTTGGCCGCGATGACGCAGCCAGTGATCCAGCAACGTAATCGCCATCATCGCCTCAGCGATGGGCGTTGCGCGAATACCCACACAGGGGTCGTGACGCCCTTTGGTAATCACTTCGACGGCCTGTCCATGGATATCGATAGAGCGGCCAGGCGTGGTAATGCTGGACGTCGGTTTTAGCGCCAAACGAGCCACAATGGGTTGGCCGCTGGAAATACCGCCCAGCACGCCACCAGCATGATTGGAGAGAAAGCCTTCAGGCGTCATCTCGTCACGGTGTTCACTGCCCCGCTGAGCGACACAACCAAACCCTGCGCCTATCTCCACACCTTTTACCGCATTAATACTCATCAAACCATGCGCCAGGTCAGCATCCAGGCGGTCAAACACCGGTTCGCCCAGCCCTACCGGCACCCCTTCGGCAATCACGGTGATCTCAGCACCTACCGAATCCTGATCGCGGCGCAGCTGATCCATGTAGGCTTCCAGTTCTGCTACGCGCTCCGGGTCAGGGCAGAAAAAGGCATTTTGACCCACCGCTTCCCACTGTTTGAAATCAATCTTGATGGGGCCTAGCTGGCTCATATAACCGCGAATCTGAACACCTTGGGCGGCCAAATATTTCTTGGCAATCGCCCCTGCCGCCACTCGCATAGCGGTTTCACGGGCGCTGGAGCGCCCACCGCCGCGGTAGTCACGGTGGCCATATTTATGGTGGTAGGTGTAATCCGCATGCGCTGGCCGAAACTGCTCTTTGATTTTTGAGTAGTCGTTAGAGCGCTGATCGGTATTTTCGATTAACAGGCCAATAGAGGTGCCGGTGGTCTTGCCTTCAAACACCCCTGACAGGATGCGCACCTGATCAGGTTCTTTGCGCTGGGTAGTATGCCGCGAACTGCCCGGCCGACGGCGATCCAGATCATGCTGTAAATCTGCTTCGCTTAACGGTAACCCAGGCGGGCAGCCATCAACGATCGCGCCGAGCGCAGGGCCGTGACTCTCACCAAAGGTAGTGACGGTAAATAGTTTGCCAAACGTATTGCCAGACATGGCGATTAGTTCCTCACTGGAAAGACGCCACATGGGCGTCGAGTTCAGCGGCGCTCAAGGCAAATACGCCCTGGCCGCCACGCTCGAATTCAAGCCATAGGAAAGGCACGTCGGGAAACGCCGCTTCCACATGGCGATCAGAGTTGCCGACTTCTACGATCAGCCAACCCTCATCGGTTAGGTGTTCCCGCGCTTCACGGAGTATGCGCCGCACGATATCCAAGCCATCGCTGCCTGCCCCCAGTGCCAAGGAGGGTTCATGGCGGAACTCAGCAGGCATGGTGGCCAAGTCGCGGGCATCAACATAGGGCGGGTTGGAGACGATGAGATCAAAACGTCGACCTTCCAAGCCGCTGAATACATCCGATTCCACCGCTCGCACCCGGTCTCCCACATCATGGCGGGTAATATTTTGCCGTGCCACAGCCAGGGCATCCTGGCTGATATCAGCAAGCGCCACTTCACAAGTGGGCAAATAGAGTGCCGTAGCAATGCCGATACAACCGGAGCCAGTGCATAGATCCAGCACGCTAGCAGGCGGCTCTTCGGGAAACCAGGCGGCAAAGCCGTCTTCAATCAACTCGGCAATCGGCGAGCGCGGAATCAGCACGCGCTCGTCAACGCTAAACGGGTGACCGGCAAAGAAGCTCTCGCCGAGCAGATAAGGCAGCGGGCGGCGGGTGGTAACACGCTCCCGCGCCAGGGCAATAATCCGCTGACGCTCCACGGGCAGCAGCCGCGCCTCTAGCACACTGGGGTCGATATTCCACGGCAGGTGCAGCGCGCCCAAGCAGAGTGCCACCGCCTCATCCCAGGCAGAATCGGTACCATGGCCATAGTGCAGGCCCGCCAGATAAAACTCGCTGGAGACCCAGCGCAGGTAGTCGCGCAGCGTAAAGAGCTGGCTCACCAGCAACGACTCCGACAGGGAAAGGGTTGAGTGAGAATGCTCAACATTTAGATGCGTGGTCACAGCGGCTCCTGGTTAACGATAATCATGACTGCAGGCAATAGAACCTGAGCCATATGACGAATAAAAGATTGTACCTTTCACGCCGCCCGGTTCACAGCAACGCTCAGCCCGCTATACTGTGCTTCTTTAACTGATTCACCCGTGCTACCCCCATTTTTCTACCACCCGAGCCTGACATGACGCGACACCGCCACCTGCCAAATGATGACGATATCAGTGCCTTCCGCGACGCCTTGAAGGCGGCGGGGGTACGCCCTATCGCCACCAATCAGGCCGACCCTGGCAAACCCAAGCGCGACGTTAAGGCCCATGAAGCACGGCGCAACGCGGCGGTTGAGAGCAGCGCCCCTCAATCCAGCGGGCGCACTTCGGATGGCCGGGTGGAAGCCGTGCGCCCCTCAGAGTACCTCGAGTTCAGCGTGCCCGACTTGCCATGGCGCACGTTTAGCCAGCTAAAGCGCGGCCAAACCGCATGGCAGGCGGGGCTTGATCTGCATGGCTATACGCTGGAGGAGGCCCGCACGGAGTTGGAGAGTTTTCTGCGTGATTCAGCGGGGCAAGGTCTGCGCTGTGTGCTGGTGGTGCATGGCAAAGCGTGGGGCACCACCTCTGATTTTCCTGTACTCAAAAGCCATACCAATACCTGGCTACGGGAGTGGCCGGGGGTGTTGGCGTTCTGCTCGGCCATCGATCTCGATGGTGGCACTGGGGCAGTGTACATCCTACTGCGCAAGCGGGGTCAGTAGCCGTTACTCGGTAGCATCGGAAGCGATACTGGGCATCCGGCGTTCCAGCGCTTCATCTGCCAAGTGGCGACCAAGGCGAATCAAATCTCGGCCCCGGTAAAATTCGTAAGTACTACACACCGTTTTGGGGATTTCGATCAGCACATCGGGTGGATATCCTGCCACTTTGTACTTGGCCAACGCCGCCTGGGTAATATCGAATGACTCCAAAATCATATCGAGCTTGCTCCACTCGCGCTTGCCGCGCGCTTCAGTGGTTTCTTCTAGCTCTTTGTCGTCGCTCTCCCCGTTTGCGCCATCACCATTGGCACCCAGCCCTGCCCACAGTTTTTGGGTAGCTGCGCGTACATCGCCTATCCAACTGCTCATGCGTTGATCGCGGTCGATCTCGCTTTGGGTGCGGCTATCGGCTTCTTCCTCCTCTTTAGGCAGTAACTCCTCCAAGGTCACCGGCAACGGGCTATGGGCAGTCACATTAACCGCTACCACAAAGTCTGCTTGGTGCGCGGCTACCATAGGCATAATCGGCAGCGGGTTGAGCAGCCCGCCATCCACCAGCACCTGCTCGCCCAGATGAACAGGGGTTATAACACCCGGCACGGCCATTGAGGCACGAATCGCCTGCAGCAAGGGGCCACTTTGAAACCACACTTCCCGTTGCCGCACCAGGTCTGTCGCTACCGTGGTGACGGGGATCGCTAGGTCTTCTATCAGAATATCGCCGACCAGAGCTTCCAGTTTGCTCATGACTTTGCTGGCACGCATCGCCCCCATTGAGCTCCAGGTTACGTCAACCAGTTTGAGCACATCCAGGTAGTCGAGTTGACACACCCAGTCACGGTATTCAGGCAGCTTACCCGCGGCATAAATACCGCCAATCACTGCGCCCATTGAACACCCTGATACGGCAATAATTTCGAATCCCCGCGCCTCCAGTGCTTCGATCACGCCGATATGCGCGTAGCCACGGGCACCACCGCTGCCCAATACCAGAGCGACTTTATTGCCACTGCTCACGTGAGCCAATTCATTCATGCTGCGTTCCCTCCCTTAAACGGCACCAGTGTTACCCCAGTGAGTGCCGATAACCGTGGCAACTTGCGCCACTGCTCTAGGCTCCAAGTGTAAATGGTGGCCCCCCTTGAGCACTTTTCGGGTTAATCCTTTGACCGCTTGCCGTGCCTCTTGAGCCCATTGGCGCTCGCCTAAAATTCCCTGCTCGCCTTCTATCAATAGCAGCGGTGCGTTAATTTCCGCCAGTAGCGATAGCACTTGCTGAGGGGTAAAGCGCACCAGGGACGGCTTCAGTAACCGGCTGTCGGTGCGCATTTGCACATGACCATCAGCAGTAGGCTGGGTGTTACGCTCTACTAGCGGCGTTGCCGTGATGCTATCCAGCGGCGTGACCCCGCCTGCAACACGCGCAGCAATGGCACTCTCGATATCGGGGTAACGCGGCGCTCGTGACAGCGGCCGACGGTAGGCTGTAAGCCCCTTACGCAGCTGGCTGGCGGTCTCTTCAATGGGTGTATTGAGCGCCCCAAGTCCATCAATCAGCGTTAGCCGCTCGACGCGTTCGGGTAACGAAGCGGCGAGCAAGCAGGCCACTGCCGCCCCCATGGAATGGGCCAGTAAGCTGGTTTGCTCCAGCCCCAAGGACTCCATGGCATCCAATACATCATGGCAATAGTCCCAAAGAGCATAGTCGCATAAGGCATAGTCACCGCCCTGTGGCGCGTGTGCCGAATGACCATGGCCGCGAAAATCCAGCGCCACAATACGAATATCCAACGCCTCGACCAACAGCGGGGCTAACCGGGTAAAGCTGGCCGCATTATCCAGCCAGCCGTGTAAGGCTAACCAGGTTGGGGCGTCAGCACGCCCCCAGCTCAGCGCCGCTAAGCGTCCTTGGGCAAGTGAAAGCGGCTTTGGCGCAACAGAGAGCGCTACCGGGGTGATTTGGGGCATAGAGTAACAGTCCTGAATAAACAGCTAATGATCCTGAACGAACGGTCGCGTCACTGGATCAGTAAGATGACGGCGCAGACGACAAACGTTACCATGCTAGGCATATTTTACTTCAACCTTGTACTTAACATTGTACTTAACACTGTATTGGTGCCGTTATGAAACCACGTCGTGATACCCGCGCCCGTAATCTGGTCTTTTTTGTAGCTGTCATCAGCGCCACCGTCGTCGGTTTTTGGCTGGCCCGCTGATTCATGAGTCGTCAAATCCTCACCGGATTAAGCTTCACCCAGTAGGCCGAGGCTGGCTGCCGGCGCTTGGCGACGCAACCCCCGCGAAAGCGCATGCCCAATGACACCGATCAATAGCGCCCCGCCAACGGGAAGGAAAACCCATAGTCCCAGGTGCAAACGCGGGGTGAGATCCAGCAGGTAAATATACAGTACGGCCGAGGTTAGCTCCGCAAGTATTGCGCCCATCAAACCACTGGCAAAACCCAACAGCGCGTACTCGGCCCCCTGTACCCGTGAAATCATTCTGCTGCCTGCGCCAAATACGCGCAGTAGGCCGCTTTCATGGGCACGCACCGGGCGGCTTGCGGTCAGCGCGGCATACAGCACGCTAATCCCTGCCAGTAGCACCAAGGCGAGCACCAACTCCACTGCCCGGGTGACCTGGGCAAGCACATCCCGCACCTGACCTAAAATCGCGTCCACATTAAGCAACGAGACGCCTGGGAAGTCGGTGATCAGCTCACGAATCAGTCCCTGTTCCGCGTCTGGCAGGTGAAAAGCGGTGATGTAACTATGGCCAAACTGCTCCAGCACGCCCGGCGGGAAAATAACGAAGAAATTAGGCTGGAAGCTATCCCAATTCAGACTGCGCAGGCTGGTAATTTGGGTAGTGATCTCGTCGCTACCCACCGAGAAGGTCATCTCATCACCAATGCTTAGCCCAAGCCTTTCGGCGAGCCCATCCTCCATTGAAATGGGCACAGGCCCCGACTGTGGTGTTGCCTCCACGGCACTCATCCAGCCTTGGCTTTCATCGCTGCTCTCACTGCCTGAGTTGCTACCCAGCTGCGCTGGCGTGAACCACTCGCCAGCCACCACTTGGTTGCCTTCTGGCACTTCAGATTGCCAAGTAAGGTTGAGCTCACGACGCAGTGAGTTGTCGCCACGGGCATCCGGTGGTACGGCATCGGTGGGAGGCTGATCGTTAATCGCAATGACGCGCCCGCGCACCATTGGATAGAGAGTGCTTCGGGTTTCTACACGCGGCGAAACGGCCGCTTCAAAAGGGTCGCGTTCTGAAGGTTGGATATTGATGGCAAAGTAGTTGGGCGTATTTTCAGGCAGTTGGTCTTGCCACGTGCTTAGCAGGTCGCCACGCACCAAGACAATCATTGCCATGGCAAAGAAGGTCACCGAGAAGGCCAGCAACTGCCCTAGACCCGCTTGACGACGCCTTGCCAATTGACGGCCACCCAAACGTAGCGCCTGTGACCATTCACTGCGCCCAGAAAAACGCTGAACAACGCGTAGTAAGCCGCTTAGCAACAAGGCGCTAATCATCCACAGCACACCCAGCAGCAGCGCCCCGCCGATTAACAGTCCGATCGCCAATGGTAGGCTACCTGAGTAGAGCCATAGCAGCCCGCCAAACACGATACTGGCCACGCCGACAACTAACCAAGCCGAAGGCGGCAATGGGTCGAGCTCACGGCGCAGCACTTTTAACGCGCTGACCCGTTTAATCCGTAGCAGCGTGGGGCCAGCAAACCCCACCAGCACGGCTAGGGCCGTAAACACGCCTAACCCCAACGGCATGAGACCAGGAGGCGGTAGCGTCATAGGTAGAAAGCTTACCAATAGCCAAATCAGTACCGCTTGACCAATGAGCCCAAGCAGCGCGCCAATGGCTGCTGCCACTAACGCAAGCCCCATTAACTGAAGGGTAAAGATGGTCACTAATTGGCGCTGACTTGCACCAAAGCAGCGCAGCAATGCCGCGGTATCCAAATGACGCTCGACATAGCGGCGAGTCGACATCGCAACCGCCACGCCCGCTAGCAATACCGCGGCTAAACCGGCTAACCCCAGATAACTTTCAGCTCGCTGTAAAGCATTGCCCAACTGTGGGCGGTCTACTCGTACGTCACGTACTTCTACCCCTTCGCGGCGTAGTTCGGCCAGCAGGCCTTGCACTTGATCAAGCGCCGCAGGTGAGCCCGCCGCTAAAATCTCAAACTCAATCCGCGAGCCTTCCTGCACTAGGCCAGTGGCTTCGACATCCGCAGTATTCAGCATTAAGCGTGGGTTAAAATTACCAAAACCGCCGGATTGATCCGCTTCACGCTCGATGATGCCCGTTACGGTGAGCTCGGTTTGTCCCACCTGGACGCGATCACCCAACTCGATCTCGACCAGTTCGATCAGCCGAGGGTCGGCCCATGCTTCTCCGGGCTGGGGGCCTGAGTCTATTTGCTCAGTGCCATTTCCAAAATCGACATGAGAAACACCGTAGTGAGGGTAGACGTCATCCACGGCCTTTAAACTAGCCGGTTGAAAACGCCCGTCGCGGCTAATCATCGACACCAAGTCGACTTGATCACTGAGTATAAAACCGGCGCTTTCAAGGCGCTCTCGCAGCTCGGCTGAAAACGGATCACGCTGTTCCAGCACCAGATCACCGCCCAGCATCTGCCCTGCCTGGCGCTCCAAGCCGCGCTCTAGACGATCCAGAAAAAACGCGATCATGGTGGAAGCTGCGACGGCCAATACCAGGGCAATAAAGAGCGCGCGTACATCGGCTGCACGCAGGTCTCGCTTAAGGCTGCGCATGGCTAAACGCCAATTCACATCACTCATTGCGCCCCCTCATCAATCGAAGCGGCAGTTGGTACGATGTTTTCAAGTACGGCTTCTAACTTGCCATGATCTAACCGCAAGCAGCGATCGCAGCGCCGCGCCAAGGCGTGGTCGTGAGTAACCAGAATAAGCGTAGTGCCCGCCTCATGGTTGAGCTGGAAGAGCAGATCTATGACTTGCCCACCGGTATCCGGATCCAGGTTGCCGGTGGGCTCATCAGCAAATACCAGCTCGGGGTCGGTCACGAAAGCACGCGCCACGGCAACGCGCTGCTGCTCGCCGCCGGAAAGCTGTTTGGGTAAGTGGTTCACTCGCTCACCAAGCCCAACACGCTCCAACCACTGAGCTGCAGTTTGCGTTTCCCCGGCGCGGGGCGATAATTCAAGGGGCAACATGACGTTTTCAAGCGCGCTCAAAGTGGGCAGCAATTGAAAGTTCTGGAACACAAAGCCTACTCGTCCGGCACGCAGCGCTGCTCGACCATCTTCATCCAAACGGCTTAATGCGTGTCCAAACAGCGTTAGTTCACCGTCGCTTGGCGTATCAAGACCCGCTAATAGCCCCAAAAGCGTTGATTTACCCGCACCGCTCTTACCCAGAATCGCTACGCTCTCTCCCGCCGCTACGCTCAGCGACAGGTCGTGTAAGATGGTGAGCGAGCGTTCACCGCTGGTGACTTTTTTAGAAAGTTTGTCAGCGTGCAGCACGGCTTGCCTAACAGTGCCGCGGGGAACATCGGCTACCGCTTGGTTGTCGGTAGTAGCTTGGCGCTCACCTTGGGATGCCTCGCTCGACATGGATATATCCGTAGCAGCATTGGCAGCTTTATCTAAGGAGCTTGAACTTGAAGAGTTTGAACTTGAGGAATAAGACATGAAGCGTGGCATCCCTATGGCATGGCATGGACTGAACCGAATGGTAACCGGATGGCTGGTGCTGCTGATAGTCACCTTTGCCTCATCGTCTATCAACGCAGAGCCTGTCAACGCAGACACAAACCCAGGCCCCACCCTGCTGGTGATGGGTGATAGCTTAAGCGCCGCTTACGGCATAGAGCGTGATCAGGGCTGGGTGAACCTACTGGAAGAACGCTTGGGAGATGATGCCCAAGTCATTAACGCCAGCATTAGTGGTGAAACGACGTCTGGAGGATTACAAAGGTTCACTGACCTTCTCGGACAGCGGCAGCCGGATATTGTTCTCATTGAGCTGGGCGGCAACGATGGTCTACGCGGCTTATCACCCAATCAAATGCAGGCAAACCTAGCCAGTATGATTGAGCAGAGCCAAGACGCTGGTGCTCAGGTGCTGCTACTGGGGATCGATATCCCGCCTAACTATGGCCAAGCGTACCGAGACGCCTTCACCGGGGTTTTCCACTCGCTGGCGGAAGAGTATGACGTTTCCCTAGTGCCTTTTTTATTGGAGGATATCGCCCTGAACGAGGCGTTAATGCAGAGCGATGGCATTCACCCTACCGCCGATGCTCAGCCGATTATCCTCGACAATGTATGGCCCGAACTTGAGCCGCTCATTGAACCCCTATTAGAAACAACGCATCAGGCAGCGGTTCAATAACCTCAGCCTTTTGACTGAGAGGTGTAGCACTTCCACTCGTCAGCTTGTAATCTTAAGCCCTATTTGGCGGTTACTAACGGCGACTCATGCCTGCATCCTCGCATCACACTCCTACATTCTCGCGTCGACAGTTCTTAGCAACAGTCGGCGCGCTTTGGTTAGGCGCAGGTCTTGGCATTCATCCAACGCCTGCCGCAGCGTTTGATCCACAACGCCTACGCCAAAGCATGCAGCAACAGTATGGGCAGGCTGGTTTGTCCGTATTAGAGGAGTGGTTTAACCTGCTTCAACAGCTACAAAACCAAGACGTTCAAGCCAAGCTGCGTGGGGTTAATGACTTCTTTAATCGCCGCATCCGGTGGATTGACGATATCCAGGTGTGGGGGCAAGAGGATTATTGGGCTACGCCTTTGGAAGCAATGGGTAAAGGCCAGGGAGATTGCGAGGATTACTCCATTGCCAAGTACATTACCCTTAAACAATTAGGCATTACTAGTCAGTACCTACGCATGATTTATGTCCGTGCGCGCATTGGGCGTAGTCAAATTACCCAAGCCCACATGGTGCTAGGCTATTACTCGACCCCAGATGCAGAACCGTTGGTGCTAGACAATATTGTACCGTCTATCACCCCTGCCTCTCAGCGTACTGATCTCGACCCACTGTTTAGTTTTAATAGCGATGGACTTTGGGCAGGTGGTTCTTCTGAATCCCGCGCAGACCCATTGGCTCGGCTATCACGCTGGCGCAGCGTCATTGAACGTATGCAAACCCAGGGTTTCATTTAAGAGGAATTGGCACGATGTCACTTATCAAACAACTTTGGATTGCCATTATCGCCCTGCTGCTGCTGTCGTTCATTGGTAGTCTTGCCATTAGTATTACCACTAGCCGCGATTATATCGAACAGGAAGTGCGCATTAAGAACGCTGACAATGCTACCGCTCTGGCGCTTTCAATGAGCCAGCTCGATAAAGACCTTGTCACCCTCGAACTGTTAATCGCAGCTCAATTTGACACCGGCTACTACCGCCGAATCACCCTGCGCGATACGGACGATAGCGTACTTATTGAACGCTCCGCCGAAGAGTATAGTGGCGATGTGCCCGCCTGGTTTCGTCAGCTTATTGAGTTTGATGTGCCCAACGGCACCGCGACGATTCAAGATGGCTGGCGACAGTACGGTACGTTGGAGCTTGAGAGCCAACACAGTTTTGCCTACGCTTCTTTATGGCGCAGCATGCTGGAACTCGCTGCTTGGTTTTTACTTGCCGGAGTAATTAGTTTAGCGATTGCTACCGTGATCGTTCGTGGTATTAAGCACCCCCTTTCCCGCGTCGTCACTCAGGCGCAAGATATCAGTGCGCGGCGGTTTACCACTATTAAGGAGCCACGCACGCTGGAGTTACGCCAAGTCACTCAAGCAATGAACGTGCTTTCTGCCAATGTCCATCAGATGCTCAGTCATGAAAGCCATAAGCTGGACGAGTTACGCCGCCATTTACAGCATGACCGAGTCACCGGTGCGCTGAATCGCGACGTGTTTATGGGTAAGCTTTCGTCTCAATTGGGCAGTGAAGATGCCCGCGCAACGGGCATGTTGATTATGGTTCGCGTACAGGCATTAGAGTCACTCAATGAGCAGCTCGGCTACGCTGCCACAGACCAACTATTAAATACGCTGGTTACCCAGTTGGGGCAATTGGACAGCGCGTCGGCAGAACCAATGGTAGGCCGCCTTAACGGCAGCGATTTTATCTTTATGCTGCCGCTTATGGATGATGTAGAGGAGCTTCGAATTCAGGTGATGGCAGCGTTAGCCGAGGTAGCCGCCACGCAGCCCGACGTGGAGATTTATCTACCAACGGCGATTGTTCCTTATGCTCCACATGATGATCGCGGCACACTGTTAGCCACCCTGGATGACGCTTTGGCACAAGCCGAAAGCCTAACGTCCTTTGAACAGGTAGTCGTGCGTCAGCGCAAGCGTATTTCACTCTACAGCAGCCATGCCGAATGGCGAAATGCACTGGAAGCAGCAATCCTGGTTGGCCCTGAGTTAGCGTACTTCCCGGTAGTAGACGCTCACGGAGACATCATCCATTACGAATGCCCGGCTCGCTTACTGCTAGGTGGGGAGTGGCAAACCGCCGGAGTCTTTATTCCCTGGATCACCCGCTTTGAGATGGAGCCTGCACTTGATTTAGCCGTGGTCAAAAAAGCGCTCGCTAATCTAGAAGATGATCTAAAGCCGGTAGGCATTAACCTCTCTGCGGCATCGATCACTAATACACAGTTCGTTAACGAGCTACGGACTCTGTTGGCAGCACACCCACTATTGGCCAAGCAGCTCTGCTTTGAAGTGCCCGCCACGCTTAGCACGCACGCGATTGGTAGCTTACGAGGGCTTTGTACCGCCTTACGGCCCCTTGGTTGCACGTTTGGTATAGAGCATGTGGGGGCAGAGTTCACCAAACTTGCAGATTTACACGATGTGGGTCTTGCTTACTTAAAAATGGATAGCAGTCTTATTCACCAACTGCATGCTTCGAATGAGCAGCAAACCATTGTCCGCGGCATGGCTACGCTCTGCCATTCATTGGGCATTCAGGTGATAGGGGAAGGCGTTGCAGACGATGAGGAAATAGCCTGCCTGTTCCGCGTGGGTGTCGATGGAGCCACCGGACCAGGCGTACGCCTTTAACGCATAAACGCAATCGACGACGACTAGATAGTGTCGTCGTCGCTTAGCAAACCTACATCATTTTTAACCCGCAAGGACTTACGCTCCATCACTTTCGCCTGTGCAGCTTCCGGAAGGTCAGTGAAAGTGATGACTCCCTTGTTTAGTAACACCTCAAGAATATCTTCTACCACCCTCACAAACGCTAAGTCAGACGCTATAAAGTGTGCTGAGGATCCTGGCTGATCAGCAAGGAAAGCCAGTACCTCAGGTGAATCAGGATCAATCGTTTCGTTGCACTCTGACGTTGGCTCTTTGCTGAGCATCAGGATCTCGCCGGATGTATTACGTTTGGTGTAGAGCATAGATCACTCCCATGCAGGTTCACTGGCTACTAATGAGAATAGGTTCGATTCTTTATTTTTTCGCTAAACGAGCATTTTTTTCAGTTGCTAGATTTGTAAGATAGCCCTCATAGGTTTCATTATGGGTAATCTTTCTTACTTCTTTTCCCACTTGGCATGCCCATTTATTTCCACCACATATCAAAGCAGCTTGCGTAATTAGATCTACATAGGAGGAGCGCAGTATAAATGCTATGCTCGTTTCGTAGTCTCCCCCCTCCCTTTCCAACTGGGTTGCAACTTGCCAGTTAGAGATAGCATTCATCAACACTGAATTCATGTGTTCAAAATTCTTACGATAAAAAGTATTCCTTGGAAGCTTAATCAATATATCAAAAAAAAGCTTATTAATATCGTCGTCGCTAAGCACTTTATCCTTATCAATCAAGTCATCCCATTTATGAGCAACATCACAAATAATTTCTATATACTCAACGGCTAATTTATCACCTTTCATCCAACGTAAAAGCTGTATCTCATCAAAATACATATTCCCCCCTCACAATTGAAAAAAGCCCCACACATAGCGTGCGGGGCATTTTTTATTGCCAAACAGTACTAATTACTGATCGATTTTAAGTTGACCATCATCCAGCATGCTTTGGATAAAGTCGGAAGAGCTACCACCCTGCGGAATTTCCACGCCCTTCAAGACGATACGTTGATCAGCATTACTGCCATCTGATGCTAAGCCTCCATCAGATTTAACATGCAATACCGCATCATCTCCCTGCTGTTCAGCCATTATATACTGATCTAGGTTATCTGCATTTTCTCCCTGAAGAAGGTCTGCGATGTCCAAGCGATCAGACTCTGAATCGGCTCCAAATTTACCCATATTAAACCCGGTTATCTGGTCTATAGCAGGAGCTTGCTCTGCATCCTGGTTTTGATCCCCAGACTCCCACATAAATGTATTGGCACCGGTACCACCATACATCATATCGTCACCAGCCCCCCCAATCAGAGTATCATTGCCACCTTGTCCAAATAGAATGTCATCGCCATCACCGCCGATGAGGATATCATTACCGCTTGTCTCCATAGAGTTATTAAACTCTTCATGATTGTCAGTGATGTACTGATGAATTTGCTCGGCAGAAACTTGGTTAGGATCTGCGATACCCAACTGCCCGGCAATGTAAGACTTTATGGATGGTAAGCCATTACCTTCAATACCTGCAAAGGTCACCTGATCTCCAAACAGGATATCATTGCCCTCACCCCCGGATACTGTGTCGTCGCCGGACAGCAATTGGACATTTTCGCCAAGAATAGCATCAGCAAGTTGTTCAGGGTCGATATTCGATTGGACAATGCCATCGGAGTCATAAGCCTGGAGGCTGCTTTCATTCAAGCTGCTGCCCAAGCCAATTGAATTAACCGACGACATACCGTCTAATAGCTCAAACGCTTCCGACGAGTTCTGGACAACCGTATTCGTGGTGCTTCTACCATCACCAGCAAGCGCAGAAATCTCGTATGCGCCATCTCCATCGGGCCTTATTTGACCGATAACACTGCTACTCCAACTTCCTCCGCCACAGCCAGAGCTATGAGTCCACTGATTTACGTTTCCGCTTGAGTCAATAACTTCACGAACATGTCCATCAATATTCATCGAGTAGGCTTGACCTGGGACATAGTCAATATCGTCGACTGTAAGATTCCAGCGGCTACCTCCTTTGGAGCCTATAACTACACTCTCCTGTTCATTGCCCTGATAATACGTTGGCAAACCGTCGGTAATAAAGTAAGTCAGGTTAGTACCAGAATTGGCTTGGACAGAATCTGTATTGAACCAGTTGGCCGTCGTCTTAAAAACGTCTTCGTAGTTGGTACCGCCACCTTTCTGGAATCCATCTAACACTGTCTGCAGTTTCGACAGCGCTTGTGGATCCGACAGATCAACACTGACATTGCTGCCTGCCTGAGTATCAAACTCTACCAAGAAGATGTTTACAGTGCCGGCATTATCCTCGCCTACACTCTCTTTAAGAGTATTGAACACCTCGGTCAGAGATGCCTTAGCATTGGCAATATCGGCATTCGACATACTGCCCGATGTATCCATCATGAATGCCAGGTTATAGTTTTCACCTGGCACCAACTGGAGACCAGCAACATCACCAATAATGATGTCATTCGCACTGCTACCTCCAATAGAGTCTCCGCCGGGTGAACCCACCACGATATTATATTGCTCCACTGCGGTGGTATCAGTGCTTGTTTCACTATCTATGACTTGCTGGTCTCCAGCGGCATCTTCGTATATCTCGCTAGAAGTTACCGTAGCCGTGATATCAAACGCTCCGGCACTCACAGGCACTTTCATCGTCAACATCAACTGTTCGATGCTATCCCCTGTAGGATTAGTCACCAGCCAACTGCCATCCGACTGGCTAACTACGCCCTCACCAGTCAGCTCCACGCCTGCTGGGATGTTCGTCAAAACAATATCTGAAAGTACCTCGCTACCGTCCTCATCCGCTAATAGCGTAGAGAGCTCGACTTCGATAACGTCATAGCCGGTTTGGGTAATAGTGGTAGTCGCATCAGAGGGCAACATAGTTGAGCCATCGCCATATATGACCCCACGAATGTTATTAACACTAATAGTCACGCCCGTTGCCAAATCGGTGATAGTACCGTCATAGCCTGAGTTTTGATGCTGCTCGCCCAGATTAACGGCATAGCTTGTCAATGGCTTGTTTAAGTAGACATAGTCTTTGTCATCACCATTGATCGAATTGACTGCCTGGCTGCCATTCACCAGCTTATCGAAGTCACCGGTAAGCGCAATGACATCCACACCGCTAGTATTATTGGCACTACCAGGATTTAGATTGCCGTCACTAAACGGTGGTTTGATAACCTCACCACTGATTCCTTCAGCACTGATGTCAGAGCCCTCAATGGTGATAGTAGAGCCGTTATGCTCAACCGTAATGACAGAGGCACGTACAGACTCTAGTGTGTCACCCAGCGACACTGAGATAGCGGGCGCATCGGCCACCGGCCTGATGTCAATTGTGAGGGTAGCTTCAGCCCCTTCATTGAGGGCATCAGTGGGCAGGAACTGCAACTGAGCATAGTCAGCTTCCTGGTTCCCTACCCCTTCACCGCCATAACTGTCGAAGCCCGACTCATTAGTGTCTGGCATAAAGCGCAGTTGCCCAGCATCTATTTCTGCTCTGGAGAAACTTGCATCTTCAGCCACAATCTGCCATTGCCCATCGGTATCTTGGAACTCCAATGTTCCAGAGGCTGGCAAATTGGTAATCACAATTCCCTGTTCATCAGCAGGTGAATCGTCAGTGATATTAAAGTCACTCCATTTCAATATTAAAGCAGTGTCTTCCTCACCTGTTACTTGTCCATCCGCAGTCTCTGGGGCTGCATCTATCGCATACTCACGGTCGGCCTCGGCGCTGTAGGCGTTGCCCGCGGCGTCTTCGCCGGTCACTTCGGCGCTGATGCTGTCGTTTCCGCGTCTGCATCGGCATCAGCGTCGGCATCAGCGTCGGCATCTGCATCGGCGTCTGCATCAGCATCCGCATCGGCGTCTGCATCAGCGTCCGCGTCTGCATCGGCATCTGCATCGGCATCGGCATCCGCATCAGCGTCCGCATCGGCATCTGAGTCAGCATCTGCATCAGCGTCCGCATCGGCATCTGCGTCGGCGTCGGCGTCGGCGTCGGCATCAGCATCCGCGTCGGCATCAGCATCCGCGTCTGCATCTGCATCGGCGTCCGCGTCAGCGTCAGCGTCAGCATCCGCATCTGCGTCAGCATCGGCATCGGCATCCGCGTCGGCATCGGCATCGGCATCCGCGTCGGCATCTGCATCTGCATCCGCGTCGGCATCTGCATCGGCATCTGCATCGGCATCTGCATCTGCATCTGCATCTGCATCGGCATCTGCATCCGCGTCAGCATCGGCATCAGCGTCTGCATCTGCGTCGGCATCCGCGTCTGCATCGGCGTCTGCATCCGCATCGGCATCTGCATCCGCATCTGCATCCGCATCCGCGTCAGCGTCTGCATCCGCATCCGCATCCGCATCCGCATCAGCATCCGCATCGGCATCGGCATCGGCGTCGGCATCAGCATCAGCATCAGCGTCTGCGTCTGCATCTGCGTCGGCGTCTGCATCCGCATCGGCGTCTGCATCCGCATCAGCATCTGCATCTGCATCTGCGTCCGCATCCGCGTCGGCAGCCAACGCAACATCATCAAATTCAACAAGCTCAGCGGAGTCTAAACCGCCTTCAGCAGCCTCGAAACTTAATGGGTCGGTTTCTTCAGCAATACGTGCAACGCGAACGAAATCGCTACCGCCACCACCGCCGCCGGCGCCACCACCGGCAGCAGTCGCGTCAAGAAGATCGAGGAGATCTCCTTCTTCGTCGTCAAGAGCGGCAAGTAGCGCTTCAAGATCGTCGTCTTGGGCGCTGGCATCTGTGGCTACAATTGCGTCAACATCAAGCTCGGGCGTAACAGCAACTTCTTGGCCACCCTCGACAACGTTAGCGCCTGTTCCGTCGGCAAAGTCTAGCTCCACACGACCATCCTCAGATGTGATGAGCGTTTCGCCCTCCTGAAGAACGTCGCCAATGCGCAGTTCGCGCAAGTTGCCGTCTTCGTCACGTGCCCATGCCTGACCTGAAATCGCTGTAACCGTCGCCGTTGCCATGCGCTGTTCTCCACCCACCGTTTAATTAAAGAGGTCGCCGCTTTGCCAAGCCCTGTGAAAAATAGCTATTAGCGGCATTTTGGAACAAGGCTAGTCTTGATTAAGACAGTTGCATATTGTACCGGTGGACAATACGGGCAAAATAATAGGAAGAGTGTGTTGGTGAGGTTCGCAACTGTCGTGTCAGGGGGCACTTACAGCCAATTCACCGAACAAAAGAACAGAGATCGCTAACGCTAGCTGATCAAAGAAGCTGATACAGGAGCTGATGAACAGTAGCTACCCTTTCTCCTAATTTACACTATGGTGCAAGCTGGCAATATCACGCCGCAGGGTAGAGAAAGAATGGCTATGATTGACTGCCTCATAAGCTTTAATAAGACCAGCCATCATATTGAGTGCACCAGAATCGTTATTAGCATGACAACGCTGACAAAATTCGTGCGCGCGTGCAGCCAATGCAACGTAGTTCGCAGCAGTGACCG
The DNA here is from genome assembly GCF_000982975.1 of Halomonas sp. A3H3. NCBI lineage: Bacteria > Pseudomonadati > Pseudomonadota > Gammaproteobacteria > Oceanospirillales > Halomonadaceae > Halomonas > Halomonas sp. A3H3. Next base: position 3,777,591 of record NZ_HG423343.1, on the reverse strand, counting down.
GGGTATCAAATTCAAACCAGCGTGGCTGAGTATTTGAACCCTCCCACTGGTTGCCAATCACTTCAAGCACTTCGGCATGCAGTTTTGCAGATAATGGCCAGAATGCCCCAACCGTGTCGTATACCCAACCAAACCAGTCCATCAGAAGCATATGGCCATCTATATTCGCCATGCGTGCACTACTCGGATTTTGCACCGTCAGGCTCTTGGGAATCCTTTCCACCTCAGCCACCATAAGGGGCCATAACCGCATAAAATGATCAATTTGAAAGCTTTCTTTATCCTCTTGCGTCAAATACCCAAAATGCGAAGCGTCTATTTTCTTCATGCGCTCGGGTAAAGAGGCAAAAGTTGCTGTGTATTGCGCAATAAGCCGGTTAGGCAAAGGGACATGAAGCAGACATTGACGCAGCTCAGTCATCCAGGGTTTTCGTTCTTCTGAGTTTTTCCACTGAGGAAGTTGGCCACCTATCTCCAACAATACAAAAGAGCACCACGGCAACCTACCACTCTCCAACAAGATCGGCACAGCGGGAATGACACCATGGTAATGGCCATTTACTTCGTTCAGCAGCGCGGTTTCATGCAGAGCTTCATTTTCTCGCGCTGAGACATAACACTTGAGCAATTTATAACGTGGGACACCGCTGGCATCAGTATCACGAATCAATACCTGTGCTATAGCTCGCCCATGAATCAGGCGGCACTGTAAAACATCAATGTCGCTGTTGCAGTGCTTACGCTCAACCAGCCACGGTAACAGCCACTGTTTGAGAGCCCTTTGTTCAAAACGTTGAACAAAATCCGTGGTTGAAAAGAGAGATATCTGTTGAGAGCGCGGCAAAAGCAACATGTTAATCTGCTGAAAACGCTTGATGATGCTCAAAAAGCTTACTAGCCCATTGACACTCGCCGCCATTAATTGGCGTACTCCCAGCAGCAGTATGAATAGCGTCAACAGTGGCCGCATAGTGCCATTAAGATAATCCAGCACAATGATCAGAAAACCCAGTACAAAACTGATATTGATCACTGTGAGAACATTGCCTTGAAGCGTATCCTGGATTTTTTGCACCCTTTCAAAGCGGTAGTAAAAGCCCACCACCATCACCAACCCAAGCACACATAAAACAGCCAATAGTGCTAGAAGAGGATGTAGAAGAGCGATCATCAGACAGAACAGTATGGCAATAACTGCTGATGATAAGGCGCCTAACACAACACCCAGTACACGTTTACCAAGTAATCGATGGTTGGCAACTAGCCGAGTTTTATTCAAGTGCTGCAGTATTGAAGCTGAAAGGCTGGCAATGGCTTTTTTAACTAGCCATTTAAGCAAGGCATAGGCACAAAAACAGAGTACTGCCAATGCGATCAGAACCGCTATTTTTTCACTGTTGGCATCCGTCCAGAAAACCCATCCGTCGATGCGGCTACGGCCAGTTATCAACATTTGGAGCAGTTGCCAGGGGAGTACCAAGCTTGCCAACAGCATTACTTGAGTTGCGATCTGCATCAACAGGATAGTGGCCACGCGCCAGCGAAATGGCCACAGCACCTCGCGAGCCAGCGCCATCATTAAGTCACGAACCTGATCGCCATGGATCTCATTCGTCTCAGTCACCAGATTGCTCATCAATCAGTCATTGGCTTAATAAGTTGCATGAATACACGTAACTCTTCCGGCTGATCTGCTACCGACATATACGTTGAAACTGCATGATGCACTGCAGATAGGATGGCCTCATTGTGGCGCAGACTGCGCTGCTGTGCCTCTGCCCAGCTGTACACTGGCCATTGTTCTTGGGTCGCAAGGGCCTTCCCGGCCTCGTTTAGTGAAGAGAATAGCAGCGGCAGAAACGCGCTCCCATAAAGCTCGGTCACCGCCACTACTTGGCTGCCATCGTGATAGCGTATATCTCGAAGCGCATCAGGAATGGATATATCCCCTTGGGGGTCAAGCAGGTAAAACAACCGCTGCCAAAATGGCGCTGCGCCGTAGCTCTCTTGCATCACCCTCTCAAGCGCCTCGATATTAGCGGGCAGGGAATCCCCCTGTTGTACATCCCCTCTCAACAGCGATTCCGACCAGCGAGCCAACCCTTCATGCACCCAACCTTGCTTGAACATCATGTGTGCGTTTTGGTATAGATGAAACAGTTCATGTGCAGGCGTTAAGCTCCGTGCTGCATTCACATGCCCACCCAGAGCCATGCGAATATGACAATCTGGCGAGGCAGCGCTGCGTACAACTTCGTCATAAGCCTGCCCGCTACGTGTTTGATCAGTACGTAAAACCACCATAATGAAGTGCGCACGCTGATAGCGTGGCATGAGCAAAGGTGGTGTGAGCCCCAGCACGTCGCGATAAAGCGCATCGGCAGCCGCCAACTGAAGCTCCAAGTCTTCAAGTTGCGTTGCGTTTAGCGCCGCACTCTGGTCAGGGCTCTCGACAAAGAAGTGAATGTCATCAAAACCCTTCGCAGGATTCGGCTCATTTGCCAACTCCTCGAGCGATCCATCACCCTGCAGGTAGTAGCATTCACCGGCTTCATGCTGCGACTGAGCAACAGCAGGCGCTAGCTTGCCTATCGCACAAAGCAATAGCAGAGCGCCCCACCAGCGCCGGCTTGACGATAAGTATTTATCCACGGGTCAGGTGTGAAAAAAGCGCGTGTAACCCAATACCATGGGATGCCTTAACAAGTACGCTATCTTGCGACATCATGTGGTTAGGCAATGCTGCTTCAAGTGCTTTGACACCCGAGAAATGAAACACTCCGGCGGCCTCCCCTCCCAGTAGTGGCGCTAACGCTTGGCAATGTTGACCGCACAGCAGTATTTGCCTGGCCGATAACGCGTTAAGTATGGGAACAAGCTCCAGGTGCAGCACCTCTGATTCTGAGCCAAGCTCCAGCATATCGCCAATAATCAATAGCTTGTGATCCGCATCGACAGGTAGTGCGGAGAAAGCTTCCAGTGCCATACGCATCGATAACGGATTGGCATTATAAGCTTCATCGTACACAGTGATCGCCACTCCGTGGTAATCAATGGCCCGCACCTCCCCCCTCCCTGCCACAGCCTGAAAAGAGGCTAGGCGAGCCATAACGGTGTCTAAAGGAAGGTTGTCGTGCCTGGCCACTGCCAGCACTGCCATAGCGTTAAGCAGCATATGACGCCCAGCGGCGCTCATGCATAGTTCATACGAAGCGCCATCGAACGTAATGCGCCCGCTATTGCCTGAAAACTCAAGCATGCGTATGTCAGCGTCAGCATGCTCGCCAAAGCTGACTACTTTTAGGTGGTAGCTCCTTGCCTGCTCAGCAAGATAGGCATACTGCGGCATATCACGATAGAGAATTGCGACCCCATTGGCTGGCATACCCTGAAAAATAAGCGCTTTCTTACGAGCAATTTCGTCCAACGAGTGGTGATATTCCAGGTGCGACGCAGCGATATTCGTAACAATGGCGATATCAGGGCGAGCAATATCCGTATTGTGGGCCATGGAGCCGATGGCCATTTCAACAACCCAGTATGGCGCCTCTGGAGGCATTGAAGCGATGTTCCAGGCAATACCAATCGGCAGGTTGGCACTGCCTTGCGTTTGCCCTACTGAACTGTTGTAGCTCAGCACATGGGCTAGCATCGCCACTGCCGTTGTTTTGCCTGCGCTTCCGGTAATACCAACGACACGACCTGCGTAGCAGCGCCGTTGCCACTGCCCTATGGCCAGTGTTGCTGCGCGAATATCGTCTACCTGTAACACGGGCACACCGATATCACGATATACCTCGCCATCATCACAAAGCACTGAGGAAGCACCTTTAGTGACCAGTGATTTCACCGCCGCGAATGGCAAAAAACCTTTGCTCATCTCCTTGCCCCGAGCGACAACCACCTGCCCAGGTTGAAAGGATTTCGGCCAGCAGCATACTCCACTTGCCAACCATTTATCAGGAGGAGATGTTATCCATTCTCCCCCCGTTGCCGAGGCCATAGCCTCTGCATCAAGCTTATTTTCTAACGGTGGCTTGATACTGGCATATTTTCCCTTACACAGCAGTTGCTGATAGGCCACCAGCCCTGAAAGGTAGTGCTCTACATCGTCAATCCTTACGCGAAAACCGTGATGGCGAATAAAAAAACCATCCAGGATAGTAGCGGGTGACTTAAAGTACATCGCTACTTCCGGCCAGAAAAAACCATTCAGAAGATAGTTCGCTCTGGCGTGCAGTGCCCGATAAAACGCATTGATATCAAAACCGTTCAGCACATCGATTAAATCAGGGCGTGTCTCCAGCTTGAGCAGCGTCTTGTGAAACGCCATTGACAGCTCAAGCAGTGTTGGAAAAGTGGTCACCCGCTCGCGAATAAAATCGACATAACCTTCTATGTTGCGCACCGCAAACGCAAAATATTGTCGCTCTGGACAATGCGCCACCAATTCATTTGCGCAATAAGCAAGCCAATGGTCATGTGCCTTTTCGTGCCCGTTAGCGATAAAGTAGTCAAACGCTTTGACAACGCAGTCCAGCCAACGACTATTGCGGGTATGATCGTAAAGTCGCATCAGAGCAAAAGCGGCTTCACCATCGTAATAAATTATCCGGGTCTTTTCCTTAACCGATAAATCCGCAGCATTGAGTACGTGCACAAAGCTACCGTCGGCTTCCTGCATTCTTGAAATCCCTAGCGCCAGTGCATCCACCAAATCAGCATAACGATCATCTCCCATGACTTGGTGATACTTCACCAACGCAAGAATGGCGACCGCATTGGCTCCCAACTTGATGATATCGCCCCTATCCACCACATAGGCCGCCCCTTGGCGATGAACGACAAACTCGGAACATAAGCCCGAAAGCGCCCAAGATATCTGTTGGCGTACCAGCCCAAGCTGCTCATCACTTAAAAGCAGTTGATCAGAGCAAGCCTCATACCCCTCCAACAAAGCATAAGTACTGCTGGCGTGACGTAATACATTGTAAGTATTAATGAGGCGATCAAAACAAGGAAAATAGCCATATATGTATCGACCATCCTGGCCAACCTGTTTGCCTAAAAAGCGGGTCGAGCGGGCTATCAGTTCCCCTGTGGAAGCCACTGTCAGCGGTGGCATCTCCCGCCTACTCCAGCGCCTTGGTCGGGTTTCCAGTGCATGCACACTTGTTGTCTCACCGCTAACATCCACAAATATGCCGGTAGTGGAAAAACTCCACATCGTCATGTTGTCGGCAAAGTCCGGCATCTGGCTTGAGCCGTGACGCGCTTTCATGTAGCGCTCAAGGTGATGTTGGTTGACTTCAGCATGCTCAACATGCCCTCCTGCGTACAAACAGGCATTGGCGTTTAGCTCCATCTCAGTCAACAAAAGTCGCGGGAGCCTCTTACCAACAAAGGCTAGGCCGCTGCGAAAATAGCTGCGCTTATAGCGCTTCATCTCCTGTTTTAGCGCCTGCCACTGCCACTCTCGTACGGCAAAAGGCCATTCCAACCGACACCACACCAAAGGATGGGAGAACTTTCGCTCCAGTCTTGTCACTGCTTGCTTCAAAGTGGGTAATAACGCCGCCCAGTTGCCTGCCTGCAAGCTGCTCAAATCAAGTTGCACAGACGTGACTTGTGCACGCTCATAGCCATCGCTTACTGAAATCAACATTACCTGCGAAAATTCCGCAAACTCTGTGTGTCTGTCCAACCACATAGGCATCACGGTGTCACCCATGCTATCCAACACATGCGAAATTTCCGCCGCTCGGGAGGAGTGTTCAGCACTCGACTTACTTAATGGAAGCGAGCAATACAGTGAAGAATCTTTAATACCCGGCATTAAGTTGCTCAATAATAGAGGCTAATGTGAGGGACAGAAATGTATTGAATAAGCGCTGCAACATATAGAGGCGCTGCTCGCGCTAAGTTATAAACATTAAAAGCGCTCTGGAATGCGTTCCACTACCGGTGCTAGCTTCAAAATAAGCTGTAAGCGGTCTCGAACAGCCAGCTTTTTGAAAATAGCGCTAAGATGCGCTTTTACTGTACGCTCCGTAATATCTAACTGACGCGCGACTTCCTTATTTGTAGCGCCGCGCACCACAGCAAGTGCAACGCCCCGTTCACGGTCGGTTAAATCTCCAAGCTGCTCTGTATTGAAAGAACTGCCACCTTCAGCCCTTTGCTGCAACGCTTTAAAAGAGCCTCCAAGCACCTTAGCAAGCAACTCTTGACCAACCCACACGCCTTGGTTAGTGACCACCAACGCCACTTGCTTAAGTACCTCGGGCGCAGCAAGCGTATGAACATATCCCCGCGCCCCCAGATCCAGTGACCTTAACGCCTCACGGTCATCCGGCGAGTAACTTAGTACAACAACAACAGCTCCCTTGGCAGTTACGGTACCGATAAGCTCTGACCACCCTTCAACAGTCGTAGACAGCCAAACCACATCATTAGGCTGTGTTTTATTAATAAACACATCTGGTTTGGAGGCTACCATCTCGGGAAACGCTTTTTTCCAACGCGCTTTTAAGTTTCCATCCGTCGTAATGAACCAATGCTTCATCAGCGTTCCCCCATGGAATCACGCCACGCTCTTAAGACAGGTTTCAGCATAAACTGCATCACTGTGCGCTTGCCCGTTACTATGTCCACTTGCGCCGTCATGCCGGGAATTACTTGTAGTTTATCGGCGACATTTTCGTTTTCTAAACTGCGCACCCGCACTTGATAGAAGGTATTACCGTCATCATCAGTAATGGTATCGGCGCTAATACGCTCAAGCTCGGCCTGTAAGCCACCATAAATGGCATAGTCATAGGCCGTCAGTTTGATAGTCGCAGGCTGCCCAGGATGCAAAAAGGCGATATCTTGCGGGGCGATGCGCGCCTCAACCAGCAGTTGGTCGTCAGTAGGCACGATTTCAACAACCTCTCCCCCTGGCTGAGCAACACCACCTATGGTGTTGATATGTATGCGCTGAACAATACCATCAACCGGCGAGCGAATTTCGGTCAGTCGTACCCTATCCTGCAAACCAGTTCCCGATTGTTGCAATGCATTTAGGTCGCCCAACGTTTGAGCCAGATCATTCCGCCACTCACTCCGGCGTTCGGCACCCAGCTCCAGCAATTGCCCTTCTGCTTCTTCCACCCCGGCCTCTAAACGTGAAACAGCGGCATCCGCTTGGTTACGCTCCCCTGTGGCACTAGATACATCTCTCTCTAAGCGTAGCACTTCTACCTCAGACACAGCCCCCGAAGCCAACAGCGGGCGAGTCAAGTTAAGCTCTTGACTGGCCATATTGACTTCACGCTGGGCTGTATCACGGCGAGCTTGCGCCTCTCGCAGCTCTTCCTGACGCTGACGAATGCGGTCATTAAGCACATTTTCTTGTTCGCGCAACTCTTCACGACGGCTTTCATAAACCTCGCGCTCTTGCATCACAATGTCAGGCACTTCTTGACGGAGCTCTTCGGAAGGCTCAAACGCAGTGCCCGTTGCTAGCGCACGTAGCCTTTCAGCACGCGCCTGAAGCGCATAACGCTGGGCACGGTTTTCTCGAAAATCAGAAACAAAGCGCGTAGGGTCGATCTGCATCAGCACTTGACCTGCCTCGACGACCTGCCCTTCGCGAATAAAGATCTGTTCAACAACGCCACCATCAAAAGACTGGATACGCTGTAGTTGGCTTGCAGGGATCACTCGCCCTGCCCCACGGGTTACTTCATCGATAGAAGCAAAATACGCCCACACTAACAACGCAACCACAGTGAGCAGGACGGTATAGAGGAATAACCGTGCACGAATGGGCTCTTGCTGCATACGCGCCCAGTCGGTATCGCTTGCCCAATCGCGGTTTAGGTGGGCAGAGGTCACACGCTTGGCAAACAACCGATCCATAAAAGGGCGAAATGGTTTTTGGCCTTTTTCTGAGAAACGGCCAATGGCGTCAAAACCTTTTTGCTCGGTCGTGGAAGAGGGTTTACGCGCCATTACGATGCCCTCCCGATCTGGCCTTTACGCAATGCCTCTACCACTGTATCCCTCGGGCCATCCGCCACGACCTTGCCGGCATCCATGACAATAATTCGGTCGACCAATGAGAGGAGCGAGGTACGGTGCGTGACCACTAGGATGGTTTTGCCAGCAGCGACGTTTTTAAGGTTGGCTTTAAACGCTTCTTCGCTAGCATTATCCATAGAGCTTGTCGGTTCATCTAACAGCAAAATAGGCGGATCCTGCACTAGCGCACGGGCAATGGCGACAGACTGTTTTTGCCCGCCGGAAAGTGCTTGGCCGCGTTCACCTACTTGCAAATCCACGCCATGTGGATGGTTGTTGACGAGTGACTCTAGGCCGGCCAAGTCAATCGCTCTAAGCAATGCCTCATCCTCAACGCGGTCGCTACCGCCACCCGCCACAATATTGTCCCGCAGAGATCCTGAAAACAGGCTAACGTCTTGAGGAACATAGCCAATATGACGGCGCAGCTGCAGTGGGTCTAACTGGCGAATATCCACGTTATCAACCAGCACGGCCCCCGAGGTTGGCTGATAAAACCCTAGCACTAGCTTGTTTAATGAAGATTTGCCGCAACCAATGCGGCCAAGTAGCGCAACTTTCTCACCGGCTTTGACAGTTATCGATACATCCTTTAGCGCCTCGCGCTCTTCATTGGGGTAACGAAGAGTGACTTTCTCAAGGCGTATATTGCCGGCGAAGCTGGGCTTTTCTACATAAGCCTTGCCTTCATGGCGCTCAACCTTCTTATCCATTACCGCATTGAGTGACTCAAGCGCCGTGGAGGATTGATGATATTGCGCCAGCAGCGCTGCAGCCTGACTTATAGGTGCCATCGCCCGGGAAGAGAGCATATAAGCGGCAATCAACCCACCCTGGGTGAGGTTACCTTCGATGATTTGATACACACCGACGATAATGACGCACACCGCCACACTGTGCTGCGCCCACTGGGCCACGCTGGAGACTGAGGTGCTCACCATCTTAAGCTGCGCGCCAGTACGGGAAAGGAAGGCCGATGATTTTTCCCAATGGCGCTGGATACGGCTTTCAGCCCGCAGGGCCTTAACATTTTCTAATTGGGAAATAGACTCCACCAACAGTGAGTTGCGCTGTGCGCCGACTTCCCAGGTAGTTTGAGAAAGTTCATGAAGCTTACCCTGAGCAGCCAGCGCGTAGAGCAGCACAAACACGATGCCCACCAATACCGGCAGCACTAGCCAGGGATTAATCAGCGCGATAATCGCCGCAAACATCAGTACGAACGGAAGATCGACAATCCCCAGAATGGTCGCAGAACCAATAAACGCGCGTACCGACTCAAAAGACTGGAGCGTCGAAGTGAACGAGCCGGTTGATGCGGGGCGCTCTTCTAAACGAAGGCCCAATGCTTTAGCCATGATTGAGGAAGAGAGCTTCACATCCGCACGGCTAGCAGCTAAGTCGACAAAGCTGCTGCGCATTAGCCTGAGTACCAAATCAAAGCACAGCACTATAAAGATGCCTATTGCCAGCACCCATAGCGTTTCCGTTGCCTGATTGGGCACTACTCGGTCATAGACGTTAAGCACGAACAGCGGCATGGCGATGGCGAACACATTGATCGCCACCGACCCCAACACGATATCGCGGTAGAGAGATCTATTTTCGCGAATGACGCCCCAAAACCAGTGCTGGTCGCGGCGCTTCTTGACGCCTGGTTCAGACGCGTTATCCACTAGAAACTTAGGACGAACGTATATAGCTTCACCGCTATAGCCCGCATAGAGTTCATCTAGGGGCAGTTCAACGTTTGATTCAGATAGTTCAGGAAAAATGACGTTCGCTTTTTGCTGTTTGAGATCAATTCCCAACAGCACGCACGCCCTACCTGGTTCCAACAATAGAATAGCGGGGAAGAGCGCTGGGTTAAGCGCCGACAGCTTGCTTTTAACAATTCGCGCCGTCAGTCCAGCACGGGAGGCAGCCCTACCAAATACGGAAGGCGTTAGCTTGCCCTGCTCCAAGGGCAAGCCAGCTCTAAGGGCCTCTGATGACACCTCATGCTGATGAAATGAGGCAACCGCTTTCAAACATTCGAGTAACTCATCGCCTACTGGCTGCTCGCTAGCATTTGCAGCGGCCGGCCTTTCCAGCTTGGTTTGTGTCACAGAGACCTCATTCCCCTAATGCCTATTTAGGCATCTATTTCCCCTATGATTAGCGAAAGCCGCTAATCCTTCGCCGCCAGACGACGAACAACCCTGTTTTTTTATACAGAAACATCCAGACACGTTAGCCGTTAGTGACAAACGTATCCTCGTGACTCAATTGTAGATTTTGAGAAGTAATGACTGGCTCCTCATTGGCGGAATAAGACAAAGCTATCATATCTACTTGAGTGGGTAGCGAAGAAATACCGCGCGTAAAGTCTTCTAAATTAAAGCCACGAGGCCCTTCCGTTCCACAGGCCATCTCAGCGCTAAGTGTGGCGTCGTCGTACCCCAATTCGTCAAGAGTGGGGATATCGTCACGCACCACTTCAAGGGTGTGCATAAGTTGCCCCATTGCTGCTAGCGTACGCGCTTGAGCCAAAGTTAAGTCAAACTCTGCATTCGCGTAGGCTCGACTGGCTTCGAAGTACTCGTTTTCACTATCAAGCACGTCCAACAAAGTACGTTGACCAATATCAAACTGCTGCTGGTAAGCCCCACGAACCCGGTTGATCGATTGGCGATGATCATTCAGATAGCTCAATTGCTCACCCAAACGCTGGGTATCGTTATAAGCAATTTGCGTGGTTTGACGTACGTTTGTACAGGCCGTTTCGCGCTGGTTGACAGCTTGTTCAATACGCGTGGCCGCCGCATCAAAAGCTGCACTATCAGAACCACCGCGATAGAGGTTCATGCTGGCGACCAGTTGAATACTGTGCTCATCACTGCGCCCAGCTATCGAGTCGTCTTGATTATTGGTGCCCGTACGTCCCTGTATATCCAGGCGGGGCATAAAGGCGGCCTTCGCAGCCTCTTGTTCCGCACGTTGCACAGCAATATTTTCAATCGCGGCATGGAACTCAGGGTTCCCCTCAAATGCCATTTCGATCGCTTGGTTGACACCAGCGGGTAGTTCATCGGCCAAGCTAGGTGCAGGCGACATATTCTGAGGAGGAAGTTCGCCTACGATACGCTGATAGCGAGCCGTTACATCGTGCAGGTTCGACGCCTCGGTCATCAAGTTGGATTCGGCTAATGCCAAACGGCCGCTAATTTGCTCTAGGTCAACGCCACGGCCCGCCCCGGAAAGCGCACGCTCTTCAATTTGCGAGAACACACGTTGGTGTTCGCGGTAATTATCTTGAGCTAAACGCACCATCTCGCGGTAGCGAAGCACATCAAGGTAGGTGCGAAAAGCTTCAAGCGTCACCTCTTCACTTGCACCCAGCAGCTCAAAATAGGCAATCAGCCGAGTGCGATCCAAACGCTCTACTTCGCTACGGGTGGCAAACCCATCAAACACCATTTGGGTGAGCGTGAGCTCAGCAAAGTCACTGCTATAGCTTCCGCGCCCATCATTTTGCTGGTCTTGCCGACCCACGCCCGCAGAGATATCAATAGAAGGCAAATAATTACCCTTTGCGACTCTGACATCGCTCCCAGAAGCGCTAAAGTTCGCCCATGCAGCGTTTACATCGGGATTAGTAATGATCGTTTGTTGAATAGTACTGGGAAGATCAGTGGCACCTGGCGCGTAGAGGCTAGCGGGTAGCGACTGCGCTAATGCCGTAAGCGGGACACACGCTAACGTGGTCATTGTCAGCGGCTTAAAAACATGGTGACAGAAGGTTTTTTTTAGTCTCGATACGGCATTTTTTTTCATCGTCAGCGTTCCCTATGATGTGGCACTCATCGCACGCAGCTCATTATTCGTGTGACCCATTGAGCCATGCTGCACTATTGCTTCAAGCGTAAGCCCGCGAAGTCTCATCCCGAAGTGAGCCTGTGTCCCTCTACGAGCGCCCAATTTTTGAAGTAAACACATGGTAGATAAAACTTAATTAGCTGAGCTTAGCCTAATTTAGTTAATTTCCTACTCATCCTGAGGCTATAAAACCAAATGTCACAAAAAATTACAATAAGAACACCATTAAAACACAAAAAAATATTCAGAATTATTCGTTTTTCTGTGCTTGTTGCAGCCCGAGACCCAGCAGTATCAGCACTAGCCCAATCAACGTTGAAGGCAAAATAGGCTCTCCCACTACCAGGAAAAGTAACAGCAGTGATACAGGAGGTGAGAGAAAAATCAGGTTGGAGACTTTGGCCGTGCGCGACACTTTATGCACTGCCAACTGCCACAGAATGAAGGCCACCCCCATTTCAAATAGCCCCACATACACACCAGCACCAAAGGCAGGCCAACCGTGCCACTGGTAACCAGGGCCCAGTAATAGCAATAGGGTCAACACAGGTAGGCCAACGCTAAAGTTTTGCCACTGGCCAACAAGGGGTGGTCGGCTATCCCGCGCATTAAGCAGCCAATACAGCGCCCAAAGAAGAGTCGAAGCGAGTGCCAGCACGACCCCTAACGGGTCGGCAAAAGAGACATTTAAAACCGCGCCTCGTGTTGCTATCACCCATACGCCTGCGTAGGCGACCAGCCCAGCAACAATATCCATACGCGTTAAGCGCTGCCCGAGCAAAGGCACGGCCAAAAACGCCATCGCTAAGGCCCAGGTGTAATTTAGTGCCATCGCCTCTTGCCCTGGGAGACGGTCATAGGCGGCGAAGAGCACCAAATAATAAGCCACTGGGTTCATAAGCCCTGCCCACGCTGCTGTCTTCCAACCGGTGCGCAACGCTGTGGCGATATTTCCCTGCTTGATGACCAGCGCCCCCATCAGTGCCCAAGAAACAAGCGCTGCGAGCCACATCAGCTCTAGAGGGCTCATCCAAGCGAGTGCCACTTTGAAGGCCGTTGCCACCGTCGACCATAATGCGACGGCCCCTAAGCCAAACAGGATTGCTTGCCTATCCTGATTCATCGGTCGATATGCCCTAAATCTCGACCCGGCTCCAACTGGTCGCGTACACGCTGCTTAAGAAGCTTGATATCTGGGAAACCGCCATCGCGCTTGCGCTCCCATAACAGCAGATCATCACACCAGATCTCGAACGTACCGCCATGGGAAGGGGCTAATGAGACCTCGCTTAAATCTTCACCAAAGGTTGAGAGCAACTCCTGTGCATACCAACCACTGCGCAGCAGCCATTGGCATTGCGTGCAATAACGGATTTGAATACGTGACATCCCTGATCTCCCAGGCAAGTTAATGTGGCATTCTAAAAGGATATTCTGTCATTTTGAGATGGCTTGAGATAGCTCTCTTGAAATAGCTCTCTTGAGACAGGTCGCTTGAGATAGGTCGATTAAGAAGGAGTCCCAATGGCCGAACATAACGTTTCACAAACTCGCCTGTATGAGTGGCTAACGGGCGATGACGACAGCCGCATGTGCGACGACATACCTGAAAGCGCCTGCGACGAACAACCGCGTAATTTTTTTCTACATATATGGGCCTCTTTGGGCAATAAACTGGCTGACGAGCTGTCGAGCGCGCGTTTAGTCTTACCCTGGCTGATGGGCATTATTGGCGCTCCCATCTGGATGGTAGGTCTGCTGGTCCCCATCCGAGAATCGGGTGCCCTGCTGCCGCAAATCTTCGTAGCGGGGTTTATTCGCTTAAAACCTAAGCGCAAATGGGTGTGGGTGGTCGGCGCGCTGACCCAAGCCTTCGCTGCCTTAACGCTTGCCGTACTGGCGTTGTTCGCCACCGGCACCTTGGGCGGAGCGTTAGTGCTCACAGCATTAGTTCTGCTCTCACTGGCACGTGGCTTATCCTCAATTGCCACAAAAGATGTGCTGGGCAAAACCATTGCCAAGCGCCGCCGCGGTACGCTAATGGGCTGGAGCGGCAGCATTGCTGGTGGTGCAACGCTGGTCGCTGGGACACTGCTAATGTTGTTTGAGAGCCGACCCGGCCATTTAGTGGTGGCGATACTGCTGGCCATAGCTGCCTGCGGGTGGCTAATCAATGCCATCGCCGCCGCACGCATCAAAGAAGCCCCTGGGGCAGTAGAAGGCGGCGAAAACGGCTGGGACAGTATTAAACAGGGACTGTCGCTGTTAAAAGATGACCGTACTTTTTTACACTTCAACCTTGCCAGGGCGCTGCTGCTCTCAAGTGCACTCGCCCTACCCTACATCGCCCTGCTAGGGCAAAACCAAAGCGGCACCGACCTGGGAGGCCTGGGCATACTGATTGTGGTGTCGGGGCTGGCCGCGATGGTAGCTAGCCCGGTATGGGGGAAACGGGCGGATCAGTCGAGCCGTGGCGTGATGCGCGATGCGGCGATCGGTACCGCCATTTGCTGCATAATGGGCGCTAGTTTAGCTTGGTTACCCGGCGAGTGGACACACAGCATATGGCCCTATGCGGCAGTTTATGCACTACTCGTGATTGTTCACCACGGCGTACGCTTAGGGCGTAAAACCTACCTCGTCGATATGGCCAGCCAAGATAATCGTGCGCTTTACGTGGCGCTCTCGAATACCTTAACCGGCGTATTAATGTTGATTGTAGGTGGCCTTATTGGCGCCTTTGCCCAGTGGTTTGGTAGCGGCACATTACTCCTCATGCTAGCGGCTACCGCCGTGGGGGCCATACTTAGCACCCATCAATTACCTGAAGTCGAGTGACGCGCCACTGGTAACCACATGTATTCAAGCGTGCTATCGAGAGCTCTACCTACATTAGCGTAGCGTTCGCGATTGCAATGCGTGACAACGCTCGCCATGATAGGGCCGAATAGCAGTGATGTAGTGGCGCCTTTGCTATGCTGCCTATAATAAGTGATTGGAAACTCCGTTAGCTCATGGGCGAAAGCGACTGTGAACGACGGAAAGGATTGGAGCTGCAACAGGAACCCCTTGATGAAACGATCTCCATTGATCAGTCCAGAATTGCTCGAACGTATTGTTGACGCATCGGAAGACGGCATTGTCGTTGCCGAACAGGAAGGGGATGAAAATATCCTCATCTACGTCAACAAAGGCTTTGAGCGCTTGACGGGCTATAGTGCTGATGAAATTCTGTATCGCGATTGCCGCTTTTTACAGAACGAAGACCGCGACCAGGACGCGCTTGTCGCCATTCGAGATGCGCTAAACGAGGGCCGACCTTCTCGAGAAGTACTGCGTAATTATCGCAAAGACGGCACCATGTTTTGGAATGAACTTTCCATTACGCCGGTCTATGACGAAGCAGACAAGCTGATGTATTACATTGGCGTGCAAAAAGATGTAACGGAGCGTGTAGAAACACAGCTTGCGCTAGCGGAGTTACAAAAGCAGCGAGAAAACAGCTAATCATTAACTTTCTCACTAAAAAAAACTATAAAGCTTGAACTTCATCCCAACTGGCGTTATATAGCGGCAAGGCGCTTGAATTGCGCTAGGCGCTTCACTTTGCAGTTGGCATGTGTTTAATAAACTGCACATGTACTCGCGTGAAGCCGTTGTTACGCCGGCACGCCGGCTGGGTTGGAGGACATCACATGAGCCGTGATCCCCTAAGTCGTGAGACCCTAAGTCATGAAACCTTAGGCAACGAAACACTCGACTCAGATGAGTTCGAAAGCTTAGACGCCGTCAATGACGACCACTACAACAGAAGCAAACCGAGCAAAGCTGACAGCTTACGCGCGCGGCGCCAAGTCGAGGCGTGGTTGGAAGAGCGACGACTTCAGCGCGCCATCGAAGATGACTGGGACGAAGAAGAGTAATCCTTGAGCAGCTTGGCCTTCTCAGCAAATGAGCGGGCCTGGCTAGCCAACACCTCAAGTAGCCTAGCCTTTCCTGGTGCAGACCACTATCATCACGCTTCAGCCAGCAATAAGAGCCAGCAGTCTGCTGCTGTCGCTTTCTTCTTTTCAACAACTTAACGGATCTCCATGGCGCAATACGTTTTCACCATGAACCGGGTTGGCAAAGTAGTGCCGCCCAAAAAGCAAATTCTCAAGGATATTTCGCTCTCGTTTTTCCCTGGCGCCAAAATCGGCGTTCTGGGGCTTAACGGTTCGGGCAAATCCACACTGCTGCGCATTATGGCCGGTGTCGATAAAGAGTTTGAAGGTGAAGCTCGTCCGATGCCTGGCATCAATGTTGGCTACCTTCCACAGGAGCCGCAGCTAGATGACGAGAAAAACGTCCGCGACACCGTCGAAGAAGCACTGGGGGCGATCAAAGATGCCCAGGAGAAGTTGGATGGGGTGTATGCGGCCTACGCAGAGCCCGACGCCGACTTTGATGCGCTAGCCAGCGAGCAGGCCCGGCTTGAAAATATTATCGAAGCTGCTGATGCGCATAACCTGGAACGCAAACTTGACGTTGCTGCCGAAGCACTGCGACTCCCCCCCTGGGATGCCAAAGTGGGTAACCTCTCAGGTGGTGAGCGCCGTCGTGTAGCACTCTGCCGCTTACTGCTCTCCAGCCCCGATATGCTGCTGCTTGACGAGCCTACCAACCACCTGGATGCAGAATCGGTGGCTTGGCTTGAACGCTTCCTTCACGACTATAACGGTACAGTAGTGGCGATCACCCACGACCGCTACTTCCTGGACAACGTGGCGGGTTGGATTTTGGAGCTTGATCGTGGCCAAGGCATACCCTTCGAGGGTAACTACTCCCAGTGGCTGGAGCAGAAAGATCAGCGTTTGAACCAGGAAGCCAAGCAGGAAGCCTCGCGTCAGAAAGCCATCAAGCAAGAGCTTGAGTGGGTGCGCAGTAACGCCAAAGGCCGCCAGGCAAAGAGCAAAGCACGCCTCAACCGCTTTGAAGAGATGCAGTCTGGCGACTTCCAAAAGCGTAATGAGACCAATGAAATTTATATTCCGCCTGGCCCGCGCCTGGGCGATAACGTCATTGAGTTTCGTGATGTGGCTAAACGCTTCGATGACAAGCTGCTCTACCAGAACCTCTCCTTCACCATTCCCCAGGGTGCGATCGTTGGTATCGTCGGTGGTAACGGTGCGGGTAAATCGACGCTCTTTAAACTGATTACCGGTAAAGAGCAGCCGGACGAAGGCGAAGTCCTGGTGGGTGAAACGGTCGATATCGCTTACGTCGAACAGCTACGCGACGGCTTAGATGACAAGCAGAGCGTGTGGGAAGCCGTTTCGGATGGTCAGGATATCCTTAATATTAACGGCTACGAAGTCTCCTCGCGTGCCTATGTGGGTCGCTTCAACTTTAAGGGTAACGACCAGCAGAAGCGTTTGTCGGAGCTTTCCGGTGGTGAGCGCGGTCGCTTACAGCTTGCCCAAACGCTCAAGCAAGGCGCTAACGTGCTGCTGCTCGATGAGCCCTCCAACGACCTGGATATTGAAACCCTGCGGGCACTGGAGGACGCGCTTCTAGCCTTCCCGGGCTGCGCTATGGTGATCTCTCACGATCGTTGGTTCCTTGACCGTATCGCCACGCACATTATGGCCTTTGAAGGTGACTCTGAAGTGGTCTTATTTGAAGGCAACTACGCGGAGTACGAAGAGGATCATAGAAAGCGGGTCGGAAACGATACGCCTAAGCGCATGAAGTATAAGCGTATTGATGCTTAATCATTAGCATCACGCTGGCAGTCAATGCTGACAGCAAAAGGCCCCGCAGAGCGGGGCCTTTTAGTTTGTGTTTGCACTGACGCTAGCGCAAAGCCCTAACGTCTGCGGCCGGTAAAAAATGACACAAGAAACAAAATAAGAAACAGCACAAACAAAATTTGCGCAATGGTGGACGCCGCCCCGGCAATGCCAGAAAAACCGACCGCCCCAGCGATGATCGCAATAATTAAAAACAGCACTGCATTGCCTAGCATCTTCTTGCTCCTCTCCTTGGTAACGACTTCCCTACACCGCCACTTAACCCATTATGCAACGTGAATATGTCTCAGAGATGATAGGCGCTTTTAGTCATTACCTTAGAGGCCAGCCGTATGCCCCACTTCACCGGTGCCGGAAAGCGAACGCCCCCCGCTTCTAAGGCAAGCTGAGCATGGTGAGCTTCATCAACTGCCATCTGGCGCAGTATGGCGCGGGAGCGGTTGTCACCACGGGGTAGCGACTGTTGGTGTGAATCAAGATGCTTACCTACCTGCTCTTCGGTCGCGGCAACCAATCCCAAACTAATACGATCACTGACCGCCCCAGTGGCCGCGCCAATGCCAAAGGAAGCGGCATAAAACAACGGGTTTAAGCAGCTTGTTCGGCTCTGCAACTGCTCTAGACGCTCATCACACCAGGCAAGATGGTCGATCTCCTCTAGCGCCGACTGCTCCATCTGGTGACGCACATGAGGAAGTTTAGCGGTCACGCCCTGCCCCTGATACAGCGCTTGAACACACACCTCACCAGAATGGTTGATACGCATCAAACCTGCTGCATGGCGGCGTTCTTGATCGTCGAACGTTCCCTCAGCCACACCTTCAGCGGGGCTGGTGCGCTGTGGTGAAGCAGCGTGTGGCATAAGCGTTCGTAAAACGGTATCGAACTGATGTATCAGGCGATCTGAACGACTCTGTTGACGATCCATGGCAACACTCCGTTGACTTGCGATAGCGATCTGCCGAACTCAACCGGCAGGCCATGTGAATGCACGCCCACCGAGTAGATGCATATGAATATGGTAGACCGTTTGTCCGCCCATTTCGTTGCAGTTCATCACCACGCGGTAGCCATCTTCAGCAAACCCCTGCTCGCGGGCAAGCTTGGCGGCGGTAAACTGAAGCCGCCCTACTGTGGCAATATCAGCCTCATCGATATCATTGAGCGTGGCGATATGCTTTTTAGGAATGATTAGCTGATGAGTAGGCGCCTGGGGGCCAATATCATTGAATGCCAACACGTGGTCATCTTCATAAACGATATCAGCGGGAATTTCACGGTTAATGATTTTACAAAACAGACAATCCATACAGCTCTCCTTTATTAACTACTTGCCACTTAAGTGTCGAATTATCTCTGCCAGTCTGATGATTGCACCGATGAATTGCACCGGTGAGAGGTAGCTTCAAGCCCACGACCTTTTAACGAAATCGTCTCTGGGAAAGAAGATGCCTAACCAAGGGGGCAAGAATCAACTCCATCGCCAGCGACATCCGCGCCCCCGGCACCACCAACGTGTGCGGACGGGTCATAAACGAGTCCTTAATCATCGCCAGCAGCCAAGGGAAATCAACGGTGGAGGGATCACGAAAACGGATGACCACGAACGACTCAGCGTCGGTGGGAATATCCTGAACTTCAAAGGGGTTAGAGGTATCGACGGTGGGCACACGTTGAAAATTGATATGAGTACGCGAAAACTGCGGTTGGATGTAGCGCACATAGTCATCCATCCGACCCAGGATAGTGTCAATGACCGCTTCTTGTGAGTAGCCCCGCAGCTTAGTGTCACGGTCGATCTTTTGAATCCATTCAAGATTCATGGTTGGCGCCACACCAACCAACAGATCCACATGGCGGGCAATGTCATACTCCTCAGTGACCAGCCCACCATGTAAACCTTCATAAAACAGCAGGTCGGTACCACAGGGAAGCGACTGCCACTCGGTGAAAGTACCTACCCGGCAGCCTGCTTCAATTTTCTGCTTATCCTCAGCATGGATATAGTGCCGAAAAGTCCCCGAACCGTGTTCGCCATACTCACTAAACAACCCTTCCAGACGATCCAGCAAATTCGCCTCTACGGCAAAATGCGAAAGTTCGTCTTTGCGTTCTGGCTCTTCTCGGAAGATGCGGTGCAGGTCATCACGGGTATAGCGGTGAAAGGCATCGCCATCGACCATTGCTGCATGCACATCTTCGCGCAGAAACATGCGCTCAAAGCTGCGCTTCACGGTGGTGGTACCCGCCCCTGAGGAACCGGTTACCGCGATAATCGGATACTCCCGAGACATCAGCCATACCTCGCGTGGGAAAGCGCTTGTTTAACCTGCTCGGGTACTTCGACAGGACGCCCAGTAGCACGATCAATCAGTAGCTGATTGATCCGTGCGGTAGCGACTACCTGCTGAGAATCTGCCTGGTAGATGCGCTGATAGATCGTCAACGCTTTGCCTTGGGGCTCGGGTACAGCGGTGGCAATCGTTAGGCCATCGGGCCAGCGCGCTTCACTTTGATACTGAACGGCGAGATCAGCGACCACCGAAGGGTATCCCTGCATATCCCACTCAGGCAGATCCAGTGCAGCAAAGGCTTGAATGCGCGCCTCGTGGAGCAGTGATACCAGCGCATCATGCCCCAAGTGACGGCCGTAGTTCATATCGGTTACCCTCACGGTCAAGGGGTGACGATGTATGACCGCCTCAGCGGGAAAGTCCAGCTTGACACGCTCCATGCCCTGTTTCCTCGTCAGTATTAGCTTAGCGTAAGGCGTGCTTACTCCTCTCGGGCAATCGCCCTGAAGGCGATATCACGGCGACACTCGACGCCGTCCCAGTGAATAGCATTAACGCCTTGGTACGCTTGCTGCTGCGCCGCTGAGACGCTATTGCCCAATGCCGTTACACACAGCACACGGCCACCTGCCGTAATAATCTCGCCCTGGGAATCCTGCGCGGTACCGGCGTGGAACACTTTGCAGCCCGTTTCTTCAGCCGCAGCTAAACCGTGAATCACGTCACCCTTGCGGTAGCTGCCAGGGTAGCCTCCGGCCGCCAGCACCACGCCCACCGCTGCACGGGAATCCCATTCGCAGCGTTGCCCATCCAGCTTGCCCTGGGCACCCGCTAAGCAAAGCTCAGCGAAGTCAGAGGTTAAGCGCAGCATGATTGGCTGAGTTTCAGGATCACCAAAGCGGCAGTTGTACTCAATAACCTTGGGGTTACCCGCCGCGTCGATCATCAGGCCTGCATATAAGAACCCTGTATAAGCATTGCCTTCTGCAGCCATGCCCCTCACGGTGGGCAGAATGACCTGCTCCATGATACGTGCATCAACCTCGGGCGTGACCACAGGCGCTGGTGAATAGGCGCCCATACCGCCGGTATTAGGGCCGGTATCACCATCATAAGCGCGTTTGTGGTCTTGGCTGGTGGCCATGGGTACCACATGCTCGCCGTCCACCATGACAATAAAGCTCGCCTCTTCGCCCTCCAGAAACTCTTCGATAACCACGCGAGCGCCTGCACCGCCGAAGGCATTGGCCTCCAGCATATCGCGAATAGCAGCCTCAGCTTCGGCTTCACTCAGCGCCACGATGACGCCTTTGCCCGCTGCTAGGCCATCCGCCTTAATCACAATGGGTGCGCCCATTTTGCTTAAATAGGCAAGCGCAGAGTCTACGTCAGTAAACGTTTGGTAGTCAGCCGAAGGAATATCATGACGGGCCAGGAAGTCCTTGGTAAATGATTTTGAGCCTTCCAACTGAGCAGCCGCCTGAGTAGGGCCAAAGATAGTCAGACCGGCCGCTTGGAACCGGTCAACAACACCTTCAACCAAGGGAGCCTCCGGCCCCACCACGGTCAAGCCAATCTGCTCATCACGGGCAAAAGCGACCAGGCTGTCGAGATCCGTTGCGGCAATCGCTACGTTGGTCAGCTTCGCTTCCGCCGCGGTGCCGGCATTGCCGGGGGCGACAAAGACCTGCTCAACCTGGGTAGATTGCGCCAATTTCCAAGCCAGGGCGTGCTCGCGACCACCGCCGCCTATCATCAAAACCTTCATGTGCATCCTTCTCAAACGGGAGAGCGTATATCGGCGGCATTATGCCACAGCGCAGCACCAAGTGGGGTCAGGAGGAGGGTTTGTTATCTTTGCTGGTATCGTTGCTATCGCTCTCAGGCTGCTCAGCATCACTCGACTCATCGGCTTGACCCGGCTGATTCAAGGTATTTTGCCAAAAGCGCATGTTCTCTTCGGCAAGCTCACGCATAAATTCTAACGGCGTGTTGCGCATTGCCTGTTTCCACTGGCTCTGCAAACGTTTCTGCTGCTCCAACATCAGTTGCGTACCCTGTTCGAGGTAACGCGACAGCGGCAACGGTGAGGTCATATCGTAAACCCGGATAAGCTGCGCTAGAAGATCGTTTGAAAACACTTCCGCTTCGCTATCCGCTTGCTCCTGCTCAATAATGATAGAGAGCAGAATAGTCCGCGTCAGGTCTTCTCCGCTTTTGGCATCTTCCACCCTGAACGGCTCTTCTTCGATGATTAACCGACGCAGGTCTTCCAGCGTCACATAACGACTCTGCTGAGTATCGTACAACCTGCGGTTTGCATATTTGCGAATTACGCGCACGGCGCATCTCCTTAAACGCGATAGGGACTTTTTTATTCCCGTTACTGGTTCCGTTGCTGATATTGTGCCTGCACCACGCGCCTATGCAAGCCACCTTAATAGTTTAGCAAGGCGTACCGTGCCTGCTTTGTGACCAATAGACCATCATTATGAATTTGATTCTGCTCAATCCCAACGATCTCACCAATGACGGCCACGTCTGCATCACCGATCCACGCCGACTAAAACACCTTCGTGATGTCCATCGATCCGCACATGGCGACCGGCTCACCGTGGGTGTGCAAGGCGGCGCCATGGGCAAAGCGATGCTAAAAGAGCTCAACGCTGAGCGCGCGTATTTCCAATTAGAAAACCTTGATGAGCCACCGCCGCCACCGTTACCCGTACATTTGGCATTGGCTCTGCCCCGTCCCCGTATGTTGGCGCGTACGTTAGAGCATGTGACGGCACTAGGCGTCAAAGAGATCACCCTGCTACATACTAAACGGGTTGAGAAGAGCTACTGGCAATCCCCTGAGTTACGCCCGGAGAAAATCCACCAGCACTTGGTACTCGGCTTAGAGCAAGCCCGCGACACCCAGCTACCATCGGTCACCCTGAGCAAAGGCTTTCGTCCTTTTTTGGAGCAGCAACTGCCTGGCTTACTCAGCGAACGCCGCGGACTCGTAGCCCATCCTGGCATGCCCAACGCTTGCCCAAGAGACATAAGTGAACCTACCCTGCTATTGGTAGGCCCTGAGGGCGGTTTTATTGCTTGGGAGGTAGAGCAACTAATGCTAGCAGGTTGCGAGGGTATGCATCTAGGCCCGCGCATTTTACGCGTTGAAACAGCCGTGACCGCGCTTCTATCACGGCTGTTTTAAGCATTTATCGATAGGTAAGTTAGGACTGTTCATCTTCTGGGTCGTGGGGCACAACGGTAGAGTTTTCCCCACACTCGGGCTCCTGCAAGAAGGTTTCACGCACATCCAGCAAGCCAAGGTGGCTAATGGTACGACG
The DNA here is from genome assembly GCF_000982975.1 of Halomonas sp. A3H3. Taxonomy (NCBI): domain Bacteria; kingdom Pseudomonadati; phylum Pseudomonadota; class Gammaproteobacteria; order Oceanospirillales; family Halomonadaceae; genus Halomonas; species Halomonas sp. A3H3. The sequence goes on along the minus strand of NZ_HG423343.1, from coordinate 3,754,242 downwards.
ACCGAGCAGCAGCGGATAGTTCATTTCTTCACGGTCACGTAGACTAAACTGCTCTTCGTAAATGGTGTCGCCCATACAAACTTCCAACAACACCACGGGACGCTCGTCGCGGCCGCCTGCTCCGCGAACAGCCAATTCTCGATAAAGCGGCCGCTCAATTTGGTCGCTGAATACGTCTCCGCTTGCTTGATCTTCAAGCTTCAAACGAAAGCGCACCCACTCCTCGTCACCCTGCTCGAACATCTCTATATCGCGAGCGTCTAATGAAGAGGTTAATGCTCCGCTATCGAGCTTGGCTTTTACCTCGATATCCCAGGGTTGCAGGGTGGCTTTTTCAACCCAGCCGAATACCTGGTCATCATCTGCCATCGCCATGGAAGCAGACAGACCAGAACCTAACAACACGGCACCTAACATCACTCTGTTAAAAAACATCTTATCTATCAACTGCATAACATCATCCTTGGAAATTAGAAGCACCCTTTTAACACTGCTTACTGCGAACGCTGGCGTAGCTGTTCAAGTAGCTCCTGGGTCGCAAACCCATCCGGTATTAACCCTTGATCACGCTGAAAGTTCCGCAAACCTTGCCGGGTGTTGGGCCCCATAATGCCGTCCGCGCCGCCTACAGAGTATCCTACCCGGTTCAACGCGCGCTGAAGTTCTTGAACATCGTCACGAGTAAGTGGCGCTTGATCCCGGGGCCAGCTGTGCTGAATGCCCTCGCGTCCAGCGATCGCATCGCCTAAAGTCGCAACGGCCAGTGCATAACTGGTGGCATTGTTATAGCGTAAAATCGCACGGAAATTAGCACCTACCAAAAATGCAGGGCCATTAGCGCCAGCGGGTACCACGATAGCGGCGCTATCGAAGTTCGGCAATTCGCCCTGCTGCGCCTGTACGCCTTGGTTGCGCCACTCGGCACTGCTGCGGCGTTCGGTCTGGGCGTAATCAAACCCTTCGGGCAGGCGTACCTCAATACCCCAGGGTTGACCGGTTTGCCATCCGGCTCGGTCAAGATAGTTGGCCGTTGATGCCATGACATCGGGGATGCTGTCCCAAATATCGCGCCGACCGTCACCGTCGCCATCGACGGCATAGGCTTCGAAGCTACTGGGAATAAACTGAGTATGTCCCATCGCCCCAGCCCAGGAGCCCTTCATGTCTTCAGCAGCGATATCACCTTGATCAATAATCCGTAACGCCGCGAGCAGCTCACCTCGAGCAAAGTCACGGCGTCGACCATCGTAAGCCAGCGTGGCCAGAGACTCCAACGTCGAAAAATCGCCAAAATTACTGCCATAGTTACTTTCGATGCCCCAAATGGCGACGATTATTTCTGCTGGCACCCCATAGCGCTGCTCCATTTGCTGAGCAGTGTCACGGTGATCAGCCAGCTTTTCTTGACCGTTAGTAATACGCGTGGATGAAACCGCGGTATCCAGATACTCCCAAATAGGGCGAACAAATTCGGGCTGGTAGCCGTCGAGTTCAATCACACGCTCACGATAACGAACGCCATCCAGGGCGTTGCTTAATGTGGCTTCGCTGATCCCTTGGCCTGCAGCGTACTGGCGAAAATCTCGAAGCCACTGCTGAAAATTAGCGTAGCTAACCTCAGAAGCAGCCTGAGTATCGACTTCTGACATTAGCTGAGGGTTAGCGACCGCTACGCTTGACGCGAAAGGAGCGCTTAGCGCTGCGACTATGGAAACACACAAAAGAGGGCTGCAGCGCCGCCCAATAGAGAAATTACCAGACATTATATCGATCCTTAGGCAGTCCTTGGCATATCTGGAATGATGGCCTAGAAAAGAGGTAGATACTAGGGTCTGGCCGAAGGTGATAATTACTTTATAACGCTCTCCACGGCGGACGACTCAGCTAAAGTGCCTACTTCACAGCGAGGAATTAGCCATCGCTCCCACTGCTCGGGCACAACGCAGGGAGCATCAAACCTCAAGGGGTCTGCACGCCACGGCTGATGGCGCTCAAGGCCATTGGGCAGTGTTTCGAGCTGCTCCAGCCAGTGAGCAACATAGAGCCCCTGGGGATCGTAATGGCCCGCCTGTTTGAGCACATTAAAGTAACGATCTTGGCGAGGATCGCGACCAACACCAGCAATATAGCGCCAATTGCCCCAGTTGCTGGCCACGTCATAATCAATCAGGCAGTGCTCGAACCATAACGCCCCCAAACGCCAATCTACCTTTAAGTCTTTAACTAAAAAGCTAGCCACGTTTTGCCGGGCACGATTGGATAGCCAGCCAGTGTGGAGTAGTTCCCGCATAGCGGCATCCACAAACGGCAACCCCGTGGTACCGTTACGCCAGGCATCGAAAGCGGCACACGGCTGGTCAGTCTGGCGTGAGCCAAACATTTTCGCCCCTTCCAACTGAGCGGTACGGATAAAATACTCCCGCCAGAGCAGTTCGAAGCCAATCCAGTAGCTTGATTCATTACTGCCGTTTTCCGCTTCCCACGCTTTCACAGCCTCATAGACTTGACGAGCTGACAGGCAACCTCGCGCCAGCCAGGGTGAAATGCGGGTTGAAAAATTAGCCCCCAATAGCCCGTTGCGGGTTTTCTTGTAGGTTTCACCGCCCTGTTGACGCCACAAGTAATCCTTCAGACGCCCATGAGCCGCTGACTCTCCTCCCCTATAAGCGTAACCTTGGCGAGGATCGGGCTGCCAGGTAGCGCTCTGCTCACAGACGGCTTTTAGCGGCGGAAATCCCCTTGCCGCCTCGGGCCAAGGGGGCAACGTTATTGGAGCGCAGCGGCTGGCAGGCACAGCACATTCGCTCTCCACACTGCGCCTAAAGGCAGAAAAACTCCCAGGCAGCGCTTCCATCTCAAAAGGCAGCGCCTTTCGATCAATGAGTCGCCCACTCTCTATGCAATTGAGGGCCGTTTGACTAGGCAGGCCTTGCTCAACCGCCTGAATATGCGCGAATTCCTCAACCCCTGCATGGTCAGCAACACGCACCTCTCGTGCGTTTAGCTTTGACGCCAACTCAATCACCACATCACTGGGCTTGCCAATGCGCACCAGCAGATCACTGCCACGCTTTAGGAGCTCACCACGCAACTCCATTAAGCTTTGCCATAAAAAGCGCAACCGCGCAGGCCCAATACGCGGCGTAGATTCGACGTCAAATAATGGCAAGAACCATCGCTCATCTAACACGTAGATACACATCAGATAACTAGGAGGAGAGGCAAAGTGTAAAAGAGGATTATCAGCAATACGCAGGTCGTCTTGCAGCCAGACAATATCAATCGTGCTGTACATGCTTGTGCCTCCTAAGGGTACATTCCTGCCCAGAACTTGGTGCTATCACCGTGGCTTGCTTGGCTACTTGGCACTACGACGGCACCGCTCGCTGCAGTAGCGCACCTCGTTCCAGCAGCACGCCCATTTTTTCCGCCAGAGAAACGGTCGCTGGCATTGAGCACAGTCTTTTTGCGGTAGGTGTTGTTTGCGTCGCATGGTCACGTTTAATCACATTTCTACGGGGCATGGGGTAAAACATGAACACATTATCTTATACAGTACAATTATTGTACATGAATTTTATTGTACATTATTTGCTAAGGGCGAACTAATTACTCGCGTCTTAATACACCCCATATCCAGACGCAAAAAAACCACCCGAAGGTGGCTTAGCAGCGGTTATTCAATGGCTACTACGCTGTGGTTTGCTCTAGTCAAGCCTAGTCAGGGTCAGTCTCGCGAGGTTGGCGCTTGGCGTTCTCCTGGGTTTCCAGGCCGCTTTTAAGCTCATGGGTTAAGGGATCATAGTTCGGGCGCAACTCATCCTTTACGGTACCGCTCCACAGCTTCGAGCCAACAAAGTACCCGGCACGGCCAATCACGTGGGCCGCCACGGGGGCGGTCATCAGGATAAACACGATGATGGCAAATGAGCGGGCCACGATCCCCACTTCAGCAAAGTGCATGGCCGCTGCCAACATAATTAAGATAACGCCTAACGCCGCGGCCTTGGTAGTGGCATGCATGCGGGTTAACAAATCGGGCAACCGCAGCAATCCGACTGAGGCAAGCAGTATAAATAGTGCACCACCAATGATTAACGCGCCCTTTATGAAATCAATCATCCCTTGGGCCTCCCCTTTCCAAAAAGCGCGCAAACGCAATTGCCGCTAAGAACCCCATTAATGCGATCACAATGGCGGCATCCAGAAAGCTAGCCACGTCAGACTTGATGGCATAAACCCCGACCAATCCCACCACGGTGGTAGAAAAAAGCTCTAACGCCACCACCCGATCAGGCAAACTCGGCCCGCGCACTACACGCACAAAAGTAAAGATAAGCGCCAGGCTCATGATGACTTGGCTTATTAAAATGACGGTATCCATTAGCGAAATAGCTCCAAAGCCCGGTGCTCCATCTCTTTTAAGTTGCGCCGTAGCTCCTCTTCATTGTCTAAAAACATCGCGTGGATATACAAGACTTTACGGTCATCTGATACATCCAGGCTCAACGTTCCTGGTGTCAATGAAATCAGATTGGCTACCAGAGTAATTTCCATTTCGGTACGCGCGGAAAGCGGCATCGCAATGACCCCAGGCTTCATATGCCAAGGGGGGGTGACAATATCAAAAGCGACACGCAAGTTGGCTTGAACAAGTTCTTTTAGAAAAAAACCAATAAAGCCGATAAAACGCGGTACTCGCGCAGGATAGCCTTTTAGGGAATCAAGCTGAGGTTCGATGAGTATCAGCGTAATGTAGCCAAATATTAGCCCGACAAGGAGGTTTAAGCCGCTAAAATCACCGCTTAACAGTACCCAAGCAAGGCCTAGCAGTAGGTTCCAAATGGCTCCGGTCATCGCGCTGTCTCCCCGGCGTCCGCCTCAGGTTGATCTTCTGCCGCCCCCGTTGGCTGCAGCAGAACATCGTCTGCACTGGCTGAAGCACCCAATACGGCTTCGATGTACCCCGAAGGTTCAAACAGTTGATCACCAATACCCATCATCACCCACATAATAGGTTCTGCAAGCACACCAATGAGCAGAGAAAATAACGCCAACACCATAACGGGCGAATACATCATCCACAGGCTAGGCTTTAACAGACGACCGTCGTCACCAGTTGGCGTGGCAGTCGCAGGCACGTCGTTATCTTCGGGTAACGACTTCCAAAACACTTCATTCCAAATTTTCACCATGGAATAAAGCGTCATCAATCCCACCGCCAGTGCAATGCCGGTCACCACATAGGCTTCAATTTCCAGGCCTGCACGCACAATTACAAATTTGGCAAAAAAGCCTGACAGCGGCGGTATCCCCGCCAGCGAGAAGGCAGAAAGAAAGAACGCCACGGCAAGCCAAGGGCGATCTCGGTACAGCCCGCCCATTTTTTTAAGCTGGTAGGTTCCCTGCAAACGGTGGGTGATACCACTGATCAAGAAGAGATTGGTCTTCACCACCATGTTATGCACGATGGCAAACACGCCACCGGCGATCGCCAAAGGTGTGTAAAGAGCTAAGCCTAAGATCATATAGCCAATCTGGCTGACGATATGAAACGACAAGATTCGCCTAAACTCATGCTGGGCGGCGGCACCGAGCACGCCTGTTACCATGGTGAAGGCAGCACCCCAGAGCATAATCTCCTGGAGATAGCCCATGGTTTGATCGAACATCAGGGTGAAGACACGGAACATCGCATACACCCCCACCTTGGTGAGCAACCCGGCAAACAGCGCCGAAACAGCGACAGGCGGGGTGTGATACGAGGCTGGCAGCCAGAAAAATAGCGGAAAGGCGGCGGCTTTGATGCCGAAGGCCACCATAAACATGACCGCAAGCACTTCCACCATACCGGTGTGCTCTGCCTCATCCATGCGCAACGCAATGTCGGCCATGTTGAGTGTACCCACCATGCCATAGAGTAGCCCCACCGCGGTCAGGAAGATGACCGATGCCAACAGGTTCAAGGTGACGTACTTAATCGCCCCTTCCATCTGCGCGCGTTCTCCCCCCAGAATCAGCAGCGCAAAAGAGGCCACCAGCATTACCTCAAACCATACATAGAGGTTAAAGATATCGCCGGTTAAGAAGGCCCCCATCACCCCGGCGAGCAGCAGGTGCATTAACGGATAGTAGCCAAATTTTTCGTGGCCGCGGCCAGTGGTGGCCAGCGAGTAAACACCCATTGCCAAACCGATAAGAGCGGTCATTAACACCATCACCGCACTTAACAGATCGGCTATTAAGGTAATCCCGAAGGGAGCTGGCCAGCTACCCATTTGCATGGTGACATAGCCATCTGACAACGTAGATACAAACAGCCACAGGCTAACCATGAGTAGCGCAACATTACCTGCCACCGCCAAAAAGCGCTGCATGGGGCGCGCGCGCCAAAACAACAAGGAAACTGCCCCGGTTAGCAGGGGCAAGAGGACGGGAAGAGCAACTTCAGGCCTCACGTATCAGTATCCTTCATCTTATCGAGATCATCAGCCTTAACGACTTCGTAGGCGCGTCGAATCAATACCACGGCAAAGGCAAGCACCCCAAAGGCAATCACAATGGCCGTCAGCACAACCGCTTGGGGTAAGGGGTCGGCTACCCCGCTGGGCGGCAGCATCATCCCCTCAGGGATAAGCGGAGGTGCTCCACGGGTCATGCCCGCCGTGGTAAAAATCAGTAAATTGGCGGCATTAGAGAGCAGCATCAGACCAATCACCAGTTTGACGATAGAACGACGCAACATCATAAAAATAGCCGTCGCATACAGCAGGCCAATCGCCACTGCCATTAATGGTTCCATGCTGTGCCTCCTGTTAACTCAAGGTTCATCCTTGTCGACCTCCATAAGCGTCATCACCATGCCGGTGACCGAACCCAGCACAGCAAAATAGACGCCTACATCGAAAATCAGCGGCGTGGAAGCTTTAAAGTCGATAACCGGGATAGTCCACCACTGGGCTGTCAGAAATGGCTGCCCCATAAACCAGGCAGGCACTACCGAGATCATTCCCAGCAATAGCCCAACCCCAATCAGGTCTCGGGGGTCGACCATGCGCAGCACTTCTTTGGTGGCACTTACACCAAAGGCAAACAGGTACAGCGTAAACGCCCCTGCCGCTACCAAGCCGGCAATAAATCCTCCGCCCGGCTCGTCATGCCCTCGCAGCAATAGGAAAATAGAAAACATCAGTTGCAGCGGCATTAAAAACCGTGCGGCGGTATTAAGAATAATCGTGCCTGACTTAACCATCGTAAGGCTCCTTGGCAGCTACTTTACTGCTGTCGGTGGTTTTGGTGTTATTGCGTAGCTTTAACATGGCGATCACGCCGATGGCGGCAAGCGCTAACACGAACATCTCACCTAAGGTATCCAGGGCACGGTAGTCGACCAAAATGACGTTAACGATGTTGCGGCCATACGCCAAAGGCGCGCTGTTCTCAATCATGTAGGTCGAAATGGGCTCAAACTGTTGAATGCTCCAGGAGGTCATAATCAGTAGGCAGATCAAGATACCCACCATAGCGGCCACCACGCCGTCGCGTATGCGCTCCAAGCTGGTGGAAAGATTCGAGAAGCGTGGCAGGCGAAACAGCACCAGTACCAGCAAAATAACCGTTAAGGTCTCTACCAGCAGTTGGGTAATCGCTAAATCTGGCGCACTGAACAGAACAAAAATCAATGCAATGGAAAAACCCATGATGCCCACGGAAACCACTGCCCCCAGCCGCGATCGAGAAATGGTCGCAAACAGTGCCCCCATCACCATAGTGCCAGCCACGACTACCTCGTGAAAACGCACATCCAGGTCAACGGCAAACACAGGCGAATGGCGTAATAGAATTGAATTACCGATCAGTGCAATAAGCGTCGCTAACATCACTAAAATGTAGTTACGCATATAGCCGTTTTGGAGCAGCCGAGTTTGCCACTCTGAGAAGTGCACAATGCCATTCATCATGCTTTCATACCCAGCCTCGGGGCCATGGCGCATCACCGGTGCCAATACAGAGAGCTTGCCACGCACGCTGTCCCAACGCCTAAACAGCAAAAAGCCTAAACCAAGGCTAACGATCGACATTATCAACGCGACGTTAATGCCATACCAAAGCGACAGCGCCACTTCTACTGTTTGCCCGGATATAGCAGTGGCGGTTGCCGTTAACAACGCATCAGCACCCAGCACAGCGGGCATCAAGCCTAACAGTAGCGACCCTAGTGCGAGCAACGCGGGCCCAAGCAGCATACCAGGCGGGGCTTCATGTGGTTCAAGCGGGGTTTGGTGACGCTTACCGTAAAAAGGACGTAGCGCCACAATGAAAGCAACGGCGATAGTTAAAATAGATGCCAGAAAGGCGAACAGCACCAGTAGTGTTCGGAAGCTATCGGCACCGAGAACTGATTCAAGCATCAGTTCTTTACCGATAAAACCGAGTAGCGGCGGCACACCGGCAAGCGAAAGCGCAGCCACCAACGCAATGGTGGCAGTCAGCGGCATCACTGAGCGTAACCCGCCCATCTGGGTGACATCTTTCGTGCCGGTCTCATGATCGAGAATACCGGCGACCATAAACAGCGCCCCTTTATACAGCGAGTGCGCGAGCAGGAAGGTAACAAACGCGGTCATCGCGTACTCGGTGCCGATGCCCAATAGCATCGTCAGCGTGCCCAGCGCCATAATGGTCGAGTAAGCGAGCAGCTTTTTGATATTGGTGTGATGAATCGCTAAAAACGCACCCACCAGCATAGTGGTTGCGCCGACCACGGAAAGAACGCCAACCCACATCGCAGTGCCACCCAGCTCCGGGTGTAAGCGCGCCAGCAGATAAATACCCGCTTTCACCATGGTGGCCGAGTGCAGGTAAGCCGAAACCGGAGTCGGCGCGGCCATGGCGTTGGGTAACCAAAAGTGAAACGGAAACTGCGCCGATTTGGTGAAGGCACCCAGTAGCAAACAGATCAGCATAGGCGTGTAGAGTGCATGTTCACGCAGGTCAGCCTCCTGATCGAGAATCTCCGCCAGCGACCAGCTACCGCTGGCAATCCCTAGCAGCACCAGCCCAGCCATTAATGCTAACCCACCCGCCACGGTAACGAATAAGCCCTGCCGCGCTGATTTACGTGCATTGATATCAGCGTGGTTAAAACCAATCAGCAAATAGGAGGTAATGCTGGTCAATTCCCAAAAAACGAATAGCGTTAATAGGCCGTCAGCTAGTACCAGCCCCAGCATCGACACCATGAAGGCGACCAAGGCGATGTGAAATCGGGCAAGATCAGGGTGATCTTTAAGGTAGCCGCCGGCATATACCAGCACGCAGGCCCCCATAACGGTAATCAATAACCCAAAGAGTAACGATAGACCGTCCAACAGGAAGGTAAGGCTGATTCCCAGAGAAGGCACCCACTGCCACTCTAAAAGCAGGCTACCGTTCTCAATGACCTCAGGGGCTTGAAGTGCCAACCACGCCGCCAATCCGGCAGGAAATAGAGCCAATACTAGGCTGGCACGCTGGCCGAACCAGTGGTTTAACATTGGCGATAGCGCCGCCAGTACGAACCCCATTAAAACGGCAAATTGTATCAAGCGAAACCTCCTGAAAAACGAAAGGCTCACCACCAAGACAGCCGCTAGCGGTTAGACACCTTACCTTGCCAATAATATGCCAGCGTTGAATAATAGTGATTCTAAAGTTGTACACCATATAACAGGCAGTTTTGACTGACCAGTCAAACGCTTAAACGCAAACAGCCGCACAGCGATTAATTTCGCAGGGCGGCTGCTATTAGCTTTCAGTTATGACGAGTAGCTAGCTAAACGCTAGGGTTTGGGGCCGATAGCCATCCTGCTAATTCATTGTTGATGACTGCTAACAGTGCCTCAATATGGTCATCGCGATCATTCAGGCAAGGTATATAGCTGAACGTTTCGCCACCCGCTTCCATAAAGCTATCGCGAATCTCCTCTTCGATCTCTTCCAAGGTTTCAACACAGTCGGAAGAGAAGGCAGGCGACATAATCGCAATGTGCTTATGCCCCTGCTCGGCGAGTTCTGCCACATGCTTAACGGTTTGTGGGCCGACCCATTTTTCAGGGCCAAACTGCGACTGGAAAGCGGTATCCACTTCCTCTTTGCTAAAACCAAGCTTCTCACGGAGCAGGCGCGTCGTTTTCTGGCACTGACAGTGGTAAGGATCACCCTCCATCAGGTAGCGCTCGGGAACGCCATGGTAGCTGGCCACCAGCTTGGTCGGCCGGGTCGAGAAACCGTCGTAGGCTTCTTGTACCGAGTTGGCCAACGCCTGAACGTAGGCAGGATGTTCAAAATAAGCGGGCACCGTACGTATATAAGGCTGCCACTTCATCTTCATCAGGGTGCGAAACGCCTGATCATTCGCCGTCGCCGTGGTGGGCGAACCGTACTGAGGGTATAGCGGAAAAAACACGATTCGCTCGCAGCCCTTCTCTTTTAATCGCGTCAGCACGCTTTCCGTCGAGGGATTACCGTAGCGCATGCAGAAATCGACCTCGACATCGTCACCATAAAGCGCCTTTAACCGTGCGGTCATCTTCTCGGTCTGGGCGCGCGTCGTTGTTAGCAGCGGGCTTTCGTTTTTCTCGTTATTCCAGATTCCCCGGTAGGCCTTGCCCGATGAGAACGGACGCTTGGTCAAAATAATCAGCTGTAGCAACGGCTGCCATTTCCAACCGGCATAGTCGACCACACGCTTATCAGAAAGAAACTCATTAAGGTAACGACGCATTGACCAGTAGTCGGTGGCATCCGGGGTTCCCAGGTTTGCCAGCACAACACCCACCTTGGCGCGCGCTACCGGCGGATGCTCGCTGGGTGCATGGGCCAAGCGGCCCTCGCCCGGCTGATCCTTGACGACATTCTCGGTCATTACTCATGCTCCTGAAAAATAACGATGGTGCTCAGTACATCTATCAATTAATTAAATCTTATCACTTTTCGGCAAAGTGGCGGCATAAAGTTATACTATCGGCATTATTTGTATAACTACAGGCCAACTTATGTCCAAGCCTTTGCTTTTAGTGCTCGGCGACCAGCTCTCGTTTTCACTCACAACGCTGCAAGACGCGCCCGCCAATGCCGTGGTTGCCCTGTGCGAAGTTACCGAGGAAGCGCGCTATGTTCCCCATCATATCCATAAAATTGGCCTCTTTTTGGCTGCCATGCGTCACTTTGCCCAGGCACTGCGCGAAAAAGGCTTTCAAGTGCACTACAGCGCGCTGGATGATGCAGATAACTGCCACTCCCTTATTGAAGAAGCTGAACGCATCGCACAACAGTATGGCTGCGATGAGATACGCGTTGCCCGACCTGGCGAATGGCGGCTTTGGGAGAAGATGCAGCAGCGCGAAAACGCAACGATTCCGTGGCGACTTCTTGAGGACGAGCGCTTTTTCACTACACCCGATGACTTTAGCCAATGGGCAAGCGGCCGCAAACAGCTACGCCTTGAGTACTTTTACCGGGAACAGCGCAAGCGCACCGGGTACTTGATGGAGGGCGACGAACCCGTTGGCGGCAAATGGAATTTTGACCACGACAATCGCCAGCCTATCAAAGCCGCACTGGATTTCCCTGAGCTACCTCAACATCGCCAGGATGCGATCACCCAAGAAGCGCTAAACGATGCCAAGCGCCATTTTGGCGACCATATGGGGTCTCTGGATAATTTCAACCTGCCAGTCACTCGTCGACAAGCGCTGGTGGATTTACACCATTTTATAGACCATGGATTGGCTGATTTTGGCCGCTATCAAGATGCAATCAGTGACTCTGCACCTTATTTGTATCACTCGCGCCTCTCAGCTGCGATGAACATCGGCCTGCTGTCGCCCCATGAAGTCTGCGAAGCCGCCGAGCAGCGCTACTATGACGGAGATGTGCCGATCAACGCCGTCGAAGGGTTTATCCGCCAGATACTTGGCTGGCGCGAGTACGTGCGAGGGCTCTACTGGACACAGATGCCTAGCTACAAAAGCGCTAATCAATTAGGTTTTGAGCGCGATCTGCCCGCGTTTTACTGGGACGCGGATACCGATATGCGCTGCCTACAGCGCGCTATTCAGATGACCATCGACAATAGCTACGCCCACCATATTCAACGACTGATGGTGACAGGCAATTTCGCCTTACTATGCGGAGTTAAACCTGAGGCGCTATGCGACTGGTACTTGGCGGTTTATGCCGATGCCAGTGAGTGGGTAGAGTTGCCTAATACGCTGGGGATGGTGCTCCATGCCGACGGCGGCTTAATGGGCTCGAAGCCCTACTGTGCGTCGGGCAAGTATATCGACAAAATGTCCGACCATTGTCAGCACTGCCGTTACTCACCCAAGCAGGTCACGGGGCCAAAAGCCTGCCCTTTCAACAGCCTTTACTGGCACTTTCTCGAAACCAACGCTGAGCGCCTGAGTAAGAACCCTCGTATGAAGCTGATTTACGGCTCCCTCAACCGCATGGCCGATGAGAAGCGCGAGGCTATCCGCCAACAGGCTGAGCACTTTTTGGATCAATTGGAAACATCGCCTGACTACGGGCAGCCCTACCACACAGCAGGTTATTCGGCCAATACCAACCAGGAGTCACCATGAGCCGCTACACGCCACTACATGCTGCACCGCCAGTTATGCTATTTCACGATGGTCACTGCCCCTTTTGCCAACAGGAAGTCGCGTGGCTGGAAAAGCATCGCCATCGGGAACACATCGCGCTGGTAGATATCCAGGCACGTGATTTTAACGCTCAGGCGTATGGGCAGGACTTTAACGCCATGATGGGCCAGTTGCACCTGCGTGATAGCCAAGGGAAATGGTATATCGGCATGGATGCCAGCCGTGCCCTCTATGCAGTGTTGGGCTATCGGCGGCTGGTGAGGTTTTCGTGCTTTCCGGGAGTACACGGCATAATGAATGCCGGCTACCGGTTTTTTGCCCGTCGCCGAATTCGGCTTGGGCAGTGGTGGGAAAAGCGTCAGACTAAACGTTGATGGGTGTGAACAGCGTTAAAAAACAAGCGGCATACGCGATGTGAGCGGCTCACTATAGTGCGCATCGCGGCCTATCACTTCATCGTGGGGCACATGCTGTACCAGGTAAGCGCGATGAATCCCGGCGCGCTTGAGATCCATATAGGCATCATCCAGCGAGCGAAACAGCATTGGCTTGGTACGCTGCGTCAGCATATGGCGCTCGCCTTCAACGTCTTCCAGCTCAATCTGATAAAAACGGCTGCCCGAATGGGTAATCACGCGAATTTCAAAATTGTCGTGATTGGCGACAAACTGCTTAAGATCCTTAAGTTCCATGGTTCCCTCCTATTATTTGGCTATTTCATACGTTATGCCAGACGGCATGTCATCAGGGCACAGCATGACTGCGCCCCATGACACTTCTATTGCCCTGTCATTGCAATGTAATGACAATAAGCAATAACTAGACATTAATAGCTAGGAGGTCAATATCGCAAGAGAGTTCCTGACCGGCAGGTCAAGATATCAATCGATCATTGATATTCAGAGGGGTCGATCGCTTTGCCAAGCGAATTGCGGTCAATCCAGTTGCCGCCTTTAGTCTCTTTGTAGCGGAACACGACCTTATCTCCCACCGTCACAGGCAGCTCACCATCTTCAGTCTGGTAACTATACTTCTCGCCTGCGACCACTAAATGGTAGCGATAAAGATCCGGCATACCTAGCCACTCTTTAAAAGGGCCTTCGCGCTCTATCGCCTCTAGCTCACCGCGACCTTCTAACTTAGGAAGACGCTGCCGGTTACCGCGCCGAAATCCACCTGCCATTTGCTGCTCCCGTTTTTACATATCGTGGGTGAGGCATTATACGAACTCGCCCCCCATCCTCAAGCTACTTATCACTAGCCTGTCATCACAAACCAGTCATCATTAACTTAGTCGCCGAACGCTTGGCCGTAACTATCCGGGGCCAAATCCTCAAAGCGGGTATATTTGCCGATAAAGGCCATATGCACCGTGCCAATAGGACCATTACGCTGCTTACCGATAATTAACTCAGCAATCCCCTGATTGTCGGGATTATCTGGATTATAGACCTCATCGCGATAAACGAAGGCAATGACGTCGGCATCCTGCTCGATCGCACCAGATTCCCTCAGATCCGACATAACCGGGCGTTTGTTGGGGCGCTGCTCCAAGGAGCGGTTCAACTGAGAAAGAGCTACCACAGGGCAGTTAAACTCTTTCGCCAACCCCTTCAAGGAGCGCGAAATCTCGGAAATCTCACCGGTGCGGTTTTCGCTAAAGCCAGGGATCTGCATCAACTGAAGATAATCGATCATGACCAGTGCGATATTGCCATGTTCACGCACCACACGGCGCAACCTTGAGCGCATTTCGTTAGGCGACAAGGCCGCGGTGTCGTCGATAAACAGCTGTTTGTCTTTGAGCAGATTAACCGCTGAGGTTAAACGCGGCCAATCCTCGTCCTCCAGTTGCCCGGTACGCACACGGGTTTGATCGATTCGGCCCAGGGAAGACAGCATCCTCAGCATGAGCGACTCTGCGGGCATCTCCATGGAGAACACCATGACTGGCTTGTCGCTGGAAATCACCGCATGTTCAACCAGGTTCATAGCGAAGGTCGTTTTACCCATCGAGGGTCGACCGGCGATGACCACCATATCGGATGGCTGCAACCCGGTGGTCATTTCATCCAGATCACGAAAACCAGTGGAAAGCCCGGTCATTTCACCTTTCAGATTAAACAGCTCATCAATACGATCCACCGCCTTGGTCAATAGATCGCTCATGCCAATGGGGCCGCCCGTTTTGGGGCGCTCCTCGGCAATCTGGAACACTAACCGCTCGGCTTCGTTAAGCAATTCATCAGCCGGGCGCCCCTGGGGAGTAAAGGCACTATCGGCAATTTGATTAGCCGCACGGATCAGCTTGCGCAGCGTTGCCCGCTCACGCACGATATCAGCATAGGCGCGAATATTACTGGCAGAGGGCGTGTTACGAGCAAGCTCTGCCAAAAACGCCAGGCCGCCTACGGTATCCAAGTGATCACGCGCTTCCAGCGCTTCAGAAAGCGTCACCACATCCAGCGGCTGACCGGCTTCAGCCAGATGAATCATCACGTTGAACACCAAACGGTGCTCATAGCGGTAGAAGTCATCAGCGACCAACCGCTCTGAAACGTTATCCCAGGCCTGGTTGTCTAGCATGAGCCCGCCTAGTACCGACTGCTCCGCCTCTAATGAATGCGGCGGCAGTTTTAGCGCTGCCGTTTCTGTATCAGCAGAAGGCTGGTCCTGCATAGCGAGCTCCTTTAAACACTACTGCGTAGCCGGTGAAGATGCTTATCTTAGCCGCATGCGGTGCGACTACCAACATGATCAAGGCGTTGTCTTAAAATACCCAGCGGGAGATGGGCTGGATAGTTTTGGCAACGCCCAAAAAATAGCGAATATCCAGAACTAGCGGATACCCGGAAAAACAAAAGGCGCGGGAGAAACCCCGCGCCTTTTGAGGCAGCTGTATTAGCTGCCGTTAGTAACGACTTTACGTCGTTACTAACTTAACTACTCGCTCAATTACTCTGCAACTACCACTACGCGTACAACGGCATCCACTTCAGCGTGCAAGTGAAGAGTGATGTCGTATTCGCCAGTTTGACGAATTGGGCCATTTGGCATGCGGACTTCGCTTTTGGCAATATCGATGCCAGCAGAGGAAATCGCGTCGGCCAGGTCACGCGGACCAATAGAACCAAACAGCTTGCCTTCATCGCCTGCTTTGGAAACCAAAGACAGTTCGATGTCGTTTAGCTGCTCAGCGCGCGCTTCGGCTTCTGCCTTACGCTCAGCGGCTTGCGCTTCGAGCTCAGCACGCTGTGCTTCAAACGCTTCGATGTTGTCTTTGGTGGCCGGTACGGCTAAGCCGTAAGGCACCAAGTAGTTACGACCATAACCAGGCTTCACGGTGACCTTGTCACCCAGGCCGCCCAGCTTACCAATGTTGTCGAGCAGAATGACTTCCATCTCGTAAACCTCTTGTCAGTTGCTGCGGGCAAGGCGTGCGCGAACGTTCGCGAATGTATCAATCAGCCCCAACAGCAGCACAATGAGAATCGTGGGCCAGGTCGTGATCAGTAGCACATAAAATGCTACCAGCCACAGCCCGTTCATCCCCTTTATTCCAATAAACCCGTGCACTAACGCAACGCCAGCTACCAACAGCGGAATCCAACCAAGCATCGCCAGCGCATGAGCGCCTAGCAGCATACCTATCACCCCAATGACGACCAGCACGGCTAGCTCTTTAGGGGTCAAGCGCAGTGCGTGAAACTCTTCGCGAAAGCCACCTGGGTTGTACAACCCAGCTTGCCAACTCCGCGCAAGTGCCAAGCACACTATGGCTGCCAACAGCACCACAAGCCCGGTTACTCCACCCACCACCAGTGCGGCAATGGTTTGAGTATCGTAGCCTTGATTGACAAATTCCGTGAGCATGCGATCCACTTCTTCTGAACCTTCTCGCAACTGCTCAAGCATTAGCTCAGTGCCACCTGGCGGACTGAAGATACCGAGTTGAACCATGACGGCGGCGACCAACGTCCCCACAATCAAGGTTTCCCCCCAACGCATCCTCTCGCGCAGGATAACGGCCATCAGCGTAACCAGCAGTAAGCTGGCAAGCGGAATCACATCACCCTGAGCCCACCACCAACCGGCTGGTAGTGCTGCGGCGATGATGACCGGTAGCGCAGGGGCAAAACCTCTGCGCAGCGTCATCAACGCAGCGATGGCTGCTCCTAACCAGAACAGCCAAGGCACTAGCGTTGCCAAGGCCGCCCCGCCTGCAGCGTAAGGCGTGCCCCGCATTAGCCATCGGGCTAGTGCCAGCATCACGTTAAACGCTTACTGGTGGCTATCGGAGTAGGGCAGCAGTGCCAGATAACGCGAACGCTTGATAGCGGTCGCCAACTGACGCTGATAGCGTGCTTTGGTGCCGGTAATACGGCTTGGAACGATCTTGCCGGTTTCGGTGATGTAAGCCTTCAGCGTGTCCAGATCTTTGTAATCGATCTGCTTGATGCCTTCAGCGGTGAAGCGGCAAAACTTACGGCGACGGAAAAAACGTGCCATGGACTAGCTCCTTAAAACGTGCAGTGAATAAAATCAGGCAGTTTCTTCTTCTTCAGCGCGCGGTTTTTCTTCGCGACGCGGACGTTTTTCTTCTGCCGGTTTCATCATCGGGGAAGCTTCAGTAACAGCTTCTTTGCAGCGAACAACCAGGCTGCGGATAATGGCGTCGTTGTAACGGAAGATGTTCTCGATCTCGTCGAGAGTCTCGCCGCTACATTCAACGTTCATCAGCACGTAGTGGGCTTTGTGGATCTTGTTGATTGGGTAAGCCAAGTGACGACGGCCCCAATCTTCTAGACGATGCACAGTGCCGCTGTTTTCGGTAACGATGCTGGTGTAGCGCTCGACCATTGCCGGCACCTGCTCGCTTTGATCCGGGTGGACCATAAACACGATTTCGTAATGACGCATGGGATCTCCTTGCGGTTTGACAGCTTCCTTTGTGTGCCATTGCTTAACGCAATAAACGACGACAGGGAAGCAAGGAGTTAACTGAAGTGCTCCGCCACCGCGCTAGGCGGCCACAGGGGCATCAAACAGAACTTTTCATTTCAGCAAAAGCTAATACTTCAACGACAGCTAACACCCGCTTGCAGACAAACGGGCGCGTGTATCTTAGTAGCACGGCGGTTAACTTGCAAGCTGGCGCTGACGGACAGCCTCGAACAGGCAAATACCAGTAGCCACCGAGACATTAAGGCTAGAGACCTCCCCCGCCATGGGAAGCTTGGCAAGATTATCGCAGGCTTCGCGAGTCAAGCGCCGCATGCCCTTGCCTTCCGCCCCCATCACCAGCGCGGTGGGGCCGGTCATATCAATGTCAAAAACGCTGGCCTCAGCTTCACCAGCCGTACCGGTTATCCAGACACCGGCATCTTTTAGCTTGGCCAGGGTGCGAGCCAAGTTAGTCACTTGATAAACCGGCACCACTTCGGCGGCGCCACAAGCGACTTTACGCACCGTTGCATTGAGCGGAGCGGCTTTATCTTTCGCCACAATCACGCCGTGGGCACCGGCGGCATCCGCGCTACGCAGGCAGGCACCAAAGTTATGCACATCCGTCACGCCATCCAAAATCAGCAACAGCGGTGGTGTATTCGAGGGCCAGGCGCGTAGCTTAAGCCAGAGCGACTCTTCACCTTCAGGAGTTAACGGCGGACAAAACGCCACCACTCCCTGATGAGCCGCCCCCTGGGTTAGCTGATCAAGCAAATCCCGGGGCTGCTCTTTTACTCGAGCACCATGCGCCTGGGCCTGGGTAATCAGCTCTTTTAAGCGGCTCCCTGCCCCCTGCTGCACCCAAAGCTCTCGGGGCGCTTCGCCTCTGTCTAACAAGCTTTGCAATGCATGAACGCCATATACCTGATCCAAACCATCAGGGGTCTTGGGGCCCCGCCGTGAAGACGCCGACTTCATACTCAGCCCTTATTCGGTGATGGTTTGCGTGGGCCATTTCGCGTACGGCGTGGGCCGCGACGCGTAGCAGGCTTCTCGCTATTGGATGGTTTGTTACCAGATGCCTTAGCACCACCACCTTTAGCACCAGCGCCCCCTTCCCCACCGCGGCTCTTACGCGGCTGGCGGCGTGGGCGCGGCTTTTCATCACCCAGCCCAAAGTCAATCTTACGATCGTCCATATCGACACGCGCCACTTGGACGGTAAGACCATCACCCAAACGGTAGGTCGTGCCGGTGCGCTCACCTTTAAGACGGTGCTTCTCAGCTTCGTAGTGGTAATAATCCGAAGGCAGCGACGTCACGTGAACCAAGCCTTCCACGAAGAACTCATCCAGACGCACAAACAGACCAAACTGAGTGACCGACGCGATGGTACCTTCGAACATCTCGCCAAGCTTGTCAGACATAAACTCACACTTCAGCCAACTCTCTACATCACGGGTGGCTTCATCGGCGCGGCGTTCAGTCATTGAGCAGTGTTCACCCAGTTCAAGCATCTGCTCGAAGGTATACGGACACCACTTGCTGGGCGGCTCAACCGGCGCACCCTCCACGCGCAACACCGTGTTGGTCTGGCGCGGACCGCGGATCACCGAACGAATAGCACGGTGTACCAGCAGATCGGGATAGCGGCGAATCGGCGAAGTAAAATGAGCGTAAGCTTGATAAGCTAGGCCAAAGTGACCTTCATTCTGTGGCGAATAGACCGCCTGATTCATCGAACGCAGCATGACTGTTTGGATGATATCGAAGTCAGGGCGATCAGCAATCGCCTCACGCAGCGCCTGATAATCCTGTGGCGTCGGCATATCACCACCGCCAACAGAAAGCCCCAGCTCGTTTAAGAAGAGGCGCAGCTTGTCTAGGCGTTCTGGCGTTGGCCGCTCATGAATTCGGTAGAGCGCAGGCAAATCATGTTTATCCAGAAAGCGAGCAGTCGCCACGTTGGCGGCCAGCATGCACTCTTCAATAAGCTTATGAGCATTGTTACGGCTACGTGGAACGATTTTTTCGATTTTGCGCTCGTCGTTGAAGATGATCGCCGTTTCAGTAGTATCAAAATCAATTGCGCCACGCTCAACACGCGCTTCTCGTAACAAATAGTAAAGCTCTTCCAGATTTTTCAGCGGCTTAACAAGCTCGCTGTGTTCTGCCCGAAGCGCTTCACCCTCCTCGCTCTCCTCATCAAGAATGGCGGCCACCTTGTTATAGGTCAGGCGAGCATGGGAGTTCATCACAGCTTCGTAGAAGCGGTAGCGGCTAATCGCGCCGGTTTGCGAGATATTCATCTCGCAAACCATGACCAAGCGATCCACATGAGGGTTAAGCGAACAGAGCCCGTTGGAGAGCAGCTCCGGCAGCATGGGCACCACTTGACCGGGGAAATAAACCGAGTTGCCCCGAGTCCGCGCCTCATCGTCAAGAGCCGTACCGGGGCGTACATAGTGGGAAACATCCGCGATGGCGACGAGCAGCTTCCAACTGCCGGATTTGGTTTTCCAGGCACACACGGCGTCATCAAAGTCTTTGGCAGACTCATCGTCGATGGTAACCAGCGGTACATCACGCAAATCAACGCGGTGTTGCTTATCCCCTTCTAACACTTCTGCCGAAATACCGGCGGTCTGATCAAGCACTTCAGGCGGGAATTCTGCAGGAATATCGTAACTGCGAATCGCAATATCAATTTCCATACCGGGGTCCATACGCTCACCCAGCACTTCGATCACTTCACCCACCGGCTGTACACGGGTGGCCGGCTGCTGAACGATTTTGGCCGAGATCACCTGGCCATCTTTAGCACCACCGCAGGCACTATGAGGAATAATCACCTCCTGAGTAATCCGCGGATTTTCCGGTATCAGAATGCCAAACTCAGGAGTATTACTACGGTAAACGCCGACGATAGTTTGCGTGTTGCGTGCAATCACATCGGCAATGGTCGCCTCATCACGACCACGGCGATCGCGGCCGCTAATGCGCGCCAGCACGTGGTCACCGTGAAAAACGCGGCGCATTTGGCGCGGGGGCAATACCAGATCTGGCTTTTTGCCATCATCGCGCAGCAGAAAACCAAAGCCGTCTCGGTGCCCCAGCACCTTGCCTTTGACCAGATCGAGCTTGTCGATCAGCGCATAGGCGCCACGACGGTCACGCAGCACCTGACCGTCGCGTTCCATCGCCGCCAAGCGGCGCCTGACGGCTTCTATAAGCTCTTCGTCTTCCAGCCCCAGCATGCGGCTCATATTTTCGTGAGTGATCGGCTTGCCATAGCTTTCTAAGGCTGCAAGCAAATACTCCCTGCTTGGTGCTGGGTTGCCATATTTATGCGCCTCGCGCTCGGCGTGCGGATCATCACTTAACGTCCAATACTTCATGCGATCAACATCCTTGATGGCGTCATTTGCGAGAGGCATAAAAAAGGCGCAAACGCGTTGCGTTGCGGGCTGGATATTTCAACGCTTGATAGGCTGAAATGAATAGGGTTTTGTTTAGTCATAGGCGCAGTATAGCGCTGCACGTTCAATCACCCAACCGTCTTAGACGTTGTTTATACAATTTGCGTTATAAAAAGCACGTTAGGGGTCTTGCATTTAACCATCACCCCGGTATTATACGCGCCACTTGCCCAGATGGCGGAATTGGTAGACGCGCTAGCTTCAGGTGCTAGTGTCTGTATGGACGTGGAGGTTCAAGTCCTCTCCTGGGCACCATGACTTACATGGGCCAGTCCGCATCATTGTTGATTAGTCACCTCGTTTTCATTCCTCTCTCGATCTTTAATTTAAAGACTTTCCTTAACACTGTTACTAGAAGCCCCCGGTAAATAATCATTACCGAGGCCTTTTTTATTGGCCTAAACTTGGCATGTAGCTCGCGCGCTCAATAACCGAGCTGAGCGCACCGCCAACAAGGGGCAGTGCACTCAGTCTATCCACGGTATTTAGGCAAACAAATAGGTTTCCAGGTCGGTTTCAACGCCTACCAAGCTACTCCTAATCGCCTCCTCGATGTAATCGCCTACCTCTGAACGACTTCGCTGCTGGTGCTCGTCGGATTCGGTAAACGCCAGCACCATATCGGTCAGACTTGCGTCACCGCTTTCGATTATCGCTTGCCAGTACTGTTCACCTTCAGCATCTGGCGCGCGGTCGAGTACCCGGGCATAAAGCGTATCGATTAGCCCTTCCTCATCGGTTAGTAAACCTTCACTTTCCAGCAGACGTTCCGCTAGTGCTTCTGGAGACTGACCATCCTCTAGCCATCCACTAAACGCTGTTTCATCAGGCACTTCGCCCACAAGGCCAGTGTGAAGTCGCACTAACGGCTCCGCAAAACCCAACTCATCACCAAAACCGAGCGACAGCATATCCATCTGCTCAAGGTTCACCCCCCAGGTCAGCAACTTTGTGGCCGTTACAAAAGGTGCACTGGTGTCGATATACTCATCAGAATTGACAAACGACAGTGCAATATCAGCTCGCTTGACGTTGTCACTTTGCAGGTTGTCCAACCAGTATTCACGGCCGCTTTCATCCGCGGCACGCCCCAGTACGGATTGATACAAGGTATCCACAAAAGCCGCGTCATCACTGCCCATGGTTTGCACCACAGTGCCGACCTCTTCCGCTGACATAAATGCCCGCTCGATATCGTTCAAACTACTGCCCGCATTGAACTGCGACACCCAATACTCAAGGCCTTCCCGGTCAGCAGCACGATCTAGGATGCCGGTGTACAGCCGGATGATGGGATTGAGCGATTCATTAAGCTCAGGGTAACGCTTAAATGAATCCTCCTCACTTAGTGCTTCCGTTAGCTCGCCGGTCCACTCCCAGCCTTTTTCAGTTAGCACATCTACAAAGCTGGCCAGCGCAGTTGGTATGGGAGTTGGCTGTGGTGCTGGTTGAGGCTCAGGGGCCGGTTCGGGCGTAGGCTCTGGCTGAGGCTCGACCGGTTGTGGGACAGGCACGGGCTGCGGCTGCGGCTGCGGCTGCGGCTGCGGCTGCGGCTGCGGCTG
>NZ_HG423343.1:3728715-3731507 GCF_000982975.1 Halomonas sp. A3H3 | reverse complement strand
CTGCGGCTGCGGCTGCGGCTGCGGCTGCGGAGCAGTGTCGTCGGACTGCTCTATCGAAAGCACTAGTTGGTTATTTTCCCAGACCTCTTCATACCCCTCAGGCGACGCAGTCAACCGAAGGGAGTCGACGTCAGCCATCTGGCCTACCTGCATTTTCACTACGTGTTGCTGGCCAGGAGCAAGCGATGAAAGCGCCAGAGCATTCTCACCGGTTTCCAGCAACAGCTCGCCTGCACCTACCGAAACCTGAGCAAAAGTTGCAGGTACTTCAATCTCTAATAAGTTTGCTCCAGATGCCCGATCACCCTCATTGAGCACGGTGATTTCTACCATTCGCATGCCGTTTGCATTCGGCGCACTCACCGCATGACTGAGGGAGATATCAGTCACACCTGTAATTTGCAAAGGCGTATTGTCAACCGCCAGCACTGGGGCAGTTCTCTCACCGACCAATTCCGCACCTAGGGTATAACTACCAGGTGGCAAATGCGTCGTCGAAAACGTATAAGATGATTTTCCTTCACTAATGGCCTCTATAGTCTCAAGTGGCAACCGCGTCTCACTTTCGCCATCCGGTGTCGCGAAGAAATTAACATTAGCCGCTGTTTCGTCGTTTAGGGTGACATCCAACGCCACGTCGACAGTATCGCTTGCCGAATCAAACGTCACTGCTCCGATAGTCAATTCGGGCGGCGTGAGCATGTCGCTAGCATAGTAGTCAACTTCACCCAGATCACTGGCTGATATCACTTCAATATCCCATATACCGCTTCTGGGCTCATGGAGTGCAACGTGCCGAGATCCCGTACCGTTTAGATCATCCACCAGTACAATGTTATCGTACTGATCGAAGTCCTGCTCATGGATCCGATCACCTTCGGGCGTGATCACCACAAGTTGTGCATCATCAACCTCAGGCTCCCAACTTGCCGATAGAATCACGACACCCATTTCGGGCTCCAGCATCCAACTTCCAATTAGCTCAATTTCTTTATCACCCAGCTTGGTAAACTCACCATCAAAACTATACTGGAAGCCATTCTGATAAGTGTAAGTGGCCCATTTCCAACCAACCTCAAACTTACCCCATGCCGCAATATAGTCATTAGAGTAATCACCATCTTGAGTATAATGAAATCTTGCATTTCCATCTAAACCTATGCCACCCACTAATGGAATGCTTTTAGGAATATTAAGGCCCAATTCCCCACTAGCATCGAGCGTCAATATACCTTTGTACTCCGGGCCAGCAGCTATAAGATCAATTGTCGGCTGTGCAAAATTGTCTAAAGCTGGAGCATCCCAGTATTGAGAAAAAGCCAGCTTCCCCTTAACAATATCATTAAGCAAAGAAGCTTCCAAATCGGCATTAAAAGAACGGTTTGCCAATCCCAAGTCTACCCTGCCGTTCAAACTCATCAACGTATATTCAAGCACTGCACTTGAATCTATTCCAAACCATTTTTCAGCTGTTCCAACTAGCTTACTAAGTTTTTCGTCTATTTTTTTCTCTTCATGAGAAGGAAAAAGATCCTTAACCTGTGAAGAAATTTCAAAATAACCACCATAATTACCTTTCTCAATGTCACCGTTTAACGCTCCCTTCAAAGGCGAATTAACATTGGGAGGTGTCGCTAATGCAAGATCTACTCCTAGTCCATAACTCCAATTACCCGCAGCTCCATTTTCACCACTCAAATTATTAAGGTTAATCTCACCACCTGTAAGCTTCAAGCCAGTTGTCGCCAATGGAATATTTAATCCATTCACCCCCATCGTTAAACTATCAAGTGCTAACGGATCCCATTCTGCACCAATGTCGGCATGAACTTTTACTGAATTCAAAACAGATGGTAATTGAACCCCAAAACTTCCTCCAAAAGATTTATTAATCGTATCTAATGATAGAGAAGCATTAGTGAACCACGGTGAAAATCCAGCATTAGAATTTATCGACTCTGCTTCATAAGTTAAATCACCTACGATATCCCATTTCCAGCTATCTTTATCTGGCTGAATACGAATGTACTTATCACCTTCTTGCCCCCAAACCTGAGCATCGCCTACCAAATCCAACGTCAGGCTGCGCTCGATACCAAATAAACGCAACTGGTTGCCCAATGCGCCTCCCCATGAAAGCTCTCCTTTACCTCTCAAATAAAAGGCATCTTCGTGAATGTCATAATTTGCGCCAATATGCGAAAGAGAAAAATCCATGGCGTCGCCTGACAGGGTCAGTTTAAGAGGAAGAGAACCATCTCCATCTAGCAACCATTTATCACTCTGCAACATAATGCCTGCAGCATCTACCGAAAACATAACTGGCGCATCATTAGTACTAAGGGAACTGAACTGATCCGAAAACCGCAAATCACCTTCTAGCAAAAGTTTATTTTCCGTCAAGCGTAAATCTGACATCAAGGCCTCAACCATGCCTCCAAAACGATGGCTGGTGTTACTGTCGCGGTCATTAAATTCAGTAACAGCTAACGACTGGGCATCGACTCTAAAAGAGCCTTCGAGCAATGGTGCATCGTGCGCGGCCGCTCCATAAATGTCGCCATCCACCCAGAGATCATTGCCTGCAACCTCAACGCTGCCATTTTCAACCCTGAAAAGCAGTGCATTGGTATCCTGGTGAAATACTTTAACCACTGCTCCATCAGCACTGGTAAAACTCCCATCTACCTGCGTCTGCCAAGCTAGGTCTGAAACTAGCGTGAGCTTACCCACGTCAAGAGAAGTTTCTGGTTCTTCTGGTTCTTCTGGTTCTTCTGGTTCTTCTGGTTCTT
>NZ_HG423343.1:3690951-3728615 GCF_000982975.1 Halomonas sp. A3H3 | reverse complement strand
TCTGGTTCTTCTGGTTCTTCTGGTTCTTCTATCGGCTCTCCATCTTCTCCAGGTGTTCCTTCAAGCCCACCCAACCCTGTTTCATAAGGCGTACCAAAGGGTGAGGCGAAGCCGACGACACCAGAAGAAAGCTGATCGGCTACGCTGCTAGAATCGCCGCCATAGCCAGGGTCTCCCCATGTAACAATTGATCCATCTTCTTTAAGGGCTGCAAAAGCATTTTGCGTTGAATAAATAGTACTCACACCGCCACTTAGTTCTTCTTCAATATTCTTAGAATCTCCTCCGGAATATGGGTCACCCCAAGTGATTACAGAACCATCATCTTTTAGCGCCGCAAAGGCACCTGCAGTCGAAAATATCTCGACGATGCCGCTAGAGAACTCACCAGCCACCGCGCTTGAGTCGGCCCCCCAGGTCACAACAGAGCCATCTTTTTTCAGTGCCGCAAAGCCATTCGCCGTCGAAAAGACATGAATGACACCACCGGAAAGCTCGTCAGCCACTGCACTTGAGTCACCTCCATAATACTTATTCCCCCAAGTCACAATTGACCCATCTTCTTTCAACGCGGCAAAAGCAGTAGGCGTCGAAAAAATTTCGATGACACCACCGGAAAGCTTATCGGCTACTGCACTTGAATCACCAGCATTATTCCAACGATCTCCACTATCCCCCCAAGTTACAACAGAGCCGTCGTTTTTCAGTGCCGCAAAGGCGTACCCGGCCGAGTAAACCTGACTAACGCCACCGGAAAGCTCATCAGCAACTGCGTTTGAATTGCCACCATAAGAATCACGACCCCAAGTCACTACAGAGCCGTCCACTTTCAGTGCCGCAAATGCTTCTCTCGTCGAGAAAACCTGACTCACATCACCAGCCAGCTCATCAGCAACTGCGCTTGAATCGCCACCATACGAATCATAGCCCCACGTAACAACAGAGCCGTCCATTTTCAGTGCCGCAAATGCTTCTCTCGTCGAGAAAACCTGGCTAACATCACCAGCCAGCTCATCAGCAACTGCGCTTGAGTCGCCACCATCCCAATCACTACCCCAGGTAACAACGGAACCATCCTCTTTTAGCGCGGCAAAAGCTAATGCCGTTGAGAAAACTTGACTGACGCCACCGGAAAGCTCACTAGCTACCGAGCTTGAGTTACCACCATTATTACCAATAGATATGTCCTCACTAGCTCCCCAGGTAACAACAGAGCCATTTTCTTTTAGCGCAGCGAAGGCTGATGTCGTAGAGAAAATCTGAATGACACCGTCAGAAAGCGCATGTGCGACTACGCTAGAATCACCTCCACCATAACCTTCATAACTTCTGCCCCAAGTAACTACAGAACCATTCTCTTTCAGCGCAGCAAAAGCGCCAACATTGGGAAATGCCGAACCTGTACCTGTAGCCCACACTGAAGCGTCTCCAGGTTCTTTAAGGTTGTTTGTTTGGGTCGCGCTCTGTTTGGATGACGGCGTCGGCATGATGGTGTCCCCTTGTATTTTCCCTACCGATTATTATCTCTGCTGCCCACTTACCTAAAAAAGTGGCCAACTTTGTTTAGCCACACGGCCGCAGGTTTTTTAGAGTTGCCTATGGAAAACTAACAGGAACTTTGTCTAACAGGCTGGACACTGCCGCAAAAAAACAAAAAAATGCGGCAGCGCAGAAGAGAGGGCGTTAGAACTGCTTGGTGGCACTAATGCGCAGCGTGCGTGAATCACCAAAGCGCAAGAAATCGTTGGCGGCACTGCTGGTGACGTAGTCAATATCGGTGAGGTTTTGAATGCTGGCTTGTATTGAGAGGTCGGGCATCACCTGCCAGTGGGCGCTTAGGTCGTAGCGGGTGTAGCTATCTACATAAAAGCTGTTAGCCCGGTCACCGGGGCGGCTGCCTTGGTAAACCACACCCGGCGTGAGGGTTAGCTGACTGATCGGCTGGTAATGCAGCAGCAAGGAGTGCTGGTGGGTGGGAACGCTGGGAAAGCGGTTGCCTTCATTGGCGTCGTTGGTTTTCTCCAGTCTGGCTTCCATGTACGCCGTAGCAGCAGTAGCTTGCCATTGATCACTCAATGCAATGCTGAGATTGGCTTCAGCGCCTTTCACCGTTTTCTCGCCCGCCAGCACATAGCGTTCAGCTATTTCCAGGTCGCGTACCAGCAGGTTGTTCTGGCGAATGTTAAACAGCGCCATATCCAGCGTGGCGGAGGGAGTCGGCTGCCAGTTAAGCCCCAGCTCGTGCTGAACACCACGGCTGGGGTCAAAGTAATTAGCGTTTTTATCCTGACCTTGATTAGCCAGCCACGACTGACTATAGCTGGCGCGTAAAGTTAGCTGGTCATCAAGCGCCCAGGCCAAGCCAGCGGAATAACTCAACGCGCGGTTATCCGCTTCGCTTGTGCTGGCGTTTCCGCTCACATTGGTTAAACGATAATCCGTATAACGTGCGCCTAAAGAGAGGTCAAGCGTATCGGTTAGTTGACTTTTCTGACTCATTAATAGCGCAGATTCCTGCCAGTCGATATCGCCACTCAATGGGGTTAGTTGGTCTTGACTGGGTAGTGAGACGTCAAAATCCGGCTGATAAATATTCAAACTAAAATCGTATGATGAAACGGCGTCATCATAAGTTGACTGAGTTTCATGGTATGCCAGCCCCACGGCGGTTTCATGGCGCAGCCCGCCCAGTGTGTAGTCGTAATGCAAGCTAAGATGACCGGTGTTTTGGGTAAAGTTTTCATCCACTTCCCGGTAGTAGCCTGGCAAGGGACTGTCTTCGTCGGCCATAAACCAAAAGCCAATCCGCTTCTCTTCACGTTGACCGGTAATGCGCCGGTAAATACCTTCTAAACGAAGGTTAGATGCAAGCTGAGTGTCACTTTGCAGCTCAAAGCGGTGGTATTCACTTTTCGCGAATGAGGCGGGATGCACATAGGAGACATCATAAACCGGCGAGCCCTGAGCATAGACATTGTCAAAATCGTAGGGATAGTTCTGGCGACTATATTCCCAGCTACCAGTAAGCTCGGTGCTCTCTCCCTGCCACGCTACGCTATTGAGCAACGTTACCGGGCTTGAGTCTACGTTTTGCTTATCGCTATTAAGATGACGAGCCGCCAGCACCGTGCGGTAAGCCCAAGCACTGTGTGGTGCTAGCGGGCCGGTAGAATCCACCACCAGCGCTTGATAATCATCGCTACCCAGGCCAGCAGTAACGCTAGTGCTTGGCTGGTATTGCGGCCTTTTGGGAATAAAATTGACCGAGCCCCCTGGCACCCCAGCGCCATACCATGCGCTGTTATGGCCCTTGATAAAGTCTACCTGCTCGTAGGTGGCCGGATCGCGCACATAATAGCTCTGGTTATCCAGTACTCCATCCAATAACAAACGTCCACCTAGCGGGAACCCCCGTATCGAGTAGTCTTCCCCCATCCCTGCACCATTGCGGCTGGCTTGAACGCCTGGCACATAGTCACTCAGGCTTACCAAAGAATTTGCATTGAAACGGTCTAAAAAATCAATGCTTAGGGTATTTTGCGTTTGATGGAATGGAGTTTGAGTTGTAGTGAGGCCAACCTCTTGATTCACTAACACTGGGGCATAAACAATTTGGGTCGCTAGCTCGACGGGCTGCTGGTTGTCATTTGCGGACACGGCGAATACAACGAGAGTATTTCCAATGGTTAACAGCGCTTGCCTAGGCTTGACCATGGTGGGTTTATTTAATGTCACAATGAGCACACCTTAACAATGCAATAGAGCGGCAGTTTGCCTGGAAAACATAGCTTGCCGTTGGCATCAGTGGCTTTCCATTCCGATTTAACAGTACAAGGCAACCCAGGTGCGGTTAATGTAACGGACAGCAAAATTTTCTCGCCTGGTACCGTTTTAGGAATGGCTATCCGGGGTTGATCAGGTTGGAGCCCCATGGCCATGCCACCTACTTCGACAGGTGCATCCTGACAAACTAAAAATAAGTTTTCCCAAGGGACTTTGCCTGTATTCATGACCGCCCATGTTTTTACAAAGGTTTGATGCGGCATCACAGACGAGTAATCCGGGTAAGTAACATCCTCGATAAAGGCGGTGCCCGCTTGGTGAGTAGTCGCCAGCCTACCGCGCATGCTTTTATGAAAGTAGGGATGAATAATGTCGAGCGGGTGAACACCGAGTGCCGAAGAGAGACGAATTAACGTTGAAAGCTTGCTCTCTGCCACGTCCCCACTGAGCAAGTTATACAGGCTTGCACGAGAAATACCTGCCCGCTCGGCCAACTGGGTTTTGGTGAGATTAGACTGTTCAATTAGTTCATTTAACGATGTTGAAAACCGTCTCCCACTCATAAAGGATAGCCTTACAATTAGATGTGCTTGACCTTCCTGATCGCACACCCAAGAGGTTTTTTTGAAATCATCCTTTAAGCCATTATCATGATAATTAAAGCAAAATTCAATAAAAATTAATTTTAATTAAGTCTAAATTAGATGTCATTAATTTAGGGTGAGAAATAGAAAAGCGGAACGATATGGCTTGGATACAAAAGGCATTCGACAACTATTGATACCGCCCCGGCCGCTTTGCTACATCTTCCAGCGCCCAC
Organism: Halomonas sp. A3H3; assembly: GCF_000982975.1. Classification (NCBI taxonomy): domain Bacteria; kingdom Pseudomonadati; phylum Pseudomonadota; class Gammaproteobacteria; order Oceanospirillales; family Halomonadaceae; genus Halomonas; species Halomonas sp. A3H3. The sequence continues at coordinate 3,724,012 of NZ_HG423343.1, read as the reverse complement.
CCTTGTATACGCAGCTCACCTTCCAGTACAGCCTCAAGCTGTGGTGTCAGGTCGGGGAAGAAGTTAAGCCCTGTGCGTGCCTCAATCTCATCGATGGTCACCAAATAGTCATCCAGCGGCTCATTGCCCCGAACGTCTTGTGGCATGATGAACGCCAACGCCAATGGTGCCTCGCTGTGGGGCGCCACTATGATCTTGTAAAAAGCCGAAGGCACTTCGACCAGCCCCACCCGGTTGAACACGTTATCCATAAAGTGTTCTGGGTAAATGGGGCCGGTAATCACCTGCAACCTTTCAAAGCGTGGCGCAAAGTGATCCATCACCGTTTCTTCTAACCGCTGCCAGAGCTGTCGGTTCAGATTGGGCCGTTGCGGAGACATATTGCTCATTAGGAAGGTATCGACCTGAGCGCTGCGCCCATGCACCGCTGCAATGGCGTAGTTTGGTGCTAAATGGCCTCGGTCGTAACCGCTACCGGCGTAGCTGTCGGTGCCTATCGGCCATAGCGTGCGCCAATCGGCTTGAAAATTTGGCCTTGGGCCGATGCTCGAGTCGTCTACTGCTTCAACCTGATAACTTACCCATAGCGGATTGACCCGCACATCGGACCAGCCTACCAAGTAGCCATCATTGCGCAGCACTCGGTGCATCGTAGTGGGGCGAAACTCCTCCCACGTTGGCACCCCCATCCAGGTGTAAGCATCTTTATGCTGGCGCTCCTGAAACTCCCACAGCCCTGTGCCAACTACCACAAAAAGCACAGCAATGCCCAGGCGTCGCCCCTGTCGACGCCAGCTCAAAAGCGATGTTCCCAACAGACTTTCCCCTTGTTAAATGCTTACATTAGCGCTTTTTCATTTTCACTGCGTTCGTGAACGCTTTGTGTGTAACCAAATAATAAAGGGCTACCAACCCAAAGAGAACATGGTTTCAAGATCGTGGCGGGAGTGAACCTGCATGGCATTCAGGGTTTCTGTATCGCTGATACCTTCTACGGCGTTCAGACGCTCAGTCACCAATTCAGCCAAGCTTTCAAAATCACGGGTGCGAGCAATGGCCACTAAGTCGTAGCGGCCGCAGGTGGAGTACACCTCGCTAATACCCTCTACATCGGCCAAGCGCTCGGCCACGGCCTTGACCTGGCCTTTATCGGCATTGATTAAAATGACTGCGTTTTGCATGGCGCGCCCCTTAAGAGAAAATGGTCATAAAAGTAGTGTCAAAGCTGGGCAGAGTATAGCAGCGACGAGGAAGCGAGCGCAGCACCCGGCGACAGCGTGACCAATTGTCGCTATTCCAGCAGCACTATTCGCACAACCCTTATACATCCGCTAGCATGTAGTTTAAGAATAGGGTTGAAAACGGCTAGCCTAAATTGTAGTAGGTTGAAAAAAATAGTAGATCGAAAATACAACTGATTGAAAGATGTAGCAGAGAGCTCCGGCTTATAAGACTACGCGGAGCACAAAGAGGTGGATAACCACCCAACAACGTGACCAAACGTCAGACCGTGACGATAAGGAGAAATCATGGCTAATAAGAGCCGTCGTGACTTTATGCGCAACAGCATGTTGGGTCTTGCAGCCCTTCCACTGGGAGCTGGCATTCTTTCTAAAACTGCTTTCGCCCAAGAGCTGCCGCGTCTTGATCCTTCCGCAAGCAACGCCCAAGCGCTTAACTATGTAGAAGACGCCAGTGAGGCCAGCGATCATCCCGCTTATGAAGAGGGCGAACGCTGCGATAACTGCATGTTCTTTAATGCAGACACTGAGGGTTGCCAGCTATTTCCAGAGAATAGCGTAGCACCCGCTGGCTGGTGCCAATCCTGGACTGCTCAGGCTTAAGCATTTAAAACTTGATAGTCGTATAAGCACCTCTACCCCGCCATTTGAGCGGGGTAGTTTTGTTTAAGACACACTAGCAGCTAGGCTTTGTACGAAAACTGCCTGCGCTCAACAATATTGCGTTAAAAATCGCCTCGAAATGCTCATTTACACCCCGTAAACTCTGCTTTCTCGTTGATTTTTGCCTTGTCTAGTCTTCGCTCGCCGACTTTTCGTACAAACCCTAAGAAGCCGGGCTTTCATCCTCTACCGGCCAATGAAAACGCCGCGTTACCCGTCCCTCTTCCAAAGAGACAAGATGAACAGGGAAGCCCCATAGCTGCTGTAGATGGCGAATCACCGGATAAACACTGCGGCCTAATGGGCGGCGACTATCCTGCACGTGATGGAGTGTTAGCGAGCGATCCCCACGAATAGCCGCTTCAACCACTTGAATATTGGGTTCGCGAACAGAGAGCGCGTACTGAGTGGCAAGCGCTTCCCGAACCTGGCGGTAGCCCTGTTCGTTATGAATTGCTGCGACTTCAAGGGTCTCCACCTGATCGTCATCCACCACCAAAAACAGCTTATGGTCACGCATCACCTTCGGCGATAAAAATTGCTGAATAAACGACTCATCCTTGAAGTTGCGCATCGCAAACTCCAGCGTTTCCCGCCACGGAGTGCCTGCAATATCAGGGAACCACTCGCGATCCTCATCGGTGGGTGCTTCGCAGATCCGCTTAATATCCATAAAGATTGCAAAGCCAAGGGCATAGGGGTTAATCCCACTGAAGTGAGGATGATCAAACGCTGGCTGGTTAATGACCGCCGCATGAGACTGTAGAAACTCCAGCATTAATCCCTCATCGACATTGCCATCATCGTAGAGCCGGTTCATCAGCGTGTAGTGCCAAAAGCACGCCCAGCCCTCATTCATTACCTGGGTCTGCCGCTGAGGATAAAAATACTGTGCCAACTTGCGCACAATCCGCACGATCTCACGCTGCCAGGGCACCAGCAGCGGCGCATTTTTTTCAATAAAGTAGAGCAGGTTCTCTTGAGATTCTGGAGGATAGTGGCCGCCGCTGTGCAAGCCCAATGGGTCATCGTCAGCATGCAGGCACCCCGTTGACAGCGGTGAATCGCTGATAGGTGCCTCCGGAATGGTACGCCAGAGCATATTCACCTGGGTTTGCAGGTAGCTTTCACGCTCCTCCTGGCGCTTCGCTTCTTCCTCGGCAGAGATCGGCGAGGGCCGCTTGTAACGGTCGACCCCATAGTTTTGTAGCGCATGGCAAGCATCCAGTAACTGCTCAACGGCCTGCACGCCGTGGCGTTCTTCACACTTGGCGATATATTTACGCGCAAACACCAGGTAATCAACAATTGAAGAGGCATCGGTCCAGGTGCGAAACAGGTAGTTACCTTTAAAAAAGGAGTTGTGGCCGTAGCAGGCGTGAGCCATCACCAACACCTGCATCATCAGCGTATTCTCCTCCATTAAATAAGCGATGCAGGGGTCGGAATTGATCACCAGTTCATAGGCTAAACCCATCTGGCCACGCTTGTACGCCTGCTCGACGGCTAGAAACTGCTTGCCGAACGACCAGTGGTGATAGCCCACCGGCATGCCTACACTCGCATAGGCATCCATCATCTGCTCGGTAGTGATGACTTCTATCTGATTAGGATAGGTATCTAGCCGATACTCATCAGCGAGCCTGGCCAGCTCCGCATCAAAACGCTCCAGTACACTGAAGTTCCAATCGGAGCCGGTGGCAATCGGCTTACGCTTGCGGGTCGCACTCATAGCCCCCTCCTCTACACGCGGTCACTAACCTGTATACAAGGTCACTAGGACTGGCTTAAGCGGCGCTTAAACAGTTCACGAAAGACCGGATAAATATCGCCCGCCTCCACAATTTGGCGCATGGCAAAGCGCTCGGGGAACTCTTTCACCACACTTTCGTACTCATGCCACAGTGACTGATGGTCATGGGGCGTGATCTCAACGTAGGCGTAGTATTGCAGCTGCGGCATCAACTGTTTGACCAGTAAGTCGCGGCAAATATTCGAGTCATCATCCCAGTTATCACCATCGGACGCCTGGGCCACATACAGATTCCATTGGCCAACGGGATAGCGCTTTTCGATGATTTTATTCACCAGGTTCAGCGCACTGGAAACAATCGTACCGCCGGTTTCCCGCGAGTAGAAAAACTCCTCTTCACTGACTTCCCGAGCAGCCGTATGGTGGCGCACAAAAACCAACTCGACCTTCTCGTAGTGCTTCTCCAAGAACAGATAGAGCAGCAGGAAAAACCGCTTGGCGATGTCTTTGTGGTTTTGGGTCATCGAGCCGGAGACATCCATGACGCAAAACATCACCGCTTGATTGGAAGGCTGAGGCTGTGCGCTTAGTTGGTGGTAGCGCAGGTCGTAGGTGTCAATAAACGGTACGCCCGCGATGCGCTTCTCCAGGCGCTCAATTTCGGCTTTCAGCTCGGCAATGCGGGTGGGATTACGCAGCACCGTGTCCTTGCGTTCTTCGGCCTCCAGGGCATCAATCGCCTCTCTTAACGCCCGTTTAATCGGTGCGCGCATAGCAATGCGCCGAGCATAGGCTTCGCGCATAGAGCGGGTAATGCTAATCCGCGACGGCACACCGTCCCGGGAGAGCCCCGCCCGCACCATTTTGACCTCTTCAAGCGATTTCAACGGTTTGCGCTGCAAATGGGGCAGTTCTAAACCGTCAAAAACAAACTCCAAAAACTCTTCGCGGCTCAGCGTAAAAGCGAACTCATCGACGCCTTCACCCTGATTAGAGGGGCCGCCCTCGCCTGCGCCACCACCGCCCCCCTGCCCACTGGGGCGGCGGATTTTATCACCGGCGACAAACTCTTTATTACCGGGTGAAACGATATTACGCGCCCCACCCGGGCCATGCTGGAAGACCGGCTCGGAGATATCCTTTGCCGGTATCGAAACGTTCTCACCACGCTCCATATCCGTAATCGAGCGGCGGTTAACGGCCTCTTCAACCGAGCGCTTGATATGCTTACGGTAGCGCTCCAAAAAGCGCTGCCGGTTCACCGCGCTTTTATGTTTCGCGTTCGGCCTTCGATCAATAAAGTAGGTCATACGACCTCCTTAAACGCTCATCTTAAGCACACCATCCATTACTGGGACTTGCGCACGCGCAGATACCACTCGGATAGCAACCGCACCTGTTTTTCGGTGTAGCCACGATCGACCATCCGCGCCACAAAGTCCTCGTGCTTTTTCTGATCCGAGCGAGAAGCCTTGGCATTGAACGAAATCACCGGCAACAGCTCTTCGGTATTGGCGAACATTTTGTGCTCGATAACGCCCTTGAGCTTTTCATAGGACTGCCAGCTCGGGTTCATACCGTTGTTTTGCGCCCGCGCCCGCAGCACAAAATTGACCACCTCGTGGCGGAAGTCTTTGGGATTCGAGATACCCGCGGGTTTTTCGATTTTCTCCAGCTCTTCGTTGAGCGCCTGGCGGTCTAGCAACTCACCGGTCTCATGATCACGATACTCTTGATCCTGAATCCAGAAATCTGCGTAGGTCACATAGCGGTCAAAGATATTCTGGCCATACTCGCTGTAGGATTCGAGGTAAGCGGTCTGGATCTCCTTACCAATAAAGTCCACGTAACGAGGCGCCATATATTCTTTGATAAAGCCCAAGTAGCGCTCAAACACTTCCGATGGCAGCTGCTCACGCTCCAACGCCTGCTCAAGCACATAAAGTAAATGGACTGGGTTAGCGGCCACCTCGGTGCTGTCGAAGTTAAATACCTTAGAAAGAATCTTGAACGCAAAGCGGGTGGAAAGCCCCTGCATACCCTCGTCAACGCCTGCGGCGTCGCGGTACTCCTGAATCGACTTGGCGCGAGGGTCGGTGTCTTTCAGATTTTCACCGTCGTAAACGCGCATTTTCGAGTAAATATTGGAGTTTTCCGGCGCTTTTAGCCGTGACAGTACCGAGAACTGGGCCAACATGCGCAGCGTGTCCGGTGCGCAGGGCGCGGCGTTAAGCGAAGAGTCTTCGAGCAGTTTTTGATAGATCTTGATCTCTTCGGTAACCCGCAAACAATAAGGCACCTTGACGATATAAACCCGGTCAAGGAACGCTTCGTTATTGCGGTTATTGCGAAACGCCTGCCATTCCGACTCGTTGGAGTGGGCCAGGATCACGCCATCAAAGGGAATCGCCCCCATGCCTTCGGTGGGGTTGTAATTACCCTCTTGCGTCGCGGTAAGCAGTGGATGCAGCACCTTGATCGGCGCTTTGAACATCTCCACAAACTCCATCAGCCCCTGGTTAGCACGGCATAAACCGCCGGAGAAGCTGTAGGCATCCGGATCATCCTGGGAGTAAAGCTCCAATTGGCGAATATCGACTTTACCCACCAGCGACGAGATATCCTGGTTGTTCTCATCCCCTGGCTCGGTTTTGGAAATAGCGATCTGGTTAAGCCGTGATGGGTACAAACGCACTACCCGGAACTGGGAGATATCGCCGCCGTACTCATTCAGCCGTTTTGCCGCCCAGGGCGACATTACGCTGCGCAAATAGCGCTGTGGGATACCGTACTCTTTCTCAAGCAGTTCGCCGTCCTCTTCGGGTGAGAACAAGCCAAGCGGCGACTCGTAGACCGGCGAGCCTTTAATGGCATAGAACGGAATCCGCTCCATCAGCAGCTTAAGACGCTCTGCCAGCGACGACTTACCGCCGCCCACAGGGCCAAGCAGATAGAGAATCTGTTTGCGCTCTTCAAGCCCTTGAGCCGCATGGCGGAAGTAGGAGACGATTTGCTCAATGGCCTCCTCCATACCGTGAAACTCGGCAAAGGCTGGATAGCGACGAATCACTTTATTGGAAAAAATACGTGATAGACGCGGGTCTTTCGCCGTGTCGATCACTTCAGGCTCGCCTACGGCTTCCAGCATGCGCTCGGCGGCGCTGGCATAAACCTTCGGATCACGGCGACAAAGCGCCAGGTACTCCTCCAGGCTCATGTCCTCTTGCTGAACGCGGGAAAAACGGTCTTGAACGTGATCAAAGATGCTCATGAAACTCTCCTGTGGCCCATCCCCAGGCAGTCACCGTCAAGCCAAATGTTACGCAACGGCGTGCCAAACGAGGTGTCGCTTTTTTAGCGTAGTCAGCATTAGCAAAAAGTGATGACTAAAACCTTCAACGCAGCAGCGATATAGATAAGAGAATTATTCAGACGAATAGTTGCGTTAGTCCAAGCATCTCAAATAAACGCAAAGCGCTAAAGCAGTGATGTCGCTGCTTTAGGCAGCGACATCACTAGGTCAAAAGCGCCCAACAGCGGCAAAAAAGAGAGTAACTGACGGCTTTAACGCTCAAGTACCGCGCGAATATCGGCCAATAGACCATCCAGCAATTCAACGGTGGTGTTCCACGCACATACAAAACGCGCGCCACCTGCGCCAATAAAGGTATAGAAGGTCCAGCCTTTAGCTTTCAACGCTTCAATAGCGTGGGGCGGCAATTCAACGAACACACTATTGGCTTGGGTAGGGAACATGAGCGATACGCCGGGTAGCGCTTGCAGCCCTTCCGATAGGTAGCGCGCCATCTCGTTGGCGTGCTGTGCGTTGGTTAACCAGGCACCACTTTCTAGTAGCCCTAACCACGGCGCTGAGACAAAGCGCATCTTGGAAGCCAACTGCCCTGCCTGCTTGCAGCGGTAGGAAAAATCTTCGGCTAATTCACGGTTAAAGAACAGAATCGCTTCGCCAAACGCTAAGCCGTTTTTGGTACCCGAAAAACACAGCGCATCCACTCCCACCTGCCAGGTAATTTCTGCGGGAGTGGCATTTAGACTGGCGCAAGCGTTGGCAAAGCGGGCGCCGTCCATGTGCAGGCGCAAGTCATGTTTATCGGCAATGGCACGAATCGCCATGAGCTCTTCCCGGGAGTAGAGCGTGCCCACTTCGGTGGCTTGCGTGAGCGATACCACTTTGGGTTTTGGGTAGTGAATATCGCTGCGCTTGGTTACCAGAGCCTCAATGCCTTCCGGCGTCAGCTTGCCATTGGCCCCCGGAGAGGTCAGCAGCTTCGCTCCGTTAGAGAAGAACTCCGGACCGCCGCACTCGTCGGTTTCGATATGCGCAAGCTCGTGGCAAATAACGCTGTGGTAGCTGCGTCCCATTGCAGAGAGTGCCAGGGAGTTGGCGGCGGTGCCGTTGAAAACGAAGAAGACATCGCAGTCGTAGTCAAACATCTCGCGAAAGCGATCCGCGGCACGGGCTGTCCAGAGATCGTTACCGTAGGCCAAGTCATCGCAACGATTGGCTTCTAGTAGATATTCCATCGCCTCCGGGCAGATACCGGAGGTGTTATCACTGGCTAAAAAACGCGGGCTACACTCCGAGGTCATGACGACAGTCCTTTTATCTGGCGATCGAACGGCGCGAGCTGGGTGCCACTCGCGCCTTTAATATCTAGCTATTCTTAATAACTAGATTAGTCATTTAGTCTATCGCCATTTATGGGCTAACGTCACCCGCTCAACTCACCTACACAGAACTATCTCGGGACACGTCGGTGGCCGAGGGCAGGTTTCCGCGAGGGCGCTGTGAATCCGTCCATGGACGCTACTTTCGCCATCCATGGCGAAAGACCCTCGCTTCAACCTGCCCTCGAACATGGTGAATGGGGATTTATGAAATTTACTCTATCCAGCCTATAGGCTAGCGGCCAATCGAGTGCCCTGCTCAATTGCCCGCTTGGCATCCAGCTCGCTGGCTTCATCCGCGCCGCCGATTATATGTACCACCGCCCGTGCGCGCTCCAACGGCGCCAGCAGATCACGCACTGACTCCTGTCCGGCGCACACCACCACACTATCCACGGCAAGTACTTGGTCAACGCCATCGCGGCGAATATGCAGCCCCTCGTCGTCCATTTTAAGGTATTCGCAGCCGGTGAGAGTTTTCACTCCCCGCTGCTTAAGCGATGCGCGGTGAACCCAACCGGTGGTTTTCCCCAGATACTTGCCAGGCTTGGAAGTTTTACGCTGGAGCATGACAATTTCGCGGGGAACCATGGGCGCTGTCGGCGCTTTTAAACCGCCCCGCTTGCCGACTGCCAAATCAACGCCCCACTCATCGCACCAGTCAGCAATGTCCAAGGCTGGGTGGCCTTGGTGGGCCAGCAGTTCGGACACATCAAAACCAATACCTCCCGCGCCAATCACCGCTACTTTACGCCCAACACGCTCGGGAGATTCAATCGCTTCGGCGTAGCTCAACACCTTGCCGTGGTCGTGACCTGGAAGATTGAGTTCCCGGGGCTTAACGCCGGTGGCCATGACCACCTCATCGAAATCGGCGAGGGTTTCTGCGCTTGCCGTAGTGTTTAGACGTACTTCTACCGCATATTTCTCCAGCATCACCCGGTAGTAGCGCAGGGTTTCATTAAACTCCTCTTTGCCAGGAATCTTACGCGCGTAGTTAAACTGCCCGCCTAGCTCACTGCGCTGTTCGAACAGCACCACGCTATGTCCGCGGCTAGCGGCTGTCACAGCCGTTGCCAGCCCCGCCGGGCCGCCACCCACCACGGCGACGCGTTTAGGGGTTTGCGCGGGCTCTATCACCAGTTCGGTTTCATGACAGGCACGGGGGTTGACCAAACAGGAGGTCAGCTTTCCGGCAAAGGTGTGATCCAGGCAGGCCTGGTTACAGGCGATACAGGTATTGATCTCTTCAGCCAAGCCCTCTTCGGCTTTGCGTATCCAGGCAGGATCCGCCAGGAAAGGCCGCGCCATGGAGACCATATCCGCGTGGCCCGCCGCCAGTACGCGCTCGGCTACCTCAGGCATATTGATACGGTTGGTGGTAATCAACGGAATCGATAGTGCTGATTTGATCCGCCGGGTCACCTCGGTAAAGGCAGCGCGGGGCACGCTGGTTACAATGGTGGGCACCCGCGCTTCGTGCCAACCGATACCGGTGTTGATCACGTTCGCCCCGGCGGCTTCGATCGCCTGGCCCAGCGTGACGACCTCTTCCCAGGTGCTGCCCTCTTCGACCAAATCAATCATCGAGAGGCGGAAGATAATCACAAATCGTTCACCCACCGCTTCGCGAACACGGCGCACGATCTCAACGGCAAAACGCATCCGGTTTTCAAACGCCCCGCCCCACTCATCGTCACGCTGGTTGGTACGCTGGCAGATAAACTGATTGATCAGATAACCTTCTGACCCCATGATCTCAACGCCATCGTAGCCCGCCTGTTTGGCTAAGCTTGCACAGCGAACGTAGTCAGCAATTTGTTGCTCAACCTCATCGCTAGAAAGTGCTCTAGGCATAAAGGGATTGATCGGCGCCTGGATAGCCGAAGGTGCTACCAAATCCGGCGAGTAGGCGTAGCGCCCGGCATGAAGAATCTGCATGCACAGATGACCGCCCTCAGCATGCACCGCGTCTGCCACCTGGCGGTGTTCTGGCAACTGCGCCTCATCAACGAGCGCGTGGGCGCCCTGGAATACGGCGCCTTCCGCATTAGGGGCAATACCGCCGGTGACGATCAGGCTAACCCCCTCCCGCGCACGCTCGGCATAAAATGCCGCTAAGCGTTCAAAGCCATTGGGCGCCTCTTCCAAATTGGTATGCATAGAGCCCATCAAAACGCGATTGGGCAACGTTAAATAGCCAATGGTCAGCGGGCGGAAAAGGTGCGGATAGGCGGGCGCACGGGTCATCACGGTACTCCTTGGTATTATTAGTAACAGTGTTAAAACGCATTCAAACAAGCGTATGACATACTCGCCGCAACGTACAGACCTTTACCTATCTGAATATTGCCAGGTTTGCCGTTCTCCTCCCCCTTGCCCAGCGTGCAAATTCGCGTCACATTACCCGGCTAACGATAAGGAACCGTTGCTATGCCCTTGATGTATTTTTTGCCGCCACTCGCCACCGTGCTTATCTGGTCGGGCAATATGACCATTAATCAGCTTAGCGTAGGCGCCATCGCGCCAAGCAGTATCGCTTTTTTACGCTGGCTGCTTGCCCTTGCGGTGATGACCCCGTTTGTACTCCCCGCAGCGTTACGCCACCGCGACGAAATTCGCCGCCAGTGGCCCAAGCTAGCGCTGCTTGGACTACTCGGCATGGGCCTATGGCAAGGGCTGGCCTATGTGGCGGCAGAAACGACGACCGCTACCAACATGGGGATTCTCGCCGCCATGGTGCCGTTGTTAACGGTACTGCTGAGCGCGCTGATTCTTCGCGAGCCGCCGACCCTGGGTGGCATCGTGGGCGGCGTGCTGGCCTTCGTGGGGGTTACCGTTCTGCTAGGGCGTGGTAATCCGCTCTCGCTGCTACAGCTAGAGGTTGCCCTTGGTGATGCGCTGATGGTGGTAGCAGCCACTTGCTACGCGCTATATGGGGTGATGCTCAAACGCTGGTCGATGAATTTACCGCCCTGGGTGATGCTTTACGCCCAAGTCTGTTTTGCGGTGCTGTTCTTGTTACCGCCTTATTTGATGGGGCCAATGACACCTATTGATAGTCAGAATATCGGCCTGATTGTCTACGCGGGCATTCCTGCCTCGATCATCACCACCTTTTTGTGGATGCGCGCAGTTCGCCAGATCGGTGCCAATCAATCAAGTATTTTCATCAACCTAATGCCACTGTTTAGCGCACTGATTGCGATGGCCTTCTTGGGTGAACAAGTGGCAGGGTTCCACTTTACCGGTGGGCTGCTGATTCTGGCGGGTGTCATCATGGCGCAAACGCTGACACGCCCGTTAGCACGTGGTTTAACCTCGGATAAGCCGAGCAGCGCCCGATAATGCTAGAATGGCCGTCGATTTCTAACGCTGGGAAGCCCTGATATGTCCCTGGAAGAACTGCATCTTAATCTGCGCAACCTAATGAGCGATGACTACGATCAGCTCAAGGCATTGATGGACGCCGTCTATCACGATATCGGCGGGTCATGGCCGAAGCACACCATCGACAAATTAATTCAGGAATTCCCCGACGGCCAAATCGCCATTGAAGACGATGGCCTTCTGGTGGGCGTAGCACTCACCGTTCAGGTGGATTACGACGAATTTTCCAACCCGCATAAGTACGATGACCTGATTGGCCATCGCGAGATCATCCTCAATGACGAGGATGGCGACGCCATGTACGGGCTGGATGTGCTGATTCACCCAGATTACCGCGGTTATCGCCTGGGCCGCCGCCTTTACGAAGCGCGTAAAGAGCTATGTCGCTCAATGAACCTACGGGCGATTTTAGCCGGTGGGCGTATTCCTGAGTATCACCAGCACGCCGATGAACTCACGCCTGCCCAATACATCGATAAAGTCTCGCGCAAAGAGATCTACGACCCGATTCTCTCTTTCCAGCAGGCCAACGATTTTCAGGTAAAGCGCCTACTGCGCAAATACCTGCCTGAAGATGAGCAGTCTCGCGGTTACGCCACCCTGTTGGAGTGGAACAACATTTTGTTTGAGCCCGCTGCCAGTGTGCTCGACAACAAACCGACCCAAGTACGGGTGGGTGCGGTGCAGTGGCAGATGCGTGAGTTTTCATCGGTGGAAGCCGCGCTTCAGCAGATCGAGTACTTCGTAGACGCGCTCTCCGACTATCAAAGTGACTTTGCCGTTTTCCCTGAGCTATTCAACGCGCCGTTGATGGGCCTCCAAGACCGCGCCGCCCAGCAGGATCAAATGGGCGCGATTCGCTTTTTGGCCGGTTTCACCGAACGCTTTAAGTCTGAACTGTCGCGGATGGCGGTCTCTTACAATATCAATATTGTCGGCGGCTCGATGATTGAAGTGGGTGACGATGACCGACTCTACAACATCGCCTACCTCTTCCATCGTGACGGCACCGTTGAGCGCCAGGCCAAGCTGCATATTACGCCTCAAGAGCGTCGCGACTGGGTGATCGAGGGCGGCGATGAGCTACAGGTGTTCGATACCGACGCTGGCCGCGTGGGCATCCTGATCTGCTACGACGTGGAGTTTCCGGAACTGGGCCGACTGCTGGCCGACCAGGATATGGACATTCTGTTTGTGCCCTTCTGGACCGACACCAAAAACGGTTACCTGCGCGTGCGCCATTGCAGTCAAGCGCGGGCGATCGAAAATGAGTGCTACGTGGTGCTCTGCGGCAGCGTCGGCAACCTGCCTTCGATTGAAAACCTGGATATCCAGTACGCCCAATCAGCGGTGTTCTCGCCGTCTGACTTCGCGTTTCCCCACGATGCAGTGCTGGCGGAAACCACACCCAATACCGAGATGATCTTCTTCTCGGACTTGGATCTCACTCGCCTAACGGTGGTACGTGCCGAGGGTTCGGTGACCAACCTTAAAGACCGCCGCAAGGATCTGTTTGACCTACGCTGGCGCGACTGGTCGTGGAAATCGGGTGCTAATTTGGAGGATTGAATGGTGAATGGTGAATGGTGAATGGTGAATGGTGAATGGTGAATGGTGAATCGCGAGAAGGCTCACCAACGCAATTCATAAATACAACCACGCCGCCCAAATTGGGCGGCGTGGTTGTGTTCGCGTCAGATTCCGCTAATGTCATTGCGAACGCACCCTCACATGTCATTGCGAGCGAAGCGAAGCAATCTCGGGGTTATGGCCACATCTGCCTAGATTGCTTCGTCGCAAGCTCCTCGCAATGACAGCAGCTTAATCAGGCCAGACGAGGTGCGCGGGCACTCGGCCTTTGGCATCAAACAACACCCCTTCATCGCGTAGCTTACGATGCTGGCGTTCGGCGCCACCGTGATCGGCAAGCTTCAAAGACGATGCGATCACGCGATGCCAAGGCAACTGGTGGCCATCCGGCAGGTGGCGCATTGCCGAACCTACCATGCGTGGGGTAGCACCTTCGGTCATGGCGGCAATGCGGCCATAGGTCGTCACCCGGCCCGGCGGAATTTGATCGACAATAGTGTAAATCTGTTCGAGTAATTCCGGCCGAGCCATGTGACTATCCTTTTATTTCTTGAGGGCACTTCTGAATGTGCTTAAAGCCCCTCAACCAGTTGATCGATCGCTTGGAAAGCTTCTTTTATTGCAGCTTCGCGCTGCTGCTCACCCAAATTCAGCCCTTCAGCATAGACCACGTCAACCTCTTTAATTCCCATCAGCCCCAGCATGGCTTTCAGGTGTGGTGTTTGGCTGTCAAATTCCGTACCCGCGTACTGACCACCCCGCGCTGCCAGAATAATCGCTCGCTTGCCTTCTACCAACCCTTGCGGGCCGTTTTCGGTATAGCGGAACGTTTCACCTGCACGCAGAACACGGTCAAACCACGCCTTCAGCTGTGAAGGAATACCCAGGTTGTACATCGGTACCGCAATGACCAGCACATCATTGGTGCGCAGCTCAGTCAGCAGTTCGTCCGAGCGCGCGGCTAACGCCTGCTGCTCAGCGGTACGCTCTGCGGCCGCCACCTGCCAAGCCCCCAGTTCGCTAATATCCAGGTGAGGGAGCGAGGTTTTCACCACGTCACGCTGAGTAACGTTTACATCGTTGCGGGCGCTCGCCTGCTCGATAAAGCGATTAGCCAACGCAATGGATTGGCCGTTTTCAGCCAGAATAGAAGAGGTAATTACCAGGGCACGAGTCGTCATTGAAAGCTCCAAAATGTACACGGAAGGATTGGAAGCTATTCTACGGCGCTTTCTAATAAGCAAAAGCGCAACGTTTTCCGACTTATATTCGATTAAATCGAATCATGCGACGGCCAATAAAATAAAAAGCCCCGCGACGCAAAATGCGAAGCGGGGCACAGCCAGTGGATTAGATGACTATAGCTCGTTTTCTTAAGCTTGATTACTTCTTGGGCCAGGCCTTGGGATCGACTTTATTAACCAGCTTGGGAAAAAGGCTGGGATCAAACACAGGCTCTTTGCCCGCTTTCAACTGCGCTTCGTAGTCGCGGAAGAGTGCGAAAGCTACTGGCGAGAGAAGCAGAATAGCGACCAGGTTAATAATAGCCATCATACCCATAGAGAGGTCGGCGAAGTTCCAAATCGCCCCCAGGCTTGCCACCGAACCAATCATAATCATCGCCAGCACCGCTAAGCGGTAAATAAACACGGCAACCGGGGCGCGGCGCCCGGCCAGGTACTCAATGTTTGACTCGCCGTAGGAGTAGTTGGCAATCACCGAGGTAAACGCAAACAGCAGAATCGCCACCGCGATAAACATACCACCCCAATCGCCCACATGGCTGGAAAGCGCCATTTGGGTCAACTGAATGCCGTTGTTCTCATCGCCCGCCATCAGCTCCGGCCCCGCCATAATGATGATCGCCGCCGTGGCCGTACAGATCACTAGGGTATCCAGAAACACCCCGAGCATCTGAATAAAGCCCTGGGCAGCAGGATGATCTGGCCGCGTAGAGGCCGTGGCCGCGGCATTGGGCGCTGAGCCCATCCCCGCTTCATTGGAAAACAGCCCGCGCTGAATGCCGTTCATAATCGCCTGGGATACCGCGTAGCCTACTGCCCCACCGGCCGCCTGCTCAAAGCCAAATGCACTGCGCACAATGGTCATGATCGCTGCGGGCAAGTCACTGATATTCAACCCGACTACCACCAGCGCCAGAATTAAGTAGAGCAGCGCCATAAGCGGAACCACCAGTTCAGCCACCTTGGCAATCGACTTCAAACCGCCGAAGATGATCGGCGCCACAACAGCCATCAAAACTAACCCCATGGCCCAGGTGGGAATGGCGAACGCCTGTTCCATGGCCTGGGCGATAGAGTTGGCCTGAACGCTGTTGAACGCTAACCCAAAGGCAATGATCAAACAGATAGAGAACAGCACAGCCAGCCAGCGCAAGCCCAAACCACGCTCAATATAACGCGCAGGGCCGCCACGGAAGGTGTTGTCGCCGTGGTCTGTTTTGTACGCCTGAGCCAGGGTGGACTCCACAAAACTGGTCGCCATCCCAACCATTGCGGTCATCCACATCCAGAAAATGGCCCCAGGGCCACCAAAATAAATAGCCACCGCGACACCCGCCAGGTTACCGGTACCGACTCGGGCCGCCAGACTGGTTGAGAGCGCTTGAAACGAAGAGATACCGCCGTTTGATTGTCGGGAGCTGCCCAGCAGCTTAAACATATGGCCGAAATAGCGCAGCTGAATACCGCGTGTCATCACAGTAAAATAGAGACCCGCGCCAATCAGCAGATAAATCAGCACGCTGCCCCAGAGCAAGCCGTTGCCGCGATCCACCAGCGATGTCAGCAACGGAGGGAGAGTAAAGTCCATGAAGATCACGCCTTTTTAAACAATGAAAGCGCATCATTTTTCACGGCTGCACCAAAATGGCAAGGAAATTGGTGAAAAGACTTTAAAACAGCAATAACCACTTATCACATTGAATCGCAAAGCCCCCGCCATACCAGCTCGGATTCGTCGCTAACGTGGCGCCGGCTAGGGCGAACCAACCAGAAGCGCTCATCGCTGGGCACACTGAGCTCAAAAGGCGCCACCAAATCGCTACGCTGCTCCATTAAGCGTCGGTGAGTTAACGCAACGCCACCGCCCTGGCTAGCAAGCGCCAGTGTCATCACCTGGTTATCGCAAGTGAGCGACCAGCACTGCGCTTCCAGGTGAGCAACCCCCGCTTCCTGCAGCCACCCCGGCCACCCCACCCCAAAACCGACAGCGTGCAGCAGCGTATGCCCAGCCAGATCGCTCGGCGCAGTAAGCGTGTCCGCTAACGCCTGCGAGCAAACGGGCAGCAGTTGCTCTTCGCCTAGCGGCTGCATTTCAACGCCCGTCCACTCCCCTTTGCCATAGCGAATCTCGATATCCGCCCCTTCGGGGCCAAAGTCATCGGGCCAGATAGCACTTACTACACGAATCGACACCTGGGGATGAGCCCGGTGGAAGGCAATTAAACGCGGCGCCAGCCACGACTGCTGAATAACCGGCGTGGCACGCAGCGTCACTGGCTGCTCAGAGGTGCTGCCAAAGACCTCCAGGGTGCCCTCACTAATACGCACAAACGCATCGTGAATGCTGGGCAGCCACGCCTGCCCAGCGGGGGTAAGCGTTAAGCTGCGTGCATGACGAACAAAGAGCTTTTGCCCCACCCGGTCTTCCAGCAGCCTGACGCGCTGGCTGATGGCCGCTTGGGTAACCCCAAGCTCATTGCCTGCAGCGGTAAAGCTTAAGGTACGCGCCGCAGATTCAAAGGCTTGTAGCCATAACAATGGCGGTAATTGGCTCATGAAAAAGAGACCTATAAATTAAATGATGTCTTAGGGGTCAGATTAATCGTTTGTCACTGCTGCGGCTACTCCGCATCCTGGTTGTCACAAACGCACACCCCTACGTAATGCCACAGAGGGAGCGAATCGGAGTTTTAATGAACAGCACAGCAGAGACCACCTTAACGCCCCCCCATGCAAACACCCCTGAGATGGGCGAATTAAGTCCTTATCAAGCGGGCCCGGTACTCACTCAAGCGACGCTTGCCCACAATGGCATTGCCCTTGAGTGGCTAGATGGTCAAAAAACCACTCTGCCCCTGCTCTGGCTGCGCGACCACTGCGCCTGCCCGGCCTGCCGGCATCCGCAGACCCGGGAAAGGCTCTACCTGCCGCTTGAACCCATCACTGAGCCACCCAGCGTTGCTCTGCTAGATGGGCACTTACACCTGCAATGGCAAGATGGTCATGTCAGTGCCTTTCATAGCGGCTGGCTTTACCAGCGCCGCCCGGAAGCCGAGCTGACTTCTGCGGTACCCAACGCTAAGCCTTGGGTCGATAACTTCACTCCCGAGCACATCAGCCATAGCGATTTTTTAACCCCTCTAGGCGAGAAAGCCTGGCTAACCGCCATGCTACGCGACGGGCTGGCACTGATTACCGACGGCCCATTGGTAGAAGAGGAAGTAAGCCGCTTAGCTGAACGTATTGGCCCCCTGCGCGCCACCAACTTTGGCGCCCGCTTTGATGTGCGCTCCAAACCCAATCCCAACAACGCGGCTTATACCGCGGTAGGGTTGCCATTGCATATCGATTTACCCAACTGGCGCCAACCGCCAGACATTCAGTTGCTCTACTGCCTGCAAAACGGTGCCAGCGGCGGCGAATCGTTATTTGCTGATGGCGCTCGGGTCGTAGAAGCTCTGCGCCAGGAGTCTCCAGAAGCGCTGACGATTCTTAGCGAAACACCGATTGATTTTCGCTTTCAGGATGAAACCCACGATATTTCAATGCGGGCACCGGTGATCACTCTGGATAGCGCAGGCAATCTGGTTGAGATGCGCCTGAATAACTGGATTCGCGATGCCCTTCACCTACCAGTAGAGCAGATGGACGCCTGGTACAGCGCCTACGCTCTATTGTGGAAGCTGTTCCACAGCGAAGCGCACCAGCTAGAGTTCACCCTTCGCCCTGGTCAAATGGTCGCTTTTGATAATCGTCGCGTACTCCACGGACGGCGCGAGTTCGATCCCAACAGCGGCGCACGCCATTTACAGGGCACCTATTTAGACCGCGACATGCTGGCTTCACGCCTCCGCGTGCTGGCCCGTAACGTTTAGCGGTATTCAATAATCACTGTTTAACAACAACACCTATCAGACAAAAACCTAGCAAGGAGATCCTATGACACACCTCAAGCCTCTCGCCTCAGGCATTGCCCTCGCCACTACCGCGCTATTTGCCTCGGCGGCTCACGCCGACGACCAAACCCTCGATTTCGGTGTGCCCGCCTGGCCCGGCATTACAGTAAAAACAGCTATCGCCGAACAGCTATTAAACCCACTCGGCTACGAAACCAGCACCCAGGAAATCGGCCTACAGGTGATTTACCAGGGTATCGAAAGCGGCGATATCGACGCCTTTCTAGGGGCTTGGCTGCCCGCCCAGCGTGAGATGTTCAATCCCCGCAAGGAGTCGGGTGTACTGATTGACGTGGCGAATAACGTCGATGGTGCGCAAATGACCCTGGCGGTGCCGGAATATCTGTATGAGAGTGGCATTCAGAGCTTTGCTGATCTAGACGAAAATCGCGAGCAGTTCGAGGGTGAAATCTATGGCTTCGGCGCAGGCTCTGCTGCCAGTGAGATTCTTCACAACGCCATTGACAACGACACCTGGGGTCTAGGTGACTGGCAGGTAGTCGATACCAGTGAAGTGGGCATGCTTTCCGCTGCACGTGACGCCATCTCCCGTGAGGAACCGATTGTCTGGGTAGGCTGGACGCCCCACTGGATGAACCTTGAGCTGCCCATGCGCTACCTGGAAGATCCTGAAGACCTGTTCGGTGAGAACAACGGTGAAAGCGATGTGTTGACGCTGCTGCGCAGTGACTACGCTGAAGCCACCCCCAACGTAGTGACCTTCTTTGAGCAGTTTACCTTTTCGGCTGAAGAGCAGAGCTGGATGATCCAGGCGTTTGGCCAGGAAGAGCAAGACCTTGCCGACGTCGCCGAACAGTGGATCAACGACCACCCAGAACGCATTGAAGCAATGTTGGCAGACGTCACCACCACTGACGGCGACCCCGCTTGGCCGGTCATTGAAGCCCAGCTCAACAACTAATAAACCGCTGATTAACAACTGCACTTAATGGAAAAGCGCCTTCATCCCATTGGACGGCTAGCGTATGCTAGCGCTTTTTTAGCCGTTGGGAGTGGGCATGTCGCGGACATTGGGTAAGGGCGTAGGCCTGCTGGTAATCGTCGTGCTGCTGGGCGTCATGTGGCAGGTACTGCAGCGCTACGACCTACTCACCCAGGCGCGCCTTAGCGAGTTTATCGCTTACATTCGCCAGTGGCGTACCGCGCCCTGGATGTTTGCTGCGGTAATGGCCACTTATGCCAGCGCCTTGCTGGTGATGTTTCCACTTAGCCTACTGGTGGTGGTGACTGGCTTACTGTTTGGCCCGATATGGGGGCTGGTGTACGCCACGCTGGGCACATTGACCTCCTCGATTGTGTCTTACTGGGTAGGCCACTGGTTAGGCCGTGAGGCGCTTATGCGTTATGGCGGGCGTCATCTGCGTGGCCTATCGGGTTACTTATCCAAGCGCGGCATTCGCACCATGACGGTGATTAACCTGCTGCCACTCGCCCCGTTCACGCTCACCAATATGCTGGCGGGCGCTTTTCACCTTAAGTTTCGCGACTATATGATCGGCTCCACCCTGGGCATCGTACCGGGGCTGGCAGCGGTGATCTTATTGGGCAGCCAGCTAGGCGCACTGTTCACCGCTGCCTCGACCAAAGAAATCATCTTAGCGGCTGTCGGGCTAGCGGCTGGCGTTAGCTTGTTAATAGGCCTTAAGCGCTATGCTAACCGCCGCCAAGCGGCAAAAAAACAGCCTCACCGCGAAGGCGAGTGATATTTGGCCAGCACTTCGGCGTAAAAGCCCGCCACCGCTGAGGCAAAGTTGGCAATATCAAACTCCTCAGCAAAGTGGCTGGCCTGCTTACCCAACTCCCGGCGTCGCTCAGCGTTATCTTTTAACTCAACCACCCTTTGCCCCCAGGCCTGACGATTTTGCGGTGTTTTGAACCCATTGACCCCTTGGCGCACCACATCATCGATACCGCTGGAGCGCACCGCCACGACGGGCAACCCCGCCGACATTGCTTCAAGAATCACCATACCCTGGGTTTCTGAGGTCGAAGCAAACACAAATATATCGCCTAGATGGTAATAAAGCGCCATGCGCTCCGGCGGCACCGCTCCGACCAGGGTGACCTGCGAGGTCAGTTTCAAAGTATCGATTTGGTTTTGAATCGCCTCCCGGTCTGGCCCATCACCAATCAGTAGCAGATGAAGATCATCATGCCCCTGTGACTGAAGCTCGGCGAGGGCTTCCAGCATAAAGCCAATGTTTTTCTCCTTACTAATCCGCGAGACGCTGATCAATATTTTACTTGCAGGGTCGATAGTTAATTGCTCGCGCAGCGCTTCCAACTCACTCTCCTCAACGTGTGAAAAGCGTGCTACATCAATGCCTGTGGGCTGTACCAGCGAGGGTGTTTTCACGCCAATCATGCGCAGATACTCCTCGGCGGAGTAAGTCGGCACAATCACTCCTTGGCAGCGATTAGAGAAGCGCTTGATCAGGGTATGGGAAATCAAATTACGGAACAGCGCACCGGGCAACGGCACGAAGTGGGCATAGTGCTCCAGGCGGGTGTGATAGGTGTAGATCACTGGCACCTTGAGCCGACGCCCCATAAACAGGCCCATGGAGCCGAGCCAAAAGGGATGATGAACGTGAATAACATCCGGCTTAAACCCACGCAGGCAACGACGAAAACGCGCACTGAACGGATTGGTTAACCGGAACTCGCCCTTCTGCCCAAATGCCATTAGCGTGGGGATGCGTTTTATTGAGCTGTCGTCCTGCCACGTTTCTCGGTAGCGCGGCACTAACAGTTGGATGGTGTGGCCTAGATCACATAAGCCATTGCGCAGGCGATCCACCGAGACCGATACCCCCGATACAAAAGGAAAGTAGTTATTAGAGATCATCGCTACGCGCAGAGATTTACCCAGAAAAGGCGTTGGGTCGATATCAAAATCAGGATAGTAGTCGCGATCTTCGAAAATTAGCCGATATAAGCGCAGTGCGAGCAGCGTCAACATACCCACAATCAGCAAAAACCGCGTATAGCTAACGTAGAAAAACGCATACACCGTGGAAGCCACACTACTCACCATCCGCCACCAGCCAGGGCTATCCACATTTAATCGCACCGGCGCAATAGCGACATTCTCACCCTCTACATTGACGATGACGTAGTGGTGAAAGCTACTATCGGCATCGATGAGGATGCCTCCCGCGCCTCCGGTGGTCACGTAATCCACGCCATTAATCGTCTGCTGGGAAAAGAGCGTTAAGTTGGCGGAAAATACGGTGTCAACGTCATGCTCCTCTGCCAGCGCCATAATGCCATCGGCTAAGCGAGAATCATTGAGATAATTGTCCGCTTCAAACAGCGGCGCGTCGCTCACTACGTTGTGCAGCGGCAAACCAACAAATAGAAACCGATGCTGTGTTTCTGAGGCCGTAAGCTCACGCTCCAACCAATCAAGCTGCCAGGAGGTAGAGGACTTGCCGGTACCGTCAAGAAAGATAAAGTGGCTATTGCCCGCTACAAACGAGTAAAAGTGCGGCCCAAAATATTCGTAAAACAGATAGCTACCGAAATCGCTATCTTCATTTTCACCGTAGGTGAGTAAGTAAGGGACATTGAGCTGCTCCAGACTCTGATAAATCGCCTGGTAGCTCTCCTGCTGCCCACTATTGACGGCATTCCCAGCGGAAATCAGGAAGTCGATGCCGCTCTGATTGATGAGCGGCACAATCTCCTTTTGAAACACGCTCACCGAGTTATTGATATTGCCCACCACCGCAAAGCGATAGTCGGTTCGCTCCTTCAACACCTCGCGAATATTCGCCACCTCAAGGGTATGCACCGACTCAAATTTGGGTTCTGCTACATACAACCAAATTTGGTGAGCAATTAGCCCAGTCACCAGAGCAAGATTAAGAAAAAAGAACAGCCGCAACCTGCGCTGTCGGGAAAGGCGAAGAAAGGAGCGTCGTGGCATTTAAAAGCGCTTTTTCAAAGATAATATGAGGTTATTAACCACTATACAGCAACGCTGAGTCGAGGTGGCGCGCCAAGCTAGCGCGCTTCACACCCGTTTAGGGTGGCCAGTAATCGACGTGGCCCAGCCTGATTGCGGTGTTCTCCCAGCCATATGCCCTGCCAGGTACCTAAAGCCAGGCGTCCATCGCGCACCGCCAGCGTTAGCTGTGTACCCAGCAGGCTGGCGGCTACATGGGCGGGCATATCATCAGGCCCTTCCAGGGTGTGGCGGAAATAGGGTAAATCTTCGGGCACCAGTCGACGCAGAAAAGCATCTAAATCGTGGCGCACATCTGGATCAGTGTTCTCATTGAGCGTTAACGAGGCAGAAGTGTGCATCAGCTGTAAATGCAGCATGCCAGCCTGGCAGTCACTTAAACAAGGCAGTGCGCGGGCCACATCATCCGTAATCAAATGAAAGCCGCGCGCCATTTCGGGCAAATGAATCTCTTGTTGGCACCACATACACACTCCTTTATTTGTTATGTAAACGAAAACACTCCATCACCGCCTTCTCCTGCTGTATGGCAAAATAGCAACAGATAGCACTAACCATAGTCGATCACCCGCGAATCATCGCCAAGGAGCGCGTTAATGAAAACCCTGCTAGGAAGCAGCATCGTTAGTATGACCCTACTCACCGGCTGCACTGGCATTCCGGATGGCACGCAGCCAGTAACAGACTTTGAGCTAGACCGCTACCTGGGTCAGTGGTTCGAAATTGCCCGCCTGGATCACTCCTTTGAACGCGGTCTTGATTGCGTGACCGCTACTTACAGCCTGCGCGATGATGGCGGTGTTCGAGTAATCAACCGTGGTTACAACCTTGAAGAGCAAGAGTGGGATGAGGCTGAAGGCCGCGCCTACTTTATTGACGATGAAAGCGTTGGGCGCTTAAAGGTAAGCTTCTTTGGCCCCTTTTACGGCGGCTATAACGTCCTTGAGCTGGATGAGGAGTACCAGTGGGCGTTAGTGGCAGGCCCTAACCGCGACTACCTGTGGATACTTTCACGTACAGCGGAAATGGATAGCGCGACAGAAGGACGCCTGCGTCAGCGAGCAGCCGAGCTGGAGTTCCCTACTGAAGAGCTGATTGATGTTAACCAAAGCGAGGCTTGTCCTAGCCGATAAGCAGCTTCTGATTAGCTCCCTTCAGGCAATATTGGTACCCGCCCCGCTATCTCTCGCTGAACATAGTCAATAAAAGCGCGCAGCCGGGCGGGCACATGGCGACGTTGTTCAAACACCGCATAAAAATCTGCCCGCACCCCCTGCCAGCCTGGCAATAGCGCTACCAATGCGCCACTGGCAAGGTGCTCGTTAACGTCCCACCAGGAGCGCAGCATGACACCGTGGCCGTCCAAGGCCAGGCGGGTAATGACCTCTCCATCGTTGCTGGCTAATCGACCGCTGACCTTTATCGACTGTGTCTGCCCAGGCAGTCCTTTGGCAGACTGAGCGACTTGTTCAAAGCGCCAGAGGGGGAAATCACTGTCGTTCTCGCGAATCACCAAACAAGCGTGCTGCTGTAAATCTGCCGGTACTTGCAAAGACGGCGCCTGGGCAATGTAAGCAGGCGACGCGCAGAGCACCCGCCGATTGGCCAGAATACGCCGAGCGACCAAGCGCGACTCCGGTGGCTCGCCCACGCGAATACCAATATCAAAGCCGTGATCGCTCAGATTGAGCGGAAAATTGGTTAACTCCAACCACCCTTCCACCTCGGGGTGATCGGCACAAAAGCGGGACAGCAGTGGCGCAATATGGCGGCGCCCAAAGCCAAAAGTGGCGTTTACCCGCAAACGTCCGCTAAGCGCCTGATCGACTCCCTCACCCAGTGAATTTTCCAGCTCATCCAACTCATCTAAAATCAGCGCGCCACGGGCCAAGTAGCGCTCACCCTCTGCGGTCAGCGTCAACCGCCGCGTAGTGCGAGCAGCTAGCTCTACCCCCAGGCGCGCCTCCAATTGTTTTAGCCGCTTGCTTACCGCCGAGAGCGATAGCCCCAGCTCGCGAGCAGTCCCCGTCAGGCTTCCCGCCCGCGCCAAGTGCTGAAAAAACGCCAAATCATCCAGGTGCGCCATATCGCTCCTCAGTCATTCTGCACTTTCACGCAACAATAACTTGAATAGTAGCCTGATTATCTCCACCAAAATAGCCGCTACACTCTATTTACTATTAACGACTCACGACCCACGACTCACGACTCACGACTCACGACTCACAAGCATAAAAAGTAACTAACAAGGTAAGGAACCACTATGACCCACCGTATTGCCATTATCGCCGGTGACGGCATCGGCACCGAAGTCATGCCTGAAGGCATCCGCGCCCTTGAAGCGACCGCCAAGCGCTTTAATCTTGATCTTGAGTTCACCACCTTTGAGTTTGGCAGCTGCGACTACTACCTGGAACACGGCAAAATGCTGCCGGATGATTGGTTTGAGCAGTTAAAAGGTTTTGATGCGCTGTTTTATGGCGCGGTGGGCTGGCCCGACAAAGTACCCGACCATATTTCCCTGTGGGGCTCACTGCTGCAATTCCGGCGCCGCTTTGATCAGTACATCAACCTGCGCCCCTGCAAGCTCATGCCCGGCATTAAAAGCCCGCTAGCAGGCCGTAAACCCGGCGATATCGACTTTTACGTGGTGCGTGAGAACACTGAAGGCGAGTACTCCAGCGTTGGTGGCAAAATGTTTGAAGGCACCGACCGTGAAGTGGTCATTCAAGACACGGTCATGACCCGCACCGGCGTAGACCGCGTATTGAAATACGCTTTTGAACTGGCCCAAACTCGCCCGCGTAAAAAGCTCACCTCTGCGACCAAGTCCAACGGCATCTCAATCACTATGCCGTATTGGGATGAACGTGTGGTCGAAATGGCGAAGGGCTACCCTGAAATCGCGGTGGATAAATTTCATATCGATATTCTTACCGCCAACTTCGTTCTCCACCCGGATTGGTTTGATGTCGTCGTGGGCAGCAATCTGTTTGGCGATATTCTTTCTGATCTCGGCCCCGCCTGCACCGGCACGATAGGCATCGCCCCTTCAGCCAACATCAACCCTGAAGGCAACTTTCCGAGCTTGTTCGAGCCAGTACACGGCAGCGCGCCGGATATCGCCGGTAAGGGTATTGCCAACCCTATCGGTCAAATTTGGTCAGGCGCCATGATGCTGGAGCACCTCGGTTACAAAGAAGCCGGTGACGCAATAGTCACGGCCATTGAGGAAGTATTGAGCGAAGGGGATGCCACCGTACTTACCCGCGATGTGGGTGGAGAAGGCACCACTGCAAGCCTAGGCAAGGCGATTGCCAACGCTATTTCGCACTGACACACATATGGCATAAAGATTGGCTGTCTGGTTGAATCCAACCGGGCAGCCAATGTATGTTTTTTAATCGCTTATGTTCTACATTTGTCCTGAGGGTGGAAGAAACATCAGTTTCACTTCGCTCATAACAACATCAACAAACAACCATCAGGACAATGCTATGAAACTTGGACGCCGTCAGTTCCTTTCGGCATCGGCCGCCCTGGCCGCTGTTGGCACATCGCCCCAGCTTTTTGCTTTGCAGAGCTCACAAGGTTCCACCCCGGAACGATACCCAATCGATGCCTGGAAAGTCGAAGATTCCCGCTTTAGTGATTACATGATTTTTAACAGTCCTCTAGAACGCCACTGGAGTGGAGGTCTGTGGACAGAGGGGCCAGCATGGAACGCCGTAGGTCGTTATGTTGTTTTCAGCGACATACCTCGTGCCAAGCAGATGCGCTGGGACGAATCCACTGGTCAAGTCAGCGTATTGAGAGACAATGTCGGCCACTCTAACGGTAATACCTTCGATCATCAGGGGCGGCTAATTGCTTGCGAGCACTATCCCTCACGCGTTTTACGCTACGAGTGGGACGGCAGCACAACGGTGCTCGCAGAGCGCTATCAGGGCAAACCGCTCAATGCCCCTAATGACGTGGTGGCACTGCCCTCGGGTGGAGTGATCTTCACTGATCCAGGCTATGGTGCTCACTTCGACTACGAGGGCAAAAAACGAGACCTGGAGCTAGAAACGGCCATCTATTACGTCGATGACAGCCTGGATGAGCCCATCATGCTGACCGACGATATTTATAAGCCAAACGGTATTGTATTAACGCCGGATGGCGAAGGGTTCTACGCCAGTGACAGTGCCCCCACCCATTTCGACGAACCCGCGCGAATTATTTGCTGGTCGCTGGGTGAAGATGGTCGCAGTGTCAGCGACCGGCAAGTTATCGTGACCAGCGAAGACACTATTTTCGACGGCATGGCCTGTGACGTGGATGGCAATATCTGGTCAAGCGCCAATGGTGGTGAAGGTATCGACGGAGTAGTGGTTTTCTCACCGGAAGGCACCTTGCTGGGCCGAGTATTGCTACCCGAAGTCTGCTCGAACGTGTGTTTTGCGGGCAAGAGCCGCAATCGACTATTTATGACGGCCAGTCAATCCGTCTACACAATTTACACGGCGGCACGCGGAGCATAGTAAAACTATAATCCCAGCCACAATATCCCAACCCCAAAAAAAGCCTCGCCGGATATATCCGGCGAGGCTTTTACTTGGCTGACTCGTATATGTCTTGGCTAGTAAACTAATTAACTGGCCAGTTTAGCCGCCGTTTTTGCGACCAACTCGCCTTGGAAACGGGCGATTTTCAGCTCACGCTCGTCAGGTTGGCGTGAGCCATCACCACCAGCAATGGTTGCGGCGCCGTAAGGCGTACCGCCGCTCACTTTAGAAATATCAAACTGCTCTTCGAGACCGTAACCAATCGGCACAATCACCATACCGTGGTGGGCAAGTGTGGTCCAAGTAGAGGTAATGGTCATCTCATCGCCGCCACCAGTACCGGTAGAGGTGAACACGCTAGCGACTTTGCCACGCAGAGCACCGTTCGCCCACAGGCCACCGGTCTGATCCAGGAAGGTACGCATTTGACCGGCCATATTCCCAAAGCGGGTGGGCGTACCGAAAATGATCGCATCGTAATCGGCAAGCTCTTGAGGCGTCGCTTCCGGCGTGTCGTAATCCTGCTTACCGCCTGCATTCTTGAACGCCTCTTCAGGCATGGTTTCAGGAACGCGTTTCACCGCCACCTCAACACCGCTCACACCCTTTGCGCCTTCTGCCACGGCCTGAGCCAGCGTATCAATATGGCCATACATGGAATAATAAAGTACCAGTACCTTTGTCATTACTATCTCCTTCACTTATGAATAGTGCAGTTATGAGTAGTGCAGTGAGCGTCGCCTAAAGTGGGCGTCGCCTAATAAGTAGTAAACACAACATAGCGCACTCAAGCATAGAAAAAAGCGAATGTTTTCGTCCGTGGGCGTCGATTTCATCGACGAACGCCATCTTGCACTTTACGCCAACCACCACTAGCTTTTGACTTGCCTACATCAAACGTATCCAAGGAGTCTGGAATGACGATTTTTGAAGCCCTGCGCAAGGATCACGATATTCAGCGCGACCTGCTCGCCCGCTTAGTTGAAACACATGGAGACAGCGATGAGCGAGATAAACTGTATCAGCAGGTACGGGCAGAGCTGCATTATCACGCCGCTGCCGAAGAGCGGGCGCTCTATATCCCAATGATGTCAATCGACCTGACTCAGGAAAAAGCCCGCCATAGCGTTGCCGAACATCATGAAATTGATGAGCTTTTAGAACTGCTTGATGAAACTGACTACAGTGCAACTCACTGGTTGACCCACGCCAAACAGCTCCAGGATTTAGTCACGCACCACCTGGATGAAGAAGAGCAAGAGGTTTTCCAGCTGGCGGGCCGTGGCCTGCAAGATAAACAAAAGACATCGCTTGCTAGCGAGTACCAGGAAGAAATGCAGCGCCAGCGTTCAGCGTAACGTGATGAACAAATTGAAAAACGCTCATGCACCCCATGGGCGTTTTTTGCTGTTAGCGATTAAATAAAGCCACTTTTCAGCTTCCGCTTGTTTCATGAAGACGCTTTTTCACGAATACGCTAGGCTTTTACACGCGAACGACCTGCGGGCTTGTGGCATACGCCCAGCGTGGTAAACCTAGGCTCGCTTTTATACTGACAACGATACTCAAAACAGTTAACTGAGGAGCGACAATGCTAGGCCAATGGCTCGACTGGTCGCTTGATGGGCAACTCCCCACCGCCAGCCAAGGCGTCTTCGCCAGCGGCACTTATCATTTGCATGCGCCTGGTATTTTGGAGCTCACCCCTAACACGGTAAGCCAAAGCGCCCACACGTGCATTTTTTCAGCGGCGATCCATGGCAATGAAACCGCACCGGTTGAACTGGTGGGTGAATGGTTAAGCGGCGTAGAAGCGGGCAGCATATCGCTCGGCGCTCCTGTGCTGGTGATTTTAGGCAACCTGCCCGCGCTTAAGGCGCAGCAGCGTTTCCTTACCACCAATTTAAACCGGCTGTTTAGCCGCGAACTAGCCGCCAAGGGCGAGGAGCCAGATCGCGCCAGGCAATTAATGGCCGCGGTGGATAGTTTTTATGCCCGCCATGCCGGGCGCCCCAAACTGCACTACGACCTACATACCGCAATTCGGGATAGCCGCTACCCCCGTTTTGTAGTGGAGCCTTTTGCCGAATCCTCCACCGATGCTGAGCAGTGGGGCTGGCTGGCGGCGGCGGGTATGCAGGCGGTGCTGCACCAACATCAGCACAGCTGGACATTCTCCCACTACAGCAAGCACTATCACGCCGCTCAGGCATTTACCTTTGAGCTAGGGCGGGTAGCGCCTTTTGGCCACAACGATATGGCATCATTACAACCGATGCGTACACTACTCACCGCGCTTAGTGAAGGACATACGCCACCCAATCAGCCCGCCACGCAAATGCAGTTTTTCCAGGTTCAACACGAATTAATGCGTCACTCGGAGGACTTTACACTCTGTTTTGCCGAGGACACAGCCAACTTCAGCCGCTTTGAGCCCGGCACTCTGCTGGCCCAAGACGGTAAGTCGGGTGAGTTTCGGGTAGGCGATACGCCCCTTCATGTGGTGTTTCCTAACGCACAAGTAGAGGTGGGCGCCCGTGCCGCGCTGTTGGTGGCGCCTATCGTTTAACCCCCCAAGCAGGATCTACTTTAGCCAAGACAATAACAATGGTGAGGCGACAACAGGACCCTCGACGTCGATACGACTATCGTCGAGTGCATAATGTTAGAAGGAAAGCGCGCATAATGCGCCCAGCCTGATAGAATCGCCCCTTTTTCGCGCCAGCCGCATCAAACAAACCCACTTGTTGCTGCGGCAACTCTGTACTGGAGCCAATGATATGGCCGCTACGCCTACTCCCCTTGAAGTGCGTAATATTAAAAAACGCTTTGGCGATACGGAAGTTCTGAAAGGTCTTTCATTACAAGCCCAAAAGGGCGATGTGATTACCCTGATTGGTGCCTCTGGATCGGGTAAAAGTACTTTTTTGCGCTGCATGAACTTGCTTGAACAGCCCGACGATGGCGACCTCATTGTCCATGGCGAACCCATTCGCTTTAAGACCACGAAGCACGGCCGCGAACCTGAAGATTGGAAGCAGGTGGTACAAATGCGCGCCAAGCTCTCCATGGTGTTCCAGAGCTTTAACCTGTGGGCCCACATGACGCTGCTCGAAAACATCATCGAAGCGCCGATTCATGTGCTGAAAAAACCCAAAAAAGAAGCCTTGGAGCATGCCCATGCACTGCTCGATCGGGTTGGCTTAACGGCCCGCGCCAACGCCTACCCAGCACAGATGTCCGGCGGGCAACAGCAGCGCGGCGCTATTGCCCGCGCACTGGCGATGGATCCAGAAGTGATGCTGTTTGACGAACCCACCTCCGCCCTTGACCCGGAATTGGTCGGTGACGTATTGAAAGTCATGCACGACCTCGCTGAAGAGGGGCGCACCATGGTCGTGGTGACTCACGAGATGGGGTTTGCCCGTGATGTCTCTAGCCAAGTGATTTACCTTCACCAGGGCCTGGTGGAAGAGGCTGGCCCGCCCGATCAAGTGTTAGGCAACCCGCAATCACCGCGCCTGCAGCAATTCCTGGCACCTAATTACTGATCCGCGAGGCTGACCATGATTGATTTACAAGGGTATGGCCCCCGGCTGATCGAAGGGGCTGGCGTCACCATCCAATTAGCGGTGTTGTCGCTGATTTTAGCGATTATTTTAGGGCTACTGACCGCCAGCGCGAAGATGTCGCGCAACTGGTTAGCTCATCGTCTTGCCACGCTTTACACCACACTTATTCGCGGTGTGCCCGACCTCGTGTTGATGATGCTGTTTTTTTTCGGTGGCCAAATTGGCGTCAACATGATCACCGACTGGCTTTACTACTCCTTCGATATCGATATTTTTATCAATATTAATGCCTTCGTCGCGGGCGTTGTCACCATTGGGCTAATCTTCGGGGCCTATATGGGGGAAACCTTTCGCGGCGCTTTTATGGCGGTCGATAATGGGCAAATCGAAGCAGGTAAAGCCTATGGCATGAGCGATGGGCTGGTTTTTCGTCGCGTCCGTTTTCCGCAGATGATGCGCCATGCACTGCCTGGCCTTTCCAACAACTGGATGGTACTGCTCAAAACCACAGCACTGGTCTCGGTAATCGGGCTTTCTGATATGGTGCGTGTCGCCTCAGAAGCCTCTAAAGCGACGCGCGAACCTTTCACTTTCATGATTATTGTCGCGCTTATCTATCTGCTCATCGCCAGCGTTTCGGAATGGATCTTTGCTCGTCTGCAAAAACGCTACAACATTGGCTATGGGGAGGCAGACTAATGACCGCTTTCATGACATGGCTCGAAAATCAGCTTGCCGAGAACAGTATTTTCACGCTGCAAACGCTTTCCTACTATGGCGATGGGCTGACCACCACGGTGCAACTGGTCTTTTTATCGCTGGTCATTGGCTTAATCGCTGCGGTACCCCTTGCCATTGGGCGTGGTTCAAAACACGCCTGGATTAAGTGGCCTATTTTTGCTTACACCTATGTTTTTCGTGGCACACCGCTACTCATCCAACTCTACCTGATTTATTACGGCGTGGTGTTTGTGGACGGAATCCAAGAAAGCTGGCTATGGGTGATACTTGAAGAACCGTTCGTTCCCGCACTCATTGCATTTACCCTCAACACCGCCGCCTATACGACCGAGATTTTTCGCGGCGCGATTAAGTCTACATCGAAAGGTGAAATTGAAGCGGCTCGTGCCTATGGCATGTCACCTCAGCAGACCATGCGGCGCATTATTATCCCCAGCGCTTTTCGTCGCGCACTGCCGGCCTACGGCAACGAAGTCATTTTCATGCTACATGCCAGCGCTATTGCCAGCGTAGTGACGATTATGGACCTGACCGGCGCGGCGCGCTTTGTCTATGCGCGTTTTTATGCACCTTTTGACGCATTCTTGTTTGTGGCAGCGATATACCTGTGTTTAACCTTCACCATCCTGTATCTCTTTCGTTATCTAGAGAAAAAGCTGCTCGCACATCTACAGCCACAGAACTCCTAGTGTGAAACAAACGTTGGTTTACGAATCATCAAGCGCTTTTCGTCAACGCCGAGTTAGGATAAGTTATTAATGATCATCACAACGCAACCTGTGACTAACGTGGTCAACGCCATCATTAGGCGGTGGTTGCTTAGATGAACTCTGCTTCCAAGGAGATACATAATGAAAAAACTGCTGTCCGTCTCACTGCTAGGCTTAGCCGTTGCAGCAAGCGCCGCCCAGGCGCAAGAAGACCAACTACGTATCGGGGTTGATGTGCCTTACGAGCCGATGGAATATCGCACGCCGGATGGCGAGCTGACCGGCTTTGATATCGACCTGGGCAACGCCCTCTGCGAGCGTATCGGCGTTGAATGTGAATGGGTTGTACAGGGCTGGGACGGCATTATCCCGGGTCTCATGGCACGTAAATACGACGCTATTATGTCCTCCATGACGATCAATGATGACCGTCGCGAGCAAGTGCTGTTCTCTGACCCCTACATCACCCCACCGTCCGCCTGGTTTGCTCCTGAAGGCACCGACCTTGATGCAACCAATGAAGAGTCGCTCGCCGGCATGACTATCGGCGTTCAGCGCGGCACTCTGCAGGACAATTACGTCACCGACATGTATGGCGATGTCGCCGACATCAACCGCTATTCTACCGCCGATGACATGGTGCTGGACATGGAGTCCGAGCGTTTGGACATATTGTTCCTCGACTACCCAGTCGGTAAGTCCACGTTACTGGATAGCGAAGAAGGCAACTACGTTGTTGTCGGCGAGATGCTCACCGAACCTAAAGAGTATTTTGGTGATGGCTTTGGTATCGCGTTCCGTCAACGCGACGAAGCACTCGCTGAGCAGTTCAACGAAGCCCTGGCTGAAGTGAAAGAAGACGGCACTTACGACGAGATCTACAACCGTTATTTCGGTGGGCAAGAGTAAGCATCACAGCAAGCCCTAGGGCCTGTTGACGTTTCACTCGCGGCCGCGCTGGAGCCCGTTTT
>NZ_HG423343.1:3659726-3690851 GCF_000982975.1 Halomonas sp. A3H3 | reverse complement strand
GAACCACCCTTCCCAGCGTTTTGCGCCTTGTCTGACGCGCTTTGTGGGGCAACGCGGTTCGCGATGAAACGTCAACAGGCCCTAGTGTCCATCACCCCGGCAACCGCCGGGGTGATGCGTTTCTACCTAACGCTGAAAATTCAGTGAACTAGGTAAAGCTACCTCTGTCTGTGTATCATCGCGCATGTTCAACACGGAGGTTTTATGGCTCACCCGACTAGCCCACATGCAGGCACGCTACCTCGCCTCTCTTCTCACTGGACCGGCTGGGGGCAGTGGCTGGCCCTGATCACCATGACCGTGGATCACCTCACTCGCTATGTGCTGCCCGGCGATTGGGATCTAAGCTGGGCCGGGTCTTCCATTGGCCGTATCGCCTTCCCGCTGTTTGCCGCCATGGTGGCCTGGCACGGCCTGTTTAATACCCGCAACCCACTGCGCTACTCGCGCCGAATTCTAATTATCGGCTTGGTTGCCCAACTCCCCTACATGATGATGCCACGCTCATCAGACGCATTTATCCTCAACGTCTGCTTTACCCTGGCCAGTGGTTTAACCTTAGGTGCGCTAGTGCGCCAAGGCTGGCAGCACTACCAGCAGCAAACGTTAGGTTTGCCCTGGTTGTTAGCCGGTGCAGCGGTAGGTGTGACCGTGTGGTATCTGCTCGGTTTTTGGGTGGAGTACGGGCACAACGGGCTGCTGCTGATTCCACTATTAATGTTCGCGATGCACGCCTTGAGCCAAACTGAGAGCCATTTCCAAGCGCGCCTATGGGCAGGCCTAGCGGCATTTCCAGCACTCTGGATTGCCGGGCAAATGAATGCCTCTGACATGGCCAAATCGTTTACTGTAGGTACGTGCCTCATCGTGCTGGTACTTGCTGCAGGTGCAGCGCAACGAATCCCCCCCGTCTACTTAGTGATGCCGCGACGTTTATGGTTAGCGTGGTACCCCGGCCACTTTGCGTTAATCGCTTTATGGGTGCTGCTAATCGGTCAATTGGCTTAAGCGTTCGGATCACTGCATTTTATCGCGCATCCAGGGCTGGTAGCGGCAAAGCTGCGCCCGGCCTTCTGTTTTTGCACGATACATCGCAATATCCGCTTGTTTAAGTACTTCTTCGTAATCGCAAGCGACGGTTGTGAAGCAGGTATAGCCTATGCTGGGCGTTACGTTGGTATCGTTACTTGCCAGTCGGTAAGGCTGAGAGAGAGCCTGCTGAACCTTAAGCATATAAGTCTCAGCACGCGCCTCCAGGATCTCATCTGCCCCCTCGCCAAGCAGGGCCATTAGCACAAACTCATCCCCGCTGAGACGAGCAGCCATATCCTCCCCGTTCAAGCAGCTTTCAAGGCGGCGAGCCACTTGCACTAGTAGATTATCGCCCGCTGCATGTCCCAAAGTGTCGTTAATCAACTTAAAGCGATCCATATCCAAAAACATCAGTAACCCGCTCTGAGGCTCTGTTTGTTTCTCATCGCAAAGAGTTGCCAAACGCTCGATAAACAGCCGCCGATTGGGTAGATCGGTGAGAGAGTCATAAAAAGCCTGACGGTAAATAATCGCCTCAGCACGCTTACGCTCGGTGAAATCTTCAATAATGGCTACGCCGCCGACCATCTCATTACTGGCACTATGCACACCGTTGAAGAATGCCCGTAGCGGGGTGCCTGCGCTCGCTTTGGGCAAATAGTAAGTTCCCTCATAATAGCCAGTTCCTTTAGCGAGGGCATTGCGCACGGCCTTGGCAACCTCTGGATTCGCCGAGCTGGATAGCATCTTATAGCCGAGCAACTGAGCGCGGTTAACGTCCAGTATCTCCAACAGCTTACTATTACAATCAGTGATGAAACCCTGGCTATCAAAATGCAGCACTCCCAACGGCGAGCGTTGAAAGATAGAGCGGTAGCGATTTTCGCTCTCTTGCAACTGCGCCTCCCGGGCCGACATATTCACCCGCAGGGCAATGTTATCGTGAATAATTCTGCTTAAACGTCGACTAGTGGTAACAATCAGGCCAAGAAACAGGCTAAGCATGGCACCAATTAAAACTGCCAGCGGTGAACCTAATAGTAAAAACTGCACTAGCAGGGGAAGCAAAATCGGCAGCACAAAACCGAGTGCCACCCACCAAACGGCCGAAAGCGTTGTGACACCACCGGCAGCAATGCCCGCCAATACAATCGAAAGCGCAGCCACCTGACCGTGATTTTCGCCAGTAAACAGAACGACCCCGCCGACTCCCCAGACACAGCCAGCTAAAACTGCCCCGGCGCTAAACCGGTATAGCCAGCGGCGGCGCTGCTGTTGCTGTGCCGGTAAGAGGCGAAAATAGTAGGCCAAGGCAAGGCGAGCGAACGAAACAAAGGTCAATACTGCGAGCCAGGTGAGCAGTACCCAGCTTGCGACCACTGGCCACATGGCAGCGACTAGCAGCATGCCTGCCAACACGCTGCTTAGCACCGGTTGCCAAAGGTTGTCGTACAGCAGACGTACTTTTTCGCTATGCAGGCGCTTTACAGTGACATGGTGGTCGCGATGGAAACCACTGCGCAGCCCAGGGGCAGACCCAGTAGTTGAAGAGTGAGGCATACTAACTATCCGCCTAAAAGTCGCTATTAAGATCAGCATAATTTGCTGATTTTTTGTTGTGGCTCCTTTTTAGCGCATTTAGTCACTTTTAGCGATAAAAGTTGCATGATTGGACAACATTGGTAGAAAAAAGCCGCCTGAGCTAAGCAGGCGGCTGTAGAAACTACTGTTTGATGGTAAAGCTTAGCTGTGGCGGCGGCGCCTCCGGCAGTAACGCACTACAGGCGTTAACTTTTTCCAACAGTTCGGCATGGTTGGGCGCGAGAATATTGACGTGGGCGAGCTTACGGCCGGCACGCTCTGCTTTGTCGTAGCGATGCAGGTGCGTATTAGCAAGCGCTAGAATCGCCGCGTTATCGCCTTCACGACCAATCACGTTAATCATGCAGGTGGGGGCAATCGCCTGGGTATCGCCTAAGGGCAAGCCCTGTATCGCGCGCAGATGGTTTTCAAACTGGCTGGTCACTGCGCCGTCCATCGTCCAGTGGCCAGAGTTATGCACCCGGGGCGCCATTTCGTTGGCGAGCAGGCTGCCATCGCGGGTTTGAAACAGCTCTAGCGCTAGCACGCCCACGTAATCCAGCTCATCAAGCAGTGCACGAATATAGCCATCAGCGGTTTGCTGAACGCTGACATCCAGATCCGGCAGCGGCGCCACAGAGTAGCGCAGGATGCCATCCACATGCTGGTTTTCGGCCATGGGGTAGAACACCACCTCACCATCACGACCGCGCACGGCAATCATCGAGACTTCCCGCACGAAGTCGACGAAGGCCTCAACGACCAACTGCGAATGGCCAATTGCGCTCCACGCCTCGCCAGCCTGCTCAGGCTGTTTCAAGACGGCCTGGCCTTTACCGTCGTAGCCTTCAGTGACCGATTTTGCCACCACCGGGCAACCCAACTCACGGGCGGCGGCTTCAAGCTGCTCGGCGCTCTGCACTACCCGGTAAGCAGGGGTCGGAATGCCTAGACGATCAAACAGTGTCTTCTCTTCGACCCGGTTCTGGCACACTTCAATGGCACGACTGCTGGGATAAACCGGCTTGTGCTGCTCAATTTCGCGCAACAGTTGAACGGGCAGGTGTTCGAACTCGTAGGTCACTACATCAACCTTGGCCAAAAACTCAGCCAGGTGCTGGTTATTAGGATCGACAATTACATCGCCAATCCCAGCACTGGGATTACCCGTAGTATCTAAAAAAGTGAAACGATTACCCAGCGGATAACCCGCTAGCGCCAACATGCGGCCTAATTGACCTGCACCCAGTACGCCAATGTTTTTTGCAATACCAGAGTTCATAGCCAGACTCCTTATTCCGCTTCCGGCTCGGGGCGCGGGTCAGGGTTGTCGAGAACTTTCTGAGTCTGCTCGGCGCGAAACGCTTCAACCGCGCTGCGTACGGTCGCATCTTGCAGGCCAACGATCTGCGCTGCTAACAACCCTGCGTTGGTCGCGCCCGCTTTACCAATCGCCAAGGTGCCCACTGCGATGCCGCCGGGCATCTGGGCAATGGAGAGCAGCGAATCCAAACCTTTTAGCGCTTTCGACTCCACCGGCACACCCAGTACCGGGAGTGGCGTTTGCGAGGCCACCATACCTGGCAAGTGAGCAGCACCGCCCGCGCCTGCCACAATTACCTGCAAACCGCGCTCGGCAGCGCTCTTGGCATAGTCAAACAGCAGGTCAGGTGTACGGTGTGCTGACACCACGCGAGTTTCATAAGCCACGCCCAAACGCTCCAGCATGGAAACAGCGTGCTCCATGACTGGCCAGTCGGACTTGGATCC
Organism: Halomonas sp. A3H3; assembly: GCF_000982975.1. Classification (NCBI taxonomy): domain Bacteria; kingdom Pseudomonadati; phylum Pseudomonadota; class Gammaproteobacteria; order Oceanospirillales; family Halomonadaceae; genus Halomonas; species Halomonas sp. A3H3. The sequence continues at coordinate 3,686,468 of NZ_HG423343.1, read as the reverse complement.
CATGATCACGCCCACCTTGGGTGCGCTGTTCGACGACATGCAAAACTCCTCGGCCCAACGGCCTATAAAAAGCGAAACTAAATTAAAAAACAGCGTGCGCCGAGTCAGGCACACATCAAAATAGGAAGGCGAATAGTCTACCAGAGCTAGCCCGTTTGCGGGCGTTGCCGAGGTCGCGAAATTTTCATCAAAATAGGCATTGAAATGCGCACCGGTTGGCGGCATTGTGTGTTTGTCATTTCAGACTGATGGAGCCACATGAGCACGGCACGCGCAACTGCCACTGCGGAACAGCTTGATCCTCCGCGAAGCAGCCCTGACCTCGACGTCAGGGAACTTGAAAAACGTACGCGATTAATGCGTATTATCACGCGTCTGATCGCCGTATCAGACTTAGGAAGCCGAGAAATTGCCCGCCGGGCAGGGCTTCCCGTTCAGAAAATCAGCGACCTGCTCGCCGGAAGGCTTGAGCATCTGGGAGTGGATGAACTTCACGCCCTGCGTCGCACCTTAGAGCTGGAGGCGCCATAGCAGACACTTTTTCTGCTGTTCCCACTTCTCCACTCCACGCAGGCCGCCTCCCGGCGGTCTGCCAAGAAAGCTTTTTTTCACGCCTACCCAAATCCCGAGATTACTTCACTTCGTTCGTAATGACGGCTCATGGCGCAATCGCAATACCCCCAAACACTACAACAACCACCACTACCCAAGCGGGCAGCTTCCATACGGTTAATAGCAAGAAACCGGTTAACGCCAGGGCAAACTCCTCTGCACCAATGATCGCACTCGTCCACACCGGCTGATAAAGCGCTGCGCCTAAAATGCCTACCACCGCCGCATTGGCACCGCGCATTAGCGCCTGGGCACTGCCCCACTGACGAAATTGATTCCAAAACGGCAGCACGCCCACTAACAGCAAAAAGCCGGGGATAAAGATTGCCAGCAGCGCCAGCAAAGCACCGACTAAACCATTGATACCGGGCAGCAGCGCGCCTAAGTAAGCCGCAAACGTAAACAGCGGCCCCGGTACCGCCTGGGCGGCACCGTAACCAGCCAAAAACTCATCCGACGTAAGCCAACCCGACTGCACCACTTCCGCTTCCAACAGCGGAAGCACTACGTGCCCGCCACCAAACACTAATGCGCCTGAACGGTAAAACGCATCGGCGATATCCAGCCAAACCGCCATCCCCGCCAATAACGGCAGCAGAATCAACAGCCCTGCGAATACCCCCAGCGCCACCATGCCTGCCTTACGCGTCACCGGAAAATGCAGCGACTCACTTGCCGTAGCGGCAGCGCTATCGCGACACAGTGTTAGCCCGGCTAAGCCCCCCAACACAATCGCCGACACCTGACCCAGTGGGCCACTGACCAGCACCACCGTAAATACCGCCGCAAGCGCGATTCCCGTGCGGGTTTTATCCGGGCAGAGATTACGCGCCATGCCCCACACCGCGTGGGCAACAATCGCCACCGCCACCACTTTTAAGCCATGGATAATGCCACTGGCAATGGGGCCATCCAGCACCGCCGCGCCAAACGCAAACAGCACCAGGATAATCGCCGAGGGCAGTGTAAACGCCAGCCACGCCATGGCAGCCCCCCAAGGCCCCGCGCGTAATAGGCCAAGAGCAAAGCCCACCTGGCTGCTGGCGGGCCCCGGTAAGAACTGACACAGCGCCACTAGATCAGCGTAGGCCTGCTCAGAGAGCCACTGGCGCCGTTCCACAAAGGCCGTGCGAAAATACCCCAGGTGCGCTACCGGGCCGCCAAAGGACGTTAAGCCGAGTGCTAAAAATACCCAAAACACCTCACCTATGCGCCCACGTGCCTGCGTTTGCTCCACCATTTCGGCCACCTGTTATCCCAATAAAAAAGCGCAAGGCTTTTATACTAAGCCTTGCGCTTTAATTCTTTATGACAGCGTGTTCATGAGGATACGCTCATAACGGCAACGCGGATTACTCCTGGTCGGTCACCGCGCCGGTGCTGGCCGAGCTAACCAAACGCGCATACTTAGCCAGCACACCGTGTGTATAACGGGGCTCTGGCTGCTGCCAGGCGGCGCGACGGCGCATCAGCTCTTCATCGGAGAGATCAACGTCGATGGTATCCGCTTCAGCATCGATGGTGATGGTATCGCCATCTTTCACCAGCGCCAACGGGCCGCCGTCAAAAGCTTCTGGTGACACATGGCCGACCACAAAACCGTGGCTGCCACCGGAGAAGCGCCCATCGGTAATTAGCGCCACGTCGTTACCCAAACCACGACCCATAATCGCCGAGGTCGGTGTGAGCATTTCGCGCATGCCGGGTCCACCTTTCGGCCCTTCATAGCGAATCACCACCACATCGCCGGCAACGACGGTGCCATCGTTAATACGCGCCTGGGCTTCTTCTTCCGAGCCAAATACCCGCGCTGAACCAGAGAAGCGAGTGCCCTCTTTCCCAGTAATCTTCGCTACCGCGCCTTCCGGTGCCAAGTTGCCGTAGAGCATGCGCAGATGGCTTTCCGTTTTAATCGGATTTCCCAGCGATGCAATAATCGGCGGTTCAGCAGGGTAAGGCTCAACCTCAGCAAGGTTCTCTTCCAACGTTTTGCCGGTGACGGTCAAGCAGTTGCCGTTGAGCAAGCCCGCATCCAACAGCATTCTCATCAGCGGCTGAATACCGCCAATCGCCACCAGCTCACTCATCATGTAGTGGCCGCTGGGACGCAGGTCAGCGAGCACCGGTACGCGCTTACCTATTTCAGTGAAATCGGACAGCGACAGTTCAACGCCGATGGTGCGAGCCATGGCGATAAGGTGCAGCACCGCATTGGTAGAGCCACCCAAAGCGATGACGACAGTTATCGCGTTCTCGAACGCCTCGCGGGTCATAATATCGGAGGGTTTGATATCGTCCGCCAGCAGCGCCAGCACCGCCTCGCCCGCCGCTTTGCAGTCGTCGCGCTTCTCTTGGGAGATGGCGTTTTGCGCCGAGCTACCCGGCAGGCTCATGCCCAAGGCTTCAATCGCCGACGCCATGGTGTTGGCGGTGTACATCCCCCCACAGGAGCCAGGGCCAGGGATCGCCGTTTCTTCGATGTTCTTAAGCTCGATCAGGTCGATATCACCACGGGAGTGCGCGCCCATGGCCTCGAAGACCGAAACAATATCGGTATGCCCCTTGCCAGGCATAATGGTGCCGCCATAAACAAACACGCTGGGGCGGTTCAGGCGCGCCAGGCCCATCAGACAGCCCGGCATGTTCTTATCACAGCCGCCAATGGCCACGAGGCCATCAAAGCCTTCACAACCGGCGACGGTTTCGATGGAGTCGGCGATCACCTCCCGCGACACCAACGAGTACTTCATCCCTTCGGTGCCGTTGGCAATACCATCGGAAATGGTAATAGTATTGAAAATAACACCTTTACCACCGCCTGCATCGGCACCGTCACGGGCAAACTCAGCCAGCTCGTTAATATGACTGTTGCAGGGCGTCACCATGCTCCAGGTAGAGGCAATACCCACCTGAGGCTTCTTGAAATCGGCATCCGTAAAGCCCACGGCGCGCAGCATGGCACGGCTAGCGGCTTTGCCTGGGCCATCGACTACTTGGGAAGAGTGGCGGCGGGAGTTTTGCGATGAATCAGACATTAGAAATCTCTCTTAGCGTTGTTCACGGTATCCGCATAGCTTGGCGATATATATCGCATCCCGCAAGATGATTAACTCCTGACACCATAGCGTTCCCCCCATCGTTTCTTTGCTTTTGATTAGACGTCAACCAAAGTTGACACTCTCAGAACTGCCAACTATAGTTATCACCATGATCGAGTTGATTAAAACCGATGTTTTCGATAGATGGCTACGCGAGCTTCGCGATATCCGTGCCCGCGCCAAGGTTGAAGCCCGCATCCGACGTTTGAGTCTGGGCAACCCTGGAGATGTGAAGCCGGTCGGTAAAGGCGTTTCTGAACTGCGAATTCCTTATGGGCCAGGCTACCGCGTCTATTATATTACCAAAGGGCCAGTAATCGTGGTTCTGCTGTGCGGTGGTGATAAAGCCACCCAATCCCACGATATCGAACTAGCCAAAGCCATTGCCGCGCAATGGAAGGAGTAACACCATGACCGTTCCTAATGTCACTTTCAGTCACTACGATACTGCTGATTACCTTCAAACTGAGGAGGATATTGCGGCCTATCTTGATGCAGTAATGGAAGAAAATGATCCTGCTCTTCTTGCCGCCGCACTTGGTGATATCGCCCGTGCCCGCAACATGAGCCAACTCGCCAAAGACGTAGGCATGAGCCGTGAAGGGCTTTACAAAGCCCTATCGGGGGAAGGAAACCCGGCTTTTGCGACCATTAGCAAAGTAGCCAACTCCTTGGGGTTGCGCCTATCTATTAAACCGCTATCGCGGCCAGAAGCGGGCAGCTAAGACGGCCTAGCGAGCATCGCAGAAAACGATTAACTTATGATACCTAGCTCTACAACATGACCTCTGTCTTAAAAGAAGATCAAAATAAAAACAATTACTGCCAAGAGCGCGCGTTGTGCGGCAAATCACCTTTGGGATCATAAACCTCGAGCATATCGTTTTCTGTTAACGTTTCGGTATAGAGAACGAGGTTGGTGCCTGAGTCTCTTGCCAACGAAGGAAAAAGTATCCCCTTGGCCCCCTGCTCCAACGCCATATCGCCTAATATCCAGCTAGGCGGCTCAATGCGCTGATTAAACCAATACTTACGCCAGTCACAGTTAAGCTCTTGCCAAAGGCTATCCCATTTCGAGTTATAACCTGATCGAAAATCGACAATAGTCGTCACGCTGACCGTATAGCTAACAATCAGTCCAGGTGGCATTAATGCAGAAAGCTGCTTGTACTCCGCTAACGCCGTTTGCTCCTCTAGCGACAGGTATAATGCATCTACACCAACTCGGTTTAGCCTTCCTCCATGCTCTCTCGCTCCGGCCCCACTAGTAGGCGAAAATGCCCAGCGCGGAACATGTACACGGTATGCCTGAGTTTTCAGCTCCGGCAGCACTATCATCCCACTACACCTGCTTGTAGCGCCTGAACATAGCGCAACAAGTCTTCTGCGCGCCCTTCACTTACGAGTTGCTCGGGTGTTTTATAGTCAAATGCGCTAAGCGGCTCGTTGCGAAACCAAAACAGAGCGTCATGAAAGTCACCATTAATATCCGCCGCTGCGCCGAGCACACGAAGTGCATCACGAAGATAACGTTGAAGTTTTTCCGCTCCCTGAGCACGGGATATCGTCGTACGATGAACATGTGCTTGGTTGGCCAGCGTTTGGATATCAATGCTCAATGCACTGGCAAACAACTTCGGGTTAATCAATGGGTGGCGATCTTTACGAGCAGCTCCCTTCAAATCAGCTAAAAACCGCTCGAATGAATCAGGAACCAAATACCCGGATGACTCATTAAGGGATTCTTTTACAGTGTCAATTGCCATGGGCAACCTCCTGCTACGCTCATACAGCTAATATCCAACTTATATGCATCATATTTCCATCATAGCAGTTCTCAAACAGGACGCTAGGGTTTCAAGCTTCAGAACTAAACTTATGGCACCATACACTTAGCCGCTCCGCCCCTGCCGTGAAGGAACCATCCATTAAGGAATCGTGCATGTCTGCAAACTCGCTGCTCTCGCAAACGCCGTTAACGCCGGGCTTTATGGTGGTACATGCCAATCGCCTGGAAGATTTGCGCGGCTTGGCGGTGGAGTGGATGCGCCGACATCCGCTCTCGCCGCTAGAGAACGAGACCATTCTGGTACAGAGCAACGGCATTGGGCAGTGGCTAAAACTGGCGCTGGCGGAAGGCCCGGCCCAAGGCGGTGCGGGCATAGCGGCGGCATTGAACGTCACCCTGCCCGCGCGCTTTCTATGGCAGGCCTACCGCACGGTGCTGACTCACTTAACGCACGACGCCCACGCGGTGCCTGAAACCTCGCCGTTTGATAAATCGCGGTTGATATGGCGCTTATTGCGCCTGCTGCCCAGCCTTGCCGAGCAGGAAGCTTTTGCTCCGCTGGCACGCTTTTTAGAAGTGGATCGCGACCAGCGCAAGCACTACCAACTGGCCGAGCGGCTGGCGGATCTATTCGACCAGTACCAAGTGTATCGCGCCGACTGGCTGGACGCCTGGGCCAAGGGCAACGATGTACTCATCACCGCCCGGGGCGAAGCCCGCCCGCTGGAAGCACACCAGCTGTGGCAGCCAGAGCTATGGCGCGCGCTGCGCGATGATGTGGCTAATAATCTAGGCGAGGCAGGCCTTAACAGCAGCCGTGCCCAGGTGCACAGCCGCTTTCTAGAAGCCGCCGTTCAGCTTGAAGGCCAAGCGTGCCCACCCGGCCTGCCCCGGCGATTGATTATTTTCGGCATCTCATCGCTGCCGCAACAGACGTTAGAAGCCCTGGCGGCGCTGTCGCGCTGCTGCCAAATCGTGCTCTGCGTGCACAACCCCTGCCAGTACTACTGGGCGGATATCATCGAGCACAAAGACCTGCTCCGCGCCAGCCGCTACCGCCAGCGGCGCAAGGCAGGCATGCCCGACGCCCTGGACGTACTCGGCACCGGTGATGCCGACGACGCCCTGCATCTGCACGCCCAACCGCTGCTGGCCGCCTGGGGCAAACAGGGGCGCGACTACCTGCGCCTGCTCGACGAACACGACGACGCGGGCAACTACCAAACGCTATTCGAGCAGCAGGCGCTGCGCATCGACATGTTCGAGCCGTTCAGCGGCGAAGAGCGCAACTGCCTGCTCAGCCAGCTACAAGACGATATCCGTGAGCTGCGCCCAGTGGCGGAAACCCAAACCCACTGGCCCGCGCTCGCCCCCGCCAGCGACGACTCCATCGTGTTCCATATCGCCCACGGCCCCCAGCGGGAAGTGGAGATCCTTCACGACCAGCTGCTGGCGGCCTTCAGCGCCGACCCGGATTTGCGACCGCGGGATATCATCGTCATGGTGCCGGATATCGACCGCTACGCGCCGCACATAGAAGCGGTGTTCGGCCAGTACCGCTCCACCTTCGGTGGCTATAATGCGAACGCGAGACCCGACGACCCGCGCTACATCCCTTACACCCTTTCGGATCAGGCCAGCCGCCACCGCTTGCCGCTGATGATTGCGCTGGAAAAACTACTGCGCCTGCCAGAACTTCGCCTTTCAGTGAGCGACCTGCTGGATCTACTGGAAGTCCCCGCGCTGCGCACACGCTTTGGCATCGACGAGCACGACCTGCCGACCCTCAGCCGCTGGATCGAGGGTGCAGGCATCCGCTGGGGGCTCAATGCCGAGCAGCGCACCCGGCTGGATCTACCCGAAGGGCTAACTCAGAACACCTGGGCCTTTGGCCTGCGCCGGTTGCTACTGGGGTATACGGTGGGAAGTGCAGAGGCGTGGCAAGGCATCGAACCATTCGATGATATTGGCGGGCTGGAAGCCTCTTTGGCAGGCCCGCTGGCAAATCTGCTGGAAAAACTGGAAAGCACCTGGGAAACCTTCTGCCAGCCCACCGACGCCGCCAGCTGGGTGGCCCGGCTGCGTGAACTGCTGGAAACCTACTTCTTGACCGACGACGCTCAAGAGAGCGTCATGCTCACCAAGCTGGAAACCGCGCTACAGCAGTTGTTGGACAGCACCGAAGAAGCCGAGCTTTTTGACCTGCTGCCGCTCTCCATGGTGCGTGAACACTGGCTAGGGCAAATCGACGAACATAGTCTTTCCCAGCGCTTCCTGGCGGGCGCGGTCAACTTCGCCACCCTCATGCCGATGCGCGCCATTCCGTTTAAGCGGGTGTGTTTATTGGGCATGAACGACGGCGAGTACCCCCGTTCCCAGCCGCCGCTGGACTTTGACTTAATGGGCAGCGACTACCGCCCCGGCGACCGCTCACGGCGGGAAGACGACCGCTACCTGTTTCTGGAAGCGCTGCTCTCCGCCCGCCAACAGCTCTACATTAGTTGGGTGGGGCGCAGCCAGATCGACAACAACCCCATGCCGCCCTCGGTGCTGGTCGGCCAGTTGCGCGACCACCTGGAGGCGGGCTGGCACACGCAAAACGGCGAGCCGCTGCTGGAAGCGTTAACCACCGAGCACCCGCTGCAGCCGTTTAGCCGCCGCTACTTCTCTTCCCACGCCAACGACTCCCCCGCCCAGGCGCGGCTATTCACGTATGCACATGAATGGCACGCCCTGCACACCCCAAGTGGCGAAAGCAATAAAGGCTCAAAATCACCAGAGCTTAAGGCGGACAGCGAACAGCAGAGCACGCTAACCCTGAACCAGCTAGGCAGCTTTCTACGCGAACCGGCCAAGGCGTTTTTCAACACCCGGCTTGAGGTCTACTTCGAGCAGGAGGAGCTTACCCAGCTGGACGTTGAGCCCTTTACCCTGGACGGGCTACAGAACTGGCAGTTGCAGGATCAGCTAATCGCCGCCCAGCGCCACGCCGTGGATAACGGCCAGCCGCGAGTGGAAGCACTGCACGCGGCACTGGAACGCTTTAAAGGCCAGGGCGTGTTAGCGGTTGGAGCCTTTGGAGAGCGAATGCGTGAAGCGCTAGCCGAACCAATGGACGCCCTGTTTGGCGCCTACGAAGAAGCGTTGCAAGAGTGGCCCCAAGTAGTAGCGGCGCCCCAGGCGGTGCATGTTGTTGAAAGCGCTGAGGGGCAGGTAACGCTGGAAGATTGGCTGGGAGAACTTCGCCAGGATGCCGCAGGCAACCGTTGCCGCTTGCTACTGCTCAGCAGTAGTTTAATCAGCCAAGGGCGTGGCCGCGGTCAATACCGCTGGCAGCATCTGCTACGCCCGTGGGTCGCCCACTTGGCGGGCAATATTGAGCGCCCGATGACCACACAGCTACTCTCAAAAGCAGGTCATGTGCGCCTGGAACCTGTAGAGGCCGAGAATGCCCGCTTTCAGCTAGATGCCCTACTCAGCGCCTGGTGCGATGGCATGCAGGCCCCGCTACCGCTGGCTCCGCAAGCCGCTTTCGCCTGGCTGGCCAAACAAGGAACGCCGGAATTGGAAGCCGATAGCGCAAGGGAGAGCGACGCCTACGCCGCCGCCGAAACCGCCTACGAAGGCGGCCGCTTTCAAACCGGCGAAGTCGCCCAAAGCGCCTACCTTGCCCACCAATGGCCGAGCTTCGAAAAGCTATTCAACGAGCGTGCCCTTGGCCACAGCTTCGCCACGCTGACCGATGCGCTCTATGCGCCACTGCATCGCTCGGTCAAGGGATGACGAAATGTTGCCGGGCTGGGGCCTAAACGATCAGCGAGAGCAACGAGCCTCAGGCTAAATACTATTCCCATTCAGCGACAAGATGCGCTTCGCCAGCGAGATCATCTCCGGGTCACCGGTGTTCTTTTCCGCCACGTCGGAAAGCTTGATCACCGGCAGCCAGCCCTGCCCTTCCGGGCGCGCCTCGACCATCTTGATCACCATGTTCATCGGCTCAACACCCACATCATTAGTGAAGTTGGTGCCAATACCAAACGCCATGCCGATGCGACCTTTGCAGAAGGTATGTATCCGCTCGACTTTCTCCGGTGTTAGCGCGTCGGAGAAGATAATCGTCTTACTTAGCGGGTTGATGCCCAAGCGCTCGTAATGGTCGATGGTCTGGGAAGCAAACTCGATAGGGTCGCCGCTGTCGTGGCGAACGCCATCGAACAGCTTGGCGAACTTCTTATCGAAGCTGTCGTAAAACGCCTTAGAGGTAAAGGTATCCGTTAAGGCGATCCCCAGATCACCGCGATACACATCTACCCAATGCTCCAGCGCCAGGCTATTGGCCATTTTGAAACCGAAGCGGGCACCGTGGAACATAAACCACTCGTGAGCGTGGGTGCCGATCGGCTTAACACCGTGGCGCATGGCCATCAACACATTGCTGGTGCCGCTGAAGGCCTCGCCTCCGTGGTGGCTAAGCGCACCGACCACCCGGTCGTGAACGTCAGAAGAGAAGCGCCGCCGGGTGCCGAACTCAGCGATTTTCAGGCCTAAACGGCGGTAGAGTTCAATCTTCTCCTGCGCGCGCTGCTCAATCTTCGCATCAGCGTCAGACGTGATCGTCACACCACGCAACCGATACCACAGCTCGCTGATTAACGCCATCAGCGGCACTTCCCAGAGAATGGTGCGATACCAGGGCCCTTCAATGATCACCGAAAGGTCGCTCCCCTGCTGCTCTACAATCACCTCGCTGGGGTTGTAATGAAACCCGGCAAGGAAATCGAGATACGTAGGGTCGAGATAAGGGCACGTTATTTCGAGATAGCGCTTCTCCTCATCGCTCAAACGCAGCGATGCCATCTTATCGACTTCGTGGCGAAGTTCAGCGCCGAAGCCATCAGGAAAAGCATGCTCGCCACGATTGATAAAGGCGTAGCGCGCATGGGCATAAGGAAAGCGTTTGATCACGGCGTTCTGCATCGTGATCTTATAGAAGTCATTATCCAGCAGCGATGTCAGCATGAGATCCCATCGTTAGAGTGAACCGAAGCCGCCGGTAGCGTAAACTAAAATGCACCTAAAGTGGCTCGGCGATAAGATTATCAGGTGGCGGGGCTGTCATACAGTTAAGGAGCTGACTTCATGCGTATTACCCAAACACATCGCGCCATCATTCTTTCTGGCGTGAGCGAGTTTATTGGTGATTCGGTGGAAACTCATGTGTTTGGTTCAAGGCTAGATGATTCCAAGCGCGGCGGCGGCGTTGATCTACTGTTAATTTCCCAGGCAGCGATACCGCCACAGCCTTGCGCTGAACTCAAACAGATACTCGAAGAATACCTCAAACTGCCGGTGGAAATTGTCACCTATGTATCGACTGATGAGCCAAGCCCCACCCAAGCAAGAGTCTTAGCCGAAGCGCGCCCGCTTGGTTAAAGTGGGGAAGCGGCATGAGTCAGAACATTCTTAGCGACTAACAATATATTAACAACGCTCATAAAGCGTGCAAAACGGCAATACACCGGTTTCAGGGTGGCAATTAATATACTCAAATGGCATGCCTTCGGTTAACAGGAAGACTTCATGCCAGGTGACCACTTCGCGCTTTTTGCCATATTGTCTGTTCTTCGTGATGGCATGGTCATAAATGGTTTTATGGGTAGGATGTGAACTGGCCCAGCTTTCCATCTCCTCCAAAGAAGCAAAGTAAGCATGTACCGAGGTTTCGTAGCGCTCGTCACCGTTATCATCAAGGTTTGACATGACCCTCAAGCAAAGCGTGCCCGTTTCCTCCTTATTGTCGAGCAAGTACTGCATACCTTCCATCAATTTGGGGCGTAATGACTCCTCGTAGTCGTCAAACTGCTCCTGCTTCGCCTCCCCCCAATACTGACCGGATCGAATCGAGGTCAGGTTATGAGGCACTTGAGCAAATAAACGTCGCCCGAGTGTCGTTTTGCTACCCGGTGCAGGCATCTTAACCTTAAAGGTGCTCGTCAGTGGATCCACCGCAGAAACCGGAAAGCGGTCACGGGCAGCGCCAAAATAGCCGTTGGTAGTCATGGGAACCACCTTGGTGTCAGGACAACGCCCCAACCCTATTCGATAGTTACCTTCTGAGTAGATCGTTTCATGACGGTCATAGTGGACGTGGATGGTCTCCCGCCAATAGCCGAACGTATCGTCAGTGCGCTGTGGCTGTGCCAGCCACTGGATAAACGCAGCATCCCGCAACCACTCCATATAGCCCGAAGGATCAGTCCAATAAGCCACCAGCACCGCATTGGTGTAGCCCGCTTCATCGGTAAAGCGCAGCGTTTCGTGGGCTTCCGGCGCGGAGTCGATAATAAAGGAGTCCCTGATCCGGCTGAAAAACGCCACCTGGTCATCCCAGGCAAGCTCGCGCCCCTGGATGCCAAAATAGACACAGCAGAGTCGATTGACCGGTCGTGTCCAGCGCAATGTATAGCGGGGGGCCGCCGGTTCATGGCCAGGTGGCCGCCGCTCGGGTACCACTCGGGGGTAGTCGATATGAAACGTCATGGCAATACTCCATCTCAACGATGGCTGATCCAGTGGAGCATGAAACAGCCATCTGATGAGTTGATTTCACAGCAAGCTTAAACGTGATCAGTCACTGCTTACCGGCGACTTCGCTTCTGTATCCACATGCAGGCTGAATACATCCGGGCGGGCATAGTGGCCGACCGGGTCGAAATCGAGCTTGCTGCGTACGATGACGTCCTGGGAGACCTCGGCATAGAGAATGCCCTCCTCGTTAAACAGAGGGCCGGCGAGAACTTCCCCCATGGGGCTTACGATTATGCTCGCGCCTCGCATCAGTATCGTTTCCGGCTCACTCGCCGGTGCCAGCAGGCAGTCATAATCGTCGGGAAAATCGCCCCTAGTCAGGTACTGGCAGGCGCTTAACACGTAGCAACGTCCTTCAAGAGCGATATGCCGCATGCTGGCCAGCCATGTATCACGGTCATCAGCGGTGGGCGCGCAGTAAACATCGACCCCCTTGCCATACATGGCCGAGCGCATCATGGGCATATAATTCTCCCAGCAAATCACCGCACCCACCGTACCTGCACCGGTCTTGAAAACCGGCAGCGTCGAGCCATCGCCGAACCCCCAGATGATACGCTCACCGCCAGTAGGCATCAGTTTGCGATGTTTACCCACCAAGCCCTGCTCAGGATCTATATACAGTACCGTGCAGTAGAGGGTATAGGCCGTACGCTCAATCACCCCCATGACCACGAAGACGTTATGTGCCTGAGCTGCATCAGTAATCAGGGTCAACTCCGGCCCATCAAGGTCAATGGCGCTTCGGTAGTAGCGAAGAAACTCATCACGTCCCTCCTCAGTCCGTTTGCCTACCGGACTACCGAAGCTTGCACCCTTAGGGTAGCCCCCCAAAAAGGCTTCTGGAAAAACCACCACCGTTGCCTTTTTGGAGGCAGCTTCACTGATTAACCTTGCCCCTTTTTCGGCGGTCAACATAGGGTCAAAGGGGTGGGATCCCGCCTGAACGACGGCGACTTTTTTAGCTGATTGCATGAGCAGTTACCTTTTGCGTAGGTTGCTTGCCATAGAGCTGAGCGAACAGCGCATGGTAGTCATTGTCGCCGTTCACTGGCGCAGCCTGGGTAAAGCGGCTAACAAGGGCCACCAACAGGCCATTGACGATGATCGCGCTGATCCCCGGGCCAAAGAACAGCGTGAAATCGGTAGCAGCGCTTACGAACAGAGTGATGACACCCACCACCATCCCGGTTAACGCACCAGCGGGAGTAATCCAGCGGAAATAGAGCATCCCCAGCGCGGTGGGTACCAGTTGCAAGCCAAGGCTGAAGCCCAGGGAGGCGACAGGCACCAAGTAGCCAGCCCCGGAAGGGCTAAGGGCAAGCACCAGTACAATGCTGGTGATCAGCCCAATGACCACCTTATTGACCAGGCGCAAGCGCTTTTCACTCATCTCTTTATCAAAGAACCGACGCCATACATCCTCAGCCACCAAGCTTGCCGAAGAGAGCAACTGGCTGTTGATGGTAGAAATGGCAGCGGCAAGGATACCGGCGACCACAAAGGAGCCGAGAATAGGGGCATATTCAGCAAAGATCAGGGGCAGAATCGCATCGCTATTGTCCGCCGCCCCTGGCACCAGCCCAGGAATATTGGCTGAAAGGCCTATCACCAACGGAATGCAGGCCATCATCCAGGAGTTCCAGAAAGGGGTGAACATGGCCACCTTGCCCAACACTTTCGCTGAATGCGCCGAGTAGAACTTCTGCCACATGTGGGGCAACGCCCAGGCGCCAAAACTCAGCCCAACCCATAACTCCAGCATGGCCACCGGATTGCCTTTATTCGTCAATAGCTGTGGCTCGACTTCGGCCACGTTCTGCAGGAACGACCAGCCGCCCGCTTTACCGATGATGAAGACCGCCGTGAACACCAGTACCGTGGCAAAGAATGTCCCCATAAAGGCATCCGCCCATGCGGTGCCCCTGAAGCCCGCCCAGAGCACGATAAAGCCGACCACCACCGAGGTCACGATAACACCAACGGCATAGGGGATAGCACCGCCGGTCAGGCTTTCCAGTGCACGGGCACTGCCCGTTACCTGAATCAGCATCACCGGCACCAAGGCGATGATACCGACAATGGAAAACAGCAAACGAAGCGTGGGACTTGAGTAGTAGTGCTCTACCATTTGCCCAGGAGTGATGAAGTTAAAGCGTTTACCGATATACCAAATGCGCGTGCCAAACAGCCAAATAAACACACTGCCCTGAATGATGGCCCAGGTGGTAAAGCCTGCGAACCAGATCCCTTCCCGATAATAGACACCGAATGACCCCAGCAGCGTCCAGGTAGAAAAGTAAGTCGCCCCCATGGACATCAGCAGCAGCGCGGTATTCATGGAGCGCCCACCCACGACGTAATCGTCAATGGTCGACGCATTATGCTGCCGGGCACGCAGCGATATCACGACAAAGATAGCGATGAACGCGATCAGTATGATGATAGTGACAGCGGTGCTATTCATGCCCGCCCTCCTGATGCTCAAATGCATCAATACGTTCAGAGAGTGGCTTGAAGTAGAGCGGATAAAGTGCAATGGCACAAAGTGTCAGCACTATATTGCAGGTCAATACCCAGGCCAGAGGAAGAGATAGTGGGCCTACCCACACCAGTTCATTGAGAATATTAAAGTAGGGAAGCCAGCTTCCGATAAGTGCCAATATAAGCACTAACCAGAACAACTTCCGATTCATTCCTGTCAACATTTAAGTCACCTTTAAGCGTAGAGCCAAAGCCAACATCTCTTTTTAGCTTTACTTGTTAGTTTTATAACAAATCGTGTTGAGCAAGCGTCTCGAATTTCCTTAAGCTATATTTACAGACCTGTTTACAGACACGTTTTTATACAAGCCTTCACATAGCTTACTGAGCTCACGATTGCCGCTATCAAGAGATACCCAAGTACTGCATTGCAGTAAGGTAGAGCATAGGGAGCGTCAGGGTATGAGAAAAACGCTATTGTTAGCACGGCTCGTTGCCGAAAAGTGAACACCTACCTACATTATTGTTTTAATTAAAAAAACAGGGAACCAACATGCAAATTTCAATGTTCAAGTACTTTTTGACCGTCGCGGAAACGGGGTCGATACGCCAGGCGTCGCTCTCCCTTCATGTCAGCGCTTCGGCCATTAGTCGCCAAATCCAGAACCTTGAGCACAGCTTCCAGACAACGCTGTTCGATCGCTGCGCGGATGGGATGCTGCTTACGGAAGAAGGCAGGGTTCTGGCGCTCCACATGCAGCGCACCATGCGTGAAATGGAGCTGGCAAGAGCCAAGATAGCCGATATACACGGATTGACGGCAGGCACGGTGAGGTATGCCACTATAGAAGGCGTTGCCAGGGCCTGGCTGTTCCCTGCCATTGCAGAGTTTCAAAAAGCCCATCCACTCGTCGAATTCAAAGGGCGTATTTCAGGGGCAGAGGCCGTCTACCAAACCCTTGAAAATGATCAGGTGGATTTCGGAATTACCATGCAAGATGACTTCTATCCTGGTATCAGTATCGTTGAAAAATTCACGACCCAATTCAAGGCGGCCATGCCTCACCAACACCCATTGGCCAAACATAGTACGTTGAACCTGAAAGACTTAACCCCCTACGAGCTGACAATGCTCGACCCAACGTTCCATACTCGGCGAGCACTTGATACCTCCCTGTTAAGGCTGGGCCTCACCGCAAAGATTGGCTTCGAACTCGACCACATCGAGTTGATCAAGGTGCACGTCATGCAGACCGGTAACCTCACCATATTACCCGACTACGCGGTGAGCCATGAAGAGAAGCACCAAACCATGGCCATTGTCGATATCGCAGAAAACGAGCTCCCCTCTGCAACGACTATCCTCTGTGTTCGCAGGGGGCGTATATTGACTAAAGCAGCCGAGGCGATCATCAATAGCTTACGGAAACGCCCCATTACACTGCCTTTATAACGACAAATAAAATATATAAAAGACGGCGGTCTCAATAACTAAACCACTCCAGCTTTATATCTCTACTCAAGCACACTGGTTAAAATGCACTTTTTAAATTAAGAACCAGAACCTATTTAATTACTGTAAACAATGATGCGTATTTAATGATTGAACACAGGCAGCCTGAAACAGCCATAGTAACGACTTCCAGAACAGCCCGACTTCTACCCAGCTACCTTCTCGTGTTCAAATAAGCGTTGGACAAGCCTCGTCCTACAGCGCCCTGCCGTGCTGACCAGTGAATACTGCTCGGGATACCGCCATGCCTTCTATCACATCTCTTGACCCCCTGAGCCTCCCGCTTCACGGCAGCCGCCTGATAGAGGCCAGCGCTGGCACCGGCAAAACCTTCACCATCGCCCTGCTTTACGTGCGGTTGGTACTCGGCGGCCACAGCGTTGACGACGACACAGCGTTTATCCGCCCGCTCACGCCACCGGAAATCCTGGTCGTCACCTTCACCAACGCTGCCACCCAAGAGCTACGCGAACGCATCCGCAACCGGCTGGTAGAAGCAGCAGAAGTATTTCGAGCTGAGGATACAGACCAAGCGAAGGGAGCAGGCCATAGCGAGGGTCTTTTGCCAGGGATGGCAAAAGTAGCCCCCACGGATGGGTTCACGGCGCCCTCGCGTCGGCCTGCTGCCGAGCGAACTGCTGATCCGTTGCTCCTAGAACTCCGCGACCAATACGACCCTGCCACCTGGCCCGCCTGTTCGCGGCGCCTGGCGCTGGCCGCCGAATGGATGGACGAAGCTGCGGTTTCCACCATCCACAGCTGGTGCTACCGCATGCTGCGCGAACACGCCTTCGACAGCGGCAGCCTGTTCTCCCTCAACCTGGAAAACGACCAGCGCGAACTGGAACAGGAAGTGGTGCGTGACTACTGGCGCAGCTTCTACTACCCGCTGGACAGCGACGCCCTCGGTATTGTCACCCACTACTGGAAATCACCGGACAAACTGCACGAACCGATACGTAAGCTTCTACCAGAAAGTGAAGCACTGGGCGATGACAAGCCTGAGCCCAGCGAGACCCTGGCCGCCAGCCAAGCCGAACGCAGCGCGCTTCTTGAAGAACTTAAAGAGCCATGGGAATCATGGGTAGATGAGTTGCGCCAGCTCTTTGATGATGGGCAAAAAGCAAAAGCATTTAATGCTAGTAAAATGCGGAAAGATCACCGCGGTAAATGGCTGGATAAAATACAGCAATGGGCCGAAAGTGATCTTGTCAGCCCCGACATTGACAAGAAAGCTGCTGCATGGGATCGACTAACGCCAGAAGGAATTACAGAAATTTGGAAGGGGCAGCCACCTAGTCATCCAGCCTTTGAGGCCTTCGCTAAACTACCGCAAGCGCTGAATGTCCTGCCCGAGCCGCGCAACGACCTGCTGATTCACGCCGTGCAGTGGTGCCGCGCCCGCCTGGAGCGCGAACAGGAACGCCGCGCCGAGATGGGCCCCAACGACCTGCTCACCCATCTGGATCGCGCCCTGAAAGGCCCCAACAAAGAGGCCCTGGCCGCGCAGATCCAACGCCAATTCCCCGTGGCACTGATCGACGAGTTCCAAGATACCGACCCGATTCAGTACCGCATTTTTAACGCCGTGTATGACGTCGCAACGCCCCGCCGCGATAGCGCCATTCTGCTGATTGGCGACCCCAAACAAGCGATCTACGCCTTTCGCGGCGCGGATATCTTCACCTACTTACAGGCACGCCAAGACACCGATGGCCGCCACGTCACGCTGGGCACCAACTTCCGTTCCAGCCACGCCATGGTGGCAGCGGTCAACCACTGCTTCAGTTACGCCGACCAGCATGATGCCGGCGCCTTTCTGTTCCGTGCCGATGGCGGTGACAACCCGTTGCCGTTCAACCCCGTCAATGCCAAAGGCACCAAGGAAACGCTGGTACTCAACGGCAAACCGCTAGCAGCGATGACCCTGTGGCCACTGGAAAGCGACGAGCCGCTCTCAAAAACCGCCTACCAAACAGAGATGGCCGAGCGCTGCGCCTCGCACATGGCCGCACTTCTGGAAGCAGGCCGCCAACAGCAGGCGGGCTTTGCTAAGGCGACTGACGACAGCGACGATAACGGACTCACTCCGCTGGCCCCCTCGGACATGGCCGTGCTGGTCAACGGCCTACAGGAAGCCCGGGCGATTCGACTGGCGCTGGCCAGCCGGGGCATCAAGAGCGTCTACCTTTCCGATCACGACAAGGTGTTCAGTTCCCCCATTGCCCCGCAGTTGGCCATTTGGCTGCGCGCCTGCGCCGAGCCCCAGGCCAACTCCCGCCAGGCGGAAGCCAAGCTACGCGCCGCCCTGGCAACATCAGTACTAGGGCTAAGCCTTGAAGAACTCGACCACCTCAACCAGAGCGAGCTGGCCTGGGAAGCGCGGGTCGAGCAGTTCAGCGACTACCATCGCCTTTGGCAGCGCCAGGGCGTGCTGCCGCTGGTGCGCCGATTGATGGTCGATTTTGATATCGCCGCGCGGCTACTGGGCGAGTTCGCCGAGGGTGAGCGTTTGCTAACCGACCTGCTCCACCTGGGCGAAATGCTGCAACACGCCAGCCAGGAACTGGATGGCGAACACGCGCTGATTCGCTTTCTGGCGGAAGCCATTGCCGACCCGGATAGCCATGGCGACAGCCACAAGCTGCGCCTGGAGAGCGACGCTGATTTGGTCAAGGTAGTGACCATTCACAAATCCAAGGGGCTGGAGTACCCGCTGGTGTTCCTGCCGTTTATCGCCAACCACCGCCCGGTCAGCGACACCGACCTGCCGCTGCGCTGGCACGACAGCGACGGCACGCTGCAACTCAGCCTGAGCGCCGATGAAGCCACGCTGGCCACCGCCGACCGCGAACGCCTCGGCGAAGACCTGCGCAAGCTCTACGTAGCGCTCACCCGCGCCCGCCACGCCACCTGGCTAGGGCTGGCGCCGCTGAAAGGTAGCGAGAACAGCGCCATCGGCCACCTGATCAACGGTGGCAAGGCCATCGCCCCCAGCGCGTTTACCCAGGCGATAGGCGAGTTGGTGAAAGGCAGCGATATCGCGCTAAGTGCCGCCCCGGAACCCACTGCGCTGCGCTTCACACCAGCGCCGGAGCAGCAGGCACTGGGCCACGCCCGCACGCCTCTGCGCCCTGCTCGGGAACAGTGGTGGATCGCCAGCTACTCAGCGCTGCGTACTTCTGGGGCGGTCTCTGGATCTAGCACCATCCCGCTGACAACGCCCGCGCCGGAACCCACCACGCCACAGGAAGCCACCACTCTGGAAGTGCTGGACGAGCCCCACGACAACGCCACCAACACCGAGGCGTTTCATTTACATAGATTCCCGCGTGGGCCCGGCCCCGGCACCTTTCTGCACGGGCTTTTAGAGTGGGCGGGGCAGCTAGGCTTTAACACCGCCTTAGAAGACCCCGCCGCCCGGGAAGACATGCTGCGGCGGCGCGTGCAGCTGCGTGGCTGGCAGGCGTGGCACGACACCCTGGCGGGCTGGCTAGAAGAACTGCTCGCCACGCCGCTTCCCTTGCCTCTATCTCTGTCACTGGCCCCGTCACAATCCAGCGAGGGCAGCCAGGTGGCGCTATGTGAACTCGAAAGCTATCAGGTGGAACTGGAGTTCTGGTTTGCCGCGCACCAGGTACAAACGCGCAAGCTGGATGAGCTGGTCAGTGATCACTTACTGCCAGGGGTATCACGCCCCGTATTGGATGCCGACACCCTCAACGGCATGCTCAAAGGCTTTATCGACCTCGCCTTTGAACATGAAGGCCGCTTCTATGTGCTCGACTGGAAATCCAACTACCTGGGCAGCGACGACAGCGCCTATACCGCTGACGCCCTACGCGTTGCCATGCTCGAAAAACGCTACGACCTGCAAGCGGCGCTGTATATGCTCGCCCTTCACCGGCTACTGAAAGCGCGCCTGCCCGACTACGACCCGTACCAGCACCTGGGCGGCTCGATGACGGTATTTCTACGCGGCAGCCGCACCACCGCCCGCGGGGTTCACGCCGTGCCCGCACCGGTAGCGCTGATCGAAGCGCTGGATGCACTCTTTGCTGGCTCATCAACAGCGTCAGCAGCAAGCAACCAGGAGGCACTGGCATGAGTAAGCGAGACACGGCTTCCAAGAACGAGTCCATGAATCTAGACCTGTTCGCCGATGACGCACCGCCCGCTGCACTTGATTCAACCGCATCGGCAACACCACCGACAGAACCAACCGCCAGTGCTACCCAGCCGCACCCCGCCCTAAGTGATACCGCCGCGCTATTCCTGCTGTGTGAGCGCTGGGTTTCCCGTGGCTGGCTGCGGGATCTGGATCTGGCCCTGGTGCGCTTTCTCGACCGCGAAACCCAAAACGCCCCGCCGCTGCTGTTACTGGGCGCGGCGCTGGCCAGCCACCAGCTTGGCCGTGGCCATGTGTGCCTGGATATAGCCGCTACGCTGGAAGCGCCGGATTTTGCGCTTTCGCTGCCGCCGGAAGGCGACGACCTGAACGACCCGCCGCCGCTGCCCAGCCATGTGCTGGCCACGCTAACGCTGCCCGAGTGGCAGGCCGCCCTCAACCACCCCACACTGATCAGCGACGGCCCCGGCAATACGCCGCTGGTGGTAAGCCACAGCGATAACACCAGCAAACTCTACCTACGCCGCTACTGGCAGTTCGAGCAGACCCTACACCAGGAAATCGCCGCTCGGCTTAGCGCGGATAGCCCGGTGCATAGCTCAGAGCCATCGCCGCTACTTAAAAGAGCTCTGGATACACTATTCCCGGCAACTGACACTCTGGATTGGCAAAAAAACGCCTGCGCCCTTTCTGCCCGCAGCCCTTTCGCAATCATCACCGGCGGCCCCGGCACCGGCAAAACCACCACCGTGGTGCGCCTGCTGGCCCTGCTGCAAACCCTGCAACTGGCCCAGGCCGACGCCCACCCGCTACGCATTCGCCTGGCCGCCCCCACCGGGAAAGCAGCCGCACGGCTGAATGAATCCATTGCCGGGCAGGTGAAAGACTTACCCCTTAGCAGGTTGGAATCCCTATTAGGTGAGCAGCCAGCCGCCGCCTCATCGAACGCAATCGACATTCCGACAGAAGTCACCACACTCCACCGCTTACTTGGCGCCCGCGCAGACACCCGACACTTCCGCCACAACGCCGCCAACCCGCTGGCGTTAGATGTGCTGGTGGTGGATGAAGCCTCGATGGTGGATATCGAAATGATGACGGCGCTGCTCAGCGCCCTACCCGCCAGCGCCAAGCTGGTGCTGCTGGGGGATAAAGACCAGCTGGCATCCGTAGAGGCAGGCGCCGTGCTAGGCGACCTATGCCGCCGCGCCGATGCCGCCCACTACACCCCCGCCACGGCGCAGTGGCTAGCCGAACTCACCGACCACCCGCTGCCAGCAACATTAATCGACCCGGAAGGCCAACCGCTGAATCAAGCCATTACCATGCTGCGGGTAAGCCACCGCTTTACTGAAACAAGTGGCATCGGCCAGCTCGCCCAGGCGATTAATCAGCCGCTAAGTGAAGCATTGCGGGAACGGGATAAACACCAAGCCGTACATAGCGTACTGAATAACGGCTACGCCGACCTGCACCACCTGGTGTTGCAGCCAGACGCACAAAACGAAGACAGCGCCCTGGAGCGCCTGGTGATCACCGGCAGCACGCAACGATTTCCCAACGCAGGCGAAGGCCGCACCAATTTCAAGGGCGAGCCGGTTGCACCGCCCACCGGCTACAGTTACTACCTAAGTACGCTAGCGAGTGAACGGCCCGATACATCGCTAGCGTTTGAAAAGAACAGCGAAGTCTACGATGCCTGGGCAAAACAAGTACTGAGCGCCTACAGCCGCTTTCAGCTACTGTGCGCGCTACGCAAAGGCCCGTGGGGAGTAGAAGGCTTAAACCTACGCATCGCCAAAACATTGCGCAGCGAAAAGCTGCTGTTCGGCAACGACCACACACTAGAAAAAGGCTGGTTCGAAGGCCGCCCGGTACTGGTCACCCAAAACGACTATGGCCTGAAACTGATGAACGGCGATATTGGCATCACAATGGCGGTGCCTGATCCACGAAGCCCTTCAAATAAGCCAGGAAGATCGCTATTAAGAGTCGCCTTTCCGACCAGTGACCCGGAAAACCCCATTCACTGGGTGCTGCCTTCCCGCCTGCACGCGGTAGAAACCGTGTTCGCGATGACAGTACACAAATCACAAGGCTCAGAGTTTCAGCACACCGCCCTACTGCTACCGCAAACACCCAACCCAATTCTCACCCGCGAGCTGGTCTACACCGGCATCACCCGTGCCCGCGATTGGCTAACAGTGATCGAAGCCAAACGCGGGATATTGAATGATGCGGTGACGAGGGAGGTTATGAGAGTTAGTGGGGTGGACATCACAAGGGGTTGCATAAATGAATAGTTTTGTTATGTCAACCTTATCAACTGTGGTAGGTGGCATAGCACTTGCGCTATTATTCTTTATTATAAAAGAGAAATTATTTCCATTAATTGAAATATCAGATCACTGGGAATTAACAACAACCACGCAAAAAACAAAGAGAAATCCTTTTAAAAACATGAAGATAAAATATGACCTTATTCTATGGCGCGAAGACAAAGTAATAAGAGGGACTGCAGAAAAATTCTTTGAAATATCGCAAACAGGGCATAAAACGTATTATGGAAAAAACAGAAAAAGAGGTAGAATTGAAGGTTATATAGAGAAGAACTATTTTTCTAAAGACAGGATAATTATAAATATGACTCTTGCTGACTTTGGCCGTGAATCAGACTACCTTTTTATGCTAACTGTAAAAAACAAAAATCTCGCTCAAGGTCGATTTTACTCAATGGTGGCAGAACAACATGGCCACGTGGAACTCACAAGAAAGGGCGAAGCATAGAATTATGAATAAAGACATATCCGAAACAATTGGCGGAAAACCAAAACTATTAATTGACATTAAAGGCTGGCTGATATATTTCAATCTAATTGTTGATATAATTATATCTCACTCAAGAAAAACTCAAAACACAACTAGTTTATGGATTGAAAATGATCTCACGAAATTTGAGAAAGCGGTGTTAACCATAGAGGATAAGCGCTATTTTAAACACGCTGGCATTGATTTTTATTGCGCGCCTAGAATACTCAAGCAGCTCATAATGAAGAAAAGATTAGGTGGTATAAGTACAATAGAACAGCAATATGTAAGAACTGTTATAAATAAAAAAGAGCGTACTATCAAAAGAAAATCTCACGAAATGATTTTATCATGGCTTATAACTAAAAGATTAACAAAAAAAGCTGTGCTAAGAAGCTATCTCAGCTCTGCCTATTTTGGCTATAAACTAAATAGCTGCGATGACGCTTCACTACTAATTTTTCGCCGGTCAGCAGTAGAATTAGATCAAGAGCAATCTGCAATTTTGGCTAGCCTATTAGTTTATCCCCTACCCAAACAAATAGTAAATACTATAAAAAACGAAGAAGCCTATAAATACAAATATGCAGATGATTTTTTTAATTTTACAGCACAAGAAGCGCCCAACTGGACAAAAAAGATAAGAGTACGTAAAGAATATACCCAAAGATTAATCCAGGCCAAAAAGACGTAAAACCAGATATTCACAAGTCAATTTAGACCTATTACCAAAGGACACTTTTTTATTAAGGGTAAGAGTTGAATAGTCTTTCCTTCTTACTTTCCCCATAAGCCTTCGCACAAAATAAACCACTTCACTACCTAAGCGATTAAGCTCTTCCTCTAATTGGGATAGACTAAGAGTATTGGCTTTACTCTCTTTTATTAAAACCATTTCACAATGTATTCGATAAAATTTCCTGTGAATAAAATTTTCAAAAAAAGACACCTCCTCTCTAGAAAAACTATAATCAAGTTTAGACATAAAACCTCCAATTTTCTCATTCCATGATACAACCGCTTTCCTATACTCTTGCTCAACCTCCTGGCTATAGTTATTATTTCTAATATTCCAAACCTGCTCTCTTTGCTTATGAATTCTCATATGAGCCAGCTCAGAAATTTCGTTCACTAAAGTCAATGCTATATCTTCTTCTTTGGACTCAAACTTAAAACGTTCTTTTTTAAACCAACTATAATATTGGATCCAAGCAGTAAAAATAGCCAATAACACAGCAATCAAAAAACTAATTAAATAACCCATAAAAATCTCGCCGCATTAAATGTAATAACAATCAATACTTATATACCAAGTGATCATAATCACCATCAACAAAACCACAATCAATATTAAAATAACCACCTATCTCCTTGATAGCAAGGTAAATATCGCGTTTTATTTTAATCATATTATTTTTTGAAAACTCATGCTGAAATTTTGTAGCAAAACTAAACCCAGTATAAGTAATGGCTTCTTTATAATGCATAAGATAGTTTCTCATAGCAAATAATTTCTCAACACCACTTTTCCACTTTGAGTCCCCGTATAATAAATCTTCTATCTGATATAAACGTTTTATTTTAGCTATAGTACTTGAATAATTCCTTTCCTCTTCCTGGCTCGAAATTTTATTTCCCAACCATACTAGATTTACAAATGATTCAAGCGAGGCCGCCCATTCAATAATACACTCTATACAAAGTGCGATAGTTTCATCGTCCTCTAAACCAGGCCCTTCAAAATAATAGAGCTTACCTGTCTCAGGTATAGAGTCAGGCACATCGACCATTTTAGACAATGCTTTTTCATAATTATAACTTGCTCTCTTATACATCAACTGCTCAACATTTAGTCTATACCCGAATGTCATACTTACTCACCATTTAAAGAAATAGAAAACCATCTAACTATTTTAAAATATTAACGGAATTAAAACACTCAAGCTCAAGACTGTCCAGCATAGCTATAAAAACCACATCTTAAAACTCAAATCAATAGAAAAAACTATTAGGTTAAAAAACGTACTAGATAATTTTATTAAGAATAAAAAAATGGCAATAACTTTGAAAAAACCAAGGTGCAGTATGCTAAAAAAAGGCTATAGTCTCTAAAAATGCTATACCAGCCAATTATATTTCCAGAACGCTCTAACTCTAACTTTAGACTGGGAAGCCATCTTTTCAACGCTGCTGCTTTTAAAGCAGAGTCACTTGGATTCAATACCTCTCCACTTTCTTCATTTATTGCGACTCCACCTTCAATAACATTTCGAGAGTATCCTGCCAAATGCTCCGCCAAATCCAAATACTTCCCATTTTTCTCTAAAAATTTATTATGGCGCTCTATTTTTTTCAAACCACTGACGACTGATATAGCCAGGAGGAATAGGCTTATAACAACTAGAGAGTTTTCATTAATACCAAACTCTCCAACTGCCTCATAATCTTTAGCAAAATAACCGAAGGTTGCAGCGCCAATTCCAACAACAAAATAATCATATTTATTTGAACCACTAATACTTTGCTTTGCTATTTCAACTGAACGCTCTGACATTTATCACCTTTAGTATATATTTTATATGACAATAAGATCATTCTAACTCCAAGCATCATACCAAATACTATCCGGCAACAACACACCGTATTTCATTTAATATGGAAAACAAGTGGTGGTTACTGAATGGAGAAGAATATCTATATACATATCTTCACGAGAAAAGTAGTGGCATTGCAAGTCTCCGTATTTGCGGGAATGGAGTGCACGCGTTGGCTAACGAGGTAAAGCTCACTGCGTGAGACATTTTGCATTTAGATTGTCCCTGAGGCGTTTATCGCTCTAATAATTTCAGACTAGCAGCAAAGCCTGTTTAAACCCATGCTAAATTCA
Organism: Halomonas sp. A3H3; assembly: GCF_000982975.1. Taxonomy (NCBI): domain Bacteria; kingdom Pseudomonadati; phylum Pseudomonadota; class Gammaproteobacteria; order Oceanospirillales; family Halomonadaceae; genus Halomonas; species Halomonas sp. A3H3. The sequence goes on along the minus strand of NZ_HG423343.1, from coordinate 3,660,560 downwards.
TTAAACTTTAGGCTACGGACATGACCTGGATCATGTTTATGTCGCATCTATTACATACGTCCGCCCTACCACTGCCTTTGGCTGTCGCGATGGAGCACTGCACTGCGCAGAGCTCAGTATTGTCAGCTAACTCTTCCTTACACTCCAGTTTGCCTGGGTGGTGAGGAGCAGGCCGCTCACAATCAGCCCAGCCCCAATAAAATCCGCCATGCGCAACGGCTCCCCAAGTACAAGATAAGCGAGTAGTACGCCGAAGAACGGATTAAGAAGGTGGTAGCTCGACGCCGTCGAGGCGCCGCTGATGCGGATCAGTACAAGCCAGAGGCTCATTCCTCCGATGGTGTCAACGTCAATGAAGGATGTCCGCATTTCATCACTCTAGATTGTCCCGTTTTTATCAGTGCTCTTTTATCGGAACAGCGTCAGGTTCGTTTGAGGTGGTGTCCTCCTTCGTCGTCGGTGTCGTCACTAAGCCAGCACGTCGTTTGTCCTTCAGTCGATAGCTCTCGCCTTTGATGTTCAGGGTGGTCGAGTGATGCAGTAGCCGATCCAAGATAGCCGTGGCAATGACCTGGTCGCCAAAGATCTCGCCCCAGTCCATGAACGATTTGTTCGAGGTGAGGATCGTACTGGCCCGCTCGTAACGCCGGTTGATCAAGCGGAAGAACAGACTGGCTTCTTCGCGTGTCATCGGCAGGTAGCCCATCTCGTCCAGTACCAGCACCTTCGGGTACGTCAGTTGCTGGAGCTGTCGATCCAGGCGGTTTTCCTGTCGGGCACGCATCAGCGTGCTGACCAGCCGGTCTAACGTCATGAACAGCACCCGGTGGCCGG
>NZ_HG423343.1:3645639-3659626 GCF_000982975.1 Halomonas sp. A3H3 | reverse complement strand
CAGCCGGTCTAACGTCATGAACAGCACCCGGTGGCCGGCTTCGGCCGCCTTCACCGCCAACGCCACGGCGAGGTGCGTCTTCCCGACGCCAGGCGGCCCGAGCAGCACGACATTTTCACTACGCTCGACAAAGCCCAGGCCAGCCAGCTCACGCACGATCTTGTGGTCGATGCTGGGCTGGAAGCTAAAGTCGAACTGCTCCAGGGTCTTGATCCACGGCAGTCGGGCCTGCTTCAGACGGGACTCCAGGCCCTTCTGATGACGCCCGCCCCATTCCTGCAACAGGGCCTGTTCCAAGAACTCGCGGTAGTTCAGGTCTTGCTTACTGGCGTGCTCACAGAGGCTGTCGAGCGACGCCTGAAGGTGCTCCATCTTCAGGCGATCAAGTAGCTGTTCCAGGGCCATCACAGCACCTCCTCGTAGACGCTCAGGTCACGCTGCTGCACGGAGAGCGTCTGCTGCCACAGGGCAGCATGATGTTCCGGCACGGTGTGCCAACCTGCTTGCGGGGCCTGTAGGCGGTGATAGGCGATGGTGTCACCGGCGGCGGTGTACATCGTTAGCTCATCGTCCAGGCTGAGCCGGATCACCACCGCCTGGCCGCAATAGCCGTCGGGCACGCTGTAGCGGTTGCCACGAACCTCGATGTAGCCGTCCCAGCCGACCTGGCGAAGGTCGTGGTAGCGGGTATCGAAGTCGGTGGCCGGTAGCCCCTGGAGGGCCTCCACTGCGGCCGTAAAGCGCTCTGTCGGGGTTTGCCGGAACTGCCGCAGTGGCCGCTGATCGGCCACGCGCTCCAGCCACAGCTGGAGCAGCTGGTTCAAGTGGGCGTAGCTCTCGAACGCCCGGTAGCGCTGGAAGAAGTGTTGCTTCACGTAGCCCACCATGCGCTCGGTCTTGCCCTTGGTGCGCGGGCGCTGCGGGCGGCACGCCTTGGGCGCGAAGCCGTAGTGGTTGGCCAGTTGCAGGAAGCCAGCGTTGAAGATCACCCGGTGGTCCCGGTCATGCTTGAGCACAGCAGCCTTCTGATTATCGACCAGTACGGTGCGCGGTACGCCGCCAAAATAACGGAAGGCCTGTACCAGCGCCTCGTAGGTATGCTCGGCATCTTGGCTAGGGGCCGCCCAGGCATGGAACCGCCGTGAGTAGCCCAAGGTATTAACCGCAAAATTGACCTTGCAGCGCTGACTAGCCACAACGGTCTCGGTCTCGCCCCAGTCATGTTGGAGCTGGAAACCAGGCGGGGTCTCGAAGCGGACGGTCTGCTTGCTGGGCCGCAACGACCGCTTGGGCTGGATATAGCGTCGCACCAGGGTGCTGCCACCGGTGTAGCCCTGTTCACGGATCAGTTGGAAGATCACTTCGGCGTTCCAGACATTATCGGCCAGCAACTGATCGATGACGGGTTTGAAGGGATCCAGCTTGCTTGCTCGCAGCTTGGTCGGCCGCCCGGTGGGCGCCTCCTCACGGGCTAGATGGCGCCGCACGGTGCGTTCACAACAGCCAATCTGGTGCGCAATGTCCACGAGATGGGCGCCTCGCTGGTGAAGTTGCTTTATCATGAGAAAGTCCTCTCGGCTTAGCATGGCGCGATCTCTTGTGGTTTGGTCACCAACAAGGAAAGGTCATGCGGGTCGGGGGGACAATCTATTTTGATGATTTACGGACTTATAGCACCGGCGTCGACAGCTCTGCGGTGGTGTGTGTTCGTGTGCAAGAGGACGGGGAGTTCGTGATCACTGACGATGATGGCCAGCCATATGACGAGACAGAGCTGCGTGTACTTCGTAAGTACGCTGGAGAAGGCATGCGCGATATGCTCCAACAAGCATGTGATCGGCTGAACGCCGACCTCTCTGCATTGGCAACAGTGCATTGCGATACGCTGTCCCCACGAGACAAGCCAGCATTTCAGAGTCGAGCGTTTCCCGAACCCGAGCCCCAGCGCAATCCTCTTCTTCAGCCAACACTCTGGAGCCGTATCTGGCCCCCTGCGAGGCGTCGGCTAGAAGAGCAAAATGAGCGGCGGGCTGAACAATATACTCGCGCCTTTAGCGAATGGGAGGAGGCAGCGCGGGCCTTTAACGAGCAGGAGCGGCAACGACGTGAGCAGGAAACCGAGTTAGTGCTGACGAACCTCGATGCCATGGCCAATATTCTTGAGGAACACCTGGGGGAAATCCCGTGGCCCAGGGAAACGAGCGTGAGTTTTGATCTCGGAGATGATGCCAGCACCATCGCTATCGACATCGAGCTACCTGAGGAGGATGCCTTTCCGGATGTGGAGTACACCCTAGCCGCTAAGCAACCGAAAGTTTCTGTCAAAAAAATTGCCGCCACTAGGCGGCGCATGCTGTATCGCGACTACGCCCATGGCGTGGCGATGCGAGTGCTCGGTGAGATATACCACCGTCTTCCAACCGTTCAGGTAGCGCTTATATCGGCCTACGTGCCGACCCTCGACACCGGAACTGGTCAGCCCACCGAAAACTATCTCTACAGTGTACTGGTTACCAAGTCTCAGTGGCGAGAAATCAATTTCAAGGCCCTAGCCAACATTGAGCCACCGGCTACCCTTGAGCGCTTCGAACTACGGAGAAAAATGACCAAGACGGGAGTGTTCAAGGCTATTGAGCCGTTCGATGTTGAAGCGCTGGCTAATGAGGTAGGTATTTAGGAGAGTTATTCAATCGTCATAGGAGAAGATATGCGTAATCCGGTTGCGGGAAGCATTATTATAGGACTACTGCTAGTAGGGTGGCAGATAGCAGCAGTTGCTGATTCCGATACACAGGAGAGGCTTCAGGTGGCTTTGGATCCTTGGAATCCCCATGAGATCCGATTGACGGGTAACCAGCTAACGGTTATCACCAGAGAACGTCGCATGACGGATCAAATATTGCGCCCTCTCATTTCGACAGGGGTTTGTATGCCTGTATTCACGGGGGCTCCTGATTCGTACCTCTCGGGAATCGATGAAATCGCCGTACTGAACATACATGGTCGCCAAGGATATATTTTTTCCGGCGGGCGCTCTGAATGCCAGGAAATTGGCGGTTTGCCAATGAATGACCTAGAAATGTACATATTGTCCCGCACACGGATGCATACAAACTAGCTTTCCATCCTGGTCACCTAGACGGGATACCCGATTCAAGCATTATAGAGGTGCCTTGGCGACGATGGCCACCATATGATCAAAGGCGCTTTACTTATTAAAGATATCATCTGTGTTATCAGTAATGTTTAGCTTTTATTGACATGGATATTGGATCGCTGACTAACCATTTAGTCTTGTTACGACTGCAGACAAGCGGCCATTTCTTGCTTTAACCAACTTTGAAAACGCGCGCATTTATTATTCATGCCTAGCGACTCAGGTGATAAGAGATAGTAGGCTGAGCCATCCAACAGAAAACCATAAGGTGCGTGGAGTTGCCCGCTTTCCAATTCGTCCTGAACCATTAAGAAAGATGCCATAGCGATACCTAAACCAGAAACAGCAGCCTGTACACATAAATAGAAGTGTTCATACTCAACTCGACCGCTTCCTTTGGTCGATATATTGGAAAGCTTTTCCCAGATTGGCCAGGCATTAGGACGAGTGCCAGCATGTAGCAAACGCTCACCTTCAAAATTGTCATTGATGCTATTTTTAACTCGACTTACTGGCCCCACCCACTCCTCACATACTTTCTCTGCATAAATGTCAGGCTCCCAGTGAAAGTCATCGCGCCTAAGCGCTAAGTCAACACCGCTTCGTGCAAAGTCGATTGGGCCACCTGCAGCAACTAGGTGAAGATTGATATCAGGATTAGCTTCATGAAATGCGGGTAATCGTGGGATTAGCCATTTCATGGCAATGGTTGGTTCGCAAGATAACGTCAGCACTTCATTCTGAGCAGTATGCTGTAATCGATAAACAGCACCCTCGAGTTGCTCGAAAACGGAATGAGTAACCTCATGTAATGAGCGGCCTGCGTCATTGAGGAAAATGGCTCTGTTACGCCGTTCAAATAACTCGACCCCCAAAGCATCTTCTAAAAGCCGTACCTGGCGACTGACGGCACCGTGTGTGACATGCAAGGACTCGGCGGCTTTTACAAAGCTACCTGTCTGCGCGGCCGCTTCAAAAAAGCGAAATGATGCAAGAGATGGAAGTTTCATATACTCGATGAAATCTATCAGATTTGCTTCACGATAAATCGCTTTTATAAGCTTTGCAAGCATTCAATAATTAAATCACCTCAATAAGAGGTGCAACATAAAACCATACAGGGAGTGAAGTTATGCAAAATATATCATCCCCAACGCCGCCACAACCACAACCTCACATGTATGATCGTGTTCATAGCGAAGTGATTGATCTGTGCAAAAACATCGCAAGAAATGACTTCGTACTACTGCCTGCTAAACATGTACATAGCCTAATTACGTTAGATGACGAAAGTTTGTTAGAGGATTGGGAAGACTTCCAGAACAGCTGGAACCGCCTGGAACAAGACCAACATATGAAAGATGGAGGTAAGTACCGCTTTCGTCGCCATGGGGTTTACAGTGCAGAGCCCAGCTCAAGCGTTAAACCTGAACCACGCCAACCGCATTACCAGAGCCTTGACTACAACACCCTTAATGGCGGGATAGCTAGAGATTTTGCGCCTATAGAGCCTGCAATCGCTGACTGTAAAATATTGATGGCAGCACTTGAATTGTGCAGACGAACGTTTAGTAGTATCGCCCCATTTTATGGCTGGCATATTGAGGTGCACCAATTTCGGATCATTGCTACTGACAATCAGGCACTTCCTACCCCCGAAGGAATTCATCGTGATGGAGTTAGCTTTGTATTTATGATGCTCGTCAATCGTAAAAACGTGCTTAGTGGTGAAACCAGCATCTACAATCGAGAAAGAAAAGAACTTGCTCGACACACTCTCACCACCCCCTTCGATGCTGCAATTGTAAATGATGAAAGAACCCTTCATGGGGTAACCCCCATAACAGCAGAAGACTCAAATGAGCACGGCTACCGTGATGTACTTGTTATTACTTTCAATAAGCGTTGAAAATTAGGCGGGGCGGATGCCTCGCCTTCACTATTGGAGTTTCATTGATGAATGAGCTGATAGCAGTAGCTACTATAACTGTTTTAGCAGTTATTAGCCCAGGTCCAGATTTTGCGATGGTAACACGCAATAGTTATGCATTCGGTTCACGGATTGGATTATTTTCAGCACTAGGAATTGCCTGCGGCGTCCAAGTGCATGTGTTTTACACCATGTTCGGTATTGCAGTACTTATCGTAGAGTCTCCCACGCTTTTTATGGCTATGAAAATCATTGGAGCGTCATATCTTATTTTCTTGGGATATAAATCACTAACAAATAAAACAAAGCTGACGTTTGGAGAGGCTACAAATATCGCGCCATCACCAGCCGCTGCTTTTAGGATGGGGTTTCTCACTAACGCTCTCAACCCTAAAACAATGCTATTTGTAATTGCTACTTATACCCAAGTTGTCCAACCTGATAGTACTCTGAGTCAAAATTTTACCTATGGTATATTCATGTCAGCCGCTCACTGGGTCTGGTTTAGCATTGTTGCACTATTCTTCGCCGCGCCTGCTATGCGTAAGCGGATACTTAAACGGCAAGGCATTGTAGACAAGGGTATTGGCATTGCACTCATAGCACTAGGTGCCTCGCTAGTCTTCACCAAAATCACAGCCTAAGGCAAAAAAGTGCCTAGGTTTTAGGGGGCATTTTAAACAAACCATTCATTACAATGGTATGAGAGTATTGGATCGTATAAATTGCAAAGATTCAATTATCTCCCATGGCTACGGCCTTTAGCTAATAAAATCGATATTAGCATTACCCTTACAATGGTTGATGCCTTCCTTCCTACACTCGGTAGAAACCGCATTCGCAATGACGGTGCACAGATCACAAGGCTCTGATTTTCAGCACACCGCCCTACTGCTACCGCAAACACCCAACCCGATTCTCACCCGCGAGCTGGTCTACACCGGCATCACCCGCGCCCGCGACTGGCTCACGCTGGTCAAAGCCAAACGCGGGATATTGAATGATGCGGTGACACGGGAGGTTATGAGAGTGAGTGGGTACGCGGAGTAAGGCTCACTACTTTAAAGCGGGGCTGGTGTTCAGCGCAGAGAAAAACCAGCCAGTGAACTTTCGCTGGCTGTATGCTGAGCTCGTTCAACGGATACGCTGTCACATTGCTCGCCATAACCAAGCATTCAAGCTTGAGGGATCGTTTCAGGGCGAATATACGGAAACAGGTGCGCTACATAATCGGCTTTTCCAAGTTCGACCTTCTCACTGCGCAATATGGAATAGGCGGTCATGAGGTGAAAATAAAACTGAGCCAGTGTCCAATCCCGCGCATATTGTTCAGCGGTTAAATCGAGCACCATGCCGTTGGGAAGCTCATGCACCAGGGGCTTGTCCGCGTCTACATCCAGCGCATCGCGGGAAAGGCCGTCGAGCAAAGCAATGGTTTCATCAATACGCGCTTGCGCATCCGCGAATGAACCGGGTTGCTCTCCGGCGTTTCGCCCTTCTTCGAGCAGTGCCCTGATAGTGGGTGTCAGCGCCTTGTCTTGAAGCCGGCAAACCGCTTCTTGAACCTGTACACAAGCAAACCGAACCTGAGTCGACAGCGGATACATATCCGGTGCGAGACGTGCGGATAGCAGCGCTTGTGCGTCAGCTTCAGGCATTTGTGCCTGTGCCTTTTTCAGCCAACTCGAAAGCGCACCAAGCATTTGTGTATAGGTGGGAACCAGCAGTTGCGTTAATGACATTAGCGTTCTTCCTATTGAATCGATAGTGACAGAATAGTATCTACCGCACGCCCATTTTATAAACCCACCTGATCGCAAGTGATAGTCATCAAGCCGTAAACCCTGCTAGCTGCAAGCATTTGAACCTGTGTTCGCGATGACGGTACACAAATCCCAGGGCTCGGAATTTCAGCACACCGCCCTGCTGCTACCGCAAACGCCCAACCCCATCCTAACCCGCGAGCTGGTCTACACCGGCATCACCCGCGCCCGCGATTGGCTCACGCAAATCGAAGCCAAACGGGGGATTTTGAATGATGCGGTGGCTAGGGAGGTTATGAGGGTTAGTGGGGCTAGGTGAGCATGTAAGCAAAACCTATATTTAAAGTTTTAATGGTGTCGGTTTTCGGCCAGAAGCTGACCTTCAACTTATTCTGATGTTGCTAGCAACAAATAACTGCCGGCGAGAAGCTGGTGGCGCTTTTTGTATGTATGCGGGTGTTAGTGAGAATTCTTTTTGTTTTGAAGACCAGCCTCTTTTGCATATCGCACTATTGTAAGTACGACCTCGCTTTCTTTAGTTTTCGGCTTAACAATGCTAATGTGATCCTCTTTATAGATAGGTATCGCTTCGTTGTCTCCTCCAATTGCGCTAGTGTAGCTGACCACCTTATCGTTTAGAGAATACATCGTCGCAAGTAGGCAAGAATTTGGAATATTGTCCTGGCACCATAAAGACCACCTTTCATTTAAATCCACAAGAAACCCAGAATTAGGGCGAAGCTCTTCAATTTGACTTGAACTGAATGATGGAATCTTTGTTGCTAGAGACGCAAGGTGGGCGCCATTTGTTGGCGACGCCGCCAAGGTGATTTGCTTAATAGGCAAAGAGATTCTGCGATGCTTTTGTATGACAGCAAAATAACGAGTTACCAAGCCACCTAGACTATGCCCAAGAACACCTATTTCACAATTTTGGCAATTATTTCTAATCCAGTTATCTAAGTTTCTGGCAATAAAAGTAACAGATGGAGATTCTTTAAGCCAACCTGAAGGGTATGGATAAGACTCTATATCAATATTAAGCTGTTCATTTAGATATTCGGGTAAATTGCCAAATGTGCTTTCTTTGTCCCCACCCCATCCATGAACAAGAACAAATACTTTCTTATTCTTATGTAGCGGTTCGAAATTGGCAACTTCGTTAGATGCGGGAATGTCAACCAATGCTTCAATTTCAAACTGCCTAATAATTGATTGAAGCTCCTTTAATTCGTCAGTATCTGCTTCATTAACTTTCAGGTACTCATAAAATTCATATAGCCGTTCAATTGCTGCACGATTCATATAGCCCTCTACAATAGTGCAGCCTTTTCTTATGTTTAATTCAGTTATTTCTTCTTTATAAACTCCCGCCACACGAGCTAGACGATAGAGAAATTGCTCAATAACTTCTTGACTATTGGTGATGTCTTCTTTGAGCCTGATTATGAAACGTGTTTTAGGAAAGTCCATGTTTCTAATCCTCTAGGCTTTTTTTTCAGAAACTAACAATTATATTAGTTAGCGCGCTTTATATTCCAATTCGACACACACGCACTCTAAAATACTGTTATACCGGGTGCATAATCGCCTCATCATACATTGACATCACTTAGCACTAAATATATATCTCAGTAGTATAGCACCAATCTTGGCTCATGCTGCATAGTCCTGCCTGTATGAGCACTCAGTTTTGGTGACAAGGCCGTTTTGTGTCGATAGCGCCTTGTACATGAGCATTTCTGTTTCTGGCCAGGAGCGGATATTGAGAATTCTATGATTTATCACGTTAGAATTCAGCGATAGACTGGAAAGGTTTCTAGTAATAAATGATTAAGACTCTTAATGACGCTGAATGAATTTACCCAACAGTTTACAAAAATCAAAAAAGAATCCGACAAGCATTTCAGATATCAGGCTTGAATCAAGACTTCGTGGTTTTCCTCTAAATATTCGCACTCTTCGACATATTTACGTAACACTGTGCGAGCGTTTGGTTCATTTTGGGGGAGCCAGCCATCAAAATGCGCAGCTAAACCTCTAAGTGCTTAAATGCTATTTACTTCACGCCAAATCTCGGTTGCTTAGATTAGTTCAATTACGGTAACCTCGTTCTTATTCCAAGATAGATAAGAGCGTGATTAAAACTGAACGAAACTAGCAATAGCTAAACTGACGCCTCCTCGTTGTATTCGAAGCTTATTCGCTATATCTTTAGATTTACTCTTAAAGCATATAAAAAATGAATTAATATAAAAACAGATGACTTGGCTATCGACCAACTCAATCAGCTTATGATAGTCAGTTAATGTAATTAACCGAGCCCCTTAGGTGGTTTGGATTTAAAATATCCTGTATTTTTGGCTGGAACCCGCACATAGTTTTTTATAGTAGCTTCGGCCTCTTTGTCTATTATCTCTACCCGATTGGCTTCAGCCTGCATTCTAATGTAACCTCTAATCATCTTCTCCTTATAAGTATAATTACCTTGCTTTGCCCCCTTAATCAAGATCGCCCCGTTTTCTGGCTTCAGTAAGTTGCGTACTCTTGTTGAATACTTCTGATAAGGCAATAATGGCTCATCCTCCAATTGCGCTATTATGCTTTTATAGAGATTATACATATCTGATAGATATGCTCCCTGCCATATATCTGCGGAGGTTGACCATACAACCGGTTCGTAATCTTGGCTACGCTGATTAATGGCTTGCTCATATGGCCTTGCTAGCTCTGCGGTAATGCCATGAATAGCATGATCTAAAGCTTCAAAATAATCATCCCAATCAACAACCTTCTTATAACTGTCTTTCTCGAAAATAACCCAAAGCAATTTTTCAACAAGTAAGTGTACATAGTAGGGGTACCCATCACTCACCGCAGCTAACCTAATATAAATCGACCTCGGAATCTCTAAGCCAAACTCAGAGAGCGCCTTAATAGCTATGTCCCAACGGGCATCCCAACTCAATCTTGGCAGTTCAATTGTCTCTAATTGCCTTATTGCTGACCGGTGCGCCCCTAATATCTCATTTAAAGTCGAGCCGACACCAGTGAAAATAAACTTCAAATTGACTCGTTTATCTCCAAGCTGTTTAAGAAGATCCGCCAAGAAATCTATTTCTTTCTCGCTCTCAATACGATCCACCTCATCCACCACGACTACAGGGGTCTCTGAATGAACCGCTTCAACCTCCTTTAATACTTCTAGAGCATCACCTATACTTTTTATTTTTTCAGAAAAGTCAGTGGGTGAAATTTCACTCCCCAAAGAATATGATAACCACTTAAATCCAAATGTTGCTCGCTCTACAGTTTTGGTTTGGGAACTCCATTTAAATCCAATGGCCTGGCTAGCTATATTCGCCACAATAGACTTGACTGTCGAGTCCGGTGCGCATGAAATATCAATATACTCAGAATCTGAACTTTGCCATTGGTTGGCGGCGGTAGCGGCTAGCGATGTTTTTCCAACACCTCGCTCTCCAAAAATAAATACATTTCTTCCAGGAGCATATAAGGCCTTCTCTATTCTTTTTAGTTGATCATCTCTGCCGACCAAATGCTCAATAGATATGATTGGCCTGGATGGAGAAACAACTTGGTTCAGTCTTCTTCCAAATTCATCTCTAGTGTAGTTATCTATAGCCATAAAAGTCGCACTCTTATAATAAAAAGAACCATCAAGCTCAGCTCAAGAACAGTCTTAAATAAGGTAGGCTCAACCTATTTAATCTACCACCTCACACTTACCGCTTAAATGTCTCTTACAAATTTCTTTGCAGATTATCCCTAGCCCCCTAAGAGGTCCGTTTTGGGTCGAGCCACGACCGTAAATTAACCTTAGCACATGACGTGCGCGAATTGATCCACTCTTTGACCCCCACCCGATTGAGGATCATGCCATGAACTTTTTGACTAAAATCTCTTTTACACCTACACCTTGGAATAAAGGCAAGTTGGTTGGGCAGAAGGCGCCTCTGCGCCTTCGAGATATCTTGGCCATAGGTGTTCGCCTAATGATTGCCAAAAAGACGAGCGACCTAGCCCTTTTCAATTTAGCCATCGATAGTAAATTACGATGCTGCGACCTCGTCAATTTACGAATACGGGATATAGCCCATGGTGCGTAAATACCCACACGAGCCATTGTGATGCAGCAAAAGACACATCGATTTCTCTGTTTCTGACAAGGTGGGAGGTTCGATGACGACGGCGAGCTTGGCGTCTAGTGACCATCCGTTTTCGCCTGGGGTGTAACACGGAACAGGCGTTCCTTTTTCTAGACACTGTTTTACAGCGTCGCGTCAGAGATACCTTCTTCAGTGGCAACTGACACCACACTGCGATTGTGGGGTGTCAGTAACTTTGTCAAGAAAGCAGCTTTACGCTCTTCAGAATAACGTTGCACACGTGCTCCATACCACTCCCTCTGGATTTGAGTTAGGTAATATCGCCAGACGGACAGAGGGGCGTTATATACGCATCGCCTCTCTCACTCCAATATGCTTTTCAGGTGCCCCGCATCGGCAACTCGCGATCCACAATGAGAGTCTGGCCTCTGTACGCTCGTACACGGCTGATAGGAACACGAACACTCTGGATTAGATCAGTGAGTTTCGACTCAGGGTCGGTATCAGGTGGGCAAACCGAACTAATAAACTCTCTATCTTTATAAACATAGCCAATTTTTATTACGTCAGGTGAATCTGGATCTGCGCCAGCGTGTATGGCCGTCAAATGGGCACCCGAACCTTGCTCTTTATCCCAACCTCGATCGTAATCGTCTTCTACCCATGGTGGCCCAATTTTCCCTGCCCTTGCATAAATGTCTTTTATTGCGTCTCGAATTGTCATAATCGCGGTTTCCGCAGTGTTCGTTTCCATAAACAAAGCTGCCTGCGATGGATTAATATGCACAAGTTCCCTTCGAATCCGGAGTAATTCAGCAATTTTCTGCCATGTGCCACTACCCCAATCTATTCTGACTAAACCGAGTTGTGCTACTGCGCGATCCAGATTCTCTCTAAAACGTCTGCCGATACCATTTGTCTGGAGTGCTTCCTCGCACGCCATTTCTAGGACTGTCCAGCTCGTAGTAATTGTCCAACGAACATAGGTTCCACGATCCCATTTGTTTTGAGCCTGGTGCGCTAAGGCGCGGGCATGTAAGGCATCCGTCCAAATATGATAATGAGGACTTGAGACAACTTTGGGAAACTTATCTTCGTCAGTCATAAGCTGTGCACTCTTCCTCACACATAACAGCGTATTAGAAGTCGCGTTCTATGAACAAATGAACGTGCTCTGGCACTTTTTCCGGCAAATGCAGCTTGCCAGATTCTACAAAGCCTATGATCCTTTTCCCTATTAATTTTAATTAGGCCTTATAGCCAAAATTCGCGATCCTGCTGCATTACCGAGAATGACCGCTTTGGGTCGTTTGCGCATGTAAATTTCATTGACCTCACTATATAAGCTCAAACATAACGCTTGCAGAATGCGCACTCTAGGAATGGAGCCGAAAGCGCAACGGAAAGGACGTCACTGTGCCTAGATTGGTTAGGTTGGCTAGGCGTCATCCCTCTTTTCTGCCAGTTCCGATAACGATTTACTGATGCTAGCCAAGCTCTTATTCATGTTGATAAATACTGTTTGATTCTTTCCTTTCAGAGCATCAGATAAGTCCTGAGCTGCACTATTCTTGGTGCTAGCATGCTTCATGTAATTCACATCCAGCATAGAAGAGTCTGTCCCTTTTTTGCTTGATCTTAACGGAGTTCGAAAGATGTACTGGGAGCTTACACCAATCCCATCCTGTACTCTATGTTTCAGACCACCATATTGCCCTGCATTGAATCTCAACTCTTTCCCTGGTGCCAAAAAGGGGATTTTGTGATCAATTTGTTTGCTTTCGCTACTGTCGGGCTTTTCTATGCCCCAGCATAAAATGGGAAGTGGTACTGAAAAGGATATTTCTCTCGCCGTACCCGTCCCGATATTCCGTATTACAAGATCAATCAGGCTGGTTGTGTCAGGGTTTAGTTCATAATAGACAACAACACACGGCTTTGTTTGGCGATAAATCGCGTAGTAAGCCGTCGCAACGGCAAGAAATGTACCAATAGGACTAACGATGTAAAAAGCTATCTGCAAGGTCTCAGCCACTCTCTCCCCCTAACATATTAACTAGCCAACAATATTTCCCAGGATGACCGCTTTGGGTCCTGGCCGTGTGAAAACAAAATAAAACTAGTCTGACTCAAGAGTCTTCCCCTTCAGCTGCCCGTTGGCCCCTTCTGAGCCATGGCTACGATAATCGCCGACCGCTGCTGTTGTGAGATGTGACAATTATAGAATCATCAGAAACCAACTACATTCGTGATCACGGCCCTAGAAGGCAGAGAAAAAAAGGGCTGTTACGCCCTCGCAGCCCTCATCAACACACTGACTCCCAAGATCTTTATGACGCGCTTCAGGTTGTACGCCAATACATGAAGACTCATTTCTGTGCTCACATTTCTAAACCGCTTTGTCGTGAAGTGTGTCGCCCCCATCCAAGCCTTGAGAGTGCCAAACGGATGCTCCACGGTTTGTCGCCTTAGGCGCATCATCTCTGGATTCCAATCGAGACGTGACTGTGCAGCTTCAAGCACATCTTCATGTTCCCAACGCTTGATCCGTCGTTGCTTGCCTGTCGTGCATTTTTCTTTCATGGCGCAGCTTGCACATGCTGAGCTCCAGTAAGCATGGAGTTTCATTCCTTTTTCTATCGTTTCATATCGCCATATGAGCCGCTGACCAGCAGGACAGGAATATTCATTGCTTTCAGGGAAGTATTGAAATGCGCCTCTTGGAAAAAAGCCCTTTGCCTGGTTGGGCGATGTCATCGGCTTGGGGAGATAGGTAGTTATCCCTTCCTTATGGCAGTCGAGAATTTCCTCACCTTTAAAGTAGCCTCTGTCAGCCACGACCTTCAGCTCATTGATGCCAGTGGCTTCACGAGCTTGCTTCGCCATATTGAAGAGCTGCCCCCGATCATGCCCGACGTTGGTCACCTCATGGGCCACAATCAGATGGTGCTGGCTATCAACAGCTGTCTGCACGTTGTAGCCTACTGTCCCGGTGCCTCTGCCACTG
>NZ_HG423343.1:3612545-3645539 GCF_000982975.1 Halomonas sp. A3H3 | reverse complement strand
GACTCGACTGGATGCGATTGAGGTAGCCGTAGATATAGAGCTTCAGGAGTACAGCGGGATGATAGGCGGGCCTACCTGTTGCATGCGGATCGACGCCCTTGAAACCAAGTCCTCTAAGATCGAGACCTTCTATGAACGCCTCTATGGCACGGACAGGGTTATCGTCTGCGATGAAATCGTCTAAAAGCGCAGGGAATAACGTACTTTGATTTCGGGCCTCGCCTACCACGAATCGCTTCATCACTATTTCCTCAGCGAACCTCGTCAAAGTATAGCGACCATCACGTTTTCACACAGCCTCGGTCGTTAACTGCCATATCATTTTCACTACTACAGCACATAAAAATTACAGATATTTTTATATAATAACGATTTAAACAGATTGCTCATACGGGAACCTTTGTGCAAACATAATAGCTATCATTATCAAAGCTAACTCTTCCAGCTCTTCATACCCACTTTTGTGTATGGTTTTTTCAATTATTGGCATAGCAATTATTGAATCAGCAACATAGAAATAATGGACATCATTTTTAATTTCTAGGACTGCTAACTCCTTGTCAAGTGGCCATTCTTTTCCTTCCTTTTCTCTCAAAACACTACAAACCACATCTTTGTCAAATGAATAAGTAGCGCCTGCTGGGATACGATATTCAGTTTGAGGCTTAAGTTGCTGAGGTGGATTTTCTCTTTTATCGCTAATCAGTGAAGCTGACTCAAAAATCTCACAGAAATTCTTAGCTGCCCTAACTTCTTTTCTATTCGAGCGTTCATTAAATTTATGGAATGAAGAGAATCTTGTAGCTACTGATGGTGGATGAGCAACTAACGAGGGAATATGAATTTGAAACCAATAATTAAAAATCCTTTTCTTTGTACCAAAGTCCGGCTTAGCCTCCAAGTGGCTAACCACATCTTGCAAATCCTTTTGTATTGTATCTCTTGCATGATCACTAGTAACTGCAAATGTTAAGCCATTATGCTGATATGCAACTTTAGTTACATCTGCAGCAACGCAGCCAAAAACTTTTTTCCCATCATGTTTTAAGGGCATTCGTTTTTGCAGTTGGACCTCAGCATCTCTTATCCTTTTGGCTAATTGCTTTCTACTGGAGACTCTCTTGCATTCAATATAAAAGACTTCTTTGTTGGAAATGGCAATAACATCAGTTTCGGTAGTAAGATCGACATGGCAGCCACATTGCAAAAAATAACTAGCAATCCTAAGTTCAAATTGAGCGTTTCTAGAGCTTGAGTCTTTATCTAGTGCAGCAAAATCACTTCCTCCTATCATAAGCTCTAGTTTCTCAACACCACCTAAAGGTTCCTTACACTTCATGCCTCTTAATATCCACATAAGTTCATGAACTTCCCGTAATATGTAAAGCTCCCAATCTAATGGACTTTCAAAAGGCCCTTTCAAAGAATTTTTAAAGACCTTCCATGGATCTTCATTTTTTTCCAAAACCAAAGAAAAATATTCTATATATCTCTCAATCCTTGTATTTCTTGACCTTAGCCCCTTGGAAGAGAGGTATTCATTAAGCTCAATTAAATCCTGAAGGTGATAGGAGTACTCTAATGATGGAAGAGCTTTCAATGGTAAGCTGTACGATCTTTCTTCTTCCATACTTATTTAATCCTTAGTTATCTTAATAAATTAAACTAACAGCTTCAGGAAAGAATGCGGCGGATATGATAAGTTTTTTGTGTCCGCTTTGGGTCCAAAAGGCGTCATTTGCTAATTTGCTCATAAAACGCCACCTTACCCGTTATAGCTTCCATCCCTTCAATCGGCTGTTCGTAGCTCCAGGCAATATCTTTATTTTCGCCTAACGAGAAATACACCGTGCTGCCTTTAAACGGGCAGTGGGTCGTCGTTTCTGAGGTGGTAAGCAAATCCATCCGCACGTCTTCACGTGGGAAGTAGTGGCGTGGTGGGTAGCCAGATTCGCGGAGTTCGAAGGCTTGGCTGGAGTCGGCAAGCAACTTGCCACCCACATGCACATGCACCTGCACGCGTTGGCTAACGGGGTGAAGCTCGATGCGAGGTGCCTGTGGCATTAGATTGTTCCCTGCGGCTTTTTTAGCTCTAGTAAAATGAGCCTAGCAGCAAAGTTCGTTGAATCCCATGCTCGACTCATCACACTTTAGGCTACGGTCATGACCTGTATCATATTTTTGCCACTGCTCTCTAATTCACTACGACTGTCCTAACGCTGCGGTGCTCTCGCCCTTGCCTGGGTGGTCATGAGCAGGCCGATGACAATCAGCCCAGCCCCAATAAAATCCGCCATGCGCAACGGCTCCCCTAGTATTAGATAAGCGAGTAGTACGCCGAAGAACGGATTAAGAAGGTGATAGCTCGATGCTGTCGAAGCGCCGCTGATGCGGATCAGCACAAGCCAGAGGCTCATTCCGCCGATGGTGACGACAAGTACCAGATGTGCAATCGCTATCATCGTAGCGGTAGAAGGCACGGTAAGCGGCTGCCCGAACACCATTGCCATGGGAAGAAGAGCGACAGCGCCAGCAATGGATTGCCAGAAATTGGCCTGCAAGACGGGAAGGCCTGCGCCTTGGCCGCGGAAGAACACGGTGCCACTGGCAAAGGCAAGCATGCCGCCGGTTGCCATAAGTACTCCCCAAATATCGACCTGCACCCCACTAGCAACGCCTGAGATGACCACCACTCCCACTAATCCCAGCGCCGCGCCGAGTAATTTCATTGGGGAAAGAGGTTCTACGCCCCACCATGCTGATAGCAAACTGGTGGCCAGCGGTGCGCAGCTAACAATAACAATAACGACCTGGGGGCGAACCGTCTGCAATGCGGCAAAGCTCAGCCCCAGGTATAGGGCGTTGTTAAGCACGCCGAGTAGCAATCCGCGCCTGATAGCGATGCGATCACCATGAGTTGATAACCGGAAACTGCCGTAGGTAAGGCAAATGGGCAGCATCAGTAACGCACTCAATAAAAACCGGATGGTGAGCAGCGTAAAGGGGTCGAAATCAGTCAGTGCAATGGCACCGGCTATAAATGCCGAACTCCAAACGATACTGAAAATGACCACCAAACCAGTTAATACGAAATTATTCATGCAGCCCCCTAAAAGCGCCATCCTGCTTTTGCACCATCACCATGAAACTGATGGTGCATGGGAGTTACATGCAGTGGAAATTAATTATTAACCATTCATAATTAGATAAATTAATGTTCAATGCGGAGATGCAGTGTGTTTAATTGCCAACCTTCCCCCTTGGGCGATAGGCGAGTCACGCTGGAACACCTGCGCGCTTTCGTACTGTTGGCCGAAGGCAATGGTTTTCAGCAGGCAGGTCTTCAGCTGTACCGTAGCCAGTCTGCGGTCACGCAAAGTCTGAAGCGGCTGGAGGAAATACTCGGCTGTAAGTTGCTTGAGCGTCGCCAAGGTCACATCCTTGGCTTAACGGCAGACGGTGAGCGTTTTCTTCCCGCCGTCAATGAGATACTTGCCCGTACGTCTGAAGCGGTGAGTGCCATACAACAACCCGAAATCGCCGGACGCCTGCTGATTGGTGTTCCCGATGATTTCAAGGTGGTGGATCTACATGGCGCTATTTCTCGGTGCGCCGAGCTAAACCGCAATCTGCGCCTGGAAGTTGTCTCTGCGCTCTCCTCGCAACTGCTCCACCAACTCGATAACAGCGGCCTTGATCTCGCCATCTTTAAGTGCGTAGGAGACTTCACGCCAAGTGACCCGCGCTGGCAGTGTCATCTGCTGCGGCGAGAACCTCTCCATTGGGTGGCCACGCAACGGCATGATTTTGACCGTATGTCTGATATACCACTTGTTATCTTTCCTGATGGCTGTTGCTACCGAAGCGCAGCGCTCGCCGCATTGGATCAGCCCGGGAAGCACGGCTATAGCGCCTATGTCAGTGCCTCTTATGACAATATTCGTGCCGCTGTGTCAGCAGGTCTCGGCATTGGCGTGCTTCCCGCCAGTGCGCTTGCTGAAGACCACATTATTCTAAGCAAGCGGGAGGGATTTCCGGAGCTGCCGATGGTTGAACTCGTGATGGTTCAGGCGTCACAGAAGCGTGCCACCCAGCAACTGGCGGACTTCCTCACGCTTTCGTCGGCAATGAAATCGCAGCATATTAGCGCCACTCAGGCCGATGTCACCCAGCCCTAGTACCGGTATCAGTTGATGCCAATCAGTCAGTGCTTAGCCCAGCTGGCGTATTTCCTCCATCGTTTTGGGCAATGGCCGTGAGGCTTAACTGATGTTGCTACTGGAGTTTTCTTACTATCGCGTCATCCGGGGCCAGTACATCGCCATCTCCGGTCTGAGGGACCATATAGGGCACCGGCTGCCCTGTTGACTTGTCGATAAGCTGGGAGTGCTGCTCGCTGTGTGAAAACAAGTTGCGTTCTCCCCACTGACGCAGAGCCACCACCACAGGAAATAGACTCTCGCCCTTGGCTGTCAGTACGTATTCCTGATAGGCCGTGCCATCAGATGCAGGCCGAGTTTCCAGGATATCCGCTTCAACTAACCGACGCAGACGTTCGGCCAGAATATTGCGAGCCATGCCCAGGCTGCGCTGAAAGTCACCGAATCGCCTCATGCCGTCAAAAGCATCTCGTACAATAAGCAGCGACCATCGGTCTCCGATAACGTCGACAGAGCGTGCCACCGGGCAGGTTTCAGTATGTGTGGATTTGCGGCGGGGCATGATATTTGCCTTCCCTGTGTTTATGGCAACCTATGCAGTTGCATTTTAAAACTAGGTTACCTACCATCCAACTAGTTTTTATTTGAAACCAATTGAATGAGAGATGGCTATGAAGGCGTCTTCGGTACTGCCTGTATCGCTTCGTGATGACAGTAAACCGGTCGTCCAAACGGACATGCCGCGCGGCTTAGTGCTACTTTTCGCCGCGGCCAGCGGCTTAAGTGTCGCCAACGTCTATTACGCACAGCCACTGTTAGATGCTCTGGCCTTGGATTTCGGCATCAGTCATGCAGCCGTTGGCGGTGTGATCACGGCCACTCAGGTCGGCTGCGCCTTGGCCTTGCTACTGCTCGTTCCACTAGGGGATCGGGTGAATCGTCGTCGCCTAATGGCGCTGCAATTGTTGGCGTTGGTGGCCTCTTTAGTGGTGGTAGCATTGTCGCAATCCACCTTAATGCTGCTGGCAGGAATGCTCGGTGTTGGCTTGCTCGGCACAGCGATGACGCAAGGGTTAATCGCCTACGCGGCTAGCGCTGCCGCCCCTCATGAACGGGGTCGTGTCGTCGGTGTAGCGCAAGGAGGTGTTTTTATTGGCTTGTTGCTTGCCCGCGTATTCGCTGGTGGTGTAAGCGATCTGGCCGGCTGGCGAGGCGTCTATTTGTGTTCTGCGGTCATAATGCTGGTAGTGGCACTACCGCTGTGGCGTCGGCTGCCGACGCTAAAAGCTGCATCAGGTTCCCTAAGCTATCCACACCTGATTGTCTCTATGTTGGTGTTATTGCGGGAAAACCGGGTGCTACAAATTCGCGGCGTGCTGGCGATGCTAATGTTTGCTGCCTTCAACGTTTGCTGGAGTGCCTTGGTATTGCCACTTAGCGCACCACCCTATGAGTTTTCTCATACGGCCATTGGCGCATTTGGCTTGGCTGGCGTAGTGGGAGCCCTCGCAGCCGCTCGCGCCGGAAAATGGGCAGATCGAGGACTCGGCCAGCGCACCAGTGCAGCTGCGCTGGTGTTGCTGCTGCTAGCGTGGGGGCCACTATCATTAATGGAGTGGTCGCTATGGGCGCTGATCATCGGGATTGTGCTGCTTGATATGGGTGGGCAGGCTCTTCACGTCACTAATCAGAGCATGATTTTTCACACACGTCCTGAGGCACATAGCCGCTTACTTAGGCTTGTATATGCTGTTCTATTCGGTCGGCAGTGGCCTGGGCGCCATCAGCACGACAACCGCCTATGCTCATGCAGGTTGGCAGGGTGTGTGCATTTTAGGCGCTTCGCTAAGCCTATTGGCGCTAGCGTTCTGGGCCACGACCCGGCGTTATATGCCGAATGAGGCTTCATGAAACAGAGATAATAACCAGGAGGCCAAGATGAATGAACTAGACTTGCAAGCTGATGCGGATACACGCGGGCGACGCTATCTCTCAAAGAATGCTACTCAACGAGTCTTCCCTTCGAAAGCAGCCATCTCGGCACTGGAAGCATTTGATGAGCCGCTGCCGATGCAGGGATTTCCCACTGAGAACACGTTAGCGCTCCTAGACGATAGATGCCGACAAGATCCATGCTGCCCTTACCGAAGCCGGCCTGTCCACAATGATCCCGCTTGAAGACCATCCGTGGGACGGCAGGGGCTTTGGCATCCCTGGTCCTTCCGGTGAAGTGCATTTCACGACTTATTTGCGCCTGATTGGCCAGTGCATCGACCTCTCTAACCAAGCTCACGACGATGGGCCCAAAATGGATGATCCGACCACCGCCGCTCCAAGCTATATTGGTCTTGCCACTCCTTGATAAAGCGGTTAATTCCCCTGTTTGCGCGAAGTGCGTACTGTTCTGCCGCTTGCAGGTCATGCCTGTTCAGCCAATCGGTGATTACCGGTGCCGCTGCCAAACCGTCGCCCAGTGCGTTGGAAATTCCCGAAGAGGTCAAAGGATCAAAGGTAGCCAGGGCATCGCCCACTGCGATCCAGCCCGGCCCAGCTGCTTGGGTCACAAAACCGCTGTATGCAGCAAAGCAGGTAAGCGAGAGTGCGTGCTGGCGAGAAGGTTGCAGCCACTGTTGTAGCTCTTCTGTCTGGCCCCAGAGCGCATAGAATGCTTCGCTATTTCGCAGCCCCTTCTGGCGCACAACGGATGCATCCGACATCAACGCCAACAGTGCTGAACCATCTGGCAAACCGGTAGCGTACCACCAGCCGTCAGCAACCGATTCCACCAGGGTTATGCCCTCCAGCCTGCCGGCATTGGGCCATTTACACGCCACCGCCACCAAATCGTCGAGACGCTTTCGCTCTACCCCCAGTCGCCTGCAGAGGGTAGCTCCGCGCCCGGAAGCATCAACGAGGTAACGACAACTCAGTAGGTGCTGTTTGTCTTGATACGTTATTTGCAGTTGCCACTCGCTACTATCCCAGCGTAGAGCTTCCAACACCGCAGGCGTTAGTAGCTGCGCGCCTTTTTCACCACTGGCTTGACGCAGATCCTCGTCAAAGCGCTCCCGATCTAGATGCCAGCCATCCCCTGTCGAGCGATGGAGAAAATCGTCGAACCTGCGCTCTCCTGCCCATAGGGAGAGATTGGTGTAGTAGGGTCGATGCCCTCTCGCCCCAAGGTCATTCGATATACCCAGTAGCCTCAATTTAGCGACTACGTCAGGCGCCGCGGATTCCCCCACTTTAAAGGCCTGCCGGGCGGGCTTGTCCAGTATCGCCACCCGCTCAACCCCCTCCGCTATCGCGGCGAGAGCCGTGGCGCAACCGGCAGGGCCAGCGCCGAGGATAACGAGATCGAAGTCAGTTCCCATTCGGTGTGAAAGGTCGGGGTAAGGTGCGTGCAACCTCCACAAAGCGGCGCTCTCCTTGAACCTCTTTTTCCATCACGAACCCCAGCCGCGACCAGTACTGCACCATCTGTACGTCGTCGGCAAAGGAGATGAAATCTCCCCGCATCTGATCGAAATCGGTGCCGATCCAGGCAACCTGCCCTCCCGTCTGCTCATCCGGTATCGGCATAGTCGCCTGGCGTACTCCCTGGGGTTTCGGCTCCAGGTAGACGAATTCAGGCCGCTGTGCGGGCCACCACCACAAGACTCGTTCACCGATGGGTTGTGAGGAGCACTCATTGAAGTCTGCCTGCCAGGGTATGGCCATGTAGCGAGTGAGATCCCCGGGCTCCATCGCAGTAGGCGTAAAGCCCAGGTTGAGTGGCCCTTCGGTGGGCGGTGCGGTATTGATACGGAAAGGGTCGTCACGATTGTAGATGGCTCGATTGCGGGTGATCCAGGTGAGCTCGATACCGGGAGAAAACGCACCTCCTACACAGTTTTCCAGAACATTGCGTGTCAGTGATTGAGGGCCATTATCGGCAACAGGCTCGTTGACAAAGTGCCCCGCCGCCCACTGTTGAACAAAGAAGAACTGGGTATCTGTCAAACGTAGATAAGTGGATGTAAACGTCCCACCGATAAGACAGTTGTCCCCCGCTAGGTAGGGCATCATGGTGGCTCCCCGCCCGGAGATAATGGAGTTCTCAGCTGCCGGTGGTCGTAGAACATCCAGAATCCAATTGCGCAGGCCACGGTAGTGATCCTCATGATCCGGTACCGCTCCCAGCATCTCCATGTCGAAGCTGTGGGGCTTGGGAGGGATTGCCGCAACCCAGGCGTAGGTGGTGGCCCGTTCCAGTAGTGGTTTTATCTCGCTCTGGAAGTTGGGCTTGTAGCCATCGGATCCGCTTTGCCACATGCCCTGATTATTTATCTGTGGGTTGTGTCCAGCACGCACAGCGCTGTCGAAGATGGTGTCCCAGAGCGTTACCAGGTTGGCGATCTCTGGCGCATAGGAAGGTGGCGCCACAGACACCCAGGCCGGATCAGCCGGATTGCTGCTGCCATTGTCCCATTCGATTACCGCGCTGACTGGGCCGTCACCGGTGTCGTCCCACCAGCCATCATTATTAGCGTACTGTTTGATCACGGCGCTTTCATCTTCGGTTCCGGAAACACCCAAACCGCCCAACACCAGCAGGCGGCCGGCTGCGTCGGTACGCAGCTCTCCTAGGGTGTCGATACACTCCCGATTGGGATACAGAATGCCCTTAGGGAAGTTTGCGCCCTTATAACCCTCGGGAATTGTATTGCGGTCCATGGGGACGGGACCGGCATCGGCGCCGCTTATCTGGCGTGGCCCTGGGTCGATAATCAAGCTGTGTCGGTCCTCCACATCGGCGTTGCGCAAGGGATGATTGCTGGCGTAGCCCTGCTCTCCCTCGTTGGTGGCGAACTCATACCAACTGGCTTTCTTGTTCGCCATGTGCACAGTCCAGGTGATCGTCTTTACTCCGGGCGTATCCAGGGTGATCTCTTCGTCGCCGTGAAAAATATGAAAGCGCGCAGCCTGGCGGCACATGCGTCCCTGTTCATCCCGGAAGTCATCCTGGGTGAAGTCTCTTCCGTCGAGGTTAATGGGCAGACCGCGATATGTCTCGGGGCCGATATAGCATTTTTCCGGCGCGTTCCCCACACGGGCAATGCCAATAGGCGGGTAAATTTTATAGTCAGTCATGATGATTTCCTTTCAACGTTAGCCCATTACAAGCCCAGCGCTTTGGCTGACGTCACTATCTCTTTGTCGCCTGCCAAGGCTGTCTTAAGGTGCGTGCGCAATGCGTTTTCCCTGGGTGATGTCGACAGCTGATCGAGCTCGTCTTCAAGCTCCTGCGTCAGTTCCCCAAAGGTGCGATTGGTATCGCTTCTGTAGCGCCATGCCGGTGCGGCATTGGGGCCAACGGAGCTGTCGCCGTCGGCAAAGGCCGGGGTAGACATCAACGCTCGGGCAAGATGCGGCAGCACCCGGTGCATGATTGAAAGGACGACACTGAAATAAGGGTCGGAGTCGCCAGCCTTGAATGTGGCTTCGAAGGCGTGCAGCATCAGGCTGTAGTGATCATCGAAGCTGTCAGACAGCCGCTTGGCCTGCGGGTTGGTGTAGTCGCTGCTATCGGGATTGGAGATGATGGGGAGCGTCGCCGGGAAATTGGCGCTGTCGAGTGAAACTTCGCGGAACTTGAGGAAATGACTCAGCTCGTACGGGGTGCCGAGGATGGGCCCGTAGGTGCCATCGGTACGCTTGCCATAGTGGTTGTAAGTACCGAAGCTCTCAACCGGAACCAGAGGCTTTTCAGGGGGAACGGTTCCCTCTCCTTGCTCGACGATTTCGTTAACCGCCGCGTGGAAGCTCTCCTTGTCCATCACTTCGTTGACATTACCGCCAAATTTGCCGAGATAGATATTGGTTCTTTGCCGACCAGGAACACCGGTTGTACTGAAGGGGTTTCCGGGATAGGCATCCACCGCCGCAACCAAGGCGCCGTACAGCTGCGCGATGCTGTCGTAGTTGTCGCCCTGAGGAGGCGCGCCGTACTGCGACGGGCTTTCGATGGCGGCAAAGACATTAGCGAATACATCGGGGGATGCACGAAACAGGCCGACCATAGGGGTCGTCTTCGGGTTGGCCTGTGGCATATAGCCGGGGAAAGTAGGAACCGCATCGCCAGTAAATTTGGGCAGCGCGCCCAAGGCAACGATGATGTTGGCCGCCTGGTTGACATGGAACATCTCCTCCATCGCAACGCTGCGCAGGGTCTGGTAGACATGGCTCCCGGCGTCTGAAATGGAATAGAGTGCCGAGAGGTAGACAGGTATAGTGGTAAATTCCACCTGTAAAGCGAGCTGCGCTGCCTCCTGGAGATCCTGCAATACGGGTACACTGGTGCTTGTAAGCCTGTCGAACAGGCCTGGAGAAACGTTCTCTCTCGCTGTTTCTGATGGCGCCATGGTTTTCATCTCCTTATGTTTCGTTACCCCGATTAGCCTGTTTCCGCGGCAGGTGGTGGGAATCCGACGCCTGCCGTCATTAACGGCGTCGAGGCCCCGTGCGGCCAGGCGTACTCTTACGCTTTTTTGCGTAAAGTGTTGATCTGAATGTGTGGCCAGCGGGTCGTGCCGCCATCAGTGCCGAATTGAAATTCAAAATACTGAATCTGCTCGTACTGCAACTGCAGAACTTCCTGGCCGTTTTCAAAGACAGTCTCAATCCACATCCGCAAGTTCATCTCGGTTACGCGAGCAAATCGCTCTACGAATGGGGTGTTCAATAGTCCACCCTCGGATCCGCCAGCCTCCCGGGTGCGCATCTCAATCAGTACGAAGCTTTTGATCTCCTGATCCTGAATGGCATCGCGCAAGCGAAGATCGGGACGCACCGAATAGGGGTAGTGATCGTCGGCCAAAATGCGCTGTGTGTAGGTTCTGTTGCCGCTTGGATCTCTCTCCGCAAGACTGGGGTCGTGAACCCAGGGCGGCGCCGGTTCATCGAGATTGATGGGGGTGTCAGCGGTGGTGCCTGCCAGCCCCATACTTGGTGAGATGGCCAGGTGATTGGGATCCCAGGCGGCTGTGCCATGGGGAAATTCCGGTTTCCCCTTCTTTTCGGAGTCTGTACCCAACAGCAACACAGTGCTGCCATGGGGAATCGTGCCGCTGCGGGAGACCGTATAAGGAGGCACATACACCGGGCCGTCGGAGCCGGCGCCCGCCGATAATTCGGGATAACCGATATCGGTCATGATGGATTCGTCGTCGGCGGGATGGTTGTAAAGAGTACTCAACCAGAGGTACATACCGTTTTCGTCATGAAGCAGGTTGCCATCGAGATCATGAATACTCTGTTCGTACTTTACCGCTCCGCTGAACTGCTCGTTGGCGCCACCGCGGTTGCGTACTCCGCCGGGGACTAACGTAAAGGTAAGCTCCTCCTTATAGTCTTGGCAGAGAAAATGAAACTTGCCGGGAATGGTTTCGGAGTTGGTTCCTGGGGAAGGCAGGCAAGTGGTATGTAATCCCCACCCGGTCGTTTTGTTGTCTGGGTTGTAGTTGACCCAGGTTCCCGCCAGCTGTTCAAGAACGCCGTAATTTGCAGGCTCTTTGAGTACAGCAGGGGTATATCTCGGTTGTTGGGTAGGCATGATTTCAACTCCCCCTTGTTATTCTTGATCTGCTATTTTTGTCGCTGTTTCCTAAGGTAAGAAACGTAGCCGTACGCTATTCATTCGAATCTGGTCAACTCTAGGGAGATGGCTCCTCACTCACTCTCGACGATCATGCGGGAGTATGGTGAGGTGGAATTCAGCAGAGTGCGTGCCGTGTGGGCACTCTGCGCATGAGCCGTGTCATTATGGTGTTATTAATATTTTAGTATTCAGCCTAGCACCGAAGAATGATTTGTCCATGTGACTTGTTCTTTAATGCTTGGGAACGAAAGGCGGCTTCGAATGAGCGGTGTGCCCAGGTAGGCGTCACCCAGCGAGTATTTCTATACATTCTCCTGGAGTTTCAATCCTTGGTGGATCGCACCATGCACATGAGGTGGATCTGGAGCAGATCAATAGTTTGGCGGAGGATAAAGATATGTTGTCAGAAAACCTGGAAAATCTGGTGCAAAAAGAGCGTCAGGAGGGACGTCAAGAAGAGCGTCGAGAAGCTGAGCAGCGCGCTTTGGAAAGCGGCTCACTAAGCGAGGCTCAACTTTATCAGCCGACACTATAAGTTCGCACCGAAGCAGATGATCAGATGATCAGATGATCAGATGATCACGGATATTGAAGAACTGCCCGTCGAAGAGGTGGAAAGGTTACGGGCAGAGACTCAGCATTAAGGCCTAACTAAATTAGCGCGACCTCCGCCACTGGGCCAGCGCTTGAATATCCTCCGGTGTCGTCCGGCAGCATCCGCCAATGCCTGACGCGCCTGCTTCAAGCCAGTGCTCAACTCCTTGTACCAATCCGGAAAGATCGGCACCGGTATGATCGCATTGGGACGGGTGCCAGGTTTTGGTTACCGCGTCGTACACTTCCCCCGAGTTGGGATACACCAACACTGGCAGATCGCACTCAAGGCGGATTTCCTCAATCAGCGATTCGATATGGGCCAACGCCGTGCAGTTCACACCAATCGCCGCTACGCCTGGGCACTTGGCCAGGGCCCTCGCACATTCTGCGATCGGCGTGCCATCGCTGATGTGTTGGCCATCCTTCGCCGAGAAAGTGATCCATGCCTGCGCGCCCGGATGCTCGGCCAGCAAATCGGTGATCGCCAGCGCTTCCTCCAGTGAGGGCAAAGTTTCAGCGGCCAGTAAATCAGCCCCCGCCGCCAGCAAGAGGTCAAAACGCTCACGGTGAAATTCAACCAATCCAGCGCGATCCAGATCATAGCCGCCCCGGTATTCACTGCCGTCCGCCAGATACGCGCCATAAGGGCCTACGGATGCGGCCACCAGTGGTTTGGGACGGTCGGTTTGGCCGGGCTGCCATACCGCATCTCTCGCTTGCTGCGCCAGCGTAACCGACAGCTGAATCAACGCCCGCGCCTCTTCTGCCGTCATCCCCGCCTGCATAAAACCTGGCACGGTGGCCTGATAGCTGGCGGTAATCGCACAATCGGCACCGGCTTCAAAGTAAGCCTGATGAACCTGACGAATCTTTTCCGGGGTCTGTGCCAGCAGGCGCGCCGACCAGAGGGCGTCATTGAGGTCGCAGCCTAGCGCTTCCAGCTCAGTGGCCAAGGCACCGTCGATGACCATAAAGGGCACGTCGGCCAACAGGGCTTTAATGGGATTCAACTCATTCATACGGCGTTTTCCTCAACGGCGTTGGGCGAATGTTCAGAACGTTGGGAGGCCGAACGGTGGCGCACAAAGTGCATCAGGTAGCACAGGCCAATGAAAGGCACACCGAAATAGAGCGCAACGCGTTGATGCGGGTCGAAGGCAATGCCAATGCACGCGGCCAGACAGGCTGCAAAAGCAATAATCGGCACCCAGGGGTAGAACGGGGTGCGATAAACCAGATCCTTCAGTTGCCCGCCTTCACGGAGGTAGTGGCGCCGGAAGTTAAACTGGCTAAGCGCAATCGCCATCCAGACCACCACCACGGCCAAACCGGAAATCGAGACGAGCACCAAATAGACGGTTTCAGGGGCATACACGCTGGAGAACAGCGCGCCCAGGCCGCCGACCATGCTGAGTAGCAGGGCATTCATCGGAATGCCACGCTTGTTAAGTCGGCCAAGCGACTTGGGCAAGGTGCCTTGGTCGGCGAGCGTCCATAGCATGCGCGACGAGGCATAAAGCCCGGAATTGGCCGCCGACAGCAGCGCGGTGATGATGACAAAATTCATGATATCGGCTGCACCCGGCACGCCAAGACGCTGGAACACAGCCACAAAGGGGCTTTGACTGAGCCCGGCTTGATCCTGGGGTAGCAGCGCCGCAATCACGACAATGGTGCCGACGAAAAACAGGATCAATCGCCACAGGGTCGCGCGGATCGCCTTGGGCACATTGCGGGCCGGGTCTACCGTTTCTCCGGCGGCAATGCCAATCAGCTCGGTGCCGGAAAAAGCAAACATCACTGCCAGTAAGGCGGTACCAATGGCCATCAGGTTGGGCGGCATGGCGCTCTCTCCCCATAGTGCCGATAGCCCCGGTGAGGCGACCTCAGCGCCAGCGGCATCATGCAGCGGTACCCAGCCAATAATCGCCACCGCCCCCACCAGCACAAACACCACCACCGCGATCACTTTGATCAATGAGAGCCAGAATTCAGACTCGGCAAAGAAGCGCGAGGTAAACGCATTCACGCCAAAGACAATCGCCGCAAACAAGCCACTCCAGTACCAGCCGGGGATATCGGGAAACCAGCGCCCCATAAAGACCGCCGCTGCGGTAAATTCGGAACCTAGCGCCACCGTCCAGGTGAGCCAGTACATCCAGGCCACCATATAGCCGGTGCCGGGGCCAATATAGCGGGTGGCATGCGCGCTGAAGGCGCCTGAATTGGGCATATGCACCGCCAGCTCGCCCAGGCACATCATCACCAGCCAAGCAACAATGCCACCTACCAGATAGGCCAACACTGCCCCAATAGGCCCAGCCTGCTGCACGGTATAACCGGAACTCAAAAACAGGCCGGTGCCAATCACGCCTCCCAGTGAGAGCATCACCAAATGGCGCGTCTGCATACTGCGCTTAAAGTGCGCCCCCTCTTGATCACTTGCTGGCTCACTCATGGTGACATCCCTATCTTTGGCCTAACACGGCGGCAAGCGCCCAGCGGCCTGGCTCAGAAAGGGCACCATTTTAGTGCATCCTTAATTTCCTAAAAAGAATAAAAGAATAATTTAATATTCTTATTTTGAATATGCAGTCTGGCATGGGTGATAAGGGCTGGATATATCAAATGCAGGCAGTGTCTAACGCCAACCCGACAACAGTTGCTTGCCAAGCCCCCGCTATTTATTCTTAGGTATATTGTTTTTTGCGATGCACTCGCTTAGGCACATTGAATAAGGAGCACTCATGGTGGGCACCATTCACAAACATCATGATACCGGCTACAAGGAGCTGTTTAGCTACCCCGAATTCGTGCAACAGTTGATCGAAGGCTTTACGCCTGCTGAGATTGCTAAGCTGATGGATTTCTCCACCCTAAAGAGCCACAGCGGCAACTACATTACGCCGCTTTTTGAAGAGAAGATTGAAGATGTGGTGTGGTCGGTTGAAGTGAAATGGAAAGGCCTCACCCAACGAGTATTTCTGTATATTCTGCTGGAGTTTCAGTCCTCGGTGGATCGCACTATGCCCATTCGACTACTGCACTACGTCGCCTGTTTCTATAGCGAACTATTCAAACAGAAGATCATCACGCCCAGCCAAGGGTTGCCGCCCGTGCTCCCTGTCGTGTTGTATAACGGCTCAGAGCGATGGACGGCACCGCTAGACATCTTCGAGATGATCACCCCAGAACCGCCCGACTTTCTTCAGATTTACCAGCCCCACCTACGCTATTACCTAGTCGATGAAGGGCGCTATACTGATGAACAGCTAGGCTTAGTTCAGACACCGTTAAGCGGTGTGTTCAGCGTCGAAAACGCCGGTGAGAGTTGGGAAGCCCTGCAACTAGCCGTTGATCGTATTGTGGCCATTATCAAAGCGGATCCGAACAAAGAACGCATTGATAAGGTCATCACGCGCTGGATTAAGCGTCATCTGCAGCGGCTTGGTGCAGAAGTTAATCTAGAGCGGCTCAACAGTTTGGTGGAGGATAAAGACATGTTGGCAGAAAACTTAGAAAATCTGGTGCAAAAAGAGCGTCAGGAAGGTCGTCTGGAAGGGCGTCAAGAAGCCGAGCAACGTGCCTTGGAAGGCAAACGCAACGCAGCCCGTAAGCTGATTGCTCGCACCGAAATGGATGATCAGATGATCGCGGATATTGAAGAACTGCCGGTTGAAGAAGTGGAAAAGTTGCGGGCTGAGATCCAGCACTGAGCTCGCTTTATCCCCACTTCTCCTAATAGAAAGTCCTAACAGAAAGCCGTCTGTTGAAAGCTCTCTCGCGCAGTAACGCTAGCGTGCCATGCCAGAAGCTGCGGGTAGTCTTTTTTCCAGTTCACCTCTGGCAGCCTAAAGGCGAGATAATCCAGCGCCACTGCGGTGGCGATGTGACCCAGATTGATAGTTGAGGTCTGTTGTATTTCGCCAAGCTCACCGTCCAGCTGCTTTAATAGCCGCTGAATGGCCCGCGAACGCCTCTGCCCCAGCTCGCTATCATCAATCCCATTGCCGTAATGCTTTCTGGCAATCACGGTATTGAACGCGGCATCCATCAGGTTTTGACCCAACCCCGCCAGGTGCAGCACCTCACCTAAACCAGCCTTGGGAATCATCGGCTTGTTGGGGCTAACGCTATCCAGGTAAACGGCAATCAGCATTGATTCGCTAAGCGTGGTGCCCTCCTCCGTTACCAGCACGGGAATACGCCCGGCGGGGTTGGCTTTTAACAGATCTACATCATCTGCCCAGGGGTCGCACCACTTTAGCGTCACGGCGTCCATCAGGCCTTTTTCCAGTAATACGATGCGCACTAGGCGCGCATAGGGCGAGGTTGCGTTTAGGTAGAGTTCCATTATTGCCTCCCTGGATTTGAAGATTGCTGTGTAGGTTGCTGGGCAGAAAGATGCGAGTGACGCTGCTGTACGCCATGGCTAAGCAGCACCAGCAAAAAGCCAGCGACGAGGATGAGGCCGCTGATGGCAAACAGTGGCGTGTAGCTGCCCCAAGCGCCATAAAGCGCCGACATGGCATAGCCCGCCACCGCCTGGGCGGCTGCAAAGGCGGCGGTGGCTTGCCCCCAGAGCTTCTTGTGGGCGGTTGGCCCTACCAACTCAGCAAGGCGGCCAGAAGTGAGTGCCACAATACCGGGGATCATTGCCCCTAC
This sequence comes from Halomonas sp. A3H3, assembly GCF_000982975.1. Classification (NCBI taxonomy): domain Bacteria; kingdom Pseudomonadati; phylum Pseudomonadota; class Gammaproteobacteria; order Oceanospirillales; family Halomonadaceae; genus Halomonas; species Halomonas sp. A3H3. Next base: position 3,628,478 of record NZ_HG423343.1, on the reverse strand, counting down.
CATGAAGGAGGAAACCGACTGGCTGAGCAGTGCGAGCGAGAACACCGGCAGCAAAACAGCGGCAGCCTTCGCCGCAAAGGCGATCATCAAGCCACCCTGCCAACCCACTCGATGCGCCAGTGCGCCTACCATGAACGGCCCACACAAGGCGCCCAACCCGAAGATTCCCCACTGCAGGGAAGCCGCTTGATTGCCCAGGGCGTTTTCCCTGGCGAGATAGTCCACCCAGAACACGGTATGGGGCACAAAGCCAATCGCATCCAGGGCATAAGCACCAATGACAAGCAGCACAACGACCTTTACACCCGCATACCCTGTGGAGCTATTACCCACCGAGCTAGCCGTTATGGGTGAGGTTAAGTGCGCCACTCCCCAGTCGCACAAAAGGCCAGCGGCAATACAGAGCAGCCCCAGCGTGCCCCAGGTGACTGTCAGGCTTAACCCAAGAAGTAACGGTACGATGAAGGCCGAAAGCAGTGCCCCAAAGCCAATACCGGTAAACACCATGGCACCAACACGCGTTCGCCTTTCAGGTGGTGTGGCCGCCAACGCCAGCGAGGGACCAACGACCATTAAGATGGCCCCGGCAATGCCCGACACCAACCGCCAGAAGAAGAACCAGAGGAAACCACCTGCCCCGGCGCAGAGCACAAAGCTTAGCGCGATACCCGCAAAGCTTGCGGCCATCACCAAGCGAGGAGAAAAGCGCTCACTCAGCGAGTGAGCTACGAGTGCACCGATAAAATACCCCAGCAGGTTGGCGGCCCCCAGGTAGGCGCCTTGGCTCGCGGTAAACCAACCCTCTTGAATAATCGCAGGCAATAGCGGCGTATAGGCGAAGCGCGCAATGCCAATCCCCGCCAGGGTCGCCATTATCCCTGTCATCAGGGCAGGCAGGTCGTGGCTAGTGAGTGTTCGAGTCATCATGTGGTGTCCTTTTCGTGCCGCCTTTCGGGCAAGGTGGGCAGCGCGTTAGTACACAACCAGACTACGCGTGAGGAGCTATTTCTAGAAACGATTAGTTTTGATCGCTATTATCTTGTTTAAAGATAGCCTGACAGGGAGACGGCGTGTGCAATTGAAATCACTTCGACTATTCATGGCCGTAGCCGAAACCGGCAGCTTCGTGACGGCGGCTAAGCAGCTGCACACGGTGCAATCCAATGTGACGGCCCACATCAAGAAACTTGAGGAAGAGTTAGGCGTACAGCTGATTCACCGTGCAGGACGCGTTCGCCCTACCAGTGCCGGATCGGCGCTGGTGGAGTACGCCGAGCGCATGCTGACAGCCCACGACGAAGCGGTATCGCTGTTCAAAGGCCAAGAGAAGGCGTGTGGGCGGCTGCGTATAGGCGCCATGGAGACCACGACGGCGTTGCGCCTTCCGCCGATACTGGCGGCGTACCACGCAGCGCAGCCTGACGTTGATATCCAGATAAAGACCGGGCCCACGGCTGAGCTGGTCGAGTTGTTGCTTAACGGGCAGGTGGACTGTGTCTTCGTGGCCGGGCGACTCGAGCATGGCCGCTACCACTTGCTCAAAGCATTTAGCGAGCAGCTTGTCTTAGTCGGCTCAACACCTATGACGAGAATGCCCTCTTCACAAGAACTGCTGACGTCTGCTTTCTTGGCGTTTCGCCAGGGGTGCAGCTACCGCCAGCGTATTGAGCTGTTGCTGGCTTCCTACGGCGTCAATGCAGGCCGGATTTTTGAGTTCGGCTCCCTGGACGCGATGCTTGGCTGCGTTGCTGCCGGGATGGGTTACACGGTGCTACCCCGTGGGACGGTTGAAGCCCACCAGCACCGGTTCGGGATTCATACGCTGGAACTGCCCACGTCCATCGCCAATGTCGATACCTATTTTGTCGCCCCCGAACCAGAGTCCTGGACACCCGCCCTGGCAAGCTTCGCTGAAACGTTGCGTGACGCGGTGGTGGTGGATGAGCCTCAGCTTACAGCGTCGTGAGGTGGGTGGCTGCCTGATCAATGAAGTTGATCAAAGACTTCCGGGCGTTGTTCAGCAATACGCAAAAGAGCAATGGCCGGGCCCTGTGGCTCTCTACGGCCTTGTTCCCAGTCCTGAAGGGTACGTATGCTTACTCCCAAAAGCCCTGCGAAGGCCGATTGAGATAGGTTCAGTTTCAACCGAATCATTTTGGGTGGCGAGGGCTCTGCTAACTCGTTAGTGCGCAGCGCTCCCCTACCTTTCTTGAAATGTTTTATCTCATTAATGCCGTCGAGTATCTCTGCTCCGAGATTTCTTTTAACCATTTTTGATTGCCTCCGCTATCTGCTTGAGCATGTGCCCAGGGATACTGGCGCGCTCCGTTTTACTATACAGCGTGAGCATCCATATCTCGTGGTCAGATTTCTTCCAATAATAGATAGCTCGGATACCGCCACTCTTTCCCGAACCTGTTGATGACCAACGAACTTTACGAACACCACCCGACCCTTTAATAAGGTCGCCCGCATCTGGTTTCTGCAACAAATACGTTTGCAGCCCACGGTACTCCTCATCCGTAAGATAACTCGGTAATAGCTTGGTGAACGTAGACGTTTCGATGAATAGCATTGCTTAAATATACGGCTTTGCCGTATAAAAAACAAGACTGGATCGGCTCCAGATATCTACCTTGTACGGCTTCTAGAAAACGCTGTGTCAGCACTAGATTTTCCAAAAATAGTGCTGGACTGCTCCATCTTATTGGCTAACACCGGCTTACCGTTGTAGCAGGCCTCAAACTCCTCGGTCACTTTAAAACCATATTGCTGATAGAGCGCTTTTGCCGCCACGTTGCTTCTTGCGACGCAGAGCGTAACGGGTCTTCCGATCCAGGCAATCATATGACCAAACAGTTGATTACCGACGCCTTGGCGGCGAAAAAGCGGGTGAACAAGCAGCGTGCGAATCTCATTTTCGTAAACTGCCCCGTACCCACGAATGCCCTTATCAGCATAAACAAATATCACTGATTCCATCAGCCCTCGTAGGCGCTCCTCGTCTTGCCGAAGCGGTATCAGCTCAAACGGGCCTCGCTCAAACCGGAACTCATCTAGCTTGGCGAGGGTGTAAATTTCCTCTATGGCTTCAAAATCCTGGTCTTCAAATACTCTTATCATCGTTTTGGTAAAAAAATCAGGTAAGTAGCACGTCTAATAATTGCTGTAGAAGCCTTCATGCTGACAGCAGAGGATTAACTCCTATAGCTCATTCGATCATACAAACACCTGGAGTTGCCTAAGGCTGTTGGATGAACTACAGCTCACTGCGTCGTGCATGGGGTAGCTGGCTGATCAGTGAAGTTGATCAAAGACCTCCCGGGGTTGTTTGCGGCCTGCTGCCATATTTATTAACTTAAGGCCAAGGAACAGGTACAGTCCCAGCTAACGTATCCTCCAACTCCTCATGAAATTGTGGGTCATCAAGCACTTCCTTCGCTAATGTAGAAATTTCGGCTGCTTCTAATTCGCGGTCATTAACCACAAGAACTGCAACTAATGTCGCTGCTTTATTGCGAAATGAATTAATATAGAAATCGGATCTAGAAGTATTAGAATCTGAGTTGTTAGCGCTTAGCATGCCGCTTTCAAAGCTATGCTTCATACGTAGAAAGTCATGCTGTGGATTGACGTATTTCACATACAGTTCATATTCTTTATCCTTGATCAACGCCGGTTGCGCGAAATTGAAAGCTCTATTGGCAGCCTCTGGTTGCTCCGAGTCGAGGAGTTTAAAGATTTCCGTTGTCTTTGAATCCTCATTGAGAACTGCATTTATTGATACAAGATCGCGAAATGCATTTCGATCATACTCTTCATTGATCAACTTAGTGATCAGGCCTCCTCTCACCTGAAGAAGTTCATCCATGGCCGGTGGATATTCTTGTCCGAGCCTCACCCAGTCATAAAGTGCAAATGATGTTCTGACTGCAGAGATACTTTCATCTATTTGCTCTGCATTCTCGTGAAACCAAAAATGCTTTTCCAGCTCAGACTCGTACCGCTTGGCCTGCATATCCAGTCGCGCCTCATGTAAGATCTGAAGCAAATCAGGATTATCAGGTGGAGTCCAATCAGTTGCTACCGCTTGAACCGATATGAAAAAAACAACATGATGGCGACAAAAAATCGAGCTAACTGCATTTTGCATTCCTTACGATAAAAAGATGTTACTAGACGCGCAGTGTTCGCGCGTCTGCTCGTTCTACCATTAAATAAAGCCTGGGGATAAGCTCACTGCTCAAACACTCAATACCTATAGCTGCCACTATCTCAACAAATGCTATCCAGCCCTAACGGCATGCATTGTTGGCTCACTCTATTAGACGCTCGCTCAACGCGACGAGGTCTTCAGCCACAAAATCCCATGCTTCTTCTGCTTCTAAATCTTTGCTCTGTTGAGGGCCATACTCTGTGCGCCGGGGTATAAACGCCGTTTTCATTCCCAGTGCACGGGCAGCACGCAGGTCAGCATTATGTGCCGCACACAGCATTACCTCTTCAGGCGGTAGGCGTAGCAGACGGCAAGCTCCTAAGTAGACCTCAGTGTCAGGCTTGTAGTGCTCGAATAACTCGGCGCAAAAAATCATATCCCACGGTAACTTGGCGTGACGGGCAACATCGACCATTAATGAGACATTACCGTTGGTCAGCGTTGCGATGATGGTGTGCTCTTTCAAGCGCTGTAGGCCATGCGGGACATCGGACCAGGGCTCTAATTGGTGCCAAAAGTAATTGACGCGATCAATGGTCGCTTCGTCTAGCGCAATCCCATGTTGATTGAGTAGTTTGACTAAGCTTTCTCGATGCAGATCATCTAATACCGTCCAGGGGATTTCCCCTCTGCGTACCCTGTCCATGGAAGGCGCATAAAGCTGACGCCATTGATCAGCCAGCACTTCACTAGGCAGCTCAATCCCCAGATCTTTCTCTAGCTCATTGAACTGATGAATCAAACTGGAGCGCCAATCAACAAGAGTGCCAAATACGTCAAACACGATCGCTTTCATTAATTTCTCCTTGCCGCTGGATGGTCATTAATAGCCCCAATAACGTCATGGCGATCAGCAGACTCCAGCCGAGCATAAAACTGCCACTTATATCTAACAGCCACCCAAGGAGTGGTGGTATCGATACAATCGCCAGTTGGTTAATCGCCATAGCCAATCCCAGCACAAAGCCGGTTTTATCAGCAGGTGCAGACTCAGCCACATAAGCTACCCAAGGGCCGTACCAACCAAAACCAAAAAAGCCTAGCCAGGCCATCAAACCGCTCAGCATGAGCGTTGAGTGAAGCGGTAGCCAAACCAATACCAGCAGCCCTACTATCACCGCCACCATGCACCCCATTACCGGAAAATAGCGTGAGCGACAGCGGTCGCTCCAGGCCGCCAGCAAAATACGTCCGGCAACCCCGGCCCCTTGGGCTACGAATAGCAGCGCCGCCGCCTGCAGTACCTCCATTTGCAAGCGGCTATGCAGATAGAGCACGGTAAAAATCAAAATGCCGTACTGAACCGAGATCAAACTAATACCGGACGCCATGATCTGTTTCATGGCCGGTTCACGAATCATTGCCAATCGCGATAAGACGACTTGTTTTACGCTACCTTCAGAGGCTCTTGCTACCGGCACCACGCCACCAGGGGTACGGTAAAAAAGTATAAAGACCAACGCCCCGAAGATTGCAATCAGCCCACCCACCAGAAAAGAGGCGCGCCACCCCCAGGTGATAGCGACGGTTGGCAGTACGATCGCCGCCAGCGCCCCACCGAGCGGCAAACCTGCCTGACGAATCCCCATGGCAAAACCGCGCTGGGATTTATCGAACCAAGCAGCTACCGATTTGCTACCGCCAGGCTGGGCGGTACTGTAGCCCGCCCCTACGATGACCAAAAACAGCAGCATTGCCCAGTAACTCTCAGCCAGCACGGCAGCGCTTAGCGCGATGCCCACTACGAGGGTTCCCACCCCTACCACTAAGCGTTCACTGAACCTGTCCAGCAACTCGCCGGCAACTAACAGCCCGACTAAAGGCACCAGTTGAGCAGCAGAGACCAGCGCCCCAATCTGAAATGCAGAGAGCGCCATATCTGCCTGTATATAAACGCTGATGGCCCCGATGCCTTGAACGAAAAAGCATGCCGCTGCTTGAGCCAGGGTGGCTATCAGTAGAATGAACCAGCGGTAGTTGTGAGCAGAAGCCATAGGCAGCATTGTCGTCATAGGGGTTCTCAGCGCATTGAGCCTTTCCTAAGAATTAACCCTTTTTGGGCGCTAAGCCGCGACGATATCGCAACGCCTGTTGCCACATCAGCAAGCACCGCTACTTTTCTGGCTAGGTTGCGTTACCGAATAAAAGAGGCGAAAAAATTGCCAACATTGCAATGAAGCGTGGAATGCCGTTCAAACAACCTCAGAGAAGGTTCTTACATTTTTCATTTCCAGCAGCCCATCCCATAACCGCTGGGCTTCTGCTGCGAGGGGCGCTGTGCGTCTCAGCAAGGTGATTTTTAATGGCACATCGAAAGCGGCACCTCCCGCTCGAACAAGCCGCTTAGCCCCAAGGTCTTCCCGCACTAGCGAATAGGGAAGCCACGCAACACCCAATCTTGATAACGTCATATGACGCAAACTATCAGCAAGACCAGCATCATGGTGTTGCTGTAAATTCAAACCTTGATTCACCAGCATGGCACTCAGCGACCAACCCAAATGGCACTCTTGGGAATAATTCAAAAATGAGAGTGGGGAGCCATCTGCAGCATGTAAATTAAACAGTGGCTGACCTGCGGCATTTGGTGCGCTAACAGGGATGAGAGACTCGGTATCTAGCTCAATTGAAGTGTAACTATCACTCTCTACTCCCAAACGCCTTGCAATAAGGTGTTCACCATCGAATAGTGCCGTTACATAGTCGGCCTCTCCCTGATCTAGAGTGGCTAGGCACTCCGGCAATGTATTAGCATCAATGCTAAATTTTGCCTGTGTGAACTGCTCTTGTAAGCGCGGCATCCAGTGAGGAAAAAATATCGCAGCCATAATGTGTGGTGAGCAAAATCGTATCCGCCTTTTCTGATCGTTAATATCATCAGCAACGGAGCGGCGAAATTGATCAAAAGCGCTAAGCGCTTGTGAAGCTACCATTTGCAGGCTTTGCCCTGCCTCCGTCAGCACTAGCTCCCCTTTACGCCGCTCAAACAGCGTGGTGCCTGCCCACTCTTCAAGGCCTTGAATACGACGACTCAAGCCTGAAACCGAAACATGCCGATGCTCAGCCGTGCGGCTAAAACTCTTGGTTTCACAAAGGGCCAGGAAATCTCTCAGGATTATCAAATCAGTCATTGAAGGCCTTCCGGCAGATAAGCTTTAGTCTTACTTTAGCTAAATAAATCGAAAGGAAATAGCGCTTTTGAATACTTTCCAACCCGCTGTCAAAGGCCTTAGAGCTGATTTTGTTGCCCTAGAACCAGATACCCGAAAACACGCTTCGCTTAAACGCTGAGTGAAGTGGTGATGGTGGGTGAGCCTCAGCTTACTGCGTCGTGTGGTGAATCGAAGAATTCCGGGGTCTTATTCAAGCTTTTTTCACAAAGTGGGCGGTCACCATCATGTCGCCGACGCCGTCGACCTTGCAGTCCAGTTGGTGATTCTTGCTATCCAAGAGCCGCTTGATAACCGCTTTGGTGCCCACCTTGAGTACCAATGAGCTGCCTTTGACCTTGAGGTCTTTGATCATCGTTACCTTGTCGCCTTCCGCTAACAGGGTGCCGTGGGCATCTTTTACCGTCACGGTCTCTTCTGCCTCAGCCTCAGAAGGGTTCCATTCGTGAGCGCATTCGGGGCAGATGAACAGGCTTTGATCCTGATAGACGAATTCGGATTGGCAATGGGGGCAAGGTGGGCACGACATGAATGATGACTTCTGTGGTTTGGTTTAGGCTGCTTATGATACTGAGCCTGTATACCCTTGGCGAATGCCTTCACGCCTGCCCAAGAAAGGAGAACCAGGATGAACAAACGTGACCTGGAAGCAACCTACCGTGATTACATCACCTGCCTCAATAATCAAGACTGGACGAACCTTGACCAGTTCGTGCATGACGATGTCCACCACAACGGCAGGCGCCTAGGGCTTGATGGTTATCGCGCCATGCTGGAAGCCGATTACGAGCAGATACCGGATCTTCACTTTAACATTGAGCTTTTGGCCGTTGATTCACCCCATGTCGCGTGCAGGTTGCGATTCGATGTCACACCCAAAGGTAGCTTCCTTGGCCTTGCGGTGGATGGCAAAAACGTGACGTTTTGCGAAAACGCGTTCTACCTGTTTAGCGATGGCAAGATTAGGGAGGTCTGGTCGGTCATTGATAAAGCCGCGATTGAGGCTCAGCTTGGTTAAACGTTGTGGTTATCTCCATTAACAAACGAATAGAGCAGAATATCGGATCGGTACGCCCAGCCTTGGTGGGCCTCGTTTTGTGACGATATTGGTCTAGAGAAGCGTTATCTGAGCCGTTTGACTGGCTACCTGCGCTCCTTGGATAGTCATTAACTTATCACCTGAACGACACAGCTTTGTCACTTAGGCGGGCTACCGTTGCATTGTAAGTCACAATAAAGTGAGCTTATACATTGCAGAAGGTGATCCAATGGAGCCTATTCAATCCTCTGACTTAATGCTCCGCATCGAGAAAATGGGGGTGACATATCCTGGGAATGTCCTCGCACTCCGCCCCACCACCGTCGATTTCCACAAAGGGGAGTTTACGGTACTACTCGGCCTTTCCGGTGCGGGTAAATCGACGTTACTGCGTTCTCTCAACCACTTGGTGCGGCCCAGCACTGGCAAAGTGATCTCGGCCGAGCTAGGTGCGCTCGAAACCCGGTCTACGGTACGCCGCCATCGGTGCAAAACCGCCATGGTTTTCCAGCACCATCAGCTCATTGAACGCCATACGGCGCTCCAGAATGTGCTGACCGGTCGGCTTGCTTACCACAGCACCTGGCGCAGTTTGTTTCCGCTACCCAGGCAGGAACAGGCGCTTGCTCTGCACTGCCTGGACCGCGTAGGCATGGCCGAGAAAGCGCTTACCCGGGTCGATCAACTCTCCGGCGGGCAGCAACAGCGGGTGGGCATTGCGCGTGCCTTGGCGCAGCAGCCCGCCATGATATTGGCGGACGAGCCAGTGGCCAGCCTTGACCCGGCAACCTCTGAGCGAGTGCTAACGCTACTGCGAGATATATGCCGTGAGGATGGTATTACCGCCATTATTTCACTGCACCAGCTGGAGTATGCCCAGCGGTTTGCTGACCGCATTATCGGGTTAGCGAATGCCCAAATCGTTTTCGATGCGGCCCCCTCACAGTTACAGCAACGCCACCTGAACGAGATCTACCACGGCACGCGCGGAGCTGTGACCGACGCCGCTGAGACCACCGAACCCAACCCTCAAACCACCACTCCCTCCCCGATAAAACTGGAGATTGCCCAATGAAACCGCTATTCAGCTTTTTCTTTGCCATCTGTCTTATGTTTGGAATCGCCATGCCGGCCTTGGCGGCGGACCCTGATCCAAATCCGGATCTATTAAAAGTCGCGCTACTCCCCGATGAAAACGCTTCTGAACTGATCAAACGCAACCAGCCATTGAAAGAGTATCTTGAAAGTACCCTTGGGAAAGAAATTGAGTTAATCGTCACCACGGATTACTCCTCCATGATCGAAGCCATGCGCTTTGGTCGCATCGACCTCGCCTACTTCGGCCCGCTCTCCTATGTGATGGCAAGAAGCAAAAGTGAGATCGAACCCTTTGCCGCCATGATTGTGGATGGCAAGCCCACCTATCGCTCCATCATTATTGCCAATGTCGATTCCGGCGTTGAGTCCTATGCGGATATCGAAGGCATGAAAATGGCCTATGGCGACCGTGCCTCTACGTCAAGCCACCTGATTCCCAAAACCGTGCTGCTTGAATCGGCGGGGCTGGAAGCAGGCGAGGACTATGAAGCCCATTTCGTTGGCTCCCATGATGCCGTGGCGGTGAACGTGGCCAATGGTAATGCGGATGCAGGCGGGCTATCGGAAGTGATCTTTGAGCACGTAATGGACCGCGGCCTGATAGACCGCAACCAGGTTAGGGTGTTGGGTCACAGCGGGGAGTACCCTCAGTACCCTTGGGCGATGCGTTCCAACCTGGACCCTGAACTCAAGCAGCAGATCCAGGATGCCTTCATCAGCATCGATGATGAAGAGATTCTGGACAACCTAAAAGCCGAAGGTTTCGCCGTTATCACGGACGCCGATTACGATGTGATTCGGGAAATGGGTAGTCTGCTCAACCTCGACTTCGGCAAGATGTAAGGGGGCATGATGAATCCGTCCAAAACAGTGCCGCCACCCCTTTCATCGCTTTCTCCTGACGCCGTGTTGGACGAACACGCCCGCGGCTGGCGGAGCAAGCTCTTCCAAGCGGGCTTGGTGCTGGCAGTGGTTCTTCTGGCGAGTTGGTATGTAGATCTGCTGGATTTTCGCACCCTGGCCAACGGGGTGCCTGCCATCGCTACCCTAATGGGAGAATCCCTACCGCCCGACTTTACCAACGCCATGGATTGGATAGCGCCGCTGGTCGATACCCTTGCCATGAGCATTGCCGGCACGGCGATAGCGGTCACTGCTTCCGTACCCCTGGCGTTCCTGGCCGCTCGCAATACCTCGCCCCACCCCGTGGTATTCCACGTAACCCGCACGCTGCTGAACGCTCTTCGCTCGGTGCCCGAGCTGATTATGGGCATTATTTTCGTTGCTGCCGTGGGGTTTGGCGCCTTACCGGGCGTGCTCGCGCTCGGCCTTCATTCTATCGGCATGGTGGGTAAATTCTTTGCCGAAGCGATCGAGCATGTCGACCCAGCCCCGGTAGAGGCCGCCAATGCCGCTGGCGCGACGCGATTACAGGTTCATTGGCACGCGGTGCTCCCGCAGGTGCTTCCGCAGTTTGCTGATGTCTCTATCTACCGCTGGGAATACAATTTCCGCGCCTCTACGGTGATGGGCATGGTGGGGGCTGGCGGGATCGGCTTCGAGCTAATGGGCTCTTTACGCGTCATGCAGTACCAGGAAGTCAGCGCCATCCTGATTGTCATACTCGTTATGGTGACGATGGTGGATAGCCTTAGCGGCCATCTTCGTAAGAAATTCAAGTAAGGAAATCAAATGAAACCAAGGGTTTTCATTACCCACCGGGTACACAACAGTGTGTTGGAAAGGCTGGAACAACACTGTGAAGTGATCACCAACCAGTCAGCCACTACCTTGACCGCCGCCGAGGTAAAGGCCCGCGCGGCAACCGCAGACGCCATGATGGTGTTTATGCCGGACCAGGTCAGCGAGGAATTTCTAGCGGGCTGTCCCAAGCTGAAAGTTATTGGTGCCGCCCTGAAGGGATACGATAATTTTGATGTGGAGGCCTGTACGCGTCATGGCGTTTGGCTGACCTTCGTGCCGGATCTGCTGACGGTGCCAACGGCTGAGCTAACCATCGGGCTAACCATTAGCCTAATCCGCCATGTCCGAGCGGCCGATGAGTACGTTCGTTCCGGCCAGTTCAAGGGATGGCAGCCCACGTTTTATGGGCTGGGGGTTGCCGGCGCGACCGTGGGTATCGTCGGCATGGGTCCCATCGGCCAGGCAGTGGCAACACGGCTCCAGGGGTGGGGCGCGAGCTTGCTGTATTCTCAGCCAGACGCCTTGCCCGCTGCTGAGGAGGCCGCGCTAGGCGTGGCGCGCAAGTCGCTTGAAGAGCTGCTCGGGCAAGCCGACATTGTCATTTTGGCCCTGCCGCTCAATAAACAAACCCTGCATACCATGAACACTGCGCGCTTGGCCCTGATGCAACCAGGCGCTTTTTTGATCAACCCATGCCGGGGTTCTGTAGTGCAGGAAGCTGCCGTTTTGGAAGCATTGGAGTCAGGGCAGTTAGGCGGCTACGCAGCGGATGTTTTTGAAATGGAAGATTGGGCTCGAGAGGATCGCCCGCAAGAGATTTGCCCCACCTTGCGAGCACATCCCAACACGCTATTTACGGCACACATTGGCTCTGCCGTCCAGGATGTGCGGCTGATGATTGAACAGCGTGCTGCCGACAACATTCTTCAAGCGTTACAAGGAGAATGCCCTCAGGATGCGGCTAATTCGCCCACTATCACTGAGACAACTCCATGCTGAACTTGGTCTGGCTGAAAAGTTTTACCACACTGGTTCAGCACCGACGTTTTCAGGCCGCCGCCCAAGCTCTCGGTATCGCACAACCCACGCTTTCACAGCACATTCAAAAGCTCGAAGAACAGCTAGGTGCCCTGTTGATACGCCGCAGTAAAACGGGTTGCGAGCCCACCAAAGCAGCCCTGGCGCTTATGCCGCTTGCGCTTAGTATGTTGCAACTGGACGAGCGTGCTCGAGAAGTCGTTAGCGGTACGCGTTTACGCGTAGGGGCAAGTTCCAACATCGGTATTTACATGCTCCAGCCCTACGTGAGCACGTTCAAGAACATTCCGGCGGTACCTGAGCTGGATCTTGTGATTGATAACAATCCTAACATTGCTAGACAACTGACTAGCGGCGAGCTGGATATAGCGGTGATGGAGTGGTGGCACCCGAAATCTGGCTTCCAGGCAATGGATTGGCGACAGGAGCCCGTGGTGTTAATTACTTCACCCGATCACCCCTGTGCGGAATGGCATGAAATAGACCGGAAAACCCTCGCAGGAATGAGCCTGCTGGGCGGTGAACCCGGAACAGGTACGGGCCGGTTGCTGGCGAGTTTCTTCGGCGAAAGAGGGCCGTTCCCGAAGGTTTCAATGCAACTGGGCAGTACCGAAGCGGTTAAACAGGCTGTCAAAGCAGGCCTGGGCGTATCACTGGTGCTGGCGGCTTGCGTCGAAGCGGAGATCCGAGCGGGCACTTTGTGTGCTATCCCGGTCAGTGATGCCGGGCTGGCCAAGAACCTGAGCGTCATCTGCCCGGAGACGCTTGCACGGCAACCGCCAGTTTCCACTTTCGTCAGCCATATATGTCAGTGAAAAACGAGTGACATCTTTAGAGCCAGGGAAGGCGTATGGGCAGCTAAGAATAGGTGCTATTGAGACCCGCCCCCGCAAGCTTCACTGGAGCGTTACTCGGCATCGTGCAGCCGCACGCCTTCACTTTCGCTCTACAGAGCAATGGCGGCGTCATCGTCGTTGATGGTCATGATGCGGTAGTGCATCAGGCGGTTCTCATTGGGTGGCGGCATCGTTTTGTTCGTTCTGCTCGTCAGGGTTGTTGAAGTGATCCCTCTGCTCTGCCCATTTCAATAAGGCATCCAGCGCCGGGCAGAGCGTTTGCCCCCATTCGGTCAGGCGGTACTCCACTTTCGGCGGCACCTGGGGATAGACTTTGCGCGCCACGATGCCATCCGCTTCCAGCTGGCGCAGCTGTTGGGCGAGCATTTTCTGGGAGATATCGGGGATGAGTTTTCCTAAATCGGAGTAGCGCTGCACTTTTCCATCGAAGAGATGAAAGAGAATAATGAGCTTCCAGCGCCCTTCCAGCATTTTTAATACATTTTCCACATCGCTTGCGGCGGTAGCGGGCGTATAAAGCTTTCTCATGGGTGAGCCACTTACCTTTTTGTGCGTTCTTGATAACGCGTCAGTCTAGGCAGAAGATTCTCGCATATTACCCCCTGCGAGAGATGACCATCATGAGTTTGTCACTGCCAGACGCGATCACTACTTACTTCAGCATCAGCAACGGTGCGGATGCCACCCACATTGCGGATTGCTTCACTCAAGATGCCTGTGTGTTCGACGAAGGCGAGACGCACCGCGGGCGACCCGCTATTCAAGCCTGGATGCGCGCCACCCGCGACAAGATTGAGTATCGCGTCGAGCCGGTCAGTGTTTCCCAACAAGGCAACACGATGGTGGTTACCGCCACCGTGACCGGCAACTTCCCCGGCAGCCCGGTTCAACTTGACCACGCTTTCCAGCTTGCCGAGTCGCAAATCCAGTCATTGGAGATCCACTAATGAACCTGAACTTGAACGGGCGACGCGTATTGATCACCGGGGGCAGCCAAGGGGTTGGCGCGGCCGCGGTGGCACTCTTTCGCGAGGAAGGCGCGCAAGTGCTAACAACCGCCCGTACTCGCCCCGCCGACCTGCCCGATGAGCTGTTTGTAACCGCTGACCTGACGACGGCCGAAGGCTGTGCCACGGTAGCCGATGCGGTCAACGAACGCTTGGGTGGCGTCGATATTATCGTTCACGTACTGGGTGGTTCATCCGCCCCCGGCGGCGGGTTCGCTGCCCTTGGGGAGGAGGAGTGGCAGCAAGAGCTCGACATCAACCTGTTTCCCGCCGTGCGGCTGGATCGCGCCCTGCTGCCCGGCATGCTGGCCCAAGGCGATGGGGTGATTATCCACGTGACCTCCATTCAGCGTGAACTCCCCCTGCCCGAATCAACCACGGCTTATGCGGCTGCCAAGGCGGCGCTATCCACTTATAGTAAGAGCTTGTCAAAAGAGGTGTCACCCAAAGGGGTGCGCGTGGTACGGGTGTCGCCGGGCTGGATCGAGACGGAAGCCGCCGTTGCGCTAGCCGAGCGGATTGCCCAAGAGGCAGGCACCGATTACGCAGGCGGCAAGCAGATCATCATGAATTCGCTGGGTGGCATCCCGATTGGCCGCCCTTCGAAGCCTGCAGAAGTGGCCAACTTGATTGGGTTTCTGGCATCACCGCTGGCGGCCACTATTACGGGAACGGAGTACGTGATCGATGGCGGCACTGTGCCCGTCGCTTGAGGGCGATGGTGAAATGGAGATTGCCTATCTTATGGCGCGAATATCGTCGATATCGACCGGTCTTGAGAGCACCGACTTATAGCGGATCAAGTCATCCTTGAACATCAAAGGAAGCTCCAGGCCTAGTAAATTCACTGTTTCATAGCGGGCAAAATCAATATTGAGCGGCACCCAGGCCTGGCTGGCTGCATCAAAAATTTGCGCGCCGTCGGCGTTGCCAACTTCCACCTTAATGCCTTCATACTTGAACTGGACATAGGTTAAATCCCAGCCCTCTTCGCAGTAGTGCGTGGCGGGCTTGGATATGTTCGCTTGGCCAGCCTGCACCACAGCTGCAAAATGCTCGCCGGGTACGAACAGGTCAATATCGTTCAACGCTCGTTTAGATCCATACCCCTTTGCTGCGAGCCCTCCGCAGATTTGAAAAGGGATATTTCTGTCTCTCAGTAATCCCACTACCCATTGGGCGGCTAACTGGTGCACGTCTTCTCCTTCTTTTTACATATAGCACCAAGGTTATCACGCCGGTTTTGCACAACCGCAAAGGCTCGCGAGGTTAGCTTCCCCCATCATAATCTACCTGGTCACTAACCTGACACTGAGCGCTTATTCTCACAGCCGATTAGCAATTATGTACAAGCATTGAGAGGTAGCGATGGCATAAGCTAGGTGGCGTGACTAATCAGGAGGGAGCGGCATGAATAACGCAAGCCGGTTTCAATTCATCAAGAGCCAGCACTAACGTAAGCGTTCATTCCAAGACGTAGTTGACCTACTTCACGTCCCGGAGAGGTCTCAATAACTCCGGCGAGACCTTGTACTGCTTCCTGCCATCCTCATCCAGCACGATCACGCTCTTGCGGTTGATCTTGGTGACAATCCCCAGCACGGGGCCTTCCCGGCTCTCGAAGGTCACTTTCAGGCCCACCCGCAACTGGCTCAGCGCCTGGAGGTTCTCCCGGTCACGCAGTTCATCAATTCGCCGGCAGATGTATTGATTCAGTTCCAGCAACTGGTCGATGCTCATGTCGTCAATGCGCATGAACGGTGGCCTCCGGCTGTTTGTTCTGTCGGTCAGGATGGCGTGGATC
>NZ_HG423343.1:3505209-3612445 GCF_000982975.1 Halomonas sp. A3H3 | reverse complement strand
CTCGTGTGGGCAAATGTGAGGTTACTGTAGGGCGAATGTCAGCCGGGCGGCAGGACGTCTTAGAATGAACGCTTACGCACTAACGGTGCTATTTGCGTTGGGAGCGCAACTCATTAGCCTGCGCATGGCGGCGTTGTGACTAAACTCAGGTCAGCCTCAATGCGACGAGACGTAATCCGACTTGGTGAAAGCAGGCGGTAGCGCGAAGTTCTCCCGCATTCGCTTCGTTTCGGCAGCTGGCGTCAATCCGAAAAGCCGTTTGAACTCCCGATTGAATTGCGAAGCACTCAGGTAGCCGACGGCGTGGCAAGCGGCCTCTGCCGTCATGCTCTGACGAACCATCAGCAGCCGTGCTTGATGCAGTCGCGTGGATTTAACGTACTGCATGGGTGAAGTGTGCGTAATGGCTTTGAAGTGATTAAGAAACGTCGGAACGCTCATACCGGCCTCGCTAGCCAGTTGCGACAGGTTAAGAGGCTGAGCGTAGGTCGCGTGGATGTGGCGTAACGCCTTGCTGATTTTCCCGAACTGCCCCTGCATTGCCAGCGCCGCACGCATGGCATTGCCCTGTGCACCGGTGAGCACGCGAAAATACAGTTCTCTCACCAGCGCGGGGCCAAGAATCTCCGCTTCAAGCGGCTGACTCATCGTTTCGAGAAAACGTGTCACGGACACCCGCAACGCAGCATCCATGGGACTGGACATTAGGCTTTGGGCCACGTTTTTCTGGGTAGGAGACTGATGGCGGTCGATCTGGATCATCAGCTCCGCGGCGAGCTGAAAGTCCAGATGCATATATATGGCTAGCAGTGGGTGTTCTGGCGTCGCCTCGGTTTCCATCGTGAAGGGTACCGGCACCGCGACCGCCAGATAGTGCTGCTCGTCGTAAAGATAAACCTGATGGCCGAAATACCCCCGCTTTCGCCCCTGGCAAACAATCACGATACCGGGGTCGTACAGCACGGGGGTACGAGACAAGGGACGATCCGAACGCAGAATGCGTACGTCGGGCAGAGCCGTGAGGTTGTATCCTTCTTCCGGCGCCAGCGCCTGAAGCAGCGTCACCATGTGCCGCTGTTCAGCCGTCTGCAGAGTGGAAAATGTCTTTTTCACGCGGTACCGACTGGAATTATCAGAATAGGCAATAATATAAGAATTTTATGCCTGAAAGCAGGCAATACAAAGGGGTAATGTGCATCCTCCACTGATACACAGGAGCTATTTGCATGTCTACCAGCAAACTTATACTCATCACGGGCGTCAGTAGCGGCTTTGGCCGGGCGCTGGCTCAGGAAGCACTTGCTACCGGCCATCAGGTGGTCGGCACGGTACGCAGCGAACGGGCCAGGCAGGCATTTGAGGCACTCAATCCGGAGAAAGCAGTGGGCCGTGTGCTCGATGTGACCGACTTCGATGCCATCGACGGGGTCGTGGCCGAGATAGAGGCAAACGTCGGAGAGATCGATGTTCTCGTCAACAACGCCGGTTACGGCCATGAAGGTATCCTGGAGGAGTCCTCATTGGCCGAAATGCGTCGGCAGTTTGACGTGAACGTATTCGGAGCTGTTGCCGTCACAAAGGCTGTGTTGCCATACATGCGCTCACGTCGGCGCGGACATATCCTCAACATCACATCTATGGGTGGTTTCATCACGATGCCAGGCATCGCTTATTACTGTGGTAGTAAATTTGCACTGGAAGGTATTTCGGAGGTGCTTGGCAAGGAAGTGAAATCGTTCAATGTTCATGTCACTGCCGTGGCACCCGGCTCGTTTCGTACCGACTGGGCTGGTCGCTCGATGTCCCGCTCGCCGCGCTCGATCTCCGACTACGACGCGCTATTTGATCCGATTCGTAATGCCCGCGTCGAGAAAAGCGGTCAGCAACTTGGCGATCCGGCAAAGGCAGCTCGCGCAATGCTGGACGCAATAGCCAGCGACACGCCGCCGGAGCATCTGCTGCTGGGAAGCGATGCACTAGCGCTGGTGCGCGGCAAATTGTCGGCGCTTGCCGACGAAATCAGTGAATGGGAGACACTCACGCGCTCGACCGATGGCTGAAGGTTCAACTGCTAAATCCCTTCGCATGGCTACCTTTCGATAGCGCAATAGATGCCAATGCATCGTTGTCGGTTATCTCGCCTCCTTCCCCCGCAGCCGATTAGCAATTATGTACAAGCATCCGGGTGCGGGGTTGGCATAAGCTAGGTGGTGTGACTAATCAGGAGGGGGCGGCATGAGTAACGCAAGCCGGTTTCAATTCATCAAGAGCCAGCACGTGCCAACGCTGACGGTACTTCACGCTGCTATTGAGGATTTCAGCTACGACCGCCATGCCCACGAGGAGTATGCATTCGGCGTTACGCTGGCGGGACGTCAGGATTTCTTCAGCGGCGGGCAGTTTCATCGTAGCCCACCGGGCAACGTAATTTTGTTCAACCCTGAGGAAGTTCACGACGGCCAACCGGGCGGAGATCGCTCACTGGATTACCTGATGGTATATGCGCATCCCGAGCAGGTTAATGCCCTGTTTGCTGATGCTCTAGGCCACGAGCGCACGGCGGACTTTCGCTCAAATAACACTCTTGTTCAGGACATTCGGCTACGCAATGCCATTTTGGAACTGGCGCGCTTAGTCACTTCTCACTCTGGTAGCTGTATCGATCAGGAGAATGCGCTTTATCAGGTAATCGAGCGTACTGTGCAACTCGGCGGGATTTCTCAGCCCAACCAGGTGCTCACCCGCCCCGATGCGCTGCTGGGCCTGGCGAAAGATTATATTCACGCCCACTTGGATACGGATATCTCCCTGGATGACATCAGCCAAGCGGCGCATATCTCCAAGTACCACTTCTTACGCCTGTTTCGTCAGCATTACGGCATTACGCCGCATCAGTATGTGATTAATTGCCGAATCAATGCGGCCCGTTCGGCGCTAGACCTAGGCGCTTCTCTAACAGAGGTCGCTTTGCGCTATGGGTTTGCCGATCTCAGCCATTTCAATCGCCGCTTTAAGCGAATTTATGGCATGACGCCCCATCAGTACCAGCGTGATATCGCACGCTAGGCTCTGCACGAAAACTGCCTGCGCTCGCCGACTTTTCGTACAGGCTCTTACACCTAAATACCAGCATAGAGGTTTAACCATGTTAGGAATTGTCGCCTATGCCCTAGGCGCTATGTATTCGCCTGGGCCTGTGAATCTGCTTGGCTTGAATATTGGCATCAATGGGCAAGCCAGGCAGTCGGTTGGGTTTTGCCTTGGCGTGGGTACTGCGATGCTGGCGTACTTATTAGTATTGGGTTGGGCGGGTGCTGCATGGATCGATGATGAAGCACTCATCGTGGTGAGTGCCTTGGGCTGCGGCTATATTGTTTATCTCGCGAGCAAGATTGCCCGTTCAAGTGTTGATATAAGCGAGCCAGACAACGCCCCACGGCTAGTCAGTTATCGTGATGGGCTGGTCATGCAGTTGCTTAATCCCAAAGCCATTTTGGCCACCCTGCCCATTGCCACACTGCAGTTTCCTGCCGCTGACATTCATGGGCTTAGCTTAGTGTTTTGGGCATTCGGGCTGGCGATGTTAGCCGCGGGCGCACCCGGTAGCTATATCGTGATTGGCAGCGCCGTAGGCAGCCGTATTAAAAGCCCTGCTATCGTTAAGGGCTTTAATTGGCTGATGGCAGCTTTGCTGGTGGCCGTGGCGCTTTCGATTGGTGTTGAGCATGTGTGGGTACCACTTACTGCCCGAAATTGATCCCCAGTCGCAGGGCTTGTAAGCCGTCGAATTCGACACTTACTTCGTCAGAGAATAACGGATGGCCCTGCACTATCAAATCCAGCGTCGCCTGAGAGCCGCGATAAGTGACGCTCACTTCAATGTTCGCAGTCGTGTTAATGGGCGCCAGCACCCCATACTCAATGTTATCCACGCTGACGGCAGAGAGGCCGCGCTCATCCAACTGCTGCTGAATTTCCCGTTCAACGACAACGCCGTAATAGAAATAGATACCGGCATAGCCAAGCGCTAACAATACAACCAGTGAAAAGAGCTTTCCCATTATTTCTCTCAGTTTTATAGAATCTTAGAGGGTTACAGCGGCTTGTCGGGCTGAAACAGGTGGCGCACTCTGCGGTTCAAGCATTGCCCACAGCAACTTCTCCCCTTGGGCGCTGAAGACGATAACGCGAGAGTTTTTTTCTCGCCTCGCCCAGCCAAGCGCCTGAATTCGGGTAAGCAGTGCACTGCCGAGCGCGCCCGCTAGATGATGCCTGCGCTCGCTCCAATCAAGACACTCCCTACAAAATGAGCGTTTTGAAGAAGCAAGCGTATCTGTATCGATGCCAAATTGATTAAACCACACCCTTCCCTGCTCAGTGAGCTGTAGCCCTCCTGGGTGCTGATGAAGGATATCCGTTCGCAGCATCTGTTCATACACTGAAACACCCAACTCCCCGGCAAGGTGGTCGTAACAGATACGGGCCTTGCGCAGGGCGGGATCGCGTGGCCCTGTAACAAGGCGGTTCCCCTCACTGCGGCAAGCGAGGCCCATCAGCGACTCCAGGAGACTGGCCACCTCCGGACCCATCAGCCGGAAATAGCGGTGACGGCCTTGCTGCTCCACCGTGATCAGCCCTGCGTCTAGCAGCTTGCCAAGGTGAAAACTAATGGTCTGCTTGGTAACACCGGCCGTGTCCGCCAGTTCGGTCGCCGTCAGCGCACGACCTGACATCAGGGCGGAGAGAACCTCCGCCCGAGCATTATCGCCGATAAGCGCTGCAACGCGCACAATGTTAGGGCCTTCACTCATGGTTCGATTCTAGTCGAACCACCTGGGGCCGACAACGCGGTATCGTCCTAGCTACCGTTCAAAGGAGATACCCCTATGAGCATTACCTGCTTTATCCGCTACGAGATCGACCCTTTCCAACGCGACGCCTTCAAGGCGTATGCCGAAAACTGGGGGCAAATCATACCCCGGTGCGGTGGCCACCTTATCGGTTATTTTCTTCCCTACGAGGGCACTAACAATGTTGCCTGGGGGCTAATCGCATTCGATAGCCTGGCTACCTATGAGGCCTACCGCGCCCGGCTGAAGTCTGACGAAGGCGGGCACGCGAACTTCACCATGGCTCAAGAGAAGAAGTTTATTCTCAAGGAGGAGCGCAGCTTCGTTGAGGTGGTGGACGGCACACTGGGCGTTGAATCTGTCTATCCGTGGAGTGTTTTATGATCGCCGTGATATTTGAAGTTCTACCGCATTCGGAGCGGAAACAGGACTACCTGGACGCTGCCAGCGGGCTGAGCCAACACCTGGAAGGCGTCGACGGTTTTATCTCGATTGAGCGCTTCGAGAGCCTCACACATCCTGGAAAGATCCTGTCGCTCTCCTTCTGGCGGGACGAAGAAGCCGTGAAGCAGTGGCGCACGTTCGAACCTCACCGTTCCGTCCAGAAAGCGGGCCGGCAGGATATCTTTGCCGACTACCGGCTCCGCGTCGCTTCCGTCATCCGGGACTACGGAATGAATGACCGCCGCGAGGCACCGAAGGATTCGCTTGACGCACACCCATCATAAAGCGGGCGGGCTAGCCCACTGGGCAGCTGTTCTCGATAGGTAAATTGGTCACTAGCGAGGCGTCGAGTGCGCCTCCGTTTATAGCGCAAATCACAATGCAAGCTTCAGTGCCGTCAGCAGTGATCGCGAGTTCACCATCCGCATTCCAGCCGCCGCTTTTACCGCAGGTTTGCCAGCCACCTGTGTTGGAAATGTGGTTAGCAAGTAGCACCGGGAACTGGTGGCGTTTCGCCATGGCAGCGAGTAGCTACGCATCGACCTCATACCCTGCTTCAGATATCAGCGCGCTGGCAATATATACCTCCGCTTGCTGGGCGGATGCCGCTTCTGCATGGGAGGGATTGGCGAAGTCTGCACAAATGGCCAAGGCTATTCGAGTACCGTTAACCGTACATAGATAACTTTCGTTACCAGTCGAACAGTAAACCGCTTCCCCTTCGTGCAGGTACTGCTTTGCGTAGAATGCTCGCTCGCCGCTCGGGAAGCAGATAACTGCCCCTATCTTCGGCTTTCTGCCTTCACTAATGAGCGGACAGCCTGCTATCACGACGATATTATGGGCAACAGCGGCTGTGGAAAGTGTGTCGAACACCTCTGAATCTTTCAGCAACGCTAGCTGCTCTAATAGCTCAAGCTCATAGCCGGTCAGCGAAAGCTCAGGGAACACTACTAGATCGGCCCCTCGCACGGCAGCTTGCTGAATATAGGTAAGGTGCGTTTCAAGATTTTCGGCCACTGCGCCTTTTACAACAGGCAACTGAACGAGTGCGATAGTGGTACCGCTTGTGCTTCTGAATTTCATTTCAACACGCCTCGCCTTTAAATATTTTGTTCACTTCAGCCATAAAATATTCAGTTAGCGGCAAAAAGGCTATTTTTATTAATCCGTCATTGCGGAAGTGGAAACCTAACTTATAGCTGATTACTTCCCGTAATTTGGCTCACAATGTAAATGCATTCTAGCGCGCAAATTAGCAAACACTTGCTCACTTGAAACAGTAGCTACTTTACGCGCCAGAATGTCGTCTAAACGACTTTGGGCAGCATCGACCCACTGCTTGTCGATACTTGATTCTGGAGAGTTGAGGCTACGCAGCAGCGCATCGACTACTCTTGCGCGCTCTTCAACGGGTAATGACTCTGCTTCACTAACAAGCTCTTGAATGTTCATAGCGTTACTTTATTAATGCATCAAGTTGAAGGTATATCACCTATTATCTTTTCGCTATCCCAACGTCTATAGACAGTCTGGGAAGGTCGCGAGTTAAAGCGCTCTCTCACTGTTGCTGTTTTTATAGCCCTTGCTGGGCTCTCGCAATGGCGGCAGCAATCGCTGACTTCGATCGCGGGCTATTTTTCCAGCAAGTCGTTTGCAGCATAGATGCAACCATATCGGCTATTTCATCGACCTGGCGGGTGGCAAGTTCGCTAAATGAATCAATACCGATCTCTTCAAAACGCTTAATGACGATAGGGCCAATGCCCTTCACGCTCAACAAAGCTTCTCTTTCTGGATCCGAAAAGGCCACTTGTTTCTACCTCACTACTTAGGCTTTGTACGAAAACTGACTGCGCTCGGCCATGCGGCGTTAAAAAAAGGCTCGTGCGCGAGTCCGATCAAAATGCTCATTTACACCCCGTAAACTCCGCTTTTTCGCCGTTTTTTTGCCTTGCCTGACCTTCGCTCGCCGACTTTTCGTACAAAGCCTAGTTAATCAGTTTCGTCATCTGCTGAGAGTTTTCTCTTAAAACCTCGGTGAGAACCCCCGATCTTCGCAGGCATCCCAAGGTTTATGCACCACTAAGGCGCGTTCAGAAAAGCTACGCCACGGGATCTCCATGCCAAACACATCAAACGTCATCATACCCGAGCGGCAATTGATCAGAACGTCTACCACATAACCGCGATGAACCATGCCCACTGTCGTGGTATCAAGCTCTTGCCAGCGTATCGGCTGGCCGGTGAAGTCAGTGTAAGGGGGTTCGTAACCGCCCTGGGTCTGATCGAAGGATCGAAAATCCATGATGAAGCCAATACATAGGAGCAGTACGCTTATGAACCCGATCAGCGCAAAAACCACCGTCATCGTCTTTATTATCAACCTTGTAGTCATTCCTTTCCCTTAGCATTAGATAATCATCTGCGTTGAGCCAGTGCCCATGGTTAACGACTAGCGCTTGGTTCAATGCGTGTCTCCCATGTTAGAGCTTGCTCATTCTTTCTTAGCCAATAGCAGCCCTACTCCTGCGCTGGCCAATAAGCCTGCGCAGCCGCGGTTGAATAAACGACGCATGGCGGGGCGTGAAAACCAGTGGCTTAAAAAGCTGCCTGCATAGGCGTAACCGGCAATCGCTACCCATTCCAGCAGCAAAAACAGCGCACCTAGCACTATAAACTGCTGCCCTACATGGCCGCTGGGCTCCACAAACTGCGGTAGGAATGCGGTAAAAATCAGGATGGCTTTTGGGTTACCGGCGGCAAGCAGGAACTCTTGTCGCGCCAGCTCAAATAGGCTATTGGGCTGGGTGTCTCCGTCAACACTTTCAGTGCTGTCGGCACCCCATAATTGATACGCCAGCCATAACAGATAGAGACCACCAACTACCTTGATGACCAGGAAAATCTTTTCAGAGGTGTAAAGCAGCGTAGCCAAGCCGGTTGCAGCAAGCGTAATCATGCCAACAAAGGCTGCCAGCCGCCCAATACCTGCAAGACAAGCTGCCCTAACGCCATAGCGCTTGGCATTTGCCAGTGACAGCAGATTGTTAGGCCCTGGCGCCATATTGAGGGCGAAGCAGGCAGGAATAAACAACAGCAGCGTGGTTAGATTCATGAAAATCGCCTCTCTAGGCTCGCAGCAAAGTACTTCATTAGCATTAGACTATATGCCCAAGTGCTTAGATTAGCTGCTCACGAAGGCTTGGCTCAATCTTTGATACCAAACAGAGGCGATACATTTCCCAACAACAGCGTTAATCGGTGAGGGACGAAGCCCATGTGCCCATATCAGCAAACTTGCGGCTCAATCACCTCCCGGCACGCCCTGACGCTTTCCGCCAGTTCACTTACCAGACCATGCACACGCTCAACGGCTTCATCAGGCGTGTTGGCATTTTCGATACAGTCAACCAGTGCTGAGCCGACGACGACTGCATCGCTGAAGCGGCCAATGGTGGCGGCTTGTTCGGCGGTACGGATGCCAAAACCAACGGCGATGGGCAGCTCCGTATGTTCACGAAGCCCGGCTACTGCGCCTTCCAACCGTTCTGGCGTGGGTGCACTTCCACCAGTGACACCGGCAACGGAAACGTAGTAGATAAACCCGGAGGCATTCGCCAGCACCTTGGGCAGGCGTTTGGCATCGGTGGTCGGCGTGGCCAGGCGAATAAAATCGATGTTGTGTTGCGCCGCTGGCTGGCAAAGTTCCTCATCGTGCTCGGGCGGCAGATCTACCACGATCAGGCCATCGACCCCGGCCTTGGCGGCATCAGTCAAGAAACGCTCGACGCCGTAACAGTAAATGGGGTTGTAGTAGCCCATCAGCACAATGGGCGTGGTGCTGTCTTCTTCACGGAAGCGGCGCACCATTTCCAGCGTTTTGGCTTGTGTCTGGCCGTTATTCAAGGCGCGCAGCGCGGCTTTCTGGATGGCGGGGCCATCGGCCATCGGGTCACTGAACGGCATGCCGAGTTCGATGATATCCACCCCCGCTTTTGGCAACCCGTGCAACAGGCGGCGGGAGGTCTCGGCATCCGGATCGCCAGCGGTGAGATAGCTGACCAGCGCCGGGCGGTTTTGCTGCTTGAGAGCGGCAAAGCAGTGTTCAAGACGAGAGGTATGGGTCATGACGTTCTCCTGTGTTGCGCTCATAGCTGTTTAACCCCGAATTTTTCACCAAGGTGATGGGCCACGCTCATCATGTCCTTGTCACCACGGCCGCTGAGGTTGACCACCATTAAGTGCTCGCGGGGCAGGCCGGGGGCGCGCTTGGCCACTTCGGCCAGGGCATGGGCGGTCTCCAGGGCTGGAATAATGCCCTCCTGGCGGCAGCAGACCTGGAAGGCTTCCAACGCTTCGTCGTCCGTGGCAGAGACGTACTCGACCCGCCCCTGCTCGTGCAACCATGCGTGCTCCGGCCCGATACCGGGGTAATCCAGCCCGGCGGAAATCGAGTGAGCGTCGATAATCTGGCCATCTTCGTTTTGCAGCAAGTAAGTGCGGTTGCCGTGCAGCACGCCGGGGGTGCCGCCGTTCAGGCTGGCTGCATGCAGGCCGCTTTTAACGCCCTTGCCACCCGCTTCTACGCCAATCATCTTCACATCAAGGTCATCGAGGAACGGGTGAAACATCCCCATGGCGTTTGAACCGCCGCCAATGCAGGCCACTAGCGAATCCGGCAGGCGCCCTTTCTTTTCCAGCATTTGCGCACGGGTTTCATGACCGATCACGGCCTGAAAATCACGTACCATGGCCGGGTATGGGTGTGGCCCCGCTACGGTGCCAATGATGTAGAAGGTGTCGTCGACATTCGTTACCCAGTCGCGCAACGCTTCGTTCATGGCATCTTTTAGCGTGCCTGTGCCCGAGGTAACGGGGATGACTTCCGCGCCCAGCAGCTTCATGCGGAATACGTTGGGCTGCTGACGTTCGATATCGGTTGCGCCCATGTAAATGACACAAGGCAAGCCAAAGCGCGCCGCAACGGTAGCGGTGGCAACGCCGTGCATGCCTGCACCGGTTTCCGCGATGATGCGCTTTTTGCCCATCTGCTTGGCCAACAATACCTGACCGATGCAGTTGTTGATCTTGTGCGCGCCGGTGTGATTCAGCTCTTCGCGCTTCAAGTAAATACTCGCCCCGCCAAAGTACTCGGTCAGCCGCTCGGCAAAGTAGAGCGGGCTTGGCCGCCCCACATAATCACCCTGAAAATAAGCCAACTGGCGCTGGAATTCGGGGTCGTTCTTAGCGATGGTGTACTCGTCTTGCAGCTCTAGAATCAGTGGCATCAGCGTTTCGGCGACAAAGCGGCCACCGAAGCTGCCAAATAGCCCGTTGGCATCGGGCAGGCTCTTGGATACGTCTACAGGTTGATTCATCGCGACCTCTGAATGCGTTATCGAACTGTTCAGTAAAAACAGTTCAGTGAAAACAATGCAGTGAAAATAGCGCAAGCGGGTGGAGATAAAAATCGATAAGATGTCAGCAACATGTGAGCTTAAGTCAACTATCAGCAGGATGTCTCATGCAACACAGCATGCCGCCGCTTAGCGCTCTGCGCGCCTTTGAAGCCACTGCCCGTTTGGGTAGCGTGACCGCCGCTGCCGATGAGCTAAGCGTGACTCACGGTGCTGTCAGCCGCCAGCTAAAGAGCCTGGATGACCATTTTGGAGTAGCACTTTTTGCCAAAGCGGGCCGAGGTATTGTACTGACCTCGCACGGGGAGCGACTGCAGAGTGGTGTGGGTGAAGCGTTCTCACGCTTGAAGGATAGTTGCGCAGCGCTCAAGCGTGATGTTGAAGAGGCTCCTTTCACCCTGGCTTGTCCTGGCAGCCTTTTGGCCCGCTGGCTGATTCCCCGCCTGGATCGTCTGCACCGCGAGCTGCCCCAGCTGAAATTGCAGGTGGTGGTGAGTGAAAGAGAGCAGCCGGGCACACAAACGGACGCCAGCGCCACCCTAGCATTTGCCGCGCCGCCCTGGCCCACAGGTGTTGAGGTATTCGAGCTGATGGAAGAGCAGATATGTGCGGTGGCAAGCCCGCAGTTGGCGGCCCAGTGCGATCCAACTAAGCCCGGATCGCTGCTTGCCAATAAGCTTTTATATACATCTTCCCGCCCCCAGGCATGGCCGCAGTGGGCCACCGCCAAAGGGCTGGCGCTGGAACAGCTTGAGGCGGCGCTCAGCAGAGGCCAGAGGTTCGATCACCTTTACTACTTGATGGAAGCGGCAGTGGCAGGCCTGGGTATCGCCATCGCGCCGAGTCTATTGGTGGAAGACGACCTGAGGAGTGGCAGGCTGGTGGCCCCTTGGGGAAGTATCCAAACCCCTGCGCGCCTTTGCCTGTGGTTGCCCAGCCAAGCCGATAGCCGCCGCAGCGAGCCGCTGGCGGAGTGGCTTAAGCGGGAGTTGGAGGCTGACCGCTGCTAATATGGCTCCTCTATCAGCGTTTTTTTGCGCAATAGGTGAAAGCTTTAACGCATTAAAGCCTATCAATGTGCGGTGTCATCCGTTTCAGAAGCCCAGTCAGCCCCTTCATAGACCGCATCTCGTATTTCCGTCGGAAAGGCTCCCGACATCCCTTCGAATGCTGTGTTGGTTAACGCGACAACAGTGAGCTTTTTCACCGGGTCAACAAACCAGCTATGGCCATAGGCGCCTCCCCACTGAATAGTGCCTTTTGACTGCGGTGTACCCGCCGCATCAGGATCATTCAGCACCGCCCAGCCATAACCGAACCCCCAGCCAGGCCCTTGCGTTTCCGCCTGAGCACTGACCTGATTCTGCATCATTGCTGATACCGTATCGGGCGCTAGGATTGGCTCTCCTCCACTGCGAATAACTTCTAGAAAACGTAAAACATCAGCCGCAGTTCCAACCATGCCAGCCCCGCCTGAGGGGTAAGAATCAGCATTCGTTGCCCGACTGGGTGCAAAATGTGCGGCGCTCTGCCAAATAGGCACAGCCATGCCATCCGTCATACGAACCGGCTCGGGATCTCCATCTGCATAGGGCGTCACCAACCGAGAGGGATCGGAGGCCACAAAGGCTGTGTCTGCCAATTGAAGGGGCCCAACAACGGCCTCCTGCACCGCCTGAGGAAGCGTCTTGCCCGAAGCCTCAGCAATAACGGCGCCCAACACATCAAGCCCTAGCGAATAGCGCCATCCCTCGCCAGGAGGAAAGACAAGAGGCGCCTGTTCGAGCCTACGCAGATTTTCATTGAGGCTAAGCCCTGGCTGATCAAGACCATCCGAAATATTGAGACGGTCATACTCACTGCCTGTCGGTTCCATAAAGCGGTAGCTTAGGCCCGATGTATGCGTCAAAAGCTGGCGTAACGTAATAACCGGCTCACTGCCATCTTCACGTTGAGGTCGAAACGTCGGTAACCACCTTGTCACAGGGTCATCTAGCGTTAGTTTGCCCTCTTCAACGAGCCGCATTAGCGTCGCTGATACGATGGGTTTAGTGATAGAGGCTAATCGAAACACGGCGTCTTCATGCATGGGAACCCCCACTTCACGATCCGACTGACCCGCCGCGCGGCGATAGACGATCTCGCCATTTTGAGCCACTAACACGACCGTCCCAACGATTCTATTTTCCGCAATAGCTCGATTGATGACGGCATCCAACTGCCCTGTAAGGGCATCGCTGGCCGATGCCGACGTAGCCAGCATGATGCCTGCAAGACCGATCAAATACCTATTCATGATGGGAATACCTATAATAAGGAGCGACCACTCCATAATTAACGTAAACCCAATTTATTTCAAGAGTGATCATTGTGAAAAACACCACTAGTAATCCACCACGCTCGCGTGGCCGTCCACGGGCTTTCGACCGCAGTGCGGCCTTAGCCATCGCGGGGAAGACATTTTGGCAATTCGGTTATGAAGGTGCTTCAATCGCTGAGCTGACAGCCGCTATGGGCATCACACCGCAGAGTCTATATGCAGCCTTCACTTCAAAGGCAGACCTCTATCGAGAAGCACTGGACTGGTATCAATCTGAGGTTGGTGCGTTTGCGGTTGCCGCCCTGCAAGAAGAAGATGTGGTGGCTGCCTTCGAGCAACTGTTGATGGAAGCAGCCAAGCAGTTCTGCCGCCCGGATAGGCCCCGTGGCTGTATGATCTCGACGGCTGTTTTGACCTGCGCCCGCGACAATGACGCTATTGCCGATATGGTGGCGCAAGAGCGCGCAGCAACGATGAATGCCTTGCGGGATAGGATTGAACAAGGAATTTCGCAGGGACAGTTAAGTGTCGATACGAATGTTGCGGCACTCGCCCGCTTTGTCGGGGCAATCATCCAAGGGATGTCCGTGCAAGCACGCGATGGCGCCACCGAAAAGGATCTTAAGGCGGTGGTTGAATTGGTGATCGACCAGATAGGTCGTTTTCGGACGTTGCCTGTGACTACTTAAGCTAAGATTAGAGTACGTGTGCTATTTGCTCACGCACCCAACGATGCGCGCTATTTGCTCACGCACCCAACGATGTGCGCTGTGACCATGATTGCGCTCATGCCACACCATACCGACTTTGAATCCCAGTGATTTAATGGGGGATTCAACAACTTTAAGGTCGGAACGCTGGGCAACTAAACGCCGTGGCACCAGTGCCACAAAACGTGAGTGCGCAACAATCTCTGGGACGAACAGGAATGAAGATGTAGACAGAACAACATTGCGCCTATAGCCCAATGTTTGTAAGACCTGATCCACCTGAGTGGAAAAATCGCCTCCGCTGAGCGAAACGATTACGTGCTCAAGCTGGACATACTCTTCAATCGTCATTTCCTCACTTAGCTGTGAGTGATTCCAGCATCCAACCAGCACATAGTTCTCATCATACAGCGGCCTGATTCGTAAAACCTTGGGCGCCTCTTCGGGTGTCATGAGTGCAAGATCCACTTCACCCCGTGCCATTTGAGCTTCCAGCCTGGGTGGCTCCAGACTACGTATGGCGATTCTAATGCCAGGTGCTTGACGCCTTAATTCGTTCATGACCGCCAAACCAATGACCGCTTGAAGGTAATCGGTGCATGCAATCGTAATGGTCAGCGACGCTTGGGCAGGTTCAAAGTGCTGGTGCGTTATCAGCGTCTCTCGCACCTGATCCAGTGCAATACGTAGTGGGGTAAGTAACTCCAACGCTTTGGTGGTAGGCATCATCCCGCGGTGAGCCGGAATGAGCAGCGGGTCGTTGAACATATCCCTAAGGCGGCTCAGCTGAGCGCTGACGGCAGGCTGACTAAGATGCAGGCGTGCGGCGGCTCTCGTGACATTTTGCTCTTCAAGCAAAGCCTCTAAGGTCGCCAACAAATTAAGATCCAGCCTTTTATTATCCATATTTTATATAGTAGATCATAAAACTATTAATTTCATTGATAGCTTATTCTTGCCCACAATCTCTAGCGTATCCACCAAGTAAATTCGCCTGTAGGAGCATTAGAGTGTCCAAGACCATATTGATTGTGTATGCGCACCCAGAACCCACATCATTGACCCGCCGGTTCGTAACTGAAACGGTACAAATACTGGAGCGACAAGGCCAAACCGTGCTGCAGTCAGACCTATATGGCATGGGTTGGAAAGCGACGTTTGATGAGCACGATTTCCCCAACCGTATAAATAATGACCGGCTAGGCTTTATTCAAGAGTCGCAGCACGCCTATGCCACTCACCAGCAGACGCAGGATGTCGCCGCAGAGCAGGACAAGCTGCTTGCCGCCGACGCCGTCATATTCCACTTTCCCTTGTGGTGGTTTGGTATGCCCGCCATTCTCAAAGGCTGGATAGACCGGGTGTACGCCTATGGATTTGCTTACGGATACAAAGATGAAGGCAATCGTTATCGCTATGGAGACGGTATTCTCAAAGGCAAACGGGCATTACTGTCGGTAATGGTGGGTGGCCCAGCGGAGGACTATTCACCCCGAGGTATTAATGGCCCCTTGGAGGAATTGCTATTCCCCATCACCCACGGCGCCCTGTTTTTCCCAGGTATGGATGTACTGCCAACCCATGCCGTGTATGGCACCGGCAAACTTTCGAAAGTCAGCGTAGCGAAGGAGCTAGCCGCTTGGCGTCTACGCCTCGAAAATCTTTTTAATGAATCCTCTATTCCATTCCGGCGGCAAAATGGTGGGGAGTATCAGCAAAATATACTCGCTGACCATATTGCTATGGGGAAAGAGGGACTGACCATTCACATCGACCATTAGCAGATTTTTAGACAGCAACATCATGCAGACAAAGTATTATTAGCTGCACAATATTACCAGCACGTGCAACTATGAATTCAGGAAATCTAGGCCAAGCGCAGCGATAAAGCTATCGCTGCGCTTGGCCTTGTCGGAGCTAGTGAGATATAGTTGTACGGAATTTCCGTACATTATGGTGACGTTATGGATATTATCAGTGTTAACAAATTCAGAGACAACCTGAAAAGCGTAGTAGAACAAGTGATTAGCCAGCACGAACCCTTAAAGGTAACCCGTCGTACCGGAGAGGCGTTTGTGGTGATTAGCGCTGAGGACTGGGAAAGAGAGCAAGAAACACTGCATGTGCTTCAGAACCGAGACCTCATGCAACAAATTGCGGCTTCTCTAGATACCCATAGTCGTGGTCAAGGATACCAACCTGATAATGAGCAGATGAATGAGATCACTGGTATTTGAGGGCCGTACGTGGGAAGCCTATGAAAAAATGCGTGAAACAGATAAGAAGCTGCATAAAGCGCTCTGCAAACTCTTAAAAGAAATGCTCCGCTCTGACGATCCAACGGCTGGTATCGGAAAACCCGAGCCACTCAGACACAATCTTTCTGGCTTGTGGTCAAGGCGCATTTCACAAAGAGATCGGCTGATCTACCGGTTCGATGACAAAGCTATTTATATTTTTGCCATCGGCGGACATTACGATCAGTCCTGATAATAGTTAATTGATGAAAAGCACGACGCTACCTTTTCTGCACTATCAAATAAGTATGCAACTCCGGGTGCTGATCGTACTCCAGATGTCTGCACACCGCGCCTAACTTCATCAATAAGGATACGAAGCCGTTTGTGCCAAGCGTAGAGTAGTAGACCTCGGGCCCCATAAAACTATCGGTATGCTCACCAGGTTCGTCGGTACCGCCGAAAGAGAAGATCAGTACCCCACCCTTATTCAGGCTTCCGATAAGTTTGGTCATCACACTTTCCTGCTGCACTAGCGGAATATGCCAAATGCTGTCCCAGGCGGTGATAAAGTCGTATTTTTCCAGCGGCTGCCACTGGCAAATATCCTGGTGGTGAAAGGTCACGTCAGGGTGCTTCTGCTTAGCGAGGCGCAGCATTTCATCGGAAATATCCACGCCTTCAGGCGTAAAGCCTTCTTGTTGCAAGAAGTCGATAAAGCGGCCGGTACACCCACAACCGATATCGAGTGCCTTTCCTCGGCCCTTCACAAACGAAAGCGCCCTTTTGTGCGCCTCTATCCCGTTAGCGAGATTGAATTTGTCGCTTTGCCAGAGGTGGGTGATCTGATCGTAGGCGCTGCCAATATCAGTGGGTGTCATGGATGGCCTGTCGGATAAAAAGTGAAGACTTAGTGACTATATCACCCACTCAAGCGCTTGCGGTTACTGGCCACCAGCTCAGTCAGAAAGTCCGCCACGGCCCGGGTACGGCCTGATTGGGTGAGATCCGTCTGAATAACGAGATAGATGGGCTGATCCACGCCAATATCCGCAGCGACACACACCAGTCCAGCCTCCAACGCCAGAAAATGCGGCAACACCGCTATCCCCAGCCCCGCTTTCGCCGCCGCTAGCTGGGTCGCCAGCGAGGTGGTGGTTAACGCCGGTTCCTGCCCTTGCAGAACCCGCTCAACCCATTGGGCGGCAGGCAGGTGCGCTTGCATTTCTCCCCAGGTAATAAAGGCGTCGCTGTCGTAATTGCCCGCGTCATGATGAACCTCACGCTGGGCCACATAACCGGGGCTAGCATAAAGCCCAAACCCCAGCGAGCCGAGTCGGCGAAGGGTGACATTACCCCGCTCGGGCTTGACCATTCTGAGCGCCAAATCAGCGTCGCGACGGTGCAGATTGACGGTGGTGATATCGGTCACCAGCTCAAGTGTGATGCCGGGGTACTGAGCATAAAATTGTGGCAATGCGGGCAGAATCAACGACGTGGCCAGGTTTTCAGCGGTGGCCAAGCGCACCCTGCCGCTCAGCTGCGTAGCGAGTGCGCCCTCGCTAGAGAAGGCCGCTGCGGCGGCTTCCAGCGCTTCGGCTTTTTCGATTAGCCCGGCCCCTTCTTCAGTAAGCTGATAGCCCGACTGCTGACGAACAAACAACGGCAGCTTCAAGGCTTTTTCCAGCCGCTCGATACGCCGGGAGAGCGTCGCGATACCCAGGTGGAGTTCCGCTGCCGCGCCGCTCAAAGTGCCTTGGCGGGCCACCGCCAGAAAGGCGCGTGTGTCATCCCAGACCCACCCGCGGGGCATCTGGTTTTCATAACTGGAAAATGGTTTACCGAACTCGTTCATTTTTTTCATTATTGGATAGTGCCACGCTGTTATTGCGCGTTTCAACAAGCGCTCGAAAACGGCTCACGATCTCTTGATGAGCCATGGTTTCGTAAGTAATGACAGGAGACATAGCATGCAAAAACGCACTCTCGGAACCGACCTATCCGTTTCCGCCATAGGCTTAGGTTGCATGGGAATGAGCGAGTTTTACGGCCCCCGAGACGATAGCGAATCGCTTCGGGTGTTGGCTCGTGCGGTGGAGCTGGGAATCGACTTTTTTGACACGGCGGATATGTACGGGCCACACCATAACGAGGAGCTGATTGGCCGTTTTCTTGCCAGCCATAAGCCAAACGTACGTATCGCCACCAAATTCGGCATTGTTCGCAACCCTGGTGAGTATCAGCGTAGCCTGGATAGCAGCGCCCATTATGCCCGCCAAGCTTGCGAGGCGTCGCTAAAGCGGCTGGGCATCGAACAGATCGATCTCTACTACGTTCACCGCGTTAACCCGGAAACCCCTATCGAAGAGACCATGGAGGGCTTGGCACAACTGGTTAAAGAGGGAAAAATTGCCCACATTGGCCTCTGCGAGGTTAGCGACGAGACCCTGCGCCGCGCACACGCCGTGCACCCGGTGACGGCGGTTCAAACCGAATACTCGCTCTGGACACGGGACGTGGAGCAAGCGGTACTGCCCACCTGCAAGGAGCTCGGCATCGGCTTCGTGCCCTACTCTCCTCTCGGCCGAGGTTTTTTAACGGGCAGGTTTCAAGAAAACGCTGATTTCGGCGAAGACGATTTTCGTTCTAACCTGCCGCGCTTCTCTGAACAGGCCATGGACTCTAACCGCCGAATCGCGGAGGTGATTGGTGACATGGCAGCACTCAAAGGCTGCACCCCTGCGCAGCTCTCGCTGGCCTGGCTGCTATCCAAAGGCGACAACATCGTACCGATTCCGGGCACCAAACGGTTGCGCTACCTTGAAGAGAATGCAGCAGCGGCGTCCATCACCCTGACCACTGATGAGCAGCAACAACTTGAGGCGGCCACTGCTCGCCTTCCTGTCATCGGCGAGCGCTATACACCGGAGGGCATGAAGGGGGTGAATTCATGAGTTAAGGGCCTGTTGTCCGCCATGCCCTAGCAATATGTTGCTAGGGTCTGTTGACGTCTTGACGTGGGTCAGGTCACAGTCGGCGAGCGTGGACTTGGGGTGTATAGCCAAACTCTGCTTTGAAGGCAGCCACAAAACTGCTGGTGCTTTTATAACCTACCGTATAGGCCACAGCGGTTGAACTTTCGCCTCTATCCAAGGCTTCGAGCGCGTTCATCAGCTTGAAACGGGTGCGCCACTGACGAAAGGTCAACCCGGTTTCGGACTTGAATAACCGCTCCAAGGTGCGCACGCTAGCCCCAGCTAAGCTGGCCAGCTCGCCCAATATATGCCGGGTGTCTGGGTGGCTAACCATGTGGCTAATAATGCGCCGCAACCGCGGGTCAGTACCAGCAGGTAGCGACAAGTCCGCGGCGGATAGGCTATTGAGCTCATCAATAGCGACTAAGCCTAGGCGAGCGGTACTGGCATCGCCGCTACACTTCGGAGAATCGTTTAGCCTGAGCACAATCTCGCGCATCAACGCGGTCATCGCCACCATCACCACCTGGGTGTCCTGATCGCGTACCGGGTAAGTAGGGTCAATGTAGAGATTGCGGGTTTCCACCAGCGTTTCGCAGCTCACTTGGTGGTTGCAGTTACCGGGTATCCATACACCGTGGGTAGAGGGTACAACCCACACCGCCTGTTCACTAGTAACGCGCAGCACACCCTGCTTGGCCCACAGCAATTGCCCGCGTGGGTGGGCGTGAGGCAAGACACCGGTTTCCGCCTGCATACTGCGAGCATGGGTCAATACAGGACGAGCAGGGTCAAGGATGAACGCTATATCACTGGGCAGCGACATTGTCGCATTATCGCTATTTATTGTCACATCTTACCCTTAACACGTCAGCATACAGAAACTATTGTAGGCCCAGCTGCGCGCACCGCGCAATTGGCTCACCACAGCTAGGGTCTCGCCATGCTTCGCTCGCTTAGTTTCTCTCATGCCATGGTGGCAACGGCCTTGCTGGCCGCTTTGCTACTGACACTTTTTCCCATAGCGCCCCATCCCACAGCATTTTCTTACGCCGCTAGTGTGGTAGTAATTACGCTGGTTCTATGGAGTACCGGCGTGCTGCCTCCCTTCCTAACCGGTTTGCTATTTTTCGCGCTGGTTAGCGTATTCGGCTTGCTCCCGCCGGAGCAACTATTCGCTGGGTTTGGCTCGACAGCCGTGTGGATGGTTATCTCAGGATTTGTCATTGGCTCAGCCATTACATCTAGCAAGCTTGGCGATCGGCTAGCAGCAGTGCTGTCGCCGCTCCTCACCGCAAGCTACCCGAAGTTGATTGGCGGGTTAGTGTTTACCGCTATGGCATTGGGGTTTGTGATGCCTTCTTCCGGGGGGCGAGCAGTGGTATTGATCCCTATCGGCTTAGCGCTAGCCGAACGAGTGGGCTTTGAGCCGGGTAGTGCTGGACGCCTGGGCGTAGCCACCGCTCTTGCTGCCGCTTGTAACATGCCAAGTTTTGCGGTGCTTCCATCCAACCTCCCTAATATGATTTTGGCAGGGTCGAGTGAAAGTCTGTATGGCATTCATATTGGCTATGCGGAGTATCTACTACTGCATTTTCCCATTCTGGGAATGCTGAAATCGATCTTAATCGTGGTACTGGTACTCGTGGTATTTCCCGCTCGCATCGCACCACAATGCCAACTGCCCATCGAGACGATCAAAACAACCAGTGCTGCTACACAGCAAAAAAAGGTAGCTGTAGTCATGGGCATTACCCTGCTCCTCTGGGTAACAGATACACTACACGGCGCAAACCCGGCGTGGGTGGGACTCGTAGCGGCGGTAGTGCTAATGATGCCAAAGGCTGGTGCCGTAGACCCGAAGTCATTCAACACAGTGGTAGATTTTGGCACTGTGATATTTGTGGCCGCGGCACTGGGATTGGGTACACTCGTCAACGTTTCAGGCATTGGCAGTGCTGTGGGCCAAGGCTTTACCCAACTGATGGAAACCGACAATGGCGGCAGTTTTGGGGACTTTATATCGCTGTCACTGATGGCCACCCTGACGGGAGTAGTGGCCACCACCCCCAGTGTTCCTACCGTACTTTCCCCCATGGCAGCAGAACTCGCTGGCGCCTCAGGGCTCTCTCTACCCGCCGTATTGATGACTCAGGTCGTCGGCTTTTCTACGGTA
This sequence comes from Halomonas sp. A3H3, assembly GCF_000982975.1. Taxonomy (NCBI): domain Bacteria; kingdom Pseudomonadati; phylum Pseudomonadota; class Gammaproteobacteria; order Oceanospirillales; family Halomonadaceae; genus Halomonas; species Halomonas sp. A3H3. The sequence continues at coordinate 3,591,313 of NZ_HG423343.1, read as the reverse complement.
ATCTTTCCTTATCAGGTGGCGCCGCTGATTATGGCAATGCAGCTATCTAAAGAGCCCCTTAGCCAATTATTGAAGATTATCATCCCGTTAGCGCTGATAACGATCTTTCTATTGATGCCATTAGACTACCTTTGGTGGCGATTGTTGGGGTGGGTGAATTAAGCCGCCAGATAACTTCCGTGCAAGACGCTACTACTGAATAATCTCACCAATCGAGCGTTTGCCATCCAGCAGCAGATACTCTTGATTGACCAAATCGGGCTTTTGCACAGCGTGAAGTAACGCATGGGCCACGTTGGCTCGTGAGATTTGGTTGTCACCTGCTTCATCCAGTGAACTGGCAAACTGCTGGCTGGCGGTTTCGTCGGTCAAACGCCCTGGCTTGAGAATAACGTAGGGCATACCGCTGTTGCGAAGGTGGGCATCGGCGGCAAATTTAGCAGCCATATAGGGGCGCAGCTTTTCGGGCGCTTCCATAGGATTTTCTGCCCGCATAGCGCTGATCATGATGTAGCGGGAGAGACCTTTTTGCTTGGCGATATCGACGGTACGAATGGCGCCAAAAAGGTCAATCATCAGGGTTTTATCCGGCCCGGTGTGGGGCCCTGACCCCGCAGTGAAGACCACTTGGTCGCAGCCGTCAAAGGCGTGCTCAAACTCACCTTCTAAATCGGCGACCACGGTATCAATGCCGTGCTCTTTGAACCAGGCTGCCTGCTCTTCACTGCGAATCATCGCCTTGATAGGCGTACCCGCTTTTTGGGCCAGTTCGCAAAACTGCTTGCCAATCTGTCCATTCGCGCCAATCACTAACGTTGTCATAACGACTCCTTGTGAATTGCTTATCCTTCTATCAATGCAGGCACTTAGGCGAAATTCAACCCGTACTGATCACTTACCCACAGTGAGCCCCTGCCACCCGAACTCTTCCACCAACGCTTTTAAGTAGAGAGGCCGGTAGTTAGCGTCGCGCTCATAGCGGGCTTTTACGCTGGGGTGAATTATCATCAGGGTGTCATCAAGCACGAGTGATCTATCTAACGGTTTTTTAAAGCGATAGACATGCTTGCGGGAGTTGTGAACCTGGCCTTTCGCACCGTCGGTTAGGTTGTCGCGAATATATGACTCGGTGATTGAACCGGCGGAGCAAGCCGATGGCCCCGCAGCGAGCCGCTGGCAGAATGGCTTAAGCGTAAAACTTGAGATGGTAAAGCTATAATGAATCAGTGAGCGCTTTGCGCCTAGTCGTTACCAGGAGGGGCTCTATGACCGAGGCAGAACGCAGTGTCGGTGTTGATGCGAATAACGATGCTCATACCCGAGCACGTTATATATCGCAAATTCAGCGTATTTCTTCGACGGCTAAAGCAGACATCTCAGCAGGCAGAATCAGTTATCTTGAGGCAGCAGAGTACTGTCATGCGATGCGCAACCAAGTCATGGATGAGTATAGGAAACTGACAAGTGTGCAGGGGCTGGCGAGAGCAGAGCAAATAAAAAAAACACCACCTAGCCTTGCTGCTCTTTTCGTGCGATACGCTCAGCAACTATTTGGTTGTTCGTACGAAAACCTCTCAGTTGAGCAGCAGCAACGCATACACCATGAGATTATTGAGGCTTCTGGCCGCAGCAATGCTGCAGTCTGACCTAAGAACTTCAACGTCGATAATTGCCAGAGATACGCGAGCTGGATGTTGGTGGTGCATCTAAAAGCTTCTCGCTGAAATCCAGCTTTTCGACAAGAACACTACATTCAGCGCTCACGCACTCAAGCCACAACCCCAAACACACGCCCTATGGCAGAAGTTAACGCCATTGCAAGCGCGCCCCAGAACATCACTCTTGCTGCAGCTTTCAAGATAGGTGCACCGCCCACTCGAGCCGCAAGAGCACCCAACAAAGCCAGGAAGAGCAGTGAAAACAGCGCTACCAGAGGAGTCAATAATGATGATGGTGCCCACCAGGCGACCAACAGCGGCAACAGCGCGCCCGTGGTAAAGGTCGCTGCTGATGAGAGGGCTGCTTGAAGCGGGCGCGCTTGACCAGTATCAGTGATGCCAATTTCATCCCGTGCATGGGCACCCAGGGCATCGTTGCTCATCAGCTGTTCGGCGACTTGCCGCGCCAGCTCGGGCGTCAAGCCGCGCGTTTCATAGATAGCGGCAAGCTCTTCCTGCTCTAGTTCATAGTGCTCTGCCAATGCTTTGCGTTCGATATCGAGATCAGCATTTTCAGTGTCCGACTGAGAGCTTACCGAAACATACTCCCCCGCTGCCATCGACATTGCGCCAGCCACCAGGCCCGCAATACCCGCCAGCATAATACCGCTTTGAGTGGTATTGGCTGCGGCTACCCCCAGTATTAAACTGCTAGTAGAAACGATGCCATCGTTGGCGCCCATCACAGCGGCACGCAGCCAGCCGGAACGGTGAGATCGATGGTGCTCTGAATGGATCATGGGCTTTCCTTTCTGTGAGGCGCATCCAAGCCAACAATAGCATCTAAGGTCATGAACTATTTTGCTGGCACTACTCGAAGTAGCCTGCCCTCGGAGCTGTCGGTAAGTAGGTACACTTCACCTTCTGGGCCTTACCCGCACATCTCTTATACGCTCGTCTAGCTCACCAAACAGGCCTTCTACATCGCTGGCTTCGCGGCCATTGTTAGATAAACGTACCCGGCGCACCTCTTATTTACCAGCGCTCCTATCAGTATATCGCCCTGCCACTGCGGGAACAGCTCGCCGCTGTAAAGCGCTATCCCCGAGGGGCAATAGAGGGCGTCCATTCTAAAAGTGGTGGTACGGTACCAGGGTACTCATTGACGCCGTATGGTGCGCTTGCTGCCTCTTTGAGCACTTATTAAAATGTCGCGCCACCTAAAGAGAACTCCCATGAAAATTAATGTGGTTGGTACGAGTGGCAGTGGCAAAAGTACCCTTGCAAAGCAGCTCGCAGATGCCTTGAACGCCCCATGCGTCCAGCTTGATCAATTATTCTGGCGCGCTAACTGGCAAGGAGCACCGGACGATGAGTTCTTCGCCGAGCTGGAAGAGGCTTTAGCAGCCTCACCTCAAGAGTGGATACTGGACGGTAATTTTGACCGTACTCGGCATATAAAGTGGCGCGAAGTGGATATGGTGGTGTGGATCGACTACCCCTTTTGGCGAGTATTTAGCCAAGCCCTCACCCGTGCTGTTAAACGCATCATCAGCCAAGAGGAGCTTTGGCCCGGTACAGGTAATCACGAAAGCTTCCGCAAAACATTTCTAAGCCGTGATTCGGTTCTGCTATGGTCACTAAAAACGTGGCGGCAAAACCGTAAACGCTACTTTGCCGATATGGTGAATCCACGCTATGCGCCTATTCAATTTATACGTTTGACCTCTATAAAAGAAGCGCAAGCGTTGGTGAAGAGTCTCAACGTGGGTACCTAGCCCTTAGGTGACTATATAGCCCCACTGCGTATTCGCTTGATGGCTGCTCTCTTCGGCTCTCGATGAATCACCGAACAGTTCTCGTCACTTGGCTTTAACGCTCCAGGCCATGTACGCTTATTGAACGAACATTCAATTAAGGTGCTTTAATGCAACGTCATTCGCTATTCGCCGCAATGTCACTGGGGCTTTTTGCTGGTGCTGCCACAACCACCGCGCTGGCGGAGTCCACACCGTTGGAGGAGCAGCTCAAAGAGCTTGAGTCATTCCAAGTGATCGCCCACCGCGGGGCCAGCGGCCACGCGCCGGAAAGCACCATGGCGGCCTATGAATTGGCCCATGAGTGGAATGTCGACTACTTAGAGCTGGACGCCCAAATCACCGCCGATGGTGAAGTCGTGGTATTTCATGATGACGCCATTGACCGCACCAGCGATGGTGAAGGCAAGATTAACGACTACACCATGGAAGAGCTGAAAGCGCTGGATACCGGCTCTTGGTTCAATGAAGCCAATGCTGATAAAGCAGACGCGGACTTTGCAGGGGCACAGATCCTCACGCTGGATGAGCTTTTCGAGCGTTTCGGTCACGATGCTCGCTACTACATTGAAACCAAGTCACCGCAGCTAAACCCAGGCTTGGAAGAAGCCCTGGTAAAAACGCTGGAAGAGTACGACATGGTCGAGAGTGGCCGAGTATTAGTGCAGTCTTTCGAGCAGGAGAGCCTGTTAAAAGTGCAGGAACTAAACGATGACATTCCGCTAATCCAGCTCGTTTGGTACTACCCCAGTGAAGAGGACGAATCGCGTTTAGTGGAGTGGACTGGTGTGACACCGGGCCCAGCAGAGATTAATGATGAAGACTTCCAGGCGGTAGCGGAATACGCGTCAGGAATCGGAACTAACTATATCTACGAAGGCCAAGAAGTCATCGATGCCGACTTTATTCGTCAAGCAAATGAAAATGGCCTGCCGGTGCACGTTTACACCGTCAATGAAACCGATGAGATGGAGCGTTTGATGGAAATGGGCGCAAACGGCCTGTTCACAAATTATCCAGATCGCTTGCTTAAGCTCGTTGAGTAACCATCGTTTAATGGCATATTACGCCCGGCCTTGGCCGGGCGTTTTTATAATAAGGTTTTACTCAAGCCCAAGCTGCCCCAGTACCTGCTCTACTCTTTTACGATCGCCCGCTTGCAGCGTTTTAAGCGGCTGGGGCAAGCAGGGCTGACTCACCTTCCCGGTGATTTCTGCAATGGTAGCCGCCACTCGCAGGCTACCGCCGTATTCACGGTAGAGTGCCCACAGCGGCTCAAGGCCGTCTGAAAGCGCCTTGGCCTGTTGAACATCCCCCGCCTGAGCAGCTCGGGTTATCGCCAGCGCTGCTCTAGGGTATAACCCGCCGATAACGGAATACCAGGCATCACATCCTGCATTTAGACCGGTGGCTGCTGCCGCGTCGCCGCTGATGCCGATAGTGACATCAGCGGGGATCAGCTTGCGCAACCCAGTCACTCGCTCCTTTGCAGAGTCAATATCATTGTTCACCGGCGGAATTTTGATAGAGCGAACCTGGGGCAGTTGGGCGATTCGCCCATGCAGCTCATCGCTAAATTCAAAATGGGTTGTGCCAGGGTTATCGTACACGCAGAGCGGCACACTCAGCGATTGGCAAACCGTGGCGTATAGATCGAAGACCTCGTCGTCGGTGAGCTTTTGGTAGGAGACCGGCGCTAGCAGCACGCCGCTGGCACCTGCCTGCTGAGCGCGTTCTGCATTAGCCAGCACATCACGAGTACGTAGCGCCCCAATGCCTGCAATGACAGGCGCGCCAACTGCATTTTCAACGCTAAGCTGAATAACACGGGCGCGCTCATCACGGTTTAAATAGGCGTAGCTACCGGTCGAGCCCAGCACGCCAATGGAATCCACCGCTGCCTCAGCTAAATAAGCAACTAAACGGACAAACTCATACTCATTAATGCCCTGCTCGTTCATGGGGGTTAGCGGGAATGCACTTAGGCCGGTGAACATGGTGGATGATCCTTTTAAGATGGATGGCATTCGCAGTGTCGCACAGACGATTAGCTATTATGTACAAGCATACGGTAATGGAATAGCCACAGCTTATCCTCGTTATTCGTTGACATAACTTTCTGTTATTTTTCTTGAATTGATGTAGTGTTTGCGTATACGCCGTATCGATACGGCACAGTTGCTTTAGATGTGTATCTTTCAGTCATACCATCATGACTGAATATAAAAACAGTCTCGTTAGTGCTGCGAGGGAGAACACGTCATCAATACATACACATTTTCAGCGCAGAGCAGAACGGCACCGCGGGTGAACCTGGCGTTCATCAATCAACCAGTAAGCCACTACCAATGCCATTACCCATTATAAGCGGCTCTCTAATGCGATTGGCCTTACTGGCAGCGACTACTTTTATTGTGTTGGTGGGGCTCGCTTTCGCAACAACGAATGCCATCGCTCGAGAAGCGCCGCTTTTTTTAGTGGCTCACCCTGACGTCACTACCCACTGGCTGAACCGTGATACTACCCGCGCGATTTTCGCCATGCGCCAACGCACCTGGCCGGATGGTCAAGCGGTTAGGGTTTTCGTTTTAAGTAACAACAACCCAGTACATGCTCGCTTTACCAAAGAGCAGTTGGCGGTTTACCCGCACCAACTTCAATTAGCCTGGGATCGCATGGTTTTTTCAGGTACCGGTCAAGCCCCCGACCGAGTAAATGACCAGGAAGAGATGCGCGAGCGCGTCGCCTCAACGCCGGGTGCCATTGGGTATCTTGAAAGGGAGTATCTGGATGATAGAGTCCAAGTCATTTCGATGGAATGAATGCAGAGCCCTTGCCGCTTTGCTAGGCACCGTTGTAATGGGTTTATCTGCTCCCGCCCAAAGCGACGAACACGCTCTGGATACTTTACAGGTACATGGCTTTCTTAGTCAGGCGCTGGTCGTGACTGACAATAACAACTTTTTTGGTCAGAGCAGCCAGGATGAAGGCAGCATAGAATTTACCGAAATTGGCCTCAACGTCTCCTTACGCCCCCATCAGGATGTACTCGTTGCTGCTCAGGTGCTAAGTCGTCGAGCTGGAGGCAATAGCAGCGACGCAGAACCTAAACTGGATTACGGTCTCATTGATTACCAAATGATTTCTGACCAAGGGCGTACGTTTGGTGTTCAGCTTGGTCGGATTAAAAATCCTTTTGGATTTTATAATCAAACCCGCGATGTGGCATTTACCCGTCCCAGCATCTTACTGCCTCAGTCTATCTATTTTGACCGAACACGCTCAATGGCTCTCACAGGTGACGGCCTAACGTTCTATTTGGAACAGAGATTAAGCAACGGAGTACTACGAGGACAGTTTGGCTTAGGAAAGCCTCAGGCTGGTGACGATTTAAGCGATACGCTTCAACTTCAGCGTATATCAGGCACCTTCGATCCTCAGCAGTCTACGATTGCCCAAGTTCGTTATGAACATGATGGAGGTCGTGTCGTTGCAGCGATTAGCAATGCCAACGTGAGATCCCAAATAGAGTCACATCAATCAGGTGTCAGCGACGGAGATTTTTATTTTACACCCTGGGTATTTTCACTCCAATACAATCAAGAACTCTGGAGTGTAACGACTGAATACGCACTGCGCCGTTCAGGGTTAAAAAACTTCAACCAGTCTTCTGTAAACTTCGACACGACAGGGGAAAGTTGGTATATCCAATACGCTCGGCGTTTTGCAAATGACTGGCAGTGGTTAATGCGTTATGACAGCCTTACCAGCAACCGCGCAGACCGCAACGGTAAATCTTTCGAGGCGAGTACAGGGGGAAGCGTTCCAGCCCATACCCAATTCGCAGATGACCTAACCGTTGGCCTGCAGTGGACGCCGCACCCTCAAGTCATGCTGGCAGGTGAATACCACCATGTCGATGGCACGGGTTGGCTGCCTATTCAGGATAATCCAGATTCATCAGCGACCAGCAGAAGATGGAGCATGTGGTTGTTTCAATTATCGCTGCGCTTCTGACGTTTACCTCGATCCTGGCTAGGACGCTACCGCGATGAAACCATTTACCCTTTTCCGAACGCCCCAACGCCTTAGCCTGACATGGCGGGTCATCGCGTTAAGTAGCCTGCTGCTGCTGGCGCTGGTAACGCTCTTTACCTGGCTAGGCCACGACAATCTTACCCGTCAGTTTCAAGAAAGCCGAAGCCAGCACTATGAACGCCAACAGCGAGAAATTCGTTTAGCGCTAGTTCGCTCATCGGAAAATTTACGTCAGTTGGCAGGGTTAACCGCGGCCTCGGCAAGCTTAGGCTCGCCCTTGCAAGCAGGTAATACCGCCGCAGTTGAGCAAGCACTAGACTCCCAGTGGCCCGCTCTACAGCTTGAGGCGGGTATCGATGAAATATTAATTATTAATACCCAGGGGCAAATCTTGGGTAATTGGGGCACCGGCAATACACAAACGCAGCTTCCCATTCTGAGTTGGATCAGGCGGGTGATGCACACCGAGCAGCCACTCACTACATTGCGTTGTTCAGCTAGCTGCCAACAGTTCGCTGCCGTGCCGGTGCTAGTGGCGGGAGAAAGCGTTGGTATGGTCGTACTGACCCGCTCGCTAGCCGATGTCACTCGGCAGGCCAAGGAGGTATCTGGCAGTGAAGTCGCACTACTTGTCACCGGGCCCACTGAAGATAGCGGGATGACAGCAACTCGAGAGCTAAAATCATGGAATGGTCAACTGCTAGCCCTCACAAGCGAAGAGCAAACCCTAGCACCTTTGCAGCGAGCGTCAGATACAGCTCCTGTTCGCCGTTTAATGGAAACACCATTAAATCTTGAACATGATGGCAGACATTTAGAACTCAGCGCAGTACGCATGGAAGAGGATAATGAACGTAGCAATATCGGATACTTGCTGCTGATATCAGACATTACCGAGCAAATTAAGGCAATTAACCAGGATACTCGCACACTCTTGTTCGTAGGCGTACTCGGCTGGATTGCCGCTGAACTACTGCTATTGGTCATACTGCTGGGCCCAATGGCTCGACTGCGTAGAGTCGCTGGATTGCTTCCTGCCCTAGCTGACGGAAAATTTAGCGATATACACGCCGCCATTCCCAACCACCGCCGCCGCATTCCCGACGAGATCGATGTACTTGAGAGCATTACCCTTGAGCTTTCACGCCAACTTGAATTGTTAGAGAGTGAAGTACAAGAGCGCGGTGACCAACTAGCCGTGCGCATTGGGGAGCTAGCCAAAGAGCGAGATTTCGTTAATGGCCTGCTGGATACGGCCCAGGTATTTATCATTGCCCAGGATGACACTGGACGAATTAGCTTGGTCAATGAGTATACCCAGTTGATGCTAGGACTTACTGAAGCTTCGCTACTCGGGCGTCATTTTGTTGATGTATTCGAGGCAGGTGCCTCTACCAAGGTGAATACGTTCTCCCATCCCCAGCAAGAGGAGAAAACACTCCGTACGCCCGATCACAGGACTCATACTATCGCTTGGTACCATGCGCCGTTACAAACGGGTAATGACGGCAAGGTGTCACGTATATCGGTTGGTCTGGATATTACCGAACGTAAGGCGGCCGAAGCTCGGCTAACGTGGCTGGCCGAACGTGACCCGCTAACGGAACTTTACAACCGGCGCTTCTTCCAACATGCACTGCAAACCGCCCTTGAACGCCCATCGAAGACAAAAGGGGCAGTATTGCTACTTGATTTGAATCAGTTCAAGGAGGTTAACGAGCTAAGTGGCCACCATGTAGGCGACAAATTGCTTCGTGAAGTGGCTGACACCCTCTTCCGCAACCTTGGCCCCCGTGGCGTTATTGCACGCCTAGGTGGCGACGAATACTCCCTCCTATTAGAAGATACCAACGCCGATCAAGCCGTCAGTGTCGCGCAATATATTGTCCAACTATTAGACGGTATCGGCTTCGTTGTGGGTGAGCGGCGGCATCGAGTAACGGCCAGTATTGGTATTGCCCTGTTTCCAACCCACGGCAATACGCCTGCTGACCTAATGGCTAGCGCTGATGTGGCAATGTACAAAGCGAAGGAGAGTGGCCTTCAGCACTGGCATTTACTTTCCAAGTCGGAGAATGCCAAAGACGAACTGCAAGCACGAGTCTACTGGGTTGAACGCATACACAATGCGCTTGAGGAGGATAGCTTCGAGTTGATGGTGCAGCCCATCATGCGTTTGGAAGATCAAGACGTAAAACACCACGAGGTGTTGCTAAGAATGCGCGACGCAGATGGGAGCCTAATTTCTCCCGCGCACTTTATTCCTATTGCCGAACAAAGCGGGCAGATTATTTTAATCGACCGCTGGGTATTGCGACACAGTTTAAAAGCACTTAGCCAATTGCAGGATCGAGGTATCACTCTGGCAGTTAACCTTTCGGGTCAGTCTCTTCACGACGGAGGGTTGAAACAATACTTGGCAGACGAGCTGACGGCTAGCGGCGCTGATCCTCACCACCTTATATTGGAAGTAACGGAAACTGCCGCGGTAACCGATTTTTCTACTGCCCGTGGCGTACTACAAGCAGTACGCGACCTGGGTTGCCGTATCGCACTGGACGACTTTGGAGTAGGCTTTAGTAGTTTTCACTACCTTGGGCAGTTACCCGTCGACTATATTAAAATAGATGGTTCCTTTATTCGCAGCCTGCTGATTAGCGCTGACAGCCGCGTCATTGTTCGTGCTATTGCCGACATCGCTAAAGGTTTTGGCAAGCAAACCATTGCTGAATTCGTTGATCAAGAAGCGCTATTGCCAATACTAAAGGCCTATGGGATAACTTATGGTCAAGGGTTTCATTTAGGCAGGCCTATAAAAATCATCGAAGCATTTAGTGGAATTAGTGCTCAATAATGGATACCGTTTATACTTAACTCTGGATTTAAATAGGGATAGTACATGAGCTCTTTACCACTGCAAGTGAAGAACAAGGATGCGTCAGCGGCATTTATTACAAGATTCATACAAGAGTTCAAATTCAAACTCTGCATAACTGAGCATGAGAAACAACTGGCTTATCGTTTAAGACATGATGTTTACTGCGAAGAACTTGAGTACGAAGAAGCCAGCGACCCCATAAAAAAACTCGAATTTGATATCCATGACCAAAACTCTATTCATTGTTTGATAGAACACCGCAGAACAGGACTAGTGGCAGGCTGCGTGCGGGTGGTTATGCCTCAGGCCTCCAGACCTCATCCACTTAACCAGCTTCCATTACAATCTTATGGCAGCCAAAGCCTTACACACGCAGAGCTGCATCCCGACAAACTTGCCCAAGGCAGTTACTATGAAATCTCACGACTGGCTGTGAATCGCCTTTTCAGAATAAGACTTAAAGATAGCTCTACTTCTTTAGAAAGCTCGACTACCAATCACAATGTTACCTTTTTTTCTACTGAAGAGAGGCAGCTCTTCCCACTACTAGCCACAGGCCTATTTGTCACCGGCTATGCTTTAGGGAGGCAGCTAGGTAAAATTCAAGTTTTTGCAATGATGGAACCTAGCTTGCCCCGACTTCTTGCTCTGACAGGCTTTCACTTCACCAAAGTCGGCGAAACAATCAACTTCCATGGAAGAAGAAGTGCTTACTACATCAATAAGCAACAAGCAGAGAGTGGATTAAAGAAATCATTGCTCCCCCTCTACTTGCACATACAGCAAACGCTGGCCCTCCAGCTAGAAGAAATGCTAGCTCAAGATGTTAGTACCTCACTAATAACTTGAATATTTTATCTATACCGTGGCCGCGGCGCTTTCTCGATCATCCAACGAAGCAGAACATCTAAAATCATCAACCGTTACGCTGGTGAATTTCTCTAAGAAAAACACGAGCGTTTCAGGATATTGGAAACGCTCCTCGAAGCGCTCTTGGCCCTCTTGCGAACGCCGTGTCACGCTTGCTCTATAGCCGCCATTAGATTTAGTCACTTTTACGCTATTTTCGCGGCTTCCATCACGCTTAATGGCCGTTAATGGAGAGCTATCGCTTAATAAAACGTCTAGCTGTCGAGCGGCAGTGCGCTCTTCATCAGATGCCCAGAGAGGTTGATCTCGGTCACCATAACGGTAGAGCATAATCACCAGCATGACCGAAAAAATACTGCTGGTCAGCATCCAGGTTAATAAAACGCTCGAAAGCGCCGTTGTCAGCATGATGAACATTTGAATCACGATACCCACTGCCAGCACACCGGCCAGAGGCCTCCACATACGCGGGTTCATAAACCCGCGCTTGAGGATATACCCCCAAAGCCCAATCACCGACAATGCCCCTAACAACAAATGAATGGGGGCAAGCAGCGTTCCTCCTCCAGCCAATATAGCAATTACCCCAATAATCACTATTAAACTGTAGAAAGCAGCTAGCAGGTAGTAAGCACGATCAAGAGTCATATGCAGTCTCCATGCGGGTTAGCCGATAACCTAATCGCCATCGGTTTTATTGTTATTGGTATACGGAAAAATCCTTAAACTGCAGTATAGGTTATGACGAAAATTCTTCACTATTGCCGATGTAGCCAATACAGGTCATAACCCCTGCGCCCCTCGGCGTAGCCAATCATGCACGAAAGCGAGCTTATGTCGGGCAGTCTCTGAGAGGACAAAGGGATAAAGATCCGGCAAGCCCATTGAGCGATTAACATGATTAACGCCCACGGTGAGTGAAGCTGCCACGTAGATCAAGCGCTCTGCATCAGGCTCTGCATACGGCTCCCATTGATGGCTAGGCAGCTCTGGTGAAGAGAGATCTGATGCCGCAAAGCTATCGGCAATATCGGTTAAATGCAGCAGGTGAGCAGCAGTCTCGGCCCAATCTTCATGAGGGTGCGCAGAGGCATAAGTGGTTAAATAGCGCTCTTTCCAATCGGGCGGCGGGCCATCGGTATAGTGGCGCTGAAGTGCTGCGGTGTAATCCTGACGTTCGTCTCCAAACATCTCACGAAAAGCATCAAGAAAGTCTTCCCGCAGGCTTAACCGCCACCACAGCATATGCGATATTTCGTGGCGCATATGGCCAATCATCGTTCGGTAGGGTTCTTCAAGCGCTTCACGACGGGTCGTGACTAGTACGGGGTCTACTTCGGCTACACTAATGGTCACCACCCCTTCAATGTGCCCCATCGGCACAGGCGTACGGCCTTCGGCGAGCAAATGGAAAACCGGCGGCGCGCCTGGATCTTCCGGGCGGAACCAGTGCCAACGCCCGAGGTTATCAAGCACCCAGCGTTTGGCTGCTTCAGTCTTGGCCCAATTAGGAATCGCATTAGGAAGGCTAGGATCTGGAGCCAGCGCTGTCATGGCACAAGCACGACAAAAAGCTCCCTCTTCAGGTGCAATCCAGTTGCAACCGATAATGTCGCGGTTAATACAGAAAGGAGGCATTGGCACAAAGGCCCGGGCCTGAGGGTCGTAGGCAACGGGGGTACCATCTGCGGTTGCGAGATTATCGAACCATAGAGAGCCGGAACCGACGGGATTTGAAAATACGCGCATACGGTAAAGCTCCTGAAAGCGAGGAAAAGAGAACCTCAACCGACCGACTGAGCGTTCTCTTTTCCAAAAATCCTATTAAAAACAGTGTGCAGTGCCCTTTATTTCATTTCAAAACTATTTCATTTCAAAACCCTGCTCGATTAAAAAATCGCGCATATGAGGGCGCAGCTTGTTATCGAACAAAGGCTTGAGATTGCGAGACCAGTCGGTGTCTTTATTACTGCTACTGCGAGCCCGGTAGTAAGCCTGCATGGTCGTATCGAAGGCCTCTACCTGTTCGCCGTCTTCAGTGTAGTAGTCTTCTTTCAGAACCGCCTCCACGGGTAAGCGCGGCTTCACTTCAGGCTCTTGATCCGGATAGCCGAGGCACATACCAAACACTGGGTACACGTGCTTGGGGAGGCGTAGCAGGTCGCTAACCTCCTGGGGATTATTGCGGATACCACCAATATAACAGATCCCCAACCCTTCGGACTCAGCCGCCACTGCCACATTTTGCGCCATCAACGCCGTATCCACTGTTGCTACCAACAGTTGCTCAGTCATGCCCCGCACAACGTTTGCACCGGTGCGCTCTGAAGCCTCCGTGGGACGCTTCATATCGGCACAGAAAACTAGAAAGTCGGCACAGGTGGCAATATAACCTTGCCCACCGGCCAGTTCTGCTATCTGCTCACGGTTCACCTGGTCTTTTACATGGATAACCGTATACGCCTGAACGTGGCTGGAGGTCGCTGCCCCCTGCCCGGCTTGGATAAGCTCCAGCAGCAATTCTTTCGGGATCGGTCGGTCGCTAAATTTACGGATCGAACGGTGGGATTTCAGCAGCTTAATAACGTCGTTCATGGAACCTCGCTTATCTTGATAACGCTTATTTAAAACAGCTAACTAACAGGGTAACAGATTTGTACAACATGACAGGATTGCGGATGGCGTTAAACATGGCTATAGCAAATGCATGATCGCGCCCCGTATGCCATATTGATCTATCCATAATTTGCCTAGGGTAATCGGCAGTTTGAATCGCCGCTTTCCCGCCGCACCTGGGTTGAAAAGCAGCATTCCCTCCTGGTATTCATTGCGGGGCTTATGGGAGTGGCCATGCAGAAGTGCATCGCAAGCCAACCTCGGGTCGTAATCCTCTAAGCGGTGCACAAGGTGCAGGTGCTTCTCGTTCACCATGATGTCCTGATGTATCGGTAAACTCGTCGCCCACGCCGCCGTATCGATATTGCCCTTAACGCAATGCACCGGCGCCAGTGTCTCCAAACGCTGCAAAATCGTTTTATCTGCCTCTTTGCTACCTACATCCCCCAAGTGAAGAATGAGCTCGCACCCCTGCAGCAGACAAAGTGCCTCATCACGCAGCAAACCGTGGGTATCGGCAATCACTCCAACGGGAGAATTAACCCTATAGCAAAGCATAGATGGGCTCATTAACAGCCTCTTCCAGCGGTTAAATGGTGTCATTCTAGCTTTTTTTACTAGACCACTATTAAAAGTTGCTTATCAAGGCCGATATCTAAATTATCAAATAGATAGTGCTGGCGAGTCATTTATTATGATTTTCATTGGCTATCTAATAAGTTAGGCACCAGCAAGCTATACTGATATGGCTATACGTTGATAACTGAATTTTGACGGAATAATAACGACGCCAGGAAGCCGATATGACCCATACCCCTCAAAATGCACCCGGGCAAGAGTGGAATGCCAGCGACTACGCCCAGAATGCTAATTTTGTACCTAAGCTAGGCAGCGAAGTGGTCAAGCTGTTAGCGCCTCAACCCGGCGAACGTATTTTGGATCTTGGCTGCGGCGACGGCTCTTTGACAGAGCGCCTTGTACAACTGGGCGCTGACGTTCTCGGTGTTGACGCTTCAGAAGAGATGGTAAATGCCGCCCGCCAACGGGGCATTACCGCTCGCGTTGTTGATGGCCACCAATTGCCCTTCGACCATGAGTTTGATGCGGTATTTAGCAATGCGGCGCTGCACTGGATGCTTGACCCTCAGTCGGTACTCGCAGGCGTTAAGCGTGCATTGAAGCCGGGAGGCCGGTTTGTGGCTGAGTTCGGTGGTCATGGCAATGTCGCCGCTATTTGCACCGCGCTGATTGCCGCTCTCCAGTTTCGGGGCATTAGCGCCCGCGGCCGTCATCCGTGGTATTTCCCGACCACCCATGAATATGGCCATCTGCTGGAAACCGTCGGTTTCAAAGTAGAAAGCATTGAGCTGATTCCACGCCCGACTCCGCTGCCCACCGGCATGATTGGATGGCTTGAGACGTTTGCTAGCCCGTTCTTACATGGGCTCGACGAGGATGTGCGCGATGCCGTGCTTGAGAATACCATGACGCTGCTGGGCCACAGCCTACGCGATGAGCAAGGAAACTGGACGGCAGATTATGTGCGTCTGCGCGTTTCTGCTCGCGCGTAAGCGATAGCTGCCTCTGAGGTGTGTGAGATGTAAAAAAGCTGCCGATGATAAGTGCGCTTGTCACCGGCAGCTTGTAGTTAATTCAGACCTAGAACTCATCCCATTCATCGACGGCCTCTTTTTTACTTTGCGTCGCCTGCTGGCGTGGCGCTGGCTCAATACGACTGTCAACTTGTTGCTGCTGAGTAGTGTCCTTATGCGTCAGCGCAACAGCGCTGGTAGCACTCTCATCAATGCGAAAGGTAGCCATCAAGTCGGCCAGCTCACGGGCCTGCCCCTCTAGAGCGCTAGCCGCCGAGCTGGTTTGTTGCACCAGCGCTGCGTTTTGCTGAGTGACCGAATCCATTTCAGTAAGAGCAGCGTTAATCTGCTCAATGCCACTATTCTGCTCCCGCGTCGCGGTCGAAATTTCGCCCATCAGAGTGGTGACTTGACGAATCGCATCCACTGTTTGATAAATCGTCTGTCCACTACGCTCCGCTTGTTCAGCGCCGCCGTTAATCTTCGTGGTGGTCTGCTCGATCAGGCTACGAATCTCTTTGGCCGAGTCAGCACTTCGCGTCGCTAGTGAGCGAACTTCACTGGCCACCACGGCAAAGCCACGACCTTGTTCGCCTGCACGTGCGGCTTCAACCGATGCATTGAGCGCTAAAATATTGGTTTGGAAGGCAATAGAGTCAATCACACCGATAATATCGTTTACCTGGCTCGCACTGGCTGCAATCTCACGCATGAGTTGCACCGTGCGCTCCACCTCTTCACCACCTGTCTCCGCCGACTGTGACGCCGCCACCGAGAGCTGATCCGCTTCTTCGGCCGTTTCAGCATTTTTACTTACCGTCGTCGACATCTCCTCCATGCTGGAAGCGGTTTGCTGAAGCGCGGAGGCCTGCTGCTCGGTTCGTGAAGAGAGATCCTGGCTTCCCGCAGAGATATCACCCGCCCCGCTGAAGACCTGTTCGCTACTGCCTCTCAATGCTATCACCAGCTGTTTTAACTTCTCCTGCATGGCCGCCAGGCCACCGAACAACTGACCAATTTCATTACGGCCCCGATCTTCAATTTGACCTGTCAGATCGCCATCAGCAATCCGTGCAAAATGCTCACTGGCACGCCGAAGGGGCCTTACAACGCTACGCATCATTGCCCACCGAATGACCACCACGGCCACCAGTGAAATCACTAAAAGGGTAATCGCAATGACGCCAATAGTCGTCGCCAAGCGATTGACCTGCTGAAGAACGCTAGCGCCACGCTCTTCGGTATAAGCAATAAAACCGCTCATGGCCAGATCCAGCTCGGCGCTTAATACTCCCAGTTCCTCTTGCCTGCGCTGGATTTGGAAAGGGGCGGCCTCGAGCAGTGGCGAAATGCCCTCTGTCACAAAGGCATTGTAAGCGCTGATAATCGCATCACGGTGGGGTGCAAGTGTGCCTTCAGGATTGATTGGCACAGCACGAAACTCATTAAAACGTGCCTCTGCCTCAGCTACCGCCTCTGCAGCCATGGCAAGGCTCTCCTGCCCCTTTTCTGGATTACCCTGAGTGCTAAAACTTGCCGAGCGGTCTAAAAACGTTTGTGCTCTGAGTGCATTGACTTGCGTGCGGTTGGCTAAATTCGTCAGCCGCACGTTGGTAGCCGTCAGTTCTTCAAGCGCCTGAGAGCTATTGTGATTAGCAAAAAAACCAAGACCACTGATCAACCCAATCATAAGCACCAGCAAGGCTAACGCAGCAGTCAGGCTCCATTTAATAGAGAGGTGCTTCATCCCGTTGATCCCTTTTTCGTTTTTAAGTCATTTAATTAGGTATCGGCCAGGTTAAAACCAACTGAAGCACTGCAGAGCGAATCTAGACGTTGGTATAATAAATAGCGTGACAGATGTAGCAGCTAGCGGTTAAGACACCATGGCAATTTTGTGTAGGTTGACCTTCTTAGCCACATCCACCTGGAGCCAAGCTCCCGCCATGCACTCTAGGCTAGGCGCCTCGACTATCCCCTGAATACGCGCCCGAGACAGCAGTGTGGCTTTAGTGTTGGCTTTAAGCGTACCGACCATTTTTCCGTCAATATCGACACTGTTGCCTTCAAGATACGATGCGACGTGGCCAGAGGCAGTCACAGAGACAGGATGATTAGGCGCAATAAGAGTCCCCTCCAAACGGCCCTTAATGAGCACAGGCTCATCGGCGATCACTTTGCCTAAAATATGAGTGGCTGACCCAATTCGGCTGCCACCTGGCATGCACTGGATGGCGGGAGACGTCACAGCGGAGGCTTCTTCAGGTGGCGACATTGCTTCAAAGGGGTGTTCTGAGATGGAAGCGGAATTCACTGCAGGCGCTTTGTGTGGTCTCCCTGCGGCGCTTAAAGCGCGCTGTTTTAGCTTACGGCGCTTGCCATCCCATACGATCAGCGTCATTACGCCAACGCCCAGCACAATAAACCATACTTGAATGCCCATACCGCTTCCTGCCGCTTTAGATGTGGTTGCCCCAGCTAACGTTATACTCGCTCTTTTAGTTTGCGGCGGCGTGAATAAGCCCACTCACTTGGCTTAACTCCAGGCTTTGAGACAGTAACAAGCCGATTAAGGTATTCAATGCTCAATACCACGCACCCCAAAGGCGCTCTGGCGTCATTCACTAGGAGCCACCCTATGTTTAACAAAGCCAAGAATGCCCCACCTGAGAATAAGGCTGCGGCGCTAACGCCACCTGATACACGCTCATCAGCAACACCAGGCACGCCAACCAGCAGTGCGCGACCAAGCCTCTCCGTTATTGGGGGTCATACGCAAGTGGAGGGAGACATTAATAGCGATGAGGATTTGACGGTAGAGGGACGCGTAAGCGGCATTATCACCTGTAAACAACACACCGTGACGCTAGGTGCCAATGGCTATATCAACGGCGATGTATTTGCTCACACACTGCATATATCAGGCGAGGTAACCGGTAACCTGGTGGCACACCACCGCGCAACCATTCATAAGGGAGCCCAGGTTTCAGGCACTATTGTTGCCCCCTGCCTGGTACTGGAAGATGGCAGCGTTTTCCACGGCAGTATCGATATGAACCCCGACAACGATGTGCTGAAAAGTGCCTTTAGCGACGCTATCGGCAGCATGACTAAAACCTCGCCAAAAGCAACCGTTGAAAAGCATTCAACCACGAGTGCGAACGCCGCAGAGCATGACACAACAGAAGCAAAAGCTAACGATTAAGGCGCTTTCAGCACATCAGAGGCGCTGAGCGCACACAGGGCAAGCGGGATCGCGAGGCACTAGGAAGTGCCGCCATTGGCCGCTTAAACCATCAAAGGTAGAGAGGCCTTGGTGGGCAGAACCTGCGCCACTAAGCAGCTTAAAGGCTTCAACCGCCTGAAAGCAGCCGATCAAACCCACCAGTGGCGCCATGACGCCACTTTCTGAGCAGCTTAGCGCTTCATCGCCACTTTCGTCGGGCGGATAGAGGCAGGCGTAGCAGGGACACTCGGCATTGCGTGGGTCAAAGACTGCCAACTGACCTGAAAAGCGAATTGCCGCACCCGATACCAGCGGCACACCTGCTTTTTGGGACGCCGCATTCACCGCATAGCGGCTTGAGAAACGGTCGGTACAGTCGAGCACCACATCCGCCGAAGCGACTAACCGCTCAAGCGATTTGCCTTCAACATGTTGGTCTAACGCAACCACTTGGCAGTGGGGATTGAGTGCGCACATGCTGGCCTGGGCAGAGTGCGCTTTATTTAAACCAATACTGGACTGCTGATGGGCAATTTGCCGTTGAAGATTGGAAAGCTCGACATG
This sequence comes from Halomonas sp. A3H3, assembly GCF_000982975.1. Lineage (NCBI taxonomy): Bacteria > Pseudomonadati > Pseudomonadota > Gammaproteobacteria > Oceanospirillales > Halomonadaceae > Halomonas > Halomonas sp. A3H3. Next base: position 3,572,054 of record NZ_HG423343.1, on the reverse strand, counting down.
ATCGGCATCGGCAATGGTGATGCGCCCGACCCCAGCAGCAGCTAAATAGAGCGCTGCCGGAGAGCCCAAACCGCCGGCCCCAATAATCACTGCATGGGCAGATTGCAGGCGCTCTTGGCCCTCGAAATCCACCTCGGGCAGCATGATCTGACGGCTATAGCGCAGCAGCGCCTGGTCATCCATCATCGGCTTACTTATCCTCAAATTCCTCAAAGGCAGGAATGTGTAAATTGAAGCTCTCTTTGACCTCTTCCATCACCACGTAGCTTTTCGACTCTTTCACACCCGGTAGCGTTAACACCACATCGCCCAATAGCTGGCGGTAAGCGGCCATTTCGGGAATGCGGCACTTCAAGATGTAGTCGAACTGACCCGAGACAAGGTGGCACTCCTGAATCTGCGGTAAATTCTCCACAGCACGGCGAAACTCATCAAAGACCGCTGGCGACTGCGTTTCTAAGCTGATCTCGACAAAAACTAATAAATTGGCCTTCAAAGCCCGCGGATCAAGAATGGCTTGGTAACCACGAATAATACCCGCTTTCTCCAAACGCTTAACGCGTTCAAGGCAAGGGGTTGTGGATAAACCCACTTCCGAAGCTAAATCGACGTAAGAAATACGCGCATTTTCCTGCAAGCAGCGCAGGATTTTAAGGTCGATACGGTCCAGCGTTCTATTTTTTGGTTTCATGGCAGGATCCAATACTGATGAATCAGGCAGTTATTAAAGGTGCCCCAGGGTAACCCGTTCATGCCCCCCCAGGTCACGAGCACTTTCAACGTTTTTATAGCCAGCGCGCTCAAGCGCCTCACGCACCATTTCGGCCTGTTTATAGCCGTGCTCTAGCAGCAACCAACCAGAAGCCGCTAGATAGCGCTGCGCGGAGTTTACCAAATGCAGCAAATCCGCCATGCCGCAGGCGTTAGCAACCAGCGCTGAGCGTGGCTCAAAACGCACATCGCCTTCGGCTAGATGAGGATCATCGGCGGCAATATACGGGGGATTACTGACGATAATATCGAACTGCTTATCTGCATCCGCACACGTTTCCAAAGCAGCAAACCAATCACTCTGTAAAAACCTAGCATTGGATATGCCTAACGAGCGCGCGTTACGGTTTGCCAACGCGACCGCCTCAAAGCGCAGATCCACCCCCACTACCTGCCAGTGAGGTTGTTCGCTGGCAAATGCCAGGGCAATGGCACCCGTTCCCGTGCCAAGATCGAGCAGCCGACCTGAGGGGAGCGTCGCCCGCTTTAGGGCAAGCTCAACCAGGGTTTCAGTATCAGGCCTGGGTATCAACGTATCAGGTGAGGTGGCTAAGCGCAGCCCCCAAAATTCGCGTTCCCCGGTAAGGTAGGCAACCGGAGTGCCCTGGGAACGTGCAGCGATGAGCGCATCGAAACGGGCCTGCTCCCATAAGGAGCATATTTTATCGCCCCAGGTGTAGAGCCAAGTGCGATCACGCCCGAGCACGTGGCATAACAGCACTTCAGCGTCGATACGCGGCGAGCTGGAACCCGCCGCCTGCAAACGTTGGGCAGCCTGTTTCAACAGCGCATCAAGGGTCATTAGACATCCTGAAGGGCTGAGAGCTGTTCCGCTTGATACTCGTGAATCAGCGGGCTAATCACGTCATCCAACTGCTCGCCGCTGACCACTTCATTGAGTTTATAAAGCGTCAAATTAATGCGATGGTCGGTAATCCGCCCCTGGGGGAAATTATAGGTGCGGATACGCTCACTGCGATCCCCCGAACCCACTAGAGAACGGCGTGCATCTGCTTGCGTCTGACGCTGGCTATCGACGGCGTTACGCTTCAACTTCGCGGCCAGCAGCGACATCGCTTTGGCACGGTTTTTATGCTGACTGCGCTCTTCCTGACACTCCACCACCACGCCGGTAGGCAGGTGAGTAATGCGGATCGCAGAGTCCGTGGTGTTAACGTGCTGACCACCGGCGCCGCTGGAGCGGTAGGTATCCACGCGCAGATCCGAAGGATTGATATCGATATCGCCCACGTCATCGACTTCAGGCATCACTGCGACGGTGCAAGCAGAGGTGTGAATGCGGCCCTGGGACTCGGTCGCAGGGACGCGCTGTACCCGGTGAGCGCCGGATTCAAATTTCAGCTGGGCGTAAACACCATCGCCTTTGACGCGGGAAATGATCTCTTTGTAGCCGCCCTGCTCGCCATGACTGGCGCTCACCACCTCGACCCGCCAACCACGTTTTTCAGCGTAGCGGGAGTACATGCGAAACAGGTCACCGGCAAAAATTGCCGCTTCGTCGCCGCCGGTACCAGCACGCACTTCCAGAAACACCCCACGGCCATCATCAGGGTCTTTAGGCACCAGCAGGCGCTTCAGCTCGATATCCAGCTCGGCTAACCGCTCCCGCCCTTCGCTTAGCTCCATCTCCGCCAACTCGCGCATGTCCGCGTCGCTATCGCGGCTAAGCTGCTCGGCTTCGTGCATATTGGTTTCAATATCACGATAGCGCTGCCAGGCCGCCACCAGCTCCTCTAACTCAGCATACTCACGCGAATAATCGCGAAAGCGTTGCTGGTTATTGATCACGTCGGGATCCGACAGCAGCATCGCCAGCTCTTCAAAGCGTTCGGTAAAGCTGTCTAAGCGTTGGCGCAGAGTCTCTTTCATGCGGGCGTATCATCCTTCTGGCGGTTAACCGGGGGCGCTGGTGTAGTCTCAAAAGCAGGCTTAGTGGGCAACAGCAGGCGCGGAGCGGCGTTGAGCAAATCGTGGTGCTCTTCAGACGCAGCATCGCGTATGGCCTGGGTGGGCTGGTGGAGCAAACGGTTAGTCAATTGATGCGCCAAGCGCTCAATGACTTTAGCCGGATCTTCACCTCGTGCCAGCCGCTCCAACGCTTGGTCGCGGGAAAGATCGCGCAGCGCTTCACCATGCTGGCGGTAGTCGCGGATCAGTTCACCACCATTACGAATACGCCGCTCATGCTGCCAACTACCCACCCCGTGTTCGATCAGCGACTCGGCTTGGTCAGCGGCAACCTGGCGGTGACGGCGATTTTCCTGGATGACCTCTTCCAAGTCATCCACAGTGTAAAGAAACACATCCGCTAATTCGCCCACTTCAGGCTCAATATCCCGAGGCACCGCGATATCGACCATAAATACCGGCCGATGGCGACGTTTTTTGAGCGCGCGCTCAACCATGCCTTTACCAAGTATAGGCAGCGGGGACGCGGTGGAAGAGATCACAATATCGGCGTTCTCGAGAGCGTCAGGAATCTCTTGCAGGGTGATCGCCGTTCCTCCCAGAGGGCCGGCGACCAACTCAGCGCGCTCTCGGGTGCGGTTAGCAACCGTAAGCTCTCGGACCCCCGCCTCATTTAGATGGCGCGCAACTAATTCAATAGTTTCACCGGCGCCTATTAGCAACGCCCGAGAACGGCTAAAATCATCAAAAATGCGGCTGGCCATGCTGACGGCAGCGTAAGCCACTGAAACGGGGTTTTTACCGATGCCGGTTTCGGTGCGCACCTGCTTGGCCACCGCGAAGGTATGCTGGAACAGGCGTTCAAGCTCGCCACCCAAGCCCTTGGATTGGCGCGCCTGCTGATAGGCATCCTTCAACTGCCCCAGAATCTGCGGTTCGCCCAGCACCATGGAATCCAGGCCAACCGCTACGCGCATTAAATGGCGCGCTGCATCGTTGTCTAGATAGTGGTAGGCACAGCGCATCAGCTCATCGACGCGTAAGTTATGAAAGCGTCCGAGCCAATTGAGTACTGCCTGCTCGCCAGCCGCATCCGTGACACAGTAAAGCTCCGTGCGGTTGCAGGTAGAGAGCACCGCCGCTTCACTGATTTGTGGCAGGTTACGCAATTCAGCCAATGCGGTTTCAAGCTGCGTTGGCGTAAAAGCCACCTGCTCACGCACGGCCACGCTGGCGGTACGATGATTTATTCCCAGGGCAAGAAGCGTCATGCGTTATGCGTCTTCGCTAGTGTGTCGGACTTTTTGGCAGCCGTCGTGATGATAAGCGGCTGCACCGTCAATTAGGGCTTGCTAAAACAAGTCTTTAGCGTGGTTCGGCGCTACCTACAAACATCTGTAAGCTGCCTACAATAGTCTTTAATAAGTAGGCATAAAGTTTGCTGACCACTTTTTCAAGGAGGAACATTCTATCACAGCAGGCTATCATCTGGCCCACACCACTTTGCCGCAGGCAGGCAAGCCGCTATGCTGGGCATCTGGCCACTTAATCGAGAGACGCATGCGACCTCGCTTTTCTTTATTGGGCCCTGGTTTAAAGGGCTCTACCTGTTCGGGCTTCTCACTAGTGAGCGCTATGTTCCGGCATTCGATGCGATTACCTTTGGCCGCTTCTGCTGCTCTGCTGCTGAGCGCCTGCCAATCTACGCCCAGCCCTCAGGATAGCCACCTCGGCACCTGGGCCGATGACCCAATGCGCAATGCGCCGCCAATAACCCGCGGGCTGGATGCCGCGGGGCTCAGTACGCTGCTGGGCGCTGAGCTTGCTGGCCAGCGTGGCGACTATCGCTACGCGAGCCAAGGCTACCTGGAAGCGGCTAAGCGCTATCGCGAGCCAGCGCTTGCTGAGCGCGCCACCTTCGCGGCCCGCTTTGGCGATGAAGCTTCATTAGTCGAAGCCTCGGCACTTCGCTGGCGAGAGCTTGCCCCCCAGGCAGAAGCACCCAATCGTCTGCTGGCGGCCTTTTCACTGCAGCGTGGTGATTGGCTCGACAGCCTTGAACAGCGCATTGCGATTGTTGAAGCTGGCGGCCATGGCGATCTCACCGCCTTTGCAGAGATCGCGGTGGCTGAAGAGGCACCATTAACGTTGATCGCCCAGCAGCTGCGTGAGCATTTAGCCCGCCCAAACGCTGACCAACTGCCCCATCACAGCGATGTACTGTTGGGCACGGCACTGATTGAGGCCGCCCTGGGTGATACAACGCTTGCCCAGCGGCGGCTTGATCAAGTCGAGTTGCTCGACCCCGAATCTGCTGCGTTATGGTTGGTGAAAGCTCGCTTGGCACTGGAGGTTGAGGATTACCCGGCCGCTCAACGCGCTGCCCAACAGGGCCTTGAACTCGCCCCTGACGATGTGCGGTTTATCCTGCTACTGGCTCAAGCAGAAATCCGCCTTAACAATATTAGCGCGGCTGAAGTGCAAACCAACGCTCTGCTAGAGAGCCATGCAGGCAATGAAGATCTGCGCTTATCGCTAGCCCAGCTTTATCTGGAAGAGGGGCACCCTGAACCCGCGCAACGCTTGCTGCAGCCGCTGATTGGCCAACCTAACGTGCCAGATTTAGCCTATTACCTACTTGGCGCCATCACCCAAGAGCAAGGCGATATCGATAATGCGCTGCTCTATTATCGCCAAGTCAGCGAGGGCAGTGAATTTTTGCCCGCTCGCGCGGCGGCCGCGCAAATGCTGATTGAGGAAGATCGCCTGCTGGATGCTCGCGCCTTCCTACGCATTGAACGGATGCGCTTTGATAATTACTTTACTGAATTGGTGATGCTCGAAGTGCAGTTGCTGGACGAAATAAATCAGCCTGCTGATGCTGATGCGCTATTAGACCGCGAAATTAGCCGTACACCTGATGACGCATCGCTGCTTTATATGCGTGCCATGCGGCGCTGGGAAGCAGGTGACATCGCGGGTATGGAGCAGGATTTACGTCAGATACTGCGCACCGACCCAGACAATGCCGAAGCGCTCAATGCGCTGGGCTACACACTGGCCGACCTTAACTTGCCAGGGCGCTTGCAAGAGGCGTTTGAGCTGATTGAGCGTGCCTACGAGGCTGATCCGGACAACCCTGCCGTGCTCGATAGCATGGGCTGGGTCTACTTCCGCCTTGGCGAACCTGAAGAAGCGCTGCCCTGGCTTGAAAGCGCCTATATGCAGCTACCTGACCAGGAGGTCGCTGCGCATCTGGCCGAAGTGCTAAATGCACTGGGGCGTGATGAAGAAGCGCGCCAGTTGATTCAGCAAATCATGCAGCGGACGAACCAACACCCACTGATCGACGGGCTACTCGAGCGTTATCCTGAGCTAAGCCCTGAGCTCAGTCCTTAAATAAGTCCTGAACTAACGCCGCCAGAGGCACCCTAACCCTGCGAACCCCATTTTAAGCGCCCCCATCATGTTACCCTTGCGCTATAACCACCTGACATGGAGCCTGTTTATGTTGACACTGACGTCCCCCTCGCCCCGCTGGCCATTGACACGTCACACTTCGCGCCTCTGGCTTGCCGGCTTCGCGCTTCTCTTGCTCGCCGGCTGTGCCTCCCAGGCTCCCATGGATGAAAGTGGCCGCCAGGCAGGTCAGTGGGAACGCCAGCAGGCCGATGTAGAAGCATTCGATACCTGGACGCTGGTCGGCAAGGCAGGATTGCGCACCCCAGAAGAGAACGTCAGCGCCAACCTGGACTGGAATCAAACCCCCTACTATTTCCGTATGCTGATCAGCGGGCCCTTTGGCGGCGGACGCAACGTGCTTGAGGGGCGCGAGGGACGTTTCTCCCTCTCCAATAGCGACGGCCGCTTTGAGGCAGAAACCCCAGAAGCGCTTATGGAAGAGCAGTTGGGCTGGTCACTCCCCGTCACCGCTATGCCCAACTGGGTGCGCGGCCTGCCCGGTGATCCTGATAATGACAATACCGGCAGTTATCAGCTAGAAACCGACGAACTGGGCTTTCCTAGCCATCTTACCCAAGACGGCTGGGAAATCGACTACCGCGACTGGGAGAAAGTCGACGATTTATGGCTGCCACGGCGCATGGTCATGCACTACGATGATGTGCGTATTACGCTGGTCGTCAACCAGTGGCAAGCTAGCGAAGAGTAAAGGTAACCGTTTCAATGAACGCGCCATTAACGCTTCCCGCGCCGGCCAAGCTTAACCGTATGCTGCATATAGTGGGCCGTCGTGAAGACGGCTACCACGCACTGCAAACGCTATTTCAGTTTATCGACCTGTGCGACCACCTTACGTTGGCCCCCCGCGATGACGGGGAAATTCAGTTAACCAGTGAGGTTAGCGGCGTTAGCCACGATGACAATTTGATCGTACGCGCCGCACGGTTATTGCAACAGCATAGCGGCACTGCACTAGGCGCTACGCTTACGATCGATAAGCAGTTGCCGATGGGAGGCGGTTTAGGGGGTGGCAGTTCCAACGCAGCCACCGCATTAGTGGGGCTCAACCACCTCTGGCAGCTCAATCTACCGTTAGTCGAACTAGCTCGTCTGGGGCTTCAGCTGGGGGCCGATGTGCCGGTATTCGTACATGGCCATAGCGCCTGGGGCGAAGGCGTTGGCGAACGGCTTACCCCGGTGACGCTTGATACCCCTTGGTTTGTGATTATTCACCCGGGTATTAGTGTGTCTACGTCAGGCGTCTTCCAAGACCCGCAATTGACACGTGACAGCCGCCCCATTACTATGGCGCGCGCACTGCAGGGGGGAGCGCCGGAGTGGCGCAATGACTGTGAGGCCGTGGTAAAGGAACGCTATCCGCCAATTGCGGAAGCCCTGAACTGGCTTGCACAGCACGCACCTAGTCGGTTGACCGGCACGGGGGCTTGTCTATTTGCTGCTTTCGATACACAGCAATCGGCACAAGCAATCGCGCAATTAGCGGGACAACATTGGCCGGCATGGGTAGCACGCGGACTCAACACCTCTCCCCTACATGATGCTCTGGGCTATTTATAGTTCCGCTCTGGGCAGCTAAAAGCGCCCGGTCAGTGCGTTAGGTTATTGCTGGGGTATCGCCAAGTGGTAAGGCACCGGTTTTTGGTATCGGCATTCCCAGGTTCGAATCCTGGTACCCCAGCCAACCCAACAATGGCCTGCGTTTTTTCCCCTGATCCCCAACACTGCAAAGGTGGCTGCGCGTGTCAAAATTGATGGTTTTCGCCGGGAACGCCAATCCCGCACTCGCTCAAAAAATTGCCGAGAGCTTAGACAGCCGTATGGGTAACGCTACGGTGGGTCAATTCAGCGACGGCGAAATCGCAGTCGAGATCAATGAGAACGTGCGCGGTAAGGATGTCTTCATTCTACAATCCACCTGTGCACCGACAAACGACAATCTGATGGAGTTGATCCTGATGGTCGACGCACTGCGTCGCGCCTCGGCAACTCGCATCACGGCAGTACTTCCCTACTTTGGTTATGCTCGCCAGGATCGCCGCGTGCGCTCCGCACGGGTACCGATTTCCGCCAAAGTAGTGGCGGACATGATGGTTAAAGCAGGCGTTGACCGCGTGATGACCATGGATCTACATGCTGATCAGATCCAGGGCTTCTTTGATGTTCCTGTCGACAACGTCTACGGCTCTCCCATTCTGCTGGATGATATCGAGCGTCAGAATTACAGCGACCTCGTCGTTGTTTCCCCTGACGTGGGCGGCGTTGTTCGCGCCCGTGCCATCGCCAAACAGCTGAATGCCGATCTCGCCATTATCGATAAGCGTCGCCCTCAGGCCAACCAGGCCCAGGTGATGCATATCATCGGCGAGATTGAGGGCCGCACCTGTGTCGTAGTCGACGACATGATCGACACCGCAGGTACGCTGTGTAAAGCCGGTGAAGCGTTAAAAGATCACGGCGCCAAGCGCGTGGTGGCCTATGCGACACACCCGATCCTGTCCGGCCCTGCGGTCGATAATATTACCAACTCCGTACTGGATGAAGTGGTGGTGACCGACACCATCCCGCTATCTGACGTTGCCCGTCGTAGCGGAAAAATTCGCCAGTTGAGCGTTGCTGGACTGATCGCAGAAGCGATTCGCCGGGTCAGCAACGAAGAATCTGTCAGCGCGATGTTCCACTAATCCGCTGACGATACAGCCCCCTTTTGGGGCCACGGAAACGTCGTCGTCTGGTCGCGGTCGGCGGCGTCTTCCTTACTTAAACTAAGAGGCAATTCCATGTCTGATTTTATCCTGAAAGCCAGCGTTCGTAACGACCTGGGGAAAGGTGCGAGCCGCCGCCTGCGTCGTGCGAACCAGCAAGTGCCGGCCGTTGTATACGGTGGCGAAAAAGGCGCGCAGTCCATCGCTGTTGAAAAAACCGCTTTCTACAAAGCGATTGAAGATGAGTCTTTCTTCTCTTCCGTCATCAAACTGATGATCGAAGGTAAAGAAGAGCAAGTCGTTGTTCGTGACCTGCAGCGTCACCCTTTCAAGCCGTTGCTGACCCACGCCGACTTCCTGCGCGTTGATGCGACTCACGAAATCACCATCAACGTGCCACTGCACGTGACGGGCGAAGAGAAGTGTGTCGGTATCAAAGACCAAGGCGGCGAACTGCACGTACTGGCCAACGAAGTGGCGATCAGCTGCTTGCCGAAAGACCTGCCTGACTTTATCGAAGTCGACATCGCTGCCGTTGAGCTTGGCACGACACTGCACTTGTCTGACCTTACCCTACCGGCCGGCGTCACCTCAGTTGACCTGTCCCACGGTGAAGAGCACGACAATGCAGTACTCAGCATCACGAAAGTAAAAGTGCGTGCTGATGCAGAAGATGAAGATGGTGAAAGCGAAGGCGAAGAAGACAGCAGCGCCGAGTAAGTATCCCGTTAAGCATCTTATGGGGGCCATGCCTGCATGGCCCTTGTGATGCTGACACGATGTTAGAATCAAGCGCCTCGGCGCTTGATTTTTTTTAGGGCCGTCGCTGGCGCGGCGTCAACCATGTTTTCTGGATTGTTTTAGTCTTCTGGATAGTTTTGGTCTTCTGAATATTTTGTGCGAGGTGGGAAGATGAGCCAGGTAACAGCCATTATTGGATTAGGCAACCCCGGAGCGGAATATGAAGCCACGCGCCATAACGCCGGTTTCTGGCTGGTAGAGGCTATTGCGCAGAGCGCCCATGCAGAGCTACGACCGGAAAAGAAATTTTTCGGCCACTACGCCAAGGTACGCCTAGGCGACCATGAACTGCACCTGCTCAACCCTGCCACCTTTATGAATCGCAGTGGCGCCGCGGTGGCAGCCTTGTGCCAGTTTTTCAAACTTGCCCCTGAAAACCTACTGGTCGCCCACGACGAGCTCGACCTCCCCCCCGGCCAAGCACGCTACAAAACCGGTGGCGGGCATGGAGGCCACAATGGCCTGCGCGATATTATTAGCGCACTAGGCGGCCAGAAGCAGTTTCACCGGGTACGAATTGGCATTGGCCACCCCGGCGAGGCACGCCAAGTCACTAATTATGTACTGGGGCGTCCCGGCAAGGCCGAACACGAGGCCATTGTTCGCGCCATGGACGAGTGTGTCACCACCCTGCCGCTAGCGCTCGCGGGAGACTGGGCCAAAGCCATGAACCAGCTGCACAGCCTCAAGCCAGCATAGACGCCGCCAAAAGCTGTTCAGTTACGCCGGTAGCTGACGGCTAGCGCATCTCGTAGAATGGCGATTACTTTTACGCCCTACCACCTTATTCTCAGGAACATTTTATGGGTTTCAATTGCGGCATCGTCGGCCTGCCTAACGTCGGCAAGTCCACACTATTCAATGCACTGACCAAGTCAGGCATCGATGCAGAAAACTTCCCCTTCTGTACCATTGAGCCGAACGTGGGTATCGTGCCGATGCCGGATCCGCGCCTTGATAAGCTTGCCGAGATCGTCAAGCCACAAAAAACACTGCCGACCACCATGGAGTTCGTCGACATTGCTGGCTTGGTCGCCGGGGCCTCCAAAGGTGAGGGCTTAGGCAACAAGTTTCTGGCTAACATTCGTGAAACCCAGGCAATTGCCCATGTGGTGCGCTGCTTCGACAACGACAACGTTATCCACGTAGCCAACCAGGTCGACCCGCGCGCCGATATCGAAACGATCAATTTAGAGCTGGCGCTGGCCGACCTGGATACTGTCGAAAAAGCCAGCCAGCGTCTGGTTCGTTCGGTGAAAGGCGGTGATAAAGAGGCCATTGCCACTAAGACGATTCTTGATCGTATTCAGCCCCACGTTGCGGAAGGCTTACCGCTACGCAGCTTTGGCTTAAGCGAGGAAGAGCAGCGCCAGGTGAAGAGCTTCGGCTTTTTGACTCTGAAGCCAACTATGTACATCGCTAACGTCAATGAAGATGGTTTTGAGAACAATCCTTACCTGGATATTGTTAACGAAATCGCCGCTGAAGAAGGCGCGCTTGTGGTGCCTGTTTGCAATCAGCTGGAAGCCGAAATTGCCGAGCTGGATGATGAAGAGCGCTCGATGTTCTTAAGTGAGATGGGCATGGATGAACCAGGCCTTGATCGTGTCATTCGCGCGGGCTACTCACTGCTGGGTCTGCAAACCTACTTCACTGCCGGTGTTAAAGAAGTGCGCGCCTGGACAGTGAAAGAAGGTGCCACAGCCCCAGAAGCCGCTGGCGTGATTCACACCGACTTCCAGAAAGGCTTTATCCGTGCAGAAGTAGTTGCCTATGAGGACTTCGTATCGTTAGGCGGCGAGCAGGCAGCCAAAGACGCCGGAAAATGGCGCCTGGAAGGCAAAGAGTACATTGTCAAAGATGGCGATGTGGTGCACTTCCGCTTTAATGTGTAAGCGGCAACACCCATACGACCAGCAATAAAACATTGACTGAAGGCGGGGTTATCAGTATCATTCGCCCCCGTTGAAAGGCTACGTAGCTCAGCTGGTTAGAGCACATCACTCATAATGATGGGGTCCCCTGTTCAAATCAGGGCGTAGCCACCAAGCATATTAAAAGCCCGCTAATTTTATTTAGCGGGCTTTTTTGTGTTGCAAAGCTGTTATTGCTAAGCAAAATTCAGCTATTTGCTTGGACTAGCTTAACGCAGGTCGGTTTAGAAATAGCGTTAGGGCGCGGGTTAGATACTCGACATCTTTAGTACCCGCGGTTTCCCGAATCGAATGCATCGCCCATTGAGGCACCCCCACATCAATAGTGGGCACACCCAGCTCGGTGGCGGTAATCGGGCCAATCGTACTGCCACAGCCCATATCCGCCCGGGTAACAAACGACTGCACGGGTACGTCAGCCTCACGACAGACATCGCGAAACAGCGCACCAGTGACACTATTGGTGGCGTAACGCTGGCTGGAGTTTACCTTGATGACCGGGCCACCATTAATCGCTGGACCATGGCGCTCATCGTGCTTGTCGCGAAAGTTAGGATGCAGTGCGTGGGCATTATCGCAAGAAATCATCAGCGACGACTGAATCAGTTGAATCAGCGACTCGTCGTCTCCCTTGCCCACCTGGCCATTAATGCGCTTTAGCACATCCGCCAAGAATGGGCCTTGGGCACCACAGGCACTGGCACTGCCGACTTCCTCGTGATCGTTGGCCACCAACAAAGCGCCTTGACTGCCATCGCAAGCCAAGAGTGCCTCTAAACCGATGAAGCAGGAGAGCAAGTTATCCAACCGGGCGCTGGCCACCAGTTCTTGCTTAACACCGACCAGGGACGGTGGCTGAACATCGTAAAAGCCTAATTCAAAGTCCACTACTTCCACTGCACGCAGGCCGTGCTGCTCTTCTAACCACTGCGCCGCTAGCTCGCCTAGCGTAGCCGTATCGCTCTGCATCAATACTGGCGCCATTTGCGTCTGCGGGTTAATCGGCCGTCCCGCGTTGACATCACGATCCAGGTGAATCGCCAGGCTCGGCACCATGGCAATTGCCTGATCGACATTAAGCAATACGCTTTCCAAGCGACCATCGGCATGGCGCACATGCACACGCCCTGCCAGCCCAAGATCACGGTCAAACCACGGCGCCAACAAAACACCGCCATACACCTGCACTCCCAACTGTAGCCAGCCTGCAGAGCACTGCGTAGCGTTAGGCTTTAGATGCAACCCCGGGCTATCGGTGTGGGCACCGATCATACGCAGCGCCGTCACTTCAGACTCAGGCAACTGAAAAGCAATAATCGCCGAGTCATTACGGGTGACGTAGTAGCGCTTGCCCGGGGTTAGCTGCCAATTGGCCTTCTCTTCCAGCCGCTGAAAACCAGCTTGCTCCAATCGCTCAGCCATATTACCTGCAGCGTGCCACGGGGTCGGTGATTGGCGCAGAAAATCGCATAACCGCGTTAAACGATCAGCGTTGAAAGTCTCGGACATGGAAATCCTCATAACAGTAATGATTGAGTCTCATCGCGCAGGCGACCTGCTACAATACCCCTTCGACCTACGCAACTCATGGGTCATATGCGAGTCTAGGGAAGAATGAGTGTACACAAATCCGGGAGAGCTTGACTGATGAGCTTGTTTGCAACGCTTTCGCGTTCGGTCGCCCTGGCTGTCATGCTGGTTGTTACCAGCCCAGCCGCCTTGGCGCAACTTGAGCCGACCGGCGAACAACGCCAGGCGGCAGTGGAAATTGCGGACTCGCTCCGCTACGGCCATTATGCTGATATTACATTTGATGAAGCGTGGTCGCAGGATGCTTTCCAACGCTATTTGGATATTCTGGACGGCCAGCGCGCCTACCTGCTGCGCAGTGATATCGAGCCCTATCGTCACTTAGAGACGGGCATGGCAGACGCTCTTTTCAATGGTGAGCTGGATGATGCGTTTGATCTCTATAACACCTTTAGTGATCGGCAACGGTCGCGCCTTGAGTCTTTGTTGGCAAAGCTGGACGAAGGCCTTGATTTCGATTTTGAAAGCAACGAGCGTTTAGAAATTGATCGTGAAGAGGCGCCCTGGGCATCCCGGCAAAGCGAGCTTGACGAGCTATGGCGCAAGCGGCTTAAAAACGACGCCTTAACGCTCGCCCTGACCGATCAGGATAGCGAACAGATTGAAGACAACCTGCGCCAGCGCTATGAAGGCCAACTAACGCGGCTGGAGCAAACCGAGTCTGAAGATGTATTTGGCGTACTGATGGCAGCCGTTACTAGCAGTATCGACCCACATACTGGCTACCTCTCCCCTCGCCAGGGCGAATCCTTCGATATTCAGATGAGCCTCTCCCTTGAGGGCATTGGCGCCCTACTTCAGTCCGATGGTGAATATGTCAAAGTTTCCAGCCTTGTGCCCGGCGGCCCAGCGGAGCGCGCCGGCGTACTTGAGCCAGCGGATCGCATCATCGCCGTAGGCCAGGAAGAGGGTGAGATGGTCAATGTGGTCGGCATGCGCCTGGACAACGTGGTGGATCTGATTCGTGGCCCCAAAGGCTCCGTTGTTCGCTTGGACGTGGTACCTGCCCAAGCGGTGGATATGACCCGCTCGCAAACCGTTGAGATTACCCGTGACACCGTTAGCCTTGAAGACCAAGCCGCCCATGGCGAAGTGATTGAAGTCGAGCGTGATGGAGAACCTCACCGCTTAGGGGTGATTAACATCCCGACGTTCTACGTCGATTTTGACGCCTGGCAAGCGGGTGAAGAGGAGTATCGCAGCACTACTCGCGATGTTGCCAAAGAAGTCGAACGCCTTAAAGAAGAGGGCGTGGAAGGTATCGTGCTTGACCTACGCAACAACGGCGGCGGTGCGCTCCAGGAAGCCAACTCGCTTATTGGCCTGTTTATCGACCGCGGCCCCACCGTACAAGTGCGCGATGCCCAGGGGCGCATTCAACTGTATGGCGACAGCGAAGCAGGGACACTTTATGACGGCCCGCTAGGGGTGCTGGTGAATCGCCTCTCCGCCTCTGCCTCGGAAATCTTTGCCGGTGCGATTCAGGATTATGGTCGCGGCTTAGTACTGGGCACGCCGACGTTTGGCAAAGGCACCGTGCAGACGCTCAACGAGCTGAGCCATGGTCAGATCAAACTGACTCGCGCCAAGTTCTACCGCATTTCCGGCGACAGCACCCAGAACCGCGGCGTTGAGCCGGACATCGACTTCCCCAGCCTGATTGACCCCGAGCGGATTGGTGAGAGCAGCCTGGATAATGCCTTGGCCTGGGACACCGTTCAGAATGTCCAGTATCGCCGCTATGGCGAACCTGAAACCATGCTAGACAAGCTGATAGCCCAGCACGACGCACGCGCTGAGGACAACGCCAACTTCCGCTATTTAGAGCGCCAGTCCACGCTGGCCCGCCAGTTACGCGAGCAGCACACCAGCGTGAGCTTAAATCGTGAGCAGCGTCAGCGTGAAATGGAAGCCCAGGAAGCCGAACAGCTTTCGCTGGAAAACCAACGCCGTCGTGCACTGGGCCTGGAAGAGCTGGATGAGTGGATGGATGCTCGTACGGATGCCACCGAAAGCGTCACAGAAGGAATTGAGGACGCAGAGGCAACCCAAGACAGTGAAGGGGAAAGCGACGAAGATGACGCACTGGCTGTTGATCGCGCCTATGTGCTCGAATCGGCTGAAATCCTGCTCGACTACGCCCGCCTGCAAGACACTCAGCGGCTAGCCGCTAAGCGCTAAGCAAGCCGAGTTAAAGAAGCAAACGCCGCCCCTTCGCAAGGGGCGGCGTTTTGGTTTTAACGTTTTGGCTTTAACCCTGGTTTCAACAGAGCGCCGCCAGGCGGGCTGGCCGGTCACCCATTTTGGTTAAGCGCCGAGTCAGCGCAGCTAACTGGGCGGCACTGCCCTGGCCACCCGCGCGAATCACCTCATGAGCCCAGGCAGGCAACTGGGGGGCAAGCCGGTAATAGACCCACTGCCCCTCACGCTGATCACTCAGCAACCCACACTGACGCAGCTGAGCCAAATGACGCGATACTTTAGGCTGGGACTCCTGCAGCGCATAAGTCATTTCGCACACGCAAAGCTCCTGCTCTTGAGCCACCAGCAGTACCAGCATCAAACGCGTCTCATCGCTTAAACATTTAAACACCTGCAAGGCTTGCGGTGTATTCACTTTGCCCACCATAAACTTCCCAGACTGATTGACTATGTGTAGTTTACGCCACAAGAACCGTTAGCAGTAAGCACCGCGCGAATGCGCGGCATTCAGGCACAGAAAAACACCCAGATGCCATTAAGCAGCGGGTATTAAAGAAACAGTGAGACTTAGACTAACAGGGGGGATTAAATGGCTCCTCGAGCAGGACTCGAACCTGCGACCCAATGATTAACAGTCATTTGCTCTACCAACTGAGCTATCGAGGAACATCTTAAGCTATCTTTTCATAAGCGCTGTCTTTTCAAACGCTATCGTGTTTAAAGCGAAACCAAAATTGCTAATAACTTCCAGCAAGTGATTGGCTCCTCGAGCAGGACTCGAACCTGCGACCCAATGATTAACAGTCATTTGCTCTACCAACTGAGCTATCGAGGAACTGCTCAAACACGGTGCGTAGTATACCCATAGAATCGTGAGGGTCAAGTATCGATTATGGATGAACGCTAGCCGCTGGTTTCTTGTATCCGTATAATGCGCCAACTAACGACAGCGGTTCGGGCACTATCACTGCCGACCGCACGACAACACTCCATTCATCCTCGTCCCCCGACGACTCATAGATGACAGGTACCGATGGCGAAGAAGCTCTTCATCAAAACGCACGGCTGCCAAATGAACGAGTACGACTCCTCCCGCATGGCGGATCTACTCGGCGAATCTCACCAGCTCGAACTCACTGATAATGAGCGTGAAGCCGATGTCATTCTGTTAAACACCTGCTCGATTCGCGAAAAAGCGCAGGAAAAAGTTTTTCATCAGCTGGGACGCTGGAAAAAACTTAAAGACGCCAATCCCAACCTGGTGATTGGCGTGGGCGGCTGCGTGGCAAGCCAGGAAGGCGAAGCCATTCGCAAGCGCGCGCCTCACGTGGACATGGTGTTCGGGCCGCAAACCCTGCACCGCGTACCCTCAATGCTGGATGCCCGTGGCAATAATCAGATTGCGGCGGTAGATGTCACCTTTCCAGAGATCGAAAAATTCGACCACCTGCCCAAGCCCTCTTCTGATGGCGCAACGGCGTTTGTGTCGATCATGGAAGGTTGCTCAAAGTACTGCACCTTCTGCGTGGTGCCCTACACCCGCGGTGAAGAAGTCTCGCGCCCCTTTGAGGCGGTGATGGATGAAGTCATTCACCTTTCCGACCAGGGCGTGCGCGAGATCAACCTGTTGGGCCAGAACGTCAATGCCTACCGCGGTGAAAACCAGCTTGGCGATGAAATCGACCTGGCCGAACTGATTGCCTGCGTTGCGGCGGTTGAGGGCATTGACCGCATCCGCTTTACCACCTCACACCCGGTGGAGTTTACCGACAGCCTAGTTGACGCCTTTGCCGATATCCCTGAGCTGGTGAGCCACCTTCACCTGCCGGTACAGTCGGGTTCAGACCGTATTCTTACTGCCATGAAGCGCGGGCATACGGCGGCCGAATACATTGAAAAGATGGAGCGCATCCGCGCCAACCGCCCGGACATCAGCTTCTCTTCTGACTTCATCATCGGCTTCCCCGGCGAAACAGAAGAAGATTTTGAAGCGACGATGAATTTAATTCATCAAATCGGCTTCGATCATTCGTTCAGCTTCGTTTACTCCGCACGCCCCGGCACACCTGCTTCTGGCCTGCCGGATGAAACACCGGAGAGTGTCAAAAAGCAGCGTCTGGCGATTCTGCAGGAGCGGATCATTCAGCAAACCGCGCAAATTAGCCGCCGCATGGTCGGCAGCACACAGCGTGTACTGGTTAACGGCTTTTCGCCCCGCGACCCCGGCCAGCTCTCAGGGCGTACCGAGAATAACCGAGTGGTTAACTTCCGCGCTGCCAACCCCACCGAACTAATCGGCTACTTTGTCGATGTAGAGATCACCGAGGCATTTCCCAATTCGCTACGCGGTGAGCTTGCCTCACCTGAGCGCTATTGATTGTTTAACGCATTTATAAATGCCCGATAACGAGTGCGAGAACAGGTTGTAGTGAGGGTCTTTTGCCAGGGATGGCAAAAGTAGCGCCCAAGGAAGGGTTCACAGCGCCCTCGCGGAAACCTGCTCTCGGCACCGTACTGTATAAAGTACCTTTCAGTTAGCACAGATCATTGCCCCGCTTCTGGCGGGGCAGTAAGCTGAACGATACACACACTAACGAGGGGTTTCCCACTCTTGAGCCAGCCAACACCTCAGGCCAATCGCATCATCACCTTAAGCCTTGAACCCAATGATCCGCAGCGCCTTGCTAGCCTTTGCGGCCAGCAGGACGAGCATTTGAAGCTGATTGAAAGCCGCCTAGATGTGACGCTGCGCAACCGGGGCAATGTGTTCCAACTGGCGGGCCCAGCCAACCGCATCAAAGCAGCGGCGAACGTGTTGGAACACCTCTATCGCGAAACAGCGGCGAGCGAACTTGAAGCCGACACTGTGCACCTGTTCCTGCAAGAGTCCGGGCTTGAAGCGCTGGAAGAGGAAGCTGACGGCGTCGGCAGCAGCGATGAAGTGATCATGCGCACCCCACGCACCATGATCAAACCGCGCGGGCTCAACCAGCAGCGCTACGTATCAAGTATCCGTGAACACGACATCAATTTCGGCATTGGCCCTGCGGGTACCGGTAAAACCTACCTCGCTGTTGCCGCCGCGGTTGAGGCACTCAACCAACAGGAAGTACGCCGCATCCTGCTCGTGCGCCCGGCGGTGGAAGCGGGTGAAAAACTTGGCTTCTTGCCCGGCGACCTGGCCCAGAAAATCGATCCCTACCTGCGGCCCCTTTACGATGCCCTGTATGAAATGATTGGCTTCGAGCAGGTGGCAAAACTGATTGAGCGTCAGGTGATTGAGATTGCCCCGCTGGCCTATATGCGTGGCCGCACACTCAATAACTCCTACATCATTCTGGATGAGAGCCAGAACACCACCCCGGAGCAGATGAAAATGTTCCTGACCCGGATTGGCTTTGGCTCCACCGCCGTGATTACCGGCGACGTGACCCAGGTCGATCTCCCCAAAGGCCAGCGTTCAGGGCTGATTCAGGTGCTCGACGTGTTGAAAGACACTCAAGGCATCGGCGTCACCCACTTTGCCGCCAAGGATGTGGTACGCCACCCGCTGGTACAGCGCATTATCGAAGCCTACGATATGTTCGAATCCCAGCAGGAAGTGGAAGAGCGTGCCCGCCGCGAGGCACGCCAGCAAGAGCGTGACGCACGTATGCAGGCACGCGAAGACGCATGGGATAGTTCGCGATGAGCGAGGCCATTGAAGTCATCGTTGATCGTCAGGCGGCGATTGACGAACCACTGCTACCCAGCCTGACACAGCTCACCCATTGGGTGGGCTGTGTGTTTGCCCACCACCCTGACGATCAGCGTCTTGAAGTGACTATTCGCTTTGTGGATGAGCTTGAAAGCCAAACGCTCAACCGTGATTACCGCGGCAAAGACAAAACCACCAACGTGCTGTCATTCCCTTTTGAGAGCCCGCCGGGTGTGGATTTACCGTTACTCGGCGACCTGGTGATTTGCCATGCCGTGGTGGCCAAAGAAGCCAACGAGCAAAACAAGTCGATCGAGCACCACTACGCCCATATGGTCGTGCATGGCATCTTGCATTTAATGGGCTACGATCATATTGATGATCACGAGGCCGAGGAAATGGAGCAGTTTGAGCGCGAGCTGTTAGCCGAGCTAAGCATTCCTGATCCGTATGCTGACAGCCCCCCGCTCAATAGCGAACACGCTTAGCCCCTTACCTCTTTATTATTTAGCGGTGAGTGCGTTAAATCACGTAACAACTAATCTGGTACTATCCCCCGTTTCAGTGATAAAACAGCTACCTGACGACATGGTTTATATAACGATGTCGTCAACGAGATAGCAACTGTCTGCCCGCAAACGAGAGAATTGACGCATGAGCGAAGACCGATCGAGCAACCCCAATCAAAAATCCTGGCTCGAGAAACTCTTTGGCGCCCTTTCCGGAGACAATGACGAACCCAGCTCACGCGATGAGTTGATGACGTTCTTACGCCATACCGCAGGGAAATTAAAGCTGGATCAAGACGCCATTATGATCATCGAAGGCGCTCTTGAGATCAGCGATCAGCAGGTTCGTGAGGTGTTGATCCCCCGTTCCCAGGTCTCAGCCATTGCGCTGGATCAAACCAGCGACGGCTACCTACCGCTGATTCAGGAAACCGGCCACTCCCGCTACCCGGTGATTGGTGAAAACCTGGATGATGTAAAGGGCATCCTGCTGGTAAAAGATTTACTTCCCCTGCTCTCCCAGACACAGGCCCAGCGTGATGCGTTCAAGTTAGACGACATTTTGCGCCCGGCGATGTTTATCCCTGAATCAAAACGGCTAAACAGCCTACTCAAAGAGTTTCGGGATACCCACAATCACATGGCAGTGGTGGTGGATGAATACGGCGGCACCGCGGGCATTATCACCATCGAAGATATTCTTGAGCAGATCGTTGGCGACATCGAAGATGAGCACGATACCGATGAAGAGGACGATATCCGCGAAATAGAGAATGGCCGCTACGCCATTCGCGCGCTGACCCCCATCGAAGATTTCAACGAACGCTTTGACACCGAGTTCTCTGACGATGAGTTCGATACCGTTGGCGGCCTGGTGATGCAGCAGTTTGGCCATCTACCGCGGCGCGGCGAACACACCATTCTGGGCGGTTGGCGGTTTGTGATTCTTAATGCCGACACCCGACGCATCCGTCTACTCGAAGCCTATCGCGACACCCGCCGCGATGACGAAGAGGATGATGACCAGGAGAACAAGCCAGCCTAGGCGCTTGTTGTCACACTATTTTCTATCCACTCCCTCGCACTTTACCGTAGATAGGTTATCGCTATGGGTTTACCCCCCGCGTTTTTGTTACAGCTGCTTGCCGCCCTGGTGGCGGGCGGTTTCACCACCCTAACGACTTCTCCTTTTGAGCTTTGGTGGCTGGGCCCGGTGGCCATTGGCTTACTCTATGTGGGCCTGCACACTTTAACCCCCGCCCAGGCGGCCCTGAAGGGCTGGTTATACGGTGTGGCACTGTTCGCCAGCGGCACCTCCTGGGTGTACGTCTCTATCCACGACTATGGCTATACCGGTGTACCGCTAGCCGTTTTCCTAACCGCGCTGTTCGTGACGATTCTGGCGTTGTTTTTTGCCGGCACTTTCTGGCTCTACCGGCGCTTCACCTCCGCCCGGCTTGCGTTTATCAGCTTTGCTGGCGCCTGGGTACTGGGCGAAGTGCTACGCACCTACCTGTTTACCGGCTTTCCCTGGCTGTTGCTGGGCTCTGGCTACGTCGACTCGCCGCTGGCTGCCTGGGCACCCGTTGGCGGCGTCTACCTGCTCTCGCTGCTGGTCGCACTTAGCGGTGCGCTTGGCGCTGAACTACTGCTGCGCCGTCAGTGGTGGACACTTGCGCCACTGGCGGCTATTTGGTTAATTCCCTTGGCACTCCCCCATCAGTGGACCACGCCTGTGGACGAGCCCACGCGCGTGGCACTGCTACAGGGCAACCTGCCGCAGTTGCTGAAGTGGACGCCCGAAGGGCAGCGCACGGCGGCGAATACCTATAGCAACCTCACCCGCGAAGTCGCCGATGAGGTTGACCTGATCATCTGGCCAGAAACCGCCCTGCCAATGATGGAGACCCAGGCTCGCCCGGTGCTGGAGCGGGTGCAAGCGAACCTACCGCCCGACGTCGCTCTGCTCACCGGCATCGTTCAGCGCGACGAGCAGGAGCGTTACTTCAATAGCGTGATTGGCGTCGGCGACGTAGAGGGCAGCTACCAGAAAGAACACCTGGTGCCTTTTGGTGAGTACCTGCCGCTGGAGAGTGTACTCCGCGGGGCGATTGATTTTTTTGACCTGCCCATGTCGACCTTTACCAAAGGTGAGCATGAGCAAACACCGATGCAGGCCGCCGGGATTCATATTGGTAACGCCATTTGCTATGAGATCATCTACCCACAGCTAGTCGCCCGCCGAGCCCAAGACAGCGGTGTCATCATGACGGTGTCTAACGACACCTGGTTTGGCGCCTCAATTGGCCCCCACCAGCATCTGCAGATGGCACGCCTACGCGCGCTAGAGAATGGACGCTATGTGGTTCGCGCCACCAGCAATGGCATTACCGCTATTATCGATTCCAGTGGGCGCATTGTTGAACGCGCGCCGCAGTTTGAGACAACCACGCTCACCGGTGAGTTTTACGCCATGGAGGGTCTAACGCCTTTCACCCGCTTGGGTAGCTGGCCAGCTTGGCTGTTAGCAGGCTTGATGCTCTTGCCCGGCGTGGTGGCAGCAAGAGTCACACGCCAACCACGAAGTTGAAACGCCTCAGGCGCTAAAGTGGCTAGCTAGAAAAACGGCCCGAGTCCTCTGCAGGACTCGGGCCGTTTTGTTTTGCTCCAGCTAGCTACCTACCTGAGTGGATAGATAGGCAGCTAGACAATCCGTTATTTAGGCTGCACTGTTTTTTAGCGTGGCCATATCAATCACGAAACGATAGCGCACATCGCCTTTTTCCATGCGCTCAAAACCTTCGTTAATGTTATTGATATCGAGCATCTCGATATCACAGGTAATGCCCTGATCGGCGCACAGCTTGAGCAGCTCTTCAGTCTCCGCAATGCCACCAATTAGTGAACCGGCAACCACACGACGCTTAAAGACCAAATTGAACGCTTCAATAGCAGGCTCAATAGGCTCTAACAAGCCGACAATGATATGGGTACCGTCATACTTCAACGACGTTAGGTAGGGGTTTAGATCGTGTTGGACAGGTACAGTGTCGAGCATGAAATCAAAGGTTTCAGCCACGGCATCCATTTGTGCCTGGTCGCTGGAAACCACCACGTGGTCTGCACCGTTACGCTTCGCTTCTTCAACCTTGGCGTCGGAACGGGTGAACACCGTGACTTCAGCGCCCAACGCTTTGGCCAATTTAACGCCCATGTGGCCTAAGCCACCCATACCGATCACACCGACTTTATGGCCTTTGCCCACGCCGTGATGCTTGAGCGGTGAGTAAGTCGTTACACCGGCGCATAGAATCGGCGCCGCTGAGGCCAGATCAATACCATCAGGCATCTGTAGCACAAAGTGCTCGCTCACCACGATGGAATCGGAGTAGCCACCCTGGGTTAGGGTGCCATCCTGACGATCTTCGCTGCCGTAGGTCATGGTGAAGCCTTCCAGGCAGTACTGCTCTACGCCGTCCTTACAGGCGCTACAGGTGCGACATGAATCCACCATGCAGCCAACCCCCACCAAGTCACCGGCTTTAAAACGCGACACTTTATCGCCTACAGAGGTCACGCGACCGACAATCTCATGACCGGGCACGACGGGGTACTGGCTCATTCCCCAGTCATTGCGAGCAAAGTGCAGGTCGCTATGACAGACGCCGCAGTAGAGAATTTCGATGGCGACGTCATCGGAGCGCGGCTGGCGACGATCAAAAGTAAACGGTGCTAAGGGCTTATCGTTAGCAAATGCGGCGTAGGATAATGCTTGGCTCATCGGTGAAACTCCTTATCAGCAAAAGACTGCCGTATAACTCAGCAGACATTTCCCTCTCGTGCGAGGTGTGCCGATAGTATTGGCCTATTCAGTGGTGATGGCGATGAACGAAGCTACGTCATTTTTGCCAAATACTCCGATACTACGTAATAAAATAACAAAAAATAGCCATAAATCGTTATGATTATACAAAAGTCACCAGAAGCTCGAGAGAAACCATCATGGCCTCCACCACTCAGGCTGGCAATGCGCTGGCTGCCGTTATCGCGCCACTGGTTAAAAGCGACGGAATCAATAACACGCAGCTACCCGGCGTGTCGTTACTCTGTTTAAGCCGCCATCAGGTACGTACACCACTGCTCTATGAGCCGAGCCTGACCATCATTGCCCAGGGGCGCAAAATGGGTTATCTGGGTGATCGCGAAATCCACTACGACCCCGGCCACTACTTAGTGCAAACGCTACCACTGCCCTTTGAGTGCGAAACTCACGGCTCACCGGAAGCCCCGTTACTGGGTATATCGGTACGCCTGGAACCGGCGCTGTTAAGCGAGATGGTGACGGCCATGGGCGATGCCGGTCATAACGCATTGGCTCCGCTGCCGATGGCCTCGGTGGCCATGACAGAGGGCATGCAGGAGGCCGTATTGCGCTTGGCCAACGCGCTGCATGCTGACATTGAGCGCAACACAATGGGCAACGCTCGCATTCGCGATGTGGTGTTTGAAGCGCTGAAGGGAGAACAGGGTCCCGCTTTACGGGCGTTGGTATTAGGGCACGGTAATTACTCACGTATCGTGCAGGTGCTGTCTAAGCTCCACACCCATTTTGCCGACGACTTTAGCGTGGAGCAGTTGGCAGCACAGGCCCATATGAGCCCCTCGACTTTTCACCAGCACTTTAAGCAAATTACCCGCTCATCACCGGCTCAGTACTTAAAGCGGTTGCGCCTAATCAAAGCGCAGCAGTTGCTGCTGCAGGATAATCACAACGTTAATCAGGCCGCTGCGGCGGTGGGTTACCGCAGCGTGCCTCAGTTTAGCCGTGACTATAAGCGCTACTTTGGCGAGCCCCCGCTTCAGCATCGCCGCCAGGAGCAAGCGTTACGCGCTTAAAACGAGATTTAATGCAGGGCTTATTTAGCAAACACCTGACTCATATCTTTAAACGCCTTGAACTCCAGGGCATTTCCGCAGGGGTCGAGCAGAAACATGGTGGCCTGCTCACCTACTTCGCCTTTAAAGCGAATATACGGCTCGATCACAAACTGCGTATCGCGCGATTTCAAGCGCTCGGCCAGGGCTTCCCACTCGTCCCACGCTAATATGACGCCAAAGTGCGGCACCGGGACGTTGTGCCCATCTACCGGATTAGTGTGGGCGCTCTCTTGCCCCGGCGTTTTGGGCTGCTCATGAATGACCAGTTGGTGGCCAAAGAAATTAAAGTCGACCCACTGCTCGCTGGAACGCCCCTCTTCCAGGCCAAACACATCATTATAAAACGCCCGCGCCAGCGCCACATCGTAAACGGGAATCGCCAGATGGAAGGGTGAGAGGCTCATGGTCATTCTCCACATTATTGGGTTTTATGAGGGTTAGCGGGCACTTTATGCAGCCCCGCTGTATTAATCCTAGGGCCGCTCATGGGAAAATAAAATCAATAACTATTTAGCTGATTCACAAAAAGGATTGATCAATGATCCGTGAGCTAAAAACGCTGATTGCGGTAGCACAGGAAGGCACCTTTGCCGCAGCGGGCAATAAAATTGGCCTGACTCAAGCGGCGGTAAGCGCACAAATGAAACGCCTCGAGGAAGAGCTGGGTATCCCACTGTTTGAGCGTAAAGGGCGTGCCGCCATCTTGACGCAGCGTGGGCAGGAAACGTTAAAGCAAGCTCATGCACTGCTCACCCTCTACAGCGCGCTGGGTGCGACGACTGCAGGCCAAGCCACCACTCAACGGGTCAACATTGGGGCCATCGCGTCCATACAGCGTTCGCTACTGCCCGATGCGCTGGCGCGCTTTCATCACGCCTATAGCGAATGCCGCACCCGCGTGGTGCCTGGGCTCTCCATGGAGCTGGTGAATCAAGTCGACGCTGGGGAGCTGGATATGGCGGTGATTATTCGCCCGCCCTTTTCACTGCACAGCGATTTACGCTGGACGCCCCTTGCCCACGAGCCATTTCGTTTAATCGTGCCGCGCCATATTGAGGGCGATCACTGGCAGGAGCTGATCGCCCACCAGCCGTTTGTCCGCTACGACCGTGCTTCCTTTGGGGGACGGCAGGTCGAACGCTTTCTGCGTGACAATCACTGCAATGTACGTGAAGTATGCGAAGTGGATGAACTGGAGGCCATCGTTAAACTGGTCGCCAAAGGGGTAGGCGTTGCTCTGGTGCCCCAAGCGATTGCGCAGCAACCCTGGCCAGCGAAAGTGCGTGCGATTGATTTAGGCGAACGCACCTTTCACCGCGACATAGGGCTGATACATCCCAGTAGCGGCCATTTGAGCGAACCCGCCCGGGCGCTGGCCCAATTGATTGGCGAAATCGCTCAGCGGCCTGATAATGGCGCCTAAAATGTTTCGTTCAATATCAAAGGAGTAACTGCATGAAACCAGAGGATCTGGAAAAGCTAGTGACGCGTACCATGCCCTTTGGCAAGTACGAGGGTCGGCTTATCGCTGACCTTCCCGGCCCTTATTTAAACTGGTTCGCTCGGGAGGGGTTTCCCTCCGGGGAAATTGGCCAACTGCTGCATCTGATGCACGAAATTGATCATAATGGGCTTGGCCCGTTGCTTGACCCACTGCGAAAAACGCCTAGCCAGCGTGGCGAAACTTAAGGCTGAGCGTTTTTATCTGCGTTCTCACGCTCGTCAAGAGCACTCTGAAACTCAGCGCGGTAAGCGGCCTCGTGCTGTGCGGTATCCGCAGGAAAGCGGCCTAAGGTGACGGCTAGTTCAAAAAAGCCAGCCGCAGGTAAATCGCCGCCTCGCCGGCTGACCACCAGTGCTGCGATGAAAGGCTTCTGCTGTGCGGCGTCTTCGCGCATTAACTGCTCTAACGCCTGAGTGACTTGAGCGATAGTCTGCGGCGGTGTTAGCGCTAGCGCGCTAGCCACCTGCTGATATGTCATTGGCAGGGCGTCACGCGGTGCGCTAAGCAGTAGCTGGCGAAGAGCGGCTACGTTATCGGTCATATATATCCTATCGTCAGGTTTTAACACGTTCACATTGCCCATTGATCCAGTGTTTGTGCTAAGAAATAGTTGTGCTAAGAATAGCGAAATACGCTGTGATAAGGAGAGAACATGGTAACGCGACTAACAACGGTACGCCCTCGTGGAGGCCGTTGGCCAGGCGTGCTAGCTGGCTTAGCCATTTTGCTGCTAGCGGTGGCGACCCTAATGATGGCGGGCTCCGGGCCTGCTTATCGGGGCGAATTTATCAGCCTAGGCGAGGCGTTCAACTTACTCCGTAACGGCGTTTATGCCGCTGGAGGAGCAGTCGCGGTCAGTATTGTCACGCTACTGTTTAGCCTGCTGGTTCATCGCTCTAGGCCCGCCTTAATAGCCACGCTGGTTATCGTCGCTGCTGCTGCACTGCTTTACGTACCCTGGCAGCATTGGCAACGCGCTCAACAAGTGCCCGCGATTCACGACATCACCACCGATACGCAGAACCCTCCTGTCTTTGAAGCGTTAGCTGACGCACGAGAAGCGGCGCCTAACGCGGTTGACTACCCGGGCGATGCCACCGCTCAGCAGCAGCAAGCAGCCTACCCTTATATCAAGCCGCTGGTCTTGGACGAGGCCCCACAAATGATACTCGCTGCTGCACAAGCTGAGGCCGAAGAGGCTGGCTGGCGGATCGCGCGAATTACCGACAATCACATAGAAGCCACCGCGACCACGCGCTGGTTTGGCTTTGAGGATGATGTGGTCATTCGCCTAACCGAGCTTGAGAACGGAGTACAGGTGGATATGCGCTCGGCATCACGTCTGGGTGCCAGCGACGTGGGCACCAACGCAGCGCGTATTGAAAAATTTTTAACGGCGCTGGAAGCGCGACTTGAGTGACCGTTTCAATAATCGCCCTACTCTCTCTTATTAATGCAATGGGTCGCGCGTTTTGCCGCCCTCACGCGCTAAAATTTGCTCAGCATCCAGGGTGGCGATAGGCACTTGATGCTGGGTAGGAATATCACCCGTCAATTGAAGCGCTTGATAACGCAGAGCGCAAACGCGTAAAAACGAGGTAAAGTTACCCAAGTCGTGCCCGGCGTCGATAGATTCATGATAAAGCCGGGTAATCATTTGGGCCGTGTTCATTCCATCACGCTGGGCAATCTCTTCGAGAATGTGCCAGAAGTAATTTTCCATTCGCACGCTGGTAACCATGCCATCGATACGCAGCGAGTGTGTCGCGCTGCGCCACAGCTCTGGGTCGGCTTGAATAAACAGTTTACACATAGGCGCTGTCTCTCGGGGTGTTCGTAACCACACGCATTATCAGGAATCCTCTGATTAGAGCATAGCGGCAATTATTGGCACAGCAAACAAGAGCGCCCAGCGGGTGCTGGGCGCAAATTTCGTTAGGTTAGTGGGCCAAGCTCACTTATTCAGTAGCGCCATAAACTGCGCCAGCCAGGCTGGGTGGGCAGGCCATGCGGGGGCGGTGACCAGGTTGCCATCGGTTACCGCATCGGTCACTTCCAGGTTGGCAAAGTGGCCACCCGCAAGCTCTACTTCCGGCTGGCAGGCCGGGTAAGCGGAGCACTGCTTCCCTTCCAGTACTTTTGCAGCGGCTAATAGCTGAGCGCCGTGGCAAATCGCCGCCACGGGTTTATTGGTCTCAAAAAAGTGCTGAACCATGGTTAGCACCTCTTTGTTCAAACGAAGATATTCAGGTGCACGTCCACCAGGCACTACCAAGGCATCGTAATCAGCGGGATTAATGCTGGCAAAATCGGCATTCAGGGCAAAACGGTGGCCGGGCTTTTCGGAATAGGTTTGATCGCCTTCGAAGTCATGAATCGCCGTCGCCACAGTATCGCCCGAGGCTTTCCCGGGGCAAACTGCATCGACACGATGGCCGACTGCCATAAGTGCCTGAAATGGCACCATGGTTTCATAATCTTCAGTGAAATCGCCGGTGATCATTAAAATGCGCTTGCTGCTCATCTCAGTGCTCCTCTTGGTTATCTTATGGTTATTGATCGAGTGTTTGAGCACACGCAGGGCGTGTTAGATGAGACTAGCAAGCGCTTTCCGACAATAGGTAGTAATTGCTTACTACTGAGTCACTTTCTCCTGCTGCGGAAGCGCTAGATGCCGTTGCCCTGCCGCGTCACCGACCCGAAAGCGCCCTACCAGTGAATGCATATCACCGGCACGATCATCCAGCGTATGGCTGGCAGTCGTCGCTTCTTGCACCAAGCGGGCGTTCTGGTGTGTCACCTGATCCAGCTGCGAAATTGCCTGGTTGATCTGATCAATACCAGCAGATTGCTCATGGGTCGCCCCAGCAATCTCGGTAACATAGCGCGTCACCTCTCCCAGGCTATCAATGATTTCCTGCAGGTGTTTGCTTGAGGCGTTTACCAGTTGCTCACCCTCGCTTACCTTGGCGACACTGTCGTCTACCAAATGACGAATTTGGGCCGCTTCGTTGGCGCTACGTCCCGCTAATTTGCGCACTTCTTGGGCCACTACGGCAAACCCACGGCCCTGCTCACCCGCTCGCGCCGCTTCAACAGAAGCGTTGAGCGCCAGCAAGTTGGTTTGAAAAGCGATATCGTCAATGGCTTTGATGATCGAGGTAATCTTTTCGCTCGCCTCGCGGATATCACCCATTGCCGCCGTGGTGCGCGTTGATACCTCACCAGCGGCACGGGCGCGCTGATCAACATTACCGCTAGCGTCTTTGGCTTGGTCAGCGTAATCAGCGGTCTGTTTCACCGTGGCCGTGATCTGCTCGAGGCTTGAAGCCGTTTCCGCCAACGATGCTGCCTGCTGGTCAGTACGCTGGGAGAGGTTTTCATTACCGGCGGCTATTTGTCGGCTGCTGGCCGCGATGGCTTCGGCACTTTCACGAATTTGTGCCACCATGCCTTCAAAAGTATTCATCATGTTGTTAAACGCTTGGGCAGTTTGGCCCACTTCATCATTGCGCTTAAGCTCAAGTCGCTTAGAAAGGTCAGCGTTTTCCCCTGCGGCTCCGCTGATGTTTTCCATTTGCTGGCGCATCGCCACTAGCGGGCCCAATACACGCACCATGGTACGCCAGCCAAAGATGGCAAGCAGCGCGATGACGGTCAGTGTGACCATGATCAGTAACGAGCGACCAGCGTTGGCTAAGGTCTCTGCTTGCGTTGCCGCACTACCTGCCTGGGCAACGGTGTAAGCTTCGACATCACTTAGCGCCGTTCGCATCTGCGCCATGGCCTGGGCAACATTAGTGAGTGCCGCTTGCACCTGGGCATTTAACTCTAGCTGCTGTAAACGCAGCTCATAGACAGCGTTGTCATCGGATACCATCAACCCATCCAACTCTACGATGACAGCATCCAAATCACTGATTAGCGCGCGCTGATCTACTTCGGTGCTTGGCGCGTCGGCGATCGCCGCCAGAGATTGGCGAGCAAGCCCCACCTGCTGGGCAATTTCATTGTGGCGCAAGTTAACCAGCGCATCGGCGCTATCCGTTTGCATCATCTGGCGGCCAAGATCTGACAATTGCGCTAATGCCATGCGTGCATTACCACTCAGGCGCCCAATATCCGCTTGCGCGGTAAACATATTGTCGAGCAATTGGGTCGGTAACGTGGTCATGCCATCTTCGCGCCAGGCTTCCATTAACTCGCGCTGTTCGCGGTCACTGCGAACCTGTGCCAGCGCCGTACGGCCGGCAATATCTTCAGCACTCAGCATCACTTGAGAAATAAGCGCCTGCATCGCACTGATGCGTTCGGCCATCTGGGTTTGTAGGCTCAGCTCTTCACGGCGCACTGCTTCCAGCGCCGTATCGCCTTCTAGTAACGTCTCATAATGGCTATCCAGGTCACTCAGCCCTTGCGCTTGATCGACCCCCTGAAGGCCTTTCCGTGCATCACGAAAACGTGCATCCAATGCCGATTGAGTCGTGACCTCGTTGAGGTCATTCACGCTCCCTGCGGCAAGCAAATCCGCATGGCGTTGACCAAATGCCCCCATGGTAAGCACCATGCCCATGCTGGCATCCTGAAGCGGCAATACTTCATTGGTAATATAACGCTGTGAGTCGATTAGCCGTTGGTTGGTCGTCCAACCGGTTGCCGCCAGCACCACAGCGCCTAGCACTGCGGCTAAGAACAGGCTGATCAACATCGCTCGAATACTTAAGGTTTTTTTCATTATCTGTTTTCACTTGTGTCAGGGGACAGACAGGTAACGTAAGCTTTAGGGCAACAGGCTTGCCCATTCCACCGACTCGAAACGGCCGTTTTTAATAATGGTTGGCCATACCGCATCACTGGCTTGATGGTCATTTGGCCCCAAGCTCAACGGCTCTTCCAAACCAATATCAACCGAGCCCAACCCAAGCAGACCATCCACAATCGCCTCACGGTCAGGGTTAGCACCGGCCGCTCTTACGCCCTCAACAAAGAGTTTTGCCGCCAAATAACCTTCCAGGGAAATAAAGTCAGGCTCACTACCACGGGCATGGGTTTCCAGCGCTTTGCGGTAGGCCTCAACGGCGGGTAGGTCAGCATTTAGCGGAGGGACGACTTGGGTAATAATGACGCCTTCGGCCAGATCGCCCAGTTCTTCCATAAGGGCTTGGCTGCCCACAAAGGAGACGTTCAGAAATACCGTATCTGGCAAGTCATTTTTCGCTTCACGAATGAAGTCCGCTGCGGGGCCGTAAGTACCGACGATGATAACAGCGCGAGGTGTTACTGGTGCTTCCAGAATCGTCGCTAAGCCCTGGTGAATATTGCGTGTACCGCGCGTAAAGCGACCATGGGCCAGTGCCGCGATATTGTCGACGCCATGGGCAGTTAATGCCTGGGTGGCGCCATTGTATCCTGCATCGCCAAAGCTATCGTTCTGCGTAAAGAAGGCGATCTCCTCGGGCAAAACACCTGCCTCCAACAGCCCGTCCACCATGGCGGCGGTTTCTTGTACATAGCTTGCCCGGTAGTTAATCACGTAGCGGTCAGGCGGCGTTTTGCGCAGCACACCCGCGCCAGTAAAAGCGCCATACAGCAGCGTTTCATATTCATTAAAGATGGGAATAGTAACGGTGGCCGTCGGAGTGCCGACATTTCCGATCGCCGCGAGCACTTCATCCTCTTGAATCAACTGTCGGGTATTACTGGCGGCCTGCAGCGGTTTGTACTGATCATCCCGGGCAATTAACGCCAGGGTTTCACCATTAACCCCGCCTGCCTCGTTGACTTCGGCAAAGTAGGTCTCGATACCTTTTTGCATACCCAATCCTAGCGGTGCGGCCCCACCGCTGGAAGGAGCAACAATACCGAAACTCAGCTCTGCCTGCGCAAGAAGTGGAACAAACATTCCCACTGCTAATGCTATATTCGATAAGTATTTTCTTAATAAGACCTTTTGTGACAAGGCTTTTATTAACAACCCGATTCCCAATCGTTGCATTGATCTGCTCCTTGCTGGCTAGATCACTTCCCCACTACATAAATGGCAATATCGAATACGTGCAATGGTTAACACCGCACGCGTTCGAAATCACCAACCAGTTCTTATCTCTATCGGCGGGAGGATATACGACTAAAGATTAATTATCGTTGGTTGCTAAGTAACAAATATTACTTAGATTGTAACAGTTGATGTCACACCCGCCATTAGCGCAAAATTATGCTTTTAAGCAGGTCTTTCGATGGCAAAACGGTCACTGATACGGATGTAATCACTGCCTGCAAGCCGACCAACAGGTTTGAGTCGATCCATATCTACATGGCGACCATCCCACAGCGAATCGTCAATATGGATGGAGACAACCTGAGCCAGCACCAAAGTACCTGCTAGCGGCTGGTCACCAAAGCTAATCATATCGAATAGTTTGCAACCAAACGCCACGGGAGCGTTGGCAATGCGTGGCACGCTGACCCCAGGCATCTCAGCTTTTTCAAGGTCGGCCAGCGCAAACTCATCCTCTCCTGGCGGCAAGCTGGCGCTAGTGGTATTGAGCGCTTCTATCAACCCTTCACTACCCACATGTACGACACATTCAGGTACTTCTTTTAAATTGCGCACGGTATCTTTAAGTTCACCGCTACCATTCAGCAGTGGAGAAAACGCCAGCACCGGTGGATTCACGCTGACCACGTTAAAAAAGGAAAATGGCGCCAAATTGGTATTTCCTTGCTTATTCTGGGTAGACACCCAGGCAATAGGCCGGGGGCAAACAGTGCCCGACAGCAACCGATAAATAACCCCTGGGCTTAGTGGGGAATCATCCAATAGGTAGTCGCTCATTTTTGACTCCTGAGTAATGGGTTTAGGCGTATTATCAACCTATAACAGCTATCACTTTACAACAGCATTGCCAGCATAGACGCGTTTTACAAACATATGCTGCCCAGCAAGGAACCGATTCAATGAAAATTGTCATTGCTGATGATTATCAGGACTGTGTGCGCAGTTTAGACGCTTTCAAGCAGCTAGAAGGTCAAGAGGTAAAGGTTTATCACGATACGCTTACTGACCTGGATGCATTGAGCGCGCGCTTTCAGGATGCCGAGGCGTTGGTACTCATCCGTGAACGCACGCCTATCACGGCCGCCCTGCTTGAACGCTTGCCCAACCTGAAAGTCATTAGCCAAACGGGTGGTGGTGCAGCGCACGTGGATATGGAGGCTTGCCGCCGTCATGGCATCACTGTTATGACGGGCACTGGCTCGCCCTATGCGGCGGCAGAATTAACCTGGGGCTTGGTGCTTGCCGCGATGCGCCATATACCCGCAGAGGTCGAGAACCTGAAAGCGGGCCGTTGGCAGCGTACCTTAGGCACGGGCCTTAAAGGCCGCACCCTAGGCATTTTTGGCTATGGCAAAATCGGCAGCTTAGTAGCGCGCTATGGCCAGGCATTTGAAATGAACGTTTTGGTGTGGGAAAGAGAAGGCACCCGCCAGCGCGCTTCAGATGCTGGACTAGAGGTAGCCAAAAATCAGGCTGATTTGTTCCAGCGTGCGGATGTGCTCAGCCTACACCTTCGTTTAAACGACGATACTCGCGGTATCGTCAACGCTGAAACCCTCGACCAGATGAAGCCCACATCTCTGTTGGTGAATACCAGCCGTTCTCAGCTAGTGGCACCTGGGGCGCTGGAAAGAGCACTAAAAGCCGGGCGACCCGGTCAAGCTGCGGTAGACGTATTCGATGCAGAACCTGTATTCGAAAACTCACTGCTGGGACTGTCCAATCTGGTCGCCACACCACACCTTGGCTATGTGGAAAAGGATAGCTACGAGCTCTACTTTGGCGATGCGTTTAGTAACCTGCTGGCCTACATCAATGGCCAGCCGGTCAACAATCTAGCCAGTTAATTAGGCACGCTAAAACTTGAGCTAAGTACCTAACGAGCACCACCACTATGCCAATTGTGCTAGCCTTATGGGTTCACGAGTAACACAGGGGCCATTAATGCTCACCATTTCGAACAACGTTACCCTGGCTGATTGGGAGATTGATATTAGCCAGATTCGCGCCCAAGGCGCAGGCGGCCAGAACGTCAATAAAGTCGCTTCAGCGGTACATCTGCGCTTCGATATTCTTAGCTCAACACTGCCACCGCTGTACAAAGAGCGCTTAATGGCGCTGTCCGATCAGCGCATCAGCAAAGAGGGAGTGGTGATTATTAAAGCCCAGAGCCATCGTAAGCTTGAGCTGAATAAAGAGGATGCGTTGGCACGCTTAAAAGAACTGATACAGAGTGCCACCAAGCAGCAAAAAGCACGCCGTGCCACTAAGCCCACCAAAGGTTCACAGCGCCGCCGCGTCGATCACAAAACCCGTAAGGGCAAAATTAAATCGCTGCGCGGTAAGGTGTCGGCCTCTTAATGACTAAAGACGCCGCACCTCCTGCTCAGCGCCCCCTTTCGCCCTGCATACAAATCTGTCAGATTGAACCAACAACATCGGTGTGCGAAGGGTGTGGTCGCACGCTGGATGAAATTGCGGTTTGGGGCAGCATGACCGAGGCCGAAAAGACCCCGGTATGGGAACGCTTAATAGGCGAAGGCTATGTTTCTAACGGCTATGTTTCTAAAGGCTACGTTTCTAAAGGCAGGGCTTCCGGCGAGTGACGGTCGCGCAAGATATGGTGTAGCTCGCCACACGCGACCATCGGGTCATCACAGTTAATCACAATATCCGAGTGGGCCAATACATAGCTGCGGCCAGTAATGGTATTTTCCACTACCTGGTAAGCCCCTTCCTGATGGGTGCCAATGAAGGTGCCGATAAACCCCGTCTCACGCAGTGACACCGTCTCTAGCTTATCACCTACATTCAAACGCCCTTCGTAGTTCATTAGCGCTAGACGTGCCGAGGTGCCGGTGCCCGTTGTGCTGCGGCAAATAACGCCTGGATGAACGTAGGTCGTTGACCGTGAACGTGTATACCCCTCCCCTATCTGCTCTTCAGGCCCCATAAAGTGCAAAAATGGCAGAGGCCCCACATCGCCCAGAGTGTAGTGAGAAAAGCCCCGCTGCGCTTTTATTGCCTCAACAATTTTGTAGGCACACTCTGAAAGTGCGCGCTCCTCATCACGCACCAACTTAAAGCCCAGCTCGGTTGCATCGACCAAGGCGTAAAAGCCACCGCTATAGGCGATCGAATAGGTGACTTCGCCAATCCCCGGCACTTGAATCGTATCGCGATAGGTATCGATATAGCTGGGAAGGCCGCCACAAGTCACCGACTCCACCACACCGTTATGCACCTTCGCTTCGATTTGCACTAGCCCCGCCGGCGCTTCAAGCTTAAAGCGCTGTATGCCTTCCTGCTTGGGCACAATGCCGCTCTCCAGCACGGCCGTGGCGGTACACAGCGTGTTGGAGCCAGAGTAAATAGGGTACCCCATCACTTCCATAATGATGTAACCCGCCACCGCCTCAGGGTGAGTGGCCGGCACCAACAAATCGACCGACATTTCCGGGATGCCGTAGGGCTCTTCGAGCAGCAGGCGGCGCAAACCGTCGGCGTCATCACGCAGGTACTCCATCTGCTCGCGAACGGTGGCGCCAGGCAGAACATCAATACCCCCTGTGACGATACGGCTAACGTCACCACCGGCATGAGTGTCCATTAGCTGGATAGTATGAAGGTTATGCACTAGCGGCGCTCCTGAACGGCAGAAGAAGGATTTTCAAGGGCGAACGGCGCACCGTGAGATGCCCACTGAGCATCGGGAACAAGCACAATTTTGCCTAGATAATTGCTGCCCCGGTTAACAAAATAGCGCTCGGCGGCATGCAGGTCAGAAAGCTTAAAAGCGGCGTGAAGTACCGGTTTTAATTCCCCGCTGCGAATCCACGCCACCAGCTGTTCGGCCTCTTCTCGGGTGCCATGGGAAACGCCAAATATCTGTACTTGATAAAGATACACGCGGGTCCACATCATTTCGCTAAGGTTCCCACCGCTGGCACCGGCAATAGAGAGACGGGGGTAGCTCTTACGCCCCTGCATATCGACAATCATGGTGTCAATAAACAGGTTGGTCATCTCACCGCCGACCAAGTCCATCACCGCATCGATTGGTTTGCCGCCAGTGGTTTCCAGCACCCGGTCAACAAACGTCGGTAGGTCGCCACGATCAATGACCGCTTCTGCGCCTAGTGCTTTGAGCGCCTCGGCTTTATCTAACTGGCTAACGGCATACGGGATAGCGCCAACAATACGGCAGAGCTGAATGAGCGCAGTGCCCACACCGCCGCTGGCACCGCTGACCAGCACACGCTCGCCAGCACTCACCTTGGCGGCAGTCATCATGTGGTAAGCCGTTTGATAAGAGCACATGCCCATTGAGGCCAATTCAGCGTCGTGAAGCTCGGGGTTGGGCACGTGATAAAACTGATCAGCAGGCACAGCGATATACTCAGCAAAGCCGCCGTCGGCTCCATGGCCATAGTAATCCGGGGTTAGATTAATATCACGGCGTTCATCGGCGTAAATATTAAAATCCAGCAAACCTCGCTGACCAATGCGCTCAGCGTCAACGCCCTCTCCCACCGCCACTATGCGGCCAGCGACGTCGGCGCCTTGAATACGCGGGAAAGTTAAGGTTGGCGTACCTCCCATGGCAAAGGACGTGACATCGCCTTTGTCCTTGGTAGGGTACAGCCCTTCACGCGCTTTGCGATCAGTGTTGTTCTTCGCCGTGGCGGTCACCTGCACCAGCACTTCGCCCGCCTTGGGCTGCGGCGTGGCGACATCCTGATGGTATTCCAGCTTTTCGATACCGCCATGTCCGATCAAAAGCATAGCAGCCATTGTGGTGGGCACCGTGTGTGTTGTCTCGGCCATGGAGTGACTCCTAGGTTGGGCTAACGTCAAACTGCTAAAAATAGATTAGCTAAAAACAGGGACGCCAATCAGTACTGTGTGCAAGTAAAAGGCAAACACCACATACGCTACCAAGCCGACGAGTACGGTAACAATGGTGGCCATTTTATGGGTGCTGACGGGCGCGGGCGGTGCAAGACGGCCACGTTTTTTGGCGGCTTTGAACGCCAGGATAGCCCAGATAAGAAAGGCAGCAAAAAAGATAATATCACCCAAGCGACCGTTGGCCAGCAGGTGAGCAAAAGCCCAGACTTTCACCGCCAGCATCATCGGATGGCCAAGTTTGGCCTTAATCGCGTTATGCGGAATGTATGCCGCCACCAGCATAATAAAGGCCGGCACCATCAGCAGCGCCACCGCATGGCGCATTCCCATTGGCGGGTACCAGATATAGATGGGATCAAGGCGCATCTGGCCAAAACCGTATATAGCAATGGCCAGGCCAACGATGGATACCGCCGAATAGGCGACTTTCCAAGTGGTTTCGCCATGTTTCGCAATCTGCTGCTGACGCCAGTTTTCAGCAAAGATACGTACAGAGTGGCTGCCTAAAAAAATCAGCAGCCCGATAATCATAATCGTCATGGAACAACTCCCAGTGAAAACGCTAGTCGACGGCTTTATGCCTTATAGTCTTGGTCGCTGGAGAGGATGCCACACTCAGCCACCGACCACCTATGCATGGGTCAACTTTTTGTTTCCTGGAGTCGTTCTATGGGGAGACTAAACCCCGTCCTTAAAACCTGTCCTTAAAACCAATGCTTGCGCTTAAATAGCCAAATCATGACACCCGCAATACCCAACATGGCTCCCCAGACAAAAAAGTAGCCATACTGATAACGCAGCTCGGGCATATTTTCGAAGTTCATACCGTAAATCCCGGCAATAAACGTGAGCGGCACAAAAATCGCGGTAATCACCGTGAGCACCCGCATGGTGATATTTAGCTGGTGGGAGGAAATAGAGATATAGCCATCGATTAGGTCACCGCAAATGTCGTAGTACATTTGGGTCAATGTGTAGAGGCGTTCGAAGCGATCCGCTACATCGTTGATGGCGTGCAGGGTTTCGCTCTCTTCCCGCGGTAAATGCTCATAGTCATAAGCGGTGAGTTCTTGGGTAATCCCCTGGTGGTAGCTAAAGATGCGGCGCATTTTAACCAGCCGGGAACGGTAAGTGATGATCTTGCGCATTAGCACATCATTACCATTTTCCAGCAGCTCGTCTTCCAGATCGCTTAACGCCGTTTCGAACTCAAGCAGGCTATCGATATAAAAGCCCGCAGAAATATACATCACCCGCAGCGCGACATGTTCCGGCGAATGGGCCAGCAAGGCTTTACCGTGCTCGTTGAATAGCCGTTCTATGGAGAGCGCTTGGCCGGGATGGAGGGTGACCAGAAATCGCTCCCCCACAAAGAAACAGACCTGTTGAGGCAGATAGTTTAGTTCGGCATCAAAGGAGGAGATGCCACGATAAATAATCAAGGTGTGATTATCAAACTCTTCAATTTTTGGCGGATGGCGCTCTTTGTGGGCATCTTGAATCGCCATGGGGTGAAACTCAAACGCCTCTAAAATCGCCCGCTCGCTTTGTTGGGACTCGCCCTGCATATCGATCCAGATATGGCTGCCAGGCGTCGCCTGCCAGACAGCCAACAGGCTTTCATCCCCCTCGTGGGTCTCACCTTCAGGGGT
Source organism: Halomonas sp. A3H3 (assembly GCF_000982975.1). Classification (NCBI taxonomy): domain Bacteria; kingdom Pseudomonadati; phylum Pseudomonadota; class Gammaproteobacteria; order Oceanospirillales; family Halomonadaceae; genus Halomonas; species Halomonas sp. A3H3. Next base: position 3,533,373 of record NZ_HG423343.1, on the reverse strand, counting down.
AGTCAGAAGAGTTCGAATCATGGATGTCCTTGCGAATAGCTAGCGTTAAGTAGGCTAACAGCACACTCACCAGCGTTGAGGCGATTAACGCCCCGACGAATGGCCCCAAGGTAGGGACACTGCCCGGAAAACTGGCGGCCACCATCCCGGCGACCAAGCTTCCTTGGCTTAACCACCCTGGGAGAATGGCACCCAGCAGCCCCGCGATGCCACCTACAATGGCGGCCAGTGGCGTCATTCGTTGCCACAGGCCCAACAGCACAGGTACCACAATGGCAGCACACAGCAGGTCGGCAATCAAAAACAGACGCAGTACTGACAACCCCTGCAAGGCAATTAATACCACCGGTACCATTACTACCACTGTCACCCAGCGGGCAGCCACCAGTGATACGCCCTGCTGCTCGCTGCGCGCGACCACCAACGAGGCAATACCATTTTGCAGCGTATCAACACTGGAGGCCACCAAGGTCACCGCTAATACCAAGGCGGGTAGCGTCAGCCAAACAGGAGCATCACTTAACAGGGCAAAAAATGGCATCGGCGGCTCGCCTAATGGCACACCACTCATCGCGGCCAATACACCCAGACCACCAATCACCATGACGACGACTACCGTCATTGCGCCACCTAACCATGCCCCGCGCCCCAGGCTTTGATCGTCTTGAGCGGCCCACACGCGCTGCCAATAGCCTTGATGGAAGAGATTGGCCGCGGTAACCGCGATCACTAGCGTTAACGCTACGCTGAGCGCACTGGTGATGGGAATGGCAGGAAGCGCAGCCTCGTTGGGAATAGTGGGAAGCCGCCATAGGGCCATGCCACCGACCACACACAGCAGTACCAGTAACAACCACGCCTGCCAACGGTCAGTGGCAAGGCTGGCCCGTAGACCACCTGCCGCAGTATAGATGAGCGTGGTAAGCGCCACGCCAATAATCACCAGTGCGGGGGGCACATCGGAAAGCAGCGCGGTAATGGCGCCAATAGCGGTTAGCTCGGCAGCTAAAAAGCACGCCATATAGGCGATTGATACCAGCGTTACCCAGCGCCTTACACCAGGGCCATAGCACGCTTCAGCAAACTCGGCGATGCTGCGCCCCTCGGGCAACGCCCGGCGAATCTTCGGCCCATACAGTCCTAAGACGATAAACGGCAGCGCAGAGCCTAATGCATAGCCTGCCAGGGCCAGCGGGCCAACAAAGGCGCCGATTTCAGGAGGAGCAAAGAGAATCCATGCGCCCATGCCGGAGGCAAGGAAGGAGAGCCCCAGGGTAGATGCCGTTTGCGAGTTACGGGCGGTGACATAGTCATCAAGTGGGCCATTCACCCAGCGAGCCCGGAGGCCTAAGTAAGCAAAGCAGCACAGCGCCGCACCAAGCACGGCTAACGTTAGGTAAAGCATGTCGCACTTCCTCCGCCGGTACGAACCGGATCAGGTTCCAGGGTCTGCGTAGCCGCATCTCAGCCCTTTTATGCAGGGCTCCCCTGGCGACAGTGAATGTAGGTGTTTTGCTAAGCGCTTTTTCTAAGTACGTTTTTGGGTACTTTTCGAAGCGCTGTCTCAAGAACTATTCTCAATCAAAATCATAGCTTAGTAAAGTTAAGGTGCGCTGGTCGCCTCTTAGCGAGGCACTCGCCCCATCAGGTAGAACTCCTCATTGGGTGGCGTACCTGCCAGGGTAACCAACCGATTCGACAAGCCAAAAAACGCCGCGATCGCGCCTATATCCCAGCAATCCTCTTGGCTAAAGCCTACTTCCAGCAGGCGGGCAAGCCATTCATCAGTCATTTCACCCACATCGATGGCACAGTGCATGGCGAAATCGAGCATCACCCGGTGGCGCTCGCTAATCGGCGCCACCCGATGGTTGATCGCCACTTGGTCAGCGAGTAGCGGGTCTTTACTGTAAATGCGCACCAGTGCCCCGTGAGCAACCACACAATATAGGCAGCGATTACGTGCGCTGGTAGCCACTACAATCATCTCTTTTTCGGCTTTGGTGAGGGTATCTGATTCGCGCTCCATCAACGCATCGTGATAGGCAAAAAAAGCACGAAATTCAGCAGGGCGATGGGCCAACATCAGAAAGACATTGGGCACAAAACCCGCTTTACCCTGAACGGTCAAAATGGTACTGCGAATATCGTCAGGCAGGTCATCCAATGTTTCAGGCACGTTAAAACGACTTAATGATGAAGACATGCTCACCTCTTTCTTGTTAAGTTTAGCCATCTCATAAAAACGGCTTAGCGGTTGTGTAACAAAAAGCTGAATTAAGAGGCTTTTATTCAGCCGCCCTACTCGCCATACTGAAGATTCGTTCTGTGACAAAAAAACATGCGCTACTCTTAATAAACAGTTCGTTCAAAGGGACACTGTCATGAGCCATAACGAAGCCAAGGAACATACCCCCGGTCGTCTAAACGAGCTGTTTACTGACCCTTACCGAGCATTTGAAAATGATACCGATGAGCGTCAGCTGCACATTCGTATAATGCTACATATGCTGCTTGCCCGCCCAATGACACGGGGTCAAATGACACTTCGCGTCATTCATGGCTGGGAAAATGGCGGCTGTGAGCCCGAAGACCTCCAGCATGTCGACTATACTCTTGATGGCGTTCCTGACTTTAAGCGCGCTGTACAAGATTTTGAACACGCTTCTAAGCACAACACGCCGTTACCTGCCGACAACAGCGCCATTCTTGCCGCCCCGCTTGCCAATGCAATTGCAGACGCCGAAGCCGAAGGGCAAGACCTTACCAACGATATTCGCGAGACCCCTGCGCGCTGGCCAGCCTTTGAGGGTGGTTTGGCACTATATACGCTGTTTAAAATGTACCATCGGCTGATTTATGGCGAAGATGACACCTACCGCTGCACGCAGTGTGTAACTCCGCTGGGAATGCGCGAAATACATGAGTTTCACCTTGAAGAGGGTGAGTTTGCTCTGCTCGTCCCCCCCGCTGAACACTTTATGGGTAAGGAGTCGCTGTTAGTATTGCATGAAAGCCAGCTCGGCCCCATTGAACAGCTGCTTGAAGAGAGCCTTCCGCTGTTTGACAACTTTTAAGCCAGCCACCTGGCTTGATCTGCCAAGCGGTTAACCGACCTCGTTAGCAACTGGCCCCGCTTAAGCGGAGCCAGTTAGCGCCACTTTTTTAACCCAGCGAAATCGTGCTATTAATACCGCTGGAAACATTCTCGGGTTCAAACCAACGTGCCGTTACGGTTTTTGTTTGTGTCCAGAATGCAATCGCCTGCTTACCATTGGGCCCTAAATCGCCCAGCTTTGAAGCCCTTGACCCGGTGAAACTAAAGTAAGCGACCGGTACGGGGATTGGCACGTTAATACCAATTTGTCCAACATCGATATCGGTTTCAAACCGGCGCGCTACCCAGCCTGAGTTAGTAAAGATGGAGGTACCGTTGCCGTTGGGATTGGCATTGATAAAGGCAATCGCCTCATCCAGGGTTTCAACACTGACCACACACAGCACGGGGCCAAAAATCTCTTCGCGATAAATGGTCATATCGGCGGTTACATCGGCAAACAGGGTCGGCCCCACGAAGTTACCGTTGGGGTAACCCTCTACCTGAACCTTGCGACCATCAACCATCAGTTTGGCGCCCTCTTTCTCCCCTGCATCGATTAAACGTAGTACACGATCACGGGCAGCAGGTGACACCAGCGGGCCCAAGTCCGCATCAAGCTGAGTGCCTGGGCCTACTTTCATTGCTCGCGCCGCATCTACTATATCGCTTAGCCACTCGCGTGCCTCGCCGACAAGCACCACTACCGAGTTCGCCATGCAGCGTTGGCCCGCAGCGCCAAAAGCTGAGCCCAGCAGGTTGTTGATCGCTTGACTACGGTTAGCATCGGGCATAACCACACAGTGATTCTTGGCGCCCATCATCGCCTGCATGCGCTTGCCCGCCGCTGCTGCACGGTTATACAGCAGCGACCCCACATGGGTAGAGCCGATGAACGAGAGCGCTTTGATATCCTGATGATCGGCAATTTGATTGGCCACGTCCGGGCCACCGTGCACTACGTTGAGCACGCCCGCAGGGATACCCGCTTCATGGGCTAGCTCCACTAAGCGCATGGTGGAGCTGGGATCCTGTTCGGAGGGCTTAAGCACAAAGGTATTTCCGGTGGCAATCGCCAGCGGGAACATAAAGCAGGGCAACATAATCGGGAAGTTAAAGGCGGTAATCCCAGCCCCCACCCCCAGCGGTTGGTGCATGGTGTAAACGTCTACCTCGTTGGCAGCGTTTTCGGCTAATTCACCCAACTGCAACGAAGTAATCGAACAAGCGTGCTCTACCACTTCCAGACCACGACCCACTTCGCCTTCCGCATCGGGCAGGGTTTTACCGTGCTCTTCAGTAATCAGTGCCGCGAGTTCAGCGGTATTGTCGCGAATCAGCGCTTGCAGCTTGAGCATAATGCGCATGCGCTTCCCCAGCGGCACTTTACGCCACTCCTTGAACGCTTCTTTGGCACTACTGATAGCGCGTTCTACTTCGTCAGCGGTACAGAACGGCACTCGAGCCACTACTTCTTGCGTCGCAGGGTTGACCACGTCGCGCCACTCCTGGCTCTGTGACTGGACGGGCTGGCCATCGATATACATGGGAATTTCGCGAACGGACATAGCGTTGCTCCTATTTATGGTTGTGGTTGTTATGGTTGCGAGTATTAAAAAAAGCTGTTTTTAAAACGCATCGCGGTAAGACAAGTACACAGGGTATAGCAGCAAGTTGACGTTAACGTCAACCAAGTATCTCATGAGTAAACAAAATCTACGCCAGAACGTCAATTAGCCTTTTCATTGTGGCACCGCGCTGGCTATGCTTCGGCTAATCAGTGTGCCGCAGGCTTGCGGATCGCCCACGGCGAAAGCTCGTGTTTAAACACAGGGAATTATCTATGCAGACCTTTCACTGCCGCTGTGGCAATACGCTGTTCTACGAAAACACCCACTGCCTTGCCTGTCAGTCAGAAGTAGGCTGGTGCCCTGCTTGTAGCAATATCGTGGCCATTGAGCCCTTGGATAACGGCGGCTATCGCTGTACCCACCCGGGTTGCGATACAGCGCTAATGAAGTGCCACAACTACGCTGTTGAAAACGTATGTAATCGGCTGGTGGTGATGGAGCACGGCCAAGCGGACACGCTCTGCGACTGCTGTCGTTACAACGAAGTAATACCCAACCTCAATATTGCAGGCCACCGTGAGCGTTGGGCGGCACTAGAGGCTGCTAAACGGCGCCTTTTTCATACTCTGGATCTACTTAAACTTCCCCACGGTACCAAAGACGACGACATTGCTGTGCCGTTAAGCTTCTCATTTATGGCTGATGCCCTCCCCGACCAGGGCTTATGGCGTTCCACTGCCAAGCCAGAGAAGGTGTATACCGGCCATGCAGCAGGGCATATCACCATCAACATCAAAGAAGCCGACGACGTTGAACGCGAGCGCTTGCGGGTCGACATGAACGAATCCCATCGCACATTAATTGGTCATTTCCGCCATGAAATCGGCCACTACTATTGGGATGTATTGGTTAAGGATCGCGATGAAGAGAATTGCCGTGCGGTATTTGGCAATCACCACCGGCCAACCTATGCTGAAGCGTTAGAGCGCTACTACCAGCAGGGGGCGCCCAGCGACTGGCCTAATCACTTCATCTCTGCTTACGCCACCATGCACCCCTGGGAAGATTTTGCTGAAACATTTGCCTACTACTTGGATATGGTCGCCGTGCTGAATACCGCACTGCACATGGGTATTACCCCCGTTGAGTACGACGGCAGTCTGGAGAGCATGCTGATTGCCTTTCATCAGGTAGGGATGGCAGTGAATGAGCTCAACCGGGATATGGGCCTGCTCGATTTGGCCCCAGGAGTGCTTGCCCCAGCGGTGCGCGAGAAGCTGGCGTACCTGCATCGAACCGTGCAGGCCGCCAGCCCGCTAGAGCGCGGCTCCCCCACTGGTTAGTCGTTATCGTTATCCCCTGCGTGGCTTTGACTCTGGCTCTGACTCTGGGTTTGGGTGACGCGGGGCACGCTGTCGTCATTCACAAAGTAGGTTGCGCTAAGCGTATCGTGGATAGCGGCAAAGCCGATCTGCAGTTCGTCGATAAACAGGTGCAGCTTGCTGGGTGAGTGGGCCAGCGCTTGAATATCGGCATCCACCACATCGGCGCGCACCAGTGAAACGGTCGCTGCCGGTCGATCCTGTCTTGGCAGTAGCGTCAGCTCATGGCCCAGCGTCTCCAAGCTGCAGGCAATGGAGCGTGGCAGATTAGGATCTTGCAGCAAAAAGCGCAGCACATCCGGGCCCCGAACGCGTAAGCGTACCTGCTGACGGTACATTTGGTAGGCGGTGAGCGATTTGAGTACGCTCATCCACTGCAGGTTTTCAAACGGCAGCAGCTCTTCAGGGTTTTGCGGCAGCAGGCTGGCAGAGCGCACATCCACGATGCGAGTAGTCATATCGGCCCGCTCTAACTGACGCCCCAGCTCAATAAAGGTACGCGCAGGGCCATGGCTTAACGTGCCTTCAATCAGGCCCGTCAACGCCTGGCAGCTACGGATGACGCTTTTGAGAAAGCTATCGCGACGGCGTGGACTAACACCGTTTTCGGCATGATCGGCCACGCTCAGATAGAGCTGGTTAACCTCTTCCCAAATCTCCCGGGGCACCACATCCCGAGTGGTTCTGAGGTTCTCACGGGCACTGGCAAGCGCAGAGATAATCGAAATATCATTGTCAGTATCAGCGCATAAAAAGTGCACCACATTGCGTTCATCAAAGTCTTTATGGCGTGCGGTAAAGGCTTCCAGACTGCCGGTCATTTCGATAAGCGGTGCCCAACCTAACGGCAGGCGCCCCGGCAAATCGAGCATAAGGTGGCTATTGACACTCAGCAAACGGGCAGTGTCTTCCGCACGTTCAATATAGCGCGCCATCCAGTAGAGGTTCTCTGCAACGCGTGACAGCATGGCGTTAGGCTCCTTTCACCGCGGCCGCTGCCGCCTTGTCGTCGGTTTCTACAATCCAGGTGTCTTTACTACCGCCACCTTGAGAAGAGTTCACCACCAACGAACCTTCTATCAATGCCACGCGGGTCAGACCACCGGTGGTGACATGGATTTCTGGCCCCGAAAGAATGAAGGGGCGTAAATCCACATGGCGCGGCTGCGGTAACCCATTCGCCAGCGTAGGCGTGGTCGACAGTGCCAGGGTAGGCTGAGCCATATAGTTGCGCGGGTTCGCCTTAATCAAACGGGCAAACTCTTCGCGGGTCTCTTTGGTTGAGCGTGGGCCAATGAGCATACCGTAGCCCCCCGACTCATTGGCCGGTTTCACTACCAATTCATCCAGGTGGTCGAGGACATAGCGGCGGTCGTCCTCGAACATACACAAGTAGCTGGGCACGTTAGGGATCAGCGGCTCTTGATCGAGGTAGTAGCGAATCAACGCGGGAACAAAGGCGTAAACGACCTTATCGTCCGCCACGCCAGCCCCCGGCGCATTGGCAAGTGCTACTTTCCCCGCCCGCCAGGCGCGCATTAGGCCCGCCACCCCCAGCATGGATTCCGGGTTAAATGCTTCCGGGTCGAGAAACTCATCGTCTACACGGCGGTAAATAACATCGACCCGGCGTAGCCCTTCCACGGTGCGCATGTACACCACATCATCGTCATCAACGAGTAGATCACTTCCCTGCACCAGCTCGACGCCCATTTGCTGGGCAAGATAGGCGTGCTCAAAATAGGCAGAGTTGTAGATCCCGGGAGTCAGTACCACTACCTGGGGGTCATCACCTGGCCTTGGCGACATCTCCGCCAGCATGTCGTAAAGCTGAGCCACATAGTCATCAACGGGCAAAATCTTGCCTGAGGCGAACAACTCCGGCAGTACCCGCTTGGTGACATTGCGGTTTTCCAGCATGTAGGAGACACCGGAAGGAATGCGTAAGTTATCCTCCAGCACGTAGAGCGTCCCGTCGCCATCGCGCACCAGGTCAGAGCCACATACATGAGCCCATACGCCGTGAGGGGGGTTAATGCCAACACACTGGGGGCGGAAATTAACCGATTGTGCCAGCACCTCGGCGGGCAGTACTTTGTCCTTAATGACTTTTTGATCATGGTAAAGGTCATCGATAAATAGATTCAGCGCCTGCACGCGCTGCTTAAGGCCTGCCTCGGTTTTACGCCACTCACTGGCGGGAATGATTCGCGGCACAATATCAAAGGGCCAGGCACGGTCAATCATCGCGCCTTCAGAGTAGACGGTGAAGGTAATCCCCATGGTACGAATAGCGATCTCCGCCGCGGTTTTTCGCTCCGCTAACTCCTCGGCGCTAAACCTTGCCAACATGTTGCACAATTCACCCGCTGACTCGCGTGGCTGACCGGGAGCGGCCATCAGCTCATCGTAGTAATCACGACACGCATAGTTATTCCAATTCACTTGGCTCATGGGCGCTCTCCTGGCGCTGGGGTGGAAGCGGCAACTTCCTCAATGCTCAGTGTAGGCCTGCCGCGTGCAAAACAATCAAACAATTGAGAGCAAAATGCGTACCATCTTTTGCGATATTTCAACGTTCACTTACTTAAACGCTACTTGACAGAGAGCACGAGGAAATTAAAACGTCTTTACGCCCTATCTTGGTGCGCGCAAGAGGCATCAAGTTGGTGCATAACGCGATTTCCACTTTAGTTAAACGTCTTAGTTAAGATAGCGGCTGCAAAAAAGTAAAAGTGGAACGATACTTGCGAAACGTTCGGTTATTCCTTAACCCAACCGACCAGCCGGTTAATAACGGTTCTTTTGAGGGTGGCTCATGACCATTCGCGTTGCCTTGTATCATCGTACGACTTACCACTTTGACCGCCCGGTGCGTCTTTCGCCCCATGTTATTCGACTGCGCCCAGCGCCCCACTGCCGTACTCATATCGAAGCGTACTCGCTCAAACTCTCCGGCGATGACCACTTTTTAAACTGGCAACAGGATCCGTTCGGCAACTTCAATGCTCGCGTGGTGTTCCCTGAACCGCGCCAAGAGTTAACCATTGCCGTCGAGCTAATCGTCCCGATGACGGTGATTAACCCGTTCGATTTCTTCTTGGACGACATTGCGCAAACGATTCCCTTTGCTTACCCAGAAGCGCTGCGCCAAGAACTAAGCCCCTATCTTGAAATAACCGAATCAGGGCCACGGCTGATGGAGTGGCTCAAAGCCGTTCCCCGTGAACCGACTACCACCGTCGATTTTCTGGTCGCGCTTAATCAACGTCTGCAGAATGACATCGGTTACCTAGTGCGCCTGGAGCCCGGTGTCCAGAGCTGCGAAGAGACGCTGACACTCGCCAGCGGCTCCTGCCGCGACAGTGCCTGGCTGCTGGTGCAAATTTTCCGCCATCTGGGCCTCGCCGCTCGTTTTGTGTCCGGCTATCTCATTCAGCTCAAGTCAGATGTTAAAGCGCTGGACGGCCCGAGCGGCAGCGAGGTGGACTTCACCGACCTGCACGCCTGGACCGAAGTCTTCCTGCCCGGCGCCGGCTGGGTAGGCCTTGACCCCACCTCAGGTCTATTCGCTGGCGAAGGACACATTCCCCTCGCCGCCACTCCGACGACGGGTAGCGCCGCGGCCATCACCGGATTTTCGGATAAGTGTGAAGTCACCTTTGATGTGACCATGGAGGTCGAGCGCATCCATGAAGACCCACGGGTCACCAAGCCCTATAGCGATGAACAGTGGCACCGTATCTGCACGCTGGGCGACCAAGTGGACGCTGAACTCTTACAGCAGGACGTTCGCCTTACTATGGGGGGCGAACCCACGTTTGTATCCGTCGACGATATGGAGAGCCCACAGTGGAATACCGAAGCGTTAGGTGAGCACAAGCGCGAGCGCGCCGAGGCACTGCTAACCCGGCTGCAAGCCGCCTATGCGCCCGGCAGCGCTATTCAGCAACAGCAGGGCAAATGGTACCCCGGTGAACCGTTACCGCGCTGGGCGCTGGCCTGCTATTGGCGGAAAGATGGCGTGCCGCTATGGCGAGATCCAAAATGGCTAGCTTGTATGGAAGGCGCCCCCAAGGTAGCCGTGGATGACACCACTGCCCAACGCTTTACCAAAGCACTTAGCGAACGCCTGGGCGTGGCTGAGCGCTACTGGATTCCGGCGTATGAAGATGCCTACTACTACCTCTGGAAAGAGCAATCGCTGCCGGTCAATGTCGACCCACGCGAAGCCAATCTAAAAGATGACGCCGAACGCCACCGTTTAGCTCGCTTATTGGAGCAGGGGTTAGACGAAGTCGTGGGCTACGCCCTGCCGCTGCGCCACTCGATCAGCCAAGCCCACCGCTGGGAGAGCGGCCGCTGGCCGCTCAAGCGCGACCACTTATTTCTGGTGCCCGGCGATTCGCCCATGGGCCTACGCTTACCCCTTTCAACGCTTCCCTGGGCTGACCCAGAGGAGCAGCCGCAGCCTGAATCGCTGTTCGCTCCTCGGCCTGAACTGGGTGATATTCACGGTGAAGTTGCCCGCCGCAACGCCGAACAGCTGCATATCAGTGATGCCGAACGCTTGGGGCGCTCAAGCCACCCGAGCCCATCACACCCCGAGGGCGAATCCGTTCAACAGCAGCCCCCGGCAAACAGCGATAGGGAAAGTAATGTTATTCACACCAGCCTATGTGTGGAGCCACGGGATGGTCGCCTAAATATTTTCCTGCCCCCGCTGACCGGCTTAGAGCACTACCTGGATCTACTTAGCACCGTTGAGGAGTGCGCCAAGGAACTCGCTTGCCCGGTCATGATAGAGGGCTACTCGCCCCCTCGGGATCCGCGTCTGGAAAATTTTATGATCACCCCCGACCCAGGCGTGATCGAAGTGAATATTATGCCTGCGGCCAGTTGGCAAACCCTGGTGGCACAAACCGAACGGCTGTATGCGGAAGCCCGTGAAACCCGCCTGGGCACTGAAAAGTTTATGCTCGATGGCCGCCACACCGGTACCGGCGGTGGCAACCATGTCACCCTGGGCGGGTTGACGCCTGACGATTCACCGTTTTTGCGTCGTCCGGATCTGCTCGCCAGTTTAGTCACCTACTGGCAGCACCACCCGAGTCTCTCTTACCTGTTTTCGGGTCTGTTTATTGGCCCCACCAGCCAGGCGCCGCGGGTGGATGAAGCTCGCCATGAAGCCCTCTATGAGCTGGAGATCGCCCTACAGCAAATGCCCGAAGGCGAAGTGGTGCAGCCCTGGCTGGTCGATCGCTTATTGCGCCACCTGCTCACCGACTTAACCGGCAATACTCACCGCGCCGAATTCTGTATCGACAAACTCTACTCGCCGGATAGCGACAGCGGTCGCCTCGGCTTACTGGAACTACGCGGCTTTGAGATGCCACCCCATGCCCGCATGGGGCTGATGCAGATGCTGCTGATCCGCGCACTGGTAGCCCGCTGCTGGAAAACGCCCTACCGAGCCAAACCGGTGCGCTGGGGCAGCGCCTTGCAGGATCGCTGGATGCTTCCCCACTACCTCTGGAGCGACCTTGACGACGTGCTGGGTGACTTGCGCCACCACGGCTTCGATTTTGATCTAGAGTGGTTCGCCCCCTTCCTGGAGTTTCGCTTCCCGCTGCACGGACGCTTGCACACCCCCATGCTGGATATTGAGCTGCGCCAAGCCATCGAACCCTGGCATGTATTGGGCGAAGAGGCCTCAGCTGGCGGCACTGCCCGCTACGTGGATTCCTCAGTGGAGCGCCTGGAAGTCAAGGTGAGTGGCATGAGCGGTGACCGCTATGTGGTGACCTGCAACGGCCGCCGGGTGCCCCTTTCAGCTACCGGCAGAAACGGCGAAGCGGTGGCCGGGGTGCGTTACCGCGCTTGGCAGCCGCCCTCGGCGCTTCATCCGCAGATCCCCATTCACGCGCCGCTGGTGTTTGATGTGATCGACACCTGGAACCAGCGCTCAGTCGCGGGCTGTACTTACTACGTAGTGCACCCCACAGGGCGTAATTTCGATACCTTCCCGGTCAATGCGTTTGAAGCCGAAGCGCGAAGACTGGGGCGTTTTAGTGACAGCGGCCATAGTCATGGCCATCAGGTTCCCAAGCTGGAAACCCCCAGCCTGGAACTGCCGCAGACCCTCGACCTGCGCTGGACGCCTAGCTAATGCTTTTCTCTTAGCGACTAGTGCAGGATAATCCGCCTCCTACTGCTTAGGATTACAAGGATAATGACGGCCCCTGTCTCTCCCTCACTTCTCGCGCCCGTGGCTAACGGGCTCGTTGAGGATTACTTACACCAGCTAGGCAAGGGACAGCCCGGCACGTTCGACGCCATGCTCGATGGCCAGGGGCAGTTACGCCCTGGCTGGCAGAGCTTACTCGGCTCATTGGAGGGCCTGGGCCCGACGGGTCGTCACCAGCAGCATGACGAGATTCAGCGCCTACTGGCTGAAAACGGCGTAATTTTCAATATGCATGATGAAACCCAGGGGCGTTCGTGGCGGCTCGACCCGCTACCCTGGGTGATTGATGAACCACAGTGGCAAGCATTAGAAGCGGGGCTAATCCAGCGCAGTCGTCTGCTGAGCGCCCTCTACGACGATATCTATGGGCCCAAAACGCTCTTTGAGGCTGGACTACTCCCCACCCAAGAGCTGCTTGCCTCAGCGCATTTATTACTGCCCTGCCACCAGTCGCTGCCCAATGACCGCGCGCCGATTATTTTCCACGGTGTGGATGTGATTCAGGATACTCAGGGCCAGTGGCGGGTGTTGGCAGACCGCCTACAGGCGCCATCCGGTACTGGGCTTGCGCTCGAAAACCGTATACTGATGGCCCGCGCCCTGCCGGATATGTATCGCAATGCGCCCTTAAAGCGGCTAGCGGGGTTTCTTGACCTACACCACCGCACGCTGATCGCCATGGCCTATCAGCATCGCGATAACCCCACGCTTATCTTATTAACGCCGGGGCCGGGGAGCCCACGCTATTTTGAGCACGCCTATTTAGCCAATTACCTCAATATTGCACTGGTAGAAGGCCAGGATTTAGTCGTACGCGATACCCAAGTATGGCTGCGCACCCTGGGCGGTCTACAGCCAGTCGATGTGATACTGCGCCACTGCGACGACGCTTACTGCGACCCGCTGGAACTGCGCGGCGATTCGCAGCTGGGCGTACCCGGGCTACTCCAGGCCATGCGCTCAGGCGGCGTGGCGCTATCTAACGCCTTGGGGGTAGGCATTTTGGAAGCCCCGGTGTTAGCGGACTACTTACCGATGCTGTGCGAGCATCTTCTGGGTGAGACCCTGCTGCTGCCCAACGTCAATGCCACGACGCAGCCAGCCACCGCGCCGGTTTTTGATAGCCACCTACAGCGCCTGGAGCCCACCACGCTCAACCTACGCTGCTTTGTAACACGCACCCCCAATGCCACTGCCAAAAGCAGCACTGCTGCTAAAAATAGTGCGGCTGGCGAGTACCAAGTAATGCCCGGTGGTTTAGCTTGGGTTGGCGAACCTGGCTTGCCATCACTAAGCAGCACCATCGTTAAAGATGTCTGGGTTACGGCAGCCTCTCCTCAGCCCCATGTCAGCCAGCTCCGCCAGGCCCGCGGCCCGGTGGTGGCCACCCGTGACGGCACCGACCTACCCAGCCGAGTAGCCGAAAGCCTGTTTTGGTTAGGCCGCTACGGCGAGCGCTTAGACACCCGCGCGCGACTGCTGCGTGAAGCGCTAATGAGGCTAATGGAGTACGACCAGGATGAGATCGCCGATCAGCTGCTCGATGAACTTCTGCTGGCACTGGATATCACCACGCTAAACGAAGAGGACCAACAGCGACTACAGGCACCTTTGATTGGTTTTGATCTAAAGCGCGCCGCGTTACTGGCGCAGTTTGATGACGTGGATCCCCAGGCCTTACAGCCACTGTTTGCCCAACTAATGCGCAACGCACGCAGCGTGCGTGACCACTTAGGCGATGACTCCTGGCGGGTGGTGCACCAGCTGCGTCAGCGCATGGCCACCTTCAACCCAAGCTTGGGGGCCAGCGCGGCACGGCGCGCTTGCGAGGGGCTGTCTGCTCAGCTAGCCGCCTTCTTCGGGCTGTGTAACGAAACCATGCCCCATCACTACGGCTGGCGGTTTATGGATATTGGTCGCTTCCTGGATCGCGTACTGGGACTGCTCTCGCTGCTCAATCTCACCCTCAATGCGCCGCACTCGCCGGGGCTGGCGTTGTGGGAAGTCGTGCTCGCCACCACCGATAACTTTACCGCCTATCGCCGCCGCTACCGCAGTGAGCTTCACCCTGCGGCGATTCTCGATCTACTGCTGTTCGATGAAACCAATCCTCGCTCGGTGGGCTATATGCTCAAGCGCATTGAACGACAGATGGATCGCCTGCCGGGCAGCTCATCGCCCTACCGTAACGCCGAACGGCGGCTATTAATTCAGGCCAATGCGGCACTGCACCTGGCCGACATTGATCGCTTAAGTCATCTAGCCGATACACCGGAGGCACAGGATGCCTTAGAGCAACTGCTGGATGCTTTAATTGAACCCTTAAGCGCGCTTTCTGAAGCCATCAGTCAGAGTCATTTCAGCCACGTGGAGCGGCCACGCCAGTTAGTCAGCATGGAGCCTGATGCATGAACTACACGCTGCGCCATACCACCCGCTACCACTACAGCGCCCCCGTGACGCTGTGCCATAGTGAAGCTCGGGTACTACCACGTAAAACGCCGCATCAGCACTGTGGTGCCTCGGAACTGCAGATCAGCCCCACGCCGCAGGTACAGATGGAGCGCCGCGATGTATTCGGCAATCGAGTGCTCTATTTCGCCATGGAGGAAGTTCATCAAACCTTGGATGTCACGGTGGTAACGCAGTTGAGTACACACCCCTTAGCAGCGCTACCCACCACCTCAACGACGTGGGAACAAGTCGCTCAGCAGCTTAGCCAGAACAACAGTTTTGACATTCAACTTTACCGCCTCGACTCACCGTTTATTCGCCGTAATGATGAGCTGGCCACCTTTGCCCACAGCTGCTTTACCCCAGGCAGGCCAATAGTCGAGGCGACTCTCGCGCTCAATGAACTGATTCATCAAACCTTCGAGTACGACCCCAGCTTTACCACACTCGCAACGCCGCTAAGCGAAGTACTCGCCAACCGGCGGGGTGTCTGCCAGGATTTTGCTCATCTCGCGATTGGTGCATTGCGTTCGGTAGGTCTTGCTGCGCGCTATGTCAGTGGCTATTTGGAAACCCAGCCCCCGCCCGGGCAGCCACGCCTGATCGGCGCAGATGCTTCCCATGCATGGTTGGCGACCTGGATTCCCGAATGGGGGTGGCTGGCCCTAGACCCCACCAATGGCACCGTGGCCAGTGAACAGCACCCTGTACTGGCCTGGGGGCGAGATTACGCCGACGTAGCCCCGCTAAAAGGCGTCATGAACGGGGGCGGCGAACACCGCCTGGAAGTCGAAGTGGATGTCATGCCACTGGTGGGCTGATGCAAACCAACCCCACCTAAGGTATAACAGATACATAGCTGGCTTGTTCAAGGAAGACCCGATGCAGCAAAGGGATGGTGATGGTAAAAACGTCGGGCATGCGCCTCTCTGGGCATCCCAGATCCTGCTTCTGGGCTGTTTTCTGGTCTTGCTATCGGGTGCCGTCGAACAGTTTTACAAGCCACATTTCACCGAGCTGCAACAGACCGATGAAAGCCTGAAAAGTCTTTCGAGTCACTACGCTTTCGCGCCACTCCCCACCAAGCTACGAATAAGAAACGCTGCCACCAAGCGGCAGGTAGATAAAGAGCTTTTGAAGGCCATCAAATGGTCAGCCGACGATCCCCCTCCCGTTAGCTTTTTCGCCTCGCTGCATTCAGCTATCTCCCGCCAGGCAATTCTTGGCCGTGTCGTTTCAAACGACACCAGCGGCTGTGCCCTCCTTCTTCCCCCCGGTCGGGCACCGCCTATCCTCGCAAAGAGCTAACTACGTAGTTGTTCAGTTATTCATTAGTGGCACCGCTTTAGAGACACGCTGCCATTCAAACTATCAGTACCTTTTTAGAAGGGTTCTCCGTTTATGTTTCCCGTTGACAAGCTCATTTTACTTGCTGCGATTTTGATATTGGTGGGCATTGTATCGAGCAAATTATCTGCCCGCCTTGGCTTACCTGTCCTGGTTCTGTTCTTGGTCATTGGCATGCTGGCCGGTGAGAGTGGTATTGGAGGGATCGCCTTCGACAACCCAGCGGGGGCACATGCCCTAGGCACGCTGGCGCTGGCAATGATCCTCTTTGACGGCGGGCTTCAAACGCCTACCTCATCGATTCGAAAAGTCTGGAAACCCGCCTCCCTGCTCGCCACTTTCGGGGTGTTGATCACGGCTCTAATCACCGGCGTGGCAGCCGCCTACATTCTCGACTTACCGCTGCTGGAAGGCCTGCTGCTAGGGGCTATCGTGGGCTCCACAGATGCCGCAGCGGTATTTTCGCTGTTAAGAAACGCCGGCATACATATCAATAAAAAACTGAAATCCACGCTAGAGATCGAAAGCGCCTCAAACGACCCGATGGCTATTTTCCTTACCGTCGGGTTGCTGGAAGTGCTGGTCAATGGCATGAAACCAGGCATGGGGCTGCTTGAGCTTTTCGTCATGCAGATGGGCGTAGGGGGCCTGGTAGGGCTTGGCGTAGGATGGGCATCAGTCAAGATCATTAACCGCATCCATCTGGTGGCCTCGGGCCTTTACCCGGTAATGGTGGCCGCGTGTGGCTTCCTTTCCTTTGGTATCTCAGCCAACGCAGGGGGGAGCGGATTCCTGGCCATTTTCCTGACCGGGGTGTTCATTGGCAACCACCGTATCGCCTTTCAGCGCAGCACATTCCTGTTTCATGATGGGCTCGCCTGGCTAAGCCAGATCGTGATGTTCGTGGTATTGGGGCTGCTGATAAACCCGGTGTCTCTGCTGGATGTATGGCTGGAAGGGCTGGTGATTGCTGCGGTACTGATTTTGGTTGCCCGGCCAATCGCCGTGTTGCCGGTCATGAAACTGTTCGGCTTCAATGCCCGTGAAGCCAGTTTAGTGGCCTGGGTAGGCCTACGTGGCTCCGTCCCTATTATCCTGGCTATTTTTCCGCTGATGTTTGGGCTGGAGGGTGCAGAATTAATCTTCAATGTGGTGTTTTTCGTGGTGCTGATCTCGGCAACCATCCAGGGCACCACTCTGCCAGTGGTGGCCCGCAAGCTGGGATTGACTGAAAAACCGCCAGCGGTACCGGCGGCCAGCCTTGAGATTACCGCGCTGGAAGAGGTAGATGCCGATATTGTGGAGTACACCCTGAGCGACCATCCACGCGCAGCGGGTCGGCGGCTTTCACAAATGGCACTACCCGATACGACGGTCGTCGCGATGATTACCCGGGGTAAGGACGTAATTCCCCCGCGAGGCTCGACAGAGCTAATGGCTGGCGATCACCTGTGCGTGGTGCTGCGTCCCGAGACGAGGCCGTTTATCGACTGTGTCTTTTCAGATGCGGTGGGCGTGGTCAGTGACGAGCTGCCCGATCAGGAGCTAAAGCTCAAGGGCAGTACAAGGATAGACGATTTACGCCACTCGTATGGCGTGTTGATCGAAGGAGAGGATGGCCAGACGACTCTCGATGCACTGCTGCGCAATACACTCTCCAGCCAACCGGAGATAGGCGACTCACTTCAGCTCGATGGCATCATGCTGGCGGTACTGGCGACACTCGGTGGCCGTATTACCACGGTTGGCTTGACGGTGCAGGACAAGCCTGACCAATAAGCGTCTTATCCATACTTAGCCTCGCAAGAGGCTAAGTACCAGTGTTCAAGTCGAGGCCGTCTCGTAAGCGGCCTTGAGACGATAGAACTCTTCTACAATAGCGGCCATTTCATCGGCGTCATAGTCACAAAGGCCGCTCACTACGAGCTTTTTGGAACCCACCCCTACGGCCTCCCCGGCGGACTCAATAGAGAACTCCAGCAGTGCATCGGCGCGTTTACCGTGAACCTCCAGCGAAGAGTGATTCAGCGTCAAGCCCGGTGCAAAACCATCCAAACGCTCGAGTGAAAACCCCATGCTATCGTAGATCACCAGTGGACGTTTGGGGTTAAACATGACCCCGTGCTCTTCCATCAGCGGTTTGAGATAGTGCGGAAAGTTTTTGCCTGAAAACGCGACATAGCAACGCGCAAAGGCTTCCACCACCGCAGGATCGTGGGTAATGTCACCACTACGCACCACCTGTAAGTAACATTTGCCGCTCTCATCACAGACGTGAAGTGCACCGTTGTCTGCTTCGCTAAACTTAAGCGGCGTATCAGCGCCCACCATGTTGGTGAAGCGAAATTCCATTTGCCGCGACAACCCAAACTTTGTGAGTATCAGTACAAACAGTAGATCACCGGGCACACAAAAACGGCGTGCATCCGGGTTATGAATAGGGTTGTAGTCACCCGCCACGCCTTTGGCGAAGCGACTGGCCTGCTCTGCGGAGATCACTACATACTCTCCGCGCTGCGCGTAAAAATCCTTGAACATGGCGTTTGTTGCCTGCCTAGCGTTGAAATCGAAAACCCGTCACTGCCCAACGCCGCGCATAATGCCATAAAACACGTCCCAACAGGAGTTATCTGCTAGGGAAGCCACTATGTCAGACGCGAACACTCGTAAAAATCGCCTACCTCGCCTGCTGCGAAGGGCGTTGGTTGGCCTACTGTTTATCCTCTTTACCTGGGTGGCGGGCAGCTATTGGCTGCTTAACAGCCAGTGGCTGCCCGAGCGCATTTCACAATTCGAGGGCATCGACATCCGCTGGGAGCAAGGCGTTAGCCGCCACCCAGGCCGCTGGGAAGTAGAGGGACTCTATCTCGCTCGTGAAGATGAAGCACTGCCCATCTCAATTGAAGCCGAACGCGCCACCCTTTCGCTCTCGCTAATGGCTCTATTACGCGGCGAACTGCATATCGACACACTCGATGCCGAGGGTATTCGCCGCCTGACCGTTGGTGACATCGCGCTTGAAGCTGACGGCCAGTTGCAGGTAACGGAGACCACGCTAAGTCGCGACACCCTAGCGATTCCTAACGTTTCCCTCGCCATTACCAATGGTCGTTTAGTTCGCTTGAGTGATCAAGAGACCTTAGTGCGTGATATTAACCTTAACGCTGATGCAACGCTCAATTCGATAACTCCTGTCGACGCTACCAGCGGCGAGCTGAACCCCAACCTACTAGCAGCGCTCTCAGCACAGCTTCAGTTGGATGCCCAGGCGGATGCCTGGAATGTCTTTATGCCCTACCTAGGCACCCTGCCCTGGCTAACCCTTGAGGGGCGCGGGGCGCTAACTGGAGCACTGGAGCTCACCGCAGGAGAATTACAGCCCGGCAGCAAGCTTATACTGAACGCGCCCCTGCTACGCTTAGCGATTGATGAGCAACGTTTACATGCGCCGACTGACTCGCCGCGCTGGATACTGGCGGATACCCCTCCGCCTCGTCACACGGCTACGGGCGAGGGCCAAGTGCGCTTGTCGGTTGAGAACGATCAACTGCATTTTTCAACGCAGCTGGCCGATGTTGAGCTAGCCGACACGCACCCTTACGCAGAGCATACCGAGCTACGCCTTGCGACCCAAATTCCTAATCAGCGACTGGATCAACTCGACCTTCCCACCTCAGCGACACTCGCCTTGCAAGGCGATATCACCCGCCTGGATATGCTGGATCGATATCTTTCGCCCGGTATAGGAGAACGGGGTTCTGAAGGAGAGAGTTCTGAAGGACAGGATTCTGAACGTGAGAACTCTGAACTGGAAGGCATCAGTCTTTCCGGCCATGGGCAAATTGAGGCCTCTGCCAGCATTCGCCAATCGCGCCTTTTTGATGCCCAACTAAGTATTCAAGCAACTGAGTTGATGGCAGATACGCGTGGCTTCATTGCCCGAGGTGGCGGCTCATTAGATGCCCAGCTAACGCCACAAGAAATTATCGAAGCAACGCTTTACTTTGCCAACGCCACGCTGCACCACCAGGAGCGTCTGCTGCTTGACGATGCCGCTATCAACGTCTCGGCATCGAGCCCAGCTGATCCAGAAAAGGCCCGCGAAGAAGCATCCGCGACATTGAGCTGGCAATCCGCGCAACTGCCTAATATCAGCGTTTTACAAACCTACTTAGGCGCCATTTTACCTGACCCCGCGCCACTGCAGTTGCTTAGCGGGAAAGCCGCCAGCCACGGCCAGCTCACCATGGCGTCAAAACAGCTCAGCGGAGAGGTACATTTAGCCGGAAACGGGCTTACCACACGCTGGCAACATGGCGAACAAGTCGGCACGTTAACCAGTGATATGCAGCTTTTCCTGCCTATTCAGCAGGCAGCAATGGATGGCTCAACGCTGAACATCAGCGGCACCCGGTTGAGCTGGCAAGTGGCCGATATCGACCAACCGAGCGAACGCTTAGAGAGCATATTGGTGCTAAATGATGGTCGCTTTCAACGCAGAGGTGACGTACCAAGCGGGCAATTTTCACTCGAGGGAAGCGTGCAACGGCTAGGCTTTTTAAATGCGTTTTTGCCTGACGCCCACGGTTTAGCCATCGCGGGTGAAGGACAACTCTTTTCTCAGGGCGCCTTTCGCGATAACCGCTTGCTGGCACCCACTCGGCTGCGGGTCAACGCCGACCAGTTAGAAGTCACGTTTTTAGATTATCTCGCCACCGGACGGGGCGAGCTCACCGCCCAGTTGGATAGCACCGAGCGGGCCCAGCTCTCGCTTGGCATCCCCCGCTTTGCCTTGAGTCGCCAAGGCGATGATAGCCCGCACCTGGAAGGACGCCACTTTGCTCTCACCACGCAAACCGAGCGCTTTAGCGATGTGCTTGAATCTCCACAGCCCGAGCACTTCACCACGCGCATCGCGCTGCCGATTACCGAGGTGCCCGACTTCACCCGTTACAACCGCTACCTGCCCGAAGGCGCGGGTGTTAGGTTGCTGGATGGGCAAGCCAGCCTGGAAAGCGAGTGGCTGTTGGAAGGATTAAATGCACAGGGCGAACTAACTCTGCGCGCCTTCGGCGCAGAGTTAGTGCTGTTGGATCAGCAGCTTCGCGGCGACGTTCATCTCGACTTACACCTAACCGACGGCGACCTGGAAACGCGTCGTTTTAACGCAGATGACTCATTCTTACGCTTGGAGAACGTTAGCCGACAAAGTGAAAATGGCTCTGCCGATGCCGGTTGGTGGGTAACGCTTTCCATGTTGGATGCGCAATTGGCGTGGGAAGACCCTATTCGTCTCGTCAGCCAGCTCCGCCTTGAGATGCGCGATACCGGTTTACTCGCCCGGCTATTTCTCGCACGCGCAAGGGATAGCGACTGGTTAGGGCGACTGCTAAATGTGCACGATATCGAGGGCACGGCGCAGCTAGAGATCAGCGGCAAGCAGATCAGCCTTAGCGACTTGACGCTCGCTGGTGGCCCGCTGCTGCTGCTTTCCGATGTCGCTCTGGCAGACCGCAGCGCAAACGGCGCGCTCTATGCCCACCTTGGCGTGATTGGATTAGGGGTTGAACTTGAGGACAGCG
The DNA here is from genome assembly GCF_000982975.1 of Halomonas sp. A3H3. Classification (NCBI taxonomy): domain Bacteria; kingdom Pseudomonadati; phylum Pseudomonadota; class Gammaproteobacteria; order Oceanospirillales; family Halomonadaceae; genus Halomonas; species Halomonas sp. A3H3. Next base: position 3,511,693 of record NZ_HG423343.1, on the reverse strand, counting down.
AACCAACCTTGCATGTTATTCAACCCCGCCGCTGGTTTGACCGCTGGCGGGAGACGAACCGCTCCCTTAATCATTAGTCTCTAATGATTAGCGTTTTTTGCGCTCACGGCGAATCATCCTCACCCGCTCTTTAGCCTTTTGCGGTGTCGAGAGCGGTGCTGCCGCCTCATCATGGGTTTTCGGCGGCACCGTGACCCAGGCAAACACCGGCAACGCCAAGTGCCAATGGATCGCCGCCAAACGCAGCCCGAGGGTGACGCTTAGTGAGGCGCCAATCGCCATGGTTAGCGGCGCCTCCAGGGCATGCAGCGCCACGTAAACGATTCCCCCAGCCATCGCTGCCGTCGCATAAATTTCTTCGCGAAGCACCATGGGCACTCGCTGGGCCAATACATCACGTATCATGCCGCCTGCTACGCCGGTCATCATGCCCATCAAGACAGCTACCGTTCCAGACGTGCCCAGCAACAGTGCTTTATGAGTCCCAATCACAGTAAACAGTGCCAAGCCAAACGCATCAGCGATCGGTAAAAAGCCCCGCGACAGGCGGTGGATATAGTGGAAGCCCATCAACGACACACCTACGGTGGCTAAAATCACCCACAGGTAGGTTGGATCCGTCACCCAGAACACCGGCCTTACACCGAGCACTAAATCACGCAGCGTGCCTCCACCAATGCCGGTCACCGCTGCCAGCACCAGCATACCTATAGGATCCATGCGCGACCGGCACGCCAAAATCACGCCCGAAAGCGCGAACACGATGACACCCGCCATATCCAGCCAATAGACCACGCCCGACAACACGCCCTTCTCCTTTTTTATGCTCGCTATCTTTAAAGGCAGGCAGGATAGCACCCTTCAGAGGATATGCTCGCACCCAAAAACACGCTTGCGACCTAAGCAAGATAAGTTCACATAATTAGGTTACGCTGACCGAATTGTCATTAACACTTGCATTCACGACGGAGTAACACTGCTATGGACTGGAGCCCGGCTTATAGCTGGTTGGTACTCGCCTTACTATTAAGTTTGGCAGAGCTGACTTCTGGCGCGATGGTGCTGCTAGCGCTGGGTATTGCCGCTGCGCTAACAGCGGCCGTTACAGCGCTAGGATTAACGCTTCCTTGGCAACTGCTTGGCATGGCTATTTTTACCGGGGTACTGCTGCCAATATGCATTATGGTCATTCGCCCGCGCTTCTCCCCCCGCGGCATTGCTTATGGCACAACAGGCACAGGTGTGGAAAAAGGTAATCGCTACACTACTCTACGCCGGGATTTTGATGATGCCACGGGCATTAAAGTCAACGGCGATTTCTACCGCCTGCGCGTACTTGAAAGCGGTGAAACCGAGCTACCCAGCGGTACGCTGGTCATATTTAAACGATTTGAAGGCACCACTGCGCTAGTCACATTACATCAGCCTGAAGACACAGCCTTTCAAGATGACAATTCCCAACGCAAGGAGCCTTAACCATGGATCTACCTATAAGCCCCGGCTTATTAATAAGCCTCATTATTGTCGTGATCGCAGTACTGATCATCTCTAAAGGCCTAATTATTATTCGCCAATCGGAAGTAATGGTGGTTGAGCGCCTAGGTTCTTTTCACCGCGTTTTAGAAAGCGGCATTAACATCATCATTCCATTTATCGAACAACCCCGCGCGATCACCATGCTGCGCTATCGCAAAATGGGTGAGGACTATAACGCTATCACCACCGACGAAACCCGCATTGACCGCCGCGAAACGGTGATGGATTTCCCCGGTCAGCCGGTCGTCACCACTGATAACGTTACCGTTCGTATCAATGGCGCGCTCTACTACCAAATCATCGACCCCAAGCGGGCCGTCTATGAGGTAGAGAATATGAGCCAGGCCGTCGAAGTACTGGCGAAAACCACGCTACGTTCAGTGGTTGGTAAAATGGAACTGGATAAACTGTTTGAATCCCGTGCGGAAGTGAATAATGAGATTCAGGCCGCGATGGAAGAGCCTGCTTCCAAGTGGGGGGTCAAAATCTCCCGTGTCGAAGTACAGGATATTGCCATGCCGGAAGAGGTGGAAACCGCTATGCGCCTGCAAATGGCCGCCGAGCGTAAGCGCCGTGCCACCGTCACCGAGGCCGAGGGGGAAAAATCAGCGGCGATTGCCATGGCCCAGGGCCAACGTGAATCCTCGATCCTCAACGCTCAAGGTGACAAAGAGTCGGCCATTCTACGTGCCCAGGGTGAGCAGGAGTCTATTAAACTGGTGCTTAGTGCCATTGGCGATAGTGAAGAGAATAAGCGCACCGTAGTGGGCTACCTGCTGGGCCAGAGCTATATCAAGGTACTACCCAATATGGCGAAGAATGGTGAGCGAGTATTCGTACCCTACGAGTCCTCTGCTCTGCTTGGCTCAATGGGCATGTTCCGCGAAATGGCCGGCTCACCAGAAGATACTGTCGCAAACCACCTTAAAAGCCGTAATCACAGTGACAGTGATTTTCGCAGTGGGCTGGTAGGCGGAGCCGCTAGCGGTAACTAAAAACGTACTTGAGTATTTATATGCTTTGCAAAGCCTGGCCCGAGTAGCCAGGCTTTTGGGTTAAGTGCAGGAAGCTAACCGCTAGCAACCGTTGAAGAAAACATCACCTACGTAAGGTTCATATTCGTTAAACTCTACGCTTAATGCTCAGCCTCACTTTTATTGTGCACGTAGCGTCGTTAATGATGGCCCCTATGTAGCACTTATTAATAGCAAGATCGCGACCAAGAGATTAGGACGTTCACCATGCCGCCTAGTGGGTTCGCCATTCGCCGAAGCACTCTACTGCTCTTAACGCTTGCGTTACTGTTGGCATATTCAGGCTACCTACTAGCTGATACCTCTCCCAAACCGCTCCATAATTGGGAGTATCGCTGGGGCGACTCTCCTTACGATGCCGATAGCCATCCTCAATGGCTGCAAAGCGACTCGACAGAGTGGCAGTCGATTGACTCCCCTTCGAACCCACCTGGCCGCAACGGGCACGAACACCTCTGGTTACGTACGACAGTGCCCGCCGGTGATTGGAACGATCCAGTACTTTTTATCACCAGTATCAATTTGATTGGGCAAGTTTATCTAGACGATGAACTGATCTATCAATATGGTGAATTTGACGAACAGGGAAAAGGCGATTTTGCGGGCTGGCCCTGGCACATGATAGACCTACCAGAAAATGCCGCCGGTCAGACGCTTACCTTTCGCTTTTACTCTTACTACACCAGTATTGGCTTATGGGGCCAAGTCCAGGTAATGGAACGCATTGAGGTTTTAAAGCAAATTATCCATGAATCTGCTCAGGATCTCGGTGTGAGTGCTTTGGTATTGGTGCTCGCTATCCTGGCCACCATTTTCGCGTTAATAGGTCCCGAACGCCGTGGTTTTGGGTCTATTGCGTTGTTTGCTTATGCTTCAGGGCTAATGCTGCTTGCGGAGACCCCAGCCCGTCAACTCATTGCCGATGAGCCATTGACCTGGGACACACTCCGAGCAGCCAGTTACTACACCCTGCCGGTGGCACTGGGGTTGTTACTCAGCTATTGGTTGGAGGGCACCGTTAAGCGCTGGATAACTCTCCTTTGGGTTATTCACTTGGTGTATCTGGTGCTGGCGATTGGTTTGGTTCAATTGGGAGTGCTGAGCCTTTCATTAACCTTCCCCATCTTTGATGTCATGCTGGCCTTAACGCTCCCCATAATGCTGGCACTTGCGCTCATGCGCTTTCAAAAGCTCACCCTTGAACAACGGCTTCTGGTAGTGAGTTTTACTTTTTTTGCCCCGCTGCTACTCGCCGATATGGTGGTCGCCCACGGCTTTGTGGGCTGGCGCAGTGTGCCCTTGAGCTACGGCACACTGGCTTTTTCTTTAGCGAACGCGGCTATTTTTCTGTGGCACTATCGGCATACACAGCAACAACTTGCCATGGCCAATGAGACTCTAGAGCAGCAGGTGGCGGCGCGAACCGCCGACCTCGACCGGTTAGTTCAAGAACTGGAAGGGCTCTCACGCAAAGACCCATTAACAGGCTTGCACAACCGTCGCCATTTCGACACGGCATTCGAGCACCATTGCCAGCGAGCTAAGCAGCATGACAGTCAACTCTCCGTGCTAATGCTGGATGTGGATCACTTCAAACAGATTAACGATGATTTTGGTCATGACGCAGGAGATGCCGTGCTGGTCGAAATCGCCCTGTTATTGCGGCACCACTTAAGAGATTTGGATGTGATCTGTCGCTTTGGGGGCGAAGAATTTGTTGCCTTGCTACCTGCTACCTCCCGAATCGCTGCCGAGACGCGCGCAAAGGCGCTGTTAACATCCATTGCTCATCAGGCATTTATTCATCAAGGCTCTTCTCTGCGGAAAATCACGCTTTCCTGCGGTGTCGCAACATATCCTGATCACACTCAAGACCCTAAGAAATTGCTGCGCCTTGCCGATGAAGCGCTTTATCAAGCCAAGCACAGCGGCCGTAACCGCTGTGTAGTATGGGAAGAGACACTTGAAGAGCAGGGATTTATGCTCGGTAGGCAACAGCCGCAATAACAACTCATGTTGGCGAAGCGGGCGGGATTAGGCAAGATCCCGCACCGGATGGACATCAAGCAACGCCCTGCCGAGGGTAAGCGTTCATTCCAAGACGTAGTTGACCTACTTCACGTCCCGGAGAGGTCTCAATAACTCCGGCGAGACCTTGTACTGCTTCCTGCCATCCTCATCCAGCACGATCACGCTCTTGCGGTTGATCTTGGTGACAATCCCCAGCACGGGGCCTTCCCGGCTCTCGAAGGTCACTTTCAGGCCCACCCGCAACTGGCTCAGCGCCTGGAGGTTCTCCCGGTCACGCAGTTCATCAATTCGCCGGCAGATGTATTGATTCAGTTCCAGCAACTGGTCGATGCTCATGTCGTCAATGCGCATGAACGGTGGCCTCCGGCTGTTTGTTCTGTCGGTCAGGATGGCGTGGATCGATCAGCGCCCGTAGCGGATTCTCGGCGAACCGGGTTTTCCAGAGACGAGGCGTCAGGTCGCTGACGTCACTGGCCGGATGCTGGCTGATGCGTTGCAGCACGTCCACCAGGTAAGTGTAGGGGGTAATATTGTGCAGCTTGCAGGTGCTGATCAGACTCTGGATGATGCCCAGGTGTTCCGCCCCCAATTCAGTCCAGCAGAACATCCAGTTTTTCTTGCCCATGGGAATGGGGCGTAGTGCCCGCTCGAGGTGGTTGGTGTCTGGCTGCACGTCTGGGTTTTCCAGGAATACGCTCAGGCTGGCTTCCCGGCTGAGCACGTAGTTCAGAGCTTTGGTCAGTGGATCGCTCGGCACCAGGCCGCCTGACGCCAACTGATCCCGGCACCACTGGAAGAAGCCGCTAACGACCGGTTTCGAGTGTTCCAACCGGTACTGACGTTTCTTCTCGCCAGTCAGCCCGTGGGTTCTGATGGTTTCTTCATTCCGGTACAGCGCTGCGATTCGTTGCAGGGCCTCGGTGACGGTTTCCGGGTGATCCTTCTGCGCCTCGATAAAATAACGGCGGCTATGCACCCAGCACTGGGCGTGGGTGACGTTCTCTTGGGCAGCAGCGTAGCGGGCATAGGCCGCGTAGCCGTCACTGATCAGCGTGCCGTTGAACGATTCGCTGAGGATGGCTTCGATGTGGGCACGCCCACGGCTGTTCGAGTAGGTGAACACCACCTCGTCGGCATCGCCGTATAACGGCCAGAACCAGCCGGATTTCAACTTGCCTTTTTGCGGGCCCGCCCGACCCTGGTGACCGGCCTTGATCGGCGTTTCATCCATGGCCAGCACCCGACTGCGCAGCACGTTGTCGGTCTGGGCATCCACAATGGGCCGAAGCAGGTCGATCACGCGCTTGACCAGATTGGTCAGGGTGCTGCGGCTGATTGTGATACCGGCTTGCTGGATGCGCTGGTGCTGACGGTACAGCGGCAGGTGGAACTGGAACTTGTCCACCAGCAACCCGGCCAGCAGACTGACATCGGCCAGGCTGTTGTCCAGCACGTTGAACGGGGCCGGCGTGGTGATGGGCTTGTCACTCCCCTTGCGCCGGAACACCGGGCGCTCCACCTTCAGCACCACGTAACTGGAGGCCCGCTGGGCCAGCCGGTAGGTGGTCTTACTGCCGATTACTTCGTACTGATCGGCCTCCGGCCCTGTCAGCTCTGGCGGCAGATACTCTATGACTTCCACCGGCACATCAGAGGTAAAGCGCAGACCGGTGTCGTTCAGGCAGCCATCGTCGCGCTGCTTCTTGCCGGTGCCACGCTGATAGGCCTTGATGGGGCGTTCTTCTTCGTCAGCAGGCGGCGCCGGTAGCGGCGCTTCCTCTGGCTGGAACAAGCTGTCCTGCCCGGGAAGATCGAACACCTGCTTCTCGGATTTGGGACCGAACAGCTGCTTTTTGAACCAGTCCAGTTGATGCGTCAGCTGA
>NZ_HG423343.1:3419615-3505109 GCF_000982975.1 Halomonas sp. A3H3 | reverse complement strand
CTGGCTCAGCCGTAGCTCGACGCCGTTACCCAGGCTGAGCACAATATTCCAGCCTAAGCCGGATGATGGCGACGTGCCCATCAGTGACGACAAATCGAGAAAGCTGGCTTCTCCAGAGTCTGTCGAATTATCGGTCGGCTGATCGGACAGGCGCTTTCGCCAGTTGCAGAAGCTGGAATAGCCAATGTTCTCTTGTTTACAAAACTGCGAAGCTGACAGACCACTGTCACGATGCTGGTCAACCAGGGCCTGCCACTGTTCCGGGGTGCGGTGCTTTCTCATGGGGGTAACCTCGTGTGGGCAAATGTGAGGTTACTGTAGGGCGAATGTCAGCCGGGCGGCAGGACGTCTTAGAATGAACGCTTACTGCCGAGGTGGAAGACCGACGACATACTGGGCATTGGGAAAACGACACGGTGCTCAAAGGCCACAAAGAGTCTGGGTTAGTGACATCCCGCCGTGGGGCAGTGCACACCACCACCTTGGATAATGGGTCAGAATTCGCCGAGCACAGGAAAGTGGCCAAGGCCGGATCAGCAACGACCTTTTTTCCGATCCGCACCGCTCATATCAGCGTAGTACTAATGAAAACCCCAATGATCTGATTCGCCAGTATTTCCCGAAAGGGATTGACTTCCGAAACGTGTCCGATACAGAGCTGCGAAGGATCGTCAATAAGCTGAACGATAAACCCAGGAAGCGGCTGGGATACCGAACCACTGCCCAGGTGTTCTTGGGAGAGTACTCAGGAGCACTAGAGCCACAGATGCTGCACTTATTAGTTTAGGGTGCCTCTGATTAACGTAATGAGCGAAGGCTAAACAAGGCAAAAATCAACGAAAAAGCGGAGTTTACGAGCTGTAAATGAGCATTTTGAGGCGATTTTTAACGCCGTATAGCCAAGCGCAATAGTTAATCAGAGGTTCCTTAGTTGAATTCAGAATTTATCATCCGGTCTATTATATGTACAAGTTAAAGTGACGCCCCCCAGCCAATAAAGACAGCAAAAATAATGAACAGCCAACTAGCAATAAAACATTTAATAATCAATGGTAGGGCATAACGCAGCCACTTATCATATGGAACTCCCGCCAACGCTAACATTGCAAGAGTACCACCTGATGTCGGAGAGATCATATTAGTGAACCCATCGCCAATCTGGAATGCTAAGATAGCTGTCTGGCGTGTCATGCCAACAATATCAGATAATGGGATCATAATGGGCATCGTAGCCATTGCTTGGCCACTACCAGATGGTATAAAGATATTAATAGCCCCATGCACCAACGTCATCACTATCGAAGAGAACATTAAAGGCAATTGTGCAACCGGCACAGCTAGCGCATTGATAATAGTATCTCCAACCTGCCCTTGCTCCAATAATACTTGAATGGCTCGTGCCACCCCTATAATCAGAGCTCCTCCTGTAACTGAGGCAGCGCCTTTAAGCAAGTGTTCAACCATCTCATTTGTTTTCATTCCAGTTAAAATACCACAAATGACAGCAATTGCTAAAAACACACCAGATATTTCATTAATATACCATCCTAATGAAAAAACCCCGTATAAAATCAATGCCAATCCGACTAGAAAAGTACATATTACTATAAAATCAACACGCCCCATGCGGTACTCTTCAAGCGTTTTTTCCAACCGCATACCTTGAGTAGAAAGCCCTTTCGCAAAACTTTTCTGTGGAGAAATCTGAATTTTCTTCAAATAGCTAGAGGTGTGATGAGCTACAATACTAAGCATCACCAACGCCATAACTGTTCTTAGCCCGAACCCTGAGAAAAGTGGTATGTCAGCGATAGTTTGCGAAACACCGACTGTATAAGGATTAACAGGAGAGGCTGCAAATCCAAAACCTATCCCACCGACGGCCATACTCAGGCCAACTATCAAGTCACCCCGCAAAGCTAAGCCAACGAAGATGGCTAGAGGAATCAAGGCTATATTCCCTTCATACCCAACTACCACTCCTAGCATTCCGAAAATAAACGTCATAGCCCAAACTGTTAAAGTCTGTCGCTCAGTTCCTAGTTTTTTTATTAAGGTACCGACAGTATTTTCTAATGCCTTAGTCGCTGAAAGAAGTCGAAACAAACCTCCAGCAATAAAAACAATAAAAATTATACTAGAAGAAGAAACCATCCCATGAGGGATAGAAAAAAAGACATCTAGTGGTGAAAGAAGAGGTGCTTCCACCATCTCGAAAGTCCCTGGAACAACCGACTCTCGTCCATTTACTTCTTCTCTCTGAAAAGCTCCCGAAGGGACTAGCAACGTTAATAAGTAAGTAAAAAGTAATATCCAAAATATAAGAGCTATTGGATGTGGCAGCTTTTCATACCACAGTTTACTCTTAGCAATCGACTCTTTATCATTAGACATAATATTATCAGACCCTTGCTTATTAGCTTTATTTATCAGTCAATGCTTTCATCACTATTTCTACAAGAAGACGACTTCCATAAGGAATAATGCGATCATTGAAATCGTAATGAGCACTATGTAGAGGATGGCATTTACCCTCCTCTCCCGTGCCTAGAAAAAAGTAGGCACCTGGACACTCCTTCAGCATGAAGGAAAAGTCCTCTGCACCTAAGCTTGGAGATACATTGTCTACCAAAGCCCCTCTTCCCCAGGTGGCCTCAACACAAGATTCGACTAAGCATACAGAGCTTGGTGAGTTGACCGTGACTGGGAAGAGGCGCTGATACTCTAGGAACACCTCTCCACCGTATGCATGAGCCACTCCTTCACAAACCCTAGCCATAGCATTTTCAATGGCAGTACGACTGCTATCGTCAAGCGTTCTCACTGTACCACTAATGTTGACTTCATCTGGAATAACAGCAAAACCGTCAAGAGTCCCCCCTTGAATACCGCACAAGCTCAATACCGCCGACGCTATTGGATCTACATCTCTCGAAACGACACTGTGCAATGCTTGAATCAAGGTACCAGCCATTCGGACAGGATCAATGGAACGGTGTGGGTTCACACCTCCGTGCCCTCCTCTACCCTGCACCCTGATCTTCACTTGATCAGCAGCAGCCATAATTGGGCCAGAACAGATTCCTACCTTTCCAAATGGTAATTCCGGCCAATTATGCAAAGCATAAATTTCATCCATAGGAAATCGTTCAAACAGTCCTTCCTTAACCATTTGTTGTCCGCCGCCAAGCCCCTCTTCTGCTGGTTGGAAAACTAAGTGAAGAGTTCCAGAAAAATCACGGTGCTCTGCGAACCAAGCAGCAACCCCCAGTAAAATCACCGTGTGCCCATCATGACCACAGGCATGCATTTTACCTTTAATTTCAGAAGCATAGGAGGCCTCACTCAATTCTGTTAAGGGTAATGCATCCATATCTGCACGTAGTCCTATGCTCCTATTATTGTCATCCAGGTTTCCTTTTATAGTAGCCACAACACCGGTGCCCGCTATATCCCTGGCATAACCAATCTCTAATCTATCAAGCTCCTGCATCACTTTTTCAGATGTCTGATACTCCTCAAAGCCTAATTCTGGATGTCGATGCAACTCACGGCGAAAACGTTGTAAGTAAGAATACTGCCTATGAAAAAAATCGTCTTGGATCGTCTGCAACATATTTCCACCGAATGATTGTGTGAGTTCATTTAGTGTTATACGATTTTATCTCGTATCGGAAATATAGTTTTTATATGCAATCCATACTATATTGGTATACTCACTTAAATAAGCATATTTTTCCAATGGATTTCAAACAGCTACGTTATTTTTTAGCAGTTGTAGATGAGGGTACGATATCTTCAGCAGCTCGCAAAATACCCATCGCTCAGCCAGCGCTGACGCGCCAACTACACATGTTAGAAGAAGACCTTGGATTTCAGCTATTTCACAGAACTCATCAAGGGATTATACTTACTGCAGCTGGCACTTCATTCTATAAAAATACGCAACTACTGCTGGAAGACTTCGAGACCATCAAGCAACAAGCAAAAAATATTGCTAATGGCCAATATGGCTCTTTGCGTATTGGCATCACTCCAATCCATCATTGGATTCCAAACATCACACGCCTTTTAAATAAGTTTCGAAAACAACACCCAGATGTAGAATTATTTATAGAGCCACGGCTTTCAGGCTCACAAATAGAAGCAATACATAATAATCTCCAAGATATTGGAATAATGTTTCTACATCCTGAAACACAACCTGAACTACGTAGCCGATGCCTTTATAAAGATCATATGGTTTTAGTTACAAGCAAAAACTCCTATTTAGCACAAAACCCACCAACCTGCCTAGCTGACCTCAATAATGAAGACTTCATTTGGTTTAAAAGAGACTCTACGCCTAGCAGCTATGACAAATTACACCAATCTTTTATAGAATCAGGATTTATTCCAAACATTGTGCAAGAGTGCAGCGATAATACTACCATGCGCAGCCTAGTATCAGCAGGCATGGGATGTACTCTCCTCCCTGCTCTAACAATGACGGATGCTCCTAAAAATCTCGTTAGCTATCGAATACCAGACCTCACGCTGGAACTTCCATTGATGCTAGTATGGCACCCTTTATATACAACGCCTGCAATTGAGCATTTAGTATCATTTTCTACCGCTATGGATTGGCCAGAAAGTGATCAATAAACACAGCGTAATCCTGCTCTGTGCAGTCGGCGTAAGCCACCGCCAGTGTTGTAACCACCTCAATAAACAGGTCTTCACGCCCTTTTAATCGTTGGCAAACGGCCTTGGCAAAGCGTGTTGAGTCACCCTGGTTAAGCGCCTGGGCACCGCGCTGGTGTTCACGGGCGAGAATTTCTCCCCACTGCTTTGCCAGTTTTCGATATGACTTACCGCCAGAAAGCTTATGGGTCGGAAAGTCTTTCTTGAACGGCGAGCGCTCACGCACCGAAAACACCTTTCCGTTCATGGTTAGCCAGCCGAGATAGGCATCTGGGTGCTCAGCAATGGCGTGGAAGGCAGCTGCATGACGGATGGCTTCGTTAGGAAACAGCTTACGCCACGCCTGCTGCTGTTTTTTATCCATTAATCGAAATGCTTCTGGAGGTACCTGCTCTTTAACATCCAGGATGATGTCATCGTGCTCGTGCTCGACACCGCCTTCAATCAAGACGTAATAGCGTTCGACACCCAACGAACCGGTGCCTGCATCCAAACGCCGTGCCGTATCTTTGACGCGAAAATGGTGGGGATCACTCTCTTTAATAGCGTGTTGTAGCGTTTGCTGATACTCCTGCTCAATTAAGCGGCGTAGTTGGCTGGCCACATCCGCAGGCAGGTTAGCGAGCTTGCCAGGCCGTTCGGCGAACTGGCGGCCTTTCTGCCCATCTAGGGTCGTCCACTTTTCGAGCATCCGCGCACGGCTTTGCTTATCGGCGACTTTACTCATAAAGGGCTTAAGCAGGCCCTTTGCACTATCAAGGGTCACGGCCTGCACGGGCTGACTATCAACGTGATCGACCAGCGTTTGGTAATAGCCCTCTATTAACTTTTTAAGCGCTTTATCAATCGCTTTTGGATCCAGCTCAGCATTTTCACGAGCATCTAATACGACGCTGATAGCCAGCCGCCACAGGTCATATTGGTAGTCGCCAATCAGCGCATCATCGAAGTCATCCATGCCGTAGCGCACTTGGTCATCGTGGTGACCATAAGCGCCAAAGTTATAGACGTGGGCGTCGCCCTGCAACCAGGTTTGGGTCTCCGGCCAGCCACCAAACAGGGCAAAACGCCAATCGTGCCATACATCATTCCAGTACAAATGATTACTGCCGCGATAAAAGCGGTAGGGCGACGCAGCCATTTTGGCGTACTTAGCTTGGCGGGTGGCCGTTGGTAAGGCGTTATTCGCCTGGTGGGTAGCCTCAATCACCTGCTGAGGGCGGTTATGTCCAGTCAATGCATGACTCATCGAATTACCTTTGTTGATGCAAAAAACACTTTAGTACAAAGGTAGTCGATAACCATGAATAGATTAAGTCAGCACTCACACCGCAGCTCGACGTCCCCGTTGGGTAAAACCTCGTGGAGCGGCAATACTAAAGAAGCGCTCCACCACCTCAGCGTGGGTAGCAGGCGTAATCAAAGAGACGGCGACAAATACCGGCAGGTTGAGCATCAGCCCCCAGAAGCCCGCGTGAATACCCATTGGGTGTGGCCAAAGAGTAGTAAACGCCACGGTAATCAGAAAGCCCGCTACGATACCCGCCATTACACCCAAGCGAGAAGCTCGCGGCCAGAAGAACATGCCGATAAAGGCAGGCAGCACCTGGGAGGCAAACCCGAGCCCCACTAACAGAATCATTACCAAACTGCCGGGCTCGGCAATTGCGAGCGGCGCGACCACGAAGAACATAATGGGCAGGATCAGCAGCCGCGCAAGTTTTCCAGTAACGCCATCCGAGAGTTTTAACACCGGCTGTAGTACATCCTTGCTGAGTGACAACGATACCGAATGAATAAACGGCTCGCTGGAAGACATTGAGGCTGCCAAAGTACCCGCGCCAAGTAATCCAACCAATACTACCGGCAAGTGCTGCATGGCGTACTCAAGTACCACGGTATCGGCCCGGGCCAATTCAGGTAGCGAAAAAATGCCAATAAAGCCGACAACGACCATAGGCAGAATAACCACGTAATACGTGGGTAGCCACGTCGCGCTGCGGCGAATAGTTCGTGCCGAGGAGGCGCTCATCCACTGCGTCCACACCGGCGGCATAAACGAGAACATGGAAACGATGATCGAGGTTGTCCAGAAACTAAAGCTCATATCGCCGCCTGCGCCGGGCAGAGTGAGAAACTCGCTATGCTCGGCTTGGATACGCTCGAACACGCCCGCAAAGCTCAACCCGCCGGTGGCGCTATGAACGGCCCAGAGGCCAACGGCCCAAGCCACAATCAGCATCAACACGCCTTGAAAGGCATTGGTGCGACCAATCGCCCGCTGACCACTGGCATAGAGGTAAACGGCAATGCAGGCCAGTACCAGCACGACCCCCAACCAAATCGGAATCAAACCGCCGCTCATCACAAACAGAATATAAGCCGAACCTATGGTCTGCAGCACCGCATAAGCAATAGAGCCGATCGCCATAACAAGCGCCGCCAGTGCGCCTAGCGCGGGGCTCTGGTAGCGGTCGGATATGGCACTTGCCTGGGTCACGTGACCAAACTGCTCGCCGAACTGCCACACTTTAGGGCCGAAATACCAAGCAACCAGCGCTAGATACGAAAGGTAAATCGCCACATAAAACACCGCCACCCCTTTGGAATAAGCCCACCCGGGCGCTCCCATAAAGGTGTAAGCACTCACACTACCGGCGGCAATCAGCAGGTAGAGCGTCACCGGCCCCATGCTGCGGCCCGCTACGCCCCACTCCTCCAAGCTATTCATGGAACGCCCTGCTCTGGCGCGTAGGCCAATCACCATGGCAATAGCGACATAGGTCAAGGTAATCAATAGTGGCCAAGGGCTATTCATGGTCGTCTCGCTCCACAATACAATTGCCGATCAGCATCACCACTACGCAGGCAAAAATCACCAGGTAGCTCCACACTACTAACAGAGGCAAGCCCATCACTAAGGTGGCTCTGTTTACCCAACCAATCACCGGCCACGTTCCTGCCAGCACCAGCACCACAAACGCAATTAACAGCCCCCAGCCCGCCCGGGAGGTAGGCAGTACTAATAAACGTTCCATGAGTGTTCCTCTTATTTAACTGCAGAGTTAATCACTGGCAGCATCGGCCAGCGCGTGGGCAACGCCAAACGCGTTTCTAGCAGCCTTGCCAGTTTCAGCACAAAGTGATCTCCAAAGCGCGGGCCAACCAACTGCACACCTATCGGCATATTGACGGAACTAGCGGAACGGCTAAACCCAGCATTAAGCGAGATCGCAGGCTGCTCGCCCATATTCCACGGCACGGTGTAAGCAATGTGCTCAAAGGGCCGACGCGGATCATTGGTAGGCGATGGCCACTCAGCTGGGAAGGCGATATTGGGTGTGGTGGGTGAAATCACCGCATCGACCTCATCAAATACGGCTTCGGTGGCGCGTCGCATCGCCATGGTTTGCTGAAAACCGTGCACTGCTTCTACGCCACTTAAGTGTGCACCACCATCGGCCCAGGCTAAAATGGCAGGCAACACTTGCTCACGCTCATTAGCCGAGAGCTTTAACAGCTCGCCCCACTGACGGGCCTGCCAGAAGTGATCCAGTCCCTCTAACATTTCACGGGTCAGCACTGGCGCCATCGGCACCAGCGTTGCCCCAGCGGCTTCCAACTGCTTTGCAGCCTGTTCCACGTGGTGGCGAATCTCATCATCCAAAGGTAACCCGCAGCCCGCCTCCATCATCACACCCACTCGCAAACCTTTAACGTCGAGCTCCAGATCCATCCAGTCAATCGTTTCCGGCGGCAGACGCATCGCATCGCGTCGATCTGTGCGGGCAAGCGCCGTCATCATCAGCGCGGCATCCGCTACGCTTCGGGTCATTGGCCCGGCACAGCGGCCTACATAATAAGGGTCTATCGGTACCCGGCCCAAAGTGGGCTTAAAGCCGACGACACCACACCACGCCGCAGGAAGGCGTATCGAGCCACCAATATCGGTGCCCACATGCAGTGGCCCAAGCCCAGCAGCGGCGGCAGCGCCCGCGCCCGCGCTTGAACCGCCGGTATTACAAGCTAAATCCCATGGATTGCGGGTCAAACCATGAAACGACGAGAGCCCGGATGAGAGCATGCCAAAGTCGGGGCAGGTAGTTTTCGCCAGCAGCAGAGCGTTATCTTCCCCTAAACGAGCAGTGGGGGGAGCGTCTTCGGTGGCAACAGGCTGCTCGCCAAGCCCGGTTCCCCCCGGCACTGGCATCCCTTTGGTGGCAATCAACTCTTTAAGGGTTATTGGCACGCCATCTAGCGCGCCGCTAGGTTGCCCCCTAGCCCAGCGCTGGGTGGAGGCTTCGGCTGCTTTAATGAACGCATCAGGCTGATAGGCATACAGCGCATTGATGTGCGGCTCCCAGGCGTCGATATGCTCAACCAGGGCGCTGGCTACTTCAGTTGGCGAGAACCTATAAGCTCGGTAGCCATCAATTAATTGGATGGCGGTGAGTTGGTGTAGTTCAGGCATCACATTACCTTTTGCTGTTGTTATCAGACTGACGTTATCAGGCTTTCGTTATCAACAATCTCAGCATGAACCCACACCGTGTCTTCTGCTATTTCAATCTTGACCGCAGCGTGTCCACTTTTTGTGTGCACTCTATTCTTTCAGGATCTTCTTTCAATATCTTTCAAGATGAAGGAGATTGTAGTGTTTGTAGGGCACTTGCCAGCAGCGAAAGGCACGCCTCGGTGGCAAAGCTACGCTGGCGATGGCGATAAACGCAGAGATCTACCCGCGCTGCTTCAAGCTCTGAAGAAGCCAAGGGAATGCTAACGAGTTGACCCAATTGGCACTCCCGAGCTACCGCCATCGGTGGCAATACCAGAACACCTGCACCGTTAAGGGCGAGTGCTTTTTGAGTTTCCAGTGAAGCGGTTCTAAAGGTGGGGGCCAGAACTATCCCGACCTGATGAGCGGCGCGCTCCAGCGCTTGGCGCACGCCATAAGATTCATCAGGCAGGATCAGCCGGTGCGCTGCCAGAGAGTGAAGACTCACCTCAGAAGCTGCGGTCAATGGATGGCCTGGAGCCATCACTGCATGGTGGTGCAACTCGGCGCTAGCAAAGGGCACAATGTCATCATGGCGGGGCATAAAGAAGGACAAGCCAATATCGGCATCACCTCGGCGTAGCGCCTCCACCATTTGGCTAGCGCTGACGATCCCGATATCAAAACTCAAATGGGGATAGCGCTGCCCCATCTTGGCTAACGTAGGCGCTAGCAAGCCAGCGACAACGCCTTCCGCCACCTGCAAACTGACCCGCCCAGTTCGCAAGCCCTTCAAATCGGCAATATGTTCCTGCACCCGCTCTAGGTCACGGAGGGTACGCTGCGCCTGGGCAGCCAACAACTCCCCCGCCGCCGTCAGGCTAATGCCGTTGGGGCCACGCTCGATGAGTGGTGCGCCAAGCTGGTGTTCCAGTAAATCGATCTGGCGGCTAATCGCTGTGGGGGCAATATGCAGTTGGGCGGCAGCTTGGCGCAGCGAACGACACCGGGCCACAGTATCGAAATAGCGTAATGCGCGGCCACTGATCATAAGCGCCCCTTAAAGCCCCAGCTGCCGTGACATCACTGTTACGTTTTCGCCCCGATACTCAAGGCTTTCTTCATCTTGCCAACCCAGCCGACGATAGAGCGCCTGCTGGTCGGGAGTATAGAGATAGAAGCGCTCGATGCCGCTCTCAGCGGCTTCTACTTCTATCCGGCGTACCAACGCAGAGGCAATACCCTGCCCCCGCCATTCGGGTACGACAAATACTGAGGCAAGCCAGGGGGTAAATTCACGACGAATGCTCATATCATCGGCAATTAGGCTGGCGGTTCCCACAGGGGTTTCGCCTTGCATAGCCACAAAGATGGAGGGCACACCACCCTGACCACATTCGGCCTTTAAATGTTGAATAGCCTGTTCTTGGGTGAGACCTGGGTGTAAATGACCCCAGGCTTCAAATGTCCACCCCGAAACTAACACAACATTTGGATCGTCAGCGCTGAGCCGCTGGAGGGTGATATCGCTTTGCATGAATGGCGCCCTATCTTATTTAGCACAGGCGAATACAGTAGCGATATATGGGTAGGCTGGCCAGCGCCGATACCTTCCGCACACGCCGCTAGCCAGAGGCTTTACCGCTATTATCTATCGCAAAAACTGCAACCAGATAGGGTTCATCTACCTTGAAGGCAATTGCCAACTTAATACAAAAGCGGCAATGCAATTAAGCCATCAGACGGACAAAGGCTTCATTTTCTTAGCCAGTTCATCGTCCAACTCATTGGCCCGCTTGGCTGCTGGCCTGCTTTCCATACGCTCTATGTAATGCTTAAACACCTCTTTTGGTGGGATATTCTCCTGCATTGTTTCCCACCAGAGATAACTGCTAACCAATATATCTGCGGCAGTAAACTGATCGCCGCAAATATAAGCGTTTTCACTGAGTACTTTTTCAAGCGTATTGATACTGTCTTCCACTTGGCCACAACCAACGGCCTGTACGTTGCTGCTGTCGATTTTCCAATTGTAGGCCTTTGCACTAGTAGCCATTTCAAACGGACCCGCCATAAAAAACAGCCAGCGATAATAAACTCCACGTTCGGGAGATTGCGGGGGTGGTGAAAGCTTTTTATCCGGAACCTGATCCGCCAGGTACGCGCAGATAGCCGCCACTTCCGTCACAACAGTGTTGCCATGTTTGATGGCAGGCACCTTGCCCATGGGGTTTATGGCCAAGTAGTCCTCAGATTTCATCTCTGAATCGAACTCCATCGCCTTTACCGAGTAGTCTATGCCTATTTCTTCCAACATCCAGCGCACAACGCGCCCGCGGGACATAGGGTGGGTGTAAAACGTTAGCTCTGACATATTAGGCTCCTTTTTCAGTCAATTTTCCGGTGACACAAGGTACTGCCAGATCAGATTAGTTTGTTAATAGGTGAGAATCCGCCCTAAATAAAAGCAACAATGCATTTTTCTGCAAGACTTTAACGATGGCTTCAGTAGGGAGGCAGTAATGGCAGGCCCCACAACACGCGTACTTGCGGTGCTTGAGTTGCTGCAAGCTAATGGCCAAATGGGCGGCGCTGAATTGGCCGAACGCCTGGGCGTGGATCGGCGCACTATACGGCGATACATTACGGCGCTGGAAGATATAGGCGTGCCGATAGTGACCGAGCAAGGGCGCTACGGTGGCTACCGATTGGTGGCTGGCTTCAAGCTGCCACCCATGATGTTTACCGACGAAGAGACATTCGCCGTTTCGTTAGGCTTATTGGCCGCTAGCCAGCTGGGACTAACAAACGCAGCGCCCGCCATTGCCAGCGTACAAGCGAAGCTCGAGCGAGTGATGCCAGCTAATTTAAAAAGCCGTGTTCGCGGTATCAGTGAGACCACTCAGGTGATCTTACCCCGGCGCGAACCCAGCCGTGATGACCGCGCCCTTGAGACGCTGACTAAAGCCACAGAGACCATGCGAACCGTGGGGCTTACCTACCACTCCCCGCAGCATGATCCAGTTAAGCGTCAGATCGACCCTTACGGGCTAGTTTTCCAACAAGGTAGGTGGTATGCCGTCGGTTTTTGCCATCTGCGGGGAGCCATGCGCTCATTTCGGTTAGATCGCATCAGCGGCGTGCACCTACTCTCAGGTACCTTCATACGCCCCACCCGCTTTGATGCAGCCGATTTTTTGAGCGAAAGCCTCATGTCCTGGGGCCCCACTCATGAAGTATCACTGGTGCTACACATTGATCATGCCGCGTCCGCTGGCTTTGAGAACCAATTTTTCTGTACAGGTCAGTTCGAACAGGTTGAAGGTGGACTACTGCTCCATACACGCACGGATAGTTTCGAGTGGTTTGCCTATTGGCTGGCACAGCTCCCATTTCAATTTACCATCCTCAAACCAGACGGCCTCAAAGAGGCGCTTCGCGAACACGCCAACCATTTACTAGCAAGTTGTGAGAGCGCTTCACCATATTCAACAGATACGCCCTGAAACAGTCTAAAACCTGGGAGATAACGAAGGCGCTATTCGCCTGATTTTAAGGATAAGGCTTCTTAGCCTCTTAAGTGCTAGTCTGTTAATCAAATAACTTTGAATACAGACTCACAAATGCAACATTCATCAAGGCGCGCACACCGTCTTGCATTGGCGACAATTGCCCCGCGAATTTTTGCCTTTTGCCATACCTTCGGACTCACCGTATGGATTGCCGTGGTAGAAGGTAGCGGCTGGACACTTATTCTGCCCGGGATTTTGCTGCTGCTATGGCCCGGTGTTGCCTATGCGCTTGCTGTAAGCGCCCAGAACTCCAAGCGTGCCGAGTTCAGAAATCTCCTCTATGACAGCCTGCTATTTGGTTTTTGGTGCAGCGTGCTGGATTTTTACGTTTTAGCCACCATCACCATTGGGCTTGCCTGTTTGATGAACAATTTAGTGGTCGGCGGAGTACGGAAGATGCTTATTTCAGCCGTACTTTTCACAACCGCAGCCTTGATTGGAAGCGCCTTAACGGGATTCAAGTTTCGCCCCTATGTGAGCAACAATTTAGACATCTACCAATGGACGGGGGCAGTCATCTATTTTCTAACCATAGGCCGCATAACGTACAGTCAGAATCGTCAGATCGGCCGCAGCATTGGCGAGATTCAGTTTCAGAACCGAGTCTTTCACGCGCTGCTTGATCTCGGGACGGTGGCAAATCGTGCGACCAATATCCATACCCTGCTAGATGACTCATTAAACCACCTACACTCCCATTTCCCCGACTACGGTTTTGCTGTTTTTGTACAAGAACGACAACGTTGTGAAGTGACACGCTACGCGGCTGTTGCGGGACTAAGCCCAAAGGATGAACAGCGTCTAAAGCATCTATTGGCCAGCGTTCGTAGGCAAAGAGTACAGCCGGACACACGGCCACAAACAGACGAAGGCGAGAACCTATATGTCATGTCCATGGAAGGCCGTCTAAGCTTGTACGAAGGCTGGCTGATCATGAAAGCTCCCAGCCAAGAAGACGGCTTGGAGCAAATACTTTCCCTCTTTGCCGACCAACTAGCGGCCGCTACCGAAAATAAATTGCTACATTTGGAATTGAAGAAAACAGCTGAGCGTGACGGACTCACCGGCCTTTATAACCGCGGTTTCTTGGAAGCCGCGCTGCAAATGAGCATTCAAGGCAAGGCGCAGACGCCGAGCCTGGATTTTGCTGTATTGATGATGGACGTCGACAAGCTTAAGGAAGTGAACGACCATTATGGTCATGTTGCAGGCGATCAACTGATTTCCAGCGTTGCCAAGTACCTGCAACTTCACTGCAGGGACAGCGACATACTTGCACGCTGCGGTGGCGATGAATTCGTCATTCTATTTCCTTCTGCCGACTTGACGGCAGCCAAGCGTATGGCCAACTTGATCAGAGACAATTTGCCTGAACAGCGTTGCATTATCGACACCGCTAGCGGTGAACGTGAAGAACTGACGCTTCATTTGAGCTTGGGATTCGCCAGCTCCAGCGAAGTGCCTGCCATACAGGTATTTGCTCTGGCAGACCAGCGCATGTACGAAGACAAGAACCAGCGCCGCAAGCAAAGAGTAGATGACTTGGGCACAGCGAGCTGGCCCCCCTTATAAAAACTTCCTCACAAACCACTGGCAAGCGGCTGCCCCCACTGATCGCCATGTACTAGTTCACTTAATGGCAAGCGAGAGCGCCAGCCTTTAGCTTCAAGCTCTGGTTGGTCTAAAAACTCGCTAACATAGCCAAGGCAGAGATACGCCAAGGGGTAAACGTGGTCAGGCAGATTCAGCGCCTTGCTCAGCTGCTCTTGGTCGAGAATGCTCACCCAACCAACGCCAATACCTTCTACCCGCGCAGCCAACCAGAGATTCTGTACAGCGAGACAAGTGCTGAAAAGATCGGTATCCACCATACTATTGCGCCCCAGCACGTGAGGGCCGCCCCGGCTTCGGTCACAGGTAATACAGAGATTAAGCGGGCTCTCCATAATACCTTGCAGCTTAAGGCTGCGATAATGCGCTTGACGCTCGCCTTCAAAGCGTTCGGCGGCCTTCTGATTCTCCTGCTCGAACATCGCCAGCACTGCTTCTCTGACGCTGCGACTTTCAATCACGATGAAATCCCAGGGCTGCATAAATCCCACTGAAGGCGCATGATGCGCGGCCTCCAAAAGGCGGGCCAGTACATCAGGAGGTATTCTGTCGGGCAGAAATTGCGAGCGCACATCGCGCCGCTCGTGTATGGCGCGGTAGAGCCCACGGCGCTCAGCATCGGAAAAACGGTGGTTCGAGGTGGTCATGGCGCTGATTGGGCCTTTTGCTGATCTGTTTTATAGACAGTAAGAGTCTACACGAGCTCAGCCTAGCCGCCATCTCAGCGGGTTTGTTTGGCGTAAAACGCCATCTTCGTCCCAGTCATCCCATCCGGTAAAGGGGATGGGCAGTTCGCTGTCCAAGTTTCTCAGACGATCTACCCAAGCCGCTTTGCAGACCTCTAGGTGACCAATGATGTCAGCTTCCTCTTGGTAACGAATACCGCCGCCCTGAATGCCGTAGCTCACCTGAGGCGCCAGCACGTCAAAGCCAACGTAGTACAACGATGCGTGTATGGGCCACAGCCAGTGCACCATATTGCCAGCTCGGCCAAAAGGCTGAAATGCTTTCTCCGGTGAGCCCGTGGTGACTGATAGCATCGCCTTCCTACCGCGATAGTAGCCTCTGTCGTAACGCATGCGGCTGGTATAGCGCCCGCCATACACCAACACCCGATCAAACCAGCCTTTCAAAATGGCAGGCTGGGCGTGCCACCATAAGGGAAACTGGAAGATCACCAAGTCAGCCCACTCCAACCGCGCCAACTCCCGCTGGACATCCTGCGGTAATGTGTTTTTCTCGTAGTGAGCCCGCTGCTCATTGAGGGGATAGAAGTAGTCCGACGCCACGGCGCTATGCGGATATTGCTCAGGGCGCTCCACCGGATCAAACTGCTCAGCATAGAGATCATCCACTTCCACTGTATGCCCCTCGCCCACCAGCTGTTCTACCGCCTCATCCACTAGGCCGCCATTAAACGACTTGCGTTCAGGATGAGCCAAGACGATCAACACATTCATTCTTCGCTTCCCCTATTGATTGGTTCAACGACAGACTAGCCTGTTCAAATACGCTCAAACATTCGCGAAAAATGACAACTCAGTTTGCATGAATGAACAGCAAATAAGGTGGGACGAGCTAGCGATTGCAGAGGTGGGGTCGCTATCCAGCGCCAGCCAAGCGCTGCGTATCAGCCATGACAACGTCTTCAGGTGTTTAAGCGAGATGGAACAAAGTCTAGGCGTGACTCTTCTCAATAGTGGCTAAGTTGCCACTGCGACACACATCACTCCTGCTCCAATCCCGCCAAGAACTGTTTAAGCAGCTCATCGAGTTGCGCTCGTTGATCTTCAGTCAAGCCGCTTACCAGCTGCGCCTGGGTTTCCACATGAGCAGCAACGGCTTCATCGATTAACTCGAATCCACGCTGGGAAAGAGAGATGAGAAAACCACGACCATCGTCGGGGTTTTTGACCCGCTTGATCAAACCCGCCTTTTCCAGTTGATTGATGCGGTGAGTCATGGTGCCTGAAGTCACCATGGTGGATGCCATCAAATCCCCAGGTGATAGCGCGTAGGGCGCTCCCTCACGGCGAAGAGTTGCCAGAACGTCAAAGCTCGCGTCGGTCAGACCGTATTTCGCCCAGGTCTTCTCCATCACGCGTATTAAAGCGTGGTTAAGCCGTTTGACCCGCCCGATGGTAGCCATCGGCGCTACATCGAGGTCAGGCCGCTCCTGCCGCCACTGTTTGAGAATGTTGTCTACATGATCCATGAGCGTATTTTGCGCTTAATTATCTTGACGTCAAGATTAATCACACATATCTTGATATCAAGACATTTTCGAAACGGTACCAATGAGAACTACGCGAATGACATCATTAAGCACTACCCGCACACACTCACGCAAAAGAGCTTGGCTTGCCCCACTGGTGTATCTGTTATCCGGCGGCGCCTTGCTGGGTCTATCGACTAATTTGGCAAAACTTGCCGGTGACATTCAGCTACCGGCGCTCGCTTTTCTGTTTTGGTCAATTTCAGGAGCGGCGCTTATTCTATTGGTTCTCGCGGCCTTCCGCGGCAATCTGCCGCCGGTTAACGTTCGCACCGTTGAGTATTACGCTATTTCAGGTCTGCTGGGCGTAGCGGGTGCCAACCTGCTTTTTTCTCAGCTATCCCCCATGTGGGTGCGGGGTTCGTGGCATTAATCATCACTCTGCCACCGCTACTCACCTACTTCGGCGCATTAGCGTTAAAAATGGAGCGGTTTCAGTTGTTGCGTGCGGCGGGGGTTATATCAGCCCTGGCGGGGGCCGTCACCCTGGCCTTCCATAAGCTTTCGGCGCCGGATGCCAATTACCTCTGGATTCTCCTCGCTTTAATTGGTCCCGTTCTGCTGGCTATCGGCAACCTCTACCGAACCTTACGCTGGCCAGAAGGCGTATCCAGTGATGCGTTGGCGCCGGGGATGCTTATCGCAGCGGCCATCATTCTCCTCAGCGTGGGGTTTCTGCCTGGCTTCTCACTGAACGTTCCGACAGAACGTCCCCTGCCGTTCTTGCTGATTGCACTCCAGGCGATGGTCTTCGCAGGCCAGTTCTTACTGCTCTTCCTGCTACAGAAAAGCGGCGGCCCGGTGTTTCTGAGCCTATTGGGTTCCGTCGGCGCCGTGGTCGGCGTTCCGGTCGCCATATTGCTGCAAGGAGAAACCGCTCCCGAAGGCTTACTGCTTGGCACCCTATTAATTGGAGCCGGAATTACCCTGCTCAACATTGGCAAAGCCAAACAACTTAACTAAGGAGCCTCTGATTAACGTAATGAGCGAAGACCAGACAAGGCAAAAATCAACGAAAAGCGGAGTTTACGGGTTGTAAATGAGCATTTTGAGGCGATTTTTAACGCCGTATGGTCAATCGCAATAGTTAATCAGAGGTTTCCTAATTAATCCAAGAGAGATATATCATGAAGATTGCAATATTTGGTGCTGCTGGCGACGTTGGCAAACGCATTATGAATGAAGCATTAGCACGTGGTCATAACGTAACCGGCGTGGTGAGAACAGAGAGTCAGCTTAACAAACTGCCCGCTGAAGCCAGCCGCTGTGTCGCGGATATAGCGGACTCACACCAGCTAGCTCATGTTATTCAAGGACAAGACGTGCTGATCAGCGCCGTTCGCCCACCCGATGGAAAAGAAGCGACGCTGGTAGCGCTAACCCGCTCTCTAATGGCGAGTGCCCTCCCGATTCAGCGAGTGCTCTTGGTAGGCGGAGCCGCACGATTGCTAATCCCCGGGCGCGCC
Source organism: Halomonas sp. A3H3 (assembly GCF_000982975.1). Taxonomy (NCBI): domain Bacteria; kingdom Pseudomonadati; phylum Pseudomonadota; class Gammaproteobacteria; order Oceanospirillales; family Halomonadaceae; genus Halomonas; species Halomonas sp. A3H3. Next base: position 3,487,007 of record NZ_HG423343.1, on the reverse strand, counting down.
GGTGATACGGTATTAACAGCCCCCGATTTCCTTCCTGCCTCTGCGCTAGAAATTGCCAAGGCATGCCAAGCTCAGTATGAACTCTGCTTGGGTGAAACCCGCACAGCGTGGACTTATTTCTCCCCTGCCGCCATGCTCATGCCTGGAGAGCGTACGGGACGATATCGTCTTGGCACCGATACCCTCGTCATGGACAATAACGGAGAATCTCGCATTTCAATGGAGGATTTCGCGGTAGCGATGCTTGATGAAGCAGAGACGCCCCAGAATATTCAGAAAGCCTTTACGGTAGGTTATTAATACAAAAAATCGGCAAACTACCCCGCCATCCAACCTAAAAAAGTAAAGCGAGCGTCGGTAGGTTCCAGCAGCAGCACCGGCGCAATCTCTGGTAGTACTTAACAGTAAAGCCCCATTAATTGAACGGGTTAGAGTATGCTCCGCTCCATATAGTGAGTCCCGCCCTCGGTTTTACGCACGCGAAACCCCATACGCTCGTATAGCGCTATTGCTGGGTTGATACAAAACACACGCAGCCGAAGTAAGCGGATGCCCGACTGTTGGGCAGTTTCCTCCGTGTAGCGAATAGCCGTTGTGCCTAAGCCTTGACGTTGCCACTTCTGCTCAATTTGTAGCTCTCGAATATAGTAAGCGGCTTCATCGTGATTTATGCATAACAACCCTACTGGGCTAGCGTTAATAACTAATTCGTAACTGTCTAACTCATCCCATTGTTTATCAAACAGGGCTGTATTCCAGCGCATATCCAACTGTTCGTAGTAAGCAGACATATTTTGGCGAATTAATTTTTCCGCGAACGCCTTGTCGTTAGTAAACCGAATAATAGGCGTCATATCTCGAATCCTAGTACTGCTTTCACGAACTTGTAGCTAGAAGTGCAGTATTAGCTCGGGCTATTTCATACTGACTAAACACGTGCACACCATGTTCCCGGAGCAGTGCGGCTGTTACTCCCATACCCGGTACTTTTTTACCAGAGAAACTGCCGTCATAAATAGCGGTGCTTCCGCATGAAGGACTGAACTCAGCAAGCACTGCGATATCGATATCGAATTTACGGCACAGGTTCAAAGCGATAGAGGCACCTGCTAAAAATTCATTGGTCACCTTGCCCCCATCGTTTTCGATAACATCGACCTCACCGTTTAAAACGCCCTTACCACTGCCCTTGAAAATCTCCGCGGGCGGCCTGGGAATACTCATTCCCGCCTCAACTTCAGGGCAGACAGAAACAATTCGTCCTTCCGAACGCCATCGCTCAACGATCTGATCATCCACGGAAAGAGCACCACCATCATAGCGAACCTTTTTACCCAACAGGCAGGCGCTTATTAATATTTTTCTCAAATCACCAATCTCCAGTAGGGTGGTTAACGTAAAACTGATGCTTAAAATATCCCCTAACTGAGCGAGTTCTTCCTATCAATCATCAAACTTTAACTACTTTCAAAAGTATACTCGACTAAAACTTGCCAAACGTTTGAAGCCAATGACAAGCTGCCTCAATGCCATCTTCACTCACTAAGAGTCCCAAGTGCGAGGTGTCTGGAACGGTGACGACTGCGGCGTCTGGGACATGCGGTCGAACGGTCGACTCAAAGCGATCGGCGAAAAAGGCCTCATCCGCGGCACCGGTCAGGATAAGGCTAGGCACGTTTATAGAACGAAGATCATCTCGGTAGTTAGAAGGATTAAACCCCGTCATCAGGCGATAAGAGTAAGCCAGTGTCTCCGAGCCATTGCGGTACTCAGCCGGTAAATTAAACCGCAGCACGGTCGAGCCGTTCAAACTTGTCACGCCCAGCCTGTTGAGAAGAGATAGCGCAATAATTTTAGCCACACTCGGCTCGGCCCATCCCCCTGAGTTATTACGCACGGTAGGGGCATCGTGCCCCAGATAGGGCGCCAGCAATAGGTATGCAGAGGCAAGATGTCCGTACTCCCCACCCGCAAAACGTATCGCAAGTCCTCCGCCTGATGAATGGCCTCCCACCACTATGCTGGATATTGCTGAGTTTTCCGCTTTTATATGATAAATAAAATCAGCCAGATCATCCTCAAGCTGATTGATATAATCGATATCGCCACGCCGTTGCGGAGAAGGCCCATGGCCGCGCACATCAGGCGTATACACAGCAGCAGCGCCTGCATCAGCTAACGCCTGGGCAAAAGTGGCCAAATATTTGCTATCCGTTCCTGATCCATGAAGAAGAACAAGTGCAGTGGGCGAATCACTGGGATAATGCCGATACGACAGTGCTGTTCCATCGCGAGCGTCAAAGCGCAGTAGTGATGGTAATTGGCTCACTGCGCCTTGCTCAGAAACCAACGCCTCAAAATCTAAACCGTTAGCGCTTGTTTCTGTAGACATTGCTAACAATACTCCCATAGCGAAGATCAACATACGTTGTTGCATAGACATTTCCTGAGCACATAAACCAGTGCATGCTGGCGGTCAGAACACGTTCAAGACGGAAAATAAGGTGTCCCAATTATCAAGCGAGTATGGTCAGTTTGGCTTCGTTTAACCAAACCGACTACCGTTACCGTTGCGCCGCTTTGGCCAACCGGCTATAGAGCGTTGATCGGGCAATGCCGAGTTGCTTTGCCGCTTGGGTTAGGTTACCGCCTTGACGCGCTATGGCTTCTTTGATGAGAAATTCTTCCGATGTCCTGAGATCAGAAGGTGAAGAATATCCCACACCAGTAACGGGAAGTGCCTCCTTACCCATACGAACGTCTTCGGGTAGGTCATGAATTTCGATACGAGACCCCGAGGCCATCAGCAGCGCCATTTCCAGCACATTGCGTAGTTCGCGTACATTTCCCGGCCAATGGTAACGACGCAGGCAGTCCTGAACCTCGTTCGACAGCGACAGGGGCGCGCAGCCCCGCTGCACAGCAAGTGCTCTGCATAGCGCCTCAGCGATCAACAGCACATCGTCGCCCCGCTCACGCAGCGGGGGAATCCTCAAGCGCAGCGTCGCGATACGGTAAAACAGATCCTGGCGAAAGCCCACCTTTTCCACTTCCTTGGCCAAGTGGCGGTTGGTCATCGATACCAAGCTGATATTAACATGCTTTTCTTGGTGGCTGCCGATACGGTAGACGATGCCATCCTCCAGCACCCGTAGCAGATACGGCTGCATATCGAGCGGAAGCTCACCAATTTCGTCGAGACACAGGGTGCCCCCATTGGCCATCTCGATCTTGCCAGCCACCGAACGATCGGCTCCGGTAAAGGCCCCCTTCTCGTGACCAAACAGCTCACTGGCGATCAACTCACGAGGCATCGCCCCACAGTTGATCGGCACAAACGCCCCCGCGCGCTGCGCTTCGCCGTGAACCGCGCGCGCAAACAGCTCCTTGCCCACCCCCGTCTCCCCCTCAATCAGGATGGGGGCACCACTTTGCGCCATCTTTTGTGCGGTCGCACAGGTGTCGCGCATGACGCGACTCTCACCGATGATATCGTCAAAGCCGGTAAGCCGTTGAGGCGCGGTGAAGCGCGATGGATGGGTGGGTTGAGAAACACTGGGCAGGATAAGGATATAGCCGAGCAGTTTCCGATCCACCACGGGTTCGCAACGCGCCCCGGGGATCAGTCCCTCGATGGATTCAATAAAACCGGTCAGCGTATCCCCGATAACCTCTTGCCCAACGTCCAGCCTGCCACGCTGGCTGTCCAGCAAACGGGGGCAGCGACGACGCAACTCTTGCAGGGCACGACTGGTGGCGTAGAGCACTTTCCCGCTGTGCGAGAGCGCGATCGATGTGTCATTCAGCCCTGAAAAGCGCTTGGCCAGAAAGTAGTGCAGCACCCCTTCGTGCTCGACCTCCATTTCATGGGCCAGCAGCGCTTCCACCTGGCGGGCGATGGCGATGGCATGAGCGAGACTCTGGGGGTAGAAGGTGTCAGCAGGCCCGGAAATATCGACAACACCCAGTAGTCGCTGATCGCGAGGATCGGTTACGGGCGCAGCGGCGCAGGTCCACTTTTTGACTTCGTTGCAAAAGTGCTCGACCGCATGGATCTGCACGGGGGCATTCAGCATGATCGCCGTGCCGATGGCATTGGTGCCGATACTGGCTTCATCCCAGCGCCCACCGTTCTGCAACCTGATGTCCTGCCCCGCATCGATGGCACGCGGATCTCCCGCGGTTTCGAGAATCACGCCCTGGGGGTCGGCGAGAATGATCATCGATTGGGTATCGTTGAGACGCTCCTGCCCTTCCCTGATGGCCAAGCGCGAAGCATATAGAAATGGTGAGTGCTGAAGCTTGAGACGATGGAGCTCGCCCTCCTTGAGCAAGGTTGTGGCATTGCGTTCGACATCGATACCGTGTTGCAGACTACGCTGCCATGACGCCAAGACGGGTGGACTGATAGGCGTGGATGCAACGCCATATTGCTGAAAAGTGTCCCAGGCTTGCTGAATGTTTTTGTTATCGATCATGCCATTCTCCTGTGGTACAGCAGCCGCATGTCCAACGAAGGAGGACAGCGGAGGCACGGCGAGTGGCTGGCCCGTCGCCACGCCAGTCCACGATTGAGTGCCTTGATAACTCCTCCCTCCGAAGGTAGAAATCTTTTTTGGTTGAAGCTAGACATGCGGTTACGCCAAGCGCAACTAGACCTTCGGCGTAAAAAGCAACACCACCAATCTGACCGGCTGCGTTCATTGAGTCTAGCGCAAACGCCGACAAGGGTTGACCGTACGACTTCCGAACGGTCAGGTGTCCAGATCCCGTACACTCTGTTTTCATAACCAGCACGTCCTACGCTTAGGTATCCAATAAAATCATCGCGCTAGCTTCTGATCGTCAAGTTGGCACACTTCATGCCCCTTATGTTGTGACGTTCGTTCGGATACTCGAACGGATTCGTACAACAACAATGAGGAGTAGTCGCATGCCCGAAGCTACAGCCCCACAACGCAACGTCCAGGTCCTCGGCATCGATGCCGGCGGTACCATGACGGACACCTTCTTTGTCGATGCCGAAGGCGAGTTCGTCGTCGGCAAGGCCCAAAGCACTCCGGAGAACGAAGCCCTCGGCCTGATCGCCTCGAGCGAGGACGGCCTGGCCAACTGGAACCTGCCGCTGGACCAGGCGCTGCCGCAGTTGAAGACGGGCGTCTATTCAGGAACTGCCATGCTCAACCGCGTCGTCCAGCGCAAGGGGCTGAAATGTGGCCTCATCGTCAATGCCGGCATGGAGGATTTCCACCGCATGGGCCGCGGCATTCAGGCCTACCTGGGCTTCGCCTACGAGGACCGGATCCATCTCAATACCCACTACTACGACGAACCGCTGGTGCCCCGCCGACTCACCCGGGGAGTGATCGAACGCGTCGACATGTTCGGTAGCGTGGTCATCCCGCTACGCGAGGAGGGAGCGCGGCAGGCGGCCCGGGAGCTGATCGACAGCGATGTCGAAGGCATCGTCATCAGTCTCCTGCACTCCTACAAGAATGCCACCCACGAACGCCGGGTGCGGGACATCGTGCTGGAGGAGGTTGCCAGAAGCGGCAAACAGATCCCGGTGTTCGCCTCCACCGACTACTACCCGGTACGCAAGGAGAGCCATCGCACCAATACCACGATTCTCGAGGGTTATGCCGCCGAGCCGTCGCGAAAGACGTTGCAGAAGATATCCACCGCCTTCAAGGAGCACGGCACCAAGTTCGATTTCCGGGTCATGGCCACCCATGGCGGCACCATCGCCTGGAAAGCCAAGGAGCTGGCACGCACCATCGTCTCCGGCCCCATCGGTGGCGTCATCGGCGCCAAGTACCTGGGCGAGGTGCTGGGCTACAAGAATATCGCCTGCTCGGACATCGGCGGCACGTCGTTCGACATGGCGCTGATCACCCAGGGCGAGCTGACCATCAAGAACGATCCGGACATGGCGCGACTGGTGCTGTCACTGCCGTTGGTGGCGATGGACTCGGTCGGTGCCGGCGCCGGCAGTTTCATCCACCTGGATCCCTACACCAAGTCGATCAAGCTGGGACCGGATTCGGCCGGTTATCGGGTGGGCGTGTGCTGGGCCGACAGCGGCATCGACACCATTACCATCTCCGACTGCCACCTGGTGCTCGGCTACCTGAATCCCGACAACTTCCTCGGTGGCGCCATCAAGCTCGACCGTCAGCGCTCCCACGACGCCATCAAGCAGCAGTTGGCCGACCCGCTGGGATTGTCGGTGGAGGATGCCGCCGCCGGGGTGATCGAACTGCTCGACAGCGAGCTGCGCGACTACCTGCGCGCAATGATCTCCGGCAAGGGCTACAGTCCCGGCAGTTTCGTTTGCTTCTCCTACGGCGGCGCCGGCCCGGTTCACACCTACGGCTATACCGAGGGGCTGGGTTTCGAGGACGTGATCGTACCGGCCTGGGCCGCCGGGTTCTCGGCCTTCGGCTGTGCCGCGGCAGATTTCGAGTATCGCTATGACAAGAGCCTGGACATCAACCTGGCCTGCGACGCGCCCGCCGAGCAGCGCGAAGCCGCCTCGAGGACTCTGCAGCAAGCCTGGGACGAGCTGACCCAGAACGTGCTCGAGGAGTTCAAGCTCAACGGCTACACGCCGGACCAGGTCACCCTGCAGCCCGGCTACCGCATGCAGTATCGCGGCCAGCTCAACGACCTCGAGATCGACGCACCGCTGGACAAGGTCGACAGCGAAGCCGACTGGCTGGCGCTGGAGCAGGCCTTCAACGACACCTACGGCCGGGTCTACGCCGCCTCGGCGCGCTCACCGGAACTGGGCTACTCGGTCACCGGCGCGATCATGCGCGGCAGCGTGCCGACGACCAAACCCCGCATCCCCAAGGAAGCGCTCGGCAGCGAGACACCGGATGACGGTGCCTTCCTGGGAACGCGTCGCTTCTACCGCAAACAGCGCTGGGTCGACGCGCAACTCTACCTGATGGAAGCACTCAACCCTGGCAATCGCATCGCCGGGCCGGCCGTCATCGAATCCGACGCCACGACCTTCATCGTGCCCGAAGGCTTCGAGACGTTCCTCGACGAGCACCGTCTGTTCCATCTCACCCAGACCTGATCCCGCGCGAACTCCATAACAATGTGATCGAAGAATGTCATCGAAGGAGTACCCTCATGAACCAGCCAGAACACGTCAAGACAACGAACCAAACCCAGGGCATCGTCCGCGGCGGTGAAACCCTCAAGGCACACCGCGACCGGATCATGGCCGACACCCGGCAGTCACGGCACTACGCCGGCCTCGAGACCCTGGAACTGCGCGACAAGCACCCCATTCTCTACAACAAGCTGTTCTCCCGTCTGCGCGCCGGCGTCGTCGATGCGCGCGAGACGGCCAAGCGCATTGCCGCCTCGCCGATCGTCGAGCAGGAGGGCGAACTCTGTTTCACCCTCTACAACGCTGCAGGCGACTCCATCCTCACCTCTACCGGCATCATCATCCACGTCGGCACCATGGGCGCCGCGATCAAGTACATGATCGAGAACGACTGGGAGAGCAATCCGGGCGTCAACGACAAGGACATCTTCTGCAACAACGATTCGCTGATCGGTAACGTCCACCCCTGCGATATTCATACCATCGTGCCCATCTTTCACCAGGGGGAACTGATCGGCTGGGTCGGCGGCGTCACCCACGTCATCGACACGGGCGCCGTCGGGCCGGGCTCGATGGCCACCGGCCAGGTGCAGCGCTTCGGCGATGGCTACTCCATCACCTGCCGCAAGGTCGGTGCCGACGACACGCTGTTCCGCGACTGGCTGCACGAGAGTCAGCGCATGGTGCGCACCACACGCTACTGGATGCTCGACGAGCGCACCCGGGTCGCCGGCTGTCACATGATTCGCCAGCTGGTCGAGGACGTGATCGCCGAGGAAGGGATCGATGCCTACTGGAAGTTCGCCTACGAGGCCGTCGAACATGGTCGGATCGGCCTCCAGAATCGCATCAAGGCGATGACCATTCCCGGCAAGTATCGGCAGGTGGGCTTCGTCGACGTGCCCTACGATCACGAGGACGTACGCGTGCCCTCGGACTTCGCCAAGGTCGATACCATCATGCACGCGCCATCGGAGATGACCATCCGCCCGGACGGCACCTGGAAGCTCGATTTCGAGGGTGCCAGCCGCTGGGGCTGGCATACCTACAACGCCCATCAGGTCAGCTTCACCTCGGGTATCTGGGTGATGATGACCCAGACCCTGATACCGTCGGAGATGATCAACGATGGGGCCGCCTACGGCACCGAATTCCGGCTGCCCAAGGGCACCTGGATGAATCCGGACGACCGCCGCGTGGCGTTTTCCTACTCCTGGCACTTCCTGGTGTCCAGTTGGACGGCACTGTGGCGCGGTCTCTCCCGCTCCTACTTCGGACGCGGCTATCTCGAGGAGGTCAATGCCGGCAATGCCAACACCTCCAACTGGCTGCAGGGCGGCGGCTTCAACCAGTACGACGAGATCCATGCGGTCAACAGCTTCGAATGCGCGGCCAATGGCATCGGCGCCTCGGCCTACGCCGATGGCCTCAGCCATGCCGCGGCGATCTGGAACCCCGAAGGCGACATGGGCGACATGGAGATCTGGGAACTGGCCGAGCCGCTGATCTATCTCGGCCGTCAGATCAAGGCCAGCTCCGGTGGTTCCGGCAAGTATCGCGGCGGCTGCGGCTGGGAGAGCCTGCGCCTGGTATGGAACGCCAAGGATTGGAGCATGTTCTTCATGGGCAACGGCCACATCAGCTCCGACTGGGGCCTGATGGGGGGCTATCCGGCCGCCTCCGGCTACCGCTTCGCCGCCCATGACACCAACCTCGAGCAACTGATTGCCGAGGGCAAGCCGATCCCGCTCGGCGGCGACATCGACCCGGGCAATCCCGTCTACGAAAGCCTGATTCCCGATGCCAAGATCAAGCGCGACAAGCAGGCGATCACCACCGAGGAGATGTACAAGGACTACGACCTCTACCTCAACACCATGAAGGGTGGCCCCGGTTTCGGCGATCCGCTGGATCGCGACCCACACAGCGTGGTTGCCGATCTCGAGGGCGGCTACGTATTGCCACGCTTCGCCGATTCCATCTACGGCGTGGTCGTCAGGGAAAACAGCGACGGTTTCTACACCCTGGACGAGGCGGCCACCACCGCCCGCCGCCAGGAGATCCGCAAGCAGCGACTGGAACGCGCCGTGCCGACCCGCGAGTGGATGGCCCATGAGCGGCAGAAAATCATCGACAAACGGGCCTCGACCCAAGTCCAGCAGATGTTTGCCGCCTCGTTCAAGCTGGGACCACGTTTCTACGCCGACTTCAAGGCGTTCTGGGAATTGCCGGACGAGTGGGAACTGAACGAGGAGGAGATCGGTATCCCCCACTACGGCTCACGCTACCACATGGACCTCTCCGAGCTGCCGGATGTACATACCGTGCAGTTCGTCGAGGAGTAAACCGGCCGAGTCCGCCACCACCATTCCGTAAGGAGTTCAAGATGTCTTACCCACGCAACAAGATCGCCGATCTCGTCGACGGCACCATCGACCGCGATACGCTACACCGGATGCAGTCGACCCCGAAGGATCCAGAACGCTTCGAAACCTACCGCGCCATCCTGCAGGAACGCGTGCCCTGGGAGGATCACATTATCCTGCCGCTAGGCCCCAAGCTGTACATCGTGCAGGAAAAAGACACCCACCACTGGGTGGTCAAGTCCGAGGCTGGCCATGTGTTCTGCGACTATCGCGAGAACTGGAAACTGCACGCCGTCGTCCATGTGCGCGATACCCAGGAGGCGCTCGACGAGGTCTACCCGAAGCTGATGGCGCCCAGCGCCGGTTGGCAAACCATCCGCGAGTACTACTGCCCGCTGAGCGGCGACCTGCTCGACGTCGAGGCCCCCACCGAGTGGTACCCGGTGATCCACGACTTCGAGCCGGATATCGAAGCTTTCTACGAGCAGTGGGTGGGGTTACCTGTGCCGGAGCGAGCATAGACCCGCGCATGGACCGCTGAAACGGATCGCCGAAGACCGTTGAAGCGGTAACCTTCGATTCGACACCAGGAGGGGCTGACATGGCGTAAGGCCCATGTCAGCCCTTTGAGTAGTCAACGGCAGCGCCTCGTTATGTTCGCTGCTTCCAACGTTGAGGGTCACGGCTACCGTGCATGACTGCCACTATGACAATAAAATCTGGTTCGATACGGTAGAACACGCCGAAAGGAAAACGGTTAATAAGTGCACGGCGCGTGTCCCGGTGCACAATTGGATAAAGTCTTGGCTCCTCGGCGATTTGCTCAAAGGATTTAACAACTTCATCAAGGAACGCCTGCCCCAATCCAGGTCTTTGCTGGGTATACCAAGCTGCTGCATCTTCAATATCTTGCTCAGCTTCAGGACGAATATAGACACGATGGCTCATAACCGCTTGCGAATGTCTGCGACAACATCTTCTGCGGGGCGGCCCGGATCACGGTCGAGTTCGTAAGCCTCCAAGCGGCGATCTAGTTCATGCCGCTGCGCCTCAGAGAGGGGAAGCGCACTTTGGTCGGCCGCGATACTGTCCCAGAGTTCTTCGACCAAGTGAAGGCGCTGCTCCACTGGAAGATCATGTAATGTCGATGTGTTCATAGCCACCTCATAAAGTTCGATATTATCCGAAATCGCTCCCCAAATATAACCATTGCGATTGCCACATTTCATGGCCCCATCTTGAACGCAATGAATGGATAGAAGCCAATATAGCAGGCTATTACAGCGACTACCGTCCTTTAGCGTTTATCTTCGAGCGATGTATCGGCTCCCCCCCTATACGATTAACACCAAGGCATGGCCTTGGTGTTTTATTTTACTACTTAACGAATCCCCTACCCCAACTGAAACGGGTAAACCGGCCCGATCTTTAACAACTGCGTCAGTTCATCCAGCGCGGTGAGGGACTCTTCTGCCAGCTGCGGGTCGGCCAAATCATCCGGGGCGAGGCGGTCGCGGTAGTGGCGCTCCACCCAGGCGGTGAGGTCATCGTAAAGCGCATCAGTGAGCAGCACGCGGCCGGTTAGCGCTGCTCGCTCTGCCTCGGAAAGAACCACGCGCAGGCGCAGGCAAGCGGGGCCGCCGCCGTTGCGCATGCTCTGCTTAACGTCTTTAACGATCACTTCGCTGATGGGGTTATTGCCTGCTAGCAGGTGATTTTGGATGGTGTTCCATACTGCTTCGCGCTCCTGGCATTCGCCGGGGACCACAAGCGTCATGGTGCCATCCGGATTGGAGAGCAGCTGCGAGTTGAACAGGTACGAGGCTACCGCATCTTCCAGGCTCACTGCCTCAAGGGGCACCCGCACCGGAATAAGTGGCGTACTCATTTTAGCACGCAGCGCATCCAGGGTGCCCTCTTCGTCCAGAAAGGCCATTTCGTGGTAGAGCAGCACAGGGCCGTTGCCCACTGCAATGACATCGTTATGGAAGACGCCCGCGTCGATAGCATCCGGGTGCTGCTGGGCAAATACCGTCTGCTCCTGTGTTAACCCGTGCTGGCGGGCCACCGCCTGGCTGGCTTCCAGGGTTTGCCGGGCGGGGTAGCGCTGGGGTTCGCGATCGCCGCTATGCACGTCACCAAACGTTTGGCGGCCATATACGAACAGGTGAACGCCCGGCTCGCCGTACTCACCACATAAACGGGTGTGATTAGCCGCCCCTTCGTCAGAAAAGGCAGGCGTTGCAGGCAGCACCGGGTGGTGGGCGAAGTGCTGTTCGTCGCGGAAAATTGCCTGCAGCACGTGACCGGTGGTTTGCGGTTCTAAATAGCGGTGAAAGCTGGACTGTAGATTCGCTGGCGTGAAATGTACCCGACTATCCGGTACATCCATGCTGGGCGTCATCGTGCCCGCGTTAGCCGTCCACATACTGGACGCCGAGCAGACTGCTCGCAGTAGTTGAGGGGCCTCTTTGGCGGCGCGGGCCAGAACGTCGCTATTGCTGCCGCTAAAGCCTAAATCACGCAGTGCGCCAATATCGGGGCGCTGCTGGGGTGGCAGCACCCCTTGGGCATAGCCCGCGTCCATCAACGACTTCATCTTGAGAAGACCCTGCAACGCGCCCTCTTTGGGGTTGGAGACCAGGCCGCCGTGGCTCATAGACGCCACATTACCTACCGCCAGCCCGGAGTAGTTATGGGTTGGGCCGACTAAGCCATCAAAATTGACTTCCCTGGCGCTGCTGATGTCGGCGGCACTCATAGGCTCACTCCCGGCGGCAGGGTCTCGGGCATCTCCAGGCTGTCGGCTTCCATGGAGGCCACCGGGTAGGCGCAGTAGTCCGCCGCATAAAACGCGCTGGGACGGTGGTTGCCGCTGTCACCCACACCACCAAAAGGTGCATCGCCGGAGGCACCGGTGGTTTGGCGGTTCCAGTTGACGATTCCGGCACGAATACGCAGCAGGAAGTCATCCCAATCGGCTTGTTCGCCCCCAATCAGCCCGGCAGAAAGCCCGTAACGGGTATTGTTGGCAAGCTGTAGCGCTTCATCCCAATCGCGATAGCGGTGGATTTTCAGCAGCGGGCCGAAATGCTCCTCATCCGGCACGGCAAGTCCGGTCACATCAATCAGCGCGGGACTTAACAGGCTGGTGTTCTCTTTCAGGCGCTGCATGCGATTGATCACTATGCCCCCCATGGCCTCCAGCTCATCTTGAGCCTTGAGCAGGCCGTCCGCCGCCGCTACGCTGACCAAACCGCCATAGAACGGCGCAGGATTTTCCTCGAACTGCCCCGCCACGTGTAGCTTGGTAATCGCCTCTGAAAGCGCATCGATCAAGCGATCGCCTACTGCACCCTCCGGCACCATTAAGCGCCGCGCGCAGGTGCAGCGCTGGCCGCCGGAGAGGTACGCCGACTGCAGAATGGTCAATACCGCGGCACGCTCGTCGTCGATATCCTTCACTACCAGGGGGTTATTGCCGCCTAGTTCCAGCGCCAGAATTTTATCCAGTTGTCCGGCAAACTGTTGGTGCAACATACCGCCCACTTTGGCGCTACCGGTAAACAGCAGGCCATCAATATCGGGGTTACCTACCAGCGCCTGGCCTACCGGCACACCGCCCTGCACCAGGTTAATGACGCCTGCCGGAAGCCCGGCCTCTAGCCAGCACTGCAGGGTCAAATCCGCGGTAAATGGAGTTTGGTCGCTGGGCTTGAAGACCACACAGTTACCCGCCAATAGCGCCGGCACCATATGGCCGTTGGGCAGGTGGCCAGGGAAGTTGTAAGGGCCAAACACCGCCATCACGCCATGAGGACGATGGCGCAGCACAGCGTTTGCACTGCCCACCGCTTTTTCCCGTTCACTGGTGCGCTCGTTATACGCCTTAACCGAAAGCGCCACCTTACCCACCATGGCACCCGCTTCGGTGCGCGCTTCCCAGAGCGGTTTACCGGTTTCAGAGGCAATCGCCACGGCCAGGTCTTCACCACGTGTTTTTAGCACCTCGGCAAATCGCTCGACAAGCGCCTGGCGCTCGGCAAAGGGTGTGCGCGCCCAGCCGGGAAAGGCACCGCGGGCGGCTTTCACAGCGGCCGTGACCTGTTCTGAGCTAGCCGTCGCTGCTTGCCATAGCGACTTGCCAGAAACGGGGTCGAGCTTGCTCAACGGCTCGGCGTCGCCTGCAACCCAGGCGCCATTGATCAGTTGCTGCTGTTGGGCGTGCATAAAACTCTCCTGTAAACGTCGCCTAGGTCTCGAGTAGCCTTAGGGTATCGCCGGTGGCAACGCCTAAGCGCTGCGCTTCTTGTTCGCTCAGCACGACGGTGTTGTCATCAGCAGGCGCGCGGCCTACCCAACTGGCGGTAAAGTGCAGCATCTGGGTGGTGGCCGCCAGCCAGCGGCTGACACTCTCTTCACTGGCAGCGGCAGAGACCTCCACCTGGCAGAGCCGTGAGTTGCGAATGGCACGCACGTCATCAATGTACGCCTCCACCGTCGGGCCACCGTCGAAAATATCGATATAGCCTTCCCAGCGCAGCCCCTCTTTCTTAAGCATCTCCAGCGCCGGGCGGGTATGGCGATGCACCTGACCAATACAGGCCCGCGCCTCTTCGGCCATAAAAGTGGTGTAAATGGGGAACTTGGGCATCAGCTCGCCAATAAAGCTCTTCTGCCCCAGGCCGGTTAGGCGGTCAGCTTCGCTGAAATCCATAGGGAAGAAGTGTTTGCCCAGGCTCTCCCAGAAAGGACTGGTGTTGTTCTCGTCGAACACACCGCGCATTTCCGCTAATACTTTGTCGGGGAAACGGTCGCGAAACTGGGCAATAAACAGCCAGCGTGCTTTGGAGAGCAGCGCGCCGTTGCGCAAATGTTTGTTGGCTTCGCCGCGATACTCAGGACGCAGAAACAGCGAGCATACTTCGGCATCGCCGGTGTGGTCGGAGCTTAAAAACAGCGTGTCGATAGTGCGGTGAAGATCCAGCTGAATGGATGAGTGCGCAAGGGTTCCCAGCCGATAGTTATAGAACGGCACTTCGCGCCCGACTTGGCCCTCAATGGCACAGCAGCCCGCCAACTCGCCGCTTACTTCATCCTCTAGCACAAAGAAATAAAGCCGATCATCCACCGGAGTGCGCTCTTCAAAGGCACTGGCAGCCGCTTCAATCTTACCGGCTAGAAACTCGCGATTATCCGGCAGCGAGGTAAAGCCAACGCCCGCCTGCTGCGCAAGCGCCTGAAGCCCATCCAGATCATCACGGGCAATGGGTCGAATGCGCATTACATTTCTCCTTCATCGAGCGCGTCTACCACGGTGGGTAGCGTCAGCGGCGCAGCAAGCACCGCTCGCCCTTCCGTGACACCCAGCCGCTCAGCATGCTCCGCTGAGAGCATCAACTGGCCCGTGGGTGACAGCGCGTAGCGGGCGACGATGCAACGAAACTCGCCCAGCTTTTGATTGGCAACCAGCGCGGGTTCAGCATCCGGCAAAGCGTGTTCAGGGCGAATACGCACCGGGTGCCAGGCAGCACTGCGGAAGGTTTCCAACCGCTCGCGCTCGGCTTTGACAATCGGCCCGGCGTCGAAAATATCCACATGGCGCGAACGCACGAAGCCCTCCGCCAGCATCTCCTCCAACGCCTCTTCATGAGCAGGGTGCTCACGACCTATCGCCGCCCGCGCCTGGGGTGTTAGCAGCGGCAAATAGAGCGGGAACTGGGGCATTACTTCGGCGATAAAGCTTTTCGAGCGCACCCCGGCAATGTGGTTAATATCCTGGAAACTGCGGGCGAAAAAGTGCCGCCCCACGCTTTCCCAGAACGGCGACTCATTGTGAGCATCCAAGTAGCCGGGAAACGCCACCGCCAGAATACGCGAAAACCGCTCGGGGTACTGGGCGATAAACATCAACCGCGCCCGGCGCAGCAGGCTCTCCGCGCTGGTGCCTTTATAACGCGGGTTAAGCGAAAAGGCGCACAGCAGGGTAGCGTCAGAAACTTCATGGGAGAGCGCTAGCGTCTGCACTTCACGACGTACGTTCAACTGCTGGGAGGCGTGAATCAGCGTTTCCTGGCGGTAGGTGTAGTAGGCCTCATTGGCACCCGCCTGGGCACGTATGGTGGCGGTACCGAGCACTTCCTCGCGTGTGTCATCGGCGAGAACAAACGTATAGTGCTCGTTTTCTGGAAACTCGACATCGCCGTTAAAGGCGTCTTGAGAGCGCGCAATGCGCTCCTGAAGCCGCTCACGGTTAGCAGGCAAGTTGGTCAACTTAGGTACTGCATGCTCGGCTAATTGCTCAAGCGCCGTGAGATCAGACGCTTTAACGGGTCGAACTACCAGCATCCTCGACGCCCCCTCTTCAGTTAACACGACTGACGCAGCCTGTTGCTCACTCATCCTGCCGCAACTAACCGCTCAATCGCACGCTCTAAGCGCGCCATGCCCTCGGCGATATCCGCTTCAGGAATGACCAGAGAAGGCGCCATCCGCAGCACGTTCGGCCCGGCGATCAGCGCCATCAAGCCCTCTTCAATCGCAAGTGGCAGAATGTCTTTGGCGCGGCCTTCATAGGCATCCGACATCTGGGCACCTATTAATAAGCCCATACCGCGAATCTCTTTAAACACGCCATGCTTGCGGTTGATAGTTTCTAAATGCTCGCGGAACAGATCGTGGCGATGCTTAACGCCTTCGAGCACCTCGGGCGTATCGATAAGCTCCACCGCAGCCAGGGCAACGGCAGATGCCAGCGCATTGCCGCCGTAAGTAGAACCGTGGGTGCCAACAACCAGCGATTTAGCCACCGAGTCGATAGCCAGCATGGCGCCAATGGGGAAACCGCCGCCCAAGGATTTGGCACTGGTAAGAATATCCGGCGTAATGCCGTAGTTCTTATAAGCGTAGAGTTCGCCGCTACGACCAACGCCGGTTTGCACCTCATCAAAAATCAGCAGCGCATTGTGCTCGTCGCAGAGATCGCGCAGCCCTTGGAGGAATTCTTGCGTGCCGGGCACGATACCGCCCTCGCCCTGCATGGGTTCAACCATAATTGCGCAGGTGTCGTCGCCAACCAGCTTGCGAACGCTATCCAGGTCATTGTAATTAGCGTGCAGAATTCCGCCCGGCACCGGCCCAAAGCCCTGGGAGTATTTGGGCTGGCCACCCACGCTGACGGTAAAGAAGGTGCGGCCATGAAAAGATTGGTAGAACGAGATGATTTTATCTTTATGCTCACCGTGATTATCCACCGCCCAGCGGCGCGCCAGCTTAAGCGCAGCTTCGTTGGCTTCACCGCCGGAGGAGCATAAGAACACCTTATCGGCGAAGGTACGCTCGACCAGCGTCTTGGCTAAGTTCAGCGCTGGCTCGTTGGTATACACGTTGGAGAGGTGCCACAGCTTTTCGCCCTGCTCTTTAAGCGCATTGACCAGCACAGGATGGCAGTGGCCAAGAGAGTTAACCGCGATGCCCCCGGCAAAATCGATATATTCACGGCCCTGTTGATCCCACAAGCGGCTACCTTCACCACGCACGGGAATGACCTGCTGCGGTGAGTAGTTGGGCGTCATGTAGTGGTCGTAATCTTGACGGCTTGGGGTATGACTCATGGGACGCTAGCTCCAGTGGAGGAAAGTAGTAACAACAGTATAAGGTGGCAAATAGACCAAGCGCTTTCAGCAATGGGACGGCAAATTATGAATAGCGGCGTCTTTGCGTATCACTGAACCGCCTTGAAGAACTCTAAAAGAGCCCCATACTTATTAGCAAGCTATGCGGTTATTCGCTGAGCTTCGCTGCATAGTGATGAGCACCGACACTCAGGATGAGAGGAGACCAGCGTATGCAGATTGATCTAAGCGGCAAACACGCCATTATTACAGGTTCCACAGCGGGCATCGGTTTTGCAATTGCTCAAGGGCTCGCCAAGGCAGGCGCTGACGTGGTCATAACAGGGCGTACCCAAGCACGTGTTGATGGCGCTATCACCGCACTTAAAAAAGACACCCCCAATGCCAAGGTAGAAGGCGTGGCGGCTGATCTCGGCACCGCTGAAGGATGCCAAACGCTTATCAAGCAGCAGCCCAGCACGGATATCCTGATCAATAACGTGGGTATTTTTGCGCCCCAGGACTTTTTCGATGTAGATGACGCTACCTGGCAACAATTTTTTGATGTCAATGTGATGAGCGCCGTACGCCTTTCCCGCCACTACGCCCAGGGCATGCGCGAGCGCGACTGGGGCCGCATACAGTTCATCTCCAGCGAGTCGGGGATCAACATCCCCAGCGAGATGGTGCATTACGGCATGACCAAATCGGCGCTGCTCTCCGTCTCTCGCGGGCTGGCCAAAGTGCTCAGCGGCACCCAGGTCACCGTGAATGCCATTCTACCTGGGCCGACCCGTTCAGAAGGCGTGCTCAAGATGATTGGCGAAATGGCGGAGAAAGAGGGCATCTCTCAGCAAGAGGTGGAAGAACGCTTTGTTAAAGAGAACCGCCCCTCTTCAATTATCCAGCGCTTAGCGACACCCGAAGAGGTCGCGAGCATGAGCATCTACGCTGCCTCTCCCCAAGCCAGCGCCACCACCGGGGCGGCACTGCGCGTGGAAGGCGGCATTGTGGATACGTTAACCTAAACGCTCTTCTCTCGGTGTCATGCCGAAATGGTGACGGTAGGCGGTAGAGAAGTGGGCGCCTGAGGAAAACCCCGTGGCAAACGCAATATCGCCTACCGGCCGGTCACTATCGCGCAGCTGTTTACGTGCTTCCTGCAAGCGTAAATCCAGGTAGTAGCGGCTGGGCACCGCCTGAAGATACTTTTTAAATAGCCGCTCCAACTGACGCCGGGAAATGCCTAGATGTTCGGCAAGCTCCAGGGTCGAGAGCGGCTCTTCAATATTGGCTTCCATGAGCGTAACAGCATCCACCAGGCTTTGCGGCGCATGGCCCAAGCGGCTACGCAGGGGCACGTGTTGGCGCTCATCTGCCAAACGAATACGGTCGCAGATAAACTGCTCAGACACCTGCTCAGCCAAGCGGGCACCGTGGTGCTGGCCAATCAGCGTGAGCATCAAATCCATGGCCGCGGTACCGCCCGCGCAGGTCAGCCTGTCGCGATCAATTTCAAACAGCTGTTGAGAAAGCGTCACTTGCGGATAGGCTTGAGAAAAAGCCTCAAAACGCTGCCAGGGCAGCGTCGCACGATAGCCTTCAAGCAACCCACAGCGCGCCAATACCTCAGTGCCCCCGGCCAACCCACCTAGCGCCACACCGCGCCCCTGGTGCCCGCGCAGCCACTCATTCAGCTTTGCAGGCAGCGTATAGGGCAGCGGCGTCGGGGCGCATATTAACAGCAGGTCAAGCGGGCCTAATGCGGTACTTAAGGCGTGCTGAGCAATGAGAGAAAGCTGAGCACCGCTGCGCACGGGCTCGTCATTGAGACTTAATGTGACGGTGTGGTAAAGCATCTGCCCACTCAGCTGGTTAGCCATTTGTAGCGGCTCCAGCGCGCTGGCGTGGGTCAATAACGAAAAACCTGGTAG
The DNA here is from genome assembly GCF_000982975.1 of Halomonas sp. A3H3. Classification (NCBI taxonomy): domain Bacteria; kingdom Pseudomonadati; phylum Pseudomonadota; class Gammaproteobacteria; order Oceanospirillales; family Halomonadaceae; genus Halomonas; species Halomonas sp. A3H3. The sequence goes on along the minus strand of NZ_HG423343.1, from coordinate 3,467,968 downwards.
CAGCAGAAAGGCCACCCGCCGACGCGGTAGCGCTGCCTGTGAGGCTAACGGGTTGGGCTGCATGATAACTGATTGAGTTGCATGAAAAGATGCATGAAAGACCGCCATCGACATAGGTAAACGATCATCTTACCCAATTGCGTAGAGGATGGCAGCGTTATGACCACTGCAACAAAAACGTGACGCATGAATGCAAATTGCCGGGCGCAAGGCCCGGCAAAAAAGAGAGAATGGTTAAGTACTAATTACCGCGGTTAATAATGCCTAACACGACGATACTAACCACAATCACGCCGACAATGATCACCACTATCGGGAGTAACTTATACAGCCCGCCTGGCCGCTTCTTGGCTTCAGGCTGTAGATGCGGTTTTGAGGTTTCATAATCCTCAGGTATTCGCTCATTGATAATATGCTGCTTCTCTTCTTCCGGGGTTTTGCTTTCCCTAGTGTCCATAAACACCTCCAGCGTTCCGGTCGAATTGGGCGGCGCTACCGCCTCTGTGAATGGCTTACAGATTCACGACATCAAACGTAACCTCTGGATTGACGTCGGCATCGTAATCAACATCGTCACGCTCAAAGCCAAACAGCTTCAAGAATTCGTGCTTATAACCAGCATAGTCGGTAATCTCGAATAAGTTTTCGGTCGTCACTTCAGGCCACAGATCCTGGCACGCTTGCTGAACGTCATCGCGCAGTTCCCAGTCATCCAAACGCAGGCGCCCTACCTCATCAGTGACCATTTCACCGCGCTTGCCTTGGGCTGAGTAGAGCTGCTCGCCGAATAGACGGTTCAATTGATCGATCGTGCCTTCGTGCAGACCCTGCTCTTTCATGATGCGGTAAACCATGGCGATATACAGCGGCATTACCGGAATGGCCGCGCTCGCCTGGGTGACCACCGACTTGAGTACCGCCACATTGGCACCGCCACCGGTCTCTTTCAGCTTGGCGTCGATAGCCGCTGCTGCGCGGTCAAGGTCTTCCTTGGCTTTACCCAGCGCACCGTGCCAGTAGATCGGCCAGGTGATTTCAGTGCCGATATAGCTAAACGCCACGCTACGCGCACCTTTTGCCAGCACACCTGCTTGGTCAAGTGCTTCCATCCACAGTTCCCAATCTTCGCCACCCATTACCGTAATGGTGTCGTCGATTTCCTGCTGGGTGGCTGGCTCTACTTCTGCTTCGATAATCGCGTCTTTATTGGTATCGATAGCAGTGGCGCGGTAAGTTTCGCCAATTGGTTTGAGGCTCGAACGCTTAAGCTCGCCGCTATCCGGCAGCTTGCGAACGGGTGATGCCAGCGAGTACACCACCAGATCGATCTCGCCCATGTCCTGCTTGATCAGTTCAATGGCTTTTTCCCGCGCTTCATGGGAAAACGCATCGCCGTTAATCGACTTGCTATACAGCCCTTCCTGCTTGGCAAACTTATCGAAGGCGGCACTGTTATACCAGCCTGCGGTGCCGGGTTTCTTATCGGTGGCAGGCTTTTCAAAGAAAACGCCCAAGGTGTCGGCGCCGTAGCCAAACGCTGCGGTAATACGTGCTGCCAACCCATAGCCACTTGAAGCCCCAATGACGAGTACTTTTTTTGGGCCAGCCTGCTTATCCAAACCGCGAGCACGGGTCGCTTCAATCTGTTCGCGAACGTTCTGCTCGCAGCCGATGGGATGAGTAGTGGTACAAATAAAGCCGCGTACTTTGGGTTTAATAATCACAGAGAACCTCTTTATCGGATTGATTTAGCTTTTAATATCGTAACTGGCAACATCATAACTAGCGACACCGTTTTGCCATAGCTTTTGGCATAGTTTGTGGCATAGCTTTTGGCATAGCAGTGTCATGACTCATAGAGGCTATTCTAGCTGTCTCCGTGCGCTCTGTCCGCTCCTGAGCTATCGTCCTCCCATGAGCGACTCTCCATCCTTGAGCTCCTGCCCGCCCTTGAGCTCGGGGCGCATTCGCGTCACGATAGCTGCCAAAGTACTTATATCAGCAACGACTTCCCACGAGGCGATCATGAATGCACAGCAGCTAGTAGATGAACGCGGCGATCTATGGCTAGCGCTAGCCCCGCTGTGGCTGGACCGTGAACCCAGTGAACGCGATTACGCGCGTATGATCGAGGTCATAGAGCGCTATGATATGACGCTTAACGAGCTCGAATGGATGTTTCGCCTGGAAATGGCACCGGTGATGTCTCGCCATCAGCTTTCAATCGCCAGCGAATGGCGACAATTTGACGACTATAAGCTGATGAAGCAGTTGGTCAATCACAATATGCGCTTGAAGGGCTGGCGACGCAAAAGCTGGGCGCTGTTTTCAGGCTTAACGACCATGATGGTGCGTCACCGCTGGAACGCACTCATGAATCGTGTAGCAGTCGCGCGGGGCGAGCAGGTATAGAGGGATAGTGCCCTGTGGGGCTATGGGTATGTTTGATCCAAGGCTTCTTCCAGCGCCAGACGCAATGGACGCCCGTGATAGCGCGGTCCAAAGCGGGCAATCACCTTGCCATCACGGCCCACCAGGAACTTGGTAAAATTCCATTTGATCAGCTGTGTGCCTAGGATTCCAGGCGCCTCGCGCTTGAGCAGCACAAACAGTGGATGGGCATCACTCCCATTGACATTGACCTTTTCCAGTAGCGGAAAACTGACTCCAAACTGCTGCTCGCCAAACTGGCAAAACGCTTGAGCACTTTCCGGCGACTGGCGGCCAAACTGATTACACGGGAAACCGAGCACAGTGAAGCCACGATCCCGGTAGCGCTGAAAAAGGGTTTCGAGTTCGCTTAGCTGCGGGGTAAAGCCACACTGGCTGGCAACGTTAACCACCAGCAGCACTTGGCCGCGTAGCGCACGTAAATTGAACGGCAGCCCTTGGTGGGTATAGCAGTCTTGGTCGTATATTTGCATCAATCAGCCCCACAAAACCCCAAACGGCATGGGTATCACCATGCCACGGCTATGCTTTTTACACCAGCGGTCCGGCGACCACTCGTAGCGCCAGCGCGATTAACAGTACGCCCGTGATGCGGTTAATCCAATGGGCACGCCGCTGTAGCCAGGGCAAAATCTGCGAGTGGGAAAGCACCACCGCCACCAACACGTACCAACCGCCATCAATAATCATCGCCGTTAACACAATGATAGCTTTAGCTACCCCACTCATTTCCGGGGTCACAAACTGGCTCAGTAACGCAACAAAAAACAGAATCAGCTTCGGGTTGCCTAATGCCACCAGCACGCCCTCTTTGGCCGCCTGCCCTCGGCTAGTGACAATCGCATTAGGCTCTAAGGCACCGGCTTTCCCGGCACGCAGCGCTTTAACCCCTAGCCACGCCAAATAAGCCGCGCCGAACCAGGTAATCAGCTGGAACAGCAGCGGAAAACCGGCGATTATCGCGCCTAGCCCCCAAACGGTAAGGAGCGCATAAAAGCCTACACCAAAGGCATGGAAAACTGCCGCGGTCACTCCAGTAAAACGCCCGCCGCCTAACGTATGGCGCAGCACCAGTGCCAAGCTCGGCCCCGGCGACATAGCGCCCATGGCACAAATCGCGGCGAGCGATAGCCAGAGTGTTAACGGCATGTCTTTTCCTCCTTGAGGGGTCAAAATCAAAATATGAGCAATGATGGCCAGTATACGCCAAGCCAAGCAACACTTCGGTAAGCGTCTTAAATAACGCTGTTAGCATGGTACGCTGTTGGGTAAAATTTAATCTTTTGCTCTATGCGATTTATTCGCTCTTTTGAAAACATCCGCCCCGCCGCTCATTGCGCGGGGCATATAGAGAACATAGGTCTAGAAAACATAGGACGGCAACATGGGTAGGGCTTTTCAGAACCGTAAGGAATCCATGGCCAAAACGGCCGATGCAAAGACCAAGGTCTACAGCAAATATGGACGCGAGATTTACGTTTGCGCTAAAGCGGGCGGCACCGACCCTAATGGCAATCTGGCGCTGCGCGGCTTAATGGAGCGGGCCAAAAAAGATCAGGTGCCCTCTCACGTTATTGATAAAGCGCTCGACAAAGCCAGCGGTGCCGGTGGCGAGGATTTCTCGCCCGCACGCTACGAAGGCTTCGGCCCTGGCAATGTGATGGTGATTGTCGACTGCCTTACCGACAACCCCAACCGCACCTTTGGCGATGTGCGCGGCTGCTTCACCAAAACCAAGAGCAAAATCGGCACTCCCGGTAGCGTCAGCCATATGTTTGACCACTGCGCTATCTTCTCCTTCGCCGGAAGCGATGAAGAAGCCGTGCTTGAAGCGCTGATGGAAGCCGATGTGGATGTCACCGATATTGAGCAAGAGGGTGAGAGGATCACCGTTTTTGCCCCACATACCGACTACGCCAAAGCCAAACAGGCATTATTAGATGCCTTCGGTGAGATTGACTTTGAGGCAGACGAGATTCAGTTCCTGCCGCAAACCACCACCCCGGTGGAAGGCGATGATGTAGCGATGTTCGAAAAATTCCTAGGCATGCTCAACGAACTGGACGATGTGCAAAACGTCTATCACAGCGGTGAGCTGCCCGAGTCTACAGACGCCTAAGGCCTGTTAGTAAGAAGATTCTGCCGCGTTGCGTGCATCCAGGGCAGCATCCGGTGGCAACATCGCTGACTGCACGCCTGCGGCACTCAGCACTGTTTTACCGCGCACAGTTAGATCGGTAATAAACAAAAACTGCTGGCGCGGATCCACCGGGTAAGCGCGTATGCGGTAGTGGGTGCCCCAGGGTTTCTCTTCGGCCACCACAATAATTGGCTTATCGAACTTCAGATAGGCGCTGGTTAACGCCACATCGCGCAGCGCTTTACGTACCCAGCCTGCTTCGTGCTCGGGGTGAAGGTAAAAACTCGCCACGCACTGCAGGCTGGTACCGCCATTATTAGCGTTGTAAACGGCGTGATCCCACAACTTTAAGTGCGGCACGGCGACTAAATCATCGTCGGGCGTCTGAATATCTACCGTGCGCAAACCGACGTGCTTAACCTCGCCGTAAGTGCCTTCAATATTAACCCAGTCCCCTGGGCGATAAGGCAGTTCAATCGCCGAAACAACACCCGCAATCAAGCTGCTTACGTAATCCTTCATGGCAAAACCAATGGCTAAGCCCAGTGCTCCCAGCAACGTGACCATATTACGTAGCGATGGCTCGATAATAATCGGTACGATGATGGCCAGTGCAGTAATCAAAATCAGTAGGCGCGTTAGAGGCACCAAGGCAAAAATGCGGAAACGCACTTGCCCGTGTAACCGAGTGGCCAGCCAGTTAAGCCCCCGCTGGCTGACAATAATCAGCACAATGGTCGATAGCAGCACCACCCCAAGGGTAATCATCGCTTGGCTATCAATATCGTTAAACAATCGTGCGTACTTTTGTTGTTCGTCCATGGGTGCCCTCCGCAGGCCTGTCGCTGTTAGCGCGGCGACTTAAAGGGGATCAACCAGATAATTGCGCGATTCCAATAGCTGGCGAACGCTTGCGTAGCTTAACGGTGTGATCTGCCAACGCCCTTCGCTGCTTGAAACAATCCCTTTGCGCTGCAAAGCTAACCGGGCATTGAGTGCCTCGTGGTGTGAAAACGGCAACACCTGCCCGAGGGAGTGGTCATCCAGACCGCCATGAACCAATAACGCATGCAGCACCAGCGTGGCGATATCCCCGGTATCTGTGGAGAGTTCTGCCTCGGCGAGGGCATCGACCAGCCACAGCGCCTCTTCATCGTCTGCTGTTGGCTCACGCAGCCGCTCGCGCCAGTAGTGCCAAGCAAGACCTATATGACCACGACAGTGAGCAGCTAAGCGCTGTAGCTCTTTGTTAGGGGCTTTGTCGCCATGCTGGGTTGCTGATTCAGTCAATACTGGCTTACCGGTTCGCGTGCTGTAGACCAACGGAGACTGTCCCTCATGGGTCGCAATCTTCGCAAAGTACTGCGACAGCTGTTCGCCCTCCATGGCTTGAAGGGTAAATACCGGCGCGCCCTCGATACCGACCACTTCTTGTAGGTAGGCATACGCCCAGCTGTCACAGCCAATCACACCCTGCCCCAAGCGGCCACTTAAGGCGCGCTCAAGAAATTCACGTACGCCCTGAATACCCTGAGTGTGGCGTAAAAAGTAGCGTTCTAATGCGGGAACAGCCCACTCGCGTTGATTGGCACAACGCTCTACCCACTGAGTGTCGCCTTCGGCAAGCTCGCTGAGCGTGGGTGGCGGCAAACAGGCAAAGTGGTGCTGTTCCGCCCACTGACTCACCACAGAAACATGGCCGCTGTGCGGCGGGGTAATAAAAAACGTAACCGGCGCTTGCTGGCCTTTTAGCTGCTGCGCCAAAGCCCTTGCGGCGGGCGCCCAATCGATGGGCGGCACTAAATGCTCTAGCTTAACCTCGGGCAACGCACGCAGTTCATGCTCTTCTTTTACCTGCTGCTCAGCGCTGTTTTTGCCTACCAGCCACGTCGAAGCCGAACGCAACGAACGTCGCCATTGGCTTGCCTGGGTCTGCTCAGGGGTACGAAACTGATCGAGCTCGACGACCGCCCACAGCGGCGTGTCGGCTGATGATGAATGCTCCCCCATGACCTTGTCCCTATGGTTAGCAATAAGCGTTCACTTTAGCACGGTGCGCGCAGCTTCTAACCTCATAGACGAACTTATGGTCTAAAATAAAGTCTTGATAGACAGTCGTTAGCGCACATAACGGATTATTATTTTATTGCGAGAGCAATGGCAAAAGCTAAAGGAGAAAGCAATGAGTGTTGTCCACGTTAGCGAAGCAGAACTCCACGCCAAGCTCGAGAAGTGTATTGCCGGTGAGCGGCTACTGATTGAGCATGAGGGCAATCGCTTTAGCGCCAGAATCCAGCACGTTGGGCTAATGGGCGTAAAGGTGATACCTGAAACCGAGATTAAGAACAGCCATCGCACACCGGGTGACGTTGAAGGCGTGATGGTGCCCTACGATGAGATATTGGAGCTTGAAGTAAAAGGCGTGGTCTACAGCCGCTTGCCAGATTAGTCTGCACTTGCACGCCCGGCAAGTGCGCAAGGCGTGCAAACTGTTTGTCTATGACTCACTTCCTCGAAAGTAAGCCACCTGTTTTAAAACGTCAGGCAGATCTTGCCGAAGTGCTGGCCAGATTCCTGGTGGCGGAAAGCGTCGGCGATCTCGGCAAGCGGGAATTCGCGGTCAATGATCGGGTGCATATCGAATGTTTCCAGCGCACGAATCATCTCGATCTGGTGGCGACGACTGCCCACAATCAAGCCTTTCAAACTCGCCTGTTTGGCCATTAATTTAGCCGTCGGTATTTCACCCTCACGCCCAGTGAGGATACCAATCAAGGCGATATGCCCACCGATTTTGATTGCATCAAAGGATTGCGGCAGCGTACCTGGCCCGCCCACTTCGACGATATGATCAACGCCTTCGCCGTTGGTCAGCTCTTTCACCCGCTTACCCCAATCAGGCGTCTCTTTATAGTTGATGGTGTGCTCGGCGCCCATCTCACGCAGCCGCGCCAGCTTTTCGTTAGATGAAGAAGTGGCGATTACCCACGCGCCCATTAATCGGGCAAACTGCAGGGCAAAAATGGATACCCCACCGGTGCCCATCACCAGCACGCTATCCCCCGCTTTAATCCCCCCATCGACGACCAGTGCCCGCCAAGCGGTTAAGCCAGCGGTGGTTAAGGTAGCGGATTCCGCATGGCTATAGCCCTTGGGCTGATGGGTAAACCACTCAGCCGGGCGTACAACCTGCTCACGAGCGTAGCCATCCACGCCGTCACCTGGCGTGGTGCGAAAATCACCGACACGCGCCGGGCCTTCCAACCAGTGGGGAAAGAAGGTCGATACCACGTGGTCGCCCACCGCGAACTCACTGACACCATCGCCCACGGCTTCGACAACGCCCGCGCCGTCAGACATGGGAATACGCCCATCGTCGGTGGGAATCATCCCAGCGACCACGGCGTAGTCGTGAAAATTCAGAGAACTGGCGTGTAGACGTACTCGGATTTCACCAGGGCCCGGCTCCCCAGGCGCTTCCATGTCGACAACGTCCAGCTTGTCCAAACCGCCGGGCTGATTCAGCTTGATCGCTTTCATCGTTACCTCAGTATGTACAGTTCGAATATGTACATTGATGTATGTATCTACTGTTGGTTGGGGCCGTTGCCGTCGATATCAAGGCCCAGGAAGCCACCTGACTGGCGCTGCCACAGGCTGGCATAAATGCCGTTGCGTGCAAGCAGCTCCTGATGCGTGCCACTTTCCACCATGCGCCCTTCATCCACCACAATTAACCGGTCGAGCATGGCAATGGTCGACAGCCGATGCGCGATGGCAATCACCGTTTTGCCTTCCATCAGCGTATCCAGCTGCTCTTGAATGGCGGCCTCCACTTCCGAGTCCAGCGCCGAGGTGGCCTCGTCCAGAACCAGAATAGGGGCATTTTTGAGCAGCACCCGGGCGATCGCGATCCGCTGGCGCTGCCCACCGGAAAGCTTCACTCCGCGCTCGCCCACATGGGCATCCAGGCCACGACGCCCTTTCGGGTCGACCAGATCATTGATAAAGGTATCCGCATGGGCGCGGCACACCGCATTCCAAACGTCTTCGTCACTGGCGTGGGGGCTGCCGTAACGGATGTTGTCACGCAGCGAGCGGTGCAGCAGCGAGGTGTCCTGGGTGACCATGCCAATCTGGTGGCGCAAAGAGGTTTGAGTCACCTCGGCAATGTTTTGCCCATCGATCAATATCTGCCCACCTTGCAAGTCATAAAAACGCAGCAGCAGATTGGCCAGGGTGGATTTACCCGCCCCGGAACGGCCGATCAGGCCGATTTTCTCGCCGGGCTTGATGGTCAGGCTGAGTCCATCAAAGACGTTTTTACTCTCCCCTTTCGCCTGGGCGTATTGAAAGCGCAGCGCATCAAACACAATTTCGCCATGGGGAACCTGAAGCGCTTTAGCATTGGGCGCATCGTTGATCGTGGGCTTCTGAGCGATGGTGTTCATGCCATCTTGAACCGTGCCGATATTTTCAAACAACCCGGCGACTTCCCACAATATCCAGTCAGACATAAAACGGATACGCATGACCAGCGCGATGGCAATCGCCAAAACGCCCAGGGAAATCGCCTCCGTGTACCAGGCGCTGATCGCCATGGCCGCAGTGCCCACCAACAGCGCCGTGTTGAGCAGCGTCAAACCCACGCTCATGATCGTCACCAAGCGCATCTGGCGGTGAACGGTGACCATAAAGCCTTCCATAGCGTCTTTGGCATAGCGCTGCTCGCGCTCGGTGTCGGCAAACAGCTTGATGGTCTGGATATTGCTATAGCTGTCCACCACGCGCCCGGTCATTTGGGCACGGGCGTCTGCCTGCGCCATGGAGACATCGCGCAGGCGCGGTACGAAGTAGCGCATGATCGACAGGTAGCCCACCAGCCACAGGCCCAGTGGGATCAGCAGCAAAAGATCCGCCCGGCCCAGCAGGTAGGCCGCACCAGTGAAATAGACGATGGCGTAGACCAATAGATCCATCACCTTGGTGACGGTCTCGCGGATCGCTAGCGCCGTTTGCATCACCTTTTGCGACACCCGCCCGGCAAATTCGTCCTGATAAAATGCCAGGCTCTGGCTAAGCATATGGCGGTGGGATAGCCAGCGGCCGATCATCGGGTAGTTACCGAAAATACTCTGATGGGTGACCAATGACTGCATCAGCACCAATAGCGGCAAACCGATCAGCAGCAATAGCCCCAGACCAGCAAGCCACAGGCCGTTTTCAGCCCAAAAGCCTGCACGTTCAACGTTGCCCAGCCAATCGACCAGTTGCCCCATGTAGCTAAAGAAAACCACTTCAGCCGCCGAGACCAGCGCCGTGAACAGCGTCATTAGCAGCAACAGCGGCAGCATCGGACGGGAAAAGTGCACAATAAACGGCATTAAGCCCTTAGGCGGCGTTTTAACCTCGCCTTCCGGATAAGGGTTTACCCGCGTTTCGAAGTAACGAAATAGCGGCTGTAAAACACGCGATAGCATGAGGCTTCCTTACGTGACTGGCGTTGGTGTGTCTGAGGTTGATGTGACAGACGTTAACTTATTTATGTAACAGTTTGATTGTTTAAGATTTAAGAAGGAGCGTGGCGCAGCAGCCAACGCGCCCAAAAAGGCGCAATGATCATCAGCGTGACCATGCGCAGCAGGTGATGAAAGGCAACAAACACCGGGTCGATATTGAGCGCGACGGCCAAAATAGCCATTTCGCCAATGCCCCCCGGCGCCAGCGCCAACAGCGCCACATCGCGCCCTACCCCTAACAGTTGGTGAATCAGCTCAGCAAAGAGTGCCAGTACCAGCAACGCTAACAGCGTCGCCACACCAGACTGCCATAAATAGCGGCCAAAAAGCTTTCGCGTCATGCCCTGAAAGCGCGAACCAATGGCACTGCTCAGCACCCACAGCATCAGGTTCATCCCCCATTCCGGGAGAGCGAAACTGGCAATATCAACACCGGATAATAGAGCAGCGGCTAGCAGTGGTGCCAGCAGTGCAGGGCTGGGAATTCGCAGCCAGCGTCCTAGCGGCAACAGCAGCGGGATCATCAGTAGCATCCAGCCGTGTTCAAAACTGCTATGAACAGGGCCGATGCCCTCGCCTCCGCCCTCATAGGCCCAAAATAGCGGCGGCAAAAAAAGAATCACTAAAATGATGCGCAGCGACTGCGCGACTGCAATACGCTGGGGGTCGCCACCGCACTTTTCGCCCAACAGAATCATCGCCGTCATCGCGCCGGGCGAGGCACCAAACCAGGCACTGACGGGGTCGAAACCACAGCGCCGGTACCAGGCAGCGGCTACGGCGGTGGAGGCGGCTACTCCCAGCAGCAAGAGAGCAGCAGAAACCGGCCAATCCAGTACGCGATGAGCCAGCTGCGGCGTCACCTGGCTACCCAACACCAACCCCATGACGGCTAGAAATACGTTACGCAGTGGCTCAGGCACTTCGACCTTCACACCTTGTGAAGAGACCACGAGGTTGGCAATAAGAGGGCCAAGCATCCATGCAAGGGGCAGACCGGACAGTTGAAACAGCGTACCGCCAACGGCGCCAACGGTTAGTGATATTGTCAGCGCTTTTGCGCTCCCTGCATTCAACACGACGCCCTTCACATCGACTCCCTAAATCTTAAAATCTGTCCCTACTGACGCAATAATTAACCTGCTAATTACATCCAATAGTTTAGCACTGAACCAGCGGCTTGGGCTTCAATGATGGCGAAGATATATGGTTTTGGTTGCTAAGCTCACCTTTCAAGACGTCATCCATCATCTTAATTTTTTGGTCATGCTATCTGTATCTCCCGGCCAGCCAGCGTATAATGTCTTCCGCCAGTAATGGCGAACTTTCTCAGGGCGGGGTGTAAGTCCCCACCGGTGGTGATGCCATATCTTTATTGATGCGGATAAGCCCACGAGCGCTCAACCAGAGGTGTCACCTAACGGTTGAGGACAGCAGATTCGGTGAGATTCCGAAGCCGACGGTAATAGTCCGGATAAAAGAGAAGGTTTCCTAGTGATATTACCCGTAGCGTTCCAACGCATGCGGGTGCTGTGCTATTGGATGCCTCATGCCCTGGTTCTGGTAACCAATCCCCTTAGGATGACCATGAATCAGACCCAACTTTCTTCATTCCCTCGCGTTGCCTTTATCGAAGCGTCTTGGCATCACGATATTGTTGCCCAAGCCAGAGAAGCATTTATTGCTCAACTTGCCAGCGAGCATGGCTTTTCCGCTGATCAAATAGAAATATTCCAAGTTGCGGGGGCTTATGAAGTGCCTCTTCAAGCTAAGTTGCTAGCCAAAACAGGTCGTTACAGCGCCATTGTGGGTGCGGGCTTTGTTATTGATGGAGGCATCTATCGCCACGACTTCGTGGCTCAAGCAGTGGTTGAAGGCATGATGCAGGTGCAACTGGAAACAGAAATTCCCATACTTTCTGTCGTGCTGACGCCGCATCATTTCCATGAACACAGCACGCATCATGATTTTTTCTATGACCATTTCCGTGCCAAAGGCAAGGAAGCGGCTGAAGCGTTGGTAATGACTTTGGAAAACCATCGACGGATTCAAGGACTAAGATAAACCACTGCCAAAGTTGTGGAGATGCTTAGGTAGCGGGCAATCTGAATGTAAGCTCGCTACCTGAGTCAATTCATAGACGTTTGACGCTTAAATAGCCGTTTAGGCTCTTTGCTGCAAAGTAACTCAAGCCTTTTCAACTCATGAGGCTGATCCAAAGTGACGCCCTAACGCTGATAACGTGGGCATCATGGGTGTAGGTTTAGGTAGGTTGGGCTGGGTTGGGTTGGGTTGGGTTGGGTTGGGTAGCGCAGGATCGGATCGATAGGCGTCCATTTCAGGACGTTCAGTTACCATCACCGCTATCTTCGCCATAGCAGAGGTCAGGTGAGTGCGAAACTCATGCTACCGGCCCGGTACTCGCCCGCACCACCAGCTCGGGCGGTATTACCTTCCGAACCGGCGGAAATTGCTCCCCCGCCATACGAGAAAGCAGCAACTCACTGGCACACTGGCCAATTAGGTCAGTGCGCACCCGCACACTGGTCAATGCTGGTGCCGAGTAGGCGGCCGCAGCCATATCATCGAAACCGGTGACAGAAATATCCACACCTGGGCGCACCCCATGCCGGTAGCACGCCGCCAGCACACCAAAGGCGATAATGTCCGAAAAACACATAATTGCGGTCGGTGGTTCCGGCATCGCAAGCAGCCGCTTTAGCATGGCGTCACCGAATTCCAGTGTCGTTGGCCCGTGGTGAACCGAATCACTGGTGACAGGCAAACCGGCAGCATCCATCTGCTGCCGGAAGGAGCATTCTCGATCACGGGCAGTGGACGTATCACCGCCACCACCCAACCAAGCAAAGCGCCTATGCCCTGCTTCATATAAGTGTTCGAATAAAAGACGGATGCCTAGCACATCGTCGTTGATGACTCGATCGAAACTTGTATCAGCGACATCCCGGGAAATCAGCACCAGCGGAAAATCCTGTAGATGCCTTACCTGCGGCCCATCAAGATCTTCTCGGGTGGTACCGGCGACAGGCACTAAAATCAGCCCCGCGGCACCATGCTCGGCCATCTGACGAATGAAGCGCGCCTGAATCGATGGTGTTTCATGGGCATGGCAGAACAGCATCATGCGATCCGCCTCGCGGAAGCACGCTTCCATGTGCCCCAGGAATTCGGTGAAAAAGGGGTTGCTCAGATCATTAAGGCATACCGCTACAGTGCCGCTATCGCCTCTCCGCAACCCCGCCGCATGCCGGTTATAGACGTAACCCAGTTCCTTCGCAGCCTGTTGGATACGCTCCCGCGTCGCTTGGGAAATTCGCAGATCATTACGCAGGGCTAATGATACTGCGGAAACGGTGACGCCTACCTGATCGGCGATAGTTTTAAGTGTCGGACGACTTGCCATATAAAAATCTCAACTCCCATGATTTATAGGCGACGGAACGCGATCTAGTGCGCCAGCCTCTTTTTGGAATTATGAGTAACATACTCTCATAGCGAATTTTTTAGTGATATCGCAAGCCTCATAAGCACGTAATTCCAATTTCATAACGACCAAAGTTGTATTTATTCAATCGATTGAACTGTGTAAAAAATGACAACGAAGGCATCCCAACAACTATCAAAAACGCCGCCAAGATCCCTCGCCACTGCCAGGAGCACGCAGCATGATGAGCACAAATTCGACAACAATAATGACTATCTCACTGGCCCTATGGGCCTCGTTGGCAGCTACTTCCGCCTCAGCCGATAACCCTGAAACCTGTCACTGGCAGCCCGAACGAGCCGTTACCTTCATCGTTCCCTGGGGTACCGGTGGCGGCACCGACGCCAATGCACGTCGGTTGGCCAGCCTGCTCGAAGAAGAAATGGGCGTGCCCTTCAACGTCGTCAACCGTACCGGTGGAAACGGCGTTGTAGGCCACACCTCACTCGCGCGAGGCAAACCTGACGGCTATACCATTGGTGCCGCCACTGTCGAGATCGACACCATGCACTGGCTCGGCCTAACACCGCTGACCTACCAGGACATCACGCCCATCGCATTGATTAACCGCAGCTCGCCTGGGGTAGTGGTACAAAATAATTCACCCTACGAAACGCTTGAGGATCTACTCGACGAGGCACGCCAGAACCCCGGAGAATTGACCGCTTCGGGAACTGCCCAGGGCGGCATCTGGCATCTCGCCCTAGCCGGTATGCTCAAGGCCGAAGGACTGGCTCCCGACGCCATTCGCTGGATCCCCAGCCAAGGTGCTGGGCCTGCACTCAAGGAACTGATGGCAGGGGGCATTGATGTTGCGACACCTTCACTCGCTGAGGCCCGCAACCTGATCGAACAGGGGGAACTAAAGGCGCTGGGCTACATGAGCGATACTCCGATGGAACAGATGCCTGAAGTCCCTTTGACAGCTGACACACTGGAGAGTGGATGGACACTAAGTGCCTTTGTGACGGTCAGCGGCCCTGACGGTCTACCGGACGAGATCGCCTGCACCTACGAGCAAGCAATCGAGACAGCTATCAACAGTGAAGCCTGGGCCGAGTTCAAGCGCAGCAGTGGCACTCAGGTAGTGTTCGAAAATCGTCACGAGACCGCTCAACTCCTCGCTGAGGCTGATCGTCAATTGGGCGAAGTGGTCGAAGCGATCGGCCTCGCCAAATAAGCGAGGCCGATTGATAAGCAGGAGGTGTTCATGTGCAATGATCGATTGTCGGGGAGCCTACTGGTTCTCTTCGGCGCACTGGTGCTCTGGCGCGCCTCAACCTTCCCGTCCCTGGCCGGGCTGGAGTACGGCCCCGGCCTGTTTCCCTCTATCGCGGCGATTGGCCTGATAGTTTGCGGAGCGCTAATCGGCTTTGGGTCGCGGGGACGACGGAAGGCGCCGAGCACTTCGACAATGCCACCTCGGCAAACAGGCTGGAGGATGGCAGCACGCCCCATGGCCCTGCTGATCGTGATACTCGGCTATGGCCTATTGCTCGATCTCCTGGGCTTTCATATTGCTTCCTTCATGGCAGTCTCCGCCACAGCCCTGATCTTCGGGATGCGTGCTGGGGGCGCAGTGCTGCTAGCACTCCCTCTGGTGATCGGCGTGCATCTGCTGTTCTATTCACTGCTGCGCGTCCCGCTCCCCTGGGGCCTGCTGACGCCAATGGCATGGTGATTGTATGAGCGCCTCTACTCTCGCCGCCCTGTTCAGCCCAACGTCCTTAGCGGTCATCCTCGCCTGCACGCTCTACGGCACTTTTATCGGCGCCATGCCGGGCCTAACCGCTACCATGGCGGTGGCCCTTCTGGTGCCCTTTACCTACTTCATGGATCCGTTGATCGCCATCAGCGCCATTGTCGCCACAACTACCACAGCGATTTTCGCTGGCGACGTGCCCGGCACCTTGATGCGTATCCCCGGCACGCCCGCCTCCGCGGCCTACGTCGAGGACGCTTACCGCCTGTCACGCGCAGGACGCTCCCGCTCGACGCTGATGGTGTCATTGTTCGCCGCCTGCATTGGAGGCCTGGTGGGTGTCGCCCTTCTAGCGCTCATTGCCCCTCAGTTGGCCCGTGTCGCAGTGCAGTTTTCCAGCTTCGAAACCTTCTGGCTGGCCTGCCTAGGACTGAGTTGCGCGGTACTAACTAGTAACGGTAGCGTCGCCAAGAGCTTTTCCAGCCTCTTCCTCGGCCTATTTATCGCCACTATCGGCATCGATGTCGCCGTCGGCCATCCACGCTTCACCTTCGGCAATTACGAACTGTTCGATGGCATTAGCTTTATTCCCGCCATCATCGGCCTGTTTGCGCTCAGCGAGATTCTGCGCAGTGCACAGATAGGACATCGCGACCAACCTGCCAATGCAGCACAAGAGTCATTTTCCAAAGCGCTGCATGAGGCAGCGCTCGTACTGCGCCGCTTCAAGCGCAACATCGCCCGCTCCAGCGTACTTGGCACCCTGATCGGCGCGCTGCCCGGCGCCGGGGCAGATATCGCCGCTTGGATCTGTTATGCGATTTCACGGCGCTTCTCGCGCCATCCCGAACGCTACGGTACGGGGTACATTGAGGGCGTAACCGATGGTGGCTCCGCCAACAATGCTGCTATCGGTGGCGCCTGGACGCCAGCATTGGTGTTCGGTATCCCCGGCGATAGCGTCACGGCTATTGCCATCGGCATCCTGCTACTCAACGGGATGTCACCTGGGCCGCAGATATTTACCGAGTCACCGGAACTGGTACATACCCTTTACGGCGCCTTCGCACTAAGCAATCTCGCGATGATCCCTGCTGGCCTGTTGGTGATCATGGCTTCCAGTCAGGTGATACGTATCCCGCGTCGGGTACTCATGCCCTGTGTACTACTGTTCTCGTTGGTGGGAGCTTACGCCATTACCAACTCGATCATTGCCATCTGGACAGTATTGGCGCTGGGTGTTCTGGGTTACGCCATGGAGGCCAATGGCTTTCCTCTGGCGCCCGCCATACTGGGTATCGTTCTCGGCACAATCGTCGAGGAAAACTTCATGACATCGATGATGAAGGCCCAAGGCGACTTGCTGGCCTTCTTCGATCGCCCCTGGGCGGCGGCGCTAGGCACACTCACCCTGCTGCTCTGGGCGTTGCTGCTGACTCGCGGTATCTATGAGAGTGTTCAGCGTCGTCGCCACCCTAGCCCCTCTTCGGAAACGGAAACCTATCCATGAACCATCGCAACCGTACCAAACTCGCCCTTAAGCAGGGTCGAGCCATTAGCGCCCTGTGGTTGGAAAGCGCCAGCCCCGAACTAGCCGAAATTGCCGTTTGGGCAGGTTGGAAAACCATTCTGATCGACAACGAGCACGGTGTCTCCAGCCTTGAGCATACCGCGCATCTAGTTCGCGCCATCGAAGCAGCAGGTGGTGAAGCGGTTTTACGCATTCCCGCCAACGACCCCACCTACCTGAAGAAGATCCTGGATATGGGGGTACGCTCGATCATGGTGCCGATGGTCAATAGCGCTGCACAGGCTCAAGCTATCGTCGATGCCTGCCGCTACCCTCCTCATGGACAGCGTGGCTATGCGGCTCCTATCGTACGCGCCTCAGGCTACGGCGCTTTCAGTGATTACGCCAGTCAAGCCAACGATGACCTGCTGTTGATCACCCAAATCGAGCATACTGAAGGGGCAGATAACGTCGAGGCGATCGCCGAGGTTGATGGTATAGACATGCTGTTCATCGGCCCCAACGACCTGGCGGGCTCAATGGGCTTGCTCGAACGTCTCGAGGCACCCGAGGTACGCAGTCTGATTGAGGATCTTGAGCGCCGCATCGCCAATAGCGGGCGCTGGATGGGCACCATCACCGGGCCCGGTCGCGATGTCACCACTCTGACCAATAGTGGCTACCGCTTCGTGGCCGGCCCCAACGACATCGCACTGCTCGCCAGCACCCTACGCCACGAGGCGGCACTATGGCGTGAGCAATCCGCTGATTTCGGAGGGTCCTGATTCGGATATGGTTCTTAGTGGCCGGGGCGTCACTGCCACCGGCCTTCTGAAGACGCTAAGATAAAGTGAAAGTGACCAAGATAATGCTGAAAACAAATCGCTGCCGCACTCTATAGCGCTTCTTGTTGACACATCAATCTATCAACCTCTTCCGCCATTGGAATACTACTGGCAGCGCCGCGTTTTTGAACCGCCAGGGCAGCCGCCGCTGTTGCCCTTTGCAAACACTGTGAAGGCTTTAGGCCAGCTTGCCTAGCGGCAAGGAAGTAACCCACAAAGGTATCGCCTGCGGCCGTTGTATCGATGGCCTTTACCTTTAAAGCCGATTGAAAAAGAGTCTCACTGCTGCGCTGATACCAAGCCCCCTCGCTACCTAGGGTAAGAACCACCTCGACATCGCCAAGCGATTCTTTACAACGCCTTAGCAAATCTGCGGCGCTCGACTCTACCGGCATCTCTAATAAAGCGGCGGCCTCTGTACGGTTAAAAAAAAGCAGTTCACATTGGTCTAGAGGGAGTGATGATACCTTCGAGGTCATTGGTGCTGGGTTAAATATCACCTTGCAGCCGTGGCTCACTGCTAATGGAATAAGCTGATCAAGCCCGTTACATTCGTTCTGAATAAGTATTGTGTCGCCAGGAGCGGTTTGCGCAATAAGAGCCGTCATTTTCTCCTGCGTAAAACCATGATTGGCGCCAGAGAACAAAAGAATAGCGTTTTCACCCAGTGCGTCAATTTGAATAATGGCATGCCCACTTGGCTCTGGGGTCAATTCGACATCTTTCACACCAACACCCGCAGACTCAAGCTCACTGGTCACCCAGGCATCTAGCGATGAAACTCGCCCCCAGTGACTCACCCTTCCTTTGGCGCGCGCTATTGCCAGTGACTGATTGACGCCTTTTCCACCTAACCCAATATTATAATCACCGCTTTCCAAGGTTTCGCCAGGGCGGACAAAATAGGGTACACGGTAAGTATAATCGATATTGATGGAACCAAAATTAAAGATCATTGACACCCCCTCTTATTCAAAAAGCCAGCCAGCTTTAAAGCTGACTGGCCTCTAGGCAAGTTCCTCTAACACCTACTCTTCTAACGCTTACTCTTCTAAAACCTATTATTCCAACACAAAGGGGGAGGTATAGCTATCTACATTATCTTGAGTAATAAGGAAACAGTCATAAAGCTGTTTTTCACTATCCAACCCTGTTTCTCCGGTATTAATGTAATGATCAGCAATTTTTACTGCATGTTCTGCAAATACGGCCACCGGCTGTAGAACGGTATAGGCCAGTTCACCCGAGCGAACCGCATCAACAGCATCTGGTGAACCGTCAAAACCACCTACTATTACATCGTCTAGCCGCCCCTCCTGCTTTAGAGCCACAATGGCGCCTAAAGCCATTTCGTCGTTACCACTAATGACGCCTCGAATATCAGGATGAGAACGGAGCATACTCTGCATTTTATTGCGCCCTTCCGTCCGATCCCAGTTAGCGATGTCAGACGCAGCAAGGCTAAGATCGGGGTATTGGCTAAGCACCGTCTCATAGCCATTGGATCTTGTCGCAGCATTATTATCAGAAGGGGGTCCCTTTAACTCTATATAGGATCCCTCGCCATCTAGTTGCATTGCCCACTGTTGCGCTCCTAACGCGGCTCCTTGCGCATTATTGGAAACCAGTTGCGCTTTGGCCAATCCCTGCTGGTTAATCTCAGCGTTAATAATAAATACCGGAATTCCCGCCTCGATTGCTCTTCGCACAGCGCCAATGGAACCGTCCGCATTAGCAGGGTCGAGAATGATTGCTTTAGCCCCATTGGTAATTGCCGTATCGACCTGATTGCTTTCAGTGTTGGTGTCACCCACATGGGAACTTACATTTGCATCATAGCCCAATTCTTCTGCTGTACG
The DNA here is from genome assembly GCF_000982975.1 of Halomonas sp. A3H3. Taxonomy (NCBI): domain Bacteria; kingdom Pseudomonadati; phylum Pseudomonadota; class Gammaproteobacteria; order Oceanospirillales; family Halomonadaceae; genus Halomonas; species Halomonas sp. A3H3. The sequence continues at coordinate 3,448,437 of NZ_HG423343.1, read as the reverse complement.
CTCAGCAATTGTTCCTTCCGTTTGCCAATAGGGGTTTGACATATCATTGACAATAATTGAGATCAGTCCCTTGTCCTGAGCAACTATAGAGCTACTAAAGAGCATCGAGACACTGGCGAGAGCTGTAAAAAGCACTTTTTTACTTTTTGGAAGCATGATTATTACCTCATAGTTATGATTGTTGGTCTTTGAATCGGTAGACCTGAGCAGGCCACACTTCTAAGCAATGCTACGTTAAGTAGCACTTGCTCTAGAACCTTCACGCTTACTTTCTGTCGTTTTCTCGGCTTGTTGAGAGGACTTGTGTTTAGCACTGTATTGGACATTATTTAACATGACAGCAAAGACAATCACGCTACCCGTGAAGACCATTTGCCAATAAGCAGACACACCGATGATGACCAGACCGTCGGCGAGAAAGCCAATTACAAATGCGCCCAATAAAGTATTTCGAACCGTGCCACGTCCCCCCATCAGTGAGGCGCCACCGATAACAACAGCAGCAATCGCTGTCAGCTCATAGGTAGTACCTGCCGTTGGCCCAGCAGAGGTCAACTGTGAGGCAAGTACAATCCCAGCCAGGGCTGCGCACACGCCGGAAATAATGTAGACGGAGAGCTTAACGCGATTGACGGGCACCCCAGATAGCTCTGCAGCACGCGCATTGCCACCGGTAGAGTAAATCCACCGGCCAAACGGCGTACGACTGAGCGCCAACATGCAAATAACCGCAGCACAAAAGAGAATCAAAACACCTACAGGAATACCGAATAGTTTATTAAACCCAAGCCATTCAAACCCAGTATTACCTAATGTAGGGTCACCACTTAAACTATTGAACGTTAATCCATCGGTTAGCAGCAGTGCGGCTCCGCGCGCGACATACAACATGCCCAGTGTGGCCACGAAAGCAGGCACTTTGAAGTAGGCAACTAATACGCCATTGATAGCCCCCACGAGGCCGCCCAGTAAGCAAGTAAGTACCACGACGACCCACACTGAAGGATAGAAAGCCAAATTAAACGCTTCAATCTCCACCCCTTCTAACAACATACCCGCGAACACTCCGCAAAGTGCCAACGTAGAGCCAACCGATAAATCGATACCGCCAGTCAGAATGACAAACAGCATGCCGATGCCTAGCAAGCCAAAAACAGCCACATGCGAAGACATGGTTAAAAAATTACCCGTTGAAAAATAAACAGGCGAGAGCATGGAAAAGACAATAATGATCACGATTAATGCAAAAAAAGCCCTACCTTCCAGCAAAATCTTGACGATATCGATACTGCCTTTTTCATCTTGTAACGCGTTATTGTTGTGATGAGACATAGTCATTACCTATCCGATTGAATAATCATGCAGCAACTGATTCGCCCGAAGCAGCCATAATTTCATCTTTCGTTACACCCGGTTTGAATTCAGCGGAGATCCGTCCTTTGCTCATCACCAGCACTCTGTGTGGAATACTCAAGCACTCGCTTACTTCAGATGTTGTAAAGACAACCGCCAACCCCCGCCGAGCCCCTTGGCTCAATAACTTGAACACTTCGGCCTTGGCGCCCACGTCGATACCACGGCTTGGCTCATCAAGTATGATGACGTCTGGATGGGTAGCCAACATCTTACCGATCACCACTTTTTGCTGGTTACCGCCAGACAATGAACCAATGGAAGCCTCCCCGCCGTCTGTTTTAATGTGCACCTTATCGATAGCTGAATTAATCATTTCTGCCTCCAAGCTGGAAGAAGTAAGCCCCTTGCGAGTAAACGCATGGATACTGGCTAACGACAGATTTCTACCGACTGACAGGGTGGGTACTAACCCATCACGCTGGCGATCCTCAGGCACTAACACCAACCCTCTCTCGATTCGCTGTGCAATGTTGTAATGGGATACGTCAGTTGAGTTGAGCAAGATATCTCCCTTGGACTGCCGGGTTCGCCCTGCCACACACTCCAATAACTCAGTTCTGCCAGCGCCCATTAGCCCATAAATGCAGACAATCTCGCCTGCGCGCACATCAAGAGAAAGATCCTCAACAACATAGCGACCTGCCACTTTATCGTCGCTTATGTAAAGGTTCTGGATAGAGAGCGCGGTGGAGCCCTGCTCATACCCTGTGGGCGGTGAGCCAAGATCGAAACTCTCTCCTACCATATGCCTGACGATCCACTGCAGGTCGATATCACTACGTGGAGCGTAAGCAGTCATGACCCCATCGCGGAGAACAACGGCATGATCGGTAATCTGTAGCGCCTCTTCCAAATGGTGAGAAATATAAACAATCGAGACACCCTTGTTTTTGAGATCCTGGACGACTTTAAATAACGTCTCGACTTCCGTGGCACTCAATGCGGAAGTCGGTTCATCCATAATCAAAATGCGAGAGTTCTTGGACAGCGCTCTCGCGATTTCAACGATTTGTTGCTGCCCAACCCGTAGATCTTCGACCAGGGTAAGAGGGTGGATCGGTTCATCCAGCTCCTCCATTAACAATTCAGCCTGACGCGCCTCCTCTTTATAGTCGACGCTGCCTCTTCCTTTAGTCAGCTCACGCCCCATAAAAATGTTGTCGCGCACATTCAGGTTAGGGGCCAAGCTTAACTCCTGATGAATAATGGTAATCCCCAGCGCTTCAGCATCCGACGGCGACGAAAAGCTGACGCTCTCTCCTTCCAATACAATCTCCCCAGCCGTCTGAGCAATGACACCAGACAAAATTTTCATCAGCGTAGATTTACCAGCTCCATTTTCGCCAAACAGCGTTGTCACCTGTCCTCGATATATATCGAAGTTCACTTCTTTGAGGGCTTGCACGGCACCGAAACGCTTTTCGATATTGCGTGCAGAAAGAATCACCTCGGGTGGAGCCACTTCCGCTGTTGATCTATCGATATTCATAGCCGCCCCTCACTCAATGGTCACTATACTCACAGGAGTAATTAGCCAGTTTTTGGGATTTATCATGGTAAAGGAGCCGACTACTTCTAACGTTTTTCCGGTTAACTCTTGCCCGGAAATATCCGCAAGCACTTGACGCTTCATTTCATCATTGAGCGCTGCGCCGACATCTTGGTACTCAATCTGATTGGTAAAGTCGCCAAATTGAATATTGCCGGTTGTATCTCTCAGCGTAGTGCCATTAATGGCTGGGCCTGTTTGCACACGAATGACGATATCTGAAGGCACATCGGCAACCTCTAGGGTGTAAACGCCCCCCCGGCTTTCTACAGCAACTCCGGATAAAGAGACCGGCACAATATGGCCAATGCCGGCAGCGACGCCGTATTTCTCACCTGCCGCTCCGGCATCCTGGAGAACCTCTGGCGCCAATACCGATGCATTTACAGCGTTATTCTCGACATACGCTTGGATCTCTGGAAATGTTTCCTGAGCAAATTGCTGTGGTGAAAACCCCACCGCGCTCTCAAGTTCAGTAAGACTAATGACTTTAGTATCGAGCGCCATGAGTGCAAACAGCACTAACGCAAAAGCAGCTGCCACATAGACCTTTATACGCTTATCACCGGGCACCGAATTTAATGTCGCCGACATAATCACTCCGGTTATCATTGTAGTTATAAAAAAGTTATAAATAAGAAACTTCCACTACCTACTTCCCGTCAGGTATAAGCACAACCTTTAATGCGTTAGGGTCATTGCGCATTAGATCTAGCCCTTGATGGAATTCGGCTAACGGCAGCTTATGGGTCACCACATGATTCGTTGGGAAATCACCATTACCAATGCCTTCAATGACAGGTGGGTAACAATAAGGGCCTAGATGCGCACCCAGCACATCCAGCTCTTTACGATCGCTAATAATGCTCCAATCAACAGTCACTGGCTCTTTGAATACACTAAATTCGACAAAGCGACCCAATTTACGGATCATATAAAGACCTTGCTCTACCGACTGTACCGCACCGCTCGCCTCAATATAGATATCGCAACCATAGCCTTCCGTTATGCCTTTAACGTAGTCAATAACATCAACTTCAGCGGGATTCAGGACAATGTCAGCACCAAACTGTTTAGCAAGTTCTAAGCGCTTGTTATTGAGATCCAGTACGACCAGCTTGGAAGGCCCGGACTTTTTGATCGCACCGATCATTCCTAGCCCTAAGGTGCCTGCCCCGGAGAGGACAACCACATCTCCCAGTTCAATCTGCGCACGCTTAACGGCATGTAACGAACAAGCATAGGGTTCAATAAGAACCGCTTTCTCCATTGGAATCTCATCTGGCAACTTGTGATTAATGGCTTCTTTAGGAAAGACCATATATTCAGCCATACCGCCATTTACGTTGTGCTGAAATCCATACACATCGTGCTTTTCGCACATCCAGTACTGCCCACGGTTACAGAAACGGCACTCCCAGCAAGGCACGATTTGCTCGGAAATAACGCGATCACCGACCTCAAGGTTTTTAACGCCCTCTCCTAAAGCCATCACATGACCAATAAACTCATGGCCTGGAATCATCGGTGCTTTGATATAAGCGGGCTGGGTTTCGTCTCCCCAAAAACTGGGGGCGCCTTCATAGGCTTTGAGATCGCCTGCGCAGATTCCGCACGCTTCAACCTTTATCAGGACTTCACCCTCTCCCACCTTCGGCACGCCCACCTCTTCAAGACGATAATCACCAGGCGCGTAGGCTACGACGGCTTGCATGGTCAGAGGCAGTTCGGTGTGATTGTTGTTATCGGTGTTATGCATTACTCACTCCTAATATATCTTGTATTGCTTGGCTAGCGGCGCACGCTTTACAAAAGATCTTGTTGTGTACATATGAATTAACTGCTTTAAGCATAGCTGAGTCAATCCATAATGGAATTTTCTAATCTTATACTTTAGACCAATAACATAATTGTTTGTTTTTTATATTTAAATTTTAAAAATGGAAACTATTTATTATTACGGCCATGCGAAAGCATCACTTAAAGCCATGCTATATGTTCCAGCATCGTACAAATGTACAAGCGCCCGCCAAATATCACTGACATCGGAGCGAGGGACAAGGGGGAAACCAAGCATGCCAAAGAGTGCCCACATGCCCAAGAAAAGCCAATAAATGCAACAGAGAAAGTTGGGCCGACCTAAGCGTAAGATGCCGAGAAACCTTAGGTTTTGAATACAAATCAAGAGCGCACTTACCCGGTAGTCGCTTCATCGAGACGCAGAATGGTGTGCGCGTTAGTGACACTAGTCGCCAAGGTATCGATAACCCCGGTACGCAGCGCCCCCAGTATCCCAACCGCTTTAGTATTTTCACTGGCGATAGCAATAACGTCTGGAATACGCGTGAGATCCTGTATATTAAGTCCCACCACACGCCCCTGCATCTGCGTTGCGGAAGGCTTCCCATGGATATCGATAAAGTCATAGCCCATCATATCGCCCACGGTTCCAGAGAGCCGTGCTTCTGCAATTTCCTGGGCCGAAAACCACCCCATACGCACCATATTACTGTCTTCACTTACGTCACCCACGCCAATCAAAGCGGTATCCGCACGGCGAGCCCGGTCTAGCGTCTGGCGCACGGTAGAGTTTTCATACAATGCATCCCTAAGTTCACCGCTCTGTACCAGCGCAGGGGCATAAAGCGTCTCACTATCACCGCCAAACCTACTCGCCAAACGTCGACAAATATGATCGGGATTCATATGCTCGCCTGCGCGCAGCGAGCCACCAATTGCGCACACAAATGAAACCTTCAACGACTCCGCCAGGAAAACGTTATCCGCCACGGCGGCCACGTTACGACCCATGCCAACGGCTACGATCTGGCCATCGGTCAAACTACGCGACAGATGGTCTGCCACTAGACTAGCGACTGACGAGCGCTGCACATCCGGGTCGGCATTATCCAGAGCAATCAACGCTCGCTTCAGGCCAAAGCGCCGTTTGAGCTCCTGCTCAATCTCAACACTAACGGCGGGATGCAGGCGCACTCGGACATCGACAATTCCTTCTGCCTGGGCACGCTTGAGCAGCCGCCCTATTCGCACACGCGAATGCCCGAGCCTATTTGCGATCGCTTCCTGCGTCTCCCCCTGCACATAGTAGAGCGTTGAAATCTCTGTCATTAAGTCTATATCTGCAGCGTCTTGACCATTCATCCTCGGCATCCAGGGGTTATTGAAGGGCATGTATCATGTCAGCTTGCTTGACACTTTTTCAACACAGGAATCAGCGCCTGAATAATCAGCGCCAATGAAACAGAGCCGGCATCAGGCGTACCCACGCTTTTTTCAGCCAATGGGCGTGCGCGGCCAACACGGGGAATTAATTGCCTGGTAGCCTCAGCAGCCTCACTCGCTATGCGTGCAGCGGATTCCCAGCAAGCCAAAGCTCCCTGGCCTTTCTCAGCCTCCCACGACAGGGCATCGGCAAAAGGCACCAGCACGTCGACAAGGGTCTTATCGCCCAATTCAGCTTTACCAAATGCCATTACTTGCTGACGGGCATTGACCACGCCAGCAGCAAGACGCTGTCCTGATAACGGCTTCTCATTACCAAGCGACTCCCCCATCGCTTTTAAGATTACCCGCCAGATAGCACCAGAGGTACCGCCCGCTTCGTCTGACCAGCGCTGCCCAGCCCACTGCAGCACTGTCTCCGCGCCCGCGCCGCCATCAAGAGCCTCTTTGGCCGCTTCAAGCGCAGCCCTGCTGCCCCGCTGCATACCAATACCGTGATCACCATCCCCAGCCACAGCATCAATCTGGCCCAGCATCTCGCAGTTTTCATTGACCGTATTTGCGAGCACTTCGAGCGATTCAACGACGCCGCACGCTAATTTTCGCGAGGCATCGCTAGCCTCGGGAATCTCATCTTGCGTAACCACCTCTACCTCGGCAGGATCCAGCGCCTGCGCTGGCGTCACGCTGCCTTTTCGATAGCCCGGCGCATCCGCAGCGGCGGTCCACAGCGGCTCCATGTCTTTATCAAGCCAGAACAACGTCAGCGAAACCCCGGCCATATCAAGACTGGTCACCAGCTCGCCCACATCAGGCTCCACAATGCTTAATCCAGCTTCCTGCAGCAACTCGTCAACCTTGCGATAAATAACGAACAGCTCTTCATACTTAATAGTACCCAGGCCATTGAGTATCGGTGCCACCCGCGCTCCTTGGAGTCTGATACCGTCAGGAACTTCTTCCAATAATCGGGCAACGAGGATTTCTGCCAAGCCATCTGCGGAAGGAATATCCGTCTCACTAATACCCGGCTCGCCGTGAATCCCCAGCCCTATGGCCATCCTGCCTTCGGGCACATGAAAGAGCGAATCGGCTGCACCCGGTAACGTGCATCCCTCAAACGCCACTCCAAAAGAGCGCGTGCAGCGATTTGCCTCTTTCGCCACTTGAACTACTTCTTCCAGTGATAATCCCTTTTCTGCTGCAGCGGCGGCGGCCTTGAAAACGGTTAGATCACCTGCGATGCCCCGGCGCTTATCAAGCTCCGCCAAGGGTGCACTGGCGACATCATCAGTGACCAGCACGATTTCACAGGGAATACCGTCCGCAATCAAACGCTCGCGCGCCTCACCAAAATGCAGCACGTCCCCCGCATAATTCCCAAAAGAGAGCAGCACACCACCGCCGTTGTTGGCGGCTTTGGCGACGGAATAAACTTGCTGTGCAGAAGGCGAGCAAAACAGATTTCCCATGACCGCCCCATGGGCCAACCCTTGCCCGACCAACCCCGCAAAGGTGGGGTAATGGCCACTACCACCGCCAACCACGACCGCAACACTATCTGGCTGGCTGCGCGTACTGCGTACGACACCTCCCGGCACAGCCATCAGCTTATCGCGATGAGCAGCTACTAAACCTAAACGAGCTTCTTCAGGGAAATCATTTGGATCATTAAATAGGCGTGTCATTATTATATCCTCTGGAGTGAGGCCAAACTGCGTGATCACAGCTTGCATGCTGTTGTTATTAATCAGCGTCGACGAATATGAGCGATACCACGGTTACGGAGTATTCAATCGAGACTCATATTCGTCAATCTTTGCTATTTTTAATTCGGAATTTCCACCCGAAAAGTTGCTGCCCAAAAAGGTTGCCACTATTGATTTAGCCAACTCTGGCCCAATCACTCTGGATCCCAGCGTGACAATCTGTGCATTATTACTGGTGCGCGCCTTTGCTGCTGAGTAAGTATCGTGCGCCTGCGCAGCGCGGATACCGGGCACCTTATTGGCAGAAATAGCCACTCCGATTCCCGTGCCGCATACCAGTACTGCACGATCGAAGCGCCCCTCCTTAATCGCCGTAGCCACCTCAAAGGCAACATCGGGGTACAGCACCGGCTGGGCATTAAAAGTGCCAAAATCTTCAACCTCGTAGCCTAACTCTCGGATATAACCAATGAGAATCTCTTTCAAGTCGTAAGCGGCCTCATCACCGCCAATGGCGACTCTGAGAGAAGACGTCGCACTAGACATTCATGCTCTCCCTTTCTAGGAAATAGAAACGCGGACGACTAACAACGATGAAAACCACCACGCAGTTGCCAGCCGTCTACTGACGCTATTCAATCTATCACTAACCGAGCATTTGTAAACACACCGATCATAAGATCTAGTTGTATTTTTTTGGAGGATTCAGGATAAAAACCAAGAAACAATCAATAATATATTGATAATAAAAGAATTATATGGATATAAAGCATTATCTACCAAGCACTATACTTTTGTTCAATGACCTTAAAATCGATTTCAGTGGCACGCTGATTTGACTAAATCGGTCTAAATGGACAATCATTTGAACACAGCATGTTCATTTTTAAGGAGAGTAGGCAATGTCGCTTCTGGATGGATTACGCGAACACTCACTGGTCGTGGCCGACACGGGCGACTTGGATGCCATAAAGCGCTATCAACCGCAGGACGCTACCACTAACCCCTCATTGATTCTCAAGGCCTTCGAACTGCCTCGTTATCAAGAGTTGATCGACAAGGTGCTTGCTGAATTATGTCGTGATGAGAGCGACCTGAGCCGAATAGTTGACCAACTTTCGGTTGCGATTGGCGGGCAAATTGCCAATGTGGTACCTGGACGAATATCGACAGAAGTGTCCGCACACCTCTCTTTTAATACCCAAGCCAGTATTCACAAGGCCTACGAACTGATTGAGCGCTACGAAAAAATGGGTATTAACCGCAGCCGTGTGCTGATCAAGCTCGCGTCTACCTGGGAAGGGATCCGTGCGGCTCAGCAATTAGAGCGTGAAGGCATCAACTGCAACTTAACGCTCTTGTTCAGCGATGCCCAGGCCCAGGCCTGCTTTGATGCAGGGGTGTACCTGATATCGCCCTTCGTTGGCCGCGTTAGCGATTGGTACCAAAAGACAACAGGTGAACAGTTCACACCAGAAGAAGACCCTGGCGTGCTATTTGTAAAGGGGATTTGCGAGAGGGCTGCCGCTGGTCATTATGACACTGTCGTCATGGGGGCAAGTTTTCGTACCACCGATCAAGTATTAGCGTTGGCGGGCTGCCATCGCCTAACCATCTCTCCCGCACTGCTAGAACAGCTTGATAGCATGGAAGGAGAGGTGGCCTCAAAAATCCAGCAGAAAACCGTCACTCGTAAAGCATTCACACCGCTATCAGAAGCTGGCTTTCGTTGGCAGCATAACCAAGATGCAATGGCCAACGAGATGCTGGCTGACGGGATCCGACGCTTCGCCAGCGACCAACAAACATTAGAGTCGCTGATTGCTCAACGCTTGACTGCTCGCGCCTAACGACACGCTACTCAATATAACAACTAAGGTATCACTGCTATGAATAACCGTTTTGAGCTGGCCAATGCCATTCGCGCCCTGTCCATGGATGCCGTTCAGAAGGCCAAATCCGGCCACCCGGGCGCCCCCATGGGTATGGCTGATATCGCCGAGGTGCTATGGAATGACTACCTCAAGCACAACCCCGAAGACCCCAAGTGGGCCGATCGTGACCGCTTTGTGCTCTCCAATGGCCACGGCTCCATGCTGCTTTACTCGCTGCTCCACCTCAGCGGCTACGAGCTGAGCCTGGAACAGCTGCAGAATTTCCGCCAGTTGCACTCGCCTACTGCCGGACACCCGGAATTCGGCTACGCGCCGGGCATTGAGACCACCACTGGCCCGCTGGGTCAGGGCTTTGCTAACGCCGTGGGTTTTGCCATCGCGGAAAAAAACCTGGCGGCGCAGTTTAACCGTCCCGGTCACACCATCGTCGATCACCACACCTGGTGTTTCCTGGGTGACGGCTGCTTAATGGAAGGTATCTCCCACGAAGCGGCCTCGCTGGCCGGTACCCAGCAGTTGGGTAAATTGATCGCCCTTTATGACGACAACGGCATCTCTATCGATGGCGAAGTGGAAGGCTGGTTCACCGACGATACCGCCAAGCGTTTTGAAGCTTACGGCTGGCACGTGGTGCCCAATGTGGATGGCCACAAGCCTGAAGAGGTTAAAGCCGCTATTGAGCTGGCCAAGAGCCACGACGATAAGCCGAGCCTGATTATCTGCAAGACCATCATTGGCTTTGGTGCCCCCAACAAGCAGGGCAAGGAAGACGCCCACGGCGCCCCCTTAGGCGATGACGAAGTGGCTCTGGCGCGCACTCAGCTCGACTGGCCCCATGCGCCCTTCCATATTCCCGAGCCGATCTACTCCGCCTGGGATGCCCGTGCAGCGGGCAAAGCGGCTCAGCAGGCGTGGGACGCGCGGTTTGCCCGCTACGCGGAAGCCTTCCCCACAGAAGCGCGGGAGTTCACCCGCCGGATGAAACGTCAGTTGCCCGCGGAACTGCCCACCGAAGCCTTGATCGAGCAGGCCCAAGAGCGCGGCGAGACCATTGCGTCACGCAAAGCCTCGTTTGAAGCACTCAATGTGATCGGCCCGCAAATGCCGGAAATGCTGGGCGGCAGTGCCGACCTGGCGCCGTCTAACCTGACCTTCTGGAAAGGCGCCAAAGCGATCACCCCGGAAGACGCCAGCGGCAACTACCTGCACTACGGTGTCCGTGAGTTTGGCATGGGGGCGGTCATGAACGGCATCGCCCTGCACGGCGGTCTGGTACCTTACGGTGCAACCTTCCTGATCTTTATGGAGTACATGCGTAACTCGATTCGCATGGCGTCGCTGATGGGCCAGCAGGTGATTTACGTGTTTACCCACGACTCCATCGGCCTGGGTGAAGATGGCCCGACTCACCAGCCCATTGAGCAGCTCACCAGCCTGCGCACCACGCCGAATCTAAACACCTGGCGCCCCTGTGATGCGGTGGAAACCGCCGCCGCCTGGGATGCGGCGATTAAGCGTCACTCCGGCCCCACGGCGCTCGTACTGTCACGCCAGAACCTGCCTCACCAGCAGCGCACGAAGGCGCAGTTGGCAGCGATTCAAAACGGGGCTTATGTTCTTAAAGACCCGGTTCTGAAAGATAGCGAAGGCACGCCCAAAAAGCCGGAGTTGATTCTGATTGCCACCGGTTCTGAAGTCGGCCTGGCCATGGACGCCGCCGCCAAGCTCGAGCAGCAGGGCAAAGCGGTACGCGTGGTCTCCATGCCTTCGGCCTATCGCTTTAACGGCCAGGACGCCGAGTACCGTGAGAGCGTACTGCCTAAGGCGGTCACCAAGCGTATCGCCATCGAAGCCGCCCATGCCGACTACTGGTACAAGTATGTGGGTCTTGACGGCCGCGTGATCGGCATGACCACCTACGGCGAATCCGCCCCGGCGGGGGATCTGTTCAAGCACTTCGGCTTTACCGTCGACAATGTGGCCAAGCAAGCGAATGAACTACTGGGTTAAATCTTAAAAGCAGGCAAAAGCTCGAACCTGGCTCCTCACTTTGCTGTAAAACGAGAGGAGCCAGCTTTATTGAGGCTGTTCAGTAAGGCTGCGGAATCTCGCCGTCGTCATCATCGTCGCGCATACGCGCCTGGCGTTCCGCCTCTTCCTCTTTGGCATCGTCGATGACTTCCATCAACTCATCGACGTTAGCAATATGGGTATCGGCATCGAAGTGGCCGGTGAGCTTGCTATCCGGATGCAGTTCACCGGTTTCATACAGCGCCCACATCTCTCTGCCATATTCGGTATTCAGAAGCTCTGGCGCGAACTGGCCGAAGTAATTGCGCATGTTATCCACATCGCGATACAGCATCGCGGCCGCGCTGTTATTACCGGCAGCGTCAACGGCCTGGGGCAGATCGATAATCACCGGGCCAGAGGCATCGACCAGCACGTTAAATTCCGACAAATCGCCGTGAATCAGGCCCGCGCACAGCATATTAACCACGTCTTGAATAACCTTGGCGTAGTAGGTCTCGGCCTGCTCTGGGGTAAGCGTGACTTCGTCCAAGCGCGGCGCGACGTTGCCTTCGGCGTCGCTGATCATCTCCATCAACAGTACGCCGTCCACAAAGCCATGAGGCTCAGGTACCCGCACACCCGCCGAGGCAAGACGGTAGAGCGCGTCGACTTCGGCATTCAGCCACGCCTGCTCCTGCTCTTTCTGACCGTAACGGGTTTTTTTAGCCATCGCCCGTGAACGGCGGCTATTGCGCTCTTTACGCCCCTCTTGATATTGAACGGCCTGTTTAAAGCTACGCTGTTTGGCCTCCTTAAATACCTTGGCACAGCGCACTTCTTCACCGCAGCGCACCACGTAGACCTGCGCTTCCTTGCCACTCATTAACTGCACCAACACCTCGTCGATCATTCCATCATCGACCAGGGGTTGTAATCGCTTAGGGATTTTCATGGTTAGCTGCGTCGGCTCCTCTTTGGTACGCGTTCAATAACGGATACGGCGAACACGGAAAGCCCGCCCTTTTAATTTATCACGCTCGAGTTTGGCCTGAGCCTGCTGAATCACATCGCGCTCAACGGCCACATAGGCGCTGCGGGCGAGCACTTTAATTTTACCCACTTGATCGCCGCGCAAGCCGCCTTCACTGGTCAGTGCGCCAAGAATATCGCCGGGGCGCAGCTTGTCTTTTTTGCCACCGGCTAACTGCAATGTCGCCATTAGCGGCTCGAACGGCACCGAGTGCTTCGGTTTAGGCAAGGGCTCAGTTTTAATCGCCTGCTCCAGCAACCCTTCCAGTCGCTCCAGCCGGTAACTCTCTTTAGGGGTTACCAGCGTACAGGCAATGCCACTGGCCCCGGCACGACCGGTGCGACCTACCCGGTGCACGTGAACATCAAGCTCGCGGGCAATTTGGTAGTTAAACACGGCGTCCAGCTGGGCAATATCAAGGCCGCGGGCGGCAACGTCCGTGGCCACCAGAATAGACGCGCTCTGGTTAGAGAACAGAATCAGAATGCGATCACGATCCTTCTGCTCTAAATCGCCATTGAGCGCCACGGCGCTAAAACCAGCATCGGTCAGTTGCTCAGCCACTGCCTGGGTTTCGCGTTTAGTGTTGCAGAATACCACGCTGGTCGCGGGCCGATAGACCAGCAGCAGTTGGCGCAGGGCGTCAAATCGCGCCTCTTCATTGGCGACACTGTAAAAGTGCTGTTGAATCGTCGTGGCGTCGTGCACCTCGGCGATTTTCACCATCACCGGTTCACGCATGACGCCACGGGTCATCTCGGTTAGACCGCCCGATGTCTGCTCGTCAGGGAAGGTCGCGCTGAACAGCAGCGTTTGACGGTCAGTTGGGGTCTCGGCAATGATGTCATCAATGGTTGCCTGGAAGCCCATATCCAGCATGCGATCCGCTTCATCTAACACCAGCATCGCGAGGGATTCCAGAGTGAGCGAGCCTTTGCGCAAGTGCTCGTCAATACGCCCTGGTGTGCCTACGACAATGTGCGCGCCGTGCTCTAAAGAGCCGAGCTGCGGGCCAAAGGGTGCACCGCCGCAGAGAGTCAGTATTTTTACATTGGCCATGCCGCGGGCTAAACGGCGCAGCTCTTCAGCCACCTGGTCAGCGAGCTCCCGGGTGGGGCACAGCACCAGGCCTTGCACCGCAAAGCTGTCTACTTTCAATTTAGCCAGCAGTGCCAAACCAAACGCCGCCGTTTTGCCTGAGCCAGTTTTCGCCTGCGCCAGCACATCGCGCCCGGCCAGCATCGGCGGCAGGCTTTCCGCCTGCACCGGCGACATTTCGTGATAGCCAAGGGACGCAAGGTTGCTCAGCAGAGCTTTTGGCAACGCTAACGAGGAGAAAGAGGAGTCAGACACGATATTACCTTGCTTGGGCCACAGGTAGATGGCCATCGGAAAACAGCACACGCAGCCTAAAAGACAAACTACACGCGCAAATATTACCGCACCATACCAGAAAGTGCCCGGGGCTGCGCCGCCATCACAGTGACATCAGGTTGCCAGGGGCACAAAGGTAGCCTGACTCAGCGTGGCTAAATCCCCCGGGGCCAGCTCGATTTCAAGTCCACGACGCCCGGCGCTTACATAGATACTGGCAAAGCTTTCGGCAGAGTGATCAATAAAAGTGGCCAAGCGCTTTTTCTGACCCAGCGGGCTAACACCGCCCAGCACATAACCGGTTGTGCGCTCTACTTCCGACGGTTCCGCCATGGTCGCTTTCTTTGCGCCGGCGGCTTTAGCGATCTGCTTTAACCCTAGTTGGCCATTCACCGGCACAATGCCTACCGCCAGCTGTTTGCCATCCAGCTTGACCACTAAGGTTTTAAAAACCTGCTCCACCGCGACGCCCAGTTTTTCCGCCGCCTCCAATCCATAGGAGTGCGCGGTGGCGTCGTGATCGTACTCATGGATTTGAAAGGCAATGCCTGCGTGTTTTGCACTATTGATAGCCGGTGTCATGGCGTTCTCTTCATTAATAGCGTTGATACGATGATTTTACTGAATGGCACACTTCGCCCGATAGGTTAATAGCGCGACAGGCAAATGGAAGTCAACCGGTGGCTGGGCATGAATGTTAGGGTTTGTACGAAAAGTCGGCGAGCGAAGACTAGACAAGGCAAAAATCAACGAGAAAGCGGAGTTTACGGAGTGTAAATGAGCATTTCGATCGGACTCGCGCACGAGGCGACTTTTAACGCAGTATTGTCGAGCGCAGTCAGTTTTCGTACAAAGCCTAGTACGCTATGAATGGAAAGCTGAGCACCAGTGACTATGCTTAAAGATGCAATGCTCAATAGTGCAGTAGGTAAACGGAAGCTAAATGAAAGGAGTTCAACAATGCCAGCAACCTCCAAGGCGCAACAGAAAGCGGCGGGCGCGGCACTATCCGCTAAGCGCGGAGAAACCAAGCCCAGTGAACTTTATGGTTCGTCTAAAGAGATGTATGACTCCATGAGCGAGGAGGAGCTAGAAGATTTCGCGAGTACACAGCGCAAAGGCAAACCGGAAAAGAAACAGGATTAACTATCCTCTTTGATATAAAACCGCCAGCTTATCGAAGCTGGCGGTTTTGGTTTTGCTAACGACTACTGCTTGCAAGGCACCACTTTACGCAGGGTGTCTTTTGCCCATAGCGTTTGGCCATCCGGCGTACGGCCATGCTCATTCCAGCGTTCGGCGGTTTCCAGGCAGAACGATCCAGCGCTTTCAACGCTCGCATCGCGATTAGCCGGGCGCTCACCGCCAATCCGCATAACATCAGGATTGTCGGTGGTATAACTTGGCGCAATGGTAGAACTTGCACAGCCAGCGACCAGTGCGGTCAGTAGCAGTACGGGTAAACAGCGGCGCAGTGGCATGTTTTTACAACCCTCAACGTAGCACTATTAAGCCGACACCTATTGTCGGTAGCGCTAAATAGCACTGCCTGTAACAGAACGTCAATCTTTTTTCACCCTTCTCAGCCAGCGACTAAGGTAAGACTGGTAATAGGGCGCAGGTTTAGCCGTTTACAGCGCTTCTCTACACTCTCCACTATCTCTTGAGCGTCGTCGAACTGCTGCTTGTCGAGCTGGATATCGACCATTAAAAAGCTGCCCACCTGGGCCAGACGCACATCGTCGGCAGTGACATCAAAGTCAGCTATATCCTCCACCACATCACGTCGCACGCTGCTGCATGAACCGCCAAACATCAGCTCACGCAGTGCTCCCTTCACCATGCGAACCGGCATGGGCAAGAAGTAGCCTGCAATGATCAGCACCATCACCGGGTCGGCAAAGCGCGCGTAGCTGGCCCATGGCGACTGGGTTAACAGCCAGGTAAGCCCAAACCCCAACATGACAGCGGCACTTAGCCAGGTATCCATCTGCCACTGACGTAGCTCGGCGGTCAACAGCGAAGAGCGCGCTACACCGGCGTAGCGCGCCAGCCACCACCAAGTTAATAAACAACCCGTGACGTTGACCACGCCAAACATCAGCGCCAAATCCAGCGTGACCAACCGCCCACCATCGAGCAGGCTCCATAGCGCGGAGACCAATGACACGATACACACCATCGCGATCACTACGCCTTTGAGCAGCACTGCAAGCGGCTCTACCGTCAGCCGCCCAAAGGGGTAGTGTTCATCCGCAGGTTTACGCGCCTGCTGAAGTGCAAACAGAGACAACGATGCCAGCACAAGGCTCAGCAGCGAGTAGCCGCTGTCAAAAAGAATCGTTATAGAACTGCTGGTTAGCCCTAGCGTAAGCCCGGTAAACGCAAATAGGCTGGCTGAAATGGCTGAAAATCTTAGCGCACGGCGCTCGGCAACAAAGGGGGTCACGCGGATAACTCCATCACTTTAAGCGAATTATGCGCCATAATAGAGAAGAGTTATGACAATCACGAATCGCTCAGCGCCAAGTTAACTGGCGCTCAAGGCGTTAAACGAGGCGACTATGCGTGCAGAACAGGTACAGGCCTTTATTGATGTCACCGAGCATGGCTCCTTTGCCGCAGCAGCAAGACATACCGGCCTTAAACGGAGCACACTGAGTGCCGCCGTCAATGCGCTTGAGGATAGCCTGGGTGTGGCGCTATTTGAGCGTTCGGGCAATAGCCTAACGCTCACCGCCGTGGGCGATAGCGTGCTTCCTGACTGCTACCGCCTGCTGACCAGCGCAAGCCGAATCAAAAAACACTGCCACCAGCATTTGCAGGGCGTTGAAAGCCAACTCGGCATCGCCCGTGATGACGCCCTGCCCGAGGTGTTTTGGCGTCAGGTAATGCATGATTTAAAACAGCAGTTTCCGCTAACCGCGATTTCAGTGTACCTAGTGCCACCCCAGGAACACACCCAGTTTGTGCAGCGCCAAACGGTGGATATTGCCTTCGGTCTGTATACCGCTGAAGGCATTGATACCAACGCGGCCAACCTTGCTCCCGTCAGCATGCGTTTAGTGGCAGCGCCCCATCACCCTTTAAGTCGCCTCCCTAGCGTTAACCGCGACGACTTGGCCCAGTACACCCAAGTGTGTTTGACCTACGTACAGGATGACAAGCTGATCAGCGAGGCGCTGTTTTCAGGTAATTATCTGGGTTTAACCATGTTTGAGGTGATCCGCGATGCCGTCATCAACGCGACCGGCTGGGCGCTGCTGCCTTACCCGCTGGTTAAAGGCGCCCTAGAGGCAGGCACGCTCTGCACGCTAAATCACGATCTAGTGCTAGACAGCCACTATTACCGCTATGTGGAGAGCGATAACCGCGGCGTGGTGGCCACCGCCTTGTTAAACAAAGTGGCGCACTTCTTAGCTTCCCAGAACTGAGCCCTGGGCGAATACCAGGCTAACACTCAGGACTTGCTGACATATCGTTGAAATCTTTTTATGGAAAAAAACACCAAAGCCTTCCACGCTATTACAAAGAGCTAAATAAGGAGCCGCCAGGACACGCCACGTGAGGAACACTGGCAAGTGTCATCTGGGCGTAATACGCACCTGCCAGTGTCGATGTTGCCGTCAACCAAGGAGTGATTCCAACGATGGTACGACTCGATAAGAAAGCCACTCGGCTGTATGTGTTGGACACCAATGTCCTCATTCATGACCCCACCGCGCTCTACCACTTCGATGAGCACGACGTTGTTATCCCCATGACCGTCCTGGAGGAACTTGATAAGCACAAAAATGGTGTACGTGAAATTGCCCGCACGGCTCGCCAAATCAGCCGTACGCTCTCCGACCTTACCAGCCAAGTCACCTTTGATGAGATCCAACGCGGTATCCCGATTCCCCGTATCAGCGGCGACACAGGACGCCTGCACTTTTTATGCTACAACGATTTAAAGCTCTTTGACGCCCTCGACGATAGCCCCGATAACCGCATACTGGCAGAGACCTGCCGCCTTCGCGAAGAACGCCCCGACGCCTCGGTCATCCTGATTACCAAAGATATCAACCTCCGCGTTAAAGCCGCCGCGCTGAAAGTGCCCGTTGAGGATTACCTCAACGATCGCGCCTTCTCCGACAGCGACGCCATGATTGAGGGCGCCCAGGTCTACGCCTCCGCTGGCCAGCATGGCGCTTCACTGTGGGAAGCGTTGAATGTTGATGTCACAGTGGAACGACTCGATCACCACACTTTCTACCAACTCACCGGCACTATGCCCCGCCACTGGCACGTGGGCATGCTGGTCTCGGATAGCGAAAACGGAGCGGAGTTCGAAGCAATCGTTCGTGAACTGGGGCCCTCTTCGGCGCGCCTGCAATTGCTGACGAACTATCGCCACCACGCGGGCGTTTGGGGCGTTCACGCCCACGACAGTCGGCAAAACTTCACATTAAATCTACTCATGGATCCCGATATTGATCTGGTTACCATTGCGGGTAATGCCGGTACGGGTAAAACTTTTATGACCCTGGCCGCCGCCTTTCAGCAAACCCTGGATGCCAAGCTGTTTGAGCGTATTGTGTTTACCCGCGCGCCGATCCCCATGGGGGAAGACATTGGCTTTCTACCCGGCACCGAGGAGGAGAAGATGTCACCGTGGATGGGTGCCTTCCACGACAATATGGATAACCTGCTGCGCAACGAGGAGGGAGAAACCAGTTGGGATAACGGCGCCACGCGGCAGTTGATTGGTTCACGGGTACAAATCCGCTCGCCGAGCTTTATGCGCGGTCGTACCCTAAACGACACCTTTTTAATCATTGATGAGGCGCAAAACTTCACCCCCAAACAGCTTAAATCGCTAGTAACACGGGCGGGGCGCAATACCAAAATCGTCTGCCTGGGCAATGTCGGGCAGATTGACACCCCCTACCTTACCGCCAACACCTGCGGCATGGCCGCAGTGGTGGAGCGCTTCCGTGATTGGCCCCATGCCGGGCATATTACGCTGAAAAGTGTTGAACGCTCGCGCCTGGCCCTGGCGGCGGAAGAACTGCTTTAAGCTTTCTTCTTTAAACCTGCTTTTTTTAAAACCAACTGCCTCCCACCGCTGGTGGGAGGTGCTTCTCCACACCCTCAGGTATCGTTACTCTCCTCAATGTCCTTCCACGGCCGGGGGGCACCAATGGTATCCGCGGCAAACGCCTCGCGTTCACCTAACGGGCGCGCCTCGCCAATGGTGGTGTCAGTGAAGGTTTGCCGCTCCATCTCACAGTTGACTTCCGCACCAAACAGCACCACAAAGGCAGAGAGCCAAAACCATAGCATTAGCGCCACCACTGCCCCCAGTGAGCCATAAAGCTCGCTAAAGGTAGAGAAATAGCGCACGTAGAGCGAAAGCCCACCGGAACCTAACAGCCACATCCCCGTTGCCAGCAGCGTCCCATAACTTAACCAACTCCACTGGGCCGAACGCCGATAAGGCGCGTAGCGGTACAGCAGCGCAATCAGCATACTCATCATGAACAATAATGCGGGCCAGCGCAGCCACTGCAGGATCTTATTCAGCGGTGGGTCAATCGCCAGGGCGTTGACGACCACCGGCACGATGGCAATGAAAGCCAGCGACACCAGGGTCATAAAAATCAAGCCAAAGGTCAGTGATACCAATACCGTACTGCGGTGTAACAGGCTGCGTTTTTCGCTTTCGCCGTACACCACGTTCAGTCCTATGACTAATACCGCCACCCCTTTGGAAGCGATAAACATGGCAATCAGCAACCCGGCTAGAGCACCCAGAAAGCTACCTGACTCCGCACTCTCAACTACCTGCTGGGCCTGCTTATCGATTAATTCGGCAGCATCCGGTGGCATAAAACGACTGATTTCGTACAGCTGCTGGCCAGCTTCATAAGGGTCAAACAGTAATCCCCAGAGTGAAATGACCGCCGCAATGGTGGGGAACAGCGCCAGTAAGGCGTAGAAAGCCACACCGGCGGCCAGCATAGTAAGGCGGTTACGGCGCGCGGCGCGCACTACCCGCCAGGCAATATCGTGCCACCCCCGTTGGGGTATATCACCAGGTACCTGCTCGCGGCGACCGCGAGGGAGCTTACCCATAGCAGGCTCCTGACAAGTACAGTCCACACAGTCGTCTCATCGCTGACCTTCCCACATCATTAGCGCCGCAAGCAGCACGGCAAGCAACATCATCAGCCCACTGACATGGTGACGCAACCAGGACTCCGTCGACAACAGGCGAGTTAAATGGCCCATTAATATCTCTTCAGTTTTTTGTGCGCTTGCCACACTCGTCGCTTTAAGCTTGGCGCAGTAGTGCCCAAGCCGCCGTATTGGCACCAATGCAGCGCCGACCATCCCCGCATAGAGCCACCATAGATCTCCCGCGGGGAGGGATTTACCCTTAAGCGGGCGTGTTAATAGCCAGCCCACCGCAGCGAAAAGTACCCCCACCGGGAATGGCCACATAATCCCCAACCACTCTTTAAGCGGCGGCATCTCGATACTCCCCGCAGGGAGGGGAAGCCAAAATGGCGTTAACAGCGCTGCCGCTATGGCAACTAACCAGGCGCCCCACTGCTCTCGGTTACTGCCTCCTTTATGGTGCTGCTGCCACTGACGCCATAAAGCAACGCTTACCAGAGCCGCCGTGCCAACAGCCGCCCAGCTGAGCAGTTTGATTAACGATTCATGGTGCATTTCGTAGAGTGGACTCTTCACCCCCCACTTGCTGATCATGCCCGCCCCAATGGCACCCGCCAGCGAGATACCCGGCAGTGCCAGCAAACCCCAGACCAACGGCAGCGGCCACCGGGGTAGATGCTCACTGATACTGGTGCCCATAAACAGTGAGCCTTTGGCCAGCGCGTGGTGGGCAGCAAACAGCACCAAGCCTGGCCACAGCAACGGCCACACCTCTGGCGCGACTAATCCCATGGCCACCAAAGCAGTCATCATGCCCATCTGGCTGATACTGGAGTAGGCTAAAACAGCTTTAGGATGACGCTGAAAAACGCCATACAGCGCGGCGCCAAACGCTGCCGCCAGCCCTGCCATTAACATGATGTTGCCAAACTGGGCTAAGGAAGCTGAAATCTGCTCATCACCTAACGGCAGCACACTAATCCAGCCCAGCAGCCCTGCTTTAATCATCGCTCCGCTAAGCACCGCGCTGGCAGGGGCCGGTGCCACCGGGTGAGCTAACGGTAGCCATACGTGTAAGCCAATAGCCCCTGCTTTCACGCCAAAGCCCAAGCACAACAAGGCGGCCATCCATGCGCCTTGCTCTGCGACTAAAATGCCTTCACGCAGGCCTTGCAACGTTAATGTGTCAGCTTCACCGGCTGCCCATAGAAAGCCGCCTATAATAAGCCCTTCACCCACCACGGCTAACATCAAATAGACCTTGGCCCCCAGCCGCGCCTCTGCGGTACCGCTATGCACTACCAGTGCGTAGGCGGCGAAGGTCATCAGCGCAAAGCCTAGATAAAAACTGGCGATATCCTGGGCAATAATCAGTAGTACGTTGCCCAGCAGTGTCAGCGGCCAAAGCAGCGCTAAGCGCAACAGGCGTCGCTGAGTATCCTGATCCCCCTCCTGGGCCTTCGCCTGTTCCGTCGCAAAATAGCCCCTCGCGTGGATGGCTGCCACCCCCCAGAGCAGCGCGGTAAACGCAAGCCAGGGGCGGCTTAACGAGTTAAGCGCCCATTCACCGCCCAGCATCCAGGCATCCATCGTCCACTGCGCTTCACCGCCGTAGGCTAGCAGCAGCGCTGGCCAAGCGGCGCTTAGCCATAGTGCTGAAAAATAGCTCTGATAAGCAGCCGGAGCGCGGTAGGCGCTCCATAGCGTCCAGCCAATGACGACCAGCGGCCAAAGTAGCGCCAGGGCAAGCAGCATGGTCATCATGGCAGATACTCCCCGTTGGCTACCCGAGCCGCCCAATCCAAGGGGCTAAAGGGGAGCCCGGCAAACAGCCCGGCCCCCAAACTCACCAAGGCGGTAAACACCATCGGTAACAGCAGCCAACTATGAGTTTCAAAACGGCCTAGACGCTGCTCTTTGGGCCAACTGCCTTTGCCATGGGCAGGCCCTGAACGGAACCATAAGCGGTGCACAATGGGCAAAAAGTACATAGCATTGAGGGTACTGCTCGCCACTAGCACGGCGACAACCCAATACATCTCGGCCTGAATCGCGCCAACGCCGAGGTACCACTTGGTAATAAACCCCGCCACGGGCGGAAGGCCAATCATGCCAAACGCGCCGATAGTAAACGCGATGCTGGTCAACGGCATACGTTTACCGGCGCCGTCCATTTCATCAATACGATGAATCCCCAGCTCTTCGGCATAGTTGCCCGCACAGAAGAATAGCGTGACTTTCATTAGGCCCTGATGCAGCAAGTGCGCTAAAGCACCGACGGTGCCGAAAGGGCCAAACAGGCCTATACCGAGAATGACATAGGAGACCTGACTGACGGTGGAGAACGCTAGGCGGGGCTTGAGCTCCTCTTGGGCAATGGCTCTTAATGAACCATAAATAATCGTAAATGAGGCAGCTACCGCTAGCAGGGTAATAACGCCGAGCTCCACGCTAAGTTCAATGCCAAACAGGTCGTAAACGACCCGCAGAATCCCGAAAGCCCCCGCCTTCACCACTGCTACCGCGTGTAGCAGCGCACTCACCGGCGCGGGGGCAACCATCGCCCTGGGTAGCCACCCATGCAGCGGTACCATGGCCGTTTTTACCGCCAGCCCACCCACTAGCAGAGCGAATATTAGCGTTAGCAAACCGCGATGATCGTTTAAATAGTCGCCCAACCCCTCTTCTGAGGAGAATGACTGATCTCCGGTTAGGCTATATAGCAACACGGTGCCAAGCAGCAGTACCACACCGGCGCTTAAGGTGTAGCGCAAATAGACACGTCCCGCATCGAGTGCTTGCCGGGTACCGTTGTGAACCACCAAGGGGTAGGTGGAGAGCGTCAACATTTCGTAGAAAATCAGGAAGGTAAACAGGTTATCAGCCAGCGCAATACCGATCGTGCTCGCAACGCAGAGGCTAAAAAAGCCAAAAAAGCGCTTCCGATTAGCTGAACCTTCCAAGTAGCCAATGGCGTAGATGGTGGTGCATAACCACAGTAGTGACGATAGTCCGGCGAACATCACCCCCAGCGCATCGCTGCGCAGCACAAAATCAACGCCACCGATCACTTGAAAGCTAAAAATATCCTCATGTCCCGCGGCGACCCGCCTGACCATAAGAATAACCAGAATAATCTTAACCACCGCTGCCATAAGGTTGATCGTCGTGCGCAGCCGGCGGGCATCTTCCGGCAACGCAAAGATAATCACCACTACCAATAGCGAAGTGGCCAGAGCAGTTAGCGGTAACCAGGCGGCATTCATGGGCTACCTCCATGCATCAATTCCAGCGGGAAATGCGCCAATAGCCCTAGAGCGAACGCAATTAGAGCAAGCGTTAGGGCGATCAGATCCATGCCCGGCGCAAGGGGTTGATAGCGATGGCGGGGGGCCGTCTCATCAAAACAGTAGCGAAACAGGCGAAATATATAGGCCGCGGTTAATAGCGTACCAGTTAATAGCGCGGCCACCGCCCACCACTGCTGGGATAGCACCATCGCTTGTAGCAGCAGCCACTTGGCGGTAAACCCAGAGCTGGGCGGCAGCCCCATCAAAGTAATGGAGGCAATACCAAACACTAATAGTGAAAGCGGCAAACGGCGGCTGGTACCGGCCAGGCCTTTGAGCGTGCTCTCCCCGGTGGCCAATATCAGGTTACCTGCAGCCATGAACATGGCTGCTTTAGCAAAGGCATGGCCCATTAGCTGCAGCCAGAACCCTTCCCAAGCCAAAGCGCGGGGTAGCGGGGCAATATCCGGCCCCAGTAGTAGCGGAAAAGCCACCATCAGGTAACCCAGCTGACCTACGGTAGAAGAAGCGACCAGGGTTTTAAGTGAATCGGTACGCCACGCCAGTAACCCGCCCCATACAATCGCCAGCATGCCTAACCAAGCGATAACACGCGGGGCGTAGAACGTATCGGGGAGCAGAATGCTCCACAGCTGCAGCAATATAAACAGCGACGCCTTGATCACCAGCGCCGCATGCAGCGCGCTCACCGGTGTCCAGGCATTCTCGTGGACAGGAGTCAGCCAGGCATGCAGTGGAAACAGCGCGGCTTTCAAGGCCAGCCCGGCGCCTATCAATGCGGCGGCAAACCACGCCACCGGCCCAGGCTCGACGACCTCAGCCAAGCCCTGCAAATCCAACCGCCCCCAGTGGCCCAAAATCAGCGCGACCCCGAGTAAATAGGTTAACGAGCCCATCAGGGCCAAGAGCAAATAGCGCATTCCCGCCACCAACGCGGCTACCTTGCCCGATAGCATCAGCATGCCGACCGCCGCAAGGCCCAACAGCTCCAGCCCGGCATAGAGGGTCAACAGGTCAGTGGCCAACCAAATTAACGAAAGCGCACTCAGCACTACGCCCATCAGCGGCCACAGCCAGCGTGCCAACGGCCCGGTTTCGCTTAAGCGCAGATACCCTGGCGTATAGATCGCTGCCGCAACGCCAATCATCTGAGTCATTAATAGCAACAGCGCGCTCAGCCCGTTTAAGCGCAGCGACAGCTGAACGCCTGCTATGTCCCAATGCCAGCGCAGTAGTCCCGCTTGATCGTAAGCAGATAGCAGCATTAGCCCAGAAGCCAACACCGGAACACTCGCCAGCACCACGGGCCATGCCCGCTTAGGGGGGAATAGTGCCGCCAGCATGCCCAGCAGCAGGGGTAAGCCAAGCGCAACTAACAGCGCCCAGTGGGTAGGGAGAAGGGGTTCAAAGGTGCTATCGAAAAGGCCAAAGCGCCAAATCATGTGGCGCCCTCTTCAGTTCGACCGTCACGCCCCAAAGCCTCGACCCCTTCGATATGCAAAAGCTGCCGAATCAACAGCGCACCCAGCATTGACCCCAGCCAGGCGACTAGCAGCCCTACACTAATTAACGCCTGAGCAGTCGCCGAGGTGCCTGCCACGCCAGCCAGTAGTATAAATACCGCCGAGCCGAGCAGATTAAACGCCAGCAGCCGACGCAGCAGATGACGGTGTAGCGCAAACGCCCCTAAGGCGGTAGCGGCAATCACTACTCCAGCAACAAGCAGCGGATGCTCTGAAGGTGCATACGCCATATCGGCGACGACATAGCGAATCGCGGCGCCGACCATGACAAACCAAGCCAGTGCCAACAACACCCGCATCGCCACCCGCGACCAAGGCTCGCTGAATTTATCGCGCTCTAAAGGTGAGGAAGCGCCGGGTAAGACATGGCCCAGGGCATAAAAAAAGCAGGGCCCGGTTAACCCTACCCCTAGCACCAGCTCGACAGCCGCCAGCCAGGGGGCACCGAGCTGCCACCAGGCCGCAGTCATTGCGGCCGTAAAAGCCACAAAAAAGTAGCAGGCGCGCACCAGGTGGCGGTCAAACAGGCATACTAGCGCTGATGCCGTGAGGAACAGCGCCAGCAGCACTTCTATTGCGTCAAAAGATTCTATTGCATCTAAGGAGGCTGTCATTCGTTTTCGCTACATCCTTGCATCGGTCACGAATAGGCGCTTAGTGTAGGCGAGAACTCAGCCACTTGCCGATATCATTCACTTGCTGGGGGCAGAGCGCATGGGCCATGGGGTATTGACGGTAGTTGACCGCGTAACCCATCTCTTTCAAGCGGTCGGCTCCGCTACGACCCAGGCTTTCAGGCACAATGGGGTCAAAGTTACCGTGCTGCACTTCTATAGGGATTTGACGATTGGCTTCCGCCAGGTCGATATTGTCCGCGGTCGCGAAGTAGGTCGACATGGCCAATAAGCCCCCTAGCGGCGCTGGGAAAGTCAGCGCGGCGTGGTAGGCAACAGCACCACCCTGCGAAAAGCCCGCCACAATAATACGTTGGCTATCGATACCCTGGTCGATCTGCTCTTGAATCAGTGTTTGGATTCGCTCAGCAGATTTCTTGAGCTGGATCTCATCGACCCGACGCCCCAAATCCATGGCCAAAATATCGTACCAAGCGGGCATCACCATACCGCCATTAATCGTCACCGGCAGCCGTGGCGCATGGGGCATGATAAAGCGTACGTGGGAATCTTTAGGCAGCGCTAACGCGGGCACCAAGGGTTCAAAATCGTGCCCATCCGCGCCTAAGCCGTGAATAATAAACACACAGGCATCGGCGGGTTGACCATCTTTCGGCTCAATAATCAGTTCGCCAGGAGCAGTCATGACATCGTATTCCTTATTCAAAAAGGGCCACCCTAGCGCAAACCCGCGTTAACAGCGAGCCATGGCATGCTTAAAAAGGTCACGCCACGCTTAAAAGGGCCACACGAGGGGAATCAAAACGAGCGCTATGGCACCCGTCAGTATATTTAATCCACCGCCCAACCGTAGAAAATCACTCACCCGGTAACCACCCGGGCCATATACCATCAGGTTGGTTTGGTAGCCGATGGGGGTTAGAAAGCTCGCTGAGGCGGCAAACATTACCGCCACCACATAGGGCATCGGGCTCGCGCCCAAGCTTTCGGCTGCGCTCATCACCACCGGAAAAATAATCACTGCCGCTGCATTGTTGGTCACCAGCTCGGTGAGTAGCGCCACCACGCAGTAAGTGCCTACTAACAGTAGCAAAGGGTTCCCGGCCACTAAGGTGAGCACTCCGCCGGCCATTACCTCGGCAGCACCAGAGCTTTGCAGCGCGGCCCCCACCCCAAACGACGCGGCAATGGTGAGCAACACCTGGGTATCCAAGCCACGCTTGGCGGCGCCCACCGAACAGCAGCCCGTGAGTAGCGCCAATGCCGCCCCCAACATGGCAGCGTTGAGCATACTCAGCACCCCGAAGGCGGCGAGCAGCACGGCGCCTAACAGCACTCCCCACGCTAGCGGCGCTTTCTCATGGATCGGCCGCGCCGCGCCATTCAACTCACTAATCAGCAAAAAATCCCGCGACTGGCGGTGCCGCTCAATAAAAGGCGGCCGCGCCTCCAGCAGCAGCACATCGGCAGGCTGCAGCCGCACTTGGCCAAGATTACCCTTAACCCGTTCACCGCCACGGCAGATCGCCAGCACTGCTGCCCCATAAAGGGTTCTAAAGTGACCATCGCGAATACGCTGGCCAATAAACTGGCACTGATTTGAGACCACCGCTTCGACCAATCGACGCTCTTTAAACTCTTTCTCCAAACTGGAAGTACCATCACGGGAAGGGATTAAGCCGCGAATTTGCTGCAACTCCACCGCCGCATCAGAGGTACCTGCAAACACCAGCCGATCGCCACCTTTTAGCTGCTCGCCAGGCCCAACAACACTAACCACGTTGCCTGCGCGCTCAATCTCAACCAGAAACAACTCCTGCAGGTGGCGTAGTCCCGCCTCTTCGACAGTGCGATCCACCAACACGCCTGACGGGTCGACTTCCATTTCGATAGTGAATTCGCGTGGGTTGGCAAACGCATTGGCCAGCCCTTCCCTGGCAGGCAACAACCGCGGCCCGAGCAAAATAAGATAGCCAAGCCCTACGACGGCGACGGGAACACCGACCCAGGCCAAATCCAACAGGCCCATACCGAGTTTTGGGTAACGCTCCAGCAATAGCCCGTGCACCACCAAGTTCGTGCTGGTACCAAAGAGCGTGATGGTGCCGCCGAGGATAGATGCGAAGCTGAGCGGCATCAGCAACCGCTGGGGAGACAAACGTAGCCGACGGCTCCAGCTCAGGACCGCGGGAATATAGGTAGCAACGACGGGGGTATTATTGACAAAGCCGCTAAGCGAAGCCACCGGCAGCAACAGGCGAACCAGCGCGCCCCGCTCGCTCTTGGGCCGTTTGAGCACATAGCGAATGATCAGGTCGATGCCGCCGGTTTCACGAATGCTGGCCACCAGCACATACATAAACGCCACGGTAAACAGGCCGCTATTGGAGAAGCCCCCTAGCGCCTGCTGGGGATCAATCACCCCCAGCGTCATTAGCACAATAACCGCGCCCAACAAGATAATGTCCGGCCCCAGGCGTGAAAAGGCCATCAACGGGAAGATGGTGAGCACCACCCCGACCGCTATCCAAGCATCCAGCGACATAACCACGACATCCTTAACAAATAAGCATGGCGGTATTGTGAAGCCAATCGCATATTCTAAAAAGTTATTTTTAGAAACATTTAAAGATCAAAATGGAATATTAGGTGTGAGGTGTGAGGTGTGAGGTGTGAGGTGTGAGGAAAGCATAAGGATTGCCTTAATTATACAGAATCGAGTAGGAAGGGGAGTCGCCTCCCCTGTCCTCTCACACCACCGGGCATACGGTTCCGTACCACGGCGGTTCATGCAGAACGTTTAAGCCATCTTACCGTATCCAGTACCGAGATCAGTCCCTGGTCATAAAACCATTTCCTCGGCAGGGCCTGATTCATGTGCGAAGCCCCGGCATTCCACCAGGGGCCTCGACCGTTCCCCGCCGATTTCCAGGCGCGGTGCCCGTCTAGGCCTAGCCCTCGC
>NZ_HG423343.1:3339229-3419515 GCF_000982975.1 Halomonas sp. A3H3 | reverse complement strand
CCTGTCGGATTTACATCATGGCGTTCCGTGCAAGTATCGGGCTTTGGTGAGTGTAGCCACCTTACCCCGCCATGACGCCTCGTATCCGCTTCCTGTTCGTCAGGCCAGCGTTTTGCCTCGGGCTGCCTTCAGATTCCCCCTCGCGAGGGACACCCTTGCCGTCGGCTAGCACTTCCCCTTGCAGGGCGTGCAGGGGACTTTCACCCCCAAGTCATCCTGAAGCACCACCCCCAGGAACAGCGCCGGTCAAGGCGCTGCGCGCCATGCCTGGCGCACTACAAAAAACCCCGCGCTCGGCGGGGTTTTCTGGTCAATCAACGCTAGGCGGTGATTGTTAACACCTTAGTAAAGGAATTAACCTTCTACTTTGATGTTAGAAGCCTGAAGGCCTTTTTTACCCTGTGTGACGTCGAAGGAAACCTTCTGGCCGTCTTGCAGGGATTTGAAGCCTTCTGCCTGAATTTCTGAGAAATGCGCGAACAGATCGTCGCCATTGTCGTCAGGAGAAATGAAGCCGAAACCTTTAGTGTCGTTGAACCACTTAACGGTACCAGTTGCCATGATCGAAATCCTCGATGTTGCTAATTAAACCGGGAAATACCCGAGTTACAGTGGGTATAACAAGAGACTTTCACCAGATTTAACGCTAGAGGCGCTTCTATACTGCTGACAACGTTCGACTTGCTAACCAACTGTAACTATTCTGCGCTCAACCACCCTCCTGCGTCAACACCCCCATAAAACGCTGCTTAGTAGATTTTGTCGCTAGTAAACCTCACGCCTCTTAGCCAGTATCCAACCGGCGGCCTTCTCGGCAATCATCAGCGTCGGAGAATTGGTGTTGCCACTGGTGATGGTCGGCATAACGCTGGCGTCAGCCACTCTTAGCCCGCTAATACCGCGCACTCTCAGCCGTGCATCGACCACTGCCATCGCATCATCTTCCTGGCCCATACGTGCGGTGCCCACCGGGTGGAAAATAGTCGTGCCGATATCACCAGCCAGCCGGGCTAACTCATCGTCGCTTTGATACTCGACGCCGGGTTTCACCTCTTCCGGCGCGTATTTGGCAAACGCAGGCTGCTCGGCGATACGCCTCGTCACCCGCAGAGAATCCGCCGCCACTTTGCGATCTTCAGGGGTGCTCAAGTAATTGGGAGAAATCGCCGGTGCCTGGCGCGGGTCGCTGCTTTTAAGTCGCACGGTGCCCCGGCTGGTAGGGTTCAAATTGCATACGCTGGCGGTAATCGCTGGGTAGGGATGCAGCGGCTGACCAAAGGCTTCCAGGCTTAACGGCTGCACGTGGTACTCAATATTGGGGTGCGGCTGATCCTTTGTGCTGCGGGTAAAAGCCCCCAGCTGCGAAGGTGCCATGCTCATCGGCCCAGAGCGCTTAAACAGGTACTCAAGGCCAATTCCCGCTTTACCCCACAGCGTGCTGGCTATGGCATTGAGGGTTTTGCCATTAGTAATCCGATATATCGAACGAATCTGCAGGTGATCCTGCAAGTTCTCGCCGACGCCCGGCAGCTCATGCACTACCTCAACGCCATGCTTACGCAACGACTCTGCGGGCCCCACACCGGAAAGCTGCAGCAGATGCGGCGTACCAATCGCGCCTGCGCAGAGCACTACTTCCCTGTTCGCCATGACGCGAAGCGGGCTGCCCTCACGCTCCACCTCCACCCCTGTGCATCGCAGCATGTTGGCACTTTTTTCGAACAGCAGCCGATTGACTTGAGTGGAGTGCCATAGTGTGAGGTTTTTGCGCTTAAGCGCGGGGCGCAAAAACGCTTTGGCGGTATTCCAGCGCCAGCCCGAGCGCTGATTGACCTCAAAGTAGGCCACGCCTTCGTTAGAGCCACGGTTAAAATCGTCGGTACGCGGGATGCCCGCCTGCACGGCAGCTTCGGCGAAATCATCCAGCACCTGCCACTTGAGGCGCTGCTTTTCGATCCTCCACTCCCCACCGTGGCCGTGAAAATCCCGGTGCTGGGCGTCTGCATCTCCGCCCTCGTCCAGACGGTAGTGGTCTTCATGTTTGATAAAGTCGGGTAGGCAGTTCTCCCAGCGCCAGGCATCGTCGCCGGTGACTTCCGCCCAGTGGTCGTAGTCACGCGCTTGGCCGCGCATATAGATCATGCCGTTGATGCTAGAGCAGCCGCCCAGGGTTTTCCCCCGCGGGTAGATCAGCGAACGGCCGTTGAGGCCTTTATCGGGCTCGGTGCGAAACAGCCAGTCGGTACGTGGATTATTAATGCAGTAGAGGTAGCCCACCGGAATATGAATCCAGTGGTAGTTATCGCGACCGCCCGCCTCTATCAGCAGTACCTTATTATTGGGATTGGCACTCAAACGATTAGCCATCAGGCACCCCGCGGTGCCTGCGCCGATCACGATATAGTCGAAGTAACTGATATGGTCGATATTGTTATGGGTAGATTCTGACATTGGTTGGCTCCGGTAACGTTTAGTCGCTACTTCGCCGTGGGCATTACAAATTCAGCCCCGGCATCAATCGAATCCGACCAACGCTGCATAATCGATTTCTGCTTGGTGTAGAAACGCACGCCTTCTTCCCCATAGGCGTGGGTGTCACCAAACAGCGAGCGCTTCCAGCCACCAAAGCCGTGCCATGCCATAGGTACCGGAATGGGCACATTGATACCCACCATGCCGACCTGAATACGGCGGCCAAACTCCCGCGCCACCGTACCGCTTTCGGTAAAGCAGCTAACGCCGTTGCCAAACTCATGGTCGTTAATCAACTGGATTGCAGTGGCGATATCCGGCACCCGCACGCAAACCAGCACCGGGCCAAAAATTTCTTCTTTATAGATCGTCATCTCGGGAGTGACATTGTCAAAAAGCGTGCCGCCCATCCAGAACCCGTCGGCGCAGTCCTCGCCTGCCGATGAAGCATTAAAGTTGCGTCCATCAACCACCAGTTCAGCACCTTCAGCCACGCCTTTTTCGATATACCCAGTAATCCGCTGGTGGGCTTGACGAGTCACAATGGGGCCCATTTCCGCATCCAGCTGCATACCATCTTTTACTTTCAGCGCTTTAGCCTGCTCAGCCAATGCTGGCACGATTTTATCCGCCACATCACCTACCAACACCGCCACGCTAATCGCCATGCAGCGCTCGCCGGCGGAGCCATAGGCGGCGCCAATCAGTGCGTCGACGGCTTTATCCAAATGTGCATCCGGCATCACTACCATATGGTTTTTGGCCCCGCCCAAGGCTTGAATGCGCTTGCCGTTGCGCGCGCCGCGCTCGTAGATCAGGTTGGCAATTGGCGTTGAGCCTACAAACGACAGCGCCTTAACATGCGGATGGTCGATCAGCGCTTCCACAGAGTCTTTATCACCCTGCACAACGTTAAACACGCCGTCGGGCAGGCCAGCTTGCTTAAGCAAGTCAGCCATCAGCAGCGAAGCACTGGGATCGAGCGGGCTTGGTTTCAAAATAAATGTATTACCCGCCGCAATTGCCAGCGGGAACATCCACATCGGCACCATGGCAGGGAAATTAAATGGCGTTATACCTGCAACGACGCCCAGCGGCTGGCGCATCGTCCAGTTATCGATCCCGGTACTCACCTGCTCGGTGTAGTCACCCTTTAACAACTGCGGGATACCACAGGCAAATTCAACAATATCGATACCACGGGCCACTTCACCCTGGGCGTCGGTGAACACCTTGCCGTGCTCTTTGGTAATTGCTTCGGCTAGCTCATCTTTATGAGCGTTTAACAGCTCTAAAAACTTGAACATCACCCGGGCGCGGCGGATCGGAGGGGTATCGGCCCAGGCAGGAAAAGCGGCTTGTGCGGCCTCTACCGCCGTATTGACGTCCGCCGGGGAAGCGAGCGACACACGACCGGTAACTCGGCCAGTGGCAGGGTTAAAGACGTCCTGGGATTGAGCAGACTCACCCGCGGTGACCTGACCATTAATAAAGTGCTGAATCGCTGTTGTTGTCATGGGAGTACCTAGTTAAGAACGCATGTTTAAAGCGTGTGCAAAAAGCTTACTTTCAGCCTAGCCTACTGGGCCTAGTGAACGGATCAATTGAGTTATTTAAAAGCCAGTTATAAGCTTTACTAATATCACGACGAGTATTTGAGGCTAATCATGCAAGAGTACGCCACCCTGCGCGCCTTCGTGGCCGTTGCACGAACAGGCAGCGTGTCACGCGCCGCAGAACAGCTGCACCTGACTCAGCCGGCCATTAGCCTAAAGTTGAAGCAACTGCAGTCGAATTTAGGCCTCACGCTGTTTAGCCGCCGTCCTCAAGGCCTTGCTCTGACGCCCGACGGCCATGCACTGCTGCCTGCCGCTGAAAAGGCGCTGGCCAGCGCCCTGTCGTTTGAGCAAACCGCCGGGACATTACACAGCACGCTGCGCGGCAAGCTCTCAATTGGCACCATTGTCGACCCCGAATTTCTCCGTCTAGGCGCCTTTTTGAGCCGCTTGATGGCCCGTGCACCGCAGTTAGAAACCGAACTTCACCATGGGATGAGCGGCAGCGTGCTTAATCGCATTGAACAAGGCGACTTAGACGTTGGGTTTTACCTGGCGCCACCCGCTCAAGGCCCTGGAAAAGGCCATGAGACGCTTGCTTGGCGTGAGCTAACCCATTTTGATTATCACGTGATTGCCCCAGCAGGCTGGGAAAATCGACTCATTGATACTCGTTGGGAGCACTTAGCCACGCTGCCCTGGATTGTTACGCCACAGGATTCCGCCCACCACCGGCTGTTAAAACAGGCGTTGGCACCGAGCGGCGCAGTTCCCAATCGGGTGGCCCAGGTGGATCAGGAGGCCTGCATGCTTGACCTGGTGCGCGCAGGCGTTGGCTTAAGCCTAGCCCGGGACGCCCTGGCGATGACCGAACGCCAGGAGAGCGGCTTGGCAGTGGCAGAGAATATTCGCCTGCCCTGCGCGTTAAGCTTTATCTGGCGTCATGAAAGCACCAACGAATCGACCGTTAACGCTGCGCTAAGTACGCTGGATGAGGTATGGCCCCATCGTCTAGGCTAAGTCATAAAAAAAGGGTTGTGACAAAGGGGCTGTAAGGAAAGGGAACACCAAGCGACTAATCAACTTCATAATGAACAGTAACTCGCCCTGCTACTGGAGTGCTTGCAATGATCCGTCTGTCCCCTCTTCGTCCATTTACGCTTGGCGTATTGGCGGCCGCTGGCCTAGCCAGCCCTTCGCTTCAAGCTCAGAGCAGTGCAGAAGCGACTTTTGCCGGTGGCTGCTTCTGGTGTATGGAACCGCCGTACGATAACCAACCCGGCGTCACTTCCACCATTTCCGGCTATATCGGCGGCGAGCTAGAGAACCCCACCTACGAAGAAATCTCCCAGGGCGGTACTGGCCATGCTGAAGTCGTGCAAATCGAATACGACTCCGAACAGATCAGTTACGAGCAGCTATTAGAAATCTTCTGGCGCAACGTCGACCCCTTTGCGGTCGACCGTCAGTTCTGTGATGTAGGCGATCAATACCGCTCGGCGATCTTCTATCATGACGAAGCCCAGCGTGAACTGGCCGAAGCGTCCAAAGCCGAAATGGAAGCACGCTTCGACCGGGAGATCGCCACCCAGATAGTACCAGCCACCAAGTTCTGGCCTGCTGAGGAGTACCACCAGAACTATTATCAAAAGAACCCTGTGCGTTATAAGTTCTACCGCTACAGCTGTGGTCGCGACGGCCGCTTGGAAGAAGTGTGGGGCGAAGAAGCCGGTGGGCCTACATTTGAGTAGCAGATGCACAATATGAACTAACGCCAGCGCCGCTGCTTTTTCACCAACGTCGACTGATCGATTCCCAGCACAGCGGCCGCTGCGCGAGTCGTGCCATGCTTGGCAAGCGCTTGTTGAATGAGT
This sequence comes from Halomonas sp. A3H3, assembly GCF_000982975.1. NCBI lineage: Bacteria > Pseudomonadati > Pseudomonadota > Gammaproteobacteria > Oceanospirillales > Halomonadaceae > Halomonas > Halomonas sp. A3H3. The sequence goes on along the minus strand of NZ_HG423343.1, from coordinate 3,413,613 downwards.
TGCTGCTCAAACCGCTTAACCTGCTGTCGCAGATCACCACTCACGGGCTCTAAACTAAGGGGCAGAGCGGGAAATATCTCATGCGGCAGCGTAGTGGTAGTGATCTCGTCCCCTACCGCCGTGACGGCTAAGCGCTCGGTCAAATTGATCAGCTCGCGGATATTGCCAGGCCATGAGTAGTTCGAAAGTAGTTCCAACGCCTCGGGATTCCAGCGCCTATTAACATCGTGTAACTGATTGAAGTGGTCTAGATAATAGTTCAGTAAGGGGATTACCTCATCGCGACGTTGCCGCAAAGGCGGTAACCATAGCGGCACCACACTTATGCGATAAAATAGATCCTCACGAAAGCTCCCTTTCTTAACGTGGTCATTTAAATACTGATGGGTCGCGGTAATCAGGCGCACGTTGGTATGACGAAAAGCTGTCCCGCCTACTGGCAAATAGCGATTCTCTTCCACCACTTTGAGTAGCTTCACCTGCAACGCGAGAGGAAGATCACCGATTTCATCCAGAAACAGCGTGCCACCATGGGCCACATCCAGTAGCCCCTGCTTACCTCTTGGCGTAGCCCCGGTAAACGCCCCGGGTGCATAACCAAACAGTTCTGCTTCCAGCAACCCTTCCGGAAATGCCGCACAGTTAAGCTCCAAAAACGGCCCCTCCATACGGTCACTTTGCTGGTGGATATAGCGCGCCAACAGCGTTTTACCCGTACCCGTTTCCCCTTGAATCAGGATCTTCGCGGTTGATTTTGCCACTCGCTTAGCAAGCGCAAAACAGGGTTCCGTTTGTTGGCTGGTGATCACCCCTGGCGCACTCAGTGACTTTATCTCAGGTACTTTATACGCCTCACGAATGCGCTGGATCTGCTCCAGCTGCTCCTGAGCATGTTTCGCCAGCAACAGCTCGGTAATGTCACGCACACTGGTAACCACGTAGGCAATGGAGCCATCGGCACTGAACATAGGCGTCCCGGTCACAACGATCTTGCGACTGCCATGAATAGTCTGCACCAGCGTAATCGGGCGACGTTCCCGGATAACTTCCAACGAGGCTGACTTAGAAATAAACCCCGCCTTCACCAAGTCAGCCATATGAAAGCCCACTACCTCAGCTCGCGAAATGCCGGTGATACGTTCGTAGGCTTTATTGATCGTCACCGTAATACCATTGGCATCGGTGATATAAACACCGTCATGCAAGGCATCCAGAAAAGAACGTAATGGCTCTTGGTCAAAGCCAGACGCATCAACCCTTTCAGCCTCCGTCTGAGGTTTAATGCCTGTTACGCGGTAGCGCATACACTCGCCTACCAACTGGCCTAGCGCCGCGTCGCGCTGTGGCCTTTTCAATATCTGTGCGAGTTAATACCCCAATCACCTGACCGTGGGTATCAAACACCTCAACCGCATCAGTGCCGTGCAAATCAAATAACGGCAGCGCGGCTTCCAACGCAAGGCACTCTTCGATACGTTGCATAACAGCTCCCCTGATAGACCGCGCCCACCGCTTTCACGGTGGACACTGGTTCTAAATCCAATAGCTTTTAAGTCACTATAAAGGCAGAGTCTGTTATTTGCGCAAAGGCACCTCCGGTTCAGGATCAGTCTCTGGTAGCAATGTCTCATCCCAATCTTTCACGAAGGTTTTATCCACCTCGCCTGAGAAGAAGCGTTTGCCGTAAATTAACGCGCAAAGCAAGATACCTACCGCAAAAGCCCAAGTAGCACCTTTAATAACTAGCATGGCGGCAATAATGCCCGCGATACCCAAGTCCCGCTGGCTGCGCGCCTCCATAATGCCAATACGCACACTCACGTAGCCCTGAATCAACAGCGTCAGCGCCAGTGCAATCCCTAGAATCGGCTGCACCAGACTCACGATCGGCAACAATAATAATCCCGTATTTGTTCCCCAGCGAAACGAGCCAGAGCCACCAAAGATAGAGTTCATCGCCGCTTTACCCTGCTTGTAACGCTCCACCGTTACCACATGCATCGCAGCCCACAGCGGGCCACACATCACCACATCGGGGCCAAAGATACTCATCCCGAAGTTACGCCCACCAAAAATCATGTGTGCGCGATTAGGGTTATAGTCGATTTTTTCGTCCTGACGCTTCTCATCGGCCTCTTCCAGCAACGCCTTGCTTTGTAGCACATCGCCAAACAGCACAATGTAAGCGGCGATAACGGTGGGTAGTGCGGTCAAAAACATCGCCAGCGGCGGTAAGCCAACGCCAAACACCGTGTATTCGCTAAACATCAACGCAAAATCAGGCTGGCTAAAACCCCACTCCACATTCGGCCACGGAGCTTCACCAAACAGCGGAGCCACCACAATTGCCAGTACGATGATTGGGAAAATACCCAGCTTGCCTATGGCGCCCCACAAGCCACCCTTTGATTTCAGCTTGTTAAAATGGCGAGAGAAAATCAGGTAAAACGCAACACCCACAGCAATCGCAATGGTGAACGGGTACTGCTCAAAGCGACCGCCCTCATCAAACACCACGACAATAGCCGCCAACCCAGCGCCCATAATGACCCCCGCTTTAATAGCAGATGGTATGAGCCGCACCACTTTACTGGCCATGCCGGTTACCCCCAGCCCCAGAGCTAGCGCCCCCAGCATCATCTGGAAGGCAATCAGCGCATGAACTCTGTCTACCCCCTCTGGAAAGGTCGCCACATAAGCCATCAACAAAGGGATCGCAGGGGTAATCCAACCAGGAATAACCGGGTCACCCAGCAAGTGATGCATCAAATAGAGCAAGCCATTTAAAATCACAATAGCCAACGCCGCTTCAAACGGCATTCCTAACAGCTGCATCATTAGTGGGATCGCAGCAAGATCCACCGCACACATTAATAGCCCTTGCAAGTAGTCGGGCAGTTCAAAACGGTAGTGATAAAAAGGCAGGCGTAGTTTAAATGGCCCTAGCGGGGTATACGGGCTCTCTTCACCGTCAACGCGATGCTTCCAGGCATTCATGGCATGGACTCCTGTTTTAAAATTGTTAGTATTTTTAGATAGATGCTTTGTTGTTATTAAACGTTAATAAGCGGCGTGATAAATCGCCTCAATATCCGCCTGAGTTAATACCCGTGGGTTATTGCGCAACAAGCGCTCAACGTTGATCGCCTCAGCAGCTAATGCCGGAATGGCAGACTCAGGAATATCAAACGAACGCAGACCAGAAGGGATCTCCACATCAGCGCACAGTTTGTGTAAGCGCTTGATAACCAGATCCGCCACCGCATCATCGGAAAGGCCCGTTACTGGCTCGTCGAACGCCACCGCAATACCCCGAAAGCGCTCAACGCAAGCCAACTTGTTCCACTCCATGACGAAGGGAAGCAAGAGCGCATTGGTGACACCATGGGCTAAGTGGTAACGCCCACCTAATGGATACGCCAAAGCATGCACCGCGCCTACACCCGCATTACCAAACGCCAGCCCCGCCAACAGGCTGCCGGTGGCCATATCCTCGCGGGCCTGCAGATGGTTAGGATTGGCAAACGCCTTGGGCAGCGCGTGCACAATCAGGTTCATTGCTTTCACCGCCAACGCATCGGTAATGGGCGTGGCAAAGTTTGAAAGGTAGGCTTCCACCGCATGCACCAGTGCGTCCACACCGCTAGCCGCCGTCACAGAGCGCGGGCAGCTTAGCGTCAGCTCAGGAGCGACAATGGCTACATCAGGTAGTAAGCAATCGCTTACTATGCCTTTCTTCATTTGCTGGGCTTTATCCGACAAAATCGCAATATTAGTGACTTCAGAGCCCGTACCCGCAGTAGTCGGCATAGCAATTAAAGGAACCTCACGCCGGGCGACTTTATTCTCGCCAAACAACCCCTCAAGTGGCCCCTCATAACGCGCATAAACCGCCACACACTTAGCGATATCCATAGCACTGCCACCGCCAATAGCGATGACGCTATCGTACTGGCCAGCAATAAAAGCACGGGTGCAGATTTCAACAATTTCCACTTCCGGCTCGGGCGTTACTTGATCAAACACCTCATAGGTCACATTTAGCGCCATTAGCTGCTCGGTGATTATCTCCAGCGTGCCTGAAGCCACCACACCGCTGTCGGTAACAAGCAAGGGGCACTTCATTCCCAGCGTTTGGACGTATGACTGCAACTGCTGTGCAGCCCCATGGCCGGTAATCAACTTCCCGGCACTTTTAAAGCTACTTACTCGATTAAGGCTACTTAACTGCATTTGGCGTTTCCTATTAGCGTTTTATTGGTTGTTGTACCAGCGCCATCGCTCCATAGAGGTATGCATGCTGGCTACTTGTTACATAGCAAACGCCGTGCCAACCTAAAAAAACAATCAAGCAACTGATTTTTAAGTAAAAATACTTAACATACAACTTTGCATAAATAAGTGGCATACATAAGCGAACCAAAAAATCATCGGAAACATACATTTTGATGATTTTATTCATCAACACATTAGTGCGTTGGCCAAGAGCCTAGAAGGTACGTGCTTAAAACATGCATCATCCTTATTTTATCGAAATGCGATAAATAATAACTCTTGCCGATAAATAAAAAGTCACCTAGGCTCTGAAGTGACGTTACCGAAAAGTTTTTAACAAGGCGTAAATAACAATTCCCAACACTCTCGATGGTGACCCAATGAAACCTAAATCTGACAGCCAACCTCTTCTTCACTTTAAAAAAGCGATGCTATTACCAGCAGTACTGGGCGCAGCCTTATCGCTTGGTGCCACGGCAAACGCACAGGAAGTGCTAAAAGCAGGCGGAACACCAAGCGGGATTCCGTTTACGTTCCTGGACGTGCAAACCAATGAAATCACCGGCGCGATGGTGGATCTGGTCAATGCACTGGGCGAAGATATGGGCTATGAGGTCACTATTCAGGAGTCCCAGTTCAACGCATTGATACCCTCGCTGACCGCTGGGCATATCGACATCATTTCCGCCGCGATGCTGAAGACCGAAGAGCGCGCAAAACAGGTCGCGTTCAGCGATGATGTCTATCCCTACGGTGAAGACGTCGTTACCCGTCAGGACTACGATGGCGAGATCAACACACTGGAAGACCTCTCAGGCGAAGTGATTGGCGCCCAGGTAGGCACCACCTATGTCGAACAACTCAACAGCATGGGCATTTTTCCCGAAATCCGAAATTACGATTCCCTGGCGGACATGATGCGCGACATCTCGTTAGGTCGCATTGTGGCGGGTGTCGGTGACGCACCCATCATGGGTTATCACCTCAGCCAAGACCGCTTTCCTGAACTTCAGCTAGCCGACAACTACGAGCAACAAATGGTTGGCCATATTGGCTTTGCGGTTGACCAGGAAAACACCGAGCTGCTGGAACAAGTAAACACTTCACTTGCTGGCCTGAAAGAGAATGGCACCCTCGATGCCATCTTCGAAGAGTGGGGCTTATAAGCCACCGCCAGGTAACCCACCGGCAGCATTAACGAATCAGCCTGCTAATGATCACCCCAGCACCGCTTCACTGCCCCTTCGGGGGTAGTTGAAGAAGTGCATGCAAAATAAAGGCTTCCCATGGAGTTTTCGGACATCACCGCCTTTCTACCTATTCTATTAAAAGGTGCTCTGATTACGGTGCAGATCACCATTGGCGCCCTACTGCTAAGCACCCTGCTCGGCCTGCTCTTAGCCCTGATGAAGCTCTCGCCCGTGCGTGCGCTGTCGCTCACGGCAGGCACCTTCATCAATGTGGTGCGCGGCCTACCGATTATTGTTCAACTGTTTTATATCTACTTCGTACTCCCCGAACTCGGCATACAACTTAGCGCCTTTCAGGCAAGTATTATCGGCCTCGGCGTCGCCTATAGCGCCTACCAAGCGGAAAATTTCCGCGCCGGTATAGAAGCGATTGAAGCGGGCCAGATCGAAGCCGCCAGATCCATCGGCATGAAAAGCAAACTCATTATGCGTCGTGTCGTACTGCCCCAGGCGATTCGTATTGCGCTACCTCCCTACGGCAATACGGCCGTCATGATTCTGAAAGACTCATCACTCGCCTCCACCATCACCGTGGCCGAAATGACCAGGGCCGGGCAGCTAATCGCCGCCTCCACCTTTCAGAACACCACAGTCTATACCCTCGTTGCCCTGCTCTATCTCTGCCTTAGTCTACCGCTGATTTTTGGCGTTAACCGCCTAGAGCGCTATTTCGGCAAGTCAGCGAAAGGAGGCAAATCATGATCAATATCAACGCTATTCATAAATCCTTTGGCGACGTAGAAGTGCTCAAAGGGGTCAGCCTAACGGTCGCCAAGGGTGAAGTGGTGTGTCTGATAGGCCCCTCAGGCTCTGGCAAGTCGACCGTCCTTCGCTGTATCAACGGCCTGGAGTCCTATGATCAGGGCAGCATTACGATCAATGACCGCCAGGTCGATGTGGTCAGCAAAGATATTAACGACCTGCGTACTCAAGTCGGCATGGTCTTCCAGCGCTTCAACCTATTCCCTCACCGCACGGTGGTCGAAAACGTGATGGAAGGGCCGATCTTCGTCAAAAACGAACCCCGTGAAACCGCCCACGCCAACGCCATCGCGCTGTTGGAGAAAGTCGGGCTAGGCGACAAAGTCGAAGCCTATCCACAGCAGCTATCCGGCGGCCAACAGCAGCGTGTCGCCATTGCCCGCGCCCTGGCCATGCAACCGGAAGCCATTCTGTTCGATGAACCCACCTCCGCCCTCGACCCCGAACTGGTGGGCGATGTGTTAACCGTCATGCGTGACCTGGCCAACGAAGGCATGACCATGGTGGTCGTCACCCATGAAATGGGCTTTGCCAAGGAAGTCGCCGACCGCGTTTGCTTTTTGTATGGCGGGCAGATTGTCGAATCCGGCGACGCCCACACGCTGCTTACCCAGCCTTCCCACGAGCGCACCCAGGATTTTCTGCGCCGCGTGCTAAACCATTAGCGGAGACCAAGGATGGCAAAACCATCTCATATGCCCCCTTCCCTGTGGGCTGACACAGCCCCCGCGGGCAGAGACTACCCAGCGCTGCAGGGCGCCCAGCGCAGCGATGTGGTGATTATCGGCGGCGGATTTACCGGCCTTTCCGCCGCCCTGGCACTCGCCAAACGCGGCATAAGCACCGCCTTACTGGAAGCCGAGAGCATCGGCTGGGGCGCGTCAGGCCGTAACGGCGGCCAAGTCATTCCCGGCCTCAAATACGACCCAGATGAACTCATCACACGCTATGGCGAAGAGCGCGGCCAACGCATGATAGAGCTCTCTGCCCGCAATGCCGATGTGGTGTTTGACCTTATAAAGCAGCACAACATTGATTGCGACGCCCAGCAGCGCGGCTGGATTCAACCCGCGGTTACCCATGCCAGCCTGAAAGCGATTGAATACCGTGCTCGCCAATGGCAAACGCGCGGCGTAAACATCGCCTGGCTAGATCAGCAGCAGTGCGCCGAGCGTCTCGGCACTTCAGAGTATCTTGGCGGCTGGGTAGACCCCAGGGCTGGCGGGTTGAATCCGCTCGCCTACGCCCGCGGGCTGGCACAGGCAGCGCACGATAGTGGAGCAACGCTGCATGAACACACTCGCGTAAGCTCTCTTACCCGTGCCGAAGGTCGTTGGCGCGTCATGTCGGAAGGCGGTGCGGAAATTCAGGCAGAGCGGGTTCTGCTCTGCACCAACGGCTACAGTGACAATCTGCAACCTAAACTCGCCAGCAGCCTAATCGCCGCCAATAGCTATCAGATCGCCACCCGCCCCCTTACGGCAGAGGAAGGCAATCATATTCTGCCCGGTGGCGAAGTGGCGTCAGATGCCCGCAAGCTGCTGCTCTATTTTCGCCGCGATCGGGACGGCCGCCTGCTGATGGGCGGTCGAGGCTCCTTCAACGACCCACGTAAGCCCAACGACTTTCGGCACCTAGAAAACGCCATCATCAAACTCTACCCCCAGCTAAAGGACGTAGAGATCGCCTTTCGCTGGGCAGGCCGCATCGCCATCACTAAGGACTCGCTTCCCCACCTACACGAACCCCAGCCAGGGCTCACCGTGGCGCTGGGCTATAACGGCCGTGGCGTGGCCATGGGCAGCCATCTGGGTAAATTACTGGGAGAGCACCTAGGTGAACATTCCCTGGAGGAAGCCCTACCTTTTCCGCTAACTCCCATCAAGCCGATTCCCCTGCACGGCCTACAAAGGCTGTATGTTGAAACGGTGGTCAATTACTATCGGGCCAGAGACTGGCTGGAGCGCTAAACCGCCCAGACGCTTCCACACCAACACAGAAGATGTTGATACGCTCCCCTTGCGGCCTCATACCCAAGGGGAACACGTAAGGAATTCTATAAAAGCATGAAGCACGCCAATGCCAACGAACCACGCTCGCCGCAGTTCAATCAATCGCTTGCGAAAGCGTTTGACCTGCTTGAGCTGTTTGATGCTCAGCACAGCGAGCTCAGCCTCTCGGAAATCGCCAAGTTTTCAGGGTTAAGCATGGGCTCGGTGCAACGCATCACCCATACGCTCGAACAGCTCGGCTATCTGGTCAAAGCGCCCGCCAGCCGCAAATACCGGCTCGGCATCCGCCTGATGACGCTCTCCGCCAACTATTTGGAAGCCGACTTACTGGTCGATTGCGCCAACCCCTACCTCTCGGAACTGAGCAACAGCTGCCTGGAAACCGTGTCGCTTACCGAGCCCTGCGGGCTCGATATGATCTACATGGCCCGTTTTACCAGCCGCCACTACATCCCCATTCATATGCCGGTGGGCAGCAGCGTGCCAATGTACTGCTCCGCCTCCGGTAGAGCATTTTTATCGGCGCTGGACGACACCCAGGTCCACGACTATTTAACCGCCTGTGAGCTAAAGGCCCATACGCCCAACACGATTACTAATATCGACACCCTTAGCGAGCTGATCCGTGAATGCCGCTTACGCGGGGTCGCCTGGAACGACGCCGAATACTTTCTCGGCGATATCAATATTGCCGCGCCAATCCGCAACGCCGCGGGTTTACCGGTGGCTGCCGTACACATCACCACGCCCAGCAGCCGCTGGACCCTTGAGCGAGCCCTGGAACAGCTCGCGCCTTTATTAATGGAGTGCGCCCGCGCCATTACCAAAGCCGCTCGCATGCGTAGCTGATGGTAGTGATTAAACCGAGTTTTTATTGCACATCGGAACAACACAAACAGGCTCACACAAATTCTTTGAGCAATTAAAGGAACTGATTGATCGTGTCACTGCCGGACAGTGAAGGCTTCATTATGCAGAGGCACTCATTTTGTACTAGGGTTGCTGTGCAACAAAAGTAGACCGGTCGATTAAGCGTCCTGGAGCTGGACGCTTTGACCCAACGTTGATCTATAGATAGGAGATCTTATGAGCAACAGTATCAAGACGATTAATCCCACCAATGGTGAAACCCTCGAATCCTATACGCTAATGAGCAGCGCGGAAGCCAAGCAGATAGTGGACGCCTGCTACGAGGCGTTTCTCGATTGGCGCCTAGAATCGCTGGAAAGCCGCGCTAAAACGGTCAAAGCCATTGGCCAAGCGCTGCAAAAGCATAAAGAAGAGCTTGCCGACCTGATGGTCAATGAGATGGGTAAACTGCCTTCTCAGGCCCGCCAGGAAGTCGATCTTTGCACCGGCATCTGTGATTACACCGCTGAACATGGCCCCAAAAAGCTAGCCGACGAAGAGCGTCAGCCTGGCAATGGTAAACGCGGTTTCGTGACCTACTCACCGATGGGTGTGATCTACGGCATTCAGCCCTGGAACTTCCCCGCGTATCAGGTTGTACGTTACTCCATCGCCAATATCATGGCGGGTAACGGCGTGCTACTAAAACACGCTGAAAACGTGACCGGTAGCGGCTTGCTGTTGGAAAAAATCTACCGCGAAGCGGGTCTTCCGGAAAACGTCTTCCGTACGCTGGTGATCTCTCACGATGTTTCTGATGAGGTGATTGCTCATTCTGCGGTACGTGGCGTAACGCTAACGGGTAGCGATGGCGCAGGCCGCAAAGTCGCCGGTAAAGCGGCTGAGCATCTTAAAAAGACCGTGCTTGAGCTGGGCTCTAACGACGCCTACCTGGTGCTCGATGACGCCGATATGGATGTCGCCATCAATACCTGCGTCCAGGGGCGTGTCTACAACGGCGGTCAAACCTGCGTTGCAGCCAAGCGTTTTGTGGTCACTGAAAAGAACTACGAGACGTTTAAAAAGCGCTATGTAGAACGCATGCAGTCGCTTAAAGCGGGTGACCCGACCCAAGAAGACAGCGATCTGGGCCCCATGGCTCGCGTGGATCTGCGCGATGATCTCCACGACCAAGTGGAAGAGAGCGTGCGCAAAGGCGCGAAAATTCTCTGCGGTGGCGAAAAGCCATCCGGTAAGGGCGCGTTTTACCCAGTCACCGTGCTGGACTACGTCACCCCCGGCCAGCCCGCTTACGACGATGAGCTATTTGGCCCTGTCGCTGCGCTGATTCGTGCCAAAGACGACGAAGATGCCATGCGCATTGCCAACGATAGCCGTTACGGCCTGGGCGGCGGAATCATCTCTAAAGATGTGAAACGCGCTACCGAGCTTGCCAGCAAGTACTTTGATACCGGCATGGTGTTTATCAATGGCTTTGGTGTTGCGACACCGGAAATGCCTTTCGGTGGCGTTAAAAACTCCGGTTACGGTCGCGAACACGGCGGTTTCGGCATGCACGAGTTCGTCAATGCCAAGTCGGTGATTGTCGTTCAAGAGTAAGCCTGTAAGCGCTCAAAATCATGAGCGATAAGATAGAGCGCCGCTAGCTTTTTATTAAGCTAGCGGCGCTTTTTTCGTTGCGTGTTCTATTACGAGTTTAACTGTTGCCCAGAGGTTCGACGCTGCCAAAGCTTGAGCCCAATAGCAATCACCACCCAGGTCACCAACGCCGCGATAACATCATCCAAAACAATGCCAAAACCGCCATGAACATACTCTGCCAGATGAATCGGCGGCGGCTTCAGCGCATCGAAAAAGCGGTAGACAACGAATGCCAACGCCATAACCAGCGGGTGACGCGCAGCTTGCAACCCGATGACCGCCAGCGGGAACGCAAAGTACTCATCAGCGACGATGCTGCCATGATCCAAACCGTCATAGTGCCAGGCGGCGATGTGGCAAACCGGTATCGCAAGTAGCAGCAGAGCTGCCATGATAGCGCCTTGTTGACCTAGCGGGCGGCTTAACAGCCACCACGCCAGGGGGATGCCCAGCAGCGAGCCGAAGGTACCCGGCGCCATCGGCGCTAGCCCCAGGCCAAAGCCGGTAGCTAGCCAAAAATTAACCGTATCCAGCATTAACCCGCCTGCTGCGCTTGACGCTCAAGTTCGTCAGTCATCTCTTTGGGTAAGTTAAGTGCATTGCCCAACTGATCAAGCCAGGCACGCTCCATGGGGTTTTGATCATCGGTCACGGCCACGCTGATCAGGTACATTTCACGGGCCGCTTGAGGGGAGTCCGCTTCGCGGGCCAGTGCCTGGGCATCCAGCGGTGCTTTTAGCTGCTGCTCCACCCAGTTATGCATCTCTTGATCAGCACCTAGGGCGTCAATCTGTTCAGTAATCAGCGCCTGCTCCTGCTCATCAATATGGCCATCGGCCCGGGCGGCCATAATCATCGCCTGCAGCAGTTCCAGGCTGCGACGCTCTTGGTACTCGCCACTAAGCGCTTCTACCCGCTCGCCCTCTGTCGCATTCTGGGTCGTATTTTGCTGCGCATTGCCATTTTTCGCCGCCTGAGAACTCTGCCACGCTTTCCATGCCAGCACGCCCACCCCAGCAATGGCGCCGTATTTTAGTGCTTTGCCTCCCATACTACGGCCACGTTTGGAACCCACCAGTAAACCCATGGCACCGCCACCAAGCAGGCTTTTCATATCAAAGCTACTGGAGGAGCCGCCACCTTGACCGCTGCTACTGCCACCGCCTAGCTGCTTAGAAAGCCCGCTCAGCATGCCTTTAACATCGACACCACTGCTACTGCCGCCCTTCTGGCTTCCGCCGGCTTGCTGCATCAGCTGCTGTAAAATTTTGCTTGCGTTCATCCTTGTACTCCTAAGTAGATAGTATCTTTAGGGCTCGTTTGACGATTCATTTACTTTATAAAACATTCTATATGAACCCAGCATGAACCAGGCCTTGTAAGAAAACTGCTTGCACTCGGCCATGCGGCGTTAGAGAAGTACGCCCTTTACTTCCACCGTGCTCCCGTGGCGGCTGGCACTTACGTCTATACGAACTGGCATTTGCTCTTTGAGTTCGCTGACATGGGAGATCACTCCAATCATGCGCCCGCCCATTTGCAGTTCGCTGAGCATGGCAATCGCTTGATCCAGCGCATCCTGATCCAGGCTGCCAAACCCCTCATCAATGAATAGCGTATCCAGTTGAATACCGCCAGCGTAAGCCTGCACTACATCCGAGAGCCCTAGCGCCAGCGAGAGCGCGGCCATAAAAGACTCCCCGCCGGAGAGTGTCGCTACCGAACGGTTCTTGCCGGTGTAGGTGTCGGCCACATCAAGCTCCAGACCCGACGCTCTGTTACCTTTGGAGGGATCTTCCCGACGCACCAACTGATAACGCCCGCGGCTCATGCGCACCAAACGCTCCGAAGCTTGAATCAATACGTCATCCAGCAGCACACCCAGCACAAAGCGCTGCAGGCTAATACGGTGCCCCGTACGACCATTAGCGACCTCGCTGAGCGTGCCCCACAGCTGATACTGGGCTTCGAGCTCTGCCTGCGCCCTGTGGGCAGTCGCAAGCTTTTGACGAATACCGCGCAGCGTGGTCAGCCTCCCATCCAGCCCCCGCCACGCCTCTAGCTGGGTGTTCTCTTCGACCTGGGCCGCCTCGGTTAGGCTGGTCAACGCGGCCATATTCGGCGGCGTTTTTTCCGCAAGCTGAGTTTGGTAGTTCTCCAGCGCGCCTTCAAGCTCAGCCAGGCGGCGTTGGTACGCCTCTACTTGGCGAGTCAACTCTTGCCGCTGGGTATCATCCAACTGCGCAGCCTGAAACGCTGCTTCATCTTCAAAGGGGCTGGCCTGCAGGGCGGCTTGCCACTCAGCTTGCACCTGCTGAAGCGTCTGCTCGCTACGTTCGATTCGCTCGTTCGCACCGCGTAGCTGCTCTTCCGCCCGCGCCAGTTGGGTTTGGCTGGTCGAGAGCATCTGCTGGGCGCTCTCCCAGGCTTTTTCGAGCTGTGCGATCTGGTGTTCAAGCTCAGTGAGGGTTCGGCGCATTGCCTCAGGGTCGCGGGCATCTTCCGGCAGCGATTGGCTCAGTTGATCGCGCTGACTCTCTAGGCGCAACGCGTCCTCTTTTGCCTTCTCCACCGCGGGCCGTTGGGTTTTAAGCTGCTTATCCAGCGCGCCCCACTCGCGGCGCAGCGCTTCGCGAGCAACGGTTTGCTGGCTAATCTCACGTTCAACGCTTTCCCGGCGCTGCACTTGGCGGCGCAAGCCTTCGCAGGCAGTTTGCAGCTCAGCCAGCGGTTGGCTAGCCCACTCGCCCAGCTGTTGGGTAAGCCGCTGGGCCTGCTCTGTATTGTAGTTAATCTGCTGAGTGAGCTGGTGGTGGTGACGCTCGGCGCTCTGTTGTGCTTGACGAGCCTGCTCTTGCGCCGCCCTGGCTTCTTCAACCTGCGCTTGGCTAACCACGTCGGCACTGTTAACCGCTGGGGCTGGATGCTCCAGGCTGCCGCACACCGGGCAAGGGACATCCTGTTCAAGGGTGAGCGCTAACAGCGCGGCCTGCCCCTGGTGCCAGCGCATCTCCTGCTCAGTGGCGTGGCGTTGCGCTCGTTCTGCTTCGCTTTGCTGGCGGTTGAGTGTCTCCGTCGCCTGCTGCTGTTGCCTGGTTAACTCATGCGCTTGCCGGGTGAGTTCATCCAGCTCTTGGCGCTGGGTCAGCAGGTCGTTATGTCGGCTGAGCTCAGCGGGGGCACTGGCCAGTTGCTGAAACTCTGTCTGTAAGCGTTCCAGGTTAACGCTAATCGCTTCGCCCTGCTGGCGAATGTTATCTAGCTGCGCCTCATCACGCTTGAGCGCACTATCGGCTTGTTGCCAGGAGTCCTGCGCCGTTTGAAAAAGCGCCTGCAACTCGCTTAACTGCTGGCTTTTATGAATAAATTCGCCCAATTGGCGGTGGCGCTCCCGGAGCGCGGGGAGCTCTGCCTGAAGCTGGCGTGCCACTTCTAACGCCTGCTGCGCCTGTTCGGCGTTACTACGTTGAGTGGCTAATGCGGCTTGCGCCTGTCGCTGATCGGCCTGGGCGGTGATCAGCGTCTGCTGCGCTTGGTCTAAGGCAGCTCTCTGTGGGCGCAGCGCCTGGGCGTGGGTGCTTTGCGCTAAGCGCTCCTTAGTGCTTTCTATCTGTGTGTGCTGCTCAAGATGACGGGCTTTATCCGCCGCCAGCCGATCGCGGGCCTCAAATTGACGCTGCAGCGCCAACGCCTCATCGCGCTGCTTTTCGGCGCTACGGCGCTGCTGCTGCGCGGTTTCAAAACGTTGCCGCGCTTGATCTACCTGGGGTGTTAGCTCTTCAAGCTCTTGCGCTAACGCGTCTTCGCTCTCAAGCTCACCCCCAGCGAGGATGCCGCTGATATGCTGGCGATGATCACTCACTGCCCGCTCGATTTGGTTGGCCTGGGTGCGCAGACGCTCTTCGATTCGCTGAAAAATCTGGGTTTGAAACAGCTGGGAAAAAATTACTTCGCGCTCTTTGGAGCCTGCCAGCAGCAGTTCACGAAACTTGCCCTGGGGTAGCACCATCACCTGACGAAACTGGTTGGCATCCAGGCCGATCAGGGTTTGCAGCTCCGCGGTGGCATCGTTAACTTTGCGCGCTACCAGGCAAGTCTCTACATCGCCATCTGCCTTTAATCGCCACAGCTGGGCTTCAGCATTATGGGTAGTCGTGCCTTCGCCTCGCGCCTTGGGACGCTCCTGCTGGGGCACGCGGCGAACCCGGTAATCCACACCGCGCAGACGAAAATCCAGCGTCACTTCCGTTAGCAGCGAAGCGTCAGCCTGGTCGCAACGCATCTGCGCCGGATCGCGTTCATTGCCCGTGGTTTGGCCGTAAAGCGCAAAACAGATGGCATCAAGAATCGAGCTTTTACCGGCGCCGGTAGGGCCATTAATCAGGAACAGTGGGCTTCTTCCCAGCGCGGTGAAGTCGATGGTCTCACTGCCCGCAAAGGGCCCAAACGCTTGCATGGTGAGGATTAACGGTGTCATCCCTGAGCCTCTTCGTCACGACTAAGCTCGCCTATCAGTTCGCTTATCGCCTCAGTTTGTTGGTCGGTCATGGGCTCACCGCTGGTTTGGGCGAAAAAGTCACTGAACATATCCAGTGCGCTGAACTTCAGCCGCTCACGGTCAAGCTGCTGATTACCCCGGGCATCCAGCATGCCGGGCTTCTCGAGATGCAGCACATTGGGATATACCTCACGCAACTTGCCCATGGGGTCGAGAATGGCGTGGCGGTCGGTTAACCGCACCAGCAGATAGTCGTCGGCATTGGCATCCGTTCGCCCCTGGGCAATCAACGCATCGATCTCGCCCTCTAATACACGAACTTCACGACTGGGAATAAGGGGTATCTGCTCGATCTTGGTGACGCCGCTCGCATCAAGATCCACCAGCGTCACGCCTTTACGCTGGCTGGCTTCGGAAAAGCTATATTTGAGCAGCGAGCCGCTGTAACGAATATGCTCGCCGCCGCGGTACTGGGGGCCGTGAAGGTGGCCAAGCGCCACATAGTCAAAGCCTTGCATAGGCTCCCAGGCGACGCTTTCGGCACCGCCCAGGGTCAGCGGGCGTTCAGAGTCCGAGGCGCTGCCGCCATCCACAAAGCAGTGGCTCATCAATATGCACGGGCGTGTCGGGTGACGCTGCTCTTCGATGCGCTCAACCAAATAGCGGTGGGAGCCGTCAAAATCGCGCACCTCCACGTTAAACTGGCTGCGAACATGTTCGGGGTCGGCGTAGGGAATGCCGAACACATCCATCTCAGCGCCCTTAATCGTCAGCGTTACAGGTGTGTCAAAATCAACTAAGTCGGAAAGAATATGCAGACCGGCCTGACGCAGGTGGCGCGCGCCGAAACGAAGCCGCTCAGCACCATCGTGGTTACCTGAAATCATGATCACCGGCAGCTTGCGCTCCTCGCAGAGCGCGTGGAGCACCTCATCCAGCAGCGTTACCGCCGCCGCAGGCGGCACCGAACGGTCGTAGATATCGCCCGCAATCAGCACCGCATCGACGTTTTCCCGGTCGACAATCTCGATAAGCTGGTCGAGCACATAGCGCTGATCATCTAGCAACGACAGGTTGTGGAACAGCCGCCCCAGGTGCCAATCGGCGGTGTGAAGTAGACGCATAACAGGCTCAGCAAAAAATAGTGTAGCGGCATGATAACAACCCGATACTCAATCTACCCACAAAACTCCTCACCTACATAAATGACCGACAAAAAGCCCCGCTCAATGGCGGGGCTAATCGTTTCTCTAAAGGTTCTAGGCTCAACCAGCGCTAGCGACGGAAGGCGTCTGGATAGCTGGTGAGATCAACTCCCCACATGACCGGCAGTAGGAAGTAAACCGCCGCCACAATCAGCAGCATGGCGATGATGTTGATCCAGAAGCCGGTGCGCACCATCTCGATAATTTTCAGTTTGCCAGTGGCGAAGATGATGGCGTTGGGCGGCGTACCAACAGGTAGCATAAAGGCACAGTTGGCAGCCATGGCGGCGGGCACCATCAGCACGAAGGGGTGGATATCCAGCGCCAGCGCCAGCGACGCCAACACCGGCAGAATCATGGTGGCCGTGGCGGTATTCGAGGTGATTTCGGTCAAGAACAGCACCATGCCGGTCGCCAGCAGGATGACCAGCAAGAAGTTGGCGCCTTCCAGCACGCTCATTTGCCCACCGATCCACTCCGCCAGGCCGGAAGAGCCGAAGCCTGCGGCAATCGCCAAACCGCCCCCGAACAACAGCAGAATGCCCCAGGGTACGTCTTTCGCCACGTCCCAACCCAGCAGGCAGCCACCTTTGTTTTTTGAGGGAATCAAAAACAGCAGCAGCGCAGCGACAATCGCGATCATGGTGTCATTGATGCCGGGGATATTGATGATCTGCCCCTGCCACAAGAACGAGCGGGTGATCCACATAAAGGCAGCGAACAAAAACACCACTAGCACCGCTTTCTCTTCGAAGCTGGTGTTACCCAGCGCCGCTTTTTCTTTGTTAATCAGCTCTCGGCCACCTGGTAGGTGACTAAAGTCAATGCGGAAAAACACCCGCGTAAGTAGCAGCCAGGTGATAAAAAGCAGTACACACACAATGGGAAATGCAAACATGAGCCAACCGGCAAAGGAGATCTCGATGCCAAACAGCTGATTTACAATTGCGGCGAGTATGATATTCGGTGGGGTTCCAATGAGCGTGCCCAGCCCCCCAATGGTACCGCCATAACCGATACCAAAAATCAGCGCTTTGCTGAACTTATCGATTTCAGCACTGTGATCGCCGTCACTTTTCGCCAGCTCTTGGCTCACCTGATACACGATAGCGGTACCGATCGGCAGCATCATCATGACCGATGCGGTGTTGGAGACCCACATGGACAAAAAGCCCGTCGCGGCCATAAAACCAAACACGATGCTATTAATACTGGTGCCCAACACGGCAATAATCGACAGCGCGATACGCTTGTGAAGATCCCATCGCTCCATTGCCAGCGCGATCATAAAACCGCCCAGAAACAGGAAAATTATTGGGTTACCGTAGGCGGCCGTAACGGTATTACCATCCAACGCGCCGGTAATCGGTAAAAGCACAATGGGTAGCAACGAGGTCGCGGGAATAGGAATAGCTTCGGTGATCCACCATACGGCCACCCACAGAGTGGTAGCGAGCACCATGCGCCCTTCAAAGCTTAAGTCTTCAGGGTGAAAGAACATCACCACACAAGCGAACAGCAGCGGGCCAAGCAACAGGCCAATCTTCTGCGGCGTGGTGTAGGCAGGCGGCTTAGGTTGAGGGGAAGGGTTACGCTTGGTATTCGAAGCCGCGGCGTTGGCGGCCCCGCCCGTAGGTAGCGCGCACATCAATAGGTTTTTGGCTTGGTAGTGGGAGTGCCATAGCTGATCCCATACCGTCATCAGGGCAGTTTTATGCATACAATTTGCGCCACTTACGGTCAGAGTGAAAAGAACAAATCGAGGATCAACATTCCGATATATGCCGCGCGATGGGCGACACGGAACCTCCTTTGGCGCCCTTTATTAACTGCAATAGGCAATTAGTCCAGTGATTTGCCATTAATTACAACCAAAGTCTAACAACTTTAGTTTAACTATACGCAAATGCTAACGATGACATAAGCGTACGAACTAGGTAGGTTGTCGGTATTATTAACCTAGACTTTCCCATACCTGTTGAGGAGAACCGCGTGCTTGACCGCTGGACAATGCCGCTTACCCAGCCAGAACGCCCTCGCCGCTGCGCTGCTGCTGAGGTCGTGGCGGCCTGACCTAAAGGGCTAAGGCAACAAGCATTATCTATTAATGCCCCTGCCCGCTTACGCGGCAGGGGCATTTTTATTGAATCAACTCAGCGTCTAATCGCTGGATCTTAAATATAGTCATCTCATCGGCTAAACAAAGATCAGCGTAACGAAGGCAGGCCGTAGCTGATAGAATACCGCCCCTTTCAGGCGCGTTAGCGGCTAAATGCCGCCACGTCACCACTTTTACTACCTGAGAGTTGCGCAATGATCGCCACCGCCCGCACCGTTTTCCGGCCACTTATTCGGCTGGGCCTTATCCCACAGATTTTAATCGGTATCGTTGCCGGGGTAGTGCTCGCCCTGTTTGCGCCAAACATTGCAAGCGACGTGGCCCTACTTGGCCAGCTCTTTATCGCCGCATTGCAGGCGGTGGCGCCCATTTTGGTGTTTGTACTGGTAGCCGCTGCGATCTCTGCTCATCAAAAAGGTCAACCCACCCATATTCGCCCCGTGCTGGTGCTCTATGTGGTGGGCACGCTGATCGCCGCCCTGATTGCGGTGGCAGCCAGCTTCCTGTTTCCCACGGAGCTTACGTTAGATTTGGGGCAAGTTGACGGCAACCCGCCCGGGGATATTTTTAGCGTTCTACGCGACCTGCTGCTAAACGCGGTTGCCAACCCGGTTAGTGCGCTAATGGAGGCTAACTTTATCGCTATTTTGGCCTGGGCTATCGGCCTGGGTTTAATGCTGCGCCAAGCCAGCGATACCACCCGCCAAGCATTGAGCGATTTATCCGCAGCGATCACCCGCATTGTGACACTGGTGATTCATTTAGCGCCGCTGGGTATCTTTGGTTTAGTGGCAGGCACGCTGGCAGAATCCGGCGTTGAGTCGCTGCTCAACTACGCCCAACTGCTGGGTGTGATCGTGGGCTGTATGCTGTTTGTCGCGCTGGTTAGCAACCCGCTGCTGGTTTACTTCACCATCCGGCAAAACCCTTATCCCCTGGTGTTTACGTGCCTGCGCGGTAGTGCGATTACTGCCTTTTTCACCCGCAGTTCGGCCGCGAATATCCCCGTGAACCTGGAGCTTTGCCGCCGCCTAAAGCTCGACCCTGACACCTACTCCATTTCCATTCCGTTGGGTGCAACGATCAATATGTGTGGCGCAGCCATCACCATTACTGTCATCACTCTGGCGACCACTCATACGCTAGGCATTAGCGTCGACTTTCCCACGGCGCTGCTACTTTGCGTGGTTTCAGCGCTGGCGGCCTGCGGCGTTTCAGGCGTGGCGGGCGGTTCACTGATGCTGATTCCCATGGCCGCCAACCTGTTCGGTATTCCCACGGAAGTGGCCATGCAGGCGGTGGCGATTGGCTTTGTGATCAGCGTGGTACAGGACTCCACCGAAACTGCGCTCAACTCCTCTACCGATGTGCTGTTTACTGCAGCGGCCTGCCGCTCCAAGGAAGCGAACAACTAGCACTGCCTGGGGCATAGTGCCCCATTAGGCATACTCCCAGCGCGCCGCCGCTAGAGGGTGCCACTTCCGAATAAGGCTATTGTTGCCGAGCGAGGCCATTGACAGACGAACGTTCCTTATATAGAACGTTCTATATAAAGAACAGCGG
Source organism: Halomonas sp. A3H3 (assembly GCF_000982975.1). Classification (NCBI taxonomy): domain Bacteria; kingdom Pseudomonadati; phylum Pseudomonadota; class Gammaproteobacteria; order Oceanospirillales; family Halomonadaceae; genus Halomonas; species Halomonas sp. A3H3. Next base: position 3,393,418 of record NZ_HG423343.1, on the reverse strand, counting down.
ACAGCCTTATGGATAAGCTCTCACTCAACACGTTGGGCCAGCACCTTCAAGCACTTCGCCTGGAGCGGGGCTGGTCACTGTCGCAGTTAGCCAATGAGGCGGGGATTGCCAAATCCAACCTGTGTCGCCTTGAACAAGGCAACGGCAATCCGACCCTGGATACCATTTGGCGGCTGGCGGTGCAGCTCAATGTGCCTTTCGGCACTCTGGTAGCGCCAATCAGCGTGCCGCTGGGTGAAGATGGCGTACAGGTGCGTTTAATCGATCAAGGCAAGGATTCCCCTCAGGTGGACGCCTACTGGATGCGCTGCGCACCGCATACATTGCGTCATGCTGAAGCCCATACACCCGGCACCCGTGAATCACTCACGCTGATCAGCGGCTGGCTGGAAGCGGGGCCCGAAGGGGCAACCACGGTACTGACACCGGGAGAGGCCATCACCTTCGCCGCCGATCAACCGCACCTTTACCGTACCCACGAAGCGGAGGCCACGTTGATGATGACCATCACCTATGGTTTGGAAGGCCAAACATCATGAGCCAAGCTGCCAGCCACTCTCCTGTTCGTAGCGCGCTGCAGGGCGTGCGAGAAGCCATCCCACTATTGGGCGGCTACATTCCCGTGGCGCTGTCATTTGGCTTAGTCGCCACCCAGGCCGGCTTTAGCACGCTGGAGGCCACGGCTATTTCAGCGCTGATTTACGCCGGTGCTTCGCAATTTCTATTTGTCGGTATGATCGCTACAGGCGCCCCGCTGTGGCTGGTGGTAGCGATGACGCTGCTGATTAACGTGCGCCATGTGGTGTACGGCCCTAACCTGGCGGGACTACTGCCGCGCAGCCGCCACTGGCCCTGGTTAATGCACGGCCTCACCGACCAGGTGTTTGCACTGGCCCTAACCCGACTGCCCCAACTGCCTGAGGTAAAGCGTTTTAGTTGGTTTTTGGGCGCATCACTGCTGGCCTGGGGCGCCTGGATAATTGGCACCGCGGTGGGGGCTACCGCCGGTGAGGCCTTTACCGCCCGCTGGCCGCTGCTGGGTGAGATTATGCCCTTCGCGCTGCCCGCGCTGTTTTTGACCATGGTGGCGCCGCGCTTTACCGACAAGCGTTGGGCAGTCGCCATGGGCTGCACCATTTTAGCGGCGCTGTGTTTGACCCTGGTCGGCTGGGGCAACGTGGCGATTCCCTTAGCCGCCGCCTGCGGCGCGCTGTGCTTCTACTCCATGCAGTTCTATACGGTGAAATTCACCACCAGCAGGAGGCGTGAATCATGAGCACTGCACTTTGGCTAGCGGTCGCGATTTCCGCCATCGGCACGTTGTTGATGCGGGTAGTGCCGTTTTTATGGATGCAGCGCCGCCTCAACAGCGAAAGTGGCCTTAATAACATGCCCCAGTGGCTGGGTATTCTTGGCCCACTGATGATTGCCGCCGTGCTGGGGGTATCCATTGTACCGGTTAACCCAAGCGCTGTTTCCTGGATCGCCACCGCCATCGGGCTTTCTGTCACGCTGCTGGTGTGGTCGCGGGTACGCTCACTTGGCTGGCCGGTCGCGGCCGGCGTCGCGGTATTTGGGATAGTTGAGGTCGCGGCCTTCATTTGGTAATGCTTTGCATTAGCTTTTACGTCATGCCATCATCCCGGCTCTTAAGTCCGAGCCAATCGTAAAGTGACATTAATGTTAAAAGCACACACCCATCGCAAGAAGGTTTTTATGAGTGTGTTGCTGTTAACGCAGGCGGCGCTAATGCCCTTTATGGCAGCCGCTGATACGCCGAGCAGCCCCCCGGAACCGCCACGCATTGTGACGCTTTACCAGGGGGCTACCGACAGCGCCGTAGCCCTTGGACTGACGCCTATTGGCGTAGTCGATTCCTGGCTGGAAAAGCCCATGTACCGCTATCTGCGCGATGCGCTTGATAGCGTCGAGCATGTGGGGCTGGAAACCCAACCGAACCTGGAAAAGATTGCCTGGCTGAATCCAGACCTGGTCATTGCCAGCGACTTTCGCCATGCGCGCATAGCGCCGCTATTGGAGGCCATCGCCCCCACTGTATCTGCCCCGACAGTGTTTAACTTCAAGACCACGCTGAACATGGTGGCCAATGCTACTGGCCGCGAAGCGCAGGCAAATGAGCTCCTTGAGCAATGGGATGATCGTGTCGCAGACTTTCGTCAGCAGATTGCCACCAGGCTGGGCAGCGAATGGCCGCAAAAAGTGGCCGTGGTGCGTTTTAAAAGCGACCACGTGCGTATCTATACCAGCGGCTTTGCGGGTTCGATTCTTGATGAGCTGGGCTTTAATCAGCCGGATACACTGCAAAGCCAGAGTTGGGGAATGAAGCTTTCCAGTACTGAAAACATTCCGGTGCTGGATGCCGATGCCCTCTTTATTCTGCTTGAGCCCGATGACCCCGCTATTGCAGATAATTACCAGCACTGGGCCTCCCACCCACTCTGGCAACAGCTGTCAGCGGTACAAAGCGGGCGCGTATTTGAAGTTGAGCCGGTGAGTTGGATGATGGGTGGCGGCATACTGGCGGCCAACGCCATGCTGGATGATCTGTATAGTCACTACGGGCTGTTGCAACCCGAAGCGGCGCCGCATCAGGCTTGCCTGCCTCACGCCAGTGGCCGTGGGGAGCCTGCTTCATGCTAAACAGTACTACCGCAAAAAGTATTGGCCTGCTACTCGGCGTGCTGGTGGCACTAGGCGCCTTTTTCGCCAGCGTGATGTTAGGCACAACGGAGATCTCCCTTTCCTCTCTGTATGGCTCGCTCGCCCATTACGATCCTACCAACATCGCCCACATCATTCTTTTAACTGAGCGCTTACCCCGGGCGGTGATTGCCGCTCTAGTGGGCGCCAGCTTAGCCATTGCCGGGGCGCTGATGCAGACCATGACGCGCAACCCGCTGGCGTCGCCGGGCATTCTAGGCATTAACGCCGGCGCGATGTTTTTTGTGGTGGTGGCAGTTTCGCTATTGCCGCTGCACACGCCCGCTCACTACGTATGGGCCGCGCTATTAGGGGCACTCGTTGCGGCCATACTGGTGGTGGTGCTTAGCCGCGGCCGCCACGGTGAGCTCTCCCCTCTGCGGGTCGTGCTGGCAGGTGTAGCAGTGACAGCAATGTTTGTGTCGTTCAGCCAAGGGCTGTTGGTGATTGATCAGCAAAGTTTTGAAAGCGTGCTTTACTGGCTGGCGGGCTCAGTGTCGGGGCGCGACCTCTCTTTGGTAGCGCCCTTACTGCCGCTCTTCGGCGGAGCACTGCTGCTCAGTGCACTGCTGGTACGTCACGCCAATGCGCTGTTACTGGGCGATGACATGGTCACTGGACTCGGCATGCAGGCCACCACCATCAAGCTACTACTCGGCTTAATTGTGATTGTGCTAGCGGGTAGCTCCGTGGCGCTGGCGGGCATGATCGGGTTTGTGGGCCTGATTGTGCCCCATATGGCGCGGGGAATATTTGGCATCGACCATCGCTGGCTGCTGCCGGCCTGCGCGCTATTGGGTGCCTGTTTGCTGCTGTTGGCCGATCTCGCCTCGCGCTTTTTAATGCCACCCCAGGAGATCCCGGTCGGTGTGATGACCGCGCTGATCGGCACGCCCTTCTTTATCTATCTGGCACGACGCAAGATGGCTGGCCAATGAGAACAGACGCTACGTTAGCCCTCAATAGCGCAGCAACAAACGACAGTAGTCGCTTACTACGTCGCCTGCTGATGCTAAGCCTTTTATTGCTAGCAAGCGCCGGGCTGTCGCTCTGTTTAGGCAGTTTTCCCACGCCGCTTCTACAGGTACTAGACGCGCTGGCGGCCCCACAAAGTAGCGATATCGCCTTTATTATTTGGGAGCTGCGCCTTCCGCGCATCGCTCTAGCGGTATTGGTCGGCGCCGCCCTGGCAATCGCGGGGGCGATTCTGCAAAGCATTGTGCGTAACCCGCTGGCCTCCCCGGATGTCATCGGCATTACTAGCGGCGCGGCGCTGGCGGCGGTGGTATTCTTATCCCTATTGAGTTCGACCCTTAGCATTCACTGGCTGCCCGTTGCCGCCATGCTGGGAGCACTGGTTTCTGCACTGCTGGTGGTGAGCTTGGCCTGGAAAAACGGTGTTAGCCCATCGCGCATGGTACTGGTCGGCATTGGCCTGGCCGCGGCCATGGGCGCTGGCACCACCCTGTTAATCGTGATCAGCGATGACTCTGCCGCCATGACCGCCTATGTATGGCTAACCGGCAGCCTTTACGCGGCGCAATGGGACGATGTGTGGAGCCTATTGCCGTGGTTAGTCGTCGCGGTACCTATCAGCCTACTCTTCGCCCGCCATGCGGATGCCATGGCCCTGGGTGATAGCGTTGCCGAAGGGCTTGGGGTGGCGATCCTGCGCAGCCGATTAGTATTGCTGGCCTGCAGCGTGGCGCTGGCAGGTGCCGCTGTGGCTTTTGCCGGTGGCTTAAGCTTTGTGGGCTTAATTGCGCCCCACCTGGCCGCTAGGCTGGTGGGGCGGAACATGGCACGCCTGGTGCCTGCATCAGCGTTGGTCGGCGCCCTGATAGTGCTTTACGCCGACCTGCTGGGCCGGGTAGCGTTTTTACCCAAAGACCTGCCTGCGGGCATCTTTGTTGCCGGGATAGGCGCGCCCTTCTTCGTTTATTTACTGCATAGATCGCGAGCTCGCTTTTAGCGCGAATTGACAAAAAAAGCGGCACCCCAAAGGCGCCGCCAAACAGTATCGAGCACAAAACATAGAAAATAGAAAGCGGCTGGCTAGAAATCCAGCTGGTACCCCAGCGTGAAAGTGCGGCCCCGCCCAGTGAAGTAGTACTCATCGCTGATGCGTGCGGCTTGAGAGTAGTAAGTGAGGTAATCCTCATCGGTGAGGTTTTCGATACCCACTGACACCCTGCCGGTGGGCAGGCGATAAGCTAGAGAAGCATCCACTAAGCCGTAGCCGTCAAAATCAAGTTCAGGATTATCGACGCTTCGATCGAAGTAGTAACTACCCTGCAAGCGCGTGGAAACGCGGTCGTTCCAGGTAGCGCTCCAGCCCAGTTTGAGCGTATCCGGGGCGATATTGATACCGGTGAGTTTGGTATCCACACTGCCATCGCCATCCTGATCCGACTTGCCCTCAGTGTGGGCATAGGAGAGCGATAGATCGTGTTTGTCCGCCACCTGCATGTCGCCGGTAATCTCAACGCCCTGGATTTCGGTCTTCTCACGGCTGCCTACCCAGGTGCCATTCTGCTCGGTAAGCCGCTGGCCGTAATCCGAATTGGACTCATAGTAGCTAATCTCTAGCCCGTAGCCATCCCAGTCAAAACGCGCGCCGATTTCCCGGTTATCGGTAACAATAGGCTGAAGTTGCAGCAGGGTATCCACATCCTGGCCCGCCGTGCCAATACCGCGCAGCACTCGGCCCACGTCGGGCATGCCGAAACCTTCCGAATAGTTGGCATACAGCTGAGCCCAATCAGTGGCTTGATAGGTTACGCCGACGTTGTAAAGCGTCTCATCGAAGCTCGGGTTGCCACCATCAACGGTAACGTTGTCCTGAGTAACATTGCTGCGGTCGATGGTTTGGAAGGTATCTACCTCAAGCTCAGCATGCTCGTGACGCACCCCGGCATGCAGTGTGAGAGGATCCGCGAGCTTAAACTGGCCCTGTAAAAAAGGCGCCAAATTACGATAGCGGCTTTCCGGCACATAGGTGCGCCCGGTATGCACCAGCATCTGGCTTGTTTCGTCTTCCAGCACGTCCAAACCAACCGTCACACCCAAACGGTCGTCCAGCATACCATCACGGTTCAAGGTGAATTTGGCGCCCGTTTTGTCAGATTCGTTGCGGGTCTGGTCATACTGGGTATCCCCTGCACTATCCAGATAAGGGAAAAATGGCGTAGTGGCAAAGCGTGCACGGAAGCGCTGACGATACACTTGGGCGTCCAGCTCGTTGCCAAACCAGTCAGCGTGAGAGTAGGAAAGCCGCGCCGAGGTCACTTCGTTGAACCCAGGCTCGCCATCACGACGGCCTTTGCGTGCCGTGGTGGGAACACCTGCAGAGCGGTCTCCTGTTACCGGTACGTAGTCGTTGCCCTCTTCCAAATCGAAGTGATTCAGCGAGAACTCAATATTCTGATTGTCGTCGATCCAGTAGCCCAGCTTGCCGAAAAGGTCGTAGCTTTCCGAGTTTTGCAGCTCGCCTGGGTAGGCGATACCGACCACCTCATCGTTGCCATCGTAAAAGACCCCGCGCTCCTGACGCGTCGCTGCGGCAACGAAATCCCAGTCGCCTTGCTGACCACTAATGCGGTAGTCCAGCTTGTGGCCTAGCCCACCGGATTGAAAATCATCGTCCGTGGTCAGGCTAATGCCTGCGTGCTGGCTAATGCCCCCGCCTTCGGCACGCCGGGTCACCAGGTTGATCAAGCCCCCCGTAGCACCTAATCCGTGCTCGGCGCTGGCGCCATGGATGACTTCAATACGCTCTACCATGGAAAGGTCAATGGTATAGCTATCCCGCGAGCTGTCGCGCAGGGGATTGGACTGCGGCACTCCGTCAATCAGGAACAGGGCATCGCGGCCGCGGAATGTCTCGCCCGCGTTGGAGAGCTTTTGGCGGCTGGGGGAGTAAGAGGGAATAAGATTACTGAGCACCTGGCCCGGGTCATCAGTAATCGCTAGCTGCTGCTCAATCTGCTCACGGGTAATGATCGTTACCCGCTGCGGCGTTTGGCCCGCTTCGCTATGGCTGCGGGTGGCCGTCACCACCATGGTCGAGTCGGCATCACTGGCGCCGCTTTGCGATCCTGTGGCAGCAGACTCCTGTCCATAAGCGTGGCTGGCAGCTACCAAACCGGCAAGCGTTACCGTAGGCCAAAATACCTGGCGTTTCTTAGTGTACATCTAGTTTTTATCCCCCTGCTTTTGAGTGAACCCTACTCTTAAAACGCAATCTACATCTAAATAATAATGATTATTTTATGCATATAAGTCACAAAGGTCTACTCAAGCGGAACGAACCGTTCAGGATAACGACACTATTTCTCCCCTTTCTTACCCCCTCTTTCCTCTACAGCCGACGTTTAAAGCAGTGAGCAATTGCTTGCTGAGCAATGGCAAGTATTGAAAATGAGAATATTTTGGCTTACGGTTCTGCCTGCTTAAACAACCCCAATGAGCACATTCATGACTCAACCTTCTCATCAGCCACCTCGCTTGACGGGCGAAGCCCTGCACGCGGGCTATGACACTCGGCGTGTACTGGATGGTGTCGACATTTCGATTGAGGAAGGCAAGCTCACGGTGCTTTTGGGGCCGAATGGAAGTGGCAAGTCGACGCTGCTAAAAACTCTTGCCCGCACGCTTACGCCTAGTGGCGGGCATGTGTATTTGGACGGCAAGGATATCCATCGCAGCAAAACGCGGGAGGTCGCCAAGCGCCTGGGAATTCTGCCCCAAGGCCCGGTAGCGCCCGAGGGGCTGAGCGTAAAGCAGTTAGTGGGGATGGGCCGTTTTCCACATCAGGGGTTATGGCAGAAAAATGCTCAGCAAGACGCCGCTGCTATTCGTGAAGCTATGGCTTATACCCACGTGACTGAGTTTGCCGAGCGCAATGTCGATGCGCTCTCCGGCGGCCAGCGCCAGCGCTGCTGGATTGCCATGGTGCTGGCTCAACAAACCGATCTGATTCTGCTTGATGAGCCCACTACTTTTCTGGATCTGAAGGTACAGGTGGATTTGCTGGAACTGCTTTCGCGCCTGGCCCATGAGAAAGGCCGCACCCTGCTACTGGTGCTCCACGATCTAAACCTGGCCGCCGCCTACGCTGATCATTTAGTAATGATGTGCGATGGCCGTATCGTTTCCAGCGGCGCACCCAGCAAGGTCTTTACCGCCACCAACCTTAAGCGCGTGTTCGACCTGGATGCCCATGTGATCCACGACCCCGAAAGCGGCAGCCCGATTTGTGTGCCACGGAAACGCAGCCAATCCATTGCGAAAACGGAGACAGTTGTGCAATAACGCTGCGGATCATAAAAGTATAAGCCACCTTACGCAGGAGGAGGCGATAGCTAGTTGACACGTTTTGGCAATCCAGCCCGCCCTCAGTGGCAAAACGCTGATGGATACGACTTCCCAACCCACCCTTTTGCGGCTTTACTAGCGTATTGCGAAGAATATCTTCTTCCATAGAGAGCCCCTGGCTCGCCGCCTGAATGCGGAGCTGCGCTTTGAGGTCACCCTCTAAATTATGCACCGTAATAGTCACCATCATTTAATTACCCCACAAAGAAAAACTGGCAACTCTAGCCTACGGTGCATTCTCCAACAAATACTCAGCCACTGCTTGATAAGCTGGGAGCGAGGAGGGGTCGTTAGCAGCATTGCCTGCCACCGGGTGAGAGGCAAAGCGCACTATTACCATCTCCGCGGTGGGGTCGATATATATCGTTTGCCCATGCACGCCGCGGGCAGCGAAAGCACCATGATCATTATGCAGTGACCACCACATGCCACGGTAGCTGCCGCCGGGTAAAGTGCGGTAGCCTGCAGCGGAAAACGCTTGCCTGTTGCCCCCTTGACGAATGCGCTTTACCGCGGCAGCGGGAAAGAGCCGTTCGCCATTTATAACGCCTTCATTCAGCACCAACTGCCCTACTCTAGCCATATCTCTTAGGCCTGCACTTAAGCCACCACCAGCAAAGGGTGTTCCGATGGAGTCAACGGTAAAGTAGCCATCCTGCTCGGCGCCTATACGTTGCCAAATTCGCGACGACAGTAACGACGTCACCGACTCGCCCGTGGTGCGCGCAATTACCCAACCGAGCGCATCGGTATTGATTGTTTTGTAGCCAAACACCTGACCATGCTCACCTTCCGGCTGCACGGTGGCTAAATACTCATAGTAAGTGCGTGGCCCAGAGTAGCCTTCTGGCTTAGGAAGTGGGCTTGCCGCTGCGTTGTACGCCCATATTTCCGCACTGGGGTCGCTGTAATCTTCGCTATAGGCAAGGCCTGTGGTCATTTCTAACAGCTGCTGCACGGTGGCATTGCCAAAAGCGCTATTGGCCAGCTCTGGCAATATATCGCCGACGAGCGCCTCTTCATCCAACGCTCCTTCCGCTACCAGTATTTCCCCCAACAGGCCGGTCATCGACTTAGTCACCGACATTGCCCCATGCTGGCCCGCCTCATCTAAACAGCCTGCATAGTACTCATACACCACTTTCCCCTGATGCAGAATCAGCAAGCCATCGGTGTAATTCTCGTTCAAGGATGCCTGCCATGACATGGGTTCACTGCCGTCAAGCGGGGTAAACATCACATCATTGATAGCGTCATCCAGCGCGTAGGTAAGCGGCGAAGGTGATCCTAACCCACGGCTTACCTGTTTAGTGGGCAGCAATTCGCGGAAGTGGCACACCGTCCAGCGCATTTTAGGAAAGCTAAAGTAATTGGAGTCAGGTTGGCCAATTACCCGTTCAGAAACAGGCGGAAATCCCTGCATCCAACCCAAACGGTTGGGGTCTGACTCCTCGGCGCTTAACATGCCACTGTCATGTGTATGCGCGACGGCGGAGGAAGCCCAACCAACTAGTATCGCGTGCAGCGCAAGCGGAAAAACACTGTTAAATCGACGGATTAAACGTGGCATAACTGACTCCTGAGTTAGCTGTTCTGCATAGAAGAAGAGCAGTCAGCGTCCTCAGTATAGCTAGAAACACACGATACCGTACCTAGATATACCTCAAGCCCCTAAGACATAACCCAGATGCGCAAACGCCCGACCTATATGGCCGGGCGCTGTGGTTTGCAATGGGCTTTACCAACTATATTTCACGCTGCCAATCACACTGCGGGATTCACCGTAATAGCACCAGTACTCACAGCTGGCCACGTACTCTTTATCGGTGAGGTTGTTGACGTTGACCTGGGCCTGCCAGCCGTCAGCAAACTCATAGCCCACCATGGCATCAACCAGAGTGTAGCTATCCACGGCTGTGTTGTCGGCGACGCTAGTATCAACGGTGCTGCCCACATAACGTACACCGCCACCTAGCGTCACACCATTTAACGCGCCGCCGGTGAAGGCGTAATCCAACCATGTAGAAGCCTGGTGGCGCGGGATTAACGGCGCACGCTCATCGCCTTCCAGGCGAGCATCGGTGTAGGTGTAAGCCGCGGTGACTTTTAACGCATCGGTAATATAACCAACACCTTCCAGCTCAAAGCCTTGAGAGGTACGCTTGCCCTCTTGTACCTGGAAGCCTGCTGGAGAGGTCACTAGAGTATTGGTCTCTTCCAGATCAAAAACTGCCGCCGTTACATAGCCATCCCAGTCGAATGGCGCCAACTTAGCGCCTATTTCCCACTGACGACCTTCACGGGGATCATACAGGTCGCCCGCATCGTCAACTCGGCCCACTGGATCAAATGACTCGGTGTAGCTAACGTAAGGATTAACGCCGTTATCACCCAGATACATTGCGCCACCTGACCAAGACACTTGGTCGTCATCTGAGCGCTGAGTGGTTCCTGCGGTTTGATTACGGTTATCAGTTTCCGCTTGGTCGTAGCGTACGCCGCCCAGCAGCACCCAGCGGTCATCAATACGCAGCTGGTTTTGGGCATACAGACCAGTCTGCTCTTTATCGATTTCCCGAGTTAGCAGATCTTCTTCTGCAATCGGCGTAAAGTTGCCGTAGGTTGGGTTAAAGATATCAATCGGCTCGCCGAACGCATAGTTATCCCCTTCCTGACCACTAAGGCTCAAGTTTTGATAATCAACCCCCAGCAACAGCGTATTCTCGGTGCGATCACCGTACCAAGTACCCACCATGCGGTTATCAATCGTCCAGCTATCAATGGAACCATCGCGATAAACCAATCCACGGGATGCGCGTCGATCATCTACCATGGAAAGCGCATAGGTGCTGCGCAGCTCTAAGTCCAGTTCGCTGTAGCGCAGGTCTTGCTCAAACGACCAAGTATCGTTAATAGCATGGCGCAGTTCATAACCAAGCCCCCATTGAGTGCGTTCATCCTGATCGTATCCAGGTTCGCTCAAGTTGGTCTGTGGGTCTATGCGGCCAAAGGGGGTGTTTTCCGCAGTGCCATAGGGCAGCTTAAAGCCATTAACGGGAACGCCATCATCTTTTTGCACGCTGGCTAAAAAGGTAACGGTAGTGTCTTCACTAAGATCAACCGCCAGGCTCGGTGCAAAATAGTAGCGCTCGTTATCGGTGGCGTTTAAATCGCCGTCACGCTCTTTATATAACCCCACCAAACGATAGCGCACATCGTCTGACTCTCCCAGCGGCCCGCTGGTATCAATGCCGACTTGGCGGTGGTTGCGGTTGCCGAGCTGTAAATTAACCTCGCCTTGCGGCGTATCAGTCGGACGCTTACTGACCGCATTGATCAAGCCTCCCGGAGGTGCCTCACCGTATAGAATCGATGAAGGCCCTTTAAATACCTCGATACGCTCCAAACCATAAGGCTCGGGTAGCCACTGATAAAACCCTTCGCGGTAGATACGCAGACCATCTTGGTAAGTCGATTGATCAAAACCGCGCACCTTGAGCCAATCGGTATTGTTATCGCTACCGTAATGGCCCGACAACACGCCCGCACGATAGCGGAACGTTTCATCTAGCTGTTGGACGTTACGGGCTTCCAGTTCTTCACGGTCAACGCTTGAGACCGGACGTGGCGTCTCTACTAGCGGGGTATCGACTTTCAGCGCCGTGGCGGTAACCACCACAGTATCGTTGGAAGTGGTTTCTTCCTGAGCATAGGCAGATGCACAAAAGAGCGCCGCAGTGACGGGGATCAGTGCGGAAATTGAGCGCGCCAAAGGATGACGGGCAAACGGCAGACGAGGCATGATAGAGTCTCAGTTGGAATTAGGAGCAAAGAGGAAGCAGAGAAATAAGCATCATGATAATCGTTGTTATTAGCATTCATGATAGCGCTTTTGAATAGTTGCTTTCAATGGCCTAATGCGGGGATTTTCAACGCTGACTGAGGGCAATACCAACATACGTACTCTGCTCGTTCCCGCTGCCAATTAACTGCTTGTTGGGCTGCCGGAAGTCGAGCGAAATGCCTTTAGGGCTGCCTGCGATACCATTAGAGCTTGGCTTTGGCGAAGAACTGCTACAGCCCACAGAGGCGTTTACCCACGTCTACTTTCCCATCGATAGCTTCATGTCACTGATTGTCGTCATCGATACTGCAAGCGGCTGGAAATCGCGATGGCTGCTGATGACTCAGGATCGCGCTGGAACTGATCAGTTGCATCTAAATCGAGGCACTCCTGCGAGTGCTATAACGATGATTGCGCGTTATACGCCAAAATGTTACCGGTGATATAAAGAAAGGAAGCGTAACGCTTGATCAAGCATTTAATAAGCCCCCTTCCTCTGTAACGCCAACGGGCTAGGTAAAGAGGCCATTGGCTGGCCTCTTCATTACGCAGCGTTTTATTAAGCAGCATTAAGCCTGACTACAGAACATTTTTGTAAGCTACTCCCCCTTTCATAATTAGCATGAGCTGCTCATCGGGCTGAGTAAGAACATTAATATCGTCCAAAGGATTGTCTTTAAGCACGATGACGTCTCCCCTTGCGCCTGGGATAATCTCGCCAAAATCACCTGTGTGGCCATAGGCATCGGCAGCGTGGCTAGTCGCTGCCCGAATCAGTTCATCGGTTGGCACAACGTCTTTACGCAAATTAAACTCATTAAGCTGGTGGCGCTGCATCCGGCCCAGCAAATCGGAACCGTATAACATCTTAACGCCGAAACGTTGGGCCATTTCTAATGCCTTACCACCAGCATCCAAGACATCATAAACCTTGCGTTGTAGGTGCTCGGCCATGCCCGCTTCAACGCCCTCCTTCGCTAAGGCATCGTAAGTGCAGAGAGTTGGCGTTAGGTAAGCGTCGTACTCAAGGAATAGCCGACAGCTCTCCTCGTCCATAAGGTTGCCATGCTCAATGGTCTTGACGCCTCTGGGGATAAGCCGGTTGATAGCGCGCGCCGTATAGGCATGTGCCATGGTGTGAATATTGGCGGCAGTGGCTTCTTCCACAATGGCGTCAATTTCCTCAAGCGAAAACTGAGTGCTGTCGATACGGTCGGTCGGTGAAGAGACGCCGCCAGACGCCATAATCTTAATCTGGGTGGCCCCCTTTCTGATCTCATCCCGGGCGGCCCGGCGTACTTCACTAACACCGTCACAAACACGACCTAGACCCGCGCAGCAGAAGCAGCCTTCAAAGGTTTGCTGACCTGGGCCACGCATATCGGCATGGCCACCTGTCTGAGAGAGTGCATTCCCTGCGTACATGATGCGCGGGCCGACCAGAGCGCCTTCATCGACAGCCTTGGCGAGCCCGTAATCTGCACCGCCAGCATCGCGCACGGTCGTGAATCCGCGCATCAACATAGCTTCCAGCAGCTCGCTTGATTTGGCACCGACATAGAAAGGCGAAAGCGTCTCAAGCAGAGCAAAATTGGGTGTAATTGCCGTGACGTGTACATGCGAATCAACCAGACCGGGCATCAGGAAGTGGCCTTGAATATCGATGACGTGATCATCACTGCCCTCTAGCGGCGAATCGCTCACATCGACGATACGGCCATCCTGAATACGCACCTGCTGGTTGGCGAGTACTTTTCCGTTGCGCGTGTCGATAACGTTGGCATTTATAAAGCGTGTCGTTGTCATGAGTATTCCTTGTGAGTGTTCTTGTGAGAGTGGCGTTAAAACATCTTTTGCGGAAGGTAAAGCGAAAGCGCTGGAATCAGCACGATTAGCAATAGGGCAACAATATCCATAACGATGAACCAGGCGACGCCCTTAAAGACTTCAGACAGTGTGACGCTATTGCCCAAGGCACCTTTGATGACATACACATTGAGCCCGATAGGCGGAGTGACCAACCCCACTTCAAGCAGCTTTACGACGATGATGCCGAACCAGATCAAGTTGAGGTCTGCGCCTTCCACTAAGGGCAGAATTAACGGCAGAGTGAGGAGCAGTAAGCCTATGGAGTCGATAAACATACCCAGCACAAGATAGATCACTGCCACCGCGAGAATGATCCACCAGGTCTCGGTACTGACGCCGAGGATTATTTCGGAGAAAGCAGCGGGCACGCCACTCATGGCTAGAAAGCGGGTGAAAAACAGCGACCCGATGAGAATAATAAAGATGCTTGCCGTGCTCACCGCCGTGCGGATCAGTGCTTCCCGAATGGCTGAAAAGGTTAGCGTGCGACGTGCCAAGGCAATCAGAGCGGCAATGGAGGTACCCACCGCCCCCGCTTCGGTAGGTGAGAAAACACCCAGAAAAATCCCGCCAAGAACTGAGCCGATCAGCAGCGGCAACGGCCAGATATGCTTAAAGGCGTCCCACTTCTCGTCCCAGCTAGAGCGTACATCGGTGTTGCCCGCCAAGCTGGGGTTAAGCTTGGTTCGCACCATAATCATGGCGATATAAAGTAGTGCTGAAAGCACACCGGGAATGAATCCCGCCATAAACAGTTGACCCACTGACACCTGGGCATAAACACCATAGAGCACCAGCAACACGCTTGGGGGAATCAGCGAGCCGAGTGTTCCAGAGGCGGCGACGGTACCGGTGGCCAACCCCTTGTCGTAGTTATGCTTGAGCATTTCGGGCACGGCAATCCGCGACATGGCCGCCGATGTTGCGACGCTAGAACCGGAGGCCGCAGCAAAGAAAGCAGAGGCCATAACACTGGAAACGGCCAGGCCGCCTGGCAAGCGCGCCAGATAAAGGCGCATGGCATGAAACAGACCTTGGGTCATATTGGTGCTGGTACACAAATAGCCCATAAACAGGAACATAGGTGCCGCAGTCAGTTCCCAGGTACCTGCAAAGTCAAACGGAGTGGCCGAAATCATGCCCCAGGCCACACGCATGCTGGTCATTTCACCAATGCCAATGATCGAAACCAACCCCAGCGCAACGCCGATTGGTACGCGCAGGGCGATCAGGGCCAAGGCGATGGCAATGCCTGCCACGCCTATCTCGATATTACTCATTAGGAAGCTCCTACAGGGCTTGGCGTTGTTGCAGCGCCTTAATCATGTTGGCGAGGATGGCCAGGCACATAGCTGCAAAGCCAACCGGTAACGCCCAGCGGCTGGGCCATAAATAGAAGGTAAAATTAGCCATGGCCGTTTCCATTCGAACCGTAGCGCGTACGGCATCTAGATAGCTCTGGTAGCAGAGCATGCCGAAATAGAGGAGCCCAAGGGTGCTGGCAAATAGATAAAGCGTTAGTTGGGCAATAGGCGGAAGCCTTCCCACCAGCACATCCACGCTGATGTGTTCCCGCTGAAGCTCCACATAGGCGAGGGGCAGAAAGACGACGGCGACCATGTAGTAAAAAGACACAAACTCCAGGGTGCCGGTAAATGACTTTCCGAATAAGTAGCGCAGCCCAACATCGAGTGAGACATGCAGTGCCATAAGCACCAGAAAGAGGGCCGCCAGCACCATGGCACTTTTGGCGACCCACTGGCTCAGTGATTCGACGTGTTTGGCCATCATGCGGGCTCACTCCTCTGCGCATCCGGGGCAGAAAAGCCCAGTTCTAACAGGGTCTCTTTCCAGAACAGCAGCATGTCGCGGTAGAGTTCTGGGTCATCTCGCCAGATGCTTTGTGCCCCCATACCCCGCATCATGCACAAGGTGGCATTCAGGGCGACGCGATTCTGATGTGACGTGTGCTTGGCGCTGGCAACCAGTTGCTCCCAAATCTGCTCCAAAGAGTCATTGAAATTGGCTGCCAGCGGCACTAACACTTTCATTATGTCGGGGTCGGTACGCGCGTTAGTGAGGTATTCGAGGGTCACCATATAAAGGTCACCCTTGAAGTGCTCATGCAATGCTTTCAGTAAGTTGTCAAAGTTAAGCTCGCCTGCTTTAACCTTCACGGCCATCTCTCTTACGCTTTCGACTTCGCGACTCAGCAAGTCCTCAAGCGCCGCCTGCATCAATAATGTCTTAGAAGGATAGTGGTGAACTAAAGCGCCACGGGAAACGCCCGCCAGACGTGCGACATCCACAGTTGAAGTGGCACGAATGCCCTTCTCGAGAATGCACTCGATAGTCGCTTGCGTCACCCGAGCCTGGGTTTGGCGTGAGCGTTCTTCTTGATTCTGTCGCTTCGTCATAGCGAACCCTTATTTGGCCTAGGCCGCCTCAATGCGGCGGCCTCAGTGTTGCAGCGTTAATAGATTCCGTAGTCAGCAGGAAGCTTGTTGTAGATCTCTTCCATGGCCAGTTCGGCCAGAGCCTCTTCGTCTTCGCGATCAACCTCGCTGATTAAGGCATCCCACTTTTCGTAGGTCGCGATAAAATCATCAATCAACGCCTCTGGATCTTCAACGCCGTACTCATCGCGGGCCTTATCGTAGACATTGGCCAAGGCCTCATCGCGGAAAGCCTCCACGGAAGCCATCAGATCATCTTCAGGCTCGTAGATATTGTTGCCGTGGGAGGCGGCTTCTTCCAGTGCGGCTTCAGAAGCGCCCAGATATTGGACAATCATGCGGGTCATTGCCTTGGCAGTCGCTTCTTTGAAGACATCACGTTCCTCATCGTTGAGGCTAGCCCAGAAGCCCGAATTGAAGCCCCACTGAGGGCCAGACCAATACATGCCGGTAGGCAGCAGCGTGGTGTGCTCGGCAACCTCCCACAATGACCGGTCAATCAAGTCGTTAGCCGCATTAGAGGCACAGTCCAACGAGCCACGATCGAGGCCGCTATACATCTCACTGGAAGGCACATTGACGGGCGTTCCCCCGGCTTGCTCGACCCAGGCGGAAACAGTCGAGCCAGCCGTACGAATACGTTTACCGCGTAGCTCTTCCAGGTTTCGGACTGGCTCGCGGCAGAACAGCACATAGGAAGGCGTGTTATAGGCGCCCAGGTAGACAATATCCAGCTCCTCCCACTCGGCTAGCTGAGTGGGATTATTAAGGCTGAAGTCTGTCACCGCCAGTATGCCAATCAGCGGGTCATCATAGTTAAACCCCAACTCCTGCACGGCATTCGCGACCGGCATTTCAGAAGGCGTGTAGATAGCCGCATGGTGAGCAACCTGAACCACGTTATCCTGGATACCCTGCAGGTTAGCCCGTGGTGCCAGCAGTACGGTGCCGGTATAAACCTCGGGTTGCAGTTCACCGTTCGAGAGCTCCTTGACCATTTCGGCCCACTCTATGTAACCGTAGCGGGAATGGGGGTGTTGTTGGTCGTAGAACGAATTGGCAATAAAGGATGTTGCGGCATAGGCTGAAGAAGCAACGACAGGCAAGACCAGCGCTCCAACGGCGAGTGTCAGCGTATTACGAGTGAAGTTCATATAGTTTCCCGGGCCGATTTAATCGGCTGTTTTATCTGTTGTATTGTTTCATCTTGTTGGCACGTCACCAGCTGTGGCGCGTGTTCATAATTCAATCTAGACTTCAAATAATAAAAAAACAAGCAGGTCTGTTTGTTTTTGATATGACCTGTTTCACTTAGAACGGTTAAGCAATGAAAATAAAAGAAAATCCTACTCGGCTGGATATCACGGGCACCTGGCGAGGGATCCGCATGATGCTGCCTTTGGCGGTTTTTACCATCGCGTTTGGATTGGCGTTTGGCGTAGCCGCCGTGCACCAAGGGTTGGCCGGCTGGGAAGCGATGCTAATGAGCCTGTTTGTCTTCGCGGCTCCATCGCAATTTGCTGCCCTAGAGATGTGGCATTCGCCTCTGCCACTGCTTGCTCTGGCAGCGGTCACACTCGCGATTCATACCCGGCATATGCTAATGAGTGCGGCGCTCTATCCCTGGCTCAAGGCGTTACCTCAACGCCAGCAATTCGCTATGGTGATTCTGCTAACCGACTCCAACTGGGCAATGGCGCTGGGAGAGTATCAACGCGGTGAGCGAAACCTGGGCATTCTTCTAGGTGGCGGGATCGCGCTGTGGGGCGCCTGGGTCGGGGGCACTGCGATAGGGCTAGCCTTCGGTGGAGGCATTACCGAACCTGAACGCTTCGGCCTTGATGTGATCATGCTGTGCTTTCTGTTGATGATCGTTGTAGGTGGAAACCCAAGAGCGGCAATGGCCCTACCCTGGCTGGCAGCAGCGGCGAGTGCATTAATGGCGTACTGGTGGTTGCCGCCTTACCTACATGTGATGGTGGGTGCCATTACTGGTGGCGTGGTGGCCGTATTATTACCCGGGCGCTGGTTAAGGGAAAGCGCCTCATGAGCTCATCACCCGTGTGGCAGCCGTTGATAGCTATCATGCTAATGGTGGTAATTGCTTATGGCTCCAGAGTGCTGGGGCTGCTAATCATGTCGCGTGTGCCGCTAAGTCCACGCGTGCGGCGATTCGTCGATGCCATGTCTAGCTCAGTCCTGATTGCCGTTATTACGCCTATCATCGTGCATGGTGACGGCGGCGTTCGGCTCGCGGCCATTGCCGCTGGCACGGTGGCGGTAGTATTGAGAAGCCCGCTGGTATCGATTGCCATGGGTATGCTTTGCGCTGCGGGTTGGCGCTGGTGGGTTGGGTAATATTGGGGGACTTGAAAGTTTTAGACGTGCGCAGGGCGTAACTAGAATCAGATATACAGCAGCTCCAGGGACTAATTACTCCCTGCTTTTGAAATAGGTAAATATAGAAATGGTGGGCCCAGTAGGACTTGAACCTACGACCAAGGGATTATGAGTCCCCTGCTCTAACCAACTGAGCTATAGGCCCGAAAAGCGTGCATATCATAGCGAATGTGGCCGGGTGAGGCTAGCCCCTTTGCGCTATCTTGATGTCATTACGGCACTTTATGTGGATTGGGCAGTCTGGTGAGTAGTTCTTTATGCGGAGACGCGCTGTGAAAGCATTGATTGCTCTATTTCCCTTATTGTTGGCGCTGCCCGTGCACGCTGATTGGCAGCTTGATCCTGGACAGTCGCGGGTGCAGGCATCGATTACTCAGTTGAACGGCGAAGCACCGCAAACTCATCACCATCAAGTGCGCGATCTGCAGGGTGATATCTCCAGCGATGGCACCCTGCGCTTGCCGTTAAAGCTCAGCCAAACGGATGTGCTGGAACGCTTTGGCGAGCTGCCACCTTGGATAGGTTTGCTGGCGAACACCACCTTGGTGACGCTAGAAGCGCAAATGCCGCCAGAACGCTTGGACGGTTTGGATATTGGCGAATCACTGGTGGAGACGCTGACCTTTAGCGTTCAATCAGACATGGTTAACCAACAGGAATCCGTGCCGCTGCGGTTTACCCGCGAAGGCCTAAATGAGATACGCGTCACCCACGCGGAGCCCATGGCGATGGATGGCCGAGCACTGATGGCCAACACCACGGTGCGCACCGTGATGTCGTTACTGGGCTACCAGGAGATTGAAGAGCATGTGCCCGTCACCCTCAATGCGCTCCTGGTTAATAGGTAATAGTTAATCAGTAGTCGTTAAAGGTTACTGAGTGCTTCCACATCCCCCGCCTGGGCTTCGCCGGTTTGTACCCGCCACTGGGCGGCGTAGTGGCCGTTAGCTGCCAATAGGCTGGAATGGGTGCCCCGCTCGGCCACTTGGCCTTTCTCAATCACCACGATCTCATCAGCATGCACAATGGTCGAAAGCCGATGAGCAATCATAATCACCGTGCGGCCATGGGCGATGCGCTTTAGCGATCGCTGAATGGCCGCTTCGGTTTCGTTGTCCACTGCGCTGGTGGCTTCATCCAGCACCAAAATAGGCGGGTCTTTAAGTAGCGCCCGCGCTAAAGAAAGCCGCTGGCGTTGGCCGCCGGAAAGCCGCACGCCCCGCTCCCCTACCGGCGTATCCAATCCTTGGGGCAGCGTTTCGATAAAGCTCCACGCCTCGGCGGTTTTTGCCGCATCGATAATCGCGGCTTCGTCGGCATCGGGCTTGCCGTAAGCGATATTGTCGCGAATGCTGCCTTCAAACAGGTAAACATCCTGGCTGACCAGGCCGATCGACTGGCGTAGCGAGTTCATGCTGACCTCGGTAATCGGCTGGCCATCGATGAGTACCCGCCCGTTTTCCGGGTCGTAAAAGCGCAGCAGCAGCTTGATGAGGGTCGATTTACCCGAGCCGGTCGCGCCTACTAATGCCAGAGTGTTGCCTGCCGGTGCGTGTAAATGAATGTTTTCCACGCCAACACCACTGGTAGCGTAGTGAAAGCTCACATTGTCGATGGTCACTTCGCCGCGCACCGGCTGAACGAGCGGGGTGGTGCTATCGTCCTTAACGGTAATCGGCACTTCAAGTAGATCAAGAATCCGTCGCGTGCTGGCCATGGCGCGTTCGAACAGGTCGATCACCTGAGCCAGGCCAGTGAGCGGCCAGAGCAGACGCTGGGTCAGGAATACCAACACACCGTAAGCACCCACATTGAGTGAACCGTTGAGCGCCATCATGCCGCCCACAGTAAAGGTGGCCAGAAAGCCCGCCAAAATCGCCATGCGGATCACAGGAATAAACGCGGAGCTAACCTTGATCGCCCTTCTGTTGGCTTCTACGTAGGCTTCGCTGGCCTCGCGCAGGCGTTCCGCTTCGCGCTCTTCACTGGTAAAGCTTTTAATCGTCGCGATGCCGCTTAGGTTGTTGGATAAACGGCTGGCTAAATCACCCACCTTTTCACGCACGTCGCTGTAGAGCGGCCCGGCTTTGCGCTGGAAGAAGAACGCCCCCCAAATGATCAACGGAATAGGTGTAAACGCCAGCAGCGCAATCAACGGCGAAAGCACAAAGAATACCGCGCCAATCACCACCACCGTCACCACTACCTGAACCATCGCGTTGGCGCCACCGTCCAGAAAGCGCTCAAGCTGATTAACGTCGTCGTTCATGGTGGCCACTAGCTGGCCGGAGCTTCTTGATTCAAAGAACGCCATATCCAGCCGTTGAGCGTGCTCGTAGGTATCTTGGCGCATATCCGCCTGCAAACGTTGGGCTAAGTTACGCCAGAGAATTTGGAACAAGTACTCAAACAGCGATTCCCCCGCCCAGATAACAAACGTCAGCACCGCCAGCATGGTGATCTGCTGTTGGGGCGTCTCGAAGCCGAGGCTGGCCACAAAACTCTGCTCCTGATTGACCACCACATCAATGGCGACACCAATCAGAATCTCTGGGGCAATATCAAACAGCTTGTTGATAATCGAACAGGCGGTGGCGGCAATGATGCGCCGACGATAGCCTTTGGCGTAGCGCAGTAGCCGCAGCAACGCTTGAAAACTGTGTGCAGGAGAGGACACGAGTGTTCCTTACTGAGGTTGTTATAGCTGAAATAGGTTTAGAAGCGATAGAGTAATGAAATCGCCCCGCTATCTCTAGCAGGGCATCAACTTAATGCATCTTTAGCAATGCGGCGAAAGGCTGGAGACTGCCTAGTAAGCAGGTGCCGGGGAGCGGTGCACATTGGCCAGCAAGGGGCTGCCGGTATCAGGGTCGGTGAGTAACGTGCACTCCACTTGATAGAGCGTTCGCACCAGGTCAGGCGTAACCACCGTAGCCGGAGCCCCTGCCGCGATAATCTGACCTTCGCGCATGGCGATGAGATGGTCAGCGTAGCGGCAGGCGCTGGCGAGATCGTGCAGCACCATCACCACGGTACGGCCGTGGTGGGCAAGATGTTTCACCAGCTCGAACACTTCAATCTGGTGGCCAAGATCCAGCGCGGAGGTGGGTTCATCCAGCAGCAGCAGCGGGGTTTGCTGGGCGATGGTCATGGCGATCCAGGCGCGTTGGCGCTGTCCACCGGAAAGCGCATCAATTGGCCTGTCAGCGAGTTGTTCAAGCCCTGCCGCCGCTAGCGCGTGCTGCACCACGCGCTGGTCTTCTGCTGACCACTGGCGCAGCCAGCCTTGGTGGGGCTGGCGACCAAAACGAATCAGTTCGGTCACGGTTAGCCCCTCCGGTGCGACGGCCTCCTGGGGCAGTAGCGCCAGCTGAGTGGCCAATTGGCGCGTGGGCAAGCGCTGAATATCGTCGCCATCGAGCAATACAGCACCGCTATCGGGTTTGTGTAAACGAGCAAGCCCGGCCAACAACGTCGATTTTCCGCAGCCGTTGGGGCCCACAATGGCGGTGACTTTGCCGCTGGGCAGGGTGATATCCAAGCCATCGATCACCTGCCGGGTGCCATAACTCATGCCGAGCGACTGCGTGGCAAGAGATGGCATAGTGGGTGTTGGAGATTGGCTCATGTGAAGCTCCGTTGCGGGCGCATTAATATCCAAAGTAACCAGGGCCCGCCGACCACGGCGGTAACGATACCGACGGGAATCTCGATCGGCGCCAGCAGCGTACGCCCGGCCAAGTCGGCGAGTACCATGACCAGCGCCCCCGCCAGCGTTGCCGCCAAAACCGGCACGCTACGAGAACTCGACATTGACCGGGCAATCTCCGGGCCAATCAGTCCCACCATGCCCACCGGCCCGGCAACAGCGACCGCTAACCCCGTCAAGGCGACAGATAGCAGCAGCACTTCCAACCGGCGTCGCTTGACGTTTACGCCTAACCCGCTAGCGGTAGCATCCTTGAAACGCAGTAGCGTTAGCGAACGGGCTAATGCCATGGCAGCGGCCAGCCCTAACGCCAACCCGAGCATGAGTAACTGCAGTGCGCCGCTGGGGCGGGCATTGAGCGAACCCACCGTCCATGGGTAAGCGGCATTGGCGGTATCAATGGCGACGCGCGCCAGCATCAATTGCGTTATCGCGCCAAACACCGCGCCCACGCCAATCCCCGCCACGATAAAGCGATACCCTTGGGTGCCGTTGCCCGCGGCGAGTCCGAAGGTGAGTACCGCTGCGGTGGTTGCCCCTGCTAACGCCATGGCAGGCGGCGCGATAGAAACACCAAGGCCTACGATGGAGGCCACTGCAAATGTCGTCGCGCCGTTATCAATACCAATAATACCCGGCGTCGCCAAGCGATTGCGGGCCAGGGTTTGCATCAGTATGCCGGCTAACGCGAAGGCCGCCCCGGTACTAACGGCTGCGGCCAAACGCGGCAAGCGTAGCTCCTGCACTACAAAGCTCGCCATTATATCTGCGTTGCCAAACAGTGCCTGCAGCACCGCCGTTGGCGCGACCTTAACGCTGCCCAGGCTTAGATAAAAAACGCTGGCAAGCAGTAACGCGCCAAACAGGCCCAGGTTAACGGCTACCGCTCGCTGCTCAAATAACAGACTGTTCGCACCGTTCCCGCTTCGCCAAGCGAATCGCCAGTAACCTTGCGGTGGCGGTACGTTGTTATTGCCGTCCGCGCGGAACTGGTCTTCCGAAGAGAAAGGCATAGACGAGCTTTTTATCTGCGTGGTTTTCATTAGCGAATTCATAGCATTGGTAGGCGGCGCGCACGTACAACCGCTATCAGTACGGGGGCGCCGCACAGCGCCGTGAGTACGCCCAACGGTAGTTCCGATGGAGCGACCACCACTCGAGAGATGATATCGGCCGCGAGGACGATCAGCGGCCCGATGGGCAGACAAAACCATAGCGTGCGACGAATATCAGGCCCGGCAAAGGCCCGTGCGACAAACGGCACCACCAACCCAACAAAGGCAATGGGCCCGGCGATGGCGGTGGCAGCCCCCACCAACAGCGCCACGCAGGCGATGACCAACCAACGAATGAGGTTGGGGTGGTGGCCCAAACCAGAGGCCACTCGTTCGCCTAGTGCCAGGGCAGCTAACGGCCGAGCAATCAGCGCAACCATCACTGACGCGACCAGCATACTGGGCAGCACGGCAAGCAGGTCGTCCAAGCGGCGGCCTGCCAAGCTGCCAATCACCCAGAAACGAATTTCATCAGCGGCACGCTGGTCGTAAAGCAGTATCAATGAGGTTAATGACGCCAACAGGCCAGAGAACGCAGCCCCGGCAAGCACGAGCCGGATGGGGTCGTTACCCACACCGCGAAAGCGCGCCACGCTCAATACGCACACGCAGCCCACCAGCGCACCTAACTGCGCGACTGAAATGCGTAACGTGGCGGCGCTGGCACCCAGCACTAAGGCCAGCGCCACGGCAAACGCCGCCCCCGCGCTAACCCCTAAAAGCCCCGGTTCAGCCAGCGGGTTGCGTGCCACCGCTTGCAACAAGGCTCCAGCAACGCCTAGTGCCATGCCCACGACAATACCAATTAAGGTGCGCGGTGCGCGCAGTTCCCAGACGATGAAGCGTGCTTCATCGTCCTGGGCGCCGCTGAGTAGCGCCAGGGTCCTGCCGGGGCCAACGCTACCTGCGCCGATTAATAAACTAACGAGACTCACCGCCACAAGGGCGGTGAGTAGCAGCAGCATTAGCGTTCGGGGAGTAGCACGCCTAACGTTAGGCGTTGCAAAACGTGGAACCGTCACGGCAACAGCGCTGCCTCTATATCGTCAAGAATCGCCTGGGCGGCCAGCGGGCCATTGGCACTTGTCCATAGCTGGCCATCTACCGGCACTACGTGGTCTTGCTGCACCACGTTTAGGCGCGTAAAGGCACTGCTCTGCTTGGCTGCGTCCACCGCCGCTTGGCCATCTTCGTTGAGCGTTGCCAGGAACAGCCAGTCGCCGTCCACTTGGGAAAGGTTTTCCAGGCTCAGCACATCGCTATGCACGCCGCGCTCGCCCACTAGGCCAGCGTCCTGAACATCCAGCCCCGCTTGGGCTAACAAACCTGCAGCGAAAAGGTTTTCCGACATCACCATAGGGCCACCGGGCATCCAGCGCACCAAGAAGGCGCTACCACCGACACCGGCCTCTTCCACTGCCTCGGCGACCTCGGCGGCGCGTTGCTCAACGGCCTCAATCGCTTCTGCGATGGCGGCTTGGCGATTAAGCGCTTCGCCGTAAAGGCGGGCTTCGTCTTTCCAGTTATCCGGCGCAAGTGGCTGAGTGGGTGGCACCACCGTAGGCGCAATACGTGACAGCAGTTGATACTGCTCATCAGAAAGCTGGGCGGGCGCCAAAATCAGATCCGGCTGCTGCGCCAGCACGGCTTCGATATTGATCTCGCGCACCACGCCCATAATGGCAGGCGTGTTCTCGCCAAGGTGCGCTTCAATATAGCTTGCCACGTTGTCGCCACCACGCGTCGTCACAGCGCCTAGCGGGTTCACGCCTGCCGCTACGGCAGCGTCCAAAGCGCCTTCGTAGAGTGTTACGACGCGCTCTGGGGTTCCCTCAACGTCTACGTCGCCAAAGGCGGTTTCCAGCGTGCGCGCTTGCGCAGTGCCTGCCACAAAAATACTTAGCAATACGCCGACCATACCTAAACGCCCGCTCTTAGCGAGGATGGCGGCCATTGATGTCGTTTTAACCAGCATAAGTTTCTCTCAATACGGTACCTTGGCAAGGATAATAACGATTCTCAAAAGC
Source organism: Halomonas sp. A3H3 (assembly GCF_000982975.1). Taxonomy (NCBI): domain Bacteria; kingdom Pseudomonadati; phylum Pseudomonadota; class Gammaproteobacteria; order Oceanospirillales; family Halomonadaceae; genus Halomonas; species Halomonas sp. A3H3. The sequence goes on along the minus strand of NZ_HG423343.1, from coordinate 3,367,961 downwards.
GCTTGCACTACTATTCCAGCGAATGGCGTGTTCCATTTCCTGCAACTCCTCCACCCTCTCACTGTTTCAGTATGCGCAACGCAACGTTCCTCAATCATTCCCTCGCGTTTGGGAACTTTTCTTTTTAGACTCCCGCCTTTATTTGATAATTAATATCATTGGCTAATAATTATCGTAACCAAGAGGGAATGACATGCCACGCTTTACTCGCTCTGTTCTGGCTAGTGCCGTCACGTTTGCTGTTTCTGCAGGCACAGCCACCGCTCAAGAAGATCAACAGCTGGACAATATCGTTGTCTCGGCCAGCGGGTTTGAACAGGCGATGGTCGATGCCCCTGCCAGCATTTCGGTGATCTCTCGCGGGGAGCTTTCGCGTCAACGGGTTACCAGTATTGCTGATGCCCTGCGCAACGTTGAGGGGGTGGATATCGGCGGCTCAGTGGGCAAAACCGGTGGTAGCAACATTAGTATTCGTGGCATGCCCAGCGACTACACGCTGATCCTGATTGACGGCCGCCGCCAGAATACCGCCGGCAGCGTGACGCCCAATGGGTTTGGCGAAACCTCCACCAGCTTCTTTCCCCCCATTTCCAGCATTGAACGAATTGAAGTTATCCGTGGGCCGATGTCGACACTATATGGCTCTGACGCCATGGGTGGGGTAATCAACATTATTACCCGCCGGGTTGGCCGCGAGTGGACTGGCTCTATCGGGGTCGAAAACACCTTTAACGAAGATCGCGATTTTGGCGATCGTCGCGAGATCAACCTGTATACCAGCGGCCCTTTGGTGGAAGATACCCTTGGCCTTCAACTGCGTGGCCGGGTTTATGAGCGCGATGCTTCTGAACTCACCTACACCGACGGTGACGGCAATCCTATTGAGGTCAGCCAGCGCGGCCCCAGCCCGGTGGAAGGCGATACCTACAACATCGGCGGCAAGCTAACCTGGACACCCTCTGATAGCCATGACCTGTGGCTAGATGGTGAAGTCAATCGTCAACGCTATAACAACGACGAGTGCCAGCTAGGCACCCTGGATGGACGCACCCGCAGCTGCGCGCCCGCCCCTGGCAGCGCCACCGGCTATTCGGATGAACTCCGTTTTGAGCGCGAGCAAATCGCCATTGGCCACACTGGACGTTTTGCCTCGGGTACGTTGGAATCCAGCCTGATGCGCAATACCACCGAAACCAAAGGACGCACGATTCCTGGTGATGTTGGCGTCGCTTACGAAGGCTTTCCTAGCATTGTCGGCGGTGCGCCGCGGGAGCTGGAAACCACCAATACCGTGCTCGACAGCAAATTCATCATGCCGCTGGGCAACCACATGACCACGTTGGGCCTGCAGTGGTGGGATGCCGAGCTTGACGACGGCTTGGCCGGTGAGACCTTTGCCCAAACCACCTGGTCGCTGTTTGCTGAAGATGAATGGATGCTGCGGGACGATTTGGCCCTGACCCTAGGCGGCCGTTACGATCACCACGACGCCTTTGGCAGCCAGTTCAGCCCGCGCGGCTACTTGGTGTGGAACACGACGCCCAACTGGACATTAAAAGGTGGCGTGAGCCGCGGCTATAAAACGCCCACGCTTAATGATTTGCACGATGGCATCAACGGCGTTACCGGCCAAGGCACCGTGCTGACCATTGGCAACCCGGATCTTGAGCCTGAAACCAGCACCAGCAGCGAGATAGGCGCCCATTACGACAACCAGCAAGGCTTTACCGCCAGCGCCACGCTGTTCCACAACCAGTTTGACGATAAGATTGCCAGCGGCAGCGATATCCTGGTGGAAAACGACCTGCTGATTCCTGACGGCCTGTATAGCCAGGATATCAATATCGATGAAGCGATCACCCAAGGGGTTGAGCTCTCTACCAGCTACCAGTTCGCTCCCGATTGGCACGTTAACGCTAACTACACCTATACCGATAGCGAGCAGAAGAGTGGCGATAACGAGGGTGAGCCACTGACGGATACCCCCGAACACGCCATCAACGCCACGCTGCGCTGGCAGGCAACGGCAAAACTGGACACCTGGCTCTCAGCTGAGTACCGCAGCGAACGCTACCGTAACCGCGAAAGCGTGCGCGGCGCCCCCTCGTTTGATGACCTGGGCGACTTTAAAGCCTATTCACTGTTTCACTTAGGCGGTAACTATGCAGTCACCAATCAGCTTAATCTGAGCGCAACCATCTATAACCTGTTTGACAAAGACTTTGTCGACTACCGCGCCTACGGCGATGGCTCCAGCTTTGGCAACGTTTACGCCAATAGTGAAGAAGGTCGCCGTCTGTGGCTATCCGCCCGCTACGAGTTCTAATCAATTTCAGCTCGCTACTGTTTCAATGCTGATTTCTGCCCCGGCCATGCGCTGGGGCTTTTTTGCTGACTCTCCTCTCCTTGCCTAGCAGCCAAAAAAGCGGCTATCGCTGGATAGCCGCTGCTGTACTGCGTTTATAACGGGAACCTAGCGTTTAGAAGGCGACGTTGAGACCTAACCAAACCCGGCGGCCATCTTCCACATAGCCGTACTCATCGTAGTCAATCGCTTCGTCGAACAGGTTGTAGATACCCGCGTTCAGTTGAGTCGATTCATTTAGCTGGTAGCCAATACCTGCATCTACAAAGGTGTAGGAAGGAGCCACAATGGCACTGCTCGAAGGGCCAGTAGTCGGTTGGCTCTCTTCGCCGCGGTAAGTGACTTTTGTCCATTGACTCAACTTGGCAGAGACTTGCCAATCTAACGAGGCGGATACCTGGTGCTTAGGCAGCTGTGTTAACGGCTCGCCTGCATACTCACCGCTTTTTTGCTCGCTATCGGTATAGGTGTAGCTGGCCGTTAACTCAACGGTATCGGTTAAAGGCGCAGCCACACTCGCCTCTACGCCCTGGGTCACCGCTTCATCAACGTTAACGCGATAAGTCGGGTCGCTGCCAAACTGGTTAGCGCCATCCGTACAGATATCGATGGGGCAAGCTATTCGGGTAATTTTATCGTCAAAGTCGTTATGGAATAGCGTGACGCTGCCGCTCAGGCCAGAGTCGTTGGCATAAAGCAGGGCCAGCTCTTTATTGAGCGAGGTCTCTGGCTCAAGGTCAGGATTACCGTAAATATTGCCACCACGACTGACCTGCCCCCAGTCGGGGGTGATCTCGCGCAGGTTGGGCGCTCGATAACCGGTTGAAACGCCGCCTTTCAACGTCCAGTCAGGCGTCATATTCCACACGCTATAAAGACGCGGGCTTAAATGACTACCGTAGTTGTCGTCATCATCAACACGTAAACCGCCGGTCAATGCCCAGGAATCGGTAAGCATCCATTCATCTTCAACAAAAATTGCCCATTGGCTATTCTCAATCTCACTACGATCAGAGTCAGGCAGTCTGTTCGTTGTACTATCTTCAAGCGACTCTTCCTCGTAGTTAGCGCCTAGCGTCACCATATGCATGCCTAGCGGAATGACAGCGCTGGTTTTGGCGGTAGTGTTGGTAATTTCAATATCCCGCGATTTATTTTCGCTGCGCTCACGCTGCAAGTAGGTTTCGCTGGTACCCCAATCGAAGCGACCACTGTGGGTTAGCGCAACGTGCTGATGGGTATAGTTGTTGTAGCTATCCTCACAACCACCGCGACAGCCCTCCGATGGCGCCGAGTTGCCCATCAGCGATTCGCGCTCCTGCTCCGTGATACCGGCCTCAAAAGTGAAGTCGTGGTTTTTTGATGCGGCAAGACTAAATCGAGCGGTGAGGCTTTGCAGGCTTTTATCTTCGTAGCCGTTAAGGATATTGTCTTCATCGCGCTGAGAGGCACGGCCATAGAGCTGGAGCCCTAAACGCTCCCCTACCAGCGGGCCACTCAGATAAAAATTGGCTTGGCGGCTATCGCCGGAGTCGCTGTCTTCCTGAAGCACGGTGTCGAGTTGCACATTACCGTGCCACTCCTGCGCAACCTTGCGGGTAATCACGTTAATGACCCCGCCGATGGCATCGGAGCCGTAGAGCGTCGACATTGGCCCACGCACTACTTCAATACGCTCAATAGCCTGTAACGGCGGCAGCCAGTCTTGCTCAAAACCTGCATCGCCATTAGGGCGAGACTCGCGGGAATTCTGCGGGCGCCCATCGACCAATATCAGGGTGTACTGGGAGGGCATGCCGCGAATAGAGATATCCTGGCCGTTATCCCCTCTCCCACCGCCGGTGACAATCACACCGGGCACATCGCGCAGCGCATCGGTAACACTCTGATAGTGGCCTTGTTCCAACTCTTCGCGGGAAACCACGCTGATAGACGCGGGGGCATTGGTAATCTGCTGTTCAAAACCTGACGCAGTTACCACCATATCGTCTAAGCGGGGCGCGTCTTGTGCCCAAAGAGCACTACTGGCAAGCGAAGAGATAGCGCTGGCCAGCAGCGTACGGCGCAAACAGGGAGACATAACTTCGTCCTTTATAGTGTGTGAGCAATGTGGGTAAGCATTTGCTCTATTAAATGCGAATTATTAGCATTAATATTTTTACACACTCTTTGCACACTGGGGTGAGACGGTACGTTCAGCATACCGGAACACAAATGCCTATTATTTTCATTCGCACCGAAAAATGGCACAATTAGCGCTCACCCTTTTCCGTGGGCCTGACCATGTATGACTTTGACGAACTTACCGCCTTTGCCGATGTGATGACCACGGGCAGTTTGACTCGCAGCGCTCAAAAGCTCGGATTAGCCAAATCGACCCTTAGCCGCCGTATCAGCCAGCTCGAAACCCGGCTTAACCAGCCACTGCTGCGCCGTCAGGCCAACCGCTTGATTCCTACCGAGGCGGGGTTACTGTTTCACAACTACTGCACCGAGCTTTTGGCAATGGCGGCTCATAGCCAGGAGGCGCTGGCAGAGCTGCGTGAGGAGATTAGCGGAGAAATTACCCTTGAAGTGCACGGTGCCCTGGCCCGCAGCTGGTTAGCCAGTGCCATTGATGCCTTCTTAAACCGCCACCCCAAGGTAGAGTTAACGCTACACACCAGGGAAACACCGCCCACTAAAATGCACAGCAATAGCGTGCATGTCTGGCTTGGGCCGACTCATGAGTGCGGGCTAAACCAGGAGCGCTTGGGGCATTTAACCCGCGGGCTTTATGCCAGCCCACACTATTTAGAGGCGGCTGGCACGCCTCAACACCCCGACGAACTGAACCAGCACGCCTGGATAGACCTGCTGGGCACGGCTTCTGACGGGCTACTGCTCACTCATCCAGAGCATGGCGAATACACCTTTAACCCGCCCCGTTCACGGCTGCGGGTAGATCTCACTACCCTGCATATAGATGCCATTGCGCGCAGCCAGGGTATCGGCTTGCTCTCACACTGGTTAACCGCAAAACGCGAACAGCATCATCCAGGCGAGCTGATTAACTGCCTGTCCGGCTGGGAGCCGGTGCCACTTCCTATCACACTGCTTTATGCTTACGGTCACCAGACCCGCCGTACCCACGCGCTGTTAGAGTTTTTACGCAGCCAGGTGCCCGCCCCGTGGCGCACGTCAGCCGCCGCCGTCTAGGTTAATTCGAGTGTTTGCCTTGCCAGTTAGCCCGCTTATTAACGACAATAGGCGGCTACCGATTAGCCAAGGACTGTAAATGCTCGCCGAACTCTTTGCTGTCATGGCGCCCGTGCTGGCGGGTGCAGGGCTCGGCTACTTGTGGGTACGCCTAGGCCATCCCTACCCGGTCGACTTTATTACCCGGCTGGTGTTTAACATTGGCACGCCTTCGCTGGTATTGGCCTCCCTGGCGGGTGCTGATATTGATGCCACCACCTTTGGCCAGACGATGCTAGCCGCCGCGCTTGTCATTCTCACTATGGGGGCGGCGACCTTTGGCGTGGCAAAACTGCTGCGCCGCAGTTGGCGGGTACTGCTTGCGCCCATGATGTACCCCAACACCGGCAACATGGGCTTACCCGTGGTGCTTTACGCCTTTGGTAGTGCCGGGTTTGCCTACGGCATCACCGTGATGGTGACCGTCTCGCTTTTTCAGTTCACCCTAGGCGCTGTGCTTAATAGCCAAGGCAACCCGCTTAAAACCCTTGCCAAAACGCCTACGGTGTATGCCATTGCGATTTCCATGGCGCTACTGCTAACGGGCACCTCCCTGCCCCCCTGGCTGGCGAATACGGTGGACTTAATGTCGGGGTTCACGGTACCGCTCATGCTCATTACTCTGGGCGTATCGCTAGCCAGCATTCAGGTGAAGAACCTGCGTTCAGGGCTCGGATTTAGTCTGGTGCGCGTGCCCCTCGCTGCCGTGGTCGCCTGGTTGATCGCTGGCTGGGTGGGCCTTCCGCCACTGGCCCAAAGCATTTTAGTGGTGCAGATGTGCATGCCAGTGGCGGTCTTCAACTATCTCTTTGCTCAGCGCGCCCAGCGCGAACCCGTCTATGTAGCCAGTTTGGTCTTCTGCTCGACGTTGTTAGCGCTGTTTTACCTGCCCGTGCTACTCGCCCTGCTCATGTAATAGTGGAACCCACACGTGACTAAAAGGTCACTGCTAGACTACTGGCAAGGATGCCAATGATTAACGTCACCAGAGGGCACGCTATGCTTCACATGAACAACCATACCCAACGCCCACTGCCCCCTGGGGCTTGGGCAAGGATCAGTGGACTAGTGCTGGCGGGCGCTATTAACACGGCAAATGCGGAAATCGTCCAGGAATCGCTGGAAACCGACCATTTAAACCTTTCCATTGAGCGTATCGCCGATGGTTTTGAGCACCCTTGGGCGGTGGCGTTTTTACCCGATGGCCGCTACTTGGTGAGCGAACGCAGCGGGCAACTGAAACTTGTCGACCCCGAGAGCGGTGAAGCCAGTACGTTGGAAGGCATGCCCGAAGTGAGTACTCAGGGCCAGGGCGGTTTGCTAGACGTAGCGTTACATCCTGATTTTGAAGGCGGAAATGGCGAGGGTGATAACGACTGGATCTATTTCACCTGGAGCAAGCCCGAGGGCAATAACAGCCGTTCAGCATTATCGCGAATAAAATGGCACAATGGCCAGCTAGGAGAGGTCGAACACTTGTTTGAACAAGATCGCGCCTCTGGGCCGGGCCGCCATTACGGCTCGCGGTTGGCGTGGCTGCCCGACGGTACCCTGCTAATGAGTATTGGGGATCGCGGCAGTGAACCGCCCCGCGCCCAGGCAAGCGATGACCACGCGGGCTCTACCCTGCGTCTTACCGCTACTGGCGGCGTTCCCGATGACAACCCTTTCGTTGGTGATGACACCACCCTGGATGAAATTTACTCCATGGGTAATCGCAATATTCAAGGCATGGTCGTGCTCAGTAACGGCGAAGCCTGGGCGTCAGAGCATGGCCCCCGCACCGGCGACGAGCTGAATCATATCGAAGCGGGCAATAATTACGGCTGGCCAAAGGTCAGCCAGGGCAATGACTATGCAACCAACGAGCCGATTGGCGAAGATTCGCTCCCCGGCATGGTTGATCCAGTGTATGTATTTGAAGGCCGCTTCGCCCCCGCTGGGCTTGCCGAAGTGACTAGCGACGCCTTTAGTGAGTGGCAAGGCAACTTATTAGCCGGTGGGCTAGGTAGCGAGAAGCTGTTGCGCCTGCGCTTGGAAGAGGGCCGTGTCACCGAGGAAGAGCTGATTTTACAAGGCGAAGTGGGTCGCATTCGCGATGTTCGCCAAGGCCCTGATGATGCCATTTACTTACTCACTGACGCCCCCCAGGGCGGCTTGTACCGCCTAGCGCCAACGAACCAGTAGCGCTTCATTCACTGGCTGATATTAAAACGTATTAAAACCACCATGGATGCCCCATGCGACTACGCAATTTGATTATTTTGACCGTGATTGTGCCGCTATTTGTCATCCTGGTGGTTTTTAGCTTAGTGGCAATCAAGTCGCTCGAAGATAACGTACGCTCAAAGTTACAAACGGAAGTTGAGATTATTACCCGTACGCTGAGTTCGTCGCTCAGCTACGCGGTTACGCCAGATAGCAACACGCCGCTTGAAGAAGCGCTACAGTCGGCGTTCTCCTTCCATCGAATTTACGGTGCCTATGTATTCGATACCCAGGGTCGCGATATTTACGGGCTGGGCCTAGGCAAAGATATTTTCAGCCGTGAAGAGATTCAACAAATCATTGAGCGCGATGACTTATATAGCAACTATCGCCAACACGATGGGTGGAATTACTACTCTGCATTGACACCCTTGCGCTCACAAGATGGCACTGTATATGGGGTACTGCAGGTTAATCGGCTAAATACCGGTATTGAGAACTACACGGGTTTTATCAGTATTGTGGCCGTGTTGGTGTTTGTGATTGGCGCCGCCGGAATCGTGTTTAGTATTTGGTGGGGGTTTCGCCGCCATATCGAGCGCCCGCTTAACCGGCTGCTGCACGTAATGCAGTTGGTAGAAAAAGGTGACCGCAGCCAGCGCGCCACCGAAGACGGCCCTATCGAATATCGCCACCTTGCCTCCGGTTTGAATGGCATGCTGGATGCGATGGCCGAAAAAGACCAAGAGATCGAAAATCGCCAACGGCGCGAAATTGAGCTTGAAAAGCGCCTGCGCAAATCGAAAAAGCTGGCTGAACTGGGCGTATTGGCAGCCGGCGTTGCCCATGAGATAGGTGCGCCGTTAACGGTGATCAATGGCCAGGCCCAGCGTTTGGCTCGCCGCGATGTGATTGGAGATGACGAACGCGCACGGCTAGGGCGTATTCGTGGCGAAGTCGAGCGCATCGTTGAAATTGTGCGCCAGTTGATGGAATTAGGCCGCCAACATAACGTAGAGAAAGGCGAACTGGCGCTTGATCAGCTTATTATGAATGCCAGCGATTTGGTTGAAGACGAGCTGGAACCACGCAATATTCGTTTAGACATTGAATTACCGTCGCCGACACCCAACTTACTCGCCAACGGCCAACAAATTGTGCAGGTGCTGACCAATTTGCTGCGCAATGCAGCGCAAGCCCCCGAAGTGAACAGAATTCGAGTGCGCGCCCAGCAGCAAGAGCACGAATTAATACTGTGGGTGGAAGATGATGGCCCAGGGATACCCAGTGCCCATCATCACAAAGTGTTCGACCCATTTTTCACCACCAAACCGGTCGGTCAAGGCAGCGGTTTGGGACTCTCTATGGTACATCGCATTATTAACGACCACGGCGGTACGATCGGCGTGTTTGACAGCGCCCTTGGCGGCGCTGGATTTGAAATCACACTACCTATTAGTGAAACCGCATCCGCGTGAGGACAACGTTTGTGACCCAACAGGATCCCCTTTTACCTTTGTTGGTGGTTGAAGATGACGCCGCTATACGTGAGTTATTAGAAGAAGAACTGCAGGATGCAGGCTACACGACACTCGGCGTACCTAGCGCTGAAGAGGCGATTGCCTTACTAAGCCACACCACCGTCTCACTGGTAATTACCGACGTGCGACTGCCGGGTATGACCGGCATTCAGCTACTCCAGCAGCTCCGCCAAGCAGGCAGTGAGCTGGGTATTATTGTGATTACCGCTTTCGGTACCATCGATCAGGCGGTTGAGGCACTTAAGCTAGGGGCTGACGACTTTTTAACCAAGCCGTTAGACCTTGATGCCATCCGCGATGCCGTATTTCGCGTGCTGGAACGCCAACGCCTGGCGGTTTTCCACGACACGGATATCAGCCATTTCCACGGCATTGTGGGTAAAAGCCAGGTCATGCAGACACTGTTTCATGATGCCTCCCGCCTTGCCAAAAGCGATGCCCCCATTTTGATCTTAGGGGAAAGCGGTACCGGCAAAGAGTTACTCGCCCGCGCCATTCACCAGGAAAGCCCTCGCAATGACCAACCCTTTGTGCCGGTTAACTGTGCGAGCATTCCCGCAGATTTGATGGAGAGTGAGTTCTTTGGTCATGTAAAAGGCGCCTTTACCGGGGCTAATGAGGCGCGCAAAGGGCTCTTTCAAAGCGCTCAGGGCGGCAGCCTGTTTTTAGATGAGATTGGTGAAATGCCCATCAATCTGCAGGCTAAACTACTGCGGGCCTTGCAGGAGAAAACCGTGCGCCCAGTGGGCGGCGAGCGCGAAGAGCCAGTAGATGTCCGCATCATCGCTGCGACTCACCGCAACCTGGAGAAGGAAATCGAGCAGGAGAATTTCCGCAGCGACTTGTTCTACCGTTTGGAAACGTTCTCGCTGCGCATTCCCCCGCTACGCGAGCGCGGTACCGATATTGAGCACCTTGTTTTTGCCCTTATCGACAAGCACTCCGAGGCCCAGGGCAAGCAGATCGAACAAATCGAGCCAGAAGCGCTCAACAACCTGCTCAACTATGCCTATCCCGGTAACGTTCGCGAACTGGAAAACGCCATCATGCGGGCAGTTACCCTGAGCGAAGATGGCTCGCTCAGCCATAAAGATCTGCCCGAACGGCTGCGCGAACAATCAACGGTCGAAAGCGGTACCCCACTGGTGCCTACCGTCAGTGGCGAAGTGCTGGCAGGGAGCCAGGTGCCCTCGGCAACGCCAATCCGCTGGCCTAGCCTAGAAGAAGTTGAAAAGCGCTATATTAACAAGGTATTAGAAGCAACGGGTGGCAACAAACGACGCACCGCAGAAGTGCTGGGCATTGCTCGTCGGACGCTCTATCGCCGCCTGGAAGATAGTGAAGAGTAACTACCAGGATACTGATAAGGCGGGATGCGCTAGCTAGAAAGCAAACAAAAAAACCCCCGCGGGCGCGGGGGCGGAAAGGATGGCAAATCGTGTGGAGCAGCCGCAGGGAACAAACAGCTGAGGCGATTTACCATCGTAGGGAGCGGTACACTTGCTAAAGACTAGTTACTGGTCGAATTTTCATCCTCTTCCTCAGCGCCAGGCATAGGTTCGGTTCCTTCACCAAAGCCAGGCTCGTCGTCAGGGTTCATAGTGCCCTCTGCGGGCTCGTCCATGGTGTCATCCGGCATGGACTCTTCTGGCATAGGATCTTCTGCCATCGTTTCTTCAGATTGCGTCATGCTGTTTTCTGCTGCTGGCTCTTCACTTAAGCCTGGATCCTGCTCCATCGCTGACTCTTCACTCATACCCGGTTCCGGCTGAGTGGTGGCATCCTGCTCTAATGGTGAAGACTCTTCAGCAGGTGGCGCTGTTTCTTCGTTATCACCGCAACCAGCTAACACAATTACACTTGCCGCTGTCGCCATCATGCACAGCGTTAACCAGCGTGGGCGATTGGAAATTTGCTTGCTCTCAATGTGGTCGTGTTGCTTATCCATAATACCCACCTCCATTACTTACGCTGCTTGTTTCTAAACATTTCACTGGAAAAATCGACAGTCAGCTTTCCGTACACGTATACAAGTTATTCACAACACTCTACTTAGATTACAATCACTTTACGTGCCAAAAACATAAAAAACCAATATAAACAATTAATAATCAATATCTTATAAAACATTAGCAATGCCATTATGTACTTATAGGCAGCCCGCGCGAGTGGGTAAAAAATGACACATGTAGCGTTAATTGCCCCGTTGAGCGAGCCGTTGTGACACACAGGCCCCACCTATGTATAATAATTTTTAATAAATTATCCGACTCAAGCTCTTATTTCTTTATGAATGGCGCAATAACGACACACGCCCATTCAGCTCAACAAAAAGGCATCGCCGATGGACGAGACACGACCCGTCAAAATTAAAGTGCGCGGATTAAGCAAAGTCTTTGGTAAGCACCCACAAAAAGCCATTGAGCTACGTGATCAAGGAATGAAGCGCCCCGAAATTCTGGAGAAATCCGGCCAGACGCTGGGGCTATCCAATATTTCGTTTGATGTCTATGAAGGCGAACTGCTGGTCATCATGGGACTCTCGGGGTCAGGCAAATCGACCTTGATCCGTTGTCTTAACCGTCTAATTGAGACCACCGAAGGTGAGATCATTATCGACGGCGAAAACATCCCGACGCTAAAAGAGAAAGCGTTACTGGAGTGCCGCCGCCGTCACTTCTCTATGGTATTTCAAAATTTCGCGCTATTTCCCCACCGCACTGTGCAGCAAAATGCCGAGTTCGGTTTGGAAATTCGCGGCGTAGAGAAAACAGAGCGCCATAAAATTGCCCATGATGCGCTTAAGCAAGTGGGCCTGGAGGGCTGGGAAGACGCCTACCCGAATCAACTTTCCGGCGGTATGCAGCAGCGCGTTGGCCTCGCCCGTGCTCTGGCAAACGATGCCACCGTACTGTTAATGGATGAAGCTTTCTCAGCACTTGACCCGCTAATTCGCAAAGACATGCAGCAAGAGCTTTTGCAGCTGCAATCCAAAATGCAAAAAACCACGGTCTTCATCACCCACGATCTGGATGAGGCGCTCAACATTGGCGACCGTATCGTGTTGCTGAAAGATGGCGAAGTGGTGCAGATCGGCACGCCGGAAGAGATTCTGACCAAGCCTGCGGATGACTACGTGCGTCGCTTTATCGAAGGCGTTGACCGGGCACGTATCTTGACCGCCGAGAGCGCCATGCGGCCACTGCGCTCCACCGCTCGGGAAAGCGATGGCCCACGCACGGCGCTACACCGCATGCGCGACCATGCTATCGACTCTATTTATGTGGTTGATCGCAACCGCCGCCTTATCGGGCTACTCGAGGCCGATGCCGCCAGCCGGGCCATTGAAGAGAGTGCCGATTCGATTATTCCCTACTTAACCCAGGATTTCCGCAAAGTCCCCATGGATGAGCCACTGCATAACCTGTTTGCCATGTTTAGTGAAAAGAGTTTCCCTATCGCCGTTATTGATAAGCAAGAGCAACTGCTAGGCGTGGTGGTTAAAGGCGCAGTACTCGACGAACTGGCACGAGCAGGAGAGCAATAATGGATATCCCACGCATCCCGCTAGGTGATTGGATTGAAGGCGGCCTGACTTGGTTGACCAGCGAATACTCTTTGGTTACCCGCGGCATCTCTCGTTTCACTCAAACCGGTATCGATGTTTTAAATGACGGCTTGATGTGGTTACCCGAGTGGGCGCTGCTTGGCTTGATCGCCCTGCTCTGCTGGAAGCTGGCGGGCACTCGCCTAGCCATAGGCGCTGCTGCGGGCTTGGCACTGATCTGGAACCTGGGGCTCTGGAACCCGATGATTGAAACGCTCACGCTGGTAGTGTTCGCTACCATGGTGGCAGTCGTCATCGCGTTACCTGTGGGTATTGCCGCGGCGCTGTCTAACCGGCTTTACCGGGTCATTATGCCAATTCTCGACTTTATGCAGACCATGCCAGCATTCGTCTATTTGATCCCGGCTATTCCATTTTTCGGTATTGGCTCGGTGTCGGCGATTTTTGCCACGGTGATCTTCTCGATGCCCCCGGCCATTCGCTTTACCACCCTGGGTATTCGTCAAGTACCGGTGGAGCTGATTGAGGCCGCCGATGCCTACGGCGCTACCCGTGGTCAAAAGCTATTCAAAGTGCAGCTACCGCTATCACTGCCCACAGTAATGGCAGGTATCAATCAAACGATAATGCTCGCTCTCTCCATGGTAGTCATCGCCGCCATGATTGGTGCAGATGGTTTGGGCAGCGAAGTATGGCGCGCAATTCAACGCTTGCGCCCTGGCGACGGCTTTGAAGCAGGCATCGCGGTGGTCATCCTGGCCATGCTGCTTGACCGCCTGACGCAATCGCTTAGAAAAACCCGGCAATAGCGAAAACGCGCGATAGAGTAAAACAGCAGAAGCGGCTGCGTTGAGCCATTAGCTTGCTAAGTCGCTCTTTGCTTACCATGCTGTGTTTTGCAGCAACCGTGCTCGTTAAGCATCATGCACGTTAATAACCAGTACATTTATATTTTAATACACAAGGGAGAAAGTGAATGAAACATCGCACATTGAACCTCCGTATCCGTCTTGCTTCGCTGGCACTGCTAGCAGGTGCTGGTGTGACCGTCAGCAGCGCGGCGCAGGCTGAAGAAGAGAAAGGCATGGTTAACCTGGCCTACGTAGAGTGGTCTTCCGAAGTCGCTTCAACTAACGTGGTCGCTGCAGTACTTGAGCAAGCGGGCTATGACGTCGAGCTAACCTCACTCTCAGCGGCGGCTATGTTCCAGGCGCTCTCCACTGGCGATGCGGATGCCATTGTCGCTGCTTGGCTGCCAACCACTCACGCCGATTACATGGAACGCCTGGGCGATAGTATTGAAGACCTTGGCCCCAACCTGGATGGCACCAAGCTGGGCCTTGTGGTTCCAGAGTATACCGACGTCGACTCGATTGCAGATCTTAACGATAACGCCGACAGCTTTAACGGCGAGATCATCGGTATTGACCCCGGTGCAGGCTTAATGAGCCTCACCGAAGAGGTTGTGGATACCTATGACCTTGAGCTGAATCTGCGTAGTGGCAGCGGTGCCACCATGACAGCGGCACTGTCGAGTGCAATTAATAACGAGGAAGATGTCGTTGTTACTGGCTGGACGCCCCACTGGATGTTTGCCCGCTTTGATCTCAAATATCTAGAAGACCCTGAAAACGTCTATGGCGGTGCAGAGCAGATTCACACCGCAGTTCGCCAAGGCCTGGAAGATGACATGCCAGAAGCTTATGCCATTCTCGATGCTTTCGAGTGGACGCCAGAGCAGATGGGCGAAGTCATGCTGATGAACCAGGAAGATGGCAGCGACCCCTATGAGAACGCGAAGCAGTGGGTTGAAGATAACCAAGACGTAGTCACAGAGTGGCTCGATAGCTAAACGAGCCAAGCAGTTACGGTAGCAGGGGGCGGGTGGCCCTCTGTTGTCGTTTTAAGAACTGTTTTAAGCCCTGCTATTAAGTACTGTTTAAGCGCCAAGGTTCACATTACGTTGAATACTCTCATAATAGATTTGCTACTGTGAGCACCTAAGCGCGCACCATGCAATGTGGGTTGATGACCACATTTTGGTTTCTGTTCACCCTTTTGATCGACACTTCTTGATCGAAATAGAGAGGTTCCTGTGGATAACCACGACGATAAACGCCCCCCTAAAGAGCCCGCCTCTGAGGGCATACCCGCCCCAGACGGTCCGGCTAACCTGATCGATACCGATTATGTCATCGGCCAAGACAACATCACTACTAACACCATGGGTCTCAATCTTGACCTGCACGGCAAGGTGTTTAGCATTTCGGCAATCATCGTGCTGCTGTTTGTGGTGCTAACCCTGGCGCTGCAAGATACGATTGCGTACGATTGCGCCTATTTATGATGCTATTTTTGGTTTTTTGACCGGCAACCTTGCGTGGTTCTTTATTTTAGCGGCGAATATATTCGTCATCTTGTGTATTGGTCTGATCTTCTCTCCTCTAGGTAAAATCCGCATTGGTGGCGCCGATGCCAAGCCTGATTTTACCTATATGGGTTGGTTTTCAATGCTGTTCGCCGCGGGCATGGGCATTGGCCTAATGTTCTTCGGTGTTAACGAACCGCTGACACACTTTGGCACTTCATTTGACGGTGGCAGTTGGGCGCCGCTTGCGGGTGCGGAAGGCAATGCTGCCGGTGCTGAAGCGTTAGCTATGGCCGCAACCATCTTCCACTGGGGCCTGCACCCCTGGGCGATTTACGCGGTGGTCGCGCTTTCCCTGGCGCTGTTCTCTTTCAATAAGGGCCTACCGCTATCCATGCGTTCAGTGTTCTACCCCCTTTTGGGTGAGCGCGTATGGGGCTGGCCAGGCCACGTGATTGATATTTTGGCAGTGTTTGCCACTTTATTTGGTTTGGCTACGTCCCTTGGTTTAGGGGCAACCCAAGCAGCAGCAGGCCTCACTTACCTGTTTGGTGCGCCGGAAAGTGATATCACCATGATCCTGTTGATCATCGGTATTACGATGATCGCCATCGGCTCAATCGTGGCAGGCGTTGATAAGGGCGTACAGCTGCTCTCCAAAATCAATATTATTCTTGCGGCAATGCTACTTTTCTTTGTGATTGCTGTTGGCCCTACCCTGATGATTGCCACGGGCTTCTTTGAAAACCTTTGGAACTATGCGGTTCATCTACCTGCGTTATCGAATCCTTTTGGTCGTGAAGATGCCAACTTCAGCCAGGGCTGGACAGCCTTCTACTGGGCCTGGTGGATCTCCTGGTCTCCGTATGTCGGTATGTTTATTGCGCGGGTATCCCGCGGTCGTACAGTGCGTGAATTTCTGGTCTCGGTGATGCTGGTGCCGTCCACTGTATCAGTACTATGGATGACCACGTTTGGTGGCACAGCCATTGATCAGTACGTCAGCCAAGGCATTGAGGCCGTTCGCGATGCAGGCGTTGATCTGCAGCTATTCATAATGCTCGAGCAGCTGCCGTTATCACAAATCACCTCATTCGTAGCCATTGTGCTAGTCATCGTGTTCTTCGTGACGTCGTCTGACTCTGGCTCGTTGGTGATTGACTCCATCACCGCTGGCGGTAAGGTCGATGCACCGACGCCACAGCGCGTTTTCTGGGCGATCATCGAAGGCGCGATTGCCATTGCGCTACTGCTAGGCGGTGGCCTGACAGCGCTGCAAACCATGGCTGTTTCTACCGGCTTCCCGTTCACCATCATTCTGCTAGTGGCCTGCTATGCCATTATCAAGGGGTTGATGAGCGAACCTAAAGCCGTCTAGCGATGCTTTGAACCGACCATGGTTTTAAACCAATCATAAGTTTAAAGCTTGCTGGTACTGTTCAAATTTAGCTAGTAAACGGGCAACCCAATGGGTTGCCCGTTTTTGTTGGTATGTCGACAGCTAAGCATCAACACCAAATATCTTTCAATGGCGTTTCAGGTCGATAATGGGTGGCTATTTGCGCCTGCAATAGCTCTGCGGTGGCCAATGCATCCACTAGGGCATGATGTCCTTGATAAGGGGGCAAGCCATAGCGCTCACGACTCGCATGCATACGGATGGAAACCGGTGGGCGACCCAGCCAGCGGCGGAACCGCGCCCATAGGGTTTGGCGGTGCATCCGCGCTTCCAGCGACATGGTATCAATCATCGGAAACAGCACCCCTTCCCCACGTCGGGCTTTGACAGCTGCATTCAAAAAGGGCCGTTCAATATTGCGAAAATGAACGACCACTAGGCGACCTGCTAGCTGGGCCAGCAGTTCGTCCAGTATCGCATCTAAGTCCGGCGCCTGGGCGATCTCTGAATGGGTAATGTGGTGGTAGGTAATTGAGGCTTCTGCTAGCGGCCGCGAAGGGTTCACTACCCAATAGCGCCGCTCAGCCAATTTGATACGATTTAACGTGAAGGGCACGAGGCCAATACTAACAATCGCATGGCGCCTCTCATCCAGCCCAGTGGTTTCCATATCCAGCGCCACCATGGGCACCTCAGAAATGGGCGTTTCAGGATCAGGCAACGGCGTACCAAAGAATTGCTGAAGGGCAGGATTTTTCGCTTGTTGCGCTCGTTGGGCCATATAGCCCTTCCAATCGGCCTGGACGATTTTTTGACGTGGACGTATACCGCGCATCTTAGCGCCCCTGCCGTTGTGCAGGCATGGGATAGCGGAACTTGAGGAATTTTTGCGCGTTGCTAAGCACCTGGAAGGCGTCTTTCAGGGTGTGGCGTTCGCTGTCCGCCACGTTTTCGGGCTCGATATTGTTATCCGGCAGGCGATCCTCTTGTAGGTCAATCATTTGATGGCGAATCCGCGACATGCATAAAAACTCAAACGCATAACTTAGCTTGTCGCTCATGCCGGTCGCCAATAGTTGGGTCTTACTGATGTCATTCAAGCGCTGAAAGGAGTTCTGCGCTTTGGAACCGCAGGCCAAAGCGTGAATACGCACCAAATCCACCATCGGCGCAGTTCCCCGGCGCTTCAAGTTGATCGAGTTGTTGTGCTTGCCATCTTGCTCCATCACAAAGGTACGGAAAAACCCTAGCGGTGGCGTACGGTTTAAGGCATTGCGCGCCATGGCAGCTAAAAACAGCGGTGATTTTGGCGCTGTCTCGGCAATCAAATCTTGCAGCGTTTCCACATAAAGGTCTTCGCCATAGCAACTATCCAGGTCAAAGAAAATCGAGCTGTGCAGCAGCCGTTCAGGCGTGGGATTGGCCATCCAATCCTGAAAATACCCCTTCCAAACGCTGAGCGGCTGACGCCACTGAACGTTGGTCGCCATAACGTCACCTTTGCAGTAGGTGTAACCGCAGGCATCTAAGCCATCGCTGACAATTTTTGCCAGGGCGTAAAAGTAGTCGTCATGCTCTTCGGAATTAAACTCGTCGGAGAGGATCAGCGCATTATCCTGGTCAGTGACGATGCTCTGCTCATTGCGGGCCATTGAGCCATTCACCATAAAACAATAAGGCACCGGCGGGGGGCCAAGTTCAGCTTCAGCCATTTCCAGCAACCGTCGAGTAAAGCTGCGTCCGATCGTGGAAAGGGCGCTACCCACCATCTGCGAGTTAGCGCCCTCTTGCACCATACGCACAAACGCCGCGCTCACATCCGGCGCCAAGCGTGCCAGCCCCTGGGCGCTGGACTGATTAAAAATATTGCTGACCAGATAGAGACCACTGTGGGTCTCGTAGCGAATAATGTCGGAGAGATGCACTACGCCCACAGGGCGCTGACGATAGAGCACAGGCAGGTGATGCACGTTACTGCGCAACATCGTCAGCATCGCTTCATAAACAGAGGCGTCAGACTGGATAGTAATTAGCCGCGAGGAAATCACTTCACCGACGGAGGTTTGTGGCGATAGCCCCTCGGCCACAATGCGGGTACGAAAATCACTATCGGTTAAAATACCGCACATCTGCCAAGTTTGGCCTTCGCTATCTTTAAAACTGTAGCGAGGGTTATCGCTCCCCTCTTTTATTACCAGCAGGGCGGAGGCTTGAGCCTCGCTCATTTGCTGCGCGGCGTGCTGAACGCTGGTAGACGTTTCCACCATTACTGGATAGCGGGTTAGCAGCTTGCGTATCCGCGTCACCATCATGTCGTTGGATTTCTTTTGCTGCTCGGCAGCGCTCTCAAGCCGCGGTCGCTCCAACTCGACAAAATCCGCAAAATGGTCATCCTCCTCGCACAATCGCAGGAAGACCGCCTTGGGAATAAAATAGATCAGGGTATCTTCGATCGCCTGGGCTGGGAAACGCACCTTATGGTTACGCAAGAGGCTGAAGTGACCGAAAATATCGCCTTCGCCCAGGCGGTTATACAGCTCGCCCTGACTACGATAAACCTCCACAGCGCCACTGCGGATATAGCAAAGATCATTGAGCATCTCGTTAAGCGTTAATATGCTGCTACCTGTTTTGAAGTAGCTCACTTCCACCTGCTCAGCAATGGCATCAAGGAGATCATCCGACAGCCCATCAAAAGGGGGAAACCGTCCCATATGTTGGCGTATTTCTAACAGTTCGACATCCATACGGGGACTCCTTGGTGTTGCCGGTCAATAGGCTGGATAATCAACGCATAATCTAAAGTGTGGCGGGAAGGCTAAGTTAGGTAAACCCCACTAAGGATAATAAAACTAACCGTAGGCCAATCGGCTCACAAAAAAAGCCCGGTGCAGTTATGCACCGGGCTTTGGTGGCCGAAACCATACTAATATTAACGTTGCTAAATAAAGGTTGCTATATTAGCCAGACCCAATTAGCAAAAACACATCAGCCACTTTTAGCAGTATGACTTATGACTGGTTAGCCATTTCCTGCACACGCTGCATCATTTCCGGATCTTGCTGAATGGATTGACCAATAGCGTTGAAAGTATCAACATCTAGGCCGCTGTCTTCGACCACTTCGATCATGCGGTCGTTAGCTTCGGTACGCACTTCCTGTTGCGCTGATTCATCTTCCGCTTCCTGCAGACGCTGGGTATATTCCTGAGAAATAACCGCAATTTCTTGAGAAGCATCGGCAAACTGCTGGAGCTGGTCGTCAGAAAAATCCTGGGCAGGAGCTTGCTGGGTTGCCATTGGATCTTGTGCAGCGCCTTGTTGCTCTTCCTGGGCGTGGGCGGTGGCCGTCATCAAACCGGTCGCGAGCAGGGCAGCGGAGAACAGAGCAGTCATACGTTGCATAGAAGAAACCTCAATATTGCGTTGTGTATGTGCCCTCTGTGACGCGCCATGCTCAAGCAGGTTCAATCTTTTATGTAAAAGTTAGTAACAAAAAGAACCAAACGTATCTAAAAGACGAATTAAACACGCCACCTCGGAAATAATATGTCTAGCATATTCAGAAAGTTACATAAAAACGACTTATCTTCAGCAGGGCTTGCTGCCATGCCCGCACTTTTTGTTCTGCTTTGGAGCACTGGCTTTATTGGTGCGAAGTTCGGCCTGCCTTACGCAGAACCTTTTACGTTTCTGTTTATTCGCTTTGTACTCACGCTACTGCTACTGACTCCGCTGGTCGTCGTGATGCGGATACCTTGGCCCTCATCACCCAGGCTATGGACACATATCGCCATATCAGGCTTTCTAGTCCATGGTGCTTACTTAGGTGGCGTCTTCTATGGCATTTACCTGGGCATGCCCGCCGGTTTAGCGGCCTTACTGGTGGGGCTGCAGCCACTTCTGACCGCCGCCTTCGCTGGCCCACTGCTGGGTGAGCAGCTCTCTTGGCGCCAATGGACAGGGCTAGCGCTGGGCCTGATAGGTATCAGTTTAGTCCTCGGCAGTAAGCTTGAGCTGGGTGAGTCGCTGTTTGACGGCTTCGGGATTAGTGCTCTGCTGTGTGTCACCGCCGCGTTAGTGGGGATTTCGCTGGGTACGCTCTATCAGAAAAGATACTGCACCAGCATGCCGCTGCTTTCCGGGGCGGTTATTCAGTATTTGGCAGCAGGCGCTCTGCTAGGCGTTGGTGCCCTGCTTTTTGAGACGCGCCAAGTGGAGTGGAGCAGCACCTTTGTGCTGACCCTGGGCTGGTTGGTGTTGATTCTCTCAATTGCCGCTATTCTGTTACTCATGGCCTTGATTAAAAAGGGAGAAGCCTCGCGTGTAGCGAGTCTTTTTTATCTTGTGCCGCCAGTCACGGCGCTTCAGGCGTGGTGGCTCTTTGACGAACGCCTTCCCTTGTTAGGGCTTGTGGGTATGTTGGTGGCCATCACTGGGGTAGTGATGGTGATACGGAAACCCGGCCCTAAGGCGATTAGACGATGACCCGATTTTTATAATGGTCGATAATTTTATTCCAGGGCTTGGCTAAACATGTCAGCACAACACCACTGCGCCAGGGTGAACGGACACTGTAACCGTTGCGATTCTCCGGTACCTTTTATTCCCATGCAGCATAGGTTATTACTTCTCCTATCCCAATCTAGAGGCACTGGGAAAATTGACGTCGCTAAATACGGCTAGCGTGGCTAAAAATAGCTATAGATGTTGCAAATAATCAGCCCCACCTAAGTTACGCATCTGCTGGCGAATCCACTGGCTTCGCCGCTCAACCTGGGCATCGGGGCGTGCGGCGCTGCGCGTCAGGGGGCTGGGTAAGATAGCCGCGAGAAGACTTGCCTGGCGCTCAGTTAACGAAGCTGAAGAAACGCCAAAATAGTGCTGAGCAGCGGCTTCTAGGCCAAACACACCGCGATCCCACTCGGCGACGTTGAGATAGACCTCTAAAATACGCTGCTTGCTCCAGAGTATCTCGATCAGTAGCGTAAACCACGCTTCTAGCCCCTTCCGCGTCCAGCTGCGACCTGTCCACAGAAAAACGTTTTTAGCCGTTTGTTGGCTCAAGGTACTGGCACCGCGCAGTCGTCCGCCGTCCCGGCTAGCCTGCAATGCGCGGCGCAGTTCGACCAGATCAAACCCGCCGTGATGTGGAAAGCGCTGATCCTCCGCGGCAATCACTGCCAGCTTAGCGTTCACCGAGAGCGAGTCCCAACCTCGCCACTCGCGCTGTATACGAATCGGATCGCTGTGGATCCAGCTCTGAATTTTGCGCTCGACCATCACCATCGATCCCGGTGGTGGAACGACCCGAAACAACAAGACCAGCGCGACCGACAACAGTACAAACGCTAAAACGCCGCGCCATACAATCCTCCATAGCAGACGCATAAAACGGCGCAGCAAGCGATTGAGCATCCCGTTATCCTTAACGCTTCATGAGGTGATCTGCATGATAGCGCAGATGATCCTCGATGAACGAGGCAATGAAGAAGTAACTGTGATCGTAGCCCGGCTGGCGGCGCAGCGTTAACGGATGATCATGCTCTTCGCAAACGGCTTCTAAACGCTCTGGCTGAAGCTGCTCTTCCAGGAATTGATCCGCTTCGCCCTGGTCGATAAACAGCCTCTGGCGTGATGCGCCGTTGGCCACCAGCTCACAGGCATCGTACTGACGCCAGCGGGACTGATCGTCCCCCAAGTAGGCGTTAAACGCCTGCTGCCCCCAAGGGCAGTTCATCGGGTTCACCACCGGTGAGAAGGCCGACACAGAGCGGAAACGACCTGGATGACGCAGCGCCAGGATCAATGCTCCGTGCCCACCCATCGAGTGTCCGCTAATCGATTCGCGCCCATTGACCGGGAAGTGCTGACGCACTACAGAAGGCAACTCCTCAATCACATAGTCGTACATGCGATAGTGGGGCTTCCAGGGTGACTCGGTGGCATTGACGTAAAACCCAGCCCCAGAGCCTAAATCATAGCTTTCATGCTCGCCGGGCAAGTCGGTGCCCCGTGGGCTGGTATCAGGGCAAACAATCGCCACGCCCAGCTCAGCGGCAATACGGTGAGCGCCCGCTTTCTGCATGAAATTTTCGTCATTACAGGTCAGCCCCGAGAGCCACCACAGCAGCGGTACGCGCTCGTTTTCCGCTTGGGGCGGCAAGTAAACGGCGAAGATCATGTCGCAATCCAGCGCACGGGAGTAGTGGCGGTAGCGCTTATGCCAGCCACCGAAACTACGGTTGGCAGACACCAGTTCTAGAGTTTCACTCATGCTCATGGGCAGGTTCCTTTAAATGCAGCAAACGCGGCAGGTCTACCCTACCGCGTTTTAGCGTTTCAAACGTGCTTCCTATACTACTTAATAATGCTAGGCCTAGTAATGCACAGGGCAAATGACTGTCTATAAAGCTCCCGATAACGCAGTGTCAGGGCAGGTTGGAGTGAGGGTCTTTTGACAGGGCCGGAAAATATTCCCGACAATTCCGGCATTTCCGCCATCCATGGCGGTCAGATGTCAAAAGTAGCGCCCACGGATGGGTTCACAGCGCCCTCACGGAAACCTGCTCTGACACTTAGTTGTGCAGACCTTAGTAATGCAGCACTGTACGAATGCTCTTGCCCGCATGCAGTAACTCAAACGCTTCATTGATCTTTTCGAACGGCATATCGTGGGTAATGAAATCGTCGATATTGATTTCGCCGTTCATATAACGATCAACGTAGCCCGGCAGCTCGCTGCGTCCTTTTACGCCACCAAAGGCGGAGCCTTTCCAGACCCGCCCGGTGACCAACTGGAATGGCCGTGTGGAGATCTCTTCACCGGCTCCAGCAACACCAATGATGATCGATTCACCCCAGCCTTTGTGGCAGCACTCCAGCGCTGAGCGCATCACATTGACGTTGCCGATACACTCAAAGGAGTAGTCAACGCCGCCATCGGTCAAATCGACAATGACCTGCTGGATTGGATCTGAGTACTCTTTGGGGTTCACAAAATCAGTGGCGCCAAACTGCTTGGCCAGCTCAAATTTATCAGCGTTGACGTCGATAGCAATAATACGCCCCGCCTTGGCCATTACCGCGCCTTGAATGACGGCCAAACCGATAGCTCCGAGACCAAACACCGCCACCGTGGCGCCCGGCTCTACTTTTGCGGTATTCAGCACTGCACCGATGCCGGTGGTCACGCCGCAGCCCAGTAGGCAGATTTTATCCATGGGTGCTTCTTTAGAAACCACCGCTAGGGAGACTTCAGGCAACACGGTGTACTCGCTGAACGTGGAGGTGCCCATATAGTGATGAAGTATTTTGCCCTCGAGTGAAAAACGCGAGGTACCGTCAGGCATGACCCCTTTACCTTGGGTAGCACGCACGCTGCCACACAGGTTGGTTTTGCCCGACAAACAGAATTTACACTTTCCACACTCAGCGGTGTAAAGCGGAATAACATGGTCGCCTGGCTTAAGGCTGGTAACGCCCTCGCCGACTTCCTGTACAACGCCGGCACCTTCATGGCCCAACACGGCAGGGAAGTTACCTTCGGGATCAGCACCGGAGAGCGTGTAAGCATCGGTATGGCAAACGCTTGTCGCGGCCATTTTAACCAGCACTTCCCCCGCCTTCGGGCCTTCAACATCGATCTCAACCAGTTCAAGCGGCTTACCCGCTTCCAGTGCAACAGCTGCGCGTGATTTCATATTGACTCCTAAATGTTCATTACTTCAACAACAGACACTAAGCCGTTACTCGTCAACTGCCACTGGGCCAAACTCAATCGGCAGCCAGCGATAGCCCTCTTCATCCTCTACGATATGACCAATGCCAGGGAAAGGCATATGGGCACCAGCTATCCAGTGCTTATCTTCAACCGCGCTTTCGAGCACGCTTTCCCGGGTGCGAATGGCCTGCTCGGGGTCAGAATCAAACTCAATGGCCACAGTAGGGTCAGCAAATTGAACACCGTAGCTGTGCACCACATCACCCCATACCAGCATGGCGTCATCATCGCTGTTGAGCATAAAGCTTGAGTGTCCGGCGGTGTGGCCATGGGTATCTTGGGCAACGATACCCATCAGCACTTCATCACCGGCCGTAAAAGGGTTGAAACGGTCAGCTTCCTGATAAGGCGCTACCGCCTCTTGAGCCATGGTAAAGAAGGGTTGATTGGCTTCAGGCGCCGCAGCCGCACGCTCTTCATCCAGCCAAAAATCGGCATCGGCTTGACTCGCTCGCAGCTCAGCATTGGGATAAACCGCTTCGCCCTCCTCATTGGCCAAACCACACACGTGGTCAGGATGCAGATGGGTCATCAGCACCGTGTCGACATCCTCCGGCGAGTAGCCAGAAGCGCGCAGGTTACTCTCCACCTGACCTAACGAGGGGCCAAAGCAGGCAGCTGAGCCGGCATCAACCAGCACAAGGTTCTCGCCAGTGTGAATAAGAAAGGCATTGACCGCAGTTTGCATGCCACTCTCTGCATCGATAAATAGCGCATCCAAGTGGCGGAGAATCTCTTCTTGCTCCATGCCTTTTAACAAGGAGGTATCAATAGCCGTATGGCCATCGTACAGCGCGGTTACCTCATACTCCCCAACCATCATGCGAAACCAGCCTGGCGCCTGCTCCTGCTGCTGGGCGGGTAGCTCTGCCTGAGCACTAACTGCCCAGCCAGCGCCCACGGCCACTGCTAGCGCACCGCGAGACCACTGAGATAAAGATATAGACATAAGCACAAGGCTCCATTGATAGGCTAGCGATGCTAGCAGTGTAGGCCAGCTAGGCGCTCTTGATAAACCGGGATACACTCATAAGATTATTGCCACACAGCAACAATTACTATCAACCCAGGGAGTTAGCATGCAGCACTGGAGCCGTATCGAAGCCTTTGTCGAGGTGGTGCGTTTAGGCACGTTCTCTGCTGCGGCCCGCCACCTGAAGGTATCGACCTCGCATATCAGCCGTTTGGTCAGCCAGCTCGAAAATCAGCTAGGTGTTCAGTTGCTATATCGCACCACCCGTCAAATTCGCTTAACCGACGCGGGGACTACCTACGTGGAACACTGCCGCCATCTATTTGATGGGCTGCGGGATGCCGAGCAGGCGCTTAGCGAACTCCAGGCCAAGCCTAGCGGGCTACTTAAACTGACCTCGGCCACGACCTTTGGCGAGCGCTTTATCGCCCCACTGGTGAATGACTTTCAGTGTTTGCATCCGCAGCTGGATGTTCACATGCACTTCACTAACCGACCAGTAGAACTCATTGAAGAGGGCTACGATATTGCCATTCGGATGGGCGTATTAAAGGATTCCAGCCTGATCGCCAGACGGTTATGCGACCGCCGCGAGTATATCGTCGGCTCACACAGCTACTTTCGCCAAGCGCCACGCCCGCATACGTTGAGCGAGCTTAGCCAGCACCGCTGCTTGATTGGCTCACGGCCCAACTGGCTGTTTGAAGTCAACGGTCAACGACGCGAGGTGCGCGTAGAAGGGCGCTGGAGCGGTAATTCTGGCCCTGCTTTATTAGATGCCGCACTTAAAGGGCTCGGCCTTGCACAACTGCCCGACTATTACGTAGCGCCCTACTTGGCCAGCGGTGAGCTGGTGGCCGTGCTTGAGCCTTTTCAGCACCACGATACCGCTGTCTGGGCGGTATACCCTCGCCACCGTCACCTGTCGCCCAAAATCCGCCAGCTGGTCGACTACCTAGTCACCAATATTGACAGCTTACTGCCTCCTAATCCGCTGGCCTAGCACTTGATGGCCTAGCACTCGATGGCATTGACGGCTAGCCCGCCCTTGGAGGTCTCTTTGTATTTGTCTTGCATGTCACGACCAGTATCGCGCATGGTACGGATCACTTTATCCAGCGATATAAAGTGCTCTCCATCGCCGTGCAGCGCCATTCGTGCAGCGTTTATAGCTTTGACGGAGGCGATCGCATTGCGCTCAATGCAGGGCACTTGAACAAGTCCGCCGACCGGGTCGCAGGTCAAACCGAGGTTATGCTCCAAGCCGATCTCAGCGGCGTTTTCCACCTGCCCAGGTGAGCCACCTAGCACTTCGGCAAGCCCTGCGGCCGCCATAGCACAAGCGGAGCCAACTTCGCCCTGACAGCCCACTTCAGCACCAGAAATGGAGGCGTTCTTTTTGCATAAAATGCCTACGGCCCCGGCGGTAAGCAGAAAATCCACCACATCAGCTTCGCTAGTATCGGGCTCAAACTTCAAGTAGTACGCTAATACGGCGGGCACGATGCCCGCTGCGCCGTTGGTCGGCGCAGTGACCATCCGCCGCCCGGCGGCGTTCTCTTCATTTACTGCCAACGCAAACACGTTAACCCAATCCATTACGGTAAAACTCGACACAATCAGACGCTGATTTTCCGGTGGATGAAGCAACTGCTGGTGGAGCAGCTGCGCACGGCGGCGCACATTTAATCCACCGGGCAAATGGCCTGTCGCGCGTAGGCCATTCTCAATGCTATCGCTCATAGCGTGCCAGATGGTCAGCAGCTCTTCACGGATGGCCGATTCGCTACGCCAGGCTTTCTCGTTTTCTAACATAAGCTGGCTAATACGCAGTTGATGCTGCCGGCATAGTGCGAGTAGTTCGGCCGCCGTATTGAAGGGGTAAGTCAGTTCAGTAGCATCTTCACCGACCTCGCCTTGATCAGCCTTCGCTTGATCGACATAAAAACCGCCGCCGAGGGAGTAAAACGTATTGGTCGCCACTAGCGCGTCATCACAATAGGCGCTCAGCACCATGGCATTGGGATGGAACGGCAAACAGGCCTCATCCCATTCGACATCGTTATGAGCGTCAAAAGCGATCTGTTGGCCATTGGCCAACAACAGCGGCTCGCCTTCGGCAAGTTGTTTTAACCGCGACGTAATCGTGTCTGGATCGATACTTTCTGGTGCTTCGCCCATCAGTCCCATGATGACGGCTTGATCGGTACCGTGGCCCACTCCGGTGGCGGCAAGTGACCCATGAAGCCTTACCACCAGTCGGGTAACGCGGGTATCGCCAAGCGCCAAGGCAAAATCTCGCGACGCGCGCATCGGGCCCACAGTATGGGAACTCGATGGCCCGATGCCAATTCGAAAAAGATCAAACACACTAATAGCCATGTCTATTACGCCTCACAACACTGTTATTACCTGCCTATGGGACACTTTGCAGCGCCGATGACCAAACGTCGAGTGATTAACCGCAATATCGACGTGCCAACACATAACTGTGACGATATAATGAACATTCAACCCTGCATGTTTTTATATGCACATGTCATTGCAAAATTGTGTAGTAGCTACGCTGCTTACCCACAAAGGATGTCGGTATGTCTCCCCCCCCTGCCTGGCCTATCGGATTTCAAACCATTTTAGTACGTGCAGTACTGTACGTACTGTTTATCGGTGCGATTACCCAAGGTGCCTATTTAGAAGCGCTCTATCTCCCCTCAGTACGCTTTTCTGAGCTGGGTTTTACCGAATTTACCCAAACGCTGGTGCTAGCCACCTGCTGTGCAATGCTGATTTACATTCGTCATGTACTTAAAGTGTGGCCCACCGTTACACTGCTGCTGCTAGCATTTGTGGCCGCCTCCCTGGTACGCGAACAGGATCACTTTTTAGATAACTATGTGGCTGATAACACCTGGAAGGTACTCGTTGCACTGATTATTCTCCCATCGCTTTTTTGGGTGGTGAAGCAGCGCCAACGTTTTCTTGCAGAGTTCGCTCATTACAGCAACACCTTCGCCTTTGGTTTGTTTACGGCAGGCGTGCTGACCACTTATATATTTTCGCGCCTGTATGGGCGGCAAGAGTTCTGGCAAGCCGTTCTTGAAGACAGCTATTCAGGAACCTTTAAGAGTGTTGCTGAAGAAGTCGTCGAACTACTCGGTTATAGCCTGATTCTGATCGCCACCCTGGAATTGCTACTACTGGCTCGCCGCATTTATAAAGCCCGGCAGATACCCAATTAAGCGCGGCACACATCGTCTTCAACAATAGTCCCCATAAAAAAGCCCGCCGTTC
>NZ_HG423343.1:3318391-3339129 GCF_000982975.1 Halomonas sp. A3H3 | reverse complement strand
GGCGGGCTTTTGGGTCTTAGCGGCGACTACTTTCTATTCACCACTCACCACTTACGACATTCACTCGTCGAGGAACGAACGCAGCGGCTCAGAGCGGCTGGGGTGACGCAGCTTACGCAGCGCTTTGGCTTCAATCTGACGAATTCGCTCACGGGTTACGTCAAACTGCTTGCCCACCTCTTCCAGGGTATGGTCGGTGTTCATATCGATACCGAAACGCATGCGCAGTACCTTCGCTTCGCGGGCGGTCAAGCCGCCTAACACGTTGCGCGTTGCTTCGATAAGACCTTCACCGGTAGCCATGTCAATGGGCAGCAGCATGGTGCCGTCTTCGATAAAGTCACCCAGGTGTGAATCATCGTCGTCACCAATCGGCGTCTCCATGGAGATCGGCTCTTTGGCGATTTTGAGCACTTTGCGTACTTTATCTTCCGGCATTTCCAAACGCTCGCCGAGTTCTTCCGGCGTTGGCTCACGGCCCATTTCCTGCAACATCTGGCGCGATACGCGATTGAGCTTGTTGATCGTCTCAATCATATGCACCGGAATACGGATGGTGCGCGCCTGGTCGGCAATCGAGCGGGTAATTGCCTGACGAATCCACCAGGTGGCGTAAGTCGAGAACTTATAACCACGACGGTATTCGAACTTATCGACCGCTTTCATCAAGCCGATGTTGCCTTCCTGGATGAGATCCAAGAACTGCAAACCACGGTTGGTGTACTTCTTGGCGATCGAAATCACCAAGCGCAGGTTAGCCTCAACCATCTCTTTCTTGGCACGGCGAGCTTTCGCCTCACCAATCGAGAGCTTGCGATTCACCTCTTTAAGGTCGGCAACCGAGAGCTGCACCATATCCTCTTCGAAGGCGATCTTGCGCTGAGCACGAGCAATATCGGCGCGCAGCGGCTCAAGGCGGTCTGCGTACTTGCTCTGCGCTGCCTGGAATTCATCCAGCCATGTTTTGCTCGACTCATTACCAGGAAACGACTTGATAAACGTCTTACGCGGCACCTTGGCTTTTTTCACGCACAGCTGCATGACCGCTTTCTCTTGGGCACGCACCTGCTCAACACTGATACGCACCTGACCGACCAAGCGCTCGAAGTGCTTAGGCACCAGCTTGATAGGCGAGAAAAGCACCGCCAAGCGGGCTTGCTCGGCCTTTAACTCAGCACTGCCGCGGCCATGCTTGGCAAACGCCTCTTCCACCAAGGCGTTCTGCTCGCGAATCTGCTCGAAACGCGCACGCGCTTCTTCAGGATCCGGGCCGCCCTCGCTAGCCGTAGAATCCTCGTCCTCATCGTCGCCGTCGCTCTCAATGTCGTCGTCAATCTCGGCTTCAGGCTCCGGTTCGGGCACCTCTGCTTCGGCAACGCCGGGGATACCCTCATCGGGATCGATGAAACCAGAAAACAGATCCGAAAGACGCCCCGGCGCTTCTTCATCCTGGGTAGCGTCATAGGCGTCCAAAATAGACGCGACGGCACCCGGCAAATAGGCCAGAGACGACATAACTTCACGGGTACCCTCTTCGATCCGTTTGGCGATTTCGATTTCGCCTTCACGGGTCAAAAGCTCAACCGTGCCCATTTCACGCATATACATGCGTACGGGGTCAGTGGTGCGGCCTACATCGCTTTCCACGGCGGCAAGGGCCGCTACGGCCTCTTCCGCAGCGGACTCGTCCGTGGATTGATCCGACATCATCAAAGTGTCTTCATCTGGCGCTTCTTCAGCGACACTTATACCCATGTCGTTGATCATGCCAATGATGTCTTCCACTTGATCCGGGTCGGCGATATCCTCAGGTAGATGGTCGTTGACCTCGGCATAGGTCAGGTAACCCTGTTCCTTGCCTCGAGCGATCAACTCCTTCAGACGCGACTGCTGCTGCGCATTTCCAGCCATAGAAACCCTATCTCGACGAAGAAGAATGAAACACCTGGAGCGCTGAATCGATTAAACTCAACAAGCCGTACAGTATAGCGTAAAAAGCAGGAAATTTTCCAGCTCGACGTATTTGCGCGGTAATTCAGGTGTGTTAGTTTGTTCGGTTAGGCCAACGCTCGGTGGCTGACCCTATATCTGGTGCTGAAACGCTAGGAATTCAACCCCCATCGCCCAAGACACCGCCTCATTGGCGCTGAGCAAGCTCCATTACCAAGCTTGCCAAACGCTGGCGCTGCTCCTTATCCAACTTTTGCCCAGCGCGCTCCTGCGCCAGCAACGCCGTGTACTCCTCTTGAGGAGAACGCTGGCGCTGAACGTACTGCAAGTGTTCCACCAACCCCTTCAGCTCTGCTTCCCGATCTGCCTTGGGAATCAACAGCTCGCGCTTGGCGAAAGCCGCCAAGGCCTGCCCCTGCTGGCTGCCTTGAAAATGCGCCAACACCACTTGTGGGCTGCGGTAGCGCCCTGCATTGAGCAACTCAATCAGCTCGCGGCATAGCGGCGCATCGTCATCTTCCGGCAACCACTCCAAATGATCAGGGAGCGTGGCCACCAGGTTGGGCTCATGCAATAACAGCTGCACGATACGCCCAACCGGGGAGAGCGCCTGAGAACGTGAGCGCGATGAGCGGGCTGGCGCTGCCAAAACAGCGCCGTTGTTCATGGCGGATGAGGCCGATTCGGACTCCAACTGCTCTACCGGCTCCTGCGAAACATCACCTTGGGTGACGGATCGCTGCGACGCCTGGGAACGCTTTTCGAGCAGCACTTTCAACTGCTCTTGCGCCAGCCCACTACGCTTTGCCAGTGACTCCAGCAGTAGCGATTTGAGCATGCCTTCAGGCACTTTGTTCAATGCTTCGAGCACCTGACTGGCAAACCGCTCGCGCCCTTCCACGGTATTCAAGTCGCGCCCTTGGGCCGCCTGTTCGAATAGAAACTCCGACAGAGGCATGGCACAGGTCACGCGATCCTGAAATGCCTGGGTGCCTTCACGACGCACCAGGGTATCCGGGTCATCACCTTCGGGCAGAAACAGAAAGCGCGCTTCACGGCCATCAATCATTTGCGGCAGTGCGGTTTCCAATGCCCGGCTAGCCGCCTGCCTCCCAGCACGATCACCGTCAAAACAGAACACTACGCGACTCACCAGTCGAAACAGGCGGGTCAAATGGTCTTCTGTGGTGGCGGTACCCAGCGTCGCCACAGCATTATGAATACCGTATTGCGCCAGTGCCACCACATCCATATAGCCTTCGACCATGACCAGTTGCTCAAGCTTGTTCGAGGCTTGGCGCGCCTCATACAAGCCGTAAAGCTCACGACCTTTATGGAATACGGGTGTTTCCGGAGAGTTGAGATATTTGGGCTGGTCATCGCCCATCACTCGACCACCAAAGGCAATCGTACGACCGCGCAAATCGCGAATGGGGAACATTACCCGATCACGAAAACGGTCGTAGGTACGCCCGGTATCCTCACGGTGAATCAGCAGGCCGTACTCCACCTGCACTGGCTCACCAATACCGCGCTCGCTGAGGTGCTGTTTTAGCGCCTCCCAACCCGCCGGGGCATAGCCAATGCCGTAGGTCTTGATCACCTCGTCCGAGAGCCCACGACCCGACAAATAGCGTTGGGCAGGCTGGCCCTCCTGCATCTTTAATCGCTCGCGATAAAAACTGGCGGCGAGTTCGAGCAGGTTAACACCCTCTTTGCGCTTCTTTTCACGCTGCTGGGCACGCGGGTCATCAGCGCCTTCACGCGGCACTTCAATACCCAGGCGACCGGCCAACTGCTCTACCGCCTCAGGAAACGGTAGTTTGTCGTACTCCATCAAGAAGCGTAGTGCATTACCATTAGCTCCGCAGCCAAAGCAGTGATAAAACTGCTTATCAGCACTGACGGTAAACGATGGGGTTTTCTCTTGATGGAAGGGACACAGCCCAGAGTAGTTACGACCAGCCTTTTTAAGCTGCACGCGCTCACCAACCACCTCGACCACGTCAACGCGGCCTAACAGATCATCAATGAAACGCTGTGGAATTTGGCCTGCCATGAACTACGGGCATCCTCGCGCAAAGCGCTAACTTTCGAGACTGTTTTTAAAAGCCCTGTTTTTTAAAACCAGTTTTCAAAACCAGTTTTTTAAAACACTGCCTAAGGTCATCAGACCCATTGCCAGATCAGATCATCATAAACAGCGACGGCCTTTAGCAACGACAGCTTTGAAGAACAACAGTCAAAAACAAACGGCCACCTAGTGGCGGCCGCTTGGCATCCCTCTTGAGACGACCAGCTAACTGCTCCGGCCCCCTCGGGTACGGATCAATAGAGCCGTTCGAAACGCTTTTGCTCACGCTGAACTTTCTTAGCGTGGCGTTTTACGGCAGCTGCCGCTTTGCGTTTACGCTCAGCAGTCGGCTTCTCATAGTGCTCGCGGCGGCGTACTTCAGAAAGAACACCGGCTTTTTCGCAAGAACGCTTGAAGCGACGCAGGGCGACGTCAAACGGCTCGTTATCACGTACTTTTACAGAAGGCATTAAGCACTCACCTACCTTAAGGAGTCTTGAGTTCGGATAGTACGTACACTGCGATATTACATTTTAGAACACGGTGTACGACCCAGTTTTACAGCGCACAGTAGTTTAGTCGCCGTTGACCATCTTTGCAAATGCTTACGCTGATCCACGGCGATAATGCTAGACTAGCGCCCTTCTGTTTTCACCTTTACATCTTTTGAATAGCCTTTGAGAGTCCCTTTTTATGCGAGTTCTGGGCATTGAAACATCCTGCGACGAAACGGGTGTCGCGCTTTACGACACCTCGTTAACCGGCGGCCAGGGGCTGCTTGCCGATGCGCTGTATAGCCAAATCGCCATGCATGCAGAATTTGGCGGCGTAGTGCCCGAACTCGCCTCTCGCGATCACACCCGCAAACTGCTGCCGCTGATCGAGCAAGTGCTCGGCGACGCCAAGCTAACGCGCCGCGACCTGGATGGCATCACTTACACCGCAGGCCCCGGCTTAGTCGGCGCATTAATGGTGGGTGCCAGTACCGCCCATGGCATGGCTCGGGCCTTGAACATCCCCGTGCTCGGCGTACACCATATGGAAGGCCATTTACTGGCACCGATGCTGGAAGACGAGCCACCCGAGTTCCCTTTCGTGGCGCTGCTGGTCTCCGGCGGCCATACCCAGCTCGTCGAAGTTCAGGGGCTGGGTCGCTATCAACTGCTCGGCGAATCGGTGGATGACGCGGCTGGTGAAGCGTTTGATAAAGCTGCCAAGATGCTCGGACTGGCCTACCCAGGCGGCCCTCAGGTCGCCAAGCTGGCGGAACAGGGTGACCCCAAGCGCTTTCGCTTCCCGCGCCCCATGACCGACCGGCCAGGGCTAGACTTCAGTTTTTCGGGCCTAAAAACCCACACCATGACGGCCATTCGCCAGTTGGAAACAGCCGACGAATTCGACGCCCAGGCCCGCGCCGACGTTGCCCGCGCCTTTGAAGAGGCCGTTGTCGATACGCTGGTGATTAAGTGCCGTCGAGCGCTGGATCAAACCGGCTTGAAGCGCTTAGTGGTGGCGGGCGGAGTCAGCGCCAACCATCGCCTGCGCGAACGACTGCAGACTGAGTGCGAAAAACGCCAAGCCCGCGCCTACTACCCGCGCGGGCGATTCTGTACCGACAATGGCGCCATGATTGCCTATGTGGGTGCTCAACGCCTGGCAGCGGGAGAGTGCGACACTTCTGGCATGATGCAGGCGACGCCCCGCTGGCCTCTCGATCAGTTGATACCGCCTGTCTCACCCTAAGAACCACGAAACGGTGGCTCCTCACCGCGTCGCAGTCGGCGAATATTAAGCCCGTGACGTGCCAGCACCAGCAGGCTGAATCCACCCACCACCATGACGTACTCCGGTGCCAGCCAGCCGCAGGCCAGCGGCGCCACGAGAGCACTCACTAGCGACGCCAGCGCAGCTGTTTTTAATCGCCACGCTAGCAGCGCCCATATCGATGCACTCAGTAACGCCACCTGAGGCACTAATACCAACAACACACCAAAGGCACTGGCGACCGCTTTACCGCCACGAAAGCCATGCCACAGTGGAAAGCTGTGGCCTAGCAATACTGCCAATCCCACAAGCCCCTGCAGCCAGACCGGATAGCCCATCAGCTTGGCACCCAAAACAGCAGGCATGGCTTTTAAGGCGTCTAACAGCAGGGTGGCTGCCGCTAAGCGGGGGCCATATAGGCGCAGTACGTTGGAAAAGCCGGGATTAAATGAACCGTGTTGACGGGGGTCGCCCACACCCGCCAGGCGGCAAACGCTCAGCGCTGCCAGCCAACTGCCACTTAAATAACCCACCACTATCCATACCATGGCGCCATGCTCGCTTTGTGGCCCGATATACTGTCGTTTAGCCCCATCCTAACGTACAATCGCCCGCTTGTTACCGTAGGGGGAAGCTGGATGGATCGCATTTTGATTGAAGCGTTAAGCGTCGATACCGTGATTGGTGTCTACGACTGGGAGCGCTCGATTCAACAGTCGCTAAGCTTAGACTTGGTGTTGGCGACCGACATTCGCTCGGCGGCAGCCACTGACGATCTGCGCCTTACCCTGGATTACGCTGCTATCTGCCAGCGCATTCAGCAGTTTGCCGATGCCCATCAGTTCGCCCTGGTAGAGACCTTTGCCGAACGGCTCGCTGAATGCCTGCGTACAGATTTCCCCATCACTTGGCTGCGCTTAACGGTACGTAAACCGGGCGCGGTTGCCAACGCCGTTAGCGTCGGCCTGGAAATCACCCGCGGCAACCTGCCGGAGGCAACCCAGGAGATCAGCGCATGAACCAGGTGACCGTCAGCTTAGGCAGCAATATTCACCCTACTCGGCATATTCGCTGCTGCCTGGATGCGCTTGCTGATACCTTCGGCCCCCTGCAGATCTCCCGTGTGTTTGAAAGCGAGCCGGTCGGTTTCGCCGACAGCCGCAATTTCTACAACCTGGTGGTGGCGTTTCACAGTGCTTGGACACCCGGCGAACTTCAGGCATGGGGGAAGCAACTGGAAATAGAGCATGGCCGCCTGCCTGGTCTTGCCAAATTTAGTCCCCGCGCGCTGGATATCGACTTGCTCACCGTGGGCAGCCTCTGCGGCACGGTTGACGAAATCGCCTTACCGCGTAGCGAAATTACCCATAATGCGTTCGTGCTACAGCCGCTTGCTGAGCTTCTCCCCAATCAGTGCCACCCCCGCTGCGGCACGCCCTATGCCGCGCTATGGAGCGCCTTTGAGCTTGGTAGCCAACGCCTCTGGGCGGTGGATTTCAGCTGGCGCGGCCGCTGGGTCTCCCAAGCTGACGAACAGCCCCTGCTGGCGGCGGCACGCCGGTAAATTACTTGGTTAGCGCCGCCTCCACGGCCTGCCTGCGGCGCTCTCGCAAGGCCTCGCCCAGCGCCGCCCCTTGATACCCCTCGGCTATCAGTGCTTGGGGGCTTACCGCCCGAGCAGCTTTCCAGGCGTTTTCAAGCGGGCCAATCAGCTCAGGTGCCAGCACCTTGACTAACGCCAGCTGCCCCTCGACCTGCTCAGGCTTACGCCAACCATCCAAACGTTCCAGCCAACGTAGCACGCTGGGGCCCTCTAATGCGTCGGAAGGCAGCGCATGGTTGGTTAATGGATGGTTTGTTAGCGAATGGTTTATTAAAGAATAGGTAAGCGCGGTATGGCGAGCCAATTGGGCAACGGCATTGGGCAGTTTGAGCCGTTCAGACAAGGCATCGCGCTGCTCATCGCTTAGCGGCGATACCAGCTGCGCATGGCGCCAATGAGCCAATGCGAACATGTCGCTATCAGGCACCTGAGCCATCGCTGCCAACCCCTTCACTAACGCTTCGCCCACCAATTCTGGCCACCAGACGTTGAGCGCATCGCAACGTTCAAGGGTGGTGAAATAGACCTCTGGGCTTGGCTCACCCAGCGCTTTTTCCGTTTCGACCCACACCCGCTCGGCGGCCAGGTGCTCAAGTTCGCCGCTGTGGCTCACCTTACGCATTAGCGTCAGGGTTTCAGGGGCAATGGTGAAGCCCAGTGACGCATAGCGGGCCAGAAAACGTGCGGTACGTAGTACTCGCAGCGGGTCTTCGCTAAACGCCGCAGAGATATGCCGCAACACGCGCCGTTCGATATCGCCTTGACCATTAAAAGGGTCGGTTAATTCACCTTCCGTACTCTGGGCGATGGCATTAATGGTTAAATCACGCCGCAACAGATCCTCTTCCAGACTGACATCGGGGCTGGCGTGCACTTCAAACCCGCCATAACCGTGGCCCGACTTGCGTTCGGTGCGGGCCAGGGCGTACTCCTCAGAGGTTTCGGGATGCAAAAAAACCGGAAAGTCTCGCCCCACAGGCTTGAAACCACGCCTGCGCATGGCGTCTGGCGTAGCGCCCACCACGACCCAGTCATTGTCATATACCGGCCAGCCGAGTAACTCATCGCGCACGGCGCCGCCTACCCGATACACGTTCAAGCCCGCTAAGCGGGGATCACTATTGGTCTCTTTCACTGTCGTTTTTCCTGCTGAAGGCTAGCTACACTGGTTCGCTCGCCGCTGTCCAGATTGAGCGCGGTTAGACGTCCACCCCAAACACAGCCCGTATCCAGCGCCTCAACGGGTACCCGCGCCTGGGGGGTATTCCCCTCAAGCGCCGCCCAGTGGCCGAAGAGTAGCCGGGTGTCATCGTCGCGCGGGTATTGAAACCAGGGCAGAAAGCCCTCCGGGGCACTGTCCAATCCCTCTTTGGCCGCAAAGTCCAAACGGCCCTGGGCATCAATAAAGCGCATCCGAGTCAGCACATTGACAGTCAGGCGCAGCCGATCCATGCCGTCTAAATCATCGTGCCAGCTATCCGGCTGGTTACCAAACAGCTGGGTTAAAAACTCACCGGATGCCTCACTGCCTAGCGCCATCTGCACTTCGCGCCCTAAAGATTCGGTCTGGGCTACGCTCCATTGGGGAAGCAGCCCCGCGTGGGTCATTAGCGTACTGTTTTCAAACACGCTAAGCGGTTGGCTCTGTAGCCAATCCAGCAACACTTCGCGATCAGGTGCACCCAGAATATCGCCCAGGGTATCGTTTTTTCTCAGCTTGCCGCCGCCGCGCGCTACGACCAGCAAATGAAAATCGTGGTTGCCCAATACGCTGCGTGCCGAGCTACCCAGTGCGCGCACTTCTCGCAGACACTCCAATGAACCAGGCCCACGATTAATCAAATCGCCCACCAGCCATAGCGTATCCCGCGCGGGGTTGAAGCTGAGCTTCTCAAGAAGGGCTACAAATTCGGCGTGACAGCCGTGCAGATCGCCGATCGCATAGGTGCTCATGCACGAGACCTTTTTAATAAAATGAGTAGGCTGAATACTACCACTTCACCGACATCCTATGCCTGTCGTTGGTGGCTTATGTTGATGATTAGCACTGGTGAAAATTACAAACCTGGATCACTATAAAAGTACGCTTTGGCGCTCTTGAGCCTCTTGCTAGCTTAGCTGCTCAATCGCGCAGTTAGTCAATTGAGTAGCTAGTCACTCGAGTAGCCGCCTCAACAACTGTTAAGGAAAACGGTACGCTTATGACAATGGATTACTCTCGACGCGGGCTACTGAAAGCGGCAACGCTGGCAGGTATTGGCGCACTCATACTCCCCGGCACAATGCTTCTTCCAGCCGCACGAGCCGCCGCGCCCAAACTTGGCCCACCGCCCGCTGCGGTGACGGTTAATGGTTGGCTCCTGCGCAGCAGTGACTGCTGATGTATATCGCTTTTGAGGACATTAGCGAACACAGCCATGCAGTGGATGTCTGCATTATCGGCGCGGGTGCGGCGGGCATTTCCATGGCCGTTACCCTGGCCGAGCGGGGCCACCGCGTACTGCTCTGCGAAGGTGGCGATGCGGACTACAGCGAACGCTCCCAGGAGTGCTACCGGGGCGAAGTCGTCGGCGCCCCTTATATTCCCCTCTATGGCGCTCGCCTGCGCTATTTGGGCGGGTCGACCAACCACTGGGGCGGCATCTGCCGACCACTCGATCACTATGACTTTACCGCCAAAAGTGCTGCCAGTGAGACGGCCTGGCCTATTGGCCGGGATGCGTTATCGCCCTACTACCGCGCCGCGGCCAGCGTGCTCGACTTGGCGCCTACGCCTGCTGATCAGCCGATCACGGATTCTGGGCTCAAGCGCATCTATTTCTCACTGGGCCACCCGACGCGTCTGAAGGAGAAATATGCCACCACGCTAAGCGAATCGAACACGTTGGAGTGCTGCCTAACGGCCAACTTGGTGGCGCTGGAAAGCCAGAATGGCAAAGTCACCGGCGCTATCTTCAAAAACTACCAAGGCGATTACCGAAAGGTTCAGGCGCGCTACTTTGTGCTGGCCTGTGGCGGCATCGAAAACTCGCGCTTGCTGCTGTGGTGCAACCAACAGTTAAATGGCCAGCTTATACCTCAAGCCGACACCCTAGGGCATTACTGGATGGAGCACCCCCACGCCACGGTGGGTCAGGCGCTAATTTTTGAGCCAGCGGCACTGGGGCTGGACGAGGATTACAACGTGTTCCTCTCCCCCACCGCTCAATCCATCAGCTCACGCCAAATACTGAATTGTGGGCTGCGCTTGCACCGCATGAGCGCTGAAGCCACCCAGGAACTGATTGACGAGCTCGCGAATCAGGCCCCCACGCTGGCGGGACGGCTGCGTATCTGGCAGGCCCAGGGGCGGGTGATACACGGCGCGGTGCTAAGAGCTGCCTGGGAGCAAGAACCTCGCTTTGACAATCGCATAGAGTTAAGCGAAGAGCTGGATGAGCTGGGCGTACCCCGCGGCCGATTGATGTGGCAGCAGTCCGAGCTGGATCGTCATACTATCCGCGAGAGCATGCTGCTATTGGGGGAGTATCTGCGCGACAATGAGGTAGGTAGGCTACAACTGGCTGACTGGCTCGCCGATACGCCGGTACAACTGCCTACCGAGGGCGAGTTGGCTGGCCGTCACCATATGGGCGGCACGCGTATGAGTCTTAATGCCGAGGAGGGCATTGTTAACCCCGACTGCCGACTGTTTGCCCAGGATAACTTCTATGTGGCGGGTTCCAGCGTTTTTGCCAGCGCCGGGCACGCCAACCCGACGTTAACGCTAGTACAGCTGGCCCTGCGGCTTTGCGATCACCTGGAGAGCAGGCTAACCCAAACTGTCTAATGGAGCTGAAGCGGTACGGCTAACCTAAAAGGAGTAATGGCTACCTCAAAAACACGCTGAGTAGAGGTATCCAACAGCGTATAGGCACCCTCCATCACCCCCACCGGGGTTTGCAGAATGGCGCGACTGGTGTAACGAAAACTCTGGCCGGGGCCAATTAGCGGCTGTTGGCCGACGACGCCTTTGCCGCGGACTTCCTGGCAGTCGCCGCTGCCCTGGGTGATTTTCCAGTAGCGCGCCATCAGCTGAACGCTATGGGGGCTCTGATTGTGGACAGTCACGGTGTAGCTAAACACATAGCGCGACTCTCCATCGTTAGACTCATCAGCGCGATAGCTAGGGACGACGCTCACTTTGATTGCTAGGCCACTCACGTTTGGCTGCCCCGCTCACCGCTTGCCTGCTCATCGGCGGCGACACGGTTGGCAATCGCCACGTACTCCGCCACGGTCAACGTTTGCGGACGGCGGATGGGGTCAATGCCCAGATCTTCCAGGGTGTCGGCACTCACCCGCCCTTTGAAGTTATTGCGCAGCGTTTTGCGCCGCTGACCAAAGGCGAGCTTCACCAGCTCAAACAGCATCGCTGGGTCATCCGCCGTATGGGGCAGCGTTTCATGGGGGGTTAAGCGCACAATGGCGGAGTCGACTTTGGGTCGTGGCACAAAGGCTTCCGGCGGCACGATAAACAGCTGTTCGACCTGGCAGTAGTACTGAGCCATAACCGACAGACGCCCCCAATCAGCACCGCCGGGTTCTGCGGCTAAGCGTTCAACCACCTCTTTTTGCAGCATAAAGTGCATATCTTGTATGGCACTTCCTGCAGCCAGCAGATGTATTATCAGTGGTGTGGAGATGTTGTAGGGTAGGTTGCCTACCACGCGTAGCGCGGGCCCATCGCCTTTCAGCGCAGCAAAATCGAACTTCAGTGCGTCGCCTTCATGAATCACAAAATCGGGATAGTTGAAAAACTGTACCCGCAAACCGGGAACCAGATCGCGGTCGAGTTCGATCACCTCCAAGTGCCCCGCGGCTTCCAGCAGCGGCTCGGTCAGCGCCCCCTGGCCTGGGCCAATTTCGACGAGGCGATCCGTCGAGCGCGGGCCAACGGCGCGAACGATCCGCGAGATAATGCCAAGGTCGCGTAAAAAATTCTGACCAAAGCGTTTACGAGCGCGGTGTTGGGGCACAGTAGACATCAAACGGTGTTCCTTGGGGTGCGGATTCAATCGGGAGTATGTAGTAGCCAGCACTGTTGCAACTGGTCGTTTGCACGAATCGGTGCCAGAGCAGGTTATATCTCAGCAGACAACCGCCTTGCAGCTAGACGGCGCGCAAGGGCGATAGCGACGTTTAGGCTGCCGGGATCTGCCACGCCTTTGCCTGCCAGATCCAGCGCGGTGCCATGGTCGACCGAAGTGCGTACCAATGGCAAGCCCAGAGTAATGTTAGCGGCCTGACCAAAGCCTGCGTATTTTAACACCGCTAAACCCTGGTCGTGGTACATCGCCAGCACCGCATCGACACCAGCCAAATGCCTGGGGGTAAACAGTGTGTCGGCGGGCAAGGGGCCAAGTATATCCATTCCCTCAGCGCGCAGTGCATCAAGGGCGGGAATAATAACATCCAGCTCCTCGCGCCCCAGGTGACCATCCTCTCCAGCGTGAGGGTTTAAACCGCACACTGCGATGCGTGGCTTGGCGATACCAAACTGGCGCTGCAAATCAGCCGCTAGCAGTCGGCTAATACGGGTTACCCGCTCAAAGGTGATAGCGTCGGCAACATTGCGCAGCGGCAAGTGGGTGGTCACCAGCGCCACACGCAGATCGCCACTACCCTGCCAGCTTGGTGACGCCGCATGCAGCGCCGTATCGGTGGCGAGCATCATTACCACCTCATCGACGCCGCAGGCATCGCGCAACCACTCAGTG
Organism: Halomonas sp. A3H3; assembly: GCF_000982975.1. NCBI lineage: Bacteria > Pseudomonadati > Pseudomonadota > Gammaproteobacteria > Oceanospirillales > Halomonadaceae > Halomonas > Halomonas sp. A3H3. The sequence goes on along the minus strand of NZ_HG423343.1, from coordinate 3,325,979 downwards.
TGGCCGGTAAAGGCTGGGTGACCACCTTCGATGATGACGCCTTTATGAAGTGGCGCCGTAACCATAGCGGCCGCCTGACCTTTTTGGCAGGCATCCACCGCCAGCGCCAAGGTAGCCAGCACATAATCAGCGTTGGCCGGATTGAGAACGCCCGGCGTGGCCGGTTCGTTCAGCGCAACCGGCCAGACCGGCAAACCATGGGTGCCACTTGGGTACTCGCCAGGCGAACATTCAATCACCGTGACACTTAATCCCAGCGCTGCTGCACGCTGGCGCAGCATATCCGGGTCGCCAATCGCTACTGTACCCGCGGGGAGGATGCCCTGGGCCGCTAGCATCAGCATTAGCTCGGGGCCAATGCCCGCTGGCTCGCCGGTAGTTACCACCACCGGCAGCGCGCTATCGGATGATAAAGTATCCACTAACATTAGAGTCGAATATCAACAAAGGCCTGGGAGCGAATCTCTTGTTGCCAGGTCTCTAACTCTTCGTTCGCGCGACGCTGGAAGATCGCTTGGCGCACCTGCTCACGCTGGCTCTCTTGGGTAACGTTTTGACGACGGCGCTCCTCTACTTCAATGACGTGGTAGCCAAACTGAGAGCGAACCGGCTGAGATACCTGGTTAACATCCAGGTCGCGCATCGCCTCTTCAAAGGCGGGTACGGTTTGCCCTGGGCGAACCCAGCCCAGTTCGCCGCCGTTGAGGGCAGTGCCACTGTCGTCACTCATCTCACGCGCCACCGAAGCAAAATCCTCGCCTTGTGAAAGGCGCTGACGTACCTCTTCCGCTCGCGCGCGGGCCTGGTTTTCATCGCGATTAGGGGTCAGTGCAATCAGCACGTGGCGGGCACGGATCTCTTCAATAAAGTTCTGCTCGCCAGACTGGCCGGGCTGCTGGTTTAGAAAGCGCTCAACGTCGCGGTCGCTGACCGATACGCGGTTGCTAATTTGGCGCTGCTGCACCTGACGCATCAGCATTTCGCGGCGAATATCTTCGCGCACGCTGGCCAGCGTCATACCATCAGCTTCCACGGCATCGGCAAACTGATCAAGCGTCATGCCATTGGATTCGGCAATCGAGCGCACCTGCCCATTGAGCTCGGTATCATCGACGCTCAAGTTGGCATCTTTCGCCATCTGCAGTTGAATCTCTTCCATCACCATGCGCTCAAGCACCTGACGCTCCAACTGGGAGCGCGGAGGGAGATTACCACCCTGGGCCTGCGCCTGCTGCTCGATTTGCGTCATGCGATCATCTAATTCGCTGCGCATAATCACATCGTTATTGACCACGGCCACGACGCTGTCCAGCACTTGACGCTGGGGAGACTGGAAGTTCTGCGCCTGAAGGGCTAGCGGGGCCAATGCAAGGCCTGCGCCTACACACAAAGCGAGCAGGCTACCAGCGGATAGCTGTTTCATACGGCCTAGCAGGGGCTTTCTCATTTTCATAACAAACGTCTCTTTCATTAGCCATTCTATGGAAGTCATTTACAGGGCAGTCGGACGATAGCCAGGAATGGTCTGTTCAAAATAGCTATCCGCATCCTGGCCAACGCCGCCTAAGCCACGGAATACGAAGCGTAAAAATAGCCCGCGATCATTAAAGTCATCATTAATGGGTGCGGTGTCATTGTCATCTACCCATTCGCGCCACACCAACTGCAGACCGTAACAGCAGTTGTTCCACTGCACGCCTGCCAATTGCTCCAGTGAGCGTTCATTGGTTTGATCGTGCAGGTAGCGGCCAATCAAATCAATGTTGGTGCTGGCTTTCCAGGCAAATGAGAGATCCCACTCTTCGCGGTTATAGTCGCGAAAGCCGTTATCGCCCGGCAATACGCCTGGATCGAACCCTTCGATCTCCCAACGGTAGCCAAGGTTCACTACGTGCCCTTCGGGATGCCGGTAACTAACATCAACACTTGATCGTTCGGTGCGTTCCCGGTGGTCATCGTAGAGCCATTCTGCTCCGCTGCTCCAGCGATCATTAATCTGCCAGTCAAGGCGGGTGACCAAAGGCGAACGATCCCGCGTAGCCTGATAGCGGCTTTCCGGATTGACGCTTGGGTTGTCTTCCGGCCGATCCGGCAACGTATCGGCGTCGCCCTCACTATCGATACGGCGGTCATCAAAGTAAACGCTCTGACCTACCCCGAACGAAAGCCGGTCACGACCGGAGGCATCTTCCAATAAGCGTGACTGCACGCCGTAAGAGAGCCGGTTGAGATCGCCAACGCGGTCAGTGCCGGAAAAGCGCTGGGCTGACCAAAGCTGATCCCAGGAGAAAGCGCGTTCGCGACTGTCAAAGTCAGGCAGTTCGCTCTGATCGGTACGCGGCACATAAGCGTAGTTAAGACGTGGCTCCAGGGTTTGGCGGTAGTCCCGCCCCCCCAGGGCGAGTTCACGCTCAAAGACGAGCCCACTGTCGATGGAGGTCAGCGCAACACTGCGGCTGGGTGAGTCGCTACGCTGTGTGTCGCGCTCGCCGTAATCCAGTTCGTAAGCAGTGTTCCACAGCTCGGTACGCGGCTCCAGGTAGCCCCAAGGGCGCTCGAAACGCCAGCCAACCGCAGGCATTAGGTGCAAACGGCTACCGGTGGCCGCTTCGCGCTCCGGAACGCGGCGCTCATCCACGTCGCGCCAAAAATAGGTCGCGTTTGATCGCCACTGGGTATATAGCCCGTTGTCGAACTGCCAGTTGGCATTCGCGCTCAGGCTCGGCAGTTGATAAAAAGGTTTATCGCTATCGCTAAGGGGGTCTTCCAAGCGCTGGAAACCCTGGGCGCGGGCATCCAACTGCCAGCGCTGGCCGCGGTAATCGACCTGGGCCAAACGCTCCATACTGGCGCGCTCGCGCTCGCCAAACTCACCGCCGAAGTCATCGAAATAGCGACCGTCGCTGGCGGCCCCGTAGCGCAGCCGATAATTACTGCGCTCATTTATCCGCCCCGCATGGCGGGCATCCACATACCAGCGATCATCACCCTCAAAGCGATTTTCTCCGCCGCCAGAGCCACCGTTATCACTGTTTAAATAGCCGCCTTCAACAATGCCCGAGCTCTCCTCAAACAGGTAGCGGTACTCACCGTTCATCAACAGCCCGCGGTCACTCATCCAGCGCGGCGTGATCGTCGCATCGTGGTTTGCGGCAATATTCCAATAAAACGGCTGGGCGTAGTCAAAACCGTCCGTTGAAAAGCCAATCGACGGAGACAGCAAGCCTGTATGGCGGCGATCGTCGATGGGAAAGCGCAGCCATGGCCAGTAAAATACCGGCACATCTTTCACTTCCAGGCGCGCATGACGCGCTGTGCCAAAGCCTTCGGCTTGGTTCAAACGAATATCGCTGCTGACCAGTTGCCAGCTATTGGCGCCTGGATCACAGGTGGTGAAGCTTGCGTCTTGCAGGCGGTACTCGCCCTCCCCAGTCTGCTCTAGCTGACTAGCCTGACCGCGCAGATGCTGCTCGTAGAGCACATAGTGGCTGTCACCCAGGGTGGCCCGATCTTCGTTTAGCCGGAGCATCGCCTGTTCGCCACGCACCAAAGCGCGCCCATCGCGGATGGCGATATTACCTTCTGCGTCGACCTGCTGACGGTCAGCGGGTAAAAAGATACGCTCCGCTTCCACTTCTTCATTGCCGCGGCGCAGTACCACATCGCCGCGTAGCAATGCTTCGCCATCGGCAGCGTAATCGACTTCCCGGGCCTCCAACGAGACGGTTTCCGGGTTATCTTCCGCTGGCAAGCGGTAGCTGGGCATTACATAGCGGCCCCGGCACAGTTGGTTAGCCGCTTCCTCTTCCCCCCAGGGTTGCCAATCCAACGCTTCAGCGGACATGGTTTGACCCTGAGCCACCGCTGTAAACGAGGCGCCAGCAAGCAAACTGCCCATCAGCGTATGCGCAACCGGCAACGTGCGCGAAAATCGCTTGCCCATGTTCGTTATCCTTGGCATCCAGAATCGGTATTATACAGCCCGCATGATGCCCGACCAGCAAGGAGCTTGCATGTCCTCATATCGGATTAACGCCCTCACCATGTGGGCCGCCCAACAAAACGGTCTCTCTGAGACCGATATTTCGCTTTCATCCGCCGTGGGCGATGCGAGTTTTCGGCGCTATTTTCGCCTAACACTACCCGACGGCACCACCCAGGTGGTCATGGATGCCCCGCCTGAGCAAGAGGACTCCCAGCCGTTTGTAACCATTGCCAAGCGCTGGCGAAGCGCCGGACTGCCGGTACCCAAGGTGCACGCCACCAACCTGGCGGACGGCTTTCTGCTGCTTGAAGACTTGGGTAACACCCCCCTACAGTGTTTGTTTAGCGACGACGCTAGCATACAGGCTTACCATCAGCAGGCTCTCACGCTGATCGCCGAGCTGCAAAATCGCGCAGGCCCTGACTCGCTGCCCGTGTATGATACGGCGTTGTTGGGCCGCGAACTCGACCTGTTTCCCGAGTGGTGTCTCAGCGCTTGGTTAACGCTGCCATCGCCAGAGAGCTGGCACGTTGTTCGTGAACAGCTTATCCAGCATGCCTTAGCGCAGCCGGTAGTGACTGTGCACCGTGATTTTGATGCCATGAACCTGATGCTGCACGATCAGCGTCTGTTTATGATCGACTTTCAGGACGCCGTGGCTGGCCCGCTCAGCTACGATGTGATCTCGCTGTTACGGGGGAGATACTGCCGCTTTAGCAATGAGCAGTTCGCTGGCTTTGTCGAGGCTTTTTATCACCAGGCCCGCCATGATGGTCGACTGCCCAGCAGTGTCGATTTTGCCACTTTTCTGCTCCAGTGCCACGCGATGGCTGCCCAGCGCTCACTAAAAGTGCTGGGGATTTTCTGCCGCTTAACCCTGCGCGATCAAAAAAGTGGCTATCTCGAGCGCTTACCCCACTTTCTGGATCATCTGGAAGATAGCTTTTCGTTTCTGACCGAGCAGGCTGAGTTCGCTGAGTGGCTCCAACTCACCTTACGACCTGCCATTATGAAACGACTAGCGGAAATACCGTCATGAAAGCGATGATTTTAGCCGCAGGCCTAGGCAAGCGAATGCGCCCGCTCACCGACCACTGCCCCAAGCCGCTGCTGCCCGTGGCGGGCAAGCCGCTAATCGTGCACCACCTGGCGCGTCTTCGCCAGGCAGGTATTCATGAGGTCGTCATCAATGTCAGCTACCGTGCAGAGCAGATTATCGCAGCGCTCGGCGATGGTGACGCCTATGGACTGCACATTCACTGGAGTCGCGAAACCGAACCGTTGGAAACCGGAGGCGGTATTCAGCAAGCGCTGCCGATGCTTGGCGAGGCGCCGTTTCTGTTGATTAACGGCGATGTTTGGTGCGCAGCGCTCCCCACCCAGCACGCGCTGCAAGGCAATGATCTGGCTCACCTGATGCTGGTGGAAAACCCTTCTCATCACGCCAGTGGGGATTTTGGACTAGCAGGAGGGCGCGTGAATCAAACCAGCACTGAGCGTTTGACCTACTCAGGTATCAGCGTGATTCACCCAGGGCTGCTCGCCGGACAACCCCAGGGCGCCTTTGCCTTGGCGCCACTGCTGAGAACTGCTATCGATAACAACCGGGTAAGCGGCGAGCACTATAAAGGGCATTGGGTCGACGTTGGAACCCCTGAACGACTGGCGGCGCTGGAACGCCAGCTACAGAGCGAAAGGGGTTAGCCTATGCATTCGCACCACTTACGTGAGGCAATCGCCAACACTCCACGGGTAGCGGTCTACGGCACGCTCAAGCAAGGTTTCAACAATGCCCACTGGCTAAACGGAGCCACTCTGCTCGGGAGCGACGTTACTAAAGCGCTCACGCTTTACGATATTGGCCCCTACCCCGGTGCCAAATGGCAGCGGTCAAAAGGGGTGACGATTGAAGTCTATCAGATCAGTATTGACCATCTGGCCCAGCTAGACTGGTTAGAGGACTACCGCATCGATGCGCCGTCAGAGGGTGAGTATGACCGCCAGCAGATAACCACCTGTTTTGGTCTCGCCTGGGTGTATCTTTACAATCCGAGTGTGACAGGTAAAACAGCCATTTATGAAAGTGGCTGGCGCATGCCGAACATTAGCAATGTTCAACAGCGGCGCTGAGAAGAGGCGCGCAGGCCAAGAAATGTTATGCTGCGCGACTTACCTTTCGTCGCCTAGATGAGGAGAGCAACGTGAAAGCACGGGTAAAATGGACAGAAGGCCGCCAATTCGTGGCGGAATCCGGTAGCGGGCACAGCGTTGTGATCGACGGCCCGCCCGACCACGGTGGTCGCAACACAGGGCCTCGCCCAATGGAAATGCTGCTAATGGGCATGGGCAGTTGCACCGCTTTTGATATCTTGAATATTCTTGATAAAGCGCGTGCCAATGTGACCGACTGCGTTGCTGAGCTAGACGCCGAACGCGCCGATGAAGTGCCCGCCGTTTTTACCAAGATCCACGTCCATTTCGTGGTGACCGGTCGCGCGCTGAAAGAGAAGCAGGTGGCCCGCGCGGTTGAGCTCTCCGCTGAAAAATACTGCAGTGCCTCGATCATGCTCGTTAACGGCGGCGTTGAGATCACCCATTCCTTTGAGATTATGGAGGAGGCTCGGACGTGACAGACAATCTCCGACTCCACGGGTTTAACAACCTGACTAGCTCGCTGAGCTTCAACATTTACGATATCTGTTATGCCAAAACCGAAGAGCAGACGGCGGCTTACATCGACTATATCGATGAGCTGTATAACGCCGAACGTTTGACGCAGATTCTTAAAGACGTCACCAATATCATCGGCGCCCATGTGCTCAATATCGCCCGCCAGGACTACGAGCCCCACGGCGCGAGCGTGACGATTTTGATCGCCGAACATGAGCTTGATGAGGCGGCGCCTGAGCAAATTGAGCCAGGTCCCGGCCCGCTACCGGAGACGGTGGTTGGCCACCTGGATAAAAGCCACGTGACGGTGCACAGCTACCCCGAGTCGCACCCCGACAACGGTATTAGCACCTTCCGCCTGGATATTGATGTCTCCACCTGTGGTCATATCAGCCCATTAAAAGCGCTGAACTACCTGATCCACAGCTTCGACTCCGATATCGTCACCATGGATTACCGGGTGCGTGGCTTTACTCGCGATGTGGATGGCAAAAAACTGTTTATCGATCACGGTATTACTTCCATTCAAGACTACCTCGCTGAAGACACCAAGAATGCGTATCAGATGATGGACGTCAACGTGTATCAGGAGAACATGTTCCACACCAAGATGCTGCTCAAAGACTTCGAACTGGATAACTACCTGTTCGGCACGTCGCGTCGCGATATTACCTTTGAAGAAGCCCGGGATATCGAGGGCCGTTTGCGTAAAGAGATGCTGGAAATTTTCTACTCCCGCAATCTGGATTAAGCCCCCAAACTGGACTCAACGCAGCACCAGAACACCAAAAAGCCAGCGAACGCTGGCTTTTTTTCATATCAACTAAATATACTAGCTTATATGTCATTGCGAGGAGCCTGCGACGAAGCAATCTCTACCCGCGGTGGCACTCAAGTCGAGATCGCCGCGCTTCGCTCGCGATGACAGGAAGG
>NZ_HG423343.1:3303982-3318291 GCF_000982975.1 Halomonas sp. A3H3 | reverse complement strand
TCGCCGCGCTTCGCTCGCGATGACAGGAAGAGCTATCGCCGTTTAATAAACGCTTGGCTCGCCTTCAGGGCGAGTCTTAAAACGTCGGTGTAGCCAGAGGTACTGCTCGGGATGCTTGCGAATGGCCAGTTCAATAAACTGGTTGATTCGTGTGGCATCGGCAACTTCATCGCCGCTGGGAAAACCTTCCAGGGCAGGCAGGCTTTCAATGGTATAGGTGGCGTTATCCGGGTTGCGGTGAAACATCATCGGCACCACTGACGCGCCGGTCATACGCGCAAGCTTGGCCGTTAAGCGAATAGTCGCGGCCTGCTGACCAAATAGCGGCGCAAATACGCTCACATCGCGGCCAAAATCCTGATCCGGTGAGTACCACACCATACGTCCATCCTTGAGCTGACGCACCGCGCCACGCAAGTCATAACGGTCGAGGGCAACACCAAAATTGCGCCCGCGGGCGCGGGTCATAAAACGCTCAAACAGCGGGTTATTATGCGGTCGATAGACCGCATCGGCAGAGAAAAACAGCGCGTGCAGGGCACCCCCTAAATCGAGGGAAGAGAAGTGAACCCCCACAATGATCACGCCTTTACGCCGGGCCTCGGCGCGGGCCATATGCTCTTCGCCGATGTAAGCGACCCGGTGGCGTAGGCTTTCGCCATCGCGACACCAGCCGGTTGCGGTTTCAATCAGACCAATGCCATTGGCAATAAAGGTATCTTTAACGAGCTGATACTGTTGCTGGGGACTCTTTTCGGGAAAACAGAGCGCTATATTGGTTGCGGTAATATGGCGCCGCCGTTTGGCAAAGCGCCAGGCGAGCAGTCCAAGCCCTTTGCCAATGGCCATTTTTAGTCGCCAAGGCAACCAGGCAGCGATATACATGGCACCAATAGCCAGCCATGTGGGCCAGTAACGCGGGTGGGCGAATGAGCGCGGGTAACGTGATTTCGACATGCAAACAACCGTTTAAGCAGAACGCCCATGATAACGCCGCGGCGCCCGAGGCAGTACCCCTGTTAGCAGCGTATAGCTGATGGTATCGCAGTAGCGGGCCACTTCATCCACCGACAGCACCTCGCCGTTGCTGGCCCTGCCCCACAATACAACGTCGCTGCCAATCGCGGCGTCGGGTACGTCCGTCACATCAACGGTCAACATATCCATGGAGACTTTTCCGGCAATCGCACAGCGCTGGCCGTTGACCAGTACCGGCGTGCCATCGCGGGCATGACGGTCATAGCCATCACCGTAGCCGCAGGCGACCACGGCAATGCGTGAACGCCGCGGTGCGCGCCAGCGCCCGCTATAGCCCACGGGCTCGCCCTCTTCCAGCTCCCTCAGGGCAATTATTTCCGAGCGTAGGGTCATCACCGGCTGCAGTTGCTGAGTGATTTCGTTGGCAACTTCCAAGGGGTCGCTGCCGTAGAGCATCACACCTGGCCGGTTCCAGTCACCATGGGCCACCGGCCACGCCAGGGTAGCCGGTGAGTTGGCCAGGCACAGCGGCGCTTCTAGCTCGCTAGCAAGACCTTGCAGCCGGGTCATTTGCTGGTTGAAATAGCGGTTATCGCGGGAATCGGCGCTGGCAAAATGACTCATAAGGTGGAGCGAGGCCACGCTTGGCGCGGCACTTAGCTGACGCCAGATAGCGGCGGCCTCGTCGATGGCAAAGCCCAGGCGGTGCATGCCGGAGTCAACTTTCAACCAGACAGGAATTGGCTTTTTAGGTGAAGCGGCTAACAAAGCATCAACCTGCCATTGGCTGTGTACCGCAATCCAGAAGCCGTGGGAATCCACCAGCTCCAGCTCGTCGGCGCTGAAGATACCTTCCAACAGGATGATGGGTTGGGTAATGCCGCCCTGGCGCAGGGTAAGCGCCTCTTCGATACAGGCAACGGCAAACGCGGGAGCCTGGCCTTCCAGCGCCTGAGCGCAGGCCAGCGCGCCATGCCCATACCCATCGGCTTTGATAACTGCCACTGAGCGGCTTTGCGGCGCGCAGCGGCACGCCAATTGATAGTTGTGACGCAGCGCGTCCAGATCAATATCGGCCACAAGGGGGCGCATGTGCTTTCTCACTTACCTGATTTAGCAATAAAAGTTTATTAATAAAACTGCCAGCAATAAAAAGCCGAGTAAGCGCTCACTGGCGCTCGCCCGGCTTAGAGAGATAACGCGATTTACGTTCGCCTAAGCTTCACTCAGGTTTCAAACAGCGCCTCTAAAGAAAGGCCCTGTTTTTCCAATGCACGGCGTAGTTTCTTGAGTGCTTCGACCTGAATCTGGCGAACTCGCTCGCGGGTTAAACCGATTTCGGCGCCCACCTCTTCCAAGGTGGCCGATTCGTGACCGCGCAAACCAAAACGGCGCACCACCACTTCGCGCTGTTTTTCGCTCAGCTCATCCAACCAAAGATCCACATGCTCTTTAACGTCGCCATCCACTAGCCGCGCCTCAGGCCCCTGCACTTCATCGTCAGCCAATGTATCGATCAGCGGTTTATCACTTTCACCACCCATGGGGTAATCGACAGATGATACGCGCTCATTAAGACCGAGCATCTTTTTGACCACATCGACCGGTTTATCAAGGTGATCAGCGATCTCTTCGGCGGTGGCTTCATGGTCAAACTTTTGAGTCAATTCACGCGCCGCACGCAGGTAAATATTGAGCTCTTTGACCACGTGAATGGGCAAGCGGATCGTCCGCGTCTGGTTCATCAGCGCCCGCTCAATGGTTTGACGAATCCACCAGGTGGCGTAGGTCGAGAAACGAAAGCCCCGTTCGGGGTCAAACTTCTCTACCGCGCGAATCAAACCTAAATTGCCCTCTTCGATCAAATCCAGCAACGTCAAGCCGCGGTTTAGGTAGCGGCGGGCAATTTTCACTACCAGCCGCAGGTTGGATTCAATCATTCGTGAGCGACCCAAGGGGTCGCCTTTACGCGCTAAGCGGCCGTAGTAAACTTCCTCTTCTGGCGTTAACAGTGGCGAAAAGCCGATTTCGTTGAGGTAGATTTGCGTCGCATCCAAGCTTTGGGTCGATTGACGATCCTCACGCCCTAGCGCTTTCTCAAAGGCATCTTCTTCTATCGTGACATCGTCATCGGTATCATCAAGTGCCTCCTCAGCAGCGTCCAGGTCAACCTCCTGTAGATCTTTCTCCAACATACTCATGGCCTTACCCCTCGTTTGTCGCCTACCCGCCATTTAGAAAGTCAAAGGGTGCGTTCTAAGGCGCACACCATATTGTTATGTGACGATTGTTATATGACGCTCGAATGCTGCGATTCGGGCAACGTCCAAGTTATGCGCTGACTGCTCACTCTCCCGGTGAGTGCATTAGCGAGAAGGCAGGAAGTCCATGGGATCTTGCGGCTGCCCATCACGGCGAACTTCAAAGTGTAATCTGACGTTTTCAGCATCGCTATCCCCCATTGTGGCAATCACCTCACCAGCCTCTACTACGTCATTTTCACTGACCCGTAAGCTGTCGTTATGAGCATACGCGCTCAGGAACTGATCGTTGTGCTTGAGAAGGATGAGGTTGCCGTACCCCCTGACGCCACTGCCCGCATAAACCACAATGCCGGGGCCTGCTGCTTTAACAGGTTGCCCCTTTTCACCAGCGATATCAATCCCGGCGGTGATGCTATCACCCTGACCAAATGCCCCGACCACATTACCATCGGCAGGCCACTGCCAGTCGATGTTTTCGGCGGGCGCATAGGTACGCGATGAACGGTCTACGCTGGCACTTTGTGTGGCAGACGCTGCTTCAGGCTGTGGTTCGGGCTCAGATTCGGCCTCAGATTCGGGCTGCGGTGCCGACGCTTGCTGTGGCTCAGCTTGTTCGGGTTCTGATGATGGCTGTGGTTCAGGTTGCTCGGCGGGCTCAGGCTCAGCCGCCGCGACGACTTCAGGCTGAGGTGTTGAGGACGATTCATCAGCCTCTTGCTCTGCTGCATTGCGTTCAGCGGTAAGGCGCTGGTTGCGTTGAATCGCGGATTCATCGGGCAGTAGCCAATCCAACTCCTGGTCGTCGCTGGCCACTGAGGCCGTCTGTGGGCTCAGCCCGGTCGCCACTGCGCCACTTGAGGTATTCGTCGTGGGCTGGTTACTGGCCGTTGATGCCGACCCAGCGCCTTCACGCAGGGCAATCGTTTGCCCTGGCCGAATTTGGTAGGGCGGATCAATGTTATTGATTGCCGCGAGCTGGCGATAATCCAAATTGTGCTGCCAAGCAATGCCATACAGAGTATCACCCGCTTTCACCGTGTACTGGGGCGAGTTTTCCACCGCCTGGCGTGCTTGGCTTAAATCGCGCACCTGGGGGCTTCCGCCTTGCTGGCTGGCACAGCCAGCAATGGCTAATGCCAGCGCCGACATCATGAGTACTTTAGGTATATGACCTTTACGCATTCAAACCTACTCCTTTTCAGCGCCAAGCTGGGTATCGATTGGCCGACGATCTGCATGTCGGTTGAGTAACACGACAATGAGGGCACCCACGGCCATTAGCGCAACAACACCGGCCACTTGTGCCGAAGCGCCGGTCAATACGGCATAGTCAGCGGGCAATAAATAGCGGTACTCCAGAGGAATCATTTGCCCTTCTGGCCCGATTTGGTAGCGTAACAGCTCGCGCCATGGCCAGAGAACCGGCAGCGAACCGGCAATAAACCCCAATAGCAGTTGCATCGTTGGGGTATGGTGACGCCGTAACAGCCAGGACAGAAGTCGTGAAAACAGCGCTAAGCCGACTATGCAGCCCATGCCAAACAGCACGATAATGCCCAGATCCAAACTGCGAATTGCACCCATAATGGTGCCGTAGAGGCCCATAGTCAGCAATAGAAAGCTACCTGACACGCCCGGTAACAGCATGGCGCTAATCGCGATGCAGCCTGCCACCATGACTACCAGCGCTTCATTACCAATTAATAACACCAGCGGCATCATGCCCGGTAACGCCTGGGCGAGCACTAGCCCCACCAGTAGCGGCAATAGATACCAAAGCTTCCAGCCGCTACTCGCCTGCCCGACCACCAGAGCAGAGGCTGCCACCAGGCCAAAAAAGAAGCCATCCAGCAGCAACGGGTGCGCTTCCATCAACCAGAGCGCTAAATGCGCTACGCTAAACAGGCTAACCGCAACCCCCGCCAATAGCGGCACCAGAAAGGCGAGATTCAAATGGTTGCTAAGAGCCCGCCAGCCACCGCGGTGCCAAGCGCCGATGGCACCGGGGCCAAACTGTTTGATCGTATTGATCAGCTCTTCATAGATACCGCTAATAAATGCAATCGTTCCTCCCGACACGCCAGGCACTGCGTCGGCGGCGCCCATCCCTGCGCCTCGTAAAAATATTCCCAAGGGTTGCCGCTTCAATCCACTACTCCTTGCAGTAAGGGTACAAAACGCACGGGCTCAAGCCGACGTTTTTCAAAGGCACTGCCAATGCGCTTTACTTGAGTAAGCCACTGGTTGCCATCGGGCTCTTCCAACGGAGCAATCAGCACCCCGTCGTGGCTCAATTGCTCTAGTAGCGGTGTGGGTAGCGTCTGGGCACAGGCGGTTAGCAAAATAACGTCAAACGGCGCAACGTCTGGCCAACCATAGCCGCCGTCCGCCACCGCCAGTCTGGCAGGTGCTGCTAGCCGTCTTAACCGCTCCGCCGCACGCTCGTGTAGCGCACTGATGCGCTCAATGGAGTAGAGCTCTTCGACCAAGCGCGACAGTATTAACGTCTGATAGCCAGACCCTGTCCCCAGTTCCAATACCCTGCGCGGCTCGGCGCGCAACACAAGCTCCGTCATGCGCGCCACGATGAACGGCTGCGACAGCGTTTGGCTAAAGCCAATCGGTAGCGCGGTATCTTCGTAAGCGCGATGGGCCAGCGCTTCATCAACAAATAGATGACGCGGCTCTCTGGCCATGACTTCCAGCACCCGGGCATCGCTGATGCCCTGCTGCATGAGGCGCTCGACCATGCGGTCACGAGTACGCTGGGAGGTCATGCCGCGACCGCGCAGCTCTCCTGGAGAGATATCAGGCAAAAACATCCAACCATTCCTGCACATCGTTAAGCGCGGGGTGCCGCGTTAGGTCTGTTTGTAAGGGAGTAATCGACACATAGCCCGCCTCGACGGCAGCAAAATCGGTATCATCACCGTCATCGGCATTGGCCGCTACCGGCGCAATCCAGTAGCGCGTACGCCCCCGCGGGTCTTTTACCGCTAACGGTTTCTCGGCTGGCCCACGATAGCCTAAGCGAGTCACTTTTACGCCTTTAACCTCCTCCCAGGGCACATCGGGCACATTGACATTCAGCAGCGTTCTCGGCGGCAGAGAGAGCTGATCAGCAGCACCAATCAAGGTGGCAGCGACCCTGGCAGCGGTGGCGAAATGACGCTCGCCACACAGCGACATGGCAATCGCCGTCATACCTAAATTACGCCCCTCCATCGCCGCCGCGACAGTGCCTGAATAGAGCACGTCATCGCCCAGATTACTGCCGTGATTGATGCCGGAGATGACTAAATCGGGTTTTTCATCCCATACGCCGTGAACGCCCAAATAAACGCAGTCCGCGGGAGTACCATCGACGCTATAAAAGCCGTTATCCAGAGGCGTCAACGAGAGAGGCCGTGACAGAGTAAGCGAGTTGCTAGCACCACTGCGGTCTCGATCAGGCGCCACTACGCGAATATTGGCATGGGCCAACAGCGCATCGTGCAGCGCACGCAGTCCGGGTGCGTACACACCATCATCATTGGAAAGCAGCAGTCGCCGCATAGTGGGTCTCCCTGTTCTTAAACACAAAAGTTATAAGCACAAGAGTCGTAAGCCAAGAGTGATAGCCACAAGAGACGTGAGCGCAAAAGCATATGCACGAAACGCGGCCGCTCATATCCCTCTCTTTTACTAACTTTTCTGTATGCTAATCTCAAATCTAATAGCTAAATCAGTTCGCTAACATCAGCTCACCCAGCACGGCGGTGGCAAAACTGCCCCGCGGCAGCGAAAACGAAAGCCGGGCAGCACCTGACTCCCAAGCATACTGGGGTTCCAGCAGCCGCATACGAAGTGCACGGCGTGCCTGCTTTACTCCGCTGCGTTGTAAGCCACTGCATAGCCCAGGGTAGTGCTCCAGCAAACGGGCTTCATAGCCAGCGGCGTCGCCCTGGTCAGCTTCACCAACGCCCCAAAGCACCCCAGTGGGATGCACATCCAGTTCAGCGGCGCGGGCCTGAAGCGTATGGTCGGAGGCGTCGATACGAAACACACTTTGGGTGCCGTCCAGCATCAACGTGTCTCCCGCCAGCGGCTGCGACCAGGTGCCATCCGCAATGCGCGCGCTGAGCAGTTCGTTAAACAAAAAACTGCGCGCAGTGGAGAGCATCATACCCTGGCGATCGTCGCGTTTTCGCCAACCTCGGTTAAGTAATGCTTCGGCACGCTGAAGATTACGTCCTTCGGGCCCAAAGCGCTGGGGGCCAAAATAGTTAGGCACGCCATGCTGACAAAGGGCTTCCCAGCGGCTGACAAAATCTTCGCTTTCAATGGCCTCACCGCTAAGGCGTAATACAAAACGGTTAGTGCGGTGAACGCCACGCTTCAGCTTACGTGGGTGGCGCGCCTGCTCAACGACAGTGATCCCCAGCGCATTAAGCGACTGCTCAAGCTCCGTGGGCGCGTCGCGGCCGGGCAGATGCACGCTCAGCCACTGGCGCGTGACGGCAATGCGGTCTTTCATGCCGGAGTAACCAATATCACGGGGCGTTACGCCACAAAGCCGACTTAATGTATTGACGACATCTAACGTGGTTTGATTGCGCTTTTCAACTCGCAGCCACAAATGTTCCCCGTGTGCTTCAGGGCTGAAATCCAGCTGCTCATCGACCCAAAAATCTTCCGGCTGGGCACGGTACTGGCCCGGTTTGGGAGAGCCAAATTGAGCATCGAGACAGCGCTGCCACTCAGGCATATTAATCATTAAGCGCCTCAGCACGGTTAAGCAGTACCACCGCCTCCGCGGCGATACCTTCACCGCGCCCGGTGAAACCTAATCGTTCGGTGGTGGTGGCTTTAACGTTGACTTGACCAAGCGCGACGCCTAGATCGGCAGCAATGACTTCTCGCATTGCCTCGATATGCGGTGCCATTTTAGGTGCTTGAGCCATTAGCGTGGCGTCGATATTGACCACCCCATAGCCTTGACCTTGAGTCAGCGTGACTACATGACGCAGCAGCTCGCGACTATCAGCCCCCGCCCACGCCGGGTCAGTATCGGGGAAGTGGCGGCCAATATCGCCCAGCGCACAGGCGCCCAACAGTGCATCACTAATCGCGTGAAGCAGCACATCGCCGTCGGAGTGGGCCACAAAGCCGTGTTCAAACGGCAGCTTAACGCCGCCGATCATCAAATGATCGCCGGGGCCGAAGCGGTGTACATCGAATCCGTGGCCGATACGCATTATAAGCTCCTAGTGATTAAAGCCTGTCAGGCGTGTTAGCGGTTTGTGCCGCCATAATCGCGGCTGCCAGCGCTAAGTCATCCGGGTGGGTAATTTTCAGGTTGTCGCGCCGCCCGCTTACCAACTGTGGGCATTCGCCCAAGGCTTCAACCGCCGAGGCTTCATCGGTTACCAGGGTTCGCTGCTGGCGGGCGGTTTCTAAGGCTCGCCGCAGTAGCGCATAGCGAAACCCTTGAGGCGTTAGCGCGTGCCACAAGTCATCCCGCGGTTCGGTTCGCGCGCTTTGGCACTGATCATCGGCACGCTTCATGGTATCCGCCACCGGCATCGCCAAAAGCGCGCCTGCGGGGTGCGTCGCGGCGGCCTGATACAGCGCCTGAAGATCATCCACAGTGATACAGGGGCGAGCCACATCATGCACCATCACTACGTCATTATCATCGGCAGTCATCGCGTGCAGGGCATTTAAAACGCTGTCCATTCGCTCATCGCCCCCGGTCACGCGCTGCCAGACAGTAAAAGGCACCCAGCGGGGCGAGAACCAGCGGTCGTCGGCATCTAAACAGAGCACCAAGCGAGCGCTAGGAAAGGCGCTATGAAGGCGTGCCAAAGTATGCGCCAACACCGGCTGCTCATCGGCCAAGGTTAAGTACTGTTTGGGCTTATCGGCCCCCATACGGCGCCCTTGACCCGCCGCGGGCACAATTAACCAGGTTTGGCTCACTGTGGCGGCTCCTGGGGAGCGACCAGACCTGCATTAATACCGATAAGCTCCTTCTCAATCGCTACACCAGGCACCCAGAAGAACTGCTCGTCGGTGCGCACCATGCCCATATCGCTACGTGCCCGCTCCTCAATAGCGTCTAAACCGTTTTTTAAATCCGTCACTTCGGCCGCCAGCCGCGCATTGCGCTCGCGCATGGGCACATTGGCCGCCTCTTGCACCGCGACCCGCTGCTCCACTTGCTGCAAATCGTGCCAGCCACCGTTGCCTAACCACAGCTCGTACTGAAGCAGCGCCAAGACAGCGAGCAATGTCATCACTAACCATTTACGCATCACGGCACTCCTTGGAAATATCGGCTGGATTTTATTCAAAGCCCTGGTTTGATCAAAAGCGGCGTTGATACACTAAAGAGTGCTTATCGGCGCGCATTATGCCATTAAGGGGCAGCACCAGCGAGCCGCACGTCGTTATAATGACAGCTTAAATAACTACTTAAATGGCAGCGCTTGATGGGCCGCATCGCGGTAGGCGCTGACATGCTCGCCCTCTTCATGACAAAACTGGGCAACACCTGCGGCAAGCCCAGGGTGGCTAATATAGTGCAGCGAACGCACACGCTGGGGCGCAAACCCGCGTACCAGCTTGTGCTCGCCCTGGGTGCCCGGATCAAACAGCGTTAAGCCGCGCTGCAAACAGTACTCGATACCCTGGTAGTAACATGCCTCAAAATGCAGGCAATCGGCGACGACTTCACTCCCCCAGTAGCGCCCATAGAGCGTGCTACTGCCACGAAAATAGAGCGCTGCTGCCACCGGGCGCCCTTCAACGTAAGCCTGCACCAGCACCAGCGCCTCTGGCATGGTTTGGCGCAGGCGCTCAAAAAAGTCATAGTTTAAGTAAGGCGGCCTGCCGCGCTCATGGTAGGTAATTGCATAGCAGCGATAGAAATGCACCATGTCCGCTGATGTAATTGCATCACCCTCAAGGTGCGCTACCTGTAGCCCCTGCTCGGCGACCAAGCGACGCTCGCGCTTGATCATCTTGCGCCGTTTCGATGTCATGCTGGCTAGAAAGCCCTCAAAATCGCCGAAGCCGCGATCACGCCACTGAAACTGTACGCCTTCACGCGTAATAAGCTCAGGACACTGCGCCTGCCAGGCGGTGACATCGGCCTCGTCGGCAAATAGCAAGTGCCAGCTAGACAGACCGAGACTTTCACACTGCTCGCGCCAGGCGTCGGCCAGCAGCCCACGGACGGCGCGGGCATCGACATTCTTGGCGATTAACGTGCGCGCGCCAGGCACTGGCGTAAAAGGTACCGCACTGAGGGCTTTTGGATAGTAGCGACCACCGGCACGCTCTAGCGCTTCCGCCCAACCCCAATCAAACACATACTCACCGTAAGAGTGGTACTTGCGGTACATCGGCAGCGCCGCTACCAACTGCTCGCCTTGCCATACACTCAGATGGCATGGTTCCCAGCCCGTGGCCTCACTGACCGAGCCGCTTGCCTCCAGGGCGTGTAAAAACGCGTGACGCAAAAAGGGTTGATCATTATCGACCAGTGAATCCCACTGGCTTGCCGTAATGGCCTCAATGGTGGGTAGAATGGTGATCGATAGTGGGGGTAACGGCATAGCACCTTCCCGAACGTGTGGGGGCTAAAAGGTCACTTTACACTAACTGTTTATATAAACCGTTTACACTAACCATCTACACCGATGTCTAAATCAACTGGCTAAATCAACGAGCTATGCCATCGGGCTATGCCAACGAAAGCAGATACGGCTATTGAACTGCAGTATTTAACGTTAACGCCACGCCGGTAACGGCATATGAGGAGAGTCCATGACGCGCGATATGACGGGTGACTTTCAAACGCAGCGCCACGCTGTCGATCAAATGCCCTACCCGACGCTAACGGTGCGTCGTGACCGGCTGGCCCGCCTCGCGCGTATGACCAAGCATCACCAGCTTGAGATTATCCGCGCGATTCAAACGGATTTTGGTCAGCGCAGTGAGGTGGAAATACGCATGGCTGAAATCAGCGCGGTGCTCCACGCCATTCGCCATGCCAGACTGCATCTATGGCGCTGGATGCGCCCTTGGTCGGTCAGCATGCCGTGGCGATTGATGCCTGCCCGGGCACGCATCGCGCCGCAGCCGCTGGGCGTTGTCGGCGTGATGTCACCCTGGAATTACCCCTGGAGTTTGGCGCTAATGCCGATAGTGGATGCATTTGCTGCGGGCAATGTGGTGATGCTTAAACCCAGCGAGCACTCCCCCGCTACCAGCGCCCTACTGCAGCGACTGGTGCCGCAATACTTCACCCCTGAAGAACTCAAGGTAGTAGAAGGCGATGTAGAGGTGGCGCGTCGTTTTAGCAGTTTGCCGTTCGATCACCTAGTGTTCACCGGCTCCAGCGCGGTAGGTCGGCAAGTGGCCCAAGCAGCCGCGGCGAATTTGACCCCAACGACGCTTGAACTGGGCGGCAAGTCGCCCGCCATCGTGGCAGGCGATGCGGATTTCGACAAAGCGGCAGCAGATATTATTTTTGGAAAAGGCATGAACGGCGGGCAAACCTGTATCGCCCCCGACTACGTGCTGGTTGAGAGCCGCCATATTAATGCCTTGGTTAAAGCGTTGAGCGAGGCTATTCAACGGCAGCGCCCCGACGATCATGCGGCCACCCACGCGATTAACGCGGCCCACCAGCAGCGGCTAGATGCCATGCTGCAAGAAGCCCAAGACCACGGCTGCAGAGTCATCGATCACGGCACTCATGCCCCAGCGCTGATTATCGACCCCCACCAGGGGCTACAGGTGATGCGCGAAGAGATTTTTGGCCGCTGCCTACCGGTAATTGGCATTAGCGATATGTCGGCCGCAATACGTTATGTGAATGCCCGCCCTCACCCGCTGGCACTGTATGCCTTCACACATGATAAGGGCTTACAGCAGCAGTTGCTGCAAACGACACGCTCTGGCGCACTGGTGTTTAATGCCACGCTTCTTCATCACGCCGTTCCTTCACTGCCCTTTGGCGGCGTCGGCGAGAGTGGCATGGGCGCCTACCATGGCCGTCACGGCTTTGAGCGTTTTAGCCACTTACGCAGCGTTTTTTATCAATCAAAACGCACCTCGAGCCACTTGCTTTATCCACCTTATCGGCGCTGGTTAATGAAATTGTTAGGAGTCGGTTAAAGCTTAAGAACTGATGATCGTTTGCTAATAACAAATTTTCACAATGCCCTTATGATATATTTCACATACGCTCTACGTTGGAATTATCTACAAAGCCCACGTAAGCACAGCAGAAACTGCCCTGAGCATTTGCAACAGCTTACTGAAACTCGTGGGAAAACTTTTGTAAGCATAGGAAATTTGCTGCTTTCCATACACGACACGGAGACCGTTAATGGCTCATGACTTACTTGACCGCTTACGCGAACGTTTAGAAGAACTCAACCGATCGGAGCGTAAAGTCGCCAATGTAATTCTTGAAGACCCAACGGTCGCCACCAGCCTAAGCATTGCCAGCCTGGCCCAGGCAGCTAGCGTCAGCGAACCCACGGTTAACCGGTTTTGCCGTAACTTTGGCGCCAAGGGGTATCCCGATTTTAAAATCAAATTGGCCCAGAGCTTAGCTGGCGGCACACCCTATGTGACCCGTGCAGTGGAGCCTGGCGACTCCGCCACCCAGTACACCCACAAAATCTTTGGCGCCACCATCGCCGCCCTCGATGAAGCCCAGCGCGACATCGATATGGGTGCTGTCGAGCGCATGGTCGACTACCTTACCCAGGCCAAGCAGATCCATATTTTTGGCTTGGGTGCCTCTGGCGCGGTGGCCCAGGATGCCCAGCACAAGTTCTTCCGCTTCAACCTGCCGGTGATGGCCTACATTGATGTGCTGATGCAGCGTATGGTCGCCGCCGCTTGCCATACGGGGGATGTGGTGGTGATTATCTCCTACACCGGGCGCACCCGGGAGCTGGTGGATATCGCCCGTTTGGCGAGGGATGCAGGGGCCGTCGTTCTTGGTATAACCGCGCCAAACTCGCCACTGGCCAACGAATGCACCGCCACCCTGGATGTCGCTACCCCCGAAGACACCGACCACTACATGCCGATGACCTCGCGGGTAATTCAATTAACGCTGATTGATGCGCTGGCCACTGGGGTAACCTTGAGGCGTGGTGAAGACTTCTTACCCCACCTCAAGAAAATCAAAGACAGCCTGCGCGACACCCGCTTTCCGGTAGAAAAGCCCGGTAAGTGAATGATAAATAGCAAGTGAATGGAAAATAGTGAAGGGTGAATGGTGAGTAGCGAATAGAAAGCAGTTAGCTCACTGCGGCAGTCACCGTAATTTCCACTTTAAGCTCATCGGCGGGCATGGGCGCGCAGACGCAGGTGCGCGCCGGTGCGTAGCCTGCGGGCATCCAGGCATCCCATACCCCGTTCATAGCGGCAAAGTCACTGCCCTCTTTCAGGTAGATCGTCGCGCTAAGCAGCTGCTCACGGCTTGAACCAATCTCTTTCAGTAGCGCATCCACCCGCGCCAGCATGCTTTCCGTTTGGGCAGTAATGTCGCCCTCGCGGGCCTCCGGGCCAGCCACTTGGCCGCACAAATAGGCCACGCCCTGGTGAATCACCGCACGGCTCATGCGGGCTTTTGTATCGTGGCGTTGAATGGTCATAGGGAAAACTCCTAGCCTGGATTTCTCACAGGGTATAAAAGAAAGCGGCTGAAAGTGCTATGATTTCAAGAACCTAACCAATCCATCAAGCACCAACAGCCGCTTCCAAAATGGTACCTGAAAAGCTGACCTTCTCGCCACTCTCACGCCGCCAAATTGAAGCCGACTTCTCCGGGGGCCACATCACGTCGGACGCCGGATTACTCCTGCTTCGTGAAGTCGATAAACACCATCGCCTGACACGCCGCTTGGCCACCGTGCTTCATGATCCCCGCGCACCGGAACAGCTTCGTCATAAGCTCGACACTCTGGTTCGTCAGCGGGTGTTCGGTGTCGCCGCTGGCTACGAAGATTTCAACGACCATGAGGCCCTGCGCTATGATCAGGCCCTCCAGACAGC
>NZ_HG423343.1:3243028-3303882 GCF_000982975.1 Halomonas sp. A3H3 | reverse complement strand
TACCTCCAGCACGCACTGGTGGGCCAATCAGTGGCGGCTGATCTTGTCGGGCTTCGCTTATACACTGTTCGAGCGGTTACGGACTTACCTGAAGCACACGCCCTTCGCGCGCATGAGTCCGAGCAACCTGAGGCTCAAGCTCATCAAAGTAGGCGCGGTCATCATCCGCAATACGCGCCGAATCCGCGTACTCATGAGTGACAGCTACCCCTATAAAACGGCGCTATCCGATCTCGTCAGGCGGTTGGTGCCGAACTGACTGCTCGGGCTCCCCCGGCCCGACGCAATGGGGGGAAGGGGGAGGTGTGTCTGAACGACGAAAAGTGGTTAAAAAGTAGCCGATGTAAGTCGAGCCAATAGGTGTTTAGCGGTGTTAGCCTGAGTGCGGTACTGGCTGAGGTGCTATGAGAAATCCAGGCTAGTGGGTTTAAGAAAAGCAGTCTAAACCGCTTGGCTTACCCTTGACTATGCCTTCTTATCAAAGCCGATCCGTAGGTACCGGCCGATGCTCAAAGACCCGCCGCAGCACAAAGCTGGTATGCGCGCCGGTAACACCCTCGATGCGGTTAATCACATGCAACAGCAGGTGTTGGTAGTCATCCATGTCCCGCACCAGGATTTTGAGCTGAAAATCCGCCGCCTGACCGGTAATGATCAGGCACTCGATAACGTTGGGTATCTCACGAATATGGCGCTCAAAATTATCGAAGCGCTCCGGCGTATGCTGATCCATGGAAATATGCAGCAGCGCCATTAACTGATAGCCCAGTTGGCGGGAATCGACCTCCGCACGGTAGCGCAGTATTAGGCCGTGCTCCTCCAGAGCCCGCACCCGGCGCAAGCAGGGCGAAGGCGAAAGCCCGATTCGATCAGCCAACTCCTGATTACTGATGCGCCCCTCCTGCTGCACAATATCCAGAATATGGCGATCAAATCGATCAAGCGACAGCGGCATTACGGCCATAGAAAGCAGCTCCTACCAATAAAAGCGAATTATGCGATATTTAATGTCAATTATTGGCGATAACACTACATTTTCGCAATAACCTTTCGTCGCTCTCCGCATACACTATGTCAAGTACGAGATAGCTAGTAAAAGATAGTCCAGTAAGAGATAGCTCAGTACCACAAGAGTCATTGCCACAAGCAGCCCCTTAAAGTGCCTCACCCTGGCACTGCAGCAATGCGGCATACGCCACAAGCGGCCGCTTTTAACAACTCACCGCCTTTAGGAAACTCACCATGTCTGCTTTTGATCATCGCAAATATCGCCCTGCGCCCCGCGTACCTGCCTTCAATCGCCAATGGCCAGATCGTGACCTGGATCATGCCCCGATCTGGGTGAGCGAAGACCTACGCGACGGCAATCAGGCGCTGCTTGAGCCGATGACCGTTGAGCAAAAGCAACGCTTCTGGCAGCAGATCGTTAAAGTGGGCATTAAAGAAGTCATGGTAGGCTTTCCTTCGGCCAGCCAGCCCGACTACGACTTCGTGCGTTGGCTGATCGAAGAGAATCAAATTCCCGATGACGTCACCATAGCGGTACTAGTGCAGTGCCGTGAACACCTGATTGAGAAGACCTTTGCCTCGCTGGTGGGTGCCAAGCGCGCCATTGTTCACCTATATAATTCCACCTCCACCATTCAGCGCGAGCGGGTGTTTGAGATGGATCGTGCCGGGATTGTCGATATTGCGGTACAAGGGGCTACCTGGGTCAAAACCTACGCCGACCAATACCCCGAGATTGAGTGGTGTTTCGAGTACACCCCGGAAAGTTTCTCCAGCACCGAGATCGATTTTTCGCTGGAAATCTGCGAAGCGGTGATGGATGTGTGGCAGCCGACGCCAGAGAATAAATGCATTCTCAACCTGCCCACCACGGTGGAAGTGGCCGGGCCGCACCATCACGCCGATCAGATTGAGTACTTTTGCCAGCACATTAGCCGCCGCGACAGCGTGATTATCTCGGTGCACACCCACAATGACCGCGGTGGCGCGGTAGCCTCTGCTGAACTCGCCCTGCTGGCCGGCGCCGAGCGAGTAGAAGGTACCCTGCTGGGCAATGGCGAGCGCACGGGCAATATGGATATCGTCACTCTGGCGATGAATCTCTACAGCCAGGGCATCGATCCTGAACTGGATCTATCCAACCCTGATGAAATCATTCAGGTGGTCAACGAGTGCACCGGTATCGCTATACACCCGCGTCACCCCTGGGTGGGCGAGATGGTCTACACCGCTTTCTCGGGCAGCCACCAGGATGCGATTCGTAAATCCCTCAAGCATCAAAAGCCCGACGAGCCTTGGCAAGTGGCTTATCTGCCCATCGACCCCCACGATATCGGCCGCGACTATCAGGCGGTGATTCGCGTCAATAGTCAGTCCGGCAAGGGCGGCATGGCTTTCCTGCTTGAGCGGGATTACGGCATTAACCTGCCGCGCTGGATGATGCTGGCCTTGGCGCCTTACGTGCAGCAAGAGAGCGAAAAACGCGCCAGCGAACTCTCCAGCGAAATGATTCGCCAGGTGATGTTCAATAATTTCACTCAGGAATCGCCGCTAACGCTTATCGATTACCAGCTCTCCAAAGGCCAGCAGGAAGGCATTGAGCTGACGCTGAAACAGGGTGGCGAAACGCTGCGCCTTTCTGGCAAGGGCAACGGCGCGATGTCGGCGTTTACCGATGCGTGGCAACGCCACTCCGGCAGTAGTGTAGGGATTATCGATTACAGCGAGCATTCGCTGGGTGCCAGCAGTGAAGCCAATGCCATCGCCTTCGTTCAGCTCAATATCGATGGCCAGCGGCTTTGCGCAGTGGCCGAAGATAGCGACACCGTGAGTGCATCGCTCAAGGCACTGTTGTCAGGTATTAACGCAACGATTAATCCTGGTCAGACAACTGAGCAGCAGCCAGAAGCTGCCGCCGAAGCGTAAACGGCTTGGCTTTAAGGAGCAGGGTCTAATCAGCACACTCAATACACTTCAGCACTAATGGGCCCCAGGTGAGGCGTTTGGCCCCAATCCATTCGCCGCACTCTATACACTCACCAAAGCTTTCACTCTCAATGCGTTGCAGGGCAGCGGCAATCTGCTTCAACTTTAGCTGACGTCGCTGCTCGCCTGCTTTGGCCATCGCTTGCCCTTGCATTGCATCCATACGCGACAGCCGACCTACCGACGTTTGATCCAGCATCACCGTATCCCGGGACTCTTCACTGCTGGCGCTCTCCTCGCGGAGCGTGGCGTCAAGAGCAAGTAATTTCTCACGGATAACGACTATATCCACCTCAGGGTGATTCATCTGCACCTCCCACTAGCCTACAATCATTTACCAACAATCGTTAACCTACTAATTATTTGATCGCGAAGGGAACGTTACGATGGGCTATCGCACCCTGCTGCGCGATCACCGCAGCGTACTCAGTATCGCTTTTCTAGCGATGTTTAGCTCAAGCCTTGGGCAGAGCTACTTTATTGGTCTTTTTCAAGCGCCCCTTTCAGACCACCTGGGTCTTAGCGTCGGCCAGTTTGGCACCGCCTATGCCGTGGTTACCCTGATAGCGGGTTTCTGCATGCTGCGCTTTGGGCCCTCCATCGACTGGATTAACCCACAGCGCTTTGCGGCAATCGTCTTGTCACTGCTGTTAACCGGCGTTGTACTGCTTACCTTATCGCCCTGGTGGTGGCTGGGGATAGTCGGCCTTGGCATAGTGCGGCTATGCGGCCAGGGCATGTTGACCCATTTGGGTAACACCCTCGCTGCCCGAGAGTTTTCCACCATGCGCGGCCGTGCCATTGGCCTGGCTAACCTAGGGATACCGCTGGGAGAAGCGCTGCTGCCCCCGTTAGTGGCGGCTGCGCTTATCTGGAGCAGTTGGCAAACCTTCTGGTGGCTACTGTGTGGCGTCATCGCCTTGCCTTGGCTGTGGCTACTGTTAAAAGCACCTTGGCCCGACGCACCGGGCGTTAAACCAACCAGGCAGACGCCCCATGGCCCTCGTCCCTTTCGCGAAAAACGCTTTTGGCTGCTAATGCCACTATTAATGGCCCTCCCCATCACCATGACGGGGCTGTTTATCTATCAAGCGCAATTAACGGAGTCTCTGGAGAGCTCCCTGGCGGTTTACGCCCTGGCGCTGACCGGCATGGGAATCGCCAAACTGCCGGGGGCCTTATTAGGAGGCCGCTGGGTGGATAAACTAGGCCCCGTAAAGCTAGCCCGCCTTTACCTACTCCCCTACGCCTTTGCCATGGTGATGGCACTCACCATTGGCGGGCATATCAGCATTTGGGCATTGATGGTAGGGGGCGGCTTGGCCATGGGCGCGCAAGAGCTAATTGCATCGGGTCTGCTGATCAAGCTATGGGGAGCTGAGCACCTAGGGAGGGTTCGCTCCGCTCTTAGCGCTGCCATGGTGTTCTCCACCGGCGTCGCGCCCGCCGTACTGGGGTTAGCCCTTAGCGCAGGCGCACCTTTTCATGCCCTTCTATTAGGCATGCTATTGTTTATCATCGCCGGTTGGCTACTGGCTCAGCGTGTACTGCGGGAAACCTCCACTATCCCGGCTGAGCCATAAAAGTGCAGAAATCAGCGCAAAATCAGCACCGGCAACTGGGCATTACGCAACATTGTGGTGGTAGTACTACCGACCAGCAGGTGACGGATCCGCGAGTGGCCGTAGGCGCCCATCACCAGCATGTCGATATCATGCTCTTGCTTATAGGTACGCAGCGTCTCTTCCACCTCGCCCGCGCGTATCGCCCCTTCGGCGGAGTGCCCGGCCTCGCGTAAGGTTTCCAGCGCCCAGTTCAGTTGCGAGCGGTTTTCAGCGGTTTCAGCGCCCACAATCACCACGTGGCAGGTAGCACCCTCAAACAGCGGGCTTTTGGCCAGCATTTCCACGCCTTTACGAGCCGTTTTACTGCCGTCAAACGCCATCATCACATTGTGCGGTTGAGTAAACTCTTTCGGCACCATGAGAATCGGGCGATGCATTTCCCGCACCACGCGCTCTAGGTTGGAACCTAAATGACCACTAGCTTGGTGCGCCGTCTCGCCCCGCTTGCCTACCACTAACAGCCTTACATCTTTTTCATTCTCGACCAGGGTTTCCACCAGAGTACCGTTGCACTGCAAACACTGCGGGTCGGCAATACC
The DNA here is from genome assembly GCF_000982975.1 of Halomonas sp. A3H3. NCBI lineage: Bacteria > Pseudomonadati > Pseudomonadota > Gammaproteobacteria > Oceanospirillales > Halomonadaceae > Halomonas > Halomonas sp. A3H3. The sequence continues at coordinate 3,298,724 of NZ_HG423343.1, read as the reverse complement.
GGCGTTGGCCGCGCGCTCCTTGGCGGCGTCGAGTAGCAGGCGCCCGCGCTCACGGGAGACTTTGGCATGTTGCTCTTCAATGCCAGACAGCTTTTCCAGCAGGTGCTCTCGGGTACCTAATCCTAAGTTACCGGTTAAATCAGGCTCAGCTACTTGGGCATGGTTATCCACGGTATGAATAAAACTGAGCGGAGCATCCAGGGCTTGGGCGGCCCAAGCCGCATAATCACACACGCCTTCTGAAAACTGAGAACTATCAATAGCTGCCAACACGCGATCTGACATGAGGTAATTCTCCTTGAGCATCAACATTATTTTTATATTCTCACCCTTTTCTACACGAACTCATTGCCCCACGACACCCTAAAACGTTCTTGCGTGCTTCGGACGCTATAAAACGCACATGCTAAACTTAGCGGCCTATTGAAGTTGGCGACTCGGAGGAAAGCATGGGGCATGGCTTAACAAGCGTACTGTTAGTCGCACTAGGAGGCGCGCTGGGCGGGATGGGACGATTTGCGGTTTCCAATCTACTCGCCCGCTATCTCGGCAAGGCCTTCCCCTGGGGAACCCTGGCGGTTAACGCCAGCGGAGCCTTTCTAGCGGGCTGGCTGCTCGGCAGCCTAGGTATCGCTAGCGCCCCCTCTTCTGTATGGCTGTTCACCATCGGAGGTGTGTTAGGTGGCTACACCACTGTCTCCTCTTTTAGCTTGCAGACCATTGAGCTATGGCAGGGCGGCCAGCAACTCCGCGCAGGCATTAATGTGGGCACCACGCTGCTGCTTGGTTTAGTCATGGTCACCCTGGGCTGGTTGTTATCAGGGGCTTCTCTGTCAGGAGCGACCTTATGAGCGCCTGGAAGGCTTACCTTGCGGTAGGTGTCGGTAGCGGCGTGGGCAGCGCGCTGCGCTACGGCGTTTCGCTATTATCCCAGGCAGCACTAGGGGGCTATTTCCCCTGGGGAACACTCATTGTTAACGTACTGGGTTCGTGCTTAATCGGTTGGTTGGCCGCCACCCTCTCGCGCTCCCCCCACAGCCAGCTAGCGCGTTTTCAGCCATTATTGGTGGCCGGTTTTTGCGGCGGTTTTACCACCTTTTCGCTATTTAGCTTAGAGACGCTACATCTGGTGCAGTTAGACCGCCCGGGGATTGCGCTGGTTTACATTGTGGTTAGCCTTCCCCTTTGGCTGGGCGCTGCCGTGGTGGGTGAGCGCATGGCGCTTTTTCGTTAGCAAAACAGCCCCGATTGCAAAACCGTTAGCGACAGGATGTGCCAGCATGCGCGATCAGATGGAAAAGCATCAGTCTTGGCTCTACCTGATTTTCATTGGCTTAGGCCTAACGTTAGGCATCAGAGCACCGCAATTCGCTGAGCCGCTAGCGCATTTTTTATGGCCGCTGTTAGCGGTGCTGCTTTACGCCACCTTTACGCAAATTCCTTTGCTGCATATTGCCCGAAGCTTCGCTGACACACGCTTTATGGCCGCGTTGATGGTCGGTAATTTTATTGCCATTCCAGCCTTTTTAGCCCTTACCGTTATTTGGCTACCACTCTCCCCCGCCGTGCTGGCAGGCGTTTTACTGGTACTGCTGGTGCCCTGCACCGATTGGTTTATCACCTTCACGCATTTAGGCAAGGGCGATAGCGCTCGGGCCGTTGCCGCCGCCCCACTACTGCTGCTGGTGCAGTTAGTCGCGTTACCCGTTTATTTGTGGCTGTTCCTGGGCAGTGAGTGGTTTCAGCTAACGCTCTCTAAAGAACTATTGAGCGCTTTTGCAGGGCTTATTCTCACGCCTTTAGCACTCGCCTGGTTAACCGAGTACATAGCCCAGCGTCACAAGACAGTTAAACGCACCGTGTATTACCTGGAAATACTGCCAGTGCCCTTACTGGCCTTAGTGGTGTTTATGATCGCCGCTTCCCAGGTCAACACTGTGTTCGGCCTTAGCCAAGTGTTGGTTCAGGTGGTGTTTATTTTTATTGGTTTTTTACTCTTTGCAGCTCTATTGGGTAAGGGGCTTGGCAAGTTGTTTAAGCTACCCACCGCCAGCGCTAGAACGCTAGCGTTTAGCTTTGGTACACGTAACTCTTTTATGATGTTGCCCATCGCCCTGACGCTACCCAGCGCTTGGCAGGCGGCGGTTGTGGTGGTGGTGTTTCAATCACTGGTAGAGCTATTTGGTATGGTGACACTCTTACGCTGGGTGCCCAATAAGCTACTGCCAGATCCCTAGCTTGTGTTAGATAGCGATTAGCTAACGCGGGAATAACCGCCCAGTACCCCCTGCTTACTCATCACCAGTTGCCAAAGATGAATTTCTCTGGCTCGGAAAGCACCGGCGCAACTCAGCAGGTAGTAGCGCCACATGCGATAGAAACGCTCGCCATACTGGCTTTCGAATGTGGGCCAGTGCCTCTCGAAATTATTGTGCCATGCCATCAGAGTACGGTCGTAATCAGCCCCAAAGTTATGCACATCCTCCACCACAAACAGTGCTTCGGCGGCATCAGCTATTTGCCCCAAGGTGGGCAGTTCGCCATTGGGGAAAATATATTTATCAATCCAGGGGTCAGTCACCGTGTTGCTTAAGTTTTTGCCGATGGTATGTAGCAAAAACAGGCCGTCATCCTTTAAGCAGCGGTTAACCACGTTCATATACTCGCGATAATTTTTATGCCCCACATGCTCAAACATGCCGATGCTGACAATACGGTCAAACTGCTCGCTTTCATTGCGGTAATCCTGCAGTCGAAACTCTACCGGCAAGCCCTTTTTGATCAATCGTTGCCCAAACTCCGCTTGCTCTTTGGAGATAGTCAGGCCCACGCACTCAACACCATAGTGCTCAGCCGCGTAGGCCATGAAGCTTCCCCAGCCGCAGCCAATATCCAGCACGCGCATGCCTGGCTTTAATTGCAATTTACGGCAGACGAGATCGAGCTTGGCTTCCTGGGCCTCGTCCAGGGTTTTGGCATCTTTCCAGTAGCCGCAGGTGTAGGTCATGCGCTGATCGAGCATGGCCGCGTAGAAGTCATTACCCAGATCGTAATGCTTTTCGCCCACTTCCCAGGCACGCTTCACCGTTTGCCGATTCAGCAGGCGCGAACGCAGAGAGTGATAAATCAATTGAGTGGGCTTGATACGCTGCCCGAGCTGGGCACGCATTAAGCGGTAAAACAGCTCATCAAGCCGATCGGCGTTCCAGTCCCCCTTCATGTAGCTTTCGCCAAACCCAAGATTGCCTCGCGAAAGAGCGCTATCAATAACGCCGGGGGCATTCAATTGGATATCCCAGGGGCGGTGCCCGTCGAAATGAATATCGGCTTGGGCCAGTAGCTCAGCAACAAAACGGTGGGAAGTAGAGGCTTCGTCGAAGCCAACAGGCTTTTTTTCCAACATAGGCATGTTCACAGCAGGCTCCTTACGCTATTCCAGTGGGTGAATAGGTTACAACCTGACTACTAGCATAGAAGCGCATGGCAACATTAGCATCATTTTATGGAGATCATTTATGCACTGCAGAGACTAAAAAGCCGGCTCACTCAAGAAAGAGGGCCGGCTGCGAAGGTAATACGCACAGCGAGCTAAACGGTTATGCGCTGCTGCTTTTTTTGAGTTTTAGCTTATTGAGCCCTAGCGCAAAATCAGCACCGGTATGCGGCTACCACGTAGCATAGCCGTTGTGGTGCTACCTACCAGCAAGTGGCGAATACGCGAGTGCCCATAAGCGCCCATCACCAGCAGGTCAATACCATGCTCTTTTTCGTAAGCTTGCAGGGCTTCATCTACCTCGCCTGCACGAATGGCGCCTTCGGCTTGGTGGCCCGCATCGCGCAATATGCCTAACGCCCACTCAAGCTCGGAACGGCGTTCAGCCGTTTCCGCACCCACGATCAGCACATGGCACTCAGTGCCAGCAAAAAGCGGCGAACGAGCCAGCATCTCGACGCCTTTACGGGCGGTTTTGCTGCCGTCAAAGGCCATCAATATCTTTTCAGGTCGCTTGAAGGTTTTCGGCACCATTAGGATCGGACGGTGCAATTCACGCGCCACCCGTTCAAGGTTAGAGCCAAGGTGGCCACTGGCCTGGTGGGCGGTTTCACCGCGCTTACCCACCACCAGCAACCGTATGTCTTCCTCAAGCTCTAACAAGCTTTCCACCAGGGTGCCATTGCGTTGGCGCGTGGTGGGGTTGCTGACTCCATCATCGATAGCGCGCTCTTTAGCTGCTTCCAGCATGAGCTTGCCATGCTCGCGATTCACTTTAGCGCGCTGCTCATCAAGCTCGGAAAGCTCTTTCATCAGCCTTTCACGGGCACCGAAACGCAGGTTGCCGGAAAGGTTCTGCTCTTCGGGTACTGCTGAGTGGTTGTCGACCACATGCACAAAGGTTAACGGTGCATCCATAGCCAAGCTTGCCCAGGCAGCATAATCGCAGACGCCTTCAGAAAACTGGGAGCCGTCAATAGCGGCTAATACTTGATCTGTCATGTCGCTCTCCTTGCGTTGGTTAGTGGCCGCCCATCAGCTTTTCAACCGCTTCGGGGTCGTTGTGTACCGCATAGCGATCCACGACCGTCGCACTGGCCTCGCTCAAGCCCACAAGCTCTACCTCGGTACCTTCACGGCGGAATTTAATCACCACGCGATCCAGCGCCTGCACGGCCGTCACATCCCAAAAATGCGCACGAGAAAGATCAATCGTCACTTTCTCGATACTTTCCTTAAGATCAAAAGCGGCCGTGAAACGCTCAGAAGAGGCGAAGAACACTTGGCCGACCACCTGATATTCACGCTGCTTACCGACTTCCACTTCTTTTGAACCAACGTAGAGAATGTTGCCCACTTTATTAGCAAAGAATAGCGCTGCTAGCAGCACGCCTACAAAAACACCAATCGCTAAGTTATGTGTACTGACGGTAACTGCAACTGTTGCCAGCATGACAATATTGGTGCTTATCGGATGCTTTTTAAGATCACGAATCGACTCCCAGCTAAAGGTACCGATCGACACCATAATCATTACCGCCACCAGCGCCGCCATAGGGATCTGCGAGACCAAGTCTGCTAAAAAAACCACCAACATTAATAGCACCACGCCAGCAATCAGCGCCGATAACCGCGTACGACCACCGGACTTAATGTTAATCACCGATTGGCCGATCATGGCGCAGCCCGCCATGCCACCCAGTAGTCCAGAGCCAATATTGGCAATTCCCTGCCCTTTGCACTCGCGGTTTTTATTACTTGGCGTATCGGTCAGATCATCGACAATGGTGGCAGTCATCATAGACTCAAGCAGACCGACCACGGTTAGCATCATCGCGTAAGGTAGAATGATCCATAGCGTTTCCAGGTTCAGCGGCACACTTGGCCACAGGAATACAGGCAGCGTATCAGGCAGTTCCCCCATATCACCGACGCTGCGGATATCCATACCGCTGATCATATAGACCGCGGTAAGCACCACAATACAGACCAGAGGTGAGGGGATGGACTTACCGATGACAGGTAAATAGGGGAACAGGTAGATAATGCCCAATCCGGCCAACGTCATGGCATAGACATGCCAAGTCACATCGGTCAACTCCGGTAGCTGTGCCATGAAAATCAAAATCGCCAGCGCATTAACGAACCCCGTCACCACTGAGCGTGACACGAAGCGCATCAAATCCGCGAGTTTCAGGTAACCCGCAATAATCTGGAATACACCAGTCAACAGCGTGGCGGCCAGCAGGTATTCAAGCCCATGCTCTCTCACCAGCGTCACCATCAGTAACGCCATAGCCCCCGTCGCCGCCGAAATCATGCCAGGGCGCCCCCCCGTGAACGCAATGACCACCGCGATACAGAAGGAAGCGTAAAGACCAACTTTGGGGTCAACGCCTGCAATAATTGAAAAGGCAATCGCCTCGGGAATCAGTGCAAGGGCGACAACGATTCCCGAAAGCGTGTCGCCTTTAATGTTGGAAAACCACTCTTGCTTGGTATAGAGAGACATTCAGGGAGTCCATGGCTGGAGGTTAAGATTTTACAAACTCTCGACGCGGCGCATCAGCACACACAAGACGTGCGGCGTCAAACCAATGAGTCAGTGCTGGAGCAATCTAGGGTGCGGCCGACAGTAGCATGCTGCAACGCCATGACAACGCAATTAACGAGGCCAGACGTTTTCTTGAGGAGGGGGAAAACCTAGGGCGGAGTCATCAGCCCTGAAATAGGTAGTTTCTGAAATAAACGTGAAAAGATCATTACCGTTATGCCTTGCTGTAAGAAGAACGCAAAGTTAAAGCGTGGCGCTATAAGCCGCGACATTCTAGCAGCAATTAGCGCTCTTTGCACCCGTGCTACACCCTTTGCAGGGTGCCCTCCAGACTCAATTTGGCGTACCATTACGCTCGAAAATGATGTCTTATCAAGTCCCAACTATTTACGTTGAAGCGGCATACGCAACACACTTGTCGCTCAAAGAGGAGCAGCACATGAGCCAATCTATTGCAGTCATCAAGGGCGACGGTATCGGTCCCGAAATTATGGAGGCCACGCTGCGAGTACTCGACGCCTTAGATTGTGGCTTAACCTACCAGCACATCGATGCTGGCTTAGGTGCCCTTGAAAAGCATGGCACGCTGATTCCCCAGGAGTCGTTGGATGCCATCGAGAAATACGGCATTGCGCTGAAGGGCCCGCTAACCACGCCGATTGGCAAAGGCTTCTCCTCGATTAACGTGCAGCTACGTCGTCACTTTGACCTTTATGCCAATGTGCGCCCGGCGATTAGCTTCCCCGGTACCCGCTCGCGCTACGACGATATTGATATGATCACCGTGCGCGAAAACACCGAAGGCGCGTATCTTTCCGACGGCCAGGAGATGATAGACGACGGCGATACTGGCATTTCGGTGATCAAAGTGACTCGCAAAGGCTCCGAGCGCATTGTGCGCTACGCCTTTGAGCTGGCCAAAAACAACGGTCGCAAAAAAGTCACCGCGGTACACAAAGCCAACATTATCAAAACCAGCTCGGGTTTGTTCCTGGACGTAGCGCGGGAGATTGCCAAAGAGTACCCCGAGATCGAATTCCAAGAGATGATCGTCGATAACGCCTGCATGCAGCTGGTAATGAACCCACATCAGTTTGATGTGGTGGTCACTACCAACCTGTTTGGCGATATTCTCTCTGACCTTTGTGCGGGCTTAGTCGGCGGTTTGGGTTTGGCTCCAGGGGCGAACATCGGCGAAAAAGCAGCGATTTTTGAAGCGGTGCATGGCTCAGCGCCGGATATCGAAGGCAAAAACATCGCTAACCCCTGCGCCTTGCTGCTCGCCGCAGCACAAATGCTTGATCACCTGGGCATGACAGAGAAAGGCACCGCCATCCGCCAGGGTATCCGTACCGTGCTGGAAACCCGCCGCGATATGGTCACCCCCGATATGGGCGGCACTGGCTCTACCGACTCCTTCGCCCAGGCGTTGGTTGAGTACGTACAGAGCCACTAGTCGACTCTTTCTAGCTGATCGCTTTCTAGCCAATTTCATTAAAGCGGTAACGCAATAAGTACAATGCATTGAGGGTGACCAGCACGGTCGCCCCAGTGTCAGCCATTACCGCGACCCACATCCCTGTAATCCCCAGCACCGTAGAGACCAAAAACAGCGCCTTGAAGCCAAGCGCCAAGGCCACGTTGGTTTTTACATTGCGCATGGTCGCCCGGGAAAGTGCGATCATCTCGGCTATCCCACCTACGCGGTTTTTAAGCAGCGCGGCGTCGGCGGTTTCAAGCGCCACATCGGTACCGCTACCCATGGCAATACCCACTTCTGCCGCTGCGAGTGCCGGTGCATCGTTAATACCATCGCCCACTTTACCCACTGGCCCAAGCCCTTGCGCCTGCCACTCGCGCACGCGCTGGGCTTTATCTTCCGGCATCAGCTCGCCTTCTGCTTCAATGCCCAACTGTTCACCAATGGCCGCCACGGTGCGGGCATTATCACCGCTGAGCATCACGGCTTGCACACCTAGGCGCTCTAACGCTTGAAGACCTTCGCGAGCATCTTCACGGGGTTCATCACGCAGAGCGATTAGTCCTAATAGGCGCTCACTTTCTATCCCGTCCTCTCCTTCTATCCCTCTTTCTATCCCTCTTTCTAGCAATATGGCCAAGCTTTTGCCCTGCGCTTCCAACGCCGCAATACGGGCTTTTATCTCACCGGTGTGCTGGGTGAAAGATTGTAAATAGCGCGGGCTCACCAGCATTAACTCACGTCCTTCGACATGTCCGGCAACGCCCTGCCCTGCTAGCGCACGAGCACCTTGCACAGTAGGTACCGAAGCCCCCTCCTGCCGGTCATAATAGTCACTGATCGCCACAGCGAGGGGGTGGCTCGAGCCCTGCTCCAGAGCGGCAGCAAGACGCACTATCTCAGCGCAACGGCTTTTATCAAGACGGCTACCCGCTTCAAGGCTCTCTACATCCGTCACGGTGGGTTTGCCCGCGGTTAGCGTGCCGGTTTTATCCAGCGCGACCCGCTTGAGTTTGCCTAACTGCTCTAATACCGCACCGCCTTTCATCAGCAGACCGTTGCGAGCGCCCACCGATAACCCGGCTGCAATGGCCGCGGGCGTCGAAATCACCAGCGCACAGGGGCAAGCAATAAGCAGTAGCGCTAGGGCGCGATAGATGGATTCCGACCACAGCATCGTCGATACCAGCGGCGGTACGATAGCGACCAGCAGCGCCACCCCGACGACCGCAGGCATATAGTAAAACGCAAAGCGGTCAATAAAACGCGCCACTGGTGCTTTGGCCGCCTGAGCCTCCTCCACGAGCTTAATCACTCGGGCGATGGTGTTGTTTTCAGCGCTGCGGGTTACCTCAACTTCAAGCACGCCATCCAGATTGACGGTGCCAGCAAATACTGACTCGCCTTCGCTACGCTCCCGTGGCACCGACTCACCATTCACAGGCGATTCATCAATCGAAGAGTGACCGGCAATAATTTGCCCGTCACAGGGCAGACGGTCGCCAGGGCGTACCTGCACTCGTTGCCCCGGCACCAGAGACGCGGCAGCAACTTCCCGAGCTTCGCCCTGCTCCATCAACCGCGCAGTAGAGGGAGTCAGCTTGGAAAGCGCCGAAATACTGCGGCGCGCCTGAGCGGCGGCAACGCCTTCCAGCATCTCCCCCACTGCAAATAGAAACACCACCACTGCCGCTTCAGCGGCGGCGTTTATCGCCAGTGCCCCTAGGGCTGCGATGCTCATCAGTATTTCAATGGTGAAAGGGTTACCCATCTTAAGCGCCTGCCAAGCACGCTGAATAACCGGCACAAGACCAACGACCGTTGCGGCGATGAACGGCCAACTGCCCAGGGTGGGCCAGGCGAATTTAAGCCCCCAGGCAAGCGCCAGCAATACACCACTGACAATCACCAAACGCCCTTTAGGCGACTGCCACCATGAGGACGACTTTTCCGATTCAGTTGTGTTCACCGACTCATCGATTACCTGGTAGCCCAGAGCCGTGATCGTTGACTCAATATCGGAATGTGGCAGGGTCTTACCGGGCGGTGCGGTTAATCGCACCGAGCCGGTGACAGAACTCGCGGAAACATGTTCAACATGGTTTAAACGATTTAGCGCCGCCTCAACTTTACGTTCGCAGCCACCGCAGTCCATACCTTGCACGCGCAGGGTGGTCGGCGACGGAGAAACTGCAGAGGTTTTAGCCGGTGTGGTCGTACTCATCGCTCTTTGCTCCAAGTTAGTCTATCTTAGGAGCAGCGTAATACCTGTAGTCACTAGAGGTTCAAGTAATGAAAGATCAAACCCCTGAGCCAACTGCCACTGAACGTTATATCGGCATTGGTGAGCTGGCACGCGAGTCCGGCTGCAAGCCAGAAACGGTGCGCTACTACGAACAGATTGGGCTACTGCCTTCAGCACCGCGCAACGAAGGCAATCAGCGGCGCTACACTACTGCTGCTATCCGCCGTTTGACGTTTATTCGCCATGCGCGGGATTTTGGCTTTTCGGTGGAGGCAGTCCGGGAGCTGTTACAAATGGCGGATTACCCCACTATGCCCTGCGAAGAGGTAGACACGCTAGCGAAGCGTCACCTAGCCGAGGTCGAGGCACGACTTGCACGACTCACCTCGGTACGCGATGAGCTCAAACGCATGATCAATCAATGTGCGGGGGGCAATGTTGGCCAGTGCCATATTATTGACGTACTCAGCGACCACCGGTTGTGCCATCAAACGGGGCCTCACGGTGGCGCGGATGTCATAGGTTAACGCGCAATTAACCCAGCCACACATCCAAGAACAGCATAATCACCAGCCCCATCGCCAAGCCAAAGGTGGCTTTTTTCTGGTGCCCGCAGCGGTGGGTTTCGGGGATGATTTCGTGGCTGATCACGTACAGCATCGCGCCGGCGGCAAAGGCCAGGCCCCAGGGCAGCAGTATTTGGGAAACGCTGACAATACTGGCACCAAATAGCCCGCCAACGGGCTCGATTAGGCCGGTTAGCGCAGCAATCGACCAGGAGCGCCACTTTGAGTAGCCCTCGCCCATTAAGGCGACCGCAACGGCGAGTCCTTCTGGCATGTTCTGTAAGCCAATACCGATCGCCAGGGGCATACCGCCCTCTAACCCATTGGCCCCAAAGCCAACGCCCACTGCCATGCCTTCCGGCAGGTTGTGGATAGTAATCGCAAACACAAACAGCCACACCCGGCGAAGCGATGCAGCCTCCGGCCCTTCACGGCCCTGGGCAAAATGCTCATGGGGCAGATGCTCGTTAAGCAGCGCAATCGCGCCCATTCCTAACAAAATAGCCGCACAAACAATCGCGGCAGGCACGGGGCCACCGGGATAATAGATTTCCGCAGCGTCAAGCGCTGGAATAATCAGCGAAAAGAATGACGCTGCCAGCATTACCCCCGCCGCAAAACCTAACGCCAAATCACGAAAGCCACGGCTAGGCGTTTTACCTAGCAGCACCGGTAGCGCACCTACCGCCGTCAACAATCCAGCAATTAAGCTGCCCAAAAACCCTAATAACAACGTATTTTCCATGGACAGCATAAACTCGGTTGGCATTCAGAAAGGCATCAAAGAGAACGACACGTTGTTGTCTAACGTGGTATCAACACGTACTTTAACGCATTAATGCCTAATGAATAAATAACGATGGTTTTCATTAGCGCGATGTCAGTAGTGCGCCTTGGGAACATTAAAAGGGGATTCTCGTGCCTCATTCCGCTACGTTCGCCGCCGCCCACTTTACCCAGCTACGACCCCGCTTAGTGGCCTTTGCGCGCTTGCAGTTACGCGACTCTACCGCCGCTGAAGATGCTGTACAGGAGACCCTGCTCACCGCCTTTGAGAAAAGCGCCACCTTTGAAGGGCGCTCCGAGTTCGAGACCTGGGTATTTGGCATATTAAAATACAAAATTCTGGATCAACTGCGTCAACAGCGCCGTCAAGGTACTTGGCAACCGTTAGGCCTGGACTTAGATGACGACACCCTTGACCGTCTATTTCAACAGGATGGTCACTGGCAAAGCGCTGCCCGCCCCAGCCACTGGGGAGAGCCTGAGCAGGTGTTAGAAAACCAGCGTTTTTGGCAAGTATTTGATGCCTGCTTGATAGCCTTACCGGAGAATATCGCACGCGTATTTACCTTGCGTGAACTCATGGGGCTCTCCACCACAGAGATCTGTAAGGAAACCGGCATTACTGAAACCAACTGCTGGGTCATCTTACACCGTGCGCGTTTACGGCTAAGAGAGTGCTTGGATCATGGTTGGTTAAATTAGCTGAGGGGAACCTGATATGCTTATGTGCCGCGAAGCCACGAGGTTGATGTCTTTAAAACAGGACAAAATATTAACATTGCGTGAAAAGATGGCTCTTCGTCTTCACCTGTCGATGTGCCGGGATTGCCGTCACTGCGCCCGCCAATTCGATCTGTTGCACAACATTAGCGACCACCACCCCGCCTCGCGAATCTCTTCCCGCAAAACGCTAGACGATTAGCTTTTTCGGCTAAGTGCTGCAAACCACTACTCTCTCCTGCTTCGCTTCTCCGTCAGCGAACTCCTACGTACGCCCGACAAAAACATTGTATAGAGTCCACTTGATGGCCCATGCAAAAGCCAGCGCATAGGCGCTGGCTTTTCGCTTTTTACACTATTCTACTAACGCAATTAACGCAGTGGCGTCTTACGCAGGTAAGGCAGAACCGTTTCATACTCGCCATACTTCTGCTTGGCATCGGCGTCAGAAACGCTAGGCGGAATAATCACGTCCTGACCTATCGTCCAATCAGCTGGGGTGGCAACGCCGTGTTTCGTCGTGGTTTGCAATGCATCCAGGGCGCGTAGGATTTCCGCAAAGTTACGCCCTACGGTCATTGGATAGGTCATGGAAAGCTTCAACTGCTTATCCGGCCCGATAATAAACACCGAGCGCACCGTTGCGCTGTCTGCTGGCGTGCGGCCATCGGGCAGGTAGGCATCTTCCGGCAGCATGTCATACAGCTTTGACACCGTAAGACCGTCGTCGGCGATGATCGGAAAATCGACTTCGCTGCCGCTGACGGTTTGGATGTCATTGCCCCAGCGTTTGTGGTCTTCAACACCATCCACGGAAACACCGATTACTTTGGTGCCACGTTTCTTCCACTCTGCGCTCAGCTGCGCGACGGCACCGAATTCTGTCGTGCAAACCGGGGTAAAGTCTTTAGGATGCGAAAACAGGATCGCCCAGCTGTCGCCAATCCAGTCATGAAAACGAATCGGCCCTTGGCTCGTCTCCGCTTCGAAATCGGGCACGACTGCATTAATACGTAATGACATGCTTTCCTCCTTAATGGGCGTTAGACGCCCTAATAGCTTATTTGACTTTCAACACCTTCACTATAGATCATTTAGCGCTAAGACAGCGAGTCGTAGTACAACGTTCCCTCGCTCTGCCAAGCGTAGTCTAACGGCGTAAAAGCCTGAATATAAATGCCTGTAAAAGCAGAACGGCGCCCCAAGGCGCCGCTTTAAATCAACAACAGAGAGCACCTTCTTTGGGATTACTCGGCTGCTTTGGCAGCTTTATCTTCCCGTTTAACCCGCTTGATCCACTGCTGTTTAGCATAGTGGCGTAGATTGGCCACATTGTCGGTCTCATCGACAATATCTTGCCCCAGAATGGTTTCGATAATGTCTTCTAACGTGATTAAACCTACAAAAGTGCCATGCTCGTCGTAGACAACCCGCATGTGCAGGTGATCTTTTAGCATAGAGGTGAATACCTGCTCGATGTTATGTGAGACGTCCACGCTGCCAATCGGATGCATCAACTCGCGCATCGTTTTGGCATCGTCAGCGTGGTACATATCTGCTTTATGCACATAACCAAAGGCCTGCTCACCGTTGTCCATCACTGGGAAGCGCGTAAACGGTGCTTTGCCATACTGCTCATCGAACGTTTTCACGGTCATGTCAGGCAAAACGGTTTCACACACCGTGCGCGGCGTCATCGCTTTGCTGACGACGATATCGTGCAAGTTGAGCATATTGATAATGGTGCGCGACTCGTCCTCGTCCAGAACCTTCTCTTCCAGGCCGACGCGGGCAAGTACTTTAATTTCATCACGCAGATCGACATCATGCTCTGACTTACCTAGCCGGCGGGTGATCTGCTCCGACATCCAGATAAAAGGCAGCAAGCCAATGATCATCGGGTTTAACAGGCGTGGCAAATACGGTGACAAGCCGCGCCAGTACGTCGCGCCTATGGTTTTAGGAATAATTTCCGACAGTATTAAAATCGCCATTGTCATTACTGCCGAAACGATGGCAATAGAGGCTTCGCCAAACACGACCGCCGCTTGAGCCCCCACAGCAGTTGCACCAACAGTATGGGCAATCGTATTGAGCGTCAAAATAGCGGCTAGGGGCCGGTCGATATTAGCCTTCAGGCGCGTAAGCGAGGCGTGCAGCTTGGGGTTGTCTTCTTTCTGCTTAGCAATATAGCTGGGTGTAATTGAAAGAAGCGCCGCTTCAAGGATGGAACATAAAAACGAGAACGCGATTGAAAGGGTAGCAATCGTGATTAGGAGGAACATGAGGGCCTAGAGTGATGGGTTGTACCCAGTTTATAGGGGCATCATAAGCGGAAGTCAATGGTTCTCTATCGTGCGCTCGCCACCACGCAAAGCCGCATTCATGGGCGCAGCGGCAACGCAGCCCCGATGGCAACGAAGATGCCGCCGCAAGTGCGATTGAAGCCGCGGCCAACACGCTTCAGCCAGTGGCGAATGCGGTTAGCCATATTGGCGAGCAGGCCTTCAACCATACATTCAATAGCCACAAAGGTGCCTGTCAGCACGAAATATTGCAGCATCAAACTGCGCTGTGGGTCGATAAACTGAGGTAGAAAAGCACTAAAAAATAACAGTACCTTGGGGTTGGTAACCGATGCCAGCACCCCCTGGCGGTACAGATGCCACCCGCTCGCTTGGCTTGCGCTCACATCCACCTCGCCCGTAATCGGCGGCGAGCGCCATACCTGGATACCCAGCCAAATAAGATACCCCCCACCGACCCATTTCAGCACTGTTAACCACACCACCGACGACTTAAGCAGCGCACCAATGCCAAACATGCACAGGGCAATAATCAGCATAAATCCTGTGGCGCCGCCTACGATGGTAAACAGGGTTCTACGGCTGCCATGTAGCGCGCCGTGGGTCAGCGCCAGCAGGCCGTTTGGCCCAGGCGAAAGCGAAAGGCCAAGGCAGGCGATTAGGTATAAAAGCCACGTGTCCAACAGCATAGTAACGCTTCCCCCATGAAAAAATGCTTTCAATGCGCCAGCATGTCACTGTTGGTCGGCGTTTTCCATTCGTTAAAGCACGCTCAATAAAAACGCCTCCCCCTTTGCTATATGTAACAAGGGGGAGGCGCCGTCTAACGACCTTTTGCTGCCACATAGCGCTTAGGCGAACACTTCAGTCCACTCACTACGCTTGGCCAGTAGGCCTTTGGCCAATTCTTTAGCGCCTTCCAGGCTGTGGCTGGCGGCCCAGCCGCACTGCATCTCGTTGCAGGCAGGCACTTCGGTGGCTTCTAGCACATCGTTCAGGGTTTGTTCGATGATAGTGATCACACCGTCGTAGTCGTCGTGGTTAATCATTGCGATGTAGAAGCCGGTTTGGCAGCCCATGGGGCTGATATCGACCACTTTATCGGTGTGATTGCGCGACAACTCAGCCATCAAGTGCTCAAGGGAGTGCAGTGCCGGCATCTCCATATGCTCTTTATTGGGCTGGCAGATACGCAAGTCATATTTATGAATACGGTCGCCGTTCTGGCCTTCTTTAATATCGGCTAACCGAACGTACGGGGCTTTTACCTTGGTGTGATCCAGGTTAAAGCTCTCGACGTTCATCTTTTTATCGGTCATGTTGGCTCCTTTTTCACTAAACCTTGATTCGCTTAAACCTTGGGCGCGTCAAAATTCCATGGTTCGTCGGTATAAACACACACGTTGGCATCTTCGATATCGCCATCCGGCGCTTCAACGTGCTTGGCAAAGAAGTCTTGAATCTCTTTGCGCTGACAATGGGCTTCAAACTCTTCGCGACTGGCCCAGATTTCATGAAAAACAATCGGATAACTGGTGCCCTGGGCGAAGGGGTTATCAATCTGCCGGGTTACGGTGTAGTGAATGCACGCATCTTCCCGGTGGGTGTTCGGCTCTAACGACTGAAGCGCTTTGAATACCGCTTCTTCTTTGCCAGGTTTGGGCTTAAAACCGGCAACACAGTAAATTTTTTCTGACATGGTCATCTCCTAAGTCGTTAAGCGTACGTCATTATGCGGCTTGTCGACGTAGGTTAACAACCTAGCGGATTATGCGCTCGGCCAATGCTTCTAGATCGGTAACCGTCATATCCGGCTCGACACCCCAAGGGTCGAAAGGGGCGTCGGAACTGCGCCGTATCCAGGCACTGCGTAGGCCTGCATGGGTGGCGCCAATCACATCAAAAGGGTTACTGGAAACCAACCATGTGTGCTCGGGGCGTGTCTCTAAGCGGCTACGCAAATGCGCGTACACTGCTGGGTCTGGCTTAAAGCGTTTTACCTCATCGGCGCTGATTACATCGTCCATATGGCTCTCAACGCCTGCTCGAGTGAGTAACTTGGACACGGCATCTGCTGTGCCGTTCGAAAACGCCACGCAGCGTATGCCCGCTTCGCGAAGCTGATCGAGCGCAGGCACTACATCGTCAAACGCGGGCAGCTCAGCATACACCGCCATCAGATGATCTTGGTCATTATCCGAAAGCCCGGTTTGCAGTGCGCGGTCAATAAAAACCAGCGCTTCGCGGGTGCACTCCGAGAACGGCACGTAAGCCCCCATCAGGCCGTGGCGAAAGCTGTACTCAAGCTGCTTATCGCGCCAGCGGCGAGCAAATTCGCCAGCTTTGGAAGCATCCGTTAGGCGATGTTCGAGCTCAACAGTAACGCCTTGGGTATCGATCAGCGTACCGTATACATCGAAGGCTAAGACCGGTTGCATCGTTGGCTACTCCTTAACTTTCAATTGATTGTGACCTGAGTTCAGCTTATATCTTTAGCATAGACGACACCTTCAATAACAAAAGCGCCGCTGCACAGGCAGCGGCGCTCAGAAGACTACGACACTCGGTCAGACCGTAAACGCGGCCTCTTTTTCACCGCTTTTCAGGTCGCCAGAGCGCGTAAGCTCATCGGTAACCCGGTCAATGGCGCGCTTGGCGCGGCCAATCATCTCGTCCACTTCACCACGATTAATGGTCAGCGGCGGCGCAAAGCCGAGAATATCGCCTTGCGGCATGGCCCGGGCAATCAGGTTCTCTTCCATGGCGGCAGCCGCCACGCGAGGGCCGACTTTAAGCGCTGGGTCGAAGTGCAGGCGCTGCTTGGCATCCGGAGAGAACTCCAGTGCCGCCATCAGGCCTACACCACGAACGTCGCCCAGCAGCGGATGACCTTCGAAATTGGCTTTTAGCTGCTGCTGGAAGTAAGCACCGGTTTCCGACGCGTTACCCACCAGGTTTTCACGCTCGATGATATCCAGGTTGGCAAGCCCTGCCGCACAGCCCAGAGCGTGGCCAGAGTAGGTCCAGCCGTGGCCGATGGGGCCATACTCACCGGTGCCCTGCTCCAGCACCTGCCACACCTTCTCGCCAACAATCACGCCGGAGAGCGGCTGGTAGGCGCTAGTTAAGCCCTTGGCGATGGTGACCAGGTCAGGCTTCATATTGTAGTGGTGGCTACCGAAGTCAGAGCCGGTACGGCCAAAGCCACAGACCACTTCATCGGCAATCAACAGCACGTCATACTTCGCCAGCACGCTTTGAATGGCATCCCAGTAGCCTTCCGGCGGCGGTACGATACCGCCAGTACCCAGTACCGGCTCACCGATAAAGGCGGCCACGGTATCCGGGCCTTCTTCCAGAATCATCGCTTCCAGTTTCTCAGCGCAATACGCAGAGAACTCCAGCTCGGTCATGCCGTGCTGTTCGGCGGCACGCAGGTAGTAATGCGGCGCTTCGGTATGGCGAATGGTATCGATGGGCAGATCGAAGTGGTCGTGGAATGCTTTCAGGCCGGTCAGCGAGCCCGAGGCAATGCCCGAACCATGGTAACCACGCATACGTGAGATAACCTTTTTCTTCTGCGGGCGGCCCAGCACGTTGTTGTAGTAGCGTACGATCTTGAGCTGGGTTTCGTTGGCATCAGAACCCGACATGCCGTAGTAAACCTTGGACATATTCATCCCGGCGATTTTTAGAATACGCTCGGAAAGCTCGATCTGCGGCTCGTTGGAGTGACCTACGTAGGTATGGTAGTAAGAGAGTTCAAGTGCCTGCTTATAGATCGCCTCGGCGACTTCGGTGCGCCCGTAGCCGATGTTGACGCAGTAAAGCCCGGCAAAGCCGTCGATAAATTCGCGGCCGTCCTTATCCACGATATTGATGCCTTTGCCGCCGGTAATCACGCGGCCCGGCGCATCGCCATGGGCGAAATCGCGCAAGTGGGTAGAGGCGTGGAAAGTGACTTTACGGTCGCGTTCGATCAAATCCTGATGCAAGCTCATAGTGTTCTCTCTGTACGGTAAACCTCCCCAGTCAGCGGGGAGGTGCTTTATTCATTAATGATGAACTTATTTTTGGGCACCTAACGGTGCCTTCGCCCGGCCGAGCCGGCCTCCCACAAGGCCAACTCAAGTTCCCGGACTTAACTACCCGACACCGAACCCAGCGCGCCCAGGCAGTAATACTTCGTTTCCAGGTATTCATCGATACCCGTGGCACCGCCTTCACGGCCAAGGCCAGACTGCTTCACGCCACCAAAGGGAACCGGCGGGCCGGTCATCTTAACCGAGTTAACGCTGACCATGCCGTACTCCAGGGCGCGCATCAGCTTCCAGATGCGGCGAATATCGTGGGTATAGATATACGCCGCCAGGCCGTACTCGGTGTCGTTGGCCATTTCAATCACTTCGTCGTCGGTGCTGTAGGCGGTGATCCCGGCCACAGGCGCGAAGTTCTCTTCCCGCCACACTTTCATCTGCGCCGTCACGCCGGTCAGCATCACCGGCATAAAGAAGTTTTCCCCCGGTGCTTGGCTTTGATCACCCCCCACCATCTTGGCGCCTTTGGAAATGGCGTCATCGACAATCGCGGCCGCCTTTTCTACCGCCTGACGGTGAATCAACGGGCCAAGGTCTATCTCACTGTGGAGGCCATTGCCCACGGTAAGCGCCGCCATACGCTCGCTGAAATGCTCTACGAATTCATCATGGATAGATTCGTGCACCAGGATGCGATTAGCAGCCAAGCAGTCCTGCCCAGCGGTTTGGAACTTGGCGTCAATGGCTGCAAAGGCCGCCTCTTTGGGATCCATATCGGGCCCAACGATAAACGGTGCATTGCCCCCCAACTCCAGGGAGAGCCGCTTGACGGTATTAGCGCTCTTCTCAATCAGCAGACGGCCCACGCGGGTGGAACCGGTGAACGACAACGCCCGAATACGCGATTCGGCGCAGAGAATCTTTGAGACTTCCGCAGGATCGCCCAGCACCACATTGAAAATCCCCGCGGGAATCCCAGCACGCTCGGCCAGCTCCGCCAGCGCCAACGCCGAGAAGGGCGTTTCATTGGCGGGTTTGACGATCACCGGGCAGCCCGCTGCCAGCGCCGCCGCAGCTTTGCGGGTAATCATCGCCAACGGAAAGTTCCATGGAGTAATCATCGCCGCGATTCCCACCGGCTCTTTAATGGTACCAAGTGATGCGTTGGGAATATGGCTGGGGATGGTTTCGCCATAGGTACGCTTACCCTCTTCGGCGAACCAGCGCACGAAACTGGCACCGTACTGCACCTCCCCACGGGCATCGGGCAGCGGCTTACCCTGCTCCAGCGTCATGATGGTCGCAAGGTCTTCACGGTTAGCTTGAATCAGGTCATACCAGGCCAGCAGGCGCTCGCAGCGCTCATCGGCGCGTAGCGCCCGCCACTGTACAAAAGCGGCTTCAGCGGCATCTACAGCGGCGGTTATCTGCTCGGCTTCCAGCAACGGGATATGACCAATGGCTTCATTGGTAGCGGGGTCATAGACAGCCTCTTCGCGACCGCCTTCCCCGTGAGTCCACTTACCGTTCACGTAGGCGTACTGCCGGAACAGACGCGGATCTTCCAGGCGCTTGGCGAGCGTGGTCGATAGTGTGGTCATGGGAACCTCCCCCTCAAATGCAGTCTGGCTAACCGAGCGCTGCAGTCACTGTGTGGCATTGTCAGCAAGTGCTGATTAGCCTTGCCGTCGAATGCCCACAGGTTAACGGAGAGGAGCCACGAAGTGTTTTTGAAAACCGAGACTTATCACGCGACTTTTTTTGTCAGAGAGCGTTTGGCAGTGCTTTTTTTTGGTGGGCTTACGATAGGGGGCCAAAACTACATTAAAGAATGTCGTCGGTATCAATGCCTATAGGAACGCGCTTGACGGTTTTGGTCACGATATAGGTGAAGTAGCGCTCGATACCGGCTTCAGAGACCAGCCACTTATCCATCAAACGCTGGTAGCTATCGATGGTGCGCGCTTCAAACTTCACTAAGTAATCCACCCCACCGCCCACCGCCACACACTCGGTAACTTCCGGGGTTTGCATCACTAGCGCTTCAAAACGAGTGAAGCTTTCGGCGTTGTGCTGCTTGAGCTCAATCTGCACCCAGACAGGATTGCGCGGCACCAACACGTCCGCGTTGATGCGCGCGGTATACCCTTCAATGATGCCAGCCTTTTCCAGGCGCTTTACCCGCTCCCAGCAGGGGCTGACCGAGAGATTGATCGCCTCGGCTAGCTTCGACTTGGTGATTCGCCCATCGCGGGAGAGGATATCGAGAATTTTCAGATCGTAACGGTCAAGTTTCATCATGCCGAGGATTACGCCTCCAGGCGTTCAACAACATCGGCAATCACCGCCAGGGTATCCCCCATATTGATCAGTGAGGGGGCACGGCGAGCCATTAGAATGCCGTCGCGCTCTGCTTTATAGGCAACCGGATCGGTGCCGCTGCGGGTCATGTCGTACACGTAGGCGATGGTTTGGCCTTTTTTCACTTCATCACCCAGGGCCACCAATAGCTCTAACACGCCGGAGTGCTGGCTCTGCACGTAGCAACTGGCGTCGGGCATATCGAGATACAGTTGCCCACCTGTGGGCATTTCCACTTCGCCTTCTACAAGGCCGTAGTGAATCAGGAAATTGCGCACGCCGCGCTCGGCAATGGCAATGCTTTGTGGGGTGGAAGTACCGCCGCCGCCAAGCTCGGTGGCCACAAAGACTTTGCCCTGGCGCTCGCAGGCAGTGTCGAAGAGTTTTTCCGCATCCAACTCAAACATCACCATGGCATAGGGGGCGCCGAACGCTTTGGCACCTTCCAGAGCGGCCTGCTGCTGCTCTTTATTATCCAGCACGTGAGACGCGCCGAAGGGCAGAATATCCAGCGTGCGGCCGCCCGAGTGAAGGTCGAGCACCACGTCCGCCATGGGTACCAACACACGGGTGAAGTAGTCGGCAATTTGCGGTGTGACGCTGCCATTGGGGTCGCCGGGAAAGCTGCGATTGAGGTTGCCCTTGTCCATCGGAGAGGTACGCTTGCCTGCCATAACCGCTGGAGTATTCATGCACGGCACGATAATCACCCGCCCTGTCACGTCCTCTGCCTTCAGCGTTGAAGAGAGTTTCAGTAGCGAGGTGATGCCCTCATATTCATCGCCGTGGTTGCCGCCGGTCAGCAGTGCCGTGGGGCCTTCGCCGTTTTTTACCACGGTCACAGGAATCATCACCGCGCCCCAGGCAGACTCATCGGTAGAGATCGGTAGCTTTAAAAAGCCGTGCTGCACGCCATCGGCATCAAAATCAACGGTGGCGGAAATGGGACTTGGTCGCATCGTCGTCATGAAAAAATTCCTTTATGTTACGGGCAGCTATATCAGCACTACTTCACAAACAGCTGGCGCGGGAAATTGGCCAGCGTCTCACAGCCATCGTCGGTAATCAGAATGCTTTCGGTAATTTCCAGACCCCAGTCATCGACCCATAGCCCAGGCATGAAGTGGAACGTCATGCCTGGCTGGAGAATGGTTTCATCCGAGGGGCGCAGACTCATGGTGCGCTCGCCCCAGTCGGGCGGATAGGAGATACCGATAGGGTAACCACAGCGGGCGCCGCCACGGTCAAAACCGTATTTATCCATCGCCGCACCCAGTGCCATGGCGATATCCGCCGTACGGTTACCAGGTTTGGCCACTGCCAAACCATTTTCGATGCCTTCTAGCAGAGCTGATTCCGCGCGAATAAAATCCGTCGGCGGTGTGCCCAGAAATACGGTGCGCGACATCGGCGCATGATAGCGTTTAAACACCCCGGCAATCTCAAAGAAAGTACCTTCACCTTTGCGGAACGGCGTGTCGTCCCAGGTTAGGTGTGGCGCGGCGGCGTCTTTACCAGTAGGCAGCATGGGCACGATGGCGGGATAGTCGCCGCCAAATACTTTGCCGTTCTCATCCACAAAACCTTCGATGCCAACGCGGTAAATCTCTGACACCAGCTTGCTCTTGGGCAAGCCAGGCTCAATCACTTCAAGAATACGCGTATGCATGCCTTCCACAATCTTGGCGGCAATGCGCATATAGGCCACTTCTTGCGGCGATTTGATCGCCCGGCACCAGTTAACCAGCGCATTGGCATCCATAAAACGCGCATGGGGGAGTTCGCGCAGTAGGCTTAGATAGGCCTTGGCGGAGAAGTAGTAGTTATCCATCTCCATACCCACCACCCCCAGATGCCAGCCGCGATCCGGCATGATCGACTGAGCCAGATACTCCATCGGGTGCATGTCCGGATTCTGTACGTAGTAATCCGGATAGTAGGTAATGTTTTCGGGATCGATCCAACAGGTGAGCAGAGCACCGTTGGCATCCATACGCCGCCCGAACCATACCGGCTCGCCTTCAAGGCCCACCAGCACACACTGATGCACATAAAACGACCAACCGTCGTAGCCGGTCAGCCAAGCCATATTGGAAGGGTCACTGACGATCAGTACGTCAATACCACGACTGGCCATTTCAGCACGCACTTTCCACAGGCGGTTAGCGTACTCTTCGCGCGTGAAAGGCAGGGAAACCTGAGTCATCGGGCAACTCGCCATTAAAGATCACCAAGAACCAGCGCACTGCCTACTATAGGCACGCAACGCTGGGCCACAGGATCGACCTGGCCACCACCGATCAGGCGTCGGGGTTGCATCTGCCGCGCTTGCAGCAGGCCCGCCAATGTCGTCTTAAGCCGATACTAGCACCGACCCTTGGTTAGCGGTCAAAGGCTTTATGACAAAAAGTGCATACGGCATCGTTATTTGCACTATGCGAGCTTGCAACGGCACCTATCGCTCACCATGATAACCTGCATTGGAAACACGTTTAGCGAGAGGAAACGAAATGAAAATTGTTGTGCATATTGATGAGGCGGCACAGTGGCAAGCGGCGCTTGCGGAAGCGTTGCCCCAAGCCACCGTACTCACCAGCGAGGCACCAGCGGATGAGCGTAAAGACGCTGACTATCTCGCCATCTGGAAAGCCCCCGCCCATTTACTGCAAGAGCAGACCCAGCTCAAAGGCATCATCAATTTAGGCGCAGGGGTGGATTATTTGCTGAAAACCCCAGGCCTGCCCAGCGACGTGCCAATTGTAAAATTGCGCGATGCGGGCATGGGCGAGCTGATGGCCGATTACGCCTTCTATGGCGTACTGCACTTTTACCGCAGCATGGATCGTTACTCAGAGCAGCAGCAAAACGCCACTTGGAAGCCGCAAGAGGTGGTGGAAAAATCCCAGTGGCCGGTGGGTGTATTAGGCCTGGGCGCTATTGGCAGCTTTGTGGCCAGCGCCTTGGAGCAAGCAGGTTTCCCTGTACTGGGCTGGAGCCGCTCCCCCAAGCAGATCCGTGGCGTGCACTGCTTTCATGGCGATGATGGATTAAGCGAACTGCTCGGCCAAGTGCAGAGCCTGATCACCATTTTGCCCGATACGGCCGCCACTCAACATATTCTCAACGCCGAGCGGCTGGCCCAGCTGCCCCAAGGGGCTAGTGTGATTAATCCTGGCCGGGGTAGCTTGATTGATGAGCAGGCGCTATTGGAAGCACTGGGTAGCGGTAACCAGCCGGGGCACCTGCGGGGTGCGCTATTGGATGTCTTCCAGGAAGAGCCACTGCCCACTGACAACCCGCTCTGGCAGCATCCTAAGGTAATCGTCACACCCCATATGGCGGCGCCTACTCCGCTGAATGATGCCATCGACCAAGTGATCGCTTACTTGCATGCCTTTGAATCGGGTGAAAAACTCTCCACCATCAACCCGGAAGCAGGTTACTGACGCCACCCCTCACCCAGGCTATACTGGCGCGCTGGGAACCAAGCAGTGGCTAAAGGCTCTTAGGAAGATACCCTTTATGGAGGAAAGGCCCTTGGTCAATGTTTTCGCACGACTACCTGGCCGCGCGCTCAGGTGTGTGGGGTTGGGTTTTGCTATTTCCTGCTCAAGTGGCATGGCATTAGCAACTGAGACGTTCAAAGAGCCGCAGCCCTTTGAAGCCCCCCAACCCTTTGAAGCACAGTACCGGCTTGAGGTTCGCGGTTGGCCTGGGGCTACCATTACCCATCGCCTCTCTAACGAAGGGAATCACTGGTTAAGCGATATGCGCTTTTCAATCACCGTGGCGCGCGGCCAGGAGTTCAGCCGTTTTTCGCTCAATGGCAATGACACCAACGCTCTGCTCTTTAGCAGCAGCTATTCGGTGCTGGGCGTGGGTGATAGCTATCAACTGAACGAAGGTGAGATCCCCACTTTAGATCGCCAAGCGGCGCTATTTGATCTCTCCCGCCGGGCGGGACACGAAAACTGTACACAAAGCACGCCCTGCGCGATTGAGTTTGTCGATCAAAAAGGCCGCGATGAGCACTTTCAATATTATGTTACCGCCCCAGGCAGCATTGAGGTTCCCGCAGGAGAGTTTGAAGCACTGAACGTATCGCTCATTGATATCGAGAAGCCCGACCGCCTGCTAACCATTAGCTTTCACCCTGACTGGCCCGGGCTGATTCTTTCTGCGGTGTATCGAAAAGAGGGTCGCCGCGAAACGCAGCTGACATTAACTAACTTCAACCCAAACGGTGGCGCGACGCCCTAAATGTTTTCCGGTTTATTGATTGTTCTACTACCGCTTTTTCTTGGCTATCTGGTTCGCGTCCGTTCCATACAGTTACAGAACCTGATCAACCGAGCGGTTAATGGCTCGGTTTACCTGATTCTGCTCTTCATGGGCATAAGCCTTGCCGGGCTTGAAAACCTGACTAGCCAGCTTTCGCGCCTGGGTGGCAACGCCTTGCTGTTATTTAGCATTACCACGCTGTTTAACTTAGCAGCACTATGGTGGCTATCGCGCCGTTTAACGCTTAAGGCCGGTAGCTCACCGGTGGTGAAAAATGCTCCGACCAGTAAGCTGGCGGCCATGCAGGGTTCGCTGTTATTGGTCGCCGTGGTGGCAGGGGGAGTTATCGCTGGCCTGCTGCTGGGGCCACTCCTGGGTGATAGGCTTTTCAACAGCGCAGATTTACTGGCCGAATGGGTACTCTACCTGCTGCTGGCACTGATTGGCTGCCAGCTGCGTAACTCCGGCATGCCACTCAGGCAGATCTTACTTAACCGCATGGGGCTGGCGATTGCGGTGACGCTAGCAATAAGTTCGCTGCTGGCAGGCTTGGCTGCCGCCCCGCTGCTCTCATTAAGCTGGAACGAAGGCCTGGCGATGGCGTCAGGCTTTGGCTGGTACTCTCTTTCGGCCATCTTGATCGGCGACCAGCTAGGCCCACTGATGGGCGGTGTGGCGTTCTTCAACGACCTGACCCGGGAGCTGCTGGCGTTTATATTGATTCCACTGGTGATTCACCGCCATACCGCACTGGCGATTGGTTACGGCGGCGCCACCTCCATGGATTTCACCCTGCCCGTCATTCAGCAGCACGGCGGTGTGGCCTGCGTACCCATTGCCGTGGTCAGCGGTTTTATCCTTTCACTGCTCTCCCCGCCGCTGATTCTGTTCTTTCTTTCGCTGTCGGGTTAGCGGTGACGGGCGCTCATTGGTTAGGATAAGTGGCATTGCTGGAGATATAAAAACTCTTACCCCCCAGGATGCCCACTCCCCATGCTCAACGGAATTTGGTTAAGCTTCTTTATCGCTGCCTTCGCGGCCTCACTCTGGCAGTGGTTGGTTGGCGGCGATAGCGAGGTATTTGCCCGCTTGGTGCAGTCACTGTTCGACATGGCGGAAGTGAGCGTTGATATTATCCTGGTGCTGCTGGGCACCATGACGCTGTGGCTAGGGTTTCTTTCGATTGCCGAAAAGGCAGGCTTGATTCGCCTGCTTGGACGGGTGCTCGACCCGCTGTTCTGCCGCTTGATGCCAGAGGTTCCTCGCGGCCACCCTGCTATGGGGCTGATCAGCATGAACTTCGCGGCGAATATCCTGGGTCTGGATAACGCCGCCACACCGATTGGCATCAAGGCGATGCACTCGCTGCAGAGCCTTAACCCCAGCAGTGAGACCGCCAGCAACGCACAAATTCTGTTTCTGGTGCTCAATACCTCTTCTCTCACGCTATTGCCGGTAACGATTTTTATGTATCGCGCCCAGCAAGGCGCCGCCGACCCCACTCTGGTCTTTTTACCTATTTTACTAGCGACAACCGCCTCCAGCCTGGCAGGGCTTTTGGCGGTGGCACTGATGCAGCGCTTAAAACTCTGGCAGCCCGTGGTGCTAGCCTATTTAGCGATTGCTGCACTTGCGTTGGGGCTACTGATAACCACGCTGGCAGGCATGTCCGCCCAGGCGCTAGCCGCGGCCTCTACGCTAGTCGGTAACCTGACGCTATTTAGCATCGTGATGATGTTTTTAATGGTCGGGGCGTTACGTGGGGTGAGGGTGTACGACGCCTTTATTGAAGGTGCAAAAGAGGGGCTGAGCTTTACCATCACGTTGCTGCCTTACTTGATCGCCATGCTGGTGGCAGTCGGCGTACTGCGCGCCAGCGGCGTTTTAGACGCTGGCTTAGGCGGTATCCGCTGGATAGTAGAAGGCTTTGGCTGGGACACCCGCTTTGTCGATGCTCTCCCCACCGCCTTTGTGAAACCGCTTTCTGGCAGCGGCGCCCGCGCCATGATGATCGAAACCATGGATACTTTCGGCGTAGACAGCTTCGCCGGGCTACTCGCGGCCACTATGCAAGGTAGCACTGAAACCACCTTCTATGTGCTGGCTGTCTACTTTGGCGCCGTGGGTATCACTCGCATTCGCCACGGGTTGGGCTGTGCGTTGGTCGCCGATGTGGCGGGAGTAACCACTGCGATTGCGGTGTGTTACTGGTTTTTTGGATAGCTGGTGTTAGCTGGCTTTCGTTCACTGGGCTCAGCGTCTACCTTTCAGGGGAGCCGCATTAAGGTCTACAGGCAGTAGATCAGGAGCCATCGCTAAGCAGTAGAAATGCGTTTAAACATTCGTTGCTCCCGAGTGTTTACCGCTCAAGGACGATAGGTGAAATATGGCAGGCGCAAGCAGTTTATTGATAGCGCTGGCGGCCTTCTGCTGGGGGATATCTGGGGGAATCGCAGGCATTTTGTTAGACGACGGCTGGGATGCAGCCGTCGTGTCATTTTATCGAGGGTTTATAGGGCTTCTCTTCGCACTTGGGTGGCTGCTGCTTCAACGTCGGCATAGCGGCCTAAACAGCAAGCGGCTTTGGTTCTGGTCAGTGGTTGCAGGCCTGGGCGTCGCTGGCAATTTTACGTTCTATTTTCTTAGTATTGAGTATGGCAACGTTGCGGTCGCTGCCACCCTGATGTACTGCGCCCCTGTTTTTGTCTACCTCGTCTCATTTTCCCTCAAACTAGAGCGCCCCACCGCTGCCAAGTGGCTGGCCATTGCGCTGGTCATGGTGGGTATTGTGCTGTTAACCAAGCTGTATGCCATCAGCGCCAGTGGTCTCTCGTTAATTGGCGTAGGCACCGGGCTGCTTGCCGGGCTCTCTTATACAGCGTTCATTTTTGGTTTCAAGTATGCCGCGCCCCATGGCAGTCCTCAGGCAATTCTTTCGGTCGCCTTCACCGTGCTAGCCATCGCACTGCTGTTTCCAACGGACATTAACCAGGCTGTCAGCGTTATCAGCGCTCCGGAGCTGCCGCTGTTTGTGGCGCTGGGCATTCTCGGCGCTGGACTATCTTTTCTGCTGTACGTGGTAGGTATCAAGCATGCGGCACCTGCGCTAGCCTCCATGGTTGCCATGGTCGAGCCGATTACCGCCACCCTGTTTGGTGTAGCGGTGTTAAACGAAAGCCTGGGCGTTATTCAAATGGTCGGTATGGGGATCATCTTGCTAACCGTCACCGCGCTGAGCGTTTCTTCCCGCTGATAAGCTTAACGGCTACACTCACCGCGCATGGGCGCACTCAATGCCTTGCTCAGCATTGACCCCACCAGCCCTTGCCCAATGAGTACGGTTAGTTTCGCGATAGCTGCTTCCAGGGTAATATCACTTCCGGCAATCACGCCCGCTTGATTGAGTGCGGCACCGGTGGCGTAGGCGCCCTGCACTACCTCGCCTTGGGCACACTGGGTGACGTTAAGCAGCGCTACGCCTCTCTCGCTGGCCGCCTTCAAGGCGTCAAGCAGCTCGCCTTCAAAGCTAAGCGGGTTGCCAACCCCGTAGCTATAAAGCACCAGCCCTTTTAGCGTTTTATCCGCCAGCAACGCCTTTGCGCGGCGCAGCGACATTCCTGGATGCAGCGGCAGTACCGCCACCGCCTCGTCGTCCACCTCAATAGGTGCAAAATTCGGTTTACCGCTTAGCAGCGCCGAGGGCTGAGGGAAGTTTATACCAATGCCAAGCTCGGCAAGCCAGGGGAAGTTGGGTGAGTCGAAGGCATCCAAGCCTTGAGTGCGCACCTTGCGGGCTCGGTTACCGCGCAACAGCCGGTCGTGAAACACCAGGCTTACTTCACAAGGTGTTGCGGGGTGAACCGCAAGCTGCAGCGCGCTGAACACATTATTCAGCGCATCGCTTCTTGGCTCACCCAGGGGAATTTGGGAGCCGGTGAAGATCACCGGCTTATTCAACGCACCGAGCATAAACGAAAGCGCCGCGGCGCTGTACGCCATGGTATCGGTGCCATGGAGTATCACAAACGCTTCATAGCACGACCAGTGGATTTCCAGCTGTGCCACCAAACGGTTCCAGGCCTCTGGCATTAGCTCGGCGCTATCAATCAACGGCTGCATTTCCAGCACATCAAACGCTGGCAGCCGGTAAAGATCGTCCAATGCCAAATGCGCCGCTAGGCGTTCGGCCAGCCCCGCGCAAGGTATATAACCCTGTGACGATGGCTGCATACCAATAGTCCCACCGGTATAGAGCATCAGTACGCGGGGCATGGCCACTCCTTTCCTAATCAGTACAGTCGTCTAAATAAATACTTACTTCGCAGGCACGCCTTCCAGGCGCTGCTTTAACGCTTCGGCCTCTTCAGGCTCTAGCTCCCAGGCTTTTGGATCCAGGTCAAGATCTGGGTGCTGGTTAGCGTCAAAAATCGGCTGTTTGATGCCCTGCCGACGCTGACCATCGAAGTCCTTCAAAATGCGCAGGCCGCACTTGAACAGCATGATCAGCGCAATCAGGTTGACCACGGCGAGCAGCCCCATGGTGACATCAGCAAAGCCGAACACGGTGCCCAAATCAGTGGTCGCGCCCCAGCAAACCAACAGCACGATGGCAACGCGGAAGGCGTTAAACAGGTTCTGGTTGTCGCGGCTAAAGAAGTTGAGGCTGTTCTCACCCAAGTAGTAGTTGTAGAGAATGGTGCTAAACGCAAACAGCAACAGTGCCAAACTGACAAAAGTGCGGCCCCATTCGCCCACATGGTCGGCCAGCGCTGCCTGGGTCAGGGCGATGCCTTCAACACCAGCACCTACGGTCGGGTCATAAGCACCGCTGAGCAGAATCACAAACGCCGTGGCGGAACAGATAATCACGGTATCGATAAATACCGAAAACGCCTGCACGATGCCCTGGTTGGCAGGGTGCGGCACATAGGCCACCGCCGCGACGTTTGGCGCACTACCCAAGCCCGCTTCATTAGAGAACAGGCCACGCTTCAGGCCCATCATAATTGCCGCGCCAATACCGCCACCAATCAGTGGTTCAAGGCCGAAAGCGCTCTTTACAATCAGCACAATCACGCCAGGTATTTCCGTAATATTCATGGCGATGACCAGCAGCGCAATGGCGATATAGCTCACCGCCATAAAGGGCACCAAAACCTCGGAAATACGTGCAATACGCTTAATACCGCCGAAAATAATCAGCCCTACCAGCATCGCCAGGGCAATACCGCTATAAAGCACCGGTACGCCAAAAGCATCGCCGAAAGAGGTTGCCACCGCATAGGATTGCAGTGCGGTAAAGGCAAAACCGAAGGTCAACAGCAGCAGTACCGAGTAGAACGCTGCCAGCCAGCGCCACTGCTTACCCAGCCCTTTAACAATGTAGTACGCGGGGCCGCCGCGATAGGTGCCGTCACCTTCGGCTTCTTTATAGGTCTGTGCCAGGGTGCATTCCAAAAAGCTGGTGGCCATACCCATTAAACCCACCAACCACATCCAAAAAATCGCCCCTGGGCCACCCAAGGTAATCGCAACCGCTACGCCGGCGATGTTGCCACCACCAACGCGCCCAGCCACTGAGAGCACCAGCGCCTGAAACGAGCTTAAATGGCCGTGTTTATTGCGCTTAAAGGCTTGGCCGGAACCGAGGATGCGAAACATCTCACCGAAATAACGAAACTGTACAAAGCGGGACGCAACGGTAAAACCGATGCCAACGCCCACCAGCAGCACTAGTAGAACCTTCCCCCACAGGAGGTCAT
Source organism: Halomonas sp. A3H3 (assembly GCF_000982975.1). NCBI lineage: Bacteria > Pseudomonadati > Pseudomonadota > Gammaproteobacteria > Oceanospirillales > Halomonadaceae > Halomonas > Halomonas sp. A3H3. The sequence continues at coordinate 3,268,133 of NZ_HG423343.1, read as the reverse complement.
TGAGCATATCGAGCATGTGATTCTCTCCGCGTTTTTGTATTAGCGTTATGTTTGAATTCGCGTCGTTTGTTATCGCGCTTGTGGAATTCGCGCCGCGGAGAACGTTTTACCAAGTGTGGGGCAGGATTAAATTTGGCGCAGCGGTGCAGTTGTGTGCACTCGCTGCATCAGTGGGTGCACCATAGTGCATCAGGCAAGCCGTCAGACCTTCTCGGCAATGCGGTGGGCTAACTTATGGATAAAGGGGCCGCTGATAAACGCAATGATCCCAGCGGCTGGCCAGGCAAGAAACCAAGCGTGCATCCAGATGCCAACAAAATCAGCATGCATGCCGATATTCACGTAGGTCACCCAGGCAGACATAATTAGCGATAGCGTAAACGACATGAGAATAGCGAAGATAATTCTATGTTTCATGAGAGTACCTAAGGATGATGTATAAGTGCAGGTAGATTAACAAACATCTATAACGGTAATATATGCCAATATATGAGAATCAATTTTACAGAATTGCAAAATGCGAAAACCCTCGTTAGATGACCTAAATATCTTTATCGTGGCCGCTAATCAACGCAGTCTCACGGCTGCGGCGGCACCGTTGAAGATGACTATTGCCACCGTGTCGAGGCGTATAAGCGCATTAGAAGCCACGCTAGGCGTTGAGTTGCTCTATCGCTCAACCAAGGGGTTGACGTTGACGCCTCACGGCGAATCCTACTACCGCGAATGTGAGGAATTGGTGCTCGCACTAGATCAGCGCATTTTGGATCTGGATCAAACGCTGCATAGCCTAAGCGGGCCGTTGAAAATTATGGCGCCGGTCAATTTGGGCAGCGGGCCGCTAGATGCATTTTGGCGTCACTTTATCCATCGCTACCCTGAGATTTCGCTGACCATCGAGCTGGACAACAACGTAGCCGACATTCGCGGCCAACAAGCGGATATTGCACTACGCTCTGGGCCACAAAAAGACGATACGCTGATCCAGAAATACCTGGGCTATATAGAGCTCATATTGGTGGCATCACCCACCATGATGCATCCTCTTCCCAGTAAGATTGATGAGTTAGAAGCGTGCCCCAGCGTGGCCGCCAAAATGTTTAGCGACTGGCATCTCACGCACAGGGAAGGCAGTCAGTACACTTGCCGCAAAAGCCATTTTCACATCAGTAACGACATGAGTATTGTGCTGAATCTCACCCAATCGGGCGCCGGCGTTTCCTTGATGCCTACCAGCATGGTGGCCAACAGCCTACAAACGGGGGAGTTAATCCGAGTACTGCCTGAGTGGCAGGGGCTCAACAGGGAAATTTTCCTGGTATGGCCCTACCGGCGAAGCCTTTCAGCGCGGGCCAAGCTGTTTCGCAGCGAGTTAATCGAATTCCTCAGTCACCAATCCTGGTTCCACTCTGCTGATTAGACCGACTGTACGGAGCAAACCGGCTTCTCTACTGGCGCCGTAACGCCAGCAGTTAACGATCATCATTTTTGGATAATGCTTAGATGCCCGCTTTTGCCGCCCGAGCAGCGTGGAGCTTTTTATAGCTTTCAATCAAGCGCTGGTGGCGCTCTAGGCCTTCTAACTGCATGTTAGTGGGCGTTAGGCCGTGGAAACGTACCTCGCCACTCACTGAACCAACCACCGCCACCATGGTGGCTTCGCCGAACATGCGCTGGAAGTTATGCAGATAATCTTCAAGCGCCAGCTCGTCATCCAACACAATTTCCAGCACCGCGTTCACCGCCTGGTAGAACAGGCCGCGCTCGACGGTGTTGTCGTTGTACTGCAGGAACATCTGCACACAGTCCAGCGCTTCTTCGTGACGGCCAAGCGCCAGGTAGACCAACAGCTTCAGTTCCAGAATCGTCAGCTGTCCCCACTCGGTGTTTTCATCAAACTCGATACCAATCAGCGTAATGATATCGGCGTGGTCATCCATCTGGCTCTCTTCCAGCCGCTCGACCAGGTCAGTCAGTTGATCATCGTCGAGGCGATGCAGATTAAGAATATCCTCGCGGTAATCCAGCGCCTTATTGGTGTTATCCCAGATCAGATCTTCGATGGGATATACCTCCGAGTAGCCCGGCACCAGAATTCGGCACACCGGCGCGCCCAGGTCTTCGTGTACCGCCATATACACTTCGGCACCCAGCTCTTCAAAGATACCAAACAGTGTCTCGGCTTCTTCCTCGTTGCTGCCGGAGAAGTCCCACTCGCTGAATTCAAAATCGGGCTTGGCGCTAAAGAAGCGCCAGGAGACCACGCCCACCGAGTCGATAAAGTGCTCAACGAAGTTGTTGGGCTCGGAAACCGTCTGTGAGTTAAAAGTGGGCAGCGGCAGATCGTTCAGGCCTTCGAAACTTCGACCTTGTAGCAGCTCGGTCAAGCTGCGTTCCAGCGCCACTTCAAAGCTTGGGTGGGCACCAAAGGAGGCAAACACGCCACCGGTGCGCGGGTTCATCAAGGTGACGCACATCACCGGGAACTGCCCGCCCATGGAGGCATCTTTGACCAACACTGGGAACCCCTGGGCTTCCAGAGCGTTAATACCCTCTACTATGCTTGGGTACTTTGCTAACACTTCCTGCGGTACATCCGGCAGGGTTAGCTCCTGCTCAAGGATTTCACGCTTCACTGCCCGTTCGAAAATTTCCGACAGACACTGCACCTGGGCTTCCACCAGGGTATTGCCCGCGCTCATGCCGTTACTCAGGAACAGGTTTTCGATCAGGTTGGAAGGAAAGTAAACCGTTTCGCCATCGGATTGACGCACATAAGGCAGCGAGACAATGCCCCGGTCTTCGCGCCCCGAGTTGGTATCGATCAGGTTTGAGCCGCACAGCTCGCCTTCCGGGTTATAGATCGCCAAGCAGTGCTCGTCGAGGATTTCCGCAGGCAGTTCATCGTTCGGGCCCGGCTTGAACCACTTCTCATTGGGGTAGTGAACAAAGGCGCTGCCCGCCATCTCTTCGCCAAAGAACTGGTCGTTATAGAAGAAGTTGCAGCTCAGACGTTCGATAAACTCGCCCAACGCCGAACACAGCGCACTCTCTTTGGTCGCGCCTTTGCCGTTGGTAAAGCACATGGGGGAGGCCGCATCGCGAATATGCAATGACCAAACATGAGGCACGATATTACGCCAGGAGGCGATTTCGATCTTCATGCCCAGGTCAGCAAGGATCGCGCTCATATTGGCAATGGTCTGCTCCAGCGGCAGGTCTTTACCTTCGATGTAGGTACTGCCGCCTTCCGGCGCGCCCATAAGCAGCGCCTGGGCGTCCTCATCGATGTTTTCTACCGTCTCGATTTGGAAATCAGGGCCAGTTTGCACCACTTTCTTGACCGTGCAGCGGTCAATGGAGCGCAGAATGCCCTGGCGGTCTTTTTCAGAAATATCTTCAGGCAGCTCGACCTGGATTTTGAAAATCTGCTTATAGCGATCTTCCGGATCGACGATATTATTCTGGGAAAGACGAATATTTTCGGTAGGAATATCGCGGGCGTTGCAATACACCTTTACAAAGTAGGCCGCACACATGGCAGACGATGCCAGGAAGTAGTCAAACGGCCCCGGTGCCGAGCCGTCACCTTTATAGCGAATCGGCTGGTCGGAGATAACCGTAAAATCGTCGAACTTGGCCTCCAGGCGGAGGTTGTCGAGATAGTTAACTTTGATTTCCATGAGCGGGCATCCGGAGCAATGAGTTTGACTAGCAGTGGGCAGTAGGCGAATTGCGGCCCATTATCCAGTTTTTTACCCGCTTCGTCTTGGTCAGTCTCCCAAATCATCTACCACATGTCGTGCAAAAATGGTTGTTCTTACTACAGCAGCAACTCGGGGTTCTCTTCACGCACTATTGAGCTTGCATCATACGCTCCGCCTCAGCTTCGCTGACCCCGAGCATCAGCAAAATCTGGCGTTGTGTGGCTACCAACACCTGCTTTCGCTCCACCTCCCCCGGCAAACTTTTGGCAATGGCGACGGCCCCTATCAAGGAGGCCAATATGACCCGGGATTTATCAGCAATCGCTTTGCGGTCATCGGCAAAGGGAAGTTGTTTCAGCTTACTCAGCGCTATCAATCGCGTTTCAAGCATCTTTTTCATACTCATATATGACGCTTCAAACATAGTGCGGATTTCTGCTTTTTCACTGCCTATTTCATTGAACAGTACCGCTTCAGGCCCCGGCTTATGCTTAGCTTCCAACTCTTGGAGATTGCAGTAGTTAGCGACTAACTCGGTTAAGTGCTGCAACGAAAGCGGGCCTTTTACCAGTCTCGCTGCTCGGCTGTTATCAATGGTCAGACGCACAGACTCATTGTAAAGGGCCTCTTTTGAAGCGAAATGTGCATAAAAGGCGCCATGGGTCATCTTGGCTAGCTTCATGATCTGACCGATCGACACCTTTTGAAACCCATTGCGGCTGAATAGCTCTGTCGCCGAAGCCAAAATGCGCTCTTTGGTTTTCGATTTATGGCTCTTGGGATAAGGCATATCTACCTCGTCAGCTAAATATTATCTTGATCATATATTGCCCATTGCTAGGGTGACCATATCAATAACTCAGGAGTCACTATGCACTCACCTATCGTGATTACTGGCATGGGTATGGTCAGCCCGCTAGGCAACAGCGTCAACACAAGTTGGCAGCGACTGGTTAACGGTCAGTCTGGCATCAGCACCATTGACCGCTTTGACACAAGTAATATCCCGATCAAAATTGCCGGGGTGGTGCCGAGCATTAGCCATGACCCCAGCGGCGGTATTGACCTGGATGAGATAGCTGACCCCAAAGAGCAGCGCAAAATGGACTTGTTCAGCCTCTACGCATTGGCGGCAGCCAAAGAGGCACTGTCACAGGCCAACTGGTTTCCCGTTGAGCAGGCTCAGAAACGCAGAACGGCCACCATTATTGGTTCCGGCATTGGCGGCTTCCCTACCATTACTCAAGCCCAAAAAACCCTTGCCGAGCGAGGCTATCGCAAACTTTCCCCCTTCACGGTGCCCGCCTTTCTAGCCAATTTGGCTGCGGGCAATCTGTCCATTCGCTATGGTTTTCAAGGCCCACTGGGGTGCCCAGTAACGGCTTGCGCGGCAGGTCTACAGGCGATTGGCGACGGTATGCGCATCATACGCAATGGAGAAGCCGATGTAGCCCTCGTCGGCGGTGCCGAGGCATGTATTGACCCGCTTTCACTGGCCAGCTTTAACGCTCTAAAGGCCGTTTCCACAGAAGCAGACAACCCTGAACGCGCGTCCAGACCCTTTGATAAAGCCCGTAACGGTTTTGTGATGGGAGAAGGCGCTGGCGTTATGGTGATCGAAACGCTTGAGCATGCGGTCGCGCGGGGTGCAACGCCGTTAGCGGTGATTAGCGGCTACGGCACCAGCGCAGATGCCTATCATCTAACGGCAGGCCCAAAAGATGGGGCTGGCGCAGCAGCAGCGATTCAAGCAGCGCTAGGCATGGCGAACCTTACCACTGATGCTATTGACCATATCAATGCCCACGCTACCTCGACCCCCGTTGGCGACCGGGCTGAAATTGCCTCATTGCGTAATGTATTCGGCGAGCGCTTGCCCGCCATCCCGATTTCGGCAACGAAAGCCGCCACAGGCCATCTCTTAGGCGCAGCAGGGGGCATAGAGAGTATTTTCTCTGTATTGGCAGCCAATACGCAGCAACTTCCGCCTACCATCAATCTTGAGCACTGCGATGATGATATGCAGGATTTAACCTTCGTCACGGCGACTCATCATAAGCACGTCACTAAGCATGTATTGTGCAACGGATTCGGTTTTGGTGGCGTCAATGCGGCGCTTATTGTTAGCAGTATCGAGCGTTAAAGACGGAAATAAATAAACCGATCTGCCGCCAGGCTATGATCGGTTTATCTAAACACTATTGTCACCCTGCCTTGCCTAGCAGCCTGTCGGACTTAACACTGATCTACTGCGAATCCCGGTATTTTGGCCAACTTTATTCGATCGATTTCGTTAAATAGCGCGCTATTCGCCTCAATCGATCGATAAATTTGGCTCAAAATCCGTACTTCTCGCGACGATCGGTCAAGCCCGACAGGCTGCTAGAAACGGCAGCGCTTCCCCAAGCAGCATTTCGGGAACTTCCTCAGCGATGTAGTGGCCGCAAGGAAGCGCCTTGCCTTCTATATCAATGGCGACTTTTTGCCATTCACTTAGGGCATCAAAGCAGGCTTCAATGGCGCCTTCCGCGCCCCACATCACTTTTAACGGGCAGGTGAGTTTTACGCCCGCATCGATATCGGCCTGATCATGCTCCAAATCGATGGTGGCGCTGGCGCGGTAGTCACCGCAAATGCCGGTGGCGGTACCGGGGAGCGACAAGCAGCGCTCATATTCGGCCAGGGCTTCTGAGGAGAAAGGCGCCATACCGGCACTGCGGGCACCCATTACGCTTTTCAGATATTGGGTGGGATCGCTCTGGATCAGCATTTCCGGCAGCGGCTGAGGCCGAATCAAGAAGAACCAGTGCCAGTAACTGCGTGCAAAGGCCTCGTTGGTGCCGCGATACATGGCAAGCGTCGGGGCGATATCCAGCAGCACCATGCGCTCTACGCGTTCAGCGTGGTCAACACCTAAACGGTGGGCGACCCGCGCGCCGCGATCATGGGCCAGCACTTTAAAACGCTCGAAACCCAGCGCGCTCATTAGCTCAGCCATATCCTGCGCCATAGCGCGCTTGGAGTAATTTAGATGCTCAGGATCATCGTCGGGTTTACTGCTGTCACCGTATCCGCGCAGATCCGCGGCGATAACGGTGAAATGTTGGGCAAGTTCTTCTGCTACTTTGTGCCAAATCACGTGGGTCTGAGGGTGGCCATGAAGCAGTAGCAGTGCCGGGCCTCTGCCACCCATTCGAAAAGCGATCTCGACGCCATTAACGTGGCGCGTTTGTTTTTCAAACCCATGAAACATGGTGTTCTCCTGGTCTGCTGGCAATGTAACTAACACAACGTAATCGCGTAACCCTTTTATAAACGCCTATATCAGTGATTCGCAATACAAGTTGATGTTAAACCCTGACCTCAGTCGCTAGCGGCTGTAACCTTTTAACTGCTGAATAAGAAAGTCTTTTAACGCTATCACGGCAGGCGTCAATGAAAGGCGATGAGGGCACACAAGGTAAAGCGGCGTTGGCTCGCAGGGAAACTCCTCCAGCATTGCCACTAGGCGACCATTGCGAAGATCTTCTTCAACGTCTAGCCGTGACTTGTAAGCAATGCCCTCGCCAGCCAATGCCCAGCGCCGCACACAATCGGCATCGTCGCTCACCCGATTGCCTTTTACGTTGATGTTGTCACTCCCAAACTTCCACTGGTTATGAACACGTTCGCCAAGCACGAAACACAGACAGTTGTGCTGGTGTAAATCGTCGGGGTAAGCAGGACTGCCATGACGCGTAATATAGTCTGGAGAGGCACATACCACGCGATAGTTATCGCTTTTAAGCGGCAATGCGACGAGGCTGGAGTCTTCTGGAACGCCGTATCGCAGGGCGATTTCTACGGGTTGGCGGAACAGGTCACTCACGCGGTCACTTACTCGCAGGCGTAAATGCAACTGCGGGTGCTGGGCCATAAAGGTGTCCAACCAGCCCAGCAGCACATTGCGACCCAGGTCGGAAGGCATGGCAAGACTGAGCTCTCCAGCGATCTCTTGGCGCTCGCGGTGAAGTTCTTTCTCGCCTTGGTTGAGAGCATTGAGCGCCGCTTTAGCGTGCACAAGGTAGTGTGCGCCCGCGGTGGTTAGCCGCAAACTGCGGGTAGAGCGCACCAATAGCCGTGTGCCTAGCGCGTCTTCCAAACGTTTGATGGCCACACTGGCCACCGCTGGAGTAATCGCTAACTCCCGCGCAGCGGCAGAAAGGCTGCCGTACTCGGCGGCATAGGTCAGCACTTTTAGATCATCGACACGCATTAGACCCCCTGGCGCCTGCTATCTTCAAAATTTATTAGAAACTGTTAGCAAGATTACCCCTCTTTTTAGCAAAACAACATCCAGGCATGATGGCGCAACGACAACTCACGAGACTCCCCATTATGAAAGCGATTGCCTTTACCCAAAGTCTGCCTATTGATCATCCTGATGCACTTCAAGAGATTGAGTTACCGATCCCAACACCAGAAGCCCACGATATTCGTGTTGCGGTTAGCGCCATTTCCGTAAACCCCGTTGATGCCAAAGTGCGCAACAGCGCCTTGCCGAAAACCGGCGAGCCGCGCGTACTTGGGTACGATGCTGTGGGCATTGTGGATGCCGTTGGCAGCGCCGTTACGCGTTTTCAGCCAGGTGACCGGGTGTGGTATGCGGGTAACGTTGCTCGCCAAGGCTCTAACGCCGAGTTTCAACTGGTCGATGAGCGCATCGCCAGCCTAGCGCCAAAAAGCCTTTCTGACACTGAAGCCGCTGCGCTTCCATTAACCGCCATTACCGCTTGGGAACTGCTGTTTGACCGGCTAGAGCTGGGCATGCGCGATACCCAAGGCAAAAGCCTGTTGGTGATTGGCGCAGCGGGGGGCGTGGGCTCAATCCTTGTGCAACTTGCCAAACAGCTCACCGATATTACTGTTATTGGTACGGCGTCTCGGCCCGAAAGCCAATCCTGGGTGAAGTCGCTAGGCGCGGACGCAGTGATTGACCACCACCAACCACTTGATCAGGCGCTTAAAGTGGCAGGCTTTGACGGGGTGGATATGGTGATCAGCCTTAACCAAACCGATCACCACTTTGAGGCCATTGTTGAAGCCCTTAAGCCTCAGGGCAAATTGGCACTGATTGATGACCCGGAACTGATCGATGTGCGGAAGCTCAAAGTGAAAAGCCTTTCGCTGCATTGGGAGCTGATGTTTACCCGCCCGTTATTCACCACCGACGATCTTGCCAAGCAGCACGATCTGCTCACAGAAGTGGCAGCCATGGTCGATGATGGAAGGCTAACAACCACCTTAGGCGAGGTGTTAGGCCCCATTAATGCTGAGAATCTAAAACGCGCGCACGCACTTATTGAGAGCAACCGCACGATCGGCAAACTGGTCTTGGAAGGTTTTTAAACAAAAAATTGCTTAATGGGCGCGACGGCCCTGGCACAAGGCCGTTGCACTCTGAGGCGTGAACCATCACATTAGGCAGCCACGACACCAAGAGAATCGAGTCACCCCATGCATGACGATTTTGTGGCCAACCTGCGCCTGCTCTGCAGCTACTACCCGTCTATTGCAGAGGTTTGTCGGCGTTTAACGATCAACCGTGCTCAGTTTAACCGCTACCTGAGTGGGCGCTACCGCCCCAGCCACGCCGCTCTTCAGCGCATTTGCCACTTTTTCGGCGTCACCACTGAGGATATCGCGCTACCCCATCATGATTTTCGTGCTCTGGTACAAACCGGCCAGCTCAATAGAGAAGCAACCCCAGCAACGCTGCCTTGGCCTAACGCGCTGGTTCAGCGCGGCAGCGAAGGCATGGAGCGCTATATTGGCCGTTACTTTGAGCTTTATCACTCAATGTCGCGACCGGGGCAGTTAATGCGAACTTTGGTGTGCCTGGAAGCACGGGAAGGTGGCGTGGTCTATCAGCGCACCGAGCGGATGCAGACCACGCCCGGCTCCCGCCCGTGTCACAATCGTTATGTAGGTACCGCGGTTAAGCTTGCTGATCGACTCTTTTTGGTCGACCACGAAACCCTTAACGGCCATGAAATCACTCAGACGATTCTGTTTCCGAGTTTTCAGAGCCAAGTAACGCGTTTGACCGGCTTAAAAATAGGCGTGGCGGATAACAGTGAACGCATGCCCTGCTGTGTGCGGGTGGTGTATCAACGCCTGGATGAACAGGTCAGCCTGCGCGAAGCGCTGGCACAGTGCGGTTTAATAACACTGGACGACCCTTCACTTGATGACGCTCTAATAGCCGCCACTCGAAACGATGTGGCCGCTGATGAGCATCACTTCAGAGCTCGTCACTAGAGCACGGATGTTTAAGTAGGTAAGCGTTAAGAGGAAGGCACCAGCACTTGCTGGAACAGAATCTTTTCAAAGTGTTCCATGGGCTCGACGGATTTCAACGTCTTGGCGCGTAGAATAGCGCCTTCCCAGCCGGTAAGAATAAAGCTGGCTAGCGCTTCTGGGGGCGAATGGGTGGCAATATCTCCCCGCGCCTGGGCATCTTCCAGGCAGCGCACAAAACGCTGCTCCCAGCGCTGAAAGACTAGATTTAGCGCATCGCGGAAGGTATCGCTCTGCCCCGAAAGCTCTTGGCCAAGGTTGCCAATCAAACAGCCCGTGGCGTGGTCGCACTCGTGCATATGCTCACGGCCAGCCGCGAAGTAACGTTTTAGACGCTCAAGCGGCGGCGTGTCATTATCTTCCAGCAGCGCCATCAACGTTTCATCATAGCTGGCGGCAAAACGCTCGATCACCGCCAACCCGAAATCTTCTTTGCTGGAAAAGTAGTGATAGAAAGAGCCTTTAGGCACACCGCAGGTTTTTAAAACGGCATTAATGCCCGTTGCGTTGTAGCCTTGCTGACTAATCAGCTGGGCGCCGCTATCGATTAATTTGTCGCGCGTTGCAGTATTTTTCATATGCCTAAAGTAGACCAGTCAGTCTATTGCTTTCAAGTGAGAGAAAGCCAAGTGAATGAAAGCCAATTTGTAAGAGAACCCAATTGTAAGAAAATCTAGCTGTAAGAAAGCCTGGTTAAGTGGCAATTGCATGTTATTTGCACATTTTTTGACTAATGGCTGCTTAACAATGCGCGATGCTGGGCTTTGTACGAAAACTGCCTGCGCTCGCCAATACGGCGTTAAAAATCAACTCGTGCCCGAGTCCGATCAAAATGTTCATTTACACCCGTAAATTCGCACGCGAATCCGATCCTTTTTTCGTTGATTTTTGCCTTATCTAGCCTTCGCTCGGCGACTTTTCGTACAAACCCTAGCATCATACGCTTATTTTTCTGGAATTTTCGCTCCCAATGGATGACGCGCGGTAATGACTCTTTCTCGCTATTACGCTACGAATCAACATGGCCGCATTCGTTTGGGTGCTGTGGTCGCATTATTGATTCTTATTACCACATTGGCCCTTGCTTGGTGGATCATTACTCAACCACCGCGTATAGAGCGTACCCCACCGCCAGAGCCTCTGCCTAGTGTGGTAGACGTTGTCACGGTGAATGCCAGTTCCCAGGCACCCAACCTGTACGCTTTTGGGCGTGTTGAAGCAGAGCAGGAGACGATGCTGGCCAGCCGAGTAGCGGGCCAATTGGAGCGTTTTGCTGATAACGTTGTGCCCGGTCAGGTGGTCGAGCAGCAGGCCCCTGTAGCCTATATAGACCAAGCCGACTTGGCCCTGAGCCTTGAAGATGCTGAGGCGCAGTTGTCCAATGCTCAAGCGCAGCTGGCGCTAGAGCAGGCGGAGCAGCAACGCGCCCGCAGCGAGTACGAATCTTTTGGTCGTCAGCTCTCAGCAGAGCGGCGGTCACTGGTACTACGCGAACCGCAGCTGCGCCAAGCACAGGCCCAAGTCACCCAAGCACGAGTGGCCCGCGACCAAGCGGCGCTGAATGTGGAACGCGCCACTCTCACTGCTCCCTGGCGGGCCATGGTACAAGAGCGCCTGGTCGGCGCCGGCAGCCTGCTCAGCCAGGGTACAGAAGTAGTCCACTTGGTGGGCGTTGAGCAGTTTTGGGTGCGCGCTTCGCTTCCCAGCGAGTGGACGGAGTGGCTGGAATCGGGCAGCAGCGTTACGTTAACCAGCCGCGGCTGGCCCGAAGGCGCCACACGCGAAGGACTCCTGGTCTCAATGCTACCCAGCCTTGAAGAGAATGGCCTGCAGGCACAGCTGTTGATTGCGGTTAACGACCCGCTCGCCCTAGAGACCGACGGCCCTGCCCTGCGCCTGGGCGATGTCCTGCGCGCCTCTTTTCAACCGGCTATTCAGGAGAAGCTTATTTCACTACCTTCTGCGGCTCTCCGCCCGGGTGACGTAGCATGGCGGGTAGATGAAGAGAATCGTTTACGCCGAACGCCGGTCACCCTGGCTTATCGCGGGGAAGATGATGCTTTGATTCGTGGCGGCTTGGAAACCGGCCAGCAGGTCGTCACCGCGGGCTTGGCCCAGCCCAGAGAAGGCCAGCTAGTGCGCATTCGTCACCCCAACGACACCCCGGCTCAAGCAGGAGATGGACCGGGAGATGAATCATGAAGGTACCACGCGGCCCATTGGCTTGGATGGTAGATCACGGGGTAGCCCCCAACTTATTGATGGTGCTGTTTATCGTCGGCGGCCTAATGGCGTCGCTAGCGATTAAGAAGGAAGTGTTCCCTGAATTCGACATCGAAGTTGTGCAAGTCACTATCAGCTACCCTGGCGCCACACCAGAGGATGTGGAACAGAGCCTGCTGCTACCGGTGGAAGCCGCGATTGCCGATGTAGAGGGCATCGACGAGCTGACCGCGACGGCCAGTGAAGGCAGCGCCAGCGTCTACGCAACGCTGATTGATGGTGTGGATGTGATGCGCGCCTATCAGGATATCCAGCAGGCGGTGAACGCCATCACAACCCTACCCAGCGCTGCCGATCCACCCCGCTTTACCCTCGCGGGGCGCTCCCGCAGCGTGTTGAGCCTACAGGTTTACGGCCAAGTCGGTCTGGAAGCACTGCACAACGCGGCCGAAGATGTACGCGGTGAACTGCAAGCCACTTCCGGCATCTCCCGTGCGGAGCTATCCGGCAACCGCGAGCGAGAGATTCAAGTCCACTTGGACGAAGAGGCCATCGAGCGCTATGGCCTTGATCACCAGGAACTTGCCAACCGCATTGCCGAAGAAGCCCTTGATCTTGCTAGTGGCCAGCTCACTACGGAAGAAGGTGAATGGCTGATTCGCTATCAGGGACGGCGTAACAGTGCCGAGGCCTTTGCCGAGCTGCCGATTCTGACCAGCACCCAGGGGGCGCCGATTACCCTGGGCGAGATCGCCAGAGTCAGCGATGGCTTTGCCGAAACCGACCGAGAGGAGTTTTATAACGGCCAGCCCGGTCTCTCTGTGGATGTTTACCAGATTGGTGATCAAACCCCGACCAGTATTTCGGAAGCGGTCAACGGTGAGCTTGAGCGCCTACGCGCAGGTATGCCAGAAGGCGTCAGCCTGGATATTTCCCGCGACAGCTCAGAAGTTTACGAAGATCGTCTTAGCCTGCTGTTAAAAAACGCCTGGATGGGGCTAGCGCTGGTATTGGTACTCATGGCGCTATTTTTGGAAGCGCGGTTGGCGTTCTGGGTCACCCTGGGCATTCCAACGGCGTTCCTGGGTGCCATGCTGTTTCTGCCCTGGATCGGCGTCTCGCTCAATATGATGTCGATGTTCGCCTTTATTATCGCCCTGGGGATCGTGGTAGATGACGCCATTATCGTTGGTGAGAATATCTACAGCTACCGGGAAGAGGGTTACTCACTGCGCGATGCGGCGGTCAAAGGTGCCAGCGAAATTGCCACGCCGCTAACCTTTGCGATTCTGTCCAATATCGTCGCCTTCCTGCCGCTGCTATTTTTACCCGGCTTTTTGGGACTGATTTTTGCCACCGTGCCGGTAGTGGTGGTGACGGTATTCTTGATTTCCTGGCTGGAAGCCTTGGTGATTCTACCCGCTCACCTGGCGCATAGTCGCAAACCGCGCCAAACCCCGGCGTGGCAGCGTCCCCTTGAAGCACTGCGCCAGCGCCTTCAGGGGGGCCTGCACCACTTTACTTATCACCAGTTCGAACCGTTCCTGCAACGCGCCCTCAATCAGCGCCTGCTGAGTATTTCGCTGGGCATCGCGATTCTGTTGATCGCGCTCTCCTGGGCGATGAGTGGGCGTTTGGGCTTTTCCCTGATGCCACGGGTCGAATCGGATCAGGTGCAGGCCACGGTCACCCTGCCCATTGGTAGCAATATCAACGTTAGCCGCGAGCTTAGCCAACAGTTGCTCGACGCCGCCGATGCCCTCAGCGAGCGCGAAGAGACACTTAGCTTCAGCAGCTCACGCAGCCGCTTAGATGGCGAAAGTTTGGAAGTGCGTTTGGATATTGCCAGCGAGAGCCTGGAAGCGTGGCCACCCTCGCGTATCGCCCGGGAGTGGCGTGATCTCACCGGCGATTTACTCGGCGCCCAGTCGGTTCGTTTTGAAGCCGATGTCGGCGGGCCCGGTAGCGGCGCGGCACTCAGCCTACGTCTTTCGCACCCGGATACTCAGGTGCTGGAAGCCGCCGCCGAACGCTTAGCGGAAACGCTGGGCGGCTATGGCCTCACAGATATCGACAGCGGCCTTGGTGACGGTAAACCGCAGTTAGAAATGCGTCTTTCTGCCGAAGGCCGCGCCTTGGGGCTCACGGGTAATAATCTAGCCCAAGCCCTGCGCGGGCCACTCCAGGGCGCCACCGCGCTTGAACAGTACGTGGGGCGCAGCGAAATCAGCGTTGAGGTACGTTTACCCACCGACAACCGCGACAGTTTGAATGAGCTCTACCGCATGCCGGTGCGCACACCTGATGGGCTGAGTGTACCGCTATCGCGAGTGGCCGACATTACCATCAGCCAAGCCTCTAGCAGCCTTGAACGCATTAACGGGCGGCGGATTATTACCGTTACCGCTGACTCGGAAAGCGATGTGGCCATCAATCAAGTGCTCGCCACGCTCCAGGAAGAGGAGTTTCCCAGTCTGGAAGCGACCTGGCCGGGGTTGGAAGTCAGCATGGGTGGCCGTCAGCAGGATACCGCCGACAATTTAGCCACGCTAAGAACTTCCATGTGGTTAATGATTGCCGCGCTCTATGCACTGCTGGCGATCCCGTTTAGAAGCTACCTACAACCACTGCTGGTGCTGGCCGCGATCCCCTTTGGCATTGTTGGTGCCGTCGCTGGACATATGATCATGGGCTTCGGGCTATCCATCATTAGCCTGCTGGGTATGCTGGCGCTCTCAGGCGTGGTCATTAACGACGCCTTGGTGCTGATTGATTACGCCAATCGCAAACGCCGTGAGGGCATGGCCGCCCGGGAAGCCATTGTGGCAGCAGCCACCCGCCGCTTACGCCCGATAATGATGACCACGCTGACGACCTTTCTAGGTCTGGCACCGATGATCTTGGAAACGTCCAGACAAGCGCGCTTTATGATCCCCATGGCGATCTCGCTCGGCTTCGGTATGCTTTTCGCCACAGTGATACTGCTGATCCTGGTGCCCTGCCTCTATTTAGGCATGGAGAATGTTCGCGAGCGGCTCAGCGCGCCACGCCAACCGACACTAGATAAAAACCCTAGCCAAGAAGAAGGAGCCCACTGATGGCCTTGCTCACAGCCATACGTCAATGGCGCCCCTCTCGGCTGGGGCTCAAGCTGTTCGTGATTATTCTCAGCGTCAATGTAGCGATCTCAGCGAGTATGTTTCTTGCTGTCTCGTACAGTATTGACCGCGGCTTTCTCGACTACCTCAACCAGGCCCAGGAACGCCGTGCCACACTGCTGGCTGACGGCCTCGTGACTCGCTGGGAAACCCAGCAGAGCTGGGGATGGCTGGAGCAGTCACCGGAACGCTGGCCGTATATTGTCCGCTTTGAACTGGGTCAGGAGCATAGTGACCGCCCTTCGCCACTCGGTGAGGCGCGGGACTTCACCCTGCGCGCAGCGGATGGCCGTTTTGTGGTGCTCCCCAGGAGCGGGCGCGAAGGTTCGGGCAGTTGGCATTGGCTAACCCTTCGCAGCGGCGATACCGATATCGGCTCGCTGGGTTTTCGGCCGCCCCGAGAAATGATGGAGCGTATGGAGAGCCGCTTCCTTGAGCGCCAACAGCGTAACTTGGTGCTTATCGTGATATCACTCTGCGTTGCCTCACTGCTACTGGCAGGCGGGCTCTCCTGGTGGCTGGGGCGACGCACTCGGGCACTGGCGGGCGCCACGCTGCGGCTTACCGAGGGCGACTATCGCACTCGACTGCCTGAACGCGGTCGCGATGAGCTATCGCGCCTGGCACGCGACTTCAACGTATTGGCGGCAACGCTGGAGGCCAGCCGCGATGCCCGCGCCCGCTGGGTTTCTGATACCGCCCACGAGCTGCGCACGCCGCTGGCGGTGCTGCGCGGCGAAATCGAAGCCATGCAGGATGGGATTCGTCCATTGAATCAGGAGAACCTTAGCTCCCTCGCCCAGGAAGTGGGGCAGCTAGAGCGTTTAGTGGCGGATTTACGCTTGCTATCGCAAAGCGATGCTGGCGCGCTGGATATTCAGCTGGCGCCGATGGATCTTAGCGACTGCCTTGCCAGCCGCCTGTCCGACGCCGACCGCTGGTTAGTCGAAAGCGGTTTAACGCTGACCGAACAGATCGAGCCTGGCATTATGATTCGTGGCGATGCCCAACGCCTGCGCCAGCTGTGGAACAACCTGTTGGATAACAGCTGCGCCTATACCCAGCCGCCGGGAGAGCTACGCGTCACGCTTACCGCTCAGCAGGGAATGGCCGTAGTCATCTGGGAAGACAGTACGCCAGGCGTGCCGGAAGGTGAATTAGCCCGTTTGACCGAGCGGCTCTATCGCGTTGAAGGCTCGCGCAGCCGTGCCAGTGGTGGCAGCGGTTTAGGACTTTCAATTGCCAGCGCCCTGGTTAATGCCCACGGCGCAACGCTGACGCCCTCTAGCTCAACGCTAGGTGGGCTACGCTGGACGCTACGTTTTCCGCTGTTGGCTGCTGATTAATATTTCCGGGATTAGTATCACCAAAACTGATAGTACAAGAACCGTTACGCCCTGCTTTCACGTTCACTGTTAAGCGAGTCTACCTTTATGTCTCATGCTGCCTCTTTACTGATTGTTGAGGATGAACCGAAGATTGCCCGCCTAATGACGGACTACTTAACCACCCACGGTTTTGAGGTAACCACCCTGGGCCATGGCGATGAGGTGATACCGTGGCTGGAGCAGCACTCCCCTGCGTTGGTACTCCTCGATATCATGCTGCCAGGCAAAGATGGCCTCACCCTCAGCCGGGAAATACGTCAGCAGTGGCCTGCCATTGCCATCATCATGGTCACCGCCAAGGTAGAAGAGGTCGACCGCTTGCTAGGGCTGGAACTAGGTGCCGACGACTATATTTGCAAGCCGTTTAGCCCCCGGGAAGTCGTCGCACGGGTCAAAGCGGTACTACGCCGCAGCCAAGCGGCGGCCGATGCCCCAGCCGAGGTGCAAAACGCACCGGTGGTATTAAACGAAGATGGCTGGCAGGCGCTCGCCCATGGGCAGGATTTAGGCCTAACGGCGGTGGAGTTCCAACTATTGCGGGTAATGATGCAGGCGCCGGGCCGGATTTTCAGCCGCGAGCAGCTGATGGATCACATGTATCGCGACAACCGCATCGTCTCGGAGCGCACCGTGGACAGCCACATCAAAAAGCTGCGCAAGAAGATCC
This sequence comes from Halomonas sp. A3H3, assembly GCF_000982975.1. Taxonomy (NCBI): domain Bacteria; kingdom Pseudomonadati; phylum Pseudomonadota; class Gammaproteobacteria; order Oceanospirillales; family Halomonadaceae; genus Halomonas; species Halomonas sp. A3H3. Next base: position 3,250,651 of record NZ_HG423343.1, on the reverse strand, counting down.
ACGAAGCGCTTCCAGAGCTGGAGATCATCCGTTCTGTCTATGGCGTAGGGTATAAGTACCAGCCGGAGGGATAACAACAGGACTGCTTATGAAGGCGCTTGTAGTAGAAGACAACGTTAATTTAGCCAACTCTATTGCAGCCACACTTAGCGAGGCTGCCTTTAGCATTGATGTCGCCGACGATGGCAGAAAAGCACTCCATATGCTTGAACAGGGCGGATACGACCTGTTGGTGTTGGATCTTGGCCTGCCTGAATTGGATGGCATCTCCTTACTACGCACATTACGCCACCAGCAGGATACGATCCCTGTCTTGATTATTTCGGCACGCGACAGCCTGGATCAGCGCATACATGGTCTTGAAGTGGGCGCAGACGACTATCTATGCAAGCCTTTTTCGTTGGAAGAAGTTACTGCACGTGCCCGTGCGTTAGTGCGGCGTGCCAAGCACTTTGGCGGAGAAACGCTGCAGTGTGGGCGCTTAGAGTTTTTACCTGATGCCATGGAGCTTCGGCTTGATGGCAAACCCTTGCTGTTGCATCGCCGCGAGTTAGAAGTCATGGAGTACCTGCTGATAAACCAAAATCGCCTCGTTAATAAGGATCAAATTATCGACCGACTATCTACCTCCGATGAGTCGGTCAGCTACGCCGCAGTGGAAACTTACATCTCCCGGATTCGTAAAAAAATTGGCTACGATTTCGGCTTAAAAACGGTACGCGGCCTGGGCTATTACCTGGAATCTAAAGACTACGAACCTAAAGACGTGAAAGCCCCTGGCTATGAATAAACGCCAATCGATCCGCAGTCGGCTGCTTTTATGGATTGGACTGCCTTTCACCGCCCTCGCGATCTTGGCATTGATCTCTAGTCACCTGCTGCTGTCTCGCCAAATTAATGCCACCTTTGATGACCTGCTACTTAATGCAGCTCAGAGACTGGAGCGTCGAATTTACACAGCGGATGGTGAGCTACGCATCAATATGCACTATTTCAGCATCAGTACACTTGGCAGCAGAGGTGAAGGAAAAATTTTCTATCGCATTAAAGAAAATGACGGAGACATAATCGCAGGCTTTAGCGGTTTGACAGATCCACCCCAAACGTCGCACGAGCCAATTTTTTATGATGTAGATTATGCGGGCAATGCTTTAAGAGCTGTTGCGCTCACCCTTCCGTTCCGGCGCGGAGGCGAACCGGTAGACATTGAAGTCGTCGTCGCCGAATCAAAGGAAGCCCGCCACACCCTTACCAACGACTTCATGATAACGCTCACAGGATTAATGGTCGTTACAGGATTACTAGCAATTTCAATTGCACTTTTAGCCATTCACCTTGGGTTAGCACCTCTTAACGCGGTTAGCCAAGCCTTGCGACAACGTTCACCGAATGACTTGCATGCATTGGATGATGCAGCCCCAAAAGAGATCCTGCCGCTAATCCAGAGTATTAATCATTTAATGCAGCGTATGCGGCGCAGTATTGAAAGCACTCAGCAGCTCAATGCCGATGTCTCGCATCAACTTAGAACACCTGTCTCAGAAATTCGCGCTTTAACGGAAATGTCGCTTAAAGACCCCTCGCACTCACCCGCTCATACTAGCCTGCGAGAGATTCAACGCATCGCTGAACATGCCAGCCATACCGTTAAGCAACTGCTTAAATACGCCAAAACACGCAGTGAATTAGTCGATACGTCTCATCTCGAAAGTGTCGATTTAATCGCCATTTGCCATGATGCCTGTGCCCAGACTGCCCCTAATATTTATAAACAGAACCAAGAACTCGCCTTTGATCAACATAAAGCAATACCTAACATTTTGGGCGACCCCATTATGCTGCGCTGGTTGGTGACCAATCTCATCGAAAATGCCAGCGTGCATGCGGGTGGCAGCATGGCCTATAGAGGCGTTATAACCGTTGCACTAACGGCTGACACGCGCCAAGTAACGTTAACGGTTAGCGATGAGGGTACCGGCGTGGAGGAAGCGCAGCTTTCCAAATTGACGGAACGCTTTTTCCGCCACAACAAACATACGCCTGGAAGCGGATTAGGGCTGGCCATTGTGGAACAAATTGCCACGACGCACTCTGCCCGACTGGCGTTAACGAATCGGCCCCAGGGCGGCTTTGAGGTCTCGGTGACTTTCCCCGCTATTTAAGCGGCTGATTGACTATTCGCAGCATTAGCGGGGTCATAAAGATCAATAGCAGTAGGCGCAGTATGTGGTGAGAAACAACATAGACTGGGTCGATACCCATCACCATGGCGATCACCGCCATTTCTCCTACTCCACCAGGAATTAACGCAAGCAGGACAGCAACGAAGGCTAGTTGGGTAAAACTTGAAACCAACCACGCCATGAGCGCCGCTAACACCAACGCAAATAGGGCAAAAGTAATCCCATAGCGCCCCATGCTGACTACCTGCGACCACTGAGTCCCTGAAAAACGCGAGCCTACAGAAGCCCCCAGCACCAGAAAGGCTGCAAGCACTACCCCGGTCGGCAGGGAGTAATCAAATCCAAGATTAGCAATAATGGCCCCTGCGGCCATGGGCCCTAAAAACTCAGGCAGAGGAATTCTTAATAAGCGCGCTAACCACCAACACAGTGGTGCCAATAACAGAGGCAAAATATCGACTAAGGCTAGCGCTGATGGTGAACTGGCAAGCGCTACATCATCAACAAAAAAACTCGCCACGAAAGCCGCACCCGAGACCACGGTGACTAAGCGTAGTGAGTGAGAGATGGCGATCCAACGTAAATCTCCATTTGCACGTTCAGCCAGCACCAGCGCTGAATTCATACTCCCTGGATACGAGCAAAAAATAGCATTCATCCGCCCTACTCTTGCTCGGTTAAAAATCCAGAACCCGCCGATCAGCATTAGTCCCATATAAACCAGCATTGCCAGCACACTGGGGTACCACAAAACCAATCCTACGAGCTCATCTGCTTGGATTCGACTCCCGATAAATAGCCCTAGCAGTGCGATGGCGGTGCGGTGTACGCGCTTATCGACACCTGTTTTCACCCCCACCAGTGATAAGCCCATCACCATAAACAGAGAACCAAGCATCCAAGCCAAGGGCAATGAAAAAAGGGTGGCAAACCAGCCACCCACAAAACCCAAGCCAACGGTAATGACAGTTTTTTTCAACATTTCAAATTCTGAATTCAGGAATCATAGTTGAGCAGCCTCTTGACGCGCTTTAAGGCGCTTCATTAGTGGCTGGCTAAATAGTGAGATAAGCAGTAAGGCAAAAATAGCCAGCGTTACTGGGCGCTCAAAAACGTACGTGATGTCGCCACCACTGATTTGGTAGGAGTGAAGTAGCGATTTTTCAGCCAGCGAGCCCAGTAGCATGCCGATCACGGCAGCGGGTACGGAGTAGCCATAGTGGCGAAATATCCAACCGATCACCGCAAACACCAGCACCGTAGCGGGCCCAGTCATATTGCCGGTTAGCCCGAATGACCCCATTACCGCCAGCACCAACACAGAAGGTATCAAGTAGCGCATGGGCACTTTGACGATATTGGCCAAGAGAGGAATAAACAGTAAGCCGATGATCACCAGTAGAAACACCTGGGCAAAGTTAGCGAAGATAATCGCGTAAACCACATCCGTTTGTTGGCGAATAAACTGCGGGCCGCCAGTGATGTTATGCATAGCAAACGCCGCTAACATTACCGCTGTAGCGCCACCGCCGGGAATCCCTAGTGCCAGCAGTGTTGCCATCGAGCCCCCTTCGGAGCTGCTGTTAGCCGCCTCAGAGGCCACGACCCCTTTCGGATTGCCTTTCCCAAATGAATCGGGATCCCGATCACGGCGCTTAGTTTCTATGTAAGAGAGCAGGTTAGACACGGATGAGCCCACACCAGGAACCGCCCCGACCAACACCCCGATCAAACCACCCCGAATCATCACAACAGGGTAACGCATCGCCATTCTGCAGCCTTCGAAGATCTCACTCACCTTGACCTTACGAGCATCGGCGGATTCAACGATGAAGCCCTTGTTGGCCAGCTTAAATAGCTCAGAGGCCGCAAACATACCCATCATGGCCGGAATGACGGGGACGCCGTCCAACAGGTAAGTCTGCCCCATCGTACCGCGTGCCAAGCCGATTTCGCTAAACCCAATCGTCCCGACTAACAGGCCAACAAACCCTGCAATCAAGCCTTTAAGCACCTGTTCGCCTTTTAAGCTCGCAATCAGCGTCATCCCCCAGAGAATCACTACAAACATCTCTGCTGGCCCCAATCTCAGCACCATGTAGGAAAGCGGCTGTATCATAAAGAACAGCACCACGTAGCCCATCAGCGCGCCAATCACCGAGGAGGCTAACGCGACGCCTAACGCCTGGTTATGCTGCCCCTTTCGCGCCATGGGGTAACCATCAAACGCGGTAGCGATTGCCGAAGAGGTTCCCGGAATATTCATCAGAATGGCTGGGATACCGGCACCAAATGAGCCGCCAGTAAAAATAGCGGTAAGGAACAACATGGCTTGAATAAAGTCCATATACATGGTCATTGGCAGGAAAATGGCCATAGCCATTGATATCTGCAGGCCTGGCGTTGCGCCAAAAATAAGCCCCAGCACGATACCCGGCACTACCACCAACCAAGGGCCAAAATTAGAAAAAAGCAGATCAAAACTCTGCCCTACTGCGCCAAAATCAATCATGGTATCTCCTCAGCTTGGAAGCAGCAGCAGTGTCATAGGGTACGGCAGCATCTGCGAGAAAAAGAACGCGACACTCAGCCCAAAAGCGACGCTATAGCCACCTACCAACAACCAATTGCGCTCCCCCTTAAGGATCAGGAAAAGCGCCAGAAACGCTACGGTGGCAATATCAAAGCCTATCGCTTCAAGCGACAGCACATAAACGGCGAAGAGACCCACAACAGGTAATGTTTTATGCAGCGGTTCTTCTTCAGAGGAGCGAAACAGCGAGCCGTGTTTAATACGCAGGATCAACTCGAGTGCAATAATCGCTAACACGATAACGGCAAGTGGCAATATAAGCAGCAGGTTTTGCGGTGTGGCGGATACGCGAATGGCGTCTAATAAATACCATAGTGTAAAGCCAGCCAGACCCATGAGAACGATAAAGTCCCCATAGTCACGTTTACATTCAGACATGGTAAAACCCCATACTGGCCCCTCATTAATGTGAGGGGCCAGCTATCATGGAAGGATTAGTTCGGAAAAACTGCTCGGAAAAACTTGGTCGTGAAAAACCTGTTCGTGAAAATTAGTTAAGCAGGTGAGCGTACTTTTCAAACACCTGATAGTTTTCGCGCATCAGCTCGTTGGAGCGCTCTGGGCCTACCCAAACGCCGCCCATTTCGTTGCGCTCAAGCTGCTCTTGAACATCCTTGCGGGCAAGCGCACTTTGAATAGCCGAGGAGATCTTCTCAAAACGCTCAGGATGCTGACGCTCCATTTCACTGGTCACTGCAAAGCCGCGCATTGAGCCCTGAAGAACGGGCACCTCAAGATTCATCGGCGCCAGCGCTTCATTGATCGGGAGTGCATCCCACTGTTCAATGCGCTCATCACTTACGATCGCCAACGGGGTTAAGAACTCACGGATTCCCTCACTACCCTGGGCACTAATAGAGACGAAATCCACCTGCCCACCCGCTACCGCTGAACGGGCTTCACCGCCGCTGTTATAGGTCACCAAGTTGAGGTTATCTTGGGGAATACCTGCCTCATCAAGCAGCAAACGCACCATTAAGTGACCAGCAGAACCTTGAACCACCGCACCGCGTACTTGACCCTCTTCTTCGCGGATCGCTTCAAGCAGGCTTGGCAGGTCTTCATAACCGCTGTCTTTATTTGCAGCGATTAGATCCAAATCAAACCACTGGAAGTTGATATAAGAAAAGTCGTCGACACTAAACTCTGCATCACCAGTAAGGATCGAGTTGGTTAAGTAAGGAGCAAATGTCGAGGCATAGACGGTATAACCATCGTCAGGCACGTTAAGAACGTAATTAGAAGCAACCTGAGTGCCCGCACCGGGGCGATTAGTTACTTGTACTGGTACACCTAGCTCTTCGGAAATAGGCCCTGACATCATGCGGGCCATACGATCCGCACTTCCGCCGGTGCCAAAACCTACCACCATGTTGAGCGGCCGAGAAGGAAAGTCGTCAGCTACAGCAGGAAGCGCCATTGATAGAGAGGCAATGGCGGCCGTTGCCCCTACCAATATCGATTTGATATTAAACGATAAGGAAGCACTGGAAGTGTTAAGCATAGCGTGGCTCTCTTTTTATAAGTTTGCTTGGTTTTCGACACAGATCTTACCTTGTGTGCTTAAGACGCTACCCCACGAAACTGTCACCAACCTTGCATAAAGTAAGAACGCAACTAAAGTCTAACCCCTGCTAACTACCTGCCAATTAAGAAACGTGATGCCTGCATCAATGGCCATGCAGCAATGATGGCTATCCCTATTGCACTGACTTCCAGGTCACCTAGGTATTCCTTAGCGTAAGCTAAAGTATTGTCTCGGGCTGTCGATAACACTATTAGCCTGCTTTGAACCTATTTATCTAAGCAAGCCTGTGTAGCCGCGGTCGCGCCTGCTTAAAATAGCCCTTAACACTAACGAGAGATTGCCATGACCATCTCTTTACCTACCGGGAGTGCTTCTTTAGACGCACATTCTTTACGTAGTGAGCCGTTAAATGCCGAGAAGGTAACAACTACACCGGTCACTTCTAACGCCGCCCAGGAAGAAGCCAACACCAGCATTCATTTGGATCTTTCGCCCGTGGCTAGAGGCATCGCCTCAGCTTCAGAAAAGGCTGGTAACACACAGGAAGCGAAGAACACCAAAATCGATGAAAGCGATCTCCCGCAGGAGATTAAAGAACTACTAAAGCGAATTGTTGAATATAGAGAAAAGTTAAAGGAGAAACAGCAGGAACTTGAAGATGTTATGCGCGACAAGTCCCTAAACGATGAACAACGCCAAGCAAAACTCGACGCCCTGCAACAGGAAATCAGTAGCCTCAATAATTCGCTTCAAGAGGCTATGAGCCAACTAAGCAAACTCGTCACTCAGATGGATCTTGATGATGGCGCTGTTATCGGAATGATGTCATTGGCCATGTCTTGATGACGTATAACCGTTAAGGATTGACCTGCCGATTAAGAAACGCAATGCCTGCATCAATGGCGCCGCCACGGAATAGAAAGCTGGCGAAGTGGCCGCGCCAGCGCTGCAGATACAGCTCGCTCTCGATGTTATTTTCCTGCAGGGCTTGATAGAAGTCCGTGGCGTGATCCACCGGCACCAGTTGATCCCACTTGCCGTGGAACAGAAAAAATGGCGGCGTCTGCGGAGTAATTTGCCGTGCGGGAGAGGCTAGGCGATACGCTTCGTTTTCTTCAGCGCGGGTACCGCCGATAAAGTCGACGACTAAGCGTCCATCGTCAAACTTAAGCAAATCACTAGGTAGCCCTCCTGCCAATACTGCAGCCAAACGGCTCTGCTCACCGCCGTAAGGTTCAGCCAGCGGCCCCTCTACTCCCGCCACTGCCAGCAAACTCACTAAATGCGCCCCCGATGAAAACCCCACCCCGACAATACGG
>NZ_HG423343.1:3200694-3242928 GCF_000982975.1 Halomonas sp. A3H3 | reverse complement strand
GGCTCGTATCCACCTGCCACCTATCGGCATTGGCGTGAATCCAGGCCATCGCCTGTTGCAAGTCGTGCAGTTGGCTGGGGAAGCGATACTCCGGCGCAAAGCGGTGTTCAATATTAACCGCCACATAGCCTTGCCCTGCTAAGCTCTCAGCGATGCTCTGCATATCTTCCGGTGTGCGATTACGCCAGCCGCCTCCATGCACAACTAAGGCAGCAGGTCGCAACCTACCGAGCGAGTCGTCGGGTAGATAAACATCAGCTGTTAACGCCTGGGGCCACTCTTCGGGCGTATAAGTGGCAGGTGACAAGCGCGTAAAAGGCTGGGGTTCGCGCAGCGCATTGCTCTCAATCGCAGGCTCACCCTGGCTAACGTGTTGGGCAGCGCTACAAGCACTCAGCATTAAGGCAATGGCCCCCAGGCCAGTCACGCGGCGGAGAGAGGTAAACGCGCAACGCTGCTGCCATACGCGAAGTTGCTCGGTTCGCGACATGATGCTTCTCCTTGAAAAGTAGGTGACCCCTCACCTAGCGACTACGACCTGCAACAAGCCAATAAGATCATGATTGTTGCACACTATCTGCAAACGGTTTGCACGTCGCCTAGCGATACTGTCATCGTCAACTCATCAGGAGAGTACTTATGAACGTTTCAAGTGCTAGGAAAATGTCAATTCGCCAACTGTTAGCCCCCGCCCTGCTGGCTATCGCCATTGCTCCATTAGCGTTTACCGCTCAAGCAAATAGCCACGGTGACCATGAAGGGCAAGGCCCTGATCGCGAACGCATGGAAGAGCGCATGGAGGAGCGTCGCCAGGAAGTGTACGAGCGTGCAGATATCTCAGCAGAGAAACAGGCAGAGCTTAACGAAGCACACGCTGAACATCGCGAAGCCATGCAGGCACTGCGTGAAGAGCATCACGAACGGGTAGCTGAAATTCTCACAGAAGAAGAGCAGCAAGCACTGCGCAACGCCATGCAAGAAGCCCATGAAGAGTATCGTGGCAAGCACGGCAAACGTGGCCATCACGATGGTAATAGTGACGAAAACGCCGACAGCGAATAAACGCAGGCCAAGCCTCAAACCTTGATCCAACGCCCGGTTTTCCGGGCGTTTTTGTGTCTGCGCTTTCATCAGCACGCTGATAACTCCACGCTAATTCAACCCAAATAGGAAGGTTAACTTGAAGGGGGACACTTAATCGCGTATTTTATTTGAACGTTCATTCAAAATAAAAATTCATCTTTCAACAACAGGAGTCCGCCTGCATGGCGAAAGACAACCCCATCCTCCCCTCCCGCGACCGCCTCAATCCCGTGGTTTTCCACGGCAGTGTGGCGGGTATCGTTATCTTTTTAGTACTCACCATGCTGTTCACCGAGCAAGCCGGTGCTTTTTTTGATGCCGGGCTTGCCTGGGTCAGCAAAACCTTTGGCTGGTACTACATGCTGGCGATTGTTGCCTACCTGGTCTTTGTGGTTGCTATTGGCATGTCACGCTTTGGCAGTATTCGCCTAGGGCCCGACCACTCCCGACCCGAGTTTTCGCTACTCTCCTGGTCAGCCATGCTGTTTGCCGCGGGTATCGGTATCGACCTGCTGTTTTTCAGCGTTGCCGAGCCAGTGGCCCACTATTTGGCACCGCCGGATTTAACCCCGGAGAGCCAGGCCGCAATGCGTAACGCCGTCGTCCAAACCTATCTGCACTGGGGGCTCTCCGGCTGGGGGCTGTACGTGTTGATGGGTATGGCGCTGGCCTACTTTAGCTACCGCCATCGCCTGCCGCTAGCGATCCGCAGCGCGCTCTACCCAATTCTAGGGAAGCGTATCCACGGCCCCATTGGTAACGCGGTGGACATTACCGCGGTTATTTCTACCGTGTTCGGCATTGCTACCAGCCTGGGTATCGGGGTGATGCAGCTCAACTACGGCCTCACCTATATGTTCGGCGTACCGGAAACGCTCACCGTGCAGGTGATTTTGATTGTCTTGGTGGTCGTACTGGCGACGATTTCCGTGGTAACCGGCGTTGAGAAAGGCATTCGTCGCCTCTCTGAGTTCAACATGCTGTTGGCATTGGCGCTGATGCTGTTTGTGCTCTTTTCAGGCGACACCCTGGTACTGCTGGATAAGGTGGTCAATAACGCCGGTGATTATCTATCCGGTTTTGTCGGTGCAAGCTTTGACACCTACGCCTTTGCCGATGAAGGCGCCCAAGAGTGGAAGATGTGGTGGACGATCTTCTTCTGGGGCTGGTGGATTGCCTGGACACCGTTTGTGGGTCTGTTCCTGGCACGTATCTCCCGCGGCCGCACCATTCGTGAATTTGTCGCAGGCGCCTTGTTTATTCCGCTGGCCTTTATGATGGTGTGGATGTCGGTATTTGGTAACAGCGGCATTGAGCTGGTGGCCAACCAGGGCGTTGTCGAACTGGGTGAACAGGCTCTTAACACCCCACAAACAACGCTCTACACGCTGCTTGAGTACTACCCCTATGTCGGCCTAACTGCGGCGGTTGTCACCGTGCTGGGTATCGTGTTCTTTATTACCTCAGCGGACTCCGGTGCACTGGTACTGGCCAACTTCACCTCTATTTTGAGCGACGTGAACCACGATGCGCCGGTGAAACTGCGTATTTTCTGGTCTGCGACGATAGGGTTGATCACCATTGCTCTGCTGATGGCCGGAGGCTTGAACGCACTACAGAGTGCCGTCGTTATAACCGCACTGCCCTTCTCAGTGGTGATTTTCGCGGTAATGGTGGGCATGTATAAAGCGCTGAAACTTGAAGGTAGCAAAGCCGATGCACGCCGCATGATTGCTGGTGGTGCCCCCGGTGGTGACTGGCGAGAGCGCCTGGATCGCGCCCTGGATACCTCTAATCGTGCGGGTGCCGCTGCGACGATCGAGCACTCCATTCGCCCAGCGATGACCCAGTTTGCTCAGGAGCTTGAAAGCCGTGGTCAAACCGCCAATGTGACCGAAGAGCATGTCGAGGGCGAGTCGCTACCGAACCTGACGCTCCAGGTCGACTTCGGTGACGCCACCAGCTTTGTCTACCAAGTGTGTCCGCACCGTATGCGCACACCAAGCTTCATCCCTGCCGATGATGACTTCTATGTACGTCTGGATGTCTACCTGGCGGAAGGTGGACAAGATAAAGACCTTAACGGTTATACCCGTGGTCAGGTGATTGGTGATTTGGTGGCTGAGTATGAGCGCCACTTACACTTCCTCACCTTGGCCGGTGAGCAGATGGGTCATGTTCAGGCAATGCCTGGCACCATCGGCGAACCGCCTGAAGACTCGCAGATATAAGTAAGCATCTGCGCTTAGCCTAAAAAAATCCCAGCCAAGCGGCTGGGATTTTTTGTGCGCGAACGACTCCGCGACTAACGACTTGTTGTGCAAGTTTCACCGCAGGCGTAGCGTAATGGCTTGTTTTCCCTATTTTTAGGAGTCTGACTCTATGTCCCGTGTCCATCAATCTTCGGGATACGTTTTCCCGATGCCTGGCCGCGCGTTAGTAAACGCCTGGCGTGAAGGGTATACGCTGGCCAAATTCAAGCGGGATGTAATGGCGGGTCTGACGATTGGTGTGGTGGCGGTACCGCTCTCCATGGCGCTGGCCATCGCTACTGGCGTGCCACCTCAGCACGGGCTATACACTGCCATCGTGGCAGGCGCGGTGATCGCCTTGACCGGCGGTTCGCGGTTTAATATCTCTGGCCCTACCGCCGCCTTTGTGGTGATCCTATTCCCCATTGTGGCCAATCATGGTTTGGGCGGGCTGCTGATTGCTACCTTTATGGCAGGCGCCATTTTGGTCGCGCTGGGGCTGTCGCGGCTGGGCAGTCTGATTCAGTACGTCCCCTACCCGGTCATTCTTGGCTTCACAGCGGGCATTGGCGTCGTCATTGCGCTGCTGCAACTGCCCGATTTTCTCGGTTTGGCCGGGGTCGAGCTCGGCGATAGTACTCTGCGTAACCTCATGCTGATTGGTCGAGCACTGCCCACTCTGTCACTGGCTGAAATCAGCGTCGGGCTTGTGACCTTGGCAACGCTGTTAATCTGGCCCCGCCTGAATACGCCAGTTCCTGCCCCGCTGGTTGGCTTGGCGGTGGGTACCCTGGTTGCCGCCCTGCTGCTGGTGGGTGGTGTCGAGGTCGATACTATCGCCTCGCGCTTTAGCTGGGAGTATCAGGGCGAAAGCGGCAGTGGCATTCCTCCCTTCGCGCCTGGCTTTATCGCACCGTGGCATTTCCCTGGTGCCGATGGCACGCCGCTTGAGATCGACTTTGCGCTGATTCAGGCTCTGCTTGGCCCGGCACTGGCGATTGCACTGCTGGCGGCCATTGAGTCGCTACTGTGTGCCGTGGTAGCAGATGGCTTAACTCGCACCCGCCATGATCCTAATGCCGAGCTAATTGGCCAGGGGCTGGGCAATATGGTGGTGCCCTTCTTCGGCGGCATTACCGCCACGGCGGCCCTTGCCCGCACCGCGACCAATATCAAAAGCGGTGCCTTTTCACCTATCGCTGCAGTGGTGCACTCAGTCGTAGTGCTACTTGCCGTGGTCGTGCTCGCGGGAGTACTGGGATATGTACCCATGGCCGCTCTGGCTGCCCTGCTCTTCATCATCGCCTGGAACATGAGCGAGGCGCACCACTTTATGCATACGCTGAAAAGCGCCCCCGCCAGCGATGTTTGGGTGTTGGTGATCTGTTTCGTACTCACGGTTGTTTTTGACATGGTGGTTGCCGTGGCCGTGGGTATTGGCCTAGCCGCCGCGCTGTTTATTCGCCGAATGGCACAGCTGACTCATACCCAACGCTTGGCGGCACCCAACACCAGCGAACACTTCCCGCCGGAAGTAGCCCTTTATAAGATAAGCGGACCGCTGTTTTTTGGCGCAGCAGAAAAGGCCATTGCCACACTCAGAGTGATTGACCACAGCGTAAAAATCGTCGTTCTGGATATGCGCGATGTACCCAGCCTGGATACCACCGCCATGGTGGCGCTGGATACGCTGCGACGCGAGCTGGGCGAGCATGGGGTGGGGGTAATATTTGTAGGGTTGTCACCGCGCATAGCGCTGAAACTCAAACGCGCGGGCATTAAGCGCGAAGCAGGTCAGTTAGCGGTTGTCAGTAACCTTGCCCACGCAGAGCGAATGGCGCGCCGTTGGTTGGGCCAACAGGGGAACGGCGGGGATTAAATCGTGCCTGAGCAGTGACACTGCCGAAGTTAAAAAGGGGAGTTGCCTCCCCCTGAGATACGACACTAGAACGATGTCAGCTCGCCATATCCAACACGATACGACCCTCGATTTTGCCGTCGATCATGCGCTGGAAGACATCGTTGATATTGTCCAGCGTATCGGTTGCGACCGTGGCCTTAACCTTGCCTTCGGCAGCGAAATCCAGCGCTTCCTGCAGATCGCTGCGCGTACCAACGATAGAGCCACGTATGGTAATGCCATTGAGCACTGTGCTAAAGATTGGCAGCGGGAAGTCGCCGGGTGGTAGGCCATTGAGCACCAGTGTTCCGCCGCGGCGTAGCATATTCTGCGCTTGATCAAACGCCTTCGGCGACACCGCTGTCACCAAGGCCCCGTGAGCACCACCAGTGGTTTTCTTCAGGTAGGCCGCTGGGTCGGTTTTCATGGCGTTAACGGTTACCGTGGCGCCTAAACGCTCAGCCAGGGCTAGCTTACCGTCATCGATATCAACAGCCGCCACGTTCAGCCCCATCGCTTTGGCGTACTGCACCGCCATATGGCCAAGCCCACCTATCCCCGAAATCACCACCCACTGACCGGGGCGGGTATCGGTCATTTTCAAGCCTTTATAAACCGTTACCCCTGCACACAACACCGGGGCTATTTCAATAAAATCAACGGCATCCGGTAATCGCCCTACATAGCCTGCATCCGCTAAGGTGTAGTCCGCGAACCCGCCGTTAACGCTGTAGCCGGTATTCTGCTGGGACTCGCACAGCGTCTCCCAACCGCCTAAACAGTGCTCACAGTAGCCGCAGGCCGAGTAGAGCCAGGGCACACCAATACGATCACCCTCTTTGACGTGGGAAACACCTTCACCCACCGCCACAATATGTCCAACGCCTTCGTGCCCTGGAATAAACGGCGGCGAGGGTTTTACCGGCCAATCGCCGTGGGCGGCGTGTAAATCGGTATGGCAAACCCCAGAGGCCGCCACTTTCATCAACACTTCGCCCTGCTTGGGGCGAGGTACGTCAACTTCTTCTATGACCAACGGCTGGCCAAACTCACGAACGACCGCCGCGCGCATTGTGCTATCCATGATGCAACTCCTAATAGTTTTCGATACGGCAGTTTAAGCACTGCTCTTATCGGTAGAGTCAGCGTCAGGGGACTGACAATTACCGCCCGGCTGATGCCGGGCGGTGTGGGCTAGCTATACATAGAAAAACGTGGCGGGTTAGAAGAAGCCCAGCGGATTGATGTCGTAGCTGACCAGCAGGTTTTTGGTTTGCTGGTAATGTTCGAGGGCGACTTTGTGAGTTTCGCGGCCAACGCCAGATTTCTTGTAGCCACCAAAAGCTGCGTGGGCGGGATACTGGTGGTAGCAGTTGGTCCATACACGTCCGGCTTGAATGCCTCGGCCCATGCGGAAGGCGACGTTGATATCGCGGCTCCACACGCCTGCGCCCAAACCAAACTCGGTGTCGTTGGCAATCGCCAACGCTTCTTCTTCATCCTTGAAGGTAGTGACTGCCACCACCGGGCCAAAGATTTCTTCCTGGAAGACGCGCATCTGATTGTTACCCTTCAGCAGCGTGGGCTGGATGTAGTAACCATCGTTGATGCTGTCGTCCATGGTCTCTTTATTACCGCCGGTGAGGAATTCCGCGCCTTCATCTCGGGCGATATCCATATAGGACATGATTTTATCGAACTGCTCTTGAGAGGCCTGAGCCCCCACCTGCACGTCGGTATCCAGAGGATTGCCGCGTTTGATGGTTTTGGTACGCTCGATGACCTTGGCCATGAACTCCTCGTACATGCTCTCTTGGATCAGCGCACGTGACGGGCAAGTACACACTTCACCCTGGTTAAAGAACGCCAGCACCAAGCCTTCGACTGCTTTATCAATAAAGGTCGGTTCGGCGTTCATGATGTCGGCAAAGTAGATGTTGGGGGATTTGCCGCCTAGCTCCACGGTAGAGGGAATGATGTTTTCCGCCGCGCATTTCAAGATATGCGAGCCAACAGGGGTAGAGCCGGTAAAGGCGATCTTGGCAATGCGCTTGCTGCTTGCCAACGCCTGCCCTGCCTCAGCGCCAAAGCCGTTGACGATATTGAGCACGCCAGGCGGCAGCAGATCACCGATCACTTCCATCACCTTCAGAATCGAGGCAGGCGTTTGCTCTGCAGGCTTCAAGACCACGCAGTTACCCGCCGCCAGTGCAGGTGCCAGCTTCCAGGCAGCCATAAGTATTGGGAAGTTCCAAGGAATAATCTGCCCCACCACGCCCAGCGGCTCGTGAAAATGGTAGGAGACAGTATTGGCGTCAATATCTGCCGCGGTGCCCTCTTGGGAGCGTAAACAGCCCGCAAAGTAGCGGAAGTGGTCAACGGCCAGCGGTATATCCGCATTGAGAGTTTCGCGTACGGCTTTACCGTTATCCCAGGTTTCAGCCACCGCGAGGGCTTCAAGGTTTTGCTCAATACGATCGGCGATTTTCAGCAGGATATTACTGCGCTCTTGGGCGGATGTTTTCCCCCAGGCAGGTGCCGCTTTGTGGGCCGCATCCAGCGCTTTATCGATATCCTCTGCCGTTGAGCGGGGGACTTCGCAGAAGACATGGCCATTGACGGGGCTAATATTATCGAAGTATTGGCCTTTCACCGGGTCAACAAATTCGCCGCCGATATAGTTGCCATAGCGTTTTTCAAATGACACCACAGAACCGGTATCACCAGGGTTGGCGTAGATCATTGTATTGCTCCTGAGTATTATGATTATTAAAGGTGCATTGACAGTGTTGTTCACTAAAGCAAATGGCGATATAGCCCGATGGCAGGATTAGCCCTCATCCCTTGGTAGGAGACGCCATGTATTCCCTGTTGGTGGCGGATGACCATCCGCTATTCCGAGACGCGCTACAAACCGTGATTAGCGGGGGCTTGGCAGGCAGCCTGCTATTGGAAGCAGAGAGCCTTGCTGATGCAATAACGCTGATTGAAGCGCAAACAGAGCTAGATCTATTGCTGCTGGATTTAAGCCTTCCGGATGCGGAAGGCTTAGAGGGGCTGACAGCACTGCGAGAGGCATTTCCCTGGTTGCCGGTGGCGATTGTTTCTGCACATCAAGAGCGCCAGCTGGTACTCGATGCCATTACCCTCGGCGCGGTGGGCTATATTCCCAAATCCACACCCCGGGAAGCGCTGCTGGCGGCGTTAACGCAGATTCTTGAAGGCCAGCTCTACCTGCCGCCCGATATCATGCGTCGCCCAGCACCGCGCACTTCTGCGGTGCCACCCATTGCAAATGCTTCATCAACCAGCGAGCGGTTGGCGCGTTTAACCGATAAGCAGTTAGAGGTGTTGGCGTGCATGACGACAGGCATGTCGAACAAGCATATTGCCCGGGAGTTGTTGATTGCCGAAACGACCGTCAAAACCCATGTCTCGGCGATTCTGCGCAAGCTGAATGCCACGAGTCGGGTTCACGCCATTGTTATCGCAGGCGAGGAAGATCTAAGCTTTCACCGGGCCAACCGCACGCGTTAGGCTTTATTGAGCAGTGTGGCTAGCAGCATGCGCAGCCGCAGGGGCTTTAACGGTTTGAGCAGGCAGTACATGCCCGCTTCGCGGGTTGCACGCTTAATCTCCGCCTCGTGATTGGCAGTAATCACCACCGCTGCCAAGCCTGGATAACGGCGCTGCAGTCGCGCGGCCAACTCAATGCCGGTTTCGCGGTGATCGCCCAAATGATAATCCACCAGCAATACTGACGGTCGCTCACCGTCGCTGGCAGCCTCCAACGCACTCACCGTGGCGGCGGCGCGCACTCGGCACCCCCAACTGCCCAGCAGCGCCTGCATACCTTCTATAATCGCCAGGTCATCATCAATCACCCAAATGACACAGCCGCTTAGCGGATCCTCTGCAACGTCAGGCAGCGGCGTATAATGAGTGCTCGCCACTGCAGGCGGCGCGGCCGTCGCGTAGGGTACGGTGATCGAAAATAGCGCACCCGCGCCAGGGCTAGAGGCGAGCGAGATCGGTTGTCCCAGCATGGCGCTGATCCGGTCAACGATGGCTAGACCCAACCCCAAACCGCGGCTGTGGGAGCTATTGGGCTGATTAGCGCGGCGAAACTCCAGAAAGATCGCTTCCCGCTGCTGCTCAGGGATCCCGGGGCCGGTATCGCCCACCATAATTTCCAGGCCATCTCGTCTCCGCCGACAGCCCAGCAGCACGCGCCCCTGCTCGGTATAGCGCACCGCGTTGCTTAAGAAGTTGCGGATCACTCGCGCCAGCAACGCTAGATCCGACTCGACCACCGCACTGGAAGGCACGTAGTGCAGTGTCAGCCCCCGCACCCCGGCCACTTGGCGATACTCCTCTGCCAGCGCATCTAGCAGCGTGCTCACCGCGAAGGGCGCTTTATCGGCGTGGAGTACGCCTGCGTCCAAACGCGAGATATCCACTAGCGTTCCTATCAAGCCTTCAACATCTTTCAGCGAACGGCCAATATGGCCGACCAGAGCTTGTGAGGTATCAGGAAGCGAGTGGGTTTCTAACGCACTGGCAAACAGCCGGGCGGCATTGAGTGGCTGAAGCAAATCGTGACTGACCGCCGCCAGAAATTTCGTTTTGGAGAGGTTAGCGGCTTCGGCTTCGGCCTTCGCGGCCAGTAGGCGCGTATTGACCTGGCTCAGTTCGTCTAAGGTGCGGTGCAGCGCATCAGTGCGCTCACGCACCTGTTCGGCAAGTAACACTGAGCGTTCAAACGCGGCATAGGGCGCGGGGTCGGCACCGCTTCCCGTTTCCACCCGCTCCATCAGCGCTTGGCACACTTTACGCAAGCGACGGTTCTCTTCCCGCAGCGCCGCGACATCCGCCGCGTCAGTGTTTGTGGTTAGTTGGAAGAGATCCAAACGCCACCCCCGTAAACGTTTGATTCACATGCATACCATGATGCTGTTCACCGTACGTATTGAACCCCACTACGCCTGCCTGGCGCAGCAACTGCGATGCCTGATCCAACTGTTGTAACGCCTCGAGCTCCATCCTGCGTAGAAAACAGTCGCAGCCAATAATCATGCTCGGCGCGCCTAGGCGGGCACCTACTCCAGCAAGCATCACGCTGAGATTATCCAGTAGCGGCGTAGGCTGCATGGCGGTCAGTACAATGCCGTTTTCCACCGCGCAGTAAAAGCTCAAACTACTGTCGCTATTAACACGCTGAATAGAGCGCACGTAGTGCTGGCCGCCGATGCGTACGGCTAATGGATGACGGGCAAAAATGCCAGCGTTGAGCTGCGCAGGCGCACTACCTACCAGTTCGGCATATACCTGGGCGGCAGGCAACCCGTTGAGTTCTATCACCCGCCGCTGTTCGCGGTCAGCCTCGGTCACTACGAGTTTGTGGGCCAATGGTATTAAGTGGTGGGTTGAAAATACTTCAAAAGGCAACCGGGTGTTGATCATCACCACCACTGCTGCACGGGTATAAAAGCGCCCAGCGGTATACACATGGGTATGGCTAAGGTGATTGTCGTCACCCGCCGAGCCGCCAAAACTGGGGATACGGCCTAGGGCGGCATCTAAGGTAGCGAGCACCTGCTCTTCACGGCTGGATAAGCCATCCAATAGCGTCAGCGCAAAGCTGTGTTCGTTAATCGGCGCGATGGTTTGTTGGCGGCACTGCTCCAACAGCGTATCGACCAGCGGTTGAGCGTTGGCTAGTTCAAAATGCTCCAGGTCGTCGATCAGCGCCGTTTCAATGGCAAACAGTCGGCGATCAAACCCAATCGCCACGATGGAACCGCGGTCATAGCCTCCAGGGGTTATTTCCCCAGCCGTCGTACAGCCACTTAGCGGCGTGGTGGGAAAACTACTTTCCAGCGCGTCTGCTAGGGCAGCTAAATCATACTCCGCGCTGCAGAAGAACAGCACGAACCCCAAGTGTTCGTGCTGTAAAGCGTCGGCTAACTCCGCCGCTGCCTGGCAAGCATTAGCCTGCTGACTGGCCGCAGTAAGAATACCCTGCTCAACCTGATAAGTGGTCACGGCACCACCTCTCTAGTGCGGCATATGTATGCGCCGCTGCAAGTCTTAACGCGCAGAACGCATCATCAAGCTGCTTGGATGTCGCATGTTGCGTTTCAGCTAATTTTTCAAGCTGCTTCGCCAATTCGGCAAGCTGGTCGGCGCCCATACTCAATGACTCGCCGCGCAGTTGGTGGGCAAGCCGCTCAACCTGCTGTGTCTGCTCTGACGTTAGGGGAGTAGCGGCTAAACACGCAGCCAACTGAGCGGAGTAATCGCTTACTTGCTGATCATATAGCATGATCAGTTGTGTAACGCTCGCCTCCCCTAGCGTCGTTCTCAGCATGCCAAGGGTATCGCTGTTAAGGAGTGATTGCTGCTTGGTTAACGGAGGAGAGACCGCTAATGCCTGTAAAGGCGTTGCGTCTGGGGTTGCAAAAAGTTGTAATGCCAACACGTTACTTAGCGCCGCAAGCGACAGTGGCTTAGTGATGTAATCATCCATGCCCGCCGCCAGGCAGCGTTTACGGTCATCTTCAGCCCCCCCGGCCGTCATGGCAACAATCGGCACACTGGCCAGCCAGCCACCCTGTTCCCGCAAACGCTGGGTGACTGCCAGGCCATCCATATCGGGCAGTTGAATATCCATAAAGATCAAATGCACTTGTTGGGATTCGGCCATGGCCAAGGCATCATGGCCATTCTCGGCCCAGACGACATCGCAACCTAAGCGCGCCAACAAGCCCATCGCGACTTTGCGATTAACGGCATTATCCTCTACCAGCAGCAGTGTTGTGCCGGTAAAGTCCCGTGTGGGGGATGGGGGCAGCGTTCTGGATACGGGGTCAGCGGCGATCAAGGGCAACTCACACCAGAAAGTGCTACCTTGGCCTAATTGGCTTTTTACCCCTAATCGCCCCTGCATGGCTTCGCTTAACCGTTTGCAAATTGCCAGCCCTAGCCCGGTACCACCAAATCGACGTGCCACCGATTCATCCGCTTGCTGAAAAGGCTCAAATAGACGCTGCTGTTGCTGTTCGCTTAGACCACAGCCCGTATCACTGACCTCAAACAGTAACTGCTCCACCGTCGAAGAGACTCGTACGCTGACATCACCGTGATCAGTGAATTTAATCGCATTGGCAATTAGGTTAAGCAAAATTTGCCTCAGCCGACCTGCATCGACAAGCACCCAGGCAGGCACCAGTGCATCGACATTGACCGATAGCGTTAACCCTTTCATTTTTGCTCGGGGCGCAAATAGCACGACAACACTATCGACCAGCGGCTTGAGTTCCGTAGGCGATGTTTCAAGGGTTAAGTGCCCTGCTTCGATTTTTGAGAAATCGAGAATTTCATTGATCATCGCCAGCAATTGGTTGGCGCTGTCGTGGATCGTATGAGCGTAATCTTCTACCTGAGCGGGGCTGGCGGATTCACGCAGCAGCTCACTCATGCCGATAACACCGTTCAGCGGCGTGCGAATTTCATGGCTGACCATGGCTAAAAAGTCTGACTTTGCCTGATTCGCCGCCTGAGCCTGTTTGGCGGTGACTTCCAGCTGCCGACCAAGCTGCTCCTGGCTCCGCCTTATCGCCGCACTCTCACGCATTTCACGCACCAAAAAAGCAATCACCAGAAACGCCGCTAAGCTCATGCCAATAATCAGGCTCATCAGCAACTTGTAAAGCAGGCTGAGCTGGGCACGCTCCTCCGTCGCCGATTCGGCTAAATAGCCGTTAATAGCAATAACCAGGCGTTCAGTCAGTTGCGTTAGTACCTGTAGCTCATCTTCCAGCGCTGCTATCGGCAGTTGATCAAACACGCCGTAGGGTTCGAATATGATATCCAGCACATCAAGCTGCTGCTGAATTTCTTCCAGTAGCTCACGGGCGGTATCGATCTGCTGCAACAAGTTGCTGACTTCGCCGTCGTTAAGCAGCGTTATACGGCTATAAAGTAGCTCAAAGCGAAGATTTAGCTCCTCGTGAGCCGTCGGAGTTATCGGCTCGCGGGTTGCCGCCAATAAATGATTAAGTAGCTGTACCGCATCACGATCCAGCTTATAAACAACCCAGGCGGTATCTTCCCTCAGGCTTTGGGTTAGATTTTCCTGCCGCCAAGCGGCCAAGGTAGCGACGACCAACGCCGCAGCGAACAGTAACACCGCGACAATGGCAACGAGCTTAAAACGGCGAGGATAACGCAGTAGGTTGGAAGCCTGCGCACTAGGAGCGCTAGAGAACATTAATATGCATAACCTGCCATACCGCTCTAAAGCGGATTTTTTCGCTTAACAGCACTTCATCTTGATCAAAGGGGTAGAGCACCCACAAAGGGCCATATTCGCGAATCGGAATCGCCTCACCGTTTTTTTCGATGGCTAAGATGACATCGTGCTCAATAAAATCACTGACCGGTATTTCGGCTTCGTAACCGTTCAGCGCGGAAACGTGAACCGCATCACTGTCGGAGCTTAATAGCGCCAAAAGATCACGCATTAAAGGGCCACTATAGTGGCTGCGGCCCTCTGTCCACGGCGTGCTGGTATCAAATTCATACTGTGGTAAAGCCGCTAACATGGCCCGGTCAAACTGCGCTTCACTCCCCACATTGGTAAGGTCTATGTTACCACTGACGGTCAAAATAACGGGCCCGTTAGGCACGTCTAGTTCATCGACTGAATCAGCAAGCCCCACCGGGGGAGCGCTGAACATCAGCACGGCCCACCCCATTAACCACGCTTTCACAGTAAACACCTCACGCAAGGTTGCCCGCTGGTTATAGCTCCCAGGAACAATAAAAGAAGACAGCGTAAAGGTTACGCCATCTCCTTAAGCAGGTCAGGGCAAATACTGTTTTTTTCGTCACTGAAACGTTATTTACTGTTCACACTAGGGTTACGATTTGATTTTCTCGAAGGGTTCAAAGCGCACCAAATCTTCGTAGGCGTGCCAACTGGCATGTCCTAGCACAGGCAAAATAAGTGCAAGACCAATGTAAAACGTCATAACGCCAACCAGAACGCACAGGGTAAGAATCACCGCCCATAACAGCATCACGCGAAAGTTACGCGCGACACAGCGTACGCTAGCTTCTATCCCCTCCATAAAGGTTAGGTCTTGATCCATCAAGGTAGGAATCGCTACAACGCTTATGGCGAAGGCGCCAAAGGCTAAAATCCCGCCTGCAACTGTGCCCACTGCCAACATGCCCAGGCCCTCTGAGGTGGTCAGCAGCGCAGTATAGAGCGACGCGGGACTAGGCACTTCAAAACCGAAAAATAGTGCGAACAGCAGCGTGGCCAAACGAATCCAAGCGAGGAAGAAGATCATCATCATGACGCCCATCATCGCCAGCTGACCAGCATGGGGCTTCCAGCTTCCAAACGCATCACCTAGGTTAGGTACTTGTCCACGTTCCAACGCTCGGCTAATACCATAAGAGCCTACTGCCACCAGCGGGCCAATAAACATAAACCCGGCAATCATGGGCAGCAGCCAGTACCAGTAGCCCATGGTGAAGGCGCCAAGAGTAATGGCAATACTCAACCCCACCCAAAACATGCCATAAGAGAGGCTCACTACCGTTGCCCGGCGAAAATCCTCTACGCCAGCAGCCAACCACGCCCTGGGTCGATCCAATCCAACCTTGTTAATAGTGATTTTAACGCTGGGTTGATCCGCATGGTGGTTTGTTTTTGTTGTAGCCGCATTCATGGCATCACTCCTGTTGTTCCTGATATAGACCCTGGATTCAGGATTTACCTCTAAGGCATCAACACTCATTACCCGTTGACGGTATTAACACTAAATTAATGGCTTAACATTATTTGTTAATACCCTCTTAATGTAGCTGACCAACGCTGTTTGGGGTGACGCTTTGAGATGCGCGTACAAAAAATCCACGAAACAGCTGTCAACCGCCAATTAAATTGCTGCGTTAGTAAAAACCGATATAGTCAAGACGCGCGACGGACGGCCATAAAAAACTCCGAGCAACTGCCCGGAGTTTTGGGTTTTCCGTACGTGACGCTCTGAATGTCTAGCGCACAATCATTACCGACATTTTGGCATGGTGCACAACGTGCTCTGCATTGGGGCCGAGCACATAATCGACAAACTTACGCTTATTGTGGGAAGCCATGACGATTAGATCGACGTCCAGTTTCTTACCGGCTTTAATAATGGCCTCCCAAGGTGAGCCATCCACAATGACACTTTGTACCTGAATGTCGTCGGGCACATTCGTCTTGATAAAGTCATGGAGCGCATCGGTGATCGCTGTATGCGCTTTTTTGGAGAAGTCCTTGGGGAAGTAGGAGCCCACCATGGGCATACGATAGTCCGGCAGTACCGTCACCACATGAAGCGAGGCGCCAAAAGTTCGACATAGCGTCAGGGCTGTGGGCAGCGCCTTCGACCAGGAAGACTCCTCGTTCAAATCCACCGGCAACATGATCTTGCTATACATGGCACTCTCCTTCATGCGGTGGCGGCAGCTTGCGTGTTATCGCGACGCCGACGCTGCATCAATACGATCAACCCAAAGACCAAGAAGGCAGGAATCCACATTAGCTCCTTAGTCCAGCGGTCGACGGGGGCCAGAACTTCGATGATTTCTTGATCGAAGTCGAAACCGAGCTCTGCCGCTTGGCTGCCGTAGGTCACCATATCAACGGTTGCCGTGCCATCCTCAATAAATAGCTCCATGCCCAGGTTATTGAGCCGCTCCTGACCTGTTTCGCCTTCAGGTACCGGTAATGTCATGTAAGTGGTCATGGGATCGCCATAATCATCAAGACCCGCAATCTGCAAACGCAAAGTGGAGTCTTCATCCACATCACCCAGCGCTTCGACGAATTGCGCGGGTGGGATGGATTCGTAGGGATCATGAATCATGTCCATCCAGAAACCAGGCCGGAACAGCGTGAACGCAATCAGCAGCAGCACGATAGACTCATACCAGCGGTTGCGCGTAATCATAAAGCCCTGGGTCGCGGCAGCGAAGATCAACATGGCGATGGTCGACACCACAAAGATCAACACCCCCTGAAGGAAGGTCACATCGATGAGTAGCAGATCGGTATTGAAGATAAACAGAAACGGCAGCGCCGCTGTACGAAGGCTGTAATAGAACGCCTGGAAACCGGTTCGAATGGGATCGCCACCGGATACTGCCGCCGCCGCAAAGGAGGCCAGCCCCACCGGTGGGGTAACGTCGGCCATGATGCCGAAGTAGAACACGAACAGGTGTACCGCAATCAATGGTACCAGCAAGCCATTTTGAGCGCCCAGGTTGACGATGACCGGTGCCAGTAGTGCCGATACGACGATGTAGTTTGCTGTCGTAGGCAGCCCCATGCCGAGGATCAAGCTAAGCACAGCGGTAAGCAGCAAGATTAGCATCAAGTTGCCCATGGCCAGCGTTTCCACCACTTCGGCTAGCACCAGACCCACCCCGGTCTGGGAGACGGCACCGACGATGATACCGGCGGTGGCCGTGGCAATGCCAATGCCGATCATGTTGCGGGCACCAGTGACCAGGCCATTCCAAAGATCCATCGCGCCTTCACGCAGATCCGCCCTCATATCGCTGCGTCCGCGAAAGATTGACGTAATGGGGCGCTGGGTCAGAATAATGAAAATCATGAAAACGGTGGCCCAGAAAGCCGACAGTCCTGGCGATAAACGTTCCACCATCAGACACCACACCAGCACAATAACCGGCAGGATGTACTGCAAGCCAACCAGCACCGTCGGTTTGGTCTGGGGCAGTGTAAAGATCGGTTGGTTAGGGTCATCGAGCTCGAGCTCTGGGTAACCGGCCGCCAGTTTGAGCAGGGCGATATAAATGACCGTA
Source organism: Halomonas sp. A3H3 (assembly GCF_000982975.1). Classification (NCBI taxonomy): domain Bacteria; kingdom Pseudomonadati; phylum Pseudomonadota; class Gammaproteobacteria; order Oceanospirillales; family Halomonadaceae; genus Halomonas; species Halomonas sp. A3H3. Next base: position 3,225,807 of record NZ_HG423343.1, on the reverse strand, counting down.
AGTCCAACGGCTACCACCCAGGGGGTCGCATCCCCCAGTACCGGCTTGAGCCAGCCAAGGCCGTAATAAACAGCCAGGGCGGTGCCCATCATCAGTAGCAAGCCACCGAGAAAGCCAATCACTTTATTGACCAGCGGCTTAGGTGGGTTACTGCTTTGCAGCCCCTTCATGTTGGCCTTGAGGGCCTCAAGGTGAACGATGTAGACCAGCGCAATATAGGAGATCAGCGCGGGAAGGAAGGCATGCTTGATCACCTCGACATAAGAGATGCCCACATACTCGACCATCAAGAAAGCGGCCGCCCCCATTACCGGAGGCATAATCTGTCCATTGACCGATGACGCCACTTCAACAGCGCCCGCCTTTTCCGCGGAAAATCCGACACGTTTCATCATCGGCACCGTGAAAGTACCAGTGGTTACCACATTGGCAATCGAGGAGCCGGAAATCAGACCGGTCATGGCCGAGGCCACCACGGCAGCTTTCGCTGGTCCGCCGCGATAGTGGCCCAATAGTGAGAACGCCACCTTGATAAAGTAATTGCCAGCGCCGGCCTTATCGAGCAGGGCACCGAATAACACAAACAGAAACACGAAGCTGGTTGATACCCCCAGAGCGATACCGAAGACCCCCTGCGTAGTCAACCACTGGTGATTAATCAAGCCAAAGAGGCTCACCCCACCATGGGAAAGAATACCCGGCATCCAAGGGCCAGCCAGGCTATAGAGAAGAAAAACCGACGCTACAATCATTAACGGCGGGCCAAGCGCTCGACGCGTCGCCTCGAGCAGCAGCAGTATCCCTGCGATGCCAATAATAACGTCCTGCAGTATCGGTGCGCCGGGGCGCTGGGATAACTGCTCGTAAAACATAAACATGTAAGCGCCACAGAAGGCCGCCGCCGCTGCAAGCACCCAATCCTGAATCGGAACACGGTCGCGCGGGGAGCGCTTGAGTGCCGGATAAGCCATATACGCCAAAAAAAGCGCAAAGGCCAAGTGAATAGAACGCGCCTCAGTGGCACTAAATACACCAAACCCAAGGACGAAGGGCACTGGCGAAGCGATCCACAATTGAAAAAGAGACCACACTGCCGCAATGCTTACCAAAAGCTTTCCGGGCATGCCGGCTGGCTTGCGGGCTCCTGTGTCGCTGGAGGCGACCATATCCTCCAAGTCTACTCCGGCTCCCGAAGGCCTGTTCTTATCGTCTGTCATCTGCCTGCCCCGCTCCGAGTCGATTGACGCATCATTGCCATATCGAAATGCCCTATCAACATTTTAAACGCCCTATCAACATTCTAAACCAAAATGCGCGGCACCCTGAGGTAACCGCGCATTTCTTACTAAGGTAGTATCACCTTAGGCGTCTGGATTACTCAATCCAGCCTTGTTCACGGTAGTAACGCGCTGCCCCATCGTGCAACGGTGCGGAAAGCCCTTCACTCACCATCTCTTCTGGATCAAGATTTTCGAAGGCCGGATGCAGACGCTTGAAACGATCGAAGTTGTCAAAAACCGCCTTGACGGTCTGATAGATCACTTCTTCGTCAGCCTCAGCGGTGGTGACAAAGGTCGCTGCCACGCCGAAGGTTTCGACATCTTCGTCATTGCCGCGATACAGACCACCCGGAATTACCGATGCGGCGTAGTAAGGATATTCATCGACGATGCCTTGAATGTCTTCGTCGTTCAACGGAATCAGACGAGCATCAACGGTGGTGGTGGCTTCCTGGATGGAGCCATTGGGATGGCCAACCACGTATACCATGGCATCGACGTTATTATCAGCGAGTGCCGCCGCTTGCTCGGCAGCATCAAGCTGAGATGCCAGCGAGAAGGTATCTTCAGTCCAGCCCTTGGCTTCCATCACCACTTCCATGGTGTTGCGCTGGCCCGAACCTGGATTACCAATGTTGACACGCTTGCCTTCCAAGTCATCGAGCGTCTCGATGCCAGAATCAGCCCGCGCAAGCAGCGTCAACGGCTCACCGTGGACACGGAACACCGCACGCAGCTCTTCGTAGGGCTCGCCTTCGAAATTCCCAGTGCCGTTGTAGGCTTGATACTGAACATCGGATTGAGCGACACCCATGTCCAATTCGCCGGACTTGATGCCATTGATATTGGCGACAGAACCACCGGTGGAAGGTGCATTACACTTAATATCGGCGTCTTCGAGACGATTAACCAAACGACAGATCGACTGACCCACGACGTAGTAAACGCCGGTTTGGCCACCGGTGCCAATGGTGATGAATTGCTCGTCATCCTGTGCCATTGCCGGTGAGGCGAAAGCAGCGGCGGCAAGTAGCGCACCGGAGAAAGCAGTAGTGGAAAATACATGGCGTTTCATGAACACACCTCTTTGTATTGATGTTGTGAGCGTATTTGATGTTACGAGCATCGCACGCTTTGGTCTCACCTGATGAACCGTTCCCTCAGGTGCCCTTGTTCCAAAACGTTTTCAAGACATTCTATTTTCTAGACAAACGGTTACAGGCGACCCATAAGCTGCCTGCTAGCATTACTTTAGCGAAAAAAACCTAATTAGCGAAATGTAATACGCTAAATAATGAATTTCGCTGTCGTCTAATACTCAGTGTAGCGGTCTTCATCGTTTAGGGAACGTTAACTGCTATACCGCCTTTGCATAAGGTACGCAAAAGGGTAAGCAAAATTAGTCAACGTTATAGCCCAAAACGCGCGGCAGCCATAGCGCGATAGCGGGGAAGATTGCCACTAGCGCTAGCGCACAGCCCATTGCAACGACAAACAGCAGCGCCCATCCGATGGTCTGCTCCAAGCGAATTTTGGCCACTTCGGTGGTCACCATCAAATTCACCGCCACCGGCGGGGTAAATTGGCCAATGGCAATATTCATCGCCAACAGAATCCCAAACCACACCGGGTTCCACTCAAAATGCTGCATCACGGGGATCAAAATCGGCATCATGATCAAATAAATCGAGATCGCATCCAACAGCATCCCAGCGACCAACACTGCTAACATCACCAGGATTAGCAGCAAAACGCCGTTATCGGTCAGGCTAATAATCCATTCCGCCAAGTGGCGGAAGGTGCCCAGCATGGTGCCTGCCCAGGCAAAAATCCCCGCCAGAGCGATAATCAGCATCACCACGCCGGAAATAATCGCCGCCTCACCCAATAGCTCCCATAAATCACGCAGCGACAGCTCGCGGGTTAGAAACAAACCGACAATCGCACCATAAGCAACGGCTACCACGGCCGCTTCGGTGGGTGTAAACAGCCCTGAACGCAACCCCCCCAAAATCAGCACCGGGGCAAACAGCGCCGGTATCGCCTGTTTAAAAGTGGATCGCACACTTAGCCTTTCAGCCCCCTCTATGGGTGTGCCGCCCTCCCAACCGTAGCGTTTGGAAACGAGCATAGCGGGCACCAGTAGCGCCAGCCCCGCCAGAATACCGGGAAATAAACCTGCTGCGAAAAGTGCGCGTAAATCGACGCCCGGCACCACGATCGAGTAAAGAATCAGCGCCACTGAAGGGGGAATGAGAATCGCCGTCGAGGCAGAGGCGGCAATCAGCGTGGCGGAAAACGGCTTGGGGTAGCCCGCTTTGGTCATACTCGGCAGCATCACCATCGCAACCGCCGCGGCATCAGCAGGGCCTGAGCCACTCATTCCGCCCATAATCATACACACCAGCACCGCCACCAAGGCTAAGCCACCGTGGCGCGGGCCAATCAAAGCCTGGGCAAAACGCACTAAACGCAGCGCTACACCGGAACGTTCAAAAATAAGCCCGGTTAAGATAAACAGCGGAATCGCAATCAAAGGGTACTTGGCAATACTGTTATAGGTATTGGTACCCATCGTTGCGAGCATGTCCGGCGACAAACCCAGCACGATGCCAACGGCCCCGGAGAGCGCCAGCGAAAACGCTACCGGCACCCCCGCTATCAGCAGCCCCGCAAACGCCAGTATCATCCACACATCAGGGCTCATCGGTGAGCCTCCCCGTTAAACGGTCGGCGGTTTGCTGGCATAAGCGCCACACCATGGCCGCAGAAAGCACGGGCAGCCAGACTAAATACCACCACTGAGGCAAGCCAAGCCCTGGTGACAGCGACTCCCACTGATACTCTTGCCAGGCCATCTTGCCGCCATACCAAGTGATCAAACCCAGCACGGTGGCACCGCCAAGCGCTTGAAAAAGGATCAGTGCACGACGGTACTTGAGCGGCAATGCCCGTTCCAAAAAGCCAATACGAATATGGCGGTTACGCCGCAGCGCCACCGAGGCACCGGCAAAGGTCAGGACTACCAACAAAAACACAGAAAACTCTTCGGTAAATGAAAAAGAGCCGCCGGTTAAGTAGCGAGTAATCACATTACCAAGACTAATCAATGAGATAATGATTAATGCCAGCGCGCCCAGCCAACGTTCAGGGCGCGCATCAGGAAAGCCTTTCATGGCAGCCTCACAGCAAAAAACTCCCAGCCTTCAAGGCCGGGAGTTTGAACATCAAAAGTAATTAACGCGCGTCGATAGCGGCTTGTGCGGCCTCTACCACCTCTTCACCAATCCGCGGCGCCCATTTTTCGTAAACGGACTGGGTGGCATCGACAAACGCCTGGTACTGCTCATCGGAAAGCTCGGTTACTGTGACGCCGCGCTCTTGAATCGCCGCAAGCCGCTCGCCCTCTTCTTCACGGGTCATGGTGATTTCCCACTCACCCGCTTCTACCGCGGTTTCGCGCAGCAGGGTTTGCTGCTCTTCGCTCAATGTTTGCCATACCTGCTGATTGACCGCAAAAATCAGTGGGTCATTCATGTAGTTCCAGAGTGTCAAATGCTCCTGGCCGACTTGATCAATGCGCGCGACGTCAAACACAGAGAGTGGGTTTTCCTGGCCATCAACGGCGCCGGTGGTCAGCGCAGGCTGAGCGTCTGTCCAGCTCATTTGGGTGGGGTCGGCGCCCAATGCCGAGAAGGTATCCTGGAACAGCGGCGAGCCAACAACGCGGATTTTCAGGCCGTCCAAGTCGTCTGGCTGGCTAATCGGCCCGCGAGAATTGGAAACCTGGCGGAAACCGTTTTCACCCCAGGCTAACGGGATAACGCCACGAGATTCGATTGCTTCAAAAACCAACTCCCCTGCTTCACCACCGGTAACCGCATCAACGGCGGCTTCATCGGGAATGAAGAACGGTAAAGAGAATAGATTAAGTTCCGGCACCTGGGGCGACCAGTTGATGGTCGAGCCCACAGCGGCATCAATCAACCCGGAGCGCATTGCGGAGAATTCGCGGGTTTGGTCACCGGAAACCAGTTGAGAGTTGGGGTAAACGCGCAGCGTTAACTCGCCGTCGCTACGCTCCTCAACTAGTTCGGCCCACTTCTCAGCCGCCTGCCCCCAGGGGAAAGCGTCAGACAAAACCGTAGAAACCGAGAGTTCGCGTGCTTGTGCAGAAAGGGAGGCGGTCAGCAGAGCCGCACCGGCCAAGCCAGCGGTTAAACGAGCCATTGGGCGTGTCAGCGTCATGGTAGATCCTTTTTTAGCTATTTTTATGATGTGCGTTTAGTGGTGTGCGTGGACAGCAGTTGTGAAGCTTTTCGAGAAAGCCCCACTTATTGTATGCACTTAGGGCGCGAAAGGAAGTCGCCTAAGGTCGGCATGTTGCAGTACTGGCCCTTGAGACCAGGGTATATGGCAACACCAAATTGTCTACTTGCCTTCCTTCCAGCACCTCGATCAACATCGCAACAGCTTCGCGTCCGAAGGCTTCCGCCGGTTGGGCAATCGTCGTCAACGGCGGGTCGCTGTAAGAAGCAAACGCAATATCATCAAAGCCTGCCACCGAAATATCCTCCGGCACCCGCAGGCCCGCTTCTTTGATACGGCTTATAGCGCCTATGGCCATTTCATCGCTTTCACAAAAAATGGCGGAGGGGCGCTCCGCTAAAGCCATAAGCGTTTCAGCCGCCTGATAACCAGAACGTGGCGTGAAATCGCCAGGACAAAGCAGGCACTCATCTAACGGAATGCCCGCTGCGCTCAACGCATCCTGGTAGCCTTGTTGGCGATCACGGGTCAAGGGGCTGCGCCGAGGCCCTTTAATCATGCCAATTCGACGATGCCCCAGGGAGATCAAGTGCTCGGTGGCCTCCCGGGCTGCCGCGCGGTTATCGAGTTTGACGGTGGGACAGGGCGCATCGTCCAGCACCTCGCAGGCATTGATCATGGGCAATACCGCCCCAGCAGGAAACGCCTTTTCAGAAAAAGGGTTAAAAGCACGCAGTTGAATTACGCCATCCGCCTGGCGGGTACTGACTAAACTGGCGTATTGGGTTTCCATCGCCTCATTACCAAGCGTATTACACAGCAGAACGCCGTAGCCGCGTTCTTGGGCAGCTTCCTGAATACCGCTGATTACCCGCGCAAAAAAGGTGTTTGCGATCGTGGGTACCAATACCACTAAGTTATAAGTACGTTGAGAGCGAAACTGAACCGCCATCAAATTAGGCTTGTAGCCCGCTTGATCAACGGCCTTCAGCACTTTTTCCCGGGTGGCCGGTGAGACGATATCCGGCGACTTTAACGCGCGTGATACGGTCGCTACCGATACCCCCGCCAACTCGGCGACCTTACGTATATTGGTCATGGCCTCCCTTATCACTAGGTAATCGCCGTAAGCAGATGGTTGCGCGGCATTATTCATCTCAGCTTAACGTATCCCAGCGTTAAACTCAGCGCGCGATTTCCCAACCCTTCGCGCGCACCGATAGACCTTTGTCGCATTGACGCTTATAGCGTGAAGCCCTAATTTCAAGCCAAATGTAACCGGTTACATTGCCGACTATACTCGCACAGCCTGACCAAGCGCCACCTGAAAAATCAAACGCTTTATTAAAGCAGGAGCCTCTCTATGCCGCGACCCAATCAACCCCGCATCCGCTTAGGCATGATCGGCGGCGGACAAGGGGCGTTTATCGGCCAAGTTCACCGCTTAGCTGCTCGCCTCGACGATACCTGCGAGCTGGTATGTGGAGCCTTTAGCCGCTCGGCGGATAACAACCAACTGACTGGCGAAGCGTGCCACCTCCCCGACGAGCGTATTTACGCTGACTGGCAGCAATTACTGGAAGGCGAGCAGCAACTTCCCGCCGAACAACGCATGCAGTTATTGGTGATCGTAACGCCTAATCATCTTCACGTGCCGATCGCGGAAGCGGCCATGCAGGCAGGCTTTCATGTGTTCTGCGAAAAACCGGCGGCAGTATCACTCCAAGAAGCTCAGCGCTTAGCAGCAAGCTGGCATGCCAGCGGCTGCCTGTATGGCTTGGCGCATACCTACTTAGGCTACCCCATGGTATGGCAAGCCCGAGAAATGGTGAGCGAGGGCCAAATAGGTAGCATTCGCAAAATTCATGTGGAGTATCCTCAGGGCTGGCTAGGCGAGCGTTTAGAACAGCAGGGTAATAAACAAGCCGCGTGGCGCACCGACCCTTCGCTCGCAGGTATCAGCGGCTGCATGGCCGACATTGGCACCCATGCTTTCGGCCTCGCCGAGTTTATTTCCGGACATCGTGTTAGCGCTCTCTGCGCCTCGCTTGCCAGCCACGCCGATGGCCGCCAATTAGACGATGATGGCGATGTACTGCTGCGCACTGAACAAGGTGCCAGCGGAACCCTCATTGCCAGCCAGATCTGCAGCGGGGAAGAAAACGCACTTAAAATACGTATTTACGGCGACCAAGGGGCGTTGGAGTGGCACCAAATGGAGCCCAACAGCCTGTTCTACCGCCCGCTTCAAGCACCGATGCGCACCCTCCGTGCGGGCATCGACCAACCCGACCTTTTCCCCAGCGCGATGCAACGCTTGCGCCTACCCGGCGGCCACCCAGAGGGGTATCTGGAAGCACTCGGCAACCTTTACCGCGACTTTGCCCACGCCATTCATCAAGGCAAGCAAGGCGACGTTGAGGGCGTTCCCGGTATGGCCTCCGGGCTACGTGGCATGGCGTTTATCGAGGCCGTCACCACCAGCGCCAAAAGCGAACAGAAATGGACGCCACTGCCTGCCACTCAACTAACGGGAGCCTAATCATGCCCAACACCCATCAAGGCATCCGCGGGCCCGCCATTTTCCTGGCCCAGTTTATCGGCGACGAAGCGCCTTTCGATAGCCTCGACGGTATCGCTCGTTGGGCGGCCGAACACGGCTATCAAGCCATTCAGCTACCCACTGCCACTGCAGACAGTCGTTTTATCGACCTGCACAAGGCCGCTGAAAGCCAAAGTTACTGTGATGAGTTAAACGCCCGCTGTGAAAAAGCCGGCGTTGTGATCAGTGAACTCTCTACCCACTTACAGGGCCAACTGGTCGCCGTGCATCCCGCTTGCGACGACTTATTCGATGATTTTGCGCCTGTTGAGCTACACGGCAAGCCGCAGGAGCGTACCGAGTGGGCCATTGAGCAGCTAAAGCTGGCTGCCAAAGCCAGCCAACGGCTTGGTTTAACGGCTCACGCGACGTTTTCCGGCGCGCTGCTTTGGCCCTTTGTTTACCCCTGGCCCCAGCGCCCAGAAGGGTTAGTTGAAGAAGGCTTCAACGAGCTGGCCCGGCGGTGGCGGCCAATACTGGAGGCCTTTGAAGAAGCTGGCGTTGACCTGTGCTTTGAAATCCACCCTGGTGAAGATCTCCATGACGGCGCTTCTTTTGAGCGCTTTCTAACCGCGGTGGACAACCATCCACGGGCGAAAATTCTTTATGACCCCAGCCACTTACTGCTGCAGCAGTTGGATTATCTCGAGTTTATCGACCGCTACCACGAGCGTATCGGCATGTTCCACGTTAAAGACGCTGAATTTAACCCCAACGGCCGCAGCGGCGTTTATGGCGGTTACCAAGGCTGGGTAGAACGCCCCGGGCGCTTTCGCTCATTAGGGGATGGGCAGATTGATTTCAGCGGGATTTTTAGCCGCCTGACGCAGTACGGATTTGATGGCTGGGCGGTGCTTGAGTGGGAGTGCTGTATTAAGGACGCCGCCCAAGGCGCCGCAGAGGGCGCGTCTTTCATCCAGGCCCATCTGATTCAACCCGCCGATCGCGCTTTTGATGATTTTGCCGGTGTCACTACCAGTGTTTCGCGCAACCGTCGAATTCTTGGTCTTCCTTCACACCGTTAATTGACTGTTTTTTTAATCACAACCACAACAAAGGATCACGTCATGGCTATGATACGCACACGACTCAGCATCATGATGTTTTTGCAGTTCTTTATCTGGGGCGGCTGGTTTGTCACTCTGGGCACCTTCCTGGCCAACAACCTCAACGCCAGCGGTGGCCAGATTGGCATGGCGTTCTCCACCCAATCCTGGGGTGCCATTATTGCCCCTTTCATTATTGGCTTGATCGCTGACCGCTATTTCAACGCCGAGCGTATTCTCGCCGTACTCCACTTAGCAGGCGCTGCGTTAATGTACGGCCTGTATGTCGCCAGCGATTTCAGTACGTTTTACCCGTTAGTGTTGATGTATATGATTATCTATATGCCGACACTGGCGCTGGTTAACTCAGTCTCTTTTCGCCAAATGAGCGACCCAGGCCAGGAGTTCGCCAAAATCCGCGTATGGGGAACCATTGGCTGGATTATCGCGGGTCTGGGGATCAGCTACTTATTCGCCTGGGACTCTTCCCAAGGCATCGCCGACGGCATGCTGCGTAACACCTTTTTGATGTGCGCTATCGCATCATTAGCCCTAGGCCTATACAGCTTTAGCCTGCCCGCCACGCCGCCTAAAGCAGATGGCCCGGTGGGCTTAAAAGAGGTGCTGGGGCTAGATGCACTGGCTTTACTGAAAGACCGCAACTACGCCATCTTCTTTATCGCCTCTATTCTGATTTGTATTCCGCTGGCATTTTATTACCAAAACGCCAACCCTTTTCTCGCCGAGATCGGCGTGACCAATCCAACCGGCAAAATGACCCTGGGCCAGGTATCGGAAGTGCTGTTTATGCTGTTGCTACCGGTCTTTATTCATCGCTTTGGTATCAAGAAAACCTTGCTGATCGGTATGCTGGCGTGGGCGCTACGCTATGCGCTGTTTGCGTTCGGTAACGCCGATGAGATGGTGTTTATGCTCTTGATTGGTATTGCACTGCATGGCGTGTGCTACGACTTCTTCTTCGTGACCGGCCAAATCTACACCGATGCCCGCGCAGGGGAGAAGTTTAAAAGCTCTGCCCAGGGCATGATCACGCTGGCCACTTACGGGGTAGGCATGCTAATAGGCTTCTGGGTAGCCGGTCAGATTACCGACCATTTCTCCACCAACGGCGCGCACGACTGGCAAGGCATCTGGATGTTCCCAGCGGTATTTGCTATCGCGGTGCTGGTGTTGTTCTACCTCACCTTTAAAAACGACAAAAGCGTAACGGTTAAGCCTAACGTGTAAGGGGATAGAGCATAATAACAGCCGGGTGTATTGGCGGCACCCGGCTTACTAAGCTTTGTACGAAAACTGTCCTAACAGATACAGAGCCAACACAATCAACGCAAGCAAACCCACTACTGCACACAAAACGCCGTCGGCTCGACTCCTATGCTCATTGAGATATATCACTTCAGACGCCGAAGGATATTTTCCCAAAGTAACTAGCTTGCAGATTGGCCAGCCAACCCAGTAACAAACTGTTCTGAAGAATATCTCTGCCAGTATGTAACCTATTACCCTAAAAAACCCCCTGCCTATCTCTTCAACAAAGCCGTCCATAAAACTCCCTTTCGGTTAAACGTAAATACATAACCAAATCCGCTTTCTTTTCACTTCTATTTTGCCATAGCCGGGAATCGCAGCTGGCTTAATGGCTAACGCTCACCTTCCAGTTCGTGCCATACGCGCAGAATAATGATGACGCTCGGATGTACTGAATAGCGGATAACGTACTTACCAAAGACCATGTCACGAACAGAATCCGGTGCCATTTCAACCGGCGTTCCCATTTTAGGGAAGTCTGGCAGTAAGTCGATTTTGCCGACCAGCTCAGCTGCTATCCGGCCTGCTGCTGATGGATTATGGATGGCGATGAACTCTCTAAGGCGCTGCAAATCTTCAATGGCTTCATCCGTGTAAACCAGTTTCACCTACCCGACCTCGGTGCATCCTGCTCATTTTCGGTTCCCCAGCTATTGAGCCAACGATGAACCTCGCTGCTATCAACCACCTTCCCCTGTGCGGCAGACTCCATTGCCTCCAGCGTTTGCCTCCAACGCTCTTGCTCAAGCTGTTGCTTCTCGATGTATTCCGACAACGCCTGGTTGATCACCCAGCCTTTGCTCCGGTGGAGCCTGCTCGCGATAGCTTCCAGATGCTGTTCAACGTCTGTCTGAAGACGAACTGTAGTGACACCCATATCTATATCCTCACCCCAACGACTACAATGTATTACAGCATAGTCAATGAGGGCGATACAAAAAAGCCCAGTCCCCGATATATCTAGCATCAGAAGACTGGGCTTGCTCGCTGAGGGTGCTTAAAAGCGCCTGACTATAACTCTCTCACCCAAACGTTTCGAAAGCTAACGTCCGCATCGTGATCCTGCAGGTAAATGGGTGCGCAGCCGTGGGCTTCTTCGTAATTGGGTTCGCCAATCCACTCGGTGGTGCCTTGCACTTCAGCATGGTGCTGAACCACTACACCGTTATGCAGAACGGTGATGTAGGCAGGCGATTCAAGGGCGCCTTCATCATCAAAACGTGGCGCGGTGTAGAGGATGTTATAGCTCTGCCACTCACCAGGCGGGCGGGATGCGTTGACTAACGGAATATGCTGTTTGTAGATAGATGCCGCCTGGCCGTTGGGATAGGTCGGGTTGTCATAGGAGTCCAGCACTTGCACTTCATAACGCTCTTGCAGGAAGACGCCGCTATTGCCACGATCTTGACCCTCCATGCCATCGATATCGGCCGGTGCTCGCCACTCCAGGTAGAGCTGCACGTCGCAGAAATCCTGGCGTGTGCGTATTCCTCCCGCGCCCCGATTCACCGTCATCACGTCCTCTTCCACGTGCCACTCGGCTGGCCCGCCCTCTTCAGATTCCCATGCGTCTAAATCGGCGCCATCGAATAGCACGATGGCATCGGAGGGAACGCCCGTCTCAGGCACTGAAACCAAAGGAGGCACAGGCTCCCACACTTCGGTTTTGGTAGATTGCTGCTCGGGTGTCAGCGCCTCTTTCGAGGCGTCTTCTTGTGCCGCGCTGTCGAATGCCAACAAACTGCCGCAGACCAGTAAGCAAAGCGCTGGGGCATAGGCGCGACTTTGTAAATCGTAGGTTTGCTGATTTTTCATCAATGCTCTCCGCTCCATTAAGTAGCCCAAGCAGGCTCGCCGTTATAAGGCGCGCAGCCCTCGTAGCGGCCTGGCACCGCTTCGTAGCGCAAGACTTCAGTCGCGCCAACTTCTGAGGTGAAGAAGCCGAACAGCGTTAGCTGCTTCATCATAGTGAAGTAGTGTGGAAGCGCTTCCTCGCTATCCGCGTGCTCCTGGGATGACTGGGTTTCCGCCGTTTGATTTTGCGCAGTCTGGGTCTCTGCGGTCAGTTCCTCAGCAGGGGTTGGCTGCTCTCTACGAGCCTGTTGCTGGGCGTGCGCCATCGCTTCGCGATCCAACTCGGTTATGAGCTCTAACCGCTGCTCGCCACTCAGCGCTATAAAATCACGTTCGTAAGCCGCTCGGCTACGCGCCTCAAGCTGCGCTAAACCAAAATAGAACACCTCTCTTTCTGAGGGCGTATAGCAGTCGCTGACGAACAGGGCCATAAACTCCCCGACGCCAGCGTCTTTAGCACCTGGGGTATCGGTTCTCGGCAGAATGGTTTCGGCAAGCTCGTCCAGTCGCTCTACATCGCGGCTGCTAAAGGGGTGGTCTGACTGGCCAGCATCGCTAAAGGCAAATAGGGATTTGCCTCCAATCATCGCTGTACCGGTCGTCAGGGCGATCATTTTGAGTAATTCGCGACGATTCATGACAGGTTCCCCCACTTCAGCTCTTCCACCGCATAGTCCACCGCCCGAGCGGTAAGCGCCATATAGGTTAGAGAAGGATTTACACAAGAGGATGACGTCATGCAGGCGCCATCCGTAACAAACACATTGGGCGCATCCCACACCTGGTTGTGGCTATTGAGCACTGAGGTTTTCGGGTCACGGCCCATACGCGCGGTGCCCATCTCATGGATCCCCATGCCTGGCGCGTAATCGCCTACGTCACCTGTGACGTTCTTCACGCCCGCGGCCTCAAGTAAGTCGACCGCATCTTGAACCATGTCCCGACGCATATCGCGCTCGTTTTGCTTGAGTTCAACGTCGATCGACAGCACCGGCAGCCCCCATTTATCGCGAACGCTGTGGTCAAGGGAGATGCGGTTATCGTGATCGGGCAGCATTTCGCCGAAGCCCGTCATACCGATCGTCCAACCGCCTGGCTGGCTAAGTGCTTGCTTTAAATCAGTGCCGATATTGAGCTCTGCAATTTCGCGATCCCAGCCCTCGCGGCTCGCCGCGCCTTGATAACCAAACCCGCGCACGTAGTTTCGCTGCTCATCGCCTACGTTGCGAAAGCGCGGAATGTAAAAGCCCGCAGGACGGCGTCCGAAGTAGTATTTGTCGAGATAGCCTTCCACTTCGCCACTGGCACCGCAGCGGAAGTGGTGATCCATCACGTTGTGACCCAGTTCGCCGCTGCTACTGCCCAAGCCCCCTTCCCAGACATCGGTGGCGGAGTTCATCAAAATCCAGGTAGTGTTGAACGTAGACGCATTGAGGAAGATGACATCAGCGGTGTACTCATGGACTTCATGGGTCTCAGCGTCAATCACCTCAACGCCCCGCGCCCGCTGACGGTCTTTGTCGTACAGCACCTGGCTGACAATCGAGAATGGCCGTAACGTTAGATTACCTGTGGCCACCGCCGCGGGAAGCGTGGCGGACTGGGTGCTGAAATAGGCACCATAAGGGCAACCCAGCCAGCATTTATTGCGGTATTGGCAGTTGACGCGATTTTGTTCCGGCTTTGGCTGGGTAATATTGGCGACTCGGCTGTGGATAAGATGGCGCTGCCCACCAAAGGCCGCTTTAATACGCTTGGCGGCATCTTTTTCCACGCAGTTAAGCGGTATTGGCGGCAGAAACTCGCCATCGGGAAGAATATCTAGCCCTTCCTGAGTACCTGCAATACCGGCAAAGCGCTCCACATAGTCATACCACGGGGCGATATCTTCATAGCGAATCGGCCAATCAATGGCGATGCCTTCACGCTGGTTGGCCTCGAAGTCCATAGGGCTGAGCCGATAGCTTTGCCGCCCCCAAAGCAGTGAGCGCCCCCCTACGTGATAGCCGCGAAACCAGTCAAAGCGCTTCTCTTCCACGTAGGGATTGGCCTGTTCATCCGCCCACATGCCCATGGTGGCTTCGTTAAGGGGGTAGTCGCGCCTGAGCACGGGGTGTTTAGCGATCATCTCCTGGGTCGGCTCATTGCGGTGGGGATAATCCCACGCCTCTTTATGGGCATTGTGGTAATCCTTCACGTGTTCAATGTTGCGCCCACGCTCAAGCAGTAAAACCTTCAAGCCTTTCTCTGTAAGTTCTTTAGCGGCCCAGCCGCCGCTAATGCCTGAGCCAACCACGATGGCATCGTAGTGATTATCTGGCATGGTCATCTTCCTTATTGTGTTGTTGTTCGCGTCGAATCACACATCGCAGCGCTGAATAGCTGCCTGGAGTGATTCTATTTTTGCCTGTTGGCTAGTACGGTCAGGGAGAAATTCTTGGGCGATATAGCCCTGAAAGCCGGTATCTCGAATAGCGCGGCAAATTGCGGGGTAGTTAAGCTCTTGGGTGTCGTCTATTTCATGGCGCCCAGGCACCCCGGCAGTATGGTAATGGCCGAAAAAGTGATGATTTTCGCGGATAGTGCGAATGACATCGCCCTCACTAATCTGCATGTGATAGATGTCATAGAGCAGCTTGAAGTTGGGCGAATCAAGCCGTCGACTAAGCTCGATCCCCCATGCAGAGTTGTCACAAAGGTAATCGGGGTGGTCGATTTTGCTGTTGAACAGCTCCATCTGTAGCACCACGCCTTTTGCCTCTGCCTGGGTAAGAATCTGCTTCAGTCCCGTTTCGGCATTTTGCAAACCCTGCTCAGGGCTCATACCCCGGGCATTGCCGCTAAAACAAATGAGATTGGTGTAGCCCGCCTGGCTGACCAGATCGATATGCTGAAGGTATCGCTCAATCAGCTCTGAGTGAAAGCGGGTATCGCCCCAGCCATCCTCAAGGCTCAACTCAGCGCCATTACACATGGAAGAGTCGAGCCCATACCGCTGAAGCACAGGCCACTCTTCTGGCCCCACCAGATCAATCGCCGTAATACCCAACTCAGTTGAAAGCTGGCAAAGCTCTTCCAGAGACAGAAAATCGAATGTCCAACGAGCGACTGAATGGTGGATATTGCCTTTTAGTGCTCGCTGAGAAGGCATATCGTCAGCTAGGGCTTGAGATCCAAGCTGAGGTAGCGCCGCCAGCCCAATAGCACCGGTAACGCTGTGGCGCAGCAGGCTACGCCGATCAATAAGGTAGCGCTTCATAAAACATCCTCGCGTTCGTCATCTAAATGAGATGGCCTAGGCGTGCATTACTCTTCTCGAAGCGCTGTCAGTTTTTCCTGTAAGAAGCTGTTTCCCTCGGTAATCACCGCTTCTGCGTCTAGTGGCATATCGTGTTCGATGATGTACCACTCAACACCAGCGGCCTCGATGGCAGGCAAGATTGCATCCCAATCCAGTACACCTTCCCCGAGTGTGGCGAAACCGCCCTCTTCTTCGGCGGTGCCTTCTGGAGCATTATCTTTGGCGTGAACAGCAAACAGTTGGCCATCGAAACGCGAGACATACTCAACCGGGTCAAACCCGCCACGTGCCACCCAGGCGATATCCAATTCCGCCAGCAGATCAGATCCAGCAGCATCAAACAGATGCTCTAACGCGGTTTTACCGTCATACACTTCCATCTCGAAATCATGGTTGTGGTACGCCAAGCGGACACCTTCAGCATCTAGCTCAGCGGCAATATCACCTAGCTCTTTACCCAGCGCCTGCCAGCCTTCGGCATCGCTAGGGCGTGCGTCCTCGGCTAGATAAGGCATTGTTAAGGTGTCGTTACTCACCGCCTGATTGAAAGCCACCGTTTCGTCCAAGCGATTGCGCAGGTCATCTAGTTGCACATGGCTTGAGATCACCTCAAGCGCGTGCTCTTCTAACAAAGCGTTGAGTTCTTCGGCTGTCACGTCCTGGGTGCCCACCGTCTCAATGGCAGAGATTCCCGCCCGATTTACGGCGGCTAACTGCTCCTCCAAATTGCCAAAATCACGCAGCGTATACATTTGAACAGCAATGGGTAATTCTGCTGTGCTACTTTGTTGAGCCTGAACAACGCCAGGTACACTCAGCACCGACAGCGCCACTGCACTAGCAGCCAGCAGAGCCTGTGAACTCAAACGCTTTGGGCGTAGCGGGGTATCCATATCCACCTCATTGTTGTTGGATTGTTATATATTGTGAAAGCGCCGACGCAAAAATGTAATCGGTTACATTTTTTTAGAACGTCTCAGTAAAATGTGCAAGTCAGCCGCTTTGTTTACCGCTTTTAAGGGGACAAAAAGGACTTAATACTCACACAAGTCAATTCATAACCAATTTATTATCAACAACATATAGACTATTAAAGAAAATACTAATACTTTGGTATCAAGCAGTAGCGGCGCTTACCAACGGCTCATTTCACTATTATTTTTGCCGTCTCCCAAGCTGATACAATGGCTATCGTTTCCATCCACCAACGGACATCAACGTGCCACTACGCGACCTGCTGCTCGGCCTCTTTGTTATCGCCATTTGGGCGCTGAATATCATTGTTATCAAGGTCGGTGTAGCGGAGCTACCGCCGCTATTGATGACCACCCTACGTTTTATGCTGGTCGCAGTTCTGCTGGTGCCCTTCTACCCGGTGGCGCGAGTGCAATTGCCGTTTTTGCTACTGTTATCCATCACCTTCGGCAGCCTCCACTTCGCTCTTCTGTTTATTGGTTTGGAGCATGCAGAAGCAGGTACCGGCGCGCTTTTAGTACAGATGGGCACGCCCTTTGCCACATTGCTAGCGGTCATCTTTCTAAAAGAGAAGCTAGGCCCCAAACGGATTGTCGGGCTGCTACTCTCTTTTGCTGGGGTAGTCGTACTGGCCGGTGGGCCAACGCTGCCCTCTCCTTTACCACTGGCGATTCTGTTGTGCAGTGCCATGGGCTGGGCGGTGTCGCAGCTGTTGATCAAGCGTGGCCCGCCCATTGCGCCGATGGCGTTGGCAGGCTGGGTGGCGCTGTTCGCGGTGCCTCAGGTAGGGTTGGGGTCATGGCTATTTGAGAGCGGTCAGTGGCAGGCGATGCAGCAAGCAACTTGGTTAGGCTGGGGGGCGATGATTTACACCGCCGTAATGTCGTCGATTGTCGCTTACGGGATTTGGTATGCGCTTTTACGCCGTCACCCGGTTAATCGCGTGGTACCCATGACGCTACTCGTACCGGTATTGGCAGTCGGCCTAGGCGCGCTGTTAATGGGCGACAGCCTAGGCGTGCATAAACTAGTGGGCGGCGGCTTAGTGGTCGCGGGTATAGCCCTGATTGTGATCAGATTTCGCCGCCGCCGATAAAGGTCATATCGAGGGAAATCAGCGTAGCGACATCGGCAGCAGCACCGTCATCGAAACGTCACATATCCACTCAGGCCAATCAGTTAGACTGAACAGTCACCAAGCCGGGAGTTCCCTATGCAGATGCTGGCGCTTTACAGTATCAAGGGGGGCGTGGGCAAGACCGCCTCCGCCGTCAACCTCGCCGCCGAAGCGGCACGCGACGGCAGGCGAGTATTGCTGTGGGATCTCGATCCGCAGGCCGCCACCACCTTCTATCTACGCAGCAAACCCAAAGTGCGTGGTGGCGTCGACAAACTGGTCAAGGGCAAGGCCGATCTCGACCGGGCGATCCGCGAGACCGACATCGAAGGGCTCGACCTGCTGCCAGCGGCGCTGGGCTCGCGCGACCTGGAAGCGTCGATGGAAACCCGCAAGCCCAGTCGGCTGCGCAAGATCCTCAAGCCGGTGATGGGCAGTTACGACCTGGTGATACTCGACTGCCCGCCGAGCCTGTCGGCACTCGCCGAGCAGATCTTTTCCAGCGTCGATGCCCTGCTGGTGCCGATGGTACCGACCACCCTGTCGTTGCGCACTCTTGAGCAACTGGACGGTCATCTCGACGCGGTCGACCATGCCTGCCCGATCTGGCCATTCGTGACCCTCGCCGACCGTCGCAAGACCCTGCACCGCCAGGTGATGGAGAGTCTCAGCGAACGCTGGCCGAGGCGCTTATCGACGACCGTGCCCAACGCCAGTGAGGTCGAGCGTATGGGTATCGAACGCGCTCCGGTCGGGCATTTCGCCCGCAGCAGTCGGGGCAGTCGCGCCTACACCGCGCTGTGGCGAGAGATCGCGCAGCGTATACAATGACCTTCTGAGCTTCGCTCTGCTGTTAATTGGCTTGCAGCAGGCGGAAGAGGTACCGGCGCGCTGTTAATGGACGACAGCCTAGGCGTGCATAAACGAGTCGGCGGCGGCTTAGTGGTCGAGGGTATAGCCCTGATCGTGGTCAGGTTTCGCCGCCGCCCAGTTTAATCTCCAGGCTGGCAGAAACCGACTTCTTCAGGAATAGAAACACAGTCCCCTACTTTGATACCGCGCTCAGCAAAATAGCCGCCATTAACCTCTAGCGCTGAATGATAAGCCGCACCTGCAGGATAAGAGGGGCAGTCGCTCGGCGACGAGGATTCACAGGGCTGCATGGTATTAATCGCCACAATCCGCCCATCGCTATCGATAAAGGCAATATCCAGAGGGATTAGCGTGCGATACATCCAAAAGGCATTGTTGGCCGACTGCTCGTTCTCAAAGCGAAACAGCATGCCACTTTTTTCGGGCAAGCTCTCACGCCCCATTAACCCGCGCTGACGCTGAGAAGCCGTTTCCGCCACTTCAACCTCTAGACGATGTGGGCCGCCCTCGCTGTGAATAGCCAGCGCCAGCGTCTGCATCTCTTGTGCAGACGCCTGCCCCCAAGCAAACGAGCTGAGTAGCGACATCGGCAACAGCGCCGCCATCGGTAACAGTAAAGACGCCTTAAGCAGCGTGCGACGCGTGGGATCCATGCTTACTTCCTTTTGTCATGCGCATCTGCGCGAACTTGGTGGCCTGGCAAAAGGTAAATGCCTGCTGCCAGCAGCGAAACCTTCACCACGGCGCCGCTGGTTAACTGATTACGCCGGGCGGCATGGGTGGCAATATCAAAACGTAACATATCGCCGTGATCGACGCTTAGCGAAACTGAAGTGATGCCGCCCAGTACGACCAGTTCGCTAACGGTGGCAACGACCGGGTTCTCCCGCTCGCCGTGTGAAGGACGGCCGCGACGGTGAAGCACAATATCGGAGGGCGGCAAGTACCAGGTGACTGTTTCACCCAGCGTCAGATTATCTAGCCCCTCGGCTACCTCTAGATAATTTTCGCCCCACCGCAGCCGACGCTTGCCGCCCTCATCCACCACTATCCCTTCAAACAGATTATGGCGGTCTAACAAGCGCGCCACCAGCGGCGACAACGGCCGACGAAAAAGCACATCAGGAGCATCTTGCTGCAGGCTGACGCCGTTATGCAACACGCAGATTTGGTCGGCCAGCGCGGCGGCTTCTTCCAGGTCGTGGGTCACCAGTACAATAGGGATGTCGATCTGCTGACGCAGCAGCGCCAGCTCGCGCTGCAACCGCCGCCGGGTCACTTGATCCACCGCCGAAAACGGCTCATCGAGTAACAGCACTTTGGGGTCGCGGGCCAAGGCACGGGCCAGCGCCACACGCTGGCGCTGGCCCCCCGAAAGCGCGTTGGGGTAGCGCTTGCCCAGCCCGTCTAAACGCACCTTGGCTAGCCACTGCTCGGCCTGTTCACGGCGTTGCGGTTGGGGCAGGTGGCGCAGAGGGAGCTGAATATTTCGTGAGGCGGTTAGGTGCGGAAATAGCGCATAGTCCTGAAACACTATGCCGACCTGTCTACGCTGGGGCGAGAGTGAATGCTTACGCTCGGCGTCAAACCAAACCTCTCCAGCGCACTCCACTCGCCCGCCCTGGGGGCGATAAAGCCCGGCAATGGTGCGCAGCAGCGTGGTTTTGCCGCTGCCCGATGGCCCTACCAGCGCAAGCAGTTCACCGGGTTGGCAAACAAACTCGGCGGCCAGTGGAATCGGCCCCGTTTGATTGACCGCCACGCTCAACCCTGCAATCGGCCCAGAGACCGGCTCTGTGATGCGCGAATCAGCCACGTACCCACCGCCTGCGCCCGGCCAGACCATAGACGAGCCCCAAGGTAATAAACGATACCAACAGCAACAGCGCCGACATCTGTGCAGCGCCCTGTTCATCGAAGGCCTGGACGCGATCATAGATGGCAATGGCGAGAGTGCGGGTTTCACCATCAATGGCGCCACCCACCATCAAGATGACGCCAAATTCGCCCAGCGTATGGGCAAAGGTAAGCGCTGCCGCTGACATAATGCCTGGCCACATCAAGGGCAGCTCGATGCGCAGCAGCGTCTGCCAAGGGCTTAGCCCACTGCACCAAGCCGCTTCACGCAGGTTGTGGGGCACATGTTCAAAGGCACGCTGAATGGGCTGCACGGCAAACGGCAAATTGGCGATCAGGGAGGCCAATAGTATGCCAGTGAAAGTGAAATTCAGCCCGCTACCGGTCATTGCTGCCCAAAACGAGCCCACTGGCGCGTCGCGGCCAAAGCTCAACAGCAGATAAAAGCCCAGTACGGTAGGCGGCAATACCAGCGGTAGTGCGATCAGCGCTTCGCATAGCCCTTTGCCGCGGAAACGCGCATAGGCCAGAGAGCGACCTAGCCAAATGGCAATGGGCAGTAAGATGAGACAGGTAAATGCCGCGAGACGTAACGAGACCGAAAGCGCCGACCAATCCATTAAATGTCATCCATTAAGAAGCGCTCATCATTCGACGCTAAAGCCATTATTCGGCGTTAAAACCCTTATTCAGCGTTAAAACCATAGGTACGCAAAATGGATTGTCCCTCGTCCTCTTGCAACCATTGATAGAAGGCCGTGGCAATCTCCCCAGCCTGGTTGGTCAGTACCATGCGCTGGCGTAATGGACTATGCCAAGCCTCAGGAATGAGTATGTACTCACTTCGCTCACCTAGTGTGGGAGCCAGCGCCAAGGAGTAAGCCACCAGCCCACCGCGCGCATCGTCGGAGAGCGCAAACTGCGCCGCCTGGGAGACGTTTTCGCCCAGTATCCGCAGCGGCTCTGTTTGCTCCCAAAGCCCGGCGTACTCAAGCGCCTGCCGCGCCGCCACGCCATAGGGGGCGTGTTCAGGGTTGGCCAGGGCGATGCGCTCAGTAGTCCCCGCCTCTAACGCGGTTTTAACCGCTTCAAGCGGCGTCTCCTCGTTAGGTAAATCACCACGCCCTGCGCGCTGCAGCCACACTAAACGACCAATGGCGTAAATCACGCCCTCATCTTGAGTGTAGCCCTCCTCATAAAGCGCTTGAACGTAGCGCTCGTCAGCAGAGAGATAGAGCTCAAAGGGCGCGCCCTGGGCAATTTGACGCCGGAAGTTGCCTGACGAGCCAAAGTTTAGCCGTAGGGCGTGGCCGGTTTCCTGCTGAAACTGCTCGGCGGCTTCTGTCAGCGCAAACTGTAGATCAGAGGCCGCCGCCACGATAGGCGCCTCCGCCTGCGCAGGGGAACCTATCAGAAGCAAGCAGGCGAGCAGCAACCCATGGGCTAATTTAGCTTTTAGCATGCTCGTCAGTAATCTCCATTACCTTCATGGTATTGGTGCCGCCATGGGCGTTCATATGGTCGCCGCGAGTTAGGATTACATGGTCGCCAGGTTTGGAGATACCGGTCTTGACAAGCATCTCGAGGGCCCGGTCGTTTAGCTCGGTGGCGCTCATTTCGGAGGTATCGAACGGTAGCGAAACAACACCGCGGTAGAGCGCCATGCGGCGTTGGGCAATGGGATTATGCGCCAAGCCGACAATCGGCAGGCCCGAACGAATGCGCGAAGCGATCAGCGGTGTATAGCCCGATGAGGTCATACAGGCAATCGCGGTAATGCCGGTCATATGGTTGGCCGCGTACATGGCGGAGAGCGCAATGGTCTCGTCAGGGCGGGAAAAGCCTTCATGAATACGGTGACCGGACTCCTGGGCGGTTTTTTCCCGCTCAGCTCCCAGGCAAACACGTGACATGGCTTCTACGGTTTCCAGCGGGTAGTCGCCCGCCGCGGTTTCCGCCGAGAGCATGACCGCATCGCTGCCATCCAGCACCGCGTTGGCCACGTCAAACACCTCAGCGCGGGTGGGAAGTGGCGCTGAAATCATGCTCTCCATCATTTGCGTGGCGGTAATGACCGCACGATTTAGCGAACGTGCTCGTTTGATCATGCGCTTTTGCACGCCGACCAACTTGGCATCGCCAATTTCTACGCCTAGATCACCGCGCGCCACCATGACCGCCTCAGAAGCTTCGATAATGCCATCCAGGGTGGCATCATCCGCTACGGCTTCGGCACGTTCGACTTTGGCCACCAGGCCAATCTCTTTACCCGCCTCACCTAATAAGCGGCGTGCTTCGAGCATATCTTCAGCATGGCGGGGGAAAGAAATGGCCAGGTAATCGACGCCAATCTCAACGGCGGTCTTAAGGTCTTCTTTATCTTTTTCAGTCAATGCCGGAGCGGAGAGTCCGCCGCCCTGCTTGTTGATGCCTTTATGGTTAGAGAGCTTGCCACCCACTACCACGGTGGTATGCACCTGTTGGCCGTCAACACGGGCCACGTCCAGCACCAAACGTCCGTCATCTAACAGCAGGCGGTCACCGGCGGTCACGTCTTGGGACAAGGTCTTATAGTCGCAGCCGACTTGATGCACATCGCCCGCATCGCCATCCAGCGCCATATCAAGAATAAACGGCTGGCCCTCTTTAAGCACCACGGCCCCATCTCTAAACCGCGCAATACGAATCTTGGGCCCCTGTAGATCGCCCAACACCGCGACGCTGCGGCCTAGCTTGGCGGCTATTTCACGTACCTCGGTTAGTCGGCGGCGGTGATCATCCGCTGTGCCATGGGAGAAGTTAAGACGCACCACATCGACACCCGCCTTGAGCATGGCTTCCAATACGCCTTCCCGGTCGCTGGCAGGCCCAAGGGTGGCGACAATTTTGGTACGACGGATCGAGGAGAAGTGCAGTGCGTTCATAATGTTCCAACCATGCAATTTAGCGTGTAGTGACTTTTATTAAGTAATTCTACTCAGTAACCCTAGGCTCTGTCTGAAAACTGGCTGCGCTCGACCATACGGCGTTAAAAATCGGCTCAAAGTACTCATTTACAACACGTAAACTCCGTCTTTTCGCCAATTTTTGCCTTGTCTGGCCTTCGCTCGCCGACTTTTCAGACAAAGCCTAGCTTACCAGTTTAACGCGCTCTATATGACAGCAGTGCAACGCAGGAGGTTGGTTTAAGTCAACGTCACGGTGATCGTGAGAGGAAACTCATCGCAGTTATTGCCATCACCGCCCCGATCCACTACCAAAAACTCGCCTTCACGCTCCAGCACCGATTGAATGGCGTGCCAAGTGCCTGCTCGGTAGTTCACCCCTTGGCGGCCATCGGTGACAAAAGCTCGCACGTCTGCAGGGTTAATATGTTCCCCCGGTGGGGCTACCACCACAATAAAGCGCTCCTGGTGCAGCGGCATAAACGCCTGACTGCCCTGGGGGTGACGCTCTAAAAACGTTAGCTCCAACGGCAGTGTAATCGGCTGGCTCACGAAGATATTAATCAGCGTGTGAGCGTTTTCACCCAGTGTTTCCACCTTGGCAAGATCATGGTGGCGCTGCGTGCGCCCGGCGTTGATGGGAAACGACGCTGAGGTGCGCGCATCAATCACATCGCCAAAAGGGGCGAAGGCCTCTGCGGTCAACGGCTCGGCTTTTAGCTCTAGCATTGTTGTATCCTTCTAAAGTTCTTTGTTACTCAGCGTGGCATGGCTACTTCCAGCCTGATAAATGCACTAGTGGGAGGCAGCTTTAGCTCGCGACCCTTTAAAGCTGCCTGCTTGAAAAGCTGGAGCAACCAGTTTTAACGAGCCCCCAGACGAAGAGCAGGATGGCGATTAACATCTTTATACAGCAGATATCGGAACGGCCCTGGGCCAGCGGCGTAGCAAGCCTGGGGGCAGAAGGCGCGTAACCACATGAAATCGCCCGCTTCCACTTCTACCCAGTTTTGATTCAGGTGATAAACCGCTTTGCCTTCGAGCACGTAAAGGCCGTGTTCCATGACATGGGTTTCATCGAAAGGAATTACGCCGCCGGGCTGAAAGGTAACGATATTCACATGCATATCGTGGCGAACGTCCGCAGGGCCGACAAAGCGTGTGGTGGCCCAGCGTCCTTCGGTGCCCGGCATTTCGATAGGCGCAATGTCCTGCTCGTTGGTGACAAACGCCGTTGGCACCTCGAGCCCTTCCACAAACTCATAGGCCTTGCGTACCCAGTGGAAACGTACCGGCGCGTTGGATTCGTTGCGCACCTGCCACGAGCTGCCAGGGGGAATAAACGCATAGCCGCCGGGCTGCAGGGTGTGGCGCTCACCCGACAAAGTAAGCGTTAACTCACCTTCCACAATAAACAGTACGCCTTCCGCCTGGGAGTCTGGCTCAGGCTTATCGCTGCCCCCTTGGGGCTGGACTTCCATAATGTACTGGGAGAACGTCTCGGCGAACCCCGACAGCGGCCGCGCCAGCACCCACAGCCGGGTGCCTTCCCAAAAGGGAAGATTGCTGGTGACGATGTCGCGCATCACGCCTTTGGGGATCAGCGCATACGCTTCAGTGAACACGGCGCGATCAGCGGTGATTTGCGTTTGCGGCGGGTGCCCG
>NZ_HG423343.1:3170853-3200594 GCF_000982975.1 Halomonas sp. A3H3 | reverse complement strand
GCGGGTGCCCGCCGGTGGGAGCGTAGTAAGTAGCTGGCATTTTTAAACCTATTTGACTTAGTAAAAACACAAGTTATTCATCTTGTATACAAGATTAGCTAACCACAATAAAGCAATCTTTAACAAAGCTCTTTTGAAACACTCCTCCCAATAGTAACTTCTTTAGAAACTTTCGTTTCATAATTCTAAGATCATACGAGCATGTCCAAAAACAGCAACCTCGGCGCGGCGTGACGCCCGCTAACCGCTGCTCAGGTCAGCTACTTATAACAAACGCGAGGCATAGCATGTCCCAAAACACCCCCTCTTCGTCTTCCTCAGATCGCCCCACGCCCAAGAAAAGCTGGTGCCGGATCCCTGACATTTACGCGGTTCTGTTCATATTTATCGCCCTGGCCGCGATAGCAACGCACTTTGTGCCGGCCGGGCAGTTCGAGCGTGTTCCTGGCCCGAATGGGCGCATCACTATCGACCCGAACTCTTATGAGCAGATCGCTTCGTCACCAGTTGGCATCGTCGACTTTATGCTGGCGATCCCCAATGGCTTAATGAGTGCCGGTGAAGTTGTCTTTTTCACCTTCATGATCGGCGGTATGTTCATGGTGCTAAGGCGCACCGGCATTATTGAAATAGGTGTGGACAAGCTAACGCGCCGCTTTGCGCGACAGAACCTGCTCACTATCCCCGTGTTGATGACGGTTTTTGCCCTCATAGCGACGGTTATCGGTACCCAAGAGTTGGCGCTGGTCTATGTGCCGGTCATCTTGCCGCTGATGATTGCCTTGCGCTTTGATTCAGTCACGGCCGCGGCGGTGGCACTTTGTGCTACCACGGTCGGTTTCACGACGGGTGTGCTCAACCCCATCAATACCGGCCTAGGGCAGCAACTCTCAGATCTTCCTCTCTACTCCGGCTATGGCTTGCGCGTTGTGGCATTTGTGGTGATGTTAGCCGCGGCCATTTTCTTCGTTATGCGTTACGCCCGTATGGTGCATCAAACACCTTCACTTAGCCTGCTGAGCAGTGACACTAGCGAATCCGAAAAACGCTCGCTTTATCAACATGCTGACAATAGCCCAGCCTTAATCGCCAGCGCTCGCCAGAAGCTCGCGGCCATCGCCACCTTCGCCTTCTTCGCGGTACTCGTCTATGGCGTACTGCAGCAAGGCTGGTTCATGATGGAAATGGCAGGCCTGTTTATCATCATGGGCATTGTTGTGGGCCTAATAGCAGGCCTCGACACCGACGAAATATGCGCAGGCTTCAACCAAGGCTTCCGAGACGTGCTGGTCGGCGCCATGATCGCCGGCGTCGCACGCGGTGTTGCCGTGATGCTGGAAGATGGCCACATCATGGACACGCTGGTGTTTGGGCTTGGCAACCTCGTCGGAGGCCTGCCCACCCTGCTTTCGGCGATTGGCATGTTCTTCGCCCAGCTAGGCTTCAATTTCATTGTCCCCTCCGGTAGCGGCCAGGCCCTGGTCACCATGCCGCTGATGGCACCGCTCTCCGACATCATCGGCGTTACCCGCCAAACGGCGGTGCTGGCGTTCCAGCTGGGTGACGGTATCGGCAATATTTTATACCCGACCTCAGGCTACTTTATGGCGACCCTGGCACTGGCAGGTGTGCCATGGCAAAAGTGGGTCAAATTCTTCTTCCCACTTTTTTGCGTCTGGATAGCGATTGCCCTGGGCTTTCTTATTTTCGCCCAGGCAACCCAGTGGACCGGCTAGAAGTGGATCGACTAGAGCACGGCAGAGATAAACTGCTTTAGCTCCGGCGTTTGTGGGTTGCTGAATAGCTCGCTGGGGGCGCCCTCTTCATGGATGCGCCCCTGGTGCATAAACACCACGCGGTCGGCCACATCACGTGCAAAGCTCATTTCATGGGTGACCAGAATCAGCGTCATGCCCTCGGCCGCCAACGCTTCCAATACGCGCAGCACTTCCCCGACCAGCTCAGGGTCAAGTGCTGAAGTCACCTCATCGCAGAGCATCACTTTGGGGCGCATGGCCAGTGCCCGAGCGATGGCGACCCGCTGCTGCTGACCACCGGAAAGCTGCGCCGGGTAGGCATCGTATTTGTCGGAGAGGCCCACTTTCTCAAGCACTTCGCGGGCGACTTTCTCGACCTCGGCTTTCTCCTCGCCACGCACCACCAGCGGCGCCAAACAGACGTTCTCACCCACGGTTTTATGAGGAAACAGATTAAAGCTTTGGAATACCATGCCGACGTTTTCACTCAGCTCTTTGGGCGACATTGACGCCGCATCAAGCTGCTTATCGGCAATGGTGATCTCGCCGCTGTCATGTTTTTCCAGCTGATTCAGGCAGCGCAGCAGGGTACTTTTACCCGAGCCACTGCGGCCAATAATCGCCACCACTTCGCCTTGCGCAACTGAAAGGTTAATACCTTTAAGCACTTCCAGGTCGCCAAAGGCTTTATGAACGTTATCAACGTAAACCAGCGTCATAGAGCTTTTTCTCCAGATAGCGCGCGTAGCAGGAAAGTGGGTAGCACAGCGCGAAGTAAAGCAGAGCCACAAGGGCAAAAATGGTGAAGGGTTCGAAGGTGGCGTTATTGAGCATGGTGCCCGCCTTGGTCAGCTCGACAAAGCCGATGATGGAGGCCAGCGCCGTGCCTTTGATGACCTGTACCGAGAAACCCACCGTGGGCGGAATCGAAAGCCGCAGCGCCTGAGGTAGAATCACATGGCGCATGGTCTGGAAGTAGTTCATGCCCAGCACCCGCGCCGCGTGCCACTGCCCTTTGGCAACCGCCTCTAAACAGCCGCGCCAGATGTCACATAGAAAAGCACTGGTGAATAGTGTCAGTGCGATGGAAGCCGCCAACCAGGCAGAGATCGGATGCCCCATGGCAGCAGCGCCAAAGAAGATCAAAAACAGTTGCATCAACAGCGGCGTACCTTGGAACAGGTCAACATAAAGAGACGTTAAGCGCTGCAGCCAGCGGTTGCTGGAGAGGCGCATAAAGGTCAGTAGCAGTCCCACCGTCGCACCGCCCACAAAGGCAATCAACGACAGCACAATGGTCCAGCGGGTTGCCAGCAGCAGGTTGCGCAGAATGTCCCAGAAGGTGAACTCAATCATCGTTGTTCTCCTTGCTGATAGGCGAATACCCGCTTGCCAACCAGCATAAAGCTGCGCCGCATGCCGAAGGCGAGGAGCAAATAGACCAGCGTGATCAGCAGGTAGACTTCAAAGCTGCGAAAGTTGCGCGATTGGATAAAGTTAGCGGCATAGGTCAGGTCAAATACCGATATTTGCGACACCACTGCCGAACCCAGCATCACAATGATCGACTGACTGATCAGCGCGGGGTATACCCTGGCAAACGCGGGCACCAGCACGATATGGCGATAGCTTTGCAGTGTGGTCATGCCCAGTGCACGCCCAGCTTCTAACTGCCCTTTCGCCGTGGCGCTAATACCGGCGCGTAGAATCTCGGCGCTGTAAGCGGCCAGGTTGAGCGTCATGGCAATAAACGCCGCGGTAATGGCATCAATTTTAATGCCGAGCCCCGGCAGTCCAAAGAAGATAAAGAACAGTTGCACAATGAAGGGCGTATTGCGGGTTACTTCGACGTAGCCGCCTAGCCCCCAGCGCACCCATGGCTGCGCGTTGACGCGTAAATACGCCACTGCCACCGCCAGCGCTAGCCCCGTCAAGGTGGTCACCACGGTCAAAACGACCGTGGTGGTAAGACCTTTGAGGAGCTCACTGGCGTAGGGCAACAGGGTAAGGAAATCGAGTGTTGGCCCCATGCTAAACCTCAGCTACCGAAGTTTTCAGGCAGGTCGGCACTGAACCAGCGCTGAGATAGCTCATTCAGGGTGCCATCTTCCAGGCCTTGTGCGATCAGGCGATTCACTTCTTCCATTAACGCTGGCTCGTTTTTATTCATGCCCACGTAGCAGGGTGAATCTTTGAGCTGATAAATCAGCGAGGGCGCACGGTCGCTGTTTCGTTCGGCGATTTCGGCGGCGACTACGTTACCGGTGGCTACGTAATCGACCTGACCGGAAAGAAACGCAGAAATGGTGGTGGCGTTATCTTCAAAGCGCTGCACCGTCGTGGAGTCCGGGGCAATATTGGAAAGCTCCATATCTTCCACGGCACCGCGGGTTACCCCAATGGTTTTATCAGCCAGGCCTTCTGGGCCTTCCACGCTTTCATCTTCATCAGCACTGAACACGCCTAGAAAGAACGGCGCGTAGGCATCAGAGAAATCAATTGCCGCTTCGCGCTCCGGGTTCTTACCCAGGCTAGAGATTACCAAGTCCGCCTGGCCAGTCTGTAAGTAGGGAATACGGTTAGCGCTAGTCACGGTAATCAGTTCTAGCTGAACGCCCATTTCGTCAGCGAGGTATTGGGCCATATCAATATCGTAGCCGCGCGGCTGCAGGTCGGTACCTACTGAGCCAAACGGTGGGAAATCTTGCGGGACAGCTACCCGGATGGTGCCGCGTGATTCGATATCTTCTAGCGCATCCGCCTGAACGTTTGGGCTAGCGGTAATAGCACCGAGGGCCACAGCGGCACTCAGCCCTGTGGCTAAAACACCGGACTGTAGGCGTTTGAATTGGTTAGAGAAAGAGTGATTGAAACGGTGCGATAGCGATTTCATGGTGTTCTCCTAATAAGAGCAGCCTGACAAGGGCATGTTGGTCAGTGAATAGCCGTAATGGAATTAGCAAGGGATGCAGAGCGAGTGAAAGCTTTGTTGCATAAAATCTTACAAAGAAACTTTTGTTTCACTTGACCACCTAATAGCAACAGAGATACCAGAAGTGGCTAACGTTTTTTAGAACAGCAACTTAGCGGGCACGCGAAGCCACAACGCAGCGACTGCCGCATTAAGAAGAGGATTTAAAAGGAGGGAAGTGCAATGTATTGGTGCAGTTTTCATCCATCAATAGGACGAGATGCACCATGAAAGGAAGCCCAGCCTACTGGGAGCTCCAATCCACGCTCATGGTAGGCGCTTCCAGCTCACTAAGATCAGCGTAAACATCGCTGATCGCGCTGATTCGCTCTCGACCTTCTGCAAGGCGACGGTGCAGCACGCCGTTGGAAATCAGGCAGATCAGGCTATTGGTGGCGGCGTAGCTATCGAAGGCGGAGAGGCTTTCCAGCGGCGTTTCAAAAAACCACGTTACTTGTGAGGCGAAATTGACCGCGGTGGGGTCAGCCAGCAAGGCTACCTTGGCCGGTGAGCGCTCAAGTGCATTAATTAGCGAAGCAAATGCCGCTGGGCGGCGGCGAAAACCAAACAGCACCACCACGTCCTGCTCGGTGAGATCGACGATCTCTTCCGCTAACGACTGATTTGGATGAGGAACCACTCGCACCTGGGTGCGCGCCTGAATTAACTGCTGACGAAAATGCAGCGCTAACGGGTAGCTATTACGAAACCCGATCACCACCACATGGCGCGCGCTATCCAGGCGTTCTACCAACGCTGAAAACTGATCTGCGGCAATACCGTTTAAGCAGCGCTGCAGGTTTTCCTGCTCGCGCTGCAAGTGACGCTGAAACGGCGCCCCCGCCTCATCCTGCATGGCGTTGGCATCAATCACCAACGGCACCCCCAGGTTGCGCAGCTGGCGGGCGTGATCTTTAACGGTGCGGTAGCTCTCGAATCCCAGCCGCTTGAACAAGCGGCTAACTGTCGATTTGGATACCCCGGTCAAACGCGCCAAATCAGCGGCGCTATACACGGCCAAATCGTCAAAGTGATCGAGAATAAAGCTCGCCACCCGCTGCTCCTGGGCAGTTAGCGCGTCAAACTGGGCGGTAATTCGCTGTCCGATATGCGGCGTCATAGCATCCTATTAAACTGCTTAATTAACGAGTTGCAGGGTGATGTTCCGCCCAGTGACGGGCGATATCAACCCGACGGGCCACCCAAACGCGGTCGTGAGTTTCGATGTAATCCAAAAAGCGCTGCAGGGCGCGAAAGCGCCCAGGGCGACCCAATAAACGGCAATGCATGCCCACCGAGAGCATTTTGGGTGCCTCCTCCCCTTCTGCGTAAAGTACATCAAAGGCATCGCGCAGGTAGGTAAAGAAGTGATCCGCCGTATTGAAACCTTGCGGCGCGGCAAAACGCATATCGTTGCTGTCCAGCGTGTAGGGCACGATCAGGTGGTTGTGGTCACCGCCCTGACTATCGGTCACCTGCGTCCAGAAAGGCAAGTCGTCGCCGTAGTAGTCGCTATCGTAAAGGAAACCGCCTTCGTCTAGCACTAAGCGCCGGGTATTGGGACTATCGCGACCGGTGTACCAGCCTTGGGGTTTTTCGCCATAGAGGCGTTGAAAAATCTCCATGGCCTGCTGTAGATGCTCGCGCTCAACGTGCTCGGGCACTTCCTGATAGTGAATCCAGCGATAGCCATGGCAAGCAATCTCGTGGCCCAGCTCTTTAAATGCCAGGGCGACATCCGGGTTGCGCTCCAGCGCCATGGCAACGCCAAACACCGTGAGCGGCAAATCGCGTTTTTCAAACTCGCGCAGAATGCGCCATACCCCGGCGCGGGAGCCGTACTCGTAGATCGACTCCATGCTCAAGTGGCGATCCGGATAAGCCGGTGCGCCGATAATTTCCGATAGGAACTGCTCGGAGCCTGAGTCGCCGTGCAACACGCAGTTCTCGCCGCCCTCCTCGTAGTTGAGCACAAACTGAACGGCAATTTTGGCCTTGTTTGGCCAGTTGGCGTGGGGCGGGTTGCGTCCATAACCGATCAAATCGCGGGGATAGTGGCCCTTAGGTGACGACGACATAGCTAGCTCCTTGATTCATACAAACCCGGGCAGATCATTGGCAAATAGCCGCCCAGCAATACAGAAAATTATTTGTATACAAAATAGCGACATTCATAACCAACCGCAACGCGGTCGACCGCTAATCCCCTGACGCTAATAGCGTTTCTTAGTTTAAAAGGCGTTAAGCCATTGAATCCTGAACAAATGGTCAAGTTTTATCAGCTGCTTTTTTATTGCCGATTGCTCATTAGTCCCTTGCGCCACGTAGAAAACCGCCCTATTTTTGTATACAAGAAATGCCATATTGTTTACACACGGAATACCTATCGTGCATATACGCATTATTAACCCCAACACCACGGCCTCCATGACCGCTGCTATTCATCAGGCAGCGCAGCAGCAGGCGGGCACTGGCACCACGGTGAGCGCTTCACAGCCGGACGCTGGCCCGGTTTCTATCGAGAGCCATTTCGACGAAGTGATCAGTGCGGTAGGAGTGGCCGAAGAAGTTCTAAAAGGCGAACGCGAAGGCGGCATCGATGCCTATGTGGTGGCCTGTTTTGGTGACCCAGGCCTGCTCGCAGCGCGGGAGCTAACCCGTGCGCCGGTAATCGGCATCGCCGAAGCAGCGTTTCATCTCGCCACACTGGTGAGTACACGCTTTTCAATTGTCACCACCCTGGGCCGCACCGGCATTATCGCCGAGCACCTGCTTCAGCAGTACGGCTTTAGCCACCACTGCCGTCGTATACGTGCCGCTGAAATTCCGGTGCTGGATCTGGAGCATCATCCTGACGCGGCGTTTACACGCATTGTTGAAGAGTGCTGCCGCGCAAGGGATGAAGATGACATTGGCGCCATCGTTTTAGGCTGTGGTGGCATGGCTAATTTGACCCAGCAGATCAGCCGCGAAGTGGGCCTGCCAGTCGTAGAAGGTGTTACCGCCGCGCTGAAACTGGCGGAATCACTGGTGAGTTTGGGGCTGCATACCAGTAAATATGGAGACCTTGCCTACCCACGGCCAAAGACCTTTACCGGTAAGTTTTCTGAGCTCTCGGATCTTGCGCTACCGCTTAAATAACAGTTCCAAAAAATAATAGTGACTCAACAACACCTAATAACAATAGCTTAAATAGAGTTTTAAAAAGTACGTCCATTAGCACGCCACGCCGCAAGCGTTTCCCGATACCTAATCGGGGATTAATAAAAACCGACAATCTTGCGAGGACGACAACATGAGCGCTTCAACCTCGGCTCTTGCGTCAGAAGAACGATCCGATGCTGGATCAAAAGCACTCGGGGCAGAAAGCCTGGCCCCACAACACACCCGGATAATGGGGCGCGGCTCCTATTTTCTGGCGTGGTTCGGCGGCTGCGTTTCCATTGGCACCTTTGCCATGGGCTCAAGCGTAGTCGGTACCCTGAACCTGTTACAAGCCACCCTGGCGATTGCCATCGGCTGCTTTGTGATCGGTATTGCCCTGGCCATTAACGGGGCCGCGGGCTACAAGTACGGCATTCCGTTTATGGTGCAGGCGCGCAGCGCGTTCGGCTTTACCGGCACGCGCTTACCGGGCTTGGTACGCGCAGTGCCAGCGGTAGTGTGGTACGGCTTTCAAAGCTGGATTGGCGCCGGGGCACTCAATATGGTGTCGGCTACCCTGTTCGGCTTCGACAACCTTATCTTCTACTTCATTACCTTCCAGTTTCTGCAAATTGGTCTTTCGGTAATGGGTTTCCAGGGCATCAAGTGGTTAGAGAATATCGGCAGCGCCTTTATCCTCGCCTCGCTGGTGTATATGTTCTACGCCACGGTGCAGCGCTATGGCGATGAGCTTTCCGCCAGCCTGCTGACCATGGAAGGCTCCTGGGGCATGCCGTTCTGGGGCGCGACCATGCTCTTCCTGGGCATCTACAGCACCATGATGCTCAACGTCAGCGACTACTCCCGCGAGCACAAAAAGGGCACCGCTCAAAGCCTGTTGACCACTATCTACGCCATGTCGATTCTACCCTGCACGCTGTTTATGGGCTTGATCGGCTATATGGTCTCCCAGGCCACCGGCACCGCCGACCCTATTCAGGTGTTTGCCAACGCCGTCGACAACACCCCGCTGCTGATGACTACCCTTCTATTCATCGCCTTCGCCCAGGTCACCACCAACGTACTCAACAACGTGGTACCGCCCACCTACGTGCTGATGGACGTATTCAAGATCAAGTTCTCGGTCGCTACGGTGATCGTTGGCTTGCTGGCTTTCGCCACCTTCCCCTGGAAACTGGTTCAGCCGGGCTCCGCTGCGGGCCTGCAGCTATTTGTGCAAACCTACTCTGCCTTCCTAGGCCCGATCTTCGCCATTCTGGTGGTCGATTATTATGTGATTCGCCGCCGCACGCTGGATATCAACAAGCTGTATGACGTTAACGGGCCTTACCAGGGTATTAACTTAGCCGCTTTCATCGCCACGGCAGTGGGCATTGTGGCGGCGCTCTCTTTCTCGGCGATCTCGTGGTACGCCAGCCTGATACCCGCAGGTGTTACCTACTACCTGCTTATGAAGTACTGGGCTCCCTGCCAGCGCTTTAGCCAGTAACTCCCTTTGCCAACCGAAGAGCTAATAAGATGAAAGAGAGCAACGACGTTAGTGACCTGGATATTAAGCACATTGATCCCACGCTGTATAACGAGGATCTCGCACCGCTGAAACCCCAGGATCGTAACTGGGGTGCGTTTGAGATATTTAACGTTTGGTCTAACGATATCCAGAGCCTGTTTGGCTACACTCTGGCGGCCTCGCTGTTTTTAACCTACGGCCTGAACGGCTGGGCGGTGATGGCGGCGATTATTCTGGCGGGCGTTATCGTGATGTTTCTGGTCAACCTCACCGGTAAGCCCAGCGTTAAATACGGCATCCCCTTCCCGGTCATGGTGCGTGCCAGCATGGGGATACGCGGCGCTAACCTACCCGCAATGCTGCGCGCCATCGTGGGAATCTTCTGGTACGGCGTGCAGACCTACTTCGCCTCCACCGCCGTCACCCTGCTGATTACGGCATTTTTTGGCGCAGGCAATGGCAGCACCTTCCTGGGGCTTTCCGGCGTAGCCTGGGTGTCGTTTGTGATTGTGTGGCTGTTTCAAATCGCGATTTTCTGGCAGGGCATCGAGCGCATTAAGCACTTTCTCAACTGGGCAGGCCCGCTGGTCTACGTGGTGATGCTGGTGTTAATGGTCATTGTTTGGTATCAGGCAGGAAGTGAGCTAATTCCCGCCATTGGCACCATTTTTAGCGGCGATGGCGAAACCAGTGGCAGCTCAATCGCCGCCTTTATGGCAATTGTGGGCACCATGGTGGCGTACTTTGCAGCGGTGGTGATCAACTTCGGCGATTTCACCCGCTTTGTGAAAACCGAACGCCAGATGAAGCTCGGCAACCTGTTGGGCTTGCCGCTCAACGTGGCGTTTTTCTCGTTTATCGCACTGATTATTACCGCTGGCACTCTAGTGCTGTTTGGCGAGGCGCTGACCAACCCCGCCGATATCGTCGAGCGTGTAGATTCGCTGCCGCTGACGATTATCGCCGCACTAACCTTCTTTGCCGCCACGGTGGGCATCAATCTGGTCGCCAACTTCATTCCCCCCGCCTACGACCTTGCCAACCTGTTTCCCAGCAAAATCAGCTTCAAGATGGGCGGCCTGATTACCGCAGTGATTGCGTTCTTTGTCGGCGCGCTATGGCTTTCGGTCATCAGCCAGATTGGCGTTCCCGGCTTTGTAAATGCGCTAGGGGCCATCGTCGCGCCCTTCTACGGCATTATCGTAGTCGATTACTACCTGATTAAGCGTCAGCACCTGAACATGCAGGAGCTCTTCTCATCAGCGCCGGGTAGCGCTTACTACTATGTGAACGGCTGGAACACTCGTGCGCTTATCGCCTTTGGCGGGGCAGCGCTGTTCTCGCTTTCTACCGTGTTGGTACCCGCGCTATCGAGCCTAGGTGGTTACGGCTGGCTGATTGGTGCAGGCTTGGGTGGGCTGTTCTACTATGGGTTGATGAGGCAGTTTAAGGCTGAGCCTGTATTGGCTCAACAGTAGACAAACGGGTCGTAACTAGCTGATTAGAAACTCATACAAGCGCCATCGGTTTTGCCGATGGCGCTTTTTGATATTTCATGAAACACGTTATGTGGGCATAGCATCACAACCTACCCAAGTCGGAATTAACCGCTAATCATGTCTCTGACTTTGCGCAGGCCCTCGTGGGTTAACTTGTACTTCTTTCTGGCTTGCTGAGAGCTGCCAGACTTCCTAGTTTGCATTGCACAAGCCGGTTTTCTTCCAATCAAACTTGTCATGGCAGTTGTTATATTACCTACTCCGTGCCCAAGGTGCTTAAGCTCTTTGTTCACACGGCCTGCGTCAAAATCGTTCTGACCTTGCACCGATTGAAACCAGTAGCCGACAACGAGTGCTTTTTCCGGGTCATTAGTCGGTCTAGCCGCAGCGTACAGGTCCGATATTTCGTTGAACTCCAATGGCTCGTCTTTCTCGTCAGTTTCGTCCTCAACAATGCCCGACTCGCCCGTTTTTTCGTAGTTGGAGTCACCAAGGCTGGTTGCCTTCACCTCTACTCCGAACCTGTCGGCAGCCCAACGCAAGACCCGGCCACATGATGCCTCGTCCAAAGGAGTCAAGGCCTCGGCGAGGCTTCTCATAGCTTCAATTTCGAGAAGTGGGTCGGTCGTGTTGTCATTCATGACGTTGAGACTCCAATATTTTGACATTTATTATGCAGTTTAAACATGAGCTCATGTATGTCAACATGCACCTAACAACATCATGTCTTATTTAGTTTGCAGGGGAAAAACGTTGCTCAATAAGATCGCATTGAAAGAAATCGTGGCTAACCCTGAAATAGATAAGAAAGACAAAGCGCTAGCATGCCTTGCCTACGATGCACATGCTCCCAAACAAGTGAAAGCTGTTAAGGAAATTGCCGCCTCGGTTGGACTAAAGGGGGCAAAAAAAATAAATTTTTTATCAATATTAGCCCGCCATACTGGAAAAACTATCCGTAGCCCTGAGGGTTGGGAACTAACATCCGATGGCCGTGCGTACGTAAAGCAATTAGGTGGCGGCCCTACCGTGCAATTATCCAGCAGTTTAAGAACTCTGGCTTCCAAAATTAGCTCAAAAAATACTCAAGCGTTCGTCGAAGAAGCTATCGAGTGCTTTGAGGCACATAACTATAGAGCAGCGGTCGTGCTTTCATGGGTCGGAGCGGTATCGGTGCTATATGACCATGTAGTTAGCAATTATTTGTCTGAATTCAATGCTGCCGCGTTGAAACAGGATCCGAAGTGGAAGCCTGCTAAAACTAAAGATGACCTGGCAAGAATGAAGGAAGCTAATTTCTTGGTGATATGTGAATCCGCTTCAATTATTGGCAAAAGCGTAAAGCAAGAGTTAGAGGGTTGCTTAACCTTCAGGAATGGCTGCGGGCACCCAAACAGCCTGAGAATCGGAGAAAATCGCGTATCCGGCCACATCGAGACTCTAGTTTTTAATGTGTACTCTGTATTTTGAAACAGCAAACATATGAACTCGCGGCAATTCACGGCTGATGGCCGCCAGCCACTCTCTCCATTGCCGCTTCTATACCATTCCCCAACCACACTTGCCTTGTGGCGTTTACATTTCCGTCCTCTCTTCACCTCTTGACCACTATAATCCAATGGATTACTCTTAAGTCTATGCAGACCATTGTCGAACTCCCTGAATTTATCAAGCGAGCGTCAAGCCTCCTCAAGGATGAGGAGAAGATGAGTATTGTTAACTACTTAGCTTTTCATCCTCAGGCCGGGGACATCGTGCAAGGCACAGGAGGTATTAGGAAGCTTCGCTGGTCGGCGCAAGGTAAGGGCAAAAGTGGTGGGGTAAGGGTTATCTACTACTATCACAATGGAAGCGTACCGCTGTTCCTTTTGACCGTTTTCGGCAAGGGCGAGAAAGCGAATATCTCAAAGTCTGAACGTAATGAACTGAGCAAGCTTACCAACCTGTTGCTTGAAAGATATGGTGATTAATATGAGTAGCGCATTTGCAAGTATCAAGCAGGGCCTGGATGAGGCCATTGAATACTCCAACGGGCAGGTGGGAAAAGCGATCGTGCATGAGTTCGGGCCAGTAGAGGTCAAGAAGATACGTTCCAAGCTGGGTATGTCGCAGAACGAGTTTGCCTCAGCCTTTGGAATCAGCGTCAGTACGCTGCGCCATTGGGAGCGTGGTGACCGAGCGCCTCACGGCCCCGCCCTAGTGCTATTGAACGTCGTATCTAAAGAGCCTCAAGCCGTATTGAAGGCTCTTAGCGCGTGAGATAAAAATGCTAACGCTGCGCACAACGGCGGCTGCGCCTCCATTGCAAGGGCGCCGTTGTGCGCAGCGTTAAATTTTCGATCGAGCTTTAGTGATGAAAATTGAGACCGTAGAAAAAGCAGATCACCTTAAGCTGCTAGAAATCTGGGAAGCCTCGGTCAGAGCAACCCATGATTTTCTAGCTGAAGAAGATTTACAAGAGTTAAAGCCGTTAATCTTGGAGCAGTATTTTAACGCCGTTGATTTAAGGTGCGCTAAAAATGGTCATGGTGAAATCCAAGGGTTCTGCGGCGTTCATGACGGTAATATTGAGATGTTGTTCATTGCACCAGATGCGCGCGGAAAAGGCGTTGGTGCCATGTTAGCTGCCAATGCTATCGATGAGCAGGGAGCGTCAAAGGTCGACGTCAATGAACAGAATGTTCAGGCGCTTGGTTTTTACCAGTATATTGGCTTTAAAGTGACAGGTCTCTCACCGGTCGATGGGCAGGGTAAAGCCTATCCACTGTTGCATATGGCGCTATAAAAAATTTTACAAGTCCAGCCACGGCGACGTCTTGTTCGTTGCGGCTTCGCCTTCACTACAAAGTAGCGCGTGCTGGCCGCAATAAGAGGAGCATTGATTCAGGGGGCGGGAGGAGTATGATAATGTCATACCTCTCCTATGTTTGGAGCATCAGCCATGAGCATGCACCGGAAAACCATCACGCTGACTGAACAGCAAAACGGCTGGGTGAAAGCCCAGATTGAAAGCGGCCACTTTGGCAACGATAGTGAATACATTCGCGATCTCATCCGAAGGGATCAGCAGGCCAAGCAACGTCTTGCCATGCTAAGGCAAGCCCTCGTTGAGGGTGAGTCAAGCGGGAACCCGAACCCCCTGGATATATCGGCTATCAAGGCGGCTGGCCGTAAGCGGATCAAGGCGGTTGATTAGTGCTTGAATTGAATGTCACGCCAAAGGCGGAATCTGATCTCATTGGAATTTGGGTGTATACCTGTGAGGAATGGGGCGTTGATCAGGCGGATAATTACCTGGATCGGCTTGAGACCGGCATGAAACGGCTGATTGATCATCCATCACTTGGCGCGAACTACGACCATGTTTTTTCTGGTTATCGCAGATTACAGGTCGAGCACCACGCTGTTTTTTATCAACTGCATGACTCGGAAGTGCTCGTTGTTCGTGTGCTTCACGAGGACATGGATGCACCGGAAAGGCTTCTGGAGTAGGGGGCGCTATATTTTCGGCGCAGCTTCAAGGTCTCCATCAAGCCCCGTTCCGTTGCCGCCCAACAAGCTGCAGCTTAAAGCCGCCACACTCAACCCCCAAATATCTGCTGCAAATCCGGCACGTTCTCTTCCTCTTCAACCATGGAGAGCGAGGCTTCGATGGCTTTTAGGTGGCGGCTCATAAAGGCTTTTGCCCGCTCGCCGTTACCTGTTTCCAGGTAGCCGATCAGATCATCGTGATCGTGGGATTCACAGCCTAAATGGCCGCGATGGCCGTAGACGGCGAGTATCAGTGAAGAACGCGAACAGAGGCGTTCAACAAACTCTGCCAGGGTGGCGTTGCCTGAGAGCTGCGCTAAACGCACATGGAAGTCTGCCGATAGGCGAATAGCCACGCTTTGTTGCCCGCTGCGCAGCGCTTGGCGCTCTTGACGGGCCATGTCGCGCAGCTCCGCTGCTTCTTTTTCGCCCATGCGCCGAGCTACGTCGGGCATTAATCCGCACTCGATTAACTGGCGGGCATCGAATACGTCTTTGGCTTCATCGGCGGTGGGCCGGGTAACGCTGGCGCCACGGCGCGGTGTTAGCGTGACTAACTGCTCCAGCGCCAGGCGCTGCAGAATTTTACGAATACCAGTGCGGCTAATGCCAAAGACTTCCGCCAGCGCATCTTCGCGTAGCCGTGCGCCGGGCTTTAAACGCTGCTCGACAATGGCATCGCTCACGGAGCGATAGATGGCGTCGTGGCGTTCATCGCCCTCTTTGCTATTTTTCGTTTCTTTAGCAGGAGCGCGCCGTTTTTCCGGCGCCTGCGCATCACTCATAGCTATCCTCTCAAGGCCTTAGGGTTTGTACGAAAAGTCGGCGAGCGAAGACTAGACAAGGCAAAAATCGACGAGAAAGCGGAGTTTACGGGGTGTAAATGAGCATTTCGAGGCGATTTTTATCGCAGTATTGTCGAGCGCAGGCAGTTTTCGTACAAAGCCTGATCATTCCTCCCAAGCGGCAATCATATCGCGCTCTTCATCGCTCATGTTGGTCATATTGCCTAACGGCATATAGCGGCTGGTCACTACCTGCTGAATTTGTGCCTTTTGCCCGAGGATTTCATCCCAGCTATCGAAAGCAATCCCCGCGGGCGGTGCTGAAAAACCAGCATGCTCAGGGTTGCGAGCATGACACTGAACACAGTGCTGCTCAATCAAACCGGTGATTTGCGCCTGATCCGGCCCTTGCGCGCCGTCATTACCACTAGGCGACGATGAACTTGGTGCGGCCACCCAAAACGCTAACAGAATAAGCCCTACCCCAACGGCGGGATACGCTGGCTGGGTTTTGCCTGCATGCATCAACACAAAGAATTGACGGATTAAAGCACCGGCAAAGATCAACAGCACCATCACCACCCAGGCAAGCTCGTGGGAGTAGATAAAGGAGTAGTGATTACTCACCATCAACAACACGACCGGTAGCGTGAAGTAGGTATTATGCACCGAGCGCTGCTTGCCGCGTTTGCCATCCAAAGGATTGGGGGCATCGCCCGCCTTCATGGCTTTTACCATGCGGCGCTGGCCGGGAATGATCCAGAAGAAGACATTGGCTGACATTGCCGTCGCCATCACCGCACCGGTGAGCAGGAAGGCGGCGCGACCGGTGAACATCTGCGTGCTGAGGTAGGCAACGACCACCATCATTACAGCAACAGCGACACTGAGCAGGCCGTCGCGATCCATATTGGGGCTAATGCGCTTACACAGCTCGTTATAAACGACCCAGCCGCCCAGCAAAAATGCCAGCGCCAGCACGTTGGCCTGCCAGCCCGTCATGTTGGCTGCCCACTCCCAGGGACTATTGGGGTTTACCAGATAGAAGCCTGGATTGACCATGTAGAGAATCACAAACAGCGCAAAGCCGGAAAGCCAGGTGGTGTAAGCTTTCCAGAATGACCAGTGCAGATCATTGGGTAACTTGGCAGGTGCGGTAGCGTACTTCTGGTTGTGGTAAAAACCACCACCATGCACCGACCACATTTCGCCAAACACACCCTTCTGGCGGTCTTCCTCAGCTTTCGGTGTGCGCAGGCTATTATCCAGCATTACAAAATAGATCGACTCGCCGATCCAGGCGATGGCCGCAATCACATGCACCCAGCGCAGCAGCAAATTAACAAAATCGATTAGATACGCTTGCATAACGGAAGTCCCTTATCAGCTACCGCGGTAAGTTGAGTAGCCATAAGGCGAGAGAAGTAGCGGCACATGGTAGTGCTGGCTGGCATCCGCAACGCCAAAGCGCAGCGGGATAACATCTAGAAAGCGCGGCTCGGCCGCTTCAACGCCTTGGGCACGCAGGTAGTCACCGGCATGGAACACCAGTTCGTACTCGCCTGGCGTGAGCGCATCACCTTCTAAAATGGGCGCATCGCAACGCCCGTCACTGTTGGTGATCACGGTACTCAGATGCTGGCGCTCACTGCCGGCAAGGCGAAACACCTCAATGGTAATCTCCTGACCGGGCTGACCTTTGGCGGTATCCAGTACGTGGGTGGTTAAACGTCCCATAGCCGCTCCTTGTTGATTATTGATGACGTTACTTGACCTATTGGTCAAAGAGTACCGTTACTGATATTTATTGTATACAGTAATTCCAACCCTGCACGTTTAGATCCACGTTTGCTTTGAATCACGTATGTTGTAAAAAACTACACCGCTTAGGAGAGTTCCAGTGCCCACACCGCAACCGTTACTGCTTTCACCCGCGCCTAGCAAGTGCAGCCTTGAAATGCTGACTCATCACTATGGGGATGTTTATGAGCACTCCCCCTGGGTGGCTGAAGCTGCCTGGCAGCACGGCCTGACTGAAGCCCATGATACACCCGACGCACTGGCCGAGCTGATGGGGCTTATGTTGCAGCAGGCGAGCAACGAACATCAAATTAAGGTGATTCAGGCGCACCCTGACCTGGCAGGCAAAGCCGCTATGGCAGGTGAATTAACCCAAGACTCAACCAGCGAACAAGCAGGTGCGGGGCTTGATCAGTGCAGCCCTGAGGAGTTTGCGCGCTTTGAATACCTTAATGTGGCGTACAAGGAGAAGTTTGGCTTTCCGTTTGTGATTGCCGTTAAAGGGCTGGATCGACATGCCATATTAGCAGCCTTCGAGGAGCGCCTGAACAACGATGCGGCTACCGAGCGCCAAACGGCGATTGAGCAAATTATTCGCATTGCGCGCTTTCGGTTAAGGGCGCGGGCCGAGCAATAAAACGAAGCGTTGAAGACTATTCGTTGACCGGGCTATTGCATTTATTTCTTGTATACACGTTTATTAGCTAATGGATGCAAGAAGAAAACAATGTCACCCACAGCGAATAAAGGCTCTCTATGTCCACACCGCCCGATGCCAAAACGCGGCCTTCGCGTACCATTAATCAAAACCCCGATGCGATGCCGCCGTTATCAAAAGCGATCCCGCTAGGCCTCCAGCACATCATGGCCATGTTCGCTGGCAACGTGACACCGCCGATTATTATTGCTGGTGTGATCGGCGCTAACCCGGCGGAACAGATCTTTTTAATTCAGGTGGCATTGTTTGTTGCGGGGGTATCCACGCTGGTACAAACCATCGGCATCGGCCCGATAGGCGCACGCCTACCGATTGTGCAGGGCACTAGCTTTGGCTTCTTGCCGGTGGCGCTACCGCTGGCGAAAGCGTTTGGCCTGCCCGCCGTTCTGGGCGCTTCCTTTGTAGCAGGGCTGCTGCAATTTGTGCTCGGCGCGTTTTTAAAGAAGATTCGCCACTGGTTCTCTCCAGTAGTCACCGGCATTGTGGTGCTATTGATCGGGATTACATTGATGCCGGCCGGCCTCAATTACGCCGCGGGCGGTGTGGGGGCGGATGACTTTGCATCACCCAGCAACTTGTTGCTGGCGCTCTTTGTACTCAGCATGACGATTGCCGTTCATCAATATGGGCGGGGCTTTATCAAAGCGTCCTCTATTCTATTTGGCTTATTGGCTGGCTACATAGTAGCCATTGCCCTTGGAATAGTTGATTTTACGTCACTGAGTAACGCTGCCTGGTTTGCATTCCCCAAGCCGCTGGAATACGGCATGACGTTTTCAGGCACCGCAATCATTGGCATGACGCTGATTATGTTCGTGGTCGGGTTAGAAACGATCGGCAATATCTCTGCAATTACGACCACAGGGGCTGGCCGCCCGGCGCAGGATCGCGAGCTTTCCGGCGGAGTGATGGCCGATGGTGTAGCCACTTCCTTGGCAGCGGTTTTCAATACCCTGCCCAACACCGCTTACGCTCAAAATGTTGGTTTGATTACCCTCACCGGCGTGGTGAGTCGCCACGTGGTTACCATCGGTGGGTTGCTATTAATCGCCATGGGCCTATTTCCCAAGCTGGGAGGACTGGTGGCCGCCATGCCGCCTGCGGTTCTTGGCGGTGCGGGCGTCGTCATGATCGCATCGGCGGGTCTTAAAATTATCAAAGAGTGCGAGCTGGATCAGCGCAACATGCTGATAATTGCCGTCTCGCTAAGCCTGGGTATCGGTCTGCCAGCCGTCGAGGAGATTTCAGAAACCATGCCGGGGCAGCTAGGGCTGCTGCTTAAGTCGGGCTTAGTGCCTGCCGCCCTCGCCGCTTTATTACTAGACGCCATTTTACCAGGCAAACCTGACAGACGTGCCAAACTGGCCAAGGCCGAAGCGGAGTATCAAAACCGTTAATCATGCGCTGATGAGCGGGTGCAAATAAAAACGCCGCACCCTCGGGGCGCGGCGTTTTAAAGCGGTGGTACAGTTAAATTACTGCTTGGCGGTCTCTACCGCTTTCTTAGTGGTCTCTTCTGCCATGTTTTGGCTGTCTTGAGCGAAGCTTTGGCCGATGGAAGTTACTTTTTCCGTGTCGCCCTTCACTCGTTCCATAAATTCGCCAGCCGTTTTTTGCTGGGTTTCCATGGCTTTTTTGAAGCTGTCGGGGTCTTTGACATCAAGCCAAGTGCGCGCTTGCGCAATCGCCATGTCCGAGTAGGCACGGGCTGCATCTAACTGTGCACTCACCAGCTGATCATAGTAATCGAGCGCTGTC
Source organism: Halomonas sp. A3H3 (assembly GCF_000982975.1). NCBI lineage: Bacteria > Pseudomonadati > Pseudomonadota > Gammaproteobacteria > Oceanospirillales > Halomonadaceae > Halomonas > Halomonas sp. A3H3. Next base: position 3,181,100 of record NZ_HG423343.1, on the reverse strand, counting down.
AGCGTGTAAGAACGCATCGGTGAAACAAAAACGGAATCAAACTGCTGCGTGGTTTTCTCAGTCGCTTTGTTCATAATAGTACCTCCAAGAGTGAGCTAGCACATAAACACGCCTTGATTAGGCGGTTCTTAGCCAGGCTTTTGCCTCTGCTGTCCTTAAAGCTAGCAGTGCTTTTTGTGCAGCGCAACATGATTTTTCCTCATGCTGCGCCTGCTCACTCACAAATAGTTAGAACGGCTGACAGCAGCCTGCTACTAGCGGTTACCGAACAAGTGCTTACGCGCCTGCTCATCCATTTCCACGCCGGCTTGGGGATTGACGTCTTCGACCAATGCATAAGCTCGGCGTACGGCCGGGCGTGCTTTGATCATGTCAAACCAGCGCTCCAAGTCAGGAAATTCTTCCAAGGTTTGACGCTGTTTTTCCCAGGGAACAATCCAGGGATAGATCGCCATGTCAGCAATCGAGTAGTCATCGCCACCGACATAAGTGTGATGCGCCAGGCGTTGGTCTAGCACGCTATAAAGCCGATTGGTTTCGCGCACGTAGCGCTCAATGGCGTAATCGATCTTTTGCGGCGCATAGTGGCAAAAGTGATGGTTTTGGCCTGCCATGGGCCCTAGCCCACCCATTTGCCAGTGCAACCACTGCAATACGATATAGCGCTCGCGGCCTGCAGAGGGTAAGAAGAGGCCACTCTTATCGGCCAGGTACTCGAGGATAGCGCCCGACTCAAACATCGATAGCGGCTGGCCACCATCCTGCGGGGAGTGATCGACAATGGCAGGAATTCGGTTATTGGGGGCGATAGTGAGAAATTCAGGATCAAACTGCTCGCCTCGGCCAATGTTAATCGGCTTCACTCGGTACGCCAGATTGGCTTCTTCGAGCATGATGGAGATTTTATGGCCGTTAGGTGTTGTCCAATAATACAGGTCAATCATTGCCATCTCCTTGATGAAAACCTTGATTCACTCGCAATGAGCCACCAAGCTTTCAAAATTTATCGGGCGGTACCTTAGCGTACCGCCCTATTAGTCATATCGCGCCGTTGGCGTTATATATCGCGTACGGTCAGGGCATTACTGGCAGCCCCATTGTGCACGTTGAGCATACGCTTGAACCACTCATCCACCGGGTCGCCAGGCTCTACTACCGCCTGTGTCGATACAACGTGAGCCCACATCATACTGCCAAACAGCAGGTAATCTGAGCCGCTGGGTGCGTCACCGTCTAAAAAAGCGCTCTCCCGCAGCAGGTCACGTACCGGTGCCAGCGCCTGCTTGAGCTGCTGCTTACCCTGCTCGGGCTGATGGAACTCTTCCAGCGTGCAACCAAACCGCGCTTCGCGTGTTTCGCGGAAATAGCTACGGTCGTCTGGGTGGACGGCTGCAAATAAATCCATGGCGATAATGCGGAATAGCGCAGGGTTTACGCTGCGCTCAACAAAGTATTTGAACAGTAATACCCGCTGATAGCTGACGCCCTCACCCAACACGGGTGCCTCGGGATACGCCTTATCCAGGTAGCGCATAATCTCGAAACTGTCGGTAACGACCTGATCACCGTCGCACAGCACCGGTACTTTGTCGTAGTCGGCAAACGCCAGCGCTTTCTTATCGAGGAATCGCCACGCTACGAAGGTGAATTCCAGCCCTTTGTGGGCGAGTGCCATACGTACGCGCCAGCAGTAAGGTGAGAAGCGGAGCCGTTCGTCCCGGCCGCACAGATCATAAAGAGTCATTGCCACTGCCATAACCTCCGTGTGGTTGATCATAGTGAGTACACAGCATTTCAGCCGATAACAATGAGCGTAAGCCAACTACGACGCAACTAGCGAGTTCTGTACTCATCCTTTCGCTGGCAACTGTACTGTCTATTAGTCTAATGACTCAGCGCCTTTAGACTTACCCCCGACTACCAAAAAACCATTTAAAAACATATATATAAGAAAATAAAAGCCGTGCAACACCAGCTATCAAACAAGCACTTAAGTGGTAAGACCAATTTTCCAATGTAGTCATATGATTAGCCTAATCGTATCTTTCACCTACACCCGACTGGCGGTACGACTGCCAGACGGTTATTGCGGAGCATACCAAATCAATAACAAGGGGCAGTTCCTTCCATGAATGAAACGATACTTGCACTTCTGGCCTTCCTGCCGCTGTTGCTGGCCGGTATTTTGCTCATAGGGTTTAAAATACCTGCCAAGATAGCGATGCCGATTGTTTTCCTGACCGCGGCCATCATTGGCTTAACCGCTTGGGATATGTCCTTTAGCCGCGTGGCGGCGTCGACCATTCAAGGCCTGATTCAAACTGCGGGTCTCCTATGGATCATCTTTGGCGCCATACTGCTGCTTAATACGCTTAAGCACTCCGGCGGTATTACGGCTATCCGTAATGGTTTTTCAGGCATTAGCCCCGACCGCCGCGTACAGGCGTTGATTGTTGCCTGGCTGTTCGGCTGTTTTATCGAAGGGGCCTCAGGCTTCGGTACGCCCGCCGCGGTAGCTGCACCGCTAATGGTCGCTCTTGGCTTCCCGGCGCTTGCTGCTGTGGTCGTGGGTATGATGATTCAATCAACGCCGGTCTCGTTTGGCGCGGTGGGCACGCCTATTGTGGTCGGCGTGGGCAGCGGCCTGGATCGTGCAGGTATTAGCGCCGAACTCGACTCGGTAGGCTCCAGCTGGGATGTGTTCTTCCAGCTAGTCACCAGCGAAGTGGCGATTACTCACGGTATCGTGGGCATTTTGATGCCGCTAATTCTCGTCACGGTGATGGTGCGCTTCTTCGGTGCCAACCGCTCCTGGAAAGAGGGGCTATCGATTACCCCTTTCGCCATTTTTACCGGCGTTTGCTTCGTGGTGCCTTACATGCTGGTAGGCGTACTACTGGGCCCTGAGTTCCCGTCAATGATCGGTGCCATGGTCGGCTTGGCGATTGTGGTACCTGCCGCCAAACGTGGTTTCCTGTTGCCTAAAGACACCTGGGACTTCCCCGAGTCTTCCTCTTGGCCAGACGAGTGGATCGGCAACCTGCAAATCAAACTTGATGACGTTGTCGGCAGAGCGCCAATGTCCACCTTTAAAGGCTGGGTACCCTATGTACTTCTCGCTCTGTTCCTGGTGGCCTCTCGCACCATCGAGCCGCTGCGTAACGCCCTGACCTCCATTAACCTCAGTTGGAACAATATCCTTGGTGAAGCGGGTGTCAGTGGTGGTGTTCAGCCGCTCTACCTGCCGGGCGGTATTATTATTGCCGTGGTGATTGCCACTTACTTCTTACATCGCATGAACCCGCAAAAGATTAGCGCGGCGGTGTCTGAATCAACCAAAACGATTTTTGGTGCTGGCTTCGTGTTGATCTTTACCGTGCCAATGGTGCGCATCCTGATCAACTCTGGCGTTAACGGTGCGGACCTTGTCTCAATGCCGGTGATGATGGCCCAGGCGGTGGCCAGTAGCGTAGGCGGCATTTACCCCTTCTTTGCCCCAGCGGTAGGAGCGCTGGGCGCCTTTATTGCAGGTTCCAACACGGTATCCAATCTAATGCTGGCGGAGTTCCAGTTTAGTGTTGCTGAAACCCTGGGCCTCTCTACGGCCATGATGGTAGCGCTGCAGGCCGTGGGTGCGGCGGCAGGTAATATGATTGCCATCCATAACGTGGTTGCGGCGTCAGCAACGGTCGGGCTGTTAGGCCGTGAAGGCGCCACGCTGCGTAAGACGATTCTGCCCACCATCTACTACCTCATCTTTGCCGGTACCATCGCACTGATTGCGTTCTACGTTATTGGCGTCACGGACCCATTGATGTGATGTAGTGGTCGTATACGCTACGCTAGAAACACAAACCCCCAGGCCTAAACCTGGGGGTTTTGTCGTTTTGGTGAGATCAATCTAGCCAGCTAGCGTCAGTCTATTCGCTTTAGCTCCTGGCTGTGGCGTTTACCGCGCTCGACATAGCCCTGGGCATTCTTTTTCATACCCGCAACGGCCTCATCAGAAAGCTCCCGCACCACCCTGGCAGGCGAGCCAACGATTAACGAGTTAGGCGGAAACACCGCGCCCTCCTTAATAAAGGCACCGGCACCCACCAGGCTATTCTCACCAATCACCGCGCCATTGAGTACTACCGCCTGTATACCGATTAAGCAGCCATCGCCTACGGTGCAGCCATGCAGCATAGCCTGATGCCCGACCGTCACCCCTTTGCCTACTTTAAGCGGAAAGCCTGGGTCAGCATGGAGAACCGCACCATCCTGAATATTACTCTCTTCGCCTATTTCAAGATGATCGCTATCGCCGCGCAACACGGCCTGATACCAGACGCTTGAATGTGCTTTTAAGGTCACTTGGCCGATAACATCCGCCGTTTCCGCGATGTAGACCTCGTCCTGAATATCAGGCCGATACTCACCGTATTGATAAATGGCCACATTGATCTCCTGGGTTGTTGTTGATGTATTAATGATTGAACTACTGCCAATCTTCAAGTCGCATGGAGGAGCGTTCTAGCCGTTCGTGCTCCTCTTCTAAATCACGCAGCAGTTGGCTAATGCTGGAGAGGTGCTCTAGTGCCACCTGTTCTGCCTGCTCCGCCTCGCCGTTGACTACGGCCTCATGCAACTGCGCATGCTGCTGATTGATCATCGTCCTGGGGGCTGGCAAGTGATAAAGGTGCTTGACCGAGGCAAACACCGAGCTGAGCAGTAAATCGGTCAGGCTCTGCAGTGTATGCACCAACACCGGGTTGTGGGACGCCTGGGAGACCGCCAGGTGAAAGGCGTGATCAAGTCGCGCTAGACGCTCGACATCAATGCTTTCTGCACTTTCCGCGTAGTCGGCCATTTCGCGATAGCGTCGAGTGATCAGCACCCGATCGGCGGATGTGCCGCGGCTCGCGGCTAACCGCGCCGACTCCCCTTCCAGCAGGGCGCGCACTTCTAACAGATCAAACAGCGTGCGCGGGTGATCTTTAAACAGATGCATCAATGGGCTTTGGTTACCCACCGGCAACAGCGTCGCGACCGTCGAGCCGTGGCCCTGGCGGGTATCGATAATTCCTTTACTGCGCAGAATTCTCAACCCCTCACGCAGCGAAGCACGTGAGACGCCCAGCCGATCACACAGCCGCCTCTCAGAAGGAAGCAGTTGGCCGGGCCGAAAAACGCCATCAAGAATTAAATGCTCAAGCCGGGTAGCCACCTGATCCGGCATTCGCAGCCCGGGTGACAAGGCTTGATTCTCCTCTGGCATGTTAGCTCTCCTGATGGGCTTTATGTCCAGCTTGCCAGTACTTAACCCAGTACTAAACAAAGAAGACAACACAGTCGACTAATTACTGGTCAGACCAATGCACCACAGCCTAGACAGGCGGGTAAAAAAAGCCCAAATTGAGGCCATGTTATCTACAGACCGTTTTAGCATTTACCTTTAACGATAATAAGCATGGGATGTCTTAATGAATATCCTCTTTGATGAGCGCCTGGACGGTGCACTGGTTCGGCGCGATAAAAGCGAAGTCTTAACCGACCTGCAGCAAGCCGTTCCTGATATGACGCTGCTGCATCGCGAAGAAGACCTGCGCCCCTTTGAGTGCGATGGGCTGGCGGCCTATCGCGTGCTGCCGATGCTGGTGGCGCTGCCTGAAACCTTTGATCAGGTGAAAGAGCTGCTCAAGCGCTGCCATGCGCTTGGCGTGCCTGTGGTCACTCGCGGCGCGGGTACTGGACTTTCCGGCGGTGCACTGCCGCTGGAACAGGGCGTACTTTTAGTAATGTCGCGTTTTAACCAAATTCTCAAAGTCGACCCTGAAGCCCGCTTGGCGCGGGTTCAACCCGGCGTGCGCAATCTGGCGATTTCCGAAGCCGCTGCGCCTTATGGCCTTTACTACGCGCCGGATCCCTCCTCTCAAATTGCCTGCTCTATCGGTGGTAACGTGGCCGAAAACGCTGGCGGCGTACACTGCTTAAAATATGGCCTAACGGTGCATAACGTGATGCGCGTGGATGTGCTCACAATCGAGGGCGAGCACATGACGCTGGGCGCTGAATCTTTTGATGCGCCAGGCTTTGATCTGCTGGCATTGATGAACGGCTCTGAGGGCATGCTCGGCGTGGTCACCGAAATTACCGTCAAGCTACTGCCCAAGCCGGAAGCCGCCAAAGTACTGATGGCCAGCTTCGACGATGTCGAGAAAGCCGGTCGCGCCGTCGGCGATATCATTGCCGCAGGCATTATTCCTGGTGGCCTGGAGATGATGGACAAACTCGCCATCAAAGCCGCCGAGGATTTTGTCAAAGCTGGCTACCCCCTCGATGCCGAGGCGATTCTACTCTGCGAACTGGATGGCGTTGAAGCCGACGTGGACGACGACTGCGACACCGTTCGCCGCGTACTGGAAGCCGCCGGGGCCACCAATATCCAACAGGCCCGGGATGAAGCCGAGCGCGCCAAGTTCTGGGCTGGGCGTAAGAATGCCTTCCCTGCAGTGGGCCGTATGTCACCGGATTACTACTGCATGGATGGCACCATCCCCCGCCGAGAGCTCCCCCGCGTGCTGAAAGGCATTGCCGCACTTTCAGAAGAGAGTGGCCTGGCGGTGGCCAACGTGTTCCACGCCGGCGATGGCAATATGCACCCGCTGATCCTGTTTGATGCCAATAAAGAAGGCCAGTTGGCGCTTGCCGAAGAGGTGGGCGGCAAGATTCTTGAGCTATGCGTGGCCGCGGGCGGTTCGATCACCGGCGAACATGGCGTTGGGCGCGAAAAGATCAATCAAATGTGCAGCCAATTCCAGGCGGATGAAATCAGCGTTTTTCATGCCTTGAAGGCTGCCTTTGATCCACAGCGACTGCTTAACCCCGGAAAGAATATTCCGACGCTGGCCCGCTGCGCCGAGTTTGGTGCTATGCATGTGCATAATAACGAACTACCGCATCCGGAGCTACCGCGCTTCTAGCAGCGAGCCAAGCCGAAGCTAAGACAATAATTAGCCAAAACGAATAATGGAAAAGACCAATAGTGGGAAAGACCATGACCGAACGAGCGATTGCTGACCGCGATATCGCTGATGCCCTGTGTGAACAGGTACGCAGCGCCTATGACGCACGCACACCGCTTCGCATTGTAGGCGGAGATACCCGCGCCTTTTATGGCCGACCGGTGGAAGGCCAAGCACTGCAGATGGCCGAACATAGTGGCATTGTGAGCTATGACCCAGTGGAACTGGTAGTGACCGTGCGCGCTGGCACTCGGCTTAGCGACCTGCAGGAAGTACTGGCAGAGAAACACCAAATGCTGGGCTTTGAGCCGCCCATGTTTGGTGAAGCGTCTACCATTGGTGGTGCCGTGGCCACCGGCCTCTCTGGCCCACGCCGTCCCTGGGCAGGCGCAGTCCGTGACTTTGTGCTGGGCACGCGAATAATCACCCAAGAGGGTAAACTCCTCCGCTTTGGCGGCGAAGTGATGAAAAATGTCGCCGGTTACGACCTGTCGCGCCTGATGGCAGGCGCTCAGGGCACGCTCGGCGTATTGACCGACATCTCCTTTAAAGTGCTGCCTATTCCCACCGCGACTCACAGCCTGCGCTTAACCATTGGGCTGGATGAGGCGCTTAAAAAACTCGCCGAACTGGGCCGAAAACCGCTACCGATTACCGCCGCCGCTTGGCACCACGGCGAACTGTTTTTGCGCTTGGAAGGCGGCAAAAGCTCTGTGGCCGCAACCCAGGCAAGTCTAGGTGGCGAGCCACTTGATGCCAACTTCTGGCAAGAACTACGCGACCATACTCACGCATTTTTCACCTGTAGCGCCGACCAATCGCTGTGGCGGCTGTCACTACCGCCCAACACCGCGCCGCTGGCGCTGGATATTCCCGAGGCCGATATTTTTTACGACTGGGCGGGCAGCCAGCGCTGGCTGAAAACCACCTTGGATGCCAGTACCCTGCGCGATGCCTGTAGCGCAGTAGGCGGCCACGCCACTTGCTACACACCTCAGCTCCAGGGCGGCGCCGCAGATCCATTCACACCGCTCAATGCAGTGGTGGAGAAATATCATCGCAATCTAAAGGCGGAGCTGGATGCCCATGGCATTTTTAACCCCGGTCGTCTTTATGCGGCGTTTTAATCAGGAGAGCTGACATGCAGACGCACTTTACCGATGCCGACCTTCAGAAGCCGCATATTCAAGAAGCAGATCGCATACTGCGCACCTGCGTGCACTGCGGTTTTTGTAACGCCACCTGCCCGACGTACCAGTTGTTAGGCGATGAGCGCGATAGCCCTCGTGGGCGTATCTATCTAATGAAAGAGCTGCTGGAGAGCCGCGACGATGACGATCAGGTAACCGATGAGACGCGCCTTCATCTTGATCGCTGCCTTACCTGTCTTAACTGTGAAACCACCTGCCCTTCCGGCGTGGAGTACCACAAGCTGCTCAACATTGGCCGTGCCGAAATTGAGCGGCGCGTTCCTCGCCCGGCAGGTGAGCGGGCCCAGCGCTATGCGCTGCGAAAAATGATGGTCGAGCCCAAACGTTTCCAAGCGCTGCTAAAGCTGGGGCAAACCTTTAAACCACTGGTGCCTAGCAAGCTGCGTAATAAAATGCCCGCAGCGCCGATAGATGCAGGCGCACGCCCGGATGCCAACCGCCATACCCGGCGGGTATTGATACTGGAAGGCTGCGTTCAGCCGGGGCTATCACCCAATACCAATGCTGCCACCACGCGGATTCTTGATCGGCTTGGTATAAGCGTAACGCCGGTGGCTGAAGCGGGCTGCTGTGGCGCCGTTGATTTCCACCTTAATGCCCAGAACGATGGCCGTGCACGCATGCGCGCCAATATTGATGCCTGGTGGCCGTACATTGAGCAAGGCACCGAAGCCATCGTTCAAACCGCCAGTGGCTGCGGCGCCTTTGTCAAAGAGTATGGTTACATGCTCAAGGATGACCCTGACTACGCCGTTAAAGCGCAAAAGGTGAGCACTCTAGCCAAAGATATTGTCGAAATCCTGCGAGATGAGCCGCTGGACGCCTTGAACGTTAACGCATCGCAACGACTGGCGTTCCACTGCCCCTGTACGCTGCAGCATGCCCAAAAACTTAACGGTGCGGTCGAAGGCGTGCTGGGCAAGCTTGGCTTCGCGCTAACCCCGGTGCAGGATGCGCATCTTTGCTGCGGTTCGGCGGGTACCTATTCGATCACCCAACCCGAACTGGCCACCCAACTGCGCGACAATAAGCTCAATGCGCTGGAGGCCGGAGACCCAGAGATGATCGTGACGGCTAATATCGGTTGCCAAACCCACTTGGCGGGCGCCAATCGCACTCCGGTACGCCACTGGGTTGAGATCGTCGATGCAGCGCTCACTTAACGCTTCACCACTAACCCTTAACCCCAAGCCGCGCAGGTTTTAACAGCGCGGCTATTTTCACTCCTCCCTTAACAAGGATTCAAACATGCAAACAAAAGCCATTCTCGCTCAGAGCGATGTGATCAACGTACTCGACGCCGCTCAGAAAGAGGCTGACAGCAACAGCTGGCCGGTGACCATCGCAGTAACCGACGACGGCGGCCACCTGTTAGCGCTGCGGCGTTTGGATGGCGCAGCCCCTTTCAGCGCCGAAGTCGCTACGCAAAAAGCGCGCAGTGCGGCGCTAGGTCGTAAAGAGACCCAGGTGTTTGAAGAGATGATTAATGGCGGCCGCACTGCGTTCGTCACCGCACCGCTGCAAGGCCTGCTTTCAGGTGGCGTGCCGATTACTGTTGACGGTCATGTGGTAGGTGCCGTGGGCATTTCCGGCGTAAAACCCGACCAGGATGTGCAGGTTGCCAAAGCAGGCGTTGCCGCGATTACGGGCTAACAGCTGCAACTTAAGATGCAGACAATCGAGTAGGAAGGGGAGTCGCCTCCCCTGTCCTCTCACACCACCGGGCATACGGTTCCGTACCACGGCGGTTCATGCAGAACGTTTAAGCCATCTTACCGTATCCAGTACCGAGATCAGTCCCTGGTCATAAAACCATTTCCTCGGCAGGGCCTGATTCATGTGCGAAGCCCCGGCATTCCACCAGGGGCCTCGACCGTTCCCCGCCGATTTCCAGGCGCGGTGCCCGTCTAGGCCTAGCCCTCGCAGCTTCCGACGCCGAGTCGATGGGCGTTTCCATTGTCGCCAGATCAGGCCGCGTAAGCGCCGCCGTATCCATTGATCCAGTGCTTCCAAGGGGCGTTTCACATCA
>NZ_HG423343.1:3150584-3170753 GCF_000982975.1 Halomonas sp. A3H3 | reverse complement strand
TGGCGGACCGGACGAGACTCGAACTCGCGACCTCCGGCGTGACAGGCCGGCATTCTAACCGACTGAACTACCGGTCCGTTATGCACATCAAATACAGGTCGTACTAGGTACTACTTTCACACTTCCAGACCATCTTTCAAAAGCTTAAGATGGTGGGTGGTACTGGGTTCGAACCAGTGACCCCCAGCTTGTAAGGCTGGTGCTCTCCCAACTGAGCTAACCACCCAATCCATTGGTAAATAATTGCTGTGCTTACCAACTTTTTCTTACCAGCTTAGCTTAGCAGTTATCGTGGCGGACCGGACGAGACTCGAACTCGCGACCTCCGGCGTGACAGGCCGGCATTCTAACCGACTGAACTACCGGTCCGAATTGCGATAACAACTATTAGCAGACGTTGATTTGATGATGGCGGACCGGACGAGACTCGAACTCGCGACCTCCGGCGTGACAGGCCGGCATTCTAACCGACTGAACTACCGGTCCACGTTAAAGCACTTTTAAAACAACCATCGAAGCTAACATTTATAAGCGGTTCAGAGGCGCTTCCAAAGGGTAGACGATGGTGGGTGGTACTGGGTTCGAACCAGTGACCCCCAGCTTGTAAGGCTGGTGCTCTCCCAACTGAGCTAACCACCCGCTGGTCACGTGGCGCTGCATTCTACAGAAGGCTTACCGAATGTCAACATGCCGCGTTTAAAAATCGTATTCTAAACCAGCGCGTTACTCTCTTACGTAAGGCCTGTGCCATGAGCGCGGACGAAGGATGCCGCAACTTGGGTAGCCTCGTCAATCAAAACCGTTTGGGTCAGGCCAGAAAATCGCCGCGGCTTAAAGTCATGGTCGCCATCCGTCAGCCAAGCAAGCTGCGCGTTTGGCGGCAGTGTATAGCCGGCTACCTCGTCTCGAGTACCGAAAGGATCACGCTCACCCTGTAAAATCAGCATGGGGCAGGCAATCTTGGGCCAGTGATCCAAACGAAGCTTGTCAGGCGCTTTAGTAGGATGAAATGGGTAACCTGCTATCACTACACCCGGCGCAGTGCCCTTGCATGGCTGTTCACTGGCAAATAGGGTCGCCACTCGGCCGCCCATCGATTTGCCTCCAATCCATAGCGGTTCGTCAAATAGGTCAGCAAGTAGCGCATACCATTGGGCAAACTGATCAAGGGTCTGGGCGATAGGCGGCGGCGGTCGACGTTTGCCGGTTTCCTGCATCTGCTGCATATAGGGGAAATCAATACATAAAACCTGAACACCCTGAGCCGCCAGCGAGGTGACAAATTGACGCATGAAGGGTGACTGCTGACCAGCCCCTGCGCCATGGGCAAACAGCAACCGACCTAGCTTGGCGTGACCATGAACAGTTAACGGCCCCATGCCCTGCACCAGAAAGGCGCCATTTGGCTGGCGCTTAAGCGCCTCTTTTAACCCCTTGGGAGGCACCTCGATATACCCAGACAAAACGTAATGTGACACCTATCGCTCCTGATAATTCAGTCTTTAACCAATTGGTGTGTTCAGGTTAAGCCCTGGCTGCGCTAGAATCTTGGTCGGATCTTGACCTGCATCATCAAGCGGGTGGTCGCACCCGTGCAAAATGCCACGGGTTACCCCCTAACCGCGTTCGATGGGAACATGACATGAGCACAGCATTTGAACACCCGACCTACAACTACAAGGTGGTTCGGCAGTTCGCGATTATGACCGTTGTGTGGGGCATTGTGGGAATGACAGTGGGTGTCATCCTCGCCTCGCAACTGGTTTGGCCGCAACTGAACCTTGGCCTACCTTGGACTAGCTTTGGGCGCCTGCGTCCGTTACACACTAACGCCGTAATTTTCGCCTTTGGCGGTTCGGCGCTCTTTGCCACGTCGTACTACGTTGTCCAGCGTACCTGTCAGACACGGCTTTTCTCTGACAAGTTAGCGGCCTTTACCTTTTGGGGCTGGCAAGCGGTCATTATCTCAGCGGTAGTGTCCCTGCCCATGGGCTACACCACGACCAAGGAGTACGCTGAGCTTGAGTGGCCGATCAATATTTTGATCGCGGTCGTATGGATCAGCTACGCCATTGTGTTCCTAATGACGATCAAAAAACGCACCACGTCGCACATTTATGTAGCGAACTGGTTCTTCGCGGCGTTTATTTTGACCGTTGCGGTGCTGCATATCGTCAACAACGCGGCCATCCCAGTGACCCCCATGTACTCCACCTCGATCTATGCCGGAGCAGTGGACGCGATGGTGCAGTGGTGGTATGGACACAACGCGGTAGGCTTCTTCCTAACTGCAGGCTTCCTGGGCATGATGTACTACTTCGTGCCGAAGCAGGCTGAGCGTCCGATCTACTCCTACCGTCTTTCAATCGTCCACTTCTGGGCATTGATCATGATCTACATGTGGGCAGGCCCTCACCACCTGCACTACACAGCGCTGCCGAACTGGGCACAGTCGCTGGGTATGGTTATGTCGATCATCCTGCTGGCTCCCTCCTGGGGTGGCATGATCAACGGCATGATGACCCTGTCAGGAGCTTGGCATAAGCTGCGCACGGACCCCACGCTACGCTTCTTGGTGGTTGCTCTGTCGTTCTACGGCATGTCTACCTTTGAAGGCCCTATGATGGCGATTAAGACCGTCAACGCGCTTTCGCACTACACTGACTGGACCATTGGTCACGTTCACTCTGGTGCGCTCGGTTGGGTAGCGATGATCACCATCGGCTCGATGTATCACCTGATTCCGCGCGTCTTTGGTCGCACTGAAATGTACTCGATCAACCTGATCGCCGTGCACTTCTGGCTGGCCACGATCGGAACCGTGCTATACATCGCCTCCATGTGGGTTAACGGTATTCTGCAAGGCTTGATGTGGCGTGCGATCAACCCTGACGGCACCTTGATGTACACCTTTGTTGAAGCCGTTGAAGCCAGCGCACCGGGCTACTTTGTTCGCTTAATCGGCGGCCTCTTCTGGGTCACCGGCATGCTGATCATGGCGTTCAACGTTTACATGACCGTTAAGCGTCGTGAGGCCATCAGCCATTCAGCGCCACAAGCTGCTTAAACCGGGGAAGTTGAGACCAATGAAACACGAGATTGTCGAAAAGAACGTTGGCCTGCTTGCCGTGTTGATCCTTGTCGTGATCAGTTTCGGCGGCTTGGCGGAGGTGGTTCCACTGTTTTTCCAGAAGCAGACCACCGAGCCGGTTGAAGGCCTGGAGCCGCTGTCAGCCCTGGAGCTGGAAGGCCGTGACATCTATCGCCGCGAAGGTTGCGTGGGCTGTCACTCGCAAATGGTGCGCCCGTTCCGTGCGGAAACCGAGCGCTATGGTCACTACAATGTGGCGGGCGAGCAGGTGTATGAGCACAACTTCCTATGGGGCTCCAAGCGCACCGGGCCAGACCTAGCGCGTGTTGGCGGCCGCTATAGCGACGACTGGCACCGTGCTCACCTCTACAACCCCCGGGATGTAGTCCCTGAATCGGTAATGCCGGCTTACCCCTGGCTGTTTGAAAACACCCTCGATGGTGATGCCACTCCCCAAAAGATGCGTACGCTGCGTCAACTGGGCGTGCCCTATACCGACGAAGATATCGCCAACGCTACTGACGACGTACGCGGCACCCAGGAAATCACCGCCCTGGTCGCGTACTTACAGCAGCTCGGAACCGTGCTCGAGGGCACTCGCTAAGTTATGGATACGGGAACTTTTCGCGGCCTCATCACGCTGATCTTGATTTTCGCGTTTATCGGCATTGCCCTCTGGGCGTACTCCAAGCGACGCAAGCCAGATTTCGACGAAGCGGCTAATTTGCCCTTTGCAGACGACGATGAGCAACCGACCAGTGACAAGCACGCTTCGCGTGAACGCGACAGCGAAGCGCATTCCCGCGACGACAGGGGAGATAAGAATATATGAGTAATCTATGGGGTGACTCCCTATCCGGCTTCTGGAGCGCCTGGATCATTATCATTACGCTGGGCACGATCGCGCTGAGCGTATGGATACTGCTGGCCAACCGCCGTACCGATAAAACACCTGACGCGGACGGTAACGTTGAAACCACCGGCCACGCCGCCGATGGCATTGAAGAGTATGACAACCCGCTGCCAAAGTGGTGGTTCCAGCTTTTCGTCATAACAGTAATTTTTGCACTGGTCTATTTGGTACTCTATCCCGGCCTGGGCAACTACGCAGGTATCTTTGGTTGGTCGCAAGAGGGTCAATGGGAAGAGGAAGTGGCTCAAGCCGAAGAGCGCTTCACGCCGATTTTTGCCCAGTATCAGGAGGTGCCCATTCCTGAGCTTGCCGAAGATCCGGAGGCGATGCAGGTCGCTGAACGTATCTACCAAAACAACTGCGCAGTGTGTCACGGCTCCAACGCTCAGGGCGGTTATGGCTTTCCCAACCTGACCGACGACGATTGGCTATACGGTGGTGAGCCAGAAAATATTTTGACCACTCTCAATAATGGCCGTAACGGCCTAATGCCCTCCTGGCAGCAACTGGGTCAGGAGAATATTGAGAACCTGACGCAATACGTACTTTCGCTGTCTAATGAAGAACATGACGAGGCGCAGGCTGAACAGGGCGAAAGCACCTTTATGGCGGTGTGTGCTGCCTGCCACGGCCCCAGCGGCACGGGTAACACGGCTCTCGGCGCACCCAACCTGACCGATAACACTTGGCTTTATTTGGCACCCGGCCAGGAAGTCGGTGACTCTATCCGTCAAACGCTGCGTAACGGCCGTAACGGTCATATGCCTGCGCAAGCGGCCTATATTGGTGAAGAGCGTGTTCATCTGGTTGCCGCCTATGTGTATAGCCTGCGCTTAGCGGACTGATTGACCGCTGACAGATAGCAGTTACCGTCAGCAACGCTAGCCAAGCAAGGGTGCGGCCCCAAACCGCACCCTTTCTTTATACCCAACCCGATACAATATTAACGAAACACATAAGACCGCGACTAAGCATCATATTTAACAAAGCACTTCCTTTAATTGAGCATTTCGTCTAGTTGAAGAAAGGTGCCACCTCTCCTGCCTTCTGAGCCGGGAATATCGCCATGGAAAAGATACCAAGCCAAGACGTCACGCCGAATCCGGTGGGACATCACGTTCCCTCTGAAACGGTTACCCAAGAAATGTACGCCAAGCGGCGACACATTTACGTGCGCGAAATTAAAGGCGTTTTCCAAAAGCTACGGCGCAGTGCCAACTGGGCGTTAATGCTGGCATTTTTTCTTTTACCGTGGATTAACATTGGTGGTCGGCCGTTAATTCTATTCGACCTGCCTAACCGTGAATTCCATATTTTTAGCGCCACGTTTTACCCGCAGGAGTTCATCCTGCTGTCATGGCTGCTGATTATCTGCGCCTTTGGGCTATTTTTTATTACCGTTTTTGCGGGTCGGGTCTGGTGTGGCTACACCTGTCCGCAAAGCGTTTGGACATTTCTATTCATTTGGCTTGAACACCGTATCGAGGGCTCGCGCAATCGGCGCATCAAACTCGATAACCAACCGATGACCGCCGACAAAGCTTGGCGCAAGGGGGCTAAACACACGGCCTGGCTGCTCATTGCCCTCGCCACCGGCATTACCTTTGTGGGTTACTTCACGCCGATTCGTGATTTAGTGACAGAGCTCCCCACCCTTGAAGCTCACGGCTGGTCCTACTTCTGGGTTGGTTTTTTCCTGGTATTTACTTACCTCAACGCGGGCTGGCTGCGCGAACAGGTGTGCATCTACATGTGCCCCTATGCGCGTTTCCAATCGGTCATGTTTGACCGCGACACATTGATCGTCTCCTACGATGAATCACGTGGCGAACCCCGTGGTCATCGCAAAAAAAACCTAAGCCATTTAGAAGCCCGCGAGGCAGGCTATGGCGACTGTATCGATTGTGACCTTTGCGTGCAGGTCTGTCCTACCGGCATCGATATCCGCGATGGACTGCAGTACGAGTGTATTACCTGCGCCGCCTGTATCGATGCCTGCGATAGCGTGATGGATAAAATGGGCTACCCGCGGGGCTTGGTGCGCTACACCACCGAAAATGCTCTGGAAGGCAAAAAGAGCCATATCATGCGCCCGCGCCTGCTCGGCTACTTCGCCGCTCTGGTGCTGATGATGGGCGCCTTTGCCTGGGCCATTAACGACCGCATGCCGCTCAATTTTGACGCTGAACGCGAGCGTACCCAGCTCTACCAAATGACCCGCGACGGTCAGATTAGCAATGTATTTAGCCTGACCATTCGCAACCTGGATGATCAAGACCACACCTACCAGCTAAGCGTTGCTGGATTGCCCAGCCTCACTCTAGACAGCAGTGCTATTAGCGTACCCGCGGGGGAGTCGCGCTTCGAAGCCGTCACCGTGACCGCCGATCCCGACGATTTACAGCAACCCAGCCACCCCATTGTATTCACGCTGCAGGCTCAACAGGATGCGGATATTCGTATCGAGCGCGAAACCAGCTTCCTGGGCAATATTAGGAGATAAGCAACTATGTCATCCCTACCCTCTGGCGATAAGGTGACGCCTTGGTATAAGCAGTTTTGGCCGTGGTTTTTAATCGGCATTCTGCTCTCATCCATTATGTTTAGTATTACCTTTGCCGTTATGTCGGTTAAAAGCTTCGATGGCATGGTTGTTCAGGAGGATTATTACAAGCATGGCAAAGCCATCAATATGGTGCTTGCCAAGCAAGACCGTGCCAGAGAGTTAAACCTAAGCGCAGATTTACGCCTTGATCCGCTTACCAGCGATATTGTGATTGATTTAAGCGGCGATGCGCGTCCCGACAAACTCTATTTGGATTTTATCTTCCCTACCGAAGATGATCGTGATCAATCCTTCGTACTTGAGCATGTCCGTGACGGCCGCTATATCACACAAGGCCCTGACAACCTGCGTTACCGCTGGTATCTGCAGATTCAGCCCGCGCTGGAAAATGCCGATTGGCGCCTTACCGGTGAAGCCACATTCCCCGATGAAGACAGCGTCACACTACTGCCGGGAGGACGCAAAGCAAGCGAATGAGCGACGTAACGACTGCCGCGCCCTGCTACCACTGTGGTAACCCGGTGCCCGCTGGGGCGCCCTGGTCGATTACCCTTGATGATCATGCCCATCCGCTCTGCTGCCCTGGCTGCGAAGCGGTGGCCCATGCCATCGTCGATGGGGGCCTTGAAAGCTACTACCGCTACCGCACCGAACTGCCCGAACGCCCTGATGAACATCAGGCTGCCAAAGCCGATACCTGGTCGGTGTTTGACGACCCCGGACTTCAGGCACAGTTTGTTCACCCCGACGGCGATGAGGGCAACGTCAAAGCGACCCTCGCCATCGAAGGCATTACCTGTGCTGCCTGCGCCTGGCTGATCGAGCACCGCCTGAATGCCTTAACGGGAATTGCCACCAGCGCAGTGAACTTAACTCACCACCGCCTGCGGGTGAGCTGGGATCCTCAGCAGCTGAAGCTCTCGCAACTGCTGGCCGAACTGGCCGCGATTGGCTACGAGGCCCAGCCCTACGAGCCAGACCAGGCCCAGGCGCGCCTGCAGCATGAAGAGCGCATGAACGTACGTCGGCTGATTATTGCCGCCGTCGGCATGATGCAGGTGATGATGTTCTCGATCCCGATCTATGTCTCCGGCCCCGGTGAAATCAGCGAAGACTTCTACGCACTGTTCCACTGGCTCTCCTTTGCCCTGGCCACGCCAGTGGTGTTTTTCTCCGCCCAGCCGTTTTTCCGCAACGCCCTGCGCGACCTGCGCACCGGCGTACTGGGCATGGATGTGCCGGTGTCACTGGCAATCGGCGGGGCGTATCTTGCCAGCAGCTATGCGGTGCTGTTTGACGTGGGCGAGGTCTATTTTGACTCGGTGACCATGTTCACCTTCTTTTTGCTGTTTGGCCGCTACGTGGAGAGTCGCGCCAGGCGCCGCAGCGGGCATAGCGGCAATGCGCTGAGCGGCGTGCTGCCGATTTCGGCCACACGGCTGGAAAGTGACGGCAGCGAGCGCATTCTGCCCGCCAGCGAACTCACTCCCGGCGATCGCGTATTGATCAAGCCCGGCCATGGCGTGCCTGCCGATGGCATCATCGAGGAGGGTGAATCGAGCCTGGACGAATCAATGCTGACCGGCGAATACCTACCAGTAACCCGCCGAGTGGGCGACCGCATTACCGGCGGTAGCCAAAACATGGAAAACCCGCTGGTGATAAGGGTTACCCACGCAGGGCGCGATGCCCGTGTAGCGGGTATCGTCGATCTTACCGACCGTGCCTTTGCCAGCCGCCCGCGGCTAGCCCAGATGGCTGCGCGTATGGCGCACCTATTCGTGCTGCGCCTGCTAGTAGTCACAGCCTGCGTGACTATCGCCTGGTGGTTTATCGACCCCTCGAGGATGCTCTGGGTGCTACTTTCGGTGCTGGTGGTGACCTGCCCCTGCGCGCTGGCGCTGGCCACTCCCGCGGCACTGGCAGCTGGCCATGGCCAACTGCGAAAGCGCGGTGTCTTGATCACCCGCGCCGATGCCATGGAGACGCTCTCTAACGTTACCCGGGTGATTTTTGATAAAACCGGCACCCTGACCCGCGGCGAAATGCACCTTACCCAAACCCAGCCCTTTGGTGAATTAACCGCCGAGCATGCACGGGCCATTGCCGCCGCCCTTGAGGCCCACTCGGAACACCCGATCGCCCGCGCCTTTAGGCCGTTCCGGGATGCGACCCTGCAAGCCAAAGATATTCACAGCCACACCGGGCAAGGGCTCGAAGGGAGCCTAAACGGCGCTCGTTGGCGGTTGGGCAAGCCCAGGTTTGCAATAGATAGCGCAATGGATAGCACAATAGATAGCACCGAGGATGACGTCATAGCGGCGCCGGCCAAAGGTCAGTGGCTGCTGCTTAGTGAAAACGGTGCACCCCGCGCCTGGTTTGGCCTGCACGATGGCGTTCGCGACGACGCTGCCGCCACGATCAAAGCCCTCCAGACTCTGGGGTTAAGCGTGGAGCTGCTATCTGGTGACACCGAAGATGCCGTGGAAAGCCTGGCCGATCAGCTCAATATTGCCATCTGGCATGCGGGCACCAGCCCGGAAGGCAAGCTGGCCCGGATGAAAGAGCTTCAAGCCGCAGGCGAAACTGTGGCGATGATTGGTGACGGCATTAACG
The DNA here is from genome assembly GCF_000982975.1 of Halomonas sp. A3H3. NCBI lineage: Bacteria > Pseudomonadati > Pseudomonadota > Gammaproteobacteria > Oceanospirillales > Halomonadaceae > Halomonas > Halomonas sp. A3H3. The sequence continues at coordinate 3,161,567 of NZ_HG423343.1, read as the reverse complement.
ACGTGCCGGTGTTAGCCGGTGCCGATGTGGCGATTGCCATGAATGGCGCAACGGACCTAGCCCGCACCCGCGCCGACGCAGTGCTGCTCAGCCCACGCCTGATGCGGATTTTTGAGGCCATCGAGATTTCCCGCGCCACCCGGCGTATCATGCGCCAGAACATGATTTGGTCAGTGTGCTACAACTTTTCGGCGCTGCCGCTGGCGGCAATGGGTCTGGTGCCGCCCTGGCTAGCTGCAATTGGAATGTCGCTTAGCTCGCTAGTAGTGGTGGGTAATGCCCTGCGACTGTCGCGCTGGCGACCTCAGCCCGCGCCAACGCTCGACACCTCAACACCGGTGGCCGCATGACGATTCTTTATCTGTTGATCCCGCTTTCCCTGATTTTGCTGGGCCTCGCCGTCTGGGCGTTTTTCTGGGCGGTGAAAAATGATCAGTTCGATGACCTAGAAGGCCCAGCGCACCGCATTCTATTTGATGAGGATGAAAACGATCTTAGCCCTGAGCAGCGCCGCCAGCATCAGCAGGCAAAGCAAAAATCTTCCGAACCATCAGCGGCAGACACACCCGACGACCAAGAGCCTCGGCCATGAATCCAACGGGGCTTGATCTGCCGCCGCTAATGGCGGCGTTTGTGTTTGGCTTGATGGGCGGCGCCCACTGCATTGGTATGTGTGGCGGCATTATGAGCGCGCTCACCTTTGCAGTCCCCCCCAGCATGCGTCATCCGGCGCGCATGGGAGGCCTGCTGCTCAGCTACAACACAGGCCGCATTGTTAGCTATATGAGCGCAGGCGCGCTGGTGGCACTGCTAGGCACGCTGTTTTCCCTTTCTGCTACGGCACGCCTGCTACTCCAGGTATTTGCCGCACTGATGCTGATCTTAATGGCACTGTATATCGCCAACTGGTGGAAAGGGCTGCTCAAAGTGGAGGCCGTTGGCCGGCGACTATGGCGCTTTATCGAACCCGTGGGGCGTCGCTTGATGCCCGTAGTGCATATTCCCCAAGCCTTCGCCCTGGGAGCGCTCTGGGGCTGGCTCCCCTGCGGGTTGGTCTACTCCATGTTGGCCTGGAGCTTAGCGATTGCCGACCCGCTTCAGGGCGCTCTACTCATGGGCGCCTTTGGGCTTGGCACCCTACCTGCGCTGCTTGCCACTGGCCTGGCTGCCCGCCAGCTCAGCCATTTGATACGTCACCCCGCGACCCGCAGCGTGGCAGCGCTGACAATTATCGCTTTTGCACTGTGGCAACTGTGGACGCTTTCGGTACACAACCTCTAATAGCATGACGTGGCTCAACATTTACCTCCTAACCACGGGTTAGGCTAGCGGCATTTCCTAACGTCGGAGCGCCCCTTCATGCCCGTTCATACCCCTGCTGCCTTGCCTCTTGCACCCGCTGCTGCCGCAGCCCCTATGCAGCCGGTGTGGGACGAAGCGTTACTGAGTCGCTACGACACCAACGGCCCACGCTACACCTCCTACCCCACGGCGCTGTCGTTTCACGACCAATTTACCCCTGGCGACCTGACCCAGGCATTGGAGCGTAGCAATGCCAGTAAGCGTCCGCTCTCTCTGTACGTTCATGTGCCCTTCTGCCGCAAGATCTGCTTCTACTGCGCGTGTAATAAAATCGCTACCAAAAACACTGCCCTTGCCGAGCCCTATATAGCCCGGCTTGACCGTGAAATGGTGCTGACCGCACGCCACTTGGATACATCACGACCGGTGGAGCAGTTGCATTGGGGCGGCGGCACGCCGACATTTCTCAGTTTGAACCAGATGGGCGACCTGATTGATCGACTGGATGCACGTTTTGGTCTTTCATCGTCTGCTGATCGCGATTACGCAATTGAAATAGATCCTCGCGAAGCGGATGTGTTTACGCTGCGCCATCTCGAATCCCTCGGCTTTAATCGCATCAGCCTGGGCGTGCAGGATTTAAGCCCGCTGGTGCAGAAAGCGATTAACCGTATTCAGCCTCGGGTACTTACCGAAACGCTGATGGAGGAGGCGCATCGCCTGGGCTTTCGCTCGCTCAATCTCGACCTAATTTATGGCTTGCCATTTCAGACTGAAAAGAGCTTTGCCAACACCCTACGCCAGGTGATCGAGCTCAACCCGGCGCGCCTTTCTGTGTTTAATTACGCGCATATGCCCGAGCGTTTTGCCCCGCAGCGGCGCATTAATGTCGATGACTTGCCAGGCGGAGAAGAGAAGCTAGCGATTCTGCGCACCACCATCGAAATGCTCACCGCAGCTGGCTATGTGCATATCGGTATGGATCACTTTGCCCGCCCTGACGATAGCCTGGCTATTGCCCAGCGCGAAGGCTCGCTGCAGCGCAACTTCCAGGGCTACTCCAGCCATGCTCAGTGCGACTTAATCGGGCTTGGCGTATCGGCGATTTCCCGTATTGATGACGTCTATGCGCAGAATCCTAGCGATCTGGCCCGCTACGAAGCGGCGCTGGATCAGGGGCAGCTTGCCACCGTGCGTGGCATACGCTTAAGTGATGACGACCTGATCCGCCGGGATGTGATTGAGCGGCTGATGTGCAATATGGGCATTGACCTGACCGCCGTTAGCCAGCGCTGGAACATTGATGCCCCACGCTACTTTGCGCCTGCGCTTGAGCGCCTGCAAAGCGCCGAGCAAGATGGCCTGCTGGCACGCAGCGGCGACCAGCTTAACGCAACGCCAATGGGTCGACTGCTGATTCGCCATATAGCAATGGCGTTTGATACCCATCTTTCCGGGCAAACGGGACAACAGTATTCTAAGATTGTTTAATCACCTTATTGCAGGCATGCTAAAGCGACTATAATAAGTAAGGATTTTCTAATTGATAAGCGGGACCCTCTCAAGGAGCAAAGCATGTTGGAACCCATGAGCCGTCGGCGCTCGCTACTCCATGAAGCTCGCTGCCAAACCTGCAGTTTGAGCTCACTGTGCCTGCCACTTGCCCTTGAGCTGGACGACGTGGGGCAGTTTGACGCCATTATTCGTCGTCGCGCGCCGCTGAAAAAAGGCGAACCGCTGTTTCGTCAGGGCGACACCTTTACCAGCGTTTACGCAGTCCGTTCGGGCAGTTTGAAACAGATCACCGCCGAAGGTAACGGCAGCGAGCAGTTGACCAATTTCTACCTGCCCAGTGAATTGGTGGGGTTGGATGGCATTGACGAAGAGCATTACCCCGGTAGCGTTATCGCCCTGGAAACGACCACCGTCTGCGAGATTCCTTTTGACCGCCTGGACTTACTCTCGGAGGAGCTGCCCGAACTGCGTGGCCAGCTTTATCGCAGCATGAGCAAAGAGTTGCGCGATGACCGGCGTATGATGCGGCTACTTTCGCGTAAAACCGCCGATCAGCGGCTGGCAAGTTTTTTGATTACCCTCTCGGATCGTTTTCGTCGCCGGGGCTACTCGCCTTACAGCTTTCGCCTCTCAATGCCCAGGGCTGATATTGGCAACTACCTGGGCTTAGCGGTGGAAACGGTCAGCCGCATACTAAGCCGCTTTCAGCAGCAGAGTGTGGTGGCGGTCTCCGGGCGAGAGGTCAACATTCTCGATATGCCGCGCTTGATTACCCTCGCCGAAGAGGAAGAGCAAACAGTTAGCTGACGTTAAAGGCTTGGATACGCCCCGCCAGTAGCTCTGCTTGCTTGGCCTCAAGGCCTTCAAAATCGAACAGGCTGCGGTCGGCCAACTGGGAAGGGGCAATGTTGGTGACAGCCTTGAACATGCTCTCCAGGCGGCCAGGAAACTTTTTGTCCCACTCGGCGAGCATCTCTTTGACCACCTGACGCTGCATATTAGGCTGGGAGCCGCACAGGTTGCAGGGAATGATTGGGAACTCCATCAGCCGCGAAAACTCAGCGATATCCGCTTCTTTGCAGTAGGCCAACGGCCGAATAACGATATTCTTCCCATCATCGGATAGCAGCTTTGGCGGCATCGCTTTCAGGTTGCCGCCAAAGAACATATTGAGAAACAGTGTTTCGAGAATATCTTCCCGGTGATGGCCCAGGGCTATCTTATTGGCGCCAATCTCTTCGGCAAAGCCATACAACGAGCCGCGCCGCAGCCGTGAACAAAGCGCGCAGGTGGTTTTACCTTCCGGGGTTTTCTCTTTTACCACCGAGTAAGTATCGCGCTCGACAATGTGGTACTCCACGCCCTGCTTATCCAGATACGCAGGCAATACGTGCTCGGGAAAACCCGGCTGTTTTTGATCCAGATTGACCGCTACCAGCGAAAAATTGACCGGCGCATTGCGCTGCAAATTGCGCAAAATCTCCAGCATCGTGTAGCTGTCCTTACCTTATATGCCAAATTTTTTAAAAGAGGAAGAGTGAGTGAGTAAAGCATTACAATACAGTCACTTAATTTTCTTTCTTCTAAAGAAAACAAACACAAGCCATACAAAAAATTCATTTTTTGTAAAAAAAAGCTTTAAGCAAATGCAGTTGATCAAAATATAACCAAAGACAGCCCAGATACACCAATGTATTCTTTACAAAATCATAGGTTGATTGCTTCTATAAAATTGGTCGAAGAAACATCTACACTGCCAGTATGGTTCGAGATGACTTTACTAGACCTGTCGATATCGAGATTGTGGAAATCGAAAAGATTTAAGTCAGCTAGTTGGCTTGGACTTACATTCTGGATACCGTTAAATATGTTTTCAATACAACCCGCTTTTTGTTTTTCCCAGCCTGCCAACATGTTTTTTATATTCTGTCTTTGTAAGTTCTCCTGAGAACCACAAAGATTACATGGAATAATTGGAAATTCTACAATTGATGCCAGCTTAGCAATATCTTTCTCACGACAATAAGAAAGCGGTCTTATTACAATATTTCTGCGATCATCACTTAGCAGCTTAGGAGGCATTGCCTTTAACTTACCGTTAAAAAACATATTCAAAAAAAGAGTTTCTACAATGTCATCCATGTGATGGCCAAGAGCTATTTTTGTAGCCCCAATCTCCTCAGCAAACCCATATAGAGAACCCCTTCTAAGTCTCGAACAAAGTGAACAAGTAGTTTTCCCTTCAGGAGTTTTCTCTTTAACAATTGAATATGTATCCTTATCTATAATATAATAATCAATATTATTCTTTTTGAAGAAGCCAGGAAGAACATGCTCCGGAAAACCGGGTTGTTTTTGGTCGAGATTCACAGCGACCACATCAAAATTAATCGGTGCTACTCTCTTCAAATACAACAGAGTATCAAGCATAACAAATGAATCTTTGCCACCACTTATGGCAGCCATTACTTTGTCACCATCTTCAATCATAGAATAATCACAAACAGCTCTCCCAGCGTTAGCCCTTATTTTTTTATAAAGCTTGTTCAAATCCATCTTTTCTTTAGGCTTCATAAACCACCATTAAAATAAAAGTTATAAATAAATAACAAATCAAAATCTTCATAACCAATATTCTAAATCAGATGGCATAAATTTTCGACAGATGAATTGAGATATTCGATGGGAGATAGAGTGTTTCAAATTCCTGAGCTAGCAGAAGCTTCAGATGCATGAGCATATGACCAACATTCGACATTTTGTCGATTCGCAATCTCGCTAAGTTGAGATTGGGTGCTTTGTTCGCTAGAGCTGACTCGGTGCGTATTCCGGCGAACGTGACCGGTCATTCCGGTGATCGTGACCGATTTGCACACGGCCTTCACGCTGGAGAGAGTTTTGTACGCTGAGCGGTCACGATGGGTCAACCGATTCCGTTTTTTGTGCGTTGGTTTTTCTCAGTGATTCCCCTTTCAGATTGAGTCGGTGAGCGCCGTGCAGGAGCCGATCCATGATGGCGTCTGCCAGCGTGGCGGAGCCGATGTAGTCATGCCAGTGCTCCGTGGGTAACTGGCTGGCGATGAGGGTGGAGCCCCGCCCGTGTCGGTCTTCGATTACTTCCATCAGGTCCTGCCGCTGCTGCGCCGTGATCTTCTGCATGCCCCAGTCATCCAGGATCAGCAGGTTGGTCTTCAGCAACTGGTTCATCAGCCGACCGTAGCTACCATCACCGTGCGCGATGCGCACCTGCTCGAACAGGCGCGGCACTCGCAGGTAGCGCACCGAGAGGCCTTGCCGGCAGGCCTGATTGCCCAGGGCACAGGCCAGCCAGGTCTTGCCGCAACCGGTAGGCCCGGTGATGCACAGGTTCAGGGACTGGCGGATCCAGTCGCTGCTCGCCAGGGCCGCCATACGCGAGCGTTCCAGTCCCCGGGGATGACGGTAATCGATGTCTTCGATGCACGCCGGCACGCGCAGGCGGGCGGCCTTGAGCAGCCGGTCCAGCCGACGGTTTTCCCGGTGCAGCACCTCCCGATCCACTAACAGGGCAAGGCGTTCCTCGAACGCCAGGTCGTGGGTTTCCGGTTGGGCGCGTTGTTGTTCCAGGGCATCGCCCATGCCCGTCAGCTTGAGGTGGCGCAAGGTATCGAGGGTGTTGTGCGTTAGCATACGTTTCTCCGGGATCAGTGGTAGTAGTGGGGGCCGCGAACGTTGGTGTGAACCGGCAGCTCGGTCAGTTCCGGTGGCTCCTCGACCAACGGCAGCGGTAACTGATCCAGCCCCTGCTTCAGGATCGAGGTGATGCTCTGGTAACTGGCGGAGTGGATGGCCAGCGCCCGGGCACAGGCCTGCTCCAGGCGATCACGACTGTAGCGCCGACTAAGGTTCAGAAGTCCCAGGCAGGCGCGGTAACCATGTTCCGGATGAGGCCGATCCTTGAGCTGCTTCTGCACCACGCCCAGCGTGCCGGGGCCGATGTCATTGGCCCAGTTCAGGAACCGTCCCGGTGACCAGTTCTGATGGGCCTGGTGCGATTTAGGCATGTGTTCAGTCAGGGTGGCGAAGCGGCCCTTACCATGACGAGGATGTAGCGCCACTCGCTGCCCTTTGTGCATGACCTCCACGGAGGTGTCGGTCACCCGAACGTCCAGCTTCACCCCCACCAGGGCGTGGGGCACGCTGTATAGCCGCTTCTCGATCTCGATGTGATAGTCGATACCCGGCCGTGCCTTACGCCACTCGGCGTAGGTGTAGGGCGTGGCGGGGAGTGGTCGTAGTGCCGGTCGGTCGAGGGCATCGAACAGGCTTTGACGACTCTCTGTCCGTCCTTGGAACGGGCGCTGGTTCAGCGCTGGTAACAACGCGGCGATGGCGGCGTTCAACTCGGCCAGAGAGAAGAACGTCTGGTGCCGTAACCGGGCCAGGATCCAGCGCTCGACCAACAGCACGGCGGCTTCAGCCTTTGCCTTGTCCTTGGGCTTGTAGGGACGCGCGGGCAGCACCGCCGTCTGATAGTGAGCAGCCAGTTCAGCGTAAGTCTCGTTGATCTTCGGGGTGTAACGGTCCGCCTTGGTGACCGCTGCCTTGAGGTTGTCCGGAACCAGCAGTGCCGGCACCCCGCCGAAGAACGTCAGCATCCGTTGGTGGGAGGCGATCCAGTCCGGCAGGCTCTGGCTCCCGATGGCCTCGGCGAAGGTGTAGCTGGAGGCGCCAAGCACGGCGACAAAGACCTGGGCCTGACGCATCTCTCCGGTGCTCCGGTCCACCACCGGCACGGTCGGTCCGCAGTAATCGATAAAGACCTTCTCGCCGGCCCGGTGAACCTGGCGCATGCTGCGCCGTTGCCGCCCCCGCCAGAGCCGGTAGTGGTGGCAGAATTGGCTGTAGCGGTAGGCCTTGTCGCCGTGGCGTTCCGTGTACTCGGCCCAGAGCAGTTGCAGGGTAACGCCCTTGGTCTTGAGTTCCTGATGAACCTGGAAGTAATCCGGCTCAGCAAAGCGTGAGGGCGGTGCCTTGACGGGGAACAGCCGTGCTTCCAGCCAGGCCTCATCAGCATCCTCGGGCAACGGCCAAGTGATGCCCTTCGCCTGGGCCTGGCTGACGTACTTGCCGACCACGCCTTTGGAGAGACCACAGGCGCGGGCAATGCGGTCGTGGCTCAGGCCTACTTCGTGCTTGAGGCGCAAGACCTCGATCTGTCGCATGGAAATCCTCGCAGCCGGCATCCGCACTTCCTCGTGATGAAAAAGAAGGGTATGCCGAATAAAGTTAAAGAATTCCAGCGTGTTGGATGTGATTCCGGGGGAACGTGACCGATGATTCCGGCAACGTGACCGGCGATTCCGGAAAACTGCCCAAAATCGGTCACGATAAAACGGAATGCGCGGTCACCATCATCCAGAACAGACGGTCACGTTCAAACGGAATGGGCGGTCACGATAGGGCGGAATACGCACTCGGAGGTAGCCGATCGTCGCCATTGAGCTGTATTCTCAATTTTGGATCATAAAATGGGGCTTTCTTTTGAACCTTAGCTATAACCCCAAACGACACTTATTACCCATTGAGTTTTAAAGATAATAGAAGCGTGTCAAAAGGTACACTTTATGAACCTTGAAGATGGGTGGGGGTAGCCATGGAAAGAAAAAACTACATTAGCGATAATAGATACTGCCGGTAGTATTGAGAAAAGCTCAGCGTCAGTAATGAAGCCTCAGTAACTTGCAGCTCGCGCTTACCGTTCTGCTCTTTTACGGAAAGGGGATTATCTTCACTTTCTTTTGCGCCCTCGGTATTGCCATCGGCGTGCTCAGCGTGGGATTTAGTTAGACGATCATTAAGCTTTTTTGCCTGCAGCGTGGATTGATCCTCGGGAAGGTCATTGGCGATTCTTTGCGAGTATTTACGTAGGGTAGGTTCAGCGATCACGTAAAGCCACGCCTCTCTGTCATCAGTGCCCATCTTTCTTAAGATGCGACCAAGAACCTGCCTGTAGTGAAGCTCGGTACGAATGCGACTGAGGTAACAGCAAACTGAAAGACGCTGTATATCTGTGCCTTCAGAAATCATGCTAACCGCTACAATCCAGCAGGTGTTGTCATGCCGAAACCGGTCGATTAGTTGCTGAGCCCGAGGTGTTTTACTGGTGACCACGACATAGCTTTGATGCTTAGCATTCAGTATTGCAGCAATTTGGTGGGCATGCTCAATATCCGTTGCCACCACTAGCCCCCCAGCTTGAGGGGTCTTATGTCGGGTTTCACTCAGCTGATGAATACCTATATCCAGCACAGCATTGAGGATGTCATCATGGCGCAACAGGTCTTCGTAGCTAACGGGTGACTCACTGAGTAGTTGAGAGAAGCATGAAAACCCTCGAACAGACTCAGTGTTTTCTTTTTCCTCGACGAGCCTGATTAAAGGGTTATCGATCAGCGTAATCCGTGGGGCTCTGCAAACGCCCTCGTTCACAGCACTTTGTAGGTCATAACGATAGTCACAGATCAGCTGCCCTTCTGGATCAGAGTACCGTGCCAACGCGATAGGAAGGTCATCAGAACGCCAAGGGGTTCCAGACAAGCCTAGGGTATAAGTAGCTTGATCCTGGATATTCCGAATAATCTGCTGTCCCCATGTGTTACTAAGGAGAGGATCATGACCTGCGCAGTGATGAATTTCGTCGAAGATAGCTAATACGCGGAATTTTTTAAAAATATCCCAAAATTCTTCCTGTTGGTATTCCATGGATTGGTAAGTATAAGCGGCTCCTGCGGATGCAATGACGTTTCCAAAACGCTGATCTAAAACAGCAGAAAACGTGCGCTGCATACCTGCAACCACTTCCCGCGTAGGGGCAAAGCAGATAACGAAGTCGATAAGCTGTTCTTCAAGCAACCACTTGGCCAATTCGGCGGCAAGACGCGTTTTCCCGCTACCCGGGGTTGCCTGAACGAAATAATCACGGTGGCACTGATAGTGTGCTTTGGCCTTGTCTAAACAGTCCGCTTGCCACTTCCGCAATACAATCATGAGCCACTGAGGCGGCTTATGGCCTTTTCTAAAGCACTGACATGGCCTAAAAGACGTGAGCTACGCTCGTGAGCACTGCGGTAGTCAATTGAAAGGCTATTATTAAGCTCCGGATGGTCCCTCATAAGCTGCTGGAAGGCCTCCACTTCCCCTAAAGATTCCAAAAACCGGCTTTGCGCCTCATTTAACTTTTTTTCCAATACAGTGTAGCTATCGGCAGGCGCCTTTGCTGCTTGCCTATTCTCTTCGCTATTTGACTGGCTCGCATCATGGGTGACTGACTCATTCGATGTTTGAGGATGAGTACGTTGTAGCCATGAGACAAAGTCATCTTCATCAGTATCAAGATCAGCTTCTATCAACATAGAGCTTACATGGTACTTCTGGCCGCGGCTCTTTATCTCACTATCCTTCTCTACAAACTGGGCCTTAATTAACTTTCTGACGCGCTCATAAATAAAGCGACGCAGTGGCGCTTTATGCACTGGATTTATGTCGTATTGCTCAATGTACTGATCCCGGAGGCTTTGAACGCAGAATGTAACATTTTCTGGTTTCAGTAAGAGTTCAATGATTCGCCTATCTATGCTCGGGAGGTTACGGGACATGGGTATGGGCATCAAAGGAGTGAAAATACGGATTATAAGCCGTGGCTCGATAGGCCGCAACGCTCGATAGTCCTGCCTCATGACCAATGAGGCAGATATGGAAGAGCTGGCAGTCGCTATCGGAAAAAACATTAGGGAAAAGCGCCGAGCGAATGGCCTCTCTCAGGATCGCTTTGCATTAGTAGCAGGCATTGATCGTAGCTACATGGGAAGGATAGAGCGTGGAGAAGTGAGCATCACCATTGAGATGCTGTATAGGATCGCAGCGACATTACAGTGCGAGCCGATAACCTTGCTCCCTAAGATGTCTTCTATACGTTTACCTAAGGAAGGTCTGAATAACTGCCGATATTCATCAACGCTTACTTGAGCCGACAAAAAATCGAAAATTCAGACACTCTTCTCCCTTTCTTTGTGTATTTTTGCTCCTTTCCCGCTCATTGAGCGGGAAAGGAGCGCAATCGCCCTATTCCCATAGGTATTTCTCACTGATCAGCAGGTTGCTGAACGCCGCCAGCAAGTGCAGGCG
>NZ_HG423343.1:3121905-3150484 GCF_000982975.1 Halomonas sp. A3H3 | reverse complement strand
CGGAGAAGGTGATTTGATCCATGGCAGCACTGAATCCTATGCAGTTGACGATAGCCGTATTATCACTGATGGCAGTGACTTTTTCAGAGCTTCCCTAACCCTCGTAAGGCTAATAAGGGACGATTTAATTAAGGACGATAGCCGTTTCTACGATGAGAGATGTGACTCGATAGTTGTTTGAGGTGGCATTTTTGCGGTAGGTCTGCAACGTGCATAACAATACTCAAGCAGGCACAAAGCTATCTACTTCCATCCGAGCAACGCAATTTAGTGTATTGATTGCTCTTATTCAGCGCCGACCCGAACGGCCTCTACGAAATGGCTCTTTGTTGTAATGTTCAGAACTCATCTTCATTAATTAATCGGAACACCATTCTCTTGGCATGGCTAAGATCACTCTTAGCCAGCACGTACCAATCGTACACTTCGCTTCCTGGCAACATTTCCTGACCCACTGCACAGCGATCCCGCTCGTAACGAAACCTTGTACCCGCTGGCGATTGCCATTCGACAACGTTTTCACCATTAAAAACCGGGTTCAAATCACTTATTTTTCGTATAGCCATCGTAGCCAGCCACCTGAAGTATATTTATCTTTCTTAATTTATTGATTTGGTTCACTTTAACGCTAATCGCCGACAGGTTGCACGTGGTACTTGAAGGCCAAAAGGAGCCGATAGAATCACGACCTAGCGCCAGACGGGCAATAGGTGGCTTGAGCAGTACCTGGCCAAAACCACACGGCTGGTTGAATATGATAAATTTATAGATAACCGCGACGAGCGTAGATTATCCAACTACGGTCGGCCTGGATGCCGTTATTTAAACGAGGCTGTCTCAAAGATAATCACCCTCGTTTCGGAAATTTTTATCTTAACGAAACAAGTCATAATGCGAACCCTAAACACCGAAGGAGAGTCTAGACATGCCATCTTTATCGCCTGATGCTTTGGCTATACTTCTCCCTCTCGGCATTCTTTTCTCCGCTCTACTCATGTTCGGAGCCGGCCTTGTATGGGCCCGCTACCGCGATTACCAGAACGAAAGGCAAGATCGAGAAAAGTTAATTCAAACTATTTTGGACCAGATCGAACCTTGGGCAGGCTCTCGATCCTCCGCCTGGGCATGGTATCAAACATATCCCATTTCGGCCCTCGGTGGACAGACAGCCCAGCAACTAGCCGCTCAAGGAAAAGCTTACGAGGTAATCGCGTACATAGCCCATATTCGCCAGGGCGGATATGCTTAACCCGGCCTATCGCTTGTTTTACGTTTTATGTAGCTTTCAGTACGCGTAACCACTGAGTAATACCGGATAGTCCCGTTTGTATAGCGATGGTAGGAATCAGACCGTCGCTAACCGGCCAATAGAAGACTTTCAGATATTTCGCATATATGCCTAAATATTATATTAAATCAGATAACCCAACGACCACTATCTCATCTAATTCTGTAGACGGTTTCCCCATCAATGTAGCGACGCTGATGGCAAAGGCCCCTAACGCTCAGGAGAGCGCTAGGGGCCACTGCTTTAGAGAACCTTATTCAGCTCCCCATAGTCCCCTCCAACACGCAACATCACGGTCACGTCGTTATCATTGCGATTACGAAAGAACCAACCGTGGTTACCGGTGAACGCGGCTTCCAGTTCACCCTCATCTTCGGGCACGCCGCGTCCTTTCTCATAGCTAATCGAGTTGCCATTTCCGTCACCGTGTGTGTCGAAATTAAGTGGCCCCCCATCGGAAGCCCAAGCGAATGTCGCGACAGCGCCTTCTTCCATCGTCAGCTTGTACTCGGTGCCCTCGCCCGGTGTGAGGGTGAAGCTCACTTCATCGCCCCATGTGGCAGCTTCTTCAGTTGCCTGGGAGGCTGCCTCCTCAGCGGCCAAAGCGTCAGCAAGCGCTAAGCTAGCCTCGGGCTGCACCATCTCTTGGTCAGATACCGAGGAGGCTACTTGCTCCGGCTCTACATCTGATGCTTGTTGAGCAGCAGTGTTTGCAGCCGTGGGCTGGTTATCACTTGCTGATTCTTGAGGTGCAGTGGGTTGTGATGCCTGCATGGCAGCGGCTTCGTCATTAGCCTGGTCAAGCTCGGCCTCCTCGGCCAGTTGGGCCTTGATTTCACCCATCTCGGTCAGCCCCAACAAGCGGCCCGCGCCGGTGGGGTCGATGGCATACTCTGCGGGCAGCACCACGGTGACCAACAGGGCAATAGCTATTACCGCCGCCAGCAACGTAGATCGAAGTAATTTACCCGTCGAAGGTAACTCAGCACGGGTAGGAAGATCGGTATTGTACATTTGGGTCTCTCCTGAATTAGGCGATGAAATAGCCGGTGAGCTGATAACCGACCAGCATAAAGCCAGCGCACATCATGGCGACGTTAGCGGTATAGGCGTGGCGTAAGAAGCCATTGGTGCTTCGCCAGAACCCCATCACGATAAGGATGGCACTTAGGGCCAGTAGCTGGCCGATCTCTACCCCAACGTTGAACGCCAGGAGATTGGGGACCAATCCATCAGAAGAGATATCGTACTCAATGATCTTGCTCGACAATCCAAAGCCATGGAACAGGCCGAAGACCAACGTCGCCACCTTGGTATTGGGCTGAAAGCCGAACCAGCGCTGATAAGCACCGATGTTATCGAGTGCCTTGTAGACAACGGAGAGACCGATGATGGCATCGATGAGGTAGCTATTGATGCCGATATTAAAGTACACCCCCAGCAGCATGGTCGTAGAGTGACCGATGGCGAAGAGGCTGACGTAGATGGCGATATGCTGCATTCGATAGAGGAAAAAGATCACCCCTAGCAAAAACAGGATGTGGTCATACCCCGTCACCATGTGCTTGGCACCGAGATAGCCGAATGAGATCAGGTGAACGCCATAGATCTCCTGGATGTACCCTTTGTCGCCTTCAGCAACGGCGTGGGCAAGGGCTTCACCACTGGCTCCCAGGAGCATCACCAGCAGTGTGAAAAGGGTCAGCGCGTGGCGTCGGGCCAAAACAGGCAAGCCGAACGCACCCCCTAGTTGGGATGGAAACATAAAACCTCCACGGGTTTGTCATTAAGTGTTGGCCGTCCAGTGGACGGCCCCAGTCATCCAGCGATGACCGGCCGTGGAGGACGCTCCAAGCGGTAGACACGACGCAGCGGTAGGCCGCTGCGTTCGCCTAGCCGCAGGGCGTCGCGGAAGTTCGGCTCGACGGCAATGCCCGTCCCAGGCCGATCCGCTTTTTCGTGAAAGTGACTGCCACTCTCATTATGGAGGTGGCGACTATCTTCGTGCTCGTGGCCATGGGTATGCCCATGGCCCTTCTGCACATTCTCATGGAGAGACAACTCAACGCTAACCATGCTCGCCGCCCCATGCGCACGCGCCTCACCCACACTGGTGATTACCAGGCTAGGCAGGAACAGCAACAGAAAGGTCAGATAGCCAAGGCGGTGGCGCAGCCGATTGAGCATGTAGAGCAACCAGGATAAAAGTAAAAATCATAAAAATAGATAACCGTCTGCCTTGAACCATAGCGTTGGCAGAATAACGGCGATAGATTACCATCCCCTCCGGGGGGATAGGAATATAATAAGGGAAAAGAAAATGACAATGCATACTCACCAGTCACATCCCGATATCGTCAAGCGCCTGAACCGCGCTCGGGGGCACCTTTCGAGTGTGACCCAGATGGTAGAGGATGGACGCCACTGTCTGGACATCGCTCAACAACTCCATGCGGTAGAAAAAGCCATTCAGCAAGCTAAACGCACCTTAGTGCTGGATCACATCGACCACTGCCTAGACGAAGCCCTGGGTATTCAGAATCAAACGCAACGGGCACGGGCTGAAGAGTTCAAGACGATTGCACGCTACCTGTAAGCGCTTTTAGGCACCCCTCATTTGAGGAAGTTCTATGCTCGATGTACTCGCCCACCGCGTCTACCGCCATCTCTTTCTAGCGCAGGTCATTGCACTGATCGGCACTGGCCTGACCACGGTTGCTCTGGCGTTGCTGGCTCACGATCTTGCTGAAGGTCAGGCGGGCGTCGTGCTAGGCACGGCGCTGGCGATCAAGATGGTCGCTTACGTGGGCATTGCCCCTTTGGTCGGCGCTTATGCATCACGCCTGCCTCGGCGCACCTTATTGGTTAGCCTGGACTTGCTGCGTGCAGCCGTGGTTTGCGCACTGCCTTTTGTTACCGAAGTGTGGCAGATCTATGTGCTGATCTTTCTGCTCAATGCTTGTTCAGCTGGCTTTACGCCCGTTTTCCAGGCGATGATCCCTGACATTCTCGAAGACGAAGAGCAGTACACACGAGCATTGTCCCTGTCGCGTCTCGCCTATGATTTAGAGAACCTTCTTAGCCCGATGGCGGCGGCGGCATTGCTGATGGTGATGGGTTTTGATGTCCTGTTTGTAATCAATGCTCTGGCCTTCGTTATCTCTGCCGCCCTGGTTATATCGGTGATCCTGCCTGCGTCTCACCCCCTAGAGGAAGCCCCCGGCGTCTGGCGTCGCGTTACTCATGGTATGCGGATTTACCTGAAGACGCCCCGGTTGCGCGGGCTACTGGCGTTGAACCTGGCTGTTTCAGCCGCCGGGGCCATGCAGATCGTCAACACGGTGGTACTCGTACGCTCGGTGTTGAATTTGGGCGAGAAAGAAGTCGCACTGGCCTTTGCCGCCGCAGGCGGGGGCTCCATGCTAATAGCCTTACTGCTGCCCAAGGTGCTGGAACGGGTGTCCGAGCGGCCAGTCATGCTGCTGGGTGGCGTTATGATGGCACTCAGCCTCTACCTGGGCTGGCTGGGCCCATCGTTTGCGGGGCTTGTCGGGCTATGGTTACTGCTGGGCGCTGGGGCCTCGTTGGTCATGACCCCCACCGGGCGCCTGCTCAAACGTTCATGCCAGCCGGAGGAGCGTCCAGCGCTGTTTGCTGCCCAGTTCTCGTTGTCACACAGCTGTTGGCTAGTCACCTATCCGTTGGCAGGCTGGCTGGGAGTGAACCGGGGACTGACGGGTACGTTCGCTTTGCTGGGAACGGTGGCCCTGGCGGCAACGGGGCTCGCGGCCCTTATCTGGCACGCACATGACCCGATGGCTCTTGAGCACGAGCACGCTGCCCAAAGTCACACCCACCTGCACTACCACGATGAACATCATCAGCACGAACATGAGGGATGGGAGGGGCCGGAACCTCATCGCCATTCCCACCATCATTCCCCAGGCTCACATGGGCACGTCTTTGTTATCGATGACCACCATTCCCATTGGCCATCGTAAAACGAGTAAGGACGCGGGCTTGGGAAATAAACGTGGGATGCGAACTGCCAATCTTACTAACGCGGGTATACAACATGCTCACCTTTTATTAAGGCGTAATATTAATAGGAGGTTTTTGCGCAAAGTAAGCTTTAACAGGCTTGCTAGTGTGGCAATGTGTAGGTGTAAAGAAAACGACGCAATCTTATTTTTAGCTTACCGTAACGAATCGACCCGTAACGCACTAGCAAAGTAAATCCTAAGTTTAATACAGCGCTTTCGTTTTAGTAATGTATGACTTGAATGCGCCTGCTGTACTACAAGAGTCCGTTAGAACGGCGTGCAGACAGCAGGCGAGCTTTTATCACCCTACTAAAGGGTCATAAATGGCTCATCTTCCTGGCCTGTAAACGTGTACACATTGTAAGGGCTTTCTTGTGGCCCCGGCATACCCGGTGTGCCAATGGGCATACCCGCCAAACCGATACCGTCAATATCGGGTTGTTCCTCAAACAGCGCCTGCACGGCTTCCATTGGAACGTGGCCTTCGATCCAATACTCGCCCATCTCAATGGTATGGCATGAACCCAGGCCATAGGGCACGCCTGCCTGCTGCTTAATATCACCCAGCTCTACATCGTCAATAATCGTCACTTCTACGCCGAGCTCTTCAAGATGGCGTGCATAAGCGTCACAGCAGCCGCACTGGGGGTTTTTATACAATGTTGCCTCTGGCGGTAACGCCGCCTGGGCGGAGACCGCCCCAAGCAGCATGGAACCAGAGAGTAAAAGCTTGGTGCTCATATGTTGCATTATTTTCAACTCCTTAGCGTGAACGACTGAAGAGGTACTTGGCCAGCGAAGCGATCGCCAAGCCAATTAATAACAGCATGGCCAGGGGCATCAACCAGCCTAGCCACCCCATTGACCCCATAAAAGCAAAACATTCCGCGTTCATCATGCCATCACTCCTAAAAAAAGAGGCAATCGCCAAGGCTTATTGCGGGCCATGGTGGCTGGGCATGCTTCCTCTCATCTGTTCACGCTGCTCATCGGTCAGTAAGTCCTGCATCTGATTATGCATGCGCACGTTATCAGCCATCATATCGCCATGAAGGTTGGCCATTTGAGCATGCAGCGCCTTTATTTCCTCTGGTTCAGGGCGTTCAGTCTGCATGGTTTGCATCATGTCGTCGCGCAGGTTCATCAATTCGCCCATCCGCTCAAGCTGGGCCGCGCGGTGTTCTTGGCGCATCTCACGCATGGTACTCATCTGCTGCTCGTCGAGCATACCGCCAATGCCGGACATACTCCCCATGCCTTCCATCATTGGACAAGGCATCATCCCGCTTTGCCCTCCCATCATCATTCCTGGGTACATGCCTTCTTGACTGCCCATCATCATGCCCGAACCCATACCGACTTGGCCGTCCATCATATTGCCCTGACCTTGGGCGCCTTGGCTCATACCTTGAGCGAAGATGGCGCTGCTGGGGACACTGAGGCTTGCAGCCAGACCAATGGCAAAGATCATCTTGTGCTTAACCATGATATTTCCTCTTATCATGTTGCTGGTCGAGACATCGCCTTATCCATTAAAAATGGAAGAAGGCGGAGTTAGCTTTCGTTATAAGCCTACAACCTATAGGTGGCCCAAAGGTAAAGGAGAAACCGATCCCAATACCTAAGTGTTGTCACAGATCATTTTTTCCGCCATTTTCAGCCCTGTTTCAGGTAGGTTGGCACGTTATAACACCGACTCATTTCCATGAAGAAAAGCACGACGCCATGCGCCTTGTTCGCCAAACAGGGCAGATGAACGATGTAAGAAGGCTCAGCCGAATCAGTTTTAGCGCCTCCGCGATGAAGTAACGGCATCCATTCAACCCTAAAAATATATAAGGATACGGTATGCAAAAGAAGACGAGTTCGCTCCCTATCATTCACGCTACCTTAGCAACGCTGTTGCTGTCGCTAGCAATCCCAGTGCTGGCCCATGAAGGGGGCGCAAGCACTTCGCCTAAGGATGGCGTCACCATTCAGGATTCCCCAGCAGAGATTGGCATCGAGTTTGGTGGCATGATGCGCATCACCCAGTTTGAAGTGACAGGCCCAAACGGCCCCGTTCCTCTTGATGGTCAGCCAGGCAGTGAACAGGTCGAACGCTACGTCGTGAAGCCCGGTGAAATTCTTTCGGCTGGGGACTACCAGGTGCACTGGCGCGGCCTATCGGATGACGGACACATGATGTCCGACGGTTTTAACTTCTCGGTCGAGCCCTGACCCGTGGCTTGGTGGTTCTCCGTAAATAGCCTCGATGTCTGGACCGTCGCGATGATTCTCGTGGCGGCCGGGATTTACCTTAGCGCCCTAGTCGCGACGGGGGCCGTGTTGTTTCGTCTAGCGTTTCCCCGGCTCCCTGATCACGACCGGAGGCGCGTCGCCCGCATGGGTGTCCTTTCTGCCTGGGCGGGGGTCATCCTGATTCTGTTCCAGTGGTCTTTAGAAGCTGGTTACCTTGGAGGCGGCAATATAGCGGCTGCAACCAACCCAATGTTGCTCGGGATCGTGTTCGATGGCGCGTCCGGGGGTCGACTAATACTGGTGGTAGCTGGTTTGCTGCTGGTCCAGGCGATTCAGCTTAATAACTTAGCGTTCTCGAAAACAGCCAACAGCTTGAGCCTAGTAGGCGTTTTATTGGTGATGCTGGCATTCGTGCAGGTGGGGCATACAGTAAACACCCCACGCCTCGTTCTGGCTGTCTTGCTGATCGTTCACCTGATGGCGGCAGCATTCTGGGTAGCCTCGCTGTGGCCGCTGTTCCACTTAGTGGGGCAACATTACAACCACGGCAATACCGCCCGCATTCTGACCCGTTTCGGGCAACTCGCCATGGGCGGAGTTGGCGTGTTGGTACTGGCGGGCGTCACTTTGGCCACGCTGCTAACAGGCGGTCTCACACCCCTGCTCACCACGGCATATGGACAGTTCTTGATCGGCAAAGTATTGATTGTCGCGGTGCTGCTGTTATTTGCTGCCGCGAACAAGTGGCGGCTTGTACCTGCCTTTGAGAGCGGCGATGCAACAGCCCCACGACGTTTGCAGCGCAGTATTGCGCTGGAGGTGGTGCTGGTCGTGGTTATCCTGCTGATCACGGCGGTGCTGACAAGGGTGACATCACCGAATGGGTGACCGTCAGGACAACCACCTTAGGTAGTTAAGAACCTAGCTTAATAGCTATAAGCAACGCTATCCGGAAGGCAAGGCCGATGCCATCCGCGCGCGACAAGAGATGCACACCCGCCACGTGGCCGTGGTGGTTCGTGGCATCTTGATGTGGTTCAGAAATTGTAGCCCAGACCAATCGTATAAGCCCAGATACCGTCCTCCTGAAACGCATCGGTGGCATCGTCGGTATCGCTGAACAGGAACTGATACTCAGCGCGAGCGAGGAAATAGGCCTTGGGCAGAACATAGTATTTCATACCCGTTTCCCGTCCCGCGAAGGCGCTGTCTTTGACGCCGTCTCCATAGATACCACCGAGGCTAGCACCGACGAAGGGCCGCGCACGACCATCAAGGAACTGATGGGTTAGGTAACCACGGGTTGAGCCGTTCCAGAAACCATCTGTGACGCCCGCCTTCGCCTTCGACATCGGCGTAATTGACGCTTTGCCGAACACCGGCAACCATGTTATCCCTCAGATACCAACCAAGATCAACAGTCTCACGCCGAAGTTTCCGCTATTAAAATTCCGATCGTTACTGCCAGTTCCAGAGATCGAAAACTCACGGACACCCCCTTGTGGGCCGTACTCTGAGTTTTGGGCGGATGCTGCCCTAGGCAGAACAGCGAGAAGACAAAAAGCCATTGCTGCAGTGTTGACTCTATTCATGAGGAGACCCTTCCTGACATTATTAGGATTGTATTTCCATAATGCACTATTCGTTATCTAGCGCGGATAGTAACGCGACCGATACCTTGGCGATCAAACGACACGGACCCGCACCATCATGTTCAGGGTCTGACATCACACGATCTGTGCGTTAGCACACACGTATATGATGGAATCTGAAAAACTGGCTACCGGATTGAGGATATGTGCTTCACCACAGCCGATCGACTCACCATCGGCATTATGCTCGGCTACATCGTATCCGGACTGATCATTCTTAGGCATCAGTTCCCGGCTGCCTTGCTAGCAACGGTTCTTTACTGATCATTTATTAGTTCTGGTCGACCGGTCGATTCCACCGCCTCGACTGGGTCAGCGACGCGACATGGTTTCTATATGAAGGCCATCGCTCGGCTAGGTGGCTATCTATATCGCTCCAGAGATACCCCTTTAAGGGCAGCCTTCATTGACGAGGTTTCATCCGCGTAGCTGATAATATTGTAAGTTTCCAGGCTTTAAATCCAAACGCAGGAAAAACTTGCGCGCAATTGAAAGGTTGCTGGGAGCAATTTCCGAATAACTAATCGCGGGCCGAAGTGAGGCGATCGCCTTGCAAGATGAGTTCCACGCCCTATCACGATAATCGCATAAGTTGTGGGACAAACTCTTTAGATCATATTTTTGATAACTAATCTTTCATGAGAAGCACAGGTGCGAACCCCCCACCTGGCGTACGGAAATTGGTCGTCTGTCCTCGATAAAGTCTCGCTGCGGCCATTAACAGTGTGCCGCGATAGGTATACAGTCTAACGTCGACCTTGAGATTTTTACGCTGTCCATCGACCAGAACGAGGCGTTCGGAGGGAGGCACATGGGCCTGGGCAATATAGTCGCTTTCCAAGATTTGGCTGAATGTTTTTTTGGTGAGTTTACTTCCCCGGTACACTCCCTTACTTCCGTGGCCTGCGACAGGTTTGAAGAACCACTGCCGTCGCTGTTGCCAAAGGGTATCAGCATTATCAGCGCTGACCTGTAAGGTACGGGGAATACAAGAGCGAAGTAATTCGGCATTTTGAGCGCTCAACCCCCAAGCCATAAGCGTCGCGGGATCTGATAACACAGCCAAGTTGCGTTTGTCCGCGAACAATGCGTGTGCATGGGGATTTGGGGTTATGACTGCGCCTCCGTCCAACCAGGCAGAGTGTAAGGCGGAGTTTCCGGGTGCTTCGAGCCCAAAATCCACTAAGCGATTGTAAACCATATCTACTCGCTTACCGCCGCTGTATAGCATGCCTGACTCATACCGAAGGTCGCCAGGCGAGAGGATGAGAGCATCAATGCCATGACGCCGTAATAACTGCTGGGCAAGTTTGAATTCAGGATAGAGGTATTGCCCCATAGGCTGATCATCAACGATAGCTATCCTCTCCAGACGTCCATTGCCACGCTGGGCACGCCATTCGCTCTCGAACTGGGCTATCACTTTAGCCTCGAAGTCGGCAGACCCGGCCGCACTTTTAGCATCACCACAACACTGCAGTTGGGCCCGTACCAGGATCGCGTTAAGAAATGCACCTCCGGCATTGGTATTGATTTCGATGAGGCGAGGCCCGTCCTCGCCGAGATGGAAATCATAGCCCATGAAGACACCTACTGGGCCGGGGTTTAACTGTGCACTTTGCGGGGCCCAAGACAGTACTTGTCGCTGATAGTCGGGAAGAGCGGCGGCGTTTTCTATGGCCTGAACAGTGGCCCTCATCTGCTCCAGAACCTGAGATGGGACAAAGACAGCGACATTCGAGAAAAGTTGATGCCAGGTCGAACGGATAAAGGCCTCATCGGCATCGTCGCCCAACTGGTCGATAAGACTTTGGGTGGCTGCTCGTCGGTCTAGAGTGATACAGGTGCAGTGCTGGTTCAGCCTTTCTGCTTCTGTCATCCCTGGGGAGCCACTGGTCTTTTGCAAGAGCTGTCCTCTGGTTTTTTCACGCTGATCTAGATCAAACTGGCCAGCATCGGCTGGTCATTGAGTTCATGAGGGCGATATTTAACGAGCTACACCTTCTGCTGATAGATCAACGTCGATGATGAGCGCTCATGGTGCTTGTACGCTCGCATTAACATCTTGTGGCAAAACTTTCAGGAAATGTAGACACAAGGGTTAATATAGATGAAGTGGAAAGCCGACGTCCGGTCATAGCGATAAAAGTAACTAGCGCTACCATCATCATCAACAAGGGGCAACTATTTTCTGCCGACAATGATGCGCAGTGATGACCAAGAGCATCCCTGCTGCCGACATCGGCAACTGAACAAATTTCACTATTAAGCGGAAGATGCTGTATTGAATTAAAAAAGGTCCCGAAATAAGGCCTTGCGCTTGCAAGTTTTCGTGATAGCTACTTATCCGGCAGGTCATATTTTTACTGTAGGTTCAGGCTCGTTTCAGGTTAACACCGTATAAAGAACGGGTGACAATAACCTCTGAGGTAAATGACCATGCGCTACACTCTTTTAACAACGTCTTTGTTTGCCCTTTCATTAAGTCTGATCACGGGCGCGGCGCTGGCTGCACCCGGCCACGGCGGTGGTGGCAATAACCTAACCGAGGCTGACGTTGACCGCACGATCAGCCTTGAGGCTGGCGATATGTGGTTCGACCCTGAAGAGCTAGAACTGGCGGCTGGGGAGGTGGTTAAATTTGAAATCACCAACACCGGCAATTTAGAGCATGAATTTGTGATTGGCAGTAAAGAAGCCCAGGAAGAGCATCGTCAAATGATGCTAGACATGGCAAATGGCGAAGGTCATGACATGTCAAACATGTCACAAGGTGAAGGCCACGATATGGCCAATATGAGCATGGCAGGCGTCACAATTGCACCTGGTGAGACCGGGACTCTATTATGGAGTGTTCCTGATAATACTAACGAGCTAGAGTATGCTTGTAACATTCCCGGCCATTACGAATCCGGCATGTACGGCAATTTTACTTTCTAATCTGACGTTTACCCATGAAACTGTTGCTACTCGAAGATGATGATTTGCTGGCAGAAAGCTTGGCAGAGAGTCTCAAGGACAACGGTTACCTTGTCGACTTGGCCGCTTCATTGAAAGCGGCCAAGTCGCTCATGGCAACCGAGCATTACGAGCTGGCTATCTTAGATCTCGGTTTGCCCGATGGCTCGGGACTAGATCTACTAGCCCAGTGGCGCAAGCAAAAACGCAGCACGCCTATCTTGATCTTGACGGCGCGCGATACTTGGGAAGATAAAGTCATTGGTCTTGAAACGGGTGCCGATGATTACCTAGCAAAACCCTTCCATGAAGCCGAGCTTATGGCCCGTTTGAAGGCACTGCTGCGCAGGCAGTCTGGTCAGTTATCTCAAGTCGTGACGCTCAATGGCGTATCGCTGGATAAAGCAGGCCAACGAGTATGTCTAGAGGGAGAAACTTGGCGTTCGCTCACGGCGACGGAGTTTCGATTACTACGCTACTTAATGCTGCATCCAGATCGCATTCACTCCAAAGAGCAGTTATTAGAGCAGCTCTATGCCCTGGAACAGGATGCCGCCGCACCTAACTTGGTCGAAGTCTATGTCGCTCGTCTGCGCCGTTATCTAGGCAAATCAATTATCCAAACTCGCCGCGGCCAGGGGTATTTCTTTGCTTCACATTGATCGGCGCAGTTTACGTTTTCGACTACTCGCCTGGCTAGGAGGCGTGGCACTATTCGTAGTGGTGACGACCTGGCTACTGCATGGCATATTGTTACAGAATCTTGCTCGGGATTTTTTGGGTGAGCGTCTTCAGCGCGAAGCCGACCATGCCGTCACGCAGCTTGAGCAAGGTGAAACCGCCGTGCCTGCCGCGCTTGACTCGGTTAGCCAAGGCTATCAAGTCTTTCATCATCTCTACGTACTCCGCTTCAACGGCTCGGTCAGCGCTTCCGACCCACAATGGCAGCAACAGCTGGCTCCGCTGCTAGATGAAAGCGGCAATGCTCTAATAGACGTGAATCGCGGCGAGCAACACATGCTCGTCTATCGTCGCCATTTTGAATGGCAGGGCACGCAGGGTGTGCTGCTGGTGGGTGAGGACTTCTCTCAAGTAGAAGCAGGGCTTGCAACATTGCACTGGTGGGTCGGTGGGATTGCCAGCGTGCTGTTAG
The DNA here is from genome assembly GCF_000982975.1 of Halomonas sp. A3H3. Taxonomy (NCBI): domain Bacteria; kingdom Pseudomonadati; phylum Pseudomonadota; class Gammaproteobacteria; order Oceanospirillales; family Halomonadaceae; genus Halomonas; species Halomonas sp. A3H3. The sequence goes on along the minus strand of NZ_HG423343.1, from coordinate 3,137,149 downwards.
GAATGCTCATCATACTCAACATGTTAGCGGTTAATCGTGGACTTAAGCCACTCTGGCAACTGCGTCAACAGCTTGAAGCATTGCGAGCGGGCAAACGTGATCGCTTGTCATTAATAGCCCCTTCTGAGCTAGATGAATTAGTCGACCAGTTGAACTGGTTTATGGATGACATTGACCTTCGCTTGAAGCGCTCCAGAGAGTCGGTCGCGAACCTATCACATGCATTAAAAACCCCGCTGGCAGCCGTTACCCAAGTACTGCGTGGCAATCGGCCCATTGATGAAACCCGACGCCATAAACTGCTCAGCCGTATTGAGGATATTAACGCCCAGCTGGATGCGGAGCTGCGTCGCTCACGTATTGCAGGCCCTAACGCGGGGCGAATGGCCAACGTCACGCGTGATAGTTCACGGCTCATCGAGATGTTCCGCAGCCTTTACCCTGAGCGTATCTTCAACCTCGCCCACTCGGCAGGCGAGAAAGACCAAGTGCCTATTGAGGCTCACGACTTTTCTGAAATATTAGGCATCGTGCTCGATAACGCTGGCAAATGGTCAAATAGGTGCGTTAATTGTGTTATTGCCGTCTCCGCTACCACACTCACGCTCACCATTGATGATGACGGCCTCGGCGTTGCAGAAGAGGATCTTTCGCGCTTGGGAGAGCGTGGCGCACGACTGGATGAACGCCGTCCCGGCTACGGTTTAGGCCTGTCGATTCTTGCGCAGTTAGTTGAACGTTACTTGGGGCACCCACATTTTGAGCGTAGTCCACTGGGGGGCTTGCGCGTTACGATTACCCTGCCTCTAGCGGGTGAAGTAGCTAATTAATCATTATTCAGCTTTGTTTCAGGTTCTTCCATCAAGATGGTGCCATTCATCATTGATGGGAGTTACACATGGCACGCTCAAGCATTATTTCTCACCCCCTTTCTCGCCGGCAGGTCCTAAAAGGCGGGGCTGCCTTAGGGTTAGGTTCCGCTGCCGCAATGGGGCTAACTCCCGCCTGGGCAAACCCCTGGGGCCGTACGAATGTCTATGCACAGGGCGTCGAAGAAGGGCCCGAGATATCACTGGCTATCCGCCGTGAATCCATTCCGATTGACGGACAAGAAGCCCACCCTATTAGCATTAACGGTACTAGCCCTGGCCCACTGATTCGTCTGAAAGAAGGTCAAGACGCCGTACTGCGTGTGACCAACCTGCTGGATGAGTCCACGTCGATCCATTGGCATGGCCTCATCTTGCCACCGGAGATGGACGGTGTGCCTGGGGTCAGTTTTGCAGGCATAGCACCTGGTGAAACCTTCACCTACCGTTTTCCTGTCCGCCAGAACGGTACCTACTGGTACCACAGCCACTCCGGCTTGCAGGAACAGCTCGGCCACGCCGGGCCGTTGATAATTGACGCCGCCGAGCGCGAACCCATCCGCTATGACCGTGAGCATGTGCTACTGCTCACCGACTGGACCTTTGAAGACCCCATGTCGGTATTTCGTAATCTGAAAACCATGGAAGGCTATTACAACTTCCAAGAGCGCACGATTGCTGATTTTTTCGCCGATGTTCGCGAAAAGGGTTTCTCACAAACCGCCGAGATGCGCGGTATGTGGGCCAAAATGCGCATGAGTTCTCGGGATATTGCCGATGTGACCGGCAGTACTTATACCTACCTGCTTAACGGTCACTCCCCCCAAGAAAACTGGAATGCGCTGTTCAAGGCTGGTGAGCGGGTACGACTACGCGTGATTAACGGGTCGGCGATGTCATACTTTGATGTACGTATACCTAGTTTGAAGATGACCATCGTTGCTGCCGATGGCCAGCCAGTGCAACCCGTGCCTGTTGATGAGTTCCGTATTGGCGTGGCGGAAACGTACGATGTGCTTGTTTCACCAGAAGATGATCGAGCCTATACCATCTTCGCCGAAGCCATGGATCGGAGTGGCTACGCTCGCGCCACGCTAGCCCCGCGTGAAGGCATGCAGGCGGAGATTCCCAAGCGCCGCCAAATTGCCGACCGCGGCATGGAAGCCATGGGCGCTCATGGCATGGGTGACATGGAAGGCATGGATCATTCAGGCATGTCGAATATGGAAGGTATGGATCACTCCAATATGCCGGGAATGAGCGGTGACGATGCTGGTATGGAAGGCATGGATCACTCTAATATGGAGGGGATGGATCACTCCAACATGGAGGGCATGGATCATTCTAATATGGGCGGCATGTCGGGCGAGCAGGCGAAAGTCGGCGAAAACGGCATTCTCATTGCCGGTGAAGCCCAGCCCGGCTCTCGCTACGACCAGGCGGGCATAGGCATCGACCCCAACGAACGTCGAGTACTCGTCTACCGCGATCTTAAAGCCTTCACGCCATGGCCTGACCGCCGCGAACCAGGCCGTGAGCTTGAGCTGCACCTGACCGGCAACATGGAACGTTACATGTGGTCGTTCGACGGCAAGAAGTTTAGCGAAGTGACCGGCCCAATCCATTTTGTGAAAGATGAGCGGCTGCGCCTAATCCTGATCAACGACACCATGATGGAGCATCCTATCCACCTCCACGGTATGTGGATGGAGCTGGAAAACGGTCAGGGCGAGCTAATTCCGCGCAAACACACCCTGAACGTTAAGCCCGGCGAGCGGGTTTCGGCGCTGATTACGGCAGATGCTGAAGGCAGTTGGGCGTTCCATTGCCACCTGCTTTATCACATGGATGCCGGAATGTTCCGCGTTGTTCAGGTTTCTTAAGGAGGCAGTATGAAAACTAAGCTTTATTTTACTGGCATTAGCTTAGCGTTTGTCATGACCACCGCTGCCCATGCGGAAGACGGTTACGACGCGCCGAAAGATTGGCCAGCGCCCACGATGGAACACAATATGGGTATGGCGCTCTTTGATCGTCTTGAATATAGCGTACCCGATAACGGCGAGGAGGCCGTCGTGTGGGACTTTCAAGGCTGGTATGGCGGTGATATCAACCGTGTTTACCTGAAGTCAGAAGGCGAGAATGTCCAAGGCGACGGTGAAGATGCTGAGTTTGAATCCCTGGAACTACTCTATAGTCGCCTAGTGGCTGATTTTTGGGAGTTACAGGGGGGTATCGGTTACCAAGGCGGTGTGTTCTCCGATGATCACGCCGAACGCACCTATGGGGTTGTCGGCCTACAAGGTGTGATGCCCTACGGCATTGAAACCGACGTTGCTATGCAAGTGAGTGAAGATGGCGACGTGGCCGCTAGTTTTGAGGGCGAGTACGATCTGCGCCTGACACAGCGGCTCTACCTGCAGCCGCGCACCGAAATTGCCGTAGCTGCCAGCGAAGTTGAGGAGTTTGGTGTGGGTGAGGGCCTTAACTCAGTGCGTGTCGGCATGCGCCTGGGCTACGAAGTGACCAGACGCTTTGCGCCTTACGTGGGCGCTTACTGGGTAAAAGAGTATGGCGATACCGCTGACCTATCTCGTGCTGGTGGGAATAATACCGAAGATACCGGCGTGGTGGCAGGTGTCAGGTTAATGTTTTAAATCGTTAAGCACTCTATAACTTGCGCCACCGGAAGGTGGCGTTTTTTTTGCTAAAAAACCACTAAATTCAGCTTCAATTCATACTCTAAGGTTATTATTAAATTGTAAATAACCAACGGAGTAAACCACCATGAAAATTAAAGCAATTGTTTTTAGTGCAGTAGTAGCAAGTATCCTCTCTACACCTGTATTAGCGAGCTTAGGCAATACAACACAGAATCTTCCCTTACTAGAAAGAGGCGTATCTTCTACACAGATGCTTGCCCAGGGGCAACCTAAGCGTTTCAATATTAACATTGAACAAGCGACTACACTGAAAGTAGTGAGTGAGCACTTTCCAGGATTTACCAGCACTGGCAACCGCATTTCAGCTGTTCTTTATAATGAGGCGGGACAGCAGGTAGCAGAAGCTTCCAGCCCACGGGGGCACTTCGAACTTATTCGTCAGCTGCAACCGGGCAATTATCAGCTTGAGGTGACAGGAAGATCAAGGGGAGGCAGTGATGATAACAGTTATGAACTACATGTCGCCTATTGATATCCTTTAGTTTTGACATGAATTAAGAAGGTCAGCCATGAGCTGACCTTCTTTATGAAAAACTAGTATCTCGGCAAACAAATTCAGCTTTAATTCAGGAGTTTTCGCTAACTTTATAGTGCCGCAATCGGCGTAAAAACAAACCAATTCATAAAAAGGTGTCATCATGTGGAATAACAAAAAAAAGGCTTCCCTAGGCGGACTGACGGCTATGGCCCTGGCAATGGGGACGACTTCTGCGCTGGCCCTGGAAATCCAGGTGGGAGATACCACCGTGGGGCTGTATGGTTACGCTAGGCTCAATATGGCCTACAGCTTCGATCAAGATGCCGGGTCGGCTAACGAAGGTTACTTTGGAGATATCGAAAGGTCGGAAGATAAGGTCGGCGATCAGTTCCAGGCATCTGCCACACAGAGCCGTATCGGCTTTCGGACCAGTACGCCTGTCGAGGGGAGCACGCTTTACACCGTTATCGAGGGGGATTTCTGATCCTATAACGATGACAATACGCGCTTCAGATTACGGCATGCCTATGGATCCTGGAATGGCATTCTGGCAGGGCAAACCTGGTCGAATTACACCACCTTTGTCGCTTCCACGCCCACACTTGACTTCTTTGGAACTGCGGGTAGCAATGGCTATGGGTCACGCTTGGCCCAGTTGCGCTACACCACGGGAGGATTCTCATTAGCCGCGGAAGACCCTCAAGCTCAATTGGCTGAGAATATAGATGGCTCAGTGCCAGAAGATGATTTGCTACCGGATAATGACGATGCCATGTCATCGATGCCCGCGTTGAGCCTGCGCTATGAAGATAGTATGGGTGACTTTTCCTACTCAATCGCCGGCATCGCCCGGCAGCTGAAGTACGACACCGGCAGCGAAAAGGATACGGAAATGGGCTATGGGGCCTTCGCCGCAGGTGCCTACCATGCCGGACCGGTGACCTTGAGAGCGATCGTGAACGCCAGCGAGGGGGCGAATAGTTACCTCTATCTGTCTGGCGATTACTTCAACGGTGCCGATGCCTACGTCGATACCAACGGTAAGCTGCAAACGCTATCTGGCGTTGGCGGAGCCGTTGGTCTTTCTTATCAAGTATCGCCGCAGTATTCACTGAATGCGTCTCATGGCTATACCGATGTCGATTTAGGCGACACTACCGTGGGTGGGAATGCGGGTAGAAAGAACAAGAATACATTCCTTAACTTAGTGTGGACTCCCAACGAACGCTTGATGTACGGAATTGAGTACGGCTACTTCGAAACGGAGCTGGCCGATGGCCGTGAAGAGGACGCGAGCCGCGTGATGGTGGCTGCCCAGTATAGTTTCTAGGGTGAGTTAGTAGCATATCCGCTGTTTTGATCGATTGCTTGGGCGTATGCCCAAGCTTTTTTATGGTTCTTCGTCACTTCATGTGGGGCCTGATCGAACAGGCGACCCACAATACCACTGTCACTAAACTGAATAAGAAAGATCAGTCGCGTCGGGAACACTCTTGATGACCAAATCGATACAGATGAAGTCGCGCATGGCGTGGCTGTCATAGATGGCATCTTCAAGCGCTTCGTCGACCAGTGCATACCGTTGCTGAAGGAAGTAGATCCGCAACATCTGTCCCAGGAACCGTTCCCGGCGGGTGACCTTCTTATTGTTCTGGTGCTCAGCCTGAGCAAACGAGATCTGTTTCATCGAGAACTCTGGCGGGTAGTGGAAAACTGTATTTTGCCCTGCCGGTGGCACTTAGGCAGCAACGGTCGTATTTATGCAGCGTTTCCTTAAAAGAGGCTCGCAGTAGGCTTGCTTCTACTAGAGTTTATTTCAAAATAATTACCTCAATAATTTGAAAGCCTGAGTTAAAGCAAATGAATTTCTCCATAGAAGTTCACGTCGAGCCGGAGCGCTTGCCCCGGCTGGCTTGAAGCTTAGCTGGCCATTGCGGCACATTCTTCAGCGCAGCGATGACAAGCTTGAGCACACTCTTGGCAATGGGTTGCATCATGTTTTGCACACTCATCACCACATTTCTTACAAATGTCGGCACATAGACGGCAGATCTCGTGCGCAAACTCACTTTCTTGTGCCATAAATGAGGCGGCTAACCGACAAATTTGAGCACATTGCATGTCAAGGCGAATACATTCCGCCATCATTTTTACGTCGTCTTCTTTTAGGCACTCAGTTGCACACTTTTCGCAATAAGCAGCGCATATATGACAAGCTTCAATGCAATTTTCATATTTTTTGAAATCCATCTCGATTCTCCATTTATTAAACCAGATTTTATTCACCATAGTTATTGCTTAGCATAATAAAGCTAGAACAACCTAGAAGAAAAATCAAGGAAAGGGAACCAGGCATCCATCCTTTGAAAATGCATTTAAAACAAGCAGCTGTACGTTATTTTCTCATAATTTTTATTTTTCAGTTAGGATTCAGGAAGACTTTCTATAATAAATTTTTTTCAAAAATACTGCAGCGCTTGAAAGTTAGCCCGCCACGAGCTCTTAATAAAGCTAGTAGTGAAAAACTAAATTAATAATGAGAGGAATAAAGTTCTAAGCTTTATAAAAACCATCTCCTTTTAAGAGGCTAGCTCAGGCTAACGAGCTTCTTAAGGGGGCCGGATGAAAATCAAGCTCTACTTCTCTGACGGCCTGGCTACCCTAGGGTCGCCAGGGAGGGAAAAAGGTCGACCATGATACTGGAAAGCCGCGTCATGGTACCCGAGACGATGGCGATGCCCATCAGGATCACAACCGTGCCCGCCACGGGGCGAGCATAGGCGCTCCACCTTCCTAGGCTTTGCCGATGCAGAGCGAATCGGTTAATCAGTAAAGTGCTGGCAAGAAAAGGTAGCGCTAGGCCAGCCGAGTAGGCACTGAGATATATCATTCCAGCCTGAGCACTAGCAGCGTTGGACGTGGCCATCAGGATGGCGCCCAGGATGGGGCCGATACAGGGGGTCCAACCGATGGCAAAAGAGACCCCGAACACTGTCGCCGACAGCGGGGAGCCACCCTGGACGTTGGGTGTGAACTGAAAGGTACGCTGGAATAGCGGCAATCGGAACACGCCGGTCATAAAGAGGCCCAGCACGATCACCGCCGAGCCGGCAACCCAGTTGAATTCTTGGCGATACCCTCGCATCAGTTGCCCGATACTACTGGCGCCGAGCCCGAGTAGGATGAACACGATGCTGAAGCCGAAGACGAAGAAGGCACTGAGGGTCAATGCCTCTAACCGCCTGTCGGCTTTACCGGCACTACCGCCTGTGACCACCGACAGGTAGGCCGGTAACAGGGGCAGCGTGCAGGGCGAGAAGAAGGAGACCAATCCGCCGATAAAGGCGCCGACCAAGCCGATGGAAGAGAGAGATTCCAATGTGTTATCGCAACTTAAGTTATGGAGACGGCCAACAAGGGTATTGATACCAATCCCATGGTGCTACCTCCTATCATATCCATTTTAACGCCGTAAGAATTTTAAGGCTTACAGCTGCTTTAAGGTCAACCTTTATTGACAAATTATTTGTCTCCTATCGAATTGCAAATATTACACATCAGGCTTGACCTTAAAGTTGACTTCAAAGTTATGGTGGCTACTCAATGAATGACATGAGGACATTTCCATGGCGCTACAACTGGGCGAGACAGCACCAAACTTCACGATCGAATCCACACAAGGCACGGTCAACTTTCACCAATGGCTTGACGACAGCTGGGCGGTGCTGTTCTCGCACCCCGCTGATTTTACGCCAGTATGCACCACAGAGCTGGGCGCGTTTGCCAAGCGAAAGAACGAATTCACCCAGCGGGGTGCCAAACTGGTTGGGGTTTCGGTGGATCCCCTCAGCTCTCACCACGACTGGGCGGGGGATATTGAACAGACTCAGGGCACGGCCCTGAACTACCCCTTGCTGGCTGACGAAGATCAGGTGGTAGCGAAGCTTTATGGAATGATCCATCCCAAAGCCGACCCCAAACTGACGGTGCGTACGGTCTTCATCATCGATTCTGACAAGAAAATTCGTCTCACTTTGACGTATCCACCCAGCACAGGACGTAATGTCGACGAGATACTGCGGGTTCTCGATTCGCTTCAGCTAACTGACAAGCACAAAGTGGCCACCCCCGTTGACTGGCAAAATGGTGACGATGTCATCATCTCGCCATCGCTATCGAATGATGACGCTAGGCAACACTTTCCCGAAGGCTGGAACACCAAGACGCCCTACCTTAGGGTCGTGCGCCAACCGGAGCAATAGGAGCCCCGACCGGTAGATTCGTTGAGTCAGGCTGCCAGAAGCTTGGATTAATAATGTCGTGAGGTAACGCTATGCAAACACTAAGTATCGGCGAGCTTGCCGAACGAAGCGGGGTCGCTAGCCAGGCGATTCGATTCTACGAAAAAGAGAGACTTATGCCTCCTCCGAGGAGGACCGATGCCAACTATCGGCGTTACCCACTGGAAGCTGTGGATCGGTTGCAGTTTATCGTCCATGCCAAGCAGTGGGGCTTCACGCTACAAGAGATTCGGGAGCTGTTAATGCTTCAGGATGCTAATGGCGACCGGGCGCAAGCTAAACGCATCGCCAGCGAGAAGCTGCACAAGGTGCGAGAGCAGATCAAACATCTCACGCGGATTGAAGCCGTATTATCGAAAACATTGAGTGAGTGTGCAGGCGAAGGGCCTATGCAGGAAGGCTGCCCGATTGTTGAAGCTATCGCTGAGCAGACTGAATGATCGGGCATTTTCTCGATAGCGAACATGGGAATCAAGTTTGCCTACCGGGTCGTCGATAAATTAACAGGGAGATCGTCATTATGGCGCAATACGTCGATATCGAGATTCGTGGTATGTCCTGTGCTTCCTGTGTTGGGCGTGTGGAGCGCGCACTCAGCCAGCAGCCAGGCGTGATCAACGCTCAAGTGAACCTCGCCGCACAGAAGGCGGCTATCCAGGTCGAAGCAGGTACCGCGACCACTAGCCTACACAACGCCATTGAAACGGCGGGCTATCAGCCGGTGGTGGAAAGTCTCGACATTCCCATCACCGGCATGAGTTGCGGATCGTGTGTCTCTCGGATAGAGCGAACGCTAACGAAGCTGCCCGGCATGGTGGAAGTAAGTGTTAACCTCGCCACCCAAAAAGCCTTCGTTCGTTTCCTGCCGGGAGCCGTTTCGTTACCGCGTATTCAGCATGCCATCCGCGAAGCAGGCTATGAACCACAGGATACCGATACGCCGCCATCAACGGACAGCGAGGACCGGGAGAGAGCCGAGCTTCGCCGCCGAGTCGTGCTCGCGGCAATATTTACGATTCCGGTGGTCATCATCGCCATGGGGAAAATGATTCCCGCCTTTGACACGCTTTTGACGAGTCTAATGCCGCATCGCGGCTGGATGGGCGTCGAGTGGTTATTGGCCACACCGGTGCAGTTCTATGCTGGTGCACGCTTCTATCGCGTCGGCTTCGCCGAACTCCGGCATTTTAATCCGGGCATGAACAGCCTCGTTATGATCGGATCGAGCGCTGCCTACTTCTATTCGGTCGCCGCCCTGCTGGTGCCCGGACTCTTTCCCGTCGGAACCGCCGTGAGCTATTTCGAAGCGGCGGCGGTCATCGTGACGTTAATTCTGCTCGGTCGCTATTTTGAACACATTGCCAAGGGCCGCACCTCCGAAGCTATCAAGAAGCTTCTGCAATTACAGGCGAAAACTGCCCGCGTCATCCGTGAGGATGAAACCGTCGAGCTGCCTATCGACGCCGTCGTCACAGGCGATCGTATTTTGGTTCGCCCAGGGGAGCGTGTTCCAGTAGATGGCATCGTTGAGGAAGGTCACTCCTACATTGATGAGTCGATGATCAGCGGTGAACCAGTGCCGGTCGTCAAAAAGAAGGATTCCGAAGTCGTCGGTGGCACTATCAACAAGAACGGTGCACTTACCTTTCGGGCCACGCGAGTCGGTGCCGACACCGTGCTTTCACAGATCGTCAAAATGGTGGAAACGGCCCAGGCGGAGAAGCCCCCCATCCAGCAGTTGGCCGACAAGGTTGCCGGTGTATTTGTACCCGTGGTCATCGCGATCGCCGCGATGACCTTTGCACTCTGGTTTGTTTTCGGACCGGCGCCGTCTTTGTCGTTTGCTTTCGTCACTACCGTTAGCGTACTGCTAATTGCCTGCCCCTGTGCGATGGGCCTAGCCACCCCAACGGCCATCATGGTCAGTACCGGGAAAGGGGCCGAGATGGGAGTGCTATTTCGTAAAGGGGCGGCGCTTGAGACGCTGGCCAAAATGAATACGGTGGTGCTGGACAAGACCGGCACTTTGACCCAGGGGCGCCCCGAGCTGACCGACTTCGAAGCGATCAACGGCCATGAGAACGAGGTGCTGCGACTGGTCGCGGCGGTGGAAGCTCAAAGCGAGCACCCCATCGCCGAGGCTATTGTACAGGGCGCCAAGGCCCGCGGGCTGGAATTACCCTCGGTCAGTCGCTTTAGTGCCGAGCCTGGCTACGGCATTGAAGCCGAGGTCGACGGCCACTTGGTATATGTGGGAGCTGATCGTTACATGCGTCGGCTGGAAATCGAGCTCGGCCAGGCAGAAACACGCGCCAAGGTGTTTGCCGAGAACGCCAAGAGCCCGCTCTATGCCGCGGTAGACGGCCAGCTTGCTGCAGTCATCGCGGTGGCGGATCCACTTAAGGAGGGCTCTGCCGAGGCCATCGCAGCACTCAAAGCGCAAGGGCTGGAAGTGGCCATGCTCACCGGCGATAACCGTGCCACTGCCGATGCTATCGCCCGACAGGTTGGCATCCAGCAGATTCTCGCTGAGGTACTGCCCGACCAGAAAGCGGCAGAGATCCGGCGTCTCCAGGCGGAGGGCAAGCGCGTCGCTTTTGTGGGGGACGGGATCAATGATGCGCCCGCTTTGGCCCAGGCCGACGTGGGCATTGCGATCGGCACTGGCACCGATATTGCCATCGAGTCCGGCGATGTGGTGCTGATGAGTGGCGATTTGCGAGGCATCGTCAATGCCACGGCGCTCTCCAAGCGTACCCACCGGACCATTATCGGCAATTTCGTTTGGGCCTATGGCTACAACGTAGCGTTGATCCCCGTGGCGGCGGGCGTGCTCTATCCGTTCATCGGCGTATTGCTCAGCCCCATGCTGGCGGCGGCGGCCATGAGCATTTCCAGTGTTTTTGTGCTGACTAACTCGTTGCGGCTACGCCGTTTCACATCGGATACCGGCAATGCCACACCACGTCCAAACGATGCTGTTCATCGCGCCTAAACCAAACAATGTCGTGTTAACGAGGAATTCAAAATGATGGGAAGTGAAAGCTGCATGTGGGGTATGGCAGGGATGGGCCTAATAGCGATCTTGTTGATTATTGCGCTGGGGCTTGGTGTTGCTGCGCTCATCAAATACCTGTTTTTTAATAAGAAGTGATGAAGCTGGCAACCGAATACAATCGTCCCCCTTGGGTAGATCAGAAACTAATAAAGAGAGCATCCATGAGATATATCCTACCTATCACTTATTGCCTAGCTGCTGCAGGTCTGTTAGGTCTTATAACGTTGCCTGCGTTGGCGCAGGAAGCAAGTACTGATGCCACTGAGAGTCGTCAGGCCAGCAGTGCCACGAATACTGAGTCTCCCTTGCCCAAATCGATTACCGCATTGGTGGATCAAGGGTTCACCTTCCATGGCAGCTTCGAAGCGCCTGACGGTCTCCAAGGCTATGCCTTGTCTTATGATAATGAGCCTATGGCAGCTTATATCTCCTCCTCTTCCGACTACGCCGTCATTGGTACGTTAATCGACCCGCAGGGCAATGCCGTTATGGAAAGCCAGCTTCAGGCTCTGGTGCTGGACCCCATGCTGGAAGCTACCTGGAGTGCGTTTGAAAACACTCGTTTTATCTCGGAGGGGAATGATGATGCTTCGCATATTGTGTACACACTAACAGACCCCAACTGCCCCTACTGCAATGCACTCTGGAAAAATTCGCGCCCGCTCATTGAGCAAGGCGTGTTACAGCTTCGTCACGTGCTGGTCGGCGTGCTATCAGAGGACAGTCTTCGCAAAGCTGCTGCAATCCTTGAATCCGACAATCCGGCCAGTGCTCTCGAAACTCATGAACTGGAATTTCGCAATGGCGGCATAAGGCCGGTGGAGCCGTCGGAGGAGAGTCAAGCGCTTCTTAGAAATCACGCCCAGATCATGCGTGAGGCCGGTGCTACGGGAACGCCAACCAGCTACTACCGTGATGAAGCCGGGAAAGTTCAGCGTATCAATGGCGCAGTGTCGACCGACCAGTTTCGCGAAATATTGGGCGTTGAATGATACACCATAACGGTACAGGGCTGAGATGCGAGTCTCCCCAATCACGACCACTGAGATGCACATGGCAACCAAGCTTAGCGTAAAGCAAACGCTCTTTTTGGGGCTCACTCTATTGATGGGCTTGGCGGCCCTTTATTGGATTCTGATGGAGACCGGCGCCTTGTCGGTCTTGACCGACAAGCAGGCCTTGCGTGAGTGGCTTGATAGGCTGGGCGTCTGGGGGCCGTTGGCCATCATCTTTATGATGATGGCGGCCATTGTCATGAGCCCGATTCCCAGTGGCCCAATTGCGATGGTGGCTGGTGCGCTTTACGGCCCAGTTTGGGGGACGATCTATGTCGTTATCGGTGCCGAAGCCGGTGCTCTGCTCGCTTTCTGCATTGCTCGTTTGCTCGGCTATGAAGTGATGCAACGCTGGCCGCGTACGCGGCCCATCCTCAACTGGCTGGGAAAGGAGCGCTCTCAGACAGGCTTGATGCTCATCGTTTTTGCATCCCGATTGGTGCCCTTCCTTTCGTTTGATGCCGTCAGCTATGCGGCAGGTATCACCCCCCTGTCTTTCTGGCGCTTTTTGATCGCCACACTGGCCGGCGTGATCCCCACGGCGTATCTAATCGTCATGTTCGGCGAAGTGCTGATTACGGCCGACTCCCGTGGCCTCACAATCGCGCTGATTCTCATCAGTGGCATTACATTGCTGCCTCTGCTGGCGAAACGCTTATGGGCTCGACAGCCATGACCGATAGCAACCGAGTGCTCTAAATCAACTTTCGTAAGCATTAACAATGCTCAGCAGGCACTTACCCGCTACTACCTGTGAGACGTACACGTGAAATTTCGGACATTGCTATTTTTACCCCTATTGGGCTTTTTTGGTTTGAGCTTTTTCTTTTATCAGGGCTTATCAATGGATCCTAGCGCCAGAGATTCACCCTTGTTAGCTCAGCCGTTTCCGCCATTCAGCCTGACAACGCTGGAAGACCCCTCAAGGCTCGTTGATGAATCTCTTTTTAAAGGAAAGGTGACATTAGTCAATGTGTGGGGAGAGTGGTGTCCGACTTGCAAACATGAAATGCCGCAGTTATTGGATTTAGCCGCGCGAGGCGTCCGCTTGGTTGGGATCAACTACAAGGATACCCAGGCAAAGGGGCTCGAGTTTCTTGACGAGTTCGGGAACCCTTTTGAAGTCAACATCTTTGATCCAGAGGGTAACCTAGGTTTTGAGCTAGGTGTGTATGGCGCCCCAGAAAGCTATCTGGTCGATACCGAAGGCACTATTCGTTACAAACATACAGGTTACATAACGTCTGAAGATGTTGAGCGAGTCATCCAAGAAGTCGAGAAGTGGAAACGATAAAACGGTTATGAAAACGCATTATTTTTTTATTAATGACTCCATCTGTAACGCTAAGTTAAGGAAGGTATATGTTGCAATACCCTCAAATTGATCCGATCGCCATCGCCATAGGCCCTCTTCAGATCCACTGGTATGGCTTAATGTATGTCATCGGGCTAGTCGCTGCTTGGTGGTTGGGTCGGCATCGAGCCCACCGACTCGGCCTAAGCCACGATGATATGGGCGACCTGATCTTCTACGGCGCCATCGGCATCATCGTTGGCGGCCGTCTTGGCTATGCGCTGTTTTACGGGCTCGAACAACTGCAAGCAAACCCCCTTTGGTTATTAAAAATCTGGGAAGGAGGCATGAGCTTTCATGGCGGCCTTGCCGGTGTATTAGTGGCTGCCTGGCTGTTTGCTCGCAAACATCAACTGGCTTTTATTCAACTGACTGACTTCATTGCTCCGTTAGTCCCGATCGGCCTGGGAGCGGGTCGCCTCGGTAACTTCATCAATCACGAGTTACCGGGAAGAGTTAGTGATGTACCTTGGGCAATGGTGTTTCCATCCATGATGGAGCTGGGCCCAGAGCCACGCCATCCTTCGGCTCTCTACGAGTTTGCCCTTGAAGGTGTCGTGTTGTTTGCCGTGCTGTGGTGGCTATCGCGCCGACCGCGTCAGCGAGGCCTCATCTCTGGGTTGTTCCTGCTTCTGTACGGAGCCTTTCGCTTCATCGTGGAGTTCGTGCGCCTCCCAGACCCTCAGTTGGGATTCATCGCTTTTGGCTGGTTGACCATGGGGCAGCTGTTGACACTACCAATGCTCATAGCGGGTTTTGCTCTGGTCGCTTGGTCCAGACGTCAGCCAGTGGATAAGCCAAAGGCGGCGTTAAACTCATGAAACAAGTCTTCGCTTTTCTAATGGTGGCACTCTTTATAGTCACACCGGTAGCGGCACGTGAAGAGATATTTGGGGTTGGTGACAAAAGCTCCCCTTTTAACCGTTCGACGCAACGTGACTTTCTACCGGCTACAGAAGCCTTCCGAACCACCGCTTGGCGAGACGATGATCGGGTTTATGTCGGTTTCACCGTCGCCGAAGACTATTACCTTCATCGGCATCAGTTTGCGATTGAGAGTCTCTCTCGAAGTATCAATTTCGGAGAGCTGGCTTTGCCACCTGGTGAGCCAATGTCGCACGCATCTTTGGGGGACATTAATGTTTTCTACAATCAGGTGTTGGTGAGTGCGCCCATCGAGGCGAGCGAGACCGTGATCGGACCGTTGGCCGTCGTGGTGACCTTTCAGGGCTGTTCCGATCAAGGACTTTGCTATCCACCCGAACAGGTCGAACTTATCTCACCGTACGGCTCCCCTCCGGCGACCTTCGCCACCAGCCCCTCCCTTGGTACGGCGGATAGCACCAAAGGCGCTCCTTAAATGAATCCCGCCGACCTGAGCCTGCCGCCGCTGGCGGCGGCCTTCG
>NZ_HG423343.1:3102461-3121805 GCF_000982975.1 Halomonas sp. A3H3 | reverse complement strand
GCTGGGAGGCGCGCACTGTATCGGCATGTGTGGCGGCATCATGAGTGCCCTGACCTTTGCTGTGCCCCCCAGCATGCGACAACCTAGCCGTTTAGCAGCTCTGTTGCTCGGCTATAATTTAGGCCGTATCAGCAGCTACATGATCGCGGGTGCCTTGGTGGCCCTGCTCGGTTCCGTGCTCAACCATGCATTGGACAGCTTCGCCCTGGTATTGCGTATCCTGGCGGCGGTCATGTTGATACTGATGGCGCTTTATATGTCCGTTTGGCTTGTAGATCGTTGACCTGCTCGTGCACATGGGCCTTAGGTGAACGTAAACCTGCTGACTTCGCGATAAGAGATTGACGCGTTTACAGAGCAGGAACATGTCGATACGATTTCCCAGGGATATCTGGGCTATGAACGTATTGGCGGCTATGAAGAGCTTCATGAGCACCTGGGAGTTAGCGTTTCAGACCCTAATGCGACCACCTATCGCCCTGTGCTGGCAATTTTTGCCACTGCGTTACTCATCGATTTTTCTGCCAGTTGGGAGGTTCAGTGCATAATATTCACTGCACGCGTGCTAGAGTATGCCGTAGCCACAGCGATCATACCCCCGGGTCTGCAAAAGCTGCAGGGCGTAGCGAGCTTTAGCGCCATGTTTCTCAACTATGACCTGCACGCCCAGCGCCAAGTCCCCTTCAGTTACGTTTACCTTCACGCCTAGATACTTCCGAAGCTACTAATTGCTGGCCGATACGCTTATCTGGCTGGCTGCGCCACTGGCGCTATTCGTTGGCACCGTGTGACAGGTTCTGTCTTTAAAGCGATATACCTCGATAAACGTGAGCTCAAGTGCGCCTGTGTCGGCAACAGTAATACCCATTAAGCTTTGTATCGCTCACCGAAAACCTAATGATGATGGGAATGAGGCTATGGATACCGCTTGGGTAATTATCGCCTACTTTTTGCGAGGCGCTTGATCAGGATCATATTTCCCTCCGATGCTGTTCAGGTTGCGTTCAGACAAATCATCCATGCTGTTATTGGGGTTATTTATTTGATTTTTCCCAAACCAACGGCCTTAACTGCTGTTGGCTCTTTGGGCGAGTTACTGAGGTGATTATGAGTAACAGTACAAGTAGTCGTTTGCTGATGTTGTGGGTGCCACTTGCTGGGTTTGTCATTTGGGCGGGATACCTGATTGGAACCGAGCACCGTCTCCACCTATTTCAGTTCTTACCTTTCCTCTTTTTGGCAGCATGCCCACTGATGCATATTTTCATGCATAAACACCACGGCGGTCATAAGGACAAAATAGACAAGGACTGAACCACTCTATATATACATGTACGCGCCTGGGAGAAAGACCATGAAAACGACACAACAAGAGCACCGCTTGGGTGTTTCCAAAAACACACTGGTGACTCGGAATTTAAAAATCAAGCCTAGTAAATCCAAACGCATTGAAGAAGCGCTGTCAGATATCGACCGACTCTATGGAATGGATAAGGTGGTCTACAACGAGAAAAACCGAAATATCAGCCTTGCTTACGATGCGCTGAGGCTCTGCATCGATGACGTTGAAAAAATTCTCAAGCTCCATGACATACAGGTCAGCGCTGATCGGTGGAACCGCTTTAAGAAGGAGTATTACCGTTTCGTCGATCAGAACGTTAAAGACAACGCTAAACAGGAACCTTGGAGCTGTCATTAATAGTCATAACGGTTACATGACACAACCAGGAGCAAGACTAGCTAGTTTAGGGTAAGAGCTGCTTGCCTGTGGCCTCGCAAAATCAGACCTTCCGTTAGTCATTTGCCATGTGGCTGCACATAGGTTCTATATTTAATTTATATAGCATCAAAAAACACCGCACAGGAGTCCTCGGCAGTTATTGCTGCTGTGGTTGCCGTTAATACAAGGAGTCGCTTTCATGGTTGGGCAGGATAGAACGCCACAATATAAAGAAAACAGTCTTTCGTTGGTCGGTGCCGTTGCATTAGGCACCGGCGTGATGATTGGGGCCGGTATTTTTGCGCTAACCGGCCAAATGGCCGAAATGACTGGTCGGCTATTTCCTCTAGCCTTTCTGGCCGCTGCCGTCATTGTCTCTTTCAGCGCTTATTCTTACGTTAAAATGTCCAATACCTTCCCATCAGCAGGTGGGATTGGCATGTATTTACAGAAAGCGTATGGCCCGACGCTTCCCACCGCCTTTCATGCCCTCCTGATGTATTTTTCCATGGTGATCGCACAGAGTTTTTTGGCGAGAACGTTTGGTTCCTACACGCTTGAGTTGTTTGACCTGGGGGATCGTTCACTATTTGTGCCCCTACTCGGGGTTGGTTTACTGCTAATAGCCTTTTTGATCAATTTATCCGCCAACCGCTTGATCGAGACCGTCGCCTCGGTGCTCGGATTTATCAAAATAGGTGGCATTATAGTGTTTGGTATTGTCGGCGTGTTTATTGCCGACTCCATCGAAATGGGTGCTGGCAACGATGCACCTACGCCTACGATAACGGGCTTTTTAGGTGCTACGGCGCTCGGCATACTGGCATTTAAAGGCTTCACGACGATTACCAATAGTGGTTCGGAGCTTAAAGATCCTAAGCGGAATCTTGGCAAAGCTATCACGATCTCGATTGCGCTATGCGTGGTGATCTATGCCCTTGTCGGTTTTGCCGTTGCCAGCAACCTATCTTTGCCTGAAATTATCGAAACCCAAGACTACTCCCTGGCCGCCGCTGCCCGTCCCGCACTGGGTGAAGCGGCAGTTGCGTTTACCGTCATTCTCGCCATGTTGGCAACGGCGGGCGGTATCATCGCCAGCGTCTTTGCCGTTTCACGCATGCTCGCCATGCTGACAGAAATGAAGCTGGTTCCTCACCGCCATTTCCACATGCCCGGCAGTGTACAAAAGCATACACTGGTGTACACCATCGTATTTGGCTTAGTGCTCACCGCTTTTTTTGACCTGAGCCGCATCGCAGCATTAGGCATCATTTTCTACCTGATCATGGATATGGCCATCCACTGGGGTGTGCTTCGTCATCTCAAGGACAGAGTGGGGGCTAATCCTGTTATTCCTAGCATTGCCATACTACTAGATGCTGTCGTGTTAATCGGCTTTTTATGGGTAAAAGCCATCTCGGACCCCATGGTGCTCATCGTTGCTGGCGTAGTAATGGCTACTCTTTTACTCGGCGAATGGATTTTCCTATCCAAACGCGACGCTTCAAACGATAGCGAGCACTCTCACACTCATTAACGTTAATAGCGTTATAGGAGGTACCAAATGGACGTTAGAACCTTTGGTGAATTGATCGATTGGACCCGTCAGTTACACGAGCATCTTGCAGCTTGCCTTGCTCATTGCGCCGATATACACGAAGAAGAGCGCGCTCGCATGTTGCTCAATTACTTAGCTGCACAGGAAGCGGAAATGCAGCGCGTTGTGGCGCGCTTTGAACAGACTGCTGACGCGAAAGCATTAAAAACCTACGTTTATGACTATTTGGAGCATAAACCTATCCGTACGCATCGTACCTGCGATGCGCCCTATTCCACGCTAAGTGTTGACGACATTTGCCGAGAGGTTTTTGATTTCCATGAACAAACGATAAACCTTTATCGAACCCTCGTTGGCAAAGCGGAAATTCCTGAGGCTAAAGAGCTCTTAGATTCCCTTTTAGCACTTGAAGAGCACGAAGCCATGCGCCTTGTTCGCCAAACGGGGAGAATGAACGATGTCTGAAGACCATAACGAGACAAAGGTGAAAGACCCTGTTTGTGGCATGGACGTTGATCCCCATACCTCCCGCCACCGTGCCGATCACGCGGGTAAGACTTGGTACTTCTGCTCAGAAAAGTGTCAGGAAAAGTTTATTGCCAAGCCTGATGCGTATCTTGAGCCAAGCAAACAGTCACAAGCGTCAGTACCCTCGGGGTCTATTTATACTTGCCCGATGCACCCAGAAGTTCGACGAGAAGGCCCAGGCGACTGTCCAATCTGTGGCATGGCGCTGGAACCTGAGACCGTCTCTGCTGACACCGGCCCTTCGGACGAACTCAAGGACATGACCAGGCGTTTCTGGATCGGCCTAGTACTGACCCTCCCCGTGTTTGCCCTAGAAATGGGTGGCCACGTGTTTGGCCTTATGCATTTTATTTCCCAGCAAACCTCTAACTGGATTCAACTGCTGCTGGCAACGCCGGTAGTCGTCTGGGCAGGTTGGCCATTCTTTGTACGCGGATGGCGTTCGCTAGTGCATCGCAGCCTTAATATGTTCACGCTAATCGCGATCGGTACCGGCACCGCGTTGCTCTACAGTTTGCTGGCCACCCTCACACCGGGCATCTTTCCCGACGCCTTCCGTCAAGCCGATGGTTCGGTGGCCGTTTATTTCGAAGCAGCGGCAGTGATTGTCGTTTTAGTTTTACTGGGACAAGTATTAGAGCTACGCGCTCGTGAAAAAACCTCTGGCGCTATTCGTGCTCTGCTCGACTTGGCGCCTGCTACCGCTCGACGCCTTGATGATCAGGGCAATGAGGAAGATATCTCTCTTGACCAGGTTCAGGTAGGGGATCGTCTCCGGGTGCGCCCCGGCGATAAGGTGCCATTAGATGGCGAAGTGATGGAAGGTCGCTCCAACGTTGACGAATCCATGGTTACCGGTGAACCACTAGCGGTGAAAAAGGAAGTCGGCGATGGCGTCATTGGCGGCAGCATCAATGGTCAAGGATCCTTTGTCATGCGCGCTGACAAGGTGGGCCAGGACACGATGCTGTCGCAGATTGTGCAAATGGTCGCCAGCGCCCAGCGCAGCCGCGCACCCATTCAAGGGCTTGCCGACAAAGTCGCCAGCATCTTTGTACCCGTCGTTATTCTCATTGCTGTTGTGGCTTTCATCGCCTGGTCATTGTGGGGCCCTACCCCGCCGATGGCGTTTGGCCTTATTGCGGCGGTTAGTGTTCTGATCATTGCCTGCCCGTGCGCGCTAGGTCTTGCTACCCCCATGTCAATTATGGTCGGTGTAGGGCGCGGTGCCCAGTTAGGCGTGTTGATTCGCGATGCCGAAGCTCTTGAACGTCTAGAGAAGGTCGACACCGTCGTCGTCGACAAAACCGGCACGCTTACCGAAGGCAAACCACGAGTGACCGAGTTGATTCTCACTGAAGGCATTGCTGAATCGGAGCTTTTGCGCTTGGCAGCTAGTCTTGAGCGAGGCAGCGAGCACCCCTTGGCCCATGCAATAGTCGAAAAGGCTAAAGAGGCAGAGGTAAAATTAACAGAAGCGTTGGACTTCGAGGCTCCCAATGGCATGGGCGTTATAGGCCAGATAGATGGCAAGCGTATTGCCCTGGGCAACCGGCTATTGATGGAAAGCGAGGGCGTTAACACCCAGTCTCAAGACACACATGCCGATCAATTGCGCAGCGACGGTGCTACTGTCATCTTTGCGAGCATCGACGGGAATTTAGCTGGGCTGCTCGCCATTGCCGATCCGGTCAAGGAAACCACCGAAGAAGCCATTCGTTCACTCCAGGCTGACGGCATTCGAGTGGTGATGCTGACAGGCGATAATCGCACCTCCGCCAACGCTGTGGCACGTCGGCTAGGCATTGATGAGGTCGAAGCTGAAGTGCTTCCAGAGGATAAAGG
Source organism: Halomonas sp. A3H3 (assembly GCF_000982975.1). Taxonomy (NCBI): domain Bacteria; kingdom Pseudomonadati; phylum Pseudomonadota; class Gammaproteobacteria; order Oceanospirillales; family Halomonadaceae; genus Halomonas; species Halomonas sp. A3H3. Next base: position 3,116,154 of record NZ_HG423343.1, on the reverse strand, counting down.
CCGAGTGATTCAGCGTCTCCGTGATGAAGGGCGCATTGTTGTCATGGCCGGCGACGGCGTGAACGATGCACCTGCGCTGGCTACAGCGGATGTCGGCATTGCCATGGGAACCGGCACCGATGTGGCGATAGAAAGCGCTGGGGTTACTCTACTGCGAGGAGATCTTACCGGTATTGCCACGGCGCATAAGCTCTCAAAAGCCACCATGCGTAATATTCGCCAAAATCTCTTTTTTGCCTTTGCTTACAACGCGGCAGGCATCCCCATTGCCGCAGGGATTTTGTACCCCTTCACAGGTATGCTGTTATCACCGATTATCGCGGCGGCGGCGATGTCACTCTCTTCAGTGAGCGTGATTGGCAATGCTTTACGACTTAGGATGATTGCTATTAAGTAACAATATCTACTCGAAGATAAATCTGAATCGCCAGGGAGTCCGACTGAGGTACGCGTTCATTCAGGACCATGCGAATCAGTATCCGGTGCGCCGGTTGTGTAGCATGATGGACGTGCACCCCAGCGGTTATTATGCCTGGTGCCGTAACGCCATGTCTGACCGGGCACGAGACGACCAGCGCCTACTGGGGCTGATCAAGCACGCCTGGCTTGAGAGTGGCGGTGTATACGGTTATCGCAAGATTCACCAGGACCTGCGAGAGATCGGTGAAGTCTGTGGCAAGCATCGAGTGGCCCGTCTGATGCGTGAGGAAGGACTACGTTCACAAACCGGTTATCGGCGACGGCCGGGCCGCTATGGCGGCAAGCCAGCGGTAGTATCACCTAACCACCTGAATCGTCAGTTTGACGTAACGGCACCCAACGTTGCATGGGTCACCGACATCACTTACATCCGCACTTACGAGGGCTGGCTCTACTTGTCGGTGGTGATCGACCTGTTCTCTCGGCAGGTGGTGGGATGGTCAATGAAGCCTCGCATGACGACAGATCTGGCACTGGATGCCTTGCTGTCCGCCGTCTGGCGGAGGAAGCCCCAAAAGCCCGTCATGATTCATTCGGATCAGGGTAGTCAGTTCAGCAGCTCGGATTGGCAAAGTTTTTTGAAGGCCAATCATCTGGAGGGCAGCATGAGCCGCCGGGGCAACTGTCACGACAATGCTGTTGCTGAAAGCTTCTTCCAGCTCCTCAAGCGAGAGCGAATCAAGCAGCGTATCTATCCAACCCGAGAGGCTGCTAAAAGCGATGTGTTCGATTACATTGAAATGTTCTACAACCCAAGACGCCGCCACGGCACGAGTGATGACGTGTCACCCGTTGAGTACGAACGGCGGTATTTCCAGAGCCTGACGGGTGTCTAGAAGACCCGGGGCGATTCAGATAATACGTTAAAATTTACGATCAGTCACTTAGCTCTGGCTAGTTTATGCAGTAGCTTCTTAGAGATCATTCATTCTCCCAGTTTGACGAACAAGGCGCATCGCTTCGTGTTGCTCCAGTTCAAGAAGAGCTTCGAGCAACTCCCTTGCTTCAGGAATTTCCGCCTTGCCTACCAGATTACGATAAAGATCTATTACCTGATCATGAAAATCGAAAATCTCTCGACAGATTTCATTGAAGCTCAGAGAAGCGTAAGGTGCATCACAAGTCCGATGCGTTTGGATCGGTTTATGTTCCAGGTAATCATAAACATAGGTATTCAGTGCATTGGGATCGGCTTGACGCTTAAACTCCCCGACAACATACTCCATCTCATTCTCATGAGCGGCCAGATAATTTAGAAGCATTTTGGCACGCTCTTCTTCATTATGATCAGCACAGTGAGAAAGGCAGCGCGCCAAATGCTCATGTAGCTGTCGTGTCCAGTCAATCAGGTCACCAAACGTCCGTACTTCCATGTTGTCTCTCCTTTTATAATTAATGAGAATGAGTGTTATCGCTTAACTGGGAGGACCCTTTGCGAAACAGAAAGAGTCGCTCAGCCAACAAGATAACCACCATTATTACCGCTGCAACGATAAGTACCAGAGAATCTGTCGTAGCCTTCACCCAAAGAAAGCCTGCCAGAACGATTGCATCAAGCAATATAGCGATGACTAATACAATAGCGTTTGCGTCAACTTCTTTTCGAAGGTGGCGAAACACTCCCCAATGAATACCGATATCCATGATCAGATAGAAAATGATGCCAAGCGCAGCAATACGGCTAAGATCAAAAAATGCGGTCAAGAACAAGCCAAGTACGACCGTATAGACTAGTACTGCAGTTGTAGATAAAAGCTATACTTCGTTGACCACGGCCCGTGAGTGAGCGAGGTGCCCGATGCTGAACGAACTGACCCTTGAGAACGTGCGTAAGCAGACCCGTGATTGGGAATCGGCGTTATCCTCATGGCTGACAACGCTGGGCGGTTACGTCAAACGCGCCGAGGCCCGGGAACGCCTCGGCGCTTATCTGCGGGGCCTATTGGGCGACGTCGAGCGACGCAACAGTTGGCAACTGGCGGAACATCAGGGCGACGCGCACCCCTATGGCTTCCAGCACCTGATCAACCGGGCCCGCTGGGATGAGGACGGTGTGCGCGATGCTGTGCGACAGCGTGTCTACGAGGCCCTGCGCGACGACGACGGGGTGCTGGTGGTGGACGAAACCGGGTTCCTCAAGAAGGGCCACCATTCGGCGGGGGTCAAGCGCCAGTGCAGCGGGACCGCAGGCCGGATCGAGAATTGCCAGATCGGCGTATTCCTCGGCTATGCCAGTTGTTGGGGACAGGGATTGATGGATCGCGCCCTGTTCCTGCCCCGGGATTGGGCAGACGATCGCGAACGCTGTCGCCAGGCGGGCATCCCGGAGGACGTGAGCCACAAGCCCAAGACGGCCTTGGCTCGGGAGATGCTGATCCGGACGTTGAATAGCGGCGTCACGGCCCGCTGGGTGACGGGAGATGCCGTTTATGGCGAGTCCTTCCAGCTGCGCTGGACCCTGGAGGAGCGGGGTCAAGGCTATGTGATGGCGGTCAGCCGCAAGGCGTATGTCTGGCAGGGGCTGGAACAACGTAAAGTGGGCGACCTGCTGGAAGCCCTGCCCGGGAACGCCGGCTGGACCCGGCTCAGCGCCGGGGCGGGTAGCCAGGGGCCCCGGGAGTATGACTGGGTCTATCTGCCGGTGAATCCAGGCCCTTTCGAGAGTTGGCAGCGTGGGGTGCTGGTACGACGTTCCCTGGACGCCGGTCAGGAAATGACGGCGTATTTCACTTTCGCACCCTGCGGTACGTCACTCGAAGACCTCGCGCTGGCGGCGGGAGCCCGGTGGAATATCGAGCGCTGTTTCCAGGAAAGCAAATCACAACTGGGCCTGGATCAGTATGAGGTGCGGACCTGGCGTGGCTGGTATCGCCATATCACGCTGGTGATGGCGGCCTACGCCTTGCTGGTCACGTTGCGCCGACATCAGCTAAAAAAAAGCCTGTTGCTGAACCTGGGTGGGCAAGGCCCGTTGTTCTCTCCCTGGCCGAAATGCGGCGATGGCTGTGCCTTACCCCCATTGCCCAGCAACGAAGACGGCTGGAAGATGCGCTGCATTGGTCCTGCTGGAGAAGACTTCACCAACGTGTCGCCCAGTACTATCACTGGGTGAGGCGCCAGCGGACAAAGGGAGGTGTCATCACCTTGTCTCTCAATGATTATTTACGACTGTAGTACTAGGGTATGCTTTTGAATACTGCCTGGCATGTGAAAGTGGCGATGCGGCACCAGTTTCATTTCCGTCAACATTGCCAGCATGCGTGAAACCGCAAAGATACTGGCAATGATGCCACCCGCAGTGGCCAGCATGGCAAGAATGACGGTGAACCAGACAGCGGTCTCTCCAAGAGCCGGCCTCGCCGCCGCCGCTAGCGAATAATCCTGTGTTTCGATAATTTCAGTCAGGGACAGATTACTTGCTACCGCAAACCCCACCAACGCATAGATCACGACGCAAAGGCTGATCGATATCATTATCGCCCTGCCGACATTCTTATGGGGATCCTTTATCTCTGACCCACTGTTAGTGATCGTGGTAAAACCCTTGAAGGCCAGAATTCCCAACGCGGTCGCACCCAGGAATCCCGCCAAGGAAGGTTCAGGTGCCGACGCAGAGGTCTGCATGCCGACGGAGTCAGCGACGATCACACCGACCACCCCGAATACGATAATCCCGCCAATCTTTACGAACCCAAGCACTGACGCCACACCCTGGATTAACCTATTGGCAGCAAGGTTGATTAAAAATGCCGTTAGTAGCAGTGCAACAACCAATGAAGGGACGAGCAGCGACCTGTTTTCCACATCAAAAAGCTCAAGCGTGTAGGACCCAAACGTTCTTGCCAGGAAACTCTGGGCAATTACCATGGAAAAATACATTAAAAGGGCATAAAAGGCGGTGGGCAGTGTCGGACCATACGCTTTCTGGAGATACATGCCGATTCCACCCGCTGACGGATAGGCATTGGACATCTTCACATAGGAATAGGCGCTGAAGGCTACGACCAGCGCCGATGACAAAAAGGCGAGAGGGAAAAGCTTTCCCGTCATTTCGGCCATCTGACCCGTCAAGGCAAAAATGCCGGCACCGATCATGACCCCTGTTCCCAAGGCGATCGCGCCCAACAGGGAAAGGCTATTCTCCTGGTACTGTGGCGTTCTATCCGTTGACTCCATCATCTTTCTCCTAGGCGTAAAAGACCGGATTCTACTGAAACTCCTTTTGACATCTCGTCATGCGCTCGTTGGCTGAGGGTAGAACATGCTCTGATAGGTTAATATAAAAGCGTAAAATCTATGTGCTACCCGATTGTCAAATATTGTGTTTGGAAACAGCCTCGGATCCCAGCAAATGGCGGCGTGCCATCCACAGGATCAACGGCGGCAAGATCAACCATTGAAGTAACGGTGACAGGCCCGTGCCCAACCACTCAACGGTGGGCATCAACGGCGCATACGCCCAGCGTTGAGTGGCTATCGTGGCGTGCCACTCTAACGCTACTGTGAGACCCACACCCACCAGCGCGAAGCCTAAGATTTCCTTGGCCCCATAGTCCCGAAGCCAGTACCTCCAGCGACGCCATCCAGACACCGCCCAGTAAGCCGTCAACGCGATCAACACATCGCCAAGGGACGCCTGTGCGCAAGCCTGCACAGCTTGCCAGTGAGGCATCGTAGGCATGCCCACATACAAAGGAACCTGTAGGAACTCCCAGGGGAGGTTCAGCAGAAAGGCAAATAACGCTACATGAAGCTCCCTAGCCGAGCGGACCACGCGTAGTTTCCTGCAGCGCTTACCCTGAGGCTAGCCTTGCGTATAGATGTGAATACCATTCAATGGCAGCTCCAAGGCTCCTTCTTTGCATTATCTTTTATGTTTTGGTCAACAAACCGATAATGCTCTTCCTTGAAGCGGTTCCACCAATCATGGCTGATTTCGACAGCGTATTTTTCCAGAATTTCTTCAACACAGTCGAGACACAGGCGTGAGGCATCGTAGGCCAAGTGCAGCAGTCGTTTCTTGTCATCGAACGAAACACTGTCGATCCCATAGAGCTCATCAATATCCACAACAGCTGCGTGAACTGCATTAAAATCGCTGCAATCAAGCTTTAAGTGCCTGTTCACCAAGGTAGTTTTAGAGACTCCCAAGCGGTGCTCTCGATGTTGTTTCATGACAACCTCCGTAAAGTGCAATATCGATAAGGCTTTTCCAATTTTATCGCCATGTCTCCCATGGCACTTGCCTCGCTCAACGACCCGATGAAGCAACCATGGTTCGCTGGCGGCAATAGGCTGTGATGATAAGCAGTACGCCGGCAACCATCATCGGCAAGGTCAACAGCTGTCCCATGGTGAGCCAATCAAAGGCGATGAAGCCCAGTTGTGGGTCGGGAAGACGCACGAATTCCACGCTGAAGCGGAAGGCGCCATACAGAAGCAGGAACAACCCCGAGATGACGCCTTGCTGCTGCGGTCGCCGCGACAACCACCACAGCACGGCAAACAGCACCACGCCTTCCAGAGCAAACTCATAGAGCGCTGATGGGTGGCGCGGCTCAGGTCCCACGCCCAACATGGGAGGAAAAACCATCGCCCAGGGGACCTCGCTGACCCTTCCTGGCAATTCGTGATTGATGAAATTACCGAGACGCCCGGCGCCCAGCCCGATCGGCACTAGCGGTGCGATGAAATCGGTCAGTTGAAGATAGGCCAGACGGTGACGTCGAGCGAACAGCCAGGCGGCTACCAGCACGCCGGCAAGACCTCCATGGAAACTCATGCCCCCTTCCCAAATCTTGAAAAGCCATAGGGGGTTGGCTATCAGCTGGTCGAGCCCGTAGAACAGCACATAGCCCAAGCGCCCTCCAATGATGACGCCCAGAGCGCCATAGAAGATCAGGTCGCCGATATCATCATGGGTCAAGCCGAGGCGGTGCGCTCGCCGCCGCCCCAGCCACCACGCAGCCGTTAGCCCCACCACGTACATCAGGCCATACCAATGAAGCTGTACCGGTCCGAGGGAGAATGCCACTGGATCAATTTGTGGATACGGGATCATGAAATTCTCCTTGGGGCTTCAACGCTCTACAAAGCGTTTCGCACGTCACAAGCTGGTTAGCTCATAAACCAGATGTTTTTCTTATAGCCCAGCATAGCCTCAAGGTCTGAATCCAAGCTGAATACGCGTTCACAAAGAGCAAATACATCAAACACGAATGACCGCTCACTTTAAGCTGGGCTGGGGGACACGTAAGACAACGCATTCGAGTATCTATAATGTGCCACCCAGCCTAGCCGATGCCGTAAGCTATGCATGGTTCACATGGCGGCATTTCCACAGATAGTAGACACAAGGCAATACTAGAAGCGTCAATATCACCGCGCTCAACATACCGCCCACCATCGGGGCCGCAATGCGACTGATCACCTCGGAGCCGGTCCCCGAGCTATACATCAGTGGCAATAGGCCTGCGATCGTCGAGACTGACGTCATCATTACCGGTCTCACCCTCAGAGCAGCACCGTGCAAGACGGCGTGGCGAAGTGTCTCCCGACGGGGCTGTACTCCTTTGTGTTGGCAGCGCTCAATCATCTGCTGATAAGCCTGGTTGAGATAAACGAGCATGATCACCCCGATCTCGACAGCCACCCCCGCTAGAGCGATAAATCCCACTCCCACGGCCACGGAGAAGTTATAGCCCAGCAGGTACATCAACCAGATAGCCCCTACCATGGCCAGCGGCAGCGTGCCCATGATGATGGCTACCTCACTGAAGCGTTTGAAACTCATGTAGAGCAGGATCACTATGATTGCCAATGTGAGAGGCACCACATAGCTCAACTTCTCTTTGGCACGCAACATGTATTCATACTGCCCGGACCACGTCACCGAATAACCGGCGGGCAAATCGAGCTCGTCCGCCACGACGTCCATGGCGCGCTGCACATAGGTACCGACATCCACGCCTTCGATATCCACGAAGGTCCAACCGTTGGGACGTGCGTTCTCGCTCTTGATCGCCGGTGGTCCGTCCTCCACGTAGATGTCCGCCACGTCGGCTAGAGCGATGCGCTGCCCATTGGCGGTCACGATCGGCAGCTCGGCCAGTCGCTCAGGGGAGTCCCGGTAATCCTGTGGGTAGCGCAGGTTGACCGGGTAGCGCTCCAAGCCCTCGATGGTCTGAGTGATGTTCTGACCACCGATAGCGGTTGCCACCACTTGTTGCACGTCGGCAATGTTAAGGCCATAGCGCGCAGCCTGAGCGCGGTTGATATCGACTTTGATATAGCGCCCTCCGGCCACCCGCTCGGAATAGACCGACGCAGTACCGGGAACATCGGCAAGGATCGTCTCCAGCTGCAGCCCGATGGACTGAATCTGCTTGAGATCTTCTCCGGCCACCTTGATGCCCACCGGCGTCTTGATCCCGGTCGCCAGCATATCGATGCGGGTCGAGATGGGCATCACCCAGGCATTGGATACCCCCGGTATCCGCACCAGGCTGTCGAGCTCCTTCTTGAGCTTGTCGGTGGTCATCCCCTCTCGCCACTCATCCCTCGGCTTGAGCTGAATGAAAGTCTCGATCATGGTCAGCGGCGCCGGGTCGGTAGCCGTGTCGGCCCGTCCGATCTTGCCAAACACTGTGTCCACCTCCGGCACGCTGGCAATCAGTTTATCGGTCTGCTGAAGGAGTTCCCGTGCCTTGCCGATGGACAGCCCTGGGTAGGTGGTGGGCATGTACATCAAGTCACCTTCATCCAGGGGCGGAATGAACTCGCTGCCAATCTTGCTGACCGGCCAGAAACCCACCAGGGTTATCGCCAGCACCAAGGCGATCGTCGTCTTCGGGAAACTCAATACTGCCTTGAGTACTGGCATATAGACCCCGACCAGCAATCGATTGACCGGATTCTTGTGCTCAGGAATTACGCGGCCACGGATGAAGTAGCCCATCAGCACCGGAACCAAGGTGACCGCCAACCCGGCACTGGCTGCCATGGCATAGGTCTTGGTGAAGGCGAGCGGCGAGAACATCCGCCCCTCTTGGGCCTCGAGGGTAAAGACAGGAACAAAGCTGACAGTGATGATCAGCAAGCTGAAGAAAAGCGCCGGCCCCACCTCCACCGCCGAATCGGCCACCACCTTCCACCGGTTTTCGGACGTCAGCGGTGTACGCTCCATGTGCTTGTGCAAGTTCTCGATCAACACGACGGCACCATCGATCATGGCCCCGATCGCAATGGCGATACCCGCAAGCGACATGATGTTGGCGTTCATACCTTGCCAGTTCATGACGATGAAGGCAGTGAGAATGCCCATCGGCAGGCTTATCATCGCCACCAGTGCAGAGCGCAGGTGGAACAGAAAGAGTACGCACACCAACGCCACGATGGCCAGTTCCTCGAGCAGACCACGCAACAGGTTGTCCACCGCCTTCTCGATCAAGCCTGAACGGTCGTAGACCGTCACGACCTCGACCCCCTCCGGCAGGCTGGACTGGAGCTGCTCAAGCTTGGCCTTGACGCCATCGATCGTTTTCTGGGCATTCTCTCCTGTGCGCATGACGACGATGCCGCCGACGGTCTCACCTTCCCCGTTCAATTCGGCAATGCCACGGCGCATCTGGGGTCCCACTCCAATGTCGGCAACATCCTTGAGCAGCAGAGGCGTTCCGTTGTCATCCACACCCAGCGGAATACTGGCAAGATCCTCACGACTCTGGATATAACCAGTGGCGCGCACCATGTACTCGGCTTCGGCCATCTCAACGACCGAGGCGCCCACTTCCTGGTTGCCCCGCTGTATGGCAGTCTGGATGTGGGCCAGCGGGATGTCGAAGGCACGCAGTTTCTCCGGATCCACCACCACTTGGTATTGCTTGACCATGCCGCCAAGCGCCGCGACTTCAGAAACGCCCGATACGGTCTGAAGCTCATACTTCAGGAACCAGTCTTGCAGGCTGCGCAGCTCACTGAGGTCATGTTGGCCGGTCCTGTCGATCAGAGCGTAGAGATAGACCCAACCCACGCCAGTGGCATCCGGACCAAGCTGTGGGCGCGCACTATCCGGCAGCGTGGGCGCTACCTGAGAAAGGTACTCCAGCACACGGGAGCGCGCCCAGTAGGGATCGGTGTCTTCGTCGAAAATCACATAGACGTAGGAGTCGCCGAAGAAGGAGTATCCGCGGACTGTCGCCGCCCCGGGGACCGACAGCATAGCCGTAGTGAGCGGGTAGGTAACCTGATCTTCAACGACCTGCGGTGCCTGTCCAGGGTAGTTGGTCTTGATGATTACCTGCACATCGGACAGGTCCGGCAGAGCATCAATAGGAGTATTCTTGACTGAGTAGATTCCCGCCCCCGCCAGAATCACGGCAGCAAGAAGCACGAGAAAACGGTTGCTGATGGACCAGCGGATCAGAGCAGGAATCATTGCTTACTCTCCCCCGCACCATGACCTTCATGGCTCATCCCGTCTTGATGGTCACTACTCGCGCCACCCCCCACGCCGTGATCCACAACCGAATCGTTGGATGCTTGGGTAGCTACATCGTCTACATGCACGTCTCGGAGGAGATATTCGTCTTCTGCAACCCGCTCAATCTCGACATGGACGTCCATGCCTGCTTTAAGCTGCTCAAGACTGACCGTATCAGCAGCCTGGAAATTCATGCTCATGGCCGGCCATTCCCAAACCGCTATAGGGGCATGGGAAAGCGTTACCATGCCATGATCCGGCATGACATCTTCGACGCGTGCCGGCACCCATACGGTTTCTACAGGACTATTCCCGTGGATTGGGTCAGCATTACCACTATGCTCCATTCGCTGAAAGTCTGATGTTCGGCTCGATTCGGAATCCAGAAGGAACTGAGCTGAGGTGACGATGCGGTCATCCTCCTCTAGACCCGATAGCACCTCGACAGACTCCCAACCAATGCGCCCAACGTCTACTTCGATGGATTTGAATTTTCCCTCACCCAATGCAAGAACGACACGCGACTGACTTCCGGTGCGAACCAAGGCCTGACGAGGTATTTGCAATGTCTCCGTCATCGTATCGGACATAATAGTCAGCTGAGAAAACATACCTGGCTTTAGCGCCAGGTCTTCATTAGCGAATCGCATCCTTACGCGAGCCGTGCGCGTTTCACTATCAATACTTGGGTATATATAATCCACTACCCCTGACCACTGCCGTTCGGGTAGATAGTCGAGGGTCATGCGGACCTGATCTCCCTCAGAAATCAAAGCCGCCTGGCGCTCAAAGACTTCACCGACAACCCACACGCGATCAAGAACGCCGATACTCATCATGCTCATTCCTGGCTGTACGAACATTCCTTCACGCACCTGCAAATTATCCAGGACGCCACTTTGGGGCGCACGCAAGATGATCGTCTGACTCACTTGACGACTGTCCCTTAGCTTCTGGATAGCCTCATTGGGCACCTGTAATGCTCGCAGTCTCTCCATCGCTGCAGAAATGAGACGGGCATTGTCTCGGTTTATTGCGAGCAACAGCTCTTCCTGAGCATTCACGAGCGTTGGCGAGTAAATCGAGTAGAGCGGCTGACCCTGGGTAACACGATCGCCTTCGGACTTGGCAAATAGCTGTTCTATCCATCCCTCGACGCGGGGGTGGATATGCACCAACTTGTCTTCATCGTATTGGACATAGCCAACTGTCCTTACCGTGGCGTCAAATGTATCCTTTTCGACAACGCCCGTTTTAACACCAAGATTGTTGACGACATCAGGAGAAATCTTGACTGTTCCTGGGGTGTCCCCTTCGTCTTGATCATCATAAACAGGCACTAGATCCATCCCCATCGGGGATTTTCCAGGCTTGTCTCGCTTGTAGTTGGGATCCATCGGCGCCACCCAGTAAAGGGGAGTGCGTTCTCCACTCTCTTCCCCACCAGTCTTATTACTATCTTTTCCAATAGCCGTTTCTACTGCGTTCAGGACGAATGTCTTCCCTCCCAGAACCATACTGCCGGACACGCCCAACAGGACGCCTAACGATATAACGAAAAAGTACCTACCCATGGGTTTCATTGTGATGTCTCATTCCAGACTGGAGAAGTCGCTAGTTAGCGTACGGACGCGCCTTGTGACAGCAGGTAGTTGATATCTGAAATCACCTTGAGTCTTTGAGCTTTCAGCCCAATCAGCTCCACACCCGCATTGGTTTCGTCAATTCGTGCCCGTACTGCCTCTGCAAAATCGCCATCGTCATTGTTATAGGCATTCAGAGAGGCTTCGGCCTGCTCGCTCAGCTCGGGCAATAATCGTTGCGTATACAGGGTTAATCGTTCATCGAGGCGCGCCAACTTAACCCAATTGGTTTCCAGCTGGGCAATCAATTCACGAACCAAGGTTTCTCTCTCGTACCGGACCGCTTCATGACGTGATGCCGCTGCTGCGACATTCTTGTCCTGACGATTTTCCGTGAACACAGGTAGATCGAAGGCCACTCCCACAGAGAACAGGTCGGACCGGCGTCCGCCCATAGGGTCGTCCTCGCGGTAGCCGTACTGTGCCGATACACCCCATTCTGGTTTGTACTGCTGCCTCGCCACATCGACCCCAGTCTCCATGGCATCTATCTTCTGCTCCAATGCCAGCACTGCAGGGTGACGCCTCACTCGCTCATACCACAGCTGACGACTGGGACGTTCAGCGTCAGTGAAGAGGCTTGGCTCTACCAAAACAAGCTCGGGGAAGTCTTCCGCTATCGGTAGCATCGCCTCACTCCCCAACCATTCAGTTAACTGCCGCTCTTCTGCCTCTTGTTGCTGTCTGAGATCGGTCAAGCGATCCTCCAGGCGAGTCAGCTCCAACTGAGCACGAATCACATCGTCTTGGCGGGTCATTCCGAAGGCGGACGCATAACTCACCTCGGCCACCTCCGCTAGCTGCTCGAACAAGCTACGATCACGTTCTATCCGACTGATGCTCAGCTGAGCCCGAGTGGCTTCCAGCCAAAGCTGGCTGACCACAGCCTCGACTCTCGCTTCTCTGTTCTGGCGCAACATCGGCTGCTGGGCGGCAAGCTGCTGCTTCTGTTGCTTGGCAAGCACCAGGCTATCCCCTCTGGGAAACAGCTGGCTGATGCCGATGCTGAACTGAGTCATTCCCTCTTGGTTCAGATCGAAAGTATCCATCGGCAGATTGCCCGCTTTGAGTGAAACTAGAGGATCTGGGAGTTGAGCCGACGCAATGGCCTCGTTCTCAAGGGCGGTTTCAATGGACGCACTTCCGGTTAACCAGGGGTCCTGATCAATGGCTATCTGTATCGCTTTTTGTAAATTGTCCGTTTCACTTCCGGCAACAGCAATAGCTGGCATCCAGGCGACACCCAAGACACCGCTGAATAACAATGCAGCCTTGATCACAGTGGCTCTCCAAACAAAAGGGTTACGCTCAAAAAAATACAGAAAATTTAATAAAATAAATAATCAAACATTAAAAACTACGTTTACTAATTACTTTAAAATCATTAAACGAAACATTTAAAGTAATTGTTGGCCAGCATTAGCCGGCCAACTTTAATTTATCACTGAATGTCTACATGCAGACTGTACTGGTGTGTATCACTTTCCCCATACCCCCCCGTATCTCCTGAAACAATCAAGCGGTACTCGCCTTCATCGAGTCTCTCATCAATTTTGAAGTCTCCATTGACAGAATTAGCTTCCGAAACGATACTGCCGGATGCGTCCATCAGTTTTGCTTTCATGCGAAGCGTAAAGTTTGATGACCCAGGAAAGTGATCACTAGCTATCTCGACCTCGGAGCTTTCTTTTAATGAGAGCACATACTCATGAGCAAACCCGCTGGTCAATATTCCACCAGGTGTAACTCCCTCCGTCAGCTGTTTGGCCTGAGATTCAGGGTATCCAAAGCTTGCGAATGCTGGTATGGCAACTACGCTAATGATTGCGGCGGCAAGTGACGTTTTGATTTTCATTTTAACTCTCCATTCCTGTTTGATGACACGCTTAGAATACAGCGCTTACCTGAAACCACCCTTAACATCCAAATTGAAAAAAATGACTTGAGTCATTTTTTCTTCTCATAATCAGTAATTAATAGGCACTTTAAAAAACACACACAGATTTTAATTTAAAAAATTGACAAGTATATCGGCATAGGGGCGGTCAGCATGGCTGACCGGTCCCCTGCCACACCACCCGGCATGCGG
>NZ_HG423343.1:3100365-3102361 GCF_000982975.1 Halomonas sp. A3H3 | reverse complement strand
TCGGCTCGCGGTTTACGCTCCACGCTTCCTTCCCACGGTTGGTCACCCTTCCGCAGTTGCGCTTCGCTTCGTTCGCTGTGGCCAGCTTACGGGAGGACTTGCACCTCCAGGAGTGCGCCCGTGCCGGGCGCACAAAAAAGGCCAGCACGAAGCTGGCCTTGGCAATCAAATTAAGACTTTTAGTACGTCACGTAAGCTCATTTCGGTTACTGTTATCCTCAGCATTTCAGAAGGCACCTCTGAGTCTAAAAGATATCTGGGCCATCCGTGTGCGCCTACAGCTTGCCAAAAAGACGAGAGAACTCTTGCCCTCTACAATTTAGCTATCGATAGCAATCTACGAGGCTGCGACCTCTTCAATTTACGAGTACGGGCTATAGCCCATGTTGCGTGCATATCTTCACGAGCCATTATGATACAGCAAAAGTCACATTGACCTGTCCAGTTCGAAATTACCGAGCAAACTCACATCGCTATTATCTACTGGATACAGCTTGCTCAGCTCCGGAGCGAAGACTTCTTGTTTTCCAGCCGAATCAATAGCGCAAAGCATCTATCCACGCGCCAATATGCCCGTATTGTGAAAGCCTGGGTCACCGAAATGGGTCTAGATGCGTCAATCTATGGCACACACTATGCGGCGCACCAAATCGTCTCTGATATATCGACGCACGAAAAACTTAAGGGCTGTACAACTGTTCCTAGGTCTCCCGAAGTTGGAAAGCCACAACCGGTGAGGTAAACAGTGCCTAATGTGATAATCGGAAAGATAAAAATCTGACGTGAACGGTTTTATGAAAAAATAAACATCAGTCCGCTTTTTCCAAGTCGTTTATGAGCTGTTTCATTTCCTCAATTTCGCGACGCTGTGCAGCAATGATTTCATCTGCCAGCTCACGGACACGCGGATCTGAAATTTTCGCTCGCTCACTGGTCAGGATCGCGATTGAATGATGGGGAATCATTGCTTTCATGTAATCGGTGTCATCTACGGTAACCTGGCTACGGACGATCCATAATGCAGCAATGAAAAGCACAGCACTGCCTGCATAGATGGCGATGTTTATCTTTTTTTTCTGATACATATTGAGCATAAAGCTCAACATCACTACCGCCATCACAGCCCCCATGACAAGAGCCATCCATGCTCTAGTTTCGCTCCAGAAAACATGGTCAAAAGCGTACGTGTTCAGATACATCAACCCATACATAATGATTGTCGATGTAGCGACCATTGCGACGAAACGCCAGTAAGACATTTTCATAGATTTTTCCTTTAAAATCAATATAATAATGAAATTATCGCATGATGCCTACGTACTCGTATTTTGCGATTTTGAGCGGCATGGGAGTACTGATACACCGGTTCAGCTCAGCTCGTTTCAATAGGCAGACCTGCTGCGTTCCAAGCCGCCCATGACCCTGGCGTGTTCGCCACGTCGGAGAAGCCAGCTCGCTTCAGAAGGCTGGCGGCAATCGAGGCTCGATAGCCTGATCCGCAGTAAGTGGCGATGGTCTTGTTCGGATCTAATTTATCTAGTTGCTCGGCAAGATGGACGACGTAAATATGCTTTGCGCCCGGTACTCGTCCATTGGCAACCTCATTGGGACTACGCACATCAAGCGTAAGCGTTCATTCCAAGACGTAGTTGACCTACTTCACGTCCCGGAGAGGTCTCAATAACTCCGGCGAGACCTTGTACTGCTTCCTGCCATCCTCATCCAGCACGATCACGCTCTTGCGGTTGATCTTGGTGACAATCCCCAGCACGGGGCCTTCCCGGCTCTCGAAGGTCACTTTCAGGCCCACCCGCAACTGGCTCAGCGCCTGGAGGTTCTCCCGGTCACGCAGTTCATCAATTCGCCGGCAGATGTATTGATTCAGTTCCAGCAACTGGTCGATGCTCATGTCGTCAATGCGCATGAACGGTGGCCTCCGGCTGTTTGTTCTGTCGGTCAGGATGGCGTGGATCGATCAGCGCCCGTAGCGGATTCT
>NZ_HG423343.1:2975019-3100265 GCF_000982975.1 Halomonas sp. A3H3 | reverse complement strand
GGATGATGGCGACGTGCCCATCAGTGACGACAAATCGAGAAAGCTGGCTTCTCCAGAGTCTGTCGAATTATCGGTCGGCTGATCGGACAGGCGCTTTCGCCAGTTGCAGAAGCTGGAATAGCCAATGTTCTCTTGTTTACAAAACTGCGAAGCTGACAGACCACTGTCACGATGCTGGTCAACCAGGGCCTGCCACTGTTCCGGGGTGCGGTGCTTTCTCATGGGGGTAACCTCGTGTGGGCAAATGTGAGGTTACTGTAGGGCGAATGTCAGCCGGGCGGCAGGACGTCTTAGAATGAACGCTTACCATCAAGCACCTGAACATCGGGCTCTTCACGCCGAGCGTTCAGCTCGTGGACGGTCCACTCCTGCAACCTGCTCAGGGGTAGTGCCGCATTCTGCCAATCCGTTATACCATTGTGCAGGTAGCCACGAATGTCATCCAGGCCGATGCGGTAGAGCTGGGTAATGGCTTGATGGACATCTTCTGTCGACTCGCCCACCAGCAAAATTGGGCGGGAGTCATAGAGCATCCATCCCGCCCAACTGACAAACTCGTTACGTAACGCGATGTTGATAGCCCCTGGCACATGGCCACCGCCAAATGCCAGTATTGAGCGAATGTCTACGACCTGCATGTTGGCGTTGCCAGCAAGTGATTGAAAGTCATCAGGCGACAGCGGCGGGGCCAGCGATAGGCTTTCCCACTGTTCGATGGCACCGACGTTCAGCTTCTTCAAGCGCGCATAGTGTCGTGGCGGTTCCGGCATATCGGCAAGCAGCGTGTCAATAAACGCCTCTTCGCTACTCTTTTCCTGCAGTACAGAATTAAAAAGCCGTTCGTTGCCAAGCGTAGATTGATGCCTGTCACCTATCGACTTACCGCCCGCCGAACCGGCCCCATGAAAGGAATATATTTCTATCCGATCGCCCAGCGGCAGATAACGATCAAAGAGAGTGTGAAATAGCTCACTGGCCAGCTTTCGTTCACTGCCCTCTCCAAGCAAATCAGGGCGCCCAACATCCAGGTTGAACAACGTGTCGCCAGTGAATAATGCGATGGGGTCACTGCCTTGCTGCGTATCGAACAGCTGAAGAGAAATGTGTTCAGGCGTATGGCTCGGCGAATGCATGATCTGCAGCCTTACCTGGCCGAGTTCCAATACCTCACCATCGCTGACATGGCGAAGGTCGAACCGGTATTCATCGGAGCGGCCACCAATAACCTGCGCACCAGTGCGGTTCGCCAGTGATTGAGCACCGGATACAAACTCTGCATGAATGTGCGTTTCGATGACATAGGCAATTCGCAGGCCTTGCTCTTTTGCCATCTGCAAGTAGATATCAATATCTCGACGAGGGTCGATTACCGCGGCCACTGCCGCCTTGCTGTCACCAACCAGATAGGAAATCTGTGCTAGGCCACTTGTAAAAAAATACTCGAAAATAAGCATCGCTACCTCCTTTAAAAGATGGGGGGTGTCATTGCCCAATCGTCCAATATTTTTACGTAAAACGCGTGTGCTTCCTCGTTGTCAACTAACATTTAAGATAGAACGATTTGGCCACTGCAACCACAGTGAAACGTAATCGACGTTAATCTCACAAAAAACGTTAGTCTGTTCGGTGGATCACTGAACGGCACCTGAATACTTGGCGGGGACTGAGATATTGAGGAAGCCTCGGTGCTTTACTTTTTGCACCTGAAAGAGTTTTTGTTGGAGACCGTTCGTTAAACCTGCATTAAGTTACTTACTTGAAGATGATTCGTGCACCCATCGACAAACCTGCCTGGCACCAATACAGTTTTATGCCGGAATGGCAGTCAGTGAAGGAACAGTTGGATGGGCAGGCGGAGGTGATTTTGGTTGGGGTTTGAGGTGCAAGCATTGAAAAATAGGAGTTTCTCCTCATTCCTTCGCCAAAAGTTGTTCTAGATAGCTCAGTCTTTGGTGGGAAAAGCTGGGTTTATGAGTAATCGTTGCTAAGTCACGAGCCGTGCCAACGATATGCACCTCCGACTCAGCGCGTGTAATCGCGGTATAAAGCCATGCTCTATCCACTATTCTCCCAGGCCTAAGGGCAATAATCACACGCGGAAATTGCGATCCTTGTGCTTTGTGAAGTGTAATGCAATAGCCGAGCTCCATTGATTCCTGGATAGCCTGAGTTAACACAATCTCGCTGCCGACATCCAATCGCACCACGCCGAAATATTTTCCTGTAGCCTCGGACTCGGACGAAATTAAAGTACCCAATGACCCATTCTGGATACCTGAGTCGTAATTATTCTCCGTAAATAACACAGAGTCGCCACAGCGAATTTCGCGGAAAAAACGGTCACCTTGCAGCTCAAATTCCATACGCTGTCCGCTTGAATTCACCGCTGCCTGTACGCGCTGATTAATATCAGCTACGAGCGCTTTAGTTGCGCCGACGATGCGGCTACCGTCTGGAGCCTCTGCAAACAGCGCAGTACATTGTTCGGCAATGTTGTTTTGGGGTGTCTCGTGAAAAAAGACTGCACCCATAGACAGCTGCTTAGGAACGATACCCTCGTTAATCATTTGCGAATATTCAGGGATGCCCGTCGACTCCACTTGGCGTTTCACAATATCTAACGTTGTGTTAGCAATCAGGCCCGATGCAACAATATCTGAAAGAACTTTACCGCAACCAATTGGTGGTAACTGAACAGGATCACCCGTGAAAATGATCCGAATATCAGGGCTGAGGTGAGTGACTAGACGATACATGGTGGGTAAATCGACCATGCTGGCTTCATCTATTACGAGCAGGTGCAGAGGTTGAGCACTAGTGGGCTCAACAGGTGCTTGCCGTAGCAGCCCGGCAATAGTCCTTGTTTGGAAACCAATCGACTCCTGCAGGCGCATCGCTGCCCGGCCTGATAGGGCAACGGCGTGTATCTCGTAGCCGAGAGCTTTGAAGGCACTAAGCGTTGTGCGGAGCACAGTGGTCTTCCCCGTTCCTGCACCGCCTGTGATGCAACTAACAGCATTATCCAGAGAGATCGCAATGGCCTGAACTTGACGCTGCGTCAATTCATAAGGCATCTCGGCTAATGAGGTTCTGCAGGCTTGGTCGGCATCCTGGTCATATAAATCGATTTGAGCAGCTAACTTTCTTAGTCGCTTTGCTACAACTGACTCCATCAAGAACTGCGCCGTTGGATGGTAGGTATCAGCTTCCTGGTTCAGCACGAACTGGGCCTTTTGATGACCGACTTCAAAAGCCCGAGACGCAAGCTTTGAAGTGCCAAGCGCCTTACTGACATACGGGCGAATTCGGCTTTGAGTCGTGTAGGTATGGCCTTTTTCGACGTCCTTCCTTATCGCCATCTCAACAGCAGCAATCAGACGTCTAGGGTCTTCATCTGTGATAGTGAAGTTGAGAGAGTCCACTTCCTGGAAGGACATGCCGAAACCCATAAGCACATAGGGATTCTCTTGGATTATTTCAATGGAACGCTCGTGATGAAATTTTAAAAGCCGTTGCTGAACTGGCGCCGGTATGGCGTGCTCGGACATCCAATTACAGGCAGAGAGGTTTGCATACTTGGCATATCCTTCAAACAGTGCATTGACAGAATCAGGGCTCAGTAGCTTCAGTAATTTATTTCGAGACTCTGGTGTATCCTTGCTCACGGTCATATGAAAGTGTTCGCCCAATGCATGCCAGAGCAAGCGGGCTTTCTGCTCTCCGATGCCCTTAAAGTATTCTTCTTTAGCGATAAATTGAATCAACTGCTCGCCGTCTTGCGGCAAGGTACAAGCAAGCTGTTTTGGCGCATCATAGGTGTGGCGTCTGAACGAATAAGCACCATTCTGCAGAGTGTCGATCACGTACGACCCAGTAACCTTCCAATGCTGACCTATTGACGGTGCGACAGGGAGAGCTGACAAATCGGATTTGATCGTAATGACGTATTTTACGCTACTGACTAACGGAGAGGAGTTGCGAACTGGGACACCGCTGAAAATGACATATCTATCCGTTGCATATGGAATGCTAGTAACTCGCAAGAAATCAGTATCAAATGGGCAGAGCGTATTCATCAGCGCGGCATCACCCCCATTTCGGCTAACGTCTCGGATAGCTCGCCAAAGCGGGCTAGGCGGCGCTCTAGCTCTCTAATTCGGGCTTTGAGTTCTATATTCTCCTGCTCAAGTCGGGCGGAACGATGATCATTGCGCGTTAGACGTGTTGCCGAAATATTGTATTCCCGAGACTGATCGGTTGGTGTATGGGCGGCCTCTACTACTGGTGGAAGGATACTCCGATTCCGTAATTCCGATTCAAGAGCATCGATTTCAGCACGCAAACCAGGATTCTGAGTTAGCGCACTTTTACCACAACCAATTGCCTTAGCAATTTCCACGCGCTTCAACCGACCGAGGTGGATAATTTGTAGAAAATCTTCGTCAGTCTGAGTGGCTCGCCAAGTTCGAAACTGCTCAAGATTGTGTTTTGCTAATTGCTGACCACTAGCCATTGTTCATCTCTTCAGGGCGTTTCTTGATTAGGGTACGTAAATCCAAGTTTGGTATTTCTCTAGCGTTAGATAAAATGCGTTCGATCAACCTCAGTTGCTCATTGTTTTTGCGTTCAAAAATGACTATCTCTGCTTTTAGGTTTTCAATTTGCCGAGCAAGGCTTGCACTCTCCACAGTGACTTCTTCGGGCATTGACGAGGGAACACCGCGTAGCTGATTTTTCTTATCTTTATAAGCGTGTAAGATACCCGTATAGGTGCAGAGTGTCTGGCGAGTAACCCTTATCCCCAGTTCCAGCTCGGCTCGCTCAACCAATGTCGCCCAGGTAAGCTTCCCTTTCCACTTATGAATGAGAACTTCAATTTTGCGTTGTTCCTGAGAGCTTATTTTTGGCAAGGCCATTGAATTTATTCCTCTGACAAACCAAAGTTGGATAGCAAATTATTCAAATCGCTATTCTCAGCACCAAGATCGACGTGACTGGTTTCAGTGGACTGAAGGCTTTTCATTCCACTATTTGAATCAGGCAACGCAAACCTTATTGTTTCTACTTTTTTGGTACTCAGATCCGTCACTTTGAACTCACTAACCCTTTGGGAAAAACGAATGATAGAACCAACAGGGTACTCTTTCATAAGCAGGATCAAAGATTTAAGTACTTCTGTATTACGGTGGTGTATCACAACCCAGTCTTGCATTGCTTTTGAAACTTTGACTCTAGAATCATTGCTCACCTGATCCAGCCGAGCCTTTTGGTAAACAAAGTCTTTTTCAAAAAGATCAATCGCTTTTTGATCTCCTGCAATATGACAAGCGGAAGAACACATAAAGCACTGACTAACAAAATCGTTTAAATATTCACAAGGGGAAACATTTAGCTCTTGAACACATACGCCAGTTGATGTCACGGAAGCAGGCAGGTTAGTAGTCTCTGTCAAGTCCTTACTTGTGATTATACGGATATCTGAGTCTTTGTCATTTGAGAAATTGAGCACAGAGCTTATTCGCTCAGACTCCTCATGCTCAGTAGTATGAATATATTCAAATGTTTGATTAACATCTTTTCTTCCAGACCATGCGGTAATTATTTCAATAGGAATATCGCTGAGATGAGCCATTGTATTGGCAAAGTGTCTAAACTGATGCGGCCTAATTCTCATTTCTTTCCCATACCCGTGTTGCTCGAACAAATTAGGACGTGTTGTTTTCTCTGAAACACGACTATTAAGACGATTTAACAGATGACTCGAAATACTTGCAGGCGAATTCAATGCGAAAAATGACTTACTATATATTTTACCTCCAACAGATGCTTTGTTTAAAACACACTTTGGTAAACAAAACAACAGATCCGAATAAAATGTATAGTTTTCGCTAGCACTAAATGCATAAGGAAATGACGGAGAAATCACAGTTTTAAAATGATCAAACCAATGTTCTTCGAGCTCCTTTAACGTAACAAAGTCTGGAAAATCTTTTACAGTTAAATAACTAATTGTTGTACCAAATAAAATATCCCAAACTTTAGTTTTAACAAATCCAGGAGAATAAAAAACATCAGAGCTATCAAGATCATAAATTGGTTTTTCCAAATACATTTCCAAACTTAAATTACCGGAATTCTGTCGCTTTAATTTTGCTTTTTCTAATTCCTTAATAACTAATACTTTTTCATCAATATTATAAAAACCAAGAGCATATGCCAAGGTAAATAAATTTGGCTTGTTATTTAACACTACTCTATTACACCTTATACTTTCTACCTCGACGCCTTCAATTATCTCTTTCCAGCCTTGGGCAGGATTTTCATAATATCGAGAAATTACTCGATAAGGCTCACAGTAATGATTAAAAAAATTTATTGCTCTAGAGACATTATCGGACAATGCTTCAAGGATATGATTTTTATTATTTTTATAGCCCTTACTTCCTTGCCAATCCAAATAGAAAACAGGCTTTCCAGCAGATTCCGAATAGCTTTTAAGCTTTTGTTTATTAAGAACTGATATTTCCGCACTCATCCGGTTTGGTGCGGAAAGTGACAAAACAGCAAACGTACAGGTTACGGCGTCGGATATATCAACTGAACCACCATTCATAACCCTACCTTCGGAGTCAACATCCCGAAAAGTATTAACAAAGATTTGTCCAAGTGCTACTATCACCTCCTCATCTGGTAAAAGTTTAACGCGTCGATCATTAATTTCATCGCCTGTCCTATCACGATAGTCTACTTTATATTTTGGATTATCGTATCCGCCTAACAAATTATACTTTTTACAAAACCGCCAGAAAGAAACACTTTTTCTTTGATTCCATCTCTGCGCTGGAATGTCATCTAGTGTATATTTTATTTCTGAGAGCATCGCCCGAGCTGTTATTACTTTTGCCTGACAATCAACCGCTGAAGAACCACCAGCTAAAATTTCAATAATATATATTTTTAGTAGATGATTATAGGGCTTTGGAAGAGAGTATTCTGATGTTACAGAGCGATCAGATTTTAATTTCTTACCATTGAAAATGGTACAGAGATAACGAGTTTTTCTTCCGGTTTTTGGATCAATATAATACCAAACAAGATCGTCCAGTGTCGCTTCTTTACCACCTGGCCCTTCAAGCTGAGGAAAACTTTTAGATTCATATTTTGAAACTAAAGCCTCTAGATTATTCAGATATTTATTGATCATTTATTCTGTCTTGTTGGTTAATTAGCTCATCACATAGCGCAATAGTTATTTTTATTTTGTCAATTTGGCGCTCAAGCTTTTCAACTGACCGATTTATAACTGAAGATGGCAGATGGACTATGTTAGCTGACAATTTTGCATTTGCTTGGTCAAGTACCGTACGATGATCAGCATCTAAAAGAGGTCTAAAACTCGGACACCCATAACAACCAATCGGTCTGCCCAATTTGGTCTTACACTGGCTACAAGCTTTAATATCTTTCACTCCACCTATTTTTTCAAAATTTGACCCCAAAATAACTTCATCATTTTTATCTAAGCTTCGAACAGGTACAGCAAACGCGTTTTTTAAAAACTGATTAGCAAGATAGTTTTCATCAATCAAACGTCTCGACTGATAATCAAGATCAACGTAATGCCTTGCTGCTGGCTCAGTTACGCCTGTTAATCTACTGAGCTGTGCAGAATCGAGCCCTTTCTCTGCTCCGCGTGTTAACGCTGTGTGCCGAAGTCGATTCGATGTTACGGAAAGATTACTAGTACGGTCTGAGATTCCTTTAAGGCTTTTTAGTCTTTGAATAATTGTTTGTTCGCCCAGGTGATAAAGAGAAGAATGTTGTGTAAATAACGCTTTATAACTAGCTACATCATTTAACCTTAAACAAAAGAAATCCTTTGAAATAAATACAGGCATATTTTCCATTATTTCTATAACTTCTTCTTTAGCAAGATCGATTCCAGATTTTAAAAGCGCTAGATTTAATCCTTTAGCATAAATCAATTTATAGTTATATATAAGAAGGGATAGGTCTTCGCTCAAAGCCATAGGATATCTTTCTGGCGTAGATCGGTACCAAGCTTCTTTTACGTTACTTTTGACCCGATATAATCTTAATTGAAGCGCGGCAGTTCCTATATTTAAAATCTCATTACAACCTGTTATTAATTTGTCGTTGAACGAGCTTCCTACTGGAATTAAGTCACTCCATTTTAGCATTGCAACTTGAATTGGGCGACGCAGGATTGCTATTAACAATCTTACACTTACCAGATTTCTCAATATGCCAAATGAAAAAAAACCAGCATTCCCCAGCCTGTCGAAAAAATCATAATCTCTATCAATACTAAAATCGATACTAGCTATTTCTTGGTTTAAATTCTGAACCACTGAATCAAATTCTAATTCGCTCAACCTCCCTTTAAAAGGATTCAAAGGATCAATCACCTTTGTATCAAGATTGCTTGAAGTAAACTGGTGAAATTTCTCAAACTCTCGGTATCCAAGCCTTACCAAGGTACCAAAGAATTGATTAGTAGCTTTCTTTTTATTTAAACCTAGACTACTCCACGCAATCATTAAATCTTCAATTGAGGGAAATCCTGATTGTATAACCGGTCTGACACCTATTACCACTGTGTATGCAGTTGATGCTGACTTATTAATCACATAGTGAATAAAAACAAGTAATGCCAGCTCAATCTCCTTATTTGACAACTCGCCGGACCTTAACCAGGCTAGTTTAATTAAGTTACCCTTACCTTTATTTTGCAAAAGCAACCATTCAGCATCGGCGACTCTTACTTTTAAGCCTGATTTCACAATAATATATTCTGGAATCTCATTGCCAGCAGTATTGGCCTCGTCAAAAAAGGGAAATGACTTATTTCCCTTTATCGTTGCATCATTATTTTCCCTCATTTTTCTGCTCCACCAGTTCTTGGTGCTTCCGCATCATTTCTACAGTGTGTCGCTGAATTGCCTTGTCATTGTAAGTTTGCCCCATAGTTGAGTTGGGCGACCATCCCATGGCGTTCCTCCTCATATCCTCTAAAAGAGGACGCTCAACGTTCTGTTCTTCACCTGCGGCGTCGAACTTTTCATTCCACTTATGGCGTAGTAAATGTGGATGCACCTGAAAATTAAGAGAATTTGATAATTTATTAAAAATATTATTGATCGTTTTCAGAGAAATAGGTAGCCCGGCTGTACCTTTTGAATTTTTTTCACTTACAAAAATAAAATCATGAGTATTGCATTGGTTAAACTGTGGTCTGATATGATCTATGTAGAATTTAATCTGCTCCATTAGGCTGCGGTTAACAATAGCTTCATGGGAACGAGTCTTTTGATTTGGCTTTTCTAGTCGAGGATCGGTAACATCCGCGCCACGCGAACGATAGATAGATATTCGGTCATAGCTACCATGAAACCGGCAATCTGATATCTTAAGTTTTGCGAGCGCCCCGCGCCGGATGCCCGTCTGCTCAAGCAGTGAAACAATCAGATAGTTTCTTACTTTGGAAGACTTAAAGGGATTGTGCTTAGACTTAGGAAGGATCATCTCTTGTAGGCTTTCGAATACGCTGTCAGGTATTACCGAATCGGTAGTTGAGACAGGATTGAAATCCGAATTTCGGCCAAACGATTGCTCATCAAGTTTTAATTTTGAGATCAATTTATGAAAGCGATCCTCGACTTCGTCAGTAACTACCTTTCCACCGTGAAATTCATCAAATAGCCACTCTAGATATTGCCTGAGCCGACGTACTCGACCCTGAATAGTTTCTGGAGATACCTTTGAGAAAGCCCGGAGGTTGGCTGTCATAGCATTCCGCAGATGCTTATCCTCGACACCTAGAAAAGGTATTACGTTTGGCTCAAGTGGGGCGCTTTTTTGATGGTGGCAAAAATCAAAAAAACTTAAATACTCTGGGTATGAAACTAACCTGCCGTTTGCTACTCGGGCGGTCAGATCTATCGAGCGGTTAGTGAAATAACAAAGCGCAAACAATAGTTCGTTTGAGTATCTCACAGTTGTATTAAACGCCTTTCGAGATAATACGCTATTTATGTAAGCTGCCGCATAGACGTCTAAAGGACAATCGTTCTCGTCTACAATTGATACGAATTGGATGCCACCATAAAGATATTTTTTAAGCCTAATCCTTGACAAAATATGTAATCCTATAAGCAGATTACAAAAATCTATTACTCAGACAAGTCTTTGTCAATAAAAACTCTTGAGAAAGGCCGAAAAACGGGCTTTTGGGAGATGAAGAGGCAGGAACTAACTTTACAAAAAATATATGGCCTATAATTTTCCGCCGGAGAGGCAGACCATTACGCGATCACCTTCATTGATCATTTGGTAATCAATAATCGCATTGCCCACTTCTCGGCGCAGACGCTTTTGCAGCTTGTTAAATTCACGCTTCTGCTTCGCATCAGCCAGCTCAGGCTGGTCGTGCTCAGCGTCAGCTGGGGTGGCTCCAACCGTATCAAGGTGAGCAGGATCAAAGTGATCAAGAGATTGCATGGTATAAGCACTGCCGAGGGTATGGTGAAGAGAAGAGGCGCTACAAAGAAATAATTGGGCGCTATTCTAACAACACTCTTCGCCTTGACCCAACTACTCGTCGCTCCTCCCTAAGCAGCCTGCGCCATAATACGCTGCAGGCGCATATACAGCAGTGCGCTGGCGGTGGCCTCTCCAAGCACACTCTGCATGCCCGTGATGGGTACTTGCCAGCACGCCAACGCCTGGGCGAAGCTGCTGGGCGCTTCGACCTCCGGGTGCAAACGGCGCAGTTGGCGCTGATGCAGTTTTGCCACATCGACCTGGGCGTTGGGCAGGGCAAAATTCAGCCGCTTACTGAGCAGTGCATTCAATGCTCCAATGCGCTTCTCTAACTGCCAGCCAACGATGGGCCGATTGCCGATAAATTCTACTAGCGCGCTCAAGTTATCACTGTTTGGTGGCAGTATCTCCCCCGCCTCGCACAGCAAGTGATGACGGCGCAGCGTTGCGCTCTCGGGCTGCTTTGCGCTACCAAGGGTGATCACAAAAGCACGACTGGTATGCACCTGCTGATGGCTCAGCACCACTGCCGCCACGCTGATCACAGGTGATGATTGCGTGGGCGTTGCGGTGCAGGCGAGCGCCACCAGCTCTTCGCCCATATAGGGCTGAAACAGCCAGGCATAGGGGGAGTCTGCACAACGACGCCGGTCACTTTCACGCCTTAACAAGGTGCGCAGCGAGCCGCTAAATAGCGTCACATGTCGATCTAACAGCCGCATTCCGCTCACGAATACTCCAAATGGTAACGGTGGGAAAGCCGCTGCTTAAAGTCTTTGACAATATGCATCGCTTCGCGCAGTAGGTCGCGCTCCAGGGAAGAGAGGTTCTGCACCACGACACGGTTAGCGCGTCTGCTGCTTTGGGCGTTAGTTTCTTTCGCATCCGCAGAAGTTTCCAGCGTACTTAGCTGCTGCTTGAGGCGCAGCTCAGAAAAGAGCGCCAACGCTTCGCCCAGGTCATCGGCAAAACGGCGATCCAACCGCCCGTCAGTAGCCAGGGCATCCAAGCGATCAAACGTCGAGGTGGCTTTGATGCGCCGCTCAAGCGCCATGGTGCGGACACCGTGCACGATAGGGAAAATACCGCCTTTCTTGATATCGATACCGTGCTGAGGCTTTTTCAGCGAACCAAACAGCGTCAGCGGCGTCGAAAAGCGCAGCGCCGTGCGGGCAAAATAGGAAAGCAGCAGCTCATCGCCCGAGCAGCGTTCAAACAGCTCATCGCGCACGCTCTCAAGCAAGCTCGGGTTGCCCGCCACGCCATGAGCATCGAGCATAATGGCCAGCTTCATCAGGCTATCGCCATCACGCTCCCTGGCCCACTTGGCAATATTACCTTTCCATTGGGATACCGTGGCCACCCACTCGGGGTTAGACACCATAATGTTGCCGGGGCACGGCGGGTAACCAAGCTGAATCAGGGTATCGGTGAGCGTTTGCATATGGCTGGCAAGATCAGGCCACTGGGTTTCATCGGCAAGAATCAAGCCGTTATCCTGATCCGTTTTTAGAATCTGCTCACCGCGCCCTTCGCTGCCCATCACCATCATGCAGCTCTGCTCGTGATAGCGCTTATCGACAGTGAACTCCCAGGCCTTGCTAATAATACGGCCGTTTAGTGCCGCAAGCAGATCCATCGCAAAGCGCAGCTTAACGCCCTGGGCCATCAGCGCTTTGACCAGCTCCGGGGTGCGCTGACTGGCAGCCGAAAGCGCCTCTAAGTTGGTCGCCTGCTCGATCTGCAGGCTCACCACATAGCTGCGGCTTGAGAAGTAGCTAAGCACGTCGGTGAGCTCTACAACGCCTTTCAAGACGTTTTGCTCCATCACTACCACCCGCGCCACTTTATGGCGGGTCATCAGCACCAATACTTCAAATAAGTACTGATCCGGTGCGACGGTCACCAAGTTAAAATGGGCGATCTTATCCACCGATGATGTTACCGCGCTGCCCTTTAGCACTAAGGCGTTGAGCAGATCGGTTTTGGTCACCATGCCGAGGGTGTCGTCCTGGGTCGACACCAGCAGGCTGTCGGCGTGACTTTCGTTGAGCTGTTTTACAGCGCTAGCGATATCGGTCGTCGCTGCCATCAGCAGTGGCGCACGCATGCACTCGCTTACCTTGGCCAGCATAAAGCCTGCCATGGTGACGCCACCTTCGGCGCGCTTTTCGGTCATCAGGCGCGCCTTATGGGTCAGCGATTGGCGAAAAAAACTGCTGAAATCAGGATAGTGGCGACACAGCTGCTGAAACAGTGCTTTAGGCATTAGGTAACACAGGCACTCCTGTTCAGCCTTAAAGCGGTAGCGGCTTTTACCGTTGAGAATACTGATCGCGCCAAACAGGTCCCCTGCCGTGTAGTGACCAATACGCGCGGTAGATGAGGGCAATGTAGGATCGATTTCCGCCACTTCGCCTTTATGGATCAGATAAACGAACTCACCCGCTTGGCCAGTCTCTAAAATGATTTCGTCACGATCAAAATAGGCCAGGTCAATGCCACGACGAATGTGGTCACGCCCCTCATCGTCAAGGAGCGTAAACGGCAGTTGGGATAGATCCACATCGACCATGGGGTATAACCTCATTAAACGGGCTGCGACTAACCGGGTTGTGTCTTAAGGCGCGCTAGCAGACATAAGCAAAAATAAATAAACGTCGTGACTCGATACTGGCCCACATAAATTGGCCCACACCAGCGCTTCAAAAAAAATGTTATCGATTATTATATGAAGGTGGCTGTACGGGTATAAAGGATTCACTTCCCAAGTAGCAAGTATAACCTTGTTATACCTTTAGCTATCACGCTAAAGTCGAAGCGACTTTTGATACACGACCAAAGTATCGACACTTACTAACCGTGCTTCCGGCAAAACCCAGGACATGTATTTAAAGTAGCCAATAACTGCTTTTATTTGCTCACTAGACTATCGTCCTATAGCTCTTCAAACGCCTAAAAAATTCGCTTAAACAGCCTCTAAAAACTCGTATTTTCAATAACATGCATCTTACCAAAAGCCAATTCGTCGTTTATTGATACCAAAGTCTGGGATTTATTTTTTGACGTTTATTGCCCAGTATTAACAATGAGTCATGCAGGGTAATCGCACGTCACTAACTAACTCGACATTTCATATCGAATAATAAGGTGATGTGCTAACAGAAGCTGACTCACCACTCCTATCGATAGGGTGGCTTTAGACGTGCGATTGCCCTGATGGGTCACACGCTATTCCTCGTGAACTTTCCCAACCTTAAAAATCACAAGTGGAGAGCAACACAATGGCAGATGACAAAACCAACGCTGCTGAATACTGGAAAGCAAACGTCCGCTTAATTTTCGGATGCCTGGCTGTTTGGGCATTTGTTTCTTACGGATGCGCTATCCTTTTTCGCCCGCTGCTCGCCGGTATTCCGGTTGGCGGTACCGATCTTGGCTTCTGGTTTGCACAACAGGGCTCAATCCTAACGTTTATCGTGCTGATCTTCTTCTATGCCTGGAAGATGAACAAGCTCGATCAAAAATTTGGCCTTGGGGAGTAAGCCGGTATGAGCCAGTTTGCAATTAACTTACTGTTCGTCGGCGCCTCTTTTGCCTTGTATATAGGCATTGCGATTTGGGCGCGCGCCGGCTCAACGAAAGACTTCTATGTCGCGGGGGGCGGGGTTCACCCGATCACCAATGGCATGGCCACCGCAGCGGACTGGATGTCAGCTGCATCGTTCATTTCCATGGCGGGCCTGCTAGCCTCAGGCGGCTACGCCAACTCTACTTTCCTGATGGGCTGGACTGGTGGCTACGTTATCCTCGCGATGCTGCTAGCACCTTACCTGCGTAAGTTTGGTAAGTTCACCGTGCCTGACTTTATCGGCGACCGCTTCTACAGCAACACCGCTCGCTTAGTGGCTATCGTCTGCTTGATTGTGGCGTCGGTTACCTACGTTATCGGTCAAATGACCGGTGCGGGCGTAGCGTTCTCTCGCTTCCTTGAAGTCAGCAACACCTGGGGTATTTGGTTAGCCGCGCTGATCGTTTTCCTCTACGCCGTATTTGGTGGTATGAAAGGCATTACCTATACCCAGGTAGCCCAGTACATCGTTCTAATCATCGCTTACACCATTCCTGCGGTGTTTATTGCCTTCCAACTAACCGGCAACCCGATTCCGATGTTCGGTATGTTCAGCACGCATACTGAATCCGGCATTCCGCTGCTGGCTAAATTGGATGACGTGGTTAGCGCACTTGGCTTCCGCGACTACACCGCCGATGTGGACAACAAACTCAACATGGTGCTGTTTACCCTGTCGCTGATGGTCGGTACTGCCGGTCTACCCCACGTTATCATTCGCTTCTTCACCGTCCCGAAAGTAGCCGATGCTCGCTGGTCTGCTGGCTGGGCGCTGGTGTTCATTGCCCTGCTTTACCTCACGGCTCCTGCGGTCGGTTCAATGGCACGTCTGAATCTGGCGACCACCGTGTACCCAGAGATGGCGGGGCAGGTTGAAAACTACGAAGAGGCTGCGCAAAACCCGATTCTGTACGAAGAACGCCCTGATTGGGTTCGTACATGGGAAGAAACAGGCCTTATCACCTTCAACGATCTCAACAATGACGGCCGTATCCAAATGTATAATGATGCTGCCGACTACTCTGATCGTGGCTGGGAAGGCAACGAGCTAACCGTCAATAATGACATACTGGTACTCGCCAACCCGGAAATTGCCAATCTTCCCGGCTGGGTTATTGGTTTGATTGCAGCGGGTGGTATCGCCGCAGCACTCTCGACAGCTGCAGGCTTGCTGCTGGCGATCTCGTCGGCGATCAGCCACGACTTGATCAAGACCATGATCAATCCCAAGATCACCGAGAAAGGCGAGATGTTGGCAGCGCGAATCTCCATGGGTGGTGCCATCCTGTTGGCCACTTACCTGGGGCTTAATCCGCCGGGGTTTGCAGCACAAACGGTGGCATTAGCCTTTGGTATCGCCGGTGCATCACTGTTCCCCGCGCTGATGATGGGTATCTTCTCCACGCGGATGAACAGCTCAGGCGCGGTCGCCGGTATGCTGGCGGGCTTGATTTGCACCCTGCTTTACATCTTTACCTACCTGGGCTGGTTCTTCGTGCCGGATACCAATATGCTGGCAAACACGCCGGATAACTGGATCTTTGGCATCTCGCCGCTCTCCTTCGGTGCCGTAGGCGCGATGATCAACTTCGCCGTTGCCTTTGCGGTTTCCAGAGTGACAGCTGCACCGCCGCAGGAAATTCAGGATCTGGTGGAAAGCGTTCGCTATCCGAAAGGTGCTGGCATGGCGATAGACCACTAAGTCATACTCCTTCCTGATGCGTTATCGCCATACGGCGATAACGCTTTGGAATCGACCTCATCATCGGGCTTCCTTAGGGAGGCCCGATGGCTTTTATAGATAGCTTTTATAGACGGCTTTTTGAAAGGATAAATTATGATTTGGCACTTGATCGCCGCCGTTTTTGCAGGCCTTGCGGCAGCCGGGATTGGCCTGATACTGCGCAATTTGAGCGGCAAACGTTTACCCAAATGGATAGTCCCGGTGTGTGGCGGACTGGGTATGCTGGGTTATCAAGTTCAGGTGGAGTACAGCTGGTTTGACCACAAGCAGGCACAACTGCCCGAGACCGCCACGGTCATTTCAACCGAAAGCAGCACGGCGGTATGGCGCCCATGGACTTTTGCCATTCCGATGATCACCAAATTCAGCATGGTGGATAGCGAGAACATCCGTATTACCGAGCAGGATGACACCCGTTTAGCGGAATTTATCCTTTATCAGTTTGAGCGCCATCACACCGATATTTTGATCACCCAGCCCTATCTACTCAACTGCGAGAGCCGTGAGCTAGTGCCCCTGGATAAAGACTCCCGCGACCCTATCCTCGAAGAGATACGCACGCTGCGCGAAACATCACCGCTACTCAACAACGTATGCGCCTAGACAAATAAACAGCCCGTGGTACAAACGGTCGTACACGACCCGTTGTTTCGCCTAGAATGAAGCCTTTTGACTGGCGCACGTTAAACACTCTGGCGGGGAGAAAGGCATGTTTCACGGCGGGCTACTGGTAGCGGTTTCGTTACTCTACATTGCCGTTCTATTCGGTATCGCTTGGTACGGTGATCGCCGCGCGCGTACCCACGGCGCCACCCGTCGGCGTCCGATCATCTATAGCTTGGCACTGGCCATTTACTGCACCTCGTGGACGTTTTACGGCGCGGTTGGCCAGGCAGCCACCGCGGGATGGTCGTTTGCGAGCATCTTCGTCGGACCGATTTTAACGTTTTTACTCTTCTGGCCGGTGCTGGCCAAAATGATCCGCGTTGCCAAACATCAAAACGTCACCTCGATTGCCGATTTTATTGCCTCCCGTTACGGCAAAACCCAGTCGCTGGCCGCCTTTGCCAGTCTGGTTGCCCTGGTCGGTACCCTGCCCTACATTGCCCTGCAGCTAAAAGCAGTTTCCACTACTTTTAGCGTTCTTACCGATGCCACCGATGTGACCCATACGCCGTTGTTTGGCGACACGGCCTTCTATGTGGCCATTGTGATGGCAATTTTCGCGATTCTATTCGGCACCCGCCACACCGATGCCACCGAACACCACGAAGGCTTAATCCACGCCGTGGCATTCGAATCGCTGGTCAAGCTGCTCGCCTTCGTGGTGCTTGGCGCCTTTGTTACCTGGGGTATGTTTGATGGCCTGGGTGAGCTGATGGGGCATGCCGAAAGCCAGCTCGAACTCCAGCGCCAGCTGGCCAACCAGGATTTTGGCCAAAGTTTCTGGGCCCAAACGCTGCTCGCGATGCTGGCGATTCTGTGTCTTCCCCGCCAGTTCCATGTGGCAGTGGTGGAAAACATTCACCCTGACGACGCCACGAAAGCGCGCTGGCTGTTTCCACTTTACCTGTTGGCCATTGCCTTTTTTGTGGTGCCCTTAGCCGCCGCTGGTCTGCTGCTGTTTTCCGAAAGCGGCGTAGAGCCCGATACCTACGTACTGGCTCTATCCATGGCCTCGGGCCACCAATGGTTAACGCTACTCACCTTTATCGGCGGTTTCTCGGCGGCCACGGGCATGGTAATTGTCGCCGCCGTGGCCGTGTCGATCATGATCTCCAACGAAATCGTTATCCCTGCGCTGTTCCGGCTGCGCTGGTTTGATACCAAGGCACGGGATTATGGGCGCTTGGTGCTACGTGCGCGGCGTTTAACCATTGTTGCCGTACTGGCCATGGCCTACGGCTTCTACCAGCTGATTGCCGAATTTACCTCGCTGGCCTCGATTGGCATGCTCTCGTTTGCCGCTGCCTCGCAATTTGCCCCAGCGCTGATTGGCGGCCTCTACTGGAAGCGCGGCAACCGGCTTGGGGTGATTGTCGGTATGAATGCGGGCTTCGCCATCTGGGCCTATAGCCTGCTTATGCCCGCGATGATCAATGCTGGTGTACTGCCGACTGGCTGGCTTGACGGCGGCCCGTTGGGGCTCAATTGGCTATCGCCCACGACGCTATTCGGCCTCAACTTAGGTGACAGCTTTACCCACGGAGTGATGCTGTCACTCGGGGTAAACCTGTTCTGCTACATTTTCGTTTCCCAAGTTACCTCACAGCGAGTGGTCGAGCGTATTCAGGCCTCACTGTTCGTGGATAGCGTGGAAACACGCCAGACCTCGGTCAACCGCCCCTGGACCGGGGCGACCACCGTGGGCGATTTAAAAGTCCTGTGTGAACGTTTTCTAGGCGCGGGCCAGGTCGATCGCGCCTTTGAAGACTACGCCCGCCGGGTGGGTAAACCGCTGGACGACGGCACTCGCGCCTCAATCGATATTATTCAGTTCACTGAACGCTTTCTGGCTTCAGTGCTTGGCGCTTCCTCGGCGCGCATCGTGGTTAACTCAGCGCTTCAAGGGCGCGGCATCGGTATCTCGGATGTGATTTCGATTGTCGATGAAGCCTCCCAAGTGCTGGAATTCAACCGAGCACTGCTCCAGGCCACCATTGAAAATATTAACCAGGGCATCAGCGTGGTCGACCAGAACCTGCGCCTGGTGGTGTGGAACCAGCGCTATCTGGAGCTCTTCCGCTTCCCTGATCACCTGATTCGCGTTGGCGCACCCATTGACCGCATCTTTCGCTACAACGCCCACAACGGCGAATACGGCCCAGGTGACCCGGAAGAACATGTGCAACTGTTGCTCGACAATATTCGCGAAGGCCAACCCCACCGCTACGTGCGCTACCGCCAGGATGGCAGCGTGCTGGAGGTGCAGGGCAACCCGATGCCCGGCGGCGGCTTTGTGTATACCTACCAGGATATTACCCAGCAGAAGCGTATCGAAGAGGCGCTGATTCGCTCGGAAAACAATATCCGTATCTACACCGATAACGTGCCCGCACTGATTGCTTACTTCGATAAAGAGTGCCGCTATCTGTTTACCAACCGCGCCTATGAGCAGGCGTTCAATATTGACCGCAATGCGGTGATTGGTCGCCGCTTTGAAGACGTATTGCCGGTCAAGCAGGCAGAGGAGCGCACCCCTTGGGTGAACCGCGCGCTAAACGGTGAGCGGGTTAGCTTTGAAGTCTCGCTGCGGGTCAACGAGGCCATGCGCTATATGCTGGTCACTTACACGCCGCACTTTGGTGACAGCCAGGCGATCCTGGGCTTCTTTGCACTCTATCAGGACATTACCGAGCGCCGTCAGGCCGAAATTGCCCTTAAAGAGACCAACGAAACTCTGGAGGAGCGCGTACGCGAACGCACCCAGGCGCTCTCTGAAGCCAACGCGGCGTTGCGCCAGGAGAACCGGGTACGCGCCGAGGCGGAGCTCGCCCTGCGCCAGGCTAAGCAGCTCGCGGAAGATGCCAACGCGTCTAAAACGCGCTTTTTGGCCGCGGCCAGCCACGACTTACTGCAGCCACTTAACGCGGCACGGCTATTTACTTCCGCGCTGATGCAAAACGTGACCACTACCGACACCCAGCGCATCGTTGGCCATATCGATAACTCACTACAGGCCGCCGAGGAACTGCTAAGCACCCTGCTGGATATCTCCAAGCTGGACGCAGGCGCCCTAACGCCCCGCCGCAGTCACTTTGCCCTAGCGGATATCTTCCGCCCGTTACGCGCCGAATTTGAGGTGATGGCGGACGATCGCGGGCTGGACTTAGAAGTCGTGCCTACCCAGCTTTGGGTCGACTCAGATCCTCAAATGCTGCGCCGTATCGTGCAAAACTTCTTATCCAATGCGATTCGCTACACTCAAGAGGGGCGCGTGCTGTTGGGCTGCCGTCGCCAAAATGGCTGGCTCTCTATTGAAGTGTGGGACAGCGGCCCCGGCATTCCCGAGTCTAAATTGAGCGAAATTTTTCAGGAATTCCGCCGATTGGATCAGGTCTCCCGCCACAAAGAGAGCGAGAAAGGGCTGGGGCTAGGGCTCTCCATTGCCGACCGTATGAGCCGGGTGCTGGATCATCCTATCAAGGTACGCTCGACGGTAGGCAAAGGCGCGGTTTTCTCAGTCAGCGTACCGATTGTCACCGCCCACGAGTCAACCAGCACCGAGCTTGAGCCGCATGCGCGGCGCGGCAGCCATAAGCTGAGCAGTACGCGGATTGTATGCATCGATAACGAGACGCTGATTCTGGAAGGCATGACCGCCATGCTTAGCGGCTGGGGCTGCGAGGTGTTTACCGCCACCAGTATCGGCGGGGCCAAATCGATCCTACGCAATATGGATGGCGACCCTGACGCTATTCTGGCGGACTACCACTTGGATAACGAAGTCACCGGCTTAATGGCGCTAGAAGCGCTCAGCGAGCGTTTTGAGGGGGCAGTACCGGGGATTGTGATTACCGCTGACCGTACCGAAGCGGTGGCTGAAGAGATCAAGCGGGCGGGCTATCAACTACTGCTGAAGCCCGTTAAACCGGCGGCGCTGCGGGCGCTTCTGACGCGCACGCTGCAGGCCAATCGTGCGGCGCGCTAAGCGCGCCGCGGTTAACACAGTCGTTGTTTGCTACTTGCTTAGGAAACGACTTTCGGCGGCTCGACTTCAAGCTTCTGAGCCGCGATAACCGCCTGGGTACGTGAGTGTACGCCCAGCTTGCGTAGAATCGCAGTCACGTGGGCTTTGATCGTGGCTTCAGAGACGCTCAGTTCATAAGCGATCTGTTTATTCAGCAGGCCTTCGGTGAGCATATTCAAGACGCGGAATTGCTGGGGCGTTAGCGAAGCAATCGCCTCGGCAAAACGCGACTCCTCTTCGCTGGTCTCTTCCAGTACGTTGGCCAACGCCTCAGGTAACCACACCTCGCCCTGCAGAATTTCGCCGACGGCTTCAGCAATTAGTTGTAGAGACGATGATTTAGGGATAAAACCCGACGCGCCGTAGTCAATAGCACGACGAACCACGTAGGGTTCATCACTACCAGACACTACCGCAACGGGGATATCAGGCATTTGACCACGCAGTTGGATTAAACCAGAGAAGCCATGGGCTCCCGGCATATGCAGATCCAGCAGAATCAAATCGGCATCTGGGTGGCGATTCACCACGTCAGTGGTGGCTTCCATGGTGTCCGCTTCGACAATTTCCGCCTGGGGGGCCAACTGGCGTAACGCTTGGGTCAGCGCTGCACGAAACAGCGGGTGATCGTCAGCGACGATAAACTTATGAGCTACTGCCATGGATATTCCTCCGGTTCCTCGAGCAGCGGGGTTGTCTGCCGCCGCGACGCTAGGCTCTTACGGTTGTGAAGCATGGTACCCCATGGGCTTCATCATGCCCAAGCATCACATGCACAATTTATAATAGATAGTTCATACAAGTGAAATGCGTATCTATAAACGCATATCTATAAACTCGTATCTACAAACACAGTCGTGCCGACCTACTCGGGTCGGCACGGTTTTATCAAGGGCTGGGGGCGGCTAAACAGCTTAGATCGATGTCGCCATTATTGATTGACGCGATGCTCAATCAGCTCATCGACCACCGACGGATCCGCCAGTGTACTGGTATCGCCCAAGCCATCACACTCGTTAGCGGCAATCTTGCGCAGGATACGGCGCATGATTTTACCCGAGCGGGTTTTCGGCAAGCCTGGCGCCCACTGGATGACATCCGGCGAAGCAATCGGGCCAATATCTTTGCGCACCCACTGGGTCAGCTCTTTTTTGAGTTCGTCTGTCGCCTCGATACCGTCACTCAGGGTGACATAGATATAGATGCCTTGTCCCTTAATATCGTGCGGGAAACCAACAACGGCTGCTTCTGCAACGGCGCTGTGCGCTACCAGAGAGGACTCTATCTCGGCGGTGCCCATGCGGTGACCCGACACGTTCAGCACGTCGTCCACACGCCCGGTGATCCAGTAGTAGCCATCCTCATCGCGGCGACAGCCGTCACCCGTGAAGTACATACCGTCGTAGGTCGAGAAGTAGGTCTGAGTATAGCGTTCGTGATCACCCCAAATAGAGCGCGCCTGCCCCGGCCAAGCGTCAAGAAGCACCAGATTACCTTCAGTGGCACCTTCCAGGATATTACCTTCGTTATCCACCAGAGCGGGCTTCACACCAAAGAAAGGAACCGTCGCAGAACCCGGTTTAAGCGGCGTAGCGCCCGGCAGCGGCGCAATCATGATGCCGCCGGTTTCGGTTTGCCACCAAGTATCCACAATCGGGCATTTTTCGTTGCCGATAACGCGGTAGAACCACTCCCAGGCTTCCGGGTTAATCGGCTCGCCCACGGAGCCCAGCAGACGCAGACTATCGCGTTTGCTCGAATCCATGACGTTATCGCCATGGGCCATCAATGCACGTACCGCGGTGGGCGCAGTATAGAGAATATTAACGTTGTGCTTATCAACGATATCGCCCAGCCGACCATGGGTCGGATAGCTGGGAACACCTTCAAACATTAAGGTGGTCGCACCGTTCGCCAAGGGGCCATAAACAATATAGCTATGCCCGGTGACCCAGCCAACGTCCGCAGTACACCAGTAAATCTCACCCTCTTGATAGTCGAACACGTACTGGTGAGTCATGGCGGCGTAGGTCAGGTAGCCGCCGGTGGTGTGCTTCAAGCCTTTAGGCGCACCGGTAGAACCCGAGGTGTAGAGAATGAATAGCGGGTCTTCGGCGCCCATGGCTTCCGGTTCACACTCGTTGGACTGCTTGTCGACCAGCTCGTCAAACCAGACATCGCGACCCTCTTTCCACTCGATCTCACCGCCGGTGCGCTTCACCACCAGGACGTTTTTGCACACATCAGTGCCGTCACGGGTCAGCGCGGCGTCCACGTTCTCTTTCAGCGGTACGTGCTTACCACCGCGCACCGACTCATCAGCGGTAATCACCAGCCTGGAGTCGGCGCCAATAACCCGCTGGGCAACGGCGTCCGGCGAGAAGCCACCAAAGACAACCGAGTGAACGGCCCCGATGCGCGAACAGGCCAGCATAGCCATGGCGGCTTCGGGAATCATCGGCATATACAGCGTAACGGTATCGCCTTTACCGATACCCAGCTCTTTCAGCGCGTTGGCTAGCTGGTTCGTGCGTGCATAGAGTTCGCGATAAGTAATGTGTTTGGACTCATCGGGGTTGTCGCCTTCCCAAATGATCGCTGTCTGATCACCGCGCTTATCCAGATGGCGGTCAAGGCAGTTGGCGCTGACGTTAAGCAGGCCATCCTCAAACCAACGAATATCAACATTGTCACGCGCAAAGGAGGTGTTTTTGATTTTGCTGGGCGCTTTAATCCAGTCGAGGCGTTTGGCTTGCTCAGCCCAGAAGCCTTCCGGGTCGTCTATCGACTGCTGATACATGGCCTCATATTTGGCTTTATCGGCCCAGGCATTGGCGGCGAAATCGTCGCGCACCGGATAGACGTTCTGTTGATCGCTCATAAAATTGCCTCTGTCCGTGAAAATGCACTCTCTAAGAAACTGTAGTCGATACGCTTATTTATGGGGCTCATTAGCCATTATGTGGAGTATCGACTGCCATTAATGTTCCCCTAGCATAAACCTCCTCGCGCGGGCTTCCCTTTAGACATTGGTATTATCATTTTTTATTTAAAAAACAAAGATTTATAAACAAATCATGAGACGACTTCCGGCCTGTAGACCAACGTCTTAGCGCAGTGTCGGCAGCGGTAACGGCGCCCGTTTACCACTAAAGCATGACGTCGCGGGGTAAATTGATGAAACCGGCAATCACACTGGTAACGATAAGGTGCGGACTGCGCCTGCTTAATATCAAACCGATGGGTAACACTGGGAACTAAACCAAAAAGGTCGCGCATGACCGTTTTCCACTCGCGGCCGTGGGGTTTTAAACGCGGGCCGTTGTCCAAATGAAACACCAGCCAGTGAGCCATTTCGTGGGGAATCACCTCATCAAAAAACGCCGTGCGGTTCTCTCTCAGTAACACCGGGTTCAAGCGTAACCCGCCGTGGCCAAGGTGCGCCTGGCCAGCCGAAGCGCCGCGCAGGTTAAACCACACATTTGGGGCTGGCAGCGCTGGGCACACTTCACAGCAGCGCTGCCACGCTTGTTCGACGCGAACTCGCGCGGCCTGATGCAACTCTGTTTCCGACATAGCCGCCAATTCAGTGGCAGGCCAAGGAGGCAGTGGTGACGTCTTCATTAGTGATAAACTAGCCGTTATAGGTAACCATTGATGAACGTTTGTATTAACGAGGCTTTACTCATGGCAGAGCGCAGCGATACGCCTGAAACGAACACGCCACCGCAGCCACTGCTCGAGGATGAGCAGTTGGATAGATTGGACGACTTCCTTGACTCGGATCAAGTCGATGAAGACGCCCTGGATCTTATTTCCACCCATGGCTTTTTAGTGGCCCTTGCCGTGGCACCCAGCGAAGTACCGGCGACCCAGTGGCTGACTGAGCTGTTTCAGGGTGAGCCTCGCTACGCCGATGACGCCGAGCGTGATGAGATTATTACCCTGCTCACACTGTTACGCGACAACGCGGTGGCGGTACTCGAGCAAGGCGGCTTACCGGAACTGCCGTTTGAACTAACGTTGGGAGGAGAACCCGCCGAGGAAACCCCCATAGGCGACTGGTGTGCGGGCTTTATGGAAGGCGTCTTCAGCGACGAGAGCGCTTGGTTCCAGGACGATGAAGAGGCCGCAGCCGCCCTGCTGCTGCCGTTTATGCTGCTCTCCGGGCTGTTCGACGATGAGCCGGACTTGGCCGAGCTGGCTAAAGATCAAGAACGCCAGGAGTCGCTGGTAGTGCAGTTGCCGGAACTGGTTTTGGATCTTTACCTGCATTACCGCGTGCCACCGGAAACGCCCAAACCCAAACCGCGTAAAAAAACGCCTGCAAAAGGTAAAAAGCGCTAGGTGCTTAGGCTAAGTAGTTAGCGTAGACACTATTTAAGTCGCGTTACTCTTATTTAAGTCGCGTTACAACGGCATCCAGCACGCCATAGATCCACTCACGGGCGCGCTGCCTCCAGGGGCGCGCCGCCCAGGCCGCGGCGTCTACCTCCTGGCTGGCGGCAAAGTTTCGCTCGAACAGTTCGCGCACGTCCGCCGCGAGCTTCGGATCCATTGCTTCCTGGTTTGCCTCTAGGTTCCAGTGCAGATTCCAGTGGTCAAAGTTACACGAACCAATGCTCACCCACTCATCGGCGAGCACAAATTTGGCGTGGATAAAGGTCGGCTGAAACTCAAAAATGCGCACCCCAGCCTTGAGCATGGTGTGATAAAAGCGCTGACCGGCAAAGCGAACGCTGGGATGATCATGCTTTGCCCCCGGTAGCAGTAAGCGTACGTCTATCCCTCTGCGAGCCGCCCGAACCAAACGCCGACGCAGGGCAAAGGTGGGCACAAAATAGGGTGTGCATAACCAGAGTCGTTCATTTACCTGGCTGACCCGATAATGCAATGAGTGGCGAATCGCTTGATAACGATAGCCACGCGCCGACATCGCCCGCCCAGGCACGCCATTGGCAAGCGCCTGAGGCTCACGACGCTCTGGGAGAGCCGCCACGCGTCTATCGCCCTTCTCGACGCGGGTCAGCCGCGAATGCCATAGGCGCCGAAACAGCAGTTCCCAATCGGCCACCACCGGCCCTTCAATACGCAGGGCAATTTCGTACCAGGCATTCAAAAACTCATCCACCGCGCCAAAGCCACCGGTGAACGCCAGCTCGCCGTCAATAACCATTATTTTGCGATGGTCACGGCTCAGGTTCAGCGCTAAAGAGTGGAAACCGATGGGGTTAAAAAAGCGCAGCTGAACATCGCCCTGCTTCAGGCGCTGGCGATCACTCCCGGAGAGACCCATCGAGCCATAGCCATCCAGCAGTAAACAGACGCGAACACCGCGCTGCGCTGCATCAGTCAATACCTCAATGACTTGATCTGCAAGCTCCCCTGATTCCATCAAGTAGAGCTCTACCAGCACATAGTGCCGCGCATTATGCACCGCTTCAAACATAGCGGGCAGAAAGCGTGAGGCCTCCGGCAGCAGCGTAAATCGATTACCTTCTCGCCACGCGTTCTGCATGGGTGCTCCTTGCTTAGCCACTGATAAGTACACTAACGAGCTACCGTGCTAATGAGCGATGTACATACAGATCGTAGCGGCTGGTTTTACCCTCAAGGGTATGTTGCGGCACTGGCCCCGCAATAGGCGGCGCCTTACGGGGGCGCTTAACCACCACGCGATGAGTGGCCACATCCAACGCCGCTTCTAGTAATCGCGGGGCATCGTTATCATCACCAGCCAACTCGCGGAACAGACGCATCTCTTTTTTCACCAACGCTGATTTCTCACGATGGGGAAACATTGGATCCAGGTGTATCACCTGCGGTGAAAAGTGAGCACTGGCAACCAATTCAGCCAGGGATTGAGCCGCATCCCCATGACGCAGTGTCATGCGGGCAACAATATCCACTGTATCGCTATGCCTGGAGGCACGTTTCAGGCCATCCTCCAGCAGCGCTGCAATCGCTGCAACCCGCTCAATTAACAACACCTGGGCACCTAGGCTGGCCAATACAAACGCATCCCGCCCCAACCCTGCCGTAGCATCAACGATGCAGGGCGTCACGCCCTTGGAAAGCCCACAGGCCTTTGCGACCAGCTGACCACGCCCACCACCAAAGCGGCGCCGATGGGCCGCTTTGCCCGCCACAAAATCAACGCTGAGCGGCTTGCCGTAGCGTTTTTCATCACCGACCAGCGCCAACCCCTCATCGCCCTGCACCAAGCGCAGGCCGTCAGGCAGAACGATGCTCTCAACATCGGCCTCAACATCGCTCATGCGGGCTTTTTCCAGGCAACGTCGTTGCGCAGATAAACCGGCTGAACCAAGTGCGCGGCCTGCCCCAACCCAGCGGCAAAATCACGCGCCGCCAGCCACGCCATCTCTTCGGCGCGGGGCTCTAAATCATCCAAATGTTGGGGCATGCTGAGCTGTACATCGACAGTGAAGCGCTCCCACAGCGTAAAGCCGCTGCCTACACCTACCCAGTCGGTTTCGTCGCCTGGCAGGCGAAGTGCTTCAGGGGCCAGCACCGCCTCGGCGCTCATCGGTGTGATGGTATCTTTAAGGCAGTGCCACGTCGCGGCGTATACCTCGCCCATGCGGGCATCTAAGGCAGTCACCACGTGGCGGAGGTGATAGCGACGATGGGCCTGAAGGGCCAGCGCCTCCAAAGTAGACACCCCCAGCAACGGGCAATCCAAACCAAACGCCAACCCCTGGGCTGCCCCCGCCGCGATACGCAGTCCGGTAAACGAACCCGGCCCTCGGCCAAACGCTACGGCATCAAGCTGGGAAGGGGTTACCTGCGCTTCGGCAAGCACTTCGTCCACCATAGGTAACAACCGACGGGTATGGGCGCGAGGCGTCATCTCGAAGCGCGCCAGGCACTCAGTGCCCGAATCGCCCTGGCGCAGTAAGGCTGCAGAACAGGCGCTTGAAGAGGCGTCCAGGGCAAGCAGATGTAACGGCATAGCAAGTGGCCACTCGAAAGAAAGGTTGCGGCATTATACCTTTGTCACGCTAATACGACGATGACCCGCATTAAGCGGGCCATCGGCAAAGGCGTAAAATCAGCTAAGGGTTATTATCAACTGAGGGCCCTTATCAGCTAAGGGCTTCTTTAACCTGGCGGGTAATATCCGTCACACTGCCAACACCTTCAATGCGGTGGTACTGGGGCGCGCTCTGGGGATCCTGCTCGGCCCACTGCTGATAGTAATCGACCAGAGGGGCCGTTTGATCGTGGTAAACGGATAGGCGATTACGCACCGTGGACTCTTGGTCGTCTTCACGCTGAATAAGCGTTTCACCGGTCACATCATCTTTGCCTGGTTCTTTGGGCGGATTGTGCTCAACGTGATAAACCCGACCCGATGCCTGATGCACACGGCGTCCCGCCAAGCGACTAACGATCTCTTCATCGGGTACGGCAATTTCCACCACGTGATCCAGCTTAACGCCGCCCTCTTTCATGGCGTCGGCCTGGGGGATCGTGCGCGGGAAACCATCGAACAGAAAGCCGTTCTCGCAGTCGGGCTGACTGATGCGCTCTTTGACCAAGTCAATGATGATGTCATCAGACACCAGGCCACCACTGTTCATGATCTCTTTTACTTTCAAGCCCAGCTCTGTGCCATCTTTAATGGCCGTGCGCAGCATATCCCCGGTGGAAATCTGAGGAATCTTAAATTGCTCACAAATAAACTGAGCTTGAGTCCCCTTCCCCGCGCCGGGGGCACCCAACAGGATTAAACGCATGGCACTGCTCCTTGAAGTTCTTGGTATGAAAAAAGAGTTCGAAAAATGAGTATGTGAATTCTGTTAACTGACAATAACCGCGCCTCTCAAGCGACACAACTCCCCAAAAGCCTGAGAAACCCGCTTTTGTTTCAATTTTTTTAAATTAAAACAGCCAAATGCCCTAAATCTACCACTTTGGTCGCCCTGCTAGAGGTTTAGGCAGCATTTACGTTTAGGAAACCTCTGATTAACTATTGCGCTCGACCATACGGCGTTAAAAATCGCCTCGTGCGCGAGTCCGATCAAAATGCTCATTTACACCCCGTAAATTCGCGCGCGAATCCGATCCTTTTTTCGTTGATTTTTGCCTTGCCTGGTCTTCGCTCATTACGTTAATCAGAGGCTCCTAGTAAACACAAGCGGCGCCCCTAGGGGCGCCGCTTGTGAAAGCACATCGCTACCAATTACAGCAGTAAGCGACGAATGTCGGTGAGCACATCGGCCAGGAAGGCGGTAAAGCGTGCCGCGTCGGCGCCGTTGATCGCACGGTGATCGTAGGAGAGCGACAGCGGCATCATCAGGCGCGGCTGGAAGGCGCTGCCATCCCAAACCGGCTTCATCTGTGCTTTGGACACGCCCAGAATGGCCACTTCCGGCGCGTTAACGATCGGTGTAAACGCCGTGCCACCAATCGAACCGAGGCTCGAAATGG
Source organism: Halomonas sp. A3H3 (assembly GCF_000982975.1). Taxonomy (NCBI): domain Bacteria; kingdom Pseudomonadati; phylum Pseudomonadota; class Gammaproteobacteria; order Oceanospirillales; family Halomonadaceae; genus Halomonas; species Halomonas sp. A3H3. The sequence continues at coordinate 3,071,183 of NZ_HG423343.1, read as the reverse complement.
TGAAGCAGCCACCGGTCATCTCGTCGCGCTTGAGCTTTTTGGTCTGGGCTTTCTTGCCTAGCTCCGCCATCTCCTTGGCAATCTCGATCAAGGATTTGTTATCGGCGTTGCGTACCACAGGCACCATCAAGCCATCGGGCGTATCCACGGCAATACCGATATGGACGTAGTTCTTCCATACCAGGGTTTCACCGTCACCCTTCAGGCTGACGTTAAACTGCGGGAATTTACGTAGCGCAAAGGCGCAGGCTTTGACCATAAACGGCAGCGGCGTTAGCTTGGCGCCCTGGGCTTCCGCTTCCGCTTTCATCGCCTTGCGGAAAGCTTCCAGCTCGGTGATGTCCGCTTCGTCGAATTGCGTAACGTGGGGCACATTGAGCCAGCTACGATGCAGGTTGGTCGCGCCCATCTTGAGCAGACGCCCCATCGGCTTCTCTTCCACTTCACCAAACTGGCTGAAGTCGACTTCCGGAATGGGCGGAATACCCGCGCCGCCAGTAGCCGCGGCTGCCGCACCTGGCTGGGCTTTACCCTGATTGGCAATCGCCTGCTTCACGTAGGACTGTACGTCCTCTTTGAGCACGCGATCTTTCGGGCCGCTGGGTTTAACGAGTCCCAAGTCGACGCCTAGTTCACGAGCCAGCATGCGTACCGCAGGGCCGGCATGCACCAGCTTGCCATCCCGGGGCTTATGGGCAGCCATCTGTGCTTCCGGGCTGGGGGTACCGGCCGGAGATTCAGACGGTTTAGCGCTGTCCTTGCTGTCACTGCTCTGCGAGGCTTTTTCTGGTGCGGCCTTTTTCGGTGCCGCTTTTTTGGCACCCGCCACTTCCATATAGCCGATCACATCGCCTTCAGAGACGGTGTCGCCCTCTTTAACGGTCAGCTCAAGAAGCTTGCCTTTGTAGGGGCTGGGCACGTCCATAGAGGCTTTATCAGACTCTAGGGTGATCAACGGGTCTTCTTCATTGACTTCGTCACCCGCCGCTACGCCAATCTCGATAATCGGCACGTCAGAGGAGCCAGAAAGATCCGGTACGCGAATCTCTTTGCGCTCCGGCTCGCCACTGGCGGCCTCTTCCTGATCATCTTCAGCCGTTTCTTCCGGCTCGCTACTGGCTTGGCTAGAGGACGGTTCTGGAGAAGAGCTCTCTTCCGATGCGTCTTCGTTGTCGCCACCTTCACCGACGATCTCCATCTGGCCGATCACATCGCCTTCCGAGACGGTGTCGCCCTCTTTCACGGTAAAACTGACGATCTTACCGCTGTGGGGGCTGGGCACGTCCATGGAGGCTTTGTCAGACTCCAACGTGATCAAGGTGTCTTCGGCCTCAACCTCATCGCCTTCGCTGACCGCGACTTCGATAATTTCGACGCTGTCCGAGCCGCCGAGATCAGGCACTTTGATATCCACCGTCTGCTTACCGCCGGCTGACTTTTTAGCCGCGGGCTTCTGCTCTTGAGACGGCTCTTTGGGTTTCTCTTGCTTGGCTGGGGCCTCTTCAGGCTGGCTGTCAGACGAGCTCTCTTGTTTCTCGTCGCCGCCACCTTCGACTTCCAGCTCAACGATATCGTCACCTTCCGAGACGCTATCGCCTTCTTTGACCAGCACTTGGAGTACCTTGCCGCCTTTCGGGGCCGGTACGTCCATGCTGGCTTTGTCGGATTCCAGCGTGATTAGGGTGTCTTCCGCTTCAATGACGTCGCCTTCTGACACCGCAATCTCGATGATTTCGACATCGGTATCGCCACCGATATCGGGAACTTTGATGATTTCGCTACTCAAGGTCGCGCTCCTTCCAAATCGGATCGAGCCGGTGGGCCACCGCCCACCGGTCAGCGGTTTAGCTAGTCAGCGGGTTAGGCTTATGGGCATCAATGCCGTACTTCTTAAGCGCTTCACCAACCTGCTTGCGATCAATCTCGCCACGCTCAGCCAGCGCACGTAGCGCCGCCACGGTCACGAAGTAGCGATCTACTTCGAAGAAGTAGCGCAGCTTCTCGCGGGTGTCTGAACGGCCAAAGCCATCGGTACCCAGTACAGTGTAGTCACCCGGTACCCAGGCACGCACTTGATCGGCATACAGCTTCATGTAGTCGGTCGAGGCGATCACCGGGCCGTCGCGCCCTTCCAGGCACTGGGTGACGTGAGGCTTGTTGGCCTCGGCGTCTGGGTTCAGGAAGGCTTCACGATCCAGCAGCAGCGCTTCACGACGCAGCTCGTTAAAGCTGGTCACGCTCCAGATGTCGGCGCCGATGCCCCAATCGTTCTCAAGCAACTCAGCGGCAGCTTCCACTTCGCGCAGAATGGTGCCCGAGCCCAGCAGCTGAACGCGGCCCTTGTCACCCTTGGTTTCGCGCAGTAGGTACATGCCTTTAACGATATCGTCGGCGGGCACGTTTTCCAGCGCCGGGTGCTCGTAGTTCTCGTTCATCACCGTCAGGTAGTAGAAGCAGTTCTCCTTGTCGGTGAACATGCGCTTCAGACCATCCTGCAGAATCACGGCGACTTCATGGGCATAGGTCGGGTCGTAGCTGCGGCAGTTGGGGATGGTGGAGGCCTGAATCAGGCTGTGGCCATCCTGGTGCTGCAGGCCTTCGCCGTTGAGCGTGGTGCGCCCGGCGGTGCCGCCGACCATAAAGCCACGGGCTTGCAGGTCACCCGCCGCCCAGGCCAGATCGCCGATACGCTGGAAGCCAAACATCGAGTAGTAGATGTAGAACGGCAGCAGCGTGACGTTGTTGTTGCTGTAGGAGGTCGCCGCGGCGATCCAGGCCGACATGGCGCCTGCTTCGGTAATGCCCTCTTCGAGAATCTGACCTTTCTGATCCTCGCGGTAGAACATGATCTGGCCTTTATCCACTGGCTCGTACTTCTGACCTTCCGAGGTGTAGATACCCAACTGACGGAACATGCCTTCCATACCGAAGGTACGCGCTTCGTCAGGGATAATCGGCACCACCTTCTTGCCCAGCGTCTTATCTTTGACCAGGCCGTTAAGCACCCGCACAAACGCCATGGTGGTCGAGACTTCACGCCCTTTCGAGCCGCCCATTTGCGAGGCAAAGGTCTTGTCTTCGAGGCTGGGGATTTCCAGGGCCTCGAAGTCGCTTTGACGGCTGGGTAGGTAGCCGCCCAGACGCTCGCGCTGCAGGTGCATGTACTTGAGCTCGGGAGAGTCGTCTTCCGGCTTGTAGTACGGCACGTCTTTGAGCTGCTCGTCGGTTAACGGAATACCGAAGCGATCGCGGAAGGTCTTGAGCGCTTCATACTCCATGCTCTTGACCTGGTGCGCTTCGTTGGCCGCTTCGCCATCGCCGCTACCCATACCGTAACCTTTAACGGTGTGCGCCAGGATGACCGTGGGCTTGCCGTTGGAGGTGTTAACCGCCTCGTTATACGCCGCGTAAACCTTGAACGGATCGTGGCCACCGCGGTTGAGCTTCCAGATATCTTCGTCGGAGAGGTCGTTGACCATCGCCTCGGTTTCTGGATATTTGCCAAAGAAGTGCTCACGGGTGTAAGCGCCGCCGTTGGCTTTGTAGTTCTGGTACTCGCCGTCGACCGCTTCGTCCATGCGTTTCTGAAGGATGCCTTTCTTATCCTTCTCGAACAGCGGATCCCAGTGACGCCCCCAGACGACCTTGATCACGTTCCAGCCAGCGCCACGGAAGACGCCTTCGAATTCGTCCATCACCCGCGAGTTGCCGCGTACAGGGCCGTCAAGGCGCTGCAGGTTACAGTTGATGACGAAGATCAGGTTGTCGAGGTTTTCGCGACCGGCCAGTGAAATGGCGCCCAGGGATTCCGGCTCGTCACACTCGCCGTCGCCCATGAAGCACCAGATCTTGCGGTCATACATATCCTTCAGCTCACGGTGATGCAGGTACTTCATCACGTGCGCTTGATAGATAGCCTGAATCGGGCCAAGCCCCATGGAGACCGTGGGGAACTGCCAGTAGTCCGGCATTAACCACGGGTGCGGGTAGGACGAGAGGCCATCGCCATCGACTTCCTGGCGGAACCTGTCCATCTGCTCTTCCGATAGACGCCCTTCCAAATAGGAACGTGCGTAGATGCCCGGTGCTACGTGGCCCTGAATATAAATCAGGTCACCGGCAAAATCGCCCTGAGGCGCGCGGAAGAAGTGGTTAAAGCCCACGTCATACAGGGTAGCCGAGGACATAAAACTGGCAATGTGGCCACCCAGGCCCGGCTTGGCGCGGTTATTACGAATCACCTGAGCAATGGCGTTGTAACGGATCAAGGAGCGGATACGCCGCTCCATGAACAGGTCGCCAGGCATCGGTGCTTCGCGGTGAACCGGGATCGTATTACGGTGCGGGGTCGTCACCGAGAAGGGCACCTTCATGCCGTCCCGGCGCAGGCGATCCGCCAGGCGGGTCATCAGGTAGCGGGCACGATCTTCGCCCTCACGATCCAATACCGATTCCAGGGAATCAATCCATTCCGTGGTTTCGATCGGATCGAGATCTTCTCTTGTCTCCAGACTCATAGAGGTCTCTCCGAATGACGATAAATGACAAAAATCCCCGCTACCCTGAAGGGCCTGGGGCGGCGGCGTGGCACTACACCACGCGCCAACATTCAGCCGGTGATTAAACGCCGGATAGGGGTTTTAGCTCTACATTCAACAAGCTACGTAACTATTGATGTAGTAAAGCTACACAATTCTCTTAGAAGTTAGCCTTTTGTATAGGCGAAGATACCTCAAAGTCGCCACGCTGCCAATTCCGTCGCAGCGGAAAAGCCTATCGAAAACAAACTATTGCACTGCAACATAAGCAATTCATAGAGCATTTGCCATTGCGACCAAATAGTCATCCGATGTAATTAAACTACCGTTTTATTGCGTTATTAGTGAAATACTTAGCACACAGGGAAAAACGTAATCGAACCGCTAACGCTCAACACGCGATGTCAGCAGTTGCTGGAAATACGCCCAATCAAACGCCGGACCAGGATCCGTTTTGCGCAGCGGCGCCACATGGGCATGGCTGGTAATACGACTGCTATCTAGCTGAGGGTTGCGCGCCATTAGCCACACCACTGCTTCCACCAGAGTGTCATACTGTGCTTTGCGATAGGGGGTAACGTCATCCCCTTCAAGTTCAATCCCCACCGAGAAATCGTTGAGCGCCTTTCGCCAGCTTAGCTGGCGAGCATCCCACCAGTTGGAGCGCCCAGCATGCCAAGCACGCTGATCTGTATCAACAAACTGCACGCACTCACCATCGCGACGGATAAGCAGGTGTGCGGAGACTCTTAAGTGGGCAATTTCGGCGAAAAATGGATGTTCGTCTACCGCCAATTGATTGGTAAATAGCGCTTCAATAGCATTACCACTAAACTGACCAGGCGGAAGACTGATCGCATGAATCACTAGCAACGACACCTCACCGGTGGGCCGAGGGTCACAGTTCGGTGAAACGACTTTACGCGCGCTTTCCCACCACCCGTCAAGGGGTTGTTTATTTTCCACTGGCAAGGGCTCCTTTACGTTAGCGCTTTCTTTCTCTGTTCTCTTTCACCTTCACCGCTGTTTTTCACTACAATGCCCGTCATCGAAGACGACGTTCAGGGAATCCACGGCCATGCATTATCAATCCGCTCTTGCTGAAGAAATCCGCGCCAGCGCCGCCCGCTTGCTGTCAGAAGACGTTGGCCCGGGTGATATTACCGCGCAATTGATCCCTGAACACCAGTGGGCCTGCGCCGACGTAATTACCCGTGAAACCGCAGTGCTGTGTGGCGCACCCTGGGTAGATGAGCTGTTTCGCCGCCTGGATAGTCGGGTAAGCCTGACCTGGCACGCCGCTGACGGCGATAAGCTAGAGGCTGAACAGTGTTTCTTAACCCTGGAGGGCCCCGCCCGTGCCCTGCTTACCGGCGAGCGGGCGGCGCTTAACGTATTGCAAACGCTGTCTGCCACCGCCACCGCCACCCGCGCATATGTCGACCTGATTGAAGACACCGGCGTTCGCCTGCTTGATACGCGTAAAACGCTGCCCGGCATGCGCTTGGCGCAGAAATATGCGGTCACCTGCGGCGGCGGCCACAACCACCGCATTGGCCTATGGGACGCGTTTTTGATCAAAGAGAACCATATTGCCGCCTGTGGAGGCATTCAATCGGCGGTTGCGCAAGCGCGCAAGTTAGCCAACGACCTGCCCGTGGAAGTCGAGGTAGAAACCTTTGAAGAGCTGGATCAGGCATTGGCCGCGGGAGCTGATATTGTCATGCTCGACAATTTCGCCATCGAAGACCTGCACGTTGCCGTGGAAATTAACGGCGGCCGAGCCACCCTGGAAGCTTCAGGCAATGTGGATGCTGCCACCCTGCGGGCAATTGCCGATACCGGTGTTGACTGTATATCGAGCGGCGCACTGACCAAGGACATCGCCTCGATCGATCTTTCCATGCGCATTACCCGCAGCTATAGCGTTTGATGATTAGGTTTCGACAGCATTAAGCGATTTGGAAAGTTTATAACGCAGCAGTCGCTCCCCGCTTCGCTCGACCCACTCCTCGCCGTGGTTTTTCCAACCACGGCGCAGCAGGCGCTCATAGAGCATTGAACTCGCCTCTATCTCGATTTGCCCCTTTCCCTGCTCAAGCAGCAGCCGTTCGGCATGTACCAGCAGCGTGGTACCGATACCGCGACCGGCTAATGAGGGCCATACGTAGAGTGTTTCAACCCGCCCAGCGACTAAATCCAACTCCAGGAACCCCACGCAGCGACCATCACAGGTAGCCACTAGGGTTGTGTAGAGCGCTTGGCGCACTCCCCATGCACTGCCTTCGCGGGGCAACGCATTGGCCCACGCACGCCGCTCATCCAGCGTGTAATGCGTGGCCGCTCCCTGCATAACAGCGTGATAAAACACTTCCGCTTGGTCGGCGGCATCCCGTGCTAGCGCCGCGCGATAGGTTATTCGCGTACTGGTTGGCGCTTGCTGCTCCTCGGTATTGGTCATGCGTCACCTCTGAGCTGTTCAGCTATCATTTGATCAAGACACATTCGATCACGCCCCATTTGGTCACGCTTAAGCCATTGGCCTGCTTTATACTACTTGGATCAATTCTACGCGAATCAACCCCAGCAGAAGGCAGTGTGATGGACGATGCCCCTAACAGCGAGCACTTTACGCTGACGCCCATTGGTCATGTGGTTAGCGACTACCCCGATAAATTCGGTATTCCCCGCCAGCCGGGGCTCGCCCCCGCGGCCGATGCCCGGCTTGTACTCACTGCGCCCTACAACGACCCACTCGCGGTGCGCGGTTTGGAAGACTTCAGCCACCTGTGGCTGAGCTTTATTTTTCATCAAAGCCCCGAGCGCTGGTCGCCGCTGGTAAGGCCGCCACGCCTGGGGGGCAATAAAAAGGTGGGGGTTTTTGCCAGTCGCAGCACCCACCGCCCTAACCGCCTGGGGCTCTCACTGGTGAGATTAGTCGGTATCGACACCCAGCACGGCGTTACGCTACAGCTCCAGGGCTGCGATTTAGTCAGCGGCACCCCGGTGATTGATATCAAACCCTACCTGCCCTGGGCCGAATCCGAGCCTAACGCACTGGCCGGTTTCGCCCCTGAAACACCGCCACTCATGGACGTCACCTTTCATCCAGCGGCACTGGATACGCTTGCTCAGCGCCAGGACAGCGCCACACTGCTGGCATTAATTGAGCAGGTACTCAGCCAGGATCCCAGGCCCGCCTATAAGCAAAAGGACAGGGATTCTGAGCGTCTTTACGGCGTACGCCTGCGCGACGTGGACGTTAAGTTTTGCCCTCGCCAAAATGGCGAAGCCACCACCTTGGAGGTGATGGCTATCGAACCTTACGCCGAGCAATAAATCTGACGCGCCGGCTTAAGCAGGAAAGGTAATGCCCAAACGGCGGCCAACTTCCTCATACGCCTCAATCACACCGCCCAACCCCTGACGGAAGCGGTCTTTATCGAGCTTCTCACGGGTGTTGGCGTCCCAAAGACGGCAACCATCCGGAGAAAACTCATCCCCCAGCACCACCTCGCCTTTGAATACACCAAACTCAAGTTTGTAATCCACCAGTAGCATATCGCCCTCAGCAAACAGCGCTTTGAGGATATGGTTAACCTTGAAGGTCAGCACCTTCATCTTGGCTAACTGCTCAGGCGTTGCCCAACCGAAAGTCTCCGCCAGCGACTCATTGATCATCGGGTCGCCCTTCTCGTCGTTCTTCAGAAACAACTCGAAGGTGGGTGGCGTCAGTGCAATTCCCTCTTCAACGCCGAGACGTTTTACCAACCCACCCGCGGCGATATTGCGCACCACACACTCCACCGGGATCATCTGCATCTTTTTGACCAGACTCTCAGTGTTGGAGAGCTGTTTTTCAAAGTGGGTGGGGATGCCCGCTTCCTGCAGCCGCTCCATAATGAAGGCGTTAAAGATGTTATTGACCATTCCCTTGCGGGCCAGCGACTCGACTTTTTTGCCATCGAAGGCGCTGGTGTCATCACGAAAATTGAGCACCAACAAATCCGGATCGTCGGTGGTGTACACAGATTTCGCCTTACCGGCGTAGAGTTCTTGGCGCTTTTCCATGGGGGCTCCGTAAGGGGTCAAGGATCAACAAATTAACGTAAATAGCCGGAGACACGCTCAAGCAGCTCGCGCTGATCATCGGCGCTGAATGCCCGCTCGCTGGCATTGATGGCACGCAGAATCGTCTGGTCGCCGTTAGGCTGCAGGGCAAGACGAATCTGCTGGGACATTTTGCGCACATCCGGGCTGAAGACGATTTGCAACGGGTTGCGGTTGCGCTCGGTTTCAGTCATGTACTCAACCATAAACTCATGACTGGCAGGGTCGACGGCCAGCAAATCACGCTGACCTTCCTGAGCAAAATCCAGCTCAAGATAGTGGTTCAACTCTGCCCATACCCGATCGACCGGCTGCGGGATCACCACTTCCCACTCGTCGTCCTGCTGGCGGATTTGCAGCGTTTGCTCACCGGTGAGGCGCTGAGCGGTCCAGGAAGAAGAGACACTGGCAGATGCACTGCGCGCGCTTAAATGGCTCTCTAACGCATCGAGGCAGCTCGCCATGGTTTGCCCGCCGCGTTCGCAGCGAACTTCGCTACTGCCTGCGCGTAGTGCACTTTGCAGGCGAATTTCCGCCTGGGGCGTGACGATAACGCCCTGAGAAGCACTGCTCTGCTGCACCTCCAACTGACGACTACGTACAAACTCTTCCAACTGCGGCCAGACCGTACCGGTGTCGGCGGCCACTACTAGCCAGGTTTGATCGCCCACTTCGCGACGCTCGACATACTCAGGTTCCATCCCACTGCCAATCGCCAATGACTGTGGCGGGCGAATCTCTGCTGCTTCGTCAAGCCGTGCACCTTGGGTGGCGGCTTGAGGAACCGGCAGCGCATCGCGATAGCGCTGGGTGTTGCGGGTCTCTGGCAGCACCAAAGGCGGCGCCGGAGCGGCCTCGGTGTAGTCCAAATTACGGTCGTGGTAAAAACCATCCCGCGCACAACCAGAGAGCGCGACAGCCGCTGCGAGTGCCAGCGGAACCCATTTAAGCGCACGTATTTCAAGCACAGAGCTCATCAAGCCACCTTAAGTCAACAATTCGGGTACCCAGCTCAACGGTAAGCGAGCTGGGTAGCAAAGGGTATTGCGTCGGACTACTCCTCTACGACACCCGCCAACTGCAGCGCTTCGCTAACCGTGGCGTGGTACTTTTCCGACAGCCAGGTTAGCGGTAAGCGAATACCCGCATCCGCGTACCCCATACGGTTCAGCGCCCACTTCACTGGAATAGGGTTCGACTCTATACCCAGGTTGGTATGCAGCGGCATCAAAAGCGTATTAATCTGATGCGCCTTATCGGAGTCGCCGGCCACCGCTGCCGAGCAAAGCTCATGCATCGCCCGGGGGGCAACGTTGGCGGTGACGGAGATATCCCCATGACCACCCATCAACATAAAGTCGCAGGCGGTCGCATCATCACCGGAGTAGAGCATAAAACCACTGCCCTTCAGGCGAGTGATTAGATCTTCCGCACGCTCCAGGTTCCCCGTGGCGTCTTTTAAACCGATAATATTATCGACTTCGGCCAGGCGTAATACGGTCTCGTTGTAGATATCCGAGCAGGTGCGACCGGGCACATTGTAAAGAATAACCGGCAGGTCGCTGGCCTCGGCTGTGGCCTTGAAGTGCTGAAACAGGCCTTCCTGAGTAGGCTTGTTGTAGTAGGGAGCCACCGTCAGACAGTAATCTGCACCCACCTCTTTCGCGTAGCGGGTCAACTCCACTGCTTCGGTGGTGTTGTTCGAGCCGGTACCGGCTATGACCGGTATACGGCCATTGACCTCTTCCACCACGCTGCGAATCACGTCAAAGTGCTCCGCAAACGACATGGTAGTCGGTTCGCCCGTGGTGCCAGCGGCGACAATGGCATCGGTGCCATTTTCGAGATGGAAGTTCACCAGACGACGAAGCGCCTCCCAGTCGATGTCGCCATTGACCTTCATAGGCGTCGCCAGGGCGACGATGCTGCCTGTGATCATCCGTTTATTCCTCACCAGCCAAATTGTGATATCAACTATCTGTGTTTTTGAATACGAGAGTTTTTTTCAAAACCGAGCGCGATCACGCTATTTTGCATCAAGCGCCGACACCGCACAGAGGCCAAATGGTACTCAGGCGATTCGAGCCTGTACAGCGTAAAGCGGTGTGAGTTTGTCGTCACCCTGTTTTGAGCTTTGACAACGGCCGCTGGCTTACGTGTAATCACGCGTAACAAGCAATATTAACACCCACCCTTAAAAGGATGCCTTATGCCTGTTGAAATTGGTCAACCCGTTGCTGACTTCTCCGCCACTGCCACGGGTGATACCACCGTGACACTGTCGGAAATGCGTGGCAAACAAGTGGTCATATACTTTTATCCCAAAGCCAGTACACCTGGCTGCACCACCGAGGGCGGTGACTTCCGTGACCGCAAACCCGCCTTCGATGCCGCTAATACGGTCATTCTTGGTGTTTCTCGAGATGGCTTGCGCGCCCAGGAGAATTTTAAGGCCAAACAGGATTTTAATTTCGACCTTATTTCAGATAAGGACGAAAACATCTGCACGCTATTTGATGTTATCAAGCTCAAGAAAATGTACGGCAAGGAGCACCTGGGCATCGAACGCAGCACCTTCCTGATTGATAAGGAGGGCAAGCTAGCCAACGAATGGCGCGGCGTTAAAGTACCTGGCCACGCGGAAGAAGTACTTGCTGCGGCTGAAAAGCTGAACGCTTCCAACTAACTCAACCAGAGCTCTATCTCAACCAGGGCTCAATTTCAGTTCAGCCCACTGCCCGTAGTGACCTCTTGCGCGGGCAGTGGGTGAGCGCTATTCGGCTTCCTGGCTAGCCGTGGCTGGTATACTCCGACGCTCCTCCCGCTCATGCATGCTACGTGGCCAGGCGTAAATCAATGCCTTGAGCAGTGTTGCCAAGGGAATCGCAAAGAAGATCCCCCAGAAGCCCCAAATCCCACCGAAGAACAGTACCGCCACAATAATCGAAACCGGATGAATATTATTGGTCTCAGAGAACAATACCGGTGCCAATACGTTGCCATCCAGGGCTTGAATCACGCCATAAGCCACCAGCACATAGACAAAATCTTCACTAAGACCAAAATAGAACCCCGCTACCGCGGCGACCGGTAGTGTAGCCACAGCAGCACCGATATAAGGCACTAACACCGAAAGGCCGACCAACACCGCTAGCAGCGCTGTATACGGTAAGCCAAAGAACGCAAAGGTAAAGAACGCCACGGTGCCAACGATGATGATTTCAATAAATTTGCCGCGGATATAGTTGGCAATCTGATCGTCCATTTCGCGCCAAATACGCGATAGCAGCGTACGCTTTTGGGGCAGCAGCGAAAGCATAAAACCGACCAACACGTCGCGATCCTTGAGCATAAAGAACACCAGAATCGGCACCAGTACCAGGTAGATAATCAGCGACATAATATTGCCGAGCGAAGCCAGCGAAAGCGTTAAGGCGCGCTGGCCTAGCTGGCTAATCTCACGGCTCGCCACGCCTATCCAGCTTTGCATCTGATCCGGCGTAATAATATTCGGGTAGCGCGCCTGCAGTTCATCCAACCAGCCCTGGCCACTGGCGAACATCCGCGGTGTCTCTTGCACCAGCCCCACTAGCTGATTCCAGATCAACGGCATCAGAATAAACGCCAGAGTGAGCAGCACGCTGATAAAGGCCAAAAAGACCAGGATGACCGCTAGTAGGTGCGGTACCCCTCGCCGGGTAAACGCACTCACTACGCCTTGCAAAAGAAACGCAATCACCAGTGCAGTAAAAAACGGCGCCAGCATGCGTCCAAACCAGATAATCGCGGCAAAGCCCGCCACCAGCACTATCAGCAGGATGAGCGCCTCCTCATCCGAGAAATAGCGTTCAACCCAGCTTTTTAAAATCGTGCGCAGGGTCATGAGTGCGCATCCCCAGCTTTTCTAATCCAATAAACATACACCTCGTCGCGCTGCTCACGACCTTCCAGCGTATGTGCACTTTGGTCGGTAAACGACGCCATATCACGCCACGAACCCGCATCGGTGGAACGCACTTCCAGTAACTGACCAGCCGCCAAACCTGCCAAGGCCTGCTTAGCCTTCAGCAAAGGCAGCGGGCAATGCAGCCCGCAAGCGTCAAGCACCGTGTCGGGTTGAAAGCCCTCGGATTGCTCAGACATATACACTCCCTCAAAATGACCTACATACTCACGGCATTGTTACATAAACTATCTTTTTAGCGATTGATTTCACTAGGCAGTCGATTTAACGGCACTTCCCTGTGTTTATCAATGTCACACTCTTCACCAATGCCATACTCTGACCACTGTACTTATTCATTATTTATGAGGATGCCATGCCAACCCTTCGTATCGCTTACCCAGGCTGGATATGTGCGTTTGCTTGTGCCTGTGGCAGCCTACTGTTTAGCCCACCAAGCATTGCCTCCAGCGATTACGGCTTGCCGAGCTTAGGGGCGGCGTCTACCTCTGTCAGCAACGAAGAGTACCGCTTGGGCCGCGCCTGGTTGCGCCAGTTTCGTGCCCAAGCCCCCCAGTGGCAAGACCCCATAACCAATGATTATTTGCAAAGCCTGATTGCCCGGCTGGCCCCGCATAGTGATATTAACGGTCTGCGCACGATCACCGTCATGGTCGATAACGCTTCATTGAACGCCTTTGCCGTCCCTGGCGGCGTAGTAGGGATCAATTCAGGACTTTTCGCGTTTGCCGAAGATGAAGGCGCTTTTGTCTCGGTGCTAGCTCACGAACTGGGCCACCTCTCTCAACGCCACTATGCCCGAGGCAGTGCCCGCGCGGCTCAGACCCAACTGCCCGCCATGGCAGCCATGCTGGCGGGTATGCTGATTGCCGCCAGTGGCGGCGGCGACGCTGGAATGGCGGCCGCCATGGGCTCACAGGCGGCGCTGATCCAGGATCAGCTCAGCTACTCACGGCTGTTTGAACAGGAAGCCGATAACATCGGCCTTCAGGCCATGGCCGATGCAGGCTATGACCCCGAGGCAATGGTGCGCATGTTCTCAGCCATGCAGCGTATGGCGCGCCTTCAGGGCGATACCCCACCCGAGTTCCTGCTGACCCACCCGGTCACCGACAATCGTTTAAGCGCCGCACAAGCCCGCGCTGCCCAGCTCAATGTTGCCGATGCATATACCAGCGACACCCTCTACGACATGATGCGCGCCCGGGCGCTGCTAAGCATTTACACTAATACGCCGCAGCAAGCTGCTTCGCGCCTTGCTCAGGAAGGCGCCGAACAAGCCGCTCAGGACTACTTAGCGGCACTGATCGATGCTCGCAACGGCCAAACCGATAGCGCCCTGGAGCAACTGGATAGGCTTGCCAACGAGCATCCCGACTTTGCCATGCTGCCCGCCTCTTCGGCTAGCGTCGCCCTGGAAGCTGGCCGCTACGATCAGGCCATTCAGCGCAGTCAGCAATTGCTACGTTTTATGCCCAACTACCTACCTGCCCAACTGATCTTGGCCGAAGCACAGCTGCAGCGCGACCCGCAGGCGGCCTATGACCTGCTGCGCGACATCACTTCCCAAAACCTGGAAAACCCGCAGGTCTTTAACCTGCTGGCCGAAGCCGCCGGGCGCAGTGGGCATGATAGCTGGGGGCACTTAGCCCGCGCAGAGTATCTTCAACTGACCGGCCGCGTCGATCGCGGCATTCGCCAACTTTCTATCGCTCGGGATGCCGCTGAGCGGGAAAATGATCAGCAGGCGCTGGCAAGAATCGAGCAGCGCCGCGAGGACTTCATTGAGTATCGCGAAGCGCTGGATGATTTTAACTAAACCTGTGTCATTGCGAGGAGCGCAGCGACGCGGCAATCTTAACCAGCAGTGGCAGTCACCCTGAGATTGCTTCACTTTGTCCGCAATGACATTCGGTTAATCTTTTCTCGCTAAGCATTGAAGTTAAGCATGCGCTCAAGGGGCTTTAAAGCCTGCAGACGCAGCGCTTCATCCACCTGAATTTCTCCACTTCCCTCACGCAACGCACCGGCTAGATTATCCAGCGCGTTCATGGCCATCCAGGGGCAGTGTGCACAGCTACGACAAGTGGCGCCGTTGCCTGCCGTCGGCGCTTCAAACAGCGTTTTATCCGGCACTGCCTGCTGCATCTTGAAGAAGATGCCACGATCAGTTGCCACGATCAGCTTATCGTTGGGCAGCTCTTTCGCGGCCTTGATCAACTGCGAGGTGGAGCCTGCCACGTCCGCCAGCTTCACTACTGGCTCAGGCGATTCGGGATGCACCAGTACTGCGGCATCTGGATAGATGCGCTTCAGATCTTCAACGCCCTTGGCCTTAAACTCTTCATGAACGATACAGGCGCCGTCCCACATCAGCATATCGGCGCCGGTTTTGTTCTGGATATAGCCGCCCAAATGCTTATCGGGCGCCCAGAGAATTTTCTCGCCTTTGGCCTGCAGGTGCTCAATCACCTCGACTGCAATCGACGAAGTCACCACCCAGTCTGCCCGCGCCTTAACGGCTGCAGAGGTGTTGGCATACACCACTACGGTGCGGTCAGGATGGGCATCACAGAAGGCGCTGAACTCATCGACGGGGCAGCCAATATCCAGCGAGCAGGTGGCTTCCAAGGTGGGCATCAGCACGCGTTTTTCAGGCGAAAGGATCTTGGCGGTTTCGCCCATAAAGCGGACACCGGCGACGACCAGCGTGGTGGCTTCGTGGCGAGCACCAAAGCGTGCCATCTCCAGCGAGTCAGCGACACAGCCACCGGTCTCTTCCGCCAGTTGCTGAATGGCATCATCGGTGTAGTAGTGTGCGACCAAAACGGCGTTATGGGCCTTCAACAGTCGTTTGATCTCTTCAACCCGTGCCTGATCTTCCGCCGGAATGCGGGTCGGGCAGTAGGCTGTGGGTAGCGGGGCCTCAAGCTTCGCTTGAGTAGTCATAATAGTCATTGTGTCTACCACTGTGACGAACAGGGAATCCCCCTGTTAAACACTGGGCTACGGCGCAGTGCGTCTTGCACATGCACCGCTCGTTGGAGCGATGAGCCGCTGCGTCTCTCGCGATGGCCATCGCTTAAAATCTATTCTAGACAGATTTATTCTAAACCATTTTGGCGGGAAATAGCGTTTGACTGCAAACAGATTGTCACACATAGAGTTCTTTCTAGACACATAGCAAAACGCCCCTGGCAGCTAAACTGCCAGGGGCGTTGAATTTGGTGGGTCGTGCAGGATTCGAACCTGCGACCAATTGATTAAAAGTCAACTGCTCTACCAACTGAGCTAACGACCCAAACTTGCTGTGCTGATCACTTTCCAGCGTTACTACACATACTTTAAACGTTCACCACTGCATTCAAACTGACTTTATTCAAACTGATCAGTCGTTTGAATGGTGGGTCGTGCAGGATTCGAACCTGCGACCAATTGATTAAAAGTCAACTGCTCTACCAACTGAGCTAACGACCCGCCTGAACGGATGCATATCCTACGCTTACACCTTATTGATAGCAAGCGTTTTTTCGCTTTCACTCTACAATAATGAACCATTTGCGTGCCCGCTGGCGTCACTCAATGCTGACAGGCACGCTTATCAGCCTAACCGCTAACGACTGAGCACCAAGAGGTTCAACGGGCTCTGCAAGCCGCGCTTAGCGAGCCTTGCTTTTCGGTTTGCGCAGTGCCTGTACCGGCTTACGCTTGTGCTTATCGCGGTTCCAGCGATTCTTCTCATCCGGTGTCAACGCGGGCACTTTACGTGTTTCCAAGTTAGCCAGCGTGGCTAAGTCATCCACCTCATCCTGGGTAAGTTCGACCCATTCGCCGGCTTTCGCCCGCTTATCGAGGAAGATATTGCCGTAGCGCACGCGTTTAAGACGACTAACCGTCAGCGCCTGGGATTCCCAAAGACGACGCACTTCACGGTTGCGCCCTTCGAGAATCACCACGTGGAACCAGGTGTTGATGCCTTCGCCACCAAACTCCTGAACATCGGTAAAGCGCGCCGGGCCATCTTCAAGCATGACCCCATCGACCATGGCCAGGATATGCTCGCGCTTCACTTCACCCATCACGCGAACCGCGTACTCGCGCTCCACCTGGGTAGAGGGGTGCATCAAACGGTTGGCCAGCTCACCGTCGGTAGTGAACAGCAGCAAACCACTGGTGTTGATATCCAGGCGACCGATCGCAATCCAACGTTCGCCTTTCAGGCGCGGCAAGCGGTCAAACACCGTGCGGCGACCTTCTGGATCCTTACGGGTGCATAGCTCGCCTTCCGGCTTGTTATACATAATCACCCGGCGTGGCACTTCTTCTTCTGGGCGCAATGCCACCGGACGGTCATCAAAACTGACTTTATCCCGCGCTTCAACGCGGTCGCCCAGCTTAGCCACCTGGCTATTCACTTTAACACGGCCGGCGGAAATCGCCGTTTCCATCTCACGACGCGAGCCAAGGCCTGCACGGGCCAAGACTTTTTGCAGCTTTTCGCTGGTGGGGGGCGTGGTGTTATTACTCTGACTCATGGTCGTCTGACCTCACATCGGTAGTCTCCGTGCTTTCGCGCTCATCTTGTTGGCGCTTGGCACGTGCCGCGAGCCGAGCCTGTAGGTCGGCAAAACTCAGCGGCTGGGTTAACGCCGTCTCGGCGTGCGTGTCGGCTATCTCAGCCGAGGTTATCTGTTCTTTCTGAGGTGGCGCATCCTGCACCGTTTTGATCGTTTCGTCCAGTGCTTCATGGTCTGTACCGGGGCCATTTTCTTCCTGAATGTCAGTATCCATCGTCATCCCCGGTTCTTCAGATATCTCGTTTTCATCCCAGCTTGCCAGGGTGTGCATGGGCGGCAATGCATCGAGGGTTTTTAACCCAAAATCGTCTAAAAAGCTGCGTGTGGTGGCGTATACCGCTGGTCGGCCAGGCACATCACGATGACCGACCACCCGAATCCAGCCGCGCTCAGCCAAGGTGCGCATAATGGAACTACTCACGCTGACACCGCGCACTTCCTCAATGTCCCCACGAGTAACCGGCTGCCGATAGGCAATTAATGCCAGTGTCTCCAGCAGCGCCCGCGAGTAGCGCTGGGGGCGTTCATCCCATAACCGCGACACCCACTGGGAAAGCCGCGGACGAATGCGCAGTTGGTAGCCTGAGACCGTTTCCAGGAGCTCCAGTGCACCGCCAGAATGTCGCTGCTGCAAACGTTCCAGGACGTCACGAAGCTCTTTGCGCGGGGGGCATTCGCCCTCAAGAAAGAGTGTCTCCAACCGCTCAAGGGGCAAGGGTTCGCCAGCGGCCAGCAGTGCGGCTTCAACAATATCATCTAAAACAATGTCATCTAACGCGGTGACGGTGTTACTCATGGCGTCTCCTCGTCAGGTTCAAAAGCGGACTCGCCATAGGCATCATCTTCTATCTCGCCCTCATCAAAAGCGCTCTCCTCGCCGTCAGCAAGGGCAGCGCGTCGCGCGCGCACGTGAATTGGCGACAGCGGCGCATTTTGGACAATTTCAATCATGGCTTCTTTGGCCAGCTCAAGAATCGCCATAAACGTGACCACCACGCCTGCGCGCCCCTCCTCTAAAGTAAATAGCGCTTCAAAGGGGGTATAGCGCTGATGGGCGTCGTCGTAACTTAGCTGCTCCATGATCTTGAGCATGCGCTCGCGGGTAGAGAGAACCTCGCGGCTGATCTGGTGGGCCTGCACCAGCTCGGCACGCTTGAGGATATCGGAGAGCGCGCTGAGCAATTCATCCAATTCCACCTCGGGGTGAATCACACGGGATTCCAGTGGCGGTAAGCCCGCCTGCACGCTGAACCAGTCACGCCCCATACGCGGTAATGTGTCCAGCGTCTCTGCTGCCTCTTTAAGGCGTTCGTACTCTTGCAGACGGCGGATAAGCTCAGCGCGGGGATCCTCCTCGTCATCGCCCTCAGCCTTCGGCGGGCGGGGCAACAAGGTGCGCGACTTGATCTCAGCCAGCATAGCGGCCATCAACAGGTATTCCCCCGCCAGCTCGATCTCCATGGCCTTCATCAGCTCCACGTACTCGATGTACTGGTGGGTGATGGTCGCCACGTTGATGGTCAGAATATCCAGGTTTTGGCGGCGAATCAGATAGAGCAGCAGATCCAGCGGGCCTTCAAAGGTCTCTAAAAAGACACGCAGTGCTTCCGGGGGAATATACAAATCCTCCGGCATTTGCGTAATCGGCTCATTAAACAGACGCCCAAGCGAAGCTGCCACTGGCTCGGTGGGTTCGGAATCAGGGCTTGCTAAATCAACAGTAACGCTTGGCGTCTCGCTCACGCGGGTCGGCTCTCTTGGAAAATGGAAATCGGCACAAGCGAACAGTTTAGCAAAGTCGTTAGCATTCGCGTTGCTCTATTAGAGAGTAAGCACAAGCGTACTACCCCGCCTCCACCGCTTTGCGGTAGCGGCCAGTATAGTCAAACAGCTTGTCACTGATTTGGAAATGGCGCCCCACTTTGCGGCCTACGACAAAATCCGGGTGGCGTAGGCGGCGCTGTTCGGCGACGACGTCCTCGGCGCTTAGCGGCTGCCATTTACCTCCCGGTGCGCGCAGATGGTAGCGCAGAAAGGCGGCATAAAAAGCGCGCCGTTGAGCGGGGGTTTCCAGCGCGTACCACTCGGAAAGATGGGTGCCATCTTCGTCATGATAGGTGACTTTTAAGCGCGGCAGGCCACGGCCGTTAGTGGTCGCTTCCAGCTGCATACCGCTTACCCGCAATACCTTGGCGTCTTTCAGCTTTAGGGCGTCCTTGAGTTTATCATCCGCGTCCACCAGTAGTTTTTCGCAGCCGTGGCAGCGGCGGGCGGCAATATCATTCTCGGCGCCACACTCCTCGCAAACTTTAAAACGGAACCGAAACTCACACTGGCGCCGCTTTCCTTCATCATCTTCAATTAGCCCCTGACAGCGGCGGCCAAAGTGCTCAATCACTAAATCACCGTCGCGCTTACCCCAGTAAAGATTGGCATGACCGCAGTCGGGGCACTCTATCTGAACCGGTTCGCTGTCACTATCGGGCTTCGGCTTCCCCACTTCCGGCGCGAAGATATCCCAGGGGTTGCCGGCATAATCCAGAATCAGGCAGTCGCTCTTGCCCGGCGACAGGCGCAGCCCTCTGCCCACCATCTGCTGGTAGAGGCTCACCGATTCGGTAGGCCGCAAAATAGCGATCAAATCCACGTGGGGAGCATCGAAACCGGTGGTCAGCACCGCGACGTTCACCAGGTATTTTAGTTTCCGCGCTTTAAAAGCATCGATCAGCGCAGTGCGCTCTTGGGAAGGTGTTGCACCGGTAATTAAAGCCGCCTCTGCTCGAGGTAAATAACCGATAATTTCTTCAGCGTGGGCCACGGTGGCGGCAAAAATCATCACGCCCTGGCGATCAACCGCACGTTCGACGATTTGCCCGATAATGCCCGGCGTCGCTCGACTGCCCGCCACCACGCGATTCAGCTCTTCCTCTTGGAACAGACCGTTTGAAGAGGGTTTGAGTGCGGAGAAGTCATAGCCCTCAATCGCCATATCCAGGCGCTTGGGCGCAGCCAGATAGCCCTGCTTCACCATCAGACGCAGCGGCTGCTCGAAGACGCAGTCACGAAAAAAACTCTCTTCACTGCCCCGCACCATGCCGTGATGGTGGCGGTAATAAATAAACCCCTGCCCCAAACGGTACGGCGTCGCGGTGAGGCCGAGTATTTTAAGCTGTGGATTGTGCTGGCGCAGGTGCTCAATCACCTGACGATAGCTAGCGTCTTCGTTGAGTGATACACGATGGCTCTCGTCGATGACCAGCAAGGTAAAATTAGCGTCGTTAAAGCTCTCCAGGTTACGCACCACCGACTGCACCGAGCCAAATACCACTTGGCGACTCGCCTCTTTGCGCTTTAAACCGGCGCTAAAAATATCCGCCTCAAGCCCATAAGCCTGGTACTTGGCATGGTTCTGCTCCACCAGCTCACGCACATGGGCCAGCACCAATACCCGCCCACGGGCCAAGCGCGCTAGCTCAGCTATCACCAGGGATTTACCACTGCCCGTGGGCAGCACCACCAGCGCAGGCTCGCTTGAGGCTCGGAAATGGCCCACCACGCGCTTGACCGCTTCCTGCTGATAGGGGCGAAGCTGGGGCGTTGGTGAGTTAGCTAGTGAGGAGCTAGGTATCGACAAATTAATTAGCCCGCTATTGAACTATTACGACTTTCGTCGCGTCGTAGTAGTGATGGTTTAAATAATCCCAGAAATCGCAACGTTTATCAGCGAGAAGATACTAGTGAGGTGAGCAATGACAACCAACCATTTCAGCCCAGAGTGCCCGGAATGCGGCAGTCGTTTAAAACGCCTTCCCGCCACGCGGCGTGGTAAAGCCCATGTGTTCTGCATGGATTGCGGACATGATTTTGGGCGCTTCGAATACCTCGTTGAGCGCTACCGGTTAGAGCTTGAAACGCTGGAGGCCAAACTAGGATTGCCACCCGAAGGGGCTGATAAAACACCGGCTAGCGCTCCCGAGCGGCACTCTTAATAACTGTTGTCACGACTCGCGTAACTGTTAACGGCGGAAAAAAATCCGCCGTTAACATGGGCGCTATGCCCAACGCACTATCTGGAGCATTACTGGAATCAGTTGAGCCAAACCCGAGCGTTGCGGAATAGTCGCAGCCAGGCGCCATCTTCAGTCCACTCTGCCGGGCGCCAGGAGTTGGTAACCGCCCGAGCAACGCGCTCAGGGTGGGGCATCATAATGGTCACCCGGCCATCCGGCGTGGTCAGACCGGTAATGCCCGCCGGTGAGCCGTTGGGATTTGCCGGGTAGCGCGTGGTCGCCTGGCCGTAGTTATCGATATAGCGCAGAGCAATTTGGTTGCTCGATTGCATGCTGCGCAGATGAGCGCTGTCTCGGAACTCCGCCTGCCCTTCACCATGAGCAACGGCGATGGGCAGTTTTGAGCCCTCCATACCGGCGAGCAGAATCGAGGGGCTCTTTTCAACCCGCACCATGGAAACGCGGGCCTCAAATTGCTCGGACTCATTGCGCACAAAGGTCGGCCAGTTTTCAGCGCCAGGAATCAGCGATTTCAACTGCGAGAGCATTTGGCAACCGTTACATACGCCCAGCGAGAAACTATCGTCGCGGGCGAAGAACGCCGCAAACTGCTCCTGGGCGCGCTCATTAAACAGCACCGACTTGGCCCAGCCACCGCCAGCACCAAGCACGTCGCCGTAGGAGAAGCCACCGCAGGCCACAAGCCCTTTGAACTCTTCCAGCGAAACACGCCCCGCCAGGATGTCGCTCATATGCACATCCACCGCCTCAAACCCGGCCTTATCGAAAGCCCAGGCCATTTCTACCTGGCCATTGACGCCCTGTTCACGCAGCACCGCCATGGCAGGCTTAGCTGTGTTGACATAAGGCGCGCTGATATCTTCATTAATATCAAAGGTGGGCGTGGCAGATAGCCCCGGGTCGCGGCCATCGAGCAGATTGTCGTATTCGTTCTTGGCGCATTCGGGGTTGTCGCGCAGCGCCTGCATACGGTAACTGGTTTCTGTCCAGGTACGCTGGGTAAGCTGACGAGTGGTTTCCAGCAAAGGCTCTTCAAACAGCGTGACGCGCACCTGGTCATCGTAACGCGGGCGGGCGATGACGCCACAGGTTTCGATACCCGCCACGGCAAACTGCGCCAGCACTTCTTCAGTGTGTTCACGATTGACCTGAATCACGGCACCCAGCTCTTCCGAGAACAGCGCGTTCAACGCCTCCACTGGCTCGTCGATCATCCAGTCGAGCTTGATCTCAAGCCCGGCGTGGGCAGCAAAGGCCATTTCCAGCAGCGTGACCAGCAGACCACCATCGCTACGATCGTGATACGCCAGCAGCTTGCCGTCGCGGTTCAGGCCTTGAATGACTTCGAAGAACGCTTTGATATCTTCCGGGTCGTCCACATCGGGGCAGTCATTGCCCACCTGGCCATACACCTGCGCCAAAGCGGAGCCGCCCAACCGATTCTGACCGTTGCCCAGGTCGACCAAAATCAAATCCGACTCGTCTTGATCCAGGTTGATCTGCGGCGTGAGCGTCGCCAGGGCGTTGGTCACCGGAGCAAAACCGGTCACCACTAGTGAAAGGGGCGACGTCACGCTCTTCTCTTCGTATTCGCCCTGCTCGTTCTCATCCTGCCAAGCGGTACGCATCGACATCGAATCTTTGCCCACCGGAATCGCAATGCCCAGCGCCGGACACATTTCCATACCTACCGCATAAACCGCATCGTAAAGCGCCTGATTTTCACCTGGGTGATCCGCCGCGCTCATCCAGTTAGCGGAGAGCTTGATATCGCTCAGTTTGGCAATCGGTGCTGCCGCCAAATTGGTAATCGCTTCGGCCACCGCTAAGCGAGCGCTAGCAGCAGGGTTGATCAAGGCTACCGGGGGACGTTCCCCCATGGCCATGGCTTCACCGGTGTGGGTATCAAAGCTTGCCGTGGTCACCGCTACATCGGCTACCGGCACTTGCCAGGGGCCAACCATTTGGTCGCGAGCCACCTGGCCGGTGATAGAGCGGTCACCAATGGTGATCAGGAAGCTTTTGGAGGCCACGGTAGGTAAGCGCAGTACGCGATCAAGTGCTTCGCGCAGGTCAAGATTATCCAGCATCATGCCGGAGAGCTCCGGATTGCGACGCTCAAATTCGCGCTGCATCTTGGGTGCTTTGCCGAATAGCACGCTCATCGGTAGGTCAACCGGCTTACTCTCAAAATGGCCGTCGCGCACTTCAAGATGGTGCTCTTCCAAGGCTTCGCCGACTACCGCATAGGGGCAGCGCTCGCGCTTGCACAGGGCATCAAATGTATCCAAATCCTCTGGTGCAACCGCAAGCACGTAACGCTCCTGGGCCTCATTACACCAAATCTCCAGCGGGCTCATACCCGGCTCGGCGTTGGGCACCGCGCGCAGATCAAAACGACCACCACGGTTGCCATCTTTTACTAGCTCGGGCAACGCATTGGAGAGCCCACCCGCGCCAACATCGTGGATAAAGCGAATCGGGTTGTGATCCCCCAGCGCCCAGCAGCGGTCGATCACCTCTTGAGCACGGCGCTCAATCTCAGGGTTTTCACGCTGCACCGAAGCGAAATCCAAATCGGCACTGGAAGTGCCGGAGGCCATGCTGGAGGCTGCACCGCCGCCCAGGCCAATCAACATCGCCGGGCCACCCATCACAATCAGCTTGCCGCCGACAGGGATATCACCCTTCTGAACATGGTGGGCACGGATATTGCCATAACCACCGGCGAGCATAATCGGCTTATGGAAACCGCGCCGCTCGATACCGCCGTCGTTAAGTGACTCCTGCTCGTAGGTGCGGAAATAGCCGGTTAGATTGGGGCGGCCAAATTCATTGTTGAACGCGGCGCCCCCAATGGGGCCCTCGAGCATAATATTGAGCGCCGACTCCATACGCCCTGGCTTGCCGTAATCAAAGGCTTCCCAGGGCTGTACGAATTCTGGAATGCGCAGGTTGGAAACCGTAAAACCTGAAAGACCCGCTTTGGGCTTGCCCCCAATGCCGGTAGCACCTTCGTCACGGATTTCTCCACCGGAGCCGGTCGCCGCGCCTGGGAAAGGGGCAATCGCTGTGGGGTGGTTATGGGTCTCTACCTTCATCAGGATATGAATGGGTTCCTGATGAGTGGCGTAGAGTGCGCGCTCGTCGTCAACGCCTGTCAGCGGCGTGGCAAAGAAGCGCCCAGCCTGACTGCCCTTGATCACAGCGGCATTGTCGCTGTAAGCCGAGAGAACATTGTCCGGCGACGACGCAAAGGTATTCTTGATCATCTTAAACAGCGAGTGGCTCTGCAGCTCGCCGTCGATCATCCAATCGGCGTTGAAGATTTTGTGACGGCAGTGCTCAGAGTTGGCCTGAGCAAACATCATCAGCTCAACGTCGCTGGGGTTACGCCCCAACTCATTGAAAGCATCGACAAGATAGTCGATTTCATCTTCTGCCAGCGCCAGCCCCAGCGCCTGGTTGGCCGTTGCCAACGCATCCCGGCCACCCTCAAGAATATCCACACTGCCCAGCGGTGCCGGGTCGTGTTGAGCAAACAGCTTAGCGGCGTCCGAGGCATCGGCTAGCACGGTTTCGGTCATACGGTCGTGTAGCAGTGCCGCCAGCGCGCTCAAACTCTCTTCGTCCGGCATCGCGGTGAAGCTGACCCGGTAATCGATGCCGCGCTCGATGCGGCTAATTTGGCGCAAGCCGCAGTTGTGGGCGATATCAGTCGCCTTGGATGACCAGGGCGACTGGGTGCCTAGGCGCGGCACCACCAAAAAGCGCTGGGCGCGCTCAGGAACCTCTACGCTCGAGTGAGTACCGTAATCAAGTAACTGCACCAAACGTTCGCGGGCAGCGTCATCCAGTTCCTCGCGGCGCTCATGGGAGTGAACATCGATAAAATGAACATAGTGGGCAGACAGCGCTTCCACCTCGGGAACACGTTCACGCAGCACCGTTAACAGCCGAGCATGACGGAAGGCAGAAAGGGCGGGCGCGCCTCGCAGTTCGAGCATATCCTGAAGCCTCTAGAGCAGGGAAATTCGAGCAGGGAAATCACCGGGCCGCTAGGCGGCCGTGCTTTTATGGTGCCGGAAAACACAGATAATGTGGTACCGGAAAACGCCTATGATACTGGAAACCAGCCGTCACACGAAATCAACAAGGTGACAGCCTGCCCCTGGCTGGGTATCGTGGCAGCTTGTTTCATGCCGACAAGACGCCATGCTGACGTTGATTTGCCGACATTTTGTAGCCCGTGCCAGCGCTTATTATGCGCTAATAGCGATTACGCTTCTGACTCTGGTGCCCACCCTCTCCCTGGTTCCTCCCGGCGAGCATCTGACTCAGATCACTGCAAAAGATTTTATTACCGTTCACACCCGTAATACACCCACCACTTATTACCAAGGTCGCCAGGGCCCTACCGGCTTTGAGTACGAGCTAATGCACCGCTTTGCCGACTATCTAGGGGTGAGTCTTAACCTTAACGCCCGCCATCACCCTGAAAGCGTGCTGCCGGCGGTACGTGAGAGCGGCGACCTGGGCGCGGCAGCGCTACCCCTGCTGCCTAATCCCTCTGGTGTTTACTACACCCGTCCGATTATCAAGATGCAGCCGCTGGTAGTATACCGGCGCGGGCTTAATGGTATTAGTGAACCAAGCGACCTTGTAGGCCTGGAGCTTGGTACGCTTAGCGAAGCGGGTACCAGCGAAGCACTGCGCGATCTCCAGAAACGCCACCCCACCCTAAGCTGGAAAGAGTCCCATGAGTTGGAGGTCGCCGAACTGCTGGCCCGGGTTGAAAACGGCACCCTGGACGCAGCGGTTATTTTTGAGCATCAATTTCGGTTAAACCGGCTGTTTTTCCCCAACGTTGAGCGTGGCTTTATCCTCGGCGACCCGCTCTCCATGGCATGGGCAGTGCCCAGCGGTCGCGGTTTGGGGTTACTCGAAGCTGCTAATCGCTTCCTCCAAGACCTGCAGGAGAGCGGCACGCTAGATCAGCTAGTCAGCCGCTACTTCGGTCATGACGACTACTTGGAGTATGTCGGTACCCGCACCTTTCTTGACCATCTGGATGCACGCCTGCCTCGCTATACTGAATTATTCCAGCAATCCGCCCAGGAAACAGGTTTTGATTGGAAGCTACTCGCGGCCGTGGGCTACCAGGAGTCGCACTGGGATCCAGATGCGGTCTCGCCGACCGGGGTGCGTGGTTTAATGATGCTAACCAACCCCACTGCCAGCGAGATGGGCATCAGCGACCGCACCGACCCGGCCCAAAGCATTGATGGCGGTGCCCGTTATTTGCGCAGCATCAAAGACCGCCTACCGGAAAGCATTACCGGTGATGACCGGCTTTTTATGGCCATGGCTGCCTATAATGTGGGGCTAGGGCATTTATACGACGCCCGTAAGATTGCCGAGATGCGAGGCGGTGACCCCGACAGCTGGACGGATGTACGCGCCGCACTGCCCCTGCTACAGCAGCGTGAATGGCACAGCCAAACGCGGCATGGCTACGCCCGTGGTGGCGAGCCAGTAATATACGTACGCAATATCCGTCGCTACTACGAAATGATTGAGTATGTTGAACGTAGCCGCCAGCAGTTTTTCCAACTAGAACAAACGTCAGTCAACGATGATCCACTGCTATTGTTCGAACTTGTGCCGCCGCTTGATTAACACTTCTTAACTATTTCTGGCTAAGTTGATCGCGTCGCGCGGTGAAAAAACGCTTCAGTAATTTTTGCGAGGGTGCTGCTAATACACCGCCAGTCACCGCGACCTGATGGTTGAACCACGGCTGCGCCAGTAGGTTAGCCTTTGATTCAACCATGCCAGCCCGAGGCTCAGCAGCACCGTAAACCAAACGGGCTAGGCGAGCATGTATCATCGCCCCTGCGCACATCATGCACGGCTCTAAGGTGACAAACAGCGTGCAGCCCTCAAGCCGATAGTTCCCCTGCTGCTGCCCCGCCTCGCGCAGCGCACGAACTTCCGCATGGCCGCTGGGGTCGCAACTGGCTACCGGGGCGTTGCAGCCAGCGCCTATGATCTCCCCCTGCGCATCGACGACAACCGCCCCCACGGGCACCTCACCTGCCGCAGCGGCCAAGTGTGCTTGGTCAAGCGCCCGGTGCATGTAAAATTCATCGCTGCGCATAAACGTAAACTCCGCTAAGGTAGCTAAACGATCGTATGAAAGGGTTGTCCCCCGTCGTAGCAACTCACTTTCATCGACAGCATTCGATTGAGACAGCCGCAAGGATACCGAGAATGACAGACGCGCTGAACAAACTGGTAGCGTTACTGGAGCTAGAAACGCTGGAAGAGACGCTATATCGTGGCCAGAGTCAGGATCTAGGCTTTCCTCAGCTCTATGGTGGTCAGGTACTCGGCCAAGCGCTTGCAGCCGCTGCGCGCACAGTGCCCATTGAGCGCCGCCCGCACTCTCAGCACGGCTACTTTCTGCGTCCTGGTGACCCACATCGCCCCGTTGTCTACCAAGTGGATACCATCCGCGATGGCGGCAGCTTCACGACCCGTCGTGTCACTGCCATTCAAAAAGGCCGGCCAATCTTCTTCTGCAGCGCCTCCTTTCAAAGCGCTGAGGCGAGCTTTAGCCATCAGCGCACCATGCCGGATGTGCCGACACCCGAAGCGTTAATCGAGAACGGCGAGGCCAAGCATGACCGCTTTCCCGGTCACCCGATTGAGTTTGTGCATCTACCCGGCAACCCCGACAACGGTACACCTGCTGGCCAATGCTTATGGTTTCGTCTTTCCGGCACGCTGCCAGACGACCCGGCGTTGCACCGCCACTTGCTCTCTTACGCCTCTGACTTCAATCTGCTGACCACCAGCCTGATTCCCCATGGCATTGAGTACCGAGACCCCAAGCTACGCATTGCCAGCCTTGACCATGCCCTGTGGCTCCACCAGGACACCCGCCTTGACGATTGGCTGTTATACGTCATCGACTCACCCTGGACAGGCGGCGCTCGCGGGCTGGCGCGGGGGCATATTTACAGCCGCGATGGCCGCTTAGTGGCCTCCACCGCTCAGGAAGGGTTAACACGCTATTCTCAAAGCTAAATAAATAATCTCTCAAAACATTTACGCCCGCTAAGCAGCGGGCGTAAATCGACTAACCAGGGCGCAGTGCCTTAGCCGCCATAAACATCATTAATTGACTGCAGCGGGTAGTGCGCCGGGAAAGGCTTACGGGCGACACCAGAATCAACCGCAGCTTGCGCCACCGCCGAGGAAACCCGCGCCAGCAGGCGAATATCGACCGGCGTGGGAATGATGTACTCGCGGCCAAAACTCATCTCGGTGCGCTCGTAGGCGTCCAGCACTTCCTGAGGAACCGGCTCGCGGGCCAAGTCTTTCAAGGCATGCACCGCGGCCAGCTTCATCTCTTCATTAATGCGCGTGGCGCGAACATCCAAAGCGCCGCGGAAGATAAACGGGAAGCCCAGCACGTTGTTGACCTGGTTCGGGAAGTCCGAACGGCCGGTGGCCATGATCACATCCGGGCGCGCTTCCCGGGCAACGTCAGGATGGATCTCCGGATCCGGATTGGTGCAGGCAAAAATCACCGGATCTGGCGCCATTTTCTTCACCTGATCAGCGGACAGCAGCCCCGGGCCTGACAGGCCGATAAAGACGTCAGCATTGTCGATGGCATCGTCCAAGGTGCGCATCTCGGTATCACGGGCGAATTCAGCCTTATATTCGTTGATACCTTCGCGATCAGTATGAATAACGCCACGCCGATCCAGCATTACCAAGTTCTCTTTACTCGCACCACAGGAGACCAGCAACCGCATGCAGGCAATCGCCGCCGCCCCTGCGCCCATGCAAACGATCTTGACGTTCTCAATTTTTTTGCCCGCGATATCCAAGGCATTAAGCATACCGGCCGCTGTCACAATTGCGGTGCCGTGCTGGTCATCGTGGAAGACCGGGATGCTGCAGCGCTCAACCAGTGCTTTCTCAATTTCAAAACACTCCGGCGCCTTGATGTCTTCAAGGTTAATCCCGCCCCAGGTATCGGCAATGCGCGCGACGGTATCGATAAACGCCTGGGGGCTTTCCGCATCCACTTCGATATCCACCGAATTGATGCCTGCAAAGCACTTAAACAGCACGCCCTTGCCTTCCATCACTGGCTTGCTCGCCAGCGGGCCCAGATTACCCAAACCCAGAATAGCGCTGCCATCGGTAATCACGGCGACCAGATTGCCCTTGCCGGTATAGCGGTAGGCATTTTCCGCATCCCGGGCAATTTCAAGTACTGGCTCAGCCACGCCTGGACTATACGCCAGTGCCAAATCCCGTGCTGTCGCGGTGGGTTTGGTCAACTCCACCGAAAGCTTACCGGGAATCGGTTTCGCGTGATAATCCAAAGCAGCCTGCTTATTTGCATCCGTCATGGTCAGAGTCCAGTTAACATAAAGTAGATAAGTCGTTTCAGAATATAGAAAAAACCATAGCGCCTCAAGCGCGCCGTCAACTTACGACAAAACGCTCGTTTAACCGAATTTTATCTTCACATTCGTCACTTTTAGCCACTATTTGCAGAAACTTATGCAAACAGGCTTTACTCATAATGCTTTACTTATTGCTGCATAACAGAATTTATGGAAATTTTTTTCACATAAAATTCATGCAGCAAGCATATCCAGCTCACAAAAAACCCACGCCGAGGCGTGGGTTTTGCGCGAGCATAGCCTTATAGGAATAGCCTGATATGAACAGGCATGCTGGCGATATGGCTATCCGACTGGGATTAGCCGCGCTTAACAGCAGCGCCGAAACGCTTGTTGAAACGCTCTACGCGGCCACCAGTGGTCGCTTGCTTCTGCTTACCAGTGTAGAACGGGTGGCAGTTAGAGCACACATCCAAGGAGAAGTCCTGACCAGAGGTCGTACCTACCTGGAAAGTGGCGCCGCAAGAACAGCTGGCGGTGACCGTGTTGTAATTCGGGTGAATACCTTGTCTCATTTCGAGCCTCACGAAGCTATATGCCGCCACCTGATCTCGTGCCAGGTACCGCATACGGGTTTGGAAAAAACGACTAACCGGTTAGCCGCTCTGTCGTTACGATAGGTCTTTACAAATAGATCGATAAAGATCGTTAGGATTCAGAGCGGTCGCATATTCTAGCAAAACTAACGCCGGAGGCCAATTGGCTGACTCTTTTTCTTCGCAGGCATATTCTCAAGGGCAGTCTCAAAGACCGTCCCAAAGATCTTCCCAAGCACTCGATCAAGTGCTCAAGGTAGCGCTGCCTTCGCCGCTGCGCCGCCTGTTCGACTACCTGCCTTCCAGGGAAACGCCTCCCTGCGGCTGGCAGCCGGGGCTGCGAGTGCGAGTGCCCTTTGGGCGCCGCGAAGTCGTCGGCGTGGTCGTCGAATTGGCTGACCACAGCGACCTTCCGCGCAGCCAACTGCGTAGCATCAGCGAAGCGCTGGATGATGCCCCGTTGCCGGAGGATTGGCTATGGCTATGCCGTTTTGCCGCCCGTTATTATCAGCACAGCCTAGGCGACACCCTGCACCACGCCATGCCTGCACGGCTACGCCAGGGGCACCCCATGGCTGGGCGCACCCAGACTCTCTGGCTTGCCCAAGGCGAAGGCGCAGAAGAAATACTCAGCCGAGCGCCCAAGCAAGCCGAGCTGCATGCGCTGCTGCGCCAACACCCTCATGGGTTGCCTGGCCGTGCGGTTAGCGCCCACGGCTTTGCCCGCGACCAGCTATTAGCGCTGGAGAAGAAAGGCCTCGCATCCAGCCAGGAACACATCCTCACTGCCCCAACGCCACCCAGCGGCAACTTACTGGCAACACCGGCCCTGCCGCTTAACCGTGAACAGGCGACGGCGCTAGCCACACTGCATGAAAAACTCGATGGCTATCACCCCTGCTTACTCGAGGGTGTCACCGGCAGCGGCAAAACAGAAGTCTACCTGCAGCTTATTGAAGCCGTCGCCGCCAAGGGGAAACAGTCGCTGGTACTGGTACCGGAAATTGGCTTAACCCCACAGACACTCGCCCGCTTTAGAAGCCGCTTTCGGGTACCCGTGGTGGCGCTGCATTCAGGCCTCACCGACCCCGAACGGCTAGATGTGTGGGAAGCCGCCGCCAGCGGCCGGGCGCTCATTATCATCGGTACCCGCTCGGCGATTTTCACCCCGCTGGCCAACCCCGGCGCGATTATTGTCGATGAAGAGCACGACGGCTCCTACAAGCAGCACGACGGTTTGCGCTACCACGCCCGCGACTTAGCCGTGGCTCGGGCCCACTACCATAAAATCCCGCTGCTGATGGGCAGTGCCACACCCTCCCTGGAGAGTCTGCACCAAGCGCTTAGCGGCACCTACCGCCACCTACGCCTGACCCAGCGCCCCAGCCAGCACCCGCCAGCCAAGCTGGAGCTGATTGATCTACGCCACCAGCGCCGCCAGGGCGGCCTGCTGCCCGGTGCCATCAAAGCGATTAAAAGCACCTTGAGCACTGGCAAGCAGGTGCTGATTTTTATCAACCGGCGCGGCTTTGCACCAACACTTGCCTGCCACGCCTGCGGCTGGATGGCCGATTGCCACCAGTGCGATGCGCGCATGACGCTACACCGCCAGCCCCCCCTACTGGCTTGCCACCACTGCGATAGCCGCCGCGCCCTGCCGGACGCCTGCCCCGAGTGTGGCAGCGGCGACCTGCGCGCCTTGGGTAGCGGCACAGAACGCACTGAAGAAACGCTGCAAACGCTGTTCCCGAAAACCACTATCCACCGCATCGATCGCGACAGTACTAGGCGCAGGGACAGTTTTGAACAGGTACTAAAAGAGATTCAGCGCGGCGAACCCTGCGTGTTGGTCGGTACTCAGATGCTCGCCAAAGGGCACCACCTACCCCACGTCACACTTGTCGTGGTCGTCAATGCCGACGGCGGCCTCTACGCCGCTGATTTTCGCGCTCTGGAGCACAGCGCCCAACTACTTGAACAAGTAGCGGGCCGTGCCGGTCGCGCCGCCCACCCAGGCCGAGTGCTGGTGCAAACCCTCCACCCCGACGACCCACACTTGGGCCAATTGGCTGAACATGGCTACGGGGCCCTTGCGCGCAATATGTTGGAAGAAAGGCGCATTTCCCAGCTGCCCCCGTTCTGTTTTATGGCACTGCTACGCATCGAAAGCCCCAAAGAGGAGGCCGCTTTGGCCATGGCGCAACAGGCCGCTCAAGCCCTGCGCCAATGGTTAAAAGAGACCGGCGTAGCCACCCGCTGCCTGGGGCCTGTGCCCGCGCCGATGGAAAGACGCCAGAACCGCTACCATTTACACGTTATGCTGGCAGCCGATAAACGCAGCCAACTACACCCGGCCGTTAGCTGGCTGGTGCAGTGGCTTGAAGCCAATCGAGAGGCCCGCAAGGTACGCTGGTCGATTGATATCGACCCACAAACCCTCGCTTAGCGCTTATCTCTTGGCACTTGTTTAGCAACACGCCTTTGAAACTGCGGCTCAATTGCCGATAATAGCCGCTTTGCCGACGCACCTTTACTGCTGCGCGTTAGCACACGCCGCCACAGACGTAACCGGATACCCACATGAAAGATACGATAGTTTCTCTGCTCGAAGGCGCGATCACCGCGCTCAAGCACCAAGGCGTGCTGCCAAACGACCTTCAGCCCACCATCAAAGTGGATCCTACCAAAGACAAGGCCCACGGCGATTACGCCACCAACTTGGCGCTGATGTTAGCCAAGCCGGCAGGCAAAAATCCGCGTGAATTAGCCAACGCGCTGGTTGCAGCGCTACCCGAAAGCGACGCTATCCAAAAAACCGAGATTGCGGGCCCCGGCTTTATCAACTTTTTCGCCGCCGCCGATGCCGCAGCGCAAATCGTTGCCCAGGTACTCGACTGCGGCGACACCTTTGGCCGCAGCATGGTCGGCAAAGGCGAGAAAGTGCAGGTCGAGTTCGTTTCCGCCAACCCCACCGGCCCGCTGCACGTAGGTCACGGTCGGGGCGCAGCGATTGGCGACTGCCTATGCCGCCTTCTCGAAGCCACCGGTTTTGATGTCACCCGCGAGTTCTACTACAACGACGCTGGCGCCCAGATCGCCAACTTGGCGCGTTCGGTACAAGCGCGGGTGAAAGGCTTAGGCCCTGACGACGATAGCTGGCCGGAAGACGGCTATCGCGGCGAGTATATCGTCGATGTGGCCAACGACTACCTGGCAGGCAAAACGGTCAGTGCCGATGACCGCGAAGTCACTGCCAAAAAAGACCCGGATGATTTAGACGCCATTCAAGAGTTTGCCGTGGCGTGGCTGCGTCGCGAACAGGATCTGGATCTAAAAGCCTTCGGTGTGGAGTTTGACGTCTATTTCCTAGAGTCCTCACTCTATGAAGATGGCAAGGTGGACGCCACTGTTGAAAAACTGGTGAGCGCAGGCCACACCTATGAAGAAGATGGTGCCATGTGGCTACGCACCACCGACTTCGGTGATGACAAAGACCGCGTAATGCGCAAACGCGAGGGTGGCTACACCTACTTCCTGCCTGATGTGGCCTACCACCTGGACAAGTGGCAGCGCGGTTTCAAAACCGTGATCAACGAGCAGGGGGCCGACCACCACTCCACCGTCACCCGCGTACGCGCCGGTTTACAGGCACTGGAAGTAGGCATTCCCAAAGGCTGGCCCGACTACGTGCTCCACCAGATGGTCATGGTTACCCGCTCAGGCGTTGAGGTAAAACTCTCCAAGCGCGCCGGCAGCTATGTCACTGTGCGCGACTTGATCGACGAAGTGGGCCGCGACGCCACGCGCTTCTTCCTCGCCGCCCGCCGCGCCGACTCGCAGCTCACCTTTGATATCGACCTGGCCCGCTCCCAGTCGAATGACAACCCGGTCTACTACATCCAGTACGCCCACGCCCGGGTCTGCAGCATGCTGCGCAAAGCCCAGGATGCCGACCAGCCGTTTGATCACGCCTTGGCACTGGCCAACCTAGCGCTGCTGGACAGCGACCAGGAGAAAGCCGTACTTAACCGGCTAGCGCGCTTCCCTGAAGTAGTGGAAACCGCCGCCAGAAACCGCGAGCCACAGCAGGTTGCCCAGTATTTGCTCGACCTTTCCGGCGACTTCCACACCTGCTACAACGCCGTCAAAGTAATGGTCGAAGACGACACCCTGCGCAATACGCGCCTGGCACTAGGCCTCGCCACCCGTCAAGTGCTGCGCAACGGGCTTGACTTAATGGGGGTTAGCGCCCCAGAGGAGATGTAAGCAATGGCTAGCCCGCGCAAAAAGCCCGCCCCCCGCCGCGGAGCCACATCGCAGCGCAAGTCCAAACGCAGCTCAGGCGGCGGCTTCCGCCTACCCGGCTGGCTGTGGGGTCTTGCCGGTATGGCGGCGGGCTTCTTTTTGGCTCAGCACCAGCACGGCACCGCCCCCTGGCAAGAGCAGAACGAAGCGCCTCAAGCCACGGTACTGCCCAAGCCCTCGGGTAGCGAAGAGCGCGCCGCCGCTCGGGAAACCGAGGAAGCCGCTGAACCGTCGATGCCGACGTTTGAATTTTATACCCTGCTGCCGGAAACCGAGGTCATTGCCCCCGGCGTCTCTCTGCCTTCAAGCGTTGTGCGCCCGGAGGCTCCCGAACCGACAGCCGATAGTGCTGCGGCCTCTGGCGCTGCAGGCGACGACCCCATCGCCCAGGTGATTGCCGCCAACACCCGACCTGAAGATCAGGTATCGGCGGCTCAGGAGAATGAAGCGGCCACCAATACCCCAGGGCGCTATATGCTTCAGGCGGCCTCGTTTCGTGAAGCCAGCGACGCCGAACAGCTGCGTGGCCGACTGCGCAATTTAAGCCTGCTGGCGGAAATCAGCGAAGTAAAGGCGGATGGCAATACCTGGCACCGGGTACAAGTGGGGCCTTACGAGGACACCCGTGAGTTGAACCGGGCCCAGGATTTAATGAACACCCAAGGTATCGAGCCCCTGCTTATCCAACTGCAAAACTAATAATCCCTCCTGGATTACCCTGCGGGCGGTTGATTTTTTATCAGCCGCCCGCATTTTGTTGTGAACGCTTAAACAATGGTCGCTTATTGAGTGGCCTGCCAGTCATCGGGAGCTCGCCTCCCCCAAGGAGTTATCTCCATGACCACTATTGTCTCCGTTCGTCGTGGTAATCAGGTCGCCCTCGCTGGCGACGGCCAAGTATCGCTGGGCAATACCGTAATGAAAGGTAACGCCAGCAAAGTACGCCGCCTCTACCGCGGTAAGGTACTGGCCGGGTTTGCGGGTGGCACGGCAGATGCGTTCACGCTGTTTGAGCGCTTTGAAGCGCAGTTGGAAAAGTACCAAGGCCATTTGACCAAGGCAGCGGTTGAGCTTGCCAAAGATTGGCGCACTGACCGGGCACTGCGCCGCCTGGAAGCTCTGCTCGCCGTTGCGGACCACAGCGCCTCGCTGATCATTACCGGTAACGGTGATGTAGTCGAACCCGAGCGCGGCATTATTGCCATTGGCTCTGGCGGCAACTTCGCCCAAGCCAGCGCCCGGGCGCTACTGGAAAATACCGAGCTGTCGGCGCGTGAAATCACCGAGAAGTCGCTTTCGATCGCTGGTGATATCTGTGTATTCACCAACCACCACGTGACCCTCGAAGAGCTGTCGATTGACGATCGCTAATCAACTCACGCGATCCCCAAGCGCCGCTCACTGCACACTAAGGTTACTTATATGACTCAGATGACACCCCGCGAAATTGTTCACGCTCTAGACCAGTACATTATTGGCCAGCAGGATGCCAAACGCGCCGTGGCAATTGCTTTGCGTAACCGCTGGCGCCGTATGCAGCTCGATGACGACCTGCGCCCAGAAGTCACCCCTAAAAATATTTTGATGATCGGCCCCACCGGTGTGGGTAAAACCGAGATTGCCCGCCGCCTGGCCAAACTGGCTAAAGCGCCGTTTATTAAAGTCGAGGCGACCAAGTTTACTGAAGTTGGTTATGTAGGCCGTGATGTAGAGTCGATTATCCGCGACTTAATGGAAGCGGCGATCAAGATGGTGCGCGAACAGGCCAAAGAAGAAGTTAGCCACCGCGCCGAAGATGCTGCAGAAGACCGCGTGCTAGACGCCCTTCTGCCGCCGCCCCGTGGCCAGGAAGACAAGCCGCGGGAAGACAGTGGCACCCGCCAGACCTTCCGCAAGAAGCTTCGCGAAGGGCAGTTGGACGATAAAGAGATCGATATCGAAATCTCTTCCCAGGGCCAAGGCATCGATATCATGACGCCACCAGGTATGGAAGAGATGACCAGCCAGCTGCAGAGCATGTTCTCCAACATGGGCCAGCAGAAGCGTGAAAACCGCCGCGTAACAGTCAAAGAGGCGCTGGTACTGCTGCGCGATGAAGAAGCGGGCAAGCTGGTCAACGAGGAAGAGATCAAATCCCGCGCGGTCTACTCGGTCGAGCAACACGGCATCGTATTCCTGGATGAGATCGATAAAGTCGCCAAGGGTAGCGGCCAGTCCAGCGGTGGCGAAGTCTCCCGTGAGGGCGTCCAACGAGATCTGCTGCCGCTGATAGAGGGTTCCACCGTCTCGACCAAGTACGGCATGGTTAAAACCGATCACATCCTGTTTATCGCCTCCGGTGCTTTCCACCTGTCGCGCCCATCGGATCTGATCCCTGAACTACAGGGCCGCTTGCCGATCCGGGTTGAGCTTGACGCGCTAACGCCCAACGACTTTAAGCGCATTCTCACCGAGCCCTCCGCCTCGCTGACCAAGCAGTACCAAGCGCTGCTGGCCACCGAAGGGCTGGACGTAGAGTTTACTCCCGACGGTATCGAGCGCATCGCTCAGATCTCCTGGCAGGTCAACGAAGGCACTGAAAATATCGGCGCCCGCCGCCTACACACAGTGATGGAGCGGCTATTGGAAGAAGCCTCTTTCCGAGGCGGCGATATGGAGAGCCCGCTGGTAATTGACGGCGACTATGTCAATGCTCAGCTTGGCGAACTGGCGGTCGACGAAGACCTGTCGCGGTATATTTTGTAAGCTGCGTCTGCTGTTATTATCTGCATTGGTACCGTCAGCAACAGCAAGCCCGCTCTTTGCGGGCTTGCTGCTATGTTCATAAGCCATGGACACTTAGCGATGAGGTTTCATCATGAATGCGCCCACCCCCACTAGGGTTCACTACCATAAACAGGCCCGCAAGCTGGAGCTTGGCTACGCCAATGGGGAGAGTTTTCACCTCCCGGTTGAGTTTTTACGCGTCTATTCGCCTTCCGCCGAAGTGCGTGGCCACGGCGGCGACACCGCGGTACTGCAAGTGGGTAAAAAAGATGTCGGCCTGCAAAATATTACTCAGGCGGGCAACTATGCACTGAAACTGCACTTCGATGATGGCCATGACAGCGGGCTGTTTAGCTGGAACTACCTGTATGACCTCGCGACCCACCAAGAAGCCTACTGGAACAACTACTTGCAGCGTTTAAAAGAGGCCGGTGTCTCGCGAGAGCCCGCCAGCATTCAATTCAAGCAACTGTGACTACCTGACTCATATCCTATACAAGAAGCCAGGCAGACAAGCCAGGGTGGACAAGGCTACAATGGCGTTAACTTTTAATCGCGTCGATCTCAGGGTCAAAAGACCTAAGGTCGATTTGCCATCGCCTCGAATTCGGGAGCTACTGCCCAATGAGCCCCACAGAAAAACGCACCACTGACTTTGGTTTTCAGGAAGTCCCAGTTGATGAAAAAGCTTCACGAGTGGCCGATGTTTTCCACTCCGTGGCTGCCCGCTACGATGTGATGAACGACCTGATGTCTATGGGCATCCACCGAGTCTGGAAGCGTCTTACCATTGAACGCGCAGGTGTGCGGCCTGGTCACCACGTGCTGGATATCGCGGGCGGCACAGGGGATTTAACGCTTAAGTTCTCCCGTTTGGTTGGCCCCCGGGGCAAAGTCGTACTTGCCGACATCAACGCCTCCATGCTCAAAGTGGGCCGCGACAAACTGATGGATAGCGGCGTAGGCGGCAACGTCGAGTATGTTCAAGCCAATGCCGAAAGTCTGCCGTTTCCCGACAACAGCTTCGACTGCATCACCATTGCCTTTGGTTTACGTAACGTCACCGACAAAGACGCCGCGTTGCGCTCCATGGCCCGTGTGCTCAAGCCCGGTGGTCGCCTTTTGGTGCTGGAGTTCTCCAAGCCCAATAACCCGCTGCTCTCCAAGGCCTACGATGAGTACTCTTTCCGCCTGCTGCCCAAAATGGGTGAACTGGTGGCGGGGGACGGCGACAGCTACCGCTATCTGGCGGAGTCGATTCGCATGCACCCAGATCAGGAAACGCTTAAAGCCATGATGGAAGAGGCGGGAC
This sequence comes from Halomonas sp. A3H3, assembly GCF_000982975.1. Lineage (NCBI taxonomy): Bacteria > Pseudomonadati > Pseudomonadota > Gammaproteobacteria > Oceanospirillales > Halomonadaceae > Halomonas > Halomonas sp. A3H3. Next base: position 3,032,552 of record NZ_HG423343.1, on the reverse strand, counting down.
TTGAGCGGGTTGAGTACACCAACCTGACCGGTGGTATCGTTGCGCTGCACCGCGGCATTAAGTTATGACATTTCAAAGCAGTGCGACATTGCAAAACAGCATGACGTCCAAAAGCCAGACAACGTCCCTGCGGCCGATGACGCTATCTACCAAGAGGTCAGCATGCTGGTAACCCCGACCCTGCTGCTGGCCGGTTGTGAACGCACGCTCAACGCCCTGCTCGCCTGCGACCCTGCTGCCCCTGAACGGCTAGCGGCACTGGCGGGCAGCCGTCTACTGGTGCGCCTTGAGCAGCCCCATTTAGCACTGGTCATTCACTACCATCACGCCGGGCTCGACCTGATGCGCGGCGATGACGTTGATGAAACCGACGTAGACGCAGTGGTAGAGCTCACCCCGGAAACGTTTTCCGAGTGGATCAGCGGCGCCTCGATTGAACGCCTTATGTTTGACGGCAAGCTGGCGGTGCGCGGGCGTATCCATCTGCTTGAAGCCACTCGAGACCTGCTCTTCGACCTGGACATCGACTGGGAGAGCGAGCTGGCCCGCTGGCTGGGCGATATGCCCGCCCACTCCCTGGCCGAGGGACTGCGCCGCGCTGCCCGCTGGGGGCTGCGTGCCAAAGACGAGCTGATGCAGGATGTTTCTGAATATGTCTTTGAAGAGGCACGCCTGCTGCCAGGGCGGCAGCAGCGTAGCCTACTGCGCGAGCATCTGACCGAGTTAGAGGTGGCGACCGATCGCCTGGAAGCGCGACTAAACCGCTTACAGCGACGTCTAGAACAGCTACAGCTTGCGCCACAGGAGTCGCGCCCATGAGCCTGCGCCTGCTGCGGATAAGCTGGGTGATCAGCCGCCACCGGCTTGACACACTGCTGCCGCTAGAGCGGCTGCCCTGGTGGCTCCGGGCGCTGCTATGGTTTTCTCCGCTACGTTTGATCCCCGTTGGCAAGCGCTCGCGGGGCGAACGTCTGCGCTTGTCGCTGGAAGCACTGGGGCCGATTTTTATTAAATTCGGCCAAATGCTCTCGACCCGTCGCGACCTGCTGCCAGCGGATATCGCCGATGAGCTGAAACGCCTGCAGGATCAGGTGCCGCCCTTTCCCGGTGATCAAGCCGCCGACCGGGTCGAGAAAGCGCTGGAAATGTCGCTGGAAGAGGCCTTTGCTGAGTTTGACCGAGTGCCATTGGCCTCGGCGTCGATTGCCCAGGTGCACGCGGCAAGACTGCACGGCGATGAAGACGTGGTGGTGAAAATCATTCGCCCCGGCATTGATCGCGTGATGCGTCAGGATATGGCGCTGATGTACCAAGTCGCCAAGCTATTCTCCAAAATCCCCGAGGCGCGTCGCCTGCGTCCGGTGGAAGTCATTCGCGACTACGAAGCCACGCTGTTTGACGAGCTGGATCTCTACAAAGAGGCCGCCAACACCTCGCAGCTCAAGCGCAACTTCAAAGACTCACCGCTGCTGTTTGTGCCCACCATCTACTGGCCCTTCACCCGCCGCCATGTGATGGTGCAAGAGCGCATTCGCGGTATTCCGGTCGCCGATTTAGATACCCTGATTGCTCGTGGCACTAATTTGAAGAAGCTTGCAGAGCGCGGCGTCGAGCTGTTCTTTACTCAGGTATTCCGTGACAACTTCTTTCACGCGGATATGCACCCAGGCAATATTTTCGTCAACTGTGACAACCCCGAAGATCCCCAATACATTGCCATCGATTGCGGCATCGTCGGCAGCCTGACCCGGGAAGATCAGGACTACTTAGCGCGTAACCTACTGGCGTTTTTCCACCAGGACTATTATGAAGTCGCTGCGCTGCACATCGAATCCGGCTGGGTGGGCGAAAACACCCGCGCTAACGAATTCGCAGCGGCGATTCGCACCGTTTGTGAGCCCATTTTAGAGAAGCCGTTGAAAGATATCTCCTTCGGCCAGGTGCTATTGGGGCTGTTTCAAACCGCGCGGCGCTTTAATATGGAAGTACAGCCGCAGTTGGTACTGTTGCAGAAAACGCTGCTCAATATTGAAGGCCTGGGGCGCCAACTCTATCCGGATCTAGATCTGTGGAGTACCGCCAAGCCCTATTTAGAGCAGTGGATGAAAGAGCGTGCCGGGGTCAGCGGTTTATGGGAGTCGCTGAAGCGCCAGGCGCCGGAGCTTTCGCACCAGTTGCCCGAGCTGCCCGTACTGGCTCACCAGGCGCTAAGCCGTATGGAGCACGAGCATCGCCAGCGCCACCAGCAAGTCGAATCGATCAACGACATGCGGGTGCAGATGGCGCGCCAGGGCAAACGCCTCTACCGCCTTCGGCTTGGCTTGATTCTGCTGGCGCTGGCACTGGCGTGGCAGCCATTAAGCGGTTGGATTGCACTTCAGGAGTGGCCGATACTAGCGGCCGCCGCCATTGGCCTACTGCTGCTGGTATGGCAATAGAGTGACGCACTAAACGTTTACGAGGATTCCCATGGACAGCAACGCATTATCGCCTAACAATTCGACTACCCATACTGATGTGCTGGATACGCTCAATGAGGTGCTAAAGCAGCGACGCCATGCAGCGGCAGAAGAATCTTATGTTGCCTCCTTGCATCATAAGGGTTTGAACAAGATACTCGAAAAGGTAGGCGAGGAAGCAACAGAAACAGTGCTTGCGGCAAAAGATGCCGAGCATGGTAGCGAGGCTGAACGCCAAGCATTGATTTCTGAAACCGCCGACCTGTGGTTTCATAGCCTGGTGATGCTGTCACACCTGGGGATGGATCATCAGGCCGTTTTAGACGAACTGGCACGGCGTTTCGGCATTTCCGGACACGAGGAAAAAGCCGCCCGCCAGCCATAGTTGCCACATAGGGCTGTCGCATAGTGGTAACGCGCGTACTGTAGTACTGCTCCTAGCCATAGGGCTCGTATTCATTGGCTCAGTGGCAAAAGAGATAGCGCTAAAATAGGTAGCACTCACTAAAATAGATAGCACTCAATCGATAGTTAACCTGCTCGCAAGAGGACACGCATATGTTAGGTGGTATTAGTATTTGGCAGTTGCTGATTGTGCTGGGCATCATCATTCTGGTTTTCGGCACCAAAAAACTGCGTAACGTGGGCACCGACCTAGGCGGGGCGGTCAAGGGCTTCAAGAAAGCCATGCACGACGAGGAGAAAAATAAAGAGGCGGACAAAGAGGACGCCGACCAACCCCATGCCAAAGTGAGCCATGAAGAGCCGGGCAACACTTACGACGTTCAAGCCGAAGAGAAACAGGCCGCCCACGACCGCAACGAAGAGCGCAAATAAACCATGCTGGATATCGGCTTTCTTGAACTGATGCTGATTGGCGTCGTCGGGCTGTTGGTGCTTGGCCCGGAGCGGCTGCCCCGCGCCGCCCGTACGACGGGCATGTGGATTGGTAAAATCAAGCGTACGGTATCCGGTATGCAGCGTGAAATCAGCGCCCAACTGGAAGCAGAAGAGCTGCGCCAAAAGCTCAATGAACAGCAAAAGAAGCTCGATGACAGCTTGAAGAAAGCGAAGCTGGACGTAGAGAGCATTGCCGATAGCCCGTCAGACGCTGCACCAGCGCAGCAGAGCGACACTGATAAGAGTGACACTGAGCAGCGCGTTGCCCAGGCCAGCTCTCGATTGGATGACGCCCTGCAAACGGTGCGAGAGGAAACGGTGCGTGAAGAAACACCTCCGTCATCATCTGCCTCGACTGCGCCCACCCGCGAGGCCGAACCTGAAACGCCTAACCCTGAGTCGGCTGCACTTAATAAGGATCGTAATCACCAATGAGCATGTCTGGCGATTCAAAGGAGCCGCGGGAAGAGCAGAGCCAAGCCCCCCTGATTGAGCACCTGATCGAGCTGCGCTCACGACTAATGCGCGCCGTGATCGTTATCCTGGTGGTCTTTTTGGGCCTCTACTCCTTTGCCAATGATATCTACACCTTTGTTGCCGAGCCGTTGATGGCGCTGCTGCCCGAAGGCTCGCAGATGATCGCTACGGAAGTCGCTTCGCCATTCTTAGCGCCGTTCAAACTCACTCTGGTAGTCGCGGTATTTATCGCTATTCCGTTTGTGCTACACCAAGCCTGGGCGTTTATCGCCCCGGGGCTTTACGACAATGAGAAAGCGCTGGCGATTCCGATTCTGGTTTCGAGCATTGCGCTTTTCTACGGCGGCGCGGCGTTTGCCTATTACGTTGTTTTTCCGCTGCTGTTTGAGTTTTTCACCCAAACCGGGCCGGAAAACGTCGCCGTGATGACCGACATTAACCAATATCTGAACTTCGTTCTTAAGCTGTTCTTTGCCTTCGGTGTAGCGTTTGAGATTCCTATTGCGACCTTTTTGCTTATCTTATCTGGCGCTACGTCGGTGGAAAGTCTGTCTAAAAAGCGCCCGTATATCCTACTAGGCTGCTTTGTTGTCGGCATGCTGCTAACGCCCCCGGATGTGATTTCACAGAGCCTACTGGCGGTACCGATGTATCTGCTTTATGAAGTCGGGCTGTTGTTTGGTCGCCTGGTGCGCAAGCGCAAAGAGGAGAAAGAGACTGCCGAAGAGCAAGAAGCAGACCTCTAAGCACTGGGATCAACGTCCAGATATTTAAAAGCCGCCGCCATGATCAATGGCGGCGGCTTTTGTATCAGCACAGTGGCGAGCTTAATCCATCATTTCTGCAATGCGATCCACCAGTTTAAAAATACCAGTTGCGGCTTCGCTGATCCGCGTTGCCAGCATATAAGCGGGTGTGGTGACCACCCGGTGCTCAAAATCCACCACGATATCTTCTACGCTACAGGTGCGGTGTAGCCCACCCATGGCGCTTATCGCCCCGGAAACCGCCGGGTCATTGCCCACCGTTACCGCAATGCCCTCATCCAATAGGCGTGGCACAAGTACGGGGGAAATACACATCAAACCAATCGGCTTGGCCTCTTGGTGAAAGCCCGTCAGCGCCTCTTTTAGCGCTTCTAACACCTGCATATTGTCGCTGGCACTGGCAAAGTCCGAAAGGTTCTTGGCAACGCCAAAACCACCGGGCACAATCACTGCGTCAAAATCATTAGCCACTAATTCACTCAGTGGGCTGATCTCCCCTCGCGCCAAGCGAGCGGACTCCAGCAACACGTTACGCTGCTCGCCCTCCACTACTTCTTGGGTGAGGTGGTTAACCACATGGTGCTGCTCAATATCGGGGGCAAAACAGCGGTATCCAATGCCCAACTGATCCAAGCGCAGCAGGGTTAGCGTGGTCTCATATATTTCCGAGCCATCGTAAACGCCGCAGCCAGCTAAAATCACTGCCACCTGTTTGGTCATGCCTATCTCCTTATCCCAGGGTCTGCCGAACGCAATACAGCAAAGCTGTCGCTCACTTTAGTCAGTCTGCCGTGTCGCCACAAGACGGCTTTCGCCGCAGGGCATGGCTGATATACTGATTCCAGGCCTTCGGGCATGTTGATTTGCGATCCTTAATGTTCACGATCACTGATTTTTACGACCTCTAATGGAGAGCCCTCTTGAGTACACCCACTGCCCGCCACTTTCCCGCCACGCGCATGCGCCGTATGCGCCGCGACGATTTCTCACGCCGATTGATGCAGGAAAACAGCCTGAGTCCATCCGACCTGATTCTGCCCGTTTTTGTGTTGGAAGGTATCAATCAGCGCGAAGCCGTCGCCTCCATGCCCGGCGTTGAACGGCTGTCTATTGATCTGCTGATCGAGCAAGCTCGCGAAGCGTATGAACTGGGCATTCCAGCACTGGCACTCTTTCCTGTGGTTGGCTCCGAGCACAAGAGTGAGTTTGCTGAAGAGGCCTATAGCGCTAGCGGTTTAGTTCAGCGCAGCGTGCGTGCCCTTAAAGAAGCGCTACCCGAATTAGGCATTATCACGGACGTGGCGCTGGATCCTTATACCAGCCACGGTCAAGACGGCATTCTTGACGAACACGGCTATGTCCAGAATGACCGCACAGTGGATACCCTGCTCAAGCAGGCGCTCTCCCATGCCGAAGCGGGGGCCGATGTGGTCGCCCCTTCCGATATGATGGATGGCCGGATTGGTGCGATTCGCCAGGTGTTGGAGCAGGAACATTTACATAATGTGCGTATTATGGCCTACAGCGCCAAGTACGCCTCGCACTACTACGGGCCTTTTCGCGATGCGGTCGGTTCGGCTGCTAACTTGGGCAAAGCGGACAAGCGCACCTATCAAATGGATCCCGCTAACAGCGATGAAGCGCTCCACGAAGTGGCCATGGATATCGCCGAGGGCGCCGACATGGTGATGGTCAAGCCCGGCATGCCCTACCTAGATATCGTGCGGCGGGTAAAAAGCGAACTACAGGTACCCACCTTCGCCTACCAAGTCAGCGGCGAGTACGCCATGCACCGCGCGGCCTTCGACAACGGCTGGTTAGAAGCGGAGCCGGTAATACTGGAGTCGTTGATGTGTTTCAAACGGGCAGGCGCAGATGGCATTCTGACCTACTTCGCCCTAGATGCAGCGCGGTTACTTCAGCAACGCTAAGATGACAACCTGGTGACACCTTTTTGTCATCTTCTCCCCGCATACTGCACTGATATACAAGTATCAGGCTATGATACCTTCGAGCTATCAACGCGGGGAGATCCACTATGGACGAGCAAGCTTCAGATTCCTTACCACTGTCGTCTACCGATCACACCAGCAGCGACGGCGATACGCCGTTACGGATCAACCGCACCCCGACTGGCGTCCAGGCACGTGAAACACAGCCTGAAACCGACCTTGACGATACCCAGCTCTACTTCAACCGCGAGCTATCGCATCTACAGTTCAATATCCGCGTGTTGGAGCAGGCGCTAGATGATGCCCACCCACTGCTCAACCGGTTAATGTTCCTGCTGATCTTTTCCTCCAACATGGATGAGTTTTTCGAGATTCGGGTGGCGGGTTTGAAGCATCAAATTGCCCTGGGCGACGACACCACCGCCGCCGATGGCCGCCTGCCCAAAGCAGTGTTGGCGGAGATCTCGCAGCTTGCTCATGCGCAGATTGACCGCCAGTATCAGATACTCAACGACACTTTGTTACCCGCGCTGGAAACCCATGGGCTGCGTTTTCGTCGCCGCGATCAGTGGACTGATGAGCAGAAAGCCTGGGTTAAGGCGTTTTTCGATAATGAAATTATGCCGGTCATTAGCCCAATTGGGCTCGATCCCTCGCACCCCTTCCCGCGGTTAGTGAATAAAAGCCTCAACTTTATCGTTGAGCTGGAAGGCAAAGATGCGTTTGGTCGCGCCGGGGGGATGGCGATTCTTCCCGCGCCGCGCTCGCTACCGCGTCTGATGGCACTGCCCAAGGAGCTCTGCGAGGAGGGATTCTCGGAATATGTTTTCCTCTCTTCGATGATTCATGCCCATGCCGAGGAGCTGTTTCCTGGCATGAGCGTACGCGGCTGCTATCAATTCCGGCTGACCCGCAACGCGGATATGAGCGTTGACCCAGAGGAGGTTTCGGATCTCGCCTCTGCGCTGCGCGGTGAGCTGCTGGCACGCCGCTACGGCAGCGGTGTGCGCCTGGAAGTTGCCGACAGTTGCCCTGATGACTTGACCAACTTTTTACTGCGCCAGTTTGAACTGGAAAGTGACGACTTATATCGCGTCAAAGGGCCGGTTAATTTAACCCGTATGATGTCGGTACTGGGGGACGTGGATCGCCCCGAACTACTCTATCGGCCGTTTACCCCCAGCATTCCCAAAGCGCTCAAAGCGGGTAGCCTGTTTGAAGCCATCGCCAAGAACGACATTCTACTCCATCACCCTTTCCAGTCGTTTACGCCGATTGAAGACCTGCTGCGCGAAGCCGCCCGGGATCCAAATGTACTGGCAGTGAAGCAGACCCTTTACCGTACCGGCGCAGACTCGGCCATTGTTAACGCACTGGTGGAAGCGGCCAGCCAAGGCAAAGAAGTCACTGTGGTCATTGAACTGCGCGCGCGCTTTGATGAGGCCGACAACCTACAGCTGGCTTCACGCTTGCAAGAAGCGGGGGCAATCGTTGTCTACGGCATTATGGCGTACAAAACCCACGCCAAAATGCTGCACATCGTTCGTCGCGAAAAAGGTGAACTTTGCTACTACGCGCACCTGGGCACCGGTAACTATCACTCTAAAACCGCCAAGCTATATACCGACTACAGCCTGCTGACTGCCAACAAAGCGTTGTGTGCCGATGTTCATAAAGTGTTCCAACAGTTGTCTGGAATGGGCCGCGCACGCAAAATCGACACGCTGTTGCACGCGCCATTTACGCTGCATGAACGGTTGGTGGCAATGATCGATCGGGAAGCGCAGATAGCGCGTAAGGGTAAGCGCGGGCACATCATTATTAAGTGCAACTCGTTAACCGAGCCCAAGCTTATCAAAGCGCTCTACCGGGCCTCACAGGCGGGGGTAGAGTGCGATTTGATTATTCGCGGTATGTGCTGTTTGAAGCCAGGAGTACCGGGCGTTTCCGACAACATTCGCGTGCGCTCGATTATTGGTCGTCTGCTGGAGCATACTCGGGTGTTCCACTTCCACAATGATGGCAAGTCGGAGACCTGGTGCTCAAGCGCGGACTTTATGGCGCGCAATATGTTCCACCGTGTGGAGACGTGCTTCCCGCTGCTGGATAAGAAGCTCGCCACCCGGGTACGCAAAGACCTGGAGACCTACCTGGTGGATAACTGCCAGAGCTGGCTGCTCCAGACCGACGGCAGCTACCTACTCCAGAATCCGGGCGACAGCGATGCCATTAGTGCCCAGGAAACCCTGCTCTACGCCTATGCATCAAAAAGCTAGGCATCGAAAAGTCAGCACTCCCCCGCTGCTTAGGGCAGCGGGAGGGATTCTGCCCTCTACCCGTTTACGCATAGCGTTGACGTAACACCTTAGCTGCTTCCACCATATTGGCCAGCGCTGGCTCTACTTCCGTCCAACCACGGGTTTTTAAGCCGCAGTCCGGGTTCACCCACAGCCGTTCGACGGGGATTTTTTCCAGGGCTTTCTCCATCAAATCGACCATCCAGCTCACCTCGGGAATATTGGGGGTGTGGATATCGTAAACCCCTGGGCCGATTTCATTGGGATAAGCGAAGTCCTGGAAGGCATCCAGCAGGTGCATATCCGAACGCGACGTTTCGATGGTGATGACATCGGCATCAAGTGCTGCAATCGCGCCAATGATGTCGTTGAATTCCGAGTAGCACATATGGGTATGAATCTGGGTGGTGTTGGCCACACCTGCAGCGCTTAGCTGGAAGCTCTCTACCGCCCAATCAAGGTATGATTGCCACTCATCTTGGCGCAGCGGTAACCCTTCGCGTAGCGCTGGCTCATCGATTTGAATAATGTTGATCCCGGCTTTTTCCAGATCCAACACCTCATCGCGCAGCGCCAAGGCAATCTGGCGGCAGGTGGTTTCCCGCGGCTGGTCATCACGCACAAACGACCACTGTAGAATCGTCACCGGCCCTGTCAACATGCCCTTCATGGGCTTATCGGTCAGAGTTTGGGCGTACTCGCTCCAGCGCACCGTCATCGGGGCGGGGCGCGATACGTCACCGAAGATCACCGGCGGCTTCACGCAGCGTGAACCGTAACTTTGTACCCAGCCAAAACGGGTAAACGCAAAGCCTTCCAACTGCTCGCCAAAGTACTCCACCATATCGTTACGTTCGGCTTCGCCATGCACTGGCACATCGATCCCCAGCGCCTGCTGGCGTTCAACGGCGTAGGCAATTTCAACCTGCATACGGGCTTCGTAGTCGGCCAACGCCAGCTCACCAGCCTTAAAAGCGCGCCGGGCGGCACGAATCGCATCGGTTTGCGGGAAAGAACCAATCGTCGTGGTGGGGAATAGCGGCAGCTTAAGCGCGCGACGCTGAGCCTCAGAACGCACACCATAAGGCGCCCGGCGCTGGCTATCGGCGGGGCGAACCGCCGCCAAACGCTCACTGACCTCAGCTTGGTGAATACGCGTTGATTCACGCCGGGCATCCAGCGCCCGTGTGGCCTGATCCAGTCGCTGCTCATCGGCAGGCGTGGCGCGGTTATCGATCAAGCGCGCCAAGGTGACCACCTCGTCAAGTTTCTGCCGCGCGAAAGCCAGCCAGCTGATCAGCTCATCACCAAGCTCCGTCTCCTGGGCCAAATCCACCGGCACATGCAGCAGCGAGCAGCTGGGTGCCAACCAAAGCCGCTGCCCCAGGCGCACTTTCAACGGCAGCAGGCGTTCTCGCAAGGCAGCCAAATCGGCCCGCCAGATATTGCGACCATCGACAAACCCCACCGATAGCACCTGATGGGGGCCAAGGCGATCTATAACGCTTTCCACCTGCTGCGGGGCGCGCACGGCATCAATGTGCAACCCTGCCACGGGCAAACGGGTCGCCAACGATAGGTTATCGCCCAAGCCGCCGAAGTAAGTGGCTAGCAATAGTTTTAGCGGCGCAGACTGAAGGCGATGATAGGCACGCTCATAGGCCTGCTGCCATGCCAGCGGCAGATCCTGCACCAGCGCAGGCTCATCCAGTTGCACCCACTCAATGCCTTGGGTGGCAAGCCGCGCTAATATTTCGCCATACACGTCGAGTACGCTGTCGAGCAGCGTCAGGCGGTCAAAATCACCGCCCTTGGTTTTGCCAAGCCATAGCCAAGTCAGCGGCCCCGTCAGCGTTACTTTCGGGGTAAAACCCGCACGTAACGCTTCATCCACTTCGTCAAACAGCCGGTTGGATGCCAGAGTAAAGGTTTGCCCTTCGTGCAGTTCGGGGACGAGGTAGTGGTAGTTGGTATCGAAGTATTTGGTCATTTCACAGGCTGCGGCGGGCTCACCGCTGGGGGCTCTACCGCGGGCCATACGAAAGGTGGTGTCGAGATCGATATCGCCACCTGCCACTTCATTATTGGCGTTAAAGCGGGCAGGCACCGCCCCCAGCGCCACTGAAACATTCAACACTTGGTCGTAAAATGCGAAATCGCCCACGCTAACGAAATCCAAACCCACATCATGATGCTGTGCCTGCCAGTGGCGCAAACGCAGCTCGCGACCGGTGTTTTCCAGCTCGCTACGCGTACACTCGCCTTTCCAGTATGCTTCAGTGGCTTTTTTTAGCTCGCGCTGAGCGCCGATGCGGGGATAGCCGAGAATATGAGAAACTGTCATGATGAACCCTACCAACGTGAAATAATTCACACAGTCTGGGCACCACGCATTAGTGAATCAAACTAAAGTTTCTAATAGTAAAGATGAAAAACACTCACGATGATTGAGCCACTACATGATTGAGTTACGACACCTACGCACGCTGCTGGCTCTGCGCGAAACCGGCTCTCTGGTCGATGCTGCCGATCGCGTGCATTTGACCCAATCGGCGCTTTCGCACCAGCTTAAAGATCTTGAGAGCCGCGTGGACAGCGCGCTTTTTGTGCGCAAAACCCGTCCGGTGGAATTCACCCGCGCGGGGCTGCGGCTGCTCGCCCTAGCCGACCAGGTACTGCCTGAAGTACGCAAGGCGGAGCGTGATTTGGCGCGCCTGGCAGGCACCGAGCAGGGGCGTTTGCATATGGCCATTGAGTGCCACAGCTGCTTTCAGTGGCTAATGCCCACAGTGGACTATTTTCGCGATCACTGGCCGGAAGTGGAAATCGACATTCCCAGTGGACACCACTTCGACCCGCTTCCGGCGCTTGCCCGAGAGCAGCTGGATCTGGTGATCACCGCTGACCCCCAGCCCCTTGAGGGCATTCACTACGCCCCGCTGTTTCGCTATGAAGGGTTACTGGCCGTCGCCCGCCAGCACCCTTTTGCTGGCCGGGGGTTTATAGAGCCCCAGGCACTGGCTGAGGAAACGTTGATTACCTACCCCGTTGAGCAGTCGCGATTGGATATTTTCACCCAGTTTTTGCAACCGGCGAACGTGCGTCCTCAGGAGATTCGTACCGCCGAATTGACGATTATGATGATGCAGCTGGTGGCCAGCGGGCGTGGCGTGTGTGCACTGCCCAACTGGGCACTCACCGAGTATTTAGAGCGCGATTACGTTAGCGCGGTGAAGCTAGGCGAGCATGGGGTATGGAGCACACTGTATGCGGCGATTCGCGAAGAGACCCGCGAAGCGCCATGGATGCAGGATTTTTTACGCACTGCGCGGGAGACCTCCTTTGCAGTGCTATCCGGGGTCAAGCCTGCGGATCGCGACGCGGAACCAGCAGCGTAAAGCGCGCGCCGCCCAAAGTGGGACTGGTATCGATGGTCACGCTACCACCGTGCCCGGCCATGATTTTCTGCACAATCGAAAGCCCTAACCCGTAGCCGCCAGAGCTGCGAGCGCGGCTGTCGTCCAGACGGGCAAACGGCTTGAAAATATCCGCCCGCGCTTCCGGCGGAATGCCGGGGCCGTCGTCTTCAACGTCAATACGCACCAGATTGGGCTCATCCCAGAGGTGAATCATCACCTGGGACTTGGCATGGCGGCAGGCGTTGCCGACTAAATTCTGCACCGCACGCTGAAGATAGCGCGGCTCCGCCAGCAGCTCGATTTCAGGACCAGGCGCAAGCGCCAACGCTAAGCCCCTATGCAGCGGCGACAGCGTATCAATCACCCGTTCCGCCATGGCCCGACACTCTACCAGCGCCGTTTCAAGCTCAGCGCCATTAACCGTTTCTCCACCCAGTCGTGCATAGGTGAGAATTTCATCAACTAACTCATCGAGCTCGGCAATGTCCGCATCGATCCCCTGAAGCTGGCGGCGAATGGCGGGTTGGTCGGTCATATCCTCGACCATCTGCACGGCAAAGCGAATACGCGCGACCGGGGTGCGCAGCTCGTGGGAAACCGCCCGAATCATCTCCTGTTGACCGCGCAGCAGGCTCTGCACCTGATTGGCCATGCCATTAAAAGCCATCCCCAAGCGGCCTAAAAAGTCGCCGCTCTCTACCTTTACCCGGGTTTCCAGGCGGCCACTGGCAATCCGCGTGGCAGCCAGCTCCAGCCGCGCCATGCGGGCTTCGATACTGCGCATAATCAAATAAATAATCAGGCTGAGAACGATCATCAGCCCCATCAAAAGGGGTAAGTGCAAATTCAGCGGTAAGGTGTCGCCGCGGGAAATAGGCCCCGCTTGCAGCCATTGTGACTCGCCTGGCAACTGATAGAGCAGCGTAATTGAAAGCTTATCAGAAACGAGTTGGGTGATGACGTTGCCCCTGGCCAGTTGAGCCTGCTGCGCCGCCGTTAGTCCCGCAGGCAACGAAGGCAAAAGCTGCAACGGCCAACTCCCTGGACGCAATTGGGCAATGCGGCCATCACGCTCTGCCGCGGACGCTGCCGCGAGCCACCCACCAAGCAACTCAATGCTGCCATGCCACTGGTGCTCACTCCAGTCATCGAGTCGTGCTTGCAGCAGCCAGGTGTCGCCGGGCAAACGCTGTTGCAGTAGCCAGGGGCTTTCAGCGACCAGTATTTTGCCCTGCTCCAGGCGTGACCGTTCGAAAAATCCCAAATCCGCATCGCTGATAGGCTGCAGGGTCAGCTGTAAATCGAGCTGTTCCGAAAAACGCTCAAGCAGAGCATTTCGCTGTTCAACCGGTGCGTCGGCGAGCTGTTGCGTCATCAACGACATAGGCAGCGCGGCGAGCTGCTCTCGATAGTCTTCACGGCGCACCTGTTCGATAAAGGAGCGCCCCGCTAAGGCGATCACAAAAACCACTAATAGCGCGATGCCCAACAGCAAATAGAAGCGTAAAAACGAGCCGTTACTGAGCACCCGCCGCATGATGCCATCCCTCTGAATGATCAACTGTCTTTGACGAAAAGATAACCTTTGCTGCGCACGGTTTTGATCCGGTGAGGCTGATTCGGATCATCGCCAATTTTGGGTCGAATGCGCGATACGCGTACATCAATCGAGCGGTCTTGGCCGTCGTACTTAATGCCCCGTAAGTCGCTGAATATCTCTTCGCGGGTGAGTACTCGGCCAGCGTTACGGCCCAGTAACCAAAGTAGGTCAAACTCAGCGCTGGTTAAGTCAATTCGCTCGCCTGAAAGCCAGGCTTCACGAGTGGCGTTATCGATCTCCAGGTTTTCAAAACGCAGCCGCATTTCGCCGTCTGGTGCCGGCCCGTCGGCACGGCGCAGCAGCGCGCGCATACGCGCCAATAGCACCCGCGGTTGAACCGGCTTCGGCACGTAGTCGTCGGCGCCCATTTCGAGCCCCAAGACCTGATCAAGATCATCGGTGCGAGCGGTCAGCATCATGATCGGGCCGGCAAAATTGGGTCTAACACGACGACAAATCGCCAGGCCGTCCTCCCCCGGCAGCATTAAGTCTAAAATCACCAGATCGGGCTGTAGGGTTAAAATACGGTCGACCCCTTTCGCACCGTCAGCTTCCAGCGTTACTTGGAAGCCGTTCGCTTCCAAGTAATCACGGGTCAGCTCGGCTAAACGCTGGTCATCCTCAATGATCAGGACATGATCTTGATCAGGATAGTCAGGCATTACAGACTCTTGCGACTCAAGCGCCTGAAATTGCTGTTCCAAATGATCTACCATCCTCTTTATGCACTCCGCTTAGGCTGTTTATTTTTTCACCCGCTCACCCAATACCAACGCAGGCGCCCTATGATTGGCACTCAGGATAACTCAAAACTATCAAAACACCCGCTTCTGTCGTTACAATCATGCGCATTGATCGGTAGACAAGGCCCGATACTTGATTCTCGCACCTGCGGAAGCTACTGTTAAGGCGCGAACTGTCGACAATTTGACAGGAGGAACCTGCCATGGGAAGTAGCAAAACGAAAAGTGTCATTAAGCGTGTTTACGTTCCAGCCCAAGTGCGCGACCTGCCCAATGGGGAGAAGTTAAAAATCCCAGGGCATTACAAGGCGCCGCCAGGGGAAGAAAACGACACCATTGAGTAATGTTTGGTTAAGTACATCTATTGCTAAAGCATACTTAAAAAGGCAGACCACCAGTGGCCTGCCTTTTTTTACTTAGCTACTTTTTTACAACTACTTTTTTCGACTACACATTTTGACGCAATTGCACGAGGCGGGCTTTTCAACAACTTTGCTTTTCAGCGGCTACCCTTTGGGCCCAAACAGAAACCATGCAATTAAGCCGACTAACGGGAAAAACAGCAGCACCAGGATCCATATCAGCTTAGCAAGACCACCCGCGCCGCTTTTGGCTACTTTCACAATGGCCCAGATCACAATGATGAGCCAAATTAGCCCTAATAAACCACCTACTTCAATGCCCATAGCAACTCCTTAGCATGTTGGCACTCGTATTAATTTAGACAATCATATCAGTGGCACATTCACAAGCCGAACTCACTGCTCGGGAAGGCTCAACACCATCTCACCCGACTGTATTTCAATCGACAATAAATTTAAAAAGCTCATGCCGAGTAGAACGGTGTCACGCTCCATGCCGGGGCTGATAGACCCCTGCACATTCTGCACTTTTAGACCGCCCAGAGAAACCTCATCGAGTTCGGTTAAAGTACCTTCAACTCGACCATTGGCGGTATTGAACCAAGCGCGGCGTCCCGGTTTTAGGCCTAACTCGCTAGCCAAATCGACCGGTATGGCGACATAGGTGGCGCCAGTATCGAGCAAAAAGGTCACCGGCGTGCCGTTGATGCGTCCCGGCGCTTCAAAGTGCCCTGCCCGGTTACGTTTTAAGGTAACCGGCTCACCTGCAGGTAGCGTATGCACAATATTCGCGTTCGGGCGCATCATCTCTTCGAGACCACCGTGAATCCACCAAGTGCCCACCGCCATTAGCAGCACCCAAAACAGCAGCATCATAACGATACCACCGCGTTGCGCTGTTTGACCTGCCAGGTGCGTTGCCATGCTCCACCTCACTGAGGTAAGGATGCCTCGTTAGCGTTATTAGTGTTGCTATAGCTGTTGGCTTCCCAGGCAAGCGCCGCCTCCCGACCACGGCGCTCGTTGACCCTGGCGCAAATCAGCATCGCGATAACGAACAGGGCAACACATAATAGAATAGACGCTTGCAAACCAACCAGCGTCTGCAACACCCCCAGCATGACGATCCCCAACACCCCTGCCAACTTATTCGCCAGCCCCCAGAAGCCGAAGAACTCGGCTGATTTCTCCAAGGGTGAAAATAGCCCCACCAGAGCCCTGCTGGCAGATTGGCTGGAACCCAGGCTAAGCCCCGCCAGGCAGCCGACTATCAAAAATACGTACTGTGCCTGCCACTGCAGGTCAAACTGCCCGTTTACCCACTGCGTCATCTCCGGCGTTGCCCAGATAGCAATAATCGCCAGCACCCATAGCGCCAGGGTCATTTGGTACGTTCGCTTGGCACCTAGCTGATCCTGTATCCAGCCAAACCCCAGAGCCCCCGCTGCAGCGGTCACTTGGACAATAATAAACATGATATTGCGTACGCTTTCATCCCAACCGATCACTTGAGCGCCATAAATAAAGGCGAACGCGATGATGATGTAGACGCCAGCCATCGAGAACAGCAGTGAAATCAAAAACACCGTCAGATCTTTAAAATAGCGCAGCTCGTGAAGGGTGGTGGTGACGCGGTTCAGGGCAATATGCCGATAAGAGACGCCACGGGGCTGAGGGGTGCCTCGCTCTTTTAGCCATAAAAACGTAGGAATAGCGGTAATCAGAAAAAAGCCGGCCGCAAAGGGCCCCACCCAGCGTATGCGCTCAAAGTTTTCCGCGCTGGCCTCGCCTAGCACCACCAGGGTAAAACCTGCCGCAAACAGTCCACCGATGTAGCCGAGCGCCCAGCCAAAGCCAGAAATTTTGCCCAGCGACTGCGGCGGCCCAAGTTCAGGTAAAAATGCAGCAATAAATGACTCCCCCATGGAGTACGCGTAGTTAGACAGCACGATCAATAACAAGCCGATAACGACATAGCCCGGCTCAACGAAGTAGAGCATGCCCGTAGTGACCACGGTGGCGAGATAACTAATCAGCAGAAAGCGTTTTTTCTCCGCTCGGTAATCCATCACCGCTCCGCACAACGGCGCGGTAATCACCACCATTAGATAACTAATCGCCAAGGCCAGGCTCCACAAAAAGTTGGCCAACCGGAAATTATCGCCCCGATCCCCCACAATGACTGTGGTGAAAAGTTCGCCAAATACCACGGTAATAATCAAAAGCGTGTAGGCCTGGTTGGCAAAATCAAACATCGCCCAGCCGAAAATTTCTCGACGCGATGCGTAGCCATCCGTCGCCTTAGCAGTGTTAGCAGGCAGCATTAGTTTTCTCTCACAGGGGAAGCCGTAAGGCTAGCAGATAGAACCGCCAAGGCGCCACGGCTTGCGTTGGCAGATTAGAGATGACAGCCGACCAGCGTTGCTCTAAGTTTGATTGATTGATCAGTAATACGGATAGAACTGCGATGGGATTAGCCCAGCCATCTCTACGGCCAGTGTACCGACAACCCTTAACCAGGTTGATGGCCACGCTATGCCTCTGGCTGGCAATCGTCGCAAGCGGACAGGCTGATGAGCCCGACACCTTGGCGGCATTAACCTTTATTACTGAAGAGTACCCGCCCTATAACTATATCGATAATCAGCAATTAACCGGGATATCGATTGATTTGTTGGAGGCTATTTTTGCAGCGACAGAAACACCATTAAGCCGTAATGACGTCCGTCACTACCCTTGGATTCGCGGCTATGAGCTGGCGCGCAGCCAACCTAATACGGTGCTATTTTCCACTACGCGTACGCCCTCAAGAGAGGTCAATTTCCACTGGGTGGGGCCGATTGCTCAAGACCGGGTCGTACTGCTAGCCCACCGCGACGCACCGATTGTGGTTGATTCTTTGGCTCAAGCGATTGATCGCGGCCTGACCGTAGCGGTCATTCGGGAAGATATCGGTGCCCAGGCACTGTTGGAAGCTGGCTATCCTGAGCACTTACTCGTATCCGCTATTGATAACCGAAGCGCACTCAATATGCTAACCCGCGGGCGAGTTGACCTATGGGCTTACAGTCAGAATGTGGCTGGCTGGATAGCGGAGTCAGAAGGTTATCCTAAAGATATTTTAACCCCCACACACACCCTCAGCGAATCTTCGCTATACTTTGCCATCAACAAAGCCACGGATCCACGTTTGGTAGCGCTGATGCAGCAGGCCTTAAACAGGGTGCAAGCGGGACGAGTCGAGAGGTAGTTGACGATGGCTAACGACCTAACTCGCCGATGGCAATACTGCATGGGCGTTGCCCTGATCACCGTTATCGGTAGCTGCAGTCTGCCACTTCATGCGATGCCGCTGACGATCAATACCGAAGAGTATCCACCGTTCAATTATTCGGACGACCAAGGGCAAATAATCGGTAGTGCGACGCGACTGCTACGTGATGCGCTTCGCCAAGCTGACATAGAGGCTAATTTTCGGCTGCTGCCTTGGGCACGCGCTTACACCGAAGCACGCTTAAGGGAGAACCATTGCGTCTACTCCACCACCCGCACCCTTGAGCGTGAAGCGCTGTTTCACTGGGTGGGGCCACTGGTCGACAATGAATGGGCAGCGTTCAGTTTAGCCGAGCGTGGGCTCAATGTTGATTCACTTTCCGGGCTGAACGCTTGGCGAGTGGGCAGTTTTAGGGAAGATGCCATAGGCGATTACGTCGCTGATAGCGGCATTAATGTGCTACTTGCTCCTTCGGAGCGAGAAAATATCGCGCGTTTAAAGGCGGGGCTACTAGATGTGATTGTGACAGGCAAAGCAACCGGTGAATTTATGGCACATGAACAGGACATCGCGCTAGCGCATTTATTTACTTTTTATCGCGCACCGCTTTATCTCGCCTGCCACCTCAACGTTTCGAAAGCACTGCTGGAGCGACTGCAAGCCCAGCTGGATGCCCTGCAGGGGGAGAGCCAGTGATAAGCCCCCGCCCTCGCTTTCCTATGTTGACCACTGGCGTCGCGCCTAAAAAAGGCAGCCTGACCACTAAGCAAGCGCTACTCACCCTGCTCATTGCTATGCTGATTAGTGGTGTAGCAGGAAGTATTGAACTTCTCAGCCACGCTACCAATATGCGCCAGGAAACCGAGCAACGCATTACTCAACAGTTGGCGGTCGTTAACGGCGCCGCAGCAGAGGCCGCTTTCCAGCTTAACCCCGACCTCGCCCACCAAATCGCCTATGGGCTATTTAATGCTGACGAGGTCGCATGGGTGTCGATTCGTGACGATTTTGGGCGCGCTCTGGCTGAATTTGAGAGGCCAAAACAGGCTGATTCGACGTGGCTCAGCCAATATTTATTTGGCGATATACTGCACCACCAAACCGACCTCGCCTACTACATGGGCAGCGACATGCCGGAAGCGGTCGTCGGCGAGATTGAGCTGATGCTGGCAGAAGGCTACTTAACCCAGCAGTTCCTCGCGCGTATTTACACGGTGGTCGGGGTGAGTATTTTAGAGGCGTTTATTTTAAGCCTAGTGGTGATCGCTTTTTTTCATCTATTTATTACTCGCCCATTGCTCAAGGTACACGCAGCTATTGCCCAAACCGATCCCAATCGTCCCGGCCAGTGGCCCAAGCCAATGTTGCGAGGACATCAGCATGATGAGTTAGGGCATCTGGTGGATAGTTTGGATCATTTGTTAAACGCGTTTCAGCAAGGCTTGGAGCAGCGCGACCAGCTCCATCATCTCTCTAATATGGATGGCTTGACGGGCGTGGCGAACCGACGCCACTTCGATGAGTTTTATCAACAACACTGGCACTTGGCGCAGCAAACCCAGCAGCCGCTATCGGTGATTTTTATCGATATCGATAACTTTAAGGAATTTAACGATCATTATGGGCACGCCATGGGCGACGACACCCTGCGCGCCGTAGCAAAAGCGCTCAATCAGTGCATTGCCCCCGCCAGGGATTTACTCGCCCGCTACGGCGGCGAAGAATTTGTCTGTGTACTGCCAGGTCAGGATCATGACGACGCTGTGGGTGTTGCCAACTGCTTGCGCGAAGCAGTGCTGTCACTGGCCATTCCTCATGCTTTTTCAAGCACCCATTCAGAGCTTACCGTTAGCATGGGTGTTGCCAGCATGTCGCCCGGCTTATCAATTAGTGCTGAAGCGCTGATTGAGCGTGCCGATCAGCACCTTTACCACGCCAAACGGCTGGGCCGAAACCGGGTCGAAACACGCAAACGCCCGGCATAAAGCCGGGCGTTAAGCACACATGTTGCACAGAGCTGGTACTTTAAAGCAGCCAGTGAGCGGCCACAGCAGCCAGACCAATGATCATCGCCGTTAGCACCGCTACTGTGACTACCCTATCTAGCCAGCGATCGAAAGCAACTCCTTTAGCCTGCCGTCGTGTCGCTCCATGGCGCCCTTGCCGCGCCATCAGCATTTTCGCTTCATGTGTCGCTGCTCCCCAACTACCTTGCCCCGCAATCAAAGGCTTGGTTACTTTTTATTAGTGCTGATAACTGATGCTAACTATTAATGCGCCGATTGACCACACTCGGTGCACGGCGCAAGCGCTCTTCTTCACCTAACAGCTCGGCTTCAAAGGCGTCCGCACCCACCGGCGTTTCGCCATGGCGGCGATAAAGCTGCGTTAGCATCGCCTTGCGGTCGGCGCGTAGTTCCTGAACTAATACGAACACCATCATATACAAGATAAAGGTGAACGGCAGTGCCGACAGCACCGAAGCCGATTGCAGCCCCGTTAAGCCACCTGAGGCAATTAACGTCAGGCAAATAGCGGCGATCAGCACACCCCAAATGACGCGCTTATAGAGCGGCGGATTGATCGAACCATTATCGGTCATTTGCGCCACGATATACGAGGCCGAGTCAGCGGAGGTGACCAGGAAAATAAAGATCAGCAGCATCGCAACGACCGACAGCACGCCGGTAAAGGGCATCAACTCAAACATCTCGAATAGTGCGACGGTTATATTATCCTGGGTTGCGGCAGCAAGACCGATATCGGTACCGTTCAACTCCATGTGCAGCGCCGCGCCACCGAATACGCCAATCCATAAACAGGCCAGCAGCGGCGGTACGAACAGCACCCCAAACACATACTCTTTGATGGTACGCCCCCGTGATACCCGGGCAATAAAGGTACCTACAAACGGCGACCAGGCAATCACCCAGGCCCAATAGAAAATCGTCCAGTTGCTTGCCCACTCATTATCACCATAGGGAGAAATGCGCAGGCTCATGCCGATAAAATTCTGCAGATAATCGCCAATCCCCACCGTGATGGTCTCTAATATCGCCACGGTGGGGCCAGTGAACAGCACATACAGCATCAACCCGATACATAAAATCATATTAAGGTTAGAGAGGCGTTTAATGCCTTTATCCAAACCCGACCAGGTGGAAGCCATATAGGCGCAGAACATCACGAAAAGAATCACAAACTGCCAGAAACCGTTCTCCGGCAGGCCAAACACAGCGTTTAAACCGCCATTCATCTGCAGCACGCCTAACCCTAACGAGGTAGCCACCCCCATTACGGTGGCGACCACGGCAAATACATCCAGCCAGGAAGCGTAAGGACGAATTTTAGGATTCTTAGCCGTTATCGATGACAGTACGGACGACACCAGTCCTGCCTGCCCTTTTCGGAACTGAAAATAGGCAATGATCAAACCGACAATCGAGAAAGCTGCCCACTGGTGTATCCCCCAGTTAAAGTAGCTGTATTGAATAGCGTAGCGGGCGGCCGCTTCGGTTTCGGCGGTTCTGTCGCCATAGGGCGGCTCAATGAAGTGAAACATGGGTTCCGCCATGCCATAGAAGACCAGTCCGACACCAAAGCCTGCGGCCAGCAGCATGCTGATCCACGAAAAGAATGTATAGTTGGGTCGACTGTCCTGGGGGCCTAAGCGCACCTTGCCATACTTGCTTAGCGCCAGACCAAACAGAAAAATGACAAAACCAAAAACCGAAAATAGATAAAACCACCCGAATAGCCCGGTAACAGTAGTCAGTGCGCCCTCTGCAACGTTTGCAAATCCTTCAGGAAATGACGCCCCAACAACTACCAAGCCAAAAATAATCACCACCGATGCGATGAATACCGACTTGCCTCCATGATTAGCCATATAACCGTCCTGTTAAATGAGCTCTGTTTAGGTAAGCACTGCGTATTAAGCGCATGCTTGTACAACTAAACTTGCCTTGTACAGCTTAATGGTAACAGTTGAAAAATCTAATCGCACTGTGGCCAAGCAGTGAACTTGCTAGAGCTACTGTGTTCCAATGGGTGCGAATAACCGATGGAGGCTCTCATGCCACAGATGAATCGCGACCAACGCAACGCTGCATGGCAAGCGGCTAACCAATGGCGCGCCCGTGCTGCGCAAACTCAACCCACCGGAGTGGCGGGCAGCTTGAAGCTGCTGCTCACGTGGCTGGCGTTTGGCGCGTTAATGATAGTCGGCGTGGTACTCGGCCTGTTTTTCTTGCTGATTGGCTGGGCAATGATGCCGTTTATGCGCCATAAAATGAAAAAGCGTATGGAGCAGATGCGCGCCCAGCAGGCACAGGATATAGGTGGGGGATATTCTCAAGGGCATTCTCACGGACATGCTTCCCCGCATACGTCTGCGCAAAACCGTCCTGGTCATCAGGATGTCTTGGAAGGCAGCTATGAAGTTAAAGATGATCGTTAATTAACCCGTTAGTCACTTTTTCGCGCCACCTAGTGCCGTATACTTTGTTACAGCGGCGCGTAAACCCAGGTAAATGCCGCGGCCAAGGTCAGCGGCATAACGACCAGACTGCCCAGGTTACCAATCAGCACCAGCGAAGCCACTTTTTGTGGCGCCAGCTTATACTGCTCTGCGACCAAGTAATTCAACACCGCAGGCGGCAGTGCCGCAAATACCAGCAGCACCGCCGCCTGAAGCGCATTTAGTGGCAGTAGCCACATCAACGGCAAAGCAATTACTAATCCGGAAATCGGACACAGCACCGCCCCCAGTATCCCCATACGCCAATCGCTAAAGTCGATCTCCAAGAGCCGCACCCCTAACGCAAACAGCATTAGCGGAATACATACCCCGCCTAGCATATGCATCGCCTCCAGCAGCCAGCCAGGCAGCGGCAGGCCACTGATATTCACCGCTAAACCCGCCAGACTCGCGAGTACAATTGGCATGCGCAGCATTCGCCATAGCGAAGTGCGCGGGTTAAGCATGTAAAGCCCCACCGAAAAGTGCAGCAGCATTTCAACGATAAACACCACCACCGCCGCAGGAAGCGCCTCAGCACCAAATGCCAACACCAGCAGCGGTACGCCCATATTGCCCGCATTGTTGAACATCATCGGCGGAAGGAAGATTTTGCTATCCAGCTTTAGCCACTTTGCCAGCGGCCAAAGTACAAGCCCCGACCCCAGCACTACTGCTATCGCTGCCGTGGCCAGCCAGGCGTACTCAGCTAACGGCGCTTGCCGGTCAGCCAGCACGGCGAACACCAATAGCGGAACGAACAGCTCCATGTTGAGGGTATTGAGACTGCGAATATCCGGTGTACGGTAGCGCCCATAGGCTGCGCCACAGCCAGCGATTAAAAATACTGGCAATAGCGTGGCCAGAATATGTCCAATCATACGGACCGCCCAGCCCTATTCCTTGTTATCACTGTTGCGTCCTGGTTACCGTCTGACTAGCGGTTATCGGCGGTGGAAGGTTCAAGAAAGCGCTGCCAGAGCGCGGTGACTATATCGCGATGCGCACGGAATTCCTCACCATCGCTGAGTGCTTTCTGACCGGTGAGCGCCGCTCGGTGCGTAGCGCTGCGATAAGCCAGATAAGCCTCGCGAAGACGCTCTGCCTCTTCAGCTGGTAAGTGCCCACTCTCGGTCAGGCTCTCTAGAATGCGGATATTATCGCTGTAGGTAAGTAACGCAGGCGTTTGGTGAGCAAGCGCTAACACCGCGTATTGGCAGAGAAACTCGATATCCACCATACCGCCCGCATCGTGTTTGACGTTAAAGGTATTGCTGGTGGTTTTACTGCCCAGATGGTCGCGCATTTTCTGACGCATCTTGACCACCTCTTCGCGCAGTGCAGCTTTATCTCGCTCACCACCTAGAATATCGCCCCGTAACTGACTGAATTTCTCGGCCAGCGAATCGCTACCCGCCACCACCCGGGCGCGCACCAATGCCTGGTGCTCCCAGGTCCAGGCATTCTGACGCTGATACTCGGCAAAGGCTTTAAGCGATGTCACCAATAGTCCTGAATTACCCGAAGGCCGCAGGCGCATATCCACTTCATACAGCGTGCCGGTGGGCGTTACCGCGGTGAGCAGGTGAATAATACGCTGTCCCAGACGGGTAAAAAACACTGGCGTATCAATGGGTCGTGGACCATCAGTTGTGCCCTGACCATCGCTATCGTGAAGGAAAACAAGATCTAAATCGGAGCTGTAGCCCAGCTCAATGCCGCCCAGTTTGCCGTAACCAACGATCAGAAAAGCCGCTTCCCCGGCATTCAGCCCCTCAGGAACACCGTGCTTGCGGGTAATATGCTTCCACGCCATCGCCAACACGGCATCGAGAATGACTTCGGCGATATAGGTTAAGTAATCGCTTACTTTCATTAGATGCCGAGTACCCACGATATCCGACGCCGCTACGTGCAGGGTTTGAGCGTGTTTAAAAACGCGCAATGCCTCTAGCTGGGCCTCTTCATCATCCTCTGGCAAACGATTCAGCGTTTGGCGCAGCTCATCGGCAAGGCGCGCTTTATCGGCGGGGGTATACAGCGTTTCTGGCGTCAGCAGCTCGTCGAGCAGAATGGGATAACGCGACAGCTGTTCAGCTATCCAGGGGCTCGCGGCGCACAAGCGCATCAGGTGTTCGAGCGCCTGGGGGTTTTCGCGCAGCAGCGCAAGGTAAGCTGTACGCCGCAGTACGGCCTCAATCAGCGGCTGTACCCGTTCAAGCGCGGTATCCGGTGCTTCATTGCCCGCCACCGCATCCAACAGCAGCGGCATTAACGCATCCAAGCGCTCGAAGCCAATCCGCTGCATGCTTTGCACTTGCCGAGAATGATAAAGGCTATGCAGCCGCTTCAAGGCTTTTTCTGGCTCGTTAAAACCCGCCTCGGCCAGGTACGCGCTGGCCTCCTGCACTTCTAACTCGCCGCGCCAAATAAGCCGCCACTGAGCCAAGCCAAGCTGGCTATCATCGTTGGCCTCATCGACATCCTCTTCGGGGTCGGCAATCACGGCATCAAAGTGTTGGCGCACCCGCTCGCGCACTTCGTCAAGCTGGGCTATCAACCCCGGCCAATCTTCATGCCCCATGGCGAAGGCTACCCGTTCACGATCAGCATCATCGCTGGGCAAGGTCTGTGTCTGACGGTCTTCCAGTGCTTGGAGAGCGTGTTCGACATCGCGCAGAAAAGCATAATCAGGCAGCAGCTCATCGACCACTTCCTGCGGCAACAGGCCCAGCTCGGGCAAACGATTGAGCGCCGTTTTTAGCGATGTCACCTGCAGCTCCGTATCGCGGCCGCCGCGAATCAGTTGGAACGCCTGCACGACGAACTCAACCTCACGAATGCCGCCGGAGCCAAGTTTGATATTGCTCTGCATGCCTTTGCGCTTCACTTCGCGGTTGATCATCGCTTTCAGTTCACGCAGCGACTCAATGGCGCCAAAATCCAGGTATTTGCGATACACAAAGGGGCGCAGCCCGGCCAACAGCTCATCGCCCGCGTCCAGATCCCCCGCGACCGGGCGCGCCTTGAGCATGGCGTAACGCTCCCATTCGCGGCCTTGATCCTGGTAGTAGCTAGAGAGCATGGCAAAACAGCCCACCAGCGGCCCGCCGTCGCCCAAAGGCCGCAAGCGCATATCGACACGGAAGGCGAAGCCATCGGCGGTCATGGCATCCAGGGCGGCAATCAGCTTTTGCCCCAGCTTGGTAAAGTATTCCTGGTGCTCTAACGGTTTGCGCCCACCTTGCGTCTCACCTTTTTCAGGGAAGGCAAAGATCAGATCGATATCGGAAGAGAGGTTCAGCTCCCCAGCACCTAGTTTGCCCATACCCAGAATCACCAGACGCTGGGGCGTGCCGTCTTTACGTGGGGCAGGTAAGCCCCAACGCGGCGCGTAAAAACGTTCAAGCCAGGTTAATGCCGCTTCCAAGCATATTTCGGCAAGCTCAGACACCGCCGTGGCGGTACTCCACATGCTATGGCCAGAGGCACGGTTAAGGTCACGCCAGATAATCCCCAGCATACGCTTGCGACGAAAACGGCGGATTACCCGCTGCATCGCCTCTTCGTCTTCGGCACTCTCAAGTGACTCACTCAGCCAGCTAGCCAGCTCATCTCGACCTGGGTTTACGTCCAACTCACCGGCAATATCCAACTCGGCCAACCACTGGGGGTAGCGAACCAAGGTATCCAGCGCGAAGGTCGAGATGGTCAATACTTTAGCAAGCGCCTCGCGACGCTGCTCCGAAAGCCCTTGCCAATTACTGGAAGGCAATTCCTGCTTGGTCATCTCGGCGACATTATCGGCTTGAGCAAGCGCCTCGCGTAGCCGCTTCCAGGCGGATTGGGTGGCGGTATGTAACGACGCTGGCAGCGTCGACAACGGTAAGAAATCGTCGTTCACTTGCATAACTACCTCGCTGACAGCGCGTCAAAAACGTTCGCTTTCAATTACCTGCTTAGCTAAAGAATTTTTCCCAGCCCAATAGCCCCCAGGTAAGCCCGGCCATGATCAGCGACAGCATCACCGCCGCCGAACCAATATCCTTGGCCCGCCCTGAAAGCTCATGGTGCTCGGTACCAATCCGATCCACCACGTTCTCAATCGCACTATTAAGCAGCTCCACTATCAGTACAAAAAACAGACTACCCACTAGCAGTAGCCAACTGATAGGTCCTTCACCGATCCACCAGGCAAGCGGCAGCAGTACTACCGTAATGCCGACCTCTTGACGGAAAGCCGCCTCGTTTCTGAACGCCGCTTTCAGGCCTTTCCACGAATAGCGCGTGGAGTGAACCAAATGTGTTAAACCGGTATGCCCAGGTTTCATGCAGATCGCCTCACCTTGTGAGCGTAGAGTTTGTTCAATTCGCTAACATCATTGCTTCTAGATCCTGTGACAACGGATCCAGCACTTCAGTCCAGCTTAAATAAGGCGTACTGCCGTTACCATTGACCATGACACTAAACACCCCCCAGCGCCCTTGCGCAGTGCGAAAATAGCCCGCCGCGGCGCGTACTGCAAAAGGTTGGTTAAGCGTGCCGGTTTTGATCATGACATTGTTTTGAAACGTGGAGGAACCTCGCCGAATGAAGCGCATTACCCCGTTAGCGGGTGACTGAAAGGCCGCCACAAAGCTGGGAAACAGGCTACTTTGACGAAACATGTCCTCCAGCATTACGTTAACGCCCTGGGCCGATGTGCGGTTTTCAGTGGTCAGTCCGCTACCACTATACAATGTTAACGGCCCGTGCCCGGGCAGGCTGTGGGCGTAAGTTTCAATCGCCTGGCCCGCCTGGCGTAGCTGTGCCTGGGGTGTCTCGACGAGATCCAGCGCCAGCACATCGGCCATATAGTTATTGGAGTAGTTCATGATGCGCAGCAATAGCTCTTGCAGTGGCTGGCTGTCCACCGCCGCCAGACGCTGGGCGCTGCTAGGCGGCTGAGACGAGCTAACGCGCCACGCTTCGCGCACCTGTATACCCGCCTGGTTCAACATGCCCATTAGCACTTGCGCGGTTGTTTCGGCGGCATCCCCTGCGCCACGGTAGATATCGCGTGCAGTGGCATTGGTGGAGATCTGCCCCGTCAAGCGCATCACGTCGCCACGCTCATCGGTAATTCGTTCAGCGCTAATCTCAGTACCGCTATTGGCGGGGCGGGTGATTACTTGGTTATCAATGGTGATCAGCGACGTCTGGCTATCGCATAGCCCCACTTGGGCGGGCTCACCCGCGTTCGTCGCTGGTGCGACATTAACGCACCAGCTACCAAAGTTAACGCCAGCTGAGGAGAGCGGCGCGCTATAGGCATTGGCAACCCGAGTCAGGGCATTACAGCGGTCCGTGGTAATACAGTCCACTGACCCAAAGCGCCACTGGCTGACCACCAACGCCCCCTCTACCTCACGCACCCCGGCTAAGTGCAAACGCTGCACCAAGCGCCAAAGGTTCTCAGTGGTTAGGCCCGGGTCCCCGCCGCCCTCAAACACCAAGTCACCGCGTAACACCCCATTTTCAATGCTAGCGGAGCTGACCAGTTGGCTGGTAAAGCGGTGCTGGGGGCCAAAACGGTTTAGCGCCGCCGCCGACAAGTAGGCTTTAGTGACCGAAGCGGGCGACAGCTGTCGATCCGGGGTGATGCTGCCCAACAACGCATTGGCGCCTGCATCGGCATCCAAAAGGCGTGCTTCCGCGCTAATCGAAAAGCCTTTGCTCTGCAGTTGGCCCAGGCGATTGAAATCGGCGAACAGACTGGTGCTGGCACACAGCGCCAATGTGGCTACACCTGTCACCAGCGACCAGCGCTGCATGCGCTTAACAGCAAAAAAACACCCCATTACAGCTCCTCAATGCACATTCATTTTTGAAAACATTTGCAGCATGACCACGCCTGCTACTATCAAACTAATTCCTATCACCGCCGGCAAATCAGGCTTTTCACCGAATACCACTATGCCGACCAAGGTGACCAGCACAATACCCAGGCCTGCCCAAATCGCATAGGCAACCCCTACCGGCAGCGTGCGCAGCACCAGGCTGAGCAAATAAAAAGCTAACCCGTAACCCACTACCACCACCACGCTGGGTAGCGGGCGCGTGAAGCCCATGGAGGCTTTTAAGGCGCTCGTGGCGATCACTTCGGCCACAATCGCCAACACCAAATAGACAAACGTCATGTTCGCTCCAACTCAACGCATAAACGCCACAGAACCTGACCACTCTGAGCATACTTAGCTTCGAAAGGGGTTAAATAGTCCCCTTTAGGCGCAATTTCAGTCACCGCTGCCTGTTTGCCGGTTACCTGTGCCACTGCCAAAGCAAACTCTTCAACGTAGAGGAACCAGTTGGAGCGCAACTCAAGACACCCGCCAAGCGCCAACAGTGTGGGTAAAACCGCATGGCCATGCCAGCGCATTTTTAGGTGCCCCGCCTTGGGGTAAGGGTTCGGATAAAGGAGAAAGTGATACTCTGGCGCCCAGCCAGCCTGATAGGCCAAGCGCCAAAAGTCGACCAGATCCGCTCTTACCAGCAGCGCATTGTCAGGCAACTGGCCGTGATCGCGCCCCAAACGATCCTCGCTGCGATCCACGCCGATTACCGCATGGGCAGGGAACTGCACCGCCAGTTGGCGGGTCGATATCCCCACGCCACAGCCCGAATCGAGTATCAACGGTGCCTGACGGCCCACGAACCACTCTGCCGCCAGGGCGAAACTGCGCTGCGTGTGTTCGGCGATTGGTTTACGTAGCGGATGCGTTAACGCTCGGCTCACTCGTCGGGCGAGATCCTGATGTGGGCCTGGCTGATTAGAAACCACTGGTCGAGAAGTATGCTGCATGCCATTACTCGGCTGAAAAGCGTGATTCTATCAGTCTCGAACGCTTGCGGCATGACGCCGTTGCTCAGCCGGTGCTATGATCACGCATAACGTGCTTCTTAGCGTACTTATTAAGCGCATGGTACTAGGCATCATATACCGAGTACTTTTGCCGATAATTGTTATTACCACCACCGCACCACGAGGAACCCGGCTTGTCACACTTACCGGTGATTGTCGGCATGGGCGGCATCAATCCCGCTGGCAGAACCTCTGGCCATCAGGCCTTCCGCCGCACCGTGCTTGATGCCCTTCCTGCTGACCAGCAACGCCAGACACTGGAAGGCTTGGCCGCGCTTATGCGTCTAGTCGAGCACTCCGAAGAGGGGTGGCACGATAGTCAAGGTCAGCCCGTAGAGGCTCCAGCGCAGTCGCTGCGCGATCAGGTGCTGAACCACACCCTGATCCGACGCAACGAAGACCCTCGCTTTCTCGACCCTGGCATGCCGTCAAACCGGCAAGCCAGTATGCAGTTGGCCGAGCCGCTACGCTTTACCCTGCGCCGCCGCCAGTTACCCGAACACCTGCCGGAGGATTGGCAGGTGCGCGACATTGATGTCCGCGAGGTAGAGGTGAGCGTACCTGCAGGGGTGTTAGAGGTACTGCTTCCCGACGCGCAGTTACCCAAGGTACGCGCGGCGGCCCAGCTACCCAGCGGCTTTGACCCCGCAAACCTCTACCGCAGCGTGCACCACCCCCGCGGGCTATCGCTGGCGGTATTTGGTGCCAGCGACTGCCTGGGCGCCAGCGGTCTTTCTTGGGAGACGCTGCGCCAACAGTTAAATCCGGATCATATTGCCGTGTACGCCGGGAACTCCATTGGACAGCTAGACGATCAAGGCTGGGGCGGCTTACTGAAAAGCCTGGTGAGTGGTCAACGCGCCACCTCCAAGCAAATGCCTCTGGGCTATGGTCAGATGCCCGCCGACTTTTTGAATGCCTATGTACTGGGTAGCGTAGGTGGCACAGGCGCAGCGTTAGGCGCCTGTGCCAGCTTTCTCTATAACCTGCGCCTGGGTATTGATGACATTCGCGCCGGACGCCGTCGTGTGGTGATGGTGGGTACTGCAGACGCTCCCATCACCCCGGAAATCATCGAGGGTTTCCGGGCCATGGGTGCGCTAGCTGACGACGCTGGCCTGAAAGCCCTGGATGCTCTGGAGCTGCTCACCGACAGCGATTATCAGCGCGCCTGCCGTCCGTTTGCGCGCAACTGTGGCTTTACCATGGCGGAAGCCAGCCAGTTCGTGCTGCTGATGGACGATGCCCTAGCGTTGGAAGTCGGCGCGGATATTCTCGGAGCGGTGCCTGATGTGTTCGTTAATGCCGATGGCTACAAGCGCTCGATTTCGGCGCCGGGCATCGGCAACTACATCACCCTCGGCAAAGCGACTGCGTTGGTGCGCGATATGCTGGGAGAAAAATCCCTTAAAGAGCGCAGCTTTTTGCACGCTCACGGCACCAGCACACCCAAAAACCGCATTACCGAATCCCATGTGTTCGACGAAATTGCCCGCGCCAACGGCATTAGCGACTGGCCCGTAGTGGCGATTAAAGCCTTTATTGGCCACTCACAAGGCTCCGCGGCGGGCGACCAGTTGGCGAGCGCACTGGGTAGTTTTGCCCACGACTTGCTGCCGGGCATTCCCACGCTGGATACGGTGGCTGACGATGTCTATGCTGAGCGGCTGCGCTTTTCTCAAACGGCACAAACTTTTCGCGCGGACGCTGCTTTTATTAACGCCAAGGGCTTCGGCGGCAACAACGCCACCGGCGTGGTGCTTTCACCTGCGGTGACCGAACGCCTGCTGACGCAGCGCCACGGCGCGGCGGCGGTGAACGCCTGGAAAACCCGTCGCGAAACCACCCGCGAAGCGGCAGCGGCCTACTTGGCCCAGGCAGACCGTGGCCACTACGCTCCACGCTATCAGTTTGGTGAAGCGGTGCTGGAGGGCCCAGAGCTGGATATTCACGCTGACCGGATTCATATCCCCGGTTACGACCACGCCGTCTCCTTAACCAGCGATAACCCGTTTGGCTGCCTGGACGAGGAGAGCGAGGAATGACCACGCGCAAACTGAATATCGCCGTCTACCCCGGCACCTTCGACCCTATCACCAATGGCCATTTTGACCTGATCGAGCGCGGCGCACGGATGTTCGACAAAGTGGTCATCGCGGTGGCGGCAAGCCCTGGCAAAAGCCCCCACCTCGACTTGGAAACGCGCATGAGCTTAGTGAAAGCGGTCTGCGCGCCGCTGCCCAACGTTGAGGTGATCGGCTTCTCGACCCTGCTCACAACCATGATGCACGAACAGGGTGCGACAATCATTCTGCGCGGCCTGCGCGCGGTCTCTGACTTTGAGTACGAGCTGCAGTTGGCCAATATGAACCGCGCACAAAATCCGGAGCTGGAGAGCGTGTTTTTAACCCCCGCGGTAGAAAATTCGTATATCTCTTCAACCATCGTGCGCGAAATTGCCAAGCTTGGCGGCGATATTTCCCCCCTGGTGCATCCTCAGGTCGCCGAAGCGCTGCGTAACCACTACACTAGCTAACCAACGCCATTGTTGAGTAAAACACTCAGGTATTGCTATTGATACCTTAGGGGTTTGTACGAAAAGTCGCTGAGCGAAGGCCAGACTAGGCAAAAATCGGCGAAAAAACGGAGTTTACAGGGTGTAAATGAGTATTTTGAGCCGATTTTTAACAACGTATGGACGAGCGCAAGCAGTTTTCGTGCAAAGCCCGAGTGTTAATGCCATCTGCGAGGTATGCCCATGGCCCTGATGATTACCGACGAGTGCATTAACTGCGACGTCTGCGAGCCCGAATGCCCCAATGATGCGATCTCCCCCGGTGAGGAGATCTACGTCATTGACCCTAACCTATGCACCGAGTGCGTGGGTCACTATGACGAACCTCAATGCCAACAGGTCTGCCCGGTGGACTGCATTCCACTTGACCCTGAACGCCACGAAAGCCAAGAACAGTTGATGAAGAAGTACCGCATCATCACTGCCGCCTAAACCCAATGCGGATTTGGGCCCTTGCTTGGCCAATCATCCTCTCCAATATCACCGTCCCACTGCTCGGGTTGGTGGATACCGCTGTTGTCGGGCACTTGCCCGACTCCCGCTACTTAGCCGGCGTTACCCTCGGCGCCACACTGTTTAGCTTCCTCTATTGGGGGTTTGGCTTTTTGCGCATGGGTACTACGGGGCTAGTCGCCCAAGCCATGGGGCGCGAGAGCGATACAGACGTGCGCAACCTGCTGGGGCAGTCGCTGATCATGGCGCTGGTGATTGGTAGCCTGCTGATTGTGTTTGCCTCGCCGCTGATTACGCTCGGTTTATGGCTCTTAGATGGTAGTGAAGTAGCGACCGATTTAGCCCGCGAGTACGCCCATATACGCCTCTGGTCTGCACCGGCGGTGCTCGCCAACTACGCCATTCTGGGCTGGTTTTTGGGCCAACAGAACTCCCGCGTTACGCTAATGATTCTACTGCTCACCAACAGCGTTAATATCGTGCTGGATTTATGGTTTGTGGTGGGTCTGGGAATGACCAGCAACGGCGTGGCCTGGGCGAGCGTAATCGCTGACTACAGTGCCCTAGCGTTTGGCAGCTACCTGGTGCTTCGCCAGCTAACCCGACTGGATGGCCATTTTTTGCGCGAGCGTCTGCTGGCACTCGCAGCTTACACAGCCCTGTTTAACGTCAACGCCAACCTATTTGTGCGCACCCTCGGCCTGCTGTTTGCCATGGCGTTCTTTACCGCTCAAGGCGCTCGCCAGGGCGACACAGTGCTTGCTGCCAACGCTGTGCTGCTACAATTTATCATGCTCACCAGCTACGCCCTGGACGGCTTTGCCCACGCTGCCGAATCACTGATTGGGCGCGCCTATGGCCGTCAGGATTGGCAGGAATTTGCCGCCACTGTGCGCGCCGCCGCGCGATTTTCATTATGGACGGCTGGCGCTGCCGCCCTGCTGTTCGCGCTGGGCGGCAATGCGCTCATAGCGCTGCTCACCGGCCTTGAAGAGGTGCGTGCAACTGCGGCGCAGTACTTGCCCTGGATGGTCGTCATGCCGCTGATTGCGGTATGGAGCTACCTCCTTGATGGGGTGTTTATTGGCACCACTGCGGTACGTGAAATGCGTAACAGTATCTTTATTGGCCTAGCCGCCTACCTGCCCATTTGGTGGTTAACCCAGGGATTGGGCAATCATGGGCTCTGGCTGGCGTTTATGCTGTTCACGCTGGTGCGCTCGGCGGTGCTGATCGTCTACTACTATTTTCACTACCATCGCCCCTACCGGTTAAACCATTAGCGTTAAAACAGGCGCAATTAACCTCAACTACGCTAACGTAAGATTAAGCGGGCAGCTTCAACGTGAAAATTTCCGTACTCACCCGTATATTAGCTATGCCGTTACACTTCCAAGACCTTGCTTAGCCACTTCCTAATAATGAATAAAGAGAGCATCCCATGCTTAAAATGATCTCAAAACCGGCGGTAAAGCTGGTGGAGCGCTATCTCCCCGACCCGTATATTTTCGTACTATTGCTGACGTTAATTGCCTCGGCCGCCGCAATCGCCATTGAGCGGCAAACACCGCTGGCAGTACTGCGCTTCTGGGGTGATGGCTTCTGGGGCTTGCTGACGTTCTCTATGCAGATGCTGCTGGTGCTGGTCACCGGTTTTATGCTGGCAAGCTCACCGCCAGTAAAACGCATTCTGCAGAAAATAGCCGGTACTGCTAAATCCCCTGGCGGTGCAATCATCCTAGTGACGCTGGTCTCATTGGCGGCCAGCTGGATTAACTGGGGGTTTGGCCTTGTGGTCGGCGCGCTATTTGCCAAAGAGCTGGCTCGGCTGATCCGCGTTGACTATCGGCTATTAGTGGCCAGTGCTTACTCAGGCTTTGTGGTGTGGCACGGCGGTTTGGCAGGCTCAATACCGCTAACCATCGCTACCGAAGGGCATTTTTCCGCCGATCAAATTGGAGTGATTGGTACCGGCTCTACGATTTTCGCCTTCTTCAACCTCGCTATTGTGGCCTGCCTATTTATTGCCATCCCACTGGTAAACCGCATGATGCTGCCGGATGAGAAGGATAGTGTCTATGTCGACCCAAATGTTCTGAATGAAGAGCCCGAGCCGGTTGGCCGCATTACTCGTCCTGCTGAACGCCTGGAAAATAGCTTTACCCTCGCCCTGCTGGTCGGTGTGCCGGGGCTGCTGTTCTTGCTTGATCACTTCCTGCTAAGGGGTGGTGGCTTAAACCTTAACGTCGTTAACTTTATGTTTCTGTTCCTAGCCATTGTGTTGCACCGCACGCCGCGTAATCTGCTCAATAGCCTGCACGAAGCTATTAAAGGCGGCGCAGGGATTGTCATACAATTCCCATTTTACGCTGGCATCATGGCCATTATGGTGCAGTCCGGGCTAGCAGAGAGCATGTCCGAGTGGCTGGTCTCCTTTGCCACCACCAATACACTGCCGTTCTGGTCGTTTATCAGCGCGGGTATTGTCAACCTATTCGTCCCTTCCGGCGGCGGCCAGTGGGCAGTTCAGGCACCGGTGATGCTACCGGCTGCTCAGGCCTTAGGAGCTGATATTCCGCGGGTTGCCATGGCGGTGGCTTGGGGCGATGCCTGGACTAACCTGCTACAGCCCTTCTGGGCACTCCCGGTGCTCGCCATTGCGGGCCTAAAGGCGAAAGATATTATGGGCTTCTGCCTGATTCAGCTTTTTATCACCGGCATTATTATTTCCGTCGGTCTGGTATGGTTTTAAACAACCGCCAATGACTGCCCGTCGCTCCGTTTGCCCAGCATATGAGTAACGGGCAGCCGTTATTGGTCTCACGTAGGAGCAGGAGCACCGAATGACAGACGCCGAAATCAGCGCTAACGCTGCCCTGCCTGGGCAGCATGAACTCTCCATGACCGTATTGATGACGCCCGATATGGCGAATTTCAGCGGCAAAGTCCATGGTGGTGCAATTCTTAAAAAGCTCGATGAAGTCGCTTTTGCTTGCGCCAGCCGCTATTCGGGCCACTATGTGGTGACGCTGTCAGTGGATCAGGTGTTGTTTAAGCAGCCGATTCATGTCGGTGAGCTGGTCACCTTTCTAGCCAGCGTTAATCATGTTGGTCGCTCGTCGATGGAAGTGGGCATCAAGGTCGTGGCTGAAGATATTCGTAATAAGCTGATCCGCCATACCAACAGTTGCTACCTCACCATGGTAGCAGTGGACGCTGATGGTAAACCCGCTAGCGTACCGCCGCTCAAGTTGGCCACACCGCTCCAGGAACTGCGTTTTGAAAAGGCGGCACTGCGCAAAAAATTACGCAAACAGGCAGAAAAAGAGGAACTGCTGACCCAGCAGCATTACCAGTCCCAGGCCCATTAAAGACCCAACGACAAGGAGTTCGTATGCCCGCCAGGGAACGCTATCCACACCTGCCTAAAGCGGTTGAATACGCCCATATTGGTTGGGATTTTTTTATTCTGACGCTAGTGGTGATTAATCTATCGCTACTGCTGTTTGATTCGCTGTTTCTGCTTGACCCTATTAACCAGGGCATCGCCAACCTCGCCCCCGGTTTTCACACCTTCTACGATGACGTGATTCATAGCCGTTTTATCACCATCGACCTGGTATTTGTCAGCTTTTTTATCGCCGACGTACTGCTGGGCTGGTCAATCGCGATTGCCGAGCGGCGCTACCACCGCTGGTTTTTCTACCCCTTCGTGCACTGGTACGATGTGCTGGGCTGCATTCCCCTCGCGGGCTTCCGACTACTGCGTATTTTACGCGTTGTATCGTTAATCAATCGGCTGCATCGCCTCGGCCTTATTGATGTTACCCACTGGTACATCTATCAATTTGTGGCCAAGTATTACGACATTCTGCTTGAGGAGCTTTCCGACCGCATCGCCCTGCGTCTATTGGGCAATGTACAGCAGCAGATACGCGCCAGCGATTCGCTGACCGAGCGCGTGATTGAACGTGTGATCATGCCCCGCAAAGCTCAGCTGATTCATGAGATCGCTCAGCGGCTGGAGAGCACTATCGGCAAAGCCTACCAGCACAACCGCCAATCCATTATGGCGGCAATCAGTGATTTAGTTAGCCGCACGCTACGGGAAAGCCCCGAGATTCAGCGCCTTAACCGCCTGCCCATGGGGCAGCAGGCCACCAGCGCGATGGAAGCATCACTCAGCGGCGTTGCTCAACGGCTAGTCGATGAGCTGCTGCTAGGCATTCATTCGGATGAGTTTAGGCAGTTAGTGGAGCGCACCGCCGACAGCGGCTTCGACACCTGGCTGACGGTTGACGAAGGCAGCAATCGGGTCACCGAGCAGGTGCTGTACGACGTCCTCGAAATGCTTAAAGACCAGGTGCGCCACCAGGGCTGGAAAGACCGCTACGAGTAATTCACAAAGTGACAGGGGCTAATGGGCGCTCGGTTAAACAGGCGGCGACGATACTCAATGCCTGAATCAGTTCACTGCGATCCGCCGCGGCCCCAACACATAGCCGAATCGCTTGGGGCGCTGGCGTGCTCCCGACACAAAAGGGCTCTGCGCTGCTGACCTTAACGCCCCGCTGCAGTAGCCGTTCACACAGCTCTACGGCCCGGCTCCCCTCTGGCAGCGCAAGCCATACATTGCTGCTGTGCGAACGCCCGCTTAAGGAAAAATCTTTTAGCCATTCGGCAGCCAACTGCTGACGCTCCGCGAGCTCCTGAGTTTGCCAGGTAAGTAATTTTTCCGCCGCGGGCTGATTAATCCAATGGCAAACCACATCGACCATTAGCGGTGGCACCATCCAACTCTGAGCGCGAAGGCCTGTCGCTAACCGCTCGTGCAAGCTTTTAGGCGCACGCAGTACGCCAATTCGTAGCCCACCCGCCAGCACTTTAGCGGTACTAAACACAAACAGCGTGCGCTCCGGCGCAAGCCTGTAAAGGGGTGTACCGCGCTGCTCAGCGGGTAGATACTGCACGCCATCTTCAATCAGCCAGATATCGTAGCGCCGTGCCAACGTTACCAGTCGCTCGCGGCGCGATTCGCTTAAACACGCGCCGGTGGGGTTGTTCTGTTCCGGCGTTAGATAAATCGCTCTAGGTGGCTGCCGGGCACACTGCGCCTCAAGCAGATCCATGCGCATCCCTTCACTGTCTTGACCAATGCCTACCAACTTTAGATGCCCCTGCTGCGCAGCGCTGATGGCACCGGGATAGGTCAAGGCATCAGCGGCCAACAGCTCGCCCGGCCTTAGCAAGGTGCTGAGCGCCAAACTAAGGCCATGCTGCCCACC
The DNA here is from genome assembly GCF_000982975.1 of Halomonas sp. A3H3. Classification (NCBI taxonomy): domain Bacteria; kingdom Pseudomonadati; phylum Pseudomonadota; class Gammaproteobacteria; order Oceanospirillales; family Halomonadaceae; genus Halomonas; species Halomonas sp. A3H3. Next base: position 2,994,568 of record NZ_HG423343.1, on the reverse strand, counting down.
CTGGGTAATGAGCAGCTCATCGGCCATCAGCGGCATACCCAAAGTATTTAACCAGCGAGCGAGTACTTCACGATGCTCATGACGCCCCTGGGCCTGTTGGTAAGTAACACCACGTGCTAATGCTGCCCCGGATTGACTTAAAGCGACCAGCGCTTCGCTCAACAGCGTCTGCCGCAACGGGTGGGGCGGTGGCAGGCTAAGGCTTAAATCGATCACACCGGCCGTTTCGTCAGCGGGAAACGTCAGGCTAAAAGCATTGTTTTGGTCTTGGCTCTTCACATAGGTGCCGCTACCCACCCGTGCCGACACCCAGCCATTGCGTTCAGCCTCAGCGTACCCCCGGGTTACCGTGCCAATGGTCACACCTAGCGCATCCGCCAAGCGGCGCTGGGGCGGCAATCGCTCCCCTGGCAGTAGTGTTCCCGCCTGGATAGCGGCTTCAATGGCACTGGCAATAGCGCGGTAACGTGAACCAGAAAATTCAGCTAGCGAAGGCACCCACATTGTCATGGTGACAATAAAACCTTTGACGTCAATTTAAACCCCATTATGCTAGCAAAAGCGGCAACAAAACAATCCTTACCACCAAATTGTATGGATACAATAAATGAATAGCGAATGGGTAATCCTCGGTCCGGCCGCGCTCTATATGATGTCGATGACGCTTACCCCAGGGCCGAACAACGTTATGCTTACCGCCTCTGGCGCTAACTTCGGCTTTAGGCGTACGCTGCCGCATATGTGGGGGATTTTAGGCGGCTGCTTTTTGTTGTTTGCAGGTATAGCACTGGGCTTGGGCGTGCTGTTTGAACGCTACCCGGCGATTCAAACGGCACTGCGCTGGATAGGCAGCGCGTATTTGCTCTATTTGGCTTGGAAAATTGCCAGCGCCCCGCCGCCCAATCTTAAGGCGCAGACCCATAGCGTACCCTTCACGTTTTGGCAGGCAGCGGCGTTTCAGTTCGCCAATCCAAAAGCGTGGGTAATGGGGCTGGCACTGATGGCGGGTTTTCTACCCGAAAGCGGCCAACCGGTATTTAATGCGCTGCTACTGGCAGGTTTTGCGGAGATGGTGGCTCTGCCCTGCATTGCCTTATGGGCGGCTTTTGGCACAGCTATTGGGCAGTGGATCAAAAGCGACGGCGCATGGCGGGGGTTCAATATCACCATGGGATTATTGACCGCCGCCTGCGTTGTGCTGATTTTAAGGTGACAAAACGTTAGCCACAGCGCAGATCTTCAATCATATCCTGATCGTCAAGATGCACATTCAAACGATCCGGGCGGTGATCCATGGTGGCCATATCACCAGGGCGAAGTACACGCACTTGTCGCGCACCGCTATCGCTTTGTAACTGTGCAGCGTTAGCCTCATCGAAAGGCTCACCGATAGCCGATTGAATCGCGTCTAAATCACAGGTGGCGGCGTACTCATCACTGGCGCCATTCGCCCCTACCGTTGGCGGCGGTGGCGCTGCGTCTACGTCATCGTTGGCAGGGGAAATCGGCATTTGCGAATTAACACAGGCTGTTAACAGCAGCGCACAGGCGCTAACAGCGGCAAACTTAACCAAAGAAGTACAGGGTTTCATCCTTGAATCTCCAAAAAGTAAGTTATGGGGATAGGCTATAAAACCCCACGGGCCAGGCGTTAGCCTAGCTCGTGGGATGCTACCATCTTTCATGCAACCTTAACTTGCTGCATCCTGGACAGCTTGACCACCCTCTTCAACATCCTGGCCAGCGCCAGCAATAGTATTGCAACCCGTTAGAACGCCCGCTGTTATCAGCAGCATAAAGCTCATGGCTAATAATTTTTTCATTTTCCGTTCTCCTTAACGAATCATTCAACATCGGGAAACTCCACTGGCAGCGTAATTTGCCACTTGGGAGTTTTTTCAGGGTAACAGCGTTTTGGCAATCGCGCTCGCTTTCCCTACTTCACTTCGCGGCTGTTATGCTAATAATTATTTAAACCGCTGCCTGGAGGCTATGATTTGATCAAATTCGAGCTAGATGAACGCCTTGCTGCCGACACCTTACCCATCGCAGACCTGCCGCTTAGCCGCGTGCTGTTAATGAATGACGCGCGCTACCCCTGGGTGGTTCTAGTACCACGCCAGATCTCTATCAGCGAGGTGTTCGAGCTTTCGGCCCATGACCAACAACAGCTTTGGTATGAAGCCACTCAGCTAGGTGAAGCAATGAAAACAGCGCTTAAGGGGGACAAAATCAATATTGCCTCGCTAGGCAATGTGGTTAGCCAACTGCATGTACACGTTGTGCTTAGACGGCACAGCGATGCGACCTGGCCGGCACCGGTATGGGGCAATGGCAGCCCCGAACCCTACGACCTGGATGGCCAGGCGCAGTTACGGGATCAGTTACTGGCACTTATCGACGGGCTTGATATATAGACGACTTTTACCCCGTTAATGGGTGGCCTTGACGAGCAGGTGGCTCATTGAGGAGCGGCCCACTGGCAGGCTGTGCGACGCCCGCAACACTAAGCGAAATCCCTAGTACTACTATCAGCGCACCACCGGCCAAGGCCACCCAGCCGGTGGCTTTTTGTACGCTGCGCTGGCTGTACTGCTGCTTGGATAAGCGCCGCTGCGCCCAGCCACGGGCAAAAATGCTCGCCAGGGCAAGCGCTGATACGGTTATCCCAGTGCCGATCGACATGGCCACTACCGATGCTACCCCCACCTCAAACTGACCCAGCAAGCTGGCTGCCCCCAGCATTAATACCGCCCCACTACAGGGACGCATACCAATGGCGCCGACCGTCATCATCGCCGTACGCCAATCTAACGTCTGATGCGGTTCAATATGGTGAGCACCACCGCAACAGTGGCTGTGGTCATGACCATGGCTATGTTCGTGGTTTGGATTATGTTCATGGTCTTGATTATGTTCATGGCCTGGGCTGTGCGAATGAGCCGCTCGCTCCGGCTGATAGGCTCGCCGCAACTGCTTGACGGCCCGCCAGCATAGCCACGCCCCTAACGCCGCCACCAGCAGAAAACTAGCCTGCTCGACCCAGGCAACGCTACCCATGGCCTGCCGGGTTATCCAGCCTAGGCCGTAAACCAGCACAACGACCAGCGCAATGGCGGTCACGCCTTGCAGTAAGGAGGCAGCAAAAGAGAGCCCCAAGGCGCGCTTTACCGCACCGCCGTGGGAGGCTAAGTAGGTCGCCAAGACGGCTTTACCGTGCCCCGGCCCGGCGGCATGAAAGACGCCATAAGCGAAGCTAATGCCTAGCAGGCTCACCCAGGTCGCCATGGTGGGGGTGCGCGACAGTTCGGTAATCGCCAGCGTTAGCGAACGGTGCAGATCACGCTGCCAACCAAGTAGCTGATAGCTCACGCTCTGAAACCCGCCTTGCCAAACGATGATGAGCACTGCTGCGGCTAGCAGCAGACCCAGCATTAACCCTAATTGACGTGTAAAGGGCCGTGTTAAAAACATTTAACCGCTCCACCGAAAAAGCTGTTATAAAGTAACAAGGCCATAAAATAGCACGGCTCTGCCTGTTTTCGAACAGCGCCTAGCGACAATCAACTTGACCGGTTTCGGCAAAATAGCGCCCCAAGCCGGGCTCACCACTCTCATCTTTATCGAGCAGCGCCGCTTGCATCACCAACTCAGGGTCGGGATCCGCGGGGAGAATAGACAACTCACAGACAGGCTCACCGTGAAGTATCAGTGCATCATCCCGTGGCTGGCCACCTTCCTCCTCGTGCACCACTTCGATGTAGTAGGTGGGGTCAAACACTTGGTAGCTAAGCATGGCATCTGTCAGCGGTTGGGGCGCTTCCAGCGGCAGGATAAACATAAAGGTAAGCCGCCCATCCCGCTCCATGGCGGTATATTCGCTTACCTCACCCAACGCCTGGTGTTCACCATTAATACTCACTTCGGTTAAATAGTGCTGCGCGGCGAGATTATCGCGAATCTCTTTGCCAAGCTGATCCAGCCCCTCCTCTAGACTGGCGTTTTCCACCTGCTGTAGTTCTTCAAAAACGACCAGGCTGTAGAAGGGATCCATCCGCCAGGTTTGATGCAGGCCACTCACCATGCCCTGATCATCGGTGATGACCCGCACACTCAGGTCGATCCAGCCGTGAGGGTGGGCACGGGCATCGGGGCTGACCACAAAGCCACTCATACCCAAGCAAACGGCTACTGCGGTACCCGCCCACTTCATGGCGCGACACCTAATTTATGTTGCAAGGCGACAAGCCAAGGGTCGAGCAAATAGGGCGGCAAGGGCTGACTTCCCTTCAGCGCCGACACACTAACGCGGCTGCCCCTGCCCTCTTCGCTTACCTGCAGTTGCAGGCGATACTCCGGCCAGCGGGCAAGGGATGCCTCGGCGCGCCCCAACGACAGATCCGCATGGCGTACCACATAGCCCTGCTCCACCATCAATTCCACGGCTTCGCGGAAGGTTTCCTCTGCAGAGGTAGCGTAAACCAGTTCACGGGGTTCCAAAGGCGTTGTCGTCGCGCAGCCAACCAATCCACCCAGTAGCCCGATTAACAACCAGTGGCGCATTCTCATAACGGCCTCCCAGTCGCAGGGACGGTTTGCGTAAAACTGGTTTGAAAGCGCTGACAGAAATCGTCGTTGCTGGCACTGTAGGATTCACGCAGATCACCCCAGTGATCGAAGCGGCGAATATCTCGGGATATACGTATATGCGTGTCGTCCACCAATAGCGATACACGCTCCACCTCCACCGGCTGCTGGCCCACGCCACCGCCATAACCAATCCCCCCGATGCCAAAACCGACACCGGAACCACCGCGGCCTATGCCCACACCACCAAACAGGCGCATTCCACGCCCATAGCTGTAGGCATCGTCGTAAGGATCATAATAGCCGTGCAGTGGCCGTTCGCGGCTGGCGCTGATCAAGCCCAGGGAAGTATCGGTAGAGTTCAGGGTAAACCCCCACTCGGTGAGCACCTCAACGCTGGTTTCCAGCGCCCGCTCATGGGTGGCGGGGAAATAGCACGAAGCCGCTGGCGCTGGTTCCGCTTGGGGCAGACGGTCAGGAACCACTTGGCAGCCAGCAAGTACCAGCAGACAGGTTAAGCTTATGGGTATCGACTTCATGTTAGTCCCTCTAAATGGGCGAGGCCGCTGGTTTGGCGCAGGCTAGCGCGCTAAGCTCGCCAAAGGTGGTCATACTTAACTGACATTGTAGGGTAATGAAGACACCGTATTGAAGACACCGTTTTGCGGAGATCGTGCTAATGAATGTTTTGCTTTGCCCCGACAGCTTCAAAGATGCACTAAGCGCCCAAGACGCCGCAACTGCCATGGCGCGAGGCGTGCAGCGCGCTGCACCTGAGGCGCACGTTCAAGTCTGCCCTTTAGCGGACGGCGGCGAAGGCAGTCTAGACGCACTCATCGCCGCTACTGGTGCCGAGCGGCGCCAGCTAAACGTTCAAGATGCCCTGGGCCGCCCTCGTCAAGCAGCCTGGGGATGGCTGAGCGACCAGCGTACCGCGTTTATTGAGCTGGCTGAAGCCAGCGGATTACAGCACTTAGCGGCCGACGAGCGTAATGCGCTACACACCTCTACCTTTGGGGTGGGTGAACTACTGCTGGCGGCACTGGATCAAGGTGCAGAAAAAGCGCTGCTGCTGCTTGGCGGCAGCGCCACCAATGACGGCGGCGCAGGCATGCTGCAGGCACTGGGCGCGCGCTTTTTAGATCAACACGGCGAACCGCTTCCCCCCGGCGGCGCGGCGCTTAACCAATTGGCTAGCTTAGAACTCGATGGGCTAGACCCTCGGTTAGCCAAGTTTAGCCTGGAAGCCGCCGTTGATGTGGACAACCCGCTGCTAGGCGAACGTGGTGCCAGCGCGGTATTTGGCCCGCAAAAAGGTGCATCACCTGAAGAAGTCGAGCAGTTGGATCGTGCGCTTGGTCACTTCGGCGATATCAGCGCTCATGCATTAGGCGATGATTATCGAACACTGCCGGGTGCAGGGGCCGCGGGCGGCATGGGGTTTGCGGCCAAGGCTTTTTTAAATGCCACACTAAAGCCCGGCATTGAGATGATTATGCAGCAGGCCGACATGGCGATGCTCTTGGCCAAAGCAGATCTAGTGATTACCGGCGAAGGCCGTTTGGATGGGCAGAGCCTGGCGGGAAAAACGCCCATTGGCGTTTCCCGTGCCGCCAAACGTCTCCACAAACCCGTTATCGTGCTGGCGGGCAGCCTAGGCGATGGTTGGCAAGCCTGTTTTGATGAAGGCGTCACCGCCGCTTTCGCGTTAGCCGATGGCCCCATGACGTTAGCTGACGCACTACCGCGCACCGCTGAGCTACTGGAAGCGCGCTGTGAAAGCCTGCTTCGGCTGTGGGTACACAGACCTTGAAATGTATGTAGACCTTGAAAAAAGCGCTCAACGCCAGCATCTAATAAATCAGCAAAGGGTAACGGCAGTGGCTTAATGTCGAAGCATCAATGACAAAGCGCTAATTTCAAAGATCTAATGCCCAAGCTCTATGGCAGCGATGCAAAAAACTTGTTTTGCACCGCCCCAAAGACACCCTATTCTGGAAGCACGCATCAACCGCCGCCTACTGTGGCATAAAGAGGAAGCAGGATATGACTGATACCAACAGCATTGGCCTACACGAAGGTAGCGCTAGTCAACTCGCCGAAAAGCTAAACCACCTGCTGGCCAACTACCAAATTTTCTATATGAACGTGCGCGGCTACCACTGGAATGTTCGTGGTAACGATTTTTTTGAACTGCACGCCAAGTTTGAAGAGTTTTACACCGACCTGCTGACCAAAGTGGACGAGGTTGCCGAGCGCATCCTGACCCTGGGTCACAAGCCGGTACACGCTTACAGCGACTACGTAACGCTATCGCGCATTCAGGAAGATAAAGACGTTCACGACGGTAACACCTGCGTCAAAGGCGTGCTCAAAGGGTACCAAACAATCATTGAGCTGCAGCGTGAACTGCTGTCGCTAGCCTCTGACGCCGACGATGAAGGCACCGCCGCACAAGCCGGTGACTACATCCGCGAGCAGGAAAAAACCATCTGGATGCTCAACGCCTATTTAAGCAAGTAAGCGTCATCTTTTGAGCTAAGAACGGCACCTTCGCTGCGTAGGTGCCGTTTTTGTGTTCGCGTGGGACGATCAGCGCTGATCGGCAAGATCCTCGATCAACGCCCGCAGCAGCGGCCAGAACTCTTCCACAGAGGCTAACTCCACCCGCTCATCCGGTGAGTGGGCGCCGCGAATCAGTGGCCCAAAGGAGATCATATCCAGCTGCGGGTATTTGCTGCCAAGAATACCGCACTCAAGCCCCGCGTGGATGACCTTCACCTCCGGCTCACGGCCCAGCAGCGCCGCATGGCGGGCTTTAAAGGTCGCTAGAAGCTCGCCATTCGGATTCGGCGCCCAACCTGGGTAGCTGTTCTCAACTTTTACCCGTGCGCCGATCAATCCAAACAGCGCTTGAAAGCGATCCCCCATGGCCACCACCGCACTGTCGTGGAGTGAGCGTACCAGTGCGCAGAGATGTAACCGGCCATTTTCCAGGCTTAGCACGCCCAGGTTATTGGAGGTTTCCACTACGCCTGGCACATCCGCGCTCATCCGCTCGACGCCACAGGGGGCAGCGTGAAGCGCGGCCAGCAGCATAACGCTGGCGTCCAAGGTTAGCGGCTCCGCGTCGGGTATCTCAGTCAGACGTTGGGCGCTAATTTTAAGGCCGCTGTCGCCACTGCCTAACTCTCTTAACAGAATCGTTTCCAGCCCGGCGATAGACACCATGGCCGCATCCACTTCATCGGCGGGCAGCGCCACCTGGGCAAAGGCTTCCCGGGGAATCGCATTGCGCAAGGTGCCGCCTTGGTAGCTAATCAAGCGCGCATCAAACGCCTCGAGGGAGCGCAGCACTCTAACCAACAACCGGTTGGCGTTACCCAGCGGCTTATGGATATCCGCGCCGGAGTGGCCACCCTTCAGGCCGGTCAAGACGATTTCGATCACCCGTTCGTGGTCGCCAGCGGCGGCACTGGGCAGTTGGGCATCGACTTCAACGTCGGCCCCGCCCGCACAGCCAATATAGACCTGCCCCCGATCTTCGCTATCCAGGTTGAGTAGCAGCGAACCTTCGAGCCAATTTTCAGCCAGGTTCAGAGCGCCGCCCATGGAGGTCTCTTCTTCCAAGGTGAATAGCGCTTCCAACGGTCCGTGGCGTAAACCAGGGTCTTCCAGCACGGCGAGAATCGCCGCCACGCCCAATCCGTTGTCCGCGCCCAAAGTGGTGCCATCGGCGTGCAGCCAGCCGTCGGCCACATAGGTACTGATCGGGTCGCGGGTAAAGTCGTGAGCATGATCGCTGTTGGCCTGGGCAACCATGTCCAGGTGGCCCTGGAGTACCACGCCGGGCGCCTGTTCGCAGCCAGGAGAGGCTGGCTTAAGCAGGCGTAAATTACCGAAGGTATCCCGGTCGTGGGCGAAGCCTTGAGCATCAGCCCAGCTTTCGAGGGTAGCGACGAGTGCCGCCTCATGCCCAGAGGGGCGCGGCGTATTACAAAGCGTTCGAAAGTGGCGCCAAACCAAGGAGGGCTCAAGCGCGTCAAGATGTGCGTTCATAAAGACTCTTCGTTATCGGTAACCAATCTACTTTACCTCAATGAGGCTGTTGACAGCGAGGCGCAGGGATTTCACTGCGTCGTTATGAGCATCCGCCAGAGCGATATTTTGGAACGCCCAGGCAGATAATTGTTGATGTGCCTGCTGTTGTGTCTCAGTTAAAGCGCGGTGGCTGGCTACGCGGACCAAGGCTTGCAGAGCCGAGCGGGCAAGAGCGGGGTCGCGATGGGCGGTCGCTACGTCCTCGATATCCTGCCACTCGCGGCCACTCAGTGGCATGCTTGGCATTTGAGCGAGCAGCACTACGAGCACTGCTGCGGGTAGCGCCTTGAGTTCAAAAGCCAGCAGAGCTGGGAGCGCCGTCTGGAAGCGCTCACTAAGATCAGCAAGCACCGCCTCGCCCTCTGAATTCAACGCTTTGGCCACCATAACAGCGAACTCCCCGGTGGATGTCTCCCGAGTAATCCCTAAGCGTACCGGCGTAAAACCCAGCGCCAGCCAAAAGCGCAGCAGTGACGCTTCAGCGCCGAAGGTCGCGCCATAAAGTGCAGCACCTTGCTGCTTGGCAGCGTCCATATCCTCGCCTAGTAACGCTTGCCCCAAGCCTTGGCGTCGCCGCTCGGGGTGGGTAGCGATACGTACCACGCGACGCCAGCGGGCAGTCAATGCCTCACGGCTACCGGCATGGGTTGCCAACGATTGCGCCAACAAATGCCCCTGGGGACGTCGTTCACCGCGGGCGACCCGGTCGGCAAGAGTGGCCTCAAAGCCGCCCTCTTCACGGGTGACCAACACCGCTTGAGGTTCACCTGCCTGCTCAATCATGCGTAGCTGAGCACCCGGGCTGTCAAGCAGTTGGCGCAGGTCATTGGGAGAGGTGCGGTAGTGCGACTGTACCAGCAGCCCAAACAGCTTCTCCAACATAGCGTCTTGATGGGCGAGGCGAGCTCGATCAATCACCTTGGTTGCCACTGCGCTGCCATCCGTCTGAGCGCTGGGCAGCGGTGCTTTTAACAACAGCAGTTGATTGACCAGAGCTTCCAACGGGTCGCCGCTGCGCCAGCGGATCGGTGCGTTAAGCGTTAGCGCTTTCCACTGGGGCGTCAGGCGATCAAGGGTCGCGCGAAAGCGCAAGGCGAAGCCTCTTCCCGACCCCTCATAGCCGTGCACCGTGGTGGCAAAAGCAATACGCGGAAAGACCGCGAGCCACTGGCCCAACAGTGCAGCGGGAATCGCCGCCGCCTCATCGACCATTAGATAACTGCCATCACCGCCCTGCTGCTGAGCGTTAACCTGCTCGGTGAGCACATCCGGGGGTAAAAAAATCAGTTCGCTGCCCTCGGCCAACACAAAGTGGCCGGTAGCGACACGACGGCCGTCCGGGCAGAGTGCCGCTACCCGCTCGAACACGCTCTCCACCGCACTCAGCCGCGGCGCGGTGAGCACTACTCGTTGGGCTTTGTGGGTCAGCAGCCGAGCACAAGCAATGCCCAGCGCGGCGCTTTTGCCGCGCCCACGATCAGCGGTTATTACCAACGGGCGGCGGCGCTTTAAGCCAACCAGCTGTGTCACTGCGTAGGCTTGGTCTGAGGTCAGGCAGTCGCTATCGCCACTTGCGGCTTCATCTGCTTTGCGCACAGGCAGTCGAGGTAGATACAGAGTCTGGTCAGCGCGCCAGCGCACTACCTGAGGCGAGGCCTGCAACTGACGCGCCAAGCGCGCCAGGTAGTGGCAGCTCAGCTCTGACCAGTGCCAGGGATGATCAGCAAAACGTGCGTAGTCTGGATCTGGTGACTCTCCCCACGGCTGCGGGGTGAGCAATACCAGCAAACCACCGGCGGTGAGCGTTCCCGCCAGCGCCCCCAAGGCTTCGGGATCAAACCCGGTGCTGTGGGTGTCGAGCACTACCAATTGGTGCTCTGCGCCCAGGCGCGTGCGCGCCTTGCGTGGCGAAAGGTGTTCGCTCCCCACCCATAACGGCGCACTCCAGGGGTGGGCTTGCCATAAAGCCTGCGCAAGGGATTGGCACTGCTCGGCATCGCCGCTTAGCCACACAAGCTGGCGCCAGCGGCGGCGGGCCAAACTCTGCGCATGATGAACCAACGCCGCCACCATCCGCGCTTGCGGTTTATTTTCTAGCACATGGATATTTAACAAATGATTTCCTGCTCCAGCGCGACTGCTTCCCATCACGTTACCCTATTAAGTGTGTAAGTGTGCCGCTAAGCCTCTTATGGAGCACCTTATGCTTACAACTTTGGTTGAATAATTTAACTCCTTTCAACGTTCTTGAGCGACGCAACTACTCATCCCGATGCCGAAAAAACAACATAACTATTTGTTTTAATTAAACCAACAGGGTTTTCCCATAAAAACCAACGGCTGAAATCTCTTACATTACTGATATTGCACTGCAGCGGGGTTGTTGTGCTAATTTAGCTCTGCAGCGCTAAAACCCATGTTTACGTAAACGTAACCCAGCAGCGCTGCACTTTCCTGCATCCAGGTACCCAACACTAATAACGCCACGCGCCAAACCAGGAAATACATCATGAAAACAATGAACAAATTTGCCCTCACCGGCCTTGCCGCTGGTATTGCCTTCGCTGCCTTAACGACCACCGCCCAAGCACAAGAAGAGTGGACAATGACCAGCACCTGGCCGGAAAACCTTGACCTGATCAAGATTGACCAGCACTGGGTGGAACTGGTCAATCAATTGGCGGGAGAAGAGCTACAGATCAATTTCCGCGCAGGCGGTACGCTGATGCCCGGCACAGAAGTATTTGACGCCACCGAAACGGGCAGCATTGAAGCCGCAGGCGACTGGCCGGGCTATTGGGCCGGCTTGAACCCCGCTTTTTCACCACTGGCCACGACCACCAGCCTGTTTAATGGCGTTGATTACCTTAACTGGATTCAGCAGTGGGGCGGCCGCGAGCTGTACGAAGAGATCTACGGCCAGTTCAACATGGTTTATCTGCCTTACGGCATTACCAACAATGAGTCGGGCTTTATGGGCCGCACCCCGATTGAAAGCATTGCCGACCTGGAAGGCAAGCGTCTGCGCCTTTCGGGCCGCGACCAGGGCCGCGTACTCGAAGAGCTGGGCGGCTCGCAAGTCACTCTGGCGGGCGGTGAAGTCTACCAAGCCATTGAACGCGGCGTTATCGATGCGGGTGAATTCTCCACCCCTGGCGTTGATTTCAATGCCGGTTTTGCCGAAGTGGCTGACTACTGGGCAACCCCCGGTTGGCACCAGTCTGCCAGCGTATTTGGCGTAATGATCAATAAAGACGCCTGGGACGCGCTCTCAGAAGAGACCCAAGAGACTCTGCGTATTGCGGCGGATGCCACCATGGCATGGTCACTAGCCTGGTCTGAGCGCCAGTCGACCGAAGCCACACAGAAGTTCATCGACGCAGGCGTCACGATCAATCAGTTCTCTGAAGAAGATTTGGCGCGCATTCAGGAAGTCACCAACGAAGTGATTCTGCGCGGTGCTTGCGAATCTGCTGACCACGCTAAAGTCTACCAGTCGATGATTGCCTACCTTGAGCACTACGCAACCTGGCGCGATGTTTCCGCTCCTTTCAACATGAGTCGCGTGATGGATAACCTGCCCTCACTGGAAGAGATCGAAGCCTGCCTGTAAGGCGCTTCTGTGCCGCCTTGGTGTTTGCCAGGGCGGTTTTTTTGTGCTGACCGCGGAGATCTTCCATGAATGCGATTGCCAAGGCGATCGATGCCATCAATGAAGCTTTTGGGCGTGTCATCGCTCCATTGATTGCCATCATTACCCTGATTGTTCTTTATGACATTGCGTCACGTTTTCTGTTTGGGCGCCCTAGCGACTGGGCATTTGACGTGACCAAAATGCTGTTTGGCGCCCACTTTATGCTAATGGCGGCCTATGGGCTCAAACATCATGCCCACGTGGAAGTCGATATATTAAAACGTCTGCTGTCGCGCAAAAAGCAAGCGGTGCTTGAAGTGCTTGGTTACCTGATTTTCTTTGTCCCCTTTATCTGGATGCTGATCACCCTGGGCTGGAGCTTCTTTGAACGCGCCTGGAGCCGCAGTGAAACCACCTATGGCATGGTCTCAATCCCGGTCTACCCGATCAAAGGGGTGATTGTGGTCGCCGCTATCCTGATTCTGCTGCAGGCAATTGCCATTGTGCTGCGTGCCATCATGCAGCTTCGTGAGGAGGCATCAGCATGAACCTAAGTCCTGAAGTACTCACGCTGGTGATGTTTGGCGGCCTGATGGTGGGGCTGTTTATGGGCCACCCGTTGGCGTTTGTGCTAGGCGGTGTAGCCGTTATCGGTGCCTTTCTTGGCCCCGGCGAGCGCATTCTCGGCACCCTGATCAACAATATTTTCGGTAACGCCATGGATAACTATGTCCTGGTCGCGATACCGCTATTCATATTGATGGCGAGGTTCTTAAACGACTCTGGTGTTACTGAGAAGATGTTTGACGCCATGCGCCTATTGCTGGCCAACCTGCGCGGTGGCTTGGCGCTTACCGTGGTCATTGTGTCGGTGCTGCTAGCGGCTACCACCGGTATTGTTGGCGCTTCAATTGCGGTAATGGGCATGATTGCTCTGGTGCCGATGCTCAAGTATGGCTACAACAAAGAGCTGAGCGCAGGCGTTATTATGGCCAGCGGCTGCTTAGGCATCTTGATTCCGCCCAGCATCATGCTCATTCTGATGGCCAGCTACTCACCGGTTTCCGTGGGCGCACTGTTTGCTGGCGCGCTGATTCCCGGCCTGCTACTTGGGGTCATGTATGCACTCTACGTACTGATCATCTGCTACATCAAACCGCACTATGGCCCTAAGGTACCAGCCGAAGAACGCGCCGAAGTCAGCACTAAACAACTGCTGATCATGCTGGCCAAGTATGTGCTTCCCCCCATGTCGTTGATCCTGGGCGTGCTGGGCGCGTTATTTACCGGCGTCGCCACCGCCACTGAAGCATCCGCTATCGGCGTCTTTATCGCCTTTATCCTGTTTATGATCTTCGGCGACCGCAAAATCAGCACCTGCTTCTGGACGATGATAGAGGCGGGCAAGACCACCACCATGGTCATGCTGGTACTCGTCGGTGCCACGGCCTTTACCGGTGTGTTCTCGCGTGGTGGCGGCATGACCGTGATTAGCGACCTTGTGCTGGCAATGCCTGGCGGCACCATTGGGGCACTGATCCTGATGCTGTTCCTGGTATTTATCCTGGGCATGTTCCTGGATTGGACCGGCATCGTACTACTGAGCTTCCCGATCATGCTGCCCATCGTCGAAACCATGGGCGTGGATATGCTCTGGTTCGTGGTGATGGTGGCGGTAGTACTGCAGACATCGTTCCTGACCCCGCCCTTTGGCTATGCGCTGTTCTACTTAAAAGGCGTGGCACCACCTGGGGTCGAAATCGTCGATCTGTACAAAGCGGTCGTGCCTTTCGTCGCCTTGATTCTGCTGGCCTGTACGCTAATGGCGTTCTTCCCGTGGTTGATTACCGGCCTGCCTAGAATGCTGTTGGGCGGTTACTAGGCCCTCTGAACTTAAAGCTTAACGTCCAACCATTATGGCCCGCTTCGGCGGGCTTTTTTGCACCACCTACCCGCCTGCAAAGCTGCAGCAGCGCAGCGCCAGTGCTACTATTCACGCCCGTCACTATTTCGTATTGAGTTTCGCATTAAGTGTGCTGCGCTACTTTCCGGCTTTCTATTACTGCTTTTAGTCAAGGCAAGGAGTGTTCGCTTGCTCAGATCCAGCTATCGCGGGCTATTCGCCTTCTCCTCTTCACTTAGCCGTCGCGCTAGCCCCTGGTCGATTGCCCTGATAGCAGTGGCATTCGTAGTGGCGCTGCCTGTGCTGGTGGTATTTGCCCATATCGCAATGCCCACCGATGGCGTTTGGCAACACTTGGCCAGCACCGTACTTGGCCGTTATTTGAACAACACCTTCTGGCTCGTTGTGACCGTAGGACTCGGCACGCTTATCATCGGTACCGGGACGGCCTGGCTGGTGGTCATGTGCCGCTTTCCCGGCAAGCGGCTATTCGAGTGGGCGCTACTGCTGCCGTTAGCAGTACCCACCTACGTTATCGCCTACGCTTACACCGACTTTCTCCAATTTGCTGGGCCGTTACAAAGCCTACTACGCGAGACATTTGGCTGGGAGTATGGCGACTACTACTTTCCCAATATTCGCTCCCTTGGTGGCGCCGCGACGGTGATTACCCTGGTGCTTTACCCCTATGTCTACCTGCTGGCCCGCGCCTCGTTTTTAGAGCAGTCGGTCTGCGTGTTGGATGTGGGCCGCACTCTTGGCCGCGGCCCCTGGAAACTGTTTGCCAGTATCGCCGTACCGTTGGCACGCCCGGCGCTGGTGGGTGGGGTATCGCTGGTTCTGATGGAAACACTTAACGAGTTTGGGGCGGTTCAGTTCTTCGGCGTGGATACCTTTACCACCGGCATCTACCGCACCTGGTTTGGCATGGGTGAACAAGTAGCGGCGGCGCAGCTGGCGGCGTGCCTGCTCACCTTCGTGATTGTGCTAGTGCTGCTGGAACGCTGGTCACGGGGTAAGCGCCGCTACTTCCACACCACCAATCGCTATCAGCAGTTGCCCGAGTACGCGCTGCACGGCTGGCGCGCTGCTGCGGCGACACTAGCCTGCTTGGTGCCGGTGCTGGTGGGTTTTTTACTGCCCAGCGGCATTCTGCTCAATCTAGCCCTGCAAGGGGGCGATTCGCTCTGGGGCTCGCGATTTATTGGCTACGCCTGGAACAGTCTGGGGTTGGCAACAGTGGCTGCGCTAATCGCCGTGGGCTTGGCCGTTGTGCTGAGCTACGGCGTACGCATGCACGATACGACGTTTGCGCGGGTGGCTTCTCGCGTAGCCTCTATGGGCTACGCGATTCCCGGTTCAGTAGTCGCGGTGGGTATTCTGATTCCGTTTGCCTGGTTGGATAACGCCCTCAACACCTGGCTGAATAATCACTATGGCTACATCGTTGGCCTGGTCTTCAGTGGGTCGGCGTTTATTTTGCTATACGCCTACGTCGTGCGCTTTTTAGCTGTCTCGTTCAATGCCGTTGAGGCGAGCTTAGGCAAAGTGACCCCCAGCATGGATGCCGCCTCGCGCACCCTGGGTCAAACGGCGGGGGGCACGCTGCGCCATATTCATACACCAATGATGCGCAGCAGCCTGTTGGCGGCGGGAATTTTGGTCTTCGTTGACGTCATGAAGGAACTGCCCGCGACGATTATTCTGCGCCCCTTCAACTTCGACACCCTGGCCGTGCGGGCGCATAATCTCGCCTCTGACGAGCGATTGGCCGAAGCATCGACCTCGTCATTGGCAATTGTGGTAGTGGGCATCCTGCCGGTCATTCTGCTTAGCATGGCCATGCGCCGCTCACGTCCCGGCGCTCAGTCGTAAAAGCTAAATGCCAAGCACTAATTGCTAGGCCACAAGGGGAAAAACAAATACCTGTGAAAGGTCGAGGTGGATATCCACCGGCTGCCCCTCCGCGGGTAAAAACACCCCAGGTACGCGGGCGTGCAGGTGGGCCTCAAGGCCGTTTCCACCATGGGCACACAGGTGTAGCAGGCTGGTGCGCCCCAGCAGCTTCGCCATTACCACATGGCTATGGCGGTGCTCATCCGCAGGCAGTTCACGCTCAACAATACGCAGCGCCTCAGGGCGAATCATGACCTGGGCGTCGCTGCCTTCCGCTAGCCCACCGGCCGGCACCCGCCCCACGGGCGTGTTAACCGCGCCGTTATGCACCTTGCCCTGTAGTTCATTGACGTCGCCAAAAAAGGTCACGACAAAAGGGTCTTGAGGTGAGCAGTAAAGCTCTCGCGGCGTTCCCGTTTGCACGATCCGGCCATCCCGCATTAGCGCGATGCGATCGGCCATAAACATGGCCTCTTCGGGGTCATGGGTCACCAGCAACGTCGCCGCGCCGACTTTTTTAAGCACGTGCAGCGTATCGTCGCGGATTCGGTCTCGCAGCCGCGCATCAAGGCTTGAAAACGGTTCATCCAACAGCATTAAGCGCGGAGATGGCGCCAGCGCCCGTGCCAGGGCCACCCGCTGCTGCTGCCCCCCTGAAAGCATATGCGGGTAAACATCGATATACGCAGCCATACCCAACTGCTCAAGCAGTTTGGCCGCCCGCTCCCGACGCTCGCGAGAAGCTAAATGTTTAAGTCCAAAGGTGACATTTTCCAAAACGGTTAAGTGGGGGAAAAGTGCCGAGTCTTGAAACGCCAGCCCGACATTACGTTTCTCAGGCGGCACGTGACGCTGGCCCGGGCCTGCAATATAAATATCCTCTAAGGAAACGCTGCCCTCTTGCAGCACTTCAAGGCCCGCAGCGATACGCAGCAGCGTTGTTTTGCCACAACCAGAGGGCCCCAATAGGCAGACCACCTCGCCTGGAGCAACGCTTAAATCCACCCCTTTTACAACCGTATGGCCATCATAAGCGTGGCGTACATTACGCAGGGTTAACGCCGAAGAGCCAGGCGCTGCCTCAGCAGCCCTTCTTTCAGTTACCTTTAGAGTTGCCGTCATAAATCACCGCTATTAATTAGCACTGTCTGAATAGCACTTTCCAGGTGAGCAAACCGCACCTCTAAAAGACTAAACGCGGATTCAGTACATTTGAAAGTTGTTTGCATTCTATTTTTAATTGCCCCGATATGCACGTACCACCTTTTGGGTAGGCATTTGCTCTTGACTGAAGGCATACGAAACGCTTCAATAAAAATGTTAATAATGTAACTTATTATCATTCAATAAATAAGGATGTGCTTGATGAAAACCGTACGCTTTGTTGCTCCGATGGCAGCGATGATGGTGGGCGCTACGTTTGCCGGTCAGGTCGTGGCAGACGAGCTCAACCTTTACTCCGCACGCCACTACGACTCTGACGAGCGCCTCTACGATGCGTTCACCGAAGAGACAGGCATCGAAGTCAACATCCTTGAAGGCGACTCCGATCAACTGATCGAGCGCATTCAGCGCGAAGGTGTGGCCAGCCCTGCAGACATCATGCTCACCGTCGATGCTGGCCGCCTCTGGCGCGCTGAAGATGAAGGCATCTTCCAAAGCGTCGAGTCGGACGTTCTCAACGAGCGCCTGCCCGAAGCCATGCGCCACCCTGACGGCCTGTGGTTCGGCTTTAGTCAGCGCGCACGGGTTATTTTCTATAACCGTGAAAACTTCGATCCGAGCCAGATCACTAGCTACGAAGACCTTGCCGACCCGCAGTTTGAAGGCAAGGTGTGCATTCGTTCTTCCAACAACATTTACAACCAGTCGCTGCTGGCCGCAATGATCGAGCACCACGGCGAAGAGGGTGCTGAAGAGTGGGCCCAGGGCGTGGTCAATAACATGGCGCGGGATCCGGAAGGTGGCGATACCGACCAGATTCTGGGCGTGGCCAGCGGCGAGTGTGACATCGCCGTGGCTAACCACTACTACTATGTTCGCCTGCTAAAATCCGACGACGACGCCGAGCGTGAAGCGGCTCGCAAAGTGGGGATTATTTTCCCCAACCAGGATGACCGCGGCACTCACGTGAACGTTGGCGGAGCCGGTGTGGTGGAAGGTGCGCCTAACCGCGAAAACGCCATTCGCTTCCTCGAATACCTGTCTTCCGACACTGCTCAGGAAATTTTCGCCTCCGGCAACAATGAGTTCCCGGTAGTTGACGGCATCAAGAAAGACCCGGTGCTGGAATCCTGGGGCAACTTCAAAACGGATGACGTGAACATCAGCGTACTGGGTGAGAACAACCCTGAAGCGATCCGCATTTTTGATCGCGTCGGCTGGCGTTAAGCCCCCCTGCCCGCATTGAAGGAAGAACCTCGCTAGCCTGGATTTCTCACAGGGTATAAAAGAAAGCGGCTGAAAGTGCTATGATTTCAAGAACCTAACCAATCCATCAAGCACCAACAGCCGCTTCCAAAATGGTACCTGAAAAGCTGACCTTCTCGCCACTCTCACGCCGCCAAATTGAAGCCGACTTCTCCGGGGGCCACATCACGTCGGACGCCGGATTACTCCTGCTTCGTGAAGTCGATAAACACCATCGCCTGACACGCCGCTTGGCCACCGTGCTTCATGATCCCCGCGCACCGGAACAGCTTCGTCATAAGCTCGACACTCTGGTTCGTCAGCGGGTGTTCGGTGTCGCCGCTGGCTACGAAGATTTCAACGACCATGAGGCCCTGCGCTATGATCAGGCCCTCCAGACAGCGCTCGGTGAAGAGGATACGCTGGCAGGCAAGTCAACGCTGTGCCGGGTGGAGCAGAACGCCGATCGGCAAGCAATAGTGAAGGCCCATGAGTTGCTGTGGCATCACTTCATTGAACAGCATGACGAACCACCCAAGGAGATCGTGCTGGACTTTGATGGCACCGACATCCCCGTGCATGGCGAGCAACCCGGCAAGTTCTTTAACCGTTATTACGATCACCACTGTTACTTCCCGCTGTATGTCTTCTGTGGGCGCCACTTACTGGTGAGCTATCTGCGCACCAGTGACCGCAGCGACAGCCGCCATAGCTGGGCGATCCTCGCCTTACTGGTACGCTTTATCCGTCAATACTGGCCCGATACGCGCATCGTGTTACGAGGTGATAGCCACTTTTGTCGTCCCCGGATGCTGAACTGGTGCGATCGGCATCACGTCGACTACATCGTGGGAATCGCAAAGAACAGCCGGCTGCTCAAGGAAGTGGACGTCCCCATGATGCTGGTGCGCAAGACCCAATGGCAGGTGGGAGGGAAAGTAGCGGGGACGTTCCGCTTCCAGTATCAAGCCCGCTCCTGGAAATACCCACGCTGGGTGGTGGCCCGCCTAGAAGAAGGT
>NZ_HG423343.1:2930772-2974919 GCF_000982975.1 Halomonas sp. A3H3 | reverse complement strand
GCGGTTACGGACTTACCTGAAGCACACGCCCTTCGCGCGCATGAGTCCGAGCAACCTGAGGCTCAAGCTCATCAAAGTAGGCGCGGTCATCATCCGCAATACGCGCCGAATCCGCGTACTCATGAGTGACAGCTACCCCTATAAAACGGCGCTATCCGATCTCGTCAGGCGGTTGGTGCCGAACTGACTGCTCGGGCTCCCCCGGCCCGACGCAATGGGGGGAAGGGGGAGGTGTGTCTGAACGACGAAAAGTGGTTAAAAAGTAGCCGATGTAAGTCGAGCCAATAGGTGTTTAGCGGTGTTAGCCTGAGTGCGGTACTGGCTGAGGTGCTATGAGAAATCCAGGCTAGGCAAAAATCACCTAAGTAGAGGCTAGAAACACCCGCAACTGCGGGTGTTTTGCGTTATAGCGCTTCTAAACATGCTGGCACTGGCGGAAAGCGCCGGGGACGACCATCTTCCTGCATATAGAGGGTACACACCTGACTTTCAGGCAGCTCTAATGGCACGTGGCTGGAAATAACCAGAATCCCATGCTGTGCGCGGCGCACAAGGCTGGTGACGACATGACGCCGAGTTACCGCGTCAAGCCCGGCTAACGGCTCGTCGAGCAGTAGAATGGGCCGTCGCGCCAGCAGCACGCGTCCCAGGGCGATACGTCTCGCCTGACCTCCAGAGACGGCTGCTCCATACTCGCCCAAAGGTGTCTCAAGCCCCTGGGGCAACCCTCGCGCCCAGGTGCCTAGCGCCAAATCATCAAGAACGCTCCACAGCTCACTATCACCGGCATGACGGGCACCAAGGCGTAGATTTTCCGCCAGACTCATGTCAAACAAATCCCACTGTTGGGGCAGATAGCCGACGGCGTTGTGCATTGACCACTGCTCAATGGGATAACCATTAAGGCAACACTCCCCGGACAGCGGCAGCAACTCGCCGGCCAATACCTGCAACAAGGTCGATTTGCCACACCCCGAGGGGCCACGTAAACAGAGTATTTCACCGCTCTTCAACGCCAGGTTGATACGTTGCGGCCCCACCAATGCTCCAGGCAGGCGTGCTGTTAATTGGCTGACATTTAGCTGCCAGCTGGGCGGTGTGATTTCAGCCTCCTCAATAGCGGCTTGCGCCCTCGGCGCCCCTTCCGCCAGGGTATTGAGGCGATTCCGTGCGGCAAGGCTCGCGTCCAAGGCAAGAAAACTATGGGTCAGTGGTGCCAATATTTCCCCTAATGCCAGGACCGCCAAGACGGCGGCTAACAGCATTGGCACCGTCAAATGGCTGGCCGCTAACAGCGCTTCTGCCTGCCATAGCACACTAACGATGGCAGCTCCCAGCGCCACCTGCTGCAACGCGGTGGTCAGGCTGGCAAGCAGTTGCTGGCCCTCCTGATGCGCCAAGTAGTCGGCGTCCCATTTTTTCACTCGTTGGGCCATCTCTGGCCATCGCCCCCACAGCACTAATGAGGTAATGGCTGCCAAGGGCTCAATCAGTGCCACCCGACGACGCTCAGCAAGTTCGGCCCTCTGGCGTGCCTGATCAATACCACGCCATAACGCCAGTAACGGCAACCCCAGCCAGGCTAACAGCACTCCCGGCAAAGCAGCCCACATCAGGGTGCCACTCAGCCAGTAAAGTCCTGCCATGACAACCGCCACCATTAGCCCGGCCCAGCCCCAGGGCAGGAGCGCCCGCAATACCACCTGATCAAGCTGGTCTATATCGGTCACAAGGCAATGCATAGCGTTGGCCGTACCGTGGTGAGAAGGACTGGAAGCCGCCTGCAATAATGGCTTTTTCCCCAATGCCATGAACAATCGACAACGCAGATCCTTCAGCAATCCTAGCGCGGCATCATGGGACGCTAGGCGTTCACCGTAGCGCCCGGCCGTGCGTACAATGGCGCACAGACGAATCAGCGCTGCGGGGCGAAAATAGTCGAAACCGAAGGCGGTCGCCGTCATCGTACCGGCAACCGCCGCCGCGGTAATAAACCAACCCGAGATAGCCAGCAAGCCAATCACAGCCAGCAGCGTGGCGGCACCTAGCAAGAACGCCAGCGACCAGCCGCCACGCCGAAGCAACAGCAAATCACGCAGCCGGATAGTGGGAGGTTGTTCTGCAGAAGGTGTCTTGTTTAGCCGCAGCATGCCATGGCCTCTTTCGATGACAGCTCAATTTGCCGATCGACCCACTCCAGGCCCGCCGACTCGTGACTGACGATAAGCACGCTACGCCCGCGGCTAAGCTTTCCGATCAATGCATTGAGTTGCCAGGCAGCATCCGGATCAAGGTGGGCCGTGGGCTCATCGAATAGCCAGAGCGCTGCATCACGAAGCAGCAACTGCGCCAATCCCAAACGTTGCAGCTGGCCACCGGAGAGTCCCTGTCCGCGCTCGCCCAGCTGCGTGGCAAGCCCATTACCGCGAAGCAGAATCGGCCACAGCCCGACCAGGTTCAGAACCTCAATAAGCTCTTGATCTGTTTTATCCGGGGCCGCCAAGCGCAGGTTATCTGCAATGCTGCCGGACTGGATCGGTGGTTGCTGACTAAGGTAGCCAAGCTGGCGTTGCCAGGTGGCGCGGGACCACCGGGCAAGTTCGCAACCCTTCGCCTTCAGGCTGCCCTGGTAAGCGCTAAATCCCAACAACGCATGCAAAAGGCTCGACTTGCCCACTCCGCTTTCGCCCTGCACCAATACCCTTTCCCGCGCCGCCAGCGTGAGGTTAAGCGGCGCCAGGCGAAGCCGACCGCCTTCACCCCGAACACTCAGCTCGTTACACTCCACGGTGAAAGACTCGACGTTTCCCGCTACCGGGGGTAGCGGTGCCTCTTGAGGCTGCCAAGTGTCAGCTTCCAGCAGAGGCGTCAACGCCTGCATGGCACCGATTGCTTCCGCCCGGGCATGATAGTCTGTGCCCAATTGGCGAAGCGGCGCATAGAACTCGGGCGCCAGCAGTAAAATAAACAACGCCCCCTGATAGGGCACCGGCACCTCGGCTTTCGCCCAGGGTAAAAGGCCAAGCAGCCCTAAGCCGAGATAAAGCGCCACCAAGGCAATCGCCAACGCGGCAAAAAACTCCAGCACCGCGCTGGATAGAAAGGCAAGTCTAAGCACCCGCATAGTACGTCCACGGTAGGCGTCACTCGCCTGGGCGACCTTGGTCTCTGCTTGGTCAGTTGCTCCCATGCGCTGTAGCGTCGCCATCCCACGAACCAGGTCGAGGAAGCGGCCCCCCATACGCGCCAGGGCGACGAACTGCTGCTGACTGGCACCCGCAGCCGCACGTCCCACCAGGATCATAAACAATGGCACCAACGGCGCGGTCATTAGCATCAATCCCGCGGCCAAGGGGCTGTGCAGCGCTACCACCGCCGCTATCAGGCAGGGCACTAGCACCGCCAGCAAGCTCTGTACCCGATAGCGGCTAACGTAGCCGTCCAAGGCATCCACCTGCTCCAGCACCTGAGTGGCCAAGGCGCCATCACTGCCAAATTGGCGCCTAACCGGCCCAAGGTGGCCAAGCTGCGTTAATAACTGGCTGCGTAAGGCGTCACGAGCACGCAGGCTGGCCTGACGAGACAGCCACTCCCGGCCAGCGTGGAGAAAAGGGCGTAGCACCATGCTAATGGCCAGCCCTGCTAGCCAAACCGTCGGATGGCCCGGCGACTCCCTACCCTGCCAAAGCAGTAACCAATGGTGAAAAATAGTGGCCAACAGCCAACTCTGGGCAATCAGCAATACCACGCCGATCATCGCTAGCAGCGTGGCGCCCCGCAACCACCAGCGTTGTTGGGCAAGGCAGCGGTTCAGCCGATGCCGCGGGTCATTGGCTTCAGTCGCTCCGCTCATGCTCGGATTCGCCTTCATAGCCATTCACTTCAAGCCACATGGCGTTAAGAATGCTGACGGCAGCCGCCAGCGTGACACCCAAAATCCAGGCGAAATACCACATACGACACCCTCCTCAGTAAAGCGCTTTGTCGTTATCACGAATAAATTGCTCGTTCAGGCGTCCGCGCATGACCCAGTAACTCCAGGCGGTATACAGCAGCACCAACGGCACGAAGATACACACCACCACAAACATGATCTTGAGCGTCAACTCGCTCGCCGTGGCATCCCACATGGTCAGGCTATGGTTGGGGTTCAGCGACGACGGCATCACGAAGGGAAACATCGTAACGCCCGTTGTGACCACCACCATGGCCATGGCGACAGCCGAACTGGTAAATGCCAGCGCATGGCGTCCCAGCTTCATGGTCAGCGCGCAGAGCACAAAACCTAAGACGCCCAGTACTGGCAGTAGCCACAACAGCGGGAAGCGGCTGTAGTTGGTCATCCAGCCGCCAGCACTGACCGCCACGATTTTACCGGTGGTATCGTTGTACCCCTGGGTGTCGATTACGCTAGTCACTTGGTAGCCATCAACGCCCAGGAGCAGCCACACCCCACCCAGTACGAACAGTGCCGCGCATATCAGTGCTGTCAGGCTGCCGATGGCCGCACTACGGCTGCGCAGTTCGCCCTCGGTTTTAAGCTGCAACCAAGCCGCTCCGTGGGTGACGAACATCATCAGGCTCAACAGCCCGGCCAATAGCGCAAAGGGGTTCAATAGGCCCAGCAAGCCGCCCTGATACTCCAGGCGCAGATAGTCATCGAACTGGAAGGGAACGCCTTGCAAGAGATTGCCAAAAGCGACACCAAAGATCAGCGCGGGAACGGCGGAGCCGATCGTCAAACCCCAATCCCAACGACGGCGCCATGTGGGATTTGCCAACTTGGAGCGATAATCGAACGCCAGGGGGCGAAGAAAAAGCGCGAACAGTGTCAGCATCAAGGCGAGATAGAAGCCGTTGAAGGCCGTTGCGTAAACTGGAGGCCAAGCGGCAAACAGTGCGCCCCCTGCGGTGACCAGCCAGACCTGATTACCGTCCCAATGAGGCGCCATGGAGTTGATCATCACCCGGCGCTCCTCATCGCCGCGCCCGACAACGTTGAGCAAGGCGGCAACGCCCATATCAAAACCATCGGTGACCGCGAAGCCCACCAATAGCACGCCGATCAGCACCCACCAGACAAACCTAAGGGTTTCGTAGTCCATCATCATGCCTCCCGTGCTGGGGTTGAAATTGGATAGTCAGACTCAGCGTCATCATCCAGATAACCGCTACCGGAGGGCCCTTTGCGGGCAAAGTGCTGCATCAGCCACATTTCGATGATGACGAAGATGGTGTAGAGGACGCCAATAGAAATCAGGGTAAACAGCACCTGCTCGGCCGTCAGGCTGGAAATGGCCAAGTGAACCGGCAGTATCTCGCCGATTGCCCACGGCTGACGCCCATATTCGGCCACGAACCAGCCCGCCTCACAGGCAATCCAAGGCAGCGGTAGGCTGAACAGCGCGAAGCGAAGTAGCCACCGGGACTTCTCTGGCTGACGACGTACGCTATGCCAGAAGGCCAGCGCAAACAGCAACAGCATGCTAAAGCCCGCGGCGACCATGGCCCGAAAAGACCAGAAAAGCGGCCAAACCTTGGGAATCGACGCTTCAACGGCTTGATCAATTTCGGCTGTGGTCGCATTGGCTACATCGTCGCTATAGGCACTGAGCAGTAGCCCATAACCAAGATCGCTGCGTACTTCCTCGAACCGAGCCATATCCCCTTCGCGCTCTTCATCACTGCGCAGGCGCTGCATGAGAGCGTAGGCCTCCTGGCCATTGACGATGCGTTCGCGGTGCTCTTCCTTAAGCTCTCGAATACCCATCACTTCGGTATTCAGCGAGCGCGTGGCGATCAAGCCCATCACACCAGGTATGCGGATGGCAAAGTCGGTGTGCTGTTCCGCCTCGTTGGGGAGCCCAAATAGCGTGAAAGCCGCAGGTGCGGGATGGGTTTGCCACTCTGCTTCGATGGCGGCCAGCTTGACCTTCTGCACGTCCCCCAGCTCATAGCCAGACTCATCGCCCAGTACAATGACCGATAGCGCGCTGGCCAACCCGAAGGCAGAAGCAATCGCAAAGCTGCGCCGCGCAAAGGCAATCTCACGCCCCTTGAGCAGGTACCAGCTTGAAATCGCCAACACGAAAATCGCCCCGGTGACGTACCCCGCTGACACGGTATGCACAAATTTGACTTGGGCGACGGGGTTGAGCAGTACCTCTGCAAAGCTGACCAACTCCATACGCATGGTGGCTAGGTTGAGCTCCGACCCTACGGGGTGCTGCATCCAGCCATTGGCTACCAGAATCCACAGGGCTGACATATTGGTCGCCAAGGCCATGAACCAGGTAACCGCCAGGTGCTTCTCTTTTGACAGGCGATCCCAGCCGAAGAAGAATAGCCCGACCAGCGTCGACTCAAGGAAGAACGCCATCAAGGCTTCTATCGCCAGGGGCGCTCCGAAAATATCGCCGACATAGTGAGAGTAGTACGACCAGTTAGTGCCGAACTGGAACTCCATGGCGATACCGGTCGTTACCCCTAACGCAAAGTTAATACCAAACAGCTTGCCCCAGAATTTGGTCATCTGACGATAAATGGTTTTACCGGTCATGACATAGACCGACTCCATGATCGCCAGAAGTATCGACAGCCCTAGCGTTAAGGGTACAAACAGGAAATGCACCATCGCCGTAAAGGCGAACTGCAACCTGGATAATTCAACAATGTCCATGAGTGACTCCCGATGGATAGCTTAAACACACCTTTCGCCCCACCGGGAAACCACAGACAGGTGCTAACCCAGGCAAAGCGATGTGTACAGGCTATTCCTCCACCCGAGCCAACAATTTGATCTTGATCAATTCCTTACTTAAGCATTGCACTGTTGCGACAATATGCCATCCACCCCCTTCCTCATTCAGAGGCGCAGGTGTAAACGAACGAGGCTTGCGGTGTTGGTAGTAGGCATTAGTGCGCTTCATCCCAATTGGCACCGCTCTCCGCTTCTACAATCAGCGGTACTTTCAGCTCAGCCGCGCCCTGCATGCGTTTTTGCACCTGCTCGATAAAGGCCTCGACCTGCTTCTCGGCGACTTCAAACACCAGTTCATCGTGCACCTGCATCACCATCAGCGCATCGAACTCGCCTTCCGCTAACCACGCATCCACATCGATCATCGCCTGCTTGATAATATCGGCGGCAGTGCCCTGCATCGGCGCGTTAATCGCGGTGCGCTCAGCGCCTTGGCGGCGGTTGCGGTTTTGCGACTGAATTTCCGGTAGGTAGAGCCGCCGACCCAGCACGGTTTCGACAAAGCCATCTTCAGCTGCCTGGGAGCGAATACGCTCCATATAACGGGCCACGCCAGGATAGCGGTCAAAGTAACGATCAATGTAGGTTTGCGCCTGGTTGCGCTCGATATGCAACTGACGCGACAACCCCCAGGCACTCATGCCGTAGATCAAGCCGAAGTTAATCGCTTTGGCGCTGCGGCGCTGATCGCCAGAGACCTTCTCAAGAGAGGTGCCGAAGACTTCTGCCGCCGTGGCGGTGTGAATATCACGCCCTTCGGCAAACGCTTCCAGCAGCCCTTTATCTTCAGATAAATGCGCCATAATGCGCAGCTCAATTTGCGAGTAATCGGCGGCAACAATACGGTAGCCAGGGCGGGCAATAAACGCCTGACGAATTTTGCGCCCCTCTTCGGTACGGATGGGAATGTTCTGTAAGTTGGGATCCGACGACGACAGCCGCCCGGTCGCAGTGACCGCCTGATGATAGCTGGTGTGTACCCGGCCAGTGGCTTTATTGAGCAAACGCGGTAGCTTATCGGTGTAGGTGGACTTCAGCTTGGCCAGCCCCCGGTGCTGCATAATCACCTTGGGCAGCGGGTAATCCAGCGCCAACTCTTCCAGCACACCTTCCGCGGTAGAAGGTGCGCCTTTAGGGGTTTTCTTGAGCACCGGAATTTTCTGCTCTTCAAACAGAATCTGCCCTAACTGCTTGGGTGAACCGAGATTAAATTCGCGCCCGGCCAGTTCAAACGCCTCGCGTTCTAATTCGCCAATGCGCTGCTCTAACTGTTGGCTCTGTTTGTGCAGTAGCTCAGCATCCACGGCGACACCGTTTCGCTCGATGCGCGAGAGCACTTTGATCAGCGGCAGCTCAATATTATCCAGCACCTCCGCCAGACGCCCTTCGCTCTCGACCTGGGGACGCAGCGCTTGCTGCAGCCGCAGGGTGATATCGACATCTTCGCAGGCGTATGGCGCCGCTTGCTCCAGGGCAATCTGGTTAAAGGTCAACTGCTTGGCGCCCTTACCGGCAATCTCTTCAAAGGAGATGGTCTTTTCACCCAAATACTTGAGCGCCAGCGAATCCATATCGTGCCGGGTGGCGGTGGAATTGAGCACATAGGAGGCCAGCATGGTGTCAGCAAAAGGGCCTGCCACGGAAATCGCATAGTTGGCCAACACGGAAATGTCGTACTTGAGGTTTTGGCCAATCTTGGTTTTTGTCGGGTCTTCCAGCAGCGGTTTTAGCGCCGCCAGCACCGTTTTACGGTCAAGCTGCTTAGGCGCATCCAGGTAGTCGTGGGCAAGCGGAATATAGGCCGCCTCACCCACTTCCAGCGACAAGCCAACGCCAACAATTTCCGCATCCATGTAATTAAGGCTGGTGGTTTCCAGATCGAAACAGAAGCGCTCGGCGTTTTGCAGCCGATCCAGCCAGCGCTCGAAGTCTGCCTGTTCGAGGATGACCTGATCTTCACGAACAGAGGCTTGCACAGAAGTGCTCGCCCCCTCGGACTCGCTACCACCTTCTTCAGCGCTTACGGGCGCAGGCTCGCCGCCTTTAACGTCATCCACGCCTTCGTCTTTGCCTTCCAGCAGCTCGCCCAGCCACTGGCGGAATTCCATCTCTTTATACAGGGTGACCAGCGCTTCGCGATCCGGATGAGCAATATCCAAATCATCCAAGCCCACCGGCAACTCGCAGTCGACTTTAATGGTGGCCAGCTGATAGGAGAGAAACGCCTGATCGCGATGCTCTTCAAGCTTCTTGGGCAGAGTTTTGGCGCCCCGGAAAGTGAGCGTTTTCACTCGTTCTAAGTCGCCATAAATGGTCTCCAGCCCGCCGCCCATGCCTTGCAGCAGGCCAATAGCGGTCTTCTCACCCACGCCGGGCACACCGGGAATGTTATCGACCTTGTCACCCATCAGAGCGAGAAAATCGATAATCAATGCGGGCGGCAGGCCGAATTTTTCTTCTACGCCCGCCTCATCCAGGGTTTCATCCTTCATGGTGTTCACCAGAGTGATATGGGCATTAACCAGTTGCGCCATATCCTTATCGCCGGTGGAGATCACTGCATCGCGGCCCGCCTGGGTGGCGTGATGGGCCAGGGTGCCAATCACATCGTCCGCCTCTACGCCGTCAACGCAAAGCAGCGGCAGGCCCAGCGCCTTCACGCAGGCGTGCAGCGGAGCGATCTGGCTGCGTAGGTCATCGGGCATCGGCGGGCGGTGCGCTTTATAGTCGCTGTACAGCTCATCGCGGAAGGTTTTGCCCGGCGCGTCAAACACCACCGCCATGGGGCTTTCGGGGTAATCCTTAATCAGCCGTTTGAGCATGTTTAACACGCCTTTCACCGCGCCCGTTGGCTGACCATTGGAGGTCGTTAGCGGCGGCAGCGCATGAAAGGCACGGTACAGATAGGAAGAGCCATCGACGAGGACGATCGGAGCGCGAGCCATAACCAAGTTCCATTGTTAGATAGGATTGCTTAAAAAGAATTGCCAATAAGAGTGCCTCACATGATACGCGTTGCACAGGCAGCCTGTAGAGCCAAACTCGACTCTCTTATCACAACAACGCTGCCAACTGAGCGACCAAGCCGCTACAATAATGGGCTTAGCAACCTGGGCGAGACTCTCATGGCTGTATTTACTCCGCTTAGCGACGCACAGGTCGCCGCGTTTTTAGAAAAATTTGATGTGGGCAGTTTTGTTTCCCTTAAGGGAGTCGCGAACGGCACCGAAAATTCGACTTTTTTTGTGACTACCGACCGCCGCGAACTGGTATTAACCCTGTTCGAACAGGGCGAACACGCAGAACTGCCGTTCTTTGTCGAACTGCTGGACTATTTGGACGAGCACCGCTTACCGGTGCCCGGCACCATTCATGACCGCGAAGGTATCGCGCTGCATAGCCTGGAGGGCAAGCCGGCGTTGCTATTCCCGCGCCTGCCTGGCCGCCATCCCGAGGCGCCCAATGTAGCCCAGTGCCATGCCTTAGGCGATACTTTGGGTCACCTGCACGTGGTGTCAAAGCGTTTCCCCGGCCACCGCCCCAACCCGCGGGATCTCAACTGGCTGCAGGTGATGCACCATAAAGTATTGAGTTACCTAAGCCCCGCGGATCAAACGTTGATGAAGGATGAAGTCGACGATTTCGAGAGCGCCTTTATGCGACACGGTGAGCTGCCCCAAGGCGCCCTGCACGGTGATCTGTTTCGTGACAACACCCTGTTTGAGGGTGACCAGCTTGGCGGTATTATCGACTTTTATAATGGCTGCACTGGGGATCTCCTGTTTGATCTGGCGATTGTGATCAACGACTGGGCCTCCAACGACGATGGCACTCTCAACGCTGAGCGCTACAATACGCTGTTGAGCGCCTACCTGGCGCGCCGGCCGTTAACGGCGGATGAACGGGAACTGTGGCCCACCATGCTGCGCATGACGGCGCTGCGCTACTGGCTGTCACGCCTGCTGGTGGTCTATGTTGATCCCCCGGCCCACGATTTGACGCCTCACGACCCCGAACGTTTTCGAACCATATTAACTGCGCGCATTGCCCACGGTGCATTGCCGCTACCTGAGGTTTCTGCATGAGTGTGATGGCGACGACTAGCCCTGCCCTTCGCGCACGGCGCACCTGGAATATCGATCAATGGGGTAGCGGTTACTTCGACGTGGATGATCAAGGTCAGGCCCTGGTGCGGCCGCTGGGTAGTGATGCGGAAGGCCCGGCGCTACCGCTGAGCGGCTTGGTTCGCCAGTTGCAGAGCGCTGGGCTGCGGCTGCCTGTGCTGGTACGCTTTAGCGATATTCTTCACGACCGAGTGGAGCAGCTGTGTGGCGCTTTTGATGCCGCCATGAGCGACTGCGACTACCAGGGCGGCTACACCGCCGTTTACCCGATTAAAGTGAACCAGCAGCGCAGAGTAGTCGAAGAGATTCTGGCCACCGCCGAGCGCGGCAACGGCCGTGTGGGGCTGGAAGCGGGCAGCAAGCCCGAGTTGCTGGCAGTGCTGGCTTTGTCTGATGGCGGCTCCTCGCTGATCGTCTGCAACGGTTACAAAGACCGCGAGTATGTGCGCTTGGCGCTGCTGGGTGAAAAACTCGGGCACAAGGTCTATTTGGTGGTCGAAAAGCTCTCCGAGCTGCAGTTGATTTTGGAAGAGGCGAGAGAACTGGATGTTACCCCGCGTATTGGCCTGCGCGCCCGCCTTGCCTCGGTGGGTAAGGGCAAATGGCAGAATACCGGCGGTGAAAAGTCTAAGTTCGGCCTCACCGCCAGCCAAATTCTCGAGGTGGTAGACACTCTGCGTCGCGAGGAGGCACTGAAAAGTCTGCAGCTCGTGCACTTCCACCTGGGTTCCCAGATCGCCAATATTCGCGATATTCAACGCGGTCTGCGTGAGTGCGCGCGCTTCTACCAGAACCTGATGCAGTTGGGCGCACCCATTGACACCGTCGATGTAGGTGGCGGCCTGGGTATCGATTACGAAGGCACTCGCTCGCGCAGCTTCTGCTCAGCTAACTATTCGATGCGTGAATACGCCCGCAACGTCGTCAGCGCCTTTGCCCAGCTCTGCCAAGAGGCGAACCTGCCACAGCCTCATCTCATTAGCGAATCCGGCCGTGCGCTAACTGCCCACCACGCGGTGCTGATCACTAACGTGATTGGCGAAGAGCGCATCGACGACACGCCGCCTGAACGGCATTCGGCAGGCGAGAGCCAAGAAGATGCCCAAGTAGAGCTGCTGTGGCGGGTGTTCGAGCAGTTAGCGACCGCCCAAGAGCCGCGCATGCTGGTGGAAGCGTGGCACGATCTGCTTCAAGCGGTTAGCGAACTGCAGGAACGTTTTGTGATGGGTTTGAGTAACATTACCGCCCGCGCTGAAGGTGAGCGGGTGTATATGGCTGCCTGCACACGGCTGCGCACTCAGTTGGATACTCGTAACCGTGCCCATCGCGAAATCATGGATGAACTGGCGGAGAAACTCGCCGATAAACTGTTCGTCAACTTCTCGCTATTCCAGTCGGTGCCTGATGTTTGGGGCATCGAGCAGATATTTCCGGTACTGCCCCTTAGCGGGCTGGATCAAGCGCCCACCCGGCGGGCAGTGATTCAGGATATCACCTGCGACTCCGACGGCCGCATCGACAGCTACGTCGACGGCCAGGGGGTCGAGAGCACCCTACCGCTTCCCGAGTGGGCTTCAGACGATGAACGCTGGCTAGGGTTCTTTCTAGTGGGCGCCTATCAGGAAATTCTTGGCGATCTACACAACCTGTTTGGCGACACCGACTCCGTTGATGCTGCGCTCAATGCCGACGGCGAGTGGACACTATCTAACCCGCTGGCCGGGGACTCAGTGGCCCAGGTACTTGCCTACGTCAACTTCAATGCCAATGTGCTCAAGCAGAAGCTCACCGACCAGCTAGCCGCCAGCGGCTTTACTGCCGACGAGCAAGCGCGCTTTGCGGCGAGCTTAAGCGAAGGTCTGGAAGGCTATACCTATCTTGAATAACCGATCTTGAAAACCAGTCTTGAATAGCCCGTACTGAATGGCACGTATTGGGTTACGCCAAACAGAAGCGCCACCCTGATTTTGGGGTGGCGCTTCTTCACGATCCAACACTGTCCAGCAATTCTCTGCTTTTTTCGCTACTCGACTACGCTGGTTTCAACTACCAAACCACCGGTCAAGGTTAAACGCAGTGATGAACCGCGAACCAGCTCTCCAACGCCTGATGGCGTGCCGGTCAAAATCACATCGCCCGGCTCTAGAGTGAAGTGACGGCTCATTTCGGCTACCAAGGTTGGTATGGCGAAGATCATATCGGAGCCTTCACCGTGCTGGCGCTCTTCACCATCAATCTCAAGCGTGAAAGCCAGCGCGTTCCAGTTGGGAACACGGCTTAGCGGCAGAAACGACGAAAGCGGGCAAGCGCCATCAAAAGCTTTGGCGATTTCCCAGGGATGCCCTTTCTCTTTTAGCTTCGTCTGTACATCACGCAGCGTTAAATCCATCGCCAACCCGATACCGACAATCGCACGCTCGGCTTCATCCAGGGTGGCGTGGGTTAACGTTTCACCCACTAACAGCGCAAGCTCGGCTTCATAATGCACATCACCGCGTGAAAACGGCGGATCCAACGGTTTGGTTAGATCCACAACGCTGGTCGATGGCTTTATGAACAGCAGCGGCTCAGTGGGAACTGGATTATCCAGCTCTTTCGCATGGTCGGCATAATTACGGCCGATGCAGACAACCTTGCCCAGCGGGTGGGGAAACTCCTGGCCATCG
This sequence comes from Halomonas sp. A3H3, assembly GCF_000982975.1. Classification (NCBI taxonomy): domain Bacteria; kingdom Pseudomonadati; phylum Pseudomonadota; class Gammaproteobacteria; order Oceanospirillales; family Halomonadaceae; genus Halomonas; species Halomonas sp. A3H3. The sequence goes on along the minus strand of NZ_HG423343.1, from coordinate 2,961,369 downwards.
GTAAACTGTGGAACAAAACGCATGGCGGGTATTCTCCTTCTCATTATGCGTGCCGCTTTCGCAACGACAGGCGCAACAGTTTACCCCACCTATACGAAGGTTCCACACCCTTCGGCCATGAATTTGTTTCCCCACTGCACGTTAGCGATATTGCTGGGCCTGTTGATCAGGGCTATGAGCCAGGAAATCTGGCCGTTGTTTAGCCGCGGCATAAGGCGCTTGGCAGCGATTATCCTGGCGGTTAAACACGAAGAACACGTTGCTACGCGGGTCAGGCGACAGGTTGGCGTTAGAAGCATGCAGCGTATTGCAATCGAACAGCAGCAAACCACCCGCCTTGCCTTTTGGCGCTTCAATACCGTGTTCCGCCACTAGCTCGGTAAGTGCCTCTGGGCTTGGCACGCCCACTTCCTGCGCTTTCAGCGAGCTTTTGTGGTTATCCTCCGGTGTTTCCCCCACGCACGGTACAAACTTTTTGTGCGAACCGGGGATCAGCATCAACGGACCATTGAACTCATGGTTGTCAGTTAAGATCAGCGATGCGCTAACCGCGTGCATCGCAGGCATGCCATCTTCCGCGTGCCACGTCTCAAAGTCGGAGTGCCAGTTAAAGCCCTTACCGGCAAATCCAGGCTTATAGTTAATACGCGACTGATGCACATAAGGGTCGTCGCCTATGATTTGACGAGCAGCGCCCGCGACACGCTCATCGCTGGCCAGCTTTCCCAACCGCTCAGAGAGGAAGTGCACCGCAAATAGCGAGCGGATTTCCTGGCTCTCTGGCTCAGTGACGCTGAAGTCTTGATTGAGATACTTATCGTTACTCATCAACGCCTTCATTTCCTGACGCAGCCCCTCAAGCTCTGCGCCTTCAATGAGGTTAGGAATAAACAGAAACCCTTTACGTTCAAACTCATCAAGCTGCGCCTGGCTTAACGGGCCGGAAAGTTGACGGCCTTTGACAACCGCATCTTGGCGTGGCAGCCAGGTTTTCTCAGGAGGGGTGGTTAAGCGCGACGGGTAGGCATCCTGTACCTGTTGGCGCTGAACCTGAGTAGTGTGAACGTTAGGCGTATCGGCCATTTCGCTATATTGCTTATGGGCGGTTACAGCATTTAGTGGTGTGCTTTTGACTGTCATCTAATCCACTCCTTGTATGATTAGGTTTCAGATCGAACATATTGCACGTATAAAGATTAGCGTACATATAAATAAAACAGCACGATTCTAACATCGTGCAGGGAGTAGCCTAGACCACTAAAATTTCCTCGCAAGGCATGATTTCTGGTTTGATAACGTAGGTTACGTGAAAAAAATTGAACAGTGGCTTTTTAGGCAATAAGTCACCTAAAAAGCTCACTCCAAGCCACAATGTTTGCGGTTAATGTTGCTCATCTTTTTATCTAACTGAATGGGGAGTCATACTTTGAAAAGGCAGCTACCGATTTATGGATTTATCAGCGCGCTATTAATAACCGCTGGGTGTTCTTCAGCAACAATGGATACCCACGAGACAGCGCATCGCCCTAATGAAGCTTTGATCAACACCTACTGGAAGCTGGTGACGCTTGATGGCGCGCCGGTCGTCCCCCATGAGAATTTCCGTGAAGCACATTTGGTTCTTCATCAAGAGGCTTCTCGCTTAGCCGGCGCTACCGGCTGTAATACCCTGATGGGCAGCTACCGCGTGGAAAACGAGCGCATAGAGTTTGGGCAAATCGCCAGCACTAAAATAGCCTGCCCAAAACCCCAAATGAAAACTGAGCAAGATTTTCTAGCCGCACTCAAGCAGGTAACGGCATGGAGCGTGAATGGCGCGAGGCTTGTACTGCTGGGCGATAACAGTGAACCATTGGCGGTCTTCGAGGCGGTGCATCTTTATTAATCACAAAGAGCTCATCTAAAGGACGCATTTTAAACTCACCAAGCCTAGAAGAATCAGGCCGGGGAGCGCGAAATCAAGAGGCGACCGCCGATCAGAAGAAAGACTAAACCAGAGATGCCTTGGATCGACTTCCATACCCATGGTTTCCTTAACCACTCAGCGACTCTATGCAATGTGACGACAACCATACCGTAGAAGAACAGAGCGATCAGGGCATGGCTGGCTCCCAAACCGAGCCCTCCCAGCCAGTAGTCCGTTCCACCGGCACTCAGGAACTGGGGAAAGGCCGCAACGTAGAAGATAGCGGGCTTGGGGTTGAGAATATTGGTGAGATAGCCCCGTACAAAGGCCTGTCTTTGGCTTATCCTCGGCAATGTTTGACAATCTTTCGCCTGCGACGCGAGGGGCGTTTTCGTTAATGCTACTCGAAATGCCTTAACGCCAAGCCAAATAAGATATGCAGCGCCCACGAATTTTATAATAGTGAATAACGTGACAGAGGCTGCTACGAGCGCCCCAACACCAATGAGCGCCAACGTGGCATGAGATATGATCGCCGCACAGAAGCCCAGGGTCATCAACACCCCCGTAACACGGCCTTGCGCCGGCGTCGCCTGAAGCAGCAGGAACAGGTTGGCTCCTGGGGAGACTACGATGAGCGTAACGATGGAGAGAAATGCCAAGTAATCATGAAGTGGAATCATCGAGATTCACCCTGAAATGATAAGCCCTGAATTCAACTAATAAGTGCAGCATCTGCGGTTTCTAGTGCTCTTTGCCGAGACGGCCTTGGCAACCTTTCTGTGCTCGGCGAATTCCGATCCAGAATCCAGGGTGATGGCGTGCGCTGCCCCTCGGCGTGGCATCAATAACCGCGCCTGCTGAGCTAACTGATATGTTGGGTCTGAGCCAGTTACCAGTATTCCATGCTCTGCTTCACTCTGGTAGGTAAGGCAGAAAGGGTACCAGCGCTGGCCCTACTGCCTCTACCTTGTGAACCAAAGTGCTGAGCTTATTCTATGAATCCAGGCCCGCTCGTCTTAAGTTTTATCGAAGATAATCGGGTTACTACTGCATCAATGCTCGCCGTATACCACTAGCCAATAGCGACCTGATAAGCATGGGCGACTTTAAGCACGGTCGCTTCATCCCAGCGTCTACCAACCAACTGCATACCTACGGGCAAGCCCTCCGAAAAGCCAACCGGGACGCTCATGGCTGGGTGACCACTGACATCAAACGGGGCCGTGTTGTGCAGGTTGCCAAGCGCACCGGCCAGTGTGCTATTGAGACTTTTATCAGCCGGCCTCTTTACCGCTTTCATGGCGGTGGTAGGCATGATTAACAAGTCATATTCCTGCAGAGCGTTGTCATAATCGCGCGCGAGACGCCTACCGATATTCTGGGCTTTACCATAGTAGTGGCGATTGTACTGCTCTGACATGTAGTGCCCGGCGAGCACCGTCATCTTCACCGTGTCGCTAAAGTCATGACCGCGAGCGCGGCGAGCCCGCCCATAAAAGTCCATAAGCTGCGTACTGTAATGGCCGCGCCAGTTTGTGCCGTAGCCATCGCCCCTAACCATCAGTTCGGTGGCCCCCTCAAAGGCGATCGCACTCCACAGTGCAAGCCCGTCGTTATGCATGGGCACCGACACCTCCGAAGCACGGGCGCCCACTTTTTCCAGCACGCTGATAGCCTCCCGTACAGCGGCATCCACATCGGGCTCACTGGCACCGGCAATACCAAACCCTTCACGTAGGATGCCAATGCGTATACCAGTAAGATCTTCACTTAGCGTTTCGGTGTATTTCGCCGTGCGTACGTCGTATTGGCGTGGATCTAAGCCATCCGAGCCCACCAGCACTTCCAGCATTCGGGCGCAATCTTCCGCGGTGCGCGCCATAGGGCCTACGTGGTCAAGAGTCAGCTCAATGGGAAAGATACCTGTGTAAGGCACAAGGCCATGCGTTCCTTTGATCCCGTAGCAACCGCTCCATGAGGCGGGTAGCCGAATGGAACCGCCCTGGTCGCCCCCTAGGGCCATATCGACTTCACCGTTGGTCACCACCACGGCGCTGCCGTTGGAGGATGCACCGGCCAGTCGATCATGATCGTGAGGATTGACCGGCTGGGGCTCGGGGTAGCCAGTACAGCCGCCACCGTCAAAGCAGAACGCAGGAACGGCCGTCTTGCCGATGATGTGCGCGCCAGCGTCGAGCAGCCGGGTGACAACGGTGGCGTCCTCGCGGGGCACAAAACCTTCCATGATCGGTGAGCCATTCATCATGGGAATGCCTGCCAGAGCGATATTGTCCTTTAGCGCGACCGTTCGACCCGCGAGCGGCCCCTCCTCGGCGCCAGGCACCGAACATTTCCAAGCCCAGCCATTAAGCGGATTGTCGTCACCTACGGGGCGATAGCCCAATTCCGCCCGTGGGTAATTGACAGGCAGCGATTCATCCGCCAGTTCGTCCAGGCGATCATAAATGGCCATTGAGCCAGCAACGGCGGACTGGAACTCACTCAGTTCATCAAAGGAAAGGTCAAAACCATAATAATCGGAAATGGCGGCCAACGTATCAATGTCAGGTCGTTTCACACTCATAGTCAACTACTCCTATACACAGACGATTGCCTGAAAAGGCATCTAGTGAGGGAAATACGAACTATCGCTCCAACAATTTTGGATAGTGGTGTGGCAGTCGCATCGCCACTAAGTCCTTGCGACGTACCGCGCTGTTTGGGTAAGACGATTGCAGATTGCTCGTGTCGACAGTAAGCCCAACGCAGCCAGTAGCGCTGGTTAATAGAGCCTCCTGGCGAGGAAAATAAAACGTATCCGGCCCGAATATACCGCTTAGCCCGGGTAATCCAGCCTCGGGCATATGCACGTTGGCGAAAGCGAAATAGCAGTTGTTCTCGCCACCACGTACTCGGTAATGGTGCCAATGGTGTTCGTCCGGGCCGGTGGGGATAGGCGCCGACTGATGAATACGAGTCCCCGGATGTGAACAATGAAAGGGGCCCGGTAAGGCAGCAGGGCAAGCGATGACGTCACAGCCCCGCAGGGCCAGGATGCGCCCTGCTTCGGGAAAATCGGCATCATGGCCAATCAGTATTCCAACGCGACCTAGCGGCAGGTCGCAGCTTACCCAACGCTCGCCAGGCGTCGCCCATTCGCGGTCAGCCTCGCTTAAGTGAATTTTACGATAAACCGCCATAACGCCCCGCGACCCAACCAGAGCAGCCGCATTGTAGAGATTGCCATCCGCCTGCTCCGCAAATCCGACCACGTAATACTGTTGACGCTCTTCAGCGACTCGACGCAGTGTGTCAAAAATAGCGTGATGTTGTGAAATGGGGTTGATAGCGCCAGCGTCCAGCCCCGTAAGGGCTAACTCGGGCAGAACAACCAGCTCGGCATTCTCTGCCTGGTCAATCAGCGCCATACAGTGGTCAAGGTTATCGTCGAGATTGTTCGATGGAGCAAAGTGAGCAACGGCGATGCGGCTTACTTTGCCCTTGGGCAGTGGCTGATGACCATAAAGCCGGAAAAAGTCCAGCGGATTCCAGGCGTAGGTTTGATGCAGAAGCTCATGATAGAGTTCTGGTTGACGCTCACTGCCCAACGGCCCCGTGACACGGTCAGTATCAATCTCACCCAGCACGATGCCATCCCCATCATCTCGGCGGGCTTGGACATGACCATCCGGTTCAATCACGCAGCTACCCCCACTGAATTGCACACCACGCTCACGTCCCCAGCGGTTACTTTCGATAAGATAGCAGCCATTTTCCCTGGCACGGCTCATCCAGTAAGGTGCCGGCGCACGCTCAGCGAGCCAGTTACTCAGATGGCAAATGACATCGGCGCCTTGCAACGCCACCAGTCGCGCGGTTTCGAGAAAATGAATATCCATACAGATGAGCAAAGCAATACGGCCCATCGATGTCTCGAACACTTGATGGCCGCTGTCGCCTGAAGCCGCCCATTTTGGCTCGGCAATATAAGGGTGGCTCTTGCGGTGCTTGCCCAGATAACCGTCAGGGCCAATCAATACCGCGGTGTTATAGTAAAGTCCATTGGCAGGCTCTACTTCTGGCAGGCCAATAACAATATAGCAGTCAAGCTTCGCCGCCAGAGCGGCGAAGCATTCGGTTGAAGGGCCAGGTACCGGTTCTACATAAGGAGCGACCTCCTCTCTGTCATGCCAGCAGTAACCGGTAAGCCCCATCTCCGGGGTGATGATTAGCCGCGCACCAGACGCGACCGCCTCTTCCACCAAACGCTTCAAAGCATCAATATTGCGCTCTTTGGCAAACATTTCAGGCTCAAACTGCACTGCGGCGGCAAAATATTTCATATTGTCCTCCCCGCTCGCTAGCGTGCCTGGCCAACGATGGACTTGAGAATGGAAGCACCCAAGGTATACTTTGGATCCACCATATTACCCAGCCGCACACGGCCTGCCTGGGTAAGCAGCATGTAAGCCTCGATTTCATCAAAATCGAACTCTGCCGCTAGCCAGCGAACCAGCTCTCGGTAGGCGATGCGCGTGGCATCTTCCATGGGGCGCGCGGAACCAATGGTCATATAAAACTGTTCGTTTTCCAGGCGCGGCCACTTGAACGTCCAATCTTTGATCAAGTCGACCTGTACAGTGGTCACGGTAGGATGCTCAATCGCCACGCCGCACAACTCACCATCACCCTGCGCCGCATGACAGTCGCCTAGATAAAGATAGGCGCCTTTGGTATGCACCGGCAGATAGATCACCGCGCCAGGCGCCACATCAGGCAAGTCCATATTGCCGCCGTAATAATCAGGCACCAGCGAGCTAATCGATTCAATCTCTGGCGACACCCCAATGGTGCCAATAAAAGGCTGATACGGAAGGGTAATTTTGTCAGTCCACTTCACGCCGGTTTCCGCATCAACGTCCACCTTCTTCACCCGTTCCGGTAGCGGTGTGTTGAGTAGCGCGGTATCACCGGTCGCCACCAAGCCACCAAATTCGGTAATCAGCGCCGTCGTGCCACAAGGCTGCGGGCCACGAGGTTTCATGTCACGGATATACACCGCCAGGCAATCACCCTTCTCCGCCCCCTCTACGTAAATCGGCCCGTTCTGCGGATTGAGATAAGGTAAATTAAGTAGCTCGCTTGGCTTATCGCTTTCCGAGCGCAGTTTTCCCTCGAAAGCATCATGGGTTTCCGCACTGACTACATCGCCAGGTTGGATATGCAGCACAGGCTTGGGGTTAGGTCCAAGCGTATAGTGGTATTGACCTTGAGCCACCTCAGTGAGTTGGTGGGTAGTACCCGGCTTACCCTTGGCGACGGCGCGACGGGCCATGATGGACTGATCAAACCAGTTCATTGTTCGACTCCTTTTTGAGTACTGTTTAAGTACGTTCAATCATCGCTCCGGCAACTACGGGCTGGAGCGTGCATCGTTGTTAAATGGCAAAACGTTTTCCGTGACCCCTTACGTGTCACGCCCTCAAACCGCCAGAATGCGCCGCATGGCGTCACGGTCACGAAGTTGTTCCGTCGCGAGCTCATGGGTAATCTGCCCCTTGTCCATGACGTAGCAGCGCTGCGCCATGGTCATGATCATGTCCAGGTTCTGTTCAACGAGAAGAACGGTCACGCCCAGCTCGCGATTGAGCTTTAGGATGTTGCGCGAGATGTCCTTGACGATGTTCGGCTGGATACCTTCCGAAGGTTCATCGAGCAGCATCAGCTTCGGCTTGCCTACCATGGCCCGGCCGATAGCAAGCTGTTGCTGCTGTCCGCCGCTGAAAGTGCCGGCCCGCTGATTGGCCCGCTCGCGCAAGATAGGGAAGAACTCGTAGACCCGCTCGTAGTCGACACCCTCGCCGGGCTGTTGGAGCATCTCGCCGACCTTGAGGTTTTCCCAGACGGTCATGCGCGAGAAGACCTCGCGCCCTTGCGGGATATAACCAATGCCCAAGCGCGCACGTTGGTGCGATTCGAGCGCGCCGATATCCTGACCGTCGAAGCGGATAGCGCCCTGTCGATGCTTAAGAAGACCGATTAGCGTCTTCATTAACGTTGTCTTGCCAACGCCATTTCGGCCGATGACGGCAACCACCTCGCCGCGGCCCACACTCAAGCTGACCTCTTGCAGAACGGCGGTGGTACCGTAGCCAGACGTAACGCCTTCCAAGCTCAACAGATGTGTATTATTCGTCGTCATCGGCTGTCCCCAGGTAAATGCGTGCGACCTCTTCGTTAGCCTCGATGTCGTTGATCGTGCCTTCCGCAAAGATCTCACCGAAGTTCAGTACGGTGACCTTATGGGCAATCTGGCGTACGAACTCCATGTCGTGTTCAACCGCCAAAATGGACATACCCTGGCGATTGAGCGCCTGGATCATCTCGCCGGTGCGCGCCGTTTCTTCCGGCGTCATGCCAGCCGTTGGCTCATCGAGCAGTAGCAAACGCGGCTCCGTGCTCACCGCCATGCCGATCTCAAGCCACTGTTGCTCGCCGTGGGAGAGTTCTCCGGCAAGCTCTTCGGCCTTGTCGGTAAGCCTTACGAAGGCGAGTGCCTTGTCGATCGCCGCCGTCATCGAATCGCCATGCAGATGGTTCTGAACCGCGATCTGCATGTTTTGCCAAACGGACAGCTCAGCGAAGATACCCGGCACCTGGAACTTGACAGCGATTCCCTGTTTCACGCGCTCAAAGGAACGCAGCTTGGTGATTTCCTTATCTGAGAAGTAGATCTTGCCAGCGCTGGGTTGATGCTCACCGAGCACAAGCTTGAAAAACGTGCTCTTCCCCGCGCCATTCGGGCCAATCAAGCAGCGGATTTCACCGGACGCCATTGAGAAGTTCACGTCCTGCGCCACTTTTACGCCGTCGAAATGCTTATATAAGTTCTCGGTTCGCAATATGGTCACGACATGCCCTCCTTACGCTTGCGGAGACGGCTTACAAGCCTGACCAGCCCCGGGATCAACCCTTCCGGCAAATAGACCACGATGACGACCAGCAGCAAGCCCATGATGACGAAGGCGTAGTAGCTGCCGTAGATCGTGAGATTCTGGAAAATGCCCAGCACCACCAAGGTGCCCACTAGCGTCGCGGTGAGGTCTTTACGCCCGCCCACCGCCACCCAGATAATGGGTAATGCGGCGGCCGCCAAATCCATGTTGGACGGGCTGATGTACTGCCCCCAGGCGGTATACAGCACACCAGACAGACCCGCTAAACCACTGCCAATCACAAAGGCAATTAACTGGTAGCGGCGAATGTCGTAACCGAGCATTTCAGCGCGGTGCGGGTTCTCACGAATCGCCACCAGCACATTGCCGAACCTCGAATTAACCAGCACCCGTAAGCCCAGATAGCAAAGCACCAGCATGGCGAGAAGCAGGTAATAAAGCGGCACGCCCGAGTACAGCGCTATATCGCCTCCCGCCCAGGGGATGGTCAGCGGCGGCATACCGGTCATGCCATTGTCACCACCCATCCGGGCATCGCCGATCGCCCACTGTGAGCCCGCCGTCTGCGCCATGAAAGTTGCAAAAACCAGCGTGGTCGACAGCGTGACAATCCCCAGGAAGACGCCGCTGATGCGTCCGTAAAAAAGCATGTAACCCAGCAGAGCCGCCCCCAGACACGACATCCCAACGCCGAGCAGCACTCCGACGATGGTCATACCGTAAGCCGCGCCAAAGTTGATCGTGACGACACCGTACGTATACCCGGCAAGCCCGAAGAAAGCGGTCTGGCCAAAGCTGAGCGCGCCCGTGTATCCCCAGATCAGCGATAGCCCAAGAGCCATAAACACCCAGCAAAAAAAGTAGGCCGTATTACCGACACTCCAGCCATCTGCAAAGGCGGGGTAAACGGCGGCCGCGCCAATCGCCAAGGCAAAGCCAACCCAAAACAGCGATCCGCGACCCAGTGTTTGCGGACCGTTAACGAGCCGCATCCAGTTTGGCACGCGAGACGCTGACCGCGCCGTCAGCGGGTCTTCTCGTTGCAACATAGCCATTTATGAACGCCCCTTGAGTAACCAGCCAGACAGGCCTTGCGGGAGAATGCGGATAACCACCATGACGGTTATTAACAGCCCCACCTGGCCCATGAGCTGCCCCTGCCACCCGGTCAGGAACGCCTTGATAACCGCGAGCGTGGCCGCGGCTGGCGCCGTACCCAGGAACACATCCGCCCCGCCCACAACCACCGTCACGAAGCTCTCGACCAGGAAGTTGGCGCCCAGCGTCGGGACGATGGAGATCGTGGGGGCATAAAGCGCGCCGGCCAAACCGGCCAGTGCAGCCCCGAGACCAAAGGTGAGGGAGTACATACGCCCGGTGTCGATCCCCGCGGCTTTAGCCATGTGCGGTGCTTGAATCGTTGCCCGCGAATGGATACCGAACGTCGTATGGTGAAACAGCACATACAAGCCAATAAGCAGTAGCAAGGCGACCCCAAGCAGCACCATTCGATAGGTCGAGTAGGTGTAATCGCCCACCGAAAAGCTACCCAGCGGCGTGCTGATACCCGACATGCTGGAGCCAAACACGATCAGTGTGCCTTGAGTGAGAACCAGGCTGATCCCCCAGGTGGCCACAATGGAGTCCAATGGCCGGTGATAGAGGCGATGAATAATCGTGCGTTCAAGCACAATGCCAAGAATCCCGGCGGCAAGGCTGCCGCATAACATAGCGATGGGCAGTGGAACCCCCATGCGCGCCGTTGCCACCGTTACGTAGGCGCCGCACATGATAAATTCACCGTGAGCCAGGTTGATGATACCCATCATCCCGAAGATCACCGCAAGCCCCATGGCAGATAGCACCAGGAAGGCAAACGCATCCCCAAACTGATAAAACGCTGTAAACGCGAAATGTATATATTCCATATCCAGGCTCCTGGGCAGGAAACGCCAGCGAGTTTCCCGCTTAATGCAAACTCACAGGTCAGGCAGGGTGAATTTCATCACCCTGCCGGGACGATGCGTGATATTTACTCGTTGGGAGGGCTAGAAGGGGTGTACTGGGCACTTGGGTCGTTCTGGGTCAGATCGCAACCATTTTCACCCAGCCAGTACGGCTCGATATTTTCCCAAGTTTCGGGGAAAGATATCTCGTGGTTCTCATCCACTTTCGCCAGAAAGATATTGTGAGACATATGCTGGCTCTTAGGGTCGAGACACACGGTGCCAGAAGGGCCATCGAAGCAGACATCGCCCTCGGCGATCACTTCGCGAAGGTCTTCTTTGTCGGTCGAACCGCCGGCACGCTCAACCATCTGCTTATAAAGGTACATAGCAATGTAAGAGTTCGCGGCTTCCTGATTCACATAGGGCGTATCAGGGAAGCGCTCATAGAACTTCTCAACAAACGCGTTAGCCTCAGGGGTATCCACTTCTTCGATAAAGTTCGTGGTAACAAACATGTTTGCAAGGCTTGGGGGCGCGAAGCGCTTATGCTCGTAGCCCTGTCCGACATTTACTGACGATGCCATGGGCAGCCCCAGATTTGCCGATGCCGCTTGCTCGTAGTAAGACGCCTGGTTGGAACCGACAAGTAGGGTTACTACAAAGTCTGGATCCTCACCCTGAATATCTTGAATTGTCTGTGAAAATTGTGAAACACTCAGTGGAATGAACGCCTCGCCTACAATTTTCCCGCCTTCCTCTTCCACAATCTGTCTAACCCACTCCGCCGAGATCTGGCCAAAGTTATAGTCCGCGGCGATCGTATAGACCTTAGGGCCATACTCTTCCATCATCCAGGGAATCAGCGTCGAGAACTGCTGCTCCGGAACAGCGCCAGTGACAATCATGTTGGCGTCACATACGCCGCCTTCATACTGATTGTTATAAAACGCCAACCCATCAAACTGGTTAACAATCGGTCGATATGCTTCCCTTGATGAAGAAGCAAACCCCGCAAAGACGGTATCCACTTGATCACGCTGGAGAACCCGCCGCATTAACTCTTGATAACGACGATCATCAGACTGAGTGTCGTAAACGACGAGTTCCACCTCGCGACCCGCGATACCGCCTGCGCCATTGATTTCCTCAGCCGCTAATTCAATGGCACTCACCTTCGCCTGAGTGACTGCCGCAAAGTTGCCGGACTGATCCTCTAACACACCGATCCGGATAGGATCATCTGCCGAAGCGCTGGCCACAAAAGCGCCAGCCATCAGAGTTGATAAGGTTATCGTTCTCTGAATTGTTGAGTATTTCATTTGTATACTCCCAGTTTAGTTTTTACTGTTTCCTGCAACGCTTTAACGCCTTCCTGCGGCAATACAGCTTCCTACATCGCCTCTACATGAAATGAGAAACGACGCTCTGCTCTTAAACGCAATGACGGCTAAAATCGTGTGGTTAGGTGTTAGAGTTCAATGATGTGCCCCACTTTTGCCTCGCTTGTTGTCTCGCTTATTGTTAGTTAGGCCACTACAAGTAGCGATTGAACCGGGCTTCCCCGAGACCATCGGTGACATCGAAATCTCCCTTCAGCGCTGCCATAGCAATCTCGCCGGAGACGATCATCGCCGAGAGGTCTTCCAGTGATAGACGTCGGTTCATGCTCGCCGAGCGCAACAGGGCAAAAGCGTCATTGACGGAAACGCCCATATCCTCAATGAGCTTGATCGCCGCCGTACAAACGACTCGGCGTGCACGCACCTGCTGTTCCAGACGTTGAAGTCTCTGCTCAGTCTCGTAGCGCTCATTAAACTTTTGGTTAGCGAGAATTAGGCTCGCGAGAATACCGGCCTTACGTAACGGCTTGGTGAGATAGCCGCAAACTCGGCGCTCGATGAACCAATTGACCGAGCTCGGCGCATCCGAACCGATCAGGGCAATCGCCGGCCCCTGGACACTGTCGATCATGCGAGTGATGCTGCCGAACTGGCGTCCCAATTCATCATCGAAGAACACCAAGTCAAACGGCCTATCAGCCCCCACTTCATCGTGGATTTCATAAACGACCGGGGTAACTCCCAGTTCTACAAGGAACTGGCTCAGCACCGCCCGATCCTTTTCGGCGGCACACACAACCAATGCACGGTGGCCCCTGAAGTTACGTCGTGTGGTAACAGTCATCGCACGATCCTCAAGCCAATATTGTTTTGAGCAATGGGCGTTTCCGTCTGAGCAGAGCTTCCACCACATGCTTCAGCCCAAACGAGATAAGGATCCGGGCGAACGGGGGCGTTTGCTTCTGAAATCACCTTGAACGTCGCGTCTTCGCGGGATATTCCTAGCCGGACGGTCAAGTAGCTGTGATTGCTCTCAGGATCGACATGAACCATGCCCTGCGGGGCTTGGAACGACGTTTTATGCAAGGCTTTTTTCACCCGTTCGATATCAACTGAATCGGCGCCAGCCAGCGCCAGGGCAAGAAGATGAACGGTGTTATAAGAAGCCTCTGCATCTGCACTCGGTAAAGCATTGTGGCCATATCGCTTGCGGTAACTTTTAACGAACTGCTTGTTAACATCCGTCTCAATGGTCGAGAAGTAGACACTCGATGCAAGATGCCCACTACATGCCTGCGAACCGATCTGGGCGAGTTCCGGCTCACAAAGTGTGCAGCTACCAATGACCGTTTCTTGTAGTGCCGCATTCTCAGCGCGAGCTTTTGCAAACGCCCGGTAGAACGCGTAGCTAGACTCACCGATCAGCATGTTCATGATGAAGGCGGGGCGCTTTTCGTGGATTTCTTCGATGATGCGTGCCACATCCAAATCACCTACCTGCAAGTACCGCTCGGCGATCATCTCTCCACCGTGTGCTTTGGTAAGTTCCCTAATGATGCGGCCGTTTTCCCAGGCCCATACATAGTTGGAGCCTACGAAGTACACATCTCGTGTGATATGGGCAAGCACATAGTCCATCAGCGGCAGAACATGTTGGTTCTGCACGGCGCCCGTATAAACGACGTTGTTATTGGTCTCGAACCCCTCGTAATGAGAGGGATACCACAACAAACCGTCATATTTTTCGAAAATCGGGATAACTTCTTTTCGGCTGGAAGACGTATAGCAACCAATCACGTGCTTCACGCCCTCATGGCGAAGCAAACTCCTCACGAGTGTGCTGTAGGCAGCGATGTCACCGGCTGGCTCACACTCGATGGGCACAAGCTCAAAGGGATATCGTTTGTCCTGGTTGACCTCTTCCAGCGCCAGCATCGCCCCATCGCGCATTGAGCGGCCAACGGTGGCGTAGGGGCCTTGGGTGGAGAAGAGTATGCCAACCGGGATACGACTGTTCATTGACTGACCTTCCTATTTTCAGACATAAAAAAAGGGCTCACAACGCTACCTGACGGTAACGATGGGAGCCCTATTGCTCTGTGCCTTTTCGGTGTATGCCGACGCACAATATGTCAATTACTAAACTTAGTATTGTGACCCCTAATCGACTTTGTCAACTCATTGACGCTATTCTTAAGTCGAAGGCCATTACCACTAAACAACTATAAAAAAACTAAAGCAACAAACGTGCCAATTAAACAACATGCCACAATAGCGGCTTTTGAACACCTTTAATGTAGGTGCTTCGCCTCTTTTTGATACACACATAAGAATTTATGCTGCACGAAGGTGCACTCAGGCTTCCCATGCTTGTATAGCCGTGAAAACCAGACAGTCGAGGATGAAGGATTTTATAGAATCTGCTGAAGGCCGCCAACAAATCAGGTCATTTCGACTACTCAGATACGATTTGCCAATCTGATAAGAACAGGCAGAAGTGGTCTTGAAAGAAACAGTACGCAGATGCAGAATTTGGGGAATAAAACAAAAAAGGCCACCTTTGAAGGTAGCCTTTTTGAGTCTCTAACATGTTGCTTTTAACCACTTTTCAGTGGTGCCGACACCAGGAGTCGAACCCGGGACCTACTGATTACAAGTCAGTTGCTCTACCAACTGAGCTATGTCGGCGCTTCACGTTTCCTTGAGAACTTGATTGCTTCGCTGTTAGGCTCTGCAATCAACAAGAAATCTTGTTGGCAATGGCTGGGGTACCAGGATTCGAACCTGGGAATGCCGCTACCAAAAAGCGGTGCCTTACCACTTGGCGATACCCCAGCAGTGTGGTGGCCAGAGACGGAATCGAACCGCCGACACGGGGATTTTCAATCCCCTGCTCTACCAACTGAGCTATCTGGCCGCTGCCAACGGTGCGTATTAAACTAAAAACGCCGCTTTCCGTCAACACCTTTGTGAAACTTTCTTGCGATACCGATGCTTAGAGGTCTTTTTTACTACGCCATCTCTGGCTCGGCCTTCGATACACCCATACCTAGAGCCACTGATTACAAGCCAGTTGCTCGACCAAACCACCCGCCACTAGAAGTAGCCTCCTCTCTCTTTATGCCAGCTATTCATGCCTGCGAGGGCGGTACATAGCCTTCGGCTTGGTCGGTTTCCTGGTTGTCCAGGAAGCGCTGCATCTGCTCCATTAGATACGCACGGGATTCGGGGTCGAGCATGTTGAGGTGCTTTTCATTGATCAGGCGGGTTTGCAACGCCTGCCAGGCTTCCCAAGCGGGCTTGGAAACGGTGGCCTGAATCTCCTGCCCCTGCTTACCCGGCAAAGGTGGGAATGGCAGTGCTTCCAACTCTTTTTGGTACTTGCGGCAAAAAACGGTATTGCTCATAACGTGCTCCTGGTTCTGCAACTTCATTCAATGATCTCATCCAATCAGCTAGCAAACGCTTAAGCGTGCCCTGGTGTCGGATTGAGGCTAAAGGGCGTTAGCTGGCTGAGCAGCGCTTTAACGGGAGCAGCAAGGCCCAGTTCAGGCGGATGGTTAACGTCGTACCATACGCCGCTTTCACGAACACCGCCCAGCCTATCGCAGCTCACCGGCTGCGGGGTAATCTCTAAGCGAAAATGGCTGAAGGTGTGGTAAAAGCTAGGCGATGTAGTTCCCCGCTTAGGGTTAACGGCGTTGTCTTCAAGCCAGTCATTGAGCTCGCTGTACTTCTCAAACTGCGGCAAACTCCATAACCCGCCCCACAGACCGCTGGGAGGGCGTTTCTCAAGCCATATCCTGCCTTCCGGGTCACGCAGCATCAGCATGATCGTTTGTCGTGTGGGCAGCGCCTTTTTGGGTTTGGATTCTGGGTAGCGCTTTGGTTCGCCTTGGGCGTAGGCCAAACAGACATCGTTAAATGGGCAGCTAAGGCAGTCCGGTTTGCTGCGTTTACATAGCGTGGCGCCAAAATCCATCATCGCCTGGGTGTAATCCGCCAGGCGCTCTGCTGGGGTGTAATACTCCGCCAGCGCCCACAGCTTTCTCTCCACATCGGGCTTGCCCGGCCAGCCGGGCAGCGCATGCAAACGAGTGAGCGAGCGCTTTACATTGCCATCTAAAATAGCCGCCCGCTGCCCTGTGCTTTGGGCAATGATAGCGCCAGCGGTGGAGCGGCCAATACCAGGCAAAGCGACTAATGCGTCGATACTCTCCGTCGGCAGCTCGCCATTGTGCTCCGCTAATGCAACCTGGGCAGCTTTATGCAAGTTGCGAGCACGGGCATAGTAACCAAGGCCCGTCCAGAGGTGCAGCACTTCATCCTGCGGGGCCTTAGCGAGACTCTCCAGGGTAGGAAAGCGCGCCATAAAACGCTCAAAATAGCCGATAACGGTGGCAACCTGGGTTTGCTGCAGCATGATTTCCGACACCCACACACGGTAGGCGCTACGCGGCGACTGCCACGGTAAGTCGTGACGGCCGTAGCGGTCAAACCAATCCAGTAAGCGTTGTTGGAATTCGTTTGCCGCTAGCCGCGGCGTGGGCATATCTGCCATGCACGCTCCTTAAACAGAAATGGGTATATGAAACAGAAATGGGCAGGCACCAGTGCCAATAAAAAAGCGCCGGCGTTTAGGCCGGCGCAGCACTTACTGTTTCGATAAATGCGTCACTTCACATCCTGCGTCGATGCTCAGTTAAACAGGCTGCGTAGACCATCACGAAGTTCTTGAGCAGCACCTTCGCCAAGGCGTTCATCTAGCTCATCTAAAGAGTCGCCTAGACGCTCCTCCAGCTCTTCATTAACACGATCACCCGCCTCGTTGCGCAGCAGGTCAACCACGGCGGTCTGGAACATCTCACGGTCGAACCGGCACCACTCGGTGCGTTCATCGCCAAGATTACCTTCACAGCGTACGGGCAGCGGCAGTTGTTCTAGGCGCGGGTTAACTTCACAGGCCGCGTCGGCGGTGTCGACCAAGCGGGCATTCGCACGGGTATCAAAGTGCAAGCTGGCAAGATCCAGTTCGCCTTCTCCACGCACATTGATGCCGGGCAGGGTGATCAGCAGGTCGTCACTCTCCACTAAGCCGTTACTGATTTGGAAGGTAGCATCAAAACGCTCAAAGCGAGTATCGGTGTGCCAATCCCGCAAAGTGCCCTGCCCCTCTAACTGGGCAACCAGTTCACACATTTGCTTGGAAATGTTGGTATTTAAAATGGCGCCTTCGTTTAGACGAGCATTAAGCGCGCCATTGAGGTTGCCGATAAGCGCTTCACGGGTATTGCCCTGACTGGTGACATCCCCGGTTAAATTAAAGCGACCGCGCAGTGGTGATGCCTCCTCTTTTTCACTGATCGCTTCAATCAACGGCGCCACCTGAACGTTGTTAATAGTCGGCGATAGCGCCCACTCAAGGATGGAATCCGTAGCATCAACCTGGCCGGTAGCGCTGAGTTCACCCTCATAGAAGCCCGACTCAAACGCCGTTAGCCGATGAACGCCGTCGTCACCACGCAGTTGCAAGCGTGGATTGTTGAAGGTCAGGCCCGCAAAAATAAGCGTATCCACGCTCAGGTCGCCCTCTAACGCCAGCCCGCTGAGCAACGATTGCGGCACTAATGTGTTGTTTTCCTGAGCAAAGGCTTTGCGTAGCAAGCCGCGACTCGCCTGTTTGGCGGTGGCCTCACCGGGAAGATAGCGATCAAGGTCTAGTTGGTCACCGGCTAAATCGAACGCCAGGCGTGAGCCATTCAGCGCCGCCGTCAGCTCGCCGGTAAAGGTGCTGTCGTCGACGACCAACGAGAGGCTAGGCAAAGAGAATTGCTCGGCATCACCTTCGATAGGACTGGTCATGGCTACATCGCTGAGCGCAGCCTCGCCTGCGGTGGTTAGGGTAACGCCAGCACGGGCAAGCCAGGGGCGTAGCGTAAAGGGGGCAGCGGTTAGCTGACCACGATAACGGGGGGCATCGCGCAACTGCTCAATATTAAGGTGGCCGCTCACCCTTAGGCCATCCGGCCCGGTAAGCTGCAAGTCTTTCAACTGCGCCGTTTGTGCCTGCCAGTCGCCCTCCAGGCCAAAGGCGAGCGCCAACGCCAAGCTGCCCTGCCAGTTATCCGCCTTACGCAGGCCCGTTTCGAGCAGCCCCTCTTTAATGGTGAGCTGCTGCTCGCCCATACGGGCAACCAACTCGGCGGCCTTCAAACTCAGCTGCTGTGGCTCACTCTCTGCCCCCTTGGTGGTTCGAGTGGTCAGTGCCATATTTTCCAGGGCGAAAAGCTTATCTGCCAACCCAAGCCGCACGCGTGTTTCAAGATTGATATCGCTGGTCAGATCAGGGGCACGCTCCAATACCTCGGCATCGAGCCGGTTATGCTTGGTCAGTGTGAACATAGCCTTCAGCGGAAAGGCGCGCAGCGGGTTAACGTTACTACCCGAGATATTCAGTTGCTGCATACGCCACAGTGCTTGGGTTTGCGCATCGCGGAAGCGAATGTCGGCGTTTTTCACTTCAACGCTGGCAATACTCAACACCACGGCTAAGCTACCGGCGTCCGCATTGGGGCCAGCACTGGCGGGCGCCAGCACCGTTTCAGCCGCGCTTTCATTGTGCTCAGAAAGGCGCTCTAACAAGGGCTCCCAGTTACCCTCACCCTGTTCATCGCGCTCTAAGTTAAGGCGCATACCGTCCAGGGTTAGGCCGTCAACGGCAATTTCCCCGCGCAGTAGCGGGCCGAATGCCACGCTCACCTCGGCGCGGTCAATAGCCGCAAAGGCAGCGCTCTCTTCAGCCTGCTCGGGCAACCAGGCGCGGGCTTTCTCTACACTGACGCCGATACGCGGGTAGAATGACCAGGTAATCGGGCCTTCCAACGCCAAGTTGAGTCCCGTTTGCTCCTCCACGACAGCAGTTAAACGGGGCTTGAAGTCTTCTGGATCCAGAAAGGTGGTCACGTAGACCACGGCGGCGACCGCAACGATGGCGAGAATGCCGACTGCTGCCAGCAAGATACGTAATAGCTGTTTCATTACCCTTTCCCTTGTGGGTCTAACTCAACAAAATCACTGGTGGCGGGCATACCCGCTGCCGGCGTTTCTGGATTGGCCATTGGCCGGTAACCTAGCTTGGAGAGCAGCACGCGGTCGGCCAGTGGTAAAGTGGACGTTTCAATGCGCAGGACACGGCCTTCCTGCTTGGCTTGCTCGCCAAGCAGCGCCATCAAGCGCGAACCGACGCCACGGCGACGGGTGGTTTTGCGCACGCAGAGCTCAGATAGCCACCACGCCCGGTCTGCGCCCTCCTGAACGGCGACGGCCCCCAGCAGCCGATCGTTGAAGAGTGCACAGGCAAAAAAGTGCTGGCCTGCAAAATGTTGCTCAATAAATGGCTCAACCGTTGGGGTGGGCATACGCTCTTGGGGCGCATCCTGATAGATGCGCATAAGATCAAGGCGCACCTGCTCATCGGCTTCCCAACGGGCCTGGTCGACATGGTGCAGTGTCACCGGCATGGTGAAATCCTCTTCGCCAAAGCAGCCTGGCTGCTATTTCTGCCGCAATTGATTGCGGCTACATTTCGCGCATTGTAGCGGATGAGGGCGCCGATTCACTATAATGGTCGCTTCGCCACAGGCCGATCAAATCAGTGGTAAGTTGATGATCGCCACCAGCCATCCCTCAGAGTGCGCTTCAGCGCAGGAGATGCAACATGTCAGCGCGTATTGCCACGGTTAGCCGTGACACCAACGAAACGCAGATCAAGGTCAGCGTCAATCTCGATGGCGAAGGCCGTCTTAGCTGCCAAACCGGCGTTCCGTTCCTGGATCATATGCTTGATCAAGTTGCTCGCCACGGGATGATCGATCTCGACATCAATGCCACTGGCGACCTGCATATTGACGACCACCATACCGTAGAAGACCTGGGTATTACGCTAGGCCAAGCTTTTTTTGAAGCAATTGGCGATAAACGCGGCATTTACCGTTATGGTCACGCCTATGTTCCTCTTGATGAAGCACTCTCCCGGGTAGTGATCGACTTTTCCGGTCGGCCAGGTCTGTTTATGAATGTTGAATTCACCCGCGACACTATCGGCAGCCTGGACACTCAGTTGTTCTGGGAGTTTTTCCAGGGCTTTGTCAATCACGCCCGCGTGACGCTGCATATCGACAACATCAAAGGCTTTAATGCTCACCATCAGGCGGAAACGATCTTCAAGGCCTTTGGCAGAGCACTCCGCATGGCCGTGATGGAAGACCCGCGCATGGCAGGCCAAATGCCCTCCACCAAAGGGAGCTTATGATGCTGCGCTGTAGCCTGCGCGATGCCACGGGCTTTGCCGTTAGCCCTATTTTGTCCACTTCTCCAAGGAGCGCTTCATGACCATTGCTGTAATCGACTATGGAATGGGCAATCTTCATTCTGTAGCCAAAGCGCTGGAGCATGTGACCCATGAGAATGTCGTCATTACCCGCGACCCGCGCCGTATCCTCGGCGCAACGCGTTTAGTGCTACCGGGCCAAGGGGCCATTCGCGACTGCGTTGGCGAACTTGAGCGCACCGAGTTACGCGGGTTGGTGGAGGATATCTTAACCCGCCAGGCCAAACCGCTGCTGGGTATCTGCGTGGGCCAGCAGATGCTACTGGAGCGCAGCGAAGAGAATGGCGGCGTAGAGTGCCTGGGGTTCTTTAAAGGCAGTGTAGATCGTTTCCCTGGCGATATGCGCGACGCCCACGAGCAGCGCTTGAAAGTACCGCACATGGGCTGGAACGTGGTAGAGCAGCACCATGAACACCCACTCTGGGCAGGTATTGATAATCACGAACACTTCTACTTCGTGCATAGCTACTACGTTAATGCCGATGAAGATGCACAAGTATTTGGTACGACCCAATACGGCAAGGTAACCGCCCACGTGGCCATTGGCCGTGACGCGACCTTCGCGGTGCAGTTTCACCCCGAAAAAAGCTCTCGCGCGGGCCTTCGCCTGCTTGAAAACTTTGTCACCTGGACGCCCTGAGAGGATTTTGTATGTTGGTAATTCCCGCTATTGATCTCAAAGACGGCCAGTGTGTTCGATTGAAGCAGGGCCGCATGGAAGACGCGACGTCTTACGGCGATGACCCGGTGGCCATGGCGGCGCGCTGGGTAGAGGCTGGCGCCCGTCGCCTGCACCTGGTGGACTTGAACGGCGCCTTTGAAGGCAAACCAGTGAACGGTGACGCCGTGACGGCTATCGCCCGCGCTTACCCGGATCTGCCGATTCAAATTGGTGGCGGCATTCGCAGTGCGGAAACCATCGAGCACTACTTAAGCGCCGGTGTCTCTTATGTGATTATCGGCACCAAGGCAGTTAAAGAACCCGCTTTTGTGGGCGAGATGTGCCGCGCTTTTCCCGGCCATGTGATCGTTGGACTTGATGCCAAAGATGGCTATGTCGCCACCGACGGCTGGGCAGAGGTCTCCACGGTAAAAGCCACTGAGCTTGCCAAGCGTTTCGCCAACGACGGCGTCTCCAGCATTGTCTACACCGACATTGCCCGCGACGGCATGATGCAAGGCGTCAATGTGGAAGCCACCGCGGCGCTTGCTCGCGAAGGCGGTTTGCCGGTGATTGCCTCCGGTGGAGTGACCAACCTGGACGATATCAAAGCACTCTGCGAGGTTGCTGATAGCGGTATCCTGGGCGCTATTACCGGTCGGGCAATTTACGAAGGCAGCCTGGATGTTGCCGAAGCTCAGCGGCTGAGCGACCAACTGACGGGAGGCAGTTCATGAGCCTTACCAAACGCATTATCCCCTGCCTGGACGTAGACGCCGGGCGCGTGGTCAAAGGCGTTAATTTTGTCGGTATTCGCGATGCCGGTGATCCGGTGGAGATTGCCCAGCGCTATAACCAGCAGGGCGCCGATGAAATCACCTTTCTCGACATTACCGCTAGCCACGAAGACCGCGACACGACGGTGGAGATGGTTGAACGCATTGCTGGCGAAGTGTTTATTCCGCTAACCGTCGGCGGCGGCATTCGCAGCTGTGACGACATTCGCACTATGCTGAACGCCGGGGCAGACAAAGTCTCGATCAACACCGCGGCGGTCAACAACCCTGAGTTTGTGCGCGAAGCCGCCGAGCGTTTTGGTAGCCAGTGCATTGTGGTGGCCATTGACGCCAAGCGGGTCTCTGAAGAGGGTGAAACGCCCCGCTGGGAGATTTTCACTCACGGCGGCCGCCGCCCAACAGGCCTTGACGCCGTTGAATGGGCGAAGAAGATGGTTGAGTTCGGGGCGGGCGAACTACTGCTCACCAGCATGGATCGCGACGGCACCAAGATTGGCTTTGACCTGGGCGTGACCCACGCGATTTCCGAAGCGGTGAGCGTTCCGGTGATAGCCTCAGGCGGTGTGGGCAACCTGGATCACCTGGTGGATGGCGTACTCAAAGGTGGTGCCGATGCAGTGCTGGCCGCCAGTATTTTCCATTTTGGCGAATACACCATCCCTGAAGCTAAGCGCTATATGGCCGAACGCGGTATCGAAATGCGGCTTTAAAATGCCCTCTATCAACCAGGAGCTTCGAATGTTTCGCTCACATCCATGGATGGGATGGCTAGCAGGCTTGCTGTTTAGTATGCCTGCTACCGCATTCTCGCTACCTGATTGGCCACCGTCGTTGGAGTGGGATCACACCCTGGTGCAAACCAGCCTTTATACCCGCCACTTCAGCCCCGACCCGGAACACACTAACCAACAAGACCTGGTTAGCATTGAACTGCATAATCCGAATCACTGGTTAGCGGGCGGGGCTTGGTTCAAAAACTCCTTCGATCAGCCCTCTTGGTACTTCTATGCGGGGCGGGAGTTCCCTCTTTGGCAAACCGATCAGGGGATAAACGTGCGCGCCAAACTCACTGGCGGACTCCTGCGCGGCTATAAAGGCGAGTATCGCGACAAAATTCCGCTCAATCACTTGGAAATCGCCCCGGCCGCACTCCCCAGTATCGGCGTGCAATGGGGCCGGTTTGAATCAGACCTGATCATTTTCGGCACCGCAGGCATGATGATAACCGCAGGGGTGCGCTTTTAGTCGCTACTCCTCAACGTCGTCTAGCGATAAACCCAGATTGCTGATGCCACCATTGCGACCTAATTCACGCACCTCTTTCAGCGACGCCTTATCCAGCGGTTCGCTGACGGCTTCCAATACGGCATCCTGAAAATCGTTTTCGTCGTCCATCAACGGATGGTCGCGAATAATCAGCGCTAGCTTCTGCGCGTCAACCTCGCCTTCAGTAAGCTCTATAAAAGCGCGTACGCCCGCTCGGGATGTGCGGCTAACATCCAGCACGGCCTCTGGGGAGTCGCCTTGCAGGGTGTCCAGCAGCGCTGAGACCGACACTACTGCATCCAGGGCGCGCCGGGCACCAAAGCTGTCATCCTCTTCGGGCGGCTCACACTCGGCTAGCTTTTCCGCTTGGCGGGCAAAGTCGATACTGGCATTGGGCACATTAAGCCGCTCCCAGACCAAACTCAGCACGGTGCCTAGCGTATGGCTATCACCCTGGCCGGTGGTTTGCTGATAAAGCATATAGTTAGGCAGCAAACGCTCACACAACGCCGCCATGAAGGCTTGCTGGGCAGGTAGTGGGAGTTCTTGTAACCGTTGGTAAAAGCCCTGAGGTTTCGACACCATACTGATTTCCTGGATCGCTTGACGTGGGATATTGGTGAAAGTTATCGGGTACGTTATCGTCTCTCTACGCTTGGGGCGATCCCCAGCGCTTTGATGATTGTACGGCCGGCGAGGAGATTACCATGCATATTCATCTGCTACAGCACGGCCCTGACCATGGCCCCGCCCGTTTAACCGATTGGCTAACCAGTATGGGCCATAGTTACACCGTTTTTCATCTCTACGCAGGCGAGCTAACGCCCCGCCCAAACGAGTCTGATGCACTGATTATACTTGATGGCCCAGAAGAGCTACTCAGCCATCCACCGGCGTGGTTTAAAGCCGAAGATAAGCTCATCAACCGCTATTTGGATGGCCAAAAACCGCTGTTGGGTATTGGCGTAGGCGCCCACTGGATAGCCCAGGCACTGGGCTCGGTGGTAGCGCCTGGTACCTATACTGAAACAGGCTGGCATACAGTCACCCTAGCGCCGGAAAGCTTGCTGGATTTACCCGAAACATTCAGCGCTTTTATGTGGCATCGCTATGTCTTCAGTTTACCCGACGATGCGCTGCCCCTAGGCGGTAGCGAAGCTGCACCGCTGCAAGGGTTTGCATGGGACAGAGGTCGTGTCATCGGCCTGCTGTGCCACCTAGAAGCCACTGCGGCTAGCGTGAAACAGCTACTGGGCACAGCCGAGTGGCCTGAAGCGTCACCTTCCACTACCCGCTATGTTCAGGATGCGGCCCAAATATTAGAAGACCCCAACCGCTTTATTCACCTCGCGCCACAGCTCGACCGACTGATGACCCAGTGGCTTAAAGCAGCGTAACAGTACAAGCTATAAGGCCGTCAGCGGTTCCACTGCCTGGCGGCCTCTAGGCAGCTATCCCAATCGCCCACATGAATCTCTGGCGGCGCAGCGTCGCGCTGCTTCTCTAAATGGTAGCGGTAGAGCGGGTCGTAGTACTCGGTGAGCAGCGGCGCAAGCCAGGCTTCATGGGATTGGGGGTTGCCCTGGGCATGCTCTTTGAATGCCAGCGCCTGCAGCCGCTGTAAGCGCTGAAGGCGCGCGTTACCCAAGCGTTTTCCTAGTCGGATAAGGGAATTACTTAACTGCGCCTGCATTATTTGCCAGCCCTGGTAGGCCCCATGACGAGCGGCATAGGCCTGCTCCAGGTCGATAATATAGTCCTGCTGAATCTGAGCAAGGCGCCAATCCAGCGGCATTTCGATACGCACCCGCGGCGCTTGCTGCTGCGCCCGCCAGAAGTTCAAGGGAATATTGGCGTTGCCAATCTGACGGGACTCATCTTCGATGACCAGCCCTTCCATCAGCCCGATTAGCCGCTTGGCCAGCGCATGCTCAAAGTTGATTTGAGTAGCAGGCTCTTCAGGTCTGCGTCCAAAAGCAGAACCTTTGTGGTGCGCATAAGCTTCCAGGTCGACGCCATTATCGAGCTGATTAATCAGCGCTGTTTTTGCACACCCGGTGAGCCCGGCAACAACCAGCATTGGCTGAAGCGCGGCCGTATCAATGCGCTCACAGAGCGCTTGGCGCATAGCCTTCCAGCCACCCTCCAGCCGTGGCCTTGAGATATCGGCCTCTTCCAGCCACTGCTGAGCAATTTGCGAGCGCAGTCCACCGCGAAAGCAGTAAATCAATGCATCTGGGTATTCGGCTAAGTACTTCTGCCACGCTGCGACCCGAGCCTGCTTGACCTCGCCGCTGACTAAACGCTCACCTAGTTCAATCGCCGCGGCTTGACCATGCTTCTTATAAGCGATGCCCACCTGATGACGCTCGTCATCGACCATTAAGGGCAAATTGACGGCACCGGGCAGCGCGCCCTGGGCAAACTCCACCGGGGCGCGCACATCTATTAGCGGTCGCTCTTCTCTAATTAAACCCAATACCGCCGGTGTGGTGGCTGGAGTTGTGGCCAGTATCACCCGACCACCTCGATGGAGGCTTTACCCTGGCGCGCCTTCATGACGCCGAATGACTGTAACGACAGGCCGAATTCGCGACCAATACGCTCAACGTCATCCTCCCAGGCGGGGTCAACGCTGAGCAGCAGGCCGCCGGAAGTCTGGGGGTCACATAACCACTGCCAGTGGGCTTCATCCATGGCCGGCAGGCTCTCCCCCAGCGCATCACGATTGCGCAGCGTACCACCAGGCACAGCGCCTTGGCGGCGGTAGGACTCTGCCTCGGCCAAACGAGGCAACTTACGGAAATCAATCTGGGCCATGACGTTACTGGCCTGGCACATTTCAGCAAGGTGGCCCGCCAATCCGAAGCCAGTGACATCAGTCATGGCGTTCACCCCTTTCACATCGGCAAGCTTCACACCAATGCTATTGGGCTTGAGCATCGTTTCACGGGCAAGACCATGGTGGCCCATTTCCAGCAAGCCACGTTTCTCTGCTGTGGTTAGCATGCCCACGCCTAACGGCTTGGTTAAAAACAGTAGATCACCCGGCTTGGCGGTGCTGTTTAGCTTGAGCTTATCCAGGTCGACTAAGCCGTTTACCGCGAGTCCGAAAATCGGCTCGGGCGCATCAATGGAGTGACCGCCCGCCAGGGCAACGCCTAATTCGCGACATACCGCCTGGGCGCCGGCCATTACGTCACCAGCCACTTCAGCGCTTAGCTTATCCAGCGGCCAGCCGAGAATACCTAACGCCATCACCGGCGTGCCGCCCATGGCGTAAACATCGCTGATGGCATTGGTCGCCGCGATACGGCCAAAATCGAAGGGGTCGTCGACAATGGGCATAAAGAAATCCGTAGTGGCAATCATGCCCCGCCCATCGCCCAGATCGTAGACAGCCGCATCTTCTCGTCCCTGATTGCCGACGATAAGCCGCTTATGGCCCGCCGCTGGCCCCGCCTTGGCAAGAATGCCATCCAGCACGTCCGGGGCGATTTTGCAGCCACAGCCCGCGCCGTGGCTATATTGGGTCAAGCGAATCGAACTCATCGTGTCTCTCCTTGGCACTTGGGGAATATCATCAGTTTAACCCAGTATCGTCCAGGCTACAGGGCGTCCAGCGCATCGCTGAGTTTATCAACAGCGATCACTTCCATACCCTTAGGCGCCTGCTTGGGTGCGTTAGCGCGCGGTACAATGGCGCGGAGAAAACCGTGCTTGGCCGCTTCGGCAATGCGTTCTTGGCCGCTGGGCACCGGGCGTATCTCGCCCGATAATCCAACCTCACCAAACACCACTAGCTCTTTGGGTAGCGCGCGATTTTGCAGGCTAGAGACCACAGCTAGCAGCACCGCCAGATCGGCGCTGGTTTCGAGCACTTTGACACCGCCGACGACATTCAAGAACACATCCTGGTCACCGGTAAACAACCCACCGTGGCGGTTAAGTACTGCCAGCAGCATGGCTAGGCGGTTTTGATCAACGCCGACGGCGACACGGCGAGGGTTGCCCAGCGCGGACTCATCCACCAGCGCCTGTACCTCTACCAGAATCGGCCGTGTGCCTTCCCAGACCACCATGACTAAACTACCTGGCGCCTGCTCCTCCTGGCGAGAAAGAAAGATCGCGCTGGGGTTTTTAACTTCTTTAAGGCCCTGTTCAAGCATGGCGAAAACACCTAGTTCGTTGACGGCGCCAAAGCGGTTCTTCTGTCCCCTCAGGGTGCGAAAGCGTGAGTCTGCGCCGCCTTCTAATAAAAGCGAGGCATCGATCATATGCTCAAGCACTTTAGGACCTGCCAGTGAACCGTCCTTGGTGACGTGGCCTACCAGTAGCAAAACCGTATTAGTCTTTTTGGCGAAGCGTGTTAGCGCCGCGGCTGACTCGCGCACCTGGGCAACGCCGCCGGGCGCAGAGCTGATATCTTCCAGATGCATGGTCTGGATAGAGTCAATCACCAGAATCTCTGGCTTCTCCCGCTCAGACACCGCCAAGATGGTTTCCACGCTGGTCTCGGCCAACATTTTCAAGCCATTGGTAGGCAACTGTAGGCGGTGCGCACGCATTGCTACCTGGGAGAGCGACTCCTCACCGGTTACATAGAGGATACGCCGCTGCTGGGCCAACTTGCAGGCCGTTTGCAATAGCAGGGTCGATTTACCCGCGCCAGGATTGCCACCCAAAAGCACCGCCGAGCCGGGCACAAGCCCACCGCCCAGCACGCGATCAAACTCTGCGAAAGTGGAGCTCATGCGGGGTACTTCGCTAAGATCAACATTGCCCAGGTCGATCACTTCGCGTGACAGATCACCCGCGTAACCAGATCGACCGGGGGCTGCGCCGCCGCCAGGGCGAGCGCTCGCCAAGTGCACTTCACTAAGCGTGTTCCACTCTTGGCAACTGCTACATTGCCCCTGCCACTTACGGTATTCGGCGCCGCACTCGGTACACACAAAGGCGCTTTTGGCTTTGGCCACTGCCATTACACTCCTACTGTTGCTGTCACTAAGTGGCAACTTACGCTTGGCTGCCGCTAGTATTCATCACTTACTGTCGCGTACTTTATATTCATGAGTGCCAGCAAACACAAAAGGCGGCCAGTGGCCGCCTTTTGTACTACTGGCTAACGTCTTATTGACGCTTTAGCTGCAGCATTTCACCATTTTCAAAGCGGCGACGCTCTGGATCAATCAACTCCAACGTGCTCTCATCAATACGCATGAAGTAGTAGATTTGACCATCGCCATCTGGCGTCAGTTCGTAAACAGTGGCGTCCGGATCGGAAGGCGTACCGGTTAGCACTTCCCAGTTACCCGCGTAGTTTTCATCCGGCGGTGTTTGAGGGTGGTTACGGTAAGAAGCGTTCAGTGTGAAGGTACGCTCTTCAGCCGCGCTCATCTCTTCACCCACCATCGTGACATCCAGATCGATACCATCGCAATTGCGGCAAGGTAATGAACCTTGGTAATTTTGCTGTGCGGCAGCTGCCTCTTCTTGCTGCTGCTCCATGGGGCTGCTTGCACAGCCAGCCAGCAGTGCCAACATGGCCGAACCGGCCAGCAAACTCTTAAGTTGCATAGAGTGTCTCCTTAATCTCGTGTTGGACATCACATTTATTTACGCGCACTTATGACAGCATAACCGCTACAAGGTGCGACGCACACCCCTAGTGATGCGAATGCTTGCGCTTAGTTAGCCTTCAAGCGACCATGGTGTACCTTGCTAGGATAATCAGGTTACCCACATGAGCCAATACTGGAGTCCGGCCGTTCGCGAACTTACGCCTTACGTGCCCGGCGAGCAGCCACGCGAGCAGCTTGTAAAGCTCAATACCAATGAAAACCCTTACCCACCTGCGCCAGGTGTCGGTGAGGCACTGCGTGACTACGCGACCGATCATCTACGCCTCTACCCTGACCCAACCTCTGCAGCGCTGCGTGAAGCGTTAGCGGAGACGTTTCAGGTAGCGCGTAGCCAAGTGTTTGTCGGTAATGGTTCCGATGAGGTGCTAGCGTTTGCCTTTCAGGCATTTTTCCGCCATGGCGCACCACTAGACGTACCCACGATCACCTATAGCTTCTACCCCGTGTACGCCAATCTTTATGGCGTTGAGCTGCGAAAGCATCCGCTCAATAAGCAGTGGGAAGTCGATATTGATGCGCTTGGAGCGGATACTAGCCGCAGCGGCGTTATTTTCGCTAACCCCAACGCCCCTACTGGCCACGCGCATTCGCTTGCGACTATCGAGGCGCTGCTAAAGCGCGTCACTGATCGAGTAGTGCTTGTGGACGAGGCGTATGTCGATTTCGGCGCAGAGAGTGCTGTTTCGCTGATTGATCGCTACCCTAACCTTCTCGTCACCGGTACGTTTTCTAAATCACGCAGTTTGGCAGGCTTGCGGCTAGGCTATGCGGTGGGCTCAGAGGAGTTGATTGATGGCCTGCTGCGGGTAAAAGACTCCTTTAACTCCTTTCCAGTGGATAGTTTGGCAAGCTTAGTAGGCATCGCCGCACTCAAAGATGTCGAGCATTTTGAAGCCTGCCGCGAGCGTGTTATCACCACCCGTGAACGCACTCACCGGCGCCTTGAAGCGTTGGGATTTGAAGTATTGCCCTCTAAGGCTAACTTTGTGCTCGCCCAGCACCCTAACCACGAAGGTGCGCAGCTATTTGCTGGCCTACGCGAGCGGGGCATTCTGGTGCGCCATTTTAATACCTCAGACCTCAACAACTTCCTACGCATCACTATCGGCACCGATGATGAGATGGATAGCCTGATTGAAGCGTTAGAAATGCTTCTCTAGTGAAGGGTGAGGGGTAAGGAGTGAGGAGAGCCTTGCTGGCAGCTCACACCCTTTACTCCTTACTATTTCCCCTCACAACCTCCCCCTCACGCAAAAAAAATCCCCCAAGGCATCAGCCCTGGGGGATTTTTCATAATAAGTGCCTGACGATGACCTACTCTCGCATGGGGAGACCCCACACTACCATCGGCGCTAAGCGGTTTCACTTCTGAGTTCGGCAAGGCACACAAAAAAAATCCCCCAAGGCATCGCCCTGGGGGATTTTTCGTAATAAGTGCCTGACGATGACCTACTCTCGCATGGGGAGACCCCACACTACCATCGGCGCTAAGCGGTTTCACTTCTGAGTTCGGCAAGGGATCAGGTGGTTCACGCGTGCTATGGTCGTCAGGCGTAACTGTTAATGTACATCATGCTGTTTGTGATCGTCTCATTGCTTGCCGCCCTGGCAGTCTATTGCCTGGGCCACACGCTGCGTATCCGGCGTTTAATGTTCGTCATCATTACGACCAGACCCCTTGGGTG
>NZ_HG423343.1:2919481-2930672 GCF_000982975.1 Halomonas sp. A3H3 | reverse complement strand
GGCGTCCCCGGCAGCGGATGCGTACTTTACGGATTCGCTGACGGGTTGGCAAGGGCTGTTTTGAAATAACTGTCAAAAAAGTGGAGAAAAGTACTATCTACTCGTTTTAGCCTTACGCATAACGGCTAATACAGGGCCTGAAGCCACGTAGGTACCAAACAGCAATAACAGCATCACTGAAGGCTCGACCGAGATCAACACAAACGCCAGCACTATGGCTAGCAGCACAACAAAAGGTACCGGCTTTTTAAAATCGAGATCCTTGAAGCTGTAGTAACGGATATTACTCACCATCAACACACCCGCCGCAGCTACTACTACTAACATCAATAGTTTGAAACCAAAGGCATCAGCATCAAAGCTATGGAACGTCCATACACTGGCCGCCACTAGCGCGGCTGCAGAAGGGCTCGGCAAACCGATAAACCACTTTTTATCAACACTACCAATTTGTACGTTAAAGCGCGCAAGGCGAAGCGCCGCGCAGGCAACATAGAGAAAGGCCACTACCCACCCCGTCTTACCGATGTCCTGAAGAATCCAGGTAAAGGCAACTAAGGCGGGCGCCATACCAAAGGAGACCATGTCAGCCAAGCTGTCGTACTCAGCGCCGAATTCGCTTTGCGTATTGGTCATACGGGCGACACGGCCATCCAGACCGTCCAGTACCATGGCAATAAAGATCGCAACGGCAGCCGAGGTAAACTCACCATTAATGCCCGCCACTACTGCAAAAAAACCGGCAAAAAGCGCCGAAGTGGTAAATAGGTTGGGCAGCAAATAGATGCCTCGACGGCGAATCTTTTTACCGTCCTCTACGGCCTCTTCGACTACTTCGGTTTCACGCAAAAAGGCAGCCGCCAAATCTTCATTGTCGCCCACGTCTGACTGATGAGCACTGTCTGGCTGCTCAGCTTTATCAGACGGAGCCGAGCCTGGCTGGCCTGGGTTTGACTGATCAGAGTTTGAGTGCTCTTGGTCGCGAGCGTCCTGTGTCATAGTTTTCATCCATTAAAAGAGAAGTCACGGGAACCGTAGTCGCTTTCATTCTACACGGTGAGTGCCACTCAGCCAGCCAATTGCTGCATTGATGCCCTGCGTGGCCTGCATCAACGAGCGCTAACAGGTTAATAACTAAAAAGCGCCGCTCCGGGAAAGAAGCGACGCTTATGTTTACATTTAAGTGCTGACTATAAAGGCTAAGTACTTTCGTGCTTAAAGCGACAACACCTTATCGCCCCGGGCAATACCCGAGACCCCAGTACGGGCGACCTCAAGAATACCCACCGGCGCCATGGCCTGAAGGAAAGCATCAAGCTTGCCCGCATCACCGGTGATCTGCACGGTATACAGGCTTGGCGTTACGTCGACGATCTGCGCGCGGAAGATATCCACCGTGCGCTTCACTTCATCACGCGCCGCGCCTAGCGCTTTCACTTTAACCAACATCAGCTCGCGCTCGATATGGTTGCCTTCGGTGAGATCCACCAGCTTAACCACATCGATCAGCTTATTGAGGTGCTTGGTGATCTGCTCGATCACCCGGTCATCGCCTATGGTAGTGACCGTTAAGCGCGAGAGCGACGGGTCTTCCGTAGGCGCCACGTTAAGCGTTTCGATGTTGAAGTTACGCTGGGAGAACAGCCCGACTACACGTGACAGCGCACCCGGTTCGTTTTCTAACAGAATCGAGATGATATGACGCATCAGGTACGCTCCGTTTTAGACAGCAGCATGTCGCGCATGGCACCTAACGGCACCTGCATCGGATAGACGTGCTCAAAAGGGTCGACCTTCACGTCAAGAAAGACCAGCTCGTGCTTATCAGCAAAGGCACGCTCCAGTGCAGGCTCCAATTCATCAAGCGTATTGACGGTAATGGCGGTAAACCCATACGCCTCAATCAGCATATGGAAGTCCGGCAGCGACTCCATATAGGAGTGCGCGTGGCGTGACTTATAGTTCAAGTCCTGCCACTGACGTACCATACCCAACGACGCATTGTTAAGGTTGACGATCTTAACGCCCACCCCGTACTGCTTACAGGTGGAGAGCTCCTGCATCATCATCTGGAAGCTACCTTCACCGGTGACGCACACTACGTCATCATCCGGGTAGTTCTGCTTGATACCCATGGCGGCGGGGAAACCAAAGCCCATGGTGCCCAAACCACCTGAGGTGATCAGTCGGTTGGGTTTATCAAACTTGTAGTACTGCGCTGCGAACATCTGGTGCTGACCGACATCGGTAGTCACGTAGGCTTCGCCTCGGGTTACCCGACAAAGCGCTTCAATAACTTCCTGTGGCTTAAGCGCTTCACCCACCTTGGAAGGCTCATAAAGCTTGCCTTCACGGTCGGCACGCCAGCCATCAATCTTTTCCCACCACTCAGTCAGTGCTTCAGGATGGGCAATTTTATGCCCCTGCACCAAACTGATCATCTCATTGATAACGCTGGAGGCCGGGCCCACGATCGGTACATCGGCACGTACCGTTTTAGAGATCGAGCTCGGATCAACGTCGACGTGAATGATCTTTGCTGTGGGACAGAACTTCGATGTGCTGTTGGTCACGCGGTCGTCAAAGCGCGCCCCAATGGCAATGATCAGATCGGCGTGGTGCATGGCCATGTTCGACTCATAAGAACCATGCATGCCCAGCCAACCCAAACATTGCCGGTCACTTTGAGGATACGCGCCAATGCCCATCAGCGTGGTGGTAATCGGGTAGCCCAACTGCTCGACCAGATCAGTCAAGCCTTCGCTGGCTTTGCCCGTGACCACGCCGCCACCGGTATAGAACACCGGGCGCTTGGCTTTGAGTATCATCTCAACGGCTTTTTTGATCTGCCCTGTGTGGCCACGCGTGACGGGGTTGTACGAGCGCATCTTGACCTTTTTCGGATAGATGTACTCATAACGCTCAGTGGGAGCCGTCATATCTTTTGGGATATCGACCACCACCGGGCCCGGACGCCCTGTAGCGGCTAAATAAAACGCCTTTTTGAGCACTTCCGGGATTTCAGACGGGTGACGAATCGAGAAGCTGTGCTTCACGATGGGCCGCGTCACGCCGACGATATCGGTTTCCTGGAAGGCGTCTTCACCGATCAGATGACTTGCCACCTGGCCACACAGCACTACCATGGGAATGGAGTCCATGTAGGCGGTGGCGATGCCGGTGACGGCGTTGGTGGCACCGGGGCCTGAGGTAACCAGTACGCAGCCGGGCTTGCCTGATGCACGGGCATAGCCATCGGCGGCGTGAGTAGCCGCTTGTTCGTGACGCACCAGAATGTGCTTCACTTTGTCCTGGCGGAAGAGTGCATCGTAAATATGCAGCGCTGCACCGCCGGGGTAACCATAAATGTATTCGATGCCCTCATCTTGCAAGAAGCGGGCGATCATATCTGCGCCGGAAAGCAGTTCCACTGTATTTCTCCCCTGGAGGTCTCGAGTGCGATCCGCAGGACATCCTGCGGTGTCGAGTGCGGCGGTATGCCGCTGCCGGCCCTTGCCGGCACCTGATGCCAAACCCTGGCAGATGGCCCGGTTAGGGCCTGCACTCTTGTCGGGAGAGGGTGCCTTATGTCGACATAAATCACCCGCTCCCTTACACGGCAGTTCGCCGTGTCGGGGCGTTGGCCAGGTTGGGCGGTTAGCCCAAGCCCGGAAGTCCTTCGGCGGGTAGAGGCTCTCGCCTACCCTTCGCGCGGGAATTAGGGGTTGCCCGTTGGATCCGCGCCCGCAAATCAGGAACTGACAAGATTCCATTAGCAGCCCCACCCTGTCAACCGCCATTACTCGCTGAATGCGCCCATGAGCCCCTTTTCGGCTCAGAGTTGCGGTAATCCAAATACGATTCTCGACGCACGAGACCAATGTCTAAGCCGAGAAATTCGCATATCGTCTGTGCGGCTGTGTAATATTTTAGGTGACACGATTCATCTAAAGTTTATTTCTGATACTCACAGCATTACCTGGAAGTGCAACTCCGAGGAAACATCGCCAGCATTTCCTTGCTTCTCATAGGCTTTCTAAATTCAGCCTATTTGGAGACGGTTAGCACTTATTAGGTGAATCGATTCATCAAACAACGAAGGGTCAGCCAACTGACCTACTACAGCAACAAGTAGCGCGAGGAAAAGCTCATGTCACGCATTGTGCAATGGTCCGTTACCGTGGCACTAGCCGGCTTCCTGTTCGGCTTTGATACGGCAGTAATTTCTGGGGCCGACAAGCCCATTCAAGCACTCTGGGGCCTCAGTGATCTGCAGCATGGTCTGTTGATCATGTCGATGGCTTTATGGGGCACTGTACTTGGCGCCATCTTCGGTAACTGGCCTACCGACCACCTTGGTCGACGCATGACTCTGCTGTTGATTGGTGTTCTGTACTTGGTATCGGCGATAGGATCCGCTGTGGCCACCGACCCCTGGGTCTTCGCCCTCTTCCGCCTCATCGGTGGCATTGGTGTGGGCGTCTCTTCAGTCGCCGCCCCGATTTATATTTCCGAGATTGCCCCACCTCGACATCGGGGTGTGCTGGTGGCCATGTACCAGTTCAATATCGTCTTCGGTATCCTCATGGCGTTCGTTTCCAACTATGTCATCGGCAGTATGATAGAGGGGGATATCGCCTGGCGCTGGATGCTCGGCATCGAGGCCATTCCGGCTCTGATTTATACTCTGATGATTACCCGTGTTCCGCGTAGCCCACGCTGGCTCATCCTCAAGCGCAATGACGTCAAAGAAGCAAGTCGCGTGCTGCGGATGATCGACCCAGACGTGGATGTTGATGCGGAAATTGCCACCATGCGAGCCGCCGAGAACGAGGAGCGCTCCGCTAATGCACGCTTCTTCTCTCGCCGCTATCGGCTGCCGATCCTACTTGCCTTTCTGATCGCCTTCTTCAATCAGTTATCGGGCATCAACTTCATCATCTACTACGCGCCACGCGTGCTTGAGGCCGCTCAGCTCGGCAGCCAAGCGGCACTGCTGTCCACCGCGGGCATTGGTTTAGTCAATCTGGTCTTCACCATGATCGGGATGTCGCTGATCGACCGGTTCGGACGGCGCACACTCCTGTTCATCGGTTCCGCAGGGTACCTGTTGTCATTAGTTCTGATCTCACGTGCCTTCTTTACCGATTCCCTGGGCGGTATCGAGGTGCCGCTGCTACTGGCCCTGTTTATTGCTGCCCATGCTATCAGTCAGGGGGCGGTGATCTGGGTCTTCATTGCAGAGGTGTTCCCCAACCATGTGCGTGCTCGCGGCCAATCCTTTGGCAGCTCAATCCACTGGGTCTTCGCAGCTTTGATTACCCTGGTCATGCCTTGGGTACTGGGCACTTTTAGTGGTGGCCCGGTGTTCGCCTTCTTCGCCATCATGATGTTGCTGCAATTAGTATTCGTGCTGATCCTGATGCCGGAAACACGTAATGTTTCTCTTGAAGAGCTGCAAAAACACTTGGTAGGTAACGACGTCAAACTACGCAGGGTTCATCTATCAGGCGCCCGAGTTAACGTCTGATAACCTCCCCCTAAGAGAAGCCAAAAAAAAGCCTCGCTAGCAAAGCTCGCGAGGCTTTTTACCTACTCAATTACCCGAAGTGACGGCTCAATTATGAGCTAAACACCAACTTACCCTCTTCTGCGTTGATATGGATGGTATCACCAGGGGCAAATTTGCCACCCAGCAGGTCTTGCGCCAGCGGGTTCTCGATACGGCTCTGAATCGCCCGCTTGAGTGGCCGCGCCCCGTACACGGGGTCGAAGCCCACCACCGCCAGTTGCGCCATGGCCTCTGGGCTGACCTCAAGTTTCAGGTCGTGTTCGGCAAGGCGCACTTTCAAACGCTCAAGCTGAATACCGGCAATGGCCTGAATCTGCTCTTGGCCCAGGGCGTGGAACACCACCACTTCATCGATGCGGTTAATGAGTTCAGGCCGGAAGTGGTTACCCACCACCTCCATGACCATGTTTTTCATCGACTCATAATCGCTATCTTTATCAGTACTAACGTCGCCCCCCATACGCTGGATAATGTCCGAGCCCATGTTGGAGGTCATCACGATCACGGTATTACGGAAGTCTACCGTGCGGCCCTGGCCATCGGTTAAGCGGCCATCTTCCAATACCTGCAGCAGGATATTGAAGACATCCGGGTGGGCTTTCTCCACCTCATCCAGCAGAAGCACCGAATAAGGCTTGCGGCGCACGGCTTCGGTTAGGTAACCACCCTCTTCGTAGCCGACGTAGCCAGGAGGCGCACCGATCAAGCGGGCCACGGAGTGCTTCTCCATAAACTCCGACATATCGATACGCACCATCGCCTCTTCGGTATCGAACAGAAAGTTCGCCAGCGACTTACACAGTTCGGTTTTACCCACCCCGGTGGGGCCGAGGAACAGAAACGAACCGTTGGGGCGATTAGGGTCAGAAAGCCCGGCCCTGGAGCGGCGTACCGCATTGGCCACCGCCTCAACGGCCTCATCCTGGCCAATCACCCGCTGGTGCAACGCCTCTTCCATACGCAGGAGCTTATCGCGCTCGCCTTCCAGCATTTTGGAGACCGGAATGCCCGTCCAGCGGGAAACCACCTCGGCGATCTCTTCTTCAGTGACGTTAGAACGCAGCAACTGATGGCTTGAGGTGTCCGCTTCACCTTCCCCGCTTTCGGCAATCTTCTTCTCCAGTTCTGGAATCTTACCGTACTGAATTTCCGACATCCGACCTAAGTCGCCCTGACGACGGGCCTGTTCAAGGTCAATGCGTGCCTGCTCAAGCTCAG
Source organism: Halomonas sp. A3H3 (assembly GCF_000982975.1). Taxonomy (NCBI): domain Bacteria; kingdom Pseudomonadati; phylum Pseudomonadota; class Gammaproteobacteria; order Oceanospirillales; family Halomonadaceae; genus Halomonas; species Halomonas sp. A3H3. Next base: position 2,923,882 of record NZ_HG423343.1, on the reverse strand, counting down.
CTTTAAACTGAGCAGCCCCTTGAATACTGGCTTTCTCAGCTTTCCAGATTTCATCAAGATCCGCGTATTCGCGCTCTAGCTCGTGAATCTGGGTATTGAGTGCCTCCAGGCGTTTTTTGGTGGCCTCGTCGGTCTCTTTCTTAAGCGCCTCACGCTCCATTTTGAGCTGGATCAGACGGCGATCAAGGCGATCCATCGCCTCTGGCTTGGAGTCCAGCTCCATACGAATCCGCGAGGCGGCTTCGTCGATCAGGTCAATGGCCTTATCGGGCAACTGACGATCAGTGATATAGCGGGTCGAGAGCTTGGCTGCGGCAATAATCGCCGAGTCGGTAATATCCACGCCGTGGTGCACTTCGTAGCGCTCTTTCAAGCCGCGCAGGATCGCCACGGTGTCCTCTTCAGAAGGCTCATCAACCAGCACTTTCTGGAAGCGGCGCTCCAAGGCGGCGTCTTTCTCAATGTACTTGCGGTACTCATCAAGGGTGGTCGCACCCACGCAGTGCAGCTCGCCGCGGGCCAAGGCGGGCTTGAGCATATTGCCCGCGTCCATCGCACCTTCGGCTTTGCCTGCGCCGACCATGGTGTGCAGCTCGTCAATAAACAGGATCACCCGGCCTTCTTCCTGGGAAAGCTCCTTAAGTACCGCTTTCAAGCGCTCTTCAAACTCGCCACGGAATTTGGCACCCGCCAATAGCGAGCCCATATCCAGCGAGAGCACGCGCTTCTCTTTTAAGCCTTCCGGCACTTCGCCGTTAACGATGCGCTGGGCCAACCCCTCGACAATGGCGGTTTTACCCACCCCCGGCTCACCGATTAACACCGGGTTGTTCTTGGTACGCCGCTGCAGCACTTGAATCGTACGGCGAATTTCGTCGTCGCGGCCGATCACCGGGTCGAGCTTGCCGTCCAGCGCGCGCTGGGTAAGATCCATGGTGTATTTATTGAGCGCTTCGCGCTGATCTTCGGCGTTGGCATCGTCGACGGTAGCACCGCCACGCAGGCTATTAATGGCGGCTTCAAGAGATTTACGGTTAATCCCCGCGTCTTTAAGCAGCTTGGTAATCGCTGAATTCATTTCCAGCGCTGCCAATAGAACGAGTTCACTGGCGATAAACTGATCACCGCGCTTCTGCGCTTCGCGATCGGTTAAGTTAAAAAGCTTGATGAAGTCCCGCGATGGCTGCACTTCGCCGTCGAACTGCCCCACCTTGGGTAGGTTATCCAACTGCTGCACCAACCCATCGCGCAGACGCGAAGGATTGCCCTCGGCTTTTTCAATCAGGGCTTTAATACCGGTGTCTTTGGTGTCAAGCAGGGCCAGCAGCAAGTGCGCTGGGTCTAGCTGATTATGACCGCGGCCAACGGCCAGCGACTGCGCTTCGGCAATCGCACTTTGAAGCTTGGCGGTAAATTTATCAAAACGCATGGAATTCCTCCTGGGGTAGCCGTGCGTTTGGACGCACCGCGTGACCCGATAACGTGTCATTAGACGTGCTAAATCACTATTAGCTTGACAAGTTAAATGGCGTCAGTTCCATGCTTTTCAAGAGGTGGCAGTGTAAACCGCTGACTTATGGAAGCTTTAATTCACATTAATTGATCCAGATCACGCTTGCCATTCGCCCGGTTTTGCCACCATCACGACGGAAGGAGTAGAAGCGCGACTCGCAGGCAGTACAGAAGTGGCCGCCGCTTATGTGATTGACGCCCAGTGCCTCTAACCGAAAGCGCGCCAGCCGGTATAAGTCGGCCATATAATGCCCCAACCGGTAAGGGCTATGGTCAAAGGCGTCAGCGGTATCCGGGTGAACGGCAACAAAGGCGCCGTAAACCTCAGGGCCAACCTCAAATTGAGCGTTGGAGATAGCAGGCCCTAACCACACCAGAATATCGTCTGGGTCAGTGTTCATCGCGGCAATGGTTGCTTCCAGCACACCGCCCGCCAAACCGCGCCAACCGGCATGAGCAACCGCCACCTGGGTACCCGCTCGATTGCAGAACATCACCGGCAGGCAGTCTGCCGTCAGTACGACGCAGGCGTACTCATTGGAGGTCGCAAGGGCTGCATCCGCGTCGGCAGCCTCGGGCTGATAACACTGCTGCACACGGGCGCCGTGGGTCTGGTTCAGCCACAACAGAGGCCGCTCATCGCCAATTTCCTTTTGCAGCAAACGACGACACAACGCCACATGGTCAGCATTATCGCCGACATGGGAGGCGGTATTGAAAGCGGCAAAATCACCCTGGCTAGGCCCCGATTCACGGGTCGTCACAAAGGCACGCACGTTGGTCGGCGCTGGCCAGTCGGGCACTAAAAGCGTTGGCCGTAAATTAATGGCATCGCTCATCGCATAGTCTCATTATCTTCGCGCAGGTAATCCAACAACATTAACAAATCATCAGGGAGGTCTGCCTGAAACGTTAATGTTTCGCCGCTTACCGGATGTTTGAAAATCAACTTACGCGCGTGAAGGGCCTGACGAGGGAACTCACGCAGGATCTCTTTCAGCGGCTCAGCAGCCCCCGGTGGTAATTTGGCACGACCACCATACATGGGGTCACCAATTAACGGATAGCGAGCATGGGCCATGTGCACGCGAATTTGGTGGGTACGTCCCGTTTCCAACTTACAGCGCACATGAGTGTGAGCACGGAAGCGCTCAACCACGCGAAAATGGGTAATGGCAGGTTTACCCGAAGCCGTCACGGCCTGGCGTTTACGGTCTTTAGGGTGACGACCAATGGGTGCGTCAATGGTACTACCCGACACCGGCTTACCAATCACCACAGCATCGTACTGACGCGACACACTGCGCGCCTGCAACTGTTCAACCAGAGCCGTTTGGGCGGGCAGCGTTTTCGCTACCATCATCAAACCGGTCGTATCTTTATCCAAACGGTGAACAATGCCAGCCCGGGGCACTTCGGCAAGCGACGGCTGGTGATGCAGTAGTGCATTCAATAGTGTGCCATCCGGGTTGCCTGCGGCAGGATGCACCACCATACCGGCAGCTTTGTTGATGACCATCACCGTGTCGTCTTCGTAAACGATATCCAGCGCAATGTCCTGGGCTTCAAAGCGCGTATCGTCTTCGATGGTGGCCTGAAGCGCCAACACTTCATGGCCATGCAGCTTGGCTTTCGGCTTGGCTTGCGCGCCGTCCACCGTCAACTCACCAGCGTTAATCCACGCTTTTAAGCGTTCGCGGGAGTAATCGCTGAACAACTCAGCCGCCGCTTGGTCTAATCGCGCACCGGCCAACGTAGCGGGCACGCGCTGCGTGTCTTCAACTGTTCGAGACATGAAAAACCTCTTTTTAGACGCAAAAACCCCCAGCCCTGACATGGAAAAATAAGCTGTGACGACACCCGACGAAACGTCGCTAAGCCTGCGTTTTGAGCCGAGGTGTTTTATAGTGGGCGGACTGCGACCTATTCTACCATTTCTACTTATGGCCATCGTCGCTTTTTGGTGATCGAGGCTTGTTTGCAACGAGGATGATGATGCGCGTTATTTCAGCTGCCAACCGCTTTGGTGCTCTAGCCCTAAGCCTTGCCCTTCTAGCGGGCTGTGCGAGTAACGATACAAGTGAAGAAGAGGACGATGAATTTGCTGGGGTTCAGGAGCGTGAGCTCTATGAGCTGGCCCGCACAGCCCTCGACAGCAACCGCTACCCGATTGCGATAGAGCGTTTAGAAGCACTCGATACCCGCTACCCGTTTGGTGTCCATGCTGAGCAAGCACAGCTCGAGCTGATCTATGCCTACTATGAAAACAGCGATTGGGAAGAAGCCCGGGCAGCTGCTAGCCGCTTTATTCGCCTTCATCCTGACCATCCCCAGGTGGATTACGCGTACTACCTGCGTGGTCTTTCCGCCTGGCAAGCAGGCCGCTTCAGCCTGGAGCGCCTACGCCTGATTGATATTTCCAAGCGTGATTTGGGCGCTTCCCGTGATGCCTACAATGACTTCCGCGAGCTGATTCAGCGTTATCCGCAGAGTGAATACGCTGCTGATGCCCAGCAGCGTATCGTCTACTTACGTGAGTTGATGGCCCGCCATGAACTGCACGTTGCCGATTACTACCTGCGCCGCGGCGCTTATCTAGCAGCGGTTGAACGCGGCCGCTGGGTAATCGAAAACTACCCAGAGTCGAACGCTACCCGGGATGCCCTAGCCACCATGGTGGAAGGCTATCAAGGCCTAGACATGGATGACCGCGCCAATGAAGTCCTCGCAGTACTGCGCGAGAACGCGCCTGATCATGAGCAATTGCAGGGCAGCCGCTTTGTTCCCAAGCATTTAGGTCAAAATGATTAAACCATTGCGAGCTTTCAATCGCTAAAAGCTGTACAACACTTACCTACCAAACCACGCCTCGGCGTGGTTTTTTTTTTT
>NZ_HG423343.1:2869817-2919381 GCF_000982975.1 Halomonas sp. A3H3 | reverse complement strand
GTATCTGGCGGTCGCTGGACGGGTGGATACGACGACGGTTAAGAGCTTTGCACCTTAAGCAATGGCGTCGGGGTAAGACGATTTATCGTGAGCTGATGCGTCTTGGCGCTACGCCGAGGGTAGCACAATCGGTGGCGGCGTTGAGTCGTCGCTGGTGGCACAACAGTCTGTCGGGAGTCCATCATGTATTAACGGTGGCCTACTTTGATCGGCTGGGCGTGCCCCGTCTCTCATAACCTCAACTTCTCGAACCGCCCGGTGCGGACCCGCATGCCGGGTGGTGTGGCAGGGGACCGGTCAGCCATGCTGACCGCCCCTATGCCGATATTCAAAAAGAACAGTAAGCGAATAACTTTAAAGGGGAAAATAAAAACAGGATGGCAATATTATACAGATAACACTATTTTCTATACAAATATTGTACAACAGGGCATAATTAGCTCGTCTTACATGATAAAGCGTCTTAACGGCGCCTAAGGGAGCAATCAATGCCACTTCTTAACGCCGGTTCCAGCAACACCAAAATAAGCACGCGTTTAACGCTCGGTTTTTCTGCCTTACTCGGGCTGTTGGTTTTGCTAACAGCCGTAGGTATTTACCAAGTCAATCAAATTGATCGCGACTTAACGACCATTAATGATGTTAACGGTACCAAGCTTGGGTTTGCAGTAGATATGCGCGGCAGCGTGCATGATAGAGCCATTGCTCTGCGCGATGTGGTACTCACCCAAGACGATACTCGGTTAGATGCTTTACGCAGTGAAATGGAGCGCCTAAGCAGTGACTACGTGACGGCATCCGAAGGCGAACATCAAGTGTCTAGCGAGTACCCCAGCGGTCAAGAAGAGCGAAACATTCTAGACAGCATTGACGCCCAAGCCGCCACAACCCTGTCACTCACCCAGCAAGTCATGGAGTTTCGCCAAAAGGATCAATTTGCCGATGCACAGACACTGTTACTCGAAGAAGCGGGGCCTGCTTACGCCGAGTGGCTTAATCGCATTAATCAGTTTATCGAGCTTCAGCAAGCACTGAACGACACCACCACGGTAACAGCCCGCGATACCGCCTCCGGCTTCCAGATGCAGATGCTGGGGCTAACACTGTTCGCTTTACTGGTTGGCGGCTTGATTGCAGTGTTTTTATCCCGCCAGCTACTGCGTGAACTGGGCGCAGAGCCCCACGAAGTCAAAGCGTTTGCGGAAGCGATTGGCCGCGGCGAGCTAACCAGTCATGGGCAGCTTAAGAAGGGCGACACCCGCAGCATCATGGCGTCACAGGTCGCGATGGCGCATCAGCTACAAACCATTGTGACCCAGGTGCGCGCCTCAGCGGAGGCGGTGGCCAGCAACAGCGAGCAAATTGCTGAAGGCAATAACGACCTCTCTTCACGCACCGAGCAGCAGGCAAGTGCACTAGCGGAAACGGCCTCGGCAATGGAGCAACTCAACAGCACGGTAAAACTGAATGCTGATAATTCCGAGCAGGCCAGCCAACAGGCTACCAGCGCGTCCAGTACAGCCAAGCAAGGTGGTGAAGCGGTTAGTCAGGTCGTTGCTACCATGAATGACCTCAACAAAAGCTCACAGGAAATTGCCGGTATCATCTCCACTATCGATGCAATTGCTTTCCAAACCAACATTCTGGCGCTTAACGCCTCGGTCGAAGCCGCCCGTGCAGGCGAGCATGGCCGGGGGTTCGCAGTAGTCGCGGAAGAGGTACGCAGGCTCGCCCAGCGCAGTGCCGATGCGGCACGCGAAATTAACGCTCTGATTTCCAGCAACCTTGAGCGGGTAAACCACGGCAATGAGCGCGCTGAAGAAGCCAGTAAATCGACTGAAGAGATTGTCGCGGCTATCGAGCGGGTAACCAGTATCATGAAGGAGATTAGTTACGCCAGTGCTGAGCAGAGTACCGGTGTACAAGAAGTGGGCCGGGCGGTGACCGAGATGGATCAAGTCACTCAGCAGAACGCCGCACTCGTACAAGAGAGCGCCACCTCCGCCAATAACCTACGTCAGAATGCCCACTCTCTACTGCATGCCATGGAAGTCTTCAAGCTGCCGAAGACCCTTCAAAATGCACAGCCGCAGCACACTGCATTGGCACCTGCACCTGCACGCATTCCAGGCACTAACAAACCTACACTCGCGGCTGCGAAACCTCAGCCAAGCGAACCTAAGTGGGAAAACTTCTAAACTAATAACGATTTTGGCCGTTTATAGTGTAGAGAGAAATGGCTCCTAAGGGTTAGGAGCCGTTCTTTATTGCCTTGCCCGAGGTTGTAATGAAATCCACCCAAAGCCTTTTAATGGTTTTTTTGTTACCTATTTTAATGGTGGTACTACCTGCCCTGCTGATGCTGACAATCGCCATGAAGGTGCTGGAAGAACAGTCGCAGCAAAGCAACCTTTTACAGACCAATGATTTAGACACTTTGGTTCAAATGGCGACCTTTGATCGCCAGCTTAGCGACTTACACCAACGTATCACTGCTTTATTGATCGACACTGAAGTAACAAAGCTAAGTACTTCGCAACGCTATACGGCCTACAGTCAGATTGCGCAAGAGCTTAACCAGATCGGCCAAAGCGTGGACACCCTGGCGACCTCCCCCCTGCTTATCGACTTAAGCCAGGACAGTACCGCCGCCCTTCAAAGTGCGTTCCGGCAATATCAGCGTTTTGTCAGTATGGCCAATGAGTCAGCAGCACGAGAACTGGGCGACCCCGCCCTCTTCCTCAAAGAAGCGCAAAACCACTTCAACACCTTTACGCTATTCTCCCAGCAAATATTCGAAGCCTTAACCCTGCGTGCCAAGGAGCGTCATGACCTTTCATTTGATGCACTTACACGCTCTCATAGCACCACCATCTGGCTGGGCATTGCCATGATGGGTGTGCTTATCAGCGCAGCATTTTTTGCTTCCTGGCGCATCAATAAACGGTTGATGGTAGTGGGAGACGCTATTTTATCGCTTTCTAAGCGCCGACAGCCGTTGCCGGACTTCCACGCTATTGAGCAGATGAGACAGCAGCATAGCGGCCCCTTGAAGCGGATTGCCAGCGCTTTGATCGCGCTCAAGGATGCCGAGCAGCAGCGCCGTGAAGCCGAGCAAAAGATTCACCGGCTCGCCTATTACGACACGCTAACTAAACTACCTAACTGGCGCTTGATGAAAGAGCATCTACAGCATTCGTTGGATACCAACCAACAGGCCAGCACATTTGGCGCGCTAGTGTATCTGGGGATGGATAACTTCAAGCGCATCAACGATAGCAGCGGCCATCGCGTGGGCGATAACCTCCTCAAGCTTATTGCCCAGCGCCTTACCGACCTACAAGTCGAAGGCGCCACCATTGGCCGCCTTGGCGGCGATGAGTTCATGGTCATATTAGACGGCCTGGCTGGAGAACACCTAAAAGCGGCCGAAAAAGCCGAGGCATTGGCCGAACAGATACAGCACAAACTCAATCAGCCTTTCCAGCTAGAAGGGCAAGAACATTTTCTTAGTTTGAGCATGGGTATTGCATTGTTTAACGGGCCAGAGCACACGGTCGACAACTTGTTTCAATATACCAACGCTGCCGTTCACTTAGCCCAAAAATCAGGCCCCAATAACATTCGTTTTTACGACCCAAAGGTACAAGCCGATTTAGAAGCCCGCATTGAGTTAGAGCATGATATGCGGCTGGCTATTGAGCGAGATGAATTTATACTCGTCTATCAAATGCAGGTAGACAGCCTTGGGCGGGCGATTGGCGCAGAAGCATTGATCCGCTGGCAACACCCGCGTCATGGGTTTGTCTCGCCGGGTACTTTTATCCCCCTAGCTGAGGAAACGGGTCTAATCATGCCGATTGGCAACTGGGTACTCGAAACAGCCTGTGAACAGTTAGTCATCTGGGCAAATGACGAAAACACGCAGCATCTAACATTAGCAGTCAACGTCAGCGCCAAACAGTTTCAACAGCCCGACTTCGTGGACACCGTTTGCGGCGTGCTAACCAAAAGCGGTGCTCCGGCCCACCGGCTAAAGCTGGAGCTGACAGAAAGTACTATGATTGGCGAAATAGATGACATCATTGCCCGCATGCACCAGCTGAAAGCGCTGGGAGTTAGCTTTTCCTTGGACGATTTCGGCACTGGCTACTCGTCGCTGCAGTACCTCAAACGGCTCCCTTTAGATCAAATCAAAATCGATCAATCGTTTGTGCGCAACCTGCATAAAGACACGGACGATAAGGCCATCGTACAAACCATTATTGCCATGGGGCGTTCGCTCGGGTTGCAGGTTATCGCCGAAGGTGTCGAAAACCAAGAACACTGGCGCCACCTAAACGAACACCAGTGTCATGCCTTCCAAGGATATTATTTTTGCAAGCCGGTATCCGCTGCAGAGATGATACAGCGCAGTTTGGCTGCACCACCAATGCTCGCCTAATACGGAGGTAGTCCCCGTCATAAAGGCTTACTCACCGGGCTGCCAACCATTGACGATCGGATAGCGGCGGTCGCGACCAAAGCCCCGCGGCGTCACCCGGACACCAATGGGCGCCTGGCGGCGCTTATACTCGCAGCGGTCAACCAGCTTCACCACTTTATAGACGTCTTCAGCGTCAAAGCCACCAGCGATGATCGCTTCAGCGCTCATGTCGCCTTCGATATAGCTTAATAGGATAGCGTCGAGCACGTCGTAATCGGGTAAAGAGTCGCTATCCTGCTGATCCGGCGCCAGCTCCGCACTGGGTGGGCGCTCAATGACCCGCTCGGGGATCGCAGGTGATTGCGTATTGCGCCAGCGAGCCAAGCGATACACCCAGGTTTTATACACGTCTTTGATGGCATTAAAACCGCCCACCATATCGCCATACAGCGTGGCGTAGCCCACCGCCATTTCGCTCTTGTTACCAGTCGTCAGTACCATCAAGCCTTTTTTATTGGAGATCGCCATCAGCAGTACGCCGCGACAGCGGGACTGTAGGTTCTCTTCGGTGGTATCTCGCTCAGTTCCCGCGAAGCTCTCTGCCAGCGTGCCCATAAAGGCTTCTACCATGGGCTCGATCGGCATGATCTCATAGTGGACGCCGAGCATTTTGGCCTGTTCTGCAGCATCCTGCTTGGAGATATCCGCGGTGTAGTGGTACGGCATCATCACCGCCTGCACCCGTTGAGGGCCCAGTGCGTCAACCGCAATCGCCAGCGAAAGCGCTGAGTCGATACCGCCGGAAAGCCCCAACACAACGCCCTCAAAACCACTCTTGTTGACGTAATCGCGCAGCCCGGTAACTAACGCACAGTAAAGGCTCTCTTCCGGTTCTACCTCGGGGTCAACCTCTCCGGCTTGGGGTTCCCAGACCGTCGCGCTGGTTTGCAAAAACTGAACTGGCATCAGGCCCGCCTGCCAATACGGTGCCAGCACCTGCAGCTCACCGCTGGCGTCAACGCAGCAAGAGCCGCCATCAAAGACCAGTTCATCTTGGCCACCGATGGTGTTCACATACACAATTGGAAGCTGCGTATCCTGGGCGTGTTTCTCCAACAGGCGCAGCCGTTCCGCGGGCTTGTCCTGGTGATAGGGAGAGGCGTGCAAGGAAACCAGTACCTCAGCACCCGCTTGTGCAGCGGCCTTAACCGGCGCGCCATCCCATAGGTCTTCGCAGATCACGATGCCCAGTTTGGCGCCTTTATGCTCATACACCAGCGTTTCAGTGCCGGGCGTGAAATAGCGTTGCTCATCGAACACTTGGTAGTTAGGCAGCGCCTGCTTGGCGTACTCAGCTTCCCACTGGCCGTTGTAAAGCAGGCCCGCCAAGTTGTAACAGCGGCCTTCCCGCACGCCGGGATAGCCAATGATCACCAACACATCACTGGCGACCTTCGATGCCATTAGCGCACGAGCTTCACGCAGGCGGGTTTCCATTGAGGGGCGCAGCAGCAGATCTTCCGGTGGGTAGCCTGACAAAAAAAGCTCTGGAAAGACAACAATATCCGCCCCATGCTCAATCCGCGCTTCGCGCACTGCTTCAATCGCGCGTGCGGCATTGCCGGGAATATCCCCGACCAGAGGATCGAGTTGGGCCATTACCAGCGTTAAGTCTTGCATGGGCGTCAAAATCTCTTGAGAATCTTTAAAATAGGGTTACACCGACATAGTCGTATTGTCCCGCAAGGGCCGCCAACTGGCAAAGGCTGCGGGTCTATCCTAACGCCTTGTGCCTAGATTCCCACTTTGGGAGACACAAAAGGATGAACCTCTTGATCATTCGGCTGATTATCTTCGCCGTTATATTCTATGCCGGTTTAAAGCTATACGGCATATACCGGCAACGTAAGCTTGAGCATGAAGCGCAGCATAAAAAAGTCAACCGCCACGAGGGTGGCAAAATGGTGCGCTGCCGCTGGTGTGAGGTCCACGTTCCTGAAGACGAAGCACTGCGTGACCAGGAGCAATGGTTCTGCTCCAGCGCCCATCGCGACCGCTACCTGCAGGAGCAGCAGGATAAAGACGGCACACCTTAAGCCTGTATTAGCCGCTCTGGCGTAAGTTGGTAAGGCGCGGGGTCAATTAGTGGCTCGCGCCCCAGCAGTTGATCCACCAGTAAATGGGTCGAGGCAGGCGCCAGCACCAAACCGTTGCGATAGTGCCCGGCATTGACGAAGACGTTACTCCATTCAGGCAGCGCGCCGATAAAGGGAATGCCCGTTGGGGATCCAGGCCGCAGGCCGGCCCACTGGTGCGCTACCGGGCACGTTGCCAAAGCGGGCAGAATAGCTTCAGCACTCTGTTTTAGCGACGCCAATGCCGCCTCATCGGTGCGCTTGTCAAAACCCACCTCTTCCAGCGTAGAACCGACCAATAGCAAGCCATCTGCACGCGGAATAATATAGCGTCCATCTTTTAACACCACGCGCTGCACCAACCCTTTGGGTGCTTGGTAAGCGATCATCTGACCTTTAACGGGTCTTACCGGCAACTGCACATTCAACTGCGACAAGAGCTGCGCAGCCCAAGCGCCGCCGCAAACAATAATGCGTTCAGCCGTTATCAGCCCCTGAGACGTCACCACGCCTTCAACGATGCCCTCTACTTTGCCACCCTGTTGAATAAAACCACTGACCTCGCACTGCTCTTTCAGCGTTACCTGGGGCATCGCCGCTAACCGCGCCTTCAAAGCCTTGGCTAACCGTGGATTGCGCACGCTACCTAGTGTCGGCATCCACAGTGCGCTGTCGTTAGCCATTGCCACACCAGGCTCTTTTGCGTGAACAAAGTCTGCCCCTACCCGCTCTAGTGGTTTACCCAGCTGGCGCGCCCATTGCAGCGCTTTATCGTCATCGTCCACATTTAGGTAGAGCAGCCCTTTTTGGCGATATTCGGGGTCAATACCGGTTTCTTCCAATAAGCGCAGAGCCAAAGAGGGGTAAACCCCCTCAGACCAGCGGGAAAGTTGCGATACCGCAGTATCGTATCGCCAGGGATAGAGCGGCGAAACGATACCACCGCCCGCCCAGGATGCCTCTTTACCGCACTCACCACGATCAACCAGTGTGACCTGGTGACCGGCATCGGCTAACTGCAGCGCTGTCATCATACCGATCACGCCGCCGCCAATAATTAAGAAATCGCTCACAAAATTGTCCGTTTTGGCTTACATAAAAAAAGCGTAGCGCCGCCTAGGATGACCTATTAACGACGATATGTTCGCTACTGGTAAAGGAGAGTGAGCATAGCGCGGGCGATAACAAGGTCAAGTGAGGAGAGGCGATGAGCAGTTTTTACGTCAAGACGCACACCACACCTGAAAGCGGGTTTACACTGCTCGAGCTATTGATCACCCTGCTGTTGGTTGGAATCATCGCCGCCTGGGGGCTACCCAATTTTCAAGCATTGGGGGAGCGTACCGCACAGACTAGCGAGGTCAATCGATTCCAGAGTGCGTTTTCGTTCGCGCGTAATACAGCGATTAGCCAACGCCGCCAGCTGACGCTTTGCCCAGCCTCGCAGAACCGTGAGGCTTGCGCTAATGACTGGGGTGGAGAGCTTATGATTGTGTGGGGTAATAAAACCGATAGCATCACTGAAGAAGACATTTTGCGCATTGTGCCCGCGCAACAAGGCACACAAGTGACCTACAACCGGGGCTGGTCGCGTATCCGTTACAGCCCGCTGGGCTATACCAGCGGTTATAACGGCAGTTTTGCTATTTGCTCAACCAGCGGCGCCGTGGGCTCTAAGGGTAAAAAGCTGGTACTTAGCCAATTAGGGCGGCTAAGGATTGATGAAGCGCCTATCGACTGTTAATCATTAGGCGCTTCAACTCATTCACGGCGTTGTGACAATGGTTTTAAGCAATACCGTCTAAATAGCGCTCGGCATCCAGCGCTGCCATGCAGCCGCTGCCAGCTGAAGTGATTGCTTGACGATAAATGTGATCCATCACGTCGCCGCAGGCAAATACGCCCGGTACGCTAGTCGCGGTTGCATTCCCTTCAAGGCCTGAATGCACTTTGATATAGCCGCCGTTCATGTCCAGCTGGCCTTCAAAGATCCCCGTGTTGGGGCTATGGCCAATGGCAATAAACAGCCCAGGCGCATGGATCTCTTTGCTTGAACCATCTTTAGTGGATTTCACCCGAACGCCTGTAACACCGGAGTTATCGCCGAGCACTTCTTCGACTTCCTGGAACCACTCAAGAACGATTTTGCCCGCCTCAGCTTTCTCGAACAGCTTATCTTGGAGGATTTTTTCCGCCCGCAACGTGTCACGGCGGTGTACCAGGGTCACTTTGGAAGCAATGTTAGAGAGATAGAGCGCCTCTTCCACGGCGGTATTGCCGCCGCCCACCACAATGACTTCCTGATTGCGGTAGAAAAAACCGTCGCAGGTAGCGCAGGCCGACACCCCTTGACCCATAAACTGCTGCTCAGTGGGCAGACCCAGGTAACGGGCACTGGCGCCGGTGGCCACGATCAACGCATCGCAAGTATAAATACCGCTATCGCCTTTTAAGGTAAACGGTTTTTCGCTTAAGCTAACCTCATTGATGTGATCAAACAGCACCTCTGTATTGAAACGTTCGGCGTGCTGCTTCATGCGCTCCATCAACTCCGGCCCCTGTACGCCTTGAGCGTCGCCGGGCCAGTTATCCACATCGGTTGTGGTGGTCAGTTGGCCACCCGCCTGAATACCGGTAATTAGCAGCGGCTTCAGGTTGGCCCGAGCAGCATAGACGGCAGCCGTATAGCCTGCGGGACCGGATCCAAGAATAATCAAACGCTCATGACGAGTTTCCATGACACCACCTTGTAAATATCTGACTGATAGCTTTGTCGCTAGCTGTGTTAATAGCTTTGAAAAAATTAGCCACAGAGTCTGCCTGAAATGGTGCCAAGTACAAGCTATTGCAAGGTTTCATCTACGCTATTAGGCGAAGAAACCTTGAAAGCCTCTGTGCAAAGACCCATGTGTTATTACTAAATCAACGCCATACTGGGGGGAAATCTATACTAAAGAAAGATCGTGACCGTCATGCTGAGCGCTGCGCTCAGCAACCAGAGGAGAGAGATATGAGCAAGATACCCGATACGCTAAACACCCTAGAGGTTGGTAGTAAAACCTATCACTACTACAGCCTGCCCCACGCGGCCGAGACCCTGGGCAGCATTGACCGGCTACCCAAGACGCTCAAGATTCTACTCGAAAACCAGCTGCGCTTCGCCGACGACGAAAGCGTAGATCAGGAAGATATGCAGGCCCTGGTCGACTGGCAGGCCGAGGGCAAATCCAGCCGCGAAATCGGCTACCGCCCGGCGCGGGTACTCATGCAGGACTTTACCGGCGTGCCCGGTGTGGTGGATTTAGCCTCCATGCGCGCCGCAGTAGAAAAGCTGGGCGAAGACCCGGCGAAGATCAACCCGCTTTCCCCCGTCGATCTCGTTATCGACCACTCGGTAATGGTCGATAAGTTCGGCAACCCGGCTGCATTTCAAGAGAACGTCGATATCGAAATGCAGCGCAACCGCGAGCGCTATGAGTTTCTGCGCTGGGGCCAGCAGGCGTTTGATAACTTTAGCGTCGTTCCCCCCGGTACCGGTATTTGTCACCAGGTCAACCTGGAGTACCTAGGCAGAACGGTATGGACGAAGGACGAAGACGGCAAGACCTTTGCCTACCCCGACACCCTCGTGGGCACTGACTCTCACACCACCATGATCAACGGCCTGGGCGTGCTTGGCTGGGGCGTGGGCGGTATTGAAGCCGAAGCGGCCATGCTCGGTCAGCCGGTGTCGATGCTGATCCCCGAAGTGATTGGCTTTAAATTAACCGGCAAGCTACGCGAAGGTATTACCGCCACTGACCTGGTACTCACCGTTACCGAGATGCTGCGTAAAAAAGGCGTGGTGGGTAAATTTGTCGAGTTCTACGGCGATGGTTTGAAAGACCTGCCGCTGGCGGATCGTGCCACGATCGCCAATATGGCCCCCGAGTATGGTGCTACCTGTGGTTTCTTCCCAGTGGATGAAGAAACCCTGAACTATATGCGCCTGACGGGGCGTGAAGATGAGCAAGTCGCCCTGGTGGAAGCCTATAGCAAGGCCCAAGGGCTGTGGCGTGAACCTAATGACGAGCCGATCTTCACCGACGCCCTAGCACTGGACATGACCAAGGTAGAGGCCAGCTTGGCCGGCCCCAAACGTCCGCAGGATCGCGTGGCGCTGAAAGACATGGCGGCGGCCTTTGACAAGTTCATGCAGGAAGACGTCAACGCGGATGCCAACGCAAAGGGGGAACTCTCTTCTGAAGGCGGCCAAACCGCCGTGGGGGTGAGGCGCAGCTTCGAGCATGACACCAGCCAGGCCGTTACGCTTGATGACCATGATTTCAGCCTTGACCCCGGGGCGGTGGTGATTGCGGCGATTACCTCGTGCACCAACACCTCCAACCCCAGCGTGATGATGGCCGCTGGGCTGCTGGCACGTAAAGCGCGTGAAAAGGGGTTAACCACGAAGCCCTGGGTGAAAACCTCCTTAGCACCAGGTTCCAAAGTGGTCACCGATTATCTGGAAGCCGCTGAATTAAACGATGACTTGGATGCACTGGGCTTCAACCTCGTCGGCTACGGCTGCACCACCTGTATCGGTAACTCCGGCCCGCTGCCTGATGAGATCGAAAAAGCGATCAACAGCGGCGATCTTGCCGTGGCCTCGGTGCTCTCCGGTAACCGTAACTTTGAGGGCCGTGTACACCCGTTGGTCAAAACCAACTGGCTGGCCTCGCCGCCCCTGGTGGTGGCTTACGCCCTGGCGGGTAATGTCCAGCTTGACCTTACCCAGGCGCCGTTGGGCAAAGATAGCAACGGCGACCCGGTCTACCTCAAAGATATCTGGCCCAGTCAGGCCGAGATTGCCAGCGCCGTCGAGCAGGTCAACACCGCCATGTTCCGTAAAGAGTACGGCGCGGTGTTTGAGGGTGACGATGTCTGGAAAGCCATCGACGTGTCAGAAAGCAAGGTCTATCAGTGGCCTGAATCCACCTACATTCAGCACCCGCCCTTCTTTGAAGGCATGGGCCGCGAGCCGGATGCCATCGAAGATGTGCACAGTGCCCGCGTGCTTGCCATGCTGGGTGATTCGGTGACCACCGACCATATCTCCCCTGCCGGTGCCATCAAGCCTGACAGCCCCGCCGGGCGCTATCTGCAAGAACACGGCGTCAGGCCGGTCGACTTCAACTCCTACGGCTCACGCCGGGGTAACCATGAAGTCATGATGCGCGGCACCTTCGCCAACGTGCGGATCAAAAACGAGATGCTCGACGGTGTGGTCGGCGGTGAAACACGCCACGTACCCAGCGGCGAGCAGATGGCCATTTACGATGCGGCCATGAAGTACAAAGAGGAAGGCAAACCGCTCGTCGTGATCGCCGGTAAAGAGTACGGCACCGGCTCCTCACGGGATTGGGCGGCCAAAGGCACCCGTTTGCTGGGCGTTCGCGCGGTGATTGCCGAATCCTTCGAACGTATTCACCGCTCTAACCTGATCGGCATGGGCGTTGTACCGCTGCAGTTTGCCGAAGGCGAAAGCCGTAAAACGTTGGGGTTAACCGGCGATGAAGAGATTTCGATTGCCGGATTAAGCGACCTGACGCCAGGTGGCACGGTCAAAATCGTGATCAAAAATGCCGACGGGGAACGTAGCGTTGATGCCAAGTGCCGAATTGATACGGTAAACGAGCTGGCTTACTACCGTCACGGTGGTATCCTTCACTACGTGTTGCGCAAGATGATCGGCGCAGCCTAAAAGGGTAAAACCTACCAATGCTTGCATGCCCCCACCTCGGTGGGGGCTTTTTTTAGCCGAGTGATTAAAAAGCGCGACGGCGATAGGTGCGATAATCTGGCGACCAGGACGCCTTTTCAATCAGTTCCCGTAGCGTCGTACCACTGGTTTTCAGTGCCACGCCATTCTGCTGTGCCTGGGCAGCCACTTCAAAAGCAATCGACTTGCTGATATCGCGAATACGCGATAGCGGCGGCAGTAAAGCACCCTTGCCCTCTTTAACCAGCGGCGCTTCACGGGCCAGCGCCCGCGAGGCGCTCATCAGCATCTCGTCGGTGACTCGATTGGCACTGGCAGCAATCACGCCCAACCCAATGCCTGGAAAGATATAGGCATTGTTGCACTGGGCAATCGGATAAGTGCGGCCGTTGTAAACCACCGGCGCAAAGGGGCTACCGGTGGCTACCAAGGCTTGGCCGTCGGTCCAGCGAATAACATCCTCTGGCACGGCCTCTGCCTGGGAAGTAGGGTTAGACAGCGGCATGATGACCGGGTGCTCACAACCCGCGTGCATGGTGCGCACCACCTGCTCGGTGAAGATACCGCGCTGGCCGCAGACACCGATCAGCACTGTTGGTTTGATCTGAGCAATCGTCTCTTCCAGACCTTGACCATTCCACTCGGCGACTAGCGAAGGGTCGTGGGCTAAACGGCGCTGGAAGTCGCGCTGCCACTCTTGATCGCTGGTCATCAAGCCTTCGCGATCGACAATATAAATGCGCGATCGGGCCTCGCTTTCGGTCAAGCCCTCCGCTTCCATCGCTACGACCACTTGCTCGGCGATTCCACACCCCGCCGATCCGCCACCCACAAACACCACACGCTGCTGGGCAATGGTCTCTTCCCGGGCCTGACAAGCCGCCATTAACGTACCCACTACCACAGAAGCAGTACCCTGCACATCGTCATTGAAGCAGCAAAGCTCGTTGCGGTAGCGCTCTAGCAGCGGCACCGCATTGGCCTGGGCAAAGTCTTCAAACTGCAGCAGTACGTTAGGCCAGCGGCGCTTCACAGCAGCGATAAATTCTGCCATGAAAGCATCGTACTCTTCCTGCCCTACTCGCTCGTGGCGCCAGCCCATGTACATGGGATCATCCAGCAGTGCTTTGTTGTTAGTGCCCACATCAATCATGATCGGCAGCGTGTAGGCGGGGCTAATGCCGCCACAGGCGGTATACAACGCCAGTTTACCAATCGGGATACCCATGCCCCCGATGCCCTGGTCGCCTAGGCCTAGAATGCGCTCACCATCCGTCACTACGATCACTTTGACGTTATCTTTGGTGGCGCTACGCAGGATATCATCCATATGTTCGCGGTCAGGATAGCTAATAAACAGGCCGCGGTGGTTACGGTAAATGTTGGAAAATTCCTGACACGCCTGCCCTACCGTGGGGGTGTAAATAATCGGCAGCATCTCTTCAAGATGCTGGGAAACCATACGGAAATAGAGTGTTTCGTTGTCGTCTTGAATGGCGCGCAGGTGGATGTGCTTTTCGAGGTCGCTATGGCATTGTTGGTACTGGCGGTAGACCCGCTCTAGCTGATCCTCAATAGTTTCTACCTTCTGCGGCAGCAAACCAATCAGGTTAAACGCCAAGCGCTCCTGCTGAGTAAACGCGCTGCCTTTGTTCAATAGCGGCATTTCGAGCAAAGAAGGACCGGCGTAAGGAAGGTATAGGGGGCGTCTACTCTCGGTAGTCATAAGCACTCTCTTTTTTATGTCAATCACTGCTGCAATGCAGCAACATCGGGCGTTTGCGGCGTTTGAGCGTAATGTAACATGCTCCTGCGACAAAGGTGGAAGAGAGCGACCATGTTGATAAAAAAACGCCTCGGTTTAGGAAGCCTAAACCGAGGCGTGATGGCGCGATTAACTAGTGATCTAACGATGCCCTAGCAAGTTTTAGCGGTGGGTTTGCGCCCCTCCACGCCAGCGAAGAAGAACGGCCGCAGCTTAACGCCAAACATGTTGCCCGCAAACGCCGCTACCAGCCATACCCAACCGTGAAGGCTGCCAGAGGCAATGCCGCTGAAGTAAGCACCAATATTGCAACCAAACGCCAAACGCGCGCCATAACCTAGCAAGATGCCGCCGATGACCGCGGCCAAGATAGATTTCAACGGGATTCTGAAGTTAGGTGCAAAGCGACCCGCCAAGCTGGCGGCAGCCAGCGCGCCCAGCATAATACCGACATTCATTACCGTAGTGATGTCGCTCCATACGCTGGCTTTAAGGGCCGCTGCGTTGCCAGGGGACTGCCAATAGCCCCACTGGCTGACATCGCCGCCCACCAGTTCAAAGCCTTTAGCACCCCACAGCGCAAACGCAGAGGTAATTCCCCAAGGGCGGCCTGCCAGTGCCAAGGTGGCAAAGTTGAGCAGCGCCAACGCCACCGCGCCCGCCACTAACGGCCAAGGCCCAGTCAACCAACGCTCATAGCCATGCTTATCGACCATGGGCGCCTGTTCTAACTGACCATGACGACGCTTCTCCATCACCCAGGTAAACGCCGCAATAGCCGCAAACAGCACCAGGCTAATGGCGATCCCCCCACTGACCCCGGCGACGTTAACCAGCGATACCGGTTGAAAAGCCGGTAAGCTCTGCCACCAGGCAAAATGCGCCGAGCCAATCACCGAGCCGACAATAAAGAACACCAGCGTAATCAACATACGAGCGTTACCGCCGCCCGCGGTAAACAGCGTGCCAGAGGCACAGCCGCCGCCTAACTGCATGCCCACACCGAACAGGAACGCCCCTACAAGCACGGAGATACCAATAGGCGCCACAAAGCCCGACACCTCGTTACCAAACAGCGTGCCCGCCCCCAGGGCAGGGAAAAACAGCACCACGGCAATGGCCAGCATCACCATTTGGGCACGCAGGCCACGCCCCCGCCGCTCAGTAATAAATACCCGCCACGCTGAGGTAAAACCAAAGGCAGCGTGATACAGCACCATGCCAAATAGCCCGCCGACAATCATCAACAGGCCAATGTTGGCGTCAAAGACAACCCCAATAAGCAACGCACCCAGCACAATCGCCGCTGTGGCTATCAGCGGCACGCGATAGCTCTGCGGCGCAGCAACCGTCGTTGTAGACATACATTCACCTTTAGCAGCACCAAAAGCGCCTGTTAACAAACAGGCGCTTTTGGTAGACATGGACAATAGTTATAAGCCTAACGATAGCTGTAGAGTGCGGGAAATTCTTTGTTGAGAGGTGCTTATGTCTTTATGGAATATATGGATGCTGGAGCCACACAGCAGCTTGGCACTATGTCCTACTCCACCTCTTAAACTGGTAAATCGGATGCCAGTGTGAGTTTTTTTGGCGCAAGCGGGTAAGACGGTGTATTGGACGCATGGTAGGTGCGCCCGCTGATCAGCGGCTGGCCCGGTTCAGCCTCCAAATGTGATATTATAACCTCATGATCAATCCTGTGGGTCGCCATGCTGCCATAGTCGCCGCTTAGGCAACCCTCACCCAGGGGCGTATCGAACGAAAAAAGAACTACTCGAAGTTTTCCCTCTTAGAATAAAGTGCTTAACAATTTGTAGAAATCTCCCTTGTTTAATCTATATCGACCTTCACCCCGGAGAACGGGATCTCCGGCGGGGCCATCTGGCGCAGGATGGTCAGATGGATATCTAGGTTCAGTTTGGCCAGGTTGTTAACGGACCATTCACCGCCTGCAACTAGGGCAGGCTCAAAGCCATAGACTTCGTCCGGCCTCAGCGGGCCCAGCTTCTTCAGGGCCTGGGTGAACAGCGGCTTTTCGCTCATGTCGGTGAGGATCATCAGTTCGTCACCACGCAAGTAGTCGGGGGCGATCAGATCCGCCGGGGCGCTGTGGTGAAAGCGATAGTCGAAGTCTTCGGGCCAGTAGGGCAAACGCTGGGTTTTCCAGTGGTTGTCGAAGGTGCCTTGATAACTGACCCGGGGCTCCCACAAGGGGGCGATGGGCCCAAAGCTTGCCGGGGCCGGACGGTCAAAGGGTGAGGTGACCAGCCAGTCCGGGTCTTCCAGTTGGGGTGCGGGTAGCCGTGTCACAGCGTTAAGGTCGGGTTTGAGGTACCGGATGACCTCGCTGGACACCCGCTTATAGTCAGCGCGTGATGGCAACCAGCCCCGCCCGGCGGGGTAGTAGAGCGTGTTAGCGAGGGCGTCCCCGTCGGGCAGGCTGTAGTGGCCGCCGAAGGCGTAGCGGTAGTCCAGCGGCACTTCGCTCACCGGTGAGGGGTCAGTGACCCGCCAGCCACCGAGCAGTTGCCAGCGGAACTCCCGTGGCCCACGCACGATCAGGCGTTTGTCCAACGGGCCTACCTGTACCCGCACCTGCCAGGTGCTGCGCGGTTGCCCGGTGGGCGAGCGCAGGGTGCCATGCACGTGCACTTCGGTGCTGAGTTTGCCGAGCAGCACGTCGCGGTCGTCGGTGATGACCTGGGCATACAGGTTGTCGTTGTCGCCCTCTAGAGTGGCCTGCCAGCGAATCGGCTGCTGGTGGCTGGCTTCGAACAGCGGCCAGTTGTCTTCGGTGAACTGGTAGGTGGCGCGTACCACCACCACATCATACTCTTGGTCGCCGGGGCCGAGCTTGCGATACAGCGCATGGGGGAACGACGTTGGATTAATCACTTGCGCCATGTACTACCACCCCGGCGACTTAGCGTCGCTTGGTTCAGGGCCATCGCTTTCCTCGGCACTTCCCGGTGCGGGCTGGGCCGTGCCGGTGTTGAGCAGGACGTCATCGGGGCCGTCGACATGCACCTTGGTGCCCGCCTTGACGTGGATCTCGCCGGCATCCAGGTAGATGGCGTCCTCTGTGAGCACTAGCCGACTATTGCCTACCTGCAGGGTGAGCTGCTTGCCGGCCTTGAGGGTGATGTTGCGCCCGACATTGAGCGAGTGGTTGAGCCCCACCTGGGTGCTCTTGCTGAGCCCGACCAGGGTGTTCATGATCGCCCTGACGTTGAGGCTGTAGCCCATGCCGACGTTCTGCAGGTACGCCTTGCCAACGGTTTCGGTTTTGTTCTTACCGACTTTGCTCGACCAGTTTTTACCGATGCGGTCGGTTTCGTTGCCATCCACCGTTTTGCGGCGGTTCTTGTGCACGGTAAAGGTTTGATTACCGTCCACGGTATGGGTCTCGTTGCCATGCACGGTGTGGACTTCATGGCGATGAACGGTGCGGGTTTCGTCGCGGTCGATGTCGGTGGTGCGGTCGCGAAAGACATGCAGGGTGCTGTCGCGTTTGATGTCCTCGGTGCGGTCGTTAAGGGTCAGCAGATCGAGGTCTTTTTGGGCGTGCACCCAGATTTGCTCTTCGCCCGCTTCGTCCTCAAAGCGCAGCTCGTTAAAGCCGTCCGCCTTGTGGCTCTGGGTACGGATGACCGTGCGGGTTTTGTAGGCCGGTAGCGGATAAGGCGGCCGGTTAACCGCGTGGTAGGTTCGCCCGGTGATCAGTGGCTGGTCCGGGTCAGCTTCCAAGTATGAGATTATTACCTCATGACCAATCCGCGGGATCGCCATGCTGCCGTAGCCGCCGCCCACCCAGCCTTGGGCGACGCGCACCCAGCAACTGGTGGTTTCGTTGGGAACAGCATAGAGGAGGTCTGATCAATAATATTGACTATTGCTAATAACAAGCAAAATCCACTGAAAATTTATAGAAGTGACAGCCTAGATAAATCGTATATATCTATTTGGTGCTGCTCAAATAAGTCTTCCAACGCATCGGTTCCTTTCTCTTCTGCATATTGCCTCTCATTTTCCGAGATAGGAACTGCTAACAGCCACGCTACAGTTTTGTTTTCATATTGAACTGTTTGCAAATCATCCCACAAAAAGGGAGAAACAAATATTAGATGCTGCATATCCAGAGACGACTCATACATAGCAACTGCATTCTGCAAAACCGCACCTGGGCAACAAAACCATTTTTCATTGATAATGTAGAAAGCCGCTGTTGTCAGTATATTAGGGAAAACAGTAGTCGAATTAGCTGACGCACCAACCAACTCCAAACGGGCAGAAAATTCGGTACCGTTTTGGATTAAAGGATGATCTGACAAACCAACTGTACCGTAAGATGTCACGCCCTCGCAGGGCTGATCTGCACACGTGACAAGGTCAACAAAAGAGTTTTCTGCT
Organism: Halomonas sp. A3H3; assembly: GCF_000982975.1. Taxonomy (NCBI): domain Bacteria; kingdom Pseudomonadati; phylum Pseudomonadota; class Gammaproteobacteria; order Oceanospirillales; family Halomonadaceae; genus Halomonas; species Halomonas sp. A3H3. The sequence continues at coordinate 2,900,881 of NZ_HG423343.1, read as the reverse complement.
TCATCCCAATACCTATTTACGCTAGGTTTTCCTTCAAAAATTGCCGCAAGCCTTCTAGCAATTTGTTTATTCTCTTCAGATATATTTGCCATTTAAAGCCTCTCTCAGATCTAAAAGCCAAAATAGTCATCGGTGAGATTTTCACCTTTATGGCTACGGTTTGAACTTGGATGTTCGGGCCTGAAATGACCCGGCGTATTATGTTCATTCAAGAACTGACGCCTCGTTAAATCGCGTTCTGCTGCACTTTGTTGATGTTTTCGGAATTCGAAACCAGGTTTATGCCCCATATCCCAGGGGCGATTTGGATCCAGAGCCTCTTTAGTTATAGGATCATAGACATTACCATCTGGCGCTCTCGCATTTTCCCAAACTTGCTCCCTGACACCCTTGCGATAACCTGATGGCCGTTGGTAAAGCTTTCGTGCCTCTGGAGTTAAATTTCCAGACTCATCAAAATTAGAATTTGCCGTTCTTGAATTGCTTGTATCTCCTGCATCGCTATCCCTTCTAATCCTATCCGAAGGCGATTCTACATGCACCCCCTTGCTAGGTGGAGGCGGAGGAGGTGGCGTCTCGAGGTCGGGGATTTTAGTCGCCCCTCTGAGCACGCCGGTGCCCTTCCCACCTACTAATTCGCCAAGTAGTACCGCCGCGCTCATCTCCATGGCGCCGAAGGTGCCGTTACGCTCTTCGGCTTCTTGCCAGGCTTCTACCCCCGCGTCCCAGAGCCCGCCGTAGGCTTCTCCGGTGCGCTTCCATTCTTCTCCGAACCGTCCAGCGCGCTCTGCGTCACCAGTGACGTAGCCAACCCCACTGTCGAGTAGATCCAATAAGCCTGGCCCAGTAAGTACGTCCACCGCTTCATAGGTGTCTTTGGCGCCTTGCCACGCACGATCACGGGCGGCCCCGGTGGTAGCCTCGTCACCGGTAAACGGTAACATTTCCCAGGCGGTTTTGGCCGCTGACTTGACGCCTTCCCATTTGTCGTTAATGACACGGAGACCCTCTTCGCCAGGGTTATAACCGGGACCGCCCTCGCCTGATTGCTCGGGGGAGCTGTCGACTGACTGTTGCTGGGTGGTCAGATAGCCAGGGGTGCCGCCCATACCGGCTGCGTTGCAGTTGACCGTGCAGGGGCTGTCGTGGCGAGCCACCGGCAGGCCATTGACCTTGACGTTACGCTGGCCTTGGAGGATCAGCACACAGCCGCTACCTAAAGAGGTACCCGACACCACATGCCGGCCCGCATCGCCTTGAACACCTTGGAACAGGTCGCTCTCGCGATAAACCTCACGCCCGGCAGCGATCACGTTGGGGGAGTAGCGCACCGGGTTGTCCAGCGTGGCGCTGGAGTCGAAAGCCGTAATACTATTACCCACCCAGCAGAAGTCGGGGGCGCTGGCAATTGCTTTCCATACACCATCGGAATTCGCGATGTGCTGGCTGAGGCCGCTCAGCGGCTCTCCTTGGGATTCTGCTGGCGTGCTGCTGTTACCATCAGGAAGCTCGTCTTCGTTCTCGCTGGGGTCGTCGCTCTCAATAACAACCCGCAGGGTCGGTAATCTGATGTCTTCAGGTTCAGCCATTCGAGCCCCCACCGCAGATAGTCAAGGTGTTATCCAACATGGCGTGTTCCTCCGGTGGCAGGTAGCACGGCGGATGCCGTGCGCGGGGAACGCAGCCCAGTCGCGGCGACGACCATCCGGCGCAGCGGATCCTGGGGCGGAAACAGCGCCCGCCAGGTGAGCGTCAGTTCGTTGAGATCCAGGTCGATGCCTACGGTATCCAGCGCTAAGCGGGTCACCGTCTGTTTGCCACTCTGCTGTTCAGCCAGCGCTTTAATGGCAAGGCCGGGCAAACGGGTGCGATAGCTATAGAGGCTGACATTGCCCGACTGGAGACGTTGACTGCCGGCCAAGCAGTTGGTGAGGATGACTAGCTCATCGCCGCGCAGGTAGTCGGGAGCCATCAGGTCGGGGTGGGCGCTATTGTAGAAGCGGGCGTCGAAGTCGTCCGGCCAATGGGGGTGGCGGTGGGCGAGCCACTCCTCATCGAGGGTGCCCTGGCGATTGATGCGTGGCTGCCACCACCGGGCGATAGGGCCAAAGCCCGCCGGGGGAAGGCGGTCAAAGGGGGAATGCACGGGCCAGTCGGGGTCTTCGAGCTGCGGCGCAGGCAGCCGCGTGACGGCGTTAAGGTCGGGTTTGAGGTACTTCGCCACCTCGCCTGGCGCCTGCTTATAGTCTGCGCGCTTCGGCAGCCAACCCCGCCCGACTGGGTTGTCGGGGTAGTAGAGAGTGCGAGCAGCGACGTCGAGGGTGTCATTGCCCACCTCGTGCGCTTCCGGCGTGTAGTGGCCACCGAAAGCATAGCGGTAGTCCAGCGGCACTTCGCTGACCGGTTCGGCTTGCGTCACCCGCCAGCCGCCAATCAACTGCCAACGGAACTCCCGTGGCCCGCGTACGATCAGGCGTTTGTCCACCGGGCCCACCTGAACTCTGACTTGCCAAGCGCTGCGCGGTTGGCCTGTGGGTGAGCGCAGGATCCCATGGACGTGTACATCCGTCGTGGGCTTGCCGATGATAAGGTCGCTGTCGTCTACGATGTAACGTGCCTGCCCGCCCTCTGGGCCAGCGGCATAGGTTTCTTGCCAGCGAATGGGCCGTTGGGTCTCGGCTAACGCCAAGCGGCGGTTGTTGCCGGTGAAACGAAAGGTGCCCCTAACCGCCAGTACTTGGTACTCGAGGCCGCCCGGGCCGAGCTTGCGATACAGCGCATGGGGGAACGACGTTGGATTAATCACTTGCGCCATGTACTACCACCCCGGCGACTTAGCGTCGCTTGGTTCAGGGCCATCGCTTTCCTCGGCACTTCCCGGTGCGGGTTGGGCCGTGCCGGTGTTGAGCAGTACGTCATCGGGGCCGTCGACATGCACCTTGGTGCCCGCCTTGACGTGGATCTCGCCGGCATCCAGGTAGATGGCGTCCTCTGTGAGCACTAGCCGACTATTGCCTACCTGCAGGGTGAGCTGCTTGCCGGCCTTGAGGGTGATGTTGCGCCCGACATTGAGCGAGTGGTTGAGCCCCACCTGGGTGCTCTTGCTGAGCCCGACCAGGGTGTTCATGATCGCCCTGACGTTGAGGCTGTAGCCCATGCCGACGTTCTGCAGGTACGCCTTGCCAACGGTTTCGGTTTTGTTCTTACCGACTTTGCTCGACCAGTTTTTACCGATGCGGTCGGTTTCGTTGCCATCCACCGTCTTGCGGCGGTTCTTGTGCACGGTAAAGGTTTCGTTACCGTCCACGGTATGGGTCTCGTTGCCATGCACCGTATGAACTTCATGGCGGTGGACGGTACGGGTTTCGTCGCGGTCGATATCGGTGGTGCGATCACGAAAGACATGCAGGGTGCTATCGCGCTTGATGTCCTCGGTGCGGTCGTTAAGGGTCAGCAGGTCGAGGTCTTTTTGGGCGTGCACCCAGATTTGCTCTTCGCCCGCTTCGTCTTCAAAGCGCAGCTCGTTAAAGCCGTCCGCCTTGTGGCTTTGGGTGCGGATGACCGTGCGGGTTTTGTAGGCTGGCAGTGGGTAGGGCGGCCGGTTAACCGCGTGGTAGGTGCGCCCCGTGATGAGCGGCTGATCTGGGTCTCCCTCCAAGAACGACAAAATGACCTCATGCCCGATCCTGGGGATAGCCATGCTGCCGTAACCGCCGCCCGCCCAGCCCTGGGCGACGCGCACCCAGCAGCTGGCGGTTTCGTTAGAGGCGGAGTAGCGATCCCAAGGAAACTGTACTTTGACCCGGCCATATTTGTCGCAGTAGATCTCTTCGCCTGCTGGCCCGACCACAAAGGCCACTTGAGGGCCATCGACCCGCGGCTTGGGGTTGGGCACCGGGCGGAAGGTCTGATCCCGGGGCATGATCACCACTTCATTGTGGTAGCGGGTCATCAGCTCGCCTGCTTGCGCTGAGCTGGCCCCATTACCCCCCCGCGCCATGCCATCCTCTTCTAGCGCCTGGGGTTGCTCGCCGTGGTGCACCACCGATACCACCTGCCAGGCACGGTTGAGGCTATCGATATCGTGGTCGGTGAGAGTAAAGCAGGTGCCGGGGGCGAGTTCAGGCAGGTCACTTTCGGCTTCGGCGGTGGTGGCGTCAGCGCGCAGCGATTCTAGGCGATGGCGGGTGAAGGGCTTGCCGGAGGCATCCTTTTTATAGCGCCCTGGGTAGTCGTAGTGTTCGTAATCCTCTCGCTGAGCGTGCTCCCCTAGATTGGGCGCCTGGTGTTCGTGTAGCTGGGCGTAAGGCGGGTTCTTGAAGCTGTAATCCTTGAGTGTGGCCGAGGCGGGGCGTACCCGGCTGACCTGGCGTAACTTGCGCAAGTGACGTCGGGGCGGCGTGCCACCGGCGCGGCCGTGGTAGGTACGCTCGCCGATGTTAGGCAGTACCACCGTGGCATCGGCAAACACCAACTGATGGGCTCCGCCTTCGGCGTTCTCAAACTCATGGAAATAGAAGCAGCCCTCTTCGGCGGCCAGGCGCTCGATAAAGGCCAGATCGGTCTCGCGATATTGCACCAAGAACTCACGGTTGGGCGGAGTACGCGTAGTGGCAAACTCGATATCGGTGAGGCCGCGCTCGCTGGCTAACGTTTTGATTGCATCATGAGGGATGGTGTCTTGAAAGATACGCGAGTTATGCCGTAGCGATAGTCGCCACAGGGCGGGGCGAATTTCCACGCGGTAAAAGCTGCGCCGGTGCCCGCGATCGCCGCGATGCAGCTCAGCGATAATGCCATGCACCCGGCGCAACGGCTCGCCATCCTGCCAAATGGTCAGCGTGGCATTTTGATCCAAACAGTCGCTGGGCGACAGGTCGTGGGTGCGGCTGGCGAACTCAACGGTGAGCGCAAACGTCTCCGACAGCGCTTCGCGGTGGGTAAAGCTCACCACCGCCGTGTCAGAAGCCCCGGGAAGGGTCAGGGTAAACTGAAGACCCGTATTATCAGCCATTGTAAGATCCCTCTCTGCTGCCACTGCTCGTTAAAAGATCACCGCAGACCGTTGCCTGATCGGTCAATACAACCGGCTTAGTGTCCCGGGTGATGATTAAGCGACTCTCCACTCCCCTATTTCGCCCCATTACTGTTCCTCCGCTGCTGTTTTATTCATCCCACTGCGCTGGCGCTTCGTAGCTCGCCACCTCAAAAGCATCGACGTACATGCGCTGAAACCCCGCCGCTTCCAGGCTTTGAATCGCCGTGTGGCACGCGAGCGGTAGCCGCGTTTGTAGCGGCACACCGCTTAGACTCAGCCGCGCAGCGGTCAGCAGGCGTGCGCCATGGCCGCTGCCTTTCCACTCTTGGCTGATAAAGAAGAAGCGCAGTTGCCAGGCGGCTTCGTCATCGGGTCGGCACGCCAACACCATCCCCAGGGGCGGGCCATCCCCATGGCGCAGGGCGAGTAAACGCCCCTGCCAGTGCTCAACGTGCTCTTGCTCGCGCTGCAACCACACCTGGCGATGCAAGGTAAATTCCAGAGCACGGCGCAGCGTATCCAGGTAGGCCTTGTCACGCAGCACCCAGGGCGAATGCCCTTTTGCATCGGCACGCTGGACGGCTTCGATAAAACTATCGATATCCCCCTCGCGGGCGCTTTCAAGCGCGCGGGAAGATGCTTGGCCATTAACATCAGGGTCGCTATCCACATGACCACCTGGGTGGTCATGGGTCGTGCTAGCTGAGGGGGAGAGCCACTGCTTAAGTTTCGTCAGCATAGGGCCCTCGTTCTGCATAGAGTGCCGACGGTAACTGGAAGCCTGCGGCGGGCGAACGGGTAAAGGGGTTGGGGGCGCTATCGGTAAATAGGCGATAACGCATAGCGCCCCCGTCCACGTTGAAACGTAGCTCTAACTCACGCTCATTAACGCTGGTGATGTTTGCCTCTTCCAACAGCCGGAACCAAGCCCAGGCGCCATCGCGGGTTATACTCCGCGGCGAGTGATTTACCTGGCTGGGCACCATGGTGATGCGGCTATCCGTGCCGCCACGCAACGTATTTGGCCAAATCATGGAGACCCGACTACTGGCGCTGTGAGTGTAATCAATGAGCTGGCCATCGGCACTGATCACACTGCGCCGCTTGTCGGGGCTTAAGCTGATCGGCTCAAGAGCGAACTCGACGTCTAGCGCACCATCAGGGCCAAAATAGGCACGGCGAATTTGTTCCGCCTGTGACACGGCGGCAAACACGCTTTCACGCAGTAGCGAATTACCCTGGGTATCCACCAGTTGCTCAGGCGCACCTTCGATAAAGGGCTGCAAGTTATCCTGATAGAAGTTGTCGAGGATACCTTCAGGAGCAAAGAAGGCTTCAAAGTCGCTTAGCGAAGCATCCCGGCTTGCACTGGGCACCAGCGGATAGCGCCCGGCTAAACGCTCTTGATAGGGTGCCACTACCTCATCTATCCAGATATTTTCCAGGTGACTGATAGCGCTTGCCATGATGAGCTGCCAGCTTTGATCCGCCAGGCTTTTCAACATGCTTGCGACAGGCTCGGGCGAGCTGTCAGCAATACGCTGCAGGCGATAAATTGGGTCATCACCGCGCAGCGATAAGCGGTCACGCGCGCCGATGAAAGCGGCGCGCCCTGGGTCGCTGGCTTCTTCTATATCAAGCAGGTAATCGCGCAGCTCCGTTACCGCCGATTTGATCTCTTCCAGGGAGGAGGGATCCCCCTCTTGAGGATTGGAGAGCTTGTTAATCGCGGTAAACTGCTGCTCGATATCGTGAGCAAGCTGATAGCGCGGTGAGCGCTGTAGCGCTTCACGGGCTTCCTCGTCATCTTCAGGCAGTTCCGGATAGAGACGGGTATTCTGCTCGACCGCTGCTAACAGACGGTCTAGGGGGCGCTCTGCGCTGACCAGCGCATCGGCGACCACCGCTGCCTGATGAATGTCCGGCAGGGGCACAAGCTGGGTGTTGCGCAGGGCATCACGCCAACTCACGCGATAGTCACTGACATAATAGTCACGCAGGGCGTTTTGCAGTTGCTGACGGTCAGCGTTGCTGAAGTTGATGTCTTCGCGCTGATCCAATACCCACAAGTCGATAAGCGCTAGCTCGGTTGCCCTATCAAGCTGTTGCAGGAAGTGATTTTCGAAGCCACCCCGGGTAACCAGATACGGCAGTTGCACATACGAGGGCTCATCGTTACGCGCCATAAACACCGTGTTGAACATCGACCCCACCTGACGGCGCAGGTCGAGAGGGTCTCCGCGACGGCTACTGTCAGCTTTCATGGTGGCGTAGACCCGCTCATCCATCGGCAGGCGTGATAGGTCGTCAATCGCGGCGACTAAGCTGCCGCGTAGTGGCGCCATGGCATATTCAGCGCGCCGATTACCAGCGGCAACCCGGCTTTCCAAATCGCTGTGCTGCAGGGCGTAATCTAAATGAGCCAGTAAGCGGTCTTGGATTTCACCACGCTGGGGGAAATCCGACTGCCAACGCTGCGCCATAAAGTCGTGTACGCGTTCGGGCTGGCGGCCACTGGCGTCAGACATCATGCGCAAAATGCGCAGCAGCGCCAGCTTGGCGTTACTGCCCTCTTCTTCGCGGTTCATGTCATCCATGATGCCCACCATCAACGCCGGCAGGAATTGGTACTCCAACATGGCGAGGTAAGCATTCTCTAACTGGCCACCAATAATGTGGCCTTGATAAAGCCCCATATCAGCAAGGAAAGGTGTGTGTGTACGGTAGCCCTCGAAGGTTTGCATCGCATCGCGTAGGCGATCCAACGGCGCCAGCATTTCGTAGCCCGTTGGGTCGTCGCTCTGAAACTCTTCGGGATGGGTGGCCAGGAAAGTTTCCGCCCGATGCTCGACGGTGGAAAGCGAGGTCGCGTTTTTCTGGTAGAAATGACTCCACCCACCGATCATTACCGCACTCACTAACATGCAACCGACGATGCACGCCTGGCGAGTGCGCTGGCGGCGGCGGGCTACTTTGGCGTTGTCACCGGCCAGGCCAGCTTCTGGATAAATAACTTTTTCAAACAGCTCTTCGGTGAAATACAGGGCGCTGCGCGTGGCACGGTGCGCTGGCTGAACACTTTCGGGCATGCCATAACGGCGGGCCGCGGCATCAACGAAAGGATCTTCAGGCACCCCCTGCTGATAAACCGAGGTGAAATAAGTGCCGCGTACAATCGCCGCGGTGGAAAAGCGGTCGCTGGAGAGCGCTTCGGTGAGGAAGCCGAGCAGCACATCGCGCAGCCCTGCTAGCTGGCGCACAAAGCGAAACACCGACTCCCGTTCTTCCCGGTCACGGCACTCTGCCAGCATGGTGGGCATTGCGCGGTTAAGGCGTTCCAGCATATTGTCGTAAGCGGCGGCGAACTCTTCTTCCCACTGTCCCGGTGTATCAATGGATTTAGCCGAGAAGGTAAAGCCTAACGGCGCCCGCCGTGCAGCACGGGAGTAATGGCGGAAGAAATCGTCAAAACCGTGCAGCAAATCCATTTTGCTGAAGGTGACGTAAACCGGTAGTCGGCTGCCGTGGCGCTCCATCAACTCGCGCAGGCGGCTACGTAACAGCGTCGCGTACGCTTTACGAACGGCTACCTGGGCGTGGCTAAGACGGGCAAGATCCAACACCAGCACAACGCCGTCCAGCGGGCGGCGTGGCCGGTTACGCTCTAGCCACTCGGTGAAGTGATCCCATAGGCGGCTATTCAGTTCGTCAGGCTCGCCCGTTTCCAGTGCGCCTTGGGTCAATAACTCACCATCAGGGTCGATGAGTATCGCTTTATCGCCAATCCACCAGTCAAAACCAAAGCGGTTTTTCTTGCTGCTGATGCCAGAGGCTTTCATGACATTGGACAACGCGAAATTTTGCCCCGAGCGATTGACCAAGCTGGTTTTGCCCGCGTTTTCAACGCCCATGACCAAATACCAGGGAAGACGATAGCGGCTGCTGTCCCCACCGCCAACGCTATCAATGATTTCGGATAGTACGCTGTTCAGCGAAGTTTCCTGCTGGTCGATACTTTCCTGAATGGGGTCTGACTGCTGCGACTCCATATCCTGCGCGAGTTCATCGGCTTTGCGCAGTCGACGGGAAAGCCGAACGCCCCAAATCACCGCCACTAACGTTACCAGCGCCAAGGTGGCCAGTAACCGATTGACCCAGGGGCCTAATGGGTAGCTGTCTCGCACTTCCCAACTAGGTCCTAACCACCAGATAGCCACTAATAGGAGCACGATTAATACGCCCCACATGGCCATGGAAAGCCGCCCTAGCCCCTTGACTCTGTTAGCTTGCGCTTTGGCGCGATTGTGAGTGCTCTGTGCACGTGAAAAGCCGGGCACCCAGCGGCTCAGCCTTGATTTCAATGTTCCCCACATGAGCCTTTAATCCTCGTCCCTAGTGATAAAGTCGATCATCGTTGCCATACCCTGAGGTCATGTCCTAAGCGATGCCTGAAGCCGCGAAACCAGCGCTGGTTCCCACTGCTCTAAATCAAGTTCATTAACAGTTTGGTGCAGCGTGCTGTAGTACTGCTGGGCGAGCGTTTCTAGCCCCGCCTCCTGCAGCAAATCAGCGCTGGCCAAGCGCCAGTACGTGCTCTCGCGCAAGGAGCGTGCCGACGCTAACCCCTGGTCAAGCACCTGCAAGGCAGGCCCTAACCCTTCACTCCCCATATAGCTACGCGCTTCCTCTAACCCCGCATGCCATGCTTCACCGCCACCGGCGCCGTCATTTGCACCGCTGCCCGCGCCGCTATACAGCCACTGCTGCGTTTCCTTATCTAAAAAAGGCGAGCCATCGTTAAACGTTAATGACTCAATACCGGGGAGCCTTTCCACGAACCGCACCGACTCATCACGAATAGCCTCAGCGCAGCGCGGCCGCCCTAGGCGCTTGGCCAGCTCGGCACTCAAGCGGTGTCCTTCTAGCCAGTAGGGGCTGACCGCAACGCTTTTCTCTATGCGCTGCCAAAGCGCTTCGTCACCGCCCCGGGAAAGCGCCTCTCGATAATCCGCCACACGGTCAGCAGCCACAGGGGCTAACTCGGTACGCCCTCCTTCCCTTGCAGCAGGTAACGCCTGGATGGCGCTCCAGATGGCATAGCGACGCAAGCGGTATGCCAGCGGCTCGCCCGGGTTTTGCTCGTTTAGAAAATCGGCCATTTTGAGCAGAGACTGGCGGTTGGCGCGTTCATTGCCCGCCTCCAGACGCAGTTCGGGGACTTTTGCCCCACCACCGGGCTGCTCAACCTTTTCAGCACTGCTGGAGGAAGAAGACGCGGCCGTCCGTGCATCGCCACCGGACGCGTTGCCGCCTTGAGAGTCCGATGCAGCACGGTTTTGATTAGGCTGTTTTTCATCCAGCAGGCGCATCAGCTCGTCAAGTGAGTCAGCGGGCAACTGCTTGTCCGCGGCTAACGTTTGCAGTTTTTCCAACGAGTGGCGGCAGGCCAGAAACTCATCCTCGGCATTATGAAAGTCTAGGCCCGCGGCAAGCTTCAGCGTGCGTTGGGTAAATTGCTGGAACAGCCTGGGCCGCAACTTAGCCCCACGTGCGCCATTGAAGGGGTATGCCAACGCCCACCAGGCTTCAAGACAACCGGCCAGCAGCCTTAGGGAAAGCGCGAAACGCACGCCATTGCCTTCATGCTGCAGGCAGTGCAGCAAGTGTCCCAACACCTTTAGGTCTTTGCCCTTATGGCTGAGCATAGTGATGGCTAATGCTTCTGCCGTATCCCAATCAACGTCTTGGTGCTGCAATGAGCCGACCTTCATCATTTCAGCCTCAAGGCGCAGGTAGTCGGCGCTGTCCTCCAGCACAACGCCGATCTCCTCGCCCTGCTCATTGGCAGGCAGAGGCGCTAGCAGGGGTTCAAGGTGACTATCCGCCGTTATACGCATCACGAACTCCTATACCCACTACCAGCGACAGGCGCTGCGAAGCGGTTGAATTTGCTGACGCAGTCCTGATACATCAAAACGCAGCCCGTCCAGAGCCGCTGCGTCGCTACTCAACACAAGCTCGTTGGCGCTCAATAATTGCCGCAGCGTTTCAATGGCGGGCAGGCCGCGCCCACCGCTTACCACGTGGCCGTCATCGCGCACTCGCCATTGTTGAGAGACATCACGTCCATCCGCGACGACCCGCAACGACACGCGGGGGGTATCCAAGGCATTGGGCAGGTGCACCTGGAAGCGGGTAATTAACTTCTCGCAGGCCAGTACTAATACGGGCCGCGGAGGCGTTGTGCCCCGCGCGGGCACCGTCATTAATACTTGGCTTCCCTCGGCGCTGACTATCAGGCCAAAGTCATCGGGATTGCGTTTCTCCTCTTGGCTGACAACTGCGTGCCAAAGTGGCGGCAATTCAGCGCTATCACTTGGCGTGCTCTGCTCGTCCAGGAACAGACTGTCGTAGCACCCCAGGCGATCCAAACGGGAGCTTTCTTGGCCACACTGATGCGCCTGTTCCAATACCGCCGCGCTATCCTCTGCTTGTAGTGCGCTGCTCATGCTTAGTAGCCAGAGGCAAATCAATAGCCTGTGCTGCCATCGGCAACTTACGAATGTCACTTTCATTTAGCATCCAGTTCTAGCAATTGGCATTTGTGGGAGAGCGTTCGCTTGGGTATTCCCAGGCTCTCTGCTGCAAGGGCACGATTCCCGCCGTAGTAAAGCAATCGCTGGCTAATCAATTGCGCTTCATAATCGCGAACCGCTTGGCGCAGATCATTGATCTTATTCAGCGTGCCGCTGGCTTCTGATGTCGCTGAATCAGCGCCACTGGCGGTATCGCTGGGCAGGAGCAAGGCTTCAATATCGACACCGGCGGGGGTCATGGCGCAGGCATAATCGATCAAGTTTTTGAGCTCACGCACGTTGCCGGGGTAATCACGCTCTTTTAGCTGCCGCAACGCGGCGGGTGTGATGCCCATCTCACTGCGTTCTTCCCGTGCACAGAAATCAGCAACAAAGTGCTCGGCCAGAAAGGCGATGTCTTCACGCCGTGCCGACAGCGAAGGCAGCGAAAGCGGGAACTGGCCTAAGCGATAATAGAGGTCAGCGCGAAACCTCTGCTGTTTGATCTGCTCGCGTAGCGGCTGATGGGTAGCCGCAATAAGACGCAGGTCTGCACAGCGTTCTTCATTCGACCCTAAGGGGCGATAGCGGCCGCTCTCCAGCACCCTGAGCAGTTTGGCTTGCAGCGCTAGCGGCATATCGCCGATTTCATCCAGAAACAGCGTACCGCCGTCGGCTTGGGCGATGAGCCCTTCCCTGGCCTGGTCAGCGCCTGAAAACGCCCCTTTGGAGTGGCCGAACAGCTCCGACTCGAGCAGCGACTCGGGGATCGCGGCACAGTTAATCGCCATGAACGGCGCCTTGGCGCGTGCCGAGAAACGGTGAATCGCTCTCGCCACGAGGTCTTTGCCGGTGCCGGTTTCACCCTGCAGTAGCACCGCTAAATTGGTTTCGGCTGCACGAATCACCTGCTGTCGAAGCTCTTGCATGGCGATAGAGTTACCCAGCAAATCACTCGCCAGCTTGGCCGCTAACCCCTGGCGCCGGGTGTTGTCGTTGAGCTTGGCTAACGAGTCACGCAATACCGCTGATTTCTGACGCTCTCCCTGACTGCTTGCCAGGCGCGACCACAACCGGCACAGCAGGGCCTCAAAAGCGACAAAATCGCTACACTCCATAAGCTTCATCAAGGTTGCCGCTTCCGTGACGAAGGCCAGCACGCCTAGCCACTCACGGGAACTGTCCTGGAGTCGTAACGGCCTCACGTGTAGCCGCAAGTCACCACTGAGGGAGGCTATTTGGGCTTGAAAACCGGGATGATCAAGCCGGGTACGCGCTTCCCCCACGCCCAGTGTCACCGGCTTACCGGTGCGGATGGCATGGGCATAGGGGTGACTAAACTCATCACAGTTGAAGCGCGCCTCACTATTATCACGGCCTACCCAGCGGCCACTGCTGTCCAGATAGAGGCACTCCACCCACGCCAAGCCCAGGCTATTACCCAGCAGTTGCCGACTGCGTAAGCGCAGCTCCCGTGGTGTGGTACTTTCAACCAACGCAAGCGCCATGGGCATAGCCGCCAGCCCAGCTAAAGGCTGCGCTTCGCTAGCATTGCGCTGGTCAAGAGCCTTTACCTGCATGGCGCTATGCCACCTCCGCAGTAAAGACACCGCTGTCGGCATCCGTGCCCAACACTACCCGGCTAACGTTCTCGCGCCGTGCCATACGCTCAAGCAGGGCACGGGAAAGCGGCGGCAGCAGTTCACCGTCGATCACCGACTCCAACATGCGTGCGCCGTTTTCACTCCGCGTCGCACGTTTACAAATTGCCTCGGCCAGGCTGTCATCCAGCACCACCTCGGCATGGCGATGGCGCTCACGGATGCGTGTTGCCAAGGTATCCAGCTTGGCCTTGACGATGTCACGCAGGGTATCGCCGTCCAGCGGCAAGTAAGGCACCACTTCCATACGCGCTAATAGCGCCGGTTTAAAGAACTCAGCCAGCACCGGGTAGAGCGCGGCATCCAGCGCTGCTGGGTCATCGCCATAGCTAACGATGGCTTCGTAGCCCAGGTTAGAGGTCAGGAAGAACAGCACGTTTTTGCAATCGATAACGCGCCCTTCCCCGTCGGCCAGTTCGCCTTTATCAAACGCCTGGTAGAAGAGGTTAAGCACATCGGAATGGGCTTTTTCGACTTCGTCCAGCAGCACCACCGAATAAGGGCACTGACGGATCGCTTCGGTGAGTAGCCCGCCCTCGCCAAACCCGACATACCCCGGCGGCGAACCAATCAGACGTGAAACCGTGTGCTTCTCTTGGTATTCCGACATATTGATCGTGGTAAGAAACTGACGACCGCCATACAGCTGGTCGGCAATTTGCACCACGGTTTCGGTTTTACCCACGCCGCTGGGGCCTACCAGCAGAAATGCGCCCAATGGCCGCCCCGGGCGACGGAGATCCGCACGCGCGGTTAGCAAGTGGCGATGGATACGCTCAATCGCACTGCCCTGCCCCTGGATTAGCGCATCCAGATGGGTCGGCAGTTCGGTGAGGCGGGTTAGCTCGTCGCTGGTCATACGCTCGACCGGTACGCCGGTCCAGTCGCCAATCACCTGGGCAATTTGCGCCTCTTCAACGCTGGGATTAACCAGCGCAAACGTCTCTTGCAGTTGGGCCAGCTGCTGCTCCCGGTCGGCGAGTTCTTGATGCACGCCCTCGGGAAGTTGATCAACGGCATCATTATCCGTTGCCTCTAGCAGTTGGCGGTGTAGCGCCACAATGGCATCGACGCATTCGCGCTGCGCTTGCCAGGCGGCTTCCAGGCTTGCCAACTCCTCTTCCAGCTTGGCTAAGCGTTCGGTTAAGTCGTGGTGGCGTTCACTATCCGGTTCGCGCCCCAGCAGACGTTCACGCTCGACCTGATCGCGCTCACGCAGCGCGGCGATATGTTCACTCTGTAAGTGGCTTAGCTTGCGGGGCGGGGTATCCAGAGCCTGCGCCAATCGGGTACAGGCGGTGTCCAGCACATCAATGGCTTTGTCAGGCAGTTGCCGTCCGGCCAGGTAACGGGCAGAAAGCGCAGCGGCAGCACGCAGGCCGCTGTCGCCGATCAGCACGCCGTGGGCGCGCTCATACACATCCCGCAAACCGCGCAGGATGACCAGCGCTTGCTCAACGCTTGGCTCGGAAAGCGCAATGGGCTGGAAGCGTCGCGACAGCGCCGGGTCTTTTTCAAAGTACTTTTTGTACTCACGCCAGGTAGTAGCGGCGATAGTACGCAGCTCGCCCCGGGCCAGGGCAGGCTTGAGCAAGTTGGCCGCGTCACCGCCACCTTCCTGGTTACCAGCACCGATCAGCGTGTGTGCTTCATCTATAAATAGCAGCGTGGGACGCGGGGCGTTTTTGACTTCGTCAATCACCGCTTTAAGGCGCTTTTCAAACTCGCCTTTCACCGCGGCACCGGCTTGTAGCGCCCCTAGATCAAGGGTCAGCAGCTCGACATCTGCTAGCGCAGCGGGTACTTGCCCCGCCACAATGCGTGACGCTAAACCTTCTACCACAGCACTTTTACCCACCCCGGCATCGCCAATCACAATGGGGTTGTTTTTGCGCCGACGCCCCAGGATATCGAGCATTTGGTCGATTTCCGGGTCGCGCCCCAGCACAGGGTCAAGCTCACCATTGCGCGCCTGTTCGGTCAGCGAGGTAGCAAAACGGGCGAGTGCGCTGTCATCGCCAGCAGGATGAGCAGCCTGGCGTTGTTTAGCGTCGGCACCCTCCCGAGGTGCTTCGGCTGAATCGGCCGTAAGACGCTCCAAGTGGCGGCGTAGATTTTCGCGATTGATATCTTCCAGTAGCGCCGTGCTCTTCGGACCTAAATAGCGCGGGGCGTTGTGCAGTAGCGCCGTGAAAAGCACGCCGCTGCGAAGCGCTTGATGTCCATACTCGGTGGCTGCCAGTAACCACGCGTCCTGCAGCAGCTCTACCAATAACGGCGAAAAGCTGGGTGTCGACACCTCAAGATCACGAGGCGGACGGCTCTCCTCAGCCATTCGTGCGCGCAGCTCCTCGACATCAATATCAAGCGTTTCCAGCAGTAAGCGCACATCACATAGCGGCTGGTCGACCAGCGCCAGCAGCAGGTGCCCGGTGGTCACCTCCGGTGCTTGCTGCTCTGCGCACAGCACGGCGGCCTGCTCGAGGCCATGACGAGAAATTCCATTCAGTCGACTAATAAGCGCCGGTAGCTCTACCCTAAGCATGCTATCTCCTAACGATAAATCTGATCGAGTAAAGCTCTGACTTGCTCAGCCTGCTGATCCAGAGACCAAGAAAGCCCCAAATAAATACCCACCAACGTAACGCCGAACAGGGCAAAGATGGCCCACAGCGGTAACCCCTCGTGCATCCCTTTGCCACGCCCTTTCACCACATGCCTAAGTGGCTGGGTCAGCATCTCATCTGGCGGCTCATCAAGTGACGCCAGTTGATCGCCCAGCGCGCGTACAATCTGGTCGTACTCTTCACGACCATGGGTTTTCACCCGGTAACGCCCCTCAAACCCAAGGCACAGGCACAAATAGATAAAGGCCAGCATGTCGCGATAGCGATGAGGCTCTTGCTGCAGCCGCGCGAGGATAGAGAAAACTTTTTCGCCACCCCAGGTCTCGTTATGAAACCTCGCTAGCAGCGAGTGCTCAGCCCACACGCTCTGCCTCCCCCAGGGCATGCCCATCACGGTTTCATCGATAAACGAGCAAAGCACATAGCGGTAGGCGAGCAGTGTCGGGCGGTCATACCCCTGTTCGGTTAGCTCAATTTCGATAGAGGCAATTTCGTCCACCACCTGACGATATAAGCGCTCGAGATCATCAGCGCCGTCCACCTGTCGGACGCGCACCGCCATGCCCAGCAGGCTGCTCGATGCATCGACCAGCGGGTTTAAGTTGTGCCCGCGCAGCCGAAACCAGTAGTCCTCGTCAGCATTGAGGTGTTGGGCATGGCTATGCACCAACTGCTCAACGCCGCTGTCTTTTATGTGGTCTTCATGGCGAACCGGCTCACCCATCGGGTAGTCGTTTTTGGCGTCATCTTGATGCGTGGCAATATCTTGCATGGCTTAACTCCTGATCGCCCAAAACTGCATTTCCAACCCGGGAAATTCGCCCGCCACGTGGAAGGCAAAACCGCTTGCGCCATCCAGCATTCCCCAGGCTTCGCTTTGTCGGCTGAGTTGGAAGTAGGTATAGCCCGCGTGATAAGGCAACTCGCGAGGGGCCACCGGTAACGGCTCCAAGGGCACACCCGGTAATTGCAGACTAATAAGGTCGCGAATACGCTCGACGCTGGCCACTTTGGTTTGCTGTAGAAACTGCTTACGCAGGCGCTCGTTGGGCATGTCGGCACGCACTGCCAAAATGAATTCGGCTGTTTCAAACAGGCTGGTATCCGAGAGCGGCGCCACCAGTAAGCCAAATTTCCGTGCCTGTATCTGAATGGCGATCGCGCGGGGTTCAAGCACGGTGGAGAGCGCTTGGCGCATCATCTGCATCAAGGGCCGGAATCCGCGTTCGGGATGCTCATGGTCATAAGCAGGGCACTCAGGCGGCAAACGCGACTCATCGGTAAACGTCACCAACTCACTAGCGATTTCATACATGGTGTCGTAGAGCCGCTCCGGGTGAACTTGCCCCAAGCGTGACAGATGCTGAAACCGTGGCTGGGCGCGGTTCAGTAGTTGTAACAGCATGAAATCGGTCACATCGGCAACACCTGCCTGATTAGGCGTCGACAGCCGCTGAGCAATATTGCGCGCCCGCTCTCGCATCAAACCGGCCATCTCACCCACAAACCGCTGCAGGCTTGGCGCTGCTTGCACGTTCATTAAGGTGGGAATAAATTGCTCATCCAGTACCAAGCTGCCGTCGGGGCGGCACTCTAGAATGCGCGTAACGGCCAAGCAGGCATAACCACTGCGGTCTTCTTGCTCTAATAACAAGCGCGGTGAAACGCGCGCGACGTCCAGGTCGGCCATATCACCGTCGCGGGAGTGCAGGTCACGCACGCTGCGCGGCGAAAGGCGATAACGTGCGGGCAGTTCGTCATCGGGCCAGCGCACTTCCCCGACGCTATCCGTGGCCAATGGCAAGCCTAAGTACACCACTTGATTGGTAATGCCCGAGTCTGCAACTTCCAGCGCAGAAGGCTCTAAATCATCCTCAGGCAATTGGAAGGCAACGCCATCGGGCATGACGCCACTCGCCCGGCTAATCGCAATCCGGCCAAAGCTTAAAAACTCGTTGTTCAACTCCAGGGTTAAAAATCCGTATAGATAGTGACTAACCCCTTTAAGCCGCGTATCAATCAACCCTTCAAGGCTGCGCTGCTGCTGTTGAAAGTGCTGCGGCTTGATAAATAGCCCTTCACTCCATACCACGCGATTGCGACTGGCCATCACTCTTCCTTCCTTAGTTCTACTTCACTGTTGCGCAGATGAACCAGCAAGTGATAATTCTCTGAACTGGCCTTCACTTTGACGACTTTCTTCCACTCCGCCTCGTTTGGCTCAGCGTAGAACGCAATCAAACCGATATAGCGCGTGTCCTCTTCAATGGCGAAGGGTTCGTAGAATTTCCACTGGCCAGGTAGCAAGGTGAAGTCGTCATGGGCCAGATAGTTCGTGCCCAATGCCGCCTCCATATCCTCACTTAACTGATCCATGTCGGCCGCCATTAGCATGGAGTCATCTTTAAGCTGCAAAATTTGAAAGCGCAGCGGCGTCCCCTCGCCATCAATATTCGGGTTCACATCGGGCTCTGCGACCATGCTTAAATCGACCAGCGTGGGCTGATCTTCTGGATAGCCCACCGGTATCGAGGGGTCTAGCATGACTTCCCAGGCTTTACCGGCTGCCTCACGGGTCGAAGCACAGCCCGTGATTGACAGCAGCACGATAAGCACACCTACAAGCCCGAGGCTCTTGGCCTTGCTCATGCGTCCTCCCGCTGCTGGCGACGAACAGACTGGTCATACGCCTGCTCGAAAACCTCCCAGAACAGTTTTTGGAAGCCTAGCTGGCGGCCTGAGTTAAGCTCATGGTAGTAGTGGCGGTACATTTCCCAGGCCCAGCCGTTTTCATCTTCAATGCGGGTGCCTGCCCCCCGGTATGCATGGAAACGTTTGAGCAGCGCTTCCGGTGAAAAGGCATCCAAAATAGCGGTTAGTGCGTACTCAATGGCTTCTTCTACTGCCGCTTGGTGGTGGCCTTGATGACGCAGGCACTCCCCCACCGCTTCCGGCGCCGAAAGGTGAACTGGGCTACGTTGGGCCGAAAACATCGTCTCGACAGTGGCCTCGTAAGCTTGGCCAAGGCGCAGGGGGTTATCTTCGATAGGCTGTAAACGACGATCCCGGAGGGGGTATTTGCTATCGTTTTGGGTTTGCTGCAGAGCACGTAAGCCATTAATAGCAGCCCGTAACGTATGGCCCGCTTCTTCAAGAAACGCCTGCTGCTCTTCGCTATCACGGAAGGGTATGTCGATATCCAACCCCCTTAATAGCGGGTCGGCCCCCACATGGCCAAGGGAACGGCCACTAGGCTTTTGCCAGCGATCCTCTAACTGCTCGCCAACGGAACGTTCGAGGTCATCTATTGCCCGCTCATCCATGCTACTGCTCCTCTCTGTCTGGTTGCCTGCTGTATAGCCGTTTGGCGAATGACTGCTTGGTGAATAACCGCTTGGTGAATAGCTGTCCGGTGAATGGCTGCCTAGCTTGCGTTTGATCGCTGGCATGCGAACAGCGCCTTCGCGCCGCTCTTGCTGGTCACGGCCCACACTTCCTTCAACGCGCCGCTCGGAACCCAGCAACTCCGACATGTCTTCAACGGATTCGGAAAGCTGGGCATTGGCAGAACGGGGGTCGAGAGCAGCCATTGGGTCTTCATGCCCCACTCCACGCGCTACCCCGCCAAGAGCCTCCATGGGATCTTCTTTTTTTGCGGCTTCCGTACGTAGCGGCTGGTCTTCTTGAACCAACGGGCGGCCATAGGCATCTACCGCCTCCTGCTCTTCATTGACTAACGAGGCCAGAGGTTGAGCACCGGGTTGAGTACTCTGCCGATCACCCAAATGCACTTTAAGACGGTACTCGCCGACTAGCACTTCATCGCCCTCGCTCAAAGCGACCTTACGGTTTCGCCCAATCGGCAGGGTGGCGCGATTGATAAAGGTGTGCCCGCTGCTATCAATCAGGCAGAACTTGCCGTCAATTTTGCTCACTTGGGCATGCTGCGGGCGAATTCGGCCGGCGTGATCGTGCAATAACCAGTCATCATCGGTTGAGCAGCCTAGGGTGCCGCCGACTTCATGAAAGACATGACTACTTGTCGAACGGCCTTCTAGGCGCTCACTATTGGCAATGACCAGCGTTACAGCGGAAATTGGGTTGGCGTTCATTGTTTAACCTGTCATCTGAATACGCACTCGGCGGCGTTTTGAGGCGCTGCCGGACTCGGGATTAACAAAGGTGGTCCAGCCGAGCTGGCAGGTGCCAGCATCGCCTAACCGCATCGGCTTTACGGCGCTGGGTAACAGCTCTAGCTCTAGGTCGTAGGCCAACGGCTCGCGCAGCACAAACTCAACCAAGGTGCGCAATGGAGCATGCTCCCTGCCATCGGGTAGGAAGTCGCGAAAACGCTCCAAAGTAAGACCAAATAAACCCAGCACAAATTTGCCGTTAACATCAGCAACGCGCTCACCGGCCACTACATCGCTGCCTAACGTCATTGCTGCCATACCGCTTCGGCTGCGTTGATCCATCGGAATCTGAACCCAGCGATGTACCCACTCTTCAATCTGCACATCATCAAGGTCAAAGCAGTGCCCTACGATGCTGCAGACGACCTCGGGTGAACGCGAACGGCCTGCCAGCAAACCGGCATAAGCCAGCATCTTGCTCCAGTTAATAGGCGTCTCAACGCGCAGGTCACTGTCCGCCAACCCCACCAAAGCAAAAATGGCCGCCGAAAATCCATCGCTAGCACCATCCTGATAGCGGATGTAGTGGCGATATTTACGCCAACTGCGGTGCACTAACGCCAGTAAGCGGTTATTGAAAAAGTCCAGGAAATCGCCTGCAACACCGTCGTGGTGGGCGGCCTCATGCGCTAATGTTTCAAGGTAATAGCTGGGCAGCGGCGACTGAGACCCCTGCAGACCCAAGAAGCTAACTTCCAGCTCATAATGGCCCTCAGGCTGAAAAGCCAGTGAGAGCACATCACTGCTGGGAAAGCCTAGTGACGCTGAAGCGCTATAGCGCACGCGCTCAAAAGTGGGCGCGCCTCGCTGAGCGCACTCTAGGTCATCGCCATGATGACGGTGCAGAAGCTCTACTAGCTGATAAAAATCGTAACGCCGCGCCTTTGCCATCAAAGGGGCAAGCGCTACATCAGAGGCTGTTGCCCCGACTGTAAGGTCCATTTGTAGCGCTCGTGATTTTGACGGTTAATAACATGCAGCTCATGAAACGAGTTGATGCTGGCGTACAAGGAGAAGAACCGCGCCAGCACACTGCCAAATAAATACAGACTCCCTTCGTCGCCAAAGGCATCTTGATCTAGCGTCATGACCGAACGCAGACCACGAATGGGCAGCCCTCTTTTCAGCCGATCAATGGGCTGGGTTTCAATGCTAACAATGCCTGCCAGCCGTTTTTGAGCCACTCGCTCGGCCTGCCTATCGACCAAGGCACGGAAATCGTAAGCACGCAGCACAGAACACAGCGCATCACGCTCCAGTAGCGATAAGTAGTTAAGCGATAGATTAGAAATCAGTGTCCATAGCAAGCTGCCATCCAGCGTGGGGCGCAACACTGGCGTGGGGCGGGTGATATTTTGAAACATGGCATACGAGGGGCTCTCTTCCGTTGAGTAGCAAATATCGCCTACCGTCAAACGCTCAGGCAGCTCTCGATTACTACACGTCAATCCGAGCGAGACGGTTTCGGACATGCCGATGTAGCTGCGCTCATCGCCACGCACAAAGGAGATGTCGTGATCAAACCCATCCCCGCGCAAGCTGTCGCGCACGCGAAGACGGTAGTAGGAGGCATCGTTGCCACGGTCTCTCTTGACTTGGTGTTGAAAGCTTTCAAAAGGCACGTACTCACGCGGCGTACCGCGCCCTTTACCGGTCTCGTTCTCTAACCAGCCTTCCACCTTATCGACGCTAAAAATTTCATAGTGGCCGGGAGATCGACTATTGGGGTGAATGCGGTATTCACTGCGCTCCCCGCTAACATCAACAGGCTCTGCATCGTGAGAGAACAGGTTGATCGCCGGCGAGCAATACAAAGCGAAATGCTCGTCTCTCACCCGTGCGTCGGTCGGTAACGTACGCTCAAACTCTAGGCGCAAAATAATTTTGTCTGCGGGAATGGCCGGCAAGTGTTGGCTCAGGGCTGTTACATCAAAGAAATGGAAAGCCTCTGGAAAACACAAGTATTCCTGCAGTATCCGATACCCTTGATACACATTCCTCGGGTAGGGCAGTAGTGCATGATGGCGATCAAAACCAACCGGCTGCAGCAACTGCTTGGGCAGAGGCAGCCGTTTGCCATCAATTTCCAGCTCTACGCGCGCTAGGTAGTGGCTCATCCACAGGTAAAGCGTGCGCGCTGTATAAGCGTCTCCACCCAGGTGCAGACGCAATGTATCAATCCCCATCGCGCTGAGGGGCTGATCACTATGTACATCAAGCGCCAACTCAACAATGGAGGCATCGCGTGTATGGCGTGCCTCAACCCCCGCATGTTCGAGCGGATAGAGCGTCACGTCATGACAAGTGCGGAACATGCAGGTAGTGCCATCCACTGGCTTACTGGCTAATTCCGTACCCCGCTCCAGGAGCTGATGGGTACTCAGCGCATGCCACGTAGGGGTAAATTGCACCACGGTCATGCTAGGCACCGGGCGCAAGTAGTTCGGCCATAGCATGCTGATCAGCGAATGGGTAAGTTCGGGGAACTCATCCTCCACTTTTTCGCGCATACGGCCAGTTAGAAAGGCAAAGCCTTCTAATAGACGTTCAACATCAGGATCGGTACTGCGCTCTGACAAGAAGCGACTCAGGCCGGGGTTGCCCTCCGCAAATTCTCGCCCTTGGCGCTTCAGAAAATTGAGCTCATCCCGGTAATAGCGATTTAGCATTCGGGCCTCGCAAGCCTATCAGTTAAGACACTGATAGCGCTTATTATTGAGCAATAAGTCGATCGTGGCGTGGGCGTTATCTCGCCCTAACGCTACGGTGGCATGTACTTGAAAATGCAGTTGTAAGGGATCGCCATTATTGGGTAATGACTCAACTTCAACGTGCTGAACCCGCGGCTCAAAGCGTTCGATGCATTGCCGAATGGCGCGCTGGATATTCAGCTCTAAATCCAGCACGCCGATCGTTGCATCATTGAAGTCCAGCAACCCCAACTCAGGCTCACAGGCGCTATTGCCCGGATGACTGTTGAGCAACTCCACTAAGTGTCGTTTGATCGACTCAACAGTTTCCGCCAGCCTCTCATCCTCCCCATGCGCTAACGGCTGTTCAGGCATCGCAAGACGCTCAAACAGACGGCTACCTAGCAGGCTGCCATGGTTAATAGCCATGATGGAGAGGTTCCCTTATTCCTTGTCGAGACGCCCGACTAACGACAGCTCAAAGTTGGCACCCATGTACTTAAAGTGCGGGCGCACCGACATAGACACCTGGTACCAACCCGGATCGCCTTCGACATCCGACACCTGAATAGAGGCGGCACGCAGCGGGCGGCGGCTGCGTACATCGGAGGGCGGGTTCTCTTGGTCGGCCACGTATTGGCGGATCCAGGTATTCAGCTCACGCTCAAGGTCTTGACGCTCTTTCCATGAACCGATCTGTT
This sequence comes from Halomonas sp. A3H3, assembly GCF_000982975.1. Classification (NCBI taxonomy): domain Bacteria; kingdom Pseudomonadati; phylum Pseudomonadota; class Gammaproteobacteria; order Oceanospirillales; family Halomonadaceae; genus Halomonas; species Halomonas sp. A3H3. The sequence goes on along the minus strand of NZ_HG423343.1, from coordinate 2,877,396 downwards.
CACGCTGGAGCACTTTAATGTAGTGAGCCAGGCGGTTGATGATGAACATATACGGCAGTTGAGTACCCAGTTTGTAGTTGGTCTCAGCGTCTTTGCCTTCGGGCGTGTTCGGAAATACCTTGGGCTTTTGTACGGAGTTAGCCGAGAAGAAAGCAGCGTTATCGCTGCCCTTACGCATCGTTAACGAAATAAAGCCTTCTTCAGCCATTTCGAACTCGCGGCGATCCGTTACCAGCACCTCGGTGGGGATTTTAGCCTGCAACTGACCTAGCGCTTCGTAGGTGTGGACAGGCAAGTTTTCAACCGCACCGCCGCTTTGGGGGCCAATAATGTTCGGGCACCAGCGGTATTTTGCAAAGCTGTCGGTCAAGCGCTCGGCCAGCAGGTACGCCGTATTACCCCAAAGATAATGGTCGTGATCTTCGCTGACGGTTTCACGATAGTTAAATGTCTTGATGGGGTTTTCGACCGGGTCGTAGGGCATCCGCAGCAAGAAACGAGGCGCCGTCAGACCTAAATAGCGCGCGTCTTCTGACTCGCGCAGACTACGCCAGCGCGCGTACTTGGGCCCTTCGAAGATGGCTTTAAAATCTTTGATATTGGGCAGCTCTTCAAAGCTATCGATGCCGAAGAAGGAAGGCGCCACCGCTGACAGGAACGGCGCATGGGCCATCGCCCCTACAGCAGCCGTGTGCTGCAGTAGTTTCATATCAGGGGTCGAGGGGGTGAAATCATAATGCCCGATAATCCCTGCTACCGGCTCACCGCCAAACTGACCATACCCGCCAGCATAAACGTGTTGGTAGAGCCCGCTTTGGGTAATTTCCGGGGCAAACTCAAAGTCATCCAGCAGTTCTTCTTTGGTGGCGTGAAGCACATCAAGCTTAATATTTTCGCGGAAATCGGTGCGGTCGACCAACAGCTTCAAGCCACGCCACGCAGACTCCAGCTGCTGAAAGCTATTGTCGTGAAGAATCTCATCAACTTGCCGACTAATTTTCCGGTCAAGTTCAACGATCATGCTATCTACAACGGCTTTATTAACCTGCGGGGCAGCGTTCTCGCCGCTTAACAGTTCGGAAATAAAAGCGGCAACGCCTTGCTTGGCAACGTCGTAGCCCTCATCCGCTGGCGCCATACGCGTCTGCGCCATCACTTGGTCAAGTAAAGAAACCTCTTCCTGGGCTTCCACCGTTTGGCTTTTCTTTTGCGCCGTATCACTCATAGAGATGCCTCGAATACAATCCGGTTACTGGACTAGCACGAAAATAAGAATGCTTAATCGTTACGATTAGGGTCAGAATCAAGCAGCTCTAGCTCCGCCAACAGCTGCTGACGCGTTTCGTCACTTTCGAGTAGCTTCTGCAAACGATCACGAAAAGCAGGTACGTTGCCCAGCGGCCCCTTCAATGCCACCAACGCCTCCCTTAATTCGACTAGCTTACGCAGCTCCGGCACCTGCCGAGCGATACTGTCGGGCGCAAAATCATAGAGTGATTTAAATTCCAAATTGACGGCCAAATCGCTTGCTTCACCCTCTTCTTGCAACCGATTGGGAACCGCAGCCTGCAAGCCAAGGTTCGCTTCGCGCATAACAGACTGGAAGTTATTCTTATCAACAGAAACAGCTTCACGCTCCTCAATGGAGGTATCTTCCTCGCCTCCCTTGAAGTCACCGACCACCAATAATTTCAACGGCAGTTCAGTCTCGGCCTGCTGATCACCTGTAGCGGGTACATACTTGATATTGATGCGCTCTTTCGGCGCGACCGTTCCTTGCTTAGCCATGGTTTTCGCCCGTAAAAATTAGAACATTTTCGATTCAAAGAAGAATGCTTATTAATTGCGGGAAAGTACCGGATTTACACCGAAAGTACCAAATGGCTCTAAGCAGGTATTGCGACAATCTGAGAGAAGAAGACTTTCAAGAAGGCGTATTTTACGACCTTTTTCGCGAATTTTAGCAGCACAATAAAAGTAACTAATTAAAACTAATTTTTAAAAACCGCATTTGTAAGAGATCTCTTACAAAAACTGTCAGTGATTTCTTACAAAACGGAGAGCAAAATTCATACAAGAGAGGTGCCTAAATGGGCAGCGCCGTCATTTTTAGCGGCAAAAATATTGCTCCCATGGCCCTATTTCTGCTTAAAATTCCAAGAAAGGCTTTAGTCATAAAGCAAGGTAACGGTAGATGCAACCCAGCGTTACTAAGCGCTTGTAGATGTAACGAGCAAGCAAGCAAGTTCTTGCCCTGCCAGGCAATATCTTGCCCAGCACAGGCAACTTTTTGCCCCGCAGAAAGAAGCGCCCTACGCAACAAACACATAACATATTGATATATAAAAAATTTAAAAACTTGGCCCTGAAGTTGCTCTATTGTCTGAGTCCACGTGACATTTCTTTAATTTTTCAGTCAAGGAGCAGACCATGCCAACACCATGTTATATCAGCATCGAAGGCCAAACTCAGGGCAACATCACAGCAGGCGCTTTTACCCCTGACTCCGTAGGCAACATCTACGTTGAGGGCCATGAAGACCAAATGCTGGTACAAGAATTTAAGCATGTCGTTACCGTACCCACTGATCCGCAGTCTGGTCAGCCATCCGGTCAGCGTGCACACAAGCCCTTTATCTTTACCGTTGCCCTGAACAAATCAGTACCGCTGATGTACAACGCACTAGCGTCTGGTGAAATGCTGCCCAACGTTGAGCTGAAGTGGTACCGCACCTCTGTTGAAGGTAAGCAGGAGCACTTCTTCACGACCACGCTGACCGATGCCACTATCGTTGACATCAACCTGCGTATGCCACACGCCCAAGACATCACCAAGTCTGAATTCACCCAGTTGATGGACGTGTCACTGGCTTACCGTAAAATTGATTGGGAACACACTGTTGCTGGCACCTCTGGTTCCGACGACTGGCGCGCCCCGATCGAAGGTTAAGCTGTTGCTAATAGCCTAGCCCTGGCCTGAAAAACAAGGCCTGAAACAAGCGAAGCCCCTTCCACTTGGAAGGGGCTTCGTCGTTTCTGCTCTATTGCTGCAGGTGTTTCGCTATTGGTATTGCGCCAAGGCTCTGGGATTAAACAAACCGCCCCAAACCTACCGTTGAACGGAGACGATCCATCGTTACAACAGCTTCTTCCCGCGCCCGTTCGGCGCCTTTTTGCAACACAGCCTCAATGTGGGCCGGGTCTTCCATCAGCGCATTATAGCGTTCACGCGGCGCGCTCAAGTGTGCATTCAAGTACTCAAACACTTGATCCTTAGCCGCACCCCAGCCAATACCGTTCACGTACTGCTCACGTAGACTAGCGGTCTCTTCAGGTGTCGCAAAAGCGGAGTAGATTTGAAACAGCGTGCAGGTGTCTGGATCTTTCGGCTCACCGGGCTCCAGCGAGTTGGTCTTAATCTTACGTACCAGCTTCTGCAGTTTTTTCTCAGCGGAAAAGAGCGGGATCGTATTATCGTAGCTTTTGGACATCTTGCGCCCATCCAAGCCATTCAACAGCTGTACTTTGTCGTCTACCACGGCCTCAGGGAGGGTAAAGTGCTGCCCTTTATAAAGATGGTTAAAGCGCCCGGCGATATCGCGCGCCATTTCAATATGCTGAATCTGATCGCGCCCTACCGGCACCTTGTTGGCGTTAAACATTAAAATATCCGCCGCCATCAGCACAGGGTAACCAAAAAGGCCCATCGTAATGCCTTTATCAGGATCCTGATTTTCTGCCTCTTCGTTTTCAGCCACCGCTGCTTTGTAAGCATGGGCGCGATTCATCAAACCTTTGGCACATACGCAGGAGAGCATCCACATCAGCTCGGGAATTTCGCCAATATCAGACTGGCGATAGAAAATGGCGTTATCGGTATCCAGCCCTAGCGCAAGCCAAGTCGCGGCAATCTCCAGGCGAGACTGCTGCACCCGCTTAGGGTCTTGGCACTTGATGAGGGAGTGATAGTCAGCCAGAAAATAGAACGACTGCACGTTGGGATCCTGGCTTGCCTCAATGGCGGGCTTGATCGCTCCAACATAGTTGCCCAAATGGGGCGTGCCGGTGGTGTTGATACCGGTGAGGACGCGGGTTTTTGCGGTCTGGCTCATGGTTTTTAGGCTCATCATTGAACGTACATTGCCGTATGATACTTGTATGAACCTGGGGATGCGACAGGCAGAATTTGGTTTTACAATATCCGCAGAGAGTGGTGAGGATTTACAAGAGCATTATGCCGTTATCATTCTGAAAGAAATGCTCAATCGATGAAAAGAAAATAGGGGTCACTAAAGGCAAGCGGCTCTTCCTGATCATCATATACAGCTCCAAACGCGACGAAGCACTTTTCTCCATCAACAAGCAAAGGAAAATAAAAACACAGGAAGGCCTCCCCCTCACACTGATCTACGACCTGCCCAAGCCCTTTGATACTCTCCCAATTCATCTTTTCAATATAATTTTGGTCATAAGACTCACTACCCCAGTTTATTGTTTCGAGATTCTCCTCAACCGCTTTTGCGTAAGCCGACTCTGCATTCATATTGGCTTGCGCCACTATCCGGTAGTTACCTGCCAAATGCTCATTTATGATTGCTGACTGCATGCCGGCAGTCCCCAGTAGCAGTGCCCCGGCTAGTAGCGCCATGACGATGACCAATGCAGCGCCTTTCTGACGATTTTGCAGAGTCATCAGTCGTCACCAAAATCGATATTTTCTGACAAACCCTCTAATGCTTGACGCATAGAGAACTCATAACCATATACTGACAGTAACTCCCAAACACTCAGGTCAGCATTAATACTATTGACATTATTGAATACAACAGAGCCATTGGAGATAACACTACCAACAAACTCAACGCCAGACATGCTTAAATTGACACTACCCGCTCCCCAGATAAGTCCTCGAAACAGTGCATTGGTATTATTGCCATTAAAATTAATTTCGCCACCAGCAACAATGGCGACATCAGTGACTGAGGAGTTATCATTCTGCTGTATTGAAATGTCTTGCTCTACTACGACCACCTTTCCACTAAGTTCAGTCACGTTTAACTTATTTATATTTCCATCGCAATAAAAGACCTTGCCCGATGAAAACATGATTTCGTTTTCGGTACAGGTAGCAATCACGCCGTCCAGATTTTTAATGTTATTGATATAGCCTGTGTAGTAATCATGCGAGTCGCTTGATTGCGGAGAAGGGATAATCGATGGATCTAAATTTGAGTTAACCGTTGATTCACTTACCAAGATATTTTCCGCACCGCTCACGGCACCTCCCGCAATCACTGCATCGCCCTTCCCCTTCTGACTGGTAGGAGTATCAAAGAAGCTGGCATATATGCCCTGTCGCTCCATGACATGAAATACAATCGCCTCACCATTGTTCTCTAAGGGCAGTTCCACCCGGTAAAGCGGTGCGTCACCCGACACAAGTTCACCTAACACGTGCTCGTCCTCATTACACTGGCTTGACGAATCATGATTCGGTACATCTTTAAGAAAACTTACCATCGGCTGCCCATTCTCTTCCTGATCCGCCACCGTACAGCTACAGGCATCCTGATTCCGTTCACACCGTAACGTATAGCGACCCGGCCCACTTTGACGAATTTCACTGGTAAGCCTCTGGGCAATAAAAATCAGGTTCTCTTGCTTACGGCTTACCTTGTCAACATTTTGAAAGGTCTGAAAGGTCGTTAGAAACAGTTGGCCAGCCCCAAGGATAATGACCGTGCCGATTGCCAACGCCACCATCAACTCCACCAGTGTAAAGCCCTGCTGACGCTGCCTCATGGTGAGCTCTCGACCTTGGGAAGAAGAAAGAAGTAGCTAAATTGATCGTCATTGTTCTCGCCCAAGGCCACAGTCACGTCAATGCGACAATCACTTCCACTGTCACCTTTTGCAATCCGGCTTTGGGAAGAAGAGGCTCCCCGTAGTGGTGTCGCACCACTATTTTGAAACCAATGCTCCTTCCATGCACTCTGCACGCCGGAGATGTCGATATCCTCGCAGGTCTGGCCTGTTTCGAGCGTGGCTAGCTGAGCCCAAAGCCGCTCCTGAGCATCCACAGCCGCAACACTTGCCACCGAACGCTGATAGCCTGCATTGGCACTTTGCAGTGCTTTAAGCTGCATGGCGGCAACGCCGATCAGGCCAATCGAGAGAACCACCAGTGCGATTAGCGCTTCCAATAAGCTAAAGCCGCGCTGAGAGTTTATGACTCTCTCCTTCCTGCGAAGGCTGTCCGATGTGCTAATCACCAGCGTTACAGAAGGAGCTGAAACACTTTGATGGGTGGGGTTTAACGTCATTTCGCAGGGAGAGCCAGGATAGTTGGAAGTGGCAGCGTCGCCCACACTTTGAAAGCGTTGTCGCCTTAACTCACCAACAGGCATTGGGTAACCTTTCGCCATTCGAACTTAAGGTTATATCCTCTTCACAGCCATCATCTTGAACGGTGCTCGCAGTCAGTAGGTAGCCGTCACCGTTAATACTCTCAGCAATCTCATAATTTTTTTCGGGAGATAACTCACTGATGGTGCAATCGCTATAGCTGTAAGAGCGCGTGTAACAGCGCTCAAGCTCTGAAGCGGCTTGCATAAGGCCTGCGTGGGCGTCGGTTCGCACTGATTTTTGCACGTAGCGGGTATAGCTGGGGTAGGCAATGGAGGCGACGATGCCGATGATCACCAGCACAATCATCAATTCAATGAGGGTGAAGCCGCGCTGGCCATTCAGTAAAGAATGGCCAGTCGAAAGATGAGAGGTATAAGACACGCGGCTTCGCTCCTGTATTAGTGGGCTCATACCGTTTTAGTATGTCGCAAACTAATACGCATTGCATTGCGAGGCCTATGGTTAGCTGCTGGCGATCACCTTTTCACGCAATTCCTTTGGCATAGAGAAAGTAATGGTCTCCTCGCGGCCCTGTAGCTCTTCAGGTAATGCAGCCCCCATGGTCTGCAACTTGGCAATCACACCTTTCACCAATACTTCAGGGGCACTGGCGCCTGCGGTGACGCCTACACGCGCTACGTTCTCAAGCCACTTGGGGTCGATCTGGTCAGCGTTATCGATCAAGTAGGCGGGCGTGCCCATGCGCTCAGAAAGTTCTCGCAAGCGGTTAGAGTTGGAGCTATTGGGGCTGCCCACCACCAGCAATAGATCGCTCTGGGACGCTAGCTCACGTACTGCATCCTGACGGTTCTGCGTGGCGTAGCAAATATCGTCATTGCGTGGCCCCTGAATCTCGGCAAACTTATCGCGCAGCGCGTCGATCACCTTAGCGGTATCATCCATCGACAGCGTAGTTTGAGTCACGAAGGCCAGCTTTGAGGGATCATTCACCTCCAGCTTAGCGACGTCTTCTTCATCCTCTACCAAGTAGATACGCCCACCGTGGGAGGTGTCATAACGCCCCATAGTGCCTTCAACTTCCGGATGGCCTTCATGACCAATGAGAATGCACTCTTGACCACGCTTGGCGTAGCGCAATACTTCCAAGTGCACTTTGGTGACCAGCGGGCAGGTGGCGTCGAATACCTTCAAGCCCCGCCGCTCAGCATCGG
>NZ_HG423343.1:2827866-2869717 GCF_000982975.1 Halomonas sp. A3H3 | reverse complement strand
GAAACGCCATGGGCAGAGAAAATGACGATGACATCGTCCGGCACTTCATCCAGTTCTTCAACAAACACTGCCCCACGAGCGCGCAGCGTTTCGACCACAAAGCGGTTATGCACAACCTCATGGCGCACGTAAATCGGCGGGCCAAACACATCCAACGCGCGATTAACGATATCAATCGCGCGATCCACACCGGCACAAAAACCACGCGGATTGGCTAACTTGATCTGTATGGGCTGTGCTTGCGTCGTTTGCATAGTAGCGCCTTGATGCGTAAGCGGCATCGCTTAGTGAATTAATGCGTTGTCACCGGTTTGACGTCGAGCACTTCGACCTCAAAGGTGAGCGTGCGGCCTGCTAACGGGTGATTGAAATCCACCTCGATACGATCACCGTCAATGGTTTTGACCACACCTGGCAATTCCGTTCCCGCTTTATCGGCAAACGACATTACCATACCAATTTCCGGGGCTTCATCGCCAAAATCTGCCCGCTTCAGGGTTTGAATATTTTGCGGGTTGTGCTGGCCGAATGCATGCTCAGGGGTTATCTGAAAGGTACCCTCCTGCCCCGCAGCCAAGCCTTTAATCGGATGCTCAAAACCGGGCGGCAAATTTCCGTCGCCAAACTCGAAGGTAGCCGGTGCTTTGTCTTTGGTGGAGTCCACCAAAGTGCCATCTTCCAGCTTTAAGGTGAAGTGTAGCGTCACCTCCATGCCTTCATCGATCAGATAGTCGCTCATAGCAGTTCTCAATATACGTTGTTCTCAACGTTCAATTAATGGGAAGTCTTGGCCGCTTTTTTGCGCCGCCGCTCGCCCATAATGGATTCCCAGATTAAAGCGACCGCCCCCAGGGTAATCGCTATATCCGCCACGTTAAACGCCGGGTAGTACCACCCAGCGACGTGAAACGATAAAAAGTCGACCACATAGCCATGCACCAGGCGGTCGTAGAGATTCCCCAGCGCCCCGCCAATAATCAGCGGCAGCGCTATCGCCAGTAACTTTTCATCGTGTTTGATGCGTGAAAGCCACACCGTCAACGCCACGCTGGCTCCCACAGCAATCAACGCAAAGAACCAGCGCTGCCAGCCAGGATGCGTGGCTAAAAAGCTGAACGCTGCGCCAGTATTGTGCAGCAGCGTCAGGTTAAAGAACGGCAGTATTTCGACCGGCTGGGCATAGCCCAACTGACTACTGGCCACGTATTTGGTGACCAAATCCAAGGCAATTACTGCCACAGCTAGCCACAGCCAGCGCAGCGGCCGCTGCATTGGCGGCCGTGTGTCGACATCGTCAGACGGTGTTTTAGTTTCTTTAGCTATGTTTTTATCAAGCATAGTAACGAATCTCACCGCTACCTTCGGGAAGATTGCTGATACAGCGTCCACACAGATCCGGGTGGTCCGCATAGGTGCCTACATCGGGACGATGGTGCCAGCAACGTTCGCACTTGGTGTTGTCGCTGGCTTTAACCGCGACTTTCAAGCTATCCAGCTCGGTCGCTTCTGCATCACTCGCAGCAGACAAGGGCTTAAGCGTCACTTCACTGGTTAGCATCACAAAGCGCAGTTCATCACCCAGTTTAGCCAGAGTCGCCTGCAGGTCATCGCTGACATACAGCGTGACTTCAGCTGCCAAGCTGCCTTTAATGACTTTGGCATTACGGGCATCTTCAAGACACTTGTTGACCGAGTGCTTGACTTCCAGCACTTGCTCCCAGAAAGCACGACCCAGTTCAGCATTTTCTTCCAGGCTGCCAAGGTTAGTGTAGTAAGTCTCCAGCAGCACGCTGTCGCCTCGCTTACCGGGGATGTTTTCGTGAATCTCCTCAGCGGTAAAGGAGAGAATCGGCGCAATCCAACGACTCAGCGCTTCCACCACGTGATAGAGCGCGGTTTGTGCACTGCGCCGCGCCAGCGAATCGGTTTGCGTGGTGTACTGGCGGTCTTTAATCACATCCAGATAGAAGCCACCCAGTTCCCGGGCGCAGAAACCATGCACCTGTTGGTAAACATCCAGGAAGCGGTACTCTTCGTAGGCTTTTTCGATCCGCGCCTGCAATTGGTGCGCTCGATCCACCACCCACTGATCCAGTGCCAGCATATCGTCAAACGCTACCTGGTTTTTCTCTGGATCAAACCCGTTAAGGTTCGACAGCAGGAAGCGAGCGGTGTTACGAATCCGCCGATACACATCAGAGGTGCGTTTCAAAATTTCGTCAGAAACGGCCATTTCGCCAGAGTAGTCGGTGGAGGCGACCCACAGGCGCAGAATATCGCCGCCCAGCTTGTCCATCACTTCCTGGGGCGCGACCACATTGCCCAGCGACTTGGACTGCTTGCGGCCCTGGGAATCGACGGTAAAGCCGTGGGTCAGCAGCTGACGATACGGCGGATGGCCATCAATCGCTGAACCGGTGAGCAGCGATGAGTGGAACCAACCACGGTGCTGGTCGGAGCCTTCCAGGTAGAGGTCCGCCCGCGGGCCGCTTTCGTGGCCATGGGGGTGCGAGCCGCGAAGTACGTGGCGGTGGGTGGTGCCAGAGTCGAACCAGACATCCAGGGTATCGGTGACTTTATCGTAATCCGCCGCTTCAGCACCCAGCAGCTCTGCCGGGTCGAGTTTGAACCAGGCATCGATGCCTTCCAGCTCAACGCGCTTGGCCGCCTCTTCCATCAACCCAACGGTGCGCGGATGCAGCTCACCGGTTTGCTTGTGTAGGAAGAACGGGATCGGCACGCCCCAGTTACGCTGGCGCGAGATACACCAATCCGGGCGGTTGGCGATCATGCTGTGCAGGCGCGCCTGGCCCCAGGCAGGCGTAAACGCCGTGGCTTCAATACCTTCAAGGGCACGTTCACGCAGGGTTTTGCCATCTTTGCCTTTGATGTCCATTCCCACAAACCACTGCGCCGTGGCACGGTAGATCACCGGCGTTTTATGGCGCCAGCAATGCATGTAGCTATGCTTGATCGGGATATACGCCATTAGCGCACCCACTTCGCGCAGTTTTTCGACGATATGCGGGTTGGCCTTCCAAATCATCTGGCCGCCGAAGAACGGCAGGTCGTCAACGTAAACGCCATTTCCCTGCACCGGGTTGAGCATGTCATCAAACTCCATGCCATGCTCGCGGCAGGTGATAAAGTCATCCATACCGTAAGAGGGCGCGGAGTGAACGATACCGGTGCTACCCACCTCAGACTCGACGTACTCTGCCAGGTAGACTGGCGAGAGCCGATCGTAGAATGGGTGACGGAAATTGATCAGGTCGAGGTTTTTGCCCTGGGTCGTAGCAATTACCTCGCCTTGCAGGCCAAAGCGCTCCAGGCAGCTCTCCACCAACTCTTCCGCCAGCAGCAGCAAACGCTCACCGGTATCGACCAGTGCATAGGTGAACTCAGGGTGAACGTTGAGCGCCTGGTTGGCCGGAATGGTCCACGGCGTGGTAGTCCAGATCACCACTGCCGCAGGCTTGGCCAGTTCGCTTAAGCCAAAGGCGGCGGCGAGCTTGTCGGCATCTTCTACCGGGAAAGCGACGTCGATGGCGTCGGATTTCTTATCAGCGTACTCGACTTCGGCTTCCGCCAGCGCCGAACCACAGTCAAAGCACCAGTTGACCGGCTTCAAACCTTTAAACACGTAACCCGCGTCGACCATCTCGGCCAAAGCACGAATCTCGCTCGCTTCGTTGGCGAAATCCATAGTGCGGTATGGGTGATCCCAATCGCCAATAATGCCCAAACGAACAAAGTCGGCCAGTTGTGTTTCAACTTGGGCGCCAGCGTATTCACGGCAAAGCTCACGGGCATGTTCCGGCGCCAGGTTCTTGCCGTGAGTGGTTTCTACTTTGTGCTCAATGGGCAAGCCGTGGCAGTCCCAGCCGGGCACATAAGGCGCATCAAAGCCGGCTAAATTCTTCGATTTAACGATAATATCTTTAAGGATCTTATTAACGGCGTGACCAATATGAATACTGCCGTTGGCGTAGGGAGGGCCATCGTGCAGCACAAACAGCGGCGCGCCCGCGCGCGCTTCCCGCAGGCGCTGGTAAATGTTCATATCCTGCCACTGGGAAACCCGCCCTGGTTCCTGCTTTGGCAGCATGCCGCGCATGGGGAAATCAGTTTCAGGCAAATTCAGCGTGTGCTTATAATCCATGGTCTGGTCAGCCGTTGTTAGCATCGGCGGCATCATCCGCCGAAGAAGAATCAGAAGGAATCGTGTTTGAAGACACCGCATTTGAAGACATTGCACTTGAAGACATGGCCTCACGCCCAAGCGGGGCCGAGGCCAGCGGAAGCGAATAGTCCTGTTCAGCGTTCTCTTGGTCAGCGCTGTTTTGCCCACCTATTGCCGCCATTAAATAGTGGCGAGCGCGGGCCTGGTCACGTTCAATTTGCGCTTTAAGTGCCTCAAGGTTGTCAAACTTCACCTCGCCCCGCAGGCGCGCGCAGGGAAACACCGTCATGCGTTGGCCGTAGAGATCACCTTTAAAATCCAGCAGGTGCACCTCCAGCGTTGGCCGTTCCGAACCCACCGTAGGGCGGAAGCCCACATTCGCCACTGCTGGGTAGCGCTCGCCATTTTCAAGCTCAGCCACCACCGCATAAACCCCACGCAGCGTTAATGGCTGGGGCATCAGCGGCAAATTGGCAGTCGGTACACCAATGGTGCGCCCCAACTGCTGGTCGCGCACCACTCGGCCATGTAACGAATAGGCGCGGCCCAGCAAACGCGCAGCAGCAGAAAAATTGCCGCTGGCAAGCAGCGTACGCACCCGCGAACTGGAAACCCGCTCGTCATCCACGGTAAAAGTACGCGTGTGCTCTACATCAAACCCCTGCTCACGCCCGACCTCCGCCAGCAGCGCGAAATCACCGCGGCGATCGCAGCCAAAGCGAAAATCGTCGCCCACGACCAGGTGCTTAACGCCCAGGCCACCAATCAGCACCTGATCGATAAACTCACGCCCGGTAAGACTACGCAGCGCATCGTTAAACGGCAGAACCAGCACTTGCTCAGCGCCAAAATCGCGCAGTAGCCGCACTTTTTCGCGCAGCCGGGTTAAACGCGGCGGCGCTTGATCGCCGGCAAAAAACTCCCGCGGCTGGGGCTCGAATACCACCACTGTCAGCGGCACACTCCAGCGAGCCGCGTGCTCGCGGCACTGCTGAAGGATGGCTTGATGACCGCGATGCACCCCATCGAAATTACCGATGGTGGCAACGCAGCCACGATGAGCCGCTCTCAAGTTGTGCAGACCTCGAATGACGCGCATGGCACCTCAGCCGTTGGAGGACATAAAGCCTCTGATTATAACGAACCCACACCCCAGGATGCAGTGTTATGAGTGCATTTTTAAATGACGAACGCGCAAACCCAGTGCCGCCAGCCACGCAAAGTACAGCGAGCCGCCCAGTATCACTAGCCCGGTGACCCAGCTTATCCGTTGCCAAAGGCCAAACGCGAGCCAAGCCTGCCAGTCGGGCGCAATAAAATAGAGGGCCGCGCACATTAGCCCGCTGCCACCTAGTAACTGCACCGAATAGCGCTTCCAGCCCGGCTGAAAGACCAACACTCCCTGCTTATGCAGTAAGTAACCCAGCAGGCCCGCGTTCAAGAACGCAGAAAGCGCGGTGGCTAACGCCAATCCAGCATGAGCCAGCGGCCAAATCAGCAGTAGGTTAAACACCATATTAGCGACCATGGCGATAATGCCTACCTTCACCGGGGTTTTGGTGTCTTGGCGAGCAAAAAATCCCGGTGCCAATACTTTGATTAGCATAAAGGCTACCAAGCCAAAGGCATAAGCACGCAGGCTCATGGCCGCCATCTGGATGTCGTTGTCGGTCATCGCTCCGTAATGAAACAGCGTGATTAACAGCGGCTCGGCAAGCACCGCCAGCGCCAGTGCCGCGGGCAAGCCTAACAGCAATACAATGCGGATCGCCCAATCAAGCATCGCAGCAAAGTGCTCCTTGGACTGGTCAGCATGGCGTTTAGAGAGTGCTGGTAAAATCACCGTCCCAATGGCCACCCCAAACACGCCCAGCGGCAGTTCCACTAAACGATCCGAGTAGTAAAGCCACGACACGCTGCCCGCCGCCAGCAATGACGCCAAAACGGTATCCAACAGCAGGTTAATTTGCGATACCGATACCCCAAACAGCGCAGGCCCCATGAGTTTCAGTATGCGTCGCACTCCCTCATGAGCAAAATTAGGCCAGGGAGTAGGCATCAATCCCAAGCGCAGTAAAAACGGCACCTGAAAAACCAACTGGGCCGCTCCAGCGATCAACACGCCCCAGGCGAGCGCCATGGCGGGCTCTTCCATTAGCGGCATTAAAAACAGCGCCGCACCAATCAGCGAAAGGTTAAGCAGCACCGGGGTAAACGCGGGAACCGCAAAGCGGTTCCAGGTATTCAGTACGCTACCGGAAAACGCGGTGAGCGAAATCAGCAGTAAATAAGGAAAGGTTAAGCGCAGCATATCCGCGGTCAGCGCCAGCTTGTCCGGCTCACTGCCAAACCCAGGGGCAAATACCCAAATCAGCCACGGCGCACAGAGCATCGCCACGGCGGTAATTAGCGCCAGCACCGCCGTTAAGCTACCGGCAGTGGCATTCAGCAGCGCGCGTATCTCCTCCCGGCTACGCTGGGTGGAGTACTCTGAGAGCACGGGTACGAAAGCCTGGTTGAAAGCCCCTTCGGCAAACAGACGGCGCAGAAAGTTAGGGATCTTAAACGCCACGAAAAACGCATCAGCGCCATCCCCTGCCCCTAAGAAGGTAGCGATAACCACATCACGCGCCAGCCCCATCACTCTCGACAGCATGGTCATGGCACTGACTACAAGCCCCGAGCGCATTAGCCCGCGACGCACGACTGTGGTGCCTGGGGATGTGTTGGGTGCTTTCTTCGCTGTCATAAGCTATCCAGAAAAATCATCTAGAAAAATCATCCAGACACAAAAAAACCGGCCGCAGCCGGTTTTTTTATGGCGCCTGCCGGCTTACGCCGCCAGTGCCTTAATACGCTTGTTCAAACGGCTCTTCAGGCGAGCTGCTTTCTTCTTAGACAGCACGTCTTTGTCTGCAATACGGTCAACGACCGGCTGCATTGCCTTGAACTCTTCCATTGCCTTAGCGTGGTCGCCGGTGCCGATCGCTTTCACTACACGCTTGATGTAGGTGCGGACCATGCTGCGCTGGCTGGATTTCAGGACGCGACGGTTCTCGGCCTGGCGGGCGCGCTTGCGAGCTTGCTTGCTGTTCGCCACAGGGTATCTCCTTGGAGAATAAAGGTTGCCGATAAAACGGCAACGAAATTAAATATGTGTTCGTCTGTTGTGCTGCCACAGCACGACGTTTCCGCAACAACCAATTGATTTGGCAGGCGTATCACCCTACCAAAGTGTGTAGCAGGCAGTCGAAATAAGCTGCCCGCTCACGGGACTTGTCTGAGAGGATGGCGTAGTCTATCACGCGCTTGGCGAGCTTGCTAGCTACGCCTTTACAAGTACAACGTATAACTTTAAAAGCAGGCTGCCCGGCGCAGACCTACTCAAAGGAAACATGTCAGTGTCATTGCGGCGTTTACACACTCGCTTACTACTAGCCATTTGCATACCGTTGATCCTCGTATCGACAACGTTGCTGCCTGTGCTCCATGTCCATATGGAGTCCCGACTAGATAGCCTGCATACCGAAGCAGATGCCTTATTGAAAGCTGGCCAGGAGGCACTAACCCGCGATATTAATGAAAGCCTAAATTACGCGCTGGCGATTGCCGAAATGCCTGCGTTAAGGCGGTACCTGGCAGCACAGGACAACTCGTCGATATCAGCCCAGCCTTATTCGCTTAGCGACTTATCGCAACTTTCAACCTTTCTAAACACGTTGATCAGCCACAACCCTCGCTATACCAAGCTGGTACTCATTGATAATCATGGCAGCGAAGTACTCCGTGCACCTAAAAGTATTCAAACGGGGCCCCGCGTGAATGCCAATCATCATGCCTATACCGACTATTTCAAAGGAGCCTCTTCACTACAGCCACGCGATCTTTATATCTCGCCACCGGGCCGTAACCTCCACTTTGAGCTAATGGGTCGCGACGTGATTCCTGTGGTCAATGTATCTACCCCTGTTTTTGATGCAGCAGGGGAACGCCGCGGCGTGGTGCTTTTGAGCCTCAATTGGGATTACCTTACCAGCGCCCTACGTCAGGCCATGTTGCTTGACCAAGATGCCAATGCGATTTTAATCGACGCCCAAGGACGATGGCTGCTCGATGAAGGCTTCCCGCCATTAAATACGACGAGCTTTGGCAGCGACTTTGCCGCCCTTTCACCTCTCTATTGGCAAGCCATGCAGCAGCGCAACACAGGTCATGCCAAGGTCGATGGTCAGCTATTACGCTTTCAGACTGAAGATATACGCACTCAGCGCTACCGTAGCCTAGCGGGTACTGTTTTCAGCGAAAACGCTTACTACCCTTGGAAGCTGGGCGTGACATTACCACTGCCTACTTGGCGATCCTTAATAGAAGAAGAGACCACCGTGCTCTGGTTTCTACTGTTGACCTACGGTGTCGCCGTCGCCTTTGGAATATTCTGGGCTCTCAGCAGCCAGCGTCAGCGCCAGCTACGTAGGGCGGCTCAGCGCCACGCTCATGAAGTCAGCGATCTTTATGAAAACGCCCCCTGTGGCTACCACTCGCTCGATACCACAGGGCGAGTGATCAAAATGAACCGCACCGAGCTCGCTTGGCTAGGCTACACCGACGAAGAAGTTATTGGTCACATCACTTACCGAGAATTGATCACGCCAGAAACCCGCGATCAGTTTGATAAAGCTTTCGCAAACGTAAAACAAAATCAACCCAGTAGCGCTGAATGCAGCCTGCTAACCCGAAACGGCGAGCAGCGTCACGTCATGATTCAAGCCTCAGCCTTCTGCCGCAATGGTCAGTTTGTGCATTCGCGCGCTACCGTCTTTGACCTTACCGAGCGCAAAGAGCTGGAAGAGAAACTACGCGCCCAAGCCATGACCGACCCCTTAACGGGGGTCTTCAATCGGCGCTATTTACAGGCCCAAGCAACGACTGAAATATCCCGGGCGCGAAGGCAAAATCTCCCAATCGCGTTCATCGCCATTGATATTGACCACTTTAAGCACATTAACGATACGTACGGACATGACGCAGGCGATGACGTACTGAAAAACTTCACCAAAATAGTAACCAAACTGCTTCGCCAGGAAGACTTGCTATGCCGAGTGGGCGGCGAAGAGTTTGCTATTTTGCTTCCCAATACCTCGCTTTCTCAAGCGGAACAGGTGGCCGAGCGAATACGCAGAACAACGGCAGTTACCCCCATTAACGTCACAGCTGAGCACGCCGAACAGGCACTTTGGCTGACTGCTTCACTAGGGGTAACGACTATTCTAGACAACGAAAAAGCACTTAAGCCTGCCCTAAAACGTGCTGATATAGGGTTATATCAGGCTAAAGAAAACGGCCGTAATCAAGTAGTCGTTAACGCGGCGTAGCAGGATTACGTGCTCGAAGGTACAGCTTACACAGCCAAAACACTGCTGTAATTGCCAATTATGGGTACTTCGATATAGTGCGCAGAATAAACATGACCACTAGCGCTTACTATCCAGTGCTTGAACTATAATATGATAGCAAGATACAAGCAACGAGGTGAGCCCACGGCGATTAAACCTGATTAAGAACAACAACTTGCAGCCCAATCGACGCGTCACACGCGACGCGCTTATCAGGTCTCGTTGAGCAGCGGTCAACACATAGTGGAAATCATCGACGGTGAACTTGTTGAAACACGTCCCGATGGCAGCACGCAGGTTCTGAAGAAAGCGCCTGCTAAGCATAAAGCTCCCATAGGAATGAAGCTCAAGGTTACCTAATGGATGAGACATCCCCGCTTGCGGATGTTTGCTGGGCCCAATGGCCTGAACTCAACCAACAAGTGCAGCACGGGCGTGCCACCAGTCCAAAATCGCCAGCGCGTATTGCAAATCGACCCAGCATGTTCGTCGTCCAGAGTGCCTGATAGCAGCTCAAGCCCGGCTCGTAGATAGGCGCAACTCCACACCCAACCATTGACATCTACAATCAACCCTACTATATTTCATCTATGAAATAGGGAAGGAGCGTATGGATGATCAAGGGCTAGATACTTTATTAGCGCTCGATGGAACTCAGTACGGCATCCAAGGTGATTTTTGGGTCAAGTTTGAGGTGCGGCGAGTCGAGGCAACACCGAACATCCCCCATGGAATAAAATATAGCTTGACCTTGCATCATAAGAGCGGGACACGGCTACTTGGCTTTGACAACGCACATGCTCCAAAAATCAAACGCAGAAAGTTTGCGGGACGACGCGAAGAGTGGGATCACCGCCATTATCGCAGCGTTGTCAGTGATTACTTCTTTGATTCTGCGGCTCACTTGATTGAAGACTTTTGGAAGCATGTCGACGAAATACTCCGAGAGGAAGGAATATGACAACCGTCAAGATCGGCATCATGAACCGTGATGAATTCCGTGAGCGCACAATCTCAATTGCCAAAGGTTTCTATAAACCTGCTCCTGATGAGCCTAAGGTATGGTTTGATAGTGTCGAGTCCATGTCTCGTCTGTTAAACACGAAAAACCTTGAACTTCTCAAAACGATTCGGCGCTGCAAGCCGCAATCATTAGGGGAGCTTGCTGAGATAACCGGGCGTCGAAAAGAAAGTTTGAGTCGCACCATTAAAAAGATGGGCGATTATGGCTTAGTGGAAATCCAAGAAGGCCCCCGACATGCCAAGACCCCTGTGGTTACTGCCGATAGCTTTGAAGTCACGTTAATGTAAAAAGTGCAAAACAGGCATTTTTCTTAGCGGTGCACCGCGGATAGTAACTGTATTCAGCATTTAAGGCACAGCCTGCCCCGTGGGCGCTAAAATTTTGCGCAAGAAATGGCGCGTTCGCTCATCTTTGGGTGCAGTGAACAACTCTTCAGGAGGCGCTTCCTCGACGATGCCGCCCTCGTCCATGAAGACAACCCGATCCGCTACTTCCCGGGCGAACTGCATCTCGTGGGTGACCACGATCATCGTCTGGCGTTCTACTGCTAACTGCTTCATCAGGCTCAATACTTCCTCTACCCACTGAGGGTCAAGTGAAGAGGTGGGCTCGTCAAACAGAATTACATCAGCATTGGCCGCCATCGCCCGACCAATACCCACCCGCTGCTGCTGACCGCCGGAGAGCGAAGCAGGGTAAGCATCCGCTTTATCCGCCAAGCCAATGCGCTCAAGAATCTCCCTGGCACGGGCGTGGGCCTTAGTTTTCGGCAACTTATCCACCACGATCATCCCCTCGCTGATATTCTCCAACGCGGTTTTGTTAGCGAACAGGCCGTAGTTCTGAAATACAAAGGCGGTACGTCGGCGCAGTGCCAGGATATCTGCCCGGCTGGCACGCTGGGTATCAACACTCAAGTCACCCACCTGCAAACGGCCTGCATCAGGGCGCTCAAGAAAGTTAATGCAGCGCAGCAACGTCGATTTACCCGTCCCGGAAGGCCCAATGATCACAATGATCTCACCCTGAGCAAGGCTCAAGTCGATATCTTTAAACACCGTATGGCCACTAAAACGCTTGGTAATGCCTTGCAGCGAAATCATCGTTGGTAGGCCTTATTCAGATAAATTTCTAACCGGCGCTGCCCCCAAGAGAGCACTTCCACAATCGCCCAATAAATCAGCGCCACCAGCAGGAATGCTTCTAAATAGAGAAAGCTGCCCGCGGCTTCTTTTTGCGTGGCGCCCATTAACTCGGTCACCCCCAGCGTAAAGGCCAACGAGGTCGCTTTGATCATATCGATGAAATAGTTCATTAGCGTCGGCGTTGCCACACGAGTGGCCTGAGGCAAAATGATACGCCGCATTAACTGCGACTGAGTCATCCCGATGGAGAGCGCGGCTTCCGTCTGGCTGCGATCAATCCCGACAATCGCCGCACGAATAGATTCGGCCATGTAAGCAGAGAAGTGCAGCGTCAGGCCTAGCACGGCGGCGGTAACGCCGGTAATCGAAATTAATGCGCTGATCAACTGCGGCAAGCCATAGTAGAAAAGAAATAGCTGAACTAGCAGCGGCGTACCTCGGAAAAACGAGATAAACAGCAGCGAGAAACCGTTCAAGAACGGCACTTTTGATACGCGAACCACCGCCAGCAGGCACGCCAAAACCAGCGCAAAAAACATGGCAATCGTTGCCATTTGAAGGGTGAGCGGCAAGTAGCGCAGCAGAACCGGCAACAGCCCCCACATATATTCAAGATTAAGCATATCAAGATCGCTTATAAGCAAACGGCCGTGGCAATGCCACGGCCGCGTTATACGGATGATCCCAGCGGTTAGGGCTGAGTGATATCACTATTAAACCACTTTTCCGATATCTCGCGCAGCTCACCGTTTTCGCGAAGTTCAGCAAGGGCTGCGTCGACACGGTCGCGTTGCTCGCGGCCCGCCTCGTCGTCACGGAAGGGTAATGCGTTCTCAATGGTCGAGAAAGGCTGGCCCGCCAGCTCTAAGGGTAGGCCTTTCTCTTTAATGACCTGCGTCGCACTAACACGATCCATCACAAAGGCTTCTACCCGACCCAATGCCACATCCTGCTCGATATTAGACTCATAGGTGCGAATGTCGATTTCATCGGCGTTCGGCTGCTCACGCAGTAACTGCTCGTAGTTCGAGCCCAGGTTGACGGCCACGCTTTTGCCGGACAAATCCTCAACGCCCTGAATAGTATCATTACCTGCCTTGACGACGACCTGAGCACCGTCATACACGTAAGGCGAAGTGAACACATACTTCGCTTCGCGCTCTGGGGTAATGGTAATCTGATTGGCAATGGTGTCGATACGGCCAGATTCAAGCATCCCCGCCAGGCCCGAGAAACTCGCCGTGACAAACTCAATGTCATCACCGGTGACCTCACCCACGGCATTCATGACATCAACTTCAAAACCCTTTAACTCATCCTGCTCAACAAAGGTAAAGGGGAAGTAACCGCCGGACATGCCCACACGGAGCGTGTCGGCTTGGGCAGCCACTGATAGCACACCACCCACCATGCTAAGTGAAAGAGCAGCAACGGTTCTTTTCCAGCGGCGTAGATTGGCCATTATTACTTTCCTCTGTGAATACAAATAATCTGATGTAGATATGGGCGCGGGGTAAGTCGCTTATGCCTCATAACACCAGCAGAATGGCATCAAGATAGCAGCAAAAAAGAAATAATAAACAGCATGCTTATATTTTTTTGGAATTAGTATCGATCATGGCCGCTATGTAAAAAGGACAACAACGGTTAAACAGAAAGAGTCTCCACATCAAACCCGACTATTTGGCGTTGCTCACGAGAGAACTCAACCCCCACCAAGTGAATCGGCTTGCCTGCGGCGCGATACTTGTCAGCGTAGCCTTTGGTTTTAATCTGCTCTAGCGCCTTACCTTCGGGTAGCTGCTCCACCACCTTGAACTCAAACAAATAAACGTGCCCAGCAATGTCCACCGCCATATCCACCTTGCCAAAGTGGCTGGCATCCTCCACCGTGACGCCCACGCCCAAAGCGGCAAAATGGCTATAGAAGACACTCGCATAATGTCCCTCATACTGAGCGATGGGATTGTTGCGGTACCAGTCGTGAGGCAGCCCGGCATAAAGGGCTTTGAGGTGATTTTCAAGTCCCGCTAAATCGTGCGTTTGCAGCACCTCTAATAACGCCAACTGGTAGGTTTGTAGCTCGTTATCACGAAGTCCTAAAACGGGCAACAGCATCTCATTCAGGCTGCTTTCCACTTCCTGGTTGGGAAAGCCTAGCGTGTAAAGTTGATACCCCACCATCGGCTCTGTGAGCTGCTTAATCGTGAGGTAACCGGTCTGAAACAGCAGTCCTTCCGTGGTGATATCATCGACATCAAAACGCCCTAATAGCTGCGCTTTGGCTTGCAGCTTATCCAGACGAGGGCTGAACACCCCTCGCTGCTTCAGAATATCGATTAAAAAAGTCGGTGTAGCGCTCTCAAACCAATAGGCACCAAACTGACGTTTTTGAAACAGCAACAACACGTCAAAGGGATTATAAACGGCGGTGACTTCCTGGCCGCCCCAACGGTAGCCGTTATACCAGTGCTTGATTTGAGCACGATCCAACCCCGGCAGCTCTGGGGCAAAGACCGCATCGACATCCTCATCGGTATAGCCGCAAATCGTCGCGTAAGGCGCATCAAGCGTAATGTCGTTAAGATTATTCAGCCCCGAAAACAAGCTAACCTTGCTGAACTTAGACACTCCGGTGAGCAGCACAAAGCGTAAGTGCGGGTCAGCGTCTTTGAGCACGCTGTAGAAGTTTTTCAGCCCTTCGCGCAGCTCGCGAGCTCGCTCGGGAACTAAAATATTATCGAGAATGGGCTTATCGTATTCATCGATCAGTACCACTGCACGCTGTCCAAACGTCTGATGGGCACGGTGAATCAGATCCGAAAAGTCATTAGCAATCAGCTCGGGGCGCTCGCTGACAATCCCCAGGCGTTCGCGATACTGAGAAAGTTGATAGCGAATATGAGTATCCAAATCTTCACGGCTGGCTAAATGGCCATCGGAAAAACTAATACGAATCACCGGATGCTGAGCTTGCCAATCCCATTTATCGTGAATATATAGCCCCTCAAACAGCGCCTCACGGCCTTCAAACAAGCAGCGCAGAGTGTCTAACAACAGGCTTTTTCCAAAACGGCGCGGGCGGGAAAGGAAGAAGTAACCACCTTCTTCAACCAACCGGTGAAGTAATGGCGTTTTATCTACATAATAATAACCGCCTGTGCGCAATTTATCGAAAGCCTGAACGCCAATCGGCAGTTTGAGATGGTTTGCGGTGGGTATTTCAGCGGACATGGCAACCTCAAGCAGCAGGTATTCTATGCATCAGCATAACACGCACAGCACTGCCTCTATCTAAGGACGAGAACGCGTACAGGAAAGCGGGCGCAGCGGTTTGAAATATGTGATGAACCAGCCGCGTGTTTTGCGTTTGTAAACACACCATAATGGAACCTGACCGAAGTTAGGGTCTTTGTCGCCCGGGTAACCTTGTTAGAGTAACACTATAAGCAATGAGGAACCCGCCATGGCGACTAAAGAAGCAGTGGAAATCGGCGATGGCAACAACCTCGCCGAATAGCACTCGAATTTAAAAAAAAACGCTTCTAAGGCTCAAAGCGCTTGCATTAAAGTCAGCTATTCATAATAAAACAGATGCCTTAACACTCTATTGACGCTGCATAGCCAACATCGCCTGCGTATGCTCACGCTGCTGCTTGATGGCATCGTCCAGAATATTCAGCAATTTGTTATAATCATTGGGCATCTCTTTATCCATGCCCTCTTGCTCAAAGCGTGAGAGAGTGGCTTGAGTGTCGTCGATGAGCGATTGAAGCTCGCCGATGATGTGTTGGTGGTCGCTTTCTTTCACATACACCTTTGCATGTTCGCGCCTACTCGTTAATGAGCAGGCGCTTTGATTGCTGGTAGGTTAATGGGCAATGTCTAATTGCTGAGCAACCCGCTCAATCAAACCAAGACTGTGTTGGCCTAGCTGTTGAGCGGGGTGGCTCGCAGGCAGGTGTGCTACGTCGGTTGCAAAGGCTTGCCACCATGCGCGGTTTTGCTCAATGACCTGTTGTTCCAGCGCAGCCACTTGCTGCTGTGCCACTAACGAAGTATGCGCTAAGCCCAGCTGATAGACTAAATACGTTAGCACACGGCGTAGGCTGAACGGCTTATGCGCGCACAACATCAGTTTGGTAATACGTGTCAGAGTATGACTTTGCGGCGCCACGATGGGGATGTACTCTCGCAAATCAGCGAGATCAAATGGCAACGAGCTTTCGCTAATGGCTTTATTGCTCTTCACTTCAATGTGGTGATTACCCACCACCAGCGTCATCGGCACGGAAGTGATCCAATGGCTTGTTACATCAACAAAACCGTAGCCTAACAAGGTATCGACCGCATCGTAATGGTTATACCGCACTAATAGCTCACCATTATTTTTGTCAGAAGGCTGATGGAAGGTTCGCATAATCGGCTCACCACCATCTGCAGGCGTGGTAAAACCATCCGCGTCTAAATGATGGTTTAAGCAATCAATCACGGGGAACAGTACGGTTCGCGACCCTTGAACCCCACGCATATCCAATGCCTGCAGGTGCTGCTTGCGCAAACCAAACTGACGAGAGCCAATAAAACTGTCAACCAGCAACGTTTCATCGTCCCCAGCAGTGGCAAGATTTTGATAATGCGCAAAACGCTTGTCATGAGAACGTAGCGCTATTAGCTTCTGAAGCGCGGGCTCACCTTGCCATGTAAAAAACGGTAGACTATCGCGCCAAAGTGTGGGTTTACCGGTGACGTTATACAGTTCAATCATAGCCTCCATCATTTCATGATGATGGGAAAGCAGCGGCTTACCGTTAGGCTGGCAGAGAAAGTTGTTGCCTTGCAGCGTAATATCGAAGCATTGCACTTGAGGCATTATCGCAAGCGGTACCCGCAGGTAACTCGCCCGTGGTGAACCGGCTATACCGTGCAGGGAAAGGTTGCCTCCTTCTGCATGAATACGCAGCTGGGGGTGGAACCAGGCGCCATTTTTGCTGAGCAGCTCACAAATATGCCGCATAGGTGCCAGTGTCGCAGCCTCACCCGCCATGATCGGCAAGAACGTTTTGCGACCAGGGCCTTGCGGCGCGTGCGCTTCCTCCGCAGGCCGCTGCAGCAGCCAGTATCGCCGCTGGCTTAAGCCATCATCGCATAGGCTGCCTTCATCTAGCGTGGTGAATCCAGCACTCGCTACCGCTATAGCGGTAGACTCAATATCACCTTCCGGCTTTTGAGGATCACGGCTGCCAACACTTTCAAACAGTAGCACCCCACCAGGTTTACATAGCGCATTGACGCGTTCCCCTATATTTTCCTTAGGCAACGCCAACCAAGGGTGAACATCACTAACAATGACAAGATCAAAGGTTTCTTCGCTGTGCCACTGTTCAAAACTGGCCTGATGCAACTCAATATGTGAATGCCCCAGGTACTTGGCGACGGCATTACCAATGGCCACACAGGTCGCACTGGAATCCAACCCGACCCCCTTTGCCAGCTTGTCCGCCAGGCCCAACAAGAGGTAACCATGATTACAGCCGATATCCAATGCCGTCGCGTTAGCGGGCAGCCAGTCGCTAAGCCCATAGGCATCCAAACGGGCCACCGCCGGGCGGTTACCGGGAAGCATGAGCGGCTCGAACGCCTGATAAGGCAAGCCAAAATCATTAAAACATGGCGACAAACCTTTATCCGGGTAGTGCTGCCACAGGGCAAATACTTGCTGGTGCAACTGGGCCAACGCTTGATGGTCTAAATCGTCACTCTGGGCGAGAGTTTCACGCAGCTGCGTGTAGGCAGTGACCGTTTCCAACGAGTAAGGGTAGGTTGCACACGCCTGCCAGAGCGCATCTACCGCCGCCTGAAAATCGCCCACTGCGCACTTTGCCAAGCCTAAACCCACCAATAGCCGCGTGCGCCGCGGCCCTTGTTGCTCACCCAGTAGCGCAAAGGCCTGCGGGTATAACGCCAGGGCCTCGCTGCGCTCGTTATGGGTGCTAGCAAGTGCCAACTGCAGGCGTGCTTTAGCATCGATAAGTTCAGCGCGGATATCATTGGGCACGCTTATATCCGCCAAACGAAGGGCAGTGTCAGGACTGCCGAGGAGCTCTTCACACTGTTGCAGCGCGGCCTTTATCTCGCGGGGCTTTTGGCTACCTAGCCATGCAAAAACCCCCAGGTGTGCAACTGCCAGTGAACCGGCAAAGGTTGAAGCCAGTGTTTCGTGGGTGCGCTTGGCCAGCTTGGTCTGCCCAGCGCGCCACTGCGCCCACCCCAGTGCCAACCGATAGCGCAGATCGCGCTCGGTGCCGGTTTTCACCTGACTGCAAAGGGTAGCAAGTTCATTGAGCGCCTCTTGATGATTCCCCCAAAGGGAATGCGCTTGCCCAAGGTAATAGCGGGCCTCGCTTTCGTTTTCCTGTTTTTCCAACTGTTGACGCGCCATGCTCATAGCAGGCATTAGTCGCTGCGCTGACAGCATATTGGCTAACGTTTGCAAAGGGCGTGGTGGTCGTGAATCAAAGGTTAAAAACGCCGGCGCCTTATTAGCGGCTGCATCGTCAAGCGCTTGAGTATAGCCTCGAATGTACAGATAGCGTTCGGCTAGCGTGCTATCAACATCGGCCAATAGCTGGTAGGGCAGATCGTGAATACCGAAGTGGCTATCCAGCAAAAACGCCAACCGCTGGCGTTGCTGCGGGTTCAGCGCCGCCATGCGCTCCGGCGAGGGAATAAACAGCGCGTCGGCGCTGGCAAGCTGGGAAGCCTGGTGTTGGGCAATATCGTCACGCGCGGGCAGCAGGCTGCGATGCTGGGGGTTATGTAGACGATAAAAAGCAAACCCGTGACGGCTAGCCCAGTGGCTAATCTCGGTCAGCGTGGGCTGGCGTTCATGGGTAGGCTGAAAGACCACCCGCACTTGTAGCAAAAGGGTATCCACCAAGGTGCGCGTGCCATTCTCAAGCACGCCCAGGGCATCAGCGTATTCATCGAGTATCAGCCAATCCAGGCTGGCTAAACCTTCAATGCTATCCAGCGTTACAGTGCTAACCGGCAGCTTAGCGAGTACCTTGCTACCTTCACGCAGTGCAGCGGGCTGTTGTGGCTCGGCGAGCGGCGGCAAAGTGGCGCTCTGTCTTTCCTCTAAGGTGGCATACAGCGTCGCGGGTTTGCCATCGCCCAACAGGGCATTGGGCACATGCTGAAACTCTTCAATACCGGCAACGCTTTCCGCCGTTACCCGGCTTACCGGGTCGAATGCCACCACGGCAAGGGAGCGGGTGGCCATCAGCTCGCGGAAATCCGCCTGCCGAGGCAGTTGGGCGGCGTTATCCACCACCACTGCGCGCCCTTGAAGCTGCCAATGAAAGGTCTCATCCGGACGGCTGGGAAGGCCTTCCGCGTCCATTACCGCCTGGTAGCCTTCCAGCAGGGGAGCAAGGGCATCTTCCAATGCTGTGCTAAGCGCGGGCTGATCCCAGGGCTTAGGTGGCGGCAAGGGTGCCTCCTCAACCACATGGCGCTCCCAGGCAGATAGCAAACGCGAGGTCAACTGTGAGGGCGACGCCACCAGCGCTTGGTGATCCACCCAATATACCGGGTTGGGTAGCACGCTGGCCCAGTGCTGCCCTGCCAGTTCGTATGTGGCAATGGTTTGCCCCAGGGCGGGCAAGCTCTCTTGCTGCCATTCGCCGTGTTCCGGCGGCTGCATGTAAGCCGCCCAACCGGCGTCCATCACCTCACGGCGGCAAAACACTAGGGGCATCTGCGGTAACCATAGTCCCAGTAGCCCCAAATAAGGGGATAGGCTTGACACCTGGAGCAGCCCTGCAGGGGGCACTTGTGATGTCAGTGCTTTTAAGCATCCCTGTGCATCAGCGCGGCAGCGTGCCGGGGTCAGGTCATCTAAATAGGCGTTCAGGTCATTGTGGTAGGGCGCTAACACCTCGTTAATGTAGCTATCGACTATGTCATCGATCCGGGGTAACGCGCTGGCCGGTTGATGGCCTTGAGTAGCGGCTAATAGCGGGGCAAGGTAGCCAGCGCCATCGCCTGGAGTGCTCACCAGCAAGACCGCATCACGGTAATTCAGGCCACCTTCCTGGAGCAGCGCATAGCGTTCTGCGGTAAATAGCTCGCGGTTCTTTTTAAGCTCAAGCGATGGCTGCTCGACGAGGGCAGGAGACACCTGTGCCGCCAGACGGTTGGCCATTTGGTAGGCCTCAAACGCGGCGTTTGTATCGCCGCTTTGCCAGTAAGACTCAGCAGTTTGATAGGCGGAAACTACCTTGGAGGACGTTGTCATCGCATTACCCTTACACTTTATTAGACGCATTCTGCGTTAGCCTAGCATGGTGTATTGTTATTTAAGCGCAAAAAAACGGGGCCTTTCGGCCCCGTCGTTAACTGCTTTTAGCTTGCTAGCGCGATTAGCCCAGCAGAGACAGAACGTTCTGCGGCAGCTGGTTCGCCTGGGCGAGTACTGAGGTGCCCGCCTGTTGCAGGATCTGTGCACGCGTCATGTCGGCCACTTCTACGGCGTAGTCGGCATCTTCGATGCGTGAACGGGCAGCGGAAAGGTTGGTCTGGTTGGTGCTCAGGTTAGTGATCGCAGACTCAAAACGGTTCTGCACCGCACCCAGCTCGGAGCGTAGGCTGTCCACTTGTGACAACGCGGCGTCCAGTGCTTCTAGCGGGTTTTCTGTCTTGTCGCTGCCTGAGACAGCTTCTAAGGACAGTTTACCGTCTTCGTTGGCATAGATCTCGTTGGCAGCGCCATCGGTGATCTTGCCGTTATCGTTGACGTAGACAGACGCGGTTGCAGCAGCAGAAAGCGTGAAGTCGCCTTCAAAGCCTGATGTGAAGGACGCTGCGGAGTTAACAGTCACTGCATTGGCAGCATCGACGGCGAACTGTTTTGCTGCAGTAGCTGACCCATCGAGCGAGCCAGTATAAGCAAGAACATCACCCTCCATCTGCGTTTGAAGATCTTCAGCAGCAACAATCTCGTTTGAGACGTCTACAAGCGTCGCATCAGTGGAGGTAGATGTGCTGTACACAGTGCCATCTGCAGTGGTGATACTCGCAGCCAATGCCGGTGTACCAGCTGAGTCACGCGCAGCGAGTTCTGTTGCCAAGTCTTCCATGGTAGCAACACCGTTACCACCCGTATCGGTCACACTCAGTTCCTTCGTACCACCAGTCCCTGATAGATAGAGGCTTTCACCAGTAGAAGCTAGTGACAACGCGCCAGAAGAGGAAACGTTGACTTTCTGGGTTTCGCCACCCATTTCAACGGTCAGAGTGTTGGTTTCACCTGCAGAAGGCGTTAAGCCAAGGTCTGCTTTCTGCGCGCCAGCTGAACCATCAATTTTAACGTCTGTACGGTCAGCGCTGAAGGTACCAGCCGCTTTATCGTAGGTATATGTGCTGCCGGAAGCAGTCTCTTTAATAGTTGCGCCGTCTTCCAGGTTCTGGAAAACATCACCAACAGTAGAAGCGGTGTTGAAGGTAGCGTTGGTGTATTCGTTGGTGGTGCCTACCTGGGTGAACCCGTTGGCAGCCAGGTCTTGAGTGGCCGCTTTGCTGTTAGGGGTACCGCTGGCGTTGATGTTGAAACCTTTCAGGCCCAACGTCTCGGCATTGATTTGTTTCAGGTTGACTTCAATGGTTTGGCCGTCGTCGGCGCCCACTTGAATCTTCAGGCCATTATCACTTGCCAGCACTTTAGTGCCGTTGAAGTCAGTCTGCTCAGAGATACGATCAATTTCGCCTAGTCGCTGATTGATTTCGTCCTGAATGGAGTCCAAGTCATCCGCTGAGTTGGTGCCGTTTTGTGCCTGAACGGACAGCTCACGAATACGCTGAAGGTTATCGTTCACCTGATCCAAACCGCCTTCCGCAGTTTGTGCAACGGAGATACCGTCGTTGGAGTTACGCTGCGCCTGTGCCAGACCAGTGATCTGAGAAGACATACGGTTGGCAATGGCCTGACCCGCTGCGTCATCTTTAGCGCTGTTGATACGCAGGCCTGAGCTCAAACGCTCCATTGAGGTTTGCAGAGCATTTTGCGATTCACGCAGGTTCTGCTGACCGATCATCGATGTGATGTTAGTGTTGATCACTGCCATGGGATGATACTCCTTGCTTTGGACACTGGCCCTGGGGCCTGCTTTCGGCCACTGTTTGTGCCGTTATATTAATTAACGGCAGCGCGAGAGGATTCTTTAGGGGAAGTGGTAAAAAAAGATGTAAATGTTGGTAACTGAATAGTGAGGGTTTTCATGCTTGGTCGAGATGGCCGCAGTGAGTCTGAGTTGGCTTCACTAGATTTGCGATGACACCGCGCTTTGGTCGCGAGCTAAAGCTGCCTCCCACAATGACAAAACAGCGCTGAGCGCTGTTTTGTCATATTAAAAAAATGCCTGCTGAGATAGCTCTACTTTTTGCGGCCTAGTTGATAATCGAGCGCATCAAACTGCTGGGTGAGATAGGAACTCATACTGTTCATTTGTGCCACCATGACATCAAGTTGGCTAAACTGGCTGCGATAACGAGATATAGTGGCATCAATTGATTTTTCCATGCGCTCATAGCGAATATCCAGGCTTTTTACCTGGTTTTCCGCACCGGTCTTAGCCCCCTTAAGCACACCGTTATTGCCTAGCATCTGCTCAACAGAAGCTTCCAGTTTGCCAGCTAAGCCTCCCTCGGCTTTATCGCCCGCAAAAAAAGCACTAAGTGCTTGAGGGTTATTCGCTACCAGATCGCTTAGCTTGGCATCATCGGTTTTTAATGTACCGTCGCGCTGTAAAGAAATACCTAACTGAGTCAAGGTGGAGAGTTCCCCCCCCTCCACGCCTCCCGTTAATGCGCTACGTAGGCGTGACTCAATAGTACGCACGGCACTATCGCCCAACAGCTGCGCTGCAGTGCCCGTCTCGCTATCAAA
Source organism: Halomonas sp. A3H3 (assembly GCF_000982975.1). Lineage (NCBI taxonomy): Bacteria > Pseudomonadati > Pseudomonadota > Gammaproteobacteria > Oceanospirillales > Halomonadaceae > Halomonas > Halomonas sp. A3H3. The sequence goes on along the minus strand of NZ_HG423343.1, from coordinate 2,847,024 downwards.
CGCCGTCAATTTACCAATGGTGCCTTTTAAATCGTTGAACGCTTTTACAAAGCCGTTAATCGCTTCACGCTGTTTAAGAGTGTCGCGTTCCACCTTCACCGTGCTGGTGGCGGTTTCACCCTCGGCAATGCTGAGTTCGCCAAGATTCAGGGTAACACCTTGTATCGCGCCTTCGATTTGGTTCTTGTTGCTCGTAATAACGATGCCATTCACGTTTAGCGACGCATCTTTGCCTTGCTGCTTGGCACCCACTTCTGTTGCCTCACCGAATGGCCCGGTGACGGGGGCATTGGCGGCGTCGACAAAACTAAAACTATGGATAGACGCGTCAACACCGGTTTCTTTAGAACTTAGCGCCAGCCGGTAGCCTTGGCCGTCGTTAATAATAGTGGCGTTAACACCGGAGTCTTTGTTGGCATTAATGGCATCACGTATATCGTTTAATGAGCTGTTAGCGGCTATATCAATATCTACCGACCCATCCGCGCCAACTGCACCAAAATTAAGTTTGAGCGTAGTAGCGCCCTGTAAGTCAAGCGGTTGGTCATTGGTGCCCACGCGGGCAGAGGCGAGCGTACCAGACGTTGCCAACTGACTGACTTCTACCCGGTAGCTACCCGGCAGTGCATCCGCCTTGGTAGTGGCGGTGATGCCATCACCCCGCACGCTGGCGGAAAGGCTTTGGTAAAGCTTGGGGTCGTTGATTTTTGCTAACGAATCCTGAAACGCGTTTAACGAGGTCTGTAATTGGCCGTAGGCAGAAATTTTGGCCTTCTGCTGCTCTTTTTGAAGTGTAATCGGGGCGAGCTTGCCACGTTCTGCGTCTTTTAATTGATCCAACAGACCGGTCAAATCAAGACCCGAACCAACGCCAAGGGAGGTTATCGTCGCCATGCTGGGTATTCCTCAGTGCAAAAGGCTAAACCAATAGGATTGCGCTCCGTGGTGCCTGCGCAAAATCTTGTTAACAAACCTATCGACTGAACAGAGGGCGACTTTAGCGCTTTTTCATCAGCTAATATGGCTATATTTTTTTTATGAATAAAAACGCCTGCTTGGCGCAGGCGTTTGGCAATGTTCACTAGCCGCTTACAAGTATTAATCACGGCCTAGCTGTGCATCCAGCGCATCAAACTGTTGGGTGAGATAGCTACTGGTTTGGTTCATTTGCGCAATCATGCCATCCAATTGGCCAAACTGGGTGCGATAACGAGACATCGTGCTCTCAATTGATTGCTCCGTGCGGGCATATTGTTCAACTAACGATGCTTTGCGATTTTCCGCCCCTGTAATTGCGCCTGACACTCGGCCATTAGAACTCAGCAATTGCTCGATAGTAGTATTAATTTGCCCAGCCATGCCCGTCTCATCAGAACCACCGGCGAAAAACTCAGAAAGGGCGCCTTGGTTATTCACAATGGCATTGTCGAGCTCGTCGGAATCGATTTCTAGCTGACCATCACGCTTTAACGAAATACCGATATCGCTAAGTACTGAAAACTGCCCATCTGAACCGCTGCTAAGTGCAATCCGCATGCGCGATTCGACGGTACGCACGGCGCTATCTCCCAACAACTCACCCGCCTCGCCAGTTTCGGAGTTGAAGCTGGTTAGATCACCAATCTTATCTTTAAGATCGTTGTAGGCATTCACGAAACCCGTTACAGCTTCACGAACTTTTAGCGTATTCTGCTCTACGTTAACGGTGCTCTCGCCTTCTTCTTGGAGGTTCAGCGTTACACCCTGGATAGCGCCTTCAACCTGATTAGTGGAGCTGGTGATATCAATGCCGTTAACGGTAAGCGCCGCATCGGTTCCCAACTGTCGAGTATTTGCCGTATCGGCAGCAAAAGGCGCCGCACCATCAAAACTGAAATTATTAATAGACTCGTCCGCACCGGTTTCGCTAGAGCTAAGCGCCAGGCGGAAATTGGTGCCGTCATTAACAATAGTCGCGTTGACGCCCGAACCTTCAGTGGCATTAATCGTATCGCGAATATCTTCTAGCGTACTGCCTGAGGCAATATCGATCTCTTGGGTGGAGCCATCGGCAAAGTTTAAGGTTAATGTTTGGTCAGCCGTTGTAATTGCCTCATCGGCAGCGGTCACCCCGTCGGAGGCAAGCGTGCCGCGAGTCGCTAAGGTGTCAACGATAACGTTATAGCTACCTGGCTGCGCTTCACCGTCTGCTGTGGCCGTAATTGCTTCGCCATCTACGTTGGTAGAAAGGCTTTCATAAAGCGTGCTGTCGTTCAGTGCATCCGCGGCGTCTTGAAACGTTGAAAGCGCACTTTGCAGCTGCCCATAGGCTGAAATTTTGGTCTGCTGGGTTTCCTGCTGCTTAAGAATTGGAACAAGCTTCTCTTCCTCGGCCTCTTTCAACTGATCTAATAAGCCATTGAGATCTAAGCCTGAGCCAATACCAAGTGATGTAATGGAAGCCATACTTTACCGTCCTCTTTTATAACGTCATCACGCTACTGAATTACACTGCTCGTGAAGAAATTTATCATAGTAGTTGTTAATGACTATCGACCATTTACAATTAAACTTAAATCTTTTTTAGCTCACCACTTAATGGTGGCTTCTCTCGTGACTGTTCTCGTGGCTTCTCCGCCCCACCCCTATGTACCGCAAACCCGCTTCTTCAACCGCGCTGGGCGTGTACAAATTACGCCCATCAATTACGACTTTTTCAGCCAACTGGTCGGCTAGCCAAGCGAAATCGACACTGCGAAACTCTTTCCACTCAGTGCAGATCACCAGGGCATCGGCACCTTTCACTGCCTGAATCCGATCGCCTGCCAGCATTAGATCATCCCGCTCGCCATAAATGCGTCGGCATTCCGCCATGGCTTCAGGATCAAACGCCTGCACCTTGGCGCCCGCTTGCCAGAGTGCTTCCATCAACGTGCGGCTAGGGGCTTCGCGCATATCGTCTGTGTTGGGTTTAAAGGCCAAGCCCCAAACGGCAATAGTCTTGCCACTTAGACTGCCTAGGTTGTCTTGCAGTTTTGTGAACAGGGTTTGCTTTTGACGCAAATTAACCGATTCGACGGCGCTGAGCAGTTCCGGCGTATAGCCTAGCTGACGCGCGGCACGCTCTAACGCTTGGACATCTTTGGGGAAGCAAGAGCCACCGTAACCACAGCCAGGGTAGATAAAGTGGTAGCCAATACGTGGGTCGCTGCCAATCCCTCGGCGTACGTCTTCGACATCCACCTCAAGCCGTTCGGCAAGATTGGCGATCTCGTTCATAAAGCTGATTTTGGTGGCAAGCATGGCATTGGCGGCGTATTTGGTTAGCTCGGCAGCCCTCACGCTCATAAACATCAGCTTTTCGTGGTTGCGGTTGTAGGGGGCGTAGCACTCTTGCATATGCGCTTTCACCCGCTCGCTTTCTGTACCGACGATAATCCGCGCGCCACGGGTAAAGTCATCTATCGCTGCCCCCTCCTTCATAAACTCAGGGTTCGAACACACATCGAACGCGAGCGATACACCGCGTTGTTCGAGCACATCGCTGATAGCAGCGTGGACTTTTTCTGCAGTGCCCACCGGCACGGTAGACTTATCAATCACTAGCTTATAGCTATCCATATGCTGGCCGATGGTGCGCGCCACCTCGAGCACATAGCGCAAGTCGGCACTGCCATCTTCATCGGGCGGCGTTCCCACGGCGATAAACAGCAGTTCGCCATCGGCTACCGCCTGGGCAGCGTCGGTAGTAAAGCGTAAACGGCCAGCCGCCACGTTATGGGCAACGATAGTGCTTAGCCCTGGCTCGAAGATCGGCACCTCTCCGCCATTAAGCTGATCAATCCGATCAGCGTTAACATCCATACAGGTGACTTGATGACCAACATCGGCTAAACAGGCGCCTGCGACAAGGCCGACATAACCGGTTCCGAATACACTGATATGCATGACTTATTAACTCGCTAAAATACGTGGTAGCGAGCGTAGCACATTGACCTACCGTTGATGAGTTCAATAGTGGGAGATTCTCTCTAAACTATAGACCTTGGTCTAACATCGACTTTGGTTTATAATGCGCTGCAACAAGCCCGACTTGGTGCTGACCGCAGGAGAACATGCTATGACTCCGAGACTTATGACTTCAGAACCTACGCCTCCAGAACTGACGAAAGAACGCTCTACTCCATCGTCTTATGGGCCATCGACCACCGCAAACGTTCAACGTAGCCTTCGCCAGTGTTTATCGATTGCCGCTGAGCTGCTGTACGATCATGGTCATGTACTTGAAACCATTACCCTTCCCCAGCGCGGCTTAGCCCGCCGCGAGTTGTCGGCACTTAGTTCTGCCACGCCCACCTGGGCAACCTGCCAACAGGTGATGGAAGCCAGTGAGGCAGCAACCTTTAATGAGTATGGCCGTTTTGTATTAACCTGCCTTGGCCGCGAATTGATGTTTGATATGTTTGGCCAAGGGGCCGCTGACTGCGCCTAATCCCTCTGCCACCAAGCACTGCTGCCCTAAACAGCTGATCAAAAAAAACGCCCATAAGCGAAAGCTTTGGGCGTTTTTTGCTTGGTCTTATGTTCTTCAGGCTCGTTTTTAAAGCCTGACCCTATAAGACCTAGTTCTATGTAGCTTAGCGCAGGCCGAGCATTGACAGAATGAACAGCACAACCACGATAAGGCCAATAATGTAGATAATATTACGCATAGGGCACTCCTTGCTTATTGCGTTTTAGGGAAATCAAAGGCTTGCTTACCCATTAGCCAACACCTCCAGCCTAGCAGGCTTTTCCTGCTTTTGCGTAATGTCGCTGCATTTCCCTCTTAGAAAGTGGCTGGATTAGCGTGGCCGCATTGATAGCGTTATCCGAGGCGCTGGCGGTTCTCATCGAATGCTCGCTGAATCATTTTCTGCTGCTTGGCATCGATTTCTAATTCACGGCAAAGGGACGACCATTCGGAAAGAGCATCAAGGGTTTGCTCAATATAGAGATCCGGGTTTAAGTAGCTGAAGGAAGCACAAACCTGATTGAGCTTTTTACGGGTAGCCAGGCCTGCCCCACTGAAAGATGTTGTATGCTCATCTGCGTAGCCCCGGACAGGGGCATAAGTCAGGTCATAAGCCGGCGCTAGTGTCCATCGACCTTGGTCATACAAAAAAGCAAAGTTCTTAGCGTGGTCATCGTGATTATGGGTAAGGGCGTTGAACACCATCAACCTCGCCATGCGTTCAACGTCTTCTGCGTGGCGGGTAAAAGCGTTGGTTGCTTTGAGCAGATCTGAATAGTCCAGCGATGGAGCGCTGTAATCGGCATAAAGAATGCCGCTAGCGGTCATCATATGGATTTTGCGATTACCGTTACGATCAAAACGCTGAGTAGAAAAGAATCGCTCGGTTTCCGCTGAGGAGTTGATCTCAATCAGCTTGCTCGCGGCCATTTTCACCCCAGCACGTTCTGCCAACACCGAGTAGGCGTATTCAATGGCGCCGGTGTCGCGATGCTCGGTTGGCGCACGGAATTTCACTAGCCAATGTTGATAACCCGCAGGAAGTTCCTGAAAAGATGTACTGCACTGCTTACCATCAGAAGATAATGCAACGATCACCTTGGGTCGGGCACCTGCCGGGGAACCACCGGCCAGGCGCAGAGCATCAAGAGTGGCCGCGGTTTCACCTTCGTAGACAGCGTTTGCTGCCTGATAGAGTTGGGCTAGGTCAATATTATCTTCGTCAGTGGTACGCTCAATAACGGGACGATACTCCAGTGCTCCCATTCCCCTGTCGGCCATATAAGCCAGCCGATTAAGAGGAGAAATATCTCTCCGGTCTTTCCCATGCTCGGTCAGGAAATAGCGATCCATGAGCAGCATTCCCCAGCCATCAGGCAGCGAGTCAGCAAATGCTCCTGGTAGACCAGCAAAAAGAAGTGGATCCGGCGCCTTCTGTGGTTGGGTAGTAAAATCCATGTTCAGAGGCGACAAATTGAAGCCTTCCGCTACCCAATGGGGGTGGTAGGCAAAGTAGATGCCCTGCCGGCTAGCGACCAGTTCCCCCACAGGATTACCTGCTAACAGTACCTCTACTGTATTGATACGCTTCATTTTCGCCCCCGGACACGCCCTACCTGCTTGATCTCTTCAAGTGAGATGGGGTGCTCATGCTTGAAGAGCTCGGCAATTTCGCGTGTGGCACCCAGCGCTGTGGCAATGAGCACTAGGCCATCGAGAGTTATTTGCCCACTGGATTCGAATCGTTTAATGGTGGACTCGGAAACACCCGCCATCTGCGCCAAGGTTTTACGGGAAAGGTTCTGCGCCAGTCGCGCTTCTCGTGCATTGGCACCGACCTGCTGGGACAGTTCACCAGGGGCAAGTAGAGAGTGCGTCAGGGCCATAGAAACCTCTAAATAATGGCTCATTTATAATCCATTATACACTAAAAATGATTATAAAATATCAAATGTGATCCTTTAAGGCACTTGGTTCCAGGCTCAGAAAGTACTACCTAGCCTTACTTCTAGCGGTTATTTGCTGTGGAACCTCTGCGACTTCTAAACCTCGAACCGTTGCCTCTTATACCGAAGGTGTTGCGATGCGCGCTACTGCTTTGCTTGTTTCGTTTGCTGTTACTTCGTTGTTACCCACCGCCTATGCAGCCGCTAATGAACCTTCTGCAAACACACTCCAGACGCTAGACCGGCAAACCCGCCAGCTAAACCGCGTGCACAGCGTGGTAGTGGCCTATGACGGTGAGATTATCCACGAGCTTCACCAAGGTGGGCCGGGGGTGGCGTCGCCTACCAATATTAAATCGCTGTCCAAAACGGTGCTGGCTGCCATTACGGGTGCAGCGATTGAAACGGACATCATTGAATCCGCTGAGCAACCTATGGTGGCGCTGTTTGGCGAGCATCTACCGCGCGGTATTGATCCGCAAGTTGGGGATATCACCGTGGCGCATCTGCTCGCCCAGCAGGCTGGGCTTGAGCGCACTTCTGGCAGCAACTATGGCGCCTGGGTGGCCAGCGCCAACTGGGTGAACGATGCGATGACGCGCCCATTCGTGGATGAGCCGGGTGGGCAGATGCTCTATTCCACCGGCACCAGCCATCTACTTTCCGCCGCACTCACCCACGCCAGCGGCGAGACGACCCATTCCCTTGCCCAGCGCCTATTGGGTGATCCGCTTAATATCACCATTCGCCCCTGGCTACGCGACCCCCAAGGGATCTACTTTGGCGGCAACGATATGCAGCTCTCGCCACGAGCACTCATTGAGGTAGGCGAGCTGTATCGTAATGATGGCGTCGTAGTGAATGAAGCAGGAGGCGAGCAGCGCGTTCTGCCGGAGGGTTGGGTGGAAGAATCATGGCAACCGCGCGGTACATCGCGCTGGACGGGCGACGGATACGGCTATGGTTGGTTTATTACGCAGTTGTCAGGCGAAGACGTGTACTACGGACGTGGCTACGGCGGCCAGGCACTTTACGTTATTCCAGAGCGTGAGATGACCGTAGCGATCACCTCAGACCCTAACCCACCCTCGCCGGGCGGGCAGTTCCAGCAGCGGTTGAACAGGCTGGTAGAAGGCTTGCTAGCTGAAAATGACGAGTAGCACAGCCAGGTCGCGGGTGCGCTTACTCGCCTTTATGGCCTAGGCTCATCAAGTAGAGCGCGGCTGCCAGCGCCAGCACTGAAAGCGCTAAGTAGATAGCTTCCAGGGGCGTGGCAAAACGGATATCCACCACGGCGCGGAAAAACTCAATGATCACCGCTAGAATCACTACCCGGGCGATTTTATCTTTCAGTTGGTCTAATGAAGCGACGTTAAACGGGTGGCGCAGATTACTCGCTTCGGCTTGGTCAATGCGGGAGACAAACAGTCGGTAAACGCCTAAGCCGAAAATCAGCAATACGATGGCAATCAGATAGATGTCCACCGCAATGATGATATCGGGCACTAGGCTGTCGTGAATGTCCTGGGTGCCACCCAATAGGTAGTAACCCATCACGTCGGCGACTACCTTGAAAATATCCACGGTGCCGACGATAAACAACATCAACGAACCCAATAAGCTGGGCACGACCGCCAGCATGACCAAAAAGCGCGAATTCCACAGCGCTGTTTCAATGCGTCGCTCCCAGCGATTCTGGCTCTCGGGGGGGTTAGGCGGCGGCGTTGAAACCGGATCAGTCATGGCATACTCCTGTTGTTATATAAAAGTTGTTATATAACGCTGCTATATCAGACTCATCGTGATCAATACACAGGTGGCGACGAACAGCACGAACCCCAGCAGTAGCACGATACCATCACGGGCAACCAAGCCTAACCCCAGCAGGGTAAGCGCAAGCCCCGCTCCGTTGGCCGAAAAGGGAATAAACTCCATCGGCGGCATGGCCAAGGCAATCAATAAGCACATCAAGGCAGTTACCCGGATACCGATGTAGCCCGTCAGCCAAGGTAATCGCACCCGCAATAGTCCATCTATCCAGCGGGCAGGCTTTTTCATCAGCTGAATGCCTTTATCAAACTTTTGACGGGAGAGAGAGCGTTTTAGCAACCAACGGGGCAGCCAAAACGCCTCACTTCCCGCTAGTAACTGTACGGAAACCAGCAATACCAATGCGGCCATTAAGGTCGGCATGCCGGGTATATCGCCAATGATCGGGGTGAGCGTAATCAGCCCGGCAACCAGCAGCAGCGGCCCAAACGAGCGCCGCCCAACGGCGTGAACAACATCGTCAACGCTGACCCGCGAAGCATCCTGCTCCATACGCTCAATCGAGCTAATTAGATCCATTAAATTCGAGTCTTCGTTGCGGTTATGCATCGGGTTTATTGCGCTCCTCTACGTGCAGTTTGGTACGGATAAAATCGCTATGGCTAACATACAGTAAATCCGCCAAGCGACGAATACGGTGCTCTTCAAGCGGGTCAACGCTGCCATCGGCCCAGGCCAGCTGCCACATTTGCGCGACCAGCTCACAGCGCTGGTCATAGTTATAGTGCTCTTTGATCAGGCTAACAAACTGGTAATGATCGACGGCCTCATCCACTTCTGTTTGTGCCAACGTCATCAGCTCTTCCACATCGCTAGCGCTGAGCTGGTAGCGCTCGGTCAGCATAAGGCGCAGCGCGGCAAACTCTTCATCGGTGGTGTCATAATCGGCGCGGACGATTTCACACAGCAGTGCTGCGGTGGCCAGTTCCAGGGTAAGCGTTTGATTTTCGCGCTGCTCGGGTTGCGCCAGCGAGCGCTGGAAGAAATCACTAATGGCGTTCAGCATTTTACTCTCCATTTATAGCTACCGACTTCTGACCGTACTTAAGCCTTGAAGTGCATTCATAGATACTTGGTAACTATTAAGTACGAGTTGCGGAAGCGCTTAGGGCATACCCAAATGAGTATCACTGAGTGAAAAACCATTATTAAGCGGAATCGAGTAGGAAGGGGAGTCGCCTCCCCTGTCCTCTCACACCACCGGGCATACGGTTCCGTACCACGGCGGTTCATGCAGAACGTTTAAGCCATCTTACCGTATCCAGTACCGAGATCAGTCCCTGGTCATAAAACCATTTCCTCGGCAGGGCCTGATTCATGTGCGAAGCCCCGGCATTCCACCAGGGGCCTCGACCGTTCCCCGCCGATTTCCAGGCGCGGTGCCCGTCTAGGCCTAGCCCTCGCAGCTTCCGACGCCGAGTCGATGGGCGTTTCCATTGTCGCCAGATCAGGCCGCGTAAGCGCCGCCGTATCCATTGATCCAGTGCTTCCAAGGGGCGTTTCACATCAACAAGATTGAAGTAGTTAGCCCATCCTCGTAGGACTGGCCTCAACCCTTCGATTACCCGTTGGATGTTACGCCCCCTGCCACGTTTCAGGATCTCACGGACACGCTGCATCATGCGTGTCAGGCTTGTCTTGGCGAGCGTCAGTTTCGACTGCTTGTGCCGAGTGAGGCTGTAGCCCAGATATCCGCGTAGCCATGGCCGATCCACCGCACTTTTACGGCGATTGACCGTCAGCCGAAGTGAGCTCTCGAGATACTCACTCAAGCTGCCCATGACCCGCTCGCCTGCTCGTCGGCTCCGTACATAGATTTGTACATCGTCGGCGTAGCGGCAGAAGCGGTGGCCTCGGCGTTCCAACGCCTTGTCCATGTCGTCCAGCAGGATGTTCGCCAGTAGCGGGCTGAGGGGCCCGCCTTGGGGTGTCCCCCGCCGCCTCGGCGTGGGCAAGCCATGCTGGAACATACCCGCCTCCAGATAGCGACGGATCAGACGCAGTACACGCTTGTCGTCAACGCGCCGCGCGACCCGTGCCATCAGCAGGTCGTGATTCACTCGGTCGAAGAAGGCTTCCAGGTCAAGATCGACCACCCAGCGGTGACCGGCGGTGACGTGGGCCTTCATGGCCGAGACGGCCTGCTTGGCGCTCCGCTTGGGGCGGTAGCCGTAACTCGACTCGGAGAAGCCCGGGTCGAAGATCGGCATCAGTACCTGGGACAGCGCTTGCTGGATTAGGCGGTCGGTAACCGTGGGAATACCGAGCTGCCGCGTCCCACCCTTGGGCTTAGGGATCGTGGTTGCTCGGATCGGGCTGGGGTGGTACTGATCGGCCAACAGCCGCTCGCGCAGCGTTGGCCAGTACTGCTTCAGGTGGTCAGCCAGTTGATGCACCGTCATGCCATCGACACCCGGTGCGCCTTTGTTGGCCACCACCCGACGGTAAGCTCGCTCCATGTTTTCCGGGTCAACGACCCGTTCCATGAGCGAGGTTGGCTCCGCTTTCGTCCACGATAACGACGCCGGGCTGGTCTCGACGCTCACCGGCTGGGACTCGGGGTACTGCCCCTGCCCCTCTGGGTGAGTGACGGTATTAGCGTCATGGTCTGTCTTCATGATCGATCCTCGAGACGTTATCGCCTACTCGCGGTTCTTCATGTTCGGCCCTTGGTGCCGTGGTGAACCGGCACTTACTATGGCCTCGGCTGACGTCTGGTGATCCCTCCCGTCGCCTCTCGACGACGGTAGCACCGTGGCAGACCACCAGACCTCCCAGGGTAAGACGCGCGACCTTCCCGCTTATGCCTGTCGGATTTACATCATGGCGTTCCGTGCAAGTATCGGGCTTTGGTGAGTGTAGCCACCTTACCCCGCCATGACGCCTCGTATCCGCTTCCTGTTCGTCAGGCCAGCGTTTTGCCTCGGGCTGCCTTCAGATTCCCCCTCGCGAGGGACACCCTTGCCGTCGGCTAGCACTTCCCCTTGCAGGGCGTGCAGGGGACTTTCACCCCCAAGTCATCCTGAAGCACCACCCCCAGGAACAGCGCCGGTCAAGGCGCTGCGCGCCATGCCTGGCGCACCACACATAGGGCAGCCTCAGGGGCTGCCCTCTTTAGTGCGATAAGTGAGGATACTGACTAGCAGGTTATTGCTTATGAAGCAGAGTTTCCAAGCTATCTGCCGTCAGAATCTGTACTACCCACTCGTCTAGCTGCGTGTCTGAAGCCAATGTCAGGCGCTGATCTGCCCAATCGGGCATCTCACCAAACTTCAAGGCGATTTGCTTACGTAACGTACCTTCCACTCCTTCATGACGCCCTTCTTGACGCCCTTCTTGACGCTCTTTTTCTCGCTCAAAGCGCTCAACAGTGTTGACATAAGGCATGTGTTTTTCCTCCTGTATGGCGTAAACCGCCTGGACAAACTCAGACTCCAGAGCTCTCGGCAGCTGGAGCATCCAGTCGATGATATTGAACAACCGCACAATCTGTTCACGGCTGTAGCCTCGTTCATACAGCAGCCGAATGAGAGCAATCTTGACATCCTTACGCGTTGCACCGTCCTTCAATCGCTTAGCGTAGATCTGGGCCATGACCACCAGCGCAAAGACGTTATCGCTTGCTTCGAGCTTCGTCCAGTTTGCTTCCCAATCCATCAGTTTAGCCGTGGGGAAGGTAAAGGTCAGCTCGCATCCCCAGCGCTGATAGCGAAAAGTGGTGGGCCGGAAGCTATCGCGGATATCTGCCAACACCGCCAAGCTCACCACATCCACCCCGTAGCGGTCACGTAGCCGGTACTGATAGGTGTACATTCGCTCAGAAAAAGCCTCCTCCGGCTCCCCCTGCACCTCAACATGGATCAGAACCCAAGTCTCGCTGCCGTCCTGTGCATAGACCTTGATCAGCTTATCGGCGTAACGCCTGCCACTGTTGGCACCCGCTGTGATCTGCTGTAACTCCTTATCGAGAAAGCTAAAGCCTTTCGACCAATCCACTTGTTCATGAATGGCTGGGAACAGCAGATCCAAAAATTCTTGGCAGTACCCATCAAGCGCCATTTTCCAAGGACTGTCGTGGTCAGCAGGCTGGGAGGTATCCGCTTCGCTCATGCAAACTCCTATTCCACTACTCAAATGCTAGCACAGTGGCGCCTAGCTAGCGCGATACCCCTTCATGCTATCTGCACATCAACAAAAAAAGAGCTCTACTGACTAGATGCCCTTACCTCAATCCTTCTTGGTAAGCTGCTCTCTTAACTGCTTGGGCACTTGCTTGATAATCAGGCGATCCTGAGTGGCGTCATACTCGATACTTGAGCCCAGCAGGTGCGAATCAAAGCTAATCGAAACGCCACCCGCTCGGCCGGTAAAGCGGCGGAACTGGCTCAAGGTGCGCTTATCGGGAGGGATCTCCGGCGAGAGCCCGTAATCGGCGTTGCGAATATGGTCGTAAAAGGCTTTCGGCTGCTGTTCGTCCACCAGCCCAGAAAGCTCTTCCAAGGTCATTGGCTCGCCACGGCGAAGCTGTTCATTGGCGTAGTCCACCAGCGTGTCGGTTTTTTCTCGGCTCACCTCGTCGTCGTAATCCTCTTTCTCGACGTAGTCGCTAAACGCTTTCAGCAGCGTGCGGGTTTCGGCCGGGGCATCGACGCCCTCTTCCATACCCAGCAATGTGACCAAACCCTCAGCGAGTTTTTTACCGCCGCGATCTTTGAGGAACGAGACATACTGGGCATTCGGTGCCTCGCTCTGCCATTGGGTAAGGTTGATACGCGCCGCTAGGGTAAGCTGGCTGGTGTTGAGCTGGGCAGCAGGCACCGCGTGGTGGTCATCATTAATGCCAATCCCTTCGCGCTGGTGCACCAATGCCATCAACAGTGTTTCAGTATCACCCTGGCGCTGGTGGCTGAACACTAAGTAACCACTTACTGACAACTGTTCCTGAAGCTGCTTGGCGAGCCGCTCAGCCAGTTCAACAGAAAGCTCAGAAAAGCTTTTATCGCCCGCCAAATAGTCGCGCAGCCACATGGCAAGCGGCCCTGCCTGTTCACCCTCTTCGGCAAAGCGCCCCCAGCCTTTGGGCTTGGTGTTGTAGGTGTCATTGAGCGCACCCACCAGGGTCGCCATCACTGAGTCGTCACTGGGCGCTGCCTGCTCTGATTGAGGCGCAGCGGTTAGGGTTAGGCGCTCACCGTCAAGCGTCGGATCGAGGCGGTGCACAATACTTTGCAGTAGTGGCATAAAGGTCTAATAGCTTCCAGTGTTTAAAAAAAGAGTCAGGGTTTGAGGCGGTAACCGGTACGGAAAATCCAGCCAATGGCGACCAGGCAGGCCGCGAGAAAGAGGGCAATCATGCCCACACTCGCGGCAAGGCTTACATCGCTGATACCGTAAAAGCTCCAGCGAAAGCCGCTCACCAGATACACCACGGGGTTTGCCAGGGTAATGGTTTGCCAAAACGGCGGCAGCATATCAATGGAGTAGAAGCTGCCACCCAAAAAGGTCAGCGGGGTGATCACTAACAGCGGCACCAGCTGCAGTCGGTCAAAGCCATCGGCCCAAATGCCGATGATAAAACCCAGCAGGCTAAAGGTGACAGCCGTCAGCACCAGAAAGAACAACATCCAAAACGGGTGGGCGATTTCCAACGGTACAAACAAGCCCGAGGTCGCCAAAATAATCGCCCCCAGCAGAATCGATTTCGAGGCCGCCGCCCCCACGTAGCCGATCACAATTTCTAAATGCGAGATAGGCGCCGACAACAGCTCGTAAATACTGCCAGAAAACTTCGGAAAGAAGATGCCGAAAGAGGCGTTTGAGACGCTTTGGGTCAACAGCATCAACATAATCAGACCCGGTACAATAAAAGCGCCGTAACTAACGCCGTTAACCTCGCTGATGCGTGAGCCGATCGCGGCACCAAACACCACAAAATAGAGCGACGTGGAGATGACCGGCGAGACGATGCTTTGCAGCAACGTGCGGCGCGTGCGGGCCATTTCCGCCATGTAGATAGCGCGAACAGGGTGAAGGTTCATGCACGCTCCTTTGGGTTAACCAGGTCGACAAAAATATCTTCAAGCGAGCTTTGCCGAGTATTCAGATCTTTAAAGGTGACACCCTCTCGCTCAAGTGCGGTCAATAGCTCCGAAATCGCGTGACCATCCTCTTCCTGGCTACCGTCGTAGGTATAGATCAGCTCATGCCCTTCAGCGGCCAGGCTTAGCTCAAAGCGCTGCAGGTTTGCAGGTATCTCTGCCAGCGGGCTGTGCAGGTTCAGGGTTAGCTGTTTGCTGCCCAGTTTGCTCATTAACGCCGCTTTTTCTTCCACCAGCACCAGCTCACCGCGATTAATAACGCCGATGCGGTCGGCCATCTCTTCGGCTTCTTCGATGTAGTGGGTCGTCAAAATAATCGTCACGCCGTTATCGCGTAGCTGGCGCACCACTTCCCACATATCCCGGCGCAGTTCAACGTCGACCCCTGCAGTGGGCTCATCCAAAAACAGTATGCGCGGCTCGTGGGAAAGTGCTTTGGCAATTAGCACACGGCGCTTCATGCCACCCGAGAGTGTCATCAAGCGGTTGTTGCGCTTATCCCAAAGTGCCAGCGATTTAAGCACTTTTTCGATATGCGCAGGATTGGGCGCTTTGCCAAACAGACCACGACTGAAACTGACGGTGTTCCAGACGGTTTCAAACGCTTCGTTGGTCAGCTCTTGGGGCACTAACCCAATGCGCTCGCGGGCTTGGCGGTAGTGGGTAATATTATCGAACCCGTCTACCAACACATGACCAGCGGAGGGGTTAACCAAACCGCAGACCACACTAATCAACGTGGTCTTACCTGCGCCATTGGGGCCAAGCAGGGCAAATATCTCGCCACGGTGGATAGTTAAATCGATATGGGTCAACGCCTGAAAGCCACCCTCGTAGGTTTTGTTCAGGCCGTTAATAGTAATAATCGGGTCGTTCAAGGCGTACTCCTCACGTTGCGGTCGAATGACCGCAACGCTTGACGGCCTTTTAGGCGCAATTAAGAGCGTTTGGTTAGGAAAAGTTAAGTGCGTTCGGTAATTTCCAGTAGATGGTAACCAAACTGGGTTTTCACTGGGCCGTGTACTTGGCCTACTTCGTCGTTGAAAACAACCTTATCGAACTCGGGTACCATCTGGCCGGGGCCAAAACTACCGAGATCACCACCTTGACGACTAGAGGGGCAACTGGAGTGCTCTTTAGCGACTTCAGCAAAGTCGCGGCCATTTTGAATTTCTTCTTTCAGTGCTAGGCACTGCTCTTCACTGCTGACCAAAATGTGGCGGGCGCTGGCGCGTGTCATAGGTTACTCCTAACTAATGATGTTCTGAGGGGTCATTCGGGGCGGTAGTTTACCACGGCTTACCCAGGGCTCCGCTATAACGCAATGCTTCGCCCACACGGGCCAAGGCGTGTTCGTGATCGCTTACCGACTCTGGCCCGCGAGTACAGGTGACAATCACCCAGGGCCCTTGTGTTGCCATATCCGCGTTAGTGCGCTCGGCTATACCGGCATCGCAGCTACGCCGCTGCTGAGTGCCGGTTTTATGAGCGAAGCTTATACCGCTTCCCATACCCGCCTTAAGACGCTGTTTGCCGGAACGGGTTCGCTGCATAAGCGCCAACAACGTTTGCCGCTGCTCGTCATTTAAATCATCCATGGCACTTCCTTGTTGAACAGAGTGCAGGCTGGCGAGCAGGTCGCCAAAGGCGCTTAGGGTGCCCACGTTTTCACCACTGGCTTCGTAAGCATCAAACGCATGGTCGTAATCAGGCTGGGTGAAGGACGCCGTACTAACGCCTAGCACGCGGGCTAACGCCTGCCCGCGCTGACTCACCGAGTGCTGACGCAGGGCGATAAAATCCATCCCGCCAAGCTCCCGAGCGTCAGGGTGGAGTTCACCGTAAACGCCTTGGCGTACGCCGACCAGTTTAGAGATAGGGCCTATCTCATCAGGGTTACCACCGCTTGCGGCAATCATCGCACGGGCGCGTGCGTTAACTACCGCCAGCCCCACGCGGTCAATCAGCATATCGGTGGCGGTGTTATCGCTGACGGTAATCATCTGCTCCATCAAGTAACGGATAGAGATAGGCGTGCCAGGGTCGTGCCAATTAGTGGGGCCCGCGCCATCGACAAAGTCACTACGCGCAAGCGTTAACCGATCATCCAACGTCAGCGTACCTATCTGTCGCTCTGCAAGCACCTGCGCTGCCACCGGTATTTTAATCAGCGAGGCTAAATACCAAGAGTCATCGGCGCGCCATGAAAACGCTTCACCACTGGCGAGGTTTTGTACATAAACACCCAGCCGTCCCTCAAAGATGTCTTCGATAGCCTTCAAGCGCGCGGTTAAATCGCCCTGCCAGGTGCTCTTTTTATCGACTTCATAGTACCAATGAGCATCGTACCAATTTGTATCGTATTCATCTGCATGAGCAGGGAGCGCTATAATCAGCGCTACTGCCACCAGCCCACGTTGTATCCAGTGTCGCAAATCATAACTCCAGCAGTTATTAATCGCTTTTAGCGGTGGTTAGCCATCCAACGGGTCAACCAAATCCACCCCGCAGCGCCAAGTATTAACAGCCCGCCTACGCCAAGCGCCTGTGGATAGGTGTACATTCCCTCGCCTTCCCACAAAAAGCGCAGCACTAAAAAGATCATCACAATATGGAAAATAAACGCTTTAAGGGCATCTGAACCGACCATCGTCAGCGGCAAAAGTGCCTTCGCGGCTTTGGCGCCACCGGCTAAAGCGAGGGCTAACAGCACTAGTGCACCACCCAAGCTAAACAGCATAAACTCAAGCCCTGGCGGGTGTTTGCCGACATTGTTGGCCACCGCCAGCATCGCCGCATGCACATCGCCACTGATAAACGCCAACGCATAAAACCCCGCCACCATCATCGTACCCAGGCTCAACAGAGTGAGTACTAAGCGGCGCCGTTTGGCGGAGTCGAAGTAGCAGCGCAGCAACGCTTCGCCGATGAGTAGGCCCACCAAAATCAACGGCGCGCGACTGATCTGCCCCCAGGTGTAATGGTCTTCATGATCCACCAGCAGCGCCTTCAGAATATCGTTGCCACCAAACGTAAGGCTTTGCAGCCAAATAGTGAGTGCGGTTAATGCACCAATGGTGGCGAGTCGACTCCAGAGCGGCGCCCGCGCCCAGAGCGGCAGAATCAGCGGCACCCAAAGCAGCGCGATGGCGTAGAAGCCTAAGATTTCGACCCAAATGGCAAATCGGCCATAGCGCAACGCATCGACGATCTCGCTGGGCGAGTAGAACGGCAGCATCTCAATGACAAGGAGCGCTTTGTACCAGAACCACACTTCTACAGCGCGCAGCCATAGCTTTAACCGGCGCTTAGGCCAGTCATCGCTTTGAGTGTGGGAAAGAAACGCCACCGCCAGGGCAATACCAAACACCACAATAAACAGCGAAGAGGAGAATTTAGTCAGCAAATGAACCGGCACCATCCCCCAATCGGGTACATTGCGAATGCCGACTAACCCACTGACTGAATGGCTAATAATCATCAAGCCGATGGCTATACCACGGGCTAGGTCAATCGCCGCTATGCGGCCCTCGGCCTTGGGCAGTTGGGGCTTGTCTGTCCATTTTAAGGGCGACCAGTTCAGGGGCATCGAGACATCCTTGTGGGTAGCGTTCTCAAATTGTTAAGCGCGCCGATGCTTAACACCTTAGCGCGAAATTATATCGTGCGCTTTGGTTGATACTGTTAACGGCCACATACAAAGATGCCCCGCAGTTGGCGGGGCATCTGTCGGCTCATCCTTGAGCCCGAGAAAAGTTATTCCTTAAAGATTGCAATTACCAGCCGGAATCATCCTCCTCTTCATCGGTGGCGGGTACTTCTTGCTCCTCTTCCTCTTCTTCGTAAGTGAATTCTTGCTCTTCCTCTTCATACTCAGTGCCTACATCCGAACCTTTATCTTGCTCAGTGTCGTAGCTGTTGTAGGTACCTTGATCATCCTGCGTCGTTTCTTCTTGCGGGGTCGGTTCTTCGTACTCGTCACTGCTGTCCACTTGAGCAAACGCAAGTGGGCTGGCCAACAGGCCAAATGATACACCTAGGATGCCAAGTTTCTTGAGAGATTCCGTCTTCATCATGATACTGCTCCTATCAAACGTTGCTACTTAAACATCTGTGCGAGCATCGCACTGGGTTTAATGAGTAAGAGCGTCAGATCGTCCTACCTGTTCCACTCTTACCTACTGCATTGCAGTGCCCGTGCCAGCCTGTGCCAATAGTTAACAAAAAGCATTGTTAAACAATTGCTTATATGTTTTAAACACACACCAACCCTTTGATTTTATTAATAAAAACTAGTCTTATACTGTTTAAAATAGACACATGATCCCCGGTTAATCATGCAATCGGGGCAACAAAGTGAAAGTGACTTACTCGTAAGCCATTTCTTCGAGCTCTTTCCCGCGCGTCTCTTTGACGAAGTAGATAACAAAGAAGACAGAGGCAACGGCACTGATCGCATAAAACCCGTAGGCCCCAAACAAGCCAATAGATGCCAGCATGATCGGGAAGGTCATGGTGATACCGAAGTTGGCTAGCCATTGGAAAAGACCGGCAATCGCCAGCCCCGAGCCGCGCATTTGATTGGGGAACATTTCACCCAGCATGACCCACATCACCGGCCCCCACGAGGCGTTAAAAAACAGCACATAAAGGTTGGCGCACAGCAGCGCAAATACGCCCATATCACTCGATAACTGTAGGCTGCCATCCACCATCGTCGCTGTAGAAAACGCATAGGAGAGGCACGCCAGTGTCCCCGCCATGCCAACCGAACCACCCCAAAGCAGCGGCT
>NZ_HG423343.1:2802081-2827766 GCF_000982975.1 Halomonas sp. A3H3 | reverse complement strand
TTTGTCGATCAGCGCAATGGCGAGCAGGCAGGCACCAATACTCACGGCGCCAGAGATCACATTGATGAGTAGCGCATCGCCTTCGGAGAAACCCACTGACTGCCATAGCACTGCGCCATAGTAGAAAACGACGTTAATGCCCACCAACTGCTGGAAAACTGCCAAGCCAATACCCACCCAGACGATGCCATGTATCTTGCCCGTGGAACGGTTGATCACATCTTTCAACCGTGGCTTGTGATCTTGATCCAGAGTGGTATTAATTTCATCAATTTTGCTGCTGACATCACGCTCAGGCATTACCAACCCAAGCACACGGCGGGCTTCGCCCTGCTTACCGGTGCTGATCAGGTAGCGCGGGCTTTCAGGAATAAACAGCAATGCCACCAGGAAAACAGAAGCCGGTATCAATTCAATCCAGAACATCCAACGCCAGGTCGCGAAGCCAAACCATAGTTCTGACATGGCCGAGCCCGCTACATAGGCCAAGACATAATTACTCAAAAATGCCATAAAAAGGCCAGAAATAATCGCCACCTGTTGAATAGTGGCTAGGCGTCCTCGGTAGGCCGATGGTGCTACCTCACTGATATAAGCCGGGGTCATGACACTGGCGGCGCCTACGGCAAGCCCACCGAGAATGCGATAGATCACAAACTCCATCGAGCTACCGGCAACGCCGGAGCCCCAGGCGCTGATCAGAAAGAACACCGCCGCCACGATCAGCAGCGTGCGACGGCCAAAGCGATCCGCCAGGCGACCCGCAAAGAAAGCACCGATCGCGCAGCCCAGTAGCATCGACGCCACATTAAAGCCCGTGCCTGCGCTATCGGAGTTAAAAGAGGCCTGCAGGCCATCCACAGTGCCGTTGATCACGCCACTGTCGAAACCAAACAGGAAACCGCCGATGGCGGCAATACAACAGATCACCAAGATATACGATGAGCGGCTTAGCGTTCTTTGTGTTGTCATTGTCTAGCTCCTTGGATTTGTTATTGAGCGTTGTTTTGCGTATTGGTAGTTGGAAAAATTGAAAATCGTCAGTGATATAGGGAGCTTTCGTGACGGGTTGAAGGTTGCTGCAACGCGCCATCAGGCAACCGCTTTCCATCGGCATCAAACGCGTGGAGTTGGGCCTGCTGGGGAGTGATAAAAAGCGTATCGCCATGGCTAAGATCGACATCGCCAGAGAGACGGACGGTGAGCGGGCCGGTCTGCTCGCTATCTATATAGGCGAAAGAGTCAGCACCCAGCTTCTCGATGAATCGCACACGTCCTTTCCACTCGCCCTTCTCGCGGCTCACCTCTAGATGCTCGGGCCGTATGCCTAGAGTGGTGGCACCGTAAGCCGCCGCTAGTTCACCTTCGATCAAATTCATTTTCGGCGAGCCAATAAAACCAGCTACAAACAGCGTTTCGGGGCGTTGATAAAGCGCCATGGGCTTGCCCATTTGCTCAATCTGCCCAGCGTTCATTACCACAATGCAGTCGGCCAGGGTCATCGCCTCGACCTGATCGTGGGTGACATACACCATGGTGGTCTCGAGCCGTTGATGCAGTTCGGCCAACTCGACCCGCATGCGGTTGCGTAACGAAGCGTCCAGATTAGAGAGCGGCTCGTCGAAGAGAAATACACCGGGGCTGCGCACAATGGCGCGCCCTATCGCCACCCGCTGGCGCTGCCCACCGGATAACTCCGCGGGTTTACGCTCGAGCAGATCCTCAAGATTGAGCAAGCGCGCGGCCTCGGCCACTTTGGCTTCTCGCTCTTCGGTGGGCACTTTTGCCAGCCGCATGCCGAAGTCGATATTGCGGGCGACCGTCATGTGCGGATAAAGCGCGTAAGACTGAAAGACCATGGCAATGTCCCGGTCGCTGGGCTCGGCGGTGGTGACGTCTTCACCGCCGATAGTGATCGTGCCTTGGGTCACGGTTTCAAGGCCCGCGATCATTCGCAGCAGCGTGGATTTTCCGCAGCCGGAAGGCCCGACAAGCACAGTGAAAGAGCCATCTTCTATATGCAGATTTAAGTCGGGGATGACCGTGGCTTTGCCATGAAAGGTTTTTTCGATGTCGCGCAGTGTTACTTCAGCCATGAGCTTATCTCGTCTCTGAAAGAGGGGCGCGGCGATAGCAGAACGCCTGGAAATCGGCGGGGGTGCCGCGGCCGCTAATGTCGTGGGCGGCCATCCCTAAAAAGGTGCCGGTAAAGTAGCCGTGGGCGCGACCGCTGCCTTCGTCGGAGAGCAGGCCAGCGTCCAGCGCGGGGCCGATCGGCTGCCACGCCTCGCCACCTTGGGCATAGCGAAAGCGCAGCTCCCGGGCGTGGATATCCAGCCCAAGCCGAATCGTGGCATCAGGTTCAATGCGGATGCCTTGTTCGGCGATACTCAAGTTGCCGTTCGGCCAATCATCCAGGCAACTGATAATGCTAAGCACCTTGTCGCCTGCATCGTTCAAGGTCACCGCTAAATAATGGAACTTGAAGCGGTTGTAGTAGGCGATAAGCCCGGCAAACTGCTGAATATCCTCGGGTTCAAAGGTGAGTGTCGTTTCGGCACTGCAGTGGATGCTGTCCTGACGGCGCGCCACTAGCGCCTGCTCAAACCAGGAACCTACCGATTCACGGCCAAAAAGACGTAAGTAGCCAGGCCGTTCAGTGAGCGAAAACAGCCGTTCCGGATAGGGGGTACGCAGCCACTGAAACGCATCGGGCAGCGTTGCTGATTTGAAATCGTAGTGCTCTGCATGAGCAGGCAGCTTCTGCGTCACCCCACTCATCGCCACCTCTAACGCTGGTACATTGCCCTCATCAGCGAGCCGTAGCCAGCCATCTTCGCCCCACTCCACGCGCTGAATAGCGGTCTCGCGCCCCATCGGCGATAGCCGGGTGCCTGTCAGAGGTCTACTGCATAAATGCACCAGATAAGTGTCACCTTCAGGGGAGTCGACCAAATCTGCATGGCCAGCCCGCTGTAGCGGGTTTTCAGGATCATCTCGACTCGTCAGAAGTGGATTGTTGGGATGTACCTCGTAAGGGCCTGTCAGCGTTTTTGAACGCGCCATGGTCACCGCATGCTGGTAGCCGGTGCCGCCCTCGGCCACCAAGAGGTGGTACCAACCATCGCGCCGGTAGAGATGCGAACCTTCTGTGAGCTTCAGTTCGGTACCGGCGAAAATATTGTTGATATCGCCCACCAAGCGGCGTTGCTCGGGATCATACTGTTGCAGCACTATTCCGCCGAAACGATCCCGCCCTTCGTGCTGGCGATAATCCCACTGCAGGTTGATCAACCACTTTCGGCCATCGGTATCGTGAAACAGTGAAGGGTCAAAGCCACTTGAATTCAGGTAGACCGGATCGCTCCAGGGCCCCTCGATACGCGGTGCTGTCACCACGTAGTTATGCCCATCCTTGAAGTTCCCCTCATAACGCTTCATGTCGGTATAGACCAGCCAGAACAGCCCGTCGGCGTAGCTTAAGCAGGGCGCCCAGATGCCGCATGAGTCTGGATTACCGCGCATATCTAGTTGGCTGGCACGGTTCAAGGGCCGTGTGACCAGCGTCCAGTTAGCCAAATCGCGGGAGTGATGAATCTGAACGCCTGGGTACCACTCAAAGGTCGATGTAGCCAAGTAATAGTCGTCGCCTACCCGACAAATAGAGGGGTCAGGATTGAACCCGGCCAGAATAGGGTTATGGATAACATCGTTCATTATGGATCCTCCTTTATCCCTTAACCGAGCCGCCGGTCAGGCCAGCCACGATGTACTTCTGGGCGGCGAGAAAGAAAATAACCGCCGGTATGATGGTCAAGGTCACGAAGGCTAGAATCATGTTCCACTGGGTAAGGTACTCCCCTTGGAACTGCATCATACCCAGTGGCCAGGTGTAGATAGAGCGGTCGTTGAGCACCACTAACGGCAGTAGAAAGTTGTTCCAGCTCTGCACAAAGACAAACACGCCCACCGTGGCCAGAATGGGGGTCGAGAGGGGCAGAGTGAACGACCAGAAGAAGCGCAAATAGCTGCACCCATCGACGTAGGCCGCTTCAAACAGCTCTTTAGGCAGTTGGTCAAAGAAGGCCTTAAAGAGCAGGATGGCTAACGACAAACCAAACGCCGTCTGGGGCAGGATCACCGCCCAATAGGTATCCAGCAGGCCCAAATCCCGCACCTTGATAAACAGCGGCAGAATGGCCGCCGCAAAGGGAAACATCAGGCCGAGCAGCAGATAGGAGAGGATCATCTTGGCGCCGAAGAAGCGGATCTGCGAAAACACATAAGCCGCTGCGGCCCCCACCACCAGGGTTAAAAACACCGTCATTAACGAGATAAAAAAAGAGTTACCCAAATAGCGCCAGAAATTGCCGTCCAGCAGGATGCCGATGTAATTGCCGGCATCCCAACTATCAGGCAGCCACAGCGGATTGGTACGCAGCTCTGAATTCCCCTTGAAGCCACCGAAAAATGCCGCTAATAGGGGACCGATCACCACGCTCGCTACCACGATCAGGATGATCACGCGCAGGGTGTTACGGGTAGTGATACTTTTCATGCCTTACTCCCCTTGCCGGTGGTGCGTTGGTAGAAGAAGGCGATTCCGATAGCGAGCACAAACAGCACTACCGCAGCGGCGCTACCAAAGCCAATATTGAGCCGTGAGAGACCGAAGCTGTACAGGTAGGTAACGATGGTGTGGGTCGAGTTAGAGGGGCCGCCGTTGGTCATCGGGATGATAATGTCGAAGATCTGTAGCGAACCGATAATGGCAAAGAAACCACTCACCACGATGGCATGCTTAATCAGCGGGATTTGTACAAAAAGCGCCACTTGGCGGGGTTTAGCCCCTTCAAGCTTGGCGGCTTCAACCAGATCCTTGGGCACGCCCTGCAGGGCGGCAATGTAGATCATCATATGGAAGCCAAAGTACTTCCAAACGATCACGGTCATAATCGCCGGAAACGCCCACTGGTGATCGGCCAACACATACACCGACTCCTGGCCCATAGCATGCAACAGCGAACTGGTAATGCCGTAGTCGCCGTCAAAAACAAAGCTCCAAATGAGCCCCGCGGCCACCTCCGCCAAGATGTAGGGCAGGAAAAATACCAGCCTAAACAGAGTGTTGGTGGGCGTTTTACGGTACACCAACAGTGCTAACCCCAGCGCCAGGGGCATCTGAATCAGTAGCGATACCAGTATCAGTTTGGCGGTATTCCATAGCGCGGTATGAAACACCGAGTGATCGAGCAGGCGCTGATAATTTTGCGCGCCGACAAAGTCACTGGGCGCACCGTAGCCATTCCAGGAGAAACCGCTGTAATAGACGGCATCCGCTAGCGGCAGAATGACGAACAGCGAAAAAAGGATTAACGCCGGTGGAAGCAGGATTAATAGCGCGGTGAATTTACCGCTCACCAAGCCTTTCTTCACCCGGTCAGCATTCCCTCTCCGCGGCACGGCGGTTCGGTCAAGCGTGGTCATGGCAAACTCCGAGCCAGAGCGTGGACGAGCACGGGCGGTATCGCGCGTGCTCTTTTAGCGGGCGGATCATCTAAACTGCCAGGCTTCTTCGACCCGGGCAGCGGCCTCTTCGGGCGTCACGACGCCTTGCGCTAAATCTCCGCTGATATCATTAATCGTCGCACCGACAGACGTACCCAGCGCTTGATCCAGAAACACCTGATGAAACTCGGATTCATCAAGAATTTCTGCAACGCGGCGAGCATAGGGCGTTTCAAGGGCTTCCGCTGAGCCCTCGGCAACCGGTACAAAGATGCCTGTTGCGGCAGCTTTACGCTGGTTGTCGGCATTGAGCAGAAAACGCAGGAAGTCGACCGCTTCATCGGGCGCATCACGGGTGACAGCAAAACCGTTCATCCCGCCAAAACTCTGTGCGTTGCCCTCACCACCTTCGACCTCTGGAAAAGGGACAAACAGCAAGTCGTCATCCGGGACACCCTCTCCACTCACTGAGCGCTGCTTGGAAGGAAGATAATCCCAGTCGCCCATCACGTGGAAGGCGGCCTCGCCATCGCCAAACATGCCGCTGGCACGCTCGTAGGAAGTAGCCATAAAGCCGGGTTGAAATGGGTCAAGCTCAACCAGCGACTGCAGCATCTCGCCAGCGCGTACAAAGGGCTCGCCTTCAAAGCCGCCGTTTTCACCACTTTTGGCCGCTTCAATGCCCTCGCCACCGGCTAGGCGGGTGACTAAAGAGCCCCAATAGAAGTGCAGCGGCCAACCATCCTGGCCACCGACCACCAGCGGCGTTATGCCCTCTTCCCGTAGCGCCACCACGGCGTTTTCAAAATCCTCCCAGGTCTTGATCGCTTGCGCATCAACTCCCGCCTTTTCTGTCAGGGCAGTGTTCGCCCAGATACCCACCACCGTGGCGTAGAGCGGCGCGCCATAGACACGATCATCCAGGGTGAAGGCGCGTACTGCAGATTCTGGGTAGATATCCTGCCAGCCATCGCGCATCGGCTCGCTCAGGTCGCGGACAAACCCCGCATCCACCTGATCGCGCAACCCCTCACCGCCCCAGGTGTAATAGATATCCGGGCGCTGGCTGGACTGCAGCATGGTGGGCAGGCGCGTTTTGTACGCCTCGTTGGCAAGGTATTCGAACTCGACATTAACGTCGGGGTGCTCCGCCTCATAGGCGGCAACCACTTCCTCGTAGTAGCGTTTTTCAGCGCTACTGCTTTCAATCCTTAGCACCGTCACCGTGGTATCGGCGGCTGCGGTTACTGACCCCAAAGCAGCAACAGCGGCAACAACCAGCGCTAAGTGACGAGGGCGTGAACAGGGCACGTTGTATTTGTTAGATACGTGCATGAAATTCTCCTAATGTTATTTTAAAGCTTGCTGTTGAATCATCCATCAAGCCCAGCCCGCGTCTACCGCCAACTCCTGAGCGGTGATGGCCTGGCTTTCGGCACTGGCTAAAAACAGCACCGCGGGGGCGATATGCTGGGGTTCAAGGCGCATTTTTAGGCACTGGCGTTGTTGAATGGCGACTTCGTCGCCGGGGCTAATCCACTTTTCGAGCTGCCGCTCGGTCATCACCGAGCCGGGCACCAGTGTATTAACGCGAATATTGTGCTCGCCCAGTTCCCGGGCCAGGCTGCGGGTCAATCCGTGCACGGCCGCTTTGGCAGTCACATAAGCGGGCAAACCGCCTAACGCCATCTGCACGCTGACCGAGCCAAAATTAATGATCGAGCCACCGCCCGTTTGCATCATCTGTTTTGCCGCTGCCTGGGCAGCAAAGAACATCGGCCGCAGGTTGAGCGACATACGTTCATCCCAATAAGCAACATCCACATCCTGCCAGGCGTGACGATCATCGCTGGCAGCATTGTTGACCAGGGTATGGATTGGCCCGAGGTGCTGGCCGGTCTCGGCGATAACCTGCTGTAGGCTGGCCACATCGCGAATGTCGCAGTGGTGGTAGTGCGGTGCCTCGCCGGTCTCGGCGCGGAGCTCTTCGACCAGCGCCTCGCTGGCCTCATCGTTAATATCGACAAACACCACCCGCGCGCCCTGAAGGTGAAAGGCTCGGGTAAGCGAGGCGCCAATGCCGCTGCCGCCGCCGGTAATAAAGACCACACGCTGTTCAAGGCTTGTATAGCGCGCTGAGTGCTGATTCATATTGTTTCCCACCTTTCTCTTTTAGGCGTGCTTTAACCGCGTTTTAAATATCCACCCACTGCCCACCGGCAGCGGACGAGGCCAGCGCGCGGGTAATAAACGTAAGACCATCGACACCGTCGGCGACTCCCGGGGTTTGCACCGCCAGCGCCTCAGCGCGTTCCCCCCGTTGATGGGCGTGAATTTGCTCAGCGAAATCGCGATAGAGCTGGGCAAAGGCTTCGAGATAGCCTTCCGGATGCCCCGGTGGAATGCGTGCAGCCGCCATGGCAGCTTCGCCCAGGCCAGGGCCGTTGCGGGTCAATATCCGTGGCGGCTCTCCCAGTGGCGAATGCACTAGCTGATTGGGCGTTTCCTGGCGCCAGGCAAGGCCACCCTTGCTGCCATAAACGCGTAGCTGGAGACCGTTTTCGTTGCCCGGCGCGACCTGGCTTGACCACAGCATGCCGCGGGCACCGCCCTTAAAGCGCAGCAGCATATGCACGTTGTCATCCAGCGCACGGCCTTCCACAAAGGTGTGCATATCGGCGGCGAGTGATTCCAGTTGCAGGCCGGTCACATAGCGCGCCAGGTGGTAGGCGTGAGTGCCGATATCACCCAAACAACCTGCCGGGCCGCTGCGTTTGGGATCGGTGCGCCACTCAGCTTGCTTGACGCCGCTCTCTTCCAGGCGGGTGGAGAGCCAATCTTGCGGGTACTCCACCTGGACGACGCGAAGATCACCCAGCTCACCGTTGGCCACCATCTCTCGCGCCTGGCGAACCAGCGAGTAGCCGGAATAGTTATGGGTTAAGCCGAAAAACAGCCCCGTCCGTTCCACCAGCTCGGCGAGGGTTTGCGCCTCTTCCAGGGTGATCGTCATCGGCTTGTCGCAGATGACGTGAAAACCCGCTTCTAAAAAGGTGCGCGCCACGTCGAAGTGAACATGGTTGGGGGTCACAATGGCGACCACATCGATACCATCCGAGCGCTTGCGCTCCGCTTCGGCCATGGTCTGGTAGTCGGGGTAAGCGCGTTCGGCGTCAACGTGCAGCTCCGCGGCGGCGGCCCGGCTGCGATCAGGGGCAGAGGCAAAGGCCCCGGCAACCAGTTCGAAATGGTCATCCAACCGCGCGGCGATGCGGTGCACCCCGCCGATAAACGCTCCTTGGCCACCGCCGACCATGCCCAGGCGCAGCCGACGCGGCGTGTCTTGTTGATTGCTCATATCGTATTGCCCTCCGCTGTCGTTGAATTAATGGGGTTGAATTAATTGAGGCGCGTTATTAAAGACCGAGGATGCGGCGATTGGCGGCTTGGTCGGAGCCGCCGTCAGCGAAGTCATCAAACGCCCGCTCGGTTACCTCAATAATGTGGTCGCGAATAAAGGCTGCGCCTTCACGGGCGCCGACTTCCGGGTGTTTCAGGCAGCACTCCCACTCCAGCACCGCCCAGCCGTGATAGTCGTTGGCCGCCATCCAGGAGAAGATCGACTTGAAGTCGATTTGGCCATCGCCCAGGGAGCGAAAGCGCCCCGCGCGCTCTGTCCATGACTGATAGCCTGAGTAAACGCCCTGCTTGGGGCTGGGGTTAAACTCGGCGTCCTTAACGTGAAACATCTGAATGTAGTCGCGATAGACGTCCAGAAAGCCGCGGTAGTCGAGCTGCTGCAGGATCAGGTGGCTGGGATCGTAAAGGATGTGGCAGCGGGGGTGGTTACCGACCCGCTCAAGAAACATCTCAAAGGTGATGCCGTCGTGCAGGTCTTCGCCGGGATGAATCTCGTAGCAGAGGTTCACACCCGCTTCATCAAACGCATCCAGAATCGGGCGCCAGCGATTCGCCAGTTCGTCAAATGCGGTTTCGACCAAACCCGCCGGACGCTGGGGCCAGGGATAGATGAACGGCCACGCCAGTGACCCGGAAAAGGTGCCGTGGTCGGTTAAACCAAGATTTTGCGATGCCTTGGCGGCCAGCTTGAGCTGCTCAACGGCCCAAGCCTGGCGTGCCTTGGGATTACCGCGAACCTCGGGTACCGCAAAACCATCGAACATCTCGTCGTAAACAGGATGTACGGCGACCAACTGGCCCTGAAGGTGGGTGGAGAGCTCGGTAAGCGCTAAGCCGTGCTCGGCCAGTGTGCCTTTGATCTCATCGCAGTAGGTGCGGCTCTCGGCAGCACGTTTGAGATCGATCATGCGTGCATCCCAGCTGGGAATCTGCACGCCCTGATACCCAAGCCCCGCCGCCCAAGCAGCAATGCTGTCGAGGCTATTAAAGGGGGCTTCATCACCGGCGAACTGGGCGAGAAAGAGCGCTGGCCCTTTGATTGTTTTCATAGGACTCTCTCAATATCGTTTGGATTAAGTGCTTGGGTAGGCGCGGGAAGGAGTGGTGCTTTTACCCGCGCCTATTAATCACTACGCAATCAATACGCGGTCAGAACGGCGAATCGGGGAAGTAGTACTGCTCGGCATTCTCCTGGGTAATCAGCGGCGAGCCCAGAATGTACTCACCCAACACCGGGCCATTGGAGACAAAGTGCTGTACGGTCAGGTCCATGGCGGTGGCGATCATGGCAGGTGGATACAACACGTCCACCGGCACCAGCTCATCACCATCCATCACCCGTTTAATAATGTCCTTCATGCCCGCCCCGCCGACGATAAACAGCTCGTCTTCACGATCCGCTTGGCGCACTGCTTCAATTACCCCTAGCGCGATATCGTCATCCTGGGCCCAGACGGCGTCGATATTGTCGAAGCGCGATAGGTAGTCCTGCATCACTTCAAAGCCATCATCACGGTTCCAGTTGGCATGCTGCATATCGAGGATGTTGACCTCGGAGCCTTCGATCGCTTCCTGGAAGCCCTGCACCCGCTCATCGTCGATCACCGTGGGAATACCGCGCAGCACCACAATGTCGCCTTCGTCATCAAGGCGTTCGCGGATGTACTCACCGGAAACGCGGCCTAGTTCATGGTTATTCCCCGCTACATAGAGATCCTGGATCCCCTCTTCCGTCAGGCCTCGATCTACCACGGTGACGAACACCCCGGACTCTTTAACCCGGCGCACCGGATCGGTCAGTGGCCCAGATTCAAACGGCAGCACCACCAGCGCGTCGATGTTGCGCAGCGACACCAAGTCTTCTAGATCATTGGCCTGCTCGCCGGCCGTGCCCGCTGTGGAGATGGTGATCTCAATGTCAGGATAGAGCTCCTCAAGGCGTTTTTTGGCCTCTTCGGCATGGTAGTTAACGCCCCCCGTCCAACCATGGGTGGCGGCGGGAATGGAGACACCGATGGTGTACTCCTGGGCAACCGCGGCGCCGGAGAGCCCTATTGCTGAAGTGAGTGCTGCAGTAGTGACGCAGGCCTTCACTGCTGTCTTGATGGTTCGCATAGTGATGCTCCTTTCGTGTTTGTAATTGTTTTGCTGTTTTTACTTGCTGTTTTTACTTGCTGCGTTGCGAGCTGCTAAGGGTTGATGTTGCGAACGTTTTTCTGGTTTTTACATTCGTTTCAGTGCCTTAAGGCGCTGCTTTTCTCCACGAGGCACGCTGCAGGTAGACCGCCACAATGATGATGATCCCCTGCACCGTCCCGTT
Source organism: Halomonas sp. A3H3 (assembly GCF_000982975.1). NCBI lineage: Bacteria > Pseudomonadati > Pseudomonadota > Gammaproteobacteria > Oceanospirillales > Halomonadaceae > Halomonas > Halomonas sp. A3H3. Next base: position 2,816,518 of record NZ_HG423343.1, on the reverse strand, counting down.
GAGATAGTTAGAAATGGCATCGGTCAAGTTGAGAATATTGCCAATCATGGTGAGCATGATGGCGCCCACCACCGTGCCCCAGATACGCCCATGCCCGCCCTTGAGCATGGTGCCGCCGATGATCACCGCGGCAATCGCCTCCAGCTCCCAGAGTACCCCGGTGGCACCCGATGCAGAGCCCAGCCGGGGCACATAGATAATTGTCGCCAAGGCCACGCACACACCCTGCAGCATGTAGGTCATGGTTTTGATGCGATCGACGTGAATAGCGCTGTATTCGGCCACTTTTTCATTGGAGCCGATGGCAAAGCAGTAGCGCCCGAAGCGGGTGTAGTTGAGCAGAATGTAGCCAACAATGGCGACAAATAGAAACACCCAGACCGGAATGGTGATGCCCAGGAAGCTGCCGTAATACATCGGCCGATAGATATCACGCACTGCCCAGTCCAGGGTGAGGGTGCCGCCATCGGCGAGGTACGTGACCAGTGAGCGGTAAATCCCCATAGTGCCGAGGGTGACAATAAACGCCTCAATTTTGCCTTTGGTAGTCACCATGCCGTTGATAAAGCCAGCGCACAGCCCCAGCAGCAGCGAGGCACCCACGCCGAACAGCACGGTGGTCAGCCCGGCGCCAAACTGCTCGACGAGGCTGTTCATCAAAATAATCATCACCCCGGCAATAAAGGCCGCCATTGCCCCTACCGAAAGATCCAACCCGCCGGCGGTAATTACAAAGGTAGCGCCAATGGCAATAATGCCGATAAAGGCACTGCGGGTAAGCATGTTGGAGAGATTATCCAGCCCTAGAAAAGCCGGATTAATCAGCACGCCCAGTAGCGCCAGAACCACCAGTGCTACAAAGGGCCCCCAGGTTTTCAGGTCTATGGCGAAGCCTTTTTGCTTGATCATTTGGTTAGCTGCTTTATTAGTCGTTTTGTTATTAGCCATGACGCTGCTCATCGACCTCTGCTCCCTTAATGCCGGATGCGTACTGCATGATTTCGTGTTCGTTTATTTGCTCGCCTTCAAGCACCCCGGTGAGTACCCCGGCGCACATTACCGCCACCCGGTGGGAAAGGCCTATCAGCTCGCCCATTTCTGAAGAGATCAATATCACCGAGCAGCCCGCCTCGGTTAATTCATGGATAAAGTGATAGATCTGGTGCTTGGTTCCCACATCGATGCCCCGGGTCGGTTCATTGATAATCACGACTTCAGGGGCAATGGACATCACCTTGGCGAGCAGCAGCTTCTGCTGGTTACCGCCGGAGAGTTCGGCAGCGGTGCGCGCTGCCGTCCGCAGGCGGATATCAAAGCGCTGGATGGCCTGTTGAAAGGCCTGCTCTTCACGCCGGCGGTCAATAAGAGGATGGCAGTGAGCGCGTAAATTGAGCAACGTAACGTTGGAGCGCAGATCCATATTGAGCACCAAGCCTTTGCCCTTGCGATCCTCGGTGAGATAAGCAATTCGTTGGTGCACCGCATCGCGCAGGTGTCGCAATACCACCGGTTGACCATTGCGTAGCACCTGACCGGCGCTTTTACTGCGCAGACCCAGCACGGCTTCAATCAGCGCGGTTCGGCCAGCGCCCACGATGCCACCAAACCCCAACACTTCCCCCTGGCGCAGGGTAAAGCTGGCCTGTTTAACGGCCCCGGGCACCACCATATCCCGCGCTTCCAGCACCACCGGCGCATCGGAGGGGAGATGCGTACGCGGTGGGTACATTTCAGTGATCTCACGCCCCACCATCAGCCGTGCCAACTCTTCCTTGCTGCGTCCAGTCATGGAGCCGCTATCGACCAAATGGCCGTCGCGCAATACCGTCACGCGGTCGGCAATCTGCTCAATTTCACGCAGCTTGTGGGAGATATACAGAATCGCCACACCACGTTGGCGCAAACGGTCGATGAGTGCGAATAGCACCGATACTTCGTTTTCCGTCAGTGTGGCGGTGGGCTCGTCCATAATCAGCACGCGCACATCCCGGGTGATCGCCTTGGCGATCTCCACCATCTGCTGATCAGAGGTGCTAAGGTCTTTCACTCGAGCACGTGGATCAACGTCGGTTTCGAGCTCCAACAGTGCCGTCCGGCTGCGTTCCCGCATGGCTCGTCGATCCAGAAACACTCCACGGCGCAGTTCGCGGCCCAAGAAGATGTTCTCCTCTACGCTGAGCTGTTCCGCCAGTGCCAACTCCTGGTGAATCATCACCACGCCGTCGGCCTCTGCCTCACCGCTGGAGCGATAGTGCCGTTGGCTGCCGTCCACCAGGACCTCACCGGAGGTGGGGCGAAGGTAACCGGCCAGGATTTTTACCAGGGTCGATTTACCGGCGCCGTTCTCACCCAGCAAGGCGTGCACTTCGCCCGCCTGCAGGTCGAGATCAACGTCGAATAACACTTGGTTTTCGCCAAACGAGCGGCAGAGTTTGCGCGCTGATAACAGCATGAGGCCACCTGATGAAGTCTGTTGTTATTGTGTTGGGGGCTTATCAACATCGATTGATTTAGGTTGATGCTTGATTTACTTTAGGTGCTAAAATAAATATTTGCATATGCAACTTAGGTCGTATTTTGACAATTGCGCTCACACCCCACGATGAGAGCGCTCAGCAATGTGCAGCACTGCTTTTTTTCAACACGAACTATAACGGCGACCCTATGGCCCTTCCGTCGACTGATACTAGCCGCCTCGACAACACCCTGGCGGTGATACGCACTCTGCGTGACCAAGGATCGGTGGCACGCATCGACCTAGGCGCACTCAATGGCATTAGCTCTGCCACCGTCACCTCGATCAGCGCCGAACTACTCCAGCAGGGGTTGATCACGGAACGGCCACCCGAAACACCCCGCCCCACCGGGCGTGGCCGACCAAAAACCTTGATTGAACTCGACCCTAATGCCGCCTGCGTGGTGTGTATCAAGCTATCGATCAATGAGATCCAGTTGGTGGTGGGCGATTTTTCGGGTCAGGTACGCCAAAGCGAACACCACGCAGTGCCCACCCTGACGCTGAGCGCCGACGACCTGGAAGCGCTGCTGGAAGAGAAGATCAGCACTGTTTGCGCGCAACAGCTAAAGGGATTTCAACGCTTGGCGGGGATCTGTTTGGCAGTGCAGGGGGTAGTCTCGTCGCAAAGCGGTACGATTATCTGGTCCCCCGCTTTAAGCTTTCGTAACGCACCGATATCGACGCGATTAGCGGAGCGTTTTCACTGCAGCGTACTGCTGGAAAACGATGCCAACTGCATCGCCAGCGTTCTAGCGGCACAGCCCGCCTATGCAGACTGCCCCAACTTGGTGGTCATTATGCTGGGCTACGGTATCGGTATGTCGGTATTGATTAACGGCGTGCCCTTTCTAGGTGCCAATGGCTCAGCGGCGGAGTTTGGGCACAGCAAATACCAACCCGATGGCGCCCTGTGCGCCTGCGGGCGACGGGGCTGCATTGAAGCTTACACTAGCGATTATGCGCTCTATCGCGCCGCCGCCGATCATTTAGCGCTTCCCTCCGGCGACAGCGCACACCCCTCAGAGCAGCAGATGCAAGCGCTGACACAGTTAGCATTAAAAGGCGACCCGACAGCCCAGCGTATTTACGCCGAGGCTGGGCGGGCGTTGGGGTTCGGCATTGCCAATGTGCTGGCGCTCTTTAACCCCGATCTAGTGCTGATTACCGGCTCCGGCGTGCGCGGCTTTGACGCCATGCAAGCCGCCATGCACACCGCCATTGACGATGCCCTGGTGGCCGAACTGATGGGCACCACCCGCATCGAACACTGCGCCTGGGATCGCGACATGACCTGCATGGGAGGCATCACCATGGCGCTAAATGCCACCGATGGCGAGACGCTGTTAGATAGCCAGGCTAAGTCCGGATCGGCTACTTGCCTGTAGCCAAAAGGTCGATTAGCATGAAAATGTACAAGGGAGTATTTTATGTCTATTCATCAATTGACACAAAAAGTTAAGGCAGCTGGGCAGAACCGCACTCATGAGCAAAGAATGAAATTGCTTAAAGATGCGCACATCCTTGATTCACAAGGACGTCTTGATAAGCGTTTTTTCAGTCCATCTAAGTCTAAAGGCAACCATACGGCACACGTTAAGACCTAATGTATTCATCAAAACCGACAATTGTCTATGGTTTTCATGGGTTAGATAAAGATATTGCCATCAGTATCCTGAACCAAAAATCTGAATTCAAACACAGTAATAATAAGTATGATTGGCTGGGCAATGGCGTTTACTTTTGGGAAAATAATCTTGAAAGAGCGCATCAGTATGCCCTTCAAGATAGCCAGCGGGCTGCTTCTAATGTTAAAGATCCCTTTGTACTGGGCGCAGTAATTGAGCTCGGCAACTGTCTGGATTTGCTTGACCAAAAATATAATGATTTTCTTAAAGAAGCTTATCAGCAGCTAAAAGACGATTTAGAGGCAGAAGGTACACCACTGCCTGAGAATAGATCGTTTGGAAAAACAGATTTTGATTTTAAAGCCCGTGAGCTTGACTGTGCTGTAATCCGTTATGCATGTGCATTAGCCAAGGAACAGGGTGAACCCTTTGACTCTGTTAGAGCCGCGTTTATCGAAGGCGATCCACTATACGATGGAGCCAAGTTTTTTTCTGAAAACCATATTCAACTTGCCATCATTAATCCAGATTGTATAAAAGGAATATTTCTTCCAAGACAATCTACTCAAGAGATTGAGCTCGCTGAAGGAAAACTAAGCACTAACGTTTAAACCCGTGGATACAGCCTAAACTCTATTCACGCCACTAATATCCAGATATTCCTTGCAAGCACTCAACGACCATAACAACTGTCAGTCGTGATAAACCACGCTGCGGCCTCCGTCGATGGTCAGGCAACTGGCGTTGATAAAGGGGGCTTCATCTGAAGCCAGGAAGACCACCGTCATGGCGACTTCCTCGGGTTGCCCTAACCGCCCTGGTGGCAGCAAGGCTTCGATGCGTGCCTTAGCCGCGACGGGGTCATCGAAGGTCTGCCAATGCGCCTCTACCGCCGAGGTGGCAATATAGCCCGGCGCGATGGCATTGACCCGCACGCCCCGCGGTGCGTATTCAATGCCGAGCGATCGGGTTAAGCCAATCAAGCCGTGCTTGGCTACCGAGTAGGGAAAACAACCGGGAATAATCGAGAAGCTGTGGGTGGAGGCGATGTTGATAATGGCGCCGTCGCCCTGCGCCAACATGTCCGGCAACACCGCCCGGCTACAGAACCAGGCACCTTCCAGATCGACCGCTAGGCAAAGTTGCCAGGCGTCATCCGGCATGGCGAGTGGATCATGGAAGACATTCATTCCGGCGTTATTAACCAAGGTGGTCAAGGGCCCGTTAATCTCCCGTGCCTTCGCCACGGCGGCGTCCACCGTTGCGCGATCAGCAATATCTGCCACCAACGCCTGAGCATTGTGTCCTTCGCTGCGCAGTTGCGCTGCCAGCCTCTCGACGTTATCACCGTCTCTATCCAGCAAGGCGACCGTGGCACCCTCGCGGACGCAGGCCTCGGCAATGGCGCGGCCGATGCCGGTGGCAGCACCGGTTACCAGAATATGCTTGTCGGTCAACCTAGCGGTCATTGCGCGTCCTCTTTTTTAAGCTCTTCGTCACTCTGCGTGGAGCTATATCTGCCAGGCTGATAATTGCCCCCGAGGGAGGTAGCTTTAGCTCGCGACCCTTTTGGCGCTACCTCAGGATCTTCGAATGACCATCAATGCGAGTGCCGCGGCACATCAGACCCGCGGCAACCCACCAGGAAGTCAAAGTCGCAGCCTTCGTCCGCCTGGAGCACCCGCTCGATATACAGCTGGCGGTACCCGCCCTGGCTGGCAATCAGCGTTGAGGCGGCGGTGGGGTCACTTTCGGCCAGGCGCGAGGCCAGTTCTTCGTCGCTGAGTTCCAGATGCAGCCGGCCGCTTGCGCAGTCGAGCTCGATCCAGTCACCGTTGCGTACCGCTGCCAGCGGGCCACCGGCAGCGGCTTCGGGCGCTACGTGCAGTACCACGGTGCCGTAGGCGGTGCCGCTCATGCGGGCATCCGAAATACGCACCATATCGGTGATGCCTTGGGCGAGGATCTTGGGCGGCAGGCCCATATTGCCCACCTCGGCCATGCCGTGATAACCCCGGGGGCCGCAGTGCTTCATGACCAGTATGTCATTGGCTTCCACGTCCAAGTCCGGGTCGTTGATGCGCGCCTTGTAGTCATCGAAGTCCTCGAACACTACCGCACGACCGCGGTGCTGCATGAGTTCGGCCGTGGCTGCCGAGGGCTTTAACACCGCGCCATTAGGGGCGAGGTTGCCGCGCACCACGCAGATGCCGCCGTCCGCGGTGAGCGGATTATCCAGCGGGCGAATCACTTCGTCGTTGTACAGCGGGGCGTCCTGGACGTTTTCCCACAGGGTTTTGCCGTTGACGGTCAAGGCGTCTTTGAAGGGCAGCCGGTCGGCCTCACCCAGACGTCTAAGCACCGCGGGCAGGCCACCGGCGTAGTAGAACTCCTCCATCAAGAACCGCCCCGAGGGCTGTAGATCGACCACCGTGGGCGTGCCGCGCCCCACTCGGCTCCAGTCGTCCAGGGTCAGATCCACACCAATCCGTCCGGCAATCGCCTTGAGGTGAATCACCGCATTGGTGGAGCCGCCAATGGCGGCGTTGGTACGGATGGCGTTGTCGAAAGCTTCCTTGGTAAGGATCTTGGAGAGCCGCAGGTCTTCGTTGACCATCTCGACAATCCGGTTACCCGAAAGGTGTGCCAGCACGTAGCGGCGAGAGTCTACCGCAGGGATCGCCGCATTGTGGGGTAGCGAGGTGCCCAGGGATTCCGCCATGCAGGCCATGGTGGAGGCGGTGCCCATGGTGTTGCAGGTGCCCGCAGAACGGGACATGCCCGCTTCGGCGGCCATAAAGTCGTGGAGTGAAATCTCACCCGCCTTGACCTGCTCAGAGAGTTTCCAGACCACGGTGCCGGAGCCAATATCCTTACCTTTGTGCTTGCCGTTGAGCATTGGCCCGCCGGTGACCACGATGGTGGGAATGTCGCAGCTTGCCGCACCCATCAGTAGCGCCGGGGTGGTTTTGTCGCAGCCCACCAGCAGCACCACCGCATCGATGGGATTACCGCGAATCGCTTCCTCCACGTCCATGCTGGCCAGGTTGCGGGTAAACATCGCGGTAGGCCGTAGGTTGGATTCGCCGTTGGAGAACACCGGAAACTCCACCGGGTAGCCACCCGCCTCCAAGAACCGCCCCGAGGGCTGTAGATCGACCACCGTGGGCGTGCCGCGCCCCACTCGGCTCCAGTCGTCCAGGGTCAGATCCACACCAATCCGTCCGGCAATCGCCTTGAGGTGAATCACCGCATTGGTGGAGCCGCCAATGGCGGCGTTGGTACGGATGGCGTTGTCGAAAGCTTCCTTGGTAAGGATCTTGGAGAGCCGCAGGTCTTCGTTGACCATCTCGACAATCCGGTTACCCGAAAGGTGTGCCAGCACGTAGCGGCGAGAGTCTACCGCAGGGATCGCCGCATTGTGGGGTAGCGAGGTGCCCAGGGATTCCGCCATGCAGGCCATGGTGGAGGCGGTGCCCATGGTGTTGCAGGTGCCCGCAGAACGGGACATGCCCGCTTCGGCGGCCATAAAGTCGTGGAGTGAAATCTCACCCGCCTTGACCTGCTCAGAGAGTTTCCAGACCACGGTGCCGGAGCCAATATCCTTACCTTTGTGCTTGCCGTTGAGCATTGGCCCGCCGGTGACCACGATGGTGGGAATGTCGCAGCTTGCCGCACCCATCAGTAGCGCCGGGGTGGTTTTGTCGCAGCCCACCAGCAGCACCACCGCATCGATGGGATTACCGCGAATCGCTTCCTCCACGTCCATGCTGGCCAGGTTGCGGGTAAACATCGCCGTGGGGCGCAGGTTGGATTCGCCGTTGGAGAACACCGGGAACTCCACCGGGTAGCCGCCCGCCTCCAGCACGCCCTGCTTCACGTGCTCCGCCAACTTACGAAAGTGCGCATTGCAAGGTGTGAGCTCCGACCAGGTGTTGCAGATACCGATGATCGGTTTGCCCTGAAACTCATGGTCGGGAATGCCCTGGTTTTTCATCCAACTGCGGTACATAAAGCCGTTTTTATCGGCGGTGCCGAACCACTGGGCAGAGCGTAATGGACGCTGACGATCAGACATAACAAAGCCTCCGTACAAACCGGAAAAAAAGTGACCAACTAATAAAGGGGTAACGGCTTAAGCGTCAGGCCCGCTGACGACGGGTCTGTTTCCAGCGGTCAAACATCACCGCCAGCAGCAGAATCGCGCCACGCACCAGGTACTGGTAAAAGGTGGGGACGTTGAGCAGCCCCATGGCGTTCTGGACACAACCCATGATCAGTACACCGACCACCACACCGGTAATGGTGGCAACGCCGCCGGATAGCGCCACACCGCCCAGCACACAGGCGGAAATCACCGCCAGTTCCAGGCCCATGGAGGTATTGGGGTCGCCCAGCCCCATGCGTGAAGCTAGCAGTACACCGACGACACCCGCCACTACGCCCTGGAGGCCGAAAACAATAATCTTGAGGCGGCGAACATTAACCCCGGCAAGCGCGGCGGCTTCCGAGTTCCCCCCGGTGGCCAGCACATTGCGCCCGAAAGCGGTCATGTTGAGCACCACACCAAAGATCACGAAACAGGCCAGCATGGTCCAGACCGGCAGGGTTAGGCCGAGGAACGAGGCACTGCCCAGGTCAAAGAAACCCGGCACGGTGATCATTACCGCGTCGCCGCCGGAGGTGATATAGGCCAGCCCGCGTACAAACTCCATTGCCGCCAGGGTGGCAATCAGCGAGTTAATACCGAACTTGGCAATTACCAGGCCGTTAAAAGCGCCCACCGCGCCCCCAGCGACAATGCCCCCGATCACGCCGATAAACACGCTACCGGTACTGGAGGTCACCACCGCTGCGACTACCCCCGCAAAGGCCACCGTAGAGGCCACAGAGAGATCCACCTCACCCAGTGCCAGCACCAGCATCATGGTGGTGGCCAAACTGCCGATCAGGGTGATCGAGAGCAGTAGCCCGACCATGTTGCGGCCGGTCAGAAAGTCAGGGATGAGTACCGCCAGGGCCACAAATAGCAGCAAGAAAATTGCAATCAGCCCTGAGGTATCCAGCAGCGTGCGCAGTGGCTTGATCAGCCCCTGCCGGCCCGCCGGGCGGGCGCAGTCTCGCCTTGGGTTGCATTGTTAGTTGTCATGGTTGTTGTCCTGAGCTTGTTCTCTTAAGAACGAATATCTTGGAAACCTTAAAAAAAGCTGACACTTAGGCGGGTAGCGCCAAGCCCAGCAGGCGTTCCGGCGTAGCCGATTCCCGCGGCACTATGTCCACCAGTTCACCGTCGCGCATCACCGCGATGCGGTCACAGATGGAGCTGACTTCTGCCAGGTCACTGGAAATCACCACCACGCTTTTGCCCTGTTCGGCCAAATCGTAAAGTAGCGAGTAAATATCCCGCCGTGCGCCGACGTCGATGCCTCGGGTTGGCTCGTCCATCACAAACAGATCAATCTCCTCGGCAAGCCAGCGGGCCAGAATCACCTTCTGTTGGTTGCCGCCGGAAAGTTTGCCGATCGGCGTACGTGGTCCCGGTGTCTTGACACTGAGTTGCTGGATATACGACTCGGCATTGCGCCGCTCACGGCCGGGGTGGCGGAACATGCCCCAGCGTTTGAAAAAGCGCCGACAGCTAATATTGAGGTTGTCGGCCACGCTGGCCACCGGGAAAATACCCTGGGATTTACGATCCTCTGGACACATGGCAATACCGGCGCGTATCGCCTCGCCAGGGCTTTTAAAACGTCGCGATTCACCGTTGAACTGTACGCTGCCGGCCTTGGGCGATTCGACTCCGCAGATCAACCTCAGCAGTTCGCTGCGCCCCGCGCCCACCAGACCAAACAGCCCGAAGACTTCCCCGCGTTTGACGGAGAAACTCACCGGCGCCTTGAGGCCGCGCCCGTGGATTCCTTCCACGTTCAAGACCACATCGCCCTGTGTGCGCGGGCGATAGCCGTAAACATCGTCGATATCCCGGCCGACCATTTCACTCACTAACAGGTCGTGATTGAGCGCCGACATATCCTCATGGGTGCGTATATGCTGGCCATCGCGGAAGATGGTGACCGCATCGCACATCTCAAACACCTCCTCCATGCGATGCGTCACGTAGAGCACCACCCGCCCTTCATCACGCAGTCGTTGGACGATACGTTTTAGCTGGCGAATCTCCTGAATAGAGAGACTACTGGTGGGCTCATCGAACGCGATAACCTTGGCGTCTCGCAGCAGCGCACGGCCAATCTCGATCATCTGCTGCTGGCCGATGGAGAGCTCGCGCACCTTGGTCGAGGGGTGGATCTCCCCCTCGCCAAGATCAGCCAGTATCGCCAACGCTTTTTCCTTCAACCGGCGACGGTCAACAAACCCCTGCCGCGTGGGCAGTTGACCCAGCAGCAGGTTTTCGGCTACCGACATATTGGGTGAGAGCGTCAACTCCTGGTAAATAATCGCAATGCCTTCCCGCAGCGCCTCTCGGGCATTGTTGAATACGTAGCGCTGGCCATCGATCCACAGTGCCCCTTCGGCCACCCGGTTAACGCCGCTTAGCACCTTGAGCAAGGTGGATTTACCTGCGCCGTTCTCGCCCATTAAGGCATGCACTTGACCGGCGTGGGCGGAGAAACTCACCCCATCCAGCGCGCGCACGCCGGGGAAAACGACACTAATCGCGTCGAACCGTAGATAAGCATCAGACATGCTTCAATACTCCCGCAGAGACTTACCGTTACAGACCAAGTGCGGCGCGCACTTCCTGCCAGTTTTCCCGCGTCATTAGCGTGCCGGAGGTTTCGGTATTGGCCGGTGGCTCTTGATCCTCGCTAATCCAGCGGTAGAGATCTTCAGCAGTCTGACGGCCGTGCATGGTGGAGCTCACCGCTACCGTACCGTGAAAGCCGGTGGGGTTATCCCGGGAGAATTCCGCAAAGGCGGCGCCGGAGCCATTGATACCCACGCCGATCACATCTTCAGGCGCTAAGCCATACTGCTCGGTAGCCCTAACACCGCCAAGCACGCTCTCTTCGTTAAGGGCATAGATCACCCAGTGCTCATAATCGCCGCGCTGGGAAAGCACCGGAGAGGCGGCAGAGAAAGCCCCACTGGTGTCGGTGCTCTGCTGAGGCGCGTCGAAAATATTATCTTCTGGGAATCCCGCGGCTATCAGCGCCTCGGTGGCGCCGTCGGTACGCTCAACGGCGGTCGGTAGTTCATTGTTGGTGATCCGCAGCGCGGCTACCTCTTCGGGGTTCCAGCCGCGCGCTTCCATTTCGGCATTAATGGCTTCGCCCACCTGACGCCCAATTTTGGTGCCCGACATACCCAGGTGCGGCACGCCCTCCATGGGCTCACCGCTTGAGTTAACAAACTGGTCGTCCACAGTGACTACTTTCATGCCGTACTGGTTAGCACGGTTCATAATCGCTGGCCCCAAGCGTACGTCTGGCGGGCAGATTACGAACCCTTCAGCGCCTTGGGAGTAGAGGTTATCAATAGCGCTAAGCACCTCTTGGCCATCTTCGCCGCCAAGGCGTACCACTTCGAAGCCGAGCTCTTCGCCTACTTCAGTAGCCGCCTCCTGTTCGTTAATGAACCACGCCTGCTCCGGCTTTTTAACGATAAAGCCAATCTTCACCTCGTCTTCCTGGGCCTGTACTGACCCTAGTGAGGCCAGCATAATTGCGCTACCAAGTGCTAAACGGGTAAATGTTGTCGTCAATTTCATTGTTGTACTCCTGCTATTTTTAGCGTTGTTTTTATTGATATTTTTGATTACTAACCACGGACGGTTGGTAATAGTAATGATGAATCGAGATTACGAGCCCAGGTCTTGCTGCGCGGAAAAGCGATAGACCGTGCGTGAGCGATAAGTCTCGCCCGGCTCTAGGATCGTGCTGGGAAACGCCTCTTGATTGGGAGAGTCAGGGTAGTGCTGAGTTTCCAGCGCAAAGCCGGAGCGGTGCCCGTAGGCCTGGCCCTGCTTACCGGTCAGGTCGCCGTTAAGGAAGTTGCCGGAATAGAATTGGATCGCGGGTTCGGTGGTGGTGATTTCCACCAGGCGTCCGCTTCTGGGTTCCCATACTTTGGCAGCCAAGACCAGCTCATCTGATGCAGCGTTATCGCGGGCAAGTACAAAGTTGTGGTCATAACCGCCACCAAAGGCAAGCTGCTCGTTCTCCTGCTCGATCCGTTCACCGATAGGCGTCGCCTGGGTAAAGTCGAACGGCGTGCCCTCCACCGAGCGGATCTCACCGGTTGGAATCAAGGTGTCATTGACCGGGGTAAACTCAGGGGCATTGATCATCAACTGATGATCGAGAATGGTGTCGCTACCCTCACCCTTTAGGTTGAAGTAGCTGTGCTGGGTTAGGTTAATCGGGGTGGCTTTATCGGTTACCGCCCGATAATCCACCATCAGCTCGTCATTATCGGTCAGCGTATAGGTAACTTCGCTCTCCAACTTACCGGGGTAGCCCTCTTCGCCATCCTCGCTGGTATAGCGCAGTACCAATCCATTGCCTGCGTCACTCTCGAATGGTTCGGCCTGCCATAGCACTTTATCAAATCCCTGGTCGCCGCCGTGCAGATGGTTGCTGCCATCGTTGGTAGCCAATGAATAGGTTTCTCCATCGAGGGAGAATTGCCCACCCGCAATACGGTTGCCGTAACGACCAATAATGGCACCGAAGTAAGGATTGGCCTGACGGTACTCATCGGAGAGGTAGGCTTCCAAAGAGTCAAAGCCCAGCGCTATATCGTCAAACTTACCGTCCATATCAGGGGTTTTCAGCGACAGAATGATGCCACCGTAATTGGTCACCCGCAGCTCAATACCATTGGCGTTGGTAAGTTGATAGACATCCACCTGGCGACCATCGGGTAGATGGCCAAACACCGATGTTTGGATACCACTGCCGACGCTGCTGCCCGCGTTGGCTTCAGAACTGCTCTGGGCTTGTGCGGTGTTTGCCAAAAGTACCGCGGCAATTGCACCGAGCAGAAGAGGTGAACCATTTCTTAATCGTTGGCTGTACATGAGAGGCATGAGCTTCCTCCTGGAGGCATACTTTGTTGCTAAATTATTGTTGTTAGGCTTGGTCAGAAAACTCAGTGAGTTACCACAGTTCATCATGACCGATACAGACACTACAGTAGCCATGTCTGGCATAACCAACCAATATACAAATGCCTCACTATCGATATACTTCTAAGTATCAATAACAACACGAGGCTTATGCCATGGGCATTCTCGGCGAAAACTGGTTTTTAGACGTGCGACTAAAGTTGCGTCATTTTCAGCTATTTTTAGCCCTGGACGAGCAGCGCAACCTGCACCGCGCGGCGGCTCAGCTCAATATGAGCCAGCCCGCCGCCTCAAAACTGCTCAGCGACCTGGAAGCCAACCTGGGTATTCGGCTGTTCGATCGCCACCCCCGTGGGCTAACGCCTAACTGGTATGGCGAAATTATGATTCGCCACGCCCACAGCATGCTCTCAGCGCTACGCCACACCGGTGAGGAGCTAAACGCTCTCGGCGAGGGCAGTGCCGGCACGGTAGCCGTCGGCACGGTAATGGCGCCAGCGGTTACGCTGCTCACCAGCGCCATCGAACGGGTGCACCGCGACCGGCCAGGGCTAAAAATCAGCGTAGATGTGGATGTCAGCAAAGTGCTGGTACCACGCCTACTGGAAGGCGAACTGGATTTCGCGATTACTCGCATACCCGCAGGCGTCGATGCCGAGCGCTTTGTCTTCGAGGAGATTGGCGAGGAGGAACTCTGCTTTGTGTGCCGCCAAGGGCATCCATTAGCCGATAAACAAACGCTGAGCCTTGCTGATATGGCGTGCTTCCCTTGGTCGCTGCAGCCCGCTGGCGCGTTGATGCGCCAGCGGGTGGATAGCCTATTTCTGCACCATCAGGTCGCGCCGCCCCGCCAGATCGTCGATACCGCTGACCTGCTGCTGTCGCTGGCCCTCGTCGACAAATCCGATACCATCACGGTGACTACACGGGAAGCCGCTGACCTGCTCTGCCCACCGCAGCGTTTTCATCTACTGCCATTTAGCGAGGCGCTAAGCGTTCAGCCCTATGGGCTGGTGAGCTTACGCCACCAGCGACTCTCCCCCGGTGCCGCCGCATTAATGAGCACTCTGCGGGAAGTGATTGCTCAGTCCAATTAATGCGAGTGCCGCGGCACGTCAGACCCGCGGCAACCCACCAGGAAGTCAAAGTCGCAGCCTTCGTCCGCCTGGAGCACCCGCTCGATATACAGCTGGCGGTACCCGC
>NZ_HG423343.1:2789174-2801981 GCF_000982975.1 Halomonas sp. A3H3 | reverse complement strand
GAACTCCTCCATCAAGAACCGCCCCGAGGGCTGTAGATCGACCACCGTGGGCGTGCCGCGCCCCACTCGGCTCCAGTCGTCCAGGGTCAGATCCACACCAATCCGTCCGGCAATCGCCTTGAGGTGAATCACCGCATTGGTGGAGCCGCCAATGGCGGCGTTGGTACGGATGGCGTTGTCGAAAGCTTCCTTGGTAAGGATCTTGGAGAGCCGCAGGTCTTCGTTGACCATCTCGACAATCCGGTTACCCGAAAGGTGTGCCAGCACGTAGCGGCGAGAGTCTACCGCAGGGATCGCCGCATTGTGGGGTAGCGAGGTGCCCAGGGATTCCGCCATGCAGGCCATGGTGGAGGCGGTGCCCATGGTGTTGCAGGTGCCCGCAGAACGGGACATGCCCGCTTCGGCGGCCATAAAGTCGTGGAGTGAAATCTCACCCGCCTTGACCTGCTCAGAGAGTTTCCAGACCACGGTGCCGGAGCCAATATCCTTACCTTTGTGCTTGCCGTTGAGCATTGGCCCGCCGGTGACCACGATGGTGGGAATGTCGCAGCTTGCCGCACCCATCAGTAGCGCCGGGGTGGTTTTGTCGCAGCCCACCAGCAGCACCACCGCATCGATGGGATTACCGCGAATCGCTTCCTCCACGTCCATGCTGGCCAGGTTGCGGGTAAACATCGCGGTAGGCCGTAGGTTGGATTCGCCGTTGGAGAACACCGGAAACTCCACCGGGTAGCCACCCGCCTCCAGCACGCCCTGCTTCACGTGCTCCGCCAACTTACGAAAGTGCGCATTGCAAGGTGTGAGCTCCGACCAGGTGTTGCAGATACCGATGATCGGTTTGCCCTGAAACTCATGGTCGGGAATGCCCTGGTTTTTCATCCAACTGCGGTACATAAAACCGTTCTTATCAGCCGTGCCAAACCATTCAGCACTGCGCAGCGGACGTTGACGTTGGCCCATGAGGTTAACTCCTTGTTTTAGTTCGGTGACGGCTGACGACCTGAGAGTTGGCGTCGAGAGTGGGTGCCGAATGCGCAAGACACTAAACTACCCCGTCAATCTAGTCGACCATACAAAAGTATATGTTGAACAATTGCTCTTAATGTTCAACATTACCCTCCCACGTGGGTCATTGGCCCGTTGCATTACAGCGTTAACCACCACGCTCTCCACAACAAAAAACTTGAGGAATAGTGCTATGCTCAAATCGAAATACAGCTCGCTACTCACTGGTTCCGTGCTACTGCTGGGCCTCTCTGCGGCCCAGGCAGCCGAGTACGAATGGAAATTTCAGGCGTCAGAAACCTCGGGCGAACCCAGCTTTAAGATCAAACAAGAGTGGGCCGAGCGAATTACGGCAATGACCGATGGCCGTGTTGAAATCGAGGTAATGCCGATTAATTCCGTGGTTGGCCCTACTGAGACATTGACCGCCGTTAGCTCAGGGATTCTGCAGGGTCATATGACCGACCCCAGCTACTTCTCTGGCCAGGATCCGGCTTTTGGTATGCTCGGCAATCTTGTTGGTGCTTGGCAGAACCCCTACGATTTCCTGGAGTACATGAAATACGGCGGCGGTGAAGAGCTTTACAACGAACTGGTCGAACCCTATGGCGCCCATTTGATCAGCGCAGCGACCTTTCCGTTGGAGTCGGTACCCTCCACGGTGCCCATCGAATCCATCGCTGACTTTGAAGGGCTAAAAATCCGTGCCCCTCAAGGCATGGTGTACAACATCTTCGAGCGCATTGGCGCCACACCCGTTAATCTGCCGGGCTCTGAGGTGTATACCGGCCTGGAAAAAGGCGTAATCGACGCCGCAGACTCCACGGTGCTCTCGAATAACGACGCCATGGGTCTGCACGCTTTCGCCCCCTACCCGCTCTACCCTGGCTTTCACTCCATGCCCATGATCGCTGTGTCGATCAATAAAGACATCTGGGATGGCTTGCCCGAGGAGCTACAGACGACCCTCAATACCGCCTTTGATGGCATGGCCTACGACCTGATTGCCCGCCTCAAGGAGCAGGATATTGAGACCCTGCAGCGGCTTCAGGATGACCCAGACGTTCACCCCTTCAACTTGCCCGAAGAAGAGCGTCAGAAATTCCGCACCGCGGCTGAGCAGGAGTGGCAAGAGTGGGCGGGTGAAAATGAGATGACTCAGAAGATTTATGACTCGGCGACCGCCTTTTTGCGCTCGCGCAATCTGCTCTAACTCTGTGCTCTCAACTCTCTGCTCACAACCGGCCTCATTAATCTAACCAACGCAGCGCTCGGGCAAACACCCCGAGCGCTGCGCGTAGAGTCGCGCCATGTCCCAAAAAACGCCTGACAATCAAACTCCTTCGCCGAATACCCAGGATCTCCCCGAGATCCTCGAAACGGTGGAGGAGGTGTCTCCCGAACGTAATGCTTTAGACCGCTTAATTGCACGGGGCGGCCGTGCCGTTTCCTGGCTCGTGCTGGTCGCGATGGGCATCAGCGTCGTCGAAGTCTTTATGCGCTACGGTTTCAACAACCCCACCTCCTGGGTACACGAAACCGTCGTGTTTCTGATCGCCGTTATCTTTGTACTGGGCGGCCCAGCGGCCATGGCGCGCAATAGCCATATCCGCGTCAAGGTGCTTTACGACAGCGCCGGGCCCAGGTTGAAATGCTGGATGGATCGTTTCAACGACCTGCTCACTCTGATTTTCTGCCTGACGATGAGCTATGCCGCCTTTCATATGTTCTGGGGAGCTTCGCATAACCCGCTCGGTGAGTGGTCGCTGGAGCGCTCCGGCACCTCTTGGAATCCGCCCTTTCCCGCTATGGTCAAGGGCATGATTCTGTTTGCTCTGGTGTTGATGACGCTACAGGCCTGCCTGCATCTGTGGGAATCGATTAAAGCGAAACCCGCTGCCAACATCGAGGAGGCTCGCTGATGGATATTTCAACCGCAACGATCCTCATGGTCGGGGCCATTTTCGCGCTACTGGTCACCGGTCTGCCGCTGGCGTTTATCACCGGCTTGGTAGCGATGGCGTTCACCTTCGGCTGGTTCGGCGAGGCGGCGCTGCCCCTGGTCACCAGCCGCGTTTATGGGTTTATCACCGAGTATTCGCTGGTGGCGGTGCCCATGTTCGTGTTGATGGCATCACTGCTGGATCGCTCCGGAATCGCCAAAGACCTGTTCAACGCCATGCGCGTCTTCGCCGGTCGCCTGCCAGGTGGCGTGGCGGTGCAGACCATCGTGGTAGCGTTCTTCCTGGCCGCTCTTTCGGGCATTATCGGTGGTGAGATCGTGCTGCTTGGGATTCTGGCGCTGCCCCAAATGCTCCGCCTGGGCTACGACAAACACCTCTCTATTGGGGTGGTGTGTGCCGGGGGCGCCCTGGGCACCATGATGCCGCCCTCAATCGTGCTGATTATCTACGGTCTGATCGCCAGCGTATCGATTGCTGACCTGTTCGCCGCAGCCGTGACGCCAGCGGTGATTTTGATGGGTTGCTACATTGCCTATGTGCTGGTGCGCTGCCTGAGAAATCCCGCACTGGGCCCGCCGTTAGATAGAGATACCCAGGATAACCCTTTCGCCACTAAGCTGGACGCGGTCAAGGCCATTCTGTTACCAGGGCTGATCGCTTTTTTAGTGCTGGGCACTATCTACGGTGGTATCGCCTCGGTCACCGAAGCCGCGGCCATGGGTGTTTTCGGTGTACTGCTCGCCACTATTGTTCGCGGCGAATTCACCCCGGGTATGCTGCACCATAGCCTTGGGCAGACCATGAATACCTGCGGCATGATCATCTGGATCGGCATCGGCGCCGCCGCCCTGGTGGGCGTCTATAATTTAATGGGAGGCAACCGTTTTGTTTCGAGCTTGATCCTGGGACTCGATGTAGCGCCCATTGTGATCATTCTGGTGATGATGGCGATTATGCTCGTGCTGGGGCTATTCCTAGACTGGATCGGGATCGCCATGCTGGCTCTGCCGATCTTTCTACCCATCGTTATTCAGCTCGGTTTCGATCCGATCTGGTTCGGCATTCTATTCGCCGTGAATATGCAGGTATCGTTCCTGTCGCCACCCTTTGGGCCCGCCGCCTTCTACCTTAAAAGCGTGGCACCGCCGGATATCAGCCTCAAGGATATTTACCTGTCCGTACTACCCTTTATGGCCATTCAGCTGTGCGTACTCGCGGCGCTATTGATGTGGCCGCAACTGGCCATTTGGCCACTATGATGACCGCTACACTATTGACTGACTCTGCATAAGGAGACCGCCATGCGACTGATTCAGTGTGACCACCAGGGCCAGGTTCGCGCCGCCCTGGTCGAAAGCGAAGAGCAGGTCAGACTGCTCGACTGCGACACCTACACCCTGGCCAATCGGGCCATTGCCGCCGGCAAGCCACTTAGCGACATGCTGACGGAAGCATTGACCGACACACGCCTGGATTATCAAGCGCTGGTCGACACTAAACAGTTGCTACCCCCGCTGACCCATACCGACCCGGCCCACTGCCTGGTCACCGGCACCGGCCTTACCCACCTGGGAAGTGCCGATACCCGCTCGGCAATGCATGCCAAAGCCCAGGCCGCGGAGGAGGATATGACCGACTCCATGCGCATGTTCAAGCTGGGCGTGGAGGGCGGCAAACCCGATGCAGGCCAGGTAGGTGCACAGCCGGAGTGGTTCTACAAGGGCGATGGCCAGTGCGTGGTGGCGCCAGAAGCGGAGATTCCATCCCCCGCCTTCGCCGAAGATGCAGGCGAGGAGCCTGAGTTGGCGGGCCTCTATGTGATTGGTGATGACGGCCAGCCCTGGCGGGTCGGCTACGCCCTCGGTAACGAATTTTCTGATCACGTGACCGAGCGCTTCAACTACTTGTGGTTAGCTCACTCCAAGCTACGCGCCTGCAGCTTTGGTCCCGAACTGTTGATCGGCGAACTACCTGATCATCTGGAAGGCACCAGCGCTATTCATCGCAGTGGTGAAACAGTGTGGGAGAAGCCCTTTCTCACCGGCGAGGCCAACATGGCCCATAGCCTGGCCAACCTGGAATATCACCACTTTAAATACCCGGGCTTCCGCCGCCCCGGCGATGTGCATGTGCACTTTTTCGGTACCGCGACACTGAGCTTCGCCGACGGCATCAAGGTGCGCGAGGGCGATCGCTTTGAGATCAAAATCAAGGAGTTTGGTCGCGCCCTGCGCAACCCTCTACGGGTGGAAGCAGACCCACCGCCCATCAGCGTAAAGTCGCTTTAACGTACTCTAACCACCCCAGCAGGAGGAAGTATGACTCTGGAAGGTAAACTACTGATCGGTCAGCAGGCCATTAGCGGCCAACAGGCTGACATTCATGCGGTAAATCCCGCCACCGGCGAAACGCTGGCGCCCGCCTACCCCGGCGGCAGCAAGACCGAGGTCGAACAGGCCTGCGCATTAGCCGAGGCGGCTTTCGATAGCTATCGCGAGACCTCCTTAGAGGCGCGGGCCAGCTTTCTTGAAGCCATTGCCGCCGAGATCGAAGGGATCGGCGATGAGCTGATCGAACGTGCCATGGCCGAAACCGGCCTGCCCCGCCCGCGTTTAGAGGGCGAACGTGGACGTACCTGTGGCCAGTTGCGGCTGTTCGCCTCGGTAGTGCGCGCAGGTGAATGGCTGGATGTACGTATCGATCCGGCCATGCCCGATCGTCAGCCGCTGCCCCGCGCCGACCTGCGTCAGCGCCATATCGGCCTGGGCCCGGTGGCAGTGTTTGGCGCCAGCAACTTCCCGCTCGCCTTTAGCGTTGCCGGTGGCGATACCGCCTCCGCACTGGCCGCCGGCTGCCCGGTAGTGGTCAAGGGCCACTCTGCCCACCCCGGCACTTCTGAGCTGGTAGGTCGCGCCATTCAACGCGCCGTTGCCAAGTGCGAACTCCCTGAGGGCGTTTTCTCGCTGCTGTTTGGCTCGGGCCGCGAAATCGGTCAGGCGCTGGTTGCCGACCCTCGCATCCAGGCAGTAGGCTTTACCGGTTCACGTAACGGCGGCACGGCGCTCATGGCTACCGCCCAGGCGCGGCCGCAGCCGATCCCGGTTTACGCCGAGATGAGCTCCATTAACCCGGTGTTTCTACTTCCGGAAGCCCTCAAGGCACGCGGTAAAGCGATTGCGGAGGGATTTGTCGGTTCACTCAACATGGGTGCCGGGCAGTTCTGCACCAACCCGGGGCTAGTCATTGCGGTTCAGGGCCCTGAACTGGACGCCTTTGTTGCGGCGGCCGGTGAAGCAGTTAAGGGCAGTGCTGCCCAGACCATGCTGACGCCGGGTATCCATGATGCCTACCAACAGGGCGTAGGCCGACTCGCCAGCCACGCCAAGGTGACCGAGGTGGCACGCGGCCAGGCAGGTGAGACAGCTCACCCCTGCCAGGCCGGGCTGTTCGTTACCCAAGCCGAGGCGTTTCTGAGCGACCCCGCGTTACAGGAAGAGGTGTTCGGTTCGACTTCATTGGTGATCGCCTGTGCTGACACCCAGGAAGTGGCCCGCGTTGCGGCTCAGTTAGAAGGCCAGCTCACCATTACGCTGCAGATGGATGACGGTGACTTGGCGACTGCCAAGCAACTGCTGCCGACGCTGGAGCGCAAGGCCGGACGTATCCTGGCCAACGGCTGGCCGACGGGTGTAGAAGTGTGCCACGCCATGGTGCATGGCGGCCCTTATCCTGCCACCTCGGATTCACGCACGACCTCAGTAGGTAGCGCTGCGATTTTCCGCTTCCTGCGCCCAGTGTGCTATCAGGCGCTGCCGGAAGGGCTACTGCCCGACGCTATTCGTGATGGCAATCCTGCAGGAGTATCGCGCCTGGTCGATGGCAAGCGTGAATAACGTAATAAAGCCAGCGATGGCTTCACGATAGTCTTATAAAACAGACTTACGAACTAGCGCAGCGAGGCCATATTTGCCTCGCTGCGCTTATTTCATAGTAACTGACAGACTAGGGCCTGTTGACGTTTCACTCGCGGCCGCGCTGGAGCCCGTTTTTATTCGCGGCAAGGCAGGAGGAGAGACGTTTGGTGGTTCCAAATGAACGACGACTAACGCCGCCGCGGATAAAAACGGGCCCAGCCCTTCGGGTTGCCCCACAAAGCGCGCCATACGGCGTTGCAAAACTTGAAAAGGGAACCACCCTTCCCAGCGTTTTGCGCCTTGTCTGACGCGCTTTGTGGGGCAACGCGGTTCGCGATGAAACGTCAACAGGCCCTAATATACACTTCCTGATTTATGCTGCTGATAGCGATAAGCTTTAATCAAAAGCGGTGAGCACCATAGTAGAATCACCGCAATGCCAAGCCCCGCACTGATTGGTCTTGCAAAGAAGCTCGTTAAGTCACCACCGGTACGCAACATTGCGCTCATGAAATTATTTTCAACAACGGAACCCAACACTAACCCAAGAATGGCTGGCGCCATTGGAAAGTCATTCACAGCCAATACATAAGCCACTAGCCCTACAATAAGCATTAACCAAATATCCACAACGCTATTATTGATAGCGAAAGCCCCTACAATACAAAAGCATAATATTATGGGCATGAGTACCCGGCTGGGTGTTAGGATGAAAAACTTTGAAAGTCGGATAGCCATATAGCCAATAGGTAGCATCATCAAGTTAGCTAAAATAAACACCATAAACAGCGCATAGATCAACCCACTCCCATCCATAAAAATAGTGGGCCCAGGATTCATCCCTTTCATGTATAAAACGCCAATGACGATGGCCGTAATAGAGTCACCAGGAATCCCAAAGACTAAAGCGGGCACCCATGCACCACTGATGCCGGAATTATTAGCGGAGCTTGCATCCATGATGCCTTCTATATTACCGGTGCCATATTTGGCACTCTCTTTTGACCTACCCTTTCCCACACCATACGAGATCCAGGCCGCAATATCTGCACCCGCGCCCGGCAGTGCACCAATCAACGTGCCGATTGAGCTACCACGTATCATGTTACGCCAGTAACGTTTAATATGCCCAGGTACATTGTGGAAGACACTATCGTTATCGACGATACTGATTGTTTTCTTCTCAGATTTTGAAGCGTAATAGCTCATCAGTTCATTTAGAGCAAACATACCAATCATAACGGGTATAAAGTTAATACCGGCCATAAGGTCGGGCACTCCAAATGTAAAACGTGGAGCACCACTCATCATATCAAGCCCGACGGTTGAAAGCAGAATGCCAAAAAGAAGTGAGAGGAATGCTTTTGTTCTAGAACCAACTGAAATAAAAATTGAACAGCTTAACCCGAGCACCGCAAGCCAAAAGTACTCAAATGCACTGAACTGCAGCGCTACCTCAGCAAGGGATTGAGCCACAACAATTAAAACGATGGTGCCAAAAATACCGCCAAAAACAGAACATACTAAATTAATACCTAAGGCCTCTCTTGCCCTGCCTTTTTTCGCTAATGCGTAGGACTCCCCTACATAAGCAGCCGATGCAGGCGTGCCCGGTATATTTAGATAGGTGCCCGGGATATCACCCGCAAAGATCGCCATCGCCGATGTCGTTACAATGGCAGCAATAGCCGGGATGGTATCCATGTAGAAAGTCAACGGTACTAATAGTGCTACTGCCATTGTCGCAGTAAGGCCGGGGACTGCACCTACAAATATACCAAACAGTGACGCCGCTAAAATAACCAGCAAGGTTTCAAAATTTAAAACCAGCCCAACCCCATTCATTAAGATATCCATGGCAGGCTACCCCCTAATAGAAGACCTTGCGGCAATGGAACGAGCAAGTAGCGCGAGAAGATAAAATAAATAGCTGACGACACTGCTAGAGACGTTGCCAATGCTATGTAGGGTGATGTTTTTCTTAATAACATCAGCAAAAACATAATGATCATTATCGTCAACATTGCACCAAGGTAGTCGCTTGCCAGGATATAAAAGACAATAGATATTGGTGGCAACAACATTGCCCAATTCTTTTTCTCAGGCAGTGAGCCAGCTAGGGATGGATTACCGTGTGCTTCTTGCGCGACAGCTTTTTTTCTAAGCCATAATGCATTCAAGGCAAGTACAGCCCCGCCGAGGCAAAATCCCCCCCCTATGAGGGAGGGGAAAAGCGAAGGCCCATACTGCAGGCTTGGTAGAGTAGGAAACTGCTGGGCAGTAATGATCGTAACAATCCCAGCAATAACGAACGCTATTCCGGCGAAAAAATCCCGCATTGTCATTCCTCAGTTAGCTAAGCCAACTTGTTCAACAATTTCACCGAATACGCTATCCATATCTTCCATGAGTTGGCCAAACTCTTCCGCGTTACGCCACTCGGTACCAAACCCTTGCTGACTCATAAACCCTTGATAAGTATCACTGTTGTAAGCAGCCTCTAGTGCTGATTCAAGTGTTGCTACTACTTCTGGATCCATGCCTTTAGGCCCTGCAATTCCACGCCACTCGCCCACTTGATAGCTACTACCGATTAACTCATTAGTAGTGGGCACATCAGGGAAGCTGGGTATACGCTCTGGAGACATTACCGCAAAGCTCTTAACGCGACCGGCCTCGATCATTGAGCGGGCTTCAGGCACCGAGCTTGGTACGATATCAATCCCCCCAGACACCAGCTCAGTCATCGCTGGTGCTGCTCCTTCACTAGGAATCCAAATCACTTGGTCGGCGGGAATACCTTGATCCATCAAAAAGCCAGCAAAGGCTAAATGCCACACACCGCCTTGGCCAGTACCCGAAGCAGTAAACGTGCCTTTAGGTTCAGAGCGTATCGCTTCAAGGAGCTCTTCAAGGCTTTCATAAGGGGAGTCAGCTGCTACCTGTATGCCTGGAAAGTCGTAGTTGATTTGAGCAATAGGCGTAAAATCTTCATACGTAAGGTTCGTTAAACCCAACCAATGCATCATGTTAACTTCGCCAGTAGCCAAGCCAATCGTATAACCATCCGGCTCGGCATTAATCATGGCGGTATGACCAACAACGCCACTGCCCCCTGTTCGGTTGACAACATTGACGTTCTGCCCCAGCTCTTCTTCCAGAGCACGGGCGATAGTTCGCGCCGTCGCATCAGTGCCACCACCAGCAGCCCAAGGCACAATCAACGTAAGGGGGCGTTCGGGGTAATCCGCAAGGGCAGAGCCAGACGCTGTCATAACAGCTGCGGCTATACTTGAAGCAAAAATAGTTTTAAGGGAATGGTTTGTAATTATCATATTCATTTTCCTTTAGTAATGTATTGCTTACAATTAATTATCATTTTTGGAACTGCATGCTTTATTACTTTACGTTTTTCTTGTCAAAGACCTCCTTCACGGACTATTAAGTGGACAGAACTCTATTTATCAGAAAGCCTCTTTGAGCATGTCATAAAAGTCTTCCTTAGAGGGCGCGCGCGGATTGGTCGCCGTAGAATGATCTTCCAATGCCCACTGAGCCAGTTGATCCAAGTGCTCTTCCATGACGCCCATTTCGCTCAAGCTAGCAGGCATCCCCAATTTCACATTGAGCTTTTCAAATGCTTCAGCTAAATCGTCGTTAGGATTGAGACCCATCGCGTCTTTGAGGCAAGCATATTTTTCCTCACAGCCGGGCTGGTTAAATCTAAGCACAGTCGGCATCAACACAGCATTGAGCGTACCGTGATGAAGTTTTAACTCGTGCAGGCCGCCTAATGCATGGGATAAGGAGTGCACCGCTCCCAGCCCCTTCTGAAAAGCCATGGCGCCTTCAAGGGCCGCCATCATCATTTCATTTCTAGCCGTTAAGTTTTCGCCGTTTTCAACTGCCTCTACTAGATATTTGCTAGCGCGCGTCAGCCCATCTAAAGCAATCGCTTCAGCCGGAGGATTCACTTTGGGGCTTAAAAAGGTTTCAACGCAGTGAGCAATCGCATCCATACCCGTGGCGGCGGTCAAAAAAGGTGGTAGACCTAGCGTCAAACGAGGGTCACAAATAGCGACCGAAGGAATCAGGTAAGGAGAGAGAAAGCCAAGTTTGCGGTTGTCTTTCATGGTAATCAATGAGGCTCTTCCCACCTCACTACCGGTTCCTGCCGTTGT
Organism: Halomonas sp. A3H3; assembly: GCF_000982975.1. Classification (NCBI taxonomy): domain Bacteria; kingdom Pseudomonadati; phylum Pseudomonadota; class Gammaproteobacteria; order Oceanospirillales; family Halomonadaceae; genus Halomonas; species Halomonas sp. A3H3. The sequence goes on along the minus strand of NZ_HG423343.1, from coordinate 2,790,917 downwards.
CGGTATTGCTATTAATGGCAGCACATCGGCTTTAATTTTTGTTACGCCGCCTTCAATCGCAGCGTATTGGCGTAACGGCCCAGGATGATTAAAAAGTAAGGCGACCGCTTTAGCTAAATCAATGCTGGAACCACCGCCAACGGCAATAATGCCGTCACATTTGCTTTCACGCAGGTAAGTAAGCGCTTGCTCTACCGCTACTTCCGTAGGGTTGGACGGCGTATCATCGAAAACACATGCGCCATCATCAAGCTGAGCAGACTCAATAACGTGTGTGATAAGAGGGGTAGCACTGAGCCCCTTATCAGTCACAAACAACGGTCGTTTTATCTTCAGCAATTGCAGCTCATTGGCTAATTCAGCAATAGCGCTTTCACCGAACTGAATTTTTGTTAAATAATTGATTATGTGGGGCATTGTCATTTCTCATTATTGTTTTGCTCGTGAACCCAGCAATCTCTTCACTCAAGGTGTCATACAGTATGACTGCGTGATAACAGTCTAGTAATGTATTTTGCAGCTGCCAAGGCCTTTACAAAAAACGCCTAGCAAAACTGTGAACGGCGGCTCAAATATGGGCATGTTCACGCTGCCCATCCACCAAGCGGATTACCTTCAGGGGATTGCTCTCCTTCAGCGCCTCCGGCAGCAAGGCCATGGGGAGATCTTGGTAACACACAGGCCGTAAGAAGCGATGGATGGCCGCGCCGTATCCAAATCACATCATCCATCTGCGGCGTAATCGTGAGCTGGCCTTCCAACTGAGCCGCAATCGGCAATTAGCTTTGTGCGCCGCGTGTATGAAAGCAATCTAGACTAGATGACCATTGCGCTCAATGAACATTATATAGAACAATAGTCTAATCGACGTACGCGGCCGGCTTGCTAGAGTGCACCCACAATGATCGCTTTTAAGCTTGCGCCTGACCCTTGCAACAAAAGCCCAATAATCAGCTTGAGGTAAACGATGAATCTCATTAATTCCCCGTCAGTTATTATTCATCTCAATCCGCGGGATAACGTAGGCGTTGCCTCAAAAGCAGTTCCAAAAGATATACCCATTGATAAAAAGGGCACGCTTGCTCAAGAAAATATTGATGCGGGGCATAAAGTTGCGCTCACGCCTATCAAAAATGGTGAGGCCGTTTTTAAATATGGCCAACTGATTGGGCTGGCTGCACGGGATATTAATCCTGGTGAGCATGTGCACACCCACAACCTCACCATGATTGAACTTAGTTCTTCATTGGAAGATTTTCAGCCCCATCAAAAAACCGTCACCGTTAGCCATTCACGGACGTTTCAAGGCTACCAACGGGCTGATGGTAGCGTGGGAACGCGTAACTATATTGGTATTCTCTCTACCGTGAACTGTTCTGCCACGGTGGCTAAAGCCGCTGCGGACGCGCTCAATCAGTCTGGGGAATTAAGCCAAATGGGGTTCGATGGTGTAGTGGCCATTACCCATGGTTCTGGTTGCGCCATGAATACTGACTCAGAAGGTTTTGCCTTTCTTGAGCGTGTTATCGCAGGGTATGCCCAGCACCCCAACTTTGCTTTTGTACTCATCATTGGCCTGGGTTGTGAGACCAACCAGGTCAAAACATTAGTCAAAAGAAAGGGGTTGGAAGATGCCTCGCGGCTAGCTTACTTTAATATTCAAGACGCGGGTGGGACACGCACTAGTATCAAAACGGCCTGTGATCACATCATGCAAATGGCCACCCAACACGGCCAACAACA
>NZ_HG423343.1:2650558-2789074 GCF_000982975.1 Halomonas sp. A3H3 | reverse complement strand
CGCCTCTCTTGAACATTTAGTGGTTGCATTGCAGTGTGGCGGGTCAGACGGCTACTCAGGTATTACCGCGAACCCAGCTTTGGGCCATGCCGCCGACCTTATCGTGCAACATGGTGGCAGCGTTATACTCGCCGAAACCCCCGAAATCTATGGCGCTGAAAACCTCCTGATAGACCGATCCATTAATGAGAACGTCGCCCAGAAACTACTCGATCGGATCACCTGGTGGAAACATTACACCGAGATAAATGGCGCTGAGTTAAACAACAACCCTTCCCCAGGCAATAAAGCGGGTGGGCTATCAACTATCCTTGAGAAATCATTAGGCGCAGTAGCTAAAGGCGGAACGTCGAGCCTTAACGACGTGCTCCTGTATGCTGAGAAGATGACCACGCGCGGTTTTAACTTTATGGATAGCCCTGGCTATGACCCGATTTCGGTCACGGGTCAAATCGCCTCCGGTTCTAACGTAGTCTGCTTTACCACTGGACGAGGTTCAGTCTCAGGCTTCAAACCCGCTCCCTGCCTTAAGCTCGCAACGAATACCTCCATGTATGAGAAAATGCATGAAGACATGGATATAAACTGTGGCGTTATTGTTGATGGCACTGACAGTGTAGAAAGTGTTGGCGAGCAGATTTTTGAGCGCATTATTGCCATCGCTTCGGGCGATATGAGCGCCAGCGAATCACTGGGTTACGGTAATAATGAATTCGTTCCCTGGCTGGTAGGTGCCGTCACCTAAACTCCCATTAAAGAGCAATTAACTGACTATGACACAAACGCTGCGCGACCAACTCTACACGGCTCTTAAGCAGAGTATTGTTGGGAAACGTCTTGAACCCGGTTTAGTACTGCTTGAGGGAAATATAGCGGAGCTGTTTGGTATTAGCCGCTCGCCCGTTCGGCAAACATTAAGCCGGTTGCACGAAGAGCAGTATATCTGCCGTTTCGAGGGGCGCGGCTATTTAGTAGGCGCATCGCCAGGTGAGATAGTGCGACGTGCGCTCAGTGAGCATGATTTCAAACAACTTGGCCATGCCCCAAAAGTAGACCGTATCGTTTCTTGGCGGGCGCATATCGACAGCGTTGAGCATGACATCGTTTTATGTTCGATTAAGGGTGCGTTTGAACTCAATGAGCTGCAGCTTTCCAAAACGCTTAATGTCAGCCGTACGGTCACTCACCAAATCTTGCTCTATTTACAGTCTATCGGTTTAGTCGAGAAGATTAAATATAATAGCTGGAGCGTGGTGCCCCTGAATGATCAGCGGTTACATAATCTTTATGAAGCACGTCGCCAATTAGAACCTTATATGATTGCGCGAGCTACAAAACATATGCCAGAAAGTGCCATTAAAGGCTATATAACCAAACTCAAAAACGCTGCTGAGAGCTATCCTGATATAAAGGGGGAGCTACTGGATGAGTTAGAAAATGATCTCCATCATACCGCCGTTAGTTTAGGTGATAACCAGGAGGTCATGAATATGCTCCGGCGCACGCATCCTATCTTATTAGTCAGTAAACACCTGCTTGGACGAGTATTAAAGCTTCCCGATCAAGATCCTTTCTTCGATGAACATTTATGGATATTTGAAAAAATGCGCCTGCAACAACCTGCGCAAGCAGGCAAAGCCTTGGCAACCCATTTAGAGCGTTCAGAATCCAAGGTACTCGACCGGCTGATTAACTTCCGAGAATCAGGTGATATCGATATACCGCTTTACCTGCGCTAACAACCAAATAACGAACGTGGATGCCCCATCTCTTCAATTCAAGCAATGTATCGACCTGCTAAGCAAGGATTACGGGAAGCCTTGACGGGCTCATCTAGATAGAGGAACTAATAATGACAACGTCACGTACTATCGGATTTATTGGCACGGGCATTATGGGTGCGCCGATGGCAGCACGCTTGGCACATGCAGGACACCAAGTGCTTGTCTGGAATCGAACAAAAAGCAAAGCCAACCGTTTAGAGTCGGTGGGTGCCACCATCGTAGAAAAGCCCGAAGAAGCCGTTGCCGAAAGCGATGTCGTTATCGTTATGCTTAGCTCTGGGCCTGTGTGTGATGAAATGCTGTTGGGCCCTAGCGGCCTACTCAATGCCATGCAGCGTGACGCCACACTTATTGTCATGAGTTCAATACCTGTCGAAACCGCTCGCCGTCAAGCAGAAGAAGCCGCCAAGAGCCAGATTAATTACCTTGATGCGCCGGTTTCCGGCGGTGAGCAGGGAGCGATCGACGGCACGCTGGCCATTATGGTGGGTGGCGATGCCGTAAGTTTTAAAGCAGTAGAACCCATTCTCTTATCTCTCGGCAGGCCCGTTCATGTTGGCCCTGCAGGTAGCGGGGAACTTGCTAAGCTCGCCAATCAAATGATTGTGGCCAACACCATTGCTACCGTGGCAGAAGCCATACTATTGGCAGAACAGGGCGGGGCAAACCCCGAGCGAATGCTCAGTGCGCTTGAAGGTGGGTTTGCTGACTCGACCATTTTGCGTATACACGGGCAGCGTATGATTCAGGAAAACTTTACCCCGGGTGGGCCAGCGAAATGGCAATTGAAAGATACCCAGACCGCGATGGCTTTTGCCGAAACGCTACATCTTAAGCTACCGATTTCGTCATTGGTCAACACACTTTTTGAAGAGCTCGTCGATCAAGGGGATGGCGAGTTAGACCATAGCGCCTTAATCAATCAACTCAGACGGCGCAATGATTAAGAGAGCCTGACAACAACAAATTTAGGAGAATAAATACAATGAGCCACCATTACGACGTTCAGGAAATTACTCAATTCAGCACCGCTTTACTTGTGGCAGCCGGGCTCGAAGAAGAAAAGGCTCAAGCAGTTGCCGAGATACTCGTCGAAGGTGATTTGATGGGACACACGACTCACGGGCTTCAGCTACTATCCCCTTACCTTGGCGAGATTCAGTCTGGCCGGATGCCTGTGTCAGGTGAGTATGAGGTAATCTCCAAACGCGCTGCCGTGCAGACATGGGATGGTCGTTATCTTCCCGGCCCCTGGTTGATCATTAAAGCAATGGAAACCGCCGAATTGATGGCTCGCTCCTGCGGCACAGGGACGGTCGTGATTCGATGCTCAAATCATATCGCCTGCTTGGCGGCCTATCTGAAACGTGCCACTGATCAAGACCTCGTGGTGGTGATCGAGTCATCCGATCCGGCGACTAAGTCGGTTGCCCCGCATGGCGGTTTGCAAGCGACCCATACCCCTAACCCTATCGCTGTGGGCTACCCGACGGCTTCAGGCCCGGTTCTGTTAGATGTCAGCACATCCATTACCACTAATGGCATGGTCGGCCGACTGCACAAACAAAACAGCCAACTGCCGTATCCGTGGCTCAAGGATCACCAGGGCAATGCGACCGATCAACCTAGCGTGCTGTTCGATGAGCCTAAGGGGAGCATCATGCCAATTGGTGGGCTTGACCATGGCCACAAGGGATATGCGCTGGGGCTAATGGTGGAAGCCTTAACGTCTGGGCTCGCTGGATTTGGTCGTGTGCAGGCGCCTGCACAATGGGGTGCCTCGGTCATGGTGCAGATCATGGATCCCGAAGCCTTTGGTGGGCTCGATGCCTTCAAACGCGAAACTGGCGCTTTGGTGGATGCTTGCCGTAACAATCCTGTTGCGGAAGGTAGCCCTCCAGTACGGATTCCTGGCGAGCGTGGGCTTGCCCTCCATAAGCGTTATGCGCAGGAGGGCGTGCCTCTGCCAGACGGTGTTCCCGAAGCTCTAGCCGATTGGTCGGAACGTCTGGGGGTTACTTTCCCTCGGGCGCTGCAATAACAGCCGCTCATGCAAAGGTCTAGTGGGCGATATTCAGATGTGGTGAACCAACTCATCAGAGGCGACTATGAAACAAGAACGCATCGGATTCATTGGGCTCGGCTTAATGGGCAAGGAAATGGCCAGACATATCGTACGTAACGGTTATCCGCTAACGGTGATGGCCCATAGGAATCGATCCCCCCTTGAAGCGCTATGCAAGGAAGGCGCGACGGAAGTTAGCACTCCCGTAGAGATGGCAAGAAATAGTGATATTGTTTTTATCTGCGTAAAGACATCCGAACAGGTCAACGAAATCGTCAGCGGGGCTGACGGTTTAATGGCCGGAAGCCACGAAGGGCTTATTATCGTCGACTGCTCTACAGCTCATCCCGAATCAACTGAGCGCCTTGCGAAAAACGTAGAACATCAAGGGGGGGTACTCGTTGACGCGCCTTTAGCACGCACGCCTCGTGAAGCCAGAGATGGACGACTAAATGTCATGGTGGGTGGCGATGCCTCCACAGTGGCGCGTATTACGCCGGTCATGGAAAGTTTCGCAGAAAACATCTTTCATGTGGGTAAGGTTGGTTCAGCGCATAAACTGAAACTGATTAATAATTTTCTCTCGTTAGGGGCTGCTGCCCTAGTCAGTGAGGCGGCCACTATGGCGGCTGGCATGGACGTTTCACAAGACAAACTCCTGGAAATTTGCTCACAAGGGGGAGCCAACAGCGCGATGCTCGCTCCCGTTATGGAGTGGGTACTGCAGAAGGAGTGCACAAAGTTACAGTTCAGTCTTGGTAATGCTGAAAAAGATATGCGCTACCTGACTGAAACGTTAAACGCCTATCAGCTAGCCCCCCATATGCTGCCACCGCTTTGCGAGTTTCTTACGTTAGCTCGAGACGACGTGGGGGAAGATAGTTTCGTTCCCCAAGCGTATGACAGCTGTATAAAACGCAATAAGATCGTATCCGATTAAGGCCACTTAGATAGCTTCTTGGCTACCTCATATTTCCATATAAAGCCTTCACTCGATAAACGCTTCGGTAGGCTCACGATGGCCGTATAGAAACGCATCGGCGACCTGGCGCAGCGGGGCAACATCCACCTCGCTGCGCTTGTTTGCGATCAGCTCGGCAAAGCGCGCATATAAACCTTGATACTCGCGCTCCTCCTCTTCAATGATCAGTTCATCGTCGATGACCAATCGACAGCCGCCTTGGGTGAGACTCAAGCGGCTGCCATCGCTGTGGATATGCATATTCCAGGTGGGCGGGCCGCTCTGGCGAAAATCAAACGCCGCCTCAATGGACGCGCCTTGTGGGTCGGTAAAGGTGAGATCCGCTGCAATCGGAGTTTGCGCATTGCTCGGCACCAGCAGTCGCGCCTGTTGCAGAAAAAACGGCTGGGGCAAGATGGCGGTCGCAATCGACAGCGCATTAATACCGGGATCAAACACTCCCATGCCACCCGGCTGCCAGATCCACGCTTGGCCTGGGTGCCATACCCGCACGTCCTCTTTCCACTCGATCTCTACCCGCTGCATCTGCCGTTCGGCTAACCACTGCTGGGCCTGGGCAACGCCAGGGGCAAACCGCGAGTGCCAGGCGGCAAACAGGCTAACGCCCTGTTCTTTGGCACAGGCAATCAAGTCCTCCACTTCGCTTAACGTTGCCCCCGGTGGCTTCTCAAGCAGCACGTGCTTGCCACGCATCAGTGCGGCCCGCGCCTGGGAGTAGCGCAGATGGGTCGGCGTGCAGATTGAGACAGCGGTAATTTCAGGGTGGGCGTCTAGCATCGCTTCCAGGTTTTGATAGGCGGGTAGTTCCGGCAGCGAGGCGTGAGGATCCGCCGTAGCGACAAGATGGCAGTTTGGAGTAGCGGCGATTGCCGGTAGGTGCTGGTCGCGGACAATTTTACCCACGCCCACTAGGCCTAACTTAAAGCCAGAGCTAAAGCCAGAGTTGAAGTCAGACATACGCTTGCCTTTGTTTTTAACCATTGAAAATGGGTTCAGGGGGTGGTGTGGGGCAGCTCAACGCTGCGCCCTAATGAGCTAACGCTGTGCTCAAGCCCTAGCGCTGCGGCGGTACCTGCCAACACCGCTTGGGACGCTAAAAACGCCTCCCGGGGGCGGCGCAGCCGGATGCTCTCCATCAGTTGACGGTGACGCTCCAGGCTCTCTTCAGGATCTGGGGCGTTCTCGTTGGACATGGAGATCAGCATGTAGATGGAGGGTCGCAGGATATGTGATAGCTGCGCCCAGACAATATTGTGGGTCGCCTTGAAAATCGCTTCGTGAAAAGCGACATCACACTCGCTGTGCAGCCGCCGCTCCTCTTCGCAGGTGGCATTGCGTAGATTCTGCCCTAGCCCTTCAAAGGCTTCTTCGATGGCGACTAAATCACGCGCCTTGGCCCGCTTGGCGGCGGTCATCGCCACATAGGGCTCAACGTCCAGACGGAAGGCAAGAATCTCGCGCTGAATATCCGGGTTGGGGGCAGCGTAGCGGGTCAGCCAGTCAGTCACCTGGGCATCAAGAATATGCCACTCTGAGTATTCGCGCACCTTGGAACCATGACCAGAAATCCGCTCAATAATCCCGGCATCGACCAGTTGGCGAAGATCGCTACGCACCGCTGAGCGGTTAATCGCAAAGCGTTCGCATAGATCCATTTCCCGGGGTACCAGGTCACCAGGGTGATAGCGACCACCGAAGATCTCCTCGGCGAGATGTTCGGCGATACTGGGACGAACGGCTGACTTACTGAGAGATGACGTCACTGCGATAAGACCCTATTTCGATTCCTGCCAATCATAACGTACTTGACCGGTCCACTGTTACCGGTGGCGAAGGTTCGAGACCTGCCCGCACCCTCAGCTCTAACCGCCGTTCATAGAGGCCCTTAGCACTCAATGTGCCCAGCACCAGAACGCCGCCGACCATGGCCATCGGCGCGGGCTGTTCGGCCAGAATCCACCAGGCCAACAGCGTGCCTATCACCACTTCCAGCAGTATTAGCAGGCCCACTTCGGCGGAGGGCAGATAGAGCGGCCCACGCTGCAGTAGCGTCACGCCGCAAGGCACAATAATCAGGCAGAGCAGGATAACGACAGCAAGCTGGTTGGCTGCAGGCAGGGTTGGTTCGCTGCCCGCCAGCCAAAACAGCCCTGCAGTGCTACCCACAATAAGGCCGTTGAACACCAGCATCGGGCTCATATCCACCCCCGGCCGCGTACGGCAGAGGGTAAAGTTAATCGCCAGGGTCGTTGCCGCCATCAAAGCGAAAGCGTTTCCGACCCAAGAACCTGCGCCCGCGTCATCGAGGGCGATCATGGCGACACCCACCATGCACAGCAATATCGCTAACCAGGTACGCCTTGGCAGACGCTCCTTGAGGATGATCCAGGAGAGCACGGCAGCGATTAACGGCGAACTGGCCAGTATCATCAGTACGTTGCCCGCCTTGGTGTACTGGTTGCCCAGCACGAAACCGCAGGTGGTCAGGCTGAACAGCAGCGCCACGGCGATACCCGTCCAGCCGCAGCGACGGTAGGCTGCCAGCGTGCCACGGCCATAGCGCATCAGGGCGATCAGTAGAAAACCTAAGCCCGAAAGAAAGCCACGCCACATCAATATCTCGGCATCGGGCAGATCGGCCACTTTAATCAGCAGGGCATCCGGGGCCATGATCAGCGCCCCGCCAGCGGTTAATAGTAGTCCCTGCTGGCGATGCGATAAGGTACTCCAACGACTCATCTTTAGTATTCGCCTCTTCAGTGATTATCCCTGGGCGGATGCTGGCGAGCCACATCGCGGTACTTGGTGGCGGGTTCCAATGTCATACCGCGGTCCAGCGGTTCGACCATGCTGCGCTGGATCTCCTGCCAAGGCGTCTGGTGGCCAGGGTAGCGGTAACCGCCCTGCTGGGCTAAACGCTCCCGGCGGGCTTCCAGTTCACTGGGTTCGATCAGCAGCTGCACCTCACCGCGCTTGAGATCGACCCGCAGACGGTCGCCACTCTCCAGCAGCGCCAAGCCACCCCCGGTAGCGGCTTCCGGGGAAGCATTGAGAATCGACGGTGAGCCGGAAGTGCCCGACTGGCGGCCGTCGCCCAAGCAGGGCAGTGATTCGATGCCCTGCTTGATCAGCGCCTCCGGCGGCTGCATATTAACCACTTCGGCACCACCGGGATGCCCTACCGGCCCTGCACCGCGCATTACCAGAATGGTGCGTGCATCAATGTTGAGCGCTGGATCATCAATACGGGCGTGATAATCCTCGGAGCCATCGAATACCACCACCTTGCCTTCAAAGGCTTCCGGGTCGCTGGGGTCATTCAGAAAGCGCTCGCGGAAATCCCGGGAAATCACGCTGGTTTTCATCAGTGCCGAATCAAAAAGATTGCCCTTGAGATTGAGGAAGCCCGCATGATCCACCAAGGGGTCGTTATAGCGACAGATCACATCGGGGTCTTGGGTTTCGCAGCCCTGCAGATTATCGCCGATGGAGCGGCCATTGACCGTCAGCGCATCGCCGTGCAGCTTACCCGCCGACTGTAGCTCGTGAAGGATCGCCGGAACGCCGCCGGCACGGTAGAACTCTTCGCATAGGAAAGCACCGGCAGGCATTACGTTGGCCAGCAGTGGAATTTCATGGCCCAGGCGCTGCCAGTCATCGTTATCCAGCTCGATGCCTGCATGGCGGGCAATCGCATTGATATGTACCGGCGCATTGGATGAACCGCCCAGTGCCGAGCATGCCACGATGGCGTTCTCAAACGCTTCCCGGGTCAGAATATCCAGCGGGCGCAGGTCTTCCCACACCATATCGACAATCCGCGTACCCGTGTCGAAGGCCACCATTGCGCGCTCTTTATAGGGCGCAGGAATCACCGCCGACCCCGGCAGGCTCATGCCCAGGACTTCCGCCATGGAATTCATGGTAGAGGCGGTGCCCATGGTGTTGCAGTGGCCTATCGAAGGCGCTGAATCGCTGGCGCGGGAAAGGAACTCTGCGTAGTCGATATCCCCAGCTGCCAGCCGCTTGCGAAGCTCCCAGATAATCGTGCCTGAGCCCACCCGCTCGGCACCGCGCCAGCCGTTTAGCATCGGACCACCGGAGAGCACAATGGCCGGAATATTCACCGTTGCCGCGGCCATCAGCGCAGCCGGGGTGGTTTTATCACAGCCGGTGGTCAATACCACGCCATCTAGCGGGTAGCCATGGAGCACTTCCACGATGCCCAAGTAAGCGAGGTTCCGATCCAGCGCAGCAGTGGGTCGGCGCACGTTCTCATGAATAGGATGCATGGGAAATTCAAACGGCACGCCACCTGCGGCGCGAATTCCGTCTTTAACCCGCTTGACCAAGTCAATGTGGTGGCGGTTGCACGGGGTTAAATCAGAGCCCGACTGGCAAATACCAATGATCGGCTTACCGCTGGTCAGCTCATCCAGAGTAATACCGTAATTGAGGTAGCGCTCAATACATAGCGCCGTGGTTCCGGGGTGATCAGGGTTATCGAACCAGTAGCGTGAACGCAACTGCTCAGGAGTTATTCGCTGAAAATTGGCCATGGTTCCGCTCCACGCCTAAAGTAAATATACAAGTCGGCAGGCGCGCTTTAGGCACTCAAACTGCCCACCAACACTAACGATGAAGAAAGCTTCCTAAAATGTAGGGAAGAGTTGCCATGACGGTACGCGTTCTTACCCGCGGCGTCGATACATACAAAAGTATATGTTGAACATATATCAAAAACATTAGACATTCACCTAAGGGAGCGGCACTTACACCTCTATAAGCGAGTGCCGCTTACACACAACAACAATCAACCACGCTGCAGCTCGTTAGGAATATCCCCTTAGCGTAGCGACCTGCAGCACGCCAGGAGAGTGACGACTATGCACCATCTTTGGAAACGCACCCTATTAATGACCGGCGCTACACTGCTCAGCTCAGGCATTGCCTACGCGCAAACGCCTGACCTTTCCGATCCGCCAGAGATAGAGGGCGGTACCGTGGGTGACCACGGCAGCGTCACTCTGCGCATGGGATTGGGCTTGGCGGAAAGCTCGCCTCAATATATCTCTAGCCAATACTTTGCGGATATTCTCGACCAGCGCAGCGAAGGGCGTATCAGCGTTAATATCTTTCCCAACAGCCAGCTTGGCGATGACGTGCAGATGATGGAAATGCTGCAAACCGGTACTCTGGATATGACCTACCCTTCCTCTTCACCCGCTACAGGTTATGTCGAGGAGCTGGCAGTCTTTGACCTTCCTTTCCTACTGCCTACTCGGGAAGCGGCTATAAAGGCCATGCGTAGCGATGCTGCCCAGGAGATGCTTGATGCCTTCGATGGCACTGGTCTAAAAGCCCTGGCATTCTCTGAAAACGGCTTCCGCCAGCTCTCCAATAGTGCTCGTGAAGTCGCTTCACCAGAAGATGTGGCGGGCCTGGACGTTCGTGGCTTGTCTATTCGCACCATGGAGAACCCAGTGCACCTGGCTATTTGGGAAGCGCTGGGCGCCAACCCGACCCCGATGGCATTTGGTGAACTCTTCTCCGCCATGGAACAAGGCGTTGTCGATGGCCAGGAAAACCCTTGGAGCACCATCCTGACCTCCAACTTCTATGAGGTGCAGGATTACGGCTCCGAAACCCGTCACGTTTATACGCCCTTCATCAAGATGATCTCTCAGCGTACCTGGGATCGCCTCGATCCAGAGTATCAGGAACTTGTTCAGGAAGCCGCGCTGCAAGCAGCGGATTACGAAATCCAGCTTTCCAGCGAGTACGACGACTGGGCACGGGATCAGCTTGAAGAACGCGGCATGCAAATTACCCGTCTTAATGACGAGCAGATTGCCGCTTTCCAGGAAGCCGTGCAGCCGGTTTACGAAGAGTGGGCACCACGCATCGGCGAAGATCTCGTGACTGAATTCCAAGAGATTGCTGAATCGACAATGACCGAGTGATCCCATCCCTGCCGCCGAATAAAAAAGGCGGCAGGATTAATTGGGTAGCATGAGAATTAAGAAGCGTCCGAGAGGCGCTTTTTAAGCTGCATATAGGTGCCGTAGTGACGGTCGAGGTGGCGCCGCATGGCTGCCTCGGCCGCATCTGGGTCACGAGACTCTATCGCTGCGATGATTTCGGTATGCGCAGCGGTAGCCGCTTTGTCTTCGTCCTTCTGTTGCAGTACCAGCGCGCGGCGATCGTCCAACCACTCAGAGAGCGCCACATGGATAGCATCAAAAATGGGGTTACGGCCAATGCTGGCCAACACGCCATGGAAGTCATTATCAGAGCGTTTAAAGCGTGCTTCATCACCTATTGCATCGCGATTATCCGCTAATGCATCGCGCAGCCTCGCTAGATCCTCTTCACTGGCATTACGCGCCGCGTAGCGAGCCAAAGATATCTCGAACATGGCCCGCGCTTCCTGGAAATACTGTTGACCATCGGGCTTAGAAAGTAGCTGTCGGGTTACCCCAGAAAGCCTGGCCATCACCGCCTCAGCGGTGGGACGAATTACCCTGGCGCGGGTACCGCTGTTGATGGCGATAAGTCCTAGCTGTTGCAGGTGGAACAGTGCTTCACGCACCGCGGGTCTGCCAACACCAAACTGCTCCATCAACTCCCTCTCTGAAGGCAGTTGATCGTTTTCACTCAGCCGCCCCTCGAGAATCTCCGCCTCAAGCTGCTCAGCGACCTGTTCCGATAGCGTTTTACGCTCGATCCGGTATCTGCTCATAGGCAGTCACCCCTGGTTAACCTGGAATTTTCCGCCATTTTACTGCATTTCTGGTCATTATCCTTCAAACCAGCCGAGAGAGCGGCGCTATTTGGTACTGCTCGGCGATCTCGGCATAGGCTACTTGATTGGCAGAATCAAGCGGAATGCCTTCGGCGTCGCGCTGAGCCTGGCAGCGCCATTCGCGATCACCTGGTGCCATTACCTGGGCATTGGGTGCAGCAGGCTGGGCGCGCAGGTCGGCTAGATACTCAGCCATTCCTTGCGCAAAAGTGCCTGCATCCGCAAACGCATCCGGTTTCATGACCAGGAAGAAGTGCCCTACCCCGCGTGGCGTCGCCATGTCTGGCCCACCCATAGGCAGCAGCTTAAAGCCATGCTGCATGCCCGACAGCATCGAACTCAGAACCTCAACCATGCCACCCAATCCCGCGCCCTTGAAGCCGAAGCCGCTACCACCCAGCGGTAACAGTGCGGCCACTTCACCAGGAACGCGGCTTACCTGCCCGGTAGCATCCGCCGCGACCTGGTCTGGCAGTTCACGCCCAATCGCCCCGTACTGCTGCACGCGATTCCAGGGCACCGAGCTGGTCGCCATATCCAGCAGGTAAGGCGACTCGCCCGCCACCGGCGCCGCAAAGGCGATGGGGTTGGTACCGTGAAAGGGTTTGGCGCCCTCATGCAACAGCACGAAAGGATCCGAATTGCAGAACGCCATGCCGAGATAACCGCGCTCAGCCGCTGCCAACGCATAGCACCCCGCCGCACCGAAGTGCGACGAGTTGCCCACCGCGACGGCGCCCATCCCCACCGTCTCGGCCATCGCCATGGCGTGCTCCATGGCGGTATAACCTGCAAGGTGCCCCAACCCGTCGTCAGCATCCAGAAAACCGGTCGCCGCCAGGCGCTGGTGGAACTGCATGTCGGGCGCGCCGTTGATCCGCCCGCCCTTGAGCGCCTGCAGATAGTGGGGCAGCAGACGCAGGCCATGGCTGTCGGTGCCCATACGTGAGGCGGTAATCAGCGCGTGAGTGACCGCGTTTGCTGATGCCTGATCAGCACCTGCCGCCTTCAGAACGGCTTGCATGAAGCGGGCAAGATCTTCGCGAGCGACGCGAAAATTTGACGACGTATCTCTCATTAATCGATAGCTCCTGGTTTCAGTCGGGCTACTGGCTGACCATTGGCCAGCCCCGGTAATGCTTAACGATAAATCAGTGTTGGCAGCCACAGCGAGATAGCTGGAATGAAGGTAACCAATAGCAATGCGATGACCAGCGGCACCAGGAACGGCAGCGTGCCACGCATGCATTTCTCGAAGGAAATTCCGGACACTCGCGACAGTACATACAGCACCATGCCTACCGGCGGCGTTAACAAGCCGATCATCAGGTTTAGCACCATGATCACGCCAAAGTGCACCGGATCGACACCCGCAGTAATGGCCACCGGCAACAATACCGGCACCAGGATGGTGATCGCCGCGATGGTCTCCATAAAACAGCCCACCAGAATCAGCACCAGGTTGATGATGATCAGCGTGGCGATGGGGTTATCGGCAAATGGCCCGAGCAGGGTCACGACATGCTGCGTGACCTGGTTGCTGGTCAGGATCCAGGCAAATATCGAGGCACCAGCGACGATCAGCAGGATCACGGCAGTGGTTTCAATAGTTTCCATGCTCACCTTGAGCAGGCGGCGCCAGGTCAGGCTACGATAAACCACTCCCCCCAGCACCAAGGCGTAGACCACCGCAGCAATCGCCGCTTCGGTAGGCGTGAAGGCCCCCGACATTATGCCGCCGACGATGATGACCGGTGTTAAGAGTGACAGGAAGGCGCGCTTGAACGTATGACCAAGCACCGGAAACGAGAACACCGCATCGCGGGTATAGCCGCGCCGCCGTGAAATGATCGTGATCATGGCCATTAGCACCAGCCCCATTAACAGGCCCGGTACCAGGCCGGCGACGAACAACTGGCCGACCGACACCGAGGCCATTACGCCATAGATAACCATCGGCAGACTCGGCGGAATAATCGGGCCAATGGTCGAAGATGCCGCAGTGATACCCACCGAGAACTCCTCGTCGTAACCGGCATCTTTCATGGCCTTGATTTCAATGGTACCTAGCCCCCCAGCATCGGCGACTGCGGCTCCTGACATGCCGGAAAAAACAATGCTGGCGCCTACATTGACGTGCCCCAGACCGCCACGCATCCAGCCCATCAATGCTTTGGCAAAGTCAAATATCCGCACGGTAATGCCACCATTGTTCATTAGGTTACCGGCGAGTATAAAAAACGGAATCGCCAACAGGGGAAAGCTGTCGACGCCGTTGATCATGCGATGCATCACGACAACATCGGGTACTCTGCCGGTCAGCAGCACATACAGCAGGCACGAGCCGGCAAGACTAATGGCGATCGGCACCCCTATCACCAGCAGGGTAAAGAGCGCCGCAAACAGGAACAGTAAATAGTGCTGGGTGGCGGCCAATGCGATACAGCCGAGTATCGCGACAGCCGCGACCAATGGCGGTACTATCGCACCGCCGCGCCTCACAGCCAGAATGTTGGGCATTGGGGTGATCTCCGAGAGAGTAGCGTGTTGGCGTGTTGTTATTGGGTATTGAGCAGTTCACTGGTGCCCGAGCGCCAGTGACGAATAGCCACCTCCACCCCTCTCACCAGCATGATGATAAAGCCCACCATCACCAAGTAGTAAAGCCAGCTTTTAGGGATATCCACAGAGGTCATCATGGCACTGGTACGATCAGCCAGTTTGAAGGTGATCCAGGCCATGCTGGCGAAGAAGGCAATATTGATCAGGTCTACCAGCGTCGACATCACGCGCCCCAGCCACCCCGGCATGTAGCGATAGAAAAATTCCACTGCGATATGCGATCCCTTTCGCACGGCCATGGTGCTGCCCATAAAGCCCACCATAACCAATAGATAGCGCGCCATCTCCTCCGTCCAGGCGATGGAATTACCCAGCACATAGCGGCTGAAAAACTGCATAAAGACATCCAGTGCCAGTAGCCAGAAGATCCCAAGCGTCAGGAAATCCTCCAGGGCATAGTCGTGAATGTTGAAGGAATCATCGTCGAGACCTGCAAGGCTGGTCTCGTCAGTAGAGTCAGTTTGGATCATGGAAGGCTCCCGCTTCGCCCCACCCGAGGCTTGGGCGGGGCGAGTCTTGGTCTACGAAAAAAACGATCCCGGAAACGTACGGATTCTGGAAAACTCAGGCCTCACGGCATTACCGTCCGATAGTCTGATTACTGGCCGATAGCCTGCAGACGATCATAGGTTTCCTGATCCCAAGTCGCCGCTTCACCGTTATGGGCAGGAATCGTGGCTTCGCGGAAGGGTTCTATATCGACTTCGTTGACGGTCACACCCTGCTCTTCGAACCAAGCCACCAGCTCTTCCTCGGATTTCAAGATATCTTGAGTGATGCGCTCGCCGGCTTCGGTGTAGACCTCACGGAAAACCTCACGATCCTCCTCGGAGAGGCGATTCCACAATGGGCCACCGGCGATGGTGATTAGCGAATCGGTGATATGCCCGGTCAGATTGATATAGTCCTGCACCTCATGAAACGCTTTGGCGCGAATGGTCGGCAGTGGGTTTTCTTGAGCATCCACCACACCTTGCTGCAGCGCCAGATAAACCTCGGAGAAAGCGATCGGAGTGGGGTTGGCGCCCACCGCTTCGGGGAACATCATGTACATTGGCGCATTGGGCGTACGAATTTTCAGGTCTTGCATGTCCTCCGGCGTATTGATCGGTTCGTTGGAGGTTACATGGCGACGCCCGTAGTAGTTCATGGCCAGCGGTACGTTACCGGTTTCATCCTGGTAGCCCTGGGCGATTTCCTTGAACAGGTCGCTATCAGCATAGGCCTGCCAATGGTCAAAATCGCGGAACATATAGGGCGCGCCAGCGATCCCCACCGGGCCATAGAAACGACCGGCAAATTGGTTGCCGGTGTAGATCAGATCAACCGTGCCAAGCTGTAGGCCTTCGTTGATGTCCGACTCCTTACCCAGTGATGACGCCGGGTGGACACTGATCGAATAACGGCCATCAGTACGCTCCTCGATTTCATCTGCCGCCCACAGTGCCCACTCGTGGTAGGGCTCGGATGTCTCATAGACGTGAGCAAAGGTGAGTTCTTCTTGCGCATGCACAGCACCGGTCACTGAGAGACCACCGGCGATAAGCGTAGCGGTCAGCAGGCGGGCCATCTTAAGCGATTGTTGGCGTTTGTGGCTCATCGTGTACTCCTCACAACCATTGGATTTGTTGTTGGATAGTGTGATTTGCTGCTATTTATTGTGATGTATTGGTTATTTTTTAAGCGGCGGCAACCAACGTAACCGATCATAGCGCTGTATACGTGTCATACCACCAGCTTCAAACTTAGTTGGCTGCCCGCAATCGCGCAACTATCCAGGTAACGATTTTAGTAGTGCCTATGATGATTCAAGCCGTGGAGCGAACTGATGGTATAAGCGCACCAGCAGTTGAGGATCGCCAAAGCCACCTGCTTTAGTCATCACTCGCTTTCGCCTATCGCCATCCATACTCCCTAGCGCCACCCCGGGTGACCACTCCGTCTCGACACAGATATAACTCACCCCCAGTTGAGTCAGCACGGCCATGGCGGTATCCCCGCCGGTTAAAAATAGCAAACACGGATCATCGTCCCGCCAGGCAGACGTAATGTCGGTCACTTTGGAAGCCATCGACTCGGCGACTTGGTTTGCCGTGCGTTCCTCACTCTCTCCGGGCACGACCACATAGGCCCCTAAGGCCGGGCTACTATTACAGGGTGTAGCAGAGGGCTCGGTACACGCTTTAATCACGGCCAAACCGGGCACGTATTGTCGCAACTGTTGGAGCTGTTCGGCAGCACGAGGGCTTCTAGAACCGATGGCATAAAGCACTGCATTGACGCTATTCAACGCTCGAAACGGTGCATCAGGCCACCCGAAAAGGCGCTGGGCGATAGCCGTTGCCAGCCCCGCAGCCCCCGCCATTGCTCGGCGGCAGCCAGCACTCGACACGAGCTGATAGAGCGCAGCAAGCTCCTCGTCGCTTTGGGCATCGGCGATACAGTCCCCGTTAGGGAGTTGAGCGCCCTGACCAGAGCGATAGCGCTGCAGCGGTTGTCCGCTGACGGCAAATGCCTGATCAATGGGGCCGATCAGAGGTGTTGAGAGGGCATCCTGTTGGTAGGTGGTATCAGCCAGTGGAATGCCGTCCACCCACACTTCGGCATTACGCACTGCTCGCCCCTGGGCCGGTACCGCGGGAGCCAACAGCAGGGGAAAGCCAAGCGCTTCCCGCAGTGCTGTGCACTCTGCGACTACTTGGCCACGCAGGGTTGAATCGACTTTCTTGAACCACTCCTGCGGCGCGACTCGCGTGAGCAAACGCACTGCTTCGCTTACCCGAAGCGCCGCCTCCTCAGATTGCAGATGGCGGGACTGGGTATTCACGGCGATGACCTCTGGCCACTGGCCTTGCCATGCCTCTAGCGTTGTCGCTAATGCCTCCAGGCTAACCACCACGCGGACATCTGCGCCTCGCGCGGCAAAGGGTGCTGAGGTGTCCAGCGCGCCCGAAAGATCATCGGCAATAATCGCCAATCGGCAGCCGCTCATGCCTTGGCGCCACTGGCTAACCGTCGCGCATAGGCAATCGCTGATCCCATGTTGGTGGCATCGGCTTTGCCCTGCCAGGCAATATCAAAGGCAGTGCCGTGATCCACCGAGGTGCGCTGAAGCGGCAAGCCAAGGCTGACATTGACCGTGGTATCAAAAGCAATCAGTTTGACGGGGATATGGCCCTGGTCGTGATACTGGGCAATAACCAAATCGAACTCGCCTTTCGAAGCGCGGTAAAACACCGTATCCGCAGAGATCGGCCCGCTCACATCAAAACCCCGTTCCCGCAAGCGTTCCACCGCTGGGGCGATACAGCGACTATCTTCGTCGCCAAAAATCCCCCCTTCACCGCAGTGCGGATTAAGGCCTGCCACGGCAATGCGCGGAGCCTTCATGCCCAACGCGAGCAAGTGCGCGTGTCCTGCTTCAACGGTGGCAATGATGCGTTCAGGGGTCACTCGGTCGATCGCATCACGTAGCGACACGTGGGTGGATACATGTAGCGTCGAGAGCGTCTCAGATGCCAGCAGCATAAACGACGAGGGCGCACCGGTCAGCGATGCCAGCATCCCGGTGTGGCCATCGTAATGGTGCCCAGCTTCATGCAACGCCGCCTTGTTCAGCGGGGCGGTGACAATCACCTGCGCCCGCCCCGCCTGCACCAATTCCACGGCTTTATGAACGCAGCGAAACGCCATATCACCCGCACCGGCGCTAATTTGACCATCAGCAATCTCAACGCCTTTCGGCACCTCGACCACACCGACCGCCACACAATCCTTATCGCTCTCTGCCTGCTCCAATGGCACGAACTCAAGCACAACACCAACACTTGCCGCCGCACGGCGATAAATAGCCGGGTCACCGATGACCATCGCCGTGGCACGTTCGGTGGCGGACATAGCACTCAGCGCGCGGCAAATAATCTCAGGGCCGATGCCAGCAGGGTCGCCCATGGTGATAGCAATTTCATAACAGCGTGGGGAGCTATTCATGGCATTAACTGCCCGCCGTTGACCTCGATGATTTGACCAGTGACATAGCCACTGAGCGTATCGGTCGCCAGAAAAACGTACGCGCCCACGCACTCTTCCGCCGTGCCCAAACGCCCCATGGGAATCGATGCCCGAGCTGCGTTTAGATGAGCATCGCTTGAGTGGCGCTCATGAAAATCGGTCGCAATCGTACCGGGGGCCACAGCATTCACGCGGATATTATCCCCGGCAAGTTCCTTGGCCATATTTCGCGTTATCGTGCTCACAAAACCTTTTGCTGAGGCGTATAGTCCAGCGCCTCCCCCGCCGCCATTACGTGCGGCAATCGAGGTAGTGTGAATAATATTGCCACCGCCTGCGTGGCGAAAATGCGGTAGCGCTGCGCGGCTGGCCATGATCACCGAGCGGACATTGAGATCCATGACCCGGTCATATTGGTCATCGTCCATCTCATCTAAGCCAACCCGGCCCAGCATGTCCCCCGCGTTATTGATCAACAGGTCTAAACCGCCCAGACGCTCGGCGGCATCGTCGACGAGTTTTTGGGTCTCGCTGGTGTGGCTGACGTCTGCTTTAACGGTAAAGGCGTCCCCACCCGCATCGCGAATCGCCTTGGCCACTGCCTCCGCGGGCGCTTCACTGCTGTGATAATGCACCGCTATGTGGGCTCCCAACGCCCCCAGCTGTTTCGCAACCGCCGCGCCAATGCCACGGCTGGCGCCGGTGATAAGTACTCGCTTACCGTTCCACTCGTCTAACATGAAATTCTCCTTAACACTTTTGCTTTTATTTTGAGAGCCACACTTAGCGAAACCGTCGTCCTCTAGATAGATTTAACTATCGACCCGAAATGGAGCGGTGCGCTAAAGTAAGCAATGAACTGGCATACCTGTCATACAAAGCGACATCTATAACATGATAGGCGATGGCGTGTTTAGCGCCAGTCGCCTCCCACTGCTAACGATTAAAACTAATTCTAAGAGCGAATGGAGAAGTACATGAATCCACTTTCATCGACGGACACACTTCCCGCCGACCTGGGTAACGCGCTGCTGGTTGGCCGCGTTTGGCTGGAGGGCAGCCATCCTGGCCCCGCGCTAGTGACCGTCAACAACGGTCAGGTGATCGACATTACCGCCTATGGGCCCACCATGGCTGACCTGCTGGAACGCGACGACCTACAAGCGGTAGTGCAGCGAGCGGAAGGCCCCAACCTAGGTAGTGTCGAGGCACTGCTGGAAAACTCTCAGTTACCCCAACCACAAGCGCCCTACCTGCTAGCCCCCTGCGATGTTCAGGCCGTTAAAGCCTGCGGCGTCACCTTTGCCGTCAGCCTGCTGGAACGGGTAATCGAAGAGCAAGCGGGTGGCGATTCGGCCAGGGCAGCCGAGCTGCGTGACGACTTGCAGGCGCTGATCGGCAAAGATCTTTCTAAAATTAAGCCCGGCTCTGACGAGGCCATGTCGCTTAAAAAAGCGCTTCAAGCGCGCGGCGGCTGGTCACAGTACATGGAAGTCGGCATCGGCCCGGATGCAGAGGTATTTACCAAGTCTCAGCCGCTCTCATCGGTAGGCTTTGGCACACCGGTGGGTTTGCACCCGTCTTCAAAATGGAATAACCCCGAGCCGGAAATTGTCCTGGCAGTAGACAGCCGCGGCCAAGTGCGCGGTGCGACTCTGGGCAACGACGTTAACCTGCGCGATGTGGAAGGGCGCAGCGCCCTGCTGCTCGGCAAGGCAAAAGATAACAACGCCTCCTGCTCCATTGGTCCCTTCATTCGCCTGTTTGATGACCACTTCGATATCGACAGCGTGCGCAACTGCCAGGTATCGCTGCGTATTGAGGGGGAGGATGACGACTTCCTGCTCCAGGGCGAGAGCGATATGCGCGAGATCAGCCGCGACCCGCTGGACTTGGTAAGCCAAACCATCGGCGGCCACCACCAATATCCGGACGGTTTTATGCTGTTCCTCGGCACCATGTTTTCGCCCATTCAGGATCGCGACGGGGAAGGCCAGGGTTTTACCCATCACCTGGGTGATCGCGTCACCATCGCCACCCCGGCCCTGGGCGCCCTAGTCAACCGGGTAGGCAGAAGCGATCAATTGCCGCCCTGGACCTACGGTATTCGCGAACTGATGCGCCACTTAGCGCGCCGCTGATTCTAACAATCAATACGCCACTCATATCACAGCCTAGGAGCGCACAATGACAACCATCACTCGCGTCGAGATCCAGGATATTCGTTTTCCCACCTCGCGTTCTCTGGATGGCTCGGATGCCATGAATGCCGCGCCGGACTACTCCGCCGCCTACGTCATCCTGCACACCGATGACAGCAGCCCCGAGGGGCACGGCTTAACTTTTACCATTGGCCGCGGCAACGAGATTGTGGTGACCGCTTTGCACTCCCTAGCGCCGCTGATCGAGGGACGAACGCTTGAGTCGATAACCGACGACATGGGCACCTTCTGGCGGGAAATTACTGGCGACAGCCAGCTGCGTTGGATCGGCCCCGATAAAGGCGCAATTCACCTAGCCACCGCCGCTATCGTTAACGCCGTGTGGGATATGTGGGCGAAAAACGAAGGTAAGCCGGTCTGGAAGTTGCTGGTGGATATGACCCCGGAACAGCTGGTGCGCTGCCTTGATTTCCGTTTCGTCACCGACGCGCTAACGCCGGAAGAAGCGATCTGTCTGCTGCGCCGTCAGGCCTCCGGCAAAGAAGCCCGCGAAGCCGAAATGCGCCACGATGGCTACCCCGCCTACACTACTTCAGCGGGCTGGCTGGGTTACAGCGACGAGAAAGTGCGCGGTCTGGCGCGTGAAGCGCTGGCTGAAGGCTGGACTCATTTCAAACAGAAGATTGGCGGCGACATTGAAGAGGATGCCCGCCGAGCGGCGCTGCTACGCGAAGAGATCGGTTGGGACAACGTGCTGATGATGGACGCCAACCAGGTGTGGGAAGTCGACGAGACGATCACCAAGATGCGTCGGCTGGCCGAATTTGACCCGCTATGGATAGAAGAGCCCACCAGCCCTGACGACATTCTCGGCCACGCCGAAATCCGCCACCGGGTTGCGCCTATCGGCGTCGCCACTGGCGAGCACTGTCACAATAAAGTGATGTTCAAGCAGTTCTTCCAGGCGGATGCCATCGACTATTGCCAGCTCGATGCGGCACGTTTGGGCGGGCTTAACGAAGTGATTTTAGTAACGCTGATGGCCGCCAAGTTCGGCGTGCCAATTTGCCCCCACGGCGGTGGCGTCGGGCTGTGTGAGTACACCCAGCATATCTCCCTGTTCGACTATATCGCGGTATCCGGCAGCCTTGAAGGTCGCGTGCTTGAATATGTGGATCACCTGCACGAACACTTTATTGACCCGGTAGTAATCAACCGTGGCCGCTACCAAGTGCCTGAAGCGCCAGGTTACAGTATCGCCATGCACGCAGAATCCCAAGCACAGCACCGCTTCCCCGAGGGCGCGGCCTGGAAGGAAGAGAAGTAATGACAGACACCACCTCCTTTCTAAATGAGCTAACCAGCCTGCTCGGCGAGCGAGGCTTGCTGCGCGAGCCAGACGCCATAGCGCGCTACATTAGCGACTGGGCGGGAGATACGCTGGGCACACCACTGGCGGTGGCCCGTCCGGCTAACACGGAAGAAGTCGCCGAGGTGGTAAAGCGCTGCTACGCCCAAGGAATCGCGATGACGCCACAGGGCGGCCATAGCGGTCTGGTGGCGGGCGCCTTGCCCGCCACCAACGGTCAGGAGTTGGTGATCAGTCTTGAGCGCTTAAATAGCGTGCGCGCCATTGATCCGATTAACTTCACCATTACCGTAGACGCTGGCTGCATCCTTGAGAACGTCAAGCTGGCGGCTTTTGATCATGACTGTGACTTTCCGCTCTCGCTGGGCGCCCAAGGCAGTTGTCAGATTGGTGGAAATATTGCCACCAATGCGGGCGGGCTTAACGTACTCCGCTACGGCATGATGCGCGAGCTGGTGCTGGGGCTTGAAGTGGTGCTGCCCGATGGGCGCGTCTGGGAAAGCCTGAATGCGCTGCACAAAGACAACCGCGGTTACGACCTTCAGCAATTGTTTCTGGGTAGTGAAGGTACGCTGGGTATTGTTACGGGCGCAGTGTTAAAGCTTTCACCACGCACTACCCAGAACCGGACTGCTCTACTGGGCCTACCCTCCATCCAGGCGGTCATCGACCTGTATGGTCTGGCGCGCCGGGAGTGCTGCGACCTGCTGACGGCTTTTGAGCTGATTCCTCGCCGCTGTATCGAGCTGGCGATTGAAGCAACGCCAGAGCTGCGTGACCCGCTTGAAGACGCGTACCCCTGGTACGTGCTGATGGAAGTCGCGACCACGGGGCCAGTGGATCTGGGTTCGATGTTGGAAGCGCTGCTGGAAACCGGCATGGAGCGCGAGCTGGTGCTGGATGGCGCGCTGGCTTCCAGCGACACCCAATCCGCCCAGCTATGGCAGTTCCGCGAAAGCATGCTGGAAGGCCAACGGCGGCGCGGAGAGCACCTGCGTACCGATATCTCGGTGCCCATCTCGGCGATACCCGACTTCGTTACCCGCGCCAGTGACGTGGTCATGGCCGCTTCCCCCGAGTGCGAAATTATTGCCTACGGGCATGTGGGTGACGGCAACCTACACTTCAATATACTGCCGCCCACGGCAATGGCGGATAGCGATAAGAAAGCCCACCTGCACGACTTGGAAGAGCGGCTGTTTGAAGTGCTCGACGATTTTCACGGTAGCATTAGCGCCGAGCACGGCATTGGCCGCACCAAGCAAGCGCCTTATCTGGCGCGGCTATCGCCGATTGAGCGGGAGCTGATCAACGGGGTTAAAACCCTGTTTGACCCTAAAGGGCTGATGAACCCAGGTCGGATTTTGCCTGCCGTAGAGTAACCCCGACGCTTTGTTCATTCGTGCCTGAACCGCTCCGCCAGACCGCGCAGGGCATTGGCATAGAGCAGGGCATCGATACCCACCCCAACAAAGGTGCAGCCCGCTGCAAGATAGCCGCGGGCTGCCTGCTCATCCACCGTCACGATACCTGCGGCCTTCCCTGCCGCACGTATTGTGGTGATAGCATCGCTAATCGCCGCGGTGACGTCAGGATGACTGGCGTTGCCCAGGTGCCCCATTGAGGCCGATAAATCCGCCGGGCCAATGAACACCCCATCGACACCTTCTACTGCGGCGATTGCCTCCAGATTGGCAAGTGCCTGGGGGCTCTCTACCTGCAGCATTAGGCAGATTTCGTCATCGGCGCGGGAGAGGTAGCCTTCTGCCTGCCCCCAGCGCGAGGCGCGTGCCAGCACATGACCAACGCCGCGACTACCGCGGGGTGGATAGCGTGTGGCCGCCACCAGCTGGGCAGCCTGCTCAGCCGTTTCCACCATGGGGATTAACAGGTTCTGAACGCCAATATCCAGGTAGCGCTTGATCAGCACCGTATCCCCGGTGGGCGGGCGCACCACCGGGTGGCTGCCATAGGGGGCCAGTGCCTGTAGTTGGGCAAGCAGGCTCGATACATCGTTGGGAGCATGCTCGGCGTCAAGCAGCAGCCAGTCAAAGCCTGCCGTGGCGGCAATCTCCGCGGTGTAGGCGCTCGCCAAGCCGAGCCAAATCCCCGTTTGGGGCTGTCCCGCCAGCAGTTGCTGCTTAAACGTGTTGTGCGGCATTTTCATTCGCTTTCCTTTTACATCAATACCCCATAACGTCTGGCAGCCAAGTAGCCAGCCCCGGCACGGCGATGAGCAGTAGAATGGTGGCGATAATCGGCAGTAAGAACGGCATGATCGCCGTGACGACCTGGCCGTAGCGCAACCGTGTGATCCCCACCATCAGGAACAACACGGTGCCAAAGGGCGGGGTAATAACCCCTACTGAAAGCGTGATCACCATCACAATACCGAAATGCACGGGGTCTAATCCGGCACTTAGCGCCGCGGGAACCACAATCGGGGTAAAAATCAGGATGCTTTCAATCACCGACATAAAGCAGCCGATAAGCAGGAAGAACAGCGCAAAGCAGAGCAACAGCAGGATCGTTGGCATATCGATGCTGGCCACCTGCCCCGCCAACGCCTGAGGGATCCCCATACGCACCAGGATCCAGCCATAAAAGCTGGAGACCGCAATAATCAGCAGGATCACTGCACTGAACATCAGGGTACGGCGGAAAGCGTTATAGAGGTCTCGCCAGTTCAAGTCACGGTAGATCAGCCCGCCTAGAATTACCGCGTAGAGCGAGGCAATAGCCCCCGCCTCGGTGGGTGTGAAGAAACCACCCCAAATACCACCGACGATAATCGCCGGCATCATTAATGGCAAGATGGCACGCCTACCGGTGCGGGCGACTTCGCAAGCATCAAAGGGTGTGGGCTTGGGCATCACCACCTTGCCACTGGCAGCCAGTAGCACGGTCATCCCCATCAGCAGCAGCGCCATCAAAATACCCGGCAGTAGCCCCGCCATAAACAGCCCGCCAATGCTCACATTGGCTAACCAGCCGTACACAACCAAGGCAATACTGGGCGGCAGAATCGGCCCAATAACGCTGGAAGCAGCGGTAACACCGGTGGAGTAATCCAGCGCATAGCCACGCTCTTTCATGGCTTTGATTTCGATGCTGCCAAGCCCTGCGGCATCGGCAACGGCAGTGCCCGACATAGTGGCAAAAATGGAGCTAGCCACCACATTCGCGTGACCCAGGCCGCCCTTGGTAAAGCCCACCAGCGCGGTGGCGAAGTCGAAAATACGCGTAGTGGTGGAGCCAATATTCATGATGTTGGCGGCCAGAATAAACAACGGTATCGCCAGCAGAGTAAAGTTATTGAGCGTTTGCACCATGCGCAGCGGCAGTAACTCAACGGGCAGCCCACCGGTACCAGTAGCCACCAGGGCGATAAAGGAGGTCACGCCAATGGCGACCACCACAGGCAAACCAATGGCCATCAGTACTAACAGGCCACCGACGAAAATCAGTAGTTCGGTCATGGTTGAGAAGCCTCCTCTTCATGGGACGTTTCCAACCACGCCACCGGGCCGCGAAAAGTTTGCCAAAGGGCAATCAGCGCCATGCCCACAAAGCTGAAAAAGATGCCGTAATAGAGATAGCTGAAGCTGATACTTAACGAGACCGTTTTATTGTTGGCGCTCATGTCCGACATAATCCATGCCCCCCAGGCAGCAAGGGCAAAAAAACCGCAGGAAATCAGTGCAGTAAACCGGTACTGAATATTTTTACCCAGGCCTGAAAGCTTGTGACTAAACAGATCGACCACCAGGTGTTCACTGCGCACCCACGCCGATAGCGAGCCAAAGCCAATCGCGTAGATGGCCAACATAGACGCTACTTCTTCGGTCCAGGGCATGCCCAGCCCCAACAAGTCGCGGGCAATGACCGCCGCCACGATCAATAGCAGGATGGCCGCCATTAACGCCACGCCGACCCCATCGCACAGGCGGGTGACGCCGCGCAGCGTATAGAAAGCGATTCGATCCGGCCCTTGGCTGGGTGCTACAGCGTCTTCCACAGCAGAACTCCTTACCCTGACGTCTTTTTTTCGGTTATGAAAACTTATTTGTCTTGTAAAACTTATTTATCTTGAAGAACAACGACGGCCCAGTGGGCCGCCGCTGTTTCTGCCAAAGGAGGGTTACTCGCTCTGGTTACCCAGTGCATCCTCGCGAACGCCGTCGGCCATTTCGGCCATGACACGATCAATCGCCGGTAACGCGGCTTCGCGGAAAGCGGCAATATCAGGCTCAATAACCGTCATGCCTTCGTCCTGCAGTGCTTCCAGGTAGTACTCATCGAGTTCGCGCTCACGCTCGGTACCGTGCTCACGGGCGACATGAATGGCCTCTTCGATCAATGCCTGGTCGTCTGACTCAAGACCTTCCCACCAGCGCGCACTCGCCACCCAGTTCCACGGGAACTGCACATGGCTGGTCATAATGATGTGATCCTGCACTTCCCACAGGCGGCGGGTATAGGGCGATGAGAGCGAGTTCTCATGGCCGTCAACCTGACCGGTCTGCATGGCAAGGTAAATTTCGGGAGCGGGCACATTGACGACCTGGGCGCCGATCTCTTCCCACACTTCCATCCATACTGGCAGCGCAGGAAGGCGCATGCGGAAACCATCAAGATCTTCCGGGGTTTCGATGGCTTTATTGGCGGTCATGTGGCGCGGGCCGCGGTGCTGGGTGCCGAAGTATTTAAGGCCGCCCTGACTCTCCGCCTTTTCAATCAGTGCCTGGCCAGAGGGGCTCTCCATATAGGCATCGACTTCGTCCCAGGTTGAGAACACAAAGGGCACAGTAATGGCATCGTATTCAGGCGCGTACTGCTGGCGCCAGTTACCGCCAGTGATAGAGAGCTGGGTTTGACCAAGGTTCAGTAGTTCCAAAACGGCATTTTCGCCGCCCAATGAACCCGCCAGGAAGGGACGAACATCGAAACGACCCGGTGCCTGTTCTTCTAAGTACTCAGCAAAGCGCTCCACCGCTGCGCTTTCCGAACCGCCCTCACTCATGGTGTTGTTAACTTGGATTTCGATAGGATTCGCCAAGACGAACGGCGCCGTCGTTAGCATGCCTAGGGTAGCCAGCGTGGCAAGCAGTTGTTTCCGCATGGGATAGACTCTCTACGGTTGTCGTTATTGGGTGTGGTTCTTGTAACTTTCAGGTAACGCTTACGTGATCTTGAAACATGCATCCCAAGGGCTCAAATCGACGTTCAAGAAGGCTGACTTCGTAAAACACGATGGCTAGAAACGCTGCTATAACGGGCTTTTAAATCCATTCCATCACGGCCGTACGACCAAAGATGAATACCGAGCTCCTTTAATCAACCACTGTTTAGCTTGCTTTAGGCCATTGAAAGGGTAGCTATTGGAGCTTTGCTTTCTCAAACCACGAAGCCATAAGGAGAATTTCTTGAGCTATTGCTCATCCTCTTTCTGGGTAAGGTGATCCACCAAATGCCGGGCAGTCACATGCAACGAGGCATAGCGACGCATGCCAATCACCAGTTCGCGCTGAGCCCATGGATCGCTAAGCGGGATACTTTTAAGCTGTAAGTCTCCCAGATCACGATAGATGGTTTGCTCAGGCAGTACGCCAACACCCATACCATGGTGGATCATGCGGCAAATGGCATCGAAGCTGCGTACCTGAATACGCATTCGCAGCGCTTTACCCGCTAGGTTAGCCTGCTCGTTCAACAGCGACTGCAGCGAGGCATCCTGCTGCAAGCCGATAAAATCGAAAGCTAGCGCTTCATTAAAGGCGATGCTTTCACGCCCAGCCAAAGGATGATCGATAGGAGTCATTAACACGAGTCGATCTTGTCGATAGGAGAGCTGTTGAAGGTCGGGCGCCGCGACATGCCCAGCAAAGATACCGATATCGGTCAGTCCGTCGCGAACGGCAGCGATAATTTCGCTGCTGACCCGCTCCTGAAGATCAATTTTGATTTCCGGGTAGAGGCGTGAGAAGGCGCTGAGATCCTGGGGAAGAAAGGCAATGATCGCCGAAGTATTGGAGTGGATACGCACATGGCCGCGGACGCCTTCGCCATACTCGCTGAGCTCGGCCTGCAGGCGTTCAATGTTATCCATAATACGTCGGGCATGATGCAAAAACGCCTGACCTGCAGGAGTCAGTTCTACACCTCTGGGGCGACGATAGAGCAGCGTGGTGCCGACCAACGTTTCCAGGTCACTTATGCGTTTGCTCACCGCGGCGAGAGCTAAGTGTTCACGCTCCGCCGCCGCCGTCAGTCGACCTTCATCCGCCACGGAGATAAACAGTTTAAGGGTGACAAAATCAAAGCGGCGCATCCTACGAACTCCTTGAAAGCAAGCTCCCTATGGTAGCCCACACCTTCGCCAGCCACGAACCCTTTGTTACCCATTGCCTAATTGTCGCCCCTGATTAGCTCACGCATGCTGGCTAATAGTGAACACTCAATGATAAGAGAGAGCCTTAATGAATGCTTCCGAAGCGCGCCAGCTTCCGCTACAGGGCTTAAAAGTACTTGAGCTTGGCCAACTGATTGCAGGGCCTTTCGCCACCAAACTGCTGGGCGAATTCGGTGCCGACGTGATTAAAATCGAGCCCCCCGGCACCGGCGACCCACTTCGCAAATGGCGAATGATTGAAGACGGCACCTCGCTGTGGTGGCACGTCCAAACCCGCAACAAGCGCTCGGTCGCGTTAGATTTACGCAGCGAAGAGGGGCAAGGCCTGGTGCGCCAGCTCGCAGCCGAGGCCGATGTAGTGGTGGAAAACTTCCGCCCCGGCACCTTAGACAACTGGGGGCTAGGCTGGGAAGCGCTCTCCCAACTCAACCCACGCTTAATCATGGTGCATATTTCCGGCTACGGGCAAACGGGGCCTTACCGCGATAAGCCCGGCTTTGGGGTGATTGGCGAAGCCATGGGCGGGCTGCGTTACCTCACCGGCCAGCCGGGAGAACCCTCGGTACGCGTGGGGGTGAGCATCGGCGACTCGCTTTCCGCGCTCTACGCGGTGATTGGCACGCTACTGGCGCTCCAGGAGCGCAACCGCAGCGGCCTGGGCCAAGAGATCGACGTTGCGCTGTATGAGTCGGTATTTGCAATGATGGAGAGCCTACTGCCGGAGTTCGATGCCAGCGGCCAGGTTCGCGAACCCAGCGGCAGCGCCCTGCCCGGCATTACCCCCTCAAACGCCTACCGCTGCCAGGGCGGCGATTACGTGCTGATTGCTGGTAACGGCGACAGCATCTTCAAACGCTTAATGGGCGTGATTGGTCGTGATGATCTCGCCAACGACCCGGCACTGGCCCACAACGATGGGCGCAGCCAGCAAGCCGAGGTGATTGATACCGCGATTCAGTCCTGGACAGAAGAGCGCCCACGGGATGCCATTTTACAGGCGCTGGATGAAGCCCGTGTGCCCGCAGGCTACCCCTACACGGCGGAAGATATCGCCTTTGATCCCCACTATTTGGCGCGGGAGATGATTCAAACCTTTACTCGCCCCAACGGTAAACCGCTAAAAGTACCCGGCGTACTGCCCAAGCTAAGCGCTACCCCTGGGCGAATCGGCGACGGCGGCCCCACGCTTGGCCAGCATACCGACGACGTATTGGATGAGTTGGGCATTGACCATGAAACCCGAGCCAAACTGCGCCAAGCGGGCATAATCTAGGAAGTTTATTATGAGCCAGTTATCACCATGCCCCGCCAAGATAGAGATCAACGAAGTTGCTCCCCGGGACGGCCTGCAGATAGAGGCACGCTTTGTGCCCACAGAAGACAAAATCCGCTGGATCGACGCGCTCTCCGCCACCGGGCTACGACGTATTGAAGCAACGTCGTTCACTTCACCCAAAGCAATTCCCAACCTACGCGATGCCGCCGACGTAGTAACCGGCATTCAGCGTCGGGAGGGAGTTGATATCACCGTACTGGTGCCTAATGTAAAAGGCACCGAGCGAGCCCTTGCCTGCCAGGTGGATGAAATCAATCTGGTGATGTCCGCCAGCAACAGCCACGGGCTGGCCAATCTGCGCATGACGCCAGAGCAATCCCTTGAACAATTCGCGGCGATTTTGGAGGTCAGCAAAGTCAGCGGTGCGTTTATCAACGCCTCGCTCTCCACCGCCTTTGGCTGCCCGTTTGAGGGCGAAGTACCCGAAGCACGGGTGTTGGAACTGGTTGAGAAGCTTATCGACCTTGGCATTCAGGGCGTCACGCTCTGCGATACCACCGGCATGGCCAACCCTGCCCAGGTCAAACGCCTGTGCGCAGCCGTGCTTGAGCGCTGGCCGGAAACGCCGTTCACTCTGCACTTCCACAACACTCGCGGCATGGGGCTGGCTAACGCCCTGGCGGCGTGGCAAGCAGGTATTAGCCGCTTTGATGCCTCACTAGGTGGGCTGGGCGGCTGTCCCTTCGCCCCCGGCGCTAGCGGTAATGTATGCACCGAAGACCTGGTGCATATGTTTGAAGCCATGGGCGTCGATACCGGTGTCGATCTGGATGCACTGCTTGAAGTCGCCGCCACCCTTCCCGACCTTATCGGCCATGATGTGCCGGGGCAGGTGGTAAAAGCCGGGAAATCGACTCGGCGTTATGCGATGCCATAAGTTCATGCCTAAAGCTCACGCCTAAGCGTTAGGCAGGCCCAATCACATGCTTCACTTCCAGATAAGCACTTAGCCCCCAAGGGCCTAGTTCACGCCCAATGCCGCTGCGCTTGAAGCCGCCCCAGCCGGTTTCGGGGAGCACCAGCTGCTCGCTGTTGTACCAAATGCTGCCCGCTTTCAGTTGCCGCCCAATGCGTTTTGCCCGCTCGGGGTCGCCGCTAATCACCGTGGCTGCCAGACCAAAGACGCTGTCGTTGGCAAGCTGAACCGCCTCGGCTTCGCTTGCCACGCTGTGTCCGCAGAGCACCGGGCCAAAAATCTCTTCCTTCCACAAGCGGCTTTCCACCGGTACATCGCGATAAAGCGTGGGGGCCAGGAAGTAGCCTTGAGCGGGCAACGTGCGGTGTTGCGCATCGCACACGACCGTTAGCCCTTCCTGTTCGGCCAGATCCAGATAGCGCTGCAC
Organism: Halomonas sp. A3H3; assembly: GCF_000982975.1. Taxonomy (NCBI): domain Bacteria; kingdom Pseudomonadati; phylum Pseudomonadota; class Gammaproteobacteria; order Oceanospirillales; family Halomonadaceae; genus Halomonas; species Halomonas sp. A3H3. The sequence continues at coordinate 2,758,183 of NZ_HG423343.1, read as the reverse complement.
GGCGTCGCGCTGCTTGGCGCTGGTCAACGGTCCTAAATCCGTACCTTCGGCAAGCGGGTCGCCCAGCGTCAGCGCATCCATACGCTCGGCAAGGGCTGTGTAGAGTGCTTCGGCCACGTTTTCGTGCACCAATAAACGCGAGGTTGCCGAGCAGATCTGGCCAGCATTGAAGTAGATACCGGCCATTACCCAGTCGGCGGCCTGGGCGGGGTCGGCGTCTTCCATCACCAGAATCGGTGACTTTCCGCCTAGTTCCAGAGAAACGCTGGCGGTACGGGCGCTTGCCGCTTGCATCACCGCTTCACCGACGCGGTTGCTGCCGGTAAAGGAAATTTTATCCACATCCGGATGGTTGGTCAGCGGTACACCGATGCCCTCACCGTCGCCGTTTAGAAGGTTGAGCACCCCAGCAGGTAGGCCAATCTCTAGGGCTATTTCTGCCAGCACCCGTTCGGGGAGCGGCGTAATTTCGGACGGTTTAAGCACCGCGGCACAACCGGCCGCCAAGGCGGGCGCCAGCTTCCAGGCGCTGGTCACCAGCGGGAAATTCCACGGCGCGATCAGCCCCACGACGCCCACGGGGTCGTGATAAGTGCGCGCCTCAACGCCCTCCATTTCCACACTAACCAACTCGCCCTGGCGGGCATCCAGTGCCTTGGCCTGCCCGGCGTAGTAGCGATAGCAGGCAATGGCATCGTCTAGATCGATCTCCGCTTCTGCAAGCGGCTTGCCGTTGTTGGTCGCTGAAAGCGTGATAATCGAGTCTCGGCGCGTTGCCAGTGCATCGGCAAACCCCTCAAGGTATTTAGCCCGTGCGGTTCCGCCCAGCGCCTGCCAGGCGGGCTGCGCCAGCTTTGCAGCTTTGACGGCGGCGTCGACATCCGCGGCGTCACCTGCCGTAACCTGGGCAATCCGCTCTTCGCGGTAAGGATTCATCACGTCGAGCAGTCGGGTGCCCGCCGAGGGCACCCACTGGTTGTCGATGAATTGTTGATTGATAAGTTGCTGGCTGAGTGACTGCATGGAAATATCCTAGTCAGAAAATGCGCACGCACGCTGCCAGGCAGCAGCGTCAATTTCGATCAATAGAGGCCCGTTGGTTTCCCGGTTGGCGAGCGCCTTAGCAAACTCGGCGGGGCTTTCTACCAGCACGCCGGGGCAGCCAAAGCCTTCGGCCAGGGTGAGGAAGTTGGGCGCCTGAATATCCACGCCCAGGCGCGCAACACCATTGGCATCCATATAGCGACGAATCTCTTCGTAACCGGCGTTGTGCCAGAGCACAATCACCACGGGCAGGCGCTCTTCTACGGCGGTTGCCATTTCCGAGAGCGTAAACATCACCCCGCCATCACCCACCAGTGCCACCACCGGCAGATCCGCTCGCGCAAGCTGTGCGCCCAGCGCCGCCGGCAGCCCATAGCCCAATGTGCCGTAGCCCGTTGAGGCATTGAAGTAGCGCCTGGGCGCTGGCTGGCTGACCAGGTGGTTACCGGCATACACCGGCGCGGTGGAATCGCCTACCAGAATGGCCTCGGGTAGATGCTCGACAAGCGTTGCATACAGCGGCACAAAGTCGCTAAAGGCCGGGTCGTTGTGAAGGCTCAGCGCGCTCAATACGGCCGCGGTTCGCGCCTTGCCGTGGCGGTATAGCGGCTCAGGGAAGTAGCCAAGAAGAAGTTCAAGGCTACGCCCGGCATCGCCGACTAGCCCCAGCGTTACGCGCTGATTGCGCACCAGCTGCTCAGGGTCGAGGTCAATACGAATCAGCGTGCCGTTGAGATGAAAGCCGCCATCAAACACAACATCGTAGTCGGTCTCGCCAAGCTCGGTGCCCACCGCCAGAATCACATCGGCATTGGCGGCTAGTTCACGAACTGCGGGCAACGCGGCATTAGCGCCCAAATCCAGCGGATGGTCACGTCCTAGCAACCCTTTGGCGTTAATGGTCGTTACCGTGGGGGCATCAAGATTTTCTACTAATGCTCGCGCTGCTTCTGGGGCTGAAACGCAGCCACCGCCTAATAGCACCAGGGGCTGTTTCGCCGCATGTAACAAACGGGCGGCTTCGGTAAGCCCTTCTGGATCAGGCGCGGCCCGATAGAGCCTAGGCGCCTGCCAACTCACCGGCGCTTTCACCGGTGCATTGAACAGGTCGATGGGGATTTCGATGTGCACCGGTCCCGGTCGCGCGCCGTTGAACACGGCAAAGGCCTGGGCCAGCACCTCGGGTAGTGTATTGGCGTCCAACAGCGTGTGGCTGAATCGCGCCACGCCGCTGATCATCTGTTGCTGGCTGGGCAGCTCGTGCAATCGCCCTTGGCCCATGCCCAGCGTATCGCGACGGTTAACGCTTGAAATCACCAGCATGGGGATCGAATCCGCCAGGGCCTGGCCCATGGCGGTGGCCATATTGGTCATCCCCGGCCCGGTGATAATTAGGCACACCCCCGGCTGACCGCTGGCCCGGGCATAGCCGTCGGCCATAAACCCAGCGCCCTGTTCATGGCGTGGGGTTATATGCTGCACATCGCTGCCTTCCAGCCCGCGATAAAGCTCCACCGTGTGCACGCCTGGGATGCCGAACAGGGCCCGCACGCCGTAAGTATCGCGCAGCAGGCGGATCAGCAGTTCGGCACAGGTCATGGGGGCTTGCTGGCTCTGCGCTTTATTGGTCATCGTTTCGGCCCCTTAAAAGAAAAACGTATGGGCCATAAAGGCAATGATTGGCAGCGTAATGGCGGTACGCAGCAGGAAGATGGCAACCAGTTCCCAGAGCTTGATGGGAATTTTTGACTTGAGCAGCAGCGCGCCGATTTCCGACATGTAGATCAGTTGGGTGAGCGACAGGCAGGCAATCACAAAGCGGGTAAGCTCGCTTTCGATATTGGTCGCCAGCACCGCGGGCAGGAACATATCGGCAAAGCCCACCAGGGTGGCGGGCGCTGCCGCTTCTGCTTCAGGAATCCGCAGCAGCTCAAGCACCGGTACCATGGGGTAAGAGAGCCAGGTAAACAGCGGGGTAAATTCCGCCAGAATCAGCGCCACCGTGCCAATAGCAAACACCAAGGGAAGTAGACCAAGGAAAATATCCATCACGTTGAGGAGCGCCAAACGTGCCAGTTCACGGGGGCCGGGAGCACCGGCGGCGCGATTGGTGGCCTGAATCAAGCTGTAACGGAACAGACCCACTTTTTCAGTGCGCTCTTCGCTCAACTGGCAGCCCACGGGCTCGTAATAGTCATTGGATTTGCGCGACAGCGGCGGCAGGCGCGGCACAATCACTGCAGCGATCAACCCGGAAACCACCACCGTAAAGTAGAACTGCACAAACAGGTGGTTGATATCGACAAAGCTGGTGACGAGCAGCGCAAACGCAATCGACACCACGGAGAAGTTGGTGGCAATGACCGAGGCTTCGCGGCGGTTATAGAAGCCCTGCTCGTACTGCTGAGTGGTGATCAGCACACCGACGGTGCCCGATCCCATCCATGAGGCGGTGGCATCAATAGCGCTGCGTCCCGGCAAATTAAAAATCACCCGAAACGGCTTACGTACCATACTGCCGATGAATTCCATAAAGCCAAACTCGACTAGAAACGGCAGCAGCAGCGCGGCAAAGAAAAAGAAGGTGAGCAGTACCGGCGCCAGGTCATTGAGCATCACGCCACCGGTAAAGGAAGCAGTGACGAACTCTGGCCCAAACTGAAAATAGGTCATCACAGCAAACAGCGCGCCTAAAACGCGCATCACTAACCACACTGGCCCGACATGAAACATTTCGTGCAGCATGCCTTTTTTGGCCCAGGCAGGGTTAGCTAGCTTGGCGTAAATCGTCGCTACCACCGACAGGCAGAGTACCACTACCGCAATAGCTGGCAGCGCCGAGCCTAGCAGGGTTTGCAGGCTATCGGCCATTAGGCCCATGCCGATGTTAATGGTATCGCCCACTTGAAAAGGGACGAGAAACAGCAGCACCCCAATTAGCGATGGAATGATAAATTTCAGTAAGTGCGCGCGGGGTATCGGTGCCGACGAGGTCGGCTGTTCCGATTTAACGTTGCTATACGACATAGGGGTCACCCATTGGAAGTGATTATTGGAGGTGGCTGGCGGCGTAGCTAGGTCAGTACTTTTTTATTTAGTCGCTATTTCTTTGATATCTATTCGGTCGGCGTCACTCGCTGTGTTTAACGCCCGGTAGTACGCAAAGCATTTCATACAGCAGTGTGGCGCCCATCAGCGCGGTGTTGCCGCTGGGGTCATAAGGTGGAGATACTTCCACCAGGTCGCCGCCGACAATATTCAGCCCGGCGGCACCGCGAACCAGCTCCAATCCTTGGCTAGAGGTCAGTCCACCCATCTCCACCGTGCCGGTACCGGGGGCAACAGAAGGATCCAGGCCGTCGATGTCGAAACTGATGTACACCGGGATATCGCCCATCTGCTCGCGCACTTCCTGCATCAACGGCGCTAGAGAGCGATACCAGCACTCTTCGGCGGGAACGACGCGAAAACCCTGACCACGGCACCAGTCAAAATCTTCAGCGGCATAGCCGGTACCACGCAGGCCGATTTGCACTACCTTGCCATGGGCCAATAAGCCCTCCTCCTGGGCGCGGCGAAACGGCGTGCCGTGGGCAATTGGCTCACCGAACATGTGCTCATTTACATCGGCGTGAGCATCGATATGAATCAATCCCACCGGGCCGTGCTTTTTGGCCATGGCGCGAAGGATAGGCAGCGTGAGCGTATGTTCCCCCCCCAGAGTCAGCGGAATGCAGTTATGTTTCAGCACGTCATCGTAAAAGGCGGTGATGATGTCGACGCTTTTCGGCAGGTGGAACGTATTGATGGGTACGTCACCGATATCGGCCACTTGCAAGCTTTCAAAGGGCGCGGCACGGGTCGCCATATTGTAGGGGCGCAGCATGCGCGACTCATCACGAATCTGGCGTGGTCCAAGCCGCGTGCCGGGGCGGTTTGAAGTGCCGATATCCATGGGAATTCCAATAAATGCCGCATCCAAACCCTCGGCTGTCTCTTGGGTGGGCAGGCGCATCATGGTGGCAGGGCCTGCAAAGCGCGGCATGGTGTTTCCGCCCAAGGGCTGATTAAACTCCGACATACACATCTCCTTATATTTTTTGGCGGTGAGCACGGTGTAGGTATTGGCCTAGCTCTTTTCACTACTCTTCTAAAGTCATTGCACAGACCATGCCAAGTCGTAGATGCCTATAAAGTGGTGGGATTAGCGACCAAACGATGCAAAAATGAATCAACTAGAGGCTTTTTTAATTCATTTTTGTATCAAAGATTCATAAATGAATCACTCAGAGGAGTTGGCTGCGATGAGTGAAATAGACAGGCGTGTGCTGCGAACCATTGTGGAGACCGCAAACGACCACTTCTTTATCGTCAGTGGCGATGGGCAAATAGTGGATATTAGCCCAGGAGCAGAAGCGGTTTACGGGGTATCCAGAGAAGAGCTGCTCTCCAGCAGTGTGCAGCAACTGCAAGCGGCCGGGGTGCTCAAACCCTCCATCACCATGGAAGTGATGCGCACCCGTCGGCCTGCGCAGATTATGCAAGTCACCGGAACAGGCCGCCGGGTGATTGCCGAAGCCTACCCAGTGTTCGTCGACGGCAAGCTGGAGCGCATTATCAGCCGCTCGCGGGATTTAACCGACTTGCAGTTACTGCAGGACGAATATGCGCTGCTGCAAAAACGCTTTAGCGAACACTTAAAGCGCAGTCAGGCAGCGCCAGACGCGGAAGAGCAGGCGTTGGATGACGCCCTGGACAATTTGCAGGTGCGTAGCAGCGTGATGCGTGAAATTGCGCTGCTGCTTAAGCGGGTCGCCCCTTCGGATGCCAATGTGCTGATGCTGGGTGAATCAGGTGTGGGTAAAACCGCCTTTGCCAAGCAGCTACACCGCTGGAGCCAGCGCTGTGACGGCCCCTTTATCGACGTTAACTGCGCGGCGATTCCAGAGAATCTGTTTGAGTCCGAGATGTTTGGCTACCAGCCCGGCGCTTTCAGCGGTGCCGCCCGCCAGGGCAAAGCCGGGCTGTTAGAGCAGGCCGAGGGCGGTACGCTGTTTTTGGATGAAATAGGCGAGCTGCCGCTGCTAATGCAAACCAAACTGCTCAAGGTGATTCAGGACGGTAGCTTGACCCGACTGGGTGACACCCGCTCTCGCAAGGTCAATTTTCGCTTGGTCGTGGCGACCAACCAGGATTTGGGCAAGCAAGTAGAAGCAGGACTTTTTCGTCTGGATCTTTACTACCGCCTCAATGTGATCCCGGTCACCCTGCCGCCACTGCGTGACCGCCGGGAGGATATCCCCGACCTGGTTGAAGCGTGTTTAAACCGGCTCAACCAGCGCTACGGGCGGCAAAAAATTCTTGATACCCGCGTTTGGTCGACACTGATGGGCAGCGAATGGCCGGGTAACGTCCGCGAGCTGGAGAACTGGCTAGAGAGAGCTTGGCTTTCCAGCCCCACCGATCAAATCGAGGAGCCCACCGCACTCCCTCACGCCGAACAGTTCCCGGCCAACTTGCCGAGCGCCTCGCCAGCAAGGTCGGCAGTAGCACTCGAGCCCCAGGAAACCCTCAAGCAGTACCTAGCGCGGCTGGAGCGTGAAACGCTTGAAGAGCTGTGCAACACACTCCCCAGCACCTATGCCATTGCCGAGCGGCTGGGCATCAGCCAATCCAGCGTGGTGCGCAGGCTTCAGCGCTATGGCATTACAGTGACCAAGTGAATTTTTATCTTGACACAGCGGGTGTCATCAACCATCCATGTAAGTGTCATGAAACGGCAACACCTTCAACACAAGCTGAACCAATAACAACCAACAGCCGGTGATGTGTGTGCTATGTCAAACCAATCGCGTATTCGCCTGGAGCGCGTCACTAAACGTTGGGACGCGACCACTGCCGTCGATGAAATCTCCTTCGATGTCACGCCTGGGCAATTTGTTATTCTGCTGGGCCCTTCAGGCTGCGGTAAATCCACCACGCTACGTATGATCGCGGGCCTGGAAGAGGCCAGCAACGGACGTATACATATCGGCGAGCGCGACGTCACACACCTGCCGCCCGGCGACCGTGGGCTGAGCATGGTGTTTCAGTCCTACGCGCTGTTTCCGCATTTGAGTGTGGCTGACAATATCGTGTTTGGCCTGCGCAGCCGCAAGGTACCCAAAGCCGAGCAGCGCGAGCGGCTAGCCAAAGTGGCCGAACTGGTTGATTTAACCGATTACCTAGATCGCAAACCTGCCCAGCTTTCCGGCGGCCAACGCCAGCGGGTTGCTTTGGCGCGCTCGGTTATTTCCGAACACCCTATCTGCCTGATGGATGAACCGCTATCCAACCTCGACGCCCGGCTGCGCAGCGACATGCGCCGGGAAATCAAAGCATTACAGAACCGCCTGAATATGACGGTTATCTACGTTACCCACGACCAGGTGGAAGCCATGAGCATGGGCGATCGTGTGATTCTGATGCAGCATGGCAAAATCGTGCAGGACGGCACCCCAGACGAGCTCTATAACCGCCCCGCTAGCGCTTTTGCCGCTAGCTTTATTGGCAGCCCCGCGATGAACTTGCTACCACTCGTTAAAGGTGAACAGGGTGCCGTTATCGAAGGCGAACCGAGTACCCCCGTAGCCTCCTTGGATGCCGCTGGTGGCCACTTGGGCATCCGCCCGGAAGATGTCGAGCTGCGAATCGCACCCGGTTCCGGCGTACCCGCAAACGTATTAAGTGAAGAGTATCTGGGAGCGGACACCATTGCTTATGTCGCGGTGGGGTCGCACACCCTACGCGTGCGGCTTAGCGGCAAGCAGGCACTGACAGGCCAGCCATGCAGCCTCTATTGGACTTCAAAGAATACACACCTTTTCGATGCCGACGGCCTGCGGCGGGACGACCTGACACCGACCCCCTTACCCAGCTCATCTCGAAGCGTTCCTCGTCCACCGGCGGTGGGCTCTTTCCAACACTGACAGCAGTATTGACACTTGCGGAGTCTCTTATGCGTTTGCGTACCCCTTTTGCAATGACCGCCCTTGCAGCGGGCTTGTTAAGCGCCGCCCAGGTAAACGCGGATAGCGTCGATCTGACCATGTACTACCCGGTCGCGGTGGGCGGTGCACTCACCGACGTCGTTGATAATCTGGTGGAAGAGTTTGAAAGCGAATACCCCGATATCAATGTGGAAGCGATCTACGCCGGTAACTACGACGACACCCGCGTGCGCGCCATGTCGGCGATGGAAGCGGGTGATACACCGCAGCTGTCGGTCATGTTCTCCATCGATCTGTACGAGCTGATTGAGCAGAATGCCATCGTCGCCTTTGACGACCTGGTCGAAACCGATGAAGAGCGCGAATGGCTCGATGGCTTCTACCCAGGGCTGATGGAAAATGGCCAACTGGATGGTAAAACCTACGGCATCCCCTTCCAGCGCTCCACCATCGTACTGTTCTGGAACAAAGACGCCTTTGAAGCCGCCGGCCTAGACCCCGAAACACCCCCAGAAAACTGGGAAGAGATGGCCGAGATGGCGGCGACCGTGCGCGAAGCCTCCAACGGCGAGCAGTGGGGCGTGATGGTGCCGTCGACTGGCTACCCCTACTGGATGTTCCAGGCCTTTGCCTTTCAGAACGGCCATCGGCTAATGAGCGAAGACGGCACCGAGGTCTACTTTGACGACCCCGCAGCGGTTGAAGCGCTGGAGTACTGGGTATCACTGGCCACCGAGCACAATGCCATGCCCGACGGCACCATTGAGTGGGGCACCCTGCGCCAGAACTTCCTGGAAGAGTCCACAGCGATGATGTGGCACACCACGGGCAACCTGACCGCCGTACGCAGCGAAGCCAATTTTGATTTTGGCGTCGCCATGCTGCCGATGAAAACCCAGCGCGGCAGCCCTACCGGCGGCGGCAACTTCTACATTTTTGAAGACGCCACTGAAGAAGAGCAGCGCGCGGCGATGACCTTTATTCGCTGGATGACCGCTCCCGAGAGAGCCGCTGCCTGGTCGATTGAGACCGGCTACATGGGCGTTAGCCCCGCTGCCTACGAAACCGACGCGCTACAAGGCTATGTGGAAGAGTTCCCACCCGCCGCGGTTGCCCGCGACCAGCTCGAACACGGCACGGCGGAGCTTTCCACTTACCAGGGTGGCCGCATTCGCCGCGCTTTGGATAACGCCGTGCAAGCGGCGCTGACCGGTCAAATGACGCCGCAAGAAGCGCTTAGCCAGGCGCAGCAAGAAGCCGACAGCGTGTTGCGCCGCTACGCCCGCTAATCGTTAGCCATTTCACTGTTCGCCGGGGCATGCCCCGGCTTTTCCAACTTGCGGTACGTCTCTATGTCATTCACCAACCACCGCAAAATGCAGCTCTATGGCGCGCTTCTGCTGCTGCCCGCTGCGCTACTGCTGACGACTTTTGCTTATTTACCAACCGTGACAACGGTCATTAACAGCCTGTTTTTACCCGGCTTTCGCGGTGCACCCACTGAATTCGTAGGCCTTGAAAATTATCAGGTGTTGTTCGATGACCCGACGTTTTGGAAAGTAGCTCTTAACAACTTAATCTACGCCGTCGGTACGATTCCTACGTCTATCGCGCTGGCCTTGGGTATGGCGCTGTTCGTCAATGGCAAGCTTCGCGGGCGGGGCTTTGTGCGCATGGCCTACTTTACGCCGACTATTCTACCCATGATCGCCGCGGCCAATATCTGGATGTTTTTCTACGCGCCGCAGATTGGCCTATTCAATAAACTGCTCGGCATGCTGGGCTTTTCCGGGGTGAACTGGCTGGGCGATCCAAGTGTTGCGTTAAGCTCGGTGATCGTGATGTCGGTGTGGAAAGAAGCCGGTTTTTTTATGATCTTCTACTTGGCGGCACTACAGAGTATGCCACCCGAGTTAAAAGAGGCAGCTGACTTAGAAGGCACTAGCCGCTGGAGCTTCTTTTGGCGTGTCACCTTTCCGCTACTCATGCCCACCACGCTGTTTGTGCTCATCAATGCGCTGATTAACTCGGTGCGGGTCGTGGATCACCTGTTTATCTTGACCAAGGGCGGGCCCAATAACGCCACTAACCTGCTGCTCTACTACGTTTACGAGAATGCGTTCTCGTTCTTTGACCGCACCACGGCAGCCACCATTACGGTGGTTATTCTGCTGGTGCTTGCGGTAGTGGCCACGCTTAAGTTCACGATTTTAGATCGCAGGACGCACTATCAATGAATACGACCACTACCTATGCGCCCCGCTCCCGTTTCGTCTCAATTCCAGCACTGGAAACAGTGGCCGCGTGGCTACTGGCGATTATTTGGATTTTTCCGCTGCTGTATGCTTTTTGGGCTGCCTTTCACCCCAGCGAGTTTATGGTGAACTTTGAGCTCTTCGCCCCGCTGACGCTGGAGAACTTCACTAACGCTTGGTCTCAAGCGCCCTTTGCCCGCTACTACTTGAACACCTTTGCGCTGGTAACAGGGGTGGTGATCGGTCAGTTTGTGGTCTGTACCCTGGCAGCGTTTGCCTTTGCACGCTTTCCGATTCCAGGCAAAAACGTTCTGTTTATGCTGGTGCTGATTCAGCTCTTTGTATTCCCCGAAGTACTGATTGTCGAGAACTACCGCATCGCCAGCGAACTGGGGCTGATCAACACCATCACCGGGATTGGCTTACCTTACGTGGCCAGCGCCTTGGGTATTTTTCTGCTCCGCCAAACCTTTAAAACCATGCCAAGGGAGTTGGAAGACGCCGCCCGCATCGAAGGCTGTAACTGGCTGGAAATTTTATGGAAGGTTTACGTACCGCTCGCCAAGCCCACCTACCTTGCTTACGGGCTGGTCTCAATTAGCCACCACTGGAACAACTTTATCTGGCCGCTAGTGGTGACCAACTCGGTAGAGAGTCGCCCGTTAACGGTAGGCTTAGGGGTATTTTCCGCGCCCGAAACCGGCGTTAACTGGGCCACCGTCAGTGCCGCAACACTGCTCAGTATCGCCCCGCTGCTGATCGCCTTCCTGCTGTTCCAGCGCCAGTTTGTGCAGTCGTTTTTACGGGCGGGGATTAGGTAAACCTACTTTATTCACGGCGGCAAGCTAGCAACGAAGCAGGTGAGCATTTTTAACCTTTATAATCAGCAAGTACCACTACAGCTTGGCTCAAAAGAACCACTTACACTGGGTTAAAGCGCATCTCCCTGCCCCCTCCTCTGCAACGACCCCATCAACGCCCCGTTCAACGGCCATGTTACGACCAACGATGGGGGCGCCTTACCCAATAAGGCGGCCTGTCTCATTCGACCAAGGTCTCGCCACTAATGTCGCATTGCCTCCTGCGGGGATATCTTGTGCTATTAAAACACTCGAATGATACGAGTGTTTTAATCAGTCATTTCATACCTCGAGTTGCCCTTGGCACACTCGTAGATGCAGTGACTTCAGCATCATGGATCAACAATAACAACCATATAGCACGAGATACGGAGGTATCTTAATGGCAATGCTCGACTACAAAAACTATACCAGTGAAGCATCCATCGAATTGCTGCTGACATCCCACAAGCTCGCCACCTACGCCAGCCTGTCGGGCGCCCTTGGCATTCCGCAGACTCGGGAAATAGTACAAGGATTCACAGACCTGTTCCCCGATGGTGCCTACCCCAATGAGATAGATACCGGACTGCCCGGGGGATGGCGGGAACTGACGCCGACCGAGCTTGGCCTACCCGCGAGCGCCCTCGATGGGGCCGGCCACTACATCATCGAGAGCCCGATTACCGGCACCCTGCCGACTGGCCCCCAAGCCAAGCTGCTGGGTGAGTTCGATGAACAGGGACAACTGACCCGGGTATCGCTGACCTACACCGGCACCAACTCTCCGGTGGATATTGTCGACTACCTGCAACTCAATGCTGGCACCATAGCACCCAACCTTGAGCCGCTGCTCGTTGCGCTCAAGAATTACAGCCAGGCCAACGGCCTGGAGGCTGAGGACGCACTGATCACCGGCTACAGCCTGGGGGGCGGGATGGTGAACATTATGGCGCGCTTTCGCGAGGAGTTGGCCGACGGCTTCTTCGCTGAGGCCAACTATATCGGTCACGAGTCGCCACTGATCTATGACGACCCCGAGGTGGTGTACAACTACGGCTACGAGAATGATGCGGTGTATCGTGTGGCAGGAGACGCAGATACCTTCCTCGAGGCGCTGCAGGAACAAGGGCCACTGCTGACCCACCCCAACACCTCTTACGAGTCGAGCGGGGACAATGTCGTACTGTTCAACGATATGTATGGTTCACCATTGTGGCCATTACCAGCTTTCTCACTGCTGAACATTCCGGTGAGCTGGTATGCCCATGTCGATGGCATAATCACGGATGCCATTCAGCGTATCGCTGATTCGCCCTTCTATGAATACACCGACCGTGACAGCGCGGTGGTTGTTTCCAGTCTTTCCTCTCTATCACGCTCGTCGGTCTGGGTAGAGGACAAGCAGACCTCAAGCTCGAACCATTTCGGCCAACCCGCGTTTCTAATTGGCACCGAACATGCTGACAAGGTTCGCAGCGGTGAGCATAGCGACTACATCTACACTGGTGGGGGAGATGACTTGATTCGGCTATCCAGCGGTGCCGATCGCGTCGATGGCGGCTCGGGAGTCAACACTCTGCGCCTCAAAGGCGATGGGGCGGATTGGGATGCCTATCAACTCTCGGACGGCACGCTGTTCCTCAATTCCAAGCAGGATCTTGGATTGAAGCAAGTGGAAAATGTCAGTTACGTGGAGTTCGAGGGCCTGTCGCTACTCGACATTTCACTGACCCAGCAACGCTACAGTGTCGGCGAGCGCGGACTCGAGGACGAACGCTTCGACCCATTCGGTCTATTCAGCCAAGACCTGGAGTATGGCGAACATATAGAAGGCAGCGCTGGCGACGACGAACTCACTGGAACAGTGGCCTTCGGCGGTGTAGGAAACGACACCCTGACGGCGCTGGAGAGCGGTAGCTTGCTACATGGCGGCGAGGGAGATGACACGCTGGTAGGCGGCCTGGGCGATGATCAACTCTATGGTGGTGAGGGCGACGATACCTTGATTGTGCGTGGCGGCAACGATGTACTCTATGGAGGAGTGGGCGACGACCTGTTCATGTTCGACGAGGGGTATCAAGGCAGTGCCGTGATCAAGGACTTCAACCAGCATGCGGGGGATCAGGACTGGTTGGTGTTCATGGGTGAGTTGTTCGCGGATCAGGAAGATCTGCTCGGCAGCGCCAATCAGATGGACAATGACGTGGTCATCGCCCGGGACGGCCTCTATGTCACGGTGGAGAGCATTGGCATCGCCGAACTGGTCGAGAGCAGCCAGTTCCTGGCCTGAGTCTTGGCTATCCGCGCGCTCGCCTGCTGGCGAGCGCGGTTCCCTCTCGTACTGGCTGGAAATTTTGTGGAAGGTGTATGTACCGCTCGCCAAGCCCACCTACCTTGCTTACGGGCTGGTCTCGATTAGTCACCACTGGAACAACTTTATCCGGCCATTATAGGTCACCAACTCGGTAGAGATTTTGCTCTTCCAGCGCCAGTTTGTGCAGTCGTTATCTGCGCGCAGGGATTCGCTAGGCAAAATCCCTTGAGTTTTCGTGCGACAATTCTTCCTCAAGCACGAGATAAGGAGAGCATTGATGCACGGCGACCCTCACCCGGCAGCCCTCAAGGTGTTGCAGGAAGTATTTGGTTACGACAGCTTTCGCGGCCCACAGCAGGCCATCATCGAGCATGTAATGGCCGGTGGCGATGCGCTGGTGCTGATGCCTACCGGCGGAGGCAAGTCACTGTGCTATCAGATCCCTGCACTGCTGCGCGAAGGCACCGCGATTGTGGTCTCGCCGCTGATCGCGCTGATGCAGGATCAGGTGGCGGCGCTTGAGCAGAACGGGGTCAGGGCGGCTTACCTGAACTCCAGCCTCGATTATCACGAGGCGGTCGAGGTGGAGAACCGCCTGCGGTCGGGCGAGCTGGATCTGTTATATGTCGCGCCCGAGCGACTGGCCACTGCGCGTATGCAGATGCTGCTGGAGCAGACCCGGATTGCGCTGTTCGCCATTGATGAAGCCCACTGCGTCTCCCAGTGGGGCCACGATTTTCGTCCTGAGTATCGCCAGCTCTCCCAGCTTCATCAGCGCTTTCCCCAGGTGCCCCGCATCGCCCTCACCGCCACTGCCGATGTGCCCACCCGGGGCGATATCATGGAGCATCTGCAGCTCCAGGAGGCGGCACTTTACAACAGCGGCTTTGACCGGCCCAACATTCGCTACCATATCGCCGAAAATCAGGGTAACGCCAAGGAACAGCTGCTGCGCTTTATTCGCGAGCACCACGACGGCGAGGCGGGTATCGTCTACTGCCTTTCCCGGCGCAAGGTGGAGGAGACCGCCGCCTGGCTGGAACGCCAGGGGCTGACGGCACTGCCCTACCACGCGGGGCTTCCCCCCGAGCAGCGCCAGCAGCATCAGACCCGCTTTTTGCGTGAAGATGGTGTCGTGGTAGTGGCCACCATCGCCTTTGGCATGGGCATCGACAAGCCCGACGTGCGCTTTGTAGCCCACCTCAACCTGCCCAAGAGTATCGAAGCCTACTACCAAGAGACCGGCCGCGCCGGGCGTGACGGCCTGCCCGCCGATGCCTGGATGGCCTATGGACTTCAGGATGTGATCACGCTGCGCCAGATGCAGCAGAACTCCAGCGCCGCCGACCATCAAAAGCGCATCGAACAACAGAAGCTCGACGCCATGCTCGGGCTGTGTGAAATCATCAGCTGCCGCCGCCAGGCACTGTTGCACTATTTTGGCGATCATCTGGACGCCCCCTGCGGCAACTGCGACAACTGCCTGACCCCACCCGAGACCTGGGAGGCCACCGTGGCGGCGCAAAAGGCGCTCTCCTGTGTCTACCGCACTGAGCAGCGCTTCGGCGTGACCTACCTTGTGGATGTGCTGCTAGGTAAAAGCAACGAGCGCATCACCCGCTTTGGTCACGACAGACTCAGCACCTACGGCATAGGCAAAGACCTCTCCGCCAACGAATGGAAGGCGCTCTTTCGCCAGATGATTGCCAGCGGCTTTTTGAGCGTGGATATGGAGGGCCACGGCGGCATTAAGCTCACTGCCAATGCCAAGCCGGTGCTGCGCGGCGAGCAGACTCTAACTCTGCGCAAGCCAAGCAACAAACCCAGCAAAGCCAAAACCGCTCGACGGGGAAGCAAAAGCACCTCTGCTCCGCAGGGCCACGGCCCGCTGTGGGAAGCCCTGCGTCGGCACCGCCGGGAAATGGCCGAAGCCCAGGGCGTGCCAGCCTATGTGATCTTCCACGACGCCACCCTGGCCGAAATGGTCGAACAGAAACCCCAGAGTCTGGCGGCACTGGGCGCGATCTCGGGTATTGGTGCACGTAAGTTGGAAGATTATGGAGAGGGTTTTCTGGACGTCATCTTGGCGCATCAGGAATCCAAGCAAAACAGCTGAATCAGCACAACAAAAACCAACGAAAGCTCAAATGGCCGATATTTTTCAAAAACCGCTCACTTGGCGTAAACTATAGGTAAGTGAGGAGAAAGATATGGCTATTCAACACAAAACCGCCGATAAGTGCCGTGAAATAGGGGCCGCTGCGATGCGCACTTACCCCAATATTTCACACGCATGGGGTCTAAAAGAGAGCGAGGCCGCTCTGCTGCTCGGGGTACCTGATTCCACCTATCGGCGCTGGAAGCATTCACCTGAGCAGGCGAGGCTTGATGCCAATCACTTGGAACGGATGTCGTTGATTCTCGGCATTTATAAAGCACTGCATATATTGTTGCCCAGTAAAGAAGCTGCTAACAGCTGGTTGCAGCGAGCCAACAACAGCCCTCTTTTTGCCGGTCACACACCAATGGAGCGCCTGTTAAACGGACAAGTCTCCGACCTCTACGTTGTTCGCCAACATTTGGATGCAGCGCGTGGTGGGGGGCATGCGTGACATTCCCGCTGAGCAATATCACTTGGCGCCCCAGCTATCGGGTTATTCCCTCGCGATTTCCTCCCATTGATTTATTCGAAGGCGTCAACAGCAGCGCTGATGATTGGGACTTACTCAATGAGCTGGAGGGTGAAACCTCCGCAAGGCTACGTGAGGAAACGGGAGCTATTCACTTGGTTCGTGATGACGACCGTCGCTACGGCCCCGGCTGGACGCCCGTCATGGAGGCCTTCTGCCACTTCCCCGCGACCGGTTCGCGTTTTAGCGATGGCACCTTTGGCGCCTACTACTGCGCACTCACCGAAGCCACCGCCATTGCCGAAACCGTTTACCACGCAGAGCGCTTTATGGGGGAGTCAAACGAACCGCCCATGATGCTTCAGCAGCGTGTTTATCTGTCAGATTTAACGGGCCAACTAATTGATTTACGCCGACAGGATGCGGCCCAAACGCTTCTCAGACCGGATAGCTGGGCAGCTGGGCAAACCTTGGGGAGAAAAGCCTGGGAGGAACACACGGACGGCATCGTTTACCCCAGCGTTCGAGACCCTGAAGGCGAGTGTGCCGCTGTGCTACGGCCGCCCGTGCTCTCCGCCACAAGGCAAGGACGGCATCTTGGCTATGACTGGGATGGTCAGCATATCCGCCATGTCTATGAGCTAACGCTATTGGGCTAGCGATTAACTTTCGCCGCGCCCCAGGCAGTGTTCGCCGCGTGCTATCGCGGCGGCATCAAATACGCCGGTATCCAACACCCAAGCCGTCACGAGCTTGGCGGGAGTGACGTCAAAGGCGGGGTTCCATACCGGTGCATTATCGGGTGCCCAGGTAACCTCACCAAAGGCGCCAGCGACGCCGCGGATCTCAGCGGGGTCGCGCTGTTCAATAGGAATGTCCGCACCAGTAGCACAAGCGGGATCAACCGTAGTGTAGGGAGCCACCACATAGAACGGCACCTGGTGGTAGTGAGCGATCACCGCCAGCATGTAAGTACCCACTTTATTGGCAAAGTCGCCGTTGGCGCAGATACGGTCGGCACCCACCATCACTTTATCTACCTTGCCCGCGGCCATCAGGCTGGCGGCCATGCTGTCGGTAATCAGTTGGTAGGGAATGCCCAGATCGGCCATTTCCCAGGCGGTTAAACGGCCGCCTTGCAGCAGCGGGCGGGTTTCATCCACAAACACATGCAGCTCTACACCGCGCTGCTTGGCCACTGCCAGCGCACCAATGGCCGTCCCCACCCCGGCGGTCGCCAGCGCGCCAGTATTGCAGTGGGTCAGCACACGGTCACCCGTTTTCAGCAAGTCAGCACCCCGCTCAGCCATGCGTTGGCACAGCGCGCGGTCTTCTGAAAACAGTTCAGCGGCACGTTCGGCCAGGGCGTTGACGCCTTGCTCAAAGCAGGCTTCCATGGCATCCAGGCAGTACATTAAGTTAACTGCCGTGGGGCGCGTGGCGCGTAAGCGATCACTTACCAACTGCCAATCACTTTGTGGATGGCGGGCGGCGTATTGGGACAGCACAAAGGCGGCGCTCAAACCAATCAGCGGCGCCCCGCGAATCGCCAGGCTTTTCACCGCATGCTGCCACTCTTCTGGCGAGTCACAGCGCACCCACTGCTCCGCCTGGGGCAGTTGGGTTTGATCCAAATACTCAAGGTGGTCGGCATAGATCCGCAAACTGCGTGATTGAAGATGAGGCATCGATGGACTCCTTGAGCACTTGATCGGAACAGCTACACGGCTTATCAGCCGCGAAGCTTATCATATAGAATGGCTGCCACTAGAAGAGGCGGCGCAGATCCTATGATGACGCTACAAACTGAACTGCTGGCCGCCATTTCATGGGCGGCGCAGCAAGGCTGGACGCCAGCCACTGGCGGTAACTTTTCCGCCCGGACCGAGGCGGGCTATCTTGTCACCGCTTCTGGCCGCGATAAAACCCGCATTCAGGCCGATGACCTCTTGCTCTGCAACCTGGATGGCAAGGTGCTATCAGGTGATGGTAAGCCGAGCGCAGAAAGCGACTTGCATGCAGCTCTTTATCGCTATGAACCGAAGATTGCTTGTGTACTGCACGTGCATACGGTAGCCAGCACCGTACTGTCGCGGCGCTTTCCGGAAGGGATCGAATTGAGCGGCTTTGAAATGCAAAAAGCGCTGACAGGCAATGTGACCCACGAAGCTACTATTCGATTACCGGTCATACCTAACGAACAGGATATGGTGGAGCTGGCCAGGCATGTGCGCCTCGGCTGGCCGATGCCCTGGGGCTTTTTGGTCGCAGGGCATGGCATTTATGCCGTGGGCGATAGCATTGCCAGTTGCCGCCGCCACCTGGAAGCGATTGAGTTTTTACTTGCCTGTGTTCTTGAAGAGAGTCGGTGGTCTTAAATGAGTAATTCAACTGTTCGCGCCATTGTGACCGATATTGAAGGCACCACCACGGACATTAACTTCGTCCATAAGGTGCTTTTTCCCTACGCCCACGCCAAGTTGCCCGACTTTCTACTTGCGAATGCAGACACACCTGCAGTTGCCGAGCAGATTGATGCCGTGCGCAGTGAAATGGACGCCCCTAACGCCCCCCTGGAGGCAGTGATCGACCAATTGCTGCACTGGATCGAGACTGACCAAAAAGTTACTCCGCTGAAAGCACTGCAAGGTATGGTGTGGGCCGATGGCTACCAGCGCGGCGACTTTAAAGGCCATCTCTATAGCGATGTAGCACCGGCACTGCGCCAGTGGAAAGACTTGGGCAAGGCGCTGTACGTCTACTCGTCCGGCTCGGTGCAGGCGCAGAAGCTGCTGTTTGGCTATAGCGATGCGGGCGATCTAACCCCGCTGTTTAGCGGCTACTTTGATACCCATATTGGTCATAAACGTGAGGCTGCCGCTTACCATCGCATTGTCACCGAGCTTGACCTGCCGCCAGCAGCGGTGCTGTTCTTGTCGGACGTGGTCGAAGAACTGGACGCCGCCAAACAGGCAGGCATGCAAACCCTGCAGTTGGTGCGTGAAGGCACACAGGCGGGCAACACCCATGCTTGCGTTACTCGCTTTGATGAAATTGCGCTTTAGGAGAACCTACGATGTCGCAACTAAAAGTATTTGCTGATCAGAACCCTAACGATGCCCTGATCGACACCACCGACGGCGAGCAGATTAGCGCTGAGCTAAACAAGGTGGGCGTGCTGTTTGAGCGGTGGGCAGCGCCGGGCGAAATTGCCGACGACGCCACCCAGGAAGATATTTTGGCGCTTTATCAAGACGACATCGACCGCGTCAAAGCCATAGGCGGCTATCAAACCGTTGATGTGTTGCATATGGTGCCCACGCACCCAGACAAAGACGCCATGCGGCAGAAGTTCCTAAACGAGCACCGCCATCATGAAGATGAAGTGCGTTTCTTCGTCAAAGGACAAGGGCTATTTTGTCTGCACATCGATGACAAGGTGTATCAGGTGCTGTGCACCCGCAATGACCTGATCAGCGTACCCACCAACACGCCCCATTGGTTCGATATGGGCCCTGCGCCAGAATTCACTGCGCTGCGCTTCTTCGATAATGTGGAAGGCTGGGTACCCCACTGGACCGAAAGCGATATCGCCGGGAAGTTCGATCGCCTGGATCAGTTGTAAATGGTGAGGAGTGAGGGGTAAATCGTAAGGTGAAAGGTGGGAAGCAGCTGTAGCGCGTATATGGACTCCTCCTCGTCTGCAAGCACAAAAGGTCATAGCGGCACGGTCGACTGCTAGCGTATATCCGGTCTCGTAAAAGATGCCTAACGTGTGGGCATCGGACCTTAATGGGCTATTCGCACGTCGGGTACCCTCAGCGTAAACGAGCTCTATGGCTCTACGCGCTACACGGTATGGCCCGACGTCGGTTCGACCTGTTCGCCATCTCTCTTTTGGTGGTGCAGTCGGGGCGGTAGGAACACCGGTTAAAGGTTCAACATTGATGGTCGCGTCGCCTGCTTAAGCGGCGGCGGACAACTCAGGGTTATACGGGACCTCGTAACGTGTGACGGCCTACGCCATACGCGCTGTCTTATTGGCGAGAGCCACGATCGCCACGTTGCGATGTTTGCGCACGGCAAGGTGCTTGATCCACTGGCTGAGTCCGTCGTCTTTTTTCACCGCATAACGAAGGACGGCGCGGGCGCCATGTACCAGCAGCTTGCGTAAGTAACTATTGCCACGTTTACTGATCCCCAACAGGCGCTCTCGTCCGCCCGTGCTATGTTGACGCGGGGTCAGCCCTAACGAGGCGGCAAAGTCGCGTCCTCGCTTGTATATAGCGCCGTCACCCAGCACACCCGATAAGGCACTGGCGGTGATGGGGCCAATGCCGCGGAGGGTCATCAAGCGCTTGGCAACCGGGTCGGTGTTGGCATGCGTTTCAATGGCGGACGTTAACTGCGCAACACGCTCGTCTAAATAACGTAAGTCATCCGCTAAGTCGGCCAATAGGCGGCGAAAGCGGTCACTGAGCCCGTTGGTGGCATCCTCCAGCCAAAGAGGCAGCGCCCGCCGTAACTGCTGAATACCGGTGGGGGCAATAAACCCATACTCACCGATGAGGCCACGGATTTGATTGGCCTTCGCTGTGCGCTGGCTAATCAGCTCTTCACGGATCCGGTGGGTGGCCTGGCTGTCCTGTTGATCAACGGTTTTGACGGCCACGAAGCGCATCGTGGGACGGCCTAATGCTTCACAAATCGCTTCAGCATCTGCCCGATCATTTTTATTCGTTTTAACGTAAGGCTTCACGAATTGGGCCGCAATGAGCTTCACATGGTAGCCACGCGCTTGAAGTTCGCGCGCCCAATAATGCGCCGCTGCACATGCTTCCATGCCGATGGTGGCGCCTTGAGGAACGCGCCGACAGACAGCCTCCAGCCACTTGGCCCGGGTATATTTACCTCGCCATTGAGGCTTCTCATGCCGGTCAACGCCATGTACGTGAAAGACAGACTTTGCGATATCCACACCAACTCGGCTAATGTTCATATGGGCTTCTCCTGACTCTCAAGCTGATAGTTTTCAAACCACCTACCAGTATGGCGCACTGACGCCGGAGTAGGGTGAGGAGGAGTCCATCCCATTGCGTAAGCGCCAGCGCACCCGCGAAGCAGCGCGCTAGCGGTGCCGAAGGTGACGCCGAGGCCGGATCAGGCGCGGAGGCATTATCCAGGCGGCTGGCGCCGCCGTCGCGGGTGCCTCATACGCTCGTTCCTCGCGAGATTCGTTACGCCGCGCTACGGGGCAGGCGTTTACAACACCTCTTGCTGGTTATACGCCCTGGCTAAATCCGCCAGCGCGGTAAGGTCACTATAGGCTTCCGGCTCCATAATCAGCGTTTGGCCCATCAGCACATTGCGCGCTTCAAGCTTGGCGCGCAGCGCGGTGTCTTCAATCTCTTCGAAATCGGCGTTGTGGGCCAGCGATAAAACCCGGCGGTGCATTTCGATGCCGCAGTAGGCCAGCGCATCCAGGCGAATCTCTTCCAGTAGCGCATCACAAGCGTCGTCGGCGCTATTGCCCTGCTCTTCAAACAGCGATTTGGGAAATAGAATGCCCGTCCGCTCGGTTTGCCACAGGTGGCGGAACTCGGCATCAAAGTGGCTAAAGCACGCATCGACCACATCAAGGATCCACGCCTGATACTCATCAAGCTCACCTTCTTGACGGTGAGCGGGCTGGCTGAAGTAGGCCATCAGGAAGTTGGCCACCGCCATACCCAGGTCAAAAGCCATCGGCCCGTACTGGGAAAACTCGGGGTCAATGACCCGCACGTCGGTATCCGTGGCCATGATCGAGCCGGAGTGCAAATCACCGTGCAGCATGGTTTCGGTGTTCGCGGTGAACTTCATCAACAGCCGCTGTACTCTGGCCTTTAAACGCGCGTTACGACGCAATTCGTCCACCACCGGTGAAAGCTCCGGGGTGTGGTGATTCATTTCAGCGCCGTAATAAGGATCGGTAAATACCAGTGATTCGGTGATGGCAGGAATCGCTACATTGCCGGAAAACAGCCCCACGTCCGCCTTTTTCTCTGGGCTACTCAACGAAAGCTCTGAGCCACGAAACGCCGTGCGGGCACAAAACTTGCCGATGGTTTCGCCAAGTCGAGCGACTCGCTCACCGTTGATCAACTTACGGCGCAAGATAGTGTGGGGGTGCAGATACTCCATCACAAACAGCGCCTGGGGCTTGTCGAAGTAGTAGACTTCAGGGGCAATGCCCGGTGCACGCTTGGCCTGACGCACCAAGGCGTAGTACTCAAAGTGGGCACGATAGACCGGCAACGGCCAACTCTCGCCGACCATACGTACATAGGGAAGCGCCTGCTTAACCACTACACTGCCCGCGTCACCGGAGACGATAAACACTAGGTTGAGGTTGCCGTCACCCACCTCGCGAATGTTCCAGCTCGCGGGTTCTTCGCCCACGCGTCTAACCACCGCCTCAACATCACCAAGCCGCTGGGATAGAGTGTCAACGCTTAGCGCGCGGTAATGTTGATCAATCTCCACAGTTCTCTCCTCACAAACGTTTACGTGTTTGGCTAGCCGCCAGTTGGCCCGTTAATCTCCGCGACTAGGCTGATACGCTTAAGCCATCAATAGCATTATCGCCAGATGATGAATCAATCGCACTAGCCACCCATACACGGTTGCGGCCTTGCCGCTTGGCTTCATAAAGCGCGTCATCTGCCTGGGATAATAGTTCGGCTGGGGCAAGGCTAACTTTCGGGTAGAGTACTGCAACGCCAACGCTAACGGTAACAACGCTTTGCGCCGAGACACCGTGATTAGGAATTTCCAAGGCCTCCACGTTGCACCGAATGCGCTCGGCCGCCGGTTTTGCCGCCTCAGGCGATGCATTGGCTATTAGCACTACAAACTCTTCACCGCCAAAACGCACCACTAAATCGGCATCACGGCTATTGGCCTGCATGGCAGTAGCGACTTGGCGCAAGCACTCGTCACCCTGAGGATGCCCATAGTAGTCGTTGTAAGCTTTGAAATGATCGATATCGATCACCATCAGCCCTAAACAAAGGCCTTTATCGGTAGCCTCCTGCCAGCGCACAGGAAAAACCGTATCGAACTGGCGCCGGTTGGCAAGATTGGTTAAAGGATCAGTCACCGACATGCGCGACAGTTCCTGGTTATCTTTTAAGTAATAGCCAGCGCGGAGCTTTTCTTTCAATACATGCAAGTAGGAGGTTCGCTCGCTCTGCTCGAAACGATAGTTGGCCACTAACGTAAACAGCGTCTGAGCGATAATAGTAAATATTGCTAGCCGCTTCGCCTCTGGCGGCATGGGGTCATAAGATAGAACAAAAAGCAGTATTATAAATATACAAATGGCAGATGAGACGCAGGCATAGTTAAACCGCAGTGAGTAAACAATATTACCCACCAGCAAAATAAGGCCGAAAGAGAAAACATCCAGGTAAGAGTAAGGAACGGTGGATTCCACCAAGATCAAACATGAAATCACCGTAGCAACGATCACCGTACTCGCCATTAACGTTTCACGTTGGGCTGGAGACACACCACGGTAAACCCACCACAGAATTGGCATACCAAAAGGCAGCATTACCCCCACCCTTAACGCTAGCGCGGTGGTGAAAGTATCCGGTCGAAAGCTGTGGTCGTTGATCAAAAACAAGCAGTAGATGATCGCCGATATCAACCCTGCCATGACCATGCTACGGCTACGTTGGCGCTGAGTATCTTCTTCAAACCTTGCTTCCACTTCATCAGCAAAACGTAACCGCCAAGGCCCTCTACGCAACTCATCTTCCACCGCTGTCAGCAGCGTGTCATTGATCATTACTCGCCCTCAATGCCTCACCCGGTTACTTGTGGCTTTCATGTATCATCAATGAACATCAGAAGCCTAATACTACCTTTGAGTACGACGATAGTGTGCCACAATAGCGTTTAGTTAAAATGAATATTGGTACACATGTTAAACGAAACTCATCCCAATTTTCATTAATTGAACATTCAACCAGGAGACTAATGATGCAGCGCCAACAGGATCCGGTGACTAACGACTGGACTTTCATCATTGGGCATCGCGAACTCGTTGTGCACCAACGCTATGAGGTGCTTAGCATGATCAACGACTTTATGCTGGGCATTTGGTTTACGATCGGCAGTGTCTGCTTTTTTTACCAGGGTGCGGTTCAAACTGTCGGCGTGTGGCTGTTTGTGATAGGTAGCATCCAACTGCTGATTCGCCCAGCGATTCGCCTTCACCGCTATGTCTATTTTAAGCAGTTGCCGGACACCGACCAGGACGCTTAGACACAAGCCCGTTCAACGCAGTTGGCTATCTTTACTACCACGACGGTTGTAGCCACTATAGGCCGACTGCTTTTTGTCCAATTCACCCTGACACACCACACACAGTCTAACGCCCGGAATCGCTTTACGGCGCGGTTCAGGAATGGGATTGCCACACTCTTCGCAAACCTCAAGACTTTCGCCGCGGGGCAACTGGCTACGCGCACGCTGCACCGCATCCTCTAGCGTGCTTTCCATCTGCTCTTGTTCGGCGCCATCTTTTGCCCATCCACCTGCCATAATCGCACTCCTCGCTTCGGCACTAGCAATCTATCAGCATAGCAGTAACGAGAAGCGTGCACCGTTAGCCCAAAAACCGAACGCCTTGGGCAGCCAGCGGGCTGCGTAGTCTGTCTGGCAGCGGCACATCGGTCACCACGGCATCATAATCCCCCAGTTGACCCGCAGCGCAGCGTAGTGGCAGGTCGAACTTGGTTTTATCCAGCACTAACACACGATAACCGGCATGGGCCAACAGCGCCTCACGGGCCATCACTTCGTCGTCGTTGTAGTCATAAAGCTGGCCATGGCTATCCATTCCCCCCACCGACACAATCCCCACATCGGCACGGTAGCGTTGAAAAAAGCGCCAGGCATCGCCGCCAATCACATCCTGGTCGCGACGACGCACTCGCCCACCGGCTACTACTAACTCACACCTCAACTGGCACAGCTTAATCAGCGCATGCAGGTTATTGGTCATGATATGCAGGCCTTGCTTATCACTCAGCGCATCGGCCAACTGCTCAACCGTGGTGCCCGTGCCTAAGAACAGTGCTTGATGATCCTGTACCAAGCTCGCTGCCCGCGCCGCGATCTGCCGTTTACCCGCCACGTTAACGATCTGACGCTGGTCGTAGCCGATATTTTCCTGCTCGGGAAACGGCAGCACTTCCCCTTGGCGGCGCAGCACCAGGCCTTTATCAGCCAGGTGGCGAATATCCCCACGCAGGGTTTGCACAGAAACCCCAAACTCGCCTGCCAGGCTGTCTACCGACTGGCGCCCTTGTGAGTGGATTCGCTGTAACAGCTGTTGTCGACGTTCGAACTGGCGCATAACCCCTCTCGGCACAACGAAAGCAAAAAGTGCAGCAAACGAAAGCCACAAAATGTTGAACGAAAGCATAGTGTCACTTTGTTGTAAGCAGATGACAGTAGCTTAGGTGGGGTTCACTCACTGGAGGTTTACCCATGTTGAAGCGCCCCCTGTTATCTATTCCGACATCTGCCCTTACTACTGCCGTCGCGGTAGCCAGCTTTTCTCTTTCGGCTCAGGTAGCGGCGAACGAAACGCTAACGCTCTACACCAGCCAGCCCAATAGCGATGCACAGCAAACCGTTGACGCCTTTGAAGCAGCCTATCCTGATATTGAAGTGGAGTGGGTACGCGACGGTACCACGCGCTTGATGACCCGGCTGCGCTCGGAACTTTCAGCCGGGGTGAGCAACCCTGACGTGCTGCTGATTGCCGACAGCATGACCATGGAATCACTTAAGCAAGAGGGCCATTTACAGCCTTACCTAAGCGATGAGCGCCAGGCCTATGACGCCGACCTGTATGACCCAGAAGGCTACTACTACGGCACCAAGCTGATCACCACCGGGATTGTCTATAACACCGGCGCCGAGCATCAGCCGCAGAGCTGGCAAGACCTGCTGGGGCCTGACTACGAAGGGTTGGTCACCATGCCTAGTCCGCTTTACTCCGGCGCGGCACTGATACATATGGCGGCGATCACTGCCAACCCTGACCTTGGCATGGCGTATTACGAAGCGCTTCATGAAAACCGCACCGAAGCCCAGGGCGGCAATGGCGGCGTATTTAACGCCGTGGCCGCGGGCACCAAGCCCTACGGCATCGTGGTGGATTTCCTGCCAATTCGTGAAGCAGCCAAAGGCTCGCCGGTCGAATTCGTGTTCCCGGAAGAGGGCGTAAGCGCGGTGACCGAGCCGGTCGCCATTATGCAAGGCGCAGAGAATGTCGATACCGCGCAAAAGTTTGTTGATTTTGTGCTTTCCCAGCAGGGTCAGGAGCTGGTCAGCCAGCAAGGCTATCTGCCTGCTCACAACGACGTTACCCCACCGGAAGGCTTCCCCGAGCGCGATAGTATTACCCTGATGCCGGTTGATACCGAGCAGGCATTGGCGCAGGAAGAAGAGCTTAAACAGCGTTTTAGTGACCTCTTCGGCGGGTAATCATGACGTCCGCTCTCAACTATGACAATAAGTACGGCAGCGACAACAAGTACGGCAGCCAGCACCGCTGGCTGCTTTCAAGCCTGCTGATCGCCATTGTACTGTTGAGCCTGGCACCCAGCCTGCGTCTGCTGATGGAGGCGTTGAGCGATCTTGCTCAGGGCCGCCAGTCACCGCTGTGGCAGGTGCTCAGCAGTGCCAGCACTTGGCGAGCACTCTGGCATAGCCTGTATACATCGGGGCTCGGCATGCTGATCGCCCTGATCCTGGGTAGCCTGTTCGCCTTTGCCATCACGCTCACCAATGTGCGCGGAAAATCGTGGCTGGTGTTCTGCTTTATGCTGCCAATGATGATTCCGCCCCAGGTTACCGCCTTGAGCTGGCTGCAGCTCTTTGGTCCGGCCAGCCCGCTACTGAAAAGCATAGGCTTGGCGCCCCCACTGGGCAGCCCGCAACCACTCTACTCCGCTGAAGGTATCGCCTTACTGCTGGGCATCCAGAGCGCACCGCTGGTGTTTTTAGCCCTGCGCACCAGCCTGCTTTCGCTACCCCGAGAGCTTATTGAAGCCGCTCGCATTAGCGGCGCCAAACAAACCCAAGTGTGGGGTCATATTATTCTACCCGTGACCCGTAGCGGCTTGATCGCCGGGGGCGCGATGGCGTTTATCTCGAGTCTCGGCAACTTCGGCATCCCCGCCATGCTGGGTATTCCCGCAGGCTATTACGTGCTGCCCACACTGATCTACCAGCGTATGGCCAACTTTGGCACCGGGGTGTTGGCAGAGATGGCTGCGCTCTCCTTGCTGATTGGTTTACTGGCATTGGCCGGGGTGGCGTTGCAGCAGCAATTGATGAATCGCAGCCGCTTCGGGCTGGGCGGCCATAGTGGGCGCTCCCATGATTTCACCCTGGGAAGCTGGCGCTCGCTGGTGACCGCCACGCTCGTCGGGATCTTACTGATTATTCTGGTCGCGCCGCTGCTTGCCCTGATCATCAGCTCGCTGGTACCCGCCATGGGCGTGCCATTAAACGCCGAGACCGCCACCCTGAACGCTTACGCCGAAGTGGTGGGTCGCCAAGGCGCCACATGGCGAGCGGTGAACAACAGTCTGTGGCTGGCGGGCAGCGCGGCTGTGGTGCTGATGCTGCTCAGTCTGCCATTGGCTTACCGGCTACAGCGCCTGCCGGAACGTTGGCGGGGTGTGGTACTCAGTGCCATTGAGATTCCCTATGCGCTTCCCGGCGTGGTATTGGCCATTGCCTGCATCCTGCTCTTTGTTCGCCCGCTGCCGATTATCAATGTGGCGCTCTACGGCACCCTGGGGCTGATTTTTATCGCTTACCTGGCGCGCTTTCTGGTGGTCTGCGTTAAGCCCGTCGCCGCCAGCCTGGCGCAGCTGGATCCTTCCCTTGAAGAGGCGGCACAGCTCGCGGGTGCAGGCCCCTGGCGGCGCCTGGGCAGCATTATTTTACCCCTGGTCGCACCCGCGCTGTTTGCAGGCGGCCTGCTGGTGTTTCTGCTGGCGGTCAACGAACTGACCGTGTCAGCCCTGCTATGGAGCGCCGGTAACGAAACCCTCGGCGTGCTGATTTTCAACCTCGACGAAGGCGGCGAAAGCGTGCTGGCCTCTGCGGTGTCAGTGCTGGTGGTGATCATGGTCGCCTCGCTGATGCTGACACTCAGTTTACTGGCGCCGCGTTTACCCAAAGGAGTCATTCCATGGCAGAGCTAGACACATCAGGGTTAAACACAGCAGGGCTAACGATCGACCGTGTCACCAAGCGCTTTGGCGAGCAGACGGCAGTTGATGCGCTGTCGCTGACGATCAATCCAGGCGAGTTTGTCGCTCTGCTCGGCCCCAGTGGCTGTGGCAAAACCACCATGCTACGCATGCTGGCAGGCTTTGAAACGATCAACGATGGTACGATTCAATTAGCCAATCGCACCCTGGCCAGCGCCGATACCCATGTGCCGCCTGAACAGCGCAATATGGCCATGGTGTTCCAATCCTATGCGCTATGGCCGCATATGAGCGTGGCTGACAACGTCGGCTACCCGGTCAAGCTACGCGGCCTGCGCGGGGCAGCGTACCACCACAGGGTGCAGCAGGCCCTGGCCCTGGTGGAGCTCGATGCCTACGCCGATCGCATGCCCCAGGCCCTCAGTGGAGGCCAGCGCCAACGCGTCGCTCTCGCGCGCTGCCTGGTCAGCGACCCTTCGGTGGTGCTGCTGGATGAGCCGCTGGCCAACCTTGACCGGCACCTGCGCGCCACCATGGAGCACAGCTTCCGCGATTTTCACCGGCGCACTGGCGCCACGCTGGTCTATGTCACCCACGACCAAACCGAAGCCATGGCGCTGGCAGACAAAATCGCCGTGATGAAAGCGGGCAAGCTGGTTCAATGGGGCGCCCCTGAAACCCTTTACAGGCAGCCGAGAACCGCCTGGGTAGCAGGCTTTATCGGCCAGGGCAGCCAATTAAAGGTCGCCGCCGGTCACCCTGGAAAGCGCCTTGAGAGCGCGGCCCTAATGCGCGGGCTCAACGCCATCGAGCCCGAGCGCACCCAAACGGTACTGGTTCGCCCGGAACATATTCAGATCAGCGCAGCCCCCCTTTCCACCGCGACTCCCACTCATAACCAGCTTGCCGCACAGGTGGAAAGCGTGATTTTCCGCGGCGAGCGCTATGAGCTCACACTGCGCCTGCCCAGCGGGGAAACACTGCTGGCCTACCACCACACCGCGCCTGACCTGGGTAGCCAGGTTGTCGTCGACCTTCAGCAGGGTTGGTGCCTGGAGCCCGACCAATGAGTGTCAATATCGAGATTCTCAGTGGTTTAGGCGCCAAAGGGCCTGCTGCGATAGTGGTAGAAGCCCAGGGAAAACGCCTACTGCTAGATGCAGGCGGTGCACTCCACTCGGATGACACCATTACTTGGGCGAACAACCTGGATGTGGATGCCGTACTGATCAGCCATGACCATATCGACCATATCGCCGGCGTGGCCGAGCTAGCGGAGAACGTGCCACTTTATTGCACACCACTGGTAGCCAAGGCCTTGCCTCACAACCGCCCCTGGCACCCACTGCCCGAACGCGGCACGCTAGAGGTGGAAGGCATCATTGTTACCACCGGCCAAGCGGGGCACTCGCTAGGCGGTGTGTGGCTACATTTAGCGGTAGGGGGCGGTGTTTACTATAGCGGCGACGCCTGTTTTGAGTCGCGACTGTTTCCTTTTGATACTCCGCCGAAAGCGGTTATTGCGCTACTGGATGCCTCCTACGGCAGCTACGACCAACCCCAAGCACATTGTGTACAGGCCATTAGTGAGTATCTTTATCAGCCGCTGGCATTTCCAGTGCCGGAAACCGGCCGTGCCCTGGAAATGGCACTATGGCTGGCGGAAGAAGCTGACCAGCGGCAGTTAACGCTCTCCATCGACCCGGTGATTCGCGACAACCTGGCCGCGCTATTGGCACTGCCTGCAACACTGCGTCGACCTGGGCTCGACCACTCGATTCGCTCGCTTTTAGCGCGGCAAAACGCTTGCCCGCCAACCCTTATGTTGATGTGCGATCGGAGCGATACGCCGGAACAGTGGCCCGACCACCACCTGCTCCACACCGGTTATCTGACCCCTGATCGCCGCGCCGAGCTAGCGGCAGACCAAATCAGCTGGCAGCGCTGGAATGTTCACCTACGCGCGTCGCACCTGGTGGCGCTTGCCGATCAGTTGGGCGCCACTCAAGTGGTGCCGCTATTTACCCAGCTGGCCAATAACGAATTGAATGCCTGGCATGGACTACTAGGCGAGCGCCTCTGCACTGCCCAGCGTTTATCTGCTCATTCACGTCTAGTCACCCTTTCCAGCTTAGGGAGTTTTGCATGACCGCAGTAATTGTTGATGTTGACGGCACCTTAGCCGAGTTTCACCCCCACCAGGTCAGTGACTGGGTGCTGGGCAGCCAAAAACAGTGGGAGCCCTTCTTTGCCCATATGGCCGAAGCGCCGGTGATCGAAGCGGTGGCCAAGCTGGTCAAGATACTGAAAGCCCAAGGCCAGCAGATCGTGATTTGTAGCGGTCGCCCCGACAGCCATCGTGAGCATACCCAACGCTGGCTAGAGCGCCACACTATCCCCTTTGATGCCATGTACCTGCGCCCTGAGGGCGATGACCATGTAGATGATGAAGAAGTAAAAGCCGCGCTACTCAATCAAATGCGCAGCGACGGCTTTACGCCTTGGCTGGTGCTGGATGACCGTGATGCCGTGGTCGCCCAGTGGCGCGCGCTCGGGCTTACTTGCCTGCAGTGCGCGCCGGGGGATTTTTAAGCGTTTGCCAGCTTGGTTCGGTGCTGCCACACCAGCACCGCCAAGGGCACCAGCGAGATAGGGATCAACAGTAGGTTAAGTGTCGCCCAGCCTAAGCCGCTGACCAAGGGCCCAGCGAGCAACGCAGTGATCGCAGCGGTGCCAAAGACTAAAAACTCGTTGGCGGCCTGGGTGCGCGCTTTATCCACCGGGCGGTAGCTCTCAGTGAGCAGCCCGGTAGCGGGCAGAAAGGTAAAATTCCAGCCCAAGCCCAGCAAAATCAGCGCCACGTTGAAACCGGCTAAACCGATACCCAACTGAGCGACCAAGGCACTTGCCACCAGCAGCAGGCAGCCTGCCACAATGACTTGTTTGGCACCGAAGCGGGTGACCAAATGGCCAGTAAAGAACGAGGGTAAAAACATCGCTACCACGTGCCACTGAATGGTCATTGAAACATGGTTAAAGTGGTGTCCAGCCCCCGCCATGGCGAGCGGCGTGGCGGTCATAGCCAGATTCATCACGCCGTATCCGACCATCGCCGCGCTCACCGCCACAATAAATCCAGGCTGGCGGAGTATCTTACCCAGCGGCAGTGCATTGCCTTCGCCGTGGGTGCGGGAAGCAGGCGGTAGTTGCGTCAGCATCAGCACCACTAACGCCAGTGCGTAGAGCGCTGCCAAGCCCACAAAGCTGCCCAGAAACGGCACCTCACCCAGCTCACGGCTCACCCTGGCCAGCCATGGCCCGGCAAACGCGGCTAACACACCGCCACCCATCACCAAACCAATCGCCCGGTCACGCATCGGCGTGGGGGCGGCTTCCACCGCGGCAAAGCGATAGAGCTGGCCAAAGCCAATGCCGATTCCGATTAGCCAGGTCGACAGCAAGAACAGCCCAAAGCGCTCGCCAATCAGCGCCTGCACGGCAACCAGTGCGCCCACCAATCCCAAAATATTGCCCAGTATAAAGCCGCGCTTTCGGCCCAGTCTGGCCATAATTAACGAGGCGGGAATGGTGGCACACATCAGCCCCAGCCACTGGGTGGCGACCGGCGCGGTCGACCATGACGCACTTGGCGCCAAAGACGCCCCAATCAGCGGCGAGACGGCAATCAGCAAAACATTACCGGTAACCAGTAGCGCCTGGCAGAGCGACAATAGGGTGACGGTTAAAGGCATGAAACTCTCTCCTGAATAGAATCATCTGTATGGGTAGACGCAAAGCGCTGGCGATATACCGAGGGTGATACGCCGTAGTAGCGCTGAAACTGGCGGCGCAGTTGCTCCGCGCCGCCCAGCCGCCAGCGTTGTGCCAGGCGCTCGAGGGATACGTTTTCGCGCCCGTTGAGCAGCGCCAAGCGCGCTTGCTCGAGGCGTAGTTGGGTTAGATAAGCAGCGGGGGTGGTATTTAAGTAGCGCCTAAATAACCGGGTTAAATGGCGCGGGGAGACCGCCATCAGATCGGCCATGCTCTCAAGCCCGTGATCTACGCTGGGGTCGGCGTGGAGCTGATCCAGCAGGCGGCGGAGCGGCCCCGCCTCTTGTTGGTGTCGCAGTATCTCGCTGAACTGCGACTGCCCACCAGGGCGCTGCAAAAACACCACTAGCTCACGGGCCACTCGACCGGCCAGATCAGCACCGTGATCGGCTTCTACCAGCGAAAGCGCCAAATCAATCCCCGCCGTTACACCGGCGCTGGTGTAGCGGCCGTTACTTTCGATATAGAGTGCATCGGGCTCGACGCTTAGTGCGGGGTACTCATCTGCCAGTTGAGGTGCATGGCGCCAATGAGTGGTGACGCGGCAGCCATCCAGCAACCCTGCAGCGGCTAACAAAAATGCCCCGGAGCAGATAGAGCCGAGCCTCCTCACCTCTGGGGCGACCTCACAAAGCACCCGCGTTACTGCGGCTATTTCACGCTGCTGCATCACGCCACTGCCGCCCGCCACCAACAGCGTATCCAGGGGCAGTAAATGAGTAAGTTGATGGTAGGTGTGCGTAGCATGTACGGCTAGGCCGCCGTTGGTGACAACCGGGCCGACGGCATCGGCGACCAGGGTCAACTGATACAACGGCTGGGGGCTTAGCGCATTGGCGCTGGCGAACACCTGCCAGGGGCCGCTGACATCCAGCAGTTGGCAGTCGGGGTAGGCAAATAGAGCAACATGGCGAGTCACAGTCTCTCTCCGCTAACGGGGAATCGAAGCATTAGAGAGAGTGTCAGCGCTGCACCCAATGTCGGCAAGGACTATTACCCCACCGATATGGACATCTTTATAAAAATCTATAAAAGCTGACGGATCCCCACGAACTCTGTGCTGTTCATCGCATAACGCCTGCTATCAGGCCTCTTCACTAAGACATGCTTGAAGAAAACTCCAAGATAGTCAGGGCACAACGCCGGCCAGGTGACGTATTCAATAGCCCCAACCTTATAACTCAAAGGTTAACTAACAAGCTAACTATTCACCAACCTGAAAGTCCAAAGCCAAAAATCAATAACTTAATACCATGCAGATAAAATCCCATACCGAAAAAATATTAAGTTGTTGATTATCACGATCTTTCAATCACCAGCATGTTTCACTTATTATTAACAAAAACAAAATTCAAACAAAATCAACAGCATATATGAAAAACCAAATAAAATAGTAAAAAATAATACTTTTTAATTGGATTGACGTTGACACTTTTCATCCCATGAACCAATACTTACTTAGACCACTAAAGTAGTGCGTCGCCCTGCATATAAATGATCTTTAACTTATGCCTATATTAGGGAGAAAATACCATGAGCGATACTCTGACAGCTGAACTGATGACAAGCGCGCCGCTGAAATTCAGCTATTCAATCACCCCAGAAGTATCTATCGACACCACCGTGAGCGGTGATTCCCGTCAGAACGCAACAGTATCGATTATTTATGGATCGATGACGCTATGGTCGGGCACCATGACTCAGTTTGCTCCAGAGATTACAACCCCTTTCGAAATTAAGGCAGGCTCTATCACCATCGAAGAAGGCGGCACCTTTACGCTGACGATACCAACATCAATGCAGAACGGGGCGGTAGCGGCAAACTTAAAGATCAAGACGGCCACGAGTACAGTGCCTTTCAACGCCCTTGTTGCGAGCTGGCCGCTTTCCTCAGCGAATTAATCCTAACCACAACGCCTACGCTTTGGCTCAAATGCCAGAGCGTAGTCTTTGCGCAGTCTCTGCGTAGCGCTGTCGTCACCTTGGCGCACGGACTGGGTTTATCGACCTATGATCGGATCTGCAGTCATGACGCAAGCCGAAAAACTGCTGAATGGGCGTCCTCGTGCACTCAGCACAGATGAGGTGATTGAATTTTTCAACGCCCTAGCCCCGTATCAAGCCACCGCGGGGCCTCTCACCATTGAAGCAAAAGTCGCCCCTGGTATGGGCCAGGTCGTTGTTAAGCTAGCACTGGCTGGCCGAGAAATGGGCAAGCACCTGCTCGGTTATACGGAGCCGGAGCTGATCCTGAATCTCGCCAACGATGAAGCCACTGCAACGGGAAAAATCAAGCTTGAGCTTAAGGCCGCACCGCATTTCTCTTCTTTGGAGGCCGACGTCAGCGCCACGCAGTCGGGGCAAACTTTTTGCTTTAAAGGCGATATCGCTTCTTGGCAGGCCAAAGGCCTGCCGGTAGTCGGCCACTATGTTACCCAGCTCGACGCTACTCTCACCGCCAATACCACTGTGCGGGGAGTCTCCGCCAACACGGCAAATTTCGAATTCCTCTTCCAAGGCAGCGCGGTTGCCGCCATGACGACAACCCAACTCGCACCGGTGCAGGTCTACCCGGATGAGATCAGCGCCGGCAACCTGCACATAGCCAAGGGCGCGAAGATCACCCTGGCTGTGCCAACCGAGATAGGGCCCGGCATGCTGTTCCTGCAATGTTTCTTTAAGACCGCCACCACCCCGGAAACACAGGTCTCAGCCTCGGTGGCTAACATCGCCTGGCCTCAAGTCGCCGCCCCTCAAAGGGTGTCCGATGAAGCGCGCGAAGGAGATCCGCATGACTGATGAGCCATTTTTTGCCCAAGACTTCACTAGCGCGCTCTATACGCTAAAACCAACTAGAGAGACAGTTGGATGGGTTGGCTTTATTTACCGCGGCGATAGCAGTCCCCCTGCCACCTTGGGCTTGCCGGAAGCCTTCAACGCGGGCTATTTCCTATTTTCGACCGACTCGCCACCGCTAAAAAACAAAGCTGAAGCTGAGACCTTTATCACTGCCGTACAGGAGTGGCTGAATGACAAGTTCGGCATCGGTAATCCGCAACGCTTTACCGGATCAGCGGTGTTGTGGATGCCCGACACGGCAACGCCGACATTTGGAGCGCCAAACGAGACCACAATCACATTTTTCCAGGGCCTCAGCACCACTTCCACAGCCAGCAATTACAATTTACATTTCGGCCAACTTACCCTATCGATCCCTCGCCAAGTCACGCTAACGATGCGAGACGAAGGGCTGCTATTCCGGCAATCCGGAGCGCAGCAGATTGCATTTAACACAGACGATGGCTTCGGCGCACCGGAGGCCGAGAGCGATCTGGTCATTCCATTTCAGGGAGATCTCGCTGGCTGTCTAACCGTTAAGGGATTAATGACACGGACAAATAAGTGGAGTCCGATCAGCTATTTCGAGACGGGCTTTCACTATCTCTATGCTGATGGCAAGGGCGCTGAACAGCGGCAAATATATCCATTATTCGAGGTTACCAAGGAACTGCCCGCGCTCAGCTTTTCCGCCGCAATCGACCCCCTGGATAAGCTAAATACTGGCGCACTCTCTGCCCCCAGCATTGGCCTTTACCGTAGCCTGTTTGGCTTTGCCGACGGTACCGATATAGCCAGTTACTTGCGTGATAAGCACGGTAATCCGGTCGGGCTGGTGGCGCAAGGTGGCTACGGAGAAGATGGCCTACCCGTGAGGAACTGCGGGGCGCTGGTATTTCAATCTCGTGGTAGAGCGAGTGGCCCACTTTCGAAGGTCTACTTCGCGCCAGCTGGCGACTATGCCTTCAGTACTGGCGGTACCGGTCTGGTGCTGCCTGGGCTGTTCGGCTCGGAACTGTTTCAAATTGCCCCTTACAAGGCCGGAGCCTCCTACGAGCGGGTACAGTTCCAACCCAATTGCTCAGCCTACGCGCCGGTTTTCCCCTTCCCCAGTGCCAGTCTCGACGATCCGGGCGCGGCCGTTCCCAAGCAGCGGCTCATCACAGACTACACCACTAGCCATGGCGCTATTATCAATGGCCCGAGAGGTGCAGCAGCCTATCTAGCGCAGCCACAAGGCAGCCCGCTATATGCTCCGGGTGCAAGTGCTAAAGCAGGCACCCTTGCGGTACTTCCACCGCTGCCAACTCCGTCGCCAATCGCTCAGCCAGCGAATGCAAAGTTACTGCTGCCCTTCGCACCTTATGCCGGGCTGACCAAGGACAACGACGGTTTCCCTGACGACCTGGTCGGTACTTTCGAAAGCCAGATTCTGAGTGCAGAGCGCAAAGCCCTACTAAGGGTGTCCAGTATCCGCGCCGTGGTCGAGCTTAGGGCGGCGAAGGACAACAGCGCAATACCGAACACCCACGATGTGACACATCAATCGACTACCCCCCAGGGGCTTTACGCCGAGATCGCCACAGCCTCAGCGGGAGGGGCCGAGGCGCTCTACCAGAAGATATTTTTGGCCAAGTCGAACGCGAAGAAGCCAGCAACCGACGAAGTAGATTTTGGCTTTATCGAGCCCGATGCCGATTTACAGAACCTTTTCCAAACCAACCAACTGTTGGCCGTCATCGTCAATCCAAAGCACCTTGGTGAACCTTCTCCAGCCAATGCCACCGCTATCTTTGAGCGTGATGTGGTCATCGCAGATTGGGGCATGACGGCAGCGGTTGGCGATAGCCTCAATACTACCGCCTACAGCAATATCCTGATTCTAAAATACTGCGATGGGGCATTGACCGAAAGGGTCAAAAATCCTAATCAGTGGGTCGGAGTGGATGACTTCTCGCTAACTGGACAGGGGGATGCCGCTACTGCACTGGCTGGGCTTTCGTCCTATCTGCAAACCTATCTAAACGAAGGAATCAAAGAGGCAGAAGAAAGGAGCAACACGCTTTACGCTAACTTCGCCCGGATTGTGCAGGATCCAAACTGGCAAGGCTTTATCGTCCTCAAGGCAAAGGTGGATCCATCAGGCTTTCCCGACCAAATCAAGGGACTAACGGCAGGCATCGATTTTTCTCGCTTCGAAGCGCATCACTTCGGCGCAACTGCCAGCCGGGTGAGCGTCGACGGCACCCAGGTGACCATGCAGGTGCCAAGCAGCCTGTTCGGCCTGATCGATTATCAACTGCCCCAGTACCAAGCTTATGTTGCTGCGGGTGGCAATCCGGAGATGCCCCAGGCGCTCGCTACCCAAGGTGACTTTGGCTTCACCGTGCTGCAGCTGCAGACGCTGTTCGAGAATGCCGCGCAGACTGACTTTCGTAGCCGTATTCAGCTCACCATGAATCAGTTGTTTATGTCGCCGGTTACCAAAGGTTACGGCTCAATTGGTAAACTGCCTGCGACGGCGGTGGTGCTACGTGGCAGCTACCAGCGCCAAGGGGCAACTCCCGTCTATGTGTTCGAACAAAACAACACCAATGTGTTCGAGCTGAACAACAGCGCATTGCCAAGCCTGGCGCTACAGCGGGTGGTATTCAATACTTTATCGACGGATAAAAGCGGCACTATCCGCAGCCGCTTTATAATGAACGGTATTTTCGAGTTCGCCCAGCTTTCAGTGGCCGACAACGATACCACTCGTCACGTCGACCTCCTCTCCTTCGGCCTGCCTGAGGGTGCCAAGGTCAACGACCCACCGAGCGGCCTCGCCTTCTCGGGCCTGGAAATCGCTATGAGCTCGCCGCTTGATGCGCCCAATGCGGTGACCTTTACCTTTGAGACCGAACGGCTCGGATTGGATGCGGGTGCTAGCAAGGCGCGCGACCATAGCCTGTTCAAGGATCTTGCCCTCAGCGTCTCAGGCTTTATCGCCGGTGCGGAAGACAAGCGACCAATCGACTTTGGCTACCTTCCCGTGGGCATCGAGCCGAAAGTTCAGGCAATCTCCGGCCCCTGGTACGGCATCAGCTATACGGTGAGCATGGGTACGCCGGGAGCTCTAGTCTCCGCTGCCGGTTTCTCCTCAAAGATGCTACTGGCCTGGGCGCCGAGCTCGGGCAAGGGTGCGGCGGCCCCTGCGGTCTTCGTTGGTCTGCAACTGCCGGGCGCAGCGCCCGGTGCCAAGCTTCTCTCCATTCAGGGAGTCATGAAGCTTTCCATCGATAGCTTACTGCTGCGCCAGGAGGCCATAACCGCTGACCAACGGGCTTTCGTATTGCGGCTCAACAATATCGCACTCTCCTTCCTCGGGTTGGCGAAGTTGCCCTCCAGCCCAATTAACTTCTTCCTATTCGGTGACCCAACAGGCAGCGGTGCCTTGGGGTGGTACGCCGCCTATATCGACAAGGATGCGGCTCAGAAAAAATTGTTGGCTCCAGCAAAGCAAATAGGCCACGCACCTGATCAGCCGCAGGACAAGGAGACATCGTCATGACCCGGGTAATGGTTTGGAATATTGATCAGTTCGACATCACCAAGCTGCAAGCAATCGGCTTTAACGATGATCCGATCTACGGTGTGAAACCATTTGAAATGTCCCTGGGCCATCAATCCTATATCTCGTCAAACCTCATGCCAATTCATCCGGGCGGAATCGCTATAGCGCCGGACATTTTGGTAATTCTAGAAGTTTCAACCCTCCATCAACCCCAAAACAACATCCCTGGGTTGCTTGACGATGGTTTGG
This sequence comes from Halomonas sp. A3H3, assembly GCF_000982975.1. NCBI lineage: Bacteria > Pseudomonadati > Pseudomonadota > Gammaproteobacteria > Oceanospirillales > Halomonadaceae > Halomonas > Halomonas sp. A3H3. Next base: position 2,719,348 of record NZ_HG423343.1, on the reverse strand, counting down.
GTGGGCAAGGCGCAACCGATCTTCTGGATATCATTCGCGGGGCAACTGGAAACAACCACTGGATGCTGGTGCCGCCCCTACAGACGGGCGTCTCTGACTCCGTTGCAGTCTACTACGACAGTACCCATTTGGCTTTCGCTGGCCCTAGGATCTGGCCTGGAGCGCAGGGCCCAGCCGTAGATCCGAACCAAATTCCGGCTCCAGCCACTGCGGCCTACCCGGGTATGTTTGCTGGCGTGCTACCCAACCGGCAAGTTCCTGCCACACTGCCAAACGCGGGTGCTCAGGAAGATATCTGCGCCGCGAATACAACATTCCACGTAGCCCCTGGCTATCCAAATGCCGGAAACGTGGTCAATTTTGGAAATAACCGCACGCCCTATCAAGTCTCATTCGGGGAACTGGACGGCACCGGTACAGTTATCCGTCAAATTGATTTATTCGCTGTACATGGCCCCGCCAACAAGGGGCGTGCACGCACTTTCATTCAGCAGCTTTCGCAGCTAGCTGAAGTTGCCGTAGCTCCAACGGCGAACCAAGTTAAAGTTGTGCTTGGCGACTTCAATCTAAATTTGACAGAGAACATTCAAAATGCGGCCCAGCACCAACTTCAGCAAGAAGCTTCCTATGTCAACCTGACCGGTCTTGGCTATCAAATGGCGCTCACAGTCCCCGCCCCCGTACCCTACGACCCAACCGATCCGCAAACCTTTAGCGGTTACACAGGTTATTTCGCCACCCACATGCGCACCCTAGCCCAAGCAACCTATTGGTATGTAAGCAATACGGCGGACTTTTATCCTGGATACGGCATCATCGGGTCAGGTTCTTCATCGGTTCGCGACTATTCCTACGACAATATCTTGGTTCGTTTCGGCATGACCGCTGGCGGCCCGATGGGTGAAGTCAGCGTAATGAACGGCATTGTGCCGCAGCCCTTTGCACAGGTTAATCCGCCGCCGCACAACGCTCCAGCAGGCTTTTACACTTGGCCCGTACAGATGGCAGATCAGCGCTACGCTAACCCGCCTGATCGGATCATCGACCAGACCCGTAACGAGGCCAGCGATCAAGCCATTCTTAGGCAGTGGAACAACTACGGCCGCATTATATCCACCTCCGACCACATGGCGCTGATCGCGACGATTTAGGAGCTCCCCCATGGCTGATCCAACTCCGATCCAAAAGCTGCGCGACGCCTTCGCCAATGCGCCAGACGGCCCAGTGATTCTCAACGACACCTTCTGGGTCAACGCCGGATTGGTGCCACCGGAGAACTTTACGGCTGACATAAAAGCTGCCTTCCGACTTAGCGACGATACCAACGGGTTGGAGATCACCTACAGCCGCGCCTCGGTCAGCGAAGTAACCAGCGGGAGCTTCTCTATCCCGGAGGTCTCCCTGACTTTCCTTAACGCGCCGACCAGTCAGACTTATATCATAGGCAAGGATAACGACAGCGATACACCGATTCTCGGTATCGATGTCGCGCCACAAGAATGGCAGTTGAAGGATTTCTTCACCGCTATGAGTGGCTACCCCTACAGCGTATTGGAGCAGATCGAACAACGGTTTTTCTATACCACGGCGGAACAGTCCTTAGACTTCAACGGGGCATCGGTACCCATGGCCACGGGCCAGAACCTGTATGGCAACTTTGTGGTGCCCAGCACGGTCAAGCTTATCCTCGACCTGATCCAGGGCCTGCCGAACCCGTCCGACCTAGTGCTATCGGGACCAGTCAGGCTTAGTTCGGCTGATCTTAAAAACACCTTCGTTCCAGAAATGGATGTCTCAGCTGGCATTCCTTCGGCAGGCGACCTCAAGCTGTTTTTCATTGATGTGTCACTGCCCCGCATCGGCTTTGTCGTCAAAACAGTGGAAGGCGAGCTGCCGGCAGAAGAAGGGGAAGCTGCCGAAAAGACCTACAACCAGAATCCGCAATATTTTGTCGAAGCCGTCGTCACGCTGCAGTCCGTCGACGAGGGGACAGAGATTCCTGTGCTGCTGCGTAGCCTGATTCCCAAAGCCGCCGAATCACCGTCAGGAACCAGCGCCCGTTACAGTTACGCCTTCTCGATTGCGGCTGCCGACAGTGACAAGCCGATTACGCCGAGCGCAGTCATCGCGCTGATGGCCGGCCAGAGCTATTTCCGCTCGGTGCCGCCGGTACTGCAGGAATATCTCGCCAGCGTGCAAATGCAGGGCTTTCAGATTGCCGGACCAGCCAGCCCGACAATGGGGGTGACGAGCCTCGCCGCCCAGCTTGGTTCGGTACAGGGCAAACCGATTCCGCTGTTCATTGATCCAACATCCGGCGAGCAATTCGAGATCCAAGCATTCTCGTTCAACTGGCGTATGCAGATGGCGGGCGATAAACCCAGCAAGACCTTCGCCAATTTTTCCGCCCTCTTTACGTTATTCCCCGACATTTTCCGCCAGAAGGATGGCTCGCCGGGTGGTGAATTCCGCATTCAGATCGACCAGGATCTTAATTTTAACGGCAACTTCGATGGCAAGGCGTCCATGAATGACGTCCTGATGGGTGTCACCGGCGGCGCCATCGGTATGCCACAAGGCGTAGAAGTAGAATTTTCCGATATTATTATCGCCGTTCAGACCAGTGAAAAAGCCTACCAGTTAGGCTTTACCGTAGATGCCTCGCTGGACGTGCCTTTTATCCAGACACCGGATGGGCAGAAGCTGGTCGAAATCAGCAACATGGCCTTTAAACTCGGCGCCAGCACACCGAACCGCACGGATAATCAAAAGGGGGCGACCGTCTACACCGGTTCCATCGACGGCCAGGTTAAGGTTGGGCCGCTCTCTGCTTCTATGCGCGTCGACTACGACGGTACTGCACAACCGCCGGTCTGGAGTCTCGACACTGCTCTTTTGGAGCCGGTCTCAATCAGCGATTTGCTGAGGCAATTTTTTGATGCCTACCAACTGCCAGATTTTATCCCCGGTGATCTGACCGTCGAGGCATTTGCACTGAATGCAGAAATCCCAGTGGTCTCTTCCAATCCCAAAGACAACAAGGCTAGCACTGCGCTTATTCGTCCAGCCAGGCATGTGGCGGGCCGCCACCTGGGCGCTGGCTGGACAAGCCCCGTGCGCCCGGTCGGGGCACTGACCAATGCCCAGTATCGTGCAGCGCTTCCCATACTTGCCGAAAAGCAGCAGCAATCGTCTTACAAAATCTCTGGAAAACTTAGCTGGAACTTCCAACTGACCCCAGACTTCCCGGTGGCAACGCTGGCAGACATCGGCTTGCAATATGATGGCAACCGTCAGGCGGGAACGGAGTTTTCCGGCCAGATCATTGGCACCATTACCCTCGACACCATCGGCGCCACGGTCGAGATCGGCTACCGTTTCGGCCCAGCCAAAAATGATGTCCAGAGCCTTGTGATGCCAATGACCCAGGCAATGCGTGACGCCGTCGCGGCCGAACAGTACAGTCAAGTACTGTGGATGGCTTGGAAGGGCTTTCGCGCCGAATATTCATTCACTGAAGAGACCATCACCTTCTCGATGAACGGCTGGACCGTCGGCGGTCTCGTTACGGCGCTGATGGAGATGTTGGGCGATCCCTATTTCACCCTGTCGAGCCCCTGGGATATGCTCAATACGATCTCACTCGATGGGCTGTCGATCAGCTTTGATCTGAAGAGTGGCGTCAAAAACCGGATTAGCGCTCATTATAAGCTACCATCATCGATCAACCTGGGCTTCCTTACTGTCCATGGTCTCGTCTTCCGCCAGGTCGACGGCAAGACCATACTGGTGATCGATGGTAAGACGCAGATCCCCGGTCTTGAGAATGAACCGCTGTTTAACAAAGAGAGCGAAGGACAGGACGTCAAGAACATGCCGGATGTTCCCGGGCGCGGGAACAGCTACTTCCATCTTTACATGATGGCACTCGGTCAGCGGGTGGCCATCTATGACCCGGGTGCTTTCGATTCCACCAAAGCCGTGATTAAAGCACTGGCAGATATTCCGCCCTCCGACGGCCCTGGTATACCGTTCGATCCGAGCCAGCAAAAGAGTGGACAGCCCTACTACAACCCCTCCTCTAACTGGTTGGCAGCGCTCCACTTCGGTGTGCTTAAGATTCCGGCCACGAACACCTATTCGGTTGATATGCAGATCGTCTTTAACGATCCCAATCTTTACGGCCTGCGCATTGCTCTCAACGGGGAAAAGGTCAAGGTCTTAGATGGTCTTGAGATCGACGTTCTCTACAAACGTATCACCGACGATATCGGGCTTTATCAAATTGAATTCACGCTGCCAGGGGTTCTGCGTAACCTCGATTTTGGCGCCTTTAAGGTCACCCTGCCAGTTATCGGCATCCAGATCTACACCAATGGTGATTTCCTAATCGACTTCGGTTTCCCGAAAAATATGGACTTCAGCCGATCTTTCAGAGTTGAAGCAATCATCTATGGTGTTCCGGTGTTGGGTTCTGCTGGCTTTTATTTCGGCAAGCTGTCCAACGCTACCGCACCGAACCTACCGGTAACGACGAGAGGTACCTTCCACCCGGTCATCGTCTTCGGCTTCGGTGCAGAAATTGGTCTCGGGCGCTCGGTTGAGTACGGCATTCTGAAGGCCGGTTTCTCAATCACTATCTTCGGCATCATTGAGGGCACGCTTGCGGCCTGGCACCCCTATCAACTAACCCACCCCTATCAACTAACCCGCTCCAGCAGCTCAAACGAGGTGCAGGGTGACTATTATTTCAAGCTGACAGGCACCTTCGGATTAATCGGCCGGCTCTATGGGTCGATCAACTTTGCAATTATCAAGGCTGATTTGGATATCACGGTGAAAGTGTATATCCAGATCACCTACGAAAGCTTCCGTAAGATCCCCTTGATGTTGGCCGCCGAGGTTAACGTCTCGGTCAAAGTTAAAATCGACCTCGGGCTCTTCTCTATCTCTATCAGCCTGTCATTTGCGGCTACGATTCGCGAAGAGCTGACAATTGGCAGTGATAGCCAGGCGCCATGGGACGATCCATCACGCCAACTGCCCGAGGCAGTGTTTATTGGCGTGACTGCAGATGGCGCTTATCAGCGCCAGCGTCGTTTGCCTGTGCCCCGCACGCTATTCGACTACGGCATTTATCACCGAGCTTTCCGCCTCGATGCCACGCAAGGGTTGGCGCGTATGAAGCGCCAGCAAAGCCTCACCGCAAGCCCGGACACTCTGGAGATCACCCTAGCGACCCAGATGACGGTTCTCGGTGCGGAAAATGCTGGCTACGCTCAGCAAGAAGGTGCCCTTGTAGTACTGTTCTCAATGGATGCACCAGAGCAACCCACTGAAGGTACATCCCCAGCGGGAGATGGCGCCGACACCTCCTTTGGTAAGCTCTGTGCCCAACTATTGCCATGGATCCTGCATAGCGTAACGCATGAGACCGGACTGCCACTGCCGAGCACGGCCACCGGCACCCTGTCACGTGCGGCGGTTGAGGGTATCCTGCAAACCCTGTCAGATCCTGACATTGAACCCTTCACTCCTGCACAGATTGAGGCCTTTCTGGCAGAAAACTTCACCGTGAAGATCAGTTTGCCCGACGCCAATCTAAGCGAGGAGCGTCGATCGGCACTCAATGCTGGCGCTACGCTGTTCCCGGCGTTGCCATTTTTGCGCCTCAGCGTGCCGGATCCTACCCAGGACACTGGCGAAGTAACGATCGACCTAAGTGCCTATGTTAGTGCTGACACCGATTATCAGATGTTAGTACGCCAAATTTTTGCCGAAACGGCCGCCAATGTTGATAGCGAGACCGATGGCGATGGCACACAAACACTCGACCAGAGCGCTAGCCCTTCAGTGCCGATGGCAGCCACGATACTCACCGACTACATTGTCTTGCTGGCCAGGCAGCTGGTTCAGCGGGCACTCGACGTCTTCGATGACTACCCCTATCCGCTGACCGACGAGACCTCGATCAATACAATTGTAAACTGGGCGAATAATATGCTGGCTGATCAACTCAATGCCGCAGACTTGATCGCGTCCAATATGACCTATCCACTGACGGCGGGACTGACACTTAAGCTGGCGAGTATCCCATATATGGTGCAGTCGGGTGACACGCTGCAAGCCATTGCTGGCCGTTATGGCATTGAGCCGGCGAGCCTGATCACTAAGAACCGGAGCCAAAATAACCTGATCGCCTCCGGAATCACTGTCGAGCTCAACGATAAGGTCTATAACACTCAGCCCGGCGACGACTTCAATGCTATCGCCGCAGGTGTGGGCCTAACGCTCAAGGCGCTTGCTCAGGAGACGCAGCTTTACACCCAAGCAGGACTGCTCGCCGCAGCCGTACAGACTTGTGTTCCCGATGTTGCCTATACGACCAGGGATGAAGATACCATCGCGACGATCCTGGCACGCTACCATGTGCCGAAGGAAAGCTTCTTGACCGCCAGTACCATGGCCAAAGCGAATCTGTTCCGAACCGACACGGATCTAGCCTTCGCCGTACCGCGGCTCTCTGTGCTCCCCGAGGACAGCCTTTGGCCGTCCATCGTCGCCACCGGCTCACTCGGCCAAACCGCCGGCATGGCTGCGCGCTATATGTTGCACGGTATGCGGCTTCCGGTGGCACCAGGACTCACGTTACCAAAAGATTTTCTCTACGGCGCACCCTATTGGGATACTCAAACCGCTTACAGCCTCTATCAGTTGACCGGCCAGCAGGTACCACTGGCGAACCGCAGTGACGACTATACGATCACCCTTAGCCGCCCCGATACGCCAGATTACGATTGGATCAGTATTGGCAGCAGCACGTCAGCAAGTTTCGATAACATTTCCCAAGCCGGTTTGCTAACCCAGGTAGTCGATACCGCCCGCACCAATGGCTACAAGCCACGCGTCGAGGCGCTGATGATAACACCGGAGACAGAACTGGAACCGCGCAGCTATGGTATGGCGACCTATGTACCATGGAAGACCGCCGATAGCGCGGGGCTTGCAGCGGTTTGTGCGCCTCCGGCGGGACAAAGCAAAGTCGCCGACCAAGCCAGTGCGCCCCAGGCAAGCCCGATCCTTTTCGAACTGTCACCAGCGCTACAACAGATCATTGAGGCAAACCAGGCCGCGCTCGCAGCCCAGGGCTTGTCCTTCAGCGAGATGCAACCTTATCTGCCGCCGCTGATTCCGGAAGTCGGCACCACAGACCCGGCCACGCAGAAGACCGCCTTCCAACCGATTGATGACTACAGTTTCGCGACACGGATCGACTTCCGCATCAAGGCATTAGCACAAACAGCTGATCAGGCACCGCAGCGGCCTGACGCCAATGACATCGTACCGCCGGGGCCGGGGAATAGCGGCTCGCCAGCACAGGACTTCGCGCCTTATGCCTATGAGATTATTGGCCCCAACCCAGGGGAGTCGGTACTGCTGGAGCGATTACTGACCTCCATGGCAAGCATCGGCGAAGACCTTGTCAGTGGCTTGTTCCTGACCTATGCCGACATCAATAATGGCGTACCGGGGCTAACCAGCCAGGCGCCGTCTGACTTCCTGTCTTACATCGTACAGTCGAACCTTTCCACCGAGACCAACCCTCCGGCAGGTGCATTTCGTGCCAATGCCCAGTTCGCCGAGGAACCACCGACGGGGATCGCTATGGCCCCAGCGGAGTTCATCAAGCTGCTGTGGGAACTTAGTACCGTTAATTCAGGTGGTAGTTTCCTGTTCTATCAAAACCTCGTCACCGGCTCTGGGCTGCCAACGGGCTTATTCGATAACGACGGTACAGCGACGCTGACACTGGTGATCACCTTACGCCGTGATGCTGCGTTGCAATCGGCGACAAGGGTCTTCAACGCAGTGAACGCCCTAGTCACCTCGGCACCAATCGATCCAAAATCCTCGGTGGTGCAGCTAACCGGCACTTCGGCACCAGCCCCCAGCGGCGATGTCTCCGGCCTGACACTCTCCGAGATTACTGCGGCCTATGGGCTCGACTTGGCGGGTCTGGCTAAGGCCAACCCCAGGGAGACGCTCACCGCAGGTGCTCATGTCCCTATCTCCGGCCTCATTGCCCAATTGACACCGCAACAGGCGTCCACAGCCGACCCGCTACAGACGCTTGCCGACTATTACTCTGCTGGCTGCGTTCCAGGCCAAGGCGTAACCAAGGCCGACATTATGGCTTGGAATCCAGGAATTTCGGTGGCTCCCCTGTCGATTTTCCGCCTTCCACCTTTCACTTACCAGATTGGTGGTGCCCCAGGCTCGACGCTCACCGACATAGCACGCTATTTCAACACTTCATTGGCCTCATTGATTTACGGCGCGCGCAATACGGCGGGGCTCTTTGGAGATGTGGTTAACATCGACCCTCTAGCCTTAGCGGCCAAACCCAACCTTGGTCTCGGTAATGCTGGCTTCAGTCTACAACGCGAGCGCGGTGCGATACCGCAGCTCCCGGAAAACCCGACAACAGCAGACCTGAAAACCTATACCCAAGACACGTTACTGCAACTTTATCAGTTGCTCAGTGCGCAGATCGTCGCTACGCCCTATTTCGATGCCAGTCAGATGGGAGCCTCCTTCGGCCCGAAGGATCCACCGGCCGAACCGAGTTCTACGCCACGCTCGCGGATTTTAAAGCGACAAGCGCTGGCAGAGGATACGCCTTATCACTACAGCCAGACCCTCGGCTTCACCGGTAAGGCATTGACCAATGCCGTACCGGGCGATACCAGCCTGCTTGATCCTTCTGGCAATCCTTACCTTGGTATCGGAACGCCGCTAACGTTGGCGCTAGACTGGCTAGACCTGTTCGGCAATCGGATCCCCAACCCCTTTAACACGGTTGAGCAGGAAACAACCCCGCCTTATGGCACCCTGGGGACAATGCTAACCTGTTCCGATGCGCTGATTCCTATCGATGCCTGGCCCTCGACTACCCGGGCCTATACTTACTCCGGCGACGCTGGAGCGCCCCAACTTAGCGTCGAACTGGTATTCGACCCGACGCCTTATGAGCCAGATACCCAACTCAGCCGCGCAAGTGACCTGCATATAGTCCGTGCTGGAGACACACTACCAGTATGGCAACGCACCGCTCGCTGTGATCTCTCCCAACTGACGCGGGTCTACTTTCAACTTATCCAGGACTATACATCACTCGGGATGATGGGGTTGGACGGCCCGGTGGTCACCATGGCCTTCGAAAATTCGCTGATGGCCGAGAAGACCCAACCGCTGACGTCAGCCGAACGTGAACAGATCCTAGCCTATCTGAGCGCGGCGATTACCTATCTGACCGCACGTGCGGATGGTCACACGGCAACGCCACCTGACAAAACGACGATTACCCGCAGCATCGACCTCAACGAGATCGACACCACGGCAGACATTCATCAGCTTGAACTCGGCCTCAGCTTTACCCGACAGGCCGAATGGGTAGCACCTAACCTGCGCACCGTGCGTGGAGGATTGCGAGCGGTCTCCAACATTCCCGCCAATGGGCTTATCGAACTGCCGCAGCCAAACCTCAAGGCAACGGACGAGACTCAAACCTATCCAGTGGCACTGACCGAGTTCGCACTGCGTTTTGAAAAGACCTTCCAGACTGAGAACTGGCAGATGCGAGTCGGTACAGGTTCACCTGACCCAAGTACGTCCAGCACCAGTAACGGCTCGACCGTCTGGGCGGTGCGCATGGCCAAGCCAGATGCAGCAACGCCGGCAGGTATCGGCTACAAGATTGGCAACACGGCGAGCTATTTTGCACCGTTACCTATCGCGTCGAACTTGGTCACCATCGAGGTCGACTTGCGCCCTTACGAAACAGGCACGCCCTATCCAGCTTCCGATTCAGGCACACTCACCACCTTCACCAGCGTTGATCCAAATGTTTGGCTGGAGGAGGTGTTAACAGCGGTCGATGATGTACTGGCAGCGTCCTTTTCAACGCCGCTCTACCAGCTCGACCGGCTACTCGGTTTGACCGACGAGCCCGAGACCAAGCAAGATGGCCTGCCCATCGAGCCCGAAAAAACGGGGTATCTGTGGCGCCTGCTTGAGCACAAGAAGGCCCTTGCTCACGCCATTTCATCAACCGCCACCTCGGTACTTGTTGGCGGTGACGACAGCTTGCAACCGGCTGCAATTGAGAAACTAAAACAGGCTCTTTTGAACCGGCTCAGCAGCGCAAACTCGCTGACGGCAGTGGCGGTTCTACCAGTAACGGGTACTTCATACGCCCCTCCGCTGGGACGCGCCGATGTGCCACCGCGCTTGTTCGGCCAACCCAGTGCAACACTGACAGGAGCCAGCACAGAGCTACCTAACGACAACTTCTCCCTAACCACCGGCAAGATCCCGCTGACCCAGGGTGAAGACACCAGCACTCTGGCCTTTCTTGCCACCTCCCGGTCAGCCGACTCAGAGAGCTATGTAGAGTTGAAACTCGATTACACCCTCACCCACATTGAGTATGACATCCGCGGCGTCGCAGGGATCGAAAACTACGAACAGTCGAACTGGATCTCTCTGCTCACCGGGCCGATCACCACACCCATTAAACCTGCCAAGGGCGATAGCTTTTCCATTCCGGTAGCGTTACGTGCCTTGCCACAACCCGCTACGGTTGAAGTGCAGACCGGCATCCCGAGTATGGCTACGCCGCAAAGCCCAGCCGAACTCAAATCCTGGCGCTACGACTTCACGTATCTGCTACAGCAGGCGGCCCAGGATTCAGTCATGGCCGATGTCGTCTTTAACCAAGATGCCAGCATCTCCGACGATGATCTGGTAGGCGCAAGCAAGGATAAGGCACTTTTCGATGCCCTGGCCCAATTTGTAGCGATTTATCCAGCGGTAGCGCGCGATCTGGAGTCCTACCTGCGGCCAGTCAGCGGCAAGACTTCTGCCGCGGATCCATCGGTCGCCTTAGCCAAGGACGCCATTGCGGCCTTCGAAGCCGTGACGTCGAATGTCGCCACGGCCTACGATGAGTGGGCCAGGGGCAAACTGACCGCCCAGTTCGCCAAGGCCGCACCGCGCGTTGAATACACCTTCGAGATACTGCTGACACCTTCCGACGAAGGCCACGCCCAGGTCGAGATCATTCCGCAGCGTTTTGAGATCAGCCAGGAGAGCAAAGACAATTTCCTCTCCCTGGCCCAAGTACTTATCAACTCGCAGAGCTACGAGCCACACGAAATCCACAGCACGCCCGCAACGGGAGCCGTAGTGTGGCAGTACAAGCGACGCGAAGGGGCAAACCCAGACCTGCCCGAATGGCTTGCCTACGAAACCGCCCGCACCGACTCCGAACGTCAGGTCGGCTTCAACGACCTCGACCTGTTCGCATTGCAAAGCGGGTGGGCTTCAATCCAAGTCATGCGCAACCGACATCTGTCACCAGACCTTGATGTTAAAACCACGCCAGCGTTCGAATTCACCACAGCACCGGCGAAATTCGCCAACCCTCTGGTACCACTGATCAGTATTCCGAACTACACCCTGGACGGGGATACTCCGCGCACAGTGACCCAATGGCTTGAGCCTTTTTTCAATCAACTGCTCGCGCCGCTACCCCAAGTACCTATTCAGGAGCCGTTACTGGTACGGATTGAGACCACCTACCGCTACAATCTGGTTGGCGAACAACATATCCCAGACACGGTCTTGCCGCTGTCGCTTTTGGCGCCAACCTCGACCGAAGGAAAGACCGACCCGAGTTTCATCGCTACGGTCGGAGACTATGCTCAAAGCTGGTTCAACGACACAAAGCCACTAGTCAACGCAAGCGCTGGTTTCAGCTTCGATATTACCGTTTTCTCAGCGGCCAGCAGCGCTAGCCTGCCATTGTTGAGAATTTCTAACCTATCGCTGGCAGCAAGCCTCGTGAAACCCAACAAATGATTAACGGCACACAGATAAAAGTTGGCTAGCCCTTCCGCAAGCAGGAGAGCTACTGCCGAGGCTGGTTAGCAACCCAAATCAGCCCGTTCTCTCTAACGGTGACTCCATCCTGCGTACGCTGGAAACGAAATCGCTAAAGCGCTCGCCTTGAATCAATACATGGTCGCTCAGTGCTTGCTGGGCCGCCACAGAGTCACCCCGCTCAATAGCCTCGACGATGGTTTGGTGCTCGCTAAGGGAATTATTGACCCGCTGGCGCACTTGGAGCTGCAGGCGCCGGTAAGGCTTTAAACGTTGTTTAAGTTGGCGCGCTTCGCTGGCCAAAAAAGTGTTGTGGCTAGCGGTGTAGATACAGTCGTGAAAGCCTTCGTTTTCGTAGTAATACTCGTCGCTGTCGCCGGCCAGGGCCGCTGCTTCGCAGCGCTGATGCGCTTCGCGTAACGCGGCCAGCTCTGATTCGGTAATCCGGCGCGCCGCCAAGCGGCCACACATGCCTTCAAGCTCCGCCATCACCTCAAACATCTCGATCAGTTGATCAATCCCCACTTTCGCAACGAAGGTGCCCTTCTTCGGGGAAACGGTGACCAAGCCGCTGGCGACCAACTGTTGAAAGGCTTCGCGCACAGGCGTTCGCGAAACCTGAAACTCGCGCCCCAAGGCCTCTGGATCCAGGCGCTCTCCCGGTAAACGGCGGCCATTGATGATGTCATCCTCAAGAGAATCTCTTAATCGCTGAGCATTGGATCGCTTGGTGCCGGTCATCTTTTACCTCCTTGGATCGCGGCTCGTCTTAGCCGTTTTAATGCTGTCATACAGTTGACATTAGCATACATAGCGCCTATTGATATATATATCATCTCGACTGATAGATACATATAGCCCATCCAAACACACAACAACAACTGTTGGAGACGCCTCATGCAACGCTATTTGATCTCAACTGCTGCCGCTCTCGGTCTCGCCATTGCCGCTTCCCACGCCTCTGCCGATACCGTGCTACGCGCGTCGCATCAATTCCCCGGGGGGCAGGGAGATGTTCGCGACGAAATGGTGCAAATGATGGCCCGCAAAGTAGCCGATGCGGATGTAGGGCTGACCATAGAAGTTTATCCGGGCCAATCGCTGTTCAAAGCGCGTGAACAGTGGGGCGCTATCGCTCGTGGTCGCCTCGATATCACCTCTCTACCGCTGGACTACGCCAGTGGTCGGCATCCGGAATTTTCAGCTACGCTGATGCCGGGCTTAGTGCGTAATCAGGCCCATGCCCAACGTCTGAATGACTCTGAATATATGGACATGATTAAAGAAGTCATTCGCGAAGGCGGCGCTCGAGTACTTGCAGATGCCTGGTTATCCGGTGGCTTTGCATCTAGCGAACAGTGCGTTACCTCCCCGGATACCGTCGAGGGCCAAAATTTCCGTGCTGCAGGACCTGCGTTTGAACAAATGCTTGAGGCCGCTGGCGCCTCCATTGCCTCCATGCCCTCTTCCGAGGTGTATACCGCCATGCAAACAGGTGTGCTGGATGCCGCCAATACCTCGTCGATGTCGTTTATCTCTTTCCGGCTTTATGAACAGGTTGAATGCTTGACCGAGCCGGGTGACTTCGCGCTCTGGTACATGTACGAACCCATTCTTATTTCTGAGCAGGTATGGCAAGAGCTTAACGATGAACAGCAAGCAGCGCTGATAGAAGCCGGTGAAGCCGCAGAAGCCTTCTTTGCTGAAGAGGCCGCCGCCATTGATCAAGAAATGGTCGATCTTTACGAGGAGAACGGCGTTGAGGTGGTCAGCATGAGCGAAGACGACTACAACGCCTGGCTCGATATCGCCAAGGAAACCTCCTACAAAAACTTTGCCGACAATGTTCCCAATGGCCAGGCCATTATCGATGCAGCGCTGGCCGTCGAGTAAGCAACCTATAAACGCCTAACGGCTCGGCTGCCCTTCGGGGTGGCCGTTTTCAACTGATGCTTGCTTAGCTTGGCGAAATAACCAGCTTGACGAGGGAAATATGGCACCTGCAACGACTCACAATGCCCTGACGCGTGGGGGCATCATCGGCGGCTACATTCGCGTCATGGATAAGCTTTCGCGGCTTTCCGCCTATTTAGCCTGCGCCATGTTTATCGCTGGCGTATTAGTGATTTGCCAGATGGTATTTATTCGTTACTTGCTTGGAATGAGCACCAGTTGGCAGACCGAATTCACCATCTTTTCAGTAACGGCAGCGATGTTGATGGGTAGCCCTTATGTACTGATGACCGGCGGGCACGTGGCTATCACTATTGTGCCCGATGCGCTGGGTGGTATTACCCGCACCATCATGCGTTTGATCGCTTCGCTGTTTGGATTAGGTTTCTGTGCCGCCCTGGCGTATGCCAGCTGGGTCTATGTTTTTGAGGCACTTCACGGTGAGTGGACGACGGGTTCCGTCTGGAATCCACCGCTGTGGCCCGCCCTGCTGCCCATGGCCGTCGGCGCTACCCTGCTGTCGCTGCAGTATGTGGCTGAAATTTTGCGTGGGGAGAACTAAGCATGGATCCCATTACCTTAGGCATTATTGTCGCCATCGCGCTGATTGCGCTGATGGCCATTGGCACCCCTATCGCTTTCGCCCTGGGCGGTGTATCGCTGCTGGCGCTGATCTACGACCGCGGCCTTGCTGAGCTCACCTACTTCGGGGAAACCTTTTTTGACCGCATCGCCGAGTTTGGTTTTGTCGCCATTCCGATGTTTATTCTGATGGGCGCCGCGGTGGCCTCCTCCCCCACCGGGCGCGATCTGTATCGCTCGCTGGATCTATGGATGGGCAAGCTGCCCGGCGGCTTGGCGGTTTCCAATATCGGCGCCTGCTCTATCTTTGCTGCGCTCTCGGGATCGTCACCAGCCACCTGTGCGGCAATTGGTAAAATGGGCATTCCCGAAATGCGCATGCGCGGCTACCCGGATGGCGTGGCGGCGGGCTGTATTGCCGCGGGTGGCACCCTGGGCATCCTGATTCCGCCGTCGGTCACCATGATTATCTACGGCATCTCCACCGAGACCTCTATTGGTCGACTGTTTATTGCCGGGGTGGTGCCAGGCTTTATGCTTGCAGGCCTGTTTATGATCTGGACGATGATCGCCTGCAAGATGGCCGGTGGCTATAACAACCCGATGGCGGAGTCCGTCGAACGGCTAAAGCAGAACGTTAAGCAGAATGTTGATACCAACCTGAAAGCGCTAGTGCGTGTTCTGCCTTTCCTGGGCGTGGTCGCGGGTATCCTGTTTGCCTTGTACGGTGGGGTGGCAACACCGTCAGAGGCGGCGGGTGTGGGTGCATTTCTGTGTTTGGCGCTGGCTATTTTGATCTACCGCATGTGGCAGTTGGGCCCGATAAAACTGATTATGCGCGACTCGCTGCGCGAAAGCGTGATGATCATGCTGGTGATCGCCACCGCCGAAGTGTTCGCCTATGCGCTCTCCTCGATGTTTATCACCCAAACCGTCGCCGCCGCGATTGCTGATCTGGAGATCAACCGCTGGGCGCTGATGGGGGTGATTAACCTCTTTCTGCTGGTGGCGGGTTTCTTCCTGCCCCCCGTGGCCGTGATCGTGATGACCGCGCCCATTCTGTTACCTATCATCCTGGCGGCTAATTTCGACCCCTACTGGTTTGCGGTGATTTTGACCATCAACCTGGAGATAGGTCTGATCACACCGCCAGTGGGTCTCAATTTGTTCATTATTAAAGGTATCGCACCGGATATTTCGCTGCGCGACATTCTGATGGGAAGCTTGCCCTACGCGCTATGTATGGTGCTGGGTATCTTGCTGCTGTGTCTCTTCCCAGGCATCGCGCTTTGGCTACCTAACTTGATCATGGGTTAAGGAGTTCGACCATGAACATGCTGTTTTTGCAGGAGCTGTTCAACAACATCACTCAGCGCGATGCACTGTTGCGGCGCCGCCATCCCGAGACTTTAACGCCCGACCATGGGCAGTTGGTTAACGCCTGCCACAAGCTGTTGGAAAGCGATGGCGAAGCCTCCAGCATCGCGCTGGCAAGCCGCGCCTTGGCGATTTATCAGCGCCTTTCGGCAGCTGAAAAAAGCAGCTTTTTTGCCCGCCTAATGGCTGACTTTGCGGCTGAACCTGGCCCCATTGACGCGGCCTACCTGGCATATCAAGAGGTTCGCGACAACCAATCGCTACAGCGCCTGTTTGAAGCCTGCGAGCCCCGGCGCCAAGAGCTTTTTCGGCGTTTAAACCTGGCCAGCGACGGCACCTATGAGCTGGTTAAAATGCGTGAAGACCTGCTGGGGCTACTACGCGAACAGCCGGAATTAGCGCCCATCGACGACGATTTCGCCCATCTGTTCGGCTCCTGGTTCAACCGCGGCTTTTTGATGCTCAAGCGCATTGACTGGAACACTCCCGCTTCGATTCTAGAGAAGATCATCCGCTACGAAGCGGTACACGAAATACAGGATTGGGATGATCTGCGCCGGCGCCTGGATGCCCGCGATCGCCGCTGTTTCGCCTTCTTCCACCCCGCCATTGGCGACGAGCCGCTGATCTTTGTGGAAGTGGCCCTCCACAAGGGCTTGCCAAGCCGTATACAGCCCATCTTATCGGGGGAAAGTTCTGGAGAGGGTTCTGGCGAGAGTCGTCATACTAAAAAAGCCATCGATGAGCCCGAGGATGCCGATACTGCGGCGTTCTTTGGTATCAGCAACTGCCAGACCGGCCTGCGCGGCATCTCCTTCGGTAATTTTTTGATCAAGCAGGTGGTGCAAGAGCTCTCCCAGGAGCTGCCGCAGCTTAAATACTTCGTCACCCTCTCGCCGGTACCTGGCTTCGCCCAGTGGCTGCAGGAGCAGCGTGAGGATGAGCAGCTTCCCTCGTCGCTGCGTAAATCACTCAAAGGGCTTGAAACCCCAGGATGGCATCAGGACAAAGCGCTTGAAGAGCAGCTTAAAGCCGCGATTCGCCCACTGGCCGCCCGTTACTTGGTCGAAGAGAAGAACCGCCACGGCCTGCCGCTCAACCCGGTGGCCCGCTTTCACCTCGGCAACGGCGCTGAACTCCACCGTATTAATTGGTTGGGCGATATCTCCGAGAAGGGCTTTAAACAAGCCGCTGGACTGATGGTTAACTATCTGTATGTGCTGGACGATATCGAGCGCAATCACGAAAACTATACCGCCAAGGCGACCGTTGCTTGCTCGAATGAGGTGCGCGACCTCGCCAAACGCGCTCGCAAGCTGGCCAAAGGAGAGACCACCAAATGAGCCACAACCTATTTGAAACCTTTGCTGCCAAAATGCGCGAGCGCGCAGAGGCCGATTTTATTACTACCCGCGATGGCCGCCGCTATCGCTACGCCGATGCGCTGACCATCAGTGCGCAGCTTGCCGGCGCACTAACCGAGCTAGGCGTTAAGCAAGGCGACCGCGTTGCCGTGCAGGTGGATAAAAGTCCTGAGGCGATACTGCTTTACCTGGCCTGCCTGCGCATCGGCGGCGTCTATTTGCCCCTCAATACGGGCTATACCGGCGATGAGATTCGCTACTTTTTAAATGACGCCGAGCCCGCGCTGTTCGTTTGTCGCCCCAAGATAGAAGAGCAAGCACTGTCGCTTGCTGCTGAAACCGGCTGTCCGGCGGTGGTCACCCTGGGCAGCGCCGCCGATGGTAGCCTGATGGAAACCGCCCAAGCGGCAGTACCAAGAGAAGACATCGTGGCACTTGGCGAACGCGACCTGGCCGCGATTCTCTATACCTCAGGCACCACTGGGCGCTCCAAAGGCGCCATGCTAACGCACAAAAACCTCGCCTCTAACGCCAAGACCCTGGCCAAAGCGTGGCACTTCAGCGCTGATGACCGGCTGATTCATGCGCTGCCGATCTTCCACACCCACGGCTTATTCGTCGCCTGCAACGTCACTTTGATGGCGGGCGCCAGCATGCTCTTCCTGCCTAAGTTCGATGCCGATGTCATTTTTGAAGAGTTGCCCCGTGGCACTGTGATGATGGGCGTTCCTACCTTCTATACGCGCTTGGTTCAGGACGAACGACTGACCCCAGAAGCTACCGCCAACATGCGGCTGTTCGTTTCCGGCTCCGCTCCGCTCACCGCCGAGACCCACGAGGCATTTGAAGCCAAAACGGGGCATGCGATTCTTGAGCGCTACGGCATGACTGAAACCAATATGAACCTCTCCAACCCCTATGACGGTGCCCGCCGAGCAGGCACTGTGGGCATGCCACTACCCGGTGTGGAGATGCGCATTACCAATCGAGAAACTGGCGCGGAGGTGCCGTTTGGTGAGATTGGCATGCTGCAGATTCGCGGCCCGAATGTCTTTATCGGCTACTGGCGAATGCCCGAAAAGACCCGCGAAGAGCTGTTAGACGACGGCTTTTTCATTACCGGCGATCTCGCCATGGTCGACGAGCAGGGCTATGTGCATATTGTTGGCCGTGACAAGGATCTGGTGATTTCCGGCGGCTACAACGTTTACCCCAAAGAGGTGGAGCAGGTGATCGACGAGCTTGATCAAGTCGCCGAATCCGCAGTGATCGGTCTACCGCACCCTGACTTTGGCGAGGGCGTTACCGCAGTGGTGGTTCGCCAGCAAGGCGCTGATCTTGGAGAAAACCAGCTTGAAGAGGAGAAAGTAATCACCCATTTAGATGGGCGACTAGCTAAGTATAAGCAGCCCAAGCGGGTCTTCTTTGTCGATGAACTGCCGCGCAATACGATGGGCAAAGTACAGAAAAATGAACTGCGCAAACGGTTCAACGACACCTACCAAACGCCTTAGTCGCCATTCCTAAGCGTTACCCACCCCTAAATGTTTGCCCCAACTCTTTCACCTGACACGATAAGGGAAAGAGGCGGGGCGTTTTTTTGCGAAAAGGAACCATTTGCTCTACTAAATGTTAAGGTAAGGTCACTTAACAAACGATGGAGCAGATTGCCTTGACTACGCCTACCGTTACCAACGGCATCACCGCCACCGAGCTATATAAGTTAGTCAGTCAGCCAGCGCACAACAGCGCTGGAGATGCGCCCCTTGAGTGGCCTGAGGGCACTATCAGCCTGGATGAGACGAATCAGACCCTGATCTGGGAGCTTAACGACTACGGCAACTTGCCGATTACCCTGTCGCGCAGCGAAAATGAGTGGGTCGCCATGGCACCTATCGTTGCCGTGGAGAGCGTTAAAAACACCGCTGAGCTCAACGAAGTACTGCTGCGCCAAGGCATTGCGTTACCGCTGGCCTCCGTGGGGATTGTCGAGATCGACGGTCACGACTTTTATGTGGCTTACGGACAGCTGTTTGGCGACTCAAAGCTTGAATCGATTTGTGCCGAGCTACACGCCACAGCCAGCGCGGCCATGGACGTCGCCGAACTGATTCAAACGCACTTTGCCTAAGCCTAACAGGGGTTATCGAAAACAGAGTTAATCGGTCATCGCCACTGACATGCACACTGAAACAGTGGCGCTTTATTTAAAGATATTCTTAAAGAAGAGACACTTATATGTTAAGCAAAATTATGACTGCCCTGCGTGGCAAAGCGAATGAAACCGGTCAAGCCGTGGTGGATTCCCAAGCACTGCGCATTTTAGACCAGGAAATCCGCGACTCGGAAAATCACCTGAGCCAATCTAAAACCGAACTCACCCGCCTGATGGGCCAGCGCCAGCTAAACAGCAATAAAGCTGACGCCCTGGAAAGCAAAATCGCCGAACTGGAAAAAAGCGCTGAGGCCGCGCTGGATAAAGGTGAAGAAGCGCTAGCCGTGGAAGTGGCTGAACGCATGGTGGCGCTGCAGGATGACCTGGAAGCGGAGCGCGCTATTGTCAGCGAGTACGACGCCAGCATCGAAAAACTACGCGGCGCGATTCGCGGCACCGACAATCAGCTTCGCCAACTCAAGCAGCAGGTGAGCGTCGTTAAGGCGACTGAGTCAGCACAAAAAGCCCAATCTGCCGTTGCGGCTCGCCACTCAGGCCAGAACAGCGCCATGAGCAGCGCCATGGAGTCACTGGAGCGCATCAAAGAGCGCCAGCAGCTTAATTCAGCGCAAATGCAAGCCGCTGACGACATGGCCGCAGAAGAGAGCGGCAGCTCGCTGGAAGCCCGCCTGAAAGCAGCCGGGGTGGGTGGCCAGAATCGCAAAGCAGACGACGTGTTAGCGCGCCTGAAAGCGAAGAAAAACGCCGCACAGGAATAAGCGTTAAGAGCAAATCAGCGTTTAAATTTATTAGGGAGCCAGGCCATGTTTAACACCCTCAAGGCACTTTTTCGCGCTACGACGGAGAAACCACCCGAGCCTAACGAAGGCCGCCCGGTGGCCGCTGGCCTGCCTATGAGTATCAGCCAGGAAGACCTTGAGGGCCTACGCCTGGATGGGCGCGTCAATATTAAGCTGATCGGCCTGCGCGCCCACCCCGATGCACTGTTTCGCTGGAACGACGATGCCTACCATCATATAGCTGCCGTGGGGCACGTCGATCTTGGTCAAGGAGCGCACTTGGTGCGCTTCTATCTGGATAACGACACCTGGCTGCAGGCCAATATTGAGAACGGTCAGGTGCTTGAATATAAGCTGTTCGACTTTTACCGTGTTGCCCATCTCTCGGATGCCGAATTTGATAATTTGATAAACGGTGAAGATAAACAGCCCGACAGCATCGGCGCCCAAACCATCGCGCTCACCTCAACCACTGAGGAGGCGCGCAGTTGCACCTATCAGCGAGTGTGGGGGAATGGTGACAGCCTGTGGTCGCCGCCGGTGGTTTTCGAAGAGCAGGTAATGACCACCGAGAGCGTGTCGGCGCGCCATGTGACCCACCATGCCATGCTCTATGAGCGTACCATCGAAGGCGCTGAGCGTATGGAGTACTTACTGCTGAGCGCAGAAAGCGATGGCGAAGGCAGCTTTATGGTGGTGCACAACGTGGGGGTAGATGTGGCCTCCGTCGATATCGACGCTGTTTGACCCGCAAGTCTATTTTTAAGCTACTGAAAAGGAAGCAACCACCATGGTGAATTACCTCTACGGCCTGCCATCATTTATCGCCTATCTAGTCACGGCGATTATCCTGCTCGCCGCCTTTATGTACTGCTACAGCCGGATTACCCCGCACCACGAGTGGACGCTGATTCGCGAAGGTAATGCGGCCGCTGCTTCTGCCTATGGCGGCTCCATTTTAGGCTTCACCATTCCGCTGTACAGCGCGATGGCAAACTCCATTAGCTTCATCGATTTTGTGCTCTGGGGCATTGTCGCCTTTATCGTTCAGCTGGCCACCTTCTTTGGCGTTAAGTTGTTTCTGCGCAAGCAGGGCGAAAGCCTGTCTCAGCACATTACCGAAGGCCACCAGGCCTACGGCATTTTAATGGCCAGCGTGGCCGTGGCAGTCGGCTTACTCAACGCCGCTTCGATGACTTGGTAACGACGTGGTAAAGGAGAGCCTGCATGTCAAAACACGATAGTACCCCTCATTTGCCGCGCCGCAAGCGCAGCGGGCGCTTGTCACTGGCAATGATGGGCGCCAGCGCCTTTGGTCTTACCGCCTGTGGCCAACCGCCCCAGGAAGAGCAAATCACCGATATAGAGTTCGACCAGCCGCGCAGCTTTCAAAGCGTTGAGGATTGTGTTGCAGAGAATGTCTATACCCGTAGCGCCTGTGAAGATGCTTACGAAGCCTCATTAAAAGAGGTGCCGCGCTATAGCACCCTGGAGGAGTGCGAAGCGGAGAATGGTGAAGGCGCTTGTACCGCGCCGACCGAAGAGCAGTCTCAAGCGGCTACGGGTAACACCGGCGGCAGCTGGTTCATGCCTGCCATGATGGGTTATATGGTCGGCAGCATGATGTCCAACACCAATCGTGGACGCTCCTTCGAGCGGGTGTATCAGGAGCCGGTGTACCGCAATCGCCAGAACCAGGGCAACTGGAACACGGCCTCTAGCCAGGCGACTCAGCGCGTCACTCAGCGTAACGATGCCATGCGTAGCTCAGTGGCTCAGAACCGCCAAGCCGCGTCTCAGCGCCGAGGCTTTGGCTCACGCTCTTCTGCCCGCGGCGGCTGGGGCTCATAACCCCCAGGCAAACATTACTATGCTGCGAATCGATATCCCTGAAAGGAAAGAGTGGAAAGCCCTCGCCCACGAGCTGGGCTTTCATTTTCATACCATCGACGGGGAGCCTTACTGGAAAGAGGATGCCTACTACCAGTTCAGCCTAGAGCAGGTAGAGCGAGATATCGAAGCACCTACCGAGGAAGTGCATGAAATGTGCATGGAGCTGGTGGACAAGGTTTGCCACTCCAATGCGCTTATGCAGCGTCTGGCGTTGCCTGAACACATGTGGGACAGCATCCACAACTCCTGGAAGTCGGGTCAGCCGCACCTCTACGGGCGGATGGATTTTGCCTATTCAGGCGATGGTCCGGCGAAACTGCTGGAACTCAACTACGACACCCCTACCTCACTCTACGAAGCAGGCTTCTTTCAGTGGGTGTGGCTTGAGCAAGCTATCCAACAAGGCATCCTGCCGCGCCATGCGGATCAGTACAACTCGATTCAAGAGCGCTTGATCAATGCTATGGCGCACCTTGGCGATCGCATTGAAGCGCGTACGCTCTACTTCTCCTGTATCAAAGATAATGCCGAAGAGCGCGCCACCGTGCATTATTTACAAGACGTGGCGGTGCAGGCAGGCCTCAATGCGCCCTTTATCTTCACCGAAGATATTGGTCTACGCCCAGGGACGGAACACTTTGTTGACCTTGATGACCAGCCTATCCACGCCCTGTTCAAACTCTACCCCTGGGAAGAGATGGCCGACGATGCGTTTGGCGAATATATCCCGCAGCTAAACACCCACTGGTTTGAGCCGCCCTGGAAAGCCATTCTCTCCAACAAGGGGATTCTGCCCCTTTTATGGGAGCACTTTAAGGGCCACCCCAATCTGTTACCGGCGTTTTTTGAGGATGCCAATAGCCCACCACTGCCTGCGGGCTGGGTGCGTAAACCGTTCTTCTCCCGGGAAGGCAGCAATGTGGAGCTAATCACTCCAACTGGCCAGCGGGAGGCCGTGGACGGCCCCTATACCGACAGCCCATGGATTCGGCAGGCTTACCACCCGATGCCGCGCTTTGGTAATAACCACGCCTTAATTGGCAGTTGGGTAGTGGGCGACCGTGCCTGCGGCATGGGCATTCGTGAAGACGTTGGTCGCATCACCAAAGACTCCTCCTGCTTTGTGCCCCACGCGATCGTGTAAGCGCAAGTACCAAAATACACTTATCACAGGCTAGCCAGTCCTCACAAAAAAAAGCTGAAATCGTTGCCACTACCCTAAGTAGAATGGTAAGTATCACTCTACTTCTAACCCTGAGCGCTATTGAGCAGCGCCGTTAGGGCCACCGTTTACTTTGGAGCAACGGCTAACATGATGGCGCGCTGGAAATCCCTACCTTTACGGCTTCGTCTATTTCTCTCTTTTGGGACAGTCTTAGCATTCGCGATGCTTTTGGCGCTCTATCTTCAAGCACGTTCACACAGCCAAGCGCGGCTGGATAACCTGCTTAATCAAGAGCTACCGGCACAGGTCAAAGGGCTGGCAGCGCATATAAACCTCAGCCTTAGCCAGGATCTTGCCATTTCCGAAAGCTTGGCCAATAGCTACTTTATTGAGCAGTGGGTTCGCGAAGGCCTACCGGAAGAGCGACAAAACGACATTGCGGCGTATCTAGCGCGTCTTATGGAGCAGTTAGACACCGAGCTGCTGTTTATCGCCGCCCAACACCAGGGTCGGGGCTACTATTTCCAGCTGCGCAACGGTGAATTTCTGCAGCGCATTATCCAGCCCCCCGGCAACGAAGATGACTGGTACTACCACTTTACTGACAGCGACAACGCTTACGAGCTAAATTTAGATAGCGACACTTTTTCCCCCGACGATGCCTTTGTGTACGTCAATTATCGCAGCGCGGTAAATGCCGCCAACGGTCGACCGCTGGTCGTGGCCGGTGCGGGGCTTGATCTCTCCCAAATGGCCAGTTTGATTGATGACTTTCGCTTAGGTGGTAGCGGACACGCCTCGCTGCTCAGCGCCGAAGGTGAGCTGCTTGTTCGCAGCGGCAAAGCCAAGCGTAGTGATGAATCAGCTCCTACTGTCGCAACAGCCACCGAGGCCGTACCAGAGCAAGCGTCGCAGCGTTTGCTGCAAAACGAGCAGCTACAGGTGCATGAAGCGACCCGTGACGGTCAAGAAGTGTTGGTCAGCACGATCTGGCTCCCCGAGCTGCAGCGCTACCTAATGGTGGAAGTCGATAAAAAGGCGTACCTGGCGTCCACCCACGAGCGCTTCCTGGAGTCCAGCGGTATAGGGCTGCTCATTCTGCTCGTTGGGCTGCTGGTACTCTACCCGCTGACTGGCAGCCTCATCCGCCCGCTGATTGATTTCCAGCGCCAGTTGAAAGACATCACCCACAGCCTGGATCTTTCGCGGCGGGTCAGCACCGATGACAAAGCCGAACTTGGCGACTTAGCCAACCAAACCAACGAGCTCCTTGAGCGCCTCTCCCGCGCTATTGCGGCAGTGGCCAAAAACGCTCAGGCACTAACGCAAGTTGCCGACCGGCTGGCGAAAACCGCCGGGCTTTCCGGTGTGCACGGCAGCGATATCGATCATGAAGCAAGCCAAACCATGGCCGCAGCGGTCGAGGAGATGGCCTCTTCGGTAGCGGAAATAACTTCCACCATGGAAGAACTCTCTACCTCATCAACCCAAATTGCCGATCACTCTCAGTCGGTGGTCGACGTTGCCAATCAGACGCTGGAGCGCAGCCGGAAAGGCAGTTCGGCCATGCAGCTGCTACAGTCAAAAATGCAGGATATCCGTAGCGACAGCGAACAGAGCCTGACAGAGATCATGACGCTGGGGGCGAAATCCAAACAGATCAACAAGGTTATGGAGCTGATCAACACCCTGGCCGCTCAGACCAAGCTGATCGCTTTTAATGCCGCCTTGGAAGCTTCAAGCGCAGGGGAATCGGGCCGCCGCTTTTCGGTTGTCGCCAGTGAGATACGCCGCTTGGCTGACAGCGTGACCGACTCAACCCAAGAGATTGAAGCGCATACCGATGATATTCAGACGGCGATTAATCGCTTGGTGGTGGCCTCTGAAAAAGGTGCCTCCTCAATCGAGCAGGGCGTTGAGGCAAGCATGAGTACCGCCCAGGATCTGGAGGCGCTGCTCAAGGCGGCGAGTCAAACCAGCAGCGCGGCCCAGCAGATATCGCTCTCCACACAGCAGCAAAAAACCGCCAGCAGCCAGGTGGTGATGGCGCTACGCGATATCGATACGGCCAGTTCTCGCAACGCACACTCAGTGCGCAGTATTACCGATATTAGCCAGGACATGATCCATATGTCGGCTGAGCTTAACGCGCTGGTGCAGGAGTTCACCCTAACAAATAAAAATCGCTGATAAGGATACCGGATGAGTGTAATTCGGGTAGTCATTGCCGACGACAGCCAAGTAGCCCGCGACGTGCTACGCGATATCCTCAGCCGGGACGATGATATTGAGATCGTGGGGGAAGCCACTAATGGTCGCGAAGCGGTGGAACTGGCCAAGCGCCTTGCGCCGCAGCTGATCACCATGGATCTCAACATGCCGGTGATGGACGGCTTGTCCGCGATCGAAGAGATCATGTACAGCAAAGGAGTGCCCATTCTGGTAGTCAGCGACCGCTCCGATGCGCAAACGGCTTATCAAGCCCTTGAGGTAGGCGCGTTGGAGGTCATGCCTAAACCCACTCTGGAAGGAGCCGATGCCGAACGCTTGCTGGAGCGTGTACGCCTGCTTTCCGGCGTGGCGGTCATCACTCGTCTACGTCGACGCGGCTTAGCACCCACCCCCTCTCCTCCAATAGCGACATTTGCTGTAACACCACGGGGGGTGCCGCGTAACTTCCAGCACGTGGTCGCGATCGCCTGCTCAACCGGTGGCCCGCAAGCCTTAGTGCGGGTGCTGCGGAGGCTACCCAGCGGGTTTCCAGCCCCCATTGTGATCGCCCAGCACATCAGTCATGGATTTATTGATGGCATGGCGCAATGGCTGGCATCCCTTTGCACTATGCCGGTTAGCGTGGGTCAAGAGGGCGAACGGCTACGCCCTGGGCATATTTACCTATCACCTTCCGAGCGTGACTTATGCGTATCCTCCCGCCACCGCTTCCAGCTTCAACCCAGTCCTGAATGCTCCCTGTACCACCCCAGTTGCGATGTGCTGCTGCAAAGTGTCGCGGCGGTCTACGGCAGCGATGCGATTGGTATTATTTTGACCGGCATGGGCCGCGATGGAGTGAATGGCATGCGGGCGATACATCGCGCAGGCGGAACCACTTTCGCGCAAGATGAAGCTAGCTCGGTGATTTATGGCATGAATCAGGAAGCCGTCAAAGCAGGCGTCATACAGTATGAATTACCGCTCGATAGCCTTCCGGATCGACTGCTACGCGATGTCCATGGCTGCATGGATAGCCGACCGGAGCCTCTGGCATGAGTGCGTTTGCTCCCTTCAAAGCTCTGGTGCATCAACGCTGCGGTTTACACCTAGATGGCTTGGCCGAAGCCCGGCTATTCCGAGCAGTAGCCAGCTTACAGGCCTCCACGGGGCTAACCGACATCACTCAGCTCCTCAAGCAATTAAGCTGTGACACGGCGCTATTCGATCAATTTGTCAGCCAGTTAACGGTCAACGAAACCTATTTTTTTCGCGAACCTGACGCCCTGGACTGGCTGGTCAACACCTATTTACCGCAACGCCTAACAACAGAGCAGCCGCCGCTCTCTATCTTCAGCGCGGGCTGCTCTTCCGGTGAAGAGCCCTATAGCGTAGCGATGATGCTATTTGAGTGCTTTGGCGAGCGGGCCAAAGCACTGTTTACTATTACCGGCGGCGACCTGGATCACCAAGTCCTCGCCAAGGCACGCCAGGCAGTTTATGGCGGCATGGCGTTTCGCGCCCTCTCCCCCGCCTTCAAAAAGCGTTACTTCAGCCCCCACAAGGGGCGTTACAAGCTTCACGAACCGCTGCGCCAATGGGTAACCTTTCGGCCGTTTAACCTGTTAAACGCCAACGAAGACAGCCCCGTCGGCCCCTTTGATGTAATTCTGTTTCGCAATGTCTCGATCTACTTTGACCAGCAGACGCGGCGCCATATCCATCAGCAACTTAGCCAGTTGCTGGCCCCCAATGGCATTTTACTCTGCGGCGTCACCGAAACCCTGGGTAACGATCTCGGCGTGTTTGAATTGACCGAAGCTCAGGGCGTATTTTACTTTCGCCATGCAGAGCAACCCGCGATAGTGCCAGAGACGCCCCTTCAGCCCTCATTACTTGCGATGGACAACATGGCTGAAGACAGTATTACTGAAGACAGTCTTAGCGTTGCTGAGAGCGCAAATAAACAGCTAGCGTTAGACAACTGCACTGACGTGGCACCCCAGGCGCCACGTCAGCATGCAACGGAAAAAGAGCCAACGGACAGCATTAGCCACCAACTGCACACCGCCCATCGGTTGCTCAACCAAAATGCGTTTGACGACGCCGCTACGCTGCTTGAGGCGCTACTTGAGCAACAGCCGTGGTCGATCGATGCGCTGGTGCTGGCCGGGTTGGTCGCCCGCTGGCAGCAGCGACCCCAGCTCGCCTACGAGCATTTTAAGCGGGCCATTTACGCTGCCCCGGAGTGTTGGCCGGCCCATTTCTATTTAGCTGAACTTTATCGCCAAGGTGAACTGGCCGACAAGCCATTACAGCGCAAGCAGCGCTATGCTGCGGTGGTTCGTTTGCTGACCACCGCGCCCACCTCTGATGGAGGGCTAGACACCATCACCCCACCACTACCGCCAGGCGATGCGCGCTTTCTAGCCGAACGTTATTTAGACGCGGTGAACCTAACACTGGCATCAACCAGTACCACCCAGGGAGTGGGTTAATTATGGCGCTGGATATTCGCCGCTTTATACAACGCTTTGTGGAAGAGGCAGCCGACCACCTGCCCCGCTTGCGAGAAGGAATTAGCGCACTGGAGCAGGGCCATGCTGATCGCGAACAGATCAACGACCTGTTCCGCGCAGCGCATACGCTGAAAGGCTCGTCGCGAATGCTTAAACTGGTGCCAATTACGGCGCTGGCACATAGCACTGAAGAGCTGCTCAGCGCTCTGCGCGACGGCACCCTAACCGCAACGCCAACGGTGACCAGCCTGCTCAGCCAGGCGGTTGACGGTCTTGCTGACTTAGTCAGTCGACTTGCCGAAGGAGCGACAGGTGACGACCTACCCGCGGCTGATGAGGCGCTATGTAGCGCCCTGGAAGCGGCTGCCCTCGGTCAGGCCCCACCCCCGCCCATTACTCCCGCTGAGGCGGCGCCATCCTCTGTGCCTGCGCTACCGTCCTCCTCAACACCGCCTTCCTCCGCTGCGCTGGTGGCGGAGAGCGAACTGCGGCTCAGCGATACTGTGCGGGTTCGCTTGGATCGACTGGACGATGTTATTCGTTTGATGGGCGAAGTGCTTTCCGGCCATCATCATTTACATACCCTGGTTGACCAAGCCCGTGAGCTAAGCATCACACCTCCTGCCGAACAGCAGGGGCCTTTTCACGCCTTTCACCGTGAGCTGAAAGATAGCGTGTTAAGCCACGATTCGCTGATGAGCGACCTACACGACCGCGCACTGCAAATGCGCATGCTGCCGCTAAGCGTGGTGTTTGATCCACTCGCGCATATGTCCCGGGAATTGGCCCAGTCACTCGGCAAACAGGTCGACTGCCGGGTGCGAGGCAGCGAAATCGAACTTGATCGCCAGATGATTGATCGCCTGTCGGATCCGCTTATTCACCTGCTGCGCAATGCCTTGGATCACGGCTTAGAGCTGCCTGCCGAGCGCCAGGTAGCGGGTAAACCTCCCCGTGGGCAGTTGATTATCGAAGCCTGGCAGGATGCTGGCTGGGTGGTGGTAGAGATGCGTGACGACGGCGCGGGTATTTCGCTTGAAGCGGTACGTCAAAAAGCGCTCGCCAAGCAGTTGGTGAGCGAAGAGCAGCTCCATGCACTGAGCGTACAGGAAACGCTAGAGCTTATATTCCTGCCGGGCTTCTCTACCAAGAGCATGATTACCGACTTTTCTGGCCGCGGTGTGGGCATGGATGTAGTCAAGCGCACCGTGGTGGATGAGCTTAACGGCGACCTGCAGCTTGCCAGCGAACGCGGTAGCGGCACCCGCTTTACTCTGCGCCTGCCACTCTCGTTGGCGATGATGCGGGTACTGCTGGTCAGCGTCGGCGGCGTCAACCTAGGGGTAACGGCGCCTTACGTATCAGAGTTGGTAGAGTGCTCATCACAATCATTTATTGATGCTGCGGGTCAGCGCACGCTGATTTTACGCAATGAATTTGTGCCGGTGGTATCGCTAGCCCAACTGCTTGAGCTACCAGAGACGGCGTCCGGTACTGATACTACCCTACTGCTGGTCGTCCACCAGCGGCACCAGAAGCTTGCTCTGATTATTGACTCCCTGATTGATGAACGCGATATGATCATCAAGCCACTGCCCGTACATCTGCGTTATTTACCGCTGGTCTCGGGCATGGTTTCCATGGGACGCAATGCGCTGGTAAGCCTACTCCACGTACCCGCTTTACTGGAAGTCACCCGACACAGTGCCCAACGTGCTAACGAAGAGCGTGCATCCTCCGCTCTCGCGAAACGCATTTTGGTGGTCGACGACTCACTGAATACCCGCGAAATAGAGAAAGATGTACTCGAAGCGTGGGGCTACCACGTTACCCTGGCCGAAAATGGTCGCGACGGATTAGCCAAAGCACTGGCAGAGCCGTTTGATGCCGTACTTACCGACGTTGAGATGCCGGTAATGGATGGCTTTGCGCTGACTGCCCGACTGCGCGAAAATGAGGTTTATCGTTATCGGCCAATTATTATTATCACCTCGCGGGAAAAGGAGGCTGATCGGCGACGCGGTATTGAAGTCGGTGCTGACGCTTATATCGTCAAAGGTAGCTTTGACCAAAACAATTTAGTTGAGACACTCCAGGCCCTACTGGGTTAATCACGAGTGATACTGACACGACTGTTAATGACATAGCCATCAAAGACACAACTACCATGAGGTCATGGAATGCCTATCCTGGTCGTAGACGACGATCCGCTTGCCGGGGAAATGACGGCGGCACTGCTTGAGCATCAGGGCCATGAGACGCTGCTGGCCATTGACGCGATGGAAGCCGTCGAGCAGCTAGATAATCGCAGCGATATCAAGCTGATTGTCAGCGATATGCATATGCCCCTCATCAGTGGGGTAGCACTGCTGGCGATGCTGCGCGAGCAGGCTAATCACCTACCGTTTATTTTACTCACCGGAGACACGCCGGACACAACGCTTCAGCAAACACCAGGCCTGCATGCCTGTTTGCGTAAAGATGCCGAGCTGGCATCCAACCTAGAGGCCGCAGTAAAACAGGCGCTTGATGAGTAACCATCGCTAGAGGGAATGGATCACTGATGGAATGGATCGCCGCTTTCGTTCACTTACGTAGGTAGTTTGATGTCTAAGCCCGCCCCTTCGCTGCACGATAAGCTGAACCAGCTGCGTGAGCGTTTTATTGAGCAGCTTCCGTCCCGCTTAGCGCAAACCGCCGAGCTGTGGCAGCAGAGTCGCACGACGAGCGAAGAACAGGCGCGGCTCGCGCCAGAGCTGCACCGTTTCTTTCATAGTTTGAAAGGAACCGGGAGGTCGCTGGGGTTTGAGCGGCTTGCCCTGCTGGCGGATCAGGCGCAGGAGGCGCTCACTACCTCCCCCGCCCGCGCCGATATCGATACGTTTATCAGTCAATTGCTTCTCCAGATGGGTCACGAGCAGCAGCACCTGCGCTCCCACCACGGTCAACAGCAAGCGCTGGCGGCCGTAAACAGCTTCGAGCTTTCCAGCCAGGTTGAGCCACTGCGCAATAAGCGCCAGCGGTTAATTTATCTGTGCGACGATGAACCCGAGCAGGTCGATCAATTAATCCATCACCTACGCTGCTTTGGTCACGAAGTCGTTCAGTTTATCGATACAGACACATTCTTTAACGCCGTGCTCACTCGTCGCCCTGACGCAGTCATCATGGATGTGCAGTTCCCCCAAGGGCAGACGGCAGGCACTGAAACCCTGACCAGCTTGAACAAACTGACAGGCCAACCGCTTCCTGCCATCGTTTTGTCGGCCCACAGCGACTTTCATTCGCGCCTGAGTGCCGTTCGTGCAGGCTGCGGCGGCTACTTTACCAAACCGGTAAAACCGCTGGATCTGATGCTGGCAGTGGATGAACTGACCGCTCCGGCGGCAGAAGAGCCACTCAAGGTGCTAGTGGTGGATGATGAGCCCGAAGCAGCCGCTTACCACGCTCTGTTGCTTGAAGAGAGCGGAATGCTGACTCATCAGGTTCACCATCCCGCCGATGCACTCACGGTAATGGAGCGCTTTAGCCCCGATTTACTGTTGGTCGATGTGTATATGCCGGTGTGTTCTGGGGAAGAGCTGGCATCGATTATTCGCCAGCAGCCGGAACACCTGGGTCTACCGATTATCTATCTCTCCAGTGAAACCGACAGCCAAAAGCAGATATCCGCTATGTCTGCGGGGGTTGAAGCCTTTCTCACCAAACCCGTTCAGCCCGAAGAGCTGGTCTCTGCCGTGCAACTGCGCGCCGAACGCCTGCGTCTGCTGCGCTCATT
The DNA here is from genome assembly GCF_000982975.1 of Halomonas sp. A3H3. NCBI lineage: Bacteria > Pseudomonadati > Pseudomonadota > Gammaproteobacteria > Oceanospirillales > Halomonadaceae > Halomonas > Halomonas sp. A3H3. Next base: position 2,687,608 of record NZ_HG423343.1, on the reverse strand, counting down.
AATGACCCGCGACAGCATGACCGGGCTGTATAACCACAGCACCACCACTGAACTGATCAATAAAAACCTCGCTCAGGCGCACCGTGATAATAGCCAGCACGCCATGGCGATGATCGACATTGATCACTTCAAGCATGTCAACGACACCCACGGTCATTTGGCGGGTGACCAGGTAATTATCACCCTGGCAAGACTATTAAAGAGTCGCCTGCGTCTCTCCGATATTATCGGCCGCTACGGCGGAGAAGAGTTTGTTGTGCTGTTAAAGGGCATTAATGCCGAGAAAGCCGCCACATTAATCGATAGCCTGCGCGAGGATTTTGCACTGGTCGATTTTCACGCCGGTGAGGTTCGCTTTCGCTGCACCTTCAGTGCAGGCATTAGCAGCTTCCCCGCACAACCTTCTACCGAGCCGCTGCGTTTAAGCGCCGACCAAGCGCTCTATCGCGCCAAACACCAAGGTCGCAATCAGGTAGTGATATCGCCGGAGCTGGCCGATGACCGCTGAATTTCCCCGCAACGGCGAGGCAAATGACCAGCCGCCCGCTACCCAAACCCTTGACGAGGCATTAGCAGTACACGGCGATGCTGAGGCGGTGGTAGATATTGATGAGCCTACCCAACAGCTAGTGCTCTTCCGGCTCAACGGCCAGCCTTTTGCACTACCCGGCAGCGCGGTGAGTGAAATTCTATCCAGCGACCAACCCGTCTATTACGTGCCAGGACTGCCTTTCTCTACCGAAGGTGTGCTGCACCTGCGGGGCACTATCGAGTCCGTCATTAGCCTGCATCAACTACTCGGTTTACCTGCACCGGAAGGTAACAGTAAGGGGATGATTCTGTTAGTGAGCGCGGCAGGGATTACTAGCGGTGTGCGTATTGAACAGCTTGATGATGTGTGCGAGGTCACTCAAAGTATGCTGCAAGCGCCGCCAGAGACGCTTTCCGGCACGTTGCGCCCTTATGTCAGCGCGCTATGGCAGATAGATGAGCAAGAAGCGCTTGCCCTGCTTGACCCAGAGGCGCTCTTCGACGCCTACCAGCAGGGGCTTGGTTAAAGTGCCCTTGCATCGCGGCCATCATGAACAGGCCCAGGTTGCCTTGGTGCTGTTTTGCGTAGGGCCTTACCGTACCGCCTTGGAAGCGCGCCATGTGCTGGCCATGACCGATCATCCCATGGCACCGCGCACTGCCAATGCTCAAACGCTGCTCTATGAAGGTGGAGACCATGACTCCCCACCTAACCGCTGGCTCACCCTGCGCGACGCTCAAGCAGCCAGCGACAACAACAGCACTTGGCAACTGGGCGTGAGCGGTGACATAACGCTTCAGCAACTGCCGGCCAACACGCTCTACCCGCTGCCTAAACTGCTGCTTTCCCGCCGATTTTCCACGGCGCTATGCGGGTTAACCTTCGTCCAGCAACAGCTAGTACTGCTACTGGATGCCCGCAAGCTTAATCCTTAGCTTTCTCAGCCCCTGCTCTTAGCCAGCCAACCACAAACAGCTAATGGCATCGCCCTCGGCTATGTCGCTATTGGCCGGAATCACTGCAAAAGCATCGGCGTTAATACAGGATGAAAGCACCCCGGAATTCTGATCCTCAAAGGCCGTCGCCGTCACCCCGCTTGGCGTGAACTCAAGCGTTACACGCATATAGTGTTCACGTGGGCCGGTGGAGGTAGCAAACCCCGCTTTCGCGGTCACCGCTGGCAGCGATGTTAGCGCTGGACAACCAAGCATTGCGCCCAGTAAGGGACGTAAAAACAGCCAAGCACCCACAAACCCCGAGACCGGATTGCCTGGCAAACCGACAAACCGCGCCTGGCTGCCGTCATCGCGAGGCAAACGACCCAGTGCTAGCGGCTTACCGGGGCGGATCGCCAGCTTCCACATATCGAGCTGGCCAATCGCTTCCAGCGCAGCTTTGACATGATCCTCTTCGCCGACGCTGACGCCGCCGGTGGTAACCACCAGGTCTGCCTCAGCAGTGGCGGCCGTTAACAGTGCCACAGTGCGGGCATAGTCATCCGGAACACTAACGGTACTCACCACCTCGGCGCCAAAGTTCTCTAACAGACGCCTAAGCATCGGCCGGTTGGAGTTGTAGAGTTGACCTGGCTTTAGCGGCGTTCCCGGATCAATAATCTCATCGCCCGTCGAAAGCAGCGCCACACGGGGGCGCCGGCGCACGCTGACCTGAGTAATCCCCTGACCTGCCAAGTGGCCAAGGGCCGCTGCTTCGAGCCGCTCACCAGCGTCTAACAGTACGCTGCCCTGGCGCACGTCACGCCCTTGGCGGCGGACATTATCACCGGCGGGAATATCCGCAGGCATCAGCGCACGATCACCGTCAATTTGTACGCGCTCCTGCATCACCACGCAGTCGGCACCGGGAGGAATCTCGCCACCGGTAAAAATACGCGCGCAGCTTCCGGGCGCAAGCGCTTTTGCCTGCGTGCCAGCCGCAATGCGCTGACTTATCGGCAGCCACTGCCCCGCATTGTCGGCACGCAAGGCATAGCCATCCATCGCGCTATTATCGAAGGGTGGCACATCCAGCTGCGCGGTGACAGCCTCGGCCAACACACGTCCACCGGCAGCCTCCAGCGCGATACTCTCTACGTCTGTTACGTTGACGTCTGCCAGTAGCGCTTCAAGCGCGGCTGATATCGGCTGCAAGTCACTCATGCTGACCTCGGCCAGGGATGACCAGGTTGGCGAGCATGAACCGGGTATTATGAAGTGATGGCATAGTCGTCTCTAAAATAGAAAAACCGGAGTCGTTAACCCCAACGAGTAGATTACCGATGTAGATAGAATGCCACGATCAACGGTCAGAAACAGCCCGTAGTGGTGGTTACATCTAGCTAGACGACTAGTCAGTTTTATATAAGCTGGTTAAGGCGTTACTGTCGCACCTCGTTGAGAATTTCTTCTGCTACATCGACCCTTACCTTACCAAGCTTTACCAACGCGTCGGCTACTTTCTCAATCTCGTCACCAACCGCACCTGCCATGACCGCAATATTTTTCGCATGGAGTGCCATATGACCCTTTTGGATGCCCGTCGTCGCTAGTGCTTTGAGTGCAGCGAAGTTCTGAGCCAAACCGACTGCAGCAATAGTGCAGGCAAGCCGTTCGGCAGTCGTTATGTTCATTATATCCAGCGCAATACGCGCTGTAGGGTGAGAGCGCGTGGCTCCACCAATTAAGCCTACCGCCAAAGGCATTTCAATAGTGCCGGTCAGGTTTCCGTCAGCATCGGCTTCCCATCGTGTTAATGAGCTGTACTGCCCTGTACGGGCAGCATAAGCATGGGCTCCCGCCTCTACGGCCCGACAATCATTTCCAGTTGCCAGTACCACAGCACTTACCCCATTCATGATGCCTTTGTTATGCGTGGCTGCGCGATAAGGGTCAATATCGGCGAAGTCATAGGCGGCCAATATGCCATCACGAACCTCTGCACCACCAATTTCGTCCAAAGCCCAAGTAGCCCGTGCTCTCGCTAACCGACGATCCGCCAAGTTGGACAAAATACGCAGATAGGTCTTCCCTCCCGTCCATTTTGCAATATGGGGGGCTACGGCTTCCGCCATGGAATTCACTGCGTTAGCGCCCATTGCATCACGAGTATCGACAATCAGATGGGTGACCACCATTGGCCCAGTGCGTCCTTTCAGAACACGCACCTCCATATCACGGAACCCGCCGCCGTGTTTAAGCAAGACCGGATCTGTTTCATCACATATCAACTGAACGTGCGACTTATGCTCTAGTATCTGCAAACGAGCGAATTCAGGATTCGGAACACCCAGCAACTGAACCTGGGCAATCATGTGAGAATTCGACATGTCTGTCTTAAAACCGCCGGTTGAACGGCATTGACGGGCTGCGTTACAGACAGCAGCTACCACCGAAGACTCCTCTGTCGCCATGGGCACTAGAACGTCATGCCCATCTACCAGCATATTGGTCGCCACACCCAAAGGAATGTTCATGGTGCCAATGACATTCTCGATCATGGAGTCGGCTGTGGCTGAATCCAGGTTGCCCGTGTTGCCCAGGTGCCTGACAACATCCTCGCTCAACCCAGTGACTTCCACTACCTTTTGTAGCCGCTCTTCAGGTGACATTTTGTGTAACCCTGGAATGCGAGAAGTCGTTGTAGTCATTGTTTTTATCTCCTTTTTTAAGAGCGTACTTTCTGTGAAAGTTGTTCAGGCAGCCAAGTAACGATTTCGGGAAAAAGCATAAATAAAATTAATGCAATGAGCTGCAAAACCAAGAAGGGTACGATGGCTCGGTATACAGTCCCCATACCAATATTGGGTGGTAGTACTCCCTTTATGTAGAAAAGCGTGTAGCCAAAAGGAGGGGTGATATAACCCATCTGAGCAGTAATAAGGAACAACACCCCGAACCAGACCGGATCAAATTGAAAGGCATTTATGATAGGTAAGAAGACGGGCACACATAGAAGAATGATGCCAATTTCATCCAGGAATAGCCCAAGGAAGACTAAAACCAGCATCATGGAAAGCAGTACTAACCAGCGATTCAATTCAAGGTCTTGAATGAATTGTAGAAGCGAATCCGCCCCGCCAGTACCGGTGAAGATGGATACAAATATCTTCGCCCCAATCGTGATCCACATAATCATAGTGGTCACACGCAAGGTATCCATGGATGCAGCAGATAAGTTTTTAAATGTCAGCTGCTTCTGAAAGGCAGCTGAAATCAACGCCCCAACAACACCCACTGCTGCTGCCTCGGTGGGCGTGGCAATACCTGCATAGATACTACCCAGCACGGATAAAACAATCAGTACTGGTAGTATCAGAGCTTTAAGAGAACTCAACATCTCCCCTAGGTTTGTCTGCTCTCCAGACTGCCGAGGAGCTAGGTTTGGCTGGATAATTGCTCTCAGAATAATATAAAAAATATACAGTCCTGCCAGTATTATTCCTGGAACAATACCGGCAGCAAACATTTTGCCAACTGATATCTGGGCAGTAGAAGCATATACAATCGTAATAATTGAGGGAGGAATCAGAATGCCTAATGTACCTCCTGCACAGATTGTGCCCAGTGCTAATCGCTGGTCATAACCGCGCTGTAGCATAGATGGCAATGCGAGGATGCCCATTGCCGCAACAGCCGCCCCAACAATGCCGGTCATCGCCGCCATCACCGTACAGATCGCCACGGTACCGACGGCCAATCCTCCCGGCAAACGTCGGAACCAGAGCTCCATTGCACGATATAACGCTTCAATAATACCTGAGCGCTGAAGCACGCTTGCCATCAGCACATAGAGTGGGATAGCCAGCAAGATGTCTGATGTCATTGCATCAAAGGTTTGGAGAACGGTCAGCACTAGTGCATCAGCTCCCCACAGTATGACTGTGAATAAAATTGCCAAAAATGCCAGTACAAATGCTAAAGGCATCCCGCTGAGCAACAATACCAACAGTGAGACAAACATCATTGAAAGGACAAGAGTAGAACTCATGCTTTCACCTCTTGACCTTGAAAACGCTTAACTGCCCAAATAATTTCAGCCAGCGCTTGCATGAGAAGCAATAAAAAAGCGATCGGAATAAGCGCTTTCACCGGCCAGACGGGGGGATTCCAAGAGGTAAATGAAGTTTCACCACTTGCGTAGGCATTCAGCGCTATAGGTAGGCTCTGATCTATAAAAATCACCGTTACTACAACAATCAGCGCATATGTTAGACAGTCTACTAAGCCTGCCAACTTAAACGGCAGTTTACGGTAAAGTATGTCAACGTTGACGTGTCCAGCAGTATGTAGAATATAAGGGCCAGCCAGTAAGAAGTAAGGGCCAAATAATAGTGTCGCAAGCTCCATAGCCCAGGTAGTGGGTGCATTGAAAAAATAGCGGGACACTACTTCGTAGCTGATGACGGCCACCATAATGAAGACAAAAGCCGATACAACCGTGGCCACCCAACGGTTAAGAGCCGTTATAAGGCGGCAGTAGCCAAGAAGAACAGCCATAATTGAACCTCGATGGGAAGGCAATCCGGCCTATTACCGGATTGCCAGCGCGCGGAACCGTAAGGTAGGAACTCAGTCAATCAAGCCAAGTTCTTGCATGAATTCGATTTGGCTATTGAGAATTTCGTTAGCCAATTCGTCATCTCCAGCCGCTCTCCTCCATGCATTCATCGCGGTCGGGCGCCCTTCTGCAATGAGGTCGGGGCTCAAATGGGTGATCTGTACGCCTTGCGCTTCGAACTCTTCGAGAGCAACAGTATCCTGGGCAAGGATGTGCTGCCGTAAAGAAGACGAAATCTCACGGGCAGCCACTTCCAAGGCCGCTTTGTAAGAGTCAGGTAAACTATCGTAAGCCGCTTGGTTCGCTACATAACTGGTAGCTGTCGTGGGTTGGTGAAAGCCAGGTACAGCTATATATCCGGCCACTTCTCCCAAGCCTGCTTCAAAATTAGCGGTCAGGTCGCCGCGATCGGCAAGATCAATGACCCCTTTTTCAAGTGCTTGATACACCTCTGCCGTAGGCAATCCTGTCGTAGACACACCAAATTCGCTCATCACCGTGCTGGCCAAGCCAACGAAACGGCCTTTTTTGCCATCCAGATCATCCAGAGATTCGATAGGAAATTTAGAATGGATGGGTTCTTGCCCATAAACCGTAGGTGCAATGTAGTAGAGACCAGCTGACGCATAGGCCTGACGAGCCAGCTCAATTCCCCCTTTCTCATAGAACCAAGCTTCGTACTGGTCAGACTCAGGAAAACCAAACGGTACTGTGCTGGTGAACGCGAAAGCAGGTATAGAACCTGCTTCATAGCCGTCAAATGTCTTCATCATCTGGAAGGCACCTGCACGAACAGCTTCAAATGCTTGGGCCGCTGGCACTAATTGTCCACCGGCAAACAATCGAATTTCAAACTTCCCATCAGTTAATTCGGACACCCGCTCTACAAATTTTTCTTCGTATTCATAGGGCGTCGTCCCCGCATCCCAAAGCGCCTGCATTCGCCAGTTTACGCTGGGCAGATCCTCGGCAATAGCAATAGAAGGAGCCACACAGGCTGTCACAGTGGACACAGCTGCGACCGTTTTTAAAAAGAACCAGCTTTTATTTATGGTTGTTAAGTTCACGATGCTCTCCATGGTGAATGGCAGTGCTATTAGCGCGAACTAGAGACCGCTGCATCACCGATTATTGTTAGAAATAAAACATACTCTTATCTTAAGTTAGGGTGATAGAGAAAGCTGGACAAGGTACAATATTCAAAATTGACCCATGTACTGTACCCTTTCCTTAATGGGTACAATTGAGCCTTTTATGAAGCAAAAACCACCTCGAGCACAACAAGTCGCCAATACAGTTATTGAGCGCATTGAGCAGGGACAGCTAACGGCGGGGACAAGATTACCCTCCATTCGCAATGCAACCCTGAGCTTTGGGGTTTCAAAAAATACTATAATTGATGCTTATGACCGCTTAGTCGCGACTGGATATATCAGCCCTCGGCGCGGTTCTGGCTTTTATGTGGAAGCAACCAGACCAGCTCACCCAGCTATCAAGCCTGAACATTTTACTGAAGCGGTCGACTTGGTTTCTCTATTAAGAGAACAATTGAATCAGCATTATGAAGTCAGAGCCGGAGATGGACGCCTGCCGGCAAGTTGGATGGAAAGCTCGGACATACGCCGCTATTTCAAACGCAGCAATCAGGATAATGACGCCAGAGATGAGTTCGAATACGGCAACCCTCAGGGATTGATCGGCCTGCGAGAAGATATCGCCAGAACGCTAAACGATCGTGCAATTAGCGTTCATCCAAATCAAATCTTGATGACGTTCGGCGCCAACCATGCACTCGACCTGATTGTTAGGCATTTTGTAGAGCCCGGTGAAGTGGTGCTAGTTGAAAGCCCTGGTTATTACCCAATGTTTGGTAAATTACGCCTACAGCGTGCCAAAACCATCGGCATCACTAGAGGACCTCAAGGGCTGGATCTCGATATGCTGGAACAGAGTATCCGGGAATACCGGCCAAGGCTTTTGTTTGTTCAGCCTATGGCTCACAACCCTACCGGCACATCCATGTCTCTCCAGAATATGCATGCCTTATTACGTATCGCTGAACAGCATGATTTAACCATCATTGAAGACGATCCTTTTGGTGATATTCTCCCCCGATCAACGCCTCACCTTGCTTCGCTCGATGGCCTTAACCGAGTCATATACGTTGGCACTTTTTCCAAAACGCTATCTGCCAGTATGCGTTGTGGCTACATTGCAGCTAATCAGACGCTGGTTCGGTCACTGATTGATATTAAAATGCTCACGGTGGTTACCAGTTCAAGCATTATTGAAAGGATGATCCATGAAATGATCATTCATGGTCGCTATCGTCGCCAAATGACTCGTTTACGCGAGAGAGTGGCCAAGGCTAGCGCAGCAGCGATCTCCTCGTTGAAAAATATTGGTTTCAAGCAAATTCAGCCACCCACCGGGAGTTACTACATTTGGTGCCCTTTACCAAAAAGCGTAGACGGCCTTGAGCTAGCAAAAAAAGCCTCTGCACAGGGGATTTTCCTAGCACCTGGAAATTTGTTTACTTTAGGCAATGACGAGTCAGGGTCAGCTCTTCGAATCAATATTGCTCTAGCGAATCACCCTTTATTACTAAACTTTCTAAAGGAAGAAGCACTGAGCTAGCCGGTTAAAACCAATGCAGCTATTGCATTGACACTAACTTTCAAAAGCGCGACGACAGCGCAACCCCAATACAAGTCGCCACGCAAACTTGTTGCTACAGCAAGCGGCAGCCTGGAAAATATGCCACTCATTCAACCATGCTGGCCTCGACCTGGGATGACCAGATTAGCGAAGTTGCAGGGTTTGTGGCGGCTATCCAATTGCTCTGCCAGAATGCCGTCCCAGCCGGTGCGGCAGGCGCCGGTTGAGCCAGGCAGGCAGAACACTACCGTGGCGTTGGCTAAGCCGCCGAGGCAGCGGCTCTGGATGGTGGAACTGCCAATTTCCTCACCACTTAGCTGACGAAAGCGTTCGCCAAAGCCTTCGATGCGCTTATCCAGCAGCACCGAGATGGCTTCAGGGGTAGAGTCACGCCCAGTGAAGCCAGTGCCTCCGGTGGTGATGACTACCTGCACATCCGCCTCGGCGATCCAGTTCGCGACCACCGCACGAATACGATAGACATCGTCAGGCACTATGCGCTTTTCAACGAGAGTATGACCGGCGTTGGTTAACCGCTCGACCAAGGCTTGACCGCTCCGATCCGTCTCTTCCGTGCGGGTATCCGAGACCGTGAGTACGGCTATGTTGAGGGGCACCATTGGCTCACTCATTGACGTCACCCTTGTTTGGCTGCTTTCTTTTTGGCGTGGTGAGCTTCCCAGGCCGCCATTTGCTCAGGCGTAGCGGGCGGCTGGTAAAGCTCCTTCCACTCGCTGTAAGGCATACCGTAAACGTACTCACGTGCCTCTTCGTAACTGAGGCTTTCATCCCGCGCTTCCGCGGCGCTAACCAGCCATTTCGATAAGCAGTTGCGGCAAAAGTCCGCCAGGATCATCAGGTCGATATTCTGGACATCTTTGTTATCGTCCAGATGCTGTAGCAAGCGGCGAAACGCGGCGGCTTCAAGCTCGGTGCGCGTGGTTGGGTCTAACTCATCAAACGCTGACATAACCGTTCCTCTCATACATGGCTTGGGTTATTTAATAACTTAAGGTGAAGCATAACAAAAGACACCGCCGAAAGGCGGTGTCTTAGCGACCATTAAATGCTTATTAACTGGTTCGCGTTGCCGACGGTTCACCGCTGCCGCCAGATGACTTGCGGGCCGCCACCTCTTGTTCCGATAGCGTTTGGTCTTTGACCTCTTCGTACCAAAGATTATGGTGCTCTTTGGCCCAGGTCTCATCCACATAGCCCGTGGTCATACCTTCTAGCGCGCCTTCGGTACCCAACGTGCCGATATAGATATGGCCGAGGGAAACCGCCGTAAGCCCCAATGCGCCCACTGCGTGGATAATATTGGCCCACTGCATGGTGTCACGGCCCTGGTCGAAGTTGGGGAAGTCGAGCACGAAGCCACTGGCAACCACTAAGATTCCCACCGTCGCTAACAGCCAGTACCAGGCTTTTTCACCACCGTTGGCAAAACCAGCATCCACATGCTTTTTGCCAATCATACCGCCGCCTTTCTTGAACCATACCCAGTCGTGCTTTTTGGGAATATTGTCTTTGATCAAGCTGAACAGCAGGATCACCAGCAGAATGCCAAAGATCGGCCCCAGGTAGTTATGCAGCACTTTTGTCGCCGCAATCATCCAGGCCCAAATCCCATCGCCAAACAGTGGGCGGAACACGAATTTACCGAACAGCAGCGTCATCCCAGTCAGCGCCAGAATGATAAACAGCGTTGCTACCGTCCAGTGCAGCGCGCGTTTCATCAGCGTCCAACGCAAAAGTAGACGCCCCGTGCGTGGCGCCTCAAGCTCTTTACGCCCGACAATGAAGTAGAACAGCGCGATCAGGGCCGCCATGCCAAATACCGCAATCAAACCAAACGGCGACACCCAGCGGTTGCGAATCTGCCGCCAGGTTTCACCGCTTGCATTGATCAAGCTGTAGTCGCTTTCATAACGCGAGTCACGGTAGTTAGGCCCGGTCTCTCCACTACGTACCTGACGCCACTGGTCGGCGGTAATGCCGGGGGCAGCGGTGTTCATTTCACGGTCAGGATCCGCTTGAGCCAACGCCACTTGCGTGAAGCCGAGGCTAAGCACCAGAGCAAACGCCACCAACATAAAGCGCCAAATACCCAGGGCGAGCCCTTTACCTGAGCGTGGCACCCCACCGGATGCCTGTGCAGTCAACAGGTTCATGACACGCCTCCTTACCCTTTATGGGCAGCATCATAGGCTAGGTTGTCGGCACTGGCCTGAGGGTTATTAGACCAGGCGCCATCTTTGTGCCCGCGATGGACAACACGCTGACGGAAGATATCGGCCACGTCTTGGGCATCACCGGCAAGCAGCGCTTTGGTGGAGCACATCTCAGCACACAGCGGCAGTTTACCTTCGGCAATACGGTTGGAACCGTACTTCTCGTACTCCTCTTCTTTGCTTTCGGCCGGGCCGCCCGCGCAGAAGGTACATTTGTCCATCTTGCCGCGCTCACCAAAGGCATCCTGCTGGGGAAACTGCGGGGCGCCAAACGGGCAGGCGTAGAGGCAGTAACCACAGCCGATGCAGAGGTCTTTGTCGTGCAGCACGATGCCGTCATCGGTTTTGTAGAAGCAGTCGGTGGGGCACACCGCCATGCAAGGGGCGTCGTCACAGTGCATGCAGGCGACGGAGATGGACATTTCATCCGCTTCACCGTCGTTGAGCGTGACCACGCGACGGCGCTGAATGCCCCACTCGACATCGTTGGCATTTTTACAGGCGGTGACGCAGCCGTTGCACTCAATGCAGCGTTCGGCGTCACACATAAATTTCATTTGAGCCATGGTGTTCTCCTCATGCCGGTGCGGGATGGCTCCCGCACCGCCGTGCTGTCAGGTCGGTCGAAGCTTAAGCCCGCTCAATGCGGCAGATGGTGCACTTGGTCTCTTGCATCAGTGTCACCGGGTCATAGCCGTAGGTGGTGGCGGTATTGGCCGCCTCACCAATGATGTACGGATCAGACCCATCCGGGTAACGGTCACGCAGGCTTTCGCCCTGGAACATGCCGCCAAAGTGGAACGGCATAAACGCTACGTTACGATCGACGCGAGGAGTGACCAGGGCTTTGACCTTCACACGGCCCCCTTCTGCCCCTTCTACCCAAACATCGTCACCATCTTTGATGCTGAGGTCGTTGGCGTCCGCCGGGTTAATTTCGACAAACATCTCCTGCTGCAGCTCGGCAAGCCACGACATGGAGCGCGTCTCTTCACCGCCACCTTCATACTCAACCAGGCGCCCAGAGGTGAGAATCATTGGATACTCGCCAGTGTTGTCGCGATCCTGAATGGTTTTGTACATGGTCGGCAGGCGCATGATGGAGTCGAAGTCGTCCCAAGTAGGGAAGCGTTCAACCAAATCGCGACGCGTGGTGTAGAGCGGCTCACGGTGCTTCGGCACTTGGTCGGGGAAAGTCCAGACCACAGCGCGTGCCTTGGCGTTGCCGTAAGGCGCGCAGCCATGCTCAATGGTGACACGCTGGATACCGCCAGAGAGGTCGGTTTTCCAGTTTTTGCCTTCCGCCGCCTGTTTCTCTTCGGCGGTCAGGTCGTCCCACCAGCCTAGGTCTTTGAGCAGTTGGTCGTTGAACTCTGGATAGCCGTCGTCGATATCGCCACCTACCGGCGCTGAACCTTCCGCCAGAAGGTTGACGCCGTCACGCTCGATACCAAAACGGGCACGGAAGCCCATGCCACCTTCCATCACCGGCACGCTGGTGTCGTAAAGGTTAGGCGAGCCTGGGTGGCCGAACTCTGGCGTGCCCCAGCAGGGCCACGGCAAGCCGTAGTAATCACCGTCCGCCGGGCCGCCCTCTGCGCGCAGATTCTCGAAGCTGAACGTGTGCCAGTTTTTCTGGTGCTCTTTGAGGCGTTCGGGGCTTTGCCCGGTGTAACCGACCGTCCACATACCGCTGTTGATTTCGCGCAGAATGTCATCGATGAGCGGCTCGTCGCCGTTCATCTGGTAGTTCTTGACCAACTCATTACCGAAGCCCAGCTTACGAGCAAACAGGTACATGATTTCGTGGTCGGGCTTGGACTCAAACAGCGGCTCAATCACGCGGTCACGCCACTGAATCGAGCGGTTAGTCGCGGTGACACTGCCTGTGGTTTCGAACTGGGTGGCCGCTGGCAGCAGATACACGCCGTCGCTGCGGTCATGCATAACCGAAGCAACGGTAGGATAAGGGTCAACGATGACCATCATCTCAAGCTTCTGCATCGCTTTTTGCATCTCGACGCCGCGAGTCTGGGAGTTAACCGCGTGGCCCCAGTAAAACATTGCTTTCAGCGCGGTACGCTGGGAGATATTCTCGTCCTCTTCGAGCACGCCATCGACCCAGCGCGATACGGTAATACCGGCAGTGTACATGGGCTTACCATCGGCATACTCGGTATCGTCATAGCGGCCTTTAAGCCACTCGTAGTCGAGATCCCACACCTGCGCCCAGTGCTGCCAGGCACCTTCCGCCAAACCGTAGTAACCAGGCAATGAATCGCAGCCAAGGCCCAGGTCGGTCGCCCCCTGTACGTTATCATGGCCACGCAGGATGTTAGCGCCGCCGCCCGCCACACCGATATTCCCCAGCGCCAACTCAAGAATGCAGTAAGCGCGGGTATTGTTGTTGCCGGTGGTGTGCTGGGTGCCGCCCATACACCAGACCACACAGCCAGGCCGGTTGTCGGAGAGGCGTTTAGCGACATCGTACATCTCGGCTTCGGGGACACCGGTGACTTCTTCTACAACGCTGGGCGGGAAGTTGGCGACTTCAGCGCGTACTTCATCCATACCGTAAACGCGCTGATTGATGTACTCGTTGTCTTCCCAGCCATTTTCAAAAATGTGCCATAACAAGCCCCAAATATATGCGACGTCCGAACCGGGACGTAGACGCACATATTTGTTGGCCTTGGCGGCAGTACGGGTAAAGCGCGGGTCAGCGACGATGATGTCGCAATTGTTGCGCTCTTTGGCGATCAGGATATGCTGCATCGCCACCGGGTGCGCTTCACTGGGGTTAGAGCCAATGAACAGAATCGCCTTGCTGTTATGCATATCGTTGAGCGAGTTGGTCATCGCTCCATAACCCCAGGTATTCGCCACGCCCGCCACAGTGGTGGAGTGGCAGATACGCGCCTGGTGATCGGTATTGTTGGTGCCCCACAGCGAGGCAAGCTTGCGCATTAAATACGCCTGCTCGTTGCTGAACTTCGCCGAGCCCAGCCAGTAAACGCTATCCGGGCCGTGCTCTTCGCGCAGCTCAAGCAGTTTGTCGCCAATCTCGTTAATGGCGTCATCCCAGCTCATACGCTCCCACTCACCCGCGACTAACTTCATTGGGTACTTGAGACGCCGCGTGGAGTGGCCGTGCTGGCGCAGCGAAGCACCTTTCGCACAGTGCGCGCCACGGTTGATAGGGTGATCAAAAGCGGGTTCCTGCTTAGTCCAAATGCCCTCTTGAACTTCAGCATACACGCCACAACCTACTGAGCAGTGGGAGCAGATGGTGCGTTTGGTCTCGACCGGCGAGTCCAGCACGGGTGTTTTATCGGCTGCTTCTGAGCGCTGCATCATGGGCGCACTCATAAAGCCAACGGCGGCCATACCGCCAGTGGCTGCACCGCTGCGTTTGAGAAACTGGCGACGGGAAATACCCAGTCCTGAGGCCTTGGGGGTGTCTGTTTTGCGAGTTAAGCGCATGGCAAATCTCCTGGCATTCCGCCGTCAGTCACGCAGCGAGGCGTAATAAGCACGGACGTGATCAGTCTCACGGTAGTTAACCGTTGGTTTTTCGTTTTTCACCGGGGCAGTGTCAGCCTGTGCCAGAGTGACATGACCGACTGCCGCCGCGGCGCCAGCAGCGGCGGTTCCCAACCCAACGGTTTTCATAAACCGACGGCGCTCAGCGTTGTGTGACGGTTGCATGGGTTTCTCCTCTTGCATGCTTTTTTATGCGGGTCTTTTTTTGCTGTTTCTTTTATGAAGCCTGCGTTAAGGCTCAAGAATACGCACTGGCGTATGGCCCGCATCAACCCTCAAGCGAGCCTGTTCGCTCTCCATAAAAGCGCTACCCAACTGCCCCAGCGCTGCATAGAAAGCGGTGTCTACCTGCCCCAGGTCGGCAAAACAGCTGGCCGCCCAGGGGGCTAAATGTTGGCTAAAGAAATAACCCTGCTCAGAGCTTTCGGCGTCGATCAGCATCGCCATCACTTCACACAGGGCAGCCAGATGATCTTCCGGATCCCGGGTATGCTCACTGCGTTCAAAACCGAGTACTTTTAGGTCTTGGCGCAGCGCCACCAGCGCCGCTTCCATCAATTCGCCGTTGCGGTACCAGGAGGCATAGGGCACAACCTCGCCTTGAATCACACCTACCAAGTGGCGAAAGTGAGCTCGCTGCAGTCCCTCAGTATTCGCACCGTTGGCCGCTACCGCCAACGCCTGCCAGCACTCAGCCAGGCGACTGCCATCTTGCTCGATGGTCAGTTCAGCCAACCAGTCGAGCAGTTCTGGATCTGGCGCTTGGCGCAGTAGCGTGGCTAATAGCCGGTAGATATCGGCGCGTAGCGCATCGGCTTCTTTGAGCGTGGGCAGTGCATCCGTCATCGGCTTATACCTTCAGTTGCGCGTCAGGGTCGCGAATCATGGTTTTCCAGACATCTTTAACCCGGCAGTCTTCGCACATTTCCAGACGGATCATCGCCTCGCCGGCAAAGTAGGGGTGATTAGCCAACTTCTGTTTAATCGTCGCTACCGTACTCACGGTGGCAAACGGCTTACCACAGCTGATGCATTCAAAGGCCGCTTCTTCGTGGCAGATGTGTCGCGTTTCGCGGGCATTGGATGCCAAGAAGCCGGGCATCAGAGTAATCGCATTTTCCGGGCAAGCCTGCTCGCACAAGCCACACTGCACACAGTCCGCTTCAAGGAAGCTCAGCGCGGGCGTTTTGCCGCCTGATTTTAATGCCGGGGTCGGGCAGTTGCTGACACAGGCGTGGCACAGCGTGCAGGCATCGCTATCGACTTGAATGGCGCCGTAGGCAGCGCCTGCCGGCACCGCAGCCCGCTCGCCGTTGGGGTTGCCCAATTCAGCCAACCGCGCGAGCACTTGATTCAAGCGCGCACGCTTTTCTGGCTCAGGCAGGCTTAGCGGTGACTCTGTCAACGGCGTGAGTGCCGGTAGCGCATCCCTGCCTGCATCATCGGCTATCTCGATCAGCTTTATGCGAGCACGGTCATGGCCTAGGGCGTCCAATAGGGCATGCGCTTGAGTGAGCTGATCGGTCAAAAAGGCACTTAAGCGGGCGGGCATATTGGGGTGCAGTTGGATACGCACTTCGGCGGCACCGGCGGCCAGAGCGGTTAGCCACTGGTCGTGCCCCGCTGCTCCCAGCTCCTCAAGCGGTGCATCGATGACATGACCTGCGGGCACTACGCCCGCTGCGCGCTCAGCATCTTGGGAATCATGGGTAATAAAACGCAGCACCGGCGCTTGACCACCCGCTTCGCGGTAGGCGCCCAGCCAAGCAGAGAGCGTATCCTGCTGGCGGCGCGTTTCCGGTAGGCGAAATTCGATAGCGCCAGTGGGACAGGCACTGGTGCAACTGCCCACGCCTTGGCAGAGAAAGGGATCAATCTCGATGTGAGATTCAATCCGCCCCTGAATGCTGGAGATGGCATCCGCGGGGCAAACATCCAAACAGCGGGTACAGCCAATGTTGCCGCTGGTAGAGTGGGCACATAAGTCGCTGTTGACCTGGAAGTAGCGCGGCTTGTCGAATTCGCCCACTAGCCCTACAAAATCGTCAAGGGTATCACTGCGTTGCTCAACGTTTTGCCACTGCATCACCACATAACCTGGCGGAGGTAACTCAACGGGTAGGCGAGGAGTGGTATTTAAATCCAGGATGAGGTCGAACGCCTCTCGCTCGATCAACGCACGGGCTAGATCAAGCGGCTCATCACCACCAATTACCGCTTTGAACATGCCCAAATGGCCGCTAATGTGCAGCTTTTCAGCCTGGGCATTAGTTAGCGCCTGGGTGGTGAGGATCTCGGTGGCAGCAAGCAAGTCGCTATCGTTTACCCCGTCGTCAACATTTGCGGCGTTGGGCGCGGTGAAAACCAGCGTCAATGAAGCCAAACCACGCCCTTGCAGAATACGCGCGGCTTGTCGGGTATCGCGCTCACTGCCGAGCAGCAGCGCATGACCACGGCTGTGATAGGTCACATTGGCAGGCGTTAGGTTAGCGGGCCACGAGATACGCTGGCGTACCGTCTCCCGAGCCTCGGCATTGCGCTGGTCGTCTAGCGACGCCAGTTGGATTCGTTGATTCATGCGCTCTCACGGTCAGTGAATAATTCTTATTATAATTTTGAGTTATACCATCTAACTATTGTGGCATAACAATGCATAGAAGCTAAGTTCAGCCTATGGCGAAATACGTATTTTGCCAAATTAATTACCGTCAACGCTGCCAACGCTGGCGACTGTTAACACACCCAATAATTTGATTTTTATAATTTTATCACTAATCTCATGTTTTCGTCTTAGTATCAGATAAATAATCAGACTGGTCGTCTAGTAAGGTGTTTTCTACAGTTTTGACACCATCATCGCGAGGTGTTGAGGAGTCGTCCTCTAGCGCGACCGGTTTCTCACTTGTTTGCTCGTTCTCTGCCAACTCTTTTGGGGACTCGGGCTCGTCTAGCGACTTATCAACCGCCTCTTCCACTTTATGCGTCCAGCGGCGCAGTTTGCTGGCGAGCTCGGAGTCCATGGGCTTTAACAGCTGATTGTAGTCGGCATCATAGTCATCCAGGCCGTCGCGAACGTTGTAGTTGCCGGTGGCCCACAGGCGTTTCAAAGCACGCCGCCGCAGGGCTCCGCTTACTCCTGGCACCATAAAGGCGCTGAAGTCGCTGCCCGCTTCCAGCGTTTCAGGGTCGGGCAAGGTGTGGTCTAAGCTGCCGGGCTTAGGTGCTGGTTCTGAAGGCGATTGTTCTGCAGGAGACTGCTCTGGTGATGCCTGCTCTGGCGCTTCCTGCGCGGCATCAGGTGAAATATCCGATTTGGCCGCCAGTTCCTCAACGGGCTCTGTAACCGGCGGCGCATCTTGCTCTTGGGGAACGTTGCGTTTTAGGCGCGACCAGCGCTCTAGGCGGCTCATTGCGGCTGCTCCTTGGTGGGGGTCTCTTTGGCGCGCCCCGCTCCTTTGCGTTTTTTCTTGCGCATCTCCATCGGCGCTTCGCCGTGGCGTGCGAGGTAGCTCTCAATCCAGACCTGAATGGCCATGGGCATTGGTGCTTCGAGCACCTGCTGCTCACCGTCCATCCAACCGGCTGCCACGTCCTGACTAGCGGTAATCGCATCAGGTTTGGGTGTTTGCCCAGTAAAACCCGCTCGCACAAATAGCCGTGGGGTGGCAGACGTCAGGTTGAAACGGTAGGCAGCACGCTCGGTCATCGACAACTGCAGGTTAAGCACATTGGGGCCCTGATCACTCAGGGTAAGCTCTGCAATACGCCACTGGGTTAGCGTAAAGCTTTTCACCTGCTTAGCCTCGGCGACCAGGGTGATACTCAGTGAACGTAAATTATCAGACATCGCGTTAAACCCCTTAGCGAAGTATCTAAGCACAGCACTTGAGCACAGTACTTAAGCGAAGCACCTAGACTTTGAACGGATAGCAGTCGAACAGGTAGACAAGTAAGCCTCTCCAGCGCCATCATCGTCAACTCTGACCTTTTTACTCAGGTATTTTATCAGGCTCAGATGCTTTCATATCAGCAGCGAGGATTGCGGATGCACGCCCTTCAGTTAAGCCGAGCCCGCTTACCGGCCACTACCGAGATCAGCATCGTTGACGAGTATGGCGATGCACGCCAGCAGGCGATTGCCGCTGAAAGAGCGTTGACGGTCTACCTCAACAAGCGTGAAATTGTCACTTTGATGACCTTGGGTGACGACCCGGAGGCTCTGGTGGTCGGCTATCTGCGCAATCAGGGGCTGCTGAACGCCGCGGCTGATTTAGAGGCCGTGCAAGTCGATTGGGAAGTAGAAGCCGCGGTAGTGATTACTCGCCATCTGCCCGAGGATTTAGAAATACGCTTAAGCACCCGTACGGTCACCACCGGCTGCGGCCAGGGCACGGTATTTGGTAAACTGCTCGACCAAACCGCTCTCACGGCGCTGCCCGATACTCAATTGGCACAATCCACGCTTTATCAGCTGCTGCAAAACCTTAACGCCTACAACGAGACCTACCGCAGCGCTGGCGCCGTTCATGGCTGCGCGCTGTGCCAGCAAACCGACGTACTCGACTTTGTTGAAGACGTAGGACGGCATAACGCGGTGGATACCTTGGCGGGGCGCCAATGGCTACAACAGGCCGACAGCGCCAATGCGGATATTTTCTACACCACCGGGAGACTGACTTCCGAAATGGTACTCAAAGTGGCACAAATGGGCATTAGCGTGCTGGTTTCTCGCTCAGGCGTCACCCAAAAAGGCGTCGAACTGGCCGAACGCTTCGGCGTGATGTTAATTGCCCGCGCCAAAGGGCGCCATTTCCAAGCGATCAACACCCAAAACCGTTTAGCCCTGGACGCTATTCCACCGCGCCCATCCCATGCCCGTTCATCGCAAGAATACCGCTCATCAAAAAAGGCAAGCTCATGATCCCTACTCACGACCTCACTGGCATGGTTCTCGCGGGCGGCGAAGGGCGCCGAATGGGCGGTCGTGACAAAGGGCTGGAGCCTTTTGCGGGCCTGCCACTCGTCGGCCATGTGGTGAAGCGCCTTGAAGGTCAGGTGGCCGAGCTACTGATTAACGCCAACCGCAATGCTGACGCCTACCGCTTTTTTGCCGATCGCGTTATAGCGGATGTTGTAATGGACGGTGCCGAAGGCGGCTTTAAAGGCCCTTTGATGGGGATCTATAGCGGCCTGCAGGCGGCAAAAACGCCGTGGCTACTGGTCGTTCCCTGCGACTCCCCCGCCCTACCTGACGATTTAGTGGCGCGCATGGTACAAGGTATTGGCCAGCATGATATCGCTGTGGCTTTTGATGGCGAACGGCTGCACCCGGTAGTTGCACTACTGCGTACCTCGCTGGCCGATGATTTGGCCGCCACCTTGGCCGAGGGCGAGCGTAAGATCGATCGTTGGTACGCTCGCCATGCTTGGTGCAAGGTTGATATGTCGGACTGCCCTGATGCCTTTGCTAACCTTAATACTGAGGAAGAGAAGCTGCACCTGGAAAAAATACTCATGGGTTCTTCGAGCAAGGAGGTGAAATGACCCTCTCCTGCTTTGATCTTGGCGAGCAGATGCTCAGCGTGGACGAAGCGCGTCAGGCGCTCGCCACCTTGATTGAACGCCCGCTGGGCAGCGAACGGATTCCGCTGGCGCAGGCTCATGGTCGCCGATTGGCCACAACCGTGAAAGCCCCCATTAACGTGCCGCAAAATACCAATGCGGCCATGGACGGCGTAGCGCTAGCCTTGCCCAGAGAAGGTGTTGGAGCCAAGCAGACCCGCTGGCCGTTGGCTGGAGAGGTGTTGGCCGGTCAGTATCGCCGCGAATTAGTACCTGCCGGTCACTGTGTACGCATCACCACCGGTGCCCCACTGCCGCCGGGCACCGATACCGTGGTGATGAGTGAACAGCTCCGCGAACCGTTAGATGAGCAGCCTGGGCATGTGATCATCGCGTCGCCAGAACTCCTCAAACACGGCCAACATGTTCGCCAGGCCGGTGAGGATATTGGTCTCGGCGACACGGCACTGCCTGCGGGAGCACGGCTCGATGCGGCGGCCCTAGGGCTTTTAGCGTCGTTAGGTTACGCAGATGTTGCCGTATGTCAGTGCCCAAGGGTGGCGATCTTTTCCACTGGCAATGAAGTCGCTGCTCCCGGTGAGCCGCTGCCCAAAGCAGGTATATACGATGCCAATCGCTTCACCCTGATGGGCTTGCTTGCCGAACACGGCGCCGATGTCATTGACCTGGGCATTCTCCCAGACGATTTAAACGCCATTAAAACGGCCCTTGAAGACGCTGCAGAGCAGAGCGATTTGGTAATCACCAGCGGCGGTGTTTCCGTTGGCCAGGCTGACTTTACCCGTGAGGCTCTGGAACAGTTAGGCCGCCTAGCCTTCTGGCGGGTAGCGCTGCGACCTGGGCGCCCCATGGCTTGCGGCTGGCTGGGTGAAAAGCGCACGCCGTTTGTTGGCTTGCCCGGCAATCCGGTGGCGGTCATGGTAACCTTTCTACAGTTTGTCTCGCCGCTGCTGGATCGGCTGTATGGGCAGCCGACATCAACACCCCATCGCCTTACTGCGATTGCCGACACCGCCATAAAAAGTCGCTTGAAGCGCACTGACTTTATCCGTGGCGTTTACCATACTGATAGCGAAGGACGGTTACTCGTGCGTAGTACCGGCGCCCAGGGTTCGGGCATTTTAACCTCGATGGTGGCTGCTAACTGCTTGATTGAGCTTGCCGACGACCAGGCAGGCGCCCAGCCAGGCGAGGTAGTCAGCATACAACCACTAACGGGATGGCTATGACCGAGCAACGACCCGCACAACCACAAGCTAATCAGCAGCGATCTGTCCAGCCAGACGCTGACCAGCAACTGATCGACGACTTTGGTCGGCGCATTAGCTACGTGCGCATCTCGGTCACCGATCGCTGCGATTTCCGCTGCGTGTACTGCATGAGCGAGGAGATGACGTTTCTGCCCCGCGCCCAGGTACTGACGCTGGAAGAGATCGCCATGGTGGCGCGCGCCTTCACTGAGTTGGGGGTCGAGAAAATTCGCCTTACCGGCGGCGAACCGCTGGTACGCCGCGGCATTGAGCAACTGGTCGATGAGATCGGCGCCATGCCAGGCCTTAACGACTTCACTATGACCACCAACGGTGCCAGCCTACGCAAGCACGCCAAGCAGCTTTACTCAAGCGGTCTGCGGCGGCTGAACATTAGTCTGGACTCGCTAAATGCGGAGCGCTTTAAGCAGCTCACCCGCACCGGCGATTTAGCCAAAGTGATCGACGGCATTCATGCCGCCCAGGAAGCGGGCTTTAAACGCATCAAGCTCAACGCGGTGATCTTAAAAGGTCGCAATGACGACGAAGTAATAGACCTGGTCACCTTTGCACGCCAGGAAAACCTCGATATTAGCTTTATCGAAGAGATGCCGCTGGGCGATGTTTCTGACCACTCACGGGCGGAAACCTTCTACTCCAGCGATGACGTTCAAGACTTGATCGAAACGCGCTATCCGCTGATCCCCACGACCGAAACCACACCCGGCCCATCGCGCTACTTCAAGATGGCCGATAGCGACAGCCGGGTTGGGTTTATTTCCCCCCATAGCCACAACTTTTGCGATACCTGTAACCGGGTGCGTGTGACCGTGGAAGGCCGCTTGCTGCTGTGCTTAGGCAACGAACACTCGGTCGATCTTCGCGCCGTGCTACGCCGTCACCCCGGTAATATGCAGGCGCTAAAAGAGGCGATCATCAACGCCCTGCCGCTTAAGCCCGAGCGCCATCACTTCACCACCGATGGCGATGTGCAGGTAGTACGCTTTATGAATATGACAGGGGGCTAGGCGTTGGCAGCGTCAGAACGGTTGGCAAAAGTGCCGGTGCATATCATTACCGGCTTTCTCGGCAGCGGTAAAACAACGCTTATCCACAGCCTCATCGAACAGAAGCCTGTGGATGAAACATGGGCCATTTTGGTCAACGAGTTTGGCCAAATCGGCATCGACCAGGCGATGTTTGATGCCCGTGACGATGTGGTGGTGAAGGGCCTTCCCGGCGGCTGCCTTTGCTGCCAGCTCGCCTTTGTACTGCAAGCGGCGCTGGTGAATTTACTCGCACGCAGCAAGCCTGATCGCGTCATCATCGAGCCCTCAGGCCTTGGCCACCCGGCAGGTCTGTTGGATCTACTGCGAGGGGAAGCCTTCCAGGAAGTGGTCGAGGTACGCGATATTATTGCTACTCTCGACCCACGCCGATTAGATGACGCCCGCTCCCGAACGCACGACACCTTCCGCGACCAGCTCGATATGGCCGATGCCGTGGCACTCACCATGCTCGACCAGAGCACGCCCGAGCAGCTCGGCGCCGCTCATGCGTTTGTGGCACAGCGCTGGCCGCCGCGTAAATGGGTGCAGGAAGCTCCCCAAGGCGAACTACCCATAGGACTGTTGACCCAGAGCGGACGCGCCGAAGGGAGCGATATCAGCGTACCCGCCAACCATCAACAGTTGGCGACAACACCCAGCTTAGCCGGGTCTTTTTTTGATTTTCCGCCCCCGCCCGGCAAGCCCCAGCGTGAAACCGGCACTTCGCTGGGCTACACCAGTACGGGGTTACGTTGGCACCCAAGCGAGCGCTTCGACCTGGATAGCTTGGCCACCTGTTTGGGAGAACTCCCCAGAGAGGCACGCATTAAAGGCGTGTTTCATACCGATAGCGGCTGGAAACGCTTTAACCGCGCCGGAGGTACGCTGAGCGTTGAAAGCAGCGCGTGGCGGCAAGACTCCCGGCTGGAAGTTATTCTTCCCGATACGAGCCCCGCTCTCGATATCGAAGGCCAACTCCGCTTACTGACGCTGGGTTAAGCGCCCGTAATCAATCTCTCGATGGCCTCTGCAGTAACCGGCCGCCCAAACAGATAGCCTTGATAAGCGTGACAGTCGTGCGCCAGTAGCCACGCCTGCTGCGCTTTGGTCTCTACGCCTTCTGCAATGACCTCTAGATTGAGGCTCTCTGCCAGGGCAATGGTACTCTCGACAATCGCTGCGTTGGCTTGGCTTTCGAGCACCTGCTGCACAAAGGATTGGTCAATTTTCAGTTGATCCAGCGGCAGTTGCGCTAAATAGGCCAGGGACGAGTAGCCGGTGCCAAAATCATCCAGAGAGAAGCGTACACCGCGCGCTTTAAGGGCAAGCATTTTATCTCTGGCGTCGTCTCGCGCTTCCACAAACAGTGACTCGGTCACCTCCAGTTTTAGCCGCTGAAGCGGCGCCTGAGTGCGCGCAAACACCCCCTCTACACGAGCCAGAAACTGCTCATCGCGAAACTGAAGCGGACTAATATTCACCGATATGGTCAGTTTGCTGAGCTGTGGATGCTGCGCCCAACGCGCTAATTGATAGCAGGCATCTTCCAATACCCATTCGCCTACATCGTTTATCAGCTCATTGCTTTCCAGCAGCGGAATGAAATCGCCTGGTGAAACAATGCCGCGTTCAGGATGATGCCAGCGCAGCAGCGCCTCAACGCCAGTGATCACGCCATGGTGATCCACTTGGGGCTGATAATAGAGCTGCCACTGCTGGCTGGCCTGCGCTTGGCGCAGATCCGCTTCTAATTTCACATGGGCCAGTAGCGCAGCCTGCATCGAGGGGTCAAAAAAGCACACGCCATGGCGGCCGTTGTTCTTAGCCTGAAAGAGCGCCATATCTACCTGCTGCAGGTAGTCATCCACGCCGTACTCATTGCTGGCCATGATCGCAATACCAATGCTCCCCGTCACCGTGATGCTCTCTTCGGCCAGAGTGATTGATTCGTTAAGAGTTGCCAGCAGCTTGTGCGCAATACGCTCTGCCAGCCGGGTGGTTTGAGCGTAATTGCTATCCACGCCTTCGATTAATACCGCAAATTCATCGCTTCCCAGCCGCGCCAAGGTATCGGTATCGCGCAACATCTGCCCTATTCGCCGAGCAACGCTCTGCAATACTTGATCCCCCGCATAGTGCCCCAGAGTGTCATTGATTTGCTTAAAGTTATCGATATCGATAAATAGCAGTGCGCCGCAACGCTGATGGCGCTGAAGCTCTTTAAGGGCATTACCTATGCGATCCATAAACAGCCGCCGGTTGGCCAACCCGGTTAAGGTGTCATAAAATGCTAACTGATGAATCTCTTGCTCAGCGGCTTTACGCTCGCTGATATCGCTCATGGTGGCCACGTAGTGAGTTAAGGTGCCCTCAACGCTGTAGACAGCGCTAATGGTTAGCCACTCGGGAAACAGTTCACCATTCTTACGCTGGTTCCATATCTCGCCTTCCCAGTTGCCGGTTTTGATAACACGCTTCCATAAACGGCGGTAAAAGGCGGCGTTTTGTAGCCCAGAGCTAAACATGCGCGGATTGTTACCCACTATCTCCGCTTCGCTATAGCCGGTAATGCGGCTAAAGGTCTCATTCACCTTAAGAATGATGCCCTGTGGATCGGTAATAAGGATGCCTAAGTGCGTCTGGAAGGCGGCAGCAGCGATTTGGGCCTCGGCACGAGCCTGTTCACGCTCCTCAATACGCTGACGCAGTTGATGCGACAACGCTAAACGATTCAGGTAGTGGCGCGCCCCCCAAGCACCCAGCAGGGCAATCACTGCCGTCACCAACATTAAAATCAAAGCACGCTGCCGCCAGGCCGAGAGCAATTCGTGAAGATCAACGCCAACCACAGCCAGCATCGGATACTCGCCAACTCTCAGCATGCGAAACAGCCGTTTTCGGCCATCAATAGGTGAGTCAATGTTGATTGACCATGTGGACTCACCACGGGTAAGCCACTCGGCCGTTTCTGGACTCTCAATTTGACTGCCAATCGAAAATGGCTTTTCGGGGGTCGGGTAGCGAGCAATAAATTTTAATCCGGGGTCGACCAGGGCAATGCTCTCGCCGTCATAGACACTCATCTGCTCCAGAGCGTCGGCAAACACTTCAGGTACAATGCTAGAGATGACCACCCCAGCAAACTCGCCGGACGAGGTTTCTAATCGTCGACCATGGTACAAATAGTAGCGTTGGTCGCTGATAGACCAGTAAAGCGGGGTAATCAGTTCTTCTTGTCCTGCTTGCTTAAAGGCATTAAACAACGTCGTATCGCTGATATCAGCACCTGCTCTTCGGCTGCTGCGGCCACTCGCCATTACTCGGCCTTCAGCGCTCAACACAGCGATTTCGTCCACCATGGGCACATACAGGGTCAGGTTTTCTAGCGAGCGCTGAAGGGCCTGGGCATTATCGCTATCTGGCATGCCTTGCAGGGTTAGCATCTCAGCAAGCCCAAAAAGCGCTTGCCCGCTTTGTGCAAATACGCCTTTTGCCCACTCAGCAACCACATTAGCGCGGGCGGTAATCCGCGACTCGGCGGCCTCAATTTCTTGCCGATACTGTTCACTCAGCAGCCAGCCGAAAAGCACCATCATGACAAGCAGTGCTAGCAGATATAGCCCAATCACATGGCGGCGCTGTTGGCGATAAGTCTTGGTGGCTTTCAATACATCATCATTTACATCATTGGAGGTAGCGGACATCGCGCAGAAGCCTTATTCAGGTAACCCAGGGGGACACCTGATACAGTGTAAAAAGTAACTAAAAATGATACATAACACGCGCTGACACGTGGCTTTATCCGATAGTGCCGCGGTGCTTTTAGGATGTATATCAGTTTTTATCACCGTTAATGCCCTGAAAAGCGTGACGTTATGCATGGATAGCCAATCTACCAGGAAATTGTTATGGCATCGCTGGGCCAAATGAGCGACTACGAGATACGCCTAATCCGTATTTTTAAGACGGTCGTTGAGTGCGGTGGCTTTACCGCGGCGGAAACCACGCTGGGCATTAGTCGTTCGGCGATTAGCCAACACATGAACGACTTGGAGGGGAGGCTGGGGTTTTCGCTCTGCCAGCGGGGGCGTGGCGGGTTTAGTTTAACCGAAGAGGGTAAAGAGATTTATCAGGCAGGGTTGACGCTACTGACCGCGCTTGAAACGTTTAAAAGCGACGTTAACGCCCTGCACCAAACGATTAAAGGCGAGCTGAATATCGGCATTACCGATAATTTGGTGACACTACCCGCCATGCACGTGACCAATGCACTGGCTGAGCTCAGCGCGCCGGAGCATGAGGTCACGCTGCATATTCATATGGAGCCTTCTGACGCGGTCATTCGAGGGGTGATGGATGGCCACTTGCACGTCGGCGTAGTGCCTGCAGTGAACCTGCCCACCAGTTTAGAAGCGCGGCACCTTTATGATGAGCCATCATATCTTTACTGTGCGGCTGGCCATCCCCTGTTTACGGAGGACGACGACACGCTCAGTGGTGCTGATATCGCCCAACACTCGGCTATTTCGCCCCGCTATCCGCTACCGGTTGAGGCCCGACAGGCGCATGATGCGCTAAGCCTTCGTGCCTCAGCATCCGACCGAGAAGGCGCCGCTTTTTTGATTCTTACCGGGCGCTTTATCGGCTTTCTGCCTGAACACGTAGCTGCACAGTGGGTGGCAGCGGGCAAGATGCGAGCGTTGCATGCCAACACGCAGCACTACCGCATCCCCTTTGTGCTGATCACCCGCCACGACCGCCGCCCCAACCGAGTGGTCGATGCGTTTCTACGCTTAATCAAAAGCAGCTAAACCCGGCAGTATGTTTAACGCTGCTCGGTTGCCTCATTGGCCATTATCGGCGCTGGCCCCGCCTGGGGCGATGACACCAACACTTGGCTTGCCACATAGTAAACAATTGCCCCCAGCGCCGAGCCGGTAAACCAGCCGTAGTCGTAGAACCAGTTCATGGTGCCAGTTAACAGCGATAGCAACGTAAGCGCCACCGGCACGCCAAAGGCGATAAAACCCGCGATGTTCACCGCAGGATAAGCATGGTTATCCATATACAGGCTGGGCACATCCAAACGCTGCTTTTTGATCAGGAAGTAGTCCACCGCCATGATGCCCGCGATGGGCCCCAGCAGGCTGGAGTAACCCAGCAGCCAGTTGGAGTACATCTGCTCCAGAGAAACCCCTGGCGGAATAACGCCCGCTTTTTGCAGCAGATCGTAGCCCATCAACAACACGCCCACCGCGCCAGTCATCAGCACGCCGCGCGTCTGGTTAATCAATTTGGGCGCAATGTTCTGAAAATCGTTGGTAGGCGACACGATGTTAGAAGCCGTATTGGTAGAGATCGTGGCGATAATGATCAACAGCATCGCCAGTACCACCCAGAAGGGGCTGTCGATATAGCCAATCAAACGTACCGGGTCGGCAACGGTTTCCCCTACCAGCGTTTCGGAAGCAGCGGTTAACACGACACCGAGTGCGGCAAAGAAAAACATCGTTAGCGGCAGCCCAATCACCTGACCAACGATCTGATCTTTTTGGCTTTTGGCAAAGCGACTGAAATCGGGAATATTCAGCGACAGCGTGGCCCAAAAACCCACCATGGCGGTTAAGCCCGCGAAGAAGTAGCCGTATACCGATGCCCCTTCAGGCCGCGACGGCGGCTGTGCCAGTAGTTCGGACATCGACATATTTGGCCACGCCCATATCATCAGCCCAACACCAACGGCTAACAGCAGCGGTGCGGCGAAGGTTTCCAACCATTTAATCGACTCTGCACCACGAATCACCACATAGAGATTCATCGCACCAAAGACAAAAAAGCCGATGACTTCACCAACACCGCCCATCGCAGCCCAAGCGGGAATCAACTCGGAGAGCAACAGATGAATGGCCAAACCGCCAAACATGGTTTGAATACCAAACCAGCCGCAGCCGACCAGGGCGCGCACCAGACAGGGTACGTTGGAACCTAAAATACCGAACGAAGAGCGTAAAACCACCGGAAAAGGAATACCAAACTTCGTACCGGGAAAGGCGTTTAAGGTAAGAGGAATCAGCACGATCACGTTGGCCAACAAAATGGCAAACAACGCCTCCCCCACGCTCAGCCCGAAGTAGGCGGTTAATACCCCGCCTAGGGTGTAGGTGGGCACGCAGATCGACATGCCTACCCAGAGTGCCGCAATATTCCACTTACTCCAGGTGCGCTCGCTGGCCTGGGTAGGCGCAATATCCTCATTAAAGCGCGAACTACTGCGTACATCGTCCCCTACATCTAGCTCTATCAGCCCACCTCGATCCACCATCTGAGAGGTTGTTTCGGTCATTTTTTATCTCCTCAGCATTGCGTTATTGCGCTGCCTAGCTCCCACGGCCAGTGGAGCTTTTCAAAAAGGCGCTTAGAAATCATGGCTTTTAGAAACCATTGTTTTTCAAAACCATCGTTCTTAGAAACCATAGCTTTTAGAAAACAAGCAATAAGCATGCCTACTTGAAAAAGCAGGTCAATTAACTCATTGATTAAAAAGCTGCCTTCATGGACAACATTATTATTGTTAGCTTGTTATCTTTATATTTTCCCCACCTAAAACAAAAACCAACTAAACAAAGCTAGATCAAAAAAAATATTTGCACCAATTTCAAACAGAAAAAAACCAAAAACACTCGCTAGAAATATACCAAACCAATGATTTTAAAAGAATAAAAAAACCATCCAAAACAGTGCAAGACCTCACCAAAAAAGTGAATATCACCAAATGGAACAATAAAAATAAGCAAACTCAATGAGTTAAAGACGATTTAACAAATCTCCTTTAAAGACTTGCTAAAACCACCTACCCAGCGCTACTTTCAACAAAAGCTGTCTATTTCGTCAGCTTTACAAAACTAGTTTCAAGAACACTACAAACATACGCTACACATCAACAATCAGAGGGAGCGTCTCATGCAGAATATGAAAATCGGGTTGATTCAGTTGGGCCTGAAAACCAGCACCGATCTTGAACCAGAAGCTATTCGCGACGCCATGAACGAGGCACATCTGCCAATGATTCAGCAAGCGGCTGACCAGGGCGTGCAGGTGCTTTGCTTCCAGGAAGTGTTTAACCAGCCCTACTTTTGCCCCAGCCAGGACGGCAAGTGGTACGCCGCCGCCGAGCGGGTACCGGAAGGCCCTACCTGCCAGATGATGCAGAAGCTCGCCGCCGAGCACCGCATGGTGATCATCGTGCCGGTGTATGAAGAGACTGAAACCGGTGTTTACTACAACACCGCAGCGGTATTCGACGCTGACGGCAGTTACTTAGGCAAGTACCACAAAACCCATATTCCCCAAGTAGCCGGTTTTTGGGAAAAATTCTTCTTCAAGCCGGGAAAATCCAACTGGCCAGTGTTCGATACTGCCTACGGCAAAATCGGCGTATATATCTGCTACGACCGTCACTTCCCCGAAGGCTGGCGGGCGCTTGCTCTCAACGGCGCTGAGGTGATTTTCAACCCTTCCGCCACCGTGGCCGGTCTTTCCCAATACCTGTGGGAGTTAGAGCAACCTGCCTCTGCCGCCGCCAATGGCTGCTTTATCGCTGCGATCAATCGAGTTGGAACCGAGGCGCCGTGGAACATCGGCGACTTTTACGGCTCCAGCTATATCGTTAACCCCCGCGGCAAAATCGAAGCTCAGGCCAGCGAAACAGAAGACGAGCTGCTGGTGCACGAGATCGATTTGGACATGGTGCGGGAGGTACGCAACAACTGGCAGTTCTTCCGCGACCGTCGCCCGGAAACCTATACCCGCCTGACCGACGGTGAATGATTCTGCTGGTAAAAAACAGGTTGCTGGTTAAGTTTTCTATTTAAAAACAACAGGAGCGAACGATGAGCTTATTAATCAAGGGCGGCACCGTGGTCACCCACGCCGATACCTACCGCGCAGACGTACTGTGTGTCGACGGTAAAATCCATGCGATTGGCACCGATCTAGATGTCCCTGAAGGGTGTGAAATTGTCGATGCCAGCGATCAACTGGTGATGCCCGGCGGTATCGATCCCCATACGCACATGCAACTGCCGTTCATGGGCACCGTGGCCAGCGAAGATTTCTATACCGGCACCGCCGCGGCCTTGGCCGGGGGCACCACTTCGATCATCGACTTCGTAATCCCACAGCCAGGTCAGTCGCTCCTTGAGGCCTTCGAAACCTGGCAAGGCTGGGCGGAAAAAGCCGCCACCGATTTTGCCTTCCACGTGGCGATTACCTGGTGGGACGATAGCGTGCGAGAGGAAATGGGCACCCTGGTTCATGAACACGGGGTGAACAGCTTCAAACACTTTATGGCCTACAAGGGCGCGATCATGGCCACTGATGACATTCTGGTGGAAAGCTTCTCGCGCTGTCTGGAGCTAGGCGCGGTGCCTACGGTTCACGCCGAAAACGGTGAGCTGGTCTACCACATGCAGCAAAAACTGCTCGCCCAGGGCATGACCGGGCCGGAAGCCCATCCGCTTTCGCGCCCACCCCAGGTGGAAGGCGAAGCGGCCAGCCGGGCGATTCGCATTGCCAGCACCCTGGGCGCACCGATCTATCTGGTTCACGTGTCCACCAAAGATGCCGTCGATGAAATTGCCTACGCCCGCCAGCAGGGTCATCCGGTTTATGGCGAATGCTTAGCCGGGCACCTGCTCATCGACGATAGCGTCTACCAGGATACCGACTGGGGCCGCGCCGCTGCCCACGTGATGAGCCCGCCCTTCCGGCCCAAGGGCCACCAGGAAGCGCTCTGGCACGGCTTGCAGTCGGGCAATCTGCAAACCACCGCCACCGACCACTGCTGTTTCTGTGCCGATCAGAAAGCCGCGGGCAAGGATGACTTTACTAAAATCCCCAACGGCACCGCTGGCGTGGAAGACCGCCTCGCCGTGTTGTGGGATGAAGGCGTCAACACCGGCAAGCTGTCGCCCCAGGAGTTTGTCGCGCTGACATCGACCAACACCGCCAAGATTTTCAACCTCTACCCGCGCAAAGGGGCGATTCAAGTAGGTTCCGATGCAGATATCGTGGTGTGGGATCCCAACGGCACCCGGACGATTTCTGCCAAAACCCACCACCAGAACGTCGATTTCAACATTTTCGAGGGCAAAACGGTGCGCGGCATTGCCCGTCACACCATTAGCAAGGGCAAATGGGTGTGGCGGGATGGTGAGCTGCGTGCCGAGCGCGGTGCGGGCCGCTATTTGGAGCGCCCCGCCTACCCCGGTGTCTTCGAATTGCTGGCCAAGCGCGCCGAGCTGAATGCGCCGATGGCCGTAAAAAGATAACAGCTGTGCCCATAACAACAGCGGAGGCTTTACTGTGACTAGCCCACTGAACCACCTACCCAGCGCAAAAGAGGTCGGCACCTACGACCCGGATACGCTGGCAAGCAACTTTAGCGACCTACATCCGCCGCTGACCCATCGCCAGGCGATGATCGAAAGTCAGCGTTGTCTCTATTGCTTTGATGCGCCCTGCGTCGAGGCTTGCCCGTCGGATATTGATATTCCCAGCTTTATTCGCCAGATCAGCGAGAACAATATCAACGGCGCGGCGGAAACCATTCTGGAAGCCAACATTTTAGGCGGCAGCTGCGCCCGGGTGTGCCCCACGGAAATTCTTTGCGAGCGTAGCTGCGTGCGCAACCACGACGCCGAATGCCAGCCGGTGCTGATCGGTTTGCTGCAGCGTCATGCCACCGACCATATGCAGTTCGACGGCCACCCCTTCAAACGCGCCACTTCTACCGGCAGTCATGTGGCCGTGGTCGGCGCCGGACCTGCCGGGCTCTCCTGCGCGCACCGACTGGCGATGCTCGGTCATCAGGTGACCATCTTTGAAGCCGAACAAAAGCCTGGCGGGCTGAACGAGCACGGCATCGCCCGCTACAAAATGACCGACGACTTCGCCCGCAAGGAAGTGGAATTCTTGCTTGAGATCGGTGGCATCGAGATCCAGTACGACCAACGGCTGGGCGCAAACCTGGAGCTTGCTACGCTCCATAATCAGTACGATAGCGTGTTTCTCAGCTTGGGCCTGGGCGCTAGCCGTGCCCTGGGTTTAACCGGGGAACAAGCACCCGGTCTGATGCCTGCGGTGGACTACATCAAGGTTCTCCGCCAGACCGACGATCTGGGCAGCCTTGCGGTGGCCAAACGCTGTATCGTGATTGGCGCGGGCAATACCGCTATCGATATGGCCACCCAAATGGCCCGCTTAGGCGCTACGGAGGTAACGCTGGTTTACCGTCGCGGCATTGAAGCCATGTCCGCCACCGACCATGAACAAGAGATTGCCAAAGCCAACGGCGTGCGGATGGTGACCTGGGCCCAGCCCGACGAGATTCTGCTGGATGATCAAGGCCGCGTGACGGGCATGCGCTTTGCCAAGACCCATGATCAAGCGGGCCGCTTAACCCCTACTGGAGAAACCTTTGAGATCGCCGCCGATGCTGTCTTCACCGCCATCGGCCAAGGCTTCGAAGGCGCGAGCCTAAGCGATACCACCGCCGCTGAGCTTGCCCGGGACGGCGAGCGCATTCACGTTAATGAGATGTTCCAAACCTCACTGCCCAATGTGTATGCCGGTGGCGACTGTGTGAAGCCCGGTCAAGACCTTACCGTTCAGGCCGTGCAACACGGCAAACTGGCGGCTCACGCCATTCATCAGGCGCTTGTTGCCAAGCAGGAGGCCGCATGAACACACTCACTTTTACACCACCGGGTAAGAAAGACAGCGGTGACAGCGTGGTTAATGGCGTTGATCTATCGGTTAACTTTGCTGGCATTAAAGCCCCCAATCCATTCTGGCTGGCCTCTGCACCGCCCACCGATAAAGCCTACAACGTGGTACGCGCCTATGAAGCTGGCTGGGGCGGCGTGGTATGGAAAACCCTTGGCGAAGAGCCGCCTGCGGTGAATGTCTCCTCCCGCTACTCAGCCCACTACGGAAAAAACCGCGAGGTGATCGGCTTTAACAATATCGAGCTGATTACCGACCGCTCGCTGGAGATCAACCTTAAAGAAATCACTCAGGTGAAAAAGGACTGGCCCGATCGTGCGCTGATCGTTTCCATTATGGTGCCCTGTAATGAAGAAGCCTGGGCCTACATTCTGCCGCTAGTGGAAGCCACTGGCGCGGACGGCATCGAGCTCAACCTGGGTTGCCCCCACGGAATGCCGGAGCGCGGCATGGGCGCGGCGGTGGGCCAAAACCCCGACCTGATCGAGAAAGTCACCTACTGGTGCAAGAAGCATTACTCCAAACCGGTAATCGTCAAACTCACACCTAATATCACCGATATTCGCGTCGGTGCCCAAGCAGCACTGCGGGGTGGGGCCGACGCGGTATCGCTGATCAATACCATCAACTCGATTACCAGTATCGACCTGGACAATATGGTCGCCAAGCCCACCGTCGGCCACCAGAGCACTCACGGCGGCTACTGCGGTAGCGCTGTCAAACCCATCGCGATGAACATGGTGGCGGAAATCGCCCGTGATCCGTCCACTCCAACGCTACCCATCTCCGGCATTGGCGGCATTTCCACCTGGCGGGATGCGGCGGAGTTTATCGCCCTAGGTGCCGGCAGCGTGCAGGTGTGTACGGCAGCGATGCTCAACGGCTTTAGGATTGTGGAGGAGATGAAAGACGGCCTCTCTCGCTGGATGGCGGAAAAAGGCTACGACTCCATCGAGGCGTTCTCCCGTAAGGCGATACCGCAAACCACCGACTGGAAACACCTAGACATCAACTTCAAAACCATCGCGAAGATCGACCAGGATCTATGCATCGAATGTGGCCGCTGCTATATCGCCTGCGAGGATACCTCCCACCAGTCGATTGCCAAGCTCACCGAGCAGGACGGATCGCGCCGCTATGAAGTGATCGAAGAGGAGTGTGTGGGCTGCAACCTGTGCCAGATAACCTGCCCAGTGGAGAACTGCATCACCATGGTGCCCCAGGAGACCGGCCAACCCTTCCTGGCCTGGGATAACGACCCACGCAATCCTTTCCGGGTCGCCTCTTAACCTCTTTACCCTCTTTTTTTTAAACAGCCGTTAGCGCTACCCACCGCCCTCAGTTTGTGAGGGCGGTCGCGTTTTCTGCAACATACTGTTCCATCACCCAGTAGCGACAAAAGTCAGCATCCTTGAGAACATGAGAAAATATCGCATATAAAATTCTTTCTCACAAAAGGAAACCCAATGAAGTTCGCTACCACTACCACCGCTATACTCTTAGCAACTGCCAGCGCCACCGCGAGCGCCGACCAGCGAATCGCCACCTTCGACTTAGGCAGCCTGGATACGCTGGATGCACTAGGTTTAAACGAGCAGGTAGTGGGTGTACCGAAAGCCAGCCTGCCTGGCTATCTTGAGCAGTATGCAGCCGATGACGTCACCGATATTGGCGGCCTGCGCTCACCGGATATGGATGCCCTTGGCGAAAGCGAGCCTAGCCTGATTCTTTACACTGGCCGCCAGGGTGAGTGGGAAGAGGGGCTTGGCAAAATCGCCCCGCTGCTCAACACCAGCCTACAGGGTGACGACTACCTAGCTACTTTTGACGCCAATGTACGCGAACTAGCGAGTCGTTTAGCAGTGGAAAGCAAAGCCGAAGAGGCGCTTGGTACACTGCATGCCGAGATTGAGACCCAGCGCGAAGCGCTAAGCAACGCTCCTCGCACGCTGGTGGTAACCCACAACGGCGGCAATCTGATGCTGAATCAGCACCCGGTCGTTCACGACGTACTGGGCATTGCAGCATTAGAGATGCCCGAAAGTGTCACTTCTGAAACCCGCGGTACCCGTACCTTTACCCCGCTTTCTCCTGAGGCGATTAGCGAAATTGATCCGCAGGTCGTACTGGTGATTGATCGCAGCGCCGCGATTGGCGATGAACCCGCCGACGCGGATGCCTTAGCGCAAACGCTCTTAGATGCGGGAGCTGAGAAAGCGCGGGTCATTATGCTAACGCCCGCGCTGTGGTACCTCTCCGGCGGCGGCCTGCAGAGTCTGGCGCTACAGGTTGAAGAAGTTGCAGTAGCACTAAACTCGTCAGGTAACTAAGCGCTCACTCCCCCCCTCTTACAGCAATGGCGGAGGGGGAACGCAGCCTAAGCGGCGAGAAACGCTGGCTTAAAAAGCTTCCCAATCATCTTCAGCGCTAGCCGTGGTTAGGCTACGCGTCGCTGGCCGCATCAGCGCTGGTGTCTGTTGAGATGAGTGTTGTGGCGTGTGCTGGGGCGAGGTAAGCGGGGCGTGTTGCGTACGGCTCTCCCCCTCAGTTAAACGAAAAGCCGAGACAACGCTTTCAAGCCGCGCCGCCTGTTCTTCCAACGAGCTGGCCGCTGACGACGCCTGCTGAACCAGGGCCGCGTTCTGCTGGGTCACTTCATCCATTTGGGCAACCGCTTGGTTGACCTGCTCAATACCCGAACTCTGCTCCTGAGAAGCCGCGGAGATTTCATCCATAATATCGGTCACCCGGCGCACAGAGGAGACCACATCCCGCATCGTAGCACCGGCGCTTTCGACTAATGCTGAGCCCTCTTTCACCTGGGTGGATGACGCCTCAATCAGTGCTTTGATCTCTTTGGCGGCATCGGCACTGCGGCTGGCCAGGTTACGCACTTCACTCGCCACCACGGCAAAACCACGACCCTGTTCGCCTGCCCGCGCTGCTTCCACAGAAGCATTGAGTGCCAAGATATTGGTTTGAAAGGCGATAGAGTCGATAACGGTAATAATATCCGCCACTTTTTGCGAGCTGCTAGAAATACCGTGCATGGTGGTAATTACTTGCTCAACCACTTCACCACCATTGCTTGCAGTGCTTGAGGCATCGTTCGCCAACTGGCTGGCCTGGCGGGCATTATCGGCATTCTGTTTAACGGTAGCGGTTAACTGCTCCATGCTGGCGGCGGTTTCCTGCAGGGAAGACGCCTGCTGCTCGGTACGCGAGGATAGATCCGAGTTACCACTGGCAATCTCACGCGCCCCGATATGAATCG
The DNA here is from genome assembly GCF_000982975.1 of Halomonas sp. A3H3. Classification (NCBI taxonomy): domain Bacteria; kingdom Pseudomonadati; phylum Pseudomonadota; class Gammaproteobacteria; order Oceanospirillales; family Halomonadaceae; genus Halomonas; species Halomonas sp. A3H3. The sequence goes on along the minus strand of NZ_HG423343.1, from coordinate 2,651,144 downwards.
AGCCGCTGCTATCGCGTACCTCAGAAACGGTTTTAACCAAATTACTTTGCATATGCTGCATAGCACTAAACAGCTTGCCGATCTCATTGCTACCACGGTCATCTACTTTACCAGAGAGATCATTTTGGGCAATACGCTCAAAATGCTCCACTGCTTCGTTTAGTGGTTTTACAATAGAGCCCACCATCGCGATGCGAACAAACAGAACGATTAACGCGGCAATCAAAAGTACAGCGATATCAATATAAGTAAGAAACTGCATGCCGCTCTCATAATCGGCAATCATCGACTTGTTTCGTTCAGCCCGATGATCATTGTAAGCACTAACCTGGATTTCTCATAGCACCTCAGCCAGTACCGCACTCAGGCTAACACCGCTAAACACCTATTGGCTCGACTTACATCGGCTACTTTTTAACCACTTTTCGTCGTTCAGACACACCTCCCCCTTCCCCCCATTGCGTCGGGCCGGGGGAGCCCGAGCAGTCAGTTCGGCACCAACCGCCTGACGAGATCGGATAGCGCCGTTTTATAGGGGTAGCTGTCACTCATGAGTACGCGGATTCGGCGCGTATTGCGGATGATG
>NZ_HG423343.1:2649866-2650458 GCF_000982975.1 Halomonas sp. A3H3 | reverse complement strand
CACTTTCAGCCGCTTTCTTTTATACCCTGTGAGAAATCCAGGCTAGCTAGATTATATAAATTGCCAAAAGCTAATGGATCTGGCCTGGAGGCATTCCGCATATGAATCGTGTACTTAGTAATCTATCCGTCAAACTGGGTTTAACCCTTGTTTTGGCCATCTTTTCATTATTAATAATAACCATTGCTTTTCTAGGCTATCAGGCAGGCGAAGAGGGCAGTACTTCGTTAAAAGAGCTTGATCTATCAGGTGATCGCACTTTAGCGCTTAGCCGCAGTCAACGATCCATAGCCTACGCTCAGCTTTTCTACGTTAGTAGCTTCGATGCGTTTGAGAAAGGTGATGCCAGTTCATTCCGTGACTACCTGGCTCGGGCCCAAGATGCTCAGCGAGTTGCGCAAGATTACTTTACAGAGTTTGAAGCCACCAAGCCTGAGTCGGCACTTTCTGATACCGTGACTGCCACCTATGAGAGCTTGATCCAACGGGGGATTATCCCCTTAGAGGAGGCATTGAATACGGGTAACAGCAGTCAGTTTAATACCGCAAGGGAAATGGTGAGTGACTTAAATCAGCAGTTAATTGAGGCTGT
>NZ_HG423343.1:2505312-2649766 GCF_000982975.1 Halomonas sp. A3H3 | reverse complement strand
GAGGTGATAGCCACTTTTGTCGTCCCCGGATGCTGAACTGGTGCGATCGGCATCACGTCGACTACATCGTGGGAATCGCCAAGAACAGCCGGCTGCTCAAGGAAGTGGATGTGCCCATGATGCTGGTACGCAAGACCCAATGGCAGGTGGGAGGGAAAGTGGCAGAGACGTTTCGCTTTCCGTATCAAGCACACTCCTGGAAATACCCACGCTGGGTGGTGGCCCGTCTGGAAGAAGGCGAGCTGGGCTCTAATCCCCGGTTTATCATCAGTTCCCGTTACGATGACGGCTTCAAGCTTTACTACGAGCAGTACTGTGCCCGGGGTGACATGGAGAACCGGATCAAGGATCAACAACTGAGCCTGTTCGCTGACCGTACCTCCAGCACGCACTGGTGGGCCAATCAGTGGCGGCTGATCTTGTCGGGCTTCGCTTATACACTGTTCGAGCGGTTACGGACTTACCTGAAGCACACGCCCTTCGCGCGCATGAGTCCGAGCAACCTGAGGCTCAAGCTCATCAAAGTAGGCGCGGTCATCATCCGCAATACGCGCCGAATCCGCGTACTCATGAGTGACAGCTACCCCTATAAAACGGCGCTATCCGATCTCGTCAGGCGGTTGGTGCCGAACTGACTGCTCGGGCTCCCCCGGCCCGACGCAATGGGGGGAAGGGGGAGGTGTGTCTGAACGACGAAAAGTGGTTAAAAAGTAGCCGATGTAAGTCGAGCCAATAGGTGTTTAGCGGTGTTAGCCTGAGTGCGGTACTGGCTGAGGTGCTATGAGAAATCCAGGCTAGAGCACTTCCAGCGGCTTTAGATTAACTTAAATCGACCAATATCTTTTACGAGGTACTGCTATCGGCCAGGGCAGCATAGACTTTAGTCTAGTTTGAAAATTATTTTCACAAATGAAAATAGAAACGATTTGCAAACAGCAGTGAGCGAAGTGGTAGGCGCATTGAATATCGGTGCAGAGGCTATCTTAGCCGTGGATTGGTCAAGGCCACGGCTAAGATGAAAGAAGTCTGCTCGAGTTATTGATCAGGATGTATGCGAATCCGGTAGAGCACGCAGTAAACTACCGGCAGTACGATTAAGGTTAATAGCGTGGCGACACCCAGGCCACCGATCAGCGCGACCGCCATGCTGGCGAAAAAGGCATCGCTAATTAGCGGGATCATGCCCAACATGGTGGTCAGCGCGGCCATGGCGACCGGACGCACGCGGCTGACCGCAGCTCGCACCACAGCGTGGTAGCGGTCTTGATGCAACGGCAGTTGCACGTTGATCTCCTCTACCAACACGATGGCATTTTTGATTACCATGCCGATCAAGCTCAGCGTACCCAGCAGAGCCATAAACGAGAAAGGTAACCCGGTAACCAACAACGCGCCCACTACGCCAATAATCGTCAGCGGTACCAGCGACCAGATAGCCAACGGCTGGCGGAAGTTATTGAACAGCACCACAGTGAGAATAAACATCATCACTATGCCCAGCGGCAGCGAGGAAAATAACCCACTCTGCGCTTCGCCAGCGGTCTCAAACTCACCACCCCACTCCAACCGGTAACCTGCTGGTAGATCCAAGGCCTCCACCCTTGGTCGAATGTCGGCCAATACGCTGGCTGCGGTCACCCCGCTTAGCGGATCCGGCTCACCGTACACCGCCAGCATGCGTTCGCGATTGCGGCGCATAATCAGCGGATCCGCCACCTGTGTTGTGATATCGCCGATGACTTGATCGGCGGAGATATAGCGGTTTTGCTCTGCGCTCCAGACGTTAAGTGAGCCTAGGTTATCCACATCGTGACGCTGTTCGGGGATTGCCCGCGCCACTATCGGAATCAGGTCGCTGCCGTCGCGGTAAATGCCCACCTGGCTGCCACTGGTACTTAGCGCCAGGGTGCTGGCCAGGTCTTCACGGGTCACACCCAGCCTACGTGCAGTATCTTCAAGAAAAACGGGCTCAATCGCCTGCACGCGGTTACGCCAACTGGTGCGCACGCTGGTCAAATTCGGTGTATCAAGGAACATGGCCTCAACCTGATCGCCCAACTGGCGAAGCACCGCTGGATCGCTGCCGTAGAAGCGCGCCTCTAGCTTGGCTTTGGGAGCGGGGCCGACCTCCAACGGGGCGATTTTGTAGTCGATATCGCTATGATCCCGCTCCAACACTTGCTCTACGTCAGCCATGCGGTCGTGTTGAGTCGCTTTATCGTCGGTTTCGACAATCAACTGCGCATAGCTTGCATAGCGGTCTTCCGGTGAATAGGTGAGGGTAAAACGCTGCGCTCCGCCGCCCACGGTGGTGGTCAGGTGGCGAACGCCGTCCATCTCCATCACGCTCTTTTCAAGCTCGCTAACGCGGCGTTGGGTTTCGAGAATATCGGTACCTTCCGGCGTGCGATAATCGACAAAAAAGATCGGCGTATTAGAGGCCGGAAAGAAGGCATTTTTAACCGAACCAAAGCCGACCACCGCGCCAGCCAATATCGCTACCATCAGCGCCAAGGTTAACCAGCGCCAACGAATACCGGTGATAATGACACGGCCTACAAAACGATAAACCACGCCTTTATAGGGGTCTTCCTGTCCATCGCCGGGGGCAACATTGCGGAAAAACAGCTTGAAGTAGAACGGCGTTAACGTCAGCGCCGTGATCCAGCTCAGCAGTAGCGAGTAGAGCAGCACGAAAAATAACGAGCCGATAAACTCACCGGTGGTGTCTGGCGATAAACCGATGGGCGCAAAGGCTGCAATCGCGATCAGCGTTGCGGCCAGCAAGGGCCAGGCATTTTGGCGAACCACTTGATGCGCCGAATCACGAATCGTGCTGCCCCGCTTTAACCCCACCAGCATGCCTTCGGTGACCACAATGGCGTTATCTACCAGCATTCCCAGGGCGATAATTAACGCACCCAGCGAGATTTTTTCCAGCTGCAAACCATGAAAGCGCATCAACATAAAGGTGCCAATAATGGTGATCAGCAGGATAAAGCCCATTAACAGACCACTGCGCCAGCCCATAAACAGCATCAGCACCACGATCACGATAGCCACCGCCTGGATCAAGCTGACCAGGAAACCGGATACTGCGTCATCGACCACCTGGGGCTGGTTATAAACGACATTCAGCTCCATACCCAGTGGTGTGCGGGTTTGCAGTTCATCCAGACGCTGCTGTAGCCGTTCTCCCACCTCGACAACATTCACTCCGCTTTCAAAGGAGACGCCCAACGAGATCGCCGGCCTGCCCATATCGCGGTAAAGCTGCTGGGGCTGCTCCGCCAGCTCGCGGCTCACATCGGCAATATCGCTCAGCCGCACCAGTTCACCGTCGCCCTCACTGACAATCAGGGCGCGCAGAGCTTCAATATCTGCCGCACTGCCCGTGGGGGTGATACGAAAACGGCGGCCATCCTGTTTAAGATGCCCTGAGTCTGCCACTGCATTTTGGGTCTCAAGCAGTTGCTGTAATCGTGTTAACGGAATATTCAGTGCGCGCAGGCGTTCGCGATCAACTTCGATATAGATGCGCTCTTCGTGCTCACCGCTTAGCGACACCTTCGCGACGCCCTTCACCAAAGCGAGCTCGCGCTTGAGAAAATCAGCATGGTCAGCCAGATCCGGCATGCTATAGCCATCGCCCGTCAGGTTGACCATGAAACCAAATACATCGCCAAAGTCGTCATTTACGCGAGATTGACTCGCACCCGGCGGAAGCGCGGCCTGGGCATCCTGTACTTTACGGCGCAGCGAATCCCATAATTGCTCCAACTCCTCGTTCTGCACCGTACTTTCGAGTTCAACGGTGATCTGCGATAGGCCATCAGAACTCACCGAGCTAACCCGTTTGATCGATGACATCTCCTGAATTGACTCTTCGAGTGTCGAAGTGACTTCCTGCTCTACCTCTTCAGGCGTCGCACCAGGGTACTGCGTGGTGATCAGCGCATTGCGAATGGTAAATTCGGGGAACTCCAACTGGCCCATGCCCAAAAACGACAGCGCGCCACCCGCCAGCAGCACCACGGTCATTAAATAGCTGGTCGCCCGGTGGCGTAGAAAGTAGTCGACCATGTTAAAGCCCCTGCTCTTTTTCCCACGGGGTCACCCTGGTGTCCTCGGTTAAACGGTGGGCTCCGGCCGCCACAACGCGATCGCCCGCTGCCAACTTTCCGCTAACTTCCAGGCCGTTTGAGGTTAACCGACCGACCTCCACCGGCACCGCTTCCACGTTTTCTGGCTCGATGAAGCGCCATACCTGAGCCTGGTCGGGATCATCACCGGCATAGCTCACCGCATCAGTGGGCAGTAGCCACAGCGGGGCGCTATTTTCGGTTTGCAGCGAACTCAAATCGAGCCGCACATTGGCACTCATACCGTCTAACAGGGTGATATCGTCCGGCTGGGGCAGCGTTAGGGTGACTTCATAAGCCAAACTCTGTGCGCTGGCTTGGGTGGTGTAAGAGGCTAGCTGGGCAAGATAGGGTTTATCGCTATTACCAAAGCGCACTTCAAACGCCAACGCATCACCGAAGGGCGTTCCATTATTTCGCGGTATGCGCTGCACGATCTGCTCGGGCAGATGAAACACCACGTCTAGCTGCCCTGGCTGCTGGATCACCGCGACCGTTTCTTGAACTTGAACTATCTGGCGGTTATCCACTGGCACCTGGGCAATCACACCATCGTAAGGGGCGCGTAGCTTTGTATGCTCGACCTGCTCTTGTGCCTGTTCGAAGGTGGCCCGGGCGGCCCGCCACTCGCTTTCCGACTGATCAAACTGGGATTGGCTGACTGCCCCACGCTGCAGGGTGTAGCGCATGCGTTCTAGCGTTGCCTCGGCGAGCTCCAAGCGCGAGCGGGCGCTGTCCAGCTCGCTTTGCACATTGCGATCATCAATGCGCGCAATCACCTCGCCTTCGCTCACCTGTTGGCCAGGGCTCACATTGAGCTCCAATAATTCCCCGGCCATACGAAATGACAAATTGCTGCGCGTAGAGGCTTCCACCCGCGCGGGAAACTGCCGTAAGGCCGTAGCATTTGCCGACTGCAGTGTCATCAATTTTACCGGTCGTGTGGCATCAGTCGACTGCGCCTGGGCTTGCTCACAGCCCGTTAGCACAAGCAGAGCCAGTATGATGGGCAGTGAACGGAGAAGAGTAACGGGCACGAGTAGCTCCTTGATGGCGGTCAGTGATGATTTTCAAACCTGCATTCAGGATACAAGTTGAATAATATAGTCACCTCACTGACATTCATGAATGTCAGTGAGGTGTATAATAATCACCCACCCGCGACTTTGCTATCCATCACTGCCAAAATACCGCTAAGGAGCCTCTGATTAACGTAATGAGCGAAGGCCAGACAAGGCAAAAAACAACGAAAAAGCGGAGTTTACGGGTTGTAAATGAGCATTTTGAGGCGATTTTTAACGCCGTATGGTCGAGCGCAATAGTTAATCAGAGGTTTCTTAATTTTATTAATAGGAGCCGCTATGTCCCGTCGTAAGGCCGACGCCGAACGTACCCGAGAAATCATTCTGGACGCGGCAGAGACCACCTTTTTAGCCCAAGGCGTTTCGCGTACCACCTTGGCGCACATCGCCCAGGCAGCAGGAGTGACACGAGGGGCCATTTATTGGCACTTTGAAGACAAAGCTGCATTGTTCGATGCACTCTTGGAACGCGTGCGTGTCCCTCTGGATGAAATTGTCGATGAGGTGGTGGAACACCTAGGCTCAGCACCGGCAGACTGCTTACGCGACATTGCTCTACGCTCGCTGGCAGCCATTTCCCACGACCTGCCACTGCAGAGAGCAGCCACCATCGTATTGCACCGCTGCGAGAAACTGGAAGAGGAGCACCCGCGGATTTGCATGATCACTCGACTCTCTGAGCACGCAGAGGCGCGAGTAGAGCAATTGTTTGAACAGGCCCAAATCGCTGGCACTTTACGCGCTGACTTAACCCCAGCCAGCGCCCGGCGCCAATTTCATGGCTTTTTGATTGGCGTCTGTTTCGACTGGCTGCAGGATCCCCAGCAGCATTCTCTGGCGGATGAGAGCAGCGGTATCGTGGAAACGTTAATGCGTGGTTTATTTAACACTCAGACCGTATGAACCTGCGCTAAATCTTAATCTATATTTATCTAATGCACTTAATCTGCATTTATCTCGCGAGGGGCGGCAAAGTGCTCAGCCAAGACGGCACTCATTGGTACATTAAGCGTAATGTCTTTGCCAGGGAGAGGTTGCTGAAACCACCGTTCGTACAGCAACGGCATTTCCGGACTGGTATAAATATGTTCGAGGGCCTTATTTACCTCTGCGGCAAAGGCATCGTCGCCCAATTGCATTAAAAAACCGAGAGGCTCTATCGACGTAATGGCTTCTTCGGAAAGCGCGTACGCGTCAGGGTGATCGGACTCAGCAATCATTGTGCTTAGTAATATATCATCCATTGCAAAAGCCGCTACGCGCCCATCAGCAACTAAATCAAACGCTTCCTGCAATGTACCTACGGGCACCACCGATAAATTCAGCTGGCGTTCTCGATTTACCTGATTGATCTGGCTGACATTGACGGTGCCACGCGCCACGCTCACGCTACGCCCGGCCAAGTCCTCCAAGGTGGTAAAGCCATTTTCCTTCAGGGCCACATAACGCACCGAGACAAAGAAATGGCTAAGCGCAAACTGCGCGCTCTGCCGCCGCTGTTGTGTATTAGTACTGGCATTACACTCAATATCGATATCGCCGCTATTGAGCAGTTGCACCCGGTTACTGGGCGTACGGTACACATAGGCTATTTCAAGAGAAGGCAGGTCTAATTGCACTTGCAGCTGTTTCGCTAAACGTTGGCAAATATCGATAGAGTAACCGACGACGTTACCCTGATTATCTAAATAAGAGAATGGCGCTGTATCACCATAGCCAACCCTTAACACGCCGGTTGCTTCTATGCGTTCAAGCGAATCGATAGGTGTCGTTGCATGTGCTGCCTCTCCACCAGACATCATTACCAGCAAACTACACCACCCAAGCAATAAACTTCGGCGCATAACACACCTCCTCTACTCTATGTACTGCTCAGGATTGGCGAAAATAGCGGCAAGCGCTGGCGCTAGCGGCAAGTTCAATACTCGGTTATCGGGAGGGAGCGGCTGCAAAAACCATTTTTCATAAAGAGTGTGAATAGTTTCACTCTGATAAATGTTACGCAGTTCCTTATTGACCAGCTCAACAAAAACAGGATCATCAGGCGGCATCATTAAGCCATAGGGCTCGGCACTACTCAGTGTTGCTTGAGAAATATGAAAAGCGGCAGGGTCAACGGCAGACGAAACCAAACCTGCTAACAAAACCTCATCCATCACAAACGCGGAAGCCTGTCCTGAAGCCACCATATCAAAGGCTTCTTCATGATTACGGCTTAGCATTACCGATATTGCTAGCCCCTCGGTGCGATTGAGTTCGTTGAGCTGGGCAATATTGATAGTGCCCGTTGTTGATACCACGCTGCGGCCCGCCAAATCCTGCAAACTGTCCATATGCTGCTCGGCGAGGGATACATAGCGCGTTGCGGTCAGAAAATGAGGATATGAAAAAGCGGCCTGACGGCGACGTTCAGGGGTATTGGTGGTCACTCCACACTCGATATCCACTTCACCATTACGTACTAATATGAACCGATTTGCAGGCGTTACCGGCACATAATTTACCTTGAGATCACCTAAGCCCAATGTTTCCTCCAGACCTTCGATGACGTTTAGGCACAGGTCAATCGCATAGCCTGTTGGCTGGTCGTTAACCAGGTAGGAGAAGGGGGCTTCGCTGGTACGATGGCCGATAGTAATCTCACCAGTAGACACAATACGCGACAACGTCGGCGAGGAGGCGATCTCCTCACCAGCAGCGGCACCTTGCCACACCGCACTGGTCATTAATAACGCTACTAGCCACTTCATAGGCTTACCTTTGTTCGATGATCCCGGAATCCATTGTCATCCCTGCGGCATAGAGCATATAGCGGTCGCGCCCTTTCGCCTTGGCCGCATAGAGCGCCAGATCTGCGTGACGTAGCAGATCGTGGCTATTGCGGCCATCAGCGGGTGCGGTTGCAATGCCAACACTCACTCCAATGTTAATTTCCTGGTTATGAAACTGATACGGTTCACGTAGAACAGACACAATTGCTTCTGCCAGTACTTTTGCCTCATTGGTGGCACTACGCACAACGCGTTGAATGATGGCAAACTCATCGCCACCAAGGCGCGCCACCAAATCATCGTCGGTCAGCAGCCCCTGCACCCGCTGACTAACTTCAACGAGCAAAGCATCACCCGCCGCGTGCCCCAGACTATCGTTAACTGCTTTAAAATGGTCAAGATCAAATAGCATGACATTAAATACGTCGCCTTGAAGCAGTGAGTGCACAGCGGTTTTTAAAGCATTATTTAATTGCACACGGTTGGGCAATTTGGTCAGCTCATCATGATGAGCAAGATGCTGAAAGCGGAGAGCTTCGTCTTTAACTTCAAGTAAGTGTTCACGCTCAATGACTTTCTTACGAAGCGCATCTATGGCCTTTGCCATCCGGCCAATTTCATCGTTACGGTCGGTATAAGGCGTGCTGTCAGCGGTCTGGTTTTTAGCGATTTCGGTGAGCGACTTAATTAATACTGGCACGGGTGTAAATAACTGACGCATCAAAATAGTGACTAGCAGGGCTGTCGCGACCAATACCACCAGTAGTGCTATAAACGCTTTGCTGATCAGATCATTACGCATCTGATACAGCCCTTCTTGCTGGCCTATGGTGGCTACTAGAACGCCTAACAGTTGACCATCAGGGGTAACAATGGGCAGCGAACTAATGAAGTGCTCTTCACCGCCAATGCTGGCAAATCCAACATAAAAATCAGCGGCATCCGCTTTTGTTTGCCATGTATCTACCGTCAAGTTGGCAGGCGAGTCTGATGGTGTATTAAGCGCATCTGCCACTACGGTGAGAGCCCCCTCTGATGACTTCGCGAACAGCCACACATTGTTACGTGTTTGTGCACTTGCCAACGCCAATACATCAATCGGGCTAAACCCAGTTTCCAGAACCGACTCTTCATCACCAATCGGGCGCTGGGAAATGATACGCGTGACTTGACCCGTGCCATCGGTCTTAACCGCCACGGACGTATAAATACGCCTAATAGTCGCGCTTACTATCTGGGCATTCACCTGCGCTTCGCGCAACCACTGCTCCCGAGCCCCACGTTCAACCATAAAAAAACCCGACAGCGCCCCCGTTACATACGCAAACAGCACGCCCATCAGCATAAACATCACCACCTTACCCACCAGGGTATGATGCCAAGGAAGTCTAGCTGCAGGCAGTGAAGCACTCCTATGCTGGGGTTCTGGCATCTACTCCGGTTCCTTCAAGGTTATAGCTGCAACGGGCGTATCTGGGCGTAATCGCAATAAGCGACCATCGCTTTAACAAACAAGCTTTTTTGACCACTATTTTATTCGGCAAACGTACACAAACAATTAGGTTTTATTTACTAAAGTATCATTAAAATGAGTAGGCATGTCTTAAAAAAAATGACAAGCGTAATCATTCTTACTGACCTACTCTTTTGGCATATCTCTTGCTTTATAAATAGCTAACAGGTTCGCTGATTTATATTAGGAGAGCGTGATGCATCATTCTGACTATCCACTCAGTGAAGTCCCTACCAGTGCCCGCAAGGGCCTGCTTTCTACCTCGGCAGTACTGCTTGGATTTACGTTTTTCACCGCCACCATGTGGGCGGGCGGCACGTTAGGCCAAGCCTTTCCGATTGGCCAACTGCTATGGATCATAGTGATTGGCAACTTGCTGCTGGGGATGTATGCAGTAGCCCTCGCCTATATTGCTTGTAAAAGCGGGCTCAATTCGGTGCTGATGGGGCGCTTCTGCTTCGGCGAAAAAGGCAGCAAACTTTCCGACTTTATTCTCGGTTTTACCCAGATCGGTTGGTACGCCTGGGGCACCGCCACGATTGCCCTAGTGTTAGTACGCACCACCGGGATGCCTGAATGGCTGGAAATCCCCTTAATGGTGCTATTTGGGTTTGGTTTCTGCGTGACCGCCATGATTGGCTATAGAGGTATGGACTGGCTATCGCGCTTTGCCGTCCCCGCCATGATGCTGTTTATCGTCATCAGCCTGTTTACCGGCCTGGTGGATGTGCGCGGCTTTGCGGGACTGAGCCAGCAGACGCCCACGGAAAGCATGAGCGTAGCAGCGGCGATTACTGTGATTATCGGTACCTTTATTAGCGGCGGCACTCAAGCGACTAACTGGAGCCGCTTCGCCAAAACGCCGAAAATTGCCGTGATCGCGACCCTGGCGGCCTTTTTTGTCGGTAACGGCTTAATGGTTCTGACCGGCGCTCTTGGCACCATGATTTACCAGCAGGCGGATATCGTGGATGTATTGATCGCTCAGGGCTTTGTCACCATCGCCGTGCTGATGCTGTTCCTGAATATCTGGACAACCCAGGACAACACTATCTACAACTTCGCCGTGGCGGGCTGTAATTTGCTGCGCACCGAAAAGCGCCGCCTGGTCACTGTGGGCGGCGCGGCGATTGGCACGGTGCTGGCGGTAGGCGGCATGTATAACCTACTCATCCCATTTCTGGTGTTACTCGGCACCTTTATACCGCCCATGGGCGGGGTGATCATGGCGGACTTTTGGCTCAAGCATAAAGGCCGCTACCCCACATTGGATAAAGCACAACTACCCGACTTCAACCGCCGAGGGTTAGCTGCGTATGCGCTGGGCGCCGGAGCCGCTTACTTTTCCCCGTTACTGCCACCACTGATAGGTGTTGTAGTGGCAGCAGGAAGCTACGCCGTGCTGCTGCGCCTAAATCACGCTACGCTGGGTGATAGCCTTCCATCCACTGCCAAACAATAAGCGAGCTGTTTTTTATATGAGCATGCAAATTATCAACGCCCGCCTACGCCAGCGCCCTGAGCTTTACCGACTTGAGATTGAGAACGGCACATTCACGTCAATTACCGTGCAAGACGCACCACAAACAGCGAGCGAAGGGCAGATCGATGCGGGCGCCAAGCTCATTTGTGCGCCCTTTATTGAGCCCCATATCCACTTGGACGCCGCCCTTACGGCAGGTGAGCCAAGCTGGAACCAGAGCGGCACGCTGTTTGAAGGCATTGAGCGCTGGGGCGAGCGTAAGCCTATGCTCACCGAAGCGGATATTCGCGAGCGCGCGCTTAAAACCCTAAACCTGCTAATCGGCAACGGCGTTCAGTTTGTGCGCACCCACGCCGACACCAGCGACCCTAGCCTGATTGGGCTTAAAACCCTGTGCGCCTTGCGCGACGAGTTAAAAGATAAAATTGATATTCAGGTAGTCGCCTTCCCTCAAGATGGCCTGCTCTCTTACCCAGGCGGCGATCGGCTGATGGAGGAGGCACTAGAGATCGGCGCCGATGTGGTGGGCGGCATCCCCCACTTCGAATACACCCGTGAGCTGGGCGTGGCCTCCATGAAGCGAGTGATCGAATTGGCGATCAAGTACGACCGCCTGGTGGATGTGCACTGTGACGAGATTGACGACCCCAACTCGCGCTTTCTCGAAGTATTGGCCTGCGAGGCACTGTTTAATGACTTGGGCAGCCGCGTGACCGCTAGCCACACCACAGCAATGCACTCCTACGACAACGCTTACTGCTCCAAGCTGTTTCTGCTGCTAAAACGCTCGGGTATTAACTTTGTCTCCTGCCCCACCGAAAGTATTCACCTGCAGGGGCGCTTTGACACTTACCCCAAGCGGCGTGGCGTGACACGTGTGAAGGAGCTCAACGCAGCGGGCATTAACGTCTGTTTTGCCGAGGACTCCATCTTCGATCCCTGGTACTCCTTGGGGAATGGCAAGCTGTTGCGAACGCTGGATTTTGGCCTGCATATCTGCCAAATGATGGGCTATCAGGACTTCAGCCAGGCGCTTTCACTAATTACCGATAACAGCGCCCGCACGCTCAATATTGAAGAGCGTTACGGCATCGAGGTCGGCAAACCCGCCAGCTTCAACCTGTTGGAGGGCGAGGATGACTACAGTGTGCTGCGCACTCAAGGCGAAGTGCTGCTTTCCGTACGCCACGGCGAGATCATCATGCAGCGCGAGCCTGCCAAAATCACCACGCCCCAGTGGCTTGGCTAATCTACCAAAGGCACGTTAGATTAGTCATTGAACCGTCTAATGTTACCGACGAATGTTAATGACCGAGGAAATCCAAGATGGGCATCGAAACCGTTCGCCAGTTTTTTGCCGAGCACGCGCCGGATGTAAACATCGAAGAGCTTGAAACCAGTACTGCCACGGTACAACTTGCCGCTGATGCCCATGGCGTAGCACCAGGTCAAATTGCCAAAACCCTAGCGTTCAAAGTCGGTGACAAACCGCTACTCATTGTGGCCAGTGGCGATGCGCGTATCGACAACCGCAAAATTCGCGATACCTTCGGCGGCAAGGCCAAAATGCTTGACGCCGAGACGGTGATGGAACTCACCAGCCACCCGGTTGGCGGCGTTTGTCCCTTTGGCCTCGCCACCGACCTGCCGGTTTACTGCGATGAATCGCTCCACGCCTATGACGAAGTGCTGCCCGCCGCTGGTTCGCCCACTAGCGCCGTACGCCTAAGCCCCAAGCGATTGGCCGAGCTGGTCAATGCCAAGTGGGTGGATGTGTGCAAGCTGCCGGAGAAGGTGGAGTAACCCACAAGCATCTCACTACTCAAGATGTCTTTAATACTGTACATATTGAAGTAGAGCGCTATACTTGTACCACTCACTGTACAGGATATAAAATATGCGTGTTATATCGTTTACCGAAGCGCGTAATGGTCTAAAAGGCGTACTGGACGGTGTGGTCAATGATGCCGATACCACGATTATCACCCGCCGCGACGCAGAAGATGCAGTGGTCATGTCACTTGACTACTATAACAGCCTTATGGAAACCGTTTACTTGATGCGCTCACCTGCTAACGCAGAGCACTTAAACAAGTCCATTGCTCAATACCGTGCAGGGCAAGCTCAACCAAGAGAGCTAATGGATGAGTAACCGCTTACTATGTTGGACTAACGAAGCTTGGAGCGACTACCTCTATTGGCAGGGGCAGGATAAAAAGACCTTAAAGCGCATCAATAAACTTATCTTAGATACGCAGCGTTCTCCCTTTGAGGGCATTGGAAAACCTGAGCCCCTAAGGGAAAACCTCTCTGGCTTCTGGTCACGACGCATCGACGACTCGCATCGTCTGATTTATGCCGTCGATGAATCCACTCTCACTATCATTGCCTGTCGCTACCATTACTAAGCTAACACCCACATGCCACAGGCTCTGCATTTATTAAACTTCCCTGTTGTTCACCTGTTTCGATGAGGTGTTGATCACGACGCCAAAAATCCAACCCTCCGAGCAATTCTTTTACCTGCAGCCCTGCGCTCGCTAGTTTCCAGGCGCCTTTAGTTGAGCCGTTACAGCCAATACCGTCGCAGTAAGTGATGTAAACAAGGGTATTATCCAGCCCAGCTAAGCGTTCCGGCGTCATCTCCTTATGCGGCAAGCTTATTGCCCCTGGAATATGCCCGGCGCAGTAGTGTTCAAAGCTGCGGGTATCGATCACCACAATACCTGCAATACCATTGGCCAAGTCCTGCGCCACATCCCAGGCATCCGTGTGATAGCAGAGCTTATCGTACATCGCGGCGGCCATTGTGGCGGGTTTAGCAGGCGGAAACGCCAGCACCGCAGACTGATGCTCGTTAGTCATCGTTTGCCCCTTATTTGATATCCAACAAATAACCGTAAAACGCCGTATTACGCTGCCAGCCCAATGATTCATAAAGGTGTTGGGCGCGTTCGTTCTCTACCTGGGTCATTAATATCAAACGTACAACGCCGTGATCATGGGCAAGCTGGGTGGCGGCTTCCATTAATGCCCTTCCGGTGCCTTTATCACGGTAATTGGGCAGCACAAAGAGGTCATTTAGCGTCCAGCGGGCATTTAAGCCCACCGTGGAAACACCTGGGTAAAGTTGCACAAACCCCGTGAGCATGCCTTCGCTATTCTCGCTAACCAGAATGAATGAATCCCCTAACCCCATGCGCTGATCTAAAAAATCACGCGCCGCCTGAATATCAGTCGGTTGCTTATAAAACTGACGATAGCCATCAAGTAATGCGCTAAGAGGCTCTAAGTCATTGAGTACCGCCGAACGAACATTAACCATAACGACTGCTCCCTTTGAGTGGTGATTCAACACAGCTTGCCGTCATAGTGGTCTATGATAAAGAGCCACTTATCGCTAAATTGAGGGAACCAGTGAAAAGACGTGACGCTGCCAGCGACTGGATTGCGGAGGCGCTAGCGCTAAGGCTAACTGCGAATGAAGCAGCCACGCTTGTTCAGCAGCTTTACTGCTCGCTTAAGGAGTGGATTCAACACGGTGAGCTGACGGCTGGCGATGCGCTTCCCTCTTCCCGCTACTTGGCTCGCGCTTTGGGTATTAGCCGTAATACGGTGCTGGCCACCATGGATCGGCTACTGGCGGAAGGGTTACTGATTGCCCGCCAGGGAGCAGGGCTCTATGTGGCGAACCTCCCCGCGCTGTTAACCAGAGCCGAGCTTCCACCACCTTTGCCTGTCCGCTACTCAAGCCGGGGTAACAAGCTATTAACACTCAGCGGAACGTTGAGCCACGACCATCGCGCCTTTGCCCCAGGCGTCCCGGCGCTCGACCTGTTTCCCCGCGAGCAGTGGCAGCGCCTTTTACGGCGTCACTATTATCACGCGGAAATGGCATGGATGGATTATCAAACCAGCGGTGGTCTACCTGTACTCAAAGCGGCTCTTTGTGACTATCTAAGACTCTCCCGCGCGGTGCGCTGCCAACCAGAACAGATTGTGATTACCCAAGGCGCCCAGCAGGCATTTGAACTGATTACCCAACTACTCACCGATCATGGGGATTCGGTTTGGATGGAGGAGCCGGGTTACGGTGGCGCCCAGGCCTGTTTTCTGGCGTCAGGATTAACGGTAACGCCCATCCCCGTCGATAAAGAAGGGTTAAACCCTTCACTTGCCCCTGAGAATGCGCCAGCACCTCGGCTAATTTACGCGACACCCTCCCACCAATATCCCAGCGGCGTGACCATGCCAGTGCCCAGGCGACTGGCATTACTTGAGCATGCTTCTCGCACCGGCAGTTGGATCATTGAAGACGATTACGACAGCGAATTTCGTTACGGCACGCCACCAACGCCCTCTCTACAGGGCCTTGCGGAACAGGCATCGGTTATTTATGTAGGTACCTTTAGTAAAGTGCTCTATCCCGGCTTACGCTTAGGCTATTTGGTGCTGCCTGATACACTTGCCCATGACTTCAGACGTGCCCATGCCCGACTGCACCGTGAAGGTAACTATCCCGTGCAATCGGCGCTTGCTGAATTCATTACCAGCGGGCATTTTACTCGCCACATCGCCCGTATGCGGACCGCTTATCGTCAGCGACAAGCGTGTTTACGCACGGCATTAACGCCTGCAGTGGCCGCTGGGCTTCGGCTTTCTGACGGCCATGCGGGTATGCATCTATTAGCTGAACTCGATACTATCGAGGAAGAAGAGATGCTCGTTAAGCGTGCCAGTGAAGCAGGCATTACGCTTTCTCCACTTTCCCGCTATTACCTTTCCAAAAATAAGCGCCCTGGGTTAGTGCTTGGCTATGCGGGCTCGACTGAAAGCGAACTAATGAACGCAGGTGAGTGGTTAAGTGAGGCATGGCGGCGCTTACACCATTAGTGAATGCATAGCGTGTGAAGTCCAGTATCAATCACGTCATCACAGGATAGGCTTCCGACATATTCTCTGGAAGCATTCTTGTAGTAGTGTATCTTTCTTTACAGGCTTATTTATAAATTCAATTTAAAGGGGACCCACGTTCCCAATGGGGTTAATGTGGTTCAATTACTCTCTTCGCACACAGAATCCCGCACCTCGATATGGAAGGCATGGAGCGTGCACATATTTACCGCCAGCGGCGTGCTACTCGGCACCATGGCGCTGCTCGCTCTGGTCGACAATAATCCAGTCGCCTGCCTGCTCTGGTTAGGTGCCGCGATGATGATCGATGGAATCGATGGCACCCTGGCCCGCAAGTATGAAGTGAAGGCCATACTGCCCCATTTCGATGGTTCAACACTCGATATGGTGATTGATTACCTGACCTGGGCCTTTATCCCTGCCCTTTTCATCTACTACTTTATTGAGTTGCCGCCCAATTTTGCACTGCTCTCAGTATTCATTATTCTGCTTTCATCGATGTTCTGTTTCTGCAATGTTGATATGAAAAGCCAGGATAATTACTTCGTTGGCTTTCCTGCCGCCTGGAATATCGCCGCAGCCTATTTCTATATTCTCGATTTCCCGCCTTTTATCACCTTTGCCGCTATCACCTTTCTGGCCATCCTCACCGTGACTAATATGAAATTCCTCCACCCCTTTCGGGTGCGCCAGTTCATGCCGCTCAATATCACCGTCACACTCGTATGGTGCGCATGTATAACATCGTTAGTACTCTCCAGCCCCGAGCACGCCGCCTGGGCATTATGGGGGTGGGGGATTACATCGATTTATTTCATCGGCATATGCCTGTGGCGTACTGCCCAAGAGTGGTTCAATTAATAGGTGAGCAGTTGATGGACAACGATTTTATCGCCCCCGATGGGCATCCCCGCTGCAAGTGGTGTGGCGGCGCGGCAGAGTTTCTGCCCTATCACGATAATGAGTGGGGCTTCCCGGTAGACGATGATCAGCGGCTATTCGAGAAGCTCTGCTTAGAGAGCTTTCAATCGGGCTTAAGCTGGCGCACGATTCTTAATAAACGCGACAACTTTCGCGCCGCTTTTCACCGCTTCGACTTCCATCAAGTCGCCAGCTTTAATGAAGATGATGTGCAGCGTTTACTCCAAGATGCAGGCATTATTCGCCACCGCGGAAAAATCGAAGCGACCATCAACAACGCCCAACGTGCAAAGGAAATGGTTGAGCAAGAAGGCTCTTTGGCCGCTTTTTTCTGGCGCTATGAGCCGACCGAATTAGCGACACCACAGACTCAGACCACCTCGCCCGAATCCGTAGCAATGGCGAAAGAACTGAAAAAGCGCGGTTGGAAATTCTTCGGCCCCACCACCGCTTTTGCCTTTATGCAGGCAATGGGGCTGCTCAACGACCACTCGCTAAACTGCATTACACGCGAACGCGTAGAGCAGTCACGGCAGCAGTTTCAGCGACCCGGCTAAAGCTATCTATTAGGAGCACCTCATGAAGCCGAAAATCAGCCTGATCACCCTTGGTGTACATGACCTGCAACGCGCCATCCGTTTTTATCGTGAAGGTCTGGGCCTGCCGGAGCATGAAACGGACAGCGAGGAAGTTGCCTTTTTCAAAATGGAGGGGGCCTGGCTATCACTTTTCCCACGTGAAGCGCTGTCCAGAGATATCGGCATTGCTGATGATGCACCGAGCGGTTTCAGCGGTATAACGTTGGCTCATAATGTCGCCAGCCAAGCGGCCGTTGACCAAGTGCTTGAACAAGCGGTTGCCGCCGGTGCAGAGCTGATCAAGCCTGGGGAAGAGGTGTTCTGGGGTGGTTATTCCGGTTACTTTCGCGACCCAGAAGGTCATTACTGGGAAGTCGCCTACAATCCGTTTATGGATCTGACATAAAGCAACTTTCATTGCCCAAGAGTGGACAAGTCCAGAAGCACTTTCTGGCCACTCGGGCAAAGCGCCCTCTCGACAGCTTGACGCCAGTCCTGGCCTGGAAACACTTGATAACCTGGCATCGCTGACTGGTCTAAAAGCCCCCAGATGGCCAAGAATTTTTGCTGCCAAGCCTCCGCGGACATCCTGGACAAAGGGCCGCGCAAATGAAACTTCCTATAGAGAGCCCTGGGTTTCGAATCCACTTGAATCGCCTGTCCCGTCAATAACCCGTAGGCGATAAATGTCGTTTCCGGTGCCATGAGTTGCAATATATTTGCCGCAACTGGCCCCCCTAAAGCGTCGAACACCACGTCAGACTTACGGGCCACACGCGAGGTCAGGGACATATCCTGAATCGATACCGGTTTAATACCGAGCTTTTCCAGCCGGGCAACTCTACTCTCGGAGCGGTATATGCCGATAACCTCCCTGGCGCCGTGCTGATATGCCCACGCCCCAAGATAGTCAGCGCAATTGGAACCCGCTCCACTGAGAAGAACACGCTTTCCCTCGACAGGCCAAGTCTCAAGCATGGTCAGGGCAGCCAAGGGATTAATGTAGGCCCGTGCGGCAACGGCGTCAGAAATGGTATCGGGGACAGGTACTGCGAGTGCAGCATCACAATCTAGAACCGTCTGCCAAGTGCCCTCGCCTCGTAATGGAAGAACTCGCTTTCCGATCAGAGAGGCATACTGTCTAGGTGCGTCAATAACGCGCCCCACTCCTTCGTAGCCGGCGACCGCGGGAAGCGTTATACGGTGCGAGTAAGCACCGCTGATGGGTATCAGATCAGACGGGTTCACTGGAGCACATAACATTCTCACCCTGAGCTTGCCCTCAACCAAACGTGGAACTTCCGCGGTTTCCACGTTCAATGTTTCAAGTGGCCTTCCGAACGCGCGATAGGTGAGAGCATGACGACGCATGGGTACCTCGAACATAGCGGATGAATTTCCATGGCCTAATATGGATAAAGATAAATGCTCAAGGTTGCGGTTTAGACGTGAACTTAGATAACGCTTGTCGCATGCGTCTGAGCTTCCTCCACCATTTCGGTGGCTAGCTCACCCACGGTGCGCACGGCGTTTTCGATGCTGGGTGTTAACGTGAACGCATAGTTCAGGCGTAGGCATTGACGAAACTTGCCCGAAGCTGAAAACAGTGATCCCGGCGCTACATGGATAGCATGCTGCGCTAAGCGCTGATTGAGCTTCACACAGTCCACCGCGGCGGGTAGCTCTACCCATAGCAAAAAACTGCCTTGGGGGTAGCTAATACCCGCGCCCTTGGGGAAGTAGCGCTGAATCCAACTGATCATGATATCGCGCTGACGCTGATATTGGCGGGTGGCGTAACGGACGTGGCGCTCGTAGTGCCCTTTGGCGACGAATTCCGCCACTGCCAGCTGCGGCAGCGTGGCTGAAGCACCGGTGGAGACATACTTCATATGCAGTGCCTGATCACGGTAGCGCCCTGGCGCCAGCCAGCCCACCCGTAACCCAGGCCCCACGGTTTTAGAAAAGCCACTGCACAGCATTACGCGCCCGTCGTCATCGAAGGATTTCACGGTGCGCGGTCTTGGCAGACTAAATGACAAGTCGCCGTAGATATCGTCTTCGATAATGGCTACATCGAAGCGTTGAGCAAGCTGAAACAGCGCCCGCTTGCGTGCTTCAGGCATGGTGTAACCCAGCGGGTTGTTGTAAGTGGGCGTGACCTGTATCGCGCGGATTGGCCACTGCTCTAACGCTAGCTCCAGGGCTTCCAGACTGATGCCGGTTTGTGGGTCGGTGGGTATCTCCAGCGCTTTTAAGCCGTTGGCCTTGAGTATCTGCATGGTGCCGTAAAAGCTGGGTGAGTCCACGGCCACCACATCGCCGGGCTGGGTAAGGGTGCGCAGCGCGATGGCCAGCGCCTCCTGACAGCCGGTGGTCACCATGATGTCATCCGGGTGCAGCAGGCAGCCGGAGGCGATGGCCAGCCGTGCCACCTGTTGGCGAAGCTCAGGGCTACCGTTCAACTTGTCGTAGTTGAACCCATGCAGGTCGTTACTACGATGAAGTCCAGCGAGTATCTTCGACAGCGGTCGCAGCGTCTCATAATCAAAATTCGGTATGCCGCGCCCCAAAAGCAGCCGAACGTCATCACGCTGAGTGGCGACAAGCTCCAGCACCTGATCCCATTGGGAAATATCCAGCGGGCGCTGTGCGGGTCGTGAGACCGACGGCAGCACCGATGGCACGCGGCTAGGCAGCACGAAATAGCCCGATTTTGGTCGAGACTCGATCAATGCAACGTCCATTAGTTGGCGGTAGGCCTCCTGAGCCGTCGAAATGCTAACGTCCAGCTCCTGGCACACCGCGCGAATAGACGGCAACCGATCGCCTACACGGTAAATACCGTGCTCGATACGCTCCCGCAAAATGCCAGCGACCTCTTCATAGCGTGTCATGACACTCATCCCCCTATACAGCCTGATAACGATACAGATGCCCTGACCAGCGACCATACAGAGGTATAACACGCCTTTCTGTATCCTAAAAACAGTAAAATCTATATCTGTATTCAAATGATAGCACTGAGTAATCTGGTTGGGCATATAACACGGAGGATTAGCCATGCCACGCTTCAGCCTCACCCAGCTTCGTTACCAGTTGCGCTATCAACTACAGCAGTACCATCACTACCGTCGTAGCCGACGCCACCTGCTGACATTGGATGATCGGCTACTTGATGATATCGGCATCACCCGCGAACAGGCGAGAAAAGAGGGCCGTAAACCGTTTTGGCATCATTCACTACGTGAAGGAGGAAATTGTGACAACCGCTGAGTATTACCTACTCGATGTCTTTACCGACCAGCCGTTTACCGGCAACCCATTGGCCGTCTTTCTAGAGGCTGATGGGTTGGCAGCCAGTACCATGCAGGCGCTGGCAAATGAGCTTAACCTAGCCGAAACGGTGTTTTTAAGTTCTGCCACTGAACCGAATCACTACCCGATGCGGATCTTTACGCCTACTCGTGAACTACCTTTTGCAGGCCACCCCACGGTAGGCACTGCGCATCTGCTCAGGGAACTGGATTTAGTGAACCGCGAGCAAGGTGTTGTGCTCCACCCTTCCATCGGAAAGCTAGTGGTTAAGTATGAACAAGATAGGGCAACGTTTAAGACCGCCCAACCCGCCATGATCACAGACAGCACTATTGACCGCACCACTGCCGTTGAGCTGCTGGGATTGGACATCCATCAGGTGAAGGGTGATCCGGTGATTGCCTCCTTCGGGCTCCCCTTTCATTTGATCGAACTCACTGACGTGGCAGCGTTAGAGAGCGTGCGTATTTCTACGACGGCTTGGGCAAGTGCTGTTATGTCTAGCAGTGCCGTCCAGATTTACCTGTATGTGATTGAACAACAAGGCGGGGCAGAAACGGTAGTTCACAGCCGCATGTTTTGTATGCATTCCAGCATTTGCGAAGACCCCGCTACCGGCAGCGCTGCAGCGGCCTTAACCGGCTATTTGGCATCACTGCAACCAGGCACCTTGCACTGCAAAATTCATCAGGGTGTCGAAATGGGGCGGCCCAGCGTTATCCATACCGCTGCCAATGGCGAGGTCAAGCCCGGCCTTGTGACGGTGGGCGGTAACGCAAAAGTGGTGGGCAAAGGCGAGTTTTACCTGGAACGATAGCCAACCGCCTCACAAAAAAGAGTGCCCGCTATTTAGCGGACACTCGGCTTTTCGCTCAGTTTGTACTCGGAGACCAGGCCTCAAGCCGCCTGCACTTCTATACGGCGCGTGCGGTGGCTGTCTTTCTTGGGCAGCGTTAGCGTCAATACGCCGTTGACGAGAGTGGCGGTAATGGCATCACTGTCCACTTCGTGACTGAGGTTAAAACGCCGCGCAAAACGCTGGCCGCGAACCTCGGCGTGCAGCGCGCTCAGCCCTTCGGGCATATTTAGCGCTATCTCACCTTCCAAGCTCAGCACGTTGTTGTCGAGCTCTATTTTCAGCGTTTCATTAGTAACGCCAGGCATATCTGCCACCAGTTTGAGCGCATTGGACTCTTCAATGATATCCACCGCTGGCAGCAGGGTTTCTTGAGAAGGTTGCTCCTCGCCACGCTGTAAAAGCGGGGAGTGGTTGGATGAACGAACAACGTTATTCATGATTTATCCCTCCTTATACAAGGTTAACAAACATGATTTACGCCGCCTGAACATCAATACGCCGCGGCTTGAGTTCTTCGCGTTTAGGCAACACGATCTCGAACACACCATGGGCATGGCGTGCCTCTGCCCGCTCGGCATCTAAGCCATCGGGGAGTGCAATCGCCCTTACAAACTCACCGCTGGCGCGCTCTCGGCGAAATACCGGGCGCGAGCTGCCATCCTCATTACCACTCGTCACAGAGTCTCGCTTGCCACGTAGCGTCAGCACATTGTCTTGAATATCAATGGTCAGATCAGAGTGTGCCAACCCCGCAGCAAACACATACACACGCACGGCATCATCGCTACGCGCCACATTGATCATCGGGAAACTACCCCGCGGCACCGCACGAATATCCATCGCATTGCCATCGGGGAAGAAGCCGTCCAACAGTTGACTAAACCAGTCAAACTGCCGAGGCGAGCCGGTTTCAAAACGCTTGAGATCATCGAACATATCGAACACCTCCTACGTTAAGCAGACTGTGAGAATTGTCATAAGAGGCAGCCTCTTACGCAACCCACAGAAGCAGCCTCTACGATGTAAAAAATAGGAGCGGTCAGTCGATTTTCAAGGGTCTGTATGGCAATTTTTGAGGCTTTTTTTACGGCCGTCAGCGCTCCGATCAATGGCGGCAGACACCACTACTTACCGATGATGACCGTCCCCGATCCGGTGATGACTTCATTACCGTGGGCACCCACACTGCTCAGGACAGCGGCTGGCTTACCGTTGACGAATACGGTGGACGAGACTTCGTGAGTAATAGGACTGCCGCAAGCAGATTTATCGTCTAACCTTGCGGCAGACAAGCTATCGTAAAAAACATCAGGCGAGCCACTGACTAGTGGGTTTGTACCGTGCCCTGGGATAGGGCACGCGGTAAGGTCAGTAATACGTGCTGCTGGCTTTCCACTCATGATATAGCTCCTTTAAGCGTATGCCGTTTTAAACATCTCAATAGGACGATTATTTAATATTAATTAATATTCATCAAGTTTGTTAGTGCTCACTTAAGGGCCTACGCTTAGCCAACTGCCAGCCATCAGGCAACCGTAATATCGGTAGAGAGATAGACATCCTGAATCGCATGCAGCAGCTCAACGCCTTCCTGCATGGGTTTCTGGAAGGCCTTACGCCCTGAGATCAAGCCCATACCACCGGCACGTTTATTGATCACCGCCGTGCGCACCGCTTCGCCGAGATCAGAATGCCCCTTGGAGCCCCCGCCGGAATTAATCAAACCCGCGCGGCCCATAAAGCAGTTGGCAACCTGGTAGCGGGCCAAATCAATGGGGTGGTCAGTGGTTAGCTCGCTGTAGACATTGTCGTGAGTATGGCCAAAGCCTACTGCACGGTAACCGCCGTTGTTCTCAGGCAGTTTCTGCTTAACGATATCCGCCTTGAGGGTTGCGGCCATATGGTTAGCTTGGCTGGTGAGGTCGGCGGAGGCGTGATAATCAGTACCGTCCTGCTTGAAGGCTGGATTGCGTAAATAAGCCCACAAGACCGTTACCATTCCCAATTGGTGAGCGCGCTCGAAGGCCTCGCTAATCTCCATGATTTGCCGACGGCTCTCATGGGAGCCAAAGTAAATCGTCGCCCCCACCGCCACGCACCCCATGTCGTGGGCCTGGTCTACATCAGCAAATAGCGTCTGGTCGTATATCGCCGGATGGCTCAACGTTTCGTTATGGTTAAGCTTGAGCATCATCGGGATTTTGTGGGCATAACGCCGCGCCACCGATGACAACACGCCCAGCGTCGATGCCACGCCGTTACAACCACCTTCGAGTGCCAGCTCAACGATATTGGCCGGGTCGAAGTAGCGTGGGTTAGGAGCAAAAGAGGCGCCTGCCGAATGTTCAATGCCCTGATCTACCGGCAATAGGCTAAGGTAGCCAGTGCCCGCCAAACGACCGTGATTAAACAAGCTCTGCATATTGCGCAGCACCGCTGGGCTGCGGTCGCTATCCGCCATCACACGGTCAATAAAGTCTGGGCCCGGCAGGTGCAAGCTCTCACGGGGTACGCCCTGGCACGTGTGATTAAGCAAACTCTCGGCGTCACTGCCAAGCAAAGCGGCTATATCAGTCATGATGAGCTCCTTTATATTTGTATGTAACAAAAAGTAAGTGTATGCCAAAAGCTGCTTAAATAAAGCGTATCGATTTAATAAAGCCTAGGCTTTGTCTGAAAAGTCGGCGAGCGAAGGTCAGACAAGGCAAAAATCGACGAAAAGACGGAGTTTACATGGTGTAAATGAGTACTTTGAGCCGATTTTTAACGCCGTATGGTCGAGCGCAGCCAGTTTTCAGACAGATCCTAGCGCTTCAATAGAGCATAGAGGAAGCACCACCGCAATCAGGTGGCGCTAGGTCTCCCGACAGTTGACAAGACTACGACTAAAAGATGAAAATACAATCAAGAATGAGTGTTAGTCGCAAATAAGACTCCTCTTGTTTCCTTCGCTTCACACTTGGAATCACCTTTATAATGCCCGCCTCTTCGCCACTTATTGCGCCGTTGGCATCCAGCTATCGGCGCTTTATTGTTACCCGTTTGCTGATTGTCGCAGGGTTAGCTATCGCCTTGGTCATCTCCCTGCTGGTTGATATCGCCAGTGGCCCTGCACATATCCCAATGGCTGATTTAATCGCGCTGTTGTTTGATGCCCATGCCCAAGGGCCAATTCAGCAGGCCATTGTCTGGGAGATCCGCATGCCTGCGGCGCTAATGGCGGTACTGGTAGGCGCCACCCTGGGTCTGGCCGGTGCGGAAATGCAAACGGTGCTGAATAACCCCCTGGCCAGCCCGTTTACCCTGGGCGTTGGTGCAGCGGCTACCCTCGGGGCATCGCTGGTGATTGTCTTTAACCTCACCCTGTTGGGTCTAAATGCCCACTACGCCACCGCCTTAATGGCGTTTGTGTTTGCGGCGGCGTCGATTTTGACCATCAATGCGCTGTCGCGCCTCTACGGGGCCAGCCGTGAAATCATCGTGCTGTTTGGTATTGCGCTGGTCTTTGTACTCAATGCACTGGTCGCGCTTTTGCAGCTCATCGCCAGCCCCGATGCGTTACAGCAGTTAGTATTCTGGACGATGGGCAGCCTGTCCCGTGCCTCCTGGGAGACGGTGGCCATCGTGGCAGCCGTGTTGGCTGTTTGCCTGCCCTTCTCGCTGCGCAGCGCCTGGGCGATGACGGCACTACGCTCGGGTGATGAACACGCACGCAGCTTCGGCATTGCGGTTGAACGCCTGCGGCTTATCTCGCTACTGCGGGTGAGTTTACTTGCCGCTGCGGCGGTCGCGTTTGTGGGCACTATCGGCTTTATAGGGTTAGTCGGCCCACATATGGCCCGGCTGGCGCTGGGTGAAGATCACCGCTTTTACTTACCGGGCAGCGCCCTGGCCGGGGCGCTGGTGCTTTCGCTTGCCTCTATCGCCAGTAAAACGCTGGTCGATGGGTTGGTGCTTCCCGTGGGTCTGGTGACCTCGCTGGTGGGTATCCCCTTCTTTATGGCATTGATCATGATGCAGGGGCGAGCACGATGAAGGCAGGTTTTACGCTCAGCAACTTCACGACCGGTTATCGCAAACGGCGCGTCTTCGACCAGCTAAGCCTGCCCACACTACCACCCGGTTCGCTGGTCGCGGTGCTGGGGCCCAATGCGGTGGGTAAATCGACCCTGTTAAAAGCAGTCGCTGGCCTACAGCCTTCCAGCGGGCAAATGCAGCTCAACGATATCGACCTCGCCAGCCTCAGCGGCGCAGCGCGGATGCGCCATGTGGGCTATTTGCCGCAAATGCTCCCTCAGGCCACCACGTTAGTCGCTTATGAAGCGGTGCTTAGCGCCTGCCGTGCGGTGCGCCCCGATTTAAGCCGCGCGGCGATTGAGGCATTGATTGAGCGTGTGTTCGATGCGCTGGCCATTCGACCGCTAGCCTTACGCCCGCTAAGCGAACTCTCCGGCGGTCAGCGCCAGATGATCGGCCTGGCCCAGGCGATTGCCCGCCAACCAGCACTGTTACTGCTGGATGAACCCACCAGCGCGCTGGATTTGCGTTGGCAGCTGGCACTGATCGATACCGTGCGCACAGTGATTGCGGAACGGCAGTCGGTCTGCCTGATGGCTATCCACGATATCAATCTGGCCTTGCGCTTCTGCGACCAAGTACTGCTGTTTGGCAACGGTGGTCTGCTGGCTGCCGGCGACCCTCACACGGTGATTACCCCCGACGTACTGCACGCCGCCTACGGAGTCGAGTCACGGGTCGAGCAATGCTCGTTGGGGCGGCCAATTGTGCTTAGCGATCGCGTCAGTGAGCAAACTGCGCACTCCATTTAGCGACGTCAATCCAGGATAACCCAATGCGCCACCTGGCTATCAATCTGTTGTGTTGGATCAGTCTGTTAAGCACTACCGCTTGTTGGGCAGCCGGTTCACAGGCGGGCTTTCCCAAACAACTTACCGATCTCGCCGGGCGCCAGGTAACGCTTTCAGCACCGCCATCACGGCTATTTCTTACCCAGCCGCGCCAGCTCTATGCGCTAGCCAGCTTACTGGATAACCCGACCGAACACTTGGCGGGCTGGGCCTATCCGCTGGCCGTGTTCGACCCTTCCATGGCCCAACGTTTTACTACCCAGTGGCCCGCGCTTGCCCAATTGCCTACGCTTTCACACGCGCCAACCCCTCAGCTCGATAGCGAAGCGCTACTGAATCTGGCCCCGGATCTGGTGCTGTTTGATCTCTCACGTGCCAGCAGTGTTGAAGGCTCCCCTTTGGCGCAGCTACTCGACGAGTTGGGCATTGCCTACCTGTTTATCGACTTTAACCGCCACCCGTTGGAAAACACGCCCAAAAGCCTGGCTCTTTTAGGCGAGGCATTAAACGCGACGCCACGGGCCAATCGTATGATCTCTCTGATTGAACAGCGCTTGGCGCGTATCAACCAGGGTTTGGCAGAGCTGAAGTTGACAGAGCATCCCACTGAACCGCCCAGGGTACTGATCAATGTCGCCCCTGGAGTAAAAGTTGACTGCTGCCGTACCAATTTAAGAAACGGGCTGGCCGACCTGGTCGCACGGGCAGGCGGCGAGAATATCGCCGATGCGTTAACCCCCGGCGCTTCGGCGACGCTAAGCAACGAATGGGTACTGAGCCACCCGCCCGACGTCGTTATCAATACCGCGGGGCAGTGGGCAGCGGGGGATGGTATCAGCGTGGGGCTTGGGGTTAGCGATGCAGAGATTGCCCAAGACCTGCGCTCGCTTAGTCAAGAACTGCCCGGCTGGCAGCATCTCGACGCCGTTCAGCAAGGGCAATTCTATGCGCTGTGGCACGGCTTCCACCAAGGCCCCTTCGCCATCGTGGCACTGGAGCGTATTGCCCAGTGGCTGTACCCCGCGCTTTTTAGTGACCTCGACCCGGCCGCCACCTTCGACGCCCTGCTCCCCACCACTCTAGTACTAAGTCGCGAAGGTCACTTCTGGGGCACCCTCAACGCTCAATAACGCTTGCTCACTCAACCCACTGACGATAAAAAGGATCGATACCACCCATGTTCCGCTCTCGAACCATTGCGCTGCTTTCGCCGCTGCTGCTTCTGAATCCTCTGCCCTATGCCTATGCTCAACAAACCAATGAGACCGCTTCAGAAACAGTTTCAGAAACATTGATCGTCACCTCGGATCGTCTAACCGATGTGGCTCCACAGAGCTATCGCGCCCAGCGCTCCAGCTTGGCCAGCAAACAGCCGGTATCGTTTCTGGAAGAAGCCCGCACGGTGGAAACCGTCACCGCCCAGGTGATGGCCGATCATAATATCGACAGCCTCACCGAGGCGATGGCGATGGTTGCGGGGGTGACCGAAGGCAATAATATGGGGGGTACCGAGGACGGCTTTATCAAACGCGGCTTTGGCAGCAATAGCGATGGTTCGACGCTGATCGACGGCATTCGCCAACCCCGCGGCACCTTTTCCATGGCGACGGTAGACCATGTAGAAGTACTCAAGGGGCCAGCCTCACTCTTTCAAGGCCAGCAGGATCCTGGCGGGGTAATCAATTTGGTGACCAAACGCCCTGAGTACGAGTGGCAGCGCGAAATCAGCGCCGAAGCCACCTCCTTGGGCGGCGGCAATGCCAGCGTCGATGTCACTGGCCCGCTTGCCGATACCGGCCTGGCGTTCCGCTTTATCGTCCACCATGAAGATGAAGACTCCTTTCGAGCCTTCGGTAACAATCGACGCACTATCGTTGCCCCCTCGCTACGCTGGGAAGGCAGCGACAGTCGCGCGCAGATCTCCTATGAGTATCGCGACTACGACCTGGACCTGGATCGCGGCACGGTGATTGTCGACGGTGAGCCCGCCAAGGTACCCAATGACCGCCGTTTCGATGAACCCTGGTCGCGGGTATTTGGTCACGACGAAGCGGTCACCGCCTGGTGGGAGCAGGATATCAACGACGACTGGTCGACAAGATTGACCTACGGCTGGAACCGCCGCCAGTACAGCGATGGCCAACCGCGGGTATTGCGTGTGAATGAAGACACCGGCGCACTAACCCGCCGTGCAGACGCCAACTACGGCTTTGACCGCCGTGTGCAATACACCGCCTGGGATACCACCGGTACCGCCACTCTGGCTGGCATGCGCCACGACCTGACTGTCGGGATTGATCACGAACGCCGCCGGGACTACGTGGGCGATGTGTATCGCGGTTCGGCGGTCACCGACCAGAATATTTATGATATGAGCTACGGCGGTCTTAATCTGGATAGCGATCGCCTTAACACCTCGCGAAGCAACCGCTTGGATGAGATTAATACGACCGGCGTTTATCTCAATGACCGTTGGCACTTCAACGACCGCTGGACGCTGGGGCTAGGCGGGCGCTATACCCGCTATGAGCAGTTTGGTGGCCGTGGCCGCCCCTTCGTGACCGCCACCGATATCAGCGACGATATTTTCCTGCCGTCGGTCAGCCTGCTGCATCGCCTGACTCCGGATACGTCGGTTTATACCAGCTATAGCGAAGCCTTTGTGCCCAATGGCGCCGACAGCGATACGGGCAAGACGCTGGATCCTGAGCACAGTATGGGCAGTGAGATCGGCGTCAAACACCTATGGAACGACCAGCTCTCGTTAGCCGCTGCGCTATTTGATATCCGCAAGGAGAATGTCGCCGTCTCCGACAACGGCGTCACCCGCACGGTAGGCGAAGCGGGCTCCCGGGGTGTGGAGCTAACGGTTTCCGGCCAGTTGACCGATCAGCTTTCGCTGTTAGGCGCTTACGCCTATACCGATACCGAGGTGTTGAAAGATACCGAAGGTACCGAAGGTAACCGGCTAACCAACGCCGCACGCCACACCGCAAGCCTTTACTTGGCTCACGACCTGAATACCGGCCCGGAAATGGGCAACTGGCGCTTGGGCGGCGGGGTACGCTACGTGGGTGAGCGCGAAGGCGATGCCGACAATAGTTTCCAGCTAGACGCCTACACCGTCGCCGATGCCTTTATCGGCTGGGACACGCCCTGGATGGACGACAACCTGCACCTGCAGCTCAACGCCAAGAATCTGTTCGATACTACTTACTACCCCTCAAGCGGCGGCAGCACGCGGGTAGTGGTCGGTGACCCGCTGGAAATTAGCCTGCAGGCGTCGGTTAAGTTTTGAACAACTTATCGCCTTTGTAGGCTTTAACCGGAGGTGGCGGCTGCCAAAGCCGGACGGCTAGCAACGGGGCGATATCGAGGCTGCCCCGAAACGGTCAAATAAAACGGGGGAATTGTTTGCTGCTACGTGCATTCGCAGTTAGCCCTGTTAAATCCTGGCCTACGCAAGCTTCGAAGCTGAACCACCAGCTACTTTAAACCAAGCAACGGTTTTAAGGCTGTTTTCAAATCCCTGGAATCAGGATTGTGATGAACACCGGTGCCAGCAGCGTCAACAAGAACCCGCTAACCAGAGCCAATGGCACCGCATCGGGCGAACAGGCCTGCTTGATAATCGGCAGAGTAGAGTCCAATGCAGTTGCCCCGGCACTGCCAATACCAACCTGCGGCTGATGCCGTCCCAAGGCGTAGAGCACCGTAATAGCAAGCAGTTCACGAAGCAGGTCTGTCATGAGTGCCATCGTTCCATACATTTGCCCAAACGCATCACCTATCATGACGCTAGAAAGCGTAAACCAACCGAAACCACTGGCAAGGGCTAAGGAGACCCGTAAGCTTTCACCAGTAATCCAGGCAGCCATCGCACCACCGACCAAGGAGCCCAGAACAACAAATAGGGGAACGGCCAATATCGACCACGATAACCACTGCACATTAAGTTTGACGTGTGTAAGGTCGATACCGACCAGAAGAATTAGCAGCAGTAGCATGGCACCGCTTGACGGAAACGCCAGCGCCCCCCCTAGAATGCGATCCTGTAGAAGGTAAAGCACACCGCCCAGCCCAACCATCACCAGGGCGATGAGGCACTCTTTAAGCGGCGGCCAAATATAGCTCAATCTGAATGGCTGACGCGCTTTGGCAGGGAGGCTTTGCCGACTGCTTTTAAGCATGAGAATGAGCAGGCATGGAAACACCGTGGTGCAGACTGCAAAAACAAACGCGGCCTTCATCACGATGCCTATCGAGCTTGCCGACAAAATCACCTCACCAAATTCGAATCCAATAAGGAATAGAAGCACCCAAACTAAAGGTGCTATCGAATGTAGAAGTGGCTTACGGAACTGGGTGGGAAGCAGTCTTCCAATCGCATACCCCGCAAGTAGCGCAATCAGAATCGGTAGCAGAGAAAACAGTATTTTCATATTCT
The DNA here is from genome assembly GCF_000982975.1 of Halomonas sp. A3H3. Lineage (NCBI taxonomy): Bacteria > Pseudomonadati > Pseudomonadota > Gammaproteobacteria > Oceanospirillales > Halomonadaceae > Halomonas > Halomonas sp. A3H3. Next base: position 2,618,870 of record NZ_HG423343.1, on the reverse strand, counting down.
TTGAACCATTGGTGAGAAATCTATAAGTATCATGCACCTATCGGCATCTTCTGCATCAACTTCAGATTTAACTATTGGTGATACGTAATGAGAGACCCGTGGGTCATGAACAGCAAAGCTATCCATGAATTCGCGTAGTTCAAACTTCGCACAGATATCTTCTTCAGCAACTTCATTCAGCGTCAGATTTCTCACGTGGGTAGAACCTATATAGTTCACACCGCCATTCGTGCTTTTTGACCGACTAACCAGATGAGCAAATGTAAAAGGTTCGCCATCTTGATGGAAACAGTCAGGCGAGCTTATACCGCGATTGTTGATCGAAGAAGATACTATTCTGACGAAATGTACGCCGAAATATATTGGAGATATCAAATCCCTCTCAGACCAGAAAGTATTTTCAAAATCTCTAATGACAAGTTCTGTCAATAGCTCAGTGGACTTAATGATGTCGCTCAATGCATAAAAGTAGCGTATGTTCTCATGCTCAGGATTATTGCCACCTTGATCATAGCCAGACATTCCGTGTCCTCGAGAATCAATTACCACGGGCATCCAATCCACCCCAGCGCCGCCCCGCCATGGAACGATCACTCCATTTCCATATCGCCTGAATCGTTGAACGCCAGGCGGCGCATAAGGATCTGGCTCTAGTGCCCTAAATTCTCTGTGAAGAAAAGCAATGTCTTCTTCACTGAAAGCGTGGTTCATAGAAAAGCGGGAATACCCATCCTTCACAAGACTTTCTCTGATCATTGTCTACCTCTTTTTTTATGAATTAACAGTTATTCTCTGCACAAGATTTAAGCGCCTTCTCATTTTGAAAAGGTGAACATCACTCCTCCAATCCCCCACAACAAACGCATCGAAAAGGCGATGAGCAGCACTCCCATTAACCGCTCGAACCAGTGACCAATACGCAGAAAACGCTCGCGAACAGGCGGGCTGGTGAACACAAGGCTGACCAACACGAACCAACCGGCATTGACCAGGCACATCCAGCCGCCATAAAACATTTGAATGCGCAATGGCGTCGAATCACTGACCACAGTCGTGAACACGGCCAGGAAAAACAGCGTCGCCTTGGGGTTGGTCGCATTGGTCAGAAACCCCAGCCCAAACGACTGGCGAAAGCTCCTTGCCCCTGCCTCGGCTCCGGCATCTAGCGCCAGCCCGGTTGTGTGCTTGCCTGCCTGCCGAATGAACGTGACGCCGAGATATAACAGGTAGGCTCCGCCCACCAACTCGGCCGCACTCAGTAACCAGGGGGTTGTGTGCATCAACGCGCCGACCCCCAGCAAGGTATAGATCACATGTACCGAGATACCGGCCCCAATGCCGACCGCCGTAGCGATGCCTAGACGCCTCCCATAGAGCACGCTCTGGCGAATCGTGACGGCGAAATCCGGCCCCGGCGCCACAACTGCAAGAAAGTGTATGGCGGCCAGGGCAAGAAATTCCCCCAGATAATCCGGTGTCATATCAACTCCAAAAGGAGAGCGGGGTCGCTGGGCCGCGATAACCCACGAAACAAGACAGGCTGAGTCGCATCCCTTCGGTGCCCGGTGTTACGGCGTGCATCTTGCGCGAGTTGAACAGGATCAGGTCTCCGGCCTCTGGGCATACCTCCAAAGTGGCCGCTCCCAGAAGCGTTGGATCAATGCCATAACTGTCACCTCGCATCTCATCGAAAGCCTCTGCAGACAGCTGCTGATCCCATATCTGCAACGTGCCACCCTCGCCGGGCATGGACAGATAGACGTTGGCAGCCATTTGCGCTTGTAAGCTACAAGCCTGAAAACTGTTCGGCGCGTCTTTGGCGAAGATATCGTGATGAGCCAGGAAAGTGACGCCTGGCTTAACAGCACGCGACAATCCGACATACATCTTTCGACCATATAGCGTTTGGAGCTGAGCACCTGCCGGCCATATTTCGTCCAATACACACCTGAGCAAATCGATAGGGGATACATAAGGTGCGCAGCGCTTCCTCAGTTCATTGATGTTGTCGAAAACACTCTCGAAATAATTAGCGATGAGCGGCGGCTGGTTCTCTGCTTCGTAAAAGGCCATCCCAATCCGGCCAATACTGGGTGCATTCAAGTATTTTTGAAGCCCGCGCTCCATGATCTGCTCGGAAAGCCTGGCGGCAATGTCCTTGTCAATAAAGTGACGTACACGAACCGCCAGAACTTCTTCACGCGCCAGCCTCTCGACCGCCCCCTGCTTTAAATCATCCAGCTCGATCAACATACTTCCCCCTGTTAATTATCTTTGCTGCCACTTACCGGATGGCAGGCAACGTTTATTGGCTCCTGTGACGTCACCGACATAAGCAGCGGGATCATGGCTAGATCATTGAATGTCGTACTGAACGATTAACTGGCCTTTCCTCAGGTTCGCCGACAATATCTGGAGGCCTTGCAGATCCGCCGTTGCCGCGACGTGAGTTCCGCCACATCCATAGGGTTTTAGTTCACCGAAGCCAACCTGGCGGGATTGCTTTTCGTCTACCTTGACCTTGCACGGGAGGTTGCGGGCGATCAGGTCTTCACAAAGGTTTTGTACCGTTTCCACATCTACGGCCTGAGCATCGCCAGCAGGTTTAAAGGTCACTCGCGCCTCTCCGGGCCAGTGGTGTGCCTTGACGGGCCGCCAAGCGAACGCTTCAAGTGCGTGACCAATTAGATGTCCAGCCGAATGCAGCCTGGAATGACGTTGGCGTTGATCGACATTCACCCTGGCGAAAGCTGAACCAGAGCCAACCTCCTGGTGGGTGTAATGGATAATATTCCCGTCCACCACTTCCACAGCGAACACTTCCGCTTCATCGATCCAGCCCACGTCTGCGGGTTGCCCACCTCCCTGCGGGTGAAAGGGAGTTGCATTCAACCGCACGCTATACTCGCCATCAGCCAATTTCTCGCAATATAGAACTTCAACTTCAGATTCCGTTATGCCGCCTTCCCAATACAACTTTCGCGTCATAGCTCGGCTCCTCTATCATTAATTATCAATTGTATTGATAAAGAGCGGCTGCGATAATCCAACGCAAATTCAAATAGTTTTTGCCTCATGAGCACAAATCAGATGGTCGCCCTGTTGGGCGAAATGGCGGTCTTCGTCAAGGTGGTCGAAACCGGCAACTTTTCAGAAACGGCACGCCAGTTAGGCGCAACCCCCTCGGCAATCAGCCGCTCGGTTGCCCGCCTGGAGAAGGCGCTGGGTACGCGGCTGCTCCAGCGCACGACCCGCAAACTGCGGCTAAGCGAAAGCGGGCATGAGGTTCATAGACGTTGCGTGGACATGGTGAGCGCAGCGCAGGCCGTGATGGCCGTTTCTGGGCAGTTCGACCCAGAACCACAAGGTCTAATACGAGTCAGTGTACCGAAGGCGGTAGGACGTTTTGTCATCCACCCCCACATTCCTGACTTCCTGGCGCGTTATCCCAAAATCGACGTTCAGTTACAGCTCAAGGACAGCTACGTGGATTTGATTGATGATCAGGTGGATTTGGCAATCCGCATTACCGATCGCCCTTCACCGGGTCTTATGGGGCGAAAACTCATCGACATCGACCATATGCTGTGTGCGACGCCGGCATATCTAGAGCGTCAAGGTGCACCTGCGCACCCGCACGATCTAAAAGTGCACAATTGCATTTTTCTGGGCGAGGAGCCCGGTGATTCCCGCTGGAAATTCCAGCGCAACGGCAAGAACGTGAGCGTCAATGTGCACGGTCGCTATGCGGTCAATCACACTGGTGCAAGGCTGGATACGGTCTTGCAACACCTTGGTATTGGCAGCTTGCCGTACTTCACTGCTCGCCATGCGTTGCAGCAGGGACATATCGTCCAAGTACTTCCGGAATGGGAATTCAAGACCCATTATTATTGCGGCGAGGCCTGGGTGCTTTATCCACCAACTCGGTATCTGCCACCAAAACTGAGTGCTTTTATCAGCTTCATGGCCGAGCGACTGGGCCAGGAACCCACTTTGTATAAAAAGCCACCCCAGGAACTACTAGAGCTATCGTCCCCTCCCTACGAATCGCCTGAGGCGTCCTTTTAGTAGTCGGCAACCCACTGGAAGTTAGCCTGCAGGCATCGGTTAAGTTTTAAGTGTTAATTTCTCGGCGTGACAACTTGCTCTTAATTAGCCTTTGTGACAACTTTCATACATGAGAAAGATATCATGGACTTAACAGCAGGAACGCGCCGATGAAATGTACCGCATGCCAACAAGGGAACTTAGTCCCCAGCTTTATTGATGCTCTTTTCCGTAGCCATACTTGCGATAACTGCGGCGGCAATTGGATCTTGATTGAAGACTACATTAGTTGGAAAGAACGTCACCCCGAACACGTATTTGATGATACTGGTGTCGAGAGCGTTGAGGCGGAAGATACGGGTAGGCGCACTGATTTGCCCAGTGACCGGCGGCATTATGAGCAAGTTTCGAATCGCCAAAGATAATGCTCATCGGATCGACTATAGCGCTCGTGTAGGCGGCGTGTGGCTGAATAAAGGCGAGTGGGAAATGCTGGTTGCTGAAGGACTTGCAGGTAACCTTAACAGCATACTGACAGACTCCTGGCAAAAGCGGATACGTCAGGAAAAAACCAGTGACACCTTTGAGCAGCTCTATCGCAGCAAGTTTGGTGATGCTGACTACCAAAAGGCCTGTGACGTGCGTGAGTGGCTGCACAACCACTCTCAAAAAGCCGACTTACGCGCTTTCTTAATGGCAGAAAACCCTTACTCGGCTGTTGAGTGAGTGCTTTTAGATAAATGATTAGTCAGCCGCTGATAACCAGCGGCTGATTTTTAACAATTAAGTATCTCCAATCAATAACTCATGATTAATGTTCGGGTAGTTCTTCCAGCAACATTAACCATCCTCCGACCTTACCTTCCCCCATTGACCAACCCCCTCCGCAATTAAGCTTAATTGACGCACCACCAAGGCACCGGTCTCTTCGTTGCCTCCGGTTAGTTGCCGACGTTGGAACTCACGCTTAATCGCTTCCCAGCGCTGTTTTTCTTCCTCGCTCAAGGTGCCTCTAAGCTCTTTCAGCTTGAGTAGATTCTCTTCGGCACCCTGGGTGAGTAGTTGCGCTTCGCCGACATAGTGATCATCAATAATGGCTTCGAGCTCGTCGTCGCTAAGGATCGGTGACATCTTCTCTGCCAACCGATTCATATTGCGGTAGCTGCCCTGTAGGCGGAATGACGGCTCCGTCCGGTACTCGTCAGCCTGGGCGCTGGAGGCGATATACTGCTGATTCACGCGCAGCACCACTTCTCGGGCTTTAAACATATTCTTCAGCACCGCCACGATCTCTTCGCGCTCTGCGGCACTATAATCGTGTTCAAAGTCGGTGCTTGGCACCTCGCGACCCATGGCGATATCCACAAAGCGGTAGAAATCTTCCATGCCACGTGTGGCCAAAGAGGCGAGCACCGTATTGGCACTCATGGCGTTCTCGATGTAGGAGAGCGCAAACACCTCTTCCATGCCGCTTAATACATCACCCAGGTTATAAACGTCGGCGCGGTTAGCCAGCATGTCGGGCACTTTGAACACGTCGCCGCTTTCGGTGTAGGGGTTACCCGCCATCGCGATGCAGAAGCGCTTACCGCGCATATCGTAGGTCTTGGTGCGCCCATTCCAGATACCGTCTACCCGACGGCTGCCGTCGCATAGCGAGATAAATTTCTGCAAAAATTCCGGATGGGTATGCTGAATATCGTCAAGATAGAGCATGACGTTGTTGCCCATTTCAAACGCCAGGTTCAGCTTGATCAGCTCGGCCCGAGCGGTGGAGTGCGTGGCGGCCTCAGGATCCAGCGAGGTCACATCATGGCCAAGGCTGGGGCAGTTAATCTTCATAAAGATCAGCCCCAAGCGGTTCGCCACATACTCCATAAGCGTGGTTTTACCGTAGCCGGGCGGGGAGATCATCATCAGCAAACCGCTATTATCCGTTCGCCGCGTATCGCCTACCGTGCCCATCTGCTTGGCCAGGTTATCGCCGATAATGGGCAGGTAGCTTTCGGTAATCAGCTTGTTGCGCACAAAGGAGTTGAGTGGCTTCGGCAGGTACTCTTCGAGCCGCAACCGCTCCCGCTGCTCGCGTAAAATCAGCTGACGACGCTCTTGCAGTGCCGTCCAGTCGCGTATAACGACCTGCTCGTGATGGCGCAGTCGCTCCTGAAAGTCATCGAGCTGAAGCGTGAGCTCCTGTTGTTCAAGACGCCCATGCTGGCCCAGTAAGCCGGTAACGTTGAAGGCTAGCTCGACATTATGGGTGGAGGTGCTTAGCCGGTCAGCCGTGTTAAGCATGGCAATCGCTTCGGGCAGGTAGTGCAGCAACGCCTCTTGCTTGGCTTGCCCCGCGTGGGCCTGCAGCCAGTGGGAGGTGATCACCCAGCGGGCGCCGGGGTTACCCGTAACCACCGCCAAAGCCTCTTGAAAGTGTGCGTAGTGGCCCTGCTGCTGCATGGAGGTAGTAAAGCTCTCCACCAGGCTTGCGGCGTACTGGGTGACCGGAAAACGTTCGCCCTCTTCAGCCAACTGGCGCACTAGAAAGTCTGTGGCACTGCTGATATGACTCACCGAGCACTTGATCTGCTGGGCCGACAAAAAGGCGCCAAGCTGCGGTTGTACTTCCTGAATCAAGGCCCGCAGCAGATCCTCGTTATTCATAATGCGGCAAAGAATGCCCGCCGATAGACAGCGAGCGCGAAGGTTACGGGTCGCCTCTTCATCATGGATGCGGTCAGCCCAGAACAGCATCGCCAATGCCCGCGGCAGTGGCCCAAACCCTAGCAAACCAGCGCTTTGGCGAGCCGGCCACAGGGTGCGTACGATTAATGCAGCATCGTGGTCGTGAATGCCTTTTTCGTAGCTTTCGCGATAGCGCGGCGAAGCAAAATTGGCAATCTGACGCTGAAGCTCGCTGAAATCTTCCACATTAACCGGCTTAGCACCGGGCTGCGCTAGCTCGCCCATAAAGCGATAGGCAAGATACTCGGCGCGATAGACCGCAGAGCTTTCCGAAGGCAGCAGCATACTCCAGTAGTCTTGCAGTTCGGTCAGCCGCTCATCTTCCAGCGGCTCGTAATACTGGGTGCCCGTCAGGTGCAGCATGATTCGCTCTTGGCGCGGCACCAGGGTTAAGTCGAGATGCTGCTGGTTGACGCTGAAGCGGTGCCGCGGGCCTAAGCGAATGACGTCGCCACCGGATTCATAGATATCGGAACGGTCACGCACGCTACGCATGGCGGCATCTTGAGAGGAGCGCAGGCGTCCGGCGATATCGTCCGCCTCAAGATTGCCGCCCATATTGCGCAGCTCATCGACCATGCTGCGCACTTTGGCTACCATGGCATCCGCTGCGAAGAAGCTATGCAGCTCTTCCAGGGTTTCAAAGCGCTCTGTGCGCCGCTCCACATTGGCCAGAATCCGCTGGCTGGCGTCCGTTAGGGTAGAGACACGACGTTGACGTTCATCCTGCAACTGCTGGCGGCGTGCTTCGATACTCTCGTGGGCACTTTCACGCTGTTCGAGAATGGTGGTCAAAAATTCATCAAATTCACCGAACTGACTCTCCAACTCCTGGAGTTGGTCGAGTATGCGGGTCATTAGCTGATCGCAGTCGTCGGGCTCCCGCAGCGCACCGACACCGTTGGCCAAGCTCTGCTCAAACAGGCGGATCTGGGCTGCAAACTGCGCCTGAGCCTCTGCGCTCCCCTGCTCTCTTAAACGGATCTCCGCTTCGGAGCGCTGCTGATTAATCGAGGCGTAGATGCTGGAGATGTTCTCGGTGATCCGCGTCTGTTCGATAGCATCACCGCCGGACATCGACGACAACAGCCCTTGAATCATATCCAGGCCCGCCGTCAACTCGCGGTAACGCCCCACGCACTCTGCCAGCTGCTGGCGATTTTCCGCTTCGCCCACCTGCTCTTTCAACGTCGCCAGGGTTTCCCGGTAGCCGTCCAAGGCTTCAGGCTGGGCAAGAAAGCTGAAGGTCTGCTGGGTAAGCGACTGCTCCGCTTTATCCAGCGCTTGCTCTAATGTTTGCAGGCGCTCCTCATCCAGGTAGCGGCGCTCGCGCAGCGCCATTAGTCGCCCACGATGGTCGCGTAAGTGTTTCAGGTAGGTAACGAATAGGTCGGGGGTTTTCCAACTACTGGGCTTGAGCTCCCGCAGCAGCGCCGCCTGCTGTTTCTCAACCTCGTCTAGCGCCTGGGCTGTCTGGGCACGAATCGCCTGGACTTTCTCATACTCATCGAGCATCAGTTCAGCGGTGTGCTTTAGCTGTTCAAGCGCGGCGTGAATGGTTTTAAAGTCAGCTTCACCAATCCAGTGGAACTGGTTCAGCGTGCGGTCGACCCGACGAATGATGGCGTTAAAGTGACGCTCGGACGCCTGCTGCTCGTTAGCGAGCTGCACAATGCTATTGAGCTCGGCAATACCGCGCACCAGATCAGGGTTGCCGATTCGGCCTAGTGGCGTGTCGTTGCGCACCGCGTCCTGGGCATGAAAACGCTCCGACATAAAGGGCGTCGCCCATACCTGGATAGGATGCACCAGCGTAGGCTCGTCTTCAGCGTAAAAAATCGCTAGGTGACCGTTTTCAAGTATCGCCGCCCCGTGCCCCACCATGGGGGTATCGACCTGCTTGCGGATCAAGTTGTAGCGATAAAGCACCACCTGCCCGGTTTGCGGCGCGTAGAAAGTGTAGAGAACATCTTCGCCGTTTGGCGAGCGCACCATGCGCTTGAAGCGCAGGTCTTCCTCGGGTACTTCGTAGGTGGTCAACTCACCCGTATTCAAGTAGTAGCCTGAGGGAAAAATCAGGCCGTGGTTTTCCGGCAGCTCAACCACCGAGCCCGCCATGGCATCAACACGTTTAACGTGCTGCTCAGCACGGTTGAAAAGGTAGTAGCGCCACTGCTTCTCATTGAAGGGCAAAATGCGAATCAGCACCACCGCACCAAGATCAGCATATTCAAAAGAGGCATCATCCAGCGACTGGGAGTCTGACTCCACCGGGTCGGTAAAGATACCCTCGCCGCTGCTGGTGTTGTTCTCAATCTTGAAGGTAATGTTGCCGCGCAGGTTATCCACGAAGACGGTATCAAGGATATTCAGATGGGGAGCACGACCCTGCTCCTGCATATCCCGGCCTGCTGTCTGCCAGGGGAAAGCAAAGCGGTCAGGAAAGATCAGGTCGCGCTCGCCGCGATTATCGATATAGCGGCTCACCTCACCGCTGGCGGCTAACTCCCAACGGAAGACGCGCAGGTCGCTTAGTTTTTCACCGATTTGAAAAGCAATTAGCAGCTTATTGTTAAGGGTGACCAGTTGAACCAGCGTGGCATGGCTGTAGTATTTCTGGAGTTCTTTGAAATCCTGAACAAAGCGGCTCTCGGTGAGGAAGCTATTCGCCATTGGCGCTTCACTTAACTCAAGCCCCTCTTCATCATCTTTGAGGTGGTAGAGCGCAAAAATATCGCTCGCTTCCAGTTCTTTGCGCAACCCTAATTGAACATTAAAGCCAAACAAAATTTGCTCGCCAATGCGTACCATATCGCGAGCAATGGCGTTATTTTCGGTTCGAACACGGGCCCTACCCAAAAGCGCCATGCTACTGCTACCGAAAACGTCAGCGCGGGCGTCATTCAGTTTACTGATCGACGCACCCAGTTCGCCGCCCTGGGTTCTCAAACGCCGCTGTATCGTCTCAAATGCGGTGCTTTCTCTGACGATATTTTCAACCGAAGCGTGCTCCTTCGACATAGTATTCATCCTGAAAAGTGCTCACTAGAAATAGCAAAGACCGCAATTGGCTGACAGTTGCGGTCTTAGGCTTTCACGAAAACTGCCTGGATAGTTCACCGGCCGCTTGGCGCGACACTACCGGCAAAAGTAAGGCGGCTCTCCCCATAGTGAGCCGCCCTGTCCTTTAGGCAGTTTCAGAGGATTTGCCAGAACTCATGGCACGATTCGCTAAGCCCGCCAGAGTGGCTTGCAACGCTGGCGACTTATCGAGCACTCCTTGAACCGCTTTACCGTAGCCTAGGCCGGCGGTGAGCTTTTCAAATACATCGCTGTCGCCTCCAATCAGTTCAAACTTAGCATTGTGCATCGCGGCAGCCATTACCTTGCCATTTTCGAGCATACCGATGCGCTGAGCTTCGATTTGCGCCATGACTTCTTTCTCGTGGACTTCCAGGTTCATACGGAACTCTTCGAAGTGGCGAGCCTCTTCGGACATATTGTCGTAAGCGCGCAGCTTCTCGACCAAACCATTCGCTTCGGCTTTGGCCATTGCTTCCCGGGCCTGCGCTTTCGCGGTGCCCAGTTTTTCCTCGCCCATAGCCTCGGCTTCCAGGCGCTGCTCAAGAATACGCACTTCCGCCAGTCCGGCATCTTCATCGGCTTTCGCATTAGCCGTTTTAACTTCGGCAAGGGCAAAGCCTTCGCTACGCTGGGCGTGAGCTCGCGCTTCCAGCACTTGTGCTTCGGCCAGCCCATCTGCCGCGGCAAGCGCCTGTTGGCCACGCGCCTGCTTCTCTTCTGCTGCGGATTTCTTCTCGGCGGCATCCAGATCGGCTTGTGCTCGAATAACGGCTTCTTCCGCTTCCAGTTTGGAGCGCTCGAACACAGCTTCCGCGGCACGCACTTCTTTGAGCTTGCGCTCTTCAGCTTCGGCTTGGGCAGCGGTCAAGCGAGTGACCTTCTGGCGCTCCGCCTCGGCACGGTTGCGCACATCGTTAATATTCTCTTCTTCTTCCGCCACGCTGCGCTCAACCGCAATACGCTGGCTGGTAATGTCGGCAATCTCTTTGCGCTCTTCTTCCAGCGCTTTTTCCATACCGATTCGTTCAATTTCTACCGCGCGCTCACGGGTCACATCCTCAAGCTCTTTCGCCTGACGAATGCGCACCTCTTCGATTTGTACCGCACGCTCGCGGGCCTTAGTGGCCATTTCGATCTGGCGCTGCTTGTTCTCTTCGGCAATCGCCAGCTCTTCGTCGGTTTTAATCCGCGCGGCTTCGCTTTTTGCTCGCTCTTGCTGGAGTACCTGCTCGGCTTCGGACTGCTCACGAGACTGCAGGCTTTCGATTTCGCGACGCTGACGCGCCTCGGCATCGGCCTGAGTTCGCTCAAGCTCTAACGCGGCTTCACGTGCGGATACATTCTTGCGCTGAATTTCCAGCTCTTGGTCACGCTCCAGGCGGTTGGTTTCAACATTGTGCCGGGCGGTAATCTCAGTGATGCATTTGATGCCTTCCGAATCCAGGATGTTGTTCGGATCCAAAGAGCTTTTCGGCGTCTGCTCTAAATAGTCGATGGCAACGTCTTCGAGAATGTAGCCATTAAGATCCTGACCAATGGTCTCAACAATGGCGTCGCGGAACTGCTGGCGCTCTTCGAAGAGCTGCATGAAGTCCATCTTTTTACCGACAGTCTTCAATGCTTCGCTGAACTTGGCGTTAAACAACTCATTAACGGCATCGCGATCGGACGCACGACCAACACCAACGGATTTAGCAACGCGCAAGACGTCTTCGGCAGTCGCATTGACGCGTAGGTAGAATGCTACGCTAATATCGGCACGCAAATTATCGCGGCAAATCAGCCCCTCTTTCCCGGTACGATTGAGCTCCAGGGTGATCACCGACACCTTCATGGTTTCGGAACGGTGAACAACGGGCAGCACCATAGCCCCGGTAAAGTAAACCTTGGGCGTTGCGGAAAGGTCATTGACGATTAATGCCTGGCCTTGATCTATTTTTCGATAAAAGGCTTTAAACAGTGTCAGTATTGCAAGCAGCAAAATAACAAGCGCACTGACAGTAACCAGTAGTGGCATGATCCACGACAAATCCATCTTTATCTCCTGCACCAAGGCAATTAATCGGCTAAGCCGGCTTCAAAATCTTTTTCAGATACCACCCAGTACGCATCTTCAGTAAACAGGTACTGAATAATGATGGCGCGCTCGCCGCGCACCAGCACTGAGTCGCTTCGCACTTGCAAAATAAGATGGTCACCATCGATATGCGCATCGGCGCGGCCTTTCTCTTTTGTCACCTCTCCCGAGCGAACCGTGCATTGCTTACCTGTCAAACGCTGTTCAATAGGCAGGTGCTGAGCGGGGCGAAAAAGGGGCCGCATAGGGCGAATCAGCAAGGACGTGATAATAGTGGCGACAACAAACCCTAATATCAGCACGACGCCATTAAACACCCACAGCAACAGGCCTGGGTTTAGGTGTGTTCCTAACAACAGCATTGCGAAATAGCTAAACAGCCAGCCGGTTAATGCCAGCAGCGTAATCACTAGCGGCAGGGGAACGCCGTGCAAGCCCAGCGTTGCCAGTAAACCGCCCAATGCCAGCGAACCTCCTTCGCCAACATCACCCTCGACTACGTCGCTATCGACTAAACCCGATAGCGAAACTAACCAGTAAAGAACGGCGACACTTAGCAGTACTGTAAAGATGACGGTAGGAAAGCTGGTAATAATCGAAATAAATAGAGGCATGCGCCTGAAACCCAGTAAGGCCAAACATAAGCGCCATCAATAGGGAATGCCGCCATGAGTCATCACCCTTTTTTCATTTTGCTGAGAAAGGGCTTTTCTATAAAAAGTAGTATTAAGTCGATGCTATTTATTGCTCAGGACTTTAGCCCTGCTAGCAACGCCAAGAAAAGCTACAGCATCTCCTAGCGAAATCAATTCAGGCATCGATTTTTAAGAGATATCTTACAAAACCAATAGCGAATGTCTTACAAAATCCGCCCTTTTGGGCGGCTAGGTCTGATCACCAACGTCAAAGCGGTGTTCAAACAAAGAAAACTTGGCCAAGGGGTTTACTGCCGCTTTCGTTCATCTAATCGAGCAATGAATCTCGGCCAGCGGGCAATCATTGCGGTGACAGCAACAGCAAACAGCAGCCGTGCCCATAAAATGCCCGCTATGTCAGCCCCCAGCATCAAGATCAGCAGCGTGTCTTCTATAACGCTATGGCAGAGGCCGAGAAAGCACAGTGCAAGCGTGCTATCCCGTTTGCTAAGCACACCGTTTTGCAAGTCACGAATCAGCAGCCCTGCGCCATAGCTTAATCCCAACGTGAACCCAATCACGGTAACGTTAGCCGCAGAACGGCCAATGCCTAATAGTTTGAGTAACGGTAGCAAGCCAAGATGAATCCAGCGCTCAAGGCCGAGCTTTTTCAGAAGTTTTAGCAGCACAATCAGCGCTAAAATAATCACAAAGATAAGCGCTAGCGTTTCAAGCTGTGCTATAGCCCAGCTGCTTAGCGTCGGCGCTGGTGACAAGCTTGGTTGCCATACCAGTGCTGCTGGCGCTTGCAACAAACCAAAATACGAATAGAAGCAGTGCAAGAGCCAAGCAAGCAGCCAAGCCCCACCTACGCGCAGGAGTAACGTAGCCCACCACGGTACGCCAGCGCGCTTGGCGACGGCCCCTTCAACAGGAATCGAGTGCCCTACCAGCATCAACGCACCCAGCACCGTTACTTGCTCGGTACTCAAGTGCATATCACCGGCTACTTGAAGAAAGACCGCAATGGCGGTGTACAAGTTGGTAAAGAGCGCCGCCGCCCACACAACACCCAACTGCTCGGGCAAACCGAGTATGCTCATTAAGGGAGCCAATACCGTTCCCAGCCAGCCGATAACACCCAAGAGTTCTAATCCTTTGACGATAAGCAACGCCGGAATCAGGATTTTGAGCAACGTCAGGTACACACGCAGCGCGTCTTGTAATAGGTGGGTTATCCAAGCCAATAGATGATGAATTGTTATCTGCATCAAGCCTCCGTTGCCATCCTTAGAACAACGGTTATGATAATGGGGCTCACGCAGAATCTTCTTTTCAATTCCGCACTAACAATCACTATTCGTTCTTTATGAGCTCAGAAAGGACATTTTATTTCATGGACGCCATTGATCGACGAATCCTTGATCAGCTTCAGCGTAACTCCAGCCTGACCAACCAAGCACTAGCAGATGAGATAGGGCTTTCACCCTCCGCCTGCTTAAAGCGCGTTAATCGATTACGCGACGCTGGAATCATTGAGCAGGAGGTAGCACTACTCAATCCTGACGCTTTGGGGCAGTGCTTGCACATGGTGGTAGAAGTCACCATGGAGAGGGATAACAAATCACTCTACCAGCGTTTTTTAACAACAGCGCTGAGCGCCCCTGAAGTTAAGCAGTGTTATCAGGTAACCGGCGAGTGTGATTTTGTGTTGATAGTGACAGTCGCTGATTTAGACGAGTACGACAGCTTTTGTGATCGCGTGCTCTATGGCGACGACAACCTGCGCAAGTTCCGCACGCTTCTGTCGCGTAAGCGGCATAAGTTTGATACATCCGTTCGGCTCAGTCGTTGAGTGCTGCTCAGGCCGTCAACCCAATGCCCCTCAAGATCACTGAGGTAACCGACTGTACGGCTTTCTCGAACTGTAGATCGTCCAGCGGCTGGTCGTCGTTGAGAAGGCAGATTTGGTAGTCGAAGTCGGCGTAATGCTGGGTTGATGCCCAGATCATATACAGCAAGTAGGAAGGCTCGACAGGGTTGATTTGACCAGAATCGACCCACTCGCGAATTTTTGACTCTTTCAGCTTGGCCCATTCGTAAAGGTTATCGCGCAAGCGCTCTTTAAGGATCGGCGCACCCTGCATCACTTCGGCCGCCCAAACTTTCGAACCGTGGGCGCGATTGCGGGAGTGGTTCATCTTGGCGCGAATGTAGGTGGAAAGCACCACCCGTGGGTCATCATAGAGCTCAAAGCAGAGCGCGTCTTGTTTCCACACCTCCAAAAGCTCGAGCAATACATCCTGATACAAGGCTTTTTTGGTAGAGAAGTAGTAGTGCACGTTGGACTTGGGAATATCGGCCAACTGGGCGATTTCACCCATAGAGGCACCGGCGTAGCCTTTTTCGGCAAATAGCTGCTCCGCGGCTAAGAGAATCTTCTTAACGTTGGTCTGGCGAATTTCGTCCTGGGTTCTTGCCACGCTGCACTCGTCCCTTACATCGAAGATAGGCACTAAAAAAGCACCGTCGCAGGGCGACGGTGCTGAGAAGATGTCCTATTTACCCTAGAACGTCAACTTTGATTGGCGGGAAACGAGAACTCCGCTCGCGTCGCTTCGCTAACCGATGGCCAGCGCTGGGAAACTGCTTTGCGGCGGGTATAGAAACGCACTGAATCAGGGCCGTAGGCGTGAAGGTCACCGAACAGCGAGCGCTTCCAACCACCAAAGCTGTGATAAGCCACGGGCACTGGTAACGGCACGTTCACCCCGACCATGCCAACCTCGATAGCGTCGGTAAAGCGACGGGCAGCTTCGCCATCGCGGGTGAAGAGGCAGGTGCCGTTGCCGTACTCGTGGTCGTTGATCAGTTGCATGGCGTCGTCCAGGCTAGCGACCCGCATGACGCACAGCACCGGCCCGAAGATCTCTTCCTGGTAAATACGCATCTCAGCGGTGACGTTATCGAACAGACAGCCGCCAACAAAATAGCCTTCCTCATGGCCAGCCACTATTAGGCTGCGCCCATCAGCAACCAGCTTAGCGCCAGCCTGAACGCCATCTTCGATAAACCCGAGTACCTTGTCACGGTGTTCGGCCGTCACTAGCGGCCCCATATCCAGGCCTTTGTCAGTGCCGGGGCCCACTTTCAGCTGAGCAATTTTGGGCAGCATGGTTTCGACTAAGCGGTCTGCGGTTTCATCACCAACGCATACCGCCACCGAGATCGCCATGCAGCGCTCGCCGCAGCTACCGTAAGCCGCACCCATCAGCGTATTGGCGGCATTTTCCAAATCAGCATCAGGCAGAACGACAGCATGGTTCTTCGCCCCACCAAGGGCTTGTACGCGCTTACCAGCCGCGGAACCGCGCGAGTAAATCGCTTCCGCCACAGGCGTTGAGCCGACAAACGAAATAGCTTTAACGGCCTTGGCATCCAGCAGCGTTTCCACCGCTTCGCGCCCGCCGTGAATTACATTCATCACACCTTTGGGTAGCCCCGCTTCTTGCAGCAGTTCGGCCACCGCCATCGCCGCTGAAGGGTCTTTCTCCGAGGGCTTGAGGATAAAGGTGTTACCGCAGGCAATCGCCATGGGGTACATCCACAGCGGCACCATGGCGGGGAAGTTAAACGGGGTAATGCCTGCCACCACACCCAACGGCTGGAAGTTTGACCAGGCATCAATACCTGGCCCTACATTGTGGGAGTACTCACCTTTTAACAGCTCCGGCACCCCGCAGGCGTACTCAACGTTCTCGATGCCGCGCTTGAGTTCGCCCATGGCGTCTTCGGGGGTTTTGCCATGCTCTTCGCTAACCAATTGCACTAAGCGGTCAGCGTGATCTTCCAGCAATTGCTTAAAACGGTACATCACCTGGGCGCGCTTAGCGGGCGGCGTATCGCGCCAAGCCGGAAACGCCGCCTGGGCAGCGGCAATGGCACGCTCTACATCGGCGGCATCCGCATCAGCCACTTGTCGAATCACCTTGCCCGTTGAGGGGTTGGTGACATCCAGCGTCCGCTTACTTTCAACTAACTCGCCGTTAATCAGGTGGGAAACAACACTCATAGTTAAACTCTCTGAAATTTAGGTCAGTCGGTTATCCAATGAATCTTAGGCTAACGAATCCAGGGTGGTCGCAACGGCATCGAAAAGGCGCTCAAGCTCGGCTTCGGTGGTGCCAAACGGAGGGCCAAATTGCAAAGTATCGCCACCGTAGCGCACGTAGAAGCCAGCTTCCCAAAGCGCCATATGCGCATCCCGTGGGCGGATAATGGGGTCGCCTTCCCGGGGCGTTAGCTGAATGGCCCCCGCTAAGCCGTAGTTACGAATATCGACAACGTGATTGCGCCCTTTCAAGGCGTGTAGCTTCTGCTCAAAGGTAGGTGCGATGGCGCTAACCTGAGCGGGGAAATTTTCTCGCTCCATCATCTCAAGCGCCGCCAATCCCGCAGAGCAGGCCACCGGGTGGGCGCTGTAGGTGTAACCATGGGGGAATTCAACGGCGTGCTGGGGGCCACCGGCATGCATAAATGTGTCGAAAATCTCGCTGGAAGCGATCACCGCCCCCATAGGAATGGCGCCGTTAGTGATCTGCTTCGCCACGTTCATGATATCCGGCGTGACACCAAAGGCTTCCGCGCCGGTGGTCGCGCCGCTACGCCCAAAGGCGGTAATCACTTCGTCAAAAATCAGTAAAATATCGTGGGCGGTGCAGATCTCGCGCAGCCGATCCAGGTAGCCCTTTGGTGGCACAATAACCCCTGCCGAGCCGGACATTGGCTCAACAATCACCGCCGCAATGGTGGAGGCATCGTGTAGGGCGATTTGATCGAGCAATGCATCGGCAAGCCCAGCGCCGGTTTCCGCTTGGCCACGGGTGTAGGCGTGACCCGCCTGAAGGGTATGCGGCAGATGCGTTACGTCCATCAACTGGCCGTAGTGTTTGCGATTGCCACCAATCCCGCCCAGGCTGGTTCCGCCAATGTTGACCCCGTGGTACCCCTTGGCGCGGCCAATCATACGGGTTTTCTCAGGCTTACCTTTTAAGCGCCAGTAGGCCTTGGCCATTTTGACCGACGTATCAGCCGCTTCTGACCCCGAGTTGGTGAAAAACACATGATCCAGCCCAGCAGGTGTAAGGCTAGCCACCTTTTCCGCCAGCTTAAACGCCAATGGATGGGCAAGCTGAAAACCTGGCGCGAAATCAAGGGTGCCGAGCTGCGCCGAAACAGCCTTTTGGATTTCTTCGCGGTTATGCCCCGCGCCGCAGGTCCATAGCCCGGAAAGCGAATCAAATAGCTTACGGCCCTGGTCATCAATGTAGTAACGCCCTTCCGCCCCGGCGATAACCCGCGGGTTAGCGTGGAAGTCGCGATTGGCGCTAAACGGCATCCAGTAATGCTGATTAAGTGCCGTTTTTGAGGGCGCATCCCCCATAGAAGAAGGTGAGGCTTTAGTCTTGGTTTTGCTTTTTATTCCAAACATGGTGTCCGGCTCCATCGTATGAGGCATTGCCCAGCATGCGCCACCGAACACGTTTATAAAATTACGCTCTTCTTTTGTTCACGTTAGAGAATCTATACGTAAAACGGTGTTGTGAAGACCTTGCAACCTTGACGGCTGCTTAAAAAACACCTAATCATTATATTTATGCGAATAAATACAACAAATATCTGGATCACGCCCAAACAGTCCACAGCACCGATAGCGTCGCGCTAATAACCGCTGCTGTTGGCTGCCATGTGCTGAAAAGAACGCTCACTTACTAAACATAAATAATTCACCAGGAACATAGGGCTTACTTGCTATGAAATATTTAACTCCGCTCAAACTGTCCATTTATGGCGGCATGATATTCAGTTTTTTCATGTTGGAAAGTCCCATCATTATGCTGGCTAATCGGATTGAACCCATGGTACTGGGCATTCCGTTTCTTATTGTATGGAACCTGTTTTGGTGGTTTGCGTTAACAGCGCTTTTTTTGGTGGCGTACTTTACTAATTGGGGCAGCCCGACACCAATGGCTGAAAACACTGCTAAACAACAGCCATAAGGGGAGGGATCAACCATGACAGGTAGTCTATTAATTATCGCTGCATTTATGATTATCCCCTTGATAGTAGGGATTTTATCAGCAAGACAATCACAGGAAACCAGTGAAGACTTTTTCGTTCAAGGTCGTGCCATGGGTAGTAGTGCGGTGTTCTTCACCGTTGCCGCCACTTGGTGGAGTGCCTTTGCCTTCCTGGGTTCTAACGCAACGTTTTATACCAACGGCCCGGTATTTCTTACCGCGCTAGCCTGGAACCTGCTATTTGGCTTTATGTATTACTGGATAGGCAAGCGAGTTTGGTTTTTAGGTAAACGATTCAACTATTTAACGCCTTCAGATTTAATTGGCGACTTTTATAATAGTGAGGCGCTGCGCATTACCGTTGCAGCAATCACGCTGATTTTTACCGTGCCTTATTTACAGATCCAATTAACCGGGGGCGCTTACTTAATTGAAGTTGCCTCAGGGGGATTAATTCCTTTCTGGTTAGCAGCGTTGCTGTTTTACTTCATTATTATTATCTATGTGTGGATCGGTGGTATACGCGCCATCGCCTGGACCGACGTGATATACGGCGCACTGCTGTTCTTTGGCATGCTGTACGCGGGCTACTATATTTCCACCCAGTTAGGAGGGCCAACGGCACTATTTAGCCAGCTACACCAAACCTCCCCCGAACACCTCACCATGCCAGGGCCTAACGGCACGATGGGTTACCCCATGTGGTTCTCGCTTTTCGCGATTGGCGCCTTTATGGGCCCACAAATCTGGCTGCGCATGTACTCAGTCAAACACGGCAAACTGTTTAACCTAATGCCATTTCTACTTGGCCTGGCAGCCTTTGCCTACGTGGGGTCGGTGCTTTCTGGTTACTCCGGCGTAATACTCGAACCCAATGTAGAAAATCCTGATCAAATCCTGCCCATTATGCTGATGGAGTATGCGCCTTACTTACTCGCCTCGCTGATTATGGCGGCAGGCGCTTCGGCCGCCATGTCGACCGCTAACTCGCAAATTCACGCAGTTTCCACCGTGGTAACGATGGATATTTATAAGCGCTATATAAACCGCGGGGCCAGCCAAGCACGGATCGTTTATATCGGCCGCCTTTCGCTGGTGGGCTTCTCACTTGCGGCTTATATCATGGCGCTTACCGTTCCCGGCGTGCTGGTGACTATTGGGATTGCTGCCTTGGCGGGCACCGCACAGCTGATTATTCCTACCATCGGTGCCATCACTTGGAAAAAAGCCCACCCCACCGCCGCGCTTGCTGGTTTATGGGCCGGTGTTGCCTGTGTACTACTGATGACCTTTGGGCCACTAAGCGCCCCCTTTGGTTACCACGCAGGTATTTGGGGTCTGCTGCTAAACACTGCGCTGTTTGTAGGCCTAAGCCATGCGCTACATCGTCGCGATACAGCAGTAGTAGAACGTTTTACCCAGGCACGCTACGACTATGATGCCGAGTACCACCCCGAGCGCTTGCTTGCATACACCCAAGAAACGACCAACGCCGCTAACTACAAATAAGGAGTGGAGTTGATGGCTCAAACCCCTGTTTCAGCCTCAAGGCGCCGACCCAAGCTTGCCGAGTTGATTAGCGATGATATCAAGCGCTGGATTGCCGCCGAGTCATTGGGGGAAGGCGACCGGCTACCCAATGAGAAAGCCCTGATGGAGCTTTACGGCAGCGCTAAGGCCACAGTACGCGAAGCATTGAAGATCCTCGAGGTTGAGGGGCTAATCACCTTAAAAACCGGGCCTAAAGGCGGCCCGGTAATTAACCAGCCGGGCATGGAGCCCGCTAGTCGCATGCTGCGCAACTTCCTGCATTTCCAACAGTTGGATGGCAGGCAAGTTTACCAACTACGCAAGCTATTGGAGGTTGAGCTGGCGGCCTCGGTAGTAGGCAGGCTGACAGAGCATGATTTCCAGCAGCTTGAAGCCAACATGTCAGCCTGCGCCTGCTGTGGCGGAGAGGAGGATCATCGCCGCCAGCGCTTTTTAGAGCTGGAGTTTCACCAACTTCTGGCCCGCGTCTGCCCTAACCCTTTGCTGGCGTTTATGTGCCAGTTTTTAAACAACATGCTGCGCGATTTAGTGGTGATCAAAAAAGCTTATGTGCCTGAGCGCAAGCAGTTCGACCACGCCAACCAGGATTACCACCGCCAGTTGGTTGAGGCCTACCGTGCAGAAGATACTCAGCGTGTCCGCAACATTATGGCTGAGCACATGGCTGATGCCGAGCATCATATGAGCGCACTGGAAGCGGAAATGGCCGCTCAGATGCTGATCAGCAACCATTCACACAACCTGCAGAATCACCGTTCCAAGCTACACGAATTAACGACGGAAAATGCATCCGTTTAATCTTGTGAGGAGAGTGAAATGAACACCTACGTTACACCAACCAATCATACCAACGACCTACATACCGACAGTGACCGCCTATGGCAGGCGCTGATGGAAATGGCCAAGCTAGGCGCCACCCCCAAAGGTGGAGTGAACCGTCAAGCGCTCACCGACTTAGAACGCCAAGGGCGCGACCTGTTTATCCAGTGGTGCCGCGCCGAGGGCTGCACCATTCGGATTGATAATATCGGCAATATTTTTGCCCGCCGGGAAGGCAGTGACCCCAATGCCAAAACAGTCATGGCAGGCAGCCACCTTGATAGCCAGCCTACTGGCGGTAAGTATGATGGCTGTTTTGGGGTAATGGCTGGCCTGGAAGTGATACGTACTCTTAATGAGCACAAAATTACGACTCAAGCGCCCATCGAAGTTGTCGCGTGGACTAACGAAGAGGGCTGTCGTTTTGCCCCCTGCATGATGGGTTCCGGTGTGTTTAGTGGCGTGCTTGAATTTGACGCCATGATGGCGCGCACTGACGCAGAGGGCGTGACGGTAAGCGATGCGTTAGATGCTATTCACTACCGCGGCAGCGATGAGGTCTCGCCAAGCGAGATCAAAGCCTATTTTGAACCGCACATTGAGCAAGGGCCTATTTTAGAAGACACCGACACTACCATTGGCGTGGTTATTGGCGGGCTTGGCCAGAAGTGGTTTGATTTAACCCTGACCGGGCTTGAAGCCCACGCGGGCCCTACACCGATGAACCTACGTCGCGACGCCATGATGGGTGCTGCGGAAGTTACCCAAGCGCTCAACCGCATCGCCTTTGATCACCAGCCCCACGGGCGCGGCACGGTCGGCTGTATGACGCTACACCCTGGTTCACGAAACGTGATTCCCGGCCAGGTCAAAATGACCCTGGATATGCGCCATTGGGAACCTAAAGCGCTCGAGACAATGGGTCAGGCAGTGTCCGTCGCTGTTGAGGAGATTTGTCAGCGTCACGGGCTGGCGTACGAGCTAACGCCCACCGCAGATTTTGCACCTGAACACTTCAATAAAGCGTGTGTTGATACCGTGCGCCAGGCAGCCGAAAAGCTCCAGCTGTCGCATATGGATATCATCAGCGGCGCAGGGCACGATGCCATGTTTGTTGGCCGCGTTGCCCCCGCGGCAATGATTTTTATTCCCTGCAAGGATGGCATCAGTCACAACGAGATTGAGAGCGCCACACCAGAGCACGTACACGCAGGCTGTAACGTTCTACTCCACGCCATGCTTGAAGCTGCCGGTGTTGAGGGTGGTGAATAATCATGGCCGAGACCTTTGAAACACTAACGGCCGTTCAAGCATTGGCCCGTTTCGGTGAGGGCTCGCTCTCGCCGGAGTCACTGGTCGAAGACTGCTTGGCACGGATTGAACGGGATAACCCTAAGGTCAATGCGTTTACCTGCGTTAACGATGTAGAGGCTCGACGCCTAGCCGCAGAGTCGGCTATCCGCTGGCAAGCAGGCACGCCCTGCGGCCCGCTGGATGGCATCCCCATTACCATTAAAGACCTGACCTTAACCAAAGGCTTGCCGACGCGTCTTGGGTCGACCACCACCCCACCAGAAGGCCCTTGGGAGGTGGATGCGCCAATCAGCCGTCATCTGCGCAACGCCGGGGCTATCGTGATTGGCAAAACCACTTCGCCGGAGTTTGGCTGGAAAGGCGTCACCGATAACCCACTGCACGGCATTACCCGTAACCCCTGGAACACTGACCTCACGCCAGGGGGATCATCCGGCGGTGCAGGGGCAGCCGCGGCGCTTAACCTTGGCCTGTTGCATCAGGGCAGCGACGCGGGTGGTTCCATACGCATTCCATGCAGCTTTACGGGCACTTTTGGTATTAAACCGACCTTTGGCTGGGTACCCCAGTGGCCCGCCAGCACCATGAGTACGCTCTCTCACTTGGGGCCAATGACCCGCACCGCGGCAGATAGCGCACTAATGCTTAGCGTAATGGCGCAGCCCGATGCTCGGGATGGCTACTCCGGCAATCCGCTTGGGCCGGACTGGCTAACGCCCCCTCCTGCGGATCTACGCGGCTGGCGAATCGCCTTTAGTGCTGACCTTGGCTATGTAGAGGTAGCGCCGGATATTGCTCAGCGATTTGAAAAGGCCGTTACCTATCTCGAAATGCTGGGCGCTACGGTCGAGCGAGTGGACCCAGGCTTTAGCGATCCGCTCAAAACGTTTAATACGCTGTGGTTTGCAGGCGCGACGCAAGCACTCGAAAAACTAGACGAACAGCAGCAGGCGGCACTCGACCCTGGGTTTCTGGATATCGCACGGCGCGGGCAAGATGTATCGCTTTCCGCCTACCTTGCCGCGCGGCGCGAGCGTAGCGAGCTGACGGCGTATATGGCGGCATTTCATCAACAGTATGACCTACTGGTCACACCCACCATGCCGATTGCCCCCTTTGCCGCGGGCCACAACGTGCCACCGGGAGGCATCTACCGCGACTGGATGGATTGGACGCCGTTTAGCTACCCCTTCAATCTCACCCAGCAACCCGCCGCCTCGTTGCCTTGTGGGCTGGATAGCCAGGGACTGCCGGTAGGTCTGCACCTTGTAGCAGATAAATATCAAGACCTTAAGGTACTGCATGCCACCCAACTGCTTGAACGCTATTTGCCGCCGCTGACGCCGACTGGAGTGGTAGAGGTGTTATAAAGTCGGTCTTACAGCACTACCTCATAGCCTTCAAATTTAGGCGGGCCGAGATAAGTGCTTTCCGGCACTTTAGCATTGCGTAAGCCTCATCTCGAGAAGCCAAGCTAACACGGCACAAGGCTCAGCCCAATCAATGCCGCTTAACGTCCTCATCCGGCTTTACTTGTGTGGGTAGAGCCCCTGCATCTTCCAGGTCTACCCAAGGCTCGCGAGGTGCTTCAATACGCGAACCGGTACGGGCGGCAAATCTCTCACTGTGCAATGCTTTGAGTAGTCCAAACACCATTAAGATCACTACCACTGAAAATGGCAAGGCAGCCATAATCACCGCTGACTGAAGGGTTTCAAGGCCACCCGCCAGCAGCATTACGGCTGTCAGCAAACCCAGCCCAGCCCCCCAGATGATGCGATGTACAGTGGGCGGTTCAGGATCACCGCCGGCGAGAATAGTGTTGATCACCAGTGTTCCAGCGTTGGCAGAGGTGATCAGGTAGGTCGCAATCAACACCACCAGTACCGCCGATACGCCGATGCCAAGCATGCCCAGATCCATTGCCGCTACCGTGGCAAACAGCGCAGTAGCCACATCGTCGTCCACGGCCTGGATGATCCCCCCTGCGCCAAAGAGTTCATGATAGAGCGCGGTGCCACCAAACAGGCCAATCCAGATAATGGTAATCACCGTGGGCACCAGTAATACTCCCATCACGAACTCGCGGAAGGTACGCCCCCGGGAGATCCGTGCAATGAACATACCGACGAAAGGCGACCAAGCAAGCCACCATCCCCAGAAAAAGACCGTCCATTCTGACTGCCAGCCATCCGCAACGGTGGCATTGGTGTGAAAGGCCATGCCGAGCAGGTTTTGTAAATAGTCACCAGCGGATTCGATCGTTAGCGCTATCAGGTACTGGGTTGGGCCAAACAGCAGCATGAAAACCACCACCGCAATACTTAGCCAGAAGTTAGCCTCTGAGAGTAGACGCACGCCGCGCTTGACCCCAGAGACAACCGACAGCGTCGCTACGCTCATAATCACGGCAGTGATAAGAAGTTGGAGTCTGACTGACGACTCCCACCCGAAGACTGCATCAAGGCCCGCATTCATTTGCTGAACGCCGAGCCCCAGCGTGGTAGCGATCCCGAATACCGTGCCAAATACGGCAAGCAGGTCGACCACGTCGCCTAATATGCCATGATTATACTTGCCCAGAATCGGCTCCAACCCAGAGCGCACCGTCAGCGGCAGGTTACGGCGATAGGCGAAGTAGGCCAGCACTAACGCCACGAAAGAGAAGATCGCCCAGCCATTCAACCCCCAGTGGAAGTAGGTCAGGCGCATCGCCACCCGCGCTGCCTCCGGGCTCATACCTTCGGATATGAAAGGATTTTCCTGAAATTGCAGGATCGGCTGAGCCACCGCCCAGAATAGAAGCCCTACCCCAGTGCCCGCGGCGAACAGCATTGAAACCCAGGAGAAAAAGGTGAACTCCGGCTGTTCGTTATCACCACCCAAGCGTACGTTCTTGAAGCGCCCCACACCCAGCCAGATCATAAACAGCAGTAAAAAAGCGATGAGCAAGACGTAGTACCACTCAAGAAAGGGGTTCACTGAGCGACGCATGCGTTCAAGGATGTCGGCGAGGTGTCCGGTAAAAAAGGCCCCATAAATTAAAGCCGCTACCACCATAATAATGGCGATCAACGTGACGCGAGCATTCATTCCCTTGAATAACCCTGAGGTGGCTTGGCGATACATCACATCTCCTTGCTTAGCGAACTTATGCTTGATTTAATTTTAAATATTCAGCTCGATCAGCCCCACAGCAGGCGATACCACCTTGTGACCAAAGATATCAGCAAGATATCTTGCTAACGAAATCATTGCATTGGCGGCCCGCACAGCAAGTCGTCGTTCATGTGGAAACACCAAACATCTCTCTTCCTGCCTTCCCCCAAATAAAGACGGTCACCAACGCGGCTGTGAGTGATACGTCAACAGGCCCTACTAGTAGCAACCTACTCGTTAGATGAAACGTTACGTTAGTGTAACTAGCTCACCCTCCAATAAAAACCGTCCGGTCGGTTTTTATTGACTATCATCAAACTTAAATGATTAAATCCAATGAATAATTGCAATCATTGAGGCTGTTGCTTAATACACATACATGCGGAAATGTATGTGTATTATTAGCTTCTGCTTTCCTCATAACTCGTTGAATCATTAAAGCATCGCCGCTTTCGGCTCTATTCTACTTCTGCTTTTCCCCCCCTCAAAAGGGAACTGATATGAATCAAACCAAACTCTGCCAAGACACGAGAGCCAGGAGCTCTCTACCCAAAAAGGAAGCTCTTCGTCGGCACCATTTGGCGCAAACTTTACGCATGCCTTTGAAAAAAAAGCCTTCAGCACTCAATGCGGACACCTACGCCTTAAATTGGCAACAAGAAATGATTGTAATTAAGGATTGTCGTTATCGCCCCAAGCTAGCACGCCCCTTGATTCGTTGGTTATTGCGACGAGAGTGCAAAGCATACCAGCGGCTTTATGGTACGGAGCTTGTTCCCGAGTGGTTGGGCTGGCTCGACAAAGACGCTTTTATGTTGCGTTACGTGCCGTCCATACCTATTTCAAAACTCGACACTCGCCAGCTAATACAAGCCAACCTCAAACTTCAGAAAAGCGTTGAAATTTTGCATGAACGCCGCCTCTTCCATATGGATTTACGCAGTGGAGGAAACATCTTGGTGGCCCCAGGCGGGCGTGTCTACCTAGTCGATCTCACATCAATGGTTAAGCTGAAACCCTGGGCCGTCCCATTCGCTTGGTGCTTTCGACGTTGGGATGAGTATGGATTGCAAAAATGGGTGTGGAGAGTCATTTCATTTTTAGCCGCACGAGAGGAGATTTTATCAATTAAAAACCGACTAGTCGGTTTTTAATTGATCCAAGTCAAAACCTGGACTATAAATAATTAGATAATAGCAACAACAATCTAATTGCTTATGTTCACTCAGGGTTTAGCGACGAATCTGATCGCTCCAACTTTTTTTCAATACAAGCTCATACCACAAAAATGGGCTCAGAGCTAACTCTCCACATCTGGCAGGAAATTAGCGGTGCGCATACCGCTTGAAACCAGGACAACTTTACCTAGCCATGTCAGCCAACCCATCGGCGCAGTAATTGAGTAAGTAACGTTAACCAAGCAATCGACTGCCAACCAAGGATGCAACATCATGAAGTCAAGCAATAAAAGTCAAAGGATCAAAGGCTTGGTGGCTATTGCCGTTATCAGTATTGCGGCATGGCTAGTTTGGCAGGAGCTGCAGCCAGAGGGCCCGGGCGAAGGTATCTCAAGCGGCAACGGTCGCATCGAAGCCACTGAGATCGATATCGCCACCCGTGTCGCTGGCCGCCTTAAGGAGGTATTGGTCGAAGAAGGCGAGTTCGTCGAAGTCGGCCAAGTGGTCGCCCGCATGGATACCGCCACCCTGGAGGCCGATCTAGCTCAGGCCAGAGCACAAACTCGCCGAGCCGAGAACGCCCTAGAGACAGCCCGAGCCATGGTTGCCATGCGCCAGAGCGAGCTGGAAACCGCACGCGCTGTAGTCAACCAGCGACAAGCTGAACTGAATGCCTCTCGAAAGCGCTACGAGCGTTCGGCTGAATTGGTAGAGCGAAACGCCATCTCTCGCCAGCAATTCGACGATACCCTAGCCGACTACCAAAGCCAGCAGGCCGCCCTGGCTTCAGCCAATGCACAGGTGCTCTCCGCCCAAGCCGCTATCCGCGCTTCCGAATCCCAGGTAATCGAAGCCGAGTCAGAGGTGGAAGCCACCCAGGCCTCGATCCAGCGCATCGAGGCCGACCTGGAGGACAGCGAGCTGAAAACTGACCGCTTGGCCCGAGTACAGTACCGGGTGGCCGAACCAGGCGAGGTGTTGGGTGCCGGAGGCAAGGTACTCAACCTAGTCGACCTCACCAAAGTCTATATGACATTCTTCTTGCCCACTAGCGAGGCAGGCCGGGTTGCCATCGGCGACGAGGTTCGCCTAGTGCTAGATGCTGCGCCGGACTATGTGATTCCTGCCCGGGTCAGCTTCGTAGCCAGTATTGCACAATTCACCCCCAAAACCGTAGAAACGGAGAGCGAACGAGAAAAGTTGATGTTTCGAGTTCGTGCTCAGATAAATCCTGATCTGCTTCTCGAGCACATCAGTCAGGTCAAGACAGGCCTACCCGGTATGGCTTACTTAAAGCTTGAGGATGACGCCAGCTGGCCCGACAATCTCAAGGTCAATGTTTCACCATGAGCCATGAGACACACTCTGTCGCCCACGTCAGCGCGCTAACATTGCGTCACGGGCGCATCACCGCACTTGACGCACTGAATCTGGAATTGCCAGCTGGCTGCATGATCGGGTTGATCGGCCCAGATGGTGTCGGAAAATCCAGCCTGCTGGCGTTACTCGCTGGCGCTCGCAAAGTGCAAGAGGGCGAGGTTACGGTGCTAGGCGGCGACATGCGTGACAAGCGGCACCGGAGCCGCGTAGGGCCACGTATCGCCTACATGCCCCAAGGGCTAGGTAAAAACCTCTATCCCACCCTCTCCGTTGAAGAGAATCTGCAGTTCTTCGCCCGGCTGTTCGGCCACGGAGCCAGTGAGCGTCGCCGACGTATCGACGACCTGACTCGCAGCACCGGGCTACACTCGTTCTTGGCGCGCCCCGCTGGAAAACTCTCAGGCGGCATGAAGCAGAAGCTCGGGTTGTGCTGTGCGCTGATTCATGACCCCGACCTGCTGATTCTTGACGAACCCACCACCGGCGTCGACCCGCTGGCCCGCGCCCAGTTCTGGGACTTGATCACCCGCATCCGCGTCGACCGGCCACAGATGAGCGTGATAGTTGCCACCGCCTACATGGACGAAGCCCAGCGTTTTGACTGGCTAGTGGTAATGGATGCAGGACGCATACTCGCCACCGGCACCGCGCAGAAGCTACTTGAGCGTACCGCCAGCGACTCGCTGGACGGCGCCTATATCGCGCTGCTACCAGAAGAGAAGAAACGCGACTATCAACCTGTGCATATCCCTCCGCTGGAAGTCGATACCGAGACCGATATTGCCATCGAAGCCAAGGGCTTGACCATGCGTTTCGGCGATTTTGTGGCCGTCGACCATGTCAGCTTTCGCATCCGGCGCGGCGAAATCTTTGGTTTCCTCGGCTCCAACGGCTGCGGCAAGTCAACCACCATGAAAATGCTCACCGGCCTACTGCCTGCCAGCGAAGGCCGGGCTTGGCTGTTCGGTCAGGAGGTCGATCCACGGGATATCGATACCCGCCGACGAGTGGGCTACATGTCCCAAGCATTCTCATTGTATGGCGAGCTCACCGTGCACCAGAACTTGTTGCTACACGCGCGTCTATTCCAGATTGCAAAGCACGACATCGCCGACCGGGTCGCCGAGATGGTCAAGCGATTCGAGCTCGATCATGTACTCGACGACCTGCCGGAGAGTCTACCGCTGGGAGTGCGTCAGCGGCTATCGCTGGCAGTAGCGATGGTTCACAAGCCCGAACTATTGATACTCGACGAGCCTACCTCAGGTGTCGACCCGATCGCCCGTGACAACTTCTGGCGCCTCCTGGTCGAGCTGTCGCGACGGGATCGGGTGACCATCTTCATCTCCACTCACTTCATGAACGAGGCCGAGCGCTGCGACCGCATGTCGATGATGCACTCAGGCCGTGTACTCGATAGCGACATGCCAGCGGCGCTGGTCGAGAAACGTGGCGCGGCAACACTGGAAGAAGCCTTTATAGGCTATCTTCTCGAGGCAGGCGCAGATAAGGAGAGTTCAGCGCCGCAAACTACTCCGCAGACAGTGAGCATTACCACAGAATTACCCCCTATCGTCGAAGAGACTCACCTTGCCCCACCACCACGCCACCAGCATTTCAGCCTGCAGCGCATGCTTAGCTATATGTGGCGAGAAACCCTGGAGTTACGCCGAGACCCGGTGCGTGCGGCCCTGGCACTGGTCGGCTCGCTTATCTTGATGTTTGTGATTGGTTTCGGTATCAGTATGGATGTCGAGGATCTCAGCTACGCCATCCTCGACCGTGACCAAACCTCGCTTAGCCACAATTACGCTCTGAATCTCTCTGGAGCCCCTCACTATTTTATCAAGCGCCCCCCACTGACTGACTATGAAGAGCTTGATCGCCGCATGCGCAGCGGGGAACTGGCTCTGGCGATCGAGATACCTCCGGGATTTGCACGTGACGTGATGCGTGGACGCAACGTGGCGATCGGGGCCTGGATCGATGGCGCCATGCCCCAGCGCGCTGAAACCGTGCAGGGCTACGTCCAGGGCATGCATCAGCAGTGGCTACAGGAGCAGGCAAGGCAGTCTGGAATGGCGACCAGCGCGATGGCGGCCAGCATCGAGAACCGCTACCGCTACAACCCTGATATCCAGAGCCTTCCGGCCATGGTACCTGCCGTGATCCCACTACTGTTACTGATGCTCCCGGCAATGCTTACCGCGCTGTCGGTAGTACGTGAAAAAGAGATGGGCTCGATCATCAACCTCTATGTCACCCCGGTCACCCGAGCCGAATTCCTAATCGGCAAGCAGATTCCCTACATTGGCTTGGCAATGATCAACTTTCTGTTGATGACCGGGCTTGCGATCACGCTGTTCGGCGTGCCGATCACCGGCAGTTTCCCTACGCTGGCACTTTCGGCGCTAGTGTTCTCGATCATTGCTACGGGGATGGGTTTGTTGGCATCCACTATCACCAAAAGTCAGATCGCCGCCATGTTTTTCGCCATGATCGGCACCCTCATCCCCGCTACTCAGTTCTCAGGCCTGACCGACCCGGTCTCGTCACTAGACGGTGTCGGGCGATTCATCGGCAATATCTACCCGGCAAGCCATATGTTCACCATCAGCCGCGGCGTATTCAGCAAAGCACTCGACCTTCGCGACCTCATCGGTTCGTTCTTACCGATGCTGTTGTCGGTTCCCGTGATCATGGGAATGGCGATCATCCTACTCAAAAAGCAGGAGCGTTAAGATGCGCCAGATTGCCACTATCTTTCGTCTCGGCATCAAGGAGTTCTGGAGCCTGCTGCGAGACCCGATCATGCTGGTGCTTATCGTCTACGTGTTTAGTATCGCCGTTTATACCTCCGCCACGGCGATGCCCGAGACGCTGAACAACGCGCCTATCGCTATCGTTGATGAAGACGACTCGCCGCTCTCCGCGCGGATCACTTCGGCCTTCTACCCTCCCCAATTTGTGAAACCGACAATCATCTCGTTTCCAGAAATGGACGCAGGGCTGGATGCTGGGGACTACACCTTTGTACTGGTCGTTCCCGCCAACTTCCAGCGTGACGTACTGGCCGGACGCACGCCCGACCTCCAGCTCAATATCGACGCCACCCGCATGAGTCAGGCCTTCTCGGGCAATAACTATGTACAGCAGATCGTTATGGGCGAGATCAATGGGTTCGTCCAGCGGTACCGCGCGAGCGCCGCACCGCCTGTCGACCTGGCCCTGCGCGCACGCTTCAACCCCGGGCTGGAGCAGTTCTGGTTCGGCTCGCTAATGTCAATCATCGACAATGTCACGATGCTTTCCATCATACTCACCGGAGCCGCACTGATCCGCGAGCGTGAGCACGGCACCATCGAACACTTGCTGGTCATGCCAGTCACCCCAACGGAGATCATGCTGGCCAAGGTGTGGTCGATGGGGGCGGTCGTCTTGATCGCCGTGACACTCTCACTAACCTTCGTTGTACGGGGCCTGCTGCAAGTACCGGTAGAAGGGTCGGTCGCCCTGTTTTTGGCAGGAGCCGCCTTGCACCTGTTCGCCACCACCTCGATGGGTATCTTCCTGGCCACCCTGGCACGCAGCATGCCGCAATTTGGCATGCTGATGATCTTATTTCTAATGCCGCTTCAAATGCTTTCGGGCAGTGCTACGCCACGCGAAAGCATGCCCGAATTCGTCCAGAACATCATGCTCATCGCCCCCACTACACACTTCGTCGAGCTGAGCCAGGCCATTCTATTCCGTGGGGCCGGCATTGATGTCGTTTGGGGTCAGTTTCTGATGCTGCTGATAATTGGCAGCGTGCTATTCACCATCTCATTGACTCGCTTTCGCAAGACCATCAGCCAGATGGCCTGAGGAAAGCAGCGCCCATTCGCGCAACAAACCAGAAGGAGCACACAATGAACCACAACATCAACCTACCTCTGGCGCTTTTTCAAGCCAATCAGGATCTTTGTTATCAAACGATGGAACTGACACAGAAAAGTCAGCAAGCGTGGCACATATTCGACACTCAACCCTACGCTAAGGGCACATACATACAGCAGTCCTTTGATAAACAGAGTGCTCTGCTAATGGGCCTGTATGAAGCTCTATTAAGTTGGCAGGTTCAAACGACAAAAGCCTTGCTTGACACTACCTGTGCTAACTCTCCAGCGCTCTACTGGCTATACACCTGCACACCAGACGCCCAAGACACAGCAAAAAAAGGAGAGTGAACGGATGACAGCTCAACACACAGCACTTGTAACTGGTGGCATGGGCGGCCTCGGTGAAGCTATCGCGCGGACACTACACGATGCGGGACATCACGTCCTGGTCACTCACTCGCCCAACAATGACCATGTCCAAACGTGGCTGCAGCAGCAGGCCAGTAAGGGCTACCACTTCTCCGCCTACGCCGTCGATGTGGCCAACTTTGACGATTGTCAGCGACTGGCAAGCAATATCGAGGCCGAAGGCACCGTTGTCGACATTCTGATCAATAACGCTGGCATCACCCGCGATGCCACCTTCCGCAAACTGACAAAGGTCGACTGGGATGCGGTGATGCGTACCAATCTGGACTCGATGTTCCATATGACCCAGCCATTTTGCGACGCAATGGTCGAGCGCGGCTGGGGGCGTATCGTCAATATCTCCTCGATCAACGGTTCCAAGGGCCAGTTCGGCCAGACCAACTACGCCGCTGCCAAGGCTGGCATTCATGGCTTCACCAAGTCGCTGGCCATGGAAGTGGCGAAGCGTGGCGTTACCGTCAACACCGTCTCTCCTGGCTACCTAGAGACCAGCATGGTGATGGCGGTACCCAAGGAGGTATTGGAGTCGAAGGTGATCTCCCAGATTCCGGTTGGGCGGCTCGGCAAACCGGACGAGATAGCCACATTGATCGCCTTCATCTGTAGCGAACAAGCTGGTTTCATGACCGGCAGTAATGTGGCGATGAACGGCGGGCAGCATATGTACTAAGCGGCCCGCGTAACGGGAGGGGGACATCGCCCCTCCCACTCGGCACTATTCTCTTACAAAGGAGAAGATCCCATGGTAAAAGCGCTTAATGAACCCACCCAGCGCCCTGCTAGGTGGCCACTACTGGACATGACTCAGGGGTATGCGGCTGCCGCACTGGATTACTCGACCGATGCTTGGCAACGTGCCGTACTCTATGCTGATGTGATGCGTCAGCGTGGTGACCAGTACCGGGAGCATCTGGAAGATGACGCCCCACATGTGCTCGACTTCGCCTATGACGTCGTCGTCTCAGGTCGCGATCTACCGCGCCCAGTGAACTATGGGCTGGCGCGAATTCAAGCACTGGAAGATGTTCCCGTAGAACCTCACAAGCGGCCCTTCGTGGTGGTCGATCCGCGTGCTGGCCATGGCCCTGGGATTGGCGGTTTCAAGGCTGAGAGTGAGGTCAGTGTCGCACTTTCTGCCGGGCATCCCTGCTATTTTATCGGCTTCGGCCCCGACCCCGAGCCGGGTCAAACCGTCGAAGACGTAATGCGCGCAGAAGTCGCCTTCCTTGAGAAGGTCACCGAGCTGCATCCACACAGCGAAGGCAAGCCTGCGGTGGTCGCCAACTGCCAGGCCGGGTGGCAGATACTGATGGCCGCGGCTCTGCGTCCCGAGCTGTTTGGCCCCATCATTGTCGCTGGCACCCCAGTATCGTACTGGGCCGGCGGGCCGGGTAAGAACCCCATGCGCTACGCGGGTGGTCTGCTCGGCGGCAGTTGGGCAACTGCGCTGGCCAGCGATCTGGGCAACGGTCGCTTCGACGGTGCCCACTTGGTGCAAAACTTTGAAAGTCTCAACCCCGCCAACACCCTGTGGGGCAAACAGTACAACCTGTACGCCAATATCGATACCGAGGCGCCGCGCTACCTGGGCTTTGAGAAATACTGGGGTGGCCACGTCTTCCTCAACGCCGTCGAAATGCAGTATATCGTTGACAACCTGTTTATCGGTAACCGTCTGTCGAGCGCCGAGCTGGTCACCTCGGATGGAATCCGCCTGGACTTACGCAATATCCGCTCACCGATCGTGGTGTTCTGTTCCAATGGCGACAATATCTCCCCTCCTCCGCAGGCACTTGGCTGGATCACCGACCTCTACCGCGATGATGATGAAGTGATCAGTCACGACCAGACCATTGTCTACGCAGTACACGACAACATCGGCCACCTGGGGATCTTTGTTTCCGGCAGCGTAGGCCGCAAGGAGCACCAAAAATTCGCCAGTAACATAGACTTAATCGACGTGCTGCCCGCCGGTATCTACCAAGCAGAGATTCAGGATAAGACCGAGGACATGCCACAAGCCGAGCTGGTCGAGGGCGACTTCGTATTGTCGTTCAAGGCTCGCCGTGTCGAAGACGTCCGCGCAATCGTTCAGCCAGACGAGGAAAACGACCGAAAATTTGCAGCTGTCAACCAGGTATCACGAATTAACCTGGGGCTTTATCGTCAGTTCGTTCAGCCCTGGGTACGCTCCCGTTCCACGCCTGCATTAGCCCACTGGCTGCAGAGCGTACATCCACTGCGTATCGCCTACGAACGCTGGTCGAGCCGGCACCCCTTGGCCTCGACGGTGGCCGAGCAGGCACGCCATATTCGTGAAGCGCGTCTCCCCGTCGCCAGTGACAATCCCTTTGTGCAATGGCAGCAAGCTTACTCCGATGCCCTGGTGTCGGCGCTGGATCATTGGCGCATACAGCGTGATAACACTTACGAGCGCACATTCAACCTGATCTACGGGTCCCCCTGGATACAGGCCGTAGCTGGGCTAGCCGCCGATGACCAGCCCTCACGTCCGCATCCCGGTGTCTCACCGGAGCATCGTGCCTTCGTCGCGGAGGAGAGCAAACGCCTACGCGCAGAGATCGATCAGGGCGGCCTGCTGGAAGCCGCTATTCGTGCACTGCTCTTTGTCCGACGTTTTCAAGGTGAAGCCGATGAGCGACGGGCTAATCTCGCGGCCCAGATGCAACAGCCGGACTACCTGGCTACTTTCAACATGACCACCTTCCGCGCACTGTTTCGACGCCAAGCCAAGCTGATGCGCCTCGACCTCGATGCGACGATCGCTGCCATACCCGCATTATTGGCGGGTAGCCGCCCCCACGAGATACGGGATATGGCGAGACTTATCGAGCAGATGCTGACCGCTACCGAACCACTCCTGCCGGAAGAGCAAGCCAGCTTGGAGCAGATGCTGGCGTTATTCGCCGCAGCGGCCCACGAACAGGATTGAGAGTCGTAGCCGCAAGGTTTCACAACAACCCGATCCTCTAAGAAAGAAATTTTCAGGAATCAACTATGTACAAAAAATTGCTTGTACCCATCGACGGCAGCCGAACCTCCCTTTTGGCCTTGGCTCAGGCAAGTTCCCTGGCCAAGTTGACCGGCGCCAGCATCGAGCTACTTCATATCGTTAATGCACTGGAGTACTCCAATGGCTTCGAAAGCCCACGGGCCTATATCGAAAAAGTCAGGCCCTATTTTCTGAAAGTGGGCAATACTCTTCTCGACAGGTCACGCGGCCAGCTAGAGGCACAGGGGGTCATCGTCACTACAGTACTTCTAGAGGCCGATGGAAAGCGGGTATCGGAACTCATCGCTGACCATGCAACGACATCCTTGGCCGATCTCATTATTCTGGGCACCCATGGTCGGCGCGGAGTGCAACGCTTACTACTCGGCAGCGATGCCGAGCAAGTTGCACGTATCGCTCCCGTACCCGTTATGCTGGTCAGGGATACTCTCGGGCATGCAATTTCTCGCACTGGAGAACAAGAAGTGATAAAAAATAACGCCTTTCATACGCCCACTGATGAGTAACTTCGCTTTGTCTTATCCTGCTATTAACTCTATTCGCAAACATCGCCGTCTTCCTTCTGACGTTCGTATAGAACAAATACTCCGTGCGGCCCTGGTGGAATTTTCACAACATGGCTTCTCCTCTGCCCGTATGGAGGATATCGCCCAGCGAGCGGAGCTTTCGAAAGGTGGCCTTTATGCCCACTTTAAGAGTAAAGAGTCGATATTTGAAGCACTGCTGTTAAAGCGCCTGACACCAAGCTTCAACAATCAGCAATGGGTACTAACTGGCGGTGAGTCGCTGAATGAAGCGATAAAATCCTTTATTGACCATCTCTATGGCCAACTGAGTGACCCAGACGTCATTGCTACCTTAAAACTGCTGCTGACGGAAAGCCGACGTATTCCCCACCTTGTTGACTTTTGGCGCAGGGAGATTATCGACAAGTATCTCGCCGAGCAGCAGGCCATTTTGAAAGCAGCTGCCAATAATGGCCACCTCCGCCATAGTGCCTTCCTTGATGACGCTGCACTATTGATGGCTCCAGCGCTGTACGGTGCTGTCTGGCAAATGATTTTTGACGAAACCACCGCTACTGCCACCGTTGACTCTCTGCGACATGCTCACACGCGGATGCTGCATGAACTTTTAGCACCATGACCATCTGGCATTTTTTTCTAATCAACGACAATAAAGGCACCCTATGCCGCCATCGTTAGAGATCAACGCCTTTCTCAGTTTCACTCTGGCTATCCTATTGCTGTTCATCGGCAAAGGGCTCACCCAGCATTGGTCCTTACTACGCCGCTACAGCATTCCCGAACCGGTGGTCGGCGGTGCGTTATGCGCGGCCATCGTCTGTCTTCTATATTACGTTTTCGATATTAGTGTTTTCTTTGAGCTTAGTGCGCGTGACATGCTCTTGCTGTATTTCTTCGCCGCCATCGGCTTGAACTCCCAGATCAGTAGCTTGATCAAGGGTGGGCGCCCATTGATGATACTGCTGGCATTAGCCAGTGGTTTCATCGTGCTGCAGAACTTCACTGGCATGGCCATCGCTACCGGCTTTGGTATGGATGCCCGTGCGGGACTAATGGTTGGCTCAATCTCACTGACTGGCGGTGTTGGCACCACTATGGCCTGGACACCTCACTTCGTTGAGGAACTCGGCATCATCAATGCCGGTGAGCTTGGTTTGGCCGCCAATATGATTGGGTTGATAGCGGCCTGCCTGATTGGCGGTCCAATTGCCGGATTCCTTATACGCAGACATAACACCCGCCCTTCCGGCGACGCCGAGCTAGAAATCAGCACTCTACACAAAGATGAGCCATTACTGCGACTCGATTATCATGGCGTGCTGCTAGCCCTCTTCTGGCTCAATCTAACCCTAATGCTAGGACAAGGATTGACTGCACTTATCAGCATGAGTGGCCTGAAGCTACCAAACTTCGTGGGCTGCCTGCTGGCAGGCATCATGTTGCGCAGCTTATGCGATTTAATCACCCATGAAGGCAGAGGTCGATTGTGGAACTGGCCGAGTATGCAGCCCGGCGTCGCCCTGATCTCAGACATGAGCCTTGGACTGTTCCTGACCATGGCGCTAATGGGGCTGCAACTTTGGGAGCTACAAGGCGTTTTGGGCTTCATCGCTACCTCCCTGACCATACAGATATCACTAACTATCACGTTCGTGATCTTTGTCGTGCACCGTGTCATGGGGAAAGACTACGAGGCATCCGTAATGTGCGCCGGTTTCGGCGGTATCGTACTCGGCTCCACCGCCACGGCTATCGCAAATATGACCGCAGTCACACGTCAGTACGGTGCGGCACCGAATGCCTTCATCGTCGTGCCACTAGTGTGTGGGTTCTTCATTGATCTAGTCAATGCGCTAATCATCGGCACCATGGCGGGATGAAGAGAAACCCATACACTTAAAATTAAGAAGGTGTCATTGTGAACCCAGCTAGGCTTTTCATCATAATCCTACTGTTTACCATGCTATCGAGCGGTTGCGCCATGGTCGGCGTCTCTTCGCTCACTCCTGGTGAGTACATTGCACTTAAGCGTGGGGATCTACTTACCACGGGCGAGCTGAGCGCAGCCACGCAGGAAACTATTCATGTTATCGGTCTGGACGAAGGCCCATGCCGTGAGCCCTCCCAAAATTGTGCCGTTGCCTTAACCAATGCGCTTGGCATAGATGATGAACGGCGGCTTTCAGCACTTGCAGAGCTGTGGCTTCAAGTGGCGATGTCGCGAGCAGGAGCATCAAGCAGTACTCCTCGCTCTGAGACTGACATTAACGCTTGGATAGAGGTTGCCAGATATGCCTATGCCTACCTATTCTTCACTGAACGATCACCTGGGGAACGCGCCTTTGAAGATCGTCAGATTCAGGTACGGGACTACTATAATTATGCAGTTCAACAAGTTATTTCCGGGCTGTTTCAACAGAATATCGCAGCTGCCGAAAGCAGCACTAGCCTCTCTGCTTATGACACGCCTACTCTTACTGGTTGGAATATTACCACCGACATAACCGGGCTCCATTTCGCCGACGAGAACGATGTGCCCGAGGAGCTTATCCCAGCATCTTCACTGGTATTTTCCGGTTTGCGCAGCACGTATCGACGTGACGGTTTTGGTGCCGAACTGGTAGCAGTAATGGACGATAGCCTTGCGCTTCATCGTGCTAGAGTCTATAGCGAAATGCCTTTTCCGGCACTTACCGCACTGCTCCATTTTCCCGGCGAAGACCTCGCTCATGTGCTATCCACCCAAGCACTTGAAGTGATCGTACGCGACCCCTATCAAGACGCTAGCATCGAGTTACATGGGCACGAAATTCCTTTAGCCGCGAACTTCACTGCAGGCTATGGCCTGTGGTTAGCGAACTCCGACTTCGCACGTCAGGCCCTCCGTTCCTTGCGAGGCCAAAGGCAGGGTATAAATCGACCGCATATCTATATGATGCAGCCCTTCGATCCTGAACGGCGTGTCATACTTATGCTGCATGGTCTTGGCAGCAGCCCTGAAGCCTGGGTTA
Source organism: Halomonas sp. A3H3 (assembly GCF_000982975.1). NCBI lineage: Bacteria > Pseudomonadati > Pseudomonadota > Gammaproteobacteria > Oceanospirillales > Halomonadaceae > Halomonas > Halomonas sp. A3H3. Next base: position 2,579,922 of record NZ_HG423343.1, on the reverse strand, counting down.
ATGTTGCCAATGAAGTTCTGGGCGATGAAACCTTGCGGCAAAATTTTCAAATATGGCAAGTCTACTATCCCACCAATATGCCACTCGCCCTGAATCATGCGAGGATCCGTAGTACCGTTGCCGAGACCCTGCAGCAGTTTGACCCAACCTCCGAAACGCTTGCTTCACAAGGTATCGTTTTGATTGGACACAGTATGGGAGGCGTTTTGGCGCGTCTTATGGTCTCCTCTAGCGGAGACAGTCTGTGGAAATTAGTGGAAAGTCACGACCTTTCCCAGGAGCAGCTGACGCTCGTCCAGGAACACCTAGATCCCTTACTCCATTTCGAACCGCTGCCCGAGGTTCATCGTGCGATCTTCATTGCTGCTCCGCATCGAGGTACGCCAGTTGCGGGCCATCGCCTAGGGAGAGCAATGGCCCGTCTTGTGCGACTGCCGCTAACCTTACTGGAAGAATTCGATGATGTTATTAAGACGTTGGCCAATACCGAAAGGCAGTCAGACGGGGGCCGACTTCGCCTCCCCAACAGTATCGATAACTTGAGTGAGTCAGACCCTTTCGTTAGAGCAATCAGCAACCTGCCTATTTCTCCCCAGGTTCAATACCATTCGATTATTGCCCAACGAAACGCCAACACCCTCTTGATAGCCTCAGATGATGGGCTAGTGCCATACACCAGTGCGCACTTAGCTGGAGCTTCTTCTGAAAAAGTGCTTATTTCCGGACATAGCGTCCAGGAAAATGCACAAGCTATTTTGGAAATCAGACGTATTCTGCACGAAGATCTAGCCAACACTTATTAACGGGAGCCAATGGCTTCTTGTCGACAGGAGGCCAACACAATCGATATCACTCTTCCTGCTGCATCGCCAGTTCGACGGCATCGCGGGGGTCTTCCCAGCCTCCACCTAGCGCCTTAAACAGGGTCGCAGTCGCTGTTAGGCGATCGCGCATCGCTTCAGCCAGCTCCAGTTCAGCCGAATGCTGTGCTCTCTGGGCATCCAGGACTTCGATGAAGCTCGTCATACCTTCACGATAGCGGATTTTGGCCAAATCGTAGGTATGGCTAATCGCCTCAACCTGTTTGTGTATCGTATCAATCCGCTCACCACTGGTGTCGTAAGTTACTAGTGCATCACGCACCTCATTGAATGCAGTATTGACTGTAGCGCGATACTGAGTATTCGCCTGCTCGGCTTGTGCCTCAGCAGTCTCAACCTGCGCTCGCGCCCGCCCAAAGTCGAAGAGTGGCCCGGCGATGGAAGCGCCTAGCCCCCAAGTTTCGGCTGAGGAGGTGAACAGATCAGTGGTGTCCGCCGTACTACTCCCCAGAAATGCAGAGAGATTGAGTGATGGCAGCCTGCTCGCCTCAGCCGAGCCTATCCGGGCATTCGCCGCGATCATGGTGGCCTCAGCCGCTCGAATGTCCGGGCGACGCTGCAGCAGGTCGGAGGGCAGTACCGACGGCATCCCACTTGGCAAGACTATCTCATCCAACTGCGAATCACCAAAATCGAGTTCGGCGAATAACTCAGCAGGCGACTTACCGACCAGAATGGCAAGGGCCCCCTCAAGTAAGCGAACCCGCTGTCTCAGGCCAGGCAGTTCAGCACGTGAGGTTTCCAGCTCAGATTGGGCCTGACGCAGTGCCAGTTCATCGGTATCGCCCAGATCAAAGCGTAATTGCTCAAGACGATACGATTCTGCTTGTGAAGCAAGCGTATTTTCGGTAATCCGGTACTGAGCTTCTGCGCTTCTCAGATTGAAATAAGTAGATACGACATCGGTTATGATACCGATACGCGCGGCGTCGTGAGCAAAAGCACTCTCCTCAAGCATAGCCTCCGCCGCTTCACGCTCCCGCGCCAGCCTGCCCCACAGATCCACTTCATACTCTAAAACGCCGGTGATCGAAAACATGTTGTTAGTCGATTCTATCAAATCACGGATCGGCTCCATGTCTCCATTACCAGGCAGCATCGCTCCAGGGGTGCGTTCGCGCGAAGCCTCAGCCTGAAGCGCTACCGTAGGAAATTGTTCAGCACGTGACATACCTAGTTGAGCACGGGCCTCTTGAATACGTTGAAGCTGAAGCCTTAACTCGAGATTCTCGCTAGTAGCTTGCTTAACCAATGCGTCAAGTTTAGGGTCTTGAAACTGGCGCCACCAGTCACTCCAATCATGATGCTGCTTGTCACTCAAGAACACATGCTCAGGCCACTCTTCAGGCAGAGCAATATCAGGTGCCTGATACTCCGGCCCCATGGCACAGCCTGACAGGATTGCGCCAACTAGCAGCGGCGTAAGCAATCCCTTGAAAACAACATTAGGCTCTTCCTTAAACGTTAAAAACATGCTCTAACCTCTTATATTTCTAGTCATTGATAGCACTGGAATCATAACTCTTGATGCTTGAAGCGGTACTGCTTTGGAGTCATCCCAAACCATTGATGGCTGGCCCGATAAAAGCTACTAATCTCAACAAATCCAAGACTCCAGGAGATCTCCTTCATGTTCTTCTTGGAGTAGAGCAAATATTGCTTGGCTTGCTGTTTACGTACATCATCAAGTATCTCTTTGAAACTAGTTTCTTGTACTTCAAGTTCACGTTGTAAGGTTCGCTTACTCACACTTAACCGAATAGCCAAATCCCCCAGGCTAAGAGCTCGGCCTGAAAGTGACTCACTAATTAACTGCCTAATATAATCAACACTTTTTACTGAATTAAAATTTTCAAGCATTGCCTCTGCAATATCTACATGAACGCGGTCAAGATTAGGGTTGAAAGAACGCAGTGGTTTGGAAAGCGTGTCAGCATCAAATAAAATTGAAAAAAAAGGCATCTCAAAATTAATGTTTTTGAAAAACAATGTCCCTTCTTCATAACTATTTGGCCTACCGTACATTACGTTAAGCTCATGTGTAATCGGATAGCTCCCCAGTAATACCTTACAAAAGCTCAAAAACCCCTTAATTCCTGCCATCATGTAATCGAAAGGATAACGCTCAACCGAACCGATCCTGGCCGATAATCTTAAATTCCCCTCTTCCCGCTCGGCCCACACCTCTAGTTCATCATCGAGGAGAACAGAATACCTTTCCAAACGTTGCAACGCCTGCTTGAAATTTGAGCAAGACATCATAGTGTAGCCGACTATGCCCAAGAAACCGGCATCGAGATACTCATCGCACTGTAAACCCAAACTAATCATCTTCGATTCTGCTGAAGCAAGTGAGAATAGACGAAAGAGAACGGCCTTGGGGATACGGCCATTCGGGTCATCAAGCTCGGCCATGTTAAGACCCACCGAATAACATAGACGCTTCTCGTCCAACCCCACCTTTCGGATCACATCGATCTTATATCTCGCCACCGACGCAGCAATAGTCCCCTTTTCGATTGCATTCGTGGAGGGAGTTTTTGCCATTTTAGTCATAAGCCTCCTCTTTCCTGTCGCAGAAAGCCAACATGCTGTCGCCCTAGGCCACTAGAAGTTCAGCGGTAAATATTCCACCATTACCGATTAAATAATACTCAAATCAACCATCACCATATAACCCAGCATTGTAAACAGCAATTCAAATAGGAATAAAGCATACATGAAAAAATAAACACATTAAAAACCCCGGGCTCATAGAGTCATAATAAATGCCCTCATACTTAAAACAAACATCATCGCCTATAAACTTCACTCGGCCATTACATCAAGAAAGGGCTTTAATGAGACCAAAAAAAACATTTATATTTATTTTTTCAGTATTATTAACTGGTTGTAGCAGTGACGAAAAAGAGCGTGAAGTGAGCCCGCGAGTGGTCAAAGTTATAGAAACTAACCAGCAAAGTGATATCATAAGTCGCCGTTTCGTAGGCCGAGTCGATGCCCTGAATACTGTCGATCTTTCATTTCAAGTGGGTGGTCGTCTGTCTGAATTTCCAGCAATTCAAGGTGGCGTTATTCCTGAGGGCGAGTTGGTAGCTCGCCTCGAACAAACCGACTATGCATTAGCGTTAAGAAAAGCGGAAGCGGAAAGCAACCTCGCTAGACGCGACATGCAACGCAAGCGAAACCTTCTGGCGCACAACGCTGTTTCTCAGTCCGTGTTCGATGAAGCTCAAACCAACTTTGAACTGTCGGAAGTTCAGTTGGAAAGTGCTAGGCAGGATCTCTCGTATACTACCATTAGGGCACCCTTCGATGCGTTGGTGACTCGCCGCCTAACGGACCTACACAGCAACATTCAGCCTAATGAACAGGTGGTCAGGGTACAGGATGTTACCGAGCTCCGAATCAGAATGAGTGCGCCGGAAGCTTTGATCCAGTATGTCGCCAACTCTGATCGTTTCGAGATCGAAGCCGAACTGTTAGCCATGCCCGGCCATCGCATCCCTCTTGAATATCGCGAACATGTCACCGAGCCCGATGAAGTTGCGCAAACCTATGAAGTAGAGTTTGCTCTCATCGACGATACTCCCTTAGTCGCCCTGCCCGGCATGACCGCGACGGTGTTCATTTCCCTGGCCGATGATGTCATGCCTCCTGTCATCATGATTCCCGTCAGCGCGGTCGCCAAGGATGAGGCCGGCAACTTTCATGTCTGGCGCTACAACACCGACGAAAAGACCGTAACCTCCCAGCAGGTGGCATTAGGCGAGATCAGTGGCGATAGCGTGCCTGTCATTTCCGGACTGGAACGAGGTACTACCATCGTGGTCGCCGGTTTGCACTTGTTGCGTGACGGCATGCCGGTTCAGCCACTGGAACAGGCACTATAGAGAGCTTGTCATGAATATTACAAGATCATCCATTGAGCGACCACTCAATACTTGGCTTATCATCATTATCTGTTTCTTTGGCGGGATTTGGGGGTTCAATACGTTAGGTAAACTGGAGGATCCCGCCTTCACGATTCCCAATGCCATCATCAACACTGAGTATCCTGGCGCCACAGCGCAGGAGGTGGAGGAGGAGATCACAGAGCGCCTGGAACGAGCAATACAGGAGTTACCTCAAGTCGATATTATCGAGTCTCTATCACTACCGGGAAGATCGGAAATTGAAGTGGAGATTGCCGATACCTATGGCAGCAATCAGCTTCCCCAGATCTGGGACGAACTGAGAAGGAAGGTCAACGATACTCAGGGGACACTGCCTGAAGGCGCTTCCCCCTCCCAGGTCAATGATGACTTTGGCGAGGTTTATGGGTTGTTCTATGCAGTAACAGCTGAAGGCTATTCAACTAACGAAATTCGGAAGATATCCACCTTTTTGCAACGAGAATTATTAAGCGTATCCGGTGTATCTCGTGTTGCGACAGCTGGCGAACGTGAGGAGACTATTTATATAGAAATTCCCAATGAACGCCTAACAACGCTGGGCATTCCCATCGAACAAGTGCTTAACACTATTCAGACTGAAAATACGGTTGAAAGTGCAGGATCTCTGCGAGTAGGTGATAGCCATGTCAGGATAGTGGCAAGAACCCAGATTGACAGTGTCGAGAATATCGAATCAATCCGCATCGGGCGTCCCGGCTCCACCGAACAGGTGTCACTGGCCGACATCGCACATGTCTATCGCACGACCACAGAGATTCCCAATCACCTCATCCGCCACAACCGGCAGGATGCTTTCACCCTTGCGATTGCCGGCATTGAGACCGAGAATATCATCGAGGTGGGCAAAGCAGTCGAAGCCCATTTGGCATCGCTCGAGGGCCGCATCCCACTGGGGGTGGAGCTGCATCCCATCTACGAGCAGCACCGGGTCGTGGATGATGCCATCAACGATTTCCTGATCAACCTAGCAATGTCGGTGGCCATCGTCATTATCGTGCTGTGCCTCTTCATGGGCTGGCGGATCGGTGTCGTAGTGGGCGCCACACTGCTGCTGACCGTACTGGGCACCCTACTATTTATGGCCATCTTGAATATCGAGATGGAGCGCATCTCGCTTGGCGCGCTCATTATCGCCATGGGCATGCTAGTCGACAACGCCATCGTAGTCGCCGAGGGGATGGTAATCAATATCAAACGTGGCCAGAGCGCAACGGATGCTGCCAGCGCCTCGGCCAAGCGCACTCAGATTCCGTTGCTCGGGGCCACCGTCATTGGGATCATGGCATTCGCCGGGATCGGCCTCTCCGACGATGTAACAGGTGAATTTTTGTTCTCTCTGTTCATGGTCATCATGATCTCATTATTGCTGAGCTGGTTGCTTGCCATCACGGTAACGCCGCTGTTGGGTTATTATCTGCTGAAGAATATCAAGGGTGACGATAAGGATCCATACGCTGGCTTTCTCTATCGTGCTTATCAGAAACTACTGACCCTTGCGTTGCGTGTCAGGCTCATAACCGTTGCTTTGCTGGTTGCCATCACCGCACTATGTATCTGGGGGTTCGGACTGATTCCCCAGGCCTTCTTCCCCAACTCCAACACCCCCATCTTCTATGTCAACTACTCGCTTCAACACGGCACAGACATTCGTGCCACAGAACGCGACGCCAAGGAGATAGATCGCTACCTGATGGAGAAAGAGGGTGTCGAGTCGGTCACATCCTTTATTGGCCGTGGTGCCTCGCGCTTCATGCTGACCTATGCCCCTGAGCAGCCCGCCCCCTCCTATGCGCAGTTCATCATTCGAGCCCAGGACTTGGAGACCATCGATGCACTGGATCCGGAAATCTACCGTGAACTGAGCGAAGCCTATTCACAAGCCGAGGTGCGCACCCAGCGACTGCAATTCGGCCCCGGGGATGGGGCAGATGTAGAAGCGAGGTTCCAGGGTAGCGACCCTGCCGTTCTGCGTCGGCTTGCCGAAGAGGCGGAGCATCTGATGCTGGAAAATCCCATGCTCATCGATGTGAGGCATGACTGGCGACAGCAGGAATTGATGGTGGTGCCGATTATCAACGAGGAGCGAGCAAGGATCGCTGGCGTCAATCGTGACGAGATCGCCCAGACATTGCAGTTCTCCTCCTCGGGCACGCAAGCCGGCACTTACCGCGAAGGTGACAACTTCATCCCGGTGGTCGCGCGCCCGCCCGCCAACGAGCGCGACAATGTCGACCTGCTGTCGGATCGTCTGGTGTGGAGCAATGCCGAGCAAACGTTCATTCCAATCAGCCAGATCGTCGACGCCTTCGAGACGCGAAGCGAAGAGAGCTTGATTTCACGTCGTAACCGAGTCCGCACACTTACCGTGCTAGCAGACACGGCCGATGGTTATACTGCCAATGAAGCCTTCCAGTCGATACGCAGCAATCTCGAAGCGATCGAGTTGCCGCCTGGTTACTCCTTCCAATGGGGAGGGGAATATGAAAATTCAGGTGATGCTCAGGCCGCTTTATTTAAACAAATACCCATCAGCGTACTAATCATGCTGTTGATCTCGATCCTGCTGTTCGGGAAGCTTAAGCAACCGCTGATCATTTGGCTGGTGGTACCTATGTCGGTATGCGGTGTGGTGATTGGGCTTTTGCTCACTGGGTTGCCATTCTCATTTACTGCGCTACTAGGCATGCTGAGTCTATCGGGGATGCTCATGAAAAATGCCATCGTGCTGGTCGATGAAATTGATGATCAGATCGACACCGATAAAGAAGCAATTAGAGCTCTTGTTGATGCGAGTGTAAGCCGTCTTCGCCCGGTGCTGTTGGCCGCTGGCACCACGATTCTCGGCATGCTCCCACTTTTGACGGATGCCTTCTTCAATAGCATGGCAGTCACTATCATGGGTGGGTTAGCCTTTGCATCGATCCTGACGCTGATTGCGGTGCCTGTGCTCTACTCACTGTTCTTTAAGATTCGTTACGACAAGGACAAGCTGGCGCATGAGCCCAACAAGGCATAGCCTTTTATAAACTTTAATACAAGTCGGCGATGGGCTACATCGCCGACTTATTCATTTATTATATCTAGTGGTTAAAAATCACTACACGCCGATGTAACTATCCCATTCGGTAGTGAAGCCATAATGCACTTTCTTCTTAATAAGCTACTATTTCATCACTATTTGTGGTAAGAAAAACTCTGGAAATTGACTATCGTTTGATTTTTTCTAAACTCATAGTTACTCCCATAACTCCCCTCAATACTGCCCGTGACAGCGACATCATGCGCTTGATTGCTAAAGACTTTGATGCACGACAGGAAGATGGCATTTCAGACAAAATCGGCTCATACCTAGCTCAGGTGCATTATCATACCAACCCTATTACCTCAGCAACATCTGTCACTGCCACCGCTCCAGAGATTCAGTTGAGTTGGACGACCTAGGCAGTCCTATGCTGTTACCCGGGCTGGCCATGCCGCTGATTTTTTACTGGCTGCATCCGCCTGAAGCCAAACAGACACCTCATGACTCGCAAATGGCACTCCATAAACTTGCTGCACTAGGTAAGCTCAATAGAAACGAAGGCATCATGTTGCTTGTCTTTCTGTTGCTGCTTTGGGCGGATATCCCGGCGCTATTTATAGGCGATTGGGTCACCCTCAATACCACAACATAGGCGTTTATTGGCCTCTCCATACTCCTGCTCAACGATGGATTAACCTGGGATGATGTGCTGCCGGCAAGAACGCCTGGGATACCCTGTTCTGGTTCGGGGTCTTGATTATGATGACGCTGCCCCCACTACGTTATGGGCACCTAGCCAGTTATTTTCGGCTCGAGCTGCCTGCTCCCCTGGGCTGATATGGTGGAAAGCGTTTTATCATGAGTGGCGTTAACCTGGCGTTCTGGATAGGGGTGGGGTGGGGGCAACTAGATCACTACTGGTACCTACTATCATGCGCACGACTGGCCCATAGATCAGTTCACATCACGACATACGTCGTAATATTCTGAGTTTAAAATATTTATTGAAATAGCTGGATTTCACGGCGTTAACGTTACATTCCATATCCCAAACGGTACACCCTCAATGCTAGATGTTTGATTCATAAATTATTATTTGCGCCCGCGCCAGCTCAGTAAACTGCTTGCGGGAGGGTTTAAAACCCACCCCTGGCGGCCAGGCCAGCCAGGCATCGGGCACCATAAAGCCGGGCAGCGCCTCGCGTACCCAAGTGCTTAGTGCTTGTTCCGATACGGCCTCGCCGTGCCAATCGATAAACGCCACCGGGCGCTCCCCCCACTCGGGGTGGGGCACTGGTACGACTAACGCCTGGGCAACGCCGGGGTGGTCGACTAAGCGCTGCTCAATTGCTTCCGGCTGAATATTCTCGCCACCGGAGATAAAGCCGTTATCAAGCCGCCCTTCCACCACCAGCGCGCCTTCCGTGGTGAAGTGTCCTTTGTCACGGGTAGCAAACCAGCCCTCATCGTTGAGGGCTGGATCAATCTCGCCGTTATTCAAATAACCGCAGAAAAGGGTCTCGCCACGCACCTGTATCTCACCCTCGACGACCCTCACTTCACGGTTCAGTAGCGGCCTGCCGACCACGCCCGGCGCGGTGGGTATGCCGGTGCAGACCTGGCTGGCCATCTCGGACAGCCCATAGCTAACCTTCGGCGTCAGCCCCAGGGATGTCATCTTTGCCACCAGCGGCGCGGGAATCGCCGCGCCGCCTAGCAGCAGCTCGCGCAACTGAGTGCGTTTGGGGGAAAAACCCACTTTCAGAAGCCGCCACAGCTGAGTGGGCACCAGGGAAAGGTGGGTAATCGACTGCTGCTCAAGGCGCGCAGGAAGTGTTTGCGGATCGTCATCAAGAATCACTCGCCCACCGGCCATAAAAACGCGGAACGGGATAGCGTAGCCACCGATATGAAACAGCGGCAGCGACAGCAGCCAGCCACTGTTTTGATCAACGGGAATAAACGACGCGGAGCCACGGGCGGAGGCCAAATGATTCCCTACGCGATGCAGAACCGCCTTAGGCGAACCGCTGGAGCCAGAGGTAAAAATCGTGTTGCACAGTTGGTTGCCATCCAGTGTCGGAGGTTCACCCGCATTGGCTTCGGCTAGAAAATCGAGGCTAACCGGCGTTAGTTCGGAAGAATATTGATGATCGCTTTCCGTTTGGCAAACCCACCCAGCCTGCAAACGTTTGGCCAGATTGAGCTGCTGGGCAACGGGAAAAGCCGGGTTAAGCGGACAAAAAATAACCCCGGTCCGCAGGCAGGCCCACGCCAGCAGCAAGGATTTAAACGAGCCTTTGGCGGGCGCAACTAAACGATCACCGGGCACAAAACCTTCCCGCTCAAGTTGCAGCGCTAAAGACGCCACCCGGCGATTGAGCGTTCGGTAACTAAGGTGCACTGAGCCCGCCTCCACCGCAATATGCTCAGGGGTCTCTTTAGCCCAGTAGTGAATGGGACAGGTATCTATCACGCTGAATTTTCCATTTTAGAGAGACAGTGCAAGTTTTCTGCTACTACCTCGCCTGTGGCAGTGGTAACTCGCTCGGTAAGCCAGTGTTCGGTATCCAGCCCCGGTGGCTCAGAGGGCGCCCACTCGCTTGCCAGGCGGGCAAGCAGCCCAAGGCCTAGGTCGGATTCAAAGCTGGAGGAGATGACTACGCGCAGGTTGCCCGCCCGTGCCCGTTGAACGAGTGCCTCGCAGTCACTTAGCGAGCCGATCAGCGTGGGTTTGATTACCAGGGCTTTGAGCTGCGGGTGGCAGTACCACTCCTCCCCGCGCGTTAGCGTTTCATCCAGGGCGATGGCCACCCCAGTCGCTTCTGCCACGGCGATGGTGTCGGCAAAGGCGGCGCAGGGCTCTTCCAGGTAGTCGATCTGTTTAAGGGATAGACACTCGCAGAAACGCTGGGCTTCTTCCCGTGTCCAGCCGCCGTTGGCATCCAGAATCAGTTTGGTGGTGGGCAGCCGAGTAGCAAGCTGATTAATCAGCGCTAGCTCCTCTTCCATGGCGTAGCGTGCCACTTTGAGTTTGAGTCGGGTCGGCGGCAAAGCCCCCCAACCGGCCACGATATTATCAAGGGTGACCATCAGCGCCGCAGGCTCCCCTTGAAGCAGTGGATAGGGGGGCAAAAGCGCGGGAAGATTTGCAGGCCATTGGCGCTGGGCACAGTCGAATCCAAACTGCACTGAGGGTAACGTTGGCATGGCTTTCTCGCCGCGCTTTATAGCGGCAAGGCAGGCCAGGCTTTCCGTTTCCGCTTTGGCGAGGGTTTCGGTTGAGAAACCAGGCAGCGGGGCTATCTCGCCCCACTGGCCATTGATCGTCACTAGCAGTCCTTCTCTGTTCGCCAGCCGCTGGCCTTTAAAAACCAGCGGCTGGCGAAACGGCAGAGAGTAGCGGTAAAGCGCCAGCTGCATTACGGGTTGCGCGGGTAGCGGGTGAAGTCCGGGCGGCGCTTTTCGTTAAAAGCGTTACGCCCTTCCTGCCCCTCTTCGGTCATGTAGTAGAGCATGGTAGCGTTGCCCGCCAGCTCCTGAAGCCCAGCTTGCCCATCGCAGTCGGCATTGAGTGCAGCTTTCAGGCAACGCAGCGCCATCGGGCTGTTCTGCAGCATCTCGCGGCACCAGCGTACGCTCTCTTTTTCCAACTCTGCCAGGGGCACTACATGGTTGACCAGCCCCATTTCAAGCGCTTGGGCGGCATCATACTGGCGGCATAGAAACCAGATTTCCCGGGCCTTTTTCTGGCCCACAATGCGCGCCATATACGAGGCGCCGTAGCCACCATCAAAAGAGCCGACTTTAGGGCCGGTCTGGCCAAAAATGGCGTTATCGGCGGCAATGGTCAGGTCACACATCATATGCAGCACATGGCCACCGCCAATGGCGTAACCCGCCACCATGGCGATAATCGGCTTAGGGCAGGTGCGAATATCGCGTTGGAAGTCCAGTACATTAAGGTGGTGGGCACCCTCTTCGTCCTGGTAACCGCCGTAGTCGCCACGGATGCGCTGGTCACCGCCGGAACAGAACGCTTTGTCGCCAGCGCCGGTGAGAATAATCGCGCCAATGGCGCTGTCGTAGCGGGCCCGACTTAGCGCCTGGATCATCTCGCTCACCGTGAGCGGGCGAAAGGCGTTGCGCACTTCAGGGCGGTTGATGGTGATGCGGGCGATGCCCTCTTTTGATGTGTGATACAGAATATCCTGGTAGTCGTTTGAGTGATCCTGCCACTCAATCGCTGCGTAGAGTTCTGCTTCAGTGAGTCCTTTAATCATGCCAGCCTCTTTTTTTATCTGTCAGGGTTAAGGTGATGATAAAGCGCCGTTTAGCGAAGAAAACCCGCCACAACAATGCCCAACGCCAAAACACTCAACAGCGTCGCCCCACCGTACATCAGCTTCTTATTGAGTGCGTCATTGCCCACGCTGATATCAAACAGCCCATGGCGCAGCCGGTGGGCAGCATGAAATAGCGGCATGCAGACCACCGCACCAACAAACAAAAAACCCGGCACGCTAAACAGCAGCGAAGATGCCCGCTCATAGCTCAGCGCCTCAGCGGGTAGCAAGCCCAGGGGCAGTAGAACGGCGATAAAGAGAATCACGGCGGGCAACAAAACGGCGAAACAGACGCCGCCCGCGCTAAACAGCCCCCACCAAAGCGGCTCATCAAAGGCTTGTTTGTGCTGAACATCGTGTTTGTTCATGTTCATGCTGCCCCCCTTCCCAATAGCCAGAAAAACAGCAGCGCGACCGCTACGACTCCCGCCCACTGCCCGGCAACAATGGCCTGATCGGGCAGACTATGCCCAGCGATGCGAATAGGCATCACCCTCGGGAACAGTACAAAGAAGGTGGCGGCGTGAAACAGGCTGGCGGCCAGCGCTAGAAGATTCAGCACTAATACGATGGGGGAGCCCATAAAGGCGATCCACCCCTGCCAGCTTTCTGCCCCTTGAAGAAGAGCAACCATACCGGCGAGTAAGCAGAGCGTGAAAAACACCAGCGGCAGCACAGTGGCTTCGCGCAGCATGTAGAGTTTAAAAAAGCGGTGTTTCAGCCACCAGTTGCGTTTCAGTGGCGGCAGGCGTTGCGATGATGATTTATCCATGACGTTCCTCCCCTACCCTTTAAACAGCGCAATGAGTGTGTGTTTGGCCGCTTCGACCTTGCCCTGATTGACCGCAGCGGCGGGGTCAACGTGTTTGGGGCATACCTTGGAGCAGAAGCCCACAAAGGTGCAGCTCCAAACGCCTTCGTGGCGGTTAAGTTCGGCCATGCGCTGCTTCTTGCCGTGGTCGCGGCTATCCAGATTGTAGCGGTGGGCCAGCGTTAGCGCCGCCGGGCCAAGGAACTCAGGATTCAAGCCAAACTGCGGGCAGGCCGAGTAGCAGAGGCCACAATTAATGCAGTTAGCGAACTGCTTATAACGGGCTAGCTGTTCGGGAGACTGCTGATAGGTTTCCGGCGCCTGGGGGTCATACGGTTTTACCGGATTGTCATCGATCAGGTAGGGCTTAACCGCAGCCAGGTGCTCAAGGAATATCGCCATATCCACCACCAAATCCCGCTGCACCGGGAAGTGGGATAGCGGCTCGATGCGAATATCTCCCTCGTAATCGCGCAGGAAGGTTTTACAGCCGAGCTTGGGAATGCCATTCACCATGACCCCGCAGGAGCCGCAAATCGCCATCCGGCACGACCAGCGGTAGCTCAGCGTGCTATCGAGCTGTTCTTTAATGTGGTTGAGGGCATCCAGCAAAGAGGTGCTGTCGTCCACCGGCAGTTCGTACTGCTGCCAGTAGGACTCAGCCGAACTGTCTGGCAAATAGCGTTTAACGCTGATTTGTTTGGTGCTGATCTGCTGGGTGTTCATGCCTTGCCCCCCTTGCCCGCATCGCCATAAGCCCGCTCCGCCGGGGCGGAAAACCGCACATCGACATCCTGCCAGTGTAGCTCGGCATGGGCATCGCCTTGATAAAACACTTGGCTGTGCTTGAGGTAGTTAACGTCGTCGCGTTTCTGCATACCTTCATCCAGGCGCTGATGGGCACCACGGGATTCACGACGCTCAAGCGCCCCTAAGCAAGAGGCTTCGGCAATATCCAGGCCACACTCCAGTTCAAGACATTCCAGTAGCTCGGTATTGAATATCTTGCTGGTATCATTAACGCGAACCTTATTAAAGCGCTCACGTAGCTGACGCATGGTATCCAGCGAATGGCGCATGCCCTCTTCAGTGCGGTAAATACCGCAGCCACTCTCCATGGCTTGCACCATGGCGTGCTTGAGTGCTACCCAATTCTCTGCCCCCTCGGTTCCGTCACAGAGCCGCAACAGCTTGGCTTGTTGGCGATCGCCCTGGGCTTCCAGCAAGCGCTCATCAGCCCACTCGGTTTTGGCCGCTCGCTGGCTCGCTTGTTCACCGGCTAAGCGGCCAAATACCAGCAGCTCGGTCAGCGAGTTGGAGCCCAGGCGGTTGGCACCGTGCAAACCAACTGAAGCACACTCCCCGGCGGCGTAAAGCCCGGCAATGGAGGTTTCGCACTGAGGGTCGGTCTCAATCCCACCCATGGTGTAGTGAACCGCCGGGCGAATGGGAATGGGGTCTTTCACCGGATCAACATTGATATAGGATTTAGCCAGTTCACAGATAAACGGTAGGCGCTCCAGAATGTACTTTTCACCCAAGTGGCGCAGGTCGAGATAGACCACATCGCTGTCGCCAAACTTGCCGGTGCGGCCCGCCTGCTGCTCTTGCCAGAAGGCCTGGGAGAGTTTGTCCCGTGGCCCCAGCTCCATATATTTGTTTTCCGGCTTGCCAAGCGGAGTTTCTGGGCCCAGGCCGTAATCCTGCAGATAGCGGTAGCCCTCTTTATTGAGCAGAATGCCGCCTTCGCCCCGGCACGCTTCGGTAATCAAAATGCCAGAACCGGGCAGGCCGGTGGGGTGGTACTGGACAAACTCCATATCCCGCAACGCCACACCGTGACGATAGGCCATCGCCATGCCGTCGCCGGTGACAATTCCCGCGTTGGTATTGAAGCGGAACAAGCGCCCTGCGCCGCCGGTAGCGAGAATCACCGCTTTAGCGCGCAGCAGGGTCAGTTCACCGGTAGCGATCTGCAGGGCTATAACGCCAATAACCGCACCTTCGTGTACCGCCAGATCGAGCACAAAGAACTCATCAAAACGCTCAATCTCTGGGTACTTCAGCGAGGTCTGAAACAGGGTGTGGAGCATATGAAAGCCGGTTTTGTCGGCCGCAAACCAGGTGCGTGCGGTTTTCATGCCCCCGAAGCGGCGCACCTGCACTTGGCCATCGCCTTTCCGGCTCCAGGGGCAGCCCCAGCGCTCCATCTGCACCAGCTCTTGATAAGCGTGATGGACAAAGTAGTCGACGACGCCCTGCTCAACCAGCCAGTCACCGCCTGACACCGTGTCGTCGAAATGCGCTTGGTGGGAATCTTCGGCACTGGTGACGGCGGCAGCGCCACCTTCAGCCGCCACGGTATGGGAACGCATGGGGTAAACCTTGGACAGCAGCGCTATGCGCTGGGGAGTGCCCTGCTCTTTGGCCTGCTCGGCAGCCCCGATAGCAGCGCGTAAGCCTGCACCACCCCCACCAACAATGACGATATCAAAATCTCGCTGTTGCATGAAAAGCCCCTTCATTAGCCAAGTCAAAGGTGGTACTGGCGGCAATCTGCGCTGCCGTCTTGTCTATTCGAACTTACCATACAAGGGGAAGGCCCTGTTCATTAGTCCAAAGGACTATTGATGTACATCAAGAAAGGGAGGAATCGAGCTAGCATCACTTTTACCCTAGTGCTGCACCGCCTACTCTTCAAATCACTCACTGCCGGGCAGACCACTGCCCACCAAGCAAAAAGAGCACACTACCAACACTGAAGAGAGGTGCCGCATGACGACCGATGCTCAACCCTCACCGCGATGGAAACTGTTAGCGCCGCTAGCAGTTGCTATCATCGTCGCGCTGATACCCACTCCCCTGGGGCTTGCGCCTCATGCGTGGTACTTTTTCGCCATTTTCCTCGGCTGTGTGGTTGGCCTTATTCTTGAACCATTGCCGGGCGCAGTGGTGGGCCTGGTCGGCGTTACCCTGGTGGCACTACTTTCCCGGTGGGTGCTGTTCTCTCCGGAGCAACTGGCGACTGACGGATTCAGTGCTGCTAACCAGGCATTCTCATGGGCGGTGTCGGGCTTTACCAATTCCACCGTATGGCTGATTTTCGGCGCCTTTATGTTTGCCTTGGGGTATGAAAAAACCGGACTCGGCAGGCGAATATCGCTTTGGCTGGTCAAGTCAATGGGAAAACGTACGCTGACTCTTGGCTACGCGGTGATGATTGCCGATGGCATTCTGGCGCCGTTTACGCCCTCGAACACCGCACGTAGCGCAGGCACGATCTACCCCGTGATTCGCAACCTGCCGCCGCTTTACGATTCGCACCCCAATGACCCCAGCATGAAGCGCATGGGCAGCTTTTTGATGTGGACCGCGCTGGCTTCCACCTGTGTGACCAGTTCGCTATTTTTGACCGCTCTGGCGCCCAACCTATTGGCGATCGCGCTAACCGAGAGCGCGACAGGTATTCATATCAACTGGGGGCAGTGGTTTATGGCAGTAGCACCTGCCGGCATTCTGCTGCTTCTGCTGGTGCCGCTGCTGAGCTACTGGCTATGCGCGCCCGAAGTGAAAGCGGGGAATGAAATCTCCGACTGGGCGGGGCAGGAGTTAACTAAGCTGGGAGCACTGACCCGCCATGAAATAATGCTGGTCATTATGGTGGTCACCGCCCTGCTGCTATGGATTTTTGCGGGCGATATTATCTCTGGGTCGCTGGTAGGCTTGGTGGTGATCTGCGGCATGCTGTTAACCGGCATTGTGACCTGGAGCGATATTCTCGATAACCGAGCAGCCTGGAATACCTTTGTATGGTTTGCCACTCTGGTGGCACTAGCGGGCGGGCTCAGCCAAGTAGGGTTCGTTAACTGGTTTGGCAATGTGGTTGGCGGGCAAATAAGCCACTTCAACCCCCTAATGGCCATGGTGGCGCTGGTGGTCATTTTCTATCTACTGCACTACTTCTTTGCCAGTGTTACTGCCCACGTTACCGCCTTGCTACCGGTGATTCTGGCAGCGGCATCAGGCATTGCCGGTCTGGATATGCAGATGTTTGTTCTGCTACTGCTACCCACACTTGGCTTTATGGGCATTCTGACCCCCTACGGCACAGGGCCAAGCCCGGTTTACTACGGCAGCGGCTACCTGCCCAGCGCGCTCTTTTGGCGCCTAGGGGCGATCTTCGGGCTGCTATTTCTGGTAATTTGGCTGGTGGTCGGCCTGCCCTGGTTAATGGTGATCAGCTGATAAACATTAGCCTAGCGTGCGATACCAGGCATTGAGCTGCTGAGCAATCATCTCAGGTTGCTCAGCATGAAGATTGTGGCCCCCTTCCAGCGTGATATGGCGCAGGCGCGGGGCCATTGTTGCCAGATGAGACGCCAGAGTGTGGAACTTGATGTCCCGCTGCCCCGAAAAGTACCCCACCGGTAGCGAGGTGCTTTCCAGCCACTGCCAAAGCGTAGGCTGTTGACCCAAGGAAGTTGATTGCAGCATGCTGGCAATAGCTGGCCCATGATTCGCTAGCCGACGTTGAATCTGCCGACCGCGCTGAACCTCGGTTAAGTCGGCGAACACCGGCTGCTGGTACCAGTCGGCAAGTACGTTTTCCAATGGTTCCTGCTCGAAGCGTGTTGCCCAGTGCTCATCGTGCGCAATTCGGGCAGAGCGCTCACTGGCGGGCAGCCCTGGGTGGGCACTCTCCAGCCAGAGTGCTTCCAGCCCCGGTGGCTGACGGCTGGCATGGTACAGCGCCAAGCGCCCGCCCAGGGAGTAACCCAGTAGGCAGTAATGGCGAACACCGTGAGTTATCAGCGTATCGACAAGCCAGTGGTGAAAGACCTCAAAAGAGCCTACCTGCACGTGGTGATTCTGGCCGTGGCCGGGTAAATCCAGCGCGAGGCAGCGAATGTCTTCCAAGCCAGCGATTACCTCACTCCAGTCCTCAGCATCGCCCAACAGACCGTGGAGCATTACCAGAGTCGGCGCCTGAGGTTTACTGCTCACGCGGCTCCCCTCGAATCGCTGCGCCAAGATGCTTGAGATCATCAGCTACCTGCTGATGGGGTACGTTAATCTCAATCAACGTAACGCCCGCCTGCAGGGCCTGAGTGTAGGCCGCCATAAAGGCATCCAGTGACTCTGGCGCGAAGTAGCCAAGTCCAAACATCTTCGCCGCATGCTCGAAGTGCAAGCCGTGGGGCTGGCGATAATAGCGCTCCAGCAGTTCGTCTTCTTTAGACACCGGCAGCATATGGAAAATACTGCCACCATCGTTATTGAGGATAACCACCACCAGAGGCTGCGTGGCCTGCTTTAACAGCGCCAAGCTGTTGAGATCATGCAGTGCGCTGGTATCCCCCAGCACAATAGTAGTCGGCTCTGAGCATGTGCAACTGAGGCCGTAAGCCGTTGCAATAAGACCATCAATACCGGAGGCGCCGCGATTGGCCAATACCCGCAGCGGCGTTTGGCGATGCTTCCCCAGCATATTCATTAGCCGCGCGGGCAGGCTATTGCCTATAAACAACTGCCCTTCAGCCACCTGCGCTAAAAGGTGACAAACTCCCACCTCTGAGAATGCTGTACAGCGCTCTTCCACAAGCTGACTAGTGCGTCGTTGGAGGCTGGCCAGCTGATGGCAGGGAGGTTGTTCAGGTATCGTTGGCAAAGCGGCTATAAAGTCGGCGGGCGAGCATATCAAACGGCGCTTAACACAGTAGTCGGGATCCAACCGCTGGGGCAGCGGATCAACCAACCAGGCATCCTGCCACGGTTGTTGGGCAATAAATTGCGTTAGCCGTTTCGAAATTAACCGACCACCAAACTGCAGCAGTACCTCGGCTTTGGCGAGTTCAGCGCAGAAACGCTCATCATGCAGCGCTAGATCAAAGTGAATCAGATTGTGAGGGTCAAAATGAATTTGGCTCTGTATGTCGGCCAGTAGCGGCCAACCCAACTGCTTGGATAGCTCAACAATCTGCTGCGCCTGCTGGGAGGCATCAGCACTGTCTTCAACTCTGTCGTCAACCCTGCCAACCACAATCAGGCCACGCTGCTGGGCAAACGTTTCCCACTCGTTGTTGAGCGCTGGAACCGCAGTGCTGGATGACCAATCACTCCACGGTTTTGAAGTCGTCAGCCAGTCCCTCAGCAGAGCGAGATAGTCACTGGCATCCACCAGGCAGTTGCCGGGGTAAAGCGGTTCGCGATAACGGCAATTAATGTGAATCGGCCCGGGCATACGGCGTTGCTGATCAACAGCTTGATCAACAGTACTGAGTAGAAACGCTGCTTTTATCTCAGCATCCGGCGGCGGCAGGTCGTGGTGAACAATGGTGTGGCGGGAGAAAATATCCCGTTGGTCAATCGCCTGATTGCTGCCGTTATCCAGCAGTTCAATGGGGCGGTCGGCAGAGAGCACAATAAGCGGGACGCCGAGCAATTTGGCTTCCACCACCGCCGGGTAAAGGTTGGCCACGGCGGTGCCTGAGGTAGTGATAATAACGACCGGGTGCTGACTGCCCCGGGCAATGCCCAGCGCCATAAACCCCAGTCCACGCTCGTCAAAATGGCAGTGGCAGCGCAGCCCGGCATGCTCGCTGGCGGACATAGTCAAAGGCGATGAACGGGAGCCTGGCGCCAGGACTACATCGCGCACGCCTAAGCGGTAGAGTTCCTCCAGCATTAGTGCCGCCCATACATGATTAAAGGTGGAGTACTCTTCCATAAAACCACTCTTCACAAAACCGTCCGATGTCAGTGCTGTCATCTACGTTATCCCATCCCAAGCAGCGACATAATGTCAGCAATTTTCGTATCCAGTTCGTGCCACTCCTCGTCTGGCTGTGAGCCTGCCACAATGCCTGCACCGGCATAAAGGCGAATTGTTTCTGGGCCGATATGGGCGCAGCGAATGGCCACCGCCAGATCGCTGCTGGTGTGACTGATTCGACCGAAAACGCCCGCATACCAACCGCGTCGATGGCGCTCATGTTGGCGAATAAATGCCAGTGCCGACTTGCGGGGAACACCGCCTACCGCTGGGGTAGGCGGCAGCACTGCCAGCAACTGCTGATCGGTGACGTCTCGGTGCAACTCGGCGTGAATCAGACGACGGATATGCTGCACCGAGCGCAGCTTAATAATATGCGCCTCGCCCATGTCCACTTGAGAAGAGAGCGACTCAAGCTGGGTCAAAAGCTGCTGATATACACACTGGTTTTCCAGGCTGTTTTTCTTATCGGCAAGCAGTTCATCGGCAAGCGCTTGATCTTGCTGGGCATCCCGCCCACGGCGCGTGGTACCCGCCAGCGCCTCGGTCATTAAATGCCTACCTTTACGCTTGTAGAGCCGTTCCGGCGGGCAGCCGATAAAGGCTTCATGGGGAGTAAATTGGATGCCAAAGTGAAAACAGTCAACGGCACCGGCCTGCCAGCGTGCCAGCAGCGCCCAGGGGTTGGGCGTTTCAGATGTCGTCAGGCAGGTCTCCCGGGAGAGCACCACCTTGGGGGTGTGACCCAGTTGATCAGGATGAGTGACCTGCGCCACCGACGCCGCCCACTCTTTCTGCGCAGGGCGGTCTTCACGCTGATAAACATTCGGCAGCCAACAAGGCAGCAGTTGCTCCTCCTCCAGGGCAGCCAAACAGGCACGAGCCTGGGCTATCTCGACCTCTGGGCAGCAATCATCAAAGCGCAGATTGAGTGATAGCGTCGCCCCCGCTTGCTGGCGCCTAAGCTCTATACGCGGCAGCAAAAAGTGGCAGCCCGGAAAATGCTCCCACCCAGACATACCGGGGTCGAAGGCCATGCCCCCGAAGTAATCCGGCTGCTCGCCACCACTATCGGCCAGTGTGGCAAGGTCAGCCTGCAGCGCGGCTAGCGAATCAAACGCCCTAACAACCCCCAGCGCCGCATACTCCACGGTGCCCACATCGCGGGATTGCCAATAGAGGCGGGGATAAACGCTCTGCACGTTTAACCACCCCATCAGGTTACCGACCTGACAGGGCGTATTTAGGCGCATAAACCCTTTTTTATCCGTATGACGAAGCGCATCAAGCTGATGTTTGAGTGCTTCAATAGGGTGTGTAACGTGCATAATTCGCCTGTTAGCCCCGCGTTTTCAATTAACTACCAGCGGCAGCTGGGTACTTCAAGCCTAGCTTTTTTTTCATATAGGGCAGCACCCACCGATCGCCACCAAACCGCCCCGCATTGGCACCCGCCACCAGCAACAAGAAAGTCAGCGCAATCATCCATGGATTAGTGGACACCGTGCCTGCCATCAAAAACGACATGTTCATCACGATGGCGAAAAACGCAGCAAACGAGGTCAGCACACCAACGATCAAACCCAGGCCAACTAACACTTCTCCCAGCGGTATAATGAAATTAATGACATCCGCATTGGGCAACGCAAAATTCTCTAGAAAGGCGACATAATTAGGGTAAACCGCGCTTCCCTCGCGCATCACAGGGTTGGCGACAGCATTGCTTAGGAAGCCCTCGGCGCTAAAGCCACCGGTCATTTTACCGATGCCTAAGGTTAGCCAGGTGATGCCTAAATAGAGCCGTAGCAGTAACCAAACTACCGCCATATATTTGTTATGTCTAAATAAGTCGCCAATCATCGCGTAAACTCCTGCTGTAGGGTAACCAGCAGTGTGGGGGAAGACAGCGCCGCTAGTTTTGATGTAGGTCTACTTTTTAGCACTTAATCATACAGTGCCGAATGTTTATTGAATGAAAACGGTCAACAGGAATATCAACGGAATGAGACAAAATAGTAAGCGCCGCCACTACCAAGCCTGGATGTTAGCCGCTCGCCCCCGAACGCTACCGCTAGCGTGTGCTTCCATTCTGTTGGGTACTGGGCTAGCCGCAAGTGTGGATGCCCTGAATATGGCAGTGCTTGTACTTGCCCTACTGACCGCTATTACGCTCCAAGTGCTGTCTAATTTAGCCAACGATTACGGTGATGCTGCATCGGGCGCCGATGACGAACAGCGTATAGGGCCTGCAAGAGCAGTCTCTTCTGGTTTGCTTAGCGCGGAAAAAATGCGCACGGGAATGATCATTGCGGCAACGGTTGCCGCGTTACTGGGGCTGTTACTGCTGGTCGCCGCGTTTGGAAATCAGTGGGGGCAAATTCTCATCTTCATTTTATTAGGTGCTGCTGCCCTGCTGGCAGCGGTGACCTATACCGTTGGACTAGGTGGCACCCCTTATGGCTACCGAGGGTTTGGGGACATTGCGGTCTTTGTATTTTTTGGGCTACTCGGCGTCTTGGGCACCTACTATCTGCATGTACAGCAGCTAAACTGGCTACCATTTCTACCTGCCGCCGCCTGCGGCCTGCTGGCCACCGCCGTGCTCAATGTAAATAACGTGCGCGATATCGAAAGCGATGCACGCAATGGCAAAATCACCCTGGCGGTGCGGCTAGGCCGCGCTAAGGCGATTAACTACCACTGGGCGCTGCTGGGGTTGGCGCTGCTACTTACCCTAATCTACTTGGTTGCGCTGCCGGTGCCGTGGGTGGGATGGAGCTGCCTGCTAGTGGCCAAACCACTGACTGACGCAGCCAGAACGTTAAGCCATGCCCGTGATGGCGAGATTCTAACCGGCATGCTGAAGAAAACGGCCATTTCAACGCTGCTTTATAGCGTACTGCTCTCTATTGGCTTGGCGTTGTTTTAAGTTTTTACCAACCCTTGTCAGCGCTAAACAAACACCCAGTTCAAAACAGATCTGCTCTTTGGCGATGATGAGGCCTGATGCTGGGAAAACTCCGGCTTACTTAGGTAAACTAAGCGAAATTAAATATGCCATCCATGGGAGTGTATGCCTCTGTTGCCACTCTTCGGCACTATTTTTGACAACACGCCTTTCGTATCAAGGATGATGAATGATGACCACAGCTATTTCTGAGCCCTTCTCTTTCACAGAATTTCGGCAGGATCTGTCAACGACAAACAAGCGCAAGCTGCTGCGTTGGGCCAGTTGCGAGCTCTATGTAGCCTTTCTACGCTATACATCAGGCTATAAAGAGCCAGCAGTGATGCATGTAGGCTCTCAGCGTCGCTTCATCATGTCTACCAGCATTAATGCCTTACAAACTTTGATGGCCAGCGCAGAATTTGAAGAAGGCCACGAAATAACTGTTGAGCAAATGTCGCTTGCCGAGCTGGCCCGCAATGCGCACCTCTACCACTTGAACTTACACCTCATCGACAAGGAAGAAAGTCTGCATATTGGATTATCCGTAATGCAGCTATTGGGTATGACGGCTATCCTGGAAGATGCCGAGGGCAACGAAGTCATCTACGAAGCCGCCCCATTCTCTTTCGAGTCTGTTAATGACACTGGAGCCTTACCCTACGGTGCTGTTCAGTATTGGCACGACATTGAACTCGAGTACACCTCCGACCGCGATCTCAGCAAGATAAAATCAATATACGTATTTGACGATGAGCTGGATTGGAACAACCCCCTCTTTCCGCAACTACCCGATGACGCAAAGGCAGTGAGTACGCTCCTGCCCAGTGCTCAGGCCTTTTTCGAGCGTATGAAAGTGCAGCCGATACCGATCTGGGTCGACGAGTCTGCAACGCCAACCGATACAGAGTCTTGCTATCAGAACAGCCTGCTGGGCGCGGACAACCTCAGCACCTTCAGCCCACTGCGTGCCATGGTCGATCAAGATATCGTACCGGCTGCTGCCGACATTACCCTGACGATCACAACATCTGCCAGGCATGATGATGACCCCGCAGACAGCCCCGAATGCTGGGAAATAAGGGTTAGTTTTACCATGCCCACAGGGGCGAATGCAGTCTTCATCCCGGACTGGATTGAAGCTTCTCTATGCAAAGCCAATACAGAACTACCCAGCACAACCGGTTCCCACCGCGCCAGCGAATTACTTCGCGAGCGTATCGTCAATCAACTTGCCTGGAGCTTCTTTCAACGCAGCCGCGACTTCACACAAAGCCTTTTTGACACAGATCTCAAGGGGCTGCTACCTGATTTCATTAGCAACAGCTATGATTCCTTTCAGCCGGACTACTCGGACAAACGATTCCCCTGCTTGGCACGCTTTCAGTGCGGCGAATACGGTGTGCCGATGCTTTTATTAGGGCAGGATCAAGGAAACTATATATGCATGCCATTGACGTTCGAGGAGATCCCAGAGGCGGATGTCTCCACGCTGGTGCCTCGTCGTAGCGAGCTGATCTGTATAGAGTCAAAGTGCATGCAGCTTTCAGCATTTTTCGACAAACTAGCGATCCCCACATCGCTTATCGACTTTCCTGATCATTGGTATAAAGGCATACGGATTAGCAATAAAGATATCAAAGACAAATTCTATTCCGAAATGAGTTTCAGAAAACTACCCGAAAGAAAGCTGCCCGAAAACGTGAACCAGCAATTCTCCGATAACAGTTCCCCACTCATGTGGCTACTGGGATGCTGTGCCGTCGTCGCACTTTTCGTGATATTGGATATGGTTTTATAACCCCATACTGCTTAAGCCTGGCGCTTACTCGATAAGTTCACGGGTAAGCACCAGCGTGATCCTGGTCGCTTATAGCACCAACTCGTACCCTTCTTTTTTCATTACCATATTAACAGCCTAGTGTTTTATTGGGCTTTAGACGGCCATCTAACTCAAGGATGATAACCATGACAACGAATACTTCTACACGCTTCTCTCTCCCTGTATTTCAGAAAGATCTGACATCGTCGGATCAGCGCAAACTACTTCATTGGGCCGACTGCGAACTCTATGCGGCCTTTGCTCGCAACGCGGCAGGTCATGACGAACCGGTCGTGATGCAGGTAGACTCAAAACCTCGTTACGTCGCATCCACAAGCGCGGATACCCTGCTCAAATTGCTGGCTGGTGCACAGATTGAAGAAGACAGCGAAGCAGTGGTCAAGGCCAAGCCGCTGACACTGGCTGAACTGGCCCGTAATGCGTACTTGTATCGTGTGGGTCTACACCTAACCGATGGCGAAACAGGCCAGTATCTTGAGGGTAGGTCTACGTTAGCGTTGGGCATGACGGCGATTGTGGAACCCCAAGAGGGAAAAGAAGTTGTCTACCAGGCACAAGTTTTTTCTTTCGAGCAGATGAGCGAGGCAGGCGCATTACCGTATGGTGCGGTTCAGTATTGGGTCGATAGCAGCTTGTCGCATTCGTCCGGTCAAGACTCGAGCAAGCTAGCACCTATCTACGTATTCGATGATCAGTTGGATTGGCGTAACCCTCTTTTCCCCGAGCTACCCGATGGCGCGAAACCACTGAACACGCTATCGCCAAGCGAGCAGGCCTTTTTCGAACGCATGAGGCGGCCGTTACTGCTAAGTTGGGACGAAGCGTCAATAGAACCCATCGTGCCAGAGTCGCCTTATCGCAATAGCCTGATTGAAGAGAATCCACTCTCCCACTTCAACAAGCTACGCGCCTTGATCAATCACGATATTGTCCCCTCTGCGAACGACATTAGCTTGAATGTAACGGCAATCGCGCCATTGAAAGGGGAGCCAGCCGATACTCCTGAGCGCTGGGAGTTAATGGTCAGCTTCACTATGCCTACGGGCATGAAGGCGCTCTTTGAGCCGGATCCAGATTGGATTCCGGCGTCACTTTTCAAAGCTAATGCGGCACTCCCCGACACCACAGGAATTCACATCGCCAGCGAAGCGCTGCGAGAGCGTATCGTCAACCACCTTGCCTGGTCATTCTTCCAGAAGGGCCGAAGCTTTGATATGGCGCGATTCAGCGAAAGTCTCGACGGGCTGTTACCCGGCGAAATGGCCAATAGCGACGAGTTTTTTCAGCCTGACTATAGCGACGGACGCTTTCCCTGCCTAGCGCGCTTTCAATGCGGTCAATACCGGATTCCAATGCTTTTACTGGGGCAGAGGAAAGGCAACTACATATGTAAGCCATTGAAGTATATGAGCATCCCAGAAGTGGAGGTGCCAGCTTCAATTCCCCAGCGCAATGAACTGATCAATACAAAGTCACAAAGCATGTCGTTTTTGAATTATGGCGACAAGTTAGCGCTCCCTACATCGCTTATCGATTTTCCCGAACATTGGTACGACGGTAGCCGCGTCAGCAATCAATACCTCACGTCCGAATTCACTTCTAACATGCGCGTTAACATCCTGCTAAACGAGCTTGAGCAAACGAATAAAGCCACCGCCAGCAGCTTCACTAAATGGGTCATCGCAAGCTGTGCGGTGGTGATTATTGGGGTGATAGTTGTAATGAACCTATAAACCCATATCGCTTGGATAACACGTGCATCACTTGCTTGTTGTCCAGCGCTGACATTATTACCTATGGCTTAAAGCACCACCTCATAACCTTCAAACTTAGGCGGGCCAAGATAAATACCTTCGGGTGATTTGGCATTGGCATGGGCCTTCCGGAACGCATCTGACTTAGTCCAGGCGCGGAAGGCTTCTTCCGACTCCCACACGCTGTGGGAGATAAACACGGTGTGATCTTCCTGGCTTTCCCCCTGCAGCATCTTGAACTGCTTGAAGCCCGGCACTTCATCCAGGTGAGAGTCGCGGTTGCGCCACACCTCTAAAAAGTCCTCTTCGCGGCCTGGGGCAATCCGAAAGCGGTTCATCGCGATATACATCGTTACTCTCCTACGGGTTTGTTCCTGCAGAGTTGATCTGCTGGGTTGATTACGCAAACGCTACCTTGATGGTAACGTCATGGCATAGTGGCGAATAGACTTAGCGGCGAATAGCTCTCAACCGTCAGGTATCAGTATTATTAATGGCTAAGGCACCTATCCAGGTCGTTTGGTTCAAACGCGAGTACGCATTCATGATCACGCGCCGCTTGCTAACGCAGCCACGGCGGGCCCCATGTTGCCCGTATTCACCATTGAACCCGACCAAAGAAGCCAGCCAAGTGATTGTGGATAAACTCGCCAGCCAGCGATGCCCAAGCCAACGCACGAAAACAAAATATTGAAGAACCATAACGGCTAGACCCACTCCGCTCTCAACAAACCTGCACGATCTTACAATACGCTTATCAACTTTTCCCATACGCTTCCAGCGTAGCAGCTAGCTTCACTGTTCTGCTGTAAGTCCATTAGCCATAACAAAAAAATTCACATCTTGGGAAAGGCGATTGGCAATGATGAGTAAGTATTTAAACACCAAAAAAGCTCTCTCTGCTTCAAACACAGTAGAGTATCGGGTTCTACTTCCGTTACTATTGACGGCCATCTTTGCAATAGCACCTGTAAGCATGCTATTCGGCTTTACTGCTTACAAAGCAGACTGGAGCATTGTCGAAATTTTTCTTGTAAGCCTACTCGGTTTTTCTGGGAGCGGGCAGTTTACCGCTCTACCTCTCTCTGATTCTGGTGCCAGTTTTTTAACTATTGCCTTCGTTACCACCATGATCAATAGCCGGTATTTTGCAATTTCGCTTTCATGCTCAAACAAATTACCAACAAATAAACTACTTCAGTTTTTTTCGTCCCATGCACTCGGCGACGAAGCGTACGCTATTGAGCAGGGACATAACCAAAGAGCCATGCTGATAATTCGCTTCACCATTTTCGTCTCCTGGATACTCTTTGGGGTAGCAGGCGGCATTATAGCTAGGCTGTTTCCCAACCTTTTACCTGATGACATAAATGCCAGTATACCTGCGAGCTTGGTGCTTCTTTTTCTTGCCATCTCGTATCTTCAAAACCGACCTTATAAAAGTGGTTTGATAACCATTCCAAAGTCAACGTTAGGCTTTTTAATAAGTGGGATTTTCTATTACACCCTTGGTGGCATCTACTTTTGGGTCCCCTCCATCATTCTATTATCCGCTATCTTCTATCTACTGAAGAGAAAATATTGAGGAACAAATATGGCAGATAATTTTTTGGTGATTTTGGCTCTTCTACTTACAAGTGTCATGGTAAGAGTTCTGCCCTCTTTGTTCACGATTAACTTCGGTGCAAAGTCCCAGCATCTGATTGAGGAAGTATTGCCTACTTCTATTTTTATTTGCTTCATCACTTATATCGTGATACCAGAGATAGCTAACGGGCTTAACCTATCTATTTTTTCTTTTATTGCAGTAGGCATATTGGCAGTTATATTAAAAAGTGGACTGATCCTAACGACAGTCGTCGCCACCACTCTATATTACGTATTGAGCTGAATAGCCCGCAATACGAGAGCGCTTCAAGGACAGCCTATATAAACTGTCAAAACTGGCTAACTAGCTTTACTTATTTATATATTCCGCTGCATGATAACCCTGCATTCAGATAGAAGCCGATACCTTACCACCTATGCTAAATTCTTTTTTTAATACACAGATAGAAAAATTTGAAGCCTTTTTTTCTGGCGTTGCCTTCGAGCCGCACCGGCACGATACGTATGCTGTAGGCAGGACACTGTCAGGGGTTCATTGCTTCAATTACCGAGGTGAAAAAAGAACTAGCTTACCTGGCAATACCATTGTGATTCATCCTGATGAACTCCACGACGGTGAGGCTGGTACGAATGACGGCTTCCACTACCGCATCATGTATATTGAACCCTGTGCTCTTCAAGCGGTGCTTGGTGGCCGCACCTTACCCTACATAAAGGGTGGCGTTAGCACAGACCCTCGGCTATATGCAGCCACAGAATTCCTCATGTATGATTTAGAAGCTACTCATAAACAGCTAGAAGAAGACGATATTATCTTTGAGCTGGCCAATATTCTATCTACTGTTGCCGGTCACAAAAAAGGTAGGGTGGCATACGACTATGGCGCCGCAGAAAAAGCTAGGGAATATATCCACTATTCGTTGGATTCTCAGATCACACTGGATGATTTAGCGTTAGTAAGTGGCCGTGAAAAGTGGAGTTTATCAAGAGATTTCAGGGCATTATACGGAACAAGCCCATACCGTTACTTGACCATGCGGCGTCTTTCGTTCGTAAAACACTATTTGACCCAAGGTTATTCGTTGTCGTACGCCTCGGTTTCAGCTGGTTTCAATGACCAGAGCCATATGACAAACCACTTCAAGAAAGCCTTCGGTCTTACTCCCACTCAGTGGTTATCTAGGTTTAAACCAGACTGCAGGGGCAGTGGCTCCTAATCACACTGCAACGCCAAAATATTCACGTTCCCCCTAAAGCCAAAAAACCCGCCAATCGCCAGCAGCTTTCGCAGTTTGACGATGGCAGGCAAGATCCACAACATCAACAGGCCCACCCTCGGGTGCACAAGGATGGGCCTGAGCGGGGTTAACTCACTAGCGGTTATTCAACCACGTCGACGGTGATGGTGCTTGCCCAGTCAGCGCCATAAGAGCGGTGCTCACCATCGGCGAACTGCAGAGTCAGCGTGTGCTCGCCTGGGGGCAGGGTGAGCTCGTAGCTGGTCTGGCCACCACCAAAATGGATATGGGTATCGTCGGCAGGGACAACCTCGCCTTTGGCAATCGACCCGCCATCAACGATCAGATGATGGTGTCCTGTGCTCTCCTCCATGGTACCAGCAGGCTCGACTTGCATGCCTGAAACGCCCATTTCCACCTGTATCGGGTTTGACACTTCAGCGCCGTCTTCTGGAGTCACAAAACTAACGCCCTCTTTAGCAATGGCGGGCATTGCCAGCAGTGCCAGCGATAGAGCTACCAACCAGCGACCGGCTGCGTGCTTCACTGTGTTCATTTCGGATCTCCTCAGGGTTAACAATCAGCCGTTCATAACTGCAGTGCGGCTGTTCCGCTTGGGCCATGTAGTAGCCCTCACTAAGTTTAGCTACTTAATTGCGAAATGCTAATGAAAGGTCGAGAGGTTACTCACCAGCCATTCAGCGTCGGATCAAAATGGATCTGGTGCTGTAAGTAGCGTGGTCGTTAGACGCGGTTGAAGCCAAATTCAATCGCTTAGAGAGGCATCGAATTCTTGCCCATAAAGTACTTAAGCTGGGGTCGCCGCACTGTCCAATAAGGGTTGAGCCCTCTTGAAACCAGCCCGCCATCGCCAGCGGCTTTCGCTGTTTGACGACGGCGGGCTTGATGATGCTTAGAAGAGGATTAGCTAAGCGCTTCCAGGGACTGCTCGATAATACCCAAGCCCTCTTCCAATACCACAGAAGAAACCGTCAGCGGTACCAAAATCCGAATGCTGTTGCCGTAGAAGCCACATGACAGAAGGATCAGACCTTTCTCACGGGCTTTGGCACAGAGCGCACCGGTCATCTGAGTATCTGGTTTACCGTCGCTGTCGAGCAGTTCAAACGCCGCCATGGCGCCTAGTTGGCGACCGTGGGCCACGGCGGGGAAGCGTTCTTCCCATACCGCGAAACGCTCGGCGAGCATTTTGCCCATCTGTTCGCTGCGGGCCAGGATGTCTTCCTCTTCGATCACCTCAATCACCGCCAGCGCCGCTGCGCAGGAGAGCGGGTTGCCGCTGTAGGTGCCGCCTAGCGAGTTGGGGCCGGAGGCGTCCATTACCTTGGCGCTACCTACTACTGCAGAAAGCGGCATGCCGTTGGCCAGGCTCTTGGCGGTGGTGAGAATATCCGCTTCGATACCGCTATGCTCGAGAGCAAACAGCTTGCCGGTGCGGGCAAAGCCCGACTGCACTTCATCGGCGATCAGCAGAATGCCGTGCTCGTCGCACAGTGCACGCAGCGCTTTAAGGTAATCCGGTGAGGCGATGTAGAACCCGCCTTCGCCCTGTACCGGTTCAATCACGATGGCCGCCGTGCGGTGCGGGGCGATATCTGTTTTGAACAGCGTGCGAATGGCATCCAAAGACGCCTCTTCGCTAATGCCGTGCAGCGGGTTGGGGAACGGGGCGCGGAACACGTCGCCCGGCATCGGGCCGAAGTCGTTCTTGTAGGGCAGCACCTTGCCGGTCATGGCCAGGGTCATCATGGTGCGGCCGTGGAAGGCACCGTCGAAGGTGATGATGCCGCTACGGCCAGTGGCAGCGCGGGCAATCTTCACGGCGTTTTCCAGCGCTTCGGCACCGGTATTCACCAGCATCGCCTTGCGCTCGGGGCCGCGTACCGGGCTCAGTTCGCAGAGTTTCTGACACAGTTGCACATAGGGCGCGTAGGAGATCACCGCAGCGCTGGTGTGCATGACTTTCTTGAGCTGCGCCTCAACGGCGGCAACGATTTTCGGGTGGCGGTGGCCCAGGTTCAGCACGCCAATACCGCCCGCGAAGTCGATCCAGCGGTTGCCGTCGGCATCCCACAGCTCAGCATTTTCAGCGCGCTCGGCAAACTGGGTTGTCGGCGTGGCGGCACCGTTGGCCACGTAGCGGTTTTTCAGGTCGTTCAATTCTTGGTTAGTCATCATAGCTTTCCTTATAAACCGCCAACGCAGACATATTTAAGTTCAGTAAACTCATCAAGACCGTGGTGGGAGCCTTCACGGCCCAGCCCGGACTCTTTTACGCCGCCAAACGGCGCCAGCTCCGTGGAGATCAGCCCTTCATTCACGCCGACCATGCCGTACTCCAACTGCTCCATGGTGTGCCAGATGCGACGGTAGTCGGTGGCGTAGAAGTAGGCCGCCAAACCAAAGGGCGTATCGTTGGCCATCTGGATGGCCTCTTCATCGCGCTGGAAGCGAAACACTGGTGCTACCGGGCCGAAGGTCTCTTCATCGGCCACCGCCATCTTGGTGGTGACATCCGCCAGTACCGTCGGGGTAAAGAAGCGATCACCCGCCGCGTGGGGCTTGCCGCCGCACAGCAGCCGAGCACCTTGGTTTACCGCGTCATCCACATGGCGCTGCACTTTGTCGACGGCCGCTTGGTTGATCAGCGGGCCGATAATGCTGCCCTCCGCCAGGCCATCACCGACTTTTAGTGCATTCACACGCTCGGTCAGCTTGCTGACGAATGCGTCGTAAATACCGTCCTGCACCAGAAAACGGTTGGTGCATACGCAGGTTTGCCCAGCATTGCGGAATTTGGAGGCGATTGCGCCATCAACAGCGGCATCTACATCGGCGTCGTCAAACACGATAAAGGGCGCGTTGCCACCCAGCTCCATGGCGGTTTTCTTCACCGTGCTGGCGCACTGGGCCAGCAGGTGTTTGCCAACAGGCGTGGAGCCGGTAAACGACACCTTGCGCACCCGAGGATCAGTGGTGAGCACCTCGCCTACCGCTGCCGGTTTGGAAGCGGTGACCACGTTAATGGCGCCCGCCGGTAGGCCTGCTTCCAGCGCTAAATAGGCAGCGGCCAAGGCGGTGAGCGGAGTGGCTTCAGCCGGTTTGATCACTACGGTGCAGCCAGCGGCAAGCGCCGGGGCGCACTTACGGGTAATCATTGCCAGCGGGAAGTTCCACGGGGTAATTGCCGCCACCACGCCTACCGGCTCGCGCAGAACCAATAAGCGTTTGTCTGCGCCGTGGCTGGGCAGGGTTTCTCCTGCCATGCGCTTGGCTTCTTCGGCGAAGAACTCGATAAACGACGCACCGTAGGTCACTTCGCCTTTGGCTTCCGCCAGCGGCTTGCCCTGCTCCAGGGTCATCAGGTGGGCCAGGTCGTCGGCATGTTCGTTAATAAGCTCAAACCAGCGCCGTAGCAGTGCCGAGCGCTGCTTGACCGGCGTGGCTCGCCAGGCAGCGCCAGCGTTGTAGGCGGCGGCCACGGCATCACGGGTATCGTCGGCGCCCATATCCGCCACCCGGGCAATGGTTTCACCGGAGGCGGGGTTATCCACCACAAAGGTTTGTTGACCTGTACGCCACTCGCCACCCACCAGGGCTGGAACCGCATCGTGCAACCACTGTTCGATAAAGCTCATATGTTGCTCCTCAGAAATCTCGTAGGACGGCTTACAGATCCACTTGCATATGGCGATCGCTGTAGTCACGCCCGTAGGTGCGCAGCGCATGCACATAAAGCACGATGCCCAGCACCGCCCAGCCAGCAAAGATAGTCCACTCCGCAACGCTCAGTGCCGCCGGGCTACCGGGCAGGTAGAGGCACGCCATACCGAAAGAAAGGATGATAGCGAGGGTGCCGCACAGCTTGCCGTTACTCACCTTGAATGGGCGGGGCATATCCGGCTCGCGCACCCGTAGCACCACAAAGGAGATGGCCACAAACAGGTAGGCCAACACAATGCCCAAGCCACCCGCATTAACGATCCACACCAACGCTGGGCGGCCAAAGAAGGGCGCCAAACAGGAGAGAAAGCCCATCATAAAGATGGCATTGGTAGGGGTTCTGTAGCGAGGGTGCAGCTTGGCAAACGGCGCAGGTAGCATGCCTGCTTTAGCGAGGGCATAGATCGCCCGGGAACCGCCAATATAGAAGGCGTTCCAGCTAGTAATGATGCCTGCAATACCCGCCATGACCATTAAGTTGCTGGCCCACGCGGCGTTAAACAGGCTTCCCATGGCGTCCGGCACACTCAGTGAACTGGCCGCCAGTTCAGTGCTGTTGAGCGCCAGGCTGGTCGCCAGAATAATCAGCGCATACCACACCACCGCCAGAATCACCGACATCATCAGCACTTTGCCGATGGCCTTATAGGGCAGGTTGATCTCCTCAGCGGCCTGGGGGATAACGTCAAAACCCACAAACAGAAACGGCACCATGACCAGCACCGCTACAATGCCTGCGAACACGCCGGTGTCGGCCTGGGTGAAGAGCGGCATCATGTTGATGGTTTCGCCTTCAAACAGCGAACCGGTGACAAACATGACCCCCACCAGCAGAATTAACCCAGTCACTACCTTTTGCAGCAGGGCCGCGGTGGTCACACCGAAGTAATTGATGATCATCATGACCAACGAGCCGCCTACACCTACCGCTACCCAGGTGGCTTTAACTTCCCACCCGGCAATCGTCCACAGATGACCGACGGCATAGTTGGGCGCCAGGTGCTCAATCACCGTGGGAAGTGCTACCGCTTCAAAGGCCACCACGCTTAGGTAGCCTAGAATAATCGCCCAGGTGCACAAGAAAGAAGGTAAGTGGCCCAAGGCGCGGTAGCTGTAGACGTGCTCACCACCCACTTTGGGCATCGCAGCGGCAAGTTCAGCGTAGGTAAGGCCAACCAAGACAATCGCTAAACCGCCGATAATAAACGCTATAATGGCGCCTAAACTGCCGGCGGATTGAATGGCGGTACCGGTGAGGACAATCCAGCCCCAACCGATCATGGCACCGAAGGCCAGCGCTAATACATCGCCACGGGCCAATACCCGGACGAGCCCTTCATGTTCTGATGAGGATGTGGTCATTTGAAATGTCCTGCGAGTTATTGGATGTTGTCGTAGGCGCTCAGGGGCGCAGTATCCTGATCCTGTTTTAACAGCCTCTCTTTGAATAGGCATGTTTTAAACGGTTTCGCCAAACAGGATGGCCACACGCTAGCAGGCGAGAGAGAAAACGCGAACGCACCACTTTTGCGTTCGACTAGACCACTTTTCATACGCACCGAAAGGGTGCGCTATTTTCATACGGCTTTCGTCTAAGTGCCCGCCGTTAGCGGGTTAAGCGGGATTAAGGGGTGTTCAAATGGATCGCAAGGAGGTCGTGCACCAACTTGTACAACTTTATGCACTCCAACCGGAACGGTTGAGTAAGCAGGTGCGTATTGAGCAAGCATTGCGACAAGCCATTACCCAGCAGTGGCCTGCCGGGCTGCGTCTGCCCTCCCATCGCCAGTTGGCGGATGCCCTTGGCGTTGCTCGCCAAACCCTGGCGCTGGCGATCCATACGCTACTCGAGGAGGCACTGCTTAAAACCGCCCACGGCCAAGGCACCTGGACCTGCCGCCCCGTTACGCCAAGCCCTCTTCTGCATGGCAATGCACAGCTCTCCTCTCGCGCCCAGCGGGTGCTGAGTGGCCCCGGTGCGAGCATGATCCAAAGCGGTGCCTTCGTGCCCGGCATTCCCGATATCGCCCAATTCCCGATGCGTAAATGGCGGCAGCTCTACGCCAGCGTGACGGTGCCGCAAAACGCCCTGCTGCTCTCCTACTCCACCGGTGGCTACGGCCCATTAAAGCGCGCGATACGCGATTTTCTGGCGCGCTGGCGCAATATTAGTTGCGACACGGAACAGATCATCATCACTGACGGTACCCATAACGGCATTGAGCTATGCGCCGTGGCACTGGCTGATGTGGGTGACACTGTTGCCATAGAGTCGCCCTGCTACTGGGGAGCGCGCAACGTCTTTACCGCCGCAGGTTTGGAAATCGAACCGGTGGCGTGGCTGCCAGGTCAGGGGCACATGCTTCCGCCTGCTCCTGGCCCGGTAAAGCTGGCCTACCTGACCGGCTCGCACCATTACCCGCTCAGTGTGCCTACCAGTGCGGTGGATAAACAGCGCTTATGTGATGCCTTAGCGCCCGCGTATATTGTCGAAGATGATTACGAGTTTAACCGCGACGACCATTCCAATCTGCTCTTTGACCCGCACTCGGAGCGCCACTTGCTGGTGGGCTCGTTTTCCAAGATGATGTTTCCAGGGCTGCGCTTAGGCTATTTAGTGGTACCCCGTCATTTAGCGGGGCCAATGAACCGCCTGCGCAGTGAACTATTCCGCGAAGGGCGCATGCTGGATCAAGCCGTGCTGGCGCAGTTTATTTTTGATGGTGATTTGGATGCCTGGTGTCGGCGCATTCAGCGCGACTATCTAGGGCGCCAACAGGTGCTGCATGATCAATTACGTTCGCTGCCGCAGGTGCGCAGCGTTTCGCCACCGAGCAGTGCCATCAGTCTATGCGTCGAATTTGAACCGCATATCAATGACGTACAGATTGCTCAAACGCTCTTAAAAGAGCACTTAATCGTGCGTCCGTTGAGCCCGGTATGCGCTAAGGGCGACTCACGATCTGGTCTCGTAATGGGGGTGGGCATGCTTTCGGGTGAAACGTTAGTGCGCGAAGCTCAACGGCTGCGCCGCTGTTTAGAGGTGTTGTTACGCTAGGGCGAGCTAGGGCTATTGATAAAATACAGTTACCCAATGCTTACCCACAGGCCCCCAAGGACTTATCCACAAGAGACTATTCACAAGGACTTACTATGCGTCACCCGGTTGATGGTATCACTGAGCACTTTAGCGCTGATTTCTCGTCTTGCTTCCCAGCGCCTTTCACTAAGCTGCGCCTATGGGTAACGCTGAGCCTTTTAACCCTGCTTTCCGGCTGCGCCACCTTTGCACCCAACCCGCCCCAGGATCAAAGTAATATCTGCGAGATATTCCGCGAGCAGCCAAGCTGGTACGACTATGCCCAGGAGTCAGAGGAGAAGTGGGGCACACCGATCGCCACTCAGATGGCGTTTATCCAGCAGGAGTCTTCATTTCGTAGCCATATCCGCCCGGATCGCAAGTACTATCTAGGCTTTATTCCCGGCCCCCGCCCCTCTTCTGCCAAAGGCTACGCCCAGGCCCAAGACCCCGTTTGGGGGGAGTATGAGGATCAAGCAGGCAGCCTGTTTGCCCGGCGTACCCATATGAAACACGCCACGGACTTTATTGGCTGGTACAACCGTCGTTCCCAGCAGCAAGCAGGCATATCGCTAACCAATCCTGAGCACCTCTACTACGCCTATCACGAAGGCGCAGGCGGCTATCAGCGGGGTTCTTACCGCGGCAAACCACAGGTATTGAGTGCGGGGAGACAAGTAGCTGCTCGCGCTAACCGTTACCAAGCCCAGCTCAACGCTTGTGAAGCGGAGTTCCAATGCCGCAAGTTTTACCAGGTCTGGCCATTCTGTCGTAGTTAAGGAAGCTGACGATGTCTCTATGGATGGGTGCGGCCCTGGTTAGCGTGGTGTTTTTTACCTCGATGCTCTCCGGGGTGTTTGGTATGGCGGGCGGATTGGTACTGCTATGGTTTCTGCTGCTGATCTTTCCCGCGGGCACGGCGATGGCGGTGCACGGCGTTATACAGCTCACCGCGAATGGGTCGCGAGCATGGCTATCGCGACGCTATATTGTCTGGCCTATCGTCGCTTTTATGACGCTGGGTGTACTAAGCGCCGCGGGCCTGCTTCTGCTGTTCAACTACAGCCCCAATGCCGCCAGCGTCTCTATTTTGATTGGCCTAATGCCGATTTTGGTTTGGCTGCCCAAGCGCTGGTTTCACCTGGATGCCAACCGCGCCAGCCACGCGCTGTGCTGCGGCATCGCCTCTGGCGGTTTGACGATAGCGGCAGGGGTTTCGGGGCCGCTAATCGATATATTCTTTGTACGCTCACGCATGGATCGCCGCCAAGTCGTGGCGACCAAGGCAATGATTCAGGTCGTGGCTCACAGTATTAAAATCATCTTCTATCTCGGCGCCGCCATGGCACTTAGCACCGGCGAATGGGGCATTGTGCTGCTAGCGGCGCCGTTTGCGATCTTTGGCACCCACACCGGCAACCGCATTTTACACCGTCTCACCGATGCCAACTTCCGCACCTGGACGCGCTGGATCGTGACCGGTATTGGGGTCTTCTACTTTTGTCAGGGGATCTTCCTGCTCACCCGCTAGCGTTGAGGCAGATAAAAGCGAGCTTAAAGCAGGTGCCTATACTGACCTTACCTATTAATGGAGGTCGCTATGGATTACCACCACTACCGCACAGCCCTTGCGGAAACGCTCGCCCAAAGTGAGCTACCTTTTCCCGCTGCCGAATACCAGGTGCGCCTGGAGAAGGTGCGCAAGGGTATGGCAGAGCATGGATTAGACGCGCTACTGCTTACCGACCCCGCCGATATTAACTACCTCACCGGCTACCACACCTTTGAAGTTTCGGTGCACGCTTGCCTGGTCTGCACCCAAGCGCGGCTAGTGCTACAAGTCGCCTCCATTGAAACCGGTGCGGCGGTAGTTACCGCTCGGGTCGATGAGATCATCGGTTACCGCTGGGAAAATCTGGATGAAATCACCACGCCGCTGGTAGACCTGCTTTCTCCTTGCTCGAAAATTGGTATTGATGGCTGGAGCAGTGGGCTGCGTTTTGGAGTGATCGATGCGCTGATGCAGACTATCGGCCGTGAGCGTTTTAGCGAAGCAGGCACAGTGGTCGATGCGATTAGGATCGTAAAAAGCCCCGCCGAGCTTGAAATGCTGCAAGAGAGCGCACGAATCACCGCTCTCGGGTTAGAGACCGCGGTACAAAGTATTCGCCCCGGCATGACCGATAACGATATTGCCGCCGTGGGCGCCAAAGCGCTGCTTGAAAACGGCAGCGAGTTTATGAGCCTCCAGCCAATTGTGACTAGCGGGCACCGAATTGGGGTGATTCACGTTAATCATAAGCGGCGTGTCATACAGCCTAACGAGCCGGTTTTCCTAGAGTTCGGCGCCGCCTATCAACGCTATACGGCACCCATGATGCGCACTGCCGTGACGGGGACTCCAAACCCAGCTCTCTCCGCCACTCGGGACCTTTGCCGCTCACTGTTTGAAGCGCTCTGCGACGCCATGCGTCCGGGCAATACCTTTAATACCGCTGCCCAGGCGGCTGATGCCCTACTCGCCCCCCAGCGTGACCAGTATTTTTTCTCCGGTGTCTTTGGCTATGCCGTGGGTGCTCAGTTTCCGCCTAGCTGGGTGGAGGGCACCGGCTTTATCGCCAAAGAGCAGGCCCGCGCTTTTGAAACCAACATGGTGTTTCACCTGCCACTCTGCCTGCGGGTGCCCGGCCAGTGGGGCGTTGGCATAAGCGACACCGTGGTGGTTACTGAAAATGGAGCAAAACCACTGACCAATAACGACTGGCAGCTGTTTGAGGCGGGCTCATAAGCTACTGCGCCTTATAGCCATAGCATTGACAGGTCGATGGAGTAGCGCTATCGTCAACAAAGATGCAAATGAGAAACACTCTCTTTATTTCAGATAGTAGATGGTCGGGTCTATGCCCACATTATGCCCACAGGAAGCAACCAGCGTGAGGGAGCAGTGGAATGACTAGCGAGCAGCGGCAACTTCGCCAAACGGTCATATTTTTGCGCACTTCTTTTGAAGCGGTGCAGCACTCTATTGCCGGCCGCCTGGAAGACCCGCTGCCCTGCTGGATGGATACCAGCATGCTTTCCATGCTGTCGCGGGAGCTCACTCGCTGCTGCCAACAGTCCAAGCCGCTGTTTGCCCCAGCCGTCACCGAACAGCTCTATATCGCCTCGCAACAGTGCGAGCTGCTACTCAAACAGTGCCCCGGGGTGCTCAGCAGCGCGGTCTGCTATCGCCAGTTGGGTGCCATTATGTTGCCGCTTTCAAGCGCACTGCAGCAGATCGACACTCCCACCAAACGGCGTTGGCCTTGGGCGAAGTGGAATTGAGCTAGATTAAGGGGGCTAGAAGAATTATCTATTGGCGATTGCCAGCATGCTCCCGGTGTCAAGATAGCAGGCAATAGAAAAGCTCTAGACCTTGGAAGTGATAAGGGCGGTTTATTGATGCGTATTCTTGGTGGCAAGCACTTGCTTACCTAGGTTTGTTAATCGATATTTTTGGGTTGGACTACGCGGCGAGTCAGGTTGCGTCATTTCAATCAATGTCAGTGCCAATGCCGGTTGTAAATAATTTTGTAAAAACGTGGGGCGATGCGTGAGTGATAACGCCTCAAGAAGTGCTTTAGTGCTCATTGGCTCTTCAAGCAGAGCTTGCAATAACCGCATTACTTGTTCGGTTACTTGTTCGGTTACTTGTTCGGTTACTTGCATAGTTGCTACAGAGGCTATGTCCTCATCTACCAAAAAACCTTTATGAACGGGTAAGCGAATCAAAAAGTAACTGCGTTCATCGTTAGTTTCGAACACCGGCTCTGGAGAACCGTTCGCCTTCATGACCCGAAGAATTTTTGGCACGCCCGTTGAACGGCCTTCGGTTAAATCCAGCTCTTTCAGAAACTCGCCGATACGCCGGTTGCGATAGCGGCGGCTGACTGCTTTGCCTGCCTGCAGGTCTTGCAAGCGAATAGAGCGATCTGGCCCTGGGAAGCTAAGCACCACAAGCTCCTGACCATCAATACGAACTTCTATGGGCTCACGAATTTCATAAGAGCGGTGATAAACAGCATTCACCACGGCTTCTTCAATGGCTGCCAGCGGAAAGTTCCAGAAACGCTCGGCCTGTGGGCGATCAGCGTGTTTTGTTACGCCCTCTTTCAGATAGTTGCGATTAATGTAGTCTAATGCATCGCGGGTGATACGCCCCAGTGGCCCCTGAAATACCTTCTCTTCAAAATGGTCGCCACCGGCACCATCTGGAAAATACACCACATCTATCTGAGTCGCGGGGAAAAACTGCTCGGGTTGCTCGTTAAAGAACAAAAGCCCTACATTTTTAGGAAAAGCCATTTCGCTTGGCCCACCAACCACATTCATTCGGCGGCCCAGGGTTTCAATATCCAGGTCTCGGGCTTCACCCACTAACTCGCTGCTAATGTCGTGCAAAAAATCACGCATCAAATAGGGAGAAAGATCGCTTAAATTCGCAGTTTGGCGATAGCGATCATCAAAGGGCACGGTTGCCGCCAAACTTAGCAGCTCGCGCTCATCCCGCCCCGATGCTTTCACCGTGCTGGTATGTTTGCGCAGGTAATAGGCCCAATCACTCTTCTTGCTCAAGCTGGTTTTAGCTTTATAGGGGCGTGTTTCACCTCCCGGAGCCCATAGCACCAAAATTGTTTTGCCCTGGATCTCATAAGTCGCGGTTAACGGGTGATAGTGCGGCGCAATCGCTGAGTGCCCAAGATTTAACAGCTCTTTTTGAATAGCATCGATTTGATCCGGTAATAAACCGGCAGGCGGTAGCTGCGGTTGGCCATTCTTTTCAGCAACACCCACCAGCACATAACCACCACCCAAATTGTGAAAGTCATTAGCGAAGGCACACAAGGTATGCAGGATGGACTCAGGGTTCCAACCTTCCTTGTATTCAATGCGTTCGCTTTCCACCGTGCGGTGATGGAGCAAGTCATCAATGTTGATGGGGAGTTTAGGTGTCATGCCGCCTGCTCAAGCGTTTGGTTGACGTCATACAGCACGTGTAAGGCCTTATAACGTTTAAG
Source organism: Halomonas sp. A3H3 (assembly GCF_000982975.1). Lineage (NCBI taxonomy): Bacteria > Pseudomonadati > Pseudomonadota > Gammaproteobacteria > Oceanospirillales > Halomonadaceae > Halomonas > Halomonas sp. A3H3. Next base: position 2,538,864 of record NZ_HG423343.1, on the reverse strand, counting down.
TTAACCTCATGATGTAGAACGGTGCATGTAAATGCAATTGTCCGGCGGTTGGCAGATGTTCTGTCGATGCTCGCTCTGCTTCTAAAAAATAGCTCTTGCTTGACCCTGCTATTTATCATGATAAATTCAAGGTAAGGCGCCAACGAGCGTCAACGCTGAGACACATCACAAGACAGGGTATCCTCATGGCTGAACAACAAACCGCGGCAGCCTCTGGCTCGCGTAAAAAGTGGTATCAGGCGGTTCCCGACCCCATGGTGCTAATCTTTATTATTCTGGTTGCTACCTATTTTCTGACCTTCATTATCCCCGCTGGTGAGTTTGAACGTGTTACCCAAGATGGCCGAACGGTGGTGGTGCCGGGCTCCTTTGCCTACTTGGAAGACGTTGCCAACATCCCACTCTTCAATATTTTTGTGGCGATTCCTGAAGGGCTTATCTCCGCCTCGCAGTATCTATTCATCGTCTTTATCGCCGGTGGTCTGTTTCATATTCTGCAAAAGACTGGCGCGTTAGAGAACGCGATCGGCGTAGCGGTTAATCGTGTTGGCGTTGAGCGGCGTAACGTGATTATCGTCGTCGGAACCTTTATATACGGCTTTTTTGGTGTCGCCGTCGGGTTTGAAAACAACATTGCATTAGTCCCCATTGCGGTTCTCATCGCCAGCGCCATTGGCTGCTCCAGTTTGGTGGGTACCGCTATGGCCGTTGGTGGTATTGGGATCGGTTTTGCACTCTCGCCCATCAATCCCTATACCGTGGGGGTTGCGCAAGGGATCGCGGAACTGCCGACCTTCTCTGGCGCTTGGCTGCGTACGTTGCTGGTGCTTTCGTCACTGGCACTGCTCTCGCTGTATATCTGCAAACGCGTCGTCAAAATGGAGTTTGAAGAGCCGGATAACGCGGAAGCACTGAGCAAACCGCTTAGCGAATACTCTCTCACCAAACGCAACATTCTTACTATGGTCGTGTTTGTGGGTGGACTAGTCGCTATGCTAATTGGCGTGTTCACTCGCGGTTGGTATATCAATGAAATTGCAGGCACGTTCCTGCTGCTGGCGATCATCATTGGCGCCTTAAACGGCCTATCGGCGAACGGCATTGTTAAACAGATGATGGAGGGTGCTGCCAGCGTAACCGCAGGCGCGCTGGTGATCGGGGTGGCGGCCTCTATTCAGGTCATCCTTGAGCAAGCAGTGATTATTGACACCATCGTTAACTCGCTGAGCGCCATGATCGACGGCATTCCGTCAATATTTTCCGCGATTATGGCCAGTGTGGTGCAGGGTATTATCAACCTCTTTATCCCTTCCGGTTCTGGTCAGGCACTGGTGACAATGCCCATTCTGATTCCAGTGGCGGATCTTGTGGGTATGAGCCGTCAACTGATGATCACTGCATTCCAAGTCGGCGACGGCTTAACGAACCTGATTGTTCCCACATCTGGCGGCACACTCGCCATGCTGGCGTTGGGTCGCGTCTCATACGCCCAGTGGTTGAAGGCGATTATGCCCTTTATGGCGTTGGTGTATGTATTAGCCTGGGTAGGGTTGGTGATTGGCCATCTCGTGGGTTACTGAACAACATAGGAAACCGCGATGACGCTTTCACTTGTTCATTGCAATCCTGACACGGGCACCGTCGCTACCATCACCGCTACAGGCGGAGTGGCGGTGGGAGGCTATGTACATCACTGCTGGCGTGGCATTGGGGCATGCGCCACCCAAGGGCGCTTTACCAACCCGTGGTACCCAGCTCGGATATACGAAGCACTTGCCGCGGGCGCCAGCGCCCGGCAGGCGCTTAGAGTCGCCGTAAGCGAGGACAACGACTCAGGGTTGCGCCAATGCTTGGTGATGGATTCTCAGGGCCGCGCCTCAGTACATTCAGGTGAAGAGAATGTGCCTGAAGTAGCGGAGACCTGCTTTCCCTGCGTCGCTGCCGTTGGCAACATGCTGCAGAGCGCCGAAGTCGTGCGGATTTTTGCAGAGCAATTTTTACGCCTTAGCGCCACTAATAGCAGCGCTGTCATTAAACGCGACGAATCGCCCCACTTCCCTATTCATCACGACCAACATCTGGTTACGCATCTGATTGATGCTCTTGATGCTGCTCTATCAGCGGGTGGCGATAAACGCGGTGTACGCTCGGCCGCACTGCGTATCGAGTCGTTTCAGCAAGCCCCCATCGATTTGCGCGTCGACTGGTCGGAAGACGTCGTGGGTACTTTGCGGGCGTTAGCCGACCGATTTATGGCCAGTGACTTTCAAGCCTTTTGGCGCCAGCTGCCGCTGCGCTAAAAGAACGCCTATTCTGTTGCTGGCACCCCGTGCCAGCGCCTATTGGAGAGTTTATGACCAACACGGTTGCTCACACTGCTTTTAACCAAAGCGAGCTGGGGAGGGCATTAATTGACCGCCTGGACGAAGCTGCCCAATACTCTGAGCCAGGCCCCGGTGTCACGCGACTGTTCTGCTCCCAGGCACATCGTCAGGTACTGCCGTTAATCGGCCGCTGGATGGAACAAGCGGGGCTTACTCCCCAACTGGATGCCGCTGGCAATCTTGTGGGTCGCTGCCCCAAAGCTCAAGCGGGTGAGAAAACCTTCATTATGGGATCTCATCAAGATTCAGTGATAGAAGGCGGCAAATACGACGGCATGCTGGGCGTGGCCCTACCGCTATTGGCCTTGGAGGCACTTAAACGCGAAGACGTGACGCTGCCATTCGGGGTAGAAGTGGTCGCATTTGGCGACGAAGAAGGGGTGCGCTTCCCGACCACGCTGGTCGGCAGTAAAGCGCTGGCGGGGAGCGTGACACCCGACCAACTGGAAGCCCAGGATGCCGAGGGAATCTCTCTGCGAGAGGCATTAATAGCCTTCGGTTGCACGCCTGAGGACATTCCCGCTACTGCCCGCGAACCTGCCAACACGCTGGGTTTTTTAGAAGTACATATTGAACAAGGGCCAATCCTGGAACAGCGGGATCATGCGGTGGGCATTGTCACGGCGCTAACGGGTATTGAACGCCACAAGGTCACGCTAAGCGGCAAGGCCGGTCATGCAGGTACTACGCCGATGAACATGCGTCATGACGCGCTAGTCGGCGCGGCGGAAATGGTGCTTGCCATCGATAGCGTACTGCAGAATACCGATGAGTTGGTCGGCGTGGTGGGCAGGCTCGATGTCCACCCCAATGCGGTCAACGTTATACCTGCCCAGGTAACGTTCACGATAGAGCTGCGCTCACCCAAAGCGACCATTCGCCAGCAAGGGCGAGACGTCGTAACAGCCGCCTTAACGGAAGTCGCCACTCGCCGAGGGTTGGCACTTAACATTGAAAACACTTACAGCGCCGATGCGGTGGCCTGTGCCGACTGGATGATGACCGCCCTCGAACAGGCGTGTACCCAGGTTAGCCAACCGGCAGAGCGAATGTTTAGCGGCGCAGGGCATGATGGCTTAGCGATGCAGGCATTGACCGATATAGGGATGCTGTTTGTGCGCTGTAAAGATGGGCTTAGCCACCATCCCGACGAAGCTATTACCGCCGAAGACGGCGAAGCCGCGACGCGAGTGATCATGGCATTTTTACAGCAACTGAAACACCCATAATGTTTTACGCCCTTAGCTCGTTACGCCAGTGGCTCAGGTAAAAAGCCTCGGCGCACCTGAGCCTCCTGCTGGTTCATCACTTGTTGAGCATCGAGCATATGCTCGCGCATGATGTTATAGGCGCTTTCGGCATCGCCAAGCTCAATGGCATCCAAAATTTCTGCATGATAACGACAGCCAGTCTGTCCTAAATCGTGGGTAACTGGCTCATAGAGACGGTGATAAATCGTCAGATCTGAGAGCACCTGTATGGTGAAGCGGATAATAAATGTCAGCAGTTGATTGCCACCGGCCAGTTCTGCCAGCATCAGATGGAAATGCAGCGAATCAAGGTGTTGCTGACGCTCAGCCTCACTATCGTCCGCAGGGTCTGCGTAACTATGCAGGCTTTCACGTAAGCGTGTCATATCGCTGGCAGCCACTTTCCCCGCTAACGAAGCAGCTAATTCAGGCTCTAACGCCAAGCGTATCTGATAGATATCCTTGATTGATATCTCTTTGAAAAACAGGTAATTACTTAATAGCGATACCGCTTTGGCCTCACTCATCTCACGCACAAAAGCGCCGCCTCCGGGCCCTGTCCGAGTTTCAACCAACCCCTGGGCTTCCAGTACTCGCGTGCTCTCACGTACCGTCCCTTTCGACACCTTCAGGGTCTCCATCAGCTCCGACTCGCTAGGTAGCCGGTCACCCGGCTTTAGGTGCCTGTCCACGATCCAGCATTTAATGGTTTCCGCCACCTGATAAGGGCGGCGCTGAGGGGCGTTTTTTAACATGCTATCAACAACATCCTTGGTAATAAGCAGCAAGAGTACCAGAGAGATCGCGAGTTTGGATGCCATATAAAAGGTTATCTAGCGCATAAATACATTTAAAAATATCTGGTTGGCACCAACTAGTAAACTGGTCTATTCTGGTGCGTACTATTTCATCGAAGCATTCAAAAGGAGCTTAATTGATGGCTTTCGAAACACTGTTTACTCCCCTCCAACTGGGCAGCCTATCGATTCCTAACCGGGTTGTTATGGCACCGCTGACACGGGCGCGTACACCCGATAGCGTACCGGGTGAAATTCAGGAAGCTTACTACGGCCAGCGCGCAGGAGCGGGGCTAATCATCAGCGAAGCCACCAACATATCTCCCACTGCCCGTGGCTACGTGTATACACCCGGTATTTGGACGGATGAGCAGGAAACAGGCTGGAAAGGCGTTGTTGACGCAGTACACGCCAAAGGTGGCCGTATTGCTCTGCAACTGTGGCACGTTGGGCGAGTTTCTCACGAAATGGTTCAACCTGACGGCCAACAGCCGGTAGCACCGAGTGCCTTGAAAGGCGAAGGCGCCCAGTGTTTCGTAGAGTTTGAAGATGGCACCGCGGGTCAGCACCCCACCAGCACGCCACGTGCGCTGGAAACCGACGAGATCCCAGGCATTGTTGCCGACTATCGCCAAGCGGCCGAACGCGCTAAGCGTGCCGGCTTCGACATGGTCGAAGTCCACGCCGCGAACGCCTACTTGCTTAACCAGTTCCTGGCGACGGGCACCAACAAGCGTACCGACCAGTATGGCGGATCGCTGGAAAACCGGGCTCGCTTCCCGCTGGAAGTGGTTGATGCGGTGATTGACGTTTACGGGGCTGACCGGGTCGGCATCCGTATGACGCCATTTATCGAGTTGTTTGGTTTGACCGACGATGAGCCGGAAGCGATGGCATTTTACATGGCCGAGCAGCTTTCCAAGCGCGGCCTTGCCTACCTGCACCTGAACGAACCCAACTGGGCCGGTGGCGATATCACCTTCCCCGATGGTTTCCGCGAGCAGATGCGCGAACGCTTTAGCGGCAGCCTGATCTACTGCGGCAACTACGACGCCGAGCGCGCCGATAAACGCATCAGCGAAAACACCACTGATGCCGTGGCCTTTGGCCGCCCCTACATCGCCAACCCCGACTTGCCGGAGCGCTTCCGAGTTAACGCACCACTCACCGAGCCGAATCACGAAACGTTCTATGGCGGTGATGAGAAGGGATACACCGACTATCCATTTATGAATAATGGCTATGACCGTATCCAGTAACGACCAAGAGTGATTTTTATCACCACGCCCTGTTCAGCCTGTGGCTGAACAGGGCGTTTTTCCTGCGAAACGCTATACGCGTGGTTGCTGCTGAGTTATGCAGTGAATGTTCCCGCCGCCAAGCAGTATTTCCCTTGCCGCAACGCCGATCACCCTCTTCGTGGGAAATAACCGGGATAGAATGCCTTTGGCCTGTTCATCGTAACGAGGATCCAGCAAGGGCATCACAATGGCCGAGTTACTAATATAAAAGTTGACGTAAGACCCCGCCATTCGATCCCCAGGTAACCGGGGATGCGAGCTGTTGAGGCGGTCAAGCCCACTGGCTTCATCGTCGGCAATATAGAGTGGGCCTGGCTGAGGCAGTTTATGGATAGTGAGCCGCCTGCCTTGAGCATCTTTGGCGTTTTCCAGCACACGCAAGGCTTCCCGGCAAATAGCGCCTTGGGGATCCTGCTCATCCTCACACCACGTTAGCGCCACTTGGCCAGGCGCAATAAAGCAGCACAGGTTGTCTACGTGACCATCGGTCTCGTCGAGATAGCAGCCACGCGGTAGCCAGATGATCTTACTGACACCTAAATACGCCTGCAGCCAGTGCTCGATAGTGGCGCGGCTCATCTCCGGATTCCGGTTAGGATTCAGCAAGCACTCTTCCGTGGTAATGAGCGTACCTTCACCGTCCACGTGGATGGCTCCTCCTTCCAGCACGAGTGGGGCCTGAAAGCGTTCAATACCAAGTATCTCACTGATTTTACAACGAATCCGCTTATCCTTATCCCATGGAAAGTAGAGTCCCTCCTTCAACCCGCCCCAGGCATTGAACTCCCAGTCCACCATGGCGAGTCGCCCATCGGGATGGGTAATGAAGGTGGGCCCTACATCGCGCATCCAGGCATCATTGCTGGAAAGCTCAACCACCCGAATATGCGCAGGCAGCTGGTTACGAGCATTTTCATACTGCTCATCGTTGACACCCACGAAGACCGTCTCGCTTTCAGCAATCGCCACGGCCACATCCACAAAGGCTTGCTGAGCGGGCTTCGCACCATAACGCCATGTATCTGGGCGCTGTGGCCATAGCATCCAACAGGCTGCATGAGGCGCAAACTCGGCGGGCATCGAAAAGCCCAAGGCACCGGGGGTCATCCTGCCTTCGAGAGGGGTAGTAGCGCTCATAGGTGAGGTAATAGTGTGTTTCATAAGTGGCCTGCCAAAATAAAGAATCCCGTAGCGACAGCAGCAGATATCAATACGTAGGGAAGTTGCGTTAAGGCATGAGCCATTGGCGTACATCCCGCTCCCTGGGCAGACAGAACGGTCGAATCGCCATAGAAGCAGGCGTGGCTTCCAAAGGCACTCGCCGAGATCAATGCCCCCACCACTAGCGGCATATACGCTTCCATGCTGCTGGCAAGCGGCAACACGATAGGCATCGCCACGGCAAACAACCCCCAGAAGGAGCCTGTGGCAAAAGCGAGAAAGGCCATGGTGACGAAGATAACTGCCGGCAGCATGCCTGCCGTCATCAGGGGCTGTACACTGGCAATCACAAAGTCAGTCAGTCCAAGTAAGTCGTTAACATCCTTAAGAACGAACCCTGCCACCAGTGTCCCGAGTGGCATAATCATGGCTTTAAAACCATCCAGGGCAGTGTCAAAAGTATCGTTAAAACTTAACAGTCGTTGCGCCGCGATAAGCACTAGCGTAACGGTGAGCGCAACAATGACGCCTCTTAAAACATCAATCTCAAAATACCAAGTAAAGAAAATCAGTGTGGCTATGGGGAGCAGGAAATTGATCAGGTGGGGACGCTTCTTGCCAGTGTCTTCTATCTCTAGCGCACTGTCGTCAGCGCCCTCAGGCTGCGGCTGGCCAGCTTTGGCACGCGCTTCGGCCGCTCGCATCGGCCCAAGGTTGGGAATAATACCCAGCGCTACCAAAGGCACCAGCGCCGCCGCTATCCAGGCGTAAAACATAAACGGGATGGCTTCGATGTACAGCCCCATTCCATTACCAGCGACATTGTTGTCTTCCAGCAAACCGGCAAAGAACACTGCCCAGGTGGAAAACGGCACGAGAATACAGATCGGCGCTGCGGTGGAATCAACGATATACGCTAACTTCTCACGAGAGATGTAAAAGCGGTCAGTCACTTTTTTCATGGAAGCGCTAATAGTCAGCGCATTGAGATAATCGTCGACAAAAATTACCAGCCCCAGCCCCCACGTCGCTAACAAGCTTTGTCGGCGAGTATGAATTCGTCGGGTAATGGCATCGCCAAAGCTTAATACACCACCGGTTTTTACCAGCAAGGCAATCAAGCTGCCAAAAAGCCCACACACCAGAATAATCCACGTCACCGTATCATTACCCAATACCGACAAGAGAATATCCGACCCTTGGGTAATGACATTGAGGGGCTGAACCATTAATAAACCTACTAACGCCCCAGCCAACAGCGACTCGATCGTGCGCTTGGTAATAATCGCCATCACCAAGACCACCAGCGTAGGTATGAGACTTAAAATTCCGTATTCATCCATTATTGTGTCTCTTTATCGTTGTGTTTTATCAATGCTTAAACGGGCGCTAAAGCGCCCGTTTAAATACAAATCGCTACAGATAACCATCCGCTTTTAGAGAACGAGTGGTGGCAGCAAACGCTGCGTCGAGAATAGTGACGACCTCGTCAACGACTTGGTGCGTCCAGATCAAGGGCGGAGAGATGATATTGAGATGGCCAACCGGCCGAATAATCAAGCCACGTTTCTGTGCTTCAGCAGCCACGCGGTCACCTACGCGCGCGTCAACGGGGAGTAATTCTTTGGTTGTTTTATTAGCCACATTTTCAATCGCCATCATGAAATGACTGCCACGTATATCACCTACCGTTTCATGAGAGGCGAGCGTTTTGAGCTTGGATTCAAGATAGGGGCCAACTTCGCGAACATTCTCACAAATGCCTTCGCGCTCAATGATTTCGATATTTTTAAGCGCTGCAGCACAGCTAACGGGATGCCCGGAATAGGTGAAGCCGGTGCTCAATACCCCACCGGGGCCTTGAGGGGTACTTAACACCTCATAAAGAGCGTCAGATATCAGCGTTGCACCTAATGGGGCATACCCAGACGAAAGCCCTTTCGCCACATTGATAATATCGGGCTGGGTTTCAAACACGGCTTCTGAGGCAAAGAAGTGCCCTAAACGTCCAAAGCCCGTCACCACTTCATCAGCAATAAACAGAATATCGTTGGCACGGCATATGGCCTGCACGCGGGAATGGTAGCCCTGTGGTGCCATCAATACGCCCCCCGCGCCCATGATTGGCTCCGCAATAAAGGCCGCTATGTTATCCGCCCCTAGCCGGTCAATGGTCTGCTCGAGTTCATCGACCAGGTGATCACAATACTCGGCCTCACTCATCCCCTCTGGGCGGCGATAGCAGTTGGCTTCGCTCAGATGGGTCACCAGATCAAGCGTATCGAACTGCCAGTTATTGCTGGCGATACCGGTCAGGCTTGCCGCCATGTAAGTGGTGCCATGGTAGGCATTGGTGCGCGACAAGATTCGCTTTTTCGAAGGCTTGCCCAAGCGATTGAAGTAGTAATGCACAAGCCGGATGGTGGCATCGTTTGCCGCTGACCCGCCGCAGCTATAAAACACATGGTTCAAGTGGGCAGGCGCAAGCTCGGCAAGCTTGGCAGCCAGCTCGGTAGCAGGGGCATTGGAGAGATTATTAAAAGTGGAAAAGTAGGCCATGCGTGTGGCTTGCTCGGCCATCGCCTGGCCAATTTCGGCACGGCCGTGGCCTACATTGACACACCACAGTCCCGCAATCCCATCGATAAAGCGATTGCCGTGTACATCTTCGACATAGATACCATCACTGTCGGTAATCAAGTCACAGCCTTTTTCGTGGAACAAGCTGAAGTCGGTGAAGGGGTGAATGAAGTGATTTTTATCTTTTTGCCAAAGGTCTTGCGCGTCGTAAGAGGCTTTCGCCTGCTGTTGAGTCATCGTCATACCCTCGCTTATTAGGAAGCCGTTGTTGAGGTGACTTCACAGGCTAGCGGGGAAAACAGTGTTGGGAATATATCCCCATTGGGGTATATCGGCTGCGCGGAAGGCCACCTATGGTAGGTCTCCTTAACCCAACAAGCACAACAGGAGACACGCCATGCAAGTTTCCATCGATGGCCAGCGACTGTGGTCAAGTTTAATGGCGATGGCTGAGATCGGCGCTACCCCCAATGGCGGCAGCAACCGCTTGGCATTGACACCCGAAGATACTGCCGGCCGGCAGCAATTGATCGAGTGGTGCGCCAATATTGGCTGCCACGTGCGCAGTGATGCCGTGGGTAATCTTTTTTTCCGTCGACCCGGTGCACGTGACAACCTGGAGCCCGCCGCTGTCGGCAGCCACCTGGATACCCAGCCGAAAGGCGGTCGTTTCGACGGCGTGTTGGGGGTTCTCGCGGGCCTGGAAGTGTTTCGCACCCTGCACGACCAGCAAATCGTTACCGAGCGCCCCCTGGAGCTGATCGTTTGGACTAACGAGGAAGGCAGCCGTTTTGCCCCCGCGATGGTGGCTTCCGGTACCTATGCCGGAGTGTTCACAGTGGATGAGACCCTCGCTCGCCAGGACGAACAGGGGATTAGTTTTGGACAAGCCCTGGATGAGACAGGCATGAAGGGAAGCCTGCCTATTGGCGAGCCTCGGTTAGCCAGTTTTCTGGAACTGCATATCGAACAGGGGCCGGTACTTGAAGAGGAGGGCTTAGATATTGGTGTGGTCACTGGGGTGCAAGGGATGCGCTGGTTTGACCTGACGATTGAAGGCAGCGCTGCCCATGCGGGCACCACCCCCATGGCATATCGTCACGACGCCCTGGCCGCTGCCGCCCGGCTCATTGATCGGCTATACGCCATCGCCGCCACCGACACCAGCGGTGACAGCAAGGTGACCTTTGGCTGCCTGGAGATCGATACGCCTTCTCGCAACGTGATTCCCGCCCAGGTCACCATGACTGTCGACCTCCGTCATGTGCACGATGATCAACTAGACGCGCTGGAGGCCCGCTTCTATAGCGAGCTAGATGCCTTGGTAGAGACCTTTGGTGTTGTGATAACACCGCAACGCCTCTGGAGCTCCCCGGTGGTGGCATTTAACGACCAATGCATTGCATCCATCGAACAGGCGACCAGGGCGCGAAGCATTACTTACCGCCGTATGCTCAGTGGGGCGGGCCATGATGCGGTGTATGTATCACGGGTGGCGCCCACCGCGATGATCTTCATTCCCTGCCGCGATGGCATTAGCCATAACGAAGCCGAGTACTCAACGCCAGAGCAGTGTGCACTTGGCACCCAGGTGCTGTGCGACGCGCTACTGCATAACGCTAACGACCTTGAGGTTACCCAATGAGCACAACTGTCCCAACGAACCTGGCCGAGTGGCAAGCACTGGCAGACACACTCTCCTTTGAAACCCGCGCCTATATCAACGACACCTTTGTCGATGCACAGCGCGGCGCCACCCTATCCACGGTGAACCCAGCCACCGGTGAAGTGTTGGCAGAGGTCGCCAGCTGCGATGACGCCGATGCCGAGCTCGCTACCCACGCAGCTCGACAGGCCTTTGACCGGGGGGAGTGGTCGCGCCGCGCGCCAGCTCAGCGCAAAGCCACGTTACTTGAACTGGCGGCGTTAATGCAGGCCCATAGGCACGAGCTTGCCCTGCTAGACACTCTGGATATGGGAAAACCGATTACCAGTGCGCTGGGGGATATTGACGGCGCCATCGGCTGCCTGCGCTATACCGCCGAAAGTATCGATAAGCTTTACGGTGAGGTGGCCCCGACGGGTGATCAACACCTCGGTCTGATTGTGCGCGAGCCACTAGGGGTGGTGGTCTCCATCGTCCCCTGGAACTTCCCGCTCATGATGACCGCCTGGAAGATTGCACCGGCATTGGCGGCCGGTAACAGCGTTATTCTCAAACCGTCAGAAAAATCGCCATTATCGGCGCTACGCCTTGCCCAGCTAAGCCAACAAGCGGGCCTACCCGCCGGGGTGTTTCAAGTACTCCCCGGCTATGGCCATACCGTGGGTAAAGCGCTAGCCCTGTCGATGCAGGTCGACTGCCTCGCCTTTACCGGCTCCACTCAAGTGGGCAAACAGCTCATGCAGTACGCAGGCCAATCCAATTTGAAACGCGTTTATCTGGAGTGCGGCGGCAAAAGCCCCAACATCATCTTTGCCGACTGCAAAAATCTAGACGTTGCAGCTCAAAACGCAGCCGCTGCGATTTTTCATAACCAAGGTGAAGTCTGTATCGCTGGCTCGCGGCTGTTGGTGGAAAATAGCATTCGCCACGCTTTCGTCGAGAAAGTGGTGGACGCTGCGGCTGCCATGCAACCAGGCGACCCACTCGACCCGCAAAGCTTTATGGGGGCGATGGTCGATAACACTCAATACCAGCGGGTGCTTGATTATATCCGCCAGGGGCAGGAAGAGGGTGCCACGCTTCGTACCGGGGGACAGCCATTAGATAGCTCCGGGCTCTTTATTCCTCCCACCGTGTTTGACGATGTCACCCCGGCCATGACCATAGGTCGCGAGGAGATCTTCGGGCCGGTGCTGTCGGTGTTTGGCTTCGATACCGAAGAGGAGGCATTGACACTTGCCAACGACAGCGACTACGGCTTGGCGGCCGCCGTCTGGAGCCAGGACATTGATCGTATTATGCGCGTCTCACGCAAGCTGCACTCCGGGCAGGTCTACGTTAACAACTGGGCAGGCCCGGACATGACAGTGCCGTTCGGTGGGGTTAAGCAATCCGGTAATGGACGGGATAAATCGCTTCACTCGCTTGACGAGTATACCGAGATCAAAACCATCTGGATGGCGCTACAAACCTAGCACCTTAACCTCTCAACTGCCGGGAAATGAGAGCCACGTGTTCAAGAAATAGCTGGAACAACTGCGATTGACTGGAGACATCCAGACGCTGGTAAATATGCTTGCGGTGTACCTTCACAGTGCCATCGCTGATATCCAGTTCCCGGGCCGCCGATTTGGTGGAGTGCCCCGCAAGCAACAGACGAACGATTTCCTGTTCACGTGCCGTTAAAACCTCTCGGCCAAAGCTTACGAAGGCAGCTTCCACCGGGGCGTCCTTTTCCAATGTCGGCTGGAAGAGGACGCCCTGCCATTTCCAGAACTCCATCAACAAGGTTTCGATCATCGGCACCACATTCTTCAACACCTGCAATGCACGTCGTTTCAAGGGAGCTTCTGCCTGAAAGCCCAGCGATACCACCATCAAGACATCATCCCCCACACGTGCGAAGAGACCAACCTCATCCGCCAATCCTAACGCGCGATAATAGTGGGCATAGTAATCACTGGATTCAAAACGATCAGGGGCTAGCTCCCGCAACCGGTGCACACCGCTATCCAGGCCACCACTCATGGCGGTAAAAAAAGGATCCAATAAATACGCACCGCTGAGGTAGCGATCTATCGCTTGAGGGCGATTTTCTGACGGGTAATCGTCGTGAATCAGTAGTGGTCTATGACGCCCTTTGTAGGTATTGATCAGAATCGTATCGAAACCGGTTAGCGCGCGCAGCACTTGCTCCAGACGAACGGGGAAATCGCGCTGTCCCGATGAGCGTACCAAGCTCGCCATATGCCGATGCCAAGCAGCACTTCCCGCACTTGCCAGAAAGGTACTATCGATATCATCGGTTGTTGAGCAGTATTTCATGAGTAGCGCTTCATTAGGTTGTTTGACAAAACAATACTGCCTTGCGCGAACACGGTAAACTCAGGCAATACAATTGACTCATTGCGGCTCGTGATTACTTTGTGTTGAGCCTCTTGGATAAACGCTGCTAGGCTATTGATTCTTTCGTTTGAACATACAGGTAATGAATGCTTGCTTCGCTATTAGCGCTGCTGGTGTCTCTACTGCTCGTCGGCCTTGCCGCCACGACTGGGTGCGCGCTTTCGGCCTGATGGTTGGTTCCGCGAACTAAGTAAGCCAAGCTGGACACCACCGAATATCGCTTTCCCCTTCGCTTGGGGCATACTGTATTTGTTGATGGCTATCGTCGCTTGGCGTATTTATATGGCGAATGACTCAGTATGGCGCTCAGCAAGCTTAGCGGCTTACGCGCTGCAGCTTATGGTCAATGCCGCGTGGTCGTGGCTGTTCTTTGGGCGTAAACAAACTGTCGTCGGCTAAATAAAGCCTGAGCGCTGATTAAAAAAGGATTCTGAGAGTATGGATCGCACCACTACTATAATAGTACTCGCCTTCGCATCGCTGGTATTAGGCGCAATGGCAACAGCGATATTTATATATGTCATTGTGCCCTGGCGCCGCCGACGGCGCGCAGCGAAAGCCGCTGCGCCTCGTCCGGTACAAGCAGACAACTCTGAAAAAGCTCAAGAACCTGACACCCCTGCACCCTCAAAGCAAACTAAAAAAGTTAAGCAGCATTCGCTTTTTATAATCTTTGATCAACCCAGTGAAGAGTCAGACGAGCGCCTTACCCAGTGGCTGCGGGAGAAAGACGCTCACTACGACGCGCTTAAGAAGATATTTTTAATCGACGGCCAACAGCCTTCCAACCCAGTCACTATCGCCAACGCCTTTCCACCGGGGGAAATGCCTGACCTGCTGCGCGGGGAAACCCATGAGCCCATCAAGGGTATTAGCTTATTAGTGAAACCACCGCTACGTAAGCGACGTAATCAACAAATGCATGTCTACGTAGAACTCGCCAAAGAGATGCAGACGGTGTTTAGCGGCAAAATGCTCAATGACGAGCGCGAACTCGCCACCGACAGCACCTTTGAGCAAATTATCGGCGAATAGATTTACAGAGCTATTCTTACAAAGAACCATGCTGAAAAAAACAGCGTCACACGACTCCTTGGCTGCGCAGGTAGTCATCGTAGCTGCCGCTGAAATCGACAATGCCTTCCGGCTGCATATCAATAATGCGCGTGGCCAGTGACGAGACGAACTCACGGTCGTGGCTCACAAACATCAGCGTGCCGGGGTAGTTCTCCAGGGCCAGGTTCAACGCCTCGATAGACTCCATATCCAGGTGGTTAGTCGGCTCATCCATCAGCATTACGTTGGGCTGAGTAAGGATTAACTTACCAAACAGCATGCGCCCCTGCTCGCCACCGGAAATGACCTTCACCGATTTTCCAATATCGTCGCTGGAAAACAGCATCCGCCCCAGAGCACCGCGAACCACCTGCTCGCCACCTTGAGTCCATGCTGACATCCACTCAAACAACGTGGCATCGACGGCAAAGTCGTCGCTGTGATCCTGAGCAAAAACCCCCACTTCAGCGGCTTCGGTCCACTTCACTTCGCCCGCGTCCGGGTGTAACTCGCCCGCCAGGGTTTTCAGCAGCGTGGTTTTGCCGATGCCGTTGGGGCCGATAATAGCAATGCGCTCACCGGCTTCCACGGTCATGGAAAGACGCTCGAACAGCGGCTTGTCGCCCTCATAGCTCTTGGTAATGCCGTCCACGTTGACGGCATTACGGTGGATTTTCTTCGCCTGATCAAAGCGGATAAAGGGGCTTACGCGGCTGGAAGGCTTGATATCTTCCAGCTTGATTTTATCGATTTGACGCGCTCTAGATGTAGCCTGCTTAGCCTTCGAGGCGTTAGCGGAGAAGCGGCTCACGAACTGCTGCAGTTCGGCAATCTGGGCCTTTTTCTTGGCGTTATCCGAGTGCTGACGCTCGCGCACGGCGGTGGCGGCGGTCATGTAATCATCGTAGTTACCCGGGAACAGGGTGATTTCACCGTAATCCAGATCCGCCATATGAGTACAAACGCTGTTCAGGAAGTGGCGATCGTGGGAGATGATGATCATGGTGCTGCTGCGCGCTTTAAGAATATCTTCCAGCCAGCGGATGGTGTTGATATCCAGGTGGTTGGTCGGCTCATCCAGCAACAGTACATCCGGGTCAGCGAATAGCGCCTGGGCGAGCAGCACACGCAGCTTCCAGCCGGGAGAAACTTCGCTCATCGGACCTGTGTGTTGCTCAATGGGAATGCCCAGGCCTAGCAGCAGTTCGCCGGCGCGGGGCTCGGCGGTATAGCCGTCCAGCTCGGCGAAGCGCACTTCCAGGTCAGCGACGGCCATGCCGTCCTCTTCGCTCATCTCTGCCAGGGAGTAAATGCGTTCACGCTCAGCGGCGACCGACCAGAGCTCTACATTGCCCATGATGACGGTATCGATCACCCGCTCGTTTTCAAACGCAAACTGATCCTGACGCAGCTTACCCAGCCGTGTACTGCTATCCAGCATCACCTGGCCGGAAGTGGGCTCCAAATCGCCACCGAGAATTTTCATAAAGGTGGATTTGCCGCAGCCGTTCGCGCCAATCAGGCCGTAACGGTTGCCGTTATTGAATTTAACGGAGACATTTTCAAACAGGGGCTTGGCCCCAAACTGCATGGTGATATTGGCGGTAGCGATCACAAAAGGAGCCCTGGTTAGCGCATTGTCAGTAACGACGACAGCTTACAACGAATAGAAAGGCTCGCGATTCTACGCGCTATTAGGCGTGTATTCACCCATCAAACCCTAGTGGCGTCAGGCGATTGCCGGGATATCGAGTAGAAAGCGTTCATCATCAAGCGCTTGGCGCAGCCGCGAGTGCAATATATCAACGATCCCTTGATGCTCCCCCACCAGCTTCGTCGTGGTAACGGAAAGCCCTGGATACTGCTGTTCAGCCGCTGCACAAATCTCGGCAATATCGCCGCCCTCCCCGGCGTGGCGCCCCGGCGAAAGAAACAGCATCGCCAGGATCACCGAGCCTATCTTAAACTCGGGTAGCGCCAGCAAGTTTTCCAGCAGTGGCTCATTAAAGCGGTACTCATCGCCCTCGCGCCGCTCCATGGAAGCAGCGGCAACACACGCTACGTCATCGGCTAGCAGCACGCTAAGCTGCCCCGCCAGGCGGTTGCGTACGGCGGTAACCTCAGGAATCGGGCTGCCGTGATCCACCAGCGCCACATGCGGTTTAGTACCTGGGCGAAGCTTGTCGCGCACGTTATCGGCCAGCAGATGGGCTAAACGCAGGTCGTTATCGCCGAACTCATCCACTAAGGGCTGGGCTACCCGCACCTTAACGTGGGGAAAGCGCTCCTGCAGCGTGGCCATGCGCTCGGGCAGATAACCCGTCAGCGCTTTGCTGGGGCCAAAAAAGAACGGTAGCACGATAATCTCCGTTGCCCCCTGTTCGGCACAGCGTTCAGCGGCGGGGCCAAGGGTAGTGGCGGGAATACCTCCCACCTCATCCGCAGGAATCTTATTGGAGTGCAGCAACGAGGCCGCCTGCACGGTTTCGCCTACAAGCCCGCTAAGCGAAGCCGCCACGCGGCGTAAATTCAGCGTTGCCTGCGCTCGTAGCGAGCCGTTATCCACCAGAAAAATCGCGCGCATGGCTGCCTCCAGTCGTGGTCTTGGCAATCGTGTGGGTGATCAACCGTGACATGTTAAGATGGTGGTTTTACACCGTCGTTGGCCCCCATGTTACTTGAAAAATGTGCCTTAAAAACGCTGCCTGATACCGATGCTTGATACCACTGCACTTAACCAGCAAAGAAACTTCTTCGAAGGCCATGCGGCGATATGGCTATTCGGCTACGGCTCACTGATTTGGAAGGCTGACTTTGCCTACCTGGAGCGCCGCCCGGCGTATATACACGGCTGGGAGCGGCGATTTTGGCAGGGCTCCCATGATCACCGCGGCACGCCTGAAGCGCCTGGGCGGGTGGCAACGCTGATCCGCGCCAAAGATTCGATTTGCCACGGCATGGCCTACCGCATTGCCCCGGAAGTGCTCGCGCCGTTGGATGTGCGGGAGAAGAACGGCTATTTGCGGGAAAAAGTACCGCTGACGTTTATGGACGAGAAAGGCAACGGAACCGAACAGAGCGAAGGGCTTATTTATCTGGCCAGCGATGACAATCCGGCCTTTTTGGGCGACGCGCCGCTTGATGAGATCGCCCAGCAAATTGCCAACGCCCATGGGCCCAGCGGCCCCAACCGCGACTACTTGGTCAACCTCGCCGTGGCGCTGCGGGAACTAGGCGCCAAAGATGCCCATATCTTTGCTCTGGAACAACAGCTGAGCCAATTTTAACATTACCAGTAGCGCGGATAACGGCGGTGACGGGCAAGGTTATTGACCAATATGGCGATTACCAGCATCACTATACTGCCCGCTCCGATTGGCAAAAGAGGATACCACCACCCCAGTTGATGAACGCTGGCACCCCCGCCTACCGCAATCAGAGCCGCCGCGGCTCCTGGTGGGTGAACCGTATGGGTTAGCTGCATACCCAGCACCGACAGTGATACGGCCAGAGCCATTGAGAGGGGGGTCGCTCCCAGCAGTTGGTAGCAAGCAACGCCAATACCCGCGGAGAGCACGCTGCCAAAGAGTACATGGCTGGGCTGGGCAAAAGGGCTTTCAGGTGCTGCGTAGATGAGCACCGAGGTTGCGCCGAAGGAGCCTACGATGAGCAGTTGTTGTGACAGCCACGCCGAGCTTAACCAGCAAATGACCGCCATACCGGTAAAGGCCCCGACCCATGACCAAAAAGCATCCTGCCAGCCTACCCGGGCACGCTTGACTGGCTGCCCCCGCATCTTGCCAAGATAAGTTTTCATTACACTCGCTTTGCACAAAATGAGTGCAAATGATGCCAAAATGCACCAAATAAGCAAATGACAATCTATCATGCCCCTGATGAAACTGACTCAAGGGCAACGCGATTGCTCATCATCAGTGTATGGAGTGTTAACCAAGGAGAGAAACGGGGGCATTATTTTATGACATTTTTTATAAACAATACCCGAGCTCGTTCGTCATACTATATAGAGGGATCAAACAGCTTAACTTCGCGTATATCGACCTGCTCCCAGACACGCTCAGTCATATAAGGCTCTTGCGCCAGCCAAGCCTCTAAATCTTCTCGAGTAGCAAATCTGAAATGTGCATTTGAACCGATCATTTTACCTTCATCGTTCAGCACTACCCCACCACTTACGAAATTACCCGACCGATAGAGATTACGCAGTCCTTCCAGGTGCAGCTCGCGACAAGCCAGACGGCGGTTTAAGGCCCCCTCATCGGTGTAATCATAGGCGATCAACGCAAACTGCTTCATCTACTCCTCCTCTCAGTGTGTCTACATCATCAACCACGAAAGAATAAACAGCCCCAATACGGTACGTACAATACCGCCGATTATCGAGCCTCGCAGAAAAGCGCGCAAACCGCCCCACAGAATCAGCAGCCCAATCACTAAGACAGCAATGCTGAAAAAGGAATCACTGATTCCCAGCGAACGCGTCAAGCCATCGATGAAATCGCCGAACGCACCGAAGAAGTTGGTGAAAATGCCCAGCAGAAACTCCACCACCACGCGGATGGCTTCACCGATAGTTTCGCCAATTTCGTCAAAAAAGCCGTTTGTCTGCATCGCGTTTGCTTGCATCGATAGTACCCGTGACTGAGAAGGATAAGCGGCATTGTCGGTTAAATTCGCTGACTGAGCAAAGCAGGATCCATCCCTCCCCTCTTCGCCCTCCGTTTTTAGCGACTTTTCCGTCCAGCAACTACTCCGTCCAGCAACTATGCTCTCATAAACGCTCCAAAATATATGAGCCGTAAAACGTTCGTTTAAACAATCACCCTTATCGTCGTTACGCGCTAGGTGCCTGCCATGAACCATCATTACCCCCTGGCCGATCAACTCCAAGCTAGCACTCACCAGGTAGAAAACCAGCCGCCACCGCTGGAAAGCTACAATAGCTACACAGCTGATCGCGTTCTTCAGGAAGGCGTTAACCGTGAAAGCGGGTCTGACGACGATGCCCCACTCAAGACGTTTGGCCAGTGGGCGGGCTCTGCTGAGGCGATTGCCTTGGGGGTTGAGGCCAACCGTTACTCCCCCCAGTTAGTGACCCACGACAGGCAAGGCCATCGGGTCGATTTGATCGAGTTTCATCCCGCCTATCATCAGCTTATGCAAACGGCGATAGAGCACGGCTTGCATGCTAGCCCCTGGCGAACCCCTCGGCCCGGTGCGCATGTTTATCGGGCCGCCAACTACTTTTTACAGGCCCAGGTAGAAGCGGGCCATGGCTGCCCGATTACCATGACCTTTGCAGCCCTCCCCGCACTGCGCCATCAACCCAGCCTGCTTGAGAGCTGGGGCGATAAAATCACCGCCCCACATTACGATCCGCGCAACGTCCCCTATTTCGAGAAACAGGGCCTCACTCTGGGCATGGCAATGACCGAAAAGCAGGGCGGCTCCGATGTGCGTTTGAACACCACCCGCGCCTACCCGATTGATCAAAGCGGGCCGGGAGAAGCTTTTGAGCTGGTGGGGCATAAGTGGTTTGTCTCGGCGCCAATGTGCGATGCATTTCTGGTACTCGCCCAGGCGCCCGGCGGCTTGAGCTGTTTCTTGCTGCCACGCTGGCGGCCCGACGGCAGTAAGAACCCGCTTCATATACAGCAGCTAAAACGTAAAATGGGCAATGTATCGAATGCTTCCAGCGAGACCGAGCTGCGGGGCGCCTTTGCCTGGATGGTGGGCGATGAAGGCCGCGGCGTGCGCACCATTATTGAGATGGTCGCCATGACCCGCTACGACTGCATGATTGGTTCAGCTGCCGGAATGCGCCAAGCCACCGCCCAGGCGATTCATCACGCCTCTCATCGGCATGCCTTTGGGAAGCGGCTCAGCGAGCAGCCGCTGATGCAAAATGTGCTCGCTGACTTGGCTATTGAGAGCGAAGCCGCCACCACCTTAATGCTGCGTATGGCCCGCGCCATGGATCATCAGGACAACGAGCATGAGCGCCTGCTTTCGCGAATCGCCACCCCTGTGGGCAAGTACTGGATATGTAAACGCACGCCCCACCACGCATACGAGGCAATGGAGGTGATTGGTGGAAGCGGCGTCATGGAGACCCACATAATGGCGCGCCTGTTTCGCGAGTCGCCCATCAACGCCATTTGGGAAGGCAGCGGAAATGTGCAGTGCTTGGATATCCTGCGCGCGATTGAAAAACAGCCCGAAGTACTCGACGCCTACTTCGCCGAACTCGGCCTTTCACAGGGCGCCAATGGGCATCTTGACCGTTTTATCCACCAATTACAGCGGCAGATGCAGGATACTCAAACGCTCCAGTTCCGCGCCCGCCAACTGGCGGACGGCATGGCCCTAGCGTTACAGGGCGCCCTGCTGGTTCAGCACGCCCCCGCTTATGTGGCCGATGCATTCTGCGCTGGTCGGCTTGCCGACCGCAGTGGCCTCAATACAGGCACGCTACCCACCGGGCTGGATTGCGCGGCAATCATCCAGCGTGCCCGGCCCGTGGAATAACACCCTTGGAGTGAGTCCTTGGAATAAGCCCCGTGGAATAAGCGTTCACGACTATGGCCGTCTTCCAGGCTAAAACCGATCGCGTAAAACTAATCACATTAAAAAACTATTTACATTAAGAGCCAGCAATAATGTGATAGCGGGTAAGATATAAAACACTCCACTACAGGCGTGTTTTATGCTTAACCAGCGTGCATTAACCTACCTCAATGAAGTGATTCGCCGCGGCTCGCTCAGGCGCGCCGCGGCCCACCTGAATGTCGATGCTTCTGCCGTTAGCCGCCAACTAAAAGCACTAGAAGAAGAGTTGGATACCCAGCTATGCGAGCGGCACGGAAGAGGGATGCGCGCAACCGCAGCGGGCCAGCTACTGGTGCACCATTTTCATGCCCAGCGGGCTTCAGAAGAAGCGGTGCTCTCCCAGCTAATGGCACTTCAAAGCCTAACGAAAGGGGAAGTTCGTATTGCCGTGGGAGAAGGGTTTATCGCTGACCTGATCGCCGCACCGTTAGGCACTTTTATGTCAGCGTTTTCCGGTATCAATGTCGAAATTCGCATGGCGGGTGTCAACGAAGCGATGTCGTTACTCAAAGATCGTGAAGTGGATATAGCGCTACTTTATGCACCGCCGGTAGACCCGCAACTTTTCTGCCACGTGGAAACGCGCCAGCCGCTCGATGTGATTGTGCCCCCCAATCACCCACTAAGTGATCTTAACCGCCCGGTAACCCTGCATGACTTAACGGGGTGGCCCCTGGCGTTAATGGACAATCCTTTTGGTATGCGGCAAATGGTCAATATGGTGGCCCACCAGGAGCGCATTCATCTTGAAGCACGCCTGCACACCAACTCTGTTTCGGTGTTAAAGAATTTCGTCCGCTCAGGCATCGGCGTTACGTTTATGCCCGAACTCACCGTAGCGGATGAGATTGAGCGCGGTGAGATCTTCACACTACCCATGCAGTACCCGGTGATGAACGGTACGCGGGCACAAATTGTTAGCCTGAAAGGGCAGGAACTCCCGGTCGCCTCAATCACTTGCATCGATCATTTGCACAAAGGCATGCGCTTTTTCTCCGCCGATGCACCACGACTGTTGCAATAAAAGCCACAGTTTAGGTATTGCATAGTCAACACCTCAATACATAGTCTTCTAGTAAGCACTCCTTATAAATCCAATAACGCGCCCTTAGCGCCTCATAGCTCACGACAATAAACCAGGAGACTTACGATGTTTACTCAGCACTTTTCACCCAAACGACTCATCTCGGCTTGCCTGATTGGCTCTGCCATGATGGCAGGAAACACTCTTGCAGCCACCACCATTAATCTGAGTTACAACGGTGCCCCAGATCCCGAAAAGAATGCTGTCCACGTCTTTGCAGAGAACCTTAAAACGTTGGTAGACGAAAAAACTGACGGTGAGATACAGCTTGAGCTCTACCCGAATAGCATGCTGGGTGATGAAGAGGAGCGCATGGAACAAACCATGAATACGCCCATGCTCAACGTGGCGTCATTTGCAGGCGTCTCTCCTCTCGTTGATGAGATCTTCGTCAGCGCTATTCCGTTTCTGTTCGACGACTTTGCGGCGGCGCGTAGCTTCTTCGATGAAGGAGAGTATTGGCAGGAAGTCAGCAATGCTCTGCAGGAGCGTGCCGGTATCGATATGCTGGCGGTCGTCGAAGAGGGGGGCTTCCTGGCATTCACCAACAATGAACGGCCTATCAGCCACCCGGACGACTTCGAAGGGCTGCGTTTCCGGGCCATGGATCCCAGCCAGGTAGCCCTCTATGAATCCTTCGGTGCCTCCGGTACTCCCATTCCCTGGACAGAGACCTACATGGGACTGCGTACAGGAGTGGCCGACGGCCAGATGAACCCGCCGATGTATATCATCCTGGGCAGCCTCTACGAAGTGCAGGACTACCTGACCCTAGCCAATATCCAATACTCCGATCAGTTCCTGGTGGGCAATAGCGACATGATCGCAGGTTGGGACGATGAGCTTCGCAGCACCTTTATGGAGGCCGTCTCCGAAGCTAATCACAATGCCCGTGAGCACAACGAGGAACAGGTTGAGGCACGTATCGCCTACCTGGAAGAGCAAGGTATGGAAGTGATTCGCCCTTCTGAAGAGGAGCTCACCGCTTTCCGCGACATTGGCCAGCCCGCCTATCTTGAGTGGCTCGAAGAACGTGATATCGAGCAACGCTGGATCGATATGGCCCTGGAAGATGCAGGCATGAGCGAACTGCTCGACTAACGGCTGTTAACAACAGGGGCTGGTACCTTACCGGCCCCCTAATTTCCAGTACTTAATATCCCAGTACTGAATGTTCTAGTGCTTAACGTTTCTGTGCTTCCTGGAAGGCTGCCATGTTTAATACGCTTCGATCCCGTCTACTGGCGATCAGCCGCCCGGTGTCCCTAACCCTGGCGGGCGCGCTGCTATGCCTCAATGTTGCGGCCATATTGTATGGGGTGTTTGCCCGCTACATCGCCGGTGGTGCCCCTATTTGGACAGATGAGATATCGCGATTTTTGATTATCGCCACCGTGATGCTCGCGGCTGGCACCGTCTGGTCGGAAGGGGGTCACATGCGCGTTGGTCTGTTGGAGAAGCTACTGCCACCCCCTCTCGCGCGTTTGCTGAACGTGTACCAGTGGCTGCTCACCCTGCTGATTGCAGCGGGGGGTGCCTGGGTCAGCTATCGCTATGCACTCTCGGTCAGCATGTTTACCACCTCAGGGCTTGGCATTAGCCGCACGGTGCCCCTCCTCTCGCTACCCGTTGGCTTTTTATTACTGGCTTGGCATGCGCTTCTCTATGGCCCCGCGCCACTTAAAACCGTTGAGGACTCTCCATCCACAACCGTTGAGGACTCCTTATGATTGTGACGATGCTGGTGGTTTTCCTCGGCCACGTTTTGCTTGGGCTTCCTCTGTTCATCGCGCTACTGACCACGGCGATAGTAGGCTTTCTGTTTGTCGACCCCTCGATGATTCCACGTATGCTGCCCCAGCAATTCTTTGGCGGTATCAATGTGTTCTCCTTGATGGCTATTCCGTTATTCATCTTCGCTGGCAACCTGATGAACGTCAGCGGCTTAACCGAGCGCCTGATGGGGTTCGCCCGCCTGATAGTGGGGCACTTGCGGGGCGGTATGGGCCACGTCAACGTGGTGTCGAGCGTTTTCTTCGCAGGCGTCAATGGCTCAGCGGTGGCGGATACCTCGGCACTGGGGTCGCTGTTAGTACCTGCCATGGAGAAGGAGGGCTACTCAAGGGCTTTTGCCGCTGGGTTGACCGCCGGTAGCTCGCTGATCGGCCCGATTATTCCACCCAGTATCTTTATGATCCTCTACGCCTCACTGACCAACACCTCAGTAGGCGATCTATTTCTGGCGGGCGTAGTACCAGGTCTGCTGCTGGGGGTTGCCTTTATGGGCATGAACGCCTGGTATGCCTGGCGCCACCGATTACCCAAAAGTGGCCAGTTGCCCTCAATCGGCCAACTTGGCATAGCCTTCGCGGCCGCTCTGCCCGCGCTTATCGCTCCCTTTATTATTGTTGCTGGCATCGTGCTGGGCTTTGTGACGCCTACAGAATCGGGCGCGTTGACAGCGCTGTATGTGGCCTTATGTGGCTTTGTGCTGGGAGGGTTACGCTTTAAAGAGTGCTGGCAAGCCATCCTTGATACGGCACGCTTAACCTCGGCGATTTTTCTCATCATGGCGGCCTCGGCGACGATTAGCTGGCTGCTCTCCTATGCGCAAGTACCTGCGCAGTTTGTATCCCTGCTATCACCCTACGTGGACAATAGCGTGGTTATTTTATTACTGCTTAGTGCAATCACCTTCATCACGGGCATGTTTATGGAGGAGGTGTCGGCATTGATGCTACTGACGCCGATCTTTGCGCCGGTGGCTATGATGGCGGGTATAGACCCCATTCATCTGGGCGTCATCATCACACTGAACATTACCATTGCATTGATCACGCCACCGCTGGGCGCCTGTGTGTTCGTGGCCGCCGCGGTTAGTCGGCTTGAGATAGTGTCGCTATTTAGAACCATTTGGCCCTTTGTGCTGACGGCGATTGCGGTGCTTATTCTATTAATCCTTTTTCCATCGCTGACGCTATGGCTGCCTACTCAGTTTTGACAACTAGTTTTAATAACCAGCTTGGATAACACTCTGCTTGGATAACATAATGCCTTTGAGCACACTATTGAAGGCCTTGCCGCCTATACCCAGCCATTCAGCTCCCTGCTGGGAACAGCTGCGCCGCGCGCCTATTGAAGATAACGGCGAGCGCTTGGTACCGATGAGCCTCGCCCCGGCACCGGTCAGCGTGTTCCCCGCCTATGCTCGGCTGGGTATTCCGGGTGCGGTGCCGGAGTGTTTCGTTCGTGAGGGGGTTTATCGGGCGCTACTCGCTGCGGCACGTAGCTTACCCGAGGGCATCGGGTTGATCGTACTGGATGGCTGGCGGCCATGGCGGGTGCAGCAGTACTTGTTTGATACCCTGCATGAAGCCATCCACCACCACCATCCAGACCTCAGCGAAGCGGAGCTATTGGAGCGTACAAGAGAGTTCGTATCGGTACCCAGTCGCGACCCTTTAGCCCCCAGCCCGCACCTCACCGGCGGCGCCGTCGATGTCACGCTTTGCGATGCCGATGGCCTGCCACTGGATATGGGCACCCTGTTTGACGAGGCGCTTCCCGCCTCCCATAGCGACTATTTCGAAAAGCTGGAAATGCTTACCCCGCAGCAACATAAGGCGCGGGATAACCGCCGCCTGCTCTATCACACTCTGCAGCAGCAAGGCTTCACCAACCTGCCCAGCGAGTGGTGGCACTTCGATTATGGCGATCAATTATGGGCCTACTACGGGCCGCATGATCATGCACAGTACGGCCCGGCAGAGCTGGATACCATAGAGAACCGCTGGCGCAGGCAGTTGGGGTAATGATCTAGCCAGCGCCAGATTCAGTGTGCTCACACCGCAGGCGCTTCAAGTTCCAGAAAGCGCCGTACTCGGTCGGTTTTAGGGTTCTCAAAGAACTCGCTGGGGTGGGATTTTTCAATGATGATGCCTTTGTCGAGAAAGACCACTTGATCGGAGACTGCCCGGGCAAACTCCATTTCGTGGGTCACCAGTACCATGGTGTAGCCTTCTTTGGAGAGGTCTTTGATCACCCCAAGCACTTCCCCCACCAGCTCGGGGTCGAGGGCTGAAGTGGGCTCATCGAACAGCATCACCTTAGGCTGCATGGCGAGTGCCCGCGCAATCGCTACCCGCTGTTTCTGACCACCAGAGAGTGTGTAGGGATATTGTTCACGCTTGTCGGCCATGCCGACTTTTTCGAGCAGCGCCATGGCCCGCGCGTCAGCCTCGGTTTTGCTTAGCCCCTGAACATGAATAGGCGCCTCGGTGACATTGCGCAGCACGCTTAAATGAGGCCAGAGGTTAAAGCCTTGGAACACCATGCCCAAGCGCGCGCGCATGCCTGCCAGCTCACGGCGCGACATGTGTTTTCCAGTGTCACTCACGCCAATGCGATCACCAGCAATACGGATGTCGCCCCGGTCGGGTTGCTCAAGCCAGTTAATGCAGCGTAGCAGGGTAGATTTACCCGAACCCGATGAGCCCAAAATACTCACCACTTCGCCGGGCTGAACTTCCAGCGATACATCCCGCAGCACTTCGGTGCCATCGAAGCTTTTGGAAAGGTTACGAATACTAACAGCAGCGGTCTCAGGCATTTTCGAATCCTCGCTTGGCGCCAAAACGGCCAATCATTTTGATAAATAGTTCTAAACCAATACTGATCAGCCAGTAGAAGCCGATCACCACGATGAACGCTTCCATGGGAATGAAGTAGGTGCTCGACAGGCTGCTCGCCGCCGCGGTGAGTTCGCGCACGGTGATGATCACCAGAAAGGCGGTGTCTTTGAGTAGGATAATCAACTGATTACCCAATAAGCCGCGGGTTTTCAAAATCAGCTGCGGCAAGATAATGCGCATAAACATTTGGGGCTGCGAGAACCCTTGGGCGATTGCTGCCTCTACCTGCCCTTGGGCGAAGGTAGCGCGGCAGCCGCGCAGAATCTCCGCGAAGTATGCGCCATGGTAGATCACCAGGGCGATAATCCCGGCCGTCCAGGCACTCATGCGGATGCCTGCACTAGGTAAGCCGTAATACAGCAGGTAGGCCAGGATCAAAAATGGCAGCATACGCATGCCATCGATAAAAATCCGCAGCGGAACCTTTAACCGTGGGCGGGAACCCTCCAATAAAAACACCATGGCGCTGCCCATTAAAAAAGCCAAGACAGCGGATAAACCAAATAGCTTTAAGGTGTTATAAAAACCACTTAAAAACACATCGTAAGATGACCAAAGAATTTCCCAGTTGCTCATAGAGACTCCCTAAACGACCACCTTAAACGGCCAGCCGGCTGGCTTTACGCTCAGCCACACGTTGAAACCACACCAACAGACTGATAATCAGCATATACAGCGCCGCAGCCGCTAAAATGGGTGGCAGTGGGTCGTAGGTCACCGCCGAAATACGGTTGGTCACACGGGTCAGGTCGACGACGCCGATGACCGCAATAGCGGGGCTGCCTTTAATCAGAAATGACATTTCATTCACCAAGCCCGGCAGGCTGGTAATGGTGATTTGTGGCAGCATAATACGGCGGAAATAGACCCACGGTGTCATACCGATGGCCAGGGCCGCTTCACGCTGCTCTTTGGAGAAGTTGTTAAAGGCAGAGCGCCAGATTTCAGCGTTAAAAGCAGTGGTATTGAGGGTTAACGCGATAATACCGGCCACATTGCGGTTGAGGTTAACGCCCATGGTCGGCGCGGTTAAGAAGATAAACAGCACCAGCGTCACCAGCGGCGTTGCCCGCGCCAAGCTAATGTAGACGCCTAGCAATTGATGCAAAACGGGAATTTTGGCCACCCTAAGCAATGCAATCAAAAGCCCCATTACCACACCGATGGCAATGGAGATGCCGGATATCCAAAGCGTTGTCCAGGCGCCCTGGATGAGAAGCCCCCATGCGCTGCTGTCCATGCTCACCCCCTAATTCGCGATAAGAAAACCGCCGCCCAGGCTGGGCGGCAGGCGAATGTGATGGCTTACATACCGGCCATTTCGTGGAACTCTTCCACTGAGGTGATAGGGGTTGTCGGCAGGTCATCAAAGGACTCGCCAAACCACTTTTCCTGCAGCTCGGCCAGGCGGCCAGAATCACGCAGGTGGCTCATAAAGTCGGTGATATAGGTCAGTAGTTGTGGGCTGTCTTTAGGCATCGGCCAGGCCACGAAGCCTGGACCGGAGACGGCTTGACCAGCTTCAAATACGTCAGAACGCTCACGGATCAGATCATTAACCGGCACGATAGAGTTAATCACGTAATCGACACGACCGTTGGCCAGGTCAGCGTAGATTTCTGGATAGGCCTCATACTCCATCACGTCGCCCAGCTCGCCACCGCTCTCTTCCAGCATGACCTCCAACTCTGGTAGGCGCGATAGCAGGGCACTGCCCGCCTGAACACCCAGCGTCATACCGCTTAAGTCTTCAATGCTGTTGATACGCTCATCACCTGCCCGCTTGATGTAAAAGTGCTGTGCCGATGCAAACGGCGGCGCGTAGTTAAATACCCGCAGGCGTTCGTCGGTCACCGACGCGCCGGTAAGTGCCATGTCGTATTGGCCCGATGAAACCGAGGCCAAAAGCCCCGTCCAAGGCAAAATATCCTGGCGGATCTCGAAGCCAGAGTACTCCTCCAGTTCAATCAATATATCTTTGATAAAGCCATCGGGGTCGCTGCCACTCATAAAGTTGAACGGCGCGTAGTTATCTTCGGTGGCCACGCTCATATAGCCACGGCTCTCTATTTCATCTAAATCCGCAGCGGAAACGGTCAGTGACGCACTTAAAGCAAGCGCGCCGATGCTTATTGCGGAGGCTAAGGCAGCTATTTTTTTCATCGTCTGATATCCCCTAGGTTTTCAAAAATACGCTTTTAAAAAATACGTTTTAGAAAAAGCAGTCAAAACATCGCTCGCCCACTGTTTGCAGAAGCTGACTTCACCCTAGATTTTTATCCTCTCTGCGATTAGAGCCAGTTAGCGCAAATTAAAAGGACAGTTACCGATAGCCGCTGCCAACAACAGAGCTGGCACGAAAGATGCTTTGTTTAAGGAGAGATGCTTGAGTGAATGGGCTAGATGGCCAGGGTTTTGAAGAGGAGATGTGCATGACATCACTGTGTCTTGAGGTCGACCCTAACACTGGCGCCTGCCTGCAAGAACAACTACGCAAAACGCTGCTGGAAGCGATTCGTATGGGCAGTTTACCCAGCGAGGACGCGCTGCCCTCTTGCCGCAAGCTTTCACAACAGCTGGGTATTTCGCGTAATACGGTGGCGATTGTTTACGAAAAGCTGGTCGAGGATGGCTATTTAATAAGTCGCCCTCGTAGCGGCTACTATTTACACCCTGATTATAGCGACCCTCAATCAACGCTTAGTTCATCACTAACAGCGTTAACCGAAACCAATAACGGCGCAATAAGCGCACCAAACTGGCACAAACGCATTGCTCAGCGCCCTACTAACTACCAAGGAATCCTCAAGCCCGGCAATTGGTCGGAATATGCCTACCCGTTTATTTACGGCCAGTTAGATACGCGACTTTTTCCGTTAGCCCAGTGGCGAGATGTTTCTCGGCGCTTATTGAGTTCGCAACGCGATAAACCCTGGCTGCGCGACCGTATTGACCAGGACGACCCGTTTCTGATTGAGCAATTGCGCAAACGTATTTTGCCGCGCCGGGGAATTTTTGCTCGCTCAGAAGAAATTCTGATCACCATGGGAACGCAAAATGCACTCTATTTGATTGCCCAGTTGCTCTGCCATCGGGGCACTCGCGTGGCGCTAGAATCTCCCGGTTACCGCGAGGCAATGAATGTGTTTGCTCAGCGCGGAGCCAG
Organism: Halomonas sp. A3H3; assembly: GCF_000982975.1. Lineage (NCBI taxonomy): Bacteria > Pseudomonadati > Pseudomonadota > Gammaproteobacteria > Oceanospirillales > Halomonadaceae > Halomonas > Halomonas sp. A3H3. The sequence goes on along the minus strand of NZ_HG423343.1, from coordinate 2,508,692 downwards.
TCTGCAGTTGCAAACCGTGGATACGGAAGGCATGCGTCTTGAGGGGTCTCAGCAGTGTGACTATCTGTACGTCATGCCCAGTCATCAGGTGCCCACGGGCGTCACCATGAGCCGCGAGCGACGCGAGACTTTGCTGGCCCAGCTACCCCATCGCGACCAAATCGTGATTGAGGATGACTACGACGCCGAGATTCATGGCGACCAGTTCGCGCTGCCAGCGCTCAAAGCCAGTGCCCAGAGCGCACGAATTATCTACATGGGCAGCTTATCCAAAGCACTCTCGCCCGGGCTGCGCATGGGCTACGTAGTGGCCGATGCTGAGGTGATCGACGAGCTGCGAGCGCTGCGGCGCATGATGTACCGCCATCCACCCGCAGCGTTACAGCACCAGTTGGCGCAGTTTATCTCGCAAGGCTATTACGAGCGCTATCTCAAGCTTCATGTGGAGGAGATCGACCGGCGCCGGGACGCCATGCGGATTGCCATCGATCAGGCATTGCCCGGCTGCCTCAGCCACAGCAGCAGTCGCTCCAGCGCCTTCTGGATGGAAGCGGATGCGGGCATCGATACTCAGCGGCTAGCCTGGCATGCCGCCCAGCGGGGTGTGTTGATTGAACCCGGCTTCCAGCACTTCTTCGATGCCGCCCCGACGCGGCGCTTTTTCCGGCTAGGGTTTGGCGCCATCGAGAGGGAGCGTATCGACCCAGGCATACAGCGCCTGGGTTTCGCCTACGATAACGCCCTGAATACTTTAACAACGGGCACTTAACCCACCATCGCCCATCTAGCGTGATGCCGTATAGTTTTTCAGCACGCGATCCAAAATGGCTAAACCCTCCTCTACTTCAGCGGCCGTCACGATACACGGCGGCACCACATGGATGCGGTTCTCAACGGTAAAGACCAGCAGGCCGTTTTCCATTAATTGCTGCTTGAGTTGCAGCACTTCCGCCCCTGGCAGTGGCGTTTTGTAAACCGGGTCGCTGACGAGCTCCAAAGCATGAAACACACCAACGCCCCGCCAATCACCAATGATGGCGTATCGCTCGGCAAGCTGTTGCAACCCTGCGGCTAACGGGCCATTACCCACCGAGTCAGCGTTTGCAACCACGCCTTCTGCTTCCATCGCATCCAGGGTCGCGACTATCGCCGCCATTGCCAGCGGGTGGCCGGAATACGTCAGACCGCCGACAAAGAAGTGGTCATCGAAATAGCGTGAGATGGGTTCAGAAATAATCACGCCCCCGGCAGGCACATAGCCCGAGTTCACCCCTTTGGCGAAGACGATTAAGTCCGGCGCCATGTCATAATGTTCAAAAGCGAACCAACGGCCCGTGCGGCCGAAGCCAGCCATCACTTCATCAAGAATCAGTACAATACCGAACTCATCGGCGAGTTTTCTAACGCCCTGAAGATACGCCTTCGGAGGCAAAAGTACGCCAGCCGTACCGGGAATGGTTTCCAGCAGGATGGCCGCGACCGCGTTAGCACCTTCGCACTCAATCACCCGGCGCAGGTGTTGCAACGCCCGCTCACACTCCTCCTCTTCATTGCGCGCCCAAAACTCGCTGCGATAAAGGTAAGGGTTGAAGAAGTGCACGTGGCCACTGGCGTACTCGTTGGGCACCCGCCGCCAATCACCGGTGGCGGCAATCGCTGAACCGGTATTGCCGTGATAGGAGCGGTAGGCGGATAGTATTTTGCTTCGCCCGGTATAAAGACGCGCCATACGAATGGCATTTTCATTGGCATCCGCGCCCGCATTGGTGAAAAACACCTTACTAAACCCAGCGGGCGCTTTGGCGATAATGCGCTTGGCCGCTTCGCCCCTAGCCAAGTTGGCATGGGCGGGGGCAATGGTACACAGGCTCGCGGCCTGGGCTTGAATCGCACCGACCACCTTGGGATGCTGATGGCCGATATTGGTATTGACTAACTGGCTACTAAAATCCAGATACGAGCGCCCCACATAGTCCCATACGCGACACCCTTCAGCCCCTGCAATCACCATGGGGTCTAAACTGCCTTGCTGTGCCCAGGAGTGGAACACATACTGGCGATCTAAGGTGTGTACATAAGTATTATCCACACCGCTTTCGGGTGGATGTGAAGCGGCAATATTGGTATTCATAGCAAGCACCTTAAGTAATCCGTTAAGAAATAGCGTGCTTGCCAGCCTAGTGAGTCAACCGTTTAGGCTGTAGGGCCAGTCGTTACATACCAGAGGGACAGACGAGTGATGTCACAGTAACGGGCACGAACTGGCTCTAAAGGCTTGAACCAGCGTTGCTTACAGTGATGTCAGAACTCGCCCCATCGCCTTTTAATCATTTAAATAACGTGGAGAGATTGCAATGCCTAGCGTACTTATTACCGGAGCGACGTCAGGGTTTGGTAAAGCGGCTGCCCAGCGCTTTGCCAAAGCGGGCTGGTCATTGATTTTAACCGGGCGACGCGTAGAGCGCCTCAAAGCACTTGAGGAGGAGCTTTCCAAGCAGGTGCCCGTGCTAACGCTGGCGCTGGATGTCCGCGATAGTGACGCGGTGACTGACGCCATTAGCAACTTACCGGAAACGTTTCTGCCGCTGACGTGTTTAATCAATAATGCGGGGTTAGCCCTGGCACCGGAACCGGCGCAAAAGGTGGCGCTGGAGGATTGGCACACCATGATCGACACCAATATCACGGGGTTGGTCAATGTGACACACGCGGCGCTGCCGCTGCTGCTGAAAACCGGTAAAGGCGCGAGTATTCTCAATCTCGGCTCGGTGGCGGGTCAGTGGCCTTATCCTGGCGGGCATGTGTATGGCGCGTCGAAAGCCTTTGTTCAGCAGTTCAGCTACAACCTACGCTGCGATCTGTTAGGTACTGGCGTGCGGGTTACTGACCTGGCACCCGGCATGGCAGAAACCGAGTTCACACTGGTCAGAACTAAAGGCGACCAGGCCGCTTCGGATGCACTTTACCGGGGTACGACGCCACTTCAAGCAGAAGATATCGCCGAGCAGCTTTACTACTTGGCCACGCTGCCCGCCCATATCAACATCAATCGCTTGGAAATTATGACCGTTCGTCAGGCATGGTCAGCGTTTGCGGTTGATCGCGACCCGGCTTAAGCCTGCTGCGCCGATTTTAATAGGCCACCCGTTGAAACGCGATACCGCCCTTGCTCTTTGACTAGATAAAGGGCGTTATCCACTCGCTTCATTACGCTTTTGACCGATTGTTGATACATTCTATTTTACTCATCCTTGTAAAATAGTCGTGCGGTCATGAGACTCAACGTCAACAGATCTCGATACCCACAGCCGATAAAGGGCAGGGGTAATCGGCATAGGGGCGGTCAGCATGGCTGACCGGTCCCCTGCCACACCACCCGG
>NZ_HG423343.1:2421105-2505212 GCF_000982975.1 Halomonas sp. A3H3 | reverse complement strand
GAGGACTTGCACCTCCAGGAGTGCGCCCGTGCCGGGCGCACAAGAAAAACGACACTAGCGTCGCTAAGAGCAGTCCAAAACCAACGGTTTGCGCGAATGGTGGCCATAGCCCGCCGGAGGCCACCATCAACGGTATTAAACCTGCAAAGGTGGTGATCGTGGTCGAAACGATATGCCGGCTGGTGGGGCCACTGATCACCGCCAGCATGGCATCGATATCGCCTCGGCGGGCGGCTTCATCGTCATCAAAGGCAGCAATAATGATAATGGTGGCATTGATCGCTACCCCCACCAGCCCCATGATGCCGACGATAATCACAAACCCAAACGCATGCCCGCTTAGTAGCAGCGCCACAATGCCCATGCCCATCGCCTGGGCGCCGGCAATAAACACGATGGCGGCCCGCCGAAAGGAGTTAAATGCCAATACCACGGTGGCCACCATGGCTATGACCAGCAGCACCACCGAGGCAAGCAACTTGCCCACGGCGTCATCTCGCTCGGCGGCTTCACCACCGGTTTCGATTCGGTAACCAGGGGGCAATTGAAACGCCCCCGACGCCAACGCTGCCTGAAGCTTGGCATCCAACTGAGCCATGGAGACCGCCGGAAGAGCGTCGGCCACCAGGTACCCTTGTACCAACTGCATCCGTTCAGCGTTACGGCGGGTAATCACGCTCCAGGCAGGCGTGAGTGACACCTCTGCCACCGCCGCCAGTGGCAGTCCCTCAGCCACCTGATCACTGACCAGGCGCAGCGCCGCCAGCTGTTCTGCGTTAGTGCGCCACTCATCGGCGTAGCGCACCCGCACAGGCAGTTGCTGCGTATCCTCCAGCAGCATGCCTGCCGATTGCCCCGAGAGCGCGGCCCCCACTTGTTCCGCTAGCCGTTGCGGCGTTAGCCCCGCATCACTCAGTGCGGTGTGGTCAATATCCAGGGTTAACCTGGGCAAATCACGCTGCATGCCGGCGCGCACATGGGTCACCTGAGGCAGTTGGTGCATCAGGCCCGCTAGCTCAAGTCCCAGCGATGACAGCACCGCTAGATCATCACCATAGACACGTAGCTCAATCGGGGCTTTAAACGGCGGCCCCTGCTCATACTTGCGCACTACGCTTTGGGCCTGGGGGAAGCGCCGATCAAGCGCCTGCTGTAAGGCGGGCACCCGTTCATTAGTGATTTGTAAAGACGCTGTGTCCACAATCAGGTGCAAAAAAGCCGGGTTGTTATCCTCATTGGTAAGCACGTTGTAGTACATCATTGGCGCGCTTTCACCGACAAACGCCGAGACGCGGGTGATGCCCGGAAGCTCACGAATCATGGCATCGACTTCATGGGCCAGTGCTTCGGTGTTGGCCATACTGCTGGCGGGGGGCAGGCGCACCTCGATGTGAAACTGGTCGCGGTCTGCGGGAGGAAAAAACGCCACGTCCAGCGTGGGCATCAACGCCATGCCACCCACGGGCACACACAGGGTGATGATCATGGCGGCCCAGGGGTGACGCAGCGCGCTGCGTACCGTACGGCGGAAGCCGCGCTTGAGCATCCCACTGACGCCGTTATTTCGAGGCGTTGGAGGTTTATCAGCGACCCTGGCTAACAGCATGGGTGACAGCGCAGGCACCAGCAGCAACGAAACCAGATAAGAACTTACCAGTGCGACCATCACCGCCATGGCCAGGGGCCCCACGAACTCCCCCGCTGGGCCCGGCATCAACACAATCGGCATAAACGCCAATATGGTGGTTAAGGTGCTGGCCAGCAGCGGCACCGCTAAGTGGCGCAATGTGTCCCGGGTAGCGGCAAGCGCTGAATCGCCTTTCAAAAAGCGCTCGCGCAGGGCGTTGGTCATCACAATGGCATTGTCGACCATTAGCCCCAGCGCCACGATAATGCCGGTAATGCTCATCTGGTGAATATCGATACCCAGCGGCTTGAAGAACGCCAGGGTGAGCAGAGCCGTGGCGGGGATCGCCAACCCCACCGTCACCGCCGAGCGCCAGCCCATAGTGATGAACAGGATCGCCACCACCAGCGCTAGCCCCATCAGCAGGCTGCCAGCCACGTCACTTAAGCGCTGGTTGGTGTAACTGGCCTGTTCGAAAACCTCTTCAACCGCGATGCCGACAGGCAATTCATCGGCGAACACCGCCAACTGCTCTTGTGCTTTTTCCACCCAGTTATCGATTCGCTGGCCGGGTGCCATGCGTGCGCCGACATACACCGCTCGTTCGCCGTTAAGCAGTGCCACTGCGGCGGGCGGGTCTTGCACGCCCCGGCGTAGCTCAGCCAACTCGCCAAGTCTTACGGTGTGCCCCTGCCGAGTCGTCACTTCTATCTCGCGTAGCCTATCGAGCGCATCAAACTCACCGCTTAGCCCCACCGTCAGCCGGTGGCCGTCGGTGACCACTTCACCTGCGGTACGTCGTCCATCGCTTGCCTCAATAGTGGCCGCTAATTGCCCGACGGAGAGCCCCAAGGCGTTCAGTTCAAGCGGGTTAACCCTCACCTCTACCTGCTCCCCCGCCACGCCAAAGCGGTGGGTATACTCCGTGCCAGGGACGTTTCTAAACGCTGCTTCCAAACGCTCGGCGTAGCGCTCCATCAGTTGGGGATTGGGCGGGGTATCCAGTGTCCAGCGCAATGCGGCCACGATGCTAAATGCGTAGCCTCGATCATCCAGCAGCTCCGGCGTTTGTACGCCGTCAGGCAGTGTAGGGGCGACATCGGCCAGCTTGTCGCGCACGCGGCTCCACACCGGCGTTACATTGGTCACGGCATCCTCAAGCTCAAGGCTAATCACCGCAATGCCCTGGCGTGAGGTGGATTCCAGCACGTTAATCTCAGCGATGGTGCGTAGCTCATCCTCAATGGGACGCGCCACTAAAGCTTCGATCTGCTCGGGGGTGGCGCCAGGAAAAGGCGCAAGCACGGTGGCCATGCGCGCCACCAAATGGGGGTCTTCCGCGCGTGGCAGCGTTTGAATGGCCGACAGCCCGGCGACAACGAGAAGGCCCAGGGCTAGCGCTAACAGTCGACGGTTAAATAACCACTCAAGGCGCTTCATAGGCCACTTCCTCGCTTAGCGTGACCTGCTGACCTGGCGTTATACGGTGGGTGCCACCGGTAATCAGCCGCATGCCCGACGCCAGCGTGCCGCGTACAAAGGCTTGGTCGCCTTCGCTATGCAATAGCTCCACGCTGGCCTGGGCCACACGGTAGTGATCGTTCTCTAACGGCTCGGCCACCAATACGTTCCACAGGCCACGGTCGGCGGCTTGCAGGGAATCCAACGGCACCCAGTATCCGTTTGCGGGTTCTGTGATCTTGTAGCGCAGCTCTGCCAGATCGCCGGGCACGGCATGGTCTGGGGTTTCCAGCGACACCACCAGCGTCTGGGTGCGACTGTCGCTATCAACCTGGGGGAGCCGAGCACGTACCTTACCGCTGACTTCCTCACCATTCACCATCAGCTCGACGGCTTCACCTGGCGTAAACATCGCGGCCAGCGCTGCGGGTAGGCCAAGATGCGCTTCTAACTGCTCGACATCGATAAGATCGAAAGCGGTAGTGCCACTACTCACCAAGCTGCCGACACTGACATGGCGCTCAATCACTCGTCCGCCGAAGGGCGCTTTTAACGTGCTGTCATCCAAATCGACGGTAAGGCTATCGCGCTCGGCTGCCAGCGCCGCCAGGCGAGCCTGGAGGGTCAGTCGATCTGTCCGGGCCTGATCCAGCGCCGTGCGGCTGGCAAAGTTATTCTGGTTTAGCTGCGCTTCACGCTCCTCCTGGCGCTGAGCCAGGGCGAGGCTGGCACGGGCTTCTTCACTGCGTGCAGCTACCTCCGCTAAGCGGCTTTCCAATCGACGGGTATCCAGCGTGGCAAGCACATCCCCCTGTGCAACCGCATCGCCTCTGTCTGCTGACACAGCACTAACCCGCCCCGCGGGTTCGAACGCCAGCGATACCGACTGGCGCGCCACCACACGTCCGGTTAAGCGCACATCGCGTTGCAGTTGCTCGGCTTGCTCCAGGGCCTTGGTCGACACCTGTAACAGGGCGTTATCAGCGCCTTGCTGGCGGGCCTGCTGAGCACTGCTGTGCTGACTGGAGAGAGAAAATACCGTCGCCAGTGTGGCACCTACCATCAACAGCGCCGCCAGCGTGCCGCGAAACCGGTGGTTCCAGGAAGTTTTTAGAGGAGTGCCCATGTTGGCCTCGAAATGGTTTATTCTTGAACGATACCGTTCACTATAATATTTGTACGCTCACGTTCAATATTTATTTACTCAATAGCCCGGATTGCACCGAATGACAGAGCCCCAACATACATCGCCTGAACCAAAGCGCCGCGCTGGCCGACCCAAGGATATGGTTAAACGGGATGCCATGATGGATGCGGCGGCGTGTCTGTTTTTTCGCCACGGTTTAGAGGGGGTAACGATGGAAGCCGTTGCCCGAGAAGCGGGTGTTTCCAAAGTCACAGTCTACGGCCACTTTGTGACCAAAGAGGCACTGTTTGGCAGTGTGATACGGCGCGAAACCGAAATCATCCGCAGGGGATTAGATAAACTGCCCGACACCCACGAGGGGGTTCGCCAATCATTGATCGAAGTCGGCATGAGCTTAGTGCACTTTTTGTTGGAACCCCATGTCTTAGCGGTTGAGCGGGTGATGAACACTCAGGGAGAGCAGCACCCTGAGCTGCTACAGGCTTTTTTTGAGGCAGGCCCTTGGGCCACTAAGCAGTGGCTGCAGGAGAAATTGGAGGGACTAGCCCAAACCGGGCATTTAACGCTTGGCACACCCACGCTTGCCGCCAGCCACCTGTGCAGTATGTGGCAAGGCATGCTGGTCACAGAAGTCCGCATGGGCGTTCGCCACCTCCCCAGCGATGAAGAGCTGCATCATCAGGTCAGTAGCGCCGTGGATGTGTTTTTGGCGGCGTATGGGAATACCTAGGCCAAACACAGCCCATTGAAAAATCACAATCTGTTTTAACGCCGCTCTAGCACACCGATTAGCGCGGGTATTGGCAGGCTTTGATCCTCTACCGATTTATACAGGTTGCGGACGGCTTCAGCGATACCTCCCTCCACGGCGAGGTCTTCGGTCATCGTATGGTAGTAACCGAGGTCTTTGCTGGCATTGGCAACGCTAAACTTAAAGCCTGAAGGGTCATTGTCAGCGATATAGGGGCGCAGCCGCTCGAGTACTACCCCACCGCCGCCGCCTGCGCCAAGCACTTCAAGCAAGGCGGTATCGCTGATGCCCGCTTTACGTGAAGCGACAGTGGCCTCCGCCAATACCGCAGAAAACCCAAGCGAAACAAAATTATGCAGCAGTTTAAGGGTATGCCCCGCGCCCACATCGCCCGCATGGGCAATATTTTCGGCAAAGCCCTGCAGCAGAGGCAGCGTTTCATCGAACAGTGCCTTCGGCGCACCGACAATCAAGTTGAGCCGCCCTTCAGCCGCTTCTTTGGGGGTGCGCGTCATGGCGGCATCCATAAAGCGCCCGCCAGCCTCTGTGACTCTGGCAGCGACGTTTTCTGTTGAACTGGGCAAGGCGGTGGAGCAATCCACCACGATACTACCGGGCGTTATCCCTTCCAAAACGCCGTTAGGTTCAAATAGCACCGCTTCTACTTGGGGTGAGCCGGTCACGCACAGAATCACCACCTCAGCGCTCTGTGCTACCTCTCGGCCTGAATTCAACGCGGTAGCACCGGCGGCCAGCAGGTCATCTACGGGCTGATTGCCCGAGTGATTGAGAAAGCTGACTTGGTGGCCTGCGCGCAGCAGACTGCTGGCAATCCCATGGCCCATAAGGCCTACGCCGACGATGCCTACCTGGCGAGATGTTGTCATTGTCATTGCTCCATTAATGGTGATTAGTCGTGCTTGATAGCAACCGTCTTAATTCGGGTATAGCTACGCAGACCTTCAAAGCCTTTCTCTCGGCCATGGCCGGAACGCCCAACGCCACCAAATGGTAGCTCTACACCACCGGCGGCACCGTAGTTATTGATGAATACCTGACCGCTGCGAATACCTTTGGCCAAACGGAGCTGGCTACCACCATCGCGCGTCCAAATACCGGCACAGAGGCCAAAATCGGTAGCATTAGCCAGCGCCAGAGCTTCCGCTTCGTCCTCAAACACCTGCACCACCAGCACTGGGCCAAACAACTCTTCTTGAAGCACTTCATGCCCTTCGGGAATATCGGTGAGTAGTTGAGGCACTACGAAGTGGCCGCCGCTTGGCGCGCTTGCGGCTAACTGACCTTTTGCTGCCACGCGAATACCGTCGGCTTCGGCGGCCGCCAAGCGCGCTTCCAGCTTGGCTTTTTGACGCGCATTGATCAGTGGGCCGCAGTCAGCATCCGCTTCGCCTGCATCACAGCGCAGTGCAGCGAAGCGCTCGCTGAGGTTAGCGACCACGCTCTCAGCGATCTCCCGCTGCACCAGCAAACGGCTGCCTGCGGAGCAGGTCTGCCCGGCATTCTGAATAATGCCGCGCACCACCGCAGGAAGCGCGGCATCAATATCCGCATCGGCAAACACTAATTGGGGAGACTTACCGCCAAGTTCCAGGGTGACGGGTACATGGTGCTGCGCGGCCGCCTGGGCGACATGGGTGCCGGTCTCTGGCGAGCCGGTAAAGGAGAGATGATCAATGTTTGGGTGGGCAGCAAGGGCAGCGCCCGCTTCAGCACCAAGCCCTGGCACCACGTTGAGTGCACCCGCCGGAAGGCCATGATCCACTGCCAGTTGCGCTAAACGCAGTACGCTTAAACAGGCATCCTCCGCGGGCTTGAGCACAACGGTATTACCCGCGGCCAGCGCCGCCGCTACGCAGCGCCCGAAGATCTGCGATGGGTAGTTCCAGGGAATAATTTGCGCACACACGCCGTAGGGCTCACGCAGGGTCATGACCGCGAAGTCGGTCTCAAAGGGGATGGTTTCACCGTGGAGCTTGTCCGCCGCACCGCCATAGAAGCGAAAGTAGCGTGCGCAGGCACCAATATCGCCCCTGGCTTGAGTCATGGGCTTCCCGGTATCAGCACACTCAAGCTGTGCCAGTTGCTCGTGATGCGCCTCGATAATATTTGCAAAGCGTAGCAACCATTCGCTGCGCTGCCGGGCAGACCAACTCGCCCACTCGCCCAATTGGCCGGAAAACGCCTGGTGTGCCGACTCAACGGCTGCCTTAACGTCACCCTCCTGGCTACGTGCTATACGTGCCAAAGGCTCACACGAAGCTGGTGCTTCTACTTGTAAGGTAGTGGCCGTATCAACCCACTCACCACCAATCAGCGCCTGCTGAGGCGGTAACACTAATGCATCTTGCATATCGCACTCCTTTAATTGTCATTGTTCGGGTAATGCTAAAAAGCGACAGGATTCAGTAAAAAATTAACCGTAAAAAGCAGTCACCAGCCCCATGGAAATCCACGGCATATAGGTAATCGCCATTAGGCAGGCCAATACCACCAGCACAAAGCGCACCAGCCATGGCAGCATTTGATCGATCGAGATTTTGGCAACCGCACAGGCAGCAAAGAGGTTTACGCCTAGCGGCGGCGTAATCATGCCAAGCGCCAGATTAACCACCATCACCAGCCCAAAATGAACGGGGTGGATACCGAACTGAATGGCGATGGGCGTCAATATCGGTGCCAACACCAGAATAGCGGCGGAAGTTTCGATAAACATGCCGACAACCAACAGCAATGCATTGACCACCAGCAAAAACATCAGAGGATCATTGATGGTGTTGGTGACCAGAGTGGCAATTTGCGCGGGCAGCCCCGTTCGGCTTAGCAGAAAGCTAAACAGCGAGGCCGCAGCAATAATCAACATAACGGCGGCGGTAGAGATCACGCTCTGGCGTAAAATCGGCCACATGTCGTCTAGCTTCAGCTCACGGTAGTAGAAACCGCCCACGATCAGGGCAAAAAATACCGCCACGGCGGAGGCTTCGGTGGGTGTAAAAATCCCACCGTAGATACCGCCAATCACGACCACCGGCATTAGCATAGCCACCCAGGCACGCTTTACCGAGATCATAAAGCCGGTGCTGTCTTTATAGTCGTCCTTGCCGTAACCGCGCACCTTGCAGAACAGGTAGAGAAAGAGTATCAGCGCGCTGCCAATCAATATGCCGGGGCCAATGCCGGCGAGGAACAGCTGACCAATGGATGTATCGGTGCTCACGCCATACAGAATGAGAGGAATGGACGGGGGTATAAGCACACCCAGCTCAGCGGATGACGCCTGAATGGAGGCAGCCAATGGCTTTGGGTAGCCATGTTTCACCATCGCCGGAATCAGGATGGCGCCAATCGCGAAGGTGGTGGCCACACTGGAGCCTGACACCGCCGCAAACATCATGCAGGTCAGTACGCAGGACATGGCCAAGCCACCCTGCACCTTCCCCACGATAGATTTGGCTAAGTCCACCAAGCGCTGGGAGATGCCCCCTGCGGCCATCAAATTCCCGGCAAGAATAAAAAATGGGATCGCCATGAGCGGGAATTTATCAATACCGATAAACATCTGCTGCGGCACCAGCAACAGTGGCAAGCGAGTAAAGAATTCGATGCCGATAATTGACGCCAGGATAATCGAAATCGCGATCGGCACGCCGAAGGTGAATAGAATGATCAGCGACAGGCCAATAACCATATTCATGACTGCGCCCCTCCTTTAGGGAGATGGCCATCTTCAACCGCCTTCTCAGGAGTAATTTCGCTATTCTCCGGCCCTACCTTTTCACGTCCACTGAGCTGCGCTAAAAGCCGAGCCGCAACAGCCACAATGGCAAAACTTGAACCCGTGGGAATCGCCGCATAGGCCCACGACATCGAAATATTCATTCCCGACATGGTTTGATTGCTCACCCGCATCGTCATTTGGATGCCGTAATGGATCAGCACCCCAAGCACCAGCAGGCAGCACACCACAATGAGCACCTCTAAAAGAGTGAGAAAACGCACAGGTACCACTTTATAAACGACCTCCACCGCCATCATGTAACCGCCCCGAAAGGTGGCGGCAGCGGCCATAAAGACACACCAGATCATGGCGGCGCGGGAGGCGACTTCCGTCCAGGTAGAGGGGGCGTTAAACACAAAGCGGGTGAGCACCTGATAAAAGCTGAGGGTCACCGATATCGCCAGCATGACCACTGCGATCAGCATTGCAAGCCGGGTTAACTGATGCTCAAAACGAAGAAATACCGCTAGCATAAGAGATCACCATGCCAAAGCGGCCTCCGGCTACGCCGAAGGCCGGGGAGGAAGAAGCGCTCAGCAACTGCTGGCTTTGTCCTGAATGCGCTCCAGCATTTCGGTGCCGTACTCAGAAGTAAATATCTCATAGGCGGGCTGAACCGCTTCCTGGAAAGGAGCAACATCAATGTCGGTCTTTACTGTCATACCATTCTCTTCCAGCAGCGCCACGCCTTCACGCTCTAGCCGCGAGACCTCTTCACGGGTTGCTTCAGCAGATGCGACAGCGGCTTCCCTAAACCAGCCGCGCTCTTCGTCACTTAAGCCATCTAGCAGAATCGGCGACCCCAGCACGATGGCCGGCGAATAGACGTGCCCGGTTAATGAGAGGTAATCCTGCACTTCCCAGAAGTTGGTGGCGACGATGACCGTAATCGGGTTCTCCTGACCATCGACGGTACCCTGCTGAAGTGCCGTGAACAGTTCCGGGAAGGCCATCGGTGTTGGCCGAGCACCCATCTGGCGGAAAGCCTCCTGATGCACCTCGTTCTCCATGGTGCGAACGCGCAGGCCCTCGGTATCTGCTGGTGTGGCGATTTCTCGCTGGCTATTGGTCAGGTGACGGAAGCCATTTTCCGTCCAAGCTAAGCCGATCAAATCGTGATCGCCCATTTTTTCCAGTAGTTCGTCGCCAAGCTCACTATCCAGCACGCAGCGCGCCTGGTCGTAGTTCTCAAACAGGAAGGGCAGGTCGAGCACATAGGTTTCGGGAACGAAGTTACCTAGCGGGCCGGTAGAGGTAATCACCACATCGACGGTGCCGATTTGCAGCCCTTCGATCATCTCCCGCTCGCCGCCCAGCGACCCCGAGGTATGCTCGGTCACCGTGAACTCGCCATCAGACAAACGCTCCAGCGCCTCTTTAAAGGCATCTGCACCCACTGAGTAGTGGGAGCTGTCAGAAAGGGTGTGCCCCAGGTTCACTTCCGTCGCCGCATGGGCTTGTAGTGCAATGCCAACGGTAGCAATACCGCTAATCGCCGCCACCAGGGCATGGCGTGTAATTGTGGGTGTCTTTGTAAAGTGTTGCTTAGTCATTGAAGTGCCCTCTTTATGTTGTTGTGAGGGTGGAGTGCGGAGCGACACACGCTATTGGTAGCGTCGCCCCAGGCTTTTGCCTACCTCGGGTGGCAGGCCGGAACTCACGACGGTTCAGTAACGAACGCATCAATAATCTGTTTAAAGTTGTCGTCGCCCACAAAACCAAGCTGCTTGGCTTTCGCGGTTTCAAAACGCGCCGGCCAGCTCGCCACAATGGCTTCAATGCGCGGGTCAGGCTCATGGCGTACCAGCGAAAGCGCTTTCTCGCCGGCCACATCGCGCAGTGCTGCCAGCATATCGGCTACCGTGACGGTAATGCCGGGTAGCATAAAGGCGCGAAAAGAGGCCAGGGCTTCGCTCGGCACTTCCGCACCATGAATCAGCGCCGCCACCACTTTGCCCGGTGACATCACAAACATCGGCAGCTCGGTAGGCACCGGGCAAATCGCCTCTTCGCCCTTGAGCGGCTCACGTAGGATGCTGGAAGCAAAGCTGGAGGCCGCAGCATTAGGGCGGCCGGGTCGAATCACAATCGTCGGTAGGCGCAGCACTAAACCATCAATGAGCCCTCGGCGGCTGTAATCGTTGATGAGCAGCTCGCACATGGCTTTTTGTGCACCGTAGGAGTTTTGCGGATGGAGTGCCGTCATATCATCCAGTACCTCCGGCAACTCACCGCCGTAGGCCGCCACGGAGCTGGCCATAATCAAGCGAGTATCGGATAGCTCCTGCTCCCGGCAGCCTTCCAGCAGCGCCCGTGTGGCATCGAAGTTAACCCGCATACCGAGTTCCAAATCGGCTTCTGCGGCGGAGCTTACGACCGCCGCCAGGTGGTAGATCACATCAGGTCGCTGCTCTAACACGCTATCCAGTGCGTCGGGTTGGGTAATATCCAGCGCCACTGATGTCACAGCAACACTTCCCGCTGCAGGCTGCGGCGCTTCGATCTGGTCAATCAGTGTCAAGCGCGTAATAGGCTGCTGGCGAAGCTCACCACGTTCAAGCAATTGCTTGACTAAACGCTGGCCGAGAAACCCAGCAGCACCGGTAATGGCAATATGCATCGTGAGGATCCTGTTGTAGTGTTGTTATTGTTCATTCAGTTGGGGCCGATCAGTGGGAGTCGAGCAGATAGTGCCGATCAGTGTGTGGTTAGGCCCCACACCTCGCCCCACCCCAGCCCCGCGCGAGTGTCGGCCTGGGGGCGATACTCGCAGCCGATCCAGCCGCTATAGCCCAGCGCGCTTAAGCGCTCGAAGATGGCCGGGTAATGCACCTCCCCCACATCCAGTTCGTGGCGCCCGGGTACGCCTGCGACTTGAATATGCCCTATGGAGCTGAACTGGCGCTCAAGGTGGCGAATCAAGTTGCCGTCCATAATTTGGCAGTGGTAGAGATCAAACTGTAGCTTTAGATTTTCTGCCCCAACCTCTTCCAATACCGCCATGGCCTGGGCCTGGCGAGAGAGAAAAAAGCCGGGCATATCGCGCGTATTAATCGGCTCGATCAGTATCTCTCGGCCAACTTTCGCCGCCTCTTCCGTAGCAAAATGCAGATTGCGGATATAGGTGGCGTGGTGTTCAGCCTGGGTCGCGGCATCGGCATCTTCCGGGAGCAGCCCCGCCATGGCATGCACCCGAGGGCAGTTGAGCGCCTCGGCGTAACGTAGCCCTTCAATCACCGAGTCACGAAACTCTCCTTCTCGACCCGGCAAGCTCGCCAAGCCTCGCTCACCTGCATCCCAATCACCTGGCGGCAGATTAAACAGCACTTGCTCCAGTTGGTGCTTGTTCAGCGCATCTCTTAACTCATCGGCGGCATAGGCGTACGGGAACAGGTACTCAACGCCTTTAAAGCCCGCCTTCGCAGCAGCGGCAAAGCGATCCATAAAGGCGTGCTCGTTAAACAGCATGCTGAGGTTGGCGGCTAATCGAATCATCGTGGTGCTCTTGTTGTTCAGTACGTCATTGTTAAGTGCGTCGTTAATCCCGTGGAAAGCGCGCTTCCAGCTCCGCCACCTGTTCCGGCGTTAGCCCTCGCGGGTTTTCACCCCGTAGCAGCAGGTAGAGCTTGGCGGTTTCTTCCAATTCTTCGGTGGCGTAGATCGCTGCCTCGAGGTTTTTACCCGCCACCACCGGGCCGTGGTTAGCCAGCAATACCGCGCTGTGTTTGCCCGCTAACCCCCGCACTGCATCGCCCAGTTTGGGGTCGCCAGGAATGTGATACGGCACCAGCGGCAGTTTCCCCACCCGCATCACGTAGTAGGCAGTGAGTGGTGGTATGCAGTCGCAGGGATCTACGCCCGGCAGGCAAGAGACCGCCACCGAGTGAGTGGAGTGCAGGTGCACAATCGCGCCGGATTGCGGGCGCTCCTCATACATCGCCATATGCAAAAACTGCTCTTTGGTGGGCGAGTCGCCACTCATCAGTTGGCCGTTACTGTCCAAATGAGAGATTCGCGCAGGATCCAGCCGCCCCAAGCATGCGTTAGTGGGTGTCATCAGCCAGCCGCCATCGTCCAGGCGCACGCTGATATTACCGCTAGAGCCCATGGTCAGGCCGCGGTCAAACAGCGATTTCCCCAGAGTGCTGATCTGCTCACGTAAACTGTTCTGGGGATGGCGATGCAAGTGGATGCTCATACCAGCACCTCAAACGCCCGAGTAAAAAAGTCGACGCCACCAAAGTTGCCAGATTTCAGCGCCAGCGACAGCGGCACATTGCGACCGGCTAGAGGGGCTTGGGTCCAGGGTACGCCGGGGTCGATCTGCTCGCCGATGCGCAGGGTGGCAATGCCCAGCGCCGAGACCACCGCGCCGGAGGTTTCGCCCCCGGCGACCAGCAACCGGCCCACGCCTTCGTTAACCAGCGTCACTGCCAGTTGGCTCAATGCTTTTTCCACCAGCGCACCCGCATGCGCAACGCCAAGAGCTTGCTGGGCGGCGTTAACCTTTTCAGTATCAGCCGAGGCATAGAGCAGTACCGGCGCCTCTTGAGATAAGCGCTTGCGGGCAAAGGCCAGCGCCTCTTCCTGCTGTTGTCCTCCTTCAGCCAACGCCAAGGGATCAAGGGCGAAGCCGCCATCAGGGTGCTTGGCCAGAAAATCCGCTACTTGTGCCAGCGTGGCACGGGAACAGCTGCCGGAGAGCACCAGTGCACCGCCCGAGGCAGGCGATAAACGCCCCGGCTCACTGATCGTGCCCAGCCAGCCCTGTGCACGATACTGGGCGGGCAACGCCTGCCCTAGCCCTGAACCGCCGGTGACCAAGGGCATCGCAACCGTAGCTTCGGCAAGTACATCCAGATCCTGCTCATCCAGGGAATCACAGATCACATGGCGAACCCCCTGATCTGCCAGCATCGTTAAGTGAGTGCGGGTCGCCTCTGCGCCTTGAACCAGCACCGCGCGGTTGGCTAAGCCCACCGGGTGCGGCGTTTGGCGGGCGAGTACTCGCACGAGATCCGCGTCCTGCATGGGGTTCAGTGGGTGGTGCTGCATACCGCTGTCGTTGAGCAAGCGGTCGCCCACAAACAGATGGCCTTGGTAGACCGTACGGCCGTTAACCGGGAAGGCGGGCACCATCACTGTTTGGTACGCGTCCAGGGCTTCCAGCAGCGCATCCGCCACCGGGCCGATATTGCCCTGGTCGGTGGAGTCAAAGGTGGAGCAGTACTTGAAGAACAGCTGCCGGGCGCCCTGCTGGCGAAGCCACTCAAGGGCAGCCAGTGAGTCCGCCACGGCTTCGTCTACTGGGCAGGAACGCGATTTCAGCGCCACGACCACTGCATCGATATCAGCGAGGTCGATTTCTTGCTGGGGCACGCCAATCACCTGCAGGCAGCGCATACCGCCGCGCACCAGGTTATTGGCAAGGTCGGTCGCTCCAGTGAAGTCATCGGCAATAGCGCCCAGTACGATGTTCGCTCCCATCCCCATTTTATTAGGCTCCCTGGGCGTCGTTGGCAGCTTCTGGCAACGCGATGCCCGATAACCGCTGGTAGACTTTAATCACTGCCGAGTCATCTTCGCGACCAAAACCTGCACCGCTGGCAGCGGTAAACTGCTGCAGAGCGCTGGACGCTACCGGTGTTGCCAATGCCAGCTCGCGGCCGGTTTGATGCACAATGTTGAGATCTTTGACGAAGATATCCACCGCCGAAAGCGGCGTGTAGTCACCACTCAGGATATGCGGCACGCGGTTTTCGAACATCCAGGAGTTGCCCGCCGAGTGGGTAATGACGTCATATATCACCTCTGGGTCGAGCCCCATGCGAATGCCCAGCGCCATGGCCTCAGCAGCGGTGGCGATATGCACACCTGCCAGCAGTTGATTGACCAGTTTCATACTTGAGCCAACGCCAGGCGCATCGCCAAGGCGATAAACCTTGGCAGCCATGGCGTTTAGCACCGCTTCGGCGTAGGTAAATGCCTCCGTTGCCCCGGATGCCATTACCGATAGTTCACCACTTTTGGCTTTAGCAGCACCGCCGCTAATCGGCGCATCCAGCAGCAGCAAGCCCTCTGCCGCCACACGCTCACCAAGCTGTTTGGCCTGACTGGGCGCCACCGTGGCGCACTGTATGATCAGACTGTCTCGAGCCAAGTGGCTTACCACACCCTGCTCACCGAACAGCACTTGCTCAACCTGCGCCCCGTTAACGACAACCACCAACACGATATGGCAGTGAGCAAGCTCGGCAGGAGTGGCTACGCTTTGCCCCCCTGCTGCCACGAAGGCATCGCGTGCCCCAGCGGAAATATCACACCCGGTCACATTAAAGCCCTGCTTGAGCATAGCGGTGGCCGTACCCATGCCCATGGCGCCCAGGCCAATAAGACCTACTTGAAGTGATTGCTTATCGTGTTGGCTCACCTAACGGCACCTCTTTGTTGTTGAGACAGTGGTTGAGACGGCTGTTGAGACTGTTGCTGAGATCGTTGTTGTGTTTGTTGCTCTCGTCGCAGTGCAATTAGAAGCTAAATGGTAGCGCTGTCATGATAGCGCTACCATTCGTTTTAGATTATTGTTGGCGTTACGACAAGCTGAAAATCAGGGACGTGCGACCAATGTCTAAAGACTCGCCCAACGCTGCCTCTCCCAGCCCTGCCAGGCAGCGCCGAAGCTCCGACCAAGTCACGCTCAGCCAAGTGGCGCAAGCGGCAGGGGTATCACCGATTACCGCATCTCGAGCACTGAACAACCCTGATAAGGTCAGCGATAGTGCACGCCTGAGTGTTCTACAAGCCGTAGAGCAATTGGGCTACGTGCCCAACTTGGTAGCCGGTAGTCTGGCTTCATCCCGATCACGGCTGATTGCCGTGATCGTGCCGTCACTGATCAATAGCGTGTTTGTGGAAGTCATCAAGGGGCTGCAGGAGACGCTGGAAGCCGAGGGCTACCAGATACTGCTGGGTAACACCGACTACGATCTAGACCGCGAGTATCAATTGGTGCGCACTTTTCTGGGCTGGTCATGCTCTGCACTGGTCACCGCTGGGCTGCGCCATAACAAGGCGTGCCATACGCTGCTGGCGAACTGGGATCACCCCATTATGGAGGTGATGGAGCTGGGCAAAGGCATGGATCTTAACGTTGGGCTGGATCACGTGGCGGCAGGCCGCTGCATGGCCGACCATCTTCTCGACAAAGGCTACCGCCAGATTGTTTATGTAGGCGCCCGGCTCTCGCAGGATTATCGCGCCAGCATGCGTTACGAAGGCCATAAAGCGGTACTAAAGGAGAAAGGGATCGACGCCCCACTACTGGAACTAGATACCCTGGGCAGCCTACAGGCGGGCGCTGAAGGACTGGCCCAAGTGCTCGTGCAATACCCTCATACCCAAGCCATTCACTTTGCCAACGACGACTTGGCGGCAGGCGCCCTGCTGGCGGCTCAACGTCAAGGGCTAAGCGTGCCAGGGGATATCGCCATTGCCGGGTTTAACGGCCTGCCCCTTGGTCAGCACGTAACTCCTCAGCTCACTACCATTCTTTCACCCAGAGAAGAGATGGGCCGCTTAGCCGCCAAAGAACTCATCCAGCGTCTAAGCGGTAAAAACGTCTACCGCCGCCAGCACGATGTGGGCTTTACGCTCCAAACCGGCGGGAGTACTTAGGCCGTCTCAGTGCTCATATCGCTGGCGGTTGACCAAGAATTTCCAAGCCTGATCCCAGCTCGTTTTCAATCGCCTGACCAATGGCCAAAAGATTAGCGTCTTGCCAAGGCCCCGCCAGCACTTGTAGGCCAACAGGCATACCTGCGGCGTCTTTCCCAACCGGCAGCGTTAAGGCACACAGGCCTAGGAAATTAGCGATCACCGTGTTGCGCAGGGCATGCATGTTGGCTTTGGGATAGGCACCTTCGGGCTGAAGACTCTCGATAGTGGGCGGGGTAATCGCCACCGTGGGAGTAAGGACTGCATCTACATCGGCCATGCGAGCGGCAGCAGAGGCGGCAAGCGAGTCCAGCACCGTGCGACGACGCACATACTCCCAGGCAGGCATGTCATCTGCCGCTTTAACGCGGGCGGCGACGTTAGGATCCAGGGAGTCAATCATCTCGGGTAGCTCGGTGTTTAGAAACGCTGCCAATTCCGGCGCAGCCACACCGCCCAGCTTGAAGAGTTCGTACGCTTCGTCGATGCCGGGCAACTCGAGGGTCACTATTCGCGCCCCGGCGGCTTCCAGCTGCTTAATGGCACCGCGTACGGTTTCTGCGATACCTGGACTGCAGTCGTCCCAGAAAAACGTTTCTGGTACTCCAAAGGTCAACCCGGCAAGCGTCGGTGTTGCTGGCATTCGATCATCCTGACCGCTAAGGCCGCCATCCAACGCATCGAACGCAAAGGCAAGGTCATCTACCCGACGCGCCAGTAACCCTGGGGTATCCAGCGTGCTTGAAAGCGGTACGATCTGCTCGGTCGACCAGCGCCCGGCGGTGGTTTTCAGGCCGACTACGCCGGTCATTGAGGCAGGAATACGCACTGAACCGGCGGTATCGGTGCCTAATGCCAAACTTGCCGTACCGCCCACCAGTGAAACACCCGCCCCGGAGCTTGAGCCGCCAGGCGTGCGGTGCTGATGTGCATCCCAGGGGTTGCGTGGTGCTCCCCAATGGGCATTGGTGCCCAAGCCGCCAAAGGCAAACTCAACGGAGTGGGTTTTACCCATCACAGAAGGCAGCTGTTTCAATAGTGTGCTCACCACCGGGCCGGGGCGCTCCCAGCGCTTCGGCAGGCGTTGGGAAGAGCCCGCATAAGTCGGCAGCCCCGTCACGGCGTAGATATCCTTGATCGATACCGTCATGCCCATTAGCGCCCCCGCATCACCACCCTGGGCGAGCACCGCATCGGCAGCTTTTGCCATTGCCAGTGCCTGCTCGCCGTTCCAGGTGAGGTAGGCGTGGTCGTGTTTGCCGCGCTGATGATAAGCAGCGACTGCCGCTTCGGCCAGCGCGGTAGCGGTCAGCGTGCCCGCCCGCAGCCGCTCGCGCTGCTCACGCAACGGTAGAAAAATGGGTGAATCCTGCATGCTTTACTTACCTCTGTGGGTGCTTAACGCACTTCAAAAATCGCTTCGACTTCCACCGCCGCATTGCCGGGTAGTGTCGCTACCCCAATGGCGGTTCTAGCATGACGCCCCGCATCGCCAAACAGCGCGACAAAAAGCTCGGACGCGCCGTTAATGACCAACGGCACATCATGAAAGCCCGGCGCCACATTGACGAACCCATTCATGCGCACGCATCGCACCACGCGGGAAAAATCACCATCAACGGCATCGCTGAGCGAGGCCAGCAGGTTCAAGGCACACGCCTGGGCCGCCAGCTTACCGGTTTCAAGATCGAACTCAGCCCCCACCTTGCCAGGATAGAGAACACCACCCCCACGCTCACAAATCTGCCCAGCTAAAAACAGCTGGCTACCCAACTGAGACCAGGGCAGAAACATGCCACGCGGCCTTGGAATCGCCGGTAACGTAAGGCCCTGCTCCGCCACCGCTTGTTCAATCGTTTTGCTCATGGTTCGTTGTCCTTATTGTTTAGCTTCATTAAACCAGCTGTTAATAGATTAACGAGGGCAGCCAGGTACTCAGCCACGGTATATAGGTGATGATGATCAGCGCTAACAGCATCAAGCCAATCAGCGGCAAACAGGCCTTGAACACTTCCTGCAGCGACATCTTGGAGATCGACATAGCGACAAACAGGTTCAACCCTACCGGCGGCGTAATCATCCCCACCGAGAAGTTGATCAGCGTGATCACCCCAAAATGCACCGGGTCCACGCCTACCTGGGCCGCAATCGGTTGCAGCAGTGGCGAGAGCACAATGATGGCCGAGGCGCTATCGAGGAAGAAGCCAGCAACGATCATCACGACATTAAACAGCGCCATGACCTGAAACGGATCGTCTGTCCACGACAGCACCTCACCTGCCAGTTGGCTAGGCGTACCGGTAATGGCGAGCAGCCAAGAGAAAGCAGAGGCCCCCGCGGTAATCAGCAGCAGCGTCGCGGAAATCAATCCAGAGCTTCTTAGTGTTCCCACCAGTTCCGTTACGTTAATGGTGCGATAAACCACCATGCCGACAAACAGGCCATATACGCAGGCGACCGCCGCCGATTCGGTCGGGGTAAAGACGCCACTGTAGATGCCCCCCAGCAGAATCACCGGCAGGCCAAGGCCCCAGGCAGCATCTTTAAAGGCTACCAAGATTTGACTCAGCGAGGGGAAAGGGGCGCGCTCATAGCCTTTGATGCTGCTAAAGACGATGCAGTAGGCGATGAGAATCGAGGCAATCACAATGGCAGGCAGCAGGCCCGCTGCAAACAGCCGCCCCACCGAAGTACCGGTCACTGAGCCGTAGATAATCAGCGCAATACTCGGCGGCACGATCGGCCCCAAGGTACCAGCGGTGGCGATCAACCCAATCGCAAAGCGCTTATCGTAGCCAGCAGCGACAAGTGCCGGGAACATGATCGAACCAATCGCCACCACCGTGGCAGGGCTTGAACCGGAAATGGCCCCGAAGAAGAGACATGACAGCACCGTGGCCGCTGCCAAGCCCCCTGGCACCCACCCTACCAGCGCCTTGGCAAGGTTGATCAACCGGTCGGAAAGCCCGCCAATCCGCATCAGCTCCGCCGCCAGGATAAAGAACGGAATCGCCATCAGCGAGAAGTTATTCATGCCGGTAAACATGCGCATCGGCACGATGACCGGATTGGTAGCGCCAAAGAACTCAATGGCAAGAAACACCGCCAATGCCAAAGAAGCAAAGATGGGCAGCCCAAGCAGTAGAACGGCAAAAAAGATCGGTAATAATGCAGTAATCATGGTCGCCCTCCAGGGTTAAATGAGCTTATCCGACTCAGCCACAAGCTCTTCGGAGAGACTCACCGGAGGCTTTTTCCAGACTTCATTGATGACCCATAGATAACGCAGAATCAGCAGCACACCGGAAACGCCAATCGGCAGATAGAACCATGCCATCGGCAGGCGAAGTGCTGCGGTTAACTGCCCGCGATCCAACGTGCTGAAATAGAGAACAAAGCCGTAATAGGTCATAAAGCCAGCGAACACGATACCGATCAGTGCTGCGATCATGTGCAGCCAGCGGTTCACAGCGGGCGAGGCAATGGCATTCAGCACATCCACCGAAATATGCGTGCCATGGCGCACCCCCATACTGGCACCTATAAAACTCATACAGATAATGGAGTAAATAACGACTTCTTCAGCCCAAAATAGCGAACCGCTAAAGCCGTAGCGATACACGACTTGGATGGTGGTGAGGATGGTCGCAATCGACATGAAAACGACCATCGCCACACTTTCCAAGCGATCAAGACATTTGTTGAGCGCTTCGAACATGAGATATCCACACCCTGAAAGGGGTAAGAAGAGAGGAGCCAGGCCTTAGTAGACCCGTTGGATCAATACTCGATACCCACAGCGTCATATACTTTATGCAGCAACTCCGTGGTGACGATATCTTCATACTCTTCGTGCACCGGCATGCTGGCTTCAATAAAGGCGTCGCGCTGCTCTGGGGTGAGCTCATTGATCGCAATTTCGTCTTTGATCTCTTCCATGATGGTCTCTTCGTCCTGCAGCGTTAGCGCACGGGACGTGTCTCGGCCGTTATCGAAGGCTTCCAGCATGACCGCTTGCAGATCTTCCGGCAGCGAGTCCCAGGAGTCCTGGTTCATTACCGCCGCATAGGCGTGGTAAGCGTGATTGGTCAGCGAGAGATAATCCTGCACCTCATGGAAACGCATGGTATAGATGTTGGCCAGTGGGTTTTCCTGCCCCGACACCACGCCTTGCTGCAGGCCGTTGTAAACCTCGGTGAAGGCCATTGCGGTGGCATTAGCGCCCAGGTTTTCATAGGTGGAGATGATGATCGGCGCCTGCATGGTGCGCATGCGGATACTGTCCATATCCTCGGGGGTTTCGATCGGGCGATCATTGTTGGTGATATGGCGGAAACCCGCTCCCCAGAAGTTGACGCCGTACATGTTATGGCCATTCAGGGTATCGAGGATTTCGCGGCCCACTTCACCATCCAGGGTTTCCACCATGGTGTCGTAATCGGCAATCAAGAACGGCAGATCCAAAATCTGCATGCGCGGCTCAAAGTTACCCAGGGTGGCCGTTGGCGGGATACCGATATCGACCAGGCCCATCTGAATCTGCTCAATGATTTCAACGTCGCCACCCACCTGAGCGGCCGGCAGTACGTTAATTTCGATACGACCGTCGGACTTCTCCTCTACTTCCTCTTTAAAGCGCAGCGCCGCCTGGCCGTTCGGCGTTTCTTCAATCAACACGTGGGCGAAGCTGAAGGTATAGTCGGCCGCATGAAGCTGAGCCGCGCTTAGAGAAGCAACAGCAATAGCAGCGGAGAGAGTGGCTTTTGTCAGCGTTAGTTTCATGTCCAGCACCTTATTTAGTTATGGTGAATTACTTTTTAGTTTCCTGTTACTGCAGTTGAGCAAGGTTAAAAGGCCGCTCACGCCATTAAGCGTTCCATCGCATCCCCCAGCGCTTCGCGCGGGGTACTACTCAGCAGCAAGGCAAGTGCAAGCCTTGCCTTGCGTGCACTGATATCGTTGAGCGCGATCACCCCAGCCGAGACCAAATCAGCCAAGCTGCCGCTAAACTCATAACTGGTGTTCACCGGCCCTTGAGCGCAACTACTCACGACCGCTACAAGGACACCTGCGCTAACCAATGCTCGTATTTCGTTCATCCAGCCAGGTGGCACGTGGCCCCGGCCTAAGCCATCGATCACCACCCCCTTCGCGCCACTCTCTAAGCAGGCTTTCAGCAGTGCTGGCGAGGCATCCAGATAGGCGGGCAGTAGATCGACACGCGGCAGCGGAACATCCCAGCCTTCAATGGGGGGCTCAATCGCAGTCCCTGTGTGATAAAGCTTGAGCCGTTGCCCGTCGATATACCCCAGCGCACCAGCGCCGGGGGCGTCAAATCCATGCAACTGGAAACTGCTCACCTTGCGGGCATAGCGCGCAGCAAACAGCGACTCGTTGAACACCACGACACAGCCAAGCTGACTCAGTTGGGGGCTGACCGCCGCCACGATGGCATCGCAGATATTTTTAAAGGCGTCGGTACCTAACTGGTGAGGCGCCCGCTGGGAACCGGTGATCACACACGGTTTATCCGCTGGCAGCGTGAGCGATAAAAAGTAAGCGGTCTCTTCCAAGGTATCGGTACCGTGGGTAATCACCAGACCGTCCACATCGGCTCGCGACAATGCTCTCCGCCCCTGGCAATGGAGTTCAGCAAGATCGGCGAGAGTGACGGCATTACTGGGTTTCTGCAGGATCGACATCACCTCTAATGTGACGTCGACACCCTGCGGCAGCGCTACCTGATCCAGCAGTTGCTCGCCGCTTAACTCCCCTGACTGGCTTCGGCCTGAATCACTGGGCTTGCTGGCAATAGTGCCGCCCGTGGTCAATACCACGATGTGCTTTTTGGTCATTCAGGTTCTCATCTTTTATGCTTTGCGTCACAAACAACAGACATCAGATGTCTGATTTCAGACTAGACTAAAGAACAAACCATTAGCAAGGCAGTCACATAAAACAATGGAAGATAAGAATATGTCTTTTAAATATATGCAATCGGCTGTCTTAAGCCGCTAGGCTTAGGGCATTGATAAAATGCAGGAAACACCGATGAGCCACGCGAGGCCCTCATGAGTTTTAAACGCCAGCCCGAGATTAGCTCGACCCGTACAACCTCTTTTGGAGATTCAATGGATCGCAGTTCAGTTGCGCTGCAACTGCTAGAGCGTATTAAAAGCGCTCTTATACGAGGCGACCTCAAGCCAGGGGATTACCTGCCCTCGGAAACGGAGCTCACTCACACCCTGGGCATTGGTAAATCCAGCGTGCGTGAAGCCATCAAGATGCTGCAAGCAATAGGGATCGTTGAGGTCAAACGGGGTCAAGGCACCATGATCCGCCGCGAACCAGGCACGCCGCTCGTCGACCCGATGGCGTTCGGGATGATCCTGGCGCGAGGCATGACGCGGGATGTACTGGAGTTTCGCCGCATGTTCGAACCGGCTTACACACTTCAAGCAATGAGCGGGGCAACGGCAGAGGATCATCAACGTATTCAGCAGAGTATCGACGCCATGGAAGAAGCCATCCGCGCGGGTGCTCAAACCTCCAAGCACGATATTGCCTTCCATCGCGCCATTCTGCACAGCACCCATAACCCCATGACCATCCGCGTCGGCGAAACCTTACTGCAACTGATCGAAGCCGCACTGGAAACCTCTATGCGCTCACTACCGGAAACCGCCTTGAAGGACCATAAAGCTATCTATGCGGCCTTCAAAGCAGGCGATACCGCCGGTATTCATGCAGCGATAGCCGTTAGCAGTGAAAGCTGGGAAACCAACCTAACTTATGAAAGTGACAGCGAATTAAGTGCAGCCCCACGTTAGGGCTCTTTTTGTAACCAGGCGTCAAAAAAGGTCATAAATGCGCGCGCTTTGGCGGTTATGTGCCGCCCTGGCGGATAGACTGCATAGGCGCCGCCTTCCGGCAGTGTCCACTCTTCAAGCACACGCACTAAACGCCCAGCCGCGATCTCTGGCGCCGCGGTCATATCCGGCAATACGGAGAGACCGCCGCCAGCGACCATCAGTGCGACTAAGCTCACCGTTGAGTTGGCTGCCAACCCTGCGCTCATTTGCACCTCATACCGCTCATCGCGTCGCTGGAAAGTCCAGGTTAACGGCGCTTTTAACGGTGTAAAGGCGATCCACGCATGGTCTTCCAGCGCCTTGGGATGCGAGGGTGTGCCGTGGCGTTTCAGATAATCAGGAGCAGCCACCACATGCTGTTGAAAAGTGCCTATTCGACGGGCGCGTAGCGTGGAGTCTTTTAGCCAGCCTAGACGAAACGCTAAATCGATGCCGTCCTGCACCATATCGCTTACTTGGTCGCCGCTACGTAGTTCTATATGCAGCGCAGGGTGCAAGCGGCTAAACGCCACTACCGCGTCGCTCAACACCCCGGCAGCGTAATCTTCGGGCGCCGTGATACGCAACTCGCCGTGCAGCTGTTGGGTGTCGCTCACAGCACTGGCAAGCGCCCCCTGTAGATCTATTAACAGCGGGTGGCACTGATGGTAGAGCGCCTCTCCGGCCTGAGTGAGCTGAACCCGCCGCGTGGTGCGGAGGAACAGCGTGACACCCAGGCGCGTTTCCAGCTGCCGAATTTGCAGGCTGACACGGGTTTTCGTGCAGCCTAGCCGCTCCGCTGCTTTGGTAAAGCTGCCGGCTTCCACCAGAGCGACAAAGATCGGTAAACCGTTTAAATCGAACT
Source organism: Halomonas sp. A3H3 (assembly GCF_000982975.1). Taxonomy (NCBI): domain Bacteria; kingdom Pseudomonadati; phylum Pseudomonadota; class Gammaproteobacteria; order Oceanospirillales; family Halomonadaceae; genus Halomonas; species Halomonas sp. A3H3. The sequence goes on along the minus strand of NZ_HG423343.1, from coordinate 2,481,001 downwards.
CGTTGGCGGTGGTCATTCATCGCCCTACTGTTATGAAATCGATAACAGTAAATTACGTTAATCGCTATTTTTCAAATCAATAAAGCGTCCGACAATGCAGCGACAACCTACTTAAGGAGAACTGTTATGAAGATTGCACTGATTGGCGCTAGCGGATTCATTGGATCTGCCCTATTAACCGAAGCGCTCTCCCGCGGCCATCACGTGACGGCGTTAGTGACTCGGCCTGAACGGGTAGCGCCACAGGAGAATCTCACTACCGTTAAAAGTGATGTGTTAAATACCGAGGCACTTGCAGAGCAGCTACGCGGTGCCGAGGCCGTTATCAGCGCCTTTAGCGGCCATGCCCAAGAGGATGTTTACGGCTATTACCTCAAAGGCTTTCACTCGATTTTGTCAGCCACTCAACAAGCTTCCGTGCCTAGGCTACTGATAGTGGGTGGCGCGGCGACGCTCGAGGTAGCGCCGGGTAAGCTTTTGTTAGATGCACCGGGGTTTCCAGCAGAGTACCGGGCCACGGCGGAAGGGGCGAAAACGGCTCTTGAAACGCTGCGCGGGCAAACGGCGCAAGCGTGGACGTTTCTCTCTCCCGCCGCCGAGATTTTCCCCGGCGAGCGCACGGGTAGTTTCCGGCTTGGCGGCGATACGCTACTCACCGATAGCGAAGGCAACAGCCGTATTTCCGTGCAGGATTACGCCATCGCCATGATTGATGAGCTGGAAAACCCACATAACACCAACCAACGTTTCTGCGTCGCGTACTGATCAAGTCGCTATTTAAGTCGTTATGCCCCTCACTGGAGATAGGTGAGGGGTTGCCTCTTTCTTCTATTCCCCCCCTTTTCCCGTTACCCTCATCTATTTACTCTTTCACCTTTTTGCTGAACTTATCGTTCATCGCCGTAAAACCATCAGTCATATTTAACAATGTTAATTAATCCAATCTCACTTGACCACACATTACTTAACAACTGTGTATTAAAAAATTACTTATAAGACATTTCTTACATAAGTATAGCGAATTTCTTACAAATGCTGTCAGCAATATCCTACATACGCAGTCGCCTATACCTTCAACAATCAGGTAAACACAAATAAAGAAATACTAAAAAACTTGCACACTTGTGACAGCTAATGAACTTATTAGGTTCAGAACCCATTACGCAGACATGCACGCACTAGACTCGCATTAACTGACCCAATTACTGCAAGGAAAACATCATGAAAGCCAACACCGAGCTCGTTAAGATAGGCAATCATTGCGTGCATGTAGAAATCTATCAACAGCCACAAAATACTGAAAGTATTATTATGGTCAACGGCGCGCTAGCTACTACCGCCTCTTTTACCAACTGTGTCAAATACTTGAGTGATGGATTAAACGTTATCCTGTTTGACTTGCCTTTTGCTGGCCAGTCAAAACTACATAACCCTGTGGGTGGCATTATTACCAAGGAGGATGAAGTCAATATCCTCCTAGCTCTGATTGAACGTTACCAACCAACGTCGTTACTTTCCGTTTCTTGGGGAGGCTATGCCGCTATGATGGCATTGGCGCAATCCCCCACCTCCATTAAAAGAGCGGTGCTAGCCTCATTTTCAACTCAGCTTAACGACGGCATGCTGCGCTATATCAATGGTGCTCGCCATTATATTAAAATTGGCGATGTTAAAACCGCGGCTAATCTGCTTAATGAAGAAGTGGGAAAATACTTACCCCGCTTACTAAAATATATTAATTACCGGCATCTCTCACGGTTAGATGATCAAGAGCTTCAACAGGTCTGCTTTCATATCGAACAAATACTCTCCATGAACGACACCGACTATGAACAGCTCCTGGGTAATATTGAGATACCGACGCTGTTCGTGAATGGCAAACTGGATGAGTACACAACGCCGGAAGACATTCTGATTGCCGACGACTATATGCCGAAATGCGAGTTCGAAGTCGTGCCCAACGCAGGGCATTTTCTTGATCTCGAGCATGCTGATGCACGCAAACGAATGGAGAAAATTCTGCGCGGTTTTTTGATTCCTAACGAGTTTGAAAGTCAGGTTGCCTAACCACTTTCGTTACCCTATTACATGGCCTCACTAAGCAAGAGTGTGGTCATGTAATCTTTAGCACCATCACGCTAAAAAATCATTACCGCTCAAAAGCTAATGATAATTCATTACCACTCACCCCTCACGAAACGCCTCCACCACCCGCTCAGCCAATACCTCGCTGGCATCACCACTGCCTGCACGCTTCACCAGCGCTACTTGATAATCCCCTAGCGGTGGCAGTGACTCGTTGTGGAGACGCTTGAGCGGTGGCCGAATCAAGCTTTTTGGAAAAGCCGTCACGGCCAGATCGGCCAGCATAGCCGCTTCCTGCCCGGCACAGTGGTCGCAGGAGTATGCGATTCGGTAATTAACCCCGGCATGATCAAGGGCGTTAAGCGCGATCCTACGCCACGCGCACCCCTGTTGGGCCAAGGTCACTGGCAGTGGCGTTCGTTGTACGGCAACACCATCCTCACGGCCCGCCCACACTAACGGTTCGCTATGAACAATGTCGCCGCGCGGCGCCTGACCAGGCTCTACGCTCATCACCAGCGCAAGATCGAGCTCTCCATCATCCAACTGGGCGAGCAAATCCTTGCTGCGTCCCACCACAACATCGACCTGCACCGCCGGGTGCGAGCGGGCAAACTGAGCCAACACAGTGGGCAGGATACGCCCTACCACGTCGTCGGTTATCCCCAGCCCCACGCGCCCTTCTATGGTGGGGGCTAAAAACTGGGTGACGGCTTCGGCATTGAGCTTAAGCAGCCGCCGTCCGTAGCCCAGGAGTACTTCACCTTCGGCAGTAAGCCGCACATAGCGCGCCTCGCGCACAAACAGCGTTTGCCCGAGCGTTTCTTCCAGGCGTTTGATCTGCATGCTTAGCGCGGAAGGGGTACGAAACAGCTGCTGGGCGGCGCGGGTGAAGCTGCCACTTTCGGCAATGGTCACAAAGGTGCGCAGCACCTCGCTATCCAGTAGCGGTAAGACAGCCCGGCTGGGAGCCATAGTCGATAGTTGATTCATCACGCCCACCTTTCAGAAAATCTTAACACTCAGTGTAGATCTTTTCGTTTGATTGATCCAAGGCAAAGCGCCAAGCTGATAACCAGAGGTCGCGACCCTCCCACTTATTAATCACTGATCACAGCTGCCCAGTTAGCGCCCTGGCGCCATTGACTGTACAGCCGTTGTGAATAAAAGGAGGTGCGCGATGAAGTGTGAATGCCCAGCCCAACATGCCCATAACGCCTGGGAAAAAGCTCGCCAACTGGCGCCGCCGCCCAAGCCACCAGCACTGCATTTTTACATGCCTGCCATGCCGTCGATGAGGTTAATTCGTACGCTCGATATGGGCTGGTGGCGTTACCGGCGGCGTTGGCTTTTCCGCCGCCATATACTGCCGCTACTAGCCTACGATGACCACGTACTGTTGGATATTGGCCATTGTCGAGAAGATATTCTCTGGGCCAACCAGCTCCCATTGAAGGTCGATGCCATTCACGCGCTAGAAGCCCGGCAGAAAAAGCGGCAAGTTCAGCAGGCCTAGAATCAAAAAAGCTTCGAACCTCTCCCAGGTTCGAAGCTTTTAATGAAGCCCTTAATAGCGTTTTAAGCATCTCATATAGTTACTAAGCTTTTTGCTCAACGCCTGCTTTTAAACTCCTATCGGCCCGCCATCGCGTTTCTGAATAACAACGGTTGACGCCCGAGGACGTACTTGGCCGCTGGCAGCAACGGTGGCATCTTGCACTAGCTCGCTACCATCCGCGGGCCAGTTACCGGGGTGCTGAATGTTAATAAACAGCGCGGTTTTATCCGGCGTGGCAAAAATACCCGTCACTTCGCAGCCGTTCGGCCCTACCGCAAAGCGCTTAAGCTGTTGCTGGTTGCTGCTGTTAATCACCGGGCCAGTGCCTTGAATATCGTCGAGCCCGTTAGGTACCACGGCAAGCAGTTGGTCGTTGGTGTACTCGGTTACTCCATCATAACCGTTATCGGTTTGGATCCAGAGGATACCCTGACCGTTCTCTCGCTCGTCGAACCAGAGCCCATCGGGGCTGGCGAACTGATTCATTTCTGTCAGGCCCGAGTGATTATCGGCATCGTCAGCGGCCGCGCCAAACACAAACACCTCCCAAGTAAAGGCGTTGGGCAACCGGCTTTCGCGCCAGCGAATAATATGCCCTGCTTCGTTATTGGCGCGAGGGTTGGCGGCATTGGTGGGCGCTAAATCGTAACCAACACCTACTTGTTCCAGATGCTCACCGTCATTAGTGTAAGTTGGGGTTGTCTCTTCAGCGGTGCGCTGGGAGTTATTGGTCAGGGTGAGATACACCTCGCCGGAGGCAGGATCGACGGAAGCCCACTCAGGGCGGTCCATTGGCGTGGCACCCAACAAATCCGCTGCATCGCAGGTGTTGATGATGATACCTGCCGCATCGTCGTCGGCTAGCCCCAACGCCGCCGCCAGCGTGCGACCATCGCGCGTTTGAGCACTAGGCGTTAGCGGTAGCCACTCACCGCTGCCATCGGCATGGAAACGAGCCACATAGAGGGTGCCGTTATCCAAATATTTGTTGCCAATGGCAAGACGATCGTACTCTTCACCTGGGCGGTTGGCATCGGCGGGATCCCAGGCAGCATCAGAAACATATTTATATACGTACTCGTTGCGGGAATCGTGCCCCGAGTAGTAAACCACTGGCTGACCGGCTTCCAGCTTGCCTAACCAACACCCTTCATGGCGGAAACGGCCAAGTGCCGTACGCTTAACCGCCAATGCATCACTATAGGGGTCGACCTCCACCTGGTAGCCGAACGTGCGTGCTTCGTTGCGATAATCATCTTCAGCACGCTCGCCGCGCGGGGTAATGTCGAAGCGAGCAAATTCGTCATTCTGTTCAGAGGCGTCTCCCGCCGAAGTATCCCAACCATAGCGGCTTTTAGCGGTGGGAATACCAATCCGCGCGTCGTCCTGGAAGCGTTCGCCATGATTAACGAACACATTGGGCCAGTTCTCTTCACAGGCAATATAGGTGCCCCAGGGCGTTACCCCGTTACCACAGTTATTGTTGGTACCACGGGTTTGGGTACCCTCAGGCGAAAAGCGCGTTTTGACGTAGTCACTGCCCGCCACTGGCCCGGAAAGTTCCATCACCGTCGCACTGGTGAGGCGACGGTTATAACGCGAACCCGGCACATGCGCCCATTGGCCACTGGCGTTCTTTTCGACCTCAACAAGGGTGACACCGTGAGCGTTGATCTCAGTGCGCGACTCAGCTGCTGGCCGCTGGCCCTCATCCGCATTAGTGGGGCCTCCTTGGGGCGCCCATAGCGCTGCTTGGTCGATATACTCATTGTTGAGCGCCAGCACAAAACGGCGCGAGGCGTTGTCGGTATCCAGGGCAAAACCGGCCATGCCGTCATGGTGCATGCCCACACTCTCCGCCTGACGCTCAGCGGTCATCGGCTGCTCGGGCTGCCAGGTAACATTTTGGTTCAGCGGCGTGCCCCACGGCACCAAGACTTGGGCCACATAACCTTCCGGCACCACCACGGCATCGGTGCGTGATCCTTGAACCGCCTCAAACGCCAGTGTCAGGGGTGTTTTTTGGCTGCTGCTTGAGGCAAGCGCTTGAGCAGCGCCACCAAAACTAAGCATCGAGGCAGCCGCCATGCTCAAACCACCGCGCATCACATCACGCCGGGATACATGGCGCGCCAATACTTCCGCGAAAGGTTGGTTGCCGCTGTGGTTAAACAGGCGATGATCTTCGATCTCTTTACTCATTTTGGTCTCCCCCTGATCGTTTGTAGGTCAACGATTGAACGTTAGGAGACACTAAAGAAGCTTAATGACAGCACGATGACGGAGCGCCTGCATTTAGATGAAGAAAGGTCGAATGCTAGCCACTTTTCCTCCCCAAACCCTATTGAGGGATGTCTGCAACTCTGCTAAATTAACGCTAATAGTTATCATTAACACAGGAGTTACTCTCTCATGCAGTTACCCGCTAAGGGCACTGGCCAGGGAGATACGTCGGCCTCGACGACCCGCGAGGTGGCCCACGAGGTGAATAGCAGAGAATTACTTGGCAACTCAGATCAATTGGTTATTCACCATGAACAGCGCCGCTATGTGTTGCGCCGTACTAAAAGCGGCAAGTTAATTCTTAACGCCTAAAGCTCTTAATATTTCAGCCCCTAATTAATTTAAAGATTTATACAGCAAAGCCAGCCAGGTAGCCCATCGCACCCAGCCAGCGACCTCTTCCACTTATCCCTGTTGGAAATCTCTGGCTTATGAACCACACACGCGCTTTTGGTGGCCTCTTTTTAATGCTGCTTCCACTGTTAACCGCCCAAGCAGACGACGCCGAGCTTAACCCAGTGACGGTCACCGGCACCCGGGCGCCTACGGACCTTTCACGGGCACCGCTGATTATCGATATTATTGATCGTGATGATGCTGTGCTGGCCACCGCCAGCCGGGTTGAAGACGTGCTTAGCCGCCAACCCGGCCTGCATGTGGCTGGCCAAGGGCGCCGAAATGGCCAAACCTTAAGTATGCGCGGTTTTGGCAGCAAAGGTGTGCTGGTACGTTTGGATGGCGTTCGTCAGGATATCTCCACCGGCCACATCGGTAACTTCTTTCTCGACCCTGGCTTGATTCAAGAAGTACAGATAGCACGCGGTGCGCTCTCCAGCTTGTACGGCAGCAATGCCATGGGCGGTGTCGTCAGCTTCACCAGTGTGAATGCCAACGACCTGCTTGCCCCCGGCGAAAATAGCGGCGTACGCCTTTCCGTAGGCGGTGCGACGGCCAGCGACGAAATGCGGGGGAGCCTGACTGGCTTCGGCCGCCGCAATACCGCCAACGGCCAGGTGGATGGCCTGTTTTCAATCGGCCGCAGTGAATCCGGCGATATTCGCCGCGCGGGGGGCGATGAAGCCGAAGAGGATGCCTCCCTCAATAGCCTGCTGCTAAAAGGCGGTTGGGAGCCAAGCGACGACCAGCGGCTATTTATCAGCTGGCAGCACTACGACGAACGCGCCACCCAGCCCGCCAACCCACAGCAGCTTTCAACCGATGCCAGCAATCCGCTGCGCGATCGCGATGTGGAAAGCAACAACGTCCAGTTGGGCCACCGCTGGCAGCCCAGCGCTGCCACCGAAGTCACCTCGCAGCTTACCTTTAGCCAGCAGGATATCGACGAGCCCCAGGCCAACCGTACCCTAGAGCGGGCCGGTCTTCAGAGCGACGGCTTCCACACCATGGATCACGGCTGGCTTTCGCAAACGCTGGTGTTCGGCGCCGAATTGGAGCAGGCCCGCCAACGGCCAGATGGCGAAGCGAATGGCTTTCCTAAAGCCGATATCGATACCCAGTCAGCCTATCTCGACACTACTCTTACCGCTGGGCGCTATTTAGCCGATGGCGGCGCCGGGCAGTTTGATATTGGCCTGGGAGCCCGCTACGACCGTTACGACGCCAGCGGCCAAAATGAATCCGATAGCGTCCACGACCAAGTGTCACCGCGCTTTCGTCTTGCCTGGCGGCCCGATGACGCCTTGATGCTGTTTTCGGGCTACGCTGAGGCCTTCCGCGCTCCTAGCCTATCCGAGCTTTACGCCAACGAGCGTCACTTTGCCGGTTTCTGCGCCGGGCCAGCCTTCTGCACACCGGACAATTACTGGATTCCCAACCCTAGTCTCTCGCCTGAATCTAGCCACACCTGGGAAAGCGGCGTGGTCTGGCATCAGGGCGACTGGCAGGTTCGTGCCAGCTACTTCGATACTCGCGCCGACGATTTTATCGACACCCACGTCGACATCATGGCGGGCACCACCCAGGCAGTGAACGTTCAGCGCGCCCAGCTATGGGGCTATGACGCCCGGGTGACCTGGCAGCCCAGCGCCTTCCCGCTTCTTACAAGCTTTGTGGGTCTTTCGGAAGTCTCCGGTAAAGACCGCGATTCTGGCGAGCCCCTAGGCAGTCAAACACCGTTGGAAGCCACCCTGGGAAGCGAGGTGGTTCTGTATAACAGCGATATCCGCCTGGGCTGGCAAGCGCGTTTTGCCCAATCTTTCGATAAGCAGGGCGATGACGAGCGCCTGCCCGGCTATGGGTTGCACGATGTGCATCTCGCTTGGCAAATCACCCCGGCCGTGGATACCTCGCTGCGCCTTGCCAATATTGGCGACAAGGTGTGGTACCGCCCCGACGGCAGCCTGGGCGATGGGCGCAGCCTGTTCGCCACCCTCAACTGGCAGTGGTAAATCCACGCAGTCAACCCGATAGAGGTGCGTCATGATTACATCCCAACAGATCGCGATTATCGAAGCCTTTGACGCGGCGCGCGCCGCGCAGCCGCGGCTACCTGCGATTGAGATTGCCGAACGCTTATCGATCAGTGAAGGCGAGCTGCAGGCCGCTCGTTTAGGGCGCGACGTATGGACGCTGCCGCTCTCGCCCAGCGATATCGCCGCCTACCTGCCCCAACTGGGGCGGGTTAAAGCGTTGACCCGTTCCCGGCTGGCCGTGCTAGAGCAAACCGGCGACTACCCTGAACTTAGCGGCGGGCCACAAACAGGCCTGTTACTCGACCCAGGTGGCCTGGATCTACGCTTGCTCTATACGAGCTGGCACTGGGCCTGCCTGATTCGTGATTCTATGCCTGCCACCAGTACTCAAGAGGCGCAGTGGCGCTGGAGCCTGCAGATATTCAATCAACATGGCTGCGCCGTTCACAAATGCTTTGCCCTGGAGAACCCACTGCCGCGTCCCTGGGGTGCCTTAGCGGCCTTGGGCACTCGGGATACGCCAGCGTTTACCCAGAGCATGCCTCGCTTGAAGCGGCCGCTGCCTGAAGCGCCGACCCTGGCCAGCGAGTGGGGCGCGATGCGCGACGTGCACCAGTTCTTTGCCCTCCTCCAGCGCCATCATCTGGAGCGTATTGAGGCCAACCAGTTGATGGAAGGCCGCTATACCCGCTCGCTGCCCGTGCAGGCGCTGGAAACAGCGCTCCAGAACGCCAGCCAGCGTGAGCTGCCGTTGATGCTATTTGTCGCTAGCCCCGGCTGCGTTCAGATCCGCACCGGCACATTGCCCGCCCCTCAACGCGCCCGCAGCTGGCTGAATCTATTTGGCGAGCAGTTCACCCTGCACCTTGATGACACTGCGATTGACCAAGTATGGCAAGTCAGCAAGCCCAACCGAGACGGCGGCGTGACCAGCATTGAAGCCTTCGATGCCGAAGGCTCGCTAGTGCTGCAACTTTACGCGGAACGCCAGGAAGGCCGCGTTGAGCGTCGCGAGTGGCGACAATTGCTGGATGAACTCGGCAGCCAAGAGGCGGTGGCATGAACGCAAAACGCCTGATGCGCCGCTCACTGGCAGTACTGCTGATGGGGTGGCTAACCACCGGGGCCGCATTGGCCAGCGAACGCTGGGTGGTGCTTGGTGGCGATATCGCGGAAACCCTGGCCGCGTTAGATGCCGATATCAACGTTATCGCTCGGGATGACACTGTAGTGCATCCACCCGCCATGGCGGAGCTGCCCTCGGTGGGTTACCTGCGCCAGCTCTCCGCTGAAAGCGTCCTATCGGTTAAACCTGACCAGGTGTTAGCCGCCGGGCACGCAGGCCCCAAGGAAGTGCTGGAGCAGCTAGCGGCTGTCGGTGTCAGCGTAGAGATTATCAACGCCCCACCCTCCCTCAATGCCATTGCCGATAAAGTCCGCGCCGTCGGCCAATTAACTGACCGTCGCGACGCGGCAGGAACCTTGGCAGACACCTTGAACGAGAAACTTGACCGGCTAGCCAACCTGCCCGCCCTGCCGACGACCCGCGCTATGTTTATCATGCTGCATAGCGGCTTAACACCCCGTGCGGCTGGCAGCGACACGGCAGCGCATAGCGCGCTCGAAGCGGTGGGCCTGGCAAATGCCTTCGCCGAGATGCAGGGCTACCACAGCGTGGGTGCCGAAGCCCTGGCCCGGCAAGCGCCAGAGGTTGTGATTGTCTCCGAACGGGGCCTGGCGGCAATGGGTGGCGAAGCCGCGCTATGGCAGTTACCCGGTATGGCGTTAACCCCCGCAGGCCGAGAGCAGCAGTTGATTGTCATTGATGACCAAGCGCTGCTTGGCTTTGGCCCGCGCACGCCCGATCAGCTACTCACCCTGCGCCAGGACGTTGAAGCGCTATTGGGCGCACCGACTAGCGCCCAGGCTAATTCTGTCCAAAACAGTTCCGTTCAAAACAGTACCGCTCAAAACAGCACTGCCCAGCTCAGCCCATGATAGCCATTCTTAACACTTACCGTTTCCGGGTGCGGCTGCCGGTTAGCCGCACTACCCGCGTTCTCGTCGGATTAACCGCTGCGTTGCTACTGGCTTTAGGCTGGGCGGCCTCCTCTGGCGCACTGGGCATCTCCCCTTGGGGAGTACTCCGCGGCCAAGCCGATCCACTCAGCGTGCAGGTGTGGTGGCAGCTGCGCCTGCCGCGCTTACTGCTGGGCGTGGCCGTGGGAGCGATGCTTGCCGGTAGCGGCGCCGCCATGCAGGGGCTGTTTCGTAACCCGCTGGCCGACCCGACCCTGCTCGGCCTTGCCAGTGGTGCTGGGCTTTTCGTAGCAGTGTGGATTGTGCTCTTTCAAGACAGCAGCGCAGGCAGCCTTTACGGTCAGTTTGCGGCAGGCTTTTTAGGCGCCTTATGCGTCTGTTTGATTGTCTTTGGCATCGCCAAGCGTCAAGGCGGCGGCAGTGCCGCTGTGATGACCCTGTTGCTGGCTGGTTTGGCCATCAATACTCTCGCCGGGGCTAGCGGTGGGGTTTTAGCCTTTATCGCCAGCGATGAGCAGCTTCGCCAGCTTAGTTTATGGGGCATGGGCACGCTGACTAACGCCCTGTGGCGCACCACGGCGCTCGCCCTGGTACTCATTGCCGTTGCCCTGTGGCTGTTAATGCGTAGCGCTCGTGAACTTGACCTGCTCCAGCTAGGCGAAGCGACCGCCCATGCGGCGGGGCTGGATGCAAGCCGCTTAAAACGCCGGGTGGTGGTCGCGACCTCGCTGGGCGTAGGTTTGTGTGTAGCGCTCACCGGAGTAATTGGCTTTTTGGGCCTGCTGGTACCCCACTGCCTACGGCTTTGGTTAGGGCCTGGCCATCGGCTGCTGCTGCCCGCCTCAATGCTCGGCGGCGCGCTGCTTCTGGTCGTTGCTGATACGCTAGCCCGCACCGTCGCTGCCCCGGCGGAAATCCCCGTTGGGCTGCTAACCAGTCTGCTTGGCGGCCCCTACTTCCTGTACCTACTGATGCGCAGGAACCGAGCATGCTAACTCTCCATCAGGCTGGTTTAACCACCACCCCCGCTATCGCCCCACTAGATGGCACGATTCGACCCGGCGAGCTGCTAGCCATTGTCGGCCCCAACGGCGCGGGCAAGAGCACTCTGCTCAGCATGCTGTCGGGGTTTCGCCCTGCCGAGCAGGGCGAACTACACCTGGATGGCAAACCCTTGCGCGAATGGCCCATCGCCGAACTTGCCAACCGGCGTGCGCTGGTCGCCCAGCAGGAGCTCCCCGGCTTTGACTGGCAAACTGACGAACTGTTGAGTCTAGGCAGTAATCCGGCCAAATCACTGGTCGCAGCGCTACTGGACGACCTGGATCTAACCCACCTCGCCAAGCGCAGCGTGCTCTCGCTTTCCGGTGGCGAACGCCAGCGGGTGATGATCGCACGAGGCGCCTGCCAACTACTCTCAAGGGGCTCTCCCACCGCCAAGGATGGTGGTATTTTATTGCTGGATGAGCCGACCAGTGCCTTGGATATCGGCCAGCAGCAGCGCTTGATGCGGCAACTACGCGGCTGGGCCGCACAGCACCGCATGGCCATTGTTTGCGTGCTCCACGACCTTAATCTCGCCAGCACCTACGCTGACCGGGTATGGTTGCTGCATCAAGGGCAGCGTATTGACCACGGACTACCCAGCCAGGTGCTTAACCCCGCGACCATTGCGAGGATTTACGCAGCCGAACTTCAGCACATTGAGGGCGGCCCCCATGGCAAGCCTCTGCTCGCCCTGGCGCCTTAAGACAGCTTTCAGCAGCCAACGAGTCGAGTGGCAAAGCCCTCATATAAGTCCATACTTATCCATACGTAATGGGCAATATATGCATCACCGTGTGCCAATTGGGGAGCAAGAATGAGACTGATCAGCCTCATGTGGGTCGTGTTGGCAGGGATGAGTTTTAGCATCGGTGTGTTAGGCATTTTCCTGCCCCTGCTGCCGACCACCGTGTTTATGCTAATGGCTGTTTACTGTGCCTCCAAAGGCTCACCGCGCTTTGAGGCCTGGATCCGCTCCCGCCACTATGTCGGGCCACTGCTGGTTACCTGGGAGCAAGAGCGCGCCATCCCCCGGCGCGCTAAGTTGGCGGCTGTTAGCATAATAGCGTTGAGCGCACTGATCACTGCTTGGTCACTCGGCCCCGGCTGGACACGCTGGGGGGTGATCGCTCTACTGATGCTGATTGCCGTTTGGCTGGCTACTCGGCCAGAGCCTTCGTCTTCTTCTTAACACACGCCTAAACCAGCACCTTATGGGTAGAGACCACCTGTCGCAGCCCCATAAACGAGCGGATCTGGCGCACGCCGGGCAGGTAGAGCAACTGTTCAGCGTGCAACCTGTTGAAGCTTTGGCTGTCTCGGGTGCGCACCAGCATAAAGTAGTCAAACTCCCCGGTGACTACGTGGCACTCCATACAGCCTGACACCTTCTGGGCCGCCTCTTCAAAAGCGGCGAAGGATTCCGGCGTCGATCGATCCAGCACCACGCCAATCAACACCACCATACCCGCCTGTAGCTGCTCCGGGTCTAAATGCGCCACCACCCGGCTGATCACCCCATCCCGTTTGAGCTTTTCCACCCTGCGTAAGCACGCCGCCGGGCTCAAGTTCACCTGCTCTGCCAACGCCACATTGGAGAGCGTGGCATCTTCCTGAAGCAGTTTAAGGATACGCCGATCTGTTCGGTCTAGTTCAGCCGCCTGATCATCAGGCTCAGGGCGTGAACGGGAGATTTTTGAGCGCACTATTATTTACCTTATTCACCTATAAACACCATTTAAAACCACACAAAATATGTTTTATCAACTTTTATTGCTTTAAATCAGCCAACTTTGCAACACAAAAATCATGACTAACACTTACTATAAATAGCAGAGAGCACGCCAATTGTTCACAACAACCTTAGCCGCCCTATTATCGCACCCAATGTTTTAAAGCTGGAGATTGCTATGAACCTCGAACGCTTCCCACGTTACCCACTCACCTTTGGCCCCTCTCCCATTACGCCGCTCAAGCGGCTAAGCGAACATTTAGGCGGTGAAGTAGAGCTCTACGCCAAGCGCGAAGACTGCAATAGCGGCCTGGCCTTCGGTGGCAACAAGACACGCAAGCTGGAGTACTTGATTCCTGAAGCGCTGGAACAGGGCTGCGACACGCTGGTATCGATTGGCGGCATTCAATCCAACCAGACCCGCCAGGTTGCCGCGGTGGCCGCTCACCTGGGCATGCAGTGCGTGCTGGTGCAGGAGAACTGGGTTAACTACTCCGATGCGGTGTATGACCGCGTGGGCAATATCGAGATGTCACGCATCATGGGCGCCGATGTACGCTTGGATGACGCGGGGTTCGACATCGGCATTCGCCCCAGCTGGGAGCAGGCCATGGAGGATGTGCGCCAGCGGGGCGGCAAACCGTTTCCTATACCCGCGGGTTGCTCTGAACACCCTTACGGCGGCTTGGGCTTCGTGGGCTTTGCTGAAGAGGTGCGGCAGCAGGAGAAAGAGCTAGGCTTCACGTTTGACTATATCGTGGTGTGCTCGGTCACCGGCAGCACCCAGGCAGGCATGGTGGTGGGGTTTGCCGCCGATGGCCGTGCCCAGCGAGTGATTGGCATTGACGCCTCTGCCAAGCCTGAGCAAACCCGTGAACAGATCCTGCGCATTGCGCGCAATACGGCCGAGCTGGTGGAATTGGAAGGCGGTGTTAGCGATGACGATGTTATTTTGGACACCCGCTACGGCGGCCCCGAGTACGGTCTGCCCAACGAAGGCACACTGGAAGCCATTCGCCTATGTGCCCGCCTCGAAGGTGTACTCACCGACCCGGTTTACGAAGGTAAATCCATGCACGGCATGATTGATATGGTGCGCAACGGTGAATTCCCAGCAGGTTCAAAAGTGCTCTACGCCCACTTGGGCGGCGTACCTGCGTTAAATGCCTATAGTTTCCTGTTTAGAAATGGTTAAGGAGTAAAACACCTGCCCCGAACCGTCTGATCCAGCGCCTCAATGAGGCCGATCAGGCGGTTACTGCTGTACAAATAATGCACACCCTTTAGTCTTGGCGTATAAGATGTTCATTCATGAGGATACGCCATGTCTTCAACGCTTCCCGCACACCTCACCCTTGACGAGCTTGTCCACTACCCAGCACCGCTGGATTTCAGCCACGGCACGCTGACCTGGGCCGACGCCGATGATGAGATGATTGGCACCAACGTACCGTCCGTTTCTGCCCAGCAGCGCATGGCCTATGGTGTTCGCGTGGCGTTCAACCACACCTGTCTATAACATTCATAAAGCGAGCCGCCAGGAGTTTGCACTTCTTTAATATTTAGCTTCCAACAAGGACGGACTCTATGCGCGATGATGAAAAGTACACCAATTCCGAAGAGCAGCTACTCCACCTTCAAAACCTTCTAGATGACCCAGACACAACGGCACTAAAAGCGTATTTCTCTGAACTCGATATTTTAGACATCGCGCGAACGCTGGAGTCCTTCCCGGCTAAAACGCGAGATTTCCTTTGGGAGTATGTTCCCGACGACTTTATCGGCGAGGTTCTCGCCGAAGTTGACGAAGACATCCGCGCTGACTACATCGAAGACTTATCGGCCAGCGATGTAGAAGAAATTGTTAAAGGCTTGGATGCTCAAGAAGTTGCTGAAGTTTTAGATGTTGCTGATGAAGCCATAAAAACCAGCGTCTACGCTAGCCTAGAGCAAGAGATCCGCGCTCAGGTTGAGAATCTTCACGCCTATGAAGATGACGTGGTTGGCCGCTATATGGATCCCGAGACGGTCAATGTAAAACAGGGCGTGTCGTTAGAGGCCGTGCAGCGCTATATCCGCATCCACCATCTGCTCGACGATGAGTCGCAACAGATCATGATTACGGATAAAGACAAACGCTTACTCGGCACTTTGACCCTGATTGATTTAATCAAGCAACCACAAGAGGCGGTGGTTGATGATTATATGGATGACTTTTTTACTCTAAATGATCAAATGAAAGTCAGTGATGCGGCGGCGTTACTGCGCTCTAAAGAGCTGCACTTTGTGCCCGTGTGCGATAGCGATGGATTATTGGTAGGCCAGCTAAACGCCGCCGACGTACTTGAAATTACCCAAGACGACGCTGACATGACGTTAAAGCATATGTCTGGCGTCAGTAACGAAGAGGAAGTCTTCACACCCGTTTTACGCAGTGCAAAAAGTCGCGGCATTTGGCTGGGCATTAATCTGTTAACGGCTTTTTTAGCGGCCTTCGTTATCGGTCAATTCGAAGCGGCATTAGATCAAATTGTGGCGCTGGCCATTTTGATGCCGGTGGTGGCAAGCATGGGAGGGATCGCTGGGAGTCAAACCCTTACCGTCGTCATACGCGGTTTGGCGCTGGGCCAGCTTGCGGGTAACAATATAAAATGGCTGTATAACAAAGAGATGTGGGTGGGGATGAGTAACGGCTTGGTTTGGGCATTAGTGGTCGGCTTGATTTCCCATCTCTGGTTTGGCGATGCCATGATCACGCTGGTGATCACCCTGGCCATCTTTATCAATATGAGTCTCGCTAACTTATCCGGCGTACTCATCCCCATGGTGTTGAAAAAGCTGCAGATCGACCCCGCGTTATCCGGTGCGGTTATTTTGACGACCGTTACCGATGTGGTTGGCTTTTTGTCGTTCTTAGGGCTCGCGACGCTGATCATCCTGTGACCTTATCCTTTCAGGCAGGCGCTGGCATGGATGGCGGATCGCCAGACGTTTGGCAGCTTTTCCTGATATAGCTGTTCGTTATCGCCCTAAACAAAAGATCGCCACCGCTATTACAGCGGCGATCTTCCATTTTAAGGGGACGCCGCTCAGTCATTGGATGGCAGCCGGTATAACGAGCCCGGGATGTGGGTACTTTCGTCATCAAGTACGGCGTCGAGATTGGCCCCGGCCAAATAAATGTGATCACCCACTCGTGCAATTGCGGTGATATGGCATTCGGGAGCAATCAGATAGTCCTGGCTGCCGGTTTCAATATGAGTCTGGCGAATATAGCGTGCGTGGTCGCCCGTGGTGAACAGCGTCTGGTTGTGCAACATCAGACCGCATAAATCGCCGACGCTGGCGTCCTCCCTAACATGCGCTAGGGAGGCACCGTCGGCAAGCTGCAGAAGCTCGACACCGGCATCCTCACTATGGCTCACCGCCACCCTGCCTTGGTCACAGGCCATCAGGCGCGGCGTATTTCTCAGCATGATAGGAGGCGTTTCGCATTCGGCCGCGACGATGCGCGGTGAATCGCCATCCAGCCCCAGATAGAGTCGTTCGCCATCGAAGGCCAAAGCGCTAATGGCTGACTCTTGCTCGCCTCGCGCGACTAGTGCTTGTGTCGTTGATATCCATTCGAACCATTCACGTCCCCGAGCCAGCATGATCTGTCCGTTGGCGGAGATGGCACCATGGCGAGGAGTAAAAGGCAGTTCCCTGGTTTCGATGAGCATTCCATCCGCCGTGAAGAAGTGCAGCGCCGGGGCCATGGCGTCCATGACTACTAGGTGCTCCCGATGCATACCGATCGCCAGCGGCTTGAACAGGCCACCTTCGTGCAGGCAACTGAGCTGGGAGACAGGAGCATCGTAGTGTTGGCTCGGAAGACTCAGACGCTCGGCCAAGGCGTTGGAGATATGACCGAGCGCAATGGCGATCGTGCGCACACGGTGAGGCGGCATGCGGTAGGTGGGCGCCGAGAGGCTGATGGCGCCTATCAGCTCACCTTGCCGACTCAGCAGTGGTTGCGCTACGCAGCGTACGCCTTCGATGATTTCTTCGTCATCAATGGCGTAGCCGCGAGCGCGAATCAATCGCAGCTCTTCTTCTAGGGCATCCTCGTTCTGCAATGTCCGAGGTGTAAGGGCCTGGAAGTGGATACGCTTCATGTACTGTGCACTTTGCTCGACGGGCAGGAAAGCGAGTGCAACCTTGCCGATGCCTGAGGCGTGGAAGGGGCGCTTACTGCCGCTCGAGGCGCCTACCGTGACCTCATAGCCGAGGCTGTAACGACTGACAATGCGTACTGAATCCTTTTCGGCAATACCCACAGTGACAGTTTCGCCCGTGCGTGCCGAAAGATTGATCAAGTCATTCTCTATGAGCATCAAGAAGCGGTGACTGGAGCGCAGGCTAGTGGTCAGTTCGGAGAAGCGAAGGCCCAACTCGTAGGCCTGGTCGCGATTATCCAGCGACAACATACCTCGTCTCACCAGGGCGGCGAGAATCCGATAAGCGGTGGGCTTGGTGTAGCCCATCTCGATAGCGATGTCGTGTGCGGTAAGGCGTTTGTTAGAGTGGGCCACCAACTCGACGATATTGAGGGCCTTATCGAGTAGTTGTGTGCCTCCGCCGCCACCGTCGTTGATGGTGGCTTGGCGCGCCCGCTTGGTGGGCTCCTGGGTGGCTTGGGTCATGGTGGGTGCCTGTTGCGAAGATACCGTGCGATGCCTCATGATACACAGTAGGTACCGCATCTGTCAGAGCTGGATTGATGGTTTAGCGTCGCCCCAAAGCAAATGTACACATCATGAGTTCAGCAGGGTGTCCCAGTCGACCCGCTTTACAGGGTAGATCTGCACCTCTCCCCAGACGCCCTCTCGCATGTAGACCTCTTTTTCAAGATAGCCCTCAAGAGCTGCGCGGCTTTCGAAGTCACAGAACACCGCAGAGCCGCACATTTGGCCCTCTTCATCGAGAATGGCGCCTCCATCGACAATACTGCCATCAAGCTTACGGGCTTTAATATCCTGCATATGCTCTTGGCGAGCCGCTAGGCGTTTTTCCAATGTATCTGCTGCTTTAGCATCCTGCGCAATGATCATAAAGTGCATTTTTATTTCCTTGTTTTAAATTTAGGGTAATAAACGATACGCATGGTCAAGCCCGACGGTAGCGCGTCAGCACCTCGTGATCGGGAGTAACGCCCAGGCCAGGCCCTTCAGGAAGCAGGAACTGATTATTTTGGCGATGCCCCTCCACGTCGAATAACCACGCCCGAGGCTCGACAAAGAGGTATTCGAGTTGAATAGCCTGGGGAAAGGCTGCCGCCAAGTGAAGGCTCGCGAAAAGGCCAGGGCCGAAATAGGGCGTATGGGGCATCAGAGCAACGTTAGCATCTTCAGCTTTACGAGCGATGCTTAGCCATTCGCTGATACCACCCACTTTGGTCACGCTGGGCTGCACATAATCCACCGCCCCCCGCTCGATAGCCGCTGAGAATTGCATGGAGGTACACCAGTTTTCGCCGCAGGCCAAGGCCACGCCGCTGCCCCTAAACTCGGCGAGCTTGGCATAGTCTTCCGGTGGGAAGATAGGCTCTTCCAGCCAGGCAATGGATAACTCTTTAAGTTCAGCAAGACGTGAATGAGTTTCCGCTTCGCTCCAACTACAGTTAACGTCCACAGCCATGGGCGTGCTGTCCCCCACGACTACTCGGCAGGCACGAATCTCTTCAAGCGTTATTTCATGTAACTTGAGATCAGTAAAACCATTGGCTAACGCTTTCTGACATATTTCAGCAGCAAGCGGGCCATCCGCATAGCGAACCAGGCTTGCGTAAACCGGTACCTGCGAACGTGTCTGGTTACCAAAGAGTTGGTGCAAGGGAACTTGTTCGCGCCGAGCTTTAAGATCCCATAGGGCAATATCGATACCTGAAATGGCAAATAGGGTAATCCCGTAGCGGCCAAATAGATGGAGTCGTTGCTGAAGAACCTGATTGTAACTAACGATATTCTCGATTGTGGCTCCCACGATAAGAGGAGATATCAATCTATCAATAACGGCCTTAACAGCATCGGCGGTGAAGTAGCCAAAGGCCTCCCCCCAGCCGACATTGCCGGCCTCGTCTTCTAAGCGGATTAAAACTGTTTCCAAGCTGTTCCACCTCGTGGGCGTAATGCCAATGCCCTTACCGCCATCGAAAAAAGGAATGTCGACGATAAAGGTATCAAGTGAGCAGATCTTCATGGTGACCTCCTAATCATTTCAGTTGGCTCCCAGCGTAGCCACCGCCAACATAGTCGGGCCCCTCAGCCTCGGGCATTGCCTCAAAATTGATAAATTTTGGGTCGATGAAATCCTCTGCATTATCTTGAGGGCAGTACCCTAACGTCTGAGCACTTGTGTTTTTGAACATGGGGTCTGGGCTGCGTGAAATGCCATAGACGATGGCATGTTTAAGTTGCTCATGGGTCATGCCTATGTCAATCAGTTGTGCGAGGTCACGGGCGCTGATCCACAGGCGCCGACGGCGCGCGTCTATAACACTCGGGTCAGCATTGCCGATACGGATAGATAGGGTTCCGATACCGTAGCGTTGGGCATACATCGCACAGGCTGCCTCTCCGAAAGCTTTGCTTAAACCGTAGTAGCTGTCGGGTGCCGGTGAAGCATCATCGCCTGGGAGATCGTCTGCGTGGTACTGACCAACCACATGGTGGCTGCTGGCGAAAATAAAGCGCCCAACCGCTGCCTGCCTGGCGGCTTCGAGTAGCGCTAGGGTGGCACGGTAGTTAACGTCCAACGTATCCTCAAAATCTAGCTCGGTTCCATGGACGCATGCCAAATGCAGGATACCGTCGACCCCCTGTACGGCTTGCTGAAGAGTGACCGGATCGCGTAAGTCGCCAACAATGCCCTCTTCTGTGGAAGTGATCGTCTCGATAGGCTGGGTATCAAGCAGGCGAAGGCGATAACGCTGGCGCAGATGAGGACGGAGTATCTTGCCGACACGTCCACCTGCACCGGTGATCAGCAGTGTTTTCATAATGATCTCTTTGCCATTGTTATAAAGTGGGCCGGAAGCACGTATTGGCTTAACTTTGTACTGGAGGCTTCAGCGCATAGCCACGGCCAGCGTAGTCGAAACCCTCAAGCTCATTCATGGGGCGTTCCTTATCAACGCGTGAAGCATAATAGGCACGAATTTCGGTAATAAGACCCGTTTCAGGATCAAATCGGTACCACTCATCGCCACGCAAGGCTTCTCCCAACTTGGCTTTCCAATGTGTCCACTCTATGACGGCCTCATAGCCGTCGGCGCCCACTAATACGTTCTCAATCGTCCAGCTGGAACCGAAGTTTTCTACACACCAAACCCATTTCTCTGCAATGGTTCGGGCGCTGCGCCACGGAATATCGGGCAAGCCGGGGGGAAAATAGTGCACAGCATCTTTAGTGAAACAGTGCATCATTTTTTCGACATTGGCTTCGTTACAGCCATCGAAGTATTTACGAATAATTGCTTCACGCTGTTTGGCTATATCGCTCATTTCAGATTCCTTGCTGGCGGGTACGTGACTGTCCACTCTGACTCTGCTCTGCACGGTGTTGCTCATACTCGGCGAGCGTCTTGGCATTGGGTGGATAAGTGCCCCACAGCGGTGCGCCAGCCTCAATTTTCTTGTGCAGATACTGTTCGCGCTGTTCCTGCTCGTAGGCGTCCACGGCCAGGTCGTCGGCAATACTGCGAGGAATGACCACTACACCATTACCATCGGAAACCACTACATCCCCAGGATAAACAGCAACACCAGCACAGCCGATTGGCACCTGCATGTCTATTGCACGCAGGAAGGCAGGCCGGGTTGTGGCCGTGTTTTCACGGCTGTAGGCGGGAAGGCCTATCTTGGCCACTTCCTTGCCATCGCGAAAGGCGCCATCCGTTACCGCACCGGCGGCACCACGCTTGAGCAAGCGGGTCAGCAGCATATCGCCAGCGGACGCTGCACGCGGATCCTGGCAGCTGTCGATTATTAGTACTTCACCCTCGCTGACGCTCTCTATCGCTTCCCATTGCAGATTGTCCTCGCCTCGCTTGGCAAGATCACCCAAATCCCAATCCTTATCTTCGCGGGAGGGGATAAAGCGCAGTGTAAAAGCAATGCCTACGAAGCTGGCAACGTCGGGATTCATGGGCTTCAGCCCTACCAGGAATTGCTGTCGGTAGCCGCGCTTAAATAGCTGAGTAGTAATAGTAGCGGTACTGCTCTTGCCGAGCAGTTCCAGTGTGCCACTTGCCAGGGGTGAAAGATCGCTCATACCCTACCTCCTTTGTTTATCATATTGTGATTCTTGACGAATAATAAAAGATTGTCAATGCTTAGATCTAAAGTCAATAATTATTCACCTCATCTTTTAAAAGCATCTCTAAATCTAATATATTTTATATAATTCAATTACTTAAAAACATGCACCTTGAAAAATCATCCTTTAGTCTAATCGTATTGCATAATGATATAGATTGGTTGATATTTATAATGTGATAATAAATCAAACAGAGAGAGACAGAAAACATGTGGAAGAAAACGCTTACAACAGCCGCCATCGGATACATGGTGGTCGGATTGACGTCAGCTCATGCTATGCAACTAAACGTCAGCACTACTCAAACTGCGGATGACCCGCTGATAGCTGGGTTCGAGCTCTTCAAGCAAAACGTGGAGGATCGCACCAATGGAGATATCCAAGTACGTATCTTCCCTAGCTCCCAACTGGGAGATACGCAGGATGTGATGGAGCAGGCGATGGCTGGCGCCAATACCGCAGCACTGACCGATGCAGCCTATCTCGCGGACTACGTTCCAGAAATTGGTGTACTTAACTCCCCTTATGTCTTCGACGGCTACGAAGAGGCCGCCCGCTTCGTAGAAACTGATCTTTTTAATGAGTGGGAGAAAGCAATAGAAGAACAGGCTGGGATCGTCGTTTTGTCTTTTAACTGGTATCAAGGTGCTCGACACATTTTCAGCAAGGAAGAGATCCATGAGCCATCAGACTTAGAGGGCATGCGGGTTCGAACCCCTCAAGCACCGATCTGGACGGAATCCATGGCGGCATTGGGTGCCACGCCAACGCCCTTGGCATGGGGGGAGGTGTATTCAGCCATGCAGACCGACGTCATCGATGGAGCTGGCGCTCAAATAATGGGGGGTTATGGAACTCGGTTTCATGAGGTCTCACCGTACATTTCACTGACACGCCATATTGAATTGATTACAGCACTCGTCGTCGGTAGAGATTGGTTCTATAGCCTACCTGAAGAGTACCAAATAGCGCTAAAGGAAGAGGCTCGAAACGGAGGGCGTCATGCATCAGAGGTACTCCTCCAACGTATCGAAGAAGTCAAGAGTGCCATTCCTGAGGAAACGGGCACTCAATTAATTGAGGTAGATGAAGAGGTCTTCAAGCAGTCGGTTTCAGATTACGGCTACTACGAGAAGATGGAGCTACAAGAAGCTTATGACGCTGTTCAAGAAGCGCTCTCTTCTTCTCAGTAAACGAGAGGCATTGCCGAGTGGCGGGGGCGTGCCTCCGTTGCTCGGCCTAGGTTATAGGGGCTATTAACATGACTGACTTCCTTACCAAGTGTGAGGGTGTAATCACAAAACTGTTGTTCAGCATACTGGTAGCAGTGGTGTTGGTGGGCTCTATCGCTCGCTACTCTGGTTATCCGGTTACCTGGTCGGTAGAACTATCACAATCAATTTTCGTCTGGCTGGGCATACTATCTGCAAATCAAGCCTTACGCCTTCATGCGCATGTAGTCGTGGATCTTTTTAGCGGACTTATAAACAAGGTGCCTCTCGTGGCGGTATCAATAAACATCATGCACCGATTGCTTATGTTTTCTTTCTTACTTTTTATCGTTATTCACGGCTATCACCTAGTAATCGTTAGCTCAGGAAGAACAGTGTCATCTATTGGCTTTAGTTATGGATGGGTGGTCGCTGCTATCCCGGTGGGATGTCTACTGTTATTGATAACAATGATGGTGCAATGCGTCACCGATATAAATGAATGGCGCAAGATCCGTAGATCGACTACTCAGGGGAACGTGATATGACTTTAGTATTCCCAGTTTTTTTGATCTTGCTATTTACAGCAATGCCAGCAGCGTTCGCTATCGGCATTGCGAGCTTACTGTACTACCTGGTAGATAGCCCTATTCCTGTCAGCATTGCCGTTCAGAAACTGGCCACTGCGACACAGTCGTTCCCTTTGCTGGCTATCCCGCTTTTTATTCTCGCTGGCAATTTGATGAACCGAACCGGCATCACTCATCGCTTATTGGATTTTTCCAAAATGCTCACCGGCTGGATGGTCGGGGGGATGGCCCAAGTAAGTATCGTATTATCAACCCTGATGGGGGGCGTTTCTGGGTCGGCAGTCGCAGATGCTTCCATGCAGTCACGAATCCTCGGCGGCCACATGATTGAAAGCGGCTATAGCAAGGGATTCACTGCAGCAGTCATTGCGTATAGTGCCGTTATAACAGCAACCATACCGCCCAGTATTGGCCTGATCGTTTTTGGGTTTGTGGGCAATGTATCGATTGGCAAATTGTTGCTGGCAGGTATCGTGCCCGGTCTTCTGTTAATGGTTATTTATATGTTCGTTGCTTGGGGCATATCCAAGCGGAATAACTATCAGCCGGAACTGGATAGACTTCCAACACTTAAAGAATTAGGGAATTCATTTGTCAGATCCATTTGGGCGCTTATGTTTCCCGTTCTTCTTCTTGTTGGGATTCGGTTTGGCGTCTTTACGCCCACTGAAGCTGGGGCTTTCGTGGTGCTTTACTCATTAGTAGTCGGTATCTTTATTCATAAAGAGCTCGATTGGAAAGCCGCAATGGAAGCGCTTCATGATTCAGTGACCGATGTTGGTGTGGTGACTTTAATTGTCATGACTTCGGCGATGTTGGGACATGTATTTGTGCTTGATCAGGTGCCTCAGACAATTTCCCAATTGATATTAGGCCTTTCGGATAACACCTTGGTTGTGTTCATGCTGGTGATGCTGTTCATGGTCGTGGTTGGCATGCTGATGGAGGCCACGGTCAATGTGCTGTTACTGACACCGATTTTACTTCCATTGGCAACAGGCATCGGTCTTGATCCTGTTCACTTTGGGGTGATCTTCGTGACGATGGTCTCTTTAGGAGGTAACACACCGCCAGTCGGCGTATGCATGTACACCGTTTGTGGGCTTTTGAAAGTGAGTACCTGGGACTACTTCGTTGCCTCTATTCCTTTCATATTAAGCTTTTTGGCCCTGATGGTGTTCCTGCTATTGGTGCCGGATTTAGTCATGTACCTACCCAACCAATTCTCAGGCTTCTGAGCCGTTCATGACCGTACTACATCAATAGCGGAGAGAGTCGATGCATCTTTCTTACACTACACTCAATCCTTTGCCGTGCGGCGGGCAACCAGCGACTCGCAACCTGCTTGAGGGAGAAATCCAGGGGGCTATGGTGCGCCACCATACGCTACCGCCTGCCGGGGAACGGGTACTGGCTGAGCAACAAGACAGATTGAGCATTCTGTTCCTGCTGGAAGGAGATCTAACCTGCCAGCAGGCTGATCAGGAGCAAATCACCGAGCGGGCTGCACTCGTGCCGATGCCAGGTACCGACATTTGTTTAGCGTCCCTTGATGGGGCTAGTTTCCTGGAAATCGTGCTGGAGCTAACGCCGCAGGAGTGGAAGGCTTTACAGCAGGATACTAACAGCTTTCCCTATTTACAGCGCTACCGCACTAGCGCTCGCTATCGCGATGCCTCAAAAAGTGAGAAAACCACTAGCCGCAAGGTTATCCCCCCAGGTGTAGTGCCACGTTTCTGCATGGGTTCGGTGGAAGCGATTGGACCAGACCGGGTTGCTCCTCATGCCCACCCCATACTGGATCAGCTATTCATGGTTTTGCCTGAAAGCCAGATCACCCTGGAAATAAATGGAGAGCCCCATCCGGTGCCTGGCAATTCCCTAGTGCACATTCCTTTGGGGTCTGAGCATGGCGTCGCCGTTGAGGCTGGCCAACATCTTCACTATCTGTGGTTGGATTTTTTCTTTAATCAGAACGACATGGTCTTTATCACTCAAAGTCACCAGGAACTCGATGACTAACGCTATTATTTAGCTTTTTGGCAAGTTTATCGCATCAACTCAGGAGAACCTTTCGTTATGCCTATCACTGGCAAGTTACTTATCGGCCAGAGTGCCGTCAGCGGCAGCTCCAAGCCTATCAATGCCATCAACCCGGCTACCAATGAGCCCCTTGAGCCTACCTTTGCAGGTGGCACAAAGGATGAGGTTGAGCACGCCTGCGAACTAGCCGAAGCGGCTTTCGGTATTTACCGCGAAACCTCACTAGAAGATCGCGCGGTGTTCCTTGAGACCATCGCCAGCGAGATCGAAAGTATCGGTGATGAACTGATCGAGCGTGCCATGGCCGAAACAGGCCTGCCCCAGGCACGCCTAGAAGGCGAGCGTGGTCGTACCTGTGGCCAGCTGCGCCTTTTTGCCAACGTGGTGCGCGCCGGTGAATGGCTCGATGTGCGCATTGACCCGCCCCTACCGGGACGTACACCGATGCCCCGCGCCGATCTACGTCAGCGCCACATCGCACTCGGCCCAGTAGCCGTATTCGGCGCCAGCAACTTTCCCCTAGCCTTCTCGGTAGCGGGCGGTGACACCGCCTCAGCACTGGCCGCTGGCTGCCCCGTAGTAGTTAAGGGGCATTCCGCCCACCCCGGCACCTCCGAACTGGTGGGCCGCGCCGTGCAGCGGGCGGTAAAAATCTGCAGGCTTCCGGAAGGCACCTTCTCGCTATTGTTCGGCTCGGGTAGAGAGATCGGTCAGGCGCTGGTCGCCGACCCGCGCATCCAAGCAGTGGGATTCACCGGCTCTCGTAATGGCGGCACCGCCCTGATGAAGACCGCCCAAGCGCGACCGCAGCCCATCCCGGTGTACGCCGAGATGAGCTCCATCAATCCGGTATTCCTACTGCCCGAAGCGCTCAAGGCTCGCGGCCAGCAGATCGCTGAAGGCTTTGTCGGTTCGCTCCAGATGGGTGCGGGCCAGTTCTGCACAAGTCCCGGCCTGTTGATTGCGGTCAAGAGCCCCGAGCTAGATGTCTTCATTGAGACCGCTGCCGAGAAAGTTAAGGCGATCGGAAGCCAGACCATGCTGACCCCAGGCATCTTTTATGCCTACGAACAGGGGGTGAAGCGGCTTTCCAATAGCGGCAAGGTTCGCGAAGCGGCAAGAGGCAAGGCTGGCGACACACCCAACCAGTGCCAAGCTGGGCTGTTCGTTACTAGCGCTAGCGATTTCCTGAATGACCTCGAACTGCAGGAAGAAGTGTTTGGCTCCACCTCTCTGGTCATCGAGTGCGCCGACCAGGCTGAAGTGAAGCACGTGGCGACCCAGCTCGGAGGGCAGTTGGCGATCACCCTCCAGATGGACGACGGCGACCTCCCCACAGCCAAGACACTGTTGCCGGTATTAGAGCGCAAGGCCGGACGCATTCTGGCCAACGGTTGGCCCACTGGTGTGGAAGTGTGCCATGCCATGGTTCACGGCGGGCCGTATCCGGCAACCTCCGACTCGCGCACCACCTCGGTAGGCAGCGCGGCGATCTTCCGCTTCCTGCGCCCGGTATGCTACCAGGCGTTGCCGGAAGGTCTTTTGCCCCACTCCCTCAAGGACGGCAACCCCTGCACCATTTCCCGGCTGGTAGATGGTAAGCGCGAATAAGCGACATGCTTAGCGAAGTATCTGTTATTTCTAGGCGGCCTGCGGGCCGCTTTTTTAGGTACAGCGACCAGCTTGCAACCAAGAATAAGGCCAATGAAACATCACGTACTTCAGATATGCCCACTTTCTCCTTCGGCTAAATGAAGAACTGGCCGAAACATTTATTGCTCATTTGTGGCGGGCTTGGATTGTTTCAGCCTACTGCGAGAGTGGCCAGCTGTTCCAAACAACCTTATATGTTCTGATTCTCTAAATTTAAATGTGCTCTACCTGTGTCCCTCAAAATCGTTCCATGGAACGCTCAACGAAGGACAGCGCCACTGCGCAGCCAATCAATCCAATTCCCACTATCAGCGGTATGCGAACATCCCAACCTGTCATTGCGCCGGCAGCCGCAGTACCGGCGGAACCCGCTGTGATCTTCATCGCCGCCACCCATAGAAAAACCTGCCCGCGCCCCTTTGCCGGCGCATACTCCGTCCGTGCGGCCAGCGTGGCAGCAAAGAAAAACGCATTGACTATTCCCGCCAGCCAAAAGGTTGCGATGGCGATTAACAACGTGGGACTCACCATTACTGCAAACAACCCAGCAATGACGCACAGGGCCAAAACTGACATCAAGTGGTCTGGACTGCCTCGCAATGGCCGCAGCATGACGCCTATTGATCCGGTGAGATTCCCGATCCCATAAGCCGCCGTCATGGCCGCCGCGCTGGCGGCTGGTGAACCAATAAGGGTCGTCATGTGAACGGCGGTGATGGGCAGGGCCGCCATGCTGAAGGCGACCAGCATGGTCATGTACAAGGTTCGACGCAGCGGGCCATCCTTTACCATCAGTGCGATGGTGCTCCAGGCGCTCGGTACGTTCTGGACATCGCCTCCGTGCTCGGGGGCGCTGTAAGGCAGCCGCATGACCAGCCAGGCGGCACAAAAGGCCGCCACCGCTAGACAGAAAGCAGCCAGCCCCGGCGAGGCCCATGAGGAGACAGCGGCCACCACTGAAGGGCCGATCGTCCCGCCGATGCCGTAGGTGGCGACGTCCCAGCCTTGCGCGCGACGCTGGCTGTGCTGATCGCTGCCGACGATCGTCGGCAACCGGCTGCTGATGCCACCCGTCAGTAATGGGCCGCAACAGCCTGAAATCGAGAGCAACAAGCCGGTAAGAATAGCCGGGGTGTGGCCATAGCTGAGGACTGCTGCCGCCAAGGCGAACGAATAGAGGACACAGGCGAAAGCAATGACCTTGCGACCGTCGTCGGCCAGATCAATGCGTCGTGCCACAAAAGGGCCAAGCAGGTGCGGCGCTGTGATACAGGCTGCCAAAAAGCCGGCCAGACTGCCGCTACCGCCTTGTGTGGTGACCAACAGTACGATGGCAACCACGGCGCCGCCATCAGCCGTGCGCGCTAATGCAGCGGCCATGACATAGCGGGCAAGACCGAACCGCCCGGCAGAGCCCCAGCTAGCTGTATTCACAGTAAAAGCTCTCCGTGCCAAGGCTCACGCCCCCAAAAACTGACCCAGTGCAACGTGGCCCATCAGGCCAGCTCAAGCTCGTCAAGTAGCACGGCGAGCTGTTTCCGGCTGGCCCCTTCCAGGGCCTTGAGCGGGAGCGGCAAGGAGGGATGCTCTACTAGCCCTTGCAACTCCGCAGCGGCCGCGACGACACGCAGGCTGCCGCCGTGCTGGCCGAAAAGTGCCCACAGCGGTTGCAGTCTTTGGGATAGACGCGTCGCTTCCTGCGTATCACCGGCCTGTACAGCGCGGGTGATAGCCAGCGCCGTCTTGGGGAATAGGCCGCCGATCACCGAATACCAAGTCTCGCAACCCGCATTCAGCCCCGTTGCGGCGAAAGCATCTCCGCTGACGCCAAGCGTCACGTGTGGTGGGATCAGGGCGCGCAAACGCTCGACATGCGCCTTGGCCGTTTCGGGATCTGCCGGAACACCAGGAATCTTGATGGAACGCACGTTGGGAAGCTGAGCGATCCGGCCATACAGCTCCTCGCTGAATTCAAAATGTGTTGTGCCAGGATTGTCGTACACGCACAGCGGAACGGATAGGTAGCGGGTCACGGTCTCATAGAGATCGAAGACTTCATCGGTGGATAGTTTCTGGTACGACATTGGGGCCAGCAGCACCGCGCTCGCCCCCGCTTTCTGCGCATCTTCGGCCAGGGCCAGCACATCGCGCGTTCGCAAGGCACCGATGCCGACCATCACTGGCACGCTGCCAGCATGCTTCACCGCCAATTGCGCGACACGCGCACGTTCTGCTCGCGTAAGATAGGCATAGCTGCCCGTCGATCCCAGGGCGCCGATGGAATCAACGCTGGCATCAGCCAGACGCTCAACCAGTCGGGCAAACGCCGCTTCGTCAATGCCGCTCTCGTTCATGGGGGTCAAGGGAAATGCGCTGAGGCCGGAAAACATGGTCGATTGTCCTTATGTCAATATAAGTGAAAAGGCCGCTATGTTTCTTTCGTTAGGCCTACGGTAACATTGTCACAGACTACATATACATTGTCATAGGACAAAAGTGAAGATAACCGGTAAGACTTCTCTGGAAATTTCCGACTGTATCCGTGCAATGGTGCAGAAAGGTGACCTGCTGCCCAACGACTCGCTGCCGCCTGTCCGTGAGCTGGCGGCCACACTCGATGTGAACCGCAATACGGTCGCGGCGGCCTACCAGCGTCTGGCGAAAGCGGGCATCGCCGTCACGCAGGGACGCCTGGGCACTACCATCTGCTCGCCGCCCCAGGCAGGCGAGCAGGAAGGATTGAGTCCCGAAACGGCATTGGTCGATCTCGCCCACGGAAACCCCAATCCGCAATGGTTACCCGAGCTGAAGGGGCTACTGGCCGAATGCTTGCCTAAGCCGTTTCTGTATGGTGAGGACACGATCCTTCCCGAACTTCGCCAATGGGGGCTTGATTGGCTCAAGCCGGATTGCCCGTCCCATCACGAGATGGAGCTGACGCATGGCGCTGTCGACGCCATTGAGCGCCTAGCGGTTGCGCATCTAGTGCCCGGCGACCAAGTAGCCGTGGAAGATCCTTGCTTCTTAGGCACCATCAATGCATTGCGATTGGCCGGCATGCAGACCGTGGGCGTCGAAATCGACGACGCGGGCATGTGCCCAGAGGCATTAGAGGCGGCCTTGGATAAGGGCGTGCGGGCGGTGCTGGTCACGCCGCGTGCTCACAATCCGACGGGGTGCAGCCTGTCCAAGCATCGCGCAAACGCATTGAAGCGGATACTCGTAGCGCATCCTAATGTGTTGGTCATCGTCGATGACCACTTTGCTCTGCTGGCAGAGACGCCGTATCACTCCATCATCCCAACCACAACATCCCGTTGGGCGCTGATACGCTCTATTTCTAAAGGCTTGGGGCCGGATCTGCGCCTTGCCTTCGTGGCCTGCGATTCGGCAACGGCGGATCGGCTGCGAACCCGACTAGCCCCTGGAATGACCTGGGTGAGCCACATTCTTCAGGCGATCGTTAGCGCCTGCTTGACGTCAAAGGATGTCCGGAAACGACTCGATAAAACGCGGAGCGAGTACGCACGCCGCCGCGATGAATTGAGTATGGCCTTGCAAGCCCAGGGAATCGACGTGACACCTGCCTCAGGCGGTTTCAATGTATGGGTGCCGCTGCCCCAGGACGCGAAGGATGTGGCCTACGCCCTCGCCAAGAAAGGCTGGCTGGTTCGGCTGGGCAGCGCTTTCGAGGTGCAAGGCTCTGTTGAGGCGATCAGGGTCACGGTATCCACGTTACAGGATGGTCAGGCGCAACGCTTTGCGGAGGATCTAAAATCGTGCTTTGCTCGGCAGCTATGAAGCTGCTTGGCAGACAGGGAATATCAGCTTTGGCTGATATTTATTCTCGCTGCGGAGATGGTTAGATCACGCGGTACAATTCGAGGTAGGGTGTCACCATCCAGTTAATCCGGTTATCCATAAAGTGTCATCCTACAGCTATTCTGGATACCCATTAATTGGATAATAACAGCGGCACCGCTGGGTTATATGTGTTTCAGAAAGGTACTAATCAATGACACCCGGATAACGCTTTTTCGCTCGGTAGAGGCGATAAATCGTTATGGAATTAGTCAAAATCACGAGTGCTTCGGCCAGAGTCCCCCCGACCGAGCCAGCCAGGATATGACTGAGTGTCCATGCTAGTGCTGCCAGGCCTAGCGAGACACGCATTGGAATACCCCGGAGCAGAAACATGCCCACCGTACCCACCACCATCGCCACAATGGCAGGCAGGTCTGCCCAGCTCTGCCAGGTAAGCACGGAAGCCACACCACTTGCCGTCAATACAACTATCATTGCTACCTTACTGCCCGGATAGCGGCGTGCGAGAGCAACGCGCGCAATGACCAGCAGCGACAAGGCAGCAGCAGTCCAGCTCTCAAAAAACATGAACTGTAAGGCGAAGGCCACGTTGGCCGAGAGGAGCAGCACCAATAGCCGGTCGTCCTGCTTGCTGGAAAAAGCCCAGACGCAGAGTACCAGCGATACCAGGCCAAAAAACTGACCAGCTACCGTGCTATAGCTTTCCACCATACAGTTTCGTACTCCATATTAGGCCAATTGCCACTCATGCAACAGCTTGGCAAGTTCCTGTCGGTCTGTTCCTTCGAGTGCTGAAGGGGCCACGGTAGACAGGGTAGGCGGCCAAAATCCCACCAGCTCCGCTGACGTAGCTATCACTCGTAGGCTGCTACCATGTTGGCTGAACAGTTCCCATAGCAGGTTCAAACTTTCAGTAATGCGCAAGGCTGTGGCCAACATATTCATCAGGCCGCCCAAGGACAAGCCCAGAGTCAAGGTGACGCCTTCCGTCCTGACGCCAGCGACGGTGCGTGCTACCACTTAAGCGACACAAGGGCGGGGAATAATAGCCAGCAGAAAGCTAATCATAGGAGAATGCCCTCTCCTAGAGTGTATTGCCGGAGTCTAAACTGACCAGTCGAGGATCGATGACGGCCCCTGGCATCATAAGGTGCAGCCCTTCAATGAGACGGTCACCGGCCTCGTGAAGCGCATCGAGGGGCATAGCAGGCAGGCTTTCCAGAATGAACCACATACGCGCCGCATCGGCACTCAGCCGGGTCCGAATCCCTTGCCGCCAATTCCAGCGCCGGCAGGTCACCCCGATATCGTCCCGCCACACAACTTCCCCATTACTAGGAGACTCATAGGCCACCGCGCCATCCTTCATGGTGTCGAACGATTCCGTTCCGTTGGCAATTACCAGCCTGGGTTCTCCAACATAGGCTGCAATATTCTCGCCACCAACCGGCAAGGCATACTCAATGCTGATCGCGTTGTATAGATCAACGACAGGATCAATGCTCGGTAGGCTACCCTCCCTCAAGACACGCTTGCGTAAAGCATCTGAAGAACAAGGGGTTCGCTGTGGTTTAGCGCCGAAGGTACGAAAGACCTCAGCCCAAGCCAGTGAGTGGGCCTCGGACCAGGCAGCATCTTTCTCGACTAGTGACCGACAGGCCCGAGTCAAAGCCTCTGACGCGACTCCTTTATCGACGATTTTTGCAGCCTCCACGCTAATGCTGATAGCACGGAAGCCCGGTGCGATTTTACTTATTCCTGAATCGATTGACGGCATGACGGGTTGCATTGGAGAATCTCCTAGTGACCATTTCATTATACCTTAGTGACCAATGACCAACAAAGTCAATATAACGACCGACCCAGACATTGATGCCCAGTCAATCAGCCAAGCTGTCGCTAACAAACTTAAAGCGTATAGAAAGGTGCAGAAACTTTCCCTTGACGAGCTTTCCCGGCGTGCGGGCATCAGCAAGGGGATGCTGGTAGAGATGGAGAAAGGTCTCGCCAATCCCAGCATTGCCATCTTATGCAAAGTAGCAGCAGCACTCGGTATCTCAGTAGCGGATATCGTTAATGTCACCAGCCCGCCGGCAGTGCATGTGATCGATAACAAGGATATCCCAACGTTGTGGACGGGCCCCAAAGGAGGCACTGCCCGGTTGCTTGCAGGCACAAGTGGCCCAAATATGATCGAAATGTGGCGTTGGGAGATGCAGCCAAAAGAGTTATTTAATGCGCACAGCCACCCGAATGGGACACATGAACTGTTTCATGTAGAACAAGGAGAACTGAGGCTAAAAGTTGCTGATACCGACGTAATCGTTCCTGCAGGTTCTTCTGCAGTGGCAAGGACGGATGTACCTCATATGTATGCTAACGATGGCGAATCGAAACTTGTATTTATGATGGCGGTGGTCGAACTCCATCAATAACTAATGGCACACGCAACTTGAGCACTATTACCTTTTCCAAACAAATCGACTCCACCCCGCATAGCGGTGGAGTCAACTCGTTTGCCAACACGTTAATAGCCAACCGACCTATGAATGGCGTGGTACCCGACGTTTTTTCATCCACAGGGTAGCTGCAATAAAGTAAAGAACGGTTGGTACCACAATAAGAAGCTGAAAAGTGTCTAGATGTGCAGTGGCATCTACTCCCTGAAGCCAGGACCAGCCAGCGATACCCAGTATGATTACCAGGCACGCCACAGAGATAAAGTACCAAGGATCAAGGCGACGCACTGGCAAACGATCAGGCGAATCTTCACCCGGCTGACCTGCAGGATTGGGTGGCCCATAGGCCTGCTGATAAAAATCGATCTCCTCTTTAACAATGTCTCCCTGAAAGTGGCACAGCAGTGGATAGGCAATAAAGCTTGTTAGCCACACGGGTATAAAGAGCGTGAAGAGGTGTAGCGAGCCCTCCAATAAAAGTAGCACCCCAACCAGGACACCAATGCTCCAGGCCATAAACGCTGGACGATTGTTGGCAAGCCCTAAATGCTCACGCCAGAACGGGCGGATCTTCATTCGGGGCAGTAAAAAGTGCTCCGCCGCAATGATGGCGCCCACCGGAGCAATCAACATGATGAAGTAAGAAAGTACATTGAGCCACTGGGTGAACACGAAGGGGAAGCAGGCAATCAGTGTTGTTGCTACCCCCGTTATAGCAGTCACTCGAACGCGTGAGTGCTGAGGAAAGACCGCCTGGAAAGCGAGCCCAGCGCGATAGAGACTGGGGATCGACGTGGTCCAACCGGCGATCACTACCGCAATTAACCCCATGGCGCCAAGAATCCGAAATGAAACACCGCCGGGATCCATCTGGGTTAGCTGAGAGCCTGCCAGCAGTGCAGCAGTAGCGCCCATCAACCCAGCACAAACCCACGCCATGTAGTGGCCAATGTACATACCAGCGGCGGAGAAGTATCCATATGAAGACTTCCGCGCAAAACGCAGAATCGACATATCACTCATCCCTAAATGCATGGGCAGGTTAGCGCCCCAGGCCCAGGCGGCAATCACCCAGACAGAAATACCGGGAGTTCCTTCAGGTGTTTCACCAGTCCAGACAAAGGTATCAACAACACCCGCCAAGGTGGTCAAGCCATCCAACTCACCCATGTGCAGTAGTATAGGAACCGTCACTACACCACTGGCTAAGAACATGGTCGCCATCCAGGGAGAACAGACGGTTGAGAAATTGGCGATTAGCTTGAATCCTTTTAGGGTCATCCACACGGTAATAGCGCCCACAAACAGCACCAGCGCAACAAAACTAATACTCTGAGGATACCATGCCGTTTGCGGCGGTATGGTCGTCACCACTCGGAAGGCAGACGCCGATACCGTAATCATCGCCCCCGACACCACGGCAAAAATCAAACCATTAAGAAGATTATAAATAAGCGAAAAGCGCTTACCTGCCAACCGCTCTAGATACCAGTAAATGGTCATGCGCGAGCGAACGGCCACCGGGCTACACACCCAAGCCCATGAAAGCACGGCAAATAAGTTGCCAATGAGCAGGCCCCAGAGTAAATCGCTGGTACTAACCCCCAGCGCAACTAACGAAGCGCCGATGACGAATTCGGTTCCCGCTACGTGCTCACCTGCATAAGAACCCAGAAAGTACTTGCCGCTTAATTGATGGCTTGCGGGAATTCGCTGATGCTCAAATTCTCCAGTCGGTTGTGATGTTGATGAGGGAGCGCTCTCACTTGCCGCCGTCGACAGCGCGGGGGTTGGGGTGCTCATGCGCATCTCCTGTTGTTGTTGGGGCTATAAGCACTGAATGTTTTAAAGCGTAAACAATCAGACTAAATGGAATGTATATTCTATAATTTTTAATAGCAAACATTTCATTCCATACTTTGGTCGACCTTTAATGCCTAATCCCACGTCAATGTGACCGGCATACAGGTCTGTAGCGACTTCGTGGCGGCATCAGCAATACGCTGGGCACGTAGTGCCGCATCGGCATTCGGGTAATCAACCTGTTCGCCCTCAAGCCCCCGCACAAAGGTGTCTAGCGCTTCGTAGAACGTAGGTTCTATGCGCTTGAGCCAGTCAGCATGCAGCCCATCACTGATCTGTTCACTCCCTTTGTAAATCGAAAGGTGGCGATGGGGCTGACGCCGCGACTCGGCCATCCCTTCAGCACCAAACAATTCTACGCGCTCGTCATAGCCGTAGCCGGTGCGCCGCGTGCAATCGATCTGTACCAGAGCCCCTGAGGCCATGCGTAGTGTGGCAATGGAGGTGTCCACATCACCGGCTTCCCCTATACGCGGATCAGAAAGCGCATCCCCCATCACATGCACCTCTACCGGCAAATCCTCGGTGAGCCAGCAGAGCAAGTCGAAAAAGTGGATGGTCTGATCACGCATCTGCCCGCCAGACGCCTCAATATAGGCCATCGGTGGGGTTTCCTGGGAGCGACAGGTCATCTGTACCAGCTCGATCTTGCCCAGCTCGCCTCTTACCACCACTTTCTTAAGAGAAGCATGGCTGGCGTCAAAGCGGCGGTTGAAGCCGATCATCAGCGGCACGCCCGCCTCACGAACCGCAGCGACCGCTTGCTCGGCTCTGCGAGTATCCAGGTCGATAGGCTTTTCACAATAGATTGCTTTGCCCGCGCGGGCTGCCTGCTCGACAAAGTCGGCATGGGTTGGGGTCGATGAGGCGATCAGTACAGCATCAATATCGGTGGTGAACACGTCTTCGATCGCGATGGCGTTTGCGCCATACTCAGCTGCCAGCGCCTGGGCTTTAGCCAAATCAATATCGGCCACAACATCAAGCGATACCTTAGGGTGGCGAAACAGGTTACGAGCATGCAGCGAGCCGATAAACCCAGCACCAATAAGAGCAAAGCGTTGCATAAGTGTACCTCCTGTTTTTCAAGGTCAGGGGTTTCAAAGCCAAGCTTTTCAAAGCTCAGGCTTTCAAGACCCAGGTTTTGCAAGCCTAGAGCGCGATGGTTACCCACTGGCCTTGTGTGTTGTGAGAGGCGTCAACGGCCTTAACAAAGCGTACGCCCAAGAGTCCATCACGACTGTTCGGCAACGGTCGAGCTTGACAGGCGGCCTGGCTGGTATCGCGATATCGCTCGATAACATCGGCAATGTCGCTATAAAGATTGGCAAAGGACTCGATAAACCCTTCAGGGTGGCCCAGCCCTATCCGCGTCAACCGGGCTTGGTCATCGCTCTGGCTATCATGTCCCTGCACGCGGGTTTCGCGCCGGCCATCGGGGTATTTCAAGGTAAGGTAGTGCGGATCCATCTGACACCACTCCAGAGAAGCCTTATCGCCAAACAGGCGGAAGCGTAAGCCGTGCTCGTGCCCCGTGGCGGCCATGCTGACCCACAGTGAACCACGCGCCCCATTCTCCAGACGTACCTGGATCTGCGCATCGTCGAATACCCGCCGCCCCGGCACGCAGGTGCTAAGTTCTGCAGACACCTCGGTGACTTCCTGACCACTGACAAACCGCAGCAGTTGGTGGGCATGGGTACCCAGATCAGAAATCAGGCTGGTAGTGCCGGACTGAGCCGGGTCGAGACGCCACGCGGCCTGCTTATTACTTGCATCGTCCTCTACTTTTGCGCATGCCCAGCCGGAGGCGTGCTCCACCATGGCAATACGCAACTCGCCAAGCGCCCCTTCTCGTACCAGATGCGCCGCTTCGCGCACCATGGCGTAGGCGCTGTAATTGTGGGTTAACGCGAAAACCAGCCCGCGCGCTTCGGCCAGAGCGTGCAGGCGTTCCGCCTCATCCAGATCACCCGTCATGGGTTTATCGCAAATCACATGAATGCCTGCTTCCAGGAAGGCGCTGGCCACCGGGTAGTGACTATCGTTGGGCGTGACAATCACCACTGCCTCGATGCCTTCTTCCCGAGTGCTCTCCTTCTCCGCCATCTGCGCATAATCTTCATAGACACGGGCAGGGTCGATCTTAAGCTCTGCCGCGCCCTGGTGAGACTTCTTCAGTGAGCGTGAGAAAGCGCCGGCCACCAAGTCATAACGGTTGTCCAGCCGCATGCCCATTCGGTGCGCTTTGGCAATACCCGCGCCAGGGCCACCGCCGACCATGCCAATGCGTATTCTTGTTGATGCCATGTTGCTCTCCTTATCTCCAGGGCGTCTGCAAGGTTTAGATGCGTACCCACTGACGGCTATGGGCGGATTCATCCATAGCGGTGATGATGCGCTGGTTGGCGCGGCCAAAGGCAAAGTTGGGAAAGCAGTCGTCCTGGTTAGCGATGCCCTCGATCAGGTCGTGCACCTCAATCACCTTGGCGTCGAAAAAACCTAGCCCGCCACCGGCGAAATCAAAGCCAAAGAAGGCGCGGTACTGCGGCACCTGGGAGCCGGCCAGCAAGGTTTTGAAACCGCGGTCACGCTTATCGTCGTTCAAACGGTATACCTGCAGCTCGTTAAACCTCTCACCGTCCATATACAGCGTGCCCTCGGTACCGGAAATCTCCCAATACACGCCAAACACTCGACCAGCCGCGAGGCGTGAACTTTCAATCACCCCGGCCGCGCCGGAGGTAAATTTAACCAGCGCCTGGGTCTGATCATCGTTTTCCACACGACGCATTTCTGCGTGTTTATCGACCTTGCTGGCGTAACCGGCATCGCTGGAGGGCACTGGGCGTTCGGTAATTTGCGTCTGCGTCTGGCAGTTAACCTCTTCCAGGTCGCCCATTAAAAACTGTGCCACGCTAATAATATGCGCGCCCAGATCCCCTAGCGCCCCGGTTCCCGCGCCTTCACGAGAGCAGCGCCACGACCAGGGCAGATCCGGATCATTAAAGAAGCCCTGATCAAACGTCCCTCTGAACCGAATAGGTCGGCCAATCTCACCGGCGTCAATCAACTGCTTGGCCAGAAGCGCTGCCGGTGTTTTGATGTTGTTAAAGGCCACCATGGTTTTCACACCCGCCCGCTCGGCCGCCTCGTGCATTTCGCGAGCCTGATCATCACTCATGGAGAGCGGTTTCTCACAGTAGACATGCTTGCCTGCGGCGATAGCAGCCAGCGCCATTTCATGGTGCAACGCGTTGGGGGAGGTAATATCGACCACATCTACATGGGGGTCATCAATCAGTTGGCGCCAGTCGCCGTAACCTTTCTCGAAACCGAGGCGTTCCCGTGCGGCTTCAGCCACGCCTGCCCCTTGATCAGCAATAGCATATAGCCGCGGCGTTAATGGTAGGTCACGGTAGAGCATCCTCGCGCGGTGATAGGCGTCCGCATGCGCCTGGCCCATAAAACCGCTGCCGATCAAGCCAATATTGAGCATCTTAGCCATGATAAAGTCTCCTGAAGTTAGTCGTGAGCGCCGCTTTTAGCACTCCGCTAAGAGGGTGTGATGCACTGAGTCAGCGGTTTTCGAACAGCTGTGTCATATGGCGATAAGCAATACCGGCCATCTCTTTTGGGGGTGCTTTACGCGGGTCTTGCTCGGCCTCCACGATCAGCCAGCCTTGATAATCAGTGTTGGTGGCAAACTCAATCAGGGGCGAAAAATCCAGGTAGCCATCACCCGGCACGGTGAACATGCCATCGCGCACGCCTTGGTTGAAGCTGATGTCCTCGCGGCGCACTCGGGCCATGACATCCCCCCGGATGTCTTTGCAGTGCAGATGATTGATACGCGCGCCATGGCGTGCCAGCAGACCTGCCATATCACCACCCCCGGCCACCACATGGCCTGCATCGAACAGCAGCCCCACTGCCTCGCCCGTATGAGCCATCAGCGCGTCAATCTCGGCTTCATTTTCCACCACCATCATCAGATGGGCATGATAACTAAGTGCAATGCCATGGCGCGCTTTAAGCGCCTCGGCAAAGCGCGTCAGACGCTCGCCATAGGCCGACCAATCGGCCTTTGCTACGCTCGGAGTTTTCGACAGCGGCGCGTCGAGTGGCGCATCACCCGGCATCAGGCCGCACTCGCCATATACCATCACCTGGGCACCGCAGGCAGCCAGCAACTCTGCATGCTCGGCCACCGCCGCCAGTTCAGACTCTACATCGCGTTCGGCTAGAAACCCGGAGTACCAACCGCTTGCCAGAGCCAGGTCGTGTTCCGCCAATAACGGTTTGAGCACTGATGGGTCGCGGGGGAACTTGCGGCCCATTTCGACCCCTTGGTAACCGCAGGCAGCGGCCTCGTGCAGGAATGTCTCGACAGGGGTATCGTCACCAAACTCGGTGATCACGTCGTTTGTCCAACTTAGCGGGTTAATGCCTAACCGCAGCTGATGGGGTGCCAGTAGGTCAGCTATCGTATTGGCCATGTTGATCTCTTATCGTTGTTGTTTGAGTGCTTTAATTGTCGACGGCACGCACGGTATGCGTCTCTCTATTCCGTTGGGAACTGGTCGAGCAAACAAGTGCCGCCGAGGAAGGTTGGCTTAGGGGGATGAGCAGGCTCGGTTCATTTGAAGACACCGGCGCCCAAGCCGCCGGTGCTGTCAGAATAACGTCAGGCTTTATTGGTGCTTAAAGTGTGGGCATCGTGAAGTGATTGGTCTCTTCACGGATACCGCTGGGCCAGCGTTGGGTAATGGTTTTCATGCGTGTGTAGAAACGCACGCCATCGGGGCCGTGCATGTGCAGCGGGCCGAACAGTGAGCGCTTCCAACCGCCAAAGCTGTGAAACGCCATGGGCACGGGAATAGGGACGTTAACGCCGACCATGCCGACCTGAATCTGCTCGCAGTATTGGCGCGCGGCATCCCCATCACGGGTAAAGATCGCTGTGCCGTTGCCATACTCATGTGCGTTAACCATGCTGACCGCTTCATCGAAGCTTCCCGCGCGGGTAATCGCCAGCACTGGGCCGAAAATCTCTTCAGAGTGAATGCGCATACCGGGCTTGACATGATCAAACAGCGTGCCGCCAATAAAGAAACCATCACCAGCGCCGTCCACCGCCGTTTTGCGGCCATCTACCACCAGCTCTGCGCCTTCGTCCACGCCAGTTTGGATATAGCCTTTGACCTTTTCCAGGTGATCGCGAGTCACCAGTGGGCCCATATCGTTATCGGGGCCATCGACCAGGCCAGGCCCGACGCGCAGGTTCGCGAGTTCAGCCTCAAGCTTCTCGCGCAGCTTCTGGGCGGTCTCCTCACCCACGGGCACCGCCACCGAAATGGCCATGCAACGCTCGCCTGCGGAGCCGTAGGCGGCACCCATCAGTGCACTAACGGCTTGATCAAGATCGGCATCCGGCATGATCACCATGTGATTCTTGGCACCGCCCAGCGCCTGAACACGCTTGCCATGTTTTGATGCCGTGGCGTAGATGTACTCGGCAATCGGGGTAGACCCCACAAAGCTGACGGCTTGAACACGCTCATCGGTCAGCAGTACATCCACTGACTCTTTATCGCCATTGACGACGTTGAAGACGCCATCCGGTAAGCCCGCCTCTTTCAGTAGCTCAGCTAAGCGCATCGGCGTGGAGGGATCCTTCTCCGACGGTTTCATGACAAAGGTATTGCCACAGGCCAGCGCAATGGGGAACATCCACATGGGCACCATTGCCGGGAAGTTGAACGGCGAAATACCGGCGCACACGCCGAGCGACTGCATCATGGAGTAGCTATCAACGCCGGTGCCGACGTTCATGGAGTGCTCGCCCTTCTGCAGGTGCGGAATGCCACAGGCAAACTCGACCACTTCAAGGCCACGGGTTACTTCGCCTTTGGCGTCAGAAAACACCTTGCCATGCTCGCGGGAAATCAGCCGCGCCAGCTCGTCGGTGTGCTCCTCTACCAGCGCCTTGAATTTAAACAGAATACGCGAGCGCTTAAGCGGAGACATTTTCGACCAAGTGGCAAAGGCCTCATCGGCAACTCGCACTGCTTCCTGGGTCTCCTGCGCAGAAGAGAGCGCCACCTGCAGGGTCTGCTCGCCAGTGGCGGGATTATAGACAGGCGCGGTGCGGCCGCTTTGGCTTGCAACGGCTTGGCCATTGATAAAATTACCTAAGATACTCATCTCTCAACTCCTCTTGGTGTTCGGTTTACGCATCGACGGCTAAACGAGCTTCGGCGCAGAAACGGCGTAAATTGTCATGCCCTAAACAGGCGTAGGTAAGTGGATGCGCAACCGCAGGATCCTGCTCCGCCTCAACTACCATCCAGCCTGAATAACCACTCTCCCGAAGTCCTTCGAATAACGTGGTGTAGTCGATATAGCCATCCCCCGGAACAGTGAACATGCCGTTCAGTACTCCGTCGAGAAAACTGAGATCCCGATTGCGTACGTCCGCCAGTACGTCTTTGCGGATATCTTTGCAGTGCACATGATTGATGCGATCCGCGTACTTTTTCTGCAATAACACTGGATCGCCGCCCGCCGCCACTAGGTGTCCGGTATCCAGCAGCAGCCCAACCGAGGGAGAGGCTTCGGCCATCAGCCGATCAATCTCATCAGGCGTTTCAATCACTGTGCCCAAGTGGTAGTGGTAGGCGATTTGCACCCCCTGCTCCAGGCAGTAATCAGCAACCTGATTAAGTCGTGGTATAAATGTCTTCCAACCCTCCTCACTCATGCGCGGCGAGTGCGAAAGAGGCGTGTCGCGCTCGCCGTGCACGCAGTGGGTCACTTCACAGAACACCATGACGTTGGCGCCCAGCGATTTGAGCAGGTGCAGGTGCGGCTTGATTGCTTCAATCTCGTCTTCGGCACTGCGGGTCAATAATTCGCTGCTGTACCAGCCTGAGACTAACGAGAGGCCGTGCTTCTCAAGAATGGGCCCAAGCTTTTCTGGCACCCGGGGGAACTTATGGCCTAGCTCGAAGCCCGAAAAACCTGCCTGCTTACCTTCGGCAAGGCAGGTACCCAACGGTGTATCACCGCCTAATGCGGGCATATCATCGTTAGTCCAGGTAAGTGGGTTAATACCGAGTCTTACGCTCATGGCGGTCTCCGTTACTGTTGTTATTCACATTTAGAATGCGTCGTTATTAAAAGTGGGTCGTTCTTCCAAATAAGCAGAGGGCAGCGCCTTAAAGATTCTGGAATTGGCGCGCTTTGTACGCCTCATAGCGTTCGCGGGCCGTATTCACTTCGGCGCGTTCGGAAACCTCTGGCACCGCCACGTCCCACCAGGCACCACCATCTTGGGTATCGGTCGAGCCATCGGTATCGATAGCAATCACGTAACTACGGTCAGCGGCCTTGGCACGCTCAAGCGCTTGTTCTAATTCCTGAATATTGCCGACCTGCTCGCTGAGTGCACCCAATGCGGCCGCATGCGCTGCGAAGTCGGTCTTGGGGGCACCTTCATCAACGCTCAAGCAGTCCTCCAGCATGTTGTTAAAGCCGGGCCCGCCGCAGAACTGCTGCAGGCGGTGGATGCATCCATAGCCACGGTTATCGAGAACTACAGCGACGATCTTGTGACCCAACATGACCGAGGTGGCAATTTCTGAATTGAGCATCAGGTAAGAGCCATCGCCCACCATCACAAACACTTCAGAGTCGGGCTTGGCCATCTTTACGCCGACACCACCGGCTAACTCGTAACCCATGCAGGAGTAGCCGTACTCCATGTGATAGCCGCGATCAAACCGCGTACGCCAGAGTTTTTGCAGCTCACCCGGGAGGCCACCTGCCGCACACACCACAATGTCTCGCTCTCCCGCCGCGCGGTTAACTGCACCAACCACTTCTGCGTCGCAGGGCAGGTTGTTGCCGCGGTCGGCGGTCACCTTATCGACGGTCTGGTTCCAATCAGTGCGAAGTCCAGCGGCTTGCTCAACCCAGCTCTCCTCTGGCTGCCAACCCTCGAGCTCAGTGATCAGCTCCTCAAGGGTCAGCTTGGCATCGCCTACCAGCGCCTGCCCCTTGTGCTTAACCGCATCGAAAGAGGCCACATTGATGCTCAGCAGCTTGGCATTCGGGTTGATCATGGCGCGCGAGCCAGAGGCGAAATCCCCCAGCCGGGTACCGACGGCAATAATCAGATCCGCCTCGGCCGCCAAGGCGTTGGCAGCCGCGCCGCCGGTGACACCAATCGTGCCTACATTCTGGGTGTGATCCCACGGTAGTGCCCCTTTGCCCGCCTGGGTCTCTCCTACAGGCAGCTGGTAGCGAGAAACCCAGGCATCCAGGGCGGTTATAGCCCCTGAGTAGTGCACGCCGCCCCCTGCCACCACCAGCGGCTTTTTAGCCTGGCGGATAAGCTGAACCGCACTCTCCAACTCATGGCGATCTGCTGACTGGCGACGCTGCCGGTGCACCTTCTCGGCA
This sequence comes from Halomonas sp. A3H3, assembly GCF_000982975.1. Taxonomy (NCBI): domain Bacteria; kingdom Pseudomonadati; phylum Pseudomonadota; class Gammaproteobacteria; order Oceanospirillales; family Halomonadaceae; genus Halomonas; species Halomonas sp. A3H3. The sequence goes on along the minus strand of NZ_HG423343.1, from coordinate 2,437,359 downwards.
AAGAAGTGCTCGGGATAATCAAAGGCGAACGTTTGGATATCCTGAGGCAACGCTAGCGTGACCGGCCCACACTCAACCGGATCCGTTAGCACCCGCACCGCCTGGGGCAACGAGGTGAGCAGTTGCTCGGGCCGCGTAATGCGGTCAAAAAATCGGCTGACCGGTTTGAAGCAATCATTAGAGGTCAGTGTGTGATCGTGGAAGTTTTCCACCTGCTGCAGAACCGGGTCAGGCATGCGCGTGGCAAACGTATCCCCAGGCAGGAATAGCACAGGCAGGCGGTTCACATGCGCTACTGCGGCAGCCGTCACCATGTTCGTAGCACCCGGGCCCGCCGAGGCGGTGCAGGCCATTACCTGCTGACGATTGAGTGTTTTGGTATAAGCAATGGCAGCATGGGCCATGCCCTGCTCATTGTGCGCGCGATAGGTGGGTAGATGCTCGCGCGTCTGATACAGCGCCTCGCCCAGCCCGGCGACATTGCCGTGACCAAAAATGGCCCAAACACCAGGAAAGAGCGGTTTAATCTCGCCTTCAATGTCTACTTTCTGGGCCAGCATGTAGCGCACGACCGCTTGCGCCATGGTGAGTCGAATCGTGTTCATAGCCTTGTCACTCTTGTCATAAACTGGAATGCACTTGTCATAAAATGGACGCTAGGCTGCGCGCTGGCGCTTCTGCCAAGCATCAACCAGGGTCATATAATTGGCCAACACCGCTTCAATCAGCTGTTCATCGTCATAATCGCCACGTAGCCAGCGGCGGCTTGGCTCACCAAAGATGGTGCGACCGACGGCAAAGCCTTTACACACATCGACGCCAGCACTATCCATTAACCCTTCTTTAAGCTCCTCCAACGGCGCATCTAAACCCAACATCACAACACCGCGGCAGTGAGGCGCACGGGCTTTGAGTAACGTGCCAATACGCTGCCAGCCGTCTGGAGTTTGCGGCGGGAGTTTCCACCAATCGGGCTGCACGCCCAGATTGTAAAAACGCTGCATCGCATTGATGAACATATCGTCATCGGCAGCCAGGTCTCGCGGCGGGATAATTTCCAGCAATAATTCATTGCCCGACTCGGCACAGGCGCGATAAAGCTCTATCACTTGTCTTTCCTGGGCTTGCCGCAGGGTCACTTGATCTTCTGGGTGGTAGAAAACGAGGCACTTGACAATATGTTCCTTCGGCCATTGCTGAAGGCGTGAGCCAATACTGCGCCCCCCTTCCAGTTCGATGGGCCGGGAGCTAGGCAGCTCCACCGGCCGGGCGATCCACCAGCCTCGCCCGGTGACATCGTTAAGCGCATCCTGACCATAGGTATCGTCAATCAATACCCCCACACGGCTATTGCCCAATTGCTCACTACCGCGCTCTGTCGCTTTCACAAGCAGTTGCTTCAGGTAGGGAATCCTCGCGACATCGGCCCCTTCTTCTCGGGCCATATCAAAGAGCTGTTTGCGGTGATCAAACGCCATAATGCAGAGATCATCCCACTGCTGTGGATTGCGTTGAGTGGTCACGCGGTGCAGGTAATTAAGCCGGGTATCCAGATCTGGACGGGCAATGGACTCAGCTCTGGAGAGGTAATCGTCAAGCTCTTCGGCACTAGGAATCGCCGGCGCGCAGCCGTGGCGGGAGACCACAAGAGCACCACAAGCATTGGCATACGCGCAGCTGCGTTCGTGAGGTTCATTACGCAGCCAGCCTCGCAAGAAGCCGCTCATAAAGGCGTCGCCTGCCCCCAATACATTAAGCACATCGACGCGCACCCCGGTATGCACCACGAAATCTTCTTCACTACCGGGGATATCACCGTCGAGCACCGTACAGCCCTGAGCCCCCAGCTTGAGCACGATGGTGGCATCCGTTAGTTCGCGAATACGCTTCAGTGCGGTAAGGGTATCGGTGCTACTTCCGGCGATATGCACTTCTTCTTCGGTGCCTACTACCAGATCAAGGTCGGGCAGAATCGTCTGTAGATGGCGGCTAACGCCTTCATCGGAAACGAACCGGGTTTCACCATCACCCAGCGTGGTTAATCCCCACAGCACCGGGCGATAGTCGATATCCAGAATGACTTTGGTGCCTGCGGCTTTGGCGTATTCAATCGCTGTTTTACTGGTTTTGTAGGTCTGTTCTGTAGAAAAGTGAGTGCCAGTAATCAGCAGCGCGTTGCTAGAGGCGATAAATTCGGGCTCGAAGTCACCACTGTCGACGGCCATATCGGCACAGTCATTGCGATAGAAGATCAGCGGAAACGTATCGCGATCTTTAATGCCGAGCACCACCATTCCCGTTAGCCGCTCTTTATCCGTGGCCACGTGGCTGGTATCAACGCCAGCACGGGCCAGCTCTTCGCGTACGAAGCGGCCCATATGTTCATCACCCACGCGGGTCAGCATCGCTGTTTTCAGCCCCATGCGAGCCGTTCCATAGGCGATATTGCCCGAAGAGCCCCCCAGGTACTTGGCAAAGCTGCTCATATCCTCCAAACGGCTACCCACTTGGTTGCCGTATAAGTCAACAGCCGCTCGACCGAGGCAGATTAGATCCAGTGTCTTGGTCTTATTCATGGCATCACATCCTACGTGTAGCCAGTCCCTAACCCAGCGTCACTTGTAAAGAGAAGCAGCGTTGCCGTGGATTTTCAGGAATAGGCATTGTTATTAGCGTGTGTTCGACTCAATATAGAATTTATATTCCAAATAATCAATATTTGAAACGTGCAATCCGTAATGCTTTGGTTGTACATTCGATAAAATATGACGTCTTAAAAAAAATGGCTCCGTGCAGAGCAGCGGAGCCGTGTATGAGGAGTTTGAACCGTTAGGCGTAGAACGCCGGTCGCTCTGGCATCTCAATTTGTTCGATACCGCCGCTTTCCTGTGCTTGCACACACACATCGCCCGCGATGGCGGCCGCATAGCCGTCCCAGGATGAGGGCCCCTTCAATTCACCAGTGGCTACGCCATCAATGAAGGCTTGCAGCTCGACATCAAATGCCTCACCGAAACGTTTTTTCCAATCCATGAGAATCTCATTGGAGCGCTGGCCAGCCTGGCGAAGCTGCAGTGATTGAGGTTCTGGCAGTCGGGCAATACCCTCTTCACCCACAACGTCACATTGAATGTCATAACCGTACTTGCAGTTCACAAACACTTCGACGTCAATTCGCACGCCTTTGACGGTCTCAAGCAGCACGATCTGAGGGTCTTCAACCTTGCTGTGAGCATGGCGCGTCTTGCGGGGAAAGAGTACCTGAGCACTTTTGTAATCGTCGTCCAGCAGCCAGCGGAACGTATCCAATTCATGAATCAGCGTGTCGTGAATCGCCATGGGCGTAACGTAACGCTCAGGTACTTCCGGGTTGCGGTGAGCCGCATGTACGATCAGTGGCTCACCCAGTCGGTTACCATCGATCGCCGCTTTCATCATCTGATAGCCGCTGTCGTAGCGGCGCATAAACCCGACCTGAACAAGTCGCTTATTGGCCTTTATTTCCGCATCAATGATATGTCGACAGCCCTCAGCGGTGGTCGCCAAAGGTTTCTCGCAAAAGACCGGCTTACCGGCTTTAATAGCGGCCAACACATACTCTTCGTGGGTAGGGCCCCATGAAGTAACCATCACCGCATCAACATTTTCGGCGCTAATCAGCGCCTGACCATCTTCATAAACCTGCGCCTCGACGCCCAACCGTTCCACCACTGCTCTGGCCTGATCAAGGTTAACGTCAGTGACCGCGACAATCTGGCCGCCGGTCAACTGTTGGGTAATACGACGGGCATGTTCTTCACCGATCATGCCGGTGCCGATAATTCCTATTTTGACAGTCATGGTAGTATCCTTAGCTATAAGTAATGGGACGATGTGAATTAGCAATCACTGATCAATAAAATCTTTGTAGTTATCGGGAGTCACAAGCTGAAAGGGAAGCCAAACATAAGAGTCAACGTGCCCTCCTTGAATCAGGCTAACGGCTGTTTTAACCGACTCTCTGCCCTGACCTTTCGCATCCTGGAAGACAGTGACATCAAGATTCCCATTCTCCATTTCCATCAATGCATCGCCCGAAGCATCGATTCCACCGATAATCATGTTCTGAGGGTCTAAGCCCGCTTGGTGCATCGCCCGAATGGCACCAATTGCCATCTCGTCATTATTGGCGGCGATAGCATCGATCTGCCTGCCATCAACAATCCAGTTGTTCATTAGGTCGATTGCATCGTTGCGCATAAAGTGCGCTGGCTGCTTGGCAACAATATGCATGTCGGGATGCTGCCCGACGAAGTCCTCAACACCCTTGGTTCTTAACACGGTAGCGTTAATACCGAGTTCCCCCACCATAATGGCCACATTGCCTTCGTAGTTGAGTAGCCGAGCGATCTCTTCAATCTGGAGACGACCGGAGTCGTTCTCATCAGAGCCGACAAAGGCAACGCCTTCGGGAAGGTTGTCTATCTCGGGCTCTCGGTTCACAAACACCAAAGGAATATTGGCTTCCTGCGCCAGACTGATCATGCGTGGCGTCGCTGCCGTATCAACAGCACTGACGATCATCGCATCCAGGTCGGCGCTAATAAAATTTTGGATATGATTAAGCTGGCGACCAATATCTCCTTGGGCATCCTCGAACTGAAGCGTCACATCCGAATAAGTAGCCGCCTGCTCTTCCATGGCGTTGCGAACATTGGTTAAAAACAAATGATTACCAAAGGCCTGGGTTACGCCAATCGTCATATCCGCCATGGCTATGGGAGTGATTAAGGCCGACACGATGCAAGCAAGCGTTATGCGGTTCATAGCATGGTTTCCTTGTTGTTATTTTTAGTCGGATAGGCAGGAGTGCCACCCTGCCCAACCGACAAACCTCATTTCCAGTATTTGTCGACGTAGCGCTGAATCTCACCACGCATAAAACGATTGGAGGCTTCAGCTCGCTCTTCCCAACCGAATACACAGCTGGAGAGCACACCATCAAAGCCAATTTCATGCAGGGTTTTGAAGAAAACGTCCCAGTCTATTTCTCCCTCCCCCATATCCAGGTGCTGATGGACTCGGGCAGTAGAACCAGGGGGGTTAACGATATAGCGCAACTCCGAAGAAGCTTTGTGGTTAAACGTATCAGCGACACGGGCGTGAACTAACTCACCCTTGGTGGCACGGATGGTGGTCGCCAAGTCGTCACCGTAAAAAAAGCTATGGGGGGCAATATAGGAGCTTTTAATAGCAGGTGAGTTAATGGTTTTAATGATTTCCACCGCCGGCTCCATTGTCTCAATCCAGTCTTCAGGATGAGGCTCAATGCTCAGCGTTAATCCTTCGCGCTCAAGAATGGGTACCAATACATCCATCGAGCGCCAAAAGGCGTTTTCGCACGCTTCCGGAGTATGGAGCCCTGCTCGGTCTGCCTGAGAACGCTCCACTGAACCGCCGCGCCCGAATTCGGAAATCAGCAGTGGATTATCAAGCTCTACCGCCACTTCGATAATTCTTTTCCAGTTATCCATGGCCATTTCCCATTCATCGCGATAGGGGCTAGACCATCGATACATCGGCTGCATGGTGGCAAGGCCAACATCATGCTCTTTCATGGCTTTTTTAAATGACCTGATAGCATCAGGATAAGTACGTGGCCGGGTCCACCACACCATGAAATCAGGGCGGGGAGACAGTTCTATATAGTCGTAACCAAGCTCTTTAGTGAGCCGACAAATTTCTGGCAGTGAGAGGTGCCGGTGCATGTGCGGATCGAGGGCGATTTTCATTAAATTCTCCTTGTCTTTATTATTGCGCTTGCAGCACGATAACAGAGCCAGCGCTAGCCCAGTTGATGCTGAATAAATGCCATACTGTCTCGCAGTGCTGCCACTGGATCTTTCTGTTGATGTACCGATGCGGCAAAAGGCTCAAAAGAGACATACCCGTTGTAGCCACTGCTTAACAAACGCTTAAGTTGTCCTACGTTATCGAGACGATCTTGAGTGCTTACTAGCACGCGATGCTCATCTAACATGCCTTCAAAGGTGACATCGGGATCTTCAAGTCCAGAGATATGTACCAACCCTGTCATATCAGCAAAAACATCAGACTCACTGGCGCCTTGATGATGGAAAGTGTCGTGTACTAGTGAAAAACGCGATGACAGGTTAAGTGCATGGATGACCTCTACCGCTTCGCCTTTAGCCCGCAACGAGGAGATGGGGAATCCAAGGGGCTCAACAAACCCCTGTAGGTCGTAACGACCCAATACTTTATCCAACGCCGTTAGCGCTTGCTCCAGGCCAGCCTTACGCTCTTCGGCACTGGCTCGGTTCTCGGCGTCTACTAGCGGGCAGAGTACAAGCCCTCGCCCACCCGCCGCATGAACCCATTGAGCCAGCGTTTCTGCCTGCCTCTCCCGCTCTTCATTCCAAATATTGAAGGGGTAAAGCGCGTTAATGCTCAAAACCTCAATGCCTAATTCTCGTGCTCGCTGACCAGCACTGCTTGCAGTATCAAGATCAACGATACTGTTGCCACCCACGTCGTTGCGCAATTCTACTGCACCTACGCCCATTTCAGCGGCGGCTTCGATAAGCTGCTGAGGCGTCCAGCGCGGGTTAACCATATGATTCAGCGCGAATTTAATAGAGTGTTGCGCCATGAAAATCTCCAATAGAATGGCTTGGTTGTTTTTCTGAAATAGGACAAAAACGAGCTCAGCTGTTGGGCTAGCCAAGCAATGATGACCAACGTTAAAATGAGGATAGAGCATACATTCCAAACAGGCAACATACAGAATATTCGATTCTTTTATTGCTTGGCATCAACTCAAGGCGTTAGTAATGAAATCAATAATTTATTGTTTTTATTACGCTAATGCTAAGCGACACATTCGACCAAAGCAGTACCGTTAAGCTCAAAAAATTCTCTCATATGAATTTGTGATGATTTACTTGGTGCTATCGAAAAGCATTTATAGAATTTATATTCCCATTTAACTACGCTATGAATCACTTATACGATGACAACATTAAATGTGACTAGCAGGCGCCCTATGAGCCAAGTACCACAAAGTTTTACAACACTAGAAGAGCGGATCACCGCTGATTACCCCACTCTAAGCCGTCGTTTGCAGCAAACAGCACGGTTTCTATTGGATCATCCTCAAGAAGTGGCCTTTGCGACCGTTGCTCAGCTAGCCCAACAAGCGGGCGTCACGCCCTCAACCCTCATTCGCTTCTCTAATAGCTTTGGGTTTTCAGGCTTCTCAGAGATGCAGCAGCTTTTTCGTGCCCGTCTGTTTGATGAATTACCCAATTACAACGAACGCATCCGTGCAGTACGCACAGCCACAGGTGAAACACCGGACAGCACGCAACTGTTATGGGAATTTGCCAGTGCCAACCAAGAAGCACTTCAACAGCTTCCTGATCGGATTAATCCGGATCACTTGGAGAGCGCGTTGGATATTTTTGAAAAGGCTAACGCCGTTCATGTAATGGGCGCACGCCGCAGCTTTGTGGTCGCTAGCTACATGACCTATGCCCTTCACCATATAGAGAAACCCGCCTTTCTTATGAACGGCCTTGGCGGTATGTACAGCGAGCAGGTAAAAGCGGTGGGTACTCATGACGCGCTACTGGTTATCAGTTTCGCCCCTTACGCTCAAGAATCCCGCGATGTCGCGGAGGAGGCTCACCGAAGAGGCATCCCACTGGTGGTTTTGACAGACTCAAGTCTCAGCCCACTAGTGCGCTTGTCTGACGTAGCACTGATAGTGCACGAAGCGGAAGTAAAGAGTTTTCGAGGACTGACCGCTTCGCTTTGTCTTACTCAGACACTTGCTATTTCACTCGGCGTTCGCCAGGACAAAGCGTTGGATCTGCAAAAAAGCCGCAATCAACCTGACCAGCCTTAATCGCTGCTGCTATCGATACCGATCACTCCCCTCTCTCCCACTTGAAGAGTGCCTGCTTAGCCAGATGCAGCAGGCCTATCAGCCCTCCTTGAAGCCCTCCCTTCCTTGGCTTTTGCACCACGGCTACACAGCGGAAATATTTAGCTTTTCTAGAAATCGACCACTCTCCTGGCGAAAGAAACAAATATTCCATTTATACCAAAGTATGGAATTAAAATTTTGCTTTTGGCGCAAATAGAATCTAAATTCCATACATAGGATATGCGCACTCTTAATTGCCGCATCCGAAATGGTGATCAAAACCACAAGAATAATACTCAGGAGAATACCTATGAAACGCCTTCTACTTGGCGCCGCTCTCGCAGCCACTTGCACCACTGCTATGGCTCAATCTATCGGCGTCTCCGTCGCCTGGTTCGATGACAATTTTCTAACCTCCATGCGACAAGCGATGGCATCGGAAGCCGAAGCACAGGGTTACGAGATTCAATTTTTAGATGCTCAAGGCGATATTGGCCGTCAACTTAGCCAAGTACAAAGCCTTGCCGCCCAAGGAGTGGATGCCATCATTATTAACCCCGTCGATACTGCAGCCACATCGCGTATGACTGGAGAAGCCGTACTGCAGAGCATTCCATTAGTGTATGTAAACCGTGAACCAGAAGGTAATGACTTAGATAACGACGGTGTCGTTTTTGTCGGTTCGGATCAGAAGGTGTCCGGAGAGATGCAGATGAGAGCGCTGGCCGAACAACTCAACGGAGAAGGTAACGTTGCCATCATGCTGGGAGAGCTTTCTTCAGGTGCCACTCACCAACGTACCGAAGGGGTCAAGGAAGTCGCAGCAGAGTACCCCGGCATCGAGATCATCGCCGAGCAACCCGCCGATTATCAGCGCACTAAAGCCATTGACCTGATGACCAACTGGGTAGTGGGTGGCCAAGAGATCAATGCCATTGCTGCCAATAATGACGAAATGGCCATTGGTGCCCTCAACGCCATGCGTCAATTGGGCATCAGCCCTGACGACATCATCGTCGGCGGCATCGATGCAACTCGCGATGCGATTGAGTCCATGCAAAGCGGCGAACTGGCCGTCACCGTCTTCCAGGATCCGGTCGGCCAGGGCGGCGGTGCGGTGAAGGCAGCCATTGATCTAGCCGAAGGCAATGAGGTCGAGAAAACCACCATGGTGCCTTTCCAACTGGTTACCCCCGAAACGCTTGAAGAATTTCTTGCCAATCAATAAGGCGTTCGGCTCGCCTAACGGCGAGCCAGCCTTGATGTTTCAGGAGAAACCAGCATGGCGTCAATGACCGCAGAAGACCTGACTCCCGATACCGCCGAATTCATTCTTGAAGTAGCCGATGTCCGCAAGGCATTTCCCGGGGTAGTAGCACTGGATAACGTTCAGCTGAAAGTTCGTCCGGGTACCGTTCATGCCCTAATGGGTGAAAATGGCGCAGGCAAGTCGACCCTGATGAAGATCATCGCCGGCGTCTATATTCCCGACCAAGGCGAAGTTCGCTTAAAGGGCCAGCCGTTGGCACTACAGGGCCCGTTGGACGCACTGGAAGCCGGGATTGCCATGATCCATCAGGAACTTAACCTGATGCCATTTATGACCATCGCCGAAAACATTTGGATTCGTCGTGAGCCGATCAATGCGTTTGGCATGATTAACCACGACAAAATGAACCAGATGACCGAGGCACTTTTTGATCGCCTTGGCATCGACATGGATCCAGAAATGGAGGTGCGAAAGCTCACCGTCGCTGGCCGTCAGATGATTGAGATTGCTAAGGCAGTCTCCTTCGATTCCGAAGTGTTGATCATGGACGAGCCTACCTCGTCTCTTGCCGACAGGGAGGTGGAACACCTGTTCCGGATTATTAACGACCTGCGCGCCCAGGGCAAAGGCATCATTTACATCACTCACAAGATGGATGAGGTGTTCGAGATTGCCGATGATATTTCGATTTTTCGTGATGGCCAGTTTATCCACTCCGCTGCGGCGAGCGACATAACATCTAATGAAATTATTAAGCTGATGGTCGGACGTGAAGTCACTCAAATGTTTCCCAAAGAAGAGGTGCCGATCAGCGATGTAGTGCTATCGGTAGAAAACCTTTGCTTAGAAGGTGTATTTGAGAATATTAGCTTTGAGGTGCGTGCAGGCGAAATTCTCGGCTTCGCAGGACTGGTGGGATCAGGTCGCACTAATATCGCCGAAACGCTATTTGGAGTAACGCCTCCCACATCGGGCAGCATTTCCATTGATGGCAAAAAAGAAATTATCAGTTCCCCCCATCAGGCCATGCTTCGCGGACTAGCGCTACTTACCGAGGATCGCAAGGAAACCGGCTTATTCCTCGGCCTTTCGGTCATCGAAAACATGGAACTGGCGGTGCTGCGTGATGGCTATACCCGAGCCACCTTCGTTGAACAGAATCGCCTCGACCATGAGTGTGATTCGATGAAGGAGCGCTTGCAAGTCAAAACCCCTTCTATGGAAGAGCGTATCGGCAATCTCTCTGGAGGCAACCAGCAGAAAGTACTGATTGGCCGCTGGCTTTTGACTAAGCCACGTATCCTCATTCTCGATGAACCTACTCGTGGTATCGACGTAGGAGCCAAGGCTGAAATTCACAAGCTGATCACCGAACTGGTCAAGCAAGGCGTAGCAGTCATCATGATCTCTTCCGAACTGCCGGAGGTGCTGGGTATGAGTGACCGAATCATGGTGATGCATCAAGGCAGAGTGACTGGGTTTCTGAATCGAAGTGAAGCTAATCAAGTCAACATCATGGAGCTTGCCTCATCACCGGTGGAAATGCCGGTTATCGAGGACTGACCTTCCCGGGTACGGGCATTAATGAGGTAGAAAACAATGAACAATACAGTTGAAACCACCGATCAACTGGAGGTGGTCAAGAAGCGTAAAAAGAAGATTCCTACCGAGGTGAGCATCTTCTTAGTGTTGGTCGGCATTGCTCTTCTTTTCGAGGTTCTGGGTTGGATCGTGCGCGGTGACTCCTTCTTAATGAATCCGCAACGCTTACTAATCATGATCCTACAGATGTCGATTATCGGCATCATCGCCATCGGTGTTACCCAAGTGATTATCACCGGTGGCATCGACCTCTCATCGGGGTCAGTACTCGCCCTAACGGCGATGGTAACCGCAAGTTTTGCTCAACAGTCAGACTATCTCCGTGCTGTCTACCCGGCACTCACCGACCTTCCGTGGGTATTACCTTTATTGGCCGGGCTCTTGATCGGTGCCTTAGCAGGCTTGATCAATGGCGCCTTAATAGCTTTTGCCATGATTCCCCCCTTCATCGCCACCTTGGGCATGATGGTGAGCGCTCGTGGCGTGGCTCGCGCTTATACCGATGGCCAGCCGGTGAGCATGCTTACCGATCAATTCACCTGGATTGGCTCAGGGGCCAACCCTGTGATCATCTTCCTGGCAGTGGCAGTGCTCTTCCATATCGCGCTGAAGTATACCCGCTATGGCAAATACACTTACGCCATTGGCGCCAACCCCCAGGCGGCTCGCGTCTCTGGCATCAATGTTCGTCGGCACCTCATTATGGTCTATGCCATTGCTGGCCTTCTGGCGGGCTTGGCCGGTGTTGTGGCATCTGCTCGTGCAGGTACAGGCCAAGCGGGTATGGGCCTGATGTACGAGCTAGATGCCATTGCCGCAGCCGTGATCGGAGGGACGAGTTTAGCGGGTGGTGTCGGGCGCATTGCTGGCACGGTGATAGGTGCACTGATTCTTGGGGTAATGCTCAGTGGCTTCACCTTTTTGGGAGTCGACGCTTACTACCAGGACATCGTCAAGGGCGCCATCATCATTGCAGCCGTGGTCATCGACCAATATCGCCAACGTCGTCGTCTAAAAACCGCCTGAGAGCAGCCTACCATTGCATTTAAGGGGTATCAAAGATGCCCCATCTCATCCTTGCATCAGCGTTATTCAAGAACTTCAGCACATTATTAATGGTAAACATGAAATACAACAACCATAAAAAGGAAGACTTAACATGCCAGTAGCCCAATATAAAAAACTCTTGCTAATAGCGGCTATCTCAATGGGAATGGCCACATCGACGATGGCAGCTGTAACTTATGAAGATGAGCGAGGCTCGCTAAGTTTTGGGGGCGATGTAGAGCTAGATATTAATGCCTATAACGAGCATGAAGGGGGTGTTTCTCTTTTTCGAAGCCAATCAGGTGAGCCCCTCGATCGCGATGATCGCTTCAATCAAGATGGGCGGATACTGTTAGATATTAACGGTGAGCGCCATCACCAAGGGAACTTTGCGCGGTTTAAGTTGCAGCCGCTTTGGGGTACCAGTGGCAATGCTGGTTTGGATGATGCTTGGCTGGCGGTTGGTAGTGAGCGAGGAACCGAGATTAAAGTGGGTCGCTTCGAAGCCTTTGATTTATTCCCGCTGGGGCATGATATTTTTATTCAGTACAGCGGAACGACGTCGGATAGCCTCTATAGTGACGGTCAGAGCTATGTCTATCAGGCCCGTGAAGGGCGAGGGCGTGGTGATTCAGGGCAAATTGCGCTCAGTCACCGTTTTGGTAATGACTTCTATGCTGAGGTCGCCACACTGATGGGCGATCGTTCGGGGCTTTTTGATGGCGATACGTACCATGGCTACCGCATTGATGATGATACTAAAAGCGCCGCTATCGTTCGCCCGGTAATCGCTTGGCAGCCTGGCGACTGGTCATTTGCGCTGGGTATGGAGACCAATGTGGTCAGCGACTCGGTAGTTGACGAGCGGGGAGCAGATATTGGCGACCGTACGGGTTACGGCGCCACAGCCTCTTACAATGGAGGTGATTTAATTGTCAATTTCAGTTTGGCTCACCTAGAGGCTCACGAAGAGAGCAATAGTTCCATTGGGGTAAATACCATCTGGAACAATATTGGTCTGGGATATATTTATGCACGCAACCAGATTGATGAAGTGAATCCCAACATCGACGTCGCCCAAGATATGTTAACCCCCGAAGGGCGCAATGAGTCGAATACGGTTTACACATCGTACCGATTTGCCAATGTGCTGGGGTTGAATGACTTTGATACTTATATCGGGGCTTACTACAGCTACGTTGACCATGAGAATGATATGAATAGCAGCGATACTGATCGCTACGGTGCCCGAATCCGCTTGAAATACTTCTTCTAACCGGTTCGAACGTTCGCTCTGTTTTGATCTTCGCGCCCAGCTATTGGGCGCTTTTTACTTTTTACCCTGATGACTGAATGGCTAATGATTTACCTCACCATATAAAAATAAAAATAAAAATTCTAATTCTCGACATCTATGGAATTTTAATTCCATAGATACTAAACTCTTGAGTATTGTCACTAAGACCCGCGCCGGATGCTTTTGAGCAGTGTCATTCCGGCAACATCATCCGCAGTGGATTACCCTAAAAGAGGAGTGCAGGCATGTCATCGCTACTCGTTCGCCCCACCCCCCCTGATGAGCAGGGCACTATCATCGAGGTTACCCCGGCCTCCGCTGGCTGGAAGCACGTTGGCTTTCGGATGCATAAACTTGCCAAGGGCCAACGCCTGGAGGCCAGCAGTGATGACCAAGAAGTCTGCCTGGTGCTGCTTACCGGGCGCGCCACGGTAACCTGCGGCGAGCACCGCTTTGAAGATATCGGCCAGCGCATGGATATCTTTGAACAGATCCCGCCCTATGCGGTTTACCTGCCTGACCATGTTAGCTACGCGGTAGAAGCGACCACAGACTTAGAGCTAGCGGTGTGCGCCGCCCCTGGGCATGGCAACCATGCCCCACGGCTCATCACGCCTGACAACATCAAGCAGAGCACCCGTGGTCAGGGCACCAATACCCGCCATGTGCACGACATCCTGCCGGAAACCGAGCCCGCCGATAGCCTATTAGTAGTCGAAGTATTCACACCTGCGGGTAACTGGTCGAGCTACCCGCCCCACAAACACGATGTGGATAACTTACCCCACGAGTCGCTGCTGGAAGAGACTTACTACCACCGTATCAACCCTGCCCAAGGGTTCGCCTTCCAGCGCGTTTACACCGATGACCGCAGCCTTGATGAAACCATGGCGGTGGAGAACGGTTGCTGTGTGTTGGTGCCCAAAGGCTACCACCCAGTGGGCGCGGCTCATGGCTACTCGCTCTACTACTTAAATGTGATGGCGGGGCCCAAGCGGGCGTGGCAATTCCATAACGACCCCGACCACGAGTGGCTAATGAACGCGTAATAGATCGACAATTTGCCCGCTAACGTTTATCTAATGCTATGCTATCTTGCCCCGCTTCTGCGGGGCTTTTTATTGACCACTGACACCCGAGAACTGATAACCAAGAGAGGCGTATGCTCCCCGACTACTCCGTGATCGCCTGGCTGCTGATCCTGTTTTCCGTTTACCTGACCGGCGTTTCCAAAGGCGGTTTTGCGGGTGGGTTCGGCACGCTGTCGGTTCCTCTCATGGCGCTGGCAATTAGTCCCACCCAGGCAGCCGGCCTGTTGCTGCCGCTGCTACTGGTGATGGACGTGTTTGCGGTTAAGGCGTGGTGGGGCAAGCAGGACGCCACGGAGGTCTGGCGCTTTGTACCGGGCTTATTCATTGGCGTGGCAGTGGGAACGCTGCTGTTCGACAGCCTGAGCGAACAGGGCTTACGCCTGACTCTCGGCGTTATCACCCTGCTGTTCGCCGCTTACATGTTGCTCAAGCCCGTTGCCAAGAAACCTATTTCTTCACGCTGGGCGCTGCCCGCCGCCAGTGTCTGCGGCTTTACCAGCTTTATGGCCCATGCGGGCGCGCCGCCGCTAAATGTCTACCTGCTGCCGCGCAAACTCTCTAAAGAGACCTTTATTGCCACCTGCGCAGTCTCCTTTGCGGTGGTCAACGTGATCAAGTTAGCGCCTTATATGTGGCTTGGCGAAATCAACGTCACCAGCGCCTGGGCGTCGCTACTGCTGGTGCCCATCGCCTGGATCGGCGTGCGCAACGGCCTATGGCTGCAAAGCCGCGTCAACGAGACGCTGTTCTACCGACTGGTGATTTTTGCCATGTTTTTAGTCGGTTTTAATCTGATTTGGCAGGCGCTGAAATAGGATGGTATTCAGTACGGAGTGCAGCTCATTTTTCATACGATCATTCTTTGAGCGTTTAAGCTGTAAGACATCGCTTAAAATTTTGTAAGCGATCTCTTACAAACGTGTAAGAGATCCCTGTCACTTGCCTTCCAGGCCTTGCTCTCTGGCCCCGGCCCGCTACCCTGATCGTTTCTCATTTACTTGATCCAAGGAGCGGAGCGATGGCGGACAAAACGGGCCTGCAATTTACCCTGACCCTACCCGGGGCCGATGACACCGCCGTGGTGCGCTTTACCCATCACGAGGCGCTGTCGGAGCCGTTTGCGCTCTCGGTTGAGTTTGCCAGCCGTACCCACAACCTATCGCCCAGCGACTGCTTGGATCAAAACGCCACGCTGACCATCTGGCAGGACGGCGAGCCGCTCCGCCGCGTGCATGGCATTATAAGTGAGCTGCACCGCGGCGACAGGGGACACCGGCGCAGCTTTTATCGGGTGGAGATTCGTCCGGCACTGTGGCGGTTATCGCTGCGCCATAACTCGCGTATCTTTCAGGACGCCTCGCCGTTTGACGCCATCACGACGCTCGCTAACGAGCGCAGCCTCACCGATATCGGCTTTGCGACTACTCGCACGCCTCTGGATCGCGAGTTTTTGGTGCAGTACCGCGAGACCGATCTGGCCTTTATCGAGCGTTTAGCCGCCGAAGAGGGCTGCTTCTATTTCCATGAGTTCGAGAACGCCGAGGGCGGTAAACACTCGCTGGTGTTTGCCGACTCGACAGTGGTGTTGCCCAGCGTGGGCGAGCGTACCTACCACGGCCGCGCCGGCGGTACACCGCCCCGACGCCATGTGCGTAAGTTGCGTCAGGCCAACCGGGTGCGCCCCGCCTCGGCGATGCTCAAGGACTACACCTTTAAGAACCCGCCCTACGCCCAGATCCACGAGCACCTCGCGCCAGGATTGGGCGAGCATGCCCAGCGGGAGGATTACGAGCACTTTGACTACCCCGGCCGGTATAAGAAGGACGCCTCCGGCAAGCCCTTTACCCGCCACCGCTTAGAATCCTTGCGCGCCGACGCCACCACCGCCGAAGCCGAGAGTGACTTACCGGAGCTCGCCCCCGGTATCTGCTTTACCCTCACCGACCACGATATCGATAGCCTTAACCAAGCGTGGCAGGTGGTCTCAGTCGTGCACCACGGCGAGCAGCCCCAGGCCCTG
>NZ_HG423343.1:2241412-2421005 GCF_000982975.1 Halomonas sp. A3H3 | reverse complement strand
AACCCGCCATGAGGTCTACGGTGAAGCCCAACTGGTCGAGACCGGTCGCGAGCTGCACCACAAAGCGGGCAGCCAGATCGTGTTGGAAGCGGGTAGCGAGATCACCCTTAAAGCCGGGGGCAGCTTTATCAAGCTCGACCCCGGCGGCGTGACCATTGTCGCCCCCCAGGTCAAGATCAACTCCGGCGGTAGCCCCGGGCGCGGCCAGGGCCACGCCATTGTGCTGCCCCGCTTACCGGGAGAAGCCGAGCCTGAGGAGAGCGAGGACGTTACCCTTGAGCCGCACCAGACCCCACTGCTCAGCAGCGACATCACCGCCGCCACGCCGTTGGCGTTAGACGATATCGACATCACCGATGGCCTGGCCGACGACTGCAGTGCCTGCCAACCGGCGGTGGGTAGCCCGGTGAACCCGCTGCTGGGCGCCAAGCTGCTGCCCGCGGAGACCGATTTTGCACTCCCCGCGCCACGGCCGTTTGTGTTTAGCCGGGGTTATCTCTCCAGCAACGGGCGGATTGGGGTACTCGGTCAGGGTTGGTCGGTGCCCGGCGAAAGCCTCGTCATCACCCTCAGCGACGACGCCTGTATCGTCCATGATGCCCAGGGCCGTCAGATTACCTTTGGGCCACTGGCCCCCGGCCAGGCGCGCTTCTCCCCTACCGAGCAGCTGTGGATTCGTCGTGGGGGTGCCTCAACCGCTGAAGAGAGCAACGCGCCCCGCTGGCAAGCCCTGGACGAGACGTTACGCAGTGATCCTGAGCGTATCGTGTTAAGCGACGCCAGCGGGCTTTACTATGTGTTTGCCAGCCCAACCTCTGCCCATCCAGCAGACGCGGCGTCCACCACGGATACGCCTTCAGGTGATAGTTCAAAAGATAACGCTGCTCGCTGGCCCTTAATCGAAGAGCGCGACCGCAACGGCTATGCCACCCAGTACCACTGGGAAGCCGGTCTGCTGGTCACGGTGATCGACAGCGCCCAGCGTCGCTACCAATTCGTTTACGACAGCCTGCTTCCTGCCCAGCCCGACGATGCCGGGCAGCGCCTAACCGGCGTCAAGCTGGTGCAAGCACACGACGGCAGCGCCCAGGACGATTGGCTGGTGCGCTACTCGTATAGTCCCGTCGGGGATTTGATTGCAGTGCGCCATCGCCACGGTGAAGTGGTACGCGAGTTCGAGTGGCAAGATCATATGCTCACCGCCCACCGGGTCCCCGGGGGCATGGAAGCCCACTACACCTGGGATCGCCACGCCCCGGATGGTCGCGTGGTGGGCCAGCAGGAAGCAGGAGGTTTAGCGCGGACGTACAGCTACCAAGTGGATCACACCCTGGTCACCGACAGCCTGGGCCGGGAGGAGCGCTACCACTTTGTGGGCAGCGGCCCCGGCCGCCGCTGGACGGCCCATACCCGCGCCGACGGCTCGCGCATCGAGTTCCGCTACGACCGTGCCGGTCTCAAAGTAGCCACCGTGGATCCGCTGGGCCACGAGACGCTGATTGAGCGGGATGAGCATGGGCAAGTGATTGCGCAGACCGGTCCAGACGGCACGCGCTGGGCCATTGAGCGCGACGCCCTGGGGCAGCCGATCAGCATCGAAGGCCCTGACAATCAGCGCTGGCAGATCACACGTAACGACCTCGGCCATCCGCTGGAAGTCACCGGGCCGGAAGGCACCACCGCCTTCGCCTACGAACACGATGCTTTGCCTGATCGCCCCACGACTATTACCGATGCGGTGGGGGCAACCCACCAACGCGAGTGGAACGCCCTGGGCCAGGTCACCGCCCAAATCGACTGCTCACAGCAGCGTACCGAGTACGCCTACGACCGCCACGGCTACCTGGCCAGCGTCACCAATGCGCTGAACGAGACCACCCGCACCCAGCACGACGAGATGGGCCGGCGTATCGCCACCCAGCTACCCGATGGGCTCCACTGGCACCACCATGTGGATGCGCTTGGGCGCCTGGTGGAGCTGGAAGGCCCTCAAGGGTTTCGGCAGCAGTTCTTCTTTGACGACCACGGCCGCCCGGTGCAGCGCATCGAGGCCGACGGCAGTCAGCAGTTCACAGCCTATGATGACGTGGGCCGCTTAAGCGAGCTAACCCTGGGCAACGGCGCCGTCTACCGCTTTGCTTACGATGAGATGGATCGCTTGGCCAGCGAGACCGGCCCCGATGGCCGGGAACAGCAGTACCGCTACGATGACGCAGGGCGCTTGATCGAGCGCATTGAGGCCAACCGCACAGGCCCCGACGGCCAGCCGCTGGTCACCCGTTACGACTACGACGAAGCCGGTCGCCTCACCGCCCGACACCTGCCCGCCACGGAACACGCCCCGGCCAGCACGGAGCAGTACCAGTGGGGTACGAATGGCCAGCTACTCAGCGTCACTAACGACCACGGCGAGGTCAACTTTAGTTACGACCACGCCCAGCGCTTAATCGGCGAACAGCAGCAACATGCAAGCCTAGCAGGCGAGAGTGGCTGGCAGTGGCAACACCAGCACACGCTCACCGCCAACGGTGCGCCCCAGGCCAGCCAGTTCGGCGACCTGCCCTCGCTCAACTGGCACACCTACGGCAGCGGCCACATGCACGGCCTAAGCGCCCCCGGCCTGGATCTTGAAATTGCCCTGGAACCCGATGCCCTGCACCGGGAGACCCAGCGCCGTCTCAGCACCGGTGCCAATGCGCACAATCAACCGCTGGTGCTGGAGCGCGGGTACACGAACCTGGGCCAGCTAGACCACCTCACGCTGCGCAGCCCGGACACCACTAGCCAGCAGGACTACCAATACGACGCCCTGGGCCGGATGAGCTTCCGCAGCCTGCAAGGCGATCCAGCAGAAAAAGTCATCGCCTACAGCTACGACGCTGCCGGACGCTTGATCGGCAGCCAACACGGCGACCACGCCCACCGCTACTCGGTGGATGCGGCGGGCAATCGGTTAGAGCAGCAGCAGGCGCTACCGGATAACCGCCTCACTCAGCTCAACAGCACCCGCTACCGCTACGACGGCGCAGGCAACCTGATCGAACGCCAACAGCCCAACGGGGAACGCTTAACCCTGGGTTACGACGGTGCGAATCGCTTAGTCCACCTGATCCACGCCAGCGAGCTGGGGGCGACCCGCGAAGCCACTTACCGCTACGACGGCCTGGGAAGACGCATCAGCAAAACCGTGCGCCACACCAACGGCACCACCGCCACCACCCACTACGGCTGGGACGGCGACCGCATTGTGCAGGAAGAGACCGAGAATCAGCGCACCACGGTGGTGTATGAGCCGGGCAGTTTTGTGCCCATGCTCAGAATCGATGATACCCAACAGGGCCAAATCCTCAGCGCCTACGTCACCGACGCCTTGGGTACGCCGATGCAACTGGTCACCCCCAACGGCCAACCCCGCTGGCTGGCCGAACCCGACGACTGGGCCGCGGTCAAAAACCAGCGTGCCGTGCGCAACGTCACCCAACCAATCCGGTTCCAGGGGCAATGGCACGATGAAGAAAGCGGCCTCTACTACAACCGCCACCGTTATTATGACCCGCAGCAAGGCAGGTATATTAGCCAGGATCCGATTGGGCTCCATGGTGGCACGAATTTGTATGGCTACGTCACTAACCCAATAAGCATGGTGGATCCGTTGGGGTTGTTTGGGACAAATACCCATAATCTAGAACCGCTTGGTGTGGCAGCACGGGAAGCGCATGGTGCTAATATGTCGCCACCCCCGTCGGGGGAATTATTAACTGGCAGCCGCTATCGGCCCGGTATTGGTGCCATCTTCCCATCCAGCATGTCAGTCTTTGCGAAAGATCCGCAATATGCAGAAGCACTGGGGTATCAGGGGGCAACACGTAATGACATCACACTGCCCGCGGCCTCAGGAGCCTTGGGTGGGCCTATGGTAGCCGCTGCCGCAACTTCCCCGGCTGTTCTTTCTGCAGGTTATGCCGCTTATAACTCTCCGATTGGCCAATGTGTGAAAGAAGTTTCGCAAAACGTAATTTTAGAATCCGTCTTAAATATGAGTGACCCACAGATCGATAGACCTGACGCTAAAGACTTGGCGGACCAAGACCTTCGTAATCGTACAGCACAAATGGAACGTGATACTCGACCCCGCGTCAGAGTACCCGACATACTTATCTGCAGACGGTGAACACATGAAAGACCTTTACCATGATTCAGTCTTTTATTTAAAAACCAATACATGGGATAGCTGCTTAAATGATATCGAAGCCTACGACAAAATAAAATCAAGGTCTTTTGTCGGGGAGCCTGAGCTCATTGTCTTACAAAGTTGGTATACCGCATTGGGAAAGGGGTGTGAGAAAAATATTACTTTTGCCATCGAGCTTTTAGAGCAAGATGCTGTTCAAAAGAGTGCAGGGGCGCTATGTGCAGCTGGCTTGGGGTTTTTAAGAGGTTACTATGGATGCCCAGACGAAGATCGGGCTTTATATTTTTTTAATAAAGCAGAAAAAATATGTGTTCGCAAAGCTAATTATCAAAAAGGCATGATGTCATTTAACCGATACCTAATTAAAAGAGATAACTTAAATGACCTCGAAATGGCAAGAACTTTCTTTGCGAAAGCGGCTAAAAGCGGTCATGCCACTAGCTTAAGTATGCATGTTTTTTGTCGTACAAAGCCAAAGGTAGTCCATATTTTAAAATTTTTCTCAATTCTTGCAAGCTACCTAGTTTCGCGAAGCAACCTGGGTGGGCCAGAAAGATGGTGGTGCTATCGTGATTTAGAAAAATATAGACCGACAACAGTTAAGCTGGCTGAGGGCTGTGGACATGCATTAGGGTATTTTGCAAAAAAATAACCGTACTCATTAAAGTGTGCTTCGCCCCTGAATTCAAATGGTAAACGCAACATGGATGTTGCCTTATTCAACACTCGCCAAGGAAGGCAAATAGCTGTCTTCCTCGGCGGTAGCGTTGCAGAAAGTGTAATCGTCTTACTTCAATAGTACGTCGTTTTTATCCCCGCTATCAGTTGGCACACCTGCGGCAGCGACCATTTGCACGGCCTAAGCGTCGCTAGCGAACAGAAGAAACAATACGTCGCCCTGGGGTGGATGAGCTTCCGGGCGCTACAAGGCGATCAAGCCTCAAAAGTCATCGCCTACAGCTACAACGCCGCCGGCCGCTTAATCGGCAGTCAGCACGGCTGACCGTATCGTGCGCGAAGAAACAGACAACCAGCGCACCACCGTGGTCTAAGAGCTAGTCAGTTTTGTGCCCATGCTGCGTATCGATGATACTGAACAAGGCCAAGTCCTCAGCGCCTATATCACCGATGCCCTGGGCACGCCCATGCAGTTGGTCACCACCAGCGGCCAACCCCGCTGGCTGGCCGAACCTGACGACTGGGCAGCGGTCAAAAACCAACGCGCCGTACGCAACGTTACCCAACCGATCCGCTTCCAGGGCCAATGGCACGACGAGGAAAGTGGCCTCTATTACAACCGCCATCGCTATTATGACCCGCAGCAAGGGCGTTATATTAGCCAGGATCCAATTGGTCTTAACGGCGGCACGAATTTGTATGGTTATGTGACCAATCCGACGGGGATGGTGGATCCGTTGGGATTGTTTGGTGCAAATATGCATCATTTAGAACCGTTTGGTGTCGGGATACATGCGTCTAACCCTTCTAATACTCAAAGCCCAGCAGTAGCTCAGCCGCCATCCGAATGGGAGTTTGTGGAATGGGAAGTATTGGAGCCAGAAGGCCGACTAGAAAGGCTGTGGACAGATTATAAAGATGTGCGTGCTGTCTGTAGTGATCAACATGGTAATAGCACAACCACATCTGCTAAATATTTTCAGACAAGGCCTATGTGTGTGAATGAAATTTGCAGAGGAGGCGGCCCTAAACCTGACGCTAAAGTAGTAGATACTATTTTTTACCTTGAGAAAGCTAACTCACATGCAAGAGGCTGTGGAGGGCTGAGTAAATTTGAATGCTTTATGCAGAATGAGGCTACGCCTGACTTAGGCGCGCAAATGTGCGAAAACTTGAGGAATTTAAATGAATAGCATAAGGCTAGAAACAAAGCTTTTAATATTTAATTATTTACTTTGCATTAGCTCATATCGCTTAGCGAAAGACGCTTATCAAGCCATCGCCAATTTACTATCTCATGGAGCTATTTCAAACAGGATTCTGCTGCTTGTAGTGATGATTTATTTTGCATATTTCTTAATGTTTCTATGTGGAATGGCGATGGGGTTTTTAACAAAAAAAAGAGTAGTTTTTCACTCCCTTATAGCCGCCACAGCCAGTGTCGCACTTGACATATACTTCATCACTAATATAGCAAGTGGCGACTATATTTGGGTACTTTCCATGTTGGTGAGCGGCGCGTTGCTAGGAGGTCTTGGAGGAGCAGTTGCTCTAGCTTCAAAAAAGCTAATCCCTAGCTACAAACAATAATAAAGCCAAGTAAATAACGCATAGCTCACAAGCACTGGGCCTGGCCGCAGATATTTCCCTGTACTAAGCCTAACGTTAAGATCGCTCTGAAATCATATGCACTGCACCAATGGGAGCATTTGATGCTCCCAAGATAAATATTGCTAACAATCTACTATCGGCGCTAAAAGATATTTCATAAGACGATGCAAAAGAAGGTAAAACTCTATAAAATATAGATATCATCATTTTAGCTTAAAAAATTAAAGAACCTAACCCCTGAATTGGTCAAGCGAATGAATTTATTTAAAAAAATCATAGCTGCAGTACCTTTATCTTTGTTACTGACAACATTCAGTGTAATAGCCAGCTCTCTAGAGGAAGGCAGAGAGGCTTTACGAAACGAAGACTACACTGTTGCACTTGAGAACTTTAGACCATTGGCTGAAGAGGGCAATCCAGATGCACAAGCACTCTTAGGCGACATGTATCTTAGAGGTAGAGGTGTTGAGCAAAATTTCGAGGAAGCCGCTGATTGGCTAAAGTTAGCTGCAGATCAAAACGACGCCATAGCTCAAAATAGCTTAGGGTGGCTACACCAAAATGGGCGCGGAGTGTCAAGAGACTTTCAAGAAGCAATGAGATGGTACCGCCAAGCAGCAGAGCAAGGAATGGCTGGAGCGCAGCAGAACATAGCGCTAATGTATTACTACGGAAAGGGAGTAAGACGAGATTATTCGGAAGCAGCAAGATGGTTTGAATTGGCTGCGGAGCAAGGCTTACTAAAGTCTCAAGAGATCTTAGGTGATTTATACTACCGTGGCGTGGGTGTGCAACAAGATTATAATAAAGGTGTGATGTGGACCCGACAAGCGGCCGAACAAGGTAGTGCTACCGCACAGTTCAATTTAGGGTCTGCTTATTCCGTGGGTACTGGAGTAACTCAAAGTGATACTGAGGCCGCTTCTTGGTATTTGTTGGCTGCTGAACAAGGAGACCCTGGAGCCCAGTTTAACCTTGGAAATATGTATTATCAGGGCCGCGGCGTCGAGCGTAGTATGGAAAAATCAACTCAGTGGTATCGACTTTCGGCTGAGCAGGGCGAGCCCGATGCTCAGTATTTTTTGGCCGAAGCTTTTGCAGAAGGCAGAGGGGTTTCCCAAGACTTTTCGAAAGCAGTTCACTGGTACTTGCGAGCGGCACAGAATGGCGATAACGACGCAAAAGGGGATTTACAAAAACTCGCTGAACAGGGAGTCGAAGAGGCAAATACAGCGCTTCAGGAGCTACAATAGAAGTAAGCTTTTAGATGTCATGTTCATGAATATTCATTAACGTATTGCTTACTCTATAAAGGCGGCCTCAAGTTCCAAGCGCATCGCTGTTAAAGGGCGCTCGGCCCGGCGACGGATTTCTAGAGCACTTCGGAGTAGGCTGCCAGCGGCGTTCGCTACTCAAGCGTCTTTTGTGGTCTTACATTCAGTGAGTTAGCTATTTCGTCAAGCTCTTGCTGGCTGTAGACCGATAGATCTGAGCCTTTTAACAGGTACTGCCTCAACAGCCCGTTAGTGTTCTCATTGGAACCCCGTTGCCATGGGCTATGCGGATCAGCTAAGTAAATCCCTGTACCAGTATTCTGAGTGATCTCGGTATACTTTAACAACACCTTAAACGCCAGGAAAGTCGTATGTTTGCAAAATTCACCCTCGGTTCACTGTACCTTATGAACCAATATCGTAGCGCTATATTAAAAGGCGTCATCTTGCCTTTAATTTTGTATATCTTGCTTCAATTGGTGCGCTACGGATCAGCTTATACAGGGCTTTCATACGGCAGTGCCAGCTCACTTTTATATATACTTTTCTTTATTGCTGACATGGCCATTCTGACGATTATCTCAATAAATACAATGCGGATAATCTTACTCGACGAACAGCCAGAAGCTTTTAAATTGAAATTCAAAAAGCGAGAAATAAAATATCTCCTGTATAGCATTGGATTCCTGGCCTTATGGATAATACCAAGCATGTTTATCGGAGCTTCTTTAACCTAATTATGTATAACGTCTTAATGGGCGTTATCCCCTTAACTTTTTTCTTAATCACTTTATTTTTCACATTAAGGCTGTCGCTTATTTTTGTAGGTGTAGCGATTGACAGAAGCATATCGTTGAGAGAATCTTTGAGCATGACTAAAAATTGCCAGTGGTCGCTATTCTTTTCACTTGCCTTATTAATCGCTCTGCTATTTATTTTTGAATATTGCATTGGACTTTTTTCCAGCTTGATTGGCGGTCAATTCTTTAGCCTGATATCTTTTGCTTTGATAACCCCACTAGTGAACACGTTTATATATGTATTCACTGCGATTATTCTAACCATCTTATATTCCAATGCTTATCAACCAACTGTCAGCCCCCAAGCGGAATCGGCTGGGGATGCCCAATAGCATCGAAGACCTGACAATCCGCTGGCAGCCGAAAACAACGACGATGGCCGGCTAGATCACCTCACGCTGGCAGTGCCAATAGCGCCGCCAGCGTAATGGCCTAAAGCGCCACCAGCACCAGCCCCGCCAACATCACCAGCGTACCGATGGCTTTTGCCCTGGATGCGGGCTCCTTCAGCCACAGCACACCCATTAGCACCCCCACTGGAATGGAGAGCTGGCGCAGCGCCACCACATAACTCACCTCTTTGGTAAGCGCCATGGCGATTAATACCAGGCCATAGGTGCAAGTCATCATCAGCCCGGTAACGACCAGCATGGTCAGCCCCTGCTGGCGGAGTGCAGGCAGGCGGCGGCGCTCTGCCGGTAGCAACGCCAGTAGCGGTACTGACCAGCTTAGCGTCATCAGCGCTTGTAGCACCATAAACACCGCCCCTGCGGTTAACCCGCTGTGCCCTGCCCCCTGCATTAGCGCCAGGGCCTGCTTGTCGATCAGCGAATAGCCAACGGTGCCTGCTGCCGCTAGTAGCGCAAACCCCATGGCCGGGGTGAGATAGGTGGATATCCTGCGCGCCTGCGGATGGCTAAGCGGCAGGCAGAGCGCGCCTGCCACTACTAGCACCATGCCAAGGCCGTCCCAGCGATCCAGCACCCGACTACCCAACAGCACAATGGATACCAGCGGCACTAACACTACCGGCAATGCACGGGCGATGGGGTAGAGTACGCTAACGTCCCCTCTAGCGTAGGCCCAGGCTAACCCGCCCATGTAGAGCATTTGACACAGCCCAGAAAGCGCCAACCAGCCCCAGAATGCACTTGGTAATGCTGTGAGCGACGGCCCAAGCAACACCAGCGGCAGCATCACCGCCCCGCCCGCGCCGTAAGCCAGGGTAAAAGAAGAGAGCGACGGCGCATTGCGTTTGCCCAACACGTTCCATCCGGCGTGCATGCATACCGAGACCAGCACCAGAGCAAGCGCGGCTGGACTCAAGGATGCTCTCCCTGTTGAAGACGTGTATTAATGGCATCGACCACGCTAGGTAGCTCGGCAATGGTCTCAATGCAGTAGTGTGGTGCTGAGGGGGCAAATTGCGCGGCCACCCGCTCGTGGGCGGCGTGGCGCTCGGCATCACTCAACGCTTGATATTGCGCATAGGTTAGCCCCAGCGCATTGCCCGAGCAGGTAAGCGCCACCGTCCACATCCCCGCGCTGCGCCCTTCAAGAATGCCCGGCGTGGTGTCGTCCACTTTAATACACGCTGCCACATCGCTGATGCCTAACGCGATCACATTGGCCAGCGCCTGAGCAGGATACGGACGGCCATTGGGCACCTCATCCGTCGCCACTACGTGATCAACTTGCAGGCCGTTATCCGCAGCCAAAGCGACGACTTTTACCATCACCACCGCCGGGTAGCCAGAGCAGGAACCGATTTTCAGCCCCTGGGCGCGCAGCGTAGTTAAGGTGTCGAGCGCGCCGGGAATCACCGCCGAGTGGTCGGCAATTTTGGCAATCTGCAGCGGCATAAAGCGCTCATAAAGCGCCGTTACATCGTCATCAGAAGGCGCGTGGCCTACCGCCTGAACAAAGCGTTCGGCGATGTCCGGATGGTTGCAGAGTGTCCGAATATGATCCCACTTACCCATACCCATGGGGCCGCGAGCTTCTTCCAGGCTAATCGCCACGCCCAGCTCAGCAAACGCTTCGACGAAGATCTGGGTAGGCGCAAAGGAGCCAAAGTCGACCAGCGTGCCTGCCCAGTCACAGATAACCGCTTGCAAGCATTGGGGAGATTGATACTGCATTAGGCGCTCCCTGATTGTGAAGATAGGCCTGGAAAAAGGCTAACGCCCATCTCGGCAAGTGTGTTTTGAATGGCGCTTAGCAGTTCCGCGATCACCGTGGTGCCTAGCTGACCAATGCAGCCGATACGAAAACTCTCCACTTCAGTCAACTTGCCGGGATAGATCAAAAACCCGCGCGCCTTTAGCGCCGCGTAGAAAGCGTTAAACTCAAACGCTGGATCGGTTGGGCTTAAGAAGGTAGTGATGATCGGCGATAGCCATTCGTCTTCTAACAGCGTGCTGAAGCCTAGCGCTCGCATGCCTTTTACCAGCGCATCACGATTGCGGGTATAGCGCGCGCAGCGCCCTGGCACACCGCCTTCTTCCCGGTGCTGGGCAAGTGCGGCCTGAAAGGCCACCACGGTGTGAGTGGGCGGCGTAAAGCGCCACTGACCAGTGCATTCCATATACGACCACTGGTCGTGCAGATCCAGGCTCAGTGAGTGGGCGCACCCCTCTCCTGCTTCAAGCAGCGCTTTGCGAATAATCACAAAACCAAATCCAGGCACGCCCTCGATGCACTTGTTGGCAGAGGAAACCAGCACATCGATGGGTGTTTTCGCGAGGCTGATGGGTACGCCGCCAAAGGAACTCATCGCATCGACGATGAGCGTTTTACCATGAGCGTTCACCACCTCTGCAATCGCCTCTAACGGGTTCAAAATGCCCGAGCTGGTTTCACAGTGCACTAAAAATACCGCTGTAATATCAGGATATTGCTCCAGCAGCGCCGCCACCTCATTGGGCTGGGGTGGCAGATAGTCGCCTTTATCCAAGGTGATATAGACGCGCCCTATGGTATCCAGCAGTTGGCCGGCTCGCTTGCCGTAAGCACCATTCATCAGCACCAGTACTTTACCGTTGGGATCAGTGGCGCAAGCCAGCGCACTCTCAACAGCAAAGGTGCCGCTGCCCTGCATAGGCACGCAGGCGTACTCGTCGCTTGCTGCCTCGGCCATGGCAAGCAGCTGGGTGCGAATGCCGGCAGTCACTTGGTTAAAGTCGTCATCCCAGGAGCCCCAATCACGCAGCATGGCGGCTTTGGTCGCATGGGAAGTAGTCAGCGGCCCGGGGGTTAGTAAATAGGGGTCTTTTATGTCCTTGCTCACGTTATCGGTCATTTTGGTATATACCAGATTTTTAAAACACTTTAATAGTAAGCACAGCGGCTGTCTAGGTGTCAGCTAGCACGCATGGCGCCAGCGCTGGGCGTTATTTAATAAAACATGGGTGAGTGCGGTGTGGAGCAGCTTCACCACCAGAGACGTGAGGAAAATCAGCACGGCCATGGCCGCAGCGCTGGCAAAGTAACCGGCTTCATCCAGGTGCAGCACCGCCACCGAGGCCAGCCGCGTGTCACTGTTATAGAGGAACACAACTGCCGATACCGTGGTCATCGCATTGACGAACAGGTAAACCGATATATCCAGTACCGCGGGCAGCGACACCGGCAGCGTTACCCGGCAGAAGGTTGTCCAAAACGGTACTTTCAGTGAGGCCCCGACGGCTTCAAACTCAGGGTCGAGCTGTTTAAGCGCGGTTACCGAGGTGAGGTGACACACCGTATAAAAGTGCACCAACGTGTTGAGCACCAGAATCATCAAAGTGCCGTACAGCCAGTTAAACGGGTTGCCCGCCTGATTGAAAAAGAAGATATAGGCAAGCCCCAGCACCATGCCAGGCACCGCCATGGGCAGCATGGCCATAAAGTGCAGCCCTTGGCGCAGCGGGCGAAAGCCTTCACTCTTTTCGATTAGCCAGGCGTTAAAGAAGATCACTAACGTGCCCACCAAGGCCACGCTAAACGCTAACTTGAGCGAGTTAAACCACGCCCCCCAACCACCATCGGCCATGCCTTGGAAGGTATAATGCTCAAAGGTTATCGATAAGTTGTAGGGCCAGAACTGCACCAGCGACGCATACACCGCTGTGCCGATCACCAGCACAATGGCCCCCGCCACCGCGTAGCACAGCAGTGTAAATATCCAATCCCGCAGCGGGCTGGGGCTAGGCTGCCACGGCACGGCCCGTGCCGAGAGTTGCGCCACTTGGCGCCGCTGTATCCAGCGGTCAACGATAAACGAGAGCACCGCGGGCAGCAGCAGAATCACGCTGACTACCGCGCCCATCTGAAAGTTCTGCTGCCCTACCACTTGGCGGTAGACGTCGGTGGCCAATACGCTGAACTGACCACCGATAATTTTAGGCACGCCGAAGTCAGTAATCGCCAGGGTAAACACCACAAACAGGCAGGAAATCAGCCCGTAGCGCACGCCGGGCAACGTAATAGTCAAAAACGTACGCCACTTGGGGGTTCCCAGCGCTTCGGCCGCTTCGTAGAGCCGCGCATCGCTGTTGGTCAGCGCGGTGGTCAGCAGCATTAGCGCGTGGGGAAATATCCAGAAGCTCATGCCCATCACAATGCCGATAGGCCCATAAACCGAGTGGCCGACCAGTAAATCGCGCAGAAACCCCTGATTGCCAAACAGATAGACCAAGCTAATCGCGGGCAGCAGCGATGGCGCCAGAATGGGCAAAATCGCCAACATGCGAAATAGCCGCTTGCCCGGCATGCAGGTTCGAGTGATCCCGTAGGCGCATAAAAACGCTAACCCGACCACCACACCGGTGGTCATCAGCGCCACCCGCAACGAGTTGGCGATCGAATTGACCAGCGCAGGGGTTTGAAAATAGTACGCGAAGTTGGCCAGGCCGATAAAGTCGCCTGCACGGTCTTGCAGGCTCTTGATCAGCATGGTCACGAGTGGGAATAGTAGCCCCACCACCAGCAATGCAACGCCAGCGAGTAACGCCAATAAACGGATCAACGACTCTAGCGACGGCCTGGTCGCCGATTTTACAAAGCTCTCGGCCATCATTGCTGGCTGCTCCCGGCGGGGTAAAGACGAGCGGCTTCGGCGGGCAGGTGAATGCCTAGAACCTGCCCCTGGTAAAGGCTTAGGTCGGTACTATCGCGGCTAGGCACATCGGCAATGAGCGTTTGGTCAACGTCCGTTAGGCGTAAAGTGACCCGCTGAAAGGGACCTAAAAACTCGATGCCGATCACCTCACCATTCAGCGCTCCCGCTTGACGGCTAAGTGCCACCGCCTCGGGCCGAATAGCCAGTTGGGCGGCTTGGCCCACTTTCAGGGTATGCGATAGGCAGGCGCAGGGCGTGGTACCCAGCAGCGCTTGGTTATCGCCCTGAGCGGTCACTTCCAGGAAGTTCATGCTGCCAATGAACGAGGCCACAAAGGCGCTGGCAGGCTGGTGGTAGATCTCGGCCGGGGTGCCCACTTGCTCGATCACGCCGTGGTTCATCACCACGATGCGGTCGGCCATGGTGAGCGCCTCTTCCTGGTCATGGGTCACCATGATGGTGGTCACCCCGAGGCGCGCCTGCAGGGCTTTAATCTGGCTGCGCAGATGGCCCCGCACCCGGGCGTCCAACGCCGAAAGCGGCTCGTCCAGCAGTAGCAGGCCAGGCTCGGTGGCCAGTGCCCGCGCCAGCGCCACGCGCTGCTGTTGTCCGCCGGAAAGTGCCGCCGGGTACTTGTTGTCGCTACCCGTCAAGTTCACCAACGCAAGCAGCTCACTCACCCGTGCTTGGATGCGTGACCGCTCTACCCGCCGGTTGCGCAACCCATAGGCCACGTTGTTAAACACCGTTAGGTTGGGAAACAGCGCATAGGACTGGAACACAATGCCGAAGTCACGCGCCTGGGTAGGCAGCGTGGAAATATCTTTGTCGCGCTGAATAAGCGTGCCCGCGGTTTGCCGGGCAAGCCCCGCAATAGTGCGCAGCAGGGTGGTTTTGCCACAGCCGGAGGGACCTAAAAAGCAGACAAACTCCCCCTCGTTAATGGTCAGGGAAATGTTGTCCAGTGCAGTAAAGGTACCAAAACGCTTGGTCACCGCTTCAATGCGTAAATGGGGCGTCGTGGGGGTCATCACTATCGGCGCGTCGGCCGCCAGCAGCGATGTCATTGTCGTGTGCATAACATCTCCATGCCCCGGCACACTGGCCGGGGCAACTGATCGCGGCTTATTGCTCGGTTTTACCATCGTAGCGACGCTGCCACTCGGCCAGCACGCGTTCGCGATTGACGGCAGCCCACTGGAAGTCGGCGTCGATCATGCGGTCAGTAATATCGGAGGGGTAGTTTTCAATCGGCTGTGCCACACCTGGGTAGGCAACCACTGCATAGCCTTCGTTATAGAGTTCGTTGGCATCGCGGGAGATTGCCCAATCCATAAGCGTTTGCGCGGCTTCCTGCTTGTCGGTACCAGTCATAATAGCGGCGGCCTCCATATCCCAGCCCAGCCCTTCTTCAGGGAAGATAACTTCAATAGGCGCACCCTGGGACTTCAAGCGCGCACCGCGGAAAGCAAATGACACGCCCACCACGGTTTCACCGGTGGCCGCCAGGCTGCAGGGAGCAGAGCCAGAATGGGTGTAACGGGCAATGTTGTTATGCAGGCGATCCATATAATCCCAGCCCTGATCCTCTTCCCATAGCTGCAGCCAGCTGGCCACATCCAGGTAGCCGGTACCCGACGAGTTGGGGTTAGGCATAATCACATGGCCTTCAAACTCTGGCTGGGTGAGATCTTCCCAAGAGGTCGGCATCGGCACGCCCTGGCGCTCGCCCTCAATGGTGTTGTAGCAAATAGCAGCGACCCAGGCGTCCATACCCACCCAAGCTGGGTCTTCACCATCACGATAGGCCACATCGACAAATTTGGGGTCGAGATTCTCAACGCCAGCGGGAGCGTAGCGCTCCAGCATGCCCTCCTCTTCCAACACCAGCAGGCTGGTAGCGGCCAGGCCCCAGATCACGTCAGCCTGGGGATTGTCTTTCTCGGCCAGCAGGCGGGCGGTAATCACGCCGGTGGAGTCGCGCACCCAGTTAATCTCGATATCCGGGTGCGCCGCGCTGAAGCGTTCGGCGTATTTTTGCAGGTCATCTGACTCAACGGCGGTATACACGGTTAATTCAGTGGCCTGGGCGCTTGAAGCAAGTGCAACGGCTGCGGCACCTGCAAGCAAGGTGGAGGGGAATAAACGGCGTGGCATCATGATGGTGGGCTCCTGGCTAATTGGTATAGACCAGAAGTCTGCAGGCTTTAAATGACACTGCGATGACGCTTGTTTGACCGTTTTTTTAACTGATGATGACCACGACTAGGTCGTTTCCGCTAGCGCTGACCGGATAGCTCCACACTGATACACAGCGAATCGTGCAGCCAGTGCTCTTCATCAAACTCAATAGGGCGCTGCTGGTCGTCTAAAATGGCACGGTTAATATTTAACCCGGCAGTGCCGGGCGCAACGAATAGCTCTTCGGCATCCATTGGCGAAAGCGCTTCTGAGACCATGCGAATAGAGCGATTGGCCAGGTAGTGCCCCCAGCGCTCGCGCAACAGCCCCCAAAGCGATTGCCCACTATAGATATCTAGCAACTCTGGGGCACGCTCGGGCACCACCCACAGCGACTCCACCAGCACCGCGCGGTCATCCACGTAGCGGCGGCGGCGAATATGCTGAAACGGCTGGTCATCCGGCAGATTCAGTGCCCGCGCGGCAGGCAGATGGGCACGGGTTTCCAGCTTCAATACTGCCGTACGTGGCTGCCGCCCCTGTGCACGTACATAGTCGTTAAAGCCCGCGTCACGGGTGGGGTCGTAAACTAAACGGGCGGGGGAAATAAACCAGCCGCGCCGGTTGCTGCGGTGGATTAAGCCCTCCATTTCCAACTGTGAAAGCGCTTGGCGCAGGGTCACACGAGTGGTGGCAAAGCGCTCGGCCAATGACCGCTCTGCAGGGAGCTTTCCTTCCCACAAGGCAGCATTTTGGTCGATCAAGGTACGAAGCTGTTCGGTTAACTTTAGATAGTAGGCATCAGACATGCGCCGATTTTCCTGGCAGAGCATTAGGTGACGAAGCGCTTGAGGGCGCCCGCCAGTCTAATCGCCGCCAACCTTCAACGCTAGCCACCTCAGCGAGTACTGGATCGGGATTGACCGCTACAGGGCAATCCACGTACTGCAACAGCGGGAGGTCGTTGCGGGAGTCTGAGTAGAAAGTAGTGTGGCTAGGGGTGAACTGCTGCTCGGCCAACCACTGTTTTAAGCGCAGCACCTTACCGCCACGATAAGAAAAAATACCCTCGCTGCCGCCGGTATAGCGCGCGTCTTCATTGATGCCGTGCTCCACGCTTAGCTCTACCGCCAGCACGTGTTCAATACCCAGAGTGGTCGCTATCGGCTCGACCAGATGCCGTGACGAGGCGGAAATCAGTACCAGGGTATCGCCTGCCTGGCGGTGCGCTTCCAGACAGGCCCAAGCTTGTTCAAAAATACGCGGTTGCAGGTGCGTGGCAACAAAGCGCTCGACCTCTTTTTGCACATCTCTCACTCTGCGCCCTCGCAGCGGTGCTAGGGTCATGGCCAAATACTCTTCAAGCTTTAGCTTCCCCGCGTGATAGGCCTGGTGCATTTTCTCCGCCCGCGCCATAAACGCTTCGGCATCGCTGATCCAGCCTTGCTCTATCATCCATAAATTCCAGCGGTCGCTGCAGTCTCCGTCCAGGAGGGTGTCGTCAAGATCAAACAGGGCCAGGCGCATGGGAGCACTCCTTTCATCGCGGGTTGGCGGCGCGTAGGGTATGCCAAAGGTGATGACAGGACGATGACGCTAATAGAAGACGACGCTGAGCAAACTAGAAGACTAAGTAGTTAACCACTGCGTCGCAAACTCATCGGCAGGCAGCGGGCGGCCAAACCAGTACCCTTGTGCCTCATTGCAACCCATTGCGGCAAGCAGATTCGCTTGGTCGCGCGTTTCAACGCCTTCCGCCACGGTTTTCATCTCTAGCGCTTTTGCCATGGCGATGATGGCCTGAACAATGGTGCGGTCATTTTTGTTTTCGAGCATTTCACGCACAAAGGAAATATCAATTTTCAGTGCGTCGGCAGCGAAGCGCCGTAGGTAGGAAAGCGAAGAATAGCCGGTGCCGAAATCATCGATAGAGAGAGCATAGCCCGCTTGTCGCATGGCGTGGGTGATCTCAACGGCCTGATCTGGGTCGCGCATAAAATCACTTTCAGTGAGCTCCAGGGCGATAGCGCTCGACGAAACGCCGGCGGTGAGTTGCGCAATGTGGTGGGTAAGCTCAGGATCGGCAAACTGTTGGGCGGAAATATTGATCGATAGCCTCCCTGGCAGCCCACCCTCAGGCTGTTCACGCCATGCCAGTAGCTGCCTTGCGGACTCTTCCAGCACCCAGTCTCCCAAGGCACGAATCAAACCGCGCTCTTCAGCCAGGGGAATAAACTCGCCGGGGCTCACCCAGCCCCACTCGGCATCGTGCCAGCGGCACAGGGCTTCTGCACCGGTCAACTGACCACTGGTAAGGTTCACCTGGGGCTGAAAGTAGAGTTCTAACTTGTGTTCAGTAATTGCCGCGCTGAGTCGCTCGGTCATCTGTTGGCGTCGATGTAGCGCGTGGCGCATCGTTTGGGAATAGGGGCAGATACTATTTTCGCGCCGCTTGGCGTGGTGGAGAGCAATGCTGGCAGCGTTAAATAGTTCGCCCGCCTCGCTCACATGCTGCGGATAATGAGCAAAACCGATGCTGACATCGAGGTGAAAGACACGCCGCTCCAGATGAAGCGGCGGCTTAACCACTAAGCGTAGCTGCTCCACAAGGCTGCCAATGTCACGAGGGGTGGTATCGGCCACCAGCAGGGCAAATTCATCCCCTGACAAACGCGCCAACGAGCCGTATGAGTGGCTGATCTTCGCTAAACGATCAGCCACTGTCACCAGCAGTTGATCGCCCACTTGGTGACCGTGCAGATCGTTGACCTCTTTAAAACGGCGGATATCCAATAACAGCAGTGAAAGCCCATGCTCGCCTTGCTGGGCTTCTTGCCACATTTGCGCTAGCAACTCCATAAAACGGACGCGGTTAGGTAAACCGGTGGTACTGTCGGTATAGGCTAACTGGTGCATGTGCCGATGGTCGCGCCGACGCTCAAGCTCTGCTGCAGCACCGGTCGAAAGAATTTGCAGCACAGAGGTGGCGAACGCATTGGTGGTCAGCGGCTGTCGATAAAATACCATCATCACGCCAATGGCCTCGCCGTTGGCATTATCCAAACGCCGCCCAATCCATGCTCTTGTGGGTAGCAGTGTGCCTGGTAATAACAGCGGCGAACCATCATGCATGACTGCTTCACGCTCCAACACTACCTGCTCGCTGGGCGAGCCTCGCAGCGCAAAGGTGTGCTGTTCTCGCTGAGCCCCATCAACCACCATGCTGACAGTCGTCGCCTGCCCATAGACATTTTCATCGCCCTGGGGTGAAGTATGCAGCAACGCAATAAAGCCTGCATCGGCTTCCAGCACCTTGACCAAGGTCACAATCAACTGCTGAAAATAACCATCCCCGACTTGGGTCGTGACCGTAGAAGCCACTTGAACCACGGCGTTTTGCACCCGCTGCGATTCTTGCTGGTCGGTCACATCCGAGATAAACCCTTCCAAGCATACGATTTCGCCCGCCTCATCCATGACGGCCTGGCCTTGCTCCCACATCCACCGATAACCACCGTCGCGATGGCGCAGCTGGTAGATCACACGGTAAGGGCATCTGTTGGCAATGGCCGACTGTACCTCATGGAAGACCTTGTCCTGGTCATCAGGATGAATCAGGGCAGCAAAACTGATCAGCCGATTACCCTGTAATTCGTCAGGCCGGTACCCGGTCAGCGTTTCGGCCCCTTGGCTCACCAGTTGCATAGTCCAATTGCGGTCATTCAGGCAGCGATAGGCCATGCCCGGCAGATGGTTGAGCAGCGTATCCAAACGGCGTTCACTTTCCCGCGCGACCTCTTCGCTCTTTCTTAATGCCTGCTCTGCTTTTTGTCGGCACAGCTCTGCACCCGCCTGGGCGGCGGCGATTTGCAATATCTCATTGGCTAGATCGTCCAACTGCATGGGGGCGTTTTTGAGTACCGCTAACAAACCAACTAGCGAACCATCCGCCGCATAGAGCGCCCGCCCCAAATAACTCTCGGCACCCAGTTCACAAAGCAGTTTATCGTCAGGAAAGCGTGACTGAACATCATGGTCATAAAGGCAGGTTTCGCGTCCTAACACAGTCTCGCAAGGGGTACCGGTCAGCGTGTAAGTAACATTGCTCAGCAAGTTGCCATTTGACCAAACGGCCAACGTCTCAGCCCGATGCAATTGAGTTACATCGGCGACTAACACATGATCAACGCCTAGTATCGTCGCTAAACGTTCAACCAACGTTGCATAAAAACGCGGGCTCCCACTGTGCCCTACGCCTTCTGCCAATTGGCGGAATATATCGGCCGCGTCGTTCTTTGTGTGCATTGTTGCACTCACTTTTTTAATTCTGAAGCGGCTTGGACGCCTGCCACTAACCTCATAAAGTATATATAGCGGCCTACAAAGCACAAACCGCTCTTTTCCAACTATAACAACGTCAACAGTAGCTGGATATATGGTAAAATTAGGTATCGCCTCATAATGGCTGGCGGCTACGCTACAAAGTGCGCAGGAGATAACGTGACTAATACATCGACCAAGGATGAAGCACTGTATGGAATGCTAACTGAAGCACTGCCTGGTTTTCTGATCAGCGATTTCCTCAAGTGCCAACGCTTACCTTCGCTTCCCTCAGTCGCATTACGCATCCTCAGATTAACGCAATCGTCAAAAGCGACTATCAACGATGTTGCCGACACCATTGAACACGATCCAGCGTTGACCACTCGGTTAATATCTCTCGCCAATAGCGTCCACCACACCCGCTCCGCCAATCCGACACAAACATGCCTGGAGGCTATCCAGCGGCTAGGACTAGATGCAACGTTAACGGTCGTGTTGAGCTTTAACCTTTTTCAGCACCCCAGTAAAGGGCCGCAGCATACTCATATTTGGCGACGGTCTATCATGTCTGCGCTGATAGCGCGCCAACTTGCTGAACAAGCGTGCCCTAAACAGGCAGGTAATGCGTTTACAGCAGCGCTGCTACAGGATATTGGCATATTGGCACTGAGTGCGACTTACCCCGAGCAAGCAGACGAACTCTATAGTGATAGTGCTATCTCCCATACCCAGCTTATTGCGGAGGAGCAGCGTTACTTTGGTGGTGACCACACCGTTATTGGGGCATGGCTGGCAGCCAAATGGGGGCTCCCATCGGCGATGGTCAACACCATACGTTTTAGTCACGCCTGCTATCAAAGCGATAGTTTAATGGATATGTGTGTTCGTCTATCCGGCCCCACGGCGGATGCCTGCCTATCAAAAGCTCCTGAAGAACAGCTGGCCGCCCTGATAGCCGATATAAGCACGAAAGCGGATGTGCCCTCTCTCTCATTTAAAAGCGTTCTACAAGAAGTTCAGCCCAAAATGGAGTTGATCGCTAAAACGCTGATGATTGACACCCCCGCGGCTATTGATCCCAAAGAGCTGCTTGAAAATGCTCAGCAGCTCTTGCTAAATCATACGCTTATACTCAATAGCCGTAGAGAAGCCCAACACGAAGCATTAACGATGTTGCGTAAAGGGTACAGCGACCCGGATGGATTCAACAAAAACATTGCTTTCAAAAAACTTAACCCCCAATCCCGCGCTAAATCTTAAACCTCTGGCCAGAACATGCATGCCAGCAGGCGTTCCGGCCAGAGCGTTTTTTCTAGGAGACCTCTGATTAACTATTGCGCTTGCCCATACGGCGTTAAAAATCGCCTCAAAATGCTCATTTACACCCACGTAAACTCCGCTTTTTCGTTGATTTTTGCCTTGTCTGGCCTGCGCTCATTACGTTAATCAGAGGCTCCCTAGTTCATGCTTAACCGTCTTTCTTTTATAAGCACCTCACCGAGTCATTGCCTCAGGTAGATAGAGAGCGATACCCGGAAAGATGTGCATTAAGGCAATCGCCAACAGCATGAGAAGAAAGAACGGCAACGTGGCTTTGGTAATGGTCAGAATATCTTTACCGGTTAGCCCCTGAATCACGAACAGGTTGAAGCCCACCGGTGGGGTAATCTGGGACATCTCGACCACCACGACCAGATAAATACCGAACCAGATCAGGTCGAACCCAGCGGCGCTCACCAGCGGCATGATAATCGCGGTGACTAGCAGGATCAGCGAGATACCGTCGAGAAAACAGCCCATCACCAGCAGCAGCAAGGTAAGCGCAATCAGCAGCATGGTAGGTGAAAGCCCCATCTCACCAATCGCCTGCGCCAGCTTCATGGGCACCTGGGTAAAGCCCATGGCCGAGGTTAAAAACGACGCACCGGCAATAATAAAGGCGATCATGCAAGCAGTACGCACGGCGGCAAACAGCGAGCTTTTAAAAATGTCGCGATCAAAGTGACCGTTAAAGCGCGCAATCACGATTGACAATACCACACCGACTGCCGCGGCCTCAGTAGGCGACGCTAACCCGCCATAGATCGAAAAGATAATCCCGCCGATCAACAGCAGAATAGGTACCAGCGACCAGGTATTGCGCAGCTTTTCAGCAAAGCTCATACCGGATTCATCTTCGCCGGTCAGCCCTTCACGGTTGCCCTTGAGCAACGCCCACAAAATGAGGTAGCTCATAAACATGGCCAGGATCATCAGTCCCGGGCCAATACCGGCCATAAACAGCCTGGAGATCGACTGTTCGGTGACCACACCGTAAACGATGAGCACAATGGAGGGTGGAATCAAAAGTCCCAAAGTGGAGGCGCTGGCCAAGGTGCCAATCGCCATATTGCTGTCGTAACCCCGCCGCTCGAGCTCTGGCAGGGTCATTTTGCCCACCGTGGCACAGGTGGCCGCCGAAGAGCCGCACACCGCTGCAAACATGCCGCTGCCAATAATATTGGTATGCAGTAAACGTCCCGGCAGTCGGTTCAGCCAGGGCGACAGGCCACGAAACATATTGTCCGCAAGCCCGGAGCGAAACAGAATTTCCCCCATCCAGATAAACATAGGCAGCGCGGTGAGATCCCAACCGTAGCTGGCGCCCCAAAAATCGGAGGCTAAAATAGCGCCTGGCGAGAAAGAGCTGAAGAACTCTAGCGCTATCCAGGCAGTGCCGATTAGCGCAAAGGCAATCCACACCCCGCTCCCTAGCAGAACCACGAGGGTGAAAATGGTGGCGAGACTTAGTAGCAGCACAAGGATCTCTCCAATTTAAAAGGCAGAAGCAGTGTTAACAGTGGCCCCGTTAACCGCTGCGTACTCAACACAACAGGCGACGTACTCAACCAAGACATAGCTATCGTCACCATTTAGTGGCCCTCGCTTTCATCTGGGGCAGACGCTTCACGAAAACTCGCAGGATCGCGAATGGCAATCCGTAGCGCCATAAACAGGGCTTCAGCCAGCGCCAAACAGAGCAGTCCTACGCTGGTCGCGAGCACAAGCTGGGGGATCCAGAGCGGAATCGACACAAAGCCTGAAGAGACATCGTTGTATTGCACGCTCTCCCTCGCCAACCCAATGAGGCCGTAACTGAGCATTAGGCTGATCGCCAGGGCGATGATGAGGCAAAACACTTCAAACCACACACGAATTGCCGATGGTAGCCGGGTAATCAACAGCGTCACGCGAATATGGGCGTGATGCACAAAGGTGTAGGCCAACCCCAGAAAGGTCGCCCCCACCAATAGATAAGAAGCGATTTCCGAAACGCCGGTAATACTCATGCCCAGGCGGCTCAGTCCCACGAGCACCAGCAGGGCATCTACCAGGCGGAAGGTCACCTGAAGCGCTATCAGCGTGCAAATGGCAACCATGCAGGCCGCCGCACCCCAAGCACCCAGGCGATAGAGCTTGTCGAATTTAAACGTCATGTTCGCAGCCTCACGAAGCACGCGGGAAACGTACTTATAAAACGTACTTAGGAAAAGCGCGTAGCAAAAGCAGGGGCAGCGCCAAAATCACCGCCCCTGCGGAAACCATCACGATAGAGCCTAGTTAAAAAGTACTTAGCTTAAACCGTGTTTAGGCTAAATAGCGCTTAGCTGTCGCGCTGCTCGCGATAGGATTCCAGCGCCTGTTTGGCTTCGTCGTCAGCACGGGACTGCCAATCTTCAAACAGTTTGTCACCGGCTGCCTGGAGTGCCTCTGAAACGGCTTCGTTAGGCTCTGAAACAGAGATACCGTTCTCTTGCAGAGCTTCTAAGCTCGCCTGATTATCTTCGCGGCTCATCTCCCAACCACGTTTTTCAGCCTCAGCGGCGGCTTCCATCAGAGCGTCCTGAGTCGCTTCATCCAGGCCATCAAAACTACGTTGGCTAATGAAGACGATATTTTTTGGCAGCCACAGGTTAGCGTCGGTGTAATCAGTCACGTAATCCCACGCTGCCATGGAGTTACCGGTAGAGCTTGAGGTGATCATGGCATCCACACGGCCAGTGCTAAACGCAGTGGGTATATCAGACTCTTCGGTTTCGGTGGGGCTACCGCCCAGATTATCGACAAAGCGCTGGGTATTGATGTTAGGTGCACGAACGCGCAAGCCTTCAAACTGCTCAGGGTCAGTAAGAGGTTCAGAGGTATAGATACCTTGCGCAGGCCAAGCGACGGCGTAGAGCGGAATCAACCCTTCATAGGCAAACAGCTCTGTGATCATCGGCTTGGTGGCTTCCCACAGCGCGTAGGCGTCGTCATAGCTGCCGGCCACACCAGGCAGTGTATCCACTTCGAAAATGGGATCATCGTTGGAAAGAACGGAGAGGAATACTTCACCCGCATCAATGGTGCCACGGCGAACCGACGGCTTGATTTCACCATGCGATACCAACGAGCCGCCGCTATGTACGGTAATGGTTAACTCGCCATCGGTAGCTTCGGCCACGTCCTCAGCGAACTGCTTGTTGTTTTGGGTATGAAAGCTGGCATCACCGTAAGGCGTGGCCATGGTCCATTCCGCGGCATGAGCCGTCACCGTTAAACCGCAGGCGGTCGCCAGGAGCAATGAAGTCGTTATTGTCTTGCGCATCATAAGAACCCTCTTATTTCTATTAATAGTATGGTGCTAATAGTGTGTTGCTTCGGTGGTACCAGAGGAGGCACTGGCAGTAACCCAGCGCCCGGAGAAAAGTGTTGTTGTCATATCGGCACGGCGCGCCTGAGCATAGCTGCAGGCACACTGCTGAGCCAATCGGGCAACGCCACGACAAAAGCGCGGGTGGTTAGCGTTGCGCCATATCACATCATAGTGCATGGCCGGTAACGGCACCGGTAGCGAGAGACGGTAGAGCTCCCCTCGCTGCCACTCATCCAGCACAGTGGCGACAGGCAGCGCGCCAATCCCCAACCCTTCGGTGGTCATGCGTACAATGGTCATTAGTGTGCTGACGCTATGGATACGAGGATTAGCGATTCCCTGCTCTGCCAAATAACTCACTAACTCTGCATAGGGACGAGCCTGCTTACCAAATGAAATAAACGGCAACTGCTTGCCCCAAGTGTCGGCACTTTCGCCCAGTTGCTTGACGTGCCGCGGAGAGACAAACATGCCCATTTCATAAGGGCTCAAGGACTCGTACTCGATCTGCTTTTGCGGTGAATAGCCATTCATCGCCAATACAATATCCAGTTCGTTGCCCAGTAGCCGCTCATTGAGCACCGGCGAGTAATCGACCGTCAGTTCAATGGTCAAACGCGGATACCGCTCGGTTAAACGGCGCATAAATTCGGGAAACCAGCTATGGGCGATGGTTTCAATCGTGCCGAGCCGCAATGGTGCAGAAAACGCCTCTTCGTCATCGAAAAGCTTCATCGCTTCATCACGCTGGTGCAGCATCCGCTCAGCGTGCACAAAGAACTCGCGGCCCCGCATAGTAGGCTGAATAGGCCTGGCGGCACGCTCCAGCAGCAACTCTCCTACCGTGGTTTCCAAGCGTGAAATACGCTCAGAAACAGAGGGCTGAGTAAGGTGCAGGCGGGTCGCCGCCTTACGGAAGGAGCCGAGCCTCACTGCCCATACGAACGCCTCAAGTTCTTTAAAATCGAGCATAGT
The DNA here is from genome assembly GCF_000982975.1 of Halomonas sp. A3H3. Classification (NCBI taxonomy): domain Bacteria; kingdom Pseudomonadati; phylum Pseudomonadota; class Gammaproteobacteria; order Oceanospirillales; family Halomonadaceae; genus Halomonas; species Halomonas sp. A3H3. The sequence goes on along the minus strand of NZ_HG423343.1, from coordinate 2,395,195 downwards.
GACTCGCCTACAAATATGACTTACTGGAGTAAAAACACTGCTGTGCTGATACGCAAAGAGACCGGCGGAGTGCTACGGCTCATGACGACCTGATAGCTACGCAACTTGACCACCACTACGCAACTTGACCACCACTACGCAACTTCAAGACCACTATGCAACTTTAAGGCCACTCCCAGCAGCGCTATCTCACCAACGTTATTATCACGCCCCGCTCCTAATGTGATAAGCGTATCGTGCCCAAGCGTCAACCCTTTTTCCAATAAATAACAATATGATAGAAGCGTCCGATAGTTAGTATCGTCAAAAACGATTGGCACTGGGCAAGCCATGTTCATATATTGGTGGTGGACTACAATTCAGCGCTAACCAATCAAGCGCACCCACTGCATCGACATAGGAGTCGCTATGGCCATCCCCCTGCTTAATTGCGATATGGGCGAAAGTTTCGGCAACTGGCACCTCGGCCTGGATGCCGATGCGATGCCTTTCGTCGACTGCGCCAACATCGCCTGCGGCTTCCATGCCTCCGACCCCCATGTCATGCGCCGCACCGTCAAACTAGCGGTTCAAAATGGCGTCCGCGTTGGCGCGCACCCGGGTTACCCGGATTTGATGGGCTTTGGCCGCCGCTCAATGGCCTGCTCGCCGGAAGAAGCGGAAGATATGGTGCTCTACCAAGTGGGGGCTTTGGCGGGCATCTGCCAAGCGGAAGGCACCCAACTGAGCTATATCAAACCTCATGGTGCGCTGTACAACGATATGGCCGCCAACTCGGCGCTGCTCGAAGGCGTCATGCGCGCAGTACGTGCTTATGATGCCAGCCTGCCGTTAATGATTATGTCCACCGCCGACCCCGAACCACATCGCGAGCTGGCCGCCCAAATAGGCATTACCCTCTGGTTCGAGACCTTTGCCGACCGCGCTTATGACGGTAACGGCCACTTGGCCTCACGACGGCTGCCTAACGCTGTGCACCACGACCAAAACACTATCGTCAATCAAGCGGTAATGCTGGCCAAAGGCGAGCCGCTCACCGCGCTTGATGGAACACCGCTGCACCTAGCCTGCGATACGCTCTGCGTTCACGGCGATAACCCCGAGTCAGTGGCCGCCGTGCGCGCTATTCGCGAGGCCTTTCAGGCGCTGGAGCAGGCGTGAAACCCATTAGTGAAAGAAGAGTTGAAACTGCCGCGATGGACGCCCTGATGGTGCGATTGTTCGACACCATCGATGAGGCCAATATGGCCTGGGTCATCGCTGCCGACCAAAAGTTGCGTAGCACCTTTGGTTCAGCGTTAATTGATCTAGTGCCCTCTTACACCACGCTGTTGCTGCATTACGACTGCCAGCAGTTAACCCATAGCGAGGCGATTCAACTTATTCACAAGGCGCTTTCTGGTCTTACCCCTGTGGATACTCAAGCCGGTGAGCTGCACGATATCCCGGTGTGGTACGACGAAAGCGTGGGCCCCGAGTTACCACTGGTCGCCAAACGCGCTGGTTTGAGCGTCGACGAGCTTATCGAGCAGCACTGCAACCACGATTACTGCGTATTTGCGTTGGGGTTTGCCCCCGGTTACGGCTTTATGGGCTTGGTAGACGAATCTCTCGCTACGCCGCGCTTGAAAACGCCGCGCCGCAAAGTCGCCGCAGGTAGCGTGGGCATTGCTGATCGCCAAACCGCGATTTATCCGCTGCTTTCGCCGGGCGGCTGGAATATTCTGGGCCGCACCAACGTGCCGCTATTCGAGCACGCCAAACGTGGCGAGCCACTGTTTCGCCCCGGCGACAAGGTGCGCTTTAGAGCGATCTCCCGGGAAGAGTTTGAAGCAGATGGTGGCGATACCACGCCCATGGAGGAGCGCCCATGAGTCACGCTGCCATGAATGAAACACAAAAGGGGCTAGTGGTTAAACAGGCGGGACCGCTGGCGCTTATCCAAGATGCCGGGCGGTTTGGCGTCGGCCACTTAGGCGTTACTCAGGGTGGCGCTGCCGACTGGATCTCGTTTCGCTGGGCCAATTGGTTGCTGGGCAACGCTTTAAACAGCGCTGCGCTGGAAATCGTCATGGGCGGCGGCTTGAGCTTTGAAACCGAACACGAGGTGCGCCTGGCGTTGACCGGCGCCGATCTAGACGCCCAGTTGGATGGCAAACCGCTTGCACCCAATACCAGTTTCAAGCTACTGCCGGGCCAGCGCCTGGTATTTCGCCAACCGCGCCAGGGTTTGCGCGCCTATCTCGCCTTTCCCGGCGGGCTAAATGCGCCAGAAGTGCTGGGCAGCCGCGCCTGCACTGCCCGCGAGCAATTGGGGGGCTTACATGAAGATGGCAAACCGATAAACGTGGGCGACCGGTTAACCTGGAAAGGCACCGCTCCGGCAGTGCGGCGCATTCCTGAAAGCCAGGGCCCGCGCATGCCTGCGTCTGGCTGCCGCTTACCCATCGTGCTCGGCTCGCAAATTGCCTCCTTCAGTGGCCATGCACTTTTCCAGGCGTTCAACCAACCCTGGACAGTGGATAATCGCGCCGACCGGATGGGCGTACGCCTCACCGGCCCAGCCCTACACGGCTCACTCAAGGGCATTATTTCCGAAGGCATTCCGCTGGGAGCAGTTCAAGTACCGCCGGACGGCCAGCCAATCGTGCTGATGAATGACCGCCAGACAATCGGCGGCTACCCGCGCCTAGGCGCCCTCACCCCCGTCGCCTGCGCTACGCTGGCCCAGTGTTTGCCCGGCACCCAGGTTTGGTTAACCCCTGCCAGCGCCAGCCAAGCGCAAGATGATTATCGACATCAGCTAACGGTTTGGCACTAAAGTAAAAAAGCCCCGAACCAGGGGCTTTATCAGTATCTCTTGTCTCAAGCGCGCTAGCTTCTAGCCATTTGCAGTTCCTTAACGACGATATCGCCATCAATGACGATGGGCTCATCGTCCAGGAAGAGCGAGCAGTTGCGCATGGGAATATCCAGATGGCAGGCAGTATCGTTAGACCCGCCCAGCTCGCTGTTCGGGCCGGTGGAGAACATCACGTTGCCATAGAAGCTGCGTGGTTCCATCCCCATGCCACCCGGGAACTCCCCCGGCACCATGCGGTGCCATTTGGCATTAGGGTTCATGCCCCAGCCTACGTGGCTCATGCCCATGCCGCGCGGGTCGTTAAAGCTATCCATATAGGATTTCACTAGCTCCGCATCGAGCCCACCACGTATATCGGTAATCCAGCCCTTTTCAATGGTGTAGGTAATAGGCTCTCGAACATACATGTTTTGGGGAAGCAGAATATCGCCCGGCGCCACCACAATGGTGCCATCAACGCCATCGTCATCACCGCCGGTAAACACAAAGCCAGAGGGCCAGTGATCCCAACGCCCCGGTTCGTCGGTACAGGCATACTCAGCAACCGTCTCATAAGTATTCAGTTGGTAGGTGACATCCGTGCCGTGGGGCGAGGTGATGCGCATCACTTTGGCTTTTTCCAGCAGCGCGGCGGCCAGTTCGACCTTTTCCCTTAGCTCTTTGGTGGGCAACATTCTGGCCAGCAGTTCTGGCGGTTCAACCGCCGTCAATATACGCGTACCCGCGGCTTGGATCGCCATTTGTTCGGGAGAGAACAGCAGGAAAATACAATCGATCAACATGTCGCAGTTTTTAAGCGCTTCCACCGCATCGGGCATGCTAGCAAGCCCCGTTGCTCCCACGGCCCAGCCGCCGGTAGGTAACGGCGCGGGTAACCGCATGTGGTACATATTGGCGCCTAAACGCTGCCCCGCCGCCATAAAGGCATCCGCATAATCAAGGCGTTCGCTGCCCTGGGTCAGTACGACGAGTTTTTCGCCTTCATGTACGCCGGACATTTTTAGCTGATGGAGGCAAATTTCGGCAAAGCTTGCGTGATCCATAAAGTCTCCTAACTCCCCAGGCGAAAGCACAGCTGTAACGTACCGGGAAGTGTTAGCTGAGAGCGCTCGTGCTCGCCTTTGGGCACACCAAGCGCTCTATGGTGTTATCGGGTCAAAGCTGAACGTCAATTAGGCAGCCGCCTCTTTCGTCGCTTGATCGGTGGTAGTACTGCGCTTTTTGCTCAGCTCTTCAGAGATAGCCGCAAAGAAAGCATCCGTGGTGGCTTGATGAGGCTTGGTGGCTAAACTAACGCCAACAAACAGCACACTAGCGACCACAATGCCCCATACACCGGCGGGCAGGCCCAGCAGTGAATTACCAGTGGCATACATCAGCAGTACAAAGGCGCTGGTGCCCACCACGCTTACCAGTGCACCGACGCCAGTACCGCGCTTCCAATAGAAGGCACCGATAAGGGCGGGCACCATGGCTACCAGACCAGAGGAAGCAGCCACCGACAGCACCGCAATAAGGTCAAGCTGCAGCTCGGCAAAGGCCAGCGCCATCAGTGCGATCACCGGCACCACGAACTTGCCCACCAGCAGTTGGCGCTTTTCACTGACGTTCGGTTTAACGTTCGCATAGACGTCGCGGGAGACCATGGACGCCAGGGTCAGCATGATCGAATCGATGGTGGAGACGGCGGCGGCCATGATGCCGATCATTACGATCACCCCTAATACTGGCGGAACAAACTCCGAGGCCAGCAGCGTGGGCGTGGCTAAATCTGCACTTGCAAGACTTGGGAAAGCGGCTAAGGCAGAGAAACCCCACAGTACGGAGACCATGGTGTAGATAAAACCAAACACCAGAAAGCCAATCAGCATGTGGCGCATGGAGCGCAGCGAGGAGGGCATAAACAGGCGTTGACTGACCTGTGGGTTGGAGATACTAAAGAAGAACCAGGGAATGGTGAGCCCCAGGAAAGTGACAAAGCTGAACAGGCCAGGGCCAGGCACCGTGAGTGACTGCGGATGTTCCGTTGCCAGCGTATCGAATAGTGCGCCGAAACCACCCAAGCCCTGGATCACCAGGAAGGCCACCAGGGTTGAGGCAACAATCATCATGATGGCCTGGAGCGAGTCGGTCCACATCACCGAACGAATCCCCGCGATATAGGAGAAGAAGATAGCGATCACCGTGGCCAGCACCACCCCGGTAGTAAAGGTAATCGCGCCATCAGTAATCCCCTGCAACAGGTAACCGACACCCGCGAGCTGAACGGCCGAGTAGGGAATCAGGAAGATACAACTGGCAATCGAGACAGCCATGGCCACATGTTTGCTGTTGTAGCGGTGGCCCAACATCTCGCTGGGCGTCACATAGCCGAACTTCTTGCCGACTGCCCAGAATTTAGGCCCGAAAACAGCCACCAGAGAGACACCGGCGAAATAGATGATTTCAAAACCGAGCGCGCCAACGCCGCCGGCATAGGTAAGACCTGCCAAGCCCACCATCATAAAGGCACTGTAGGTAGTGGCACTGTAGCTCAGCGCCGAGACAAAGCCGTTCATTTGTCGGTTACCCAGGAAGTATCCCGACATACTTTCGGAAGGGCCTTGGCGAGACATAATCGCAATGCCAATAGCGATTAATAAGTAGATGGCAATGGACCACCAGATAAGTGACTCAGTCATTGCTGTGCTCCTCAAAATCTTTAGTGATAAACACATTCAGCGCAATGATGGCCAACCCTGCCAACATCCAGAACAGGAAGCTGCCGTACCAAAGCGCGACACCGCTCAAGAGGGTATAAGGCACCAGGTAGCTCAGCAGGACCACTGCCCATACTAGCCATATCCATTTACTGCGTTTCATAATCCACCTCGTTTTATTACGTCAGGGAGAAGAGTGAGTGTTGTTGTGGTGAGGCTGGCGTATATCTGCGATACGTTGTTTTACTTTTTGCCAAGGCGCTTTCTCTGGGGCAAAACGCGCTCGGAGATAGGTCGTCAAATCAGCGACCTGGGTATTACTAAAGCTGTCGGCAAAGCCGGGCATGCTACCAATACCGGGAATGTGTTCGGCGTGGACACCCCCCAAAATTGACTGAATAACGTTATCGGGATGATCGCTGTGTAAATTGGTATTCAGCGCCAGATTAGTGCCCGCCCTCGAAAAGGTAGGAACGCCAGAATCGACATGGCACGCCGCACAGGCGCCCTCGAAGAGCCGCTCCCCTGCCTCCATTTCTGTTGAGCTAACGGCTGCACTGGTCACGCGCTGCGTAGCTTCCGCCACAGCCGCATCGCTATTACTTGTGGGCGCCTGCATCTGGGCGGCCACATAGTGAGCAATAGCCCGCACATCGTATTCAGGCAGCTCAGCCAGCCCCGCTACCACCGGGGCCATAGGGCCAGAGGCAACGCCGTGAAGCTCAGATTCACCGTGGCGCAGATAGTCGTAAAGCGATGTTTCACTCCACGGGATGGGCGCACGCGACAGCGTATTAAGCGGTGGTGCTTCCCAACCATCTACAAAGGCACCGGCAAAGTACGCCTCGCCGCTTTTCTCAGCGCCCATGGCATTGCGGGGACTATGGCAAGCGCTGCAGTGGCCCAACCCTTCGGCAAGGTAGGCTCCCCGGTTATACAGTTCGCTCTGCATGGGGTCAGGCTGGAAAGGAGTTGCGTCGTGATAAAGCGTATTCCAGCCTGCCATTAAGCTACGCACACTGAAGGGGAAAGTGAGCGCATTGGCTTTTTTTTCAGTCGACACGGGGGGCTGAGCCATTAAGTAGGCGTAAAGCGCCTGTAAATCGGCATCACTGGTCTTGGCAAACGCCGTATAGGGGAACGCGGGATACAGGTGGCTGCCATCACGGCTAATGCCGTGGCGCATGGCGCGCTCAAAGGCTGCGTAAGACCACTGACCAATCCCCGTCGCCTCATCCGGCGTAATGTTCGTGCTGTAGAGCGTCCCGAAAGGTGTCTCAAACCCACGCCCACCGGCATTGGTCACGCCACCTTCTGTGGTATGACACGCCGCGCAGTCGCCTGCAGCCGCAACGAGTCGCCCGCGCTCAATGGTCTCGGCAGAATAGAGATTGGCGGCTGGCCGAGAGACAGGCGCAATGGCCCCTTTCCACGGCCATGCCATGGCCGCAGTGCCCGCAATGGTGGTAAACGCTGCGGCGGCTAACCAGCGCCGTTTCGTTGACCGCGGCGGTTTCAATTTAGATGGGCTCCCTGCCTCCTCGGTGGACGAAGCTTCGAGTGCCTGGCGCACGCGATTGGCGGTAAACGGTGGTTGGCGAAAACGCAGGCCAGTGGCATCAAAAAGCGCATTGGCTATTACCGCAACACCCGGCGATAGCTCCGCACCGGTTAATACGTCTTCACCGGCGGTTTGATTAACACCTTCCTCAACAGGGCTTGGCGAAGAAGCGGTGGTTGGTAATCCTGCTGAATATTCACTTTTAGTCAGCGTACGACTGCCGTCACCCCACTCGTCGAAACTGGGTGCCTGCCCCAAAAGGGGGCGCGCTTCACCCAAGATCCGGGCCTGTAGCGTTTGCTGAAGGCGATCAGTATCCACATCAGAGCCGACGTCCTGACCAACGACCAAACGGGTAAGCTGAACATCGCCGGTAACGCGATTGACCTCCACATCGGCAATCCAGGCAGAGCGCACTCCCGATTCCACACGTTGTTCGCGGTCAGGTAGTTGGGAGTAGGCAAAACCCCGCCCGCGCAATAGATCCTGGGGTAAAGAGTCCGCTGATGGATTGAACGCCCTTTGCCACTCGGCCCGTTTAGCAACGGACTCAATCAGCTCAATACCACGCGCATCGTCAAGATGTCGAAGTCGCAGCGCGACAGGGTCTTGGTCACTCTCGCGGGCAACCTCATCTAAAAAAGATTCTCGAGCGAACGTCTGCTGTATACCCATCAAGGTGGAATTGGTGGAGAGCGAGTCTGACTGGGAGCGTGCGGCAAGGTATTGGTCACGAAATACATAGGGCGAGAACGGCGTTGTGTCTTGCTCGCCGGCGGAGGCCTCAGCGCTAGACGGTGTTATCGCGGCCCTACCACTCAACAACAACCCTACGGCAGCCACTTCACCAGTGAGATTGGCCTGCTGATAGTGATAACGGGCTATCTCACCACTACTGGCAATATCCGCGTTTAGGCTAATTCGCTGCGCTTGGCCCAATGCCTGAACATCTTTGGTGTAGCGGGCATCAAGCCAGACGGCTACCGGGCCGCCCACCGTCCGCGACATCAACGCCGCATCCACCGCGGCATCGTCACCGCAATGGCGACCCAGCCCTGAGGCCTGATTTGATGCGTGTTTACCATCGGCGCTATAAAGCTCAATCTGGCTAATATTCAGCGCGGTTAACCGGCTTAGATCCTGTTTAAGCGCCGCTGGGGTGACGGTTTGCCCCCATACACTCAATTGTTGGTCGCAACAATCGGCAATTACCCAGCTGGGGTGACTGCCCCAGCGCATGCGACTCGGCCAGCCATACCCATGGTTCGAATGCATGTACGACTGGCCAGGCATAACAAGAGGCGAATCAGAGGGCGCTTGATCGCTTTCAGGCGCTTGTTCGGGCGTCTGGTGAACGGCCTGCCACTCAACCTTCAGTTGTTTAGCGGCATCGGTCGCCAAGGCCAAACTATCGGCAACCACCCCCACAAAATTCCCTTCCACCACGACTTCAATAGATCCAGATAGTGAGGCAATGCGGCTGCTATCGACGCCAACTAAGCGATCACTCTCAAAACGCTCACCATTCCACCGGTAGTAAGGTGGACGCACGACGACACCAAAACGTGCCTTCGCTAGCAGCGCGGGGATGCCGGCCTGTTCTTGCTGACCATGGAGCATCGACCCTTCACTCATGAGAAGCCTCCTGCAACGCGGCCGCGTTAATGACCACGGCACGCTCCGCTGCCTGGAGAATTTCAACATGGGTGCCACATCGGCAGAGGTTATGCTCTAAAGCGGTGCGAATCTGCTGCGTAGAGGGTTGGGTATTATGATTTAGCAGCGCACGAATAGTGATGATCATGCCGTTCAAACAGTAGCCACACTGGGCTGCCTGAGCATCGATAAAGGCTTGTTGTACAGGGTCAAGCTCACCGCCCTGGGAAAGACCATCAAGGGTAGTTACCTCATGGCCAACGGCAGCGGACACGGGCAGCACGCAGGTGCGTGCGGCCATGCCATCAATCAATACGCTGCATGCCCCACACTCGCCCAAACCACAGCCATACTTGGGTCCATTGAGCGCCAGGTCGTTACGCAACACATTGAGCAATGGTGTCTGCGGCGGCACGGCCAGCTCGCGTTCTTGCCCATTGATAGTTAGCTTTAGCGTCATAGGGGATCATCATCGTTATTGTTAAGCCCGCCCTCTTGCTCTGAGTAGGGCTTGGATATGACTTAGATATTACTAATAAATACTGCCTGCCAAACACGCTTCGTAGCACCTTAAACCAGCCTATTTTCATCTACCTTTCACATACGGCCAATCGACTTGCACCAGCTGAGTGCAGAGCTAATACCCATCGAGCATTAAAGGTGCGTACGCTATAAAAATAAGCCTAATAAACGTATAGCACTCAATGTACACGTTGTTCAAGTTTTTGCATAAAACCAAAAAAACAGAAATAAATCCATTAAATTCATGTATTTATTTAAAAATATCGCCTTGTTTTCGTTAAAAAATAATTTCGAAACTAATTCTTGACCAAAAAATAAATGGTGTATACGTTGTTTTATAGCATTCACGAACGCATTCAGAAAAGAGTGATAGGCGAATAAAACAGCGAGGAAACCAGGATATGAACAATAAACCCACCATAGCCGTTATTGGCGCGGGCCTTGGCGGCGCCGCTGCAGGCGCACTACTGCAGAAAGCGGGTTACCCCACCAAGGTGTACGAACAGGCACCAGCGTTTGCGCGCCTTGGGGCAGGCATTCACCTTGGCCCCAACGTGATGAAAGTAATGCGCCGGATCGGCATTGAGGAGAAGCTCAATGCCATGGGCTCACACCCCGATTACTGGTTTAGCCGCAACGGTATGACCGGCGAGTATCAGTCTCGCATCCCGCTAGGCGAGTTTGCTCGCGAAAACTATGGGGCGGCCTACATCACCGTACACCGTGGTGATCTGCACGAATTGATGGTCAGCACGCTCGACCAGGACAACCTCTATTTCGATAAGCGCCTGGTCGATGTCGACGACAGCGGCAACAAGGTCGTCATGACCTTCGCTGACGGTTCGACGGAAGAGGCCGACCTGGTAATCGGCGCAGACGGTGTCAATTCTCGGCTGCGCGAGAAGCTACTGGGCCCAGAGGCTCCGATCTATAGCGGCTGGGTCGCTCACCGGGCAATTATCTCTGCCGAAAAACTCAAGGCATATGACCTGGATTTCGAAGCCTGCGTGAAGTGGTGGTCGGAAGACCGGCACATGATGGTGTACTTCGTGACCGGCGACGAGAAGGAGTATTACTACGTGACCGGCGTGCCTGAACCCGATTGGAACCACGGCACTTCCTTCGTCGACAGCTCACGGGAAGAGATGCGCAAAGCATTCGAGGGTTACCACCCCACCGTACAAGCGCTGATTGACTGCACTGAAACCGTCACCAAATGGCCCTTGCTGGAGCGCAACCCGCTGCCACTGTGGCATGAAAATCGACTGGTGCTGCTGGGCGATGCCTGCCACCCGATGAAGCCTCATATGGCCCAGGGCGCTGCCATGGCCATCGAGGATGCCGCCATGCTGGTACGCTGCCTGGAGGAAGTGGGCGCCGAGCACTACCAGCAGGCATTCGAACTTTACCGCACCAACCGTTTTGAACGCGCCTCGCGGGTTCAGCAGGTTTCCCACGACAATACCTGGTTACGGGAAGACGAAGACCCGGCCTGGGTATTCGCCTATGACCCCTTTGAAGTACCGCTGAAGCAACCAACCAGTCAAGGGAGCCCAGCATGAACAGCACCTATCTCTATGGCGCCAACGTGCACGCCAATGGTATTCGTCAGCACTACCTGCGCTTTGCCGACAGCGCCGAGACTTCGCGCCAACCGCTGGTACTGATACCGGGCATTACCAGCCCAGCCATCACCTGGCGTTTTGTGGCCGAGCGGCTCGGCCAGCATTTCGACACTTATGTGCTGGATGTTCGTGGACGCGGCTTGTCGTCTACCGGACCCGAGCTCGATTATGACACCGACACTTGCGCCGACGATGTGATCGCCTTTATTGATGCGCTGGGTCTGAGCAATGTCATTCTGGCGGGCCACTCCATGGGTGCGCGCTTTGCGCTACGCGCCATGAGTCGCGGCGCCACGGGAATCGACAAACTGGTACTTATCGACCCACCGGTTTCAGGGCCAGGACGCCGTGAGTACCCCAGCAAGCTGCCCTGGTACGTGGATTCGATTCGCGACTGCACACGTGGTGCCGATATCGAGACCATGCGCCACTACTGCCCCACCTGGAGCGACGAGCAACTGCGGTTACGCGCCGAGTGGTTACATACTTGCTTTGAGCCCGCCATTGTTCAGGCGTTTGAAGAGTTCCACAGCGTCGATATCCACCAGGATTTCCCCGCTATCAAAGTGCCCACGCTGCTGATGTGTGCAGGCAAAGGCGGTGTTATCCAGGATGAAGATCGCGCCGAAATACGCGCCCTTCTACCGACGGTTCGTATTTCTACCGCGGAACAAGCGGGTCACATGATTCCCTGGGATGACTTCGACGGTTTTTTTGCCGCGTTTGAAGACTTCCTGGGCAGCGAGCTCTAAGAGAGGCCAAATACCATGACCAGCAACTATATAAAGAACGAGATCAAAAGCTACCGTATCGGCCAGATCGTCCCCAGCTCCAATATCACCATGGAGACCGAAATACCCGCCATGCTTACGGCGCGGCAGTTAATCCGCCCGGAACGCTTTACCTTTCACTCCAGCCGCATGCGCATGAAGAACGTCAGCAAGGACGAACTGGCTGCCATGGATGCAGAGTCGGATCGCTGCGCCCTGGAGCTTTCTGATGCAGCGGTGGATGTGATGGGGTATGCCTGCCTGGTTGCCATTATGGCGATGGGGCCCGGCTACCACCGAGAGTCGCAAAAGCGTTTGCGCAGCCGCACCGAAGAGAACGGTTGCGACACGCCGGTGGTCACCAGCGCCGGTGCTCTGGTTGATGCCCTGGGTGTGATGAAAGCCAAGCGCGTGGTGGTAGTGGCCCCCTACATGAAGCCGCTGACCGAAATGGTGGTCGACTACATACGTCAGGAAGGCATTGACGTGCTCGACTACCGAGCGCTTGAGATCCCCAATAACCTGGATGTCGCTCGCCACGATCCCGCTAATCTTCCCGAGATCGTCGCCAGTCTCGATTTAAGTAACGTGGACGCTATCGTCTTGTCAGCCTGTGTGCAAATGCCATCACTACCGGCCGTCGCCAAGGTCGAAGCCCTGACCGGCAAGCCGGTGGTTACCGCAGCTATCGCGACCACCTATGCCATGCTCAAGGCACTCGACCTTGAGCCCATCGTACCGGGCGCGGGCGCCCTCTTGTCAGGGGCTTACTAACAAGATCAGGTACTTATTGACGATATAGAGTGCTGATTAAGGAGACGACCATGTCGCCACACACGACTGATAACAGCGATGGCGTTAGCGATAACACTGCCACGGACAACTACCGAGGCGTGTGGGATGGGCGCATCGGTTTTGGCAAAACGCCTGCGCTGCTGGTGGTTGATTTTATGCAAGGCTACACCACGTCGGGTTCGCCGCTATTTGCCCAGGGCGTGGTGGATGCGGTGGCCAATATGCCGCCGCTACTCAATACCGCACGGCGCACTGGCACGCCTGTTATCCACACCAACATCCTGTATCACGCCCCGGATCAAATCGATGGTGGCATTTGGGTCAAGAAGGCGCCGGTCATGCGGGCGATGGTGGCGGGCAACCCTTACGCCGAGTTCTGCCCCGAGGTGGCCCCCCGTGAAGATGAGCTGGTAATGACCAAGCAGTATGCCAGCGCGTTCTTTGGAACTTCGCTTGCCTCCACACTGGTCGCCATGGGTATCGATACACTCATCATTACCGGCTGTTCCACCAGTGGCTGCATTCGCGCCACCGCCGTTGATGGAGTACAGCACGGCTTTCGGGTGATGGTCGTGCGTGACTGCGTGGGTGACCGTCACCCCGCGCCCCATGAAGCTAACCTGTTTGATATCGATAGCAAATATGGCGATGTGATTGGACTGGATGAAACACTGGGATACTTAATGAAGCGTTAGGAGTATCCGAAAACGCAGGTGAAGCGGACGTCTCTGTTGAGTCATCAGTCCGCGTTCATTTTTTCCAGCAGATGCATTAAGGCAACCCGCTCTGCCGGGTTGAGATTTTTCATGGTCTGATCGCTAATTTGCTTGGCACTGGGCACCATAGCCTCGACTAATGTCTCCCCGGCCTCAGTGATCACGACCATGACTTTGCGTTGATCATTAGGGTCGGTGGTTAGCGAGATCCACCCCCGCGCTTTAAGACGTTTAATGACGCCACGGATAGTGGCGGGATCAATCGCCGTGGCGTTGACGATATCGGTTAACGAGCTGGGGCCGCGCTCCATCACCGTGCACAGCGTTACAAATTGAATGGCCGTGAGCTGTTTATCGCTGCTGTAGCGCTGAAAAATAGCCGTATGCCGCTGGTAGGCTTTACGCAGTAGATGCCCTACTTGCTCAGAAAAATCATACCCTTGCTCTGAAGGCGTAGAGTGCTCGCCGGAAGACGAGTGTTTGAACGCACTATCCGTTGTCATTCCATATCCTTAATCTATTGGCGACGTCGTGTATCGAGTATGGCACTGGTTAACAAAATGATGCATCAACGTATGAAATACTCCTTGCGCTGGATCAATTCATCATGCTTTTATGGCGTACACGCTATAATTTTACCTTAGTTATCGCTCTTTCATCACCTAAAATTCATCCGCACTGATCATCGTAAACGCGAGCGTGGGAGGCAGACATGGCTGATAAATCAGACTATACAAGAGAGTCACTGCTGTATGGGTCTGATGTTCTGGTGATCTATCGCGACCCGGTTACACCCCCCAAGCCCGCGCCCGGACAGCCAGGTACACACTCAAACTTCACCCCACATGAGCCTGAGATATTCATTGCCGTACTGAGCGATAGTCATATCGTGGCTTTCAACGGCCACGTAGACCTGGGCACGGGCATACGCACGGCGCTCGCTCAAATTGTCGCAGAAGAGCTTAGCGTCGCGTTCGACAGCGTCACTATGGTGCTGGGCAACTCCGTTGAAGCCCCCAACCAAGGCCCCACCATTGCCAGTGCATCGATTCAGATTACTGCCGAGCCTTTACGCCGAGCTGCGGCTCAGGCGCGGGAGTATCTATTAACCCTGGCAGCAAAGCACTTTGACACTGAGCGCTCACTACTTAGCTGCCAGAACGGCGCTATTACGCCAAGTGATAATAACCGCTCATCCGTTAGCTTTGGGGAGTTACTGCTAGGCACCCGTCATGCATTAAAGCTTGCCGATGAGGTGCCGCTTAAGCCGGTCAGCCATTATACCCTGGTCGGCCAATCGACCTCCCGCGTGGATATACCCGCCAAGGCCACCGGGCAATTGACCTTTATCCACGACCTACGCCTGCCCAACATGCTGCATGGGCGAGTGATTCGCCCGCCTTATGTAGGCCATGATAGCGGCGACTTTATTGGCAACAGTTTAATCGCGGTAGATGAAAGCTCTGTGGCGCATTTGCCAGGTGTGGTAAGCGTCGTGGTGGTCGGTGACTTTGTTGGCGTGGTGGCCGAGCGTGAAGAGCAGGCTGCTGCCGCAGCCAAACAGCTAAAGATCCAGTGGCGCCCAATCGAAGGCTTGCCTCAGTTGGACAACATAGAGCAAGCACTGCTCGACCTGCCCAGCAAGCAGCGCATACTCCTCGAAGAGGGTGATCTCGATAACGCTCTGGCTGCCGCACAGCATCCGCTCAATCGTCACTATGTGTGGCCATTCCAGCTGCATGGCTCCATCGGCCCTTCGTGCTCTGTCGCCGATGCCAACGAAGATGGCCTTTACGTATGGTCGGGCACCCAAAATCCACACAGCCTGCGCGCCGACCTCGCCCGCCTTACCGGTTTGGATGAAGGCGTTATCACCATTACCCGCATGGAAACCTCAGGCTGCTATGGCCGCAACTGCGCCGACGACGTTGGCGCGGATGCAGTGCTGCTCTCTCAGGCGGTGGGTCGACCTGTTCGTGTGCAACTAACCCGTGAGCAGGAGCACACCTGGGAGCCTAAAGGGGCTGCTCAGTATATGGCCATCCAGGGCGGCTTGAACGCAGATGGCAGCCCAGCAGGCTATCGCTTTAATACGCGCTACCCCTCTAACAGTGCGCCCACCCTGGCACTACTGCTGACCGGCGCTGCCTCACCGATTGATATCCCCTTTGAAATGGGGGATCGAACATCAGTGCCGCCCTACCGCTACCCTCATCGCCAAATAGTGTGCGACGACGTCCCGACCCTGGTGCGCGCCTCCTGGCTGCGTGGTGTCTCGGCGCTGCCCAGCACCTTCGCCCACGAAAGCTATATTGATGAGCTCGCCTATTTGGCGGGTGAAGATCCTGTCGCCTATCGGTTGCGCTACTTAGCCGATAACCGCGCCTGCGAGCTTGTCGAAGCGCTAGCCGAACGTGCGAACTGGAAGCCCTGCACCGCTAACGCCAATCCGAGTAGCGATGGCGAGTGGCGCTACGGCCGAGGCTTCGCTTACGCCCAGTACGTACATAGTAAATTCCCCGGCTTTGGTGCCGCGCTAGCCGCCTGGGTGATTGAGCTTAAAGTCAATGTGAAGAGTGGACGGGTTATCGTCGAGAACCTATATGTAGGTCAGGATGCGGGCCTGATGGTGAACCCCGCCGGCGTTCGCCATCAGGTGCATGGTAATGTGATCCAGATGCTCAGCCGCACTTTAAAGGAGCGGGTAACCTTTGAGGATGGTTTACCAACCAGCAGAGAGTGGGGCGGCTACCCTATTCTGCGTTTCTCGGAGTTGCCTCCCATCGACGTCATGCTGCTTGATCGCCCTGAACTGCCCCCACTCGGTGTTGGGGAGTCCGCCTCACTGCCCGGCGCTCCCGCGATTGCCAACGCGCTTTTTGATGCCACGGGGGTACGCTTTACCCATCCCCCTTTTACCCCTGACACCATTCGCGATGCACTGAAAGCCGCCCTTCGACTCCCCATGGAGGCGGCGATTTAATGCACCATCTTGATCTACAGGTTATCGAACGTGCGTTGAAATGGGCCAACCAGGGGCTGACCGTTTGGCTATGCACAGTTCTGAAAACTTTTGGCTCGGCCCCCCGGGAGCCGGGTGCCATGCTGGTCGCATGTTCGACAGGCGACTATCTGGGGTCACTGTCAGGTGGCTGTGTCGAAGAAGACTTTATCGTAAGGCTTCAAAAGGGTGAGTTTAACGAACCGGTTCAACGGGTGCGCTATGGCGGTGACGCTGGTTCAGCGAATATTCGTTTACCCTGCGGTGGTCGCCTTGAAGTGTTGGTTGAACGGCTAGCGCCCAACACCGAAAACCTCACTCACCTAGAAGTGATGCATGCCACGCTACTGGGTCGCCAACCGCTAACCCGCTGCATCACACTGGATGGCAGCGGCAAGCGCTTTAACCCATCGAATAACACCGAGCCCACCGTTACTTTCGATACAGATAGCGTCAATATTCGCATAGGCCCTGCGCTACGGCTGATTATCGCGGGGATCTCTTCAGTCTCTGCGCCCTGTGCGCTGTTTGCCCAAACGCTTGGTTTTGAAGTGATTGTCTGCGACCCCAGAGACGCGCCTAGGCAAAATTTTGCTGTCGCCGGAGTGGAGGTGCAGGCGGTACTGCCCTCAGTGTTTATTGCCTCTGGCGGTTGCCATGCCAATACCGCCGTTGTGGCCTTGACCCATGACCCGCGTATCGATGATTTAGCGATGATCGAAGCCGTCCGAACGGAAGCCTTTTACATTGGCGTTATGGGCTCTCAGCAGACATCACAGCAGCGTGCCGAACGACTGCTACGTTCTGGCGGCCTGACGGAAAGCCAAGTAGCAAGAATTGCCATGCCCATTGGGCTTAATCTGGGTAGCAAAACACCGGCTGAAATTGCGCTAGCCGTGATGGCCGATATTGCTCGCCTCTCTCGCGGAAAAGAACGCCATGCCTTGTAGCGATATCATAGTCATCGTGATGGCGGCAGGGCAATCAAGCCGCTTTGGCAGCGATAAAAGAGTCGCCAAGTTAGGCAATGGGGAAACGCTGCTTAGCTCCACTTTACGAACTATTCAGAAAACTTTTTCTAATAGCCGTGTTGTTATCAAACCCGAAGATAACGCCCAGTCACTCGGCCTTATACCAACGAATCACATTATTATTAGTCAGCGCAGTCATTTAGGCCTTGGTTACAGTATTAGCGATGCTTTTAGACAACTCTGCAGCGATGAAAGCGTACATCATTTTCGTGCTGCCGCAGTATGGTTGGCCGACCTCCCCTGGGTAAGCGAAGAAACATGCAATGTATTAACAAAAACGGCCACTCCAGACAGTATTGTACAGCCGCTACACCAAGGAAATCCGGGGCATCCTGTTGTGTTTGGAAGAAAATTCTGGAGCGAACTGGCACTTTTAGAAAACGACAGGGGTGCAAGTCCTGTCATCAAAAAGCATAGCAAACGTGTTATTTATGTCTCTCTCAACGACCCAGGCGTGTGCACTGACGTCGACTACCCCGATGATTTAACAAAATCACTAAAAAATACAAGAAGCGCGCAAGCGCCATACAAAAATACAACAAAAATTACATTAAAAGCCAAAACAGACTTTTAGCTTAACATTACTATGTAAGCCAAAAAGATATTAAAAAACTCAAATATTTAAGCAAGTGCAGGATCGGCCGTTAATGATTAGCGGTAGCAAGAATAACACCCAGGGAACCATTAAACAGTCAAAGCATGGCACTCATCAACATCCTCGTGCTTTGCTTCTGGCCAACATATCGAGGCAACAAATGAAAAAAATTTCTCGTCTTTCACTGACGCAGAAACTGCTGGTCGCTGTCGCTATACCTCTCTTAGTGGTAGCCGTCATTTTAGGCTTTGTCGTCAATCAACAGCTTAACCAGGCTATTCCAGCGTTAATCGATAATGCCGGTAAGCGGCAGGTAGAAGCACGGGCAGATGAAATCAGCCGCTGGATTACCGGGTACCGTAATTGGATCTCCGTACTTGCTCAGGATGAGCGTTTGGTGGAAGACGTGCCGCTTGCGTCTCACCGCGCTTGGCTCGAAAAGCGCTACCCACCAGGGGGCACCATCGAGTCACTGTTCTTTGCTGACGCATCCGGAGCAACCCTAACTCACGCAGGCGTCAACTTGGAGATAGCCGAACGTCCTTATTTCAAAGCCTTAGTGACTGACGGCACCCAGGATAGTTTGCTAAGCGATCCGGTTATCTCCATGGTGAGTGGCCTGCCAACGGCTATTGTCGCTGATACTGTATTCGATGAGCGTGGCAATCGAGCGGGACTGCTGGGCATGACCGTTTCCATGGCCGCCGTATCTGATATTACCTCCGATATTAATGTTGGCGATGGCAGCTACGGCTGGCTAATCGACAGCCAGGGGCAAGTCATTGCTCATCCGGTTGAAGAGTATCGCATGTCGCTCAATTACACCGATGCCGACCAGCAGGGCTACCAAGGCCTGGATGCATTGAGTCAGCAAATACTCAGCGGCACGGCAGGCTCCGGTGAAATAACCATGCCCAGCGGTGAGCAGACCGTGCTCATGTGGAGCCCAGTGGAAGGCACTTCCTGGGTGGTCGGGGTCACCGTGCCCATCACTGCCTTTACCACCGTGACTAATAGCCTGCTGCAGTCGCTGTTGTTGGCGGGTGGACTGCTATTGGCATTGCTGTTGGTGGTGGTTGCCTATGCGGCGCGGCGCTCACTTGCCCCCATCAAGCATACCGCCAGTGCCATGGCTGATATTGCCAAAGGAAAAGGTGATTTAACGCGCCGTTTAGAAGCCAAAACCCAGGATGAAATTGGCGACCTCGCCCACGGCTTTAATGCCTTTGTCGAGCGTATGCAGTCTACCCTTCAGGAAGTGCGCCAAAACGCTCGCACGGTATTATCCGATGCCAGCGATATGGCGGATGGTACTCATGAGCTTTCATCGCGTACCGAACAAGCGGCGGCTAACCTCCAGGAAACGTCTGCCTCAATGGAGCAAATTCACTCCACGGTAGCGCATACTTCCCAGGCCTCCGAACAGGCGAATAGCCTCGCGCTAGAAGCCGCCAATGCCTCAGAACGTGGCACCGATTCGATGAATCAAATGGAAGCCAAGATGGCCGCGATTAGTGATTCGGCCAATAAAATAAGCGACATTATTGGCTTGATTGACTCGATTGCATTTCAAACCAATATATTGGCACTGAACGCATCGGTGGAGGCTGCCCGCGCTGGCGAGCAGGGCCGTGGTTTTGCTGTTGTAGCGAGCGAAGTCCGCACACTCGCCAGTCGCTCGGCATCTGCGGCACATGATATTCGTGCACTGATTGATATGTCCGTGAGTCATTCAAAAGAAGGCGGTGATATTGTCAAGGCGGCGGCTGATCGCATGAAGGAGATTCGGCACAGCGTTACTCAAGTGTCGGATGTGATCGCCGAGATTGCTGCCGGCGCCCGGGAACAAACCACTGGCATCCAACAGGTCAATACCGCAGTGGCAGAGATGGATATGATGACCCAGCAGAATGCTGCCATGGTCAGCCAGAGCGCCACGCTTGCCACCAATATGCGCGACAATGCGCAGCGGCTGGATCAACTGATGAGCGAGTTTGTGCTTAGTGAAGGTGGCGCTGAGAACTCTGCGCTACCCTATACGGCAGCACATAAAGCGCGTTCAACAGTAGGTACTGCATTACCTCAAACGCCTAGCCGCCAGCCTCAGGCAGTCAAGCCAAAGCACGAAGTGGCGGAGTGGGAAGAGTTCTAATTTCTCATTATGGATGAGGCTAGAAGGCACCCGTTTAGGTGCCTTCTAGCGCTACATTCCCCAAGGCCAAACGCTACGGCTCCACTTTGGCGCTGCTCAAAGCAGTAATAATCTCACCACCGTGATCGGTTTTGCAGCCCAGGTACGCTGTAGGCCTACCATCATGGTTAGAGTGGCTTGAGCCTTCGATAATCGTGGCGCCGCAGCCGGTTTTATCACCCACCCGCGCCACGGGCTGGCCCTCTACTTTAGAAGGTGAACCGGTGACAATTTCCGTGGTACCGTGGCCGGGAATGGGGCAGCGGTGAAGGTCGCCTTTGCGGGCAACGGGTTTCATCGGCAGATTTCCCACTGACCATCGCGGCGGATGAAGTAAAGTCTTACTTTGCTTGAAACATCGTCTTCTTGGACATGCATAAATCGAATAGGAACATTAACCCCTTTTGTGGTTAACCAAGCTACCCGATTATCCGCCGCAAGATTTAGTGTCATCGGCTCTTCTGGAAAGTCTCTTAACTGAAAGAGCCCTGGATTATCGAAGAACATCGTAAAGCTTGCTCGCTGGCGCACGTAGGCTTCGGATTCTCCTGAAGCTAAAGCAAGCTCTTCAATCATGGTTTTCGAGGCATCCATTAGCGCATCGTTATCTTGTGCTTCAAATAGAGCATATAGCCGACGATATTCCCGGGCCAGGCTATCACGGGTAGCGTTACTGTCGCTTAATACGTCGCCTTCCTCCCAGCACCAAGTGGGCATTGACTGACGGTTGTTAAAATTGACTTCTAGCGTGTCGTATTCTTCATAGCGGTTAAAGCGAATATCATTCTGCAGCGGTTGCAAAGGCGCTCCAGGGTCTATAAAGACAACTTCAGGATCAGCATTATCTTCTCCAGGCATCATAACTACTTCAAAGGCAGTGCTGGCTTCGGTATTAGGATTTTTACCGGGCTGCCAGTAAAGCAATGAAACCTTCAACTCACTATCGGGTTCATATTCAAGCGGCCACGAATTTAAATTAATTTTATTCTTACCATTTTTAATATACTGAGAAATTGGCAATCGTGTATCTAAATGGCTCGGTGTCCCTGAAAAATTCAACATGATGTTGTGAATGCGTAACGAGCTAGGAACTCCATTCACAGACCAGCGTACGCCAAAGTGATATTCTGTTTCCTGTGCCATTAAGGGCGCACTGATTAGCGTCAGCGCCACAATCCAGAAGTAAGAAGTTACCCATTTTTTCATGCTGTTTTATACCTTCAGCAACTCGATAAACTAACGCGATGCACTAAGGCTCCACCTTGGCACTGCTCGAAGCGGTAATAATCTCGCCACCATGATCAGTTTTACAGCCCAAGTATGCCGTGGGCCTACCATCGTGGTTGGAGTGGCTGGAGCCTTCGATAATGGTGGCGCCGCAGCCGGTCTTGTCGCCCACCCGCGCCACGGGCTGGCCCTCTACGTTAGAGGGCGAACCGGTGACAATTTCCGTGGTGCCGTGGCCGGGAATGGGGCAACGGTGGAGATCGCCTTTGCGGGCAACAGGCTTCATCGGCAGATTTCCCACTGACCGTCGCGGCGGATGAAATAAGGTCTTACTCTGCTTGAAACATCATTCTCTTGAATATGATTAAACCTTATAGGAACTTGCACCCCTTCTGTTGTTAGCCAAGCTACGCGATTATCTGCTGCCAAGTTTAACGTCATAGGCTCTTCGGGGAAGTCGTTCAACTGATAGACATCCGGGTTATCAAAGAACATGTCGTAGCTGAACCGATGGCGCACATACTCTTCCGGTGTTCCCGATGCTAACGCCAGCTCTTTTGTTCTCGTGGCGGCAGCGTTCAATAAGGCTTCGTTATCCCCCGCCGCAAACAGTGCATGGAGGCGACGGTACTCGCGAGCCAAGCTATTGCGAGTGGCCTCGTTATCGCGCAGCACATCACCCTCTTCCCAGCACCAGGTAGGCATCGGTTGGCGGTTATTGAAAGGCACAGTTAATTTGAAATAGTCTTGATCCCAGCTAATACCACTTTCTCGCGGCTGAACGGGGGCAGCCGAGTTGATTGACACAACTTCAGGCTTGGCGTCTTCTACACTAGGCATCATCACTACTTCAAATGCAGTTTTAGCATCGATATTAGGATTCTCGCCAGGCTCCCAATACTCGATGGAGAGGCGGAGTTCATGCTGCTCTTCAAATGGTTCAGCAGAAGGAACGGGCCAAGCGTAAAACTGCAGAGCATTGCGTCCATTACGAACATACTGAGTAATGGGCAACATTCTGTTTTGCTCACTCGGCACTCCTTGAAAATCGAGCATAATGTCCTGTATGTCAACTGATGATGCCAAGCCATTCACGCTCCAGCGAACGCCATACTGATACTCGATTTCTTGCGCCATTGCCTGTGCTCCCATGCTGAGTGATAGCGATAAAATAAGTGCAATCAGTGACTTCATCTAAGTAAGCCTCCGTTATGTGAATGGATGAAAGGCACCCTGCCAGCTATCCGCCAATCGGTAGGCATGGGCTTCGCCATCTGCTACCCAGCCTTGACCATCGGCGGTTTCGATCACCTGAGCACTGCTATGCTGGGTGTGATGGTTTGGAGTTGGTCGACCACCAGCAACTGGCTCATTTCCTCCTGATTCCACATCCGCCTTTTTATAGCCCTGCACGCGCAGCACCGCGCCGGTATGCGAAAGCCGATAGCCCCACTGGCCATCCTCAATGGTGAGCGAAATACTGCCGCTAGTGGCTAACGTTACCTCGTAGTTAAAGACGGTTTCTTCCGTCACCACGGAGTCGAAGTAACCGATGATTCCTCCGCCTACCACCGCGCGTAAGGTGATACTGATTTCCCCTTCAGGGGAGTCAAACGCCTGCTCTTGAAAGTCATAGGTAACACGAAGCGTATGATTGCCCAGCCCATCTTCCGTGGGCGAAGGCCCCACCCCCAGGGCAACCTCCATATACAGCTTGGCTTTAAGCCCAGCCTGCACCATATAGGTGTCAATGCCCTCTTCGAGATTTTCCAGAAAGAGGACTAGCGCTCGCCCATGGGGAGTTTTTCTAGCAGCCATTTTCAAGGCTAAATAAATATCGAGCCTGATCCCGAACTCATAAATGAGAGAAATACCGGGGGTTATTTTATGGGTTAACCCAGGGCCACCCTCTTCCTCCACCTGTTCAGTAGTGGCACCCACCGTTATCGCCGGCCCATGGGTAAAGAAGCTCAGCAGCTGGTCGTCATCACTTTCCGTAGCGCTAAGATTTTTGGCAATACGCTGAGACGCATCGGTCAAGGTGTCGATAAACCGCTCGACCGCGCTTTTTTGTTGCTGTTGATTGTTGGCTCTGCGTAGCGAGGGCCCTGTATCGTAGGTGGTGGTCGTGCTCGCTTCGTTCCCCACCGTAATGGTCGGTGTTGCTGCACCGCAGACGATGTTCAGCGCGGCCTCGACTCCCCACCCTTGGCGCTGTGTTTCCTGTCTTACCCGCGACCCCATGCCCATTTCCTGGGCCAGTGAGCGCCCATCACTTTTTTCAACATGGTGCCTTTCGAGGTTGGGCGGTACGACGGTCACGCTGCCATCTATCTTGAACTGCGGTAACGTGACAGTGGTGAAGCAAAAATCGTTGGTACCGTCATAAGTAATGCGGAAAGATTGTTCATTAACCATATGGGAGCGCCGCATAAGCACTTGCAATAGCATCACGGCCACTTTGAAAGCCATCTTGGCTTCATGAGACATCCCCATTACTGGATTAGGAATAGGAATGGGCGGCACTGGCCGTGTCATCACCGTAAAATCGAGGGTCGTGGTCGCTCCTGGGGGAAGCTCAGTGCCGTTAAGTTCGTCGGTCCAATATAGCGTGTGCTGCCCGTGCGAGCAGTCACCGGCTATCGTAATCGCTACATTTCCTTCATCTTTAAGCTGTGTGCCCTCAAAAAAGTCTTCAAGGGTTCCTTCCCCCGTGACGAACTTATCAGCGACAAAATAAATTTTGCACTCGGTATCAACTAACTCGTTTTCACCTTGCAGAGTCACACGCTGATTACTCTTGGCGTGGGTGTGACATACCACCTCCACTTTCTCAATGCAGGGGGTT
Source organism: Halomonas sp. A3H3 (assembly GCF_000982975.1). Taxonomy (NCBI): domain Bacteria; kingdom Pseudomonadati; phylum Pseudomonadota; class Gammaproteobacteria; order Oceanospirillales; family Halomonadaceae; genus Halomonas; species Halomonas sp. A3H3. The sequence continues at coordinate 2,371,095 of NZ_HG423343.1, read as the reverse complement.
TGTGATGCACACACAGTACAAACGGCACCGAACTCGGGATCTTGGGCTTGGGGTCTCCCTTCAAGTACGGGTAGAGGCATAGAGGGAATCGGGCTTTCAGTGAGTGCTTGCCCATCATTTGCCAAGAAGTCGTTGTAGTGGTTTTGGGCAGTTATCGCCTCCAGTGTTTCACGCTGAACCTCGTCTGCCTGCATAGCATTCTGGATCGACCTTAGCGTTGTCGCAGGACTGGAGAAGTGCTCCGGTTGGTTCTGCGCTAAATACGCAATGTCTTCAATACTGGGTTGATAGCTCATGGACGTTCCTCGTCAGCGATGGGCCGATAGTTGTCTTCATGCTGACCGGCTTGTTGATAGGGAGCCAATAGCGCATGCCGTATACGCCCTCGGGGTAGCCACTCTTCCAGTAACTGGCACTTCCGCCAGCCAGCGAGTTTAGCGTTGTCGAGGATCCGCTGAGCATCAGGGTGGCGGTGGGCAAAATCAGCGCCCACCTCCAGCACACAGATGACCAGCGTTTGGATCTGTTTTTTAGAGGCAAGCCCATACCGCTGCCCTAGCTGTGTGGCGTCGATAACAGCACGCATCCGCTCGCCTTCTGATACCTGGGGGTAACGTTCTTTGAGTGACCTAGCGAGGGCTTGGCTCGCCCTTGACTGCGCAAGCTCCCCAAAGCGCTGATACTCCGTCCCCCCTATCGCAAACTGCCGCCCCTGGCCGTTGGCGACGCGGGCATCGTCACTGAGTTCGATGCGCACTAGGCGCCCTTTCACCTCACTCGCATCGGTGTCGAGCTCAATCTCAGGGGTTAGTGCCAGTTCAGTGGGGAATACCATTAAGGGCGAGGCAGGCACTATCACCGTTTCGAGTGGCGCCATAAAAGCGGCCAGCTTCCAGGGTTCCAGGGCTTGGCTCATATCCAGCGCCACCCGGGGGTCGTAGAAACGGAAGTAGACCGGGGCTTGGTCGTTGGCAGGCGTCCAGAGCATGGTGAACTTGCGCAGGTGACTGCGTAGTTGCTTGAGGGTGGCGTTGGATTGCAGCAATATCCCCCAGTGTTGATCCTGGGGAAGGCCTTCCAGCCAGGTGCGAATCTCGCTATCGGCGTCAATACGCACAAGCCACGGGGCGTTGGCCTGGGTGGCGGTGTCCGTGGAGGCGTAGAGACAGGTATGCTGGTCATCGGCTTGGCTAAGGCGCTGCATTGCTTCGCGGCAGTTAACACCGTCAATCACGGCCCATAACGGTGGCTGATGGGGGGCAAACAGCGCTTGCCAGGTGGTCTCTTGGTAATTCACCGGTGGGAGAATCACGGCCGGTGGGGGCTCAGGCACTTTCTCCGGTAACAGGGGCAGCATCTCGCCATAAGCCACCGGGTGTTGCGACGAGGTGGTGTGGGCCAGTTCCACCAGCCCGTGGGCGATACCTTCTCGGCGGCAGCGCTGAAGCAGGGTTTCAATAGCATCAAGGCGGATCAGTCCTAGCCCATCAGCGTGGCACTGCTGCTGTAACAGCGCTCTTACCTGGGCTTCGTCTTCGGCCAGTACCGCGGCCACCGTGACGGCTTCGTCGGCCTCCTCTTCCCAGCGGCGGGCACTGGGGGAATAGGCCATCACATGGCAGCGGGCCAGCCAGTAGTCGGCCATGGCCATGGGTTATTCCTCTCCGAGCGGGCAGTGGGAGACAAACGGGCTGCCTTCCCCTGCAGCGGCTTCCAGCACGGCGGGTATGCTGGGCAGTGCCGCCGCGCTGGGCGATGCAGAGCCAACATTGAGTACCGGGGTGACATCCACACTGCCACCGCCGACCACCAGCGCGGCACCACCGGCAACCAGGGTGATCTTGCTGGCATCAAGTATCAGCTCGCCATCGGCTTTGAAAGTAATATCGCCATTGGCGTGGGTCTGGTAACTGCCGCCTACCGTTAGCCCGCGATCACCGTCCACCTGCTCGGTGTGGTTAGTGTGCACGGTGATATCGCGATTGCCGTCGATGGTTTCGACGCGATCCTTGGCGACGGCCAGGTGGGAGTTATTGCCAATGGTGGCGGTGTCGTCGAATTCGACCCGCTTCTGGCGGGAGTTTAGGACATGCAGCTCCAGGTTTTTCTGGGCATGCATATAGATAAACTCTTCCCCGGCCTTGTCTTCAAAGCACAGCTCGTTGAAGCCTTCGCCTTGGTGGGTCTGGGTTTTAATCGTGGTGCGGGTTTTGTGCTCCGGGAGGAGATACGGTGGCGTATTCACGGCATGGTAGGTACGCCCGGTAATCAGCGGTTGATCAGGGTCGCCTTCAAGGAACGAAATCGTGACCTCATGCCCGATCCTCGGAATGGCGATGCTGCCGTAGCCGGCCCCTGCCCAGCCTTGGGATACCCGCACCCAACAACTGGCTTTTTCATTTGGCTCCGCGTAGCGATCCCAGGGGAACTGTACTTTGACCCGGCCGAATTCATCACAGTGGATCTCCTCCCCTGGTGGCCCGACCACAAACGCCACCTGGGGGCCATCCACCCGCGGCTTGGGATTCGGCGTTGCCCGCCAAGCGGTACTACCTGGCCCCAGCACCAGTGTGTTGTGGTAGCGGGTCATCCCGCCCTTATCGCTGCTGGAAATGCTGTCTTCTTCCAGCGCCTGGGGCTGTTCGCCGAAGTGAGTGACCTCGATCAGTTGCCAGTCGCGATTGAGGGCGTCGGCGTCGTGGTCGGTGAGGGTAAAGCGCGCGCCTGGGGCAAGCTCGGGTAGGTCACTCTCGGCGTGCGCCGTTATCGCCTCTCGGCGCAGGTATTCTAAGCGCGTGCGGGTAAACGGTTTGCCAGAGGCATCCTGCTTATAGCGCCCCGGGTAGTCGTAGTGTTCATAGTCGGTGCGCTGGCCGTGTTGCTCAACGTCGCGGCCCTGGTGCTCATGCAGCTGTGCATACGCCGGGTTCTTGAAGGTGTAGTCCTTTAGCGTGGCCGAAGAACTGGCCACTCGCGCGGTCTGGCGCAGTTTGCGCACATGGCGGGTGGGCGGTGTTCCCCCCGCGCGGCTGTGGTAGGTGCGCTCGCCCAAGCTGCTGAGCATTTTAGGATCATTGCTAAAGACCAGCCGGTGGGATCCTGCTTCAAAGGTATGGTAGTAGAACAGCCCCTCTTCAGCCGCGAGGCGTTCGATAAAGGCGAGGTCGGTCTCGCGATACTGAACACAATATTCACGTTCGACGGGCTCGCGCGTAACATCAAACGTTATGTCGCTAATGCCGCGTTCCTGGCAGAGGGTGGTGATAATCGTGATGGGCGTGACTTTTTGGAAAATACGCGAGTTGTGCCGTAGCGAAAGCCGCCACAGCGCAGGGCGCAGTACCAGGGAGTAGAAGGTGCGGCGGTGGCCGCGATCGCCCTGGGAAAATTCGCTAACTATGCCATGGATGTGACGCAGCGCTTCTCCGCTATGCCACACGGTAAGCGTGGCGTTGCGATCCAGCAGCTCGGCGGCATTGAGTTGGCCATTGCGACTGGCAAAATTGAGCGTTAGCTCAAAGGGGGCGGAAAGGGCCTCGCGGTGGGTAAAGTCCACGACGGCGACATCGTCTACGCCGGGTAGTGTGAGCGTAAAGGACAGACCGTTGCCGTTTGCCATCGCCTCCCTCCTTGGATCGTCGATTACGAATGAGAGGTGCTAGCGTAGCGAGATACCGTGAGGGCGCAACAGCTGGCAGTTACGAAGCGGAGATGATCTGAGCACTGCTCGGTGTTTTAGAGCCTACCAAAGCAAAAACAAAATATAAAAATCAGCCACTTAAAAAATAAAGACTTATTGTCAGCACTATCTTTGTAAGAAATCTCTTACAAAATTTTCCGAAATAGCTTACAAAAATACCTCCAATATATTTTTATATTTTCAAAAATATCAGCAGGATAACGACCTCATTTAGTACTACGCCATCGTAAAAAAACCCGCATCCTAGGACGCGGGCTATACATGGGTACTACAGCGCTTAGTGCTTAGGCGACGTCAAAGCGATCCGCGTTCATCACTTTCGTCCAGGCGGCGACGAAGTCTTTGACAAACTTCTCGTCGTTATCATCCTGGGCGTAGACTTCCGCGTAAGAGCGCAGCAGCGAGTTAGATCCGAACACCAGGTCAACACGGGAAGCGGTCCACTTAACAGCGTCGGTTTGACGATCGCGGATCTCATAGGCATTTTTGCCCACCGGCTTCCAAGTGTTGCCCATGTCGGTCAGGTTGACGAAGAAGTCGTTGGTCAGTTGGCCTTCACGGTCGGTGAACACGCCATGCTTGGTGCCACCATAGTTGGTGCCGAGTACACGCATACCGCCCAGTAGCACGACCATTTCCGGCCCTGTCAGCCCCATCAGTTGAGCGCGATCCAGCAACAGCTCTTCCGGCTTCACTACATAGTCTTTCTTCTGCCAGTTACGGAAACCGTCAGCCAGCGGCTCTAGCGGCTCGAACGATTCGCCATCGGTCATTTCAGCAGAAGCATCGCCACGCCCTTTCAGGAAAGGTACGCGAACGTCGTAGCCTGCGGCTTTGGCGGCTTTCTCAATGGCGAAACTACCGGCCAGAACGATCACGTCGGCAAGGCTTGCGCCGGTGTCGGCAGAAATCTTCTCGTAAACTGCTAATACGCTGGCGAGACGCGCAGGCTCATTGCCCTCCCAATCCTTCTGAGGCGCCAAACGAATGCGGGCACCGTTGGCACCGCCGCGCATGTCAGAGCCGCGGTAAGTGCGGGCACTGTCCCAGGCGGTGCTGACCATGTCACTGATGCTCAGGCCGGCCTCGGCGATTTTCTGCTTAACCACTTCTTCGCTGTAGTCAGTGCTACCAGCCGGAATAGGATCCTGCCAGATCAAGTCTTCAGCGGGCACTTCCGGGCCGATGTAGCGCGATTTCGGGCCTAGGTCACGGTGGGTCAGTTTGAACCATGCTTTAGCGAACGTTTGCTTGAAGTACTCCGGATCCGCCATGAATTTTTCACAAATGGCGCGGTAGGTCGGATCCATTTTCATGGCCATATCCGCATCGGTCATGATCGGATTGTGACGGATAGAGGGGTCGCTGGCATCAACCGGCTTGTCCTCTTCCTTAATGTTCACCGGTTCCCACTGGTGAGCGCCTGCTGGGCTCTTGCGTAGCTCCCACTCGTGTCCAAACAACAGGTCGAAATAGCCCATGTCGAACTTGGTGGGGTGAGTGGTCCAGGCGCCTTCAATGCCAGACGTTACAGCATTACTCGCTTTGCCACCCATGGTGGGGTTGCCCCAGCCCAACCCCTGATTTTCAACGTCCGACGCTTCGGGCTCAGCACTCAGTGCTGCCGCGTCGCCGTTACCGTGGCACTTACCCACGGTGTGGCCACCGGCAGTCAGGGCTGCGGTCTCTTCGTCGTTCATCGCCATACGAGCGAAGGTTTCGCGTATCTGCTGGCCGGTCTTCAGCGGGTCGGGCACACCATTAACACCTTCAGGGTTAACGTAAATAAGACCCATCTGAACCGCAGCTAGCGGATTTTCCATGGTTTCCGGCTTTTCAACGTCCGCGTAGCGCTCATCGGAAGGTGCCAGCCACTCTTTCTCATCGCCCCAGTAGATGTCTTTCTCCGGGTGCCAGATGTCTTCACGACCAAACGAGAAGCCGTAAGCAGGCAGTCCCATTGATTCGTAGGCAACAGTACCGGCTAGAATCATCAGGTCGGCCCAACTGATCTTGTTGCCATACTTTTTCTTGATCGGCCACAGCAGACGGCGCGCTTTATCAAGACTAACGTTATCCGGCCAGGAGTTGAGTGGTGCAAAACGCTGACTACCGGTACCGCCGCCACCGCGGCCGTCGGCCAGACGATAAGTACCCGCAGAGTGCCACGCCATGCGGATCATTAGACCACCGTAGTGGCCCCAATCGGCAGGCCACCAGGATTGGCTATCTGTCATCAGCGTGTGAACATCTTGCTTGAGCGCGTCAAAATCGAGCTTTCTGACCTCTTCCCGATAGTCAAAATCAGCATCCATCGGGTTCGTTTTGCGGTCATGCTGGTGCAAGATATCCAGGTTAATCCCTTCCGGCCACCAGTCTTTGTTAGACGTGCCTGTGGAGGTATTACCACCATGCATTACAGGACATTTACCACTCATAGCTCTCTCCCTCTAACTTCAGTGTGTCTTAACGGCTTTTGTCTTGGTTGCGTTCGTCTTGGGTATGTTGAAAAGAGCGGCTACCAAGTCGACTGACGGTGAGCCCCCTAACGCTTACGATAGTGCTATCGCTCTGCCTGCTGTGCAGGGGAAGGGCGCTTCACTCACTTGGTACTGTTTTAAAGCAGATCCCTCATAGGCACAATTTGCTTTTTGTGACCGATCTAATAGCTTTTATACATCGGCAGTCTGCTGGCGCTACAGTGGTTAAAATTCTTCGGTGTCGATATCTGCCTGCTGGGCCTCGTTGTAGCGGGCGCCTGCCACTTGGTCTGGCATCATCATGGCATTCAACTGAGACAAGCTGGTGACATCCAGGTGCAGCGTTTCCGCGGCTAAATTTTCGCGCATGTGGTCAGCGGAGCGAGTGCCGGGAATGGGGATAATATCGCCGCCTTTGGCTTTCAGCCACGCCAGTGCCAGCTGCCCCGGCGTGACGCTTAAGGCCTGCGCCAGCGCCGCGAAATGTTCAAACAGCTGCAAATTGTGCGGGTAGTTTTCGGCGCTGAAGCGCGGCATATTACGGCGCATATCGCCCTCTTCGAGACGCGAGGGATCTTGAATGGCACCGGTTAGGAAGCCTCGTCCCAGAGGGCTAAACGCCACCAGGGCTGCTCCCACCTCGCGGCACGCATCGATCAGGGCGATTTCCGGGTTGCGCGTCCACAGCGAGTATTCCGACTGCACCGCGGCAATGGGATATTCGGTGACCGCGCCCCGCAACGTTAGCGCAGAGACTTCAGATAACCCCACGCCACCAATCTTGCCTTCTTCCACCAGGCGCCCCAGCGCACCCACGCTCTCTTCAATGGGGACTTGGCGATCCAAGCGGTGCAGGTAGTAGAGATCTAAATGGTCGGTACGCAGGCGCGCAAGGCTCGCTTCGCACTGTTTTCGCAGGGTTTCCGGGCGGCCATCAATGACCCGCTTGCCTGACTCAGGGTCCATCGCCATGCCGCATTTGCTGGCCAGAAAGAGTTGGTGCCGCTTGCCATCCAGGGCGCGCCCGACCACTTTCTCATTGGCCGTGGCGCCATACAGCGTGGCGGTATCGAAGTGGCGATAGCCCATATCAAAGGCCTCATCCAACGCCCGTAGGGCTGCGCTTTCCGGCACAATGCTGCCGTAACCGTGGGAGAGGTTCATACAGCCCAGACCAATCGAAGGGGCATTTACGGCATTAAGGCGCTGAAAGAAGCTCGACATCGGTATTCCCATCATTAAAAGAATCGTTTTATAACGTTTCACCGCCAAACTGCAACGCGGCTAAATGACGATAGAGCGCGCTGGTGGTGAGCAATTCCGCGTGGGTGCCCGCCGCCACTAGCTTGCCGCCATCAAGCACCAGCAAGCGGTCGGCAGCAATAACCGTCGCCAGCCGGTGGGCGATCACGATACTGGTGCGCCCCACCATTAACCGATCCAGTGCTTGCTGTACCAGCCGCTCGCTCTCCGCATCCAAGGCGCTGGTGGCTTCATCCAACAGCAGTACCGCAGGATTTTTGAGCAGCGCCCGAGCAATAGCGAGCCGCTGACGCTGTCCACCGGAGAGCTGCACCCCACCGGGCCCCAGGGGCGTATCAAAGCCTTGGGGCAGCGCGTCGATAAAGTCGAGGGCACTGGCGTCCTGAGCGGCAGTGCGCAATCTCTCGATATCCGCTTCGGCGTCTCCGTAACGCAGATTCTCGGCCACCGAGCCGCTAAACAGCACTGGCTCCTGGGCTACCAACCCCATGGCATTGCGTAAGGCGGCAAGATCTAGCGTACGGACATCCCTATCATCCAAGGTAATGCGCCCCTGACTGGGGTCATAAAAGCGTAGCAGCAGCGCCAGCAGCGTGCTTTTACCTGCCCCGGAAGGCCCCACCACCGCTACTCGTTCTCCCGGCTTGATATGCAGGTCAAACCCGTTCAGCGCTGGGGTTTCCCGACCAGGGTAGGTAAAGGTGACGTTCTCCAGAGTAATCTCACCACGCAAAGGGTTGGGTAGGGCCTGGGGATTCACCGGCGACTGAATAGCGGGTTGGGTATCGATTAGCTCCAATAAACGCTCCGCCGCGCCTGCGGCCCGCTGCACATCCCCGGCTACCTCGGCCAGGGTGGCAATGGCCCCTGCTGCCAGCACGGCGTAAAAGATAAACGCCGATAGCTCGCCCGCACTCATGGTTCCGTTTAGCACCGCCTGACCGCCCTGCCAGAGCATTAAGCCAACCGCGGTAAACACCACTAGCATAGCGACACCGGTTAACCAGGCGCGCTGCTGGGTGCGCTCTACGGCGCTGCCAAAGGCCTGTTCAACCCGCTGGCCATAGTGGCTTTTATCCACCGCCTCGTGGGTAAATGCCTGGAGCGTTTTAATACCGCTCAGCGCCTCCTCAGCATAGCGACCTAGTTCGGCCACGCGATCCTGACTGGTGCGCGAAAGCCGCCGCACCCGGCGGCCGTACCACACGATGGGCAGCAGAGTGGCTGGGATGCCAATCAGCACCATTGCCGAGAGCCACGGTTGAGTGACCAGCATTAGCACCACGGCGCCCACCAGCATGACCAGATTACGCAGCGCCAGCGATACCGAGGAGCCAAACAGGCTCTGCAGTACGCTGGTGTCCGCCGTCAGCCGTGAGGCAATTTCCCCCGCGGCGCGGCCGTCGCTTGCGCTCTCGAAAAAGCTGGGTTCTAAAGTGAGTAAATGATCAAACACTCGCTGGCGAAGGTCGGCAGCCAAGCGCTCGCCAATCCAGGTCACTTGGTAGTAGCGCAGTGCGGAGGCAAACGCCAGCACAGCCACTACCACCAGCATAAAGGCCAGTGTTTGCGCTAGCGCCTGCGCATCCGCGTCCAGAAAACCGCGGTCGATGATTAAGCGCAGCCCATTCCCCAGCAGTAGCACGCTTCCCGATGCCATGAGTAGCGCTAGGCCAGCCAGAGCCAACCGCATGCGGTAGGGGCGCAGTAAACCCAACAAACGCAGCAGCACTCGGGGATTGGGGCGTTGATTCATAGTAGCGATTGCTCAATACATAAGGGGGTATTCGACCATAGCAGGAGTAGCAGTGCCCTGCACAGAATCGAGTAGCAGGGGAGTTACCTCCCCCGTCCTCGCACACCACCGTACGTACCGTTAGGTAGACGATGGTTCATGAAGAACGTGTAAGCCCTCTTACCATATCGAGTACCAAGATCAGGCCCGGCCGTCGCCTAGATGCCCGCCCACCAGTCATAACCCCTATCCTCCCAATATCCTCCCTTGCCGCCGTGGAGCTGTTTGAAGCTTTCCACCAGTTCGACACGCATCACGTACTTGGCCTGCTTGTAACCCAACTGACGCTCGGCGCGCAGACGGATCGGTGCCCCGTTGGCCACTGGTAGCGGTTCGCCGTTGAGATCGTAGGCAAGCAGCGTCTGCGGATGATACGCCTCGATCATGTCGAGGCTCTCGTAGTACAGATCCGTCCCACCGTAGGTGTGATCTGCACAGTGAAAAACCACGAAGCGCGCGGTATCTGCCGGACGCACCCGATCAAGCAGATCCGCCAGAGGAACGCCGGTCCACTGCCCGATACAGCTCCAACCCTCGACGCAATCGTGACGAGTGATCTGGGTTCGCGAGGCCATCTCCCGAAGCGCCGGCAACGACAGCGTCATCGGCTCTTCGACCAGCCCGTCGATGGTCAGACGCCAGTCGGCGAATCCATTTTCGACCCAGGCACGATAGTAATCCTCCTGCGGGTTGGTGGTGCCATTGGGACGAAACACCGGCGCGATCTGACTCTCGTCGAACTCCTTGGCGAGTGCCTGGCGCGAGGCGATCAGACGCTGGGCCTTGTAAGAGAGTTGCTCGACGTTGCTCAGCGCCGCGCGCACAGGCGCGCTTTCCGACAGTCGATCGCAACCGGTGAGGAAGGTGCCAGCCCCCAACGCGCACAGGCCACCCAGTAGTCGCCGTCGAGCGCGGTCAGGCGGTGATGATGTCGAGAGTCTGGTGTTCGAGTCAGTCATGCCTCGGCTCCGATCCGTCATGCGCTTCTACCTGGATACGGTAGCGACCGCTTACCATCGAGCGCAGGTTGTTGAAAACGCCGGATACCAGCACCAGCGCGATGTGCACGACGAAAAAGCCAATGAGAGCCGTTGCACAGAGAAAATGAAAGGTGCGAGCACTCTGTCGTCCGCCGAAAAGTTCGGTGAGCCACGGCCAGGCAGCGTTGACACTGGGTGCCATAGTCAGCCCCGACAGAATCATTACTGGCAGCAACCCGAACAGCACCAGAAGATAGGTCAGCTTCTGGATACCGTTGTAGTCAGCTTCGTGATGAAAACGCAGCCGCGCATGATCAAGTAGTGTCCGCGGAATGTTCTTCAACTGCACCCACGTTGGAAACAGCGCCCGTCGTCGTTGGGGCACCAGCAGGATATAGAGCAGATACGCGACAACCAGCGGCACGAAGATCCACGCAGCCAGAAAATGCCAGTTGCGCCCCATCGTCAGCCACTTGTCCCCCGGCAGCGTCGCCCAGCGGGGGAAGGCCCGTTCGCGTAGTTGGCCGTTGTCATCGGAGAGCCCCAGTACACCGGTGGTGTCGAACGCCTGCCCCGCGATGCGAACCACGCCCATGCGCTCGCCGTCCTCAGCGGTGCGCGCATGGATCGCGATGAAAGGGTTGGCGAAATCGGATTGCTCCCCCCAATAGAGCGCGGGGTGTGCATTGAATATCTGCAAACCGCTCATCAGCAACACGATCAGGCAGACGAGATTCGTCCAATGCCACAGACGAGTCGCCAACGTATGTCGTTTGATCACTCGTGTGGCCGGCGCACCGGGCACATTACCGGTCGAGTCACTATCGATCGTAGCTTTGACAGACTCAGACATGATATTGACCTCGAAACGAAAGCGTCCGGCAAACCAGACAGCGCTTGGCTGCCGGACCGCAACTTTTAGTTGGCATGCTCCATGGAGTCGCTGCTCATTTCGTCATGGCTCATGCTATCGTCGTGGCTCATGCCGTCGTCGTGGCTCATGCCATCGTCATGGCTCATGCCATCGTCGTGGCTCATGCCGTCGTCGTGGCTCATGCCATCTTCGTGGCTCATGCCATCATCGTGGCTCATGCCATCATCGTGGCTCATGCCGTCCTGACTCATCGAGTCCTGGGACATATTGTCGGTCTGGGCACTGGCGAGCGTAGTGAAGGCAAGGCCGCCGCTCAGCAGTACAGCACTCAAGGCGAGTAGATATTTGGGTGTCGTGCGGGTCATGATTCTCTCCTGATTTATCTAGGCAAACCGTGTCCGGTCCGACACGGCTTGCCCAAGATAAACAGGAAATTCAGCTCAATCATCACGGAATCATAACGTTCGGTGATAACGTTTCCGTGATGATTGACGAGGTACACTGGGCTAGGATTCACAGCTCACTTAAAGGAGAACCGATATGTCGTGCCCGATACTTTGCGTCGAGGACGATCCCGATATCGGTCGGCTATTAACGAGCATTCTCGTACAGGCGGGCCATCAGCCGACCTGGGTTTCGACCGGGGAAGAAGCCTTGCATCGATGGCGGAATGCCTCGCTCGTCGTTCTTGATCTGATGTTACCGGGCATCGACGGTCTCGCCGTGTGTCGAGACATTCGCACTCACGACGCCACCATTCCGATCATCATGCTGACGGCGCTCGCCGGAACGCGGGACGTGGTCGTCGGTCTGGAAATCGGTGCCGACGACTACATCACCAAGCCATTCGACACCGACATCCTATTGGCGAGAATCCAAGCGCTTCTGCGTCGTCGAAAGGCGATGGAGGCGCGTACGTCGTCGACGCTTATGAAGATAAAGGCGCTGGAGATCGACATCGACGGCTACAGCGTCAAATTCGACGGAAACATGATTCAACTCACGACCCGGGAGTTCGCCCTACTGGTGTTCTTTGCCCGCCACCCTGGTAAGGGATTTTCCCGCAGCGAGTTGCTCGATGCCGTATGGGGCCCGGAATTCGACGGCTTTGATCACACCGTCAATACGCACATCAATCGGTTGCGCAGCAAGATAGAGCCAGACCCGGCACAGCCCGAGTACATTCTCACCGTATGAGGCACCGGTTACCGGTTCACCGACGCCCCGGCATCAGCCTCCGACGAGAACGACCCATGAGCCTCGGCCAATCGCTGCGCAGAACCTACCGCAGCCTGTTCGCGCGCATCGTGTTCGTCTATCTGGTGAGCATGATCGCACTCTCCACCACGACCACGCTGGTGGCAGTCGATCAGTTCAACCAGTTGGGACGCGAATGGCTGCAGCGCAATGAGATCGACATGGCCCATCACCTGACCCGCGTACTGCAGGATTCGCTCGACGATGGCGTCTACGCCCCCTCGACTCTAGCGGCCGTAGAGCGGGTCATGACCATCAATCCGGCGCTCTCGCTCTACGCGCTCGACACCGACGGCACGGTGGTTGGAGCTTACGGCCCCGACCGCTGTGGACACGGCCGCCGAATCGACCGGGGTGCTATCGACGAACTGCTTTCCGACATGCCCATGCTGCCGGTATACGCAGACATGCCCTGTCGGGGCGACGAGGGCGTTTTTTCGGTTGCCCCGATCACCTACGGCCCGCAGCAGCAATCGGGCTATCTGATGGTGCAACTGGAGGCCAACACAGACGTCTCGATGGCCAACATCTGGCAGACGAGCAGCATCTCGCGCACGCTGCTCATCGCAGGCTGCGTGGCGTTGGCATTGACGCTGGCGGTGGGGCTGGCCCTCTTTGCTTTTCTGACGCGACGCTTTTCCCGGCTGACCCGCACCGTCCAACACTTTGCCGAGGGCGATTACCGGCAGCGCAGTCCCGAGTCGATCGACGACGAAATCGGCCGGCTCGGGCGTGCCTTCAACGACATGGCGGCCACCATCGAAGCCCAGGTCGAGGCGCTGCACGATACCGACCGCCAGCGTCGGGAGCTCATCGCCAACCTGTCCCACGAATTCCGCACGCCGATGACCTCCCTGTTGGGCTACGCCAAACAGTTGGATCGCAGGCCTCTCGACGATGAAACACGCAGCGGTCTGGACGCCATTCGCACCAACGTGGAACGACTGGCCCAGCTGGCCGACCAGCTCTCTCAGATGTCTCGCGCCAATATCGCTGGCCGACCGCTATGCCCAAGCACGTTCTCCTTCGCCGAACTGGCCAACGACATTCTGGGTAAATTTCACCCTCGCGCGCTGGAGAAAGGCATCGAGCTTCGTGTGGAAAACCAGGCGGCGATAGCCGAGGTCTCCGCCGACATCGAACTGATCGATCACGCGCTGACCAATATGGTCGACAATGCCATCACCGCCACCAATGCTGGTGGTACGGTCTCGATCCGGATTCTCGAGTTCGACGATGCCCGACTCAAGATTGGGGTCAGAGATACCGGCGTCGGCATCCCCGAAAAAGAAATCCCCCTCATCTCGCAGCGCTTCTATCGCACCAAGATTGGACGTGAACGGGGTGAAGGCACCGGGCTGGGGCTCGCCATCGTCTCCGAAGTGCTGAAGCGCCACGAGTCCCAACTCGTCATCGAGAGCAGACCGGGAAAAGGCACCTGTATCTGGTTCACGCTGCCGAGGACGGTACTCGATGAGAGGGCGATCCGCCCGGGCTGACGAGTTGACATTCGACTCGCCCGCTATGCGGTCAATACGCTGGAGAAACGCGACATGGACGCTGAACTGATCGACATCGCCCCATGGGCAGTCGCGCAACTAAAAAGCCCGCGATTGCTCGCGGGCTCAGTACTTAATGACTCTTAGTAACCTAGCGTCTAGCTAAGTTGCATGGGTAGCTAAAAGTTGCAAAGGCCTAATCAATCAACGGCAGCAGTGTATTCAGGCTATCCCGGGCATCGCCATAAAACATCCGCGTGTTCTCTTTGAAGAACAGCGGGTTTTCGATACCGGAGTAGCCGGTGCCCTGGCCGCGTTTACTGACAAACACCTGCTTGGCTTCCCATACCTTCAATACCGGCATACCAGCGATGGGGCTATTGGGGTCTTCCTCGGCCGCAGGGTTCACAATGTCGTTGGAGCCAATCACGATCACCACGTCGGTGGTGGCGAAATCGTCGTTGATTTCATCCATTTCCAACACGATATCGTAAGGCACCTTGGCTTCTGCCAGCAGTACGTTCATATGCCCTGGCAAGCGACCCGCGACCGGGTGGATACCGAAGCGCACGGTCTTGCCCGCTGCACGCAGCTTACGCACTAGGTCGCTCACTGCGCTTTGCGCCTGGGCCACTGCCATGCCGTAGCCCGGCACGATAATCACGCTATCGGCATCGTTCAGGGCGCTCGCTACACCACCAGCGTCAATCGCCACCTGCTCGCCTTCGATCTCCGCCGCTGGCCCAGTGCTTCCGCCAAAGCCGCCTAGGATCACATTGACGAAGTTGCGGTTCATCGCCTTACACATAATGTAAGAAAGAATCGCACCGGAGGAGCCCACCAGCGCACCGGTGACAATCAGCAGGTCGTTGGAGAGCGTAAAGCCGACCGCCGCCGCCGCCCAGCCGGAGTAGCTGTTGAGCATGGAGACCACCACCGGCATATCGGCACCGCCAATACCCATAATCAGATGGTAGCCAATAAAGAATGCCAGCGCTGCGAGCACTAGCAGCGTCCAGAAGCCTGCGCCGTTGAGGTACAAAATCGCCAATAGCAGTGACAGCACGGCCGCCCCGGCGTTGAGCAAATGGCCGCCAGGCAGTTGGCGTGGTTTACCGTCGACTTTACCTGCCAGCTTTCCAAACGCTATTACCGAGCCGGTGAAGGTCACCGCGCCGATAAAGATGGCGAAAACCACCTCAATTTGCAGAAAGGTAAGTTCGTCTGGGGCCTTGGTGGCCACCAGCGCGGCAAAAGCGGAAAACTCCTGTGCGGCGCCATCCACTGCCTGCGCCGCCATGACTCGGCGGCGCTCTAAGTCCGCGCTCCAGGCCACAAACACCGCGGCTAAACCGACAAAGCTGTGCAGCGCCGCCACTAGCTGGGGCATTTCGGTCATCTCGACCTTGCCCGCTACGTACACGCCGATGCCTGCCCCAATCACCATCATCGGAATCAGCCACCAGTAGCCGCCAATATCCGGGCCTAAAGCGGTAAAGAACACCGCCACCGCCATGCCCACAATGCCGTACCACACGGCTCGTTTGGCTTTTTCTTGGTTACTCAGGCCGCCCAGCGACAGAATAAACAGCACACTCGCCGCGATTGCCGCGGCAGATACGAATCCTTGTCCTAACATATCGTCTCTCCGCCGCTTAAGATTTTTGGAACATGGCCAGCATCCGGCGTGTCACCAGGAAGCCACCCACAATATTGATTGACGCGATCAGCACCGAAATCGCCGCTAATATGCCCACGATCACGCTACTCGTGCCAATCTGCAAAATAGCACCGAGAATAATGATGCCCGAGATCGCGTTAGTCACCGCCATTAAAGGCGTATGCAGCGAATGACTCACGTTCCAAATCACCTGGAAGCCGATAAAGCAGGCCAGCACAAAGACAATAAAGTGCTGCATAAATGAGGTCGGCGCCACCTGGCCAAGCAGCAGCATGAGCGCACCGCCGACAGCCAGCAATCCGATTTGACGCTTGGTTTGCGCCTTGAACGCCGCATGTTCGGCGGCTTTTTTCTCTTCCGGCGTGGGCTCTTTTTCTTTCTTCTTCGGCTTGGCCGCGCCAATCGCTTTCACCTTGGGCGGCGGCGGTGGGAAGGTGACCTCACCCTGGTGCGTCACGGTGGCGCCACGAATCACGTCATCTTCCATATTATGATTGATCACGCCGTCTTTCTCTGGCGTCAGATCGGTCAACATATGGCGGATATTGGTGGCGTAGAGAAGCGATGATTGCGTTGCCATGCGCGAGGGGAAGTCGGTGTAGCCGATCACCACCACGCCATTATCCGACACCACCCGCTCGTCTGGCTTAGTGAGATCGCAATTGCCGCCTTTCTCAGCCGCTAAGTCGATCACCACCGAGCCCGGCTTCATGGCCTCGACCATATCTTCCAACCACAGCTTAGGTGCGGGCTTGCCGGGAATCAGCGCGGTGGTAATCACGATGTCCACATCGGCCGCCTGCTCGCGGAAACACTCAAGCTGCTTTTCGCGGAACTCCGGGCTTGAGGGCGAGGCGTAGCCACCGCTTTCGGAACCGTCCTGGCTATCTTCGAAATCGAGGAACAGAAACTCCGCGCCCATGGATTCGATTTGTTCAGAGACCTCGGGGCGTACGTCAAAGGCGCGCACTACGGCGCCCAGGCTGGTGGCCGTGCCGATCGCCGCCAATCCCGCCACGCCAGCGCCAATGACCAACACCTTGGCCGGGGGCACTTTACCTGCCGCCGTTACCTGGCCAGTGAAGAAGCGGCCAAAGTTGTTGCCCGCCTCTATCACCGCCCGGTAGCCGGCGATATTGGCCATGGAGGAGAGCGCGTCCATTTTCTGCGCCCGTGAAATACGCGGCACCATATCCATAGCAATAACGGTGGCGCCCTGGGACTTGCACTTCTCGAGCAGCGCTTCGTTTTGCGCTGGCCAGAAGAAGGCAATCAAGGTTTGGCCTTCCCGCAGCCGCTCGGCCTCTTCATCAGAGGGCTCTCGAACTTTAATGACCACCTCAGCGTCGTTCCAGAGCGCATCAGCCCCGTCCACGACGGTAACGCCTGCATCACGATAAGTGTCGTCATTAAAGCCCGCTGCCAAGCCAGCGCCGGTTTCTACCAAGCACTCGTGGCCCAGTTTTTGGATCTGCTTCGCGCTCTCAGGGGTCAGCGCGACGCGCGCTTCCCCCCGGGCACTCTCTTTCGGTGCGCCTATTTTCACTCTTGTTCTCCCTTGCTTAACCTTATTGCAGTGCCGCAGTTGCTCAATGGGCCCTGCACCTTTAACGGCGTCCGTGATAACGCCTTAATAGCAGTCTAGGATCTAACGGGGTGGCTGCCAGATACTATTCAACCTTTGATACAACAGGGTTGTTTAATTACAACATCCACTAGTGTGCATGATGGTTCCCTTAACGTCTAAAGTCGTTAGCAAACTCAGTAAGCACCTGGTAGAGCCACCTGTTAGCAGGATCATTGGCATAGAGCCCATGCTGAATCAACGTCATTTTTAGTGCGGGGAGCTCTTTAGGCGGCTCCACCAAACGCACCGGCAGCATAGCAACGAACCGTTCAGCCATTTGACGTGGGAGCGTCATGATCGCTTCCGTCAGCGCCACTACCCGCGCCGCGGCGATATAGTTGAGATTTTTAGAGATGACACGGCGGGTTAAGCCGTGTTGAACAAGACAGCTGTCGATATTACTGGGGCGCAGACCGCTAATATCCGCCAGCTCCACATGGAGCGCATCCGCAAACTGACCAATATTCAGTACATCGCCCACGCGAACATTATGGGTAGCAGCCAGACAGACAAGTTCCTCATCCATCCAGGGAGTCTGAATCACGCCGCTGGGCAGCGCGCTTTGGCTATCCAGCCCTACCACCATATCAATTTGGCGCTGTTCCAGCCCCTCACTCAGCACATCTGGGGTAATCAGCTCAATGGAAAAGCTAATGCCCGGTGCATAGGCCAGCAGCTGACTTAAAAAGAGCGGGTACATGACCTCTTCAAAGTAATCCGTGGTGGCGAGCGTAAAGCGTCGCGTGCTGTTGGCAGGCGTAAACATCGCGGGGGGCGCAAGACCTTGTCGAAGCATCGCTAGCGCCTGTTGCACCACGGGTAGCAGCGCGAGTGCCCGGGGTGTCGGCTGCATACCGTTTTCGGTGCGCACTAGCAGCGGATCATCCAGCGATTCACGCAGCCGTTTTAAGGCATGGCTCAAGGCGGGTTGGCTTAAATGCAGCGTTTCTGCCGCGCGAGTGACGTGACGCTCGCGCATCAGCGCCTCAAATACCAGCAGCAAGTTCAGGTCGAAATGGCGTAGCGAGCGCATAGCTTCTCATTATTCATATCACGAATGATTAAATTCTAAACATTCATTTAATTTATCACCAGGAATTGCTTATTGTCTGCCTCTCATTCGCCCACCAGCGACTATCAGCGATAATCCAGCGCTCAAGGAGAAGCACACCGGTGACCCACCCACAAGCTATGTCTGCACAAGCTATGTCCGCACAAACCATGCCCAGCCTTTATGGCGATGTGATTTCTACCTTTATGGGCGTAGCAAAAGCATCGGATCCTAAGGCAACCGACGCCGACGTTGTGGTGAGTGGCGTTCCCTTTGACCTTGCTTGTTCTGGCCGTGCGGGCACCCGTATGGGGCCAAATGCTATTCGTCAAAGTACCGCTAATTTGATTTGGGAAGGCAAGCGCTGGCCATGGGACTTCGCATTGGAAGAGCGACTCAAGGTGTGCGATGCAGGCAACGTTGATTACGCATATGGTGAGCCCGAAAGTTTGGTCGATAACCTGGAAACGCACGCCAATCGTTGGTTAAGTGCGGGCAAAAAGATGCTCACTCTGGGCGGCGACCACTACATCAGCCTGCCGCTGCTGCGCGCCCACGCCCGGGAACACGGCCCGCTGGCGCTGATCCATTTTGACGCCCACACAGACACCTACGAGCAAGGCACGCGCTTTGACCACGGCACTATTTTTCACCACGCTTTAAAAGAAGGCTTGGTGGTGCCTGAGCACTCGCTGCAAATAGGTATTCGCACAAGCTACGACCGCCACAACCACCCTTACGAGGTATTGGATGCGGACTGGGTCAATGACCACGGTACAGCGGCCGTGCTTGAACGCATTCGTGCCCGCGTGGGTTATCACCCCGCCTACGTAACCTTGGACATCGACGGCCTCGACCCCGCCTACGCCCCCGGCACAGGCACGCCGGTCTGCGGCGGCATGTCCACCGACCTGATGCTGAAAGTAATTCGCGGTATGGTAGGCATGGAACTGGTCGGTATGGACGTGGTGGAAGTGAACCCCGCCTACGATCACGGCGACATTACCTCGCTTGCCGCCGCGACGCTGGGGCTTGAGTTTTTGTATACCCTGGCGGCATCTAAGGGCGTTTAACAGTTAGCCTCCGCCATCTCTAGGCTGATGGTATTGAGATGGCGGGGGCGGAATAGACTATCTTTGAGAGGCCGCCAGCGCTTGATCAATATCCGCCAGCAGATCATCAATATGCTCAATGCCGATCGACAGCCGCACCATATCCGGCGTGACGCCAGCGGCTTTTAGCTCCTGCTCGTTGAGTTGGCGGTGCGTGGTAGAGGCGGGAATGGAAGAGCAGCTTTTAGCATCGCCGATATTCACCAAGCGGAGAATCAGCGCCAGCGCATCGTAGAAGCGCTCTCCAGCGGCCTGCCCGCCTTCAATGCCAAAACTAAGAATCCCCGAAGCATGGCCATTCATATACCGCTGGGCCAGCGCATTATCCGGATGGTTTTCCAAGCCAGCGTAATGCACCCAGGTGACCAACGGATGGCTTTCCAGATGCTTGGCAACCGCTAAGGCATTGGCACAGATACGCTCAATCCGTAGTGACAGCGTTTCCAACCCCTGGAGCAGGTTCCAGGCCGCCTGAGCAGAAAGCGCCGCGCCCATGTTGCGTAGTGGCACCACCCGGGCGCGGGCAATAAAGGCCGCATCGCCCACATCACGGGTATAGCTCACACCGTGATAGGAGACATCAGGCTCATTGAGCAGCGGAAAACGGCTGGCATTCTCGGCCCAGGGAAAGGTGCCCGAATCAACAATCACACCGCCCACCGTGGTGCCGTGGCCGCCGATATATTTGGTCGCCGAGTGGACGACAATATCCGCCCCGTGCTCAATCGGCCGACATAAGAACGGCGTCGCCGTGGTGTTATCGACTATTACCGGCACCCCATGATGATGCGCCGCCTCAGCAAGCTTTGTTAGGTCGACCACGCCACCCGAGGGGTTACCAATGCTTTCGCAGAAAACCGCTTTGGTACGCTCATCGATCAGCGCTTCGATGCCATCAATATCGTCTTTATCGGCAAAACGCACCTGAATGCCTTGGCGCGGCAAGGTGTGGGCAAACAGATTATAGGTACCGCCATACAGCTCGCTGATCGAGACAATGTTATCGCCCGCTTCAGCAATGGTCTGAATCGCATAGGTGATCGCTGCCATTCCCGATGCCACCGCTAGCCCAGCGATACCGCCTTCCAACGCGGCTACCCGCTGCTCCAACACGGCGCAGGTCGGGTTCATAATGCGCGAGTAAATGTTTCCTTCGACTTTAAGATCAAACAGATCCGCCGCGTGCTGCGCGTTGTCGAAGGAAAACGACGTGGTTTGATGAATCGGCACCGCCACGGCGTTTTGTGAATCAGGCGAATAGCCATGGTGGAGGGCAATGGTTTCTGGCTTCATGAGAACGGCTCGCTAGTTTTTGTTGAGATCCGCTATTGATCCTAAACAAGCGCTGCGAGGAAGGCCAACAATCGTTCGTCTCCGATCTACCAGGCGAGACCACACACGTTAACCAACACTACTCACTGCGCGCCACTGCATTGTTGGCGTGCAAGCTTCCCGTATGCACAACCTTAAGCTGTATCCCTGGCTACGCTAGGCATCTAACGAAGCGTTTTATTCCTCCGCCTTGCGGCGTCTGAGGGTATTTCATGGTTGTACGCTATATGTTTAATTTAGTGTTTAAGTGAGGTTAAAGGTATCGTGCCCTCGATCAGTTGATCTGCAATATGGTGAAGCTACGGGAGGACTTTTTTATTTTCAGGTGAAGAGGAATGACACCATGATTAACCGTGAAGACATTCATCAACGACCAGACCAGGTGATTGACATCACAGGCTGGGATGTTCACCAAGATTATGAAGTCTTCCCAGTAGGCGCTCGTGACAAATCACTCCGCGTCTGTCCCGACCCCGCCCCATATGATTTCTGTGTTCCTGGACATCGATATTTATTTAAAGAAGCTATTAAAAGCGCGAAAAGCTCTGAGCCACGATACCCCGATCAATATTGGGCGGAGGTAATCGCTTTTCATATCGGCCGATTAATGGGCCTTACCCTACCACCCGTTTTTGTTGCCTTTGACTCGTCTCGAAACGAGCCAGGTACAGTCAACGAGTGGTTTATTGGCTATGCCGATAGCAGGGAAGATCGCTATGTTGCTGGCGTAGATTACTTGCAACGGCTTATACCAGCGTTTGATATAGATAAAGGCAGGCAGCATAATTTAACATCCATTATCGAACTAAGCCGTGTGCTAGAGAGAGGCGGATGGCTTACCCATGATTGGCGACAATACTGGGGGCTTTGCCTATGTTTTGATGCGTTAATTGGCAACACTGATCGCCATCAAGAGAATTGGGGATTGATTTGGGGAGAAAACGGCCCAACTGCCCGTTACACGCCCTACTTTGATAATGGCACCAGCCTCGGTCACGAGTTGCAGCCCCAGAAAATGCAGCGCATGATGCGCGACCATAATGAATTCAATGCCTACCTTAACAGAGGGCAGCACCACATGCGCTGGGCCAAAGGCGACAAAAAGCGCCTGCCGCTTATTCAGGGTGTTACTCAGTATTGTCAGCAATTCCCTGCTATTCGACCAATACTGATAGAACGCTTACAACGTTGGTGCGATGATGACCTTAGAGACATCCTGAATGACTTAACTTACTTTGACACCCCACATCCCATTACCCAAGAACGTGCTGACTTCATAGCGTTTTTGACTCTGACAAGGAGAGAGCG
Organism: Halomonas sp. A3H3; assembly: GCF_000982975.1. Classification (NCBI taxonomy): domain Bacteria; kingdom Pseudomonadati; phylum Pseudomonadota; class Gammaproteobacteria; order Oceanospirillales; family Halomonadaceae; genus Halomonas; species Halomonas sp. A3H3. The sequence continues at coordinate 2,349,136 of NZ_HG423343.1, read as the reverse complement.
CCTTTTACAGGCTCTGGAGAACTGATATGACCCGCTTAATCGAACACTTGGTGGAACCACACCGGCTGCTGCTTTATTGGCAGGCACGCGAGAGCAAAATGCGCTCTCGCTATCTAGTGGGAGAATTGGTCAAGCGGGACAATAACGTGGTTCTGGTGTATGCCCTGGATAGCTCAGAGATGGCAGAAGCAAAGCTTTTGGGCTTTCGAGGCTACCCGGCATTTTCTATGAGGCAAGCAGAGCACAATCATCAAGTATTGGAAGCTTTCACTCGCCGCTTGCCGCCACGCAGTCGTCGTGATTTTGGGCGTTATCTGGAACTGCGCGCTATCCCAGAGGATGCCAACATTAGCGACTTCGCTTTACTGGGTTACAGTGGCGCCAAGCTACCCAATGACGGTTTTGAACTTGTTCACCCTTTCGACAACCCACCTGAAACCTTCGAGGTATTAATCGAAATAGCAGGCTTTCGGCACGAATCACAGCTTGAGATAACAGATTTACAGGTAGGCAGCAGTGTTCAATTTGTCCCCGAACCTGAGAACCCTGTGGATGCTGATGCTATCCGCATCGAAAGCGCTGGGTGCAAACTGGGCTATGTCCCGAGAGGAAACCTCGACATGCTGCACCGCATGTTAAAAGAAGGCGCGACCCTCGAAGGGGAAGTATTTCGCACCAACGGGACATCAGAACGCCCGCTTGTCTATATTCTGACGCGTATTTTAAGAGGCGACCTACCCTTTCAAGCGCTAAAAATGCAAGCTTAGACCCATTGATGCTGAATACTCCATTATCTGGAGCTCCCCTTGCTGCTTGCGCTTTGTATAGCGCGAGTAGGCCAGAAACAGTCCAAACACGTTTACCAATTCCACTCACTGCGCGCCACCGCGTCATGGGCGTGCAGGCTTTCAGCATGCACGACCTTGAGCTGAAACCCAGATACCCCCGGCGCTTGCCGTAGTGCTTTATCCAGCCGCCTGGCCGCGTCTTCACAGAACATCAGGTTTTGTCCATTGGCGAGGGCAAAGGCCTGTTCATCGATACGTTTTACCGCGGTTTGCAGCGCGGTACCGAGTGCTCGCTCGATACGGTCAATCGAGTTTTCAATAGAATCCGCGAGGGGCCATTCTCCGTTTTCGCTTTCAGATAACCGCAAACTGCATTCGACACTGCTGCGCTGACTATGGGGCGTTGCGAGTATCCCCTCTTCGCTGCCTAGCCACGCAGATACCGCAGATTTGGTTAACGGGATTTCCGCAAAATCTTCCTCAAAGGCCTGCTGAATCAGTTGCCTTGCCAGTGCCGCCGAGCAGGGGCAGGTGGACGAATAGCCCACTGTAAGGTCGAGTTCAGCCTGAAAGCCAGCGGGCGTTAATTGGCAGCGCAAGGTGAAGGGGTAACTTTTCCACCCGGCTAAAGGGCTGATCAAGGCTTGCCGCTTAAGCGGAAGCTCGCCTTCGACGCTTAGATAAGCATGCTGCGATAAGCCATCTTGGCTGGTTAAAAATGCATTCAATACGTCCTTAACCGCTTGAAGTGTCAGCGGTGCTTCTTCAAGCGGTGCCAACGCCAAATACAGCCGGGACATATGGATTCCCCGTGCATCAGCGTCATCCAGGCTGACCCCTGCGTTGAGTTTGGCCGTCACACTGCGGCTGCCTAGTCGGATGGGGAGTGCGATGCCCTCCATGCCTACCCAGGTCAAAGCGGCCGGTGAGCGGGCGGTTTGTCTGGCTACATCAGGCAGGGTTAAAACAGTCATTGGGCCACCTCTTGGGATGCATGAAAAAAGCGGTACAACTCAGCCACTGTTTCCGGCGTCACGTTTTGGGTAATAAATACAAAGCGAGATACACGGTCTCCCACGCTGTTCTTGGGCAGCGGCGCGGGTGGATGAAAAATATGTTGCACACCGTGCAGTGCGAGTGGCGTATCCCGGTCAGTAAGATGGACAATGGCTTTGATGCGCAGCATTTTATCGCCCATTAGCGACATCAAAATATCCAGCCAATTCTCCAGCACCTCAGGCTCAATAAGCTCGTTAACACTAAAGCAGAACGATTTAATGTTGTCGCTGTGGGAGGAGCCTTCGGGCTGATAAGAACCGAGCGGCGCGCCGGTGAGCAGCCTGGGTGTTAAAGGATCTGATTGATGCACGGCGTAACTGCCGGCTTTGAGCCACTTCTCGACCTGATACTCCTGGGAGTCCTTGTGAGCGTCGTTGTCCGTGCCGGCATAAGGGGCATGGCGGGCCAGCCCTGCCCCCACTAACAAGTCCGCCGAAAGTTCGCCGTTGACTACCTGCCACTGCTCAGCCGCTGGGTTGAGTCGAGCCAGTCGATTAGCCAACTGGGAAACCGTCTCCTCGCTGGCCAGGTCAGTTTTGGTGATTAATAGCTTTTCGGCCACCGCCACCTGCTGCTGCGACTCCCGGTGTGCATCAAGAGTCCCCATGCCGTTCGCCGCATCGACGCAGCAAACCACACTATCCAGCTTAAAGCGGTGCGCCAGCCAGTGATCCGTCATCAATAGTTGCAGCAGCGAGGTAGGCGACGCCAGCCCGGTGGTCTCGATCACGACCCGAGACGGTAGGGCTTTGTCTTGGGCCTCAAGATCTTCCAATGCTTGTTGTAGCGTGCGACTAAGGTCACCCCGTAACGTGCAGCACAAACAACCGCTGCTCATTTCGATCACCGCTTGCTCATCGCTTTGGGTAATCAGTTGGTGATCCAACCCGATGGCGCCAAACTCGTTGATCACCACCAGGGTATTGCCCATGGAGGTTTGGTGTACCCAGCGGTTGAGTAGCGTGGTTTTTCCACTGCCGAGGAAACCGGTCAGTACATTGATCGGGATTAATGGTGGCTCCCGCATAACGGCTCACTCCCACCTGGCTTTACGATAGTGGTGTTCTTTACTCTCCTGACGCTCTTTGGCCTCAATGCATAGTTTCGCTGTAGGCCTAAAAAACAGCCTTGGGAGCCCGATAGGTTCGCCGGTCTCTTCGCAGTAACCGTACTCGCCGTTCTCAATTCTTTTTAATGCCGCCTCAATGTTGCTAAGCAAGCGGCTTTCCCGATCGGCTTGGCGAAGAGCTAGACGCAACTCCTCTTCAAACGAGGCTTGATCCGCTTCATCGCTATCTCGCTCATGGGAGGCAATTGCAGTCTTGATCTCCTTTAAGTGCACCTCAAGTTCACTTCGCTCGGCGAGTAGGAGATGACGAAAGAACTGCAGCTGTTCATCGTTCATATAGTCACTGTTGGGCATGGCTAATAGCTTGGCTTCCCATGCTTTTTCAGATGACTCATTCTCCCAGTCAACGTTGACCGCCTTTTCATCCGTATTTTGGTTACTCATATGTTGCACATTCATACTTTGGTTACCCATTCATTGTTCTCGCGATATTGACCTGATCAAGACATAACCGCACTCGTCGATGATCGTTCCCAGTGGTCGAGATAGCTGCTGAGATAGCGGCTATTAAGCAGGCTCAATGGTCATGAGTAGTCGTTTGCTACCGTTTTCCAGCGCAGGGCTTCTATGCACCAGGCCCCGCTCTTCGCAGCCTACCCAGCCGCTTCCTTTGATTAACGCTATGTCCCCCGGCGAAAGGTGTTGAATAGCGCTGGTATCGGTTGCGATATCGGGTCGCTCGGGGTGCGGCGCGCCCAGGCCCTCGCGGTTAATGGCGTGCTCGGGCAGCCATTCGCTGCCCGGCCCAAAATAGGTAGTCACCATGCGCACGGGGAGGTTATCGCAGTGAAAGCGCGGGCACATGGCGCTATTGAGCAGGCGCAGGCGAATGCCGACGGTTTGGGTGTCAAACAGAAAGGCGATGGCTTCGGCGATCGTCGCCATATCCTCAATCAGCGAGGAAGCCGCGTCCGGGGCGGGCATGTGACGGCGCAAATCGGCGATGAAGGCTTCATCGGGGTGACCAAGCCAGCTATATTGCCAGGCACGATCCGTTTGGCACTGCGCCTGGGCGCTAAAGGCAATATCGGTGGGCAGCGCGCGCTGGAAGATCGCGATGTTAATGGCGTCTTCAAAGATACGCGGCAACACGCTGATGTCGTGACCCCTGGCGGCATGGTCTGGCAACGTCAATTGAGCAGCAGGTACTGCAGGCATAAGCGAAGACATCAATGACTCCATAAGCGCTGTTAATGAACTAAGGGGGTATACGGCAAAGGAGGTTGTCACTGCTTCCACCGCACTATTTACCGGAATGACAGGACGCGGGCTGGAGGCGCTGACGCAATAAGCGCCAGCCTTGGGTCACAACCGTCGCCAGGGTAAACAGCACAGCGGCGAGCGTGACTATCGTTGGGCCGGTCGGGGTATCCATCACATATGCAGTTCTCAGCCCTGCTGTCACCGCCAGCATGGCGACCCCGGCGGCTACCAATGCCATGACTTCTGGCGTGCGGCAAAATGGCCGGGCGGTGGCCGCCGGGATGATCAACAAGGCAGCTATCAGCAGCACGCCCACCACTTTCAGCGCCACGGCGACGACCACCGCGAGTGCCAAAGTGAGCACTAACTGTTCGCGCCGGGGCTGGATGCCACTGGCATAGGCCAGCTCGTCGCTCAACGTGGCGGTCAATAACGATGACCAGCGCCAGAAAAGCAGCGTCAGCACCAGCGCCACTCCGCCGCCGATAATCCAGATATCCGTTTTCCCAACGGCCAGAATATCGCCAAACAGATAGGCACTCAGGTCGATGCGTACGCCGGCCAGAAACGACACGGCGACCAGGCCGATGGCCAGAGCCGAGTGCGCCATTACCCCGAGCAAGGTATCCATGGCATAGCCACGCCCACTGAGCATTGACACACAGCTTGCCATCACAAGGGCGACCGTCAGTACGCCTAAGAAGATGGAGACGTCCAATAACAGCGCTAACGCCACGCCCAGAATGGCGGCGTGGGCGGTCGCATCGCCGAAGTAGGCCATACGCCGCCACACCACGAAACACCCCAACGGGGCGGCGGCCATGGCCACTAATACACCGGCGATCATCGCCCGCCACATAAAATCATCCAGCATTGGCGGCCTCCTCATGCTGATGGTGGCGGTAGAAGGCTAAGGTCTGGGCGGTCTGATCGCCAAACAGCGCCTGATAGTCCGGCGATGAGGCCACCTGCTCGGGCTTGCCCTCGCAACAGATAACACGATTCAGGCACAGCACATGATCGGCGGTACGCATCACGACGTGGAGGTCGTGACTGACCATCAGTACAGCGCAGCCGTAGCTGCGGCGCACGCTTTCGATATGCTGGTAGAACTCAGCGGTACCTCGGTGATCAAGCCCTTGTGTCGCTTCATCGAGAATCAGAATATCGGGTTTTGCCAGCAGCGCCCGGGCTAACAGCACGCGTTGGAACTGGCCGCCCGATAGCTCGCTCATTGCCGCCTTGATCAATGCCTCGGCGCCGGCATCTTCCAGCGCCTTTTGCACACTGCGATGGGGGTGGCGACGGGGCAAGTTGATAAAACGCTTGACCGTCATGGGCAAGGTAGGATCCAGGTGAAGCCGCTGGGGCACATAACCGATGCGCTGCTGCGGGGCGATGGTCACCTGGCCGGTGGTGGGCGTTACCGCACCGATCAGCGTTTTCACTAGTGTGGATTTCCCCGAGCCATTAGGGCCAATCAGGGTCACCACCTGTTGCCGATATAAATCGAGATTGATGTTCTCGAGGATATGCTGTCCGCCGAAACGAACGTTCAGTTGGCGAACGTTCAGAATCGCATCGTGATCAGGAGGCTGAGCAAGCCGCATAATTGAAGGTCGTCTTTTCTGTATTTGTTATGTTATAACATGTCTATATCGCATAGGCGAGTGTCGATGCCTATGTTCGAACCCAGAAAAGCCATAGTTGATGATGAGGAGAACCCTGATGAATAACCGTTTAGCTCGTTTGTCTTGGCCGCTATTAGCGGCTTTCCCGCTGGTTGCCGCCGCAGAAGTGCCGCATGTGGCGGTGGATATTCCGCCGGTGTATTCGCTTGTCGCTAAGGTGATGGGGGAGCGCGGCGATCCTGAGCTGTTTATTCAGCCCGGTGCTTCGCCGCATGGTTATTCGCTACGCCCTTCTGAAGCACAATCCCTCGATGATGCGGACCTGGTGGTATGGGTAAGCGACGCGCTGACGCCCTGGCTATCCGGCGCCATCGACAGCCTGGCGGGTGATGCACGCCACCTTGAGCTAATGGATGTGCCTGGCATCACCACATTGGAATACCGCGAAGGCTCGACCTTTGCGCTCAACGATGGGGATGAACACGGTCACGGGCACCATGATCACGATCATCATGAGCATGATCACGGCGATCACGAACACCACCACTATGCAGACAGCCATGACGAAAGTGGGCACGATCATGACCACCACGGCCATGATCACAGCCATACCGGCATGAATCCCCATGCCTGGCTGGATCCTGTCAATGCCCGCCGTTGGCTGGATGCCATTGCCGAGCAGTTAAGTGAGATCGACCCTGATAACGCAGCGTACTATCGCGACAACGCCGCCCAGGGCAAAGAGGAATTAACCAGCCTTCAGGAACACGTTCAGGATCGTTTGGCCAGCAGCGCCGACACACGCTTTATTGTTTTCCATGATGCTTACCAGTACTTTGAGGAGGCCTTTAATGTGCACGCGGCTGGCGCCATCTCCATTGGCGATGCCTCTTCACCTAGCCCTGCGCGTATCGAGAAGCTGCAAACGCTGGTGAATGATGAAAATATCCAGTGTGTGTTTAGTGAACCCCAGTTCAATCCGCAGATGGTCAATAACGTCTTTGGGGATACGTCCGCTTATATCGGCGTCATGGATCCCTTGGGCGTAGGTCTGACGCTGGATGCAGGTCTCTACGATGCGCTGCTGGAGCAGTTGGCCGATGAGATTACGCGCTGCACTGACGGCTAAACAGCTTTTTTCTTAAACAGCTTGCCGAGTTGATAGAGGTCGTGCATATATCTATCAAACTTCGTAATAAGCAGTGACGCAAAGATAAAGGCATAAATCAGCAGCATTACTGCCATGGGGTCGTTTAACCAAGCCAGCCAAGGTGTCGAGACTGGATAACCCAGCGTATAAACACTCATGGCAGCCAGTAGCTGAACCAAGAAACAGTTCAAAATAACCAGTGTAATCAACGCTGCGCGTATATTGGTACGCGGCAGCGTTGTTTTCCAAAACGGCAAGTGACGCACTTTTACGCTGTTTACATTCGCACTGCTATCGCCGTTAAAACACAACCGCGCTTTACGCCGCAACAAAGGAATCGCGTAGACGCCTTTTTCCTCTTCAGCAAAAGCCTTCAGTGCGATATCCCGATCGAGATTAGGGCTCAAGGCATTGGCTGCCGCTTGATCAAAGTCTGGCCGGGCATGGGTTTGCGTGGCGGTTTTGGCTTGGTCAGAAAGCGCTTGTAAGTGGCTTTTATCAGCCTTCGACAACTTTTTATCGTTGCCGACGTTGATGTTGTAATGAATTTCATACACCTGATACAGAGCTGCGGTCACGCCCACAAAGATCATCAAAAAGACAATATATATCAACATATTAACGGGCACCTCCTAAACAAAACCGAACCAGCTAGGCGATAAATAGCTTTGTTAGCGTTCAAACTAACTTAAGGACTATGCCTATGCACAGCTGACAAGTACAGGCTCAGAAAGCCTCAAAAAAGCCGGATCAGACGACGGATCGCAACCGTGGTAGTGCTCTACAGCGTGCATTAAACTAAGGAGATAAGAACCCCTAGCCACTTATCGCCGAAGATAATGGGCGTTAAACTGCTTTTACTATTCGTCTGGCTAATCAATACCAAACCGTCACGAGGACAGTTGACCAAGGTTACATCGTCAGAGATGACAGATAGGCAGGCTGGTCGATGATATCCGCCACATAATGCAGCCTTTCCTCCCAGTCCTCTCTTGTCAGTTGACCACCGAAGCACAAGCGCAGAGCTTCAGGGGGATGGTTGTCGGTACTAAAAGCAGCGCTGGCAACCGCACTAACGCCATGTGAACGTAATTGCACCGCCAGCTCTGAAGGGTTCCAGCCAGAGTGCTTGGGCAGCTTGAGCCATAGGTGGAAAGCACCTTTGGCAGACACGATGCGCTGACGTCCCAGAATCTTCTCGGCTATTTCAAGGCGGGCAATGGCCTCGATACGGATCGCTTTAAGCATGGCATCTGCCGTCCCATCGGTTATCCACTCAGTGACCAGGGCGTCAATCAGCGGGCTGGACATCACCGAGGTGGCTCGAAGCGCCCCAGCGGTTCTCTGCGCCTGTCGCTTGGTGGGGGCGTGTAGGAATCCTGATCGCAAACCGGGGCCAAAACACTTGGCAGTCCCCGTCAGATAGTAAGTGAGCTCAGGGGCCAAGTTAGCAATAGGGACGATCTTCTCTTCGCTGAGCATGGTGTAAGCATCATCTTCAATAATCGGGATGCTATAGCGCAAGGCAACATCGGCCAAAGCTTCACGACGCCCCAAGGGAATAGTCGTCGTCGTGGGGTTTTGGATGGTGGGATTAATGTACAAAACGGCCACTTGACCCTGCTTACAGATATCCTCGAAGGAGCGAACAAGAGGGCCATCGGAGTCACGCTCCAATGAATGCAGGGTCAGCCCGAGCTGGGCCGCAATAGCCTTTAGGCCGGGGTAGACCAGGCTTTCGACACAAATTAGCTGACCTGGGGCTACCAACTGCATCAGTAGCCCAACCAGGCCGCTGTGAATACCGGGGCATATCAAGACCTGTTCCAGTGTCGTGTTGTCCAGCCGCCGATCCAGCCATTGGAGCGCAGCCACACGGTCATGATGGCTGCCACCAAAGGTTTGATAACGCAGCAGTGAGTAAAGATCACGCTGGGCCAACACCGAGATAGCGCTATCGCGTACTCGTTCAATCAACGTCGGTATCGCGGGCTCAATCATTAGGTTCATGGTCATCTCATAACCACTGCTCGGCTTCACTGACACTGCCTTACCTTTAATAAAAGTGCCCGAGCCCGGATGCGAGTCAATCAAGCCTCGCAGCTTAGCTTCGTTATAGGCACGCGCCGCCGTCGTGTAATTGATACTCAAAGCCCCCGCCAGTTCTCTCAGCGGGGGCAGTCGCTCGCGGGGCTGCAGCCGACCACTACCGATATCTTCAGCAATCAATTCAGCGACCAGACGATAAGCTGGCTGGCTGACCTCCTTGTCTAAACGTTTTCGCCAGCGTTCCAGCTCAGATGTATGCATATCTTCCCCGTCGTTAAATAAACATTGTTACCTACTCTTCTTATCGACCAAAACTTATCACTGATGGGCTAAAGATTGCACAAATAAAAAATTGATTGCATATGTACTTAATGGTGCAAAACACACTTTTATTGCACAAATAAGGTGAAAAACACAGTTTTTTTGAAACATTAGCCTTTTATTATTTTTTTAGCCTAAAAATTTGGTCAATTTTTAGGCTTAGAGCGACCTACATGATCGACAATTGATTGGATCAATAAGCATATCAATTGGCACGTCGATTGCTCCGTATTGATCGTACCGCTTGTGTAAGCACGGCGGTTAACGACTCTCCCACTCGCAATAAACGGAGCTTAGACATGCCTACAGTGACGCAACCACTCAACAAGAAAGGCGATTTTCTGGTCGACTACGAAGAGAAGGTTTTTGAAGACGTAAAAGCGAAACCAGGCGAAAAAGCCCTGGTAACTTTTCATACGGTTGCCTTTGAGGGGTCGATCGGCTTCGTGAATATGCTGCAGGCAACGCGTTTGCTGCGTAAAGGCTTTGAAACCTCCATCTTACTGTATGGCCCTGGCGTCACTTTGGGTGTCCAGCGTGGCTTCCCGACCCTGGGCGATGAAGCGTTTCCCGGCCACATGAATTTCAACAATCAGTTGACCAAGTTTATGGCCGAGGGAGGCAAGGTCTACGCCTGCCGCTTTGCTCTTCAAGCACTCTATGGTCATGGCGAACCGTCACTCATTGAGGGCATCCGCGCGATCAATCCACTGGATGTGCTTGACCTCAAGCTGCTTCACGTGCGCGACGATGCACTGATCATCGATACCTGGACTGTCTAAGGGGAGCAGCGGTCATGGCACAAGCAAACATGACAGGAACGACCATAGTGCGGGCCGCTGCCGCTCAGCTTTCTCCCGATCTTGAGAGTGTTGGCGGCACGCTGGTCAAGGTACTGGATGCAATCGACGAAGCGGCCAGCAAGGGGGCTGAGCTGATCGTGTTCCCCGAAACCTTCGTTCCCTACTATCCGTACTTTTCATTTGTCTACCCCGCCGTGGCCTGTGGCGCCGAGCACTTACGGCTGTATGAACAGGCCGTGGTGGTACCAGGCCCGATCACTGATGCTGTCGCTGAGCGCGCTCGCACCCTGAGCATCGTCGTCGTGCTTGGCGTTAATGAGCGTGATCATGGCACCCTCTACAATACTCAACTGATCTTTGATAGCGACGGGCATCTGTTGCTGAAACGCCGAAAGCTCACGCCGACCTACCACGAACGCATGATTTGGGGCCAGGGCGATGCCTCGGGCTTGAAGGTGGTGGATAGCGCCGTGGGCCGTGTTGGCGCCCTGGCCTGCTGGGAGCACTACAATCCGTTGGCACGTTATGCCCTGATGACCCAGCACGAGCAGATCCACTGTAGCCAGTTTCCTGGCTCGCTGGTCGGCCCAGTCTTTGCGGATCAAATTGAAGTAACCATCCGTCATCACGCCCTTGAAGCGGGCTGTTTCGTGGTTAACGCCACCGGCTGGCTAACCGACTCCCAAATCGAATCCATTACCCCCGACACCACGCTACAACGTGCTCTGCGTGATGGCTGTAACACCGCCATTATCTCGCCAGAAGGTAAGCACTTGGCCGAGCCGCTGCGCAAAGGAGAAGGCATCGTCATTGCCGACCTGGATTTCGCCCTGATTACCAAGCGTAAGCGAATGATGGATTCGGTGGGCCACTATGCGCGCCCTGAACTGTTGAGCTTAGCCATTAACGATATGCCCGCCCACTGCTGCCAGCCACTGGCCACTTCCGCTCAGGGCCATAATGCCCAAGGAGATGAAGATGAGTAAGCTCGCCGATCGCTCACGCTTGTTCACCGAACTTCAAACCCATGGCGTACGCCTGCAGGATGCATCACAAGAGCATGTCAGCCGACGGGGCGGCGCTGGCCCTTCTGACCATCAGGCAATAACCATCGATGGAATCACTATGATGGTGCCCGTCTATACCCAGTCGGCATGGCGTTCACCGTTTAGCGTAGTGTCAGGTGATGAAGGGCATAGGCTGACTGAAAACACGATTCCTATGGCCGATATTACCTTTGCAGATACGCCCCACTTCTACGACCTGCAAACCGCTGACGGCGTCCCCTACACGCATATCGCCACCTTGCATAGCCGCGATGTACTGGCCACGACGGTACTGCAAACATGCATCCGCTATGAGAGCAGGCGCAAAGCCTGCAAATTCTGCTCGATTGGTCAATCACTCCAAGCCGGGCGCACCATTGCGCATAAGTCCCCAGACCAACTGGCCGAGGTGGCTAAGGCCGCTGTCGAGCTCGACGGTGTCAAACATATGGTCATGACTACCGGAACGCCAGCCACGTCTGACCGAGGAGCCAGCGTCCTTTGCGAAAGTGCCAGGGCCATCAAAGCGGCCGTGGATCTTCCGCTGCAAGGGCAGTGCGAACCACCGAAGGATCCCGTTTGGTATGCCCGCATGAAGGAAGCTGGCATTGACAGCCTGGGCATGCATCTCGAAGTGGTCACACCTTCGCTAAGAAAAACGCTAATGCCAGGCAAGGCAGAGGTTGGCATCGAAGAGTATATGCAGGCGTTTCGCGATGCTGTTGACGTCTTTGGCCGCGGGCAAGTCAGCACTTATATTCTTGCCGGGCTCGGGGATACCCGCGAGGTCATTCTGGAAACCTGCCAACACCTAATCGAAATCGGCGTTTATCCCTTTGTAGTGCCGTTCGTGCCGATTAACGGCACGCCATTAGAAGATCATAAGCCGCCCAGCGCCGACTTTATGGAGTCGATCCTGGCGCCGTTGGGCAGACGTCTCAAGCTCGCAGCGTTGCGCTCTAGCGATATCAAAGCGGGCTGCGGGCGTTGCGGTGCCTGTTCAACGTTGTCTGAGTACGAGCGCTAACAGCACGCGAAACGCTTAATAGAGGAGTGCCCGATGATGTCAACATCCGACGCCTATTCGGCCTATTCCAACTACCGGATCAAGTGGGCGAGCCTGCCTTGGGAAACCGATGAAGCAATGGCATTGCGGCGGCGCGTTTTCTGCGATGAGCAGGCAATATTTGATCAGGACGACCGAGATGCCATCGATGAATCAGCCCACCTACTCGTCGCTTTAGGGTGCACAGGAGGATGGTATGAGCAAGTGGTGGGGACAGTGCGTATTCACGAATCAGAACCTGGACTCTGGCATGGTTCGCGTCTTGCTGTTGACCCAGCCTTCCGCGCCCAAGGCCGCCTAGGCTCCACGCTGATTCGGCTGGCCGTCTCCAGCGCTCATGCATTGGGCTGCCAACGCTTTTTGGCCCGGGTACAGGCCCAGAATGAGGCTCTTTTCCAACAGTTGCACTGGCGAAGCATTGGAGAGGAGTTAATCCTTGATCGACCTCATGTCGTCATGGAGGCCGACCTTACCCACTACCCCCCTTGCCACTCTCCTCTTAGCGGCTTTGTTGTGCCTGGGCGTCAACGCCAACCTCTCGCTGAGCTGGCGCCTGGGCTGCTTAAGATCCTTTCAGCCCCCGCACTGAGACAAGCATCATGAGCCAAAAGCAACGACTCGACCTAACAGAACTGCTCCAGAAAGTGCACGATTATAGTGGTCTTGCCCATAAGGCCGATATCGCGCGGATCGCTCCCAACCTGACAGCACTGCCCGATGGCTGGCATCCCAACGGCGACGATACCGCGGCCATTCCCAGCGGCGAAGGCTACACACTGTTGGCGATGGAAGGGCTACTTACCGCCTTCGTCGCCGAGGATCCTTGGTTTGCTGGCTGGTGTTCGGTGATGGTTAACGTCAGTGATATCGCCGCAATGGGCGGGCGGCCCCAGGCAATCGTCAATGCTCTATGGAGCCATGACCCAGAAAGCGCTGAACTAATTGCCAAAGGCATGCGTGAGGCCGCCGACACCTTCCGCATTCCCATCGTCGGTGGCCACACCAACCTTCGCTCCAATCAGCCGCAATTGGCGGTCGGCATCCTGGGTCGAGCCCAATGCCTGCTGAGCAGTTTTGCGGCGCGGCCTGGGCAGCTATTAGTGGCGGCTATCGACCTGCGCGGCGCCTATCAAGCGCCCTATCTGAATTGGAACGCGGCCACAACGGCGCCCGCTGAGCGTTTGCGTGACGACATCGAACTGCTTCCCTGTATTGCTGAAGCGGGCTTGGCTATCGCAGCCAAAGATATCAGCCAGGCCGGTCTCCTCGGTACCACCTTAATGCTCATGGAGAGCGCTGATGTAGGCGTGAGCATTAACCTTGACGCCATCCCGAAACCCGAGAAAGTCACTTGGCAGGACTGGCTTTGCACCTTTCCTAGCTTCGGTTACCTGCTCACCACGGATCATGAACACCTCCCCATGCTGCTGGAGCGCTTCCATGCCCGTGGCATCGCCGCCGCGCAGGTCGGCGAGATCGTTTCCTCACCGCAGCTCTGGGTAGAAACCGACAATGATCGCCAGTTGTTCCATGACCTTTCAACGACTCCATTAACCGGTCTGAGTCGTCCCCAAATGCCCATTCCCCAACAGGAGCTTTGAGCATGCCAGCCATACACTTCCACGTTCGCTGGCCAGACGGCAGCGAAGACCAGTGTTACTCACCCTCCACCGTTTTAAAGGAGTACTTCCAGGTCGGCGAGCGTCTCAGCGTCGATGCTTTTGTGGAACGCGCCGACATAGCCCTAGAGGCGGCCAGCCAGCGCGTCGAACAAAAATTCGGCTTCTTCTGCTCCAGTGCCATGGATCAGTCGACGGCTATCAAGGCCAAAGCCCAGCAGTTTGGCAATAATCCGCAGGACATGGTCGAAATTATCCGCATCGACTAGCCCATCAAACATCTCATCAATCGTTGCAAAGAGAGAGCGATATGAAAGACCTACGTAAGCACTATTCTGCCATTATCATCGGTGGCGGTCAGGCGGGGCTATCCGTCAGCCACTACCTTCAACAACAGGCAATCGGCCATCTCGTTATAGAGAAACACAGCTTAATGCATAGCTGGCAGACAGCGCGTTGGGATTCATTCACCTTAGTGACGCCGAATTGGCAGTGCCAGCTACCCGATCATCCCTACGACGGGGATGATCCTAAAGGCTTTATGAAACGAGACGACGTCGTCGCTTACCTTGACCGCTTTGCCACCAAGGTTCAGCCTCCCGCCCTCGAAGGCGTTGCCGTTAATCGCGTCAGTCTGAATAGCAACGGGAAGTACGCAGTGAAGAGTTCCGCGGGTGAGTTTAGCGCGGATCAGATCGTGGTGGCCTCCGGCGGTTATCATCTCCCTATCATTCCACGTATGGCAGAGCGATTGCCCGATCGGTTGTTCCAGCTACATTCCGCGGAATACCGAAGCCCTGAACAGTTACCCGAGGGGGCGGTGTTGGTGGTGGGCTCCGGCCAATCTGGCGCCCAGATTGCCGAAGACCTGCACATTGCTGGGCGAAAAGTCTTCCTCGCCACTGGTGATGCCCCGCGCGTGGCGCGTCAATATCGCGGCAAAGATGTTGTCGAATGGCTTGATGAAATGGGCTACTACGAGATGTTGGTCGATCAGCACCCATTACGTGAGGGAGTAAGAGATAACACCAACCACTATGTCACAGGACGTGACGGGGGCCGGGAGATCGACCTGCGCAAGTTCGCTCTCGAAGGTATGGAGCTATTCGGGCTATTAGAAGAGTACCGCAATGGGGACTTTATCTTTCGCGATAATTTGCAAGCCAACCTCGATCATGCCGACAGTGTTTACTGCAACATAAACCAGCGAATTGATGCCTATATCGCCTCCCAGGGTATCGAGGCCCCACCAGCGTCCGAGTACACGCCATGCTGGGAACCGAACCAAGAGCGTTCCGAGCTAAATCTGGTCGACGCAGGGATTAGCGCCGTTATCTGGTGCATCGGCTTTCGCCCTGACTTTCACTGGCTTGATGCTTCGGTATTCAATGGTCAGGGCCATCCCATACACAAACGCGGTGTCACCCAACAGCCCGGCCTCTACTTTATTGGCCTGCCATGGCTGCATACCTGGGGCTCTGGGAGGTTCTCTGGGGTGGCGGCTGACGCTGAATACTTGGTTGAACGCATCAAAGCTTATCAGCGACAACAGGATGCGGCGTTACAACCGCTCTCGGAGCAAGCGTCAGCCTGACGCGGTTCACACTAGCCATTGGGCTGCTATCAGAGTGTTACTGCATCGTTACTCGCTTTGATCGCAGGTTTTTTCGCTTTTTAGATCGTGGCTACCCGTACCCACTACTCCCCTGAAGGCCCCAGGAAACGTGTTTCACTGACCTTCGTGATGGAAGGGTTATCTAATGCGATAAAGCGCAGTTCGATGGGATGGCTAGGTTGTGAAAGATTGTCCGCATCGGCGGTGAGTGCTAGACGCAGGCTGCGTGTTTCAAACGCCGCCACCTCTAAGGTATCCACTCCCTGCAGACGAAGCCCTGGCAACCCCGAGGCTGATACCGCGTAATGATGGGTTTGGCCATCTTGATTGCGCAGCGTCACGTTGTAGTAATTGATAATGCGACCCTCTACCGTGCTTTCAAACAATGCCTGACGGTCGCGGGCAATCTCTACATCAATGGGCACCCGGGCGTTCAAGAAACCGACTAACAGTACCACCATGGAGAATAACGCCGCCGTATAAGCCAACAGCTGGGGGCGCCAAAAACGGGTCGCTTTACCTTCCAGAACACGCTCGGTGGTGTAACGAATCAGGCCCAGCGGTTTATCAATCCGCGCCATAACGCTGTCGCAGGCATCGATACACGCCGCACAGCCAATACACTCGTATTGCAGCCCGTCACGAATATCGATACCGGTGGGGCATACCTGAACGCAGAGTTCACAGTCGATACAGTCACCGATTCGAGTTGCCTCAACACCCTTTTGAGAATGGTGACGGCGCGGCTCACCACGGGCAGCGTCGTAGGAAACAATCAGCGTATTAGCATCGAACATCGCTGACTGAAAGCGCGCATAGGGACACATATGCAGGCATACCTGATGGCGGAGCCAACCGGCATTCAAGTAGGTAAACAGGGTAAAGAAACCGATCCAGAACAGCTCTAAAGGGTGCATGTCCAGGGTAAACATATCCACCACTAACGCTCTTATCGGCGTGAAGTAACCAACGAAGGCTATTCCCGTTGCCAACGCAATCAGCAGCCAAGCCGCATGTTTGGCGGTTTTTCGCCATAGCGTATCCAAACTACGCGGTGCTTTATCAAGCCGAATGCGCCAGTGCCGTGGCCCCTCCAGGCGATGCTCGAACCAGATAAACAGAAACGTCCACACGCTTTGCGGGCAGCTGTAGCCACACCACACTCGCCCAGCCACCACCGTGATCAAAAACAGACCAAAGGCGCACAGCACCAGAATCCAGGTGAGCAAGATAAAGTCCTGTGGGTAAAACGTCGCCGCAAACAGGTGAAATTCCTGGGCTGAGAGGTCAAACCACACTAGCGGCCGATCACCCCAATTGATCCACGGTAAGCCGAAATAGAGCGCCATCAACAGCCAGTTAGAAAAGCGCCGGATACGCTGAAAAAAGCCGCTTATTTCTCGCACATAAATATGCCCGAGCTTCGGTGGCTTGCTACTGGGAGGACGAGAGTTGGGCGACTTAGACGGAGGCGTATGGTGTTCAACCGCCGCCTCGGTAGTCAGGTCTTGCAGTGGAATGCGTTGCGTCATACCGATATCCAAAAAAGAGAGAATGGAGGTTTATGCGGTCGAGGGGCGTCGCGAGGTAGATGATTAAGCATTTGTTAGAAGGCGCGACTTTTAAGTTAGCCGCTACTATGCTCATACAGGGATGGCACAAACAGATGCAGTTTTAGAGAAATAAGGCGTATCAGTTAGCACTAGCCTCTCATACAGCTGCTTTCTGATATGCTGTTTATTACTATATTTGAGCCTGTTTTACGCTTCGCACATGCGGCACAGTGGTGCTTTCTATCAGCAGAGAGGCGCGCTGTGCCAGCTAACACTGTGATGGAGCATTCGGGCGTTTTACTCAATGCACCGACGGTTTATCCCATGAAACGCTACGAACAGTTTGCCGATGAGATAGCGACGCTGATTCGCCAAGGTGTGCTTGGCCCAGGGGAACGAATCCCATCGGTGCGCCAGGCTAGCCGCCATCACGGCATTAGCCCTTCTACGGTGTTCCAGGCTTACTATTTACTTGAGAACCGTGGGCTTATCACTGCCAGGGCACGCTCGGGGTATTTTGTGCGTGAACACGCCCGGCGTCTGCTGGACGAACCGCGTGTAACGCTGCAGCCCACCGACCCAGCAGAGGTAGAAGTCAGCGAGTTGGTGTTCTCGGTGCTTGGCTCGCTTCAGGATGACCGCACGGTGCCCTTTGGATCGGCCTTTCCCAGTCCTGAGCTGTTTCCGCTTTCGCGCTTGAGTATCAGTATGACGCGGGGGTTACGGGCGCTTTCGCCCCAACAGGTGGTGGCTGACATGACCACCGGGCATACCGATCTGTGTCGGCAGATTGCCCTGCGCTACATGCTGGGCGGCATTCAACTGCCGATGGAAGAGCTGGTGATTACCAACGGCGCGATGGAGGGCCTTAATCTAGCCCTACAGTGCGTTACCGAGCCGGGCGACTTGGTGGCAATCGAGTCCCCAGCGTTTTATGCCAGCCTGCAGGTGTTGGAGCGGCTAAAACTTCGTGCGGTGGAGATACCCGTTCACCCACGGGAGGGCATCGACCTAGAGGTACTGGCAGAGCGGCTAGAGACGCTTCCGATCAAAGCCTGCTGGTTTATGAGCCATCTGCAAAACCCAATCGGCGCCAGCCTGAGTAAAGAGCGCAAACAAGTGCTTTATCAGCTGCTAAAACAGCACCAAGTGCCGATGCTAGAGGATGATGTGTATGCCGAGCTGTATTTTGGCAGCACGCCGCCCGTGCCAGTCAAAGCCTTCGATGATGAGGGTTTGGTCATCCACTGCAGCTCTTTCTCAAAGTGCTTAGCGCCGGGCTACCGGGTAGGCTGGGTAGCGGGCGGTCGCTATGCTCAGGCCATCTCGCGGCTAAAGCTAATGACGACGATTTCGCCTTCCGTGCCCGCTCAGGCAGCCATCGCTGACTACTTGCAGCATGGCGGTTATGACCGCCATTTGCGCAAGCTCCGCCATGCCCTGGAAGCCCAACAAGGCAGCATGCTGGCAGCAGCAGATCGCTACTTTCCTGCCAATACTCGCATCACCCGTCCGGCGGGCGGCTACTTTTTATGGGTGGAGTTTCCCGAGCAGGTAGATTCGTTGCGGCTATTCAATACGGCGCTCGACCATGGCGTTAGCTTAGCGCCGGGCCCAATCTTTTCCGCGACCCAGCAGTTTCGCCACTGCGTGCGCCTGAGTTACGGCCACCCCTGGACACCTAACAGTGAGCGCGGCATGGAAACACTAGGCAGGTTATTAAGCCTCTTTTAGCGGGTACTCCAAACGCCATCTCCTTTCGACTGATCCGGTTTTTTAGTGAAAAACTGAGTCTGTTATGAAACACAGCGAAAGATAGACTGTTCCGATGAAGCCACACAGCGGCTATACCGGCCCACTATTTAGTTAAGACAGTGGCTGTCAGCGGAGGAAGCGCCATGTTCGGAATCGCGGCCATTGATCTGGCCAGGGTGCAGTTTGCCTTTACCATCTCCTTTCATATTATTTTTCCCGCCATCACCATCGGTTTAGCCAGCTACCTGGCCGTGTTGGAAGGGCTATGGTTAAAGACCCAGCGGGATACCTATCGTCACCTTTACCACTTCTGGTCAAAAATATTTGCCGTCAATTTTGCCATGGGCGTGGTCTCGGGCATTGTGATGGCGTACCAGTTCGGTACTCACTGGAGTGGCTTTTCCGCCTTTGCGGGCAGCGTCACGGGGCCTCTGCTCACCTACGAAGTGCTCACGGCCTTCTTTTTGGAAGCCGGTTTTCTGGGCGTCATGCTCTTTGGCTGGGAGCGCGTCGGCCGGGGCCTGCACTTTTTTGCGACCTGCATGGTCGCACTCGGCACCCTCGTGTCGATGTTTTGGATTCTCTCTTCCAATAGCTGGATGCAAACCCCGCAAGGCCACGACATCGTCAACGGTGTGGTGATCCCCGTTGATTGGATGAAGATTGTCTTCAATCCGTCTTTCCCATACCGCCTGGCCCATATGGCGCTAGCAGCTTTTTTAAGCACGGCGCTGTTTGTCGCGGCCTCTGCCGCGTGGCTGTTGCTAAGAGGCCGACAATCGCCTGAAGTGCGCACCATGCTCTCCATGGCGCTGGTCATGCTGGCGATTACCGCACCACTGCAGGCCGTGGTGGGTGACTTTCATGGCCTTAATACCTTGGAGCATCAGCCCGCCAAGATCGCCGCTATCGAAGGGCATTGGGATAACAGCAGCGGCGAACCCACTCCGCTCATTCTGTTCGGCTGGCCCGATATGGCGGGTGAAGAGACCCGCTTTAAGCTGGAAATACCTGTGCTGGGCAGCCTGCTGTTAAAGCACAGTTTGACCGAACAAATTCCCGCCCTTAAGGAGTTCGCCCCAGAAGATCGCCCCAACTCGACCATCGTGTTCTGGAGCTTCCGGCTGATGGTGGGGCTGGGGGTGTTGATGATTGTGCTTGCCATCGTGGGCAATACTCTGCGCGTCAAAAGGCGGCTATTTGAGTCTCGCCGCTTTCTACTCTTTACTTTATGCATGGGGCCAGCAGGGCTAGTGGCACTGCTGGCGGGCTGGTTTACCACCGAAGTGGGCCGCCAGCCCTGGGTGGTTTATGGGTTATTAAGAACCGCCGATGCCGCTTCAGCACACAGCGCCCTCCACCTCAGCATTAGCTTAACCGCCTTTGTGGTGGTTTATCTGGCGGTCTTCGGTACCGGCGTTATCTACATGATGCACCTGGTGAACAAAGGCCCAGGCGATCCCTCTGCGCCCGCCTTAGGTGGCCCAGGCCATCACCGCACACCCGCCCGGCCTCTCTCGGCGGCTAACGAAACATTGTCGACTCATTAAAGTATACGGGGTGCACTATGGGAATTGATCTATCGCTCACCTGGGCCGTTATCATCCTGTTTGGTTTGATGATGTATGTGGTCATGGACGGTTTTGACCTGGGTATTGGTCTGCTGTTTCTGCGCGTGCATGACGAACAGGAACGCGACATTATGATGAATACGGTTGCCCCCGTGTGGGACGGCAACGAAACCTGGCTGGTGCTTGGCGGGGCGGGATTATTCGCTGCCTTTCCCCTCGCTTACGCAGTGGTATTGGAAGCGTTGGCCATTCCGCTAATCGTGATGCTGCTGGGGCTGATTTTTCGTGGCGTCGCCTTTGAGTTTCGCTTCAAAGCATCCCCCGAGCGGCGCCACGTATGGGATAAAGCCTTTATTGGCGGCTCGCTGCTGGCGACCGCTGCACAAGGGGTTGCCTTGGGCGGCTATATTCAGGGCATTGCCTTCGATGGCCTTCATTTCAGCGGTGGTGCGCTGGACTGGCTCACCCCTTTTTCGCTGTTTTGCGGCGTTGGCCTGCTGTTTGCCTATGCGCTACTGGGCAGCACCTGGCTGATTATGAAAACCGAAGGTGCCCTACAACAGCGGATGTACCAGATCACCAAGCCGTTGATACTTGGGCTACTCGTGATGATCGCCCTAGTCAGCATATGGACGCCACTGGCCTACCCGAACATTGCCGCCCGCTGGTTTTCGCTACCCAACCTGCTGTGGTTTTTACCGGTACCGCTGTTAGTCATGCTGGTAGGTTGGTGGCTATGGCGTGCTATCGCCTTTCAAGACACCGCCCCGCCCTTTGTGTTGGTCTTAGCGCTGGTATTTTTAGGCTACAGCGGTCTGGGCATTAGCCTGTGGCCAACGATTATACCGCCCGATGCGTCTATCTGGCAGGTCGCCGCCCCCGCCCAAAGCCAAGGCTTTGCCTTAGTAGGCACGCTGTTTATTCTGCCGATTATCTTGATGTACACCGCCTGGAGTTACTACGTCTTTCGCGGCAAGGTAAAACCTGGCGACGCTTATCATTAACCCCCCCTATCCCCTGTTGCATTGAGGAGTAAGACAATGAAGCCTCTCGCCAAGCGCCTGGGCTGGTTAGTCACCATCTGGCTTTCGAGTGTGGGTGTTCTATTGCTGATTTCATTGGGACTTAAGTTTGTGATGGGAATGGCGGGATTGACCAGCTAACGACCTCTTTTGCACCCATAGCTCAAAAAGAAAATGCTGAATCCTTTCTCAGCAAGGATCCAGCATTTACATCTACTTCAACAGCGGCTTGTTAACACTCAATAGCATTAACCGCTAATCCACCTTTAGATGTTTCTTTATACTTATCCAACATGTCTTTCCCTGTATCACGCATGGTACGAATCACTTTATCTAACGATATAAAGTGAGTGCCATCGCCGCGTAATGCCATCTGAGCGGCATTGATCGCCTTTACCGTTGCGATGGCATTGCGCTCGATACAGGGAATCTGAACTAACCCACCCACAGGGTCACAGGTTAATCCTAAATTGTGCTCCAAGCCGATTTCGGCCGCATGCTCTACTTGTTCGGGAGTGCCCCCCATCACATCAGCCAAGCCAGCGGCTGCCATGGCACAAGCTGATCCAACCTCCCCCTGGCAGCCCACTTCGGCGCCGGAGATTGAGGCATTTTTCTTACACAGAATGCCAATGGCGCCTGCCGCCAGCAAAAAATCCACCACGTTTTTCTCACAGGCATTGGGCTGAAACTTCATATAGTAGTGTAAGACGGCGGGGATGATGCCTGCGGCGCCGTTGGTGGGCGCCGTGACCATGCGCCCCCCTGCGGCATTCTCTTCGTTAACGGCGAGGGCAAAAATGTTCACCCACTCCATCGCTGAGAACGTTGAGGCGATCAGGCAATCGTTCTGCTCTGCCGCTTGAAGATGCTGGTGAAGCAGCTTAGCCCTGCGCTTAACGTTTAACCCCCCCGGCAATACCCCTTCGTGGGTTAATCCATTGTCGATGCATTCACACATCACTTTCCAGATACGCCACAGTTCGTTTCTGACCTCCTCCTCCGTCCGCCAGACTTTCTCATTTTCCAGCATCAGCCGGCTGACACTTAGCTGCTCTTTTTTACATAGCGCCAAGAGCTCGTCTGCCGTATCGAAGTTGTAAGGAATGGTAACGCCACCCAAATCGTCCAGTGGCATATCCACCTGGGCCTGTTCAACCACGAAGCCGCCGCCCACCGAGTAATAGGTATTTTCATACACCAAGTCGCCCTGATGCGTAAAAGCCGCCAGATTCATGGCATTAGGGTGATGTGGCAAGCTCTCTTCATGAAAATACAGGTCACTCTCCCAAACAAACTTCACTTCTTTTTGTCGACCAAGCTGTAATGACTGACTCTCTTTAAGCGCCTGAATGGCTGGCTCAATAATCGAGGGATCTATTGTGCTAGGGCGTTCACCCATCAATCCCATAATAATTGCGTTATCGGTAGCATGTCCGATACCCGTGGCAGATAACGAGCCATAAAGATGGACTTCAAGATGCCCTACCTCATCGAGCTGGCTGTTTTCGCGCAGGGTTGTGACATACTTAAAAGCCGCCTGCATGGGCCCGACGGTATGAGAACTGGAGGGGCCTACTCCAATCTTAAAAAGGTCGAAAACACTGATAGGCATTGGAGCACCTCTTGACGTATAAACAGGGGAAAATCAGGCGGTGCCTGACAATTTCAATAAGTTATTGACGTGATGATAAATAAAACTAATCTATCTTTTATTGATGATATTTTTATATTTATAAAATGATACTTTTAGGCACGATTTATCAAAAATAACAAATGGTTACGTATCGCTCTGGCAAAAGCTTAGCAACGACAGCAACCCAGTTATAAAAGCGCGCTCAAACTGTTTGCGTTTATTAACAACAGCATTAGGCAAAAAGCATTGGTTACCAAAAAACTAGTTGCCAAAAACGACTGTGCGCCCTGAATAAAAGAACACGCGGCGTTCTAAGTGATAGCTAATCGCTCTAGCCAGGGTGAGGCACTCGATATCACGCCCCTTGGCAACCAGATCCTCCGGGTAGTGGGTGTGATCCACAGGCTCGACACCTTGGGCAATAATCGGCCCTTCATCAAGGTCATTATTAATGTAGTGCGCCGTTGCGCCGACCAGCTTAACCCCTTTCTCATATGCCTGATGATAAGGCTTGGCGCCTTTAAAACCGGGCAGGAGCGAGTGGTGAATATTGATCGCCCGTCCGGCTAATAGTTCACACATAGAGGGGGAAAGCACCTGCATATACCTTGCTAGCACCACCAATTCAGCATCGGTATCCGCGATGATTTCGCGTACCTGGGCTTCCTGCTGCAATTTCGTCTCGGGCGTGATCGGCAGGTAGTGGTAGGGCAAATCGTGCCATGCTGCCAATGGCTCCAGATCAGGATGATTGGAAATCACCGCTTTGATATCCAGAGGAAGCTGCCCTGTCCGATAACGGTAGAGCAGATCATTCAAGCAGTGATCGGCCTTGGAGACCATAATCACGGTGCCGGTGCGTTTGCCAGGGGCCGTCAATTCGAACTGCATATCGAATTCGCTTGCCCGCGCTGAAAAATCGGTATGAAAGCGCTCTTCATGAAACTCATCTTGCTCTGGGCGAAACTCGGCGCGAATGAAAAAGCGCCCGCCGAGCCGATCATCGAAAGAGTTGAGTTCAGTGATGTAGCACTGCTGCTCTTTTAGAAAGCGGGTGACGACGTCCACCGTTCCCAAGCGACTAGGGCATTGGGCGGCAAGTATCCAGGTATCGCTCATTCGGCTCATAGTGCATGCTTCTCAGTTAGCGGCAGACCGTTGCGGAAGATCATAACGGCCGGAACAGCGCTCCGGCCTGCCCGCTTATTGTTATACGTTAATGCCGAATTCTGCCCCGGCATCCAGCAACCAGCGGTAGCAGTAGTCGGCAAAGCTGCGCCGCACCACTAACTCCCAGCGCTCTTCACTGGGACGACGAAGAATAGTGGTCGCCTTAGCGAAGACGGTAGTGACACCTTTCCCCACCGGGAAATTGCTGGGATGAACATCGTAGATCACCGTTTTCATCAACAGCTCTCGGGCTGCTTCGCCGGAAAGCTCTAATAGCGTCTGGCCGCCGCTGACGTCGCTAATCGCGAAGTGGGCACTGCCCAATTGCTCGCGCAGCTTGGTCTCCAGTGGAAACTCTTCGCCACCTGGCACGATGACCAGCCACTCGTCCGGGGAGAGCCACTGGATAGAACGTTCACCGCTGGCATCTTGTACCAACGCCTGGGGTTGCCCAGGCAAGCTGATTCCCAGCACGTCGCGCACCGCCTCGTCGAGCACGATGGCACCACCCCGCAGGATCAAATGCCCAAGCATTGCCCGCTCGCGCAGCTGAAGCCGGCTTGGGCCGCCGGTCTGGGGCGCACCGCTGCGACGATAGCTATAGGCTAACGGGGATTCTACCGGGATAGCGGTATCAGTACGGGTGTCGAAAGTGGCCGCGTTAGACATGCTGGCGCTCTCCCTTGGGGTCGTAGAAAATGGTGCTGACGATTTCAGCCTCATGGGTTTGCCCATCCGCCATGGGCAGGTAAACCGTTTCACCCAACTTCTGATGGCCACCCTTAACCACCGCTAGCGCAAACCCTGAATCCAGAATCGGGCTGTAGTAGCTGGAGGTAACATGCCCCACCATGGGCATAGGAATCGCATGCTTAGGATCAAGCACGATCTGAGCGCCCTCTTCGAGGATCACCTTCGGATCCTTGGGCCGGAGCCCCACCAACTGCTTGCGGTTTTCGCGTTTGGTGTCACTGCGCGTCAGGGCCCGCTTACCAATCCATGAGTAGGGTTTGTCGTAGCCAACGCACCACTGCATGCCTAAGTCTTCCGGCGTAACGGAGCCGTCGGTTTCCTGACCCACGATGATGAAGCCCTTTTCAGCGCGCAGAACGTGCATGGTTTCGGTGCCATAGGGCGTCAAGCCATACTTCTCGCCATGCTTGAACAGGGTCTGCCACACATGCATGGCGTAGTTTGCCTGAACGTTGATCTCGAAGGTCAGCTCGCCGGTAAAGGAGATGCGAAAGACCCGTGCAGGCACCCCCGCCACTTTCCCAGATCGCCAATCCATAAACTTAAAGCTATCGCGGTCAAGATCGAGATCACTGATCTCAGCGAGCAGCTTGCGCGCTTCCGGGCCGGTGATCGTCATGGTGGCCCAGTGGTCAGTCACTGAAGAGAAGTAGACATCCAGTTCCGGCCATTCGGTCTGATGCCACAACTCCAGCCACTCGAGGATGGCCGCCGCGCCACCGGTGGTGGTGGTCATCAAAAAGTGATTTTCAGCCAGACAGCTGGTCACACCGTCGTCGGTGACCATGCCATCGTCTTTGCACATCAGGCCGTAGCGGCACTTGCCGACTGCCAGCTTCTCCCACTTGTTGGTATAAATCCGCGCCAGAAACTCACGCGCATCTGGCCCTTGAATATCGATCTTGCCAAGCGTCGAGGCATCGAGAATACCGACCTTCTCGCGCACTGCCAGACACTCGCGAGCCACTGCCTCGTGCATCGTCTCGGTTTTGCCATTCACCTTCTGTGGGTAGTACCAGGGGCGCTTCCACTGGCCGACGTCCTCGAACTCGGCGCCACGCTCCACGTGCCACTGGTGAAGCGCGGTGTAGCGTTCGGGATCGAACAAATCACGGCAGTGGCGACCGACGATGGCGCCGAAGGTCACCGGGGTATAGTTGGGGCGAAACACCGTGGTGCCCACCTCGGGAATGGAGCGATTCAAGCAACGGGCGGCAATCGCCATGCCGTTGATGTTGCCCAGCTTGCCCTGATCCGTACCGAAGCCCATCGCGGTATAGCGCTTGATGTGCTCGATGGACTCGAAGCCTTCCCGGGTCGCAAGCTCGATGCCCGCCGCGGTGACGTCGTTCTGCAGGTCGACGAACTGCTTGGGGCCGCGCAGCGTGGGCTTCTCGTGAGGCACCTGGAAGAGCGCCACCGCAGGCCCTTGCTGCAGACGTTCAGCGCTCGGCAGAGTAACCGTCTGAACGGCATGGCCCATGGCGGCCGCTGCCTTGATGCCCGCCTCGACACCTTCCGCCAGCACGTCACCCAGGGCATAGCAGCCGTTGGCACCGCCACAGGCCTGAACGCCCTTCACCAACCCCGGCACGAAGCCGAGAATATCGTCGCGCCAGGTAGGCCGCGCGCCAGTGTGGGATGCCAAGTGAATCACCGGGCTGTAGCCGCCGGAGCTGGCGATGGTGTCGCAGGCCAACTCCTGAACCGGGCCGGTCACTTTGAAAGCGCCAATATCAATCTTGGCGACCCGGGCTGCAGTAACCCTATTGCTGCCCTTCGCCTCGATAACGGCGCTGCCCGTAATAATCTTGATGCCCTGGGCGCGAGCGGCATCGACCCAATCGCCCGCCGGCGCCTCGCGGGCGTCCACGATAGCGACGACCTCACAGCCAGCCTCTTTCCAGTCCAGGGCAGCGCGGTAGCCGTAGTCGTTGCTGGTGGAGAGTACCAGCTTGCGGCCCGGTGCCACGCCATAGCGTCGGATGTAGGTCGACACAGCGCCAGCCAGCAGGTTGCCCGGCACGTCATTGCCCGCGTAGACCAGCGGACGCTCGTGGGCGCCCGTGGACAGGATCACCTGACCAGCGCGTACCCGGTGCAGGCGCGCACGTACCTGACGGTGGCCATTTTCCACCGGCGCCGTATCGCCCAGGTGTTCGGTGCGCCGCTCATGCAGGGTAACGAAATTGTGATCGTGATAACCGTTGGCCGTGGTACGCGGCAGCAGCGTGACGTTCTCGCAGCCCGCCAATTCGTCCATCACCCGGGCAACCCACTGATCCGCCGGTTTGCCTTCCAGGGTTTCACGACTGGCCAGCAGCGATCCGCCCATTTCTTCCTGCTCATCGGCCACCATCACCCGAGCGCCGCTGCGCGCGGCGGCCAGCGCTGCCGCCAGACCCGCGGCGCCTGCGCCGACGACCAGCACATCGCAGTGCTGATTGAAGTGATCATAGTTATCCGGATCGGCTTCCATGGGGCTGCGACCCAGCCCCGCCGCCTTGCGGATGTACTTCTCGTAGGTCAGCCACATCGAGGCCGGCGCCATAAAGGTCTTGTAGTAGAAGCCCGGCGGCATGAACTGCCCGCCCAGCTTGCCGAACAGGCCCATCAGGTCGCGCTGTACGTTCGGCCAGCCATTGGTACTGCTGGCGGTCAGGCCGTCATATAGCGCCTGCTGGGTGGCGCGTACATTGGGCACCTGGGCCGCTTCACTGCTGCCTAACTGTACGATGGCATTGGGCTCCTCGGCGCCCGCAGCGACAATGCCGCGGGGCCGCGAGTATTTAAAGCTGCGGTTAACGATATCCACACCGTTAGCCAACAGCGCCGAGGCCAGAGTATCCCCGGGATGCCCTTGGTATCGCTGGCCGTTAAAGGTAAAGCTCAACGTGCGGGAGCGATCGATACGGCCACCCGTGTTAAGGCGGTACACTTGTTGCTTGGACTGGCTCATGCCCGCACTCCTTCTTGTTGGCTTACCGCAGCGCCCTCGCGGGCCTGGCTCTGGCTATCAGCGGTAATCGACGGCTGCTCGCCCATTTTGTAAGTCTCGAGAATCTCGTAGCTCACGGTGTGACGCGTCACGTTGAAAAACTTGCGGCAACCCACCGCATGCACCCACATTTCATGGTGAACGCCACGGGGGTTGTCACGGAAGAACAGGTAATCCCCCCACTCTTCGTCACTACACGCCTCGGGCTCCTTGGGGCGCTCGATATGCGCCTGGCCCTTGGGGTGGAATTCCTCTTCCTCACGGTGTTCGCCGCAGTAGGGGCAGTAGATATAGAACATGCGAATACTCCTCTCGTATGAACCCTAGTGGGCCACGCCGGCAGCGCCGTGTTCGTCGATCAGCGCACCGCTATGGAAGCGGAACATGGAGAACGGCTCGGCGATGGGGTGCATTTCCCCCTTGGCCAGGCTGGCAGCGAATACATGCCCCGACCCTGGTGTGGCTTTGAAGCCGCCGGTACCCCAGCCGCAGTTGAAGTACAGACCCTTCACCGGCGTTTTAGAGATAATCGGACAGGCATCCGGGCAAGTATCGACGATACCGCCCCACTGACGGTTCATGCGTACCCGAGAGAAGATCGGGAACATTTCAACGATCGCCTGGAGCGTGTGCTCCACGGTGGGATAACTGCCGCGTTGACCATAGCCGTTATAACCGTCGATGCCTGCGCCAATCACCAGGTCGCCCTTGTCGGACTGGCTGATGTAGCCATGCACCTGGTTCGACATCACCACCGTATCGAGAATAGGTTTGATCGGCTCAGAGACTAAGGCTTGCAGCGGATGGGACTCCAACGGCAAGTTAAAGCCGCCCATTTTGGCCAGCACGGAGGAGTTACCGGCAGTCACACAACCGACGGTTTTGGCTTCAATATCGCCACGGTTGGTGTGTACACCGTAGATCTGGCCATCACGAATTTTGAAGCCGGTGACTTCGGTCTGCTGGAGAATATCCACGCCGTGGGCATCGGCACCGCGAGCATAGCCCCAGGCCACGGCATCGTGGCGAGCCACCCCCGCGCGCGGCTGCCAGGAGGCACCCATTACCGGGTAACGCGCGCTTTTGGAGCAGTCCATAATCGGCACTAGCTCCTGCACTCCTTTGGCGTCTAAAACTTCACCGTCAATGCCATTCAGCCGATTGGCATTCACCCGACGCTGGATATCGCGCATGTCCTGCAGGGTATGCCCCAGGTTGAGCACCCCCCGCTGGGAGAACATGACGTTGTAGTTAAGGTCTTGGGAAAGCCCTTCCCACAGTTTCATGGCGTGTTCGTAAAGCGCAGCGGATTCGTCCCATAAGTAGTTGGAACGCACAATGGTGGTATTACGGGCGGTATTACCACCGCCCAGCCAGCCTTTCTCAATCACCACCACGTTCTTGACGCCGAACTCTTTCGCCAAATAGTAGGCCGTGGCCAAGCCGTGACCGCCACCACCGACGATGATTACATCGTACTGCTTCTTGGGTGTGGGGTTGCGCCACTGGCGCTCCCAGTTCTCGTGGTGGCTCAGCGCGTGCTTGACCAGGCCGAAGCCGGAATAGCGTTGCATAGTGGTCTCCTCAGTTCAGCCGCGCCGGGCCCTGCCGGCAAGCCGATTCAAGCAATGGATTCGACGGCTTCAGCGGCGGACTCAGCGTAGACAGGATGCTGGGCACACACGTCGGTCACTTTGGCTTGCACCTCGGCTTCAATGGAAGCCGTGTCTTTGCCTGCAGCCAGCTCGTCCAGGATGTCGCAAATCCAGTCCGCTAGTTCGCTACACTCCTCAGCATCGAAGCCGCGCGTGGTGACCGCAGGGGTGCCGATACGCAGGCCGGAAGTCACGAAGGGGCTTTGGGGATCATTAGGCACCGTATTCTTATTAACGGTGATATGCGCGCGGCCAAGGGCTGCATCCGCATCTTTACCGGTAATGCCCTGGCGGATAAGCGAAACCAAAAAGAGGTGGTCGTCGGTGCCGCCGGACACCACGTCGTAGCCACGCTCCATAAACACCTTGGCCATGGCCTGAGCGTTATCGATCACCTGCTGCTGGTAGCGCACAAACTCCTGGTTCATGGCTTCCTTAAACGCCACCGCCTTAGCGGCAATAACATGCATCAGCGGGCCGCCCTGCTGGCCTGGGAAAACCGCGCCATTAAGCTTTTTATACAGCGCTTCGTCGCCATCGGCGGAGAGAATCAAGCCGCCGCGGGGGCCGCGCAGCGTTTTATGGGTGGTGGTAGTTACCACATGAGCGTAAGGGAGCGGGCTCGGATAGAGGCCAGCGGCTACCAGGCCAGCGACGTGGGCCATATCGACCATCAACCAGGCGCCTACCTCATCGGCGATGGCGCGAAAACGCCGCCAATCCACCACGCGAGAGTAAGCGGAGAAACCCGCGATGATCATCTTCGGCTGGTGCTCGCGAGCTAAGCGCTCGACTTCTTCGTAATCGATCTCGCCGGTTTCCGGCTTGAGGCCATACTGCACGGCGTTGTAATGCTTACCCGAAAAGTTGGGTGCAGCACCATGGGTTAAGTGGCCGCCGTGGGCCAGACTCATACCCAATACCGTATCGCCCGGCGATACCAGTGCCATGAACACAGCGGCATTGGCCTGGGCGCCGGAGTGCGGCTGCACATTGGCATAATTGGCACTAAAAAGGTGGCAAGCCCGCTCAATTGCCAAGGCTTCAACCTTGTCAACGAACTCACAGCCACCGTAGTAACGGCGACCTGGATAGCCTTCTGCATACTTGTTGGTCAGCTGTGTACCTTGCGCTTCCATGACAAGTTTGCTGGTATAATTTTCGGAGGCGATTAATTCAATATGCGCTTCTTGGCGAACCGTTTCTTCAGCAATTGCTTCAGCAAGCAACGTGTCGTAACTGGCCAAACGTGCATTGGGGGAAAAATTATTCTGAAGCATTACCGCCTCCTCATTAGTCACTTTTTTATTAAGTGCTGGATATACTCTTTAATGCTGATAAACCCCGGCCGCTAACCAAAGTCCCTATCAACGCGTTCTTACCGCGATACTATCGTTGGAGTCCGGGCCCAAGATGCTTGCCGACGTCACCACGCGATGTATTTGCGACATCGGCAAGATTTAGCCAATAACACGGCTGACGCCGCCCAAAAAGCAAAGCGCCCTAGACGGGAATTAACCGTTTAGGGCGCTTAAAACTAGGCAGCAAGGTGCTTGCCGGGGCTAAAAATCGACGATTAAATCCCCCTTCGGCCGACTGCAGCACGACAGGATATAGCCTTCTTCGGCATCCTCATCGGTAATGCCGCCGTTATGCTCCATTTCCACTTCTCCCGACTTGAGCTCCACTCGGCAAGTACCGCAAATCCCCATGCCACAAGCTTTGGGGATATGCAGACCCAGCTTGGCCGCCGCCGCATGAACCGTCTCCCCCGGCTGAATACGCACACTTTTCCCTGAAGAGGCAAACTCGATACTAAACAAGTCGCTGGTGTCGACATTTTCGGCATCAACCTCTGCCTGTTCGGCCAGCTCAAGGACATCTTCACGTACCTCAACCGGCGTAGCGCCAAACGACTCCTCATGGTAGTGATCCATGTTGAAGTTGTTGGCACGAAGAATATTTTTGATGGCGTTCATGTAAGGGGTCGGGCCGCAGCAGAATATCTCCCGCTCCATAAAGTCCGGCACAATGAGTTCGAACAGCGGCTGGGTAAGGTAGCCACGGTAGCCGGCCCAGGCCTCGCCGATATCCTCTTTGTTCTCGCAAATAATATGCAGCTTGAACTCGGGAATACGCGAAAACATATGCACCAGTTCACGATGATAAATCACATCGCGAGGGGCACGGGCGCTGTGTATAAATTCAACGTCAACAGCGGCGTTGGTATCAAACAGCCAGCGCGTCATGGACATCAATGGGGTAATGCCCACCCCGCCAGAGAGAAACAACACTTTTTCGGCAGGAAAATCAATGGAATTGAAGTTGCCTACCGGGCCATGCACGACCAGCTCGTCGCCCACTTTTAGGTTCGCATGCAGCCAGTTGGATACCTTGCCCCCTGGCACTTGTTTAACGGTGATTGAAAAGCTGTAAGGGATGGAGGGAGAGCTGGAAATGGTATAGGAGCGCATGATCGGCTGATTATCAATCTCCAGCTCCAGCGTCACGAACTGACCGGGCTTGAAGAAGAACAGTACAGGCTGCTCGGCCATGAAGCAGAACGTGCGCACATCCTGGGTTTCTTGAATCACCTTGACGCAACGCACCTGGTGGCGGCCGTTGGTCCAGGTTTGGGTCGTGACCGGATTGAAAAAATTAGTTGTCATTGTCGCCTCTGCCTGACCAGCCTTCATCACCATGCATCGCCGAACCGTATTTGCGATACGGTCAGCACCTTTGAGCTGCATTTTGGGGACGCGCCTGCCGACCGACTTACCTGACAGCGACTCGCACTTACCTCGTGCCACTCTTTATCGCTTAGAAACCTCTTTTTTCGTCGCCACTACGCCACCTAATGTCGCGGGCAGATAACTGGCAGGGAGTAGCCTGCAACACAATCTGTCCCTGACGTCAGACCACATTTGAATAAAACGCCAGGTTACGCAACAGAACAACAAGATAAACAATCTTGACTAACGGCCGACTCGCAGTCCTAGAGGGGAAAGCGGTGGTTTACGAGGATACTGGTATGCAAAAGTACGTGTTAAACACAATGGATGACCCGCTCGTCGCGGCCCGTGAGTCAACGGCCAATATGCTGCAAACGAGGGAGCGCACCTTTTCACTTCCGCAGCCGTTTTATAACGATGCCCGCCTGTTTGCGATTGATATGCAAGAGGTTTTCGAGAAAGAGTGGCTATTCGCAGGAATGACATGCGAGATCCCCACCAAGGGTAACTTCATGACATTGGATATCGGTGACAACCCCGTTGTCATCGTACGCGGTGGTGAAGGTACCATTCATGCCTTTCACAATGTCTGCCGCCACCGCGGTTCGCGCCTTTGCGTAAAGGATAAAGGCAAAGTGGCAAAACTTGTTTGCCCCTATCACCAGTGGACTTACGAGCTTGATGGTCGCTTGCTGTTTGCCGGCAGCGATATGGGCACTGATTTCAACCTGGATCAGTTTGGCCTCAAGCCGGTCAGCATTTGCACCGCCGGCGGCTTCATCTTTATCAACTTAAGCGACAACCCGCCTCCCATGGATGACTTTCTGGAAACGCTTGAGCACTATCTTGAGCCCT
This sequence comes from Halomonas sp. A3H3, assembly GCF_000982975.1. NCBI lineage: Bacteria > Pseudomonadati > Pseudomonadota > Gammaproteobacteria > Oceanospirillales > Halomonadaceae > Halomonas > Halomonas sp. A3H3. The sequence goes on along the minus strand of NZ_HG423343.1, from coordinate 2,315,957 downwards.
ACCAGATGGACAACGTTAAGGTCGCCACCGAGTCCAGTATCGTCGAGCAAGCCAACTGGAAGCTGGTCATCGAAAATAACCGCGAGTGCTATCACTGCAACGGCGCACACCCTGAGCTGCTGAATTCATTGCAAGAGTTTGATGACACCGAGGATCCGCGGGCAACGCCTGCCTACAAGGAGCTGGTGGCCCGCAAGCAGGCAGATTGGGATCAGGAGCGGGTGCCCTACCAACTGACGCGGCTTGGCCATCAGAACCGTCTGACCCGCACGCCGCTGTTGGATGGCATTGTCTCCATGACAATGGACGGTAAACCCGGCTGCAAGAAGCTGATGGGTCGCCTGAAAAGTCCCGACATGGGTTCTCTGCGCATCCTGCATCTGCCCAATTCATGGAATCACTTCATGGGTGATCACGCGGTGGTGTTCCGCGTACTTCCCCTTGGCCCGCAGCAAACCGTGGTGACCACCAAGTGGCTGGTTCACAAGGATGCGGTAGAAGGCGTTGACTACGACCCCGAACAGCTGCGCCGCGTCTGGGATGCCACCAACGACCAGGATCGCCAACTGGCCGAAGAGAACCAGCGCGGCATCAACTCCAAGGCCTACCAACCCGGCCCTTACTCTGAAACCTATGAGTTCGGGGTTATCGATTTTGTCGACTGGTACGCCAACCGGGTGCTTGAGAACCTAGGATATGAGGCTCCGACGTTGCACTTAGCCCAAGGTTAAAACTTGAAGGATCCAGGCAGCGACGTTTACCGCCACTAGGACTTAGCCAGAGTAGCTGGCAACGTGTACACATAAGAGACACCTGTGTACACTTTGCCACGCTATTCCTGGACTATTCTTAGAGACCTGCTCAATGCCATCCACCGATATTCCCGCTGCCAAGGGTTCTCAAGACGTCTGGCTCGACGCGGCGTTTGAGCTGCTACTCGAATCGGGCGTCGACAGCGTGCGCATTCTTCCCCTGGCCAAGCGACTAAAGCTTTCTCGCACCAGCTTCTACTGGTTCTTCAAGGATCGCGAGGCACTACTGGAGGCACTGATCGCACGCTGGCGTGAAAAGAATACCCAGGGGCTAGTAAATCAGACCGAAGCCTATGCCGAGAATATCGTCGAGGCGATGCTCAATGTCTTCGACTGTTGGCTGGATCCTAAGCTGTTCGACTCCCCGCTAGAGTTCGCCATGCGTAGTTGGGCGCTACAGTCAGCATCAGTAGTGAGTGAAATCGATACGGCTGATGCCACCCGTATCGAAGCACTGGCGCGGATGTTCCAGCGTTACGGCTATGATCCGCTGGCGGCCAACGTTCGGGGCCGCACCATCTACCTAACCCAGATCGGCTATATCTCGATGAAGACCCAGGAACCGCTCGAAGTGCGCATGCAGCGCATCCCCGCCTATGTCGAAATTTTCACCGGCCAGCCGCCCGGTTCCAGGGAATTGCAACGCTTCTATGCCCGCCATGGATATTCTCCAACCGGCACCGGCTAGCCCACGGCAAGCCTAATCGGCTAACGCCACCCACCCCGCCGCCGTCTTAACGGTCGAACATGCTCGCCCCTCAATGTACATTGATGAACATTATATTGACATCAATGAACACTAGCGCCTAGATTTATCAAATACACAACAAAATGGCGTCCTGTCCATGTTTAACGATCCGCTACTGCAGCCCTTTCAGCTAAAGCACCTGACCCTGAAAAACAGGCTTATGGTGACAGCCCATGAGCCCGCTTATCCTGAGGACGGGATGCCCAAGGCACTCTACCGTGCCTACCACGTCGAGCGCGCCAAGGCAGGCCTTGGCCTGACCATGACCGCTGGATCCGCGGCGGTGGCCAAGGACAGCCCTCCCGTGTTCAACAACATCCTCGCCTATAAGGATGAAGTGGTGCCGTGGATGCGCGAGCTGACCGACGCCTGCCACGAGCACGGCACCGCAGTGATGATCCAGTTGACCCACCTGGGCCGGCGCACCCGTTGGGACAAGGGCGATTGGCTGCCAGCGGTATCGTCTTCGCATCGTCGCGAGGCGTCCCACCGCGCTTTTCCCAAGCAGGTCGAGGAGTGGGATATCGAGCGCCTGATCCGCGACTACGCCGATGCCGCCGAACGCATGCACGCCGCCGGCCTCGATGGCATCGAGCTGCAGGCCTATGGCCACCTGATGGATCAGTTCTGGTCGCCACTGACCAATACCCTTGAGGGGCCTTATGGAGGGGATCTCGATAATCGGCTGCGTTTCACCTTCGAGGTGCTGCGCGCCATTCGCCAGCGGGTTGGCGAGGCGTTCATCGTGGGCGTGCGCTACACCGGCGACGAGATGCTGCCGGGTGGGCTGACGTCCGGCGACGGGATGGAGATCTCACGGCGCTTAAAGGACAGCGGTCTGGTCGACTTTCTCAACGTGGTTCGTGGCCACATCGACACAGATGCGGGGCTCACCGACGTGATTCCCATCCAGGGCATGCCCAGCGCCCCGCACCTGGATTTCGCCGGTAAAATACGTCGCGAGATCGACTTTCCCACCTTCCATGGCGCCAAGATCCAGGATGTCGCCACTGCCCGTTATGCCATCGCCTCAGGCAAGGTCGACATGATCGGCATGACTCGCGCCCACATGGCCGACCCGCACATCGTGCGCAAGATCATAGAAGGCCGCGAAGAAGATATTCGCCCCTGTGTCGGTGCCAACTACTGTCTGGACCGTATCTATCAGGGTGGCGCCGCCTACTGCATCCACAACGCCGCCACCGGGCGCGAAACCAGCATGCCCCACACTATCCCTAGGGCAGCGCAGCAACGTCGGGTGGTGATCATTGGCGCCGGGCCAGCGGGGCTCGAAGCCGCCCGGGTCGCCGGCGAGCGGGGCCATTCGGTGGTGGTACTGGAAGCTGCCAGCGATGCAGGCGGGCAGGTGCGACTCTCAGCCCTGAGCGAGCGGCGACGCGAGATGCTGGGCATCATCGATTGGCGCTTAGCGCAGTGCGACGCGCTGGGTGTCGAGATCCGCTACAACGTCTGGGCCGAGGTGGAGGACGTGCTCGCCGAGCTGCCGGACGTGGTGATCGTGGCCACCGGCGGCTATCCCATGGAAGATCAGCCTGAGGTCGGGCACGATCTGGTGGTCAACACTTGGGATATCCTCTCAGGGCATGTGCCGCCTGGCAAACGGGTATTGCTGTTCGACGATGCAGGCGACCATGCCGCCCTGCAGGCGGCCGAGATCATTGCCGCCGCGGGGGGCGAAGTGGAGATCATGACGCCGGATCGCACCTTCTCCGCAGAGATCATGGCCATGAACCTGGTGCCCTACATGCGTGCCCTACAGCGCCCCAACGTCACCTTCACAACCACTTACCGGCTGAAGTCCGTGCAGCGTAATGGAAGCGAGCTACTGGCCAAGATCACCAGCGACTACATGGATCTGGAGCACGAACGGCGCATCGACCAGGTAGTGGTCAACTACGGCATCACGCCCATGGCCGACATCTATTTCGAGCTCAAACCGCACGCCAGCAATGGCGGCGAGGTGAACTACGATGACCTGATCGTGGGCAACCCTCAGCGCGTCATCAACAATCCGGATGGCCATTTCCAGCTGTTCCGGATCGGCGATGCCGTCGAGTCCCGGAACACCCACGCGGCCATCTACGACGCGCTCAGGTTGGTCAAGGACATTTAATACAGCGTCCTACTTTCCACCTCCATTGCTCCTCCATCGACGGGCTCTTTTCCGGCAGAAACAAGGCGACAGGCGGCATACTTGAACTCCGGAATCTTGCCATAAGGATCCAGTGCAGGGTTGGTTAACAAGTTCGCCGCTGCTTCCCCGTAACAGAAGGGCACGAAAACCATCCCCTCCGGCATTCCCGGATCCGTCCTCGCTTTGAGAGTGATGGAACCCCGCCGGGTGGCGATCGTCAGATCATCGCCCGGCGCCATTCCCAATCGAATAAACTCAGCGGGGGCCAGGCTGGCTACGGCTTCCGGCTCCAGGTCATCAAGCACTTTGGCGCGCCGGGTCATCGAACCGGTATGCCAGTGCTCTAACTGACGCCCGGTGGTCAGTACCGTTGGGTAGTCGTTATCGACCGGCTCATCCGGTGGCAGCGGGCGCGTGGGGGCGAACTTCGCCCGACCGCTGGCGGTGGGAAAAGCATCGCTGAAGACCACGTCTTGCCCTGGCGCGTCCTCCGCTGGGCAGGGGTAGGTCACCGACTGCTCGCGCTCCAAACGCTCCCAGGAAATATGGTCGAGAGAGGCCATGCCTTGCTTCATCTCGGAGAAGACGTCCCGCGGATGCTGGTAATCCCAGTCCAGGCCAAAGCGTTTGGCGATTTCCTGGATAATCCACCAGTCCGGCTTGGCCTGGCCCGGTAGCGGCAACGCCGCGCGCCCCATCTGCACTTGCCGATTGGTGTTGGTGACGGTGCCATTTTTCTCAGGCCAGGCGGAGGCAGGCAGAATGACATCGGCAAACTGGGCAGTCTCGGTGACAAACAGATCCTGCACCACCAGGTGCTCCAGCTTGGCCAGGGCGGCCCGGGCATGAGCGAGATCCGGGTCGGACATCGCCGGGTTTTCACCCTGGATATACATGCCGCGAATGGTGCCCGCGGTGATAGCGTCCATAATTTCCACCACGGTGAGGCCGGGCGTGGGATCCAGTTTGGTATTCCACAGTTCTTCGAACGCCGCACGAACCTGATCATCATTGACCGGCTGGTAGTCGGGCATGACCATGGGTATCAGCCCGGCATCAGAAGCCCCCTGAACGTTGTTCTGCCCCCGCAAAGGGTGCAGGCCGGTGCCGGGGCGACCGGTCTGGCCGCAGGCCAACGCCAGCGAGATCAGACAGCGGGCGTTATCGGTGCCGTGGGTGTGCTGGGAAATGCCCATGCCCCAGAAAATCATCGCCCGCTCAGCGTTGGCATACAGCCTTGCCACGTCGCGGATGGTCTCGGGCTCAACACCGCATAGGCCGCTCATCGCTTCGGGGGTCATATCCACCGTGTGCAATTTAAGGGCCTCAAAGCCCTCGGTATGCTCGGCGATATAGGCCGTGTCATACAGTTCTTCGCTGATGACCACATTGAGGATGGCATTGAACAGCGCCACGTCGGCGCCCGGCGAAAAACGTACGCTCAGGTGGGCATAGGCATCCAGCGACTGGCCACGGGGGTCGAGGATCACGATCTTGGTGCCACGCTTGGCGGCCTGCTTGAAGAAAGTGGCCGCCACCGGGTGATTCACAGCCGGGTTGCAGCCGGTAAGAATCACCACATCGGCCTGGCTTGCCTGCATAAAGGAGGCGGTGACCGAGCCTGAGCCAATACACTCCATGAGTGCCGCCACGGAGCTTGCATGGCACAAGCGGGTGCAGTGATCCACATGGTTGGAGCCGAAGCCGGTACGCACCAGTTTCTGGAATAGCCACGCCTCTTCGTTGGAGCACTTGGCGCTACCGAATCCCGCCAGGGCATCAGGGCCATGGGCCGCTTTAAGGTTCACAAGCCCGCTGGCGGCAACCTCAAGGGCTTCGTCCCAGCTCGCCTCGCGGAAATGCGTCAGCGGCTTGGCGGGATCGAAGTCCGGGTCGAGCCCCTTGGCGACACCCTCGCGACGAATCAGCGGAGTAACAAGCCGGGATGGATGGCGCGGATAGTCATAGCCGAAGCGGCCTTTGACACATAGCCGGTTCTCGTTAGAGGGGCCGTCGCGACCCTCCACATAAAGGATCTCATCATCCTTGATATGGTAGGTAAGCTGGCAACCCACCCCGCAGTAGGGGCATACCGAATCGACCTTGCGGTCAGCCACCGCAGAATCGCCGCGGCCCGCCTGATCGACCAGGGTAGCGGGCATCAGGGCGCCGGTGGGGCAGGCCTGAACGCACTCTCCACAGGCTACGCAGGTGCTATCCCCCATGGGATCGTCGAAATCAAACACGATTTTGGATGCCGCACCGCGGTGGGCCAGGCCGATCACGTCGTTAACCTGTACTTCGCGACAGGCGCGCACACACAGGTTGCACTCGATGCAGGCGTCAAGATTGACGCGCATGGCGGAGTGGCTGCTGTCTTGTTCCAGGCTTTCCACCCGGGACGCCACATGATGTACGGTGGGCGCCTCGCGCTCTTCGCGCCTGGGCAGTTTACGGAGCACCGCCGTGGCATCAATGGCCAACTGGTCAGCCATGGCCCAAAAGTGGCTTGAGCTGTCGGGGCTCTCTTCCCGCTCAGGCTGGTCGACCAGCAGCATCTCCATGACCATCTTGCGGGCAGTATGCGCCCGTTCGGAGTTGGCGCTCTTGACCACCATGCCAGGGGCTGCCTCACGGAGACAGCTGGCGGCCAGGGTGCGCTCGCCCTCGATTTCCACCATACAGGCGCGGCAATTGCCGTCGGCGCGGTAACCGCTTGTGTCCTTAAAACAGAGATGGGGAATGGTCTCGCCGGCGCGCTTGGCCACCTGCCAGAGGCTTTCACCGGGGGTTGCACTCACCTCAACGCCATCCAGCGTCAAGGTAAAGCTTTTGCCTGGGTTTTGTTCGCTCATGCTCATGTTCATCCCCCTACCCCTTGACGATTACGTTCTGGGCGGCCAGCTCGCCGCGGAAATCCTTCAACAGCCCCAGCACCGGATTAGGTGCCGCTTGGCCGAGTCCGCAAATAGAGGCATCGATCATGACCTGGGAGAGCTGCGTCATCAGCCCGGCGTCCCACTCATTCCGCTCGAGCAGGGTGAGCATTTTTTCCGTGCCCACCCGGCAGGGCGTGCATTGGCCACAGGACTCATCGGCAAAAAAGGCCAATAGGTTGGTAGCCACCCCGCGCAGATCGTCCTGATCGGAGAGTACTATCACCGCTGCGGAACCGATAAAACAGCCGTGCTCCTGAAGGGTGTCGAAATCGAGGGGAATATCGGCCTTGGCAGCGGGCAGAATGCCGCCGGAGGCGCCGCCGGGCAGGTAGGCCGCCAGGCGGTGGCCGTCGGCCATGCCGTCGCAATACTCGTCAATTAATTCATGAAGGGTTATCCCTGCGGGCGCCAAATACACACCGGGCTGCTTGACCCGACCCGAGACAGAGAAACTGCGTAACCCTACGCGGCCATGGCGACCCTGGCTGGAGAAAGCCTCCGCGCCACGCTGCCAGATCATGGGGATCCAGTAGACGGTCTCGACGTTATTGACCAGCGTCGGCCGATCAAAGAGCCCCTTCTGAGCCACAAACGGCGGGCGGTGGCGGGGTTTGCCCGGTTTGCCTTCCAACGATTCGATCATCGCCGACTCTTCGCCGCAGATATAAGCCCCCGCACCACGACGCAGCACAATGTAACCCGGCGCCACCAGACCAGCAGCCTCCAGTTCGCCAATGGCCTCGCGCAGCACGCCGTGTAACGCCGGATACTCATCGCGCAGATAGATATACAGCGCCTCGGCCTCTACCGCCCAGGCGCTGACCAAGGCGCCTTCAAGGAACTGGTGGGGCGAATTTTCCAGGTAATAGCGATCCTTGAAGGTACCGGGCTCGCCCTCGTCGGCATTGATAGCGCAGTAACGGGGGCCGGCCTCCTGGCGCACGAACGTCCATTTTTTGAAGGTAGGGAAACCCGCGCCACCCAGGCCGCGCAGATTGGCCTGCTGCATCGCTTCCATCAGCGCTTCCACCGTGACCTCTCCCTCGCGGCAGGCTTGCAGTAACGCGAAACCGCCCTCGCGGCGATAGTCGTCCAGTCGCTGCCAATCGACGGGGTCAGGATGAAAGTGTGCTTCCTCGATCACCGACGCGATACGCTCCTGAGTAGCGAACGGCACATGATAGTGCCCCACTTCCGCCACCGGCGCCGTGTCGCAGCGCCCCATGCAAGGAGCGCGCAGCACTCGCACCTGCTCGATATCCACATTCGCTTCCAGCTGTGCCTTAAGCGTCTCAGCACCGGCCAACTGGCAGGTGAGGGAGTCGCAAACGCGAATGGTCACCGCGGGCGGCGGCAACTGGTCGTCGTGAATGACATCGAAGTGGGCATAAAAGGTGGCGGTTTCGTAAACGGCCGCCATGGGCAGGTTCATGTAAGCCGCCAGGGCACGCAGTTCCGCCAACAGCAGATGGCCGCGGTTATCCTGGATGGCATGCAGGTGTTCAATCAGTAGGTCGCGGCGGCGCAGCGAGGCGTCCTGGCGTTCGTCGCCCAGCAGCTCACGCAACTCCTCTAGAAGACGGGGGTCGAGTTCACGGCCGCGGGGCTTGCCGCGGAAGCGGCGTTTGGGGATCACGGTCTGGACGGTCATGGGGTACTCATTATTATCTTGATCAGCTTTAGGCCGAATGAACGAAGACGGCACCCCGCGGGGCGCCGTCTAGGGTCGCACTGACCTGCCCTTCTTTTGGGGCAGGGTCTTTATTGAGTTAATACACTATTAAGCTACGCTGCCATGGGGGTCAATGACGAATTTCTTAGCAGCGCCGCCATCGAAGTCGGCATAGCCCTGGGGTGCCTGATCCAGAGTGATCATCTGGACATTGACCGCATCGGCAATATTGACCTTGCCGAACAGAATAGCCTGCATCAGTGGGCGATGGTACTTCATCACCGGACACTGTCCAGTATGGAAACTGTGGGACTTGGCCCAACCAAGACCAAAACGCATGCTCAGAGCCCCCTGCTTGGCGGCATCGTCAGCCGCGCCGGGGTCTTCCGTCACGTATAGCCCCGGAATGCCGATCTGGCCACCTGCACGGGTCAACGACATCGCCGAGTTGAGCACGGTCGCGGGTGCTTCTTTGCCGTGGTTGCAGCCACAGGCGTGGGCTTCGAAGCCGACACAGTCGACAAAGGCGTCGACCTCACGCTCACCGAGGATCACCTCGATCTTATCGGCCATGTCGCCGTCCTGAGTCAGGTCGATGGTCTCGCAACCAAAGCTACGTGCTTGGGCCAGACGCTCTTCGACCATATCACCGACGATCACGCAGGCCGCGCCCAGCAGCTGAGCGGAAACCGCAGCCGCCAGGCCTACGGGGCCAGCACCGGCAATATAGACAGTGCTGCCAGGGCCGACACCGGCAGTGACACAGCCGTGGAACCCCGTGGGGAAGATATCAGAGAGCAGGGTCAGATCTTTGATCTTCTCCATGGCCTGATCGGCATCCGGAAACTTCAGCAGGTTAAAGTCAGCATAGGGAACCATGACATATTCAGTCTGGCCGCCGACCCAGCCGCCCATATCCACATAGCCGTAGGCGGCGCCAGGACGAGCTGGATTAACGTTGAGGCAGATACCGGTGCGGCCTTCTTTACAGTTGCGGCAGCGACCACAGGCAATGTTGAACGGCACAGAAACCAGGTCGCCGGGTTGAATAAACTCGACGTCGCGCCCGCACTCGACGACCAGGCCAGTGATTTCGTGGCCAAGCACCAGGCCCGATGGTGCGGTGGTGCGGCCGCGTACCATATGCTGGTCGCTGCCACAGATGTTGGTGGTAACTACCTTGAGAATCACGCCGTGATCGCACTTGCGATTGCCGAGGGCGAGTTCAGGATAGGCAATGGACTCAACGGCGACCTCTCCCGGCCCCTTGTAGACCACTCCGCGGTTGGCTGCATTCATGGCTGGCTCCTGTGGCTTATTGTTCTGTTCATGATGGTTGATTGCGCTATCCCACCCTATCCCCTCCGCGCCTGGAGACTTACCCCAAAAAGGCACTCACGTATCTATTCAAGACATCCTAACCAAGATGGATAGATAGAGGTCGCTTTCACGACACTCCTCCTTTGCAACAGGCTCAACAATTCCTAGGGTTTGCACGAAAAGTCGCTGAGCGAAGGCCAGGCTAGGCAAAAATCGGCGAAAAAACGGAGTTTACGGAGTGTAAATGAGTATTTTGAGCCGACTTTTAACAACGTATGGGCGAGCGCAAGCAGTTTTCGTACAAAGCCTAGAGTCGGCGATGTGATGCATACCCGACATCTAACAAGAGCCACCAAGGAAACCCGATGAAGAACAACGACGACCCGGTTCTGTCGCCCGGACAGGACAATACACAGATCTTGGGGTTGGACTTTCATAACCCCGTCTTTCCGCTTTCTGCTCTAGCCATCCTACTGTTTATTATCTACGCACTGGTCTATCCAGATGCTGCTAATACTCACTTAGGGCTTGCCAAGAACTGGTCGATTGAACACTTCGACTGGCTATTTATGATTGCTGGCAATATTTTTGTGGTGTTTTGTCTTGTACTGATCTGCCTGCCACTCGGGCGGATTCGGCTAGGCGGCAAAGATGCCAAGCCGGAATACTCGCGCACCTCCTGGTTCGCCATGCTGTTTGCGGCGGGTATGGGCATCGGTTTGATGTTCTGGAGCGTTGCTGAACCAGTAGCCTATTATACCGACTGGTATGGGACCCCATTGAATACGCCAGCGGGAACGCCGGAAGGCGCCAGCGCCGCCATGGGGGCAACCATGTTCCACTGGGGACTGCACCCCTGGGCCATTTATGGCGTGGTGGCACTCTCACTCGCTTTCTTTGCTTATAACAAAGGCCTGCCACTGACGCTTCGCTCCGCCTTTTACCCGATCCTTGGCGAGCGAACCCGCGGCTGGGCAGGCCATATCATCGATATTCTTGCCGTGCTGGCCACCATCTTTGGCCTGGCCACCTCGCTAGGCTTTGGCGCTACCCAAGCAGCTGGAGGCCTCGCCTATTTGTTCGACATTCCCAATACCATTGGCACACAGCTGGCGATCATCCTAGTGGTCACGGTGATCGCGCTGTTCTCGGTATGGCGGGGAATCGACGGTGGCGTTAAGTTGTTCTCGAATATCAACATGGTCATTGCGGCGGCGCTGCTGCTGTTTGTGGTTATAGCGGGGCCTACCTTGATGATTCTGACAGGCATTGGCACCACGGCGCTGGACTACGTGGGCCACCTTCTGCCGCTGTCGAACTGGATTGGCCGCGAGGACGATACCTGGTACCACGGCTGGACGATCTTTTACTGGGCGTGGTGGATCTCCTGGTCTCCGTTTGTCGGCATGTTCATTGCCCGCGTATCCCGGGGGCGCACGGTTCGTGAGTTTCTTATCGCCGTACTGCTGGTACCAACGCTGGTCACACTGGTCTGGATGAGCGCCTTTGGCGGCACGGCGCTTTATCAAGCTGAAAATGGCGTGGGTGAACTGGCCAACGGCATTAGCGATGTCTCTCTGGCCATGTTCCATATGCTGGAGCAGTTGCCCCTGACCAGCATAACGTCGACGCTGGCGATTATTCTGGTGCTGGTGTTCTTCATTACCTCATCAGACTCAGGCTCGCTGGTCATCGACAATATCACCGCAGGTGGCAAGACCGATGCGCCCAAGGGTCAGCGGGTATTCTGGGCCGCCCTGGAAGGTGTGATTGCCGGTGCGCTGCTCTATGGTGGGGGAAATACCGCCCTCAGCGCACTTCAGGCGGGCGCGGTGGCCACGGGGCTCCCCTTTACGCTGGTTCTCTTGCTGATGTGCTTTAGTCTCTATATGGGGCTTCACAAGGAGTGGCGTGAACTTAACGCGGTGCCAAAAACCGCTAGTTAATCATCTCTAAACCGCCCGCCTATCCGGCGGGCGGTTTTCTTTTTTGCCAGCAGGGAGTCACAAGAATGCAGGCAACCCCTTACCAGCGCGGTCTGCTTATAGTCATCCTGGGCGTGTTGTTTCTCAGCTTCGACGGTCTGTTGATACGCCTGGCCGATACCGATGGCTGGACCATCGTATTCTGGCGCGGTTTATTGATGTTCTGCGTGCTCGGGCTGTTGTGTAGTGCTGGCAAACGGTTGGCAACACTGAGAAACACCCCCTTTTCCTCGCTAGCCTCGGCCTTGCTGCTGGGCCTGATATCCAGCCTGTTTGTGCTGGCGGTCATGAACGCCAATGTGGCCAATGTGGTGGTGATCCTGAGTACCGCGCCGCTGTTTGCTGCGCTGTTTTCACGGGTTTTCCTGGGTGAAAAAGTCGCGCTGCGAACACTAGTGGCCATTGCTGTCTGTATGCTGGGCATGGGCCCGATATTCATGGGCGAGGGGGCCATGGGGATGCTGGTAGGTAATCTTTATGCCTTGGCAGCCGCGGCAGCTATCGGCGGCAACCTGACCCTGCTGCGCCGCTATCCAGCGATTGATCCTATGACGGTGATTGCTGGTGGCGGGCTGCTCTCGGCGGCGGTTGCCCTGCCCATGGCCTCGCCGCTGGATCTGGATGCCCAGCGCTATGGCGTACTGGCACTGATGGGGCTGGTGCAGATGCCCTTGGCGACGGTGCTGATCAACAGCGCCACCCGCTATCTACCCTCTACTGAAGTGGCACTGTTCTATCTGGTCGAAACCGCACTGGGCACGCTGTGGGTGTGGTGGTTATTAGGTGAGACACCCACGACCTCGACGCTACTCGGCGGTGGTGTGGTTATCCTAGTGCTGGTACTGCATGCCTGGATAGGCTTGCGTCTGGAGAGACAGCGCCTTCAGCTTTATCCGGGTTTTGTTGGCAAATAGCCAATTCGTCGTGTGGGCCCTCGTCCAATAAAAAGCCCGCAGGGAAGCGGGCTTGAACGATGGTTAGAGGCGTGATGCGTTTCAGCGCAGCACTTCTTCCTCCTTAAGCAACTTGTAGATCGCCTCGGCGCCCTGCTCGGGGGTCACGTCGGTGAGCACCTGCCCGCCTTTGCCCTCGGACTTGGATGCCGCCGCCTTGAAGCGATCCCGGGCCGAAGCGGCCTTGACGATTTTCAGGCGCTTGGGACGTTTACGGGCGGGAGCCAGGTGCCACTGCGCCAACTCGCTATCGGCTCCAGGGCTTCCAGGCGTGACCGCCAACGTCGCGCGCCGCGCCGGGCCAAAGGCGCTTTGACGCGCTGCTGGCGCCGCTTCGTCCACGCTGATGATGGCAGGTAGGCGCACCTTGAGACGGCGACGCTGGCCCCTTGGCAACGCCTGAAGCAGCGTTACCACACCATTTTCCACCTTTTCTATCGATGCCAAGCTATTCACCAATGGCCAGCCGAGATGTTCTGCCAACGCGTAGGGCAAAAGCCCAGAACCTTCACCGCGCTCTGCCCGTGCTCCGGTGATCACCAGTTGCGGTGAGGTTGCGGCTAAATGTTCCACCAGGGCCAGAATGGCATCGCTGCCCTCAGGCTGCTCCAGCAGGGTCATAGACTCCAGCCCCATTCCCAGGTAGCCACGCAGGGCCACCTCTCCATCATCACTTTGGGGGCCAGCGTGAAGGACGTTAATCCGGGTGCCCGGCAGTTCTGCTTCCATGGCCAGCGCCAGCTCCAGGCCTCGAGCATCCTGTTCGGCGCGCCGTGCGCGTCCGGTAGTGGGGTGACGCCCGATGGAAACCAGCACCGCCACATCGATTCCCTGTTGTTGTTGCTTCTGGTGTAGATCAGGCTGCATTGCGCTGCCCTCCCCGCTGCTGTTCCACCATGGCCACTAGCGCGGCCAGAATTTGCGTGCTGTCGCCAATCACCGCCAGGTCGGCGCGCTTGATGATGTCGCACCCCGGATCGAGATTGATCGCCACTACCTTGTCGCAGCGCTGAATGCCCTGCAGGTGCTGGATAGCGCCTGAAATACCCACCGCCATATAGACTCGGGCGGTTACCCAGGTGCCGGTCGCGCCCACCTGACGATCGCGGGCCATAAAGCCGTCGTCCACCGCGACACGCGAGGCCCCTTCGGTAGCGCCGAGGACTTTCGCGGCATGGTGGAAGGCATCCCACTGCTTGACGCCGTTGCCGCCGGATAGGATGAACTCAGCCTCGGCCAGCGCCACGCCGGCGGGATCCACTGCCACCTGCCCCAGATCTTCAATACGCGATAGAGTGGTGGGAATTGACGCTGCTAGGGTCAGGTGCTCGGCCGCATGCCGCGTCTCGTCCACCGGTTCGGCGCACTCGGCCAGCGCCAGGGCAACCCGCGGCAGAGGGCGCTGGATATCCAGGCTCCCAGCGGCGCCACGGGCCGTGCAGCGCCAACCCAAAGAGGCCTCATTATCAGCCTCCACCTGCCACACCCCCGTGGCAGCGCGTTCACCCAGGCGTAAGGCAAGCCGCCGCCCCAGATCGGCTCCGCCCAGGGGTGAGTCCGGAAACAGCCAGAAGCGCGGCGTCATCTCCCGCTCAACGGCGCTTAAAGCCGCCAGACGCGCTTCTGGCGCAAACCCCGCGTAAAACTCATCATCAAGATGCACGACGCGATCGATCCCGGCTTCGCCCAGCGTCTGCTCCTTAAGCTCGCCGCCACCCTCGCCCTTATACTCACCAAATAGGATCGCCACCACAGCGCCGGGCTGTTCGGCGTCGGCATCCGCCACACGCCGGGCCAGGCCCAGCAGATCCTTGTCATGTCCGGAGAGACGCCCGCCGGTCAGGTCGGGCACCACGGCCACCAGGAAGGCGGGCTGATCAATGGTCACCGTGCGGCGGCTATCGCGGGCCGCCGTGGTGGTCGCGGTGGCCTGCCCCCCTTGCTGGAGGCCACTGCGGTCAATCCGTTTGACGCCATTGGGGCCGATAAAGCCGATGGCACGAGGATCCTTGCGCACCACGCCGTTGGGGCCCATCCATTCGCTGACCGCTCCGCCGCCCCTGTTTACACCCAGGGAGGCCAGCACCGCGGCGTTGTCGGGGTGCAGACGATTTCGGGCGATCCACTCACGACGTGGGTCGCGGCGAATAATCTCGCTCATACGGTCACCTCTTCAGCCGTCGTCGTTGCAGCAGGTCGGCGGGGCCCATCAGACGCATCACCTGCGGGACGCTCTACCAGGGCATCGGCCACCAGCTCGGCGATATCGCGCACTTCGGCGCTGGCATCCACCACCCCTTCCAGCATGGCGGTACATTGAGGGCAGCCCACTGCGACTAGCTCGGCGCCGCTCTCTTTGACGTCATTCATGCGCATATCGGGAATCCGCTGCTTGCCGGGAATATCGGTAATCGGTGCCCCGCCGCCGCCGCCGCAGCAGCGCGAGCGGTAACTGGAGCGTTCCATCTCCTTGACCTCGATGCCCAGCGCCTTAAGCACGTTGCGTGGTGCTTCGTATTCACCGTTATAGCGCCCCAGGTAACACGGGTCGTGATAGGTGACGCTGCCGCCTTTCCAAGAGGCAAAGGTCAACCGACCAGCATCAAACAGTTCGGCGATAAAGGTACTATGGTGACGTACCTCGTAATGCCCGCCTAGCTCTCCATACTCATTGCCCAGCACATGAAAGCTGTGGGGATCGCAGGTAACAATCTGCAAGAAGCGATACTGAGCCAGGGTGGCAATATTGCGCTTCGCCAGGGATTGGAACGTCGCCTCATCGCCCAGGCGCCGGGCCACGTCGCCGCTATCGCGCTCTTCGGTACCCAACACCGCGAAATCGACTTCAGCGGCGCGCAGCACTTTGACCAGTGCACGCAAGGTGCGCTGGTTGCGCATATCAAAGGCGCCATCCCCTAGCCACAACAGCACATCGACCTGCTTAAGATCTGCCATGAGCGGTAGGCTAAGATCCGCCGCCCAGTTGAGCCGCGAGCCAGGATCGAAACCGCCGGGATTGTCGGTGGCGATCAAATTGTCGAGCACCTCGGCGCCTTTGTTGGGCGTTTTGCCACGCTCCAGGGTCAGGTGGCGGCGCATATCGACAATCGCATCCACGTGCTCGATCATCATCGGACACTCTTCCACGCAGGCACGGCAGGTCGTACACGACCATAGGGTATCAGCGTCGACCAGAGCCTTCCCCTGCAGCGCCACAATGGGCCCATGAGGAGAGCCTGCGTGTTCACCTACCGGCTTGCCCCCAAGCCCTTGTGAAGGGTGCGGGGAGCCAGCATAGGCAGCATCACTGCCCCCCGCCATACCCACCACCATGTCCTGGATCAGCTTCTTGGGATTGAGCGGCTGACCGGCGGCAAACGCGGGGCAGACCGCTTCGCAGCGACCGCACTGCACGCAGGCGTCGAAGCCCAACAGCTGGTTCCAGGTAAAGTCGGCAGGCTTTTCTACCCCGAGGGGCGCCGCTTCATCCTCCAGGTTTAGCGCCTTAAGGCCCGTTGATCGGCCAGCGCCCCCTTTCTTGGTGGAAAAGCGTTCGGCGCGACGATGGAAGGCCAGGTGCAAGGCACCGGCGAAGGCGTGCTTCATGGGCCCGCCCCAGGTCATGCCGAAGAACATCTCCCCCAGGCCCCAGGCCACGACGCCCGCTAATACCAGCGCCAAAAGCCAGCTACCACTGCCTTCAAGCAGGCCTTCGGGCAGTAGGCCCACCGTGGGTAGGGTGATCAGGAAAACGCCTAGCGAAAACGCCATCAAACTCTTGGGCAGGCGCATCCAGGACCCCTTGGAGAGCCGAGCGGGCGGGTTAAGCCGTCGCCGCGCCACGAAGAGGCTACCGACGAACATGGAGGCGCTAGCCAGTAGCAGTAATCCGCCTAGCAGTGGATTGGCGATCCCCAGACCGTGCACCAGGATCATCAACACGGCAGCGGCCACGAAGCCACCGGCGGTGGCCACGTGAGTGTTGGAGATCATTTTGTCACGCCCCACTACATGGTGCAGATCCACCAAATAGCGGCGCGGCAGGGCCACCAACCCCTTGAACAGGCTCACCCGCGAGGGGCGCCCCTGACGCCACAGGCGTATACGGCGTACAGCGCCGATTACTGCCAGGGCCAGGGCAGTAAAAATCAGTATCGGCAAGAGCGTTTCGAGCATGGTGCTCACCTCATCTTTGGTGCCATTGGCTTCGGCGGCGGGGCTGCTCTGGCGCCCCGCATTATTGTTGGCTTTCGCCTAAGTCAAAAGTCCTTGCAGATTCGCAGGGCGTCGTAAATGGCCGCATGGGTGTTACGTGGTGCCGTGCAGTCGCCTAGCCGGAACAGCAGGAAACCATCTCCTGACTCGCTCAGACAAGGCTGCGGCTGGATTGCATAGAGTGCTTCCAGATCCACCTGCCCTCTGTTGCGGGACTGCTCTTTAAGCGCGTAATAAAGCGCCTCATCAGGGCGTACACCGTTCTCAACGACCACCTGATCCACCACGCGCTCTTCCAGAGCCCCGGTGTACTCGTTTTCGAGCACCGCCACCAAGCCATCGCCCTCGCGGTAAACCTTATGCAGCATCAGGTCGGAGGACATGATCACCTCCTTCTCGTAGAGGCTGCGGTAGTAGGTGGGGAAGGTGGTACCGCCCACCGCCGCACCGGGCTTGATATCGTCGGTGACGATCTCCACCTTGGCGCCCTTATCGGCGATAAAATCCGCCACCGAGACGCCGGAGAACTCGCAGATGGCGTCATAAATCAACACGTTTTTACCTGGTGCCACTTTGCCAGAGAGAATATCCCAGGTGCTGACTACCAGGCTCTCCTCAGCATTCTCCGAGTAACCCCACTCGGGGTGCTGGCTAAGGAAGGGCTGGCCACCGGTGGCAAGCACCACGATATCCGGGCGCAGATCGAGCAGCGTTTCCTCATCGGCGCGGGTGCCCAGACGCAGGTCGACTTTTAGCCGCGCCAGCTCCAGCTGGAACCAGCGGGTGATACCGGCGATCTGGTCACGCTGGGGTGCCTGGGCGGCAATCGTGATCTGCCCACCCAAGGAGTCAGCGGCCTCAAACAGCGTGACGTCATGGCCACGCTCGGCGGCGACGCGCGCCGCTTCCATGCCACCAGGGCCACCGCCCACCACGACGACTTTGCGTTTGGCGCCCTCGGTTTTCTCAATGATGTGGGGCAACCCCATGTATTCACGGGATGTAGCGGCGTTTTGAATACACAGTACGTCAAGGCCCTGGTACTGTCGGTCGATGCAGTAGTTAGCGCCCACGCACTGCTTGATCTGATCGATCTGGCCCATCTTGATCTTGGCGATCAGGTGAGGGTCGGCAATATGTGCCCGGGTCATGCCCACCAGGTCTACGTAGCCCCCTTCGAGGATACGCTGGGCTTGATTGGGGTCTTTAATGTTCTGGGCGTGGATCACAGGCACGTTCACCACTTCCTTGATCCCCGCCGCCAGATGTAAGAACGGCTCCGGCGGGTAGGACATATTAGGAATAACGTTAGCCAGGGTGTTGTGAGTGTCGCAGCCAGAACCGATAACGCCGAAGAAATCCACCATACCGGTGGCATCGTAGTAGGCGGCGATCTGCTTCATATCGTCGTGAGAAAGACCGTCCGGGTGGAACTCGTCGCCGCAAATGCGCATGCCGACGCAGAAGTCGTCGCCCACTTCAGCACGCACGGCTTTAAGCACTTCCATACCGAAGCGCATACGGTTCTCGAAGCTACCGCCCCACTCGTCCTCACGCTTGTTGACCCGTGGGCTCCAGAACTGATCGATCAAATGCTGGTGCACGGCAGAGAGTTCGACGCCGTCGAGGCCCCCTTCCTTTGCCCGGCGCGCGGCCTGGGCAAAGTCGCCGACAATACGCCAGATCTCTTCTTCCTCAATGGTCTTACAGGTCGAGCGGTGCACCGGCTCGCGGATACCGGAGGGTGATACTAGGGTCGACCAGTCGAAACCGTCCCAGCGGGAGCGGCGTCCCATATGGGTAATCTGGATCATGATCTTGCCGCCGTGCTTATGCACGGCATCGGCCAAATTCTGGAAGTGCGGAATAATGCGATCGGTGGAAAGGTTTACCGAGCTCCACCAGCCCTGAGGGCTATCGATGGACACCACCGATGAGCCACCGCAAATACATAGACCACAACCACCTTTGGCCTTCTCCTCGTAGTACCCCACGTAGCGCTCAGTGGTCATACCGCCGTCAGTGGCATGCACCTCAGCGTGAGCGGTACTGACCACACGGTTGCGGATGGTCAGCTTACCGATCTCTATCGGCTCGAAAATTGCGTCGAATGCCATGTTTGTCTCTCCTCGTACCCCAGTTAGCGGGCAGCGTCGGTCAGCGGCTGGACGGCGAAGATGCCTACATCACAGCCAGGCTCGGCTGCACTCTGCGTCTGCTCGGCAACGGTACGCAGTGAACTTCCGCAGGCAGCGAGGATTTGATCCATGGCCCCGGCGAACCAACCGGTGAACATGTACTCTTCCTTGTTCCCGGTTTTGCCAAGCTGGTAAACAAAAGCGCTGTGCTCAAGTCGTACTTGGGCAGTGCCCGAGTCGAGATCGATCTGTTCAGTAATGAATAGCCCCCAACCGCGCTGGGAAAGGCGGGTCATGTAGTGCTCAAATACCGCCTCTCCGCTAATGTCGTGTAGCTCGGCCTCTTTCTCACACCAGTGCCAGGCGCTCTTGTAGCCTGCGTGATAAAGAATTTCGGCATACTTCTCAGCACCTAGCGCCTCTTCTACGGCTACGTGGTTATTGATAAAGAAGTGCCGTGGCACATAGAGCATAGGCAGCGCATCGGTCGTCCAGACGCCTGTTTCGCTATCCACTTCGATGGGCAGTGCGGGGGCCAGTTTGGTCACGGTTGTATTCCTCAAATCTTGCTGATTGTTATGAAGTAGCTAAGCAGCCGTTCTGCAAGGGAAGCGACGCCGGGGATAGGCCGTAGAGGGGGTCTTTTGCCATGGATGGCAAAAGTAGCGTCCAGGGATGGATTCACAGCGCCCCCTCGTAGGCCTATCGCCGGTAAAGCCGCGTGTCAGGGCACTACTGCGGCTTTACCTCTGGCGCCCGTCCCTTGCTATGGCGGTATCCTCAGGCGCCCCACACATCCTTAAGCACACGCACCCAGTTCTCGCCCATGATCTTGCGCACCTGAGTCTCACTTAAGCCACGCTTAAGAAGTGCCTCGGTGAGATTAGGGAACTCCCCAATGGTGCGGATCCCTTTGGGATTGATGATCTTGCCAAAGTCAGTGAGGCGACGGGCGTAGCCCTTGTCATGGGTCAACCACTCGAAAAACTCTTGACCATGCCCTTGGGTGAAATCGGTACCGATGCCGATAGCGTCCTCACCGACGATATTCATGACGTACTCGATCGCCTCGCAGTAGTCTTCGATGGTGGAGTCAATGCCCTTCTTGAGGAACGGCGCAAACATGGTGACACCAACAAAACCGCCGTGGTCGGCAATGAACTTCAGCTCTTGATCAGATTTGTTGCGCGGATGTTCTTTGAGGCCGGAGGGCAGGCAGTGGGAGTAACAGACTGGTTTTTTGGACTCGAGAATGACTTCCTCGGAGGTTTTGGCACCAACGTGGGAGAGGTCGCACATCATACCCACGCGGTTCATCTCGGCGACGATCTCACGGCCAAACCCGGATAAGCCGCCATCCCGCTCGTAGCAGCCGGTACCCACCAGGTTCTGGGTGTTGTAACACATCTGCACGATGCCCACGCCCAACTGCTTGAAAATCTCTACGTAGCCAATTTGGTCTTCGAAAGCATGAGCATTCTGAAAGCCAAAGATGATGCCGGTCTTGCCCTCCTCTTTCGCCCGCGTGATGTCAGCAGTGGTACGAACAGGGCGCACCAGGTCGCTACACTCCGCCATCAGCTGGTTGGATTTGACGATATTATCGACCGTGGCCTGAAACCCCTCCCACACGGAGACGGTGCAGTTGGCAGCGGTAAGACCGCCGCGACGCATGTCCTCAAGCAACTCACGATTCCATTTGGCGATGATCAGGCCATCAATGACGATAGCGTCATTGTGCAGTTCAGAGGGGGTCATAGCTAAGCTCCAACATTGGTTAATGTAGCGAGCATAGCGCTGACGTTGGGTTTAGCTGCTCTTGGAAACGACGGCGGAAATTCCAAAAGCGTCATCGTGTCGTGAACACGACAACTACTCATGCTCCTGCAAACATGTTCCTGCAAGCACTGCAGCGGAGTAATATTAAAATAGTGAGTAGTGTTCATAAAAAAACGCGCTCCCCGAAGGCGGGCAGCACGTTTCAAATGTTGGTTACCCAGTGAGTCTCAGTTCAAGAGCGGCACGCTGGCAAAAGTAGGCTCGCCCTGGGCATAGGCAAGCGCCTGCTGGGCACTCGAAAGAGGTTCGCTTTTATAAGGCTCGCCTCCCCATCGTTTGATTAACGATGGCGATTTAGTTTGGTTATTTCCTTGGCGGTCGTGCACACCCAAGCGCTCATTTCTCGGCGGCACACCAAAATATTCACGATAACACTTGGAAAAATGGGGCGTGGACACAAAACCGCAAACAGAAGCAATCTCGATAATCGACAGAGGCGTTTGCTTGAGCAACTGACGAGCGCGCACTAAACGCAGCTTGAGGTAATAGCGAGACGGTGAACAAAGCAAATAGCGCTGGAACAACCGCTCCAACTGGCGCCGTGAAACATTCACATAGCTTGCCAGTTCGTCGAGCTCGATGGGCTCTTCAAGGTTGGATTCCATCAACGCCACAATTTCTAACAACTTAGGCTGAGTGGTGCCCAGCACGTGCTTAAGAGGTACCCGCTGCTGATCCTGCTCGTTACGCACGCGTTCATAGATAAACATCTCGGAAATGCCTGCCGAAAGCTCGCGCCCATGGTCGTGAGCAATCAGGTTGAGCATCATATCGAGCGGCGCTGTGCCGCCTGAAGCGGTGAATCGATCACGATCAATAGAGAAAAGGTGCGGGGTCAGAATAACGTTGGGGAACGCTTCCTGCATGGAGGCCAGACACTCCCAGTGCACACTGGTTTCATAGTGATCCAGCAATCCGGCCTGCCCTAGCGCCCAACTGCCCGTACATACCGAGCCTAATCGTTTTAACTGGCGTGACTGCGACTGAAGCCAGCGTATGTGGTCACGGGTAACGCTGTGCTGCGGACCTACCCCGCCACAAACGACCACCCACTCAAGCGAGAGCGGGGTCTGCATAGAGGCATCAGGAGTCACCTGCAGCCCATCGCTGGCGCGTACGGGCAGACCGTCTTGGGTCAGGGTAAACCAGCGATACAACTCACGACCGGCCAGTTGATTGGCCATCCGTAAAGGTTCTATCGCCGACGCCAGGGAAATCAGTGTGAAATTATCTAATAGTAGAAAACCAAGGGTTTGCGGTTCGCCCGCACGATTGGTATTTGCTGCCGGGTCTTTTGCTAGATTTGATGTCATGGTTTTACCCTCCGTCACCTTTTAATCATCTTTTTTTTTCTTATTAGTATGTAGGCGTCGCTGGCGTCTTTTAGTTTCCCTTTACTAGCGTGAATACTCACTAGTTCAGGGGTGGCATTGCTCTTTGGTCGTATATTGGCACGAATAGGGCGGATAGCGACAAAACGATTGCGCGAACTTGGCTCTCCGTCGCAAATGCAACACTGGAGGTCGTTTCCGAAACCTTTGTAAGGTCACGGAGGATAATGCAATGCAGCCTCTCGCCAAGCGCCTAAGCTGGCTAGTAGCTTACTCAGCTAAGGGGCCTCGGCATCTTCAGCAACAGGTTTGATGGGGTCACCGTTTTCATCCAGCAGTTGATGATCGTAAGCGGCCTGAAGGCCAGTATCTTCAACCTCTGTCGGTTGCGGCTCTTCTTCTGTCAAATAGTCGATATGGCCCGGATAAAGCGGTGATAGCACCGCGACCAGGATGCCGACCACCGAAAAGATCGAAAACGCATCCGCATACCCAAGCCTGTCGACCAGCACACCAATCACCGGCGAGCCCACCGCCTGCCCAAGCGCGCAGGCCATAAAGGGTAATACCGGCCCCATCGATAACCGCCCAGGCAGCAGTCGGATGCCGGTCATCAGGTACAGCCCCGTTAAGCTCATGTAAGCGAGACCGAAAACCATCGCGGAAAATATCGTCAGCGCTAATTGGCTAGGGCTAGCGGCCAGCAACGCCAAGCTTGAAGACAGCATCATCAACATCAACGCCTGGGTGATGGGTGGATTATTACGGTCGGCCAAATCACTTATCACGGCACCGCCGAGCCCGGCGATACCTACCGCGAACCATAGCCAACCGGTGTGCCCTGGAGAGAGCGCGCCAAGGGTAACCGCCAGATCGGGAGCAAAAAGCCAGTACGGCGCAGATACAAAGCCCATTGCGAAGGCAAAAATCGTAAGCCGAATGAGGCGCGACCATTGCGACCTAGTGATGGGCGGTGGTGGTGCAGCGTTGGCTGGAATGACCCGTGACACTGAAGGGATGAAGTACCATGCCGCCACGACCCCCATAGCGGTAAGAGCAGCAAATATCGTGTAGGTCAGTCGCCATGCATCCGACAAGAACACAACGGTCGGTACCGCCACGATAATACCGATGCTAGTACCGGCATTCATAATCGAGCTGACGCGCCCATGCATTGCACGGCTCACCAGCGCCTGCATCGCAGCGGCCAGCGCGGGCATCATTAAACCAGTGCAGATCCCGCAGATAAACACACCAATACCAAGCGATAGCGCGTCTGACGACTGGCTGATCAATGCTAAACCGCCAACACCGAAAGACCCAGAGAGAATGGCTAAGTTGCGCGCACCGAGCCGATCAGCGGCAAGCGGCGCGACCAGTGTGGAAAGCACAAAGCTAATAAACGGCAGCGCCCCGATAATGCCGACCAAGTAAGACGTCAGCGAAAGCTCGGCACTGATAGAAGGTACAAACAGACCAAAGGCAAAACGTGCAAGCCCGTAACTGATCGCCACCAGCGCAGCTCCAAATAGGGCAAACCCCATGTTCGACAACGCTTTCATGCGGAGTCCTCCACTGCCATTGGCTGCATGTATACAAGGTCGCTATGAGCATTGTCTTCGCAACTTCCGCGATGAGCAATGCAGATTTTGAACAGGTAGCGGGTAATCTCCAGTGATCATCAGAACGATAAGTGGAGTTAAGCAGGCAGCCTTTGTTGAATGTCCGCTTTCAGGCTTACGGAAGCCTCCACCAAGGACTACCAGCCATATCTTCCCTCACTCACATAGGTGAGAGAATGACCACTGAACATAATTGCCACGCGGCGCTCCAGGGCTTACAACTATACGGCGAGATAAAGTTAATAATTCAACAACAGGCAGATTAACGCTATGTCGATTGAGCTTTGGCTATCGTTTGTGTTGGCTTCGTTTTTGTTCATCGCATCCCCCGGCCCCGCCGTTGCTCTACTGATAGTGACCGGTATCAATCAAGGCCGCAAAGCTGCTCTGGCGATGTTGCCTGGCTTTTTCTTGGGTGACCTGGTGGCGATGTCACTTTCGTTTGCCGGCGTAGGCGCGTTGCTGATGGCATCGGCGGAGCTATTCGCCATGGTTAAATGGCTAGGGGTTCTCTATCTGCTTTATCTAGGCATCAAGATGTGGCGTGAATCCGGCCAATTGAATGACCTGGAAGCCTCTGGGGTGAACGTTCAGCAAAGCACCGCAAAAGCATTCTGGGTGACGCTGCTAAACCCCAAAAGCATTCTATTCTTCATGGCATTCATGCCGCAGTTTATTAACCAAACCCAACCTCTGGCGCCCCAGCTGGCGATTCTGTTTGCTACGTTTCTTGTGATAGGTGTCATCTCAGATCTCGGCTACACACTGTTGTCGACCACTAGCCGACAGCTGATGACCGCCAAGTTTCGCCGCCTCTTACACCGCTGCGGCGCCGGTAGTTTGATTGGCGCTGGGGTATTGATGACCTTAATGCGCCGTCCGACTGCCTAGCTAATCTAATCGGAGGTTATTTATGCCACACCCGATAGCAAAGAAGGACTTTCCTGTTTCCAACGTCAGGCACTTTCTTGAACCTGGCCCGATTGTGCTGGTGTCATCACAATGGCAACAACAAACCAACATCATGACCATGGGGTGGCACATGGTCATGGCGTTCTCCCCCTCACTCCTAGGCTGCGTTATTGATGCCGGGAATCACTCCCATGCGCTGGTGTGCAACAGCGGTGAATGCGTGATCAATATTCCTTCGGCATCACTTGTCGATAAGGTCGTGGGTATCGGTAACTGTTCAGGAAGCGAGATCGACAAGTTCAAAGCGTTTGAGCTAACCCCAGGCAAGTCAGAAAAGGTCGGAGCGCCCCGGATAGAGGAGTGCTATGCGTCTTTCGAGTGCCGCTTGCACGATGACGCCATGATTGAACGCTACAACCTGTTTGTTTTTGAGGTCGTTAAAGCCCATGCAGCGCCTTCGGCAGATGAGGAAGAATCGCTGCACTACCGGGGGATGGGAGAGTTCATGCTGTCGGGTCGATCCATCGACCGTACGGAACTGTTTAAGCCATCAATGCTTATTTAAATAGAACTGCCATTGAGGCTTTCGCCACTCCCTTTCTATTAATTTAGCCAGCTAAGGTCGACTTACTAACTTGCTGCCATAGCATCCAGCTGCGTACCAGTAGACAGACCAAGGATATTGATGACCGTGATGCGCCGCCCGGCAGGGTAGTATCAAATTGGTGTTAGCCCTACGACAACGGCCTCTCTCTGTTATCGCAGGGCGGAGAGCGTTACAGGGTAAGGCCGAGCAACAGGTACATAGCCAGGGAAAGCAAGGCGACGGCTAGCGCGAAGGGAATTTGCGTTTTGATATGGTCGATATGATCAGAGGCGGCCCCGGTCGAGGCGAGCACAGAGGTATCCGATAAGGGTGAGCAGTGATCCCCAAAGACACCGCCCCCCGCCACAGCGGCCACTGTGGCATACACCAGCGGTGTAACCATATCGCCGCTAAAGTTAAAGGCGAGCGGCACGGCGAGTGGCATCATGATAGCGAAAGTGCCCCATGAAGTGCCGGTGGAAAAAGCGATAACGGCGGCAATAAGGAACGTCATGGCCGGAAGCAAAGCAGGTGTTAGCCAGCCAGCGGTGGCTTCGACGATATAGTTGGCCGTGCCCATGTCTTTGGAAAGTTGATTCAACGAGTAGGCTAACGCCAGAATGATAATGGCTGGCATTACTCCCTTCATCCCTGCCATCGAGGTTTTCATAATGTCGTTGAAGGGAATGCCCTGAAGGCGCATAACGATACCGAGAAACACGGAAGCCGCCAGAAATGCCTCCATGGTCTTGGCCGAGTCCATCACGATAAAGGTGCCCACCGCAACGCCGATCACTACCAGCACCGGGGCGAAAAAATTCCAAAACAGGCTGGTACGTGCTCCTTCATAAGGCGGAATTTCCGTCAGTTCCTCACCCACCAGCGGTTCTGCCCCATCGCGTAGCACTTTGCCCTCTTCCTGAGCCCGACGCTCAGCTTCACGCATCGGCCCGAAGAGCGGAATGACGCCCACGATCACCAGCCCGACCACCAACACCGATAGCCATGCATAGAGATTGAAAGGTATGGCATGCAGAAATACCCCCATCGCCTGGGCAGCATTTTCGATGGGGCCCATGCCGATCAACAAACCGGAGATAAACACTGCCCAGCCAGTGATAGGCACCATTACACTCACCGGGGCCGAGGTGGAGTCAGCGATATACGCCAGCTTTTCCCGCGAGACCCGGTAACGATCCGTCAGTCCACGCATAGTACTGCCGACAAACAGAGGGCTGAAGTAGTCGCTGAAAAAAACGAACATGCCCATCACCCAGGCAACCAATTGAACCCGCACCCGCGATAAGGCACGGCGTTCCACCCAGGCGGTAAAGTTCTGAATCGCCCCGGTGCGCTGGAAAAAAGCGATCACCGTGCCAATGAATAGCTCCAACAGCAGTATCCAGGAGAAGCTGGTGGTGCCCAGGGTTTCCTTGAGCAGCGTCGGAAACCCCATCAATCCATTGCCCAGGGTAATCACCCCAACGAAACAAGCAACAGCCAGCGAGAAAACCGTATTACGGGTGACAAATGCCAGCACGATGGCCAATGCCGCCGGCATGACGGACAGCAGCCCGATATGATCTTGAGGATCCATTGTCATCTCTCTTTTTTTATAGTGGTGGGTGGAGTCAGGTTTCGTTTTTTGCCTTACGGCGCTCCATTTCACTGGTCAGGTAGAAACCCAACCGACGTACAGGATCGGGCGGCATCCAGCTCGCTTTGCCGAATAAAGATGCAATATCCTCAACCGGTTGGCCGAGCGCGTAGCGAGCTAAAGCATCACCCAGGAAGGTACCCTTGACGATACCGCCGCCATTGCATCCCGCTGATACATATAACCCGGGCTGGATCTCGCCCCAGAGCGGTGCGCCGTTATGAGTCAGCCCGGTGGTACCTCCCCAAACCTTGTCGAAGCGCACTGGGGTAAGTTCGGGGTAGCGGGCCTCAAGGCTCACTTTCAGTTCGGCCTCGATACGGGCGTTATCGGCTTCGCGTTCATAGCTGTAACGTGAGCGGATCATCAAACGTCCGTCAGCGGTGGTGCGCAGCGTACAGCCTAAGCGGTGTGCAGGTAGCAGCCCCCAGGTCGTCTCGGCGATGCGTTGGCGCTCGGGCTGCGGTAAAGGATCGGTAATGGCGGCATAGGTATAAATAGCGGTTAGCCGCGAAGGGTCTGCACCCAAGGCCCTAGAAAAAGCGTTATTGGCCAGGATTACCTGTCCAGCCGTTACTTCGCCTTCGGGTGTAGTCACACGCCACTTCTTGCCATCAGGCACTATTTGAGTCGCGGGCGAGTGCTCATGCAGCTCGATGCCGGCTTCCAATGAATCTGCCAAACCAACAATCAATGCTGCAGGCTGGACGAGATAGCAGTCCGGTGAATAAATACCCTGTGTGTAGTAGCGCGTACCGATTCGCTCAGCGAGTTGGCTGCCGTTCAAGGTCTGGCAAGACAGACCGGCAGCTTTCAGAAACTCCTCATACTGGCTCAAGGCACGTTGGCCTATCGTGCTACGGGCAGCGCGATAGGTGCCGCTACGCTCGAGTTGGCAGTCAATGCCTAGGCGTTCGACACGCTCGCGCAGTAACGCCATGGTTTGTCGGCTTAACGCGTTCAGCTTCTCCATGCGCTCAAGCTCTTCGGGGCGAGCATCGTTGGCTAGAGCAATTTCCAGCATAAAGCCGGAGTTACGCCCTGGACTCCCTTCACCTACCTGGTCAGCTTCGAGGATTTTGATGCGGTCTTCAGGGCGCGCCTGCTGCCAGGCCGAGGCTGCCGCAAAACCGGTATAACCAGCCCCGATGATGACGACATCTGCCTCAGATTGACCACTTAAGGCGGGGCGCGGCTGGCGCTCGGTTAGCCAAGCGTTCCAGCCGCAAGGGCGTTGATGGCTTGGGTGCGTAGTGTGTGGCATAGAGAGTTAATCCAGATACAGCAGGCCATGGGCCTGATTGACCATGGCAGCCACTTCTTCCTGCATGCCTTGGAGTACGTCCAGCTTATGGCGCTTCGTCATACGCGATTTGAGCATCGAACAACTCATGGCACCCAGGGGGTGACCGCTATGATCGAGGATAGGAATGGCCAGGCCGCTGTATTCCGGAAGTAAAGAACCTTCTACTCCACGGGCGTAACCATGTTTCAGTTGATGGGCAATTTCGGCTTCGATGTCAGCGATGGCAATCGAGTATTCGTCTATCAGTCGCTCAGCGTTATGGTTGAGTATTTCGCTTCGCTCATCAGCCCCCAGGTAGGCAAGTAAGGCAATCGACGCTTGGCCAACGCCTAGCGGCAAACGTCCACCCGTCGCCCTAACGAAGCTGCCCACGGGATAAGCGCCGTTCTGCACTTCCAGGCAAACGGCATTGACGCCATCGCGAGCGAACAGATAGAAGCTGTCTCCCCAGCGCTGCGCGAGTGTCAGCAACCTTGGCCGGGCCAAATCACGCAACCCAGCACCATTTCCCGCTTGGGCGCCAAGCACCAGCAGCTCATAACCCAGCAGGTAACGCCCACGAATGGGAGAAGATCGTAAAAATCCCTGCTGCTTGAGACCTTTTAACAACCGATAGAGAGTAGGACGGCTGAAACTCAATTCATTCAGATAATCGTCTACACTTGCACCCCGGTGGCCGCCACGTGCAGTAACCTGCAATATCTGCATGGCATGAACGAGAGTGGTAGGGCCTGATGAGGTGATGCTTTCATTTACCGGCATTATGTTTATCGTTATTTGTCTATGTGAGCTAAAACATAACAAGACAAATTCACGAGTTCATCTCACTAAATGAGACAAAGCCGCATTAGCGCATACGAGGTAGAGGTTGGCATAGGTCAACATATGACGACATTCAAAATCAAAAACTCATACAAAAGCTACCGATAATTGTACAAAAATGATCTTCTATAGCCTTGCGCCCAACGGATGAAGGGCGACAACCGGCTGAGTGTTAGACTGGTGTTAGCTAACCCGGCTTCTTCTAATATGTTCCTGAAAAGGCGAATTGATGACCACCGTTGCCGTATTTGTTGATATTCAAAACGTCTATTACACCGTGCGCGAAGCATATGGCAAAAACTTTGATTACAACAAATTCTGGGCACGAGTAACCGCTAACAGAGAGGTTATTAAAGCTGTTTGCTATGCCATCGATCGAGGTGACCAAAAGCAGCGAGAGTTTCAAAATATACTCAGGGCGATTGGTTTTGAGGTGAAGTTAAAGCCTTTTATTCAGCGGTCAGACGGTTCCGCAAAAGGCGATTGGGATGTAGGCATCGCGCTTGACGCCATGGAGTACGCAGAACAGGCAGATGTGATCGTGCTGGTATCCGGCGATGGTGATTTTGATCTACTAGTCCAAAAAATCCGTGCTAAGCATGGCAAAAAAGTCGAAGTTTATGGCGTTCCCCAACTGACGGCAGCATCGCTAATAAATGCGGCCAGTGAGTTTATAGCGATAGATAAAGCGCTTCTATTAAATTAATTATAGTTCGAAAAGAGTCTACGCTGCTGTTGATAGCTATTTCGATAGAAGGCTGCCGCGAAGAAATGGGGATTGACCAGGTTTCCGGCCGGTAGCACATCTATCTAGACGCTATACAAAAATATCAACCAATTCAAAACGTTTATCCATCGTTTATTAGATTGTGGAAAATAAGCGAGGCGAACCTTTCAAACGCATACTTTAGTCTAAACCCCCCATCATATTTGCCCATACCGAACCGGCATAGGCTATGCACAGAAGCATGCTGCCAGTTAAATATTCTAACGCTCTGGCCAGCCAATACTCTGTTGAATAACTATGATGATATGCTCCGATGCCCTACGTTCACGATACGCTGACACGCCTTAATAAAAGCAGCCCTGCACAGTCAGAATTTTATCAAGCCACTGAAGAAGTGCTCGAATGCCTGCGCCCGCTACTTGAGCAAAGTGATTACTATCATCACCACAGCATTATTGAGCGAATAGTCGAGCCCGAACGACAAATCATGTTCCGGATAAGCTGGGTAGATGATGCTGGGAAAGTGCGGGTCAACAAAGGCTATCGCGTTCAGTTCAACTCTGCCCTTGGCCCTTACAAGGGTGGCTTACGATTCCATCCCAGCGTTACCTCGGGCACCATCAAATTTCTCGGCTTTGAGCAAATTTTCAAAAATGCGTTAACCGGTTTGCCAATCGGCGGCGGTAAAGGCGGCGCCGATTTTGACCCCAAAGGAAAATCAGATAACGAGATCATGCGCTTTTGTCAGGCGTTTATGAGCGAGCTCTACCGCCATATTGGTCCTCACTGCGATGTACCTGCAGGCGATATCGGCGTCGGTACGCGTGAAATTGGCTATCTCTTTGGCCAGTACAAACGACTCACTGGCCACTATGAGGGCGTGCTAACAGGTAAGGGGCTTAATTGGGGAGGCTCGCTAGGCCGTAAAGAGGCTACCGGCTACGGTGCAGTGTACTTTGCACAAAACATGCTGGCTGCCCGGGGAGAAGAGCTGCGCGATAAGACCTGCCTAGTTTCCGGCGCTGGCAATGTAGCCATCTATACCATTGAGAAGCTATACGAACTGGGTGCTAAACCAGTCACCTGCAGCGATTCACGTGGCACCATTCACGATGAAAACGGTATTGATTTAGGCTTACTCAAACAGCTCAAAGAAGTGCAGCGCACCTCTTTAGAAGCCTACTTACATGAGCACCCTGACGCGCACTACATTTCTGCCCGTGACTACCCTCAGGGCGGGAATGCCGTATGGCGTATTCAAGCCGATGTTGCGTTCCCCTGCGCGACGCAGAATGAGCTGACCGAAAGCGATGCGGAGATTCTGCTCGCTAATGGCATAACGTGTATCAGTGAAGGGGCCAACATGCCTTCTACCAAAGAGGCCGTCGACCTTTTTCTAGACGCTAAAATTGCCTATGGGCCCGGCAAGGCGGCCAATGCAGGTGGCGTTGCTACCAGTCAGTTAGAAATGGCACAAAATAGCAGCATGGAGCAGTGGCCACTGGAGAAAGTCGACCAAAAATTAAAACAGATTATGGCCAATATTCACCGCCAGTGCGCCGATACAGCCGAAGAGTTTGGTGATAAAACCAATTTGGTACTAGGCGCCAATATTGCAGGTTTCAGAAAGGTGGCTGATGCTATGATTGAACAAGGGGTCACCTGATCGTCTTTATTTTATAAATCGCTTATACTATAAAAAGCACGCAGTCCTTCCTTTATTGGGGAAGGGCTGTTTTTTATTGGTTTAAACTTATTGCTTTCTAAGGAGAGTAATCATGGGACAACGTCCTGCTATTATTATTAACCGTCTTGATGCCGAACGCCTCCAGCGCTTGATCGACAATGCATCCGAGAAAGACATGGCCGTGGCTCAGCTACTTGAGGAAGAGCTAGCACGAGGTGAAGTCTGCGATCCCGAGGATATTCCAGATGACGTGGTCAGCATGAATAGCCAGGTTCGCTTCACCGACCTCACCCGCGGGCTTAAGATGATTCGCACCTTGGTCTATCCGCACTCCCTGGAAAGCGTTGCGGACGGCATTTCGGTCATGGCACCTATTGGTGCTGCATTGATCGGCCTTAAAGTGGGCGACATCATCGAATGGCCGTTACCCAACAATACCGAAGCACGGCTCCGCATCGATGCTATTTATTGGCAGCCCGAACGCGAAAAGCAATTCCACCGATAAGTCGCGATAAAGAGTGAGCTGGCTCCGCTAGCTCATGATTAAGTCAGCTATTTTCTTCGCCCACTTAATCCACATAAAGAGGGTCTATTCAGGGCACCCTCAGCTTTCACATACCCCCTTCGGAAGACTATAACTAAGCGGCTCTTTATCGCATTAAACACACCGTCCCTGCTATTAGTCATAGCCATGGTACTTTTCACAATTCTTCCAGTGATAATGTACACATTGGACGGTTACCTTAAAACCTGAATTGGCAAAGCATTACAGCGCTCATAGACGCCATTACGCCAGGAAGTGGACACAGCGACTTCCTATCAAGAGAGGATCGTCTCAGGCCAAACGACAAAAAAACGTGATACGATAATCTTTTGTATTCGTCATATTTTCTGTCGTTTTTAGCGACAACCTCACCGCAAAGGGAATCAACTTTCACCATGTCGTCAGCTAAAGACTGCGTCGCTACGCTTATTGATGACTTCCAGAAGCGTCGGCCAATTCGCGCCGGTTCATTGATTATTACCGTCTATGGCGACTCTATCGTTCCGCGGGGCGGCACTGTGTGGTTAGGCAGTCTATCGAAACTGGTGGAGCCCATCGGTATCAATGAGCGGCTGGTGCGTACATCGGTTTACCGGCTGACCAATGAAACCTGGCTACGGGGAGAGAAGATTGGTCGTCGCAGCTACTATCGGTTGAGTGGCCCTGGTCGGCGTCGTTTCGAACAAGCCTTCAAGCGTGTCTATCACGGCACCCAGCCAGCTTGGTCGGGACAGTGGACATTGGTATTGCTGACACAGCTTCCCCCAGACCGGCGCCAGCAGATTCGTGACGAGCTCGAATGGCTAGGCTTTGGTAGTTTTGCTCAGGGTGTGCTGGCGCATCCCACGCTGTCATGTGCAGAGACCATGGCGGCTTTGCAAGAACTAGATGCAGCAGACGATACGATTGTAATGCAAACGCAGACCATGGAGCCCATGACCAGTAAGCCGCTGCGTCTCCAGGTCAGAGAGAGCTGGAACCTCGACGAATTAGCCGAGCTCTACCAACGTTTTCTGGTTAAGTTTCGCCCCCTTTGGAACGCGCTCAACACAGAGAACCATTTGGGCCAAGAAGAGTGCTTCATTGCCCGAACTTTGCTTATTCACGAGTATCGCAAGGTTCAATTACGCGACCCCCTCCTGCCTGAAGAACTACTCCCCACGGCGTGGGAAGGACGCTACGCCCATCAGCTCTGCCGCAACCTTTATCGTTTGCTCTACGAACGTGCAGAACGCTGGTTGGATCAACATCTGGAAACCGCCGAGGGCCCACTACCCGCCCCTGGCCCCAGCTTCTACCAGCGCTTCGGCGGGCTGGATTGAACGCCTAACGAGACTGCTTAATCAGCCGTCACATCGGGCATAACGCACCTTATGGCTGTGGCGACTGATCCAGCGTCTGCTGCTTGGGTTGAGTATCACCAGCCAGCAAGGTTGGACGATCAGCATCGAGTTCTGCCAGCGGCTCACAGGGCTCCAGGCTGTCCCGACAACGGCCCACTAAGCGCTGATACTCCTGGGTACCCTGCTGTTTCCAGGCGAACTCTTCATCACTCAGCGCGCGCTTAACCTTTGCGGGTGCCCCCATCACCAGCGACTGGGGCTCACACTCGAAGCCCGCCTTAACGAACGCTGCTGCCGCAACGATAGACCTCTCAGCAATGTTGGCGCCATCCATCACCACGGCGTTCATACCCACCATGGCATCACGCCCAATCACGCACCCATGCAGTACCGCGCCATGGCCGATATGGCCATCCTTCTCAACTTTGGTGACGCAGCCAGGAAAGCCGTGCATAACACAGGTATCCTGAAGGTTGGATCCCTCTTCCAGCACAAGACGGCCGAAATCGCCGCGCATCACCGCGCCAGGGCCTACATAACAGTTGGGGCCCACGATCACATCCCCGATCAACACTGCCGTTGGGTGGACATAAGCCGTCGGGTGAACCACTGGCGTCACCCCTTCAAGTCGATAGTAAGGCATAACGTTCTCCGTTAGCTTGGTTGGCCGTGTGGGGTGTTGCCCCCACCGCCCGCTCTTCGAACTGTTCGGCCCCTACCCCATCAGTTGTGTAGCCACCTAGGGTTATCGCGCCTTTGCTGCGCTGATTGCGTCATGGGGCGCTCCTGCGCTCAATCTATCTTGATACGCAATACCAACTAAGATTATATTTTACGTAACAAAAGATCAAACACTTTACCTGTCGCCGTCTACTGAAGAATGGGCACACCGCTATCTAAAAACTCGACGTACCCTGCTGTAAGTCAGTTTTTTAGACGACCTTGGTTTTTTATACCATCGTCTAACAATTATCTTATATTCGCAAAAAAGTCACACAAGTTATTGTTAATAAATAACAAACTACCAACAACACCAACAAGCGACACATTATAATCACCCATATAATATTGATGTGTATCAAAATAAATCTATACTCGGCAGAGATTCATCCTGTGGATCACAGGCCGAACGGTCACTGGCGGGCACCGCCGACCGCGAAAAGGGCATGCGCCTTCCAATAAAAACGACCTGCCACTTTTCAAGGGCACTGACACAAGGACATTACCCATGAGCCAAGCGCCCCTGCTTTACAGCGTGAAAGACGGCGTCGCCTGCATCACGCTGAACCGCCCCGAAAGCTTGAACAGCTTCAATACCGAAATGCATGCCGAGATGCGCAAGGTGCTAAAAGCCGTGCGCCAAGACTCAAGCGTTCGCGCTTTGCTGCTGACCGGCAGCGGTCGAGGCTTCTGCGCCGGCCAGGATCTTTCCGACCGTAGCGTCGCGCCCGGCGCAGAAGCCCCCGACCTCGGCGAGTCGCTTGAGAAACGTTACAACCCCATGCTGCGCGCCCTTAAAGACATGCCGTTCCCGACCATTTGTGCGGTGAACGGCGTGGCCGCAGGTGCCGGCGCCAACATCGCCCTGGCCTGCGACATCGTATTGGCCGCGCGCTCGGCAAGCTTTATTCAGGCCTTCTGTAAGATCGGTTTGATTCCAGACTCTGGCGGTACCTGGACATTGCCTAATTTAGTGGGCATGGCTCGCGCCAAGGGCCTGGCGATGCTGGGCGACAAGCTCCCCGCCGAGACCGCCGAACAGTGGGGCATGATCTGGCGCTGCGTCGACGATGAGGCGCTTCAAGAAGAAGCCATGAGCATGGCTCGCCACCTGGCCACTCAACCAACCCATGGCCTAGCGCTGATTAAGCGCGCCCTGCATGCCAGCAGCGATAACAGTTTCAACGAACAGCTCGACCTGGAACGCGACCTTCAGCGCCTTGCTGGGCGCAGCGAAGATTACCGCGAAGGCGTTAGCGCTTTTATGGAAAAACGTCGCCCCACCTTCAAGGGAGAGTGATATGCCAGCCATTCTCTCTACCGCCACTATTAGCATCATCAGCACAGGCGCCATTAATGCCTTGACCGATAGCCGTTTGGTTATCGAGGCTATCGTCGAGAACCTTGGGGCCAAGCGTCAGGTGTTTGCTCGGCTCGAAGCCCTATACGAGGAAAGCTTCCATGCATGATTCCCAATTGACCCCGCAGCAACTGGCGGAAGCCTGCGCCGAGGCAATGTTTTCCCGCGACCATGCCAGCCAAGGGCTGGGGATGCGCATTACTCGCGTGGCTCCCGGCTTCGCCGAACTGACCATGACCGTGCGTCAGGACATGGTGCAGGGGCACGGCATCTGCCATGGCGGATTTCTGTTTGCCCTGGCTGACTCAGCCTTCGCGTTTGCCTGCAACAGCTACGACAAAGCCACAGTAGCTTCCGGTTGCAGTATCGACTATCTCGGCCCCGGCCAGCTGGGCGACGAGATCACCGCCACCGCCGAAGAGCGCAGCCGCCGCGGGCGTACCGGCATTTACGACATTACGTTGCGCAATCAGCACGGCGATACCGTTGCCTTGTTCCGCGGGCGTTCCTACAAAATTCGCGGCAGCGTACGCCGCCTGGAAGACACCGCCGCTGGAGATAACCAATGAAAGAGGCGCTGATCATTGAGCGCTTATAAGCCCATTACTAAAGCCATTTCATCGCCCATGGCGCATTTAGAAATTAGTCCAATAACAACTAGCTTGATCGGAGCCCCCTGATGAATCAGCCCGCAACGCGTATCAACACCGCGACTCTCGATCCCCTGGAAACCGCCAGCGTCGACGAGCTGCGCGACACTCAGGTCAAGCGCCTGAAGTGGAGCCTGAAGCACGCCTACGACAATGTGCCCTTCTACCGCCAGTCTTTCGCCAAGGCTGGGGTGCATCCCGACGATATCCAGACACTGGCGGATCTCGCCAAACTGCCTTTTACCACCAAGGCCGATTTGCGCGACAACTACCCGTTCGGCATGTTGGCCACGCCGATGAGCGAGATCGTTCGCATCCATGCCTCCAGCGGTACCACCGGGCAACCGACGGTGGTGGGCTACACCCAGAGCGATATTGATGTGTGGTCTGATGTGATGGCGCGCTCGATCCGCGCCGCCGGCGGCAGCCGCAACGACAAGGTGCATGTGGCCTACGGTTACGGCCTGTTCACCGGTGGGCTGGGCGCGCATTACGGCGCCGAGCGCCTGGGTTGCGCGGTGATTCCCATGTCGGGCGGCCAGACCGAGAAACAGGTTCAGTTGATCCGTGATTTCGAGCCGGACATCATCATGGTCACCCCCTCGTATATGCTCAACATCGCGGACGAAATGGAGCGCCAAGGCATCGACCCGCATACGCTGCCCTTGCGTACTGGCATCTTCGGCGCCGAACCTTGGACCGACAGCATGCGCACAGCCTTAGAGCAGCGCCTGGGCATCGACGCCCTCGATATTTACGGTCTCTCTGAGGTAATGGGCCCGGGCGTAGGCATGGAGTGCCTGGAAACCAAAGATGGCCCGACCATCTGGGAAGATCATTTCTACCCCGAGATCATCGACCCGGTCAGTGGTGACGTCCTGCCAGACGGCGAATACGGCGAGCTGGTGTTCACCACCTTGACCAAAGAAGGCCTACCGGTGATTCGCTACCGCACCCGTGACCTGACCCGTTTGCTGCCGGGCACCGCGCGCCCCATGCGACGCATCGACAAGATCACTGGCCGCAGCGACGACATGCTGATCATTCGCGGGGTGAATGTGTTCCCCACCCAGATCGAAGAGCAACTGCTCAAGATCGCATCGCTTTCTCCCCACTACGAGATCGAAGTCAGCCGCCAAGGCAATATGGACATGGTGCTTGTTCGTGTAGAGGCGAATCATCATGACATCGCCCGCGACCCCGTGGCTTGTGAAGAAGCCGCGAAACAGCTCCAGCATGCCATCAAGACGCACATTGGTATCAGCACCCAGGTCGAGGTGTGCCCGGTAGAGAGTGTTATGCGTTCGATGGGTAAGGCCAAGCGGGTCAAAGACGTGCGTTAACTCTTTTCAGACAGAGCCTGGAGCAATGATATCAGCCCCCGAATACTTATTATTCATGGCTTTTAAGCTTTAGGCTTGTGAAGCTGAAAGTGAACGAGCGGCCACCACTGTTAGCTCTACCTTAGCATCGATAAAAAGCTCACAACATACAGTAGTGCGAACCGGCAAAGGCGCAGAAAAATAGTTCTTATAAGTACTGTTGAAAAGCTCAAAATCACTTTTATCAGTGAGATAGGCAGTGACTGATACAATCTCACTTAACCCCAGACCACTCTGGGCCAGTGTTGAAGAAATGCGCTTCATTACTAGATCAGTTTGCGCAACAATTCCCTCCGGAATTCTTCCTTCTTCATCTAAAGGAACTTCTCCGGAAAGCATGACCAGATCATTAACTTCGCGAAACTTAGAAAATGGCATGTTCATAGCGTATCTCCTGATACTTATTGAAAATCAATTAACCGAAGCCGAGGAAGCCTTCAGAGAAGCTCAGTGGCTGGGCATTGCAAAGCGATTTAGTATCGACCTGAGGACGTGAGAGCTCTGGAATAGTATTGAACAAGGCTTCTAGTTCCTGAGCAAAAGCAAGCGTAGCCAGGTCTTCGCCACGGCGGCCAATGATCTGCAAACCAAAAGGAAGACCATTTAGATCCCGTCCGGCAGGTAACGTAATAGATGGGTGGCCAACCAACGTCGACGCATAAGCCATTGAAAGCCAATGGTAATAGCTTTCCATCGGTTTTCCGTCTATCTCACTGGGGTAAAGCTCATGCCAGTTTCGTGGACTAATAGTCGTAGTCGGCGCAATAATAAAATCATGCCGTTCGAAAAATGTTTGCCAGCGCCGGTATATTTGGGTCTGCAAATTCATGGCCTCCACGACATCTAACGCAGAGAATGAAGCCCCCTCTTTAACATTGGCCTTGATATTCGGGCCCACCTTACTTGGATGGTTTCTAACCAACTCACGATGATGGCCGGAAAACAACAATCCTCTTAAAACTGAAAAAGCCCTATCTGCACCATGGCAATCCGGGTGGGTGTGCTCTAAGGAAGCAAATACATGACCGAACCGATGTAATTTATCAAGGAAGGTTTCAGCAATAAGCGACTCTGTTATCGCAAAACCAAAATCATGGGTAACCGCAACTCTAGCACTACTCAGATCAGAAGAGGGTAAATGCGTGTAAGAGTCAGGGTTATGGTGGCTTTTTTCCTCAACTACCGATACCCATGGATCTCTTCGGTCAGGTCTAATCATGGCTGATAGCATGAGTGCGGTGTCAGCTACAGTCCGTGCCATTGGCCCGCTGGTAGATAAAGGAAGCAGTGCTAATGAACGCTGCGATCCAGGAACTACGCCAGGCGAGGGACGAAAGCCAACAACACCATTGAATGCCGCTGGGCTTCGCAGGCTACCGCCGGTATCCGAACCAGTCGCCAAAGGTGCCATGCCGCAGGCAACAGCCACGGCCGAGCCTCCCGATGAACCACCTGCAGAACGAGATAAATCAAAGGGATTCGCAGTGACGCCATACACCGCATTTCGAGTATTTCCTCCAGCACTCCACTCAGGGTTATTTGTCTTACCCATAATGACGACACCTGCTTGGCGTAGCTGGGTGATCATCGGGTCATCTGACGTAGCTATATTATCGGCATATAACTCACTACCATAAGTTGTAGGAAAACCAACTACATCGACCATATCCTTTACACACAATGGCAGACCGTGCAGTACACCAAGAGGCTTACCTTGGTCGATTTCCCTTTGAGCATCGCGAGCTTGAGTAAGCATTAAGTCGTGATTATAGCTAACTAAAGCATTTACTGCCGGGTTCACAGCTTCCGCTCGGGCGATACAGCTCTCAGCAAGCTCGACAACAGAGAGCTGTTTTGAAGAAAGCAGGCGACGAGCCTGAGTAGCACTCAAATCACAAGGTATCATTCAAACACCTTCCTTTATGTAACTTATTAAAAGAAATACCCGATATAACCAGGTTTTTATTAAAAACAATAGTCACCATCATTAACAATGACAAAAATCTTTACGATACATAAAACAATCATCAATAGAACGTCACTTTTATCTTTTTCAGCATGACTGACATCAAAATACTATCTCAACGATCATTTAAAACATGGGTAAGAAAGTTAAAAAAACCACAATTCCACTTAACAATTAATAGAAAATCATTAATGATAGAAAGTAGATCCTTCCTTGCTAATTTTCGATTCACAAGCACGAGCAAGCAGATGCACCAAAATAATAGCTGCACAAATTGGCACAGATAACACCACCCATGACATCGGAAAGCCCAACGTATCTGCACTAATCTGTGACTGACGTGCGATAAAACCACGTGACGGATCCATTCCAGACCCCAAGATACTGAAATAGATAATAGGAACAAAAAAGATGAGCACTGCCACACCGCGCAACAGTGCCGAAAACAGCCTCAATGGAAAGCTCTTAAAGTGCATGGCCCCCTGAAAAAGCGCAGGGTCATCTTTCGACTTAAAAGAAAGCGTAGCTCCGAGCAGCCCGCCCCACACCATCATGTAACGAGCCATTTCTTCTGTCCATGATGGCGGTGCGTTAAAAGCGTATCGAGCCACCACTTGGATTGCTACGAATAGCAGCATCAACACTAAACACAATACTGATACTCGGCGAGCAAGCCAATCTAGACAATCACTGAGGATAACTATTGAACGGCACATATTGTATACACCTTACGCTCAGCATAATCACTAGAAAAGCCCCCTGCACCCAGGTTAATAAAACTGGATAGGGCAACTAACAACTGGATTTAGCGCGTCTTTTCGGCAAGATCAGTCCACGTCTCGACTTGTGCGGGTGTCAGCTCCGTCTGATCGTAAACCGAGCGAGATAACTCACGAAATCTATCACGCGATTCTGCCGACAATGTTGTTACTTCCACACCATTTTCCCTAAGCTCGTTTAAAACCTTGGGTGTAATATCTTGAAGCCATGCCCGGTTGGCCTGATTAGCAATACCAACGGATTCATCGACAATACTTCTTTCCTGCTCACTCAGACCCTGGTACCAGTCGTCAGAAACCAGAACCGCACGTAAAGCGTTCATAACATTAGTATCAGTGTAATAGCTTATGATGTCCGTTTGTCCAAACATAATTGGGACAAGTGAAGTATTAATATAGCCATCGACAATACCTGTCTGCATTGCTGCCGCCACCTCTCCCCAAGCAACAATTGTTCCGCTTCCGCCCCAAGCTCTATAGAGCGCGTTTTGTACATCGTCGATGGCACGCATCCGCAGGTCGGCCATGTCTTCAGGCTGAGTGACAGCCTTGCGTGTTGTGATAATACCGGAGGGAGGGCCAAGCGGTGCGAGCGTCAATAAACGAACCCCAGCATGCTTAATATTTTCATTGATGCGTGACAGAACATCACCTTCAGTGAGAGCTCGATCCATGTGGCTCACTCCATCAAAAAGATAAGGCAAACGTACGCCGAAAATAAACGGATCGATGCGTGCGACTGAATTTACGTCCGACAAAGATACTTCTAGCAGGCCCATTGAAAGTTGGTCGAGTTTTTCTGCCTCTCCCCCCATAGCATCTCGAGGTATTTCTCGAGCATTTAAGCCGCGCTCTTTGAGAGCTTCAGTAAAATTATGTGCCCAAACATAGGAGCCTGACCTTTCTAAGTCCGTTGGACTATCCAGAGCAACCTTGATTTCGCTACCAAGAACCGACATAGGAAATGCAATTAGGGCTGACGCCATTGCGAGAATCTTTAGCAATTTCATACAGTGTCTCCATTATGCTTGTTATCGATAGAAGTTGTGATTTTTTAATCTAGAGCACGTTGAACCCGAATATCCGTGGAAGCAAGAGACTAATATTCGGAAAAAAGGCAATTATCAACAATATTACTAACTGTATTCCAATAAAGGGTAGTGTTGCTTTAGCAAGGTTCCAGTAATTTATTTTCGCAATCCCCGAAACCACGATTAAACATTTCCCAAAAGGAGGTGTTATCAATCCAATACAAAGGTTGAAGCAAACCATAATACCTAGATGTACCGGATTGAAACCTTGTAACAGCGCTGTAGGCACAAGCAATGGTACGAGTAATGTGAGTGCCACAGGTGTGTCCATGAACATACCGGCAACAAGAAGCACAAAAATAAGTAACAAAAGGTAATTATTTCCGGCAAGCCCCATTGAGGCTATCCAGCCTGCCAATAATTGAGGCCAACCCAGCAGTCCTGCAAGATAACTAAGTACTGCGATAGAGCAAATGATAATAAAGATAGAGCCTGTTAAACGTGCTGTCGCCTCCACGGCTGAATAGAGCACTTTCCAAGACATCCCTCCCATCGACCAACCTACTAATATAGCCGCAATAACAGCAAGTGCTGCGCCTTCAGTTGGAGTTGTAAGCCCAAAGACGATACTGCCAAGGATAATGATGGGTATAGATAAAGCAGGCCACGCTCTTTTAAAGCTAGCGAACAGTGGAGGAATATCAATAGTGCTACCACCGGGATGATCGTCTCGATGTGCTATCCAGGCATTAAATGCGAAGAGCAAACAGGCCAGTAGCAAACCAGGCAAAATGCCAGCCACAAAAAGCGCTGCTACGGAGGTGCCTGTTAGCCCTCCGTAAATGATCATAATGATGCTAGGCGGAATAATCGGCCCAATCATTGATGAAGCGGCGGTTAGTGCTCCTGCATAATATGGTGGATAACCACGTTCGCGCATAGCTGGAATCAAAGAGTTGGATACAGCTGCTGAATCGGCCACCGCGGAACCTGATATACCAGAAAAGAATAGGCTCGTCATAATATTGACATGCCCCAGACCACCTTTGAAACGACCAAGCAGAGCCATAGCAAAATCGATCAGAGACCCCATCACACCAGCACGATTCATCAGCTCTCCGGTGAGTATGAACAAGGGCATAGCCATAAAAGCAAAGACATCTAACTGAGCAAAGATACGTTGAGGAAGTATCGCTATGTATTGCGGATAGCCAGTCGTCAAAAATGCGATGACTGCAGTGGCACCTACTAGATAAGCGAATGCTGTACCCGAAAACAGGAATACACAAAAAGCTACGATAGCATAGGCCATACAAGGCTCCGAAGGCGTTGCTACTAACAGAACTTATACTTGTCTTTATTTGAGAATACTCAGTGATGTGAAGGCAGACAAATGACAAATTACTCTCTTCGCATAACCAAACAGTAATACGAAGAGAGCGCTTCACTTTATTCTGACTCAATGGGAAGTAAAACGAGACTGGTGGCTTGCCTGCTCCAGGCATTCTTGAAATAGCTTGCTAGTTGCATTAGATGAATTGCTTCTCCAATAGCAGTAGGCTTCCGAAAGAATTTCATCAAATTGCAACGGCAGGATACTTAGATCTCCCTTTCCCGCATGATGTCTGGCCAACCACTCAGGCATGAGGCTGATGAACGGAGCGATCCGCATCAGCTCAAAGTTGAGCAGTAGTGATGTAGATTCGATATAACTGGAAGGGAATGCTAAACCGGCTTTGGCAAGGCATGTGTCAACGGCCTGCCTCGCTAATGACCCTTCTGCGGGGCTAATCCATGGCCAAGCTACAACGTCTTTCCATTCGATTGTTGCTCGCACCGCAAGCGGGTGCTGAGAGCCGGCTACCACCAGGATAGGTTCCTTTAATATCGAGGTTTTACTGATACCCTCGCGAAAGAAAGGCTCCCATGCCCGAGCTATCAAGATATCTAGATTGCCATTTTCCAGCAGAGGTAATAGCTGATTAAAGTGGCCTTCAGTGATAGAAACGACTGCAGAAGGAGCAATTACCTTGAGCCGCTTAATGGCCTCTGGCAACAGTGTCGGTGCAAGTGAGGCGACCACACCCACTACAACGTGGCCTCCTAACCCCCGGTGGACAGCATCGACATCAAATTCAGCCCTTTCAATTAATTGTACGATTTCAGTCGCATGGGCTGCCAACCTTTCGCCGATAGGGGTGAAAACAACGCGGTTACCTTGCCTTTGAATGATTGGGCTGTTCAGAGAACGCTCAATCTCACCGATTTGCTTAGAAATCGCCGGTTGAGTCACGTTCATTGCTTTCGCCACATGACTGACCTGCCCCAACTGGGCAAGCATGGCAATGATCCGGAGGTGTCTGAGCTTCAAATCATGTTTAAAGAATTTCTTAATATCTTGTTGTGTTTCGAGCATACAGCTACCTTGTTTTTCTCATTGCAATGACCCGCATCGGCGAAGAGCATTTCACAACAGGTTAGCAGCGCTGACTCACTTTCTGTTTTACCAACAGAAGTGACACAGCATGCAACATCCTGGCAACCACTATAGACCTGACGATACCAGGCTCCCACCGCCGTGAATTGATCACGAGTCTACGCCGTCCCCCACGTTAAAGGGCTGGAAATTCAAAGCAGCCAGGCAAGTATTCCACTGAAATTTAGCGCCACAAGTAACGGCAGCGCCAGCCCTTGTTAGAGCCTTACTTTCGATCCGACTGTTCAGGCCGCACCTAGCGTCCACAAAAGAGGTTCTGCATATTAGCGTAAATAATTTTTCCCTCTGAAGGCATTTTTGAATCACTTGTTTTAGCTATTTTTTTCCTTTTAAGGCCAAGCCCTATCTACATCTGTTATCACAAAGTATTAAAGTGACACATAAAAATACCTATTGATAAAATATTTAGTATCACTATACTTTAGGAAAAATAAGCCACACTCCCTGATATATCGACGCCGCGGAGGTCTCTATGTACGCGCAGCTCGTTGAAACCGGTTCTAACAAACTCAAAACGCTCGATGAGATGAGCCCTGAGGAACGCCAGTTCCAGGAGCGCATCAATGATGAAAT
Source organism: Halomonas sp. A3H3 (assembly GCF_000982975.1). Classification (NCBI taxonomy): domain Bacteria; kingdom Pseudomonadati; phylum Pseudomonadota; class Gammaproteobacteria; order Oceanospirillales; family Halomonadaceae; genus Halomonas; species Halomonas sp. A3H3. The sequence continues at coordinate 2,271,686 of NZ_HG423343.1, read as the reverse complement.
TAAAATAGAACCCAAGAACTGGATGCCGGACGCCTACCGCAAGACCTTGATCCGCCAGATCTCGCAACACGCCCACTCAGAAATCGTCGGTATGCTGCCGGAAGGCAACTGGCTGACACGGGCACCAACCCTCAAGCGCAAGCTGCAGCTAATGGCCAAAATTCAGGATGAGGCAGGTCACGGCCTGTACCTCTATAGCGCCATGGAAACCCTGGGTGCCAACCGCGACGAAGAGATCGACAAACTCCACGATGGCCGCGCCAAGTACTCCAGCATCTTCAACTACCCAACACTCAACTGGGCGGATATGGGCACTATCGGCTGGCTGGTCGACGGCGCAGCCATCGTCAATCAGGTACCGCTACAGCGCACCTCTTACGGCCCCTACGCGCGCGCCATGATTCGCGTGTGCAAGGAAGAGAGCTTCCATCAGCGCCAGGGGTATCAGATTCTGTTGACCATGATGCAAGAGGGTACCGACGACCAGAAAGCCATGGTGCAGGACTCCATTAACCGCTTCTGGTGGCCCTCGCTAATGATGTTCGGCCCGTCCGACGAAAATTCTCCCAACAGCGCTCAGTCGATGGCCTGGAAGATCAAGCGCCACAGCAACGATGAGCTGCGCCAGCGCTTCCTCGACCAAACCGTACCGCAGCTAGAGCTGCTGGGCTGCACCGCTCCTGACCCGGATCTCAAATATAACCAAGAGACCGGCCACTACGAGTTCGGTGAAATCGATTGGCAGGAATTTTTCGACGTAGTGAAGGGTAACGGCCCCTGCAACCGCGAGCGCATCGAAGCACGCCGCAGCGCCATCGATAACGGCGCCTGGGTACGTGAAGCCGCCGTGGCCCACGCCGCCAAGCGTCAGCACCGAGCAGCCTGAACTGGCCACGCCTGCTTGGGCACCCATGAAAAGCAATAACTCAATTTTTTAGAACCCTATTTTTAAAACGCTATCTTTTAAAACAACATGGAGTCTTGCGAGACGAGACTCCTCTGACCACTGAGGCTTTTCTCATGGCTGACTGGCCCCTCTTTGAAGTTTTTATACGCAGCAAGCACGGTCTTAACCACAAGCACGTCGGCAGTGTGCATGCAGCCGACCGCCGCATGGCAATCGAAAACGCCCGTGAGCTGTACACCCGTCGCAATGAAGGGGTGAGCATCTGGGTGGTTCCGGCCAGCGAAATCACCGCCTCTTCTCCCGACGAGAAAGAGCCGCTGTTCGACCCGTCTAACGATAAGGTCTATCGCCACGCATCCTTCTACAAACTGCCGAAAGAAGTCGGCCACATGTAAGGGAGGTAGCGATGCAAAACATATCTCATCGAAGCTCGGCTCAGAAAAACACAGCTCAAAAAACACAAACCCCGTTGATTGATTACCTACTGCGCCTTGGCGACAACGACTTGGTACTCGGCCAGCGCCACGCACAACTGTGCGGCAAGGCACCAGCGCTGGAAGAGGAACTGGCCTTAATGAACGTGGGCCTCGACCTCTTCGGTCAGGCCCGCAACTGGCTGGGCTATGCTGCTGAACTGATGGCTGCTGAAATGGAAGTCCAGGGCCATGATGCCGACTATTTAGCCTTTCGCCGCGATGCCCAGGATTTTCGCAACCTGTTGCTCGTTGAACAGCCCAACGGTGACTTCGCCGACATCATGGGGCGCCAGTTCCTGTTCGATGCCTGGCACGTACACCTGCTTGATGGGCTGACTCACGCCAGCGACCCACGCATTGCTGAAGTGGCCGCCAAGTCGCTTAAGGAAGCAACGTACCACTTACGTCGCTCCTCTGAATGGGTGATTCGCCTGGGTGATGGCACGGAAGAGAGCCACACCCGCATGCAGCGAGCGCTCGACAACCTCTGGCAGTTCACCGGTGAGCTACTGCAGGGCGACGAGATTGATCAGGCCATGTTAGAAGCTGGCATCGCGCCTGACCTGGAAACCGTTGCCACTCGCTGGAAAGCGACCGTGGAAGAGGTGCTTGAAGAAGCCACGCTGGAGCGGCCTTCTTACGACGCCTGGATGTATACCGGCGGCAAAGTCGGACATCACACCGAGCACCTGGGCTTTCTGTTGGCGGAAATGCAATATCTGCCGAGGGCATATCCCGATGCGACCGTCTGGTAACCATCCGTCTGCGTCTAGCGATGACAGGCTTACCGATGACTGGCCTTCCAGCGACTTGATCGGCAGCGACCGCAGCGGGCTGCCGCCCGCCGGTGACGAAGGCGATGTCAACGCCGTGCTGGCTGTACTACAGGAAGTGCCCGACCCAGAAGTGCCTGTGGTCAGTGTGGTTGAGCTGGGCATTGTGCGCGATATCACTTGGCTTGATGGACGGCTGGTGGTCAATGTAACCCCAACATACTCCGGCTGCCCGGCCACAGAAGTCATCGAACAGCATATCCATGAAGCGCTGGTGGCCGCTGGCTACTCAGACCCGCTAATTCAGCGCCGCCTGTCCCCCGCCTGGACCACCGATTGGTTAACCGAAGCCGGGCGCGAAAAATTGCGCGCCTACGGCATCGCACCACCGGTAGGAAGTGCTAGCAAACGTAGCCTGACCGGCCAGTCTGACCCGGTAGTGCCCTGCCCTTTATGTGGCAGCAACGCGACCGAACGCGTCAGCGAATTCGGCTCTACGGCCTGCAAGGCGCTCTACCGCTGCCGCGATTGCCTGGAGCCTTTCGATTATTTCAAGTGTCTGTAAAACGACGAGACCATTTCCCATGAGCCGATTTCACGCCCTAACCGTCAAGGATGTGCGCAAGGAAACCCATGATGCCGTTTCCATTGCCTTCGACATTCCCGATGACCTGCTGGACGCTTTTCGCTTTACCCAAGGGCAGTACCTGACTCTACGCCGCGACATCGAAGGTGAGGATGTCCGCCGTTCCTACTCGATTTGCACCGGTGTCCACGAACATGAGCTGAGAGTCGCCGTCAAGCTAGTCCCCGGCGGCAGCTTTTCCACCTTTGCCAATCAGCAATTGCAGCCCGGTGACCGCCTGGAAGTAATGCCGCCCCAGGGCAAGTTCTTTGTGCCGCTCGATCCCAGCCGTGAAGGGCACTACCTGGCGGTGACCGCTGGCAGTGGCGTCACACCGATCATGTCGATTGTTTCCACCACCCTGGAAAGCGAGCCAAAGAGCCGCTTTACCGTAATCTATGGCAACCGTTCCACCACGGGCACGCTGTTTCGCGAACGCCTTCAGGATCTCAAGGATCGCTACCTGGAACGCCTCAACATCATTTACGTGTTCAGCCGCGAACAACAGGAAATCGATCTTTACAACGGCCGGATCGACGCCGACAAATGCAACGCCCTGTTTGACCGCTGGGTAGACGTATCCAAGCTCGACGCCGCGTTTATCTGTGGCCCGCAAGAAATGACCGAGATCGTGCGTGGTGTTCTGACCCAACATGGAATGCCGAAGGAAAAAGTGCACTTCGAGCTGTTTACTACCGGGCTACCGACAGCAGGCGCCAAGCGCCGCCAGGCGACGAAAGCGGCCCAGGTGAAAGCAGAAACCTCGCATATCAAAGTGATCATCGACGGCCGCACCATTGAATACGAGCTGCCCCGCAATACCCAGAGCATTCTGGACGCAGGTAACGAGCACGGCGCGGATATCCCTTTCTCATGCAAGGCTGGGGTGTGCTCTACCTGTAAATCAAAGGTCATCGAAGGCGAGGTGGAAATGGACGCCAATTACGCCCTGGAAGATTACGAAATCGATGCCGGCTACGTGCTGTCCTGCCAGTGCTATCCGATCAGCGACAGGGTGGTGCTTGACTATGACGAGGTATAAACCCTAACCCACCTACTTCCAGGCCGGCGACCGCGTCGGCTTAGTCTATGTTTTGCGGGAGAACGCTCAATGCCAGTTTTACAGAGTTACATCGCAGGCCAGTGGTTCGGAAAGACCGAGTCCAAAGCACTGATTAGCGCCATTAACGGCACAACCGTTGCGCATACTCACCAAGAAGAGATCAACTTCCGTGAAGCGGTGGCGTATGCCCGCAACACCGGTGTGAGAAATATGCTGGCATTGGATTTCCAGCAGCGGGCCGCCATTCTTAAAGCGCTGGCCGCCTATATCCAAGAGCGTAAGCGTGAGCTGTATGCCATCTCTCACCACACTGGCTGCACTAAGGCCGACTCCTGGATCGACATCGACGGCGGTTTCGGCACCCTATTTACCTACGCCTCCACGGGCCGCAAGGAACTGCCCTCCGGCAATGTGGCCCATGAAGGCCCGGTGACCCAATTAGGTAAGGATAACCACTTCAATGGCACCCATATTCTGGTGCCCCGCCGCGGCGTCTCTGTGCACATCAATGCGTTTAACTTCCCCATTTGGGGCATGCTGGAGAAGTTCGCGCCGGCCTTTCTGGCAGGCATGCCGTGTATCTTCAAACCGGCAACCGCCACTAGCTACCTGACCGAAGCTGCCGTGCGCGTCATCAACGACTCTGGCCTGCTGCCGGAAGGAGCGCTGCAACTGGTTATCGGCGGGGCCGGTGACTTACTGGATCACCTGGAAGAGCAGGACTTTGTCACCTTTACCGGCTCGGCAAACACCGCTCTCATATTAAAAAGCCACCCTAACATCATGGCGAAGAGCATCCCGTTCAACGCCGAGGCGGACTCGCTCAACAGCGCCATCATGGCCCCGGATGTTAGCCCGGAAGACGAAGAGTTCGAGATCTTTGCCAAAGAAGTGGTCAAGGAGATGACCGCCAAGGCAGGTCAGAAATGTACCGCGATCCGCCGAATTTTAGTGCCTGCCGAGCATCTGGATGCATTGGCGAACACACTTAAGTCGCGGCTTGCCAACATTGTGGTCGGTGATCCTCATGAAGAAGGCGTACGCATGGGCGCGCTCTCTTCCCGTGACCAATTGAGAGACGTTAACCACGCAATTGAACAACTGCTAGAGACTAGTGAGTGCGTCTTCGGCAGAGACGGCAGCTTTAAGCCTGTCGGCCAGGGTGCTGAAAACGGCGCCTTCATTACTCCCCACTTGCTGATCAATCGTAACCCGTTGAACGACGGCGGCGCTCACGACATTGAAGCCTTTGGCCCCGTCGCGACGCTAATGCCCTACAGCGGCATCGACGAAGCCCTGACCATCGCCGCCAAGGGCAAGGGCAGCTTAGTGACCACGCTGACCACGAAAGACCCTGCCATTGCGGCTGAAATGATCCCCATTCTGGCCGCCCAGCACGGCCGCCTGCAGATTCTGGATGCTCAGGCGTCAAAGGAATCCACTGGCCACGGCTCTCCGCTACCGATGCTCAAGCATGGCGGGCCCGGCCGCGCAGGCGGTGGCGAGGAACTCGGCGGCATTCGTGCGGTTCACCACTATCTACAGCGCACCGCCATCCAGGGCTCTCCGAGCATGCTCGCGGCAGTCACAAAGGAATATGTGCGTGGCGCCAAGGTGATCGAGACTGACGTCCACCCGTTCCGCCGCCATTTCGACGACCTGCAGGTTGGGGAGTCACTGTTAACCCACCGCCGCACCGTCACTGAAGCCGACATCGTCAATTTTGGCTGCCTTTCCGGCGACCACTTCTATATGCACTTCGACGACATTGCCGCCAAAGAGACCCAGTTCGGCCAGCGCATTGCCCACGGCTACTTTGTGCTGTCTGCCGCTGCGGGTCTATTCGTTTACCCAGGCGAAGGCCCCGTACTGGCTAACTACGGCCTGGATACACTGCGCTTTATTACACCTGTGTTGGTCGGCGACACTATCCGCGCCCGCCTAACCTGCAAGCGCAAGATTGATCAGGGCCGAACTTCTCCCGATGGGCACCCACAAGGGGTGGTGATGTGGGACGTAGCGGTGACCAATCAACATGATGAACTGGTCGCCAGCTACGACATTTTAACGCTGGTCGCGAAGCGGCAGTAACGTCCCAGCCGATACAACCAGACAAAAATGTAATACAAAAAAACGGATGACAGGGCACTTAACCCTGTCATCCGTTTGTTTAGCAAGGACGTTAATAGAACCGTATTAATAGCGTAGTTTTAATACAGTAACTGCGGCAGAAAAAGCACGATCGCTGGGAATATAAGTACGAGCAGTGCGCGTATGGTACCGGCGACCCAGAAAGGCGTAACGCCGCGGAAGATAGTGCCTGTTGATACGTCCGGTAATACAGCCCGCAATACGAACACATTCATACCGACAGGGGGCGTTATCAAACTAATCTCGATGACGATAACCACCAGTATGCCAAACCACACCAAATCATAGCCAAGCCCCGCCACGACCGGGAAGAAGACCGGCACGGTCAGCAGCATCATCGACATGCTTTCGAATACACAGCCTAGCAGTACGTAAATGGCCAAGATGACGAGAATAACCACGAAGGGGGCCACGTTCAGCCCGGTGACCAACGCCAGGAGGTCATTGGGAAGCCCCGCGCGGTTAATGAAATTAGCAAAGATTAGCGCCGTCAACACCACCGCAAACAGCATCGCTGTTGTTCGCACAGTGTCCATCAGGACATTCATGAGTATCGTCGGCGTCAAAGCACGCTTGAGCAGCGCAATCACAAAGGCGCCCATTGCGCCAATACCCGCCGCTTCGGTTGGGGTGAATATACCCAAATAGATGCCGCCGATAACCAATACGAACAGCGCTAGGGTACTCCCCACATTTTTTAGGGCCGCAAGGCGCTCGTTCCAGGGTACTTTTTCGGCCGCTGGCCCAGCGCTGGGATCACGCCACAGAACCCACTTAACCGCGCCGAGATACATCACAATGCCCAATATGCCGGGAATAAAGCCCGCTGCAAACAGTTCACGGATACTGGTCTCAGTAATGATGCCGTAGATCACCAGCATCACGCTGGGAGGAATCAGTATCCCAAGGGTTCCGCCCGCTGCAATGGAGGCTGCCGCCAGCGAGTCCTTGTAGCCGTACTTGCGCATCTGGGGCATGGCAACACGCCCCATAGTGGCGCAGGTCGCAAGACTCGACCCACAAATAGCACTAAAACCACCACAAGCCACGATGGTGGCCATCGCCTGACCGCCCTTACGGTGTCCAAGAAAACCATTGGAGGCCCGGAATAGCGCATCAGAGAGCCCAGCATGGGACACCAAGTTACCCATCAAGATAAACAGTGGTATCACCGATAGACCGTAGTCCCTAGCGGTGTCGACTACCCGGCGCGACGCCATGGCTTCAGCCGCGTTCCAGTTACCGGTCAGGTAGTAGAAACCCACAAAACCCACGATCCCCATGGCAAAAGCCAGAGGCATGCGCAGGAATACCAATATCAACAGCGCTGCAAACCCATAAAGTGCTTCAATCATGCTTATCTCCCTGGCTGACTGGGCCACCGCACTTAATCACACCCACGCCTTCTAGGAGGTAACTCACCGCTCGACCGAGGGTGAGTAGAGCGGAAAGAAACAGCATGATGGCAATCAGGTAAATAAGGTAACCATCGGGAATGCGTAGAAACTCAGTGACATCGCCCCACTCGAAAGCACGCACGCCCAGTGCCCAAACCCGTGTAGCGATCACCCATAAAGCCACGGCGATAATTAAGTTGACGATCATCTGGCGCAGCCATATCCAGCGCACAGGGAATATGGCATCCAAGAGATCCACGCTAACGTGCTCTTCACGCCAGCATGCTACTGGCAGTGACAAGAACACCACAGCGGCCAGCATCTGCTGGGTCAACTCGACGGTTCCAAGGATAGGTAAATTAAAGAAATAACGGCCTACTACATCAGCAGTCGTCAGCAGCATCAAGGCAAAGAGGGTGGCACCCGCCACCCCCTCCAGCGCCAGCTGCATGACCCTACCGACATTTGACCAGCGAGACGTCAGGATCTGCATAGTCGCCCTCCACTTGGCGAAGGGTAATTATGATTGTGGCACTAAGGATGCCACGCTCTCTTGTGTAGCAGCTTCTTCAAGCTGTTGGTGGAAGTAATCGAGCGCCGCCTGCGCATCGACACCCCGTTCACTTACGTTCTCGGACCAGGTGTCAACCAGATCACTACTGATACCGCGCAGCGTCTCAAGATCTTCGTCGCCGAGGGCTGTAAAGGTATGGCCCTGCTCTTCGGCGAACTCGACGCCCCGCTCATCGGATACATCCATCATGTAGCCAAACAGTCGCGATAACCGCTCACCCGAGACGTCTTCCACAGCGGCACGATCTTCTGCAGACATCTCATCCCAGATACTCGGATTCACTACAATGGTGAAGCTGCCTCGATAAAAGCCCCCATCCACCGTCAAGGTATAGGGAAATACCTCGGCTACCCGAAAGCTTCTAAGGCCTTCCGGCACCAGCATAGCGCCATCAATAACGCCCTGAGAGCCAGCTTCATAGACCCCGGTTGGCGGCAAAGCCACGCCGGTCAGATTAAGGGCATTAGAGAGATCTCCCATGACCCCGCCGCCGACGCGAATGCGCTCGTTCTCTAAATCAGCAAGAGTTTGGTACTGCTCACGACTAAAGATCCAACCCGGGCCATGTACCCCCGCAGCCACCACATCAACGCCGCGATGCTCATCAGCTTGGGCTAAATGCTCCTGATGCGTATGCCAATAAGCAGCAGAGGCGTTCTCCGAGGAGAAGTCTTCAAAGGTAGGAAATTCGGGTAACTGAGTGGCCAGAAAACGCCCTGCGTTATAGCCATGGAATACCCAAGTAGCATCAGCAATGCCGTCGGCGACCATCTCCATCTGGGAGGCGGGAGGTCCGAGGTCGTGCACAACGTCAACGGTCACGCGCCCGTCAGTGGCTTCTTCAATCCACGCTTTCCACGTTGGCCATACCATGGTGTTGATGCCGTGATTGGGACCAGCCCAGGTACTCACGGTGATTGTCGTTTGTGCAAAGGCGGAGGTGCTCAGCGTTGCGGCGGCAATAGCGCCGATCATCAGGTTTGTTGTTTTATTCACTTCTCTTTCCTCTGGTCGTCACGAACTGGGTAAAGCGCTCATCGTTTTTGTTGAATGATGTTGATAAGCCATGCGTGCGGTGGGTGAGATTGCTAGTTAATCACTCATTGCGCCTAACGTGATACTTTATTATTAAAATATAGAAATTATACGAATCACGTTATTTATCACAATGCCTTTAGATACGTGGATCATGCAACGATCCATCAACTAATAGATTCTAATACTTAAGTATTAACTTAAATTATTAAATTAAATTACAACCACTTACACCAAAAACATTGTTTCTTCGAGTGACTATCAATGGCTATATGGGGTTATTTTTCGCCCACTCTTTTGTTACACAAATCTTATCTATCGATACACTAACGACACACCACCGGTAAAAATGCGATTTGTCACCTGGGCTCGACTTCCCAGCATCAAGCCTCTAGCCAATTCTCTCCAGTTGCCGTTCAAGCTTGCGCATTGTATTAAGCAGATCACGATATTCACCAACGCTCAGGGTCGACACCAGGCCGGCCTCCCACGCCTGGGCTTCGGGCACTAACTTATTGAGTAGCGCTTGTCCGGCGTCCGTCAGTTGCAAGTCATGTAGTCGCTGATCCTGCTGTGAGGGCGTGCGGCTTATCAGTCCACGGTCTTCCAGTGACTGAATAGCGCGAGACACGCGAGCCTTATCCATATTGGTGTAAGCGCAGACCTTCTTAGCGGTTAAATCATCACAGTGGCTAAGCCAGGCAAGCACACGCCACTGGGCAATATTGAGTTCATAAGACTCGGCATAAAGCTTCTCTAACGCCTGGCTGATTCGGTCAGCTAAACGGTTAAGCTGATAGGGTAAAAATTGGTTGAGATCCAGCTCTACCCTGGCTGAAGATTCCAGTGACACATCGCCGTCTGCTTTATCCATCGTCATTTTGTTTCTCCTAAAGCCACCGTTTATCAGAAGTGGTGATGACCAAAATCCGCACGATAGCTGGGAATGCAGGCTCCAGCAATGCACCTATCATAAGGTGGAACAGTGCCAACAGATACTCTCCCTTGCAACTAATTTCACGATTTTATTTATTATACTTAAGTATTAATTTGCAACAATCACCTGATTTATTAAGAATTATCGTCAATACGATGCAAAAGACAGAGTGATTCGTCCATGAAACATTGGACATTTAGTTTCATTAGAAACTATCCTTCAAGCACACAACAATTCAATGAATACCTGAATCACCCTGATAGCACCGGAGATAACATGAGCAAGAAATTCGCGTCCCATGCCGATACCGAAGAGAAGAAGATCAGCTTCACCAAGCTGGCAGAAGGGCTCTATGCTTACACTGCTGAAGGTGACCCCAATACGGGCATCGTGATTGGCGATGACAGCGTGATGGTTATCGACACCCAGGCAACGCCCGTCATGGCTCAGGATGTCATCCGCCGTATCCGCGAAGTGACTGACCTACCGATTAAGCATGTGGTAATGACCCATTACCATGCCGTGCGTGTTCTCGGCGCTTCCGCGTACGATGCAGAGAATATCTACGCTAGCCAGAACACTTATGACTTGATCAACGAGCGTGGTCAGCAAGACTATGAGTCAGAAGTCGGTCGTTTCCCTCGCCTGTTCAAGGGTGTGGACTCTGTGCCTGGCTTAACCTGGCCAAACATAGTTTTTCAAGAGAAGCTGACGGTTTACATGGGTGAGCGTGAGGTACAGATCATCCACCTTGGCCGCGGACATACCAAGGGCGATACCGTCGTCTGGCTGCCGAAGGAAAAAGTAATGTTTTCCGGTGACCTCGTTGAGTATGGCGCCACCCCTTACACCGGTGACGCTTACCACGAGGACTGGCCTGCCACGCTTGATCGCCTGCAATCCATGCAGCCCCAAAAGCTGGTGCCCGGCCGCGGTGATGCACTGCAAACTGCCGAACAGTGCCAGGAAGCCATTCAGGGCACTCGCGACTTCCTAAATGATATGTATGGAAGTGTTAAAGCGGGCAAGGCGGCGGGCAAGTCTCTATCCGAGTGTTACGCCGAGACCTACGCGGTACTTAAGCTGAAGTATGGACACTGGGTCATCTTCGATCACTGTGTGCCTTTCGATATCACTCGCTGCTACGACGAAGCAGGCGGCGAGTACCCGGATCCCCGCATCTGGACGGCAGAACGCGATACCGCTATGTGGCACTCGCTACAGGACGCCGTCGAAAATCAGTAAGTGCCACCAGTGACACCCACTGATCATGCCCAGCAGTCGGGTGTCACGCACCCGACGCTGAACGGGAGCAAATAGATGCCAACAACCTATAAAAATCCTGTCTATCCTTATCGGCGCCCGCCTGAACTCGATATTCAAGAAGTTCGCCACTATCCGGTAGTGATTGTCGGAGCGGGACCTAGCGGCCTTGCCGCCGCCATCGACTTGGCTCACCAAGGCGTTAATTCGATTGTTCTGGACGATAACAACACCGTTAGCGTGGGGTCGCGGGCCCTGTGTTTTGCTAAACGTTCGCTGGAAATTGTAGACCGCCTGGGTTGCGTCGAGCCGATGCTTGCAAAAGGCGTCACCTGGCAGCACGGTCGCGTCTTCTTCCAGGATCGCGAGGTCTATGACTTCAACCTGCTGCCAGAAGACGGCCACCGTATGCCCGCCTTTATTAACTTACAGCAGTATTACTTTGAAGAGTTTCTGGTCAACCGCACTCACGACTTTCCAGAGCAAATTGACCTTCGTTGGAAACATAAGGTCATTGATGTCGATGCTCAGCCTGAGTGCTCCGCCATCAAGGTCTCTACCCAGGACGGTGATTACCAGCTGACTTGTGACTACCTCCTCGTCTCGGATGGAGCTAACAGCCGAATCCGAGACATACTGGGCCTTGAGTGCAAAGGCCAAGTATTTCAGGACAGATTCCTGATTGCTGATGTGGTGATGAAGGCCGACTTCCCTACAGAACGCTGGTTTTGGTTTGACCCGCCCTTTCATCCCAATCAGTCAGTCCTACTGCACAAAGAACCGGACAATGTGTGGCGTATCGACTTTCAATTAGGATGTGATGCTGACCCGGAAGAAGAAAAGAAAGAAGAGAACATTCGCCCACGAGTTCAGGCAATGCTTGGCCAAGACGTGGAGTTCGAGCTTGAGTGGGCCAGTGTCTACACCTTCCGCTGCCGTAAGATGGATAACTTCATTCACCATAGCGTGATATTCATAGGTGACGCGGCTCATCAGGTATCCCCCTTTGGCGCCAGGGGCGCCAATGGTGCCCTACAGGGTGTGGATAATTTAGTGTGGAAACTAGCCCGCGTTCTCAAACAGCAGGCGCCAAAAACGCTTTTGTCCACCTACAACACTGAGCGCCAGCATGGCGCGGCAGAGAACATCCTTAACTCGACCCGCGCCACTGATTTTATTACCCCGAAGAGCCATATCAGCCAAGTGTTCCGAGATGTGACGCTGGAGCTGGCTGAGAAACATGCCTTCGCACGTAGCCTGGTCAACAGCGGTCGCCTTTCCATGCCCTGCCGCTATGACACCTCACCGCTCAATACACCCGATGTTAATGGTGGCCCGAGAGAACTGCGCCCCGGCAGCCCGGCCAAGGACGCTCCCATTCGATTGAGAGAAGAGAACGCCTGGCTACTCAATCAATTTGGCGATGGCTTTGTGTTGTTACTAGACGGCCGCTTTGAGGATGGACACACCGACACGCTTGCCGCGCCGTTGAAAGAGCTGTTAGGCCGTCGCACTGATTTAAGCCTGGTGATCGTTGGCCCAGCAACGGATGAGCTTAGCGCTCTACCGCGCACAACCATCGTAGACGATTCCGAGGGGCTAGTGACACAACGATATGGCCTGAAAGCAGGTGGCGGGTACCTTATTCGCCCTGATCAACACGTTGCTGCCCGCTGGCACGCCATCACGGCCCGCAGGGTTGAAGACGCATTAGACCGCGCGTTGGGCGTTTATCTTGCGGGTGCCGCTGACACTACCTTCCAGGAAAGCTGCCATGCCAAGGCTTGAGCTGAATTCGAACTTCACTGATCCGGACGCCTTTTACGCTGCGCTCACGGCGCTACATCGCGACCGAAGCGAGGCAGAAAGCGAGCGCATCAATGCCCGTCTGATCCTGTTGCTAGCTAATCACATAGGCGATCAAGCCGTGCTTGAAGAGGCGATTTCCCATGCGGTTGGTGATGGCGATCAATAGCCGCGCCCCTTGGTTTATCAACATACAGTTTTATCAAAATATAGCTTTATCAAAATATAGCTTTATCAAAATAACGTTCCCATAACGCAGGTCTTAACAATGACTAAACAATTGAAATATCAAAATGGCTTTCATAATCACTTTTCAACCGAAGCGCTGCCAGGGGCATTGCCGACTGGGCAAAACTCCCCTCAGAAGTGCGCTTATGGACTATATGCAGAGCAACTAACCGGCTCCGCATTTACAGCGCCACGTCATCAAAATTTCCGTAGCTGGCTTTACCGTATTCGCCCTTCTGTCGTTCAGAGCGCTTATCAGCCACTAGAAAATAACAGCGTACACACGGCCCCGTTAGACAAGCCAGCGGCGGATCCTAACCAAATGCGCTGGGATCCCGTTTCATTACCTAATGAGTCGACTGATTTTATCGATGGCTTGTTTACCATTGCCGTCAACGGCGATGCGGGTACACAGGCTGGGGTAGGCGTGCATGTCTACACCTTTAATAAAGACATGACCGAGCGGTTTTTCTACAACGCTGACGGAGAGCTGCTGTTTGTTCCGCAACTGGGCGCCATTCGTCTACGTACCGAGTTTGGTGACATCGAGATCGATAATGGTGAAATTGCCGTTATTCCACGCGGTGTAAAATTCCAAGTACGCAGAGCTCAGGGCGTTGATGCTGTGCGGGGATATATTTGCGAGAACTACGGTAGTCCCTTAGAGCTACCAGGCCTCGGCCCTATCGGGGCTAACGGCCTAGCAAACCCGCGTGACTTCCAAAGCCCTGTGGCAGCCTACGAAGACCTCGAAGGCGACTACCGCTTAGTGGCTAAGTTCTCTGGTCGTTTCTGGGAGAGCAAACTCGACCACTCGCCGTTAGATGTGGTGGCGTGGCACGGCAACTGCGCGCCTTATAAATATAATCTTGCCAACTTTAACACCATCAATACGGTTAGCTTCGATCATCCGGACCCGTCAATCTTCACCGTATTGACGTCACCCTCCGATACACCGGGAATGGCTAATATTGATTTTGTGATTTTTCCGCCACGCTGGATGGTTGCCGAGAACACCTTTAGACCGCCCTGGTTCCATCGCAATCTAATGAGCGAGTTTATGGGGCTTATTCATGGCGAGTACGATGCAAAAGCTGAAGGCTTCACCCCTGGCGGCGCCAGTCTACATAACTCAATGTCGCCCCACGGCCCCGATGCTGAGACATTTGAGAAAGCCTCCAACGCTGAGCTTAAGCCCCACTTCATAGGCGATACACTGGCCTTCATGTTTGAAAGCCGCTACTTCTTTCACCCGACCCCTGCGGCACTGAATGCTGACTTCCGTCAACGTGATTATGTGGATGTTTGGTCGACGCTGCGCTCCCACTTCAACCCAAGCCAGACCTGAACCCTATACCACCCTGACGACAAGGATTGAATCACTATGAAACTGGCAACACTTAAGCAGGGCCGCGACGGAGAACTCATCATCGTCTCGCGTGACCTCTCCCGCGCTGTGAGCGCCGTTGATATTGCTCCCACACTTCAGGCTGCCCTTGAGAACTGGGAAGCGGTTAGCTCTCAGCTTGAAGAGCGCTATGCTCAGCTTAACAGTGGTGGTACTGAAAGCGCTTTTAAGCTTGATCAAAGTGCGTTGCACTCCCCGTTACCGCGTGCCTATCAGTGGGCTGACGGCTCCGCCTATCTGAACCATGTCCAGCTGGTACGCCAGGCGCGTAATGCCGAGATGCCTGAAACCTTCTGGACAGACCCGCTCATGTATCAGGGCGGTAGCGACTGCTTCTTGGCACCCACCGATGATATCGAGGCGGTGAGCGAAGAGCATGGCATCGACTTTGAAGGCGAGATCGCTGTTATCACCGATGACGTCCCGATGGCAGTCACGCAGAAGGAAGCTGCCAAGCACATTAAGCTAGTAATGCTGGTTAACGACGTGAGTCTGCGTGGTCTGATTCCAGGTGAACTCGCAAAGGGGTTCGGTTTTTTCCAAGCAAAGCCCGCCTCTTCGTTCTCGCCCATTGCGGTGACCCCAGATGAACTGGGCGATGCCTGGCAGGATGGTAAAGTGAACCTGCCACTGACCGTGCACTTGAATGGCGAGAAGTTTGGCGAGCCTGAAGCCGGGCCAGATATGATTTTTAACTTTCCACAGCTGGTTGCCCATGCGGCTAAGACCCGCTATCTCGGCGCAGGTGCTGTCATTGGCTCAGGCACTGTTTCCAACCCGGATCCCGACGGCGGCCCTGGAAAGCCGGTGGCTGACGGTGGCGTTGGCTATAGCTGTCTAGCCGAAGTGCGCATGGTGGAGCAGATACTGTACGGCCAAGTAAAAACCCCTTTTATGCGTTTTGGCGACCGGGTTCGTATCGAGATGTTCGACCGCGATGGCAACAACATATTTGGTACGATCGATCAGCAAGTAGTGCAGTACCAGCCCAAATAAAGGAAGGCAACATGACGACGCTTTACGGCTATTTCCGCTCGTCGGCTGCTTACCGGGTGCGTATTGCCTTAAACCTTAAGGGACTGGATTATGACCAGATCCCGGTCAACCTGGTGAAAGGTGAGCAACGGGGTGACGACCACCTGATGCGCAACCCTCAGGGGCTGGTGCCTAGCCTGGTGTTGGACGATAGCTCGGTGATTAACCAGTCACTGGCGATCTGCGAGTATCTCGATGAAGTACATCCCGAGCCTGCCCTGCTGCCGATTAACGCGTTAGAACGGGCGCGGGTTCGTGCGCTCGCTCAGTCGGTGGCCTGCGAGATTCACCCACTCAACAACCTGAGGGTACTCAAGTATTTAGTGAGAGAAATGGGAGCGGATGAAGCGGCTAAGCTAGCCTGGTACCACCACTGGATTGCCGAGGGTTTCACCGCTCTGGAAGCAACGCTCTCCAATGCCCCCAGCAGTGGAGATTTTTGCCATGGCGACACCCCTACGCTTGCGGATATATGCCTGATTCCCCAGGTGTACAACGCGGAACGTTTCGAGTGTGATTTGTCAGCCTATCCGACGATTCAGCGTATCGTTACCAATTGCCGTTCACTGCCAGCCTTCGAAAAGGCAGCACCAGAGGTGCAGCCTGACGCCAGCTAAGTCAAGCTATACTAAGCAGGCTAACATAAGCGGGCGTCTTTCCACTCGGGAAGGCGCCCGTCTCGTGTCCGAAGGGGCATCACATCCAACCAAAAGGAGTTAAGGGGTGCTAAAGCTGCCCTCTACCGCCACCGTCGTGGCCCTGGCTGCAGTGACTGCGCTCGGCCCGCTGGCGACGGATATGTACTTGCCAGCCATGCCCGCCATGGCAGAAGCGCTGAATACTGGCCCAGACCGAATACAGCTGACCCTTAGCCTCTATATGGCTGGATTCGCTCTGGCCCAACTATTGTGCGGGCCAATCTCTGATCGCTTTGGCCGCCGCCCGGTGATGATCGCAGGGTTATCGCTGTTTCTCGCTGCGAGCCTACTGTGTGCCTGGGCGCCTAGCGTCGAGTGGTTACTGGCAGGCCGCTTTTTGCAGGCCTTCGGCGGTGCTGCTGGACCGGTATTAGCACGGGCAGCGGTACGTGATATTCACGGCCCCATCGAGGCCGGACGTATCCTCGCCTATATGGCAAGTACCATGGCACTCGCCCCTGCTCTGGCCCCTGTGGTAGGCGCGGGGTTACTGCTGTTTTTTGGCTGGGAATCGGTGTTCGTGGTGCTGGCGCTCTACGCGGCAGTGATGCTGGCGGTGCTGATACTTATGCTGCCCGAGCCGTTGGCGAAGGAGCGGCGGCAATCGATCCACCCGAAATCCGTACTGGCTAACTTTCGCTTACTACTGACTCAGCGTGCCTTTATTGGCTACACCTTGGTGAATGCTGCCGCGTTCTCCGGGTTATTCGCGTACCTTTCTGGCTCATCTTTTGTGCTCATCGAGTACATGGGCGTCGCCCCTACCCTTTATGGCGTGCTGTTCACGCTGATTGTCGCGGGCTTCTTCGTCGGGACGCTGGTCAGCGGCCGATATAGCCACCGCTTGGGTCGTGATCGCCTCATTACCCTGGGCACCGTAATCTGCGCAACTGGGGGCCTCGTCATGGCGGGCTTGGCTGCCGTTGGCGTCCATCACCCCTGGGCGGTGGTGGGCCCCCATATAGTGTTTATGCTGGGGGTGGGCATTTTGATGCCACAAACAATGGCCGGTGCACTGGCGCCCAACCCTCAATGTGCAGGCGCGGCATCTTCCTTGTTTGGTTTTCTGCAAATGACAATTGCCGCTGTGGTAGGTGGATTAGTCGGGCAATTCCACGACGGCAGCTCGCGCACCATGGCCTTGACGATCGGGCTGATGGGGCTACTCGCCTTGCTAAGCCACTGGCTGCTGGTATGCCGCCGAAAAGAGGCTTAGTGGGTCGTTGTATAGATGCATAGCAAAAGGCCACGCATTGCGTGGCCTTTCATACCTATATGGATCGCCTCAAGCAGCTTCGACAGCGATGGTCTTCGAGCGACCTTCACGTAGCTCCTTCAGCAACGTCTCACGACGCTCGTTAGCTTTCTCAGCGGCAGTTTCGCGAACGGGTCCGAAACCACGAATCTCTTCCGGCAGCTTAGCAAGCGCTAATGCCGTGGCGTGATTCGTGCCATCAAGACGTGCCACTAACTCATCAATCAACTGCTCGTAATCAGCCAATAAGGCGCGGTCGAGCTTGCGGTCGGCGCTGAAGCGGAAAGGATCGAGAGCCGTGTTGCGCAAACCGCGCATCTTTGCCAACGCGCCCATTGCCTTCAGCATCCAGGGGCCGAAGCGGCGCTTCACTGGACGCCCCTGAGCATCCTTACGACCACCTATAAGCGGCGGCGCCAAGTGGAAGGTTAACTGGTAATCACCAGAAAACGTTGCTTTGATCTCATCCAGAAAATCGCTCTGGGTGTAAAGTCGCGCCACTTCATACTCATCTTTATACGCCATCAAACGATAGAGCTGATGAGCAACGGCCTCACTCAGTGATTGGCCACATTTTAGCGCTGTTTCTGCTTCACGCACTTTAGTCACCTGGGTCACGTAACGTTCAGCCCAGGCTCGGTTCTGATAGCGCTCCAGGTGGCGACGATTACGCGCTACCACTTCGTCCAGTGTGGCATTCGCGGACAGTGGCATCTTATCCAGGTGCTGCTGGAGGTAATCGGGTTCCACCGCTGCCAAGCGCCCCCAGGCAAATGCTTGGCGGTTCTTTTCCACTGCGACGCCATTGAGTTCTAGAGCACGCTGCAGCGCAGGCTCAGAAAGCGGCACCAGCCCTTGCTGCCAGGCAAACCCGAGCATCATCATATTGGAGAATACGGTATCCCCTAGCAGCTGTTCAGCTAGGCGATTGGCATCTAGAGAAGCAAAGCGTTCATCTCCTACCGCTTCACGCAACATGTTAAGACGCTTGCTGGGCTGCATATCCGCATCGCGATAAAGCACATAATCCGCTGTGGCTAGCTCGGCCAGATTCGCCACAATACGCGTGGTCGGCTGCAGCACATTCAGCGCTTTCTGAGAACTCGCCACCACCATATCGCAAGCGATCATCGCATCGGCCTGCCCCGCTTCGATACGTACCTGATTAAGCTCACTGGGCTGAGATGCCAAGCGCACATAGCTCAGTACTGCCCCACCTTTTTGCGCAAACCCCATAAAGTCGAGCACGCTGGAGCCCTTGCCTTCCAGGTGTGCCGCCATGGTGATCAGTTGCCCGATGGTCACCACCCCCGTGCCACCAACGCCCCCCACCAGCAAGTCGTAAGGGGCCGTCAAAGTGGCAATGGAGGGGTTAGGCAAATGCGCTATACGTTGCCAAAAGGCGTTATCTGCCGCAACGCCCTGGCCTTTACGCAGCCCGCCACCTTCTACAGTGACAAAGCTGGGACAAAAACCACTGACGCAGGACATGTCCTTGTTACAGGAGGACTGGTCGATTTTGCGCTTGCGACCTAGCTCGGTCTCGCGAGGCACCACCGATAAACAGTTGGACTGTACGGAACAATCACCACAGCCTTCGCAAACATGGTGGTTGATAAACACACGGCGGGCAGGGTCTTCCAACTGACCGCGCTTGCGCCGACGACGTTTCTCAGCCGCGCATGCCTGATCATAAATCAACACCGTACAGCCTGGAATTTCGCGCAGCTCACGCTGCAGCGTATCCATCTCTTCGCGGCTATGGAAGGTAACCTCTTTAGGGAATTCCTTTTCATGCCCCCGGTACTTCTCCGGTTCGTCACTGACCACCATGACTCGGCGAACGCCCTCATCCAGCGATTGCCGGGCAATCATGGGCACGTTGATTTGCCCATCTACAGGTTGGCCGCCCGTCATGGCAACCGCGTCGTTGAACAGAATTTTATAGGTAATATTAACGTTGGCAGCCACTGCCTGGCGCACGGCCATTGAGCCCGAGTGAAACCAGGTGCCTTCGCCTAAGTTCTGGAAAATATGGCCATTGCCGGTAAAGCGGCTCTTGCCCACCCAGTTAACGCCTTCTCCACCCATCTGAATTAACGATTCAGTGCTGCGATCCATCCACGAGGCCATAAAATGACAGCCGATCCCCGCCAGGGCTTTGCTGCCCTCAGGCACCTTGGTCGAGCTGTTGTGTGGGCAACCGGAGCAGAAATAGGGCATGCGGCGTACACCGCCGAGTTCCTTAACACCTGCTTGGCAAGCATCAACGGTTGCCAGCTTGTCGCTAAAATCAATCTTGAAAAAGCGCTCCAAACGCTCTGCCACGAAGCCTGCCAAGAGACGCGGGCTCAGTTCTCCAACAAAGGGAATCAGTGGTTTGCCGGTTTCATCTTGTTTGCCGGTCACGATGACCTCGCCTGGATGATCGGGTTCCGACATGTACTCCTTCAGCTGGCTTTCGATAATGCCGCGCTTTTCTTCAATGACCAGCACCTCGCGCTTGCCATGAATAAACTCAAGGATGCCGGGGCGATGGAGAGGCCACACCATCCCGACCTTATATATCTCAATCCCTAGATCACGCAGTTTGGCTTCATCCAGCCCCAACAAACGCAGCGCTTCAAGTAAATCCAGATGGCCCTTGCCTGTGGTGACTAGCCCAAAAGTCGCCTGTTCCTGGCGAAATAGATACTGATCAATCGGATTGGCCGTGGCAAACGCCTGAACGGCAGCCAGCTTGTGCTCAAGGCGAGTCTCAAGCTGTGGCCCCGGCAGATCGGGCCAGCGGTAGTGCAGCCCGCCTTCCGGCATATCGAAATCGGGCGTTACATATTCTGGCAAGGGAGGCACGTCCACCGACGCGCCACTCTCTACGGTTTCAGAAACGGCTTTGAAACCCACCCAGCAACCCGAGAAGCGTGAAAGTGCATAGCCCCAAAGCCCAAAGCGTTCATATTCCGCCAATGATGCAGGGCTCACTACCGGCATGAACCACGCCATAAAGGCGACATCAGACTGGTGTGGCATGGAGGACGACACACACCCATGGTCATCCCCGGCGACCACCAGCACACCGCCAGTCGGCGAGCTACCGTAGGCATTACCGTGCTTTAAGGCATCGCCCGCGCGATCAACGCCAGGCCCCTTGCCGTACCACATGCCAAACACGCCATCTACTTGCTTATCGGGGTCTGTCTCGACTTGCTGGCAACCCAGCATCATGGTGGCGGCAAGGTCTTCGTTTATAGCAGGGACAAAATCGATGTGGTGCTCTTCCATGGCGGCTTTCGCCCGCCAGATCTCTTGGTCTACACCGCCTAAGGGCGAGCCTCGATAGCCGCTGATGAGTCCTGCCGTGTGGCGGCCATTGTGGCAATCAAGCTCGGCTTGGCGTAAGGCGATACGCACCAATGCCTGGGTGCCGGTGAGAAAGACACGGCCTTCTCCGCGGGTATAGCGATCGGCCAGCGCATAGTCATCGAGAAGATTGTCATCGAGTGCAATATCGAGAGGCTGGGCAATAGAACCCGCCTGCTCAGCGATCGAGGGGGTTGTCATGGGAGTTCACCAGTACGGTTGAAGAGTTATGGTTGTAATACGCTTGAGTCTAGCCAAGAGCGCACTAAAGGTGCTTGCTAATTCACTCTTCAAAAGCCTGGTTATTGATCATTACTTTCATTTTTTGAGATTTAACGCAATGATATTCAACAAACCACAAACAAATGAAATGGCACTATGAAAGAAGCGACCAAACTAATCACCTTAGACAGGCATGATCAGCGCATTCTTACCCTGCTTCAGCAACAGGGGCGCATTACCAACAATGAGCTCGCCGAACAGATCGGGCTATCCCCCGCCGCCTGCTGGCGACGTGTAAAGGCTTTGGAAGATAGTGGCGTGATCCGCCGCTTTGCGGCGTTGGTGGAACCCAGCCTGGTGGGCCAGCCACTGTCGGCATTGGTGATGGTGACGTTGGTTCGCCACCACATCGACAACACCGTCGAGTTCGAAAACCGCATCCTGCAATACCCAGAAGTGCTGCAGTGCTATGCCACTACCGGCAACGCGGATTTCGTGCTGCGAGTGGTTATCGAAGACATGGCGGCTTATGACCGCTTTCTGAATGAGAAACTCTTCACCTTGGATGGCATTTCCCAGGTCAATTCCAATTTCGTGCTACGTAATATCAAAGAAGAGACCGCTATTCCGATTCGCTAACAAAACGCTGCTATGTAACGTCAACCGCAACGTTAGCCCACAACTTAAAACAGGAAGTGGCAGGGCAACTGGCAGCAGGCAAACCGGCTCATTGTATCCCTCTAACGTAAAGCGCCCCCATCTGTGGATGGGAGCGCTTCAATCTCTCTATTCAGATCTATTGAGCACTTGTTCCTGAAAAGCTTCAGGAAGCCGGTTGACGTAATCGCGGGCTAGCGAACTCTCCTACCACGGTGATCAGCACTAGCAGTGCTAGCAACCACGGCCACTGAGTACCTATCTGGAGTGTCGCTAGGCCCAGCGTATCAATGAAAATTAACACGATGCCTAATGGGCTGACGTAACGCACCATAAATAGCCACAGTGCATGCTGGGTACGGGAGAGCCCTAGCTCCTCCCTGAATATTTCAGTACGCAGCAGGAAACCTACCATTAGCGCCATACCCAAACCGCCTAACGGCATCATCCAGCGGGAGGTCAGGTAGTCCAGCCAATCGAAGAAAGTGCGACCTGCAAACGTCCAATCCGCGCCCATGTTGAATGACAGCATTGCCAAGGTACTCACCAACCACAGCACGATACCCACACCCCACGATGCTCGTTTACGCGTCAGCCCTTTGCTTGCAATAAGCCAGGCGACTGTCGCCTCAATCATCGAAATCGACGACGTAAGCGCAGCCATCGACAGCATGACAAAGAACAGAACGCCAAACAGCGTACCAAACGGCATCGCTTGGAAGGCCAATGGCAAGCTCATGAAGATCAATCCTGGCCCTTGGCCGGGATTCATTCCGTTTGCGAAAATAATCGGGAAAATAGCCAAGCCTGCCATTAGTGCGACAACGGTATCGGCAATGGCCACGCTGAATGTCGTGCGCGCGATGGAGTGCCCCTCTGGCAGGTAAGAGCCGTAGGTAAGAATCGCACCCGATGCGAGCGACAAGGTAAAGAAGGCATGCCCCAGCGCTGCTAATAATCCTTCACTGCTTAACCCTTCGGTATTGAAAGAGAACAGGAAAGACCATGCTTCAGCAAAGCCACCGGAAAAAGCACCGTAGCCGATCAATATACCCAGCATGATCACCATGCCTGGCATCATCCAACTGACACTCTTTTCAATGCCAGCCTGTACGCCTTTGCCGACAATGAACATGGTCAGCACCGTCACTAGCGTGCTCCAAGCACCTAGCGTGAAAGGGTTGGCATTATTAGCGGCGAAAATTGCCGCCATGTCATCGACGCTATTGCCTGCCAGTCCGCCGCTCAGCATTTTCCACAGGTAGGAGAATGACCAGCCAGCGACCACCACATAGAAAGACAAAATCATGAAGCCACAGAGCATGGCCATCCAGCCGAAGATCGACCAGAAGCTACCATGACCCGATTCATGCACCACCCGACGGATAGCGTCAACCGGGCTTCCTCGCCCGCGGCGGCCAAAACTGATTTCAGCCATCATGATGGGGACGCCTACCGCCAATATGCAGGCCAGGTAGACCAGCACGAAAGCGCCACCCCCGAACTCGCCCGTGATGTAAGGAAACTTCCAGATATTACCGAGTCCCACTGCAGAACCAGTGGCTGCCAGTACAAATCCCCAGCGGCCCAGCCACAGCGTATTGGGAGGCGTATTTGTCGTTGTCATTGGGAAACCTTATAAATTGATATTGTTTTTTAGGCTATTTATTTATGAGCAGCTAGAACAGCTACTTAAGAGCGATTAGCTACTTATAAAAGCCAACCAACTGTGATCAACCAGTCATCAAGAGCAATCTATAAAGAGTCTATGGGGATAGCGAGAGGGCAGGAATGGGGTCACATCGCATTGGGCGCGATGCTACCCACATAAGAGAGGTGCAACTGTAAACTAATCGTTACGCTTAAGAGGATATGCCGAGGGCTGGGGTCTTGCCGTTGCGTTTTTCTGACACCCCGTAAACAAATCGTGACAGTTAATTCACCTGCCATGGGACTTTTTAAGAATCTTCTTGAGCACCAATGCCGTAACGCTTGAGCTTATTGGCAATAGTGGTGTGCGAAACGCCCAACCGCTTTCCTAACTGGCGGCTGGAAGGATACTGTTGATACAACGTACTTAAGATATTTCTTTCCACCTCCCCTAACATGTCGCTCAAGCTTCCCTCTAAGGGAATGCCAGTAAGCGCAGGCGATACTTCGCTCTGCGGAAGGCGCAAATGCGCTGGCTGAATGGCCGTCTCTTCGCATAATGACACCGCCTGAAACAGCACATTTTCCAACTGACGCACATTACCCGGCCAGTCGTAGCCGGTTATCTTTTCCAACGCAGCAGTCGAAAGCTCCGGTAAAGGACAGCCTATCTGACGCGCCGCACGATCAAGCACATAGGCCGCCAAGTCTTCGATGCCGTCCAGGCATTCGCGCAAAGG
Source organism: Halomonas sp. A3H3 (assembly GCF_000982975.1). Lineage (NCBI taxonomy): Bacteria > Pseudomonadati > Pseudomonadota > Gammaproteobacteria > Oceanospirillales > Halomonadaceae > Halomonas > Halomonas sp. A3H3. Next base: position 2,247,426 of record NZ_HG423343.1, on the reverse strand, counting down.
GGGCACCTGTAGAGAGAGCACATTGAGACGGTGATAAAGATCTAGCCGAAACAGACCTTCACTACATAGCTGAGGTAGGTTTTGCTGAGTGGCGCAGATCACCCGCACATCAAGAAAGGTTTCTTCGTCGCTCCCAACTCGACGGAATCCGCCATCCTGAAGGAAGCGTAACAGTTTCGTCTGCAGCCGAGGGCTCATTTCACCGACTTCATCAAGAAAGACCGTACCGCCTGCATTAAGCTCCAGAAGGCCAAGCTTTCCTTCCGGGCGAGCGCCCTCGAAGGCACCGGGTGCGTAACCGAAAAGCTCTGTTTCGGCCATCGACTCAGGAAGCCCAGCACAATTAAGCACCACAAACGGCGCTTGCCCACGGGGGCTGGCCAAATGACAGGCCCTGGCCACCAGCTCTTTCCCGGTTCCCGTTTCACCCATAATCAGTAGCGGTGCATCCAATGGCGCCATGCGACGCGCCTCGTTGATCACGGCCTCCAATCGCGAACTCGATTGAAAGATGGCTTCAAAGCCACGCAGCTCTTGGCGCTGTACTTGATAAATACGGGCACCGATGCGGTCAGCACGATGTAACGTCACAACCGCTCCGGCTAATGAATCTACATTCGTGTCTTCGGTGTGCAGGGGAGCGATATCAGCAAGATAGGTATCGCCTTTCAGCTTGATTCGCAGCCCATTGATGCGTGAGTTGTTACGGCGAATTAAATCGGGAAGATCTACCTCATCAAGGTAACGATCCAGCGAGAGCCCTGGTACTTCTTGAACACGCACCCCCAATACCTGGACAGCAATACGGTTGGCCGCCACAATCCGACCCTGCATATCTATCGACATCACTGGGTCAGAAAGCGAGGATAGCAGCGCATCCAACTCCAAATGGCGCCGTTCGCTGGGCATCAAGCTAGCGCGCTTAACTCCAAACACACCGGGAATGCCTTCCAATACTGGTTTAAGCGTACTCAACTGAGCATTAAGTAATTGTGGGACATGTAGATAGATGGTACTGCCGTGATCGCCCCCCACTTCACCTCGCGCGACATTAATTCTGTAGTCAGCAAATTGGGCCACAATATCGCGAAGAATGCCGATTCGATTCTGACAGTGAAATTTAAGACGCATAGAACCCTCACAGCACAAAACAAACGCAGTTACTTAGCCACCTTCCACCGGCAACCCCTGCTCCTCTTTCATACTACGCAGTATTATTTCAGAGCGAACCTGGGTGACATTAGGATGAGGTAATAAATGATGATGAATAAAGTCCGAAAACGCTGTTAGATCCTTGGCGATGATATGTAACACATAGTCTGCGTCTCCCGACACAGAATAGGCCTCACGAACCATGGCGTGCTTCGTCAGTAATGTCACAAAATCATCATCCATGCTTTCACCATGAGCTTTGAGATTAACCCTGGTGATAGCGCGCAGCCCAAACCCTAGGCTAGTAGCATCAAGCCTAGCCGAATAGCCCTTAATCACACCTTCGGCTTCTAGCCGCGCTTTGCGTCGGGAGCACTGAGAGGGAGACAGGCTGACTCGCTCACCCAGCTCTGAATTAGTGAGGGCTGAGTTCTTTTGCAATGCTGACAAAATTGCAAGATCATAACGATCCAATGAAATTCCGTGCATACAGCACTCCTTTTGCGCACACTTTATGCACTATTTGGCTGCATCTTAGGTTAGTTTGCAACCTAATTGTACCGGCTCTTCCCTATACTGAACTTGTCACCCAACAAGACAATAAAGGAGAGACAACGATGGGCCCCTTCCCTCATGACGCACCCAAAGCAACCATAAATGATGCAAACCCAGCGGGCACAGATGGCTTCGAGTTTGTTGAATTTGCACACCCCGAGCCGGAAAAACTAGATAGTTTATTTCGGCAAATGGGTTTCGTTCCCGTTGCAAAACATCGTGACAAGTCGATCACCGTTTATCGTCAAGGCGATATCAACTACCTGCTTAACAGTGAGCCTAACTCGCATGCGTCAGCATTTATTGAGGCGCACGGCCCCTGTGCTCCAGCAATGGCTTGGCGCGTCGTTGATGCTCAGCATGCGCTAAAACGTGCCGTCGACTTGGGTGCAGAAGAGTTCACAGGTAATAAGTCCATCGATGCGCCTGCGGTTATTGGCATAGGCGGTTCGCTGCTTTACTTTATTGATACGTATGGCGAAAAAGGCAGCTGTTATTCAAACGAATTTGAGTGGTTCGATGAGGTAGATCCTAATCCTAAGGGGTTTGGTTTTTACTATCTTGATCACCTCACTCATAACGTTATTCGCGGCAATATGGACACATGGTATAAGTTTTACCATGACACCTTTAACTTCCGCGAAATACGCTACTTTGATATCACCGGTAAAATGACAGGTCTTACCAGCCGTGCATTGACTTCTCCAGATGGTAAAATTCGCATACCCATTAACGAAAGTGCCGACGATCACAGCCAGATTGAAGAGTACTTGCGCGAATATAACGGCGAAGGCATTCAGCATATCGCCATTGCCACAAACGACATCTACTCCGGTACTGACTTAATCGCTGATGCAGGTCTCGAATTTATGCCTGGCCCGCCGAGCATCTACTACGAAAAGTCGCTAGAGCGTGTTAAAGACCACCAGGAGCCTCTCGATAAACTGCGCAGCCGTGGCATTTTGATTGACGGCGAAGGTGTCGTGGGCGGCGGCGAAACCCGAATTTTGCTACAAATTTTCTCCAAAACGGTGATTGGCCCCATCTTTTTCGAGTTCATCCAGCGTAAAGGCGATGATGGTTTTGGAGAGGGCAATTTTAAAGCACTTTTCGAGTCCATCGAAGAGGATCAGATTAACCGCGGCGTGTTGCAAAGTACCGCTGAATAGTAAAAGGGCACACCGTGCATGACGCTTGGCGTAACTATGAAAATGCCCCCCAAGAGGGGGCTGTTATTTGCCCTTCTAGCGCTATACCAGAAGGCAAAGCACGCTGCGTGGAAGTAATGAGCAGCAATGGATCTTTCCCGGTCATTGCAACACGCATAAATGGCACGATTTATTGCTACGTTAATGCCTGCCCCCACCAATATTTACCTTTAAACTATCGGTCGGACAGTATCATTTCATCAGATGGCCACCGTTTTCTATGCAGTGCGCATGGGGCGGCGTTTGACATTAAAACGGGAGACTGCTTAACAGGCGACTGTGATAAACTTGACGCCATATCTGTCGTTGAAGACTTAGCAGGCAACTTATGCATAAAGCATAGAGAGCCTTAACAGTATCACTTCATAAGTTCTAACTTATTTTTTATCTCTAGTTAAAAACCTGACAACCATGGCCAGATCGAATAAATAACCCACAATTATTCAGCCACATCATAAGCGAACTCAACGAGTTCGCTTATGAGCAATACAGCTCCTCAGAAACGCTATACTCACCAAAAGCCTATTACTGCCTAGATCAAGACTCCCTCATTCCGATACGTTTTGCCAATATATCTTTCTCTAAGCGAGGCAGCATTGACTGAATACGAGTTAGCACATTAAAAACACGTAGTTTAGGCGTCAGGATCAACCACATCGTCAGCGCTCAGGCCTTCATCGTCGCCTGCGACAACCTGCAATTGTTCGAGAAAGAATGCGCGGGCGGCCTCTCCATCAACATCTTTCGCAGCTGCCACTTCAAACCAGTCGCTGGGAAGGTTAGCCGCCAATTGCATGAAGTTTTCGACCTCTTCAACAGGCAACTCGATAAAGGTGTTGCCCTCCTCCTTGGCAAACTCAACGCCACGCACATCGACGGTATCCATCATGAAACCAAACAGACGGGACAGCTTTTCGCCTGAGACATCCATAATGGCGTTACGGTCTTGCTCGGAAAGCGACTGCCAGGTATCAGGATTGATGACCAGGGAAAAGCTGCCACGATAGAAGCCGCCCGGCATTTGTACCGTGTAGGGCAATACCTCGGCTAATCGAAAGCTCTTAAGTCCCTCAAGGGTTAGCATTGCACCGTCGATCACCCCTTGCGTGGCGGCCTCGTATGTTCCACCTGGCGGCAGTGCGACCCCAGTGAGGCTTAGCGCGCTGGAAATATCCGCCATCACGCCGCCCCCTATGCGCGCCCGTCTACCTTGCAAATCGTCAAGGCTTTCGATCGGTTCAGCCAGGAAGAGCGCCCCAGGGCCATGCACTCCCAAACCCAGGACTTCTACGCCGCGATGCTCTCCGGCATCGCTTAGGTATTCTTGGTGAGTACGCCAGTAAGCCACGGAGGCATTTTCTGATGAAAAGTCTTCAAAGGTGGGGAATTCCGGTAGTTTGGTCAGCTCAAAGCGCCCTGGCATTAAACCGTGGAAGAGCCAGGTGACATCGGCGACGCCGTCTGCCACCAACTCCATTTGCGCGTTAGGCGGCCCAAGGTCGTGGGTCACATTGACACTGACGCGACCATCGGTCGCCTCTTCAACCCATTTCCCCCATGTGGGCCAGACGATGGTATTAACGCCGTGGTTAGGGCCCGCCCAGGTACTCACTTGAAGCACGGTATCGGCCGCTGCCGCGCCTTGAAAAGAGCTCAAGAGCATCAGGGCTGAAAAGGTGGTCAACGTCGCCATTTTTTTCATTGTGATTATCCTTTTTGATGGTTCATGTACCCGATGGTGCCAGTGTAAAACAGAGGTTCTTTTAAGGGTGTTAACGTTTAGAGCGCCAAAGTCAGACGCTTGCCCGCTGCCCGCGAGCAGCAGGCCATCATTCGGTCATTAGCGTCGCGCTCAGTACGGCTGAGCACTAGGTCTCGGTGATCGATATTCCCATCGGTCACAGCCACTTCGCAGGTACCACACAGGCCTTCGCAGCAGTCGCTCGGTACATCCACCCCCGCCGAGGTTAGCGCCTCAAGCAGGGTCTGGTGGTTACCGACCTGCAGCGTCAGGTCGGAGTCCGCCAGCACTACTTCGAAGGCGTGCTCGTTCTCAGGATCGAGGATGTTGGAGCGAGCGGTGAAGTGCTCAACGTGCAAGGTACCCTCGGGCCACTTCTCCGCCAGCGACCCAAGCGCCTCCAGCAGGCGCTCAGGGCCGCAGGCGTAGACCTGTTCACCTTCGGCTAGGCTGCTAAGTGCACTCGGTAGATTAAGGCGACACCCTTCATCACCGGCATGGAGGGTTAGCGCGGCGCTATGGTCACGTTCGACTCTCTCCAAAAAGGCCATGGTTCGCCGTCCGGCACCGCAGTAGTGGAGTACATAGGGCTTGCCGAGAGCCTTGAGTCGATCCGCCATGGCAATAATCGGCGTGATGCCAATACCACCGGCTATCAGGGTATAGCGCGTTGTCGTCTCGTCCAGGTGGAAATGGTTCTTGGGACCAGCGATATGCAGTACATCCCCCGGCTTGACCGTGTCGTGGAAGTGCACCGAGCCGCCGCGCCCCTCGGGTTCTCGTAGGATGGCGATGGAAAGACGGTTACGGTCATCGCGTGTCCCGCACAGTGAGTAGTAGCGGCGCCACTCTCCCGATACCAGCTCTATATGCGAACCGGGGGTCCAGTCGGGTAACTCACGCCCATGGGGATCCACCAAACCAACACAGATCACCGCCTCAGCTTCACGTTTCACCTCGGCGACCACGACCCGACGCACGATATCCTCCTTGATAGGTGCGCCAATATGGAAAAGCGTAGGGTTCTCCAACACATCGTGGTGTCGCCGTTCAGGATTCTGCGCAGGCTCCCACTCCACCCATAGCGACGTGGGCCCACGGAAAGAGGTGTTGGGCAGAATCGAGTAGGAAGGGGAGTCGCCTCCCCTGTCCTCTCACACCACCGGGCATACGGTTCCGTACCACGGCGGTTCATGCAGAACGTTTAAGCCATCTTACCGTATCCAGTACCGAGATCAGTCCCTGGTCATAAAACCATTTCCTCGGCAGGGCCTGATTCATGTGCGAAGCCCCGGCATTCCACCAGGGGCCTCGACCGTTCCCCGCCGATTTCCAGGCGCGGTGCCCGTCTAGGCCTA
>NZ_HG423343.1:2202018-2241312 GCF_000982975.1 Halomonas sp. A3H3 | reverse complement strand
CTGTCGGATTTACATCATGGCGTTCCGTGCAAGTATCGGGCTTTGGTGAGTGTAGCCACCTTACCCCGCCATGACGCCTCGTATCCGCTTCCTGTTCGTCAGGCCAGCGTTTTGCCTCGGGCTGCCTTCAGATTCCCCCTCGCGAGGGACACCCTTGCCGTCGGCTAGCACTTCCCCTTGCAGGGCGTGCAGGGGACTTTCACCCCCAAGTCATCCTGAAGCACCACCCCCAGGAACAGCGCCGGTCAAGGCGCTGCGCGCCATGCCTGGCGCACTACTCAAACGATTGGTCCTCGACCAGATCTATATGGGGTAACCGACGGACAAATTCATCAAGGATGATGCGCATCTCCATGCGGGCGATGTTCTTCCCCATGCACTGGTGCGCACCGTAGCCGAAAGTGAAGTGCTCCGCTGAGTTATGGCGGTAGATATCAAACTCGTCAGGATTTTCAAAGTGTCTCGGATCGCGGTTGGCCGACGCTTGCACGATTAACAGCTTCCCCCCCTTCGGAATCGTCTTGCCCCTTAACTGGGTGTCTTCGGTCGCGATACGTCGCCAGGCCACGACCGAACCGGCGGCGCGCAGGCACTCCTCGATGGCACTGGGGATCAAAGCAGGGTTCTCGCAGATGTCGTTCCATGACTCCCGGTTCGATAGCAGAGTACGAAAGGCATTGGTGGTGGCGAACGCGGTGGTCTCATGGGCAGCCACCAGAATGGCCATCATCATCGAGCGCAAATAGCTCTCCGGCACAATGTCAGGATGCCTGTTGTGCATGCGGATAGAGTCGTACATCCACCCCTCGCCGCTGGGATCGGCACACATGTGGTCGAGGATAGTTTGTGCGGTTTGCCAGAACTGGCCCACATCCTCGGCAATCTGCAGTTGCTGCTCCGGGGATGGGCGGCCCCAGGTATTCAGCGTGTGGGCAACCGAGAACTTGCGAAGCTCCTTGGCATCTTCATTGGGAACACCCAGGAAGCGCAGTGCGACGGTCATGGGAATTTCCCGAAACATCTCACCCACCAGATCTGCATGCCCCTTGTCGATGAAGCGATCCATATAGTCACGCACCAACTCACGTACCCACGCTTCGTGCTTCTCAAGGTTCTCGGGCAGGAAGGCATCCATCAGGAGGCGGCGGCGTTCCATGTGATCCGGTTCATCCTCGTTGACCATGGTACGACGCATTGCGAAACCGTAGCCCTCGAGAATTTTCGTCGCCTCGGGCGGTGCGGGGGTTAGTTTCTCCAACGCGATAGAGGGCGAGAAGGTGACGTTGTCACGGAAAACCGCCTTCACATCTTCATAGCGGCTCACGACCCAGTAGTCGAGTTTGGGACTGTAGAACACCGGCTCCTGTTCGCGGAACCAACGCAGCGCCTCAGCGGGGTCAAGCTGATAAGGCGCATCGAAGGGATCGAATTCGGCCGCTTCAGGGGAGACAGGGCAACCGGTAGGCGATAATGCCACGGACGCCTGTGATGGTTGAAAAGGGCACTCGCCTGATGCACTACCAGAACGGTGAGACACTGATGCCATGAAGGGCTCCGTAAAATTAAGTGGCTCGTATTTATTTTACTTTTATCGAACACTTAGTTTCTTTTAATGCACAATGAAGGTAGGCAGTTTCTGTCGGCGAGTCAACTCCTCAGCGTAGCTGCGTTAGTCTGTATCGCTTGGCTAACTATTGAGTCCTGTTATCGCGCCCACTTACCGAACCCTAATACCGAGGTGCCTTTCTATGGCTAACAACACGTTGCAAACGCTTGATCGCGGACTCAAGGCACTGGAAATTGTCTCCGAGCATAGCGATGGCATTTCCATTGCCGATCTAGCTGAACGCCTCGATATTCATCGAGCCATTGCCTACCGCATCGTGACCACTCTGGCCAGCCATGGGCTGATTACGCGCACCCCCGAAGGCCCCATTCGCCTGGGTGCTGGTACGGCACTGCTTGCGTCTCGCTTTGAACCTCATCTACGCGCTATTGCCCAGCCACTCTTGCAAGCACTAGCCAGAGCCACCCGCGCCACCGCTTTCATCTCTGTCGCTCAGGGGGAGGAATGCGTTGTGTTAATGGTGGCAGAGTCAGGAGAAATGCCTCTGCAAATCGGCTACCGAGTGGGTAGCCGCCATCCGTTGACGTTGGGCGCTGCCGGTATTGCCATCCTTGCCGAACGGCCCTCTCACCCGGAAGAAGGTGAGGCGATAAAGCAGGCACGACTCGACGGCTACAGCCTGACTCATGGGCAGCTACAACGCGGGGCAGTAGGCGTGGCCAGCGCTATCTCGTCCACATCGTTTCGCCCTACCATTGAGGCCTGTGTGGGCGTGGTGGCCATGGAGGATCTAGATAAAGAGACCGCTATCACGGAAGTAAAAGCAGCTGCCCAGCGAATTGCCGAACTGATCGCTCGATAACCTGGATTAATAAGACCTTTGAGGTGCCTCTCAGGACTCCAGCTGATTCTAAATGGCCATTACCAGGCAAACGAATACCTTCGTGAAACAAGCGTAGCCAGCAAGCTTAACGTCAGTACTCCTACCGATCGGCTTCGCCGCGCTAGGGCTACAATTCCTCATTGACGCTTTCCGTGCCGCTCAGCGTCTTCGTCGTAACAACCATGAGAGGGCAACCTCTTATGGCTAATTTAGTCATAAGTTGATTCACGGCCGCTTGATAATCGGTAAGGTGACACCTGGTAGAGTCCTACAGACGATATTATGTCGGCTGGCGTGCGGGTGCTGCCTCTGGAGAGAAGATTATTGGTCAAGGCGATTGCGCTCCAGGGCGTTACGATAGACCGCCAATAAACGATAGAAACCATGCACGAACTTGCCATAGGGCATGGTGATGAAAAGTGCCATAACCACGCCTAAATGCACCACCAGCATAACCCCCATGGCTGAGGTCTCACGTAGCAGCATTAGGGACAGGCCTGTTAAGCCGGTCAGCCACAGCAGCACTATGAAAGCCACATCCATTCCCATCTGGCGCACATCAGCAGTGTCCTGATCACGCACCAGCTTGAGGTACAAAAGCCCCGCCGGACCTATCAAAAGGCCGATGCCGCCCAAGGTACCGAACAGTTTGGGAAGACTGATAAAATCGTAGGGCGCCTGCCAGCCAAACACATAGTGATAGATGGTGCCGGTCACGGTCGCTGCGAAGCTAAGCATGAACCCGTAAAAGGTAAAATGGTGGAAGCGCCGCCGCCAGTGCGAATGATAGGCATCTGGGTAAGTGCAGCCAGCCTCTTCCTGACCGTGCAGATGCTGGAGTGAAAAAGTTTCTTTGAGTGCCTGCCGCCAGCTTTCGGCATCGCCAAGCCCAGTTACGCCCTCGCCGCTTTCGCGCCAAAAGCGCACCATCCCCATGATCAACGCTAGTAGCACAAACAACGACACCGAGCCAAAGGTCACCGCCATGGTGTTATGTGGCAATAGCGCGTAGAAGTCGCCACTATGCTGTGTGGTGACCAGTGCCGACAGATCACCATTTAGCGCAATGGCAATCAACAGGATGAGCGTCAACCCTACCGCCAGTGCCAAGGCGGCAAGCAAGCCACTGCGGTCAAACAGACGGGCCAATGGCTGTGGCCAAGCATACTGTCGATAAGACGCGACACGAAGCTTGGCCATTGACTGCGGTACGTTAACGGCAAACTCATGGGGCGGAGCGTACTGGCAAGCGTAGTAGCACTCACCGCAGTTGTGGCATAGGTTGGCCAGATACTTAAGATCTTCGGGAGTGAACGTACGACGCCGCTCCATGGCCGGAAATACCGGGCAGAACCCTTCACAATACCGGCAGGCATTGCAGATCGTCATGTTGTTGCGGGTTTCTTCGATTAGTGCATCAATCTTTTGCATAATTGCCTGCCTCTGTGCCTGCGATGCGACCAAATACGGTGCCGATGGTCATACCAAAGCCAGCAACATAGCCCTGGCCTAAAATATTACCGGCCATGATCTCACCGGCTAGGAAAACATTGTCCGCCAACTCGCCGTTAGCCATGTACATACGCGCTTTTTCATCGACTTTAGCGCCTAAGTAGGTGAAGGTAATGCCGGTACGAAGTGGGTAGCCGTAGAACGGAGGCTCGTCGATACGCTGCGCCCAATGGGTCTTTTCGGGTGTAACACCCTGTGTATGGCAATCGTCGAGCACACTGTGATCGAAGTTGCCAGGCTGTACGCCAGCATTGAATTCATCGATAGTTTTGAGTACGGCGTCAACCGGCAGATCGAGCTTAAGTGCCAACTCCTCAAGCGTATCGGCCTGCTCAGGGGGAAAAACTGAAGGCATAAAGCGCCCCTGCGCCTTGGAGTCGGTAATCGAATAACCCACCTGCCCCGGCTGTTTGGCAATCAGCCGTCCCCAGATGGCATAACGCTTGGGCCAGAAGTCTTCGCCTTCGTCATAGAAGCGCTTGCCATCGCGGTTAACCACAATCCCCAGGGATACACAGTCGACACGGGTGACGATACCGCCATCGTACTTGGGCGCGCGTGCATCGATAGCTACCGCGTGACCTTGCGTTGGATCCCCAATCACCATGGCGCTGTTATCAATCAGGCTGCGCAGCATCTTACCCTGGTTGAAGCGAGTACCACGGATCAGGAAGTTACGGGAGACCTCTCCCCATGCTTCCTCCAACCACGCTTGGTTGGACTCGAAGCCGCCAGAGGCAATCACCACTGACTTAGCACTCACCTTGCGTGGTGAGCCATTGTAAGTCACCAACGCATGGTCAAAGCGGTTGTCATCAAAGACCAACTGTTCAGCTTCAGCCTCATAGAGGATTGTCACCCCAAGTCGCTCAGCTGCCTGGTAGTAGGTATTGACGAGTGCTTTGCCGCCCCCCAGGAAAAAGGCGTTGGTTCGCCCCAGGTGCAGAGTGCCACCCAGCGATGGTTGAAAGCGCACACCGTAGCTTTTCATCCAATCGGTGCAGGTTTCTGAGGCTCGAATCACATGCTTGGCCAACACTTCGTTGGTGATGCCGCCGGTAACACGCCAAACGTCATCGAAAAACTCATCCTCAAGGTAGGCGTCACTAAGCACATCAGTAGGCTCACGATGCATGCAGCGCAAATTACGGGTGTGAATACTATTACCACCACGCCATTGACGCGGAGCACTCTCCAGTAACAGCACGCTGGCGCCCTGCTCACGCGCCGATAAAGCGGCACACAACGCAGCATTACCTCCACCAATCACCAGCACGTCATGGCCAGTCAGATCGGCCTCACTGAGCCGCTCTCCAGTCGATGACAACATTGGAACTCCCTCATGATTACTGACAAGAAGAGATGGTGACGGTAAAAGCGCACACCAAATTCTAATACATACAAATGTATCCAACAGTGTTCAAAATGACAAGTGTTGTTCATTGTCATATCATTACCATTCGTCAAAATCGCAATTTAAGGCTTGTAGCTATGACTGAATCCACACCACGCAAGCACGCCACCCAGGCAGCCAATCAGCGCGGCGAACCGCGCAGTGAGCAGGCCTACAGCTACATCATCGAAGCTATTAAGGAAGGCACCCTGCCACCAGGGACAAGGATTCGTGAAGTCGACTTATCTGAGCGCATAGGCTTAAGTCGTACGCCTGTTCGCGAAGCGCTTAATCGTTTACAGCTTGAAGGGTTGGTAGCTAATGATCCGATCCGTGGCACCATCATCACTGAACTCGACCACAGCATGATTAGCGAGCTATATGCTATGCGCGAGATGTTAGAGGGGACTGCTGCGGGCTTTGCCGCACAACACGCTTCAGAGGTTGAAATCGCTTTCCTACGCGAAATTAGCGATCGCGATGCACGGTTAAAGGAGACCCAAGATCTAGTTAAGAATAATAAGCTATTTCATAGCACTCTCTACCGCTGTGCACACAACCGCTACCTGCTTAAAATGCTGCACTCACTGCATGAATCAATGATGTTGCTTGGGCGTAGCACCCTAGCTAAACCAAACCGTGCCGAAGCCGCGCGCAGTGAGCATAAGGCAATCATTGACGCGCTCGAAGCACGCGACCCGGAAGCCGCGGAAAAGCTGGCACGCAACCATATCCGTGAGGCCTACAAGATCCGTCTAGAGGCTTTTTTTGAGAGTTATGACGACTAAATCAAGTACGAATCGCAAAAGGATCGCGAGCTTCGTTAGACAAGTCGATCATCAGGTTTTTAATCTCAAGGTACTCATCTAAAGCGTGCATTCCGCGCTCACGGCCACTACCACTGGCCTTGACCCCGCCGAATGGTGCTTGTGCAGCATTTGTGCGATAGGTATTGACCCATACCCCACCAACCTGAAGTTGTCTGGCAACGCGATGCGCTCTTGCCAAATTTTGCGTCCATAGCCCGGCGACTAACCCGTAAGCGGTGCCGTTAGCGATGGCGATAGCCTGCTCCTCCGTATCAAAGGGAATAATCGCTAACACTGGCCCAAACACTTCTTCTTGAGCCAGTTCGGAGTCCGGCGCCACATCAGAGAATACCGTCGGCTCGACGAAATAGCCGCGACCATATACGTCGCCCTGCGGCACCCTACCGCCCGCCGCCAACTTAGCACCCTGAGTGCGGGCACGTTCGATGAAGTCAAGTACTCGTTGATGCTGCCCCTGGGTCGCCATCGGGCCCATCTCAGTGTTCTCATCGCGAGGGTCACCAATACGAATCGCCCGGGCGCGTTCACAAACCTGCGCCACCACCTGATCGTAGATGTCCCGCTGCACCAGCAGTCGCGAGCCAGCAATACAGGTCTGTCCGGCGGCGGCAAAGATCCCCGCCACGGCTCCGGTCACAGCCTGCTCAAGATCAGCATCGGCAAATACAATGTTGGCCGACTTACCTCCCAGTTCAAGGGTCACCGGTGTTAGATGTTCGGCGGCGGCCCGAGAAATCGCCTTGCCTGTAGCGGTACCGCCGGTGAAACTGATCAGGTCGACATCAGGGTGCCCGGTGAGTGCCGCACCTACGCTACCGTCACCGGTCACCACGTTAATCACGCCAGGAGGAAAGCCAGCTCTTTCGCACAGCTCAGCGAAAGCCAGGGTGGTCACGCTCGCCATCTCTGAGGGCTTAATTACAACGGTGCAACCCGCCGCCAAGGCCGGTGCAAGCTTGTTGGCGAGGATCGCTATCGGCGAGTTCCAAGAGGTGATCAAGGCTGCCACGCCGCGCGGCTCGCGAGTAGTGAAATCAACCAGCTCAGGGCGGTCTAGCGGAATGCTCTCGCCTTGGAGCTTGTCCGCCCAGCCAGCAAAGTAGCGGTAGTTGCGAGCCGCAAAACGCATCTGCACCCGTGTCTCGCGGATTACCTTGCCGTTGTCGGTGGTCTCAAGTTGGGCCATGCGCTCGGTGTCGGATTCGAGCAGATTAGCCAATTCGTGCATTAGCGCAGCACGTTGTAGGCCATTTGTAGACCGCCATTCGGTTTCAAAGGCATGTCGTGCAGCTTGCACCGCGGCGTCAACATCAGAAGCAGTTGCCTGAGGGATCAATGCCCATGCCTGCTGGTTAAGCGGATTGATCGATTCCAGCACGTTTCCATCTGCCGCATCACACCATTGATCGCCAATACGAAGTTGATAGCGCTTCATCTCACCCATTACATCATTCCTTCAATTTAGTTATATGTATTAGTTTAACGTTGCAGCATTTCTGGAGAATGGCTTCACGAACGCTAGAACAAACAGCAGTACAACCGCTCCCGCGAACAGGGCATAAAGGGAAGGGATAATGGCCATAGCCGCTGATACAATGCACAGCAGTGCGCCTATTTTCCTCTTCATGTCTTTTTCAAAAATATCAGAGAGTACGACCGACGCTGATACCACTAGCACTGCGCCAGACAGCACCGCTTCCAATATCTGGGACACATCTCCGTTAAAGAGAACGCCTGGGTAGGTAATAAACAGAAACGGAATCACGTAGGTGACGGCTGCTAAGCGTACAGCCTGCAGCGCAGTTCTTTCCCAGCGGGTATCGGCAATCGAGGAAGCAACAAATACGGCAACACACAAAGGAGGTGTAATCACCGAAATGGTCGCGAAGTAGAAGACGAACATATGCGCGGCAATCGGCTCCACTCCTGCTGACACTAGTGCGGGCGCCATGACCGCCGCTACCAGTACGTAGGCTGCGGTTGTCGGAATGCCCATGCCCAACAGCAAGCAGGCCAGCGCCACAATAAAGGCGACACCAAACAGGTAACCACCGCCCAGACCAACTGCCAAGGACGATATTGTCACGCCCACTCCGGTCATATTTATCATCGCGACAACAATCTGAGCGCTTACCAGCATCGTGATAATGATCAATATTCCGTAACCAGCATCCACGCACGAGTCAACAAAAGTGTTCAGTACCGGCTTGATGCCTTCGCCGCGGACTATTACGGCCACCGTATAGGTAATCAGCATTCCCACGATGGACAAGGAGGCCGAGAAAGCGACCGAGCGACCGCTTAACACCATCACCACCAACACCCCAAGACCAACTAACAGCGGTGCTGATTTAGAAAGCTTAATGGCATCCCTAATCTTGGGCACATCGTTCTCTTCCGACAGCCCGCCGATTCCCTTTCTCAAGGCGATTAGGTGAATGGTCATAAACACGCTGGAATAAAACATCAACGCAGGGATCAAAGCAGCCAACGCCACCGACAGATAGCTGACACCCAACGTCTCGGCCATTATAAATGCCGCCGCACCAAGAATCGGTGGTGTCAGTTGCCCACCAGTGGAAGCCACCGCCTCTACAGCACCAGCAATCGGTGCGGGATAGCCCATCCTTTTCATCAAGGGAATAGTCATAGCACCAGTGGTGGCCACATTGGCTACCGCACTACCATTTACCGAACCGAATGCTGCCGAGGCGACAGTTGCCATCTTGGCTGCCCCACCAACCCGGTTAGCCGCAAAGATCATGGCAAGATCCATAAACACCTTACTGCCGCCAGTACGGATAAGAACAGCGCCAAACAGCACAAAAGAGGCAATAACCGTCGCGCCAATACCCGTCAGCATGCCCCACAACCCCAGATCCGACAGGAAAAGGGTTTCGACAACCAACTCAACGCCATACCCACGATGTCCAAAATCACCTGACAATCTATCGCCAAAGAAGACATAAGCCAGAGACAGCAACACCATCAATGGAAACGCGATCCCAACGGAGCGTCGGCATATTTCCAGTACCGTGATCACCAGAAATACACATAAGGTGATATCCACCACCCCAGCGATAGGCAACTGCGTGAGGATGCGGTTTTGATTCCAGGCCACATAAAGACACGCGACAATGGCAAAAACGCACAGCAAGCCATCAATGGCTCGCCCCAGGAAAAGAAAACGTCCTTTTATACTTGGCGGATACACCATGAATGCCAATAAAATCACACTTGCCAGCATCACCGAACGCTGCACAAGAGAATCAAAAGCACCAGCGATCCCCGTATAAAGGATCATCATGCCAAGTGAGAATGCAACCAGCTTTTTTACCACCTCAGGAAGCCTGGATGATGTACTTTCTATAGGCTGTGATTCCGATTCAACAGCTTCTAACATAAGTCTCACCATGAAGATAACTTCACGCCAGAAGGCAATAGAGCTAACACTCAAGTCAGCTCTATTTCATAAAAACGACCACTCTTTATTTCACAACTTAGGGTTTAAGATGTTCAGGGACTTCATATCCCTGCTCTTCAAAATAGCGAATAGCGCCGGGATGAAGAGGCGTCGTTGCAAGCTCAATTGTCATCTCTGGGATATCTGCATCTTTTAAAACTGAGAAAGCGGCCGCCTGAGCATCCTGATGCTCGACGATAGCTTTAACGATGTTGTAGGCAACCTCTTCATCCAAGTCAGCTCTTGAACTTACCGTGTTGCCATACGCCCAGGTGGTATATGCCGGATAGCCATCACCAGCCTCATTCTCTTCAATATTCATGATGCCCAAGCTAGGCAGTTCCTGGCGAATGGCATCTGCCTGCTCATCGCTCAAGCCAAGAATATTAACTGGGGTCATAGTGGCGATATCGATACTGGAGGCATCCAGCATTCGGCCATTGCCGCTCTTCACATAACCTTTGACACGATTATCCTTGATCTGGTTAACCATGTCGGTTGTGGAACCACGCACATAGTCAGGCGTTACACCGATCACATCAAACACCGCTTCTGCAGTCGCTTCCGTGCCCGATCCAACAATACCCGGGTTGAATTTAACACCTTCCAGATCACTGATGGTATTCAGGCCTGCATCCGCTCTGACCACAACATTCTGCGCCGAAGGGCCATACACCCATAGCACATTGGTGGGGACTTCATTACCCTCGAAAGCACCCTCACCGTGATAGGCATCATAGGCAACATTGGTGGTTACTAACCCCATATCCGCCTGGTTACGCTTGATCCTTCTCAAGTTATCAATGGTTGCTCCTGTCTCCATAACGGAAGAGCGAACATCATCGACATGCTCGTTAATAATCTGGGAAACCGCGACGAAATAACCATAATGTGATGACGAAGAGGATGTAGAACCAATCGTCAATCGAGTATCGGCATGGGCAACGCCTGCTGCACATAAGGAAATTACCACCGCCAGCACGGATGCTTGCTTCGTATAAGCCATAGTCACCTCTCGTAATTGTTATATATTTAACTTTCCGTTAAAGACTAAACTCAGTCATTGCGCATACTATTGACGATGACCGGAAAGTACTGCTCTCCGTATCCTTCCTTTATAGCTTTCTGAAATAGGGACTTCGTATTTTCTGCCATTCCCAACGTCAAGCCGTAATTCTCTGCCAGTTCCAGCGCATAGCTGAGGTCTTTTAATGCATATGAGGTAGGGAATTTTTTTTCTGGGAAATCATTTTCGAGCATGAATTTCATGCAATGGTTGCGCAGGGCAAAGCTATCTGCGGACCCTAACGACATAGCTTCAAAAATCTTTTTAGGGTCGGCGCCACTTTTCTCACAAATCACCAATGCCTCGGAAAGGCTGGCCACCGTATCGAAGAGCACCATGTTATTCAGAATCTTGGCCAACTGGCCGGCGCCAACATCTCCACAATGAATAATGTCTGATGCAATGTGCTGCAGAAGCTCTTTAATATTTCCGTAAATGGTTTCGGCGCAACCCACCATGACGCACAAGTTGCCATCAATCGCAGCCTGCCGAGTGCGCGCGACAGGCGCATCGGCAAACTTCACCTTGTAGGCCTGCAGCTCACGCTCTAACCACCTGGCATCCTCTACGGAGGTTGTGCTCAGGTCGACGACTGTAGCGCCTTGCTTGAGTTCATTGGCAATGCCGTCCTCTCCTAGCATCAAGCTTTTTACATGCTGGCCACTTGGCAAAGACAGGAAGAGGACATCACTCTCGCGCGCCACTTGCAGAGCGTCCTCGCCCTTCTGCACACCCTCAGCCGCCAGTCTCTCCAGCGGCTCAGAGGCAAGGTCATAGGCCAACACCTTCTTACCAGACCCTTTGGCCAGGTTTTTACACATGGGCTCACCCATTGCCCCCAGGCCAATAAAACCAATAGTACTAATCAAACCAACACCTCCAATAAGAATACTCTTGAATACCATTGGATACTATAATACACACACTAGCCCATAGCGCTGCAACTATCACGACATACTTTGGTCGCAATGCAGGGCAAAAAACCGATAACTAACCGCTACTCACATTCTGAAGGAAACGATCCGAGCGCCATAACAACGCCTGAACAAAAGCGCCCCGCCAGGCACCATGCACTGACCGGATGTACGCGCCTGTGACAATGACCATTAGCCGTTGGCCGCTCAGGGTGTGTGGTACGTTTATAAGCACTCACAAACCTGCAGCCTCAAGGGGTTGTCGATCTCAATGAGAGGGGGACTTGGAGCAGCAAGCCCACTGGCGTGGCGATCAGCGCAATAGAGGTAGTGAGGAGTGCCGAGATCACCCAGAAGATGGGTAGAGCGGACGACTTTGCCGCCCCTCGACACCAACGGGCCATAGACCGACAGCACCTGCTAAGAAGCACGGATCTGCCAGTCTGCATGCAGGCAGGAAACAAGAAGCGCTCAGTGGCTTACTCAAGAGGCTGGGCTGACGCACGTCGCTGAACGTCTACGCCGAGGTGCTCAAGCCATCCATTACTGGCTGGCTAATCAGCAATCGCTGTTGTGATTTACATCCTGCCACATCCATTTATTCAAGCACTTCCAAAGCACCTGCTCTCTGGTGAAGTTATTGATTATTTAAACGCAAACCAGGGCGTGGCCAAGGGACAGCTAACAGCTGACCATAACCGGACAGAGTGATGTAAGCCGTCTGCAAGTTTGATCCACCAAAGCAGATATTAGTGCAATACCCTTCAGGGGCTTCATGAAACTCCAGCAAATCCCCCTGCGGAGAAAAAACACTGATCCCCCCATCCACCAGGGTAGCGACACAAATGTTACCACTCTCTTCCAAAGCCATAGAGTCAAGGCGCTGATAGCCCGGCAGGCCGTGAACCAACTTGCCGCCATTGGGAGATGACCAAGGCTCCTGACCCAGCTCACCGGGCGCGGTGATCGGATAACGCCAAAGCCGACTGGTTTCGGTTTCAGAGACGTACAACATACGCCCATCTGGCGACAGGCCAACCCCATTGGGCGTCAGCAGATGCTTTGCCGCGCGGCGAATCGAGCTACCGTCGCATCGGGCATAGTAGAGGTAACCCAGCATGATGCGGTCATCAAATTTCTTGCCAAAGTCGGTAAACCAGAAACCACCCTGATCGTCAAAAACGATATCGTTAGGGCCATGCAGCGGAACGCCCTGGCAGTGGGTGTAAAGCGTCTCAACAGAGCCGGTGACAAGGTTGACTCTTTGAATCGAACCGCCGTCATAATCGGATGCAGCGCCGATAGGTCGGCTGTAGCCATCGTCAGTACGCCAACTGAATCCACCATTGTTGCAGATATAACAGTGCCCATCCGGCCCGAGAGCCGCCCCATTTGGCCCCCCACCCACCTCCGCCACGGTCTGTAGCTCGCCGTCAGGTAGGACACGCGTCAAGCGGCCTCTTTGAATCTCCACGACTAATATGCTGCCATCTTCCATGGCAATCGGCCCTTCAGGAAACGCCAGTCCACTGGCTAGCACCTTGCCCTGCAATTTTGTTCTGCTCATGTCATCTCTCCTGTGAACTGCCTGCTTTTCCCGCAGCCCTGCACACCCGCCTAAAACTGCCGGGCCATTTGCTGAGCCCGGCGACACCACTTACTGCATGCCTTCAATTACCTCTTGAGTTGGCAGGCCGCGCGCTTTCAAGGGTTCTGCCCAGCGGTCATAGACGCCTTCAAGGTTGGCGTGTGCTTGTTCAAGATCGCTATCAGATAGGGGCACTTGGGCAATACCGTACTCCTCCTCAAGTGTCTGGATGATTTCCGGTTCAGAGTTATCCACGTAATCACAGTAGGTTTGCATAGCGTACCTTCCTGCCTCTACCAGAATATCCTGTTGCTGCTGTGACAGGCGCTCCCACACTCGGTCACTAATCGAGTAGGTGAGACCAAAGCTAGCGACGGAGAAGTTCGGAATTAATTGATCCAGTGCTGGTGCAAGGCCATAGTCCAGGATGCCTCGAAGCGGGTAATACACACCATCCAGCGTACCGCGAGAGAGTGATGTTAGTACGTCTGAAGCCTGCATTGTGACAGGGCTTGAACCCAGAGCATCAGCGGTGAGTGTCATAGGTCCACCGGCAGTACGCATTCGCAGACCATTCAAGTCATCGAGCGACGAAATATCGCTGTTGTTGGTCAGTATTCGATAGCGCCCCATATTGCCCACCCAAAGAGGGCGGATGTGATGCCGCTTGAACTCCGCTTCATAAATAGCCCCACCTGGCTGGGCCATCTCATAGAAGCTATCCGCCGCGCTACAGGAGTTTTTTACGATTTCCGGTAGCTCAACAACGCCAGACAAAGGGAGCTTTTCCGGTATATAAGCCGGAGATACGTTGGCAATATCCGCCACACCTGTCTGCAACAAGGTCAGAGATTCAGAACCACGCCCAAGTTGTTCTGCCGGATAAAAGTCGAACTGTATCTGTCCGTCGGAGAGCTCCGCCACCTTTTCCATAAACGGGTTGGCCCCATACTCTATGGCAAAAGAAGTGGTGGGCAGCCATTCGGCAAACTTCAATGTCACTGGTTCAACCTCTGCCGCGGAGACTGAACCGCATGCCAAAACACCCGTCAACAGCAGTGGAAGGTGCTTTTTATAGTTATTCATGATGGTACTCCCTTTTATCGCTCTTCAGTTTTTGTGCCAGTCATTAATGAATACAGCGGGATAAACAAAATCTTCCAATAATGCATGGTGCATTGATGATAGGTATAACGTTTTTACAACAAGCTTAAACCTTAACCCACCTTTATATAGATGAACCCTATCTATCGTTGACCCAAACTCCTACAAATTGGCGAAGACTAGTTACCAACATTACGCGTCAGTACATAGCCGTTGATGGAAGCCACAGCACAATCTGTGGAAATGCTATTAACAAAGCGATCAAACCAAGCAGCATGACGATGTAGGGTATGACGCCTGAGAAAAGCTCCTCGACAGGCACATTGGCCACTTTCGCCACCACAAAGACGTTCATGCCGACCGGTGGTGTGACAATACCGATCTCAGCCAACAAAATAACGATCACACCGAACCAGATCGGATCGAACCCGAGCGAGACGACAACCGGAAGAACCACAGGAATGGTGAGAATCAGAATAGAGATCAGGTCTAGGAACAGCCCCAGCACCAGATAGAGGATCACCAAAAAGAACAAGATAAGGTATGGCGAAACATCCAGCAGTCCCACATAGTTGACTAAGTTTCGGGTGATGCCGGTCATGGTTATGAAGTAACCGAAAACATGTGCACAAACAACAATAAGGCCGATCATGGCAGAAATGCAGCACGTATTTATAACGGCATTTTTGAATGCTTCAGCATTGAGATTGCCTGATTTCAAAGCAAGCAAAAGTGCGCCTAGTGCACCCAAAGCAGAGGACTCAACGGGTGTGGCAATGCCAGTGTAGATTAATCCCGTAACAACGCTGAACAGCATCAGAAAGGGGGTAGCTACCTTCAGTGCTGTCAGCTTTTCGCGGAAGCTATAGGTCTTATTATTAGAGGCTACTGGATTTCGGATGATCAGAATCTTGATGGTAATGGCGATAGTGAGCGTCACCAATATGCCAGGCACTATGCCAGCGATCAGAAGGTCACTGATGCTAACCCCGCTGAGCAGCCCATAGAAAATCAGTGCGACACTGGGAGGAATCAGCATGGCAATAGTGCCCGAAATAGCGGCAATACTGCCAGCCATTTTCGGAGAATACCCCTCAGCCTGCATGGCGGGCGTGCTGATTTTCCCCAGCGTGGCTGCAGCCGCTGTACTGGAGCCAGAAATTGCACCAAAAGCAGCACCTGTGACAACAGCAGCAATCCCCACGCCACCTTGTATCTTGTCTGTCCACTTGGCAATGGCGCTAAACAGGGAGCCGGTGATACCGCTGACCCCCATAAATTCCGACATGAGGATAAACATCGGAATGGTGAGCAGCTCGTAGGTCGTCAGAGCAGAGCCTGGCGAAGCCGATAGGATCCCCAGCAGGACATCTATCCCATTGGTTAGAAAAATGCCCAAAGCACCGGATATCGCAAGACTGATTGCAACCGGAATGCCTATTATCAAAAGAAAAAACAGAAAGAGAAAAGATAAAGCAATGACCATCACAGCTCGCCCCCTTTAGAAACATAGTTATTTATTGTTGTTATTAACAACCTGAACGAGAAAACAAAGGAGCCGATAGCGATAATAAATTCAGACGGCCAAACAACCCAGCTCACAACGCCATAAACGATCTCGTTCTCTTGCCAGGCACTGTATGCCCTTAAAGAATAGGTATAAGCAATATAGCTAAACATCAATGTGGCGATGAGGCCGAAGACCAAAAGGCAAAAGCTGGTAAATTTTAAAGGCAGCTTGCTTTTGAAATAATCAACCTTCAGATGGCTTCCCGTTCTCAACGCATAAGAGAACGCCAGAAAATAAGACCCTGGAAGAAGGTACATGGTGATTAGGTTAAAAAACCAATTAAGCGGCGAGTTGAAGATATAACGCATTACGACATCGACAAAAGTAATTGCCATGGCGCAAATAATCATAGATCCGGCAACAAAAATAAGAGCGTTTTCCAGGCATCTACAAACCTTATCCAACGCTCTTATCAGGCCGGGTTGTTCAATATGACCTGTCATGGTTCTGTGTTCCTGTAATGTCGCCATGATAAACCTCAGTGCGCCAATGTTAATAACGACTCAAAGGCCGTGTTTTGGCTGTCTAATAATCACTACGGGCGCATCGGCAAACGTCACCTCATCAGCAGGTAGTTCACACTCCAACACCTTCTTATCAGCCCCTTCGGCCACGTTTTTACACATGAGGTCATCCGTCGTCCTCAGGCCAAACAAACCAAGAGTGCTAATCAAGCTAACACCTGCAAACGAATACTTTTGAATACCTTTGCATACCACAATGCACACGATAGCTCATAGGGCCTCAATCATCACGGTATACTTTGGTAGTAATAGTGGCCTCTAAGAAGGCATCCATGGCAACCACTTCGACAAGAGCATGGAACGCTTCGTGCTTCGGTATGCAGGGCCTCGCCCGGAGTCTCCCTGGCTCCCGCCGCTCGGATTCATACTGTCCACAGAAATCCTTCGGGCATGCTCGGAAACCATTCGCTATGTTGCGCTGGTTCTCTTCGACCCCACCATCGACTTCGGAGACACTGAGCGAATACTCATGAGCCACCCTACGGCCGTGGTTTTGCCTTTAAAATATCCATCATCACCGCGGCTTGTCGT
Organism: Halomonas sp. A3H3; assembly: GCF_000982975.1. Lineage (NCBI taxonomy): Bacteria > Pseudomonadati > Pseudomonadota > Gammaproteobacteria > Oceanospirillales > Halomonadaceae > Halomonas > Halomonas sp. A3H3. Next base: position 2,224,367 of record NZ_HG423343.1, on the reverse strand, counting down.
TTGGTCGTTCAACGTTTGACGATAGGTTCGTCGCTAATCCTCGTCTCCCTGAACACTGCGCTATAGCTTGTGCAACTATGCAAGGGGTCACTTCCCCCACCAATGTTGCTTTCAAAGCAACAAACTCGTTACTCAACTGCCTCTTTTCTGCCTGCCAAGTCGCTTAACGTAAAAGCGCCAAAAAATACATCGATAACGGCAAGGACAGGACATGTTTTCAGAGCAAGTATTTTCAAAACAGCAACTGCATGAAGCCACCGAACTGCGGCATAAGCTTCACCAGAACCCAGAGCTTAAATTCCAAGAAAACGATACTGCGAGACTCGTTGCCAAGCGGCTTAGCGAACTTGGTTATCAAGTAACGGAAGGCATCGCCACCACTGGTGTCATGGCGGAACTGGATACAGGTCGGGAAGGGCCCGTGCTTGCTTTTCGTGCCGATATGGACGCACTGCCGATTAATGAAACCAACGCCTTTGCCCACCGTTCCCAGCGAGAAGGTCTAATGCACGCCTGCGGCCACGATGGACATACCGCCACACTGCTGCTTGCCGCAGAAACTATGATGGCAATGCAGGACGAGCTGTGCGGCCATATCAAACTGCTGTTTCAGCCGGGCGAAGAAGGTGGAAACGGTGCCGATTTAATGGTTAAAGCGGGCGTGCTACAAAACCCACAAGTGGACGCCGTGTTTGGCTACCATAACCGCCCAGGCTTTCCTGCCGGTCAGCTGTTCGTTAAACCTGGCCCGGCAATGGGAGGAAACGACACTTATAAAGTCACTATAGAAGGCGTCTCTGGCCACGCAGCCATGCCGCACCTGGCGGTAGATCCTATTTATATAGGTTCATCGCTGGTGCAACAGTTGCAGGGGCTGGTAGGGCGTCATAAATCGCCACTGGAAGCGGGCGTTATTACAGTAGCTTCCTTCCATGCTGGCGATGCTGCCAACGTTATTCCCGGCCACGCCGAGCTACTGGTTAATATTCGTAGCGACCGACCCTCTTCCCGAGAAGCATTGGCGGGAAAACTTGAGCAAGTGACCCAAGGTGTTTGTGCAGCGCATGGTGCTTATTACCATATGGAGCACCTGCACCAAGTCCCCCCGCTAGTCAATGATCAAGCCTGGTCGGAACGAGTGCTGTCTATAGCCACCAAGCACACCGTGAGCAATGATATTCAGCAGTTGGACTATATGCCCACCATGGGCGCAGAGGACTTTGCTTTTTATCTCCAGGAAGTACCTGGCTGCTTCTTTTTTGTCGGCAACGGCGAAGGTGCTTACCTGCACAACGAGCGTTATGACTTCAATGATCAAATCCTACCAGTGGCAGGCGGAATGTTCGTAGCCCTAGCCAAAGAACTGCTAACCAAGCACTAAAAACCCACTTACTAATAGTCCTTTACCAAGCCATCAGGTTTAAAAATAACGTTTAAAAATAAGGGTCAAAATGATGCAAGGCGTACTCTCTTCTATAGAACGAGTGGGCAATAAGCTGCCCCACCCCTTTATTTTGTTTACCATTCTAGCGGCTATTGTCGTGATGATTTCCGCCATACTCGCTACCTTGGGTGTTTCTGCGATTAATCCCCAAACCGATGCAGAGGTTTACGTTCGCAGCCTGCTCTCATCGGATGGGATCGAGTTCATGTTGACCAGTGTGGTCAGTAACTTTGTCAACTTCCCCCCACTGGGACTGATTCTAGTCGTCATGTTTGGCATTGGCTTGGCGGATAAAGTCGGCCTGTTGTCAACGTTGATGCAGGTCAGTGTGGCGAAAGCGCCACCCTCTCTGCTTACCTTCTGTGTATTTATGGCCGGCATTTGCGGCAGCATCGCATCAGACGCCAACTACCTAATCTTAATTCCCTTAGCGGCTATGGTGTACTACTCGGTTGGGCGACATCCGATTGCCGGTGCAGCAGCTGCCTACGCTGCCGCTGGAGCGGGGTTTGATGCTAGCCTCTTCATTACCGTAGGGGACGCACTGTTTGCCGGCATTACCACTGACGCTGCGCGTTTAGTCAACCCTGGAGCCTATGTGTCACCGATCGACAACTACTATTTCGTGGCCTGCTCAGTATTTGTACTTGCGACTATGGGCACCTTGATTGTCGATAAAATAGTGGAGCCCAGACTTCAACGTACCCTGCCGATGGGCAAGGACTTTAAAACTGATATCGTCAAACCAGAATTGACTGAGGCAGAAAAGCGAGGCCTCAAGCGTGTCGGCATTGCCACTTTGCTTTATCTCGCGCTGGTGCTAATAGCCGTGGTACCGGAGGCATCGCCACTGCGTAATGAAGAGGGCGGCCTGATTCCATCACCGTTCCTACGCTCGCTGGTGCCGCTTATGTTTATCTACTTCGTCACTATTGGGCTGGTTTATGGCATCACTACCAGCAAGATCACCAGTAGCCGTGACGTGCCCAAACACATGGCCGAGTCAGCTAGCGATCTGGCACCCACCCTCGTGCTGTTCTTTGCCATTTCGCAATTTATTGCCTACTTCCGTTGGTCGGAGCTTGGTCAGTACATTGCCATTGAAGGCTCAAACATTCTACAAAGCACCGGGTTTACTGGGCTTCCGCTAGTAGGTGCGTTTATTGCGATGAGCGCGGTACTTAACGTCTTTATGACCAGTGGCTCGGCACAGTGGGCATTAATGGCGCCGGTCTTCGTACCCATGCTAATGATGATCGACTTTGATCCCGCCTTTGTATTGGCGATGTTCCGCATCGGTGATTCTAGTACCAACATCATTTCCCCAATGAGCCCCTACTTCTCGGTCGCCCTGGTGTATATGCAGCGCTACAAGCCTGATATGGGATTAGGCACGCTCATCGCCACCATGCTTCCACTTGCCTTGAGCTTCTTGATCGCCTGGTCTGCGTTTCTGATGTTCTGGCTAGCCATGGGATGGCCGATTGGCCCCGGCGTTTACATGATGGCTAACTGATGCCGCTAAGCATCACTGCATTGTCAGCATAAGTTTCCACAGATAGTCGGCAGCAGGCGACAGCCTTCTGCCGACTCGGCGCACTAGGTTGCCCTGACTGCTGGCAGCCATAGGATGCTGAATGGGAACCGCTTTAAGTAACCCAGACTCTATTTCATTGCGCGCAGCCGCCGCCGTCATAAATGACACCCCAACACCCGCACTCGCCATTCTCCGTGAAACGGAATGTAAGTTGCAGCGATAGCTGGGCGTTGCCGGTTGCCCGGCGGCGCTAAACAGTGAATTGACAAATTGCTGCGAACCCGACACGTCCGGTAGAAAAATTAGCTTATGCTTTAATAGCTCTGCTACCGAAACACTTTCCTGACTGGCGAGGGGATGAAACAGTGCAACCAGAGCACACAGCGGCCCTCGCTCAAAAGAGTGCACAATGAGTCTCGGATCAGAAACTGGACCATAGGTAATAGCAATATCAACCTCGTCGTTAGCCACCATTTCATGGGGTTCGCGTGGATAGTAAATACCTGTTTTTATCTCGATTAGCACATCTGGATACTGCTTCGAAACCCGTCGCATCACGTAATTGATGAAGCTATCCACAAAGCCATCACCTACAGATACCACCACTTTCCCCGCCTGCATGTTACGCAGACGAGACAGCGTATCCCCCAGCTCTGAGTTCAACCGCCGCTGAGCTAGAAAACTATCCACCACCAATTGGCCCGCTTCCGTCAGCATGACATGACGCCCCTGCCGTTCTAGCAGCGCCATACCCAAGTCTCGTTCGAGGCCTCGTACTTGACGGCTCACCACGGAAGGGTTGATATGCAGATGCTCTGCCGCTGCGCGAATACCGCCACAGCTGTTCACCTCCAACAAATAGAAAGCACGTTTATCCAGTATATCCATGAGCTAGCCGTAAGGATCGCAAAATTGAATCAGCATGATAGACTGATGTTAGCAAGCTAATCGAATTTTTTACCCCCATAGCTACCGACTACACAATCATGATATTTAACCTCCCCGAGTGCGCCGCTGGGAGGGCACTGCTTACGCGAGTGCCATTACCGAAGAGACTTAGGCATTTCGCAATAATATTAGCTAATCACGACTTGCCTACAGCACTACACTCTATTTAATTAATGCTCATTACGCCTTAAGCCAAGGCACTACACCAAGCCAGCGTCACTGCATAGCGAATGGATACACTCCAATATACGTTGATGCCCATCATCAGGCAGTCGATAGCGTGGCACGCTGACGCTGATAGCCCCTTCAACGCGACCATCGGCGCCGCGAACTGCCTGACCGAAGCAGATAATGCCTAGTTCATTTTCCTGGTCATCGATTGCGTAACCACGTTCTCGCGTCAGCGTGAGTTCATTGCGTAACGCCTCAAGCGTCGTGCAGGTGCGATGTGTGACAGGCTCTAAGGTCAATTGAGCCAGATACTGCTCACGGGTTGCCTCGTCGAGGGCGGCGAGATAAGCCTTACCTACCGAAGTAGAATGCATTGGCACTGGCATGCCGATATACGAAGCCATGCGCACCGCTTCGGGCGATTCCACCTTATCAACGAAAGTCATATGGCAGCCAAATGGTACGCCCAAGTGCACCGTTTCACCGGTCTGCTTACCAATGGCGCGTAAAGTGGCCCGAGCGCGTTCCTGCAAGCTGCTCCGCGCCAGCGATTGATGAGTGAGACGCAGCAACTCGCGACCCAGTACGTACTCTCCACCTAAAGGGTTACGTTCGACAAACCGCTCCTGTTCGAGCGTGTTCAGCAACCGGTAGACCGTAGGCCGGGGCATTCCCAGGCGTGCCTGGATGTTACGGATGGTCGCGTCAACGCCAAGCTCAGCTATCACTTGCAGCAAGCGCAGTCCTTTGGTCACCGCGGCGGCACCCTGGACGTTGGGCCGCGGCACTCGCTCTTCGTCGTCAGCCGTCATTAATCGCCTCTTCAAATAATACGAATGTCTAACCAGTAATCCGTCACGGTCAATTGACGCATCTCGCCCTGGCTCTTACCTTAAGAACATATTGTCCATATTATGATCTTTATGTCCACATTGTGGACGGAGGGAATATGCCGGTTAAAGCTGATGATCATCAGCGGATGCCTTACCAATATCCGCAACCCGCTGAGGCCGCTCTAGAAATTGTCGAGCCGCACGCCCTTCCCCAGGATGAACGTATCTGGGTGCCGCAAGCGGAAAACGTTGATTTCCGTCCGCTGTGTCTGAACGTGTCCCAGGGCTACTGGGTCAACCTACTGCGTGTCCGCAAGTCTGGCGTGCTCAGCCGCCACCGTCACCCCAACCCGGTGCATGGCATGGTGCTCAAAGGCAAATGGCGGTATCTCGAACATGACTGGGTGGCTACCGAGGGTAGCTATGTCTACGAGCCTCCAGGTGAGACCCACACCCTGGTCGTCGACGAGGATGTCGAGGAAATGATCACGCTCTTTCAGGTCAACGGTGTCATGTATTACGTTGACCCATGGGGCAAGCACCTCGGGTTCGAAGATGTCTTCACCAAGGTCGACATGTGCCGCAAGCACTATGAAAGCTGCGGGCTTGGCCGTGACTATGTCGACCGGTTCATTCGCTAAAGCGAGATGTTCCCTTAAAAACCCAACGCATGAATTAAGGCCCTAATGCCAACAACAAAAACACGACAGGAGCACCCTCATGATATTCAACAAAACCCCGCTAGCCGTAACCATCAGCCTGGCCGCCTTCGCCTTATCCATCGGCACTGCCCAAGCCGACTACCCCGAAAAACCGATTGAACTGATCGTCCCCTGGTCAGCGGGCGGCGGCACCGATGCAGTGGCCCGCCAATTGGCCAACGGGTTGCAGGAAGAGCTTGGTCAAACGGTCAATGTGGTCAACCGCACCGGCGGCGCCGGCGTGGTGGGTCACACGGTAATGGCCAACGCCGAGCCGGATGGCTATACCCTTGGCCTGGTGACCGCCGAGATCACCACCTATCGACACATTGGCAGCTCTCAAATCTCGTATGAGGATCTGTCGCCGATTGCGTTGATCAATCTCGACGCCGCGGCATTTAACGTCAGCGCCGAATCAGACTGGGAAGATCTAGACAGTGCCCTTCAAGACATTGAAGCCAATCCCAACGAATACACTGTCTCAGGCTCTGCGCCAGGTGCCGCCTATCACCTAGCATTCGCGGGTTTTCTGAACCAGCAGGGTATTGATCCCAACACCGTTTCACTCGTCCCGAGCGAAGGCGCTGCCCCGGGCCTCCAGGAACTCGCCGCCGGTGGCGTGGATTTCGTGTTCTCCTCGCTGCCTGAGGCTGAATCCATGCGCGACGCGAAGCGCGTGAGAACGCTTGCTGTGTTCGCCAACGAGCGTCTTGATGCTTTCCCTGACATCCCCACTGCTGAAGAAGTCACTGGCGATGAGTGGGCAGCAGGTACTTGGCGTGGCTTGATCGGCCCCGCAGGACTGCCCGATGATGTGGTCGATACTCTGGCCGAGGCCGCAGAAGCCGTCTATGAATCTGACCAATTCCAGGAGTTCATGACCAATCAGGGCTTCGGCATGCAGTGGGAAGGCCCGGAAGGCTTTCGCAACTTCATGGCTGAAGCCGACGAAAACAACGGCGAGATAATCAATAAGTTGGGCCTGGCAGAATAACACCATGCGCATCAACGACCTCTTGCTGGGGCTGGTAATGGCGCTGCTTGGCGCCGTTACTATATGGGCCTCCAAGGATTTCCCGCCGTTAGCGCGCCAGCCCTACGGGGCCGGCACTTTTCCCACCATCATCGGCACCTTTCTGGTTGGGCTTGGCCTGCTACTGTCTCTGCGTGGCTGGCAGCAGCGTGGAGCACTGTTCATTTGGCAGGGGCAGGTGACGCTGTCGCGCACCTTGACATGCCTGCTCGCTGTTATCGCCGCCGTTGCTGGTTACGTGTTGCTAACACCGCTGCTCGGCTTCCCGCTGGTAGCGCCCTTAATGCTCGCATTATTGATTGGCTGGTTGTCTGACGGCCGCTGGGGGATGGCCGTTATCGTCGCCATTGTGGCAAGTGCGGTGGTATGGAGTGTTTTCGCCCTGTTGCTGCACGTGCCGCTTGATCTGGGCATTCTCGAAGAGGTGATCTACTAATGGCGGAACTACAAGCAGCGTTAGGCATGGTGTTCGCCTGGGATGTCCTCGCGGTGATCCTCGGCGCTTCGCTATTCGGCCTGCTGATCGGCGCCATTCCTGGCCTGACTGCGACCATGGCCACCGCCTTACTCGTCCCGGTAACCTTTTTCATGGAGCCGCTCCCGGCGATCAGCGCTATCGTGGCCGCCACGGCGATGGCCATCGTAGCCGGCGACATCCCCGGTGCCTTACTACGCATCCCCGGCACCCCCGCCTCGGCGGCTTATACCGAAGAAGCCTACCTGATGGGCCGTCAGGGCAAGATCGGCCAGGCGCTCGGCGTCAACTTGGCGTGTTCGGTCGTTGGCGGGCTCATCGGGGTGGCAATTCTGGCGTTTTTCGCTCCACTGGTCGCCGACTTCGCTCTTCGCTTTACCAGCGACGAGTACTTCTGGCTGGCACTGCTCGGGCTTTCCTGCGCCGTACTGGTATCCGGCGCGGACCCGCTTAAAGGTGCAATTTCAATGCTCATCGGCCTGTTAATCGCCATGGTGGGCATGGACTCAGTTTCAGGCCAGATCCGTTTTACCTTCGGTATCTCTGATCTGCTCAGCGGCATCTCAATTCTACCAGTATTGATAGGCCTGTTTGCCGTCGCCGAGCTACTGCGGCGCATGCCCGAAATTGGCCACACCCACTTTCCACCGCCCCCACCAGTGGAGAAGCCTTTTAGCGGTGTGGACGGCCTGATGTGGCAATACAAGGCAGGGATCGCACGCAGTGGCGTACTCGGCACGCTGATCGGCGCACTGCCCGGTGCGGGTGCCGATATCGCTTCTTGGATCAGCTACGCCTTGTCGCGCAAGCTCTCGCGCACGCCCGAGAAGTATGGCACCGGGCATCCCGAAGGGCTGGTCGCGGCCAGCTCGGCGAATAATGCAGCACTCTCGGGTGCCTACATTCCCGCCCTGGTGTTCGGCATCCCAGGCGACACTATCACCGCCATTATTATCGGTGTACTGATGATGAAAGGCATTACGCCAGGGCCAGACGTTTTCACTTCCAGCGCCACCTTGGTCAACGCCATTTTCATCGTGTTTATCCTGGCTAACCTGCTGTTGTTACCTCTTGGCCTGCTCGCTATACGCGGCGCGCGCCATATCCTTGCGGTGCCCTCCAGCGTGCTTTACCCGCTGATTTTGCTGTTTTGTATCGTAGGCGCCTTCGCTGCCAACAACAGCCTGCTGGATGTCTGGCTGATGCTTGGGCTGGGCCTGCTGGCCTATTTTCTGGTGGAGAACGACTTCCCTATCGGCCCCATGATCCTGGCAGTGATTCTCGGCCCGGTAGTGGAGAGCAACTTTATGCGCTCAATGATCAAAGCCAATGGCGAACTGCTAGTGCTCTTCGAACGCCCCATCGCCGCCATGTTGGGTGGGCTCGCATTGCTGGTGTGGCTGGCCATTATCGTCTCCAGCGTTCGCTCGGCCTGGCAGACACGTGCGTCAGCTACCTCAGCTTAACCGACCCATTTTGCGACCTACCCCCCTTTTCACGTTCTAAAAAGGAGCGATATGAACACTGTTATCGTTATTGGCGGGACTACCGGCATTGGTCGGGCGATCGCGCTGGCGTTTGCCGCCCAGGGTGACGAAGTCCACGTCACCGGCATCGAGCCTAAGAGCGAACAGCAAGCCGAAGACGTAACCGACCGACACCAACTCGATGTGCGTGACCCGGCCCAGGTTGAGCGCTTCTTCGCGGCGTTCCCAACATTGGATGTGCTGGTGAACTGCGCTGGCGTCATCCAGCGTGACGGCAAGGAGTTCACACCCAAAGGCTTTTCTGAGGTCATCGACATCAACCTCAATGGTACACAGCGCTGTTGCCATGCCGCGCATGCAGCCCTCAAGGCAGCGGGTGGGTGCATTATCAACACCGCCTCTATGCTGTCGTTTTTTGGCAGCGGCCATGCCCCGGCCTACTCTGCTTCCAAGGGCGGCGTGGCCCAACTCACACGGTCGTTGGCGATCGCCTGGGCCAGCGATGGTATTCGCGTCAATGCCCTTGCGCCAGGTTGGATTGCCACCGACTTGACGGCAGCACTCACCCAGAACAGCGAACGCTCGGCGGAACTCGTCGGACGCACGCCCATGGGCCGCTGGGGCAAACCCGACGACCTCGCTGGGCCAGCGCTGTTCTTGGCTTCACCGGGCGCAAACTTTATAACGGGCGTACTATTACCGGTAGACGGTGGCTATTCGTCACGTTGAGCGCAAATATCGAACACACAGGAGTACATGGTATGGATCTTGGAATAGCGGGACGCTGGGCCGTGGTATGCGCAGCGAGCAAAGGGTTGGGTCGAGGCTGCGCCGAAGCGCTGGCCAAAGAAGGCGTCAACCTGGCCATTAATTCACGCAATGCCGAGGTGCTCGAAAAGACCGCCGACGCGTTGCGGGCCCTTAATCCAGCCATCGAAGTTCGCCCTGTGGCTGGGGATATCGGGCGCGAGGAGGTACGCGAGGCGCTGCTGGCCGCCTGCCCGCAGATCGATATTCTGATCAACAATAACGGCGGGCCGCCGCCGGGTGATTTTCGCGACTGGGATCGGGAGGCGTGGATACAGGCCGTGGATGCCAACATGATCACGCCTATTGAGCTGATCAAGGCCACGGTAGACCGTATGGCCGCCAACGGCTTTGGACGCGTGGTCAATATTACCTCGGGCGCGGTAAAAGCCCCCATCGACATTCTCGGGTTATCCAACGGAGCGCGCAGTGGACTAACCGGCTTCGTCGCGGGTCTTGCTCGCCAACCGCAACTCGCCTCGCACAACGTCACGATCAACAACCTACTGCCCGGCTCCTTTGATACCGACCGCCTGCGCGGCAACTTCAAGAAGGTCGCCGAGAAGAATCAGCAAGATATCGAGCAGGTACGTGAGCAGCGTGCCCAAGGGGTTCCTGCGCGGAGATTCGGCACCGCCGAGGAGTTTGGTGCCTTTTGTGCCTTTATGTGCAGCGAGCATGCAGGTTATCTAACAGGGCAGAATATCCTGCTCGACGGCGGCGCCTACCCAGGAACCTTCTAATCGATTGCGACACAATTAACCGTTAGCCAGCGTAATGGCTAGCCTCCCCGAGTGCGCTGCTGGGCGGGCACTGCACAGCAGTATTTCCCCCTCTGGCGCTGATATGCCATCTGGGTAGGTAACCTCCCCCTGCACCAGCGTGCAGGCGCACTCGCCACAGCTGCCACTGCGGCACCCATAGGCAGGCTGTAACCCCGCTTTTTCGGCGGTTTCCAGCAGGCTTTCGCCCGGCTGCCAGTGGGCGACTACGCTTGAGTTGGCAAAGCTAACTTCTACCGCTTGTTCTGCGACGGGCACAGCGTATGTTTGGGTCAGCGCCGAGGGGCCGAACGCTTCTGTGTGTATTTGCCCCGATGAGAGTCCGAGCTCCAGCGCCTCCTGGTGGTAGCGCTCTACAAAGGCGGCGGGGCCGCATAGGTACAGCTGTACTTCTGACAGCACCTGATCGGTAAACACCTGCCCCAGTGAAACCCGGCCTGCCATCCATCCATTGAGGGCAGTTGTAGTTCTGGTGACATGCCGCTGCAAACGCAGCCCTCGCGCCTCAAGGTCGAGTAGTTCTTCACCGAAAGGCGCCTCGGCCACATCGCGCACGCTCTGTACTAACGTTACCGGGCCACGGCCTGCGCCAGTCAATTCATGGGCCAGGCTCAATATGGGCGTAATACCGATACCGCCTCCCAGCAGCACCCAATGGGCACGCCCTGAGCCGCTAGCCTCTGCCGTGAATGACCCCATTGGCATACTCACAGCTAGTTCAGTACCCACCTGAAGCGCGCTGTGTACGTAGTGCGAGCCCTCACCATCGGCCTTCACACTGATGCGATAACCGGCCTGCTGGCTGTTACCCGAAAGCGTATAGCTGCGTACCAACGCCGTGCCATCCAGGCGCGGCACGTGTAGCGTAATAAACTGGCCCGCTTCAAAGGGCGCCAGCGCCTTGTCTTGTCGGGCACTCTTCAAATAGAAAGAGCGGATCTCAGGCGTCTCCTGCACCACGGCGGCCACCTGAACACACTGTTGAGTGGAAGGCGCAAGCGCCTGCCAGGGCCCATGGGGCGCCGCCTCAACGGCTACTGCACCTGCATGGCTACGCCAGCGCAAGGCCCTTGGTCGCCAAACGATATGCCGTGGGGTAAGGCACCAGTAGCGTTCAGCGCCAGGATAACGCGCCCCAGCGGTCTCCTCGTCCACCAGCCGCGCTTCTCCGGTCAGATGCAGCACATTCCCGCTGGCAAAGTCCGGTATCACCAAGGCCGCGCGCCCGCTGGCCAGCACGTTACCTAAGGTGTTGAAGAATCGATTGCCTGCAAAATCAGGCAGAATCAGATCACTTCCCTGACGCCGAATGAACCCCGGTTGCCCTCCGCGATGAGAGGCATCCACCTGGACGCCCTGGTCGGTATGCGCGTAACTACCCACGAAGGCGGTGATCGCCCGGTCGATATGCGCCAGCACCGGCTCTGGCAACTGATCGAGGATCGCGTCACGCTTGATTAGCGCGGGGCCCGGCTGGGGCTGCACCGGCCTCATCGCCGACCAGTCGTGAATATACTGGGGGCAGTTACCGAAGGCGTGAGTCACTTCCAACTGCCATTGGCTTGCTGAGCCCCGCAATACACCGTTGACCCTGTTACGACGGCGCGTGTGTAGCTCAATGCCCAATAGGCCAATGCTGGTGCCGCTGTTAAGTAGCGGTGCAAGAGGGTCATCCACAGGCGGCGTTAATGCTAAATCGAGCCGTGACTCGTCCGGCGCATGAACAAAGCCCGGCGCACCCTCCAGCAGCGTGACCCAAGGCCAGCCGTCATGATCCACCGCTGCTGCCGCCACAAAGGGCAACTGGGGAAAGAAGTGCTGCAGCTGTGGCGTTAGAAAGGGACGCATCACCTTGCGGCCCACCTCCGCCATCTGTTTTTCCACGCCGACCACGCGCTGCAAGGCAAGCTCGCCTTCATGCCATGGGCTGCTGGTGACGTCGTTATTCACCCTAGACTCCTCGCGAGCAGTCCGCCCGCACCGATTTGAAATGCTATATCGGCTGGCCTAGCGCACCAGCCCCACCTTGGTCACCTTCATGGGTACAAACCCTTCCAGCGCCTCGATACGCTGCAGCCAAGCACGGATATGCGGGTAGGGTTCCAGCGAGACATTCCCTTCGGGCGCATGGGCGATGTAGCTGTAGAGCGAAATCTCCGCCAGCGTGGCGTGCTCACTCGCCAGGAAGGGCTGATGCGCCAAGTGGGCATCGACAATCGCGAACAGCTCATGGGCATCAGCAATCAGCGGTTCAGGGTCGAAAGGGGCATTAAAGACCGTCACCAGCCGGGCCTTCATCGCCGAGTTCGCCAAAGGCCCTGCCGCCACAGACAGCCAGCGTTGTACCTGGGCTTGAAGCAACGGATCGTCCGGTAACCAGCGACCAGAACCATAGCGACGTTCCAGATAGACCAGAATGGCATTGGAATCCGCCAGGATAACCCCCTGGTCATCGATCACCGGCACCTGTGCGAAGGCGTTCATATCAAGAAAAGGCGATGCCTTGTGCTCACCCGCGGCAAGATCAACATCGATAAAAGTGGCAGGCAAACCGAGCAGCGAAAGCATCAGCTCGATACGGTGGCAGTGGCCGGAAAGAGCGTGGCGGTAAACCTTGATAGCGTGTGACATGTGATTATCTCCTTGATTGAGCGCCTCGATAGATGAACGTCACATGTGTTAAGCGACGTCACCTATCCTGAGCCAAATCAAGGGGTGCAAGAATAGCGATACTGAACAATACAAAATTGCGCTGAATGAAATAATCAGCCGACCAACTGCGTTCGCAACCAGGGTGTTGCCAGTTCCAGGAAGGCCATAACGCTGGCGGGCGCCCGGATGCCAAGGGGATAGGTGAGCGCCAGAGGGTGTCCCGCAGGCCAGAGGGGTTCAGCAACGGGTTCAAGCAGCCCCCGCTCGCAGGCGCGACGCGCCTCCAGTTGGTAGCAACACACGACACCCGCACCTTCAATGGCAGCCCGCAGCGCAGCAGCACTGGTGCTGATGGCAAGCCTGGGCTCAAAACGGAGCGGGTAGTCTTCAGACAAGCGCCAGACAGGCGCCTGTCCTTCACTGGAGCAGTGAATAAGTGCATGACGGGCCAAGCCTTGCAGGCTACCGGGGCGCCCGGTCTTGTCCAAGTAACGGGGGCTAGCAAACAGACCAACGCGCAAATCACCCAGGGGCCTGGCATAAGCGGAGGCAGGCAGCGGCCCACGCATCAGACGTAGGTGCGCCGGTGCATCGCTTTCTATACGGATGGGATATTCATCAGCCAGCAGGCAGATCTTCAGCGCAGGATGCTGCTCTTGCAGCCGCAACACTAACGGCACCAGCAGTGGCTCCATCAACGCCTGGGGCGCCTGCAAACGTAGCGTGCCGTTGAGCTCGCGGTGCTCCTGGCGCGCACTGGTGTCGGCGTCGGAGACTGCGTGGATCAGCGTATCGGCGTAGGCGCGCAATCGCTCGCCCGCCGCCGTTAACGTGCTGCCTCTGGCAGAGGTAGTGACCAAAGCAACCCCCAGATGCTGCTCCTGAGCACGCAGCAGACGGTGGAGCTTCGCCGCCGACTGGCTGCACGCTTCAGCCGCGGCTTGCACGCTGCCGTGCCTGGCAACGGCGGAAAGCGCCTTTAAGGCCTCAAAGCGTAGCGGTGATTCAGGGGAGAGTGCCATGGTTAACTGCGGTAGGCGAGCGCCGGGTCGGCACGTAGCCGCTCGGCAAGAAAATCAACGAAGGTACGCACACTGGCGGCACGCCCACGGCCCGCTGTCACCCAGATATTGATGGGAATGGCCACTGGTTCGAAACGCGTTAACACGCGCCGTACTCGACCTTCGGCTTCACTGGCAGCCACCTGGTAAGACAGCAGCCGAGTAAGCCCGGCACCTGCCTCGACCGCCGTTAACGCCGCATGAATAGCGCTGATGCGCAGCCGTGGCGAGGGCGTTACTTCAATGCGTTTGCCCTCCTCCTCGAACCACCAGTGGCCGCTCAAGTTGCCGCCTTCGGCCACCACGGTAGGCAATGCTTCCAGTTCTTGCGGGTGCGTTGGCTCGTTGTGCTCGGCCAGCCACGCGGGGCTTGCACAAACTACCTGCCGCACCTCACCGACTGGCACGGTCAAGTGCTGACAATCCTGGGGCACATGGCCGATGCGCACCGCCACATCGATGCCCTCCTCCTGCAGATTGACCGGTCGATCGATCAGTTCAGCGCGCACCTGCACGTCAGGGTATTGCTCCAGATAATCGACGATCTGCGGGGTAACGAAGTACTCGCCGAACAGCACCGGCGCGGTCACCTGCAACAGGCCACGTGGGGTAAGGTAACTGCCGGTCGCAGCGGCCTCGGCCTCCGCAAGCTGAGCAAGCACCTGCTGGGCATCCTCCAGATACCGGCGCCCCGCCTCCGTCACGCGCACCTGCCTTGTGGTGCGCTGTAACAACGCGACGCCCAAACGCGCCTCAAGCGCCGCCACCGCCCGGGTAACCCGAGGCGGCGACAGCGCAAGCTGCCGTGCGGCGTCCGCAAAGCTTTCCAGTTGCGCCACCGCTGCAAACACGCGCATCTCTTCGAATCTATCCAAGGCAGCTCCAGAGTCAGGGGAGTAATCACCATTAATACAAAGCAATGGAGCACTGAGTTTCATTGCCCGTAAATTACAATCACGTCTTAACAGAGGACGTCCCAATCGCTTGCTCTAAACGTCGCCTTACTTCGTATAGCGAGGTTTGATATTCCAGGCGCGTGGGTTGTTCACCCAGGATAATGCGGCGCCCTTGAACGAGAGGATCAACAGGCCGGTCATCCACTCTCACTTCATAATGCAAGTTGGGGCCAGTTGCGACGCCGGAGGCACCTACTTCACCTAGGGTTTCTCCAGCATTGACCAAGCCCCCGACTACAAGGTGTGGGGAAAAGTGGCTTAGGTGCGTATAACGGCTGATAGCCCCCGTATCGTGTTCTACTTCCATCACGCGACCATAACCGCCTTGGCGGCCGATGAAGGAAATGCGTCCAGGTGCGGTGGTTATTACCGGTGTGCCATAAGGAGCGGCAAGGTCAATGCCATTATGAGGACGAACGCCGCCATACACCGGATGCCGCCGATTTCCAAAGCGAGAAGTCAGCCGTGCGCCAAGAACCGGCAGTTGCAAAGTGTCTAAAAGCGTTTCGTTCTTGAAGAGCATCACGCGGCCTTTTTTAGCTACCGGCCATACCACCTCTAGTCGTTCTGCCTGATTAGACAATCCCGCATAACTTAGACGCGGAGGCCCCACGCGGGAGCCATCCTGGTGTCGATCTTCTTCCCACAATAACTGGATACGCTCACTACCTGAAAATTCAAGAGGCGTCTCCATGAACTCGCCCAGCAACGTTTCCAGCTTGGTAACGAAACGTGCGGGAACCCCCTCCGCTGACAAGGCATCATAAAGCGAGGTTTCAACAATCACATCACGCCCAAAGGTCAAGGTATCGAGGCGAGGCTGAGTCGTGGAGCGCCCTTGTTCGGTAGCTGCTTGCAACCCGTTTAATGTCGGGTCTGACGGCGAGAGTAAGAGGTGCTCTCGCCAACCGCCCTCGACCAGCGCGGGGCTTAAACTCATAAGCCCTATCAGCAACCAGCGCTGATTCATTGGGCTTTTGCTTCTTCAGATATCTCCTCGATTTCACTCTTTACGACATCAATCAGCTCCTGCATACCAAAGGGTTCTAGCAGCTCACCGTTGACAAAAAAGGTTGGCGTCTGGCGAATCTGATTCGTTTTGACGTCTGCCATGTCTTGGTCAATCACCGCTTGCACCTCAGCTGAGTTGAGTTGCTCCTCAGCGGCAGCTCGGTCAAGACCGGCCTGGCTGGCAATCTCCAAGATAGCTGATTCATCGAAACGGCCATGAGATGCCCATTGATCCTGACGAGAGAGCAGAGCTTCGAGTACCGGTTCGAATACGTCCTGGTGTCGAGCGACTTCCAGCACGCGTATGGCCGTATCAGAAACCTCACCGTGGAAAGGTGTGTAGCGCACGATTAGCTGCACTTGCTCAGGATAGGTTTCCAGAATACTTTTGGTGAGAGGATAGAAAGCACGGCAGGCTTCGCAGGCCGGGTCGAAAAATTCCACAATGGTTATAGGTGCCTCTTGCGGCCCCAGGATCGGTGAGTGTGAACGCACCAAGGAGCTCTCGGCCTGTCCAGCATCCTCACTCGCCGCCTCAGCTTGCATGTCCAATAGTGCAGGTTTCAATACCACCACGATGGCAGCTGTCAGCATCAACGTACCCGCAAGCATAAAAGTCGCTTTTTTGAACATTTTTCTCTCTCGATTTCAGTGATTATTTGGCAAATTAGGCCAAGATTTGATTGCACAAACCAAGCTAAATGACTGCCTATGTAGACCAGCGTGAGCGTGTATTACTCATGCCCATAGAGGTTGGCATCCTGATGTGCGTGATCAATATGCTCAAACTCTAAGCTGGAATGGACAATGTTAAAGCGCGTTTTTAACTGTTCTTTGATCTCTGTCTTAATTGCCTCAAGCTGCTGCCAGCCTGCTTCCGTAATGACCACGTGGCAGTCAAGGGCGGCCATGTTTTCCTGCATCTGCCATAGGTGCACATGATGAATATCGTGGACACTTTCGACACCACGCACGGCTTCAATGACGAGTTGACCGTTAATATCTGGGGGAGAGCCCAGCATCAGTGTGCGGATAGGCCCCCCAATCTCCGAAAAGGCGAGGTAAAGGATATACAGCGCAATACCTATCGTAATCGCAGGGTCTACCCAGCGCATGTCGTAGAGCAGAATTAATGAACCGCCGATAATCACAGCGATGGAGGCGAACGCATCAGACAGGTTATGCAGAAAAAGGGCGCGAATATTGACGCTACCTTTTTGCATTGACCAAGTAAGCATGGCGGTGAGGGCATCGACAACAAGAGCGACGCCACCGATGATAACGACCAACCAACCCTGGATCTCTGGCGGTTCAATCATGCGCATGGCGCCTTCGTAAATCAGATAGAGGCCAACGAGAATGAGCGTAGTGTAGTTAATCAGTGCTGCCACTATCTCGATTCGGCCATAGCCGAAGGTCATTTGCGCATCGGCGGGCCGTCTTGCGATCTTGCGCGCAGCAAAGGCAATAACAAGCGCTGCCATATCAGAAAAATTATGCAGCGCATCAGCGATCAGCGAGAGGCTTCCCGCCATAATACCGCCGACGATCTGGGCGATGGTTAATAAGCCATTTGCCCAAATGGAAATACTGACACGTCGGTCGCCAGAGGCAGGATCAATGTGGGGATGATCATGATGATGTCCCATATATAAACCTCGTTAAGTTTTTTCATTCCCGGTACTATAAAACCTCTAGTAACTAAAGCTTCAACCCCTGAATGTCGTCCGTTGGCACTCGCCCCGGGAGGGCAAAGCCTACCCTGGCGATGGCCGATACGCGCTTGTCATTACGGGAGTGACCTTTCCCCCAAAATTTCCAGAATTCTTTATCGTCCACTTCGCGATTGCTCTATAGTCGAGGAACGCTAACCGGATTATCCCTTGTCTATGACCGTTGACCTGCAAGCCCTTTACCCCAAACTGATTCACCTGATGCTGGACACCGTCTTCGTGGTCGATAAAGACAACCAGATCGTCTTCGTGAGTGATGCCTGTGAGTCGCTGCTCGGTTACCTTCCTCAAGAGTTGATCGGCACTCTAATCACGAACTACATGCACCCTGACGATTTAGCGGCCACGCGGGACTCCATTGTTCGTGTGATGAGCGGTAAGCCCCATATTGATTACCGCAACCGCTATATCCGCAAAGACGGCGGTATCGTGCATATCCTGTGGTCTGCCCGCTGGTACGAAGCAGAGGAAGTGCGGGTCGGTGTCGCGCGCAACGTCACAGCGCTTATGCAGGCCGAGGAAGAGTTACGCTACCTTGCCCACCATGATCCACTGACAAAGTTGACCAACCGAGCGCTCTTCTATGACCGCCTTACCTTGGGCCTGAGCACGGCCCATCGCTATCAGAACAACCTGGCATTGCTATTTCTGGATATTAACGACTTCAAAGGCATCAACGATATTCATGGACATGCGGCGGGTGACCGGGTGCTCTGCACGGTAGCAAGACGGTTGGAAGGCTGTGTACGCGAGACGGACACGGTGGCCCGCATGGGCGGTGATGAATTCACGGTGCTGTTAACGGACATCAAGTCAGCGCACGCTGTGACAGAAAAGGTGGAACAGATTCTCACGGTCATGAACGAGCCACTAGGCGCTGAATTCGGCGAGGTCAAAATGCCATCCTGCAGCATCGGCGTGGCCTGCTACCCCGCCGACGGGGAAGACGCCGATACCCTGCTGAGCCGTGCTGACAGCCAAATGTATCAGATCAAAAGGCGCAGCCGTTAGCGGGTGATGAGCCTCAGACCGTCCAGTTTCTTTGGTATGCGTTAGCTTGATCAACCAATCAGTGATCTTATCGTTCTTGTAGCAAAGCTTTGCTTGGTATCGGTAGCATCTCTTACTGACACTTA
The DNA here is from genome assembly GCF_000982975.1 of Halomonas sp. A3H3. NCBI lineage: Bacteria > Pseudomonadati > Pseudomonadota > Gammaproteobacteria > Oceanospirillales > Halomonadaceae > Halomonas > Halomonas sp. A3H3. The sequence goes on along the minus strand of NZ_HG423343.1, from coordinate 2,205,600 downwards.
ATAATAACCAACAGGAAAGCCGAATACTGACACGCTTTCCTACAACGGCTTGCTGCGCCACCTTACGGTGACGAACACGCTAGCGCGTTCTTCTACTCAGTCATGTACTTTATGTATCCCGACATAAAAAAACGGCCCCCTTTCGCAAGGATAAAGGGGGCCGCCCATCATCTTTCAAATATCAGGCAAAAATAAAGCCTTCTGCCAAGTGTTTTATCTGCATTTCATCAGAGAAAGCAAAGTGGGTCATGACATCGCCATGATCTACCGTTGATTCTTCAAGCATATCCGACCAGTACTCAAAACCATTGGCATCCGGGGCTCTATCAAAGGCATTCGCGTATAGCATCGTGAGGTAATCGTCATCACTGAGGCTATTGCCGTGGTTGCTGACAAACTCTTCCGACTCAAGGAAGAATTCGGCAATATCGAACACACTCACCCCTTCCTTGCGTACATCGGACCAGTAATCAAGTCCTGAGGCATCTGCCTTTCGATCAAATGCCACTTCATACAACGCATGAAGAATCGATATTTCAACCGTATCATGGATCTCGGCTAGCTCAACAGAGACTGTCGCTGTGTTTGCGGCACCATGGGTATCTTCAATCGAGTATTCAAAGATATCTCTGAAACGCTCCTTATCGTCAGAAGGTTCAAATGCTGCTCGCTGATCATAAAGGAAATCACCGTTTTCCTGCACGGTCACGGTAGCGCCAGATGTCAGCACCATGGCAGTATCGAAAACAACCGCCTGCCCGCCAATGCCCGTAATTAAAATAACGTCGTTGTCAGCACCTTTATCGATACCATTTCCGTTATCCTCAAACAGGTTGCCACTTAGTAACCAGCCGAAACGCTCTGAGAACTCGTCGTTATTCGCAACAGGTGCACGGTTCAACTCCTCATCCGGCAATTCGTCCGGATCGATATCGGGCGTTGGCTCGGGCGTCGGCACTGGTTCCTCAGAGGTTTCCGGTGCGCGGAAGCCAATGGCACCAGGGTCAACAATAATTCCGTTAGCGACACCATCTGAATCAAACTCGCCGCCATCTTCAATCACAAAATCAAAGCGTATTTTATTACCTTCTCTTGTCAGGCTACCACCAAAGTCAGCGCTGGCCAGATTCACCCAATCTCCATCGGCATCCTGCTTCCAATAGCCGTTGACATCGAGATCACCACCAACAAACAAGGAAAACACACTCGACCCGCCAACCGTTTCCACATCGGATTCAAACGCGATTAAACCAAACGGCATATTGAGGTCGTCCGGTCGGTCATCTGGTGCATCAAGCTGGCGAACATTACGCAGCGCTAGCGTACCGGCACCGCTCCCAGAGGTTCCGCTGCCATTTGACGATAGCGTAATAAAAGCCTCAGCTGCATCGCCAGGGTTGGAAACAGCCGTAGACGTGGATAAAAACGGTACAGAACTAATGTTGCTTTGCTCAGCATCAGGAATGCCATCGCCATTGCCATCACCAGTGCTATTGCCGTCCAGCGAAGGTACGCGCGCTTCATCCGCATCTGGAACACCGTCTTCATCTTGCTCGAGTATAGCGCTAATAGGTGAAGTCGTTGCCGACGCTATAAACTCTTCGGTGCCCTGCTGATCAGTGTAGCTGGCACGCACGCTGATTTCGCTACCAACATCCTCTTGGGTAAGGGTATAGGTTTCGTCAGTAGCACCGAGGATCTCAGTGCCATCACGCAGCCACTGGTAGCTGATCGCGCCCAGGCCGTCTTCATCGGCCAAGGTATGGCTGGCTGTAAGGGTCTGGTCTTCAGCAGCATCGCCGCTGATGGTGACACTGCCGGTGGGAACGCCGTTGACATTGGCCACGGCCGCCGTAGCTGAAGAGACGACCGCTTCTGCGGTGCCCTGCTGATCGGTATAGCTAGCCCGCACGCTAATCTTGCTGCCTACATCGGCTTGGGTCAGGGTGTAGGTGTTGCTAACAGCATTATCAATAACACTGCCATCACGTAGCCATTGGTAGCTGATCGTGCTCAGGCCATCTTCATCGGCTAGGGTACTACTTGCAGTCAACGTCTGGTTTTCCTCGACGGTGCCAGCAATCATTACGCTGCCGGTAGGTGCATCGTTCACATTCGTCACAACATTTGTGACGCTAGAGGTCACTGACTCCTCCTTCCCACGCTGATCAGTATACGACGCCTGCACACTGACCTTCGTCCCCACATCCACCTGGGACAGGGTATAAGTCTCCCCAGTTACACCATCAATAGCTTTGTCATCACGCCGCCATTGGTAGCTGATAATGCCCAAGCCATCTTGATCGGCCAGGGTATTGCTCGCGGTAAGTGTTTGACCTTCCTCGGCGGAACCACTGATAGTGACACTGCCGGTAGGTGCTCTATTGGGTTCTGTTATAGTGATGCTTACGCTATCACTGGCGGTGGAAAAGGCGGCTTTCACATTTCCGGCACCGATGGTGGCCACGCCAGCATCACCGTTGCTGTGCCCCCCGGTTCCATCCCAGGCTCTAAAGCTGATAGCACCATTAAGCGTACCGCTGTAACTGGCATCGGGTTTGAAATACAGGCGGGTATCGTCGTTAGCAGCCAAGAGCAGTGCGGAAGCGTCAGAAACCACTCCGGTGAGTTCAGCCCACGTTTGTCCACCGTCAGTCGTGTAATAAAGCGCCCCGTTTTCATTAACGCCGGTAATGGCCAGGCCGGGTGCATCACCTTCGGCATCGCTGTAGTTGCCGATACCGGTTGAATTAATAATATTGCTGAGCAACGTTGAGCCATCCAAGGAACCCGCCTCCGGCGCGCCCTGGTTTTGCAGCACACTCACTAGTTCAGGTGCTTTGCTGGCATCCAATACCGGCGCGTCGTTGACCGACTTAACGGTAACAGTGGAAGAGACATTTAAACCTGTGGTGGTATCTTGACCGCTGTTTTCGGTACCACCATTGTCTTTAACGCCTGTAATGGTGACTATGCGGTCGCCTGCAACGGGGTTGTCACTCAGGTGGGCGTAAAAAAGGTTATCCGCGTAACTATTCCAAACATTGGCAATGTCAGAGCTGTCGATGACGACTGTTGCCACTTTTTGGTCATCCACGGCAACCGCATAGCTGAAGTTCAACTCGCTAGTATTAACAGTACCGTTTTGACCATTGACCAATGGCATCACAATGGCACTGTCCGCCCCCGTTCTAATAGCTAAGACTTCATCGCTGGTGCCTGACACATTGCTCACCGTGAGAGTGACCTGGGTAACCTCTTGCCCGGTTTCAATAGTGTCAAACGTATTATTACCAAAGAGCATGGCTAAATTCGCCCAATCAATCTGAGCGTTATCCAATTCAGTAAACATTGGATTTAGACCGCTGCCAGTGTAAGTGGGCGCATCATTAACATCGGTAATATCAAGATTAACAGTCACGTTTTCAGCCAGTGACCCACCGTTCACATCTTCTGCACTAATGGTGAACGTAGCGGCATTATCGCCACTAGCGTTTTCAGCACCGGTGTATTGAATAGCAGAAATGGTATCTAGATACGCATTGATATCTGCGGTACTGCCCGACAAAGTTAATGCGCCCG
>NZ_HG423343.1:2195610-2201918 GCF_000982975.1 Halomonas sp. A3H3 | reverse complement strand
GCACCGGTGTATTGAATAGCAGAAATGGTATCTAAATACGCATTGATATCTGCGGCACTGCCCGACAAACTTAATGCGCCCATGCCAGAGCCCACGACGGTCACACTACCGCTACTGGAAGCGGCTAAAGTACCGGCAGAAGCAGTTAAGGTCACGGTTAGGCTATCGCCATCAGCATCCGCAAACGTCACAGAAGACAAGTCAACATTGGAAGCCGTGTCTTCAGTTACTGTGATATCTGAAGGCGCGCCAGCAACGGTGGGGGCGTCGTTAACTGCGGTAATATCGAGGTTAACGGTTGTCGTACTGGAATCAACCGTGCCGTCATTCGCCTTAATACTTAACGTAGCGGCATTATCACCGCTGGCGTTGCTCGCGCCGGTGTATTGAATGTTGGTCGTAGTGTCCAAATAGGTATTAATATTCGCGGCGGTACCAGCAAGTGTCAGAACCCCTGCGCCGGAGCCGCTCACGGTCACGCTGCCACCAGAGGAAGCGGCTAACGTGCCTGCCGATGCAGTAAGCGTGACAGTGAGGTTATCACCATCGCTGTCGGCAAGCGTCACATCAGACAGGTCAACATTGGAAACCGTATCTTCGGTTACCGTGATATCGGAAGGTGCTCCAGTGATGGTAGGTGCAGCGTTTGTAGGAACAGCAGTGATGTTGGTGACAACGAGGTCGTCAAAGGTAATGTAAAAGCCACTATATTCTCCATCTACTGTATTCTCAGTCAAAGTAAAAGAAGTAATACCCTTAAAAAAGTCCGCATTAATATGATTTTCTATATCTAGAGTGGTAACAGTGGTATTTGAGGCAATAAATTCTATGCTTCCTTTATCCGAAGTCAAAACAATAACTTCATTATCACCATCCCAACTTTGAAGCATCAAACTTGAAAGATCAAATTGCTTTCCAGAATCAATAGAGAAAGTAAGCTTCGTCTCAGCAGGAGCCCATTCACCAGTATCAATCGATTCAGAACCGGATAAATTTACATTTGTGAAGCCACCATTATCACTGTCTAGCAGATTTGCACTTTCACTTTCGATAGTAAACGTAGCACTTGTACCAACAGCAGTGACTGTTTTTGTACCGAGTCCAGTGACACCTGATTCAAAGCCGAAGGTGGCAGCGTTATCAACAGCAGTAATATCCACGTTAACCGTTGTCGCACTCGAATCCACCGTGCCGTCATTCGCCTTAATCGTTAACGTAGCGGCGTTATCACCACTGGCGTTGCTCGCGCCGGTGTATTGAATGTTAGAAGTGGTATCTAAGTACGTATTGATATTCGCAACACTGCCCGACAAGGTTAATGCGCTCGAGCCAGACCCAGTGACAGCTACGCCACCACCACTGGAAGCGGCCAAAGTGCCTGCCGAGGCAGTTAAGGTCGCGGTTAGGGTATCGCCATCAGCATCCGCAAACGTCACAGCAGACAGGTCAACATTGGAAGCCGTGTCTTCGGTTACCGTGATATCGGAAGGTACTCCAGTGATGGTGGGCGCAGCGTTTGTACTTGCTACCTCAAAAACAAGATTGTCAAACCCTGGCGCAAATTGACCTTCACTGTACGTCACGGTAAACGAGGAAATGTTGGTAAAATTCAGTGAACTGACGGTGATCCCATGAAACCCGCCAATATCTGTCGAACTATTCGCAGCGACGCTGGCGGTTTGGCTGTCATTGCTTGTGAAAATATAATTTCCTGCTGCCATGTCTCCAATTTCCACAAACTGTATCGAAGACACATCAACAGCAACATCAAAAGTAAAGGTTACAGAAGTAAGACCATACGCATTGGTATCCCCTATAATGTAACCTGTTGAACCACCTACTCCTCCAGCATCAATGGGTGAAAAATAATTCGTTGCGCCAGTAGTGGTAACTTCTATTGTTCGCCCCTGTTCCGTGACAGTAACCGCAAAATTGCCATTCTGCACGGCACCATCAAACGCTATCGTTGACAGTGCCCCCTGAAAATCCTGTGCCGAAAAAGTCTGGGTCTCGATGGCACCTTCCGAGGATACGGCTTCAAGCACCCAATCCCCACCTTTACTCGCCGCACCGGTCAAATTATCAGAAGCTGCCACATCCGCTTGGGTGGCTTGGGCTAAAGCAGCAATAAAATCCTGCCCTTCGCCGCTGGCGACGGAGCAACCGTAAAGCAGTAAATCGCCTTCTTCATTTAAAGCGGCACCCAGTTGGGCAAGATCAGAGGCACGAGTATTGATAACACTCTCATCGAGGCTAAAATTGCCTAGATGGATCTGGCCTTCTGAACCATGGCTAATGATATGAATGGCGTCGTAACCGCTGTGGGTTTGTGCCCATTGCGCCATTTGCTCCAGGCCATCGCGGGAAGGGTCTAGGGTGACGATGTCGGCCCCATCGGGAACTCCATCAACAAGGGTTTGCCAACCATCAATACCTGTATCGATGAAAATGACTTCTTTGACGTTACCGCGTTGTAAAAGATCGCTCACCATTTTTGTCCCCTTCCCCATCTATTATTATCGCCCCCAATGAGGAAGCCGCCTCAACGCGTACATCGCTAATGCTACCGCTCAGGTATTGTAGCCCTAGTTGATTACAGTACCTCACACTTTTTAACTCGAAATTGCTAATTAATTTGGACTAAGAAGAGCCAACTCATCGGGGAGAGTCAAAAAGATTTTTGTGACATTTGTTTGCATGTTCGACGATCTTGACGAATTAGTTGCGCATCTATAGCGTACCAATAATTAGTTAGATGCTTCCTGAACCTCACTCCGCCTGCACCGAAGCCTGCCAGGCCCACGTGATTGGGCCATCGGCATGGTCGCCATCAGCATTGGGGTAGGGCTGTTATACGGGCGAAACGTCATTCCGCCGTTCTGGTTCATCGCCATTGCCAACGCCTTGATCCTTGTCGGTCATGCTTTTTTGGTCGCTGGGGCTCGGCGTTTTCTCGGGCGGTCGGTCGGCTGGCCCTTGCTGGCCGCCGTTGTGGTGGTGTTCTGCCTCCCTATGATGCTCTACCATAATGTCCCCGAAGCCATGGGGCTTCGCATCATCAGCATTAGCATCGGTATGGCGCTTCTGGTATTTCTCGGTGCCTGGACGATTGTGCACGACAGCCGCTTTCAGCTACTTAATGCACATCAGGCAGTCGCTGTGCTGCTTGCTCTTCATGGCACCCTCAATCTGGCACGGGCAGCCCAAACCTTGTTGGAACCGGTATTGGCCACGGATATGTTACGGCTCGGCCCTAGCACAAGCACCTTCTTCGCCTGGGGCATCCTGTTCTTCTTCGGTTTGACAGTAGGGTTGGCGGTAATGGTGACAGAGCGGTTGCGTGACCTCCTACAAGATCGCCTCATCAAGGAGAACGTTGCCCGTTGCGCGGCGGAAGCAGCGCTTCAGGAGCAACGCAACTTCTTGACTATGGTCTCGCATGAATTCCGCACTCCGCTGGGTATCATGGCGGCGTCGGCGGATCTCATCGCCTGCAACCTGCCAGCGGACGACAAAGAGTCGGCCGAGGAGCTGGATCGTATCCATAGGGCCTCACGGCGATTAGGAAACTTGGTCGAGGGGTGTCTGGCCGATGACTGGTTGGAAAGCGTGTCACAGAGTCGTCGTTCAGGCGAGCTCAATGTCGGCACAGGGCGCAAGAGCTCACAACACCCATTACGGCTTCATACTACTGCGATAGAGTAGCTATCAGATTACAACCCGTGTGAGGCTTAGCATCTACATCCCCCAGCACCACCGAGGAGAATCACTGCATTAGTAAAGTTAAATTTGCGAGCCCGCTCACTACCACTAATATTAGAAGGCGCCGTCCGAATCACGGCACGGAACTGGGGTGTTGTGGTTGCTTGCTGGGGTAGGTGCCCATAGGCCTGCACCCACATGACATGAATTGCTTTAGAGCACTCTATCGGGCAGCAGAGGAAAACCTCTATAGCCTATGTGGTCATCAGTCGCCCTACGCTTATGCTCGGCTTCTAGTTGAGCGGAGCTAAAAAATAAAGGGAAATGGGAATGTTAAAAAACAGCTATTTAATCTCTCGTTCGACCGCCACGGCTCTTTCTCTGCTGCTATCTTCCTCGGCTTTGGCGGATGAGGTGTACAGCGAGACAGCAACCGGTATGGTCGAAGCCGCTGTTCAAGCGATCTGCGAGGGTGATAAAGAAAGACATCTTTCAATGCACCAGCGGAAAATTGAACCCGATCTATATTATGAGGAAAAATTCTCTGCCTTCCATACAGCATGCAGAGATAACGGTATAGCAGATATTGAAACGACATCTGATTTTGATGATGCATTAATGCAAGAGCAAAAGCGTCGATTTCACATTGATGCAAACATCGTCATGGGAGACGGGTCTGTGTACGCAACCACGTTTCGAGTGATTTGGGGGTCGTTCAACGTGCCAGAGGGTAGCAACTCAGTCGAGGCGTGGAGATTGGGCGGCCTTAGTAGAGTAGAAGTACCTATCCTCAGGGAAGACCTGTCGCGAAATTAACGGATGGCTGATGGACTTACTCGTTACTTTTCTTTCCCAGCACATCGCTTAAATAATTTTTCGCTCACTGAGCGGGCTCAGTGAGCGTTTTAAAGGGTAACTTTGCTAAGCTGGCGTTGTCACCACTAATAAAAATTAGTCTTATTGCGCGATTTCTTTCACAACCCAACTGACCACTTCTTCATTACCAAATTCAGCCTTCCACTCCTGGATAACTTTGTGATTCCCGCCACGGGTTTCTACTACCTCACCAGTGTGTGGGTTCTTGTATACCTTCAAGGGGCGTTTTTTACGCCCATCTGTGCTGCTGGCGCTTACCTTGCCAGCTTTTGCTGGTTTAGAGCGGTAAGATGGGTCAAGCATTTCACATACGTCGCGCGCTAATTTTCCGTGCTCAGTCATAAGTGCTTGTAGTCTTTCTTTGAATTCAAGCTCTGCTTTTAGCTCACTGTTGTTTTCCAGCGCTTGCAGCTCTTCTTGTAGCTGCTTCAACATCTGTTCTTTTTTGAGATAATCACTCAGTACCGACGCCATAGTCTACATTCCTATATTTTTTCAAAAATTTAAGATAAAGCTTAAACATATATCTTGCGCATTATAGCTTTAATATCGACTTTGAGAAAAGGAAAGTTCCTGAAAGGGACTGGCTTCCGAAATAGGTCAAACACGGAGCAAAGAGTCGTCGTCAATAACCTCATCGGTAGACCAACAAAGCGGCTGGGATACCGACCCCCAGCCCAGGTGCTCTTAGGAGAATGCTCAGGAGCGCTAGCAGCCGCAGGAGCGGCACCTACTAGATGAACAGAAAATCAACCACGAGGCAGCTACGTTTCTATATTAGAAATGCCATTCGACATTCAGCGTCATAGCGTCGGTATCAATCCCAGGCTTATTGTGATTACCAAATTTATTGCGCCAATATTCGTAGCCAACGCCGGCCCATAGTGAGTTTTCCACCCCCCATGCGACTTGCCCTACATCCAGCATCAGCGAGGTACGCATTAACTGCTCAGGCTTGGTCGAATCGCCAAAGTAGTCATCCCCTTTCGCACCGTTGTAGTTATAGAAGCCTTGAAATTTTAGCGGTAACGCAGCCACTTCAAAAGGTAACCCCCAGGCCAAATTGATTTGGTAATAAGGGTCAAAGGAGATGCTGTTCTGGTTTTCGGGTAGCCCACAGGGTGGCAGGCCGCAGTGGTTCCACTCACGGCTATAAAACAAACTTAAATCTACAAAGCCTCGCGGTACGTCAAACTTAAACGTTGGCCCAACTACCAGTTGGCGCTTACGTGGTGCAAAGCCAGTATTTTTAGTGTTGAGATCAAACCCGAAGGTTAGTGCCATATCCCTCACTGGCCCGAAGGCTACCGGCTCAGCAAACACGCTCCCTGCATGCAGTTGATGACGATATGTCAAGTACGCTTCCGTGTAAGCGTTCATTCTAAGACGTCCTGCCGCCCGGCTGACATTCGCCCTACAGTAACCTCACATTTGCCCACACGAGGTTACCCCCATGAGAAAGCACCGCACCCCGGAACAGTGGCAGGCCCTGGTTGACCAGCATCGTGACAGTGGTCTGTCAGCTTCGCAGTTTTGTAAACAAGAGAACATTGGCTATTCCAGCTTCTGCAACTGGCGAAAGCGCCTGTCCGATCAGCCGACCGATAATTCGACAGACTCTGGAGAAGCCAGCTTTCTCGATTTGTCGTCACTGATGGGCACGTCGCCATCATCCGGCTTAGGCTGGAATATTGTGCTCAGCCTGGGTAACGGCGTCGAGCTACGGCTGA
>NZ_HG423343.1:2185484-2195510 GCF_000982975.1 Halomonas sp. A3H3 | reverse complement strand
ATCGATCCACGCCATCCTGACCGACAGAACAAACAGCCGGAGGCCACCGTTCATGCGCATTGACGACATGAGCATCGACCAGTTGCTGGAACTGAATCAATACATCTGCCGGCGAATTGATGAACTGCGTGACCGGGAGAACCTCCAGGCGCTGAGCCAGTTGCGGGTGGGCCTGAAAGTGACCTTCGAGAGCCGGGAAGGCCCCGTGCTGGGGATTGTCACCAAGATCAACCGCAAGAGCGTGATCGTGCTGGATGAGGATGGCAGGAAGCAGTACAAGGTCTCGCCGGAGTTATTGAGACCTCTCCGGGACGTGAAGTAGGTCAACTACGTCTTGGAATGAACGCTTACGCTTCGCCTCCATTCCGTAGCTTAGCGGTGTTATATCAGTCTCCCCTAAAAGGTCGAGCAGCCAAAACTAAAAAAGAGGCCCACGATTTCTCGCAGGCCCCTTTTCTGATATTTGGCGCGCCCGGCAGGATTTGAACCTGCGACCCTCGGCTTCGGAGGCCGATACTCTATCCAACTGAGCTACGGGCGCTTGTGGGTGCGTATCGTAACTGTGCGGGGGCGCTGTGTCCAGCCGTATGGCGCTTGAGTCCTTTGGTCAATTGACCGTTTTCCCTGGTGTGGTGCATGCTTTGGGAGCACTTCTGCACCTTAGTCCATTGGGAACACAATAATATGAAAACATTTGCACGTAGCACGCTGGCTCTGGGCATCTCACTGGCGCTGGTGAGCGCCGCGAACGCCGCTGATTTTGCGGATATGGATCCTGTCACCCTGCGCTTGGCTCACGTGGTCAATGAGCAGGATGGTTTCCACATTGCCGCCACCAAATTTGAAGAGCTGGTAGAAGAGCGCACCGACGGCAAGGTAGATATCGAGATTTATCCCAACGCCACCTTGGGTGACGAACGCACGCTGCTGGAAGGCATGCAGATCGGCACTGTGGATATGGGCGTGATCACCAACGGGCCGGTGGCCAACTTTGTCGAAGAGATGGCGGTATTCGAACTGCCGTTCCTGTTCCCCTCCCCGGAAGCCGCTTACGAAGTGCTCGATGGCCCGATTGGCCAGGAGTTGCTCGACAAGCTTTCTGAGGTGAACCTGAAAGGCATGGCCTACGCCGAACGCGGTTTCCGCAACCTGACCAACAGCGAGCGTGCCGTAAACTCGCCGGAAGACCTGGACGGCCTACGCATCCGCGTAATGGAGAACCCGGTCTATACCGACACCTTCCGCGAGCTGGGCGCCAACGCGATTCCCATGGCGTGGACTGAAGCGCTCACCGCCATGCAGCAGGGCACTATCGACGGCCAGGAGAACCCGGTGAACGTGATTCACTCGTTCAACCTGGATGAAACCCAGAACTACATGACTCTCTCCCGCCACACCTACGCCCCAGCAATTTTTGTGATGGGTATGCCCGCCTGGAACCAGCTACCGGAAAACGCCCAAGAGGTACTGCTAGCGGCGGCACAGGAAGCAGCGGAGCATGAGCGCCAGGTGAACGCAGAAATGGAGAGCGAACAACTGCAGGCCCTGCGCGATGCGGGCATGGAGATCAACGACGATCCAGATATGGAAGCCTTCCAAGCCGCTGTGGCGCCGGTATATGAGAAGTACGGCGAACAGTTCGGTGATTACCTGCCGCGCATCCAGGAAGCGCTCAAGTAACTCGCTTCCCATCGAGGCAAGCCCGACATTAGATCAAGCGCTTTTACAGCAGTGGCTGAGGGCTGTTCCCGCGTCGGGACGGCCCTTCCAACCAAGAGACACGCCTGATGGCTGACACCACCCATACGAAGCTGGCGAACAGGCTCAATAAGATAAACCTCAATTTACTATTGGTTTTTCACACGCTGTATTGGAAAAGGAGTTTGACGCTCACCGCACAAGCGCTCTGCCTGACGCAGCCGGCCGTGAGCCACTCGCTGAAAAAACTCCGCCTGTTAATGGACGACCCGCTTTTCATCAAGACGTTGGAGGGCATGCAACCGACCCCGCTTGCCCGGCAGATGGGTGCCGCCGTAGCCAAAGGGCTGTTCTATCTCGATCAGGCAGTCCACAGCAATAACGAGTTTTCGCCCGCCACATCAAAGCGGGAGTTTCGTGTCAGTTTGGTGGACTATGTCAGCCAACAGCTGCAACCCAAGCTTATCCAGCACTGTTTGGAACACGCGCCCGATTTGTGTTTCAACATGCTCTCCACGCGTATCGCAAGTGCAGAGGGTGCCCAGCAAGTCCTTCAAGAGCACGATATCGACCTGGCGGTGGTGCAGTTCGAAACCTTGCCGCTCACTTCTCATCATGAGTACCTGTTTGACGATGTGATTGGCTGTGTGGGTGATGCGACATTTCATGGCGAGAGCAGTGCCATTACCCTTGAGGCTTTTTTAAACTCCCCCCAGGTCGCTTTGTCACATCGTGAGGACAGCCCGCTGTTAATTAATGAAAAACTGAGGGAGTTGGGGTTAGAGCGGAAAATCGTCGCCAAGACGCCCTACATCAATCCGCTGCAGGAAATATTGGTGTCCACAGCACTGCTCTGCGTGGTGACAGAGAGCGCGGCCAGGGTCATTTGCCGCAACAATAGCTTGAAGTTCTACGCTCTGCCCCTGGACGTACCGGCGTTCAAAGTCTGCCTGTGCTGGGATGAAAGGAAGGATCATGATCCTGGCATACACTGGTTGCGGCAATTAACCCGGGAGCTGATGACACCAGCCCCCTCCGCACTGGGCGACCTGTAATCAAACCGCCAAACTCACTCCACCGCCACGACTTTGCCTCGATTCAACAGTAGCTTGGGATCCAGTGCGACTTTCATGCGCTTCATTAAAGCGATCTCCTCGCTGGAGCGGGAAATATTTAGGTAATCGCGTTTTTCGAGACCAATGCCGTGCTCGGCAGAGATCGAGCCGCCGTACTCTTTAAGGGGCGAGTAAACCAATTGCTCAACTTGGCGGCGGCTCTGCGAGCTGTCGTCGCGCACCGTGATCATGATGTGCAGGTTGCCATCGCCAAGATGGCCGAACACGATCATTTTTCCTGTTTGGGGAAACTGCGCCTTGAGGTTTTGCTCCAGGGTATCAACGTACGCGTCCATATGGGGAATCGGCAGGCTGATATCATAGGAGAACATCGGCTTCAGCTGGTGCACCAGCACTTCGATATCCTCTCGGATCGCCCAGATGCCCTGGCGCTGGGCACCGGAACTGGCTAGCACGGCATCGGTGATCAAGCCGTCTTCCATCGCCTTTTGCAGAATCTCGGAGAAATGCTCCGCATCCTGAGTGTCATCTAGCCCCAGGGTTTCGATGATCGCGTAGAAAGGCGAGTCGTCGGCCAGTGGGGGCGCGTGCTTACCGCTCTCGGTGGTCACCAGCTTGTAGTGACTATTCCACAACGCCTCGAAGGCGCTAAGGCTATTGGCGAGCTCTTGGGAGACCCTGCGTAACAGCTGGGTCAAGGCATCGAAGGAGGGCACCGCGACCAGCGCAGTTTGCTCGCTGGGCATATGTGGCTGCAGCCGGAGCACTGCGCGGGTGACGATACCCAGCGTGCCTTCGCTACCGATAAATAGCTGTTTGAGGTCGTAGCCAGCGTTATTCTTGAGCATTTTGTTCAGCGAGCTGACCACGGTGCCGTCGCTGAGTACGGCTTCCAGCCCCAGCACTTGCTGGCGCATCATGCCGTAGCGAATGACCCGTATGCCGCCTGCATTGGTGGCGATATTGCCGCCAATGGTGCACGAGCCCCGGGCGCCAAGGTCGAGCGGAAACTGCATATCGATCTCCGCCGCGGCTTCCTGCACACGCTGGAGCGTTACCCCGGCCTGAACCTGAATCGTAGAGCCGACCAGGTCGACCTCTTCGATCTGGTTCATCAGTTCAAGAGAAACCACCAACTCTTCAGGGCTGGCTTCACCCCCGTGCACAATGCCAGTCATGCCGCCATGGGTCACCACCAGCTGGTCGGCCTGGTAGCATAAGGCCATGACTTTGCTAAGCTGTTCGGTGTTGCGGGGCCTTACAATGGCCTTGGCACGACAGGGCGCCCCGGTAAACCAGTCGACGCTACGCTGGGAGACATCTTCACCGAGCAGCACGCCTTCTGGGCCGACTACCGCTACTAGGTCGTTAAGCAACTTATCCATTGGTTATTCCTGTTTTAGCTGGCGTTGCCATGGGTAGCAAGACTTAGCCATCCACTAAGCCTTACAATTGCCTTCCAAGGCATTTAATCAATCGTAATGTTTGCAGGCTAGCGCTAACCATCACCACTCTCAAGCCCTAGATCTATAAAGATTTTTTGGATTACTATCGCGAATAGTGGAATGAAAATAAGTAATTTGCCCTGTTAGTTCGATGTGATATAGATGAAGCCCGCCAAGACAATAAGAACAGCCACCACTAGGAGATAATGTGAATCACAACGCCCGCTTCACCGCTCACGCCGCATCCTGTTATACAAGTAAATTCAAACAGTTAAACTTGACATTGATATGCGCTGGCCTGCTTGGTTTACCGCTTATGGCCCACGCCGAGGAAATAACGCCTACCAATCTGCGCTTAGCGACCGTGGTAAATACAGAAGATACTTACCATATCGCCGCCGAACGCTTTCAGCAGTTAGTCAGCGAACAGACCGACGGCGCGGTCTCTGTCGAGATCTTCCCCAACGCTTCTCTGGGAGACGAGCGCACCATTCTGGAAGGCATGCAGATCGGCACCGTCGATATGGGCGTGATCACCAACGGGCCCGTGGCCAACTTCGTTGATGAGTTCTCGGTGTTTGAGCTGCCTTTCCTCTTCCCTACCGCCGAATCTGCCTACTCCGTGCTGGATGGTGAGATCGGCCAGGAAATACTGGGCAAATTAGAGGATGTGAACCTTAAAGGGCTGGCATTTGCTGAGCGCGGCTTTCGCAATATCACCAATAGTCAGCACGCGATTAATGCGCCCCAGGATCTCGAAGGCCTGACACTGCGCGTCATCGAGAACGAGGTCTATGTGGATACATTCCGGGAACTTGGCGCCAATGCCGTGCCCATGGCGTGGACAGAAGCGCTGACCGCCCTACAACAAGGCACGATTGATGGCCAGGAGAACCCGGTTAACGCCATCCATGCCTTTAACCTGGCGGAAACCCAGGACTACCTCACCATGACGCGGCATATCTATGCGCCAGCGATCTTCATTATGAGCTTACCCACCTGGAACGGCCTTCAAGAGGAGGTTCAGGAGATCGTACTTGATGCCGCCAGCGAAGCTTCTAGCTATGCCAGAGAACAAAATGCCATCATGGAAGCCGAGCAGTTAGCCGAATTAGCTGAGGCAGGTATGGAAATTAATGAGTCGCCCGATATCGCCGCATTTCAGGAAGCCGTTGCCCCGATGTATGAAAAGTATGGTGATCAGTTCGGCGACTATCTGCAACGCATCCAGGAGGAAGTGAAGTAAGTGCCCACTCACACGCATCCATTGGTAATGTTGCTACAGCGTACTGAACGCTTTCTGGACGCCATTCTACAGCCCGTGGTCTTTGCGGGCATGGCGGCGCTGATTGGGGTGATTACCCTGCAGATCGTCTCCCGGGTGCTATTCACCGCGGTGGGCTGGACTGAGGAGGTCGCCCGCTTTCTGTTGGTATGGATCACCTTCTTAGCTGGCACCTTGGCGTTTCAGCGCGGGCGACACATTGCCGTGACCTTTGTGGTGGATGCCCTGCCTGGCCGCCTGCGCCAAATCGCCCGGCTTGCCGCCCTGCTGATTGTTTTGGCGTTTATGATCACGCTGATCGTGATCGGCTACCGCTATATGCAGGTACAGAGCTTTCAGAAATCCGCCTCGCTGCGGCTCTCGATGACCTACGTTTACGCGGTGATGCCGATCTGTGCGGCGATAATGGCCTGGTATGCAGTGGTGGATATCATTGAGCTGCTGCTTAACGGCGAGACGTCCCAGCCCCAGGAGGAGTCGCTATGACGCTGCTGCTGTTTGGGCTGTTCTTCCTGTTTATGCTGCTGGGCGTGCCAATTGCCTTTGCGATTGGCGCCAGCACGCTCTATGCCCTGTATCAATCCGGCGTGCCGCTGATGGTCGTCACCCAGCAGATGTTCCAGGGCATTAACTCCTTTGCATTGGTCGCTATCCCGATGTTTATCCTCGCTGGGGATTTAATGGCCCAGGGTAAGGTGAGCGAAAAGCTGGTCAGCTTTGCCGATTCGCTGGTCGGTTTTATGCGCGGCGGGCTCTCGGTGGTCTCGGTGATGGCGGGCATGTTCTTTGCGGCAATCTCCGGTTCTGGCGCCGCGACCACCGCAGCGGTGGGTTCCAGTCTGGTGCCTGAACTAAAACGCAAAGGCTATGACCCGGCCTCAGCAGCCAGCTTGATCGCCGCCAGCGGTACCATCGGGGTGGTGATCCCGCCCTCGGTGCCGATGATCATCTACGCGGTGATTGCCCAGCAGTCCGTTTCCAAGCTGTTTTTAAACGGTTTTTTGCCGGGTTTGGCGATGGGGTTAGGATTAATGACCATTGCCATTGCTCAGGCCTATAAGCGCCAGTACCCCAAAGGCACGCTGCTCTCGCTGGCAACCATCTGGACGACCTTTAAAGACGCCAGCTGGGGCTTGATGACGCCGGTGATTATCCTGGGTGGTATCTTCTCGGGCATCTTCACCCCTTCAGAGGCGGCGGTAGTGGCGGTGAACTACGCCATGCTGGTGTCGCTGTTTGTGTATCGTGACCTTAACCTGCCCCAGATTTATAAGCTGCTGATCCGTTCGGCGATGACCACCGCGGTGATTATGCTGGTGATTGCCATGTCGGCGGTGCTGAGCTGGACGCTCTCAAGCTGGCAAGTGCCTGGGGCGATTGCCCAGGCCGTGCTGTCACTGTCTACCAACCCTTACGTGATTATGCTGCTGATCGTGGGGATTATTCTGCTCACCGGGGTGTTTATTGAAACCGCCAGTGCGCTGATTATTCTTACGCCGGTGCTGCTACCGCTGGTGCTGCAGTTGGGGATTGACCCGATCCACTTTGGTTTGATTATCGTGGTAGGGCTCTCCATCGGCATGATTACCCCGCCGGTGGCGATCAACCTCTATGTGGCCTCTTCGATTACGCAACTGCCGCTGGAGCGAATTACACGCGCGATCATCCCTTACCTGCTGGGGCTGATCGGGGTGCTGCTGTTAGTGGTTTACGTGCCGATTATGTTGGGTTGGTCGGGCAGTTAACCGCAAATAAGCGTTCAACAAAGACCCAGCACTTTAGCCAGTGTGCTGGTAGCCACTTAGCGGGCAACGCGTGTAGCTCCTCGCTCACCTTTGCGCCCATAACATTAGCGCGGCGCCATATCCTGGCAGTGGCCAGTCTCTTCAGGGAGTTCAGGGAGCAACACCACCTGAGCTCCCCAAGGGCAGCGTTTTGTTGGCTTAGGGGAGTCAGTCTCATCGTTTTCCGCTGCGCCGGTATTGGCGCCTTCCTCGTCAACTGCTATTTCAGCTTTGTTGATCAGATTGTAGTACCAGCGCAAACGAGTGGCATTGAGTTTGCAGTGCATAATGATCTCTAAAACCAAGGATATCGTCAGTGTATTCGCCGATGATTAGCTTGAGTAGCTGGGATTATTTGATCCCTTACTGCTTTGTGACGAAGCGCGCTAATTTAATAGCTTTGAGATTGGCAATATTTTCTAAACTGGCCGGGAGTAATGTTGAAAAGCTGGCTAAAACAGCTATGAAAATGAGAAATGCTCACAAACCCCGTCGCTAAGGCTATTTCAACGACAGTTTTATTGGTCTGTTGAAGTAACTGCCGGGCGCGTGTTAAACGTAGCTCCATATAATAGCGAGACGGGCTCGCGCTCACGTAGTGACAAAACAAGCGCTCTAACTGGCGTCTCGAAATATCAACCCATCTAGCAATTTCCGATATAGACAAAGGCTCTTCAATATTATTTTTCATTAGCTGTAAGGACGTCTTTAGCTTTTCTGGTAGCGCGTGATTTTGATCAACCGAAATAGTAGATATATCAGGCGAATCCAACCCTTTATCGCAGCTAAGCATCTCTTCCACGGCGCTCGCAACCTCATTACCGCAATCCGCTCTTACTACCTCTAGCATCATACTTAAAGAGCTACTGGCGCCTGCACAGCTCAGCCGATTACGGTCTACAATAAAGCTTCGGGTCGATACAGATACTTCCCTGAATGCTTCTAGCATCATTGCTCGCCCATCGGGGTGATAGGCGCACTGATAGCCATTTAATAAACCGGCCTCAGCAAGAAAATAAGCACCGTTCCACAACCCGCCAAGCGCTACTCCCTTGCTACTGGCAGTTCTCAGTTTATTTCTTATAAGCGCTGTAGATATGGGCCTCACACGAAGACCGCCACACACAATTAACATGTCTATTTGTGAGGCATTTATGTCAAGCGCCGATAGAGAGGTTTCATTCTTTACTTCTATACCCAGGTCAGAAACAGTAGCTCCCTCTTCACAGCCCACCACTAGCACTTCATAAATCTTTTTAGACCTCATTAAATTAGTTGTTATCAATGCATCAACGGCTCCTGTAAATGCCATCAAAGAGAAATTTTCAAGCAGCAAAAAAGCAACTCTTCTAATTTCCGCATTAGCAACCGATGAGTTTTTTGGCTCGAGATAAGCCATATTTTTATTCTTAAATAAACTTGGAAATTTATCATTCACATCAAGACCTCTCGTAATAGCCACCACCAAGCACATCAATATAAAAAACAATAAAATAAGGGCAGTTATGAAGCTAGATCACGAATAGCATCCTTTCTCTTGATAGAATATCAAAACCTCTCTAACCAAGAAGGAAAAAATAAAATCAAGTACTATTCAATAACTTTCATCATATTCATGGCTACCCTATTTAAATAGTTTAAACTTTCGGCGAGAGACATTAGAGGTATTTTCACATCTGCAGAAATTTTCTCAAGCAAGCATCAGTTCACGTAGCCAAGTAATCGTGGCAAATAAAGCGCTAGTGGCGGCCAATAGGTGGTGATCAGCATCACCGGGAGAGCGGTAAATAGCATCAAGCTCAGTGCGGGGCGGATCGCTTGAGATACACCAACCTCGGTGACTTGGCACGACATGAAAAGAATCGGTGCCATGGGCGGGCTGTTGCAGCCAATCACCACACTAGTGCCAATTATCGCTGCGAAGTGGATTGGATCAATCCCGAGCTGTGCTACTACTGGCACTAACAAAGGGCTGGCAATCGCGATCACGCTCACATCGTCCATAATCATGCCGATCATGATTAGGAACACATTCACCATCAGTAGAATGACAATCCTGTTCTCAAATGTGTCCAGCAGGAAAGTGGTCAACTGCTGGGGTACACCTTCTAGAGTGAGGATACGGCTGACAATAAACGAGAAAAATAGAATGATGATGATGATCCCAGATGTCGTGGCAGCAGCCACCATACACTCTAGCCTGGATTTCTCACAGGGTATAAAAGAAAGCGGCTGAAAGTGCTATGATTTCAAGAACCTAACCAATCCATCAAGCACCAACAGCCGCTTCCAAAATGGTACCTGAAAAGCTGACCTTCTCGCCACTCTCACGCCGCCAAATTGAAGCCGACTTCTCCGGGGGCCACATCACGTCGGACGCCGGATTACTCCTGCTTCGTGAAGTCGATAAACACCATCGCCTGACACGCCGCTTGGCCACCGTGCTTCATGATCCCCGCGCACCGGAACAGCTTCGTCATAAGCTCGACACTCTGGTTCGTCAGCGGGTGTTCGGTGTCGCCGCTGGCTACGAAGATTTCAACGACCATGAGGCCCTGCGCTATGATCAGGCCCTCCAGACAGCGCTCGGTGAAGAGGATACGCTGGCAGGCAAGTCAACGCTGTGCCGGGTGGAGCAGAACGCCGATCGGCAAGCAATAGTGAAGGCCCATGAGTTGCTGTGGCATCACTTCATTGAACAGCATGACGAACCACCAAAGGAGATCGTGCTGGACTTT
>NZ_HG423343.1:2156696-2185384 GCF_000982975.1 Halomonas sp. A3H3 | reverse complement strand
CTGAAGCACACGCCCTTCGCGCGCATGAGTCCGAGCAACCTGAGGCTCAAGCTCATCAAAGTAGGCGCGGTCATCATCCGCAATACGCGCCGAATCCGCGTACTCATGAGTGACAGCTACCCCTATAAAACGGCGCTATCCGATCTCGTCAGGCGGTTGGTGCCGAACTGACTGCTCGGGCTCCC
Organism: Halomonas sp. A3H3; assembly: GCF_000982975.1. Classification (NCBI taxonomy): domain Bacteria; kingdom Pseudomonadati; phylum Pseudomonadota; class Gammaproteobacteria; order Oceanospirillales; family Halomonadaceae; genus Halomonas; species Halomonas sp. A3H3. The sequence goes on along the minus strand of NZ_HG423343.1, from coordinate 2,185,199 downwards.
CCGGCCCGACGCAATGGGGGGAAGGGGGAGGTGTGTCTGAACGACGAAAAGTGGTTAAAAAGTAGCCGATGTAAGTCGAGCCAATAGGTGTTTAGCGGTGTTAGCCTGAGTGCGGTACTGGCTGAGGTGCTATGAGAAATCCAGGCTAGGACTTTTTTGATATTAAGCCCCTTGTAAACGAACATACCCACCGGGATAGCATAGGCTACGGCGACAGCTGCCGCTTCGGTGGGCGTAAAGATACCGCCATAAATACCACCGAGAATGATCACTGGCAGCATCAAGGCAGGAATGGCCTTCCAACCGGTATCACCAATCGCCTTGGCTCTTTCATTAAGCGGCATCTTTGCGCTGACGACCCCAGGTGTAAGCCGTATTTTAATCGCGTTATAAACGCATAGGAAAAGTATTAATAATAAGGCAGGGCCGATAGTAGCGAGGAAGCTTGCAGCAACCGATTGACGGGTCACAATGGCGTAAAGAATCATGGTGATGCTAGGTGGTATCAATAGCCCTAGTAATGATGAGATACCCAGCAGCCCAGCAATGTACGGTTTCTCATAACCATGTTTTTGCATGGGGCCAACCATGATGGTACCTATGGAAGCCACTGCAGCAGAGGCAGTGCCTGAGATCGCCCCAAAGATACCGCAAGCCACGACCATAGATGACCCCATGCCGGAGCGGGAGCGACCGGTCAGCGCTTCGACAAAAGCCACCAACCTAGCGGCTAGGCCGCCCGACTGCATCAGATAGCCGGTCATGATGAATAAAGGCAAGGCAATAAGAATAATCGAGTTGATAGAGGAAAAGCCGGTAGTGGCAAGAAAAGTTACGTCGACATCGTAGAAGAAGGCTAGCGTTGCGACCATCGCGGCGAAAGAAAACACCACTGGTACACCAATCAGCATCAACAGAACTACCATGCCAATGGCTATTAAAGCGCCCATAATTAACTCCCTTAAATAGTACTACCGCTGAATCGGCGTACTACTATCTTTTTTGTGGCAAAGTGCCTGGATATCGTTAATGAGATCCCTGACAAGGTATAGGGTCATGAACAAAGCGGCGGTCAGGAGGCTGACCTGCGAAACATACATAGGGATCGAGAACACAGGTGTTGTTTGGCTCCTCTGAAGGGCCCACTGGAACAGCTCATTACTCCATAAGACAAAGAGCCCTGCCATGAGGATAGAAATTACGGTGGCTATGATACGAAACGCCAAAATGACCTTCTCATTTTTAATGACGACAGGAATAAAGTCTGCCCGAAGATGAGCGCTGTTCTTAGAGGCCAGAATAGCGCCGAGCATGTAGAACCAGATAACCGCTATTAGAACCAACTCTTCCACCCCGAAGAGAGGAATCCCTAGAAACGAACGCGCGGTAATACCGACGACAAAAGATAGCGCGACAAACAATCCTATTATTGCCACGATTGGTGCAATAATTCTGTCGAGCAGCCAGTCGATGCACTTGAAAATGATCATGGTATCTCTCAGCTCCTTAATTCTCTGGATATATAAAGCAAGGGCAGAGTCAGCGATGACTCTGCCCTTAGAATCAATTTTCCAGTTGAGTGTGACTGAGAATTTCCTGGATCAGCTCGGTACCAAATTCTTCCTCTGCTTGCTGCCATACCACGTCGCGCACGTGCTGCGCCATCTCTGCTAACTCTTGATCGGAAAGCTCGATGTACTCCATACCGCCTTCTTGAGCGGTGGCGATCCAGTACTCATCCTCGGATTGGGCATCCGAGAACTGCTTGTCAACGACCTCATAGGCTGCAGACGCGACAATTTGCTGATCCTCTTCGTCTAAGGCTGCCCAGGTATCCTGGTTCATCATCAGCGCAGCTTGACCGAAAAAGTGCTTGGTATGCACAAAGTAGTCGAGGATTTCGCCGAAGAACTCATAGTCCCAGTAAATGATATTGCCGGCGTCGCCATCCACCACGCCTGTCTGGATGGCAGTATATACTTCGTTCCAGTCAAGCGGCACCGAGTGGTAGCCCATCGCCTGTACGGTTTGAGGTACGGGAAAAGCAGGAATGGCACGTACCTTCAATGCTTTCTCCTGGGCTTCGCCGAGGCTTACCGCATAATCACCACGCGTAGCGACGCCAGTGAACCCCCACGGAAAAGACCCAAACATCTTGAGCCCCATATCAGTGAAGATCGGCTCAACGATACCGTTCATCCAACCGCCGCGCTCCCAAGCTGTCTGTGCTTCCTCCCAATCCAAGAATAGATAAGGTAGCGACATCACTCCAACCCGGTTGTCGTAGGAGGTCGGAGTAGCGGCGATGACCATGTCGACACCGCCCATTAGCATATGGTCGAAAACCTCGCTGACATTGCCAAGCGCTCCTTGGTGAAACACCTGGGCTGTCATGCGACCATCTGAGCGTTCTTCGATCAAATCAGCCCACCTCTGCATGCCCCGCCCTGCCGGAGAATCTGCCGTATCCTCCGCATTTACCATACGGAAGCGGTAGGTATCATCGCTCGCCATAGCAACGCCTGGAATTATCAAGACAGAAGCAATGAGGGTATTCAAAATAATACAGTGGTTGAGCTTTGTTGAAGTTTTCATTTATTAGCTGCCTTTTTTTAGTGGAGATATTGTAATCTGGCGTTTTTCTTTATCTGTTGTATTGCAGTTATCCGTTTAAACTACTTTGGTGAGTTAAGTAGTGGAAACGACATTTTTGACCAGCAAACCACAACCTTTTGTTATGGATAAAAAGATTTAACGGATTTTTCAGGCCTGCCTTCCAAGTACAAAACAGGAGAGACAGGGGCGCAGCAGGCGACTTGAGTAGCTTTCCCTTACTCTATTTAGGTGAGTTTTATCCAGGTTGTTTTGAGTTCGCAGTACTGGTCATGAGCGTAGATAGATTTATCGCGCCCACCAAAACCGGATTGCTTGAATCCGCCAAACGGAGTGGTAATGTCGCCTTCGCCGAAACAATTTACAGTCACAGTGCCAGCACGAATCGCCGACGACATGCGATGAACGGTGTTAAGGTCGTTGCTCCAAAGCGATGCCGCGAGGCCGTAGCAGGTGTCGTTGGCTAAAGCGATGGCTTCTTCTTCGGTATCAAATGCCATCACCGCCAGCACTGGGCCGAAGATTTCTTCACGGACAATGGTTGATTCAGGGGTGGCGTCATCGAAGATCGTCGGCTGCACGAAGTAACCGCCGCTCTCTTTGCGAACCCGCTCACCACCGGTAAGTAATGTAAGTCCTTCCTTTTTGGCTGTTGCAATATACGAAAGTACTTTCTCCATGTGAGCTTCCTCCACCAAGGCGCCAAGATTGACCTCAGGATCCAATGGGTCGCCCAGCTTCCAATCACTTTCCAACTGGGCCAGCACCTCCTTGAGCAGGGCGTCCTTGATGGAACGGTGTACAATAAGTCGCGAACCCGCTGAGCAGTTCTCACCCATATTCCAAAAAGCGGCAGCGAGAACGTTACTGGCGACCGTCTTGATATCGTGGATATCGGGCATTACCACCTGAGGGTTTTTGCCACCACATTCCAGCAAGACTTCCTTGAGATTACTGGCCGCCGAGTATTCAAGGAACATGCGCCCAACTTCTGTGGAGCCAGTAAAGCCCACTAGGTCGATATCAGGGTGCATACCAATTGCCTTACCAGCCGTTGATCCCATGCCGGGTAGTACATTGAGCACCCCTGCTGGCACGCCTGCTTCGAAGGCTAACTCAGCAAGGCGCGTGGTGCTCAGCGAAGTTAGCTTGGCAGGCTTGAGGATCACGCTGTTCCCAGTGGCTAACGCCGGACCCAGCTTCCAGCCAACCATCATGGCTGGGAAATTCCACGGTAGCACTGCGCCAACCACACCGATCGGCTCGCGAGTGACGATGGAAAGCACACTGCTCTCAGTGGGTGTTACGGCATCGTTGAGCTTGTCGATGGCTTCGGCATGCCAGCGGATGGTATTAGCGGTATCGGGGATATCGACATTGAAGCACTCACTGATCGGCTTGCCAGCCTCAATGGCTTCGAGCACCGCTAACTCCAGGCAGTTTTCCTCAATCAGATCGGCGAAGCGTTGCATGATCGCTTTGCGTTCGGCGGGCGCCATCTTCGACCAAACACCCGCTTCGAAAGCGCGGCGTGCGGCTTTGGCGGCGATATCAACGTCCTCGGCATCACACGCGGCCAGCTGAGTAATAACCTCTCCGGTGGCCGGATTAAGGGTGGCGAAGGTTTTGCCCGACCTTGCTGGTACGAACTGACCATCGATGAAGGCTAGATTGCGATATTCGAGCCGTTCAATTTGCTGCGCAATATTTTCCTGGGTGAGGGTGTTGGCCATTATTTTTTACTCCCTTATTGATCTCTCGGTTACGTACTTCTCTCTGCACGAAGCATGGTTTTCTATATCGATTCGGTCACTTAGCGTTCAATTCCAGCTCGCCACTCCTTCCAGGCGAGGGCCTTGCGCACCCCCATGCCAAGCAGCGGATAGGGCGGGTTGGCGGCTGGCTTGGGCTGCTTCAACATGATATCGAGCAGCTCACTCTCCATACCGAGTGCGTATTCGGCGATCAGTTTTCCGGAGATAGTGCCGCCAGTCAGACCCAAGGCGTTTTGGCATAGGGCGCTGAACACGCCAGGGGCGAGTTCACCAAACGGTCTGCCATTGTTGCGGGTTAGGCATAAAGCCCCTCCCCATGTGTATTCGAAGCTCACCTTCGATAGCATTGGAAAGCGTCGTTTAAAGGAACTCTGATGGGCGGCTCGCGCTCTTGCCAGCTGGCGATCATTGGTACTGACGTTAGGGTTATAGGTGAAGGAGTTTCGGATGCAAATACGCCCGTCTCCCATGCGTCTAACCGTTGTGCCCATTGGGTCTGCTGGTATCAGCGCCCAGCTATTGTCGCCGCCTAGCCTGGCGCACTCGGCATCGCTCAGTTGGCGAGTCAGGCTACTGTAGGTGTAAATCGGCAGCAGACGCCCCTTGAGTCCCAGTTGTTCGAACTGAGCAGCATAGGCATTGTTGGCTAGCACTAGCCGGGGCGCCTCAATGCGGCCCTGGTCGGTCACCAGCACATGGGGTTTGCCCACGTTTATATGGCGTACCGGGCTGTCCTCGAACAACTGCACGTTTTCGGGCAGAGCCTGGCTCAGGCCTCGTACTAACGCCGCCGGCTGAACCAGCACGCAGCCGGGAGTATGCAAGCCAGCTTTGTAGAAGCGCGTGCCGGTAATTGTCTGCATATCATCAGCGTTTAATGCGCGGTAGGGCTCGCCAAGCGCAGAAAGCCCATTGGCAAACGTTTCCAACACACGGATGCCTTGGTCTCTAGCCGCGCCATGCAGTTTGCCCTGCTCGCGCCAATCGCAGTCAATACCATGGCGCTGCACTATCTCGCGCATGTAGTCGATTGCGCCGCGGTTAAGGCGAATCTGTTCTAGATCGTGAGTGCGGTCGCCAGTGTAGTCGCTGGAGTTAAGGTCATGCGGTAGATCGATCATGAACCCCGAATTGCGCCCAGCGGTACTGAAGCCAACGCGCCGAGCATCAATCAGGGCGATATCGTCGTTTGGTTTCAGCTCGGCCAAGCGACGGGCCGCAGCCAATCCAGCCAGACCAGCCCCCAATACCACCCAGTCGGCCCGTACGTTGCCACGCAGCGGCATGCTTGGCGGGGGTGGGGGCAAGGTTTCGTACCAGCCGCAGCATCCATCGTCCTGGGGAAGAAACTTGCATTGCAGCTTCATGGGGCGTGCTCCACGGCAAGGTTTCAACTGCGGCAGGCAACCAATGCATCATAGACCTGCTTGAAGACAGCCTTCTCTTGCTCATTCAAGGGCAGCAGCGGGCGTCGCGCCGGGCCGACTGGCAGGCCAGCCAGCTCGCAGCCGTATTTGATGTACTGACAGAACTTGCCACCCTGCTCCAGTAGATTGAGCATCGGTAGCAGCCGCGCGGCCAGCTCACGCCCGGTGACGAAGTCTTTATCTATTACACAGGCCTTATGCAAAGCGACGTGCTCGGGGGCTAGGAAGTTGGAAGCACCGGCCACCCAGCTCCGGGCGCCCCACACGAAGAATTCCAGCACTTGGTCATCCATGCCACAGCTTAGCTGTAGCTGATCGGCGTGATCGGTGGCTAGCGTATGGAGGCGCTCAATAGAACCTGTACTTTCCTTGATTGCCTGTATATTAGGGCGGTCGCGCAGGGCTTCTATTAGCGCCATGGTCATCGGCACACCGGTGCGATCAGGAAAGTTGTAGAGCATAACCGGCATATCGAAGGCATCATCAATAGCACGGATATGTGCCAGTAACTCGTCTTGAGCCGGTTGGCAGTAGTAGGGCGCGGCCACCAGCAGAGCATCGAAGCCACTATTCTTAGCATGTTGGCCCAGTTCTAAGCTGTCTGCTGTGGCAGTGGCATTGATCCCTGCCATCAACGGAATCCTTCCCTGTACATGCTCTATTACTCGGTCAAAGAGTCTCTTACACTCATCCATGCTCTGGGCGTAGTACTCGCCTGTAGTGCCACCGATGATTAAACCATGCACTCCCTGTTCAATTAGTGTATTGAGCAGTTCATCCAGAGCTTCGAGCTTTAGAGAGCCATCACTGTTGAAGGGCGTGACGACAGGAGTCCAGATACCGTCGAAGTTCATATTATTACCTTTTGGAAATGACGATGTGAGAGCGTCGCCCGTTAAATATTTACGAACGGTTTTGCGGCTGAGTTTGTTCAAATATTCTCAAGCGAGCCGAACTGTCAGGATAAGCAGTGATGCCATAGCGACGGAAGAAACCTTTTCTATCGTCAAATCATGAGCAGATGTTATGGGGAGACCGGTATCTTTTATCAGAGCCAAAGGTTCAGAATGAGGTATTACCAGAAAGTACGTTAGCAACCCTGGCAGCTAGAAAATAACAACTCTTCACCTGCTGGCGATGAAGATATCGGTGCAGTAAGCCGCCTGATTGCTAGTCTTTTTACTTCCTTCCACGCTCTGCCTTTCCTGACAGCTTAAGGGTCTGTTGATAACCGTTGCTTTGGGGTAGTCTTCCAACGATGCCGCGATATCGAGTTCCGGATTACTGTGGGTCTAGGCAGCCAACTGGCTGAGTAGAAGTGCCTTTTACCCGAGCGTTGAGGATTTCACGTAATGAGCCGACATACTGCTCCAGATCAAACACTGTTGAAGATGCCTTCGCTGCGGGCAGTAAGGTCGTTTGTCGCGGCGGCGCGCTATCAGAACTTCACCCGCGCAGCAGAGGCCCTATGCGTGACCCAGGCTGCTATCAGCCGTCAAGTGCGCGAACTGGAGAGCTTCCTGAAGACGCCTCTGTTCAAGCGAGTGGGAAGTGCTGTGGAACTGACGGCAGCAGGCGCTATCTTCTTCGATGCCGCTCAGCTTTCGTTCATCAATATCGCTCAAGCCGCTGATCGCATCCGAGATGATTTTGGTAACGTTGCTCGACAATCGCTAACGCTATGTTGCTCGCCTGCCTTCTCAGCGCTGTGGATGTCGCACCGCCTGCCTAGCTTCTTTAGTAACAATCCGAACATCGACCTCAACTTGGTGACGACGCAGAACTTCCTTGCCATGGAACCAGGCGTTTCTCCAGATATCTTTATCACCAAGCTATCGCGTGTTATGGAAGGCTATATCAGCATTCCGCTGTTCTGTGATGTAATCTACCCGGTGTGTTCGCCTCGCTACTTGGAGAAACATCCAGAGATCGGCACTCTGGATGGGTTGCGACATGGCGCTGTACTGCTCAACCTTAGCCCCTACGGGCGCGCTCAGGTGGCCGAGCATGTGGACTGGGGGGTGTGGATGGCTATTCACCAGCTCGAGATCGCTAGGAATGCTAAGGATAGCTCTCATTTCTTCAATGCAAATGACTATAACATGTTGATTCAGATGACATTAAACCATCAAGGTGTTGCGCTAGGGTGGGATCATCTAGTGATGCCGTTGATAGCAGAGGGAAGACTGGTTAGACCAGTTGCTGAGCAAGTAGTGCTGGAGGAAACGCGCCACTATCTTTGTTATCGTGAAAACCGGGCCGCTGACGAAGAGATACAGCGCTTTCGTGATTGGTTTACCGCCGAATGCGGCATGAACGTAAGCCCTGAGAATTGAGAACATGTTACGCGCACCAGCGTTTCATAGTATCGGTCGACTTCGCTCTATACCTCTATTTTACTCCTCTACTGCTCGCGGCTTTCGTCGACTCAAAGCACTTGGAAGTGCGCAGGTTCCTAAAGAACGTCGCACTTTATGGGGTTATGTCTTTTAGGATTGCTGTATGAGGTTCGCCCGTTTAGCTACCACTTGATTGGTCTACGGGTGTAGCCGCTATAGTCAGCATCCATCGTCGTCTTGAGGTAAAACCATTCCAGGCTCCATGCGTTTCTGATGCCACTCAGCACAGTTATGCCTTGAATCTCTCCACTAGCTGCTTAGGGTGTTGGTGAGAATATCTCCTCTACCTGTATCACATTGCCACACTGGCTCGGGCTATAACCCGGCAGACCCTGCACCGCCTCTTGAAAGGAAGCGCCGCGCAATACCTGCAAGAATTCGTCAAATTTAGGCTCTTTCAGGGAGCGGTGATGACAGGCCAGCAAGTAGTCTTCCGTGGCCAGCGGCACAAATTCAAGCCCAAACCGCTGCGCGGCCGCCTCGACACCAAAGCCTGCATCCGCCATTCCCGCCGCTACATAGGCCGCCACCGCCGAGTGGGTGTACTCCTCAATCTCATAACCGTTCACTTTGGCTGCAGCAATACCCGCCTCGGCCAGCAGGCCATCCAAAAGCTCCCGGGTTCCCGACGACGCCTGCCGGTTTATAAACGTGGCCGACCTGTCGGCCAGCGCTGCAACGCCATCAATCCCCAACGGGTTACCCGGCGCCACCATTAGCCCCTGTTGGCGGGCGATAAAACCTACCAGCCGATGATAGCGAGGCTTGAGCAGTCGGCGGTATTTGCGCCGCATGCTCTCGCCCACCGCGCCTCGGGGAAGATGGCAACCCGCCAGATCACAGCTATTGCGGTTAAGCGCCGCCAGTGCTTCCAGCGGGCTGCAGTACTGCAGGTCAAGCTGCAACTCCCCCAAATGCTGTGGCAGTAGCTCTATCGCAAAACCGTGACTGGCGTGGAGACGCAGAACCGGGTGCACGCCTTCCTGGTGCTGCTGAATGGCAAGATTGAGCTCTGAGCTCAGGCTATCAAGCTGCGGGCTTAACCGAGCGGTGGCGCGTTGTTCGGCCCATAGCAGCTTTTCACCCAGCGGTGATAATTGCGCCCCTCGCCCACGCGCCATGGCTACCAGGGAAACACCAAAAAACTCTCCGCCCTGGCGCAGTAAATTCCACGCGTGACGATAGGAAATACCCGCCTCTTCGGCAGCATGGGTCAACTTGCCATGACGATGCACCGCCCCCAGCAAGCGCAGAAGGTTGGTATCGAGACGGTGCCCCTCTTCATCACTAAAGCACCAGGTGGGCGTTACCTTGATCCGTTTCATAGGCACACTATTTCATATTTTTAAGTCGATAACTTGATGCTAGCTTTGTATTAACCGTGATGCACGTCTTTTTAAATATGAAAAGCAGTGCATATTTAAAACATAATAAGCAGTCGTGAGGAAGGCATCATGAACCATTCCCAGGAGTGGGCGCCGCAGGCAATTCAGGCCGAGGTCGACGCCCTGAAACACAAGCCCGGCGCCCTACTGCCGATCCTCCACGCCCTTCAGGATCGCATCGGCTTCATTCCCGAGGCAGCGGTGCCCATCATCGCCGATGCCCTCCACCAGACACGTGCCGAAGTGCACGGCGTCATCAGCTTTTACCACCACTTTCGCACCACACCACCGGGGCGCCACGTCGTGCACATCTGCCGCGCCGAGGCCTGTCAGTCGGTAGGGGCGCGCCAGCTCGAAGCCCACGCCAAGGCGCGTTTGGGGGTCGACTACCAGCAGACCACGCCGGATCGCGAAATCACCCTCGAATCCGTTTACTGCCTGGGCAACTGCGCCTGCGGCCCGTCGATTCGCGTGGACGACAGCATACGCGGCCGCGTCACGCCGGAAGCCTTCGATGAATTGATGGATGAGCTACAAACCCGGCCGCTGGAGGTGATGGGATGAGCGTCCGCGTTTATGTACCTCGCGATACCACCGCGCTTTCGCTGGGCGCCGATACGATCGCCAGCCGGCTGGAGAGAGAGGCCGCCGCACGCGGCCAGTCAATCACGTTGGTACGTAACGGCTCCCGTGGCCTTGCCTGGCTTGAGCCGCTGGTGGAAGTCGACACCCCCATCGGCCGGTTCGCCTATGGCCCGGTAACGCCGGGGGATGTAGCGGCGCTGCTCGACAGTGGCCTGCTGGAAGGTAGCGTCAGCCACCCACTGGCACTGGGCCCAACGGAAGAGATCGACTACCTCGCCCGCCAGCAGCGTTTAACCTTCGCGCGTATTGGTATTACTGACCCGCTATCGATCGAGGACTATCGCGCCCATAACGGTTTTTGCGGCCTGCAGGCTGCGCTGCAACGCGAGCCCCAGGACATCGTCGAGGAAGTCAAAGCCTCGGGCCTGCGCGGACGTGGCGGGGCGGCCTTCCCCACCGGTATCAAGTGGCAGACGGTGCTCGATACGCCCGCCGACCAGAAATACATCGTCTGCAATGCCGATGAGGGCGACTCTGGCACTTTCGCCGACCGGCTGGCAATGGAGTGCGACCCTTACATGCTGATCGAGGGCATGACCATCGCCGGGCTCGCGGTGGGCGCCACCCAAGGTTATATCTACCTGCGCTCGGAATACCCGCTGGCGAAAGAGATCCTCGACGAAGCCATTTGCCGTGCTGAGACCACCGGGTATCTCGGCGACGACCTGCGCGGCAGCGGCCGCACCTTTCATCTGGAAGTACGTCTGGGCGCCGGAGCATACATTTGTGGCGAAGAGACATCGCTTCTGGAAAGTCTGGAGGGCAAGCGCGGGCTGGTGCGCTTCAAGCCACCGCTGCCCGCCATCGAGGGCCTGTTCGGCCGCCCTACCGTGGTCAATAACGTGCTCTCGTTTGCCGCCGTGCCGTTCATTCTGGCCGAGGGTGCCGAGGCCTACGCCAATCACGGCATGGGCCGCTCCCGGGGCACGCTGGCCCTCCAACTGGCGGGCAACGTCAAGCGTGGCGGTCTGGTGGAACTCGCCTTTGGCACCACTCTGCGCACGCTGATGGAGGATTTTGGCGGCGGTACGCTCACCGGAAAGCCCTTGCGCGCCGTTCAGGTAGGCGGGCCGCTGTGCGCCTACCTGCCCGAAAGCCAGTGGGATATGCCGCTGGATTACGAAACCTTCGCCGAGGTCGGTGCAGGCGTCGGTCACGGCGGCGTGGTGATGTTCGACGACAGCGTCGATATGGCCGAACAGGCGCGTTTCTCGATGGAGTTCTGCAAGGTGGAGTCCTGCGGCAAGTGCACGCCCTGTCGTATCGGCTCGACCCGTGGCGTGGAGGTAATCGATCGTATTCGCGCCAACGACAATCGCGAGGCCAACCTCGCCCTGCTGAGTGATCTTTGCGAAACGATGGTAGACGGCTCGCTCTGCGCCATGGGCGGCATGACCCCCTTCCCGGTGCAGAGCGCCCTGAAACACTTTGCTGAGGATTTCCAGCGGGCGGCGAACGGAGACAGATCATGATTCAGCACTTCGACCCCAGTCAGCATGCCAGCAACGCCGGGCATAGCAAAGACCTCGGCACGCCCTTCCCTGCTCAGGCCGTCGGCACTGCCTCGGTGAGCCTTGATATCGACGGCGTATCCATCAGCGTGCCGGAGGGCACCTCGGTACTGCGCGCCGCGGCCCTGGCGGATATCAACATTCCCAAACTGTGCGCCACCGACAGCCTGGAGCCCTTCGGTTCCTGTCGGCTGTGCGCCGTGCAGGTGGAGGGACGCCGCGGCCTGCCCGCCGCCTGCACCACGCCCGTTGCTGAAGGTATGAAGGTGACCACCCAGAACGAGCGGCTCGCCAAGCTGCGTCGCAACGTGATGGAGCTCTACATCTCCGACCACCCGCTGGACTGCCTGACCTGCCCGGCCAACGGCGACTGCGAACTGCAGGACATGGCCGGTAGCGTCGGCCTACGTGAAGTGCGCTACGGCTTTACGGGCGAGAATCATCTGGAGGCGGTCAAGGACGAATCCAACCCCTACTTCACCTTCGATCCCAGCAAGTGCATCCTCTGTTCACGCTGCGTGCGCGCCTGCGACGAAGTCCAGGGCACTTTCGCGCTAACCATCGATGGCCGCGGGTTCGAATCCAAAGTATCAGCAGGCCAGAACGACGCCTTCATGGACTCGGACTGCGTCTCCTGTGGCGCCTGCGTGCAGGCCTGCCCCACGGCCACGCTGATGGAAAAAAGCGTGATCGATCACGGCGTGCCGGATAGAAGCGTGGTGACCACCTGCGCCTACTGCGGGGTGGGCTGCTCCTTCGAAGCCCAGATGAAGGGCGATCAGTTGGTTCGCATGGTGCCCTACAAGGGCGGCGACGCTAACCACGGCCACTCCTGCGTGAAGGGGCGCTTTGCTTTCGGCTACGCTACACACCCGGATCGCCTGACCACACCGATGATCCGCGACAGCATCGACCAGCCATGGCGCGAAGTAAGCTGGGAAGAGGCGATTGGCTTTGCCGCAACCCGTCTCAAGGCGATTCAGGCCGAGCACGGCCGCGAGAGCATCGGCGGCATCACCTCGTCGCGCTGTACCAACGAAGAGACCTATCTGGTGCAGAAGCTGATCCGCGCCGCCTTCGGCAACAACAATACCGACACCTGCGCACGGGTCTGCCACTCGCCCACCGGCTACGGCCTGAAGACCACGCTGGGCGAATCCGCTGGTACCCAGACCTTTGATTCGGTGATGAAGGCGGACGCCATTATCGTGATCGGCGCCAACCCCACCGATGCCCACCCGGTGTTTGGCTCGCTGATGCGCAAACGCCTGCGCCAGGGGGCGAAACTAATTGTCGCCGATCCTCGCCGTATCGACCTTTTAAAGACCCCTCACATGAGCGAGGCCCAACATCTGCCGCTGCGCCCGGGCACCAACGTGGCGCTGGTCAACGCGCTGGGGCACGTGGTGGTGACGGAAGGTCTGGAAGACAAGGCGTTCGTGGCCAAGCGCTGCGACACCGATGCCTATAACAGCTGGCGTGAGTTTATTGCTGAACCGCGCCACTCCCCGGAGGTCACTGAGGCGATTACCGGCGTGCCCGCCGAGGCCGTGCGCCAAGCCGCGCGAACCTACGCCATGGCAGGCAACGGTGCCATCTACTACGGGCTGGGCGTCACCGAACACAGCCAGGGTTCGACCATGGTGATGGGCATTGCCAATCTGGCCTTAGCCACCGGCAACATTGGCCGCGAAGGCGTGGGCGTCAACCCGCTGCGTGGCCAAAACAATGTCCAAGGTTCGTGTGACATGGGCTCCTTCCCCCACGAGCTGCCAGGCTACCAGCACGTGGCTGACCCTATCGCCCGCGGCCGCTTTGAGGCCGTGTGGGGCGTGAAACTGGACGACGAGCCGGGGCTGCGCATTCCCAACATGTTCGATGCTGCCATCGAAGGCACCTTTAAGGCGCTTTATGTTCAGGGCGAGGATATTGCCCAGTCCGATCCCAACACTCAGCACGTCGAGGCGGCGCTCACGTCGCTGGACTGCCTGATCGTGCAGGATATCTTCCTCAATGAAACGGCCAAGTTCGCCCACGTACTGCTGCCGGGTTCAAGCTTTCTGGAGAAGAATGGCACCTTCACCAACGCCGAGCGACGTATCAACCGGGTACGCAAGGTGGCAGCCCCGGTGGCCGGCAAGGAAGACTGGGAAATCACCCAGGATCTGGCCAATGCGCTGGGCTACCCGATGCACTATACCCATCCCTCCGAAATCATGGACGAAATCGCCCAGTTGACGCCAAGTTTCGCGGGCGTCAGTTACGCCAAGCTGGAGGAGCGCGGCAGTCTTCAGTGGCCCTGTAACGCCGAGTACCCGCTGGGCATGCCGACTATGCACGAGGTTGAGTTCCCCATCGGGCTGGGACGCTTTGCAATTACCGAGTACGTGGCCACCGAGGAGCGGGCCAACCGCCGCTTCCCGCTACTGCTCACCACCGGCCGGATCCTTAGCCAGTACAACGTGGGCGCCCAGACCCGGCGCACCGACAACCAGCGCTGGCACGACGAGGACGTGTTGGAGCTACACCCTTCTGACGCCGAGCTGCGCGGCATCCGCGACGGCGACTGGCTGGGTATCACCAGCCGTGCCGGCCAGACGGTGCTGCGTGCCCGGCTCAGCGAACGTATGCAGCCAGGCGTGGTTTACACCACTTTCCACCACCCCGGCAGTGGCGCCAACGTCATCACCACGGACAACTCGGACTGGGCCACCAACTGCCCGGAATACAAAGTCACGGCAGTGCAGGTAGAGAAGGTCAGCCAACCGTCAGCCTGGCAGCAACGCTTTAGCGCCTTCGACCTGGCCCAGCGTGATTACCTGGCCAAGGCCCAGCAGGAGGTTCCATGAGCTCACCTATGAACGGCACGGCGTCAGTACCGCAGGCAGCCCTGATGCGCCAGCGGGTGGAAGTGCACCGGGGTACCAACGGCTGGTACGCCGATGCCCAGGAGGATCTACTGGCATTGGAAAGGCCAGTGGCACTGGTCTACAACGGCATCTCCCACGCAGTGATGATGGCCAGCCCGACGAATCTTGAGGAGTTTGCCCTGGGCTTCAGCCTTTCCGAAGGTATCCTGGCAAACGTTGACGAGTGCTACGATCTAGACATCCACGAACAGCCTCAAGGCCTCACCATTCATCTCACTATTGCCAGCCAGCGAATGGCCGAGCTCAAACAGCGGCGGCGAAGCCTGACAGGACGCACTGGCTGCGGGCTATGCGGCACCGAAGCCCTGGAGCAGGCCATACGGCCGATTCCCCATGTCATGGCGCCGCCGTTGAGTGATGCCGCCATCCAGCGTTCCCTGCGGGAGCTGTCCGCCCACCAACCGCTGCAGGCGGCCACTGGCGCCAGCCACGGTGCCGCCTGGTGCGATGTTTGGGGGAACATTAAACAACTGCGCGAGGATGTGGGTCGCCATAACGCCCTGGACAAACTGATTGGAGCCCTCGCCCGCGAGGCCAGCCCCCTCGGCGAAGGGTTCGCGCTGGTCACCAGCCGCGCCAGCTACGAGATGGTTCACAAGTGTGCCAGTGTCGGCATTGGTGCTCTGGTGGCGGTATCGGCGGCCACCGCCCTGGCCGTGGAGCAGGCCCAGGCATCGGGGCTGCTACTGGCAGGCTTTGCGCGGCCCGGCCGCCATCTGATTTACCATCGCCCCACGTCGGCGGCGATGGCACACGGCTGAGGAGGCACGCAATGTCGTCGAACCAAGATACTCACCTGATTCACATGACCAACCAGATCGCAGCTAACCTGGGCGGCGGTCGTGATGAAGAAATGGCAGCCGCGGCCACCTGTCGCCACCTGGAAACCTTTTGGGCACGATCAATGAAGCAGCGCCTAATAGCCACGCTGGAACGCGAGGATGCCGCGCTTTCACCACTGGCAAAGCGAGCCGTCAACTTGCTGGCGGAAAGATTGGCCAGGCGCCATAGCGGATAAACATCACAGGTGTTAACGCAACGGGGCTTGCCATCTGGCAAGCCCCGTTTTTTATACCCATCGTTTAAAAGCGCTGATACCACAAGCACTGTTAGTGGACGTTAGAACTCTTCCCACTCATCTGCAGCGTGCTTTGCCGTTGCCGGTGAAGGCTTGGATGATGGCTGTGACGAGGCTTGCGATGAAAGCGCGGGGCGTTTCAGGCCTTTATCACCGCCACGTTGCTGAGGCGCCGGAGAGGCCAGCGCCTGCTGCTGCGTGGGCTCATCTTCGCCGAGTACAAAGGAGTTGATTAGCTGATTAAGATGCTCCGCATGGCGGCGCATATTGGCAGCGGCGGTGGTCGATTCTTGCACCATGGCAGCGTTCTGCTGGGTCATGGTGTCCATTTCAGCCACGGCAGTGTTGATCTGGCCAATACCGCTGCTCTGCTCTTTAGCGCCAGCGGTGATCTCACCGATTACATCGGTGACTTTCGCCACGCTGGAGACAATCTCACGCATGGTATCACCGGCGCTGCGTACCAGCTTCGCACCGGAGTTAGTGTGCTGAACCGATGCATCAATAAGCGCACGAATCTCTTTGGAAGCATCGCTGGAACGACTGGCCAGAACCCTAACTTCTTGTGCCACCACGGCAAAGCCGCGGCCATGCTCACCTGCCCTTGCGGCTTCCACCGAGGCATTAAGCGCCAAAATATTGGTTTGGAAGGCAATCGAATCGATCATGCTGATGATGTCACTGATGCGCGATGCAGAGTCGTTAATATCGCTCATGGTGCTTTCCACCTGCCCCATCGAGGTCTCACCTTCGCGGGCTACATCGGCAGTAGACTGTACCAGCGTATTGGCCTGCTGGGCATTGTCGGCGCTGTGATTAACCGTCGAGGTGATCTCTTCCATGGAAGCGGAGGTTTGTTGCAGGTTCGCGGCCGCCTGCTCGGTACGGGTGGCAAGCTCATCAGAGCTTTGTGAGATCTCCCCCGCTGCCTGGTGCACGCTGAGCGTACTGCTGCGTACATCACGAAGCGTGTTCTGCATCCGCGCTACAAAGGCGTTGAATTGAACGCTAAGCTCGCCAATTTCGTCACCGCTTTCAACTGCTAAGCGACGGGTTAAATCACCGCGCCCCTGGGCAATATCGTGCATAGCCGCAGTAGTGCGCTTGATCGGCCCCAGCGTGCGACGCACCAAGCCATACGCTATCAGTGCAATCACAATAAATAGACCCAGACCCAACAAGGAGGCAAATATAATGCCTTGGCGCAAATCGGCGGCAGCCGCGGCTTCAAGTTCGGCAATGGCATCGTCAGCATCGGTAACGTAAACGCCAGCACCAATGAGCCAGTCCCATTTTTCAAGGCGGTCAACGAAGGAGTGCTTGGGTTCTATTCTGTCGGTACCTGGGTAATCCCACATATAGCTGTAGAAGCCACCGCCACTCTGGGCGACCTTAATGATCTCGCGAATCAGATAGGTGCCATCGGGGGTTTGCGCATCGATCATGTTGGTACCTTCACGCTCCGGTGCAGGCGCCGTGACGATATTGTTACCGTCATAGTCGTAGATAAAAATGTAGTTGTTATCTTCAAAGCGCATGGAACGCACCAGCTCGGCTACCTGCTGCTTGGCTGCCTCATCGTTGGCACCGGCTTGTTCGTAAATGGGCTCGATGGCAGAAGTCGCCATCTGGACGATATCGCGTACCGCATGGCGGCGCTCTTCAATCAGCATTTCACGCTGGTTTGCCAACGTATCGCGGGTGTCTTGGGCGCTGCTGTAGGCTTTAAACCCGACCAGCACAACCGTCACTAACAGAAGAGGGAGCAGTACCAGCATCAGCACCTTGGTTTGTAAACCAAGGGCTCGTTTGGGAGCAGAAGGAGTGGACATATGTGGGCAAGCTCCAGAGTCAGTCTTGAGTGAAGAGTTTTTAGTAGTTATAGGAGCCTTATCGACCTAAAGTGCACGAACTTTAACCATTTTTTAGTTTTTTTACTTAATATTCAATTAATTAGCATTTAATGATTAGCTTCATAACCTAAGTTAAGGTTATTCATAGAGTAAAGGTTCATTGTGAGGTTGTGGTGGCCAGGGATGGCCCGTTTTAAGCAAGTCGCTTAACCACAATCTTCGGTTGCCCTGGTCTCTCTACCGCCTGGTCAGGGCGACCTTTTTGTTTGTAGGGCGGCGAGTTAGCTTCTGCCTCTTACTACTCTCTCCTGAAGCCAGATCAGGCAATTCGGGACTTCCTTGATATTTGCCCTTGTTATTTGCCATTGCCATCAGCGTATCATGGCGATAGGGCCTCATGTCCAAGGAGAATAACAAGCATGGTTCGAAACCACCCATTTGTTAGCGCTGTCTTGCTCCTGCTCCCTAGGTTGGTTCACTTTGCTTGGCGCGTATTACGCAATTTCCTGAAAAATCACGGTGTCCTGCTAGCCGGCGGAGTAGGCTACAACATTCTGCTCTCTATCGTGCCGCTTTTTGCCGTGCTCGTTGTGCTGTTAACCCAAGTCGTCGATCAGCAGCACTTACTCAATGTGCTGGCCGTACAGGCACGCCATATGGCGCCTGCCCACGCGGAGGTGTTGCTGGAGGCCGTTCGCAGCCTGCTGGAATCGCGAGATGTGATTGGCATTCTGAGCTTTCCCATTCTGCTCCTGTTCAGCTCATTCGCCTTTCGTATGCTGGAAGACGCCCTGGCGATCATTTTCCATGCACCGGATAGCCCGCATATCAAACGCAGCGTTTGGGTTTCGGTAATGTTGCCCTACGCCTTTATGGTGGTACTGGGGGCGGCGCTTATGGTTCTCACGCTGGTAGTCACCCTGGCCAGTTCGCTTAATACGCTGGTGATGCTGCTATTTGAACGGGAATTGCCGCTGGCGGGATTTTCAGAGCCGGTGCTTAACCTGGCCAGTTTCACTGGGGTGTTCCTGCTGTTCAGCGCTATCTACAAAGTGCTGCCGGTGGTGCGCATCGCCTTACGTCGGGCAATCGTAGGGGGCTTTGTGGCAGCACTGCTGTGGGAGGGGGTTCGCCTGTTGCTGGTTTACTACTTCGCCAATCTCTCGTTCGTTAACGCCGTCTACGGTTCGCTGGCAGCGCTGGTGGTCGTACTGATTAGCCTGGAAGTGGGCGCCATCATTTTACTACTGGGCGCCCAGGTGATTGCCGAACTGGAACGTAATACCCGCCTTGGCCTGCCATGGCACGTCGACCCCAATCGCCAACCAATTACGCGGGTCGATTGACGTTAGCTAGCGGTCACTTCGGCCTGCGGACGCCGCTCGTCCAGCATCCCTTTATCGAGAATAAAGCGGATAATCTCCTCAAGCCCTACGCCGTCATAGAGGTTGGTAAACACAAAGGGCCGCTCGCCGCGCATTTTCTTGGAATCGCGCTCCATTACCTCTAGTGAAGCGTGCACCTGCTCGGCGATATCGATTTTATTGATAATCAGTAGATCCGATTTGGTAATGCCCGGCCCGCCTTTGCGAGGTATTTTGTCGCCTGCCGAGACGTCGATGACGTAGAGCGTTAGGTCGGAAAGCTCGGGGCTGAAGGTCGCCGAGAGGTTGTCGCCGCCCGACTCGACCATGACCAGTTCCAGCTTCGGGTGACGCGCCTGGAGCTCATCAATGGCCGCCAAGTTCATCGAGGCGTCTTCACGAATCGCGGTATGCGGGCACCCCCCGGTCTCAACCCCTAGAATACGATCCGCCGGTAGGGCATCGTGCTTGAGCAAAAAGTCGGCGTCTTCGCGGGTGTAGATATCGTTAGTGACTACGGCGATATCGTAGTAATCACGCAGCGCTAAACAGAGTTGCTTGAGCAGCGCGGTTTTACCAGAACCAACCGGGCCACCCACACCAACACGTAAACAGTGAGTCATTGTTCTCTCCTCGTTAACTTCTAGGTCATCTAACTTCGAAACAGGCGCGAATATTGGGTTTCGTGCAAGGCGCTAGCCAGTGCTAGGCCGGGCAGCACCGGGCCCAGCTCTTCATCACCCAGCGTAAGTGCCTGATTAACGGCATTCACTAGCGCGGGGCGCAGTTGTTCAATTACTCGCTGGGCAGCGGTGTGGCCAAGCGGCAAGGCTTTACAGGCCACCGCTAGCTGGTTCTCCATCCACGCCCAGGCAAACCCCAGCAGCGTTTGGCGAACAGACACGCCACGGACGTGGGCCGTGTAGGCAAACAGCGTTACATAACCTGCTTGGGGCGGAAGCAAGGGTGGGAGTAATCCCTCACTTTGCAACTGCTGCTCTCTAGGCAACAAGTTCAAGCTGCCCAGTAGGCGTTTTAGCGAGGCGCCCAGCCTGCTATCTTCGGCGGCGAGCTCGGCGGTTTCCCGGGTAGCAGCCAGCCACTCATCCCACGCGGCAATTGATTTACGACCTTCTACCATGTCCGCCTGGCCAAACGCCTGACTAAACGCATCATGCAACCGCGCCAGCACTGGCAGTTCGCAGCGGGTTAAGCCATCTTCCAGCACACCGTTTAGCCACTCGGCGAGGCTGGCTTCATCACGCACCCAGTCCAGTTCAAAGGCGCTTTCCAGCCCTTGGGAAAAGGCAAAGGCGCCGATGGGCAACGCTGGGCTCACCAACTGCATCAGCCCTAGCAGCGCTAGCTCATCACTTTGGCTTTCTAGCGCAGTGAGTTCAGTGGGCATGGTGGTGCTCATGCGAGTGGTCATGATCGTGGTCGTGTGAATGACCGTGCGAATGACCATGTGAATGTCCGCCACCTACTTGGTTATAAGCACCCGGCTCCGGGTCGAACGTTGCGTTGTGGTGCTCTAGTTCGGCACCTAACAGCTCGGCGAGCTCTTCCAACACGTGATCCGGCGGAAAGCGCACCCAGCCGCCCTCTTCATCTTCACCCAGCGCCAGCTGTACGTGGCGATTGCCAAGATGGTAGGCCAGCCGTGCCAGCGGTAAGCCAGCACTCACTCGCGCGGTAACCACCGGTTCTACCGCGGCGCAGACACGCACCACTTCGCCGCTTTCGGCTTTTAGACCTTCGCCGCTGCGCAGCACCGGGCCGCGATCCAGAAACAGACCCAGTTCGCGACCGCTATCGCTTTGGGCTTTTAAGCGCCCTCGAATACGTAGCTCAAAGGGCAGCGTGAGCGTATCGCTAGCAGCGCTCTCCTCCACTGGCCCTAAACGTTCTATCAGTTTCAGCATTGCTATCGTCCCATTGAAATTTTCGCGGCCTAGCCGGGGTAGCTCTACGTGAGGGCGCTGTAAATACATCCTTGTAAGCTACTTTTGCCATCCATGGCAAAAGACCCTCACTACGAGCTACCCCGGTTAACCTGACTGTGGAGGTGTCGCCCACTTTTTCAGAACAAATGGTAGCGCTGGGCCAGCGGCAGTTCAGTGGCGGGCTCGCAGGTTAAAATTTCGCCATCGCAGCGCACTTCGTAGGTTTGCGGGTCGACGGTTAATTCTGGGCAGGCATCGTTTAGCTTCATATCCTGCTTGCGCACCTGGCGCACGTTTTTACATGCCGCTAGCTCGCTATTAAGCCCGAGGGTCTCTTTGATGCCCGCATCCAGCGCGGCCTGGCTGACAAAGCTGAGTCGGGTTTGGCTCGCCGCACGGCCGAAAGCACCGAACATATAGCGGTAGTGCACCGGCTGGGGGGTCGGAATCGAGGCGTTGGGGTCGCCCATGGGCGCTGCCGCAATCATGCCGCCTTTGATCATCATCGCTGGCTTGACGCCAAAGAAAGCCGGTTTCCACAGCACCAGATCCGCCAGCTTACCGACTTCGATGGAGCCGACTTCGTGAGCGATGCCGTGGGTGATCGCCGGGTTGATGGTGTACTTGGCGATATAGCGCTTGGCGCGTAGGTTATCGGCGCCCAGGGCTTCATCTTCCGGCAACAGGCCGCGCTGCACCTTCATTTTATGGGCGGTTTGCCAGGTGCGGCAGACCACTTCGCCGACCCGCCCCATGGCCTGGGAGTCAGAGGCGATCATCGAGATCACGCCCAAGTCGTGGAGGATATCCTCGGCGGCGATGGTTTCCCGGCGAATGCGTGAGTCGGCGAAGGCCACGTCTTCGGGGATATTGGGATCCAGGTGGTGGCACACCATCAGCATATCGAGGTGTTCGTCGATGGTGTTGACGGTGTAGGGCCGCGTTGGGTTAGTGGATGACGGCAGTACATAGGCTTTCGAGCAGGCGGTGAGGATATCCGGGGCGTGGCCGCCGCCCGCGCCTTCGGTGTGGTAGGTGTGAATGCAGCGCTCTTTGAACGCGGCCAGGGTGTCTTCCACAAAGCCCGATTCGTTTAGGGTGTCGGTGTGGATCGCCACTTGCACATCGTAGGCATCCGCCACGTTGAGGCAGTTGTTGATTGAGGCGGGCGTGGTGCCCCAATCTTCGTGCAATTTGAGCCCCATGGCGCCCGCTTGGAGCTGGAGCTCCAGGGACTCAGGCAGGCTGGCGTTACCTTTGCCCAGAAAGCCAATGTTCATGGGCATATCGTCCACCGCCTGGAGCATTTTGCCGATGTGCCATGCGCCGGGAGTACAGGTGGTAGCGTTGGTGCCAGTCGCCGGGCCGGTGCCGCCGCCCAGCATGGTGGTCACACCGCTCATCAGCGCTTCTTCGACCTGCTGGGGGCAGATAAAGTGAATATGGGAATCAATGCCGCCCGCGGTCAGGATCTTACCTTCGCCGGAGATGATTTCGGTGCCGGGGCCAATGACGATTTCAACATCAGGCTGTACGTCAGGATTGCCTGCCTTGCCAATCGCGGCGATGCGACCGTTTTGAATGCCTACGTCGGCTTTGACGATACCCCACCAATCCAGAATCAGCGCGTTGGTAATCACGGTATCCATTACCGTGTCGTCGGCGCGCTGGCTTTGACCCATGCCGTCGCGGATGACTTTGCCGCCGCCGAACTTCACTTCATCGCCGTAGTGGGTGGCATCCTGTTCGACTTCGATCCAAAGCTCGGTATCGCCCAGGCGCACGCGGTCGCCCACCGTGGGGCCATACATATCGGCGTAGGCTTGCCGACTGATCTTGTTAACCGGTTTCATTGTTTACCTCCGTCGAGCGCGCCCATGACATCGCCGCGAAAACCGTAAATTTCTCGCTTGCCGACATAGGGAATCAACGTGACTTCGCGGGTCTGGCCAGGCTCAAAGCGAATCGCCGTGCCTGCGGCCACGTCCAGACGAAAGCCTCGGGTTTTATCGCGATCAAACACCAGCGCCGGGTTAGCTTCGGCGAAGTGGTAGTGGGAGCCGATCTGGATCGGGCGGTCGCCGGTATTGGCCACCTCGACGCTAATCCGCTCACGCCCCGCGCACAGCTCGATATCACCTTCTTTTAACTTGTACTCACCGGGAATCATTTGGTTGCTCCTTTGTTTTTTTGTGAGGTGTTAGGCGAGAGGTGTGAGGTGTAAAGAGAGAGGTATGAGGGGTGCGTAACCCACTACTACTCACCCCTAACTATTCACTCCTCACCCCTCACAATCCACCCCTCACCCCTCACAATTAACCCCTCACACAATTGGCGTATGGACAGTGACCAGCTTGGTGCCGTCGGGGAAAGTGGCTTCCACCTGCACTTCGTCGACCATCTCGGCGACACCGTCCATCACATCCTCACGGCTAAGGATTTCGCGACCATAGCTCATTAAGTCCGCTACGCTGCGGCCATCCCGGGCGCCTTCCATAATCTCGAAGCTGATCAGCGCCACCGCTTCCGGGTAATTGAGTTTTAAACCACGCGCCTTGCGGCGCTCCGCCAATTGGGCGGCTGAGAACAGCAGCAGCTTGTCTTTGTCTCTTGGGGTTAATTCCATGGAATGTGTCTCCAGCAGTGCATCGCAGTGATGCTAATTAGGTTAGCCAAATTCGTGGTGTATGTGCTTCACGCTCGATCCAGCGGGGGCGCAGCAGTTGCCAAGCCTGTTCGCATAACGCCCAGGCTTCGTTACGCGAGTTGCCTAAATAGCGCAGCAGCAGAACACCGTGGCGGACGGTGACCGCCCAGCGCGGGTTATCCGGCAGCGCTTCACGCAAGGCTTCAATGGCAGCAGGCGCGTCGGCAATCCCCACTGCCCAGAGCGTGGCCTGCACCGTGGCACCGCCCTGCCCCCAGCGCCCGGCAAAGCGTGGGTGTAGTGGGTCTAGCGGTTGGCGCTCTAGCCACAGCGGTTTGCCATCCAGGGTTAAGCGGAAGTGCTGCTCAATACGCCCGGAAACATAGGGTAAGTCGCTGGCCGGGCGGCCCAGTGCCATCACTTCCCAGCCCAGGCAACGGGCGCTGCCGTGAAGGTCAATTTGGGTGCGCTGTTCACCCTTGGAACCATCAAAGGCGATGGTCTCCTGGGGCAGCCACTCCAGAGTCGCGCCATCTTCAACGCTCAACCGGGTATGCTGCGTCCATGCCACGCCCTGGCTGTCGGCTTTATAGAGTTTATTGGCAGCCGGGGTCGTCAGCAGCGCATGGGCACCGCTCTCTACATGGGCACTAATGGTAAGCGCATCGCCGCTGACTAGCCCGCCCGGCGGGTGAAGCACATAAACATGGCAAGCCTCACCGCTTCCTTCGGGATAGAAAGGGCGCTGCACCCGCAGTGGCCCTTGATGACGCGCCTGCACCATGCGAGTGGCGCCGTCACGATGAGCGAAGGTGAGTGCTAACGAAGCTGCCCAATGGCGGCCTGCATCGAAGCGGTGGCCAGAGGCAATGTGTGGTTTGGCGAGTTCGCACAGGATCATGGGTTGCTACCGCTTCCTTTTCACTAAGCCTTTGACATAGGTAAGCAATTAATGCGCCAAAATGGTGAAAAGCCCTGCTGTGCGGTCAATGGTAGGGATGAACGGCGGTGACTGGCAGTGCTACGCATCTAGGCGCACCAAAACAGCACCACATCAGACCTCAAATGCACCAAATAAATGCACTCACTACTTGCTTAGTGCTCAGCCTACACTCACTCTTCACACCATTACTGCACAACGACCCGGTCACGCCCGCCGCGCTTCGCTTCATAAAGGGCCTGATCAGCACGCTGCAGGGAGTGGTGATAGTCTGGGTGACCATCGTGAAGCGTTACACCCACGCTAATCGTCACGTTAAGCAGCGTATCGGCACCGGCGAGCATCGGCTCCTTAGCCACCGATTGGCGTAAACGCTCAGCAAATAACCGGCTGCCGTCATGGTCAGTATTGACCAGCACAATCAAAAACTCCTCGCCGCCCATGCGAAACACGTAATCACCCCCACGGGTGGAGCGATCAAGGATGCTCGCCACCTGCTGCAGCACGTTGTCGCCGGCGTCGTGCCCATGGGTATCGTTGATCGATTTGAAGTGATCGATATCTACCATCAACAGCGCAAAGCAGTGCTCCGAGTGGCGGGCAATGTCTATTTCGCGACTAAGCACCACTGACAAAAACTTGCGGTTGAGCAACCGGGTTAAGCTGTCGCGCCCTGCATCCAAACCGGAGGCGCGCTCTAATACATTGTCGAGCAGCATCAACACCGTACGGGCGGCATCACGAATCTCGCCCAGTGCCTTAAGTCGCTGGCTAGCATCTTCATGCATCAGCACTTCCAGCCACTCACGATCCACTTGCTGAATATGGCGTGAAATAGTGGCAATCTCCGGCACGCCCTCGAACGCATGGCACGCTTTATGGAAGTACCACAGACCAAAATCGGAATTGGATAACCGCGGCAGCGTGGCGATATCCTGCTGGGCAGCTATGGCAAACATCAGCGCATTCTCCCAATTCAACAACGCCGAACGCTGGCGTTCACGCTCGTCGCCAATGCTCTGGGTGAGTGAAAACAGCTTGTACGCCTCTTCAGTGCGCGCATTACGGTCACTGGCCACCGAGTAGGCGTGGCTCATGATTTCCATGGCCATATCAATATGGTCGGAGACGTACACCGAGGCATCCCCCGGCGATAGCGGGCTTTTGAACGTGGCGTTGATCTGTTGATAAAACACCTGCTTAAGCTGCCGCGCTCCACTTAGCACCAGGTTGACCGGAATATCGATGCGGGCATGCACCTGCCCCACTTTTTCCTGCTGCTCAACCAGGGACTCAAAATCGGCGTGCTCAACGGCAAACATGGCCTTCAGCCAGCGCTGCATTGAGGGGTGTAAACGCTGCTCCACTTGATCGTTGGAGAGAAACAGCGAAGCATGCGGGTCTTCCAACATCACCCGGTAAAAGTGGTCAGCAAAGCTTTGCCCGTGGTGCTCTACCAACGTCTCGACTGCTTGCCGCAACGGTTTGGGCGTGCGCTCCAGAAGCGCTTGCCACTCGGCGGCGAGCTGATGTTTATCTTTATAGCGCATACCCCACCTGCTTCTTATTGATCAACAGCCAATATTACACGCCAAGCATTTTCGTCAACCGAACACAGAGCAGGGTTTTAGCGAATAAGCCCGCCAGATATCTTCTGTCATGTGCATCACTTGACGGCGGTAAAAGCATCATGTATATCAAATGATAGACTTTTGAAGTATCAAATGAGGATAACATTATGGATATCCACTTCACTCAATACCAGCCACCCAAAGCTTTGGCGTCCGGTTTCTGGCAACAAATTGGCTTGCCAGCCAGAGGCCGCAAGTTGCATGAGCTGTTGCATGAAGGGGTGGAGTATCGTGTTTATCCCCAGATTGCCAAGGTATCAGGTATTGAGCAGAAGGCACTGGCGCGCTACGTGGATATTCCCTCTGCTACGCTTAGCCGTCGCGCCAAATCGGGCCGTTTCAAAATGGCAGAGAGTGACCGGCTGTATCGCTTTGCTGAGCTTTTCAAGGCGGCACTGGATCTGTTCGAGGGGGACTCAGAGGGCGCCCGCGCCTGGCTACTCAAACCCAATGCCGGGCTAGGCGGTCGTCGCCCTGTCGAAATGAGCGCCACATCGGCAGAGTATCAAACGGTGTTGAACCTGATCGGGCGGCTGGAGCACGGGGTCTCGGTATGAGCGAGGTCACCGCCTATCGGCTGGTTAAGCGTAAGTTTCAGGAGACAGCGTTTGATGGCGAAGGCGCACGGCTTTACGGTGGGCGCTGGAACAGCCCAGGGAATGCCTGTGTGTATGTGGCAAGCTACGAGTCGCTGGCACTACTGGAAATTATGGTGAATCTGGAAAGCTATCGGCTGCTCAATGCGTATGCGCTGCTGCGCCTGACGCTACCAGCCGACAGTATTCTAAGCATTGGCGCAGAAGATCTACCAGAAAACTGGCAGGAAGCCCCAGCGCCCGCAGAGACCGCTGAACTTGGCGATGGCTGGCTGGCCTCAGGCCAAAGTCTGGCACTGGCAGTGTCAAGCGTGGTCGTGCCGAGAGAGCTCAACTACATGCTCAACCCGGCACACCCCTTATTCGATCAAATCGTCGCGACAGCCGAGGCACTGCCATTTCAACCCGATCCAAGACTTTGAACCAGGTGTGGATAACTTAAACCGTTCTTAGCAGATTTCAAAGGCGCGTTAGTAGCCCGTCTTACGTTTATTCCCGCAATACTCAGATACCCCTTTCAGCTCACCTCAGCGTCTTTTATCCGCTTGACATTTCATGAATAGCGCCACAAACTTAGCCAAGGCTATACTTCTTTCCTCGGGACAATCAGTTTACACAAAGCAATTTCAGCCCATCTACCTCATGACGAGTCTGGAGCTAAATAATGGCAACAAAATATGCCGTGATTCTATTGGGAACGCTGCCTTTTAGTGCGTTGGCAACTGCCGATGAAACGCCCTTAAACGTGGTGGCAACGATTGGGATGATTGCAGATGTAGCGCAGGAAGTAGGCGGCGAATGCGTTAATGTGGAAGCCATGATGGGCCCCGGCGTAGACCCCCATCTGTATCAGGCAAGCGCTAGCGACGTGGCCTTGCTGCGGGGCGCCGAACACATTCTCTATTCAGGCTACTCATTGGAAGGGCAGCTGGGGAGTGTGCTGGAGAATTTCTCGGCACGAACACCCACGCTTGCCGTGGCGCCCGCTTCCATTGATCCGGCGTCGTTGATCACCGCTCAGGATGTCTACGGAGTCGACCCTCACCTGTGGATGGATGTCTCTTTATGGGCCCAAACACTGCCCACCCTAAGCGATGCATTGAGCGAAGCACGCCCTGAGTGCGCCACGACGATTGAAACCAATACCGAGCGTTATCAGGCTCAGTTGCTAGCCTTGCATGAGTGGGTTAAAGAGAGCATTGCCAGCATCCCCGAAGAGCAGCGTATTCTTGTCACCGCCCACGACGCTTTCAGCTACTTTGGTCGTGCCTATGACATTGAGGTGGAAGGGATTCAGGGCATCAGTACCGAAACCGAAACTGGGATCGCCGATATTCGCAGCATGGCGGATAGCGTTGTTGCCCGTAACGTGCCCGCCATATTTGTCGAGAGCACCATCAACCCGCGCACCATTCAGGCAGTGATCGATGCCGCAAGGCAGCAAGGCCATGATGTGACCATCGGCGGCCAGCTTTATTCCGACGCCATGGGCGATGAAGGCACGGTAGATGGTACCTATATGGGCATGATCTACCGTAACACCCAGCACATTGTCGAGGCGCTAGGCGGTTCGCTGGCCCCGCTGCCAAAGGCACTGGATGACTGGGCCAGCGAGTGGCAACTCGCTCAATAAGCATTCGATAAGGCAGTGCATCCATGGCGATATTCAACCCTACAGACACCGCACTGAGCATTAAAAACCTGACGGTGAGCTACCATAACCAGCCCGTGCTATGGGATATCGATCTGGATATCCCCGCCGG
>NZ_HG423343.1:2149158-2156596 GCF_000982975.1 Halomonas sp. A3H3 | reverse complement strand
CCGCCGGTGTCATGGCGGGCATTGTCGGCCCTAACGGGGCGGGCAAGAGTACGTTGATCAAAAGCCTGCTTGGGCTGGTGCCGTCGTTGTCGGGAGAGGTGATGGTGCATGGACGGCCCTACGCCACACAGCGTAAACGGGTGGGCTACGTGCCCCAGCGCTCAAGCGTTGACTGGGATTTTCCCACCACGGCGCTGGATGTGGTCACCATGGGGCTTTACGGGCGCTTGGGCTGGCTCAAGAGACCGGGTCGCAAAGAGCGCCATGAAGCGCAGGAAGCACTTGAAATGGTCGGTATGAGCGCCTTCGCTGAACGACAGATTAGCCAGCTTTCTGGTGGCCAGCAGCAGCGCGTGTTTCTGGCTCGCGCGCTGGTGCAGCAGGCCGATGTGTATTTTCTTGATGAACCCATGGCTGGCGTCGATGCCACCACCGAGCGGGCCATTATCGATATCCTGCGCCACCTGCGCGACGCGGGCAAAACGCTGATTGTGGTACACCACGATCTGCAAACGGTTCGCACCTACTTTGACTGGCTACTGCTACTCAACGTGCGAGTCATCGCCAGCGGCAAGGCCGAGGAGGTGTTCAAGATCGATCACCTGCGCCAGGCTTACGGCGGCCAAATCGCGCTACTTAACGACAATGAATCGTTAATGTTTGCCGCCTCAAAGGTGAAGTAACCCATGGTGTGGCTTGAGCTTTTATCTGACTACACCTTTCAGAATGTAGTCATTGGCGCCTCGCTGCTGGGGCTGATCAGCGGCCCGCTGGGCTGTTTTGCGGTGCTGCGTCGCCAAAGCCTGCTGGGAGACGCAATTTCCCACGCAGCCCTTCCCGGCATCTGTTTAAGCTTTATCATCACCGGCAGCCGGGATATTGGCGGGATTATTATTGGTTCACTGATCACCGGCTCCGCCGCCGCGCTGATTATGCTGATGCTGACGCGCTTAAGCCGCCTGAAAACTGACGCAGCCCTGGGCGCCTGCCTGAGTATCTTTTTTGCCGTGGGTATCGTTCTGCTCACCTATATACAGAGTACCAATAACGCCTCCCAGGGCGGTCTTGAGGCCTTTCTGTTCGGTCAGGCCGCCGCGACGCTGCGCTCCGATTTATGGGTGATGGGCAGCATTACGCTGGTTACGCTGCTGCTGCTTGCCGTCTTCTGGAAACAGGCCAAGCTGGTCACCTTTGATGCGGAGTACGCCCGCACGCTCGGCATGCCTATCACCGTGATTGAAGCATCGCTCACCGCTATGGTTGCGCTAGCAGTCGTCGTCGGCCTGCAGATGGTCGGTGTGATTTTGATGGCCGCCATGATCGTGGCACCCGCGGCCGCCGCCCGACAGTGGAGCCGCCACCTAGGCGGCATGCTCACCATCGCCGCAGGCGTCGGTATTGTCAGTGGTGTTTCAGGGGCAACCATCAGCACCCTATCGCGCGGTCTGGCAACCGGCCCACTGATTGTCCTTACCGCAACCGCCATCGTGCTTATATCGTTGGCATTGGCGCCCGGCCGTGGCCTGCTGTGGGGTGTGATAAAGCACTATCGCCAGAAGTCAGCGCTGCAGAAACAGCAGCTACTTTATGCGCTATATAAACACTCGGCCGATCCCTCATGCGCCCCCTCAACACTCGGTTCACGCAGGATGCTCAACAAGCTTAAGCAGCAAGGCTACCTAATCCGCTCTCCACGCAGCAGCGCCACTCTCAGCGAGGACTGCTGGGGGCTAACTGCACAGGGCCAGGCGGAGGCTAGAAGAGTGGTCGCGGCCTTTGAGGAATTAGCATCATGATGGCAGAGCTACTGACCACAACTGCCCTGCCCATTATGCTAGTGGGCGCGATGGTAGGCATCGCCTCCTCGGCGGTGGGCACCTTTTTAGTGCTGCGCGGCAACAGCATGTTATCCGACGCAATCAGCCATTCGATTGTGTTTGGCATCGTCATCGTCTGGCTGCTGACCAAGCAACAGAGCGGGCCGGTACAACTGATCGGGGCCGCCCTCACTGGGCTGTTAACCGTCCTGCTCACCGAAGCCTTAGCGAGCACCAAACGGGTCAAGCAGGATACCGCTATCGGCCTGGTCTTCCCGGCTCTGTTCTCTATCGGCGTGCTGCTGTTGAATATTTATGCCAATGATGTGCATATCGACACGCATACCGTGCTGCTCGGGGAGATCGGTTTTGTCTGGCTGGATACACTCGACATCTTCGGCCTGCCCATCCCCCAGGCGCTGGTATCGATGAGCGTGATGACGGTGCTCAACTACGCGTTTATCGGACTCTTTTATAAGGAGCTGAAGCTGGCCACCTTCGATCCGGCGCTGGCCAAAACGTTCGGCTTTATGCCCTCGATTCTTTTCTATGTGCTGCTAATGCTAACTAGTTCCACTGCCGTGGCGGCCTTTGATGCGGTAGGCGCGGTGCTATTTATCGCCTTTGCCATTGTTCCCGCCTCCGCCGCCTATTTGCTGACCGACCGGCTGTGGATGATGTTTATCATCGGTGCGCTAATTTCTATCGCCTCGAGTATTTCTGGCTACTACCTCGCAGTGTATCTCAACGTCTCCATTGGCGGCATGATGGCCGTCATGACCGGCGTATTCCTGATGCTCGCCTTTCTGGCAGGGCCACGCTACGGCGTGATTACCCAACTGGTCAAACGCCAACGGGCACGCCAGGCGCCGGTGGAACCGCCGCCCAGCGTTTGAAGCCCAGCTTTTGGAAACACCGCTCATCCGCGCGCAAAAAAGCGACCGCCTTTCGACAACCGCTTGGCCGGGCAGACGGTAACCGGGTGTGGGTAACTTAAACCGTCAGATGCTGCTTGATCAGCTCATTGGAGAGCTCGCTGATCTCACCTTTGGCCACCGGTCGGCCGCGATCCATGATCACAAAGCGGTCGGCGTATTTACGGGCAAAGGGCAGCTTCTGCTCTACCAGTAGCACCGTTAGGCCATCTTCGTTGATCAACTGGCGAATCACCTGGCCAATCTGGGCGACGATATTGGGCTGAATGCCCTCCCCTGGCTCGTCCAAAATCAGTAGTTTGGGTTCGATGACCAGTGCGCGGCCAATCGCCAGCTGCTGCTGTTGCCCGCCGGAGAGATCGCCGCCACGGCGGTGTTTCATCTCTTTTAGCACTGGGAACAGTTCATAGACCCGCTCTGGGATTTTCTTCAGCCCGTCACTGCGGGCGGCAAGGCCGGTGCGCAGGTTCTCCTCTACGGTCAGTAGTGGAAAAATCTGCCGCCCTTGGGGCACGTAGCCAATTCCCAACCGCGAGCGCGCCTCAACGGCTTTTTTAGTCAGCTCGATCTCGCCGGTCTCGGCGGTGTAGCGCAGCTCGCCACTTTTGACGGCCACTTCGCCCATCACGGCTTTCAGCAGCGTGGTTTTACCCACGCCGTTGCGCCCCATCACGCAGGTGCATTGGCCTGCAGGCACCTCAAGATCAAGATCCCAGAGGGTGTGGCTTTCGCCGTAGAACTGGTTGAGCTTTTCAATCGCTAGCATCAGGCAGCCTCCTCGTCGTCAGCACCCAGGTAGACCTCGATTACTTTGGGGTCGCTGGAGACTTGATCCATGGTGCCTTCCGCCAGCACGCTGCCCTGGTGCAGTACGGTCACCTGGCGGGCAATCGAACGCACAAAGCCCATGTCATGCTCGACCACCACCACGGACTGTTTACCGGCCAGCCCGGTGAGCAACTCGGCAGTGCGCTCCATCTCCTGCTCGGTCATGCCCGCCACCGGTTCATCCACAAGCAGTAGACGCGGGCGCTGCATCAGCAGCATGCCGATCTCCAGCCACTGCTTCTGGCCGTGGGAGAGAATGCCCGCAGGTTGATGGCGCAGCTCTGTCAGGCCGATGGTTTCCAGTACTTCATCAATGCGGTCTTTGATCTCGCCGGTCATGCGGGCGGTCAGGGTAGGAAAAATCCGCTTGTCCGCCGCCATGGCCAGCTCCAGATTTTCAAACACCGAGAGCGCTTCGAATACCGTGGGTTTTTGAAACTTGCGGCCAATGCCCAGGCTGGCAATATCGGGCTCGTTCATGTGCAGCAGGTTATGGCGGCTCCCGAACCACACGCTGCCGCTGGTGGGGCGGGTTTTGCCGGTGATGATATCCATCATGGTGGTTTTACCCGCCCCGTTGGGGCCGATAATGCAGCGCAGCTCACCGTCGTTGATGGTTAGGTTGAGGTTATTGATGGCTTTAAAACCATCGAAGCTAACGGTGACATCTTCCATGTAAAGAATCGGCCCATGGCGAACGTCCACCGGCGAGGCTTGGGGCGCCATAAAATCGAACACCCGGTCACGCTGGGACAGCGATTGCAGCAAACTCATGCGGAGGCCTCCTCGGGCGTGTGTTGATGGTCAGGATCCGTCGTTTGTTCCTCGCGCTTACGGCGCTTGAGGTAGCGAAACAGCCCCGCGACACCCTTGGGCAGAAACACCGTGACCAGTACAAACATCGCGCCCAGGGCAAACAGCCAGGCATCGGGCATTACGCCGGTAAAGATGGTTTTGGCGTAGTTGACCAGAATGGCGCCAATCACCGCGCCATATAGCGTGGCGCGACCGCCCAGCGCTACCCACAGCACAATCTCGATGGAGAAAATCGGCGAGAATTCACTGGGGTTGATAATCCCCACTTGCGGCACGTAGAGCGCGCCCGCCAGGCCTGCGAGCATCGCCGAGACCACAAACACAAACAGCTGAAAGCGCTCGACCCGGTAGCCGAGAAAGCGCGTACGCGCTTCGGCGTCGCGGGTGGCCACGCTCACCCGCCCCAGCTTGCTGGTCACAATCGCACGGCACAGGATATATCCCAGCGCCAGCGCAACGCCGGTGGCCAGGAACAACCCTAGGCGCGTGGCGTCGCTGCGCAGGTCAAAACCGACGATCTCGCGGAAGTCAGTCAGGCCGTTATTACCGCCGAAGCCCATCTCGTTGCGGAAGAAAGCCAGCATCAAGGCAAAGGTCAGTGCCTGAGTGATAATCGACAGATATACCCCGGTGACCCGTGAGCGAAACGCCAAAAAGCCGAATACCAATGCCAGCAGCCCGGGAGCCAGCAGAACCATGGCAAAGGCGAACCAGGCCATATCGAAGCCGTGCCAAAACCACGGCAGGCTGTCCCAGTTGAGGAACACCATAAAGTCCGGCAGTACCGGATGGCCGTAGGTACCGCGATCGCCAATCTGGCGCATCAGGTACATGCCCATGGCGTAACCGCCAATGGCGAAAAAGGCGCCATGGCCGAGGCTCAAAATGCCCAGATAGCCCCACACCAAGTCCACCGCCACGGCCAGCAACGCGTAGCTTAGGTACTTACCGAACAGGTTGACCGTATAGGCGCCCACATGCAGCGGGTTATCCGGCGGCACTGCCACGTGCAGGATGGTGACCAGCGCCAGCGCGGCCAGTAGCACGCCGAGAAAAATCTGCGTAGAGCGTTCGCTGAATGGGCGTGTTAGCCAAAAATTCGTCGATGATTCGGTCGTTAAAGACATCGTTTAGCCCTCCGCAGCCCGGCCCTTCTGCGGGAAGAGTCCACGCGGGCGTTTCTGAATGAATAGGATAATAAAGACCAACACGATAATTTTGGCCAACACCGCGCCTGCCCAGGGTTCCAGCACCTGGTTAATGACCCCCAGCGATAGCCCGGCCACCAGCGTGCCCCACAGGTTACCCACGCCGCCGAACACCACCACCATGAAGGAGTCGATGATGTAGTTCTGCCCCAGGTTGGGGCCGACGTTGGTGAGCTGGGAGAGCGCGACACCGGCAAGCCCGGCCACACCCGAACCTAGCGCAAAAGTCATGATATCCACACGAGTGGCACGAATGCCCATGGAGCGTGCCATGGCGCGGTTTTGAGTCACCGCACGTACCTCAAGCCCCAGCCGGGTACGACGCATAATCAGCATCAGCCCGGCAAACACCACCAGCGCAAAGCCAAGCACGTACATGCGGTTTAGCGTTAATGAGAGTGCATCGTTAACCACCAGTGAACCGCTCATCCACTCCGGGGTAATCACGGTGCGGTTAAGCGGTGAAATCACCGTGCGCACCAGCTGCTGCAGAATCAAACTGATACCAAAGGTCGCCAGCAGCGTCTCCAGCGGGCGGCCTTTGAGGAACTGGATAACACCGCGCTCGATCGCCACACCCGCCAGAGCAGCGACCATAAAGCCTGCGGGAATCGATAGAATCAACGCCAGCCCAGGCTGGCCGGGCAGCAGTTGCTGCATCGCCCAGGTGGTGTAGGCGCCCAGCATCATCAGCTCGCCGTGGGCCATGTTGATCACGCCCATGACCCCGAAGGTGATCGCCAGACCAATGGCAGCTAGCACCAGCACTGAGCCGAGGCTCAAGCCGAAATAGAGCGTTTCCAGACCACGATTGATTTTGAGTTGCTGCTCAATGCCCGCCAGAGAAGCGGCAGCGGCATTGGCGACGACGGGATCATCGCTATTGACTGCCCGGCTCAATGCCACGCGGGAACGGGGGTGTAGGCTGCCGTCCAGCGCTTCGACCCCAGCCATTTCGCCCGCTTCAGCACGGTAGATCGCCACGGCCTGAGTCAGCCGGTAGCGCACCTGCTCGTCCTCTTCCTGTTCGATCAAGTCGTCGAGGGTGGGCACCAGCTCACCATCTACTTCACCTAACAGGCGCTCGGCCGAGGTACGGCGGCGCTCCACGTTAGGTGAGTAGAGGTCAACTACCGCGATGGCGCTGCGCAGTTGATTACGTAGGTTGTTGTTGATGCCAATACGCTCCAGGTCACGGCGGGACATCTCGCCCAACGCTTCGCCGGTTAGGACATCGGCCACCGGCCAGTCGCGGCCGCGGTTCTCGAGCACCAGCACGAACCGGCCATCTTCGGTACGCTGCAAGCGGCCATCCAGCAAGGCCTGCAGCCAGTCTCGGGCGCGTTCGTCATCGCTTTGCAAAATGGCGGTGATCGCGTCGCCTTTGGCGGCGTAAGACTCAACGTCCAGCGCCTCCAACAGTTCGAGCGCGGCCGCATCGTCGGCAGTATTCGTGGAGCTCGTTTGTGCTTGGGCGGTCACTGTGATGCTTAACAACAGTAGGCACAGCAGCCCTAAGGAAAGGAAACGCCTCATGGGGTTCTTCCTTTGGTTATCTAAGAGGGTAACTGAATATATCGGTGCCAGCGCAGGCTTCCGCGAGGGCGCTGTAAACCCATCCTTGGGCGCTACTTTTGCCATCTGACCGCCATGGATGGCGGAAATGCCGGAATAGTAAGGAACCTTTCCGGCCATGGCAAAAGACCCTCGCTTCAGCCTGCCCTAGCACCAGCGAGCGGGCAGTTTTAAAAGAAGTTATTTCCACTGCGATAGACGTGCTTACTCAGCGAGCGCCGCTTCGGCTTCTTCTGCTGCGGTGCTGCCACCGCACGAG
>NZ_HG423343.1:2078450-2149058 GCF_000982975.1 Halomonas sp. A3H3 | reverse complement strand
TCGGCTTGCGCCAATCGGCAATCAGGTCACGGGAGCCAGGCAGGTAGTCAGACCAGGCGTCGCCCGCCACGGTAGACGGCGTCTGCCAAACGATATCGAACTGACCGTTGTCCTGAATCTCACCGATCAGCACCGGCTTGGTGATGTGGTGGTTGGGCATCATCGCCGCATAACCGCCGGAGAGGTTAGGTACGGTCACACCGATAATGGCGTCTTTCACCGTATCGACGTCTGTCGTGCCCGCTTTGCGAACCGCTTCGGCCCACATGTTGAAGCCGATGTAGTGCGCTTCCATTGGGTCGTTGGTGACGGCCATATCGTCGCCGGTGTACTCAATCCAGGCATCGATAAAGTCGTAGTTGTCATCGTTATCGACGCTCATGAAGTAGTTCCATGCCGCCAGGTGGCCCACCAGCGGGCCGGTATCAATACCGGTAAGCTCCTGCTCACCCACCGAGAAGGCGATGACGGGAATATCGGCAGCGTCGATACCCTGGTTGGAGAGCTCGGTATAGAATGGCACGTTGGCGTCGCCGTTAACCGTCGAGATTACGGCGGTCGGTTTACCCTCTTCACCGAAGCGGCGAATTTCTGCCACGATGTTCTGCCAATCGGAGTGACCGAACGGCGTGTAGTTGACCATGATGTCCTCATCCGCGATGCCGTGTTCATCCTTGAGGAAGGCCTCGAGGATACGATTGGTAGTGCGCGGGTAGACATAGTCGGTACCCACTAGCGCAAAGCGCTCGATACCGACTTCGTTGATAAGGTATTCAACCGCAGGAATCGCCTGCTGGTTAGGCGCTGCGCCGGTGTAGAAGACGTTTTCAGAAGACTCTTCGCCTTCATACTGCACCGGGTAGAACAGCAGCCCGTTGAGCTCCTCTACGACGGGCAGTACGGATTTACGCGAAACCGACGTCCAGTTGCCGAAAATCACGTCCACTTCTTCCTGGTCTAGTAGCTCCCGGGCGCGTTCGGCAAACAGCGGCCAGTTAGACGCGGGATCAACCACCACGGCTTCTAACTGACGGCCGAGCAAACCACCGGCTTCGTTCTGCTGCTCAATAAGCATTTCGACGGTGTCTTTGAGGACGGTCTCACTAATCGCCATGGTGCCGGAAAGCGAGTGCAGGATACCGACTTTGATCGAGTCATCGTCTTGGGCGATGGCTTGGGTGCTGGCCCCCATGATGGCAGCGGTGAGTAAAGCGGTCGCGAAACGGCCACTTGAAAGGAAGGGGCGAGGGTGTGTCGAGCGTTTGAGAGTGTTCATTGTTAATCTCCTTGCACCCCTTATGGCTGGGGTTTGTTATGACCGAGGCTTGATGATTGGCTTCGCACTTGGGGTTGTTGTGTTAGCTCCCCCAATACGTCCACTAGCCATTACGTTCACTAGCCAATAACTCTTGCAAGGGATGCGCCAGATTGGCACAAAGTTGCCTTATAGCTATTTAATCAGCCACTTAATAATCATCACAAAATCTCAAAACTCACTACATGCACCAAAATAAAGCGCATTAACGCTGCTGAAGCACCCTCTCAATGCACCAATAAAAGACAGTGCACCAACTAAGTACTTGAACTTTTTAAACACAAAGCATTAACGCATTAGTTACTTATTTGTTACAAAACCACTCTTTATTATTAGTTAAAAAAGTAGATAAGAAAGCGCAGATAAAAAAAGGAGCCTTGGCATCACCAAGGCTCCTTGCTATTCACCCTTTAAGTAGTGGCGTTAAACAGCCACGTCGGGTGGAATTTTCTTACGGCGTTTTTTCAGTAACGGCAGACCAAGCGACAGCAAGGCGACGACCAGTAGGCCAAGCGAGATAGGCTTGTCGATAAAGGTCATCCAGTCGCCACCGGAGATCTGCAGCGCGCGACGCAAGGACTCTTCCATAATGTTGCCCAGAATCAGCGCTAAAATCAGCGGCGCCGCGGGGAAACCAAACAGGCGCATACCCAGGCCCACCAGGCCAAAACCGAGCAGCAGCAACAGATCAAACACACTGAAGCTCATGCCGTAGACGCCGATCATGCAGAAGATCAAAATCAGCGACAGCAGTAGCGGCTTGGGCAGATCAAGAATCTTGGCGATCAGCGGTATCAACGGCAGGTTAAGCACCAGCAGGAAGATATTACCGATATACATACTGGCAACCACGCCCCAGAACACGTCCGGACGCTCTGTCAGCATCATTGGGCCGGGATTGACCCCCATGACCAGCAGGGCACCCAGCAGTACTGCGGTGGTACCCGAACCCGGTACACCCAGCGTCAACAGCGGCACAAAGGAGCCGGTACAGGCGGCGTTGTTGGCCGCTTCCGGCGCGGCCACGCCTTTGATATTGCCCTGCCCAAAGGTGTCGCCATCTTTGGCAATGCGTTTTTCCATGCTGTAACCCAGGAACGAACCAATGGTCGCGCCAGCCCCCGGCAGAACGCCGGTGAAGAAGCCCAACACCGAGCTGCGGCCAACGGGGCCAGCGATCTCTTTGACTTCGCTACGAGTCAGTTTCAGCGAGCCAATCGCATTACGCGGCGCCTCTTTGCCACCACCGCCGCGCAGCAGCATGTAGAACACCTCGGCAAGCGCAAAAATCCCCAGCGCCACCACCAGGAAGTCGATACCGTCGAGAAGCTGAACGGAGCCGAAGGTAAAACGCTCGGTACCGGTCTGCATATCGATACCCACAATCGAGATAATTACCCCCACCACGGCGGCAATCAGCCCCTTGATCAGCGATTTATCCGACAGCGAGACCACGGCGGTTAAGCCCAGCACCATCAGTGCAAAGTACTCGGAAGGGCCAAAGCTTACGGCCACTTTGGAAAGCAGCGGAGCCACCAGCATCAAGAAAATAACCGATACCGTACCGCCCACAAATGACGAGTAGGCGGCAATCGCCAGCGCTTTACCCGCCAGACCTTTTTTGGCCATCGGGTAGCCGTCAAAGGAGGTTGCTACGGTACCCGCAACGCCGGGGGCGTTGAGCAGAATCGAGGAAGTAGAGCCACCGAAGATGGCGCCGTAGTAAACCCCTGCCATCAGGATCAAACCCGACGAGGGTTCCATGGCAAAGGTGATAGGAATCATCAGGGCAAGTGCACTGATAGGGCCAAGGCCCGGCAGCATGCCGATAATGGTGCCAGCAAATACACCGGCAAATACGTAGGCAATATTGATTGGCTCAAGCGCGATGCCAAAGCCGTACATCAA
Organism: Halomonas sp. A3H3; assembly: GCF_000982975.1. NCBI lineage: Bacteria > Pseudomonadati > Pseudomonadota > Gammaproteobacteria > Oceanospirillales > Halomonadaceae > Halomonas > Halomonas sp. A3H3. Next base: position 2,145,835 of record NZ_HG423343.1, on the reverse strand, counting down.
ATTATTGAAGGCATCCATGGGAATTACTCTCTTAAGAACTGCTAGCGGAAAGACCTGCTAACAAGGCTTTGTTTAGAAAGGCAGCAAGCCAGTGGGCAGGTAAACATCCATCACCTTCGTCATGGTCAGGTAGAGCGCCAGCACTACCCCCAGCGACGTAGCGAGGTTGACCCCATGGCGGCGATAGCCGTAGTAGGCCGTCAATCCAACGCAGAGCAGCGTAGAAGCAAGTACAAAACCCAGCGGCACCAGCAATAGCGCGTAGGCGGCAATCGCCAACGAAGTCACGATGACCCGCGCCCAGGGCGTCAGTAGCAGCGGCCCGTGCTGCGCCTCTTCGTCGACTTCATCGGCACCGGCTATCGGGGTGGGTTTCTCAAAAAATAGAAACACCGACAGGATCAGTAGCGAGAAGCCTAATACTTTAGGAAACAGGTCAGAATCGACCGGGCGCGGCAGAGGAAAGGTAGGGATCTGCCACGCCATCGCGATATAGCCAACAGCCAATACCGCAAACACCAGTGCTAACCACTGATTGGTATTTAAACGAGTCATAGGAATCTCTCCGAAGGAGCCAACACGTCTCCCGCGGTTAACGCATATTGTTAACCGCGGGAGACGCCCAGCCACGCTTGGGCGACTGGGCGATACAAGGAGTAGGATTACTGGCGCAGTAGGCCAAGCTCGCTCAGCACGTCGCTGAACTGCTCTTGCTGCTGATCCAGGAAGGCGCCAAACTCTTCGCTGTTTTGGTAGGCGTCGATCCAGCCCAGTTGGTCGCTCGCTTCGCGCCATGCATCGGTTTCAAGCATTTCGGCGAACAGGTCTTCGTAGTAGGCCACTGCCTCTTCAGGCATATCAGGAGCGCCCATCACGCCGCGCCAGATATCGAAGGTGTAGTCGAAGCCCTGCTCCTGGTAGGTAGGCACTTCGCTCAAGCCACCGCCCAAACGCTCTTCAGAAGAGACGCCCAGCGCACGCAGTTGGCTGCCTTCACCCAGTTGGCCAACCGCTTCACCAGCGCCGCCGACCACGGCTTCAATATGGCCGCCCATTAGGTTAGTCATGGCGTCGCCGCCACCCGAAAACGGGATGTAGTTGACTGCCGAGGCTTCCATTCCGGCCGCAGAGGCAAGGCCTGCAATGGCAATATGATCCATGGAGCCAGGCGCACTACCACCGCCAACGCTCAAGCTGGGATCTTCTTTCAGCGCATTGAGCAGGTCTTCGAGGTTCTGATACTCGGAGTCTGCCGCGACCAGGATGATTGAGTAGTCGGTGTTGATCCGCGCGACCGGGGTAAAGTCGGTGTGGTCGTAGCGCGAAGCACCTGCCAGCGGCACCAGAATCATCGGCGGGCTGGTGGCAAACAGCTTGTGCGGGTTGCCGCTATCGCGGGCCACTTGGGCCCAGGCTACGGCACCGCCGCCGCCAGGTACGTTGATAGCAGCGAAGCTTTCATCGGCCAGCTCTTCTTGCTGAATCACCCGCGACATGGTGCGAACGAGAGTATCCCAACCGCCGCCTGGGTTAGCCGGTGCGACGAATTCGATGGAGCGTTCAGGTGTCCACTCTTGCGCCTGTGCGGCGGTGCTCATGCCTGCAAAGGCAGCAATGGGAAGAGCAAATACAGATAAACGCTTGAGGGTAAGCGACGTCATGATGGCGTTCTCCACGTATCAGTTTTGTTGTGTGATGAGTTTGCTGTGTAGAGCTTCTTATTGTGAGACTGCACGCCGCGAACGTTAGAAGACCACTACCCTGACCGACAAGCTTGTGCGCATAAAAGACAAAAAGTTCTTTATGGCTATTTTGTTCATTTTGTTCACGCGCGCCTAATTACCACATTCCTTTATAGAGTGTTGAGCCACTCGTGTGCTGCCTCCAACAGCCGATAGCGGCGCTCAGGCCGCCCTACATCACCATAGCCCAGCTCCGCACTCACCGCCTGTTCAGCAACTAAAAACTCTAAATAACGGCGGGCGGTTGAGCGGCTGGCACCCATGATGCGCGCCATCTGCATGGCGGTGAGCGAGTCGGGTGCGTCGGCCAGGGCATCAATCACCCGGCGCAGCGTCAGCCGATCAATACCTTTAGGCAGGGCTTGGCTTTTAGCACGCAACGGCTCGCCGGGCTTCAGGCGCGCCAGCACGGAGTCCAGTTCATCCTGATTCATCTCGGCACGGTTGGCCAAGGCTTCACGCTCGCGACGGAAGCGAGTCAGCATTTGCGTCATTCGCGCGGCTTCAATGGGCTTGATCAGGTAGTCGAATACCCCACCACGCAGCGCCTCGCTGATGGTTTCTACTTCCCGGGCAGCGGTAACCATGACGATATCCACATGCACGTAGTCGCGGCGAATCGCCCATAGCAGCTCCAGGCCTTCAACATCGGGTAGGTAGGCGTCGAGCAAGATCAACTGGATGTTGGTGGCCTGTTCCGCCATGATCGCCTTGGCTTCGCTACCGTTGCGCGCCATGCCCACCACATAAAAGCCGTCGCTCTGTTCAATAAAGGCCCGGTGGATATCGGCAATGCGAAAATCGTCTTCAATGACCAAAATGCCGTACTGCCCATCAGACATTGCGTTCCCCCCTAGCCGTCGTGGTCACTGTTTTTGAAATTGTTGATGAAATTGTTTTTAAAATTGTTGTTGAGACTGCTGTTGGTCTTGCTGCGCACACAGCGAGCGGTCGAGCACCGCGATAAAGCATGCGCCCCCCAGCTCGCTCTCCTCCAGGGTCACGGCGCCGCCGTGCTGGCGGCAGAGCCTGGCTACCAGCGCCAGGCCAATGCCCTGGTGTTTGCCCGTTTTGGTCGAAAAGCCTTCCTGGAAAATCGATTCGGCGAGCTGGGCAGGTACTCCGGGCCCGTTGTCCTCCACTTCGATCAACAGCTGCTCCCCCAAATCGGTGAAAAACAGGCGTACTTTGGGCGCTTTACTCGGCCCATTCAGCGCTGCATGGCAGGCGTTGTCCAGCAAGTTACCCACCACGCTCATCATCACTTCTTGGCCGGTGGGCGTTAGCGGGCAGGAGAGCGAGCTTTGCTCATCGACTTCCAACGCTACGCCCAGCTCCCGCGCCCGGGTAAGTTTACCCAGTAGCGTACCGCTAAGCACGGCGTCGGCCACGTTGCGCATTAAAAAGCTCATCTGCGCCTGGGCGCGTTCGGTTTCTTGATGGATCAGCGCGAGGGCTTCCTCGATGCGTTCTAACTGCAGTAATCCTGAGATGGTATAGAGCTTATTGGAAAACTCGTGGGCCTGGGCACGCAGCATATCCACATCACGGCTGGCTTGGGTAAGCGCATGGGAAAGATCGACAATTTCGCGACGACTGCGGAAAGTGGCCACCGCCCCCTCAATCTCGCCTTCGTGCAGAATCGGCACGCGGTTGACCACTACCGGGTGATCGCCCAGCCACATCTCCTGGTCGAACTCCTGCTCTCCGCGTCGGAGCACCTCCAATAGCCGCGAATTGGGCACGACCTCGCGGATGGGCTGCCCCAGCAGCACATGCTCATCGTCCAGGTTGAGAAAGCGCCGCGCCTGCTGGTTGACCAAGGTAATATGACCTTCACGATTAACCGCCAGAATGCCCTCATGGATCGACTGCAAAATGGCCTCTTTCTCCATAGCCAAGCGGGCAATCTCGTAGGGTTCCAGGCCTAAAATGACCTTTTTAAGATGCTGCGATAGCCAGTAAGCACCGGCAAAGCCGAGACAAATCATCAACGCCACCAGCGCCCAGCCAAAGCTGTTGTAGCGGGCTACGTCCATGGCCACGCGATCCATCATAAAACCAACGGATACCAGGCCAATGATATTGCCCTCTTCATCCCATATGGGCGCCTTGCCACGAATGGCAGTGCCCAATGACCCGGTTGCCTCGGATACATAGTATTGGCCATGAATCAGCGCCTGGTCATTATCGCCCCCCACCATTGGCTTCCCAATCCGCTCCGGCACGGGGTGGGAATAGCGAATACTTTGGGCGTTGCCTACAACCACATAGCGCGCGCCCGTTTCATGGCGAACGCGCTCTGCGAGGGGCTGAATAATGAAAGAGGGGTCGGGAATTGAAAAGGCGTTGATAATTTGCGGCATCGACGCCACCGTTTTGGCCACCGCCAGCGCTCGCTCGCCCATCTGCTGGCTAATAATTTCTGCCTTGCGGTGATTGAGGTAGGTGCCCTGCGCCAGTAGCATGCCTGCCAACAGTAGTCCGACTAACAGCATTACCTGAAGGCGAAAACTGCGTTTATACCAGCTGCGCCTTGCGCGAGTGCGGCGCCAGCGCTGCAGGTCGGCTAACGTTCGGGGGCGGGAAGCGCTCATAGGTAGACTCGAAATGCGTGACCGCGCCATTATGGCACGCGCCAGCCAACGGCGTTAATCGCCGTCACCCCAGAGTCATCGTTCGCTGATATAATGGCCCAATGCCGAAATCAAGGAGGGATGTAGTGGCGATCGTTAGATGGATACTCTTGCTGGCCTGCTGGCCACTATGGCTAACCGTGGCATATGCCAACCCGTTCTACGCTCCACCGCCTCCCCAGGAAGATGCGCCCGTGTTCAGTGGCGATGCTGAACTGGGTTTTACCCGCCTCTCGGGCAATACCGATAGCCAGACGCTAATCGGTAAAACGCTGCTGACGTGGCTTACCGGTAACTTCACCTACTCGCTGCGTGGTGAAGTGCGTAACGTCACCAAGGATGACAAAACCAGCGCCGAGCAGTACTTAGTCGCAGGACGCGAACGCTATGAACTGGATGGCCCCCACTATCTGTTTGGGTTTGCCCGCTGGGAGAAGGATCGCTTTGCCGGTTACGACCAGCAGCTTTCTGCCATCGGTGGCTATGGGCGTCAGATTTTAGAGAACGATACCCATGTTTTTTCGCTGGAGGCAGGGCCAGGCTATCGTCATGACCGACTACGCGAACATGGCGATTATCGGTTAGCAGTGGCTTATACAGCGTTGGATTATCAATGGTTTTTTTCTGACTACGCCGATATTCAGCAGGAAATGTCGTTTGAGTACACCGACCAAAATACCACGTCGCGGTCGCTTACAGCGCTCACGGCAAGGCTCAATTCAAAGCTGTCGCTGCGCTTATCTCATGAAATCAAGCACAACTCCCAACCGCCTGACGACACCAGCGAGCGCACCGACAACACCACCAGCGCTTCACTGCTTTACCGCTGGTGAGTTGCGCACTGGCCCTAGCGATTCTGACCACGGTGCGCCCAGCCGGTCATGCGTTTTTCCAGTTGGGCAAATAGCTCGTACATCACCATGGCCATGGCGCTGATCACCAGCAGCCCGGCAAAGACCAGCCCCATGCGCATTTGCGAACCGGCGCTCATCATCAGATAGCCAATGCCCTGATTGGAGGCGACCGTTTCTGACACTACTGTGCCTACAAACGCCAGAGTAATAGCGACTTTTAGCGAGGCAAAGAAATACGGCAGCGAGCGTGGTAGGCCCACTTTCAGCAACACATCGATACGCCGCGCGCCCAGCACTCGCAGTACGTCTTCCATCTCAGGCTCCAGCGTGGCTAAACCGGTAGCCACGTTCACCACAATAGGGAAGAAGCAGATTAAAAAGGCGGTGAGTATCGCCGGCACCGAGCCAATCCCAAACCAGACAACCAGGATGGGCACGAAAGCCACTTTGGGAATGGCATTAAAGCCGACTAACAGTGGGTAGCAAGCGTTATATAGAAAGCGTGACGAGCCGATAATAAAGCCCAACACCAGCCCCACGGCCACACCCAATCCAAAGCCAATCAGCGTTGTCCAGAAGGTTTGCCAGGAGTGCATGGCGATAGGCTCGGAATAAGTTACCAGCGCCTGGGCCGTCTCCAAGGCACTGGGGAAGATAAAGCTGGGCACATCAAACACCCGCACCGTTACTTCCCAGATAACAACCAACGCGACCACCGCTATCCACGGCGCCAGTCGTTCAATTAACTGATTATTTTTCGTCATAAGTGCGCCTTTCATCAGGTGCTGGGGGCTTTTATTAAGTGCTGCGCACTTCGCCAATTTGAGCCCGCAGCTCCTGAACCAGATCAATAAAGGGTTTTTGGTAAGTGGTTTCCAGTGCACGGGGTCGCGGCAACTCTATTTCACGGCGCTCAATCACCCGTCCGGGGCGGCGGCTCATGATGTAGACGGTATCGGCCAGAAACGCCGCCTCGCGGAGGTCATGTGTCACGAGTACCACTGTAAAGCGCTGCGCTTCCCACAGATCGCGCAGCACGCACCACAGCTCCTCGCGGGTAAACGCATCCAGCGCGCCGAAGGGTTCATCCAGCATTAGCAGGCGCGGCTGGTGAATCAGCGCCCGGCAGATCGATGCCCGCTGCTGCATACCACCGGAAAGCTGCCACGGATACTGCTCTTCGTAGCCTTCAAGCCCCACGGTCTTGAGCAGCTTGCGCGCCCAGCCGACAAACTCTTCGCGCCGTTTACGAAACTGATGGCGGTAGGGTTTAACGATCTCCAACGGCAGTAGGACGTTATCCAGTGTGGTGCGCCAGGGCAGCAGGTTGGCGTTTTGAAACGCCATGCCGGAGATCTTCAACGGCCCGGTGACCGGTTCTCCATCCACTTGCACGGCACCAGTGGTAGGCGCATGCAGACCGGTGCAGAGCTTCATAAAGGTCGATTTACCGCAGCCGGAGGGGCCCACGAAAGCGACGAACTCGCCTTCGTGAATACTCAGGTTGATGTCTTCAATGGCATTACCCGACGCATCGTAGGCCAGGCTAACATCATCAAAGGTGACGAACGCTGCCGACATGCTTATTCGCCCTCGGCCGGAAACAGCATGCGTTCTTCCTGGGCAGGTAAGTAGTTTGAACTAAACACCTGATCGGGCGAAGGAATTGACGTGAGGTCGTAAGCATCGGCAACCAGTTGAATCGCCTGAGCCAGGCGCTCGTCATCCACTCCGCCCACGCCATTTTCGCGCACTTCAGGAGTGTCGACGACGCCATCCAGAGCGAGTTTTAAGCGCCTAGTCTCCATTTCCACATCGATCAGGCCATCGCGGTTTTTAACATACTCAATGGCAGCCTCGGGATCGGCAATAGTGTCGCCCAGGGCGCGGTTGAAGGCGCGCAGAAAGCCCTGCACGGCTTCCGGATTTTCTTCGGCGAAGGATTCACTAGCGATAATGGCGTTGCCGTACAGGGGCACGCCGTAGTCTGGGAACGGCATAATAGTCAGCTCGTCTTCGCTCATTCCCCGCTCTTCAAGATTGAGCAGGCTGGTGAAGTAGAAGCCAGTGATTGCATCCACATCGCCCCGGGTTAGCAGCGTTTCGCGCAGCGTAGGGTCGACGTTTTGCCACTCCACCGCGTCGGCGTCCAGATTATTAGCCGCGGCAAACACGCCCCAGGCGCGGTAGCCGGTATCGAAGGTGGGGGCGGCGATGGTTTTACCGGCTAAATCAGCCGGGCTCTCGATGCCGCGGTCTTTGCGGGCAAACACCGCCGCGGGGGTGCCGTCGTAGACGATATAGACGCCTTGGATACCGGGGCCATCGGGGTTTTCGGCGAGAAACTCGACCAGCGCATTAAGATCGCCAAAGCCCATTTCATAGGCCCCGGACGCCACGCGATTAATCGCACCCGCCGAGCCGCTGCCGGAATCAATCTGAACGTCCAACCCTTCGTCGGCGAAGTAGCCTTTCTCTTCAGCCATCAAAAACGGCGCGGAGGGGCCTTCAAAGCGCCAATCCAGCTGAAAACGTATTTGGGTATCGTCGGCGTAACTGATAGCCGGTATTAACATCAGCGCTGCCGCGCAGCCGATGAGCAGGCGCGCCGTAGAAAAACCTGGTGTTGCAGTGGGAAAGCCTAGTGTTGAAGTAGAAAAACGGCGTTTAGAAGTGGAGGTCATCATCGTGAGCATACCTTGTATACAAAATATGCTTTAGCATTGCAGCAATACTGCCATTATTGATTTTTTATTTAATTTTCATGCTATTAGGTAGACAGTTAAGTGCCGCCGCCCTCCGCCATATGGCCAAAACGGTGCATTTGCCCCTGAGCAACGCACCAAGTTAAAACATATTAGACGTTGGTCTAAATTGGCGATATACTAAGCTCAGTTTCCTGTCTTGCGCCATTCCTTGAATGGCGCTTTTTTTTACCTGTAATTTCGCCTGCTTCAATCACCAACTTCTGAACGCTCATGTGGCGTTACACCGCTTAACGGCACGCTTTAATAGGCTGCTATTTCAGTTTCTCGCTCCCCATAAGGTATTTAACATGACCCACCCCAGCCCCAATTCTGAGAGCTCTCAGCGGTTTTCGCTCGGCGACCCTATTGTATTGATATTAAGTATCGGCTTTATCGTTGCCTTTCTCGCACTGTCGCTTTACGACGTAACTCTGGTAGCTGACAGCATCAGCGCTGGCTTCGCCTGGACCGCGCTAGTGCTGGGCAGTTACTTTCAACTGCTGCTCCTGCTGACGTTCTTTATCGCCATCGGTTTGGCCATAACCCCAGCCTCTAAAGCTAAAATCGGCAATTTAGATGCACCAGAAATGAGCACGTTTAAGTGGCTCTCGATCATTCTGTGTACGCTGCTGGCAGGCGGTGGCGTATTCTTTGCCGCCGGTGAGCCCGTATACCACTTTGTGGTAACGCCTCCCGCGTTTGATAGCGAAGCAGGCACCGCTGACGCCGTTTCCGGCGCCTTGGGGCAGTCCTTCATGCACTGGGGCTTTATGGCTTGGGCGGTACTGGGGTCGCTAACCGCCGTGGTGCTTGCCCATGCGCACTACGTGAAAGGCCAGCCGCTTCAGCCCCGCACCCTGCTCTACCCCGTACTGGGTGAGCGACTAATGCGCGGCCCGCTGGGCAGCATCGTCGATGCCTGCTGCGTAATTGCTTTGGTTGCGGGCACTGTGGGTCCAATTGGTTTTTTGGCCACCCAGGTCAGCTTCGGCCTGCACGAGCTGTTTGGCTTACCGGAAGGTTATCCCGGCCAGTTGATCATTCTAGCCGTACTCGGCAGCATCTACGTGCTCTCTTCCATGAGCGGCGTACACAAAGGCATTCAACTACTTAGCCGCTTTAACGTGCTACTGGCGCTAGCCATTGGCGCGGTCATTATTGTTTTTGGCCCCACACTGTTTTTGGTCAATAGCTACGTTTCAGGCATGGGCGCGTATGTCAGCGAATTCTTTACCATGGCGACCATGACCGCAGAGACCGCTCCGGCGTGGTGGATGCAGTGGTGGACAGTATTCTTCTTTGCCTGGTTTATTGGCTATGCGCCGCTGATGGCGATTTTTGTGGCGCGTATTTCCCGCGGTCGCAGCATCCGCGAAATGATCATCGCGGTAGCAATCCTGGCACCGATTGCCACCACCGTGTGGTTTACCCTGCTGGGCGGCTCAGGCATTTATTATCAACTCACCGGGGTGATTGATTTAACCGAGGCGCTAAACAACTTCCAGTTTGATGTAGCCACCTTAACCATTGCCCAAGCACTGCCCGGCGGTACCTGGATGGCACTAGCGATCCTGCTTCTGACCACCATTTTCGTTGCGACCACCGGCGACTCAATGAGCTACGCCATTGCGGTAGTGGGGGCGGGGCACGATAACCCCAGCCCGGTCATGCGGGCGTTTTGGGGGATCGCCATGGCGTTGATGGCAGCGGTACTGCTGTATATGGGCGCAGGCCAGATTGGCGCGCTGCAGCAGTTCATTGTTATCACCGCGATTCCGGTCTCGTTGATACTGCTGCCGTCACTCTGGAATGGCCCACAGGCAGCCTACGCCATGGCCCGTGAACAGGGCATTATTGATTAAGAGAGCTGCGCTACAGTGCTTACCTTATAGCCCTTCCAGCAGGCGCAGAATCATCTGCGGCTGCTGGTTGGCCTGAACCAACATAGCAATGCCTGCCTGCTGCAGGATATGGGCGCGCACAAGGTTGGAGGCTTCCTTAGCATAATCGGCATCCTGAATACGCGACTGGGCAGCGGAGGTGTTAACAATACTGTTATTGAGGCCATCAATTACGCTTTCAAAACGGTTTTGCACCGCCCCCAAATAGCTACGTTGGCGATCTAACCGCTTGATCGCCTCATCCACTCTATCTATCGGTTTATCCGTCCCACTGAAATCCTCAGTCACGTCCAAACCATCAAGACCCAACCCCTGTAAATTCATGGCTTCAAAACGAACGGCAATGGTATCGCCAACGTTAGCCCCCACTTGAATGTTCAGTGATTTAGTGTCGTTCAACAGCCCAATGCCATTGAAGTTACTTTTCCCGGCGATGCGCTCAATCTCTTCTAAACGTTGATCAATTTCGTCTTGGATAGAATCCAGGTCGTCGGAAGAGTTGGTGCCGTTAGCTGCTTGCACACTCAGCTCACGGATGCGCTGCAGGTTGTCGTTAATCTGATTAAGCGAGCCTTCCGCCGTCTGCACCATTGATATGCCATCATTGGTGTTGCGGATCGCCTGGGTCATGCCTTTGATTTGCGCCGTCATACGATTGGCAATAGCCTGGCCGGCAGGGTCATCCTTGGCACTATTGATGCGCAGCCCAGAAGAGAGGCGCTGCATGGCGGTCTGCATGGCCTGCTGACTGCCGCGCAGATTGTTCTGCACGGTTAGCGACATCACATTGGTATTTAGGCTGAGCAACGCACGCCTCCAGGGAAGTTAGCGCGCCCGATTGATGGCGGCTACAACGTTACTATCGGCCTAAACGCAAAAATCATGAACACTTTTGAGGCTCAAGGCTGCGACCACTACTCGCCAGCACTTCATCAACAGGTTTTTTTACATAGTCGTGCAGGTAGTAACCGTCATCGACCACCTCTCCATCCCAAGCCACAATGTCTAGATCCATAGTACGTGGCCCCGATTTAATCGCTCCCCGAACACGGCCCAGACGATCTTCCACCCCTTTGAGGTAAGCACGAAACGCTTCACGCTCAAGCGGTGTGCTCACCAACAGCGCGGCGTTTAGGAAATCGGGTTGCTGCTGGTACCCCACCGGCTGGGTGCGAATCGTTTTGGAACGAGCCAACAGATTGCACTCACGGTTAATGATATCGACCGCCTGAGCCACATAGTGGTCTGGGTCGATGTTAGAACCTAAAGAGATCAAGCACTCATGGAGCGTTTCAGATTGTTTGGTAAACAACGTCGTTGGTGGCATAGCGACATCCTGTTAAAAGTGACGTCTTCTTGAATGGCCCTGTAAGCAGGACTCATCTATCAATACCTCTAAGCACGTGCCACGTGCAAGCTGTGTATAAGTTATTGACAAACGCTACACTCACGCAGAAAGTCTTCCTATACCAATAAAACAGTAGGGAACGCCTTATGCACCATCAAGCTGCTCTGGTAACCGGCGGTGCTACCCGCTTGGGCCGATTCTTCTCCGAAGCGTTGGCTGATGCCGGTTTTGATATTGCTCTACACGTTAATCGCTCCCGCAAAGAGGCCGAAGAGGTCGCCAGCGGTATCCGCGCTAAAGGGCGGGAGTGCGAAATATTTTCCTGCGATTTTTTAAACGAAGACTTAAACGACTTACTCCAGTCGGCCAAACAGCGCTTCCCAGGGCTTAATTTGCTGCTGAACAGCGCCTCTGCCTATGAACCAGCGCCGATCTCGACGACCGAGCTGGCGATGCTGGAGACACAGTTCAGGGTCAATATGTTTACCCCGCTACTGCTCACCCGTTACTTTGCCGAAACCGTTCAAGAGGGCCAGGTGATCAATATCATCGATAATAAGGTGACCTATCACCAGTATCCCTATGCAGCCTATTTGCTATCGAAAAAGAGCCTAGCGGAGATGACTCGTATGGCGGCACTGGAGTTCGCACCGCGCATTCGCATTAACGGCATCGCCCCTGGCGTGGTACTGCCCGCTTCCCAGCGCACTAGCGCCTATATTGAGTGGCGTATTGAAGGCATTCCGCTCAAGCGCCAGGGGCACCCCGAGCACCTTGTACAAGCTCTGCACTACTTGTTGGAAAACCCCTTTGTAGCGGGGCAGATTCTGTTTGTCGATGGCGGGGAGTCAATCAATCTGGAGGGTCGGCACTCAGAAAACTATGCCAATTAAATAAAAATTCAGCCCTTAAAACGCAACGAGGCCGCCTGAAGGCGGCCTCGTTGCAGCGATTGATAACAATCGCTTCACGATAACAACAGTTTAAGTTTCATCGACGTCGTCATGGTCAGGCTTTTCGTGTTCAAAAGTATCAGAGCTAGTTTTACTACCGCGTGGATCAAACCTGTCATCCGATGTAATATCACCCGACTTAGGCTGCCCAGCCGGGCTACCATCGATCGTAAAGGCTTGCTGCATAACACGCAGGTTTGCGGGAGGCGCAGAACCAGTTTTATCTTGCCCGAAGTAGAGCGTGGTATGCGGGAAAGGTATCTCGATACCCGCTTCATCGAAGCGTAGCTTGACGAGGCGATTGTAGGCGCGGCCCACGGCCCACTGGTCGCCCGGCGTAGTCTTGATCACCACACGGATGTTCACGGAGCTGTCTGCCAGCGCAATGACACCTGCCACGGTCAGATCCGCCAACAATTTATGGCTATGCTCTTCGCTGGCTTTCAGGTCTTCAAAAGCCAATTGAAGCTGTGCAATGGCATCATCAATACTCTCACGATAGGCAATACCGTACTCACCCACATGGTTACCAAACTCGCGCATATAGTTAGACACGGTATCCACGCTGGAGAACGGTACGATGTGATAAGTACCGGACAAATCACGAATACCGACAGAGCGGATACTGAGCCGTTCGGCGGTGCCTGTCACGCCACCCACCGTGACCACATCGCCGGTATTCATAGCGTTCTCGACCTGGATAAATACCCCGGTGATAACGTCCTGCACCAGCTTCTGAGCACCAAAACCAATCGCCAAACCAAGTACACCGGCACCGGCAATCAATGGGCCGATATTGATGCCAATTTCCGACAGTACGATCATGCCGGTAATCGTGACCATAGCGATTGCCAGGGCATTACGAAACAGGCTGAGCAGGGTTTTTGCCCGCGCAGAGGGTTCACCGTAGCCGGTTTCCGGATTGAGCTTATGCTCGATCAGGCTTGCCAGGCCCAGCCACACGGCGAGCGCCACAATCAAAATCACCGCAACACTGGTCAGGTTGCCAACCAGCACGGCGCCACCTTCAGAGGCATACCAGGCAGCTAGGTCAAAGGCGCCCCAAGCGTTCAGCACCATCATGATGACCACAATCAGAATGATCGTACGCAGCACGCGAAGCGCATTGGGCACGTAGCTGTTTAAGCGCTTTTCAAGCAGCGGTAATTTGCGCCGCAGATCGTCCGACAGGGTAATCCGACGGCCAATGGTCTGGGTAAGAAAAGACGACACCAACAACCCAACGACAATCGCGGCCAATGACTTCAAGGTGGCAAACATCACAAACGGCAGCGCATCGCCGGGGCGCGTTAACGTCAGCACAAATACGATCAAGAAATAGAGCAGCGCGAACAGGTGCCAAGTACGGGCAAATAGCTGCAGCGAGACGCGGCTGGCAGTCAGCGTTGATTTTGCCGCCATCTCGTTCAGATTACCGCGCAGACGGGCGCGGTTTCTTAGCACCACAACCACCGCATAGATAAACGCCAACAGCATAATCAGCGTACCGACCGCTTGCCCCAGCGAGGCCGCCACATAGAAGTTAACCAGCGGGACTACCACCATCAGGCCGTAACCGACCATGCCGATCAACCGCGCTAACCAGCGGTTCCAGTAGGAGGCTTCCTGGGCAGAGATAGGCAGTAGCCGCAGCCCTTCGTAGCGCGAAGAGAACAGCATTCGCACACCGGCTTTGAGCAGTTCAATAATCAAGAACGCATTTAAAAACAGCGAGGCACGGGTCGAGAGCTCCCCTGCTTCACCAATCGCAAAGGTGGCCAGCAGATTACCACCCACATAGGCCAAGCCGACAAGCAGCACATCGATGACTGCCGCAATCGCCACGCAGAAAACCAAACGTAAAACGGGGGTTAAATTTTTACCATTCAGCGACCAGCCGCTGATTTTGGTAAACAGCGGCTTAGCCAACCGCCGAACAATCATAAACAGTGCAAAGGTGGCGACAATCACCATACCCAGATTAATCGCCGCACTGGTGAAGGCGGCCATATCAAAGACACTGTCGGCCTCTTGGCCAGAAAACAGACCGCCGACAATGCCTACCACTTGCTCGAATTGACCACCCACATCGCTTACCACACGACTGGTGAGCTCAGCGAGTTGGCGTGGCAGCGAGACATCCTCCGGCGCTATCTCACTGCCTTGAGCGGCCGCTTCCGGGGAGAGTTCGGTAGCAACGCCATTGGGCAGCACTGAGGCTTGATTGCGCAACATCTCAATCAGCTCTTGCCGCGACTGCTCATCCTCTAGCAGGTTCGCCAGCGCCTCATAGGACGTAGGCGCTGCTTCTTCAGAGGATGCAGCACCATCGGCGCTGGTCGACTCACTTGGCGCGCTCTGCGCCATTGCTGGCGTGGCTATTAAGGCAATCATTGCCAATAGCCAGACACCTAGCCAGGGTAATAAACGAAGTGGCTTCACACCTAAACCTCCTTTTGGGTGAGTGTTCTGTTCAATCTAACGGCTGCTTAGTTTTACGCAAGCCAATAATAGGCAGCCCAAGTTGCTTACACTCTACACTGCCAGCGCCGCTTGTGAAAAAGTTGTACAGGTTAACATGACTTGATTAATAAGGCGTTTCACTGGCAAAGCGGTAATAGCCACTGCTGTGCCAGCAGTAACACCACCGCGTAACGCGTACCTTTAGCGACCACAATCCACGCTAGCGCCCGCCACCAGGGCAGCCGGAAAACGCCGGCCAGTACAGTGAGAGGGTCACCAATAATCGGTGCCCAGGAAACCAGCAGGCTTAGCTCGCCAAAGCGATGATACCAGCGCTCCGCTCGGGCTAAGCTGCGTGGCGAGGCCGGAAACCAGCGGCGATCTTGAAACTGACGCGCATAGCGGCCCATCGCCACGTTGATCATGCTGCCGAGAGTGTTGCCCGCCGTGGCCACCGCCCACAGCCCCAGAGGCGGTTCGCCGAGACACCACAGCCGCGCTAGCCACACTTCCGACCCACCGGGAAGCAGCGTGGCGCTGACCAGGGCGACAAAAAACAGGCTTAGCATAGACTCAGTGAGCCACGTTAACGTGGCACCTGCCCACCCAACTGCTGGGTTATCTCATCGGCCGTTTGGCGAACCAGCGCCCCCAGGGTGAGTAAGCGAGCTTCCGGGATGCGCGCCACCGGGCCAGAAACCGAGATCGCCGCCAACGGCGTGCCATGCTCATCAAACACACAGGCGGCCACGCAGTGCAGGCCAATGGCATGCTCTTCACGGTCACAGGCAAAGCCTTGGGCGCGAATCTGCTCTGTTTCCATTTGAAGTGTGTCGGATTGATAGAGCGTATTGGCGGTCACTCTTGCCAACTCGCTGCCATCCAGCAGTTTGGCGCGCTCATCATCGGGCATCCACGCTAGCAGCGCTTTACCTACGCCGGAGGCATGCAGCGGCGCGCGGGAACCTAGGCGGGTGATCATTCGCATCATTTGCGGTGATTCATGCTGCGCTAAAAATACCGCCGTGACCCCATCGCGAATGCCCAAATTAGCGGTCTCGCCGGTCTCAGCGGTTAAACGGCGTAGAAAAGGGCGACTTGTGGCCACCACGTCGCGGGCTTCAAGAAAGCTATTGCCGATACGGAAGGTTTTGACATCGATTCGCCATAGGCCTTGCTCGTTCTCCTGGGTCACAAACCCCTGACTCTGCAAGGCTTGCAGCAAGCGGTGGGTGGTAGAGGGCGCCAACTCAGCCATCTCCGCCACATCTGAAAGGGCTAAACCAAGCGGGCTGGCCGCAAGGTACTCCAACAGCGTTAAGCCACGCACCAACGACTGGCTATGGCCTCCGCTAGCTTTGGCGGTACTCGCCGGACGACCGACCGTCCTGCGTTTGGCTTCACTCACTTGGCTTTCTCCAAATAGGCACTGCTAAAAGACGCTCCCAAAAGCGCTCCTACTACTTACTAAAAGCGCCCTTGCTGACGACGGCTTCCCTAAAATACAAAGGGCGTCAGGATAACGTGACAACATGGCAATTGTCGCGTTTACGGAAACGAATTCCATTCATTCAGCGATGGTACGTCAGCGATGCCGCCAGTGCGGCGGCCGCTTGGCGATAAACGCATCAATCCCCTCGCTCACATCCTCGGCTAACATATTGCAGGCCATGGTTTCCCCGGCAAAGGCGTAGGCTTCGTCGAGCGACATGCTCAACTGACGGGCAAACATGGCTTTTCCGGTGCGCACTGCAACAGCACTTTTCGCGCAGATACTGGTGGTCAGGGCTTCAGTTGCTTCGTCCAGCGCGTCATCAGCTGCCACGCGGTTAATCAACCCCCACTCAACGGCTTGATCGGCACTGATAAACTCCCCGGTAAGCAGCATCTCCATGGCGTGTTTACGCGCAACGTTGCGGGAAAGTGCTACCGCTGGAGTAGAACAAAACAGGCCAACATTGATGCCAGAAACAGCAAAGCGTGCGCTGCGTGCCGCCACCGCTAGATCACAGCTCGCCACCAGTTGGCAGCCCGCAGCGGTGGCTATGCCCTGCACTTTGGCGATGACCGGCACAGGCAAGTGCACAATGGCCTGCATCACTTCGCTACAGCGGGCAAACAGCGCTTGATAGTAGGCTTTATCGGGGTTGGCACGCATCTGCTTCAGATCATGCCCGGCGCAGAAGGATTTGCCTTCGGCGGCAAGTACCACACAGCGCACGCTGCTATCGTTGGCAATTTCGGCTAACGCGTCGTGAAGCGCTTGCAACATGGCTTCCGAGAGCGCGTTAAAGCGCTCTGGCGCGCTCATCGTCAGCGTTGTGACGCCTTGGTGGTCAAAACGTTGTAGGAGGGAGGCCGTTGTGGAAAGGTCATCAGTGGTGATGGGCATGGTGAACTCCTGAGGTTGAGTAACACTTTGCCCATCAGTCTAGCGCACAAGCTTTACGTACGTTTTTGTTTAAAAATCTTGCCTACAGTGCGCTACTTCATTTTTTCATTAGGCGGGTGTCGCGGCCTAAGGGGTGCGGCTCGCCGCGCTGTTTGGCTAAATCGATTTGGCGTTGGCGCTCACGGGCCGCCGCGCGGGTCTTCTCCGGCAACGAGTCGATGCAGTGGGGGCAGCTAATGCCCGGTTCGTATGCAGAAGACTGCATATCTTCTGCGGAGATGGGCATGCGGCAAGCGTGGCACTGCTCGAACTCGCCTTTGCTTAAGTCGTGGCGAACCGTCACCCGGTTGTCGAACACAAAACACTCACCGCGCCACAGCGACTGCTCTTCCGGGACTTTTTCCAGGTAGTTCAGCACGCCGCCTTTTAAGTGGTAGACCTCTTCAAAGCCTTCTTTAAGCATAAAGCTGGAGGCTTTTTCACAGCGGATGCCGCCGGTGCAGAACATGGCTACTTTCTTATGTTTTTCCGGGTCGTAGTGCTCGCGCACGTACTCGGGAAACTCGCGGAATGTGGTGGTTTTAGGATCGATCGCCCGCTCAAAGCTGCCAATCGCCACTTCGTAATCATTGCGGGTATCGATCACCAGTACTTCCGGGTCGGCAATGATGTCGTTCCAGTTTTCCGGCTCGACGTAAGTGCCCACGGTATCGTTAGGGTCGATATCCGGCACGCCGAGGGTGACGATTTCTTTTTTGAGTTTGACCTTGGTGCGGTAGAACGGCGTTTCGTCACAAAAAGACTCTTTGTGATCAATATCAGCCAAGCGTGGGTCAGCAGTCAGCCAGGTCAACAGTGCATCGATACCTTCGCGGCTACCCGCCACCGTGCCGTTAATGCCCTCTTTGGCGAGCAGCAGTGTGCCCTTTACATCGTTATCGAGCATGGTTTGGCGCAGCGGTTCGCGCAGCGCTTCGAAGTCGTTCAGGGTGACAAATTTGTACAGCGCTGCGACCACGATGGGCGGCGTTTGAATGGGTACTGACATGTAAAGCTCCAGGTAGTCACCCTCGCAAAGGGCGGACCGGGTTAGAAGAGGCCAGGATTTTACTCGAAAGCTAACCAAAAGTTTAGCGCTGGCAATCACATTTAATACATCGATTTATTCGACAGGAACGTGCAGAAAGCTTCACCCCACGGAGCGTCAGTAAGGCGTATATTGTCATTATTCAATCTCACGCAACCTGCGGAGCACACCATGATTATTCGTCGTTCAAACGAGCGGGGCTACGCCGACCACGGCTGGCTGCGTTCCTTCCATACCTTTTCCTTTGCCAACTACGTTGACCGCAACCATATGGGGTTCCGCGCTCTGCGCGTGATCAATGAAGATCGCGTAGCGGGTGGCCATGGTTTTGGCGCCCATCCTCACCGGGATATGGAGATTATCTCCTATGTGCTTGAAGGTGAGATGGAGCACAAAGACAATATGGGCAATGGCGAGGTGATGCGCCCGGGCGATGTGCAGCGCATGTCGGCGGGCACCGGCGTGCTGCACAGCGAGTTTAATCACTCCAAGGAGAACGGGCTGCACTTCCTGCAGATCTGGATTGAACCCAAGCAGCTCGGCATTAAACCCAGCTATGAGCAAAAGGCTTTTCCTAGCGCTGAGCGTCAAGGGCAATGGCGTTTAGTGGCTTCTGAAGAAGGCCGCGACGGGTCTGTGAGCATCAACCAGGATGTGAACCTTTACGCGGGTTTGTTTAACGCTGGCGAACAGGCAACAGCGCCGCCTTCGCGCTATGCTTGGCTGCATGTGGTGAACGGCGAAATGGAGATTAACGGTGAGACGCTGAGCGCAGGCGACGCCGCGGCGTTCCAACCGGATGAGGCGATAAACCTTACCGGCAAGGAAGCAGGCGAAGTGCTGCTGTTTGATCTTGCTTAAAGACCGAACCTACTAAACTGCCTAAACCGAAACGGCGCCTCGCAAGAGGCGCCGTTTTTACAGCCAACTTATTTAACCAATTGCGTTAGCTATTTTGCGCCGAGTAGAGCGCACGAATTTTCAGCGTGTGATCCACTTGCTTCAATGCTTCCAGCGCCTGGGGGCCGTAGGCTTTATCTACATCAATGACCACATAACCGACTTTTTCATTGGTCTGCAGATACTGACCGGAGATGTTGATATCGTTTTCAGACAGCACGCGGTTAATCTGCGACAGCACGCCCGGTACGTTATCGTGAATATGCAGCAAACGGTGCTTGTCCGGGTGAGCGGGCAGCGCCACCTCGGGGAAGTTGACCGAGGTCACGGTGGTGCCGTTATCAGAGTAAGTAATCAGCTTTTCTGACACTTCGATACCGATATTCTCCTGAGCTTCCAGGGTAGAGCCACCGATATGCGGGGTCAGAATCACATTCTCCAAGCCACGCAGCGGGCTCTCAAACTCTTCTTCGTTGCCTTTCGGCTCTACCGGAAAGACGTCAATCGCCGCGCCGTTGAGATTGCCCGCTTTAAGCGCTTCGGCAAGCGGTTCGATTTCAACGACGCTACCGCGGGAGGCATTAATAAAGATCGCACCGGGCTTCATGGCAGCGATCTCTTTTGCGCCGATCATCCAGCGGGTAGAGGCAAGGTCAGGCACGTGCAAGCTAATGACATCGGAACGACCCAGCAGCTCTTCAAGGCTTGCTACCTGGTTTGCATTACCCATACCCAGCTTGGCGATGACATCATAGTAAATGACGTTAAAGCCCAGCGATTCGGCCAGCACCGAAAGTTGCGCGCCGATGCTGCCGTAGCCAACGATACCCAGCGTTTTACCGCGCGCTTCGTGGGAGTTCTTCGCTGACTTCAGCCAGCCACCCTGGTGAGCGCGGGCGTTTTTCTCTGGGATACCGCGCAGTAGCATAATCGCTTCTGCCAGCACCAGCTCGGCCACCGAACGGGTATTGGAGTACGGCGCGTTAAATACCGCGATACCGCGGGTGAGGGCAGCGGTTAAATCGACCTGATTGGTGCCGATACAGAAACAGCCAACGCCGACTAGCTTCTCTGCCGCCTCGAACACGCGCTCCGTTAACTGGGTGCGGGAACGAATACCAATGAAGTGAACATCGCGGATCTTTTCGATCAGCGCATCCTCATCAAGGGACGTCGGCAGGTGCTCAATATTGGCGTACCCTGACGTGTGAAAATTGTCCACCGCACTTTGGTGGACGCCCTCGAGTAGCAGGATCTTGATCTTGCTCTTGTCCAGGGACGTTTTGGCCATGGCTGAATCAACCTCTATGGTCGGCGGCATGCGCCGTGTATCGGTTCACGGGAGGCGCATATCGTAGCACAGCCCGCATCGTTCAGGCCGGGTGTGAATGATGAAAAGTCTGCGTGGTGACAATGAATGGATCGCAAGTCGCGCAACAAGCTGTATTGAAGAGGGCAGACGCCGCCCCCCAGCCTCGGTGTATACTGTGGGCTTATTTAAGCTTATTTAAAAAACATACCGGTTTACAGGCACCCCCCAATGAGTGACACGACATCACCCCCACAGGACTTTGCCGCGACGGTTGAGCAACTCGAAACCATCGTTGAACGTCTCGAGTCAGGCGAGCTCTCATTGGAAGATGCACTGACCGCGTTCGAACAGGGCGTGCGGCTGACCCGCGATGCCCAGCAGCGCCTGGATAGCGCCGAACTCAAGGTGCGGGCGCTGAGTGAAGATAGCGAAGGACGTTTAAACGTAACGCCCTTTACTGGCCCCGACGACCCTAAGGATGCGGCCGAGGATGAGAGCAAGGAGACGCCCCCATGGTAGCCATGCAGCCTAGCCAGCTTGCCACCCTGCGTCAGACCAGCAATGCCCGCGTAGATGCCACCCTAGCGGCGCTGTTTGATAACCGCCCAGCGGTAGCGCCACGCCTCGAGGCGGCAATGCGCCATGGCCTGCTGGCCGGCGGCAAACGCCTGCGACCGCTACTGGTGTATATGGCTGGTCAGGCACTCGGTGCTAAAGACGATGCTCTGGATGCCCCCGCCGCGGCCATTGAGCTAATCCACGCTTACTCGTTGATCCATGATGATCTTCCAGCCATGGATGACGACGACCTGCGTCGTGGTCAGCCCACGGTGCATAAAGCCTTTGATGAAGCGAGTGCGATTCTGGCCGGAGACGCCCTGCAGGCGCTGGCCTTCGAAGTGTTGGCCAGCAATGCGCACCCCCGGCTGAGCCATTTGGTGCACACCCTGGCCTCCGCCTCTGGCCGTGATGGCATGGTGGCAGGGCAGGCGCTGGATTTAGACGCCGTCGGTGATCACCCGGATGTCGATGCCCTGGCCCATATGCACGCCCATAAAACCGGCGCACTGATTGTCGCCGCCGTGCGCTTGGGCGGCCTGGTAGCCGTCGACGATGATGACCCTCGCTTAGACGCGCTTACTCGCTACGCCCGCGCCATTGGTCTAGCCTTTCAGATTCACGACGACATCCTGGATGTGACCGGCGATACCGTTACCCTAGGCAAAACGTCAGGCGCCGATGCCGCACGCGCCAAGCCCACCTACCCCAGCCTGCTGGGGTTAGCGGGTGCTCAACGCAAAGCGCACAGCCTGATTGACGAGGCCATTGCCGCACTCGCCCCATTAGGCGAGCGTGCTGCACCGCTGGCCGACTTAGCCCACTACATGATCGAGCGCGACCACTAAAGATGCCCATGAAGCTGTTCGACGAAATCCCCCGCGAGCGCCCAACGACGCCGCTGCTCGACTCCTTTGACCACCCCGCCGCGCTGCGGGCCATGAATGCCTCCCAGCTCGCCCAACTGGCCGACGAGCTACGCGCCTACCTGCTCTATAGCGTGGGTGTTTCCGGCGGTCACTTTGGCGCTGGGCTCGGCGTGGTCGAGCTGAGCGTTGCCCTGCACCATGTCTACCAAACGCCCCACGACCGACTAGTGTGGGACGTGGGCCATCAGGCCTACCCGCACAAGATTCTCACCGGCCGCCGCGAGGCCATGCTAAGTATTCGCCAGCACGGCGGTCTGGCAGCATTTCCACGCCGCGCCGAGTCCGAGTACGACACCTTTGGCGTCGGCCACTCCAGCACGTCGATTTCGGCGGCATTGGGTATGGCACTGGCAGCGAAGGCACAGGGCGATAAGCGTCACGTGTGCGCGATTATTGGCGACGGCGCATTGACCGCCGGCATGGCCTTTGAAGCCCTCGCCCACGCTGGCCACGTGAATGCCAATCTATTGGTAGTGCTCAACGACAACGAGATGTCAATCTCCGAGAACGTCGGCGGCATGGCGACCTACCTAGCCCGGGTGCTCTCCAGCAAGCCCTACCTGAAAATACGCGAAGAGAGTAAAAAAGTGCTTTCGCACCTGCCCGGCGCCCTGGAACTTGCCCGGCGCACTGAAGGGCATATGAAAGGCATGGTCAGCCCCGCCACGCTATTTGAAGAGATGGGTTTTAACTACGTAGGCCCCATTGATGGCCATGACCTAGACGCGTTAACCCATACAATCGAAAACCTGCGCGACCTCGACGGCCCGCAGTTTCTGCATATCAAAACGGTGAAAGGCAAAGGCTTTCTGCCCGCCGAAGCGGATCAGATTGGCTACCACGCTATTACTAAGCTGGAAAAACCCGAAACGCTAGCCAACGCGACGACAGTCAAGAAACCGGTGGTTACCCCGCCACCCGCGAAGAAAAAATACTGCAATGTGTTCGGCGAATGGCTGTGCGATATGGCAGCAAGCGACAAGCGCCTGATGGGCATTACCCCCGCCATGCGCGAAGGCTCCGACCTGATTCGCTTTTCAAAAGAGTACCCTCAGCGCTATTTCGATGTGGCGATTGCTGAGCAGCATGCGGTAACGCTCGCGGCGGGTATGGCCTGCGAAGGCATGAAACCCGTGGTGGCGATTTACTCCACCTTTCTGCAGCGCGGCTACGACCAGTTGATTCATGACGTTGCCGTGCAGAACCTGGACGTCACTTTCGCCATTGATCGCGCGGGCCTGGTGGGCGAAGACGGCCCCACGCACCACGGCAGCATGGATCTCTCCTTTCTGCGCTGTGTGCCCGGCATGGTGGTTCTGGCCCCGGCGGATGAAGCCGAGTGCCGCGCCATGCTCAGTGCCGCCTATCACCACCCTGGTCCTGCTGCTGTGCGCTACCCCCGTGGCACCGGCCCAGGTGCGGAAATTCCCGCGCATCTTGAGCCACTCGCCATTGGCAAAGCGGAAGTGCGCCGCCATGCCGACAACGATGGTGTGCGTATTGCGCTGCTCGCCTTTGGCAGCCTCAACAGCGCCGCAGCGGAAGTCGCCGAACGACTCAACGCAACCCACATCAATATGCGCTCCATCAAACCGCTGGATCGCGATGCGGTGCTGCACGCAGCCGACGAGCACGAACTATTGGTGACACTGGAAGAAAATGTGGTTGCCGGTGGCGCAGGTAGCGCCGTGAATGAGCTGCTCCACGCCGAAGGCGTTCAGGTGGAAGTGCTCAATCTCGGCCTGCCGGAC
Organism: Halomonas sp. A3H3; assembly: GCF_000982975.1. Lineage (NCBI taxonomy): Bacteria > Pseudomonadati > Pseudomonadota > Gammaproteobacteria > Oceanospirillales > Halomonadaceae > Halomonas > Halomonas sp. A3H3. The sequence goes on along the minus strand of NZ_HG423343.1, from coordinate 2,122,262 downwards.
GCCTTTGTAGAGCACGGCACTCCCGCGCAGCTGCTTGCCGACTGTCAACTGGATATCGAAGGCATTGAGCAGGCTATTCGCGCTCGACTGCCATAAGCCATTATTTTTTAAATTACTTTGAGACTAATATGCTATTTCTAATTATTATTTTCGCCTTGATTGGCCTTGCGTTTGGAGGCCCGGTAGGGCTGCTGATTGGCGGTGGCCTGGGCTGGTGGCTAGGCAAGCGCCTTAGCCGCCGCCTGAATATCGCGCGGATGCGCATCCAGGAAGGCTTTTTGGAGTCGATTTTCTCGGTGATGGGCTGCTTATGCCAAGCCGACGGTAAAGTGACCGACGGCGAGTTGGACGTTGCCGAAAAGCTGTTTGATCAAATGCACCTCCAGGGCGAACAGCGCGCCAAGGCTCGCGCCGCCTTCGAGCGTGGCCGCGCCGATGACTTTGATCTGGAGGCGGAGCTGGCCAACGTTAACCGCCTCACTCAGCGCCAGCCGGTTCTGCGCCAGGTATTTATCCAGGTTCAGCTCACGGCTATCGCTGCTGATGGCGTGCTTCACCCCGCCGAGCACGAGATGATTTTGCGCGTTGCGCGCGGTGTAGGCTGCAGCGACGCCGAAGTTCAGCAGATCGAAGCGATGCTGCACGGCGCCGCCGCGAACTCTCAGGGCGCCAGCGAAGAGGCTCTCAAAGACGCTTACCGCGTATTGGGGGTTTCTGATGACGCCAGCGATGCTGAAATCAAAAAAGCCTACCGCCGTCTGATGAGCCAAAACCACCCGGATAAACTGGCCGGCAAAGGCCTGCCCGAGAGCATGCGTGATATCGCACAGGCACGCACCAGCGAAATCGGCAATGCCTACGAGCGGATCCGCGAGGCGAGGGAGGGATAAAGAGAAAGGATGCTCAGAAAGCGCTGAAAACATTTTGATGGAAAGCCATCATCAAAATGATGCATACTTCTATAGCGTTCAGCGAAGGAGGTACTTATGGAAGCGCTCGAACATTATTCCAATAGCCAGCAAGCTGTTAGTGGCGTTAGCGTATCGGTTAATGTGCTGACGGATAAGATCGCCTTTATTCACGCGGTGCGCGTCGGTGTCCCAGGCAGCGTGGTAAAACAAGCGATTCAGGCAATGGGCAATAATCGTGAACTGTTTGTCAGACTGCTGGAAACCACGCCAGGCAATTTGCATCGCTTCTACCATCGCAAAGCTCTAAGCCGCACCGACAGCGAAGAGGTGCTGGATGTGTTGCGCGTGCTTTACCATGCTCAAACTGTTTTTGGCGATACCGCTAAAGCCCATGAGTGGCTAAATACGCCGATTCCTGCGCTGGCGGGCGAGACGCCTTTGAATCTTTTTGATACTTTCGAAGGTCGCCAGTTAGTGAGGGAAGCGCTGCGTAAAATTGAGTTCGGTGAATTTAGCTAATGAAGCTATACCGCATCGCTCCCGAACGCTATATGAATAATTTAAGCGGCCTTGGCGCCAGCTACCGGGATGGCGCAAGATGGAACGCTCCAGGCAGCCCTGTCGTCTATTTCGGCACCTCTGCAAGCGTAGCGATGCTGGAACTCGGTAATTATCTGCCCTCTCCCCGCTTGCTACCCGCCAACTACCGGTTAGGTATTTTCGAGCTCCCCGACGATACCGGTAGGGACATCTGGCCCCAGCACCAGTTACCCGACGATTGGCACCACTACCCCTACCCTGAAAGCACTCAAAAACTAGGCACTGCATGGCTGCAGCGTTGCGATACGCTGATGCTGCTAGTTCCCAGCTGTGCTGTACCCGGGGCAATGGAGAATATTGCCGTCATTAACCCTCTCCACCCCACCATTACCGATATTCACTTAATAGAAACTCGCCAAGACATTTATAACCAGCGCTTATTCAGGGGCATTTAAGCTTAATTCTATAGGTTGCAGTGCAGCCTGTTAGGCCTCTACTACATTTAGAAAAAAACCGTCGCAAAGACAACAACGAGAAGATTAAGGGTACTAAGGAGCCGTAATGATCACGCTATACACATTCCCCCACTCCCGCTCGCTACGAGCAGCGTGGACACTTGAAGAGTTAGGCCTAGAGTATCAGTGCCAGCATGTGGCGCTGGATAAAGGCGAGGGGCAAACAGCCGCGCATTTGGCGCGTCACCCGGATGGCAAGGTGCCAGTTCTTGAAGATGGAGAAGTATCGCTATTTGAATCAGTGCCGATTTGCCGTTATCTAGCGGAGCAATATGGCGACGGCACCCTCCTACCCAGCAGCCCTGCCGCTCGCGCTCAGGTCGACCAGTGGCTCAGCTTTATCGTCACCGAAATGGAGCAGCCACTGTGGAATCAAGCCAAGCATAAGTTTGCCCTGCCCACAGATAAACGCGTTCCCGCTATTTTGCCGGTCTGCGCATGGGAGTTTCAGCGTGCGCTAAGCGCGCTGGAGCGCCGCTACAACGGGCAAGAAAACTTGGTGGGTAACACCTTTACCCTTGCGGATCTGTTTTTAACCCATACTTTATCGTGGGCGGTCAGCATGAAGCACCGCTTACCCGAACCGCTATTGGCCTATCGCGAACGCCATATTCAGCGCGCCGCGATGGCTAGAGCAATCGAAAAAGAGCAGGCAGCAGCAGAGAGTTAATCAACATCTAAACGCTTTAAAAACCGTTGCTGGCAGTATGTGGCAACGGTTTTTTAACTAGTCGGGCGTTGCTTAAAAGCCAAGGTCATCAAGCAAATCGTCTACTTGATCCTGCCCTGCCACCACATCCGTCTTATTTTGGTTCACCTGCGGCCCGTTACGAAGCTTGGCATGTTCATCGCGGTCATCTTCCATCTTAACGCCGTCGGTGACGTGAGGAACATTATCGACCAGCACCTGAACAAGCTGCTCTTCGATGAGCTTGATGACTTCCATCATTTTCTTAATCACCTGACCGGTGAGATCCTGAAAGTCTTGGGCCATCATGATTTCAAGCAGCTCTTTTTGAGTAGCCCCGGTTGCGGTGGGAAGCTTACTGCTCAAAAAGTTCTGTGTATCCTCGACGAGCTTAGCATCACCTTCTACTGCCGCGAGCTTAGCTGCCGCCGCCTGCCAGCGCTCATTAAGCGCAGCGCCTTCTTCTTCAAGGCTGTCTTGCACCGGTTGAGCGCGCTCAACGGCATTCAATGCCCGCTCTGCGGCCTGCTCCGTCATTGAGGCAACGTAGTTGAGCCGGTCATTAGCATCCGGTATTGCCTGCGCCGCCTGGCTAATCTGCTGATCTAGGCCCAGCTCTTTCATGCTGTCCCGCAGTAGGCGCGTTAAGTGGCCTATGCGATGCACCATCTCATCAGTACTGTCTTTTTTGCCCAGTACCGACGGCATCGTCGTGTCGTGGGCGTTGTTAACAGTGCTCATGACAATCCTCTTGTTGGAAAAGCTTATTGAATGTCGTTTTGGGTGTGGCAATAGACATCATTATACGAACCCACTGTGTTTTTTCAGGATGCACGGCGTTAAATACACCAAGGTCTGCATCTAAACCTGATACTACTGTCGGCTCAACATCCTAAAACTTAAGTTTAACGTTTAGTCTACAGTGGGAAACTGCGAGTTACAGGTATTTTTAACCCCTTAAAAACCATCTAATTTACAGGCGGGTTCAAGCAGGCAATGATTCGAAGTCGAGCGATTAACCATTAAGCAGCTGAAACGTGCGGTAGAACGGCGCTATAAACAGCAAAGTAGTGACAGATGCTGCCAGCCACTACAAATAGATGCCAAATCGCATGGTTGTAGGGGATCGCACGCACGGCGTAGAAGATCACCCCTAGCGTGTAGGTAATTCCTCCCGCGGCCAGTAGGGCAATGCCGGTCGTTGAAAGACTCGCCGCCATCTCTCCTGATGCCAGCACGATCATCCAGCCCATGAGCAGATAAATCGCCACACGTAATATCGAAAAACGTTGAGGCCATAGCAGTATGCAGGCAATGCCCACCAACGCCAGCGACCACACGGCGGCAAACAAAACCCAGCCTGTAGTGCCGCGCATATTGACGAGTAAAAAGGGCGTGTAAGTACCTGCGATGAGTAAATAAATCGCGCAGTGATCAAGTAACTGAAAGCGCTGCTTCCAGCGCCGATGAGGGATGCCGTGGTAAAGGGTAGAGGCGGTATAAAGCAGGACTAGCGTGGTGCCGTACAGGCTCAGGCTGACAATTTTCCACGGGTCGACATGGGCGGCGTAACTCGCCGCAACCAACAGTACTACCATTCCCACCAAACTGAGCACAGCACCGATACCGTGGGTGATACTGTGCAGCCACTCTTCGAATACACTGAATTCGCCCTGCTCTTCGGGAAGGTTTTCACGCTGCTGTTTATACTGCTTGTACTGCTCCTTACTGACGGCGTTCATCCTGGAGCGCTCCTCGCATGCCATCCCCCACTCGTATCACCCCTTGCGCTCAATATCCACATCGCTGGCGTGAGTGAAGTCATCCAGGGCCATCATATGGCCAAGCTTGCCCGCTTTGGTTGAGAGATACTGCTCGTTATGAGGGTTCAGGCCGGTGGTGATCGACAAACGTTCGACGACATTCACGCCGTCGCGGGTGAGGGCATCCACCTTGCGCGGATTGTTGGTCATCAGCCTTAACGCTGTGATGCCCAAATGGTTAAGCATCGGCACGCACAGATCATAGCGGCGCATGTCGGCGCCAAAACCGAGCTGCTCGTTGGCCTCGACCGTATCAGCACCTTGATCTTGCAGGTGGTAGGCACGAATTTTGTTTAACAGGCCTATTCCCCGCCCCTCTTGGCGCAGGTAAAACAGCACGCCGCGGCCCTCTTCAGCGATGCGTTTTAGCGCTTCCTGGAGCTGATAGCCACAGTCGCAGCGCATGGAGAAGAGAGCGTCACCGGTCAAACACTCGGAGTGCACCCGCCCCAACACCGGCTCGCCGCCGGTCACATCACCCAACGTTAAGGCGATATGATCCTTGCCGGTAGCCTCATCTTCGAAGCCATGCATAGTAAACGTTGCCCAGGGCGTGGGCAGCCGGGAAGCGGCAATGAAGCGAATGGTCACAGGTTACCTCGCTGATTGACCAAACCAGTTAACCACACCAGTGTTGGCAAAGTGGGTCAGTATTCTAACAGGAAGCGGCGCCCGCCTCACGCTGACAAGGCGACTAAATAATGGAGAAAAATTGGCCGGGTGCGACGATTTTTGCCATCGAGTACGCCGCCCTAACACCTATCTTCAAGTACAATTGCCCTCATACGATCCCCAAAACGGTTTCAAGTACGCTCCCAAGTACGGTTTCCAATACGATGCGGGCAAATTTCCTAAGAGCAAGTGTCTATGACCACTACACCTTTGCAAAATGATCGCTTTCTTCGCGCACTAGCGCGCCAGCCCGTCGACCGCACCCCGGTGTGGATGATGCGTCAAGCGGGCCGCTACCTGCCGGAATACCGCGCCAGCCGGGCCGATGCGGGCAGTTTTATGGATCTGTGCCGCAACCATGACCTGGCCTGCGAAGTCACCCTACAGCCCTTGGAGCGTTACCCGCTGGATGCAGCCATTCTGTTTTCAGATATTCTGACCATTCCAGATGCCATGGGCCTGGGGCTCTATTTTGAAACCGGCGAAGGCCCAAAATTCCGCAAAACCGTGCGTACACAGGAAGAAGTCGCCGCTCTAAGCGTGCCCGACACCGAGCGCGACCTGGATTACGTGATGCGTGCGGTGTCGACCATTCGTCGTGAGCTGAACGGCCGCATGCCGCTGATCGGCTTCTCAGGCAGCCCCTGGACGCTGGCGACTTACATGGTGGAGGGCGGCTCCAGCAAGGACTTCCGCCATCTGAAAACCATGCTTTACGATACCCCGGATACCATGCACCAGTTGCTGGATACGCTGGCGCATGCGGTAACTGACTACCTGAACGCCCAAATTCGCGCGGGAGCCCAGGCGGTGCAGATTTTTGATACCTGGGGTGGCGCACTCTCTACCCCTGCGTACCTTGAGTTCTCGCTGCGCTACATGGAGCAGATCGTTTCGGGACTGATCCGCGAACACGACGGCCGCCGCGTACCGGTGATTCTCTTCACCAAAAACGGCGGCCAGTGGCTTGAGCATATCGCCTGCGCCGGTGCCGATGCATTGGGTATCGACTGGTCTACCGAGCTTTCCGATGCCCGTGCCCGGGTTGGTCACAAAGTGGCGCTACAGGGCAATCTTGATCCCAACGTTCTGTTTGCCCGCCCCTCGGCTATCCGCGCTGAAGTAGCCCGCGTGTTGGAAAGCTACGGCCATGGCCCTGGCCACGTGTTTAACCTGGGCCACGGAATCAGCCAGTTTACCAACCCCGACAACGTCACTGCCTTTATGGAGGCGCTGCACGAATTAAGCCCACAGTATCACCGCGATATTCCAACGCACACAAATGCACAGCACTCAGGAGCCAATTGATGAGCGATTTACGCGACGACCAATGGTTTACCGAAGTCTTTGATAGCCACGGCAGCGCTTTCTCACTGAAGATCTCTGAAAAACTGCTGGATGTACAGAGCCAATACCAGCATCTAGAGGTCTACGCCACCGAGACCTACGGCAACCTAATGGTGCTGGACGGCTGCGTGATGCTGACTGATCGCGATAACTTCCTCTACCATGAGATGATTGCGCATCCGGCGCTGTTTACCCACCAAGATCCCAAACGTGTGGTGATCATCGGCGGTGGCGACTGCGGCACCTTAAAAGAGGTGCTGCGCCACCCGAGTGTCGAGAAAGTTACCCAAATTGACATCGACGAAGAGGTCACCAAGGCCTCTGAGCGCTTCTTCCCGTCGTTGGTAGCGTCGAATAACGACCCCCGCGCTGAACTGCTGTTCGCCGACGGCGTCAAGTGGGTGGACGATGCACCTGATGAGAGCATCGATGTGCTGATTATCGACTCCACCGACCCGGTTGGGCCCGCTGAAGGGCTGTTTAAAACCGATTTTCTCAAGCGCTGCCACCGTATTTTGAAAAGCGGCGGCGTAATGGTGCAGCAGAGCGAATCACCGCTTTACCACAGTGGCTCGATCATCCGAGAGCTGCGCAACGACATGTTGAAAGCCGGTTTTGACAGCGTTGCCACGCTGCCCTTCCCGCAGCCGGTATATCCTTCAGGCTGGTGGAGCGTAACATTGGCGGGTAAAGCCACCGACGTGAATACGTTCCGCGAGCAGGCAGCCACCAACCACGACTTACCGCTTGAATACTATAGCGTTGACGCCCATCGCGGTGCGCTCGCCCTCCCGCCGTTTATGCGCAAGGCATTCGCAGCCGAGTAAACCACGCCTAATAACTGCCTTTGTGTTACCGCCCACCTCAGCTTGCCCTATAACGGTGCAATGCGAGGTGGGCAGTAACCTTTTTGCACCTAGACCTTCGTCTCGAATTCGTTGAGTAGCGTTGAAAAGCGCTGAATTAACGCCTGTACCCTTGTTGGCATCTTCCTTGCTAGGTTTAGTGACATGCTACGGCATGCATAACTATTTCAACTACTGGTTTCAATAACTGATTTCAATAGCTGATTCCAATAACTTCGAGGGAAACTAGATGTTCAATAAAAAACACTTAGCGCTTCTGGCGTCCGCTGGCTCACTTAGCCTGGCGGGAATGGCAACTGCTCAAGCCGACACCCTGGAAGATACCATTGAGCGTGGTGCCGTTCAGTGTGGTGTGAGCGATGGTTTGCCGGGCTTCTCAGCTCCGGACGACGACGGTAACTGGCAAGGTATCGACGTTGATGTATGCCGCGCTGTAGCGGCAGCGGTACTCGGCGACTCAGAAGCCGTCAACTATATTTCACTCAACGCCGTGGAGCGCTTCACCGCCCTGCAATCAGGTGAAGTCGACGTTCTATCACGTAATACCACTTGGACCACTACCCGCGATACTACTCTGGGCCTGAACTTCACCGGGGTTACTTTTTACGACGGCCAGGGCTTCATGGTATCCCGTGACCTGGGTATTACCGGTGCAGACGAGCTAGACGGCGCCTCCATCTGCATTCAGTCTGGCACCACTACCGAGCTGAACCTGGCTGACTACTTCCGTGCTAACGACATGGAATTCAACCCGATCGTATTTGATACCTCTGAGCAAACCGTGGGTGGCTATCAGGCCGGCCGCTGTGACGTGCTAACCTCCGATACCTCTCAGCTAGCGGCGCTACGTATTCAGCTAGACGATCCTTCAGCCTCGATGATCCTGTCTGACGTTATCTCCAAAGAGCCACTAGGCCCTGTGGTTCGTCAGGGTGACGATCTTTGGTTCAACATTGTGAAATGGTCGCTGTTCGCCATGATTAACGCCGAAGAGTACGGCGTCACCAGTGAAAACGCTGAAGAAATGCTTAACTCTGAAGACCCCAACATCGCTCGCTTGCTAGGCCAAGACGGCAACTACGGTGAAGGCATGAACCTAGAAGCAGATTGGGCCTACAACATTATTAGCCAAGTGGGTAACTACGCTGAAAGCTTCGACCGCAACGTGGGCATGGGCTCGCCGCTGGAAATTGAGCGCGGTGTTAACGCCCTATGGACAGACGGCGGCTTCCAGTACGCTCCCCCGATTCGCTAAGCGTCTCGCTTGACCCCGGCCCGCCACCCTCTTCACAGGTATCTGTTTAAAGGACCTGTTTCAAGGTCGTGGCGGGCCATTTGATTGACCTTCCGTGTAGCGGAGACGCCATCCATGTCTGTAAGACCTAACGTTCGCCCCGCTGGCCACAAGCCGCCGTTTTGGCGAGACCGCGCTAAGCGCGCACTTATTTTTCAGCTTATATTGGTCGCCGTTGTCGCGGCTTTCCTGATCTATATTATCGGCAATACCCAAGCCAACCTGAATGCTCGCGGCATTACCACTGGCTTTGGCTTCCTGGGCAACACAGCCGGCTTTGGTATTGGTCAAAGCTTAATCGAGTACTCCTCCCAAAGTACCTACGGCCGCACTTTTGTGATTGGCTTGCTCAATACGCTGCTAGTCGGTGGATTGGGGGTGTTAGCTGCCTCGATTATTGGTTTTATCGTCGGTATCGCGCGGCTATCGCCCAACTGGTTGATCGCTCGGCTAGCCAATGCGTATATCGAAACGTTTCGTAATATCCCCCTGCTGCTGCAAATTTTCTTCTGGTACTTTGCTGTACTGCGGACGTTACCCAGCGCTAGAGAGAGCATGGCCTTTGGTGAAGCCATTTTCCTGAACGTACGCGGGCTGTACCTGCCTCAGCCTCTGTTCGAGTCAGGATTTGGTCTTATCCCAGCCACCTTCGTGGTGGCTATTATTGCCAGCATCGCACTGGTCATGTGGAACAAGCGCCGTCACGAAGCCACCGGCAAGCGCCTACCGGTTTTCTGGATGTCGCTGGTGATTATCTTTGGCCTACCACTGCTGGTACTGGTCGCTACAGGTGTACCGGTGACCTGGGAGATGCCGGTACTGCGCGGCTTTAACTTCGGCGGTGGTATTACCATTATCCCTGAATTTTTGGCCCTGTGGCTGGCGCTGTCTATCTATACCGCGTCCTTCATTGCGGAGATTGTGCGCTCGGGCATCCAAGCCATCCCCCATGGCCAAACGGAAGCCGCCCAGGCATTGAGCTTGCCGCGCAAGCTAGTGCTGCGCCTAATCATCATTCCCCAGGCTATGCGCGTCATTATTCCGCCACTCACCAGCCAATACCTCAACCTGATTAAAAACTCGTCACTGGCCACCGCCATCGGCTACCCCGACCTGGTATCGGTTTTTGCCGGCACCACGCTCAACCAGACCGGTCAGGCAATCGAAGTCATTGCCATGACCATGGCGGTTTATCTGATCATCAGCTTGCTGGTGTCCATGTTCATGAACTGGTTCAACGCTCGCGTTGCGCTGGTCGAACGCTAGGCCGGAGGCGACCCCATGATTCACAATAAAGAAACCATACCTCAGCGCCCGGCTCCTAAAGGCACCATTGGGCCGGTTGCCTGGCTACGAGGCAATCTGTTCAACGGCCCTATCAATAGCATCTTCACGCTACTGGGCCTGTACGTGCTCTATCTACTCGTGGTGCCAACAGTTCAGTGGGCATTTATTGATGCCAACTGGGTGGGCGACAGCCGCGAAGACTGCACACGGGTGGGCGCCTGCTGGGTATTCGTTAACGCACGCTTTTCCCAGTTTATGTACGGCCTCTACCCGAGTGAGGAGTATTGGCGCGCCAATATCGTGTTTGCCATGTTCGCGGGCATTATTGCCTGGATGGTCATTCCGCGCCTGCCGTTTAAGCGCTGGATGACACTGTTTGCGCTGCTGATCTTCCCGGTGATCGCCTACGTGCTGCTACACGGCGGCTACTTTGATCTACCGCGTGTCTCCACCCACCGCTGGGGCGGTTTGATGCTGACGCTGCTACTGGCTAGCGTGGGGATGATTGGCGCACTGCCTATTGGCATTGTATTAGCCCTTGGGCGACGCTCGAACATGCCCATCGTCAAAACCTTCTGCGTGATTTTTATCGAGTTTTGGCGCGGTGTGCCGCTAATCACCATTCTGTTTATGGCCTCGGTGATGCTGCCGCTGTTCCTGCCGTCTGAACTTAACGTGGATCGCCTTATACGTGCGCTAATCGGCCTGACGCTGTTCCAAAGTGCCTATATGGCCGAGGTTATTCGCGGTGGTTTGCAGGCGATTCCCAAAGGGCAAGATGAGGCCGCCGCGGCACTGGGGATGACGTATTGGAAGCGCATGGGGCTAATCGTGATGCCTCAGGCACTGAAAATGATGATTCCTGGCATCGTCAATACGTTTATCTCACTGTTTAAAGACACCACCCTGGTCATGATCATCGGGCTGTTTGACCTGTTGGGCATTGTGCAAGCGGCGCTTTCCGACTCGCGCTGGCTGGGCTTCTCGGTAGAGGGCTATGTATTTGCCGCGTTCGTGTTCTGGATATTCTGTTTCAGCATGTCGCGCTACAGCCAGTACTTGGAGCGCAAGCTAAACACCGGCCATAAGCACTAGTTCGAGTTTAAATACGAGCGCCGCATCTCATTACGTTTTAAGTAGGATTTCAACATGACACAAGCAGCCACCAACACCTCTGACACCAGTGCTTCTGACCTGATGGTCGAGATGCACAACGTTAACAAGTGGTACGGCGATTTTCACGTACTGCGGGATATCTACCTTGAGGTAAAACGCGGCGAACGTATCGTGGTTTGCGGCCCATCAGGTTCGGGTAAATCAACGCTAATTCGCTGCATTAACCACCTTGAAGAGCACCAAAAGGGTGAAATTGTGGTGGGCGGTCTACCGCTGACCCAAGACGTCAAACGCATTGAGCAGATTCGTCGTAGCGTCGGCATGGTGTTTCAGCACTTCAATCTGTTCCCGCATTTATCAGTGCTGGAAAACTGCTGTATTGCGCCAATGTGGGTACAAAAGAAGCCCCGCAAAGAGGCCGAAGCGCTAGCCATGGAGTACCTAGAACGGGTGCGCATTGCCGAGCAGGCAACTAAGTACCCGGGGCAACTCTCGGGCGGCCAGCAGCAGCGCGTAGCGATTGCCCGCTCGCTGTGCATGCACCCCGACGTGATGCTGTTTGACGAGCCCACCTCCGCCCTAGACCCCGAGATGATCAAAGAGGTGCTGGACGTTATGGTGGAACTGGCGGAAGAAGGCATGACCATGATCTGCGTGACCCACGAAATGGGCTTCGCCAAAACCGTCGCCGACCGGGTGATCTTTATGGATCAGGGGCAAATCATTGAAGAGAACGCGCCTGAGCCGTTCTTCAACAACCCGCAGTCTGAACGTACCCAGCTGTTCTTAAGCCAGATTCTGGGGCATTAATACACAGCCCCAGCGACAAAGCAGCTGTGGATAAGTTCGTCATCATGGGCCTCACTTGAGGCCCATGATAGTTAACAGACTTTAAAAAACAGCATGTCATCGCGAGCGTAGCGCGGCGATCTTGAAGTTATCTTGCCACTACAAACAAGATTGCTTCGTCGCTCCGCTCCTCGCAACGACATCATTCAAAAAAGGATAAAAGCATGATTGAAAAGCTGTTTATCGACCGCGCCCCGCAACCGATTGCGCCTTTTTCCCACGCCTGCCGCGTAGGTGATCTGGTCTTTATCACTGGCCAGATGCCGACGGTGCCAGAGACCAACGAGATGCTTTTGGGCACCTTCACCGAACAGACTCATCGGGTAATGCAGAACCTGGCGATTGTGCTGGAAGAAGTCGGAAGTGCCTTCGAATATGTGGTGCAGTCTCGGGTGTTCATTACCAATATGGGCCACTTCGACGAAGTGAATAAGGTCTACGCCAGTTACTTTCCCCAGCCTCTACCCACCCGCACCTGTATCGGGGTAACCGGCTTGGCTGGAGGCGCTGATGTGGAAGTCGATATGATTGCCTGGATTCCACCGTCGCAGCAATAAACCTCATCAGTCGTCGTCATCACGGCTGCCAGTGAGCCACAACGCGATTTCGCCCCGCCTCTTTGGCGGCATAGAGCGCTTGGTCGGCCTGGGCAACGGCTACTGCCTGACTGTGGTCTAAATCACTGGTGAGCGCCAGAGGTGCAATCCCCACGCTGACGGTGAGTGTCACCATCATCGGCACTTGCGAATCACCCGCCGTCAGGTAAAACGGTTGCTGGGCTACTCGTTGGCGAATACGCTCACCCAGCTGGACTACCTGTTGGTGCGATAAATCACCCGCCGTAACAGCAAACTCTTCACCGCCGAACCTTGCCAGACAATCCTCGGGCCGCAGGGCCTCGTGTACTCGCTTTGCCATCTCCACCAGCAGCGTATCCCCCGCGGGGTGACCGTAGCGATCATTGATATGTTTGAAGTAATCAATATCAATCATCAGCAAATAATAGGCTGCCGCTTCAGCTTGCTCATTGAGTTGTGCTAAGTGATTAGCCAAGCCACGTCGGTTGCGTGTGCCGGTCAAGGCGTCAAACTCCGCCGCCGCCCAGGCCTGCTCTTCGCTTTTTTTACGTTGACTAATATCGATGACTAGGCCGCCGATACGCGCTAAATAGCCATCATCGGAGTAGTAGCTTTCCATCACCAGCTCATGCCAACGCCATTGCCCGGATGCGACCCTGAGCTGAACATCAATGCGGCATTGGGTTTGCAGCCGCTGTTGGCACTCGCGGATCAAACCAAACACCCGTAAGCGGTCAGTGGGCATGGCGTGAGCCAGTAAGCGGCGCAATGGGAGCCTTGCATAATCACCAGGATAACCCAGCGAAAGCAGCAACGCCGAAGAGCACCAGGTGGCGCCACTGCGAGTATTAATCTCCCAGGTGCCGCAGGCAGCGACCTGCTGCAGCAAATCAACCTGCCGTTGCCTGCGGGTAAGCTGCTGACGATAAATAGCCGAAGCGATCAGTTCAGCGCCGATCACTAGCGCCTGCAACCCCGCTCCCTCCCAGTCAACTTCACGCTCACAGTCATCGAAGCCCAAAGTGCCCCACCACTGACCATCCACCATAATCGGAACGGTCACCATCGATAAAATCGACTGGCTTTCCAAATTGTCGCGCAGCGACCCCAAATCCACCTGCGAGGTAATACAGGTGTGCGAGTCACCACGCTCCCGACGATTGACCATTTCCTCATACTCGGGATCGTCGATCAGCGTGGTAAAAAAGCGAAAGCGTTTTTGCGTTCGCTCACGATAGTGCGATGAAGATGCCCACTCAAAAACAAAATCCTGCAAGACACCGTTTGGGTTGCGCTCTATGGTTTGAAATATCCACACCCGATTGACACCCGACGCTTCCCCTAGCGCCGCCAATAGCTGATCGACGCCCTCACTCCAAAAGTGCGCGTCGATGAGCGCGCGGCTGCCCACAGCAAGGGCATTCAGCAGGCTCGGCGCATCCGGCGAAAAAGGAGCAGGCATAGCAGGTTCTCTTTACTTTTCTTAGAGACTACCACACAGCTTTTAGTGGATTACACGCCATGCCCATAAAGAGTAATGCTAGCGGGTGCTAACGGGGTTTGCTCACGGTGGGACGTCAGCGGTTTCCCGGCCAGGGCAGTCAGCAGAATTTGCAGCGGATCACCGTGACTGACGAGCAGAATGACTTCCCCGCTTACCTGTTGTTCCCAATCACCGATCACCGACTGCATACGGCTTGCCACTCGGCTCAACGCTTCTACTCCATGGTGCTGGTGTTCAGCATCCTCGGCATCTAACGCCCATACACTGGGATAGAGCTCGTCCCCCAACCCCTCTAGTTCGCCAAAATTTCGTTCCCGCAAGCGCGTATCCACGCTGGGTACCAACTCGAACCTGGCCGCCACATGGGCAGCGGTTTGGGTGGTACGCAAAAAGTCTGAATGCACCACGCGGGTCGGCACAGGCCACTGCCAGTCGGCAACGAGCTGGGCAAGCTGTTGCTCACCATGCTCGGAGAGACCAAAGTTTTCCACCCCGCGCCCCGGCGAGCTGACAATCACCCTCTGTTGATTAGCCTGACTATGGCCGTGGCGCATGAATAAATAGCGGTTGCGCCAATGGTCGGAGAGCGGCTGTAAAGTATTTGACATAAGTTTGTCACAAACCCTAGATTGAAGGTGTCTACTTTCGAAAATAACCATCCTTGACGCGGAATGTCCACTTACGAAACAGTTTCCGCTTTCAATAGTGGCAAAACGCAGCCAAGGAAATACAGCCTGACCCATAGCAAGAACACAACAATAACGCACAAACGAGGCTCACCATGACAACTTCGCTCTTCCGCCAGCGCCCGCTTGCGATACTTATCGCTACATCCCTACTACCGCTCACCCTGCTCTCTACCCATGCCTTCGCGGAGTGCGAACGTGGCGCCCTGGATACCATCTATTGTGATGAAGATGGCGATATGGTGGCGGATCGCCCTGCCGATGAGGCTGAGTGGGTCAATCCAGACACGCTGATTTTTGCTTATACCCCCGTAGAGGATCCGGCTATCTATTCGGATATCTGGCAGCCGTTTATCGATCACTTGGCCGAGGTTACCGAACGGGATGTGCGTTTCTTCGCCGTACAGTCAAACGCTGCCCAAGTTGAAGCCATGCGCAGCGGTCGGCTGCATATCGCTGGTTTTTCCACTGGCCCTACGCCGTTTGCGGTGAATTTGGCCGGTGCCGTGCCGTTTGCCTTGATGGGCTCTGATGACGGCCAATTCGGTTACACCCTGCAGTTATTTACTCATGTCGACTCTGATATCCACGAGGTTGAGGATCTCAAAGGCAAACGCGTTGCCCATACCTCACCCACCTCAAACTCGGGCAATTTAGCCCCTCGTGCGCTGCTGCCGGAACTCGGCATCACTCCCGATGAGGATTACGAAGTGGTCTATTCGGGTAGCCACGACCAATCCATGCTGGGCGTGGTGGCCAAGGATTACGATGCGGCCCCCGTGGCCTCAGAAGTCGTCGAGCGGATGGCAGCACGCGGTCTTTACGATGAAGAAGACGTGCGCCTGATCTACGAATCCGACCGTTTCCCCACTACCTCCTATAACTACGCGCACAACTTGCATCCCGACCTGGTCGAGAAAATAGAGGAAGCCTTTTTTAGCTTTGATTTTGTCGGCACCGAACTTGGTGAAGAGTTTGAGGGCGTCGAGAAATTCATACCCATCAACTACCAAGACAACTGGCAGGTAATTCGTACCATCCAAGCGGCCAATAACGTGAGCTATACGCCAGAAAACCTGGAAGAGTAAACGTAGCGCACCGCCGCCGGCGGTGCGGTTATTGTCTCGACGATGGAAGCGGACACATGCTGGAAATTACCAATCTGGTCAAACGTTATGGCCACGATGAAGCCGTGCTGAAAGGGCTTGACCTCAAGGTAGAGGGAAACAGCGTTGTTTCTATCGTAGGCGCCTCGGGTGCGGGTAAAAGCACCATGCTGAGATGTATCAATCGCCTGGTCGAGCCAACCTCCGGCTCGATCAAACTCAACGGCAATGAGCTGGTGAACCTGAAAGGCGCCGAGCTGCGCCGTGCTCGCCGCAAGATCGGTATGGTGTTCCAAGGCTTTAACCTACTGGATCGCTTGACCGTGATGGAGAACGTGTTGGCCGGACGGTTGGGTTACGTCAATCTCTATCAAGCAATATCCCGCCGCTACCCTCAGGCCGATATTGAGCGTGCGTTTGTGCTGATGGAGCGGGTGGGAATCGCTCATTACGCCAACAAGCGCGCTGATGAGCTATCCGGTGGCGAGCGCCAGCGGGTAGGCGTCGTGCGAGCCCTGATGCAAGAGCCTGATGTTCTGCTGGCGGACGAACCAACTGCCTCGCTCGACCCACGCACCTCCGAGCAGATCATGATACTGCTGCAAAGCCTGGCCAGTGAGCTCTCGCTGCCAGTACTCATCAATATCCACAACGTCGCACAGGCCAAAACCTATACCGAGCGGATTGTGGGTCTACGCCACGGCAAGATGATCTTTGATGGGTTGCCTGCCGATTTCAACAAAGACGCGTTAGACGCCATCTACGGAGGCATTGAAGCGCCGGACGACGCGATTACCGATACGCCAGCGGAGGAGCCCTCACATGACTCCGCCTGAGGCCCCTTCAACGGCGCCCCGCACCTGGCGAAAGCCGCCGTTCATTGCCAACCCGTTGCTACGCTATGGGTTAATCGTGGTTGCCGTGGTTTATCTGGTCTGGGCGTTCGGCTCGCTGCCGTTCAACTGGGCACGGATCTCTGAAGGGTTGCCCCGCGCGGCACGCATATTTAGCGGCGGCTTCCCACCCAGCCTAGAGCGCTACGAGCTGCTGCTAACAGGCTTTAAAGAGAGCTTTCAAATCGCCATTCTGGCGACGCTATTGGGGGTTTTACTCTCTATTCCCTTTGCCGTGATGGCGGCACGTAATATCGCCCCAATGCCTATCTATGTGATTGGCCGGTCGGTGATTATCGTATCGCGCAGCTTTCATCCGGTAATTGTTGCCATCCTGTTTGTCGCTGCCGTTGGATTTGGCCCACTCGCAGGTATTCTGACTCTGACACTCTACTCCATCGGCTTTGTGGGCAAGTTGCTCGCCGAAGAGATCGAGGAGATTGATTGGGGCCAAGTAGAGGCGATGAAAGCCGCCGGCGCTGGCTATGTGGCCATTCTGTTTTATGCGGTCTTTCCGCAAATTCTGCCACGCCAGGTAGGGCTATCCATGTACCAATTGGATAGTAACTTGCGCGCATCAGCGGTGGTCGGAATCGTTGGGGCAGGCGGAATTGGCGGCACCCTGATGAATGCCTTTGGGCGTTACGACTACGATTTCGCCTTTGCGATTCTGCTCATTATCATCGCGGTCATTTTGCTCAGTGAAGGTGTCAGCGGCTGGGTAAGGAAAAAAATATGGTAGATCACGCACAGCAGCTTGCCGATCGTATTTGGCAACGCTATGACCGCAAACAGCGCCTGATTCGTTACGCCGTTCTGCTAGCTACCTTGATGTTAGTGGTTTGGGCGGTGCGCGATATTGATATTTTCTGGCCCTGGGTGTGGGATGCGCCCAACCAAATCTCCGGGCTTGGCGCACGCATGTGGCCACCCAGTGCGGCGGGGCTCAATGGCATTATCGCAGCGCTGATCGAGACCGTGCATATCGCTACGCTGGCTACCTTTCTGACGATTTTCCTGGCGCTCCCGGTGGCCTACATCGCCGCCCAGAATACTACCCCCAACCGCGCCTGTTTGTGGTTTGGTCGCTTCATTCTGGTCTCAAGCCGTTCGGTGAACACCATCATCTGGGCGCTGCTGTTCGTGGCCATTTTTGGCCCTGGGGTATTAGCGGGCATACTCGCCATCATGTTTCGCTCGATTGGCTTTATCGGCAAGCTGATGGGCGAAGCAATAGAGGAGATTGACCGGCGCCCCGTAGAGGCCATGGAAGCCACCGGGGCCTCCAAGGCCAAAGTGGTCGCCTATGCAATCGTGCCTCAGGTCATGCCCGCGTTTTTTGCCATCGTCATCCTCCGCTGGGATATCAATATCCGCGAATCGACGGTACTTGGGTTGGTGGGCGCCGGGGGTATCGGCGTTATCCTCCAGGGCGCAATTGACACCTTTGCCTGGCCTACCGTGGCGACCATTTTGATTGCCATTATTGTGCTGGTACTGATTGGTGAAGCCGTCACCAGCTTGCTGCGTAGCAAGGTGCTGTAACCCACGTTGCTTAAGCCGAGGCAAGCGTTTGACCTAACGCCAAACGCTTGCCATGGTTAGATGACCATCAACGACATGGAGTATGCACAGCGATGACAACCTATATCGTGGTAGCCGACGCCGCTCGCGCACGCATTTTTACCCGAGATGCCTTAACGTTGGCAGAGCAAGAAAGCATGGTTCACGCTGAAGGACGTCTACACGAAGGTGACTTGGTCACCGACGGTCGAGGCGATGTGCATGAGTCGATGTCCACTACCTCTCGCTCGGCTGGCGAAGAGGGAACGGCTACTAAGCACGAAAACGAGTTGTTTGCGAAAGAGGTCGCTCAGCGACTTTATAGTGCTCGAGTAGGCAACAGTATGAAGAAGCTCATTATGGTGGCGCCACCTAAATTTTTAGGGCTTTTACGCGATAAACTCGATGCCCCTACCCAAAAGCTGGTGATTCATTCCCTATCAAAAGATCTAAGTAAAGCTTCAATGGCCGATATTCAACAAGCAGTTAGTGATTTACGCTAGTAATATCCAAAACTTAAAGACCATGTAAGACTAAAGAAAGGGTCGCTCTCGCCGATAGCCTAGAAGACATTATAAACGGTACCTCCCCCTGAGTACTGACATGCACTTCTACGTCGAGAGCGACCATGCTATCTACCCTCCGAGCACGCATCCTATTGGCTGCATTAGTGGCGATTACCCTCGCCCTGGTGATTAACGGCATTGCCAGTTACACCACCGTAAAGCACCATAATAGCCAGCAAATAACGCGCAATCTTAGCGCCGTGGTTAACGGTAATACGCAAGCTATCAACGAGTGGTTTAACGCACGCTATACCATGCTTTCCAGCATGGATGATGCAGCCAATAGCGATGACCCACTTGCCGCACTTCAACAACTGGCTGGCTCAGGCAGCTTTATGACAGCCTACATTGCTTATCCTTCCACACCAGACGCTATTTTTTCCGATGGATGGCAGCCCCCCAGCGATTACGACCCGCGTCAGCGGCCCTGGTACCAAGGCGCAGCCGAAGCGCAAGAGACCATTATTACGGCACCTTACACGGATGCCCAAACGGGGGGCTTAATCGTTACCTTTGCACGCCCTTTCTACCGTAATGGGCAGCTGGCTGCAGTCATTGGTGCGGATATTACTATCGAGGATGTGATCGAAATTGTTACCGGCATTGCCCCTACGCCGTCCAGTTTCGGCTTTTTAACCACTGAAGACGGTACCCTGATCGCGCATCCTGACGCTGACATGACGCTCGAACCTTCCACACGTTTGAGCGATGAACTGACCAACACCCGGCTTAGCGAAATCGCCCAAGCCGATGAACCCCAATCGCTTTCACTGCAAAACAGCGATACGTTGCTAATGGGCAATAACGTGGGTGGTAGCAGTGGCTGGCAGTTGATTGTGGCACTGGACGAACACGAGGCAACAGCGGGCCTGCGCGCCATCGCCACTACATCGATAGTCACGCTGCTGATTGTGGCCGCAATCACGGCAGTGGTCTTCGGTTTGCTGCTTTCTCTGCTGCTACGCCGCTTGCTGGGAGTTCGTAATGCGATGGATGATATCGCATCGGGAGAGGGCGATTTAACCCGACGCTTGCCCGAAGAGGGTAATGATGAAGTCACTCAAATTGCCAAGGCCTTCAACCGTTTCGTAGGTAAAATGGAGGCCGTATTAATTGATGTACGCACCAGCAGTGAATCTGTTCACCACGCGGCCAATGAGATCGCCATGGGTGGTCAGGACTTATCCCGTCGCACCGATAACGCTGCCGCTAGCCTGCAGCAGACCTCTGCATCGATCGAGGAAATCACCAGCACGGTTCAACACGCGGCTGCATCCGCAAAAGAAGCCAACAAGCTCTCCCAAACCGCCTCAGAGGTAGCCAACGAAGGTGGGAAGGTTGTAGCAAATGTGGTGACCACCATGGAAGACATTACCCACGCTTCGGATAAGATCGGTGAGATTGTCACCTTGATGAACAGCATTTCATTCCAGACCAACCTGCTGGCGCTTAACGCCTCGGTGGAAGCTGCCCGCGCTGGCGAACATGGCCGTGGTTTTGCCGTGGTGGCCGATGAGGTGCGCAAGCTGGCTGGGCGTAGCAGTGATGCCGCCAACGATATTCAACAGCTGATTGAGGACTCTCAAACCAAGGTTAACAATGGCACCACTTTAGTGCGTAATGCGGGATCTACCATGCAAGACATCGTCGCGCATATTACCCGCGTTACCGATGTTTTGGAGGAGATCAATGCGGCCACCAGCGAGCAAAGCGATGGCATCAATCAGGTCAACATTGCCGTCGCAGAACTGGATCGCATGACTCAGGAAAACGCGGCCATGGTGGAAGAGTCCACGACCGCCGCCGAGCAGCTAAAAGAACAGGCCGATCATCTGGCAGGCACTATCAGTAGTTTTAAGCTGTCTCACGCCGCGGCACCTGCCCTGCAAGTGCAGTACCAAGCACATGACAACCGCCGCCATCACATTACTTAAGGGGTAACGCTATGCATTTTCGTTCGTTACGCTCTTTTGTCGTCGCACTTGCGGGCCCTTGCTTGCTCGCGATTGTGGCTGCGCTAGTCATCTATAACTTGGTCGCCGCGGCCCGCACCCAGCAAACGGTGAATGAGCATACCGGCGCATTGATGGAAAGTGCATTGAATGCGCGCTTGGATGCCATTGCCGAAGCAGAGGGCGGGCGTATTCAGCGCGAACTCAACAATGCCATGACTATCGCCAATCAATTGGCGACTACTAATGCTTTGATGGGTATGGAGGATGAAGAGGGGCGCCGCTCGCTTTACCTGAACCGCCGCGAACTATCTAACTTAGTGCGCCAAACTGTGGCCGACAACCCGACACTGCTGGATGCATTTATCGGCTGGGAGCCCAATGCGTTTGGTGACGACGCACGATATGCAGGAGATGAGCGCTATGGCCATGACGGTAGCGGTCGCTTTATGCCCTGGTGGTACCGCACCGAGGATGAAACGCTAGAAGTGCTGCCGCTGGGAGATACCATGGAGAGTGAAGAACGCCTTCCCAGCGGCGTTCGGGAAGGCGAATACTATCTTTGCCCTCGTGAAACCCTAGTTCCCTGCATTATCGATCCGGCGGCTTATGACTATGGCGGCGAGACGCAACTGGTCACTTCGTTTAACGCCCCCATTTTGGTGGATGGCGAGTTTCGTGGCGTTGCGGGGGTAGACCTCTCCCTTAACTTTATCCAAACCCTGCTAAGCGATGCCAACCAAGCGCTATACGAAGGCGCTGGGCGCATGGCTCTCGTCGCGGGAAGTGGGGGGCTAGTCGCCGACACGGCAGGCGTAGAGAGTCTGGGCTCGCCTGCCAGTGACTCCCTTAGCAGTACAATTCTCGCGGGCATCCGAGAGGCATCAGAGCAAGGTAGCCTGCAAAGCAGCGTTAACGATGGTCTACTGCAGCGCTATCAGCCTATTACCATTGGCGATACTCGCCTCCCCTGGGTGTTGGTACTCCAGCTCCCTGAAGACGTAGCGCTTGCGGAGTTAGGCGAGCTGCAAGCAGTTCTCAGCGAGCAGCGCCAGCAAAATACGCTGGGCATGACGGTAGTAGGGCTACTTCTGGCAGCATTGGGGGTGGCAGCGCTATGGTGGATTGGCGGGCGAATCGCACGGCCTCTTAAGCGGCTTGCAAGCCGCATGGCAGAGATTGCTTCAGGCCATGGTGACCTTACCCAACGTCTACCGGTGCATGGGCGAGATGAAAGTGCCGCGGTAGCTGAGCAGTTCAATGCCTTTGCAGAAAAAATTCAGGTTATTCTGCTGGATGTGCGCCGTAGTAGTGAAGCCGTCAACCACGCGGCTAATGAAATTACTCAAGGTGGCCACGACCTCTCACGGCGCACTGAACAGGCCGCTGCCAGCCTGCAGCAAACCTCCTCTGCGATGGAAGAAATCAGCAGCACCGTTAGCCATACCACTCACGCCTCGCAAGAAGCCAGTGGGCTTTCACAAACCGCCTCGCAGTTAGCCTCGCGTACCGACAGCGCGTTTGAGCAAGTCGTGGCAACGATGGATGATATTCGCTCCAATTCCGATGAAATTCAGGCCATCGTGACCGTCATCGACGGCATCGCCTTTCAGACTAACCTGCTTGCCCTGAATGCTTCTGTGGAAGCCGCCCGGGCTGGCGAACACGGTCGTGGGTTTGCCGTGGTCGCCGACGAAGTTCGCAAATTAGCCTCTCGCAGTAGCGAAGCCGCCAAGGATATCCGCCAGCGTATTAATACTTCGGCTGGCAAGGTTGAAAGCGGTACCCAAATGGTTCGAGATGCGGAGTCGGCAATGCACGAATTAGCAGAAAGCGTCACGCGGGTAACGCAAATGTTGGGAGATATCAGTACGGCCGCTCGAGAACAAAGCGAGGGCATTAGCCAGGTGAGCATTGCCGTCACCGACCTAGACCAAATGACCCAGCAAAACGCCGCGCTTGTGGAGGAGTCGACGACCGCCGCTGAACAGCTAAACGATCAGGCGGATAGGCTCGCTGCGCTGGTAGGCGGCTTTACACTTGAGCCAAAAAACGCCCCTAGCAACCATCAGTTGCCTGCTCCCGAATTGACTGAGCGATAAACGCTTAAGGAATCGGCGGCAGCGCAATATCGTCGCTGCGCTTGGCCCCAGCGGTCATTTCACGGCACAGGCGCAGAAATTCGCGCACGCCGGTGGTGAGGTATTTGTGCCGATGCCAGATAAACGTAAACTGACGCTTTAGATCCAACTCCGGCGTAGGCAGCGGCACCAAGCTGCCGCGCCGGAAGGCATCTCGCAGTGCCAGGCGCGAGACACAGCCAATCCCCAGCCCTGACTCCACGGCACGCTTAATACCTTCCGTATGCTCTAGCTCTAGCAGGGTGTTAAACCGGCTGCGGCGGTGGCGCGCGGCATGCTCCAGAGTCATGCGGGTGCCAGAGCCCTCTTCGCGCATAATCCAGTCCTCACGCAGCAGCTGTTCAAGTTCAAGGTGCTCGCGGCCTGCCAGTGGGTGTCGCGGCGAGCAAAACACGCACAGCTCATCTTCCACCCAGGGTTGGCTGATGATCATGTCATCGTCGCACTGCCCCTCGATCAAGCCTAAATCCAGCGAGTGCTGGCGCACGCCTTCGATAATATGGCGCGTATTGCGCACTGCCAAGCGCACCCGGCTACCGGGGTGGCGCTGCATAAAATCGCTGATCAGCAGCGTGGCCAGGTAGTTGCCAATGGTCAGCGTAGCCCCTACATCCAGCGACCCAACCCCTTTCTGGCCACGTAGAAGCTCTTCAATCTCTTCGCCGCGATCCAGCAGCGCCACCGCTTTGGGCAACAGCTGAAAACCCAGTGCGTTAAGTTTTAAGCGTTTACCAATCCGATCCAGCAGTTGGCAGTCGAACTGCCGCTCAAGCTCCGCAAGCGCCGTGCTGGTTGCCGACTGAGACATGGCCAGCGCCCGCGCCGCATGGGAGACGCTCTCATGCTGAGCAACCGCCACAAAGACTTCCAACTGCCGCAGGGTGTAGTGCATAGAGTCTGACCTTTATTTGATCTATATCTATTTTTCAGATAACCGTTATCAATATAATTCGCTTAACAGATATACCACCCTTTGCTTAGACTTGCTGGCAACATATTTAATCATTTTTATTCTTTTTAAGAATATGACCGATGCGGACTAGCGCCAGCATCGACTAATGGAGAAAACGGCATGAGTAAGTTTGCTCTGGAAGAAGTGCTTAGCGTCCATCACTGGAACGATACCCTGTTCAGCTTCCGCACCACCCGCGAGCGCAGCCTGCGTTTCAAAACCGGTCAGTTCGTGATGATTGGTTTGGAAGTGAACGGCAAGCCGCTGATGCGCGCTTACTCCATTGCCAGCCCCAACTACGAAGACCACCTTGAGTTCTTCAGCATTAAAGTACCCGACGGCCCGCTCACTTCACGCCTTCAGCACCTGAAAGTAGGCGATCAGATCATGGTTAGCCGCAAGCCCACCGGCACGCTGGTATGCGATGACCTACTGCCGGGCCGCAACCTCTACATGCTCTCCACCGGTACCGGCTTGGCGCCGTTTATGAGCCTGATCCAGGATCCTGAAGTGTACGAGCGCTTCGAGAAGGTAGTGCTGGTTCACGGTGTGCGGGAAGTTTCTGAATTGGCCTACGCCGACTTTATCACCAAAGAGCTGCCAGCCCATGAATACCTGGGTGAAGACATCGCTGAAAAGCTGGTCTACTACCCCACCGTTACTCGGGAGGAGTTCCACACCATGGGGCGCCTAACCGACCATATCCGTACGGGCAAGCTGTTTGAAGACACCGGCCTGCCGCCCATTGATCCGCGCCAGGATCGCGCGATGATCTGCGGCAGCCCCGCCATGCTGGACGATACCAGCGCGCTACTTGACGAGCTGGGTCTGAATATCTCGCCGCGCATGGGCGAGCCGGGCGACTACGTCATCGAGCGTGCGTTTGTCGAGAAGTGAGACGTAAATAGTGAATCGTAATGAGTGAGTGGTGAATAGAAAAAAGTTTAGCCGCCAGAATGATCGCATCACTCATACAAAGCCCCTGGGGAGAGCATCCACAGGGGCTTTGTCTACTCGGCACTACTTACCATTCACACCTTACCCTTCACCGTTAAACCGCGTCTTTGCCCGTTTCGCCAGTACGGATACGAATCACCTGCTCCAGCGGCATCACAAAGATTTTGCCGTCGCCGATTTTACCTGTGTTCGCCACCTGGGTGATGGCATCAATCACCTGCTCGACCATGTCGTCGTCCACGGCGACTTCCAGCTTCACCTTGGGCAGGAAGTCCACCACATACTCAGCACCACGATACAGCTCGGTATGCCCTTTCTGGCGCCCAAAGCCCTTCACTTCCGTCACCGTAATACCCTGCACGCCGATATCGGAGAGCGACTCGCGTACGTCGTCGAGCTTAAACGGCTTGATAATCGCTGTGATCAATTTCATTACCATATCCTCTAACTGGGTGGCCATGATGGGGTCGGGTTGAACGGCTGCGAATGTTGCAGCCGTTAACCGCTAACTACCAGCATACACCGCTATCGGCAGAGAATAAAAAAGCCTCCCACTAAGGGGAGGCCAGAAGGAGCACGCCAGCTCACTAGGTCAGCATTAAGTTATTTCTTAATGCCGCTGTTTATTTCTTAATGCCAAATTCGGGATAGGCTTCGAGACCGCACTCAGCGATATCAACGCCTTCATACTCTTCTTCTTCGCTAACCCGGATGCCCATGATGGCTTTCAGGATGAGCCATACCACCAGGCTGGCCAGGAATACCCAAGCGAAGATACCTACGATACCGATGATCTGGGCACCGAATGATGCGCCGTCATTGTTCAGCGGCACTGCCAGCACGCCCCAGATACCGACAACACCGTGAACCGAGATCGCGCCGACCGGATCATCCAGCTTCACTTTATCGAGGGTGACGATGGCTGCGACCACGATGATGCCGCCAATCGCGCCGATAATGGTAGCGCTCAGTGCGGTCGGAGAGAGCGGATCGGCGGTGATGGCCACCAGGCCAGCCAGGGCACCGTTCAATGCCATGGTCAGGTCAGCTTTGCGGAACCACAGTTTGGCCAGGATCAGTGCCGCAATCACACCACCTGCCGCTGCTGCATTAGTGTTTACAAACACCTGAGCCACGTTGTTAGCAGAATCGACAGCCGCAAGTTTAAGCTCGGAACCGCCATTGAAACCGAACCAGCCCATCCACAGAATGAAGGTACCCAGCGTTGCCAGCGGCATGTTGGCACCGGGAATAGCGTGGATAGAACCGTCTTTACCGTATTTACCTTTACGTGGGCCTAGCACGATCACACCCGCTAACGCAGCCGCCGCACCGGCAAGGTGCACAATGCCGGAACCCGCATAGTCAGAGTAGCCCACTTCAGACAACCAGCCGCCACCCCAAGTCCAGTAGCCAGACACCGGATAGATAAACGCGGTCATTACCACAGCAAAGGCCAGGAATGCCCACAGTTTCATACGCTCAGCGACGGCACCCGACACAATTGACATGGCGGTTGCCACGAACACGACTTGGAAGAAGAAGTCAGAACGCATGGAGTAGTAGGGCGCGTCATCGCCGCCTGCGGTAACCGCATCCACACTGTTTTCAGCGCCAATCAAGAAGCCCAGATTGGGCAGGAAGCCGCCAGCGCTGCTGGAGTACATGATGTAGTAGCCCACCAGCAGATACATGGTGCAGGCAATGGCAAACAGCGCGATATTCTTGGTCAGTATCTCAGCGGTGTTTTTGGAGCGTACTAAGCCCGCCTCTAACATGGAGAAGCCTGCCGCCATCCACATGACGAGCACACCGCAAATTAGAAAGTAGAACGTATCGAGCGCGTAGCTCAGATCAGTCAACTCATTCATTGTAAGTTCCCCGTTGAACTATAGAAATGATCCGAAAAAGCAGCGTTAAACGGCGTCTGCACCGCGCTCGCCTGTCCGAATCCGAATAACGTCTTCAAGCGGTGTCACAAACACCTTGCCGTCACCGATCTTGCCGCTGTTAGCCGCACTACAGATTGCATCCAATACGCTCTCCAAACGGGCGTCGTCTACGGCCACTTCCACTTTTACCTTGGGTAGAAAGTCGACGACGTACTCCGCGCCACGATACAACTCGGTATGCCCTTTCTGACGGCCAAAACCTTTAACTTCAGTGACCGTAATGCCCTGAACGCCGTTGTCGGCCAATGCCTCACGAACGTCGTCGAGCTTAAATGGCTTGATGATAGCGGTGATGAGTTTCATCCCGGATCTCCCCTGCTGGATAAGTCCTGCTAGATTGGTAGCGGCACAGCCGCCAGAATAAGCACCTGAACCGATAATGCGCATACTGTGCCAGCTGACTTTTTTTGCTTATAAGTCAGCCAATTAGCCGTCATCAAAAGTGCAGCTCAGAGCTAAATCTGAGCAAATCCATTCTCACACCACCGCTATTGCACCAAAAAAGAGCGTAAGCAAAAGTAGCCTGCTCTATTTCGATGCACACCCTGGGTTAAGCAGTAAAAGCACGCGATACATGCGAATTCGCCAACTGTTGCGTATCCTTACCGGTAAGCAATATTTAAAGCAGGTTTATCTAGGAGAGAACGATGGCGCCTCAAGACCGTATTAGCCGCTTGGCCCAGCAGATTGGTGACCGTTTACAAAACGCCTCCCAGGCGCCAGAAGATATTCAAAAGGGCGTGCAGCAAGTCGTGCGTGGCGCCTTCGACCGCCTGGAGCTTGTCTCACGGGAAGATTTCGACATTTTAATGGATGTACTGCAGCGCACCCGTTCGCGGGTAGAGGCGTTAGAGCGCCAAGTCGCTAACCTTGAAGCAGCCGTTGATGCCTCCGCGCCAACGACGTCCACGCCGCTCGAAGCTGAAGCCCCACCAGTTCCAGAGCAGCATGCGCCGGAATCAGATGCAGAAGACGAGAAGAATAAACCCGCTTAACGTTCAAGCTTCATTAGCAGCAATAGGGAAATGGCCTATTGCTGCGCGCACCGCAAAATAAATACGAATCACTATCGTTGACTTTGTTTTTCGTGGTGATACTCTCCGCCTTTGATTTTCTTACCGTCTGCGGATTGTTCACTATGCACGCCCTGTCACTATCAAACCTATCTGTTGCAAAGCTGCCTTTTGCAAAGCCTTTCTTTTCGCCGTCGTCTGTTTCAATATCTGGGCTTGTTGGCACCGGCCTGTTACTGAGCTTCTCCAATGGCGTTTTCGCCCAAAATACTGCGTCTAGCGCCGACGAGACCATGGTGGTCGTTGGATCGCGCACTCCTAGTCAGATCAGTCAAATTCCCGGTGCTGTATGGGTAATTGACAAAGAGATGCTGCAACAGCAGACCCGCAATGGTGCAGACCTAAAGACAGCATTGGGGCATCTGGTACCGGGGTTGGATCTGGCGCCTCAAGGGCGCACCAATTATGGGCAAAACATGCGAGGCCGGGGCGTGCAGGTGCTCATCGACGGCGTATCGCTGAACAGTTCCCGTGGGCTTTCCCGACAGTTCGATGCCATCGATCCCTTCAATATTGAGCGCGTGGAAGTGCTTTCCGGCGCCAGCAGCCTGTATGGCGGCGGTGCTACGGGGGGCTTGATCAATATCATTACCCGCAAAGGTGAAGAAGGCCTGAACTGGCGTACTGAAGCAGGCATCACCACCGGCTTCAACAACAGCGATGACATAGATCGACGCCTCGCACAATCCATCAGCGGTGGTAACGAGCGGGTTCAAGGCTATCTGGGTACCGCCATTGGCGACAACGGCCGCCACTATGACGGCAGCGGCCAGGAAATCTTTCCCGATATCGCCCAGACCGACCTACAGGATAATCACAGCATTGATGTATTGGGCAACCTCTCTTTCCGCTTGACCGATGAACAGAGTCTGGAACTGGGTGCCCAGCTGTACCGTTCAGGCTATGAAGGTGAC
Organism: Halomonas sp. A3H3; assembly: GCF_000982975.1. Classification (NCBI taxonomy): domain Bacteria; kingdom Pseudomonadati; phylum Pseudomonadota; class Gammaproteobacteria; order Oceanospirillales; family Halomonadaceae; genus Halomonas; species Halomonas sp. A3H3. The sequence continues at coordinate 2,093,517 of NZ_HG423343.1, read as the reverse complement.
CGGGGTGTTTACTTTCCCAACCTCGACGCTGCCACGCCCAACTTGAACGATGCCGAAATTCGCGATGGCTACCGTTCACAGCGCGATCCGGAAACCGACCGTAAGCTCGTCAACGTCAACTATCACCACGCCAACCTGTGGGGGCAAAACTTCTACCTGCAGGCATTCCACCGGGAGGAGGAGTCCAGCTTCCAGGCATTTCCCTACCCAGTCGCCGACGGCCTGCAATTTCGCGCCTCGCAACAAAACACCGATTTAAGCGGCATCAAAGCGCTGTTTGAATCGCGCCTGGGTGATGACGTTTCGCTAACCTACGGCCTCGATCTGGATCGTGAAACCTTCGATGCCAGCCAGATGCTGTTCGATACCGACATATCGGATGCTTCCGGCGGCCTGGTTCAGCAGGCATCGGGGGTTGAGCCTCGCTACCCCGGTTATCAAGTGGACGGGCTTTCAGGCTTCCTCCAGGGCGACTGGCAGGCCACCCAGGCGCTCAAGCTCTCCGCAGGGTTGCGGCAGCAGCATATGGACGTCGAGGTGGATGAATTCCAGGGGATTCCTGGCGGCGAGAATGACTATGAAGCAACGCTCTTCAATGCCAGCGCCCTCTACGACTACGGCAACGGTCACCAGAACTGGCTGCAGTTTAGCCAGGGCTTCGAACTGCCAGATCCTGCCAAATATTACGGCAAGAGCCCCGACGTAAGTGTCGATAACAACCCGTTATCTGCCATCGAGACGGATCAGATAGAGCTAGGCTGGCGCTACCAGGGTGGCAACTGGACGACCCAAACAGCGCTTTACTACGCCTGGTCGGACAAAGCGGTAGAGAATGCCGAGGATTTAAGCGTCAGCGTCGTCGATGAGAAGAAACGCGACTTCGGCCTGGAAAGCGCCGTGACCCGTTACTTTGATAATGGCCTGGAGGCAGGGGGCACTCTGCACCTGGTGCGTTCCGAGCAGGAGAACGACCAAGGGGAGTGGGAGAAGCGTGACGCCCGCTATGCATCGCTCTCTTCCGCCACTGCCTTTATTGGCTGGACGGACTATGTACGTTCGGCTCGCTTGCAGGCCAACCACAACTTCGACCTGAAAGACGATGCCGACCGCGAGATCGATGGCAATACCACCCTCGACTTATCGCTCAGCCAGGAAACCGATTTTGGCACCTTAAGCCTGGGAGTGCAGAACCTGCTGGATGATCAGTACTCCACCGTCTGGGGTCAGCGAGCCGCCATGTTCTATTCGCCCTACTACGGCCCAGAGTACCTCTACGACTACCAGGGCCGCGGGCGTACTTACACCCTGAACTGGTCGATGGAGTACTGAGTGCTGGTTCGCTACTCGCTGACAACCGCTCAAGGGTGAGGTAACGGGGATGGCTACACTCGGCTCAATAACGCCATCTTGCGTACCACTAACCACCCATGACCTGCTGGCTATTGGTCAGCGCTTCGGGATCGACTACCGCTTTCCCGAAGCGCCTGACCGCTCCCAGCCAGCGCCTTGTGTTGCCCATGGGCGGGTGATGGACGTTGAGGTAGACCCCACGCTGCGGGTGACACACTCTGATCTTGATGTCCTGCACGCTTACGCCTCCACTTCCCGGCGTGCCGCGCCGTGGTTTCTCAGCGTGATACTCGAGGGCCATATCCAAGTCGGCCTAGGGCACCAGTCGTTTCAGTTGCAGGCCGGCGACGCCTTCAGTGCCCATTTCAACGAGCAGACCGGGCTTGAGGTCTTCCAGCCCGCGCCACAACGATTGCGCATTCTCAACGTATCGATTCTGGCTTGCACAGAGCCTCTCTCTTTCTCGCCCATTAGCTGTTCGCCTATCAATGTTGCCCCTCCGGCAGCGCCCGTACTGCATACTTGGCAGGTGCCGCAGTTCCTTATCCATAGCCTGGAGGCAGCACTGGCTTCGAACTGGTCAGTAGAGCGGCAGCGCCTGCTATGGCAGGGGATCGCGCTCCAGTTGTTAGCTCATGGGCTGCCTGCCGCCTCCCTTGAGTCCAGCGACGAAGAAAAGGCAGTCAGCCTGCCACCGGGTTTAACCCAGCGCGACCACCAGCGCCTGGAGCACTTGCGTCAGCAGCTCGAACACTCCCCCAACCAGGATTATCGGCTTGAGCAGTTGGCCCGCAATGCCGCGATGAGCCCGAGCAGCCTACGCACCAAGTTTCACCGCTGTTACGGCTGCTCGATATTCGACTACCTACGACGTTGTCGCCTGACCCAAGCTCAAGCGTACTTACGCAAAGGTTATAGCGTGCAGCAAACCGCTCACGCCTGTGGCTACCGCCACGCCACCAATTTTGCCACCGCCTTTAAGCGCGCTTTTGGCATTGCGCCCCATGAAGTACACCATCGCCATTAAAGCCGCAGGGTTGTTTTTGGAGCGCTAAGTTCCTCTGTTGGACGTTTTTTGGCAGTACGCATACTCCCTTTGTCATTGCGCATACCTTTCAGTAGCCATTAAGCGCAATAATTCTCATTAACACATTGGTTAATTGATGCTTATTGCAGGTGCCTCCATGCTCATCCCCCATCACCGTTTTCTACGCTCTCCGCTTAGCGTCGCCGTTCTCTCGGCACTGGCTGTTTCCCCGGTATACGCTCAAGAAAGCACCGAGTTAGCCACCGTCACGGTGACTGCCCAGCAGGCTGCCACCAAAGTGGAAACGCCGACGATCGAAATACCCCAGAGCGTTTCCACGATCACCCGCGAACAGATGGATAACCGCGGAGTAAGTACCGTGCAGCGCGCCACCGACTACACGCCCGGTGTTTACAGCAACCAGGTAGGCGCCTCCAATCGCTTCGACTACCTGGTACTGCGCGGTTTTTCTGACGGCAGCTTGAGCAATACCTTCCTGGATGGCCTGAAAGTGATGGGCGATGCCAACTCCCATAGCAGCATGCGCATCGACCCATGGTTTCTGGAAAGCATTGAAGTAGTGCGCGGGCCCGCCTCGGTGCTCTATGGCCGCGCTTCCCCTGGCGGGGTGGTCGCCCTGAACAGCAAGCGGCCGGAATTTGAACAGGGCGGTGAGCTTCGTTTTCGAGTGGGTAATCATAACCAGCGCAGCGCCGCTTTTGACCTCACCGGGCCGATTGGCGAAGAGCAGCGGGTGGCCTTTCGCCTGACCGGGATTGCCAGCGCCGCGGATACCCAGTTTGGCCCGGCAGAAGAGGAGCGCTATGCCATTGCGCCCCGGCTCACCTGGGATATCACCGATGACACCAGCCTCACCGTAGAAGCCTACCTACAGGATGAACCCGAAGGCGGCTACCACTCCGGCGTACCCTATGAGGGGGCCGTGGTCGCCCATAATGGCCACAAGATCAGCAACAACTTCTTTGATGGTGAAAAGGATTACGACACCTACGAGCGAACCCAACGCATGTTCGGCTACGCCCTGGAACACCGCTTCAACGACCAGGTGACCGGCCGCCAATTGATGCGCTACCTCAATTCAGATGTAGTACTCAATCAGGTCTACGGCTTTGGTTGGACGTCGCCAGATTCTGACGAACTCACCCGCTACTACTCCGGCAGCAATGAATCTCTGGAAGCCTGGACACTCGATAACCAGCTTGAAGCCACACTCAGCAGCGGCTTTATGGATCACACGCTGCTGTTTGGAGTGGATTACCAGCAGCGGGAAAACGACGTGTCATGGCCCACTGGGTATTTCCCGCCGCTCAATGCGTTTGACCCGGTTTATGGCAGCGACCCCATCGAGTTTTACGCCCCGGTGCGCGAACGCCATGAGATCGACCAGACCGGGGTTTACCTGCAAGACCAGATAGCCCTCGATAACTGGCGCTTCACCCTGGGTGGCCGCTACGACTGGGTCAATATCGACAATGCCAACCGCGATAGCGGTGATACCAGTTCCCTTAGCGACACCCAGTTCAGTGGCCGCGCCGGGGTGGTCTACCTGTTCGATAACGGCGTAGCGCCCTACCTGAGCTACTCTACCGCCTTCACCCCCACCAGTTTCGTGGATGAGAGTGGCGATCTGCTCCAGCCCATGGAAGGCGAACAGTGGGAAACCGGCGTTAAATACCAGCCTAACGGTAGCCAAAACCAATACAGCGCGGCGCTATTTCATATCGGCCAGGAGAACGTCGCCACCAAAGAGCAGCCCACCGACCCATACCGCGCCGTAGGGGAGATCGAATCCCAAGGGCTGGAGCTGGAAGCACAAACCCAGCTAACGGATACCCTATCGGTTCAGGCAGGCTATAGCTTCACCGACATCACCTACGCCAAAAGCGACGACGGTAACCAGGGCAACAACGCCATTTACTCCCCACGGCACCAAGTGCAGCTATGGGGCCACTACCAGGCCAACGACGGCTGGCTGAACGGCGTGGATATGGGTGTCGGCGTGCGTCACTACGCCGATATCGCCGCTGACCGGGCCAATACCGAAACCGTGCCCGACTACACTCTGGTGGATGCCACCATTGGCTACGACCTCAGCCAACTCGGCGTAGAAGGGGTCGAAACACGTTTAAACGTGAACAATTTATTGGATAAAGAGTACGTGGCCTCCTGCAACTCCCTGGAGTACTGCTACTTCGGTGCCGAGCGCGGCGTCACCGCCAGTGTTCACTACCGTTTCTAAACGCTCGTGCTAGGCGACGGCTCAAGCCCTTGTCTAAGCATTATTAACTTATTGTAACCTAACCTGCCCAGGCCACTGTGCCTGGGCTTTTTTTCTTGAATGCAGGTTTGCAAACAATAAATATTATCGTTTAAATACAGCTCTTATTTTCTGGATGGCCTCTCACCACCATGTGCCACACCAACCTGTTCTCATTGCTCGCGCGCTGCGGGCTGTTCGCTGTTTGTATGCTGAGCGTTTCTACTGCCCAGGCGCAGTGGGCCACGGTGGACTGGACGATTGCCGAAACCTTGCTGGCGATTGATGCGCCGGTTAGCAGCGTGGCTCAGCAAAGCGATTATCAGGAGTGGGTGGGCGAGCCCCATATACCCGACAGTGTCACCGATATGGGGCTACGTACCCAGCCCAATATGGAACTGCTGGCTCAAGTGCCACCAGAACAGACGCTGATCTCGCCCATGTTTGCCGGTTTGACACCGCGCCTGGAGCGCATCGCCCCGGTCACTTCATTCTCGCTCTACTCCCCCGGCACCGATACCTGGCAGGAAATGCAAACCCTGACCCGTCAGCTGGGCGAGTTAACCGAGCGCCAGCCCCAGGCCGAGCAGCTTATTGAAGAAACCCAGGCCTTGATGACCAGGCTGCGCGAATCCCGGCCCCTCTCACAGTCAGAAATCGCGCCGCTACTGATGGTGCAGTTTATGGATGCCCGCCACGTGCGGGTGTTTGGGGAAAACAGCTTGTACAACGCCGTTCTGGAGCAGCTCGACCTCCCCAATGCCTGGGATCAATCCACAAATGCCTGGGGATTTGCGCTGGTAGGGATTGAAGCGCTGGCGCGCTACCCCGAGGCAACGTTGGTGATCATCGACCCACTGCCCGCCGGAGCCGAAGAGCAGTTGGCAAAAAGCGGCCTGTGGCAGCAGCTCCCCAGCGTCAGACATGACAGGATAGTTCGCCTGCCGCCGGTATGGAGCTTCGGCGCACTGCCCTCCGCCCAGCGCTTTGCCCGAAAGCTGACTACGGCGCTAGAGGCTGCGCCATCGGTTAGCCATCAGGGCAATGAGTAGAAGAACGTGAAGCTACCAAAGCGTTCTTAATTACGATAGGTTAAATACTTAAGGTAACGTAGCTTTAGCTTACATTGTCGTGAGTAACAACAGCAGAGGAAAGGCGATGACGCTTGCCATCGTAGCCACGCGCGCAGGCGTAGGTTTAGATGCACCGGCGGTGCATGTTGAGGTGCATCTGGCCAACGGCTTGCCGGGCCTAACGCTAGTGGGCTTGCCGGAAACGGCGGTAAAAGAGAGCCGCGAACGGGTGCGCAGTGCACTGGTTAATGCGGGCTTTGATTTTCCCAACACTCGCCGTATTACCTTAAACCTCGCCCCCGCTGATCTTCCCAAAGAGGGTGGCCGCTTTGACCTCCCCATCGCCCTAGGTATCCTCGCCGCCTCTGGGCAAATTCCCGTGGAAGCGCTGGAAGGTATGGAGTGCGCTGGTGAGCTGGCCCTGGATGGCAAGCTGCGCGCGGTGCCGGGCATACTGCCCTTTGCCCTGGCCACCCGGCGGGCGAAAAAAGCACTGATCATTCCCCGCGACTGCGCCGATGAAGCCGCCCTGGCAGGCGATTTGCCGGTGCTGCCTGCCGATACTCTCTGGCAGGTAGTGGCGCACTTACTCGCTCAAGAGAAGATACCCCCGCACAAGCTCAGCGCTTCGGTGAAAACCACCGCCCCGGTGGATGACCTTGCCGATGTGCGCGGCCAACAGCAGGCTCGCCGTGCGCTGGAAGTCGCGGCGGCCGGGGGGCATAACCTGTTGTTTGCAGGCCCTCCTGGCACCGGCAAAACCATGCTGGCCAGCCGCCTGCCGGGCATTCTGCCGCCGCTCTCTGAGGAGGATGCTCTGGCAGTCGCTGCTGTGCGCTCGGTTTGCGGGTTACCGCTGGAAGCGGACTGGGGAAGAAGGCCATTTCGACAGCCCCATCACAGTGCCAGCGGCGCCGCCCTGGTAGGTGGCGGCTGTCATTTTCAACAATTGTTGCGACTAAACAATAATTGCTGCGACAATCTCTATGTTGAGTTTACATAGAGCACGCCCTTGTGACCGTTTCTCTCAAACAATCCAGAACCTTTAGCTTTCAAGATGGCACCCTTAAAGACGAAACTGAGCGCTTGGTCGTTTGGTGGTACGGGCCTATCTTCAAAAATATCCGCTCACAAAGCGTCCCTAAAATTTATGTATTTTTAAGACCTATTGATCAGGAGAACAAATTAGGAGACGTGATTAAGCGAACGACGGTCTTAACGCATGTCGGACTATTGAGAATCGGCTCCGTCTGGGAAAAGGGCGTGAGCAACTCCCGCATCGCATTTGAGGAGAAAACATTCCCTGTTTCGTTCTCTCCGGGCGGCTGGCGGATTGTCTCCTTAGACGACTTGCACAAAGCAGGGCGCAGCCTCTATACCTCCTTTCATGAGGCAAGCTATTTACCGCTGGACAGAAAACACAAATCGTACCTGATTGAATTTGACCTCCCAGATGGCAAACATCTGCTCATCCCTTGCACCGAATTTTTTGCACGCGTTTACGGTCGATCATCTGAAATCAAGCGTGTGCTCGCCACTTACTGTTGGGAGGAGGTCAAAGAACGGCTTTATCGACCGCTTAATGCGCCCCCATCGCCAGGTACCTGGCCTGTCAGATTTACATATCGTGTTCATAGGCACGATGCGATTTTGCTCGCGCACATGCTGTACGACCCCTATGCCGAACAAGCTGCCAGAGATATTTATGCGCAGACTGAAGCCAGCTTCCCCCAAGATAAGATGCTTTTAAAAGTCACTCCATGGTTTCAAGGCAGCGGGGAAATCTCTGTTTCTGGCGTTCCAATTGATGGTGGCAACACATTCCTAGGCTTGCAGATATTAGGCTGTACGCAGCCCGATGGTGCCACGATCCACCGCGAAAGAGAGAAATCAACGACAGTACCAGCCACCGATGGCGACGATGCCCCCTCTCAGTTCCCCTATCATCAGCTTCAAGACATCCCCGATGTCATTGACCTGACGGATGATGACGAGCCCGACCATGGTTCTTCCTGGCTAGACCTTACTGAGGACGAATTCGTTATTTTAGGTAAGCCTCGCGCCGTCTTGGATAAACGATATACCCGAAAAAGCGTGCCCGATACACGAGGCGTCCCCGTTCCGGGTGACGAAACCATTTTCTCCACTGGGGAGCCACATGGGTCAGGGAAGGGAGTGGGACAAGCGTCTATTCATGCTCCTATTACACTGGAATCACAGGGCTTTCTACGTGATATGTGGAATGCGCTTCTCTATTTACAATCGGCCTATCCCGCAACGATTCGTGGCGTTAGCTGGTTTACCTTTGAAGACGGATTCAGCACTTCTCCTGACCCTCGGTTAATCAGCCTCGAACCTTTCGAAATAGACGAGGAGGTGGAAACGTCAGTCGCTAATTGGGTTTACATTGATACTCAGACCAAGGTACCTCGCGGGGTGCTCGTCGTTCGGGTGCATGTGTTAGATCAAACGCTCTATCTCATGGAGATCCAACGACGCCCTCCAAAACCCAGAGCTGGCGGTAGCGAGGAGGCATCCAAGCCTCCTTCCTATAAAGGTTTAGTCTTCACGCTGAGCCACCAAGGCAGCTTCGAGCAGTGGTTACGCCAAGTGCTGTCTAACGTGCGGCACGTAGAAGGTGTTGTCCAAAAACTAGTTGGTCACTGCCCAGGATTCGCCGATACGTTCAAGCACCCTAAATCCAAAAAGGAACAGATACCCTGCGAAGCCTCTGTGTTAAATGCTTTTAGCAAGGTCAGTATTGGTCGCAGTGACTTAGCATAGGTACTATTTGCCACCTTTATGAGTAGCGGTGTCTGTTTTGTCGGTAAGAGCAACCTGTACACCCCGTGTGCAGGTTGCTCTTCTGACGAAGAGCCGATACGGCCATCCCTTCAGTGGCGGGCGAGGATCTTCGCTGCGATGGGCGAAGTGATCATTTGAATCACGGCAAAAAAAGCGGCTGGAATTGCGATCTCTGATGGCAAGCCAGAAGCAGCGACAAACGCTGCAGCGATGCTGAATTCCTTTTTACTGACCGTGAAAAGATAGGTAATCACCTCTTTGCGATCAGAGGTGAGTAACCGTGAGGACATACCTACCAGGTACCCAATCAAATTGAGGCACAGGGCCGCGCCCGCAATCACAAACGCATACCAGCCATAGCCATTGATCGTGGTGGCATTCGGCCCGACCACGGCGAGTAAGATCAGCAGATACAGAATCGACCCTATCCCTGCATACGCTGAATCATGCCGTGCAAAGAAAGCCGAGAACTTTGTACGCAAGCTGACCCCAATCACGGTAGGAAGAAGCACGATTAGTGTTAATTCAAGAATAATTGATCCAAGCGGTACGTCTAACTGAAGGCCGGTGAGCCATAAAAACAGGAAGGGAACAATAAACGGACATAACGCGGTGTTGACTGCGTTGAAAACAGCGGCAAGCGCCACATTGCCTTTCGCCATCAGTACCAAAAGAGGAGAGGACACATCTGTCGGCAGCGTGCCGAGCAAGGTTTGGCCAGCAGCCAGCGGGCCGCTTCCAAAAAATAGACGGCCCGTTAGCCACCCGGCAATCGACATAGGCCCATAGACCAGCCCCAATGCCAACAACTGCCGTGACGGCTTTCGGAACACGATGCGCACTGCATGCGCATCGAATGTGAGGCTGATAATCAACATCAGTAATGCCAGTAATGGCCCAATCGCGAACTTAAGCATTATTCCGGTGGCCGGAAAGAGTAAGCCTCCCCCCGCGACGACGATTACAAACCAGACAAGGTGCGCCTCGACAAAATAAATGAATCTACCCATGGTGGATTGGACGTTACCGGTTGAAGTGGATTGAGCCCCGCACCTAAAACATGATCACCTTCGGCCCAGCACACAAAGGCTCCTTGGTAGCTAGGGACGTGCTTCCCAATCCAGCGATGCAAATAGATAATGCTCAAGGGTTGAAGCTTTAGTTGCTAGAGGTTTTATAGTACCAAGAACAGATAATTCGAGAGAAGGTAACAGATGGGACATCATCATGATCATCCCCACATTGATCCTGCCTCTGGCGACCGGCGCGTCAGCATCTCCATTTGGGCCAATGGGCTCTTAACCATCGCTCAAATCGTCGGTGGCATTATGGCGGGGAGCCTATCGCTGATCGCTGATGCGTTACATAACTTTTCTGACATGGCAGCATTAGTCATTGCCTTTGCTGCTCGTAAAATCGCCAGACGGCCTGCCGATGCGCATATGACCTTTGGCTATGGCCGCATCGAGATAGTGGCAGCACTCATCAATTACACCACCCTCATTATTGTCGGTGTCTACCTGATTTACGAAGGCGCTATGCGGATGGTCGATCCCCCTGAGATAGAGGGATGGACGATCGTGATTATTGGTGGCGTCGCGCTCGTCGTCGATGCCCTTACCGCCATGCTCACGTGGTCAATGCAAAAAGAGAGTGTCAATATCCGCGCCCTTTTTCTGCATAACTTATCGGATGCGTTTGCCTCCATCGCCGTGATTATCGGTGGTTCGCTTATTTTACTGTACGACATGCGCTGGGTGGACCCCGCGATCACGATAGGGATTGCGCTATATATTCTTTACCTAGCCTTCTCTGAAATTGGCGGCCCTATCCGTACGCTAATGCTGGGATCTCCCCCGGACATTGACGGGCAGGCAGTCGTTGAGACCGTACGAGATATCGAGGGAGTCCAGGATATTCACCATGTGCATCTATGGCAGATGCAGGAAAACATGGCAGCCCTTGACTGCCACGTGGTTCTGACAGAAACCGGCTGGCAGCAGCTTGAATCCGTCAAAGCAGAGATCAAGGAGCAGCTTAAAATGCGCTTCAATATTGCTCATTCCAGCCTAGAGTTTGAGCATAGTGACCACGCGCATCAAAATGCCAATCTATATGGGCATGAGTGACAGACCGAGGCCGGCTCCCAGCTCAGGTAGATAGCGAGTAGCTTACTCCCATAGCGATTGGCTTATTTTTCAACCCTACTTTTCCACCCCATCGTTGAGACAGAGAGAGAAACATGTTCAAAAAAGCGTCTTTTATATTGGCCGGTACGTTAATGCTGACCGCTGCGATCGTCGCCGTATCGAAGCCTGCCCTCTTAGACATGCAAGCTCAGGCAGCAAAAGAGAGCGGTGTCCAGGCCGAGGACTCCTTGGTGCGTTCACACTCCCCCATCTTGGGACGAGAAGACGCGCCGGTGACGATTGTGGAATTCTTCGATCCGGCTTGCGAAGCCTGCCGTGCTTTCTATCCCCTGACAAAAAGTATTCTGGAAACCTACCCAGAAAAAGTGCGGCTCATCGTGCGCTACACTCCTTTCCACGGCGACGTATCGGACAAGGCCATTCGGGTATTAGAAGTTGCTCGTCGTCAGGGCGTCTTTGAACCGGTACTGGAGAGGCTGCTGGCTCGCCAGGATCAATGGGCTTCACATGGCAGTTTTGATGAATCCGCTATCCTCGATATCGCGAGCCAAGGAGGCCTTGATTTAGCGGCTGCCGAAGAGCAACTGACTTCTGCTGAGGTGCAGGCGGTGATTGACCAAGACATGGCGGATGTCAGAGCCAATCAGATTCGCCAAACACCTACCTTTTTTGTCAATGGCGAGCCTTTAGACCCCTTTGGTATGCAAGAGCTGATTGATGCCGTCGAGAGTGAAGTAGCGGAGATCTCTGGGGAAGAGGATGGCCAGTGATGCAGCGCTGGTGGTTACTAGGCTTGGTGGGCTTTTACCCCTTGCTAGCCGAAGCCAATTGGCAAACGCATCTGTCATTGCCTCCGTCTGAACTTAGCCCTGTCAAGTTACAGGCGGCTAGCGAGCAAGAAGGCACATTACCGCTCGATAGCGTTGATACCCTAACCTTTGGGCGTGATGTCGTCATTGATACCACCCTCTACGAGGCCTTGGCAGCAGAAGGTGTCCCAACGCGTTTCGCCACTAAACTGGAAACACTGCTCAGCGAGTTTATCGCAGCGCCGCTGGAGTTTTCTGGCAGTGAACGTATTCAATTAGTGTGGGAGGAAGATCGACGCCAGGACGGCGCCCGTGTTGGGCCACCACGCCTCAGTTATGCCGCTCTGCCTGATCAGGCAGAGCCCTTGGAGGTCATATGGCCGGTCACCCAAAAGGGGGACGTAGCTCTTTTCAAAAGCGACACCCTGCTAGGCACGTTGCGGTTGCCCGTGCTTAGTGCCCGCTTAACGTCTCGCTTTGGGAATCGGCGACATCCTGTGTATGGAGGGATGCGTCCTCATAATGGAATTGACTTGGCTGCGCCGACAGGAACGCCGGTCATTGCCACCGCACCTGGGCGCGTATTCTTTATGGGTCGCCAAGGGGGATATGGGCAGGTGATCGAGGTGGAGCACGACACAGGGGCCATTAGTCGCTACACACACCTTAGCCGATTCTCCCCACAGCTAGTGGTTGGGGATTTAGTCAATGCGGGAGAGTCGCTCGGAGAGGTAGGTTCCTCCGGGGTCGCCACGGGCCCCAACCTGCATTACGAAGTGAGAGTCAATAACCAGCCTGTTGATCCCCTTGGTCAAGGTCAACGCATCATGTTGGGTGAGCAGCCGACTCAAGGTGAATATCAAGCGTCACTTTACGAGGCAAGAGATCGCTTGGAACAAGCTATCGGCACGGCGTCCATTTATGACTTGATCTCGTTTAACGAGCCGTAACCACCCGTGCTTAGCAACGTTGCATGGATTGTTAGTAACGTGAACGTGTGCTTGCCTCGTTATGGAACCCTAGCGCTGTGATCACTCATCTAACACAAGACAGGTAATCGGTATGGAAGAGGTTTCTCTCGTCACAATGGGGGTATTGGGAAGCCTTGCCGCGGGCTTGATGACGGCTGTCGGGGCGCTTCCTATCTTGTTTACCAAAAGACCGAATCGTGGTGTTCGCGATTTAGCGTTGGGGTTCGCCGCTGGCGTCATGCTAGCGGCCTCTTTCTTCTCACTGATCATACCCTCCTTAGAAGCCTCGGAGCTGCGTTACGGAGGTAGCGTGGTACCTGCTGCCATTGCCTGTGCGGCCATCTTGCTAGGGATTGGAATGGTCGCACTACTGAACGAACTCTTACCTCATGAGCACTTCGAACAGGGGCGAGAAGGGCCAGAGGCTGCCTCACTACGTCGTATCTGGTTGTTTATTATTGCCATTACGATACACAACCTGCCAGAGGGGCTGGCCGTTGGCGTGGCCTTCGGCGCAGGGGGAAGCGAAGGAGGCATTCCACTAGCGATTGGCATTGGACTTCAGAATGCCCCAGAAGGACTGGCCGTAGCAGTATCACTGCTAGGCGTGGGCTATTCACGTTGGCGGTCATGGACGATTGCCGCCCTTACGGGGCTTGTTGAGCCGTTAGGTGGCTTATTAGGCGCTGGAGTCATCAGCATGTCACAAGCGCTACTGCCCTGGGGGTTGGCCTTTGCAGCGGGGGCGATGTTGTATGTGATCAGTCATGAGATTATTCCCGAAACTCATCGAAGCGGGCACCAAAAAAAGGCCACGCTGGGCCTCTCCATCGGATTGGTACTCATGCTGTTTTTGGATGTTTCGCTGGGCTAACCATTGGGCGTGGGGCGTAGCGTTAGTGCTAACCCAAGTCGTGAGCCCCTCCGTGCGATTTTTCAGTGATACAGAGCTGATGATCACTGATGACCTCAATGATTCGGCAGCTTTCCACTTTACCACCGGCACACTGTGTGACCATCCGTTGAAGCTCCTCACGCAGTATGGACAGTCGTTGAAGGCGGGACTCCACTTTCTTTAGGTGATGCGTGGCGATGGCATCGACTTCTTGGCAAGGCATATCAGGTTGATCTGACATGGCCAAAAGCTCTCGCACTGACTCCACCGAAAAGCCAAAGTCACGGGCATGACGAATAAAGGTCAAGCGCCGCACAGCGTCGTCTCCATAGCGGCGCTGCCCCCCACCGGTTCGTGTCGCATCGCGCAACAGCCCAATACGCTCGTAATAGCGAACCGTTTCAGGTTTGCAATCGGCTCGTCGTGCTAACTCACCAATGCTGATACTTTGGCCGATCATCGACATGGTAAAACTCCTTACGCAGGGCTTGAAGCTGTAGTTGCTACAAGGTTTACACTTAAAAACCATAGCCCATTGGCAGGAGAGGCACCATGAAAACATCAACGCCGACAACAGCGCCTACCACCTTGACGCTGCGTGTTGAAGGCATGGACTGCGGCGGTTGTGAGCGCAAGGTTGTGTCGGCGCTAGAGCGACTGGAAGGCATTGAGGAAGTCACGGCAAGCTCGGTCACGGGATCAGTGAAGATTCACCACCACGATCACGGGGCCCCCTCGCGAAAGACCATTGAGGGCATCCTGAACGAACTAGGCTATCAAGTGGCTTCCCATGATGGCCAAACACGCGCATCTGGTGCTTCATCCTCTTGGTGGCAAACCGCTAAAGGGCGCTTGGTCATTATCACAGGAAATCTGCTGATAGTGGCCTTCGCGCTTCGTTTAGCATGGCCTGCGCTGGGTAATATGCCTTTCATTTTGGCCACGCTAGTCGGCTTAATACCCATTGCGCAGAGTGCCTGGGGCGCCCTCAAAATGCGCAATCCCTTTACCATAGAGATGCTGATGTGCATCGCTGCGCTTGGCGCATTGGCCATCAATGCTGCCGCTGAAGCTGCGATGGTCGTGTTCTTGTTCGCCGTAGGTGAGCTACTCGAAGGGGTAGCTGCTTCACGAGCGCGCCGCAGTATCTCAGCCTTGGCAAATTTAACACCCTCAACGGCGAGGCTGATGGACAATGGCCATCTGCGTGACGTCTCGGCGGAGTCACTTAAACCCGGGCAGCGTGTGCTGGTGCGGCCCGGTGATCGCGTACCCTGCGATGGACGCATCCTGGTGGGCACCTCCGACATTGACGAGTCGCCGGTAAACGGCGAGTCCATACCCCGTTCGCGAGCGCCTGGTGATGACATTTTTGCTGGCACAGTGAATCTTGATGCCGCCCTGGAGGTGGAGGTAACACGAGGCGCTGATGACAATACGATCGCACGCGTTATTCGTCTGGTTGAAGAAGCACAGGCCGCCAAGGCACCGATAGCACGCTTTATTGATCGTTTTGCGTATTACTATATGCCCGCCGTCGTCTTACTCGCCCTACTGATGGCGATAGTGCCACCGCTGGTATCGACCATGGCATGGTCGGAGTCGATTTACCGTGCGTTAGCATTGCTGTTAATCGCATGCCCCTGCGCGTTAGTCATTTCCACCCCAGCCGCCATCGCCGCCGGTCTCTCGGCGGGAGCTCGGCGCGG
>NZ_HG423343.1:2034351-2078350 GCF_000982975.1 Halomonas sp. A3H3 | reverse complement strand
AGCCGCCATCGCCGCCGGTCTCTCGGCGGGAGCTCGGCGCGGACTACTGATCAAAGGGGGAGCCGTTCTTGAACAGTTAGGTAAGCTTCGCTTGGTGGCATTAGATAAAACGGGCACCCTCACTGCGGGTACCCCAAGAGTCACAGATGTGGAGTCTTGGATTGCTGAGGAAGACGATAACAGCGTATTGCGGCTCGCCGCCGCAATAGAGCGGGATTCCAGTCACCCTATCGCCACGGCTATCGTTGAGCATGCCCGACAGTCGGGCATCAACCTCCCCACCGTCACCGGCGGCCGCGCTCTGGCGGGGCGCGGTGTTTCCGGCCAGGTGGAGGGTCGCGAGCTGAGCTTAATGACGCCTCGTCACCTTCACGAGAAAGTCATCCTTGAGGAAAGTCTCAGTGCTCGGATTGTCGCGTTAGAAGAAGCCGGTAAGAGCCTCGCTCTCCTCGTCGAAGGCGAGCGTTTACTGGGCTTGATCGCGGTTCGCGATGAGCCACGCGAAGATGCCATTGAAGGCCTAGCGGCGCTATCCCGTTTAGGCGTACAGGCGGTCATGCTCAGCGGTGATAATGCCCGCACCGTCGCTGCCACGGGGGGTCGCTTAGGCATTGAAGCGTACGGCGAACTAATGCCTGAAGACAAGGCAGCGTATGTTCGAGACTGGCAAGCGGCTGGCCGTGGCCCCATCGGTAAAGTAGGCGATGGCATCAACGATGCACCGGCACTCGCGGCAGCCGATGTGGGTATCGCGATGGGGGGCGGCACGGATGTGGCGTTGGAAACCGCCGATGCAGCCTTGCTCAAGAACCGCGTTACCGGCATCGCTGAGCTGATAGACCTATCTCGTGCCACGCTGCGCAATGTGAAAACCAACGTTGTTCTCGCCCTTGGCTTAAAAGCCATTTTCCTAGTTACAACGGCGCTGGGTATTACCGGCATGTGGATTGCGGTGATGGCCGATACCGGTGCTACCGTCCTGGTGACGTTGAACGCCATGCGACTGCTGGGTTACCGCTTTTCGCCCAGTACCGCAATGACAGGCCTGTCACAAGGAAAAGTAACCTCATGAGAACAGTGCAACACGATAGCCCTTCACGTCGCTGGCCATGGTTCACATTAGCTTGCGTGATGGCTCTAGCCGATCAACTGGTCAAGGAAATTGTGCATGCTCAGATGTCGTTTGGCCAAGTCATTCCGCTAACGCCGTTTTTTAACTGGGTTTATACCGGGAACACAGGAGCCGCTTTCAGCTTTCTCGCAGAAGCAGGGGGTTGGCAGCGCTACCTCTTTCTTGGTTTAGCGTTGGTGGTGGTCGTCGTATTGGTTGTGCAGCTATGCAAACCCCTGTCGCGCTTGGAGGCCTGTGCGTACAGCCTGATTCTTGGCGGCGCGCTCGGTAATACTGTTGATCGCTTAGCGCGAGGGTACGTCGTCGACTATCTGGACATTTACTGGGGCGAATGGCATTGGCCCGCCTTTAACATGGCCGATATCGCGCTATTTGCCGGTGTATTGATGTTCGCGGTGGCGTTATGGCGTGAAAGTCCTGCTTTTAAGCGCTCTGAGTAACGCTATGGATGTGGTCGATAAAGATAAAGAATATACGCTTTTTGCTGGGCGCTCCTCACCAATAGTCGATTGCGTTGTAGCGCTCGCCGCTGGGGTGCTGACCACCTTGAGTGCCGCCCCCTTTTCCCTATGGTGGCTTGGCCCAGTGGCCGTGGCACTGGTCTATTGGAAGATACAGTTGCTAACGCCCGCCATGGCCACCCTGCGTGGGTGGTGCTATGGGGTAGGCCTGTTCGGTTCAGGCACGTCGTGGGTCTTCGTTGCTATTCACGATTTCAGTGGCACCGGGGCCTTGGTGGCGATGTTCCTCACCACTCTTTTTGTCAGCGTCCTGGCGCTCTTCTTTGCAGTCCCCTTTGGGCTCTATCGACGCATCACGGGGCCACGGTTCGCCTTTCTTAGCTTTGCCGGTATGTGGGTGGTGAGCGAATGGCTACGCACTTGGATGCTCACCGGCTTTCCCTGGTTATTGCTGGGCACCTCTCAGATTGATTCTCCACTAGCCCCATGGGCGCCCGTTGGTGGTGTGTACTTGCTGTCACTCATGACCGCGCTGACAGGTACGTTAGGGGTAGAGGTACTGCGTCGCCGCTGGAGTTTCCTTGTCCCAATGGCCGCCTTGTGGATCGTTCCATTCCTATTGCCCGCCCAATGGACAACCCCGGCTGGCAAGCCCATCCGGGTGGCATTGCTGCAAGGGAATCTTGACCAGCGCATTAAGTGGACTGCCCAAGGGCAGCGCGAGGCGATCAGTATCTACACGGCGATGACACGGGAGCAAGCAAGGGATATCGATCTCATCGTTTGGCCCGAGGCAGCCCTTCCCATGCTTGAGCAGGAAGCACAGCAAATACTTGAGCAAGTAGCGTCCGACCTGGGGCCTGACACCGCCTTGTTGACCGGCATTTTGCAACGCGACAGTGAAGGGCGCTCTTATAACAGCGTCATAGGGCTAAATGATGTGCAGGGCGAATACCAGAAGGCGCACTTGGTGCCCTTTGGCGAGTATTTGCCATTCCAAAGTCTCCTCGCTGGCACCCTTGCTTTTTTCGACTTGCCAGTACCTCGCCTGACCCCAGGGTCAGGCGAACAGGCTCCGTTACACGTGGCTGGAGCCACCATTGGCAATGCCATTTGTTACGAAATCATTTTTGCCGACCATGTCGCCCAGCAGGCGCGTAATGCCGAGCTGCTATTAACGGTTTCCAACGATACGTGGTTTGGGCGTTCCATTGGCCCACACCAACATCTTCAAATGGCGCGTCTACGTGCCTTAGAAAATGGTCGTCACCTACTTCGAGCTACCAGTAATGGCGTGACGGCCATCATCGATTCACAAGGTCACGTCACAGCCCGTGCCCCACAGTTTGAACAGGCCAGTTTAACGGGCGAGGTGACCCCGATGCAGGGCCTAACTCCTTTCACACGCACCGGTAGTGGCCCCGCTTGGATACTCGCTGCGGTGCTGACACTGCTCGGGTTACAACTGAACTTATCTCGATCAAAAAACGACGCATTAGATGAAAAAGGAACCTAGCGATGCTCTTGGCAAAGAACGCAGCAATACTTAAGAGATTCCTCCCATGGCCAATGCAGATCGGCTTCATCGTGAGTGTGATGGTTTCGTTTCTGGCATGGCTCCCTGTCGCCATGGCGGCACAACCTTCCACTGCCCAGGAGACGGAATGGCCCAAGGGGCATTACCCGCTACCTGAGGAAGGCAATATTATCGGAGAGGCTGACACCTTCATCGTGAAGAATTACGAGGATACTCTGATTGATATTGCCAGACGTCACAACCTTGGCTAACAGGAGATTGTACGTGCTAACCCAGAGGTCAGTATTTGGGTGCCCGGAGTGGGTACTGAAGTAACCATTCCAGGACGCTTCATCCTGCCGAATGTCGAGCGTACTGGGGTCGTCATCAATATCGCCGAGCTGCGGCTTTACTACTACCCAGATGTCAAAACCGGTGAGACACCGCGCGTTGAGACCTATCCTATCGGCATCGGTCGCGAAGGGTTTGATACACCCCTTGGTGTGACCGAGACCACCATGAACATTAAAAACCCCGCATGGTACCCGCCTGAGTCGGTAAAACGTGAAGCGGAAGCACGCGGCGAAACCGCACCAAGCGTTGTACCGCCCGGCCCCGATAACCCGCTAGGAGACCATGCCATCATCCTAGGCTTCGATGGCTATTTGATTCACGGCACCAACCAGCCCGATGGCATTGGCATGCGCGCAAGCCGAGGTTGTATCCGCATGTTACCCAAAGACATCGAATCTATATTTGACCGCATTCCACCCGGCACCCAAGTCAACATCATCAATCAGCCGATCAAGATAGGTTGGGAAGGCGGTCAGCCGCTGATTCAAGCCTTTCCGCCGCTTGGAGAAGAAGAGCACAGTATGACCGCACTCACAGAGACCATGACACGCCTTAACCAATACAATGTCGATAACGTAAACCTCGATTACGAGCAGCTCAGCGATGTCCTGTCACTCTCTAACGGGCTTATAACCCCACTACATCCAAAGCAGGAACAGGAGCCACAGCGCCACAGCCCAGAAGAGAAGGCTATCAAGGGCATTTATGAAGACCTGGTTTTGACGTCATCTCAACGGTCATGACACGCCTTTTGGCACCCCGTTGAGCCCTGGCATATAGGTAGAGAGCCATAGCCCCGTCCAAACGGCGGGGCGACATTCGCCTACAGAGTCGCGGGGCCCTCCAAGTGACTGCGCGCTATCAGTGTCTTAGCACTCAATATCCAGAGGCAGCCAGTAGGTAACGCCACCCACTACCACCTGTATCCCGTCTGTCGTCCGCTCTACGGTCTGTTGTCGAAGCATTTTCTGCGTTAATTTTGTGTCATGGAAATACTCCATGGCAGCAACGATCCATGCCTCCCTCCAGGCCTCTCCTTGATCAGCACACCGGGCCATCGTCATCAGGGTGCGGGCTAGTGTTTCTTTTCGCCGCTTTCTTGCCCGTTTTACATCCACCCGAGGAGCCAACGTGGTGGCATGTTGGCGATTTAAGAAATTAGTAAACCCCGTGACCGAGGCTGCTTGTCCGGGCACCGCATGCAAATAGTTGTCCACATCGCCCTGTTGAGGCAGTCGCTGCCCCTCCCGGTCAGTAGCGAGTAGCAATGCGGCTGCCGCTCTTAGTGCAAGTCGTGCGGAGGTGTGGGACGTTTTGCCCGCCTCTATACGGGTTTCCAATTGCAGCCAATAGGCTTGCAGCACTTGGTCTGATAGCGAAGCGAACGGCATAGAACTGAGACACGCTTGAATACGTCTTTTCTCTGAGTCGATCCGCTTTGCTTGGTGATCCGGCTCTACCCCTTGCTCTTCATGCAACCATCGCATGGGAAGCCTCACACGCCGCAAGCCCTCCGCCCCGAAGTGATGAAGTAGCTCCGAATAGCTCGGTATCCGTGACCATGCCTGGTCGAGCTCAAGGAAGAACGAGAAGAAATGATTGATCTTGAGGGCAGCCTTATGCGGCCCAGTGATACGAATCAGCCATTCACCAAATTCCCCAAAGGCCTCACTTAACGCTTTGGTAGTGATACCGGCTTGGCCAATGGTGATGCGTTTACGGCATGTTCGCGTCCAATAGCAGGGCTCACAGGCATCACCTCGACCCGCTGGCATGGGATTACCACACGATGGGCAGGCAATTTCCCCTTGCTCATTACAGGCTTTGCACAACGCATCCCCGTTGGGTGCCACCACCAATAAACGATGTCGACGACATGCAGAACAGGTACCGTGGTCTGCTGTCGAACAGCGTGGACATAAGCGATGATCATGCCCCATACGCGCCACTCGGGTAAGACGTTGAGATGCTTTCCCACACGCCTCGCAGGGCTCTGGTTCTTTGAAATAGGGAGCGCAGGCGATACAGACAGGGCCGTAGGGAGTGACCTTGCCGATGTTGTAGTCTGAACTGGCTTTTCCACATCGTGCACACGGTTTGTCAACGTTGCACTGACGACAGACGGCGTCTGGGTCATTCTTAGGCAGACGGGCTAACTCACCACATCGTGGGCACATCCGCCGCTTAAACACACGAGCATAGCAAGTTGAACAGTAGCCGTGCCCTTTATGGCGTCGCCACAATTTGGAGACTTCTCGGCCACACTCATGGCAGTCGACCGTTTGGTGTTGATTCAAGAGGTTGGCTCCGCTTTCATTCTGCGTTTTAAACGCGCCCATGAGGCTCTAACAGCGCGTTCCGACATGGGGCGACAAGCCGGGGGAACACGGCGGCGATGCGGCCCATGAGGGTGGTGAGATAACCGTGATAGCAGCGGCAACAACACAACGGGGGGCGACCTTCGGGGATCATGAAGCGCGCTCGTTTTGACATTGCACGCGACCAGAACGCTGAACGTTTCTTCAAGGCCCATACTGAGCAAGCGTTCCAACGCTACCAATAAGGCACTACGCTCGCTGACAGCCAGCAGCTCAAACGCCAGGCCAGACACAGGCATTCGGCAATCCGTAACCGAAATGCCCAATGAAAGAAGCGCATCGGCCAGGGGTGACACAGGCCGCCGACTTGCACGCCGTATAACGCCAATAAAAAAGGCCACCATAGAAAACCAATCGGCGGGTGCGATAGAGGCCTGCCTAAACGTCACCTTATCCTGTTCTAACACACGATCAGCCATCACTTGAACACTGAACGCTTCAGGTAAAGGCGACGTGCATACCGCCTTTCTAAAATCGTTATGACACCGGCTGCATTGAGCTAAATGTTGATCTTCCGCTGTCAGGCGATGGGGCTCTATAGGGGCCTTGCATGCTGGGCACTCATCTACCAGCTGCACCCCATGAAAGCGGCACCCAGTGTGCCAAGCGAATCGCCAGTGCCGGCGCAAGTAGGGGGTTGAGTCCTCTGCCAAGCACAACGTGCATACCTGTTGTCCTCCATGGCGGGTTCGATTTCGGCTGCCGAGTGCCAACAACCAGGGCCAAGTCCGGGTTTCCGGTAACGAGTAACCGACCACTTTCTCACAATCGTCCCGCATCCCCGCTTTCTGAAACTTAGCGGAAGATATCCCCGAGGCATTCACTAATGGGCGCATTCTTGCGAGGGGTATTTCCCTATCAATGTCCCTCGTCCATATACGCCATGTTGGCCAAATAGCCCCGGTGAGCGACAAAGGATCACACCCCTGTCGCAACGCCGCCCGAACGAGCCATGATGAAAGGGACTCCTCAGGCAGCAGGGGCACACTCAGCGCCCAGGTCATTACAGCATCACTTCCCTAATGCCACGGGTGGGCCGCACCCATGATTTACTCTGAATAATTTTCTCATCGATGCACTCAGCTCCAGACAAAATAGCGGCATTTGCACACTCAATCAGCAGCCGGTGCAGGTCACCCAAATTACCGCCAGAAATCGCGTGGAGCTGGGTCGCCAATTGGGGCTCATGCAGTTGGGAAGGATGTTTGAGAGGTAATATCTTCTCAAAGCCAGCGAGCAGCTTCTGAAACTCCTGATTGAGCTCCCACTTTGGTAACGCGACCACATCAAAGCGACTCGCATGCTGTGGGTCTGAATGCAGCACACGCACAGCATCTTGCGTCCCCACACCAACGATGGGAATCATTAGCTCATTGCATAAAAGCTTAATGGCATTCATCGTTTCGCGCTGCTTAACAGCACCACCGGTTAACAGAGAGTGAAACTCATCGATGATCAGTAAGCGCGTATGGCAAGCACGCAGTTGATGAATCACCTGGTAGCGCAGCTTGGGAACAGGATCTGTAGGCCGGTAGGGAGCCCAGAAACTCTCTAGCACTGCGATATACAGACTTTTCTCATCGGCACTCGGGGGAGCCTGAGTGACAACAACAGGCTTCACGGGCTCTACGTCTTCATTCACGTAGCCTTCACCGTACTGCTTACGAAACCGTTGAACGATGGTTGTCTTTCCGTTGTTGGAGTCACCCACGAGCAAGAGGTTAGGCATACGAGGACGACTGGGCTTCTCCATCAACCCACGCATGACCTCAATGACACGATTGGCCAATGGATAGCCCAACCAGCGCGGTTGATCCATAAACTCCATTCGCTCTTTAGCGGACAGCCCCAAGACGTGACGAAGATCAGGATGAAGGTGTGTGCTCATGCTATGTCCCAGTTCACATCGATATCACCCGTTAAAAGACCGTCCCCTTGAGCGGGTGTCTCTTTAGGGGCCGCAGTTGAGGGCGCATGTAAAAGGGGATCTGCAGGCGTCACCTTCTTCTCATGCTCTTTACGTCGTTGTGCCTGACGGCGACTTCGCTTAGTACGTGCTTGCGACTCCTCCACATGGGTTCGCAGCTCACTAATAGCGCGTAGAATTTCAGTCTCATTGACCGAGCTTCTTCCTTCCTGCCGAAGGCGCGCTTTAGCTTGGGCATACTCCCAAACACTCATCGAGGGGAGGGCAAGATTGGCAAAGGGCACGCGAAAATAGTGCCCGAGCTCCGGGTCTTTGAACCAAATGACACTAATGTCGCGAGGGTCGCGCCGGAAAACAAAGGTGCGTTTCTTGTCTGGCATGTCTGGATCTTTGGCATTGATCCAAGGTCTTAGCGCTTCATCGTAATAGTTTATGCCATCGATGGTCACACCAAAGGTCTGGATCGTACGCTGAAAGCTGGGCAAAAAATCGAGCAATACAGAGAGCCTGTCAGCAGGCCTCGGCGCTAATCCCACTCCCTGCACATCCGCATTGCCAAACACACCAATTTCCCACTTTTTCATCGGCGACATACCAATCCCAGAATGAAGGCGCTGGTGGTAAACCTTGCAAATCAACGTCACCAGCCACTCTTCAAACTCGCTTTTCGTCATGGCCGCGTGCTTCTCTGGATCGTATCCCTCTTTCTCTTTAATGGAGGAGAAGGTCGTCCCAGGCAGGTTATGGATTTCCTTTAGAAGAGAGCCCAGTACCCGCTCAATGTGGCCACCATAACGAGGCTGCTTAACAGGCCGAAACTCAAGGTTGACCCCATAGGCTAGGCATGAGCGCCGAAACGTCTCAGAGCGAAAATCTGGGCCGTTATCGACATGAATCGTGGCGGGTGTGCCCCATACCGGCCACTCAGCCTCCACATTATGCAGTAGCAACCACTCATCTTTAGGAAGCATGGAGTGCGCCACACACATGCCGACAGATGTTTCAGAGGGCGGGTCAAACGACAAGTAATACCCCGTGACCATGCGAGTAAACACGTCCATGGCCAACGTAATCCATGGGCGACCAATCGGCTTGCGATACACGTCATCGACCAAAATAATATCGGCAGGCGTGTGGTCAATCTGCATAACGGCTAACGGATAGTCCGCATTGGGAAATTTTCCGGCAGCCGGCTGGAACTTGTTAATGGCTTTGTCTCTAAAACCATGGCCACGCAACCGGTCACGCTCTGGGATATCACGCAGACGAGCACGAACGGTACCAGGGCTCGGCGGGTCGATGCGCCGTTCATGGCAGCGCCGCATGACTTCCTGTACCGCTTTTTGTGCGGACGGACGCTGCAGCGTCAAATACACCTCTTTGATGACTTCCTGAATCACTGCCTCGGCATGCGCGGGAATACGCGACTTTCCCTTCTTCCACCCTGGCTTTTGAGGAATCAATGCAAGCACCGAGCCCGTCGCTTTATACCGCTTCAACCAACGGTAGATCGTAGCCGTATCAACCCCCGTTTGTTTCGCACGCTCCTCCGCTGCATCCCGCCCCACCGTATGGCGATCCACCAAGGGCTTAATGATGGAAAAGCGATGCTCGGCCTCCCGCCAATCGGCATCCCCAATCTCGGACATATCCTGCTCAGGGGATACGGACCCGCTATTGAGAGGCGCTAGTTCTTTGATGCGAAGCGGGCAACTACGCCCGGACTCAACGGCAATGCCAATGACTGTCTCAAAATCGAGCACCTGGGAAATTCGGTAAACGGTGCCATCTTTCTGAACCTGCTCACCCACCATAATCTGCAAGTGTTGGCGTGTTTGGGCGACGCCGTTATTGGGTTCAGTTGCGCTGCCACGATGGTTATTCATAATCGGGTACCCATACCTCTGATAGAGGACTGAAGGATTGGGCCATATCGCAATCTAACTGCCGAGTCGCCAGTAGATGCCATAAATGCGCAATCCCCTCTGCCCGGTAAATATCGCCCATAAAGTGCCGAGAAAGCAGGTAATCCAAGGTCGCCACCCCCATTTCCCTCACCGTGTTGAGGACTGCCTGGCTTTCGACAGAAGGAAACACCATCCGTTTATAGCGCGCTAGGAAGGTAATGTTGTCCAAGGTCTTATCACGAATGCGGCTTTCATCATGAATGCGAAACGCCCAGCCCTCATTGTTGGCATGCCGTATCGCCGCCTTCCATTTAGGCGACCATTCACGCCAATGTGCTTGCCACTTTTCCCGTGGTTTGACCTCCACCAGGAGAGGTTTTGGGTAATCCCTGTAATGACGGTTACCGAGACGGTAATAAACCAAATAGTCAGGTGTGTAGGTGTAGCGCCTACCGGTCACGGGATGATGAAACGGGATCTCGCACGGCTGGGATATCACACCAAGGACGCTCACATCAAAGTCAGCCTTGATGAGGAAATCACGTTCGAGCGTCGACTCGAACGCAATAGACTCCTCCCCGCGAAAGGCATAGTAGCCAGACACACTTCGTCGGGTAGGGCCGATTTTACGAACGGATGTAGGCAGTGGCATGGGCAGTCGCACCAAATGTTGAATAAAACAAGACCTGTCGCATCAATTGCTATTAATTCTGTCGCACTCAATCCTGTACAGACTACCATAATAGCCCGATATTACGCCCTGAGGGTCGCATCAATTGCTGAAAATGACAGCGGCTCAAAACCCAAACCCGGTGAGATTTCGCTGGCCCACCACGGCGTGCTGTTCTTGGATGAGCTGCCGGAGTTTTCCCGCCATGTGCTAGAGGTACTTCGGCAACCGCTGGAAACCGGCGAGATTCATCTCGCACGCGCCAGTCATGAACGTCGCTACCCTGCTCAATTTCAGTTAGTAGCCGCAATGAATCCCTGCCCCTGCGGCCACTTGGGCGACCCACGCCAGCGCTGTCAGTGTACCGCCAGCCAAATCCAGCGTTATCAAGCACGGCTTTCCGGGCCATTGCTAGACCGTATCGATCTGCAAGTGGAAGTGCCCGCGCTGCCGCCAGAGCAGCTCACCGCACAAACCCAAGGCGAGTCGTCAGAAGCCGTGCGCGAGCGGGTGATGGCCGCCCGAGAACGCCAAATGGCCCGTGGCGCGCTGAATAGCCAGCTAAGCGGCAAAGCCCTGGAAGCCGCCTGCGCGCTTAACGATGAAGAGCGCGCCTGGCTCGCGGGCGTGCTGGAAAAGCTCAAGCTCTCCGCCCGCGCCTATCACCGCGTACTACGTGTAGCCCTGACCCTTGCCGACCTTCAGGGCGAACCCAAACCCACCCAGCCGCATCTAATTGAGGCGATTGGATACCGACAGCTGGATCGGATGCTAAAGGGGGCGTAAGCCCCCGAAAGCCACTGGGCGGTTAGTGCGTGGCGGCCAGTGAATCCACTAGGCGCTGACACAGCGCATCCAGCTTCTGCCCCGTGGTTTCATCGTGTAACGCGCCACTATCATTGAAAGCGCTGCCCGCTTTCGCCAGCGACAATGGCTGTGGCAGCACGACCAACCCCAGATTGGCTAACAGTTGCTGACCAAGCGGTAGCGCACGGATGCCACCTAGCCCACCAGGGGAAGCCGCCACCAGCGCTGCCCACTTACCGGCAAATAACTTGAGCCCCGGCGTATCCTGATAGGGACGTGATAGCCAGTCCAGTGTGTTTTTCAGCAGCGGCGTGATAAAGCCGTTGTACTCCGGCGAAGCGATCATCACCGCTTGGTGATCCGCCAGAATCTCACGCAGCTTCAGCACATTCTCCGGCACGCCCCGGGCTTCAATATCTTCATCAAACAGTGGGCAGGGATAATCTTTTAAATCGATAAAGGTTGCTTCCCCGCCAAGCGCCTCAATACGCTTGGCGGCCAGCTTGGCTAGCTGCTTGTTCAGTGACGCTTCTCGGGCACTGCCTGCAAAGACCAGTACCTTTTTGACCGATGATCCCATTGCCATTTCCTCTTTGAATAATGTATTTGAAAGCCACACCATTTATTAATATTTACGCCCGTTGAGCAAGACGTATTTTACGACTCAGGGCCAGACTCGACGTGAAACCCTGCTGCCATTAAAACGTCTGCACTTTGTCATTCAACTATCACTATTACGGATGAAAATTAGCAAAAGCTGCACCTGCCCTAATTTTTCCTCCGAAATGGTGAAATAGTGATGACAAAGCCGTTACTAGCGACTGCTCTACTCGCCTTTGCGTTTACCAGTGCGGCACACGCCCAGCAGAGTTTTCCCGCCACATTGTCCGGCCATGCCCAGCTACCCGGCAGCACCTTTGTGGCAGCTCCTTCCGGTGCCGCTGAGCACTATAACGTCTCAGGCCGTTTTACTGGCCAAGAGGGCCGCGTTGAGCAGTTGTATACGAACATGCAAGCCACCGGCTTAGCGCTACCCTTCCCCAGCCAGCCTTTGCAGGGTTTTTCAGGTATTCGCTCACTTGGCAATGACCGTTTCCTGGTGTTGACCGATAACGGCTTTGGCTCCAAGGCGAACTCCTCCGACGTCATTCTGATGTTTAACATCATAAAGACTGACTGGGACACTGGGCGCGTCATCATCGAGGAAACCGTTCAACTATCGGATCCCAACCGCAAGGTGCCCTTCCCGATTATGAATGAAGCTACACCTGGTCGTTTTTTAACCGGAGCTGATTTCGATATTGAATCGATACAGCCGGTGGGCGATAGCTACTGGATTGGCGATGAGTTCGGCCCCTGGATTATCCAGGTCAATAATACGGGCGAAGTGCTGCAAGTGCTGGCCACCAATCCTGGTGGGACGCTGATGCGCTCCCCCGACAATGCCTTTGCCCTCACCCCGAACCCTGGCGCGCCTCTCGCTGATGATGTGAGAGTGTTTCGCTCCGGTGGCTACGAGGGCATGGCGCTCTCCGAAGACCAAACAACCCTTTACCCCTTATTGGAAAAGCCAGTCTGGGACAGCAACGCCAACGCCCCGGAAACGATTGATGGCACCCCCGTATTAAGAATGTTCGAGCTCCATACTGAAACCGGCGAATGGGGCGACGCAACCCGCTACTACCCCTTGGAGTCAGCGGATCATGCTATTGGCGATTTCAACCTCATTGGCGGAACTCGCGGCTTAATCATTGAGCGTGATAGCCGCCAAGGCGATCCGCGAGAAGAGTGGGCGGACAACCCTGCCGAGTTCAAACGCATCTATCTCGTCGATCTCAACCGCACAAATGAGCAGGGTGTGCTTGAGAAAATCGCCTATATCGACCTGATGAACATTCAGGATCCAGACGGCATCGCCCCCCGTGGCACGATCAACGACACCTTTAACTTTCCTTTTGTGACCATTGAGAACGTGGATCGTGTCGATGAGAGCACCATCGTGGTCGCCAATGACAACAACTACCCTTTCTCGATTGGCCGCCAGCAAGGCCGCGCCGATGATAATGAGCTAATACTGCTCGATGTAGAGGACTTCCTGAACGCCCAGTAATGTGAGCAAGCGTGGGGCCGGGGCGCTCAATTATGACCCTAGCCTCACGTTAAAACGTCAGCAATCTCTCGACAAATTCAGCCAATATGCTGGCGGACTTCCTGTAACTGGAGACGCAGGCTTTCTATCGGTTGCGCACCATTAATCAGCCATCTGTCTTCAACAATCAATGTCGGCACCGACTGAACTCCCAACTTGGACGCGAGGTGGTGATCCTTTTCCACCGCCTGCTGAGTTGTTTCCGAGAGCACGTCTAGATCATAACGAACCATGTCGAGCCCGATTTCTTCAGCCAGTGATCGCAGCACCTGGCTATCACCGATATTGCGGCTCTCCGTCAGGTGCGCGTACTGAACACGATCAAACATACGCCAGTGCCCTTGTTGACCTGCCTGCATTTCAGCCGCCTTACACGCCAGCGCGCCAGGCATCCCGTGAGGATACTCGAAGGTTTGGGCACGCATACCATCAATGTTGATACGCGGGGTATCCTCTGCGGCAACGCATTTTTCCCAATGACCGAGAATTGTTTCTTTGGCATCACCCATAGAGCCGAAGGCTTCTAGCATGGCTTCTCTACTTGCTTGAAGCGTAAAGCACTGGTGATGCACATCCAGGTTCAACTGCTTCGCAAGCGAGTGCAGCCGGGGAGAGAGAAGGTAACACCAACCGCAAACAACATCGTGCACAAACACCACCTTTAATGGATGCATGTCTCACCTCCCCCTCTAATCGTTGTGTGAACTGAGCGAACGCGCAATGGATGCCACGTGCTGACCCTGAAATTCAGCAATGCGCAGCTCTACCGCCGACGGCTGCCGCGAGCCATCTGTCGCCGCCAAGGTTGATGCGCCATAGGGTGTGCCTCCGCTGATCTCGTCCATCGTCGTAAGGTCGGGACAAGAATAAGGTACCCCCACGATGACCATGCCGTGGTGTAACAAGGTGGTATGGAAGGACAATAGGGTGCTCTCTTGACCTCCATGCTGACTCGCGGTGGAAGTGAATGCTGCACCAACTTTGCCGATAAGCGCCCCCTTAGCCCAGAGTCCACCGGTTTGATCTAAGAAATTGCGCATCTGGGAGGCCATATTGCCAAAGCGAGTGGGCGTGCCGAAAATAATGGCATCGTAATCAGCCAGTTCACTCGGCTCGGCGATAGGCGCAGACTGATCCAATTTAGCCCCCGCCTTGAGGGCGACCTCTTCTGGCATCAGTTCTGGCACGCGCTTGATGGTCACTTCAGTGCCAGGGATGCTGGCCGCGCCTTTCGCTACAGCGTCAGCCATCGTCTCGATATGGCCATAGGTTGAATAATAAAGGACTAGTACCCGGGTCATCGTGATTCTCCATGCGTTGCTATTCGAATACGTTCTGAGTAGGCGATCTCGTCGACGCCATGAATCCCAGGATAAGCTTTGTTTAAATAGAGATAATCAGTAGTATTCGAAAATGATATTTTCCTTACTGGAAACAATGCATGGATAAGCTGACGGCAATGCGCACCTTTCGGCGAGTCGTAGAGCTGCAGAGCTTTTCTGCGGCCGCGAACGACCAGCGGCTCTCCAACGGCGCTGTGAGTAAACAGGTAGCGGAACTGGAGGCCAGCCTTGGGGTAACGCTGTTGACGCGTACCACCCGGCGGCTGAGCCTTACCGATGCGGGGCGGGCGTACTACGAACGCTGCGCCTGCATCCTCGACGACATTGAAGAAACCGAGCTAGCGTTGGGAGTTCACCAAGCAATCCCGCGGGGATCTCTTAAGATCAACTGCCCCATGTCGCTGGGGCTTTTGCATATCGCGCCTTTGATCCCCGTATTTGCCGAGCGCTACCCGGAAATCAACATCGAACTGGTTATGAATGACCGCCGCGTAGCGTTGGTGGAGGAAGGATTCGACGTCGCCTTACGTGCCGGTGACCCACTGGAAGATTCATCACTGATCGCACGCCGACTACAAAGCATTCATCGCGTATTGTGCGCCTCGCCAGGCTATCTCGAGCGATTCGGCGAACCGACAACACCTCAAGCACTTTCTGAGCATAAATGCCTGCTCTACAGCCTGGGCGCCGCACCGGAAGTGTGGCGCCTTGGCTATGCAGGGCAGACTATCGAACAGCGAGTGAAAGCAACCCTGACCGCCAATAGCAGCATCGCCCTGCGAGAAGCGCTGCTTGCGGGCATGGGCATTTCTCTAACCCCGACCTTCGTAGTCAGTGCGGATCTCAAGGCTGGGCGCTTGATTGAAATAATGCCGACATACCGCCCCCCTGAGCAAGGCCTCTATATTCTCTATCCAGCCAGCCGCTACCTCTCGCCAAAGGTACGCTGCTTTGTAGACTTCATGGTAAATCAGCTCGGCGGCACACCGCCCTGGGGGTAAAGCAGGGCTCATTGAGAGGGTAGAACAGGGCCCTAGATCCAGGGATGCCTCTAGGGTCTGGAATTGCCGACGTTATTTACTAACACTATCGACAAACCCATCTACAAAATTATCCAGCGCTTCAAACAGCACTTCACGAATGGGATCTGCCTCATTTACCAAGTGGTGGCGAGCTTCCGGGTGGCGGTGAATTTCGGCATTGGGAAACTTCTTCGCCAAAATCGCTAAATTCCACTCCCAATCAACGGTCAAATCCTGCTCGCCCTGGAGTATCAGGGTAGGCAGCGGGTTGGGCTCCTGGGCCAGTAGGCGAGGCATCCAGCGGCGCATGGCGCTCACCCAGGCAACGCTCAAACGCTCGGGCTGCAGCGGGTCACCCTCGCGTAGAAACTCGGTGAACTGCTCGTCGGTAGAGTTGGGGCGATATTTACGCGGCAACTCTTTTACAAAAGGGCTGGCAATCAAGTGCAGCCAGCTGGTTTGGCTCCATCCCCAAGGCCGCACCAGGGGCGCCAGCAGCACCAAACCCGACCAGCCGGAAGCCCCACGACGGGTGAGTGCATCGGTAGCCAGAATCGCCCCACCGGTACTCTGGCCCACGCCTAACCACGGCTCAGGCGCCATGCCTTGGCTCTTTAGAGTCATCTGCAAGTGAGCCAGGCAGTGCTGATAATCATCGAAATCTTCTATTGCCGCCCGCGCACCGCTGGAAAGGCCGTGGCCGGGAAGATCCCACAGCACCACTCGCCAGCCCTTAGCCAGCAGGCGTTCAAGCAAATGGCGATATAACCCCATATGATCGAAATAGCCATGTACCACAAAGGCAGTGCCCACCGGCTGCGGGGGGCTCCACACTTGGCACCACAGCGCAAAGCGCCCCGTATCGATAAAGCCTGCATGCACTTCACTGGTATCTAACAGCAGTGCTTCCAAGCCATAGTGGTGGAAATAGTCTTGCATGGCGTTTGCCAATACTTCCCCAGGCAACAGGCGGCTAAGGGCGGTATCGCCCGAGGCGTGGCGAAACAAGCCTTCCAGATGTTGGAAATCACTCATCGATGTTTCTCCATAACGCCATTGTCCTTTGACCTAGGCACGGCTGATGTTTCGCGCTTTCAGAACCAAATGCCTAGTCATTTGGTCGAGCATTTTAGCGCATTAGGGTCTACGCTGTTTACATGCCCGGCCAGGTGTGGAATTATTTTCCATAAATACATTTTACGCTGACCGTAGCAAACACATCACCCACTGGCATCCTCACAGGAGAAACCCCATGAGCGAGCGTATCACGCGCCACCGTTTACAGGTGGCAGCCGATCTAGATCGTTTTATAAATGAGCAGGCGCTACCGGGAACAGGTGTTGATGAAAACGCCTTTTGGGCCAGTGTGGATGCCCTGTTTCATGATTTGACCCCTAAAAATCGTCAATTGCTCGAAGAGCGCGACACGCTGCAAGAGAAGCTAGATGCATGGCACCGGGAAAACCCCGGCCCGGTCACCGATATGCCGGGATACCGTCGCTTCCTGAAAGAGGTTGGCTACCTGGCAGAAGCGCCGGCTAACGTAAAAGCGACCACCGCCAACGTTGACCGTGAAGTTGCCGTTCAGGCAGGCCCGCAGTTGGTTGTGCCGGTGAGCAACGCACGCTATGCGCTGAACGCGGCGAACGCCCGCTGGGGCAGCCTTTACGACGCCCTGTACGGCACCGATGCGATTTCCGAAGAGGATGGCGCGGAGAAAGGCACCAGCTTTAACCCGAAACGCGGCGCCAAAGTGATTGCCTACGCCCGTGGCGTGCTTGACCGCGCGGCACCGCTGGCGACTGGCTCGCACCGGGATGCGGTGAACTACGCCATTCGTGATGAGCACTTGGTAGTAACGCTGGAAGGTGGTCGTGAAACCGGCTTGAAGGATTCCGGCAAGCTGATCGGTTTTAACGGCGAAGCGGCGAAACCCGACGCGATTCTGTTGGGGAACAACGGCCTGCACCTGGAAATCCAGATCGACCCTAACGACGCCATCGGCAAAACCGACCCGGCAGGCGTTAAAGATGTCGTGGTGGAAGCCGCCCTGACCGCCATCATGGATTGCGAAGACTCCGTTGCCGCAGTGGATTCAGAAGACAAGGTGGGCGTTTACAGTAACTGGCTGGGCCTGATGAAGGGCGATCTGGAAGAGAAGATCGAAAAAGGCGGCAAGACGTTTACCCGCAAGCTGAACGCCGACCGAACCTGGCAAACCACCGATGGCAGCAGCGTCACGCTACCCGGCCGTTCGCTGATGTTCGTGCGCAATGTGGGTCACTTAATGACCACACCGGCGATTTTGGATGAGAACGGTAACGAGCTGCCGGAAGGTATCCTTGATGCCGTGGTTACCTCGCTGCTCGCGTTGCATGATCTGAAGAAAGACGCTGACCAGCCGCGCAACTCGCGCACTGGCTCTGTTTACATCGTCAAGCCGAAGATGCACGGCCCTAAAGAAGTTGCCTTCGCCAACGAGCTGTTTAGCCGCGTTGAAGACATTTTGGGCATGAACCGCGACACCCTGAAAATGGGTATCATGGACGAAGAGCGTCGCACCACCGTTAACCTCAAGGCGTGTATCGCTGAAGCGGCTTCACGGGTGGCATTTATCAACACCGGCTTCCTCGACCGTACCGGCGACGAAATGCATACCGCCATGGAAGCGGGTCCCATGGTGCGCAAGGGCGACATGAAAAGCGCCGCTTGGATTCAGGCCTACGAGAAGAGCAACGTGCAAGTGGGCCTTGCCTGCGGCCTTCGCGGTCGTGCCCAGATTGGTAAAGGCATGTGGGCCATGCCTGACCTGATGCACAACATGCTAGAGCAGAAAATCGGCCATCCGAAAGCGGGTGCCAACACGGCTTGGGTGCCTTCACCTACGGCCGCTGCGCTTCACGCGCTGCACTATCATCAGGTCAACGTCACCGACGTTCAGCGCGAGCTGGAAGCGTTGGGTGAGCCCGACTACCTGGACGACCTACTCACCGTGCCAGTAGCGGAAAACGCCAACTGGTCAGATGAAGAGAAGCAGCAGGAGCTGGATAACAACTGCCAGGGTATTCTCGGCTACGTAGTTCGCTGGGTAGAGCACGGCGTCGGTTGCTCGAAAGTGCCGGATATCCACAACGTAGGCCTGATGGAAGACCGCGCCACGCTGCGTATCTCCAGCCAGCACATTGCCAACTGGCTACACCACGGCATTGTCGATGCACCGCGAGTGGAAGAGACCCTCAAGCGCATGGCCAAGGTAGTCGACGAGCAGAACGCTGGCGACCCCACCTACACCGCCATGAGCGCCAATTTTGAAGGCTCCACGGCTTTCAAAGCCGCCTCCGACCTGATCTTCAAAGGCCGCGTACAGCCTTCCGGCTACACCGAGCCGCTACTGCACGAGTGGCGTCAGGTGCATAAGGCCCAGGTGCATAAGGCATAGTAAGTTCGTTTTATGGTGTAATCAGCCTCGAGGTTCATCCCTCGGGGCTTTTTTATAAAGGAAAACAACAATGACCGTAATGACTGCCGAGCAAATCGAACACTTTTTAGACGAAGTGTTTCCCCAGCGGATGGGCAAGATAGAGAGCGTGGGCGAAATGACGGCCACCCTGCGCTTGAAGATAGGCAACGAGCATCTGCGACCCGGTCCACGGGTTTCCGGGCCCACCATGATGGGCTTTGCGGATGTAGCTGTGTACGTGGCGATATTGGCGCAGATTGGCCCCGAACCCATGGCCGTGACCAGCGACTTAAACTGCCACTTCCTCCGCGCAGCCTCAGGTGATCATGACATTATCGCCCACGCCAAGCTGATCAAACTCGGCCGCCGCTTAGCAGTGGGCGAAGTTCAACTCTTCTCAGTCAGCGACGAAACGCGCCCTGTGGTGCATGTCACCGCCAGCTATGCGCTGCCCGAAAAGCCTTAAGGGACCGTCAATTACGGCGCCAACGTCATGAACGGCTCATCTTGCTGATCGCTAAACGCGTAGACGTTATAGGGTTCATCCTGAGGCCCCGGCATACCCGGAGTGCCAATGGGCATACCCGCCAAACCAATACCGCCAACATCAGGCTGTTGCTCAAACAACGCCTGAACGGCCTCCATCGGTACGTGACCTTCGATCCAATACTCGCCCATCTCGATGGTATGGCACGACCCCAGGCCATAGGGCACACCCGCCTGCTGCTTGATATCGCCTAGCTCTACGTCATCAATAATCGTTACTTCTACGCCGAGCTCTTCGAGGTGGCGCGCATAAGCATCACAGCAGCCACACTGGGGATTTTTATACAGCGTGGCCTCGTCAGGCAGTGCCGCCTGGGCCGAGGTGGCCCCCAGAACCAAAGCACTAGATAAAACCGTAGCGGTAAAACGTTTCATGAGCGATTTCCTTGGGGTGTATGGCTAAACAGTTATCTGGCTAGCAGGACGACAAGAGTCATAAAAGACATTAACAGCCAGTATTTACCTCAACTTGTTTTTTGTCACGGGTCAATTTAGGGAACTGATGTCAGGCGTTTTTCAGGTTAGCTCGGTACAAAACATTGGTAACCAGGGCAACTAAGGGCAAGCATAATGCCCATTATTCCGTTTCTCGCTGACTTTGGCACCACGTCACACTGACCTCTAACCCACTGGTCGTGCGGTTGCTAAGCGTAAGACGTGCGCTTTGTCGCTGGGCTAATTCCGAGACAATCGATAAACCTAATCCGCTACCGGTGGTGCCCTGGCCAGATGCACGCCTAAAGCGCTCAGTGACTTTATCCAATAGTGCCTCGGGGAGTCCGGGGCCAGTATCTTTCACAATAAGTTGAGGAAAACCCTCATCAAGCGCCAATTCTACCTCCACCCAGCCGCCTTCTGGCGTATAGCGCAAGGCATTATCCAGTAAGTTACGAAAGAGAATTCCCACCTCGACTTCGTCGGCACGCACCTCCAGCCGGGTTAATCCTGTTAGCCTCAAATGCTGATCTCGCTCTTCAGCGAGTGGCCATAGCTCTGCTACCAATTCAGCAACAATAGGATAGAGATCGATAGTGGCCGGTGAGGTTTTGGCTACTTGATCCAAACGAGCCAAAATAAGCAGTTGTTCTACCACCCGCTGCAGCCGTTCTACTCCGATATAAGCCTTTTTTAATGATTGCTCTCCCCCCTCCTGCGCGTTATCCAGATGAATTCTCAGCGCTGCTAAGGGAGTACGTAATTCATGGGCCGCATCTGCTGTAAAGCGCCTCTCGCGCTCTAACGTTTCTTTCAACCGGGCGATAAAGTCGTTTAGCGATTGGCGTAATTCATTAAGCTCTTGAGGAACCGGGTCATCAATTTTACGCAGGTCGTGGGCGGAGCGGCCTTGTACTTGGTTGGAAAGCGCTTGAATGGGCGCAATACCTCGCCGGATAATACGACTCATCAGCCAAAGGAGGAGTGGAAGCAAAAAGAGCATCGGCAATAAATTGTTCCAGGTGATGCGCTCCACCACTTCATCATGAAACGAACCTCGCAGCCCCATGCTGATCCAGGTATTGCTGGCAACATCGAACATGCTGAAAACCCGCCAACGATGACCATCGTAGCTTTCCCAGCGAAAACCCTCCTCTAAAGGCGCGGGGAAAGGCCCGGCATCATTCCATTTGCCCCCTAGAAGCCTGGGTGAGCCATCGGCATTCCAAAAACCCAGTACTAATTTAAGCTCTTCCTCGTGGTAAAGCTTGATACCTGATTCAAAGCTGCTGTCGGGCACTGCGTTACCGTCGCGATATAGCTGAGCCGGATGTTCTGGAAGGCCCATGCGCGAAGCCAGTCGAGCATAGTCGTCAATGGTCGCGTTGGGATCGAGTTGGCCAGCCACAATCCGGCTATGCAGACTAAGCTGTGTATCGAGAATTTCTTCTAGCTCGTGATCCGTAATTAAGTAGGCCGCGGTAACCGCAACTCCCCCGGCGACAACCATGGTAATGGCCAGGGTACGAAGTAGATAACGCCGTATCGATATCATTGTGCTTGGCTATCCAGCCGGTAGCCAATTCCGCGCACATTAATGATCAAATGTTTTTCAAGTTTTTTACGCAGATGATGAATGTGAACTTCCACCGCATTGGACTCTATCTCATCGCCCCAACCGTAAAGCAAACTTTCTAAACGAGGACGAGATAGCACTCTGTCGGGATGCCTAGCTAGCTCTAACAACAAGGCATACTCCCGTCGGCCCAACTTTACGTCTTTGCCCCGCCAACTCACCGCATGACGAGCCTCATCAATACTCAGTGCACCCAGCGTCAACATCTGCGAGGCGCGTCCCTCAGCGCGCCGCATTACGACACGCAAACGGGCAAGCAACTCCTGCAAATTAAATGGCTTGAGTACATAGTCATCCGCCCCAGCATCTAAGCCGCCAATACGGTCTTCCATCGCATCACGGGCCGTCAAAATCAGAATAGGCAGAGTTGATTGCTGACGGAGTAAATGCAGTACCTGCATACCGTCCATATCGGGCAGCCCAAGATCCAAAATAATCACACTGAAGGTCTCGCTATTGACAGCATTGATTGCTTCACGCCCAAGCATAAACCAATCGACTGTATACCCCTCTCGCTCCAGGGCTGTCTTAATGCCATCCCCAAGCAGGGGATCGTCTTCTATCAGCAGTGCGCGCATTCTGCTTCCTCAATCGTCAAACCTTTATCGTGGATGCCAAAACTTAAGCTTTTCTTAAATACGGAGACTTATAACCCACAAAGTAGTTTCGTCTAAACTAAACCAGTAAGCCTACCACCCTATTTTTGTAAAGCTCTTACACAGTTTAACTCTTCTTTAAGTTATTAGGCTCATGCTGCCTCTTCCGCCGTGGGAAAAGCCAAAAGAGCGCCAGAGCATGCATTTACTAACCCTCATTAGAACAAACTATTATTTAAAAATAATGGCTCGTGGTTTAGAAAAAGGAATGAAACGATATTTACTGAGAGGTATACGGTATATCGTCAAACCGCCTGCGCCAGAAACCATTGACAGCCTTGTGGGTATAGAAAAAATTCTAATTATTCGCCCCAATTTTCGTCTGGGAAATGCGCTAATCAGCACCCCTGTCATTGATGCTTTTCGTGAACGTTTTCCTTCCGCACGCATAGACTATCTAGCGACGGATAAAACTTTTCCACTGTTGCAACAACGACCTATTGACCATTTTTATTTACTGTCGAGATCCGCGATCCTTCGTCCTTGGAAGTGTGTGACATTATTACGACACCTAAGGGCTCAACGTTATGATCTAGCGGTACAAGTGAGCGGAGGATCAACGAGCGGTTTTATAGTGACCCAGTTAATAGGGGCACGGTATAGCATGGGTTCACGTAAAGGTCACCAGCGATGGTACAGCATTGAGGCGGAAGGGAAGTCATCACATGCCTACGATGCCATCATTAATTTAACACATCAGCTCGGTGTCGCTTGCCGTAATCGGCCATTGCTCCAGCTAACGAAGCAGGAGCGCTCTCAGGCAATGACGAAGATAAGACAGCTAACCAGTCTTCATAGCGATCACCCATCAGATACTGACTTTATTGCTATCTTCGTAGGTGGGCATCAAAACAAACGTTGGCCGTTGGCATTTTGGCTAATGCTCATCGATGCCATGGAAGCCCACAAAATACGCTATGTCGTTTTCCTTGGGCCCGAGGAGTTTAGGCTTCTAGCACCTATTGAGCAGCGTTTAAAGTCCTCCCTCTACGGCAGCTTATGCCCACCTCTTCCTATCCGTCACTTTGCCGCCATTTTGGAGCGTGCCCAATTACTCGTGACACCAGACTCAGGGCCTATGCATTTAGCGGCAGCGCTCGACGTCCCCACAATATCCCTGGTACGCCAGCAAAAATCTCTCGCCTTCGTACCTCGAGAATCTTATGACACCATCCTTTGGCGCCCAGAGATCAACACGGTAGTAGAAGCCATACAAGCTAATGTTTACGGGCAAGCCTCAACGCCCCCCGGTCATGCTATCTCGGTAACAAACTATCCAAAACAGTGCGTAACGCCGCAGCCCAGTGCAGCCCCTACGTACTCTAGTTAATAAATTAACGCGCATAACTGTTCGTTAAGTTTTTGCCTTTTATAGTGACCCTAATATTTCGTTATCGAGTGTACTGCCGACATGAAGTTAGCCTCCGTCATGCTGACCATTTGTATGATGGTGAGTGTGAGTGGCTATGCGTGCTGTTCACCCAAATGTTCTTGCAAGATTCTTATCCCCACCGCGTTCATTAATCTGTTCATAGAGAGCCTTTCGATGCCCCCTTTGTTGTCCTTGCCTTTAAAAATTGTTTACACCGCTGGGCATTATCGTCCCACTTTGAGCATGGAGCAACTTGTCTTATGGGCCGTAGTCATGTTCAGTGTTTTTTACAATGCCCTTTTTTGGCAACAAGCCCTTGTTGGCTATGACCTTCTTGCAGTTCAGACGTGGCTTACCTTCGCCAATATGTTTTTGGTAATG
Organism: Halomonas sp. A3H3; assembly: GCF_000982975.1. Lineage (NCBI taxonomy): Bacteria > Pseudomonadati > Pseudomonadota > Gammaproteobacteria > Oceanospirillales > Halomonadaceae > Halomonas > Halomonas sp. A3H3. The sequence goes on along the minus strand of NZ_HG423343.1, from coordinate 2,054,198 downwards.
ACCTGCATTCATTTTTTGGTCTTCGTTAGCCTTGCTGCTCGAACATTGGTAAAACCCCTATTAATCTTACTGTTTCTAATAGCCGCCTTCGTCAGCTACTTTACCACTTACTATGGCACCTATTTTGATACTTCAATGTTAGACAATGTGCTTCAAACGGATACTAACGAAGCACGGGAGCTTCTTACAGCTGGCTTGCTGATTCATTTGGCAATCTTTTTTGGTTTGCCTACCCTTATCATTTGGAGAGTTAAAATCGCGCCTTCAACCTGGAAGAAGGCTGTTTTGCGCCGCTCAGCTTATTACCTCGCCAGTACGACTATATTGCTGTTAGCGATCGTCTTATCTTATCAAGAAGTATCGTCACTCATGCGCAACAATAAAGAGCTTCGCTACTTGGTGACTCCAGGCAATTATATTGTTTCGATGGCGCAGGCAGTTTTCAGCCAGCACGCTTCCGCAAATACGGTGCGCTCGCCAGTGGGAGAAGATGCCCGTATCAGTTCACAAGTGGGTGACAAACCCACGCTGCTCGTCATCGTGGTGGGCGAAACGGCGCGGGCGGTGAATTGGGGGTTAAATGGTTATGAACGTCAAACCACGCCCAAACTTGCCCAGCAGCCCGACGTTATTAATTTTTCAGACGTTACCGCATGCGGCACCAGCACGGCTGCCTCATTACCCTGCATGTTTTCATTACCGGGGCGTGCCGATTACGTTAAATTCTATGCTCAGCAACATGAATCCTTACTGGACGTATTAGCACACGCCGGTTTAGAGGTCACCTGGCTTGATAACCAGTCGGGCTGCAAAGGCGTCTGCGAAGGAGTGACGACAAAAGCACTCTCTCCAGAGGACTACGCTTCTTTATGCCAAGATGGGCGCTGCTTGGACGAGGCACTGGTTCAAGCCTTAACCATGCAAATTAGCAGCACCCCAACTGATCAGGTGATAGTGCTGCATCAGCTAGGCAACCATGGCCCCAGCTATTACCAGCGTTACCCTGCTGACTACGAACGTTTTGTTCCTGCTTGCACCACCGCTGATTTAGCGAAGTGCTCAAGAGATGCCATTACCAATAGCTACGACAATGCCATTCTATATACCGACACTGTGTTGAATCAGGTAATTGAGACGTTAAATCGTCAGGATGACTACGCAACTGCGATGATCTATCTCTCTGATCATGGTGAATCACTGGGTGAAAAAGGGCTTTATTTGCACGGCATTCCCTACGCCATTGCCCCCGACGAACAGACGCATGTGCCTATGGTTTGGTGGCTTTCCAGCACCTTTTCACAGCAGCAAGGGCTAGATACGGACTGCTTACACCAGATTTCCGACAAAGCCGCCTCACACGACAACCTATTTCACAGCGTGTTGGGTTTGCTTGGCGTATCAAGTACTGTCTACCAGCAGGAACAAGATATTAGCCAAACGTGCCGACAACCCAACAGCAGTTAAACGCGTAAGTAATCGGTAATTATTCAGTGGCAAAATTGATTCAGCTTCATCACAACTCAGGTGCGTCGGCATGCTCATAACTCTTTTATCAAAGACTCACCCGTTTTTTGAAAGGCGGCTCTTATCAACAAAAAAGACAGCACCTGAGGATTCGATAAATAAGGATGATACTGCTCGCATTTTCAAACAATGGTTTTCATTTCGGTTATGCGTAGTTTTAACCAGCTTGCTAAGCGCTCTCCTCGTGCTATTTGAGATAGAGTCACTTGAAGTCATTATCGCTATTTTCAGTATTGGGGTTAGCAGCACAGCGCAGCTATTGAGGTTAGGCAATACAAGCACAGCTATGTGTAGCCGTCTTTACCCTTTACGGGGCGAGGTGATAGAGACACTGGACGCGATAGGTATGGCAGGCGTTGGTACTGTGGTTGTTTTATATCTTTTAATCTAACTGCTCTGCGCGAATAGCCCTTACCTGTTAAGTGCGGCTGCATAATAACGCTATCACCCCAAGCGCCAGCCAACCGGCCATCAACAGCAGCCCGCCAATGGGAGTGACAATGCCAAGATTCAGTCCTGCCAGCGCCATCAGGTAGAGCGAGCCTGAAAAGCAGCCCATGCCTAGCGCCCACAGCGCCAGCACCCAACGCTGTCCGGCAAGCGGCTGCACTTGGCGCCATACCAGCACGATCATGATGGCCAGCGTGTGCCAGGCCTGGTAACGCACACCGGTTTCAACGGCACTCACCATCGCTTCTGTGGTGCGCGCCGCCAAACCATGGGCTGCATAGGCGCCTAGCATCACCAGTATGGCGCCTGAAAAGGCCGCTATACACCACCACACTTTATCTGTTCGCTGCACGCTGCTCTCCTACTCCTATTATGGTTTGCATACATCACGCTGTTTGCACCTACGGCTTACCTTGCGCGGTGTGAACCCGCTACAATAGAGAATGCCTTAGAGAACGAACTACCACGACGAATGAGACACGCCTATCTATGTCTATCCAGATACGTCTAAACGGTGAACCCCATACGCTGTCGACCGGCCTAACCGCCGCTGACTTAGTTGAACAGCTGGGCCTTAGCGGTCGTCGTATCGCCGTCGAAATTAACGAAGAGATCGTCCCCCGCAGCCAGCACGCCGACACCCGCCTGGTCGATGGCGACCACGTAGAAGTTGTCCACGCGATTGGCGGCGGTTAGAGGAAACACTATGACCCAACAAACGCATGTAGCGCTAGCCGATACTCCGCTAACCATCGCCGGACGCGATTTTCAATCGCGCCTGCTGGTGGGCACAGGAAAGTACAAAGACTTTACCGAAACCGGCGCCGCCATTGCCCAAAGCGGCGCTGAGATTGTGACCTTTGCGGTGCGCCGTACTAATTTAGGCCAGGACGCCGATGCGCCCAACCTGTTAGACGCTATTTCCCCCGATCGCTACACCCTGCTGCCCAATACCGCCGGTTGCTACACCGCGAAAGATGCGGTGCGCACCTGCCGCCTGGCCCGCGAGCTGCTCGACGGTCACAATCTGGTCAAGCTAGAAGTGCTCGGCGACGATCATACGCTTTACCCCAATGTGGTCGAGACGCTAAAAGCCGCTGAAACGCTGCTCGCCGATGGCTTTGACGTCATGGTGTACACCAGCGACGATCCTATTGTGGCACGCGAATTAGAAGCTATGGGTTGCTGCGCCATCATGCCGCTGGGCTCACTGATTGGTTCGGGCCATGGCATTCAGAACCCACACAACGTGCGCTTGATTGTTGAACAGAGCAAGGTACCGGTACTCGTGGACGCGGGCATTGGCACCGCTTCTGATGCTGCCATGGCCATGGAGCTAGGCTGCGACGGCGTACTGCTTAATACCGCCATTGCCCACGCCCGCGAGCCGCTACGCATGGCCAACGCCATGAAGCTGGCCGTGGAGGCCGGCCGGGATGCGTTTTTAGCAGGTCGTATGCCGCGCCGCCAATCCGCCGATCCTTCTTCACCTTTCGCTGGCCGTATTAACGGTTAATTGATTCGAGACCCCATGACTGAACCCAACGATACCGTACCAGAAAGTCACACCGCGCCCGAAAGCAACGCCACCACAGGCCCGGAAGGTACGGATGCACCGCTGCACCGCCGCGGCATTAAAAGCTACGTGATCCGCGCGGGTCGTATGACCCAAGCCCAGAACCGTGGCTTAGAAGATATCTGGCCGCGTTTTGGCCTGACCATCGCCGATGGTCGTCAAGACTTGGACGTCCTGTTTGGCCGTCAGGCACCGCGGGTAGTAGAAATCGGCTTTGGCATGGGCAACTCGCTGATTGAGCAAGCCGAAACCCATCCGGACACCGACTTTATCGGCATTGAAGTCCACGCCCCTGGTGTGGGTAAATTACTCGATGAAGTTGATAAGCGCGGCCTCACCAACCTGCGCGTTTATCGTGAAGATGCCCTGGCGGTGCTCGAACAGTGCCTTCCCGAAGGCTCGCTGACCACGCTGCAGCTGTTCTTCCCCGACCCCTGGCCGAAGAAGAAGCACCACAAACGGCGCATCGTGCAGCCCGCATTCGTTGAGCTGATCCGCACTCGCCTAATGCCCGGCGGCACCTTCCATATGGCCACCGACTGGGAAGCCTACGCGGAGTGGATGGCCGAGGTAATGGAAGCGGCCCCCGGTTATGCCAACACCGCCAGCGCAGAAACCGCCCCCTACGTGCCGCGCCCGGCCTTCCGACCGTTGACCAAGTTTGAAGCCCGCGGTGAAAAACTTGGTCACGGGGTTTGGGATTTGATCTACGAGCGGCGTGATTAACCTGCGCTATTCAAACGTGGTAAGCGCAAAGCTCTCACCCTCCACCACCTTCGCCTGCCAGGCGTGTAGCGTCGGGTAGCGGTTTTGCCAATCAAAGGCTGGTAAGCGGAAGCTGATATACGCCAGCGCAACGGCAACGGTAATCGCCCCTAGGGTGCGCTGGGCACTGCCCGCTAGCACGCTGGGGTGGGCATTGAGTGTTATCAAGGTGCGTTCGATCGCTTTTAAACGGCGCTGCCCCAACAGCGTCGTATCCACTTCATTACCAGCATACTTACGGCCGATCACCACGTTGAAAGCGGCGTCCATCAAGCCCTGCCCCAACCCTGCCAGCGCCAGGGTTTCAGCTAGTGCTTTACTGGGCATCAGAGATGGCCCTTCACCCACTGCATCCAGATAGTGAGCAATCAACAACGACTCGGTGATGACGTCTCCTTCATCGGTTACCAGCGTTGGAATACGGCTAAGCGGCGTAATCTGTACAAGCTCGCTATCCGCCGCCCAAGGGTCACACCAGCAAAGCTCAGTGCGCTCGATCAGCTGCTTTTCATAGAGACACACGCGCACAACACGTGCATAGGGAGAAGAGGTATTTAAATAGAGCTGCATGACGGCCTCATGTTTATTTTAAAAAGATCGCTAAGCGACTTAAGGCTAGTCCAGTTTAGCGTCAACTACCCGATGCATGGTGCCACTTCCGCTTTCAAAAGCGTCGATATTCGCCAGCGTGGTCTCGGCGATATTAGTCAGCGCCTCGGCAGTGAAGAACGTTTGATGACCGGTGATCACGATTTGCGCGATGGCGTCAGCATCAATCAAATGGTGAGTCTCAGGCGTTAACGGGCAGTACCTTTTAATCTGAGGCACTAGAAACGGGATGATGAATGATAGAGGGGTAGAAAAAAGAAAGCCGCTCCAATGGAGCGGCAAAAAGACCGTGACTAGCAATGAGAGGGAGAAACCATGACAGTAAACTGGCGGTTTCTGTCGTGGTTGCCAGCGTCTCATCAAACGCTGACAATCACACTGTAATAGTTCTTATTTACATCGTCAATACAAATACGAATATTTTTTATTAACACTTACTGATAGCAAAGATCGCACCCGCAGGAGATGAATAAGAAACTGGAACCCATAAAAAAGAAAGCCGCTCCATTGGAGCGGCAAAAAGACCGTGACTAGCAATGAGAGGGAGAAACCATGACAGTAAACTGGCGCTGATTCTGAAATCAACAGCTGTCCTGGTTGTCAGCGTCTCATCAAACGCTGACAACCACACTGTAATGGTTCTCATTTACCCCGTCAATACAAATGCGAATATCTTTTATTTAACTTTGCAGCCTCGCTGTCAACTAACCAGCTGTAGCCAAAAAGGCAGGGTGAGCATGGCCAATAGGGTTTGGCCCGTAATGATCGCCGCCATCAACTCGGCATCGCCACCCAGTTGGCGGGCTAGGATATACGCCGAGGTGGCGGTGGGCAGTGCTGCAAACAGCAGCGCTACGTCACGGCTTACGGGATCCAACTGCAAGATCCAGGTGAATGCCAATACCAGCGCGGGCATGAGCAGCAGTTTAACGCCATTGGTGGCCAGCACGCCGCGGTCAATGCGTAGCAGTGCCGCTGGGCGCAGCGCCACACCCACGGCCACCAACCCCAACGGCAGCGCCGCACGCCCCAGTAGCTCTACCGTATCTTGACTCCAGCCGGGCAAACCAACGTTCGTAAGGTTCAGGCCAATGCCCGTCAAGCAGGCAAGGATCAACGGGTTTTTAATCAGCGCCATGGCACTTTTACCTACGCTAGCACCGCCGAGTGTGCCAGCGGCGACAAAGCTGGCCACACACATCACGTTAACTACTGGCACCATTAGTGCCACGGCGACGGCTGCGGTGGTCGCTCCTAAGCTGCCGTGTAGCGCGGCGGCGCCAGCAACGCCCACATAGGTATTAAAACGTACCGCACCTTGAAATACCGACGTAAACGCCGCAGGCGTTAGCTGTAGCCAGCCACGTAAACGCCATAGCAGCAAGCCAAACAGCGCCATCGCGCCCAGCAGCACCAGCGCCAAGCGGCCGACCGGCACTTGGCTTACATCCGCAGTGGCCAAAGTGCTTACCAGCATGGCGGGAAACAGCACAAAGTAGATCAGCCGCTCCATCTGCGGCCAAAAGGTGTCGCTGGGCCAGCGCCAATAGCCAAGCACGGCACCCAGTAAGATCAACAGAAATAGTGGGCCTAAAGCGCCAGTGATACTCTCCATTTATGTCCCTTTTGCCTGCGACATCCCAGCACAGCGATATCGGTGCGATTACTGTTACCATGGCAATGATTCCCCGCCCCACGGCTTGCGTAGCGATTATTCTGCCATGAAGATGACATCAAAACCTGCACACTCAGCGGGCTTTCCTGCCTTAAGGGTACTGATATTGGTCACTGGCTTGGCGCTAGCGGCCTGCGCGTGGTATGCCTTTTCACATTGGCTACACCGCGACAGTGATGTGACATGGTTTCCGCCCACATCAAGCTGCAACCTGCATGCCGCGCCCTGCTCCGCCACCTTGGGCGATAAGGGCCGCATCACGCTCGCGGTTCAGGCAAATGGGCGAATCGATGCACTAGAGATATTACCACTGGAAGTGGAAGTCGATGGTGTAACGGCCACCCAGGTCGAGGTAGATTTTATTGGTCGAGATATGGATTTGGGGCTACACCGTTTTGCCCTTAGCGCAGGTGCACCCGGCCATTTTCAAGGTCACGGTCAAGTAGGGATTTGCACTCAAAGCGTTATGCCTTGGCGTGCACGTGTCATACTGGAAACCGCAGAAGGCAAGGTAGGCAGTTGGTTCGATTTTGACGTAATTCGGAGTTAACGCATATGGCAAGGAAACCCTTATGGCTAGGCACCGGTTTAGTCGCGGCTTTACTGGTGGTCAGCGGTATAGGCCTCTATCAGTATGCCTTCGCCCCCAAAGAGGGCGAACCGGTAGGAGGCCCAGTTGAACTGCCCTCTACCCAGGGTGATTTCTCGTTAACCCAGTTAGATGAAGATCAAGTCGCGATACTCTCCTTTGGCTACACCTACTGTCCCGACATTTGTCCCATGACCCAATCGGTTAAGCGTCAAGCCCTGGCCCAGCTCTCTGAGGAGCAGCGCGAGCGTGTAGTGCCGGTGATGGTCACCGTTGACCCCGAACGCGACACCATCGCGCGCATGCAGGAGTACATGGGCTTTTTCGGCGAGGAGTTTATCGGCGCGGTGGGCAGTCAGGAACAGCTTGAGGATGTCGCCTCACGCTATGGGGTGATATGGCGGAAAGTCGAAGCGCCGGATTCAGCAATGGACTACACCATTGATCACAGCGCCTCGCTCTTTTTGGTTAATCGCGAGGGCGATATTCTTCAGCGAGTGCTCTACTCACCGACCCCGCATGGTTTAGTTTCCGCATTAGAGAGCGAACTAGACGGTTAAGCTAATCGGCTTGTTCAGGTGCTGCCTGTAAATGATCCAGCATCGCCAGCAGCGCGCCAATTTGGGTACCGCTACGGGTATCGTGCTGGGGGCTTAACTGCCAGGTACTTTCAGCAAACCCCCACCAATCCCAGCAGCCCTGGGGGTTCGCCATACTGCTTTCTGCCTGAGGATAGAGCACGATTTGCTGATGCGCTGCCGCCCAGGCATTAAGCCCGGTGTAGCGTATGAACGTATCGCCAATGGCCTCTGCGTTCATTTGGCAGCCGTGCAGCGCCAGCGTTACCGGGCACTCCCCCGCATCACAGCCTTCAGGTATAAACACATAGCCGGTGTCCGCTAGGCCCTTGACCGCAAACTCTGACTGATCAAACGCGACTAGTTCGCCCCCTTGCTCATCCTCTGGCTCACGACTAGACTCGCCAGCGTCCGAGACTGCTCGTTCGGGGTAGAGCCAATCCAGCATTTCTCCAGCAATATCGTCATCGCAGGATAACAGGAAACTACCGCCACCCTGTCGGCAATCGCCCCACTCCTGGGGCCCGGGAGCCGCTTCACTGGGTAAGCGTATCGGCCAGCCATGTCCCGCATTTTCACTGCGCGCAACGCGTAGCTGATCAGGCGAAGCAAGCCACTGCTGCCACTGCTCAGCAAGCAGGTCGCCGAGCTGTGGCTCAACCACTTCATCCTCTTCACCGTGCCATAAGTAGGCCCTGAGCTGGCTAAGCGCCTCAGTGCTGCCAACCTGTTCAAGCTCAATATAGCGTTGACGACGCGCCTCCAACTCATCCAGCGAAGGCGCGCCACGGCGGGTCATCATGCATTGATTAAGCGCCAAACTCAGCGAGCCCTGCGCGCAACTCCAGGGCCCTGCTGCCAGTACACCTAGGCCACTAAACCGCTCGGGCCAAGCCACCGCTAGCTGGGTCGCCATATAACCGCCCGACGATACTCCCACTACGCTGGCCTGCTCACTCGCAGCACTCAGGGCGGGCAAATCCTCAGGCTCACTGTCCGTCTCTGCCTGCGCTAGCAGCGGCGTGCATAGACCTAAGCAAACCAGTGCCTGAGCGAGAGAATGCAGGTTAGAAGAGGGGGTTGAAGTCATCCCTTATTCGACGCCTAGCAGTTCAACGCGGAAGGTCAGTACTTCGTTAGGCCCGATCGGCCCTTGACCATTTTTGCCGTAAGCAATATCCGCAGGGATATAGAGCATCCAGCTATCGCCAACGCTCATCATCTGCAGCGCTTCCTGCCAGCCTTCGATCACCTGATTGGTCTGGAAGCTGACGGACTCACCGCGCTCAAAAGAGCTATCGAAAACGGTGCCATCCAGCAGCATGCCTTCGTAATTCACTTCGACGGTATCTTCAGGGCCAGGCGTGGCGCCATCGCCAGATTCAAGCACTTCATACTGCAGGCCAGAGTCAGTTACCGTCACTTCCTCGCGCTCAGCGTTCTCGGCTAGGAAGGCTTCCCCCTCTTCGAGATTGTTCTGCGCTATCTCTTCGGCTTCCGCTTGCCGCGCTTGCATTGACTGCTCTTGGAACGCCATCAACGCTTCGGTCATCTCTTCTTCACTGAGCGCCAGGTCATTACCTTCAAACACATCGCTCATGCCGTCGTGGAACGCATCCAAGTCGAGGTCTTCGATGTCTGCCTGCATGCTTTCACCCAGGGTCACACCCAGGCTGTAAGCCAAGCGCTGTTCATCGGTTTCGGGCGCTGCCGCGGCAAAAGGGGCAACCAAAAGCAAACCTGTCAGAGCTGTAGTAGAGAGCAGTTGTTTCATGAAAGATCCTTTTTATAGCGGCGCCGTACGCCGATCAGTGTCATATAAAGACTAACACCCACCGCCCCGAGCTGCATCTTCGGGGAGGTGGGCGCCAATAAGACCACAAAATGGGAGAGAGGTTTAGCGGGTTTAGACCACCAGCGTGGGGCAGTGTGCTGCACCCGCCACACGCTGAGAAACGCTGCCTAGCAGCGGGTTCTTCTCGCCATTGGTGCCTTGGGCGCCAATCACGATCAGATCGCACTCCCGCTTACGGGCAAAGCGCACAATAATGCGCGAAGGTCGCCCGCCCTTCACAAAAGCACGCACGCGAGCACTGTCAGCACCCAGCTCAATCGCATGAGATTTTGCGTGCACAGCGATCTCGGTGGCGTACTCTTTTAGCGCATCGTCGGGAATATCCAACTGGTTGGGCCGCACCATAGAGAGCGAGGCCTCCAGCAAGCTGTGGTGTTTAAACACGCACAGCAAATAGAGCTCAGCGCCGGTTAGCATATGCAGACCCACCGCTTTTTCCAGCGCCCTTAAGGCGCCTTTTGAACCATCCACCGGGACTAAAATGCGATTAAACATTCGCGTACTCCTTGTGGCTGTTTAGCGGAAGGCGACATCGCGCAGGAACAGCGCAATTTGCGGGAACATGATCAGCAGTGCAGCCGCTAAAATCAGCATGAAAATAAACGGCGGGGTGCCTTTGATCACATCCCAATAGGGGCGCTTGAAAATCGCAATAGCGGTGAAAATATCGCACCCAAAGGGCGGAGTTGCCGAACCTATCGCCACCTGCAAGGTAATCAAAATACCCACCAACACAGGATCCAGGCCTGTCGCCGCAATGGCGGGTGCGAAAATGGGCGTTAGCACCAGAATGACCACGATCGGATCAACAAACATACAGGCCACAAAGAAGGAGATACAGATGGCAATCAATACGCCCGTGGGGCCAGCTTCGTTGACACCCACCGCCTCCAGAATCATTTGCGGAATCTGAGCAAACGAAATGATCCACGAGAAGCCATTACCCACCGCGACCAGGATAAAGACAACGGCGGTAATCAAGCCGGTAGATTTGGCGATGGCATAAATGTCGTTCATCTTAAGTGAGCGGAAGACCACAAACTCAAGCAAAATGGCATACAGCACACAGGCTGCAGCAGCTTCAGTCGGGCTGAAGATACCGCCGTAAATACCACCGACAATAATGACCGGAAAGCCAAGCGGCCAAAGAGCCTGCTGAACCGCTACTGCGCGCTCTTTCCAGCTCGATTTTGCTTCAGTAGGTACATCTTTAACGATGGCGTAGATAATGCAGTAAATCGAGAACATAACCAGGATCATTAACCCTGGCCCAATCCCGGCAATAAATAGCTCGCCGATAGAGGTGCCCGAGATCACCCCGTAAATGATCATGCCGATACTAGGCGGAATCAAAAACGCAATATCGCTGGAATTGATAATCAGCGCCAGCGTGAAAGAGTCTGAGTAGCCCGCTTTAAGCATTTTTGGACGCAGCGGCGAGCCAACAGCGACCACGGTTGCCTGGGTAGAACCGGATACAGCACCGAACAGCGTACACGAAGCTGCCGTGCTCACCGCCAAGCCACCTTTAATATGGCCGATAAACGCCATCACCATATCAATCAATCGGTTAGCGGACTGCCCGCGGGTCATGATATCAGCGGCAAGGATAAACATGGGAACCGCAATAAGTGAGGCTGGGCGTATACCCGCCATCATCTGCTGGATCAGCGTATCCATCTGGCCGAAGCCGTTAAACATCATATAGAAGCCGATTACTGCAGCGGTAATCAGCGGAATCATCATTGGAAAGCCCAGCAGCAGCAGGGCAATCATGGTGGTGACCATTATTGTCGTCATAGCTGTTCCCCTAGGGTGCAATGCCCCGCGTTAGACTTCTGTTTCGGTGTCTTTATATCCATCCACCACGCCCGTCGAGAGATAGACATCGTGGGACGTGAAGTTTTTAACCGCGGTCAGCAAGTATTGAATACCGGTGATTAAAAAGCCCATCGGCACCCATAGGTAAATGATCCACACCGGCAAGCCCAAGGAGGGCAACACCCTGCCTTTGCTATGCAGATCCAGGATATAAACGATCGAATAGTAGAGCAGGAAAAACATCACTAGCGATGTGAACAGCGCGATGCAGATCATTAGCGCTCTGCGCCCACCTACCGGCAGCGCATCATAGATAGCCGACATGCGAATATGACGACCATGACGGGCTGCATAGCCAATACCCGCAAAGGTAATCATGATGATCAAAATGCGGTTTAGCTCACCGGAGAACATGATGCTGTTGCCAAATACAAAGCGGGCAACCACGTTGGTGACCGTATTCAGCGCCATTAGCAAAACACCCATCGCGAGAATCACGGCTTCTATTTTGCTAATTGCAGTGTCGATCACGCCTAGTACCCCCGGCAAGCCGGAACGGTAACTCTTTTCCATCTCGTCATCGGTCATGGCCGGACTCCTTTTGAACGGCTCTAACGGCAACAGTTACGTGCCGTAGGCACAATAAACACAGCGTTATTCCAGAGCTATCTCAATCCAAGCTATCTCGTCAAAACCCGCCTATTTCCCAACTTGCCTAAACCAGAGCTGCTAGACAAGTCTTACCTCGTGCAAGGCGAGGAGTTAACTAAAGCGTAACGGCTTGCGGCCGCCGATGATTCAACGCTAGATGTACGTAACCCAACGGTAACGATGTCAAACCCCAGCCCGAGTAGCCCCCGCCTAACCGCCGCAAAACAATAAAGGGGCAGCCTTTGCTGCCCCTTGATCAATCAACCGTTCGCCAATGCGGCTTTAAGGATGATTACTCGTTTGTTACGGCTTCAAGGTCAGCTTTAAACTGCTCGAGCAGCTCTTGACCACCTTCACCGGTCATTTCCAGGAAGGCTTCTTCAACCTGCGGGGCACGCTCACGGAAAGCTTGAATTTGCTCTTCGTCGAGACGTGTCACCGTCACTTCATCAGATGCTTCCTGAATTTTCGCTAATGATTCTTCAGCCAAGCCTTTGATATGCTCGATAGTGTGGTCATAGGCAGCTTCAGAGGCTTCATTCACCAACGTTTGATCTTCTTCAGACAAACCTTCGTAGAAGTCCTGGTTGGCCATCATCGCAGTAGTGAACCAGCCGTGACCGGTAAACGTCAGGTGCGGAGACACTTCGTACAAACCGCCAGACTCAATCCAGAAAATCGGGTTCTCTTGACCATCAATGATGCCGGTCTGCAGACCACCGTAGACTTCACCCCAAGGCAACGGCGTCGGCGTTGCACCAAAGGCGTCGTAGGTCTCCGACAACAGCGGGTTGGTCATGGTACGGATTTTCTTATTATCCATATCTTCCGGTGAGCTAATCGGCTCGTCGGTCGTCACGACCATTTCGCCTTCCGGATACATCTTCAGTAGCTCTAGGCCTTGCTCGGCGTAAAGCTCAGGGAACATCTCGTTGATAGCCTTACTTTCGTCGAAGAACGTCAGTACAGTCTCTTCGTCGGTCGGTAGCAGGTAAGGAATAAAGAAGATTTGCGCTTCCGGAATAAGCGCACCGGTAAAGCCAGGCGACTGGTTTACAAACTGCAGAATACCGTTCTGAGTCTGCTCCATAATGTCATCAGACTCGCCCAGCTCACCAAAGCGGTAAACCTGCACGGTGTGGTCTGAGTTATCTTCAATGTACTCTTTAAAAGCATAGGCAAAGACGTCTTGAACGTCGCCTTCATACTCCTCGTGAGCATAGCGCCAGTTGTCTGCTTGAGCAGCGGCGCTTAGACCAAACAGCAGTGCACCCACACTTGCCGTGGTCATTAACTTTGTAGTTACAGACTTTGTAGTTACAGAACGTGTAGAAACGAATTTGCTTGCCTTCATGCGGTGTTCCCCTTGCAGTGGTAAGCGCGCTTTACGAGTGCGCAAGAACCTGGATAAGCCTCGCGTATCTCAACACGACACTGTTGTTCGCTAACCGGTGTTCGCCAACCGGCAATGGTGCTGCTCTATACTGCGTTCTAGCGGGCGAATAGCGCTAGGTATTTCAAATACAGCTTAATTTCAGGCTAGCGCGCTCCTTGGTGAGGGTCAAGCTGGCAAGTAAGCGTTTGTAGCGAATCAAGCCACTCATTTTGCTCCTTTATACTCCCCTCGCCTTGACGGGCACACCTTCCTAAAAACAGTTGTTTTAGCAGCCACTTATCTACATCTAGCGACATTTCAACAACGTTAACCACACGTTCCTCATCGCTGGGCGAGGCCGAAGCCCACGCTTGCCAACGTTGAAGGTTCTCACGCTCAGCCATCAGTTCGGCCTGTTTGATGGTCTCGCGCAGCGCTTTTACGGACTCGCTTGCTGCCGCTGAGGCTTTTAAGTCTTGGCGTAACCCACGCAATACCTCCGTTACATGGCACTGCCAAAGGTGACGCTGCTCACGCTGGTAAGCCAGCGCTCTAGGTTCGGCTTCCAGACCGCAAGAGTAGAGCCAGCAATGAAACAGCATCTCGCACACATCCAGCCCGGCCTCCTCTTGAAGCTTCAGGCAGGCCGCTTCAACGCCGGGTCTAGCGTAGAGCGTCAGTGCAAAATCCCATAACGGTGTCTGCTGTAGGCGCTGCAATCGGGTAGAATCAAGCGTAATAGAATCTCGCATCAAATGACCCACTTTCTTCGGGAGAAGGCATGATCGCACTGCGCCAAGTCGCCTTGCAACGCGGCACGCAAACGCTACTCGACAACGCGGACATTACCCTTAATAACGGGGTAAAGGCCGGGATTATCGGGGCAAACGGCGCCGGTAAATCGAGCCTATTCAAACTGCTGCTCGGCGAGCTTGCGCCCGACCAGGGCGATGTCGAGATGAGTGGCGGCCAGCGCATTGCGCATATGGCCCAGGAAGTTGACGCCCTCGACCGCCCAATTATCGAGTATGTACTCGATGGCGACTTGGCGCTACGCCAAGCAGAAGCTGACTTATTGGCCGCCCAGGAAGCCGGGCAAGCCCACCGCGAAGCCGAACTGCACGGTTTGATTGAGACCCTGGATGGCTACCGTGCGGAGTCGCGTGCGGCGCAATTGCTGGTGGGGCTGGGCTTCGTCCAGGCTGACCTCGCCCGCCCGCTCTCGGCGTTTTCCGGCGGCTGGCGGATGCGGGTCAATCTTGCTCGTACGCTGTTTATGCCTTCCGATCTACTGCTGCTGGATGAGCCTACCAACCACCTGGATCTAGATGCCCTGCTGTGGTTGGAGCAGTGGCTAACCCGCTATCCTGGCACCCTGCTGCTGATTTCCCACGACCGTGACTTTTTAGATGCCGTATGCGATCACATCGTGCATATGCACCACCAAACCCTGGAGCTATACCGCGGCAATTACTCCCAATTCGAGCGCACTCGCGCCGAAAAGCTTGCTCTGCAACAGGCTGAAGCCGCCAAGCAGCAGGCTCGCCGGGAAGAGATCGAACGCTTTATCGCCCGCTTTAAAGCCAAGGCGACCAAGGCCAAGCAGGCACAAAGCCGGGTAAAAATGCTCGAGCGCATGGAAGATATCGCCGTCGCCCATGTGGACTCCCCCTTCCACTTTACGCTGCCCGCCGCCGATAAAACCTCGCATCCTCTGCTGGTGCTTGACCAGGCGCAGCTAGGCTATCGCGGTAAAAAGGGCGACGGCAGTGACGACAACATTCAACTAGACAAGGTCAACGTCACCCTGCTGCCCGGTAGCCGCATTGGCCTGTTAGGCCCCAACGGGGCGGGTAAATCGACGCTGATTAAGTCGCTCACCGGGGAGCTTGAGCTGCTTAACGGCAAGCGCGTACCCGGCGAGCATTTGGCGATTGGGTATTTTGCTCAGCATCAGCTTGAGAGCCTGGATGTTTCATCGACGCCCTTTGTGCATGTCCAGCGCCTCTCGCCCACCGCCAGCGATCAGGATATCCGCAACTTCCTGGGCGGCTTTGGCTTTAAGGGCGATGACGCCTTCGGCACAGTCGCCAACTACTCTGGAGGTGAGAAAGCCCGCCTGGCGCTGGCCCTCGTCGCTTGGCAAAAACCCAACCTGCTGCTGCTCGATGAGCCCACCAACCACCTGGACTTAGAGATGCGCGAGGCGCTGACCCAAGCGCTGGCAAGCTTCGAAGGCACGGTTATTCTGGTCTCCCACGACCGTCACTTACTGCGCGCCACGGTCGATGAGTTCTGGCGGGTGGCGGATCACCGTGTCGAGCCCTTCGATGGTGATTTGGAAGATTACCGGGCTTGGCTTAAAGCGCGCCTGGAAGAGAGCCGTCGGGATTCCCGCGGTGAAAAAGCCGAGCGCCAGAACCAGCAGCCTAGCGGCGACAGCCGAGAAGCGCGTAAAGCATCCCGCAAAGCGGCTGCCGAACTGCGCGAGAAGCTGCGCCCACTGAAAAAGCAGCGCGACCAGGCAGAAAAAGCCATGGAGAAGGCCCAGCACGAGCTTGATAAGGTGGAACAAGTGCTGGCAGACCCTGAGCTCTACACTGACAGCAGCCGCAAAGCCGAACTGACCAAGACGCTGAGTCAGCAGGCAGAGATTAAAGCGCGCCTGGATGAATCAGAGCGGCAGTGGCTCAGCGCCGAAGAGGCGTTGGAGACAATGGAAGCAGAACTGCTCGCCAGTGAAGAGACGGCTAGCTAGCGGAAAGCGAATACTCAACAATAGGGCTAGCTTTCCAACAAAAACGTTACCGGGCCGTCGTGGAATTGGAATGCCTGATCATTAGCTCGTAGAGGAACCCTGGGGATGTGAGATGTCTATTTGGTTCTCGGGAGCGTCACCACCTGCCAACTCAGGTTTGCCGTCTTTCCAAATAACCGCGTACTGGCCAAGTCGACGCTTACGCTCCAATGTTTCTGTCACAGCGGCACGAAGGCTGTTGAGCATTTCCTGCGTGTCGGGTGCAAGCTGGCTCATGACGCTGACTCCTTACAGATTAATTGAAAATACGGATCATTGATTATATCTCGTTTGCTTCCACGCTGCTCAAAGACAAGTTCTGGCATATCGCCATCATTCATAAAACAACGAGCGCGAGTAACACATGGCGCAAATAGCGTTAATAGGTTGCGCAAACTTCGCGGAAATCGGCGCTGAATGTCTTTCGAAGGAATATCGTGGCCGCCATGTGAAACACGCTCTGCAACGCGTAGACGTGACATTTCGACGGAAGGTAGGGCTAGATAAACTAACTCTACGCGCCAACCCTCTGATAGCAGTTGTTTCACCAGCCGCATTATAGCTTCGTCCAGATAGTGTTGTTTCAAAGGCAAAGTCATCTCTTTCCTCAATTGCCTGTTGGACTTCGCCCAAGAAAATTCTGCTAGCGGTTAGTAGCTCCCGCTCTGGCGCCAGCGGAGAGAGACCTGCAGCAATCAAGTCAGCATTGATAAACCGGGAGCAATGCGCTACCTGAGGGAGATAATGAAGTGCGAAGGTCGTCTTACCGGCTCCATTAGGCCCAGCAACGATCCAGCAAGTGGGTGGCTGAGTATTCGATGTAATGACGACTCTCCTTTCCAGCGAAGGATATTTGCAAAGTAAACAACTAGCTTTCCAGCAAAAACGTTACCGGGCCGTCGTTAATTAGCGCCACCTGCATATCGGCGCCAAATTCACCGGTGGCGACGTGCGGCCAGGCAGTACGGGTCTGGGTAACCAGCAAGTTGAATAGCTCTTCACCCTGGGCGGAAGGAGCGGCGCTGGAGAAGCCCGGCCGCAGCCCCTTACGGGTATCCGCCGCCAGGGTGAACTGGGAGACGAGCAGCAGACCACCGTTCACCTGCTGCAGGTTGTGATTCATTTTACCTTCGGCGTCGCTGAATACCCTGTAGTGGAGGAGCTTGTGCAGCAGTTTTTCCACGCTAGTCCCGTCATCGTGCTTCTCCACTCCTATCAGCGCCAGCAGTCCATGGTCGATACTGCCGACGATTTCGCCCTCCACTTCCACGCTGGCGCGCTTCACGCGCTGAATGAGTGCCTTCAAAACGCCTCTCCCCACTAGCAAACGGCCATTATAACGACCGTTCGTTAATTTTTCCCTAGCAGGGCATCGCGAAACGCTTCACCCAGAGTTACCAAGCACGGCAGAGCATTAGATCGCAGTGCGGTTCACACAGCAGCATCTCGGTTAGCTGGCTGGTGTGATGGGGCTGACCGCGACTACCGATCATCACGAGATCGGGCGTGTGGCGCTTCATATATGCTTGCAGCACATCACAGGGCGCGCCTTGTTCTAACACCAACTCCACATCGGGAACTCCTTCTAACTCGCGTATCAGGCTATCGACTTCGTTACTCAACTGCTCACGCAGACGCTGCACTTCATGTTCACGCCAATGGGCGTAATAGGCTTGCGAACCCAACTCGCGCTCGCCGGGCAGTGTCCAGGCGTGCAACAGTGTCAGCGTGGCTTCAGGGAAGCGAATCAGCGCCTCTTTCAAGGTATGCCGCGCCGTCAGTGAAAAATCGATGGGCACCAAAATATGCTGCCAGGGCTGGGTCGGCTGGTGAGAAGAGACCACCACAGGGCATGGTGCACTGCGCAGCACGCGCATTACCGTGGTACCCGCCAGCAGGTCTTTTTGCCCGCGCTTGCGATGCATGCCCAGCACAATCAGCTCGGCGTTGCGCTCATGAGCTTCGCGGACGATTTCAACGTGAGGCGAGCCGGTCACGGTCTGGATCAGCGTTTTCGGCGCCTCTAGGGCGTAGTCTTCGCGTAGATCCGTCAACATGGTAGTGATGTCTTCCACTACCGCGCTCTCGACATCCAGCAGCACACGTCTGGGTAGGTAAGGATCCAACACGTGCAGCACGTCTAGCTGAACACCCTGGGCATAGGCCAAACGTAACGCCCGAGCAAAAGCGGCGCGATTATCAGCGGAAAGATCGGTGGCAAACAGAATGGTGCGAGGCATGGCGAAACGCTCCTCGGCTGAGCAGCTCAGCCTTACAAGCCGTTAAGCAAACACTCCTTAGCATGGTGTGCAATGTCCATTCTCGCAAGCACTGTTGCCCAAATGCCACTGGCTACAGCTAGCATCACCACCAAGCGTGAAAATGGTGCACCGGGCCGCGTCCTTTCCCCACGTTTAAGCGCACGCTCGCCTCCAGGGCTGCATGCAGCCACTGCTTGGCATCACTGATAGCGGCTACCGGGGCGTCCCCTTCGGCATCCACGGGTAGCTTCGCCAAGCAGGCGGCGATCGCTGAGGAGAGCGCACAGCCGGTACCGTGCAAATTGTCGGTATCGATTCGCGAGGCGGGCAACCACTCATGACCATTGGGGGTTGCCAGCAAGTCTGGGCAGGTTGCCCCGCGCAGATGGCCGCCTTTCAGCACCACATAGGGCGCGCCCAATTGCGTTAACCCCGGCAGCATCGCTTCCATGGCGTCTAAACTGGTGGGCGACGGCGTGTCGAGCAATACCGCGGCTTCCGGCAGATTGGGGGTAATCACATCGGCTAGCGGCACGAGAATATCGCGCACTGCATGAATACCGGCGTCGTCGACCAGAACATCCCCGCTCTTGGCGACCATCACAGGGTCGAGCACAATCCAGCGTGGGCGGCGCTGACGCAGCACATCAGCAATAACCTCGGCGACTTCACGGCTCGCCACCATGCCAATTTTAACCGCGTCTATCACCACATCATCCAGCAGGTGTTCCAACTGCTCGCGTATGGCCTGGGGCGAAACGGGGTACACCGAGGCCACCCTGCAGGTATTCTGGGCAATCACCGCGGTAATCACGTTGGTGCCGTAAACGCCAAGGGCTGAAAAGGTTTTTAGATCTCCCTGCAGCCCGGCGCCCCCCGAAGGATCGGAGCCGGCGATGGTAAGCACATTGCGAAGACGGGAATGGGTAGACATGGGGCTCCTTCACGGCAAAAACGTCACTGTACTCCTAGGATACCCAAGCTGCGCGCCTTATGCTGCCGAAAACGTACATGCCAGAATCGAGTAGGAAGGGGAGTCGCCTCCCCTGTCCTCTCACACCACCGGGCATACGGTTCCGTACCACGGCGGTTCATGCAGAACGTTTAAGCCATCTTACCGTATCCAGTACCGAGATCAGTCCCTGGTCATAAAACCATTTCCTCGGCAGGGCCTGATTCATGTGCGAAGCCCCGGCATTCCACCAGGGGCCTCGACCGTTCCCCGCCGATTTCCAGGCGCGGTGCCCGTCTAGGCCTAGCCCTCGCAGCTTCCGACGCCGAGTCGATGGGCGTTTCCATTGTCGCCAGATCAGGCCGCGTA
>NZ_HG423343.1:1995468-2034251 GCF_000982975.1 Halomonas sp. A3H3 | reverse complement strand
GGATTTACATCATGGCGTTCCGTGCAAGTATCGGGCTTTGGTGAGTGTAGCCACCTTACCCCGCCATGACGCCTCGTATCCGCTTCCTGTTCGTCAGGCCAGCGTTTTGCCTCGGGCTGCCTTCAGATTCCCCCTCGCGAGGGACACCCTTGCCGTCGGCTAGCACTTCCCCTTGCAGGGCGTGCAGGGGACTTTCACCCCCAAGTCATCCTGAAGCACCACCCCCAGGAACAGCGCCGGTCAAGGCGCTGCGCGCCATGCCTGGCGCACCACACAAAAGCCGCCCGAAGGCGGCTCGTTAGTGTGCATCAAGCACGGCAAACTATTGCGCGGTGTCACCTTCCGGG
The DNA here is from genome assembly GCF_000982975.1 of Halomonas sp. A3H3. NCBI lineage: Bacteria > Pseudomonadati > Pseudomonadota > Gammaproteobacteria > Oceanospirillales > Halomonadaceae > Halomonas > Halomonas sp. A3H3. The sequence continues at coordinate 2,033,904 of NZ_HG423343.1, read as the reverse complement.
TTGCGGGCGTTGTAATACGCCTGCTCGGAGATGGCGTGGTAATCCTCGACCTTCTCCTGGAACGCTTGATAGGAGTCATAGATACGCGTAGCTAATTCGCTCGATTCAGCCAGCTCGGCGACCACATCTTGAGAGTGCTCACGCGCCTGGGCCAGTACGTCATCGGGAATGCGGCGTAGCTCAACATCGTGCTCGTTCACCAGGGTTTCCAGCGCATCGTTGTTACGTGCGGTGTACTCATCCAGTACGCTCTGGTTAATGTCGCTAATAGCGGTACGCAGGATCGCCTGCAAATCCGCTGGCAGCTCCGCGAAAGCCTCTTCGTTAACGATTGCCTCAAACATGACCGTCGGCTCGTGCCAGCCTGGGTAGTAATAATAGTCGGCGGCTTGATGCAGTCCGAATGCCAGGTCGTTGTAAGGGCCAATCCACTCTGTTGCGTCAATCGCACCGGATTGCAGCGAAGTAAATATCTCGCCGCCCGGCATATTCACAATCGCGACACCCATGCGGCTCATCACTTCGCCACCCAGGCCCGGCATACGCATTTTCAGTCCGTCGAGGTCGGCAACCGAATTGATCTCTTTGTTGTACCAGCCGCCCATCTGCACGCCTGAGGCACCCGCCACCATGACGTCAACGCCGAAGTCATCGTAGAGCTCGTTCCACAACTCCATACCGCCGCCATAGCTTAGCCAGGCGTTCATCTCTTGTGCATTCATGCCAAACGGCACGGCAGCAAAGAACTGCGCAGCAGGCGCTTTGCCTTTCCAGTAGTAGGAGGCGGAGTGGCCTAGCTCAGCGGTACCGTCAGAAACGGCGTCAAACACCTCAAACCCCGGTACCAACTGGCCAGCACCGAAGACTTCAATGGTCAGGCGGCCATCCGACATTTCATCGACCAGCTGGGATAACCGCTCGGGACCCTGACCAACACCTGGGAAATTTTTCGGCCAGGAGGTGACCATTTTCCAACGGAATTCTTCCTCTTGCGCCTGGGCGTGATTATCAACGCTAGAGACTGCCAACAAACTGGCGGAAAGTGCAGTCGTCATGGCGATGGCAGTAGGGAGTGTCTTGGCTTTCATACAATAACCCTCTTACTTTCTATTATTACTATTATGAGTAGGGAATACTCCGCCTAGCGTAGAACACTAGGCGGTTTACTTCAGGCCATTAATGGCTATTTACTGCTTATTAATTAGGTTGCCACTTCTTAACGTTGATAGCAGCGATGTTTTTCAACTAACCCTTTATTAGCCAAACTGCGCTGGCAGCCACGTTGCCAACTGCGGGAAGAACGTTAGCATCAGCAACATACCCAGTTGCATTAGGATAAACGGGATAACGCCACGGTAAATAGCCGAGGTAGATACAGATGGCGGCGCTACGCCACGCAGATAGAACAGCGCAAAGCCGAACGGCGGCGTTAAGAACGACGTTTGTAGGTTAATCGCGATCATGATGCCCAGCCAAATCGGGTCAAGGCCCATGGCAAGCAAGATCGGCCCGACAATGGGCACCACCACAAAGGTGATTTCGATAAAGTCGAGAATAAAGCCGAGCAAAAAGATCACCAGCATAACGATGATCGTCGCGCCGACCACCCCACCAGGCATACCCTCGAACAGTTCGGTCACCATGTGTTCGCCGCCGTAAGCACGAAACACCAGCGAAAACAGCGCTGCACCGATCAGGATCAAAAACACCATGGTAGTCACGTGAGTGGTCGAACGCAGCACGTCCTTCAACGTCGCCCAATCGAGCTGACGATAAGCCAGCGCCAGCACTAAAGCGCCGAAGGCGCCTACCGCTGAGGCCTCGGTCGGCGTGGCAAAACCACTAAGAATCGAGCCCAGTACCGCCACAATCAGCACCACCGGTGGCACCAACCCTTTGAGCAGTAGCATGCCAATCCCTGAGGTATGACCAAGCTCGGCCATCAACTCTTCACGGTCGGCAGCAGGCGCCATATGCGGACGCAACCAGGCCACCAGGGCCACATAGACCATGTACATCACGACCAGAAGTAGCCCAGGCACCAGCGCGCCCATAAACAGGTCGCCCACGGAGACCGTTTTAGGGCTGAAGATACCCATATCCAACTGCGCCTGCTGATACGCCGATGACAGCACATCACCAAGCAGTACCAAGGCAATGGAAGGCGGAATAATCTGCCCCAGAGTGCCGGTGGCGCAGATGGTGCCGGTTGCCAACGAGGTGCTGTAGCCACGCTTTAGCATGGTGGGAAGCGACATCAGCCCCATGGTGACCACCGTGGCCCCCACAATACCGGTAGAGGCAGCCATCAGCATACCCACCAGGGTCACCGAAATACCCAGGCCACCGCGCATGGCACCAAACAGCAGAGCCATGGCATCCAGCAGCGTCTCAGCCACTTTGGATTTTTCCAGCAACACGCCCATCAAGACAAATAGCGGCACCGCCAACAGCGTTTGGTTGGTCATTATGCCGTAGAGCCGGTTGGGCAAGGCGGCAAGATAGCCACTATCAAAGTTAGCGTCGATACCGATGGCTTCCAACCCGAGTCCCATTCCGGCAAACAGCAGCGCCGTGCCCGCCAGCGAAAGCGCCACGGGAAAGCCGAACATCAACACAATACAGATAACGGCAAATAAAATAACTGGCATAAATTCCAGCATCAAACACGCTCCTCAAGGTGATTGCCACCAGCAGCTCCCGGCGTTATCCGCCCGGTCATCACGTAGCCATTGCGCACAATTTCAATCACGCCTTGCACGATCATCAGCACGGCAAACAACGGTATCAAGGTTTTCAGAGCGTAGACTGCCGGAATACCGCCGTAATCGGAGGAGGTCTCCAGAATACGCCAGGAGTTGGCCACGTAGCCCAGACTGGAAGCGATGATAAAGACCATCACTGGAATCAATAGCGTGATAATGCCCACCACATTGATTAACGCCTGGCGACGCGGGGTCATGCCTCGATAGAAGATATCCACCCGCACGTGGCCGTCGTGGCGAAACGTATAGGCGGCAGCGAGCATAAACACGCTGGCGTGCATATACATCACTAGTTCTTGCATGAAGATGCTATTCACACTGAAGGCATAGCGAAGCAGTACAATCGCGAACTGAATCAACATCATAAGGATGATCAGCCACGCAAGGGTACGCCCGAACCATTCGGAAGCGCGGTCCAGCGCACCAATAAAAGCAGGTAGTTGTGTTGTGTCCGACATGGGAGTGTCTCGCGTAAAACGGCTAAGGGGATCAGCGTCCCAGACAATAGCGCATATACGCGGACAATGCAGCGCTCACGGAGTGCACAGCGTGCTTATTATTAAACGCTTGAACGAATTGCCGCTAAACAGGCCTCGGGCAAGGGTAAATCGACAGCAATCGGCAGGTGGTCAGAGAAGAGATGATCCAGCACCCGCACTTCGGCGGCCTCTAACGATTGCGAAAGCAGAATATGATCCAACGCATGGCGCGGCTGCCAGGAGGGGTAACTGAACAGGGGTTTAACCGGGTGCAGCGGTAGCGACGCACTAAAACGCTCGTGAGCGTGCAGTTGGTCAGGGGTGCAGTTGAGATCCCCCATGACCACCACGTGGCGCAGTGGTTGAATAATATCGCTTAAGTAGTTGAGCTGACGCACCCGGCCGCGGTGGCTTAGCGCCAGGTGGGCAACAAAGATATGCAGCGCATCAGGCCCTTCGCCAAAGCGGGCGTGAATCGCACCGCGCCCTGGCATTGCCCCCGGCAAACGGTGCTCTTCTATTTGGCTGGGTACCAAGCGCGAGAGTAAACCGTTACTGTGCTGGGCAATGTGCCCCAGATTGCGATTGAGCTGCTGAACATGATGGGGAAACCCCGCTTGGGCAGCGAGATACTCCACCTGATTGACGCGGCTTGAGCGAAAACTACCGCCATCGACCTCTTGCAGCCCCACCACGTCAAACTTGCTCAGCACTTCGCCCATCACGTCCAGCCGCTTCTGGCGACGCGGGTTGGGCAGTAGGTGCTGCCAACTGCGCGTAAGATAGTGATGGTACGCCGAGGTCTGGATGCCCACCTGCAAATTAAAGGTCAGCAAACGCAAGTGCCCATCTTCAAACAGCGTCGAGCGTGAGCCATTGATGGCTGTTGTGTCACGCTCCCTCGCTTCACGCAACACGGTTACTCTGTGCGCTCTTCACGCACCTGCTCAACCAACGCTTCAGCGACTTTCGGCATGTTTTCCAGGCTACCGGCTGAGCTCGGCGTCACCAGAAAACGGCCATCAATCACCAGGGCAGGCACACCCATTAACTTCATTTTGCGCATACGGTTATTGGCATCATTCACTTCGCTACGCACACCAAAGTCAGTCAGCGCTTGCTTGGCCTCTTCTTCGCTGACGCCGTAGTTGGCAAAGAAAGCAGCAATCTCATCGGGCTCTGTGAGCGACTGATTTTCCTGATGAATGGCGTTAAAGAAGTCGGCGTGTAGCTCCTCTTCGATACCCAGCGACTCAGCTGCATAGAATGCTGTAGCGTGGGTATTCCAATCCCCACCCATGGTGGCGGGCATTTTGACGACACTAACGTCATCGTCCAGGGTCTCGTACCACTCATTAATCGGCGTTTGCAGGCGGTAGCAGTGCGGGCAGCCAAACCAAAATACTTCGGTGACTTCAATTTGCCCGTCATCAACCTGGGTTTCTACCGGCGTTTCAAGCAGCTCATAATGTTGGCCTTCAACCACTTCCTGGGCACTCACTGCCGCAGAAAGCCCCAAACCGGCCAGTGCGACCATTAACGTTTTAAACATCGCTCGCGTTTTAGACATTGTAAAAGTTTCTCCATGGGTAAGCGAAGGGTGAGACCGTGGATACATTAGCGGGTTCCCTCAGTTAGCAAACGTTGCCAAGAACGTTGCCTAGTGAGAACCCGCAAACGGCATAAGGAAGTATGTAGGCTGTCTATGTGTGGTTTTAAACGCCCAGGGTTAGAACGTTAGTTCAAACCCAACACTTAGTTTAAACCCAATACATAGTTAGCCACTGCTTCCATATCGTTGTCGCTCATTTTTGAAGCGATGTCGCCCATGATGTTATTGGGGCTATTGTTACGATCACCTGAGGCGAATGCCTGCAACGTTGAGACCGTGTACTGAGCGTGCTGCCCAGATAGACCGGGGTAAACGGCGCTGCCGATACCGACACCCGTTGGCGTATGGCAGGCTGAACAGGCAGGAATGCCCTTGGACATATCACCAGCGCGGTAAAGCTCTTCACCGCGAGCCAGCAACTCAGCGTCTTCGTCGCTGGTCTGGCCCAAGTTGGCATCCTGGCGCGCAAAGTGTGCTGCCACATCCCAGGCATCCTGGTCGGAGAAGTCATCCACTTGGCCGGCCATTTGGGGAACCATGCGGTTGCCGTCGCGGATATCCATAATCTGTTTCGCCAGATAGGACATCTGCTGACCCGCTAGATTAGGGAAAGCGCCCGATGGGCTAATGCCCTGTTGCCCATGACAGGCGGCACAGGTCTGGGCCATTTCCTGGCCAGCGGATGCGTCAGCATCAGCTTGATAGTCCGTTTGAGCGTGGGCGATGCCAACGGCGCCCATGGTAATTGCTAGGCTTGCCAGTAACTTTCTCATTGCTATTCCACTATGCCGTTTTATGTTTGACTGGTACGCACCCTGGGCGCTTCCCAGGTTTCACAAGTTACCAGGGTTAGCTCCGCCAATACCAACCTTCGCTAATACCAACAACGTATCGCGATGGTACACTAGCGCCCCAGGTCGCAGATATAAACCGCTTGCATTATAACGAATCACCCCAGCGGCGGGAATGCAAGTGCTGGACTGCTTTAGGGGTAATTCGTCGCGGTACTGCTCTCAATTCTCTATCATGAGTCGCTATCATGCGTTCTACTTTATCGAAGCGATAGAGAGGTGATAGTGCGCAGAGTAGGCCGCTTTTATGTTCGTTTTTCAGGATCAACCCAATGACTACCCCCCATGATAGCCCAGTCCCTCGGCTGAACTACCCGACGGCAAGTTTTCTTATCAGCGCCCCCACCCTGGCCCTGTGCCCGGATGATACCGGCGCAGAAGTAGCCTTTGCCGGGCGTTCAAACGCGGGCAAATCCAGTGCTATCAACGCATTAACGCAACAAAATGCGTTAGCGCGCACCTCGCGCACACCGGGGCGCACCCAACTGATCAACTTTTTCAGCGTTATGAACGACGAGTCGCGGCGTTTGGTCGACCTACCCGGCTACGGTTACGCCAAGGTGCCGGAGGCGGTCAAGCTAGAGTGGCAAAAGCACCTAGCCGAGTACCTGCGCAACCGTTTCAGTCTACGCGGCTTAGTACTGCTAATGGACGTGCGCCACCCGCTCACCGAGTTCGACCAAATGATGCTCGATTATGCTGACCAGCGCGGCATGCCGGTGCATATTTTGCTCACCAAAGCCGACAAACTGAAAAAAGGCCCTGCCAGCGCTGCGTTGCAAAAAGTGCGCTCACGCTTGAAAGAGTGGGAAGACCTCGTCTCTGTTCAGCTGTTCTCTTCACTCAAGCGCGACGGCGTCGATACGCTGTCCCAGAAACTCAATCAGTGGCTGTATACACCGCCAGAATGATGCGCCTCTAACTTCTCGAGAATGCTGGGCAGCTCTTTAATATGGGCAATACGATGCACACGCGGGGGGAGCGGCTGATCCTCCGCTTCAGAAATCCATACCGCGTGCATGCCCAGCTGCTGGGCAGGGAGCACGTCCTCCTGCCACGAATCGCCCACGTGCATAGCGCACTCGGGGGCGACGTTTAAGCGCGACAGCGCGGTGAGGAACGGCATCGGATCAGGCTTGGGCGCCAGTAACTCGCCCGCGGCAATGGCCACCGGAAAGTAGCCAGCCAGCGGCTGACGTTGAAGATGAATATTACCGTTGGTGATCGCCGCCAACTGATAGCGCTCTGCCAGGGCAGCCAGCAGTCCGGCCGCTTCTGGATGGGGCGTGACCTGCACGCGCAGGCGGTGAAACTCATTCATCGCTGCTGCTGCCCACATCAACGCAGCACTGCGGTGCAGACCTGCGTGTTCTAACTGGGCCTCCAGTGAGCGCAAACGTAGCCAAGTGAAGTCGCCGCGCCGTTCGGGCACCTCTTTTGCCAACTGTTGACGGCGCTGCAGATAATCCAGCCCGCCGCTTTCGTGGGATAACGCCAGCGCTGTTTCCTGGCGTGCCGCTCGCCATGCCTCAAGTGCCTCCAGTAGCCAGCGGTAGTGGCCCTCTTCGGTACGCGCCATGACTCCGTGGTTGTCCCATAGGGTGTCGTCCAAATCGAAGGTAATGGCCTGCAGCATCGTCATGGTTTGCTCCTGGGGCTATTCTTACTGTCGTTGGGGCCTCGTTTAGCACGGGGGTGCGCTGCGTCGTAGCTGGTCGCCAGATGCTGCCAATCAAGCCGGGTGTAGATTTGCGTGGTCGATAGATTGGCGTGCCCCAACAGCTCTTGCACGGCGCGCAGATCCTGGCTCGACTCCAACAGGTGACTGGCAAAGGAGTGCCGCAAACGGTGCGGGTGCAGGTGTTCGGGCAAGCCACGGGCAATCGACAGCTGAGCTAAACGCTTTTGAATGGCACGATGGCCCAAGCGCTGCCCGCGCTGGCCCACAAATAGCGCCTGCTCAGTAATAGGTGCCAGCGCTGAGCGACATCCCAGCCACTCAGCCAGCGCCTGCTGGGCGCGGCGCCCTACCGGCACCTGACGCGGCTTGCCGCCTTTGCCGATCACCCTTACCCGGCTATTCTGCAAATCGCCCAAATCAAGCGCCGCCAGCTCCGCTAAGCGCAGGCCACTGGAGTAAAACAGTTCAAGAATAGCCTGATCTCGCACGCCCAGCGGCGAGCCATCGTGGGGGGTATCGAGAAAGCGCGCCAGGGCATCGACATCCACCGGGCGCGGCAGGTGGCTGGGCTGTTTGGGCGTACGCAGTAGTCCCACCGGGTTATCGACCAGCACACCCTGCTTGACCAGGTAATCGGCGAAGCGGGAAAGTGCCGCCCGCCGCCGGGCAAGGCTTCTAGGCGCCAGCCCCCGGCTACGCTCCGACCCCAGAAAAGCCCTCAGCAGAGCGGTATCTAACGCTGCAGGATTTGTCACATCGCGTCGCTCGGTGAAGTTACACAGTGCGGCCAAATCATGCTGATAAGCCGCCACCGTGGCAGGGCTAGCATGGTATGCCAGCGCCGCTAAAAAAGCCTCAACGCGCTTGGCTATCGTTATTTCCGTTGGAAGAGCTTCAGCCATAGTCGCCCAGGCGCACCAGCAGGCGCGCGACGATATCACCCAAGTACTCAGTGAACAGCGTATCCATGCTGGCCCGATAGGCGTCAGGGCTGGGGCTGGCCAGCAGCAAATAGCCCAAAGGGTCACCCGCCGAGAGCCGTGAAATCGCACAGGAACCGGCTTTGCGCGGCGCTTTGACATGGGGCAGCAAGCACTTCCAGTCGCTGACGCTAAGCTTCACACAGCGGCTAGTGCGGCCATCCAGCAGCGCCGACAGCCGTGTGCTGGCATGTTGATCAAGCACGTGCCGTGGCGGTTGAGGCGGCGTCGGTTCACTATCGCTTAACGTGGCCGGACACCACAGCGCCATGGCCGGGGTTTCAAAGCGCTCGCTAAGCTGAGTGGCCAATGCTTGCGCCAGCGCATCGCGATCCGGCGCTTCCACCAGGGCTATCAACGTTTCCCGCAGCCGGCGGTACTGGGACTCGTTATGGCGAGCGGTTTCCAGCAGGTGCTCCAGGCGGCCCTCGGCGGTTTCCGCGCGCTTGCGCAGGTCTAACACCAAGCGTTCTAGCAGTGACACCGCCCCGTCGATATGCGGGTGGGGCACCTGCAGCTGCTGCAGTAACCCTTCACGACCGACGAAAAAATCGGGATGACGCGCCAGCCAGAACGCCACTTGATCAGGCTCGAGCGTTTTGCGGGGTTCAGGGGCTTGTGACATCGCCGTTCTCCTCGAATTAATTAAGTGCTACGCGGCCATCGAAGACGCGTGTAGCTGGCCCCACCATCGTTAGCGCCCCTTCAGGGTCAGGCCACTCAATGCTGAGCTCTCCACCGGGTAAATGGACTTTTACGGGGCTTTTTAGCAGCCCCTGGCGAATACCGCTGGCCACTGCAGCGCAGGCACCGGTACCGCAGGCCAGCGTTTCGCCACTGCCGCGCTCATACACACGCAAACGAATTTCACTGGGCGAGAGTACCTGCATAAAGCCCACGTTAACACGCTTGGGAAAACGCGGATGCGCCTCTACCAACGGCCCGAGGCGCTCCACCGGGGCGCTATCAACGTTCTCAACCTGCATCACAGCATGTGGGTTTCCCATAGAGACCACGCCGATCTGCAGCGTTTCATCACCCACTTGTAACTGATGCAGGGGTTGATCCCCAGGGGCATCGAACGGCAGCGCCAAAGGGCTAAACCGCGGGCGGCCCATATCCACTCGCACCATACCGTCGTGCTGCACGGTCAGCACCAACGGGCCCCCGGCGGTTTCTACGTGGATTTCATGCTTGTGGGTCAATCGCTGATCGCGCACGAAGCGGGCAAAGCAGCGTGCACCGTTGCCACAATTTTCCACTTCACTGCCGTCAGCATTGTAAATGCGGTAGCGAAAATCCATCTCTGGATCCCGGGGCGGTTCGACGAGCAACAACTGATCAAAGCCAATGCCGAAACGCCGGTCTGCCAGTGCACGAATCTGAGCTTCGTCCAACCGGGCGCGCTGAGTGACTAGATCCACCATGACAAAGTCATTACCCAGGCCATGCATTTTGGTGAAGTGTAACAGCATCAACGCCCCCCTTCGGGCAGCAGCGCTTCACCCGCCCACAGACTGGCAACGGTTTCCCGCGCGCGCACCACATGGCAGCTGTCGCCATCAACCATTAACTCGGCGGCGCGAGGGCGACTGTTATAGTTCGACGCCATAACAAAACCGTAGGCCCCCGCCGAGCGCACCGCCAAAAGATCGCCTTCGGTAATCGCCAGCTCGCGTTCCTTACCCAGGAAGTCACCCGTTTCACACACTGGGCCCACTACGTCGTAAAGGGCGCTTTCGCGTGTTTGACGAGTATCCACCGGCACAATCGCCTGCCAGGCCTGGTACAGCGCCGGGCGAATCAGGTCGTTCATGGCCGCATCGACAATGGCGAAGTTCTTGGTCTCTCCGGGCTTGAGAAACTCTACCCGAGTGAGCATGACACCCGCATTGGCGGCGATGGAGCGACCGGGTTCAAACAGTAACGTAAGCGCTTCGCCACCTTCCCAACGCGAAAGCCGCGCCAGCAGTTGGCTAGCGTAATCAAACGGCTGGGGCGGCTTTTCATCGCGGTAAGGCACGCCTAAACCGCCGCCTAAATCCAGGTGCTCGATTTCGATGCCCCGCTCACGCAGCCGCTCCATAAGCACCAGCAGGCGATCAAGGGCGTCCAGGAAAGGCGCGGTTTCAGTTAGCTGTGAACCGATGTGACAGTCGAGCCCCTTCACCTGCAAATTGGGCAGGCTTGCGGCTAGTTCGTAAACCGCCAGCGCTTCATCCACCGGGATGCCGAACTTATTATCCTTCAAACCGGTGGAGATATACGGATGAGTACCCGCATCCACGTCTGGGTTGACCCGCAACGAGACCGGGGCAATTTTACCCAGCTCACCGGCAACGCGATTCAAGCGTTCAAGTTCGGGGCGTGACTCAACGTTAAAGCACTTAATGCCCACGTCCAGCGCACGAACCATTTCATGGGGCTGCTTGGCAACGCCCGAAAACACTACTTTCGCCGGGTCGCCACCGGCTTTTAGCACCCGTTCAAGCTCGCCAATGGAAACAATATCGAACCCCGCGCCCAGCTTGGCCAACAGGCCCAGCACCGCCAGGTTGGAGTTGGCTTTCACCGCGTAACAAATCAGGTGCGGATGGCCACCCAGTGCTTCGGTATAGGCGCGAAAGTGACGTTCAAACGTCGCTTTTGAGTAGACGTAGCAGGGCGTGCCGAACTCGTCGGCAATGCGTGACAGCGGTACATCTTCGGCATACAGCACGCCATCGCGGTAATTAAAATAGTCCATGGTGCTCTCCCCTTCTCCTGGGCCTGCAGCTATCTATTCAGACGCCTGGGCAGATTGCTCGTCAGCGGGTGCATCTTCCGGCAGATAAAGCGGCCCTTTTTGCCCACAGCCGACAACCGCGGTTAACAGCAGCGCCGAAAGGGCCATGATTGCCAGCGTTTTCATGCGCCCGCCTTGAGCGCACTCAGCGCCTCACGCGCTCGCTGTGCAGCTGCCCGCACCTGGTTGGGTGCTGTGCCACCAATATGGTTCCGGGCGGCTACCGAGCCTTCCAGGGTCAACACCTCGAACACATCCTGCTCGATGGTATCGGAGAACTGTTTGAGCTCATCCAGGCTCATCTCAGACAGGTCTTTTTCGCTTTTAAGACCATACGCCACCGACTGCCCGACGATTTCGTGGGCGTCGCGGAAGGCCACGCCTTTGCGCACCAGGTAGTCGGCCAAGTCCGTCGCGGTAGAGAAACCACGCCGCGCCGCTTCATACATGCTGGCTTTCTTGGGCTCAATGGCGGGCACCATATCGGCAAACGCTTTTAAGCAGTCGCGCACGGTATCTACTGCATCGAACAGCGGCTCTTTATCTTCCTGATTGTCTTTGTTGTAAGCCAACGGCTGCGATTTCATCAGCGTTAGCAACGACATCAGGTGGCCGTACACGCGGCCGGTTTTGCCGCGCACCAGCTCAGGCACATCGGGGTTTTTCTTCTGCGGCATGATTGAAGAGCCGGTGCAGAAGCGGTCGGGCAAGTCGATAAAGTTGAACTGGGCGCTGGTCCATAGCACCAGTTCTTCGCTCATGCGCGAAAGATGCATCAGTAGGATGCTGGCAAAGCTGGTGAATTCGATAGCGAAGTCACGATCCGAGACCGCGTCCAGAGAGTTCTCCGTTGGACGGTCAAAGCCTAGAAGCTCTGCCGTAACGTGGCGGTCAATCGGGTACGTCGTCCCTGCCAGCGCAGCGGCGCCCAATGGCATGACGTTGACGCGCTTGCGGCAGTCCAGCAGGCGCTCGTGATCCCGGGCCAGCATCTCTTGCCAAGCCAGAATATGGTGGCCAAAGGTGACCGGCTGGGCGGTTTGCAGGTGGGTAAAACCGGGCATAATGGTCTCGGCTTCACGATCAGCCAGTTCGATCATGCCTTCACGCAGACGCTTGAGCTCCACTTCGATAACATCGATCTCATCGCGCATAAACAGGCGAATATCGGTGGCGACCTGGTCGTTGCGCGAGCGCCCGGTGTGGAGTTTTTTGCCGGTAATACCGATCTTTTCGGTCAGCCGCGCTTCGATGTTCATATGCACATCTTCCAGCGGCACCGACCAGTTAAACTCGCCGCGCTCGATTTCGCCCTGAATCTCGTTCAGGCCATTAATAATCGCATCACGCTCGTCATCGGTGAGCACGCCTACCCGAGCCAGCATAGTGGCGTGGGCGATGGAGCCCTGGATGTCCTGGGGGGCCAGGCGCTGGTCGAAATTAACTGACGCGGTGAAGCGTGCAACAAAGGCATCGGTGGGCTCGCTAAAGCGACCGCCCCAAGACTGATTCGTGGCTTGGCTCATCGAAGATATATCCTGCTGACAAAACAATGGAGTCGTTAGCAGAAAGTGTACCAGAGTCACCACGGTCAGCGGCACGCCGTTTTTATTTCTGTGGCGGCTAAGAGCGTGACGTTACGACGGCAGGTGGTTTGTGGAGAAACGCGTGCAGGGCACTTAGGGACATGGGGCGGGCAAAGTAGTAGCCCTGATAGTAGTCACAGTGACGCTGCTGCAGGTAGCCAAACTGCTCTGCCGTTTCTACGCCTTCTATCAACACTTCGAGCCCCATTTTCCCCGCCATGGCGACCACGCCGTCGATAATAGCGGCATCGTGGCGGTCTGAAATCACATCGCGCACAAAGGATCGGTCAATCTTGATGCGATTAATCGGCAGCCGCTTTAAATAGCTTAGGCTAGAGAAGCCGGTGCCAAAATCGTCTAGTGCAATCAGGACTCCCAGCGCTCGCAAATTCTTTAACGCCTGGATCGCTTGTTCGGCGCTATCCATCAGCACCCCCTCGGTAAGCTCCAGCTCTAACAACGCTGGCGTTAGACCGCTGCTCGCCAGCACCTGCTCAATGGAGGTGAGGAAGCCAGGGCGTTGAAACTGCATAGGCGAAATATTGACCGCCATGGTGATCTCGCCTAACCCCAGGCCATTGAGCTGCTGGGCATCGCGACAGGCAGTAGCCAACACCCACTCGCTAATGGGAATGATCTGACTAGTATCCTCGGCAAGGCTAATAAAATCAGATGGTGGGATATTGCCGCGCTCAGGGTGCTGCCAGCGGATCAGCGCTTCAACCCCCACCACGCGACCGCTTGGCGCGTGAATCTGCGGCTGGTAATGAAGCTCGAACTGCTGCTCAATGGCTTGCTGTAGCGCGCTGCGTAAGCTAACCCGTTCGCTCACCTTGCGGTTCAAGTCTTCGGTATACCAGTAGTAGGTATTGCGCCCGCGCCGTTTGGCTTTATACATTGCCAAATCCGCCTGCTGAATAAGCTGGCGGGGGTTGTCCATGCTGCCGTCATTGATGGCAATCCCGATACTGGCGGTGATGCGCAGCTCGCTGTCGCGGTACCAGTAGGGCGGCGAAAGCCCCTGGAGAACCCGCTCGACCACCTGTATAACATCGTCCTGATGGGCTAGATCCGGCAACAACACCACAAACTCATCGCTGCCAAAACGCGCGACGGTGTCCCAGGGGCGCAGTTCATTCTCCAACCGCCTGGCCACTTCAACCAGAATAAAGTCGCCCACTTCATGGCCCAAGGTATCGTTGATCGGCTTAAAATCGTCCAGGTCAATAAACAGCACGGCTATATAGCGATGGTAGCGGCGCGCCATCACGCCCCCCTCTTCCAAGCGCTGACCAAGTAACAAGCGGTTGGGCAGCCCGGTCAAGGCGTCGTGATGGGCGTTATGGTCGAGTTGAGCCTGATATTCGCGCTGTTCAGAGATATCATTCTGTACGCCTACAAAGTGGGTCACTTGGCCGTTCTCATCGCGTACAGGTGAAATGTGCAAGTCGTTCCAAAAAACCGTGCCGTCATGCCGATAGTTACGGATGACCACGTGTACTTCACGCTGCTCGGCAATCCCTACCTGTAGCTGCTTGACGGTGGCGGGGTCGGTCTCTTCCCCCTGTAGGAAACGGCAGTTACGCCCCAGTGCCTGGTTGCGCGAATAGCCGGTAATGCGCTCAAAGGCAGCGTTGACGTAAACCAGAGGCAGATCGCTGCTCTGAGCATCGACAATAAGAACACCATTGGTGCTTGATTCAACGCTACGCTCCAATAATTTTAGCTGTTGTTCGCTGGCTTTACGCCGCGTAATCACCCGGGCGATTACGTAAATCACGTCCTCCCCCAACGACGGCGAAATTTCTAACCAGTGCTGCTTGCCGATTGCGGAAACAGCGCGCACCTCAAAAGGAATGACCTTTTCGCCTTGATGCACTCGCTGTAACGCCCGTTCGATCACCGGGTGGTCAAGGGGGTTAATGACGACACCACAGGAACGCCCGATCAACTGTTCAGAGGTATATCCCAGCAGCGTCTCGAAGGCTGGATTGACTTGCAGCAGCGTGCCTTTAAAGTCGATACAGCAGAACAGATCCCGTGAAAGCAGGAAAAACTGGTCAAGCTGGCCGCGGGGTAACACTGAGGACATACAATTTCCTAGGGGGACGGATAAAGCACGTTACGGGAGCATAATCAGTTCCGTTATTTTTACTGTGGCGCTCGGTGCTTTATGATGACACTTATCATAGCTTGACTCGCCGTGTCTGCGGTATAGGGAGAATAACGTGCTATCAATCACCAAACTGCGCATTGCCACGCGTAAAAGCCAACTGGCCATGTGGCAGGCTGAGTACGTTCGTGACCGCTTAATGGCGGCTCACAGCGGCCTTGAGGTCGAGCTTGTAGCTCTGTCTACCAAGGGCGACAAAATTCTCGATACACCGCTTTCAAAAATTGGCGGTAAAGGGCTGTTCGTTAAAGAGCTGGAAGACGCCATGCTCGATGGCCGTGCCGATATTGCCGTCCACTCGATGAAAGATGTACCCATGCTCTTCCCCGAAGGGCTGGGCCTATCGGTCATCCTAGAGGGGGCCGACCCTACCGATGCGTTTGTATCCAACCACTACTCTAGCATTGATGAGCTTCCCGAAGGGGCACGAATTGGCACCGCCAGCTTACGCCGTGGCCTGCAGATGCGTGAAGCCCGCCCCGACCTGCAAATTCTCAACTTGCGCGGCAACGTACAAACGCGGCTAGGTAAATTAGACGCGGGAGAATTTGACGCCATCATCCTGGCGACCTCGGGCCTTAAGCGGTTGGGCTTGGATGAGCGGATTGCCCAAGCACTGCCGCCGGAGGTGTGCCTGCCCGCCTGCGGCCAAGGAGCCCTAGGCATTGAGTGCCGCCTGCATGACCCCGAGCTGATTGCCTTGCTAGCCCCGCTGGATGACGCGGACACCGCGACGCGTGTGCGCGCCGAACGGGCCATGAACACGCGCTTAGAGGGCGGCTGCCAAGTGCCTATTGCGGGCCACGCGGTGCTGGATATTGAAAATGAAACCCTTTGGCTACGCGGCTTAGTGGGCAACCCAGAGGGCACCGAAGTGCTTCGCGCCGAAGGCCGTGGCTCGATGCATGAGCCCGAAGCGCTGGGCATTCGTATTGCCGAAGAGCTGCTCGACCAAGGCGCTGGCGATATTCTGGCTGAGGTTTACGGCCGCGCCATATGAGCCAACCGGTACTGATCTGCCGCCCTGGCGAGCGAGGTGAAGCACTGGCTGCTGCTCTGCGCGAGCGAGGCGAGAGCGTTGAATCACTCAACGTGATGCAACTCGAAGCCTTACCAGAAACCCCTGAAATGCGGCGTATCTGGCTGGATATTGATCAGTACCATAAGATAATAGTCATCAGCCCCTTTGCGGCCACTTGCTTAAGTGAAGCGCTGGATCGCTTCTGGCCACAGCTGCCCATTGGCATTGACTACTACAGCGTTGGCAGCGCCACCGCGGCAACGCTTTATGATCAGTTGGGCGTACGTGTGCATGTGCCTGCGCCCAGTGCAGGTGAAGATACCAGCGAAGCACTGCTTGCGCTTGCCTCGCTTCAACAGTTAGGGCACCAGCGTATTCTACTGGTGGCGGGAGAAGGTGGCCGCCCGCTGCTCGCTGAAACGCTTGCTGAGCGGGGCGCGCAGGTGACTCGCGTAGCGGTGTATCGACGCACGTTTCACCCCCTTGAACCCGCTCTGCAAACGCGCCTTTGTTCAGGTAATTACCGGGCGTTGATCGTCACCAGCAGCGAACTGCTGGAACATCTGGCAAAATGGTGCAATCAGGCGGCCTTGAACCAACCGCTAATCGTTTCCAGTCGCCGTTTGGCTACACTGGCTGGCATACTGGGTTTTTGTGACCTCAAGGTGGCGTCCGGAGCTACGCCAGCTGCGTTGATAGCGGCGTTGGAGACCTGCGACCCACAGGGTGCCGATGTCGATCAAGGAACTTACTAAGGGCTAGCGACACATGAGCAAACAAGTAAACGATCAGGACGATGTACAACCGACGTCCTCCGATGCCTCTCAAGGCGTCCCTAAAACGACCGACAAAGCAGCTTCCACGACCGACGCGACTGAGCCCAGCAAGCCGAACACGCCGCCGAGCTCAACAACACCTGCTCAGAGTGGCGCTAAAAATAGCCGGTCGCGGCGGCGTGGAAAGGGCTCGCCCACTGCGGGTTCAACCGCTGCTACCAGCACGGCTAAATCGGCAGATACCACATCCAGCAACGCAGCCTCACCTTCCCAGAGTGCCGCTCAACCCAGCCCATCTTCCTCAAGCGGGTCGGCTTCTAGTTCGCCATCGTCAAGCGCCGCCTCGTCAAAGCCGACCAGCGGCAAGTCATCGGCGGGCACTACGCCACCCACCGGCCACAAAGGCAGCGGTAACGGCCAAAGCGATGGGGGCAAAAGCGGAGGCAGTAAAAGCGGCGGCCTCGCAATTGCCCTGGTGATTATCCTGGCAATTGCCTTGGCATTTGTCGCCTGGCAGGGCTGGCAGCGCCTGGAGAGCCAGCAGCAGCGCCTCGACGAAGTCGCACAGCAGGCTGAGGGGAGCGCCTCACAGCAAACGGTTAGCGACCTCGAGTCACGCCTTGATAGCGGCGAAGCCGAGCGCGATGAAGCGCTGCAAAGCACACTGGGTGACCTGCGTGATGAATTTGACAGCTACCGCAGCGACGTCGATGAGACCCTGGGCCAAGTGCTGGATCAGCTCTCTCAAGAGCAGGACACCGACGAGCGCGAGTGGCTGCATGCCGAAGCAGCCTACTTGCTGCGTCTGGCCAATCAGCGTTTACAGCTGGAAGGCGACGTTGATGGCGCAGCTGCGCTGCTGCGTACCGCCGATGCGCGCCTAGTAGATGCTGACAACCCGGCGTTGACGCCCGTACGCGCAGCGATCGCCAATGAGCTAGCCGCTCTGGATGCCGTGCCCCAGGTTGACCGTACAGGCCTCTACTTAGCGCTCAATGCCCAGCAGGAACGTATCTCCTCTCTGCGACTCTCTCAAGAAATTGAGGAGCAAGCGGTAACCTCCAGCATCGAGCAGCCGCCGACCGGCACTTTCCAGCGCCAGCTGGCACGCTTCGGTGAAGAGCTCAAAGACCTGGTGGTGGTTCGCCATCACGATGAAGCGCTGGAAGCGCTGATTACCCCAGAGCAAGAGTCTTACCTACGCCAAAGTCTACGCTTAGTGCTGGAGCAGACGCAGTTGGCCCTGCTCAACGAAGAGAAAGAGCTTTATGACGCCAGCATCGACAAAGCGCTACAGCTGCTGAACGACTACTACGACACCACTCGTGAAGAGACCCAAAGCGTTATTACGCGCCTTCAAGAGCTCAAGGAAGCAGAGGTAAAACCCGAGCTGCCCGATATCAGCGCTTCACAGCAGGAGCTCGCACGCTTTATCGACAACCGCTATAAGACGCGTGGCCAAAGCGGAGGTGATTCATGAGAAAGCTTGTTCTCCTCATTGTCGCAGGCCTCGCCGTCGGGGCCCTGTTTGGGCACCTGATGATGTCGGTGCCCGGCTATTGGCTAATCCGCGTGGGCGACTCATCCATCCAGACATCGTTTTGGTTTGGTCTGGTGCTGCTGTTTGCCGCCTTTATCGTCCTACACTTTGTACTGCGTTTGCTCAGCGGCATTATTCGCCCTATGGGGCGTTTTCGTAGCTGGAACAGCCGCGCACGTAACCGTCGCGCCATGCAGCGCACCGTGCGTGGCCTGGTAGCACTGACCGAAGGGCGCTGGAAAAAAGCCGAAAAAACCCTGGTTAATGCCGCCGATGATTCCAGCACACCGCTGGTCAACTACCTATCCGCAGCGCTGGCGGCCCATTACCAGGGCCACCACGTGAAATCCCAGGAGCACCTGAATCAGGCGCAGCTAACCACCGACGGAGCCGATACGGCCGTTGGCTTGATGCAGGCGCAAATGATGATTGAGCGTCAGCAGCCGGAAGAAGCGCTGGCGATTCTTAATCGCCTGGATAAGAAGCTCTCCAACCACCCGCAGGTGCTCAAGCTACTCAAACAGGTGCATTTAAGCGTCAACGATTGGGAAGGCTTACGGCGTTTGATTCCACGCTTGGCGGCGCAGAAGCTCATTACCCAGCAAGAGCGTGAGCAGTTGGAGTTTAAAGCCTACCGCGAGCTGATCGTGTTTGAAGCGCAAAACCCCACCAACATTGAGCGGGTGCGTGGCCTTTGGGCTGATATGCCCGACTACCTGCGCGGCAACACCGAGCTGATCGTGCTGTACAGCGAAGCGCTGATTCAAGCCAACGAAGAGCCCATTGCCGAGCGCTTGCTCAACCACTCGCTGGATCACCACTGGGACGCACGCTTGGTAAAACGCTACGGCCTGCTGAATGTGAACGCCGGTCGCCAACTAGTTAAAGCCGAGAAGTGGCTGCAGGAGCGCCCCAACGACCCCGAGCTGCTGCTCGCCTGCGGTCGCCTCTCGCTGCGCACCGGCCAGTGGCAAAAGGCGTTGGAGTACTTTGAAGCCAGCCAGCGGCAGCGCCCCAATGGCGAAGTTTGCGCTGAACTTGCACGTCTCTATGCAAGCCTTGGCGAGCATAATAAGAGCCAGCTCTACTATCGCCACAGCGTCGAAATGCTGGCCAAATCGCTGCCATCGCTGCCGCAACCCAGCGATGCTAACGACAGCAAAAAGCCCGGCAGTAAGCAAAAAGACAGCAAAACCATTAAGAAAAGCGCCTAGGGTTGCTGCTGGTATAACGTGAAAGGGCGCCTCTTCAGCAGTGGCGCCCTTTTTAGTGGCTCAAGGTTTTGCGGGTGGCATTTGCGGTGGCGCAGAGGTAACTTCAACCGGCGTTTCAGCCTCCGCTGGCTGATCCAACATTGCTGTACAGTGGCCACAGCGCGTGGCTTTGATCGGCACCACCATCAAACAGTAAGGGCACGGCTGCTCCGTAGGGTTCGCAGGCGCTACCGCCTCTTCGCGCTTTAATCGGTTAATGGTGCGTACCAATAAGAAGACCACGAAGGCGACAATCATAAAGCTGACCACCGCATTGATAAAAAGCCCGAGGTTTAGCGTTACCGCCCCTGCCGCCTGGGCATCCGCCAGCGTCGCATAAGGGCCGCCCACCGCCCCTTGGCGTAACACTACAAACAGATTGGAAAAATCCACACCGCCCACCAACAAGCCAATCAGCGGGTTCATCACATCCGCCACCAGGCTCTGCACAATCAGCGTAAACGCCCCACCGATAATGATCCCCACCGCCATATCGACGACGTTGCCTTTTACCGCAAACTCTCGGAATTCCTGGAAGAATTTTGCCATGTTCAAACGTCCTAACGTCTCATTTTAGCCAATACCCTAGGTTATAGCGTCTTGCTAAAAGCATGGGCTAGGGTGTGTTAGACGGCAAGTAAATTTATTCAGGTTGAAAACCATATCGGGAGAGGTGGGGCAGATATCGACGTTGCTTTTTATTGACTCACCGTAATCACAGGACACTTGGCTGAATGGCCCACTTTGTGCGATACGCTGCCAATCACCACCCCCGCCAAGTCGCTTAACCCTCGGCTTCCCATCACAATGGTATCGATATTATTGGCGTTGGCAGCCTCTATAATGATGCGGGCTGGGTCACCTTGCGTCAGCAACTCTTCAATGTGCTTAGCGCCCTCTGCCTGCGCGGAACTCACCGCCTGGGCCAGTAGCTGTTCACCCACCTTCTCGCGTTCAGCAAGCGTAGTGCCTGCATCAATAGCACCAATGCCCCACACCAGTGTGGTCGTATAGGCAAGCGTTTCAGGTACATGTAATAAGTAGAGTGTTGAGCCTTCTCTATCCAGCAGCTTACAAGCCACCTTCAAAGCTTGTTTAGCGCTCTCAGAGCCGTCGACAGGAACTAAAATCCGCGCATACATGACTGGTTTATCCCTCTTTTATTCTGCCGCTCATTACTAAAGTCGTAGTCGATATTTCGCTTTTAAACGTTTAAATGCTGGTAGCGTTGTAGCGCTTGGTTAAGCTGGTTTAAACGTTGTCTGAATTCGTGAAGAGCATCGCCAGCTTGGTAGCAACCGAATGGCAAAGCCAATATTGTTTAAGTAGCCGCTCATACCTTGGAGGTATCATGGAACTACGCCACCTGAGATACTTCTGCGTTGTCGCTGAAGAGCTTAACTTTACCTGTGCGGCTGAACGATTGCATATGTCTCAACCACCTCTTTCCCGCCAAATCAAACAATTAGAACAAGAGGTGGGAGCTGAGCTGTTTGAACGAAGCTCTAGAGGCTTGCGTCTAACACCTTCAGGTGTGTTTTTTCAGCAGCACGCTCTGCAGATATTAGAGAAAGTAGAAGTCACCATCGACGCCACTCGACACATGGCGCGTAGCAAGCGTGCGCTGTTCGGCATTGGCTTCGTACCGTCCGTTTTTTACGGGCAGCTCCCAATGCTCGTGCGTGATTTGCGCCGCATGGATAATGTCGAGCTCTCCCTGGCAGAGCTTACGACGGTACAACAAATTCAGGCGCTCAAAGCGGGTCGCATCGACATGGGCTTCGGGCGTTTACGTATTGATGACCCCGACGTAGAGCAGGAGATTCTCTTCGATGAACCATTGATTGCCGCCCTTTCGAGCGGTCATCCACTAGAGGGCACTACCCCTTCCTGCGAGGAGCTTGCCCGCTATCCACTCATTCTCTTTCCCGCTAAGCCACGCCCTAGCCTAGCAGATATGGTGCTGGGTATTTTCCGCCGCCAAGGCTTGAAGGTAGAGGTAGTACAGGAAGCAAACGAGGTTCAGACGGCGCTCAGCCTTGTCGCCTCAGGTATTGGCATTACGCTGGTTCCTGAACAGGTTAAGCGCGTTCGACGGGATGGCATTTGCTATGTGCCATTGGCCGATAAGTCAATTACATCACCCGTTATCTGCAGCCGTCGGCGGGGCGAAAAACCCTACCCGCTAATGCAGGAAGCCAATGCTATTTTAGAAGTACTCGTTGAAAATCGCCGCTCTGGGCGCTACCCATAGTTGCAGCAAGCCAGTGACTCAAGGTCGCAGAACAACCACAGGGCAAGAAGCTTCATGCAGCACCTCATGGCTGACACTGCCTGCCACCACCTGCGAAAGGCCACTGCGGCCATGGGTTGTCATTGCGAGCATTATATTATGGCTATCAGCCAGGTAACTGACGATAGAGTCCGCGGGGTCGCCATGAAGCACCTCCCAGTCAACTTCTAATGCTTGCTCACTCTCGACACGGCGCGCCAGCGCGTTTAGATAGGCTGACTCCATCACATCAGTATGGCCTAACGCTGTTGATTTTCTGGCGACGGAGGTATCCATCACTTGCAGCAGTTGCAAACGAGCCCCCAAACGCTTCGATAAAGCTGCTACATGAGGCAAAATTTGCTCGGATAGCTTAGACCCATCGACACAAACGGCTAACACATCGACCTGCTGGTGAGCACGACTGTCATAACGTGGGCCACACAAATAAACTGGGCGGTGGGCTCGGCGAACAACTCCCGCCGTTACGCTACCTATTAGCATTTCTGACACGGGCCGCCGACCGTGCGCCATCATGCATAGACCGCTACTTTCTTGGCTGGCAAGATCACCGAGATACTCCTTGGCACTGTCATGTGCAACCACATCGAGTGTTACCGCCTCCAGATGATGAGCCGCAATTCGCGCCTGTAACGTAGAGCGCCGCGCTGCTATATCGCCCTGCATCGGCACCACTGAGATAACGTTTACATCCGCTCCCAATTGCGCCGCAAATATCTGGCCAAATGCCAAAGCACGTAAGGAGTCTTCACTATCATCCATCGCCACAAAGATCTTTTGCATGATTACACTCCGGCTACCACTACAGTAGCTACTGTTGTTTTTGAGTTTTCTGGTCAAGCGAGCGAAAGCGTCGATGCAGTAGGTTGTAGGCAAGTGCCCCAACGATTACCCCCCAAAAGGCAGAACCCAGTCCTAAAAAACTGACTCCCGACGCTGTAGCAATGAACGTAATGACGGAGGCTTCCAGGTGGTTCTTTTCGGCAGCAAACGCACTAATGTTGCTGGAAATAGCACCAATCAACGCTAGGCCCGCAAGTACCGCCACAAACTCCCCCGGCAACGAGGTGAATAGAGACACAATAGTGCCCGCAAAGATGCCACCAATCAGGTAGAAAGCCCCGTTCGCTACCCCCGCTACATAGCGCTTGCCAGGATCTTCGTGAGCTTCCTTACTGGTACAGATTGCCGCGGTAATCGCTGCGATCACCGTGGTAATACCCCCAAAAAAGGCAGTAAAAAAAGAAGTTAAACTCGCCACGGTTACAATTGGCTTGGCCGCCGTGTTATATCCGGAACTTCGCATGATCGCCATGCCCGGCAGAAACTGACCGGTGAGACTGACGAGTACCAGCGGGATGGCAAGGCTCAAGGTAGCATTCCAGGTCCACTCTGGGCGGATAAACTGTGGTTCGGCAAGCTGGACTGAAACGCCTTCTAAACTTGCACCTTCTAAAAAGACAGCCAACATGACGCCAACCACTAATAGCAGCACCAGACTGTAGCGGGGAGTGAACCGCTTAAAGACGAGATAAGCGATAATCATACCAATCGCCAGTGCTGGCACGCTCTCCAATGAGACGAAGACGCCCACACCAAACTGGAAGAGAATGCCCGCCATCATCGCGCTAGCAATGCCTGGTGGAATCATCTGAATAATTCGGTCAAAGGAGCCCGTAACACCGATCACAAAAATGATCACAGCTGCAGTCAAATAGGCCCCCACCGCTTCATTGAGTGACAGCCCTGGGAACAGGGTCACTAATAGTGCCGTGCCAGGCGCTGACCAAGCGGTCACTACCGGCACCTTCAGCCATAGACTTAACAAAATACCCGAGACTGCTGCACCGATAGAAATGGCCCAGACCCACGATGTCATCATCGCATTCGATATTTCAGCACTTTGGGCCGCCTGGAAAAAGATGGCGAGAGGACCGGAATAAGAGACCAGCACTGCCACAAATCCAGCTGCGATCGCCGGAATCGACATCAATAGGTCTTTTTGAGATAGCTTTTGCAATTGCTTGTGAAATTGCATGCAACACACTTCCCCGTGTCAGTATATTTAACGAGTAGCCAACGTCTCTTCTGGCAAGCATCTGCTTGCCGGAGCTGTATCACGCAACGCCGAGGTGGGTTTCAAGAATTGAAGGATTATCTTTTAGGCCCTGAGAATCACCGCTATAGACCACTTCCCCCTTGACCAGTAGCAGGTGTTTTTCTGCTATCTTCAGAAGGTTATCGATATTTTTATCGACGATAATGGTAGAAATGCCGGTCGCTTTGATCTCACCTATAATCTTCCAAATCTCATCGCGAATCAGCGGTGCAAGACCTTCGGTCGCTTCATCAAGGATCATCAGATCGGGGTTGGTCGTCAGCGCGCGTCCAATAGAAAGCATCTGCTGTTCGCCGCCTGAGAGAAAGGAGCCATCATGATTGATACGTTGGCCCAACCGCGGGAACGTATCCAGAACGCGCTCTAGCGTCCACGGAGACTCCCCCCGCTCATTAGGACGTGCAGCCATAATCAAATGCTCACGCACACTGACGCCTGGAAAAATACCGCGCCCCTCCGGCACGTAGCCGATCCCTTGGCGAATCAGTTGCCAGGGGCGCCGCTTGGTAGCCGAGACACCCTTAATAAACACCTCGCCGCGCCGCGGTGGGACAAACCCCAGTATCGACTTCAACGTAGTTGTCTTGCCCATACCGTTGCGGCCCAGCAGACTCAGCGTCTCACCAGGCATCAGGGTCAAATCCACCCCATGCAAAATATGGCTCTCACCGTAGTAAGTGTGTAGCCCCCGGGCATCTATTAATGGCGTATTGGTTTGCTCTGCGCTCATGCGGTTGCCCCCTCTTCATGACGCCCCAGGTAGACATCGCGTACCTTTTCGCTGGTGCGTATCTGCTCTGTCGGGCCACTCTCCAACACACAGCCATCGACCATGACGGTAATGCGATCAGCCAAGCGGAAGACCGAGTCCATATCGTGCTCAATCAACACCAGCGTGTAGCGATCCGTTAGGCTGGCGAGCAGTTCGGTGACTTGAGCAGTCTCTTCACGCCCCATTCCCGCCATTGGCTCATCAAGTAGCATCAGCGTCGGCGCCGTCGCCAATACCATCGCGATCTGCAACTGGCGCTGTTCGCCATAGCTCATATCTGATGCGGTTGTATTAGCGCGGTGGTTCAATTGGCAGGTATCCAGCACCTCCTGAGCGCGTTCGCTTACCTGCCGCGCGGTTTGGCGCGAACGCCAACTGCCAAACACGCCGCCCATATGAATACGCGCCGCCAGTTCACAGTTCTGCAGGCAACTCAGGCGTGGGAATATATTGGTTTTCTGGTGGCTGCGGCCAATGCCCATGCGGGCGATCTGGCGCGCGCTTTTACCCTGGATCGGCTGACCGCGATAGAGCACCTGGCCTTCAGAAGGGGGGATCTCGCCAGAGAGCAGATTGATTAGCGTACTTTTACCCGCGCCATTAGGACCCAAAATAGCGTGGATTTCATTAGATTTAACGTCAAAATCAACGTCGTTGACTGCCACTAAACCACCAAATCGGCGAGTCAACCCATGCGTGGCTAAAATGACTTCATCGCGCATAGCTTAGCCCTCCTTATTGTGGGTAATGGGTTGAACGGAGGGAGACACTTTGGGATTTTCGACGGTTTTAGTCGTCGTTTGAGGCTTGCTTTTCCAGGGCGGCGCTACAATCAAGCCCGCAATCCCGCGAGGAAGCACCAGTACGGCAACGATAATGGTCAGCCCCATGAGTATCGGCCAGTGCGTCGTGGCATGCTCGTAAACATAGAGCAAAATTTCGTAGGCGAAAGCGCCTAAAATGGGGCCAAAGATGGTGCCCATGCCGCCTAAAATCAGCATCATCAGCACTTCGCCAGAGGTGTGCCAGCCCAGCTGAGCCGGATTAGCGAAGCCGTACTGCATCGCCGCTAACATGCCAGCAATCGCTGCCATAACCCCAGCGATAACAAAGGCAACCAGTTTATAGCCGCTGGTGGCATAGCCTAAGGCCTGCATTCGGTGCTCGTTGTCATGAATACCGTCGAGCACTTGACCAAAGTAGGAGCGAGTGAGCCAGCGTAGAAAGAAGTAGCCGAGAAGCAGCATCCCTAAACAGAAGTAAAAGAAGCTGTAAGGGTTATCAAGATCTACCAGCGTACGCTCCCCTAATGCCAAACTCGGTCGGAACATAATAAAAACACCATCGGTTCCTCCCGCAAACTGGGATGTACTAATGAAGTAGTAAAGCATCTGGCCAAATGCCAGCGTTGTCATGATGAAGAAGATGCCTTTAGTGCGGATCACTAGCACACCGACGATTAACGCGACACAGGCTGAGACGCCCATAACAAGTGGCAGCATCCACCACATTGACGCTGGACTAAAATCAGGGCTGGCTAACGCTAGAGTGTAGGCCCCCAAACCGAAGAAGAGCGCATGCCCCAGACTGACTAAGCCCACAATGCCTACCAGCAGATCCAGACTCATGGCAAACAGGGCCAGAATCAGCATCAGGGTCAGTTTCTCCAACATGAAGTTGGCCTGATTACCGAATACCGCTTCTCCCCAGAGAGGAAAAGCAGCCACCAACGCCGTTAATACCAGCATGATGAACGCAACGCGCTTGGGATATCTATGTAACATTTCTTACTCTCCTCACGCGAAAAGACCGCGCGGTTTCACCAGCAATACCGCCGCCATAATCAGGTAGATCACCATGCTGGCAAGGCTAGGGATGAGTACCGCCCCAAAAGTGGTGGCCATGCCAATAATGATGGCGCCCCAAAAGGCTCCTTTAATGGAACCAATACCGCCGATGACGACGACGACAAAGCAAGTGATGAGAATGCTATCGCCCATGCCTGGCGCGATAGAGGTGAGCGGTGCGGCGATCATTCCCGCAAAGGCAGTGAGCGCAACACCCACGCTGAAAATCAGCGTAAACAGGGTACGGACATTGATTCCCAGCCCTTCAACCATGTCGCGATTAACCGCGCCGGCGCGGATGATGATGCCCAGCCGCGTATGCCGCATCACCCAATAGATCACCCCAGCCAATGCCAGGCAGACGCCCATCACAAAGAGGCGGTACACCGAGTACTGCAAGTTATCAGTCAACTGAATACTGGCATCGAACGGTGCAGGCACCGCAACACGATGCACATCGCCCCCCCAAATAATCCGCTGTGCTTCGTTGAGCACTAAAATCAGACCGAAGGTTAGCAATACTTGATATAGGTGATCGCGCTTGTAGAGCGTATCCAGAAACAGCCGCTCAATAATAAGTCCCAATGCAATAGCGATAGGAATAGCCACCAGAATAGCCAGCCAAAAATTACCCAAGCGCAGGGTAAGGTCGTAAACCAAATAGGCACCAATCATATACATAGCGCCGTGGGCCAGATTGATGATGCCCATGATGCCGAAAATCAACGTCAAACCGCTGGCAATCAAAAAAAGCAGCAAGCCGTACTGCAGACCGTTAAGGAGCTGTACGCTGAAAAATGCGAGATCCATAAGATCCCTCCGAGAATCTGAGTGAGGGGCGAGCCATGCCCGCCCCAGAATGCATACCGATGTGGTTACATCTGACAGGCATCATCGGGTACTTCTAGATTCTCATAAGCCATACGTAAGACTTCGTGCTTACCGTCGCGAATCTCGCGTAGATAAACATTTTGAATGGGGTGGTGGGAGTCTGAGAAGCTCAAGGGCCCCCGTGGACTCGCCAAATGGACGTTGGCCAATACCTCAATCAAGCGCTCCTGATTTGAGGTATCGCCACCCAGTACTGAAAGCGCCTGAACCAGCATCATGCCTGTGTCATACCCCTGTACCGCGTAGGTATCCGGCAGTTCACCGTAGGCATTTTCGTAGGCTGAAACGAAGGCCTGGTTGGCATCATTTTCGAGGGTTTCGGCGTAGTGCAGCGTGGTCATAACGCCTTCTCCGGCATCGCCCAGGGCCTCTAAATTACCCTCAGTAAGGAAGCCAGAACCATAAAGAGGGATCGACTCTTTGAGCCCTGCTGCAGCGTAATCGGTAACGAAGCTAACACCGCCGCCGCCAGCAAAGAAGGTGTAGACAGCATCCGGCTCAAGACTGGCAATTTGCGTCAAATAACTCTGAAACTCAGTACTGGGAAACGGAACTAAAATCTGCTCGATAATCTCACCGCCCTCAGCGGTAAACGCCTCCTCGAAACCGGCCAGATCCTCTTTGCCGCCCGCGTAGTCCCAGGTAATAGTGACAATCTTACGATGACCTTGCTCATAGGCCACTTTGCCCATGGGGTAGCTGTCTTGCCACATACTGAAGGAAGTGCGGAAGACGTTAGGCATGCACAGCTCATTAGTAGCGGCACCCAGCCCCGCGTTGGGAATGATCGTAATCGCACCCGTCTGCTTAGCCACGCGCAGCATGCCCATGGCAACGCCGGAGTGTACGGGCCCAATGACGAAGTCAACACCGTCTCCATTAACTAGACGACTCATGTTCTGAGGTGCTTTGGAGGGGTCAGCCTCTGAATCAAGCTCAACGTACTCCACATCACGACCGCCTAGCTGACCGCCCTCTTGTTCAATGGCAAGCTTTAGGCCGTTAGTAATGGCTTCTCCAAGTGCCGTATAGGTACCTGAGTAAGGGAGCATCAAACCGAGCTTCACCGGATCTTCATTGGCGATGGCACTGCCTGCTGACAGCATGGCAGTAGCGCTTAGAAGCGTGGCAAGAGAGGTCTTTTTAAATGTTTTCATTATATTTTCACCAGGGTTGAGTTGTTGTTGGTGGTTCTTGGGTGGTTATTAGCAAGATGTGTACCGCAGTAAGTGACGTCCCTGTCTTATCTCTTTCGATTACACGTGGTATACGTCGATAACTTGATGGATATAGTCGTTATTCAGCTGCACGACTTTTCTTGTGATCAGTGGGGTCTCGCCCGACACATCCAGGGTGTAGAAGCACGTGCCGAAGAAGCTGTCGGTCTTCTTGTACGGTCATTGCCGCCTGCCTGATCAAAGCCAGCAACGGTTTTGACAAACTCTTGCACTTCGGGGGTGTCGAATATCTTTACGGTCATGATGAAAACCTCTATTTTTATAGGCTTTTGTTTTATAAAAAGAACTGGCGTGTCTATCGATAATTAGCTGTCGTCGTCGCGCACTGAAGAGGGGTGACGGCACAGCGGTTTGACGCTGATCTCCATATAGGGGAATAGCGGCAGGTTACTGACGAGTTCCTGCAGCTCAGCGTTGTCTTCCACGTCAAAAATACTGACGTTTGAGTAGCTACCCGCTACCCGCCACAAATGGCGCCATTTACCCTGACGCTGTAGGTCTTGGGAATACGCCTTTTCCGTTGCCTTGATCTTGGCTGCCTGCTCGGCTGGCATGTCAGGCGGCAACTTAACGGTCATCTCTACGTGAAATAGCATATGGCTCTCCTCTTTCTTTACTGGCGAACGCAAACGATGGCTTTTCTTTGCCGTGGCGTTTACTTACGAGACGTTCACTTACGTGACTGTTACTTACGTGAGTAGTGCGCCAACTTATCTTCATCTAGGGTGATGCCGAGGCCAGCCCCTTTCGGTAACTCCACTCCAAACTCGGTGTAGTTGAGAGGGGTAACGACGATGTCGTCTTGCAACAGCAGCGGGCCGAACATTTCCGTGCCCCAGGCCATTGCTGGCAGCGTTGCCCAGGCGTGTAGAGAGGCAGCCGTACCGATAGTGCCTTCCAGCAGGGTGCCGCCATATAAGCCAATGCCAGCCGCTTGGGCGACGTGAGCCAGCTCAAGTACCCCGTAAATACCGCCGGATTTGGCGATCTTTAGCGCAAAGGCACCACTGAAGCCGCCGCATACTAGATCAAGCCCGTCGCGGGCATCTTGCACCGCCTCATCGGCGAGCATCGGCACATTGAAGCGGTTAGCCAAGCGAACTAGGCCGGCATGTTCACGCGCGCCAATGGGCTGCTCAATTAACTCAATGCCAGCATCCTGTAGCACCTGAATACCGCGAACGGCGGTGGATTCATCCCACGCCTGATTAACATCAACTCGCACGCTGGCTCGATCGCCCAGCGCTTCCTTGATCGCCGCCACATGGCGCACGTCCTGATCCACCGGGTTAGCACCAATTTTTAACTTGAAGTCGCAGTGCCGACGCTGTTCTAAACGCAGCATGGCCTCATCAATATCTTTGGCGGTATCACCGCTGGCTAGCGTCCACAGCACGGGCAAGTGATCCTGACGTACGCCGCCCAGCAGCTCGGCGACGCTCAATCCCAAGCGTTTGCCCTGAGCATCCAACAGCGCCGTTTCTAATGCAGATTTGGCAATCATATTGCCGCGAGCATGGCGGTTAAGCCGAGCACGCAACTGGTGGACATTGTTGGAGGGCTGGCCGACCAGCAGGGGAGCTAGATAAGTATCAATATTGCGTTTAATGCTCTCCGGGCTTTCTGGGCCGTAGGCCAGGCCGCCAATGGTGGTGCCTTCGCCCAGCCCTTCGATACCGTCAGAGTGGCGCATGCGCACAATCACCATAGTTTGGCAGGCCATGGTGGTCATGGAGAGTTTGTGAGGACGGATGGTCGGTAGGTCGACCAGCAACGTCTCAATATGTTGGATGACGGTTGACATGCAGGCTCCAGCGTCTGGCAATCGTTGACTTGATGTCAGTTTGATTGCGTGAGGAAGAGGGAACCAATATTGTTTAGGTGCTTAGCCATACCGAGGAGGTATCAACATAGGGAGATGACTGCCTGTTTTTTAACGGGCAACTATTTTTATTTAACCAACTCGTCCTCTGCTCCGCTTCTTTAGCCCTACTCATCTTCTTTAATTTTCTTTATTAATCAATAGATTGATAAATATGGTGGCGTTTTAACGGCGGTTTTCCCATAAATGAGACACGTAATGATGGGTAAGGCATAGCAACACGGTGAGTAGATAATATCTGCGACTAACTATTAACGTGATGGCACACTTTCCATACGCCAAAGCCAGCTGAGTGGTGTTTCTTTTACGACAAAAGAATAAGACACATCATTGAGACATGAGGCGTAAAGCACAGGAAGGCAGCACGACGCTAATCACACGATTTAGTCGTACTGCCAACAATAATAAGCGCTAACTCTCTAAAAACTCACTTACATCTGGCAATCAGCATCGGGTGACTCGAGTAGCTCATGCGCTACCGATAATACTTCGTGCCGACCATCGCGGATCTCACGTAGGTAGATATTTTGTATCGGGTGGTGGGACTTGGAGAAGCGTAATGGTCCACGTGGGCTCTGCAGCTCAACGGCAGCGAGTGCGTCAATGAGTGCATCGCGGTCAGTGGAATCACCTTCGACTGCATCAAGCGCTTGTATGAGCATGGCACCCGTGTCATAACCATGCACGGCATAAGCATCAGGCATCTCACCGTAAGCCTCTTGATAAGCAGCTACGAAGCTCTGATTTTCTTCACTCTCCAGCGTTTCAGCGTAGTGTAGCGTCGTTAACACCCCCTCGCCCGCGCCCCCTAATGCTGCCAAATTACCTTCGGTCATAAAGCCAGAGCCCAACAGGGGAATATTTTCCTTAAGTCCGGCTGCAGCGTAGTCACGTACAAAGCTGACACCCCCTCCACCCGCGAAGAACGTATAAACCGCGTCGGGATTGAGGCTGGCTATTTGCGTCAAATAACTTTGAAACTCAGTACTGGGAAAAGGAACCAGAATTTGCTCAATAATCTCACCACCGGCTTCCGTAAACGCTTCCTCAAAAGCAGCAATATCCTCTTTACCACCGGCATAATCCCAGGTAATCGTTACCATCTCACGGTGGCCGCGATCATAGGCTACTTTCCCCATGGGGTAACTGTCCTGCCACATGTTATGTGAAGTACGAAAGACATTGGGCATGCAAAGTTCGTTCGTTGCTGCCCCCAAACCAGCATTGGGAATAATGGTAATAGCGCCGGTTTGCTTGGCCACGCGGAGCATCCCCATGGCCACACCTGAGTGGACAGGGCCAATAACAACGTCGACCTCGTCACTGTTCACTAATCGGCTCATATTCTGGGGGGCCTTGGAGGGATTGGCCTCGGAGTCAAGCTGGACATACTCGACTTCACGCCCTCCAAGCTGTCCACTATTTTGCTCAATAGCGAGTTTCAAACCATTGGTAATAGCCTCGCCCAGTGCCGTGTAGGTACCCGTATAGGGCAACATTAACCCCAGCTTTACAGGCTCGCCATCTTCAGCCATCGCAAGTTGCCCTGCCAGCAAAAAGCCTGCTCCAAGTAACGACGTCAGTGTTGTATTATTTGTTTTCATCGTTGCACTCTTTGTTGTAGTTCGTCTTTATAAAAGAAGTTATTGCTTTAAATGGGCAGCTTTTGGTTTACCCCCAGTTCTCGCTTGCTTCAAACTTCAAGCTATTTTTAGCGGCAATCACATCCTCGTGTGGGTCATGATTCCACAGCCACTCGAAGCGGCTCTCCAGATTGTTAATTAGCTCGGCTTCATCGTCGCCGATGCCCTCTCCTGCATATTCGTAGACATCGCCCGCCTCATGGGAGGTACGCTGCACTTTGCAGCTACGGCTATGGCGTACTTGTTCGAAGGCAGACAACACAGTGCTTACGTTGTGGCTACGGCAACTGGCATCCGCCAGCAGAGTCGCCAGCACATAGGCATCCTCCAGCGCCTGACCGGCTCCCGCCCCCTGGTGAGGCACTAACGCATGGGCAGCGTCGCCCACGATCAGTACGCGGTCGCGCTGGTAGCGGGCAAGCTCAGGTAACTCATGCAGCGCCCAGCGCGTTGGCTCAGGAATGCATTCAAGAATGGCTTGGCAAGCCGGGCTCCAACCTGCAAATACGTCTAGCATTTCCGCCTGGCTGACGGCTTGAACCCACTCTTCGCCTTCGGGCAGTTTAGGGTTCGGTTTCGAACGATCCGTAATGAAGGCCACGACGTTAACGAGTTGAGACTGCTTAACCGGGAAGGTCAGAATATGGCGATCTTTGCCAAGATACATCTGAGGCACCAATGCTAGGCGCTTCTCGCTGCCTTTAGCCTCTAGAGCAATCTCTAGGTCCCTGGTGGGAATCATGCCGCGATAAGCGTAAGTGCCACTCCAGAACGGCGTAATTTCGCCGTACTGCTCCGGGGGTAACACATGGGGGCGCACCGCCGACTTAATGCCGTCAAAGCCGATGATCACATCACCCGTAAAGTGAGTGCCATCGTCGAAGCTGGCGGTGGCGCTGTCGGCGTCTTGCTTAACGCCTATACAGCGTTTGCCGAAGTGGGCGATGCCCTCAGGCAGATTGGCGACAATCGCATCAAGAAAATCGGCACGATGCACCGAGGATTGGCCAACGCCTGGCGCCAGGCTGGCAGTTAAGTAGGTATCATCACTGCCTCGGCGCCACTCGAACCAAACATCCTCAAAGGGAGCGGGCGAGGAGTCGGCAATACGTTGATAAGCGTTTTCCAACCCCAATAGCTGAATGGCTTTTACCGCATTGGGGCCAAAGGAGACACCCGCACCAATCTCGGAGAACTGAGGAGCCGCTTCGAAAAGCTGAACATCAAGCTGGCTATCACGGGATAATGCAACGGCGAAGGCGACTCCTCCGATACCACCACCGATGATGCCAATCAAAAGACGTTTTGGCTGTGTATTTGCTACTGTGCTGTTAGCTACCATGATTTAACTCTGCTCAGGGGCTTATCGTTATATGTTGAGCGCTATGCTCTCCCCCTAACGCTATTCGGAAGCGTCAAATGCCACCACACAACTTCCTTCATTCAGACTATAAACGGCGCTAATGACAAGATGAATCAACCAGTTAAAAACCTCTCTGACGGCTACATTCGACTATTGTGGAATACATTGCGAGGCGCAAGGTGATGGAGAAACTTGCCAACATTGACCTGAATTTGCTGGTTGTTTTTGACTTGTTGTACCAAGAACAAAATACACAACGGGTGGCGCTGCGCTTGGGTATCACCCAGCCGGCGGTGAGCCATGCACTGAAACGTTTACGCCACTTGCTGGAGGACGAACTTTTCGAGCGCACGTCGCAAGGTCTGCAACCTACGCCCCGTGCCAGTCGACTTCACCCCGGCATTGCGGATGCGCTGGCACGAATGAACGACACGCTGAACCTATGCGACGATTTTAACCCCGCTAAGAGTGAGCGCACTTTCCATATCAACATGACCGATATCGGTGAAATAGTGTTTCTCCCGCGTCTGCTGCAACATCTCTCACACCACGCACCGGGGGTTTCACTCAACACCGTGCGCAGCCACCATAATGACCTAAAAAACGAGATGGAGGAGGGGGAGATAGATTTGGCCGTTGGCCTGATCCCGCAACTAGGAGCAGGCTTCTACCAGCAGCGACTGTTTGTACAACGCTACGTTTGCTTAATGCGCGAGCATCACCCGCTCGCTGCGGAGGAGTTTAGCCTTGAGGCGTTTCGCACAGCGCATCACGCTGTGGTGGTTGCCCGGGGAACCGGGCATGGCATTATCGAAGAGCAGCTTGCGCACGCTGGGGTTGTGCGCCCAGTTCGGTTAACACTGCCGCATTTCGCAGCGGTTCCCTATATCGTCAGCAGCAGCGATCTAGTGGTGACGGTTACCGATAAATTAGCCGAGGCAACGCGAACACGTTTCGGGTTAGCCATTCGTGAGCATCCCCTAACGTTCCCAGAAATCCCGATTAATCTTTTCTGGCACCGTCGCTTTCATCAAGACCCAGGCAACCGCTGGCTGCGTGGGCTGATGTTTTCTCTGTTCTCTGAATAGAGGTCATTAACGCCTAGGAGTTCGGCTTCGCCCACGCGGCGCGGGTGCTATGGGCTGCCGTTTTATTGGTAATTTTCCAGATGCCGTCGACCTTCACCAGGGCAATCACATCGACCCAGGAATCCGCCAGATTGTCGCTATTATCAAAGCCTAGCAGTACGCTGGCGACTTCTCCCGCCTGGGTGACGGCAATAAAGCGGCTCTTCACTTTACGGTGGCTAGCCGCCCAGCGCTCGAAACGGTCGCTGATCAAGTCAGTCGCCAACTTGCCACCAGCATCCACAGCAAAAATCCACGCATCCTTATGAAACGCCTCCTCCAGCTTTTCTCGACCGCCTTGAAAGCCATCCACATATAGCTGCACAACCCGTTTGATCTCATCGATCTCGGGTGCATCGCCCACAACAGTGATATTCGTCATCTTTTTACTCCTGCTTATTAATTGCTATTTTTGTACTGTTTATAACCCAAGCATCTCACGGGCCTGCTGCCACGTAGCCACGGGGCGCTGATATTTTTCGCATAAGGCGACGGTACGCGCGACCAGCGCGGCATTAGAGGGTGCCAGCGTTTTGCTATTCAGGCGAACGTTATCTTCAAGACCGGTACGGGTATGACCGCCAGCCGCAATCGACCACTCGTTAAGCAGGTATTGATTGGCGCCAATACCCGCACCGCACCACTGAGCCTCTGGCGCCAAGCGCTTGAGCGTCTCGATATAGAAATCAAACGTTGGCTTATCCGCTGGCATTGAATTCTTAACGCCCATCACAAACTGCACATAGAGCGGTGTCTTTAGCTTGCCTTGTTTGGAAAGCGCCACCGCTTGATGGATATGCGACAGATCAAACGCTTCAATTTCGGGCTTAATACCGTACTTGAGCATTTCCTCTGCAAGCCACTCCACCAACTGCGGCGGATTCTCGTAAACACGATTAGGGAAATTGTTGGACCCCACCGACAGGCTGGCCATATCAGGTTTCAATGGCAACATCCCGCCACGTGCCTCCCCTGCGCCGGAACGCCCGCCAGTTGAGAATTGAATGATCATACCAGGGCAATGCTTCTTGAGCCCTTCCATCAAACGACCAAACTTCTCGGGATCGGAGGAAGGTGTTTGATCATCGTTGCGCACGTGGCAGTGAGCAATGACAGCTCCTGCTTCGAACGCCGCCTGGGTGCTTTCAATCTGCTCATCCACCGTAATCGGCACGGCTGGATTGTTCTCTTTACGCGGCAGACTGCCGGTAA
This sequence comes from Halomonas sp. A3H3, assembly GCF_000982975.1. Classification (NCBI taxonomy): domain Bacteria; kingdom Pseudomonadati; phylum Pseudomonadota; class Gammaproteobacteria; order Oceanospirillales; family Halomonadaceae; genus Halomonas; species Halomonas sp. A3H3. The sequence goes on along the minus strand of NZ_HG423343.1, from coordinate 1,998,015 downwards.
TAGCGACGCAAATAATGCAGGGTTGAGACATAAACACCTCTCTCTGTTCTTATTGCGAACATAAATTTGCATTGCGAACAAAATAGACTGGATACTGATTAGCGTCAAATCGAAATCACTGCCAATGATGTTGTTCGTCATATTTTAGAAAGAGACATCGAAAACCAGAGGAACAATGGTGTAGAGCGCGACCATGATCACTAACAAACCGATGACATTGAGCCAAATACCTGCCCGAATCATGCTTTTGATGGGAAGATCCCCTGTTGCGAAAGCCACCGCGTTGGAAGGTGTTGCGACTGGCAACATGAAGGCGCAGCTCACGGCAAAGGTAACCACGATGGTCATCAGGAAGGGCTCAATGCCCAGCCCAACGGCGATAGATCCCATGATGGGGAAGAAGGCAGCTGCCGTCGCCGTATTGCTGGTTAGCTCGGTCAATAGGATAATCACGATAGCGGTGATGGCTAGAATCAAAATTAGGGGCAGTCCCGACAATCCCGATACGCTCTCGCCAACCCAGGCGCTTAAACCGGTGGCGGTGAACTGGGCTGAAAGTGTTAGGCCACCACCAAATAGAATCAGTACTCCCCAAGGCACGTCCCGCGTAGCCGACCACGCCAGCAATGCCCCTTTTCCTCTAGAAGCAGGAATTACAAACATTAGAATTGCCGCGAGAATCGCCACGCTGGTGTCGTTGATGTTGGAGAGCCAAGGCAGCGCATTCTGCACAAATGGAAATTGCGCGATTAATGGCAAAAATACCCAGCAGAACACTGCCCCAGCAAAGACCATCAATACACGTGATTCTTCAGGCGATAGTCGGCCCATACCCTTGAGTTCTGTCTCTATCATCGCTCGGCCTCCCTGAATATTCTCAACTTCCGAGCGGAACACCAGTTTGTTCAGGACTAGCCAAGCCAGCATCAGCATAGTGAATGAGAAAGGCACACCTACCAGCATCCAGTGACCAAAACCGATGCTAAGCCCGTGAGTGTCTTCCATGTAGGCGCGCATTAGCGCCATCGGTGGCTGACCGATCAGCGTCGCCATGGAGCCGATGGTGATGGCATAGGCGATGCCCAGTAGCACAGCAGCAGAAAACTTGGGCGTGTCATCACCGTTACCCAGCGACTTCACTAACGCAATGATCGAGACACCGATTGGCACCATAATCACTGCGGTTGCTGTATTGCTCACCCACATGGTGATGAACCAGCTTGCGAACATCAGACCGAAGACAATTTGAGCGGGTTTAGTACCCACGGTGAGCACCGTCAGTAACGCGAAGCGACGATGTAAATTCCAGCGCTGCGTTGCCAAGCCCAGCAGTACGCCACCCAATACTAGAAAGACAATGCTGTGAGCATAGGGCGAGGCGGTCGCTCCGACCGAGGCAATATCGAAAAAAGGGAACAGTACAAGCGGCAACAGCGACGTGACAGGAATGGGAATCGCCTCTGTCATCCACCAGGTGGCCATCAGCATAGCAATGCCTGCTACAAGACGAGCGTTGAAGGCTAGCGTTTCGGGTAAAAGGAAGAAAACACCCAAGCCAATGACAATGCCCATGACGAGCGAGATTGGTTTGAAAGCAGAAGCTTCAGCGTAGGGCGTTTGTTCAACGGCCACGGTGGTTTGCGACATGATCATTTTACCCGCAGAGCAATAACAGTGCAGGTGAGTGTTACTGCTCGGGTTCACTGATTCCAATACTTATCGGGTTGTTACCTATACCCAACCGATCAATGAGTCAAGACTGCAAAAATGCCTATGTAACGATAAAAAACAGAAATTTAGCCGTTATTTAGTTGTCACACTCATTGGTGAGGCACATTTTCAAAACGCAGGCTTACGGGGAATCCAACTTTTTTCACATTGGGTAATGTGCGACCAATAAATGACACTGTAGATGTCGTTATCTTTCGATGGCCGGTCGCCGGGAACTTGGAAGTACATTAACGAGTATGGGGTGGTAAGAAACACGAATCGAAAACTGACAATAGCACCGTGTTTGTCAACGGAAACCAGACGAAGTAACTAGTCACACAGCATCCGCAAACCTTGGGCACACCAGATCGGAGATAAGACGCGGAGTATTCTAGAGACGTTGTGAGTGCAATAGCATGATTTAAACCGTACACCCCCAGAGTTGGACTAATGGTAATACCGCATGACCGTTGATGACAGAACAATCCAAAGTGGCTAGATTCCCAACACATCTAACCTCTCCGCCCTCGCGCGAAAACAGCTGCAAATAAAAGCTACTATATAACAGCACAGGATTTAATCGAAAAAACCTATGAGCCCCCTTGGATCAGAAGAATGAACCGTCCTTGAATTTGTATTACAGTGAAAAATAAATCTTTAGCATAAAGGACTAAAGTATTATTTTATAAGTTCATTACACGATAATTTTTCATTCAAAGCACAGAGATCGTGATTTTATTCGTCTAAAAGGAAGCTTTTCATGTAAGAGTATTCTAAATACTAAGGAAGCTCTGAAAAAGTCACTGCCATCAGTGATAATACGGCTATCGTCAACTG
>NZ_HG423343.1:1943779-1995368 GCF_000982975.1 Halomonas sp. A3H3 | reverse complement strand
GGTAGCTCTTGGCACTTTGGCATGAAAATGCATATAGGTGTCGACGATAAGCTTGGGTTGATTCACAGCATCGAGACCACGGCTGCCAATGTCCATGACATTGTGCCTGCCGATAAGCTCCTTCACGGTGAAGAGCAACGCGTCTTCGGTGATGCCGGTTACCTGGGTATTCAAAAACGCGACGAGCACAAGCACCGCAACGATATCTCTTGGTATATTGCCAAACGGCCTGGCACCCGCAAGAAGCTAGATGCCAGGCGACAGAAAGTCGAAAACATCAAAGCCAGTATCCGTGCCAAGGTGGAGCACCCCTTTCGGTACATCAAACAAGTTTTTGGTTATGGCAAGGCTCGCTATCGTGGACTGGCCAAAAACACTCAGCGCCTGCACTTGCTGGCGGCGTTCAGCAACCTGCTGATCAGTGAGAAATACCTATGGGAATAGGGCGATTGCGCTCCTTTCCCGCTCAATGAGCGGGAAAGGAGCAAAAATACACAAAGAAAGGGAGAAGAGTGTCTAAATTTTCGATTTTTTGTAGGCTCAAGTAAGCGTTGATGAATATCGGCAGTTATTCAGACCTTCCCTAAATAAGACAAACCTTTAAGGCATGCCTTTAAACCTATTAAGTATTTGCTCTAGATTGCAGCGGTTGTGACCCTTTCAAGGCTAACAAACATACTCAAACATAAAATAAGGTAATGAGATGACTACAAAGAGCCTTGGACACTTAACAACCACCGCACGCATTATCCCGCTGGCAGCCGCTATAGCGGCGGCAGCAGTAGGTACTGCACACGCCAGCGAAAGGCTAGATGTCGCGAGCGCCTACTCTACTCAGAACCTGTTTGGCCAGAGCGCCAAGAACATCTCCGAAAGAATCAAAATGATGTCGTCAGGTGAGTTTGAGTTCGCCGTCCATGATCCGGGCGAACTCGTACCTCCGTTTGAGATCTTCAACTCTGTCTCGTCTGGTGCCATCCCCGCCGGCTGGACCAGCATCGCCTATCTTTCCGGCAACTTGCCCATTGCCAATCTCTATGGCGCTCTACCCTTTAGCCCACCCGCAGAGGCAGTGTTCTCCTGGACGTCTGCTGGCGAAGGAAGCGAGCTGTTGCAGAAGGCGCTGGACCCTTATAACGTCAAGTTCCTGGCTTGCTCCTACCTACCCCAAGAGCCAGGCGGCTGGTTCAACAAGGAAATCAACAGCACCGATGACTTGAACGGCCTGTCGATGCGAATCTCTGGGCTGGGCGCACAGGTTCTAAACAAATTCGGCGCTTCAACACAATTGATTCCCGGGAACGAAGTCTACCTCTCGCTTGAGCGTGGTCGGGTTGATGCCGCCGAGTTCTCGATTCCCCAAGTTGATAGTGCGATGGGCTTGGACGAGATTGCCGAGTATTACTATTTCCCCGGCTGGCAGCAAGGGGCAGGCTGGCTTGCACTGCTCATCAACCAGAGCGTCTGGGACGGATACAGCGATGCTCAGCGTGGGCAGATCAGTACCGCTTGTCAGGCCAATATCCAGAAAGAGGCTGATGAGGTGATCCCGGCCCAGGTAGAGACGCTACGTGAACTGGAAGAGAGTGGCGTCAAGATCCGCCGATTCCCTGATGAGGTTCTCAATGCCCTACACGATAGTTGGGATGAAGTGCGCAGCGAACTAATGGCTGAGAGTCCCGAGTTCGACGAAGCGTACACATCACTAATAGAGCATGCCGAAAAGATGCAGCAGTGGCATGACCTCCAAACCCTTCCTAGCAAAACAGATGTCCAAGGGGACTGACTATGACTACGGCCCCTCTCGCCCCTTGGCGTGAGCGTGGCGCTGCGGTCTCTTCCGCCCTGTCTCGACCCTTGGTCGGGCTGGGGCTGTTGGTAGGTCGCGTCACCAGCTGGCTGGTATTGCTGGTGATGGCGGCTGTCCTGTTGACCGTACTGCTCAACGCTACTGGCATCAACGAGATTGCTCGCTGGAACGATAAGGTGCTCCTTTTCGGAAATGCCCTGACCATCAACAGCATCACTGAGCTTCAGTGGCACCTTTTCGGTGTCTTGACACTGTTCGGAGGCACCTACGCCCTACATCACGATACCCATGTGCGTGTCGATCTGATTTATCACCGCTTATCGCCTAGTCATCGCGCCATGGTTGATGTGATCGGTCACTTGGTGTTGCTGATTCCCTTTTGTCTACTGGTCGCTTGGCTTTCTAAGCACTTCGTGACGATGTCCTTCTTGACAGGGGAGAAATCGAACTACGGGGGACTCACGGATCGCTATCTGATCAAGGCCATACTTCCCATCTCTCTGGTTTTCTTAGCCTTGGGAGCCCTTGGTCAAGTATTCGAGAAGCTAACCATCATCCTTGACCCGCGAAAAGCGGAGACAGATCACGAGGTCAACAATGGCTGAATTCATCAGTGAATATTATTTGGCGATGTTGATGGTGGTATCGCTGCTGGCCGGTATTTTTACCGGTTATCCTGTAGCGTTCCTGTTAGGCGGGCTAGGCATTATTTTCGCCTTCATCGGCGGCATTCCCGTTCCTTTCTTGGCCACAGTAGGATCACGTATCTACGGTGGTGTGGTCGAGAATTGGTTGATGATCGCCATCCCGCTCTTCGTGTTTATGGGCCTAATGCTTGAGAGTTCCGGCGTGGCGAGGCGATTGCTACTAACCTTGCAGCGTGTATTCGGGCGGACGCCCGGTGGACTCGCCATTTCTGTAGCTATTCTGGGCGTAGTGATGGCTGCCAGTACGGGCATTATTGGTGCGTCAGTGGTTATGCTTGGCCTTCTAGCGTTACCCGTGATGATGCGGCAAGGTTATCACCCGGAGATGGCCTGTGGGGTGATAGCGGCTTCCGGTACGCTTGGGATTCTCATCCCACCTTCCATCATGCTGGTTCTCATGGGCTCGATACTTCAAGTATCGGTAGGAGACTTGTTCAAAGCCGCACTAATTCCCGGGCTGTTGCTCGGCGCCCTCTATGTTGCTTACCTATTGATCATCGCTCGTATCAAGCCCCATTGGGCGCCGCTGCCGGACCTCGACGCCACTGACACCGACACATCTCCTCTCATGTTAGCCTTGGCGCGGGACCTGTTTGGCCCATGCGTGTTGATCTTCGCCGTACTGGGTTCAATCATGGCAGGGATAGCTACACCGACGGAGGCGGCGGCAATCGGTGCACTGGGCAGTGTGATCCTTGCGCTGCTGATGCGCAGTATTAGTTGGAACACACTTAGTAAAACCGTACAGGAGACCGCCCGCACATCGGCGATGATTCTGTTCGTCGTGATCGGTGCTACCAGTTTTTCTGTCGTCTTCAAGCGGTTGGGTGGTGATTACATGATCGAGGCCTTGATCACTGGTACGGGGCTTGGGCCCTATGGTTTGCTACTGCTGATCATGGGCTTGATCTTTGTGCTTGGTTTCTTTCTGGAATGGATTGAGATCAGCTTCGTGGTTCTCCCCTTAGTGGCTCCGGTGGTAGAAATACTGGATTTCGGGTTGGGACTAAGCAGTCAAGCCATTCTGATTTGGTTTGCCATTTTGGTCGCCATAAACCTACAAACGAGTTTTCTCACACCGCCCTTTGGCTATGCGCTGTTCTACCTTAAGGGAATTACGGAAGGTAAGATCGGAATCGGCACTATTTATCGTTCGATCATCCCGTTCGTCCTTCTTCAGATCACTGGGTTGGCTCTGTGCATATTCTTCCCTGCAATAGCGCTCTGGTTACCTGGTTTGTTGCCATGACTCCTTCGACACTATTTCCTATTTAGCCCATAGACATTTAAGAAGGAATGAGTAATGAAATTTGAACTAAACAACCCCACAAAAACTGCTCTTCTTGTCATTGACATGGAAAATGATTTTGTTAAGCCAGGTGCACCGATGTGTGTACCCATGGCTACTAAAGCTGTACCGAATATCAAGAAACTGATAGATGTCTGCAGGAAAAAGGGCGCCACGGTAATTTACACAACTCATGTGCACGGAAAAGATCGTGGCGACATGGGGCTGATGTCAGGTTTCTGGCCGCCTATCGACAGCCAAGAAGCTCTTGTTGATAACACACCAGGTACCGAAATATACCCTGACATCGCTCCTCAAGAAGGAGAGCTTGTCATCAAAAAGCATCGCTACAGTGCTTTCTACAACACGGATCTTGAAACTCAGCTTAGAAACAGAGGGATTGATACGCTTGTTATTACTGGCACTGTTACCAACATGTGCTGTGAATCGACTGCTCGAGGTGCTCAGTTCAGAGACTACAAAACCATTTTTGTTTCGGACGCTACCGGTACCATGTACCATCCAGACCTGGGTGCCGGTGCTATGAGTGCCGAAGATGTCCAAAAGGCGACACTAACAAGCCTTTCATTCTGTGTTGCTGAGATTGCATCGACTGATGAAGTCATAGAAAGACTTTGAAGCAAACAATATATTGCTGTTCATGAATTAAAAAAAGGGGATGAAGGCAGAAGCCAAAAAACCAGTTTCAACAAGGTCCTCCCTATTACTATTATTGCTGCTGCCCCTGCACTGACGCTCCCGGGGGGTCATCAACGCTTAGAGCGCTTAATATTCTTGAATACCGTATAGCCGCCAGCAACTGCTGCAATGGGCCAGCCTAAAGCTAAGGATGTACTTTTTAATAGCCACCTCACACAAAATGAGTGCGCACCATGAGACATTTTTCCAGCGTTAGCACAGAGCATTTCAGCCATACTAAACGCCTTAAAGAATGGCAAGATGTCATGAGTATTCATCTGGGGAAAACCCCGGAACGCATCCGGCGATTGGAAAGTACTTCGGTTTCACCACTATACAAAGAACCATTCAAGGGACGACTTGAATACGGCGCGCTTGGTGAGTTGCAATTCTGCAGAATGGTTTGCAGCCCTCACCGATTTTCTCGACGCATTAATAAAACCGCATATCGGGATGCTCACCCTGGGTTGCTGGTTTTACAAATGGGCGGAGTGAGCCAGGTTGAACAAAGTGGTAAAAGCTCTACCTTCACTCCCGGAGACCTCCTCTTTCTAGACTGTGGCCGACATTTCACTGTTACAAGTACCAAAAACTGTGAGTATTTAATGCTTCTTTGTGGCGATCTTGGCACGCCTGCCACCATCCCAAAAGATTTACGCATAAATAATCGGAATGGACTAGGCCGAATGCTCCATAATTTTATTGTCGACGCCTATACACAGTACCCTCTCCTGAACGATGCCACATCCTGTTCGCTAGGCAAAAGTATTATTTCCTTGCTCCAGAACACGGTTGAAAACAAGAACAAGGAAGAAGAGCTTGAGCATAACCCGCGCTTATTTAAGAAAAACTGGATAAAAGATTTCGTTGATAGGAACCTTTCTAGCCATGAATTAACCGTAGAGCGAATAGCCCAGATTGCGCAGTGCTCTACACGAACCCTTCATCGCGCATTTGAAGATGAAAGTGAGTGTAGTTTAAGTGAGTATATCTGGCAGCGCCGCTTAACCCGCTGTGCAGAAGACCTTCGAGACCCAAATAGCATAGGGCGCACGATTAGTGATGTAGCACATAAATGGGGTTTTACCTGTAGTGCACACTTTAGCAGATCATTTAAAGCTTCTTATGGCGTTTCACCGCGAGTCTTTCGCGATTCAGCCAGGGCCGGCTGATATTTCAAAACTTAATTTTACTTAACAAAATTAACGAAAAGCTATTAAGCAAACCCACTCATCTCTATCGGCTACCCATTGCTATGAGCCGAGCTACTTTCGAAGCCCTCCTCGCTCAACACAGGCTAACCATCGTATTCTCGGACAATATGTTGTTTGACAGTTGGCAGAGCTCCAGGCCCACCCCTCTTGCTTTCAATAATCACCTTCAAAAATGCCTCCCCGTATCTTGCAAAGGGGGGGCCATGAGCTTGAACTTTAAGTAACTCGCATACGCTACGACTCATGAAATGTCGTAATGGCACAGCTGTTCAAATATGTCGCTTTCAGACAAGACACGATCTTTTTTCTCTCCTAAAGTCAGGTGCAACAGAGGCATTAGGCCTCTGCATTAAAACTTAAACACCCAAAAACACTATAACAACAACAGGCCTTGATGTATGAATAAAGCTCCCATGTACGCACGTGCAATAATATCGTCGTCTCTATTTGCCCTGGTATGTTCTTCTGCCTTGGCGGCAAATGGTCCACCCCCACCTGCCGTTAGTCAGCCAGGTGGCATAAACCTTGGTAATACCAGTTTCTATGACGGCTTCGCTGGGCCGCCTGGACTTAATCACAATATTTACTTACAGCACAGTAGAGCAACGTCTTTCCGCGATAACGATGGCAATGATAATAAGGTTTTTGATAACCCAGAGTTCAGTGCCACCACTTTAGTAAATCAATTTACTTACTACTCACCAAAAACAATTGGGAGAGGAGGGCATTTAGGCTGGAGCATCATTCTACCAATCGTTTCACTCGATGCTGATTTTGGGGCTAAAGGCCCTCAATTAAAAGACAACGGCACAGGTTTTGGAGATATATCTCTTGGCCCAATGGTTCAGTTTGATCCAATAGTCGACGCTCAGGGACGGCCTACGTTCGTTCAGCGTTTGGCGCTTGATGTTTCGTTGCCTATAGGTGAATACGATGAGACTAAAGACTTTAATCCCGGTTCAAATTTTTACTCGATAAACCCTTATTGGGCGGCAACGTGGATGCCTGCTGAGCGTTGGGAAATGAGCTGGAGGCTGCATTATTTATACAACTTCAAAAACAGCGATCCTGCCAGCAGTACCTACCAGCTGTTCAATGGTGATCCAGTTCGCGATACCCAAGCAGGCCAAGCCGCCTGGTCAAACTTCGCCGCCTCTTATGAAGTCATTCCGAACGTGTCAGTTGGCTTAAATGGATACTACTTTAAGCAACTGGAGGACGACAAAGTCAATGGACAACGTCTTGAAGATTCGCGAGAGGAGGTATTAGGCATTGGACCAGGGCTATTGTGGAAAAACACCAAAGGGCCATGGCTTTGGTTCAACGTATATCACGAGACAGAAGTCGAAAATCGCGCAAAAAACGACTTCTCAGTCCAAGCGCGCTTAGCGTATCCACTTTAATTAAAATGAATCTACCACGAGGTGTAAAGCTATGAATAAGCCAAAAAAATGGATCGCAGATAAGATCGAGAGCCTCGATCCCTATAAAGATTACATCGAAATATGGAGACTTTCAAGCAGTTATCGCTTGAATGACTTCATGCAAAATTTTATTTATGCATTGACCTTCCCCAACTTTATCGTAACGGACTGGGGGTCAAAAGCTGTCTGGCGTGAAGATGGAGGGAAAGTACTTCACCAATCCACCTCGCGGGTTGAGCAGACGGGCAGTGCCAATGCTCTTTGGTGGTTCTATGGCCCTAACGATGAGAGAACTCTCAAATCTATTGAGAGTATAAATAAGCTTCATGTTTATTGGGCCAAAAAGTACCCTGGCGCATTCTCCTATAATGAAGATTACATCTATACGTTGGCGTTTTCTGCAACCACAATGCATCGCCTAAAACTGAAGATGGGGGCCCCTGGTATATCTGAAAAAGAGAAAATAGCGGCTCACCTTTTTTGGCGTGACATGTCTAAACTTTTTTATGCAGAAAACGGTCAACCCATCACAGGCTATCCAAATAGTTTTGAAGAGCTAGTAGAGTTCTGTGAGCAGTATGAAAACACTCCTAGGCCGACACCCGAGCGAGCCAACTTGGTAGCTAATGCTATCTATGAGCAGTTTGTTTTCAGGTTTTTTCCACCCCCGCTTCACTGGTTTGGCCATCAGCTAATTAGGGCCATGTCGCTACCCACTACGCTAAAAACGCTCGGTATCGACCCACCCGACCCAATGGCTGCGGAGATTCTCCCGAAGCTTATGGGCTATATTTTCTGGCAGATGGAAGAAAACGCTGACGACCCAACCGAAAGCTATATCGAAGAAAGATTGCGGATGTCAAGCGAAGAGAAAAAAAGTATTCGGAGCGAGATAAAGGATCTGGATGGACGCTTTCCTGAACACTTTGCTCAACAATATAAGGACGACCCCAAATTTATTGGCTGTCCATACCATGCAGCCCTGGAGGCAGCAGCTTCTAGTAAAAAAAGTAACAGTGAAGATAATTTTGTTGACGAATTAGAGAAGAAGGCAGGGGCTTTAGACTAGGAGACTTCGGGGGCAATGAAGCATAAGTAGAACTTAGAATAAGATATTGTTGCTGACTTGCCCCTTATCCCAGTAAAACAATGATTTTTTGCGGCAGCCACAAACACGTAGTACAGAAACACGTAGTACAGAAACACCAAATAATATTTCGTCTACCTTTCTCCTCAATTGGCCTACTTCCTAGAACAGTTATATTTCCACATCAGCATATCAGTTGTTTCCGAATTAAAGCCATCTCAGTTAGTCATTACACTCGCAAATACAATAAGGAATATTTACATGAATGAGACTTCACCCATCTGGGAAGACAAAATTTACCTGGGACAGTGGCAAACTGCTGAAGGGCCTCAGGCTGCCGTAATTGGACCCGCCACCGGCGAAGTCCTCGCTAAAGTTCAGACGGCTACTCCCGTAGACGTAGGTCGCGCTGCACTTATCGCTAACTCAGCTCAGCAACATTGGGCCACGTTACCTTTCGATCAAAAAGCAGAGATCCTACGCCGGGCCGCCGCCCTGCTCAAAGAGCGGGCCGAAGAAATCAATCGCTGGAATATTCGTGAGTGCGGCTCTACAGCAGCCAAGGCTGAATGGGAACTGCAGGTTACCTATGAACAGGCCCAGATGGCCGCAGCACTCCCCATGCAACCCAACGGACAGATCTTCCCTTCTAGCATGCCAGGTCGTCGCAATTACTGGAAGCGGGTACCCATTGGCACAGTGGGGGTTATAGCTCCTTGGAACTTCCCCATCCTCTTAGCCATGCGCTCGGTCTTTCCTGCCTTAGCCATGGGCAACTGTGTGATCCTGAAGCCAGCCCCAATGAGCGCTATCTGTGGAGGTGCTTTGATGGCCGAGGTTCTAGAAGCAGCTGGCTTGCCGGAGGGCGTGTTCCACGTACTACCAGGTGGGCCCGAGGTGGGTGAGGCGTTGGTTCAACACTCGGATGTCGGCATGATCTCCTTTACGGGCTCTACCGCCGTTGGCGAGAAAATCGGCGAGACGTGTGGGCGCATGCTCAAGAAATGCGCCCTTGAGCTTGGCGGTAACAACGCGATGGTGATTTTGGACGATGCTGATTTAGATGCCGCTGCCTCTTCCGCAGCCTGGGGGGCTTTTCTCCACCAGGGTCAAATCTGCATGCAGGCAGGACGGCACTTAGTGCACCGTTCAGTGGCGGACAAGTACATGAACAAACTCGCCGAGCGGGCCACGCGCTTAGTCACGGGTGATCCTTGGAAACAGCAGGTACACCTCGGCCCGTTGATCAACGAGACCCAAGCGCGCCGCGTTGAAGAGATCGTGAACCGCTCTGTGGCCATGGGTGCTAACGTTGTCGCTGGCGGTAAACGCGATGGCAACTTCTTTGAAGCCACGGTTCTTAGCGGCGTGACGCCAGAAATGCCTGCCTTTGGCGAGGAGATTTTCGGTCCAGTGGCGCCGATAACACTCTTCGATAGTGACGAAGAAGCCATCGCCCTGGTCAACGCCTCGCCCTACGGACTCGCCGCTGCCATTCATTCTGCCTCCACGGAACGTGCCCAACGCTTCGCCGAGCGCATCCGCGTGGGGATGGTGCATATCAACGATCAGACTGTGAATAACGAATTCCAGGTACCCTTCGGTGGCATGGGCCGCTCAGGTACCAGCGGTCGCTTCGGTGGCCCCGCAAACCTGGATGAGTTCACCACCACCCAGTGGGTCAGTGTTATGGAACAAGGTATCCAGTATCCCTTCTAGCGCTCAATGAATTAAGCATTTGCTATTGATACGACGTCACCCCTTGATTGAGTAGCGCTACACTTTAGAGTCCGATCCTATGGGTAAGGAGATGGGACATGAAGAAGCGTTTCAGCGAAGAACAGATCATTGGTTTCCTGGGCGAAGCAGAAGCGGGACTGCCCATTAAGGAGCTATGCCGTCGGCACGGTTTCTCAGAAGCCAGTTACTATCTATGGCGCAGCAAGTTTGGTGGTATGAGCGTACCCGATGCCAAGCGACTCAAAGAACTCGAAGCCGAAAATGGACGATTGAAAAAACTGCTCGCGGAGTCGCTACTGGAGATGGAGGTCACTCGCGAGGCGCTGAGAAAAAAGTGGTGAGTGTACCTGCACGCCGAGATGTGGTGCGCTTTATGGTGTCACGTGGCCTCAGTGAGCGCCGAGCGCTCCGTGTCATCCGTATGAGTGCCAGTGCATTGCGCTATCAATCGGCTCCTGACCGTAATGAAGCATTGCGTGAACGCATTGTTGCCTTGGCCCATCGGCATCGTCGCTATGGCGCTGGCATGATCTATCTGAAGCTGCGTCAAGCCGGTGAACAGGTCAATCATAAGCGAGTCGAGCGTCTCTACGCAGCTGCTCGGTTGCAGGTAAAACGCCGCAAGCGCAAGAAGGTTCCCACGTCTGAGCGGATGCCCCTTGGCCGCCCTGGGGCCGCCAATCAAGTCTGGTCAATGGATTTTGTGTTTTACCGGACGGCATACGGGCGCGTGATCAAGAACCTCACCGTCGTCGACGACGGTACCCATGAAGCCGTGGCAATCGTGCCTGAGCGTCCCATTGGCGGACTTTTTTTAACACGTATTCCTGATCATCTGGCTTTACAACGTGGTCTACCTAGCGCCATTCGGACAGATAACGGACTACCTAAGGAACCCGCTCAATATGCACACAAAATCTCACTTCGTGCTCAACATGGGAACACTTGCTCACTACTCAGGCTCATGCGTCGCAACCATATCTAAAGGGTGCTCACCATTTCATTCACTAACGGATCGTAAAATGGTTGCATCATGCCCTGCTGCATCAAGTACATGATAACCCGCGCGTCTTTTTTGTCGTTTTATCCCAGCTTTTAAACAACATTTCACGCGCTCTGGCGCAGGCTAAAGACGACACCATATGGCACAAGGCCCCTTGAGACCTTAAACAATAGGCAATATTACGATGAAAGTCAGCCGTTGGCTCAAAGGCCACCAAAATATCTTCAGCAGATGCTTCTGCTGCATTAATGAGGTTCTGATAACCCATTAACGTGTTAGGAAACTTAAACGTTTTGGTACGACCTGACGGCCATAAAATGACCGCATCATGGGACGTTTTAGCAATGTCGATGGCGATCATCACCTTCACAGAGCTATTCTTTACGTTGTCAGCCATGTGTACATCTCCTAAATCCACTGATTGGCATCAAAGATTTTGGTACAGATGGCTGGCTCCAACCTGCTTATTCAGCAAGTACTACGGGCCAGAACATATCAGCGGTAAGTTATCGGCATGGGCGGAAGGTCGAGGTATTCAGCTCATGTTTATCCAGACAGGAAAGCCCCAGCAGAATGCTTATATAGAACGCTAAAATCGAACGGTCGCTATGACGGGTTAGCCCAATACTCTCTTTCAAAAAAAATTGACCTTGCCCTGAGCAAATTCACCAATAGACATTGGTCGTAGCCATAAGCGCTAATTATGGTGCTTAACACAAAAAAAAATCCATTCCTCAACGATATACGATTACAAAGCAATGTGTGTATAAAATCCTACATTGCGGGATATATTGAAATTACTCTATTGTGGCACTAGAATCATTTCAATAGAGTAAATAACATTAGTCGCTATCGTCGCTTGCTCACCTCTTCCGCCTCGCTAGCCCGAGAGAAAGGTTAAAATATGAAACTTGTTACATTCCGTTATCAGAACACCATCAGCATCGGTTTAGTGGATGGCGGCCGGGTCCTCGATCTCGCTCCCCTTGCCGATCGTCTAGGTGGTTCACTCAAGGAAATGATACGTAAAGGTGTTCTTTCCGACTTGGTGGGATTTGATACCTCAAGCTTAAATTCATTAAGCCTAGACGAAATTGAGTTTCTGCCGGTCATTCCGGATGCTGGCAAGATCCTCTGTGTGGGCATCAACTATACGACGCATGTGAAAGAGACGGGGCGTGATATGCCGATGCACCCGATGATATTCACCCGCTTCGCTGACTCCCAGGCGGGTCATCTAACGCCGATCATTCGGCCGTTTGTCTCGCACAAGCTGGATTTCGAGGGGGAACTGGCTGTGGTGATCGGCAAGACCGCGCGCCACGTCAAGGCTGAGAATGCCCTTGAATACGTTGCTGGCTACTCTTGCTATAACGATGGCAGCGTACGCGATTACCAAAAGCACACTATCCAGTTTATCCCCGGCAAGAACTTCCCTAACACGGGGGGATTTGGCCCATGGCTTGTGACTAGCGATGAGATTCCCGACCCGCAGGCGCTACACCTGACCACCCGCCTGAATGGCGACGTCATGCAGGACACCGATACCAGCGATATGATCTTTGGTGTGGCGGAACTGATTGAATACTGCAGTACATTTACCGAGCTGGCTCCGGGCGACGTTATTGTCTCCGGCACCACTGGCGGCGTGGGCGCCTTCCGCGAACCCCCGGTTTGGATGAAACCAGGTGATAGCATCGAAATTGCTATCTCGGGCATCGGTACCCTGCGCAACACTATCGCAGACGAGGCGTAATCAAGTTATGAGTCAACAGCATCCCGTGGCCCTTGATCGGCATATTGAGGAGCAGGCTTCCCGAGCAGGCAGAAGCAGCAAGAGCAATAGCAGTCTGGAAAGAATGCTGGTGATTCTGGATCTGTTCTCGGAAGAGGTACCGATCTGGTCGGTAGAGGCAATGTGCGATGCGCTGGGCTATACGCGTTCGACTGCTTATCGCTATACCAAGGAGCTGGCCGAAGCGGGGTTGCTGTTTCAGGTTGAGCCCCGGCGCTACGGCCTAGGCTCAAGAATCATCCAGTGGGATAGACAGCTGCGACTGACTGATCCCTTGGTAAAGGCGACGCGAGAGATCGAGCCTGAACTCGATGTCTTCGACGGTGAGCAGATCTGGATCGTATGTCGGCTATTCAATGATCAAGTGATTTGCGTCCACAGCCATGGTCACCTGAAAGAGCCTGTTAGCTATGCACGGGGTACGCCACGCCCGCTGTTCATGGGGGCGACATCGAAAATCATATTGGCCTACCTGCCTGCTCGCCAGCATATGCGGCTTTTCTTAGAGCATCAGCATGAGGTAGTGAAAGGAAGCTTGGGCTCGTCGTGGGAGGAGTTTAAGGACGTCCTCCAGACGATCCGGCGGCAGGGCTACAGCGAATCTCACGGTGAGGTGGATCCAAACCTCTTCGGGCTTGCCGCTCCCATCTTTGATGGTAACGGCAAGGTCATCGCCAGTCTAAGCTGCGTAAGACCACAAACGGCCTACCGTGAAGACCAAGCGGAGGAGCAGCGCCAGATAGTGATGGCCCTTGCGAATCGCCTAACCGAGAAGTTAACGCAGTTGATTAATTCGTAAGTTACAGATGATGTCTTGAGAAGATGCATCGAGGGCATGTAGCAAGGATATATAGCAAGAACAGTAGCAATAAGAGTGACGACTGAATCTATGCGCCAGAGTATCAGAATGACCGGAGGTAGGTCTTCCTGCACAAATAACACCCCGTTTCCTTCTTAACGCGATTTTTGTCGTCTGCCCTGGGCAGAGGGGAAGGATGCGTCTTAATGACGGTGTCGTAAGGACAACAGTAATGAAACAACAACCTGACAATACCAGTACCGCCGCTTTTTCACTAGCCGACCGCTTCTCTGTCATTATTGTCGGAGGTGGCCCCAGCGGGTTGACCCTGGCCAATCTGCTGGGAACCTATGGGGTTCGCACCCTGGTGCTTGAACGCAATCTCTCGACGGTGACCGAGCCGAGGGCGGTATCCATCGATGACGAGTCTATGCGAACCATGCAGGCCATTGGGCTTGAGGAGAGAGTACTTGCATGCTGCGCTCAGGACTATGGCTCGGTCTATCTGGACCTCAAGCGCGTGCCCTTCGCCAACATTGAACCGAGAGGGCGTGAGTATGGCTATGCGCGGCGTAATGCTTTTCACCAGCCAGAGTTGGAGGCAATCCTGTGTAACGGGCTCAAGCGCTTTGCCCATGTTGAGGCGCGCTTCGGCCATCGTGTTGTCGACTTTGTACAGGACGTCGATTGTGTGCGTTTAAGGGTCGAGACTGATGAGGGGCACTACGAGGTTGTTGCCGAATACATGGCGGCAGCCGATGGTGGACGCAGCTTTGTGCGCAGCGAATTGAATATCAAACTGAAAGGTCTTACCTACGAGCAGAAGTGGTTGATCATCGACCTCAAAGGGACGCAGGACAATTTCCGCCAGACTCGCGTCTACTGTGATCCAGCGCGTCCCTGCATCAACCTGCCTGGTCCCGGTGGCAGCCGCCGTTTCGAATTTATGCTGCTGCCCGACGAAGATGAACAAAAAGCAGTAGAAGAAGGGTACGTTCGCCAGCTGATGGCTGAGCATGGCCCGGATCGCGACGCAGAGATCGTCCGCAAACAGGTATATGCCTTTCATGCCCGCGAAGCTGAGAGCTGGCGTCAGCAGCGCATCTTCCTGCTCGGTGACGCTGCCCACTTAACCCCTCCATTCGCTGGTCAGGGCATGAACAGCGGCCTGCGCGACTCGGTGAACCTAGCCTGGAAGCTAGCTTGGGTGCTCAAGCGCAAGTTGCCTGAAACGCTGCTAGAAAGTTACGAAGAAGAGCGCAAACCGCACGCCTGGCAACTGATTGAAATGGCCGCCATGCTCGGCAAGTTCATGATGCCAAAGAGCCGTATACACGCAACATTGTTGCAGACTGGCCTGCGCTGGCTGAGCGTCTACCGCCCTGCTCGTGACTACGTTACCCAGATGCGTTACAAGCCGACGCCGCGTTTCGTCAGCGGTTTCTTCATCAGCGACGCTGCCTCTGCCCGCAAGACACGCACAGGACGATTGATTGCCCAGCCGATGCTTGAGAATCCCAATAGCGAGATGGCGCTGTTGGATCGCTACATCGACGGCCACTTCGCACTTATCACTTACCACCCTGATGCGAAGAGGGCGTTCGACGCTATCCAGCCTTGGCTCGAGTACCTACCGGATGATCTAAAGAAAGTGTGCGTTACTCCGCGCAACTACAACCCTGTTCCCGTCGAGGGTATAGAGGTATTGCGAGATGCTCACAGCCAAGCCAACGACTGGATATTCAGGGCGCATGGTGGCGAGCACGTCTTTTATCTGGTAAGGCCGGATCGCTACACCATGGCGGTTCTTAACAAGAACAATTTGCCCACGGATGCCATTCACCTGGGTGAGATGCTGCGCCCTCCCGAGTTCAGCGCTTTAGGTAATTCTCATCAGCCTTTGAGTACCGCCGCTACCCTGTAAAACCCAGCAACACCTACATTTTCCCGTCGATAGCAGGATGAGTACCCACGGTTAAGGGTAATCGTCTGGAAGGTGGATTCTTGAAGATAACTACTACAACAATACGGAGTACGACATGAAATTATCGAGCTTCAATCCCCTGTTAGTTGGCCTTGCCTGCGCTGCTGGCAGCCTTATGGTGTCCGCCACTGCGCAGGCCGAGACGCTTCGGCTCAGCACACCAGTACCGCCCAGTCATATCTTCAGCAAGGTCTCTGAACGCCTCGCGGGAAATCTCGGTGAACGCTCCGACGGGCGTTACGCTATAGAGGTATCCCCCTATGGCAGGCTGGGTAACGATAACGAGCTGATCCAGCTCCTCCAGCATGGCGCGGTGCAGTTCGGCGTGGTTCCCGCCGCATCGCTCTCCAGCCGCGAGTCCTCCTTTAATGGCTGGTTTCTACCTGGCGAATTCGAGAACTACGACGAGGCCGGAGCGGCAACACAGTTGCCAGCTGCCCTTAGTATGCTCGAAAAGCTGGAGCCCCAGGGCATGATCGGTCTCGGTTACATCATCGCCGGGATGCGGCACGTGCTGTCGACCGATTCGGTCGAGTCCATAGATGACTTAACCAATCAGAAGATCCGTGTCTTCCCCAATCCTGTCTTCAATGACTGGTGGCTGGCCAACGGAGCGGCGCCCACCGCGCTACCGACCTCCGAAGTCGCACCGGCACTGACCACCAATCTGTTGAATGCCGTCGACGTTGACCTTGACTTCGTCACTGCCCTGAAACTTTACCAGCAGGCTCCACACTTGGCACTCACCAACCATATGGCCTTCCCCGGCGTAGTGCTGGTCTCCAAAGCTTGGTGGGATAATCAGAGCGAAGCCGATCAGCAGATGATCCGCGAGGTCTTCCAAGAAGCCGAGCAGTGGGGCATTGAGGAGCAAGCACGTGTCGAGGAGGAAAATCTCGCCACGCTCAAGGACGCTGGCGTAGAAGTGGTCGAGATCAATACCGCTGGCTACGCAGAGACGGCTGCTGCAGTGCGTCAGACATATATCGATAGCGACCCGTTAATCGCCGAGTTCTATCACCAGGTCGTGACCAATCAATGAAGTGTGGATGCAGTAATGGCGTGGCCCAGGTCACGCCCATGCCGCATAGGGGGCATTATGCTTAACATATTGAAGTGGTGCGATAGCGCGCTGGCCCGACTGGAAACATGGGTGCTTATTATCCTGACGGGACTGCTGGCCGGACTGCTGGTCGCCCAAGTGGTGTTGCGTTATATATTCGGCACCCCACTTTTTTGGGCCGAGGAGGTGGCGTTGCAGATTCTAGTGGCCATCAGCTTCATTGGTGTCAGCCATCTACTTTATACCCGCTCGCTGGTGCGGATCGACATCATTCCCAGTCTTCTGCCCGAACGAGCGGCCCATTGCCTTGAGGTCTTTTTTTGCCTGCTCGGCCTATGTGTTTTGGCGATCTTCACCGCACTGACGTGGCAATGGATTGCCTCACCGCATACGCAAATCGAGTTGTCGCCAACGACGCAACTGCCGCGTTGGTACTACTTCAGCGTGATGCTCGTGGCGCTGATGGTCATGAGTTACCACCAGTTCGTCAGCCTTCTACTCTCCATCCATCGGCTGGTTAGCCACGAAGCCTCCGAGAGGGTGTGCACATGATCACCTTTTCCGTTTTCTTTATTACGCTGTTTCTCGGATTGCCTATTCTGCTGACGCTGATGCTGGGCACCCTGGTGTTCCTGCATCAAAGCGACCTGCTGTTGCTCTCCAGCAGCCTGCCCCTGCAGTTTTACGGTGCCCTAGAGAAGAATGGCCTGCTCGCCATTCCACTGTTTATGCTGGTGGGCGAGTTGATGAACCGAGGTGGGCTGACCGATCGCCTTGTCGAGCTGGCCAACCTGCTGCTTGGGCGCATGCGAGGCGGTCTAGCTTACGTCAACCTGCTGACTAACGCAGTGGCGGCCTCTATCCTGGGCTCTGCCATTGCCCAAATCGCGGTGATGAGTAAGGTCATGATCCCCGCCATGGAGAAGCAAGGTTATAAACGCGACTTCGCAGCGGCGGTGACCGTTTCTGGTGGTTTGTTGGGGCCGATCATTCCTCCCTCAATGATCATGATTATCTACGGCGTCATCGCGCTGCAGCCGATTTCCGCGCTGTTTTTGGCGGGGCTGCTACCCGGACTGCTGATCTTTCTGGGTTTTGTCGTCGTGGTGATGATGCTCGGCTTTATCCATGACTTCCCCAAGCTGGAGCGGACTGCACGGCGCAAGGTGAGCCTGATAGGGCTGCTTAAGCAACTTTCTCCGCTAATGATTCCGGTGTTTATCATTTTCGGCATCTCGGCAGGGGTGATGACACCCACTGAGGCGGGTGCCGTGGGCGCTCTGCTGGCACTAATCATCGGTAAGTGGATTTATCGCTCCATCCTTTGGAGCGACCTACCGGAAATATTCAAACAGGTCGCCCTTAACACCGCGTTGATCACAGGCCTTATTGCGGCGGCGACTATGTTCGGCTGGGCGCTCTCTTTTGTGGGCGTACCGGACCGCATCGTTGCGATGATTAATGCATGGACCCAATCGCCCTGGGTGTTCCTGCTGCTTATCAACCTGCTGGTCGTGGTACTAGGGATGTTCCTGGAGAGCATGAGCATTCTGATTGTGTTAGTGCCCATCGTCCTGCCAACCGTGCTGGCATTGGGCATTGATCCAATCCATTTCGGCGTGGTGATAAGTTTGGCGACTCTTATTGGCCTCGTGACACCACCGGTGGGGCCGGGCCTGTTTGTCGTTACCTCGACCACTCAAGTATCCATGTTCGGGCTGTTCAGAGCCATGATCCCATTTTTGATTGCCATGTTCGTGTGCATGGCAATCATCAACCTGGTGCCCGCCTTGTCGCTGTGGCTTCCGCAGCAATTAGGGCTTAGCTAATTAGCATAATGCACCAGACATGTCAGAGACGGCTTAACAATCAGCCATCTTGGTTAAACCAGAGCACCCTTGAATTAACAAGGCTACATTTCGGCAACTCACTAATCCTGGAGTAAATAATGAATAACAACCGACTGCTCATTGATACGAACCCTTCACAGCAAAAGCTGAGTGGGACGCGCGTCTCTCATATCGGTTTCCGTGTACCTGATATTGAGGCAACCACAGTTTTCTACCAGCGAGTATTAGGTATGGCAGTGCATGAAAATTCCTTGGAGGGCGTGGTACGTCTAGGCTGGGGAAGTGGGCACCACGTCATCGAACTAACATCGGGAAAGTACGCGCTAACCCACTTCGGATTTGAAACACAGGATAGCGAATCGATCAACGCACTGCAAAGCCGGCTAGAAGATGCCAATGTGGTCGTAAGGGCACTGGATGCTGCCTATATGGATGCAGCTGTTGGCGATCCGCAGGGCATTGAGTTTGAAGATCCCGACGGCAACCGAGTGCACTTTCATACGGCAATGGATCACCTAGGGGAACACCAAGCGGACATAGGGCGTCGGCCGATTCGCTTTCAACATACGACGGTTGGTAGTGACGACGTCAAACGGATGGTGGCGTTCTACGCCAATATTGTTGGTTTTTCTCTTTCCGACCAGCTTAGTAATGGCAATTTTGCGTGGCTGAGAAGTGATCGTGACCACCACACCTTAGCGGTTGTTGACATTGGAATGCGGGGTCAGTTGGACCATTACTCATTCGATCTCAGCGAGTGGGAGGATTTCAAGCAGTGGTGCGACCGACTAACCGATCTTAACGTAGAGGTTACCTGGGGGCCTGGCCGCCACGGTCCTGGCAACAACCTGTTCGTGTTCTTCGATGACCCAGCAGGAACTCATATCGAACTGTCGGCGGAAATGGAGAAATTCCACGACGATTTGGTGACGTATGTTCCTCGTCTTTGGGAGCCGACACCGCGCAGCGTCAACCTGTGGGGAGGCCAACTATCCAAATTCCGCAAAATGGCTAAAGAAGCGTGAAATGACATAAGGCCTTGTTCCATAGACCCTCTTCCATCTGTGGAAACAGATTGTCGGCGACCTCGGCTCCACGGGGTTGTCGACCCTTAGTCTAGATAGGCCAGTTTAGGTTTTTCAGTCATGAAGAAGGAGATCGTTTTACATGATTGTGCTGGAAAATCAAATTTTTCCGTATAGTAGATCGCCACTTAATACATCGTTCAGTGACGGAAAATACATGAAGAATCTCTCCGACCGGGCCGCCCGCTTAGTCACAGGTAACCCTTGGACACAACAGGTACACCTCGGCCCATTGATTGATGAGACACAAGCTAAGCACTTCGAGGAGAGCGTGAACCGCTCAGTAGCAATGGGTGCCAAGGTAGTCGCTGGCGGTAAACGCGATGGCAACTTCTTTGAAGCCACGGTTCTTAGCGGCTTGACGCCAGAAATGCCTGCCTTTGGCGAGGAGATTTTCGGCCCTGTAGCCCCCATTACACTTTTTGATACCGATGAGGATGTTATCGCATTAGTCAATGTTTCCTCCTATGGGCTAGCCGCCGCTATTCACTCCACATCTACAGAGCGAGCCCTGCGCATTGCTGATCGCATCAAAGTAGGCATGGTGCATATTAATGATCAGACGGTAAACAATGAGTTTCAGGTACCCTTCGGTGGCATGGGCCGCTCAGGTACCAGCGGTCGCTTCGGTGGCCCCGCAAACCTAGATGAGTTCACCACCACCCAATGGATCAGTGTGATGGAGCAAGGTATCCAGTATCCCTTCTAGCGCTCAATGAATTAAGCATTTGCGATTGACAAAAAGCCCTGTGCTGCGAAAGCAGGCACGGGGCAAAATAGATGGCGTCTTCATCACTTCTGCAATTGAGCCAAGTGCTGCATTTTACTGGTCATTTCTTGACCTGCTGCTGCTACAACGGGCATCAAAAAAGAGGTTACTTCCTCTGTTGCGACGGTTATCGGTAAGACGAGGCTAACACTTCCAAGAACTCGCTTGTCGTCATAAATAGGGGCTGAAATCCCAGAGGCACTTGTTCCAAGCTCACCTGCCGTGATAATAGCAGGCTGGCTTCTAAGCTCTCGAAGGCTTCGCTTGACCTCTGTCCAGTTGGCGCCAAGGCCAAACTGGTTGAATTTATCAGGAGCGTGGTTGAAGTAGGCTCTAGCTTGGCGTAAGGGTAAGTTGGCCAGAATCACTTTTGATGCAGCGCCTTGATATAAAGGTCGCGGCTGGCCACGCTCATAGCTAATCTCATGGTGCTGATAAGTCTCGAATTCCTCATGCACACACATTACTTGGCCGCGGAAGTAGCGGCAAAGGATGGCGATACTGGCAGAAGGTGCCGTGCTGAGCATTTCTCGCATAATACTTCTCGCCGCATGAATCATTGGATCGCCAATCCTTAGTTTACGGTCCAGCTCAATTATCGCCGGGCCAAGTACATACCTCCCTGTCGTATAGGCTGAAATATAACCGGCCGAGGCAAGCGTTCTAAAGTAACGGTAGGTCTGGCTGGCCGAAATCCCCAAGTGTACAGACGCCTCATCGACCGACCACTCCCCTTTTTCTTCATCAGCGAACAGGGAAAGTAATCGCAGCAGCCGTTCCTGAGAATTCTCTTTCAAAGCCACCTCAACATTTCCCGTCTGTTAATAGCGCCCTTAAACCACTGCGCGCATCTTTTGCAAAGCTCACTAGGGGCTTACAGCAATAACTGACTGTCACACATGACCATCAGTTGCCTCAATACGCTGTGATTGCTTAAAAAAATTTTTGAGCGCCCAGCACCATAGCCTGTATCAAAGCCTCCAGAAGATAATACTTTTGTCGCAAATACATATTTTTGCCTTGACCCCAACCGCATAAAAAGCAAAATTATCACAATACGAAAAAAATTGTTTTATTTAAGGCAGAGACAATAATTGCTGATCCTTACAAACACGACATCAGTTGAATCTTAAGGAGGGGGCGATGACCGCCATAGCATTTAAAGAATTAATCTCCAAAGACAACATGGCACCACTCTGGGAAGTGCTGCGAGGTTTGACACCGCGTGAACCTAAACAAGTACTGGAGCCTGTTATCTGGCGTGATAAAACGATTCGCAAGAATATGGAGATGGCCTGTGAAGCCATTTCTGCTGAGGATGCCGAACGTCGCGTACTGGTGCTGGAAAACCCAAAGCTACGCGGTAAATCCTTGGTGACCACCTCGCTATACGCAGGCATTCAGATGATTTTGCCTGGCGAGGTAGCACCCAGTCATCGTCATACGGCTTCAGCATTGCGTCTGATTCTCAGTGGCGAAGGTGGCTTCACTAATGTGGACGGTGAAAAAGTAATGATGAGCCCTGGTGATTTCGTGATCACACCATCAGGGGTGTTCCATGACCATGGTGCCGAGGGAAGCGACTCGGTGATGTGGCTGGATGGCCTTGATGTACCTGTCGTGCAAATGCTTAACGCGGGCTTCTCTGCTGACGCCCCGCACAAACGCCAGGAAGTTCGTCGCCCGGCAGGCGATTCTGAAGCGCGTTTCGCATCCGGGTTAAGCCCAGTTGGGTATCAGTGCAATGGCACGACGAGCCCTTTGTTCCACTACCCCTATAAGCGCACCCGGGCAGCGTTAACCAAGCTCGCTGAGAGTGGTAATTGTGATCCTGCAGCTGGACTCAAGCTGACCTTTACCAATCCCACCAATGGTAAATCACCGATCCTTACCATGGGCGCTTATATACAACTTCTGCCACAAGGGTTTCAAGGTGTGGAGCATAGGGAAACAGATGGCGCGGTCTATTGCGTAGTGGAAGGTAGTGTCCGCGTTCAGGTCGAAGATCAGGAGTGGACGGCAAATCGGCACGATGTGTTTGTGGTTCCTGGCTGGGCCTGGCGTCGCTTCGAAGCCTCCGATGAATGTGTTTTGTTCAGTTTTTCCGATCGCCCTCTTCAGGAACATTTGGGCTTTTGGAAGGAAGAGAGAAAAAACGCGTAACCACTCCCTAATAAAAAGGATAAACATTGTATGAAAATCTGTTTGTTCAATAACCATCGCCTGGGTGTCGTAGAGGGTAACGAAGTATTGGACGTCTCAAGCGTCCTACCACTTATCGGTACCGCGGAATATCCCTACCCTCACGGAGATCAACTGATTGCTTGCCTACCAGAATTAATGCCTGCCATAGCTGATGCCCTACAATTCGCTCGGCGTTATCCTCTCAGTAAGGTGACATTGCGCCCTCCGGTTGCCAATCCAGGCAAGGTTATCGCGGCCCCTGTCAACTACCAAGCCCACCTAGATGAGGCAATTAAGGATACAGCTACCTTCTCCCGCGCACATGTGCGGAAGATACAGGAGACAGGACTGTTTCTTAAAGCTACCAGCTCAGTGGTCGGCTCCGATGATCCTGTATGCATCGGACTTCCGGATCGCCGAACTGACCATGAAATTGAATTGGTTGCCATCATTGGTAAGCGTGCCAAGAACGTTTTAGCCAAGGATGCGCTCTCCTACGTGGCCGGATACAGCATCGGCCTGGATATTACCATTCGTGGGCCAGAGGAGCGCAGCCTGCGTAAGTCTCTAGATTCCTACACAGTGCTGGGCCCCTGGCTGGTGACCGCCGATGAGATAGAAAACCCTCATGCATTAGCCATGACCCTTGATGTGAATGGTGAAGTGCGACAAAGCGCCAATACCAAAGATCTGATCATGGACGTAGCCGAACTTATAGAGTTCGCCTCCAAATTCTACACCCTCGAGCCTGGTGATCTGTTGTATACCGGAACACCAGAGGGGGTGGGGCCTATCCGGCCTGGTGACACCATTAATTGTGAGATTGAGCGTATTGGTAATATCAGTGTGAACGTGGAGGCATCATGAGCACTCAGCAGCCTATTCTTATTATCGGTGGCGGGATTGGTGGCCTTGCATCGGCACTGGCCTTGTCTCGCCTCGGCATCCCAACATTGGTTATTGAGCAGTCCGATGAGTTTCGTGAAGTGGGGGCTGGTATCCAAGTAGGACCGAATGGCTTCCGCGCCCTTGATCGCCTAGGGGTATTGGCGCAGGCACGTGAACTGGCGGTGTTGCCAGATGAGTTGATCATGATGGACAGCGTCAATGCCACGCCGGTCGTTGAGATCCCGGCGGGTGACTCATTCATCAAACGCTTTCAGTACCCCTATGCACTGATCCATCGTGCCGACTTGCACAACGTACTGCTCGACGCGTGTCGTGCATCGAGCAAGATAGCGTTTAGAACCTCTACTAGGGTCACCTCCTTTTCAGAGGCCGATGGCGAGATGAGTGTCACAACAGATCAGGGAGAGATAATCTCAGGAAGTGCTTTGATAGGGGCCGATGGCCTATGGTCTAAGGTTCGCGAGAGCATTATCGGCGATGGCGCTCCGAGGGTTTCCGGCCATATTGCCTATCGTGCGGTACTGCCTATCGAGGAAGTGCCAGAAGCCTATCGCCGTAATGCCATGATTCTGTGGGGCGGCCCCAAAAATCACCTCGTACAGTATCCGTTACGTGGAGGAAAGCTCTTCAACCTGGTTGCCGTGTTCCATAGCGACCGCTATGTGGAAGGCTGGAATACAGAGGGCGATCCTGAGGAGCTCAAGCGTCGTTTCGCTGGAACCTGCGATACGGTTCAAGAACTGTTAGCCAAGATTGATAGCTGGCGTATGTGGGTGCTGTGCGATAGAGAGCCTGTGAAAGAGTGGAGCCGTGGCCGTGCCACCCTGGTCGGAGACGCTGCTCACCCAATGTTGCAATACCTTGCCCAAGGCGCCTGCATGGCTATGGAGGATGCTGTTGTGCTAGCCGATGAGGTTGCCCACTGCAGTAACGATATTGCCAGTGCCTTTCAGGCGTACCAGCAGCGGCGCTACCTGCGCACCGGACGCTGTCAGATCATGGCCCGCGTTCACGGTGAGTTCTACCACGCGACGGGGGTTACGGCTGAACTGCGCAATGCCATGCTCGCTTCGCGGACGCCAGAGCAGTCTTATGAAGGACTGTCTTGGCTATATGACGAGGATATTTGACGCACCCCTAGATATAAGTAATTTCTAACAAAAAAGTAACCGCTGTTTACAACTCTTGCAAATTACCATGCCCATAAGATTTCAGAATTTCGCTTTTAACTTATGATTTTATAAGAGCACAACTAATTTGCAGTGAGTAAGAAAAAAACTCTAAAAACAAGGTGAATACAATGACAAACATGCTAAGCACTACAACTCGCTATCTTTGCGCAATTCCGTTAGGCCTAGCGTTAATTGCCAGCGCACAAGTCGAGGCCAAAGAGCTACGCCTGGGATTAATTACCCCACCTCAGCATATTTTGAATCAAACCGCCCAACGCCTAGCCGACACAGTGGCAGAGCGAAGTGATGGTGAGTTAACCATTACCATTTTCCCCTCCGGCCAGTTAGGTGATGAATCGGCCATGTTCACCCAAATGGAGACCGGACTGCTAGACATAGGGCTTATGACCGCTGCAGCTACCAGCCAGCGTGAACCAGCTTTCGTCGGTTGGTTCACTCCCTTCCTCTTTTCCAGCGTAGAGGAGGCGGCCAAGGCCACCGAGACAGACGCTGCTCAGCAGATGCTGGAGAACCTGGAGAGCAAAGGTCTGCACGCATTCGGCTATACCTTTGCGGGCATGCGCCATATTCTTATGCGCGAAAGCGCTGTTAACAGCGCTAAGGATGTTAGCGGCAAAAACATCCGCATTATTCCGTTCGCAGCGATGAATACCTGGTGGCGAGCCGTTGAGGCTCGGCCCACCCCTACAAGTTTACCGGATGTTTACCAAGGCCTCCAAAACGGTATGCTGGATGGTGTGGATATTGACCTCGATGCCTTAGTAGGTTCGGGCTTTTATGAAGTAGCGGAGCATCTAACACTGACTAGCCATATGGCGTTTCCTGAGGTAGCCATAATGGGCCAAGCATCCCGCGCTTCACTTAGCGATGCAGAACGCCAGCTAATTGATACCGCCATGGCTGAGGCACTTGCCTGGGGTACTGAGACGGAAATTGCAGCAGAAGCGAGCAACCGCACCTTGCTCGAAGACCGCATTAATGTGTATACGCTAGAAAGCGCTGAAGACACTTTCAGCACGGCGAACCAAGCGTTCGCTGAGCGCTTTGGCGATCATCCGCTTATCCAAGCATTCCAGCAACAGTCCACCGAACTCCTTAACGCTGAATAAAACGCGTCGGGGCGCTTCTGCGCCCCGAACCAAAGAGGCGTACCCAAGATGTATTTTCCCCAAGACACCTGGCTAACCAAGGCGAGCCGACAGCTAGCCAGGGCTGAACAGCTGCTCTGCAACGTACTGATAATAGCTTTTAGCGCGTTGCTTATTGCTAATGTTTTCGCACGATACGTACTCAACAGCCCACTTTTTTTTGCCAATGAGCTAGCCGTCTATATTCTGATTTGGATGGCGTTTCTCGCCATCTCTATCGCCATACATAACGACCAGCACGTACGTTTGACCATGCTGATTGCGATACTGCCTAAAGCGGCTCAGCGCGTTTGCTATTGGCTTACCGAGCTGATCTGCCTGGCGATAATGGTTACTGTCCTGTGGTACGCCATCGCTTGGCTGCGGTCACCTTCGATCCACTACGATATCGCTATTACGCTCGATTGGCCCAAGTGGCACTTCTATCTCATCGTGCCGCTTTTCTGCGTCACATCGATTTTTCACCTCATCGCTAGGCTTTTTGATCGCTCGCGAGCGGGTTTTGTCCTAGCCAACGACGAGGAATGACCCAATGACGCTTGCGGCTTTTATTGTGTTAATGCTGCTTGGAATGCCAATTGCCTTTGTCCTCCTGGCTTCAACACTTACCTTCGTGATCACTTCCGGCAACTACCGTCTATTTGAAAACCTACCCCAGGTTATTTTTGGCTCGCTAGAGGTATTTGATCTGCTGGCGATTCCCTTATTTATCCTGTTGGGCGAAATCATGAATGAGGGTGGTATTACACGTCGCATTATCACTGCCACACGTGCCTGGTTTGCGTGGATTCCTCACAGCATTGCCTATGTATCCCTCACCTCGAACTTGATGCTTGCCTCTATTATGGGTTCAGCGACGGCACAGATCGCTATTATGAGCCGAGTAATGACTCCCGAATTGGAGCGTGATGGTTACAACAAGGGGTTCGCCGCGGCGTTGACGGCAGGTGCTGGCCTGCTGGGGCCGATTATTCCACCGTCAATGGTGTTTATTATCTATGGTGTCATTGCTCAAGTGTCGATTGGTGCCATGTTCATGGGTGGTATTCTTCCTGGGCTACTGCTGTTTATACTGATCAGCGGCTTAATCGCGATCATGGCGCGTCGCGCGCGTAAGAAAGGAAGCGTTGATCAGGAACGCACACCTCTATGGCGTGCGACTCGTGGCGCACTGCTCACACTTAGCATTCCCATCGTCATTGTGGGCGGTATCGCATTTGGCATAGTGACGCCTACTGAATCCGCGGCGGCTGCGACGCTAATGGCGGTGGTGATAGGCGCCCTCTTCTTTCAAGAGCTTAAATGGGGGCAATTACCTGGCGTTTTGAGCCGAACAGCGCGCAATACCGCCATTGTGCTATTTCTGATTGTCGCTGCGAAAGCCTTTGGTTGGGTACTGGTGTACAACCAGATACCTCAACAGGTAGCCGGACTAATGCAAGGCACCACCGAAAGCCCGCTGGTATTTATGCTTCTGGTGTTTGTGATGCTGATGGTAGTAGGCATGGTGCTTGATGGGATCGCCGCGTTGATCATTCTAGTGCCAATTTTGCTCCCGGTGGCGCAGCAAAGTTATGGGATTGATCCTGTCCACTTTGGCATCGTCACCTGTATGACACTAAGCCTGGGACTGTTAACGCCCCCGGTGGGTGCAGGGCTCTATGTTGCCTCCGCTATCAGCAACGTTAGCTTGCCCCGCATTACGAAGTGGATCTTGCCTTTCATAATAGCGGCTTGCCTCGTCATTTTGGCGGTCATCTTTAATCCCTGGCTCGTTAACGTTTTCCGTTAACTCTAGCCGCTACCTCCGGCTTACTCTTTATCGATGTGGGGCACTGGCTAGTATCATGCTGGCCAGTGCTCCCATCCAGTGCCTATTACAGAAACTTCTGCTATGGTCACAGCGTATTTTATCCTTTATAAGACCCGACATGACCCGTTCACCCCTATCTGAAGCTTTTGAATTACCTGGCAATCTTTTAAGACGCTGCCACCAAATTAGCGTGGCTATTTTTCTGCGCAAGTGCGAGGCGTTCAACCTTACCCAACTGCAATATATAATCCTCTCTGCGCTTGAAGAGATGGGAGCCAGTGACCAAATCACCCTAGGTGGCTATACGGCGTTGGATCGCAATACCATCGCGGTCGTGGTTCGGAAATTAGAGGAGCGCGGTCTCATTACCCGGCACCGTAACCCTGAAGATCGTCGTTCGATGGTGGTGAAGCTCACCAAGGAAGGAGAGGCGTTACGAGAAGCCGTAGAGCCTGCTGTTGAAGAGGTTCAAAGTGATATCCTGGCGCCGCTTAACGCCGAGGAGCAACAGATGCTGCTTTCTCTACTGCAAAAGATCGCTAACGATAATAATCATTTAAGCCGTGTGCCCGTGCGCTTAAACGAAAGATAGCACTGTCAACAACTTCACGAAGTTTCATGGTATTTAAGCAAAAAAGCCCAAGCGATCACTTGGGCAATGAGAACAGAATGAGAGTAAAACGTTAAGTATTAACGGCTACTCAAGCGACTCATAGGGCAAACCGACATAATTTTCGGCGATGGTGGTCATGCCTGCTTTGGAGCTGGTTACGTAGTCCAGCTCGGCCAACTGCATGCGGCTGTTGAAATCTTCCTCATCAGAGAAATTGTGCAGCATGGAGGTCATCCACCAGGAGAAGCGCTCCGCCTTCCAGATACGCTTCAAGCACGTTTGCGAATAGCGCTCGATCAAATCCGTGCGGCCTTCCTGGTAGACCTTCACCATTAGCCGATAGAGCGTATTGACGTCGCTGGCGGCCAGGTTAAGCCCTTTAGCACCGGTGGGCGGTACAATATGCGCCGCATCGCCGACCAGGAACAGCCGCCCGTACTGCATTGGTTCGACCACATAGCTGCGCAGCGGTGCGATGCTCTTCTCGATGGAAGGCCCGGTGACAAGCTTGGCGGCCACCTCGTCTGGCAGGCGGCGTTTGAGCTCTTCCCAAAAACGCTCGTCCGACCAATCTTCTACCTTTTCATCCAGCGGTACTTGAAGGTAGTAACGGCTGCGGGTGGCGGAGCGCATGCTACACAGACTGAAACCACGCTCGTGGCTTGCGTAAATCAACTCATCAGAGACCGGAGGAGTATCCGAGAGCATCCCCAGCCAGCCAAACGGATAAACTTTTTCAAACTCTTTGATGCGGTCTTGAGGAATCGTCTGGCGGGAGACGCCATGATAGCCATCACACCCGGCGATGTAGTCGCAGTCGAGCCTAACCGTTTCACCACTGTGTTCAAAGGTGAGATAGGGGCTGTCACTCTCCAGGTCGTGGGGCTGAACGTTTTCTGCTTCATAAAGCGTTGTCGCGCCAGCGGCGGCGCGTGCCTCCATCAGATCCCGCGTCACTTCGGTTTGGCCGTATACCATGACTTTGCTGCCGCCGGTCAGTTCATCCAGTGCGACCCGCACGCGGCGGTTGTCGAACACAAGCTCAAAACCGTCATGGGGTAGGCCTTCTTTATCCATGCGCTGGTCAACACCCGCTTCGCGCAGCAGGTCTACCATGCCCTGTTCCAGCACACCGGCGCGGATACGGCTCAATACATACTCACCGCTGCGCCGCTCAACAATCACATTATCAATGCCTTGACGATGCAGCAGCTGTCCCAGCAATAGGCCTGAAGGCCCTGCGCCAATAATCGCGACCTGTGTCTTCATAGGGATGCCTCATCATTGTCATTATCTAAAACTTATGACTTGTATTTTTCAATGAAACACGCCGCATAATAAGGCATGATCTAGATCAATTATTGGACATTTAGCGTGTTATTACCCAACCTTAGTCGTAGAGGAGATATAGATGATGACAGCCTCGTCGGCAACCTCCGTTCCGGTATTTAAGCTCTATGGCGAGACGCAGCACTGGCCCACGCCCGACTTGCTCCACTGTGAGTCCATCCCCGAGCGCAGTCGTCTGCACGACTGGCGTATCCGGCCGCACCGCCATGCCGACCTCGTGCATATTCTGTTTATTTCTCACGGTAGCGTTGAGTTAGAGCTGGAGGGAACAAGCCACCAGCTGCAAAGCGCCAGCGCTATCGTGGTGCCCGCAATGGCTATTCACGGCTTTCTCTTTTCACCGGATGTGGAAGGACACATTATTACTCTGGCCAAGCCGCTGGCCGACCACTTACATGCACTAATGGGTGAGAGCAGTACGCTAAAAAAAGCCGACTTCTACTCTCTACCCCAGGCAACTCAGGCTGAACGAATTGCCACGCTGGTGGCTCAGATCGACCAGGAGTACCGCCAACCCGCCCCCGGACGCAACAGCCTGCTCGAAGCGCTTATCCAAGCCTTGGTGGTAGAGCTATCGCGTCTTAATACCGCTGGGCATCCAGCAAAACGTTATGGCCCCCGCCAAAGTGACAAGGGGCGGCAGCATATAGAGCACTATCAAGCGCTGGTCGAAGCGCACTATCGCGAACAACCTAGTATTGAGGCGTTAGCCGAGCAGGTAGGGGTGAGTAGCGCGCACTTGAATATGCTGTGTCGACAAATCGCCGGTCGCAGCGCCCTGCAATTGCTGCATGAACGCCTACTACTAGAAGCCAAGCGCCAGCTCACCTATACCAATATGACCATTGGCCAAGTCTCTGACAGCTTAGGCTTCTCTGAACCGGCTTACTTCACGCGCTTTTTTAAGCGTAATACAGCGCTTTCGCCGCGTGAATTTCGGCTGCGTCAAACGGTGGCGGTTAACGAGATCACTAAATAGGATAATGCCTTGGCCCTAGCTGCATCGTCATCCAGCGTAACTCTGTGAACTCTTCGATGCCTGCCTTACCGCCAAAGCGTCCGTAGCCGCTGGATTTCACTCCGCCGAAGGGCATTTGCGGTTCATCGTGTACCGTGGGCGCATTGATATGGCAGATACCCGTTTGTAAGCGCCCTGCCACTTTCATGGCGCGTGCGCTATCGCGGCTGAACACCGCTGATGAGAGGCCGTACTCGCTATCGTTAGCGATGCGCACTGCCTCTTCTTCACCATCAACACGGATCACTGCGACGACCGGGCCAAACGACTCTTCGCTATATAGCCGCATAGCACTGGTCACACCATCGATGACCGTGGCCTGCATCACCACGCCCTCGGCTTTACCACCCGCGGCTAAGTGCGCGCCTTGAGTGACTGCGTCATCGATGAGGCTATTTAGTTTTTCACCTGACTGCGCGTTGATTAAAGTGCCCAGGCTGTTGCTTTCATCACGTGGGTCGCCTGCTTTTAGCGCCTGAGCCCGCGCGGCAAACTTCTCCACAAAAGTATCCGCCACTTGGTTATCAACAATAACCCGCTCGGTGGACATGCAGATCTGGCCTTGGTTAAAGAACGCGCCAAAGATTGCCGCGTCCACGGCAGCGTCTATGTCGGCATCATCCAATACCAAAAACGGTGCCTTGCCACCCAGCTCAAGCAGCACGGGCTTTAAATACTTGGCCGCTTGCTCGGCAATGATTTTTCCAACGCCCGTGGAGCCAGTGAAGTTAATCCGCCGCACAGCAGGATGGGCAATTAACGCGCTTACCACGTCAGCGGCATCTTCAGGCGCGTTGGTAATCACGTTGACGATGCCCTCGCCCAACCCCGCTGCTTGCAGCACTTCACCAATTAAATGGTGTGTCGCTGGGCACTGCTCAGAAGCCTTCAAGATCACGCTATTACCACACGCTAAGGGCGTAGCAATGGCTCGCGTACCCAGAATAATCGGCGCATTCCAGGGCGCAACACCCACGACGACGCCACACGGGATGCGCACGCCCATGGCTATGCTGTCAGGCACGTTAGAGGGGATGATATCGCCCTGGATCTGGGTGGTTAACGCCGCCGCCTCACGCAGCACATCAGCCGCCACTTTAACGTTAAAACCTGCCCAGCCAAGGGTAGCGCCAGTCTCTTCTACCATCCGATCAATGAAATCCGCTTGGCGCTGCTCCATTAGTTCGGCGGCTTTCAGCAGCTTGGCGCGCCGCTCCCCAGGGCCCGTTTGTGACCATGCCTCAAACGCCTGGCCTGCGGCGTCGGCGGCCGCGTTAGCGTCACCGACACTTGCCGCCGCAGCAGTGGTCACCACTTCACCGCTTAACGGATTCGCACGGGTAAAGGTGGCTGTATGCTCGGCAGGGGTAGATTGGCCCGCTAACATTAGCTGAGTGGTGAACATGTCATAAGCTCCTGTAGTTGTGGTTGTGATCGCGCTGGCTTGAATAGAGGCAAGCGTACTTGCCGCTAGAGTAGAAACAGCGTGCTTAAAATGGGGAAAGCAATTAATAACGCCAGCCGTATCAGGTCGGAGACGACAAAAGGCGCCACCCCTTTAAATATCTCCCCCAGCCCCACGTGCGGTGCCATCGCTTTAATCACGAACACGTTCATCCCCACCGGCGGGGTCATCAGCCCCAGTTCAACGGTCAGTACGGTCAAAATACCGAACCATACCGGGTCGATACCCATCGCCTGAATAATCGGATAAACCACCGGTACGGTGATTACTAGCATGGCGATGGAGTCCATAAACATACCCAGCACAAAGTAGAGCGCCAGAATGCACAGCACCACGACGATAGGGGTTAGATCCATGCCGTAGAGCAGATCAGTAATCGAAAATGAAATACGCGACACCGAGATGAAGTAACCGAGCGTCTCAGCTCCCACCAGCATAAAGAAAACCACCGCAGACAGCGCCAAAGTCTCTTGTACGCTGTGCCATAGCTGCGCACCGCGCATGCCTTTCACTAGGGCGTAAAGCAGCGTGGCGAACGCACCGACGCTAGCGCCCTCCGTCGGTGTAAAGGCACCAAAATAGATACCTAAAATCATCACCAGAAAAACGCCAAAGAAGGGCACTAAGCCGGTTAGCGAGAGCAGTTTCTCTTTCCAAGCAGTGGGTTCACCCGCCACGGCAAGGGAAGGGCGCAGGTACATGACTACTGTAATGGTCAGTGAATACATCACCAGCCCCAGCAGACCGGGAATCAGCCCTGCCATGAACATATCGCCAACGGACTGTTCGGTAAGAATGGCGTAGATAAGCAGCGCGATACTGGGCGGAATCATAATACCCAGCGTGCCGCCTGCAGCCAGCGCGCCGGTCGCTAAGCCACGGTTATAGCCATAGCGCTCCATCTCCGGCAATGCCACCCGGGTCATGGTGCTCGCCGTGGCTAACGAAGAGCCGGAGATAGCGGAGAAGATACCGCAAGAGCCCACGGCCGCAATCGCCAGGCCGCCCTTCCAGCCACCGCAAATCACCCGGGTTGAATCAAATAGTTTACCGGCCATCCCCGAATGAGCAGCCAGCACACCCATTAAGATAAACATGGGCACGGCGCTGAAGCTGTAGTTGGAAAGTACCTCTACCGGGACGGTTTTTAACTGAGCGACAGCTGCGTCCCAGCTAATGATCTGGGCAAAGCCCACCACCCCCACGATCAGCATCGTGAGAGCAACCGGCACGCGCAGAATCATCAATACCAATAAAAGCCCTAACCCAATGGCACCAATCGCTTCACTCCCCATGAGCTGCCTCCTCACCTGCGGCATAAATCATGCCCAGCAACGCATGAATAAAACTACGCAGCCCGAGCAGCAAGCTGAGCACCGCTGCCAACTGGAAAATGGGGCCCATCGGCAGGCGCAGGTCTTGGGTTATTTCGCCGTGCCGACTGGCCGCTGCGGCCGAATCCAGCAAGCCCACAAATAGAATGAGCCCCAGCGCCATAAAGCCGAGGAAAAAGAACCCTTGCAAGCGATTTTTTATCGCTTGCGGCAAGCCGTGAGAGAACGCCTCTACCACCACTTGGCTTTTCTCCACATTAGCGGCCATGGCGGCTAATAGCGCAAACAGCATCAAATAGCTGACCAGCTCTACGCTGCCAGAAACGCGCAGTGCAATCGCACCTTCCGTTACACGCGATAGATAACGCGTACTTACATCGGCAATGGTCACTGCCAGCAGCCCAATCAGTGCGATGCCAGCCACCAAGCGACAAATGAGGGCCAGCCAGTGGCTGGCCCTGTAGAGAGTAGACTTCATAAAACCTTACCCCTATTGGGTACCACAAGACTCACTGGCTGCCAGTGCTGCTTGATATACATCTCGAACCTGATCCAGACCGCGCTCTTCCAACTGCGTTAGGTAGTTCTCAATGCCCGTTTCTAGCGGTTCCTGCCAGTCAGGATGCTCTAGCGGATTGGCGATTTCACGAATGGTATGGCCAGCGTCGGCCGCCTCTTGTTTACCTTCCACATCTAGGCGATCAAACACCGCACCGGCGTTTTCAGCCCATTTCATGCCTGAGTTATTATCGATCACCGCCTGCTGTTCGGGCGTCAAATTATCGTACGAACGCTGATTCATGGTGGCGACAAAGATCAACGTGTAAAACGGTACTTCAGTGTGGTAGCTCACCAACTCGTTAATGCGGAAGCCTTTTAAACCTTCCCAAGGAAAGCTCAAGCCATCAATCACGCCGCGCTGCATGGAGGTATAGATGTCTGGCGCTGGCATACCCACCGGGCTTGCACCCATATTTTCCAGCATCTCACCCGCCACAGCGGTGGGGCGGCGTATACGCAGCCCTTCCAGGTCGGCAGGCGTTTGCACATCGGTGTCGATGGTGTGGATGCCACCGGGGCCCGTGGTAAACATAAACAGCGGGCGGGTGTCTGCGTATTCGCTGTCCAAATGGCCGTCATCATAGAGCGTTTGCAGTACGCAAGCACCTTGCGTTGCCGTACTCGCTACCCCAGGTAGTTCAACGATCTGTGAGAGGGGGAAGCGACCGGCAGTATAGCCCTGGGCGGTGGCGCCAATATCGGCTATACCGTTGGCAGCGGCTTCATAAATGGAATCCGGTTTGGCTAGGGTACCGGCGGGAAACATTTGAATGGTTAGTTCACCATTGGATTCTTCTTCAATGGTATCAGCCCACGCCTGCAACACATCTTGGTTAACGCCTGAAGGGCCAGGCCAAAAGTGCGCCATACGCAGCGTAGTTTCTGCCTGGGCAGAGCTAACGGCAAGGCCAGCAATCGCTGCCGCCAACACACAACGGGATAGGGACATTTTCATAGGAACCTCCAGGACTTTCTTGGATTATTGTAAGTTCGTATAGCGAATACTAGTTCGCTTTAAGCATTCACATTAATTCACTATGAGGCGTAGGGCTAATCGACATTCGTCTATGTTCAGGCTATGTCGCCCGGTCTTTTCAGCTTCCTGCCTCGCATCACCAGTGTTGCTGCTTTCACGCCGTCTCCAAAAGGTACAATGACGGGTAAAAGTTGGATTTTTACAAGATCAATGCCCGACCAAGGTCGAACCCAAACAAAAAAAGCGCTGCTTACGGATAAGCAACGCTTTTCAGTTTTATTTACAAACTTTGCAGACGAGGGGCTAGAAATCAAAAAACACCGTCTCGCCTTCGCCTTGCAGGCGGATATCCAAGCGATAACGCACTTTGCCATCAGCTTCTTCCCGCTTGGCAATCAGGGTTTGCCGACGCGCCGGAGACTCGATACGTGATAGCACCGGGCACTGCGCATTCACTTCAGCCTCATCATCAAAATAGAGCCGCGTTTGCAGGTGGATGTTCACTCCACGGGCAAACAGCGTCAGGTTAATATGCGGTGCCATTAACTGCCCGCTAGGGTGCTCCACCGCGCCGGGCTTGATGGTGGTTAACGACCACTCGCTACCATGATCAAATGTGGTGGCGGTACGCCCAAAGCTGTTGAACGGCTTGCTGAGGTCGTAATCGGCTTGATAGTGGCCGTTGGCATCAGCTTGCCACGCCTCGACAAACGTATCGCGCACCAGATCACCGTTGCCGTCGATGACGGTACCGACCACTTCGATATGCTCACCCTCAGCATTGGGTTTGGCCATCTCGTTCCAGATCTCTTCCTCACGGACGGGGTTGCCTGCCGCTGCGAGTGCAAGACCAATATGCACGTAGGGGCCAGCGGTTTGCGAGGCAGTTTCACGCAGCATCAGCGCGCTGGTCGGCTGGCTGTTGGGCTGAATAGAAGGCTGTTTCATGATGTATCCTCGCCCTTATTGGTTTTCAAAGTAGGTTTGCAGCTCGCCGCGCACCACAATGTCAAAGCGATAGGCTAGGCAATCCATTGGCTTGCTGTGGGCCATATCCAACCGTCCGATCATAGTTTCAACGGCGTCAGGGTCCTTCAGCGTATGCACAATCGGGCAGAGAGGAATCAGCGGATCGCCCTCAAAATACATCTGGGTAATCAACCGAGTAGAGATTGAAGGGCCGGTGACTGATACGTGGATATGCGCGGGTCGCCAGCTATTCATGTCGTTGGGCCATGGGTAAGGACCAGGCTTGATGGTACGGAAACGGTAAAAGCCTTGGTCATCGGTCAAACAGCGACCTACACCGCCAAAGTTAGGATCCAGCGGTGCCAGACACTTATCGTTTTTGTGGCGGTAGCGACCACCGGCATTGGCCTGCCACATTTCCACCAGCGTGTGCGGTACTGGCTTACTGAACTGGTCGACAACTCGGCCAAACATGATGATCCGTTCACCTTGCGGCAACCCCTGACCTTGGCTGAAATTCATCAGTAGGTCGTTGTCATGCGGCCCCATGCGCAGATGACTAAAATTGGGACCAGTCAACTCAGATACGGTCGGCTGCTGCATGCTCACTAGCGCTTGCTGCGGCGAGCGTGCCACCGAAGTTTTGTAGCCCGGCGCGTAGGCAGGCGGGTGCCAGTTGCGGTCACGGGTCACAAAGCGGTTATGATTATTTTGCATGGCAAAATGCTCTTTATGGCTACAGGGGCAGAGGGGCATTGCCCCTTTACACTTTTACTCGCAAAGTGTGACCTGCGGCTCAGCCCTTGCCAATTGAAGAGTCATCTTCGCCCATAACTCATAGGTTATGGCTTTTGCGACCTTGGTTGAATGCGCTCAGCTGCCACCTGGCGTAGGGTTTCGCAAAACGCTTCACGGGGCAGCGACGTTTCCATGCTCGCATTCGTACAAATGCCCACCGAACCACCATGGGCTTCAAACGGCAGCGCGACCTTCACCAACTGACCTTTTTCCAATTCTTCGGCCACCGCTTCCCGGGGGGCTATCCAGAGCGCATCACTCTCCAGAGTGTAGCGATAGCTAACGGGCAGCGAGAGAGTTTCCAGCAGCCGCGGCGGCAGCTTAATGGCATGGCGCACGCAGAAACTGTCCACCTGCTGTCGCAGCGTGGTCTGCGGCGGCGGTAGCGCCCAGGGATAGGCAACCAGTTGATCCGCCGTGACCGGCGTGACGTGGGCAAGCGGGTGCTCTTTTCGCGCGACGATAACCAAAGGCTCATAATAGAGGTGTTCAAAGTAGAGGTCGCCAATCTCTCGCGCCTCGGTCATCCGCCCAACCACCATATCCAGCTCGCCCAGGCGCAGGCGCGACAGTAAATAGGCGCTGGCCCCGGTCACCACCGATACACTGGTATCGCCCTGGCCCGGCGGCGCGGCGGTATGCCAGCGCTGTATCGCCACTGGCAACAGGCGGCTCTCAACAGTGGAAAGCGCCCCGACGCGCAGCCAACGCCCGCCCCGGTGGGCATCGCCAATAGCGCTGACGCCTTCATCCAGCGCCCGTATGGCAGGGCCTGCATGTCGGAGCAGCGTCAACCCCGCTTGGGTAAGCGACACGCCTTGCGACGTGCGTTCGAAAAGCGGCGCTTCAAGAATCTCCTCAAGCTCGCGTATTGCCTTGGAAATGCCCGGTTGAGTAATCGCCAGCGCCTCGGCAGCACGCGCAAAGCTGCGCCGCTTGGCCACTTCGAGAAACGCCATCAAGTGACGTAGTTTGATTCGAGCGTTCAGCATGGCGTTCTATATCAGCGAAAAAAGATGCCCTACTTTCGCCGATTAGCGCAAACAATGAAAACGCTAAATTGACGCGAGTACGGTAAGCCGTGTGTCAGCCTGCACGCAGCTGGATATAACCAAGCTGCAAGCAAGGAGTAGCTCTTTTGCGATAGAGCGTTTCATCACTTAACCCTCTTGTTGTCTTTGTTGAGGGGTACAGCACCATCACACTGCTTTTGGCTATGCCGGGGTGTTGGCACTTCGATCAGCAATGGCTCACTCACTTTGCAAATGCATTGTTCTTAAAAAAAACAACCGCTCATGGAGCCACTAATCTACTCACCCCAGCCCAACTCCTTAGCGAGGGCAAAGGCGTGATTGGCGGCCGGAACGCCACCGTAAATCGCCACGTGCATCAGTACCTGGCGCAGTTCAGCTTCTGTCAGCCCAATCCGCTTAGCCGTTTTTAGGTGCAGCGTTAACTCTTCACGGCCAAGCGCGGCGAGAATACCGGTGGTAATCATGCTGCGCTCGCGGCGGGTTAGGTCGTCATTGGTCCAAAGCTCGCCCCAGGCCAGGCGGGTAATCATCTGCTGGAAGGGGGCGTCCAGGCTGTTGGCGTTGGCGGTAGAGCGCGCTACATGCTCGTCTCCCAGTACCTGCTTGCGGGTCTCCAGGCCTGTGGCGTAAGCCACGCCGTGGTTCGCCACGTCGCCCAAATCGGCGGCGAGCACCGTGAGTAACTTTTGTGCGAAGTGCGCCGGGGCTTCTACCGAGGGCACGTGGCCCACGCCGTCAAAAATCTCCAGTGGGACGCCGCCGAGTTCCTCAGACAGCGCTTCCAGCGTCGCGGGCGGGGTGGCCATATCTTCGCTGCCGCCAAATAGCTGCATTTCTACGTGCTTCGACGCCAACTTACCGGCAAACGTATCGCGGCCAAGCATTTCGCACAGCTGAGCGTAGGACTCATCGTCGCCACGGCCCATTTGTACGCACCATCCCGCTTGCAGCGCCGGGCTTGCCTCAAAGGCCTTTGGTGCAAACCAGCGCGGCACGATCTCTTCAGACATCGCCGCCAAGCCTTCCTGCCGCACGCGGCCTGCGCGGGTATTCCATAAGTCCGGGTTGCCGATCACTGCGCCGGTGTTGGTCAGCGTCGCAGTAAGCAGGCGGTCAGGGTGCGCCGCAATCAACTGCTGGCCGACCACGCCACCAATTGAGGTACCGGCGAAGTGAAAGCGCTCAGCGCCAGCAATATCTGCCAGCGCCAACGCTTCAGTGGCCAGGTCAGCGGGCGTAATCTGCTCACCGCTGACCGCTTGGCTTGCGCCGTGGCCGGGTAGATCCCAGGTCAGCACTCGGTAGCGGGGCAGCAGCGCGGGGATCACGTCGTCCCATACCGCTTGGCTCATGCCCAGCGGATGCGCCAGCACGATAAGTGGATTCACTTCCGAGCCGAGCAATCGGTAAGCGACGCTGCGGCCATTGATGCTATGAAATGCCATGATGGTCTCCGTTAAACGCGTTCAATCAGCGTGGCGATACCCTGCCCCACACCTACACACATGGTACACAGTGCGTAGCGCTTGCCGCTGTTTTGCAACTCATGGGCGGCGGTCAGCAACAGGCGGGCACCGGACATACCCAGCGGGTGCCCCAGCGCAATCGCGCCGCCGTTCGGGTTGACGCGTGGGTCGTCGTCGGCCAGGCCGAGGTCGCGCATACACGCTAACGCTTGGGCGGCAAATGCCTCGTTGAACTCAAACACATCGATATCGTCCATGGCAATACCGGTGCGCTTCAGCAGTTTCTGCACTGCCGGTACCGGCCCGTAGCCCATGATGCGCGGCTCGACGCCTGCCGTGGCCATACCAATAATTTTCGCCATCGGCTTAAGACCGTGCTGTTTGACCGCCGCTTCGCTGGCCACCAGCATGGCTGCCGCGCCGTCGTTGACACCGGAGGCGTTACCCGCCGTGACGCTGCCACCTTCACGAAAAGGCGTCGGTAGGCCTGCGAGCTTCTCCAGCGTGGTTTCCCGCAGATGCTCGTCCTGGTCAAAGATCAGCGGTGCCTGCTTGCGTCGCGGGATTTCGATGGCGGTGATTTCCTGGGCAAAGCGCCCGGCCTTTTGGGCGGCAGCGGCCTTCTGCTGAGAGCGCAGGGCAAAGGCGTCCTGATCTTCGCGAGAGATATTGAACTGCTCGGCGACGTTCTCTGCGGTCTCCGGCATGGAATCGACCCCAAACGCTTTCTTCATCAGCGGGTTGACCAAGCGCCAGCCAATGGTGGTGTCTTCGAGTTTTTGACTACGGGCGAAGGCGCTATCGGCCTTGCCCATCACGTAGGGCGCGCGAGACATGGACTCCACGCCGCCGGCCAACGCCAGCTCCATTTCACCCGCTTTAATGGCGCGAAACGCGGTACCCACCGCGTCCATACCCGAGCCGCACAGGCGGTTCATGGTCGTGCCGGGTACCGAAGTGGGAATGCCCGCCAGCAGCGACGACATGCGCGCCACGTTACGGTTATCTTCCCCGGCCTGATTAGCACAGCCCATGAAGACTTCTTCAATGGCGGCAGGGTCGAGATCCGGCGCTTCTGCCAGTACGGCTTTAAAAATCGTCGCGGCAAAATCATCCGGGCGTACGCTGGCCAGGGTGCCACCAAAACGTCCCACGGCGGTGCGGCGGGGATGACATAGAAAGACGTCTTGCATAACAACATCGCTCATAAATAGCTCCTTTATGCGTCCGCGTGGGCCCGTTCGGTGCGCGCTTTGAGCTCACGCAAAATCGTCAGCTCGTTTTCGCTGGGCTCTGGAGTGCTTTCGAGCTGTTCGGCAAAGCGGATTTCCCAGCCGGTCGCGTCAATAACGTCTTCGCGGGTAACGCCAGGGTGCAGCGATACCACCACCAGCTCCTTGGTCTCCGGATCAGGCTTCATCACGCACAGGTCGGTAATCACCCGGGTGGGGCCTTTGCCGATATTAGGTACGTTATCGCGCCCTTTGCCGTCGCGGCCAAAGCCTAGCGTGGTGACGAAATCGACGTCTTTCACAAAGGCCCGCTTGGAGTGCTTCAAGGTGATAAACACTTCACCGGCATTGGTGGCGATTTCTGGTGCGCCACCGCCGCCCGGCAGGCGTACCTTAGGCGCTTTGTAATCGCCGATCAGCGTGGTGTTAAGGTTAGCAAAGCGGTCGATTTGCGCGGTGCCTAAAAAGCCCACGCTCACTTTGCCGCCCTGTAGCCAGTAGCGGAACATTTCGGGCACTGCCACGGTGGTCAGCGCTGACTCACACAGTTCGCCATCGCCGATGGAGAGCGGCAGCGTATCGGGCTTGGTTTGCAGCGTGCCGGACTCATAAATCAGCACCACATCAGGGGCGTGAGTCAGCCGCGCCAGGTTGGCGGCTTCCGAGGGAAGGCCGATGCCCACAAAGCAGGTCATGCCATTTTCAAGTGCCCGCGCAGCGGTCACCGACATCATTTCAGAAGAGGTATATTCCAGACTCATTAGGCTTTCTCCCCTGCATGATGTTGGGCAACGTT
The DNA here is from genome assembly GCF_000982975.1 of Halomonas sp. A3H3. Lineage (NCBI taxonomy): Bacteria > Pseudomonadati > Pseudomonadota > Gammaproteobacteria > Oceanospirillales > Halomonadaceae > Halomonas > Halomonas sp. A3H3. Next base: position 1,954,192 of record NZ_HG423343.1, on the reverse strand, counting down.
ATAGACGTTGTCATCGAGCCACTGGGTGAAGGTGTCGCGGTCGCGAGCAATCGCATCCCACTCTTTATAAAAGCGGTTGCTGCGGCCGTAGTAGCCGTGGGTGTAGGAAGGCAGCGCGCCTTTCTCCGCTACCGCAACGGCGCTGATGGCCCAGCTGGGAATCACGCAGGCGTTGGGGGTAGCCCCCAGGCCATCAACAATCTCTTCCACCGTGACAATACTGTGCTTGGCGGCGAGTACGGCTTCTTTCTGTACGCCAACGATACCCTCTACCAGCACGTTTCCCTGACGATCCGCCCGTTGGGCGTGGATAATTGAGACGTCCGGACGCACCGACGGCACGGCGGCCAAGCGCTCACCGGTGAACGGGCACTCGATGAATTTGATTTGATCGTTGACGCTGGGCAGTTCGCTGCCGATGTAGCCACGAAAAACAGCCAGTGGTAACCCCGCGGCGCCCGCTTCGAAGGCGCAGGCCATGGCAGCGTGGCTATGCTCAAGAATCTCGATCTTGCACGGCCAGCCTTTCTCAACCGCATCACGCAGGCGGTGTAGCGATCCCACACCAGGGTTACCACCCCATGAGAAGATCACTTTTTTAGCACAACCCGCGCCAATCATCTGATCATAGATGATATCGGGGGTCATGCGGATCAGCGTCAGGTCACGTTTTTTCTGACGGATCACTTCGTGACCGGCAGCAAACGGAATCAGGTGGGTAAAACCTTCCATGGCCACGGTGGCGCCGTCTTGGACGTAGCGCGCTACCGCGTCATGCAAGCTGAGAAACTCGGCCATGATGGGTGCCTCTTAGCGGGTCGTTGGCGTATTTGTTAGTGAACTACAGCATATTGTTCGTTGAGCGAACATAGATCCTCTATACGAACAATCTACTGCTGAACATTCATTGGGTCAAACCCAACGGCGTCCACCTCACGGCCTACCGAATCCATCACCCCTTTCACAATCGAACTTAACGCTTTGTTTTTAAATACGCTTATTGGATTTCTAGCCATTTTCTGGCGCGCATGACCTGGGCCGCGCTGCTACCAAGGTATAAAGCGGGGTCGCAGGCATTACGCAGCGCCTCGGGGTCTACGGCCCCTTTCACATCAGGATGATGGGCGAGCACATCAGAATAGGTGCGTGCTTCCCGGCGTGAGGTTTCTGCTGCTTCTGCGCTAACAGCCTTGGCTCTATCCGTGCCTAGCGTAGGCGCCAGTATACGTGCGACGGGCTCCGCCATAATGCCGCCGCCAGTGGCCGACAGATTGCGCCACATGTTGTCGGGGTACACCTCGAGCCCCTCCAGCAGCACGGCCACTTGCTCTAGCGCACCCTCTACCAGCAGAGCGCTTTCCATCAGTGGCGCCCACTCCGCGTGCCACTCCCCCAATCCACGCTCAAGGGGTTGGGCGGCAGCGTTGATCAAAACGCTGGTGTGGCCATGCACTTGCCGCGCCGCGCCGCGAATCAGCGCGCTGCGTACTGGATTACGCTTATGGGGCATGGAGGAGGACTCCCCCATCCCGGGTGCCGAGGGTTCCGCGACTTCGCCGACCTCGGTCTGGGTGAGTAGCGCCACATCCAGGGCGATTTTTTCAGCGGCACCGGCGACCGCGTCTAACCCCGTACCGATGGCATGAATGGGGTAGCGGTCGGTATGCCAAGGCAGCACCGGCACCGCCAAGCCTAACCGCTCGGCCAATGCGTCCATCCACTCAAGCCCAAGGTTATCCCAACCCGAGTGCACGCCCACCGCGCCACCAAACTGAACGGGTAGCTCAACAGCGCTTAAACGGCGGCGCGCCTGCTCCAGGCCAATTGCCCAGAGAGCCACCTTCACCCCAAAAGTAACGGGGAGTGCCTGCTGCATTAACGTTCGACCCACCATGGGCGTATCAGCGTGAGCGTTCATCAACGTGAGCGCCGCTGAACGGCAGCGCACCAACAGTTCATCCAGCGCTGCCAAGCGTGGTTTAAGTAGGAGCATCAGCGCGGAGTCGACGACATCCTGGCTGGTCGCCCCTTGATGCCAGTAACGCTTGATGTCATCGGAAAGCAGCGAGCGGCTCTGCTTTACAAACGGAATCGCCACATTGCCACCGCTGGCGATGCCCGCTGCGATCTCTTCGCTATTGAAAGCCGCATTTTCCAACTGTTCGTGCATTTGCTGGCTAACCCCAGCAGGTACCGCGCCGCTGGTTTCCTGTACCTCGGCCAGGGCTAATTCAAAGGCCAGCATGGCATTCACCATGGCGTCATCGTCACACTCAGCGACGGCGCGCTGGCTCATAAAAGGATGCTTTAAAAATCCAGCAGGCATGGGCGTTACGCCTCCTATTAACGTTGTTCAGAACCAGCAAAACAGTTCATAAAGGCACGACTTAGAACAGAATTGTACATATGTTCGTCATTCGAACCATACGCTAAATAGGCCGGTACTTACGATTGCGACAGCGTGGCGTCAGTGCCCACGTAGCGCAGTACCATCTCGGTAACGTGATCTTCTAGTTTGCGCTGGTTCTCAGGCGCGGCTTGTTGCCAATCAAAAATCCGCGAAAAGGTGTGCTGGTTTGAGACATTGAAAAACGACAGCGCGCTAATCAGCCAGTGCAGTTCCCGAGGATCCAAGCCTTCACGAAAACAACCCTCTTCTACACCGCGGATATAAACGTTGGTGAGTACATCAATCACCCCGGCATTGAGTGATTGAATCAACTCTGACTGCGCTAAAAAGCGGCCATGATGAATATTTTCGATCATTACCAGGCGAATAAAGTCAGGGTTTTTGGCGTGGTGGCAGAAGGTAAAACGCACCAGTCGGCTAAGCGCCTCGAGCGGGGCCAGGTGGTCAAGATCCAGCTCGGCCTCCTGCAGGCGCACTTTCTGGTAGGCGGCTTCCAAGGTGTGTAGGTAGAGCGTCTCTTTATCATTAAAGTAGTAGTAAATCATGCGCTTAGAGGCGCGTGTTTTCTCGGCGATCTCATCGATCCGGGCCCCAGAGAGGCCTTTTTCTGAGAATTCGCGGGTAGCCACCGCAAGAATATCGGCGCGTACGGATTCGGGGTCATTTTTACGCCGTCGCCCCGCGGCAGGGGGACTGGCCTTGGTAGAAGGAGCTGTCATAGAGCATGCCTTTTATTGTCGTGGTCGTCTTTGGTCTAGTATGCCATAGCTTGACTGAACGTACCATTTCGTACATTGTTTATTGTGACAGGATGGAACGGCTAAACACGCCACTGCTTTAGGCTTTTCCAGACCTTATAACAACGGCCCGACAAGAGGACAACAACAATGTCTCTGACCCCTATGTTTACAAGCCCTATGTTTACCAACCCCAAGTTTATGGCCCCAAGGTTTACATTGAAGCAACTGCCTTTGAAACGCGCGCTGACGGCGGCCCTCGCGACGGCAACGCTGGTTGCCGCAGCGAATGCTTCTGCCCAAACGCTACGCTTTGCCCACGTCGACCCCGATGACTGGACCACCTCCAAAAAAGGCGCGGCGGGTCAGGTGTTTAAAAATCTGATAGAAGCCGAAACAGATCTCACCGTAGAGCTCTACCCCGCCGGAGCACTAGGTGGCGAAACCGAGCTGATTGAAGGCGCTCAGGATGGCACTATCAGCATTGCGATGGTCTCCGGCGCCTATGCCAACTTCTGCCCGGCGGTCGCTGTCACGGATATCCCGTACACCTTCCCGTCTGCGCCAGTGGCGTGGCAAGTGATGGATGGCGAGTTTGGTACAGCGTTGGCCGAGCACTGCTTGCAGGAAACCGGCCTACGCACGCTGGCTTACGGCGAAACGGGCTTCCGCCACTTCACCAACTCCGTGCGCCCGATCAACTCGCCTGAGGATATGGAAGGCCTGAAGTTCCGCGTTCAAACCATTCCGCTCTACCTGGAAATGGTTAGCGCTTTGGGTGGCGAGCCCCAGGGTATTGCCTGGGGTGAAGTACCCACAGCGCTGGCTACCGGCGTAGTCGATGGCCAGGAGAACCCGATCTCCGTGATCTACGGCAATAATTTCTATGAGTTTCAGGATTATTTGACCCTGGATCGCCACGTTTACGGCGTCGATCACCTGCTGATTAACGATGAGATCTTTCAGTCGCTAAGCGAGGAAGAGCAAGCTGCCGTTAAGCGTGCCGCCGTGGTTGCGGGTACCACCGGCCGTGCCATTCAGCAGTTCAACTCGGCTGAGGGGATCACCAAACTGGAAGCAGAGGGCATGGAGATCACCCAGCCCACCGCTGAGCAGATGGAGGCCTTCCGCGAAGCCGCCCAGCCGCCGGTTCAGGCGTACCTGACCGAAGAGCTTGGCGATGACGCAGAGTGGATTGAGCGCCTTTCTTCCGCTGTGGAAGAGGCGTCCGCGCGCTTCTAACCCCTGCCTAAACAAAGCGCGTTGCGAGTGGGCCTTAGGTGGCCCACTCGCGACCCTGCGTGCCTGACTATCGATCGAAGGTGCTCTTATGTCTCATCTTCTCGCCCGGCTACACCGCGGCCTGATCCTGTTCAATGGCAGCTTGGCAGGGCTTGCCATGGTGCTTATTTTCCTGCTGGTCGCGGGCAATGCCTTTGCGCGCTACACCTATGGCGGCTCCATTACCTGGGGAGAAGATACCGCCATCTATTTGATGATTTACGGCCTAATGTTTGGCATGTCCTGGGCGTACTTGCAGGACAAACATATCGGCTTTGACCTTATTCGTCGTCTACTGCCGCCGCGCTGGGTGCGCTGGCAGGCCGTGGCCGTTGACCTAGTAGTGCTTGTGGTGGGCATTGGCTTGATGTGGTCAGCCGTTGAATTCCTCGCCTCCCGCGGAGGCCGCACCTCATCAAGCACGGGGATGCCGATGTGGCTGTTTCAAGCCTCCATGCTAATTGGCGGCGGGTTGCTCAGCCTCTCTGCACTGGTGATGGCGGGCCTGCGTCTGAGCAATCAACAGGACGAGGAGACATCCGCATGATCTTTATACTGCTTCTAGCCCTTATTCTGCTTGGTGTGCCGTTTGCCTTTGCCATCCTCGGTTCGCTAACGGTGCTGATGAGCACCGGCGATTTGCCCTACCACATCCGTATCGTCTCTCAGCAGTTTTTCGGCGGGATGGAGTCTTTCCCGCTGCTGGCCATACCGCTGTTTATTTTGGCTGGCGAGCTGATGAACGAGGCGGGTATCACCCACCGGATTATTAACCTCGCCACCGCTATCGTCGGCCGTCTTAAAGCCGGACTGGCACACGTGAATATCTGGGCCTCGGTGATTTTTGCTGGCCTTTCCGGCTCGGCGATTGCCGACACCTCCGCGTTAGGGCGGGTGTTCATACCGTCAATGGAAAAAGAGGGCTACCCCCGGGATTTTGCCGCTGCGCTCACAGCTGCCTCTTCGGTCATTGGCCCGATTATTCCACCCAGTATTCCGGTGATTATCTATGCACTGACGGTGTCGGGTGTGTCGGTACCGGGACTGTTTTTGGCTGGTATCGTGCCGGGCTTTTTGCTGGCATTGGGGCTCTCCATCTACGTCTACTTTTTTGCTGGTGACCTTGGCGCCACCCAGTCAAAACAGCAGTCGCGCCGCCACGCCCTTCTCCACGGTCTGCTGCCTGCGCTCATGCCAGTGTTTGTGGTCGGGGCCATTCTTGCCGGTATCGTCACGCCCACCGAGGCGGCAGCCTTTGCCGTGGTCTACGCGCTGATTCTGGGCGTGGTGCTCTACCGCAATATCAAACTGGTGAACCTGCCCGCTATCTTCGCCCGGGCCATGCGCGACAGCGCGGTGATTATGGTGATCATGGGCGCCGTAGCGGCGGCCAACTGGGTGTTAACGTTTGAGCGCGTGCCCAACATGCTCACCGAGTGGGCACTGATGAGTATCGATACCCAGTGGACCTTCCTGATCGCCGTGATTCTGCTCCTGTTGGTGGTGGGTCTGTTTTTAGAGGGTATAGCGGCGATCTTGGTGCTCGTGCCGATCCTCCATCCCATTGCCATGGCGTTGGGTATCGACCCGCTGCACTTCGGCATCGTGGTGATCTTCAATCTGATGATGGGGCTGATCACGCCGCCCATGGGACTCTGCCTTTTTGTCGCAGACTCCGTCTCCGGCGTGGGAATGGGGCCAATTATCCGCCGCATTCTGCCGATGCTGGGCGTGCAGTTTTTGATTCTGCTGCTGATTACTTTCGTCCCCGCACTGGTCACCTTCCTGCCGCGACTGGCGGGTTACTGATGCTATTCAATGTAAGGAGCGTGATGCCATGTACTCATCCATTGCCACGGTTTGCCTAAGCGGCTCCCTGGAAGAGAAGGTAGACGCCATTGCTCAAGCCGGCTTTGAGGGGCTTGAGCTGTTTGAAAATGACCTAACGGCGTTTCCCGGCACGCCGCGGGAAGCGGGTGAGTTGATTCGCGCCCGCGGCCTTAAGCTGGTCACGCTCCAGCCGTTTCGCGATTTCGAAGGGCTGCAGGGGCGCGCACGGGAGCGGGCCTTTGACCGCGCCGAGCACAAATTCGACCTGATGGAGGAGCTGGGTACGGATCTGCTCATGGCGTGCAGTACCGTTCATCCCGACGCACTACCAGGCTTAAGCCGCGCCGCCGATGACTACTATGAGCTGGGCGAGCGTGCCGCGCGGCGTAATCTCCGCGTGGCCTATGAGGCGCTGGCCTGGGGTCGGCATATTCACGACTACCGCGATAGCTGGGAGGTGGTTCGCCGTGCAGCCCACCCCAATGTCGGCCTGGTGTTGGACACCTTCCATATCTTCTCCCGCCAGACCGAGCTGGGCACCATTGGCCGCATTCCGGGGGATCGCATCTTTCTGGTGCAGACCGCCGATGCACCGCGTCTCTCCATGGATCATCTGTCGTGGAGCCGCCACTACCGCTGTTTCCCTGGCCAGGGCGAGCTGCAGATGGATAAATTCATGGCCATGTTGGATGAGACCCGTTACGACGGCCCGCTCTCCCACGAGATCTTTAACGATGTCTTCCGCATGGGCCACAGCGACCAGACGGCCCGGGACGGGCTGCGTTCCTACCACTTGCTACGCAGCATGCAGGGCGACAGTGGCATTCCCGCACCGCAGCCGGTCGAGTCGGTCGCCTTTCTGGAAATTGCCGTTGAGCCTGCGGATTTAGCACCGCTGCGCGAGCTGCTCAGTGCGTTGGGTATGGCCTGCGTGGGGCGCCACCATACGCTTAACGCCGAGCGCTGGGCGGCAGGTGACGTTAATCTGGTGCTTAATGCCGAATCGAGCTTTACCGGCCGCACGCCAGGACGCGATGCCACCGCAGTAACGGCGATTGGCCTGCGCGTGGCAAATGCCTATGAGGCGTTTAAACGTGCAGACAAACTTGGCTACGATATTGTCGAACCTGAAGAAGTGGGCGCCAGCCACCGCATGAGCGCCCTGCGCAATGTGGATGGCAGCCTCTCCTACATTATTGATGACTCGCAGCTAAGCCGCACCTGGGATCGCGAGTTCCCTGTCGATGTGCAGCCGGTTCCTCAGGGGGCGCTGGTGGATATCGACCATATCAGCGTGGCGCTCTCCTACCACGACTACCTCTCGCTGATGCTGCAGTACCGCGCTATTTTCCAGCTGGCGCCAACACCCTCCTTCGATGTCACCGATCCCCGCGGGCTGATCCAAAGCCAAGTGCTGCAGAACTACAACGGCCGCTTTCGCCTGGCGCTTAACGCCAGCGCCTCGCCGGATACCGCCAGCAACCGCTTTGTGCGCCAATACGGCGGCTCGGGGATTCATCATGTCGCCCTGCGCACCAACGCCATGCGCGACACCAGCGCTGCGCTGCAGCAGGCGGGCACGCCGGTACTGCCAATCCCCGGGAATTACTACCGCGACCTGGCCGCGCGCTTCGACCTACCGGCGCAAACCCTGCAATGGATGCAAGCGCACCACATCCTCTTTGATCAGGACAGCGACGGTGACTTCCATCAGCTGTATACCCAACCCGGCCGCCAGGCGTTCTTCTTTGAGCTGGTGCAGCGTGAAGGGTACCAAGGGCTGGGGGCGCCGAACGCCTTTGTACGCGTCACCGCGCAACAGCGTTTGGAAGCGGCTATTAGCAGTCGTCATCAAGACAAGGGGGAGAGCCAAGCATGATCAAACTGGGGCTAGTAGGCGAGGGTATAGCAAAATCACAATCTCCCGATCTCCATGAGCGCTTGGGGGAATCATTGGGAGTGCCGGTGCGCTACGATTTAGTCGACAGCCTGGGGGTGACGGGTTTTGACTTTCCCAGCGCTATCCAAGCACTGCGCAGTGAGGGCTACCGGGGGACCAATGTCACCTTCCCTTTTAAGGAGAGAGCCGCGCAGCTGGCCGATATCCGCGGTGAAGGGGTGCGCCGGGTAGGCACCGCCAACACGCTGCTGTTCGATGAGCGCGGTCTACGCGCTGAAAACACCGATTACACCGGTTTTATCAGCGCCTACCGCCACTCTTTCGGCGACCAACCCGCGGGTGAGGTACTGCTGATTGGCGCCGGTGGCGTTGGGCGTGCGGTAGCGTGCGCGCTGGGAGAACTTGCCGTTAGCCACATCAATATTCTTGAACATGACACTGCCCGGGCAGAGAGCCTCAGCCGTGATCTTAACGCGATGGGCATTAAGGCGACGTGCATCACGCCAGAGCAGGCTCAGCGAGAACTGCCTCATTGGCAGGGCGTGGTCAACTGCTCCCCCATTGGTCACATCAATCACCCCGGCTGCCCCATCGATACCGCTGGGCTGAGTAGCCAGCACTGGGTCTTTGATGCGGTTTACATCCCCGCCCACACCGAGCTGTTAAACGCCGCCCACCAGGCGGACGCCAAAACACTGTCGGGTGTTGACCTGTTTGTGTTCCAGGGCGTGGATGCGTTTCGCTTTTTCACCGCCGATTGCATCGCCTCCGAACAGATCGATCCGCATGTGATACCGCTGCGTACGCATTATATTGAACAGTTGGTCTCCTCTTCTGCTCAATTCGTAACATAAAGCTCGGGCCATGAAGCACGAACAGATGCAAGGGAGCTGCGTTTTCGTTCTTAAAGCACCAACGTCAACCCTTGTCAGAACGACAGGTCTATGAGGAAACTCAACCTAATTCCCCTTTTCAGGTTACATGATAGCTTCAACCAGAGAGTGCTATATAAATCGACATGATCTACTTCAATACGACTTATTTTCAGAGTTGTATTTGGAAAGATAGGCACGTAAGAAATTGAATACTGTATGCTAATGGTAGATTTTTTTTTATAGTGGCGATTTATAGTGGGCTATAAAAGCCGGAAAGAGGGTAACTAGACCAATATGCCCAGCAAGCAAACCATGAACTTAGGACGCATTAAACGTCCGCGAACTCTAGCGATGGAAGTAGCGGATGAACTGAAGGCGGCAATCATCTCCACCAAGATTGGTCTAGGAGAAATACTTTCGGAAGAGCGTGTAGCGACCGAAATGGGTGTTAGCAGAACCCCTGTCCGCGAGGCTTTCTCGATTCTTCAGCACCAGGGGCTGCTTACAGTGCTACCTCGTCGAGGCAGCATTGTCTTCCGTCCAGATGCTAGCGACATTGAGATGCTGGTCGACTTCCGCCGGCAAATGGAACTGGGTGCAGCGAAGCTGGCTATTAACAGTGCGCCCGCCGAAACGTCGTCTGCACTGAACCGTATAATTGAAAGCATGGGCCACGCGCGTAACAACGATGAGTTACTAGCCTACACCGAGGCTGACGACGCCTTTCATGCCACTTTCTTCGAATTCTGCGGTAACCCTTATTATGGACAAGCTTACGAGCTGATCTCGGGGCGTATTAGTGCACTTCGTGCGCACCTTTCCGTGCCGCTGCAGATTTACCGCACGAAGGCTTATGACGAGCATTTAGCCATCGGGAACGCCTTCGAGGAAAGGGACGAGGAAAAGCTTCTGATTGTCTTGGAGCAGCATATCTCAGCAATGACAGAAAACTATGTGAAGGCGCTTGCCTCACTCTAATACCTGCCGAATTGACAGCCATAGACTCGGTGCCCTGTTTCGCATAAGAGTGATATTGCCTATATACGGCATACGTGGCTTTCAATCCTTCCCTCAGCTATTCAAACCAATCGATAACGAGGGCTTGAACTTTGTTTCGCAGAATTCAGGCCTGACATGTCATTGGTCCTGTTTGCTCGCTGAATGCGGCGTTCTCTATCTAAGCTCAACCACCTCGGATTCATACTAGCAATAGCAAAGAGACTAGCTTAGCCCCAAGGAACTGCTAACAGCACCTCACTTACCCGCCATCCTGTTACACAATCCAATATCTTCCAGAGTCACTCAGCGAAACGCCATGGTTTACCAGGGAGCATGACGTTGCGTCTGAGACAGAGGCAGAGGCAGAGGCAGAGGCAGAGG
>NZ_HG423343.1:1724719-1943679 GCF_000982975.1 Halomonas sp. A3H3 | reverse complement strand
AGGCAGAGGCAGAGGCAGAGGCAGAGGCAGAGGCAGAGGCAGAGGCAATGCTAACCCGTTGAAAAGACTGAATGCAGGCTTTTTTCATTCATTGAGAGCCCGTGCTTACGTCCTGCCATAAGGCAAAGATACTCCTGAGTGATCATTTATCTGCTTGTTGACATACTGTATGTCAGTGAATTAGATTTCTATCAGTGAGGCCGCCAGTAATCTTAAAAACAAAGGAAAACAAAATGTTTAAGAAGCCCCTTACCTTAGCGGTTGCTGTTGCAATAACGCTGGGAACCCAATACGCCACTGCACAAGATACGATCACGCTTCGCGTAGCACACTCTATGCCTACATCTCATAGCTACCAGTCCTGGATTGAGGATTTCGCGGTCGAGCTAGAACGCTTGGCTCCAGGTAAAATTGAGGTCGAAGCTTTCCCGAATGCCCAACTCGGAACCGAGACGGAATACCTTGAAGGTATGCAGTTTGGTGTGATTGAAGGAGCCGTAGTCGGACGCCACGGCCAGATTGATCAGCGACTCGAAGTTCTAAATTTGCCGATGATCTACAGAGATGCCAACCATCTAGATGAGGTCCTACGCAGTGGTAGTGAGGTTCAGCAGACGTTAGATGACATCATGTACGAAAATGGCTTCAAGGTGCTGGGTTGGGGGGAGCTGGGCTTCCGCGACATTACCACTTCTGGAGTACCAATCCGCAAGGCCCAAGACTTGGAGGGGCTCGATATCCGAGTGCCGAATGTCGAGCCATGGCTCATCGCCTTTCGTGAATGGGGCGCAAACCCTACACCGCTCGATTTTTCTGAACTCTACTCGGCACTTCAGCAAGGCGTAGTGGACGCGCAGGAAAACCCACCTGAGGTTATCGTTAACTCACGTTTCGATGAGGTTCAGGACACGCTTTCGCTGACTGAGCATGCCTCGATCCCATCGGAGTTCATTGTGTCTGCCCGCTTTTGGGAAGGCTTAGACTCCGATTTGCAAGAAGCCGTCATGGAAGCAGCGACGATCAGTCGTGATGCTCAGGTGCAAGCTACACGTGAAGCTAACGAAGCGTTGGTGAATGAACTGTCCGACCGTGGTATGACCATCGTTTCAGATGTGGATCGTGAGAGTTTTCGCGTTGGTGCCGAGGCTTCATGGGCAGCCTATGAGGATCGCATTGGCGCCGATCTAATTGAAGCCGTCCGCACCGCTGGCCAGGATTGAAACCATGGAACTGATTAGCCGGATCCTGAAGATCCTGATCGGCCTACTGCTGGCTGCGCTAGTGGCTGTCGTCACGCTGGGCGTTGTCTATCGCTACTTCCTTCAGTCTTCTCTTTATTGGGGGACTGAAGTGCCGAACATCATCCTGGTCTGGCTGGTCTTTCTCGGCAGCGTTGCCGCTTATCACCAGCACTCGCACATCGCTTTCACCGTGGTGAGCGAAATGCTGCCAGGCTGGCTCGGTCGCTGGAACGCGGTGATTGTGCTGATGGTGACGCTAGTCTTCTTCGGCATCATGTTGTGGCAGGGCGTTCTGCTAACACAACAGGGTATGACCTCGTTCACTGAAGCGTTGCGCATCTCTAAAGCATGGGTATATGGCGCTATACCCTTTTCCTCGGCGCTGATCGTGCTCATGGTGCTAGAACGGTTGGGCCCGGCATTAAAGGCTGCGGTCAGACGCGACGCATAATAAAACTAATCCGATAGGAAACTAACAAATGCTGCTGACAATCGCACTCGTCTTTGTCTTGCTGCTGCTCATTGGCGTGCCCATCGGTTTCGGTATGGGGCTTGCGGCTACCATCGCTATTTGGCTGGATGGCAGCTACCCGCTGCTGATCATCGGGCACAAAATGGTGAATGCCATTTCGTCGTTTTCGCTGGTTGCGGTGCCGCTCTTCATTCTTGCAGGAGCATTGGCTGGCGAAACGTCTATTGCGCAGCGTCTAGTGCGTTTCGCCGATGCAGTTGTTGGGCATATTCGTGGTGGCTTGGGACAAGTGAATGTTGCCGCCTCCATGTTCTTTGGCGGTATCTCCGGGTCGGCGGTGGCCGATACCGCGGCGCTCGGCTCACTCATGGTACCGCCAATGGAACGGCAGGGTTACACCCGAGAAGATGCGGGTGCCATTACCATTTGCTCATCCACCATCGGCGTACTGATACCACCCTCAATTCCCATGGTGCTCTACGGTATTACGGTGGGTGAAAGCGTGGGTCAGCTATTTCTCGCGGGGATTGTGCCTGGCTTGTTAGTGGGTCTGATGCTGATGGCGGCGGTCTTCACGATGGCCAAACGCAAAAAGTGGCCACGCCGCGAACGCCGTGCCACCCGCAGGGAGCTTTGGGAGAGCTTTAAAAGTGCCTTTCTTTCGCTGCTGCTTCCGGTCTTCCTGCTCGGTGCCATTGTAAGTGGACTGACGACGGCGACAGAGGCGGGCGTTATCGGCGTGATCTATGCGCTGCTGCTAGGCGGTGTGGTCTATCGTGATCAGACGCTGATACAGATGTGGAAGGTTCTGGTTAACTCTGCGATCAACACGGCCGTGCCACTGTTTATCCTCGCTACCACCTCCGTTACAGCCTGGATTGTTGCTGTGGAGAGATACCCAGCCACCTTGGTAAGTCTTTTTGAGACGGGTGGATACGGTCCTTGGACGATCATCCTATTGATCATTCTCTTTTTGCTGGTGGTTGGGATGTTCATGGATCTTGTCCCGGCGCTGGTGCTCTTCGCCCCAATACTGCTGCCTGTGGCAGAGGCGGCAGGCTACGATTCAGTGCACTTCGGCATCATTATGATCATGACGTTAGGGATTGGCCTGGTAACGCCACCCGTGGGCAACTGTATCTATCTAGGCTCGGTGATTGCGCGAGTCGGTGTTGGGCGCCTATCTATTGCCTCGTTGCCTTTCCTGGCCGTCAACATGCTGGCGCTGTGCCTCGTGGCCTTCTGGCCTTGGCTGACGCTGGCACTACCAAAACTATTCTACTGAGTCATCAGCTGCAGTTCCTTAGGCAATGCGGCAGGAGAACCAAATAATGACGGGATTTTTGGGGCAAGGAATACTTGCCAATTGGGGCGGTGTGACCGAGGTAGCAGAGACGGATTACAACGCTTGGCACAGCCTTGAGCACATGCCTGAAAGAATGTCGGTTCCGGGATTCCTTCGTGGTCGACGCTGTATTGCGGTGGAAGGAACGCCGGCTCACCGTCGCTACTTTATGATGTATGAGACTCGCACGCTTGAGACATTAGAGTCTTCGCCTTATCTTGCGCGCCTTAACGACCCAACGCCCTGGACGCAGCGAATTTTATCGGAATACATAGCGCCCTCGCGGACGATTTGCCGTGTCCTTGGCAGTGCAGGGCGTGGTGTCGGGGGTTGGATCGCCACTTTTGAGTTTGGAGAAGATAAGCGAGACACGGCAACCGCATTCGCTAACGGCGACTGGATAGATAAGATAATGCACCTTGATGGCATATTGGCAGCTCATGCGCTCGAAGGTGATCCTACCACTGGCCAGCAGCCCACAAAGGAGAAAATCTTCCGCGAATCTCGCGATAAAGACATTACCGTCGCCGTTGCTCTGTTGGTTGAAGGAATGGATCGTGCCTCTGTTGAGGCGGCGATAGTGGCGCTTAAGAATCACCTGGGAGCACTTGCGTCTGACTGCATCACGCTTTACCAAACCCAGCACGTACTGAGCGATGTCGATGCCCATGAGTGATCTTGCCTTCCCTCCACTCCCCTCCGCAGAGGCGCCCAAAGTTCTTGTGACTGGGGCCGCGGGTTTCATCGGCGCTTGGACACTGCGCGCACTACTCTTTGAGGGCTACTGCCCCGTCGTATTTGACTTGAAAGAGGATCGCCGTTTGGTGGCCGCGATCTGTGGCTCGGATGCCGCCAACATGCTCAATTGGCACATAGGCGATATCCGGGACACCGATCAGTTGCAAGCAGCAGCCATGGGGACGGAGCGCATCATTCATCTAGCAGGCATGCTGACTCCCGGCTGCCGTGCTAACCCTCGGCTCGGGGCTGAAGTGAATCTGATCGGCCTGCTTAACGTCTTTGCTGTCGCACAAACACTCAACCAGAAGAGCGTGATCTACATGAGTTCTGCCGGGGTTTACGGCCCTAGCGGGGGCTCAACCCCCCAGCCAACAACGCTGTATGGGGCCTTTAAGTTGGCCGGCGAAATCTGCGCGCAGTCTTTCTGGGATAATGATGGGCTCGCCTCCGTCGGGGTGCGGCCTTATGTGGTTTACGGGCCTGGTCGCGAGATAGGCCTTTCTGCTGGACCAAGCCTTGCTGCACGTGCTGTGGCTGAAGGTCGATCGTTCACGATTCCCTTTACAGGGTTGCTTGACATGATTTATGTCGCAGACGTGGCCACAGCCTTTATGGCCGCACTGAAAGCCGATATTGCGGGCGCGCACGTGGTGAATTTGTTCGGCCAAAGAATCGAGGCCGTCGAGGTGGCGCGCATGCTTGACGAGCAGGCCAGCGAGGATATCTCGGTTACAGCAACGGGGGATCCGATGCCAATTGTGCTTCCGCCACCCGATGACAGTGCAGCCATATTGGTGGACTGGTCGCCCACACCACTTTCTCAAGGGCTGAAACAGACGATCAAATATTACCGAGCGAACGCTGGAGTAGAATCATGACAAGGAAGCTGGAAGGGCAAATCACGATCATTACCGGAGGGGCTCGCGGCATTGGACGTGGGATCGCTAAGCGCCTGGCGGCAGACGGCGCGCAGGTCATTATCTGGGATATCCGGCCCGAGTATTTCGACTCAGTGGCTGCGGGTTTCGAGCCAATTGACACTATGGCCGTCGATGTTGCTGATCCCGAAAGTGTTGCCACTGCCGCTCAAACAGTGCTGACTACGTATGGCGCTCCATCTATTGTTGTAAATAACGCGGGAATTAATGGGCCCGTCGTCCCCGTGACTGATTATGATTTCGAGACATGGCGACGGGTGATACAAGTGAACCTTGATAGCGTGTTCCTGGTTAGCCGCGCCTTCGTACCCGCCATGGTTGAAAAGAGCTACGGACGCATTGTTACCGTCGCCTCCATTGCTGGAAAGGAAGGAGTACCCGGCATCGCTGCCTACGCTTCGGCTAAAGCGGGAGCCATCGGTTTCACGAAGTCGCTCGCGAAAGAGCTAGTGACCAGCGGGGTTACTGTTAATGCTGTGGCCCCGGTAATGGTTGAAACAGAACTATTAGAGCAAATGACGGCAGAGCATATCGCTGCTTCGAAAGCGAAGATCCCGATGCAACGCCTACTCGGTATTGAGGAGCTGGCAGCTGTCGTGGCCTTCGCAGCTAGTCCTGAATGCTCATGTACCACGGGCTTCGTGTTCGATGCATCGGGCGGGCGGGCGACTTACTAATGGCTCATCCCATCGGACTCGCGCATTTGAGCGCAATGGAACTCGAGCCTGCTGCGCTCATCGATTTGGCGGCCAACACTGGGCATGCTTCGGTCGCGCTGCGCTTACATTCAGCGGCGGCCGGCACGCCCGTCTACCCGATGGTTCCTGGCTCTGTCGAGACACTGGCGCTGCGTGATTATGCCCATTCCCGGGGCATAGCTATTAGCGAAATAGAGCTAGTGCCGATCACCCACAACCTTGCGCCGGACACCCTACGACCTCTTCTGCAAGTAGCAAAGGAGCTGGGAGCAACCGGATTGATTGTTACCGGTGATATCGATGATCGAGCGTTGTTGATTGACCGCTTTGCAGCAATCTGCAAAAACGCAGCAGCACACGGGCTGCTTGTCCATCTTGAATTCATGCGCTGGCGTGCTGTTGGCACGCTCTCGGATGCACGTGAGGTGGTAGAGCGCTCCGAGCAGCATAATGCACGAATTCTGGTGGATTTGTTGCATCTTGCCCGCTCAGGCGGAACTGCTGAAGAGTTAGCCACGCTGCCACCGGATTTCGTCAATCTGGTGCAGATTTGCGACGCCACGGCTGAGCTTCAAGGCGATATTATTGCCGAAGCACGTGGCGGTCGACTCATACCTGGTCAAGGCGCACTACCCATTCAGGACATGCTCTCAGCTCTACGCGGTACATGGAACGCAGCTCTTGAACTACCTGGCATGGGTGAAGGAGACGCTAGGCATACAGCACTGGCCGAAGCACGGGCACAGGTTGAGAAGCTGTGTAGGTAAAGCACCCACGCTAGTCACCTTCCTGCCACGCCTATTGGGCTACTGATATTACTCAATGCAAGGAGCGTGATGCCATGTACTCATCCATTGCCACGGTTTGCCTAAGCGGCTCGCTCGAAGAGAAGGTAGACGCCATTGCCCAAGCTGGCTTTGAGGGGCTTGAGCTGTTTGAAAACGACCTAACGGCGTTTCCCGGCACGCCGTGGGAGGCGGGGGAGTTGATACGCTCCCGCGGCCTTAAGCTGGTCACGCTGCAGCCGTTTCGCGATTTCGAAGGTCTCCAGGGCCGCGCGGCGACACCTGCGTGTGGCCTATGAGGCGATGGCCTGGGGCCGCCATATTCACGACTACCGCGACAGCCGGGAGGTGGTGCGCCGGGCGGCCCACCCTAATGTCGGCCTGGTGCTGGACACTTTCCATATCTTCTCCCGCCAGACAGAGCTGGGATGCAAGCGCACCACATCCTCTTTGATCAGGACAGCGACGGTGACTTCCATCAGCTGTATACCCAACCCAGCCGTCAGGCGTTCTTCTTTGAGCTGGTGCAGCGTGAAGGTTACCAAGGGCTGGGCGCGCCGAATGCCTTTGTGCGCGTCACCGCGCAGCAGCGCTTGGAAGCTGAAATTAACGGCAGCGCTCAAGATGCTGCTGTTTGACCCTGACCGTCTGCGGGCTGAAAATACCGATTGCATCGCCTCTGAACAGATCGATCCGCATGTGACACCACTGCGTACGCATTATATCGAGCAACTTGTCACGCCTTCTGTTCACTCCATGCCATGAAGCGCAAGAGAAATAGCGTACAATTATTCGTTATTCGAACTTAATCATTTGCCTTCATGCGCTAAGGGGCCGCCATGCTCGCTATACTTGGGATTACCACGCCCATATTCCTACTCATTGGCTTAGGCTATATAGCGAGATGGAGCGGTATTATTCAGCGCGATCAGATGCAGGGGGTGGGCGTATTTGTACTTTACTGCGCGCTGCCCGCGCTCGTGATTCGTGCGTTAACCCAGCAGCCTCTGGAAGATATTTTCAAGCTCAACTACCTGGTTGCTTACGGCCTGGGCTCTATCGCCGTGTTTAGTGGGGGGTTGCTGCTCTGCTTAAAACGACAGCGCCAGCCCCTTAACGCCAGTGCCATGCAGGCCCTAGGTATGGCTGCGTCCAACAGTGGCTTTGTCGGCTACCCGGTGGCGGCCATGGTCATTGGCTCCCCAGCGGCGGTGCTCTTGGCGCTGAATATGGTCATTGAAAACCTGCTTATTATTCCCGCCGCGCTGATTTTAGCTGAAATGGGCAGCCATCAAGGTTCCAGCGTATGGAAAACGGTCAAACACACAGCGCTTAGCCTAATCAAAAATCCGGTGCTGATTGGTTTACTGGTCGGCATTAGTCTCGCGGTATCCCACGTGCAGATACCTGGCCCGCTGTTTAAAGCCATTGATATGCTAGCCGATGCAGCTGGCCCTGCGGCGCTTTTCGTCATTGGCGGGGCGCTGTTTGGCCTGCAGGTGAAAGGAATGGCCAGGGACGTTGGCCAAATAGTGGCCGGCAAACTCCTCTTTCACCCACTGGCTATATTCATCGCCTTTTATCTTGTCCCAGGTATCGACCCACTTTATATGGCCGGTGCGCTGCTGTTTGCTGCCGCTCCGTTGATCAGCATTTACCCCCTACTCGGCCAGCGCTATGGCTTAGCCGGGGTGAGCGCGGCGGCTCTGCTGGTGGCGACTATAGCCTCCTTCTTTACGCTTAGCCTAATAATTTGGTTGATGACGATGTCGGGACTGATGACGTTTTAACGTTTGGGTTTATACAAAAACAAAGATTGATGACCGCCAAGGATAACAAAAATGCATTCACACTCTGATCAAAGCAGAACATCTCAGCATCACTGCGCCGTGGTGACCGGCGGGGCTAGAAACATCGGCCAAGCCATTGCCCTGCGTCTCCAGCAGGAGGGTTACCAGGTTATCGTGGTAGATATTGTTGAGCCGGAAGCAGCGTCTTTGCAAGCTGATGCCGTCCTGGTCGACCTTGCCGATGCCGATGCCTCTCGCCGGGTGATGGCGAAAATAGCCGAGCGCCATACGGTGACCCGGTTGATCAATAACGTAGGCATTGTCGCCCCCGCGCTGCTTGAAGAGTCGCGGCTTGAAGACTTCGACACATTAATGCACCTGAACGTCCGCTCGGCGCTGATATGCACACAGGCATTGCTGCCTTCCATGAAAGCAGCCGGTATGGGGCGCATCGTCATCAATGCCAGCCGCGTGGTGCTCGGCAAAGAGGCGCGCACCATTTACAGCGCCACGAAAGGAGCGCTGCAGTCTATGGCGAGAACCTGGGCGTTGGAGCTGGCGGAACACGGCATTACGGTTAACTGCGTTGCCCCAGGGCCCATCGCTACCAGTGCCTTTTGGGAGAATAATCCTCCCGATTCTGAGCGCGCCCGTCGCATCATCGATAATATTCCGTTAAAGCGTATGGGCCAGCCCGAAGACGTAGCCCAGGCCGTCAGCTTCTTTTGCGACGACCGAAGCGGCTTTATGACCGGCCAAACGCTGTTTGTTTGCGGCGGTGTTACGGTCGGATAGGCCAACCAAGGGCAGCGCGCTCAGCGCAGGCTACTCCCCCTTATGCGCCGCCCAGCTCGGCAAGTGCCTGGGCCAGCGAGTTGGCTTGGCGACGCTCATACAGCGCAATTTCATCCGTCACGGCGGTGCCCAGGGCCTGCTCAAACGTCTGCTGGCTGGAGTGGCTGCTGTACTCATCGCGCGTCCCATCGCCCAGGTTAGACTGGAAGATGCCCGCCGCACTCACCGGCAGAAAATCTTCGTAGATCATGGGCGTTGCCACCAGCGCACCCGTTGCTAAAAGCCGTTCGATGTTATCGCTAGTGGCGTCCTCTGCCGTGGTAGCCCCCGGCACTGCACGGTAATGGAAAAATGCCAGCTCTTGGCGGCGCAGCGCGTCTTGATCATCAGGAAACTCAGCAAACGCTTGGGCTAAATGAGCTTGATGGTCAGCATTAGAAACGGCTGGATCGCCCTGACGTGAAGCAGCCAGCAACTGGTCGTAAAGCATTCGCCCTTTACGGGTCAAGGCAACCCCGCGCTGCTCGATTTCACCAAAGCGCGCCGTATGCTGGCCTTCTGCCTCATCCGCAAAGTAGATGGACTCCTCCAGTGCTTTAAAACTGGTTTGCCGTAATAGAATCGGGCAGTGGCGCCTAGGCGGCCCTTCAATAATCGCCTTCGGGGTAATACCTTTTGTCGGCATGCGCTGCTGCACCGCGTCTATGTCCAGGGTACGCGGGGTCAAGTGGTTGATATGCGGCCCGCGGAAGCAAACCACATCCGCGATCAAGCGATGCTCTTGGTGTAGCGCTTGATAGGTCGCTAAATCGACGGTGGCATCACGGTGCCAGCGGAAGGTTTCCAACGCCTCAACCACAAAGGTTTCGGCCTCGGCTTCGTTGAGCCCACCCTGAGCCTCAAAGCGTTCGATCAGGGCGACGGCCTGCGGGGTGACGATCTCTCGCGACGCTATAATCGCCGCCGCCCGTTCGCGCAGCTCGGCATCCGCAATGAGCTCAAGCCGGAGTAACGACGTGAACAAACGGAAAGGGTTTAACTTCAGCGCTTCATCGTCGATGGGACGAAACGCCGTTGCATGAACAGGCACGCCAGCGACTGAAAGGTCATAGTAACCCACCGGAAACATGCCCATAACGGCAAACATGCGGCGCAACAGCGCCAATTCTTCGGGGCTGCCCACCCGGATAGCGCCGTGTCGCTCAACGTGCAAGCGTTCCATCTCACCGTTTGCAGTGAGCGTGTCCGCTAGCCTAGTATCGCGCTCGATCACCTCTCGATTAACGTCAGCCACTAGCGAGAGCAGCGTGCCGTACTGGGGTACCTCTTGCTGATACATATCGGACATCGCTTGGGAAAAGCGGTCACGGATACGATCGGCACTATAAAAGTGGTCACTCATTGACTTGTTCTCTTGTCACATTCAAATGTTTGTAAAGCCTTAGCGGTTTAGGAGGTCTTAGACGTTATAGGACGCTTCCTGCGCGCCTCCCAAAAGCGATAAAACGCCAAGCCAATCGAGCCCACTGTCAGGGCAATAAAGAACCAAGTAATCGGGCCACGTACAAAAATTGATAGGTCATTGGAGCCGATTAAAAGAGAGCGGCGCAGGTTATCTTCAAACATCGGACCCAGGATAAAACCAATCAGAAACGGAGCTGCGGGTATCGCCGCCCGATTGAAGATATATCCCAGCACACCGAAGGCCAACATCAACCCAACATCGAAGGTATCGTTATTGACCGCATAGGCGCCGTATACGCAAAACATCAGGACGATGGGAAACAGAATCGGCTTTGGAATATCAGCAATTAATGAGAAGTACTTAATTGCCACATTACCCACCACCAGCAAAATAACGGAGCTGAGCATGATGCCCATAAACAGCGCATAAATCAGTGATAGGTTCTCTTGGAACATCAGCGGGCCAGGCGTCAAACCATGCACCATAAAGGCGCCGAGTATAATCGCGGTAATCACATCACCAGGAATACCTAACGAGAGCAGAGGGATCATGGTAGCGCCCGCGACGCCATTATTGCCCGCCTCCGCGGCCGCAACACCCTCGACTTCACCTTTACCGAAATTAGCCTTATTAGGCGAGCGCCTGCGCGCATCGCTGTAAGAAATAAACGCCGCCGCGGTGGCGCCAGTACCCGGTATCGCGCCGATGATGACCCCAATTAAACTGCCCCGTACGATGCTCGACATGCAGCGCTTCAGTTCGGAAAACGCCAAGCCAGCACCACTGGCCTTAGCCTTAATATGCGGCACCGCTTTTTTGCGATAAAACTCAATAATCTCCGGTATGGCGAATAGACCAATCAACAAGGGAATAAAGGAGATGCTATCCATTAAGTTGTAGCTGCCAAAGGTCAACCGCTGAGAGCCAAAGACATCGTCAAGCCCTACCATGGAAAGCAGAATGCCCAGCAAAGCCGCCATTAAGCCCTTAATCATCGAGCCACTGGCCAAGGAAATAATAATGGTCAGCGAGAAGCAGATCAGCCAGAAAAATTCTGGGGCGCCGAAATTAAGCGCGATCTTAGCCAGATAAGCGGCAAAGAAGATAAGCGCGATGTTGGAGATAAAATCGGCGATAACCGAAGAGTATAGCGCCGCTTTGAGGGCTTTCTTCGCATGCCCCTGCTGGGCCATGGGATAGCCGTCAAGCAGCGTACAGGCAGAAGCAGGAGAGCCTGGCGTGCGTATCAAGATCGCCGTAATCGAACCACCGTACATCCCCCCTTTGTAAATCCCCACCAGCAGCAAGATGGCGGCAATCGGCTGCATTGAGAAGGTGAAGGGTAGCGCTAATGCCACCGCCATTGTCGCGGTTAATCCTGGGATCGAACCCACCACCACACCGATGACAACCCCCACGGCGATCGCCAGGAAGTTCTCCAGGGTAAAGAATAGGTGTATGACTTCCGAAAAATTTTCCATAGCTCACCCAGTACGAGAATCAGTCAATCAGAGCCAAAACGGCATTATCGGAAGCGGTACATTCATCACTTCAACAAATAAGAATGTCACGACGATGGGAAACAGGAAGGCCAAGCTATACACCCACCATGTGCGCACAGGGTGGGCCACAAACAAGACGAGCGTTGCAAGGATGCCACAGAACACCGCGCCCATCGTTTCAAACAGGGCAACGTAGATCACTAACGCAACGACCATCATAAAGAAACGCCGCGGCGAGCCCTTTTCAATCGCTCGCTCATCTTCCTCGCGAGCACCTGTTACCAGTAAGCCTTGGAGGATGAGCAGAATGGAAAACAGCAAAATCAACCAACCCACGATCGTAGGCAGCCAGCGGGGCGACATCATCGGGTTTTGCAGAATGGGCGGCTCATTGATGTAGTTGGGTACCAGGTAAAAGACCAGCACAAGGGCAAATCCCAGCAGGACAACGCCTGCTATTACATCGCCGATGTCCTTTATCTTCACCCTGCGATGGGAATCCGATGTCGTCATCGCTGCCTTCTCCTAACAAATAAGAGAGGCGAGGACATAGCCCTCGCCTTAGCTTATTGGGGGTTACTGAACTTATTGACTGATACCAGCCTGCTCGGCAACCTCTTCCCAGCGCTGCAGGTCATCGGCGATAAACTGTTTGAACTCATCACCGGCCACTTGGCCCGGCTCAGCACCCAGCTGTTCGGCGAAATCCAGAAACTCTTCGCGCTCCATGACATTGGCTAGCGCTTCTCGCATTGTGCTCTGGGCCTCTTCAGGGAAGGAGCTGTGCGCAATCAGGCCGAACCAGGCAGTCGTGATGAACTGGTCGAGGTTATATTCACCGATTTCTGACAACGTCGGGACATCGGGAAGGTACTCGGAACGCTCGGCAGAGGTAACCGCCAGCGCACGTAGATCACCTGAACGTATGTGCGAGAGCACCGCTGGCATGTTCTCAAACGAAACATCCACATCGCCGCTCAGCAACGCAGGAAGCGCCGCGCCGCTACCCGCAAAAGGCACTGCCGTCATATTCGTTTCGGTCAGCGTTTTGAATAACTCACCCGACATATGAATGGAGCTACCTACGCCGCTGTGGCTAAAGGTCATGTTGTCTTCTTTCGCGGCTTCGATAAACTCAATGACATTCTCATAGGGGCTGTCTGCGGGCACCACCATGACATTGGGAATATCGATCATATTTTGTAGAAAGACGAAATCTTCAACGGGGTCATAGGCCAGGTCTGGGTAGATCGCGGCACCAATCGTGTGCCCTGGGGATGCCATCAGGATGGTGTGGTCAGCATCACGGCCACCGCGGGCGAGCCTGCCGGTGCCGACAGTGGAGCCCGCGCCTGGGCGGTTTTCTACAATGACATTGGCATCAAGTTCTTGCTGGAGGAGATCAGCAACGCGACGCGACAAGACATCGGTAGTGCCACCCGGCGCATAAGGAACGACCAGGCGAATATCGCTAGTCGGCCACTCATTGGCGCTAGCGGAGGAAACAGTGAGACCGAGAGCCAAGGCGCTGCTGCAAACGGCGAGACAGGTTGCGGCAAAGATTTTTTTCATTTTAACTTCCTATTATTGCTTTGTTTTTATGTTCGCATTTCGTACATCTATTCGCGCTACATACAGCGAGATTACTCTTTTACTTTAGTCATAAAAAACACGACTTTAGTATAAACATCTAAAACTAAAGCATATTTAACTTAATAGGTTTATCAATAGACAGTATTCTAACTATCAGAAATGTTAACTCTTGTTGTGGAACGACAACTTATTTTGATAACTCGCCTAGAGTGCTATACACCGGCCTGTGGCAGCCGCATCGTAAATCGCCTCAACGACTCTTAGGTTTTGCAAACCATCGTGCACGCTGACCAAGGGCGTTGCTTCGCCGCGGATAACGGCGACAAAATGAGCGAGTTGGCAAGCCAAAGGGTCATCGCGGCGAACGTCGAGTGTCAGCTCATCAAACGGTTCCCACCATGAAGCAACTTGCTCCTCACAGTAGCGTTTGATGCGCAGCGTCGGTACCGACAATGACCCCTGAGTACCGGCCACCAGATAACACTCCTCATCGGGGTAATGCGCGTAGACAGGATCCTCACCGCTAGACTGCTCCCAGCTACGCGGCGTGGCCGCCGTATCGCTCAGTAAAAATGTGCCCAGCGCGCCGTTAGCAAACCGAAAGTTAATGGCCGCGGTATCTTCCACGGTGAACTGGCGCGTGGCCTGGGAGGTCATCGCCTGCACATGGGTGATATCGCCCAACAGTGAGCGCAGATTACCAATCTCATGGATTAGGTTGATCAACACAGGCCCACCTCCAGGCTCCCTGCGCCATGCAGCCTCGTCAAAATAGCTATCCGGCTTATAAAAAAGCGCGCTTCCCTGAATAGCGACCGGCTGCCCAATCACCCCTTTGGCAATGATGGCACGCGCTTTGGCTAAAATGGGGCTATGGGCCCGGTGATGACCGACTAAAAGAGGGACTGAGGAAGTGCTTGCCGCGTTCAACAGCCGCTCGCCTTCCGCCACGCTATGCGCCACGGGCTTTTCAATTAGCGCAGGCACACCTGCTTCTATGCACAGCAGAGCTTGTTCCACATGTAGCGCGTTGGGGGTTGCCAAAATCACCCCGTCTACTGTTTGCCGGGCAAAAAGCGTGGGTAGATCCTGGTGGTACTCAACGGCCAACGTATTGGCAAGGGTTTGCGTTGCAGCCCCTGGGCCAACAATGGCGGTTAGCGCTACCTGGGCACTCTCCTGGATCAAGCCGATATGGCGACGACCGATAACACCCGCCCCCACCAAGGCTAGTCGAAGTCTGGTCATGACAACCTTCTCAACTATTAATGGATCACCCTAGGAGATGCTCGCCGCTTTCATGATCGCATCCAGCGCGGCCTGATAACCCTGTGTGCCCAGCCCGGCAATGACGCCATCGGCACGCAGCGATACATAGGAGTGGTGACGGAAGCTTTCGCGCTTGTGTACATTAGAGATATGCACTTCGATGACCTTACCCTCAAAGGCGTTAAGCGCATCCAGAATCGCTACTGACGTGTGGGTATAGGCAGCGGGATTGATAATAATTGCCTGGGTACCATCAAGCCGTGCCGCATGAATAGCATCAATCAACGCGCCTTCGTGGTTGCTCTGCAGGCAGTTAAGCTCCCAGTCAGCCATGACGGCTTTTTCACGTAGCACGTTATTGACGTCTTCAAGGGTCTCATAGCCATAAATTTCCGGCTGGCGGGTACCGAGCAGATTCAAATTAGGTCCGTGCAGCACTAATACTTTACCTTGGCTCATTCGTCAGTTTCCTTGAGTAGTTCGCGACGGTAGTGGGCAAATAGCGTGGTTGACTGCTGGTCAGCCGCCTTGCGTTTAGCTTCATCTTCACAGAACAGCTTAAAGGCGTCGACGCCCTGATACACAAACAGGCTAACCCCGCTAACCACCGCAGCGCCCGCTTGCTTTGCCGCGGAAATAAATTCAGTGACGGCGGGCACGTACACCGCATCAAAAATCCAGTGGTGCGCCTGCACCAGCTCTGCAGGCAGCGGGCAGCCGGGGCTTTTTTCGTGCCCAATCGGTGTACAGTTTACTAGCCCATCGCAGTGGGGCACGGTATCAGCCAGCTGCGCGGCGGTAATGGTCGATGCAGTGAAACCGTGTTGCTGTAGCTCCTTGGCCAGCTGGCGCGACTTGGCGTCATCCAGATCCATCAGGATTACCTCGCTTGCACCCAGTTGCCCCAGGCCAAAAGCAACGGCTTTGCCGACGCCGCCGGTGCCCATCAACAGTACGCGGCCCGGTTTGCGCTCACCTAAGGTGGCACGAAAGCCACTCATAAAGCCGGTAAAGTCTGTGTTCTCCGCGATGATTTCGCCGTTTTCAAACACCAATGTATTGGCAGCGCCGACCATTTTTGCGCCCGTGGATAGACGGGAGGCCAGCCCAACGGCGGCCTCTTTCCAGGGAAATGTCACATTAACTCCGCGATAGCCTGCGGCGATGACTTTATCTACCTGTTTTGCCAGTGACTTAATCGGTTGCTCGTTGGCATCAAACAGGTCGTAAGTAGTAGGTATGCCGGTGAGCTGCCCCAGCCGAACATGCAAGTCCGGTGAACTGGAGTTCATAATCGCTTTACCGATTAGGCCAAGTTTCATTGCTATCCTCCCGAGCAGTGCCGCTTTGCACCGCCGCATTGTTTTCGTTTTGTCTAATTAGCGCTGGGCGGCCTGAGCGGCCAGGCGAATACCCGCGTTGGCAGCACCAAACTGCTGGTAGGTTCCACGCCGCTCAACGATTTCGAAGAAGAATCGGCCCGAGAACGTTTCGGTATAGGCGTGGAGAAAGTCGCCTTCGTCGTTGCGATCAAACAGAATATTGCGCTTACGCATTGCCTCTAACAGCTCCTCTTCCAGCCCGTAGCGTGCTTCAAGATCGTCGTAGTAATTCTGCGGAATTTTCAGCAGCGGCAAGCCGCGCGTTTGTAGCTCATCAACCGTGGCGAAGATATCGTGGCTTTCAAAGGCGATCTGCTGCACGCCACCGCGAAACTCGCTCAGAAAACGCCCTGGCTGGGTATCCTGGGCCTGTGAAACCGTCAACGGGATGCGAATACTCTGCTCTGGGCTAATCACCGCTTGGCTGATCATCATGCCCCTTGGGTCGATGATCTCGTTCTCTGCGGCCGCGTTAAATCCAAATACGGTGCGGTGAAAGAGCTGCCAACTGAGTAGCTGCGTAGCGGGCAGTACGTAAGAGAGGTGATCTACCCGGGTGAGACCGGCCTCATTGCGGCTCTCTTGGTCAAACAGTTCAAAATCGGTTCGCCACTGCAAGTCCTCAGCCGCTTGATCATCCACCAGGTAAACAAGGCTGCCTTCTATACCCCGCAGCGCTGAGATTTCCATCTCGCCTTCGCCCACCTGGCCACGGAATGTCTGTGCTTTAAATGCTTTTGCACGGGCAAGCCCGCGTTCAACATCATCAACACGGAAACCCACCGCACACACTGAGGTGCCGTGAAGCAGCCGGAAAGTATGGGCAAAGCTGTCCGTTTCAAAATTGAGCACCAGATGAATCTCACCCTGCTTCCAGAGCTCGACATTTTTGGAGCGATGGCGGCCTACATGACGAAAGCCCAGTGCATCGATAAATTCGCCGAGCGGCGCGGCGCTCTCTTCGTCGAGGGTAAACTCTATAAAATGAATGCCGTTGTAGTTGGGCGCCGGGGGAATAGGGCTTGCCCAGGGGCCCTCCTCGATAAGGTTTTCGAGCAGAATGAGCGAACGAAGACCATCCAGGGCAGTGATTTCAGTTGGTGCGGCGCGAAAGGCGTCGCTAAAAATTTCCAGCGACAGCGGGCCGTCGTAACCGGTTTTGGCGAGTTCGGCCATGAAGGCTTTCAGCGGTAGGCGACCTTGGCCGGGAAAGCAGCGGAAGTGACGGCTCCACTGCAGTACATCCATATCCAGCAGCGGCGCATCTGCCACCTGGACGAAGAAGATCTTTTGTTTAGGGATTTTGCCGATGGCAGAGAGATCATGGCCACGCGATAGAATGTGAAAGCTGTCGAGCACAATGCCCAAATTAGGATGATCGACGCGCCGCACGGCTTCCCACGTATCGCGGTAGTCAGAAATATGCCTCCCCCAGGCCAACGCTTCAAACCCCACCCGAATATTCCGCTTCGCTGCCAGCTCGGCAAGCTCGCGCAAATCGGCCACTACGCGATCCATATCGTCCATGGCCTGAGGGGATACATTGCTACACACCAGCAGAAAATCAGTGCCTAACTGCTCCATCAGTTCAAATTTTCGCTCTGCACGCTTTAGATTGCGGCTGCGCTGCGGCTCCGGCATCGCCTCAAAATCGCGAAACGGTTGAAAGGCAACGATCTTCAGCCCCAGGCGCTCACACAGCGCACGCACTTCCTGCGGCGAGCCATCAAAAGAGAGCAGGTCGTTTTCAAATATTTCTACGCCATCAAAACCGGCACGGGCAATGGCTTCCAGCTTAGTTCGCAGGTCTCCGCTTAAACAAACAGTGGCGATTGCGCGCATAGCATCCTCCCAGGTAGTGCTTTCAAGCGAATGAGCTCTAGCACCACGACTATTATGTGTCGCTATGGCTGAGCTAATGGCTTTCAGTATAGGTGACCATTGTTCGCATAGCGTTCTTTAGTTCGCATTATGCACGATAGGACGGGGGGGTGTGGCAACCTGTTCCCTATACGACTAACACGACACCTATCAAAAACCGTTACTATATAGAGGTAATAGAGGTTTATTGTTATCAGAAACAATGGCTAATGCGCCCAAAACTCTATTAACACCTGCTAAAACAGCATGTTTAGTACTGCCTTGTAACGGCCATCACGCAATATTAAACCTTGGTCTTATACGAAGGTTTGTTGATTGACAGCCGCCATAGCGATCACTAGTGTTCGCCTTAAGCACTTAAGTTCGTAAGGCGAACTAATATCGCCTTTGGCAGCAACTAATATAATAACTCGTTGGAGGATAAGCATTATGACTAAGCCACTTTTCACCCAGTTGGCTATCGCTATCGGCTCTTTGGCAGTCGCGGGGGGCGCCCTCGCCGATTATCCTGACCGTAACATTCAAGGTACCATCCAGTGGGGAGCCGGGGGCGCCACCGACAACGTCGTACGCAGCCTGACGCCCCACGTGGAAGAGGTTCTGGATACCACTATTGTTCTCACCAACCGTCCAGGGGGTACTGGCGTTATTGGCATGAACCACGTCATGCGCCAGCGCCCTGACGGCTATAACCTGCTGTTTGGTGCAGAGAATCCCCAGCTATACCCACTAATGGGCTTAGCCGATTTCACCTACGATGATATGTATCCTATCAATATTATCGGCCAAGGCCGGGTGGTTATTGCCACCCATCCTAATAGCCCATTCGATACTTTCGCTGAGCTGCTTGAGTACGCCCACGAAAACCCCGACGAGCTCAAAATGGGCGGTACCGGTGCCGGTGGCTTGCCCAGTACGATTCACGCAATGATCAACTCTGTCGACGATCTTAATGTTCGCACAGTGACCTTCGGTGGAGATGGACCTGGTGTTACGGCACTGCTGGGTGAACATATCGACTTTATGCCGCTAAGTCTTTCTGCTGTGGCCGAACAAATCCGCGCGGGCCGCCTGAAGGGCCTGGCCGTGCTGGGTAGTGAAGAACTGGAGGATCTGCCGGACGTTCCGCCGATCACCGATGCTATCCCAGAGCTTGATTCATTCTTGCCTTGGGGCCCGTTCTGGGGTGTCTTTGTGCGTGAAGATACACCCGATGACGTAAAAGCTACCTTGGAAGATGCTTACGAGCAGGCCGTTGCCAGCGATGGTTTCCAAGAGTTCTTAGCTAATTTTGGTGGCGAATCGCTCAACCTCAACGGTGAAGAAGCGCAGCAATACCTGGATAACTGGCAATCCGTCACAGCATGGTCAATGTTCGAAGCGGATGCGGTCGAAAAATCCCCTGAAGAGTTAGGTATTCCACGCCCCTAACGCTATCTTCCTATGACTTAGGGGACAGGATTACCACCTGTCCCCTTGGAGTCTCTGTATGACTAAAAAAATTGAGCGCGTTCGGGCGGGAGAAAAGGTCTTTGACTGGTTGCTTCTGCTGTTTAGTGTCGGCGTCCTCTACGAGGCTTATCGTATCGATAATGGGGTGCAGCTGAACTCCGCTGGCTCATTTCCTGTCGGGCTCGCCTTGATAATGCTCGCTTCCTCAATAGCCATTATCTTCAGCCATCGGCGCAAGCAGCGAGATCCCCAAATTCACAGCGCTAGCCAAGAGTTTAAAGTGTTTTTACATGAGCATTTTAAAACGCATATTGTGGTGTTCTCGATAGTATCGATGCTCTATTTAGTAGCTATCGTATGGACAAGCTTCTATGTAAGCACCTTTATCTTTTTAGCCGCTATGTTCATTTATTATCGTCAAGGAAAAATCATTAGTTCTCTAGTGATTGCTTCGCTTGCCATTGCGGTAATTTATGTACTTTTCACGATAGTGTTTCGTGTCTATCTTCCTTGATAATGAACCCCGAGGCATCCAATGAGTGATACCTTCTCCTATCTGCTCATGGCTTGGCTTGATCCAGGTCTATTGGGCTTAACTGCCCTTGGCGTTATCGCCGGTATTTACATCGGTGCCATTCCCGGCCTCTCGGTTACAATGGCCGTCTCTATTCTGATTTCATTTACGTTTTCCTGGGACATTAATAACGCGCTAGCGCTGATGGTGGGTATTTATGTCGGCGGCGTTTACGGCGGTTCGCGCACGGCCATCCTGCTCAATATTCCTGGTGCCCCATCAGCGGTCACAACTGCTTTCGACGGTTACCCGTTAGCCCAGAAAGGTGAAGCGGGCAAAGCGATCGGTCTGAGCACCGTGATGTCGGTCATCGGTGGCTTGATTGGTGTGGCCGTACTCGCTGCCACGGCCCCGCACCTTGCCGATCTTGCTCTTAAATTTGCCCCCCGCGACTACTTTTTAATCGCCGTCATGGGTTTACTATTGGTCAGCTCGCTATCGGGTAAATCGCTTGCACGCGGTATTTTCTCTGTCGCCCTGGGGGCCACCATTGGGTTGGTCGGCATGGACATGGTAACCGCCCAGCCACGCCTAACCATGGGTAGTATGGAACTGCTGGGCGGGATTCATTACGTGGTGGTCATGATTGGCCTGTTTGGTGTCGCGGAAGCGTTTTACCAGCTACATAATATGGCCAAAGTGCCCGTTAAACAGAACGTCGATAAGATCGTTCCGCCTCTTAATATGGTGCTCAAGTTTTTACCGCTTTCTTTACGCACGTCTATTATCGGCGTCGTGGTTGGCGCTCTCCCCGGTACTGGCGGAGATATTGCATCACTGTTTGCTTATGATCACGCCAAGCGCACAGTTAAAAACCCTGAAGTGCCTTTTGGTGAAGGCGCGTATGAAGGGCTTGTGGCACCTGAAACCGCCAATAACGCAGCAGTGGGTGGCGCTTACGTACCTATGCTTACCCTCGGCATGCCGGGTGACGCAGTCACCGCCGTTATTATCGGTGCACTAGTCATTCATGGCCTGAATCCAGGCCCAATGCTGATGATCGAAACACCCTATATCTTTTGGTTTACGGTCGGCAATTTAGCATTGGCCAATATATTCCTGCTCATCTTTGGGCTCACCGGTATTAAGCTTTTTTCAAAAATTGTTGAAGTGCCTAAAGCCATTATGATCCCGCTGATATTGGTGCTGTGTGTGGTAGGTACCTACTCGCTTAACAGCAGCATGACAGAAGTTTATTGGATGCTAGGCTTTGGCATATTGGGCTACTGGCTGAAGATGTTTGGCTTTCAGATGGGCCCGATTATTCTCGGTGTCATTCTTGGCCCGCTGCTGGATGAATCTTACCGACAGGCTATGTCATCGGTCGGTGACAGCAGTACGGATTTCCTACTCGCGCTGGTAATCAACCCACTTTCATTAGTGCTTACCTCAGTGATTGTGCTGGTTTTACTAGGCAATACTCCCCTAAAAAGTTGGTTATATTCACGCTTCAAACGTAGCTAATGTTCGTGTAACGGCACTTGTCGCCTAGGTATAGTGCCGTTTTTTGCCTGGAACCTAGCCAGCGGAGTAGTTCCGTGAGTGATGACGATACGATTCCTTCTTATGCATTGGTGTTTGACTTCGATGGCGTTGTTCTCGATTCAGCAACCCTAAAACGCCAGGCGTTTGCCGACGTATACTGTCAAGCGCCGGAAGCTCAGTACCGCGCCATCGTGGCCTACCTTAGCAGACGCGGTGGTCAGCCTAGAGAGGTCAAGTTTCGCCATATTGAAGAACACATCCTGGGCAAGCGAGCCAGTGACGCACGTATTCAGGCGCTTTGTGAGCAATTTAAAGCCAGTGTCGAAGAGCACTTACTGACCGCACCGCCCATTCCCGGAGCGCTAGAATTTTTAAGCGATTGGCACCACCACCAGTGGCTATATTTGCTCTCTGCCACCCCCGAACAGGAACTCAAGGCCATTGTGGAGCAGCGCCAGTTGGCGCCTTACTTTAAAGAGGTGGTGGGAGCGCCCCCGGACAAAGCCACGGGCTTACGCAACTTACTCACCCGACACCAACTAGCAGTGAAAGCCACCGTTATGATTGGCGATTCGTATAATGACTATCGCGCCGCACGCTCAAACGGAACGCTTTTTGTCGGTGTTACAGCGAATCCCGCTCAATCTCCTTTCCCAGCCGATGTCATCACGATTAAAGATCTACGCACATTGGTTCAAGCGCTCAACCGTTTATAGCGCCGTACACGGCGAATATATTCGCCAGCCAAAGTCGCGCATACATGTTCGCCATTCGAACAATATGCTATATTGATCTTTAAAATTTACGCCTATTCCGATGAGTGGACACCGATGGAAGAACAGCTTCAGGATGAAATGTTAACCCCCGATGACCGCGACTTCGTGACAGCGCTGGCGAGTGGCCTGGAAGTGATTTTAGCATTTGATGAGGGCCACCCAAGGATGACGCTTAGCGAAGTGGCCGCACGCACAGGCATGAACCGGGCCAAGGCCCGACGCTTTCTGCTCACCCTGCATGCACTCGGCTATGTGCGCAAACAGCAGCGCTACTTTGAGCTAGCGCCGCGAGTACTGCAACTGGGTTACTCGTTTTTGTCCGCCAATAATTATCGCAGCGCTATTCAGCAGTATTTGGAGGAGATAACCAACGAATGCGGTGAGTCATCCTCATTGGGTGTACTTGATGGCGATGATGTCATTTATGTTGCGCGCTCAGCGGCGCGTCACCGCTTGATGGCCATTACTCTGTCCATAGGAACCCGTTTACCGGCCGCATACACCTCAATGGGGCGCGTTCTGCTAGCCCAGCTGTCAGAGGCTGAGTTGGATGCCTACTTAGAGCGAATAACCCTACAGCGCCATACGGATAAAACCTTTACCTCTAAAAGCGAACTAAAAAAGTGTATTCACAAGGCCCGCCAGCAAGGCTACGCCATTGCCGATCAAGAGCTGGATTCAGGCTTACGCTCGCTGGCGGTACCGGCGTTTGATGCGAATGGCAAACTGTTAGGGGCTATTAACATTAGTACCAACGCGGCACGTATCGATTTAGACACCCTGCTCAAAGAGTACTTGCCGCTGCTGCAATCAAAAGCGCGTCTTATCCGCACCACCATTAGCTGCTAACCCGCCAGTGCGCCAGCCTCTGCTCACCCACGGCATACTGGCGCCGCATCTATAGACGTTTTAGAGCCGCCATTCACGCTTAACGGGCAAGGCTCTTAACCTGTTACATTAGCGCTTGATCTTGTCGATGTAGGCTGGCACCCATGAAGCTTCCTCTTTATCTAGGCTTGCCTATGTGGGCCAATCAAGACTGGCTGGGCAACCTTTATCCACGCCACGCCAAAACTGAGCTGCTAAGCGATTACGCGGCGGTGTTTTCCAGCGTTGAGGGCAACACTACCTTTTATAGCGGTACCCCAAAGCCGGACACCATTGCTGCCTGGGCGCGCCAGGCACCATCCCACTTTCGCTTTTGTTTTAAATTACCGGCCAGCGTAACCCACGATCAACGGCTAACGCGGTTAGAGGAGGCCTGGGCATTTTTAGCGGCGCTAGAACCTCTGCACGACCGCCTTGGCCCCACCATGGTGCAACTACCACGAGATTTCGGCCCCCAAGAGCTTCCCCAGCTTGAAGCGCTACTTGCCGCTTGGCCTACCCATTTGCCTTGCGCGGTCGAGGTTCGGCATCCTGAGTTTTTCCACAAAGGGGCCGCCGAAATTGCCCTTAACCGCCTGTTGATAACTTATTCGGCCAACCGCGTGATGCTCGACGTGCGCCCGCTCTTCTCAACCCCGGCAAATGACCATTTGGGCTTGGCCCACGCCCAGCAAGAAAAGCCGAAACTCCCGCTACACGTGCTTTCCACGGCAAATTTTCCTGTCATTCGCTTTATTGGCCATATTGACAAAACGATTAATAGTGACTACTTCACCGCCTGGAAAGCCCGCCTAAAGCTGTGGATAAGTCAGGGGAAAACCCCTTTCTTATTTGTGCATACTGCGGACAACCGCGAGTCTCCCCACATGGCCCGTTTACTCTATAACGCACTAGGAGAAGTGACGCCATTACCCGCTCTTGGCCCCTTTGCGGGTGAAAAGCAAAGCCAACTGTTTTAACCCACCTTTTTAGGCCAGCTAACTGGCATGCTTGCGGTCGATCAGATAAATTGCGCTTACTTTCGGAAAAGCACGCTGGCAATGACGCAATTTTCCGAAAACTAGCGTGTTCAACACGCAGTGACTTACACAACAATCGACTTAATGGGTGATGTATGGCGAAGCTTGCGCATGCGCAGTGGTCATCGCGAATGACCTTTGTGCTGGCCGCCGCTGGTTCAGCGGTGGGTCTAGGGAATATCTGGAAATTTCCGTATATGGTGGGTGAAAGCGGCGGCGCTGCTTTCGTATTTGTGTATTTGCTCTGTATCGCGCTGATCGGCTTGCCCATTCTTGTCTCTGAGTGGCTATTGGGGCGGCGCGGCCAGAAGAACCCCGCCAGCACCATGTCAGAGCTAGCGCGCACGGCGAAAAAGCCCAAAGCCTGGGCCATCGTGGGCATTAGCGGCATTGTCGGGGCCTTCTTGATTTTGTCGTTTTACAGCGTGATTGGCGGCTGGTCGCTCTACTACACCGTCAACTCGGTGAGCGGTGCTTTTAGCGGTCAAGATGCCGATGGCATTGGCGCGCTATTTAATGGCATGTTGAGTAACCCTGGGTTGCTGCTGCTGGGCCACTCCGTGTTTATGCTGCTGGTCATTGGGATTGTCGCCCGCGGCGTTACCAAAGGCCTTGAAGGCGCTGTACGCATTCTGATGCCAGTCCTCGCACTACTGCTGGTCGTGCTGATCGGTTATGGCATGACAACCGGCCACTTTGGCGAGGCGTTGACGTATATGTTCAACCCGGACTGGAGCAAGCTCACAGCAGAAACCGTGCTAGCCGCCTTGGGCCACGCCTTCTTCACCCTCTCACTGGGTATGGGCATCATGATGGCTTACGGCTCTTATTTGGACAAAGAGATCGATCTGCTGCAAACCGCCCGCACGGTCATCATCATGGATACCGTCATCGCTTTAGGCGCGGGTTTAGCTATCTTCCCGATCGTGTTTGCTAATAATCTGGATGTCGCTTCGGGCCCAGGGCTGATTTTCGTCACCCTACCACTGGCCTTTGGCAATATTGATGGTGGTTTACTTTTAGGTTTGATGTTCTTTCTGCTGCTGACGTTTGCGGCATTAACATCGGCCATTTCACTGCTTGAGCCCGTGGTGGAATTCATTGAAGAGCGCACGCCGCTAGGCCGCGTCATGGCTACCGTTGTGGCCGGTGTGGGTGCTTGGTTGCTGGGTATTGCAGCGCTGCTGTCATTTAACGTGTGGAGCGAACCGCTGCTGTTTGGACTGGGCGTGTTTGACCTGCTGGATACGCTGACCAGCAAAATAATGCTGCCGCTGACGGGGCTGGGTGCGATTCTATTCACCGCTTGGTGCCTGGAGCGCAGCAGCGTGGAAGACGAACTGGGTCTTTCAGCGACCGGCAAGAGCGTATGGAACATTATCGCGCGCTATGTAGCGCCCGCTGGCGTTGTTGCCGTGTTCGTAACAGGGCTAATCTAAGCTGAGCCGCCAAGGCCCTGCTAGCCGGCAGGGCAGCGAGGTTCTGCGCAGATAATAGTTGCGCCCCTAACCTCTTGGCATCCTAAAACTTAGTGCAATTCGCTCTCTTGCCGATCTTCATCGGGCAAGGGGGCGATATCCCGCGATAACTTTTGAAACTCACGATGAAGCTCAATACCCCGCCGCGCTCTTAAGCTGCGTTGGGCAGCGCTGCGCTGGCGCTGGGCATGCTCATCGACTTCCATACTCATAAAGATGTCGAGCAATTCGCTTTTAACCGAGGTGATTCGTTCGACGTTTCTCATAATCGACGTTCCTCCAGATGAATATGCCTTCGTCCACCTGCATCCGTGACGACTGTTATGATGCAGTGCGGCACTTCAATTATTACTATAACCTACTTGACAAAATGATGACCATTCCTAAAAAAAGAGGCTAACGGCCTTTAAACGCAGTTGGAACGCTGCCTAATAGTTCGTGGCCCTATGGACTCATTAAGGCATACTGTTGAATACCTGTTGGTTGAGCACCCAAGGAGCTGAACGTGAGTCGCGCCCTGTTCGATGAAATGAGACGCCGCATGGAGCACTTTCGACGCTCCGAGCAAAAAGTGGCGCGGTTTGTACTGCGCAACCCCGAAGAGGTCATTCACATGCGCATTGTGGATCTGGCCACCGAAGCCACCGTTAGCGAACCTACCGTGGTGCGCTTTTGTCGTGCGCTGGGGTGCAATGGCTTTCAGGATTTCAAGCTACAGCTGGCGCAAATGCTGGCCAGCGGCAGTCAGTTCGCGCAATTCTCCATGAACGACAGCGACTCGGTCGCTGAGTTTTCCCACAGTATTTTTGACTCGACCGTGGGCACGCTGCTCTCAGTGCGCGACCGGCTTGATAACGACGCCCTGGGCCGTGCAGTTAACGCCCTGGCGATGGCCAACCGGGTCGAGTTCTATGGCTTTGGGGCTTCCGGTGCCGTGGCCTTTGATGCCCAGCACAAGTTTTTCCGCCTGCAGATCTCCACTTCTGCCTACGCCGACCCACATATGCAGAATATGTCGGCAGTGACCTTGAACGATGGCGATGTGGTGGTGGCAATTTCACAAACCGGCCGTACCAAAGCGCTAGTCGCCAGCGTACGCCTGGCTCGCGAGGCGGGTGCAACAGTCATTGGCCTGTGCCCCAGCGGCTCGCCACTCGCCGAAGAGGTCAGCCTGCCGCTGTATATCGATGTTCATGAAGACACCGAGATTTACACCCCGCTTAGCTCGCGCATTGCCCATCTGGTGCTGATCGATGTACTCGCCGTGGGTGTGGCCAAAACCCGCGGGCCGAAACTCGCCGAACAGCTCAAAGCGGTTAAAAAGAGCCTAAATACGCTGCGCTTTCCTGAAGAATCCTAATCGTTAACCTGTATACACAGCCAGTTCGCTGGCTGTGCTAGACTAGCCGCCTATTTTTTGATCCGGCAGCGGCTACTATGGACGACGTCACGGCGATTCTCGATCAGCTCAACTCCGCCCAGCGCGAAGCAGTGAGCGCCCCCCAAGGTAATCTGTTGGTGCTCGCAGGCGCAGGCTCCGGTAAAACCCGCGTGCTGGTGCATCGCATCGCCTGGCTGATGCAGGCCGAAGGGCTGTCCCCTTATGCCCTGCTGGCAGTGACCTTTACCAATAAAGCCGCCAAAGAGATGCGCACCCGCCTTGAGGCACTGCTGAGCATCTCGATGCGCCATGTATGGGTGGGCACCTTTCACTCCATCGCCCACCGCCTGCTGCGCACCCACTGGCAGGACGCCAAGCTGCCGCAACACTTCCAGATTATCGATTCTGACGATCAGCTACGCCTGGTCAAACGGTTGCTGAAAGATTACTCCATCGACGACGAACGCTTCCCACCCCGCCAAGTGCAGCACTTTATCTCCGGCTGCAAAGAGGAGGGGCTGCGCCCGCACCAGGTCAATGTGGATGGCGATGCCTACATGGGCCAGATGGTTGAGCTCTACGAGCGCTACCAGCTCACCTGCGAGCGCGGCGGCCTGGTCGATTTCGGTGAACTGCTGCTGCGAAGCCTGGAGCTACTACGCGACAACCCGGCGCTGTTAAACCACTACCAGGAGCGCTTTGGTCATGTACTGGTAGATGAGTTCCAAGATACCAATACCCTGCAATACGCTTGGCTAAAACTGCTCACCGGCATGAAGACGCCGATGACGGCGGTGGGTGATGACGACCAGTCGATCTACGGCTGGCGCGGTGCCAAGGTGGAGAATATCAGCCGCTTTGAGCAAGAGTTTCCGCAAACCCACACCGTACGGCTTGAACAGAACTATCGCTCCACCAGCGCCATCCTGGAAGCCGCCAATACGCTGATCAGCCACAACAGCGAGCGGATGGGTAAAAACCTGTGGACTGACGGCATCGAAGGCGAGCCGATCTCAATTTACGCTGGGTTTAACGACCTGGAAGAAGCCCGCTATATCGTCGATACCATCAAGGAGAAGGTCGACGAAGGCTTTAACCGCCGCGATATCGCGATTCTCTACCGCTCAAACGCTCAGTCGCGGCTGCTGGAAGAGACGCTGATTCGCCAAGGCATGCCCTACCGTATTTACGGCGGCCACCGCTTCTACGAGCGCCTGGAAATCAAGAATGCCCTGGCCTACCTTCGCCTGATGCTCAACCGCGACGACGATGCCTCGCTGGAGCGGGTGATTAACGTACCCACTCGCGGCATCGGCACGCGCACGGTCGAGATTGTCCGCCTGCGCGCTCGGGAACAAAGTATCCCTCTCTGGCAAGCGCTCCACGATGCGATTAACGACGGCACCTTGAAAGGCCGCGCGGCCAATGCCGTGCAAACCTTCGCCAACCTGATCGAGCAGCTCGATAACGATGCCTCTGGCATGGCGCTGCACGAAATTATCGATCACGTCACGATACACACGGGTCTGATAGAGCATCACAAAAGTGAGCGCGGCGAGAAAGGCCAAGCGCGGGTCGAGAACCTGGAAGAGTTGGTTACCGCTGCCCGTGCCTTTACCCAAGGCGATGTCTTTGAAGCGCCTGAAGCGGGCGAAGGCATGGCGGCACTGGAAGCATTTCTCTCAGAGGCCGCTCTTAACGCAGGCGACCACGAAGCCGAAGAGTTTGAGGACAGCGTACAGCTGATGACGCTGCACTCCGCCAAAGGCCTGGAGTTCCCGGTAGTATTTATTGCCGGTGTCGAGGAGGGGCTGTTTCCACACAAGATGTCCCTGGAAGAGCCGGGTAGGCTCGAAGAGGAGCGCCGGCTCTGTTACGTCGGCGTCACACGCGCGATGCAGAAGCTCTACCTCACACACGCCGAAACCCGCCGCCTGCACGGCAAAGAAGTGTTTCCACGCCCGTCGCGTTTTTTGCGCGAACTACCGCCGCACCTACTCGAAGAAGTCCGTCTGCGCGGGCATATTTCCCGCCCAGTCACCGCGTCGCGCACCTCCTTTGCTCAGCAAAGTGTCGAGAGCAGCGGTGATATACCCGCCTTACATGTCGGCCAAGGCGTTGAGCACCCGGTGTTCGGCGAAGGGATTATTCTTAACGCGGAAGGCGAAGGTGCCCGCGCCCGGGTACAGGTCAGCTTTGAAGGCGAAGGGGTCAAATGGCTAGTGCTTGGTTTTGCTAAGCTAACGCCGCTTTAAGCCGCTACGCGCGTGGCGTTGAGTGCAATGGCTTGCCGATTAAAACCCGCTTAGCGCATACTGGCGAACGGACATTGCGCCTTTGTGCGCGCTGACAAAAAAATCCTATAATCTCCGGAGTTTTGCTCACCATGCAACGCCGTCACTTCCTCAAAACTGCCAGCCTTGGCGTCGCCGGGGCCGTTGCCGCCCCCTTCGTAACCACCTCAAGTGCTCGCGCTCAAGAAACCTTCACCTGGGACATGGTCACCTCGTGGCCAAAAAACTTCCCTGCCCTGGGTACTGGTGCGAATGATTTCGCCCGCCGGGTAGAACAGCTTTCCAACGGCCGCATGCAGATCCGCGTCCACGGCGCGGGTGAACTGGTACCTGCCCTGGAAGTCTTCGATGCGGTAGCAGCTGGTACCGCTGAAATGGGCCACTCTGCCTCTTACTACTGGCGTGGCAAAGTCGCTGCCTCACAGTTCTTTACCGCTGTACCCTTCGGTATGACGACTACCGAAATGAACGCCTGGTTGTACCACGGCGGCGGTCAGGAGCTTTGGGATGAGATCTACGCCAATCACAATCTGAAGCCGTTTGCCGTGGGCAATACCGGCACGCAGATGGCGGGCTGGTTCAAGAAAGAGATCAACTCACTCGACGACATGCAGGGGCTGAAACTTCGCCTGCCGGGCCTGGCGGGTGAGGCGATGAACGGCATCGGCGTCAGTACGGTTACTATGCCAGGCTCAGAAATTTTCACCTCGCTGCAAACCGGCGCGCTGGATGCCGCTGACTGGGTGGGGCCGTATAACGATATGGCATTCGGCCTGCATCAGGTGGCTGACTACTACTACACCTCGGCGTGGAACGAGCCCTCTGCGGTACTGGAAGGGACGATCAACCTGGATGCCTGGAACTCCCTGCCAGAAGACCTGCAGGACGTGATCCGCGAAGCGGCGCGGGCGTCTAACCTGGCCATGATCAGCGAATTTGCCTTCCGCAACGCGCAAGCACTGGAAACTCTGGTCGATGAGCATGGCGTTCAGCTACGTACTTTCCCTGACGACGTAATGGCAGCGCTTCACACCTCTTCACTGGAAGCCATCCAGCGCCAGGTCGACAGCGACGAAGAGTCTCGCCGTGTTTACGAGTCTTATTCAGCTTTCCAGAAGCTGCTGCGCCCGTTCAGCGATGTGGGTGAATACGCCTACCTCAAGAACCGCGATAACGTCGACGGTTAATGAGCCGCTAGACAAATAAACGATAAGCACGACAAAAGGGCGCCCTAAGCGCCCTTTTGCTATTTCAAGTTGAAGTGAGCTAGTCGCTATGTACTGCTCGGATGCGCCCATTATCGTCCAGCGCAACCATCACAAAGCGCGCCTCGGTAACTTTTTGGCGCTCCTCTATGCGTTGCCCATGGGGAGGACGCACCCAGACCTCCACATCAATCTTGATCGAGCTATGACCAATTTCTTGCACTTGGGTGTAAACGCTGACCATTGAGCCAACGCGCACCGGGCTTAAAAAGTCCATGGCTTCAATCGCCACGGTCGCCGTGCGACCACCCGCTTCACGACCGGCCGCCAGCTCAGCCGCCTGGTCCATTTGATTGACCAGCCATCCACCGGGTATATCACCATAAAAATTGGTATCTTGGCGGGAAGCCAGTAGTTTTAAAGTAAGCTGCCCTTGAGGGGCCGGTACGTCATCCAAATCGGTTTCCAGAAGAGTCATGAGTTAGTCGCTTAGTCAGTTTATTGTTGTAAACGTTGCAGAGTGGCACGTTGTTTATGCGTGTTGCTGCATCGCAACACAAAG
Organism: Halomonas sp. A3H3; assembly: GCF_000982975.1. NCBI lineage: Bacteria > Pseudomonadati > Pseudomonadota > Gammaproteobacteria > Oceanospirillales > Halomonadaceae > Halomonas > Halomonas sp. A3H3. The sequence goes on along the minus strand of NZ_HG423343.1, from coordinate 1,912,668 downwards.
GAATGAATTTAGTTAACCATAAGAGGACGCTCGTTTGAATACTCGTTTGACGACTCTTTGCATTAATCGGAGGTTAACTTCCGCCGTCCGTCGCACCGTATTGAGCGGAGTGGCGTTTATACTGATGCTGATAACGCCCCTGACCTGGGGGCAGCAGCCAACAGTTATTAGCGGCACCTTGGGCGCGGTGGGCTCCGACACTATGGCGGGGCTAATGCTGCGCTGGGGTGAAACCCTCACCACCCGCTATCCTGACGTAAAGCTGCAGTTTCAAGCAAGTGGTTCAGCCAGTGCGCCCACGGCGCTGATGGCTGGCACCACCCGGCTTGGTCCGATGTCTCGTCCGATGACCAGCGAAGAGCGTGATAACTTTATTGAGCGCTATGGCTATCCACCGCTGGAATTAAAAGTCGCCCGTGACGCACTGATTGTAGTCGTACACCGCCATAACCCCTTGCGCGCTCTGACCCGCCAGCAGGTTGATGCGATCTTCTCAACCTCGCTGGCCTGCGGTGGTGAAACGCCGATCAGGCGCTGGGAGCAGCTATCGGCAACCCGTGACTGGTCATTTGGTAGCATTGCGCTGCATGGGCGTAACCTTGCCTCGGGTACCCATGGGCTATTTCAACAGCGGGCGTTATGTGGCGGTCTTTTTCGTAACGACATTAGTGAGCACCCCGGCTCATCGGCGGTGGTCGCGGCCGTTGGCGAATCTGCCAATGCGATGGGCTATGCGGGGTTTAACCACCTCACCCCAGCCGTGCATGCATTGAGCCTGTATAACGATGATGGCATTGCGATACCGCCCGATGAAGCGGCTATACAGAGCGGTGACTACCCGCTGTCGCGCTATCTTTACCTCTATGTGAACCTACCGCCGGGGGAGAACTTACCCCCCGCCGAGCAGGCACTGCTCAAGTTGATTATGTCCGATGAGGGCCAGCAGATTGCGCGCGCATCCGGCTTTGTACCATTAACCTCCAGTGTCCTTAGTGCACAACAGAGGTGGTAAACCACTGTCATCTAACTGACACATAATTGTCTTAGGGTAGGGATCCTGTCTATGTACTGTTTTTCACCACATCCTGGTTTTTCACTACCTATTGGTCAGCGCTATGATCACCTCGGTTTTGCCATGATATCCACATGACCCTACCTCGGTTAACCTCTACTCGACAGCCGCTTAGGCTGCTGCAAGACCGCATGGCCACCGGTTTAATCACCGCTGGCGGCATAGGTGTGCTGTTGGCAATCCTGGCTATCGGTGTCTTTTTGGTATGGGAAACCCTGCCGCTGCTGGCGATTGGCGATACCTTAGCGCTGGCTAAGCTCTCTCCCCTGGCGTGGGGCACGCTCAAAGCCGCCCTAGCCGCACTGCTGTTCGCCATTCCCGTGGCCTTGGGGGCCGCCATCTACTCCGCGCTGTTTATGTCAGCGCGCCTGCGCTCGCGGATCAAGCCCGCGCTCGAAATGATGGAGGCGATCCCCGGTGTGGTGGTGGGCTTTATTGCCGGGCTTATTTTGGCACCTTGGGTAGAACGCCATCTCGCCAGCGCTTTGGTGCTGATCATTTGGCTGCCGCTTAGCGCAGCGCTTGCCGGCTTACTCTGGCAGTGGGCCAAAACACGCCTACGCCGCCGTTTACCGCTCTCTTGGGCGGGTCTCTGGCTAGTTCCCTGGCTCTCTGTAATGGTGGCGATAGCACTATGGCTCGCGCCCTGGATGGAGCAGCAGTGGTTAGGCGGTGATTTACGCCAGTTACTCGACCAGCGCTATGGCATGGATTACGCCACCCGTAACGCACTGATTGTCGGCATTGCCATGGGCTTTGCCGTTATTCCCAGCATCTATTCACTGGCAGAAGACGCGCTCGCCGATGTGCCTGCCAGCTTAATCGAGGGCGCCCAGGCGATGGGGGCCAGCCGCTGGCAGGCGCTATGGAAAGTGGCGCTGGTGGCAGCGGGCCCAGGTATCTTCTCGGCGATAATGATCGGTGCGGGCCGGGCGGTGGGCGAAACCATGATAGTGCTTATGGCCAGCGGTAATACGGCTCTGTTTAGCGCCAGCCCCTTCGAAGGCATGCGCTCCATGGCCGCGGCTATCGCCATTGAGCTGCCTGAAGCGTCACCCGGTGGCCAGACCTACCATCTGCTGATCTTGGCCGCACTGGTGCTGTTTATCTTCACGTTTCTGGTCAACACCCTTGCCGAGGTCGTCCGCCAACGCTTACGCCGCCGCTTCCGCCAGATGGGGGGCACATGATGAACTCTGCGACCCACACCGCCTCTCGCCGCCGTCGTTTTAGCCGGGTAAATGATGTATGGCCCTGGCTTTGCGCAGCCAGCGTAGCGCTCTCCCTGCTGATGCTGGGCGCCTTACTCGCGCTACTGCTGGTACGCGGGCTAGGGCACTTTTGGCCCGCTACGCTGGAAGAGGTCACCCTTGACTCGGGTGAAACCTTTGCTGGTCAAGCTGTGCGCGAAGTCGCGCTACCCCAGCGAGCTGGGGATGAACGCCTCTACTTTACCGGCAACCAGGATATAGAGGGCGTTCGCTGGCGCTGGGTGGCGATTGATGACATTGCCGAGCGCGCCCAGCCAGACGATTTGATTCGTCTTGATCGCAGCCCCTGGGGTGACTTTATTGGCCGTTTGGTGGCCATTGAGCAGCATGATCAACGCTGGGAGGGAGACGCTGCCTGGCAGCGATTAAACGCTTTATTGGTACTTCCCGCCAGCCAACGCCAGGATAGCCAACTGCTGCTTACCACCGTGGACGGCCAAACCCTGCGCCAACCGCTGGCCAGCGTGGCGAGCGCTCAGGCTCCCAATGCCATGAGCGTGTGGCAGAAAACGCTCGCCTGGGGGGATGCGGTTTGGCGGTTTCTGAGTGAGGGCCCACGGGCCGCCAATACCGACGGTGGCGTCTGGCCCGCGATATTTGGCACGGTGCTGATGGTGATTTTAATGTCGGTGATGGTGACCCCGTTTGGGGTGCTGGCCGCTATTTATCTCAATGAAATCGCTCACCAGGGGCGGCTGACCCGGCTGGTACGTATTGGTGTGCGCAATCTGGCGGGCGTTCCGTCGATTGTGTATGGCGTATTTGGTTTGGGGGTGTTTGTGTACGGCATCGGCGGCTCGCTGGATGAGTGGTTTTTCAGCGATACCCTACCTTCGCCCACCTTTGGCACCGGCGGCCTGTTATGGGCGTCGCTCACCCTGGCACTGCTGACCCTACCAGTGGTGATTGTGGCAACAGAAGAGGGGCTGGCGCGGATTCCCGAGGCGCAGCGGGAAGGCGCCGTGGCGCTCGGCGCCACGCGCTTAGAGATGCTCACCCGCATTGTACTGCCCATGGCGGCCCCCGCCATGCTGACAGGCGTCATTTTAGCGGTAGCTCGCGCGGCCGGCGAAGTAGCGCCGCTAATGCTGGTTGGCGTCGCTAAGCTGGCGCCTCAAATGCCCATCGATGGTGAGTTTCCTTACCTACATTTAGAGCGCAAGTTCATGCACCTTGGCTATCATTTATTTGATACCGCCTTTCACGGCGAAGATGTGCAGGCTGCCATACCGCTGGTTTACGCCACAGCGCTACTTTTAGTGTTAATTGTGCTGGTGCTTAACCTAACTGCCATATTTCTGCGTCATTATCTTAGGCGTCAACGGGGAAACGAATGCTAGCGTCATTACATTCAGCCAATACCTCTCAGGCACCAGTGGCGCACTTTTCGTCCGAGCACAGCTGCCTGAGTATCGATCACTTTAGCCTCGCCTACGCGGGGAAAGAGGCGTTGCGCGAGTTAACCCTCAGTGTTCCCCGGCATCGTGTAACGGCCTTTATCGGCCCGTCAGGTTGCGGTAAGTCGACGTTGTTACGGGCAATTAACCGTTTGCACGATCTTAATGAGTCAGTCACCCACAGCGGCCAAATCACGCTGGAAGGGCAGGATATTCATGACCCGCAAATGAATGTGACTGAGCTGCGGCGGCGTGTCGGGATGGTGTTTCAAACGCCCAACCCCTTCCCTATGTCGATCTATGAAAACGTGGCCTTTGGGCTACGACTGCAACAGCGCATGCCCAAGCGCAAAAGGGACGACATTATTGAGTGGGCGCTAACTTCCGCCGCTCTGTGGGATGAAGTGAAAGACCGCCTACACCGTTCCGCTTGGCAGCTTTCCGGTGGCCAGCAGCAGCGTCTGGTGATCGCCCGTACCTTAGCAGTACAACCCGACGTGCTACTGCTTGATGAGCCAGCATCAGCTCTAGACCCAATTTCAACCCTCAAAATTGAGGAGTTGATCCGTAACCTCAAGTCGGAGCTGACGCTGATCCTGGTCACCCACAATATGCAACAAGCGGCGCGCGTATCGGATTACACCGCCTTTTTGCATCAAGGGGAGCTGGTTGAATACGGCCCTACCGATCAGGTCTTCACCAACCCCCGTTTGCAACGCACTGAAAACTACATCACCGGCCGTATCACCTAGGCCTTAGCAACTGAACCGTCAGGAGTGCTCCATGGATATTACTAGCGACTCTCACAGCCAGCATATCTCTCGCCAGTTCAACCAGGAGCTGGAAGAGCTGAAAACCCACCTGATGGCCATGGGCGGTCTGGTGGAAAAACAAGTGCAGGACGCTGTCTTTGCCCTACTGGAAGGAGACACCCGGTTAGCCGAGCAGGTGCGTGACAATGACCGCCAAGTCAACGACCTGCAGCTGCAAATCGACGACGAATGCACCCGCGTACTGGCGCGCCGCCAGCCTGCTGCTTCCGATTTGCGTCTGGTGCTGGCCGTCATCCGCGCCACCTCAGACTTAGAGCGCATTGGTGATGAAGCCAGTAAAATCGCCCGCAACGCCCTGCTCCTGAGCGAAAGTTCTAGCACCATTCGTGGCCTGGTGGAGGTGCGTCACATTAGCGAGCACGTACGTAAAATGCTGCGCGATGCGCTCACCGCCTTTGCCCGCTTTGATACCGACCTGGCTATGCAGGTCGTACGCGAAGACGAACTGGTGGATGACGAGTACAGCAGCGCTATGCGCTCATTAATGACCTTTATGATGGAAGACTCACGCTCTATTACGTCAGTACTCAGCATCATGTGGGTACTGCGCGCGCTGGAGCGGGTAGGCGACCACGCCGATAACCTTGCTGAGTACGTGGTCTATCTCGTCAAAGGTTTGGATATTCGCCATAGCGACACCGATGAACTGGAACCACAGGTGCCAAAAAAGTCTTGACCTGATGGGGCTTTCCTCCTGCAATACGTCCAGGCTGCCACGCAGCCTGGACGTTGGAATCACGAGGAGCTCACCTAAATGCTGGATGCTGTCACTGCGCTTAGCCGAGGTACACGCTGTGTGTATCAACCGGGTATGCGCCGCTATGTTTTTCTGCCTATTCTGGTCAACCTGATTGTCTACGTGAGCATGTTCAGCTTTGTGCTCAACCGTTTTGATGGCTGGCTCGCCCATTGGATGGGCATGGTACCCGCTTGGCTTGACTGGTTATCCTGGCTTATCTGGCCCCTGTTTGTGATTAGCCTGTTGGTGGTGGTGTTTTTTACCTTCACGCTGGTTACCAGCTTGATTGCAGCCCCTTTTTACGGCTTTTTAGCCGCCAAAGTTGAAATCCAAGCCACTGGCCGCGAACCCATTGATGACCGAAACCTGACCAAAACAGCCATCGATGCTGTGGGACGCGAGTTTGTTAAGCTCGCCTATATTCTGCCTCGTGCCGCAGGCCTATTTGTGCTTAGCTGGATTCCAGGCGTCAATATAGTTGCTCCGCTACTCTGGGCACTGTTTTCTGCCTGGGTGATGGCAATCACTTATCTAGACTACCCAATGGATAACAACAAAGTAACGTTTGCCGATATGCGCCAACGGCTCTCTAAGCGCTGGTGGCAAAGCCTCACCTTTGGGGGGTTAGTGACCTTAATTACCTGGATTCCGCTGGCCAACCTGTTTTTGATTCCCGGCGCCGTTGCGGGTGCCGTACTGCTGTGGGACGACCACTATAGAGACGTACGTAGCGACAAACGTGGCGATGCACGTGGCATTACACCGCAGTAGGCGCCTATTACCCAGGCTACGTCACTTTGCTACCTTTATATTTTGTTCGTCGATCCTGGGCTCAATCAACAACAAAGGAATCACCGCATGATAAAACCGATGGCTTGGCTGGGTGGCGTACTCTTGATTGGCGCTATGTCTATTTCGATGACATCTATGGCGTTAGCCCACGACGTAAAAACAGAGACTCTTCGCATTGCGCACCCCTTCGCTACCCCAACCCCACCGGGTGCGGTAAACGGTGCCGCCTACCTTGATATCACCGCCGTTTCAGGCCCCGTCACTCTGGTTGGCGCGAGCAGTTCTGCGAGCAGCAACGTTGAGCTGCACGATATGCAAATGGACGGCGATATGATGCAGATGCGGCATGTGGACGAGATTCGTGTCGAGGCAGGGGAGACTTATACCATGCGCCCTGGTGGCGGCTTTCACTTAATGCTGATTGGCTTAACCGAGCCGCTGAAGGAGGGTGAGCGGTTTCCCCTCACGCTCACCTTCGCTGAACAAGGTGACGTAGACATCGAGGTCTGGATACAGAGCGCCCAAGACGGTAGCGAAGCTGCTGATGGGCATCACCACTGATGTCGTTGGCTTTTAACACATAGCAAAAACCCCACCAAAGCGGGGTTTTTAGCGAGTAACGCTTACATTAGCAGTTACACTTATCCTATTATTTACCAGTCGGTGCTATCACCTTCATCCCGGTTGAGTTCTCCAGGAGTGTAACCCTCTTGGCGAGAAGTAGGCCCTTTTTCAGCCGTAGAAGGACGGCTACTGGAAGGCGAAAAGTCCAAGCTATCAGCTTCGTCACGGTTCAAGTCGCCCGCAGAGACATGAGATGGTTTGGAAGCTGCATGCGACTCAGGTTTGTTAATGACATCCTGACCAGCGGTGCGGTCTTGGTTCAGTTCAATAGATGAGTGCGCCATCGCCATGGGGCTCGCGACCAAACCAAAAGCAATACCTACTATGGCGACTTTTTGGCTCATTTCTTTTAACAGCAAGATGTTCTCCTCATTATCCATGGATTCCGTTCATCGATGATTAGAACGGCTATTACGCTTTGCGTTGCATATTAGGCGTCAAAAAAGTTAGCTCACCCTTTACGGTCAAAATGATTGTGAGACCGGATGCCTGAGACATAACCCACCGGCAGGCTGATGATGGGCAGTGTATAAATAGCGACGCAATGAAATTAGGCTCCGCTAGAAAGCCGTACCTTAAACTAAAACAAGAATAGTGTGGGAGAGGTGTTGGATGCCACAAAAAATCAGACCCCGCATCAGCAGGGTCTAAGGACACAAGACTTTGACAATGACTAGCGCTAGCTTCCTTTCCTTTTGCGGGGCTGCTCCAACCTTGGAATTTAACCCTGACCAACGCTCTGATTGTCGTTTGATTCATTCCTTGAATCGATATGCATCCGTATCGGTGTGACACGCTTTCGCGTGTTTAGCTCACGTGTTAATCGTAATATATTTCTTCAGAATTGCAAATTTTTGTTACCAAACGTTTCCATCACCTACGTCTTGGGTCAAATCTTTTGCTGTGTACTCCGCTTGAGCGCTAGTGTGATGCGACTCTGCCTTGATGACTCGAGGGCGGTCGCCTTCGTCATACATCAAATCAGAGGGGCTAAATTTAGCCTGACCCGAGGTATGATGTGATTGAGCTTGAATAGGCTCATCGTCAACGGTCAAATCTTGATTTGCTTCGATGGACATATGGGCAAAGGCAAGCGGGCTTGCCAGCAAACCAAAAGAGAGACCTACGACGGCTGCTTTTTTAACAAAATCGTTAAACATACTATTTACTCCTGGTGACCGTTTGATACCGCTGAAGTGAAGTGAGAAGGGCTCTCTGGCCAGATCTCACTGCGGCTAGCTTCACTACCTCTAGAGAGCATATGTAATGCCAACTCTCTTATAAAAATAAAATACTTATATAAATCAATAATTTAAAATAAATACATTGCGCACAATTATACGCCGCTAAAAACAAAAGCACGCTAATTACATGTGCACTAATGACACATGCGCAAAACTGTCTGTGCCTTTATGACACACTCAGCAAAATAAAAGGCTCGATGCCAACAAAGCGCTACGGCATCAATTCATAAAAAACAAAACATGGCATTGGATAGAGAGGCGCAAAGAAAGATCGGCGGAAAAGATAGGGGAGAAAGTAGCGGGGGAATAAGCGAGATAAAAAGTAGGCAGCAAAAATTAGGCCCCGCATTGCGGGGCCCGATATCAGAATTGGCTATAGGTAATAACTAACGCTAGCTTCCACTCCTTGTGCGGGGCTCCAACCTTGGAATTAACCCTGACTAGTGTTCTGATTGCCTACTGATTCATCCGTGAATCTTAAAAGCATTCTTGCTTTTGTAACATCCTGTTAATCGCTTATTCATTCTCTGAAAAGCTTTTAATGATATCTAAAAGGTCATAGATAATTAGCTACCGCCATTTTCTTCTACAAGCTCATCCTTGTCATACTCAGCATCGTCTGAGTGACTGCTTGATTGCGGATCCATGTCGCTGGCACCATCACCTTCGTCATGGGTTAAATCGTCAGTCATGTCTGTTGTATCACTGCCAGTTGAACTACCGGTACCTTGGGAATCCATCGGTTGCTCGTCAGCGGTAATACCTTGGTTTTCGTCAATCGCCGAATTTTCATCAGTTTGTGCAAAAGCTAATGGGCTTGCCATCAGACCAAAAGATACACCTAAAATGCCAGCTTTCTTGAGAAAATCCTTGGACGTCATATCCTACCTCCGATCGCTGTTTAGTACCGCTTAATGAAGAAAGAAAGGCTTACTGAGAAGCCAGCAATTCCTGCGGTCATCTTCCTTCAATCTGTACTCTGCAGAAGGCATGCCAAAAAACTGAAGAATATAAATAAAAACAACAAAATCAAACTCTTACTTAAAAATAAGTTATGCCAAAAAGGCATCAACTGAGTCACGACACAACGCTTTGAGCTGTGTAAAAATGGCACATGGGTAAAGCTTTACCAACCTTGCATGCCAATATTGCACATTGTTACAAATATTATGCGATGGAATGACTTGCTAAATTAAACAAGACGCGAGGGGGGGAAGGCGCAGCGAAACAACGCACCCTTGCCGGGAAGGGACTCAATTTGTAGTTGCGCATCGTGGCGCAATAGCACGTGCTTAACGATCGCCAAGCCTAAACCTGTGCCGCCAGTCGCAGTGCTGCGCCCCTTATCAACACGGTAAAAGCGTTCTGTTAGTCGGGGAATATGAACGGGATCAATCCCTTCACCGTTATCTTCCACATCGATATAGCCGCCACCAGTAGCGCTAGCTTTCCAGCGCAGGGTGATTTGGCTGCCAGCAGGCGTGTAGCGAACCGCATTAAAGGCAAGGTTAGAGACGGCGCTGCGAATCTCCTGTTCACTGCCTAACAGTCGGGCATCGCTCTCAAGGGCGACGGTAATGGTATGACGTTGATGCGATAGGGCCAGCGCATCATCACAAACGCTTTGCAGTAAAGGCTCGAGTGGCAGTGGATGATGATCTTGGCCGCCCTGGTCAATTTCCAAACGCGAGAGCAGCAATAAATCGTTGACCAGATTCTGCATCCGCTGGGTCTGTTCCTGCATTTGCTGAATACTACGTCCCAAGCGCGGCGGAAGCTGGTCGGAGATATCACTGTAGGTTTCCAAATAGCCGGAGAGAACGGTCAGCGGCGTACGTAACTCATGGGAAACGTTGGCGACAAAGTCGCGCCGCATCTGCTCAAGACGATGCAAGCGGGTGATATCGCGAGCCATCACTAAGCGTTCGTCGTCACCATAGAGGGTAATTTGATACTGCAGGATTCGCCGTTCATCAATCGGTGAGGTGAGCGTTAACGGCTCACTGTAGTTACGCGAATTAAAATAGCTGATAAAGCCCGGGTCGCGCAGCAGGTTGGTAATGTGTTGACCACGATCATGGGCGGTTTGTAGCCCCAGCATGGCGGTGGCGGCGCTGTTCCACCACTCCAAATCACCGTGGCGATCAAGCATGACCACGCTATCACGCATTGCTTCAGACGACTCTTGAATACGTGCCAAAGTAGCCCGCAGACGGCTTTGGGTGATGCGCTGACTTTTTTGATAGCGGTATAAACGATCGAATAGCTCGCCCCACATCCCGCGAGCGGCAGGCGGTTCATCGTTAGGGTGGAGGGTGAGCCACAAATAGAGTTCGCGTAACTGTCGTAAGTGGTAAAACAGGCATCCCGCAAGCCCTGCTGCGAGCCCCAGCCCAGCCGAGCCCAACAGCCAGCCCAAGCAAGTGCCCAGCGTGGCCAGCCACGCTATTCGCCACAGCTCACGACTCCATAAACGCACATTTACACCCGTGCAGAGAAACGGTAACCGGTACCCCGAACCGTTTGGATCAGGTTTTGATGCACGTCACCCAGCGCTTTACGCAAGCGGCGGATATGCACATCGACCGTGCGCTCTTCAACGTAAACATTGCCGCCCCACACTTGGTCAAGCAGCTGGCTACGTGTGTAAGCGCGCTCTTGGTGAGTCATAAAAAACTGCAGCAAACGGTACTCGGTGGGGCCCATTTCCAGCGCTTTGCCGTGGGCACTTACCCGGTGGCTCACCGGATCAAGCAGCAGGCCGTTAATCTCAATCGGGTCTTCAACGCCACGTGGCGTCGCACGGCGCAGCACCGCTTTTAGCCGTGCCACCAATTCCCGGGGTGAAAAAGGCTTGGTGATATAATCATCGGCACCGGCTTCAAGCCCTTGAATTTTATTATCCTCTTCGCCTTTCGCGGTGAGCATAATAATCGGGATTTCAGCGGTGGTTTCTTCACGTTTTAGGCGTCTCGCCAGCTCAATACCGCTAGTGCCGGGCATCATCCAGTCCAGCAGCAGTAAATCGGGTTGGTGGTCGACCACCATGGCATGGGCATCCTGGGCGTTATCCGCTTCGAGCACGCGATAGTCAGCCATTTCCAGCGCTACCGCGATCATCTCGCGAATCGACGCCTCATCATCGACAATCAGAACGGTCTTGGCGGTCATACCAGAGCCTCACGGTGTTCAAAGAAACTAGTTCAAAGAAAAACAGTTCAAAGATAAACAGATCAATGACATGTCAGTGACGATAACACCATGACTTGATGACAATTACATGACAATCGCCTCGATCAGCCAGCCGCAGGCCACCAACTTAGCGCGATACCGGCAAAAATCAGCAGTCCCGACCAGTGATTATTGAGAAACGCCTGGAAGCAGGCATCCCGCTCCTGGTCGCGAATTAAGCGCTGCTGATGCAGAAAAGTCGCTGCCATTGCCGCTAGCCCTAACCAGAAGAAACCACCTAAACCAACCCGCCAGCCTACCCAAGCCAGCAACCCCAGGGTGGCTAGCTGGAGTAAGCCGATAATCAAACGATCCGCATTTCCAAACAGCACGGCCGTCGATTTAATGCCAATTTTTAAATCGTCGTCGCGATCGACCATGGCGTACTGGGTATCGTAGGCCACTGTCCAGCACACATTAGCGCAGAATAGCAGCCATGCTTCCAGCGGCACGTGGCCGAGCACGGCGCCAAAAGCCATCGGAATTGCCCAGGAAAAAGCCGCGCCCAGCACCACCTGAGGAAAGTGGGTATAGCGCTTCATAAACGGATAAATAATCGCCAGCAGCACCCCGCCCAGCGAGAGCAGCACCGTAAACCAGTTGGTCAGTAATACCAGAATAAACGCAGCGGCCACCAGGGCGATAAACAGCAGTTGAGCTTCGGTTTCGCTGATACGGCCCGTCGCTAGCGGACGTTGTTTTGTGCGTTTCACATGCCCATCGAAGTGGCGATCCGCATAGTCATTGACCACGCAGCCCGCAGCGCGCATCACATAAACGCCGGCCACAAAAATCAGCAGCACATTTCGCCCTGGTACACCTTCCGCAGCCACCCATAATGCCCACAGCGTCGGCCACATCAAAAGCCATGTGCCTATCGGCCGATTCAAGCGCATCAGCTGTAAAAAATCTGCCACGCGAGCCCATCCCTTCGGCCGCAACAGTGAACGATCCATGCTTACCTCACGAAGAATAAGATGCAGGCGCTAGCCTAGCGCGAAGGCAGGCCAAGATCATCCGCCATCGCCGTCAAAAAATACTCTTGCACTAATAATGACAGACTGCCGTGCTTACAGCCGTGATAAAAAACAGAGCGCCTTCCCCAGGCACAGCCTTCCTGTATGCCGTTGACGCTAGCAAACTGGGGGGAATGCGTCGTTACTTCCAATGGCCCACGCACTAAACCCGGCTGGCGAAATAGCCAACTACCTAGCGAGCGCTCGCCCAAGCACTCTAGCCGTTGGCCCTTTACCTGTGAGAGCGGGGCGACCGAGCGCGCCACCACCCATGGCGTTCCATCTAAGCACAGCGCCACTTCCCGCAGCCAGGCGTAACGCTTGGCACCAATGCCCAGCGCCTGAGCCTCATCCTGGCGCGGCCAACCAACCCCCTGGCGCAGCAGTCGTACTCGAAACGGCTTCTCGCCACCTGCGACCATTAAGCGGGCGGTTAACGAGTCGGTGGAGGCAACCCACTGCCACCAGGAAGCACTCATCGCCGGGCGCGCCGCATCAATCGGGCGCCAGCGGGAAAATAGAGGAGTTTGCCGAAAAGCAGCAGCCGTCACCGAGTTCTCCAGGGCAATTAACGGGTTGGCTAGTGTAACATGGGCACTGAAAGGCTTTTGTTTCAGCAACTTTTTTAACGACTCGGTTTAGCGCTTCTTTTTTCGCAATCTTATTTAGCAACTTTTTTGGTGTCTGCATGCCCGCCACCCAAACACAGAAAACCTCTTCGCACGCTGCGCTGGTGATTATTGGCACTGGAATGGCAGGGGTTGGCCTTGCCCGGGCGTTGCGCCGATTGGGCGACCAACGCTCAATCACGCTGGTGAGCGCCGACAGCGGCGATGATTACAGCAAGCCGTTGCTCTCCACCGGCTTCGCCAAGGGCCTGGTGCCCGAACAATTAGCCCAGCGCAGCGCTACTGACCTGGGCGAAGAGCTAAATGCCCAAATGGTTATCCACACCCAGGTAACCGCACTGGATGTGGATAACCAAACAATTCTGCTCGAAGGCGGCATGGTGCTCGGCTACGACACACTGGTACTGGCCACTGGCGCTGCACCACGGGTGCCCTTCAGCATTGAACCCAGCGTAGCCCCACGCTGCTTTACCATTAACGACCTGGATGACTACCGCCGCTTTCACACGGCGCTAGGCCAGGGCCCTGCACGGGTGGCGATTGTTGGCGCGGGGCTGGTCGGCTGTGAATTTGCCAACGACCTCCACGCTGGCGGCCATCGTGTCAGCCTCATTGCCCCAGAAGGAACCCTACTTCCTCGCTTGCTGCCACCGCCCTTAGGGAACGCCCTAGGCGATGCCTTTAGCGAAGCAGGTATCCATCTTCACCTTGCACGTTCGATTGATTCGATAGCGGCCGAAAGCGGCGAAGATATCGTATTACGTCTGGATAACGGCGACGCTGTCAGCGCTGATCTCGTGTTGATGGCAACCGGCCTTGTACCTCGCACAGCACTTGCCGAATCGGCTGATTTAAACGTATCACCTGGCGGTATAGTCGTTGACCGCCAGTTGCGTACATCGCACCCCAATATCCACGCCCTGGGCGATGCAGCCTGCGTAGACGGTGTTAATGCCATGTACGTGCAGCCACTACAAGCCAGCGTTAAGGCGCTGGCGGCAACCCTTTCAGGCGCGCCCACGCCGGTTAGCTTCGGTGCTTGGCCGGTAGTGGTTAAAACGCCGCTGCTACCAGTGGTGGCCTACCCGCCAACGAACACGCCTGAGCACTGGCGAATTGAAGGCGAAGGCGGTGATATCAGTGCCTTGGCTGAAAATAAAGACGGTCGTTTGATTGGTTTTGCGTTGACAGGCGGCTGCGTGAGAAGGAAAGTGGAGCTTTCCAGAGCAGCACCTGCACTGCTAGGCTGATTTTCGTCGCGTTCACGACTAGGCTAGAGAAGCTAACCTAATCGGCTACGCACCCAACAACATGCATTTGTTTGATGTTTGATTTCTTTTAAAAAGGGGAGATTCCTTATGCGCAAACCTGCACTCGCTGCAGCCATCGCTGAAAGTGCCGACCTATCCAAAGATAAAGCTGGCCAAGTGCTGAACGTTATTCTGGATGAGATCACCAACAGCGTTGCTAAGGGCGAAGATGTCGCTTTGATTGGTTTTGGTACCTTCACGGTACGTGAGCGCGCAGCACGTACCGGCAAAAATCCGCAAACCGGTGCCCCGCTGCAGATTCCGGCCAGCAAAAACGTTGCCTTTAAGCCAGGCAAAGGACTTAAGGACGCCGTTTCTTAATGAAGCTCAAGCTGACGCTGTGGCTACTGGGCGTACTGCTCAAACGTGCCCTGCGCCGCAAGCCGCGCTTTCGTGAACAGTTAGAACGCATGCGCGGCCTGGACTGGGGGATTGCCACGGAAGATCTAAGTATTGCCCGCCACTACCGGATGACACCGAAAAGTATCAGTACCGGCAAAGGGCTGCCTGTGGACTTAGATCTTGAGCTACGCTTCCGTGATCAGAATACCGCCTTGAAAGTGCTCAAAAAGCCAACACAGCAGGCCTTTCTCGACGGCATGATAAACGGCGACGTGCGCTTAGTGGGTGATTCCGCCGATATGAATAAGCTGCAAAAACTACTCAAGTATTTGTAGCGGTTTACGATTGGCATAGGGTAACGGCTTAGATTAAATAAATTTAGGCTGAACAAGGTAGAGGTATAAAAGCTATCGATGGACATACCTCATCAACGCCTCGTTTACTTTCGCGTTACCCTTGAGTCTGGCTCCGTGCGCCGCGCAGCGGCGCGCTTGGATATTGCTCCCTCGGCGGTAAGCCGGCAAATTGCTTTGCTGGAAGAAGCCTTGGGAGCGACGCTTATGGAGCGTCAGCGCGACGGCATTTCGCCTACTCCGGTAGGCGAAATGCTGCTTGAGTACTGCGAGCGCCGCGGCGCCCTTGATGAAGGGTTTATTGCGTCACTTGAATCGTACCAACGCATGGAAACCGGCAAGATATCGCTTACCGTCGGAGAAGGGTTTGTCAGTGACCTAGTAGCATCCCCACTGCATGAATTTACCCAACGCTATGCGGGCATTCAGCTCGATATCCATACCGCAGGCACCTCGGGCATTATTGACGCCATTGTCGGCGATCACAGTCATATCGGCTTGATGTTCCATGAGCGTACCCATCCCCAGCTGCGTTT
The DNA here is from genome assembly GCF_000982975.1 of Halomonas sp. A3H3. Classification (NCBI taxonomy): domain Bacteria; kingdom Pseudomonadati; phylum Pseudomonadota; class Gammaproteobacteria; order Oceanospirillales; family Halomonadaceae; genus Halomonas; species Halomonas sp. A3H3. The sequence goes on along the minus strand of NZ_HG423343.1, from coordinate 1,897,279 downwards.
CTGGTCATCTACTCCTCAGCCACTCATGGCTATTCTATCGCCCAACCACCCCTTAACCAGCCAAACGTCACCGCTCACGCTTACCCAGCTTAGCGACCAGCCCATGGCCATGTGGGACACCACTCATGGGGTACGTCAAATGGTCGACCAAGCATTCCAGCAATCACGCATAGCCCCGCGCATGGCGATGAATACCAACTCAATGGTGATTCTGGCCCAATATGTGCGCAGCGGCATGGGCATTACACTGTTACCCGCCTTTGCCGTCGCCCACGATTTAGAGCTCGGTACGTTAGTGGCGCGCCCGGTAGATAATCCGCTTTTTCAGCGCTCCCAGGCCCACATGGTCACGCGGGTAGGCCGCCAACAGCCCAAGGCCAGCATTCTGCTGCTACGCCACCTGCAGCGCTGGATGCAGGCGTTTCGCGCCCCAGGCTCGGTAAGCGATCAACCAACACCACTGCCGTAACCGAACGCCACACTGGCTTCAGGGGCTGTTTCCACCCAGACGCTTTGCGGCACCGTATATTCGCGCAGGCCATCCAAGCCGCTGGAGCGACCGAAGCCGCTATCGCCAAAGCCACCAAACGGTGACATCACGCTGATCGCCTTGTAGCTATTGATCCATACCGTACCAGCACGCAGTTGCCCAGCTACGCGATGCGCTCGCGCTACGTCCTGGCTCCAAACGGCGCCAGCCAAGCCAAAGCGGGTCTCGTTGGCGAGCTGAATGGCCTGATTTTCATTGTCAAAGGCCATGGCCACCAGCACCGGACCGAACACTTCTTGTTGAGCAATCTCCATATCCGGCGTGACATCGACCAGCACGGTAGGGGCGATAAAGTAGCCCTGAGCCTCGGTAGGTAATCCCTCTGGCCGTTTACCGCCCGTTAACAACGTTGCGCCAGCGGCTACCGCCGCGTCGATCATGCGGGTGACCTGCTCAAATTGGCGGTGATTCTGCAAAGGCCCCATGCGGGTCGCTTCATCGTTAGGCAGGCCCACCGAAATCTGTTCCGCCGCCCGCGCCAAACGGCTGGTGACTTGCTCAAACACCGGGCGCTCGATCAACAGCCGCGAGCCCGCCACACAGCTCTGGCCGGCGGCGGCAAAAATGGCCGCCTGGGCACCCGCAACGGCTTCATCCAGCTTGGCATCGGCAAACACAATATTGGCGGATTTGCCCCCCAGCTCTAACACGCTGGGCACCAACCTCCTCGCGCCCGCTTCAGCAATCATGCGACCACTCTGGGGAGAGCCCACGAACACCAGTTTGCTGATGGCAGGGTGGTCGGTCAGCGCTGCGCCGGTCGACTTGCCCAGCCCGTTGACGATATTGATCAGCCCTTTAGGAAGTCCGCCGCTTTCAAGTAGCTTGGCAATCACCACCGATGAAAAGGGCGTCAGTTCGGAAGGCTTTAGCACCACACCATTGCCCGCCGCAATGGCAGGGGCTAACTGCCAGGCACAGGTGAACATCGGGGCATTCCAGGGGGTAATCTGCCCCACCACGCCGTAAGGTACATGGCGCACATAGTTAAGATGCGAGGTAGGCACTGGAATCACTTCGCCATGCTGCTTGTCGCACCACCCCGCGTAGTACTCGAACATCTCGCGTACTTTGCCTACTTCAGCCCGGCAGTCACGAATCGGCTTACCGGCCACCACACTTTCCAGCTGAGCCAGCGCCTCTTCATGGCCCGCCAGGCCGCGTATGGCGGCATTCATGCGCCGTCCACGCTCGCTGGCGGTTAGCGCCATCCATTCGCGTTGGCCTCGCTGTGCCGCTTGGGTAGCACGCTTAATCAGTCCAGCACCCGCATCGCGATAGCTCACCAGCGTTTCGCCGGTGGCTGGATTGGTCAGGGTGATCACGTCCCCCTCTCCCGCCACTAAACCGCCATCAACCCAGTTGCTCAGCAGCGTGGTGGCCGTTAATCCAAAACCTTCGAGTAGCGTGGCAAGGTGATCTTGGGCATGTTGGCTAAGTGCGTTCATTACTGCTCCTCCGCCTGGCTGGCACGCGCTAATATCGGCGTGGTGATATGGTTAAAGTCATCGCTATCGGTTGGTTGTTCGGGGTTCGCGTGCCAGGCATCGACCACGGCTTGTAACAGCGGCGAGGGGATATCCAGTTGCTCAGCGGCATCCCGGGCCAAACGTAAATCCTTACGCATCAAACCGGTGGTAAAGCCTGAGTCAAAACGCTCACTCAACACCCACTCTGGGAAGTTCACCTCGCTGACCGCGCTGCGCCCCGAGCCACTGTTAAGGCCCGCCAAGCAGGCCGCGGGGTCAACGCCCGCCTTGACTGCCATAGCAACGGCTTCGGCGGTGGTTAACAAGTGCGCGGCACACAGGTAGTTATTGGCAAGCTTGACCACATGGCCGCTGCCCGGGCCGCCCACATGGGTACGCTTGGCCGACATGGCTTCCAGCATCGGCAATACCCGCTCAATGGTGGCGACATCGCCTCCTAACAGCATCCCTAGCTTGCCGCTGGCAGCTCCTTTCGGGCCGCCGCTGACCGGGGCATCCAACCATAGAAGGCCCGCTGCGGTTACTTTTTCGGCCAGTTCACGCGTCACGGCGGGGTCACTGGTGGAGGTATCGACAATCACGCTACCTTTCGGCGCAAGGTCAAGCAGGCCTGGCGATTGCTCGATCACCTCACGCACATGGGCAGAGGTGGGCAACGACAGCAGGTAAACGTCGCTAGCGGGTAATTCTTCGGGAGCCACAACGGTTAGTCCTTGAGCAGCAAGACGCGATCGCGCTTGCTCAAATACATCGCTACCCGTTACTTCAAACCCTGCTGCTTTGAGGGTGAGCGCCATATTGCCGCCCATCTGCCCCAAACCAATGACGGTAATCGATAAAGGGGTGGTGACTAAAGACATAGTAAAGCTCCTTTAAACGTCATGAAGACGCTATGTTCCGGGTAGACGCTCCCCTACCCAGAGGGCATCAGAGAGCGAATAACGTGTATTAAGTCAGGAATTTAGACGAGTAACGCCCTTACCAGCTCCACCCAGTAGCGCGTGCCCAGCGGCAGCAACGCGTCGTTAAAGTCATAGCGGGGGTTATGCAGCGAAGCGGACTCCTCGCCATTGCCCATCCAGATATAGGCACCTGGGCGCTCGGCCAGCAGGAACGAGAAATCCTCAGAGGCCATACTGGGCGGCGGGTTGCGCACCACATTGTCGCTGCCGAGTAAGCTTTCCAGCACCGAGGCGCAGTGCTGGGCATGTTCAGGGGTATTGATAGTGGCGGGATAGCAGCGCTGGTAATCCAGCTCAACGGTTAAGCCGTGAAACTCTGCCAAGCTGGCAATCGCCTGCTTAAAGCGTGTCTCCAAGTGCTCTTTAAGCGCCATATCAAAACAGCGCAGCGTGCCGCGAAGCGCCACCTGTTCGGGAATCACATTGAAGGTATCCCCCGCGTTAATACTGGTAATACTCAGCACGGCAGATTTGTCTGGCGGCGTTTCGCGGCTCACCAGCCCTTGCAGTTGGCTGATCAGTTGGCAGCTCGCCAACACCGTATCAGTACCTAAATGGGGCATCGCCGCATGGCAGCCCTTGCCAGTCAGCGTCAGGCTAAAGATATCGAAGGCGGCCATGACGTCGGTATCGTGCACCGCGGCGACGCCTACGGGCAGACCCGGCCAGTTATGCAAGCCGTACACGGCATCCATGGGAAAGCGCTCAAACAGGCCCTCTTCAACCATCACCCGCCCGCCGCCTGCGTTCTCTTCGGCGGGTTGAAAGATGAACACCACCCGGCCTTTGAAATCCGGCTGCTGCTTTAACGCCCAGGCAGCGCCCAACAGCATGGTGGTGTGTCCATCGTGGCCGCAAGCGTGCATTTTGCCCGGCGTTTGCGACGCGTAGGCAAGCGCAGTCTCTTCACGAATATCCAAGGCGTCGATATCGGCCCGCAGGCCGATGGTTTTACCTTCACCTTGTTGACCATCCAACGCGGCTACCACACCCGTTCCGGCAATCCCGGTGGTTACCTCAAAGCCCCACTCAGTCAGCAGCTCGGCAATGCGTGCGCTGGTGCGGTGCTCTTCAAAAGCCGTTTCCGGGTGCTGGTGAAAATCATGGCGCCACGCTTTTAGTTCTGCGTGATCCGGTAAGTCTACTGAAGCAGTCATCGTCTTATCCTTAAAGCATCACATGGGCGACAACAGCAGAGCCAATAAAAGTACCGGTAAAGACCAGCAGGGCCACAATCACCAGCTTCCAGCCAGTCTGCTTGAACATGGCAAACTCACGACCGGTAAGCGCCAGCCCTGCGTAGGCCAATACCGGCGTGACCACTGCCAGGAAATCCACCTCGGCCAACCGTGCGATGATCCACCCATTACCCGGGAAGAACGGCAGCGTCGCGATAATACTCACCAGCGACACCCAGGCCACGCTGGGCAGGTAAAAAGGGCAAAACCGCCCAACCACCAAGCCGATAATGACCATGACATAGAGAATCAACATGCCGGGCAGCGCATCTAATAAAGGTGAACCGTTGACGATATTGCTAAACCACGCCGCCACACACACTGCCGCCAGTACCAACGCGGTTTTGCCTAGCTGATTTTCGGGACGTAGCTCTTTTAACGCCTCAGCATCGAACTGATCGATTGGGCTCTCATGAGTTTTCATGGCTAACCTCCTGGCGGGAGCCTTTTAAGCGCTTGTACATCCACTCAGTGATCGGTAGCGCGATAAATAGCGAGATATACAGACCGGTGGCGTAGGTAAGCAGGTTGCTTGCCCCGGCAAAGGCGAGTAGTTCGTCTTTGGATGCGGGTACCGCTTCAGCTAAAGCTGCTGAACACGCCGCCACCATACTGCCACTGCCCACCCCGCAGGCCATGGCCAGAGCACGAATATCGAGAATATCCAGCGAGGCGATGTAGCCCGCCATTAAGGCGAAGTAGAGCGTACCGAACATGGTGCCCACTACGTAAACGCCCATAATGCCGATACCTTCAGGGCTTCTCAGCCCGTAACGGTCTGAAATAATGGCAATATTGGGCTCACGGGCGATAGAGTAAGTGGCACCGATCGCTTCACGTCCCATTTTGAGGACTAATACTGCAAAGGGGAGAGCTATGAGCATGGTGCCCAGATTACCCAATTCCTGGAGAATCAGTGCAGGGCCGGCGGCGATGATCTGCTCGATCGCTGGGCCAATGGTGGAACCGAATTTGGCGATAAACGGCAGGATGGCGATTAGAATAATCGGGCCCGCCGCATTGCTGACCGGCTTGGGAATGACTTTGCCCATTGCCGAAAAAAGATGGGGGTTGAACAGAACGCCAATGATAAAAGCATAGAGCAGCGGTAGTAACAGCAGCGTTCCAGGCCCGAGGGGGATACGTACGATGCCGACCCACTCGGCAAACATCGACGTCACGATCACCGTTAGGTGAAGACGCCAGTCCAGCAGTAGTTTGAGATCCATAGGAGTGTCCCTGTTTTTTTTAGAATCACTCCGAGTATCGAAAGGTTACTGTTTCAATCATAGGGTTTTAGTGCGCTAATTTTTAGAACACTCAATCGTTGAGCGCTGAGGTAGCGACATCCAACGCCTACGCATTTATACTAAAGTCTAACAACCACCTATAAGAGCCTTTATGCCCATATCTTTGCCGCTACGGCGCCTTTGGACTCTCGATAAATTCGCCTACAGCCTGCGCGTCTTTATAGCGTTCAGCGGTGCGTTGCTATTTAGCGGCTTAATGGGCGATGTGGCGCTGGTCATTCCGCTTTTTCTCGGCATTATCGCCTGCGCGCTGTCTGAAACTGACGACAGCTGGCAAGGCCGTCTTCAGGCACTGCTGGTAACGCTGGTGTGTTTTACGTCAGCTTCCTTTATCGTGCAGTGGCTATTTCCCTGGCCGTGGCTATTTGTAGTGGGCCTGGGGCTTTCGACCTTTTGCCTGATTATGCTCGGAGCAATCGGACAGCGTTATGCCACCATCGCTTCCGGCACGCTAATACTCTCGATCTACTCGATGATCAACATCGAGCAGCACGGCGGGGTGGATGAAGACGTGGCGGCGCGCCAACTGCTGCTGTTGGCTGGAGCGGTGTGGTATGGGCTAATTTCGGTGGTGTGGTGCGCACTGTTTTCGCGCCAACCGGTCAAGCAGAGCATGGCACGGGTGTACAAAGCGCTGGGTGAGTTTCTGATACTGAAATCGGCGCTGTTTGAACCGGTGCGCGGTGTGGATGTGGAAGCCCGCCGGGTGGCCTTGGCGCGCCAGAACGGCAAAGTCGTCGCTGCGCTCAATCAAGCCAAAGAGATGATTTTTAGGCGGCTTGAAGGCCAGCGCGGCGACCAAAAACTCAACCGCTACCTGCGTATCTACTTTATTGCCCAGGATATTCACGAACGCGCCAGCTCCACCCATTACCCCTACAGCGCGCTCAGCAAAGCCTTTTTCCACCACGATGTGCTGTTTCGCTGCCAGCGGCTGCTGGATCAACAAGGGCGCTCCTGCCGTCAGCTAGCCAAATCGCTGCTACTCAATAGACCGTTTGATCATCAGCAGAGTGAAGAGGCGCTGGCTGACCTGCACGCCTCGATTGAGAACCTGCGCGGCCGTGGCAAGCCCGAGTGGCGCCCACTGCTTTACCCATTGAGCGCGCTGGCAGAGAACCTGGCCACCCTGGAAAATCAGCTCGCCAGCGCCCACAACCCCGGCGTCAGCGATGAGCGGCGCGACAGTTCGCTGTATGACCGCTCGCCGTCGAGTCTGCAGGAAGCGTGGAAGCGGGTGCGCCTAAACTTTACTCTCGGCTCCCCCACTTTTCGCCATGCAGTGCGGCTCTCCATTGCCCTCACGACCGGCTATGGGCTGATGCAGTGGATCGACCCCGAGCAGGGCTTTTGGATTCTGTTGACCACGCTGTTTGTTTGCCGGCCCAACTTTGCCACCACACGGCGGTTTTTGTCCCAACGGATAATGGGCACGGTACTTGGCTTGGTAGTGGGCTGGGCTTCGATCAGCCTCTTTCCGCACCCGCTGGTGCAGAGCATGATAGCCGTGGCCGCCGGGGTCTCGTTCTTCGCTAACCGCGAAAAACACTATGTAATCGCTACTGCCTCTATCACCCTGCTCGTGCTGTGCAGCTTCAACCAGGTAGGCGACGGCTATAACCTGATCCTACCGCGGCTGCTCGATACCCTGCTTGGCTCACTCATCGCCGGCTTAGCGGTGCTTTTTATTCTGCCCGACTGGCAGGGTCGCAGGCTTTATCGCGAAGCCGCCAACGCGCTCAATAACCACCGCCGCTACCTGGAGGAGATTATCCACCAGTACGAGGAGGGCAAGCAGGATGACTTGGCCTATCGCCTGGCGCGGCGCAATGCCCATAACGCCGATGCAGCGCTCTCCACCCTGCTCACCAATATGCTCCATGAGCCGGGGCATTACCGGAAACTGGACGCGGACAACGGACTGCGCTTTCTGGTGCTCTCCAATACCCTACTCAGCCACCTCTCTGCACTGGGCGCCCATCGCCACCAGTTGGCAGACGATGAAGACGATGCCACGCTAGTGCCGGTAGCAAAACGTATTGGTGAGCTGCTGGGACAAATCGCCGAGCGATTAAACCAGCGCCAGCCGGTTGAGCCACTAGCGGATCAAGCTGCCGAGTTATTAGCCCAGCTAGAAGAGAAAAGTGCGCTATCAGCAGATGAAAAAGCCGTCACGCTCTACCGCCCTATCCAAAGCCAGCTACGCCTTATTACCGAGCAGCTCGCCCCGCTGGGTGAAGCTGCGAATCGTCTGGTGGGAAGTGAAGAGCATACGCCAAGCACCGCTAGCGTCTAACCAAGCTAACTACACCTGCCCATAGCGCCCTGCCGCCTCGCCAAGCCAGCGGCGCACCAGGACAGCGGTGACGTCTGGGCTGCCCTGTAGCGTTTGGGCCATGGCCGTTACCCGCTCTAGCAGGTCGGCATCGCGTTCCAGGTCGGCGATTTTCATCTGCGCAAGGCCGGTTTGGCGGGTGCCGAGCACTTCACCGGGGCCGCGAATTTCCAGGTCTTTCTCAGCGATGCGGAAGCCATCGGTGGTTTCACGCATGACAGCTAAACGTTGGCGGGAGCTTTTCGACAGCGGCGGATGGTAGAGCAGCACACAGAAGCTTTCCGTGCTGCCACGCCCTACCCGGCCGCGTAGCTGGTGCAGTTGGGAAAGCCCCAGACGCTCGGGGTTTTCGATAATCATTAGGCTGGCGTTGGGTACATCCACCCCCACTTCGATCACCGTGGTGGCCACCAGCAAATCCAGCTCCCCCGCTTTGAAGGCGGTCATCACCTCGGCTTTCTCGCTCGACTTCATGCGCCCGTGAACCAAGCCCACCGCCAACTCGGGCAGCGCTATGGTTAGCTCATCGCGGGTAACCTCGGCCGCCTGGCACTGCAACGCCTCGGATTCATCAATCAACGTGCACACCCAATACGCCTGACGACCTTCGCTGCAGGCCAGCCGAATACGCTCAACCACTTCAGGGCGGCGTTCGTCGGGCACCACCACGGTTTTTACCGGTGTACGGCCGGGGGGTAGCTCGTCGATCACCGAGACATCCAGATCCGCGTAGGCGCTCATGGCCAAAGTGCGCGGAATCGGCGTGGCAGTCATGATCAACTGGTGTGGGGTTAGCCCGCCCGCCTCACCCTTCTCGCGTAACGCCAGGCGCTGATGCACGCCAAAGCGGTGCTGCTCGTCAATGATCGCCAATCCCAGGCACTGGAAGTGCACGTCGTCCTGAAACAGTGCGTGAGTGCCCACCACCATACGCGCACGCCCATCGGCAATCGCCGCCTTGGCATCCAGCCGTGCCTTGCCTTTGAGCTTGCCCGCCAGCCATGCCACTTCGATCCCCAGCGGCTCAAACCAGGCTTTAAACGAGCGGTAGTGCTGCTCCGCGAGGATTTCAGTCGGCGCCATGATCGCTGCCTGGCAGTTGCCCGCCAGAGCGCTCAGCGCCGCAATGGCGGCGACCACGGTTTTTCCCGAGCCGACATCGCCCTGGATCAGCCGCAGCATCGGTGCCGGGCGACTTAAATCGTGGCTGATCTCCTCCAGAACGCGGCGCTGGGCACCGGTTAAGGCAAACGGTAATTGGGCCAAAAAGCGCGCCTGCAGACTGCGCCCGGAGGGTAGCGTCGGTGCGCCATCCGCCTGAATACGCAGGCGAACTTCACGCAAGCTTAGTTGGTGGGCGAGCAGTTCTTCCAGCGCCAGCCGCCGAGTGGCCGGGTGCTGGCCGCTGGTCAACTGCTCTATATTCACATCGGGAGGCGGCTGGTGCAGCAAGTGCAAACTAGTGTGCAAGCCCGGCAGTTGAAAGCGTTGAAGCAGGGCATCGGGTATTACATCGGGCAAGGCCTCGGGGGCGCTGTCCAGTAAACCGAGCGCCTGCTGCGCCAGAGCACGCAGCCGCGGCTGGTTCAACCCTTCGGTGGTGGGATAAATAGGCGTGAAATACTCCTCCACCGGGGTCTCACTACCGCCACTGAGCCGGTATTCCGGGTGGTAGATCTCTAAACCGGTCGCCCCAGCCCGCGCTTCGCCAAAGGCGCGCACGGTCGCACCTGGGCGCATCTGTTGCTGCTGGGCCGGTGAGAAGTGAAAAAACCGCAGGCTCAAAATACCGCTAGCATCACGCAGGCGCACCAGCAGGCTGCGGCGGCGCCCTTTGACTACGTCGCAAGCGGTCACTTCGCCCTCTATCACCGCCTCCTGACCTGCACGCAGCAGGCCAATAGGCGTAAGCCGCGTGCGATCCTGATAGCGCAGCGGCAGGTGGAACAACAGGTCGCTTACCTGCTCGATACCCAATCGACCAAGTTTCAGCGCCAGCGCTTCGCCTACGCCCTTCAGCGTGGTGATGGGCGCGGAAAGATCACTCATAGGGCGCTTTTCACGGCTTTAGTAGGTTGGCGGCAGTGGCTGATCGCCTGAATCAGCGCCTCAATAGCCTTGGGACGGGGAAAGCTCGCCCGCCAGGCGATCGCCACGGTGCGCGACGGCGCTGGCTCCACAAAGGGCCGACTGGCCAGCATGGCATTTTCATACTGGTCGGTGCCCAACGCCGACTGCGGCAGCACCGTAATACCTAATCGAGAGGCCACCATATGGCGAATGGTTTCCAGCGACCCGCCTTCGGCGATCAGCGTATTGTTGGGGCTGTTGAGTTTTTGGGTAATCGCCGGGCAGGCTTCCAGAATTTGATCCCGAAAACAGTGTCCTTCGCCGAGCAGCAGCAGGCGCTCTTCGAGTAAGTCCTCTTTATTGATCGCTTCCCGTTCGACCCATGGGTGGTTAGCGGGAATGAGAACTTCAAAGGCTTCGTCGTAGATTGGCTTGGTGACCACATCGGTTTCAGTAAACGGCAATGCCACAATAATCACATCCAGCTCACCGCTTCTTAGCTTGGCGCGCAGCGTACCGGTCATGCCCTCTTCAATATACAGCGGCATTTGCGGGGCCGCGTTCGCCAGGGCAGGCACTAGATGGGGAAACAGGTAGGGCCCAATGGTGTAAATCGCCCCAATGCGCAGCGGGTTGGCCAACTGATCTTTACCCGCACTGGCGAGCTCAAAAATCAGGCTGCTCTGCTCCAGCACACGCTGGGCCTGGGCGACGATTTTTTCACCCAGCGGGGTAACCTGGACGGTGGACTTGGAACGCTCAAAGAGCGGCGTTTCGAGCTCTTCTTCCAGCTTTTTCACCGCCACCGAGAGCGTGGGTTGTGAAACGTGGCAGCGTTCCGCCGCACGGCCAAAGTGACGCTCCTGGGCAAGGGTTACGATGTAGCGAAGTTCTGTTAAAGTCATAGCGGTGCCAGTGGCATCCTCTCGTAGCAGCTCGTGACTAGGGCTTGTATGAAAAAAGTAAAGTGATGTATGCAAGGCCTTGCATCATGACAGTCAGCGAGACGGAAAAGGACAAGCAAGCTCTGCCGTCGGTCTTCTCAACCGACAATATCTCGGTTCAATGTCATCGTTGGTAGAGACTTTGCATCTAATAGGGAATATTAATCAAGAGGAGTGAGCACGGTGAAGCTAACCGTACTGATTATCGGCTGTGGCGATTTAGGGATCAACCTTGGGCGCGAGCTGCTTGAGGAAGGGCACCAAGTGATTGGCCTACGCCGCAACGTGGAAGCCTTAAAAGACACCGGCATTACACCGCTGGCGTTAGATCTGGATAGCCTTGAAGAGGCCGATGCCAAAAGCCTGCCCCAGGCTGACTATGTGGTCTATACCGTCAGCGCTGACCGTTTCGAAGAGAGCGCGTATCAAAGCGCCTATCCGGAAGGTTTAAAGCGCGTGCTGAGCGTGATGGAGCAGCACAAAACGCCTCCACGTAGGGTGTTTTTCGTCTCTTCAACTAGCGTGCATGGCCAGCAGGAGGGCGAGGTCGTTAACGAAGAGAGCCCCACCGACCCCACTAGCTTCTCTGGCACCCTAATGTGCGAGGCTGAGCAGGCGCTGATCAATCACCCCCTGCCGGGCACGGTGATTCGCTTTTCCGGCATTTACGGCCCTGGCCGCGATCGACTGATTCATCAGGTTGCTGAAGGCCGCGTGGCTGCGATCACTCCTGTGGTCTACTCCAATCGCATCCACCGCGACGACTGCACAGGTATTATTGCCCACCTGATTCGCTATCAGGAGCGCGGTGAGACGCTGGATGATATCTACCTGGGCAGCGACTGCGAACCGGTCACCATGCATAACGTAATGATGTGGCTGGCCGAGCAGTTAAAAGTAGAGGCCACAGAGACCATGCAGTCCCCTTTACGTCGGCGAACGAGCAAACGCTGCGATAACCAGCGCATATTGAGCACTGGTTATCAGTTCCGCTTTCCCAGCTACCGCGAAGGCTATGCACAGGTACTCAAAGAGGGCGGCTTTCTAGAGCTAAACAAAGCCTAGTCACCGATAACCATCACCGCTTCCGCTTCCACCTGGCTGCCTTTGGGTAGTGCTTTGACGCCAACGGCGGCGCGGGCGGGGAAAGGAGCGGTGAAGAACTCCTCCATGACTTGGTTAACAATCGCAAAGTTATCCAAGTCCACCAGGTACAGATTCAGCTTCACGATATCGCTTAGCGAGCCCGCCGCTTCTTCGCACACTGCCTGAAGGTTAGTGAAGACTTGGCGTGCCTGAGCTTCAAAATCCTCTGACACAATCGCCATGGTCGCAGGATCCAACGGGATCTGACCAGAGAGATAAACCGTGTTGCCCGCTTTAATAGCCTGGGAGTAAGGGCCAATAGCCGCGGGGGCTTTGCTGGTGTTGATAACGGCCTTATTGCTCATACGTCGTTTCGCTCCTGTAATGGGTAACACTTAATTATTTGATACTAAAAAATAGCGATCGCTGCCGATTTATATCAGCATGTTGTTATATATAGTATTAATTAGCGAGTCGGGTAATTTTGCCAACGTTGGGAAGGTTACGGATGCGTTTAATGATGCGTGCCAGATGCACACGACCTTTCACCGACAGCGTCAGATTGACGGTGGAAAGGTGGGCATCGCGCTCTTCAATACCAATCCGCTCAATATTGGCATCGGCATCGGTGACCAGCCCGGCAAGCTCTGCGACTAGCCCACGACGGCTCTCAATTTCGATACGCAGCGCGACCGGGAAATCTTCATCAATGGTGTCCGACCACTCCAGCGCGAAGAGCTTATCAGGGTCGTTTTTATCGGCGAAGTTCTTATCCACTACGTTTTTACACTCAGCGCGATGCACCACCAACCCTTTGCCTGTGGACAGGTGGCCCACCACGGGATCGCCTGGTAGCGGATGGCAGCAGCGCGCAAAGTTAATCACCATGCCTTCGCTGCCGCTGATCATGACAGCTTTGCTGCCCTCCCCGCCTACAGGGTGCTCATAGTTTTCGCCATGCGCCGCAGCCACTAGGCGGCGTGCCACCACGTGGGTCATGCGGTTGCCCATTCCGAGCGACTCCAACAGAGCATCCTCAGAAGAGACATCCAACTCTTTGAAGGCGCGCTTAAGGGCGCTCTCATCCAGTTCTTCCAGGCTGGTATCGAACGGCGCCAGGGCTTTATTGAGCAACCGTCGTCCCAGCATGACCGCTTCGGTCTGCTGCTGATATTTAAGCGCGTGACGGATTGCCGAACGCGCCTTTGCGGTGGTCACAAAATTGAGCCAGGTAATATTGGGCTTCGCACCGGGGGCGGTGATAATTTCCAGCGTCTGACCGCTCTCTAAGCGCGTCGAGAGCGGCGCCAAATGGCGATCAATACGGCAAGCGATACAGTTATTGCCGATATCCGTGTGCACGGTGTAGGCGAAGTCGATTACGGTAGCGCCCTGGGGCAGCTCCATAATATCGCCTTTAGGTGTGAACACGTAGATATCGTCGGGGAACAGATCGTTTTTAACGTGTTCGATAAACTCCAGCGAGTCGCCAGCGTGGCGCTGCATTTCCAGCAGGCCCTTAACCCAGGCGCGAGCACGTGCATGGCTGCCCTCGGCAATCGGATGGGAAGTCTGCCCCGCTTTATAAAGCCAGTGGGCAGCGATACCGTTATTGGCCATGGCCTCCATTTCACGGGTGCGTATCTGCACCTCAATGGGCATACCGCGGGGGCCAAACAAAGTGGTATGCAGGCTCTGGTAACCGTTAGCTTTGGGAATCGCAATGTAGTCTTTAAAGCGCCCCGGTACCGGCTTATAGAGGTTATGCACCACGCCTAGAATACGGTAGCAGCTGGCCACATCTTCGGTAATGATGCGAAAGCCAAACACATCCATAATTTCGACAAAGGGCTTACGCTGGTCGCGCATTTTTTTATAGATCGACAGCAGATGCTTTTGGCGTCCAATGACGGTGCCATTAAGCCCGTCATCGTCCAGGCTTTTTTGCAGGGAGGACTGTATTTCGCGCATGGCACTGCGCCGGTGCCCCCGCGCTTTGGCAACCGCACGCTTGATGCGCTCCGAGCGCATGGGGTGAATCGCCTGAAAGGAGAGATCCTCAAGCTCGATACGAATCGTATTGATACCCAGCCGTCCGGCAATTCGCGCGTAAATTTCCAGCGTTTCACGGGCAATGCGACGCTTTTTATCTGGGCGTAGGGCGCCCAGGGTGCGCATGTTATGCAACCGGTCTGCCAGCTTGACGATGATAACGCGAATATCCCGCGACATCGCCAGCACCATCTTCTGGAAATTTTCCGCCTGGGCGACGGCTTTGTCTTCAAAGGTGATTTGGGTAAGTTTGGATACCCCGTCTACCAGCTCTGCTACCGGCTTGCCAAACTGAGCCTCCAGGGCTTTTTTGGATACGCCGGTGTCTTCGATAACATCGTGCAGCATGGCAGCCATCAGGCTTTGATGATCCATGTGCATATTGGCAAGAATATTCGCTACCGCCAGTGGGTGGGTAACGTATGGCTCGCCGGAACGCCGCCGTTGGCCGTCGTGGGCCTGCTCAGCATAGTAAAAGGCGCGTTTGACCTGCTGGATCTCATCCGAGGGTAAATAGCCGCCGAGTCTATCGGCCAGGTCATCAATGGTGAACATCTACCGCGCCTCTATCGGTTTCGTTGAAAACGTTAGTCGTCGATATGAGTAGGCGCCATAGCCGGGCGCGGACGAACAGCGGCTTCAACGGGCTCGTCCAGTACAGTGTGATCGACCAGGCCTGCGGCAATTTCACGCAGCGCCATCACCGTAGGTTTATCATTTTCCCAAGGTAGCAGAGCATCGCGGGAGCCGCGCGCCAGCTGACGAGCACGCTGGGTGGAAATCATCACCAGCTTGAAACGGTTTTCAACATTTTCAAGACAATCTTCAACGGTTACGCGAGCCATGGGAGCCTTCCTGTTATGACGGAACCGGGCCGACGCCGTTATAAAAAAACTAACGGCACCGACCCAGCGAAAAAGATGTACTGCAATGCAATAGAAAGTAGTAGAACCGTATAGATTACTCGACCGTAGGCGTCTGTGACAAGAGCGCAGCCAACAGCGGCGCGTGGCGCTCGGTCATTACCGGGCGACTTAAGCGACGGCTGATCACCAGTGACTGTAACTCCTGCAGCGCCGTGGTGAAGTCATCATTAACGACGAGGTAATCATATTCGTGGTAATGGGACATTTCACTCACCGCATCGCGCATCCGCCGGGCAATCACCGCATGCTCATCGGTGCCACGGCTAGCAAGACGTCGCTCCAGCTCCTCGCGGGAGGGCGGTAGAATAAAAATCGACACTGCATCAGGCATTTGTGTGCGTACCTGCTGAGCGCCCTGCCAGTCGATTTCCAGAATGACGTCCTGACCTGCCGCTAGCAATACCTCTACTGCCTGGCGCGAGGTGCCGTAGTAATTATCAAATACTTTGGCATACTCGAAGAACTCACCCTGCGCGATCATCGCTTCAAACTCGGCTACATCGGTGAAATGATAATTGACGCCATTCACCTCACCCTCGCGCTTGGCACGCGTAGTGTGCGACACCGACACTTGAATCCCATCCAGGCTTTCGATTAGCTCGCGCACCAAGCTAGTCTTGCCAGCACCTGAGGGGGCAGAAACGATAAACAGCGTACCTTGGGACATGAAGTACTTTCCCTTCAGTTAGCAAAATAAGTAGCGAAAAACGTAGTAAACGCAAGTAAAGCGACTGCAGCAGAGCAGCAAGGCTGCGCAGTATCGCACACCCAGCGTGACGACTGTAGCGTTGGTGGTGACATACAGGGAGGTAGGCATGCGCAGTACGCTATTTATTTTAGCCCTGATTGCGCTGGGCGTAGCCCTGCAAAAAGGCATCATTGAGATTCCCCGCCACTGGGCGCCATGGGCTCCGCTGCATATTGACGACCCCATTACGCCGGTCACACAGCTTAAGTTAAGCCGCTTGGCAGACGACCGCGCAGGCTGTTTAGCTGCGTTAGATACCGTCCCCGAGGGCGAGCTGCGCTATACGCCATTGGCCGATTACGCCCCCACGGCGAGCTGCCCGCTTGCCAATATCGTGCGCATGCACTCTAGCGGCGTCGCGTTCAATCAGAGTTTCGTGGCCTCCTGCCCGATGGCGCTGGCGTGGGTCATGTATGAACGCCACGCGTTACAGCCTGTCGCCGAGGAGATTCTGGGTAGCCGAGTGAGCCAGGTTAACCACGTAGGTAGCTTTGCCTGCCGTAACGTTTATGGCCGCGAAGCCGGCAGGCGCAGCGAACACGCCACCGCCGAAGCGCTGGATGTAGTGGGATTTCAGTTTGAGAACGGCCAGCGTATTACGCTGATCAATGACTGGGATGATGAAGGCGAGGTAGGTGAGTTTTTACGCGCTGCGCGGGATGGCGCCTGCCATACCTTCGGTAATGTATTGGGGCCCGATTACAACGCCGCGCATGCGGATCACTTTCATATGGGCATGCGCGGATTTAGGCTGTGTCGCTAAGAGATCAACCATTACTTATTCGAGATTGATGTCATCTGCATCGGTGGCGGCACCGGTGGCAGCACCAACGCCACCGCCGATAACGGCACCTTGAACGACGCTACCACCGGTTACGGCTGCGGCACCCGCGCCAATGGCAGCACCGACACCCGCGCCGCTAGTAGCGCGCTCTCCGGTAGTGGTACCACAACCCACCAAGCCAATGGTTAACGCCACCACCGCGCCGAGGGTCAATATGCGTGTCAAATTCAATACCTGAATGTGCATGGTCATCTCCTTATGGGTTACTACTCTTACACAGTAGAGAGAATTCGACTTTTTAGCCATGTTAATCATCACTGTTCGATAACTAGGCAACTGGCCAATCACAATGCAACGTTAGCCAACGCTAGGCTCGCTGGGCCACGGCGCCGTAGGTGCGCTTTTCCAACCATCGCCCAGCGGCAAAAATCACCAAGCCACAGAGTGCCAATCCCGCACCGACCAAGCCCGTGCTCGACCAGCTAAAGCCAGCGCTGATTGCCAAGCCAGCAAGCCACGCCCCTAGGGCATTGGCACCGTTAAAGGCCGCGTGGTTCAGTGAGGCCGCCATGGTTTGGGCATCTTCCGCCACATCCATCAAGCGGGTTTGTAATGAAGGCGCTAGTGCCATACTGGTGCCCACCAGGCCAACAAACAGCAGCCCCGTCCAAACGTTATTCGCCGCAAAGTAAAACAACCCTTGTACCACGCCACACCAGAGCAGAATGGTAGGTATGGCACGCATCAGGTTTTTATCCGCCATGCGCCCGCCGATTAAGTTACCGGCAATAGAGCCCAGGCCGAAAATGACCAGCACCAACGGCCCCAGCGCTTCGCTCATACCCGCCTGCTGGGTTAATGTCGGCATCACATAGCTAAAAATGGCGAACATGCCGCCGCAGCCGATGCAGGCAAGCGCCAGGGTAACCAACACCCGCTGCTTAAGCAGCGCTGAAAGCTCACGCACCGGGCTTGCTAGAGTATCGACGGGCTGCACCGGTACATAGAAGCGGATCAACAGGGCGGTGAGCAACGCAATACCACCGACACCAGCAAAGGCGATCTGCCAGCCCAACAGGTTACCCGCCCAGGTACCCAGCGGCGCACCGATCAGAATCGCCACGGTTAAACCCATCATCACCCGGGAAACAGCCCGCGCCCGTTGGTCTATCGGCACGGCTCCCGCGGCCACCAGTGCGGCGATGCCAAAATAAGCGCCGTGAGGTAAGCCAGCCAGAAAACGCAGCCCTACGAATGACCAGAACCCTGGTGCCATGGCACTAGCAATATTGCCCACCGCAAATACCAGCATCAGCATAATCAACAGCGACCGCCTAGGTACTCGCGCGGCCAGCGCCGAAATCAGCGGCGCACCGACTACCACGCCCAAGGCGTAGCTGCTTATTGCGTAACCCACTTGCGGCACCGTTACCGCTAAATCACCCGCCACACGGTTCATCAGGCCCATAATGACGAACTCGCTGGTGCCGATTCCAAAGCCGCCCAGCGCCAACACAAATTCGGCCAAACGCGGGTTGCGCGCCAGCCCTTGAGACGACGATGCTGTCGAATCCTGCATGCTTAACTCCTTGGGATACCGCCCGGTTGGTATCACGATGGCGCAAATGATCGCAGGATTAGACGAAAGTAGAAACATGCTGCGTTTAAAAAGTTAGCGGGCGAACACAATCGTTAAGTTGGGTTGAATAGGAAATGTTTGGATAAGGTGTTTGGCGGTCAGGCGCTAGGGGATTCCACTGAAAGCAACCGCTCACGCAGATGACGGTTACGCGGCACCAAGCCGGTTTGCAGGCCCAAGGGGCGGAATACTTGGTTTAGCAGCGCCAGTGTAGGGCTTGCTTTATCGGCTTCCAGATCAGACAAGGTGCGGCGACTGATACCCACCAGCTCGGCATATTGTGTCTGCGACATTCCCAATACTTCGCGGCGTAGTTGACGCAGCACCTGCCCTGAGCTGATCTCTTCCCGCAGCAGCTGGGACAATAGCGCCATAAGTAGTGCCTCGCGCTCAATGCTAGAGAGTTCTTTGCGTTTCATACCAGCCCCCAGCGGCGCAGCTTAGCATCCAGATAATTTAACCCCACCGCATTCGATGCTAGCAACGCTTCCGGCACTCCCCGCGCAGCAAGTCGTTCTTTTAGCCCGGCTAACTGACTCCCCAGCGCTTTTAGCTCTGCCATCAACTGCTCGGCTGGCACATAGGCATTTAAATTCTCCGTAATGGCTACCCAGCTGAATTCAGGACCCTCTTCAAACGGCGCGCCCCAAGTGGTGGTGCGAATAATACCTTCTGGGTCAGCCTTCATGGGCGCAAAATCGTAGACTGGCGCCAGCCAGATTCCCTGAGGCGTTTTCAACAGCGCCGTATTGCGGCCATGGTTATCGCTATTAGCAAAAGCGACATTAAGCAGATCACGTTTCACCCACTCGCTCACGAAACGCGCCGTATCAAAATGACCTCCTAACTCGCGAACGCGGTATTGCTGGCTCAACAGGCCAACCAGTGCCTCAATCACGTCAAAATGGTTTAAGAAGCTTCCCGGCTGACGCTTCATCGCGGAATAAACCGACTCCAGCCCATACAGCGTTCGCTTCCCAGCGGGGTAATCAACATCAAAGCGGGGCAACCACAACGATGGATAGCGCTCGCCTTCCAGTAGCCGCATCCTTTGAGTGTCGATCGTCGCTATGCCGAGTGACGCCAGCTCATGATAGAAATGGTATTCGGCGCGAAGGATATTGTTATCAAGCTCGGTGCGCTGGCCGCGAGGAAATTTCACCAGATAGTGCTGGTCGGTATTCGCCGGGTCATCCTGATAGGTATCGATCCAGACCTGATCGTTTGGCGAACAGCGTAGCAGTAGCTTAGGCGCTTCACCGCCAGCGCCGGTCGCACCACCCCCAGCGGCTCCCATTTGCTGCGCATAAGCAAGAAAATCGCTATCTCGATCCACAACATCACGTAAGGCAAAGCGCTGCTGCTCTAGCGTGCTACCTACTGGGCGCTCGGGAAGGGCCTCTTTAATACGTAAATTACCCACCGGAGCAATCGTCCCTTTAGCCAATAGGGCGTAATCTTGTTCAGCCTCAGTAAGCGCCGATATCCCCAACTGCGTGACCCAGTAACGGCGGCTGGCCCCAGAAGGCATGATATCGTCTAAAAAAGCGAACCAGCGTGGCGATTGATGAGTATTCATGAGTTCAATCGGCAAAAGCAGGCTGCAAGCATGCTCATCATCGCGATCCAGCCATTCAAGGGCATAATCGGTGATATAGCCCAAACGCGCAGGTCCTCGACGACCTTGCTCTGGGTGCTCAATCACCAGCTCAGCGGCATCGTGCCACTGGCCATGATGAAATGTCTGGATGGTTAGCAACGTGGGACACCTTAATTGAGCAGTTAATAACTGAGCAGTTTAATGCTCAATAGTGTAGCCTAAGGCTCCGGAATGTGCATTTTAATACTCATAAATATATAAAAACTCAATTAGTGAGCAATATAATACTCATTATAACCAGGAGTAATAATGCCAGCTGATACCCCATCTTTTAACACGATCGAACACGCCATGGCTGAACTCGCCAAGGCTGACCCCGATATCGCCCGCGCCCTACCGCTAGTCGGAGCGCCCTCGCCTCGCGAGCGTGATAAAGGCTTTGCGACGTTCTTCTCGACTATCGTTAGCCAGCAACTATCTACCGAAGCGGCTCGCGCGATTATGGGTCGTGTAAATACACTGCTGCCCGAGCTTCACGCCAAGGCAGTGATAGAGGTAGAGGGCCAAGCGCTGCGCGATGCGGGGCTTTCCTGGCGCAAGATCGAGTACGCCAAAGGGCTGGCTGAAGCAGAGTTGGCAGGCACTTTTAGCGCCGAGGGGCTTGAACAGCTAAGCGACGACGAGGCCATTGCCGCGATTACCGAGCTACGCGGCTTTGGCCGCTGGAGCGCTGAGATCTACCTGATGTTCTCGCTGCAACGCCCAGATATCTTTCCTGCCGATGATCTAGCTCTGCGTGTCGCCTTAGGCCGCTTAAAAGGCATGGACGATAAACCCACACCTAAACAGGCCCGCCAGTTGGTGGAACACTGGGCGCCCTGGCGCAGCGTGGGTTCGCTGTTTCTGTGGCACTACTATCGCGGCGAGCCGCTTTAAATACTAAGCATCCAGACCGCCGAACTTACCGTTCTGGTAGTCCTCGACCGCCTGAACGATCTCTTCACGGGTATTCATTACAAAAGGGCCGTGGGAGTAGACCGGCTCATCGATCACATCGCCATGACCAAACAGCAGGCGCGCATCGCTGCTGGCTTCGATCACCAAGCTATCGCCAGTGCGATCTACTTCAATCAGATGGTGCGGCTTGACTGGCTCGCCTCCCACCGTGACATCGCCATCCACCACGTAGAGAAACACCTGCCGTCCTGGCGCCACGGGTAACTGTTCTTGGCTACCGGCAGGCAGCCGCAGCGTTGACATAAACACGCCGGTTAGCGTGTCGATGGGGCCAGCATGGCCCTGCCACTCGCCTGAGATCAGGTTCAGCTCACCGCCACCCGGCAACTTAATAGCGGGAATGGATTCTTGCTGCAGCCCCACATAGCGCGGCTCGCTCATTTTCAAGCGCGACGGCAGGTTGATCCATAGCTGCAGAATTTCCAACGGGCCGCCGTCGCGCAGAAACTCCTCCGGCGAAATTTCCGCATGCACAATGCCGCTGCCAGCGGTCATCCACTGAACCCCACCTTTATGGATCACGCTTTGATGCTTGGCGCTGTCCGCATGGGCCAGTGAACCTTCCAGAATAAAAGTGACCGTTTCAAAGCCCCGGTGCGGATGCGGGCCAAAAGGTAGACCCTGATTGTTAGCCGGGTAGGTTTGAGGGCCATGGTGATTAAGAAACAGAAAGGGATCTAGCTGCTCCAAACTAGGCCCCGGTAGCGGCCGACGAGTGGTTAAATCGCCAATATCATCGCGCTTGGCCGGGTGCTGGGCGATTACGCGGCGCACGGTTTGGTTAGTGTTTGCTGGCATAACTTACTCCTTATCAATACTTTCCAGCGTAAAACCTATAGCCGCGGATGAGGAGCGAATAATTTGCCCTGTTTCGTTGAAGGAAATTGTTATTAAAAGTCTCAGCGGTTTCCTCAAAACTCGGTCACCACCGTCACGCCCGCCCCTTCGAACTTATCCATGTTCATTAACGCATCAATCGACTGCTCAAGATTGATTCGTTTGCCGATCAGCTTTTCAGGCGCCAGCTTTCCTGACTCGATCATCGCCAGCATGGCGTCATAACGATGCGCCTGCATGCCATGGCTGCCAAGTATTTCAAGCTCGTTGGCAATAACCTTACTCATGGGAATGGCGGGCGTGCTGTTCTCGGCCAACATCAACCCCACCTGTATATGCTTGCCACGTTTACGCAGATTGCTGATGGAGTTAAAGCAGGTCGTCGGATGCCCTAGCGCATCCAGCGATACGTGAGCGCCTCCCCGGGTTATCTCCGCAACCGCTTCGACCACATTGGGTACCTTGGCAGCATTCACGGTGGCAGTGGCACCCAGTTGGCGAGCCAGATCAAGAGCGCCTTCAGAAATATCGATGGCCACCACGTTGGCACCGACGGCGTTGGCAATCATCACGGCAGAGAGCCCAACCCCACCGCAACCGTGGACGGCCACCCACTGACCTGCCGCTGTTTTGCCCTGATCCACCACTGCCCGAAAAGAGGTAACGAACCGGCAACCCAAACTCGCCGCCGTCGCAAAATCCAATGTCTCTGGCAGCGCGACCAAATTCACATCGGCGTAGTGAATACTCACATACTCGGCAAATGAGCCCCAGTGAGTGAAGCCGGGCTGAAACTGGCTATCGCACACCTGGTGGTTGCCAGAGTGGCACTCAGGGCAAGTACCGCAACCGCCAACGAATGGAACCGTGACGCGGTCGCCAAGGCGCCATTGCTTTACATCTTTACCAACGGCTTCGACTACGCCTGCCAGCTCATGGCCCGGCACATGGGGAAGCTGGATATCGGTGTCATGCCCCACCCAGCCATGCCAGTCGCTGCGGCATACCCCGTTCGCCATCACCTTCACCACAACGCCATGCGGCTCAGGGGTGGGATCAGGCAGTTGCTGGATCTGTGGTGGAGCGGAAAATTGCTCAAAAACAACGGCTTTCATAAAGAGTTCCTAATCTATATCGGTTTTTACTTTATAAAGTCTCATGTGGATAAGAAGCAAATTATTGGCCGCTAACGCTTAACCGCCCCACGACCTGCAACGATTCATCCATTGGACGCACCACGATCATCTCACCCGAGCCAACGCCGCCGCCAATCAGTGCGGTGATATTTACCTAGTGGGTAACCAGCAGCAAATCCCCCGGTTCCTGCCATGCAGCGTTTTGCACTTGAGCGGCTTGAGTAATTGACGCCTGATCACCGCGCCCGCGAAAGAACGAATCCAGCCAGGGGGGGTGGCGCATGAGAATCACCAAGCCGCCTTCTTCAAGCACCTGCCAGGTTGCCTCGTTTACCGGGGCAGTGGCCGAGAATATCGAGCAGCAGCTCTCACAACAGCTTACCGAGCGGCTGGGAAAGGGTTTTGATATCCATCATCTACGCAATATGCGCCAGTTTTATCAAAGCTTTCCAAAACGGAACGCAGTGCGTACCGAATTGAGCTGGACTCACTATCGGACTCTGCTGCTGTGATCAGTTTCTGTTTATTTGGTTGTAATAGGTGCTAATTTCTCAAGAGAAACATGTGCGGTATTGGCTCTACTCGTTGATCATGCAGAGAGCGCACCTAGCACTTTAACCCTGGGTTCATAAACAACTGAAAAGCTTTGGCTTTCACCTAAAATAGGTGTACCTGTTATTAGCTGACGATACCCGTTTCAAAAAACATAATATTTAACCCAGTAGAAAATTTAAACCAACAACAATCAGTAGACCTGCAAACGTTAGCTTTAGCACTTTAGCTTTAAGGCGGGAGGCGACTAGTGCCCCCAGCTTAGCGCCGGGCATACTAAGGATCACAATCCCAACAAAAGCGGGCCAATAGACATAGCCAGTTGTCCAGCTCACCGAGGTTTTCGTATCGCCGACGACCATAGCGGTAATAGCACCGACGATAGCAATAGGAATACCAGCCGCTGCCGAGGTGCCTACTGCTTGACGCATAGGAATACTGTGTCTTTCTAGAAATGGCACCATCAATGTACCACCACCGATTCCAAATAGAGCCGAGGCTAAGCCGATCGAACTACCCGCTATGAGCATGCCGTTACGACCGGGTAACGGATAACTGCCTACCGAGCGAGAGTTAACCAGCACTTTAATTGCCAATATTAAGAAAAATACTCCCAGTAACAGCGAAAGAGTTTTTCCAGAGAGCACGTCACCCACAACAACACCGTTGATCGCTCCGAAAACCAAGCCAGGCAACAGCAACCACACGCAATCCCTCCGAACATTGCCGTGGCGGTAATGTGCTCGCGCCGATGATATGGAAGTAACGGCGATCGTAGCTAGCGAAGTTCCCACCGCCAGGGATAAGGCTAAATCGTCATCGACCTGTTGCCATCCCAATATCGTAACCAATAACGGCACTATCACTACTCCCCCACAGATACCAAATATACCTGCGAGAAAGCCAGCTAACAGGCCGATAAGCGGATAGATCGCTATTTCATTCACCTGTGCCTCCACGGTGAAATTTTATATAAATAAATTTGACATGTTAAAAACTAAAATACAACCTTACAAAAACCAATCACAAAATATGGAACCTGATGCATGGAAAATATGGCTCTATTTTGGCCCGAAAATTGGCTGGAAAATCGACTACCCTGCTTTGAAGGTCAGCGCTTATTCTCGCGCTATCTCACCATGCGTGATGGGGTTCAGATCGCCATCGACGTACATCTGCCTGGCACAATAGAGGCTGAAAATGACCGCTTCCCGGTAGTGGTATTTTTTACCCCTTATTATCGGCGAATGAAGTTAAAGCCGGGAGCACCAGAGGGGACCGAAGATTGCCCGAATATCGCCATTTTTCGTTCGCTCCTTCTTGCTCGTGGCTATGCATTGGTAGCTGTCGACGTACGCGGTAGCGGGGCATCCTTCGGTACACGAAATGGACTCCGCTCGCCGAATGAACGTGGCGATTATCTGGAAATTGTTGAGTGGATTAACCAGCAACCTTGGTGCAAGGGATCAATAGGGGTTACGGGCATCTCCTACTTGGGCGCTGCTGCCGATTTCACTGCTTCTTGGGCTCATCCCGCTGTAAAAGCTATCGTGCCGCATTCCGCAGTATGGGATACCTGGTCAAACCAGCTCTATCCTGGGGGAGTCATGTGCCGCCGACTAGTTAAGGAGTACGGCAATCTGATGGAGGCTCTTGATGACGACAGAGCTGAAGTCCGCAGTAAATTCCCCTATTTTAAAGGTGATTACTACGATGGCCCCGCACCCGTCGACGAAGATGAAGACGGGAGCATTTTAGAGAAAGCGCTGAAAGATCATGTTGCTAACTTCGACATGGCAGACTTTGTCCATCAGCTAACGTTTAGAGACCGTGCACTACATACCGATCCTGACTTTACATCAGAAATCATTAGTCCCTACTACTACGCCAACCAGACAGCGGATGCACAAACTGCTGTCTATACCATCTCTGGCTGGATGGATGGACACTATTCCCGGGGAGCGGCGCTCCGCTACCAATGGCAGCAAAACCCGCACAAGCGTCTGATGCTTGGGGCCTGGGATCACGGTGCTCGTACCGGCTCTAGCCCTTACCATAACGATAAGACCCCACAGACTAAAGCTTTGGCAGAAACCTTACGCTTCTTCGACGAATACCTAATGGGTCTTGATACTGGAATGAGCGATGAGGCCCCAGTTCACTACTACACCGTAGGTGAAGAGCGATGGAAATCAGCCAATGAATGGCCACCAGCAGAAACTAACTACCGCACACTCTTCTTTCAAGAAAGCCACCGGTTAGGCATAGAGCCACCAGCCACGAAAGAGGCTTTTGACCACTACGTAGGTGATTATAGCTGCGGTACAGGTGAAAGCTCCCGCTACAATCGGCTATATGCTCAAAACGTCGATAATTACTACTCCGACTGGCACGATCGCGATAAACGGATGCTGTGCTACACCACCGATGTTTTTGAGAAGAATATAGAAGTGACCGGTCATCCGATCATTCGGTTGTATCTGACCAGTGACACGCAGGACTGTGCTCTGTTCGTTTATCTGGAGGATATAGACAAGAGTGGCAAGGTTCACTATGTAACCGAAGGAGTTTTCCGAGCTTTACACCGGCGTATCGCAGAAGGCCATACCAATATACCCAACATTGGGCCCAGTCATAGTTTTCTAGAACGTGACGCTCGTTACATGACTCCTGGTGAATGCAGTGAAATCACTTTTGATCTTTTACCAACCTCGTGGCTGTTTAAGGCTGGGCATCGATTACGGATCGCTATTGCCCTGGCAGACAGCGATCACTTCTCGCGCATTCCAGATGGAGTAATTCCCACAATCGAAGTTTATCGCAACTCAATACAAGCATCCTGCATAGAGTTGCCAATCATTGAGAGTTAGCAACCCCGCCCCCTCAACTATTTGAAGGGCCAAAATCTTAAAAAGGTAAAACAAAATGTCAAAAACAGATGCCTACATAAGAAAAAGTTGGAGCCCAATGCAGGCTTTAACAAGAATAAGCCTTAAGTTTGTTGAGAAATGCTTGCCTAACGCGTTTCTGCTTGCCATGGTGCTAAGCATTGTAGTCTTTCTTCTTGGCATGATATTTGGGGGGCAAAGTGCTAGCACAATGTTTAACGGGTGGGGAGAAGGTTTTTCAAAACTTTTTACGTTTGCTATGCAGATGTCTCTGATTCTACTCACCGGGTTTGTAATAGCAAAGACGCCTTCCGTATCAAATATGATCGATCGACTTGCGTCTATAGCTAAAACACCTACTCAGGCTATCGGTATTATAGCAGTATTTGGAATGGTCACATTCTATATAAATTGGGGTTTTGGTATGATCGCTGGCGCGTTCATGGCTCGAGAAATGGGGCGCCGAGTGCCAGGCTTGCACTTTCCTCTGGCCGTTGCTGCAGCTTATGCTGGTGATATTATTCGTGGTATGACTGCATCTATTCCGTTACTGATGGCGACTGAGGGAAACTTCATGCAAAATGTGGTGGGAGTTATTCCTGTCACAGATACGCTTTTCTCTTGGTGGAACCTTGGGCTATCTGCTGTCCTGCTTTTTTTAGTTTATTGGGTCTTTACTAGAATCAAACCAGAAGTGGATGAAATAAGGCCGTTTAAAGACGTAATACTAGACACCCCGGCCGAGAAAGTGGATACAAAAGGAATGCCCTGGGTTGAAAAACTTGAGCACTATCGGATTCTTAATCTTGCACTCGCTATATTGCCTCTTGGTTACATTATAGTTAATTTTCAACAAATTGGATTTAATCTTAACCTAAACATGCTGATTGTAATTTTTTTAGCAATAGGTTTATTACTTCAACCGAGCCCAGCATCTATTGGGACGGCAGTCAAAGAAGGCGTTCTAGCATGCCGTGGCATTATTATGCAGTTCCCGTTATATGCAGGTATTGCTGGCATGGTTCAAGTATCAGGACTCGCTGATGGAATATCTAATTGGTTTGTTAGCATTGCCAATATTCATACTTTTCCAATTGTGACATTTATTTCTGCAGGTATTGTTAATATTTTCATACCATCTGGGGGAGGCCAGTGGGCTATTCAAGGGCCGATTATGCTTGAAGCGGCTAAAAATTTAGGCGCCGATATTCCTCAGACGATTATGGCTTTTACTTGGGGTGATGCTTGGACTAACCAAATGCAACCGTTTTGGGCTCTTCCACTGCTCGGTGTAGCTGGGCTTTCAGCGCGCGATATCATGGGATACTGCCTTATGTGGACGTTGATCTGCGGGGCGGCCATCATGGCGACTTTCGTGCTGCTATCCATGATCTAGGCTTTACCATCGAACTGCCGGTAAATGTTAGAATTAGGCGGTGCTGGGATAATATCAACCAGCGCCGTCACGCGTTCAACATGGAACAGTTCATGGCAACTACACAGAAAGGCAGTCTCAACGATCAGGCATTCGATATACTGAGAAGCGACATCATTTCCTGCCACCTCAAGCCTGGAGCCACCATTACAGAGGTATGGCTCACCAAACATTATGCCCTAGGGAAGGCGGCTATACGTCACGCTTTGGCCCGCTTGACTCAGCAGGGATTAACGGTCAACCAGGGACGGCTTGGCTATATCGTCGCTCCAATCACTATTAAGAGCATTCGTGAAAGCTACCAGATACGTCGTTTGGTGGAACCTGAACTCTGCCGACTAGCTGCTGGCAAGCTTGATGCCGGGACTTTAGCGATGCTGCGAACTTGCAGCGAGGCCACCTATGATAGCCAAAAGGCTAGCGAAATAATTACCTTCTCACATGCAAATCACCGCTTTCATTGTCTGATCGCAAAAGCCGCCGGTAACGAGCGTTTAGCACGCCTAATCCAGGAGCTATCAGACGATCATTTACGTATCTCTTATGTCAGCATGGTATATAACCAATCAGATAAGAGATGGAGCGACGACCACGCTAAAATTGTGGATGCGCTTTATGCCAATAATGGAGAAGAGGCTGCCCAGCTTATGGCTGAGCACTTACTTCTAGGCGAAGAGGCAACTATGCGAGCTATTCTCAACCTTCCAGAGCTGCTGGAAACCTCTTTAAGTTAGGACAACACAGAAAGAGTAGCTATCATCAATGAAACACTCTCAACAACCGGCAAATAATCATGCCCGGTCAGCGAGATATGTTCATCAAATCCTTTCCACTACTCAATATTCTGAATCTGCTCCCGCATCTGTTCGATCAGCACCTTCAACTCCACCGCGCAGCGTGTGGTCTCAGCCACCACGGATTTTGACGAGAGCGTGTTGGCTTCGCGGTTGAGTTCTTGCATTAGGAAGTCCAAACGGCGGCCTTTGGGGCCTTTTTGGGCGAGCTGGTGGCTCACTTCTTCTATATGCGCGGTCAGGCGGTCTAGCTCTTCGTCCACGTCGGCTTTTTGCGCTACCAGTACCAGCTCGGCTTCCAGGCGCTGGGGGTCGAGCTCGGTTTTGGCGACTTCCAGGCGCTCCAGCAGTTGGGCGCGCTGGCGTTCCAGAATCTGCGGCAGCAGGCTGCGTACGGTGGCGACCTGTTTATTTACAGCTTCCAGGCGGGTAGTAATCATCTCAGCAAGCTTCTCGCCTTCTCGTGCGCGGGCGTCAATCAGCTCATCCAGCGCTTGGTCAAACAGCGCTTTGGCGGCGGCCTTGATGGCGTCTTGGTCAAGGTGTTGGGTTTCCATCACGCCGGGCTGGTTGAGTAGCGCAAGTGTGGTGGGCGGCACGGCGCTGGGCACTTGCTGCTGAATGGCGGTTAGCGCATCAGCAATGGCGGCTAAGCGGACGCTGTTAACGGCGGGGGCTTGGGCGGTTTCGGCGCTCTCAAAGCGAACACTGCACTCGACTTTGCCACGGGCTAAACGGGTGCGCAGCGCTTCACGCAGCACTGGCTCTAAATCACGCAGGCTTTCATGTAGGCGGAAGTGAGGCTCTAAATAACGCTGATTCACCGAGCGAATTTCCACCTGCAGCGTGCCAAACGGGGCAGCCTGCTCGGTGCGGGCAAAGGCGGTCATGCTGTGTACGCGGCTGGAAGTGACCATGTTTCATCCTGATAGTGAATAACGGTGTATAAAGCATTGCCAACAGTCGTGTCTAAGATGGCTAGCCTATTCATTCGATTCAGTAAATGCTGTGCGAAAGAGCGTATCAAACACCCATTATTTCTGGCTGAACCTCTATGAGCAGACGGGAATCCCGCGGTGGCGTATCAATCAGCTCGAAGACGCGGTCGATCATCTCGATCACATTTTGCCGAACCATCATCAAACGCGGATGAAAGGCAGCGGCAAGAGGATCCCAGTCAAAACAACCAAAAATAATGTCATCTAGATAATAGCCATTTAGCTGTAACCCACGAACGATGCCCTCAAGAGAAATCGTGGAGTTGACGAACATAGCGCTGGGCAGAGTAGACCGGTTACGCATGTATGTTGCCAACGCAGCCTGGGCCTTATCGGCAGCATAATCGCAGGGGAGGATATTCTCTTCCGCCGTCGCCAGTCCCACCTCCTCTCTCGCTTGCTTGAAGCCGGCAATACGCTCGCGGGTATTGTGATCCTCATCACGGCCGCCAATAAATAGCACAGGGTCATCACTGCGCTTCTCTTCAGCAAGGCGGTTGAGGATGGCATGGGTAAGCTGTCGCGCGCCATCACGGTTATTGGAAATCACCGACGGTGCCTTACTGCCAGGAAGATCGAGATTAATGCTTTGCACGCCGCTCTCTGCACACATCTGTGCAATCGTATCCGGATCCGTTGCGCCGGTGCATACCAGGCACTCGACACGGTAAGCCAGCATCATACGGGCTGCTTCGCACTCTTGCTTGGGATCTCGATTCGTACACGAAACAATCGCAAACAGCCCCCGTCGACGTGCTTCTGATTCGAAGTGTTGGGCTATCGAACTGAAATAGCGGTTGTCGTACAACGGCAGGATCATGCCGATGATACCTGAGCGCTCGCGCCGCAAGGCACGGGCCTGCATGTTGGCCGAGTAGCCTTCCGACTGGGCGAGCGAAAGAATTTTGCTGGCAAGTTTCTTGCTGATGCGACGGCGCTGCCAAGTGCCGTTGAGCACGGCACTGACGGTACTGGGCGATGTTTCTGCCAACCTCGCCAGGTCGTAAATAGTCAGCCGCTTGGATGAAGAGTCGCTAACCACGTGGCAGCTCCTTGCGATTAGATAAAAGTAGCATTGACGTGATGATGCAATAGATCAATCCTACGCTATGCACAACCGATTGTGCATTCTCGACTAAATGACAATAACGATAGCGATGACGCATCGCTTAGGCACCACTCAACGTATCCAGCACTGTGTAAAGCTCCTATGCATTGTGAGGCTCGGAAGCGTCTGCGCCATTTTATTTGACCATGACGCAACGTACAGCAGCACTATTAAAGCGCTTCAATGCACTCTATTCCACTGACTGGGTCAGCCAACAGCAAGCAGGAAATCACAATGAAATACAAAGCACTTCTTACCGCAGCTACGCTAACAGGCATTATCGGCAGCACCGGCGCAATGGCTCAGGAGTCTCCTACGATTGCCGTGGTCGCCAAGGTGGGTGGCATCCCCTGGTTCAATGCCATGGAAATGGGCATCGAACAAATGGGTGAAGAGCTTGGAGTAGAAGCCTATATGGTAGGCCCCACCAGCGCTGACCCTGCCCTGCAGGTACGTGCGATAGAGGATCTGATCAGCCGTGGCGTTGATGTCATTGGTGTTGTCCCGAATGATCGCGAGGTTCTTGAGCCGGTATTGGAACGAGCACGTGATCAGGGAATTATCGTACTGACCCATGAAAGCCCCGAATCGGTCAACATCGACTACGACTTTGAAATGATTTCAGCGCAGCAGTTAGGCGAAGAGCACGCCAAGCTATTGGCTGACACCACCGGCTGCGAAGGCTCTTATGCCGTTTACGTTGGTGGCCTCAGCGTGCCCGCTCACAACGCCTGGGCAGATGCTGCCGTGAACTGGCTCGATGATAACTGCTCGGGCTTGACCCAAGCCGCTGATCGTTTCGGCGTTGCCGAAAGCGTCGATGACAGCCGCAACACCACCCTGGACTTGCTGCGTGCCCACGAAGATTTGGCCGGCATCATGTCATTTGGTAGCCAGGGAACCATCGGCGCTGCTCGGGCTGTGAAAGAGCGGGGGCTGGAAGGGGATGTGGCCGTTATGGGCCTGTTTTCTCCTGGCCAGGGGCGCCGCCTGGTACACGAAGGTGTGATTACCGGTGGTTTCCAGTGGAGCCCTCTAGACGCAGGCAAAGCGTTCGTTGCCCTGGGTGAAATGCTCTATAACGGCGAAGAGATTACCGATGGCGCCGAATTGCCGGTACTGGGTGAAATTACCCTGGACGGCAAGACGATCTTTGCCTCACAGCCACTCAAGCTGAGCAAAGATACCGTGGATGAGCTGGCAGAGCTCGGCCTGTAAGACTGCGCTTATTGATCGTGTAAAGGCTGCCGCGCTCCTGATGAGCGCGGCAGTGATGTTGAGAGAGGAGCCTCCAATGGGCGATATCGCGATTCGAGCGCGTCACGTTAGCAAGATTTTCGGTCAAAGCCGGGTGCTCGATGATGTCGAATTCGAACTTCGCCGGGGTGAGGTGCTTTGCCTTGCAGGTGAAAACGGTTGTGGCAAAAGCACGCTCATTAAAATTATTAACGGCGTATACACCCCTGAAGAGGGGGTAGAGCTTTCGTTTGGCGATGAAACGCTCTCTGCCATTAGCCCGATAGAGGCGCGCAACCGGGGCATCCATGTGATCTGGCAAGATCTCGCGCTGTTCCCGCACCTGACCGTCGCGGAAAATATCGTCTTCGATGACTACGTTGCCAAGCCTTGGCGGCCTATTTCCTACAAAGATGCGCTGACGCAATCCCGCGAGATCATTCAGCAGTTTGGCCTCGACCTGGATCCGATGGCCCGTGTTGAAGACCTTTCGATTGCCCATCGTCAACTCGTTGCGATTTGCCGCGTGCTGCGTGCAGGGGCCAGTATCATTTTTATGGATGAGCCCACCGCCTCGCTTACCTATAAAGAGGTGCAGACACTGCTGGGCATTACCCGCTCACTGGCGGCGAAAGGCATTTCCATTGTCTTGGTCAGCCACCGGCTGGTGGAAGTGTTGGAGGTGTGTCAACGCGTCACCGTGCTCCGCAACGGGAAGTTGGTCGGCACCTACCCCACCGAGGGGATGACCCAGGCACGACTTTCAACCCTGATGACCGGGCTTGAACTTGAGTTTACCCCTCGTGCTGAAACACACAAAGGCGCCCCGGTACTGGAGCTTAAAAACTTAAGCCGTGAAGGGGAATTTGAAAATGTCTCTTTCACCCTGCATCGCGGTGAAATTCTTGGCCTGACGGGTTTGCTGGGCGCAGGGCGTACCGAAATAGCCCACACGATTTTTGGGATGACCCAGCCCACTTCAGGGCAGCTGCTAAAAGAGGGTCAACCGCTGACGCTAAACTCCAACCGCGATGCCGTGCGCCATCGCATTGCCTACCTCTCTGAAGACCGACTCAATCTTGGTCTGGTGCAAAACCAGTCCATCAATATGAATACCGCAGTGACAGTACTACCAAAACTGGAAAAACCGCGCTTCTTTCTCTCCCCTCAGCGCATCAAGGCACTGACCGCCCACTGGATTGAGCAGCTTAAAACCAAGGTGAGTGATGCCGAGCTTGCGGTCTCCTCATTATCCGGTGGTAACCAGCAACGCATTGCACTCGCCAAATGGCTAGCCACTGAACCCGACGTTCTCATTCTTGACTGCCCGACGATTGGCGTCGATGTAGGCGCCAAAGCCGGTATTTTCGACATCATCAGAAATCTTGCCGACCAGGGCATGGCCATCATTCTGATTTCGGATGAAGCAGGAGAAATCTGGATGAACGCAGACCGTGCGCTCGTATTGCGCGAGGGGCGCATCTACTCCGAGGTCATACCTGCGGAGACCACGGAAGAAGCGCTGGAGGCGATCATCAATGCATAAACGACTGCTAAACAGAAGAATCGGCACTGAAGGTACTCTATTGAGTATCCTCATGCTGCTGTGCGTAGTGTTGGCACTAGCGACCGACAGCTTTCTCACCTTTCAGAATCTGTTCGACCTGCTTAACAATCAGTCGGTCAATATCATCTTTGCAGTGGGCCTGGTCGTCGTTCTGATTGCGGGTGGGATAGATATTTCCTTCGCAGTGGCGGCATCCGTGGTGCAGTACGTGGTGCTGTCACTGCTGATGAATTACCTGGGCGGGGGCAACTGGTTGCTTGGCATCCTGCTTTCGATGCTGGTTGGCATGCTACTGGGGCTCTTCAATGCGCTGCTGATTCATCGCTTCCGAATAGTTTCGATCATCGTCACCATCGGCACATTTAACCTGTTTTTCGGCCTCTTGATGTATTTCACCAGCGGGGTGTCCATCTACGATATCCCCGATTGGCTCTACTACTCCGTTCCGCTGCTTGACCTACCCGCCGAACGCGGATCAGCCACGCTCTACTTACCCGCGGCAGTTATGGTGGTGATGGTAATACTCACCTGGTTCATTCTGGCCCGCACCGGTTTTGGTCGCGCGATCTACGGTTTCGGATCAAATCCCGAGTCCGCCCGCCGCTCTGGCGTTAGTGTCTGGAAGATCCATGCCTTTGCCTACGGCTGGCTGGGTCTATGCGCGGGGGTGGCGGGCCTGATGCAGGCACATATCGTACAAGAGGTCGTGCCCAACGCCTTGATAGGCCAGGAGTTGCCAATTCTGGCGGCTGTCGTGCTAGGCGGCGCCACCCTGGGTGGTGGGCGCGGCTCAGTGCTCGGCGCCGTACTGGGTGTTCTGCTTCTCGCCGTTGTCCAAAACGGCCTGAACCTGCTGGGCGTCACTCCTTACGCCTTCCGCATGATTGTCGGGCTGATTATCTTGATTGCGATCACCACCAGCAACCTAGGCAACCTGTTGCCCCGCACCACCAAGGCGAGGAACGTATGAATAAGCGCCTGAATAAACAGCCCTCCACGGCCGGACTCCGCCTGGGGGGCGATAGCATTGAAGTGGCCGCCATGACGGCTCTGCTCATCGGCAGTATTGGACTCTTCTCGCTATTGGCACCGGGCTTTCTGACCGCCACTAATTTTGGCTCGATGTCGATGCAGCTGCCGGAGCTGGGGTTACTCTCACTGGCGATGCTGCTACCCATTATTTCCGGCGGCCTGAACCTCTCGGTTACCTTTACCGCCAATATCGCAGGGCTGATGACCGCCTGGCTGGTACAGGGGTTACTGGCGGGCATGGGCATACTAAGCGTTCCCATGGCGATTATCGCCGGGCTTGCCGTCGGCGCTGCCGCAGGCTTTTTGATTGGCGTTATCGTTGCCTATGTGGGCGCCCACCCCATTTTGGTTTCCCTTGGGGCAATGATCTTTCTGCAGGGTGTGGGTGAGTTTTTAACCCGCGGTGGCGGTATTTCAGGCATGCCGGAGGTATTTCAAACCATCGGCAGCGGCAGTTTTCTGGGCATACCAATCCCCATGCTGATCTTTCTCGCCGCTGCCGCAGGGTTGATCTACATCATGCATTTCACCCGCACTGGCTTTTCGATTTATATGCTGGGCTCCAACTCTCGGGCGACGGAGTACTCGGGCATTAACGTCAAGCGCGTGCTGATCACCGTCTACACGATTTCCGGCATTTTGTCAGGGTTAGCGGGCATGGTGATGCTCGCCCGCTTTAACTCTGTACGTGTAGGCCACGGCGAGAGCTACCTACTGATTACGGTTTTGGCCTGTTTTCTGGCCGGGGCAAACCCCTTTGGTGGCTTTGGCCGCGTACTGCCACTGGTGCTGGGCTTGATGAGCCTGCAGGTAATCGCTTCCGGCATGAATCTGATGGGCGCCAGCCAGCATCTAGCCACCGCGGTATGGGGGGCTTTTCTAATTATTGTAATGGCACTACGTATGCCATTTATTAAACAGTCGTGAGTAAGGTTTTCCCATGAGTC
Organism: Halomonas sp. A3H3; assembly: GCF_000982975.1. NCBI lineage: Bacteria > Pseudomonadati > Pseudomonadota > Gammaproteobacteria > Oceanospirillales > Halomonadaceae > Halomonas > Halomonas sp. A3H3. The sequence continues at coordinate 1,861,998 of NZ_HG423343.1, read as the reverse complement.
ATCAAGAACATGTTCTAGGCATTGATATCGGTACGGGCAGCGCCCGAGCAGGCATTTTCACGCCGGATGGCGTGATGCTTGCCGAAGCGAAAACACCCATTGCAATGCATCGCCCTGCCGAGCATCACGTGGAGCAAAGCTCAGCGGATATCTGGCGCGCGGTATGCAGCGCAACCCAGCGCGCCCGCGAGGCTGCCGGTGTAACGTCCGATTCCATCACCAGTATGTCGGTGAGCGCCACCTGCTCGTTGGTGCTCCTTGATAAACAGGATAAGCCTCTAGCGCTCTCACCGGGCGATGAGGCGTGGAATATCATTGTGTGGATGGATCATCGGGCAACTGCAGAAGCCGCTGAGTGCACGGCTACCCAGGCCGCGCCGCTGCGCAATCTGGGTGGTGTCATGTCTCCTGAGATGCAGATGCCTAAGCTCATGTGGTTGAAGAGGCACCAGCCCAAGCTCTATGCAAAGATCGGCTACGCTGGTGATCTAGGCGATTGGCTGGGCTTTAAATGCACCGGCTCTCTTGAACGCTCGGTCTGCATGCTCTCCTGCAAGTGGACGTTTGACCCACGCCCTGGTCATGGCTGGGATCGCGACTTTCTAAAGCAGATCAATATGCAGGATGTACTCGAGTGCGCCCGCCTGCCCGAACAAGCCCTTCCCGTGGGTGTAGCACTTGGGCAGTTGACCGAAGAAGCCGCCGATGACTTGGGACTGACGACTCGGTGTACCTTCGCAGTGGGCATGATTGATGCCTATGCCGGTGCGCTTGGCACACTAGGCAGAAGCCTCGCTGATGCTCCCGAGCGCCGACTTGCCGTGATTGGCGGCACTTCCACCTGCCATATTGGCGCCCAGCCCGAGCGGCGAGAGGTACCCGGCGTTTGGGGCCCCTATCCAGGTGCGCTATGCGACGGCTTTGTTGCCAACGAAGGGGGGCAAAGCATTACCGGTGCCCTTCTAGATCATCTGGCGGCACTATTTTCAGCCAGCAGTGAATTCGGCGACGATCTTCACGGCGCGTTATCAGACCTTCTACTCGAACGCTTGGCATCCGGCGACCCAGCTCCTGACACCCATGTTTGTCCAGACTTCATTGGCAATCGCTCGCCATTGGCGGATCCGGAAATTCGCGGCACCATCACGGGATTGACCCTTGATAGTCCTCGCGAGAGCTTCATCAAGGTCTATTGGGCGGCAGCCACCTCGCTGATTTACGGCACCCGTGCCATCATAGAGCGTATGAACGCCCATGGTTATGCCATCGATACCCTGCACCTCAGCGGAGGGCATGGACGTTCAGCACTGCTGCGCAAGCTCTATGCCGACGGTACCGGTTGCCGGGTTGTGCTGGCGGATGCGCCGGAACCCGTACTACTTGGAGTAGCCGTGGCGGCGCTCGCTGCTCAGGCCAATGGTGAGGTGCTCAGCGTTGCCAATGGCCTCACCCCAGGCGAACAAACATTAGAGCCCGACCAGGCAATGCAAGCGCTGCACACTGCGCGTTATGCCGCTTTCAAGAAACTTTACGAAGGGCGTCTCGATTGACGCAACCAACCTACTTCATGGGGTCATTACATGAGTAGTGCGTAGGTGTCCGAAATCCGTGAACAAAACATAAACATCGTTCCCACCCGGAGCGATGATCATTAGCGGTGCAAGGTACAGATTCAAACGGTGCCGCGTGCTAATTCATTACTGAGGTCAACCAATTTCAAATAGTCGTGGTATCGCTCCTCTACTGTTGGTGACCCAAGCGATACTGAGACGCAGATCCCTCCGCTCTTAGTTGCCGAAACAGATGCCAGGTTGAATATAGCTGGCCATAGCGTGCCCGTTTTCCCACCAAGATATTGCGGAAGCGAGAATTCCGGTACAGCCCGTCGCGTTGAGGAGTGAAAAGCAGACTTTAAAACCAGCCTGCGCGGCACCGGTCCCGTTATCCCAATAGCAAAAGCCTTGGTCCCCCAAACCCTCGTAATCGGGCCATATATCAGACATTTCTTAACCAGCAATGATAAATCACGGGCAGTAGATCGTTGTCCGCGTACCGCCAACCCGTGTGGGTTCAGGAATTGCGATTTCGTCATCCCCAGATTTCGAGCGGTCGTGTTCATTTCCGCAACGAAGCGTTGCACGGCGTCGTGACTTGTGCCTGTCTTCGATCCCAGCATCATTTGGCCAAATGTCCGCGCAATCAGATTGGCTGCTACATTTGATGACGGCACCAAAAGGTTAGCAATGCTGTCGCCGAGTGAAAGGCGGTCTCCTGCATGAAGGTTACGACCTGATCCTTCGACATCATCTTCAGGAACTATTTCTAGCTTGAAGCTTTTCGGCAACTGGAAGTTACTTGCCATCTCGATAGCAACGACGGCCGTCATCAGTTTGACGATTGACGCAGGCGTCATTGCCTTGTCGGCATCCTTCTCATAGATGATGACATCAGAGCCAGTGGAGTTGTGGGGCAACTGCAAACAGATCACACTTTTCGCGGCGAGATCGGGCGTAGGGCCTATTGATTTGCGTTCATCATACGGAGCGTGATTAGCCAATTCCGTTATTCCCTACTGTTGTCGTCAACGGTCACGAGGATTCAGATGACAAAGATGTCGTCTGCGCTCAGCGACGACGAATTTGTCAAAGTTGCAAACCAGATAGCAGTCATCGCTCCGTTGCCATCCGGGTCGTAGGATAGGTGGCCAGTCGCGCTGTCGTAGAGGATGCGGTCATCCGCATCTTCCGCTGTTGTTCCAATCTGAAATGCGTCTTGTGCGAGTGGACCCGTCGGTCCCAAGGCGGTAAAAACGGAGTCCTCTAGCTGGATCTGATCCTCATTCGCCGTGAAATCAAGAATCTGATCGATGTTTGGCAAGCCGTTGATTTCTGAATCGAACCGAAAGACGTCTGCGCCTGCATGTCCCCAGAGACTGTCATTGCCAAGGCCGCCGCGCAGAATATCATTACCTGCGCCACCAAGCAGACTGTCGTTGCCCATTCCGCCGAGCAAATGGTCATCTCCGTTGCCGCCATAGAGCAGGTCAATGCCATCGCCCCCGATCAGAAGATCTGCTCCGTTTTCACCTCTGAGTGTGTCATTGCCGGCAGCGCCGGCCAAATAATCGTCGCCGTCGCGGCCGTAGAGCGTGTCATCGCCAATGCCGCCATTGAGGTTGTTCCGCGCGTTGTTTCCTATGATCTCGTTGGCCAGTGAGTTGCCAGTGCCGTCTATAGCTGCGCTCGATATAAGCTCTAGGTTTTCGATGTTAGAGCCCAAAACAAAGCTTACGCTCGATAGAACCTTGTCCGTTCCCGCATTCAACTTCTCACAGATCACATCAGATGTGTCGTCGACGTAATATGTATCGCTGCCCTTGCCGCCGGCCATTGCGTCGGAACCAGCACCACCATCGAGTACGTTATTCAGATCATTACCGGTGATGGTGTCATTACCAGATCCGCCAATCGCATTTTCGATCCAGCTGGTGAGGTAAATTCCGATGTTCTGAACGTTTCCGCCAATGTTTGACCAAGTGCCAAGCCGCAGGTCAATGATCTGATCATTTGAAAAGCCTGAGACGTCGAACACGTCTATACCACCCGTGTCGTAGATGACAAAGCCAGGCTGGTAATGGAAGGGATTTGCATCGCCCTGATAGTATGTAAAATCGTAGACGCTGCCTGCGGTGCTAGTCGACGTGTTGAAGCCATAGACATCGTTCCCTGGGCGCGCATCATTTGCGCCATAGCGATCGATTGCAGCCTTGATATCGGCCATCTGTAAGGTCGTAGGCGGAAGCGTGGTCGCACCCTCATAATTCGACTGTTCAAAATAGGAAAGAATAGTGAACTGCCGTGTATCGTTGGCGAAGGCTCTGTCCTCGTCATAGACGGCGCCAGAGCCATACGTCACAGGATGACGGAAGCCCAGTACATGACCGATCTCATGCATTAAGCTAACCATGGTGTTGCTAACTGGTACGAATGAACCTTGTAACACGAAGTCGGGCACGTTGATCACGCCTGGGCTCTGTGTTGTGGGGTTAGGGGGCGTACCGTGGAACTGCGGATTGGTCAAACTAAATACAATATCGGCGTTCTCATTGGATGTTACCTCTACAAATGTGACATCAATGATGTCACTCCAAGCCTTGAACGCCGCAACGGCTAAATCTTTCCGATAATTCTCTTCCAAACCAGCAAGGCTATATGTGATCTCAGCCCGACCAATAGCCCATGTCACGTTATCATTTGTGATGGCATCCACGATCTCTTCAATTGTGGCGACATAGTTTGGATCGAATGACATGATCTGTTGCCTCTGCTGCGAAATCGATAATGGCCATACCAAAGCTGATTTTGCGCAAGGCTGGTTGCTTATGCAATGTTGAATAGACGACGTTTCCCGCATTTTCTAGGGCGTAGTGGCTTGGCGATTTCCTTTCCCTTGGCTCCAAGCAAATACCACCAGAGGCCCATAAATCTTATAGCCACCGATTTCCTGCTCACCGAACACATCGCAGATATGGTGCTTTGTTGCCAATTTTGAGCCGTGCAGCAGCTTCTATTCCTTGTTGCGTGAGACGGAAGTACCATCCGTCCATAAGTTCCTATTTCGCTCACGTATTTCGGATGCCTACGTACTACTCTTGAAACGCCCCTTTCAAGACGCTAGCTGGATGTTAAGCCCATCAGCGCACTCCCAGACGTGTACAATGGACGGCTTTTCCCAGTTACGCGTTTATCGAGAGGTAATATTTGTGAGCAGTGCTAAGCGTCCTGATGTTGTGCGCCCCAGTGGTCGCGAAGCCGACCAGCTCCGTGAGATTCGCCTGACCCGCGATTACACCCGTCATGCGGAAGGCTCCGTACTGGTGGAGTTTGGCGATACCAAAGTGCTGTGTAATGCCAGCGTAGAAGCCGGTGTGCCGCGCTGGCTGCGCGGCAAGAATCAGGGCTGGGTCACCGCTGAGTACGGCATGCTGCCCCGCGCCACTCACACCCGCAGTGGTCGTGAAGCGACCCGCGGCAAGCAAGGCGGCCGCACGCTGGAAATTCAGCGTTTGATTGGCCGTAGCCTGCGTGCCGCGGTGAATTTGAAGAAGCTGGGTGAGTTCACCATTACCGTGGATTGCGATGTAATCCAGGCCGATGGCGGTACCCGTACCGCGGCGATTACCGGGGGCTGCGTAGCGCTGATCGATGCGATCCGTTATCTGCAACGCGAGAAGAAGATCAAGGGCGATCCCTTCAAGCAGTTGGTGAGCGCCATTTCCGTGGGTATTTATAAAGGCGTGCCGGTGCTGGATCTGGACTACCCGGAAGACAGCAAGGCCGATACCGACCTGAACGTGGTAATGACCGAAAGCGGCGAGCTGATCGAAGTACAGGGAACCGCCGAGGCCGGCGCCTTCACCCGTGCCGAGCTAAATGACATGCTCGACTTGGCCGAGAAGGCAGGCGATGCACTTCGCGACCATCAGCGCGAAGCGCTGGGTATTCGAGGGTAATGAAGGTGAGGTGTGAAGAGTAAGGCGTATAAAAACAACAGGCCAGCTAAATGCTGGCCTGTTGTTTGTCACCCCGGCTAATCAGCAAGGGTGACAGGCGACGCGGGAAAAGTTCGTTGCCTAGCGCCTAAAGCGCCAGGTCGTACTCAACGATTAGCGGTGCGAACTCTGAGAAGGTCGCATCGTAATCGATCCACGCGTCGACCACGTGGCGGCGGAAGTTGGGGCCGACTAACTGATAGTCGATCCGCCAGCCTTCCTGGCGCTCACGGGGCACGTCTTGGTCAAGCTTCGGCCACCAGGTGTACTCACCTGCATCACGGTTAATTTCGCGGAAGGTGTCGATAAACCCGGTGGGACCAAGCACCTGATCCATCCAGGCGCGCTCTTCCGGGCGGAAGCCTGAGGTCAGTTGATTATCCGACCAGTTAGCCAAATCGACGGTTTTATGGGCAATATGCCAGGTACCGCAGAGGATGTATTCGCGGCGTTTGCGCGACATCTTCGTCAGGTACTCTTGATACTGCTCCATAAACGCCTGTTTGGCTTTTTGGTCACTTCCGTCAGGCATCAGGAAGGAGACGATACTGAAGCGTTCATAATCCGCCTGCAGAAAACGTCCTTCATGATCACACTGTGGAAACCCAAGGCCATACATAATCGCCTTGGGAATTTTGCGGCAATAGAGTGCCACACCGGAGAAACCGTCCTCTTCGGCATCCAGGAAATAGCCTTCATAGCCTTCCGGATACAGAATGTGGTCACCCAGTTCAAAACTTTTTGCCTTGATGTTCTGCACGCAGACCACGTCGACATCCTGCTGAGCCAGCCAGTCCAGGAAGCCACGATCGACGGCATCACGAATACCATTGACATTGATGCTGGCAATTTTCATAAATCGTCCCTTTTGCGTCGCTGCTGTATGATACCCGACGTTTAGACGTTTGGGTAAAGGCAGCTAGTAAAACTTGCCATTTACCCCACTTTTATTGTTGCTTTCGTACTGATTTAAACCTACCGCCTAGTGAGGAATGCCGTGGCCACCACTCTACAACCCTACCAGCGCGATTTCATTGCCTTTGCCATTGAGCAAGGCGTGCTTAAGTTTGGCGAGTTTACGCTTAAATCTGGCCGCGTTAGCCCCTACTTTTTCAACGCAGGGCTGTTTCAAACCGGTCGTGCGCTGGCCAAACTGGGGCGTTTTTACGCCCAGGCGATTGTCGATAGCGGCTTAAACGCCGACGTTCTGTTTGGCCCGGCGTACAAAGGCATCCCACTGGCGGCAGTCACCGCGGCGGCACTGGCCGATCATCACGACCGGGATATGCCCTACGCCTTCAACCGCAAAGAGGCTAAAACCCACGGCGAAGGCGGCAATATCGTGGGCGCACCGCTTGCCGGCGATATTTTAATTATTGATGACGTGATTACCGCGGGCACCGCTATTCGCGAAGTGATGAGCCTGATCGAACAGAGCGGTGCCCAGGCCGCCGGGGTAATTATCGCACTCGACCGTCAAGAGCGCGGTCAAGGCGAGCAGAGTGCGATTCAGGAAGTGCAGGCTCAGTATGCCATGCCGGTGGTCAGTATCGTCACCCTGGAGCAAGTGCTCACTTACCTGGAAGAGCATGCCGGTGACGAAATGCTCGCCTACGCTGAAGCGATCAGGGCTTATCGTGACCGCTATGGGATTGCTGGCTGATTAGACCTGCAACGCGCCAGCAAAACCTTGCTGGCGCCACGCCTCGTAGCTCACAATAGCCACGGCGTTGGACAGGTTTAGGCTACGGTTGTTCGGCTGCATGGGCAGGCGCAATTTATGCTCCGAAGTTAGCGCTTCATGCACCTGGGGTGAGAGCCCAGCGGTTTCAGAGCCAAACAGCAGTACATCGCCTGGGGCAAAGTCCGCATCGCTGTAGGTGCGCGTGCCTTTGGTAGTGATCGCCCAGATGCGCCGCCCCTGCATGGTTTGCTGAAAGGCGCTAAAATCGGCGTGGCGAGTGACGTTGTCGAGGTCGCGGTAATCCAGCCCGGCGCGACGCAGCTTCTTCTCTTCCAGGTCGAAGCCAAGCGGCTCAATCAGGTGTAACCGGCAGCCATTATTGGCCACCAAGCGCATGATATTGCCCGTATTGGGCGCCATACGCGGTTCAAAAAGCGCTACTTCAAACATCTCCACCTGCCTGTTTATTATGCATTCGCCAAGCGGACGATTGTACTTGAAACCGTACTTGAAATCGTAATCGAAGCTGTACTTGAAACCGCCTGCAACTCTCGTAGAGGATCATCGACACCATGACGCCTGCAACGCCCAAGAGCATTCTTAGCCGCATCAAAGGGCTAAACCCGCGCCAACAGGAAGCCGTGCGCTACATTGATGGCCCTTGCCTGGTGTTGGCGGGTGCAGGTTCCGGTAAAACCAGCGTTATCACCACTAAAATTGCCTATTTGGTGCAAGAGTGTGGGATGAGCGCGCGCAGAATCGCCGCGGTGACCTTTACCAATAAAGCCGCCCGAGAGATGAAAGAGCGCGTGGGCCAGATGCTCCACGGCAAAGAGGGCCACGGGCTGACGGTCTCTACATTTCACACCCTGGGGCTGAATATTATCCGTGGCGAGCTTAAAACCCTGGGCTATAAACCGGGCTTTTCGCTATTTGACCCGGAAGACGCCAAAGCACTGCTGCGCGATTTGATGAATAAAGACGCTCAGGTGGACGCCGAGCAGATCAACGCCGTGCAGAGCAAAATTTCCACCTGGAAGAACGACTTGGTGCTGCCCAGCGATGCGCTCTCGTTTGCGGCTGATGACGATGAGCACTTTGCCGCTCGGGTGTATGAAGCCTACGTACGCCATTTAAAAGCCTACAACGCGGTGGATTTCGATGATCTGATTCTGCTGCCGGTGGTACTGCTCAAGAACGATACGGAAGCACTAGAGCGCTGGCGGCGCAAAATCCACTATATGCTCGTCGATGAGTATCAAGACACCAACGTCTCCCAGTACCTGCTGGTGAAACTGCTAATGGCGGAGCGCTCCACCTTTACCGTGGTAGGCGACGATGACCAGTCGATCTACGCCTGGCGCGGTGCACGCCCTGAAAACCTGATTACCCTGGGTGAGGATTTCCCACGCCTGAAAGTCATCAAGCTGGAGCAAAACTACCGCTCTACCGCCACGATACTGCGCGCCGCCAACACACTGATCGCCAATAACCCCCACGTTTACGAGAAGACACTATGGTCTGATATGGGCGACGGCGCGCCTATTCGAGTAATCGTGAATCGTCATGAAGAGGCGGAGTCTGAGCGGGTCGCCAGCGAAATGCTCACCCGGCGTATCAAGGAAAAGGCCGAGTGGCGGGACTTTGCGGTGCTTTATCGGGGCAATTTCCAGGCCCGCTTGTTAGAGCTTAAGCTGCAGCACTACCAAATTCCTTACAAGCTCTCCGGTGGTACGTCGTTTTTCTCGCGCAACGAGATTAAAGACACCATGGCTTACCTGCGCCTGCTGATTAATCCCGCCGACGACAACGCTTTTTTGCGCATTGTGAACGTGCCACGCCGCGAAGTGGGCCCTGGAACGGTAGAGAAGCTCGCCAACTATGCTACAGAACGCTCAATTTCGCTGTTTGCCGCCTGCCATGAGCTTGGGTTGGAGCAAGTATTACCGACCCGAGCCGTGGAGCGATTGTCGCGCTTTACCCACTTTATCGACGGCGTGCGCAAGCGCATGGATCAAGGCGATGCCATTGCCGCCATTCGCGACATGCTGCGGGATATGGATTACGAAGCTTGGCTGTATCAAAACGCCAGCGCGCCCACCGTCGCCGAACGTCGCATGGCCAACGTGTGGATTCTAATCGACCAGCTAGAAAAATCCCTCAACCGCGACCCAGAGGACGATACCGATTCCACCGAGACCGAAACCGACGGCGTAGAAGCAGCTATTTCACGCTTGGTACTGCGCGATATTCTGGAGCAGCAGGCGGAAGAGGATGACTCGGATAGAGTACAGCTACTCACCATGCACGCCTCAAAAGGCCTGGAGTTCCCCCACGTCTATTTAATGGGCTTGGAAGAGGATCTACTGCCTCACCGCAACGCCATCGAAGTAGGCACTGTGGAGGAGGAGCGGCGGCTGGCCTATGTGGGCATTACCCGGGCGCGGCGCACGCTAACGCTGACGCTTGCCCGCCAGCGCAAAGCCTACGGTGAACTGATGGACTGTACGCCCAGCCGCTTTTTAGATGAGCTTCCCGGGGAGGATTTGGAGTGGGAAGGTCGTGCCGATAAAGAGGATCCGGATAAGAAGCAGGCCCGCGGTAAAGACGCCATTGCCGGGCTGCGTTCGCTGCTGGGGTGATAAAGTGGGAGTTATAAAATTAGGCTTTTAAAAAAAGAATATCCACAGGGCGGCGACTAAAACACCCTGTGGATAAATTTACCAAGCTAAATCATTGCTGCTTACTTTACTGGGCTTCAACCATTAAATAATCGACAACAGCCATCACTTCTTCATCGGAAAGATTGGGATTACCGCCTTTGGCTGGCATAGCACCGATACCGTTAATGGCGCTGGCGTAGAGCTCATCAGCCCCCTTCTCTAAACGCGCCGCCCAAGCTTCTGAATCGCCAATTGTCGGTGCGCCAGCAACGCCGTTATCGTGACATGCCACACAGCCAGAACTTGCGTAGAGAGCTTCACCGTCTAAGTCGCTGCCACCGCTGGCTTCTTCAACTGCTGCCGCGTCTTCTTCACTCGCTGCATCGTCGTTAGAAGCCATTTCTTCAGTTGCCGCTTCACCTTCAGCAGCGGCGGTCTCTTCGGTAGCGGCCTCATCGGCGGCACCTTCGTCGCTAGAAGCTTCGGCCTCTGCAGCAGCTTCATCACCGCCACTCAACTCGGGCACTTCCATAACCGGCTCAACCATATAGGCGACCGCCGCTTCCACTTCTTCATCGGAAAGGTTGGGGTTACCGCCTTTCGCCGGCATGGCGCCAATACCGTTAATAGCGTGATCTAGCAGCGTGGCGAAGCCTTGTTCAGCACGTTCAGCCCAGGCCTCTTCATCACCACGAATAGGTGCGCCCGCAGCGCCCGATTCATGACAGGCGCTACATACATTACCGTAGATGCCCTCACCGTCGATATCACCGCCACTGCTACTATCGCTAGGAGGTGCCGCTGCGGTGCCACAGTCTTGGCCTTGTAAACAGAGTTGACCCACCGGCGCCAAACGCTCGGCAATCGCATCACGTGCGGCGTCATCTTGGGCATAAACACTGGATGTGCCCGCCATGAAGCCGAGGGCCGCCAGCCCGCTCATGATCAGCTTAGCTTTCACTCTCACCACCTCTTGAGTATTGTCATCAAACTTTTATCCTCAACCCCTGTGCGTGGCAGCGCCAATATCGACGGTGCGCAGCTGAGACGCCAAGACGTGCATATAGGACTAGTATAACGGCAACGCAAAGCGCAAGAAAATGCTACTAAGCGCGCCTATTCAACCGTTGACTACTATTGGCAGCTTAATTTGGCAAACTCCTCCTCTCACCACTGCCTTTCCAGGCGAATAAACGTTGCTGCGCATAGCGTATGAAACCCGCCTGCTGGTAAAGCCGTTTAGCCGGTAAATTTATGTCATCTACCGCCAGCGTGACCTCCTGCACGCCAGCCTGCTGGGCAAGCGCGAGGCCTTTATTTAACAACGAGCGCCCCAAGCCTTTGCCACGCCAATTCGGTGTTAGTCCCATTAACATTAGCTCCCAACGGCCTAGCGCAGGGCGCGGCGCAAGCAGTAGCACACCCACCACAGCCTCGTGATAGCCCACTGCGTACCAGTGCTGTGGCGCTTGGGGATCCTGCTGATAAAACCCATTCAATAACTCTTCCACTGAGAGTACGTCGCGCAGGGGTCGGCTATCCAGCGAACCCTGACCCACTGCGGCCAGCAGATTCAGCTGTTCCGCCCAAGAAAACTCGCAAAGCGGCTGCAGTGAAAGCGGCAGCGCTTCATTCATCGCTAAGCGGTAGCGGCTACTGCCGGTTAAATGATCCAAGCAAGCCAAACGCTGCATGCCATGCTCACGTAGCAGCGCTTCTGATACGGGCGCCTGGGATGACAGCTCCAAGTGGCACAAGCGAATATTGTGGGCTTCTACCCATGCATTGGCCGCACGCAATAGCGCGCTAGTATGCACACCCTGTTCGCTGGGCAACGGCTTGGGTAACCATAGCTGCGCCATATTCATGGGCAGAGGTTGTACCCAGATGGCGCTCACTAACTGGCCTGCCTCAATAGTTATCCATAGCCCATCCCACTGGACATCTGGTTGATTGTACATTGCCTTTACGGCAGCGCTCAGTGCAGCTTGCTGTTCAGGGTCATGAGCAGCAGCCAGCTGCAGCAGTGCCTCGCGACGCCGTGCTGGCGGGCAAAGTACTACCTCTGGGCTATTTGAGGGGTCACTAGACGTCATGGCTGATCAATCAAATGCCGAGCTCCGAAGAAGTAATAAAGCGTGCTACGTTATTAGCCTACAATTTATAACCTCATCCTGACGGCCTAAGCCTTTGCACGCCACCCTTATCCGTGCTTATTTCAAAGGTTAATGGCAGCGAATGATTTAAAGGAGTAACCATCCCGTCATGCGTATATTGTTGGTAGAAGACGATCCGAGCTTAGCCTCGGGCATTCGCTTGGCATTAAAGCCCGAGAATTTCACGGTGGATCACCTGAGTGATGGCGTTAGCGCCTTGGCCGCGTTAAAGGAAGGTGAACCTTTTGATGCGGTCATTCTCGATCTGGGGCTACCGCGTATGGATGGTATGCAGGTACTGGAAGCCGTGCGGCGGCTGGGCAATCGCGTGCCCATTTTGGTATTAACCGCTCGCGATGCCGTCGATGAACGTATCGCCGGGTTGGATGCAGGTGCCGATGATTATTTAACCAAGCCGTTTGAGGTCGCTGAATTAAAAGCCCGCCTGAGAGCCTTGTTGAGACGTAGCAGTGACCAGGTAAACAGCGCCCTAGAGTGCCGAGGTATTCGCCTTGATCCGTTAACCATGCAGGTTAGCTACCAGGGGAAACCCGTGGTGTTATCACGACGGGAATTAACCCTGCTGCAAGAGTTTATGAGTCACCCTGGGCGAGTGTTCACCCGCGATACCCTAACGCGCTTGGTCTATGGCTGGGATGAAGATGTAGAAAGCAATGCCATTGAAGTACATGTGCACCACCTTCGGCGAAAGTTCTTTCCTCACCTGATTCGCACACTACGCGGCATTGGTTACGTAATGGATAAAACGGATCAGGATCAGCACTCATGACCTCTATCCGCCAACGCACTCTGGGGCTAGCGCTGCTGGTGTTTGGCATTAGCATGCTGGTGATTGGCTTTATCAGCTATCGCTACGCTGCCCATGAAATTGAAGCACTGTACGATGCCAGTCTTGAGCAAAATGCGCGCTTATTAGAAGGCTTGTTGCAAGCACCGCTGCCAGATGAGGCCCGGGGAGTACTGCTCAACAGCCTAGAAAGCGCTCTAGGCAAAACGGCGAGATCTGATCGACGCTTTGCAGGTTACCGGGCGGATAGCCAGCTGGGCTTTCAGCTATGGGAACGGAACCGCCTCCTGTTGCGCTCAGCTAATGCCCCTGAGTCGCCGTTGGCCGATCTCCCTTTGGGTTTCACTAGTCAGTCTATTGATGAGATCCAATGGCGCATTTATGTACTCGACATCCCCAACTCCATACAGCGGATTGTGGTTAGCGAGCGCGAAGACGTTCGCGGGGAGCTGATCAGGGCGGTAGCATTGCGCACGTTACTGCCCGACCTGATTGGCCTGCCGCTACTCACCGCCCTGCTGTGGTGGTCGATTGGCTGGGGCTTGGTACCACTGTTGCGCATGGCCGAGCAAATTCGCAATCGTGATCCGCATAATTTACAGCCCCTCACCCTCAGCCCACTGCCCCAGGAACTAGATACTATCGCCGGTGCGCTCAACCGGCTGTTAGAGCGAATCCGCATAATGCGCGTGCGTGAAAAGCGCTTTATTGCCGATGCCGCGCATGAATTACGTACCCCGTTAGCAGTGCTTGATCTACACGCCCAGAATGCCCTGACTGCCGACAATCTTGAAGATCGTCAGGAGGCGCTCAGTCACCTTCGCGGCGGCGTTGCACGGGCCACGCGCTTGGTTACCCAACTCTTAACGCTGGCTCGTCTGGAGCCTGAAGAGGAGTCGCAGCCTGAATACCGCACTAGCCAGTTGCTTAGTGAAGTGCGTGAGACCCTGGCCAAGCTTTCGCCGCTGGCCGCTGAGCGCGAACAGCAGCTACTGTTAAATGCAGATGAGCAGGCAGATTGGTCGATATTAGAAGAGCCCGGTGCCATTGAAACCCTGGTACAGAATCTGGTCGGTAATGCTATCCAACACTCGCCTAACCATAGTGTCATCAGCATCACCCTAGCGACGACGCCACAAAGCTTTCAATTAACGGTGGATGACCAAGGCCCGGGGATACCAATCAATGAACGCAAAAAAGTGGTTGAGCGCTTTCAACGCTCGGGCCCCAGTGCTGGTTCAGGATTAGGACTTTCCATCGTTGAGCGGCTGGTCACACGCCATGGCGGCACCCTTCAGCTTGATGATGCCCCCAGTGGGGGATTGCGTGTGCGTATTGTTTTACAGCGCCTAAAAGAGGAGTAGCACCCTCTTTTCTTGCTAAACTGAGTTTTATGAGTCTCTTAAGGTTGCGATAAGAATTGCGTGCAACTGTGGAGGTGCAAGGCGAGCCAGACACCCACGGCTCCCTCTTTTCTCCACATGGAGGTACCCTGATGAACCAAGTGACTTTTTCACCTAAACCCTTAATTCAACTAGGCTCAGCACCACTGCTAGCCAAGCCAACTGCGCGGCGGCTACTGCCTACTAGCCCAGCGATGACGGTACTGACCGACTTTTCCCAAGTCATGCCTCAATCCGTTGATGCCGACACGCCTATCGACGAGGCGCATCTCAAGATGCGTTATAGCGGTGTAAGACTGCTGTTCGTGATGGATCACCAAGCGCACTGCATCGGAATTATTAACTCAAAAGAAGTGATTGGTACGCGGCGTATCAACATCGCCATGCAGCAGCGTAACCTCAGCCGCGAAGAAGTGACCGCTGAAATGATCATGACCCCGTGGCACAAGCTTAGCGCCATGACCATCACCCAGCTGGCATCGCTGACCATTGAGGATCTGGTGCTATCGATGGAAGCCGTGACCGATCAACACCTGTTAATCACAGAGCAAAACGATAACCACGAACTTAGAATTCGCGGCATTATCTCAGCCAGTGATATACAGAGCGCGGTAGGTAAAGAAATCAACCCGGTGCCTATGGCGAAAAGCTTCGCTGATATTTGCCAAGTCATAACTGGCCACGATCTATAACGACTGATCGTTAACCCATTTAATTTACATCTAGAAACGCCCCTCACTGGTTACTCAGTGAGGGGCGTTTTCAGTTTGCTATACAGCGTTTAAAACAACGCGCCGTTAATCCAAAGATGCGTCGCAATGCTGGCGGCATAGCCCAGCAATATTGCCGGTACCCAGCGAAGGTGTACGGCAAAGGTATAAATACCTCGCGCCTGCCCCATAAGGGCAACCCCCGCGGCTGAGCCCATAGAGAGCAAACTACCCCCCACGCCTGCGGTTAAGGTAATCAACAGCCAGTTACCCTCCGTCATATCCGGGGCCATGGAAAGTACTGCGAACATCACCGGGATGTTGTCCACGACTGCCGAGATAAGCCCCAGCACCACGTTCGCCCACACTGGGTTCCAACTGCCGTAGAGCGTTTCGGAAAGCAGGCTGAGGTAGCCCATAAAGCCAAGGCCTCCCACACACATTACAACCCCGTAGAAGAACAGCAGCGTATCCCACTCGGAACGAGCGATACGGCTGAAAATATCGAAGGGAACCACGCTACCCAGCTGCTCCAGCTTCTTCCAATCGCCCCGGCGGGAGTAGCGCTCACGCTTGCGTTCAAGCGAACGCGGCAGGCTGCGGCGTAGGTAGTAACCAAAGAACTGCAGCAGGCCTAAACCAAACATCATGCCCATGGCAGGCGGTAAGTAGAGGATAGAATGGCACAGTACCGAGATGGCCACGGTAATCAAAAACAGTACGATAATTCGCCGTGCGCCGCGCTTGAGCCAGACATTCTCTTTAAGCGAAGCAGGCTGACGATTGACGATAAAGAAATTCATGATAACCGCAGGCACCATGAAATTAACCACCGCCGGAAGCAGCAGCGCGAAGAAGCCTTCAAATGGTACTTGGCCCGCCTGCCACACCATCAGCGTGGTGATATCGCCAAATGGGCTAAAAGCACCACCCGCGTTAGAAGCTACCACCACATTGACACAGCAAAGGCCGATAAACTTATTATCACCCTCGGCCACTTTGAGTACCACGGCGCACATCAGCATGGCGGTGGTCATATTGTTGGCAATCGCCGAAATACCGAATGCCATGACACCGGTAATCCAGAACAAGGAGCGATAGCTGAAGCCTTTACGCACTAGCCAAGAACGTAGCGCATCAAATACCCGACGCTCTTCCATGGCGTTGATATAGGTCATTGCCACCAGCAAAAACAGCAGTAGCTCAGCGTATTCAAGCAGTGTTTCACGGAAGGCGGTTTCCGCCTCTTCCGGCATCCCCGCTTGTACATAGACCCAGGCCACTAGCGCCCAGATAAGCCCTGCCGCAACCAGCACCGGCTTAGACTTACGCATATGCAGTAGCTCTTCACTCATCACCAACGCATAGGCGAGCACGAAGATCACGACAGAAGAGATACCGGCAAGCGAAAGAGTAAGATCAAGGGGCCCAGCGGCGGCATAAGAGAGGGAAGGAAAGACAAAAAGCGTGCAGGCGAGCAACAACCAAGCGACCCGGCTAGCATAATGCCGGGTTACGTGGACGTTTGGTGGTTTCATGGCGATGTTATCCAATCAGAAGGGAAAAAGACCGCCACGATCATAAGCACCCTAATGACATGCTGCAACGCAACGGTTGCGCATAAGATGCGACTTATTGCCGCATCTCGTAAAGCGTTTTTATTAGTTCAACTACTCACAAGGTTTGGCGTCATCGTCACTCCACCGTCACGCTCTTGGCCAGATTACGCGGCTGGTCAACATCGGTACCTTTGAGCACGGCCACGTGGTAACTCAATAGCTGTAGCGGCAGGGTATATAGCAGCGGCGCCAGCGCTTCGTGCACGTGTGGCAGGGTCAGCACACGAATATCTTCCTGAACGTCGATACCCACGCTTTCATCGGCGAACACAAACAGTTTGCCGCCGCGGGCACGGACTTCCTGAAGGTTGGATTTTAGCTTTTCAAGCAGATCATCGTTGGGAGCGACCGATATCACTGGCATTTCGCTATCCACTAGCGCCAGCGGGCCATGCTTTAACTCCCCTGCGGGATACGCCTCGGCATGAATATAGGAAATCTCTTTGAGCTTTAACGCCCCTTCAAGGGCAATCGGATAGTGAGCTCCGCGCCCCAAGAAGAGCGCATGATGTTTCTCTGCAAACGCTTGGGAAAGTATTTCGATCTGGCTATCCAACGCCAACACCCGCTGACACACCTCCGGCAACGTGCGCAGCGCAGCGATAATATCCGGATACTCAACCTGATTTTTGGCTTTACTGACCGAAAGCGTCAGCAGCATTAACGCCACTAACTGGGTAGTAAAGGCTTTGGTAGAGGCCACGCCAATTTCAGGGCCCGCGCGGGTCATCAGAGACATATCCGACTCCCGCACCAGCGAACTACCGGGCACGTTACAAATCGCCAGCGAGCCCACATAATTGAGGGTTTTAGCAAAGCGTAACGCGGCCAGGGTATCGGCGGTTTCGCCGGACTGGGAGAGGGTGACAAACAGCGTGCCTTCGGGCACGACCGGGTGGCGGTAGCGATATTCAGAGGCCACCTCGACCTGCACCGGCACCCCCGCATAGCGCTCCAGCCAATAGCGCGCCACCAGCCCCGCATGGTAGCTGGTGCCGCAGGCAATGATATGCACGTGGCGAGTGCGCTGGAAAAGTGCCAGCGCATCGGGGCCAAAGCTCTCTATTAACACGCTTTGAGCGCTCAGCCGCCCCTCTAGTGCCGCCTCAATCACCGTTGGCTGCTCGAAAATCTCTTTGAGCATATAGTGGCGGTAATCGCCCTTACTGGCCGCGCCATCGCCGTGCTCAAAGGTATGGATAGGGCGCTCGACGTCGTTACCGTGGCGATCCACTATGCGAATGACACCCTGCTCGCGCAGCTCGACCAAATCGCCCTCTTCAAGGTAAATAAAACGATCTGTGACCGGCAGCAGCGCCAGCGGGTCAGAGGCTAAAAAGGCCTCATTAATCCCCACACCGACCACCAGCGGACTACCTTGGCGCGCGCCAACCACCACGCCAGGTTCTTGAGCACACATTACGCCCAGTGCGTAGGCGCCGCCTAAGCCGTTAACGATCTGCTGGGTAGCATCAAACAGGCTGAGCCCATCAGCCAGCTTTTCGGAGAGTAAGTGAGCAATTACTTCGGTGTCGGTTTCTGAGCTAAACGCATAGCCACTGCGCTGGAGGCTCTCTTTTATAGCCTCGTAGTTCTCAATGATACCGTTATGCACAACGGCAACCTGATCGCTACTGTGGTGCGGGTGCGCATTGGCCTCAGAGGGTTTACCGTGGGTTGCCCAGCGGGTATGCGCGATACCCGAAAAACCCGGTAGCGCGGCCTTATCCAATTGAGCGGTAAGCGCCGCCACTTTTCCAAGCGCACGATGGCGGGTTAATACGCCGTCGTTGAACACCGTCATACCGGCTGAATCGTAGCCGCGATATTCCAGGCGTTTTAGTCCTTCTAATAGAATTTCTTGGACGTTGCGCTGGGCAACGGCGGCTACAATGCCACACATAATCACTCTCCTAGTTTATTAACCAGAGCTCTTCACAAACGCTACTCGACCAACCCGCTGAACGGTAGAACGACGACCATTGATTCTAAATACGTCTTTTTAATGATTCTTAGCACCATTTAAAAACGATTTTAAGCGCTGTTTTAAGGACTGACTCAAGAGCCCTCTTTAATTGCTTCCTTCCCGCCCTATGGCTTTGTCACTTTACTGGGACGCAGCCAATCAATTTTTTCTAGCTGACGGCCTCGCGTAACGGCCAACGCATAGTCGGTGACATCTTTAGCAATCGTAGACCCAGCCCCTATGGTAGCGCCTTTGCCTACTGAAACAGGTGCGACCAAGGCGGTGTTCGAGCCGATGAAGGCGTTATCACCAATATCGGTGTGGTGCTTGTTAGCGCCGTCGTAGTTACAGGTGATCGTGCCTGCCCCCACGTTCACGTCACGCCCCAATCGGGCATCACCGACGTAGCTTAAGTGATTAATCTTACTGCCCTCACCAACATCGGCGTTTTTGGTTTCAACGAAATTGCCCACCTTGGCTTTTACTGCTAGCCGCGTGCCGGGGCGAAGTCGCGCAAAGGGGCCAACCTGGTTCAGACCAGCTGCCACGGTGCCGTCTATCACGCTGTGGGGCTCTATCACGCTCTCTGCACCAATGGTGCTGTTTTTGATCACGCAGTAGGGGCCAATGCGCACACCCTCGCCTAGTTCCACCTCGCCTTCAAATACACAACCCACGTCGATAAACACATCGTGACCGCAGGTCAAACGTCCGCGCACATCGAGCCGTTCGGGGTCGGCAAGTGCCACTCCTTGTGCCATTAACTTATCGGCCAACTGGCGTTGATAAACGCGCTCCAAGCGAGCCATTTGCGCTCGATTATTAACCCCTTCCACTTCAACGGCGGAGGCCGGTTGGGCAGTGCATACCTTGATGCCTTCCGCTGCGGCCATGGCAATTACATCGGTCAGGTAGTACTCACCCTGGGCATTTTCTGCGGAGAGCTGCGGTAACCAGCGTTTAAGCTGGGCACTCGTCATGGCCATAATACCGGTATTGCATTCGGTAATCGCAAGCTCGGCACTGCTGGCATCTTTTTGCTCAACAATCGCCACTGCTTCGCCTGCGTCGTCACGCACAATTCGCCCATAGCCCGAGGGGTCAGCTAGCGTTACCGTCAACAGCCCCATGTGCTGCTCATCCACATGGGCCAACAGCTCGCTCAGGGATTCCCGCTGCAGCAGCGGTACATCGCCGTAAAGGATTAACACCTTACCGCTCCCTAACTGCTCGAGCGCTTGCGCCACCGCGTGTCCGGTGCCCTTCTGCTCGGCCTGAACGGCAAACTTTACAGGCTTTTCTGCCAGCACTTCGCGCAGTTGGTCAGCGCCATGACCAATAACGACATGGGTGCGATCCGGCTGCAACCCTGAAGCGGTATCCAGCACGTGCTGCACCATTGGCTTGCCGGCCAAGGGATGCAGCACTTTAGGAATTTGTGAACGCATCCGCGTGCCTTTACCCGCGGCGAGAATGACAATATCCAGTTCTTGCATACTATTCACCTATTACTGATGGGTCAGCGGGCGCCGGGCTGTCTGTGGCGGGGCTGTTGGTCGCTGGGGCTCGTCGTTGTTCAATGCCCAACTCATTAACCAGTGTTTCCCCAAAATAATTAACAAATTCCGGGCTAGCAATGCTGCGCCACTGCTCGCCATCACGCACGAGCAAAAGCACTTTAAGGTTATTCTCAATGGCCAGTTGCATCGCCTCCTGTTCGCCAACCACCAGTAGCGCCGTCGCCCAGGCATCTGCCCAGGCATTGGAGGGATGGAAAACAGACACCGAGGCAAGCTGGTGGGTCACCGGCCGCCCCGTGCGCGGATCAATGGTGTGGGAAAAGCGCTGGCCATCCACTTCAAAATAGTTGCGGTAATCACCCGAGGTGGCCACCGACATACTCTCTAACGGGATAATATGCTGAGCACGCTGCTGGCCATTTTCAGGCACCTCAATGCCAACCTGCCAGGGCGTTTGTTCTTCCTCATCACGCAGGCCGCGGGCGATCAGTTCTCCTCCAATATTGACTAAGTAGTGCTCCAGCCCCTGCTGTTCCAGGTAAGCAGCTACGCGGTCAGTTCCATGGCCTTTGGCCACGCCGGAAAGGTCGACAAACACATCGCGGGTACGCCGCGCCTGCATATTTTGGGTGTCGATTTCTAGCGCATCAATGCCTACCTGGGCAAGCTCCTCGGACAGGGCATCGTCAGAAGGGACGGTTTCAGGCCGTGCACCGGGGCCAAAGCTCCATAAATTGACCAGGTCGCCTACAGTAATATCAAAAGCGCCGTGGCTGGCTTCCGCGACGGATTGGCTAATCGCAAGCACGTCAATAAGCTCATTGGAGAGCGGCTGCCACTCATCTAAAGGCGCTTCGTTGAAGGCGATCAGCTCCGAGTCATCCCGGTAGGTCGACATCGCCTGATCAACGCTCTCCAGCTCTGCTTTAAAGCCCTCTTCCAATTCAAGAGACTCGCCCTGAGTAAGCGGATCCATAATGGTCACCTGGTAGAAGGTGCCGAAAATATTGCCATCAAAGCGTACCGGTGGTTCCAGCGGTCGATCACTCTCTGAGCAGCCTGCCACGCCTAACCCCAAGCCCAGCAGTGAGCCCGTTACGATCAGTGCACGTCCCCACCTTGCTGTGCGTTCAACAGCCTTTTTCATCGTTGCTTTATCCTAAAAATAAAAGAACCACAGCAGCCAGGCGCCGAACAGCACGCGATAAATCACAAAGGGCTGCATTCCCAATTTTTTTATAACCACCAGAAAGTAGTGAATACACAAATACGCGCTTATTCCCGATAACAAGGTGCCCGCCAACATCGCGATCCAATCAATCGACTGTGGAGCGCTAAACAGCCCTACTGCTTCTAGGCCACCTGCCAGCACAATCACCGGGATTGATAGTAAGAAAGAGAAGCGCGAGGCGCCTTCTCGGTTCATGCCCACCATCAGCGCCGCGGTAATGGTAATCCCCGAGCGCGAGGTTCCTGGGATGAGTGCTAGCGCCTGGGCACCGCCAATAATCAGCACATCCTTCAAACGCAGTTGGTACTCGCTGCGCGTCCCCTCTTTACGCCAATCGGCATACCCCAACAATAGCCCGAAACCAATTAAACTGAAGCCGATAATCAGCGTAGAGCGCATCAAATGAGAAATAACATCGTGCAGTAGTAAACCAATAAGCCCCACCGGGATGGTTGCTAACGTCACCCATAAAGCCAGTCGTGCGTCTTCGTTCACTCCTTTGCCGCTAAGCGCAGCCAAGCTGCTAATGACCATCTGCCAAATTTCCTGCCGGAAATAGATAATCACCGCGGAGAGGCTGCCTAAATGTAGGGCAACATCAAAGGCTAGGCCTTGATCTTGCCACTCTGTCAGCACAGGCACCAAGATTAGGTGGGCAGAGCTTGAAACGGGTAAAAATTCTGACACTCCCTGAACAACCGCTAACACCACCACCTGGAGCCAATCCATAAAAAAATCCTGTGCATAGAAACAATTTAATGGTTGCAATGGCGCTTAAGGATACACATCCACCTATTCGTTGTCCGCCATTGCCTTTGCTGAGACTAGCCACCACTGACACACAAAGGTATCGTTTCACAGCCTGAAAGCAGTGGAGGCTATAGAGGATATAAGGAGTGCGCTACAATAGGCGTCTATTGAATGCGTGCGTCCTTGCAAGGTACCCATGACTCAGACCATCGATACGCCAGTGGTTCACGACCAAGCGCGACTTAGCCAAGAGGCCAAGCGCGTTACCTACATCGGAGCATGGCTGGATGCCCTGTTGAGCATCGTCAAAGTCGCGATCGGTTTTATGGTCGGCTCAGCGGCGTTGATTGCCGACGGCATTCACTCCCTATCAGACTTAGTCACCGACGGCTTTGTCCTGGCGGCCATTCACTATGGGCGTCAGGAGCCCGATAAAGACCACCACTACGGCCACGGCCGTATCGAAACCCTGACGACCCTGCTGCTGGGAAGCGTACTGATTTTCGTGGCTGGCGCGATTGCCTGGTCGAGCCTGGATCGCCTGTTTAGCGGCGCCGACGTTAACGCCCCTGGCGCGCTGGCAATCGTGATTACTGTCATCGCGCTGTTTAGCAAAGAGTGGATTTTTCGCTACACCATGCGGGTTGCCAAGCGGGTAAAGTCAAAGTTACTCGAAGCCAACGCCTGGCACTCGCGCAGTGATGCATTATCCACTGCCGTGGTGTTAGTAGCCTTGGTGGGCGCCCAGTTTGGTTTGGGTTGGCTGGATGCCGTGGCCGCCATCATTGTGGGTTTATTAGTCGGCAAGGTAGGTTTGGACTTGCTGTGGGAGTCGGCGCGGGAATTGGTGGATACCGCGCTACCAGAGGACGTACAGGATCAGATGCACGATGTTGCCTGCAGCGTTCCGGGTGTGGATAGTGTTCACGATCTGCGTACCAGGCAATCCGCCGGCTGGGTAATGGTCGACCTACACGTGGTGGTCGGGCCGAAGATTACCGTGTCGGAAGCCCACGAAATAGGTAATGAAGTCAGCCGTCGCCTACGCCATGAGTTTCCCGCACTCACCGATGTGATATTCCACGTTGACCCCGAAGACGACGCCGGGGCGGGTGATCCTAGCCGCCTTCCCGGCCTTCCACTCCGCCCTGAAGTAGAGGCTGCCCTGGATGCACGCTGGTACAAGCACCCTGTGTGGCGCACCCTGAACGAGCTCCAGTTGCACTACTTGGACGATAAGGTGTCGGTATCATTGATCATTGATGACGCAGTGCATCAGCCGCCCCAGTGCCTCGCTAGCCAACTAAAAGCGCTGGCTAGCGATATCGAGTGGCTCGGCCACGTCGAGGTGCTGTTTATCACCCGCGCCGCCAGTAGCTCGATGCGCTAGAGCCTCTACCCGCTGGTTGTTTCCTCTTATAACCCTGTCAACAGCAGTGTGGCGATGCTGAAGTAGATCACCACCCCGGAAGCATCAATAAGCGTGGTCACCAGCGGTGCCGATGCCGTGGCAGGGTCGACCTTAAAGCGCTCGAGTACGAACGGCAGGCACATCCCCAACAGGCTGCCAAACAGCACGATGGTCACCATGCTCAAGGCGACCACCATTGCCAGCTCTTCTCCCCCGCGCATAATGCCAATAGGCGTTACCGCGATGGCCATGGTGATACCCAGTGACCCGGCGACAAGTAGCTCGCGGCCCAGTAGTTTGCCCCAATCTTTGACGCCAACGTCACCGGTCGCCATGCCGCGCACCATCAACGTGGCTGCCTGAGCCCCGGCGTTACCGCCACTACCGATCAATAACGGTAAAAAGAATACCAGCGCTACCTGGGCGGCAATGGTCTCTTCAAAATAGGCAATCCCGGCCCCCGAAAACAGATTGGCAAAGACCAGCAGTACCAGCCAGAACACGCGCTTACGGTAGAGGCTCCAGAGCTTCACACGGCTTACGCCATCTTCCAGTTGGCCGATCGACATCCCCTTGTGGAAATCCTCTGTCGCCTCGGATTCAGCGACATCCATCGCGTCATCGTGGGTCACTATACCGACCATGCGTTCATCGGCATCGATCACTGGCAGCGCCAACAAGTCATACTTCGCCACAATACGGGCGACATCTTCCTGGGCACTATCAACCCGTGTACTGATGACATCCTTGATCATAATGTCATCAACAATGGCGCCGGGGCGTGCCACCATAAGCTGACGCAGCGACATGGTACCGATCAGTTGTCCGTCGCTATCCAGGATATACAGCTGATAGACCGTTTCCGCGTCGGGAGCGGTCTGGCGTACCCTCATCATCGCCTGCGACACCGTCATGCCACTGGCTATGGAGACATAGTCAGAGGTCATGATGGCGCCGGCGGTACCCTCTTCGTAGCTGGCAAGCCGCTTCAGGTCTTCTCGCTCGCGGTGAGCCATGCGACGCAGCAGTGCCTCACGACGGTCTTCGTTGAGAAGATTGAACAGATCGGCACGTTCGTCCGACCCCATTTCTTCGAGCAGCTTGAGAACCTGGCTGTCATCCAGCTTTCCTACCACCTCGAGCTGGCTCTCCCCAGGCAAATAGCCCAGCACATTGGCTGCCCGTTCCGCAGAAAGAATATCCAGAAGGGCGAGCGCCGCAGGCAGCTCTTCGTCATCCTCGATCATCTCTTCGAGCACTTCACCGATATCCGCAGAGCGGGTTTCGGCCAATCGCAAAGAGAGCACCGATTTACTGGGCACTTCCTTGCCCAACTCGTCGAGCAGCTCGGCTTTTAATTCCTGTAGGCTTTCATCATTCAGTGCCATGATTCTCCCCCCTTGCGCTTACAAGCGTCGTGCTGCCGAGCTAATCCATCACCCAGCCCATTCTACTGACCAAACTCATCATACTTACTTATTTGACTGCCAAACAAAAAAACGCCCCTTAAACCCTGGTAGCGGGTTTAAGGGGCGTTGGACACACGCCAAGTGCGTGAGTGTTAGCCTTTACCCGCCTTTTTACGCAGCTGCTGAATCGTTCGCAGCTGTGCAACGGCTTCGGCAAGTTCAGCGGCAGCACGAGTATAATCGAGCTCCGATGACTTCTCATTAAAGGCTCTCAGCGCCTGCTGACGCGCTTCTTCGGCAGCGGCCTCGTTGAGGTCGCTGGCACGTGATGCAGAGTCGGCCAGAATCGTCACGACATTCGGCTGGACTTCCATGAAGCCCCCCGAGACAAAGAAGTTCTCTTCCTTGCCGCCATCGTGAATCACGCGTACCGGACCCGGCTGAAGCTCGGTCAGCAGCGGGGCGTGACCCGGCAAAACACCCAGGTCACCTATAATCCCGGAAGCAATCACCTGCTCAACGGTACCTGAGAAGATCGATGCTTCAGCGCTGACGATATTGCAAGTAAAGCTATTCGCCATAGCGAATCCCCCTAATGGACGGGATTACTTCTTCATCTGGTTGGCTTTCTCGACGGCTTCGTCGATGGAGCCGACCATATAGAAGGCCTGTTCCGGCATATCGTCGTATTCGCCAGCAAGAATGCCCTGGAAGCCACTGATGGTGTCTTTCAGTGAGACATACTTACCTGGTGAACCGGTAAATACTTCGGCCACGAAGAACGGCTGCGACAAGAAGCGCTGGATTTTACGCGCCCGGGAAACGGCCAACTTGTCTTCGTCAGACAGCTCGTCCATACCCAGAATGGCGATAATATCCTTAAGCTCTTTGTAGCGTTGAAGAACGTTCTGCACACCACGAGCGGTGGCGTAGTGCTCTTCACCGACGACCAGCGGATCCAACTGACGTGAGGTGGAGTCCAACGGATCGATCGCCGGATAGATACCCAGCTCGGCGATAGAACGTGCCAATACCACGGTAGCATCCAGGTGCGAGAAGGTGGTCGCCGGCGACGGGTCGGTCAAGTCATCCGCAGGTACGTAAACGGCCTGTACGGAGGTGATTGAGCCGGTTTTCGTCGAGGTAATACGCTCCTGCAGAACGCCCATCTCTTCAGCCAGCGTAGGCTGATAACCTACCGCTGATGGCATACGACCCAAAAGTGCCGATACTTCGGTACCCGCCAGGGTGTAACGGTAGATGTTATCGACGAACAGTAGAACGTCGCGGCCTTCATCACGGAATTTCTCGGCAATGGTCAGGCCGGTCAACGCTACGCGCAGACGGTTACCCGGAGGCTCGTTCATCTGACCATAAACCAGCGATACCTTATCGATAACGTTGGATTCAGTCATTTCGTGATAGAAGTCGTTACCCTCACGCGTACGCTCACCAACACCGGCGAATACAGAGTAGCCACTGTGCTCGGTGGCGATGTTGCGGATAAGCTCCATCATGTTAACGGTCTTACCGACACCGGCGCCGCCGAATAGGCCAACTTTACCACCCTTAGCGAACGGGCAGACCAAGTCGATAACCTTGATACCGGTTTCCAGCAGCTCGTTAGAAGCTGCTTGGTCGGCATAGCTCGGTGCTTTACGGTGGATCGGCATACGCTCTTGCTCACCGATCGGTCCCGCTTCGTCGATCGGTTCGCCGAGTACGTTCATAATACGGCCCAGCGTTTCCTTACCTACCGGTACGGAAATGGCGGCACCTGTGCTGGTCACGTCCATGCCACGCTTCAAGCCCTCAGTGGAGCCCATGGCGATGGTGCGCACCACGCCGTCGCCCAGCTGCTGCTGGACTTCGAGGATGGTCCCAACATCGGAGACCTTCAGCGCGTCGTAGACCTTGGGCACAGAGTCCCGCGGAAACTCTACGTCAATCACCGCGCCGATGATTTGTACGATACGTCCGCTCATCTTGGTTCCTCTCTAAAACCTGCAAATGAAACCTGTCTGCCGGGAGTCGCTTAAATAGTCGACTCCCTAGGCGTTATACGGCAGCAGCGCCGCCGACGATCTCAGAAATTTCCTGGGTGATGGCGGCCTGACGGGCCTTGTTGTAGACCATCTCCAGATCGTCGATAAGGCCGCCTGCGTTGTCAGTGGCACTTTTCATAGCGATCATTCGGGCGGCTTGTTCACAAGCGCCGTTTTCCACTACCGCCTGATACACCTGCGATTCGATGAAACGAACCAGCAGGCTATCGAGCAACGCCTTGGCATCCGGTTCATACAGGTAGTCCCAGCTTCCGGGACGGGCGTTTTCGTCGTCTTGCTCAGCGTCTGCGCCCATATCAGGCGACAGCGGAAGAAGCTGACGAACCACTGGCTTTTGGGTCATGGTGTTAACAAACTCGTTGTGCACCACGTAAAGCCGGTCGAGACGTCCTTCATCGTACGCTTCGAGCATGACCTTAATACTGCCAATCAGACCTTCAACGGTCGGGGCTTCGCCTAAACCACTCTTCGCCGCCACCAAATTGCCACCGTAGTTGCGGAAAAAGGTGCTGGCCTTAGCGCCCAAAGCGCAAAAATCCTGCTCTGCGCCCTGCTTTTTCCACTCGCTGGCCTGTTTGAGCAAGGCTTTGAAGAGGTTGTGGTTCAAGCCACCGCACAGACCACGGTCTGTAGAGACCACAATGTAACCAACGCGCTTAACCTCGCTACGCTCGACCATATAGTCGTGCCTGTACTCGGGGTTCGCATCGGCAATGTGGCCGACCACATTGCGGATCTGCTTAGCGTAAGGCTGACTAGCTCTCATCAGATCTTGCGCTTTACGCATTTTAGATGCAGCCACCATTTCCATGGCGCTGGTGATCTTCTGCGTATTTTTAATGCTCCCGATCTGGGTGCGTATCTCTTTTGCAGCTGCCATAGCGATCTACCCTTCGTTCGTGGCTCTCAGAAAGCATGCAAACCCGTCCATCACAGACGGGCTAAACATTACCAGCTCTGAGTCGCCTTGAACTTCTCGAGACCCGACTTCAAGCTGTCTTGAATCTCACCATTGTAGTCGCCGCTCTGGTTGATCTTGTCGAGTAGATCAGCGTGCTCAGACTTCATGTAGTCGTGCAAGGCACGCTCGAAGTCCAGCACCTTGTTCACTTCGACATCATCCAGGAAGCCTTCGTTGGCGGCATACAGCGACAGCGCCATTTCAGCGATCGACATCGGCGAGTACTGGTTCTGCTTCATCAGCTCGGTGACACGTTGGCCGTGCTCAAGCTGCTTACGCGTGGCTTCGTCAAGATCAGAGGCAAACTGCGAGAACGCCGCCAGTTCACGGTACTGAGCCAGCGCCAGACGGACACTACCGCCGAGCTTCTTGATGATTTTGGTCTGCGCCGAACCACCTACACGAGAAACCGATAGACCGGCGTTAATCGCCGGACGAATACCCGAGTTAAACAGGTTGGTTTCCAGGAAGATCTGACCATCGGTGATCGAGATCACGTTGGTCGGTACAAACGCGGAGACGTCGCCGCCCTGGGTTTCGATGATCGGCAGCGCGGTCAAGGAACCGGTTTTGCCTTTCACTTCGCCGTTGGTGAACTTCTCAACGTAGTCGACATTAACTCGTGCAGCACGCTCAAGTAGACGCGAGTGGAGATAGAACACGTCACCAGGATAGGCTTCACGACCCGGCGGGCGACGCAGCAGCAGCGATACCTGGCGGTAGGCGACGGCCTGCTTGGAGAGGTCGTCATACACAATCAGCGCGTTCTCGCCGCGGTCGCGGAAGTATTCGCCCATGGTGCAGCCAGAGTAAGCGGCCAGGAACTGCATGGGAGCCGGATCGGCAGCGCCAGCGGCGACGACGATGGTGTGCTCCATGGCGCCGTGCTCTTCAAGCTTGCGTACCACGTTGGCAATGGTCGACTGCTTCTGGCCAATCGCCACGTAGACACAGGTCACGCCTTTGCCTTTCTGGTTGATGATCGCATCAATGGCAATGGCGGACTTACCGATTTGACGGTCACCGATGATCAGCTCACGCTGACCACGACCGATCGGCACCATGGCATCGATCGATTTCAGACCGGTTTGAATCGGCTCATCGACGGACTGACGGGTAATAACGCCCGGCGCCACTTTCTCAACGGCGTCGGTCATGGTGGTGTTAATGTCGCCTTTACCATCAATGGGGTTACCCAGCGCATCGACCACACGACCAATCAGCTCAGGGCCTACCGGCACTTCGAGAATACGACCGGTACACTTGGCGGTCATGCCCTCTTCGAGCTGCAGGTAGTCACCCAGCACTACGGCACCCACGGAGTCACGCTCCAGGTTGAGTACCATGCCAAAGATGCTGTTGGGGAATTCGATCATTTCACCAAACATCGCGTCTTCGAGGCCGTGAATTTTCACGATACCGTCGGAAACGGTGACGATGGTGCCCTGATTATGGGCTTCGGATGCGACGTCAAGCTTTTCAATTCGCTGCTTGATGATGTCGCTGATCTCGGAAGGATTCAGTTGCTGCATGCCATGTCCCTCAGACTCAAGCGGTTAGCGCTTCGGAAAGGCGGTTCAATCGACCACGTACGGAGCCGTCAATAACGGTATCGCCAGCACGCAGGATGACACCGCCAATAAGCGACTTGTCCACCTGAGTAGTAATAGAGATTTCGCGATTCAGACGTTTCTTAAGCGCGTTCGCTAGTTTGGTCTTCTGCTTACTATCTAACTTGTAAGCAGAGGTGACGTTCACTTCAACCCGCTGCTCGTGTTCAGCACGCAGGTGCTCGAACTGATCAGCAATGGAGGCCAACGCCATCAGGCGGCCCTGGTCAGCCAAAACAGTCAAAAATCGCTGTAAAGCCTCATCCTGTTGCTCAGGAATAAGCTCGACAAGCAGCGACACTTTTTGCTCGCTGTCTAATTTGGGACTGCTTAGCCGATGGCGCACGACGTCATCTGCTACCGCAACACTTAAAAAACTCAGCGCTTGTGACCAGCTATCAAGCGCCTCATGATCACGCGCGTATTCAAACGCTGCCTTAGCGTAAGGACGAGCGACGGTAAGTAATTCCGCCATGGTTCACCTCCTTACAGTTCAGCAGCAAGCTCATCGAGTAACTTGCGATGGGCTTGTTCGTCGACCGACGCTTCAAGAACACGCTCGGCACCCATAACGGCGAGATAAGAGACCTGGGCACGAAGTTCATCCTTAGCGCGATTCACTTCTTGCTCAATCTCGGAACGTGCACTCGCTACTAGGCGTTCGCCTTCGGCGCGGGCCTGTTCGCGGGCTTCTTCAACTATCTGGGCAGAGCGTTTGTTGGCCTGCTCAAGAATCTGAGAAGCTTGCTCCTTGCTTTCGCGCAGCGTCTGCTCCGCCCGCTCTTGAGCAAGCTCAAGATCACGGTTAGCACGGCTGGCTGCATCCAAGCCATCAGCAATTTTTTTCTGACGCTCATGAAGCGCGTTGCTGATCGGAGGCCACACATACTTTAAGCAAAACCAGACAAAGATCGCGAAGGCGATCGTCTGCCCGATTAGCGTCATGTTGATATTCACAGGAATGTACCTCTGACAAGTTCGTGGCGACCGGAGTGAAACAAAACCGAGCGCTTAACGCTCGGCTGAGCTGTCATTAACCGGCAACAACGAAGATCAGGTACATTGCGATACCAACACCGATCATCGGAACGGCATCCAACAGACCTGCCATTAGGAAGGTTTTGGTTTGCAGCTGGTCGCCCAGTTCAGGCTGACGCGCTGTAGATTCCAGCAGCTTACCACCCAAAATAGCGAAGCCAATGCCGGTACCTAGAGCGCCGAGACCGATCATGATGGAAGCGGCAATGTAGATAAGTTCCATGGTAATGCTCCTAGTTTTTCAAGTTAAAGGTCGAGGGTTGAGGTTAAGGGTTAATGTGTTTCAAGCATTGCTCGGATTAGTGATGCTCGTGTGCAGCGCTTAGATACACCACGGACAGCACTGTAAAGATGAAAGCTTGTAGTACGACGATCAAAATATGGAAAATGGCCCACGGCACATCCAGCACCCAGATAGCCCAGAACGGCAGCATGGCGATCAAAATAAAGATCACTTCGCCGGCAAACATGTTGCCGAACAGACGCATCGCCAAACTAAACGGTTTAACCAGCAGCGCGACAATTTCCAGCAGGAGGTTAAAGGGAATCAGCGCCCAGTGGTTAAACGGGGTCAATGACAGCTCTTTGGCGAAACCACCCACGCCTTTAACCTTAAAGCTGTAGTAAAGGATCAGTCCGAATACCCCTAATGCCAAACCCAGCGTGGCGTTCACATCGGTGGTGGGGACAATTTTCATGTAGTCCACGCCCAGCTTGCTGAACAGCACGGGGAAGTAGTCGACCGGAATAATTTTGAGCGTGTTCATGAACAGAATCCACACGAACAACGTCAACGCGAGGGGGGCGATGATCGGGTTATGCCCTTTAAATGTCCCCTTGATCATGTCCTCGACAAACTCTACGACCATCTCAACGGCATTTTGCAGACCACTGGGTACTCCCGTGGTGGCCATTTTGCCCGCTTTGCGGAAAATCCAGATAAACAGCAACCCCATGGCAATCGACCAGCCCATGGTATCCAGGTGAATGGCCCAAAAGCCCATTTCACTTGCTTCTTCTGCTGAATGCGCCAGCGACCAGCCGTTCTCAGGATGATTGCCAAAGGTCAAATTCTGCAAGTGGTGCTGGATATAGTAAGTCGTTGAGACTTCGTTTCCTGCGGCCATGGATGTGTCACCTCAATCAGTTGTGCAATTTTCTAGGCATTAGCGTTTTTTGGCATTAACCAAGGCGTAAGCCAATGCGTTAGAACAACTGCAACATAAGCATAAAAAAAGAAAGTAGGGTTTGAGGGGGGCGCTGCCACGAACACTGCAACAAACAGTGCCACCGTCAAACCAAACTTGCCTGCCTCGGCGCGAAACAGGCGCATCGCTGCCTTTGAAGGGCTACTCGCGCGTAAAACCCCCATTCGTTTGATAAAAAAGGCGTGCGGTAATAAGGCTACCAGCGCCCCTTTAAAAACCGATGACACGCCTTCTAAATCGGCGACTAGATAGGCGGCCAACATACCAACGAAGGTGATCATCAGTTGCGCGATCGTGAGCCGAACGATGTAGGCTTTTCGACGCTGGGTTTCGTATCGCTGCATACCGGCCCAGCCTCACTGATAAAAACCAATACCTCGACCAGCTAATAGCTAGACAAACCAAGGCAACCTGCACAAATCTTGCGCGATTATAGGGAAGCGCTATCACACCTTCAACCGAAGTCGCACCGATTTTGCCCGCTTAAGGGCTGATTTGCGACCAAAGGGGGAAAACGTGTGCGCTTCTTACGTGATATTGAATAGCCTGCTATTTAATATGATTCAAGATGCCATCCAATTCTTCGAGGCTGGTATAACGTATCGTTAACTTACCTTTGCCTTTTTGACCATGATCAATGGAGACAGGCGCACCGAGCAGTTCGCCAAGATGTGTTTCAAGCTTGGCCACATCGGGCTGCTTGCTTTGACGGTTAGGCGTTTTGGTTGGTGTTTGGCTGGTTTGGACTTTTTTCACCAGCGCTTCGGTGGCCCGCACCGTCATATCGTTATTGACCACCTCATGAGCCACCTGCCGCTGCTGGGTGCTGTTCAGCGTCAGCAAAGCTCTTGCGTGGCCCATATCCAGGTCACCCCGTTCGAGTAGGGTTTGCACTTCCGGATCTAGCGCCAGCAGGCGCAACAGGTTGGCTACCTGGGTGCGCGATTTACCCACTGCGTCGGCAATCTGCTGCTGGGTAAGCTCAAACTCTTCGCCCAGGCGCTTGAGCGCCATGGCTTCTTCGATGGCGTTGAGGTTTTCACGCTGAATGTTTTCGATCAGCGCCAGCGCCAGGGCAACTTCATCGCTGACTTCCCGGATCACCGCCGGGATAACGTCCAGCTCAGCAAGTTGGGCTGCCCGCCAGCGACGCTCACCGGCAATAATTTCGTAGCGATCCACGCCAATTGGACGCACGACGATGGGCTGCATCACGCCCTGGGCGCGAATGGAGTCTGCCAGCTCTTCTAGCGCTTCGGGCTGAATATCCCGGCGCGGCTGATATTTACCTCGCGTTAATTGCCCTAACGGCAGACGTTCAAGGCGATCTTCGCTAACGTCATCGGCCGCGGCACTACGCGCGGCGTCAGAAAGCTCCAACGGGGTGCCGCTACCGGCAAGTTCTAAGCTGTCACGGCGACGGGCACCGGCACCAATCAGGGCATCCAGGCCACGTCCCAGCGCGGGTTTACGCGTCATTCGCTTTTCCTCATTTTATAACGCTAGGCGACGAATCATCTCTTTCGCCAACACACGATAGGCCTGGCTACCACGGGAGAACCGGGCATATTGCGTAACGGGTAATCCGTGGCTCGGCGCTTCGGCAACTTTGACGTTGCGAGGAATGGTCGTTTTCAACAGCATGTCGCCAAAATAGTCACGCAACTGCTTATCCACTTCCCGCGTTAAGCTGGTGCGCTTGTCATACATAGTGCGCAAAATGCCCGCAATGGCAAGATCAGGATTCACATTTTGCTTAATCTGCTCAACGGTATCGAGCAGGGCCGACAGCCCCTCCAGGGCGTAAAATTCGCACTGAAGAGGGATCAGCACGCTATCGGAAGCCGTTAATGCATTCACGGTTAGCATGTTCAAAGAGGGCGGGCAGTCGATCAACACTACGTCATAGGCATCCGAGACCGAAGCTAGTGCGTTGGTTAAGCAGCTCTCGCTTTTATCGCGATCTAGCAGCTCGACTTCGGCGGCGGTGAGATCACCGTTACCCGGCAGTACGTCGTACTTGACCGCCAGCTTTTTGACAATCGTATCAGCGGCCGTTGCTTCGCCCAGTAGAACGTCAAGCACGCTTTTATCGAGCTCGTATTTATCGATGCCGCTGCCCATGCTGGCATGGCCTTGGGGGTCAAGATCCACCAGCAGTACGCGACGGTCGAGCGCAGCGAGACTGGCCGCCAGGTTAACGGCCGAGGTGGTCTTGCCCACGCCGCCTTTTTGGTTGGTCAGGGCAATGATCTGGCTCACTTACTCAACTCCTTCTGGGGGTCAGAATCAACGTTCAGCTTTCAACATTCAGCTTTCACATTTAGCTTTCAACATCCAAGATCAGCAGCTGCCGCTGGGCCGCTTCAAAGGGTACTTCCAATAGGTGACGCTGATATAAACGTATACCGGCGGGCAGGTCGCGCAGTTCATCATCCGCCCCCGGGCCTTTCATGGCTAACCACTGGCCATCGGCGCTGGGTAGCTGGCGGGTCAAGGTGACAAAATCGACCAAGCTGGCAAATGCTCGGGAAATCACCTGATCAAAAGCGGCGGCTTCAAACTGTTCCACCCGCGCCTGTACGGGAGTGACGTTTTCAAGCCCTAACTCCATTACCGCCTGACGCTGAAAGCGCACCTTTTTGCCATTACTATCCAGCAGTGTTACATCAAGCTGGGGGGCTAATATCGCTAATACGATACCAGGAAGCCCAGGACCCGCACCTACATCCAGTAGCCGCGGCCCCCGCACATAGGGCAACACAGCGGCGCTATCCAACACATGACGCGACACCATGTCGTCCACATCGCGCACCGCTGTGAGGTTATAAGCCCGATTCCACTTGTGCAACAGTGCCAATAAGCCTAGCAGCTGTTGGCGTTGATGTTCGTCAACGGCGATGCCTAATTGGGTAAGGCCTTGATCGAGCCGTGGTGCAACGCTTGTAGGTAGCGTCTTCAACAGTGGGTTCAACGAACTCATCCGTTAACTACCTCAGCTGCGGCTACCAACCGGCGCTTTTTCAGATGCACCAGCAAAATAGAGACGGCCGCCGGTGTAACGCCTGAAATCCGCGCCGCATGAGCAAGCGTTTCCGGCCGCGCTTCAGCCAGCTTTTGGCGAATTTCGTTAGACAAACCTTCGACTTTTAAATAATCCAGCTCCGCAGGCAGTGGCGTGGCTTCGTGGCGTTTGAGTTTATCGATCTCATGCTGCTGACGATCGATATAGCCTTGATACTTAGCCTGAATCTGCACCTGCTCGGCGACTGCTGGGTCAGTGACCAGGGTGCCCTCAATGCCGGGCAGATTGGCCAAATCGCTGTAATTCAATTCAGGGCGTTTAAGCAGATCACTCAAGCAATACTCGCGAGTGAGCGGTGCCCCGGTTTTTTCGGCCACTTGTTCAGCCGCTGGGCTTCCCGGTTGTATCCACAGGGTGCTTAGCCGCGCGCTCTCTTGTTCGATAGCCTCGCGTTTTTGGCTAAACGCTGCCCAGCGCGTGTCGTCGACAAGACCCAATTCCCGGCCCGCTTCGGTTAAGCGTAAATCCGCGTTGTCTTCCCGCAACAGCAGGCGGTACTCCGCACGGGAAGTAAACATCCGGTAGGGCTCTTTGGTACCCATAGTGATCAGATCATCAACCAGTACACCGAGATAGGCTTCATCGCGGCGGGGATACCAGGCGTCCAGCTCCTGAGCGCGGCGGGCGGCATTCAGGCCTGCGAGCAAACCTTGAGCACCGGCTTCTTCGTAGCCGGTAGTGCCGTTGATTTGACCGGCAAAAAACAGGTTGTGGATAAATTTAGTTTCCAGCGAGTGTTTTAAGTCTCGTGGGTCAAAAAAGTCGTACTCAATGGCGTAGCCAGGCCGGGTGATATGGGCGTTTTCCAAGCCTTTGATGGAACGCACCACCTGAATCTGCACGTCAAAGGGCAGCGAAGTCGAGATGCCGTTGGGGTAGAGCTCATGGGTATCCAAGCCTTCGGGTTCGATAAACACCTGGTGGCTGGATTTATCGGCAAAGCGATGAACCTTGTCTTCTATCGATGGGCAGTAACGTGGCCCAATCCCTTCGATGACGCCGGAATACATCGGCGAGCGATCAAGGTTGGCCAGAATCAGATCGTGGGTGTGCTGATTGGTGTGAGCAATGTGGCAACTCACCTGCTGAGGGTGCATCTCCCGCGATCCCAGGTAGGACATAACCGGCGTTGGGCTATCACCGGGCTGCTCTTCCAACTGGGAAAAATCCACGCTTTTGGCATTGATGCGCGGCGGCGTACCGGTTTTTAGGCGGTCAACCCGAAACGGCAGGGCGCGCAGACGTTCAGCCAGCGCGTTGGAAGGCGGGTCGCCCGCTCGGCCGCCTTTGCTTTGATCCAAACCAATATGAATCACGCCACCCAAAAATGTCCCGGTACACAGCACGACGCTGTCCGCATGAAAGCGAATGCCGGTTTCCGTGACGACGCCTCGTACGGTGTCGTTATCCACAATCAGATCACCAGCGGCTTGCTGGAAAATCGTTAAGTTGGGCTGGTTTTCCAGCATTCCGCGGATCGCTGACTTGTAACGGATGCGGTCAGCCTGGGCACGGGTGGCCCGAACGGCAGGCCCTTTGCTGGCATTGAGCACACGAAACTGGATACCACCCAAGTCCGTGGCAAGCCCCATGGCGCCGCCCAGTGCATCAATTTCCTTGACCAAGTGACTTTTGCCGATGCCGCCAATCGCGGGATTACACGACATTTGGCCCAGAGTTTCGATGTTATGGGTGAGCAGCAGGGTCTGACAGCCCATGCGAGCAGAGGCCAGTGCGGCTTCAGTTCCCGCATGGCCACCGCCGATGACAATCACGTCAAAGCGGTCGGGGTAATTCAAGAGACACCTCGTCTTGTGCCTGTCGGCACGGATGATGTGGCCAATGCAGTCGATTCTAGACGCAGCCACCTTAGATCAATGAGTCGGCAAGTATAAACCCCCTGTGGGTAACCGTCAGGTTTTTCCACACCCCAAATCGCTAAACCGCCTCTATTAATAACAACATAAATATAAAATAAGAGAAGTTCTGTAAATGTTGTAACTACTAGTGTGGACAATTTCTGTGTATAAGCGAATAATTATTAATTATTTCATCAACTTATATTGTTGACTTCTACATGTTTGAAGGCGGGAGTGCCTGGGTAGAAAGGGTGCTAAGCCTGTGGATGAAATAGCGCCTTATCCACAGATGCAATTGGCCACGGCTTATCCACCGGCCAGTACCTAGGTTGTTACCGCACCTGTGAACAAGCAACGTTGGGTGTGGAGCTAACGCTGAGAGACGCCCATGGTAGTCCTTGCGGAGATAAAAACGATTAATGTAAAAAAAGTTTATCCACAGGCAAAAAAATGGCCTGTCGTGTCGACAGGCCGGTAAAAAAGCGTCATTTCGCATTAGCGAACGCGTTATTTAGGTGCTAAGCGCAGGTCTACGCGAGGGCATTGAGTGTTCACATCTAGTGTTTAAGCACCCGCGCAAGGAAGGATTGAGTACGTTCATGTTGCGGTGAATCGAACAGTTTTTCCGGGTGTCCCTGCTCGGTAATCTCGCCTTTATGGATAAAAATCACCCGGTCGGCAACCTCACGGGCAAAGCCCATTTCATGGGTAACAATCACCATGGTCATGCCCTCTTTGGCCAGTTCACGCATGGCATCGAGCACTTCACCGATCATTTCCGGGTCAAGCGCCGATGTGGGCTCGTCAAATAACATCAGCCGGGGTTCCATGGCCAAGGCACGAGCGAGCGCCACACGCTGCTGCTGGCCGCCTGAGAGCTGGCTGGGGTACTTATCGGCCTGGTCGGCGATACCCACCCGGTCAAGCAAACGTTTGGCATTGCTGACCGCGTCGTCACGGCTTAAACCGCGCACTTTCATCGGCGCCAGTGTGACATTATCAATGACGCTGAGATGGGGAAACAGGTTGAATTGCTGAAAAACCATGCCCACTTCGGTGCGGATGGTTTGCAGTGCTTGGGTGCTCTTTCCATAGGGCAGCAGTTCATTGTCATCGACCACCAGACTGCCTGATTGGAACTCTTCCAGGCCGTTAATACAGCGAATCAGCGTCGATTTACCTGAGCCACTGGCGCCGATGATCACGACAACTTCACCGGGCACAATCGTAAGGTCAATATCGTTGAGTACGTGCAGGCTGCCAAAGTGCTTGTTGAGCTGCTGCATACGCACAATTGGTTGCGTTGTGTTGTTCAATGTCTCGCTCATTGCGCGTGTCCTTATTGTCCGGCCAGGCCTCTGCGCTCAAGTTGGCGCAGGATGATGGAGAGCGTCCAGGTGATCGCGAGATACATCAGGGCGACCATAAAGTAGACCTCAAGGGCCGTGAAGGTGGTGGCGATATAGATCTGCCCTTGGCGCACCAGCTCACTGACGCCAATCACTGAAAACAGGGAGGTATCTTTGATACTGATGATGCCCTGGTTACCAAGAGGCGGGATCATGCGCCGAAACGCCTGGGGCCAGATAACGTAGCGAAACGCCTGAGTGCGGGAAAGGCCCAGAGAGAGCGAAGCTTCCCCTTGACCGCGCTCAATTGACTGCACACCGCCACGCACGATTTCAGAGATGTAAGCGCCGGAATTAACGGCGATCGCGGCAATACCGGCGACCAGGGCGTTAATTGGCCCACCCAGCAGTTGTGGTAAGCCGTAAAAAATAAACAGTACTTGAACCAGAATCGGCGTGCCGCGGAACACTTCGACATAAATGATGGCCGGCCAGCGTAGCCAGCGCAGGGGGCTAATGCGTAACAGGCCAAAGAATATGCCGATAAAAAAACCAATGGCCAAGCCGCCAAATGAGATAAGTAGCGTCCAGGGAATACCCGGCAGCAGGTAAGGGATAGACCCAAACGCCGCCGACCAATCAAACTGAAAATTGACGTCCACGCGTAGACTCCTGAAACAAAAAAGCAGTTGGCAAAAAACACATGATCAACGCAGCAGGGCCGGGAGTTTTGGCCACCCGGCCCTGTAATGGCGTTACGCTATTATAGAGGTTTTACACTCACTCTTCGCTGGGGGCTTCACCAAACCATTTGGTGTAGATCTCATCGTAAGTGCCGTCTTCTTTCATCGCGGCGAGTGCTTCGTTGGTGGGTTCCACCCACTCGCTGCCTTTGTGGAAGACGATGCCGTACTGCTGACCTTCATATAGCGGGCCAACAACCTTGGTACGGCCTTCGCCACGGGTTTGCGAGAAGTAGGCAGCGTTAGGGGCGTCATAGAGCACCGCGTCAACGTTGCGGCCTAACAGCGCCATGTACATGTCGGCAGTACCCGGGAAGGGGGTGATGTCAGCATCTTCGCCAAGCTCTTGCTGCAGGTAGTCGTAGCTGGTGGAACCAATTTTGGTACCAACGGCGAGATCCTGAAGGTCTTCTAGTGTTTCGACGCTGTCATTGTCGGCACGCACAATAATGCGAAGACCGGAATCGTAGTAGGGGTCGGAGAAGTCGACAACTTCGGCACGCTCTTCCGTAATGGTGGTACCGGCAATGGCGATTTCCTGGCTGCCGGTTTGCACGGCGGGAATGATGCCGGAGAACTCCATGGTCGTGAGGTTGACTTCAAAACCTGCGCGTTCGGCGACTTCGTTGATGATATCCATATCGAAGCCGACCATTTCGCCGGTCTCTTGATCCATCATTTCAAACGGCACAAAGCTTGGGTCAGTGGCCACGTTCACCGATGGCGTTTGGGCCATGGCGGCATTGGCGCTGCCCAATCCCAGTGCAAGCGCCAGCGTTGTTTTGGTTAGGCTGAGTGGTAGTGCTATTTTCATAAGTTTCCCCGTGCTTTATATGGCTGATGGCGGGTTACAAAGCGGTTTTTTACCGTTTGATGCTCTTTATAAACCGTTATTTAAGCCGTTGTTGACCTATTAACCTTGGCGAGAAACCGTCAGGGCGTCAAGTCACGGGGAGCGCTGCGGGCCAACGCTGTTTAGACCATAAAGGAGGCGCCGCAGCCGCAGGTGGTGGTGGCATTAGGATTTTGAACGCGAAAACGTGCGCCCGCCAGGCCCTCTTCGTAGTCGACGGTGGAGCCTACCAAGTATTGGTAGGAGAGGGGGTCAACCACTAGGGCTGCGTTACCGAACTCTATTACGGTGTCATCGTCGGCGACGTTTTCTGCAAAGTCGAAACCGTACTGAAAACCTGAACAGCCGCCACCAGTTACATAGACCCGCAGTTTAAGGGATGGGTTATTTTCTTCTGCAATCAGCGCATTAATACGTTTTCGTGCGCTATCAGAGAGCAGTAGTGGAGTAGGAACAAAGGCTTCTGCACCGCTCATGGGTACCTCCCGCGAGCTTTAAGAACGAATAAATCGGCATTGGGGGGTGATTATGGGTAATTCCCAGCAAATTGGTCAACTATTGCTGGGAATTAGTTAGGAATGTCTAGGTTAGCTACCGATCCCCTCGGTGGCGAGGACAGGTTTGCGCGAGGGCGCTGTGAACCCGTCCATGGGCGCTACTTTCGACATCCATGTCGAAAGACCCTCGCTCCAACCTGCCCTCGCACCACGTTAACTGCCTTGGTAAAGAAACCTTTTGAAGTACCCTCTGCATACTGGTGTTTGGTTCAAGGCATCAGCGCAGGGGCGGTGAGTCCTGTGTTCTCTTCAAAGCCAAACATTAAGTTGAGATTTTGGATTGCTTGGCCTGAAGCGCCTTTGACCAGGTTATCAATCACCGATAACACGACGACGGTGTTGCCATTGCCCGGCCGGTGCACTGCTAAGCGGCAGGTGTTGATGCCTTTGACACTGCGCGTTTCAGGGTGGCTCCCCGCGGGCATCACATCGACAAAGGGTTCGTCGGCGTAGCGCTGCTCAAAGAGTGTCTGCAGGTCGCCCGGCTCAGCGGTTAGCTGGCCGTAGAGTGTGGAGTGAATGCCGCGAATCATCGGCGTTAGGTGGGGCACAAAGGTTAAACCCACTGTGGATTGCTGGATATCCCTAAGTCCTTGGCTAATTTCCGGGAGGTGGCGGTGGCCCGAAGCGCCGTAGGCCTTCATCGACTCGCTGGCTTCGGCAAGCAGTGAACCCACTTTAGCGCCACGGCCTGCGCCGGTAACTCCGGATTTGCAGTCAGCAATGAGTTGGCTTGGGTCGATCAAACCCGCTTCCAGAAGCGGCAGGTAGCCCAACTGAACGCTGGTGGGGTAGCAACCGGGAACCGCAATTAAACGTGCGTTTTTGATTTTCTCCCGGTGCATTTCCGGCAGCCCGTATACTGCCTCTTGCAACAATTCCGGGGCACCGTGGGCCTGGTCGTACCAGCGGCTCCACTCGTCAGCATCGCGCAGCCGGAAATCGGCCGATAGATCAATCACCCGAGTGCCGTTTTCGAGTAGCTCACCGGCTAGGGCATGGGCGACGCCATGGGGGGTGGCAAAAAATACCGCATCCATGGCGCCCAGCTGTTTGGCGCCCAGCTGTTTGGCGTCCGGCTCGCTAAATGCCAGCGTGTCGTAATGGCCGCGCAGGTTGGGGTACATGTCGCACACCTTGACGCCGGTTTCCGAGCGCGAGGTAATCATGGCTACGTTGACGTGGGGGTGCTGGGCAAGTAGCCGCAGTAGTTCAACGCCGGTGTAACCTGTACCGCCAACAATGCCGACCTTAATCACAATTCACTCCTTACGGATGCCGCTGAGTAGAAAACCAAATTCGCTATTAGCTTAAGCATAGGACACCAAGCTGTTTAAGCGTATCCAGCTATGATACACAAGAGTGTAAAGATACAAGAGTAAGGAAGGTCGCTGTGGCGCGTTTTTCCCGATCGGATTTTACCTTAGAGAGTTTTCGTCGCCAGTTGGCCAACGTCGACGCCCTTCCGCAGCTCTGTTTGCTGGGCCTTGTCTCGGGGGTTATTACCGGCGCTGTGATGGTGGCGTTTCGGCTGCTATTGGAAGCGGGCGCCGCGCTCTACATGACCGATGGCGACCCAGAAGCGTTTGAAAGCATGGTGCCCTGGCTGCGTGCGCTGCTACCTATGTTGGCGGTTACCCTTGTGGGTGTGCTGCTGTACCGGCAAAAACCGACAGCGCGCAAGCTGGGCGTTGGCCATGTAATTGAGCGGCTTACCTATCATCAGGGCCGTTTTCCGTTACGCAATTGGTTAAATCAGTGGTGGGTAGGTGTTGTGGTGGTATTGGGCGGGCTCTCTGCTGGGCGCGAGGGCCCGGCGATTCATTTGGGCGCGGCGGCGGCCAGTGGACTAGGCCAACAGATGCGTTTGCCCAATAATAGTCTCAGAGTACTTGTGGCGTGCGGTACCGCAGCAGCTATTTCCGCTTCTTTTAACACGCCTATCGCGGGTGTCATCTTTGCCATGGAAGTGGTGATGATGGAGTACACCTTGGTGAGTTTTATGCCCGTGATTTTGGCCTCTACCATGGGGGCGCTGGTAGCACAGTTGGCTTATGGCAATGAACCCGCTTTTCGTATCCCCGAGATAGCACTAGGTTCACTGATCAACTTGCCGTGGATTGTGGTTACCGGGCTGGTGATTGGTCTGTTAGCGGGGCTGTTTATTCATATTTCACGCAACCAGCGGATTATGCTGTGGCCGCTCTGGATGCGCCTTGGCTTGGTGGGTGTGGCAACTGGCGCGGTGGCTTGGTGGTTCCCTCAGGTTCAGGGCATCGGTTATGACAGCGTGGCGGCGGCGCTCAATAACCAGCTGGAAATTAAAGTGCTGCTGGCGCTAATGATCGTCAAACTACTGCTTACAGCGCTAACTGTCGCTGGCGGCGTACCCATCGGTATTATCGGCCCGGTGTTGGTCATAGGTGCTGCCACAGGTGCACTGTTTGGTTTACTGGGAGGCTGGCTTT
Source organism: Halomonas sp. A3H3 (assembly GCF_000982975.1). NCBI lineage: Bacteria > Pseudomonadati > Pseudomonadota > Gammaproteobacteria > Oceanospirillales > Halomonadaceae > Halomonas > Halomonas sp. A3H3. The sequence goes on along the minus strand of NZ_HG423343.1, from coordinate 1,819,320 downwards.
GGTCTGATAAAGCCGCGGATCCTGGTATTTACGCGATGCTAGGCATGGCCGCAATGATGGGGGCGGTGTTACAAGCGCCTCTTGCTGCCCTAATGGCGCTTTTGGAGTTAACCCATACGCCGAGTATCATGCTTCCCGGCATGCTGGCGGTGGTGGTGGCGTGCTTAACCTCGCGTCAATTGACCGGCTGTGAAGGTTTCTTTATTAGCACGGTGCGCTACGGGCTTCACCCGCTTCAGCAGCCGTTGATGCAGGCACTCTCACGGGTTTCGGTGCCTGCGGTGATGGAGCGTCAACTGGTGCGCACCGAGCGAATGATCACCCCTGATCAAGCGCGGCTTTTATTAGAGAAGAACCCAGTGTGGTTAGTGATTGAGCGGTCAACAGAGGAAAAACCTGTGCTGGCGCTAAAAGCCGCTGAATTGGCACGCTGGCTACTTGAGCACGATGAGGCGCTGCAGGGGGATGAGCCGCCTGAGGATGAGCTGATTGATCTACTGGAAATCCCCGGCCAGCGTTTAGAGCTGGCACCGATTGGTTTACAGGCGACGCTTTCCGAAGCGTTTCTAAAACTGCAGGATAACGCTCTGGGGGCGCTCTACGTCGTTCATGGCTATCGCCCAAAGCAGCGGCGTATTTCAGGTATTATCACCCGTGGCGCCATCGAACGTTATTATCACTACACTGACCCCCGTGGTGCCGACCTTCGTGACAATGAAGTACGAGAGAATGATACCCGTAAGAAGGACTCATCACTTTAAGGAGCGACAATGTACCTATGGGTAAAGGCCATTCACTTAATGGCCGTAGTGACGTGGTTCGCTGCGCTGTTCTATTTACCCCGCCTGTATGTGTATCACGCCACTGCGCGGGATAACGGCGACGAACAGGCCATCAGCTATTTCAAAACCATGGAGCGTAAGCTCTACCGTGGCATCATGACCCCATCGATGATTGCGGTACTCATTTTTGGTGGCTGGATGCTCTATCTGGTGCCCGAGTGGTTTAGCCAGGGCTGGATGCATGCCAAGCTGGCGCTAGTGGTTCTGCTTATCGCCTATCATCACGTTTGTTTGATCTATTTGAAGCAGTTTGCCCAGGATCGTTGTACCAAAGGCCATGTGTTTTTTCGCTGGTTTAATGAAGCGCCGGTGATTGCGCTCGTGGCGATTATTCTGCTTGCCGTTGTGAAGCCCTTTTGATGCGCCAACCACTTCCCCCCGTGGTGTTGGTACTCGCCGGGCATGATCCGACTGGTGGCGCTGGGTTGATCGCTGACAGTGAAGCCATTGCGGCCTGTGGTGGTTGGGCGGTAACGATCCCCACTGCGCTGACGGTACAGAATTGTCATAATGTGACCCGCGTGATCCCTGCTGAGCCGACCGCGATGCGCCAAATGGCCGAGGCAATTAGTGAGATGCAGGTCGCGGCGATTAAGATTGGCCTACTTGCCGACGAAGACACCCTGCGCGCAGCGGAGCAAATTATTCGTCGTTTTCCAGGCATTCCCGTGGTGGCCGATCCGGTCTTCAAAGCCGGTGGCGGAACTGAGTTATCCACACCTGCTTTGCGACAATTGTTTATTGATCGCTTGTTACCGCTTGTGGATATCTTAACCCCCAATCGCGCTGAGTTGGCTCAGCTTACGCCCGACATCATCACTCCTTTCGATGATACGGCCCGTGCGGTGGCACTGATGTCACAGGGGTGCCAAGCCATTCTGGTCACTGCCACGGATGAGCCGCTGCCCGGCAACGACCAACAGGTGGTGCACACCCTGCACTCGCCTGATACTACTCGCCAGTGGCAGTGGCCACGTTTGCCTGAATTGTTCCATGGTTCTGGCTGCACGCTGGCATCGTCTCTAGCTGCTCGTCTTGCTGTTGGTGAGCGCTTACCAACAGCTTGTGAGCAGGCTCAGCACTTTACTTGGCAAAGTTTGTCTCAAGGCTTTCAACCGCCCAGCGGCCAGTGTTTGCCACATCGTTTTTCACGGGCTGCCCGTTTTTGATCCTATCTTCTGTACGCCATTGACCGAGAGGATGCTATGACTACATCAGCTGAACTGTTCGATCTTGCCAGTCGCCATATACCGGGCGGAGTAAACTCACCCGTCCGGGCGTTTAAAGGGTTGCACCGCCCGCCGGTCTTTATGGAGCGTGCTCAAGGTGCCTTTCTGTTTGACGTCGAAGGCAATCGCTACGTGGATTATGTCGGCTCCTGGGGGCCCATGATCACTGGGCATGCCGACCAAGACGTATTGGCAGCCGTACGGGCGCGATTAGACAACGGCCTGTCCTTTGGTACCCCTACCGCAGTCGAAACCACCATGGCGGATTTGATCTGCGAGATGATCCCCTCCATGGATATGGTGCGCATGACTAGCTCGGGCACCGAAGCCACCATGTCGGCGATTCGCCTGGCGCGAGGTACCACCGGCCGCGATAAGATCGTTAAGTTCGAGGGTAACTACCACGGCCACTCTGATTCACTGCTGGTTAAGGCGGGCTCTGGCGCGCTTACCCACGGCGAACCCAGCTCACCGGGCGTGCCCACGTCGCTGGCTGAACACACTATTACCCTGTCGTTTAACGACCCTGAAGGGGTCGAAGCGTGTTTTAGCGAAATTGGCGATCAGATTGCCTGCATTATTGTTGAACCCGTTGCCGGCAATATGAATTGTATTCCGCCTCAACCGGGCTTTTTGGAAACGCTGCGCCGAGTATGTAACGAGTATGGCAGCGTGCTGATTTTTGACGAAGTGATGACTGGTTTTCGAGTGGCATTGGGCGGTGCCCAAGCCCACTACGGTATAGTGCCTGATCTAACCTGCTTGGGAAAAATTGTCGGTGGCGGCATGCCGGTGGGCGCCTTTGGTGGCAAGCGCGAGATAATGCAAAACATCTCCCCCCTGGGGCCGGTTTACCAAGCGGGCACATTGTCGGGTAACCCGTTGGCGATGGCTGCAGGTGTGGCACTGCTAACCAAACTACAGGTACCGGGCTTCCACGATGCGCTTACCCAGCGGGTTAACACCCTTTGTGCGGGCCTTCAGGAGCGTGCCAATGCCGCACGGGTGCCGATGATGACGCAGTCGGCGGGCGGTATGTTTGGACTTTTCTTCACCTCTCAAAGCCGTGTGGATAACTTTGCCCAAGCCACCGCCTGTAACCCGGATGCCTTCCGCCGCTTCTTTGGCGCGATGCTCGATCATGGCGTTTACTTGGCGCCTTCTGCTTACGAAGCAGGCTTTATGTCCAGTGCTCATACCCCGGAAGACATTCAGTTCACGCTGGATGCAGCAGAAAAAGCCTTTGCGGTAATGTAACGGCACGTAACCTAAAGCCAGCTATACTGTCAAGAGCCGCTCAACTTGAGCGGCTCTTGGCTTATATGAGAGTTACACTCATGGCACGACCAACGGCTTGGCGATACATGATCTGCGCAGCGGGGCTGCTGGTTTGCTTCCCGCTGGCTGCTCAGTCGCCTCAGGAGCAGGACATGACCCAGATCCATATCACCATGAGCGGTTCACCGGGCGCTGAGTTTTCCGCCCACTGGCGGATTACCCACGAAGGAGAAACCACCGAGCACGTTGAAGAGAGCGGAACAGTACCTGCTGAGTACACCTTTACTGGCACGGAGCTGGAAGGCACGGTAAAACTGTTAAGTGATGATGAGCGGCTGGAAGTCGATATTCAAAAAGGCAGTAACCGGTCGCGTTCATCGACTCAGGGGGCAGGGGGAACATTGACGCTGATGATTCGTTAGCTGTTACCTTTTAAGCAATAAAAAACCGCCCCATGGGGGCGGTTTGTGTGTTCTTGGTGGGTTACCACTGAGTGGAGATAGCAGAGTTATTGTGGCCTACCTGAGAATGAATAGCTGCTGCTGCACCACCGTAAGAAACGTTTTGGCGGATAGTCGATACGTTGTTACGGCCTTCTTGGTATACATCTGCCATGTGACCATCGCCACCTTGGTAAATGTAGGAAGCACTTAGATCCGCTGCAACTTGGATGACTTTGGCTTCGTTATAGTCGCCGTCCTGATGCACAAAACTCCAAGTTTCATCGGTGTTATATGCCTGATAGACGTCAGAGGAGTTATTATCGCCAAATTGTTCGACGATGGAGTCGCTCTGGCTAGTATTCCAGAACTGAGCAACGGTGGAGTCGTTACCGTTACCATCTTGGTGAACAAAAGAATCATTACGTTCACCACCCTTTTGTATCACAGTGGATTTGTTCTCATCGCCTATTTGATAAACGACAGATTCGTGTTCGTTACCGCTTTGTAATACATAAGAGCTATTCTCATTTCCTTTCTGAACTACGCGAGAATACTGTGCATCTCCATATTGATCAGTTTCAGCAATGTTATCATCACCATTTTGAATGATTAACGAAGTGCGCTTATCATCCCGATCAAAACCATTCAAACCTAAACGAATTGCTTCTTGTTCATCAAAAGCTGGATTTGCCACGTAATTGGCAGCGCCGTTGATAGTTGAATCTTGGTAGTCACGAGCTTGTGCTGAGAACGCGCTAACTAGAGCAATGGCGGCAGCGATAGTAGTAATTTGAGTTTTCATGGTGTTTCCCCTTGGTTTCGATCTACTTGCTTTGGTTTTAACTGAGAAGCTGGATGCGACTCAGTTGGTATCGATAGTGACCGGCCGCGCATAGCCCGAATAATTTTGTTGTTCGACACTTATGCTGCGAAGGCCACTGCCCGATTGAGAAAGAGCAATATCACTATTTTGTCCAAATTGAGTTACTTGCGCTTTAATTTCAAATTGGCCGCCAGTTTGACTTATATTCGCGACGTGATTTGAACCTACCTGTTTTACTAAACCAATGTTAGCGCCATTATTTTGAGAAATACTGGCTTGATTGTTATATCCATCTTGATAGATATAGGCGATGTTACCCATTTGATAACTCGCTGAGCGAGACTGTGTAACATTAGCTTGGTTGTCATTGCCATTTTGACTAATAATGCTAACGTTACTTTTTAATAGATTGTTATGGTATGTACCTGCTGCATATTGAGTTATTCGTGCGTTTTCTTCAGACAAACGTGTAAAGTCATTACCAGCGGCTAATAAGGTGGAAGCGTTGGTTAAAGAAATAGCGGCCACTAACGCAGTAAAATAGATTCGCATGTGCTTACTGTAACTGAACGTTTTCATATTTTTCCTTTTGAAACTTTTCGTATCAGTTTGTATTCATGCGTTGAGTTTGGCTTGTTTTTAGAAATTAACCATAGCGAATTTTTTTGAGATGACTATTGTTTTTTTAACAATTATTAAAACAATAATAACTATTAAAAACACCATAAGAGAATTAGTTTTTTAGTCACTTTAGGTATTGCTTACGTATGCAACGGCCACTTTTAATGTGGCCGTTGTTAATTTTTTATATAAGAAATATTAAAGCATGGGTGTTGGGGAATTTAGGTAGTCATTAAGTACAGTATCTTGAATATTCGTACCTGGTGCGAGGTTCCACAGTCGGTTTTCAACGCCTCTGGCGATAAGATGAATAACCGCCGACTCAATCGCTGACATGACCGCCAACTGTACAGGCTCATTCGTGGTAAGGCCTACTTCGGCCTCTAGCAAACGACGAAAATCAATAAAACGATAGACACCCGCTCGCATTTCTTTCGAGTAGATCGTTTTCGTTGTGGTTACGTTAGCCAGTACTTCGCCGGTGGATATTTCAACCGCGCGTAAATTGACCGTTACCTGGTCAACTTGGTACTGCCCTGAAGCACCAATACCAAAATACTCAGCGCCAGCGCCGCCAGTGCGCACGTTGGATTCGTAGGCGATGATACCGCCTTCCAACATCACCGAGGCAGCACGCAGGGATGGCAGCGTATCGGGCTGGCCAAAGCGTTCAAACTCTGCGCGTATAATGCGTCTTTCGGTAAGCAAGTTTTGTAAACCGACACGCTCAAGCGGTATAAACCAGCCTGAATCCGCCAGCGCACCGGTTAGCATTGCTGCCGCACCTTGGGTGACAGCGGTTGAAAAAGTACTTGCAGGCGCAGGGCGGTATTGGCCTGTTTGATCGCGAAAGTCATAAACAGACACAAAAATTTGCCCAGCTGTGGGGGGGAGTGAAATTAAATCTTGGTAGGTAGCTCCACGGGGGGTAAGCGTTGCGTCTGCACCTTCTAAATTTTCCGATGTAGCGACCATGCCGGCGCAGCCGCTTAGTAAACTAGCGACGATAAGTGATGCGATAATTTTCATGGTGTTCCCCTGAGATGACGGATAATTTTTAGTGAGCTATTTTGTTGTTTTAAGGATTGAATAGCCCACCCACGCTTATTTCAGTCACATCTCCAGTTAACTTATCGACTACTCTAACTACTAATTGACCACCATTGTCGCTAACCACTACGCCAAACTCATCACTATCAAAGCTACCTTCGCTAACATCGCCCGAACTGACATCCGCTATTAATTGAGAAATGAGTCGGCTCTCTAAACTTTGTAGTAATCTTTCTGTCGCGGAAGTGGGAGTTGATCGGCTAGCGCTGGAGTCTTTATTGGTATCTTGAGCCTGCGCTTTTCCTAGTAAATAACTACCCACAAAGGGATCACCTCCAAAAGAAGGATTAAGTGGCTTATAGATTAATTCCCCAGCTTGTGCTGTTGTGGATAGCACCAAGGCCATTCCCATAACGACTAAGCAAGTTCTTTTTATTGGGTTCATTAGAAAATCTCCTCTTTTCCCAAGTCTTTGTCGGAAGATAGCGAAGCGGATATTTGCCGTTCAATCAGTGCTCTTTCGACGGTCTGCACGGCTTCCACAGCCGCCCTATCGGCTTCATTTATTCTTGGGGAGAGCTGTGTGCGGAAATACATACGATTGCCTTCCATTACCCATATTTGGCTACCCCAGCGGGCATCTGGGCGCTCTTTAATGGTGATGGTGGCATTGCCGATAATCAGGTTATCCATCGCCCGCTGGCTGAAGGCTCGGTAGAAGGTCTTACCGGCCATGGTGATTGTTCTATCTACCATCACGCCAGTTAGCTCACTTCCTCCATTAGCGCTTCCTTGCACTCCTGGCCCATCAGGACTGGAGAGCTGATTAATAGCGTCGATCGCTTCTTGTTCGTTGGCAGGCAATGCATCGGTTGGGGCTGTTGGTTCGTTAGCTAATGCTAAAGATGACCCGATCCATACCGCCATGAAGAAAAAGTTGATGGATAAACGGTGCATTGATGGCATGACAGTTACCCTTGCGCATTAGCGCTAACGATGTCGTTGAAGACTGCGTGCGGTCTCAATATTGGGCAGAATCGGGCCCAGGTTCTGATGAATCCAGTTGAGCGCTTGAATGCGGTTGTGAACGTTAATTTTGCGAAAAATGTTGTATAGGTGTGACTTAACGGTGTGTTCGCTAACAAACAGTTTTTCGGCAATTTGTTGATTGGAAGAGCCAGCACTAAGTAGTGAAATAATCTCCATCTCCCTGTTAGTTAGTCCACAGGCTGGGCGGAAAGCATTACTTTGGTATTTACGATAAAACAGAATTAAACGAGCCATTAAATCCCGTGACATCCATAGCTCTCCTTCAAGTAGCGCGTGAATGCCTTTACAGATGACCTCAAGACTTTCATTGCGATAAAACACGCCTTTTAGTTGAGCGCACGAGAGTGCTTCAAGGGCGTGATCCATATCGTGAATGTTAAAGGCGGCTAGAGGAGTTTTAGTGAGTGCATCGGGTAACTTATCTTGCCATTCGGGCAGTGCATCAATGCCGATATGATCACTATCGATAAGAATCAACATGTTGCCGGAAGCGGAAATGGGTAGCGCCGCGTGGGGGGAGTGGATACTAATTTGACAACCGGTGTGCTTGTTCAAGTACTCAGCGAACAGCTGGACTTGGGGACTTTTTTCGGTAACGACATACACCGTTCCGGTAGACTTTTCCTGCGACATTGGGTGGCCCTCGTGGAAAGAAAGAGTGAGCAGGTAACCACTGAAGTGTTGACCATAAGATACGTTTCGTAAAGTTTTGTTATTAAATATATGGTAAAAATATTTTTCATCTCTTCAATATTTTCATTAATATGGAAAATATTGTTATTTAACAAATGCTTATTATTAATTAAGCAATAAATTAATTACCTCATCATTAGATACGTTATGTAACATTTTGACGGCTTTTGATACCAGCAGTGAGCGCGTAAACTGCAGTTCTAATGTTAGGAGTACATACCATGGCCGCCGTCAATACCCTTGTACTTGCCAGTGGCAATACAGGAAAATTAAGAGAATTCAGTCAGTTACTTTCACCTTTGGGGTTCGATGTTCGCCCCCAGGCGGATTTTGGTGTCACGGATGTGGAAGAGACGGGGCTAACTTTCGTCGAAAATGCACTGTTAAAAGCGCGTGAAGCGAGCCTCATCAGTGGATTACCTGCATTAGCTGACGATTCTGGGCTTGAAGTAGACGCACTCAATGGTGCACCCGGTATCTATTCCGCTCGGTATGGCGGTGAGCCGAGAAGCGACGAGAAAAATAACCAAACGTTGTTAGCCGCATTAAGTGACTGTGCGGAAGGGCAGAGAAGTGGGCGTTACTGGTGTGTGCTGGTTTATTTGCGCCATCCGAAGGATCCGGTGCCGGTCATTGTGCAACGGAGTTGGGAAGGCGAAATTCTTGCTCATCCCCGAGGGAAGGAGGGGTTTGGCTATGATCCGCTTTTCTGGTTACCTGATCAGGGTATGAGCGTCGCCGAGCTGCCCAGCGAAAGTAAAAATCGCCTTAGCCATCGTGGTCGCGCGTTGCAGGGGTTAGTGGAGTTACTGAAGGTGGCGCATGGCTGATACGTTGCCGCCACTCTCTCTCTATATCCACACGCCCTGGTGTGTCCGTAAATGTCCGTACTGTGATTTCAATTCTCATGAGCCGGGCACACACGGTTTTACACCGCGAGATTTACCTGAAGCCGCCTATCTAGATGCGCTGTTACAAGACCTGGATAGTGATCTTGACCTGGCGGCTGGTCGAGAAATTAAAACCATCTTTATTGGCGGTGGGACTCCAAGCCTGATGTCGCCCGCGTTTTATGAACGATTACTGAAAGAGATCCAGATCCGTTTACCCTTCTCTAAAGAGATAGAAATTACCTTAGAGGCTAATCCAGGTACCACGGAGCAAGAGCGTTTCATTGGTTACCGGAAAGCAGGCATTAACCGTCTTTCGCTGGGTATTCAAAGTTTTCAGCCTGATCAACTGCATGCGCTGGGGCGAATTCATAGCGGTGACGAAGCGATTACTGCGGTAGCGCAGGCGCGCCAGGCAGGCTTTACCAACATTAATATTGACCTTATGCACGGTTTGCCTGATCAAACGCCTCAATTGGCGATGGATGATATTACCCAAGCGCTGGCATTGGCACCTGAACATCTCTCTTGGTATCAGTTGACCCTTGAGCCGAATACCGCCTTTCACTCCCACCCCCCGATACTGCCAGAGGAAGAGGCGCTTTGGGATATTCAGGATAAAGGTCATCAGCTCCTGGAGCTGGCGGGCTTCAAGCGCTACGAGATCTCGGCTTACGCTAGTGCCGGTCACCAGAGCCGCCATAACCTTAATTACTGGCAGTTTGGTGACTACCTCGGGATTGGCGCTGGTGCTCATGGCAAGCTTAGCCGTATTGACTCAAATGGGGAGTGGCACATTGAACGGCGCTGGAAAACTCGCCAGCCAGACGCCTACCTAAAGCGCGTAGATGACCTGCGTGGCTTTATAGCCGGTAAACAGCTGATAAAAACGGATGAGCTACCGTTGGAGTTTGCCATGAACGCTTTACGGCTCACTGGCGGGGTGTCGCTTGAGACATGGAGAGCCAACACTGGGCAAGCGCCTGCAATGTTACTCACGCGTTTACAATCTGCCGAGAAAAAAGGACTTTTGATGCAAATGCCTGAAAAACTGCGTGCATCGCCTCAAGGTCTATTATTCTTGAATGAGTTGCTAGCTTTGATCAGCGATGATTGACCAGCAATCTACAGAAATTCTTTTTTTCTGAAATAACAGACTTGAACCATCAAGCTTGACGACTTACAAGGAGTGAGTGATGCGTATTTCTCGACTACTGACACCGTTGGCGGCTGCTATTCTACTGGCCGGTTGCGCTACATCGGATCCTTACGGTGGCCAAACGCAGCGCTCTAGCACCGCTATGGGCACCGGGATTGGTGCCGCCGTGGGGGCCGCTGCAGGCGCTCTGTCTGGCGATGGCAGCACCAGCCGCCGTGACCGTGCACTAATTGGTGCTGCCGTAGGCGCAGCAGCGGGCGCTGGTATTGGTGTCTATATGGATCGCCAAGAGCAGCAGCTACGTGACAACCTACAGGGGTCACGCATTGAAATCGATCGCCGTGGCGACGATATCGTGCTCAATATGCCCAGCGGCGTTACCTTTGGCTTTGACTCTGCTGAGCTGACTAGTGAAGCGCGTGGCTCACTCAATGAAGTTGCTAACGTACTTTCTCAGTACCAGGATACCCGCGTTAGTATCGCTGGCCACACCGATAGTACCGGTGACGCGAGCTATAACCAGCGTCTATCTGAGCGCCGTGCCCAAGCCGTCGCCAGCTACTTGTCTCAGAACGGCGTTTCATCCATGCGCCTGAATACTTCTGGTTACGGTGCTACTCAGCCAGTCGCCAGCAACGACAATGAGCAGGGCCGTGCTCAAAACCGTCGGGTAGAAATTACCTTGACGCCTACCGGTAACGGCCAGGGCTAAGTAAGCCTCTTAAAGCTGCGCATTGCCGCTCAAAGCCCGCTATGCTCCTATAGCGGGCTTTTTTCGTTCACCTGTTTACGAGCTACCATGCTGTCCTACCAACACGCTTACCACGCCGGTAATTTTGCCGATGTACACAAGCATCTGACGCTTTACGCCGTCACTGATTACCTATTACGTAAAAAAACACCTATTACATATATAGATACACATGCCGGTAGAGGGCTTTATCCACTAGCCACCAAAGAGACCCAGCGACTCCAAGAGTACCGTGAGGGCATCTGGCCACTGTGGCAGAAGCGTGAACAGCTAACCGACGCGCTGCTGGGAAGCTGGTTAAACGCTATTGTTGGGGCGCAGCCAGATCATAATGAATTGACCCTCTACCCAGGCTCGCCCTGGTGGCTGAGCCAGCCGCTGCGCGAGCACGATCGTCTGTGCCTGTTTGAGCTGCACCCGGGCGAACACCAGCACTTGAATGGCCAGGCGCTCCCTGCGCAGGTCAAGCGCGTGTATGGCGACGGGCTGGCAGGGCTTAGAGCGATGCTGCCGGTAGCAACACCCAGGGTATGCGTGCTGATTGACCCAAGCTTTGAGCGCAAGGTGGAGTACCAGGAGGTCGCTGACACTGCTATCCAGGCCCTGGAAAAGGCTCGCCATGCGGTGATGATGATCTGGTACCCGCTGCTGCCTGCCGGGCATCACCAAATGCTGCTGGACGTGCTGCAGGCCAGTGGAATACGCAAGATATGGCGCAGCGAGCTGCTGCTGCGCGAACCTGGCGAGCAGGCTCACGGCATGTTCGGTAGCGGTATGCTGGTGATCAATCCGCCCTGGGGGTTGGATAAACGCCTGGCAGCAGCGATGGCAGAAATTACCCCGCTGCTCGGCGCTGATAGCCGCTATCAGGCGGATTGGTGGGTGGGAGAGTAGTTGTCGAAAAAAGTAACCCTATTTGCCGATACAAAAACTGCCAAAAATTTCGCCCAATAAATCATCGGCGCTGAATTCGCCAGTGATCTCGCCTAAGGCTTGTTGGGCGTCGCGCAAATCTTCCGCCAGCAGTTCCCCTGCGCCATATCCATCCAACTGAGCACGGCCGGTATCAAGGGCTGCCATGGCGCGATCTAGGGCGTCCAGGTGCCTTCGGCGGGCGGAGAAGCGACCCTCGGTGGTGGCGGCAAAACCCATCACATCCTTCAGATGCGCTTTCAAGTTATCCACACCCGTACCGGTTTTCGCCGATAGGCGCACAATGGGTATGGTTGTGGATAAATCAATGCCCGCCGGCTCGGCACTGGTATCGATTTTATTACGCACCAGGGTTAAGCGGCTCTGGTCGGGCAGGCGAGCGACAAACTCCGGCCAGATGGCCATGGGGTCGGTTGAAGTAGTGGTGCTGGCATCAACGAGTAGCAGCACTCGGTCGGCTTTCTCTATTTCGGCCCAGGCACGTGCGACACCAATTTTCTCCACCGCATCAGGCGTATCGCGCAATCCAGCGGTGTCGATGATATGTAGGGGCATACCATCAATATGAATGTGCTCACGGAGCACGTCCCGGGTCGTGCCCGCGATATCCGTCACAATGGCGGTATCTTGTTCGGTCAGCGCATTTAGCAGGCTCGACTTCCCCGCATTGGGTCGCCCGGCAATGACCACGCTCATTCCTTCTCGCAGCAGTGCACCTTGGCCTGCCGCCTGGCGTACGTCGCTCAGCGCTTGCTGGACGCTGCTTAAGTGCTGGGCAACGTGACCGTCGGCAAGAAAGTCGATCTCCTCTTCGGGGAAGTCGATCGCCGCTTCAACGTAAACGCGCAGTTCGATCAAGCGCTCCACCAGCGCAGAGACGCGCTTCGAGAACTCACCCTGGAGCGAGCGTACGGCGTTTTCTGCCGCTGAGCGTGAGGTGGCATCGATGAGATCGGCAATCGCTTCCGCCTGAGCCAGATCGAGCTTATCGTTCAAAAATGCCCGTTCGGAAAACTCTCCCGGCCGCGCCAGGCGGGCACCCAAGACCACACAGCGCTCCAGCAGCATATCCATAATAATCGGGCCGCCGTGTCCCTGGAGTTCCAGTACGTCTTCACCGGTAAACGAATGGGGGCCGTTGAAGAACACAGCGATGCCTTCATCAATACTGCCTTCTGCGCCTTGGAAGGGGCCATAGTGAGCGTATCGTGGGGCAGGGCAATGCCCAACCATGGCCTGAGCGATTTCGCGGCAGGCAGGCCCTGAGACGCGGATAATACCCACGCCGCCACGTCCAGGAGGTGTTGCCAGTGCCGCTATGGTATCAGGCGTGTAGAGGCGTTCGGCCATGTTGAATCTCTTAGTCAATTGGCAGAAATAGCATTTGATCGGTCTAGTCTGGATTTATCGACCTTAAAACGCCAGACCCCCGCTCGGGGCGGGGGTCTGAAGGGCGATGACAAAGGCAGTCTATTTGGTTTTCATGCCTTTGCCGATACTCGGATCATTTTCGATTTTGCGCGTAATGTAGTACTGCTGCGCCACCGAAATGATGTTGTTGACCACCCAGTAGATAACCAGACCGGCCGGGAACCACAGGAAGAAGAAGGTAAAGATGATAGGTAGCATCTTCATGATCTTCGCCTGCATGGGGTCTGGAGGTGTCGGGTTCAACATCTGCTGAACGAACATCGAAATGCCCATCAGAATCGGCAGAATGAAGTACGGATCCTTCACCGATAGATCCTGAATCCAGAAGATAAACGGCGCATGCCGCAACTCAACCGACTCCAGCAACATCCAGTAGAGAGCGATGAAGACAGGCATTTGAATCACAATAGGTAGACAGCCCCCCAGCGGATTGATCTTCTCCTTCTGGTAGAACTTCATCATCTCTTGTGACATTTTCTGCCGGTCGTCGCCATACATCTCTTTCAGGCGCTGCATTTCCGGGCCGAGTTTACGCATCCTACCCATGGATTTGTAAGCTTTGGCTGAAAGCGGGAACAGCACTGTCTTAACCAGTATGGTCAACAGGACAATCGACCAACCCCAGTTACCGACTACCTCGTGGATATGATCCAGCAGCCAGAAGAGGGGGTTAGCAATAAACCATAACCAGCCATAATCTACGGTTAATTGCAGGTTGGGAGCGACTTGTTCCAGATAGTCCTGCACTTTTGGCCCGACGTACAGAGTGGCGCCTAGAGTGGTTTCACTATCGGCGGCCACAGTGCTGGTGGGGCCAGCAAAGGCTACGACGTTACGATTACTGGAGTCGGTGGTGACGTAGAAAAGGTTTTGCTGATCCTGCTGAGGCGCCCATGCCGACACAAAGTAGTGCTGAATAATGGCTATCCAGCCGCCCTGTGCTTCACGGTTTTCGAAGTTATGGCTTTGAATATCCTCAAAGTCGATCTTCTCGTAGCGTGCATCTGGCGTTGAGTAAGCGGCCCCTAAGTAGGATTTCATACCCATGGAGACACCGCTTGATGGGTCAGGGCTATTGTCGCGTGCCAACTGACCAATAAAGCGCGCACTAACCGGTGCGTCGGTGTTATTGGCCAGGTAGTAGTTGACGTTGACCGCATAGCTGCCGCGCTCAAAGATAAGCCGCTTAATGACCTCAACGCCGTTAACATCAGCGGTTAGATCAACGCTTAGCTCGTCATCGTTATCGCCTAAACGATACTCCGAGTTTTCAGGCGTGAACGCGATACGGCTGGCTTGGCCATCGAGCTGCAGGCCTGAGCGAGCCACGTAACTACGGCTGCTGTTATCGGATAACAGCACATAGTTACGGTCTGAATCCAGAGAGAGTTTGTGCTGCGGTAACGCGGCATAAACAATATCGCCACCGTGTGGATCAATACGCACATCCAGAACATCGGTGGTCACGGCAATGAAGTCGCGGCTTGATGTCTCGCTTTCGGTATCAGGAATACCTTCACCTACCGCACTTTGCTGTGAAGACGTGCTCGGCACCGCTAAGCCGCTTTCTCCATCTTCAGCATTGCTAGGAGACGTGGAATTGCTGCGTTGCGTCGTTTCAGGCACTGAATCGTAATTCGGCTGCCCGTAATCCTGATTCCACTGGACGACTAGCAAGTAAGCGAGTACGGCTAGTGGAATCAGTAATAAAAGTCGTTTTACGTCCATGAGGGTTCTGCCCGCTGGGTGGTGAACATGCTAATGGCGCAGTGTCATTTACTCGACTCTTGACACACGAAAGCCTGCCAGTTGGCAGGCCGAGGTCGAGCGGCGAGGGGTGCACCAAAGGTCACGTGTCACGCTTAGGCGTTGGTACTGCGATCACCGCCTGTGCGTCACGCTGTAGTCGTTTCCACATGCCGTGTAACTGGCGATGCAAGGTGTCGTTATCGAGATCCTGAACGCCACGTCGCGCAAGTACCACTATATCCACTGAGGGTAGGTGATCTTGACGAAGGCGAACGGATTCTCGAACCAGACGCTTGAAACGGTTGCGATCTACGGCGCGCTTAACATTTTTTTTGCTGACCACCAGTCCAAGGCGGGGGTGTCCCCGAGTACTAAAGCGAACTAACGCCATCATACCTTTGCCATGCACTTTCAGGTCGGCTTGCTCAAACACGTGACTAAAGTCCCCAGCATTTAGTAACCGTAATTGCCGGGGAAAGCCTTGTTGCGGTACACGCAATCTGAGATCAGGCGCTCAGACGCTTGCGGCCCTTGGCACGGCGACGTGCGAGGACGGCGCGACCGTTTTTGGTTGCCATACGAGCACGGAAGCCATGCGCGCGCTTGCGCTTGAGAACGCTAGGTTGAAAAGTGCGTTTCATAACTCGTTATTCCCACGTGGTTTAGGACGGAAAGTGAATTCCAAAAAGCCCGGTCCAGTGAGGAACTAGCCGGGGAGATTCAATTCAAGACCGGAAATTGTAGAGACTTCCTCTGCTGGGTGCAATTTTTCCTTGCATAAAAGCGTTATCACGCCTCAACCAGCGTGCTTGATACGGAAAGAGTAGCCATTAATAAAGTCACTATTATTACTTATAGGTAGTTCTAAACCTGTTGTTATTAATAGTGGGGATACTATTTGTGGATAAGTGGTTTTAAGCGATATTTTTCAATTACCTATAACAATAAAAAATCTGTGTGTAAGTCCCGTATAAGCCGTCTACAAGGTGTTGGCGAGATGTGATTAACCCGTGTGTAAGGCACGTATTTAAGGATTATCCCCGTCCCTCCACAAGGTTTTCCCATGGGCTCATCGCTAGTTGTCCACAGGCCAATATTGAGGGCTAAACCCGTGTGGATAACCGAGGCTTTGGGCGCTACAATGGTCGGCCGTTTTCAACCGATGGTGAGATGAGTGTCACTGACGCTTTGGCAACAGTGCCTGGACAACCTGCAGGATGAGCTGAATTCACAGCAGTTCAATACCTGGATACGCCCGCTGCAGGCAGAAGAAGGAGAGTCCAACGAGCTGCGCTTATTGGCGCCGAATCGTTTTGTGCGCGATTGGGTGAGCGATAAGTATGCCAAGCGGATTAGTGAGCTGATGCGTGAACTCGCACCGGCCAAGCCGCCAAAGGTCAGCCTGACGGTGGGTAGTCGCCGTTTGGCAGCCCAGGCCCCTCAGCATCGTGATTTAGGTAATCCTGTATCGGCTTCGCCGTCGCGGCCAGCATCGCCAGCGGTACATACGCCGCCACGCGGCGATATTGCCGATGAGCGCGAAATCGATAGGCTGCGCGATGAAGCGCCGAGTCGGCGTAATAATGAACGTCAGGTACAGGTAGAAGGCAGTCTGAAACATGGCAGCGGGCTCAATCCGAATTTTACTTTCGATACGTTCGTGGAAGGTAAGTCTAACCAGTTGGCTCGTGCTGCCTCCCGCCAGGTGTCTGAAAACCCTGGTGGCGCTTATAACCCCTTGTTTTTATACGGCGGCGTAGGCTTGGGTAAAACCCACTTAATGCATGCAGTGGGGAACGCATTGGCAACCCGGCGTGAAAATGCCCGGGTGGTATACCTGCACTCAGAGCGGTTTGTCGCCGATATGGTTAAAGCGCTCCAGCTTAATGCGATTAATGATTTTAAGCGTTTTTATCGCAGTGTTGATGCGTTACTTATTGATGACATTCAGTTTTTTGCTGGAAAAGAGCGCTCTCAAGAAGAGTTTTTTCATACCTTCAATGCGTTATTAGAAGGTGGTCAGCAAATGATCCTGACCTCTGATCGCTATCCTAAAGAGATCAGTGGGGTAGAGGAGCGCCTTAAATCACGCTTTGGTTGGGGGCTTACGGTCGCGATAGAGCCGCCTGAGCTTGAAACCCGTGTGGCCATCTTGATGAAAAAGGCCGACCAGGCTAAGGTCGATTTGCCTCACGATGCGGCTTTCTTCATTGCGCAAAAAATTCGTTCCAACGTGCGCGAATTGGAAGGTGCGCTGAAAAAAGTCATTGCTGATTCGCACTTTATGGGTAAAACGATTACCCAAGACTTTATTCGTGAGTCTCTGAAAGATCTGTTAGCGCTTCAGGATAAGCAGGTAGGGGTAGATAATATTCAGCGTACGGTCGCCGAATATTACAAGATTAAGGTGGCGGATCTGCTTTCGAAGCGCCGTTCACGCTCAGTTGCCCGCCCTCGTCAGGTGGCGATGGCGCTTGCTAAAGAGCTCACCAATCACAGCTTACCTGAGATTGGTGATGCCTTTGGCGGGCGTGACCACACAACGGTGTTGCACGCTTGCCGAAAAGTGAAATCATTGCAGGAAGAGAGCGCGGATATTCGTGAGGATTACAAGAATTTACTGCGCCTGTTGACCAGTTAATCATTCCATGGGACGGGCCTGTTACACGCAGGTCTTTCAGGATATAGAACCGGAGTATTGATGAAATTTTCGATTTCCCGAGAGGCGCTGCTACGTCCGCTGACTCTGGTCGCTGGTGTTGTTGAGCGCCGTCAAACGCTGCCAGTACTGTCTAATGTGCTGATTCAGGTAGAGGGTGACCAGGTGTCGCTCACCGGTACTGACTTAGAAGTCGAGCTCGTGGGCCGCACGGTGGCAAGCCAGGTCGATCAGGCGGGCTCCGCGACAGTGCCAGCGCGTAAGCTGATGGATATCTGCAAATCATTGCCCGATCAGTCCGACATTCAGCTCGCCGTTGAAGAGGGCCGCGCGGTACTACGCAGTGGCCGTTCACGTTTTACGTTGTCGACGCTCCCGGTCGCTGAATTCCCCAATATCGAAGATGCGGACGGCAGCCAGGAGATTAGCGTACCCCGCGGTACCCTAAAGCACCTGATAGAAGCGACCTCGTTTGCCATGGCGCAGCAGGATGTGCGGTACTACCTCAACGGTATGCTGCTGGAAATTCAAAGCAATTTGCTTCGCACGGTCGCTACTGACGGGCACCGTTTGGCGATGTGCTCGCGGCCAATCGAGGTCTCTGTGAGCCAGTCTCAAAAGCTGATTGTGCCCCGGAAGGGGATTTTAGAGCTGTCGCGCTTGCTAGACGATAGCGATGAGCCTGTCAGCCTGACGCTTGGCTCCAGTCATGTGCGTGCTCATACAGGCGACTTTACCTTCACCTCCAAGTTAATCGACGGTAAATTTCCTGACTATGAGCGTGTCGTGCCGCGCAATGGCGATAAAGTATTGATTGCCGAGCGTGCGGAGCTTCGCCAAGTACTTTCACGTACTGCTATCCTCTCTAATGAGAAGTACCGTGGTGTGCGCCTTTATCTTGAAGAGAACAACCTTAAGGTAATGGCCAACAACCCCGAGCAGGAGGAAGCGGAGGAGAATATCGCCGTTGAGTATAACGGCGGGGCAATGGAAGTTGGTTTTAACGTCGGCTATTTAGTTGATGTACTAACAGTGCTAAATGAAGATCGCGTGCAGATTACCCTGGCTGATCCCAATAGTAGCGCGCTGCTGGAAGAGCCCGGCGGCGGTGATGCGCTTTATGTCGTTATGCCGATGCGCCTGTAAACGCTTTGGGCGGGTAACAGCAATACGTAAGCAAGCTACGTTAGCGGCGCTTCTGGTAGCAGAAGCGCCGCTAACGCGTTGGAATACTCCCTTTTTTCGAGGATATTTTAAGTGGTGATAATAGGATGAGCCTGACACTGCTTAATTTCCACGCTTTGCGCAATCTCAGGCCGGTTGAGATGACGCCCTCTTCGCATATCAATGTCATTAGCGGTGCTAATGGCAGCGGTAAAACCAGTCTGTTGGAGGGGGTACATATTCTTGGCATGGGCCGCTCTTTTCGTACTCGCCAGTTAAAAAACGCGATCCAAACGGATGAGCCGTATATGACGCTGTACGGGCGTTTAAGTGGTGAGCCTGAGGTTACCCTTGGTGTGCGTCGTTTAAGAGCTCAGCGGGAGCTGGAGCTTCGTTTAAAGGGAGATAAAAACGCTCGGTTGGCGGAACTGGTAGAGGCTATGCCGCTTCAATTAATTAACCCTGATGCTTTTCGATTGCTTGAAGGTTCTCCAGCCGGACGTCGTGAGTTTCTCGACTGGGGCGTGTTTCACGTGAAACATGACTTTTTAGCAATCTGGAAGCGCACCCGGCGTGCGTTGAAACATCGGAATGCACTGCTCAGGCGTGGTAGAATACTACCTCAGGAAATGGCGGTGTGGGAGCATGAACTAGCCCTTTGGGGTGAACAGATGGACTCGTTACGCCGTGCTTGGTTTAGTGACTTTTTGCCTGTCTTTGAAGAGACACTTAAGGTATTGCTTCCCTTGCCGGGATTGTCGCTTCACTACGCCAGAGGTTGGGATAAAGATCGAACTCTTGCGACTGTGTTACATGATAGTCGGCCAACTGATCAGCAGATGGGGTTTACTCAGCAAGGTCCGCAGCGCGCTGACTTACGTATCAGGATAAACAAACAGCCTGCTGTAGAAGTGCTTTCCAGAGGCCAGCAAAAGTTAGTGGTGAGTGCATTAAAGCTTGCCCAAGGGCGGTTTCTGGAAAGAACAGCACAGCGGCACTGTATTTATCTTATCGATGATTTGCCCGCAGAACTTGACGAGCAAAATCGTTACCAGTTTTGTGGCTTACTCGAAGATATGCAGTGCCAAGCATTTATTACCAGTGTCGAACCTTCTGCATTGAAGAATGCCTGGCGAACTGATACCCCCGTAAATATGTTTCACGTGAAACATTGCAAGGAGGGGTTTAGTGGTTTAGAGAAAGTCAGCTAGCGCAGGAAGAAGGGTAGGACGATACAGGATGAGACAGACTTCACAACGGAGTGGTCAATGAGCGAGCAGGCTTACGATTCATCAAGCATCAAGGTGCTCAAGGGGCTGGACGCGGTGCGTAAGCGGCCAGGTATGTATATTGGTGACACCGACGACGGTACTGGGCTCCACCACATGGTCTTCGAATTGGTGGATAACTCCATCGACGAGGCGTTGGCTGGGCATTGCAGTGAAATTCGCGTTGTCATCCACCCGGATGAGTCGGTCACCGTGAGTGATAACGGCCGTGGCGTACCTACCGAGCTTCATGAAGGGGAAGGTGTTTCCGCTGCAGAAGTTATTATGACGGTTCTGCACGCAGGCGGTAAATTCGACGATAACTCCTACAAGGTTTCCGGTGGGTTGCACGGCGTCGGTGTTTCTGTTGTCAATGCGCTTTCCGCTGAGCTGCGCTTAACGATTTGGCGTCAGGGTGAAGTGTTCGAACAAATGTACCGTCACGGTGTTCCTCAAGCACCATTGGGCGTTGTGGGCAAAACCGAAAAAAGCGGTACCCGGGTTCACTTCCGCCCATCGCCAGAAACCTTTGGCAATATCGAGTTTCATTTTGATATTTTAGCCAAACGACTTCGCGAACTATCCTTCTTGAACTCTGGTGTGGCTATCCGTTTACTGGATGAGCGCAGCGGCAAAGAGGAGCTGTTTCACTACGAAGGTGGCTTGAGAGCCTTTGTTGATCACCTCAATACCAATAAGAGTGTGATTAATCCGGTATTCCACTTTAACGCTGTTCGTGATGACGGCGTTGAAGTAGAGGTAGCCATGCAGTGGAGCGAAGCCTTCACTGAAAATATTTTCTGCTACACCAATAATATTCCGCAGCGAGACGGCGGGGCGCACTTGGCGGGGTTCCGGGCAGGGCTTACCCGTACGCTCAATAACTATATTGAAGCTGAAAACCTGCTGAAAAAAGCCAAGGTGAATACCACGGGCGATGATGCTCGTGAGGGGCTAACAGCTATTATTTCAGTTAAAGTCCCGGATCCTAAGTTTTCGTCTCAAACAAAAGATAAGCTAGTCTCCAGCGAAGTGAAGACAGCGGTTGAGCAGGAAATGAGCCGTCTCTTTTCCGAGTATCTTGTTGAAAAGCCTAACGAAGCCAAGGCGATCGTCAATAAGATGCTGGATGCCGCGCGTGCACGTGAGGCGGCACGCAAAGCGCGGGATATGACCCGCCGCAAAGGCGCGCTGGATATTGCCGGTTTACCTGGCAAGTTGGCGGATTGCCAAGAAAAAGACCCCAGTCAGTCAGAGCTTTACTTGGTGGAGGGTGACTCGGCAGGCGGCAGTGCCAAACAGGGCCGTGACCGCCGTACACAGGCTATCTTGCCGCTCAAGGGTAAAATTCTGAACGTGGAAAAAGCACGTTTCGACAAAATGCTCTCCTCTGCAGAAGTGGGCACGCTTATCACTGCCCTGGGTTGCGGCATTGGCCGTGAAGAGTTTAACCCCGATAAGTTGCGTTACCACTCGGTTATTATCATGACCGATGCCGATGTCGATGGATCGCACATTCGTACGCTGCTGTTGACGTTCTTCTTCCGTCAGATGCCGGAGTTGATTGAGCGTGGTCATATCTTCATCGCTCAACCACCACTTTATAAAATTAAGCGCGGCAAGCAAGAGCTTTACCTGAAAGATGAACAGGCGATGGTGGATTATTTAACCACCACGGCCTTGGACGGGGCCGGCCTGCATGTTAACGCTAATGCACCGGGTATTTCCGGCTCACAGCTTGAAGCGTTAGTGAACCAGTACCGCAACGTGATGAAGCGAATTGATCGCTTGTCGCGGGTTTATCCTAATGAAGTACTTAAGCAAATCGTTCATGCTTCGGCACTGAAAGGTGAGGAGAGCCTGAAAGATCGTGTGACCATGCAGAACTGGATTGATGAACTCCAGAAGATCATGGATGACATGGTTGCCTATGAAGGCGGGCCCCGTTACCACTTCCATCTCCACGAAGATTCTGAGCGCGGGCTTTTCCTACCTACCGTCTCGCTGGTTGCTCACGGTGTGACGACTGAGTATAGGTGGGGCCTCGACTTCTTTGAAAGCGCCGACTATCGCGGTATCGCTGAGCTGGGCGAAACCCTGGATGGCTTCCTGGAAGAGGGCGCCTTTATTGCCCGTGGCGAGCGGCAGAAGCCGGTATCGCACTTCTCGGAAGTACTGGCGTGGCTAATGCAAGAGGGCCAGCGCGGGTTGTCTGTACAGCGCTATAAAGGCTTGGGTGAAATGAACCCGGATCAGCTCTGGGACACCACCATGGATCCCGATAGCCGCCGCATGCTGCGGGTGACGATCGAAGATGCCGTTGGTGCCGATATGATGTTCAACACCTTGATGGGTGACGATGTAGAACCGCGCCGTGACTTTATTGAGACCAACGCGTTGGTGGCAAATTTAGACGTGTAAGGTGGATTGCATTCGTTAAGATGTTTCACGTGAAACACTGCTTTAACGATCCTTAGCCTCAGTATGGTTTAATGCCACTATGATAGGCGTCGCTATGAATTTTATAGCGACGCTTTTTTTATTCATAGATAGATTGGCAGGATCAGGATACGTGTAGCAGAAGCAGAAGAGGGTAGTTAGTTTCAGCCAAATTTCTCATGCAACAGTTACTCATGCAACGCAGAGCGATCATGACTACCAGCTCGGTGTCGCTTAGTTATTTAATGAGCCATTCAACAAATTGCGCTAAATCATCGAAGATATTGCTCTTTTCAAGACCAGCGCCTGCTTGCTCCGTTTTACTTCCCTTTCCAGTTCTGACCAGCGCTGTTTCGCAACCTACGGCTTCGCCCGCCTGGAGATCGCGAAGGCTATCACCGACCATCCAGCTTCCCGTTAAACTTTCTAGTCCCAGGATCTGCTGGATCTGTATTAGCATTCCTGGCAATGGTTTACGGCATTGGCAATTATCATTTGGCCCATGGGGGCAGTAAGCAATATGAGCAATATGCCCGCCTTCCGCTTCTACTAACGAAATTAAGTGTTCATGCATCGTATGGAGGGTTGCTTCATCATAATAGCCTCGGGCAATCCCGGATTGATTCGTTGCGACGGCAACGGTGTATCCCGCGCGGGTGAGGCGGGCAATGGCAGTGATTGAAGAGGGGTAGGGTACCCACTCCTCGAGAGATTTGATGTAGTTATCAGAGTCATGGTTGATGACGCCGTCTCGATCCAGGATGACAAGGTTATCGGCACTTAGCATAGTGATCCTATTGGTACGGTTGTCGGCGATACTTTCTGCCCGCGAGATTTAAGACTATTTTACCCCGATCTAACAAAGATGTTTCACGTGAAACACGTACTCCCCAAACAATAAAAAAAGCCCAGCCGTTAGGGCTGGGCTTGGATTTGCGATCCATTAGTCGACGACTACTGAGGGAGCAGCGAAATATCGGCGACTTCTAAAAACAGCGCTTGAAGGCTTGCAAGAAGCGCTAACCGATTACGCTGAATAGCCGGGTCATCCGCCATCACCATTACTTGGTCAAAGAAGGCATCCACTGGATCTCGCAGTGTGGCAAGTGCGTCGAGTGCACGCTGGTAGTCACCCGCAGCAAATAGCGGTGCCACCTGTGCTTGGCTACCTGTCACAGCGTCGAACAGTGCCCGCTCGGCATCTTCCTGCAGCAAGTGTTGATCGACCTGTGTGCTGCCGTCATGCTCCTGCTTGCTTAAAATATTCGAAACGCGCTTGTTAGCCGCCGCCAGCGCTGTGGCTTCGTCACGCTGGGCAAAGGCCTTCACAGCGCGCAGGCGGCGAGCGAAGTCGAGAGGGTTTGCGACTGGGCGCGCACGAACGGCAAGGTACATTTCTGCGCTGATGCCTTCATCCTGGCCCCAGGCGCGGAAGCGATCCAACATGTACGTCAGCACGTCCTCAACCAGCCCGTCAGCTTTGGGGAGGCCCTGGTGCTGCTCAGAGGCAACCGTAAGCAGCTCGCGCAGGTCAAGATCCAGCTCGCCTTTGACCAGAATGTTAAGCACGCCAATCGAAGCACGACGTAAAGCGAAAGGATCTTTCGCACCGGTTGGGCGTTGGCCTATCCCGAAGATGCCTGCCAGGGTATCCAGTCGATCCGCCAGGGCTAATGCCTTGCCTGTAGCACTTTGGGGAATCGCATCAGTAGCAAAGCGCGGCAGGTATTGCTCTTCAAGGGCTTGGGCAACCTCCGCGGGTTCGCCATCTTGCTGAGCATAGTAGCGTCCCATAATGCCCTGAAGTTCAGGGAATTCGAGCACCATCTCCGTCACAAGGTCGCACTTGGCAAGGGCCACGGCGCGCTGAGCGTGAGCCACGTCGCCATTGATACGTTCGGCAATAAATGTCGCAATAACCGAACTGCGGCGAGCTTTATCCGCCAGGGTGCCTAGCTGCTGCTGGAATACCACGCTCTCTAACTGTGGGATGCGTGACGCTAATGTGTACTTGCGATCGGTGTCGTAGAAAAACGCTGCATCGGCTAAGCGCGGACGAATGACTTTCTCGTTACCGGCAATGACCTGGTCGGGGTCAGCGCTGTCGATATTGGCAATGGTGATAAATAGCGGTTTCAGCTTGCCAGCGTCGTCCAACAGGTGAAAATATTTCTGGTTAGCCTTCATCGAAGAAATCAAGCACTCGGCGGGCACTTCCAGAAAGCGCTCATCAAAGCTACCGGTAAGGGCGACTGGCCACTCCACCAAGCCGCTCACTTCTACCAGAAGCTCTTCGTCGATAACCGCATTGGCCTCCTGCACTTCGGCCTCTGCTAATACCTGTTCGCGGATGCGCTCGCGGCGTTGCTCACGATCCACCAGTACATAGGCATTTTCCAGGGTAGCCACATACTCATCAGCGTGCGCCAGCTGAATGGCATCAGGGGCGTGGAAGCGGTGACCGTAGGTCGTGCAGCTAGCCTCTAGGCCAAGTGCCTCGGCGGCCACTACGTCGCTACCGTAAATGGCTACCAGCCAATGAACGGGACGGGAAAACTCAACCCGTGAAGCGCCCCAGCGCATGTTTTTAGGCACAGGGAGGGTGCTGATTGATTTGCGGATAATCTCGGGCAGCAGCGCTTGAATAGATTCTCCCTGCTGCTGCTCACGAAAACCTAACCAAGTACCTTTATCGGTTTCTAAATGAATCAGCTCGTCGATGCTTACACCGCAAGAGCGGGCAAAGCCTTCCGCGGCTTTAGTGGCAACGCCATCCTTAAAGGCAGCTGCCAGCGCTGGGCCACGGCGCTCAACGTCACGATCAGGCTGTTTGTCGGCCAGTTCATGCACCTGTACCGCTAAACGCCGTGGTGTCGCAAAAGCGGTAACGTTGGAGAAGGGAACATCGGCTTCTTGCAGGCCTTTCTCGATGCTCGCGGCGAACGCATCGGAAAGAGCGTCCAGGGCCGTGGGCGGCAGCTCTTCTGCACCGAGTTCTAGTAAAAGCGTATTAACAGCCATTAGTCCTCTCCCTGATCGGCGAGTAGCTCTTGTAACAGTTCGCGGCGAAGTATTTCTGGCGCCATGGGGAAACCTTCGGCCTTACGCGACTCAAAGTAAGCAGTGGCGACATCCCGGGCCATAGTGCGAACGCGCAGGATAAAGCGCTGACGCTCGGTGACCGAGATAGCGTGACGGGCATCTAATAGGTTGAACGTGTGTGATGCCTTCAGGACTTGTTCGTAGGCCGGCAGCGGCAGGCTGGCAGCGAGCAGCTTGCTGCACTCTTTTTCCTGATGGTCAAAGTTAGCAAATAGCTGATCGACATCGGCATGTTCGAAATTGTAGGCGGACTGTTCGCGCTCATTTTGCAGATAGACATCGCCATAAGTCACTTTGCTGCCATCGGGGGCAATGGCCCAGACGAGGTCATACACACTGTCGACGTCCTGCAGGTACATGGCGATGCGCTCAAGCCCATAGGTCAGTTCGCCGGTGACCGGATAGCATTCGATGCCACCGGCCTGCTGAAAGTAGGTAAACTGGGTCACTTCCATGCCGTTTAACCAGATTTCCCAGCCCAGGCCCCAGGCGCCCAAAGTAGGAGATTCCCAGTTATCTTCGACAAAGCGCACATCGTGAACCAGCGGATCAAGACCCAGGCGTTTGAGTGAGCCCAGGTAGAGATCCTGTAAGTTGCTTGGCGATGGCTTCATCACCACCTGGAACTGGTAGTAGTGCTGAAGGCGGTTAGGGTTTTCGCCATAGCGGCCGTCAGTAGGGCGGCGGGAAGGCTGTACATAGGCAGCATTCCAGGTTTCGGGACCAATCGCCCGCAGGAAGGTAGCGGGGTGGAAGGTGCCCGCGCCGACTTCCATATCGAGCGGCTGAAGGATGACACAACCCTGTTCTGCCCAGTACTGCTGCAGAGCAAGGATCAAGCCTTGAAAGGTCGACACATCGGGTGTCGATTGGTTTGTCGAGACACTCATCGCGGAAAGCACCGTTGGCCATGAATTCATAAGGCGTCAAGTATACAATCCTAGGCAGATGGGTTATAGGCACGTATGCCAACAAGCTGCTTTAGGTAAGGAGAACAGTATGATTGTGGTAACAGGCGGTGCCGGTTTTATCGGGGCCAACATAGTTAAAGCATTGAACGCCCGCGGTCGAAACGATGTGATGGTCGTTGACGATCTACGCGATGGTACCAAATTCGTCAATTTAGCCGACTGCACGCTGGCGGATTATCTTGATAAAGATGATTTCCTCGCCAGGGTAAAAGCTGCCCTGCGCGGTGAAAGCGTCGAGCTACCTAAGATCGATGCTATTTTCCACGAGGGCGCCTGCTCGGATACCACCGAATGGGATGGCCACTACATGATGGAGAATAACTTCGAGTACTCCAAAGTGCTGCTTAATTACTGCGAGCAGCAGAGTATTCCTTTTTTATACGCCTCGTCAGCCGCCACCTATGGCGGCAGCGAGGTATTTAAAGAGGTACCCGAGTGCGAAAAGCCGCTTAACGTTTACGGCTATTCCAAGCTGCTGTTTGATCAGCACGTGCGTTCGCGCTGGAGCGAGTTAACCACTCAAGTAGTGGGCTTTCGTTACTTTAATGTCTATGGCCCCCGTGAACAGCACAAGGGCAAAATGGCCAGTGTGGCCTATCACAACCACTTGCAAATTCGTAATGGTGAAACGCTCAAGCTGTTTGGCGGCTATGACGGCTACGAGGCAGGCATGCAGAGTCGTGACTTTGTTTATGTGGGCGATGTAGTCGATGTGAATCTTTGGTTTTTGGATCATCCTGACAAGTCAGGAATCTTCAATCTTGGCACTGGTCGGGCTGAACCTTTTAAAGCCATTGGCGAGGCGGTTATCGACTTTTACGGTAAAGGTGAGATCGACTACATTGCCTTCCCCGAAGAACTCAAAGGACGCTATCAGAGCTATACCCGAGCTGACATTGGTCAGCTACGTGAGAACGGCTGCGATGTTGAGTTTAAAACCGTTGCTCAAGGGGTGAAGGCCTACTTGGGGTGGTTAAATGGCTAATTCAGCTCAGCGCTTGCTGGTGATTGGCCCTTCGTGGGTCGGTGACATGGTCATGGCACAAAGCCTGTTTATGACCTTAAAAGCCCGCCAGCCAGGCGCGACGATAGGGGTGGTTGCACCAAAGTGGTCACAGCCTATTTTAGAGCGTATGCCCGAAGTGGATGAAGTGCTGCCGCTGGCAGTGGGGCACGGTGAATTTGGCTTGGCCAGCCGCCGTGAACTCGCCAACCGCCTGCGTGGGCGTTTTGATCGTGCCATTGTACTACCACGCTCGTGGAAGGCAGCTTTGGTACCCTTCATGGCACGCATTCCCGAGCGAATAGGTTTTTTAGGCGAACATCGCTATGGGCTTCTCAAAGAGCGCCGTAAACTCGACAAACAGGTGCTGAATCAAACGGTAAAGCGCTTTGTTTCCTTGGGCCTACCCCTGGAAGAAGCAGCTAGGGGTGATTTTGTGCTGCCCAAGCCACGCCTGCAGATTGATCGCGATAATCTGGTCAATTTACGCCTGAACCACTCGCTTTCTTCCCGCACGGCGATTGGCATGATGCCGGGCGCTGAGTACGGCCCTGCCAAGCAGTGGCCGGTCAGCTACTTCCACAAGTTAGCCAAACGGCTGGTGGAAGAGGGGTTTGAAGTACGCGTACTCGGGGGGGCAAAGGATCACCCGGCGGGCGAGGAGATCACACAGGGGCTTTCCCATGCCCATAACCTGTGTGGTAAGACGCAGCTGGCTGATGCGGTCGATCTGTTGGCGGATTGCCGGCAGGTAGTCACCAAC
The DNA here is from genome assembly GCF_000982975.1 of Halomonas sp. A3H3. Lineage (NCBI taxonomy): Bacteria > Pseudomonadati > Pseudomonadota > Gammaproteobacteria > Oceanospirillales > Halomonadaceae > Halomonas > Halomonas sp. A3H3. Next base: position 1,791,009 of record NZ_HG423343.1, on the reverse strand, counting down.
GACTCGGGGTTAATGCATGTGGCTGCAGCGGTAGGTGTTCGTGTCCATGCGCTGTATGGCTCCTCATCGCCCGCCTACACGCCGCCGCTGACTGATAACGCCGTCATTCACTACCTAGCGCTCTCTTGCTCTCCCTGCTTTCAGCGTACCTGCCCGTTGGGGCATACCAATTGCCTGAATCTGCTCAGCGTTGAGCAAGTCTACCAACAGATTCACGCGGCTCATCAGTGGGAGAGCGTGATCGTTAATGGATGAGCTCGACTTCGTCTGCCGCGTCAGCAGGCGTCTCTAGGGTTTGCTCTTGAGTAACTTCTTGAGAAGGCTCGTCGGACTCACGCCGCTGAGGGGAAATGCCCTCCCAAAGGCGGTGCTGAAGCGCCGTCTCTTCCCGTAAACGCTCATTAAGCACTTCGATACCGTGGGCCTCTACCAGCGTACGATTATTACTGAAAAGCGAAGTGCCCAATCCAGCGCGGTCGCGCTCTAAACTAAAGCCCAGCGCATCGAGTATCGTGGGGAAAACATCCAGCATGGTAGCGTCTCGGCGAATACGCTGTGGCTCGATATCGTTGCCGAGCATTATCAGCGTGTTGTCGCGGTCTAGCGCGGTCAATTGATCCCACACAGAAACGCGCATCGTCAGATGGTCGCTCAGTATGACCACCAAGGTATTATCGAGAAGACCCTCAGAATCCAACCGTTCAACCAAATCTTGAGCCAGCCAAGTCGCGCATTCCACCGAATAAAGAATATCCTGGCCGTCAAACTCTCCTTGACGTTCCACGCACGACTGGGAGGGATAACCATTAGGCGCATGACCCGCCAGATTGAGGCTAATTACACCCCAGGGGCCGCTATTCTGGCTATCTAAATGCCGGATCTCATCGGCGGTGATGTCATACAGCGTGTCGTCATACAGGCCCCAGCTATTTACATACTCAGGATTCTCTAGCAGGGGCTCTAAATCTTCACGTCCTTTCACCGTATCGAATTGGTGGCCGCGATAGAATAGTCCTTTACCCGCGAATTGTGTGCTAGCACCGCCTAGATAGCTTAGTTGGTAGCCCTGTGCAGCAAGAATGTCGCCGAGACAATCGACCCCGGGAACAACCTTGGAAAGAGGCTCGAACTGGCTGTCGTGAAGGAGTCCAGCAGGCATCAATGGCACGCCGCACTGGCTGGCAATCATGCCCGCCATTGTCCAGCCCGTATTATCCATCTGGCGCACGCCCTCAAAAACGGCACCTCGTTCCCCTAGGGCGTTGAGACTGGCGTAGGCATCCCCAAATATGTCATTAGAGTAGGTACGCTCTATGCTTTCCAAATACAGAATGAGTAAGTTAGGGGCGTCCCTAAGTTCCTCGGCAGGGGGCGGCTTGTAGCGTCGATCCAGCCAGGCGCCGTCATCAGTGACAATGGCCGCGCTGCGTTGGCTTATGCCATAAAGTAGCGGGTTGCTAGCCAATAATATAATAGCGAAAAAGCGCTCGGCTAACCGCCAGCGCTGGTCGTGGCGTGATAGCCACGTCACGGCCGCCAGTACGCCAATCATTATTAACGTATAGAGCACCGCGGAAATCATTTTGCCTGCGCCACCATGCTTGGCTATGCCTGCCTGGAGGTGAAAAAACACCGCACCCAAATCGACAATGCCAAAGCTGTCCGCCAAGTAAACGTACACACCCCAAAGACTTAACGGTACAAGCGACCAGGGCCACATTTTACGATAGCGAGCATTGGCAGGCTGGCCCCAGCGCAGCTTAAGCCCCACACCAATCCATGCGGCCGCTACTAAAAATAGCGTCCACCAGGGCAGACGGGTCATTACCGTGACCGTGTAACCCAGGCTGAGGCCAATTAGTGTCAATGCAATGGTGGCTAGCCTAGCGGTATCCCATGCAATGAAAGAGCGATAACGTATGATGACATTTACCTAATATAAACAGTGAAAAAGGAGATGTTACAGAAAATTGATAGCTCTGATGATAACGGCTACTACGGGAGAAGTTGATGGGTGCGCTCGAAATATTTCTGCATAACCAAAAGACCCATCAAGCGTTCTTTATCAGCATTCATAAATTGAGCGAAGTAGCGGTTAGCATTACCGATAATTTTTTTTGCCGCCACGGGGTTTTCAAGGTAATAGGTGACTTTCTCCTCAAGGTCTGAGTAATCATCTTTGAGCTGCACATAGTGATAGTCAGGTAACAAAGTGCCTTCCATAAACCATGTTTCAAAGCGCGGTAGTCGCATAAAACAGAGTGAATTAGAGGCCATTATCCATTTGAGATTCGTTGCAACATCTTTGCCTTCGATACTGAGTACGAACTTATATTTCAGTTGCTCCAGTACCGACATAAATTGGCTATGCCAGGGCTGACCTTGCGCATTTTTGTGAATATCGCCCACATTACATAGCGGGTGATCATAAAAGTCTCGAATGAATTGTCGCCGATGTTCTTGATGACAAGAACCACGCCATACCACAAGGTCAAGCTTGTCATCATAGCGGTGAGGATCTTTCACCGTGTAGTAATGACGAACACGGTTTAACTTAAGTAAAACTGAGTTTTGATTGTGGTCATTAATGGGCCGGCTTTTCACTAAGGTAGGTGCATCCGGCACGGTGGTTACATCACCAAAGCGATGGCAGAAGCGTAGTTCAGGCGGAAAATAGCGCAACACACTGAGCAAATCCAAGTAATAAGTGCCGCTTTTCTCGCGTTTGAAACTAGATAAACTTATAGCCTCCTTAGGCAGTTCAACGTTGTTTTCCAGTTGATTACAGTAGTTAACTCGGAGAAGTAGCTGCTGCTGCTCCTCTTTTGACAATTGCTTTAATGAGCGAAGTAAATTTAATCTTTGCCGTTGCAGAAACGTACTGGGAATTAGGCGGTGAACGGTATGTTGCGCATAAAAGCCTAGTTTATGAAGATTTTTATGCGCTTTTGCAGAAGCTGCAAGCATAATCATTAACTCACTATTGTTTGATAGAGGTGCCAGTACGCTGCAGTCATTGACTGAGGGCTATAATGATCTAAACGTTCAGTGGCTCCTTGGGCCAATCGTTGCCGAAGAGCGGGATCCTGCCTTAATCGCATAATGTCGTTAGCCATTGCATCGGCGTCGCCGGACGGTATCAGCAACCCCGTTTGTTCGTGCTTGACGATATCGGGTATGCCGCCAACCTTGGTAGCAATGACAGGAACGCCTAGCTGCATGACATCCAGCAGCACAGAGCCCAGGCCTTCATTGCGTGAAGGAAATGCAAACACATCCAGGCCAGCTAGATAGTCGGCAATATTGCTTTTAAATCCCAGCCAGGAAACATTGCTAAGTGACGAGGATTCTGCTTTTAGCGTTTCTGCATCTTCACCGTCACCTAGAAAAATAAACTGTATATCAGGCGCTTGATGCTCAAGCTTCTGCGCAGCCTGCAATAGCACTCGCTGACCTTTATGACGGTCAACCATGGCGCCTGCATGACCGACCAAAAATTTATCGGCAAAATCATTGCGAAAACTTTTGGTCGCCTCAGGCGAGGGCGTTAAGCGCGCATAGGCACTGGGTATCAAGGTAACGTCGCCACACTGATTGTCTTCCAGCAGACGCTTTATGACGTGGGAGAGGGCAACCCTGGCGGATGCTTGAGAGTAACACTGCTGATTAAACCACTTACGTTTGACGGGCGAGTCGACACGGCGTGTAATTAAATAGGGCGTGCCTTTTAAACGGTAGTGTAAGTAAGCCCAATGAACGCCTTTTGCATCGTGGGCATGTACAAGCTGTGTCTTGCCGAGCGATGTCCCGCCGAGATCAAAATGCCCCGCTAACTGGTGATTGGCTGCTTGAAAGTTGAGTCGCGCTACACTCTGCAGGTGCTGGCGCATGGGCGAGTCTCGACGGCAAACCAGCGTTTGTGCAATATCGTTTGGTGCATGCTCTGCTAACGTTTTAATTAATAACTCAGTTTGACGCTCTCCACCGCGAAAACCACGCGCCAAATTTACATGAGTAATATGCATCAATCACCAAACCTTATTAAAGTCTTCCGCTTCAAGCACTTTGGGATCGCGTTGATATTCGAGTAGCTTGGCATACTTCAAGTAGCTATTGAGACCTGCGCTGATCGCAACGGTCATGCCGTCTACTCCGCCCATGAAGCCTCGCTGGAATATGTATTTGCGTACAAAGGCATTCAGGCCATGCGCAAACGGTGAAAAGGAGTTGGCCCGCTTCCCCTTTTGAAACATGATTTTGGCCGCACGACCGCTGAAGTTTCGCCCTGGCTTGGCAAATAACTGACCTAAGTTAGCAAAGGAGTAATGCACTATATCTGCGTTAAGTCGCTTGGGGTTGGCAGCCCCTATGCTGGCATGCTGTTTTACATCAGCAAAGCGAGCATGGTGCCGGTTGTAGAGCCGAATACAGTAATCGGGATACCAGCCACAGACTCTAATCCAGCGTGAGCCAATCATATTGCGGCGACGAAAGGCAAAGGCGTCATGCTCGGTTGCAGCTAGGTCTAGTTGTCCAATCGCTTCGACCATCTCCGGGGTTAGGCGTTCATCGGCGTCTAAGCTGAGCACCCAGTCGTACTTTACGTGCGCTAGCGCGATATTTTTTTGAACGCCGTCACCTAAATAGGCTTGTTGAACCACCTTGGCACCTAACTCACGCGCGATAGCGGTGGTGCGGTCCTGGCTGCCTGAATCCACCACAACGATGTCTTCACATACTTGGCGAGCGGAAGCAATACAGTCCGCAATATTGGCTTCTTCGTTAAAGGTAATAATATTAGCCGATATCATGAAGCAGGCGTCTCTTGCAAAAAGGCAGTAGTAATGTGCGCTGGAGAAAAACGTTCCAGCCAACGTTCATCAATAGCATAGCCGTCAGCATCAAGAATGGCATCGACACGGGCTGCTAACGCCTCCGGTGTCATTTCACACAGATAAGCTTCCAGCTCACCGGTCATAATATCACGTACCCCGCCTGGGCAATCGACCGAGACAATCGGCGTTTGGCAGGCCAGCGCTTCAAGTAATACGATGCCAAGACCTTCGTGGGCAGAGCTCAAGATGAATAGGCGAGCATGATGCATCCAAGGGTAAGGGTTTAGTTGGCGACCGGTAAAAGTAACCCGTGCCGCAATACCCAGCTCAACGGCTAGTGCTTCCAGTTCTTTGCGCAGTGGCCCCTCGCCGACAATCACCAGCGGAAGCGTTGTGCGCATCTTGGCGTACGCCCGCAGTAGAAGGTGATGGTTTTTCTGCGGTACCAAGCGGGCTACATTGAGTAGATATGGAGAATTGGGCCGCTCCGGAAAGTCTTCGCACATGGCCTTTCGGATAGACTCTAAAGGGCATGGATTGGTGATGGTTCTCAGCGAGGATGGCTTGACTTGTAGCGTCTGCATTACCGTGGCGATTTGCTGTTCGACGCCGTGGGATACGGTTACTAAGTGTTTGTTATGAAATAGACAGCGTGCTTTTAGTCGCTCTAGCCAAGGGGCATGGCCTGAGGTAGTTTTGACGATATTTTCCAGAACATAACAGGCGCGGGGGTCTTGGAAGGACCATACCGTTTCAAAGGTACCAATACCGCGGAAAATAATCCGATCAAAAGTGCCATATTGGCGCTCAAGGCGACGTACTTCGCGACGAAAAAGTTTTCCACCCCACCAGCCTGATAATAAAAAATAGCTTTTCCTTAACACGCTATTGAGCAGGCGTGCTACCACCTCAATAATGCCACCCACACCCGATGTCCACATGGCACGAGACAGTGCGAAATGGTGAACTTTGACTTGCTCATTGCTTGGTTCTAACTGAGGGGGGCGCGGCTTAAAGTACATCAAATGGCTCTCATGGCCGTGTTCCGCAAAGGCGTCAGCAAGGTTTACCGCAACCCGTTCCATGCCACCAATTTTTAACGTACGCACGACAATCAATACCTTCATGTGGGCGAGTCCTTTTGGTGGGGCGGAAGTTGCATCACAGGGTGGCAATGCAATCGCTGGCGGCGCCGCCGATTCTTAAACCACGCCAGCATTTGCTTCAGACGTCGTTGCAGGGAAGGTCGAGTAGCTTGTACAGATGGCTGCCACGGTGTTAACGAAAGATAGTGCCGATACAAATAGGCAAGTGGGTGGCGGCTGTCGGCGTGCCATGGTTTACGTGCGCCAATAAAATGTATGATCGCGGGTTCACGGATAGCGTGTTCAAGTTCCTTCTGCCAATCAGCATAGTGAGCTGCTTTTTTTTCTACGGCCGGATAAGAGTATGGCTGCATATTCCAGCGCATGGGTAGTCGATACCAGTCTTGGAAAATGAGATTTAATGCGTCCTGATCGGGATAACTTAAGGTGTAATCGTGCTGCTTTAATATTTGCTCTACTTGATCTAGCACATTGCGAGCTTTCCACCCTTCTAGATCCACCAGAAGGACGCCGGAATTAAAATAGTGTTGATAACCAAGGCCCATTCGACTCTGCTCGGTTCCTTGTAGATTAGCCACACTAGCGATGGGAGCGCCCTGTATGTCGAATGCCAACAAGTTGGCGATATCGTCTAGCACTACAAGGTCACAGTCTAAATAAATAACTTTCTGGCAGCTTGGTGGCAGCCAGTTGTGCATGCCTAGACGCAGCATGGCGGCGGGCCCAAAACGGCCCAATGTTAACTCGGGCCAGCGACTATTCTCAGCTTCAATGATCGTTAGCTCAGCAGGCAGTGTCGTAAACCAGTTGTGCAGCTTTTGATGAGTACTTGCAGATAGTTTGTATCCTAATATATAGAAATGCAGCGCCTCAGGTGTCTCGCTGTGACAAACGGTTGACGCTATCACGGCAGCGGCTTTATCTATATAAGCCTCATCGGAGCACAGGACAATATCAATCATTTGCGATCCTTTCCTGATATAACAGAGGGTGTTGAACTGTTAGTGCGCAATGTGGGTTTCCATATATGGACGAGGCCGCCCGCCATAACAACATTAAACAGAAATACACCTGTCCAAAATATCAAATATGATTCAAAAAGATTAATCACGCTCCAAAAGCATAAAAAAGCATAGAAAAATAGCAGTACATCACCCGGCATGTCGCCACGCTTCCAAGCAAGCCGTGCGTTTGTTATAAACCACCCTAGTAGATAAAAGTAAGCAGCTAGACCTAACAAGCCATACTGTAGTGTGATTTCAAGATAGAGGTTATGTAGATGACCAAAATTTAAAGCTTGATAGTGTGCTTGATTATATTGGATGTTATCAAATAGATAATCAATGCCTTGCTCACCCCAGCCTAGCAAGGGGCGTTGGGCAATCATATCGATCGCGGCGCGCCAACTATATAGTCGCTCTCCTACACTAGAGCGTACTTCACTGGTTGATAGGGGAACAGAACTCCAGTCACCTCTCAGTAGTGCCTGAATGGTATCCAATTCTGCAGTAGCTCTTTCAATGACTAAAGAGCTATTGGTAATAATAAGAATCGCCAGGCATGCTGATAAAATAAAAAATATGAGTAGATATTTTTTTGAAAAACTTTTCCGATGCTCAATAAAGATTAAGAAAAGTGCCGTTAATAAGCCTGCTATCACACCTAGCCAAGTGGCGCGAGTTTGTGAAATGATAACGCCAGCTATAATGATAATAAAAGCGAGCACCCATAAACTTAGTTTGCCATAGTGTTGTAGAGGGGCCCTTAATAGCCGTGGTAAAAAAATAAGCAATCCAAGCAGTACTGTGCCGAAAAACATCGCTGAATGCTGAACGTTACGAATACCAAACCCAATGCGTTCGCCGAGAAAACCACGCTGAAAATCAGCGAGGCCATCGCCAGCGATCCATGGCGCCAATACGACAGCTGCGCTAGCAATACTCCAGAAAAGTAGCGTGTTCTGTGTGCTGCCAGCAAGCCACCATGCAAATATAATAAATACGAACAGTCGGGCAATGTGATCCAGTTTAGGGTAGTCACCTGCCAGATCAGGAAGTGCCAGTGTTAAAAAAAACCAATGACACACTGCTAACAGTAAGGCCCACCAAAACATATGAAAAACAGGGTGTTTCCATACTGGTGCGGCATAAATTTTAATGCTAATTAAACCAGAGAGAGATAGTACTAATTTATTGAAGTCGCTAAAATCATCAAAGTGAGGCTTTGAAAAAATATAAAACAACGTAGTTAATACGCCTATCGCTATTAAGGGTAGGGGCGTTTTTCCAAAATAATGTGTTTCCCATAAGCTTGAAGGGATCTTTCTTAACATATACTCAGTTTCTCAGTTGTTTGCTGCATCTATGAAAAATTAATGTTCATTGGTGAACTGGCCGGTATTTTAAAAGCTGTTTTAACAAGTCGCGATAAAAATTTAACTACAGTAACCTTGTCGAATGCTGCCCATTAATTCTGAACTGTGGGAGATGGCAGAAAACTTTCTTAGCGAGCGCTCTAAGCGAGCTAAATTCTTTTCCTGCCACTTTCCCGCCGCACGGAGGCGGCAGCGATCAAGGTCAATCAACCAAGGTGTGCCACTGGGGTCGATCAAAATATTGCGGGCGTTCAGGTCAACATGATCAAGCCCCGCTTGATGAAAGCGGTAAATCATAGCACCTACACGCTTTAACAACGCTTCATCCACAAGATCGTTGACGAGTAGCTCAGCGAATGCTTTGGCACCAGCAATGCGCACGGTAATCAACGCGGCTTCATACGTAAGCCCATAGCGAGTAACACAGCTTGCTACGGGGCGAGGTACCGGCAGCCCTTGCCCAAAAAGCGTGGCGGTTAAGCGCAGTTCACGAAATGCCCGGGTGCGCTCAGCGCCAGTCCATAGGTAGCGTTTCTCACTGAGTTTGGCCGCCATGCCCCCCCGGCAATAGGGCCTTAATACCCACTGCTCGGTCGGCGTTGCCTGTAAAAACAGACTGCTGCCCCGGCCTGGTGCTTCGCCCACAATTAATCCGCGCTCACGCCAGTAATCGCGCGTGAATAAGTCTGGATCAATTTGGTGTGTTCCCGGCCCGTCACATAAACTGTCTACATCATGTAAAATCAGCCAATTTCTCTGCCGGAGTGCCGCTAAGCGCATGAAGCCCTCTCTGCCTGTTCAGCCTAACCACATTGCCATTTTGCGCCTCTCCGCCCTAGGAGATGTGTGCAATCTCGTGCCCACGGTGCGGGCGTTGCAGCGCCAGTGGCCCGATGCGCGCATTACCTGGATTATCGGTAAGGGGGAGCACAGTCTACTGGCGGGGCTTTCCGGGGTCGAGTTCGTTGTTTACGACAAGTCGACAGGTATTGCCGGAATGCGCGCGTTATGGCGGCAGCTTGCCGATACGCGCTTCGATGTGTTGCTACATATGCAGCAGGCCATTCGGGCCAGCGTGCTGTCGCTTGGGCTGAAGGCCGACGTACGCGTGGGCTATGACAAGGCGCGTGCCAAAGATGCTCAGCACTGGTTTACCCAGCATCAGCTTGCGCCGCACCCCAATGCCCATGTGTTGGAGTCCTTTATGGACTTCGCCCGGGTGCTCGGGGTAGAGGATGACCGCTTAGCGTGGGATTTACCTGTGCCCGATACGGCACGTAATGAGGCTCAGGTGATCAGCGGTGAGACCCCTTACCTCGTCATTAACCCGTGTAGCAACGTTCGCCTGCGTAATTTTCGCAACTGGTCGGTAGAGGGCTACGCGAGCGTGATTGAACACGCTTGGGTGCAGCACGGTCTTAAAAGCGTATTGACCGGTGGCGGCAGTGCTCTGGAGCGTGAAATAGGCGAGCAAATTGAAGCACTCTGTCAGCCAGCCAGTGTCATTAACGCCATCGGCGGCACCTCACTGAAAGGGGTTTTAGCGCTGATCGATCAAGCCCAAGCGGTGATAGCGCCGGATACCGGCCCTATCCATATGGCCAATGCCATGGGAACGCCGGCATTGGGTCTTTATGCATCGACCAATCCCCAGCGTGCCGCACCCTATCTGTGGCGCGATTTTGCGGTCAACGCTTACCCAGACGCGGTACGTACTTATCTGCATAAGTCGGTAGACGAGGTGAGCTGGGGCCAACGGGTGCGTCACCCAAGCGCCATGATGCTGATTAAAGCAGACGACGTTATCGCTAAACTGGATACATTGCTGGCGCATACCGCTTTGACTGCCAGCGCAGGGAGCACCGATGAAGATTGATTTAACCGCGTTAGAACATGCCCGTGTACTTGTGGTCGGCGATGTCATGCTTGACCGCTATTGGCATGGAGGTACCTCGCGGATTTCCCCCGAAGCGCCTGTGCCAGTAGTTCGGGTAGAAGATGTTGAAGACCGCCCGGGCGGAGCGGCTAATGTGGCGCTGAACATTACCTCCCTGGGCGGCCACGCGGTGCTGGCGGGCGTGATCGGAGACGATGACAACGCGCAGATTCTACAAGCCAGTTTGACTGCCTCTGGTGTGAGTACTTACTTTCAGCGCAGTGCTGAGATACCCACGATTACCAAGCTGCGTGTGATGAGTCGTAACCAGCAGTTGCTGCGCCTGGATTTCGAGCAGCGCTTGGACAGTGTCGATACCAATGTGCTGGTGACTCAGGTGGTAGAAAAGGCGCTCCCCGACTGCGACGTAGTGATCCTTTCCGACTACGGCAAAGGCACGCTGAACCAAGTAGAGAACCTGATAGCCAACGCAAGAGCTCAGGGCAAGCGCGTGCTAATCGATCCGAAAGGGCAGGATTTCAGCAAATACCGTGGGGCAAGTTTAATCACTCCCAATTTGACCGAATTTGAAGCCGTGGTTGGTCATTGTGCGACCGATGCTGAGTTATCCCGCCGGGGTGAAGCGCTACGTGCTGAGTTGGAGCTGGAAGCGTTGCTGATTACTCGCAGCGAAAAGGGCATGACGCTGATTCGTGAAGGGCATGCGCCGCTACACCTACCTACTCGCGCTCAGGAAGTTTTTGATGTAACAGGGGCAGGCGATACCGTTATTGGCTTAATGGGGCTAGCGCTAGCGGCAGGCCACGCCTTTCCCGAAGCAATGATGCTGGCTAATTTGGGGGCAGGGCTGGTAGTGGCCAAACCGGGCACGGCCACGCTCTCTATCGCCGAGCTCTACACTGCCTTACACGGCGATAAGCTGGCCGAGTTTGGGGTGATTGAACCGAATGTATTGATCGAGGCGGTGCGTGCTGCCCAGCTACGCGGTGAGCGGGTGGTCATGACCAACGGCTGCTTTGATATTTTGCATGCGGGCCACGTCGCCTACCTGGAGCAGGCTAAACGTCTGGGTGACCGTTTAATCGTCGCGGTTAACGACGACGCCTCTATTGGTCGCCTGAAAGGGCCCAAACGTCCGATTAATCCGCTTAACCGGCGGATGCAGGTGTTGGCGGGGTTAGGGGCTGTCGATTGGGTTGTGCCGTTCAGTGACGACACCCCTCAGGCGCTGATCGAAGCGGTGCTACCCGATATCTTGGTCAAAGGTGGCGATTATCGTCCAGAAGATATCGCCGGGGGCGCGGCCGTTATCGCTAATGGTGGTGAGGTTAAAGTACTGGGCTTTGAAGATGGCGTTTCGACCTCGGCGATGATTAGTTCGATTCTAGATCGTGAACGCTAAGAAACCTCTGATGTCTTCACCTGCCTGGCCTCGGCTTGCCTACTCAGCGGCACTGTATGCGCTCTCACCGCTGATTGGCTGGCGCATATGGCGTGAGCAAGTACCCACTTACTCACGCCTTCAGCGGCTGGGTTTACGCCTCGAACCGCTGCCTTCCGCGCCACGTATTTGGCTGCACTGTGCCTCGGTGGGAGAAGTACGCGCCGCTCGACCGTTGATTGAGGGGCTACTAGCGCGTTATTCAACGCATAGCCTGCTGCTCACTACCATGACTGCGACAGGTGCTCAGCAGTCTCAAGCGCTTATTAGCGAGCAAACCCCAAGCGATCAAGCAAGGCTTACCCATCGCTTCCTACCGTTGGATTTTCCCGGTGCTGCCAGACGCTTTGTACGCAGCGTTCAGCCCGAACTTGCGATCCTGTTTGAAACCGAGCTGTGGCCCAACCTGATCCACGCCTGTCGCCAGCAGGGTGTGCCGGTGGCAGTGGTGAATGGTCGCCTATCGCCCCGCGCCTTTAAGCGCTACCAACGCCTGCGCCCGCTAATGGCCAGCACGCTCGCCAATATTAGCTGGCTAGCCGCAAAATCACCGGCAGATGCCGAACGCTTTAATGCCCTTGGCTGCGGCACGGATATTACACGCATCGTTGGTTCGCTGAAATTTGAAATAGCTTGCCAAGATAAGGTGTCTGAAGAGAGTGAGCGCTTACTTCAAGAATGGGAAGGGCGTCCGGTTTGGGTAGCGGGCTCCACCCGAGACGGCGAAGAAGCACTTGTGCTTCAAGCCCATCGTCAGCTACTTAGGCGCTATCCGAACGCGTTGCTGGTGCTGGTGCCTCGTCACCCCCAGCGCTTTGATGAGGTGGCTAAACTTTGCCAAACAGAAAGCTGGACACTAAGCCGCCGCAGCCTACAGCAGCCTGCCACAAAGCAAACTCAGGTTTACCTGGGGGATACGCTCGGTGAACTGGCCGTTCTTTATGCAGCAGGTCGTGTGGCCTTTGTGGGGGGCAGCCTAGTGCCGTTGGGCGGGCACAATGTGCTTGAACCAGCGGCGCTCGGTAGGCCGGTGCTTAGCGGTTCCTCAATTGAGAACTTCGCCGATGTCGCTGAACCGCTTCAAGCGGCAGGTGCGCTAACGCTGGTCGATAGCTCGGATGCCCTGGCAGATGCCTTGGCGGACTACTTTGCTAACCCTGAGCGCGCCCAACAGGCTGGGCGCGCTGGCCGCGCGGTGATTGAGACGCAAAAAGGCGCACTTGATCGCACCCTGACAGGATTGGCGTCGTTACTGTCTCGTTAGCCATTGCCTGTATCGAAGAATCTTTATTTAAGCGCTATGCGCTCCACACCATCTTCTTTGCCCAGCAGCAGAACATCGGCGCCGCGGGCGGCAAACAAGCCATTGGTCACCACACCGACGATAGCGTTGATACGCGCCTCCATGGCTACCGGGTCTTCGATCATAAATTCAAAGCAGTCGATGATTTGGTTGCCATTGTCGGTGACTACCCCCTGGCGATAAACCGGCTCGGCACCAAGCGCTACCAGCTCGCGGGCGACATAGGAGCGAGCCATGGGGATGACTTCTACCGGTAGCGGAAAATGACCTAGCTGAGGCACGTACTTTGAACCGTCGGCAATGCAGATAAAGCGTTCGGCACAGGCAGCCACGATTTTCTCGCGGGTAAGCGCAGCACCGCCGCCTTTAATCATATGTAAGTTAGCATTTACTTCGTCTGCACCGTCGATGTAAAAAGGAACTGTGCCAACGCTATTGAGCTCAAAAACTTCAATGCCCAGTTTCTCAAGGCGCTCGGCACTTGCCTTAGAGCTCGCCACCGCGCCTTTAAAATGATGGCGCAGGGGCCCCAGGCGATCAATAAACAGGTTAGCCGTGGAGCCGGTGCCAATGCCTAAGATGGTATCCTTTTCCAACTGAGATTTAATTTCTGCAATGGCGGCGTCCGCCACGGCGGCCTTTAATTCATCCTGGTTCATAGCTTGGTTCATAAATAGCCTTGTGAGTCAGAGGAGAGTTAGAGAAAAGAGGTAGTGGCGTTAGTATAACGGCCTAAACGTTGCCTGCCGATGGAAACGCGGCTAGACGCCGCTATACGTAATCTGCTACCAATAAAAGCTTTGTCCGTTCACGTTCTTCCCTTGGGATACCCGCATGCTCGAAGCAACCGTCAAAAAGATCCTCCAAGCCCGCGTTTATGAAGCCGCTTGTGAGACCCCGATTTCCCCTGCACCCTTTTTGTCGCGTCGTTTCAACAACCAGATTTTGATTAAGCGCGAAGATCTACAGCCGGTGTTTTCGTTCAAAATCCGTGGCGCTTATAACAAAATGGCGCAGCTCACCCAGGATCAAAAAGATAAAGGCGTGATTGCCGCTTCCGCCGGTAACCATGCTCAAGGGCTGGCCATGGCCGCGAAGCTGATGGGTGTCAAAGCCGTCATTGTGATGCCGCGTATTACCCCCGATATCAAAGTGCAGGCGGTGCGCGCCCGGGGCGCCAAGGTCATCCTCAAAGGGGATGCCTTCGCTGCTGCAGCCGAGCATGCTCAAGAGCTGATCAAAGAGCACGGTTACACCTATATTCCGCCGTTTGACGATATTGATGTGGTGGCCGGTCAAGGCACCATCGGCGTGGAAATTCTGCGCCAACACGCTGGGCGCTTAGACGCCATCTTCGTGCCGGTTGGCGGCGGTGGTTTGATCGCCGGTGTCGCAGCCTATGTGAAGTACCTCCGCCCGGATATCAAAGTAATCGGTGTCGAAGCCGAAGACAGCGCCTGCCTCAAAGCCGCCTTAGAGGCGGGTGAGCGTGTGGTGCTCGAGCAAGTGGGTGTATTTGCCGAAGGCGTCGCGGTGGCACAAATTGGCGAGGTGCCGTTTTCGTTGATCAAAGATCTGATTGACGGCGTTATCACCGTCAATACCGATGAAATGTGTGCAGCGGTGAAAGATATTTTTGAAGATACCCGTGCCGTGGCGGAAACCTCTGGCGCGCTCTCGCTGGCAGGGCTAAAAAAATACGTGCAGCAGACCGGTGCCGAAGGCGAGACGCTGCTGTGCATTAACTCAGGCGCCAATACCAATTTTGATCGCCTACAGCACATTGCCGAGCGCACGGAACTAGGCGAGCAGCGTGAAGCGATCCTGGCGGTGACCATTGCCGAGAAACCCGGTAGCTTTAAGAAGTTTTGCCGCACGCTAGGCAAGCGTATGGTGACCGAGTTTAGCTATCGCTACGCTGACAGCAGTGAAGCGCATATCTATGTAGGCGTGCAGGTTAAGCCCGGCGGTGAAGATCGACAGGCAGTGATCGACAAGCTGCGTGAGAGTGGCTATCAAGTAGAAGACTTGACTGACAATGAGCTGGCGAAACTGCATATTCGTCACCTAAGTGGTGGCCGCCCCAGCGAACGTTTCGAAGAAGAGGTATACCGTTTTGAGTTCCCCGAGCGCCCCGGTGCGCTGATGAACTTTTTGACGCAGTTGCCACACGACTGGAACATCTCGCTATTTCATTATCGCAACCATGGCGCTGCCTACGGCCGAGTGTTGGTGGGAATGCAAGTCCCAAACGGTGACCGTACTCATGTGGCAGAGTACTTAGATGCCATCGGCTACCGTTACTGGCGTGAAAGCGATAATCCGGCCTACCGATTATTTATGGCTTAGCGCTGCCCTGCGGTAAGCATAAGACGTGCGTAAATAGTTGTGTGTAAGTGGTTGCTTACCTTTAACGTCAGAGCTGCTAGTAACATAACGTAACTTAATCCTCAGAAATGAGGCTAAAAAAGGTCGCTAAACTAGTTGTCAACGATGGCCTAATAGCCCTATAGTCGTGAACGAAATTAAGCAAATCTGCCACCCTTTTGAAACCGTAAAGTGTGGTGGATTTAGCACATTCGGCAACGGTAAAGGTGTTGGAGAAGCGGCATGCGGCGGAAGAAGCCTGATATGGTAATGGCGTTGATGGTGGTATTTGCATTAGGAGTGCTGGCTACCGGCTATGCGCAGGCGTTGTCGGGAAGCTAATTCCCCGCAAGGTGACAGATAGCAGATGAGAGGGGCTGATCCTTTATGGGGTCAGCCCTTTTTTATGGCCAGTTTTTAAGGACAGCGATTGCCGGCGAACGTAGCCTTGGTCACTGACCACCACCTGTAAAGGCACATCCCATGGCTCCACAGGCAGAGAAGCCACCTGTTGGCAGGCATGGGCGACGCCAATCAAAGTAGGCGATGGGCCGGGGCGGTGCATGAACGCTAAGCTGCGGTCGTAAAATCCACCCCCCATGCCCATGCGGTTTGCATTAGCATCAAATCCGACTAGCGGCACAATCAGCGTATCTAGCGCCCAAGTGGGCAGCCGATTACGCCGCTGGGCACTGAATCTCACGTCAGGCTCCCAAATACCAAAACGGTTTTTTATCATTGGGGTGTCAGGACGGTAGGCAACAAACCACAGGCGGTTAGCGCTAAACGGACGTAAAACCGGGAGATAAATATTGACGTTACGCTGACGTAGCCAGGGAATAAGCGGGGTAGGATCGATTTCGCCGTTGACAGGCAGATAAAGACTTAAGCGCCGTGCGCGGCGTATTTCAGGCAGGGTTTTCAATCGTTGGCACAAGCGCTGTGCCGCAAGGCGTTGCTCATGCTCAGAAAGGGCTCGGCGTTGGTGACGTAAAGAGCGGCGGAGCGCGCGCTTATCGTCGTCCAGATAGAGGCTTTCCATGCAGATATTCTTTTATCCTCTATATTTTCGCATAGCCTAGACTTTGGGTGTTCTCCAGAGTGCCGCTGTCATTCTGGCCCTGAACCTACTGGTTCAGGTGGGTGGCCGCAGCCAGACCGTCAGGCTTTCCGACGCACGGACATGCACACGGGCCTGGCTAGCATTTGGCCCCCTGGGTATTACGCATAGGCTCGAGGGACTATAACGACTGGCGTACACCCCAGAGAACCCCGCCATCCTAACAGAGCGACGGCTAATGCCAAAGGTCTGGGTTAAACGTTCGCCGAGTCTTTAGATCGTTGACAGCGCTTTCAGGTAAAGCCTAAGACTGGCGCGTTTTGGATAATGCCCGCTCAAGGCGCTCATTTAAACGGTTCAGGCTCTCTTCACCGGCACGGTGCTCATCCATGGCTTCAAGAAGTTCGTGGGTGATATTGAGGGCCGCCATGATCGCCACACGCTCACTCCCCAGCACGCTGCTTTGGGCATTGATACCCTGCATGGCGCGGTCTAAGTAGCGCGCGGCGCGATCAAGTTTGGCTTCTTCGCCCGTGTCGCAGGCAATGATATAGCCGCGCCCTAATAGGGTTATTTCTTTGGTTGGCCGCTTGGCGTTGCTCATCAAAGACTCCAGCACGGGCCAGCAAGGGGCCCAATGCGTTAACATCACAGCATAGGAAGATAGGTGTCACTCACTATAAGAGAGGCACTTGTGCGCGGTCAACGCGCGGGCGAGTGCATCTCGTACCATTGCCGCCACCCTATCCCCCACACGCCCAATAAATACGAGGTTATTAAATACTATGTCATTGATTGATGAGCGTCAGGACTTCTCCGATGTCGCAGATGTCTTTCTTCTCCATGGCAGCATGCAGTCGCCGGCGTTTTTGGATGGCCGCTTATGTGCGCTGCTGGCGTTACGCGATGTGAATGCAGAGGCTTGGTTGGACGAAGTCTGCCAGAGCCTTGGTGTTGAGCAGCCCCGCGATCAGGCAAGTGCCGAGCGGCTATTAGGCTGGCGGCGGCAAACCGTAGAGGCGCTTAGCGCCAGCGACCTGGACTATACCCCACTGCTACCCGACGAGCTGTTCTCCCTGGGCGAGCAGGCGCAGGGTCTTAAAGAGTGGACGCTGGGCTTTATTGAGGTGGTCGATGAAGTGGCCGACAACGAGCTGCGCGAGCGTTGGTCTCAGGCGCTCCGTGAGGCGATTGATGACTTGCAGGCGCTGGGTCGGATAGATACCGATATCGACGACAGCCCCGAAAACGAAAACGATCTGTTTGCGCTTACCGAGCATGCCCGCATGGCCGCTATGCTGCTGTATACCGAGCAGCACCCCGGTATGCCGCAAGTCGAGCAAACTGACGCACCCGTTCACTAATCCCGTTGCCTAGATAGGAGCCGCTATGCTGTCCGACCCTGTGTTGCCTACGTTGTTACCTCGCCCCCCTGCGATCAGTATGGGCGAGTACCGCCACCGCCGTGACGCCTTAATGGCCCAGCTGCCGGATAACGCAGCGGTGGTGCTCCCCGGTGCCGGACTGATGACCCGTTCACGGGATAGTGAATTTGCCTTCCGTCAGAACAGCGATTTTTACTACCTGACGGGCATACACGAACCAGATGCACTGCTGTTGCTGCTACCAGGACGCGCTGAAGGTGAAAGCGTGGTGTTCTGTCAGGATCGCGACCCCACCATGGAAGCCTGGACAGGGCGCCGTTTGGGTGCCGAAGGCGTGGTCGCTGATTACGGCATCGATCAGGCGTTTGAAAACGCAGTACGTGATGAGCGGCTACCTGAACTGTTGGCAGGTCGTGAGCTACTTTATCTGCCGCTAGACAATGCTGAAGCTGTCAGCATGGCTGAAGATGCTTTACATGAAGCCCTGGTCGGGCTTAGACGCGGTCGGCCACCGCTAAAAGGTTGGCTGGATATCAACCCGTTGGTTCACGCCATGCGGCTAATCAAAAGCGATGCTGAAATTGCCCTGCTCAGACATGCGGCGCTGATATCTGCCCATGCTCACCGGCGCGCCATGCAGGTGGCGCGCCCAGGGCTGAGCGAATTTCAGCTCCAGGCCGAGTTAGAGCATGAGTTTGTCTGGCATGGGGCCAGTGGCCCTGCCTACAGTACGATTGTAGGTAGCGGTGCCAACGCCTGCGTACTGCACTATATTGAAAACAGCGCACCGCTGTGTGAAGACGGCTTGGTGCTTATCGATGCGGGGGCCGAGTTTGAGTTATATGCTGGTGATATCACCCGCACATTCCCGGTCTCCGGGCGGTTTAATGATGCCCAGCGGGCGCTCTACCAGGTCGTACTCGATGCCCAGCAGCGCGCTGTGAGTGCGGTTCAGCCGGGGGCCACCCTTGCTGATATACACCAGGGCGTGGTGCATGACCTAACTGCTGGGCTGATTGAGCTTGGTCTGCTGGAAGGTGATGTACAGGCGCGTATCGATGACGAGAGTTATCGACGCTTTTACCTGCACTCAACGTCACACTGGTTGGGGCTGGACGTACACGATGTCGGTACCTACCGGCTGAATGAGCAAACACCTCGGCCACTGGTCGCAGGCATGGTGCTCACCGTGGAGCCTGGCCTGTATATCCCTAGCGATGACGATATTCCTGACGCCTACCAGGGTATTGGTATTCGTATTGAAGACAATGTGGTCGTCACTAACGAAGGTCATGAAGTGCTGACCGCAGACGTGCCTAAACAGGTCGACGAAATTGAGGTATTGATGGCTAAAAAGTAACCAGCTCTCAATGTCTTCAGTGGCCTTTATGTAAATTACGTTACGAAATTATTATTACCTCTTTATGAAGTGGCGTCGTGGCCGGGAGAAGCCAATGCAGCAGTCTAATCAGGCGGTTAAGGGAATGCCGACGCATGACATTGTGATTGTGGGTGGGGGGCTGGTAGGTGCCAGCTTAGGCTGCGCCCTGGCGCCGCTGATTGAGCGCTATGGCTGGCGCGTGGCGATCATTGAGCCGGCGCCTATGGCTGTTCAGCCGCAGGAAACCACCTGGCAGCCGAGTTTTGATGCCCGGGCCAGCGCGATCGCGGAAGGTTCAGCCCAGCGCTTCCAGCAGTTGGGCGTGTGGGAAGCGATGCGCGGTGAGGCCACGCCTATCAAACGCATTCATATCAGCGAACGTGGCCGCTTAGGAGCGACACGGTTGAGCGCTGACGAGCTGGGCGTTGCAGCGTTGGGCCATGTAATCCCTAATGCGTGGATGGGCCGTGTGCTGCACCAACGGCTTGCTCAACTGCCGCTGGAATGGCACTGCCCTGCAAAGGTTGAGCAACTTACCCCCATAGCTAATGGGCATGAGCTGCAGCTCTCAGACGGCAGCCAGTTGACGGCAGGGCTAACGGTACTGGCCGATGGAGGGCGTTCTGGGCTTAAAGAGCAATTAGGTATAGGCAGCCGTCATGAGTCTTATCAGCAGACGGCGCTTATCGCTCACGTAGGGGTAAGTCAGCCTCACAGTGGGGTCGCTTACGAGCGCTTTACCTCCCAAGGGCCAATGGCCTTATTGCCCCTGCCCGGCCAGGCCATGGAGCTAATCTGGACGCACCACAGCGGCAGCGAAACAACGCGCATGGCGCTTCCCGAGCGAGAATTTCTGCTGCAACTTCAGCGTGCGTTTGGCGATCGGGTGGGTCGCTTTACCCGGGTCGGTACCCGGCACGCCTATCCGCTTTCACTGGTCACCGCTGAAGAGCCGGTGCGCCCAGGGCTGGCGGTATTAGGTAACGCTGCACACGCCTTGCACCCAGTTGCGGGGCAGGGGTTTAACTTAGCTCTGCGCGGGGTGATGGATCTGGTCGACGCGCTGGAGCAGGGTGAGCAGGCCAAGCGGCCACTGGGCGATATGAGTACGCTGCAAGCCTTTGAAAAGCAGCGCTCCCGAGACCGCGCCAACGTGATTCGCTTTAGCGACGGCCTGGTGCGGTTGTTTGGGCTCTCTTTCCCGCTGTTGCCCCATGCCCGCGCGGCAGGGTTAATCGGCCTAAACCTGGTTGGGCCGCTGCGGCGAGGGCTGGCCCGTCGCGCCATGGGCTTAGAACGCTAGATTTATAAATCCTTGGCCACTAGAAGGGAATGCTATGCATACGGACTCATCTATTGTGAAGCCGCCGGTGGAGAGCTTTGAGGCGATTATTGTTGGCGGTGGTATGGTCGGCACTGCGCTCTGTGCGCTGTTAGCTCAGGCGGGTATGCAGGTGGCGCTTATTGAGGCAAAGCCTGCGCCGTTAAGCCTTGAACATGCCACTAGCAAGCTGCCAGCCCCTCGAGTCAGTGCATTAACGCCAGTCTCTCAACGCTTGCTAACCCATTTGGGCGCTTGGCCCGCCATGCAGAAAACCCGAGTGACTCCCTACCAAGGCATGCAGGTATGGGATGCCGAAGGCAGTGGTGAAATTGCCTTTTCTGCCGACGAGGCGGGTGTCGCGGTGCTGGGCCATATTGTTGAGAACGAGGTCACGCTGGCCGCGCTCAATAGTCAGGTTGTTGACCATCCCAATGTCACCCCATTTTTCGGCACTCGCCTACAGGCGCTACAGCGCGCCAGCGGGCAAGCATCAAGTGGCGACTGGCTGATACTTGACGATGGGCGACAGCTACACGCGCCGTTAATAATCGCCGCCGATGGTGCCCACTCGGTACTGCGCGAAATGGCCGGTATTGAGGTGGCCAGCGATGATATGCAGCAGGAGGCCGTGGTGACCACCGTTAAGTGCGCTAAGCCCCATGGTGGAGCTGCGCGGCAAGCGTTTATTGACGGCCGGCCGCTGGCCTTTCTGCCTTTAACTGTGGAAGGTAATGATCATTACTGCTCGATCGTATGGTCGACCACCCCAGAGCACGCCGCTGAGCTTAGTGAGCTGCCTCGAGAAGCGCTTGGGGAGGCACTGGGTAGAGCGTTTGGTTACCGCCTGGGTGAGGTAACGGTCTGCGATAAGGCCCACCGCTTTCCGTTGGTACAGCGCCATGCCCGCCACTATGTGCAGCCGCATTTCGCGCTGGTGGGGGACGCTGCCCACAGCATTCATCCGCTGGCGGGCCAAGGCGTCAATTTAGGGTTAATGGATGCGGCGGTCTTGGCAGAAGAGGTGGTGCATGCCTGGCAGCGCGGCGCGCCTTGGGGAGAGTTAAGCACCTTGAGGCGCTATGAGCGCCGGCGGCGCTTTGATAACAGCGCCATGCTGGGGCTCATGAAGGGCTTTAAAGTGCTATTTGGCAGCCACGACCCGGCGTTGACGCTGGCGCGTAATTTGGGAATGAGTGGTATGAACCAGTTGGTGCCATTGAAGCGGGTATTGATGCGGCAGGCGACCGGGGAGCGCGGCCGCCTGCCTCTTAGCTGTCGTTAAATCAGGCGTCGTTAACGCCGCTGACGGTCGACTACGTTGAGTGCTTTAAGCAAATTAAGCGCCTCGCTGAGTTGGTAATCGTTGAGTAGCCGCTCGGCCATTTCCTGGCGATCACGTGGCGCTTGCTGAGCGCTTAGGTGGCCCTCGAGATCGGCTTCGCGAATCTCTCGGCGGCTTTCGGCGACTTCCAAACGACCGCGCACGACGTCCACATCGGGCTCAATGCCTTGAGCCTGAATGGAGCGTCCGTTGGGGGTGTAGTAAAGCGCTGTAGTGAGTTTCAGCCCTTCGCCATTGCCGAGTGGCATAATCTGCTGCACTGAGCCCTTACCAAAACTATCTGTGCCCATAATCACGCCGCGCCGTTGATCCTGCAGTGCACCGGCGACAATCTCCGCCGCTGACGCACTGCCGCCATTGATTAAGACGACCAGCGGGACATCGGCAGCGGGCGTGGTGGGTGAGGCGGAGAACGACATTTCTGTATCTGAGAGGCGCCCCTCGGTATACACGATCAAGCCCTCATCCAGGAACAGGTCGGCAATGCCCACGGCGGCCTGTAGCACCCCACCGGGGTTATTACGTAAATCGAGTATCAACCCTTCTAGAGGCTGTTCGCGAGCCATACGCTCAAGCGCTTCGCGAGCCTGTTCTGTTGTGCGCGATTGGAACTGGCTGACGCGCAGGTAGCCGTAACCGGGTTCGAGCAGTTCGTGTTTAACGCTCTCGCTGCGAATAATTTCGCGGGTCAGGGTGAACTCCCGCGGCGAATCTTCACCTGAACGCAGTATGCTGATACGCAGCTCGGTGTCCGGCTCGCCGCGCATTAGAGTCACCGCTTCTTGTAGCGACATGCTGTCGGTGGGGGTGCCGTCGATGGCGACGATAATATCGCGAGAGAGTAGCCCAGCGCGGGAAGCTGGAGTGTCATCGATAGGCGTAATCACCATAAGCTGACCATTCTCGGTGCCTACTTCGATGCCAATGCCGCCAAATTCACCTTGAGTCGACTCCCTTAGGCTTTGGTACTCCTCCTCATCCAAGTAGGCGGAGTGGGGATCCAGTTCACTCAGCATGCCGCGCATAGCGTTACGTAGCAGCGTGCTGTCGTCGACCTCCTCAACGTAGGCACGCTTAATACGCTCAAACACCTCGGCGAAGGTCTGAATATCTTCTAGGGGTAGTTGGTCGTAGGATGGCTCATCCACCGCACCACTACCGGCTGGTTGGGCGAGCAGCGGTAGCGGGGCCGACAATAAGGCAATCGGCAGCAGGGTAGCCAAGAAGCGCTTGGCGGGGGTTGATACCCCGATAACAGATAGCGTCATGCAGACTCCGCAGGGCGATAGGTGACGCAATAGCGCGTCACCCTGTAGTTGAAAATAGTTAGTTAAAAGTGAGTCATTAAAAATGTTTAGTTGAAAACGTGTCGCAGAACATTGAGACATCAATAGTCATGCAGCTTATCCCGTCAGCGACGCGCAATCCAACGCTGCGGATTAATTGGTTCACCGCCGCGGCGAACTTCGAAGTAGAGCGCCGCGCGGGTTTGACCACCACTATCACCAACGCGACCAATTTCATCGCCACGGCTGACCTGCTGACCAGGCCTGACGCTGAACTGCTGCAGGTGGGCATGCAGTGTCATAATCTGGTCACCGTGATCGATAATCAGCAAGTTACCAAATCCCCTCATCCAGTCGGCGAATACCACGCGGCCAGTGTGGACGGCGGTGACCGGGGTGCCTGCGCTGGCTTGAATCACAATACCGTTATAGTGCACGCCGTCGCGATGGTGGAAATTGCTGCTGATTGAGCCCTGTACCGGCCAAGGTAAGTCGCCTTGGGTACTGACAATATGCGTAGTGGGTGTGGGTTCGGCAAGTTTTGCCATCTCCGCCTGGATATTACGCAGCACGCGTTCGGCTTCTTCGCGGCTCTGATTGAGGTCGGCCAGCCGCTCCTCTTCACTGCCGTAGCGGTCATCCAGGTTGGAAACAACGCCTCGCCGTTCGGTGGTGCGTTGGGCTAACAGCGCGCTTTGCTCTTCTAACTCGTCGGCCAGAGTATCCAGGCGGGCCTGTCGCTCGCTGAGCTCCTTCTGGGTATCGGCGAGCGCCGTATCGAGGCGGGCGATAGCATTCAAGCGGCGATTGCGTGCTTCGGTCAGCCGATTCATATACGCCTGCATACGATCAAGCTCAGCAGGGTCGCCCTGGTTAAGCAGCAGTTTGAGCTGCGGCGTTGGGCCAAGGCGATAAAGCGCTGAGAGCTGCTGACCCAACGCTGCATACTGATCGGCACGCTTGCTCTCCAGTCGGTCACGATGCTGACGGAGCTGGGTAGTTTCATCATTCAACTGGCGGCGCTCGGCTTGTAGCGTGTCCAAGCGCTGGTGTGTCTCGGCAAGCTTGGTTTCGACTTCCTTGAGCTCGCGTTCGGCGCTATCCCGGGCCTCGCCAGTGGCGCTGAGGCGTTGGGCAACGGACTCGATCTCTTGGCCAATCGCATCCAACTGCTGGCGCGCCGCCCCTTCATCCTGCTGAGCAAAGCCTGCTGGCGAATAACTTAACGCCAGCAGGAGTGTCAGTACTAAATGCGGCCGCATGGTCACTACTTGTAATGAATCAGTGGCTTACCGGTCATCGCCTCGGGCTGCTCCTGATCCATCATGGTCAGCAGCGTGGGTGCCAGGTCGCATAGTTTGCCCTCTTTAAGCGTGGCCTCGCGTTCGCCAACGTAAATAAGCGGCACCACAAAAGTGGTGTGGGCGGTTTGCGGCGCACCCGTTTCGGGATGCACCATCTGTTCGGCATTACCGTGATCGGCGGTAATTAAGCAGGCGCCGCCTGCACGCTCAATAGCTTCAACCACGCGTCCCACGCAGGTATCGACGGTCTCAATGGCTTTTACCGCCGCATTGAAGTCGCCGGTGTGGCCGACCATATCGCCGTTAGCGTAGTTGCAAACGATCAGATCAAAGCTGCCACCATCGATGGCGTCGACAAGCTTATCGGTAATCTCAAAGGCGCTCATTTCAGGCTTTTCGTCGTAGGTGCGCACATCTCGCGGTGAGGGCACCAGGATGCGCTTCTCGCCTTCGTACTCGGCTTCATTGCCGCCTGAAAAGAAGAAAGTAACGTGGGGGTACTTCTCAGTTTCGGCAATACGCAGCTGTTTCAGGCCACGCTTAGCCACCACTTCCCCCAGGGTGTCATTAAGATCCGACGGCGGGAAGGCGGCAGGCGTAGGAATATCAGCGGCGTACTGGGTCATCATCACCAGCCCTTTACCCGCAAGCTTAGGGCATGCCCGTCGCTCGAAGCCGTTGAAATTCGGTTCGGCAAAGGCGCGGGTTAACTCGCGGGCGCGGTCAGAGCGGAAGTTAAGGAAAATCGCTGCATCGCCATCCTGTAGGGTAATGGCATTTTCCTTGCTACCATCTTTAAGCGGTATGCTGCTAGCCGCCACAAATTCATCGGTTTCACCGCGCTGGTAGGCGTCACGGAGCGCGGTTTCAGCGCTGGTGGCGTAGTACTCTGCTTGGCCATCGGTAAGCAGACGGTAGGCTTGCTCGACGCGCTCCCAGCGGTTGTCGCGATCCATGGCGTAGAAACGGCCAATAATCGAGGCGACAAAGCCATTATCAGCACCTACCAGCTCGGCCAGGCGAGCATTGGCGCGCTCTATTGAGGCTAACGCACTTTGCGGTGGCATGTCACGACCATCGAGAAAGGCATGAATAAAAATACGCTGGGCCCCACGGCGTGCCGCAAGTTCGGCCATGGCGATAAAGTGGTCTTCATGGCTGTGGACGCCACCGGGGGAGAGCAGGCCAATTAAGTGTACCGGCCGGCCATTGGCGACAGCCTCATCAATCGGCTGGGTGAGGTTGTGATTAACATCCAGGTCGCCGTCTTCGACCGCCTTGCTGATGCGGGTGAAGTCCTGATAAACGATACGTCCGGCACCAATATTCATATGCCCGACTTCAGAGTTACCCATCTGACCTTCGGGAAGCCCCACGTTAAGACCATCAGTGTGAACGAAGGCGTGAGGTCGGCTTTCCCACAATTTATCCATCGTCGGCTTGTGGGCAGCGGCCACTGCATTATGGTCGCTCTCGGGGTTGTGGCCGTAGCCGTCGAGAATAATCAGCGCCACGGGGCGCGGGGTGCGAGAAGTATCCATAAAAAAACCTCGTTAAGATTGGCAAGCCGAACGACTCGAAAATTCGGGGTCGCGACAGGCGCACGCTTGGGGCATCATAACGCAGGCAACTGCCAGGCGTCATGATTTAGGAGGCTGTCCGGCTTAACACTGATCTACTGCGAATCCCGGTATTTTGGCCAACTTTAGTCGATCGATTTCGTTAAATAGCGCGCTATTCGCCTCAATCGATCGATAAATTTGGATCACAATCCGTTCTTCTCGCGATGATCGGCCAAGCCGGACAGCCTCCTGGCCTGCGCGGGAAGCTATCTGACGTGTATACTTGTCGCGTTTTGGCAGCGGTTAGGCCGCTTTTTTCTGCATAGACCAAGAGATTGTGTTCGCGATGATCGATCAGGTGTTCGAATTCGTACAGAACCACCCCCTGCTAGTTGGGGCATTTTTGCTGGTGCTGATAGCGTGGATTATTTATGAAACGCGCAGCGCCTCCACCAATGCACTGACCGCCTCGCAGGCCACTCAGCTTATCAACCGCGAAGACGCGGTGGTGCTGGATATCCGTGAAAACAAAGACTTCAAAGCCGGGCATATCGCGGGGGCGCGCAACATTCCGCAGAGCAACCTCGATAGCCGCATGAGCGAACTGGATAAAGTGAAAGCCCAGCCGATCATCGTGGTATGCAAGCACGGCCAGAGTTCTGGCGCCGCACAGGCCAAGCTCACCAAAGCAGGCTTTGAGCGTGCTTACAAGTTGAGAGGCGGTATGGCTCAGTGGCAAGGCGACGGCCTTCCGGTGGTTAAAAAGTAAGCAACGTTACCTTTGTTTAATCAACAATCAGGAGTTTTCTCATGGCGGAAGATAACAACACCCCGCAGGCTGGTGCCGCGGCAGACGAAAAACCGCAGCTCAAATTTTCGCTGCAGCGTATTTATGTAAAAGATATTTCGTTTGAAGCGCCCAATTCGCCATCGGTGTTCAAGCAGGCGTTCAAACCTAAGGTGAACCTGGATCTTAATACTACCAGCACTAAAATTGCTGATGACCAGTATGAAGTGGTGGTCAAGGTCACCGCCCAGGTGAACGACAACGAAACCGGTACCACCTCTTTCCTAGCCGAAGTTGAGCAGGCGGGTCTGTTCCGTATTGCCGGTATTGAAGGTGCGCAGTTGGATCAAACCCTGGGTGCTTTCTGCCCTAATTTGCTGTTCCCCTACGCCCGTGAGTGCGTAGATAACCTGGTCAACCGTGGTGGTTTCCCGCCGCTGATGCTGGCGCCGGTTAACTTCGAAGCGATGTACGCCCAGCGTAAGCAGCGCGAAGCGCAGCAGTCACAGCAAGCAGCAGAGAACACTCACTAAGTAATGAGTGCCGCTGATTGGTACGCCCAGCATGGCAAAATGCCACGTCTCTATGTGCCTGCTGCTTTCGTAGCAGGCAGTGACATCGCACTGCCTGACGGCCCGGCGCGCCACATCACCCGCGTGCTGCGCATGGGGGAAGGTGCGCCGCTGGTGCTATTTGACGGCCAAGGTCTTGAGGCGGGGGTGCGCCTGGTGGAAGTTAGCCGCAAACAGACGCTCGCGCGGGTCGAAGCGGTATGGTCGGGCAGTGGTGAATCGCCGCTGTCTGTCCATTTAGGCCAGGCCATCTCTAAAGGCGACCGAATGGATTATGCCATTCAGAAGGCCGTCGAGTTGGGCGTTGCGGCGATTACCCCGCTGTATACCGAGCGCGGTGACGTGCGTTTAAAGGGTGACCGTGAAGATAAAAAGCTAGCCCACTGGCAGGCGGTGGCGGCCAGTGCCTGCGAGCAGAGTGGCCGTGCGGTGGTGCCCCAAGTGCATTCACCGATGCCGTTATCAACATGGCTTGAAGCGCGCCAGGAACCGCTGCGCTTGATGCTGCATCTAGCGACCGGCAATGCGTTTGATCGCCAAGACCGACCGGCTTCGGTAGCGCTGCTTATCGGCCCTGAAGGTGGTTTAAGCGAGAGTGATATCGCCGCTGCCCAGGCCGCTGGTTTTACGCCGCTGACTCTCGGCCCGCGTGTGTTGCGTACAGAGACGGCACCTGTTGTGGCTCTTTCACTGCTGCAGCACTACTTTGGCGATTTGTAAGTACTTACTACCCACCAAAGCCTTATCAAACTGCTTTTTCCCTTCGTTCGTTTGCCCTTGAACTCTTTCTCTCTGATTCCGGCCCATTTCGATATGCCTGCTGAAGGCCCCTCAGCACGATGGGTTTAAGCATCGGCAGCGGTTCGCCTGACAGCCCACTGATCACCAGCAAGCGGTGTTGCCGGCCGCGCGCATAGCCTAGCCAGCAGGGCAGCCATGTCGGCATTGGGGCGCTATCCAGCACTTGAATTCGCCAGTGGCGCGGTGTGCCCATGCGCTCCCATAGCCACAGCCGGTTCAGGGCTTCTGGCGTTGGCGGTAAACCGCTATCAATGTTAAGTGCTGAGCTGGGTTCTTCGACCTGGGTGGGTAGTTCGGTACCCACTAATAGCAGTGCACGACGCATTTCCTTAGCACACAGTAGCCAAGCCCCCGGCGTGCCTTTAGGCAGCCCAAGTGCGGTCGCCCAGAGACTGACCCAAGCAGGCTCGCAAGCCGTCGCACCCAGGCGCTGTAGTCGCCGTTTAGCCATGTCTTCATCAATCCGCCGCGCAAGTGTTAAGCGTTCAGTCATTCGCCCACCTCTAATTCGCCCAGCCTTGCAGTAGCGCTAGCATGCCCAGCATGAGACAAAACCAAGCGAATAGGCCGATACAGCGACGGCGCGTCAACCTTGCCTCTTGACCAATCACCTGAGCGTTATCGGCTCTCGCGGCCAATACGGCCTGCATATCCGGCGCCGCTTCGGCCATCATCACATCGCTTAGCTGATCTTGGCTGGGAGCGGTTGCCGTTAGGCTAACGAGATAGCCAACGCTCATCGAAACCGCTACCCCCACCGTGTTGTTATACAGCCATGAGATATCGAGGAGCGCAGAGACGGCCCATACGGAGAGCATGCCAGCAATCAGTCCGGCCATCGCTCCCCGTGCGTTGGAGCGGTGGCTAAAAATAGCCAATAGGAAGGTACCCAGTAGCGCCCCGTAAAACCACGAGCCGATTTGGTTGACCGCCTCGATCACAGGGCCAAGATTACCGGCGAAGAAAGCAAACAGGGTGGCATAAAGCCCCCAAAATATGGTGGCCACTCGTGATGCTTTCAGATAGTGAGCATCGCTGGCATTAGGTTTGATATAGCGACTATAAAAATCCCGGACGGTCACCGCTGAAAGTGAGTTGAGCGCCGAGTCGAGACTCGACATCGCCGCGGCAAATACCCCGGCAATGACAAGACCGGCCATGCCTGAGGGAAAGGCGCTGACGACATAGCGGGGTAGCAGCTCATTAAGATCTTCGGGTGGTGTTAGCCCATGCTGCTGATAATAGGTGGCCAAGATGACGCCAATAAATAGAAACAGCAGCATCTGCGGAATCAGCAGGTAGCCGCCAATCAGCAGCGAGCGCTGAGCATCGAGCACTGATGGGCTTGAGAGCACTCGCTGGATTTGGCTCTGGTCGGTGCCGAAGTAGGCCACATGCAGGAAAAAGCCACCGAACAGTCCGGCCCATAGCGAGTAGGTCACGCTGGGGTCGAAGGACAAATCGATGGCGTTGAACATCCCGCTGGCCGCGCCAAACTCGAAGACATCGCCCCAACCGCCAGGCAGGCTGGTGACTAAAAAGAAGATGCTTAATAGTGCGCCAAGCCAGAGCACGAACATTTGCACCACATCAGTCCAAATTACCGCGCTGATACCGCCCATCACGGTATAGCTGATGGCCAGTACCGCCATAATGATAATGGTGAGGTTCACGCTCCAGCCGGTCACCACCGCAAGCACGAGCGCTGGCGCATAGAGCACCACGCCAGTGGCTAGGCCGCGGGCAATCAGAAACAGCAGGGCGGTAAGAGTACGCGTGGCTGGGCCGAAACGACGTTCCAGCAGTTCGTAGATACTATAGATGCCCGCGCGGTGGAAAATAGGTACCAGCACCAAAATCAACACGATCATAGCCAAGGGCACATTGATAAAGGTCACCAGGCGTTCAAGGCCGCCCTCGAAGCCCCAGCCCGGCGCACCGATAAAGGTGATCGCACTGGCTTGAGTCGCCATTACCGAAAGACCGATGGCCCAGCCGGGGATTTTGCGGCCGCCTAGAAAATAGTCCTCAGGGTTATGCTGATCTTTACCGAATCGTGAACCAATCCAGGCGATTAAGCTGATGTAACCAATCAAAACTACCGTATCAAAAAGCGTGAACCCTTCCATGTTCGCTCCCCTACGCCTAATTTTGTCTAGTGTTTTGATAGTAGCAGGTTGTGCGGTGTTTGCTTTTTCAGGCAGTAGAGATGCTTTCGGCCACTAAAAATGCTATCCGGCTTTGCCCTGTGTGTGTCAGGCACCATAATGTTTATCTATTTTCTTGAAGGACGACACCCATGGTGCGTGAGTCACACTCATCCCCTCGATCCGCCAGCGATGCAGCCGCCCAGTTGGGTGAAGTGGCGTACCTAACGGTTACGGCCGTCAACAACATCGGCGCGTTTTTGCAGTGGGGACAGCCGAAGGATGTGTTGCTGCCGTTTAGTGAGCAGCAGTTTCGCCCTGATCCCGGCAAACGTGTACTGGTCATGCTGTATAGCGACGACCAGGGTCGTCCGGTGGCTACGATGAAGCTGGATCGTTTTTTGACCGATGACGCCTGGGCCTTGGAAAAGGGTGATGAAGTCGCCGTCGTGGTGGCGGAGCGTACTGATCTGGGTATGAAGGTGGTGGTCAATCACCGCTACTGGGGGCTTATTTTCCAGGACGACGTCACTCAGCCATTGCGCCGTGGCCAATCAGTCAAGGGCTATGTAAAGCAGCGTCGTGACGATGGCCGCCTAAATATCTCGCTGCTACCGCCAGGCGCCGCTCGTTTAGATGTGGTGGGCGATAAGATAATGCAGGCACTGCGTGAAAGCGGTGGCTATCTGGCATTAGGGGATAAAAGCCCTGCCCATGAAGTTAAAGCCCGCCTAGGGGTGAGTAAAAGCGCCTATAAACAAGCCATTGGGCGGCTTTATAAGCAGCAGTTGATCACCTTAGAGCCTGATGCTATTCGCCTAGTGCCTGGCGCACTCAGCGAGTAGTTAAGGGCCTGTTGACGTTTCACTCGCGGCCGCGGATAAAAACGGGCCCAGCCCTTCGGGTTGCCCCACAAAGCGCGCCATACGGCGTTGAAAAACTTGAAAAGGGAACCACCCTTCCCAGCGTTTTGCGCCTTGTCTGACGCGCTTTGTGGGGCAACGCGGTTCGCGATGAAACGTCAACAGGCCCTAGGGCAGTTGGAGCCTAGCGGGCAGTGCGGCATACTGGGCCTCTATTGTTCATGTTTGGATAGTGCCCCCGATGAGCCAATCAAATCTGCATCTCGGCGTTGTGATGGATCCCATCAGCGACATCGCTTACAAGAAAGACACCACCATGGCCATGCTATGGGCCGCCCAGGAGCGCGGCTACACCCTGCACTATATGGAGCAGGAAGATCTTTTCTTGAATGCAGGGCAAGCCTACGCGCGCATGCGCCCCTTAACGGTGCATCGTGATCCAAACCACTGGTACGACCTGGGCGAGCCCTCTGCGCGTCCACTGGTTGAACTGGATGTGGTGTTGATGCGTAAAGACCCGCCCGTCGACGCCGATTTTACTAACGCCGTGCACCTGCTTGGCTTTGCTGAGCGTGAGGGTGTGCTGGTGGTTAACCCCACGGCGGCGCTATTGCAGTGTAATGAAAAGCTGTTTGCCCAGCAGTTCCCTCAGTGCTGCGCGCCCACGCTTGTGGCCAGCCGCGACGATGTACTGCGCGCCTTCCACGCGGAGCACGGCGATGTCATCTTCAAGCCTCTAGATGGCATGGGCGGTACCGGTATTTTTCATATTGGCCCGGAAGGCCGTAATATCGGCGCGGTCATCGAGCAGCTTACCTTGCGTGGCCAGCGGCAAATCATGGCCCAACGCTACCTGCCGGAAATTAAGGATGGCGATACGCGCATTTTGTTGGTTGATGGTGAGCCTGTTCCCTTTGGGCTGGCGCGGATACCCTCAGCGGGCGAGACCCGCGGCAATTTAGCCGCCGGTGGACGGGGCGTCAGTCGTGAGCTTACCGAGCGTGATCACTGGCTAATTCAGCAGGTACAGCCAATGATTCGTGAAAAGGGCTTAATGTTCGTGGGTCTAGATGTCATCGGTGACTATATTACTGAAATTAACGTCACCAGCCCTACCTGCGTGCGTGAAATTGACGATCAGCGGGGCACCAATATTGCCGGTTTACTGCTGGATGCCATCGAGCGCCGCTTAGCCTAGGCGAGCTTTCTTACTTATAACGACACTTATTACGCTATGCCTGCTGGGATGCTAGCAGGCAGTGGGAGACGCATGCAAAGTTTGAAACATCACTTTCTAATGGCCATGCCACACTTAGAAGACCCTAATTTTGCCGGTAGTCTTATCTATCTTTGCGATCACGATAACAACGGCTGCATGGGGGTGATTACTAACCGACCGTTAGAGATCACGCTTGAGGCACTGTTTGATCAGCTGGAATTAGGCGGTGAAACAAGTCCGCACCGTAATGCGCCGGTTTATTACGGCGGGCCGATGCATAAAGACCGTGGTTTCATTCTGCATGTTGGCGATAGCCAGCAATGGGATTCTAGTATCCAGGTGGAAGATGGCATTGCCCTTACCACCTCGCTGGATATTCTTCAGGCTTTTGCTGCAGGCGAGGGGCCAGAGCACTTTTTAGTCTGCTTAGGCTGCGCGGGCTGGGAAGTTGGGCAACTGGAAGAGGAACTGAAGGAGAACAGCTGGCTAACGGTTGAAGCCGAGAGCAGCGTGCTCTTCAACACACCACCCGTTGAGCGCTTAACCGCGGCGGCTGGTTTGTTGGGTATTGACCTTAACTTAATGACCCGAGATGCGGGGCACGCCTGATGGCAGAAGCGGGGCAGCGCTTAATCCTGGCCTTTGACTACGGCACTCGGCGTATCGGTGTGGCGGTGGGAAATGAGCTACTGCGCAGTGCGCGCGAACTCACTCCGCTGACGGCACGGGATGGAATTCCTGATTGGAATGTCGTATCACGGTTACTGAACGAGTGGCAGCCGGATCTGTTAGTGGTGGGGCTGCCGCTTAATATGGACGGCAGCGAGTCAGATATGAGCACCCGCGCCCGCAAATTCGGTAATCGTTTGCATGGCCGTTTTGGTAAACCGTGTGAAATGGTCGACGAGCGTGGCACTACGCGAGAAGCCAAGCTAATTGCTCGCGAGGCGGGCCATAAAGGCAACTATCGTCAAGATAGTGTCGATGGTATCGCGGCCATTCTTATTCTTGAGGGCTGGTTCGCCCACCAGGAAGGCTTGCCTGGCGGGCGCCTTTCACTATAAGTCCTACCTTGAAATCCCTACCCTTAAACTTTTGCGCTTTAACGATCCAACGTGCCCGTTTGGGTGGGTACGTACCAGCGCACGGGGCGTAGCTCTTTTTCGATTAGCTCATCGACATTGAGAAGTGTCGCGAAAATTGCCATTCGCATGGGAATACCGTTATCGGTTTGGCGGAAAATCGCCAGACGTGGGTCGCCGTTAAGGTCGACGTTTAAGTCATTCGCGCCGGGGCGGCTATCCCTGGGCAGCGGGTGCATCACAATAGTGCTTTGGCTGCAGCGGTGATCGAGAAAATCGCGGTTAACCATAAAGTCGTCAGAGAGCCCCTGGAAGCTCTCATTCATCTCGTCGGTAAAGCGCTCCTTCTGAATCCGCGTGGTATAGACCACATCTAAATCGGCAAAATCACTAGCGAGTGAGTCGCGCTGCTCAATGCGGTGGCCACGAGAGGCGACTAAGTCAATCAGCTTGGAAGGCATCTCAAGGCCCGGCGGCGACACCAGCGTAATACGCAGCGGGTCATAGAGTGATAAGAGCTTAATCAGTGAATGTACGGTACGGCCATACTTCAAGTCACCGGTGAGTAAGATATGCGCACCGGTCAGCGATTTCCCCAGGCGCTGAAACTCTTTATCAATCGTGTAAAGGTCAAGTAGCGCTTGGCTAGGGTGCTCCCCGGGGCCGTCACCGCCATTAATCACCGGCACATGCGTCGCTGCAGCAAACTCAGCCACCGAGCCCTGGTCGGGGTGGCGCATTACAATGGCGTCGCAGTAGCCACTCATTACACGGCTGGTGTCATATAGTGACTCTCCCTTAGCCATAGAAGAGAACGTAAAGCCCGTGGTGTCGCACACGCTGCCACCTAAACGACAAAAGGCAGCATTGAAGCTTACCCGTGTACGGGTGCTGGCTTCAAAAAACAGATTACCGAGTACCGCCCCTTCTAATACTCGCGTTACCTGGCGTCGTTGAGCAATCGGCTCCATGCGCGCAGCCACCCGCAGCAAGTGGTCTACGTTTTCGCGGTTTAATGAGTCGACAGTTAGCAAGTGGTGGCTCATAACGTTCCTCGGCACTGTGGTGGATAGAGCGGTAGATAGCGCTAGTGTAACCGCCATTAAGGGTAGTGCCGAAGGGCTTTCATTCGCGCATGGCGGCCAATCTGTAATTTTTCTACAAAAGCCCTTGCCAACCCGGCAGGGAAACCGTAAAGTACGCATCCGCTGCCGGGGACGCCAAGCGTTACCAGCGGTGAATGAAGTGTAAAAGCTTCGGTTTGTCAGGTAGTTAGTGCTTTTACGAAAGCCAGCGGTTCTGGATGTGGTCGGTTTTACATCGAAAACAACGCCCTTGACAAACACCAGGAAGTGCGTAGAATACGCCTTCCTCGCCGAGGCAAGCCAGTTCAACTCACCACTCACCACTCACCACTCACCACTCACCACTCACCACTCACACTAACGTGCGGTTTTCTGGCGTTTTATGTCAGAATGCACTCCTCCAGGAGGAATGCCCATGACTCAGATGCGCTGGGAACAGTTACTTTCCCCACGTCGTCTTCACGATCAACGCTCAACAAGCACCCGCGAAATTGGTCGTAGCCCGTTTCATAAAGATCACGACCGAATTGTTTTCTCAGGCTCGTTTAGGCGCCTTGGGCGCAAGACCCAGGTGCATCCGTTGACCGAAAACGATCATATCCATACTCGCCTAACTCACTCGCTAGAAGTTGGCTGTGTAGGTCGCTCCTTGGGCATGATTGTGGGCGAATTGCTGCATGATCGTCTGCCTGAATGGATTACTCCCGCCGACCTTGGTGTCATTATACAAACGGCATGCCTTGGCCACGACATTGGTAATCCCCCTTTTGGTCATGCCGGTGAGTATGCTATTCGCGACTGGTTTCAACGTGCTCAGAGCAGTGGCCTGTTAGAAGGCCTTTCAGACGCTGAGCGCGAGGATCTATTGACCTACGAAGGTAACGCCCAAGGTTTTCGGGTGATTACTCAGATTGAATATAACCAGTTTAATGGCGGCATGCGGCTTTCTGCGGCCACACTGGGTGCGCTGCTAAAATACCCTTGGACAGTTCGTTACAGCGGGCGCGCAGGCAAGTTCGGCGCCTATCAGTCAGAGCAGGCGTTGCTCAAAGAAGTAGCTGAAGCAGTGGGGTTGTTGCCACAAGGCGAGCAGCGCTGGTGTCGCCACCCGCTGGCTTGGCTTGTCGAAGCCGCCGATGATATCTGTTACGCGCTATTGGATCTGGAAGACGGTTTAGAAATGGGCATCCTGCGTTATGAAGAAGTAGTTGAAATACTTCGCCAAATAGCCGGAGAGTTTCCGCCCGAGTATGCCGATATGCAAGCCCGTAACGTGTCTCAGCGTCGCCGCATTGCACTGCTACGAGGCGCTGCCATGGAGCGTGCGGTTAATGATGTCGGCGCAGTGTTTGTGCAGCATGAGCAGGCCCTGCTGAGTGGCACGCTTAGTGATGACCTCTTGGAGCTGTGTCACCCAGACCTGGGGTGGGGCGTTCAGGCGGCTAAGCAGCTGGCTCGAGAGCGTATTTTCCAGAATGAGCGTAAGGCAAAGCTGGAGATTGGCGCCTATACGACGCTGGGTATTCTGCTGGAAGCCTTTATTGGCGCTGCACACGAGCTTCATCACACAGGGCACTCATCGTTTAAACATCAACGTGTGCTGGCCCTGATCGGCGAAAATACTCCCCTGCCATCTTGGCCACTCTACGATAGCTATCGACGAATGCTGGACTTTATTGGTGGGATGACAGACCACTATGCGGTGGATCTGGCCCAGGAAATGGGCGGCCGACTGCGCGGCGATTGAGCGGAGGGGAGAACACTTAAACTGAAGGTTGGCTCAGATGTTTCAACTCCATCAACTGAGCGCGCTCAAGCAGAACATTAATGATCTTGTCATGGATGGCATCATTGAGTGGGCCTGGCATTAGCTCGGTTATCTGCTTTGCAAGGGTGTCACCGCTTACCACCAGAATATCCGGTGCAGCCTCGCTGTTATCTATTTTCCAACCCGGCAGCACCAATACGCCCCGTACCGGTACGGGCACGCCGCAGCGTCGCTCCAGCCAGTGAGTCAGCCAGCTAACCCCTTGGCGTGTTTTATGCAGCGGACGACGCTCTTGCCAGTGCGGAAAGCGCAAACGCTCGCGCTCCACCGCTACTGTGTTGAGCTCATTACCATCGGTGCCGATCGCGAGTGTTCGTGCCCGTGTCTCCACCACAAATACCCCATGCGGTGTTACTACGACGTGATCTATCGTGAAGCTATCGGTGGGCACATCATGAAATACATAGTATGGGTGGGCATCAGGGCGGACTAAGCGCTCTAGCTCTTGGCCAACAGCGAGTTCACAGGCTAAGCCTAGTTTTAAGCGCCGGATACGCTGATAGTCGCGAACCAACAGTAGTGAAAAAGTCAGTACCAGCAAAGTACTAAGCAGCCCATACAGCGCCCACTCAACCCAGTCCTGCTTATCCACAAACAGCATGCGTCCCATGCCGTAAACTAGCGGGGCGAGGCTAATAATCGGCCCTAATGCACCGTTTAAAAATAGGCTGGAAAAAGCCTTGTCCAGGCGGTATCGAAGCGCTTGGCCCGGCTCACGAAGGGGGGCGTTGAATGGGGAGTGAACGCGAGCATCATGCAGGCTGCGCAGCGCAAGGACAATACTGGCCATTGCCGCCATGGGGAATAAAAAAATCAGGGGTAGCACGTATTCCAGCCAAGCCATTGCAGTGCCTTGCTCTATAGAGACTTACCCAATAGTAAGCCCTGATGGTAAGTCATAGTGGTGTACAGAACTAACCTCCAGCGAGTTTAACCTGGTAGCCGAGGTTGCTTAACTCTTGACGCAGGGTATCGCGGTGGTCGCCTTGAATTTCAATAATACCTTCTTTAACTGCTCCACCCGTTCCACACCGTTTTTTAAGCGTTTTTGCCAAGCTTTTAAGCTCTTCGCTAGGCAGTGGAATGCCACTAACAGTAGTCACGCCTTTGCCTTTCCGGCCACTCGTTTCGCGGCGAATGCGTACCACGCCATCAAGTGCCGCCAGACGCTGCTGCTCACTCAAATCATCGCAGTGGCAGG
The DNA here is from genome assembly GCF_000982975.1 of Halomonas sp. A3H3. Lineage (NCBI taxonomy): Bacteria > Pseudomonadati > Pseudomonadota > Gammaproteobacteria > Oceanospirillales > Halomonadaceae > Halomonas > Halomonas sp. A3H3. Next base: position 1,753,457 of record NZ_HG423343.1, on the reverse strand, counting down.
CATCGAGTGGTTCCCGGCAGGTGGGGCAGGTTTTGCCATGTTCGGTGGAGTAAACCAGCCCACCGAGCTGGTCACGTAAAGAGGCCATTATCCTCCTCCCATTGAGTGTTGAGGCACCGGAGTTTGCCAATACTCACGCGTGAGTCGCTCCACCACGGCGGGTAACTGATACATATTGCTTATCATGATAGCGTTTTCAGGCGTTGTTTCAGCATCAGGGAAACGGTTTAAGTGAATCACCGTCATTCCTGCTTGAAGCGCCGCGCGGACGCCTACCAAGGCATCGTCTATGGCAATGCAGTCACTTGCGGAATAACCCATGATACTCGCTGCGTGTAAATGTAAACAGGGTTCGGGCTTCCAGCAATTGGCGGTATAGCCACTGAAAAAGCGTTTGCCAAAATAGTGGCTGAGCCCGGTAGCTTCTAACGCCGTGCGGATTTTGCTTTCAGGCCCGTTGGAAACCACGGCACTGGGATAAGCCGCTAATATATCCAGCGCTTCGTGGGCGCCTGGTATGGTGGTCAACTCTTGGGCAAGCCGGGTGGCTAGATTGGCCCGCATAGAGGCTTCCATGCGGTCAAGCTGGTCAGGGTCAACGTCGCCATAGCGTTGTTGCAGTTCAGCAACGATGCGCCGAAAGCGCGCTCCACGAAACTCGCCAAGATAGTCAGTAGAAGCGAAAGGCAGGCCTACTGAATTGAGCCCGGCGGCCATCTCTTCGGCCAGTAGTGGCTCGCTATCGACGAGTGTGCCATCACAGTCAAACAGCAAAAGTGGGAGCGGCATTGCGGTTCCTTGCAGCGGCTTATGCACTGCCAGTGTTAGTTGAAGCCATCCATACTGCTATTGAACGGGATTTTACGCCATTTGTGAACACTGTTTTGTTATTTTTTGCTTGCCTGAACGTGGCTATTGAGCCAGCTTGAATAATTGCGCTTATTTTGATGAATTGTTATATGCCATCTAGCATCATGAAAAACGCTGCAGCGCTAGCGTTGGAAATGGTCAAGCTGCGCTGAATAGATAGTAGGGATACACTATCTTGTCAGAACCACAACATGGAGAACGCCCAATGCGACTAACCCCTTGGATGCTACCTTTGGCACTCAGCGCTGCTTTGCTAACGACGACTGGCTATGTGTTTGCTGATAGCCATGAGTCAGAGGGTGAGCAGCACGAGCCTATGGATGATGCAGCACTTGAAGAGGAATACGGCATTAAAGCGGGATCAGTAAAGCGTGATGAAGATGAAGGCGCTTCTTCCAGCGATTCAGAAGCCGCTAATGAGTCGGCACGCGTCCGTGAAGAGGAAGAGGAGGAAGAGAAAAATGAAGAAGTAGCCACCAGTGAGGGCGAAGCTGACGTCGAACTAGAGCCTGGTAAGAGTGAAGATCGCAACCCAGAGGCTGGCACAGGCGGCACAGGTAGCCCGGAAGATGCCATTCACAGCAGCGAAGAAGAGAATAGCGAAGATGATGAAGAAGGCACCGACGATAATGAGTAATGTCAGTGCCTAAGCGCTACTTGGCGAGTCTGCGCGAGTTAGCGCTACTACGCTGGTGGTAAGGCTTCATTGTGCGCTGGCTGGTAACCCACCAGGGGGCCTGCTTACCGCTCATTGAGTTGAGCAGCGCTTTTTGCATAACGAGGCCAGCTTCCATGCTGGCCTCGAGTTTTTCAGTGACCATGCGTTGATTTTCTTGCATCATTTTGGGGCTAAAAAACGGCTGTGTTTGCCATAAATGATTTCGCATAGTGATTGTCGATAAAGACGTCGACCATAGCTCAAAAGCCATGATGCCGACTTTCCATATATCGAACATCGCTACCGGGGTAGTGGGCATTAGGGAAAGGGGAGTTGTCGATTTCATCAGCGTTGTGGCCTCCTTGCTGGAACACGAGACGTCGTGGCCTCACCCTCAGTGTTAGCCTATCAATGCTGCGTTGCAACATCTATTTAATTAGCCACAAAAAAGACGACCGGTTGGTCGTCTTTTTCGAAAGTGCGGCAATTACACGCTTATTTTACCTTGGGAGCCAGCTCGCCGCGCTCGTAGCGCAGGAACATCTCTTCCAGGCTAATCGGCTTAATCTTGCTGGCGTTACCAGCCGTGCCAAAGGCTTCGTAGCGAGCGATACATAGATCGCGCATCGCGGTAACGGTCTCTTTCAAGAACTTACGCGGGTCGAATTCAGACGGATTCTCCGCCAGGAAGCGACGCACTGCGCCGGTAGACGCCAAGCGGAGGTCGGTGTCGATGTTGACCTTGCGCACGCCGTGCTTAATACCCTCAACGATCTCTTCGACGGGAACGCCGTAAGTTTCGGGGATCTCGCCGCCGTACTGGTTAATCACTTCCAGCCACTCCTGGGGAACAGAAGAGGAGCCGTGCATGACCAGGTGGGTATCCGGTATCCGCGCGTGGATCTCTTTAATGCGCTGAATAGAGAGCGTGTCACCGGTAGGCGGCTTAGTGAATTTGTAAGCACCGTGGCTGGTGCCAATGGCAATCGCCAGAGCGTCCACGTGGGTGGCTTTCACAAACTCGGCGGCTTCTTCCGGGTCGGTCAGCAGTTGCTCCATATCCAGCTTGCCTTCCGCGCCGATACCGTCTTCCTCACCGGCCATGCCGGTTTCCAGGCTGCCCAGGCAGCCCAACTCGCCTTCGACGGAAACGCCACAGGCATGAGCCATCTCTACCGCGCGACGAGTAACGTTGACGTTATAGTCGTAGTCGGCGGGCGTTTTGCCATCCTCGCCCAGCGAGCCATCCATCATCACCGAGGAGAAGCCGAGCTGAATGGAGCGTTGGCAGATTGCAGGGCTGGTGCCGTGATCCTGGTGCATGACCACAGGGATATGCGGAAACTCTTCGACTGCCGCCAAAATCAGATGGCGCAGGAACGGCGCGCCTGCGTACTTACGTGCACCAGCAGATGCTTGCACGATGACCGGCGAATCGGTGGCATCAGCGGCTTCCATAATGGCGCGCATCTGCTCAAGGTTGTTGACGTTGAACGCCGGAATGCCGTAACCGTATTCGGCGGCGTGGTCGAGCATCTGGCGCATGCTGATCAAAGCCATGAAGTTACCTTATCTATGTTGTAGAGACTGAGTTGTCAAAATTGGGTTGTAAAGACTGAGTTGTGAAGATTGAGCTGTCAGTTTGAACGGTAGTAAGCGTTCCGATTCAAGTTGTGCAATGTTAACCGCGTTTGGCTGCGGCTTCGAGTGCAGCGACGGCAGGCAATTGCTTACCTTCTACATATTCAAGAAAAGCACCACCACCGGTAGAAATGTACGAAACGCGATCCGCAATGGCATATTTATCAATGGCCGCTAACGTATCGCCGCCACCCGCAATAGAGAAGCCTGCGCTATCGGCGATAGCCTGGGCGATCACCTGAGTGCCTTTACCAAACTGATCGATTTCAAATACACCGACGGGGCCGTTCCACAAAATGGTGCCGGCGTCTTTGAGCATGCTGGCCAAGTGAGCGGCTGTATCTGGGCCGATATCCAGAATCATCTCGTTATCAGCCACTTGATCGACCGGTTTGACAACGGCCTTGGCCGACTCAGAAAATTCGGTGGCAACGACAACATCGGTAGGAATCGGAATAGAGACCTTCTCCATCAGCGCTTTGGCTTGGCCCACCAAATCAGCCTCATGGAGCGATTTACCGACATTGTATCCCGCGGCGGCAATAAAGGTGTTGGCGATACCGCCGCCAACAATCAGTTGATCGCATTTATCAGCCAGCGCGGTGAGGACATCCAGCTTGGTAGAGACCTTCGAGCCGCCGACAATGGCTGCCATGGGCCGGGCTGGATGCGCCAGCGCTTTTTCAAGTGCATCGAGTTCCTGGGCAAGCAAAGGGCCAGCGCAGGCGCTAGGGGCAAAACGCGCCACGCCATGGGTAGAGGCTTGAGCACGGTGGGCGGTGCCAAAGGCATCCATCACAAAAACATCACACAGCGCGGCGTACTGTTTCGCCAACTGCTCATCGTCTTTTTTCTCGCCGCTGTTAAAGCGCACGTTCTCAAGCAGTACGACGTCGCCGTTGGCGAGATCCAGGGTTTCGCCAAGATAGGCTGTGATCAGCGGCACTGGGCGACCTAACAGTTCACCCAGGTGTTCAGCCACCGGTGCGAGGGAAAACTCTTCGGCGGGTTCACCTTCATTAGGACGGCCCAAGTGGCTCATGAGCATCACTTTCGCGCCAGCCTTCATCGCTGCTTTAATGGTCGGCAGCGCGGCACGTAGGCGGGCATCGCTGGTGACGCGTCCATGTTTGATGGGCACATTCAAATCTTCACGGATCAGCACGCGTTGTCCTTCCAGGGGAAGGTCAGTCATCTTTTTTACATTCATGGAAGCGGTTTCCTCGTGTTTAGGCCGTGGAACTCAATATAAACAGCTAATGCAAATAGGTTACGTTTCTGTCGAAAGTCTGGCCAGCCGCTGGCTAATATCGAGCATACGGTTAGCGAATCCCCACTCGTTGTCGAACCAGCACAGCAGCTTAATAAGGCGTTTACCCGCTACCCGGGTTTGGGTAGCGTCCAGGATGCCTGAGCGAGGGTCGTGATTAAAATCAACCGACGCCATGGGTGCTTCAGTATAGCCAAGCACGCCTTTTAAGCGCTGCTGGCTGGCGGCCAGCAGCAGCGTATTCACATCGTCCCGGTGGGTGTCGCGGCTGACGGTGAGCGCCACATCCATAGCAGAGACATTGATAGTGGGGACGCGAACGTGCAGACACTCAAAGCGGCCCGCAAGATTGGGCATCAAGCGGCTAATGCCGAGCGCCAAGCCGGTGTCCACCGGCACAATAGAGTGCATTGCCGAGCGGGTAAGGCGCAGGTCGGTCTGGTGGTAGGCATCGATCACCGGCTGGTCGTTCATCGCCGAGTGAATCGTCGTGGTGACACCGTGCTCAAGGCCGAGAGCTTCATCCAAAACGGTCAATAGCGGCACAAGACAGTTGGTGGTGCACGAAGCCGCAGACAGAACTCGCTGGGAAAGCGCCAGCTCGCCTTCATTAATGCCCCACACAATGGTGGCATCGACATCATTTTCCGCTGGCTGAGAAAACAGCAGCCGCTTCGCGCCTGCCGCTAAGTGCAGCTCTGCGGTGGCACGATCTTTAAAGCTCCCTGAGCACTCCAGCACCAGATCCACATCAAGCGCCTTCCAAGGCAGCTTGCGTGGATCTTGTTCGCAGAGTACCTGGATGCGCTGGCCGTTGACGATAAGGTACTGCCCGTCGTTATCGACGTCACCGGGAAAGCGGCCATGAGTGGTGTCGTAACGGGTTAGATAGGTAATGGTCGCGAGATCAGAGAGTTCGTTGATAGCGACCACTTCAAGTTCGGGATGTTGCCGCTCGACGAGCGCTCGCAACACGCATTGGCCAATGCGTCCGTAACCGTTAATGGCGATGCGATACCTGGGAGCAGAATTAGCCATGCAGAAGGGTGGCTCTTAAAAGTGATTCAACAATAATCGAAATAGGCCATTGCGATGATAACGTATTTCAGTGGTCGATTCTTATCAACTGCCCGTGCCCATCAGCCTCCCATACCTACCAATCGCCAGGCGAGAGGCAGCAGCACCGCGGTGAAAATCCCTGTGAGGCTCATGCCCAGTGACGCAAAAGCACCGGCGGTGGGGCTGATCTCGAACGCACGCACCGTACCAATGGCATGGCCGTTAAGCCCCAGAGCGAAACCAATCAAGCGCTCGTCGTCAATATGCAGCCAACGCGCAGCGAGGCTGACACAGGGAATGGTGATTACCCCTGTCACCAACAGCGCTCCCAACAGCAGCGCCGTGGTGCCGCCAAGCTGTTCCGTAATGCCAATAGCGATAGGCGCAGTCACCGATTTAGCGGCAATGGAAGCAAGTATGGTGTCCGAGCTGCCCAGTAACCAAGCAATTGCCAGCGAGTAGCAAGCCGCCAGCGTCGCGGCGATGGGTAAACAAATCGCCAGCGGTCGCCATAATTCAACGATACGCGGCAGCTGTTGATAAAGCGGCATACCCAGCGCCACCGTAGCTGGCCCCAACAGCACCGTTAGCCATGTGGCCCCCTGCTGATAGGTAGCGTAAGGCAGTCCTACCAGCGCTAAGGCTCCTGCCAGCAGCAGTGCCGCGATCAAAATAGCGGGCAGCCAAGAAGGGCGCTTTAAACGCTGGAACAGCGCGCTACCAAGCAAATAAGCAGCCAGCGTTAACCCCACCGCAAACAGCGGGGTGGTGGTTAATAGAGTAAGCAGCGGCGTATCAGCGGACATTGGGTTGCCCGATTAGTCGCTTGAGCAGCCACAGCGTGGTTACCACACTGAGTAACGTGCCCAGCAATAACGCGATAAGGATAGCCGTCCACTGCCCGGCCAGCTCGCCGATGATAAAAAACACCCCAACAACGCCGGGCATAATCAGCATGGCGAGTAGCGCAATCAGTGGCTGGGCGGCAGCGGCAATGCTAGTAGGGACACGGCCACGAACGGCGAGCGTTGCGCAGAGCAGCAGCATGCCGATCACGCCTGACGAGATTGGCAAAGCGGTGAAGTGGATCACCACTTCACCAATAAGCCAGTAGCTAATCAGCCATAGAAAGCCACTGAGTGCTGGCATGGCTTAGCCGAGTAGTTCGTTGGCTTGTTTGACCACATTCTCGACGGTAAAGCCGAAGTGTTTAAACAGATCGCCCGCCGGGGCGGATTCCCCGTATGTCGTCATGCCTATCACGCGACCTTCCAGACCCACATACTTGTACCAGTAGTCAGCATGAGCGGCTTCGATGGCGATACGTTTGGTGACCGCCTTAGGCAGTACGCTTTCACGGTACTCGGCATCCTGGCCGTTAAAGCGATAGGCCGATGGCATAGAGACGACGCGTACCGCTTTGCCCTGCTGCTCAAGCTCGGCGGCGGCGTCCATCGCCAGGCCGACTTCAGAACCGGTGGCAATCAGAATCAACTCCGGCGTTCCTTCGCTGTCCTTAAGAACGTACGCACCGTTTTGAATCGCTGCCAACTGCGCTTTAGTGCGCTGCTGATGGGGCAAGTTCTGGCGCGAAAGCACCAGCGCCGTGGGGCCAGAGTGACGCTTAATTGCCGCATCCCAGGCGGCGGTGGTTTCGACCGCATCGCAGGGGCGCCAGGTGTTTAGATTCGGCGTCGTGCGCAGGCTGGTGAGCTGCTCAATGGGCTGGTGAGTCGGGCCGTCTTCACCCAGGCCGATGGAGTCGTGGGTAAACACATAGATCACCTGCTGGCCCATCAGCGATGCCATGCGAATCGAGTTACGCATGTACTCCATGAAGATCAGGAAGGTCGCGCCGTAAGGTACCAGGCCGCCGTGTAGGGCGATGCCGTTCATAACCGCCCCCATGCCAAACTCACGCACACCGTAGTGCAGGTAGTTGCCGCTGGCATCTTCCGGGGTGATCGCTTTGGCGCCTTTCCAGAAGGTCAGGTTAGACGGTGCCAGATCGGCACTGCCGCCCAGCAATTCCGGCATTTTCGGGCCGATCACATTCAGCGCTTCGAACGAGGCCTTGCGTGACGCAATAGTCTCGCCGCGCTCTTGGGCCTGCTCAATCAAGGCTTCGGTAGGCAGTTCCGTCGGTAGCTGGCGCTTCATCCGGCGGGTGAACTCTCGCGCTTCCGTGGGGAAAGCCTCAGCGTAACGGGCAAAACGCGCGTCCCACGCCTGCTGAGCCGCTTTGCCTGCTTCACGGGCATCCCAGGCCGAGTAGATCGGCTCGGGAATATGGAACGGCGCGTGGGGCCAGTCGAGCTGCGTGCGTGCCAGCGCCACTTCGTCATCGCCTAGGGGCGCACCGTGGGCGTCCTCTTTGCCCTGCTTGTTGGGCGCACCAAAGCCGATAATGGTTTTGCAGATAATCAGGCTCGGCTTATCGTCGTGGCTCTTGGCCAGCTCAATCGCGGCTTTCACCTCTTCAGGCTTGTGACCATCCACATTGGGCACCACGTGCCAGCCGTAAGCTTCAAACCGCTTGGCGGTATCGTCGGTAAACCAGCCTTCCACTTCGCCATCAATGGAGATGCCGTTATCGTCGTATACAGTGATCAGCTTACCCAACTGCTGGGTACCGGCCAGGGAGGCGGCTTCGTGGGAGATACCTTCCATTAAGCAGCCGTCACCTACAAAGCACCACGTGTGATGATCGACAATCGTGTGGCCTGGGCGGTTGAACTGCGCTGCCAAAGTTTTTTCAGCAATCGCAAAACCGACCGCATTGGCAAAGCCCTGACCAAGCGGTCCGGTGGTGGTCTCAATACCCGGCGCGTAGCCGAATTCCGGGTGGCCCGCAGTGGGCGAGTGTAACTGGCGGAAATTCTGCAGCTGTTCCAGGCTTAGCTCGTAGCCACTGAGGTGAAGCAGCGAGTAAAGCAGCATGGAGCCGTGGCCATTGGAGAGCACAAAGCGGTCACGATCGGCCCACTTGGGGTCTTCGGGGTTGTGCTTGAGGTAGTCATTCCATAGCACCTCGGCGATATCAGCCATACCCATGGGGGCGCCCGGGTGGCCGGACTTGGCCTTCTGAACGGCATCCATGGACAGGGCGCGAATGGCATTGGCTAGCTCAAAACGGGACGGCATGGGGGTGCTCCTCGCCTGAAAACGGAAATTATAAAGGCGCTATTGTCGCTGACTTCCCATGTTGCGGCAAATGTAGCGGCAAATTCTCGGGATCACGTTCTGGGAAGCATCGCCGACAGCGTGTAGACTCTGCCTCCCGACGCGGTAGAAAAGTAATGCTATCGCTTCACTAATACGGGCAGGGGACACCTGCCATGATTTCCTGCTGATGCTGTGGATTACATACAGCCGTCATACAGAGGGTAGAGTGCGCGATGAGCGAATATTCCCTGTTTACCTCCGAGTCCGTCTCCGAAGGTCATCCCGATAAGATTGCCGATCAGATTTCTGATGCGGTGTTAGACGCCATTATCGCTCGTGATAAACAGGCCCGCGTTGCCTGTGAAACCATGGTGAAAACCGGGGTGGCGATCATTGCCGGCGAAATTACCACCTCCGCCTGGGTCGATTTAGAAACCCTCGTGCGCGATGTGATTATCAGCATTGGCTATAACTCATCTGATGTCGGCTTTGACGGCGCGACCTGCGGCGTGGTTAACCTGATTGGCAAGCAGAGTGTCGATATTGCCCAGGGCGTTGACCGCAGCAAGCCAGAAGACCAGGGTGCTGGCGACCAGGGCTTGATGTTTGGCTACGCAACTAACGAAACTGATTCGTTTATGCCGGCGCCGATCCACTACTCGCATCGTTTAGTTGAGCGTCAGGCCGAACTGCGTAAAAATGGCCTGCTGCCTTGGCTGCGCCCGGATGCCAAGAGCCAGGTAACCTTCCGCTATAACGCCGAAGGTCAGCCCTGCGGTGTCGATGCCATCGTTCTCTCTACCCAACACGACCCAGATATTGATCAGGAAGATCTGCGCAAAATGATCAAGCGTGAGGTCATTGAGCAAGTCATTCCCGCCGAGTGGTTGGATGACAGCACCCAGTACCATATCAACCCGACCGGCAAATTTGTGATTGGCGGCCCGGTAGGCGACTGTGGTTTGACCGGACGTAAGATCATTGTCGACACCTACGGCGGCATGGCACGTCACGGTGGTGGAGCGTTCTCCGGCAAAGACCCCTCTAAAGTGGATCGCAGCGCCGCCTATGCGGGTCGCTATGTAGCTAAGAACGTAGTGGCCTCGGGGCTGGCTGATAAGTGTGAGATTCAGGTCTCCTACGCGATTGGCGTTGCCGAGCCGACCTCGGTCTCCATCGACACTTTCGGCACCGGTAAAATTGACGATGCCAAGATCGTGGCGCTGGTTCGCGAGCACTTTGACCTGCGCCCCTACGCGATCACTAAGATGCTTGATCTGCTGCATCCTATGTATCAGCTCACCGCCGCTTACGGCCACTTTGGCCGGGCGCCGTTCGAGCACAGCTACACCTGGAGTGACGATAAAGGCCAAGCGCATACCGAAACCTTTACTGCTTTCCCGTGGGAAAAGATTGATAAGGCCGAGGCACTGCGTAAGGCCGCCGGTTTGTAAGAGATTCGCTACGCCGTTTGTAAGAAATGGATTAAATCGCCCCTTTAGCTTCGGCCGAGGGGCTTTTTTTATGTCCGTTGCGCTAGGCTAAGCCTAAAGGCTGATGTGTTCCCGCGGGGGTAAAGAATGTTGTTGAGTGTACGAACTTGGCTGTTGGGTGGCCTGATCTGGCTTGTCACTTTTTCCGCACAGGCTGCCGAATGCCCTGATTGGCCGGAGGAGCGCTTAAGCCGCGAAAGCCAGGCGCTTGCTGAGCATGTAGAGTATTGGGACATCGCTTACCATCAAGAGGGTGTCGCGCTAATCGACGATGCGCTTTATGACCAAGCCGTTGAGCGCCTCGCCACCTGGCAGCGTTGCTTAGGTAATACGCCCGACCATCAACCACTTACGCGCGTTACACGAAGCAGTGGCACTCTTGATCACCCGGCGGCGCAGCGCGGCCTCAATAAAGCTGATGACGACGGTGTGCGGCGCTTTACCAGCCGCCGTGAAGATCTATGGATACAACCCAAAGTAGATGGCGTAGCGGTGACACTGCGCTATAAGGACGGGGAGCTGGTCGAAGCCGTGAGTCGGGGAGACGGTGAGCGGGGAGAGGATTGGACAGACCGCGCTCTTCAGCTACCCGCCGTACCCAATACGCTGCCCGAGCCCCTTTCTGCGGTACTTCAAGGCGAGCTTTATTGGCGGCTCTCGCAACACGTTCAGTCGCGCTCGCCCTCAACAGGAGCACGCGGTGCCGTAGCAGGCGCCATGGCGCAATCCTCTCCTGAAGCCGCCACCCTTGAACGTATAGGTCTGTTTGTTTGGGATTGGCCCGATGGGCCTACCGCAATGGCCGAGCGGTTAGCGGGGCTCAGCGGATTAGGCTTTGATACCGCTGATTACACTCACTCGTTGGATGACCGCCGTGATGCCGCCTATTGGCGCGATCGCTGGTTCAACGGGCCGTTGCCGTTTGCTACCGACGGCGTGGTGATTAAGCAAGCTGAACGCCCCGGCGTGCGCCGCTGGTCATCTTCGCCCCCCGAGACGGCCATTGCCTGGAAATACCCCGCTCAGCAGGCGCTGGCGGAAGTGCGCGGCATTGAGTTTCGTGTTGGGCGCACCGGGCGCGTGACGCCGTTGGTGTGGCTTAATCCGGTACAGCTGGAGGGACGACGCATTAGCCGCCTTTCGTTAGGCTCGCTGGAACGCTGGGAATCACTGGATGTGCGTCCTGGTGACCAAGTGGCGATTTCGCTAGCGGGGTTAACGATTCCCCAGTTAACTGAAGTGGTGTGGCATACCCAGGAGCGCTCGCCGCTGACGCCTCCGTCACCCCAGCGCTACCACCTGCTAAGTTGTTTTGAATTAACTGCTGGCTGTGAAAATCAATTGTTGGCGCGGCTCACCTACCTTGGAGAGCAGCTTGGCATGCAGGGTGTCGGTGAAGGTACCTGGCAAGCGTTAGTCGAAGCGGGCGTAGTCACTCATTTACTGGACTGGCTGAATGTTGAACCACGCCAGCTGCAACAGGCCTACGGCATTGGTGAGGCGACCGCTGACGCGTTAATAGAGCAGTTTCAAGTCGCCCAGGGTAAGCCGTTTGCGGCCTGGTTAAGTGCGCTGGGGGCGCCACCGGGTAGCGAATCGGTGCGTGGGGATTGGTATGAGTTAACGGGCTACCAGCGCGAACAGTGGCAAGCCGTTCCCGGCGTTGGCCCGGTTCGCGCTGACGCACTTGTGGCGTTTTTCAGCCACCCCGAGATACAGCAGATGGCACGACGCCTTAACGACGCGGGCGTGGCTGGTTTTTAACTAACTCAATGACTAACCAAGCCCGGTGAGATGCAGCATCAAGCCTAGATAAAGTGGAATCAGCAGCGGTGCGAGCAGCGTGGTGACCAGCACCGCTAACGCGCCTTTCTGCGGCTGAATACCCAACTCCATCGCCACCACCACCACATTAGCAGCCATGGGCACCACGCCTATCAACAGCAGCGCTAGGGCTAACTCTGAGGAAAGTGGCGTAACCCACTGCAGTATTAACACGGCCACTAGCATGACCAATGGCCACATCAGGTAGCGTAGCCCTAAACAGGCGGCTACAAAGCGCGTATCCCAGGCGGAAAGCGTCACTTGGCTAAGCGTCATGCCAATAATCATCATGCCTAGCAGTGTGTAAGTGGCAGGGAATACTGCCAGCGAATTCATTGCCGCAGCGGGTATGGTGATTTCAAGGGCGCTAAGCAGTAACGCGAATAAGAATGCATAGATAAGCGGTAAGCGAGAAATTTTGATCAGGCTCTCGCGTACTGAAAAACGACCACGTGCGCTAAGGTAAAAGCCCACGGTAAATTCGTAAATATTAATCCCCAACATACAGAACAGGTAAAGAGTAACGCCTTCAGGGGGCAGCAAAATCAGCGCAATCGGTAGGCCAAAATAGCCGGTATTACCTGTTCCTGAGGAGAACGCCAGCAAGGCCGCTTCCTGCTCGCCAAAACGGTGGCGAGTAATACGCTGTACCACCAGTGCCATCAGGCTGGCCAGAATGAACAACGCTAATGTGAGTAAAAGATAGTCAGGTGTTGGGCCGCCGTTCATCAGCGCGCGAAAAATCGTAAAAGGCGCTATCAGGTAAACCAGCAGCGTCGCAATCGGGCGAGGATCTAGCTTGAGTCGTTGGGCGGCGAGCCAGCCTAGTCCCACGTAGCTGAGTAGCATAAGTAACGGCCCAACGAGCGCCCCAGGTGCAAGATCCATTTATCCTCCCGTTGTATGTGGTGGCTCGCTAACATGAGCCGAATTAAAGGCCAAGCGTGGAATCTTTCATTAGCCGCAGCGCGCTGGAACAGCGAGAATACCTCAAAATATCATTACTTTTGATCTCTAATAAGGAAATCCCATGAGCAGCCATGAGCATCCGCTAGGTATCAGCTTTGAATTCTTTCCGCCCAATACCGATGCTGGGCGCGACAAGCTGATCCACGTTCGCGATGAGCTGGCCGCCCGGAACCCTCGGTTTTTCTCGGTGACTTACGGTGCCGGCGGATCTACCCAGGCGCGTACCCGTGAGGTGGTGCGTGCGGTTGGTGAAAGTGGCATTAATACCGCTCCGCATCTCTCCTGTATCGGCAGTGAAAAAGCGCAGTTGCGTGATCTGCTGGCGCAGTACCGTGAGGAAGGGGTCGAGAGCCTCGTCGCACTGCGTGGTGACATGCCTTCTGGCATGGGAAGCATTGGCGAGCTACGTTATGCCAACGAGCTGGTTGAGTTTATTCGCGCGGAAACGGGCGACCATTTCGATATTGCGGTGGCTGCTTATCCTGAATCTCATCCACAGGCACCTAATCTTGATAAGGATGTAGAAAACTTCGCGCGTAAAATGAAGGCTGGCGCCAATATGGCCATCACCCAGTACTTCTTCACCGCCGACGCCTATTTCAACTTCGTCGATAAAGCCCGCGCGCTGGGCGTCGAGCAGCCGATTATTCCCGGCATCATGCCAATTACCAACTACACCAAGCTGGCGCGTTTTTCTGACGCCTGCGGTGCCGAGATACCACGCTGGATTCGCAAGCAGTTGGAATCCTATGGCGACGACAGCGAAGCGATAGCCGCCTTTGGCACCGATGTGGTGAGCCGCCTTTGCCAGCGCTTGCTGGAGGGCGGCGCGCCAGGCCTGCACTTCTACACGCTTAACCAGGCGGCGCCGGTGCTGAAGATCGTCGATAATCTGACCGATTAACTCAGCCAGATTATTTACCCACCTGCGCCCATTAAAAACCCCGCTCAACGTTGTTGAGCGGGGTTTTTTTACTTCAGCGTTTGTGGCCTAAACCAATCAGCCAGCTTGTGCCGTTTTGCTACCACCACCGTGCATCTTACGCTGCATCATGAATAGCACGATACCAATCGCAAGGCCGGCAATGTCGGTATAGATACCGCCGTAGATTAAAAACAGCGCGCCCACCAGCATGACGACACGCTGCACTAGGTTAACGGGGCCAAAGAACCACGCTTGAACCATACCAGAAAGCAGCACAATGCCCAGCGTCGCGGTTAACCCAACGCGCAGAATCTGCATCGGTGAGCCTTCCATCAGCATGGCCGGGCTGTAGAAGAACATAAACGGCACAATGAACGCGGCCAAGCCAATCTTGAACGAGGCCACCGAGGTGCCCATGGGGTTGTCGCCGGAGATACCGGCCGCGGCATAGGAGGCCAAGGCAACAGGGGGGGTAATCGCGGAGACGACCGCAAAATAGAACACAAAGAAGTGAGCAATTAGCGGTTCAATGCCGATATTGATCAAGCCGGGAGCGACCACGGAAGCGGCCACCGCATAGGCAGCGGTAGTCGGCATACCCATGCCGAGTAGAATACTGATCAGCATGGCGAACACTAGTGCCAGCAGTTGGCTCACGCCCGCTAAGCCAAGTAGCAGTGACGAGAAACGCGCGCCCACACCGGTCAGCGAGATAACCCCGACGATTAAGCCCGCGCAGGCGCACACGGCGATAATCTGAATCGACATAGTGCCCGCTATTTGCAGCGCTTTAAGAATCGCCCGAAAGCCCATTTTATTGGGTGAGAGCCAGCTAACCACTGCGGCTGACGCCGTGGCCAAGGTGCCCGCGCGGATCACCGAGTAGCCCATAAACAGGGCGACAATCAGGATAATAATCGGCGCGAACAGATAGACCTGTTTTACCAGCTTCGAGAACAGCGGAATCTCATCTTTGCGCATGCCACGCATGCCTTTACGGGCGGCTTCAAAGTCGACCATAAAATAGATAGAGGCAAAATACAGAATCGCCGGAATAACAGCGGCAAGGGCGATTTCGGTATAGGGAATACCGGTCACTTCGGCCATGATGAACGCGCCCGCGCCCATAATCGGCGGCATGATTTGCCCACCGGTTGAGGCGGCTGCCTCAATCGCGCCTGCGCTACGTGATGGGTAGCCGACTTTCTTCATCAGGGGAATGGTCAATGAGCCGGTGGAAACCACGTTACCTGCCGAAGTACCGTTAATCATACCCATCAAGCCAGAGGCAAAAATGGCCACCTTGGCAGGGCCACCACGGGCACGGCCAGCTGCGGCAAAGGCAAAGTTAACGAAGTAGTCGCCTACTTTAGAGGCCTGTAGGAAGGCAGCAAAAATAATGAACAGAATAATATAGGTCGACGACACGGCGGTGGTGGGGCCGAGAATGCCTGCGTCGGTATACACCTGGCTAAAGAAGCGCTGTAGTGACAGCCCCGGATAGCCTAAAAAGCCTGGCAGATAGGGCCCGGCGAAAACGTAGGTCAGGAAAACCGCAGAAATAACCACCAGGGCCAGGCCTGCGACCCGGCGGGTGAGCTCCAGAATCAGTAGTGAGCCCGCAATCGCCGCCCAGGAAATGCCTGACGGTGCGAAAGAGGTACCCGTCGACATGCGGATATTGGTGTTATAAGCCACTAACAAATAACCAGCGCTGGCCAGCGCGCAGACCATCAGTACCAAGTCTGCAGGATTGAAGCGATGACGTGCCTGACGATAAAACCATGACAACACAACAGCCGCCGCTGTCGTCGCCATTAACGGGTAGCCGTAGTGCCAGTTTTCAATGCTCGGGTCGATGCGCATGGCGCCGCCGCTGAGCGTTTGATACATCAACAGAACTTGCGCCAGAGTATAGGCGGCAGGAATCAGTAACGCGTAGCTAAGCCATTTGATCCAGGCACCTGACGCCTGGTGATCGTCGTCGGCAAAACGGGCACCAGAAAAGAGCCCGTAACCGAGAATAAGCGCACCGGCAATATGCACGATACGAAACGACCAGGTTTCCATCGGATACACGTTGAGTGAAATCAGATGGAAACTTGAGTAAGCGATCGCTAATGCCGCAAATAGCAGGAACTGCCAGCCAGTAAACAGGCGGCGATTGGGTTCAACAACGTCTTCATCGACACCATCGGCAATGGACTCTGGTATCACAGACGCCGCGTGGGCATCATCCTTGAGGTCATTGGGGTCTTGGTCGGTTTTGTGACTCATTAGAGTTCACCCTCACAGCAAAAGCAGACAAAGGGGTAGCAGCAGCGAAAGCTGCCCCGCCCGGCGGGGCCGGTAACGGGGCAGTTAGAACGGGAAAAGTTGCTTAGTTGATCATGTCATCAGCAATTTCATAGCCGTTCTCTTCGTACCAGCGTGCAGCGCCTGGGTGAAACGGCAGCACGGTGTTGTGCTTAATGTTTTCTGGAATGCTGGTTTCAGCACTGCGATGCACGGAACGCATGCGGTCATTGTTTTCCATGGTGGCCTTGGTGACTTCGTAAACGAAATCTTCCGGCAGGTCGCAGCCAGCAATGGCGAAGTTCCACATGGAGACAGCGCGGGCGTCTTCTTCCAGCGTCGTATAAGTGTTGGCCGGAATCATAAACTCAGCAACCGGGAAGTTTTCCAGCACCGTGGCCAGCTCTTCTTCGTTAAATTCGATGATGTTGACGTCCGTTTGCACTTCCAACTGGCTAACGGCGGGGATCGGAATGCCAGCGGCAAAGGCAACAACGTCAAGCAAGCCATCCTGCAACTGACCGCCTAAGTCTGACCAGCCGCCATTACGGCGATCGAAGTTAACGCCCAGGGTTTCTAAAATGGCCGGGAAGTAAGTATCCGAGGTTGAGGCAGCCGGGCCAAAACCGATGCGTGCGCCATCAGGAATATCGGAAATTGACTCGATGCCGCTGTCGGCAAGCGCGGTAATGGAGAACGGCGTTTCGTACATGGGGAACATGGCGCATACATTATCCATCTGCATGCCAGGTGCCAGCGGGCTTTCACCCTTAACGGCGTCAGAAGCAGGGCCCATGGTGGTTAAGCCAAATGCCATATCGCCTGTGTGCACGAGCGCCAGGTTTTGAGTAGGACCGCCGGTGACTTCACCGCCGCCAGATACGCCTAACTCATCAGCGATAAAGTTTGCCCAGCCTGAACCGTAAACAAAGTAAGTGCCGCCTTGGCTAGCGGTACCTACGGTAAAGTTATCGGGCCAATCGGAGCGGTCTGCTTGCGCTTGAGCACTGCTGGCGGCCGCTACAAGCAGAGCACTGCTGGCGAGAAGAGTAAACGTTTTAGGCATATGTTTGCGCATGGCGAAAATTCCTAGCTGTTATTGGGGTTATATACTGCCGGCGTCGATCAATACCGCCAGTCGATACTGCTTTAAGCAGGTATGCCTTTATATAACAGCGATAGTTGTGCCATTTAAAGTTTGTTCTTTTAAAATCAGTTGTTTATAAATTTTTTATTCAACTTTGGTGGCAAGTGCTAACAGCTGAAGTGTCCGAGTGTTCGCACGATGACGGCTTTTTTGTGTGCGGATAACCGCACACAAATTGAGTTGTCCGTACGCTAACGGCTTTAAGTCGGGTCGTAAAGGTAGGGCTACCTGGCTGGTGAAGGTTGAATAGGCCAGCCGTGGTGGCGAGGAGATAAGGGTGAGGGGATAGAAATGAGGTGTTAACGCGAGGGTTTACCTGGATCTAGAATGCGCACGGGCTGTACATCCTGCTGCTTCTGATCATCGCGTACCTGATTAACCCGGGTGGTCATTTCGGTAAGTGCGTCTTCCTCAATGGGTAGTTGCTCGAAGAAATCGCAGCTGACGCACTCCCGGTAGCGAATGCCATTTTGCTCCCAGGCGCGGATACGATCCATCGCCGCACAGCGCGGGCAAGTAACACCGGCGATAAAACGTTTAATAGTCGACATTGGGTTCTCCAAACAAGCGGTGCCTAAGGCACCGCGTATGGGAAAGTGGTTTGAGAAGGCTAGTAACTGGTTTGAGAAAAGTGCTAAGCGGCGCGAATGCCGCTATGGCGCAGCAGCGGCTCAACGCTCGGCTCTCGGCCCCGAAAGGCGACAAACAGGTCAGCGGCATCGCGGGCACCGCCCTGCTCAAGAATTTCGCGACGAAAGCGCTGTCCTGTTTCAGGATCAAAGATACCGGCCTCTTCAAAGGCACTCCAGGCATCCGCCGAGAGAACTTCCGCCCACTTGTAGCTGTAGTAACCGGCAGCGTAGCCACCCGCAAATACGTGACCAAAGCTATTTTGGAAGCGGTTGAACGACACTTTAGGCAGCACCGATACTGCTTCACGCACCTCATCTAACAAAGCTTGCACATCGCTGGCGCTGGGAGCACTTACTTCATGATGTAGACGCAGATCGAATAGCGAAAACTCGATTTGGCGCATCATACCCATGGCCGACTGGAAATTCTTGGCCGCCTGCAGTCGCTCAAGTAGCTCTGCAGGTAGCGGTTCGCCGCTATCCACGTGCTTGGCGAGTAAGTCTAAGCCTTCACGCTCCCAGCAGTAGTTTTCCATAAATTGGCTAGGCAGCTCGACGGCATCCCAGGCGACGCCATTAATGCCAGAAATATCGGCAATCTGCTGCTGTGTCAGCATATGGTGAAGGCCGTGGCCAAACTCATGGAACAGCGTGGTGACTTCGTCGTGGGTAAGCAAGGCAGGGCGGCCACTTACCGGGGCAGTGAAGTTGCAGGTAAGAAAGGCGACCGGTAGTTGCAGGCCCTGCTCCGTTTGGCGCCGTACTCGGCAGTCGGCCATCCACGCGCCGCCACGCTTACCTTCTCTGGCGTAGAGGTCGAGATAAAAGCCAGCAATCGGTTGCCCGTTTTCGGTGATGCGGAAATAGCGCACGTCATCATGATAGCGGGACGCCTGGGTATCTTCCTCAAAGCACACGCCGTAAAGGCGTTCAACCACCTGAAACAAACCATCGACTACCTGGGGCGCCGGAAAATAGGGGCGTAACTGCTCCTGGGAGATAGAGTGACGCGCTTCGCGTAGTTTTTCACTGGCATAGGCAACATCCCACGGCTCCAGCGTCTCCAGGTCTAGTTCATCACGGGCATAATCGCTAAGTTCAGCAAACTCCTCCTTCGCCTGTGGCACCGCGCGACGGGCTAAATCGTTAAGAAAGTCGAGTACCTGCTCGGGAGATTCCGCCATTTTGGTGGTGAGGGAGTAATCGGCGTAGGTGGCAAAACCGAGCAGCTGGGCCATTTCACTGCGTAGCGCCAGAATCTCTTCCATGATTGCCGCGTTATCGAATTTACCCGCATCCGGGCCTTCATCAGAAGCTCGGGTAACGAAGGCGGTATACACTTCGCGGCGCAGCTCGCGGTTATCGGCGTAGCTAACCACCGGGAAGAAGCTGGGGAAATCCAGAGTAATACGGTAGCCCGCAACGCATTTCGCCTCGGCGGTGGCTTTTAAGGTGTCGAGGGCACTTTCCGGCACCCCTGCTAAAGCTTCTTGGCTATCAATGTCTTTGTGCCATGCCTGGGTGGCATCCAGCACGTTATTAGAGAACTGGTTTGACAGCAGTGAGAGCCGCGACTGAATCTCACCGTAGCGAGCTTTCTGGTCAACGGGAAGGTCAACACCGGCTAGGCGGAAATCGCGCAGAGCGTTCTCCACGGTACGCCGTTGGGCGGCATCCAAGTATTCCCAGGCCGGGCCATCTTTTAACGCTTGCCAGCCATGAAACAACCCTTCGTGTTGGCCTACCCAGGTGCCGAAGTCAGAGAGCTTTTCGAGGCATGCTTGGTACGCTTCGCGCATTTCTGGGGAGTTCATGGTGCCGTTGAGGTGCGATACCGGTGACCACGCCTTGGTGAGGCGGTCATTAACCGCTTCAAGTGGCGCTGCAAAATTGTCCCATGTGGGTGGGGTGGCGGCTGCCTGTTCAGCCAGGCGATCAATGGCCTCACGGCTTTCGCTTAGCAGCGTGTCCACGGCAGGTTCCACGTGCTCGGCGCGAATCTCGCCAAAGGGAGGTAGCTCGTGGGTTTCAAGTAGCGGATTGGTGGACACAGAGTTGGAGGACATAGACACCTCGGGTGGCATGCTTTTAAAACCTGATTCTAAAAACCTAGTTCTAAAAACATAAGTATTAAAACGTCAGGAACGCGTAAAAAGAGCGCAATAATAATGACACAGTGCGGGCGGTTGAGCCGTGTTTCAATGCTAGGTTCAATAACAGGGTTTGGCCTGCACGCAAGTGCCTGCTAGTCTTGCCGCCTTTTAATGCCACCAATGGCAGGAGCATGTGATGAGCGAAACGCTGGAGCGCTGGGGGTCGAAGCGGGCCTTTATCTTGGCGGTAACAGGTGCTGCGGTGGGGTTAGGCAACATCTGGCGCTTCCCTTACGTGGCCGGAGAGAACGGCGGTGCGGCGTTTTTACTGATTTACGTGGCGTTTGTGCTGCTGCTGGGTATTCCAGTGATGATGGCGGAGATTCTGATTGGTCGTGCCGGGCGGCGGGGGCCGATGCAAGCCTTGAGTGCCCTGGCGGCCGAGGCTGGCGCATCGCCCCACTGGCGTTGGCTGGGGCTATTCGGGGCGTTCACCGTATTCTGCATCTTGTCGTTCTACTCGGTGGTGTCCGGCTGGTCGATTGAGTTTTTGGTGGCCTCTGTTAATGGCAATTTCAATGGCGCGAGTGCCGCTGAGATTGGCGCTGGTTTTGAAGCCTTCTTGGCCAACCCGGGGCTGTTGATCTTCAATCACTCACTGTTTCTGTTTATGACCATGACGGTTGTAGCGGCGGGCGTTGCCAAGGGGCTAGAGCGGCTCAATAACCTGCTGATGCCGCTGTTATACCTGCTATTGCTGCTATTAGCGGGCTATGCTGCGACCACCGATGGTTTTGCGCCAGCGTTAGCGTGGTTATTCCTGCCCTCTTTCGAGGCGCTGACCCCCTCAGTGGTGGTGCATGCCATGGGGCATGCGTTCTTTACCTTGGCGGTAGGGGCCTGTGCCTTGATGGCGTATGGCGCTTATATGCCTGAAGAGCAAAGTCTGCCCAAGGCAGCCGTTGCGGTCGCGGTACTCGATATTAGCGTGGCGTTACTGGCGGGGATCGCTATTTTCTCGGTGGTGTTTGCCCAAGGCATGGATCCTACTGACGGCCCAGGGTTAATGTTTGTCACCCTTCCCATTGCGTTCTCTGAGCTGCCCTGGGGCTCCGTGTGGTTAAGCGTATTCTTTTTACTGCTGCTGCTGGCGACTTGGACATCTGCCATTAACCTTGCGGAGCCAATGGTCGCCACGCTGCAGGGCTTGGGGCTGCGCCGCAGCATCTCGACAGCGATTGTGGCGCTCAGCGTCTGGCTGATCGGACTTTTATCAGCGTTCTCTTTTTCAACGCTTTCGGAGTTTCGGCCGCTGTTTGGGCGCAATGTATTCGAGCTTGTCAGCAGTATACCGCCGGATGTTTTCCTGCCCTTGGGAGGCCTATTGATAGCGGTTTTTGCCGCTTGGGTAATGCCCCGCGAGAGGGTAGTGAGCGCGTTAGGCGTTGGTGAAAGTGGCTATCGGGTGTGGCGCAATATCATTCGCTGGGTGTCGATTCCGCTAACCTTTATTGTTCTACTGGCCGGGTTGCTATAGTGAGGTAATTAAACTCTCTAAGCTGTCCATCAGAACCCTAGGAGCGAGTTATGAGCAGTGCGTTAAGGCGCTATCAAGGTATGGAGCCCCAGCTGGGCGAGCGCGTTTATATTGATCCGGCCAGTGTGGTCATTGGTGATGTGGTGATGGGCGACGACTGCTCCGTCTGGCCGATGACGGTTATCCGTGGCGATATGCACCGTATTCGTATCGGCGCGCGTACCAGCGTGCAGGATGGCAGCGTGCTGCATATTACCCACGCCAGTGACTTCAGCCCCGAAGGGTTTCCGCTCACCATTGGCGATGATGTGACCATCGGCCATAAAGCGATCTTGCATGGCTGTACCTTGGGAAGCCGGATACTTGTGGGCATGGGCGCGATTGTGATGGATGGCGCGGTCGTTGAGGATGAGGTCATAATCGCCGCCGGCGCCGTGGTAACGCCGGGTAAGCATTTGGAAAGTGGCTATGTGTATGCCGGTAATCCGGCTAAGGCGCTTCGGCCGCTGAAAGAGAAAGAGCGTGCGTTCTTCCCTTATACCGCAGGTAACTACGTTAAATTGAAAGACCGCTTTTTGGCAGAAACTTAACTTTAACGTTGTTTCTCTAAGCAGTTGCTCAGCCAACCTTTTTTCTTCTTAAGCCATGTTGCGGGCGTCAGAAATCTGTTAATTTATACAGTTCTCTGTTTGCAGGTTCTGGGATGCCGCTTCATGGCTAATTTTCGCACGCATATTACGGTAGCAGCGGCGGGCGGCATGCTGATAGCTTACGCAGGCTGGAAAGGCCAATGGTGGCCGCCTTCACAAGCGGTAGTGATGATTGCGCTGGTCACTTTTGGGGGCATTTTGCCCGACATTGATGCTGACCGATCCCACTCTATCCGTCTGATATTCAACCTGCTTTCGGTGCCCGCCCTGGTATTGGGCGCGCTGTTGTTACAGCCATGGCTGACGCCGGGTGCGTTGTTGATTGCCTGCGGTGGGATCTACTTCTGTGTGCGCTATTTGGCGGGGGTGCTGTTCTCGCGTTTTACAGTGCACCGTGGTATTTGGCATTCCTTGCTAGCGGGCGGGCTATGTAGCCTGCTCACCACCGCGTTAAGCTTTAATTTACTCAACCAGCCAGCGTGGCTGGCTTGGTCTCACGGTGCTGCCACCTTGGTAGGGTTTTTGATCCACTTGAGTTTGGATGAGATATACAGCGTTGACCTTGAAGGCGCGCGGTTAAAGCGCTCCTTTGGTACGGCGCTTAAGCTAGGCGATAGCCGGCGGCCAATATCCAACCTGCTAATGCTGATTGCCACGTTAACGCTAATACCTTGGGTGCCGCCCTGGTCGGTATTAGGTGAGTTGCTGCATCAAGGTTCGCTGCTGTGGCGATAGTCGTCGGCATTGAGGCCATGCTTTTTAAGCTTGTCGTAAAAGGTTTTGCGCGGAATGCCTAAGTGGCGACACACATCGGTTACCCGGCCATGGTAGCGCGCTAGCGATTGGCTGATGAGGCTCTTTTCAAACAGCTCTACTTGGCGTGGCAGGGTAGGCTCCTCGGTGTCGGCATTAACCCCTTCCAACAGCGCATCCAGGCGATAGTCAAAGGCGGCGCCCAGCAGCACGTAGCGCTCGGCAAGGTTACGCAGCTCGCGCACGTTGCCGGGCCAGTCATGGGCCAGTAGAGCGGCAATGGCGGGGCTGTCGAGGGTCGGTGCTTCCAGCCCACTGCGGTTGGCAGCGACCACGGCAAAGTGCTGAAACAGCAAGGGAATATCCTCACGCCGCTCGCGCAGAGCAGGCAACGGCAGGGTGACCACGTTTAGCCGGTAGTAAAGATCTTCGCGAAAGTGCCCCTCTTCGGAGGCGGCTTTGAGATCCACCTTGGTGGCCGCAATCACCCGAATATCGAGCGGGACTGTTTCATTGGCGCCTAGCCTTTCTACGCTGCGCTCTTGCAGTACCCGCAGCAGTTTGACTTGCAGCGCCATGGGCATCGATTCAATCTCATCCAGAAACACCGTGCCGCCATTGGCGTGTTCAAACTTGCCGATGCGCCGCTCTACAGCGCCGGTGAAGGCGCCTTTTTCGTGACCAAACAGCTCGGACTCAATGGTGTTTTCGGGCACAGCGCCACAGTTGATCGCCATAAAGGGGCTATTACGCCGTCCGCTGCGTTCGTGAATCGCACGGGCCACTAAGTCTTTACCGGTGCCGGTCTCACCAAATAGCAGTACATCGGCCTCTACCTGGCTGATACGCTGAATCATTGCGGCCAGCCGCGAAATAATCGCTGTGCGCCCAACGAGTCGCGGCCCCAACGCGGCTTGTTGCACTTCAAGTTCGGCTTTAAGACGGTGGTTTTCCAAACTGAGCTGGCGCTTTTCTATGCCTCGGCGCACCACATCTAGCAGTTGATCACCGGCAAAGGGTTTCTCGAGAAAATCCCAGGCCCCAGCGCGCATGGCTTCCACGGCCGTGGAAATATCGCCGTGCCCAGTAATTAAAATGATGGGCAGAGTAGCGTCGCGGCTATGTAGCTCATGGAGTAACGCCATGCCATCCATCCCTGGCATGCGGATATCACTGACAATGACACCCGGAAAGTTTGGCGTTAATGCCGCCAGGGCTTGTTCTGCTGATTCAAAGCAGTAGGGCGTATAGCCCGCAAGTTCGAGGGTTTGGCTGGCGGTGATCCGCAGATGCGGTTCGTCGTCGATCACCATGACCGGCAGCGTCGACGGCTCATGCATAAGAGGAATTCTCCTGGGTGTGGGTTATCGGTGAATGGGGCAGGGTAATGGTGAAGCGAGCGCCGCCTTCGGGCTGATTAGTCGCCTGCAGCTTGCCGCCTAGATCGTCCATGATACGTGATGAGATCGAGAGCCCCAGCCCTAAGCCACTCCCTGGTGCTTTGGTGGTAAAAAAGGGGTCAAAAATATGCCCTAAGTGCTCCTCGGGGATGCCGGGGCCATTGTCGGTAACGCTAATAATAACCTGTTGATGTTGGGTATGGGCGCCCAAGGTCAGTTGTGGCACCGGTACGCCTTTCATTGCCTGCAGCGCATTGCCGATTAAATTTACCAACACTTGTTCCAGACGTACCAAGTCGCCTTGCACCCATAGCGTTTCATTGGGCCAATCCTGAATAATGCTGATATTGCCTTCGCGTAGGCGGCTTTGAAACAGGCGTAGAGCGTAGTCGATACAGGCTTGTACCGAAATCGCCTCCTGGCGCTCGCTGCTCTTACGCGAAAACTGGCGCAGCTGCGCGCTGATATCCGCCATACGTTCGGTCAGCTCAACAATTTGTTCTAGATTAGCATCCGCTTTTTCGTGGCGGGCTAATGCCATAAAGCGGCGGGCATTTTCCGCGTAAGCGCGAATAGCCGCCAGCGGTTGATTAAGCTCATGGTTGATGCCCGCGGCGAGCTGCCCCAATACAGCGAGTTTGGCGGCTTGAATCAGCTCGTCTTGGGTTTGTCTTAAGTTGGCTTCAGCGCGGCGGCGCTCTTCAATTTCATCCGAAAGGCGCTGATTACTGGCCACTAGGTCACGGGTGCGGCGTTCCACGCTAACTTCTAGTTCGTCACGAACGCGTGCCAAGGTGTTGCGCTCCCGCTCGGCAAACGCTTCACGCTCACGGCGCAACCTCAGGCGTTGCCAGCCAATGCCTGCGCCGAGAGTGACCACGCCGTAGAGGCCGCCTGCCATGAGAGCGGCAATCCACTGCGCGCTAATCACCGGTGTTAGCGGCTTTAAAATATGCATTTGCCAGCCAAACTCGGGGATATGCCGAGTCAAGCTAAGATAGTCGCTGCTGCTCAGCGGGCCTTGGGAGAAACTTACCAACTGACTACCCTGGCGGTAAGGTGCATTGACTTCAATACCCGAAGGCGTCAACGGCTCCATGGCATAGCGGCGCGTTGCCCGCAGGCTTTGGCGTTGCTCATCGGTGAGCGGGTAGAGCGCATTCATGCGCAGCTCGGGGTGGCTGGCCATGAAGATAATGTCGTCACTATCAGTGACAAACAGCTCGGCATCCTGCTCTGCCCAGCTTTCTTCAACGTCATCTAACAGCACTTTAACCACTAGCACGCCGTCCGGCTGCGCATCGGGCGAGGTATCGTCTAGCCACACGGGCGATGAAAAGTAGTAACCCCGCTCAAGAGACTTGATGCCTAAACCAAAAAAGCGCCCCTGACCCCCGGCAATAGCATCGGTGTAGTAAGAGCGAAAAGCATAGTTTTGGCCGATAAAGGTGTTAGGGCGGTGCCAATTACTGGCGGCGATTGTGTCGCCATCGCGATTGAGTAAATAGACGTCTGAAACTCCCGCTGTAAAGCGGAAACGATCCAGTAGCATATTGAGCGGCATCGGGTCTTGGCTATCGGGAGAGGCCAAGAAGCGCTGCACACCTTCCCGAGTGGCAAGCATTTGCGGCAGGTAGTCGTAGCGCAGTAAATAGCCGTTTAAGTTGGCGGCAGACAGCCGCAGCTCGTTTTCGGCATCGTCCTGTAAGTTAGAAAGCGCTTGCTCCCGCGCCAGTTGGGCGGCCTGCCACATACAAAATAGCAAGCCAAGCGAAATGACCAGTAGCCATAGGCGTCGCCATCGCAGTGGCAGAGGGGTGGGTGATTGGTTATTCACGCCAGTGCTGTTCATGCCGTCGTCTTACTACTGCCTTGAGCGCGGCGAAGGGCGCGCTGAGCGCGTGTCTCTGCACGTGCCATCTCAAGTAGACCTTCTTCAACAAATACCAAGTGTTCATGGGCGCGGGCACGGGCATCTTCAGCTCGCCCCTCCAAAATGGCATTGAGCAGGGCGCGATGCTGCTGCATTAACTGGCTGCGCGAACCTTCCTTGGCAAATAAATGGGCCAAGTTATTCACAATACTCTTCTCTAGCAGATGAAAAATGCCGCGCATGGTATGCAGCAGCAAAACATTGTGGGCGGCCTCGGCAATCGCTAGGTGAAACGCCGCATCTAGTTTAGCTTCTTGAATAGGATCCGCGCCTGCAAAGCCGCCATCGAGCTCCTCAAAGCGCTGAATCAGTATGGCTTTGTCGGCGGGTGTGGAGCGAAGAGCGGCGTAATAGGCGGATATTCCTTCCATAGCATCACGGAATTCAAGTAAATCTAAGTTAAACTCGTCGTGACGAGAAAGCATTTCCAGCAGCGGGTCGGTATAGCCATTGCTAAGATCGTCGTTAACAAAGGTGCCGCCGCCTTGGCGGCTAGTAAGTAAGCCGCGAGCGGCCAATTTTTGAATAGCTTCCCGTAAAGAGGGGCGCGAGACGCCAAAGCGCTCGGCTAACTCACGTTCGGGGGGTAAGCGCTGGCCTGGCTTTAGGCTGCCTTCCAGCATCATGGCTTCTAAGCGCTCGGTAATAACATCGGCCAAGCGCTGTTGGCGGAGCGGTGGATAGCTCATATTTAATAGCTCATGTCGATTAGCGTCCGCAATTGGTAAGACCAATATTAAAAGCTTTGGAAGTCGATCTCAAGCGTCTGAAGGATGTGCTTTGGCGTTTATAATGTTTGCTGGCAGTGCATTTAAACTAAAGTATAGCGCTTTTAATCGTTATCACTGTTTGACACGCTTAGGGTGGCTCACTACTGTTAGTGTTAATTTTTTGTAAATTGGTAAAACCAATTTTTTACTTTGGAGCGTCAGTGTTTAGCGCATCCATCGCATAGGGCTCCTCATGATCATTTCAGCATCTACGGATTACCGCCAAGCCGCCAAGCGTCGTATACCTCCCTTTCTTTTTCATTATGCCGACGGTGGATCCTACGCGGAGCATACGCTGCGCCATAATGTTCAGGATCTTGCCAGCATCGCATTGCGCCAACGTGTGCTGAAGGATATGTCGTCGCTGTCACTTGAAACCGAGCTGTTTGGTGAAAAGCTTGCCATGCCGATCGCCCTGGCGCCGGTGGGGCTGGCGGGTATGTACGCTAGGCGCGGAGAAGTGCAGGCGGCGCGGGCAGCGGCTAATAAAGGTATACCGTTTACGCTGTCGACGGTATCGGTATGCCCTATTGATGAGGTGGCTTCGGCAATTGATCGGCCCCTCTGGTTTCAGCTCTATGTGCTGAAAGACCGGGGTTTTATGAAGCATGTGCTGGAGAAGGCCAAGGCTGCTGGTGTCAAGACGCTGATTTTTACCGTTGATATGCCTGTTCCTGGCGCACGTTATCGCGATGCTCATTCTGGTATGAGCGGAAAGAGCGGGCCAGTGAGGCGCATGCTTCAGGCCGTAACACATCCTTTATGGGCTTGGGACGTGGGTATCCATGGTCGTCCCCATGATTTGGGTAACGTGTCTGATTATCGCGGTAAACCAACGGAGCTTGAGGACTATATTGCCTGGCTGGGTGACAACTTTGATCCGTCCATCTCCTGGAAGGACTTGGAGTGGATTCGAGAACAATGGGATGGCCCTATGATCATTAAGGGCATACTTGACCCCGAGGATGCTCGTGATGCGGTTCGCTTCGGTGCGGATGGTATTGTTGTTTCCAACCATGGTGGCCGCCAGCTCGATGGTGTTCCCTCTACTGCACGTGCGTTGCCTGCTATCGCCGATGCGGTAAAGGGTGACTTGGCCATTTTGGCCGATTCCGGCGTGCGCAGCGGGCTCGACGTGGTGCGGATGATCGCCATGGGGGCTGACACTGTATTGATTGGGCGTGCTTTCATCTATGCGCTTGCCACTGCTGGAGAGGCCGGGGTGGCCCATCTGCTTGAGCTATTCGAAAAAGAGATGCGGGTTGCAATGACCCTTACCGGTGCGCGGAGCATCGCCGACCTCGGGTCGGATTCACTGGTGCCAGACTCAATCCGTGGTGTCTAATGAGCACCACTTGCGCCTCTATCAAAATCACGCTTAAAAACCGCTTGCCAACCCGGCAGGGAAACCGTAAAGTACGCATCCGCTGCCGGGGACGCCAAGCGTTACCAGCGGTGAATGAAGTGTAAAAGCTTCGGTTTGTCAGGTAGTTAGTGCTTTTACGAAAGCCAGCGGTTTTGGATGTGGTCGGTTTTACATCGAAAACAACGCCCTTGACAAACACCAGGAAATGCGTAGAATACGCCTTCCTCGCTGAGGCAAGCCAGTTCAACGGCAAGCCGAGTGGCCCAGTTAGTTTATTAGCTAGCCACC
>NZ_HG423343.1:1530005-1724619 GCF_000982975.1 Halomonas sp. A3H3 | reverse complement strand
CAATGAAAACCGGATACGCAGCGTGTGGCCTGATTCAAAGGAGAACAGGCGGCACAATGAGACGCACACAAACAGCATGATATACATTTAAAGTTACGCCTGACGACCATAGCACGCGTGAACCACCTGATCCCTTGCCGAACTCAGAAGTGAAACCGCTTAGCGCCGATGGTAGTGTGGGGTCTCCCCATGCGAGAGTAGGTCATCGTCAGGCACTTATTTAACAAGAAACCCAGCCAACCGGCTGGGTTTTTTGTTTGCGCGAAAGAAAAACAAGCGGTCTCCCCATGGAGAGTCCCGGAGCGCCGGCCGGCTCATAGTCAGGCACTTATATCAAAAATCCCCCAGGGCTGATGCCTTGGGGGGATTTTTTTGCGTAACACCTCACCAGTCGATAGATTTACCATCCCAAGCCCAAAAAGTACCGCTATCTTCGGGCGTTCGCTGAGCGATGACTGCCAGCAACTTCTCTGCTACACATGCGGGTGTAAATAGCTTTTCGCTAGGTACTCGGTTTTGAAAAGGTTTAGAGAGAGCTGTGTCAGTGGTGCCAGGGTGAAGACAAAGCAATAACGACTGCTTATTAAGCCGCTTGAGCTCAATGGAGGCTGTCTTAAACAACATGTTATGCGCTGCTTTGCTGGCACGATAGCTGTACCAGCCTCCTAGCTGATTATCCTCGATTGATCCAACACGAGCTGAAAGGCTGGCAATCACTGTAGGGTGTGCCCCTTTAAAAGAATCTTTCAGCGCTGCTAGCAATAAGATCGGCACAAAGGCATTGATATTCATTGTTTGCGCTAGGCTTTCGACGCTAAGTTGATCGAGGCGCTTCTCTGGCAACAGTCGTTGCGCGTCATCATGAAGGATGCCGATGGCATTGAAAAAGAAGTGGATTGGCTGGGCCGCTAACTCTTTCTTAAGTTCATGCCTACCCTGCTCTTGGGAAACATCGAGCATTAGATGAGTAAGGCGAGGACTATCAATTCGTGGTGGTTGCCGGCTTACCGCAATAATGTGGCCGACCTGAGAGGAAGAGAGTAACTGCTTAATGATGGCAGCACCTATCCCACCTGATGCGCCGACAACCAGCGCTGTATAATGATGAGGCAGTAAACTGAACATGAGAAGCCTTTGCGATCCTGCTTAGTGAAGGCTTTCATTGAAACGCTATGCGGTTGGCTTGTCGAGAGGGGGTCAGGCGGAAGCGTTGATTCTGCCCGGTTGGGCGCTATTACGACCATCCGGCTTATAGAGCGTTTTTTCTGCGATTTGACGAATGTAATCAAGCATTGCCTGGTTATGCTTCATCCGAACTGACAGCATCTGTCCAGTTAACTCATTCATGCGCGCAGCTCGCTCACTCTTTTCAAGTAAGCGTTCCCAGGCTGCCTGACAGCCTGCATCTTGAGCTGCCGCTTCGGCGCCATTAGCGCCTTCGGCATATCCAAGGCGTTTTTGCACATTGCGGCGTACAATCTCTATGCGCTCTAGTTCGGCCAATAATGACTGCTTGTCTAATGCGACTTTAGATAGTGCATCACCGTCAATATCACCTTGCGTCAATAAATTTTGCTCGCTGGACAACAACGAAATTAACTCATCAAGCCGCTGTTGTTGATCGGTAAGCAAGGATGCAAGGCTCATTTAAAGCGTCCCCTTAAAAATCTTTAAGATTTGCAATTAGGCCATCTGCGATGCGGTCGGCACTCATTTCAAGGCGGCCCTCGCGAATGGCGTCACGAATCTCTTCAACTTTGGCGCTATCGATATCCTGAGATTCATCGATACTTGATTGGCTCAGCTGAGTCGATTCGCGCGTTGTACCACCCGGCGTAGCTGGTGTCACGCTGTTAGTCTTTTGCGTTTCATCGCGCTGCTGGGCTTGGTTAGAGCGTAACAGCGAATTAATGTTATCAATATTCACGTCGTCTGCCTCATCGTCAGCGTCGATGCGCTTTGCGTTTAGTGTAGCTTGTATAAAAGTAACTATCGGCAGGGCTGGGTATAACTTTAGGTGGTAAGTTAAAAATCCACCACCAAAATACCTCGGTCAGTGACGCGGGCAGTCATGATTTCTCGTGAACCAAAACGAACCCTAACCTGCTCACCAAGAGCGCCATTTTCAAGTGCTTCGCCTTCGCGTGAAACGCGAAAAGCAGAGCCCTGAGCTATGACAGTAACGCGCTGCCCGCGTTCAACTAAATGAGGCGCTTGTAAATAATGGGCCAAAAAAGCACTACCACTGCGAATAGGACGCTGAGCTATTTTGCCCACAATATCTTCTTCAGCAGTCAACGCTTGAGCTGACAGGTCGCCCAGGTTGCCGCCGCGTTCGTTGAGCATGTTTGAAGTAATCAGTGTGCCTCGCTCAATGTCTCTTGCTGCCACCATGTAATTGCCAATGACATCAATTTGGGCTTGCAAGTAACGGACTTGACGGCTGTCTTCACCGCAACGCACTCCAACGGAAACGCGGCCCAAGGGGGCTTGATTCGCGTTGGGCAGAAAAGGCTCCGGTTGGACGCATTGCGGTAAATGGGGGGACGGTGGCCGTAGGTCAATGACCACTTCTTCACCTAAAGCTCGTGTCTCTTCGTACAAAAACTGATGTACTTGTTCAAGAAGGTCATCGTCATCAGCCTGAGCTTTGGTTAAAGCAGTGACGCAAAGGATTGCCAAAAAGAGAATCACTTGCCAGTAGCGAAGCGTGCTTGGCTTAGTAAAGCGCTGTCGTAGCATGGGGAGGTCACTTGCTTAGGAGCTTAGGAAGGAGAGCAAAGAATGAGGATTCATCGCCCAGTGTAGCGAAAAGGTAGCAGCCGTATCACGCGAAATGCTGGCAGAAACGCCAGCTGTTCCATGCTTTAGGCTGACAGTTCCAGAAGTATTCTCCATCATCAACAAAATCCATTTTATTTTATGCCTCAAGCGAGGGTCGGCATGATTGATCAACTGGAATCTGCCTTTAATTTTCATCAGCAAGCAGTGAGTCTACGCCAGGCACGCCACGAAGTATTGGCGGCGAATATTGCCAATGCCGATACGCCTAACTATAAGGCGCGTGACATCGATTTTGCTAGCGAGCTGAAAAAAGCAGTAGACGGTACTCAGAGTGCATCTAGTAATACCGGTGGCGGTCTGACGTTAGCGCGTACCGCTGGTAGCCATATTGCTGGAGAAGGCCCCGCATGGCGTGGAGCGGGCAACGCCGATTTACTTTACCGGATTCCCGACCAGCCTAGTTTGGATGGAAATACGGTTGATATGGATCGTGAACGCACGCAGTTTGCTGATAACGCTGTTCGTTATCAAGTCGGACTCACGATGCTCAACAGCCGTATTCAAGGGCTGAAAAATGCCATGCAGCCCGAGTAAACCAGGCCAAATTAGTGAGGAGTTAACCAACGATGTCGATGTTCTCTGCGTTTGATATTGCCAGCTCGGCCATGAGCGCCCAGTCCCAGCGAATGAATGTTACCGCTAGCAATATGGCCAATGCCGATAGTGTTGCTGGGCCTGATGGTGAAACCTACCGATCTAAACAGGTGATGTTTGAGACTCAGGCGCAAAGCAATCGCTATGGTGTTGGCGGTGTACGCGTCACCGAAGTAGTGGAAGACGATTCGCCTCTGCGTATGGAGTACATGCCTAGCCATCCCGCGGCGGATGAAGAAGGCTATGTGGCAAAGCCTAATGTCGAGCCGGTGCATGAAATGGTCAATATGATTTCTGCATCGCGCTCTTATCAAGCCAACGTTGAAGTATTTAATACCAGTAAGCAAATGCTGATGCAGACGCTGTCGCTGGGTGAGGGGTAAACCATGAATGTCGATACGAGTGTATTGAATAACATAAATGGCGGTGGTGCTAATGGCCTCTCTGCCCGCCAGTCTGATGAGCTGCGTGAAAGCTTTATGACGTTGCTAATTACACAGCTGCAGAATCAAGATCCGCTCAATCCGATGGAAAATGCGGAGATGACTTCTCAGTTAGCTCAAATTAACACGGTTAGTGGCATTGAAGAACTGAATAGCACGCTAGAAGGTATTACCAGCCAAATGGATGCCAATCAGGCACTGCAGGCGAGTGGCCTAATTGGCAAAGGCGTCATGGTGCCCGGTAAGGATGTGTTGGTAGAGCAAGATAGCGAAGGAAATACGTATACAACACCCTTTGGCATAGAATTGGCCCAGCCGGCGAAGAGCGTTAAGGCCACGATTGTTGGTCAAGGTGGCCAAGTGATCAGACAGCTTGATTTGAAATCTCTGGACTCGGGCGTTCATTCTTTCGATTGGGGTGGTGAAAATGACCAAGGCGACGCGGTTGCCAGTGGCCGATATTCGGTTCAGATAGAGGCAGTCGATGCTGAGGGTGAACAAATCGAATCCACAGCCTTACAGTATGCGGTAGTTAACAGGGTAACGCCGAATGATGGCAGTGGCAGCGTTCGGCTGGATTTAGGTGCCATTTATGGCCAAGTCAATCTGAACGACGTTAAACAAATTCTATAACCCGGATATTTGAGGATCTACTATGTCATTTACTACAGCTATTTCTGGCATCAACGCGCAATCAGAAAAACTGAATGTTGCAGGCAATAATATTGCTAACTCGCAGACCGTTGGCTATAAGAGTTCTAGCGTACGTTTTGCTGATGTATACGCTGCTTCTCGGGGCATTGGCGTAAGCGTCTCGGATACCCGCCAGGATTTTACTCAGGGAAGTGTTGAAAGCACGGGACGCAATCTCGATTTGGCTATTGCCGGGAAAGGCTTTTACCGATTAGAGCAGTCCTCTGGAGAAGTAGGCTACTCGCGAAATGGTGAGTTTAGTCTAGCTGCTAATGGCGATATCGTTAATGCTCAAGGTGCCAAATTAATGGGGTACGGTCTCGATGAAGAAATTAAAGCGGACACTGCTGATCAATTAGCATTTCCCTTTTCAGATGTTTTGAAGGGAGCAACCAAACCATTAAATGTACCGGCTAATGATATGCCAGCTAAAGCCACTACAGAAGTCAGTACAATCTTAAACCTAGATGCAACCACCACAACTGGGCAGGATTTAAGTTCAGTGGAAGTGGATGTTCCACCAGCAGGGCCTCCAGGCACTAAACTTAACTACCATTTTGCAAATAATTTTACTGCTTATGACTCTTTAGGTAATCCCATTAATGTGGCTACCTATTATGAGCGGGGGGCTAATAATCAATGGACAGTAACCGCTGTTACCGAAGGTCAGAGCAGAGGGCAATTTACTTTAGATTTTGATACAAACGGTAAGATACTGACTAATGCAGAGGGCTACGTTACAGGAGTTGGTTCAAGTGCTGGTAATGGAACTATTCCGGGTTTAACACACAATGAAGATCCTGATACAGGTGAAACTACTGTCAACATACCAGCTCCTGGTGGGACTTTAGCTAATCCTCTTAATATTGAATTAAAATTTGATGGAAGTACCCAGTTTGCTGATAACTCTTTGCAAAAAGAGTTAAATCAAAATGGATATGCGTCAGGTGCTTTAGTAGGTATCGAAGTGCTTGCTGATGGTACTGTGATGCGTAACTTTTCTAATGAACAATCTGCGGCAGCAGGGCAGGTCGTATTAGCTAGCTTTAGCAATGAAGAAGGCCTGGAGCCATTAGGCAATAATCTATGGGCTGCCACGAATACATCAGGCATTGCTAATATGGGGGCTCCTGGAGTTGGTCAATATGGTCAAATTCAGGCAGGTGCCGTTGAAGCATCCAATGTGGAGCTGGCAGAAGAGCTGGTAAATATGATTGTCGCTCAGCGTGCTTACCAAGCAAACTCGAACACCATCAGTACCCAGGACGAGCTCCTGCAGACCGTTATTAATCTTTAATGATCGGTCATATTGGTAAGGAGTAAGTACCGTGGATCGAATGCTCTATACCGCCATGAGTGGCGCTAAGCACACCATGGATCAGCAGTCGGTGGTGAGTAATAATCTGTCGAACGTGACGACTACCGGTTTTCGCGCTCAGCTACAGGCTGCTCGTTCCGTACCCGTGCTGGGGGAAGCGTTGCTTGCAACGCGTATCTCTGCGGTTACCACTACGCCCGGCAGCGACTTTTCACAGGGGCCCGTTGAGTTTACGGGCCGCACCCTTGATGTGGCGATGCAGGACGATGCCTGGATGGCGGTGCAGGCTGATGACGGTACTGAAACCTATACCCGTCGTGGCGATCTGCAGATTGACAATGACGGCGTGCTGCTTAGCGTTGGGCGCCCTGTGATGGGCGAAGGTGGCCCCATTGCTGTCCCGCAAGGGGCGCAAATATCTATTGGTGCCGACGGAACGATTAGTGCCATTCCCGAAGGCGTAGGGCCGGAAGCGCTGGTCGAGGTAGGACGCATTAAGTTGGTGACGCCAGAAGATGGGGCGTTAACGCGCGGTGAGGACGGCCTATTTCGTGCACCGCTTAATGAAGAAGGTGGGCCAGGTGCCTTGCCCGCTGACGAAAATGCCAAGCTGGTTAGTGGTGCACTTGAAGGCAGTAATGTCAGCGCTGTCGATGCTATGGTCTCGATGATCGATGTTGCACGCCGCTACGACATGCAGATGAAAATGCTGAGCACCGCTGACGAAAACGCTCAGCGTGCTAACGGTATTTTATCTATTCAAGGTTGATATTGGCCATTTCAAGCTGATGTTAGTCAGTCGGTCAAGGGAGCATAATTATGATTAAGTCGTTATGGACAGCTAAAACGGGTCTTGAGTCTCAGCAAACTAAGCTAGACGTGATTTCAAACAACCTAGCCAACGTTAGCACCAATGGTTTCAAGCGCTCACGTCCGGTGTTTGAAGATTTGCTGTATCAGAACATGCGTCAGCCCGGCGCGCAAAATAATATTCAGGATCGGCTGCCGTCTGGCATGCAGGTGGGCACCGGCGTACGTGCCGTGGCCACTGAGCGTCTGCATACCCAGGGTGGGCTAGAGCAGACTGAAAACTCACGCGACCTCGCGATCAATGGCGAAGGTTTCTTTCAGGTGCTGATGCCCGACGGCACGACTGCCTACACCCGCGACGGTAGTTTTCAGCTCAATGAAAATGGCCAAATGGTCACCGCCAATGGCTACCCTGTTGAACCAGCCATCTTCTTACCGGCCAATGCGCTGTCAGTAAATGTGGGTGAAGATGGCACGGTGAGCGTTCGTCAGCCGGGTGTTGCGATTGATAATGAGGTAGGGCAAATCACTGTTAGTACCTTTATTAATCCAGCTGGCTTACAAAGTATTGGTGGCAATCTCTATCTTGAGACGGGAGCCTCAGGCGCACCCAATGAAAATATGCCTGGTATGAATGGCGCTGGTCGGCTGTTCCAAGGCTATGTGGAAACGTCTAACGTCAATGTCGTTGAAGAGATGGTCAATATGATTCAGACCCAGCGCGCCTATGAAATTAATAGCAAAGCGGTGTCCACTAGCGATGAAATGTTGGCACGCTTAAGCCAGCTGTAACGAGTGTTACTCATCGGGCTTACTTATAGGTTGCGTTATGCTGGAGTTGCACCACATGTCACGTCGTATTGCGCTAGCGGGGCTGGTGCTTTTAATGCTAGTTGTTGCCGGGTGCGCTCAAATTCCCAGAGCCTCGGTCGTGGGGGAGCAAGAGCAGATCAGTATTGTTGATCGTCCGCCGCCTATTCCCAATGGTTCTATTTATCAGGCCAGGCAGGGATATCAACCGCTCTTTGAAGATCGTCGCCCGCGTTCAATTGGCGACATTTTGACCATCGTGTTGGATGAAGAGGTCAGTGCGAGCAAAAATTCGCAATCCAATGCGGGTCGTAGTGGTAGCGCTAGCCTTGAGCTTGCACAGTTGCCAGATATCCTCGATGTGCTTGCGGATTATGGCTACGACATTTCTGGGGAAAATGATTTTACGGGCAGCGGTGGGTCGCAGGCCAATAACTCCTTTACCGGCACCATCACAGTATCGGTATTAGAAGTAATGAATAACGGTAATTTACGCGTCCGTGGCGAAAAGCAAATTGCCATCAATCAAGGTACTGAGTTTATTCGTTTTTCCGGCGTGGTTAATCCACGCACGATTACCGCGCAAAATACTGTTCCCTCCACTCAGGTGGCGGATGCGCGAATTGAGTATGTGGGTGACGGTTATATTAACGAAGCGCAGCACATGGGCTGGCTACAACGTTTCTTCTTAAACGTCTCACCCTTCTAGCGTTAGGGGAAGCTACCAATGGCAGAGCTGCCAATGACAGAGCGAAGAATGCCAGGCCCTTCAATGGCAGGCTTTTTAATGCCAGGTTACCCAATGACAGAGCTACAGTGGGCAATAGCAATGCGGCTAAGTAATTTATGGATAAATAGTTGTCGAGTAATTAACGCTTGGGCTATCCAACTGGGTGCCTTAGTGCTGATAGGCCTATTGTCTTTACCTGCCCAGGCGGAGAGCGTTCGAGAGCTGGCAAGCTTTGCCGGTGTCCGCGATAACCAGCTGGTAGGCTATGGCCTTGTGGTTGGCCTTGATAGTACCGGTGACCAAACGACACAGGCGCCTTTTACCAGTCAAAGCCTGACCAACATGCTCTCTCAGCTAGGGGTGACCGTGCCTGCAGGCACGAACTTGCAACTGCGTAACGTGGCTGCCGTGATGGTGACGGCTGATCTCCCGCCATTCTCGAGGCCGGGCCAGCGCTTAGATATAGTGGTTTCATCGATTGCCAACGCACGCAGCTTGCGAGGCGGAACGCTTTTAATGACACCTTTAAAAGGTGCTGACGGTGATACCTATGCTATTGCCCAGGGCAACATGTTGGTAGGTGGGGCGGGCGCCCAAGCGGGTGGCAGCAGCGTGCAGATCAATCAGCAGGCATCAGGGCGTATTCCTAATGGCGCGTTGGTTGAAAGGGAAGTACCGCTTAACCTGGGCGGTAACGGCGGCATGCTTGAATTACAGCTCAACGATTCCGATTTTGGCACCGTTCAGCGCATGGTGACGGCTATTAATAACGAGTTTGGACAGTCGGTTGCCTATGCACGTAATGGCCGAGTAATCGCCCTAGATGGTCCCACAGATGATAATGCGCGGGTCAACTTTATGGCGCGTATTGAAAACGTTCAGGTAACGCCTACTGAGGCTCCGGCGCTTGTTGTGCTGAATTCACGTACCGGCTCGGTAGTGATGAACAGTGCTGTTACATTGCGAGAGGCGGCGGTGGCCCATGGCAGTCTGTCGATCATGATCGATACCCAGTTTGGTGTTAGTCAGCCTAATCCCTTTGGAGAGGGTGAGACGGTCGTGGTACCCGACGCGGATATTGATATTGAGCAGCAAGAGGCTTATCTGCAAATTGTAGAGGGCGCGCAGCTCAACGAAGTAGTCAATGCATTGAATGCACTAGGCGCTACCCCTCAAGATTTGATGTCGATTCTGGAAGCGTTAAAAGCGTCGGGTTCACTGCGTGCTGAGCTGGAGGTTATTTAATGAGTGCGAGTGATATGACCAGTCAGTTCGCCCTGGATATGAGTGGTTTTCAGCGTCTTCAACACACTGCACGCGTCGACCCTGAAGCTGGTGTGAATGGTGCAGCCCAGCAGTTTGAGGCGCTTTTTATTCAAATGATGATGAAAAGTATGCGCGACGCAACGCCGAGTTCAGGGCTGATGAACAGCAGTGCGACAGATACATATCAATCGATGCTCGATCAACAGTGGTCACAGGTGATGGCCTCGCGTGGAATGGGCCTTGCTGACGTCCTTGTTGAACAGTTGGAGCGCCAAGGTGCCATCTCAAAAGCGCAGCCAAATGCTGATCAAGAGCTACAAGCATTGATAGCTGGAATTCCCCGTGGCACCCCCCGTGTGCTGGACGATTCATACGCAGCTAACGCTGAGACTAATGGAACCACTAATACACAGGGCAAAGGTCAATTCCTAGCCGAGCTGGAGGCTATTCGCCAAGGCGCGAAGAGTGAGGCGGTAGATGAGCCCACGCTAACCCAGCAAGTGCAACATGGGTCAGGGCATGTCGGTCAATTTATGCAAACACTGGCTGCCCCTGCCCAGGCGGCCAGTGCGACTACCGGGGTGCCTGCTGAATTAATTCTAGCCCAGGCAGCGCTGGAAACAGGCTGGGGGTGGCACGAAATTACTACGCGTAATGGCAACAATAGCCACAATCTGTTTGGTATCAAAGCCGGCAGTCATTGGAAGGGCGAAACGACGGATATCGTGACTC
Organism: Halomonas sp. A3H3; assembly: GCF_000982975.1. Lineage (NCBI taxonomy): Bacteria > Pseudomonadati > Pseudomonadota > Gammaproteobacteria > Oceanospirillales > Halomonadaceae > Halomonas > Halomonas sp. A3H3. Next base: position 1,714,379 of record NZ_HG423343.1, on the reverse strand, counting down.
ACGAATATATTAATGGGCGGCGGACGCAGGTGGTCGATACCTTCCGCGTCTACGATTCGTTCGAACATGCCTTTACCGACTATGCCAGCCTAATAGGCAATAATCCTCGCTATGCTGGCGTGATACAGGCACCCACGGCTGAACAGGCAGCGAGAGAGCTGCAGCGAGGAGGCTATGCTACTGATCCACGCTATGCAGACAAGTTGGTAGCGGTGATGAATACCATGGGGCCACTTAACCCAGGCGGCAACTTCCTCGCTGATTCCCGCTAGCCCTTTCCTCAAGTTTTTCTGCGCAGTGCCGATACTTAAAGAATATATAGGTATCGGCCTAAGGAATTGAACCATGAGTATGTTTTCGATCGGCTTAAGCGGCCTCAATGCCGCGCAGAATGCCCTGAATACCGTTAGTAACAATGCCAGTAATATGTTGACACCTGGCTACAACCGCCAGATTACTATGCTTGGCGAGGGTAGCGCTGGCAGTAAAGGCGTTCAGGTCAATAATATTGAAAGGCAGTTTAACACCTATGTGGCCAGCCAGTTAAATAACGCTAAAACACAGTCAAGCGCTCTATCGACGTACATTCAGCAAGTGTCACAAATTGATAGCCTGTTGGCAGACCGGGCTGCGGGTTTATCACCGCTAATGCAAAAATTCTTCTCTTCAATAGAAGATTTAGCCAGTGCCCCATCTGACCCGGCCGCTCGCCAAGGCGTGCTCGGCACTGCTAATACGTTGAGTGCCCAGTTCCGCTCTTTTGACGGCTACCTGCAAGATATGCAGGGCAATATAAACGGGCAAATTGAAGATGAAATTACCCAGATCAATAACACTACTGAGCAAATTGCCGGATTAAATAAAGAAATTGCGCTGGCTCGCGCTCGAACTGGGGTAGCACCTAATAGCCTGCTTAATCAGCGTGATCATCTAGTATCCGAGCTCAATGAGCGCATGGATCTGCGCCTGAATATACAGGATGGCAAGAGTTATAACATCAGTTTGCCTAATGGTCAGCCGCTGGTGATAGGCAAGGATACCTTCAAGCTAGAAGCTAGACAGGCTGATTATGATCCTCAGCGGACTGTCGTTGGTTATATTGATGGTGGCGGTAATCCGGTGCAGCTTGATGAGTCGACGATAACAGGCGGCACATTAGGCGGATTAATGACCTTCCGCTCAGAAACGCTGGATAAAACCCAAAACCAAATTGGCCAGCTCGCTGTCTCCTTAGCGACTGCTTTCAACGAGCAGCACAAACAGGGGGTAGATCTTAATGGTGACCAAGGAGAAAACTTCTTCGCGACCCGCTCTCCTCAAGGTTATGGTTATACAAGCAACAGCGATCTGAATCTGCTGACGTCAATAGAGTTCGACCCATCAACCATCGATAAACTGCGTGCTACGGACTACACCGTTTCATTCGATGCGTCTGGCACTCCTGCTGTAACGCGTAATGATACTGGTGACGTGCTTGATAGCACGGATCCTAATGATGCCGACTTTGTTGATCTATCGGAATGGAATGCTGGAGCTGGCACGGGTGAGATCACTTTTGGTGGCGTGACGGTGGCGTTTAACAGCGCGAATCCTGTTGCAGACGGTGATCGCTTTGAAATCCAGCCGGTGCGTCGCGCTGCTGGCGGCATGGATACGCGTATCGCCGACCTGGATAAGATTGCGGCGGCTAGCTTGATTGAACGTGAAGGTGACTTGGATATCAGTCAACTAAGTGCTGCAAGCGGTGCTTTCACCACCAATGACGAATATCAAATAGAAGTTGACGATACCGGTGGCTTGACAGTTACTCCAGCGGCAACCGTCACACGAAATGGAGCACCTTTTACTCCAGGAACAGACACCCTGGCAGAAGGTGATGTCGTCACTATTGATGGTCTTAGCTTTACCCTTGATACACTTCCTGAGACAGGGAGTACAGCTAACCTGGATATCAGCCTTAGTGATGCTAGTTCAGGCGATAACCGTAACGCTCTGGCCCTGCAAAACCTGCAAAGTCAGGATGTTGTCGGCGGACGTGCCTCGGTAACCGGCGCGTATGCATCCATGGTCAGTGATGTAGGTAACCGGACTAATATCACGCAGGTTAATTTGGAGGCGCGACAAGGCTTGACCGATCAGCTCCGCGCAGTTCAGCAGTCAGAATCTGGTGTGAACTTGGATGAAGAGTTGGCTAACCTCCTTCAATATCAGCAGTACTATGCAGCTAATGCGCGTGTCATAGATACGGCGGGGTCGCTTTTAGACACCATTTTGAACCTGCGTGGCTAATTTAGGAGCATAAGTTATGCGTATTAGTACTGTTACCATGTTTGAGCAGAGTACCGCGTCCTTAAACCGTCAGCAGGGCGATCTGTCGAAAGTCAGCCAGCAAATTGCCAGTGGACGGCGTGTGGTTAATCCCTCTGATGACCCTCAGGCAGCCTCGCGAGCAGTGGGGGTTGATCAATCACTTGCGATCACTGATCAGTATAAAGATTCGCGTATCTCTGCCCGAAATACGCTGTCACAGACGGACAGTATTTTGGGAAGTATTGTCGATGCAATTGATAGCGCCAAAGGACGTCTGGTTCAGGCCTCTAGCGATACGTTAAGTGACGTTGACCGTGAGTCTGTCGCCAGCGAGCTCAAAGGTATATATGAAACGATGATCGGTCAGGCCAATGCTACCGATGGAAACGGGCGCTATCTGTTTGGCGGCTATAAAGATAACGCTCAGCCCTTCAAGAAAGATGCCAGCGGTAACGTGGAGTACCAGGGTGATAATAATGTACGCGAACAGCGTATCGACTCCACGCGGTTGATGGCGGTAGCTGATAATGGCAAGACTATTTTCAAAAGCGTACCTAGCAGTGCTGGCTTTGTCGCAGAAGCCAAGAAAGATGACGGGAGCTTGAATAGTGGTAATGTGACATTTCGCGGCCCGCAGATACGCGATGTTAATGATGTAGATTATGGAACAGATTTCCGAATCACTTTCAACACGCCGGCTGAAACATTCGACGTCGAAACATTTGATGGTACAGACTGGATTCCTGTTGCAACTCAAACAGGCGTCACTTATACCGGTGGTGATGGGGGCTCTGCCCAGCAAGTAACCTACGGTGGCGTGTCGATTAATTTAGAAGGTACGCCTGCTGCTGGCGACTCGATCCTTGTTGCGCAAGCCGGCGGTGAACAGCGCGAGCCCGATCTCTTCCGCGCCATGGAAGAAGCCATCCGCGTCTTGGAAAGTCCGGCCGACACTGACGCTAAAAAAGCTGACCTGCGCAATACTTTGAACACCGCAATGCGTGATTTGGATAATGCACTAGATAATGTTTCAACGGTTCTGGCTTCAGTAGGTGCACGGGTTAATGAGCTTGATGTTGTGGATGTTGTGGGAGGCAATAGGATGTTGAATTACACAGAGACATTATCTAATTTGGTAGATCTAGATTATGCGGAGGCCATCTCTGAATACAGCTTGCGTCAAGTAGGCTTGCAAGCGGCACAGAAAACGTTTGTAGATATTAAAGGCTTATCGTTATTGAACTATATGTAATGGGTTCGCTTTTTGCTATTGCTTGACCGCTTTGCGTATTGCTCAAAAAAACGTTAACCCATGCTTATGTGAAACCTTTCACCTAAGCATGGGCTTGTTAATTTAAGGGAGCCATTGTTTCGATTAACGTCTGCATAAACCCTAGGCCTTGTGTAAATAGCCGCTGTAGAAAGCGGTTAATGTCGGTCATGAGTACCATCATTAATATGAGTCCCACGATAAGTGAGGTAGGAAAGCCGATATTGAAAACGGTGAGCTGCGGAGCAGAACGGTTCAGTATGCCGAGGGCTAGGTTGATGGTCAGCAGGGAGCCCACCAGCGGTAACGCCAATAACATACCCGAGGCAAAGATTGTCCCCGCATATCGGGCGAGTAACTCAAAAGCACCAGGGTTAAACGTCCCAATACCAATAGGCAACGTTTGAAAGCTCATAATAAGGGTTTCAAGCACCATCAGATGGCCATTCAACGCCAAAAACATGAGCAGGGTTATCATGTAGAGAATGCGCGATAGCACCATGATATTGGTACCACTCGACGTATCGAAAAAGCTCGCAAACGCTAGACCCATTTGCAGGCCAATAAAATCCCCTGCGGCTTGAACGACCGCAAACATGATGTGCATGACGAGACCCATCGCTAAACCGATGAGGATCTGCTCGATCATAACCCCCATCCCAGCCCATGACATGATGGCAATATCAGGCATGGCCGGTAAAATTGGTGCTATGACAATGGAAATTAGGGCAGCAAGTCCCACTTTGGCTTGGTTAGGAACGCTGGAGTGGCCCCATAGAGGCGACGCCGCCATGAAAGCAGTAATGCGCGCAAACGGCCATAAAAAAGCCACCAACCACCCCTGCAGTTGTGCGAAAGTGACTTCCACCATAGCGCTACATCACCATACTGGGGATGTTGGTAAATAGGCGGTGAGTAAAGTCGGTAATCAATCCAATCAGCCAGGGGCCTGCTAATACCAGCACTGTAAAAACGGCCAAAATTTTAGGAATAAACGTGAGCGTCATTTCGTTAATTTGCGTTGCGGCTTGGAATAGACTGATGATAAGACCAGTGAATAGCGCCGCCAGCAGCATGGGCCCAGCAAGGAGAAGCGTTACTCGCATACCTTGGTAAGCAATGCTCATCACCATTTCAGGGGTCATAGTTGGAATCCTGTGTGCCGAATAAAACGACGCGAGCTATCGCATGTACAAAAATAACTCAATGAAGCGCTATATCATGTAAAAGCTTTCTGCCATCGAGCCAATAATAAGCTGCCATCCATCGACTAAAATGAACAGCATTAGCTTAAAAGGTAACGAGATCGTAATGGGTGGAACCATCATCATACCTAGCGCCATCAGGGTACTGGCGACTACGAGGTCGATGATTAAAAACGGGATAAAAATAGTAAAGCCAATTTGAAATGCTGTTTTAAGCTCGCTAGTGACGTAAGCGGGCAATAACACTCTCATGGGCAACTCTTCTGGGCCTTGCATCGGCCCTACATCCGCCAAGCGTACGAACAGGGCCAGGTCGGGCTCGCGAGTTTGGGCAAGCATGAATTCGCGAAATGGTTCCTGGGCAAGTAGCAAAAATTCTTCAAAATTTATCGTTTCATTCGTTAGTGGTACCCAAGCATTGTCGTACACCTGAGCCAATACTGGGGACATGATAAAAAAAGTTAAAAATAGCGCTACCCCCAAGAGTACTTGGTTGGGCGGCGTTGCCTGGGTACCCATTGCCGTGCGCAATAGGCTAAGCACAATGATGATACGAGTGAAACTCGTCATCATCAGCAGCATGGAGGGTAAAAACGCTAGGGAGCTTAAAAAGAGCAGTGTTTGCAGTGAAAGCGACCACTGCTGTCCGCCGTCTTCCAACGGCTGTGAAATAATGCCGGGTATCTGTTGTGCATGCACAGGGCCTGCTATGAAGCACGCGACAATAATCACCAGCAATAGCGAGAGTGGCTTAGCCATTTTTCTCTTTAAAACAATGCTTTTATTCGCATCGTTAGTAAAAATACAGCACTTAAAAACACAGGGCCAAGAAAGGTGCATCCATTGCCTCATGGCGTCTGATGTGGATCGGTGGGCGCGGATGAATCGCGGCGGCGACCTGCAGCTAGCGCTTTTGATAGGCGAAGCGAAAAGCGTGAGGAGGGCGGAGCCGATGTGGTTGGCGTGCGCTCTTCTGGGGCCGGGCGCTCTTGCAGTTTAGTGATACGACCGCCCCCAACACCAACGACTAGCCAGGTATCTTCAACTTCAACAATCACAATACGTTCACGATTGCCCACGGCGGTACTACCCACAATTCGAAGGTGGGCGCCATGGCGAGTGGTATGGTTGCCCCAGCGCTTTAAAAGCGCCGTGCAGATTAAAATGATCGCTATGACGAGAGCTAAGGCTGCGGCTGTCTTGCCTAGAACAGCCATGCCTATTAATGCCTCGCCACCGTTGCCCAGTGCATCAAGCGAACCGTTCTGCGTCGAGGGAGTTGCAACGCTCATCGGTTCAATTTATGAATACGTTCAGAAGGTGTGATGATTTCAGTAATACGAATACCGTACTTATCTTCGATCACGACAACTTCGCCTTGAGCAATCAAGTAGCCATTAATCAAGATATCCATCGGCTCTCCTGCGAGGCCTTCAAGCTCAATGACAGACCCTTGCGCTAACTCTAGCAACTGCTTAATGGTTAATTTTGTGCGGCCTAATTCCACGGTGAGTTTCACCGGGATATCCATGATCATCTCAAGCTCACGCGCCTGCGAGGAACCGCTATCCGGGCTAAGTGGGCGGAATATATCATCAGTTGCCGCTTTTGCTGCAGGTGCTTTGGGCTCTGGTGCAGCAGCCGTTTCTTCTTCGCTCTCTTCAGCAGACTCTTGCTCCGCCATTGCGGCTGCCCAAGGATCTTCCTCTTCGCTAGCAGCATCGGCGCCAGATGTGGGCTCTTCTTGTTCGGACATGGCATCTGCCCAATCGTCGTCAGAGACGTTCTGATCAGGCTTATTGGGATCAGTCATGCTTTGGATTCCTTGGCTTTCTGTCGCGTAGACCCTTTAATAAAGTCCTTGGACGATGCGTTATTCATAGCGGCATGGTCAATCATATGTAGCACCCGCAGTGCATGCTGCTGACGTTGACTACCGTACTCACACTCCATAACGGGAACCCCGTCAACACTTGCTGTGATAGAGCTCGGAATATCTAACGGTAGCACGTCGCCTTTTTTCAATCCCATTACATGGGCAATACGACTGGGTATTTGAGCAAACTCAGCGACCAACTCTACTTCTGACTGACGTAGTTCACTCGCCATACGGCGGGACCAACTGCCGTCTTGGTCGTGATTGCTATCATTGATCGGGTTGGCCAGTAAATCACGCAACGGCTCGATCATGGCGTAAGGCATACATATCTGAAAATTGCTCGAAAGGTTGCCAACTTCGATATTGAACTTGGTATTCACCACAATTTCATTAGGTGAATTGGTGATGTTGGCAAACTTTGACTGCACTTCTGAGCGTAAAAAACTGACATCCAGTGGATGAACAACTTTCCAGGCCTCTTGGTAAGCATCAATGGCGAGATTAAGCAGGCGCTGGATAATACGCTGTTCAGTGTTTGTGAATTCTCGGCCATCCGATTTGGTGACAAAGCGACCATCACCACCAAAGAGGTTGTCGACCACCATAAAAACGAGGTTAGGTGGAAATACCACCAGGGCTGAACCACGCAGTGGTTTCATCGACACAATGTTCAGGTTTGTAGGCACTGGAACATTACGCGAGAACTCGCTAAAGCTCTGATAACGAACTGACTCTACGGTAATGTCTGCACTACGCCGTAATAGGTTGAACAGGCCAGTACGAAAATAGCGCGCAAAGCGCTCATTGATAAAATCAAGCGCATGCAGACGCTCACGAATAACGCGATGCTGGGTCGACGGGTCGTAAGGTCGAACACGTGCTTCATCTTGCCCTTGGGACGATGAAGCTGATGGCTCATCGTCTCCGCTAACGCCCTTCAGCAGGGCATCAATTTCTTCCTGGGACAGTAGATCGTCCTGTGACATGAACGGCTCCAGTTCCCGAGGTTATTGCACAATAAATTCGGTGAATAAAACTTCACGCAAATCAAGCGGCGGCTGGTTTTCTGTCAGCGGGACGTTGAGTCGATCAACAATCGCTTGTGCAAGCTGCTGCTTACCTTCCGAGGAGGTAAGCTCATCAGCCTGCTTGCCAGATAGCAGCATCAGCAAACGACTACGCACTTGGGGCATATGCTCTTCTAAAATCGCTTTACTTTCCTCATTACCCACACGCAGAGTCACGCCTGTATAAAGTAAGCGTGAGCCATAGCTGTCATCGGCAAGGTTGACGGTAAAGGGTTCAATACGCATGAAAATAGGCGGCTCGCGCTCCATCGCCTGCTGCATCTCTGCGTCTTCAGAACCGCCATCACGCTGGTCGATTACCATATAAATAGCTGCCGCTGCGCCTATAGACGACAGCAACACAAGGATAATCATTATCCAGAGCAGTTTTTTTGACCCGCCGCTTTTTTCAGCCATTTGCGATTCCTGTGAACTCCATGCGTATCACTAGCAATGTATTATGCCTAAAGCGCATGCTTGTGATGAAATGAACAGGCTCATTTGGCAAGCCTATCTTTTGGTTTAGCTATTTCATGTATGTACTGATGTGCGTAGTACCCGAAAGATCATACAAAATCAGGTGCCGCCACTTAAGCGTAAAGGTCGACTCGCCCGTCCATTATCAGCGGGCTGCTTCCGGCGCTTTGGTTATCATGTGTTTCCGAACCTATCTCGCCGTTGTCACTGCCCACTTCAGAGCCTTTTTTGCCGCCTGATTGGGCAAAGGCCTGAGCGTTCGGGTCGCGCTGTTCGCCAACCGACGTCTCACCTAGTGATATGCCTTGCTCAGCCAGCGCTTCCCTTAGTTGGGGAATCGCTTGTTCGAGCACTTGCCGTACCTGAGCGTGGGCTGACAAGAAGTGCGCTTGAGCCCCCTGTTCACCAAATTTTAATGAGATAGAAAGAGGGCCTAGCTCCGCTGGATTTAACTGCATTTGGATATGTTGCTCGCCGCCACGCTGTGAAATCTGCACTAACTGCTGGCTTAGCTGTTGTGACCAGGCAGGGCTAGTAACAGGCGTCGCTAAAGTGGCAGCTGTCGGGGTGACCGTGGGAGCAAACGCTTGTGCAGATTGAGATGAGGCTATTGGGCCGCCAGCGCTCAACGAGAATCCAGAGAGTAAGTGCTCACCAGCTGGACTTCCTTTAGTTGACCCTTCTAACGTTAATAGAGCACCCATCAGAGCCTCGCTACTGATTTTAGGCGAGGCACTGGTGGTGTTGATTTGAGCAACGAAAGTGTCAGGCTGCGGCCTAGGGGCTGCCTGGAGTTCAACGACAGGCGAGCGTGCATCGCTTATACGAGCCGAATCAACAGGCAATGTCTGAGCACTCTGTTGCTGCCCGATCAAGACATTTAACGCGGAGACCAACTGCGCAGCTTCCGTTTGATTAATGTTTAACTGATCAGCAATGGCTTCCAGCGCTGCTGGGTCGATAGGCTGCGTTTTCTCGCTATTATTCGTACTTACATATTGGGCAATGGTCTTAAGTGCAGATGTATCGACCAACTGCGCAGCTTCCGTTTGACTCATATTTAGCTGTTTAGCGATGACCTCTAGCGCTGCTGAGTCGATAGGCTGCGCAGGCCCGCTTTTACCCGTACTTAGATATTGGGTGATTGCTTTGAATGCCGGTGTATCGACCAGCTCCGCAGCTTCCGCTTGACTAATATTTAGCTGTTCTGCGATTGCCATCAATCCTGCTGGGTCAATAGGCTGCGTTGGCTCGCTATTATTCGTACTTACATATTGGGTGATTGCTTTGAGTGCCGGTGTATCAACCAGCTGCGCAGCTTCCGCTTGACTAATATTTAACTGTTTAGAGATTGCTTCCAGCGTTGCTGGGGCAACTGACGATGTCAGCTGCGCTTCAGGGCTACTTCCAGTAAAAGAAGCCATAAGTGCAAGACGGCCGGCAATTTCGTCAAGAGGTGTCGAGACTTGCCCACCGTTTAGCCCTAGCGTGTCCGCGCTGATGTCTGAATTCGGCAGTTGAAGCTGAGCGAGAAGTTCAGAAAGATCGCTCTCACTGACATCAAGCCCCAGGGTTTCAAGGGCAGCGCTCAAATTTTCGACGTCGACTTCTAATCCTTCCGATACAAGATTGCCGTGTGCATTGAGCTGCGTTTGCTGAAGGGGTGCCTGAGAGGCGCTAATTTCACTAAGCCCGGTTGCTGATAAGCGTTGAGTATCAGACGCTTGTAACAGCGCCTGGTGAAATAGGCCGTTGACTGGGTCTTGTCGGTTAAAAGCACCTGGCGACTGTGGCTGAGGTGAACTTTGGCTGACCGAAAGCAACTGGTGAATGTTCATATTCAGTTCCCTGGCACCGCTAATGCGGAGTGTCGTTATGCTGACGACGAGCCGCGCGGCTTGTCACCAGATCATCGTTAGTTTTTTGTTCCTGACGCTCACTGCGGCGGTGCTCTTCTAACAGTCGACGCGACGCCAGTGTATCGTAGGAAGAGAGCTTTCGCTGCTCTTGTTGCCAGTTCTTTTTGCTTTGTTCAACGCTTGCCTGTTGAGAGGCTAATGCTTGTCGAGCGCGGCTTAGGGCCGCATCCAAAGAGGCTAGGAACTGTTGATAGTTGTACATGGTGGCAGGGTCAATGCCGTCACTCATCGCTTTTTGCAAGCGCTCGGCGTACTCCGCCCGATAGCTCAGCAGCGACTGTAGCTGAGCGGTCGTTTGCTGTTCTGTTTGTCGCTCTTGAGCCAGGATCTTGCCCGCTTGATCCCGGGCGCCTCTGGCTAGGTCGGTCAACATTTCGAGCTGTGAAGTGCTCATGCGCGTCCTCCTACCAGTGCATGCAGCGCTTGGCGAGCATCCGCAAGCGTTGCACACTCCTCAATATTTTGTTGAAGGAAGTTTTCTAACGACGGAAAGCGTTTCACTGCCTCGTCGAGTTGTGGGTCATGACCAGGGCTGTAGGCCCCCACGCTGATAAGATCCCGGTTACGCTGGTAGCGCGAGAACAGTTGTTTGAACACTCGTGCTTCCTGGAGTTGATCGGCTGAGGCGATGGAGGTCATGGCGCGGCTAATTGAAGCTTCAATATCGATTGCCGGATAATGACCTGCTTCCGCTAATGTTCTCGACAGCACGATGTGCCCGTCCAGAATGGCGCGAGCTGAATCGGCAATAGGATCCTGTTGGTCATCGCCTTCTGTTAGCACGGTGTAAAACGCCGTAATAGAGCCGCCACCACGTTCAGCGTTACCTGCGCGCTCTACTAACCCTGGTAGCTTGGCAAAAACCGACGGTGGATAACCTTTAGTAGCGGGTGGTTCACCAATCGCCAAGGCAATTTCCCGCTGCGCCATGGCGTAGCGCGTTAGTGAGTCCATAATCAGCAGAACATCGCGACCTTCGTCACGAAAGCCTTCCGCCAGGCGTGTTGCATAAGCGGCACCCTGCAGGCGCTGCAGTGGTGACGTGTCAGCGGGAGCGGCGACGACCACAGCACGACGTCGGCCCTCAGGGCCCAAAATGTTATCGATAAAGTCCTGTACTTCGCGGCCCCGTTCACCAATTAAGCCAACCACAATCACGTCGGCTTTGGTGTAGCGCGCCATCATGCCTAGCAGTACTGATTTACCTACCCCTGAACCTGCAAAGAGCCCCATTCGCTGGCCTCGTCCTACGCAGAGCAGAGCATTAATGGCGCGAATACCGACGTCAATTTGTGCATCAATTGGCGCGCGAGAAAGCGGGTTGAGCGGCGGTGAACTAAGTGTTGCCCGGGGTATCTCATCGATGCCCTCCCGGTCATCCAGCGGATTGCCGTTGCCATCCAGTACTCGGCCCAGCAGGCTATCGCCCATAGGGAAGCGGCGGGCACTGTTGTTGCCGCTGTCATCAAGAGGCGCGACGCGAGCGCCAGGCATTAGCCCAATGACCTCTTCCAGTGGCATCAGGAAGAGCTTGTCACCGGAAAAGCCGACGACCTCCGCTTCGGCATGCCGATCACTGTCGGTCAAGCGACCGTCACTGCCCGGCAATTCAATCCGGCAGGCGCTCCCCACGGCTACGCGCAGTCCAACCACCTCAATCACCATACCCGTCGCGCGAATAACGCGGCCGCTATTGCGGTAGCGAGGCAGATGGCTGACACGCTGCTGCGTGCGTCGCAATGCCTTATTCCAGCGATGTTGATGGGGACAGGTGGTATCTGCCATAACGTATCCGCCTACGATGAAGGAACATTCGATGAGGGTGGGGAATTGAGGCCTCGTTTGCGCGATTGGGCTTGGATGGAATGCCAACGGCTTTCGAAGGTAGCGTCAATTTCACCCTGGGCACTGGTAACCCGGCAGCCGCCACGGGCAAGCTGATCATCCGGCTGTAGTTTCCAGTTGGCGGCCCTGAGCTCATTGCCTAGATGCTCTTCTACTAGAACGTGATCATCGGGGTTGAGCCAAAGACGCTGCTGGCCTACCAGGGGGGGCTCGGTGTGCAGGAGCTCGCGGACAATGGTCAAAATTTGTTCAGGTGTGTCCTGTAGAGCATCGCTAGCAAGCTGTTTTCCGGTGGCTAGTGCTAACTCGACCAAGTCATAGGCGATAGTCTCATCAAGGCGCTCAAGCGCATCCGAAAACTGTTTGCCCAGCGTTTCCAGCGGCGCAACGGTCTTGCGAATTTGTGCTTCTAACTCAGTTTTTGCCTGTTCGGCAGCTTCCTCTAAACCCTTTTCAAGCCCCTCTTTGTGTCCCTGTTCAAAGCCTGCGTCATAGCCCTCTTTTTCGGCTTGCTGACGAATACGCTCATGAAGTGCCTGGCGTTCACTCTCTTCACGCTGGCGTGCCAGCTCGGCAGCTTTTTGTGCCGCCTGTACTTTGCGCTGGTGAGCTGTTGGTACCTCGCCATCAGAGGCGTGGCTGCTCGGCGTGGTCGCCAGCTCATCCATTTGCCAACGACGCCAATCCCCATGGCGATCAAACTTAGGTGAGTGAGTATTAGACATACTCGTCGTCTCCGCCTGCCAAGACGATTTCCCCTGAATCAGCTAACCGTCGTACAACCTGCAAGATAGCTTTCTGCTCTGTTTCAACTTGAGAGACGCGGATAGGGCCACGGGCTTCCATATCTTCGCGGACTAAATCGGCGGCGCGCTGTGACATGTTGCGTAGGAACTTGTCGACCAATGCGTCCTGAGCCCCTTTGAGTGCCACCACCAGCGAGTTGGTATCGACTTCCTGGAGAACCATTTGAATAGCGCGGTTGTCGAGATCCAATAGATTCTCGAACAGAAACATTTCGTCGATAATCTTCTGGGCCAGGTCTTCGCTGTGCGCACGCACTGTTTCGATTGCGGTCTCCTCTTGGGAGGAGTTCATCAGGTTGAGAATCTCGGCAGCCGTTCTTACGCCGCCCATTTTGCTGCGCTTGAGGTTCTGACCATCCAGCATGCTGGTGAGTACTTCGGTCAGCTCTTGTAGCGCGGCGGGCTGAACGCCGCTAAAGGTGGCGATACGCAGTACCACATCATTACGCAATTTTTCTTCAAATAGCTCGAGGATATCCGATGCTTGATGGCGATCCAGGTGAACCAGAATCGTGGCAATAATTTGCGGGTGCTCGTCGCGGATTAGCTCGGAGACCATGGACGCTTCCATAAGGTTGAGTGCGTCAATGCCCGAGTTACTGCCTGTGGTCTCAAGAATATCTTCAATTAAGCTAGTCGCGCGCTCGCTACCCAGTGCTTTGGTCAACACCGAGCGGATATGGTCGCTGGAGTTAAGATTAAGCGCGACAAACTCTTCGGTTTCTTTATGGAACGCTTCGAGCACCGCTTTCATGTCTTCATGGGAGACCTGATTCAGCTTGGCCATCTCCATACTAATTTCTTGTACCTCAGTGGCACCGAGGTATTTAAACACCTCGGCGGCACTGTCTTCATCAAGTGCAAGCAATAGGATAGCGCTCTTGCGGGCTCCACTCATTTCAGCAATTAAACTACTCATTGGCATTCATCCAGCTACGAATGATCATCGCGACCATGCGGGGATCTTCCTGCGCCATTTCGCGCAGGTCGTTGAGGTTATGCTCGTAGAGTGAGGTTTTACGCCGACGCTTGGGCTTGGCGTAGGTCTCATCGGTTTCGTCTGACGACTCTTGACCCTCTTCTTCGTCTTCCTCGCCTACGCTAGCAGACAGCGTACCGCCAGGCGTTGCGGTCGCCATCACCGGTGGCTGGGTGTAACGTTTGATTAAAGGGCGCAAAATCAGCAGGTACAACAATAGAATCGCTAGCGCAACCAGAAGGTAGCGACCCACCTTGCCAGCAAGTGAAAGAACGCTGGGGTCTTTCCACCACTCGACCTCTGCGGTTTCATCGGCACTCCGCGCGAAGGGAGAGTTGACGACTTCAACTTCATCGCCGCGCAGTTGTGAGAAGCCCATTGCTTGACGAACCAGACGCTCAATTTGAGCCACTTCATTATCCGTTAGGGCAACATCGACCCATTCGCCTTCGTCGTTCATTTCCGAGCGGAAGTTCACGACTACCGCAGCGGATAGTCGCTCAATCTGGCCGAGACGGTGCTGGACGTGCTCAATGCTACGATCAACTTCGTAGTTGATAACATCGTCTTGGCGCAAGTTGCGCAGAGCTTCTGGGGGTACATCCTCTTGTTGGTCGCCATCTTCCTCTCCTTCCTGTTGGTTAATAGGGGAGGGCATGGCACCTGGTGGTGTATTGCTTAGGGCGCCTGGGATGCCTGTGGCCAGAGGGTCTTCCCCGTCAAACGCCAGGCTTAGCTGACGACTGCGTACCGCTGCTTCATTAGGCGGTTGATTGGGGCCATAACGTTCCGAAGTTTGCTCACGCCGTGAGAAATCGATTTGCGCTGCAACTTGGGCGCGCACATTATCGCGACCCAAAATGGGCGTTAAAATATGCTCAATGCGCTGCTGGTAAGAGCGCTCAACCTGGGCAATATAATCAAGCTGCGATCCATCCAGGTCGTTTCCATTGCTTGTCTCGGCAGATAGCAGTCGGCCATCCTGATTCACCACGGTGACATCTTCAGCGGCAAGCTCAGGCACACTGCCCGAGACCATATGGACGATTGCGCTGACTTGGCCTTCACCCAACACGCGGCCAGGTAAAAGAGTCAGCACAACGGATGCTTTAGCTGGCTCACGATCACGAATAAAGACCGATGGTTTGGCCATGGAGAGGTGAACCCTCACGCCTTCCACCGGCCCAAGCGATTCAATTGAACGCGCAAGCTCGCCTTCCAAGCCCCGCTGATAATTAATCTGCTCAGCAAACTGGCTAATCCCAAACGCCTGGCTATCCATTAACTCCAGGCCAAGATTGCCGCCGCGGGGCAAGCCCTGCTCAGCAAGCTGTAGGCGTAGTGTGTGGACTTGGTCGCTAGGAACCATTAGCGCCTGGCCACCTTCACTGAACTGGTAAGGGATACCGCGTGTATCGAGCTCATTGATGATGCTGCCACCATCAGCTTCGCTGAGGTTGCTGTAAAGCACGCGGTACTCAGGGCTGCTGGCCCACATAAAGAGAGCCGCCACAATAGCAATTGAGGCGGCACCCGCTATGAGCAGTGCGACTAGTGGATTGCCACGCAACTGCTTAAGCGTTCGCTCGAAAGCCGAACCGCTGGCGGTATCGCGTTCTGTATTTCCACTACCTGAACTTCCACTACGGGGAGCGGCTTGATTCGTACTGTTTTGACGGCCTGCCGTTGCACCAGTTTCGCTCATGCGACCCTCCAAAGGGGCAGGCAAAGCTGGCGTCGGCCCAGGCTCATCACCAAAGAAGGCATAGGCTATATCCGTCAATCGCGGTTATCCGCCTAAAAGATGAGGCGGAATTGTGATGACCGCCATTATCCGGTGGCTAGTCGAGCCTAAAGGAACGATAAGCTTCGCTTTTTATGCGCATTTGTCCGTATGAGGCGGGTTGCATTGGTGTTAGGCTTTTCGTATTAGATATTTTTTGCGAATTGAGGTGAGCGTATGAGTACTCCCGCAATACAGGCTGCGCTACAACAGATGCAAGGCATGGCGACTCAGGCGGCATCCACGCAGCCTCTTAGTGGTGCTCAGGCGTCAGCTGCTGTTGGGCAAGGAGGTTTCGGTGGTGAGCTGCAGGCCTCGATTCAGCGCATTAACCGGCTTCAGCAAACGGCCAATAGTCAGGCGATGGCTTTTCAGGCAGGTGATCCTAATTTGCAGCTCAATGATGTGATGGTTGACATGCAGAAGGCTAGCGTTGCGTTTCAAATGGGTCTTCAGGTTCGCAACCGCTTAGTTTCTGCATATCGTGATGTTATGAACATGCAAGTATAGAGTTTCGGCTTCGAGCTTCGAGCTTCGAGCTTCAGGCTTCGATTGAGATTATTCGTCCTTGCATTTCTTCTAGTCGCTCGGCAATCTTGAGTACTTCTTCTGCTGGGATCTGGCGTATGACGTCGCCAGACTCCCTGTCTACGACTCGCGTGATCACGCGTGATGTTTCTTCGCTTAATTCGAATTCTAAGCCATGTGGGCGCATTATCTCGTTGATGCGTTGAATGGGTGCGACGAGTTCGTTGGCAGAAGTTTTCTGTTTGACAGAAGTTTCCTGTTCGGTGGTATCTGCGCTTATAAGCTGAGTGTTGGTTGTCGCTAGCTGAGCCAGTGTGTTTTCTAGCCGCTGGCGGGGATTTAAGTGAGTTAGGGGCGATGACAGTGGTGTTATTACTTCGGTGGGTAGTGAGCTCATGGGGCACGTTCCTTTTTAATGTCAGCTTTGGCAGCCAGTTAGTGGTGCGATAGCGTGAAACGGCAGCCATAGCTCGGTTTTTTGCTAGTTAGTAAGCGTTTCTACATTGGTATCGGCAGGATGCTGAAAAACTTTACGCTTACTGGCATGGCATTGTGTTTGCTTGTTATTGGTAGCGTCGACACTACACGCTCTGTCTCTTTGCTTTTCTATAGCCCGCCTAATAAGCATGAGAAAGATGGCTTTTTGTGCATACGCCATGCTGTGGGCATCTGATATGCTTCTCGAGTTTGCGGTGAACTAATTAACGCATAAGAGTAAGCGAGGCGAGAATGGTGGCGCAGCAGGATGAGTTTGAAACAATAGTAAGTACAACAGTGATCGAGTCTCTGCTGAATACCTTGATCGAAACCGGTGGCGTTTCGCTCTGTCTTGCTGCGACGGGAGCTCGTCCAGAGCCCATTGTCTTGATGGAGCAGCACCAGGGCCAAGCATTGGTGATGGATCTTTCCTCTGTTGACTATTTACTTCACCATTTACAGGGTGGTGCTGCGTTTTACTTGCGCGGGCAGGCGCAGGGGAAAGTGCTGCAAACGCCGCTCCTGCAACTGACGGAGACGCGTCAGGCCGGGGGGCGCTTTTTGTGTTGCAGTGATTATCCTGCATCGTTGGAAGTGCTGCAGCGTCGTGAGTCCTTCCGTGCTGAGCTGCGCATGGGGATGGTGGTGTCGACAGGTTTGTATGGTGGTGATGCCGAGATAGAGGGTGAGTTGAGGGATTTGTCCCAGGATGGCTGCCAGCTTGAATTGCCATTGGCCGCTAGCGGGCTGCTGGCGGGAGCCGCTAGCCCCCTAAAGTTGGCGTTTACCTTTCCCGACGGCACCTACTTTGAAGTGCTTGGAGAGGCTCGTCATCAAAAAACCGACGCTGAGCGTCATCTACTGCGCGTCGGTTTTAACTTCGTTGAGTGTAGTGCGGAGCAAGAGCGGCAAATTTGGTATTTCGTGTGCGAAATAGAGCGCGAAGCGGCACGCTATAAAAAAGAAGAGCAAAACGAGCGTCAGCCCTCACCGCTGTTCGCGCTGCCAAGCAAGCGACCGGGTGCAGGAGAGTTGCTTGGGCGGCGTGATGTCAAGCGCTACGCGACCCCTATGGCGCGTCGGCTTGTCAAGGTCGCTGCCTATCTGGATACACAGTTGCTGTCGTTACAACAAGGTAGCGATATCGATGGGCGTCAGCTCTCCCGCTATGCTGATCGCATATTGGGTCTTCATGAAGAGGATCGTGAGGCGTTGCTGTTCGCTTCACGTTGCTTATCTCCCGAGCCTTTAATAGTGCGCCACGGTATTGCTGTGGCTGTGCATTTGCTCGATTTTGTGGGAGCCAGCATGCCTCGCGAGTTGCGCAAGGCGATAGTGGCCAGCGGTCTTATTCACGATCTTGGCAAGGCGCTTGTGCCTCAGGTGCTGTTCAAGGCGCCGCACTTTGAAGCTAAGCATCGAGAGGCGATCAGTGAGCATGTCCAGCTGTTGCTAGACCGTTTACATAACTGCCAATGGCTGTCGGCGGGTATTGTCCAGGCGGTGATTGGGGGGGTTAACGAGCGTATGGATGGTAGTGGGTATCCAAGTGGGTTGAGTGGGGCTGACCTCAGTGAGCTGGCTAAGGCGAGTGCCGTTGTCGACGTAGTAGAGGCTATGCGGCGTGATCGTGCAGATCGTCCGGCTAAAACAGCACAGCAAATTTACCGGCATTTATTGCAGCACCCACACCATTTTGATATGCGCTGGGTTAAACGCTATATCGATCATTTCAAGGGATTGCCAATAGGTTCGCTGGCGCACTTCTCTAGCCAGCAGAAGGGGTGGATCTTACGTCTTGATGCTAAAGGTAACCCCACGGAGGTATTGCTTGCGCCACAGGTCGAGCCGCCAATGCGTGACAATGTGGGAGTGGTCGTGCAGAGCAATATCGCTGAGCGACTTGGGCGAACCGTCGGTGAGATCGCAGTGTCTACTTGAGTGGCAATGAAGTGAATGCGTGATGGCAGTTGGTCGATGTCATGGGCTGCGCTGAAAAAAGCGTTGTAAGCCGTTAAAGTCCCCCAGACTCACGCCGATAGTTACTAGTAGTGCCGTTTATTTTTACCTTTTAATAATCGTGGTCTCACCCAATCGAGGGTGAGCATAAAATCACGCACAGGAGTTCCGCTTATGACTTACTCTCGCGGTGGCGCCGCCTATGGGCGGGGAGCTAACGCTTATGCGCGTGTTGGCGTAGAAAGCGGAGTGATGTCGGCAGATCCTCATCAGCTTATTGTGATGTTGTTTGACGGCGCCCAGGCCGCTATTCGTGCTGCACGCATCCATATCCAGGCGGGTAATACAGCCGAAAAAGGCAAGTCGATAACGAAGGCGTTGGATATTGTGAATAATGGCCTCGCAGCGGCTCTTGATCAAGAGCAGGGCGGCGAGATTGCTGAGCGCTTAGCGTCGCTTTATGACTATATTTCGCGCCTACTGTTGGCGGCGAATCTGCGTAACGATGAAGAGAGCTTAAATCAGGCCGAACGCCTGCTCGAAGATATCGCCTCAGCCTGGCGTGATATTGGTCAACAGCAGAGCGCGTGAGGCAATAATGTCAGCTCCTATATCCGCTCGTGATAAAAATGCTCAACAGACGCTGCTCACTAGCTATGAAACGCTATTGAGCCGCGTTGAGCACATGCACGAACTGGCTAATGGCGAACAGTGGGCAGAGCTAATTGATCAGCGTACCAACTATGTAATGCTGGTGGATCAGTTGCGTGAGCTGGATACCACCGTTGTGCTTGATGCCGCTGCTCAGCAGCGTAAGGCAGAACTGCTGGAGCGCATCCTTGAGCACGATGTGGAAATACGGCGTCGTTTGGTGGCGCGCCGTGATGAGCTGGGTAAGCTCATAGGGGTATCCCAGCGTCAGCGGAATTTACATAGGGCCTACGCACCACAGCAAGGGGCTCCGGTAGCTTATGACGCCGATGATGCTGATTCCACGAGGTCATCGTGAGTGGTATTACCCCTCTGATTGATACGCTCTTGCACCAAGTGCTTGGGCGCCAAGGCGAGTTGTCGCTGCAGCGAGCATTGAGTCAGCCTGTGAAGCCCGTTTCACCCGGCGAGGGGCCGCGTGCCGTAATGGGTGATGCCAATCTGGATGGCCGTGCGTCGACATCGCCGCTAGGCGACCTAAAGCGTTTACCGCATCCTCTTGATGGGGGGCGAACGTTACCCCGAGGTGAGGCGCAGCCTTCGACGACAGGTTCAACACAGACCCATTTTAGTCCTGCAGCGCGAACAATCGCCGACGTGCTGCTGCGCTTTCCAGCCCCTCCCTCGGTAATGCGGCCCGAAGCACCTCTTATCACCAGTCAGGACGCGCCAGCAGCGAGTACAGTGGCAACACGCTTAGAGGCAAGTATTCGCGATAGTGGTTTGTTTTATGAGTCGCATCTAAAGCGCTGGTTTCAAGGTGAGGGAACCCGCCAGCAGCTAATGAACCAACCGCAAATGCAGCCCGGCCCTCGCCCGCTTACTCCTCTTTTATCGGCAGGCCCGAATGTGTCGCTCCCAGCTGCAGCGCCTTCGACGGCGTCTGCTTTGTCTACAGCTGTCTCAGTTGGGGTGCCACTGACCCCACAAATGCCTACGCAGTCAGCTGGAACGCCCCTGACAGCACAGGCGCTTATGCAGGTGGGGGCGGGGGCGCCTTTGGCAGCTCCCCCGGTAGGGCAGGGAGGCATGGCTATTTTACCCAACGTGCCGCTAGTGCCTGTTACTCATGAACAAGGCTTAGCGGTTCGGTTGGCGAGCGCGTCCCATTTTTTAGCAACTGGCTCGACGGCTGCTGCCCCCACTACCCCCGCTCAAGGGGCTGCTTCGCAGGTGTCGACTAATCCTGCCCAGCCGGCCCCTATGCCTGGCGAGGCGCGCGACAGCCATCAAGCAAGGGCGGAGTATAGCCAGGCTAGGGAGATGAGCGATCTGATGGCCAATCGACCGGCTCGCGAGGTCGTTCACGAAAGCCTGCAGAGCCTGGTGCGCCACCAGCTTGAAATGTTGGTGATGCCGTCTATTCGCTGGGAAGGTGATGTCTGGGCAGGCATTTTTATGGCTTTAGTAATCAATTTGCCTACTCGTGAAGAGGGCCAGGAAGGAAAACAGCAGGGGGGAGAGCCAGACGGTGGATGGCGTTCTGATATGCAGCTCGATGTTCCCAGTTTAGGGGCATTCAGCGCGTCGCTATGGCTCTATCGAAACGTGTTAAGCATCGATTTCACCACCGAAAGTACGCACGTTTATCAGCGTATTGACGCTGGACTGCCCGCGTTAGAGAAGCGCCTTAGCGCCTTGGACTTACAAAAAGTGCAGCTTCGCGCGCGCCATATCGAAGCGGAGGCACCCCATGGCTACGCCGGGTGAGCGACGCCGTCAAGCTGTTGCTCTGGCTTACCAGGATAATGACCGTGCTCCACGGGTAGTGGCGAAAGGCTATGGTGATCTGGCCGAACGTATTATGGCTGAAGCTCAGCGTCAGGGTATTTATGTGCACGATGCGCCTGAGTTGGTAGCGCTTTTAATGCAGCTAGATCTGGATGCGGAAATTCCGGCAAGTCTCTATCAAATTGTCGCAGAACTGCTGGTGTGGGTGTTCGAACTATCAGAGGAAGGGCTAACTCATCGTGAAACGCCTGAGTAGCCATTTACAGACATTGTATGCAACCATGAGGGTAGGTAATAAAAAGTCATTAATGGCGCCAGTATAATGGTCACAACACCGCGCCTGAGTCGTTTAATGGGACATTATGAGTCAAACCAACTTTCTCGATGAAATTCAGGAAATTAATTTAGCTTATTTGCTTCTGGCGCAGCGCTTGCTTGATGAAGATCGTGAGGCTGCTATGTTTCGCTTAAAAATAGACAGCGATGTTGCCGAGCTGATTGTCTCGCTTAATGCTCGCCAGCTTACCAAGTTGGCGCGAACCAGCCAATTATTGTGCCGGTTTAGCCAAACGAGTGCCGAGCGGCTTCGACAGCTTACAGATAATCCCCGCGATCAGGGGTTGGCAGGGCTTCATGCATCACTGCTGTTGGCAAGCGATGCATTTGAGCCAATGCCATCGGGAGGCGAGAAGTGAGCCAGAAAAGCTTGGTCGATGAAATGCACCAAGTGCAGCTGGCAATCGAATTGATTGAGCTGGGTGCGCGCCTTCAGGTGCTGGAAACAGAAACGGAATTAAGCCGCACGCGTTTGATCAAGCTGTATAAGGAAGTGCGTGGCATGTCACCGCCTAAGGGCATGCTGCCTTTTTCCACCGACTGGTTTATTACTTGGCTTCCCAATGTTCATTCGTCGCTGTTTTACAACATTTATTTAAGCCTGAAGGAGGCGGCAGGCTGTGATCGCATCGATGCCTTTGTCAAAGCATATCGGCTCTATGACGAGCAAATGTCGCTGGAAAAGGTGGAGCCGGTTCTCGGGTTAACCCGTGCGTGGACGCTGATACGCTTTTTCGAGAGTGATTTGCTCCAGCTTAATCAGTGTACGCGTTGCACTGGGCAGTTTGTGGCGCACGCTCATAGTCCCGCTCAACACTATGTGTGCGGTATTTGTCAGCCCCCCTCAAGAGCGGGTAAAACGCGCAAAGCACAGCGGGAGAATAGTGAAAAAATGTAACAATCTCTGCGATTACATCACTGATGGTGTGAAGTAGGGTATAAGACAGTAATGAGTACTAACAAGAAATAAGTGTATTGGCTTAGATAGGCCTAAAAGCCAGTGGTGCTTTTTCATTAAACAGACGTCTGACCCTAGTATAATAGGGCTAAGACATGCTTGGAATGGAACATTGCTTAAACATCAGATCAGGTGGCTAAGTTTTGGTTCCCTAATTTAATACTGAATACCGCAAGGATCCTGCTTGTGCTGATACCTCTAGGTTATGTAATCGTATTGCTATCTGTGTTTGGTGGCTATGTGCTGGCAGGTGGCAGCTTAGGCCCCTTGTATCAACCTCTTGAGCTGCTGATTATTGGCGGAGCCGGGGTTGGTGCATTTATCGCAGCGAACAATGGCAAAGCGATTAAAGCGACCTTTAAAATTTTGCCCCGGCTCAAGCGCGCCAAAAAATATAACAAAGAACTTTATATGGAGCTGATGGCGCTGCAGTATAAATTACTCTCCAAAATTCGCCGTGAAGGCATGTTAGGCATTGAACGGGATATTGATAATCCCGAGGAGAGCCCGCTGTTTCAAGAGCATCCTACGGTATTGGCTGATCCTCATATCATGGATTTTCTAACGGACTATCTGCGCTTAATGGTAAGCGGTGGTATGGAACCCATGGAAATTGATGAGCTGATGCTGCACGAGATTGAGGTCTTTGAGCAGGAAGCTCATATTCCTGTCGATGCCATTGCCAAAGTCGGCGATGCCATGCCTGCCTTCGGCATCGTGGCGGCAGTAATGGGGGTCGTTAAAACACTCACCTACGCCGATGCTACGCCGACTCAGATGGGTGTGATGATCGGCCAAGCGCTAGTGGGCACCTTCTTGGGTATTTTGCTGGGCTATGGTTTTGTTAGTCCGCTGGCAAGTTACATCGAACGGCAGGCGAAAGAAGCCGAAAAAATGCTCCAGTGTATTCGCATTACGCTGCTCGCTAGCTTGCACGGTTATGCGCCGCAGTTGGCTGTTGAATTTGGTCGCAAGGCACTGTTTGCCGCCGAGCGTCCTAGTTTTACGGAGCTTGAAGAGTATGTAAGGGATGCAAAAAAGGCCGGTAACGCATGAGTAAGGGTGGTGACAAGCGTCCGATTGTCATTCGACGCAAAAAAGTCGTCCATGCCCATCACGGTGGTGCCTGGAAAATTGCCCTAGCGGATTTTATGACTGCTCTGATGGCCTTTTTTTTGGTGCTATGGCTTTTGAGCGTTTCCAGTGAAGAGACGCGCAAGGGGGTGGCAGAGTACTTTAGCACCCCCCTGGTGACGGCGATAACCGGTGGCGATCGTTCGGGCAGCACCAGCGCGATTCCCGGCGGCGGGCCCGATCCCACTCATAGCGATGGGGAGCGGGCGCGCATTGATAGCCTTCAGCGCACTCGTCCAAGCATGCAGGAACGAAACTTTTTCCGGGATTTACAAGAGCGTATTGAACGGGCCATTGAGCGAGATCCCGAGCTGCGCCAGTTGCGCAATCAAATGCGGTTTGACTTGACCCGCGAAGGGCTGCGCATACAGCTACTCGATACCGACCAGCGCCCCATGTTTGAGCTGGGTAGCGACCAAGTGGCGCCTTATATGCGCAGCTTGTTACGTACCATCGCACCGCTGCTAAATGAGCTTCCCAATGAGCTAAGTATCAGCGGGCATACCGATAGCGTCCCCTATGCGGGAGGCTATCGTGGTTACAGTAACTGGGAACTTTCCAATGATCGCGCTAATGCGTCGCGCCGCGAGCTTATTGCGGGTGGCTTTGATCCAGGTCAGTTACTTCGCGTGTCTGGCTTTGCAGATCGTGTGTTATTGCCCGAGACTGAGCCAACCGATCCTATCAATCGACGCATAGAGCTGGTGGTGTTGTTTCCGGAAATTGCTGATGCGATTCGCAATCCTACTGTAATGGAGTCGGGAGATGCATCGCCAGAAGCTTCAATCGAAGCACTAGAAGCTTCAGCCGAAGCGCAAATTGAATCAACACAACAAGACGAGCCTCAGGTTCAAGCGCAAGAGTGATCTGAGCCTGTCATAAAAGACGACGTTAAGGTGGAGCGGTGTATGGATATAGCGGATTTTTTTGACACCTTTTTTGAAGAGGCTGAAGAGCTGCTGTCGGATATGGAACAGCATTTACTGGAGCTGGATGTTGATGATCCAGACAGTGAGCAGCTCAATGCTATTTTCCGTGCCGCCCACTCGATCAAGGGGGGGGCGGGAACCTTTGGTTTTACCGTGCTACAGAAAACCACGCACATTTTGGAAAACCTCCTCGATTACGCACGTAAAGGCGAACTGACGCTGCGAGCCGACCTCGTGGATACCTTTTTAGAGGCTAAAGACATCATGCATGAGCAACTCGATGCCTACCGCAGCGAAGAGGAGCCTAATCAAGAGGCATTTGAACGCATTTGCCAAACGCTGCAGCAAATTGCCTTGGACGAAATTGGCCAACAGCTCGATGGGCCGACTATTCCTGCTGCTGAGCCCAAGGCTGCGCCGACGCCTGTGCCAAGTGAAAACGACGCGGAAGCAAACAGTAATAATGCAGAGGCGTCCTCGAACGGCCATCTGCTAGTGGCACTGCTCAACGTTGAAGATAAAGACCGCATTTTGCTGGTTGAAGAGTTAGAGCAGCTCGGTGAAGTGCAGTCCCAGTCAGGCGACGCAAAGCGTTACGAGGTAGTGCTCAAAAGCAGCGACAGTGCTGACGATATTGAAGCGGTCATGTGCTTTATTATCGAACCTGATCAGATTGAGATTACGGCTGTTGAGGGCGTCGCTACTGAGCCAGCCCCAGCCGAGCCAGAAGCCTCGACGCCTGCAGCCCCAGCGCCGCAAGCGCCGGCAGAAAGCACGGCCTCTAAGGCAAGCGCGCCAAAGCCTGCTGCCAAAGAGAAGCCCAAAAAAGCTGCCGCCGAGTCTTCGTCAATCCGCGTATCGGTAGATAAAGTCGACCAAATTATCAACTTGGTGGGTGAGCTGATTATCACCCAGTCGATGCTCGATCAAACGGTTAGCGATTTAGAAGATCAGTCGGTGGGCAATGCCTCACTGCAAAATGGCATGAGCCTACTGCAGCGCAACGCCCGTGATCTCCAAGAAGCGGTCATGTCTATTCGCATGATTCCCATGGAGTTTGTATTCAGTCGCTTCCCCCGCGTGGTGCGCGACACCGCCGGTAAGCTGGGTAAAGAGATCGAATTAATTACCGAAGGCAAGTCGACCGAGCTGGATAAGAGTTTGGTCGAACGGATCACTGATCCGTTAACGCACCTGGTGCGCAATAGCCTCGATCATGGCGTGGAAATGCCCGATGTGCGCGAAGCCATTGGCAAGCCGCGTGTTGGCAAATTAACCCTCTCCGCACGTCACCAGGGTGGCAATATCTTGATTGAAGTGCGCGATGATGGTGCCGGCATGGATCGTGAACGCCTGCTAGCCAAGGCGCGCGAAAACGGCCTCAATGTGTCGGACACCATGTCGGACGAAGAGGTCTTCCAGCTCATTTTTGCTCCCGGCTTCTCAACGGCGAATGAAGTGACCGACGTATCTGGGCGTGGCGTGGGCATGGATGTAGTGAAGCGCAACATTCAGAGCATGGGCGGTCGGGTTGAAATCCAGTCGAAGCTAGGTGAAGGCACCAACACCCGTATCGTGTTGCCGCTTACGTTGGCCATTCTGGACGGTATGTCGATCAAGGTCGGCGGCGAGACGTTTATTCTTCCGCTCTCTACCGTACTTGAATCACTGCAGCCCGCCAAAGACGATATGTACGCCATGGCCGGTGACGACGTGGTGATCAAAGTCCGCGACGAATATCTGCCCGTGATTGCCATTCACGAAGTGCTGAACGTCGAGAATGCGATTACCGACCCGACCAAAAGCATCGCTGTCATTGTGCAGGGCGAAGGCCGTCGTTACGCCATGTTGGTCGATGAGTTGATCGGACAGCAGCAGGTCGTGGTCAAAAATCTGGAAGACAATTACCGCAAAGTACCAGGGATCTCGGCCGCGACCATCTTAGGTGACGGTAGTGTAGCGTTGATTCTGGATATTACTGGTTTACACCGCCTGAGCCGATATAAAAAAGAGGCAGGCAAAAAAGTAGTAAACAATCAAAACCTTTCATCTTTTAAGGAGGCTGAGCCGTCATGAGTCAAGCCAACAATGGTGCGGTACTAGCCGCAGAAGCCGAAAACCGCGAATTCCTAGTGTTCTCATTAGGCGATGAAGAGTACGCCATTGATATTTTGAAAGTGCAGGAAATTCGTGGCTACGAAAACGTAACCCGGATTGCCAATGCACCTGAATTTATCAAAGGGGTCACTAATCTGCGCGGCGTCATTGTGCCAATCGTAGATCTCCGCATTAAGTTTCACTTTGATAAAGTCGAATACGGTGGCCAAACAGTGGTGATCGTGGTCAATGTTGCAGACCGGGTGGTCGGCATCGTAGTGGACGGCGTTTCCGACGTGATGACACTGACCCCTGATCAGATTAAACCGGCGCCAGAATTTGGTGTCACGCTCTCGTCTGACTTCCTGAGCGGTTTGGGTAGTCTGGATGACCGCATGCTGGTACTCGTGGATATCGATAAGTTGCTCACCAGCGACGAGATGGCACTGGTGGAAAGCACCAGCAACCAGTAAGACTAAAAAACATGGCACAGGGAGCGTGCCAAATCAGTTCTACTCAATGATGCATTCTCGCGCTACGGAAAGTGCCAGCGAGTGCCGGTTGTGCGTGGAGAAAAGGGCGTGACACAGCGAATGCGGCAATTAATGAATAATATGACGGTGCGCTTGAGTTGGGGCTTAGTGCTAGCGACACTTTCGGTGCTTGTTTTAATTGCCAGTGGTATTGGTCTTTATGCCCTGCACCATGGTGCAGCAATCGTGCAGGCCTCTGACGATGTGCAGGCACAACAGGCCGCTTTCAGTGCTTTTGCCGCGACAATTCGCTGGGCACTACTCGGGATAGTCGTAATGACTATCGCCACGGTAATCGTGGTTATCTGGGGGGTGACGGCCAATGTGTTGCGCCCGCTAGATCGCTTGGTGGGCTATTTTGAGCGTATGGCCCAGGGGGATCTAAGCCAGGCCATTACCTCTCCGGGTAATAACGAAATAGGGCGGCTTTATAGCGCCATGGCCCATATGCAGAGCTCACTCTCGCAAACGGTAGGTACCGTGCGCACCAGCGGTACATCGATTTATGAGCGCTCTCAGCAAATAGCCAGCGGCAATAACGACCTTTCTTCGCGCACCGAGCAGCAGGCCACCTCGTTAGAGGAGACGGCTTCCAGCATGGAGCAGTTAGCCTCAACGGTGGGTCATAATGCTGAAAATGCCCGCCAAGCCAGCCAATTGGCCGGGAGCGCGACCCTGACAGCCCGCCGTAGTGGAGAAGAGGTTGGTGAGATCGTCAGCACCATGCAAGACATAAGCGCAAGTTCTCATCAAGTCGCTGATATTATTACCGTTATCGATAATATTGCGTTTCAGACCAATATTCTGGCGCTGAATGCTTCGGTGGAAGCGGCGCGTGCTGGCGAGCATGGCAGAGGGTTCGCCGTGGTGGCACAGGAAGTACGTAGCTTAGCCAGTCGCAGCGCCGCTGCCGCCAAAGAGATTCGCACGCTGATTGATACATCGCTCAGCAAGGTAGATACCGGCACTCAGCGGGTCAATCAAGCTGGACAAACCATGCAGGATCTCGTGGGTGCTGTGCAGCGCGTCAGCGATATCATGGATGAAATCGCCGCCGCTTCTGAGCAGCAGAGTAGCGGCATTGGCCAAGTGAATCAGGCCGTGGCGCAAATGGATCAGGTTGTGCAACAAAATGCTCAACTGGTGCAGCAAGCCGCGCGCAGCGCCAATGAACTTGAAAGCGAAGCCGCACGCTTACGCGAGGCGGTTGAGCGCTTTCGGGTCACTGAATTATCTGCCCCGTGCACTCCGGCTGTATTGCCAGCGGCAGCGTCAAAACCCGCAACAAGGCGTCCACAGCCAGTAGCAGAAACAGAAGAGTGGTCATCGTTTTAATTTGCTTGGTAGGGCAGGCGCACTCTTTTTGAAAAATAAAACATTAAAAAAAGGCACACCATGCGTAATAACCAACCAGTCTCTCAGCGTGAAATCGAACTAAAAGAAGACGACTTCCTAGTCTCGCGTACCGATACCAAGGGACGCATCACCTATGCCAACCCTGCGTTTATCGATATTAGCGGCTTTGAACACGCAGAGCTGATAGGTGCGCCGCATAACCTGATACGCCACCCGGATATGCCGCCGGCAGCCTTTGAAAACCTCTGGAAAACCGTCAAAACGGGGGAAACGTGGCGAGGGCTGGTCAAAAACCGCTGCAAAAATGGCGACCACTACTGGGTAAATGCCAGCGTTACGCCGATTATTGAAGATGGGCAAGTCGTGGGCTACACCTCGGTACGTGTACAGGCCAGCCGCGCAGCCATTGAGCAGGCCGAGCGGGCCTACGCTGAAATACGCGAAGGCCGCAACAAGCGGCTTTACTTAGATAAAGGCCGGTTACGCCAGAAAGGTGTGATTAAGCGTTTGGCCCGGGTACGCCTCGACACCATTCGTGCCAAATTGGTAGGCATGATTGTCGTTGCAGGGCTGTTGTTATTAATCAGCGGTGGGCTTGGTCTGTATGGTTTGAATGTCTCCGGCGAGCGCTTGGGGCAACTGAATAATGACGGTCTGCGTGATGTTATTCGCCTGCAGAAAATCGATCAAACCATTGCCCAAACCCGCCAGGCGATGATTGAGCCAGAGCGTATGGAACTGATCAATCAACGCTTCGAGATGGGTGAAAGCATTGAGGAGAGCGCCGCAGAGGTTGCTGAGGTGTGGCAGGAGTATTATTCCCGTGAGGTCAATGCGACTGAGCTTGCCACCGAGTTTGACCAGCAGCTACAGACCTTCCTGCAGAACGGCATGGGCCAGGCGGCCAGCGTGCTTCAGGCAGAAGAGACCTACCAAGCCTTTACCGGTCTCGATGCTGTGATTAGCGTCATGACCAGCGAGGGCCGCATCCTGTCAGGCATGGTTAATCAACTGATTTCCCAGAAACAGCAGGCAGCTGAGGCCATGGCCGTTGATGCTCAGCAAGGTCAAACTACGATGCTGAGCGCTCAAGCCATAGTACTTGGAATTGGTTTACTGCTACTTATTTTGATCGGCATGGTTACTCTGAGGGCGATTACCAGGCCGCTAAAAAGTGCTGCAGGTTTTACGCTGCAAATTGCTGGCGGTAATTTGGCCGCTAAAGTCCCCACCCAGAGACGCGATGAAGTGGGCCAATTGATGGACTCGCTGAATACTATGCGCAAAAGCCTCAGCAGTATCATCTCCGATGTCAAAAGCGGTATTGATGTGGTCACTCCGGCTGCCCAGGACATTGCCAGCGGCAACGAAGAGCTGTCGTCGCGTACTGAACAGCAGGCGGCCTCTTTGCAACAAACCGCCTCCAGCATGGAAGAAATGACTGCCACTGTGCGGCAAAACAGTGAGAACGCTCAAGAAGCCCGTCGTCTAGCCGATAACAATGCTATCCAGGTAACGAATACTGGCGAGTTGATGACACAGTTAGTCGACAACATGCAGCGGATTACCCAAAGCTCCCAGCAGATGGCCGATATTATCAATGTTATCGATTCGATCGCGTTTCAGACCAATATTCTGGCGCTGAATGCATCGGTAGAAGCGGCTCGGGCCGGCGAGCATGGGCGTGGTTTTGCGGTGGTGGCCGAAGAAGTGCGTAACCTGGCTGGCCGTAGCGCTGGTGCCGCCCAAGAAATTCGCGGTCTGATTGATGGCTCTAACCGTGAGGTAAGTGCGGGTGCCAGTATG
Source organism: Halomonas sp. A3H3 (assembly GCF_000982975.1). Taxonomy (NCBI): domain Bacteria; kingdom Pseudomonadati; phylum Pseudomonadota; class Gammaproteobacteria; order Oceanospirillales; family Halomonadaceae; genus Halomonas; species Halomonas sp. A3H3. The sequence continues at coordinate 1,684,284 of NZ_HG423343.1, read as the reverse complement.
GTCACCAAAGCCGAAGCTGCGATTAGCGAAGTGGCGGAAGCCGCGCGCAGTGTGACGCAGATCATGCACGAGATTTCAGCCGCCTCCGAAGAGCAGAGCCATGGTATTGCCCAGGTTAATCAAGCAGTAGCAGAGATGGATCAAGGTACCCAGCGTAATGCGGTGCGGGTACAGGAAACTGCACGCGCGGCGGTCTCGCTTGAGAAGCAGGCGGGGCTATTAGCGCTATCGGTGGAAGCGTTTCGATTAAACAGTCAGGGGGCGCTACGTCCGCCAGCAGTGACAGCGACTAAGCACACTGCTCAGTTGCCTAGCACATCGTCGCCGAATTCGCCCGTTAAACGGCAGGCAGCCTCAGCAGAGGAGTGGGAAGCGTTTTGACCGAACAACGTGAACGGGTGGTAGACGCAGGTCAGTGGACATCGAGCAGTCAGATTGAGCGCGATCTAGTACTGACGGATGCGGATTTTACACGGATTCGCGAGCTGATTTATCAGCGCGCCGGCATTGTGCTGGCTGAGCATAAACGTGAAATGGTCTATAGCCGCCTAGCAAAGCGGCTACGCCACCATGGCATGACACGCTTTACCGACTATTTGGTGCGCTTGGAGCGTCAGCCAGAAGCCAAGGAGTGGGAAGCGTTTACCAATGCACTGACCACTAACCTCACGGCCTTTTTTCGTGAGGCGCACCATTTTCCGCTGTTGGCTGAGCATATAAAGAATAAACAAGACCCGGTCACTATTTGGTGTTCGGCCGCCTCCACCGGGGAGGAGCCTTACTCGCTGGCAATGACATTGTTAGAAACGTTGGGCGCTAAAGCGTCGCAGGCCAAAGTGATCGCCACCGATATTGATACGGATGCGTTGGCCAGGGCTCGCGCTGGCGTTTATCCCCTGGAACAGGTGCGCAAGATCGATGAGGCACGGGTAAAGCGGTTTTTTCAGAAAGGAACGGGTAACCATGCGGGCTTTGCACGGATTCGCCCAGAAGTATCCGCACTGGTGGAGTTTTTGCCACTGAACCTGCTAGCGCCGCAATGGCCAATTAAAGGCCCTTTTGATGCCGTGTTCTGCCGAAACATCATGATTTATTTTGATAAAGATACTCAATCAAAAATTCTTAAGCGCTTTGCACCACTGATGAAGCCCGATGGCTTGCTGTTTGCAGGCCACTCGGAAAACTTCTCGTATATCAGCGACGCATTCAAGCTGCGTGGTCAAACCGTTTATAACCTGGCCAAAAAATGAATAACTATCGTGTCTTTATAATCGCTTTAGGCGCTGTGGCTCCGGCGGTTGCAATAACACATCAGGCGTCTACAGCAAGAGGAGGCGTGCTTTGAGCGCAGCCAAGATCAAAGTGTTGTGTGTCGATGATTCGGCGCTAATTCGCGATTTGTTAACGGAAATTATTAATTCCCAGCCCGATATGGAAGTCGTTGCGGTAGCGCCTGACCCCATTGCCGCCAGGGATTTGATCAAGCAGCACAATCCTGATGTGCTCACCCTTGATGTGGAAATGCCACGTATGGATGGCTTGGATTTTCTTGAGCGTTTGATGCGCCTGCGTCCTATGCCGGTATTGATGGTGTCGTCGCTCACCCAAAGCGGTTCGGAGATTACCCTGCGTGCGCTAGAGCTTGGCGCGCTGGATTTTGTCGCCAAGCCGAGTCTGGGCATCCGCAATGGGATGATGGAGTATGCTGACGAGATTGCCGAAAAACTGCGCGCCGCTGCGCGCTCGCGGCCCCGTCAGGCGCGGCATAAAAACACTCCGCCACCGGAAGCCCTGAAAGCCCCTTTAGTGTCGAGTGAAAAGCTGATCATTATTGGCGCGTCTACGGGGGGCACCGAAGCGATTCGTGCGGTACTTGAGCCGCTGCCCGCCAACGCCCCGGCGATTTTGATTACCCAGCATATGCCTGGCGGTTTTACCCGTTCGTTTGCGGAACGCTTAGACCGGCTGTGCCGGATTACGGTGAAAGAGGCCGCCGACGGCGAGCGGATTCTACCTGGGCACGCTTATATCGCCCCAGGGGATCAACACCTTAAGTTAGCGCGTAGCGGTGCCAACTACGTAGCGCGGTTAGATAGCGGCCCACCGGTTAATCGCCACCGCCCCTCGGTAGACGTGCTGTTCCATTCAGCGGCTCAGCATGCGGGCAAGAACTCCATCGGTGTTATTTTGACCGGCATGGGTAAGGACGGTGCGGCAGGGCTGCTAGAGATGCGCCAGGCGGGTGCGCCCACCATTGCCCAGAATGAGCAGACCTGTGTGGTCTTCGGTATGCCCCGTGAAGCTATTGCTGTCGGGGGGGCTGTGGAAGTGGTGGCGTTAGATGACATTCCCTCGCGAATGATGGCGCTGATCGCCGCCTCCGGCCGCGCCCAGCGTGTGTAGTGCAATTCATAAAAAGTTAGTAATCATAAAAACTAAATAAGCTCGCAAGGGAAATCACAATGAACCGTTTACTGCGCAACTTGAGTATTCACGCCGCCGTGGTCACATCGCTTTGCTGCTTTGTCGTGCTGATTTTAATGATTTCGGGCTTGAGTGTGGTGGCCGATCGCAATTCACAAAATAACTTAGCCACGCTAAGCGGTATCAGCGATGCGCAGTTAAATGAGGTTAACCGTGCCGATTCGTTGCTTAACCAAGCCATGTTGGCTATGGAAACTGCCTCCAACTACCTGATGGTAGGACAGACCCAGCAATCCAATGAGCAGGTTGCCGTTGCCGCTGATCGCATTGAGCGTTCTGAAAAGCGTTTCGAGCGCTTTGCGGCAAACTCATTTTCACCGCAAGGCGAGGCATTGGCGAACACCCTAATTGAAGATTTTAATACCGTAATGGGGCTAGTTAAACAACAGCACGACACCTTTGAATATATGGATTTAACCAGCTACAACAACCTGCGCGATGAGCTGGTAGAGCCGATAAATAGCTTATCTGAAAGTATGACGGCGTTTGTCGCCTACGGCTTCCAGCGGGTAGATACCATTCGCGCTGACGCGGATGCCCAAGGCAATCTGTTTGCCATGATCAATGCTGGAGCGGTGATTTTTGCCTTACTGATGACTTTGGTAATCTACCTAGGTTTACGCCGTACAGTGATTGCGCCGCTAAGAGGCGCAATCCAACGGCTGGATGCGATTGCTGAGGCGGACTTGACTAACCCGCTGCCGGAAGCAGGTAAAAATGAAATTGGCCGTTTGTTTGGTGCTATGGGCACCATGCAGCAAAACCTCACCAATATCGTTGGCCGGGTGCGTGAAGGCAGTAACGAAATTCACCACGGCACCCGTGAGATTGCCAGCGGCAACGCTGATCTCTCCTCACGTACAGAGCAGCAGGCGGCATCGATTCAACAAACCGCGGCCAGCATGGAAGAGATGACCGCGACGGTAAAACAGAACGCCGACAATGCTCGTCAAGCCAGCACCCTGGCAGCAGACGCTTCCACCACGGCTGAGCGCGGTGGACAAGTGGTGGAGCAAGTGGTGCAAACTATGCACGGTATCTCCACCAGCTCGAAAAAAGTCGCCGATATCACCAGCGTTATTGACTCAATTGCTTTTCAAACCAATATTCTGGCTCTCAACGCCTCGGTAGAGGCCGCCCGCGCCGGCGAGCAAGGTCGCGGATTTGCGGTGGTGGCGGGGGAAGTGCGTAATTTGGCCAGCCGCAGTGCGGATGCGGCCAAAGAGATTAAAACCCTGATTGATGCCTCGGTAACACAAATTCAGCAAGGCTCCACTCTGGTCGAGCAGGCCGGTACCACGATGTCGGATGTGGTTACTGCAGTACGCCGTGTTACCGACATCATGGATGAAATCTCCGCTGCCTCCCAAGAGCAGAGTGACGGTATTGAGCAAGTCAGCCAAGCCGTGGGCCAGATGGATCAAGTCACCCAACAAAATGCCGCGCTGGTACAGCAAGCCTCTGCGGCGGCGGCCTCCCTTGAGGAACAGGCCAACCGGTTGGAGCAAGCCGTAGCCGTGTTTAAGCTGTTAGGTATGCAGGGGGCGTCCCATCAGGCGCTGCCTTCCTCATCGCCAGCAACGGACGTTATGCCTGCGCCTAGGGCCGACCAGCAAGCTCGTTGCCCAGCTCCAGCCTCGCAGCGCAGCGACCACGAAGAGTGGGAGGAATTCTGAAGAACCGTTTTGAAAGAGCCGTTTCAAAGTAGCCGTTTTAAACCCCTGACTGTACTTTTCAGTCGCCCTTGTGCCATATACTGATTGATTAGAGGATGACCCATGGCAGATAAGAATATGAGTTTCCTGGTTGTAGACGACTTTCCCACCATGCGTCGGATCGTACGTAGTCTGCTTAAGGAGTTGGGCTTCACCAACGTGGATGAAGCCGAAGATGGACAAGATGCGCTCAATAAGCTGCGTGCCGGCAAGTTTGAGTTCGTCGTTTCCGATTGGAACATGCCGAACCTTGATGGCCTGGAGATGCTCAAGGAGATCCGTCAGGATGACGCCTTGAAAGACCTTCCTGTGTTGATGGTGACCGCAGAAGCGAAGAAAGAGAACATTATAGCGGCTGCTCAGGCGGGCGCTAACGGCTATGTCGTCAAGCCGTTCACTGCCGCTACCCTCGAAGAGAAGCTCAATAAGATCTTCGACAAACTGGGTATGTGAGCAACTGGGCCTATGTGCTTGGTTAACGAGGAGACAACGTTATGAGCCAGAATGAGCAGTCCGATTCTGCCCAATCGTCCGAACAAGCCGCCGAAGACTTAATTCATCGCATCGGTAAGTTGACGCGTATGCTGCGCGAAAACATGCGTGAACTGGGGCTTGATAAAGAGATTGAGAAGGCGGCCGAAGCCATCCCCGATGCACGCGACCGCTTGCACTATGTCGCCACCATGACGGAGCAGGCAGCAGATCGAGCGCTCAATGCCGTTGACCGTGCGCAGCCGCTGCAGGATCAGTTGTCAGACCGGGCGGAAGCGCTGGATAAGCGCTGGGCCGAGTGGTTTGAAGCACCGAAAGAGCTGGATGAGGCGAAAGCGCTCGTTGTCGAGACACGCACTTATCTTAGCGAAGTACCCGATGTGGTTTCAGCGACTAACAAAGAACTGATGGAAATCATGATGGCTCAGGACTTTCAGGACCTGACCGGCCAAGTGATTAAGAAGATGATGGACGTGATCCATGAGATCGAACATCAGTTGGTGCAAGTGTTGATCGATAACGCGCCGGGCGCCCATGCACGAGAAACGCTGCAGCGCAAGGCCGAGGATCAGTGGAAAAGCGACAGTGCACGGCGTAACGAAGAGCTTTTGAATGGGCCGCAAGTGAAGGATAATGTCCCTGATACCGTCTCTGGGCAAGATCAAGTAGACGACTTATTGGACGAATTAGGCTTCTAAGATGCGTTATTAAACGCCCTCTGGGCACGCAAGTACGCCATTCAGCCGTCCCTATGGACGGCTGAATACGTGATAAGCTTTGCTTCACCTGGCCGGATACCCGTATGGCAGATAACGATAGCGACCAGGAAAAGACCGAAGAGGCCACGCCCAGGCGGAAAGAGAAAGCCCGTGAAGAGGGCCAAGTTGCCCGTTCCCGCGAGTTAAATACGTTTTTACTTTTGCTGGGTGGTGTGATTGGCCTCTATAGCATGGGCAACATGCTCTACGACCAGTTGGGTGCGGTGATGGAACAAGCTTTCTTGTTTGAGCGCCGCCAGGCAATGGAAAGTACGCCGATGCTGGTCAATGCGCTGGATCTTGGTCAGCGCACGCTATTTGCCATGATGCCGCTGTTTTTACTGTTAGCCATCATTGCGTTAGTAGCCCCTGGGCTGATGGGGGGCTGGCTGATATCGGGTAAATCGATGCAGCCCAAGTTTTCCAAGTTAGACCCTATTAAGGGCGTAAAGCGTATCTTCTCCACCCAGGCACTGATCGAATTGGCAAAAGCGATTGCCAAATCGTTTCTGGTGGGGGGCGTGGCTGCGACGTTTTTGTATTTCAACATCGGCAAATTTATGGCGCTAATGGATCAGCCTATCCAGCAAGCGCTGACCAATGCCCTAAGCATGGCGGCTCAGGCAGCTGGGCTAATGGTGTTGGTGTTGATCGTGGTCATTTTGATCGATGTCCCTTTCCAGCTCTGGGACAATGCTAAGAAGCTGCGCATGAGTCAGGAAGAGATTAAGCGTGAGCACAAAGAGTCCGAAGGCGACCCGCATGTGAAGGCGCGCATTCGCCAGCAGCAGCAGGCCATGGCGCGGGGCAGGATGATGAGCAAAGTGCCCGAGGCGGACGTCATCATTACCAACCCCACGCACTATGCGATAGCACTGACTTATCAGGAAGGCAGTATGGGCGCCCCGCGGCTGGTGGCAAAAGGCGCCGACGCAGTGGCTGCACGCATTCGCGAAATCGCTGAAGAGGCAGGCGTGCCACGCTTGCAGGCAGCACCATTGGCGCGGGCCCTGTATCATCACGTCGATCTAGATGCAGAAGTACCTGCCGAACTGTATACCGCGGTGGCGGAAGTAATGGCCTGGGCCTACCGCCTCAAGCAAGTATCACAACAAGGAGGCGAGGTGCCCCCAACCCCCGATAACCTGCCGGTTCCGCCGGAGATGGAAAGCCCCGGGCATGGCGCCGGTGGTAATGAGGCGCAACCATGAAAGGCTTGAGTCAACTAGTAGGTCGGCGCGACTGGATGGGTGATGTGCGCATGAAGCTGCTGGTCGGGCCGCTGCTCATCCTAATGATTTTGGGCATGATGATTGTGCCCTTGCCTCCCTTCGCCCTGGATTTACTCTTCACCTTCAATATCGCTCTGGCCATTATGGTGTTATTGGTCAGCATGTTTACCCAGAAGCCGCTGGACTTTGCGGCATTCCCTGCCGTGTTGCTATTTACTACGCTGCTGCGCCTGTCGCTCAATGTGGCCTCTACCCGTGTGGTGCTCATGGAGGGCCACCAAGGCGGCGCCTCTGCGGGTAAGGTCATTGAAGCGTTCGGGGCGTTCCTGGTCGGCGGCAATTTCGCTGTCGGCCTAGTGGTCTTCCTGATTCTTGTCATCATCAACTTTATGGTTATCACCAAAGGTGCTGGCCGTATTGCCGAAGTGGGTGCGCGCTTTACGTTGGATGCGATGCCGGGTAAGCAGATGGCCATCGATGCCGATCTGAATGCCGGCTTAATCGGCGAAGACGATGCCAAAAAGCGCCGCGCAGAGGTCTCACAAGAGGCTGATTTCTTTGGTTCGATGGACGGCGCGAGTAAATTTGTCCGTGGTGATGCCATTGCCGGTTTGGTGATTATGGTGGTCAATATCATCGGCGGGTTGATGATTGGTATGCTGCAGCACGATATGAGCTTTGGTGCGGCAGGCCAAACCTATATGCTGCTGGCGATTGGTGATGGCCTGGTGGCGCAAATCCCTGCTTTGGTGATCTCCACCGCCGCGGGTGTCACGGTATCCCGGGTCAGCATGGATACGAACGAAGATATTGGCCAGCAAATGCTCAGCCAACTATTCGTTAATCCCCAGGTGCTGATATTAGCCGCCATAGTGATGGGGCTACTGGGCATGGTGCCCGGCATGCCCAATGTCGTATTTCTGCTCTTTACCGCACTATTGGCGGGTTTGGCGTGGTTTATTATGCGCCAAAAAGAACAGGCGTTGGTCAAGGAGGAAATTGCGACTGCGCCTGTACCTGTACAAGAGACACCCGAAGCGAGCTGGGAAGATGTGCAACTGGTCGATACCCTCGGCCTGGAAGTGGGCCATCGCTTAATCCCGCTGGTGGACTCGCGTCAAAAAGGCGAGCTGCTTGGGCGCATTAAGAGCGTGCGTAAGAAGTTTGCCCAAGAAGTGGGTTTCCTGCCGCCAGTGGTGCATATCCGCGATAATTTGGAGCTGCCGCCGAACGCCTATGTGCTCTCCATGAAAGGCGCCGAGATTGGTCGCGCTGAGGCACAGCCGGGCAAATGGCTAGCGATTAACCCTGGGCAGGTATCGGGCGAGCTGCAGGGCACCCATACTCAGGATCCCGCCTTTGGCTTGCCCGCTGTCTGGATTGATAGCAACCAGCGTGAGCATGCCCAGGTGTATGGCTACACCGTTGTGGATGCCAGTACCGTCATAGCGACCCACTTGAACCACTTGTTGCACCGCCATTCACCCGAGATGCTGGGCCGTCAGGAAGTACAGAAGTTGCTGGATAAAATGGGCGATGATCAAAAAGCGTTGGTCGAAGAGGTGATCCCCAAAGCTATTTCCTTGACGGTACTGCAGCGTATCTTGCAAAACCTGCTCGACGAAGATGTCTCTATCCGCGACATGCGCACTATTCTCGATACCCTGGCCGAGTACGCCACACAGCAAAAAGATCCTAATGAGCTGACGGCGCTGGTGCGAGTCTCGCTGGGGCGCGCCATTGTCCAGCAGTGGTTTGCGGGGCAGGAGACACTCAATGTCATGGGGCTGGATGCTCAACTGGAACAAGTGCTGGTACAGGCCATGAATGGCAACGGCGCCATGGAGCCCGGGTTGGCAGAAACGCTGATGACCCAGGCCCAGCAGGCGCTGGAGCGTCACGAAAGTTCCGGCGAGCCGCCGGTGCTGGTCGTGCAACATTCGCTAAGGGCGGTGCTATCGCGCTTCTTACGCCGCCGGTTACGCCATATGTCGGTACTGTCCCAGGCTGAAATTCCCGACGATCGCACATTAAGAGTGACCACAGTGGTCGGCGGACGTTAAAGATGGCACGCCGTGATAGGCTAGCGTCGTCCATTTTCAGAACAGGCAAGGGTAAATCATGAGCGTTAGACGTTTCGTGGGAGCCAATAGTCGTGATGTGATGCGCCAAGTGCGTGAAACGCTCGGTGAAGACGCCTTGATTGTCGCAAATCGGCGTACCGAAGGGGGCGTTGAAATTTTAGCGATGGCGGATGAAGCCATTGACCACTTTGAACCCTCACCAGAACCTGCACCACCCGAAACGCCGACAGCACCTTCAGCGCAAGACCCCATGCAGGCGATGAGCGAGCGCTTACTGCGCGAAATGCAGGATATGCGAGCGCTGCTGGCAAACAGCCAGTCAACCCATACTGCTTCACCATCGCCAGCAGCGCCCACCGGAACGGCTGCACGGCTGCGTCAACTGCTGTGGAATGTGGGTTTTAGCAGCGAAATTGCCGATGAACTGCTGGCTGGGTTGCCTGCATCGCTAACCAGGTTAGACGGCGATAGCGAAGCCCCACTGCAGTGGCTGCGACAGCAGTTAATGGATCGCCTTTACGTACTCAACGATGAAGCAAGCTTTTTCGACCAAACCGGCATTGTTGCCCTGGTGGGGCCAACGGGGGTAGGTAAAACCACCACCACCGCCAAGCTGGCCGCTCGTTTTGTGATGCGCCACGGCACGCGCCCGGTAGCGCTGGTTACCACCGACAGCTTCCGGATCGGTGCCCATGAGCAGTTGCGCATTTATGCGCGCCTGCTGGATACCCCGATGTACGCCTTGGATGCCGAACAGCCCATCGACGATTTGCTGGGCCGCCTGCAGGGCAAGCAGTGGGTAATTATCGACACCGTAGGCATGAGTCAGCGTGACCAGCGGGTGATAGAGCAGATTGCCCACCTGCAAGGCGGACGCTCGCGGGTACGTTTGGTGCTGCTACTCAATGCTGCCAGCCAACCGGAAACCCTCGAAGAAGTGGTGCTGCGCTACCGTCAGGCCGCGCGGGCGGCGGGCGCAGAGTTAGATGACTGTATTATCACCAAACAGGATGAGGCGGGACGTCTGGCTCCAGTGTTAGATATTATTATGCGTCACGGGATGCGCGTACTGTTTGGCTCTAATGGCCAGCAGGTGCCCGAAGATATGGCCCTTGCCGCCCCCGATGCGCTAGTGGATCAAGCGCTGAGTACCGCGACACCTCAGCGTGAACGGGTGCAAAGTGCCGATGCGCCGATGGGAATGCCGCGCTGGTCGCGGGATGTCCTGGGCCAAGGGCGTCGTTTGTCGTCGCTACTGGCGAGGTTGCGCCAACGCGTCACGGGGTTTGCGGAATTAGAAGAGATCTGGAACCTAGCTTCGCTGCCTAGTCGTTTGCAGGAAACACATTTGGATGCATTACTTGCCGGTTATCCAGCGGCAAAGACCACCTTAGGGATGGCGTGGTTTCCGCGGCGCAATGAGCGCGGCTGCGACTGGGCAATGCCGGACATTGGCCTGGACACGGATGGTGCCTGGCTGGCGCTACCCTGGCTGCAGCATCGCCACGCCGCAGGGTGGCAGCCACGCTTAGCCGCTCTGTCGGCATCGAGCGGCGTTGCGGTGCACTTACTACCGCGCTTCCCTGAACCGGATGCACTAGCGTGGCTGGAAGCCGAGCACTTGACCTGGGTCAGCCAAGTGGCCCCCAGTCATCGGTTACGCTTTCACCACGAACGTCAATCTATCCGCCAGCTATTTAGTGACAGTGTGCTAACGCACCATGTGGGCGTGCGTTTTCGTGGCCAATCGGTGCAACTGTGGACTGCCTACGCCGAAGTCGAGGACGCCAGCGGCACGGCGCTACTCGCCTGGTTCGGTGAAGTTCGCGATCCGGAAAGCGCCAAAGTAGTGGCGCGCCGCTACTGGCTTACCCCCGCTCGGCTAGGAGCAGAGGTGCTCTCACTGCTGTTAACCCAGCTGCAAAGCGAAGGCTTGGCCGCCTTGACGCGTCGCGCGTGGCAGCAGTTAAAAGAGGCCGATAGCGGGGATCTAAATGCTGAAGTTCGCCTATTGATGGCCAGCGGTGTGGCATCGGTCGCCGGGCATCTCGATGTTGCTGATGATGAGGAGGCGCAGACGCTGCGTGGCGATCTGCTCAACCTATTAGGCAACAGCCGTCGCCGCCGCGATACCGGCATGCTTGATGCACTGGTCTACGCCTTTATGGCACGAGATGCGATTCGTCAAATGGGCAGTGTTAGTCGAGAGGGCGTGGCGTGAGCGAACAGGATCAAGCATCGGGTCTACGCAAGTGGGCAAACCTGCAGCGCCAACAGCAGCAAGCTGAGGGTACAGTTGATGTTGCGGCGGCAGAACACGTGCCGGAATCTGAACAGCCTAGCTCTCTGTTAAAGCCGACAGCTGCAGCGGTGGAAGAGCCAGCAACGGTGGTAGCGCACCGGCCCAAAATTCCGCTTATTGTGGTCGGACTACCGGGTAGTGGTGCAGCCCAGGTGAACAAGGTTAAAGCACGATTAGGGCAGTGGTCGACGTTAGGTCGAAGCTGGGCCGGTGATCCTGAGGATTGGGATATTCATATCGTCATGGCCGAAACGGCCGACCTAGCCCAACTTTGCGATCAATACAGCCGTTGGGCACTGTGGATCAGTAGCGATGCCGATACCTTTGCTTCCATGTTCCGTACCTTGCGTCAACTACATGAGCGTGGCGGGCCGCGCCGTTTGCTGGCGCTCCACGAGCCGCACTTGCCGCGTCAAGGGTTGCTCAATAACTTGCGTGAGGCAGCTGATTACTACTTAAATATGGAGCTGTTGGTACTTGCACGATGAGCGCACTCTGCCGAGGAGACCAAGCATGCTAAGCTGGCTATTAAGAGGGAGACTGCTACTGAGCCCAGTACTGCTGACAGGGTGTCTACTAGCAGGGGTAACGGGAAACGCCCAGGCGACACCCGGTAGCTGGAGCAGCCAGATACCAGGTCTGATGGTAGCGATGAGTGATCGGTCAAGCGCTAGCCAAAACGCTACCCCACCTGCTGCTGCTAACAATGTGGAGTCAGCACAGCTCGGGCGTATTCATTGGCAGTTTCAATATCCCCCTGGTGCGTTATTAAACGCTTGGCTGTGCCATCCTGAGCAGTGCGTTGCGTTAGCTGGCATGCGGGGGACTACCACTGCCCTGGCGGGGTTTGCCGCGGATGCGCCGTTGCATTTTCGCTTCGCTTTACGTCCGGGGCAGCGGCCTGTTCGTGTCCAGGGGCTGCAAATGATTGTGAACTATCAGTGAAGGCTGGATAGACGCGAGGCGAGAGGATGTACACAGCACAAGGCAGGATCAAACAGAGTGAGCTGTTGACGCAATACATGCCACTGGTACGACGTCAGGCCTTGACGCTTCAGGTCCGTTTGCCAGCCAGTATTGAGCTCGACGACCTTATTCAAGCCGGGATGGTAGGGCTGCTGGAAGCGCTGGGGCGCTTCGATGCCACCCAGGGGGCAACGTTCGCGACGTTTGCCAGTCAGCGTATTCGCGGTGCAATGATGGATGAATTACGTACCCGCGACTGGTTGCCCCGCAGCGTGCGCCGCTCAGCGCGAGCGGTTGACAGTGCCGTTCGTCAATTAGAGCAACAGCTCGGACGGGCACCAGAAGAGAACGAAATCGCCCAACACCTTGAAATGCCGTTGAGTGAGTATCAGCAGCTCCTCAACGACACCAACAGTGGTCAACTGTTGCCGTTTGAAGAGCTGGTGGCCGACGGTGGCGAGCCTAGCAATAATGAATTGGCTAATTCACCGTTCGAGCAGTTGCTAGACGGCCAGCAACGACAAACGTTGATTGAGGCAATTGAAGCGCTGCCAGAGCGTGAAAAGCTGCTAATGGCGCTGTACTACCAAGAAGAACTCAACCTTAAGGAAGTAGGGGCTGTGTTGGGCGTCACGGAGTCACGCGTTTCACAACTGCACAGCCAAGCCGTCAGCCGCTTACGCGCGCGTTTACACGACTCGGCATAACACCTCTTTTTACTCACTTGTGACCGGCAAGGAGCCGTGGATGAACCCTTCGACGCTGATAGGCATATTTGCCAGCATACTACTGTTGGTGAGCGTGCTGTTTTTCACCGCAGAGTCCCCTGAAAGTTTTATCAATTTGCCGGGTTTGGCCATTGTGGTGACCGGTACCCTAGCGGCAACCTTTATCAGCTATCCGCTGAAAGAGGTGCTCCGCGTCGTACGGTTGGTGGGCTTGGTATTCCGGCGCGAAAATACCTATATGCGTGACGATATCCGCGAATTGGTGGATATGTCGCGACTCTGGTTTAAGGGCGATGTACGTGCGGTCGAGCGCGAGTTGGAGCATACCCGAAACCCGTTTTTGCGTACCGGGATCCAACTGGTCATTGCCAACACCAAAGAGGATGAAATTTTTGACATGCTGCGTTGGCGCATTGCCCGTCTTAAAGCGCGTGAGCATGCCGAGGCACAAATATTCCGTACCATGGCCACCTACGCACCCGCATTTGGCATGATCGGCACCCTGGTGGGGCTGGTCAATATGCTGGAAGTCATGGACGCAGGCGACCTGCAGGTGATCGGCCCGCGCATGGCGGTGGCCCTGCTCACCACCTTCTACGGCATTTTACTCGCCAACTTGGTGTTTAAGCCGATTGCGGTGAAACTCGAGCGCCGCACCGAAGAGCGGCTGATTACCATGAACATGGTGCTGGAAGGTATTTCGCTGATTACCAAGCGCCGCCTGCCGTCGTTTATTGAAGAGACCCTCAACTCGTTTGTAGCTAACTATCACGATGAGATCCGTGATAACAGCGTCAAACCAAGGCCTGATTCGTCGGTTAGTGCGGCGGCGAAGGGGTAGGCCAGATGCTTGACCGTGATACGCGCCACGCACTGGAAATGACGCCGTCGCCAGGCGATGGTGACGAGGGTTGGCTAACCAGCTATTTGGATGTGCTGACGCTGCTAATCACGCTCTTTGTGCTGCTGCTTTCACTGACACCGCCGGGAGGCGGTGAGGCGGCTGATACTGCTTTCATGCGCTCGGCTAGCGCTGTATCATCATTGCCGCTGGCGTCTCTAGCCACTGGTATTCAGCCCCGCCATTCAGGGGTTCAGCCGCAGTTTGATGGGCTCGACATCCCCGGTGTCAGTGTTTCGCAAGGGAGTGAAGGGGTCACGTTACGTATTGATACCAGCCTTTTATTTCCCAGCGGTCAAGCTGTACTGACTTCCCGTGGGCAAGAGGTGGTAGAAAGCCTTATCGATGTGCTGACCCGTTTTGACGGTCAGATTTCGGTAGAAGGCCACACCGACAGCGTGCCTATTTCAACGGCCCGCTTCCCCTCTAATTGGGAGCTTTCATCAGCGCGGGCTATCGCTGTGGTGAGGCATTTAGAGCGCCAAGGATTCAATATCTCTCGTATGCGGGCCGTCGGTTATGCCGACACCCAACCCATGGAACCGAACGCAACGGCGGAGGGCCGAGCTGCCAACCGTCGCGTAGAGTTGTTGCTAAGGCAGCAGGTCGAGGGTGAATAGATTGCGAGGCCACGTTTGTGTCCATGTACCACCCGCGATTGCAGTCGTTTGGAGCCCTGCTGGTAGTCGATGCCGATTGTCGCTGCATCCAAACTACTAGTACTAACTTAACCCGCTTAATTGGTTTTGAGCGCCCTGAACATGGGCAGCTTACGCTAGCCTGCGTGTTGGGGAAACGGCTAAGTCAGCGGGTGCGTCGTGAATTGCAGGGGCAGCAGCGGCTCCCTGGCCCTTTAGTGTTTATGCGTTCCAAGCACCGACACGCACGTTTTCAAATCCACGCTTATCGAGCGGGTGAGCAGGTCATTGTCGAGATTGAGCCACTCAACCCCCGTAGTAAGCGTCGTCTGCTGGGTACGGTGACTGAGCGGCTGAGGCATTTGGTTGAAGCGACGCATCAGCAAGAACTCCTCGACTGCCTGGTTAACGCTGTTCAACAGCTCACCGGTCATGATCGTGTCACCGTGTGCCATTTCGATAGCGATTGGCATGGTTTGATGGTCGCAGAAGCATTGGGAAAACGGCTGCCCTCGCTGTTGGGTCAACGCTTTCCTGCCAGCGACTTCCCTGTCGCCTTGCGCAAAAGTTACCAACACTCCCCTGTACGGTTAATTGAAGACGTTAATGCTCCTACTGAAACGCTGATCCCCGCCGTCCCGGGAGCGAGCCTTAACGGTAGTTTTTTACGCGCACCTGCGCCAGAACGGCAGCGCTATTTAAACCGTCTGGGCGTGCGGGGCTCATTCAGTTTAGCCATTCAGGGGGATACCGGCTTATGGGGGCTAGTGTTTTGCCACTCACCTGTGCCGCATTCGGTTGAGCCCCCCGTGCGTGATGCTGTTCGCACCCTCGTACAAATGGCCACCCAACGCATGCTGCTGCTACGGGCGCGTCAAGAAGCCCGCTACCTACAACGGGTTCAGGATAGTCTGGTGCTCAGTGCGCGAGCGCGCAGCGAGCCGCAAAGTCCCCAACAATTACTTCATGAGCAGGCGGCTATCTGGATGAAGCTGTTTCGCGCCCATGGCGTGGTGCTGTGGGTGAATGGTGGCGCTTATCAAGCGGGTGTGACGCCGACTCCAGAAGCGATAAGCCAGTTTGTGCTGCGCCTGGAAAGAACTCATGTACATAGCGGCCCTTGGTGCACGCGCGAAATCGGCAAAGAGACGTTAACCGCTTCGCTAGCCATGCCCGAGCAGTGTGGGGCTCTAGCAGTGCCGCTGCCAATGAGTTCGACCCAGCGCGCCTGGCTGATTTTTTTTCGCCCCGAGCAGGTGGAAACGCTGTATTGGGCGATGCAGCCTACAACCAACCCTAAACCGGCCGTGATATTGGCTCCATCGGTTGCTTGGTCTGAAGAGGTAGTCGGCAGAAGTGAAGCGTGGCTGCGGGTAGAGCGCTTAGCGGCGGTAGACTTGGGGGAAGACCTGACGCTGGCGATTTCTGCCTATGAAATTAGCTCACTGAATATGCACCTGGAGCACGAACGCAAAGCCCTTGCCGAAGCCAACCAACGTCTTGAGCAATTAGCCCATTTCGATCCTCTAACCAAGGTGTGGAACCGTTACCGCATCGAAGAAGCGATCAATGCAGAGCTGGTGGCTGCCAGGCGCTATGCGGCCGCTTTTGCCTTGCTACTGTTCGATGTGGATAACTTTAAGCAGATCAACGATGCTCACGGCCATAGCGTGGGTGACGATGTGCTGGTGGCCCTGGCGCGCTTAGTGGAAAGCTCGCTGCGTGGCTGCGACCACCTGGGCCGTTGGGGAGGCGAAGAGTTTATTGTGCTGGCGACTCATTCCGATGTTGATGCCGCCACTGGCCTGGCTGAGCGGCTGCGCTCGCTGGTAGAAGAGCTGCGTATAGAGGGCGTTGAGCAAACGGTTACAGTGAGTATCGGTGTCGCCGTTTGGCAGCCGGGTGACAGCTGTAAAACCCTTATCTCCCGGGCTGATGACGCCATGTACCGCGCTAAGCATGGCGGACGCAACCGCGTTGAAATGGCGCTTGAGCCTGTGGTGCTGATTTAAGCAAACCTTTAGGTGCCACTACCTTCACACTGGGTGAGCATCCGGTTGATCGCCGCATCGGCGCCTTTTAGGCTAAAGGTCATATACCACGGCTCGCGCTCGTCCTGGTCGAAGCCGAGAAATAGCTGCTCCCCCTGGCGCATGTCGGCCATCAGTGATGCCAAGTCACTTAAATAAAAGTGAGCATAAAACCCGTCATCGCCGCGCTCAGTGATAAATTCCGCCATGGTGTCGATAACGGGCCGCTCATCGATGCGCAGCCGAGTGGGCACCAGGTTTACTGTACGGCTCTCTCCCTGCTGCTGCTCAAGGGTGACGCGCATCTCCAGCCAGGGTAAATCGCAAACGCCCGAGGTGGCATTCAAGCTCAGCGTCGCATCCGAGTAGCTGTGGGTTTCTACCGCCCGATAGTGGCGTTCGCCCCCCAGTGAGAGCGTCATTGACTGCCAATGGTCGTGGGTGGCCACATCGTCAGTATTGAAGGTGGTCGCGTTAGCGACGGGCGTAGCGACCATCCACATGGTCGCTATCGCCACAACGGTAAACGTGAGCGTGCAAAGATACTGGGATGGAGAGCGCAGGAAGTGAGTTGCGGACATGATCAAAGCCATTTAACCCAAAACCCCAGTCTATATCGTGTTTGGGATTGGCAAAATAGTAACGCGCTGATTTTCCTATATATGGTAGAAAAAATTAAAAAAAGTGCCTCATATGGTGGGAGGTCACGTCTATACTTCACTTCGATGCTACGTATAATCGCCCTATTTGAGCGCTATAATTCACCCTCGCTGTGAAGGAGTTTTGCGACATGAGCACCGCTGCCAAGGCTATGAAGACCTCTAACGATGTCCCTATGCAGGCCCCCTCGCGGGAAATATGGGACGCCAAATACCGTCTTAAGGATCGTCATAGCCAACCCGTTGATCAGGACGTTGGTGCTACGTTTGAACGGGTTGCTCGTGCCCTGGCAGCGGTGGAGGGAGATAAAGCGGAAGAGTGGTTGCCCAAATTTCGCTGGGCGTTGGAAAACGGCGCGATTCCTGCCGGTCGTATTCTCTCCAACGCGGGGGCTGAGGCCTACAAGCCTGCGGTGAGCCTGATTAACTGCACTGTCTCCCGCACCATTCGTGACTCCATGCGCGATATCCTCGACTCAGTGGTTGATGCGGGTATGACGCTGAAATCCGGGGCGGGTATCGGCTACGACTTCTCGACGCTGCGTCATAAGGGCGCGTTCGTATTCGGCGCTGGCGCGGGCACCAACGGCCCACTGGCGTTTATGGATATCTACGACAAGATGTGCTTCACCGTCGCCTCTGCTGGTGGTCGGCGTGGTGCTCAGATGGGTACTTTCGATGTGGGCCACCCAGATGTGCGCGAGTTTATTCAGGCCAAGCGCGAAGCGGGGCGCCTACGACAGTTTAACCTCAGCTTGCTGATCACCGACGAATTTATGGAAGCGGTCAAGAACAATGCTGACTGGCCGCTGGCTTTTCCGCTGCACCCCGGTGAGAAAGAGGATGTCAAAGCGGAAGACTTGATCTACCGTGACTGGCCGGTAGTTGAAGAGGGCTACACGGTCGATGCCGAAGGCCGCGTCGCCTGCCGCATTGTCGAAGTGATTAAAGCGCGGGAGTTGTGGGACACCATTATGTCCTCCACCTATGACTACGCCGAGCCTGGCTTTATCCTGATCGACCAGGTTAACCGCATGAACAATAACTGGTTCTGCGAAGATATCCGTGCGACGAATCCCTGTGGCGAACAACCCTTGCCGCCAGAAGGCGCCTGCCTGCTAGGTTCTGTCAACCTAACCAAGTTCGTGATCGACCCCTTCGGCGCCGAGCCGCGCTTTGATTGGGAACGCTACCGCAAAGTGGTCGCGATCTTCACGCGTATGCTCGATAACGTGGTCGAGATTGCCGGTTTGCCGCTGCCCCAGCAGCAGCGTGAAATAGAAGCCAAGCGCCGTCACGGTATGGGCTTTTTGGGCTTAGGCTCAACGCTCACCATGCTCAAAATCCCTTACGGTTCTAAGCAGTCGTTGGTGTTCACTGATGAGGTGAGCCGGCACTTAGCGATAGAGGGTTGGAAGCAGGCGCTGGAGCTCTCCCAAGAGAAAGGCATGGCGCCGGTGCTTGAGCAGGAGCACACCATTACTCCCAAAATGTTGCGCGAGCGGCCTCAGTTGGCCAAAGATGGCTACGAAGTGGGCGATCAAGTGCCGGGGCGTATCCTACACGCCCGTTATAGTCAGTACATGGCCCAAGTGGCCGAGCTGGAGCCGGAGCTTGTGTCACAGCTAGCCGAGCACGGTGCGCGCTTCACCCACCACAGCTCGATCGCGCCGACCGGCACGATCAGCCTGTCGATGGGTAACAATGCCTCCAACGGTATCGAACCCTCCTTCTCGCACCGCTATTTCCGCAATATTATTCAGTCGGGCAAGAAGACCAAAGAGCAGGTCGAAGTCGTCTCCTTTGAACTGGCCGCCTACCGTCACTTTATTGCATCTGATGCGGTGGACAGCGACCTGCCTGACTACTTCGTCACCGCCGATGCGATATCTCCCGAACAGCACGTTGCCGTTCAGGCCGCCGCCCAGCACTGGGTGGATTCAGCGATCTCGAAAACGGTCAATGTGCCTACCGAGTTCCCCTTTGAACAGTTCCAGAACCTCTATTTGCAGGCTTATGAAAGCCGCTTAAAAGGCTGCACTACTTTCCGCTTTAATCCCGAAGCTTTCCAGGGCGTGCTCGTGCGGGAAGATGATCTTAAAAACACGACCTACGTATTTGAACTGGAAAACGGTGAAACCCTCGAACTAGCCGGGGATGAGAAGGTGATTTACGACGGTGAAGAGCATAACGCTGCCAACCTCTTTGATGGCTTAAAAGAAGGCACCTACGGCAAATGGTGATGCCGCGTTAAGCGCCATCTGTTTAAAAACGCACACCTTTGCTAAGTGGAGAACACCATGGCTGTAGAAATTACCTCAAAAATTGTTGGTTACCGTATCAAGCAGCAGGAGCAGGCCGTTCCCGTTCCTGAGCTACAAGATGAAGATCCGCTAACGGTACGTATACCTTCCCGTCCGGAAGGCACTTTGGAAGCCGTGTCTGAAAAGATTTCATACGTAGGCGCGGAAGGGCGTAAAAAAGTCTATTTGCTGGTGTCGTTTATGCCAGTGGAAGGCGTGATTGGCAGTAAGCGCGTGGTGATTGAGCGCCCGGTGGAGTTCTTTTTTCCGTCAGGGCAGCTCTCCAGCGAGCACCAGTGGATCACCGCGACCATGCGCAGCCTTTCGCTGGCGGCCCGCGGTGGTTACGTCACCCAAGCGGTGGCGGATCTACGCAAAGTGGCCTGGGACAAAGGCTTGGTACGCTGTGGTATGAACCGTTGGAATAAGCCAATGTTCCACGATTCGGAAGTGGCGGCGATTGCCTGGTCGATTCAGCAGATTCTTTATCGCCGCGGTTTTCTAGATCGGGATGGCAACCAGGTGCCGGTTGAAAAGCTGGTAGAGCGTTATGCTCATCGTATGGCTCACGGCCACGCTTGGCAGCCCGGTGCTGAAGACGAAGCTAATGATGCACCCATTGAAACAGGCGCGGTGGAGTCGATTGGCGGTGATAAGGCGACGAAGGGAAAAAAGCCTGAAGGCAGTGGCCCAGCCATAGTGGGTAACTGCCCCGAGTGCCGCGGTGAGCTGATCATGATGGATGGCTGCCCGACCTGCTATGCTGGCTGCGGCTGGTCAAAGTGTGGTTAGTTTTCTCAGGCGGAATCGCCTAACAGTGGCCGGACATTGTCGGTGAGGTAGCAATCGTCAAATTCACCTTCGGTGCATAGCGCGGATAAGTCTGGAATGGTGACATGGTGGCGGTCGCGAAATACTAGGCCGTCTTCACTAAGCGCCGTAAAGGTGCGGCTAACGTGTACCGGGCTTAGCCCGAGCACATCGGCTAACTGCTCCTGTGAGAGCGGCAGGCGGAACTGGTTGCTAATATCCGGGTTGGTTTGGCGCAGCCTTAAATACATTTCATACAGAAAATGCGCCATTTTCTTACGTGCACTGCGTCTGGCCAGAGTGACGAGGCGCTCAGTGAGCAGCGCCTGCTGACGGCTGCCAATGGCAAACATCACCGAGGTGAGAGGCAGCGACTGGCGAAATATTTCCAGCATACGTTTATGCGGGAAATGACAAATCACGCCATCATCAATCATGCGCACATTTTCAAGCCGCTGCGAGAAGGCAAACTCGCGCAACCCGATGATATCGCCCGGCAAAAACACTTCGAGAATCTGTCGGTCACCATTCTCTAAGTGACGGTAGGAGTAGGCCCAACCACTTTTTAGCGTGCAAAACTCATTGGCCGCATCGCCCATCTCCCAGAGTAGCGTGCCCGACTTAATATTGGTTGGGCTCTCCTCTAGCGCCATGAGCAATCCCTTCTCATCATCGCTTAATGAGCAGTAGTGATTGAAGTGCTTAATAATACAGCTGTTTTCCTGACCCACGACGTATCCCTCCAGCACAGGATTGGATAATACTGCTAACGATTATCTGCCCGCCACTATAAACGATGTGGCCATCTACTGCGTCGCCCAAATAGGCTAACTAGCGTACCTATTTAGCCTGGGGTGAGCAGCGCTCACCCCTCGAAAACCAGCGTCAACGCTTCGTTGCACGCTTGCCTCGCGCGAGCAGCGGCGCTAAGAAGCGGCCGGTATGCGAAACGTCCTGTTTGGCGAGCTGTTCCGGCGTGCCCTCGGCGATGATCTGTCCGCCACCTGAACCCCCTTCGGGGCCAAGATCGACAATCCAGTCGGCGGTTTTGATCACATCCAGGTTGTGCTCAATCACCACGATGGTATTGCCGTGATCGCGCAGACGGTGAAGTACCGTCAGCAGTTGGCGAATATCCTCAAAGTGCAGGCCGGTGGTGGGCTCATCCAAGATATACAGCGTTTTGCCGGTATCACGCTTGGCCAATTCACGGGCGAGTTTAACCCGCTGCGCTTCGCCACCGGAAAGGGTGGTGGCGCTCTGCCCTAAGCGAATGTAGGAAAGGCCTACATCTAGCAAGGTTTGCAGGCGACGTGCAATGGCGGGCACTGGGCTAAAGAACTCCAGGGCGTCTTCCACCGTCATGGCCAGCACTTCGTGGATGGTTTTACCCTTGTAATGAATGTCCAGGGTTTCGCGGTTGTAGCGTTTGCCCTTACAGACATCGCAGGGCACGTAGATATCCGGCAGAAAGTGCATCTCTACCTTGATCATGCCTTCGCCCTGGCACGCCTCGCAGCGCCCACCCTTGACGTTAAAACTAAAACGACCGGGCTTATAGCCCCGGGAACGCGCTTCTTGGGTGCCCGCAAACAGCTCGCGAATCGGCGTAAAAATACCCGTATAGGTGGCCGGGTTGGAGCGTGGCGTGCGACCAATCGGGCTCTGGTCGATATCGATGACTTTATCAAGCTGGTCGAGCCCCTCGATCTTCTCATAGGGCGCGGCGGTCAATGTTGTCGCGCGATTTAATTCGCGCGCCGCAATCGGCATCAAGGTGCCGTTGATCAACGTCGATTTACCTGAGCCGGAAACGCCGGTGATGGCGATAAACAGCCCCAGCGGCAGGCTAAGGGTGACGTTCTGCAGGTTATTGCCGGTAGCGCCGCGCACAATCAGCTGCTTTTCTGGATTGCCGGGTATGCGGTAGGGCGGCACGGCAATTTCCCGGGAGCCAGATAAGTATTGGCCGGTCAGCGAGTTGTGGTTGTCCATCACGTCTTGCGGGGTGCCCTGGGCAACGATTTCACCGCCGTGCACACCCGCACCTGGGCCGATATCCAGCACGTGGTCGGCGGCGCGAATAGCGTCTTCATCGTGCTCTACCACAATCACGGTATTGCCTAAGTCACGCAGTCGCTCAAGGGTTTTCAGCAGTCGGTCGTTGTCGCGCTGATGCAAGCCAATCGACGGCTCATCGAGAATATACATGACCCCGACCAGGCCTGCGCCGATTTGGCTGGCTAAACGGATACGCTGGGCTTCACCGCCGGAAAGGGTATCGGCACTGCGCTCCAGGTTGAGATAGTCCAGCCCCACGTTGACCAGAAACTCTAGCCGGGCGTGAATCTCATGGACGATTTTATCGGCGATCTCACCTTTGCGTCCTGGCAGGCTTAGGTCGGCAAAGTAGCGCCACGCCTCACCAATCGGAAAGCGCACAATCTCGGCGATATTGTGATCATCCACGTAAACATGGCGTGACTCTTTACGCAGGCGCGAGCCATTACAGGTGGCGCAGGGCTGTACGGCGATGTATTTGACCAGGTCATCGCGCACCATATTGGATTCGGTTTCCCGATAGCGGCGCTGCATATTGGGCAGTACGCCCTCGAAAGCGTGTTCGCGGGTCACTTTACGGCCGCGATCACCCACGTACACAAACGGTATCTGTTCGTCGCCGCTGCCGTTTAAGATAACCTCCCGCTCGTGGCGGGCGAGCTCTTGCCAGGGCGTTTCCAGCTCAAAGCCGTAGTGCTTGGCCAGTGCCTGGAGCTGGGTGAAGTAGTAAATATTGCGCCGATCCCAGCCTTTGATCACGCCTTCGGCAAGCGATAGCTCCGGGTGGCTGATGAGCTTGTCCGGGTCGAAGTACTGCTGTACGCCTAGCCCGTCGCAGGTAGGGCAGGCGCCCGCAGGATTGTTGAACGAGAACATGCGTGGCTCAAGTTCCGCCAGCGAGTAGCCGCACACCGGGCAGGCAAAGCGCGATGAAAAGGCAATATCGTCGCGTTCACCGTCCATAAAGTGAATCATGGCGGTGCCGTCGGCGAGGTTCAGCGCGGTTTCAAAGGACTCCGCCAAACGTTGGGCAAGGTCGTCGCGCACTTTGAAGCGGTCAACGACGACGCTGATATCGTGCTTTTTGCGCTTATCCAGTGGTGCGATGTCGTCCAGTTCCAGCACTTGGCCATCGACCAGGGCGCGTACGAAGCCCTGGGCGCGCAGCTCGGCTAATAACTGTAAATGTTCGCCTTTGCGGCCTTTGACTACCGGCGCCAGCAGCATCAGCTTGGTGCCTTCGGCGAGGTTCATGACTTGGTCGACCATCTGCGAGATGGTCTGGGCTTCCAAGTCTTCGCCATGTTCTGGGCAGCGGGGCGTCCCGGCACGGGCAAACAGCAGACGCAGGTAGTCGTAAATTTCGGTGATGGTGCCCACGGTCGAGCGCGGGTTGTGGGAAGTGGACTTCTGCTCAATGGAGATCGCAGGTGACAGCCCTTCGATGTGATCCACATCGGGCTTTTCCATCATCGACAGGAACTGGCGCGCATAAGTGGAGAGCGATTCCACGTAGCGGCGCTGCCCCTCGGCGTAAAGGGTGTCGAATGCTAACGACGATTTACCCGAGCCGGAGAGGCCGGTAATCACAATCAGCTTGTTACGGGGCAGCTCCACATCGATCTGCTTGAGGTTGTGGGTGCGGGCACCCCTGACCAGAATGCTGTCCATCAACACCTCGAATCGCGCGGCAAAAGCGTGATTATACGTTTGTCGGCACCCTCCCGGCAAAACCGCTTTCATAACCCAAGATAACCTGCGGCAACTCGCGACGTTTCCAGCGCCAGCCCAAACCGCTAGAATAGAGGATTGTCACAATCCACACTGACTCACCACATGCTTAACCACCATATAAAAGGGCATTATGCGCAAGGTTTCCGCACTATTGCTGGCCTCTGAACGACGTGCGATCAGTGGTTTGGCCGGGCTTTATGCATCGCGCATGCTGGGTCTGTTTATGGTGCTGCCGGTGTTGGCGCTGTATGCCGACACCCTTGAGGGTTCGACCCCGCTACTCGTGGGCGTGGCGCTGGGGATTTATGGTTTAACCCAGGCAACGCTGCAAATCCCGTTTGGCTTACTCTCTGACCGCATTGGTCGTAAGCGGGTGATTGCCATGGGGCTATTGATATTTGCACTCGGCAGCGTGGTCGCCGCTCTATCCGATACCATTATTGGTGTGATTGCCGGGCGAGCGCTGCAGGGTGGCGGTGCCGTTGCCGCGGCGATTATGGCGCTGCTGGCGGATCAAACCCGTGAAGAAGTGCGCACCGCCGCTATGGCCACCATTGGGCTCTCTATTGGCGTTTCGTTTGCGATTGCGATGGTGCTGGGGCCATGGCTTGCCGCCTGGGCTGGGCTGGCTGGGGTCTTCTGGTTTACCTCGCTACTAACGCTGGTGGGGCTGCTGGTGCTATGGCGCTGGGTGCCTGCCGCGCCGCGGCGGCGACGTCACCGCGATGTGGGCATGGATCGCCAGCAGTTTAAAAGTGTCATCACCCGCCCCGATTTATGGCGGCTGGATATGTCGATTTTTGCCCTGCATTTAGTGCTGATGGCGATATTTGTCGCGGTACCTTTTCGCCTGCTAGACGCCGGTGTAGCGATTGAGTATCACGGGCTGGCATATCTTGGCATTATGGCGCTATCGTTTGTGGCCATGGTGCCGCTGATAATTGTGGCCGAGAAGCAGCAGCGCATGCGTTTGATGTGCTTGGTTGCGATCGGCGCTATTGTGATTAGTTTGGCCGGGCTGGGGTTGCCACTCTCGCCAAGCTACTGGTTGTTTGTATGGCTGTTTGTGTTCTTCACTGGCTTTAACTTGCTGGAAGCGACGCTACCTTCCATGCTCAGTAAGTTGGCCCCGGCGGGCGCCAAAGGTACCGCGATGGGGGTCTACTCCACCAGCCAATTTTTAGGCGCTTTTTTAGGCGGTACGCTAGGCGGTTTACTGGCGCATTACGGTGGCCTCAACGCGGTTTTTATTGGCTGTGCTGGGCTTGCGCTATGCTGGTGGATCGCCATGTGGCGGATGCCCGCGCCGCCCCCGCTCTCCAGCGAAGTGGTGGCGCTACACGAGACTCAGGCAGATGCGCTCGACCTGTTGATGGAACACTTAGCCGATGTGGTCGGCGTCGAAGACGTAATGGTGGTGCCAGAAGAGCGTTTGGTCTATTTAAAGGTGAATCGCCAGCAGCTCGATCAGGCGGCGTTGAACAAGCTCATGGCACCCCCCAAATCTTAATCCAGCCGTGCCGATGAAGTGTGGCGGCGGTTGGCAATAAACTCTACATGACAGCTATTAAAGGAGCGCCTTATGGCTCGCGGCATTAACAAAGTCATTCTGATTGGCAACCTCGGGCAGGATCCAGAGGTGCGTTTCACTCCCAGCGGCACCGCTGTGGCCAACCTAAACCTGGCCACCACTGATACCTGGATGGATCGCCAAAGCGGTCAACGCCAAGAGCGCACCGAATGGCACCGCGTGGTGATGTTCAATAAAACCGCTGAGATCGCCCAGCAGTACCTGAAAAAAGGCTCCAAAGTCTATATTGAAGGGCGCCTGCAAACCCGTAAGTGGCAGGATCAGAATGGGCAAGATCGCTACTCGACGGAAATCGTTGCCAACGATATGCAGATGCTTGATGGCCGTAGCGGTGATTACCAGGGCGGTGGCGCTCCGCAAAATAACTATTCCCAGAACGCTCCTCAGAACGCCCCCCAGAATGCGCCGGCTCAAAATAATCCTGCTGCTAATCACCAAGGCGGCTATCCCCCTCAGGGTGGTGCGCCTCAAGGCGGAAATAACTACCCTGGCGGGCAGAGCCCACAACAGCCACCACGGCCCGCTCAGCCAGCACCGCACCAGGGCAACCAAGCTCCACCGCCCAACCAGCAGAACAGCAGCTACGGCGCTCCGGATCCGGGTAACTTCGACGACTTCGACGATGAGATCCCGTTCTAGCCAATACCTCTGGAATATGGTAGCGAATATGATGGGCAAGCCACTGATTTTTCATTGGTTTGCCCTTTTTTTTAATGATAAAAAAGTAGACAAAAGGTTTATTAGTCATATACTGAGAAAAACGTAGAGAATAGGGGCCCCATGCCGACGCTCACGATCAGAATACTTGGAGGGGGAGAACGTGTCCCATTCCTGCTAGATGACTCTGGTATCCCGATGTTCTATCCCACGCTGTTCGCTACGGTGCGTCTGCGTAACGCGGGAGCTGCGGTCAATACGATCAGAAACAAACTCGCTGATATCCTCGTGCTACTTCTGTGGGAGGCCCACAGCCAAAGAGATCTGATCGCTGAATTCACTCAGTCTCGTTTTTTGTCCCTCCCCGATATTCTATCCCTCCGTGATTTCATGAAACGCGACATACGTGATCTGAGGCCCGCGAAACCGAGAAATGGTTCTGCGTCGGTTCATGCGTTCATTGAAGCGCACGTGGGGCAAAGCGGTACACAAGCGTCTGTCTGCGCCTCACACCACTTCAACCGCATGACTACCGTGGCCGAGTATCTCGAGTTTCTGGCTACCGTGCTGACGCAGCATAAGCACAGTGCTCGCGATACTGACGCGATCCAGCAGATGGCCAAGAGCATCCGTAAACATCGGCCTCGTGGCTTGATCGGGTACGCTGACGGGGACCCACATGAGAAGTCCCCTCCCTCAGACCTGATCGAGCGATTCATAGCCGTCTCGGCAATCGACCATCCTCATAATCCTTTCCGCGATTCTGGCGTCAGGCTGCGCAACGCCATACTGTTCGGGCTGCTAAGGTATACGGGTATGCGGCGTGGTGAGCTTTTGAGCCTACGAATCGACCACCTTGAGCTCGGGAATGAGCCACTGGTCTGGCTGCGCCGCAACCAAGACGATGTCCTAGACTCTCGTCCCTACCAGGGGGTGCCGAAGACTAAAGAACGGGCCCTACCGATTCCTAGAGCTCTAGCAGACCAGATCCAGGACTACATCTTGAATGTACGCGCAAGCATTCCGCAGGCTCGAAGACATCCGTACTTGATAGTGTCTCATCAGAAAGGACCGGGATACGGCAAACCATTGTCTGCCGCTGCCCTCGGTACCCAGATCATGCGCAAGATGCGTAGAGTCGATCCTGACTTTGTTGCTATCCATCCACATGCATTTCGGCATCACTTCAACTATGAGCTGTCGCTGCGAATCGATGATCACAACAAAAAGGCGCGTAGCGGCGCTGCCAAATATGTAAATCTGGAGCCCATCAGTGAGGCGCGAGAGTTGGACATTCGCGCAGCCCTGAATGGCCACCGAAGCCGAGAGTCTGGCGCCGCCTACAATCAGCGTCATATTCGAGAAACAGCCGATAGAGCAATTCGCGAACTACAAACAGGCTTAAATACGATGGATCTTTCGAGGAGTAAGCATGAGGAGTAACGCAGAAGGCTGGCCTCGAGAGATATCAGGTGCGAAGAAGTCTATATCCAAGGATGGCTATACGTTTTCTCCAGATGATGATCATTGGCAGTTGAATAAAGACGTGATTATTTATTTGGGAAGAGCCTCTGAGCTTCCAGAGCCAACACAGCATGGTTTTCGGTCTGCACTAAAAAGATATGCGGAAGAGTTGTCGGCTAAACATACGGTAAACATGGCTACCAGATTTAATCGTTTTCTTCGTGATACTGGGGCGCTTTCTATTTCGGCTGAAGCGCTTATGAATTGGCGTGCGGACCTAGGGGAGGAAAAACAATGGTACCTTGGAGGGCTTAAGGGGTTTTTGCTGGCCTGGCATGATTATGGTTTCCCAGGTGTCCCTACAGAAGTTGCGGAGTTATTGCAGCAGTGGCGTATCAAAGGCAATGATAAAGGCAAGGCAGTACTGGTGGCTTGCCCCGAAACGGGCCCGCTCACCGACCTGGAAATTCAATCTCTCTTGGATTGGGCCAACATGGCTGCGGCCTGTGAGCAGATCAGCTTTCGTGACTATGCCTATTTGTTGACGCTTGCCATGACAGCAAGGAGGCCAGTACAGATTGCGGCTCTGCGCGGCAAAGACCTCCTAAAGGAAACTTCGCGAGGCATACCTCAGTACAAGATCCGCGTTCCGCGTGCCAAGCAACGAGGTGGTGGGTTTCGGCATGCTTATCGGACGCTGGCGGTCATTGAAGACTTGTATCAAGTGCTCAATCACCAATATCACCTCTCTCTATCGAACGTAGAGAGAGCGGTAGGGGGAAAACTGGAACCGCATCTGAGGAATGAAATACCAGTTTTTATCAATCACGAAACCTTGGCGTCCGTAACCTGTGCCTCTGACGTTGCTGATCTGCTAACGGGGGAGCGGCCCGACGCGCTCCATGTGACCGTTGGGTCCCTTGCGAGGGGGCTTCAAAGCCTGGCGAGATTGTCTCGAGCTCGATCAGAACGCACTGGTGAGTTCATTCGCCTATCGGCGGTACGTTTTCGCCATACCCGAGGTACGAAACTACGGCGTGACGGCTTTGGAGCGTACGTGATTGCCGAATTATTGGATCATTCGGATATCCAGAATGTGCGGGTCTACTGTGAGAACACTGCGCAAGAGGCCGCCATTATTGATGAGTACGTAGGAGCGAAGCTGGCTCCATTCGCTCAGGCGTGTATGGGAACCTTGGTCTGGTCAGAGCGAGAGGCCATTCGTGGCAACGATCCTGGAAGTCGTGTGCCGAATCATCAACAGCAGGCAGTTGGCACATGTGGCCACTATGGTTTTTGTGCCAGTGGATATCGAGCCTGTTATACCTGTCATCATTTTCAGCCTTGGGTCGAAGGTCCGCATAGAGAAGTTCTCAAGGAGCTTTATGAGGAGAAGCACCGCACTCGGGAAGCGGGGTGTGACGAGCTGATTGTACAGGCAAACGATCAGCTAATCCTGGCTGTTGAGCATTGCGTCTCTATGTGTGATCAGTCGCAGCAAAGTAGTTCATTAAATGAGTCAGTGACGGAGAGGGCGGATGGCTGAAGTCTTTCAATTTTATCCTCGCGCGGAAGTGGATGCGAAGCAAAATCTGGCGGACTTCATTTGTTTGGCAAGGGAGAGACTAACCGCCTTTTCCGAGAGGGGGGCATGGGACAGTGATCGTTGGAAGCAGGGCAAGACGGTTGCGGTGTTTGCGACGAAGACAGCGCCGCTTGGAACATATTCCTATACTCCAATGGCTGACCCTTTTAAGCAGTTTGCCAAAGCCTATATTCGTTATACTTTTAGTCATCGGCCAGTTGTATCCGTCATGTATTCGTTGCATGCGCTTCGCTGCCTTGAAGCAGCTTTACTTGAAGTGCATGGAGAGGCGGATATTTCTCATCTGAGTCAAGTTGTCCTGGATGTTAGTGCGGAAAAGTGTCGGGAGTTCTTTTCTAATGCTGATGTATGGCATAAAACAGGCCTGAAGATACAGCATGTTTGCGAGTTCTGTATCCGACATAGATTGGTGCCCTCTTTTCCCCAGTGGCAATCTCCTTTCAAGAAACCTAAGATTCTGACTGAATCCCTTGATGATGGCGGTGGAAAACACCGTTCATCGAAGTTGCCCACTCATCAGGCAATGCTCATGGTGGCTGACCTATTTTCGAAAGCAGATGATGTAGAGTCGCGATACTTTTCCAGCATCATGGTGCTTCTCATGGTTGCGCCTAACCGAGTTTCTGAGGTGCTCGCGCTGCCTGTGGATTGTATCGGTTGGGAAGAAGATGATCAGGGCACATCACAGATGTTTCTTCGCTGGCACGCGGCGAAAGGCAAAGGGGCCATGAAGAAGTGGGTCGTGCCAGCCATGCAAGGAGTGGTTGAGGAGGCAGTAGGTCGTCTCAGAGAGATTGGCGAGCCAGCGCGCAAGGCTGCGAAGTTTGCATATGATCACCCTGGACGAGTCATGGCTGAAACAGGACAGGATGTGTTGCCTGAGCGCTCTAGGGAGGTCCGGCTGTCACCAGAGGAAGTATGTCGCATCATAGCGATCAAGCCTAAAGGTAACATTAGAGATAAACATGGTGCGCCCCGGTGGTCCTGTATTGGCTCTCAGAAGTGGCTCTCTAAGCTTGTTATATCTGAGGAAGTAACGTATGGGCGGTTAGCAGACTTTATGGCTGAGATCTATTGCGGTAGTGACTGGCCATATTCTGATGGACAGAAGACGACTTTGGTGTGGGATATGCTATGTCTCCATCGTGAAAATGAACTTCATCAGAGGTTTCAGACGAAACCTTTTTCCTGGCGTCTTCCTACAGCCAATGAAGTTAATAGTCGCATGAAGGTGCGCGATCGTTATTCCTTGTTTGAGAGGTTTGGACTCAAAGAAGCCGATGGCTCGCCGATTGGTTTAACGAGCCATCAATTACGGCATTGGTTGAGTACCATGTCGGAACGTGCCGGAATGGATGACTATACACTAGCCCAGTGGGCAGGACGTGCACGAGTTAGCGACAATCGACACTATGATCACCGAACGCCAGAGGAAAAGCTAAAAACGGCACAAGAGCTGCTTTACGGCGAGAAGCCAAGCGTTCTCGAGCGGTTCAGGGGAAAGGCCCCCGTGACCTATCAAGAATTAGGTGTGGATCGGTTGGGGACGGCTAAGGCAACCCTTTATGGTATGTGTACACATGACTACGCAATGGCCCCTTGTCAGAAGCAGATGGAATGTATGACCTGCAAGGAACATGTGTGTGTTAAAGGGGATCATGTCACCCTTGATCGGATAAAACTACTTGAAGAACAGACACAATCTCTGTTGGATCGTGCGCAGCTAGCTCATGAAGACGGTATTTTTGGTGCTGACCGTTGGGTGGACAATCACAAATGGAAGCTAGCTCATGTCCGCGCTATGCGTATAACACTCGAGCATCCAGAAGTGGCTGACGGTTCTTTGGCAAGAATCCCAGATGAGCATGATCCTTCCGCCGTTGAGCGAACATTGAGAATTTTAGGTGATGAGTTGGGCCCTGATAGGGAGCCAGTTATTGAACCCAAGATATTTCAGGCGTTATTGGGGTATGAAGATGCCTAAGAAAATAGTGACACGTAGCACGTTACCAAAGATTCTTCGTGAGCTTGATCGCTGGGAAGGGAAACTAACGTGGTCGCTTTTTTGTGCGCGTGTGGCGAAGGTGCTGGGTGTTGAGTCGATTTCGAAACACACAATGTATCAATATCCAGCTATCAAACAGGCTTTTCAACAGCGTCAACAGGATCTTAGAGAAGCCAGGGATTGTTTGCCACACGATTATAATATTGAAGCTGCTATGAAGAGAATTGCCTCACTTGAAGCAGAGGTCAAACGGTTAGAAGAGACGAATAATCTATTATTGGATCAATTTAGACGTTGGCAATATAATGCATATGCCCACAATGTACGCATGAATTCACTTAATTTCGATATTCCATTGCCTAAGGTAAACCGTACCTAGTGAAAATCCTCTCTTTGAGAGATTAAAAAAACCGTAAGTTTTGATGGTTTTATATTTCGACATACTTCCAAGGCATTTATGAAGGCGAGTTTGAGCATACCTATTAAAAAAAGAATCTTAAGATATTAAATCAGGTGTTTATGCGTACCCGCCATCCCGGATATGCCTGAGGTATTCCAGTACCTCATGAGTACGTCCTTGTGTCACTAGCTCCTGGGCAGTTAGCCCGCCTAATGCAGCTATAGGATAAGTATGATACCAGTTGAGCGCTTCTGGTCGGGATCCAGACCAGAGCTCAATTTCTTTTAATACCACCTCCTGTTTTGCACTTTCCTGCAGCTTGTTCAGTTTGCGTGGCATTGTTTCACCTTGAATTCATAGAAATAGCTCGAAGCCAGTATGTTCAGCTTAGCAAGGTACGTGTTAGGGGAGGGGAATTCTTAATTTCTATGCCGACTGTCTCAATAACACTGGATAAAGTCGAATTACGAGGGTGTCTTTATCTGACCTCAATGCTGGTGGCAGCCAGGTAGTATTTGTCACCGATTGGCGAGCAAGTAAGCCTAAAGGGAAGTGTTGACCTGCCTTTTGAAGTATGTGAGAGCCTTAGTGATTTAGTTGATATTCATTCAAGTAATTGATATGGCGTGACTTATAGACAGAAATGAACATTCCCATTTCAATCTGTAAATCAGGCTGGTGACAGCTAGGTAGTATCTGTCGCCGATTAAAGGACTCTGCAGTAAGCATTCGCTCGCATAGAGGTCCAACCTACAGGGCTCAAGGTGGTAGCATATCGGTAAATGATAATTTGCTTTGCCGGGGAGCTATCCGCATGGATGCCACTGTTAAACCGATCGCCGATCCCGTCGTCGTGACCGAGTTTGTTGCCCGCTGGAAGGGCAATGCCGGTAGCGAACGGGCCAATTTTCAGTCGTTCATGCGCGAGCTATGTGAGCTGCTGCAGCTGCCGCTGCCTGATCCTGGCAAGGCAGAGAACGCACACAATGCCTATGTGTATGAGCGCTTCATCGCCCCGCAGCGTGCAGACTCCACTACCGAGAAGCGGTATATCGACCTCTACCGCCGCGACTGCTTCGTGCTCGAGGGCAAGCAGACCGGTAAGACGCTGGCCACTCAGAGCCACCAGAACGCTATCAATGCGGCGGTGAGCCAGGCTGAGCGCTATGTGCGAGGCCTGCCATTGGAAGAGGTGGAGCACGGCCGCCCACCCTTCGTGGTGGTGGTCGACGTAGGCAACGCGATCTACCTGTTCTCAGAGTTCTCGCGCACAGGTGGCAACTACGTCGCCTATCCTGATCCACGGCGCCATGAGATCCGCCTAGACGACCTGCATCGACCCGAGGTGCAGGATCGCCTGCGCAGGTTGTGGCTCGATCCACATAGCCTGGACCCCAGCAAGCACGCGGCGCGGGTTACCAAACAGGTGAGTGCAACTCTGGCCCAACTGGCCAAGTCCCTAGAACAGGATGGTTTTGATGTGGAGCGGGTAGCTAACTTCCTCAAGCGTTGCCTATTCACTATGTTCGCTGAGGACGTAGAGCTGCTGCCTAAGGGTTCATTTCATGACCTGCTAGTCGATATAAAGGATCGAAACCCCGAGGCTTTTCCCCATGCCGTGAAGGGGCTGTGGGAGACCATGAACGCTGGGGGCTACAGCGAACGTCTGATGCAAACCATCAAGCGCTTTAACGGCGGGCTGTTTAAGGGCATCGACCCCATCCCCCTCACCGTCGA
Source organism: Halomonas sp. A3H3 (assembly GCF_000982975.1). Lineage (NCBI taxonomy): Bacteria > Pseudomonadati > Pseudomonadota > Gammaproteobacteria > Oceanospirillales > Halomonadaceae > Halomonas > Halomonas sp. A3H3. The sequence goes on along the minus strand of NZ_HG423343.1, from coordinate 1,650,927 downwards.
GCAGATTCAGTTGTTGATCGATGCTGCCAAAGCCGATTGGCGCTTCGTAGAGCCAGCGATCTTCGGGACTTTGCTAGAACGCGCATTGGATCCACGGGAGCGCCACAAGCTGGGCGCTCATTATACCCCGCGTGCTTACGTCGAACGCCTGGTGATGCCAACCTTGATCGAACCGCTGCGTGAGCAGTGGGGCGACGTACGGGCGGCAGCGGAGACACTGTTACGTCAGAAAAAGCGTGATAAAGCACTGCAAGAGCTTCGAGCTTTCCACTATCAGCTGTGCCAGATACGGGTGCTCGACCCGGCCTGTGGCTCCGCTAATTTCCTATACGTTTCTCTGGAGCACATGAAGCGCTTAGAAGGCGAGGTGTTGGGCTTCATCGCCGAGCAGAGCCAGGGCCAGGGCATGCTTGAGACCGAGGGCCTGACCGTTGACCCGCACCAGTTCCTGGGTTTGGAGCTCAATCCGAGGGCCGCGGCGATCGCCGAACTGGTCTTGTGGATCGGCTACTTGCAGTGGCACTACCGCCTAAACGACCGCCTCGACCTGCCTGAACCGATCCTGCGCGACTTCCATAACATCGAGTGCCGTGACGCTCTGATTGAGTACGACTGCCGCGAGCCGGAGTTGGACGAGAATGGCGAGCCAGTGACTATCTGGGACGGCATTGCCATGAAGGTGAGCCAGACCACCGGCGAGCTGATCCCTGACGAGACTAGTCGGACCAATGTCTACCGCTATCACAACCCACGCCGTGCCGAGTGGCCGGAGGCTGATTACATCATCGGTAACCCGCCGTTTATTGGGAATAAGCGGCTCCGCATCGCGCTTGGTGATGGCTATGTTGATGCTGTCAGAGCGGTCTACAAAGGTGCAGTCCCTGAGTCCGCCGACTTCGTAATGTACTGGTGGCACATTGCCGCTGAGACTGTACGTCATATCCAGGCACAACGTTTCGGGTTCATCACCACCAACAGCCTGCGACAGGCCTTCAATCGCCGTGTCCTGGAGCCCCACTTGGGCGATGCCAAGAGACCGCTCTCACTAGCCTTTGCGGTGCCTGATCACCCTTGGGTGGATGGTAACGACGGTGCCGCCGTGCGCATCGCGATGACGGTAGGCGTTGCCGGTGAGGCTTCGGGGGAATTGTGCCAGGTCGTCTCGGAGTCAGGGGTTGAAGATGGTAGCCGTTCGGTAATGCTGAATAGCCGATTTGGAAAACTGTTCTCCAACCTCGCCATTGGGGCAAATGTAGCCAGTGCTCAGGCTTTGAATGCGAATAGCCTGATTAGCAATCGTGGCATGATTCCTCACGGTGAAGGTTTTCTGGTCACTTGTGAACAGGGTGAGAAGCTTGATGGTGGTGCCTTGATGCGCCCTTATCGGAATGGCCGTGACCTGACGAGCAAGCCCCGTGGTATATATGTGCTCGATACTTTTGGACTGGAAGAGGACGAACTAAAGGCCCTCTATCCCGAAACTTGGCAATGGCTATTTGATAGAGTAAAACCTGTACGCGAACAAAAGAAAGACAAAGCTATCAGGGAAAAATGGTGGATGTTCGCTCGCTCCCGCCCTGATATTCGTGAAGGGGTTATCGGGAAGCGTCGCTATATTGCTACGGTGCAAACTTCAAAACATAGGTTTTTCACTTTCCTGTCTTCTGATGTCGTTCCAGATGACAAGCTGATTGCCATTGCGCTTGATGATGCTCAGTGGTTTGGTGTGATGTCTAGCCGGGTCCATGTTCTTTGGGCTTTAGCTGCCGGGGCTACTCTTGAAGATCGCCCGGTATACAACAAAAACAGCTGCTTTGATGCCTTTCCCTTCCCGATCCTCAACGCTGAACAGTCCTCCAATATAGGAGCACTAGCCGAGCGAATTGACGCACACCGCAAGAAGCAGCAGGCGGCTCATCCATCCCTGACGCTGACTAGCATGTACAACGTGTTGGAGAAATTGCGTGCTGGTGAGGCGCTGGCCGACAAGGACAGGACGATCCACCAGCAGGGACTGGTCTCTCTGCTGCGCGAGCTTCATGACGAACTCGACCGCGCCGTCTTTGAGGCATACGGATGGGCGAGTCTTGCCGATACGCTGGTGGGCCGCCCTGGGGCCACCACACCGCTGCCCGACAAGCCCACCGACCAGGCCGAAGCAGAGGAAGAACTACTGATGCGCCTGGTGGCACTCAATAAACAACGTGCTGCCGAGGAGGCCCAAGGCCAGGTGCGCTGGGTGCGCCCGGATTACCAGGCGCCGGGTGCCACCCAGGTAGGCGTCGAGCTGGCCACCGAGCAGGCCGAGGCGCCCAAGACTGCTGCGTCGGTCGCCAAAGGTAAGGCGACCTTCCCGAAGGCAGTGCCCGAACAGCTTAAAGTGCTACGCGAGGCTTTGGCCGTGCGCCCCCATACTGTCGAGAGTTTGGCCGAGCTGTTCAAGCGGAAACCGCGGAAGTCCGTTGAGGAAGGACTGCTTTCGCTTGCCGCTGTGGGACGCGCTGAGCATGAGCACGAGACTGATACTTGGTTTGCCATAGGGTGATTTAGTGTCCGATATACAACAACAGAGCAGCGGCCAAAATTCCTATCTCCGGCCATATCCAGTCCCCCAAGGGGCTGAGATTACTTGTCTATGGCTCGAAAGTAATAGGGATAAACATTACTGGAATCTACTGACTGTGATTGAAGAGGAGTCTGACGGGCAACCGTGGTCACCGGAATGGATTACTGAAGAAGCTGAGGGCCGAAAATATCCTTTAAGACTTAAGTCTTTGAGTTGCGACAGGCAAGGGGTTGCTGCTTCAAAGCGCCCTGCCTCCAGATAGAGTAAGAGGGAGCAGTATGAAGATTATTGTCAAGGGTTTGGGTTTGCACGGCAGTGAAACGAAAGCGGTCAGTCGAATGGAGGCTGAGCTACGTAACTCATGGTACGCCTACGCTTCAGTTTTGATTACAGACTCCCAAGGCTCGATGGAATTCGACCTGATCATTATCACTCATGATCGAGTTTTGGTTGTAGAACTGAAGAACTGGCGGGGCGAGCTGACCTCTTACGATGGCAATTGGTACATTAACGGGAGGTTCCGTTCCAAGAGTCCTTACCATACTAAACGAGACCAGGGATACCGATTAGTAAACATCCTCCGAGAATATCTACATCACTCTTTGGGCTACACCCCCTATGTCGAAGCCCATGTAGTGTTGTGTGGTGAGGCAACTCCGAAAAACTTGCCAGCCGGCGAGCGCAACTTCGTTCATACCTTAGATGAGTTCATGAGTATCCGCGATATCGACGGGTACAATGCCATCATTACTGGCCCTCAGAATGTCAAATTTGACTCCGTTAATCGGCTTCGCCCCAACGATGAGGCCAATAGAAAGCACTTCGACAACTTCTTTCGAGGTAGCCGGGTAGAGCCCGCTAGCTTTAAAGTGAAGGGCTACGAGGCGTCAGAACTCCCCGATTACCAACATGAGAACAATCTATTCGCCGAGTATCCCGCGAAACATGAGAAATTCCATGCCCAACGCGCAATGATTCGCCGTTGGGATCTGACAGTACTGGGCATCCTTAACCGCGAGGATAGCATCTGGGAAAAGATCGTCACTCGCGAAGACCATCTTTATAGGATGGCTTCTGCAACCAATAGCCCCCTGCAGCACTATATGCTACGTCCTCTCGACCCACCTGACGAGGACAACATCGCAGCCGACTGCGTGGCCATGTACGAGGTCAAAAACAACACTCGTCGCCTAAGCGATTACATTACTCTCAATGCCCATAAGTGGAGCCCTGAGCAGAAGCTGGATATTGTGCGTGCACTACTCTCTCCGTTTGCTGAGTTACACAGCATGGGTGCTGCGCACCGGGATATCCAGCCACATAACCTCTGGTACGCCGAGGACAGTGCCTACATCCTGGCAAGCGGTTTCCATGCGTCATTCTTGCCTGAGAAGGGCACAGTTAAGGATCTAAGCACGCACCTCAAAAGTTCGTATTCGATGATTCCAGAGGACGTTTACGGCAGCGAGGGCGACATACGAAACCCCTTCGCCCAAGACGTCTATTTGCTGGCGATCATTGCCCATAAGATCTGCTTCCCCGAGCATAAAATGGAAGTTGATGAAGGTGTGGCCATCTGGCAGCCAATCGAAAACGACCCTTTTGAAGGAAAACTGAACGACTTCTTTTCCAAGGCGATGGATCTAGAACATCAGAACCGCTTCGCTAACGCTGCCGAAATGCACGCAGAGTTCAACGCAATCTCTCTGGGCAAGGACGAACCCTACGATGACGCGCAAACGGTCATTCAGGAGTTGGCTAAGGGCAATTTCATAAAACGTGATTTGAGCCCATTTGCGCTTATGAGCCATTTCCCCCCTATCCCTGGCGAGGCTCCGCCATTGTTCGGAGAAAAAATTGTCTACCCCTGCATGGTCAATGGTGAGAAAGGGTTGCTCAAGTTTTGGCAGAAAGCTGCCATAGACCTTAAGAATCCAGGCACGAATAGAAGGCTGTTGCGTTTACGCCGCCGTATTGAAAATTCGATTGATGCTGATCTGCCTATCTCAGGCGTGATGCAGTACGGCATGTTTGGCGAAGGTTCTGGGCTTTTCATTTTGACTCGCTATGAAGAGGGCACGACATGGGATGAGCATGCTAAAACGCTGATTGCCAGAGAAGACAAGCTCCACTGTGCTCTTGCAGTTTGCGAACTGATCATCCAGATCCACAGTAGCGATTTTTCCCATGGCGACCTGCATCCCGGAAATATTCTCGTGCGAGATGGTGCAGGTAAGGTTGATCAAGAAAGCAAGCCGGCTCCGCAGATGCTGTTGATCGACGCGTTAGACTACGGAGACACATCTGACCCCTACAACACCGAATATGGCCCGTCTAATCCTGCTTCTACCGATGGCTTCGGTCGCGATAAGTTCGCAGTGTACCGCATGGTGGAAGAACTATTCGGCGATTCTATCTCACGCGAGCTACGAGCAGAGCTCCAGGCCGCCTCCCAACAGCCAGAGGGCATCCCCGTCGATCTCGTACTGTTGCGTGATTGCCTCAAAGCTGAGCTTGAGCACCTGTCGGCGCCCCCAAAGATATCAGAGCCACCACTTCGTCTAATCCATCAGGACATGCAGCTCCCAGCACAGGCTAGCCTGTTGCAGGAGGAGGGGCTGGAGTATCACCTTAGCGTCAGCATCTCATCCAAGAATAAGCTCGAGCTGTTCTGTGTTATTACGGCGCATTACAAAAAGTTGCACGTGCTCCTCAATCCTGAAAACCGAAACATCTCAGGTGCCTGGATCACTGACTCGGGGCTCAACGATTACGCCAATGCAGCCCAGCGGGCTCAGTACAGCTTTACCACACCAATCTCCGTTGAGCGCGGCTTTATGCCGACCGACAAACCTAATTCCTTCATCGAATTTATGATGAGCCAGGATGCGGTTCTGGATCTGCTTGAAGACATGTTCGGTACCGAAGAGAAGGAACTGGCTGAGGATGACACGCTACAGAAATGTGTAGAACAGACTGTCAAGCCTCATCATATCTGGCATGCACTCATGGAAACCGAAGGAGAGCAGCGTCTCAAGGTGGAGGTTGGCAGCAGTGAAATAGAAGAGAGCAAGTCGGGTGCTTGGCTGATCCCGTGCATTTTGAAAACTGGCAACGAGCTAGAGTTTCCCGTCGATGATGACGAAGAAATCGGGATCTATCTGGCTGATGAGACTCGCCAGTTTGGCTGGGTGATACCTGAAGAGTCAGGTGATGAGATCCTGGCGGTTAAAACCCAGAACGAATCTCTTTCTGCTTTTAAGAAGCGCGTCACCGAGGGCACAAAGTTGTTCTTTGAGTCTAAACGAAACCACGCTTCTCGTTTCCGTCGGCAGAAGGCCATGGACAGAGTGCTGACGGGCAACTCCCGTATCCACAATCTGCCTGGCTATTTCGATGAAGAAGGCACCGTTCGATCCAAGGTTGTCCATTCAGTGCCCACCGAAGAGGATATCCGACTTCGATACGATAACCAAAACGGTTCGAACGAGCAGCTCAACCCCAAACAGGTGGCTGCTTTCCAAAAAGTCGTCAGTCAAGCCCCTATTTCGGTGCTCCAGGGGCCCCCAGGTACGGGTAAGACGGCCTTCGTCAGCAAGCTGATCCACTATCTCTTCGAAAATGGTTTGGCGGGCAATATCTTGCTGGTAGGGCAGTCACACACATCGGTGGATACCGTGGCTATCAAAGCCAAGGAGCTCTGCGAGGATTTGGGTAACCAAATCAGTCTAGTACGTCTCGGGCAAGAGCATCTGATCGATGCGAAACTACTGCAGTGCCACTCCAGCTCCATTCAACGCAAGATGCGCCACAAGTTTCAGCGCGAGTACGAGAAGCGCATCAATGTCCTAGCCCCCCGGCTACTACTGGATCAGGAATTCATTGAGGACATTGCCAAGTTACACCGTAGCATCAGCCCTCTGCTTTCTCGCATCGCGGTGCTTATGAGCAACATTAATGACCTCAGTGAGCGGCGCGAACCAAGCTCTGATCGCCAGGCACGCATCGCAGAGTTCAAGCGAAGCCTGGAAGACTGCAAGCAGATCGTCGAAAACAATATCCAGACCCGAGGCTATGAGTTTGAACTGCCCGAAGTCACTGATCCGGGCTATTGGCGCGAATTGGTTCGCCAAATTGCCATGAGCCATGGCGTTACAAATCAGTTGGCTATCCAGCAACTGAATCATTTGATCGAAATCAGCAAGGATTGGATTGATGTTCTCGCGTCGGGCTCGGCAAGCTTTGACCGTTTCTTCGTGAAATCCAGCCAGTTGGTAACCGGCACTCTAGTCGGCATGGGCGCTAAATGGCTCAACATCGAAGAGCAGGAGTTCGACTGGGTTATCGTTGATGAGGCGGGTAGGGCTCAGGCTTCCGAATTGATGATTGCTATGCAATGCGCCAAGCGTGCGCTGTTGGTAGGAGACCACCGCCAATTGCCCCCGCAGTATGAGCTTTCACACATACGCCATGTTTCGCGCAAACTTGGAGTAGATGAGGCAGAGATTAGAAAGACAGACTTCGAGCGCGCATTCATCGCCAACGATGGTATCGCTCTCGATACTCAATACCGCATGATTGAGCCAATTGGCGCTATTATTTCGCACTGTTTTTACGATGGTAAGCTCAAGAGCCATCGGAAGCAGGCACCTGAATGGTTCTCTGAACTTCCGTATCCGCTCAACAAACCGGTCACTTGGATCGACAGCGGTACCGGTGATCGCGCTCTCTTTGAGGATGACGACGGCAGTGGTGTGATCACTAATCGACACGAGATTGCGGTTGTCACTTATATGCTTAGGCAGCTTGCCAACTCTGAATCCCTTGAAAAGCTGCGGGCCAATCAATCGGAAAAGCAGCCTTTCCCTATAGGCATTATCGTCATGTATCGGGCGCAGAAGAAATTGCTGGAGGCAGAGCTATCGAGGGCTGAGTGGATGGCACCGCTTCGAGATCTTTGTCACATCGATGTGGTGGATGCGTACCAAGGGAAAGAGAGAACTATCGTTTTTCTCAGCTTGGTTCGAAACAACCCTGAGCGCAAGCAGGGCTTCTTGGTAGATGCATCCCGTATCAATGTTTCCCTTTCCCGTGCGCAGGAACGCTTAGTCGTGATCGGTTCCAAGAACATGTGGGATGCATCAAACAAACAATCGTCGCTGGCAGATGTATTGAGCTTCATTAGCGAGCAAACCATTGCTGGAAACGAGAATTACGAGTTTGTCGATGGAACAACCGTTATTGAGGGCACACGACATGCATGACGAAATCGAAACTAGTGGCGTACGTCTGTGCAATACCATATCGCTGCTGATCCCAGCCTATAGCTATCACATCAACTGTGCCTGGACTCAGGAGATCCCGCTGCCGGCGATTGAGGAGTTCACCTGCAGGCTGCTCATTGCCCTACGTGAGGTGACTTCTAGCGAGGTTCAGCAGTACTTCGGTTTAAGCAAGCGCGAGTGTGACGTGCTCATCGAAACTCTGCATAAGAATAAGCTAGTCACCTACTCCAACGAGGGCATGCTTATTCCCACGAACATGCTTATGGACAGGACAAAAGGCAATCCTGAAGCAGTACCCAGCCTGACAAAGTATGAGGTGCGCACTGAAACTGTAGTCTTTGAAGCGCTAACGGTTTCGGTCATGCCTTCTAAGGCCTACAACCGAAGTCGATTTGGTTTGCCACAACTCCCGATACCGGAGGATAACCACAGTCCTGCGCCAGAAATGATCGCTGAAAAGTTTGGGGGGCAGTATCGGGCATTTCTGGACTACTCGCGTCGTCCAGAAGTCGATACGAAGAAGACCCGACTATACAAGGTGGATGGATGCAGTCCGGGTAGGTTTATTCAGATCCCGATCGACCTTGAAATTTGGGTGCGCCCAACCAGGGAGGGAGACCTGGAGATCATCAAGAAAGTAGCCGAGAAAGTTAGCAGCGAACGACACCGGCCGTTGTCCATGGAGGTTGAGACTAAAATCTCCGATTATCTCAATAGCCTCAAGATGCCTACCAAAGGGATGAGCATCCACCGCTACTGCAACGTCTTCGATGACCAGGTGCTGGATCGCTACATTGACGACAGAGGCTTGGATCTGAATCGCTGGCTCATCGATCACGCCAACCGCAAGACTGGCTATGGCACACCTGCCACGCGCTCGATGATTGGCCCAATCTTTGATCGTAACAACAAGAAAACAATCGACCGGATGCTCGAAGAAGTGTCTAAGGATTGGAAACCCAACGAGATACAACGAGCCTTCTGGCTATCGAGTTCTGCACCGCTGTGGGGAGCCAGCGGTTATCTCATGAGTGACTTCTGCAATGAAATATCCCGGCGCCTCACTGAAGATCGTGAGAGCTGTGGACCAGTAACAGCTATCATGCCTTATGAGGAAAATAGGGACCTTGGACATTTGAAGTCAAGCCTGCATACGCGAATCCCTAATGGCATCGCGTACATGGGTGGCGATCTGCAAACTCAGGTTGAGTTATTCCTGATCCCTGGCCAGCTAGCCGTGGTCCAATATCATGTTCAACCCGACAACGCGAGCGCCGTGACGGTACCGATCGGCTATGTGACCGTGGACAAGCCCCGCCTGGAGAAGATCGAGACTTACCTCGACCGTCTGGTCAAAGGCCGAGGCCAACCCGCGCTCGCGTGGAGTGAAAACGATGCTGATATCAACGAGATCATGGGGGATTGCCGTACCCATTACTCTCAGACAAATCGTAGGCCAATCCTGAGGCTCAATAAGGCCACCTCAGCGCCGAGGAAGGTCGATCAAGATGGTGAATAACCGTCTATAGGTCTGGAACCTATGAGCAGGGCGTATGCTATAAGTGTCAGTATACCTGTCCAAACTTGCAGAGTGCCGTCTACCTGGCGTCTAGATAGGTTCATTTTCCGCGTTGTTTGACAGGTGTATGGTAGGTTCATAGGGTTAAACCCTACACATTCAGCCTGGAGGCGGCATGCACGGGCAGTGGATCTGCTACATCCGGGTCAGTACTTTCGCTCAGACCCTGGGTTGTCAGCTCGAGGGTGTGACGGTGACACCTTGGTGGTCTACAGCATGAATAGTCTCGCCCGCAACCTGAACGACCTGCGCGGCTTGGTGCCGCAGCTCTCCGGTCGCTTGGTGCGCATCGAGTTCGTGAAGGAGGGACTGACGTTCACCGGCGAGGATTCACCGATGGCCAAGCAGCGCGGCGTCTAGCTTGGTCGCAAGCCAGCCTTGAACAGCAACCAGGTCGCTGAGCTGCGTCTTCGCGCCGAAGCTCGTGAGTAGAAGGCCGCTCTGGCGCGTGAGTTCGTCATCAACCGGCCTCTATGAGTACCTGCGTGCTGGCGGCAGGCTATAAGTCCTAGGCTCTGTACGAAAAGTCCTGAGCCGGATTTGAAAGGCCTAAAAAATGATCAGTAAATGCTCGATTTTGGGGGGGCTGGATGCCTTTTCGGGGCTGCTTTCACCTTGTTGCTCAAGATAAACCGACTTTTCGTACAGAACCTAGCTCTTACACACTTTGTAAGTTCTTCCAGTAAGGCGAAAGCCACGCTGTTGCAGGGCTTTTGTTCCTTTATTCAATCAATTACACAGCATCTGCTATAAAGAACGTGGTAGTAGCTTATTCACTAGTTGGGGGTGGAAAAAAAGATTTCTATTGGTTAACCTTTAAACGTATCAGCTTTCGGCTGGTGAGTGGTCTGGGCCACTTAAAATATCCTTGCCATCCTATTGCCATTCACTCCGTCCTAGCTTCATGTGATACGACTAGGTTGCGATGTGTCGGCTATCAAGCTGCATCAGCTTACCTTCTGCCTAATACCTCGGTCTGCTGCTTACCTCCTTTGATTAAGCAAGGGGGTCTAAGATAGAGCGGCTTATCTTTACGGTACAACGAGCGAATCGTAGATGAGCTGCTTATACATGCGGCAATCATGGCGTCAAAGTGAGCATGAAAAAGCGGGTTACGTTGACAGTGAGGTGACTAATCTATGCGTGCTGACAGGACCTAAAAAGTGTAAATTATCAGGCCTAAACCGTACATAGTGACGCTTTTATCAACGTTTTGCCTGGAATAGGTAGTTTAAAAATGTCGCTTTATTTTGGAAAGTGTATAAAAGTCAGGAGGTTACATGGTTTATTTGATCGTTTCTTTGCTTGACTGCTATACACTACCTTTTTAAAGACGTAAAACGCCTAAAACGATTAACGAGATCACAATATAGCCCGCTAAAAAGCGGGCTATATTGCGTACCAGGCTTGGTAACCGCGGTTAGAACAACAGCTCACTCGTTGATGGCTCTTGAACTCCCGTCACTCCCAAGGCATCTTCGCCGCTATTAAGGCTTAGTGCTGAGGGCTGGTTCTCGCTTTGCTCAATGATGAGTGATTGAAGATCCATTGAGCCACCATTAAAGGTTAGCCGTACCACTTGCTCGCCTTCCTGCAAGTTGAGCGTCACCTCCGGCCCTTGGACATAGTTTCCCCAGTCGCCGCTATTGGGAACGCTAAGCGGGGAGGCTTGTGCGTAGAACACGCCATCTTTCTCAGCGGCGACCGTTATGCTGCGGCCAGACCAAGGTGTCGCGGTAATAAACGAGAAGGTGTGTTCGCCAGCTTCAACGACATCGACGGTGTACTCTACCCATTCATTATTGGCGATCCAACCTATGGCCTCACCGTCGCCAACAATATCCACACCTTCGCCGCGAATGCTGGCGTTACCCAGTTGGGTTTCGCTGCTATCGTTGTAGGCTATGCCCGCGCCACCCTGGTCGTAGTTGATAGCGTCGAGAAACAGGCCGTCGTCGTCAATCAACCAGGGGGTGCCCTCCTCGTTAAAGGCTTGCTGTACGTTCTCACGTTCAAGGGTGAATGATTGGAAGTCCATCAAGTCGCTGCCCGCTGACCCGTTGAAGGTTAACCGCAGGGTCTGCTCCCCGGCCTGTAAATCGAGCAACATACCGTCACTGGCAACAGGGTTGCTCCAGGAGCCAGTGTTGGGCAGCGGCGGTGAGCTGGCTTCCAGATAGAACGCCCCATTTTTTTCGACGGCGGCAGTGATGGTGACATCGCTTGAGGGAGTCGAAGCGAGGAACGATAGGCTGTAAGTGCCGGATTGGGCCACGTCGATGGTGTACTCAACCCATTCTCCAACATCAACCCAGCCGATCGCTGTGCCATTACCGACGATATCAACGCCGCCTTCACGGAAATTGCTACCTTCTTGCTGAGGATCGCTATCGCTGTAAGAGATGCCTTCACCGCCGACATCAAATAGTGCGGCATCCAGCGTGAAGCTGTCGCCCACCTCCCAGGGGGTTCCACTGTCATTGAAGGGTATTTGGCTGCCGGTAGTAGTGATCGGGGCGAGTGAGAACGAGGCCAGGTCTTGGGAGCCGCCGTTAAAGGTTAAGCGCAGCACCTGTTCACCGGCTTCCAGTTCTACCTGTACGCTGTCGGTGGGTACAAAGGTCGTCCAACTGCCGCTGTAGTTCACGCTGACCGGCGAGGCGGTGGTGTAAGGGCTATCCCCTTGGGCGAAGGACGCAGTAATGGAGCGTGCGGCACCACCGGTCGACCCCAGCGCCGAGAGGAAGGAGAGCTCGTAAGTGCCTGCCTGAGCCACATTGAGCGTGTACTCGACCCACTCATTGTTTTCGATCCAGCCGATGGCCGAACCGTCACCGACGATGTCCACGCCATCGCCCCGGAAGTTGCTACCCTCCTGATTCTCGCTGCTGTCGTTGTAGGCGACATCCTGGCCGCCGCTATCGTAGTTGACGGCATCCAGCACGAGGCCTTCATCCTCTACCAGCCATGGCGTTTGGTTGGTGTTGAAGGGCTGTTGCTCCTCCTCTCCCAGGTCGATCGCCTCGAAGCTGAACGACTGCAGGTCAAGCTGGCCGCCGTTGAACGTCAGTCGCAACACTTGCTCGCCAGCATCAAGATCGAACTCCAGTGGGCCAACCGTCTGGAAGCTGGTGAAGCTGCCGGTATTGGGCAGGTTGATCGAGGCACTGCTCTGGAAGTTGCCATCCTGCTCAAAAGCGGCGGTGATGGATTTTCCATTTGATGTTGCCGAGGTGAGGAAGCTCAGTGCATAGGTGCCTGCCGTTTCAACATTGAGCGTGTACTCGACCCACTCGCCATCGGCGATATAACCCAAGGCTTCGGTGCCGTTGGAGATATCCACCGCTTCGTCGGAGCGGAACGCTGCACCCTGATGGGCGGTGGTGGTGTCGTTGTAGGCCACGCCCTGGCCACCGTTATCGAACAGCTTGGCTTCCAGCGTCAATCCATCCGCCCCGAGTGTCCACGGCGTTTCGCCTGTATTGTAAGCAGTTTGCTCTACAGGTGCCTGGTCATCCAGGAAGTTCGGAATGCCATCGCCGTCACTGTCGTCATAGAGATCGATGCGGCCGTTGCCATCGGCATCCTCCACCCCGGTGGGGTCATAGGTCTGAACATTCTCGACCAGGAAGATATTGTCGTTGTAGTCGTAGTTCACCCCCGCATAGTCCTGAATCACGATATAGGTATTGGGAATGACGTTGCCTGCTGCGTCTTTCGCTACGTAGACGCGAATCAGGTGGCCGTCGTTTTCGTCCCAGTTCAGGTTGGTGCCGGGGCTGCCGATAGCATCGATGGTGTCTTCGTAGAGGTTGGCATCGGGGTCAGACCAGGAGATGTAGCCTTGGCGACCGGTAATGTCCGCAAAGAAGCCAAAGGGCGCGTCCCGATCCAGAGTGGTGGTGGTCAGCAAGTCGCCACTATTGAGTGCCCGCGGCAGCAGCGTTTGCCCATCCTGCTCGTCGTGGGCCAGTATCTCGTCACGATCCCGGCTATCCACATCGTGGATAAACAGTCGCGCCACATCGCCTTGGGTATGATATGCCGCCAACTGGGTGATCTTGATCGGCGATTGACCGTCGGCACGCTGGAAGTAGGGCGAGAGAATCTCATCCCCGTTCGCTTCCACCAGCCCGCCCTGATTCATCTGCCCCTCGGCTACATTGGTCGAGAAGCCGAAGGCGTCGATGATCTCCTGTACCAGCGGCTCCTGGCCATTCTCCGACTGGCCCTGGGCAATCCCCGCCAGCTGGATCGTTTTGGTTCCCTCATCACCGTCGTTTGAGTTAATGGTCAGCGTGGACTCATACAGCGTACCGTCATCGAAATCCTCGGCGATAAAGCGAACGGTGACATCCAGTGTGCCGCCGGCGGGAATGATCAGGTTTTCGGTGGCTCCCACGATCTCAAATAGGCTCGGATCGGAAATTGCCAGGCTGCTGATCTCCAGGTCGGCGAAGCCATCGTTGGTGATGGTAAAGGTCGATTCGTCGTGGAACACCTGGCTGGCGTTGGCCGGGTTTTCTATTCGGCTCATCACCAGGCGATCATCCGAGGGTACCCCATCCAGGTTGGTGATGGAGATCTCGCCGCCGGAAACCGGTGAGATCCCTTCAATGACAAACATGTTGTCGTTGTAGTCATAGTTGATGCCGGTGTAATCCATCACGCCCAGGTAGGTGTTAGGGATTACGTTGCCATTGGCATCCAGTGCCTGGAATACCCGCACGGTATAGCCACGTTCGATGTCTTCCGCCCCTGGCGGTACCGTGCCGCCTCCAGTGGGATTGAGCGACGGGTCGGTTGAGAGATTGGCAACCTCGATACCAAAGATATCGTTACCGATCCAGCCGTCGGGGATTTGGTCGCGAGTGAACGTTGCCGTCGCGAATTGTCCATTGGCCTTGATAGGCAGTAGCGACTGGTTATTGTCGCCTGCATGATCGGAAAGGATAATATCCTGGTTTTTATTGCCGGGATTATGAATCCCCAGTGTTGCTCCACCGTTGCCGTGGTAGGCCGCCAACTGGGTAATCGTGGCCGACTCGAAGCCATCGGCTATCTTCCAGTAACGTGACATCACCTCGTCATCATTGACCGGCCGGTAAAGGTCGAAGTCGTTGAGAACCGAGTTCTCGCCACCACCTACGGTGGTTAGCCCCTGGATGACGTTGCCAAAACCGAACACTTCCCAGACCTCGTTGACGTTGGGCTCCCAGCCGCCTTCGTCACGCGCCTGCCAGAAGCCTGCCAGGTGCACTTCGGCGACGGGGGTGTCCGCATCGTTGGTGACCAGGCGCAGCGTTCCCTCGAAGACGCCGTCGCCGGCATCGTTAGTGGGTGGCGTATAGGCCGCGCGGTCAAACAGCACTTGCACGTCAATCGATTCTCCTGCAGCCAGTGTCAGGCCAGCGAAGATATCGGGATCGACGAGAGTGAAGGGGCCATCAAGATCGGTGTCAATAAAGACCAGCTCATTGGTGCCGGTATTGCTGATGGTGACCGTGGCATCCTCTTTATAGTCACGGTTAGGGTTGGAGGCGCTGTCGTTCTCCAGGTAGCTGAAGTGCAAGCGGTCGGAGTAGTAGGCCGCATCGTTGCTCTGGATACCGATATCCGCATCGGGGTTGCCGGGGGCGGGCGAGATATCGAGGTAGTCGATTTCATCGACGCCATCCGCCGTGGAAACAACCCGCAGGTTGTAGGTGAGTCCCGCCTGAAGCTCGATATAGGCGGACTGCTCGCCGGCCTCGCCAACGCCTGGGAAACTCATCTCATCCACCGGCTGCCCGTTGAGCAGCAGCGTCAACGCACCACCATCCGGTGCGCCCGCATTGGCGGCCAGGTCAAGTTTGTAGGCGCCGTCCTCATTCACCGTGAAGTAGAAGTCGGCGGTACGGTCATTGACAGCCCGGGCACTATCGCCGCTTTCAAGCTCGATACGGCCACTGCCATCAATGTCTGCGTAAACGGGCTCGAAGGTATCCAATGGGGTATCCGCGATGCGCAGCAGGTCGACATTGGGGCCATTGGCCCCCGGGGCTGTGACGGTAATAGTATTGCTGCCTGTGCCCAGGGTTAACTCGGTTGACTGGAAGAACCAGTTATCCTCAGCTTCGTTACTCTGACCTGGGAAATTGAGCGTGCCAATATCGATACCGTTGACGGTGACTACCATTGGACGGTCAGCCTTGGAGGCTGCCAGGGCATAGCGGAAGCCAACGTCGTAGGTGCCAGCCTCATCGACCTCTACTGTCCAGGTAATACTCTGGTCGCTGGTGCCATTGAAATCGACGAACCCTTCACCCGAGGCGTTGCGGTCATCCTCACTGTTGGTGATAATCACCGGCCCATCGAGCTGAGCGTTTTCAGCTTCGTAGTCGGTGTAGCCGGGCGATGTGTCTTCGGGGGCCTGTAGGATCTCCAACTGGTCGATATTGGGGCCCGTATTATTGACGGCCTGGAAGCGTACCGTATTAAGCCCTGATACCAGCGACGCTGGGATATCCAGCGTTAGCCACTCGTTCCAGGCGTCGTCGCCGGTCACACCCGTTGGCGGGCTGAAGTTGAAGGTGCCCACGCTGACATTATTGACGAACACTTCCAGCGGGCGGTTTACGGTGTCGCCGTTACCGTAGCGAACTCGCAGCACTGAATCACCCGCATCGGCCCCTGATAGCTCGAAACTGAAGGTGATAAAGTCGCTATTCGTACTGCCAAAATCGGCATAGCCGCCTAATACGCCATCGGTATCATCATTGTTACCGTCCAAACCGAAGGCGCCAGGGCGCACACCGGTTGGCTGGTTGGCTTCGGGGTTATTCACCGTGCGGATCTGAATCTCAGCACCACCACCTTGAGCAATTGATACGCTGGTACCATCGTTGGGCGTATTGTCTTCTGCCTGAATAGTGAGTAGCGACACCAGCTCATCATCAGGCTCTTCAGGATCGACAATGACGCCACCTGGCGCTGGGTCGAGGCGAATGATCTGGCTCTGACCGTTGTTGCGGTTCAGCGTCAGCAGGTAGAGCTGGCCGGTGGCCGGGTTTTCGATAATATCCAGCGGGTCTATGTAGGTGATAACGTTACCATTCACATTGCGGAGCACTTCGTCCCCAGTGATGTTGCCTGCGGCGTCGAAAGTAATGGAGCGTATATCGTCACCACCAGAATATTCGGTGAACAGCACGCTGCCTTGCAGGTTGCCGCCAAACACGCCGCTGGTGTACTCGGTGACGCCGTTGGGAGAACGGTTCTCGCCTAACGAATAGATTCCCTCGATGTCGTAGTTGGGGTCAGGGTCTTGGCCGGCAGGGTAGTTACCTACCTGGTTGGCATCGTTGCCTGCGGTTGGGTTACCGCCATTGAGGATAAACTCATCGCGCAGGGGGTTGGGATGTCCGTAATAGCTTCCTTCCTTAACCGTAAACAGGTAGTCGTCCTGTTTTTCGACGTTACTTACGTACTCATTTTGCGGCGTCGAGGGGTCATCCGGTACGTTGCCGCCGGCCGCCGAGCCGTTGGTCGGGATGTAGAGATTGCCATTGGAGTGCCACACCAGGTCATAGGCATTGCGTACGCCGGTGGCAAAAATCTTGACCACAGCGTCATCGGCGAAAGGATCATAATAACTCTCGATCAAGTTACCATCGGAATCCTCTACTGTTGCGGTACCGTTGGCCGCGAAGACCAGAAAACGGTCATCACCCATGGCAATCGGGTCTGCCTTGAAATCAACGCCGTCATCGTCGGTGAAACGGCGGTTGAAGCCATCCTCAGGCAAGGGCTCGGTGGTTACATCAAAGCCACCTGCTGGCGCTTCACGGGTCGGATCTATTTCCATGACAGCGGCACTGAGCAGGCGCTCCGGACGGTTACCCCAAGCACTATCGGGTGCCCCCATCGCCGAGTTCGATCCCTGAAGTAGATACAGCAAGTGGCTCGGTACGTCTGGGTTGGTGTTGGCGTCGAATTCGGGGTTGGCGCGGAATTCGAGGCTATTGGTAACGTGGTCGCCGTTGGAGCGCGGCAGTCCGGTGATATAGGCTTCAGCAGTGGCGTTGAAAGCGTCACCTTCTTCCAGGGTAATCTTGGAAATGCGTCCACTGAAATCGGGGACGCCATTATCACGCCCTTCAAGTGGAATCGGATAGTTATCGCTTACCCACAGGACATTGGGATCGGTAGGGTCGAAGGTTAGGCCGATAATGCCCCGCGATCCTGCCGAATCCCCTGCAAAATAGTCGAGTGCCAACACTTGCTCATTGGAGAGCGCGCCGGTTTGCGGGTTAACGTCGTAACGCTTGATCTCGCCCAGCATATTCGAGATGTACATCTTGCTACCATCAGGTGATAGCTCCAGCGAGGTGAATTGGTAAGCGTTGTCAGCAGCGCCGTTGAGCTCAATGACATCGTTGAACGCTACTTCTCTTGGCACAATTTCAGAGGCTTCACCGGTGACAAAAGTGTTGGTGAATTTCTGAAATTCCCGGGTCGGTGCGTCTGGGTCGTCATTGGCGCCACGATCCTGAAAGCCTTCGATGACCAGGGTGTAGCTGGTGAACTCTTTGAGCATGCTGTTGGGAGAAATCGTCAACGAATCGAAGCCGCCGGTAGTGTTGACGTTGAGAGCTACCTCTTCGCCGCTGACAGTTTCGAAGAGCCGTACGGAGCCGTCACCTAAGCTTTCCAGCAGAGCACCACCACGGCCATCGACGACCGAGATGCCCACGAAAATATCCGAATCGGGATCGACGCCGGTGGGGGGCGTGCCGTCTTCGGCGTCTAACTCGACCCGAATCTCGTTCTCGCCCACTCCGGCGATAGCACGCGGGTCGGTGAAGAAGGCGTAATCTTCCGGTGCCTCACGGTCATCCTCCGGTGTCAGGTCGGGAATCGACTGGATCTCGATATACTGGACCTCGGTATTATCACCAAGGCCAATCGAATCCAGGGTCAAGCGGCCATCGGTAACCTGTACCACGCGGGTGACCAACTCGGAGCGGAAGCCTTCGGTGTCGTTGCTGGGGCTATTGTCGGCTGGAAAATCATCGGGCCGGAACGGCGTAAAGGGGGTGCTGAATTGCTCACCTTCGGCGTTGATCAGATTGACGCTGTCGTAAGGCCCTGAGGTATCGCCGATAGAAATCGTGACCTCATAATAGCCGTCGTCCAGTTCCATTTCCCATCCGGCGCGTACATAGCCTTCCGCAGGCTGGTCGAAGTGAGCGTAGGTGCCCTGGCGAGGATCAAGCCCGGCAATCTCATCGGTACGGTCGTTGACGGCGACACTGGAGAGGGTATTGATCGCCATCGGTATAGTGCCATTTTCGGTGCCATCGGCGATGGAGGCCTCGGTAACCCAGCCGTACTGGTAAACTTGGCCATCGATCTCGACGGATTGATCGCCAAACGCTAAGCCGGTATCGGCGATATAGCCTTCCGGAGTGGCAAAGCCATCGGGCTCGAAATTAATCTTGACGGCAAAGCGCTCACCTGGCTCGACAACCGGTGGCTCTTGAGTACCCTCTCGGCTGACGCTCAGGCTATCAATATTGGGGCCGGCATTACCGACGTTCTCCAGCCGGATGGTGTTGTTGCCCGCCATCAGTTCCAGCTCAATGGTGGCGTCTTGCCAATTCACCCAGCCGTCGTTGCCTGCGCCAGTGGTGGGGAAGGCCAGTTGGCCCTGGGGGGCGCCACCTACCAGGAGAGTCATCGGTCGGCTAGCCCCGGCGCCATCACCGTTGGCATAGCGCACATTCAGGGTATAAGTGCCCGCTTCTTCGACGGCTACCTCAAAGAAGGCCGCATCACCGGCTTCGTTGCCCATATCGAGGTAGCCGCTGCCGGTAAAACCATCCCATAGGCCGTCCGGGCCAGCGGCTGCATTGGTTTCGGGATTGCTAGCGTCGCGAACCACTGTATCAGGGGTAGGCTCATCATCGTCGATGGTGAGCGCTTCACCCTGAATCTCAAACAGGAAGGGCTCGGTGGGTGCTTCACCGCCGTCGTCCTGCTGGTAGTTGAAGATAATCTGATCGATATTGGGGCCGTTATTGACACCGCCATCGGCCACTGCCGGTATGGCAAATGAGACGCTGTTGGGGCCAGCTTGAAGCTCCATCTCCACTTCAAGCTCTAGCCAGCTATCCCATGGGTCGTTGACGCCATCATTGACTGCCGGCGGGAAAGCCGCTTGGGGAACAGGCGTTCCATTGATCATTAGGTCAAGGGGGCGGGGCCCTGCGCTACCGTTGGCGTAACGAATTACCGCGGTGTAGGTGCCAGCTACCTCGGTTTCAACGTTGAAGATAACTTCGTCGCCGGGGTTTGTGCCAAAGTCCATATAGGCACCACCGACGGCTCCTTCGCGGTAATTAGTGAAGGCATCGGGATTATTAGGATCTACCACTCGCGTGAAATCGGCATTGGAGGGTAGGCCACTATCATTGACGGTGACCAGAGCAGCATCCTCTGCCTGGATAACGATGGGCGCGACAGTGTCTGGAACGGCATCATCCTCGCTTACGCTACCGCTGGCTGTTGCGGCGGCGCTGTCGATGGCGAAGCTGTCACCGGTGGCGCCGATAAGGGCGACCGTGACGGTTTCGCTACCGTTATCTTCGTCGTCGTTGGCGACATCAACCGCTAGGGTGGCGGCACCGTCGATAAAGGTGACCGTGCGGGTATCGGCAACGCCATCAATTTCCAGGGCAAGCTCCACGTCACCGCTAAAAGCGTTTGAGGCGCTCAATGCAAAGCTCAGCGTAGTGACGCCCTCATCGCCACTCTCTACCACCGGATCGGCATCGGCGATGCCCAGCAGGATAGTCGGCTCCGGCTCGCCGCTGTCCGTGGGCACAAACTCGATATAGTCGATGCGCGCGTACTCCAACGCCGTCGAGCTGGCGCTGAGCGATAGGGTAGCGTCATCGCCCACGGTCACGTCGGCAAAGGTGGTAGTGCGAAAGTTTTGCGGCTGAACACCGTTGCCGCTGTCAGCGTCGTCATCGAAGATCCAATTGCCGCTGAAGCTCTCGCCGGTGGCGTTACCGATACTCAGCTGGGCACTACTTTCACCGTCGCTCTCGTCGACATAGCCGACGATGACGGTATAGGTACCGGCGGCCACCTTGCCCTCCAGGGCGTAGCTGGCGGTGCCTTCGCTGTTTCCGGGCAGGCGAATGGCCTGGCCGCCATCGGCGGCGGCGATGTTCTCGATGGTAAAGGTCGTGGCAGTGTCGAACGCTTCCGCCTGGAGGCGGATGGGATCGGCAGGCACTACCGCTTCGTCATCTTCACTGACGCTACCGCTGGCCGTCGCGGCGGTACTGTCGATGGCGAAGCTGTCATCGGTGGCGCCGATAAGGGCGACCGTGACGGTTTCGCTACCGTTATCTTCGTCGTCGTTGGCGACATCAACCGCTAGGGTGGCGACTCCGTCAGTGAAGGTGACCGTGCGGGTGTCGGCAACGCCATTAATTTCCAGGGTAAGCTCCACGTCACCGCTAAAAGCGTTTGAGGCGCTCAACGCAAAGCTCAGCGTGGTGACGCCCTCATCGCTACTCTCTACCACCGGGTCGGCATCGGCAATGCCCAGCAGGATAGTGGGCTCCGGCTCCACGCTGCCGGTGGGCACAAACTCGATATAGTCGATGCGTGCGTACTCCAGCGCCGTCGAGCTGGCGCTGAGTGACAGGGTAGCGTCATCACCTACGGTCACGTCGGTAAAGGTGGCAGTGCGAAAGTTTTGCGGCTGAACACCGTTGCCGCTGTTGGCATCGTCGTCAAACGTCCAATCGCCGCTGAAGCTTTCGCCTTCGGCGTTGCTGATGCTCAGTTGAGCAGTGCTTTCGCCATCGCTCTCGTCGATATAGCCGACGATGATGGTATAGGTACCGGCAGCCACCTTGCCATCAAGTGCATAGCTGGCCGTGCCTTCGTTGCTGCCGGGTAAGCGAATAGCTTGGCCGCCATCGGCGGCGGCGATGTTCTCGATGGTGAAGATTGTGGCAGTATCGAACGCCTCCGCCTGTAAACGGATGGGATCGGCGGGCTCGGGAGGAGGTGTAACGCTATCTTCAACATCACCAACGGCAATGACGAATGTTTCGCTAACACTCGCACCCGCCGGGTCAGTGGCGGTTATCTCGACGCTGACCGAGGTTGTCGTTTCAAAATCAAGGCTTGTGCCGCTTTTCAAGCGCAATACGCCGCTGACATCTACCTCGAAGCGCTCGTCGCTGACAGTAAAACTATGGGTGTCGTCATCCTGGTCTTCCACAATGAGCTGACCAATAACGGCGCCTTCCTGGTTTTCCAGCACGCTGTTGTTATCTAGCAGCAGGGCGGTGGGTGCGGAAGGCTCTGCCGCCACCAACGCCATCTCAATTTTATCGATATTGGGGCCGTTGGCGCGGCCGCCCAGCCGCAGTAAGTTTTCGCCAGCGGCTAGCGTGAATTCGAGTGTTTCTGTCGTCCAACCTTCCCATTGCGTGGCAGCGGGCGTACTGGTAGTTACGCCGCTGGGCAGATCACCGAGATCATCGGGCATATAAAGGGCGGGCGTTGTTTCTGCAAATGCAAAGGTGCCAATACTCGTTAAGCCGCTGCCTTCGACCAGCGACAAATCAAGCGGCCTGCCGCTGGAACTGGCATAGGTTACGGTCATGGAATAGGTGCCCGCGACGGGGGCTTGATAAACAAATTCCCCATAAGCATCTACATTGCCAAATGCCCAATCCAGGTAGCTAGCCTCTTCGGCACCTACTCGAAAGGTGTCGTTGAGGCTTACGATATTGGCGGTAGTCACCGGGCGATTGGTATCGATGCCATCTGGGGTTAGGTCGGGTTCTGGTGACAAAAAAAGCTCTTCGCCTTGGATCACCTGACTGCCTAGCGCGGGTTTGCGGATCTCGAGATAATCCACATTGGGGCCGCTGAGGCCATTGGACGTAAAGCTGACGCTGTTTTGCCCCTCTTGAAGCTGCACAATAATGGTGCGTTCAGCGAAGGTAGTGAAGTCACTTGCATTATTATTGCCTTCGGGGCTGGTACTGCGTAGGTCAAACATGCGATCAACCAACTGATCATTCACTTCTAGACGCAGAGGGCGGTTACGTTCGCTGGCGACAGCATCGTTGTTTCGACTCAAGGCGTAGCTTACCGCCAGTTCATATTCACCCGCCTCCGGGACATCGATATTGAAGGTAAGAGTTTCACCACTCGGGCCGACAAAATCGGCATAGGCATTGCCATCAGCATTAACGGCATTGGGTTCACCGACGGCGGACGTGGTCACGCCGCCTGTCATAACAGCATAGTTGCTGTCGCCATCTGTATTGTCGGTATCTTCTGCCTGAATACGGATGGGGATGAAAACAGGGGGCACGGGAAGGCTTTCGGTGACTTCAAAGGTGACCGCCTCACTGCCAGCTTCAATTAAGTTGCCTCCACTGTCGAGTGCGCTAATCAGTAGTTGAACGTCACCATTGGTAAGGTTAGGGAGGTTATCGAAGATAAAAGGTGGAGATGTTTTCGTGAGCGTTAGTGACTCACCCTCGCTATTAATGATGGTTAATTCGATTGATTCCGTAAGAGATAACGAATCAAGGGGGGTATTAATGATAGGAATGATACGGATTGCACTATTTTCTATTTCATCTACTGCCACTGTCTGTGCGCTGTTTAAGCCACGCTGGACTTCACCACTCGCTGCATCGACCCAAGAAATAGAGAACATAAGACACCCCTGTGATGTAATTAGCTAATTGCAGGCAACACCTGGCATATTAGTGTTGTTGATATTGAGAAGGTGCTGAGCATCAGATCCCCATGAGCCGTGTAGTGGCCACCTCGGCTCCATGCTCGTTACAATTTTCTACCTTAGTTAACCTCTCATATCTCACAAGGGTTAAATTTCTAATGTTGTTGTGTTGTTTGGTTGGTTTATTAAATATTATTTTTAGAAAGTAGAGGGTTATAGCTCATGTAATATGAGTGTTTGGTAAGTTGTTTAGAAATATGGCTAAAAAAATAATTATCTTATAATGAGGATTTAGTTTTTTGGAGTTGATGATTGATTACTATTTGAACTCTTTTTACTGCCTATATAGTCAATAATGTCATTAGAGAGTTATTAGTTTTTTAAGCAATAGACTGTGGTTGATTCCATCTCGTCACCAGTGTTTAAGGCGCTTTACTCTGATAATATCCATTATGCAGCTATTTAAGATTGGTTTTTCACGCGGTTTATTCTGACCGTAATAGCGGCCAAATTCGTCGGTCACGGCGGTGAGGAGGCTTCCTACGGGGGGCGAGAACCAGTAAAGTGTACCGCTCCTGTCGCCGAGCGGCAGCCATGAGCCTTATCTTGTACGACAGTGCCTAGATCTTGGGTGGTTGGCACTAATGTTTGTAAATTGTGCAGAGGATGGTTGTGAAACTTTTGATATTGGATGCCGGCCACTGCTTAAACTTGGCACTGGCTCGGGAAGCAAGCCGTCGCGCCGATACGGAGTTAGTCATTGAACAGGGTACAATCATTACCGCCTCTCGTCTTGAGGCGATAGCCCCCGACGCCGTGATTATTCCACCGTTGGCCCATCCACTGAATATGGCGCCAGCGGATGTGACGGCGCATGCCGATGCGGTAGATATTTGTCTGGATGCCTGCCAGGCGCAAGACGTAGCGTTGATATGGTGTGTCTCCGATCAGCTCTATGAAGATGGTTTGGATGTCCCCATTGATGAGCATGTGGTGCCCGCGCCACGGGATGATAGCTTGCGCCGTCTGGTGCAGACCGGTGATCGCATCCGTGCGGAGTTTCGGCGTCATTTGATTGTGCGCTTAGGCCCGCTGTTTGCGCTGGAAGGAAGCCATGCGTGGCTAAATGACATCATTGGTGATTTGGTACTCGGGAAGGCAGTGCGCGCTGCGGAGGATGTGATTTTTTGCCCGACCTCCGCGGATGCCGTTGCCATGGCACTGATTGGCATGCTACAGCAGCAGGTCAGCGGTGCTGAGGCTTGGGGGGCTTACCATCTTGCTGGCACCGAGCCGGTCAGCGCCTTTACCTTTACCTCCATGGTGCGTACTCAGCTGTTAACGCACCTTGAGGGGCGCGGTGAGCAGATTACCCTCGGCGAGGTTCAGCCGCTTAAACATCATCATGATGCAAAGCTACGGCGCGTTTTGAACTGCCGGCGTGTGCTGGATGTGTTTGGCGTTCATCAAAAACCGTGGCGGTTAGAGGCTGGGCGTATGTTGGATACGTGGTGTTTAACCCGTGAAAGTAACCGTGTCAGCAATACAGGAGCGTCGGCTTGATAAATGTGGTTCGCAGCTTGGTCTTTTATGCTGGCTACTTTTTGGCCATGCTGATGATCGGCATCCTGTTTCTGCCCATTGCGCCGTTTCTTCCACTGTCTGGCCGCTACCGATTGCTTAACTTGTATAACTACTTTTTGATGGTGTGGTTTCGTATTGCCTGTGGGGTGCGCTACGACATCCAAGGGCGGGAAAACCTGCCCAGTGGCCCGTGTGTGATTCAAGCCAACCACCAGTGTGAGTGGGAAACCGTGTTTCTACAGGTGATGAAGCCACCGGTATGTACCGTGTTAAAGCGCGAATTACTGCGCCTGCCAATCTTTGGCTGGGGGTTGCGTCTGCTTCGCCCGATTAGTCTGGACCGCTCGAAACCAGCACGGGCGATGAAGCAAGTGCTTACTCAAGGCGTCGAGCGTTTGGGAACGGGGCTTTCAGTACTGATTTTTCCTGAAGGGACACGGGTAGATCCAGGCATCCGCAAACGCTATAACAAAAGTGGTAGCGTGGTGGCGTGTCGGGCAGGGGTGCCGGTATTGCCGGTGGCTCATAATGCGGGTGAACGCTGGCCAGGCCGCCACTGGGTTAAGCGGCCAGGCGTACTGCGTGTGCGCATTGGTAAGCCGATTGAAACAGCCGGGCGTATGCCCGATGAAGTGCTCGCAGACGTCGAGGCGTGGATTGAAGCGCAGTTACAGGAAATTTCAGACGTGCCACGGCCTACCTCTCGGTAACCGTCTTTTGCGTATACGTTACGCCTGTACATAAAAGCCTGAGCATAAAAACGGCGCCCAATGGGCGCCGTTTTTATGCTTATCATGCGAGTAGCCGTAGCGTTAGTCGTTGAAACGCTGGAAGACTAAACACGCATTGGTACCGCCAAAGCCGAAGCTATTAGACAAGGCACGTTCTATCGTCACGTCATCGCGGCGTTCGGTGACAATATCAAAGCCGTCGGCCTGCTCATCCAAATCGGTGATATTCGCTGAGGCGGCAACAAAGTTGTGTTGCATCATCAGCAGTGAGTAGATCGCTTCCTGTACACCGGTAGCCCCCAGGGAGTGGCCGGTGAGCGATTTGGTCGAGCTCATGGCAGGTGTTGTATTCCCAAACACTTCGCGTATCGCCTTCAGTTCGGCAACATCGCCGACGGGTGTCGAAGTGCCATGGGTATTGATGTAGTCAATATCACCATCGACCGTTGCCATCGCCTGACGCATGCAACGCGTAGCACCTTCTCCCGAAGGGGCGACCATATCATGGCCGTCAGAAGTCGCGCCGTAACCCACCAGTTCGCCATAGATCTTGGCGCCGCGGGCTTTAGCGTGCTCGAGTTCTTCCAACACCAGCATGCCACCGCCGCCGGCGATAACAAAGCCGTCACGAGCTTTATCGTAAGGGCGTGAGGCCTTTTCAGGGGTATCGTTGTAGTGGGTAGAGAGCGCACCCATGGCATCAAACAAACAGGAGAGGGTCCAGTGCTCCTCTTCTCCGCCACCGGCAAATACCACATCCTGCTTGTTAAGCTGAATTTGTTCCATCGCGCTGCCAATACAGTGTGCGGAGGTCGCGCAGGCAGAAGAGATGGAGTAATTGACGCCTTTGATTTTAAACGGCGTTGCCAAGCACGCTGACACAGTGCTACCCATTGTCCGAGTGACGCGATAAGGACCAACGCGGCGCAGACCTTTTTCGCGCAGTATGTCGGCTGCTTCAACCTGATTAGCGCTTGAAGCACCGCCAGAGCCCGCAATAAGCCCCGTACGCTCGTTGGAGACCTGCGCTTCGCTTAGCCCAGCGTCTTCGATAGCTTGGGCCATAGAAACGTAAGCATAGGCCGCCGCGTCGCCCATAAAGCGGAGCAGTTTGCGGTCAATGAGTGCTTCAAGATCGATATCGACGCTGCCTGCCACATGGCTACGGAAGCCACGCTCGGCATACTCTTCCTTAAAACGAATACCGCTACGCCCAGTTTTGAGCGCGTCCAGGACCTGTCGTTGGTCGTTGCCAAGGCACGATACGATGCCAAGGCCGGTGACTACCACTCGTCGCATGGGAGCCTCCTGTTCAGAAATTCGCAGTGGAGGTAAATAGGCCAACGCGCAGATCATTAGCCTGATAAATGTCGCGTCCGTCGACGGTTACGGTGCCGTCGGCGATACCCAAGATAAGACGTCGGGTAATAATACGCTTAATATTAATGCTATAGGTCACTTTTTGTGCATCCGGCAGGATCTGTCCGCTGAATTTAACTTCGCCGCAGCCAAGCGCACGTCCGCGACCAGGGTGGCCTAGCCAGCCCAGGTAAAACCCAACTAGTTGCCACATGGCGTCTAACCCTAAACAGCCAGGCATAACGGGATCCCCAGGGAAGTGGCAGTCAAAGAACCACAAGTCAGGCGTGATATCCAGCTCGGCGATCAGCTCGCCCTTGCCATGCTCACCGCCCTCTTCGTGAATGTGCTTGATGCGATCAAGCATCAGCATGTTAGGAGCCGGGAGCTGTGCATTTCCGGGGCCGAATAGCTCGCCGCGGGAGCAGGCCAGCAGTTCTTCGCGATCAAAGGAATGTTGCTTGGTCACTGAATCGTTCCGAATATCAAATTGGTTGTGTGGCTAGTCTACTTCCCGAAACCGCTGAATGCACGTAACAGGCTATTTATCGTCCATCACTAGAGATTTTAGCGGGTTGGCCGATAGCACTAAAAGTGAGCGGCTTGGCTCATTAATAGCCGATTATGCACAATAAGTGTTCCATTGCCGTAATATAGAGTATCCAAGTGACTTATTAGGCGGCATGATCAGCATGGCACCTAACGCTAATTTTTATCTGAGTTAATTTGTATAGGGTATAGCGAATCGCCATGTGGCTTCCTGTTTCACTCAATCGTCCGTTAGTTTGGGTCGCACTGACGGCGCTTCCCGCCTGTGTTTGGATACCTGATGCGATGCTACGTCTGGTGGCAGCATCGCTGGTCGCGCTTGGGCTGTGGGACGCCTGGAAACAAGTGCGTCAACAGCAGCTACGTCTGCGACTGTCGCAAGATACGTTAAGACTTGCCAGCGATGCCATGGTGATTAGCGATGCGCAAAATCGCGTGATGGTGGTTAACCCAGCATTTACCGAAATTACCGGCTATGCCAGCCAAGAGATTCAAGGGCTGAAGCTGGAGACACTGGCAGCCCCGCGCCATGACAAAGCCTTTTATCAAACGTTTTGGAGTACGCTAAAAAGCACCGGCCGCTGGGAAGGTGAAATGTGGAGCCGCCGTAAACACGGCGACGAGTACCCCGAGTGGCTAAAAGTCCGTGCCGTGACCGACAAACGCGGCAACATTACCCATTTTATTAATTTGTTTGCCGATATTTCGGCACAAAAAGCTCGTGAGCGCGATTTACGCCGTATCGGCTATGAGGACCCTCTCACTGGGCTGCCTAACCGTCGCCGTCTCCACGATCTGCTTGCCTCTCGGCTGCGCCATTTACGCGCAGGTGAGAGCCTGGATATGGCGCTGGTGGATATAGATGGTTTGAAATCAGTCAACGATAGCCTGGGGGTTGAGCAGGGTGATCGGCTGTTAGCACGTTTTGCCCAGCGGCTAACAGGCTATGTAGCAGGGAGCGTGGTAGGGCGCCTGGGCGGCGATGAGTTTATGGTAATCCGTACCACCACTTTTGACGATCACGACCAGTGGGTAGCCACCCTGCGTGAGCATATGAGTCGGCCCTTTGAAATTAACGACCACTCGCTGCGCTTAGGGCTCACGATTGGCAGCTGTCGCGTGCCTGAAGATGGTAACGACTCCGGCGTACTCTTCCAGCGCTTAGAGTCGGCGCTTTATAGCGCCAAACGGCTAGGACGTAACTTAAGTCAGCGCTTTCGCCCGGCGCTGGATAAGCAGGATAATCCTCAACTGGCGCTGGTCAGTGACCTGCGCGCCGCGCTTATTTCCGGTGACCAGTTGGAACTGCATTATCAAACCCAGCATGACCCTGCCAGCGGCGAGCTGGTGGGCATGGAGGCGTTACTGCGTTGGCGCCATCCCAAAGATGGCATGATTTCCCCAGGCGACTTTATTCCGTTGGCCGAGAGGCATGGTTTAATGAGTCAACTGGGCGCCTGGGTGATCGAAAAAGCCTGTGCCCAGCAAGCCCATTGGCGTAATAGTGCTATGCCCAAGCTAACAATTTGGGTCAATATTTCGGCACTGCAGCTGTTTCAAGGTGACCTGGAGAGCCAACTGACGACCTGCCTAAAGCGTTACCAACTGAAGTCTTCGCAAATTGGCTTAGAGCTGACGGAGTCGGTGCTACTCGACGAGCGTGCGGGGGATATGGGGCCACGCTTGCAGGCGCTACGGGATCAAGGCTTTGCGATTGCCATCGACGACTTTGGTACGGGCTATTCGTCGCTTGGCTATTTGAAGCGCTTGCCGGTGGACAAAATTAAACTCGATCGGGCCTTCATTAAAGAGCTGCCGCACGATCAGGCGGACGCCTCGATTGTTAAGGCGGTGCTAGCGATGGCGGAAGGCATGGGGCTAGGAGTGATTGCCGAAGGTGTTGAAACCAAAGAGCAGTGTCAGTTCTTGGTTAATGCCGGGTGCACGTCCGTACAGGGGTTCTACTTTGCTCGACCGCTTGCCGCCGCTGAGTTGGAAAAACGTCTGGTGCCTGCACCAGTCACCGTCCCCTCTGCCTCATAGGCTTAAAATAGCTAATACCCACACAAAGCAACGCCCAAACGAGCGCCTGAGCGGGCAGTAACCAAGCCGACAGGGTCACCTCTGCCAGTAGTGCGCCGCCATAATAAGAGAGTGGGCCGCTAATGGCACCACATAGCGCGGCTAGCAGCGGGTAGCGCCACAGCCAGGCCAGTGAGTGATAGACCAGGGTGGCAAACAGCGGCCAGAGCATCCATAGCCATAGCGGCAGAAGCCCTAGCACCAGCGTTTGATCGTTAAAATCGAAACCACCTAGTAATTGCAAGCCTCCATCAATCACTAGTCCCAGCAGCGCAAATCCGGCGATAAAGCGCCACTCTCCGGGCCACGCGCAGCGCCATAGATGCCAGGCCAACAGGCTGCCCCCTGCAAAGGCTGCTACCCATGAACCACCGAGTACGCATAGTAGCCAGCCAGCCTCAAAGCGCAGGGCATTCAACACCAGCGTCTGCCACTTGCACGATACCATTTAGAGCGCGCCTGTGAGCGGAAGGGGTTTCGCCGCGGGTTTCGCCAGCAGTAGGTGGCAGGTGCCGATGGAGCGCTCGATAAAACCACCCTCGCAGTAGCACAGGTAGTAACGCCACATGCGAATAAAGCGCTCGTCGTAGCCCAGTGTTCTCACCTGCTCCAGGCTGGCTTCGAAGCGGTGGCGCCACTCGCGTAATGTGCGCGCGTAATGCGGGCCAATTTCATCCAGCGCGACGATGTTCAGCGACGTTTTACGCATAACGCTGGTTAACATGGCGTGGTGCGAGGGAAGAAAGCCGCCAGGAAAAATGTAGCGCTTGATAAAGTCCATATCGCGTTTAGCTTCTTCAAAGCGCTGATCGCGGATGGTGATGGCTTGCAGCATGGCCTGCCCATCGTCGGTCAGCAGGCTATCCAGCTTGTTGAGGTAGGTATCGAGGTACTGATGCCCCACCGCTTCAATCATCTCTACCGAAATGAGCCGGTCATAGCGGCCGGTCAATTCCCGGTAATCCTGCTTAAGCAGGGTGATTCTGTCCCCCAGCCCCTCTTCCATAATGCGTTTTGCTGTATGGGCGTGCTGCTCGTCCGAAATGGTGGTTGTGGTGACACGGCAGCCACGGGTTTTGGCGGCGTGAATCGCCAGTCCTCCCCAGCCGGTACCAATCTCTAGCAGGTGATGCTCGGGCTGTACATCGAGCTTTTCAAGCATCAAATCGAGCTTATAGGTAGAAGCCTCTTCCAAGCTGGCTTCTGGATAGGGGAAAACGGCGCTTGAATACATCCAGTGATGACGATCTAAAAACGTGGAAAACAGATCGTTGCCAATATCGTAGTGGGCGGCAATATTGCGTTTCGAGCCAGTTAGGCTGTTGCGCTGAAAGCGGTAGGCGGCACCCAGCAGCCAGCGGGCAATGCGAGCGCTGCCGTTCTCCATTTTCCCATTCACATGCTCAAGGTTGGCAGCGAACAGCCGTACCAGGGCGACCAGATCGTCGGCGTCCCAATCGCCGTCCATATACGATTCTGCAGCCCCCACTGTACCGCCAAAGGCAAGGCGCTTCCAGGCGCGGGAGTGGCATATCACCACGGTCACCTGCAGCGGGCCTTGCTGACCCAAGTGATGACACTGATCGCCTTCAATCAGGGTGATACGACCGCCGCGAAAGGCGTCCAGTTGGGCCATTAGGCGTGGCTTTAGCCACTTGGTTAAGCGGCTTTCGGCAACCGGTTGAAGGTTAGGGGGCGTGGAACGCAGGGTCGTCACTTTGAAGTCTCCTTGCGCTTGGGGTGGTTATAAACGGGGACGCGCTTCAGCCACAGGCGAAGTGCTTCAAAATGAATACCCGCAATGGTTTTCAGGCTCATCCATGGCTGGCGAGCCAAGGCTTTTAGCAACGTGCCGCGGGTGGCGGGTGAGGCGTCAAGGGTCAACGTGGCATCAAAATGGCACTGCTGATCCTGCCAATTTTCCATATGCAGAAAGAGCTTTTCGCCGGGTGCATTAAACTTCCAACGGTAAGTCATCTCCATGGGGTTAAACGGCGAGACGTGGAGGTCTTTATCGAAATGTGCTTGGTGACTATGGCGTGAGGGATCCACCGCGCTGGCGTAGCAGGTGCGCTCACGCCAGGGCATATTGGTGACCTCACTTAATACGGCTGTCAGTCGCCCCAGGTGGTCGTAAGCGTAGTAGACGGAAATAGGGTTAAACATGCAGCCCAGCGTGCGTAGCTGGGTAAGCACGCAGATACGGCCATTAGGCGCGCTTCCCAACTGCCGAATTAGCTCTTCGCGAACGGCGGTTTTCAGCGGGCGATCAACCGGCCCCAGATAGTCTTCGCGACGAAAACGCGCCAGCGCAGGGCGACGGGCACTAAAGCCGGGCACTTTGTCGAACAGCTCGGGCAGCTCGTCCAAATCCAGCCAGGCCATCCATAGCTGGTAACTAAAGGCGTGGGATTTGGGCGTAAAGCGCCGGTGGCGTAGGGTGCCACGATAAATACGCGAGCGTGGCTGGGTGGTTATCCCAGCTGTCATTTCAGTCAGCATGCTAGCCATCAACTCAGCCCCTCGACACCTTGCGGCGTTAGCAGCTCATGGGCAGGTAGCGCGGAAGGTGGCGCAGGCGGCGGGGCGGCTTCATCACAGCCTAACGCTTGCGCCACCCGCAGTGCGCTCCACACGCCGTCTTCGTGGAAGCCGTTACGCCAGTAAGCACCGCAAAAGTGGGTGCGATGGGCCGTAGACGAAATGTCGGCGTGTCGTGCCTGAGCCGCCTGGCCAGCCAGGGTGAACTGGGGGTGTGCGTAAGTGTAGCGGCCCAGCACCTTGTTTGGATCAATGCTGGCGCTGTCGTTCAGGGTCACGCAAAAAGTGGTGTCGCTCTCTATCCGTTGAAGGATATTCATAGCGTAAGTGACCGATACCCGTGCTTCGCTATCGCGCTGATCCAGGCGGTAATTCCAGCTCGCCCAGGCGCGCTTGCGCCGCGGCAGCAGGGCGGTATCGGTATGTAGCACCACTTCGTTATCCTGGTACGGCATGGCGCCGAGGATCGCTTTCTCGTCGCTGCTGGCGTCGCCCAGCATGGCCAGGGCCTGGTCGGCATGGCAGGCGAGCACTACTTGGTCAAAGCGCTGGGTTCCGGAGGGCGTGGTGATACTAACGCCGGTACTGTTGCGGGTAATTCGGGTGACCGGTGTATTGAGGTGAATACGCGATGCATAGGGCGCCGTCAGACCGGGGATATAGCTTTTCGAACCGCCCACCAGGGTGTACCACTGGGGGCGATGGTTGACCGATAGCAGGCCGTGATTGCGAAAAAAACGCACAAAAAACGCCAGCGGGAAAGCGCGTAAATCACTGATGCTGGCCGACCAGATGGCAGCCCCCATGGGCAGTAAGTAGCGCTGCTGAAAATCGCGGTTGTAGTGGTTGCGATCCAGGTATTCACCCAGGGTTATATATTCGGGAAGCTGTTGGCTCTCCAGCGCGTTGGTGGCCTGCTTGTTAAAGCGCAGAATGTCGCCCAGCAGGCGATAAAAAGAGGGATTAAACAAATTGCGTCTTTGGGCAAACAGCGAGCCCAAGGTATGACCGTTGTACTCAAAATCCCGCGCTGTTTCATGTACCGAGAAACTCATTTCGGTGGCTTGTGAGGCGACGCCCAGGGTGGCCATAAGGCGCTGAAAGTGCGGATAGGTCCAGTCGTTAAAGACAATAAAGCCGGTATCAATAGCGTAGGAGTGTTCCGCAACGTTCACGTCCATGGTGGCGGTGTGCCCTCCCAGGCGTGAATCTGCTTCAAACAGCGTGACGTCATGTTGGGCGGAGAGGTACCAGCCCGCTGCCATGCCGCTAATACCGCTGCCAACAATGGCAATACGTTGTGATGCCCCAGAACTTTGCGATGCCATGGCGCTCATGACGACTCCTTTTGGCTGCGGGTCATGCGCAGGCCAATCTGACGGCGCACAGTGGGGGGCAAAATGCCCAGCAATTTGACCAGATAGGTAAACCGGCGTGGAAAGTGGATATCCAGCCGCCCCTTCACCAGCCCCGCGATAATGGCATCAGCTGCTTGCTCTGCCGTTACCTGCATCGGCATAGGGAAGTCATTACGTTCGGTGAGCGGCGTTTTAACAAAGCCAGGGTGGATCAGGCTGACCTCAATGCCCTCCTGATCAAGGTCTAAGCGCAGCGACTCTAAAAAGTAACTTACCGCGGCTTTAGACGCCCCATAGGCTTCCGCACGAGGTAGCGGTAAATAGGCTGAAGCGCTGGAGGTGGCGGCTAACCGAGCCAGGAGGCCCTCTTTGCGCGCCGCGCGCAACAGCGGCAGTGCGGCTTCGACGCCGTACAAAGTGCCGAATAGATTGGGCTTCAAAACCCGCTCGACTAAGTCCATATCGAACTGCTGAGCATTCAGATATTCGCAGGTGCCGGCATTAAAGAGCGCCAAATTTAACGCCCCGAGCTGCTCGCGGATGTCGTTACCCGCCTTGAGCACTGCTTGACGGTCGCTGATATCCAGCGGGAGAGGGTGGGCATTGGGGTGGCCCCGGCACAGAGCTTCGAGTGCTTCGTCACTGCGCGCGCTAAGCACTACCTGGTGGCCTTGGGCGATGAGCTTACGCGCAAGCGCTTCACCAATGCCGGAGGTGGCACCGGTTAACCAAATGCGTTGGGGCGTTTTCCATGTGCTCATTAAGCCTCCTCGGGTTCCCTGCGGTGATGTTATCGCTTAGGCAAGGCGTTTTTTTAACCAGCGAATGGCGCTTCCCATCAGCGGTAAATGTTCGTAAAGCATGGCGCCCGCATCAAAATAATCGCGATGACGCTCAACGCGCCCATCGGCGGCAAAGGTAAGTGCGCTACAGCCTTCCACATTGACCGGCTGGCCACCTGCCAATCGGGGATGAATAAACGTCATGCTCCAGGTGACAAATGCTTGCTGACCCTGTAACTGTCGAGTGTGGTAAGTGAAGTGGCACTGCTCGACATTTTCATACATGGTTGAAAAATAAAGCGCTAACGCGTCGCGACCTTCAATATGGTGCAGCGGGTCACTAAAAATTATATTTTCAGTATATACCTCGTATAGCTTTTCTGTACAGGTATTGTCTAGTTTATTGAAAAAGGCGCAGAACGCCTCTAATACCGCAGGCTCAGCCATCACGGTCTCCCTAGTAGTTGCTACAACAGATTTATTTAGAGAGCGATTTAAATGCCTCTAAGGCGCGCTGACGTGCTGCCTTGTGATCGACAATAGGCGCTGGATAATCGACGTCGCTAAGCAGATCCTGAGGTGGCGCGTGGCGCGCTTTGGCGGGTAGTTTGGCAAGCTCAGGCAGCCAGTGGGCAATAAACTCACCGTCCGCATCAAAACGGGTGGATTGGGTGGTGGGATTGAAAATACGGAAGTAGGGCGCAGCATCAGTACCCGTAGAGGCCGCCCATTGCCAGCCGCCGTTATTGGCGCAGAATTCACCGTCAATCAAGTGGCGCATAAAAAAGGCTTCACCGCGTCGCCAATCAATCAGTAGATGTTTGCTTAAAAACATCGCCGTGATCATGCGCAGTCGGTTATGCATCCAGCCGGTGTTCACTAATTGGCGCATGGCGGCATCAACAATGGGATATCCCGTACGCCCCTCGCACCAAGCCTGAAAGCCTTCGTCATCGTCACGCCAAGCTAGTTGCTTGGTATGCTCCTGAAAGGGCTGGTAGCGGCACACCTGTGGAAAACCCACCGCTACGTGCTGATAAAATTCTCGCCAGACCAGCTCGTTGACCCAGGTAGTAAGGCCGATATCGCCATCGGCTAAGTGACCGCCGTTTTCGCTCATCACCGCTTGTAAACATTGGCGATGGGAGATCATGCCTAGCGCTAGATAGGGCGACAGTTCACTGGTGCCGCGCACCTTCGGTAGGTCGCGCTGGGCGTTATAGTGACGACCACGAAAGCGTAGGAAGCGCGCTAAGTTATCCGCCGCGGCATTTTCACCGGCTGGCCACAGCTGCCCATCGATAGGGGAGCTATCAAGCTTGGGAAGTTCAGGCAGCAGGTCGCTTTGAATATCCAGCGCCGCTTGTACCTGTGGCGTCGCGCGCAGCGCCAACTGATCAGCGCTGACCTGCTTGTGCCACGCCTTGGAGAACGGTGTCAATACCCCGTAGTAGTCGCCCTTCCCGGTTAGCAGGCTGCCGGGGGCAAACGCTATGGCATCGTGGTAGCCATGTGCGGTAATCCCGGCCTGTTTGAAGGCGTCTTGCACAGCCTGGTCGCGGTGGCGCTCATTGAGCGCGTACTCGTGATTGAAGTGCAACTGCTCAACATCATATTCGCGAGCGATCTCAAGCAGCACCTCGGGTGCCTGGTCATAACGTTCAATATCGCGATGCAGCAGCGGAATATTCAAACCGTTAAGCGCCGTTTTGACGCTAGCGACGCCGCGCGCCCAAAAATCCAGCTTATTAGCGCCGTGGCCATGCGCTTGCCACTGAGGAATGCTGCGCAAAAACACCGCTATCACAGGGCCCTTAACCGCGGCGGCGGCGAGGGCACTGTTGTCGTCAATACGCAGGTCGCTGCGCAGCCATATCAACTGATGCTTTATAGGCTTTCCGGTCATAGGAGCCTCCTGCGACACAAAAAAATGGCCGGTCGCCACGAAGGCGAACAGCCAGAATGAAGGCGCGCTGGTTAGAGTACGCCAGACTCGCGTAACAGTGGGCGCAACCGGGCAATCGCCTGAGGCAGGTCATCGCCCAGCATGTGTACTGGCCCATCGCGCAAATCGTTTTCGCGCAGACGAGCCACTTCGCCGCATACGCCGATGGGTACGTTAAGCGTCTCAGCCGCTTTAGGCAGCGCCTGGTTGATATAGCTATCGCTCTCCCGCTGACCGCTAGAGAGCAGCACCATGGACGAGTGCAGCCGCGCCACTGCCTGGGGAAGATCCTCAAGCGGCAGCGAGTGGTCAAGCATCTGCACCCGGTAGCCCTGCTCGCTGGCCATTAGCGCCGACATCAGTACCCACAGCGGGCCGGGGTCGTCGGGCATGGCGTTGAGTAGAATCAGCGGGCCACGGGTAGCCTGATTGGCATAGTGCAAGCGGATGCCCACCTGGCTGCGCAGAAAGGCTTCCAACGTGCGGCGAACAAGCTGGTCTGCCTGAATGGCCCACTTGGCTTCTAAGGTCAAAATAACTGGCTGCCAGAGTTCATTAATGGCCACGCTCAGTGGGTAGAGCGCCAAACTCTGATGATAAAACGCCTCCAGCTTGGCGAGATCCAACGCTTCGATAATAGCTTGCAACTGCTGGCGCTGGCTCGCCCAGTCTCCGGCATCAGGTGACGGGGCTTCAATTGTTTCTGGCTGGTCAAGCAAGTCGGCGACTTGACTGACCGGCACACCACGATTGAGCCACTGCAGGATGCGTTCGATGCGGGTGATGTCGTCCTGAGCGTAAAGACGATGACCTTTCGGAGTGCGCTGGGGGCGAATTAGCCCGTAACGTCGTTCCCAGGCGCGAAGCGTGACCGAATTCACCCCAGTTAAGCGAGAAACCTCGCGTATCGGATAGAGTGGCGTATCGGGGGGGTGGGTCGCCTTAAGACTCATGGGCGCCAGTACCTCTTCGTTGACTGCAGTGCGGCGCTGCAGGGGCTTGTTATTGTTCGCCGCGGCGAAGGTGATTCATGTTCCATTTAAAGGTTGCCTGATTTAAAAACTAAACATTAGCACGATACTGTATGCCCATTTGTACAACTTGTCGCTACCCGGTACAACCTTTATAAGAATCCTTCTTAATCATTTAAGCTCGCTCTTTATTGAACCGACCGGCCTATTAGCGCCTTTCCTAAACGGTGGCCGGATAGCCAGGCATCCTCAACGCGGCCGTCGCGGAAGCTGTCGCCGCACAGAGCCAGGCCACTTGCATTGTATAAGAAATCATGTGCGCAAGTAGTTGATGGCTGCGCATAGCGCCAGCGATAAGCAGCGCTTTTGATCATCATTGTGCGCCTGCCGGCCGCGTGAACTAGCCTGATAGGTAAGTGTCGGCCAGGCGGCTATGCAGGATTTCAACGATGCCACCAACAGGAGCAAAACCCCATGCGTGTATTAATCACCGGAGGCAGTGGCTTTGTCGGCCAGCGACTATGCCGGCAGTTAGTTGAACAGGGTCACGAGGTGCAGGTGGTCTCCCGCTCGCCTCACCAAGTGCGGGATCGTTTGCCGAACAATTGTGACATTCGCGATAGCGCCCAGGCGTTTATTGAATCGCCGCCGGACGCCTTGGTTAACCTGGCCGGTGAGCCGATTGCCGCCAAGCGCTGGAGCGATGAGCAGAAAGCCAAGCTGATTAACTCCCGGGTGGCGGCGACCAAGCAGTTGGTGGCGCTTTGCGAGCAGCTCAAAGCTAACGGCCAGCCGCTGCCCAAGGTGATGGTATCGGGTTCAGCGATGGGCTACTACGGCGATCAGGGCAAGCGCGTGGTGACTGAGAAGACCATGCCTAACGATGAGTTTGCCCATCGGCTGTGCAAACAGTGGGAGGCAGCCGCTAAGCCTATTGAGGCCATGGGCGTGCGGCTGGCGATTGTGCGCATTGGCCTAGTGCTAGAGGCGGGTGGAGGCAGCCTGGAGAAGATGCTGCCGCCGTTTAAGTGGGGGGTGGGTGGCCGCTTTGGCAGCGGCGAGCAGTTTATGCCGTGGATCCACCGCGACGATTTAGTCGCGGCGATCCTGTTTCTCATCAATCAAGAGTGCTTGAGCGGTGTCTTCAATGGCTGCGCCCCGCATCCAGTGACTAATGCCACCTTCACTAAAACCCTGGCCAGTCACCTCAATCGCCCGGCCATTTTCCCAGTACCCGCTTTTGTATTAAAAGCGGGCTTTGGAGAAATGTCGCGGTTACTGCTGACCGGAGCAGATATGCGCCCCGTGCGCCTGGAAGAGGCAGGGTTTAGCTTCCAATACCCCACCCTGGACAAGGCGCTTGAGGCGATCCTTTAGCGGTCGGCATCAACGGTGATAATCACCCGTACTGAGTCCAGCCGCAGGCGAGTGTTTTCAATGGCTTCGCTAAGTGCCTTGCGCTCATCTTTTAGCGCGTCGATTTCCGCACTGCGCACCGCCGGGTTGTGCTCGGCAAGTGCCGTTAAGCGGGCAATCTCGGCGTCCAACTGAGTGCGCATACGCGCTTCGGCGTTCTCGACGATGCTGGGCAACTGGCGCTCGGCTTCGCCCTCACCCTGGGTTAGCAGTTCACGCAGCTGGTCGTGACGGCTCTTGATCAAATCCCGCGCCAGCGACTTGTTGACCTTCTGCAGGTTTTTGCCCAAGCCGGTGAAGGAGATCTTGCTGGTCAGGTTGGCGCCCGATTCATCCAGCAGCAAACGCACCGCGGTGGGTGGCAGGAAGCGGTTAAGGTGCAGCTTCTTGGGTGCCGGGCAGTGAGTGCGAAACACCAGCTCGGCCATCAAGCGGCCGCTGGGAATGGCGTCGTGGCGCAGCAGAGCCAGCGCCGAGTTGCCCATGGTGCCATCCAGCACCCGACCCATCATTTCACGCAGCAGTGGGTGTTCCCAGGAGAGCCGCTGCACATCGTCACGGGCCAGCGCCTGGGAGCGGCTGTAGGTGGCGGTAAAGCCCTCTTCACCTTTAACCAGGCCCGGCAGGCCATCCAGCATATGTTGGCTGGGCTGCAGGTGCATTAAGCCCTTGCCGATCTCCTGGCTATCCACGCCGAAAATATCCAACGCTCGCTCAAGATAGCGCGGCAGGGCGGCGTCATCGTCAAGCTCGCGCACCGCGTCGATCACCTGCTGAGCGCGGGCGGGGCGGCAGGCGTTGAGCTCCAGCAGTCGGTTGCGGCCCGCATCGTGCTCCGCCAGCTTGGCGCTAAACATCGTGCGGGTTTCGGCGATGATCTCGTCAAGTGCCTCATCATCCAGCAAGGCATCAGCCAGGGCGTCACCAAAGGCATCAAACAGCTCGTTGCCGACCCCATGGGGGGCACTGAACGCATCCATACCTTCGTGGTACCAGCGCAGCAGGCGCTCGCCGGGGCTGCCCTCAAAAGTAGGAATATGCAGCTCAATAGCGTGGCGCTGACCGATGCGATCCAAGCGGCCGATGCGCTGCTCCAGCTGATCTGGGTGCTGAGGCATATCGAACATCACCAGGTGGCGGCAGAACTGGAAGTTGCGCCCCTCTGAGCCAATTTCCGAGCAGACCAGCACCTGTACGCCCTCATCCTCATCGGCAAACGCCGCCGCCGCGCGGTCACGCTCGATCAGGGAGAGGTCTTCGTGGAACACCGGAGCGTGGTAGCCGCCCAGCACCCGTAGCCCTTCAGCAAGGCCTTCAGCGGTTTCCCGGTGGTGGGCAATGACCAGGACTTTTTCGTTGGCGAAGCCGCTCTCACTGTCGTCGCTAAGCTTCTCCAGTAGCCAGTTAACCCGCGGGTCGATGTGCCACCAGTCTTCGCCATTGAGGGGATCATTGCTGAGCTCGCGGTAGGCCGCGTCGGGGTAGATCAGCACGTCGGGGTGATCCATGCCGGTCTCGATCAACAGCTCGTCGAGGTAGTCGTCGTCGCGCTCTAAGCGGCGCACCACGCGACGGTAGGCCGAAGGCAGCGCTAACGGTGCCAGGTTTAAGCGCCGCTCCGGGAAGCCTCCTACGTGACGGCGGCTGTTGCGGAACATCACTCGACCGGTACCGTGGCGATCCAGCAGCGCTTCGCTCAGTTGGTCGCGAGCGGTGTCCTGCTGCGCTTTGCTGGCCTCCGGGTTGCACAGGATGGCCAGCAGCGCCTGGCTGTCGCGGTCATCGGCTACCGCAGAGACGTCGGTACGGGCGCTAGGGTCGTCAGGCAGTGCCTCCAAGGCGTCGATGGCGCGGGCCACTTCGGTGTAGTGGCTCTCTTCGGCTTTGAAGCGCTCAAGATCGTGGTAGCGCTCGCTATCCAGCAACCGCAGGCGGGCAAAGTGGCTCTTGATACCCATCTGTTCGGGGGTCGCGGTGAGCAGCAGCAGGCCGGGAATCACCGCCGAAAGCTGTTCGACGCACCGATAGCCGGGGCCGCTGCCTTCTTCACTCCAGTCGAGGTGGTGCGCTTCGTCAACAATCAGCAGGTCGAACTGGCTGGCCAGTGCCTGCTCTTGACGCTGAGGGTTGGCAAATAGCCAGCCCTGGCTCGCTAGCACCAGCTGGGCGCTCTCAAAGGGGTTGGCGCTGCCGTGGGCCTGGCTCAGGGTTTCATCCAGTAGCGAGACGTTGAGCGAAAAGCGTCGCAGCAGCTCGACCAGCCACTGGTGAGTGAGGCTGTCGGGTACCAGAATCAGCGCCCGCTCAACACGGCCATTGAGCAGCAGGCGGTGCAGAATCAGGCCAGCTTCAATGGTTTTACCCAGGCCCACTTCATCCGCCAGCAGTACCCGGGGTGCATGGCGGTTGGCCACTTCATTGGCAATGTAGAGCTGATGGGGTATCAGATCGATGCGCGGCCCGGAAAAGCCTAGCGCGCTGTGCTGCTCGATACGTTGATAGTGGTGCAGGGTACGAAAGCGCAAATCAAACCAGTCGTTGCGATCGACCTGGCCGGTCAGCAGGCGGTCGCGAGCCTGGTCGAACTGCATGGTATCGGCGAGTTTGGCCTCGGGCAGCTCGCGCAGATTGCCTTCCTTGTCTTCACCGATATAGGTGATCAGGCCGTTGGACTCTTTGCTGTCATCGACAACGATCTGCCAGCCGTCAGCAGAGAGTACGCGGTCGCCGCTGCCGAACATAACGCGGGTCAGCGGGGCTTGGCGGGTGTTATAGGTACGGGTTTCCTGACTGGCACTGAACAAAATGGTAACGCTACGGGCGTCGCAGTTAAGCACGGTACCGAGCCCAAGCTCGGCTTCGCCGTCGCTAATCCAGCGTTGGCCGGGAGAAAAATCGCTCATGATGCCTCGGGAGAGTCTGCAAAACGGGTCGACTGCCGCCGGTAGTGAGCGCCGGCAGCAACAGGGCGGGGGATTCTAACGCAAAGCAGCGGGGGGATTAAGGTGTATCGGCATCAATCTTGTAACCAGCGATCCAGCTGGGCGCGAGTAAGCTCGCCAACGTGGATATCCAGGGTGTTCCCCTGGCCGTCGAACAGCGCTGTGGTGGGCAATCCCGGTGCTTGAAAAAGCGCCATCAGCTGCTGGCTGGGGTCACGCAGGGCGTAGCGAAATTCAAGCTGCTGCTCATCCAGGTAGCGCACCATGGGCAGTAGGTCTTCGCCTTGGTTAGCAACCACCACGCTGACACCATCGCGTTTTGCGGCCTCCTCGAGCAGCGGCATTTCACGCAGGCAGGGAGGGCACCAGGTCGCCCACAGGTTGACGATAATCAGGTCAGCGTTGTCGGTCAGTGAGGGCAGATGCACGTCATTGCCTTCCACATCCTCAAGGGTGATCTCCGGTAGGGCGTCAACCGCAAAGTCATTGCCCAGGGGCGCCAGGGTGACCAGCACCAGCCATAGGCTAGAAGCGGCGATCAGCATGGCCATTGCACCGCCCATAGCCAATAACCGCGCCCGCAGCGTCCAGGCCGTCCATACCAAGCCAGCCGTCATCCCCCATAGGCCATGGTAGCCGGGTTGCCACACTTTGAGCGCTTCAAGCGGGGCGGCGCTATAGCTATCCAGGTTGAGCAGGATATGGCCCACCCGAGCGCCCACTAACCAAACAATAATAAGCCCGGTAAACCAGCGCTGCTGAGCCGGGCGAGGCAGCCCTAGCAAGAAGCGCGCGCAGAGCAGTAGCAGCAGCGCGCAGCCAACGGCGTACAGGCGTGGTAGCGAAATCAGTAGCGGGCCGAGAGCAATGGCGTTCATGGATTTCCCGTTCAGGTTTTCAACGTAGGTTTTTAATTTGGGTTCCCAGTTAAGCATGCTGCGAAGCAGGTACACTAGGAGACCATATCATTTGAGCTGAAAATTACGGAGACGTTATGCCCTCACCCGCTTTCGATAAGCTGCGCGCGCTAGCGATCGGATCCCAGGCGATTGGCTTGATCCTGATAATGACTCTGGAAACGGTGATGGGCAATGCGGCTCGCCCCTGGCAGGGTGTGGTGTTGGCCGCCATGCTGATCACTGCGTTAACGATTGCGCTGGTGCGGCTTTACCGACGCAAACGCCTTCAAAAGCAGCTCGCTGAACGCAGGCGATATCTTGAGGAAGGCGAGGAGCGTTAGAAAGCGTTGCTTGTGTTTTTGCCGTTCCAGTTCCAGATTAATAGCAGCCTTAACGATTGTCCGCTGAGGCACACTAAAAAATTGCACAACTTTTTACGACACTGGGAGCGACAAATAATATGATCAATAAGCGCGCATTAGCCACCGCTGTGGCGGCCTCAACCCTGGCAATGACCGGGTTCGCACAGGCAGAGGTCAAAGTTGGCTTCTTGGGCGGCTTTACCGGGGGAATCGAAAGTTTAACGCCACCCATTTTTGAAGGTGCTCAGCTAGCTGTAGAGCAGATCAATGAGCAGGGCGGCATTCTAGATGGCCAAACGTTGGTGATGCCGTCTGGTGATACCACCTGTTCCGATGCATCGGCTGCCTCTAACGCCGCCGACCGCATGGTGAACTCTGAAAATGTCACCGCGATTGTCGGTGCGCTGTGTACTGGTGCGACCATTGCTGCGGCTAATAACGCCGCCATTCCCGGTGGTGTGTTGATGGTGTCGCCCGCTTCTACTGCCCCTGCGGTATCTGAGCTGGACGATAATGATCTCGTCTTCCGTACCGTGCCGTCGGATGCTTTCCAGGGCGAGATTCT
Source organism: Halomonas sp. A3H3 (assembly GCF_000982975.1). Classification (NCBI taxonomy): domain Bacteria; kingdom Pseudomonadati; phylum Pseudomonadota; class Gammaproteobacteria; order Oceanospirillales; family Halomonadaceae; genus Halomonas; species Halomonas sp. A3H3. The sequence goes on along the minus strand of NZ_HG423343.1, from coordinate 1,607,640 downwards.
TGCCAAGCTGTTGCTTGAAAAAGGTATCGACGCAGTGGCGGTCACTTATGTCAACAATGATTATGGTCAGGGGCTTTCTGACGCCTTTAGCGCTGCTTTTGAAGCCGGCGGAGGTGAGATTACTGAGAACCTTGCCCACGAAGATAACCGCGCGGATTATCGCTCTGAGCTAGGCTCACTGTCAGTCAGTGGCGTGGATACTCTCGTCGTGCTGGCCTACGCCGACACCTCGGGTCAGACCGTGCTGCGCCAAGCCTATGAAAGCGGTATGTTTACCCAGTACGTAGGTGCTGACGGCATGGTCGGCGATAGCCTTATTGAAGCCATCGGTGCAGACGTGCTGGATGGCATGATCGCCACGCGCCCCGGCAGCCCTGACCTGCCCGGTACCGATATCTTTATCGAAGCCGCCGAAGCTGCTGACTTCGATCCAAGCGCAGTATTTGCCGCCCAGGCCTACGATGCCGCTTTCCTGATCGCGTTGGCGATTGAGCAGAACGGCAGCGCGGAGCGTGAAGGCCTTTCCGAAGCGCTGCGTAGTGTTTCCAGCGCCCCCGGCGAGGTCATTCTGCCCGGCGAGTGGGAAAAAGCGGTTGAGTTGATTGCCGCAGGTACCGATATCAACTACGAAGGCGCCTCTGGCTCGCATGAGTTCGATGACAACGGCGACGTGCCTGGCGTGGTGGTCGAGATGGCTGTGGAAGACGGCACCTTTACCAGCAAAGGTCAGGTTGATCTTTAATTCTCAGCATTAGTGTTAAAAATGCCGGGCTTATTAAGTCGGGCATTTTTTATTTGGCATGGCCCACCTTGTTGTCCTTAATCTTCCCTGCAATTCCACGTGTGATAGGATCAGAATTAAATTCTGAATGTGTGGGGGGATGATTAAACCCATGAGTTATAAACCCCCGTTTACCATCACCGCCGATATTCTCAATCTGGTCGCAGAGATCAGCGAGCAAGTGGGCAGACTGAACGCTAATGCACTGGATGCTTCGCCTCAGTTGCGCAAGCAAAACCGCATTAAAACCATTACCGGAACGTTGGCGATTGAAGGCAATACCCTGACTGAAGAGCAGGTCACCGCGATTGTAGACGGCCAGCGCGTGATGGGGAGTGTGCGCGAGTTGGCTGAGGTCAAAGGGGCGATTCAGGCTTACGATGCCTTACCCAAGCTGCAACCTGATAGCATCAATGACTTACTCACCGCCCATGGCTTGATGATGTCGGATATTCTGGTAAATGCTGGCGAGTTTCGGCATAAAGGGGTGGGCATCCACAAAGGGAATGTAGTACATCATGTTGCGCCACCTGCTCATCAGGTATCGGGGCTAATGGCGGATTTAACCCATTGGCTAAAACAGGCTAAAGACCATCCTTTAATTACCAGCAGTGTATTTCATTACGAGTTTGAATTTATCCATCCTTTTAACGATGGCAATGGTCGCATGGGACGCTTGTGGCAAACGCTGATTTTGTCGCAATGGCATCCGCTGTTTTTATCGTTGCCGCTGGAAAGCGTTATCAAAGACAACCAGCAGCGCTATTACCAAGCGCTCGAACAAGCAGATCAGCAAGCCGAGAGCACGCCCTTTATTCATTTTATGTTATCGGTCATCGCTCAGACACTAGTACAAAACGCCCCTGTAAATGTCCCTGTAAACGCCCCTGTAAATGTCTCTGGGCTAAAAACACCTGAAGCGATCATGGCGTTAATTCAGCACAACCCGGCGATTACTCGCCAGCAAATAGCCGACACCACAGGGAAAGACATACGTACTATTGGCCGTGCGATGGCCAAGTTACAGCAAGCGGGCAGGTTGAAAAGAGTAGGGTCAGATAAGTCGGGCCATTGGGAGATTATCAGTGAGTGAGCCCCACCCCACGCTTTTCGTTATACGAGTATTGATTGTTACCAAAACTTGTCGTACTGAAGGCGCTTGGTGACCTGTTGCTGCCCGAAAGCGCGCCAGATCTGGCGCGCCGGGCTTAGCTCATCGGTCATATCAATTGTCCCATCAACTGTGACTTTTGATTTTCTCGGGTAGTAGCCCTTTGGGCGCGAAGCGCAGCACCATGGTGATCAATAAGCCAATCACCAGCACCCGTGCCTGCAGGGCGCGGCTATCCATATTGCCTGGTGCATCCCAGCCGAAAGCGTCTTCGCCAAAGGCCACCGCTAACTGCATTAAGAACAGCGCCAGGGGCTCGGACATAATCCAGATAATGTACACCGCCACGGCGCCAAAAATGGTGCCCAGGTTATTGCCCGGTCCGCCCAGGATCACCATCACCAACACCAGGAAGGTATGGTTGAGCGGCAGGTAGCCTTGAGGATCGAAGAGGCTGTTGAAGGTGCCCAGTATGCCGCCGCCCAAGCCCATCAGAATGCAGCCCAGCACGAAGATTTCCAGACGCCGTTTGTTGATATCCTTACCCATCGCCGCAGCGGAGACTTCATTGTCGCGAATCGCCCGGATCATACGGCCCCAAGGGGCGTTGTAGGCGCGATTGAGCAGAAAGAAGATTACCGCGATGATCACCGCCGTAAACGAAAGGTAGATCGCTCGTGAGAGCGTAAACCCCAGTTCGGCAGGCCCCGGTGTGGGCCAGGGAAGTGGGGAAACCGTAGCGGTGCCGCGGGTCAGCCAGTCGGAGTTCTTTAGAAACGCCTTGATGATCTCGGCAATGCCGAGGGTGGCTATCGCCAGATAGTCGCTGCGTAAGCCCAAACAGATATGGCCAATAAAGTAGCCGACGCCACCCGCCAGCGCGCCACCGACAATCCAGCCGATCCAGGGCGGTAAGCCCAGCCCACCGACGAAGCCTGCCTGGCTTTCAATCGCATCAGTGACTTCACGCAGCTGGCTAATCACCACGAGGTAAAGCACGACACCCAGCACCACCGCGATAAATGTACGCAGGGGCTTGGGTACGCCCAGTCGATCCAGCTTGCTGGCGCCAACAATTAATACAATAGCGGCTGCGCCATAAAGCAGCACGCGGCCAAATTCGCCGGGTAGCGCCGTGCCCCAGAAGGCATCGTTGACCGGCACGCTGAAAAACATCGCACAGAAGCCGCCCAGGGCGACAAAGCCCATTACCCCGGCGTTGAACTGGCCGGCATAGCCCCACTGGATGGTTAATCCTAGCGCGAGGATGGCGTAGCAGGCAGCTTCTACCAGCATGCGCGTGCTGTAGGCGGCGCCCATGATGGCGTAGACCGCCAAAACCGCTACGAGCAGCACACCAAACAGAATCAGCTCGCGCAGCGGGAAGCGACGGGCAGACGTGGCGTCTTGGGGAGTGTAGGCAGGGTTGCGCGTTTTTTCTGAGTTGCTCATTAGATCACCTTGCCCTTAAAGAGTCCGGTGGGACGCCACACCAAAATGGCTACCAGAATGAAAAACGGCACCACAATTTTGTACTCGGTACCCACAAAGGCCAGATTCGACGGTAGCTCGAGCCAGGCGGGCAGGCTGTCGCGGAAGGGGCGTAGCAGCACATTCCAGTTAAACACCGCCAGGGTTTCGGCAAAGCCGACCACAAAGCCACCGGCAATGGCGCCGTAAGGGTGACCAACGCCCCCCACAATAGCGGCGGCGAAAATAGGCAGCAGCAGAAAGAAGCTCAAATCGGGTTTGAAGGTAACGTCTAAGGAGAGCAACGTTCCGGCAATAGCCGCCAGCGCTCCGGCAATCATCCAGGTCACCGCCACGATGGTATTGGTATTAATACCCGATGCTTGGGCGAGTTCAGGGTTATCCGACATGGCGCGCATTGCCTTGCCTAACCGCGAACGGTTAAGGAAAAGGTGTAGTGCGACGACCGCAACGATAGTGATCACGAACAGATAAATCTGCGGTTCGGTAACCACAATCGGTGCACGGGCACCCTCGAAGGGCAGCGCAAGGCGGAAGATCTCTTTACGGTCGTCGACATATAAACTCTGCCCGCCGGTGCCGGAAAAGAGGCGGATCAAGCCCTGTAGAATCAACGTGACCCCCAGCGAGCCAATCACCAGCACAATCGGTTTGACCCCATGGGCACGTAGCGGTTTATAGAAGGTTTTATCGATCCCCACGGCCAAAGCGGCGGTGAGCAGCATCGCCAGAGGCAGCATTAGCACGGCGGTGGGTACACCTAGGCTGGCGCCCGCTGCTGGGAACAGCGTGGTAAGCAGAAGCACCATAAAGGCGCCGAAGGTCATCATGTCGGCGTGGGCGAAGTGGGCAAAGCGCATAATGCTGAAAATCAGCGTTACCCCAATGGCCCCAATGGCATAAATAGAGCCGCTGACGCTGCCCGAAATCACCACATTATTGATGAAAAAAACCAGTTCGTTCACGTCTATCTCCCTGGGGCTAGCCGCCCAAAAAGCTTTTGGCGACATCGGGGTCGGCGAGCAGTGCCGCCCCAGTGTCGGTAAAGCGGTTTTGGCCAGCAGCCAGCACAAAGCCCTTATCGGCTATCGCGAGTGCCTGTTTGGCGTTCTGTTCCACCATCAAAATACCCACGCCAGCGGCGTTGATCTGTTTGACGCGGTCGAAAATCTCATTCATATACAGCGGCGACAGCCCTGCGGTGGGTTCGTCCAGCAACAGTAGGCTCGGCTCGGCCATCAGAGCGCGGCCCATGGCGACCATTTGGCGCTGTCCACCGGAAAGCTCACCGGCAGGCTGGCGGCGCTTTTCGTACAGCGGTGGGAAAAACTCATAGATCTGAGCGAGCATGCGCTTGACGTTTTGCGGCTTTAAAAAGGCGCCCATCTCCAGGTTTTCCTGCACCGAAAGGCTAGGGAAAACGTTCTTCTCCTGGGGCACGAAGCCCATGCCGCGCTGCACCAGCTGGTTAGGCGGCAGGTTTTGGATGGGCTGGCCGTTAAGCAGTATCTCGCCCTGATTAACATGCAGCAGGCCAAAGACCGCTTTCAGCATGGTGGATTTACCTGCCCCGTTAGGGCCGACGATCACACCGACCTCATCGGCTTCCAGCGTCATGTTTACCCCGTTAAGGATATTCATGCCGCCATAGCCGCCGTGCACATCCCGTGCGTCGATTAATGGCCTGGTTGTTGATGACATAAGCAAAGTATTCCAGCAAGGTCGCTTGGCAGCGACATCATTATATTAATTGGCTAATGGGAGAAAACGTCACGTTTAAGCGGCATCTGTACCGAAGTAGGCCTCGATGACCTCAGGATTATTCTGGATGTCGTTGATATGCCCCTCCACCATCACACTGCCCTGAGCCAGCACGATAACCGGGTCGCAAAGGCGGGCAATCATCTCCATATCGTGCTCAATGACCAGAAAGGTGTAACCCATTTCGCGGTTGAGCCGCTCAATATTGCCGATCAAATCACCCAGCAGGGTGCGGTTTACCCCGGCGGCGATCTCATCAAGTAGCACTACCTTGGCGTTGGTCATCATGGTGCGGCCAAGCTCCAGCAGCTTCTTTTGCCCTCCGGACAAATTACCCGCCAGCTCGTTGCGCACATGGTGCAGGCCAACAAAGTCGATGACTTCCAGGGCGCGGCGGCGCACCTCCGCCTCTTCTCGCTGCACTTTGCCGGGCTTTAGCCAGGCACTGAAAAGGTCTTCACCGGCTTGCTTGGGCGGTACCATCATGAGGTTTTCCAGCGCGCTCATCTGGCTGAACTCGTGGGCGATCTGAAAGGTGCGCAATAAGCCGCGATGAAAGCGCTGGTCGGCGCTGAGCGAGGTAATGTCTTCTCCATCAAGCAGCACATGGCCGCTGTCAGGGGTCAGGGCGCCAGCAATGAGATTAAACAGGGTTGATTTACCTGCGCCGTTGGGGCCAATCATCCCGGTAATGGAGCCCTTCTCCACTTGAATGGAGCAGTCATTAATCACCTGTAGGCCGCCGAACGCTTTGTTGACTCGCTGTACTTCAATAAGAGGGGTCATGGTGTCTCCACGCGATACAGGCGGCTAATTAAGCCGCCTGCACACTGTTATTAAGTTATTTGTCGTGGTTTTTTCAGCCACCGCTGGCTGGCTGCAAAGGCACCAATAATGAGCAGCGCGCCGAGGGTGGGGATAAGATAGCCATCCACCTGAGGAATGGTGCGTAAAAACACAAAGGCTACGGCGGCGGGGGCCACAAAGCGCACCAGAAACCGCCAGAATTTAAACCAAGTGACGCTGCTGCCCAGTTCCTTCATCACTTCGCTCTGGGTTAGCGACCAACCGGCGAATAGGGCTATCAGCAGGCCGCCCACCGGCATAAATATATTGGTGAGTAGCTCGATAAACTCAAACGCACTGCGCCCAAACAGGCTATGGAAAATCGTCCCCTCGGCCCACATATTGAAGCTAACCACCGTCAACAGACCCATTGCCCAGGCGGCAATCACCATAATGGTAACGGCCTGTGGGCGGGTCATGTCGAAACGCTCCACCAGGAACGCCGCGACGGGCTCGATCAACGAAATAGAGGAACTGATAGCTGCGCCGAGAACCAGAATAAAGAACACCCCGCCCACCAAAGCGCCAAACGGCATTTCGGCAAACGCCAGCGGAAGGGTAACAAACATTAGCCCAGGGCCTTGCCCGGTTTCCAGACCGGCGCCAAACACCAGAGCAAAAATGGCCAGGCCCGCCACCATCGCCACGGCGGTATCGACGATGGCAACAGCAAAGGCGGTGCGGGTTAGTGAGACCTCGCTGGGCATGTAGGCGCCGTAAGCCATAATTGCCCCCATCCCCAGGCTAAGGGTGAAGAATGATTGGCCCATGGCCTGCAGCCAGCCTTCAAGGCTGAGGTCGGCGATATTAAAGGTAAACAGGAAGCTGGCAGCGGCACCTATATCGCCATTCACTACGCCGTAGGCCAGCACTACCAACAGAATCACAAACAGCGCGGGCATCATAATGCGCAGGCCTGATTCGATGCCTTTATGAATCCCCATGCCGACAATCAGCGCGGACGCGGCAATGAAAAGGGTGTGATAGAGCGTCATTAGGCCAGGGGCGGCCAGTAGTGCGCCAAAGCCAGTGCTAATGGTCTGAGCGTCGGCACCGACCAGTGAGCCGGTCAGCATCAGCCAAGTGTAGTGAATCGCCCAGCCGGCAATCACCGAATAGAAGCTTAAAATCAAAAACGCCGAGGCAGCGCCCAGCCAGCCGATCGTTTCCCAGGCCCGAGAGGTGCCATGGGTTTTGGTCAGGTGCCGCATACCCATAATCGGGCTCTGGCGGCTGGTGCGACCCAGCATGATCTCGGCAATCAGAATCGGTATGCCAACGGCGAAGATCGTCAGTGCGTAAACCAATATAAAGGCACCGCCACCGTTTTCACCGGTGAGGTAGGGGAAGCGCCATAGATTGCCCAAACCGACGGCGGAACCAACGGCGGCGAGAAGAAAAGTGCCTTTATGCGTCCAGACGTTATGACCGCTCATGGGTAAGAGTGTCCGTGTTTGGGCGTCAGGATGGGGGTAAGTATCCAAACACCTGTATGAATGTAGCGATGTCAGCGTGCCTTGGACGCGCTGAACTTAGCGTCACTGTGCGATAGAACGCGGCACCTTTCCAGCGTATTAGCGTTTAGGCTGCGTTTAGGGAAGTATCTTGGCAGCTATTGAGCGGTCATGAAGTGTGGCAACGAGGCATAAAAAAACCCGCTTTCGCGGGTTTTTGGGTACTGACTGCTTGGAACGGATTACTTCTTGCTGTAACGCTTACGCTCGGTTTCTTTCAGCAGCTTTTTGCGCAGGCGGATGTGCGCCGGCGTGACTTCGACGAGCTCGTCAGAGTCGAGGAACTCGATGGCCTGCTCCAGGGAGAACTTAACCGGCGGGGTTAAGACGATGTTTTCATCGTTACCGGTGGAGCGCATGTTGTCGAGCTTCTTGCCTTTGGTGGGGTTAACCACCATGTCGTTAGCGCGGTTGTTGATACCGATCAGCATGCCTTCGTAAACTTCCGTGGCGTGATCGATAATCAGCTTGCCGCGCTCTTGCAGCGCATACAGCGCATAGGCAAGGGCTTTACCGTCGACCATCGAAACCAACACGCCGTTGCGACGCTCGATAGAGGCTTCAGGCTTCAGCGGGCCGTAGTGATCAAAGCGGCTGGTCAGGATGCCGGTGCCCGAAGTCAGGGTCAGAAACTGGCCACGGAAACCGATCAAGCCGCGGGCAGGAATGATGAAGTCCAGGCGAACCCGTCCTTTACCGTCCGGCAGCATGTTGGTCATCTCACCTTTACGGTAGCCCAGCTCTTCCATGATCGAGCCTTGGTGCTGCTCTTCACAGTCGATGATGACCTCTTCGTAGGGCTCCTGCTTCTCACCGTCGATCTCTTTGATGATGACTTCAGGGCGGCCTACGGCCAGCTCAAAGCCTTCACGGCGCATGGTTTCGATCAGCACCGAGAGGTGCAGCTCGCCACGGCCAGAAACCTTGAACTTCTCAGGGGTTTCGCCCTGCTCAACGCGCAGGGCCACGTTGTGAATCAGCTCTTGATCAAGGCGATCCTTGATGTTGCGGCTGGTCACAAACTTACCGTCTTTACCGGCGAACGGTGAATCGTTGACCTGGAAGGTCATTGAAACGGTCGGTTCGTCGACGGACAGTGGCGGCAGCGCTTCGACCTTGGCCGGATCGCATAGCGTATCCGAAATCGACAGATCGTCGATGCCGGTAACACAGACGATGTCGCCCGCGGTGGCTTCGTTGGTCTGCACGCGCTCAAGGCCCATATGGGTCATGACCTGACCGATTTTGCCCTTACGCACATTGCCGTCAACGCCGATGATCGACACCTGCTGGTTCGGTTTCACCGCGCCACGCTTGATGCGACCCAGGCCGATAACGCCTACATAGCTGTTGTAATCCAGCGCAGAGATCTGCATCTGGAAGGGGCCGTCAAGCTCAACCTTCGGCGGCTCGACGATATCGACGATGGCCTGGAACATGGGATCCATGTTGTCCGCCAGCTCTTCAGGATCCATACCGGCAATGCCGTTTAGGGCAGAGCAGTAGATGATTGGGAAATCGAGCTGTTCGTCAGACGCACCGAGGTTGTCGAACAGGTCAAAAATCTGGTCGATAACCCAGTCAGGGCGTGCGCCGGGACGGTCAATTTTGTTGACCACCACGATCGGCTTCAGGCCTTGGGCGAATGCTTTCTGGGTCACAAAGCGGGTTTGCGGCATCGGGCCATCAACGGCGTCTACTAGCAGTAGCACCGAATCGACCATTGACATGACGCGCTCAACCTCGCCGCCGAAATCGGCGTGCCCAGGCGTATCCACGATGTTGATGTGGTAGCCGTTACCTTGGCTGTCTTGCCATTGAATGGCCGTATTTTTGGCCAGAATGGTAATGCCACGCTCTTTTTCCTGATCGTTTGAGTCCATGATGCGCTCTTGACCTTCTGCTTTACGGTCAAGGGTGCCGGACTGGCTCAGGAGCTTGTCGACCAGTGTGGTTTTACCATGGTCAACGTGGGCTATGATCGCGACGTTGCGCAGGTTATTAACCGCGCTGGAGTTTTGCTGGTTTTGCATGCTGAGAGAGAACTCTTGTGAACACCCGTTCGTCCACGGGTCGGAAAATGCGGGTCGCAAGGGCTGGCAATTTGCCGACCATCTTGGCTCAGGGCTTGCGTCCAATAGCCATTCTACCATGTCGAAGGCTTCGCTGATATTACTGCCTCTCATATCAACCTTGGTCTAGGAATGTTTTCGCCATGAACCTCCATCCGCTAGACTAGCGCTTTTCCCACTGGGGCAGGAGCATGACCATCGGCAACCTGATGCGTTTGTTAAGCGATGGCGAGGTTCACTCTGGCGAGCAGCTGGGTGAAGCGCTGGGTATTTCTCGTGCGGCGGTGTGGAAACAGTTAAAAAAACTGGAAGCACTAGGGGTGGAGGTAGTGGCGGTGAAAGGCCGTGGCTACCAGCTCTCGCAGCGCCTGGAGCCCTTGGAGGGCGCTAAAATCGTGGAGCGGCTGCCCGCACAGGCGCGCCACCACCTTGCGCGCCTGTTTGTTGAGGACCAGTTACCCTCCAGCAATGAGTATCTGCGCCAACGCTTTGAGCAGGGCGCCGGGCATGGCGAAGTGTGCCTGGTTGAGCTGCAAACGGCGGGACGTGGGCGCCGTGGTCGTGTCTGGTCGACGCCCTGGGGTCAGAGCTTAATGCTATCGCTGGGCTGGCGCTTTGAGTCGGGTATTGCGGTGCTGGAGGGCTTGAGCTTGGCGGTAGGCGTTGTCGTTGCCCAAGTGCTTGAGCAGCATGGTGTGGCGCCGAAGCTTAAGTGGCCTAACGATATCCTGCTCTCCGAGCAGGGTGATGGCCCAGGCGACGAGTTAGGCAAGCTGGCCGGTATTCTTATCGAAGTGACCGGGGATGCCGCAGGCCCCTGCGAAGTCGTCATTGGTATGGGCATGAATCTTTGGCTGCCCGCTGCCCAGCGGGCAGCGATCGACCAACCTGTTGCGGCGCTTTTCGAGCGACTGCCGGATATCTCGCGTAATCAGTTGGCCTCAGACGTAGTGTCGGGCCTGCTGGCGATGCTGGCTAACTTTGAACAACATGGCTTTGCCGCCTGGCGGGATGCGTGGAATCAGCGTCACGCCTATGCGGGGCTGCCGATTAGAGTGATTCAAGGGCAGCAGACCAGCGATGCGATCGCCGGAGAAGTGGATGAGAGTGGTAACCTCTGGGTTGCCGAAAATGGTCACTCGCGACGCCTAGCCGGCGGTGAGATCAGCGTGCGCAGGCGTTTATGATTCTGGATCTGGATATCGGCAACACGCTGTCTAAATGGCGGCTCAAGGATGCCGAGAGTAGCGAGATACGTTCCCGCGGGGCTGTATGGACCCGGGAAGAGTGGCGCCCGGGGGCCGATATTCCCGATCTCGACGTGGTCGAGGCGGTACGTATATCAAGCGTCGCCAGGGCGGCCGTGCTGGAAGAAACCGTCGCCTTGTTGCGCCGCCGGGTGCGTCATGTGCACGTGGCGCACTCAACCCATGAGGCGTTGGGCGTGATTAATGGCTACGAAGAGCCGGGGCGTTTAGGCGTCGATCGTTGGATGGGGGCGCTGGCGGGCTATCAGCTAGCAGGTGGTTGCTGTGCGGTGGATTGTGGCAGCGCGATTACTATCGACTTTGTGCTGCCAGGGGGCCAGCACCTGGGCGGCTTTATTATCCCCGGTCTTCGCCTGATGAAAGAGAGCCTGAAGCTTGGTACTCGCAATGTGGCCATCGACCCTGAAAGTGAGGCCGATGAGTTGCTGGAGCCAGGACGACGCACCGTTGATGCGGTTAATCACGGTATTTATATGGCCGCCGTCAGTGCCATTAACCGCATTTATAGCGAAGTGTGCGATCAAGAGGGTGTGGCGCTGCCGATGCTGTTGACGGGTGGCGATGCGCGTGTTGTCTCACGGGGAGTGCAGGTGCCTCATGCGGTGTGGCCGGATATGGTTTATGGCGGCTTAGAGGCGTGCTTTCCGATGACTTTCGCCGAGCGTGCGGGCAAAATGTCGGGTGCGCCGCGGGTGCCTGAGCCGGTAGCGCTAGAAAAGATTCGCGCGGCACTTGCATTCTCCATGCTGCTTTGACAGAATGCAGCGCGTTCCAAGGCAGGCAGAAGATGCGCTGGCATCGCAAGCTGCGATAAATTAAGTAAATATCTAGCTTGACACTGTTTTGGAGGCTGGCATAATGTGCCGCCACAGTTGGAGAGGTTCCCGAGTGGCCAAAGGGAGCAGACTGTAAATCTGCCGCGAAAGCTTCGAAGGTTCGAATCCTTCCCTCTCCACCAAGTTTATCAGGCGCTGAACTGTTCAGTGTTTGGGAATGAAAAGCCGGTAAGCGGGCGTTAGCTACTGTTTCTCGTGCAGCGGATTGTCATTCTATAGGCAAGTTCGGCGGGCGTAGTTCAATGGTAGAACCTCAGCCTTCCAAGCTGATGGTGCGGGTTCGATTCCCGCCGCCCGCTCCAGTTGATGTGTTTAGCTCATGTAGCTCAGGGGTAGAGCACACCCTTGGTAAGGGTGAGGTCGACGGTTCAATTCCGTCCATGAGCTCCATATTGCAGATCAAGCGAGCGAAGCTCGCTTTTTTTGTCTCTGCGTTTGGGTGGGTTTTTGTGACGCTTGAGCGTAAAGAAGGGGTTGTCAGGTGTGGGATTCTCCGCTACCATGGCGCCCGCTGTTGTATAGGCGGTCGAAAAGACGCTTGTTAACAGAAGTAAGAAGCAAAAAGTAGATAGACGTTAGAAAGTCTAGAAAGTACGAAGATAAAAAGTCAGTACGACGATACAGGCCAGTAGCTCAATTGGCAGAGCAGCGGTCTCCAAAACCGCAGGTTGGGGGTTCGATTCCCTCCTGGCCTGCCAACCTTCCCCAGGTTGGTATGTCTTTTTCCAAAATTCTTTTATCGTTCGCCGCACCCTGAGGAGTCTCGTTTTTATGAAGCCTGGTTCTGTAAAACATGGCGCCGAGGTGCAACAGACGCGCCATGACGGGCTCAAGTGGGCGGCGGTCGTAGCGCTGCTTGTCGTTGCTGTTGTTGGTAATACCTATTTCGCCGATATTGGCCTGCTCTACCGCGTGCTTGGTGTGGTGGTGTTGTGTGTGATTGCGGGTTTGATCGCGCTAACCACTACCAAGGGTCGTGATTTAGTAGAGCTTGCCAGAAGCGCCAAGAAAGAGATTCAGCGCGTTGTATGGCCGACCCGTCCCGAAACCATTCAGACCACGGCCATTGTGCTAGTGGCCGTCTTGGTGGTGGGGCTAATGCTGTGGTTGATCGACACTCTTCTTGGCTGGGCGATGTCCGGCGTCATTGGTTAGGAGCTTTCATGTCCAAACGTTGGTACGTCGTTCACGCTTATTCTGGCTTTGAAAAGCATGTCATGCGCTCACTGATCGAGCGTGTGAAGATGTACGGTATGGAAGATCGCTTTGGCGAAATTCTGGTGCCGACCGAAGAAGTTGTCGAAATGCGTGACGGCAAGCGTCGCAAGAGCGAGCGCAAATTTTATCCCGGCTACGTACTAGTCGAGATGGAAATGGCCGACGAAACATGGCACCTCGTCAATGAGACGCCGCGTGTTATGGGCTTCATCGGTGGTACAAAAGAGAAGCCAGCACCGATTACGTCACGCGAAGCAGATGCAATTCTGATGCGCGTTAAAGACGGTACTGACAAGCCGCGGCCTAAAACGATGTTTGAACCGGGCCAGTCAGTGCGCGTTATCGATGGGCCGTTTGCCGATTTCAACGGTGTTGTCGAAGAAGTTAATTATGAAAAGAGTCGTCTGCATGTCAGCGTGCTGATCTTCGGGCGCTCTACACCTGTTGAGTTAGAGTTCTCTCAGGTCGAGAAAGAGTAACTAGTGAATAGTTAGTAGTAGCTAGTGAGTAGTAGCTAGTGAATGGTAAGTAAGCGGTAAGTGTTAATTCGTGTGAAATGGCTAGTCAGCTGTTTCACTGGTACCGGGGAGCCTTCGGGCGCTATTACCCAACTGGAGTGTTAAAGATGGCCAAGAAAGTACAGGCTTATATCAAGCTGCAGGTTGCTGCAGGTAAAGCCAATCCAAGTCCGCCGGTAGGCCCTGCGCTGGGTCAGCACGGCGTGAACATCATGGAATTCTGTAAGGCGTTCAACGCCGCGACTCAAGAAATTGAGCCGGGCCTGCCGACGCCAGTCGTGATCACCGTCTACTCTGACCGTAGCTTCACGTTCGTCACCAAGACGCCGCCTGCTGCCGTGCTGCTGAAAAAAGCCGCTGGCATCAAGTCCGGTTCTGGTGAGCCGAACAAGAAGAAGGTCGGCACCGTAACGCGTGAACAGCTTGAAGAGATCGCCAAGACTAAAGAGCCTGATTTGACGGCTGCGAATCTCGATGCCGCTGTACGCACCATTGCTGGCAGCGCTCGCAGCATGGGCCTAAACGTGGAGGGTCTCTGATCATGGCTAAACTGTCTAAGCGTGCGAAAATCATTCGCGAAAAAGTAGACACTACTAAAGCCTACTCTATTGAAGAAGCGGTTGCGCTGCTCTCTGAGCTGTCTACTGTTAAATTCAAAGAGTCTGTTGATGTCGCCATCAACCTGGGCGTTGACCCGCGTAAATCTGACCAAGTGGTACGTGGCGCTACTGTTATGCCTAACGGTACCGGTAAAGATGTACGCGTTGCTGTCTTCACTCAGGGTGCTAATGCCGATGCCGCTAAAGAAGCTGGCGCCGACATCGTGGGTATGGACGACTTGGCTGAGCAAGTGAAAAAAGGCGTGATGGATTTTGACGTCGTTATCGCTTCGCCCGATGCTATGCGCGTTGTAGGTCAACTAGGTCAAATTCTAGGCCCGCGTGGCCTAATGCCTAACCCGAAAGTTGGCACCGTAACGCCCGACGTGGCGACGGCGGTTAAAAATGCCAAAGCGGGTCAGGTGCGTTTCCGTACTGACAAGAACGGCATCATCCACACTACCCTGGGTAAAGTGGATTTTGACGCCTCAGCGATTAACGGCAACCTGGAGGCACTGGTTGCTGACCTGAAGCGCCTCAAGCCGAGCTCGTCTAAAGGCATTTACTTCAAAAAAATGACCCTGTCTACTACCATGGGCCCGGGTTTGACAATCGATCACTCTGCTTTCGCGTAAGCGAGTCATCGTTGGTTTTTTTGTAGGAACCGAGCAAGAACTTTGCGGTCCCCCGTTTGGTGGCTATCACTGGCCGGGGCATCGTCAAAGACCGCAGGTGCCGCGCTTGATAAGTACGCAAGTACTTACAAGGGCGGCTTAATTGCCCTATAAGCGCCTGCGCAGATGGTGTGGCCGCCAGTTGGTTAAGCTTAAGACGGCTTTCTGGTGAGCACCATCCCCAAGGCTTCCCGCTTTGCAGCGCTTTTAGCACAGCAGAGTGGGGAGAGATGGTAACCACCGGAACCTTCCTGGGTTCCGGCACGAAGGAGTGATCACTGTGCCACTAGCACTTGAAGGCAAGAAAGCGATTGTTGCCGAGGTCAGTGAAGCGGCCAAGGGCGCACTCTCCGTCGTAGTTGCTGATTCTCGCGGCGTTACGGTTGGTAAAATGACCGATCTGCGCAAGCAGGCGCGTGAGAATGGTGTAGAGCTGCGTGTTGTACGTAATACGCTGGCTCGCCGCGCTCTCGAGGGCACTCAGTGGGAGTGCTTGAACGATAGCTTCGTTGGTCCTACGTTGTTGGCCTTCTCTACTGATCATCCGGGCGCTGCCGCTCGTCTGTTCAAAGAGTTTGCTAAAGCGGACAAGAACTTCGAAGTAAAAGCGTTGGCCTACGAAGGTGAGCTGATTCCGGCTGCTGACATCGACCGTCTGGCAACCCTACCGACTCACGACGAAGCAATTGCCAAGTTGATGTCGGTAATGAAAGAAGCCTCCGCTGGCAAGCTGGTTCGTACTCTGGCCGCTCTGCGCGACCAGAAGCAAGAAGCTGCATAAGCAGTTCTTCTTGCAGGTGGCGTAAACGGTCTAACCAGGGCGCTGCCTGAACCGAGCAATGAATCCTGAGTCCTCGGCTGACCGAGACTCCCGCAAAGTTAGGAATGAAACAATGGCACTGTCTAAAGACGATATCATCAATGCTGTAGCCGACATGACCGTAATGGAAGTTGTCGAGCTGATCGAAGCAATGGAAGAGAAATTCGGCGTTTCTGCTGCCGCTGCCGTAATGGCTGGTCCGGCTGCTGGCGGCGAAGTAGCTGAAGAACAGACTGAGTTTGACGTAGTTCTGACCGCTGCTGGCGACAAGAAAGTTAACGTGATCAAAGCAGTACGTGAGATCACTGGCCTTGGCTTGAAAGAAGCTAAAGGTGCTGTTGACGGCGCTCCGGCGACCATCAAAGAAGGTCTGTCTAAAGACGACGCTGAAGCAGCTAAAGCCAAGCTGGAAGAAGCGGGCGCAACCGTCGAGCTCAAGTAAGCCTTGTGCGGACGGCTTTACGCGCTGCGTAAGCTTCCACGGCTGGCGGCGGGATTTCCCGCTGCCGGCCTTTTTCTGTTGTAGCTGGTGTCGAACACTCGGTGATATTGAACGACAGCAGTACTGCTCATTGAGAGTAGCCACGACAGAAACGTAAAAGTGTTATTGAAGATGGCGTTATTGAAGATAGTGTTATCGACTACAGTGTTATCGACGACTGAGTTATCGAACTAGATTTTCGACGGCGAGCTACCGATTGAGGAGCTTGCTGTCTGTGTCTGACGAAGCTCGAAGGGCAGATGACCACGCATCGGTCACCCATGGTGAACAAGCTGGGGAATACAGATGGCTTACTCATATACTGAGAAAAAACGCATCCGCAAGGATTTCGGCAAACTGCCCCAAGTGATGGATGTGCCTTACTTGCTGGCGATCCAGCTTGATTCCTATTACGACTTCCTCCAGCAAGATCGTTCGCCCGACGAGCGTCACGAGGTCGGTCTGCACGCGGCATTCAAGTCCGTGTTTCCGATTGAGAGCTTCTCCGGCAATGCAGCGCTTGAGTATGTCAGCTACCGCTTTGGCACGCCGGCGTTCGATGTTAAGGAGTGCCAACTGCGCGGCGTGACTTACTCCGCCCCGCTGCGCGTCAAGGTTCGCTTGATCATCTATGATCGCGACTCCTCGAACAAAGCAATTAAAGATATTAAAGAGCAAGAAGTCTACATGGGGGAAATCCCCCTGATGACTGAGAACGGTACCTTTGTTATCAACGGTACTGAGCGGGTTATCGTCTCCCAGCTCCACCGCTCGCCCGGTGTGTTCTTCGATCACGACAAAGGTAAGAGCCACTCTTCCGGCAAGTTGCTCTATTCAGCTCGCGTGATTCCTTATCGTGGCTCCTGGTTAGACTTCGAGTTTGACCCCAAGGATAACGTTTTCGTACGTATTGACCGTCGCCGCAAGCTGCCGGCCTCGGTACTGATGCGTGCGCTGGGGATGAACACCGAAGAAATTCTGGCCGAGTTCTTTGAAACCAGCGTCTTCCACATTGAGAAATCCGGTTTCTATGTTGAGCTGGTTCCGTCGCGCCTGCGCGGCGAGACAGCTACTTTCGACATCAAGGATGGCGAAGGCAATGTGATCGTTGAAGAGGGGCGTCGGATTACCCAGAAGCATATTCGTCAGCTTGAAAAAGCCGGCCTTGAGCGTCTGGACGTGCCGATGGAGTACCTGTTCGGCAAAACGCTGGCTAAAGATCAAATCGACTCCAAAACAGGCGAGCTGATCTGCCCGTGTAATACCGAGATCACTCCCGAGGTGCTTGAGCGCATGGCCCAGGGTGGCATTACCTTGGTGGAAACGCTCTACACCAATGATCTCGACTGCGGTTCATTCATTTCCGACACCTTGAAGCTGGATGCTACTAATTCCGCGCTTGAAGCGTTAGTCGAAATTTACCGCATGATGCGTCCCGGCGAACCGCCCACCAAAGAGTCTGCCGAGACCCTGTTTAACAACCTGTTCTTCTCTGAGGACCGCTACGACCTGTCTGGCGTTGGCCGCATGAAGTTCAACCGTCGCCTGCGTCGTGATACTGACACGGGCTCCGGCGTACTGGATCGCAAAGACATTCTTGATGTGCTGCGCGAGCTGATCAGTATCCGTAACGGCTTCGGTGACGTTGACGATATCGATCACCTGGGTAACCGCCGTATTCGCTGTGTGGGCGAGATGGCAGAGAACCAGTTCCGCGTAGGCCTGGTGCGTGTAGAGCGCGCCGTGAAAGAGCGTCTTTCCATGGCGGAAAGCGAAGGCCTGATGCCCCAAGACTTGATCAACGCCAAGCCGGTCGCGGCGGCGGTGAAGGAGTTCTTCGGTTCCAGCCAGCTTTCGCAGTTTATGGATCAGAACAACCCGCTTTCTGAGGTTACCCACAAGCGTCGTGTGTCGGCACTCGGCCCCGGTGGTTTGACCCGTGAGCGTGCTGGCTTCGAAGTACGTGACGTTCACGCCACGCACTACGGGCGTCTATGCCCGATCGAAACGCCAGAAGGCCCGAACATCGGTCTGATTAACTCGCTGGCCACTTACAGCCACACTAACAGCTACGGTTTCCTCGAAACGCCGTACCGTAAAGTGGTTGATCGTCAGTTGACCGACGACATCGTTCACCTCTCGGCGATCGAAGAGGGCGATTTCGTTATCGCCCAGGCATCAGCAGCGGTAGATGAGTCCAACAAGTTAAGTGATGACCTGGTTCAGGTTCGTCACCGCGGTGAAACGACCTTTATGCGTCCTGAACAAGTGACGCTAATGGACGTGTCGCCACGTCAGGTTGTATCAGTCGCAGCGGCATTGATTCCGTTCCTGGAGCACGATGACGCCAACCGCGCCTTGATGGGTTCTAACATGCAGCGTCAGGCGGTACCGACCCTGCGTGCCGATAAGCCGCTGGTAGGTACGGGCATGGAGCGCTTTGTTGCCCGTGACTCCGGCGTCTGTGCGGTGGCCAATCGCGGCGGCGTGATTGATTCCGTCGATGCGCGTCGTGTCGTGGTACGGGTTAATGAAGATGAAATCATCGGCGGTGAAGCCGGCGTTGATATCTACAACCTGACCAAGTACACCCGCTCGAACCAGAACACCTGTATGAACCAGCGCCCCATCGTGCGGCCTGGCGACAGCGTGGCACGTGGCGATATTCTCGCTGACGGCCCGTCGGTGGATATGGGCGACCTGGCGCTGGGCCAGAACATGCGCATCGCGTTTATGCCCTGGAACGGTTACAACTTCGAGGACTCCATCCTGCTTTCCGAGCGGGTCGTTCAAGAAGACCGTTTCACCACGATCCACATTCAGGAGCTGACCTGTGTGTCCCGCGACACCAAGTTGGGCTCGGAAGAAATTACCTCCGATATCCCTAACGTGGGCGAGTCTGCGCTCTCCAAGCTGGATGAGGCGGGCGTTGTCTACATCGGTGCCGAAGTCGGCCCGGGCGATATTCTGGTCGGTAAAGTAACGCCGAAGGGTGAAACCCAGCTGACGCCTGAAGAGAAGCTGCTACGTGCCATCTTCGGCGAGAAAGCGTCTGACGTTAAAGACACTTCCCTGCGTGCCCCCACCGGCATGAAAGGTACGGTCATCGACGTTCAGGTGTTTACTCGTGACGGCGTTGAGAAAGATTCACGCGCCCTGTCGATCGAGCGCACTCAGCTTGACGAAGTTCGTAAGGATCTCCAAGAGACTTACCGTATCGCCGAAGACGCCACTTTTGAGCGTCTAAAGCGTACCCTTGACGGTCAGGCTGTTAACGGCGGCCCGAACCTCAAGAAAGGTGACGTGCTCGACGAGGCATACCTGGATGAATTGCCGCGTCAGCAGTGGTTCAAACTGCGCATGCAGGATGAGTCCTACAACGAGCTGCTGGCACAGGCCGACGAACAGCTGGAAACCCGTCGTAAAGAGATGGACGAGCGCTTTGAAGATAAGAAGCGCAAGCTGACCCAGGGCGACGATCTCGCACCGGGCGTGCTAAAAATCGTCAAAGTCTATATGGCGGTTAAGCGTCGCATCCAGCCGGGTGACAAGATGGCCGGTCGCCACGGTAACAAAGGTGTTATCTCGGCGATTATGCCCATCGAAGACATGCCGTTTGATGAAAAGGGCGAGCCGGTCGACGTGGTGCTGAACCCGCTGGGCGTACCGTCGCGTATGAACGTCGGTCAGATTTTGGAAACCCACCTGGGTATGGCGGCACGTGGCTTGGGCGTCAAGATCGAAGCCATGCTGCGCGACGCACGTGGACAGCAAGTGGCCGAGATCCGTGATTTCCTGGGTCAGATCTACAATACGCAAGGTACGCGCGTTGAAGATCTCGACTCCCTGACGGATGACGAGATCATCGCCCTGGCGAAGAACCTCAAAGGTGGTGTGCCTATGGCCACGCCGGTGTTTGACGGTGCCAAAGAGCACGAAATCAAGCACCTGCTGAAGCTGGCGGACATCCCCGAGTCGGGTCAGATGGCCCTGTTCGATGGCCGTACCGGTGATGCTTTTGACCGTCCGGTCACCGTTGGCTACATGTACATGCTGAAGCTTAACCACTTGGTAGACGACAAGATGCATGCGCGTTCTACTGGTTCTTACTCGCTGGTTACCCAGCAGCCCTTGGGTGGTAAGGCGCAATTCGGTGGTCAGCGCTTCGGTGAGATGGAAGTGTGGGCGCTGGAAGCTTACGGCGCTGCATACACGCTACAAGAGATGCTCACCGTCAAGTCGGACGACGTCGAAGGCCGCACCAAGATGTACAAAAACATCGTGGATGGCGACCACACCATGCAGGCAGGCATGCCGGAATCCTTCAACGTACTCGTGAAGGAAATCCGCTCGCTGGGCATCGATATCGAGTTAGAGAGCTAGGAGCCGTCCCATGAAAGATTTGGTGAAAGTACTCAAATCGCAGTCTCAGTCCGAAGAGTTTGACGCGATCAAGATTACCCTGGCGTCGCCGGACATGATTCGCTCCTGGTCGTTTGGCGAGGTGAAGAAGCCTGAGACCATCAACTACCGTACCTTTAAACCGGAGCGGGATGGCCTGTTCTGCGCCAAGATTTTTGGCCCGGTTAAGGATTACGAGTGCCTGTGCGGCAAGTATAAGCGCATGAAGCACCGCGGTATCATCTGCGAAAAGTGTGGCGTAGAAGTGACCAAAGCCGCCGTGCGCCGTGAGCGCATGGGGCACATCGAGCTCGCTTCGCCGGTGGCACACATTTGGTTTTTGAAGTCACTGCCGTCGCGTATCGGCATGTTCCTCGATATGACCCTGCGTGATATCGAGCGCGTGCTGTATTTCGAAAGCTTTGTCGTTATCGATCCAGGTATGACCACGCTGGAGCGTGGTCAGCTGATGAACGACGAGCAGTACTTTGAAGCACTGGAAGAGTTCGGTGATGACTTCGATGCCCGCATGGGTGCCGAAGCCGTTCAGGAGCTGCTCAAAGATATCGATCTGGAAGAAGAGATTAACCACCTGCGCGAAGAGATTCCGCAGACTAACTCCGAAACCAAGATCAAGAAGCTCTCCAAGCGCCTCAAGCTGCTTGAAGCCTTCTACCACTCCGGTAACGCGCCGGCGTGGATGGTCATGGAAGTGCTGCCCGTGCTGCCACCGGATCTGCGTCCGCTGGTACCGCTGGACGGTGGCCGTTTCGCGACCTCCGATCTCAACGACCTTTACCGTCGTGTAATCAACCGTAACAACCGCCTGAAGCGTCTGCTCGATCTCAATGCGCCGGACATTATTGTGCGCAACGAGAAGCGTATGCTCCAGGAAGCCGTCGATGCACTGCTCGACAATGGTCGTCGTGGCCGCGCGATCACGGGCTCTAACAAGCGCCCGCTGAAATCGCTCGCCGACATGATCAAAGGTAAGCAGGGTCGTTTCCGTCAGAACCTGCTGGGTAAGCGCGTCGACTACTCGGGCCGCTCGGTAATTACCGTTGGTCCGACCCTGCGTCTGCACCAGTGTGGTCTGCCCAAGAAAATGGCGCTTGAGCTGTTCAAGCCGTTTATCTACTCCAAGCTGCAGTCGCTGGGCTATGCCTCCACGATCAAAGCCGCCAAGAAGATGGTCGAGCGCGAGCTGCCGGAAGTGTGGGACATCCTTGCCGATGTTATCCGCGAGCACCCGGTACTGCTTAACCGCGCCCCCACGCTTCACCGTCTGGGTATCCAGGCGTTTGAGCCGCTGCTGATCGAAGGTAAAGCGATTCAGCTGCACCCGCTGGTATGTGCCGCCTACAACGCCGACTTTGACGGTGACCAGATGGCGGTACACGTGCCGCTGACCCTGGAAGCCCAGCTCGAAGCGCGTGCGCTGATGATGGCCACCAACAACGTGCTTTCGCCCGCTAACGGCGAGCCGATCATCGTGCCGTCCCAGGACGTTGTACTGGGTCTTTACTACATGACCCGCGAAAAGATCAACGCCAAAGGCGAGGGTATGGTGTTCTCTGACCTCAACGAGGTAGAGCGCGCTTTCGGTACCCAGTCAGTATCGCTGCACGCCCGGGTCAAAGTGCGTCTGGACGAAATCGATATCGAAGAAGAGAGCGGCGAGCGTAGCTTCCACCGCCGTATTTACGATACGACGGTAGGCCGTGCACTGCTGTTCCGCATTCTGCCCGAAGGTGTGCCCTTCGAGCTGATCGACCAGCCGATGAAGAAGAAGGCGATCTCCAGCCTGATCAACGAAGTTTATCGTCGTGCCGGCCTCAAGCCGACCGTCATTTTCGCTGACCAGCTGATGTATACCGGTTTCCGTCTCGCGACCTGGTCCGGCGCCTCAATCGGTGTTAACGACTTCGTTATTCCCGAAGCAAAAACTGAAATCGTTGATGCAGCGGAAGCCGAAGTTAAAGAGATCGAAGACCAGTTCTCTTCTGGCCTGGTAACAGCGGGCGAGAAGTACAACAAGGTTATCGATATCTGGTCCAAGGCCAACGATAAAGTCGCCAAGGCGATGATGGTGGGTATCTCTAAAGAGACCGTCATCGATCGTGATGGCAACGAAGTTGAGCAGGACTCGTTCAACAGCGTCTTCATCATGGCCGACTCCGGTGCCCGTGGTAGTGCTGCCCAGATCCGTCAGTTGGCGGGTATGCGTGGTCTGATGGCCAAGCCGGATGGCTCGATCATCGAAACGCCGATCGTCGCCAACTTCCGTGAAGGTCTGAACGTACTGCAGTACTTCATCTCGACCCACGGTGCACGTAAAGGTCTTGCGGATACGGCGTTGAAAACCGCCAACTCCGGTTACCTGACGCGTCGCTTGGTAGACGTAGCGCAAGACCTGGTCATCACCGAAGTCGACTGTGGTACCGAAAATGGCTTGACCCTGCACCCGATCATCGAAGGCGGCGACATTATCGTACCGCTTTCCCAGCGCGTGCTTGGTCGTGTAGTCGCCCAGGATGTGGTTCACCCAGGCAGCGGTGAAGTCTTGATCGCGAAAGGTACCTTGCTCGACGAGAAATGGTGTGCCGAGCTCGACACCATGGGTGTAGACGAGATCATCGTTCGCTCTACGATTACCTGTGAGACCGCACACGGCGTGTGTGCCTCCTGTTACGGCCGTGACTTGGCCCGTGGCCATCAGGTCAACATCGGTGAAGCCGTCGGCGTTATTGCCGCACAGTCCATCGGTGAGCCGGGTACCCAGCTGACCATGCGTACCTTCCACATCGGTGGTGCGGCATCGCGTTCGTCTGCTGTGGATAGCGTACAAGTGAAGCACGGCGGTAAGGTTCGTCTGCACAACATCAAGCATGTAGAGCGTGCCGACGGTAAGCTGGTGGTGGTATCTCGTTCTAGCGCCCTGGCCGTTGCTGACGACCATGGCCGTGAGCGTGAGTACTATAAGCTCCCTTACGGTGCTGAGCTTTCTGTACGCGACGGCGACGTGGTCGACGCTGGTGCGACAGTGGCCAAATGGGATCCGCACACCCACCCGATCGTTGCCGAAGTAGAAGGTAAGGCGCAGTTCATTGATCTCGACGAGGGTGTCACCATGCACCGCAGCGTCGATGAGATGACCGGCCTCTCCTCTATCGAGGTGATCGAGTCTGCAGCACGTCCCATGGCCGGTCGTGACAAGCGCCCGATGGTCATGCTGCAAGACAGCTCGGGCGAGTACGTCTCTGTATCGGGCTCCAACACCCCGGTTCAGTACCTGCTTCCGGGCAACTCGATTATTTCGGTCGACGATGGTGTGACGATCGGGGTGGGTGAAGTGGTTGCCCGTATCCCGGTAGAAGCCTCGGCGAACAAAGACATCACCGGTGGTCTGCCGCGGGTTGCTGACTTGTTCGAAGCGCGTAAGCCGAAAGAGTCCTCGATCCTGGCCGAGATCAGCGGTGTGATCAGCTTCGGTAAAGAGACCAAAGGTAAGCGTCGTCTGACCATTACCCCGGAATCTGGCGATCCGTTTGAAGCGCTGATTCCGAAATGGCGTCAAATTGCCGTCTTTGAAGGCGAAACCGTCGAGAAGGGCGAGGTGATTTCCGATGGGCCGAGCAATCCGCACGATATCCTGCGCTTGCTGGGTGTTGAGGAGCTCGCCAAGTACATCACTGCCGAAGTACAGGACGTTTATCGTCTGCAGGGCGTAGGCATCAACGACAAGCACATCGAAGTCATTGTGCGTCAGATGCTGCGTAAGGTAGAGATTACTGATTCGGGCGATTCTGACTTCATCACGGGCGACCAGGCTGAACTGGTTCGCGTGCTGGAACAGAACGAACGCCTTGAAAAAGAGAAGAAATTCCCGGCCAAGTATCAGCGTATGCTGCTGGGTATCACCAAGGCCAGCTTGGCCACCGAGTCGTTCATTTCCGCGGCCTCCTTCCAGGAGACAACCCGCGTACTGACCGAAGCAGCGGTGACTGGCAAGCGTGATTACCTGCGTGGCCTGAAAGAAAACGTGGTGGTTGGTCGCCTGATACCGGCTGGTACAGGCTTGACTCACCACGCAGAACGTCGTCGCAAGCGCGAAGACGTTGAGCAACTGTTCAATCCTTCGGCTACCGAAGTCGAACAGGAGCTGGGTGCACAGTTGACCGCTCTCGATTCTGACGACGAGCTGTAGATTTGGCGCCTAAAGCAGTAGGTAACATGAGTAAGTAAAACGAATAGCTGACCTGAAAAAGTGTCACCTTGCCGGTAAAACCGCCGGCAAGGCTTGACGCGACCTAGGGTCAGCCTTTAGAATGCGCAGCCTTTAACAGTGGGGTGGGTGCGCCCGCATCCGCTGCCCGCATTTGTTAAAAGGCAAGGCAACCATTGGAGTCAGCTAAACACCATGGCAACGATTAATCAGCTAGTGCGCAAGCCGCGCAAGCGCCCCGTCACAAAAAGTGACGTGCCAGCGCTGCAGGCCTGTCCGCAAAAACGTGGCGTTTGTACGCGCGTTTACACCACCACCCCGAAGAAGCCTAACTCGGCTCTGCGTAAGGTTTGCCGTGTGCGCCTTACCAACGGCTTTGAAGTGTCTTCCTATATCGGTGGTGAAGGTCACAACCTTCAAGAACACTCTGTCGTTTTGATTCGCGGCGGTCGTGTAAAGGATTTGCCAGGTGTGCGTTATCACACCGTTCGTGGCGCCCTTGACACCTCTGGCGTTCAAAATCGTCGTCAGGGTCGTTCTAAATACGGTACTAAGCGTCCTAAGTCCTAAGTTTTAAGTCCTAGGTCAGCTGTGCAGCGTCGCCCCGTCAAAAGGGCATGCTGAGTAACGATTTTCACGAATTTGACGGTCTGATAAGAGTAAGGTCGGGCTGCACTTGTGGTACTTGAATAGCGTACACAGGTTGCATGAGTTCCGGGTTTACCTGAAAGATCCTTAATTGAGGGCTTATCATGCCTAGAAGAAGAGTAGTAGCTAAACGCGAGATTCTGCCGGATCCTAAGTTCGGAAGTGAGCGTCTGGCGAAGTTCATGAACCACCTGATGGTCAGCGGCAAGAAGTCCATAGCTGAGCGTATCGTCTACGGTGCGTTGGACAAGGTTGCCGAGCGTAGTAAAGAAGATCCGCTGGAGATCTTCGACAAAGCGCTGGAAGCCATCCAGCCGATGGTCGAAGTGAAGTCGCGCCGCGTTGGTGGTGCGACCTATCAGGTGCCGGTTGAAGTACGTCCGTCTCGCCGTCAAGCGCTGGCAATGCGCTGGCTGGTAGACGCGGCGCGTCGTCGCGGTGAGAAAACCATGGTTCAGCGTCTGGCGGGTGAAATGCTGGATGCCGCTGAAGGTAAAGGTTCTGCCGTTAAGAAGCGCGAAGACGTGCATCGCATGGCAGAAGCCAACAAGGCCTTCTCGCACTACCGTTTTTAAGGTCGGCGTTTTTAAGTATGGCTTTCTGGTTTATATATGCACGTTGTTCAGCATGGTGGAATGTTTGCTGAGTCGCGTTGTTGCAATTCAAAAGTTGCAACACTCAGCCGCTACCATGACGCAGTGGTAGCGGCGGCCGCATAAACCTCGCTTGCATACGCCGCTAAATTAACGAGCATCGCCAACAAACGGGAGTTTCACCGTGGCACGCAAGACTCCACTAAATCGCTACCGTAATATCGGTATCGTCGCTCACGTCGACGCGGGTAAAACCACGACGACTGAGCGTGTACTGTTCTACACCGGCCTCTCCCACAAAGTGGGCGAAGTACACGACGGTGCTGCGACCATGGACTGGATGGAGCAGGAGCAGGAGCGTGGTATCACTATCACCTCAGCTGCAACTACCTGTTTCTGGCAGGGCATGAACAAGCAGTTCCCTGAGCACCGTATCAATATTATCGACACCCCGGGGCACGTTGACTTCACTATTGAAGTTGAACGTTCTCTGCGCGTACTCGATGGTGCGGTTGTTGTGCTGTGTGGTTCTTCCGGCGTTCAGCCGCAGACCGAAACAGTATGGCGCCAAGCCAACAAGTACGAAGTTCCGCGCATGGTTTTCGTCAATAAGATGGACCGTACCGGCGCTGACTTCTTCATGGTTGTCGAGCAGTTGAAAGAGCGTTTGGGTGCCAAAGCTGTGCCAATCCAGATTAACTGGGGCACGGAAGAGGACTTTAAAGGCGTTATTGATCTGATTCAGATGAAGGCTATCCTGTGGGACGAGGAGAGCCTGGGTATGAATTATGACCTCGCGGACATTCCTGCTGAGCTACAAGAAACAGCAGGAAAGTACCGCGAAGAGATGGTCGAAGCTGCTGCCGAAGGCTCTGACGAGCTGATGGAAAAGTACCTTGAAGGCGGTGAGCTATCGGTTGAAGAGATCAAGGCCGGTCTGCGTGCGCGCACCCTGGCTAACGATATCGTTCTGGTTACCTGTGGTTCTGCCTTTAAGAACAAAGGCGTTCAAGCAGTGCTGGATGGCGTTATCGAATACATGCCTTCGCCGACGGAAGTTAAGGCGATCGAAGGTGAGCTCGACGATAAAGACGGCACCGTTGATACCCGTGAAGCTGATGACAGTGCGCCGTTTGCAGCCCTGGCGTTTAAGATCGCCACTGACCCCTTCGTTGGTACGCTGACCTTTATTCGCGTCTACTCGGGTGTTCTTAAATCTGGTGACGGTGTCTATAACTCCGTTAAGCAGAAGAAAGAGCGCGTTGGCCGTATCGTTCAGATGCACGCCAATTCCCGTGAAGAGATCAAAGAAGTTCTGGCGGGCGACATCGCTGCTTGTATCGGTCTGAAAGACGTCACCACGGGTGATACCCTGTGCGACATCGATAACAAGATCGTTCTCGAGCGCATGGAGTTCCCGGATCCGGTTATCTCGGTTGCTGTAGAGCCTAAATCTAAGGCAGACCAAGAGAAGATGGGTGTTGCGTTGGGCAAGCTTGCTCAAGAAGACCCTTCCTTCCAGGTCAAAACCGACGAAGAAACCGGCCAGACGATTATTTCTGGCATGGGTGAGCTTCACCTGGATATCCTCGTTGACCGTATGCGTCGCGAGTTTAAGGTTGAAGCCAATATCGGTAAGCCTCAGGTTGCCTATCGCGAAACGATTCGCGGCAGCATTGAGCAAGAAGGCAAGTTCGTACGTCAGTCCGGTGGTCGTGGTCAGTATGGTCACGTATGGCTGCGTATTGAGCCGCTGACAGCAGAAGAGAAGGGTGAAGGCGAAGACGAACTGTTCTTCAAGTTCAACTCTGAGATCGTGGGTGGTGCGGTTCCCAAGGAATACGTTCCCGCGGTTGAGAAGGGTGCTTTTGAGCAGCTCAAAAACGGCGTCATCGCGGGTTACCCGATGATCGACGTTAAAGTAACGCTGTTTGATGGCTCCTTCCACGACGTAGACTCCAACGAGACTGCGTTTAAGATTGCTTCTTCTATGGCAGTAAAAGAAGGTGCCAGGAAGGCCAAGGCCGTGCTGCTGGAGCCGGTGATGAAGGTCGAAATCGTGACCCCCGAAGAATTTATGGGTGACGTCATGGGTGACCTGAGCCGTCGTCGCGGCCTGGTGCAGGGTATGGATGACTCCTCTTCTGGTAAAGTCATTCGTGCGACGGTGCCACTGGGCGAGATGTTCGGTTATGCAACCGATCTGCGCTCACAAACCCAGGGCCGTGCGAGCTACTCTATGGAGTTCTCGAAGTACGACGAGGCGCCCTCCAGCGTCGTTGAAGCCGTCATCAATCAAAACGGTTAACCGTTAGCTAACGTAAAGAGGTTATAGCAGTGGCTAAGGAAAAATTTGAACGTTCCAAACCGCACGTCAACGTCGGCACCATTGGTCACGTCGACCACGGTAAAACGACTCTGACGGCGGCCCTGACCCGCGTGTCTGCTGAGGTTTTCGGCGGCGACTGGCGTGAGTTTGATACCATCGATAACGCTCCTGAAGAGCGTGAGCGCGGTATCACAATCGCTACTTCCCACGTGGAATACCAGTCTGAAGATCGCCACTACGCGCACGTTGACTGCCCGGGACACGCTGACTACGTCAAGAACATGATCACCGGTGCTGCGCAGATGGACGGCGCTATCCTGGTATGTTCTGCCGCAGACGGCCCGATGCCGCAAACTCGCGAGCACATCCTGCTGTCTCGTCAGGTTGGCGTACCGTTCATCGTTGTGTTCCTGAACAAAGCGGACATGGTCGATGATGAAGAGCTGCTCGAGCTGGTAGAAATGGAAGTTCGCGAACTTCTAGACCAGTACGACTTCCCGGGTGACGACACGCCGATCATCACTGGCTCTGCGCTGATGGCGCTGAACGGTGAAGATGACAAGGGCATGGGTACGACTGCCGTCGCTAATTTGATCAAAGCTCTGGATGCTTACATCCCTGAGCCGGAGCGTGCCATCGACCAGCCGTTCCTGATGCCGATCGAAGACGTGTTCTCTATCTCTGGCCGCGGTACTGTTGTCACCGGTCGTGTAGAGCGCGGTATCGTCAAAGCGGGCGAAGAAGTGGAAATCGTGGGTATCCGCGATACCACCAAAACGATCGTTACCGGTGTTGAAATGTTCCGTAAACTGCTCGACGAAGGTCGTGCTGGTGAGAACGTTGGCGCCCTGCTGCGTGGTACTAAGCGTGATGACGTCGAGCGTGGCCAAGTACTGGCCAAGCCGGGCACCATCAACCCGCACACTACCTTCGAAGCAGAAGTTTACGTACTGTCCAAAGAAGAGGGTGGTCGTCACACGCCTTTCTTCAAGGGCTACCGTCCGCAGTTCTACTTCCGTACCACCGACGTAACGGGTACCTGTGAACTGCCGGAAGGCGTTGAAATGGTCATGCCGGGTGACAACGTTCAGATGGTTGTTACCTTGATCGCCCCGATCGCAATGGACGAAGGCTTGCGCTTCGCTATTCGTGAAGGCGGCCGTACTGTCGGTGCTGGCGTTGTGGCCAAAATCGTCAAGTAAGCAGCATGCTTGAATGATGAAGGGGGCTCTGATGAGCCCCCTTTTCTGCGCACCAACAGCAAATGTTTGACATGGGCTTTTGGCGTGCCTATAATGCGCATCCTTTGAATGCGTGGGTAGACGGCTCGCGCCGTCGACATCCATTGGAGTTTAGGGCAAATGCAGAACCAAAAGATTCGCATTCGGTTGAAAGCTTTCGACCATCGCCTGATCGACCAGTCTACAGCGGAGATTGTTGAAACCGCTAAACGTACTGGTGCTCAGGTTCGTGGTCCGATTCCGCTGCCGACCAACCGCGAGCGTTACACCATTCTGATCTCACCGCACGTCAACAAAGATGCGCGTGACCAGTATGAGATTCGTACGCACAAGCGTGTGCTCGACATTGTTGAGCCGACTGAAAAAACTGTTGATGCTTTGATGAAGCTTGATCTCGCCGCAGGCGTTGACGTGCAAATCAAACTCAACTAATTACACTAGTCACTTGCGGCCCAGCGCTCATCGTTCTTTGTAAAGAGCTAGCATGAGCAGCAGCCGCCGCGCCGTGAGGCGCCATACAATGTGCTAGTGGAATGCTCTGGAAAGGGCAGCCATAGCGGGTGATAGCCCCGTACACTATAGGAGACTGAGTATGACTATCGGTTTAGTCGGTAAAAAGGCCGGGATGACCCGTGTCTTTACCGAAGACGGCGCGTCTGTGCCCGTAACCGTTATTGAAGTTGATCCTAATCGTGTTACACGCGTTAAATCTGTCGAGTCTGACGGTTACGCAGCGATTCAGGTCACATCTGGCTCTCGTAAAGCTAAGCACCTCACCAAAGCGCAAGCGGGTCAGTTTGCCAAGGCGGGTGTTGAAGCTGGTCGTGCACTGATGGAATTTCGTCTTGCAGAAGGCGAAGAGATTCCTGAAGTAGGCGGCGAACTCACCGTATCCCTCTTCGAAGCTGGTCAAATGGTTGACGTGACTGGCACCTCTAAGGGTAAAGGCTTCCAGGGTGCTGTTAAGCGCTGGAATTTCCGTACCCAAGATATGACTCACGGTAACTCTCTGTCGCATCGCGCGCCGGGTTCTATCGGCATGTGTCAGACTCCGGGTCGCGTTTTCAAAGGCAAAAAGATGGCCGGTCAAATGGGTAACGCCCGTTGCACCGTGCAGAGCCTTGAGATCGTCCGTGTCGACGCCGAGCGTAACCTGCTGCTGATTAAAGGCGCCGTACCGGGTGCTCCCGGTAGTGACGTTATCGTTCGCAGCGCCGTGAAAGCAGGCTGAAGGGGATAATTACCAATGAATCTGAATCTTGCTGCAGGCGCGGGTACCGTTGAAGTAGCCGACGCCACTTTTGGCAAAGAATTCAACGAAGCGCTCGTTCACCAGGTTGTCACTGCCTATTTGGCGGCTGGTCGTCAGGGAACCCGCGCACAAAAGAGTCGTTCCGACGTTCGTGGCGGTGGTAAAAAGCCGTGGCGTCAGAAAGGCACCGGTCGTGCACGTGCCGGTACCATCCGCTCTCCGCTATGGCGTAGTGGTGGCGTAACCTTCGCGGCGCGTCCGCAAGACTACACCCAGAAGGTTAACCGCAAGATGTACCGTGCAGCGATGCGCTCCATCTTGTCAGAGCTGGTACGTCAAGAGCGTTTAGTCGCGATTGAAGAGTTCGTCGTCGATGCGCCTAAGACCAAGCAGGTAGCTGCCAAGCTAAAAGAGCTCAACCTTGAAAAAGTGTTGATCGTCACTGAAGAAGTTGACGAAAAGCTCTATTTGGCCGCACGCAACCTTCCCCACGTTGACGTGGTGGATGTCGCGGCAGCTGACCCGGTAAGCCTGGTAGCCTTTGATAAGGTGCTGATTACCGTCTCCGCCCTGCGTAAATTCGAGGAGAAGCTGGCATGAACCAGGAACGCGTATTTAAGGTTCTGCTTGGGCCGCACGTGACCGAAAAGGCCGCAATGGCAGCCGAGCGCAACCAGTACGTTTTCAAGGTGGCATCTGATGCTACCAAGCCCGAGATCAAAAAGGCCGTTGAAGCACTTTTCGGCAAAAAGGTCGGTAGTGTTCAGGTACTGAACATGAAGGGTAAAACAAAACGTACTGCGAACGGCGTTGGCCTGCGTAAGGGTTATCGCAAAGCGTATGTGACCCTGGCTGCGGGTGAAACGCTCGAAGACTTCTCTGGCGCCGAATAAGGGCAGGAGTACGGATAATGGCAATCGTCAAGACCAAACCCACTTCCGCCGGTCGTCGCCACGTCGTCAAGATCGTTGGCGAGGAACTGTTTAAAGGCCGTGCCTATGCACCGCTTTTAGAAAAACAGTCCAAGTCCGGCGGCCGTAACAACTACGGTCGTATCACCACCCGCCACGTGGGCGGTGGTCATCGTCACCACTATCGGTTGATCGATTTCAAACGCACCAAGGATGGCATTCCTGCCACCGTTGAGCGTCTTGAGCACGATCCCAACCGCAGTGCGCACATTGCGCTGCTGAAGTATGCCGATGGTGAGCGTCGTTACATCATTGCACCGAAAGGTGTCAGCGCGGGTGACGTGCTGGAATCTGGTGTTAACGCGTCAATCAAGAAAGGCAATGCCTTGCCGCTGCGCAACGTCCCGTTGGGTTCTACGGTGCACTGCATCGAACTCAAGCCGGGTAAAGGCGCGCAGATTGCTCGCAGTGCCGGTACAAGCGCCCAGCTGGTTGCTCGTGAAGGTAACTATGCCACCCTGCGTCTTCGCTCTGGCGAAATGCGTAAAGTGTTGGCCGAGTGCCGCGCGACCTTGGGTGAAGTGAGCAACTCAGAGCACAGCCTGCGTCAACTTGGCAAGGCCGGTGCGAAGCGCTGGAGAGGTGTGCGTCCGACTGTTCGCGGTGTCGCGATGAACCCAGTCGATCACCCGCACGGTGGTGGCGAAGGCCGCACCAGTGGTGGTCGTCACCCGGTATCCCCATGGGGTGTGCCGACTAAGGGTCACAAGACGCGTAAGAACAAGCGCACCGACAAGCTGATCATTCGTCGTCGTAATAAGACGCGTTGATCTACATTGCCAAGACATTAAGAGGTAACGGCTGTGCCACGTTCACTAAAGAAAGGTCCCTTCATTGACCTTCATCTTTTGAAGAAGGTAGAGGTTGCAGTGGAGAAGAACGATCGCA
This sequence comes from Halomonas sp. A3H3, assembly GCF_000982975.1. NCBI lineage: Bacteria > Pseudomonadati > Pseudomonadota > Gammaproteobacteria > Oceanospirillales > Halomonadaceae > Halomonas > Halomonas sp. A3H3. The sequence goes on along the minus strand of NZ_HG423343.1, from coordinate 1,575,102 downwards.
AACCGATCAAGACTTGGTCGCGTCGTTCTATGATCCTGCCCAATATGGTAGGCCTCACTATCGCGGTCCATAACGGTCGCCAACACGTCCCGGTGCACGTCTCCGAGGAAATGGTTGGCCACAAATTGGGCGAATTCGCTGCTACTCGCACTTATCGCGGGCATGCGGCGGATAAAAAAGCCAAACGGTAAGCCAGAGAGGATTGAGAGATGGAAGTCACAGCTAAGCTGCTTGGCGCTCGTTTATCCGCCCAGAAGGCCCGTTTGGTGGCTGACCAGGTGCGCGGTAAACCTGTCGCCGAGGCACTCGACCTGCTGACCTTCTCACCGAAGAAGGCTGCCAAGCTGGTTAAGAAGGTGCTGCAATCCGCGATTGCAAACGCGGAAGAAAATAACGGCATGGATATTGACGAGCTGCGTGTCTCGACCATCTGCGTCGATGAGGGCATGACGCTCAAGCGTATCAAGCCGCGTGCCAAGGGGCGTGCGGATCGTATCTTGAAGCGCACGTGCCACATCACCGTCAAGGTAGCCGAGAAGTAGGAGTCGACCGATGGGTCAGAAAGTCAATCCAACAGGCATTCGACTGGGCATCGTCAAAGACCATGCTTCTGTCTGGTATGCTGAGCGCGGCGCTTACGCCGATAAGCTCAATAACGATCTCGAAGTGCGTAGCTTCCTGGAAGAGCGTCTTAAAAGCGCCTCTGTTAGCCGCATCCACATCGAGCGTCCGGCGAACAATGCCCGCATCACCATTCACACTGCCCGTCCGGGTATCGTGATTGGTAAGAAAGGTGAAGATGTCGACCGTCTGCGTCGCGATCTCACCCAGATGATGGGCGTTCCCGTGCATGTGAACATCGAAGAAGTTCGCAAGCCGGAGCTGGATGCCAAGCTAGTCGCTGCTAACGTAGCGGGTCAGCTTGAGCGTCGCGTCATGTTCCGCCGTGCTATGAAGCGCGCGGTACAGAACGCAATGCGTCTTGGCGCTGGTGGCATCAAGATTCAGCTGTCAGGTCGTCTTGGTGGCGCTGAAATCGCACGTACCGAATGGTACCGCGAAGGTCGCGTTCCGCTGCACACGTTGCGTGCGGATATCGACTACGCCACTTACGAAGCTCACACCACCTATGGCGTTATCGGCGTCAAAGTGTGGATCTTCAAGGGTGAAATCCTCGGCGGTATCGAGGAAGTACGTGCCAAGGCTAAACAACAGCCTGCCGGCAACGCGCCCAAGAAGAAAGGTTCCAGGTAAGGGGAGAGCGAGTCGATGTTACAGCCCAAGCGTATGAAATTCCGCAAGATGATGAAAGGCCGCAACCGTGGCCTGGCGCATCGCGGAAGCAAGATCAGCTTCGGGGAATACGGCCTTAAAGCTACTGGTCGCGGCCGCATCACTGCGCGTCAGATCGAAGCAGGCCGTCGTGCGATCACACGTCACGTAAAGCGTGGCGGTAAAATCTGGATCCGCGTCTTCCCTGATAAGCCGATCTCCAAGAAGCCGCTCGAAGTTCGTATGGGTAAAGGTAAAGGTTCTGTTGAGTACTGGGTTGCCCAGATCCAACCGGGTCGGGTCCTGTATGAAATTGAAGGCGTGTCGGAAGAGCTCGCTCGTGAAGCGTTTGAGCTTGCCGCACAGAAAATGCCCTTATCCACCACCTTTGCGAAACGGACGGTGATGTGATGAAAGCCCAGGAAATTCGTGAAAAGTCCGTAGGAGAGCTCCAGGAGCAACTCCTCGAACTCCTCCGCGAGCAGTTTAACCTGCGCATGCAGAAGGCCACTGGCCAACTGAGCCAGACTCATCTGCTCAAGCAGGTCCGCCGGGATATCGCCCGCGTTAAGACTTTGCTCAACGAGAAGGCAGGTGATTGAGATGGCCGAAGAAAACACAAAGCGTACGCTCACCGGTAAAGTGGTGAGCGATAAGATGGACAAGTCCATCGTCGTCATGATCGAGCGGCGCGAGCGTCACCCGATCTACGGAAAATACGTTAAGCGCTCCACCAAGCTGCACGCCCATGATGAGGCGAACCAGGCTAAGGCAGGCGATACGGTTTCCATTCAGGAGTGCCGTCCGCTTTCCAAGAAAAAAGCTTGGACGCTGGTCGAGGTGGTTGAACACGCCAAGGGTTAACCCCTGGCTTGTCAATCAGTGCAGTCAGATTAGGTTTGGAGAAAACCGATGATTCAGACTCAGACAATGCTGGATGTCGCCGACAACAGCGGAGCGCGCCGGGTGCAGTGCATCAAGGTGTTAGGCGGTTCACATCGTCGTTACGCTCGCGTTGGTGATATCATCAAGGTCACGGTTAAGGAAGCGATTCCGCGTGGCAAGGTCAAAAAAGGCCAGGTGCTAAAAGCGGTCGTGGTCCGGACCCGTAGTGGCGTCCGTCGTCCCGACGGTTCGCTCATCCGTTTCGATGGAAATGCGGCAGTTTTGTTGAATAATACCAACGAACAGCCCATCGGTACCCGTATTTTTGGGCCGGTGACTCGTGAACTTCGTAATGAAAAGTTCATGAAGATCATTTCCTTAGCGCCTGAAGTGCTGTAAGGAGCGAGGCGGATATGCAAAAGATCAAACGTGACGATGAAGTCATCGTCATCGCCGGGAAGGATAAAGGCAAGCGTGGCACCGTTAAGCGGGTATTAGAAAACCGCTTTTTGGTGTCCGGTGTGAACATGATTAAACGTCACACCAAGCCAAATCCCATGGCGGGTAATCAGGGCGGTATCGTCGAGCGTGAGGCTCCGATTCACGCGTCCAACGTAGCCATCTTCAATTCGGAGACCGGTAAGGCGGATCGCGTCGGCTTCCAAGTGAAGGAAGACGGTACCAAGGTACGTATCTACAAGTCGACGCAGACGCAGATCGACGCCTAACGCGAGTCGGGTAGCACAATGGCGAACTTGAAAGAACGTTATCAAAACGAGGTAGCAGCTCAACTCAAAGAAGAGTTCAGCTATGCCAACGTTATGCAGGTACCCCGGATCACGAAAGTGACTCTGAACATGGGTATCGGCGAAGCAGTCAACGATAAAAAGTTGATTGACAATGCCATCGGCGATCTAGAGAAACTCTCTGGTCAAAAACCGTTGGTGACCAAGGCACGTAAGTCCATCGCGGGCTTCAAGGTGCGCGAAGGTTGGCCAATCGGCATCAAGGTAACTCTGCGCGCTGAGCGTATGTGGGACTTCTTGGACCGTTTGGTTTACATCGCGATTCCCCGCGTGCGTGACTTCCGTGGTCTCAACCCGAAGTCTTTCGACGGTCGTGGTAACTACTCCATGGGTGTGCGTGAGCAGATCATCTTTCCGGAGATCGAGTATGATAAAATCGATCGCATCCGGGGGTTGGACGTCACTATCACTACGACCGCCAAAACCGACGAGGAAGGTCGTGCGCTACTAACCGCGCTGAACTTCCCGTTCAAGAAATAGGGGCGAGATCATGGCTAAGAAAAGTATGGTAGAGCGTGAGCTTAAGCGTACTCAGCTGGTCGCGAAGTATGCGACCAAGCGCGCTGAACTCAAGAAGATCATCTCAGACGTGAACACGTCTGAGGAAGACCGCTTCGAGGCGACGCTGAAGCTGCAGCAACTGCCGCGCGACTCAAGCCCGGTGCGTCAGCGTAACCGCTGCCGTATCACCGGTCGTCCGCACGGTTTTTACAACAAGTTCGGCCTTGGCCGTAACAAGCTGCGTGAAGCCGCCATGCGTGGCGACGTTCCTGGGTTGAAAAAATCCAGTTGGTAACGCCACGTAGAATTATCAGGAGCGCACATTAAATGAGCATGCAAGACACTCTGGCGGATATGTTTACACGTATCCGCAATGCGCAGATGGCCACCAAGGAGACGGCTACCATGCCGTCCTCCAAGTTGAAAGTGCAAGTGGCCCGAGTGCTAAAGGAAGAAGGCTACATTGCCGACTTTGCGGTAGCGGAGGGCGCTAAGCCCGAGCTAACCGTAACTCTCAAGTACTTTGAGGGTAAGCCGGTCATTGAGCACATTCAGCGGGTTTCCAAGCCGTCCCTGCGCCGCTACATGGGCAAGGATAACTTGCCTAAGGTTGCCGATGGCCTGGGTATCGCGATTGTCACCACATCCAATGGTGTCATGACCGATCGTGCCGCGCGCCAAGCGGGTGTCGGTGGCGAAGTCATCTGCACCGTATTCTAGGAGGCTGGAATGTCCCGCATAGCGAAATATCCGGTTAAAGTGCCTGCCGGCGTTGAGATTAAAATCAATGCTGACCAGCTGACCGCCAAAGGCGGCCAGGGCACGCTATCTATGACCATCCACTCTGATGTAGTGGTCGGTCAAGAAGATGGCCAGCTGACCTTCGCCCCGAGTGAGTCTGCCAAGAGCTGGGCCATGGCCGGTACTACCCGCGCCTTAGTTCAGAACCTGGTAACGGGCGTATCCGAGGGTTTCACAAGAACTCTCGAAATTGTTGGCGTCGGTTATCGTGCCCAAGCTAAGGGCCAGACGCTCAATCTTTCACTGGGCTTCTCGCACCCGGTCGACTATGAACTGCCTAAAGGTGTCTCAGCGGAAACGCCGAAGAACACCGTTATCGTGCTGAAAAGCGCGGATAAGCAGATGCTCGGCCAGTGCGCCGCGGAAATCCGCGCCTTCCGTCCCCCTGAGCCGTACAAAGGCAAGGGTGTTCGGTACGCCGACGAGCAGGTGCGTCGCAAAGAAGCCAAGAAGAAGTAAGGCAGGGTTATGAACGCGAAGAAAGAATCTCGTCTCCGTCGTGCCCGCCGCGCTCGCGCAAAGATCCGCGAGCTGGGCGTGTATCGCCTGTGCGTCAACCGTACCCCGCGTCACATCTATGCGCAGATTATCTCGCCGGATGGTGGCAAAGTGCTAGCCAGTGCTTCTACGCTGGACAAAGTACTGCGCGAGGGTGCGACCGGCAACTCAGATGCGGCCTCTAAAGTGGGTGCTCTGATTGCTGAACGCGCTAAAGAAGCAGGCATCACCCAGGTGGCCTTCGACCGTGCTGGCTTTAAGTATCACGGCCGCGTCAAGGCGCTGGCCGACGCCGCACGTGAAGGCGGCCTGGAATTCTAAAGGGTTTTACGATGGCGAAGAACGAACAGCAAAGCGGTGATCTGCAAGAGAAGTTAGTGCAGGTCAACCGCGTCGCCAAGGTGGTCAAGGGTGGTCGTATTTTCGGCTTCACCGCACTGACCGTCGTTGGTGATGGTAAAGGTCGTGTCGGTTTCGGTCGTGGCAAGGCGCGTGAAGTGCCTGTCGCAATCCAGAAAGCGATGGATCAAGCTCGTCGCAACATGGTCAAGGTGAACCTTGCTGGCCATACGCTGCAGTACCCGGTCAAAGCCCGTCACGGTGCTTCCAAGGTGTACATGCAGCCGGCTTCCGAAGGTACCGGTATCATCGCCGGTGGCGCCATGCGCTCTGTATTAGAGCTCGCCGGTGTCCACGACGTACTGGCCAAGTGCTACGGTTCCACCAACCCGGTTAACGTGGTACGAGCGACTGTTAAAGGTCTCTCCTCCATGCAAGCACCGGAAGACGTGGCCGCCAAGCGCGGTCTGTCTGTCGAAGCGATCACGGGGTAAGGCACCATGGCAGCAACGATCAAGGTTACCCAGATCCGCAGCACCATCGGCATTATGCCCAAGCACAAGGCTACTATGAAAGGCTTGGGCCTGCGTCGCATCGGTCATACGGTTGAACTGGAAGACACCCCTGCCGTACGCGGCATGATCCACAAGGTGAACTACCTTGTGCGCGTTGAGGGAGAGTAATCCATGAAACTCAATAACCTAAGCCCGGCTCCGGGCTCCAAACACGCTGCAAAGCGCGTTGGTCGTGGCATCGGTTCCGGTCTTGGTAAGACCGGTGGCCGTGGTCACAAAGGTCAGAAGTCACGTAGTGGCGGCAGTGTTAAGCCCGGTTTCGAAGGCGGTCAGATGCCTTTGCAGCGTCGTTTGCCGAAATTCGGCTTTACGTCTGCAAAATCTCTGGTCTCTGAAGAAGTACGCCTGGCTGAGCTTGCTAAAGTTGCCGGTGGCGAAGTCACCCTGGCATCTTTGAAAGAAGCCAACGTGCTAAAGGACTCTACGCTACACGCGAAGATCATCCTTTCTGGCGAACTGAAAACGGCGGTTACCGTTCGCGGAATCAAGGTCACCAAAGGTGCCCGTGAAGCGATCGAAGCCGCTGGCGGCAAGGTAGAGGACTAAATGGCCAAGTCAGGAAAAATGCCGGCGATGGGCAGCGGTCTGAGTGAACTGTGGGCGCGTTTGCGCTTCGTGCTCCTCGCCATCGTGGTGTACCGTATTGGTGCCCACATTCCCGTTCCCGGTATCAATCCTGACCAGCTTGCTGCCTTGTTTAGGGAGCAACAGGGCACCATTCTGGGCATGTTTAACATGTTCTCGGGTGGCGCCCTGGAGCGCATGAGTGTTCTCGCCCTGGGTATCATGCCCTATATATCGGCGTCGATTATCATGCAGCTCATGACTGCGGTCTCCCCTCATCTTGAGCAGCTCAAGAAAGAGGGTGAGGCTGGCCGCCGCAAGATTAGCCAGTACACCCGCTACGGCACGGTGATACTGGCGTTTGTCCAGGCTACCGGCATGTCCGTCGGTCTGGCTAGCCAAGGCATCGCGTACAGTGCTGACTTCAGCTTCTATTTCACCGCCGTGATTACGTTTGTATCGGGGGCGGTGTTTATGATGTGGCTAGGTGAGCAGATTACCGAGAAGGGCATCGGCAACGGTATTTCGCTGCTGATCTTCGCCGGTATTGTCGCTGGACTGCCCAGTGCCGTGGGCCAAGCCTTCGAGCTTGCCCGTAATGAAGGGGCCTGGAATGTTCTGCCGCTGTTAGCGCTGTCAGTGTTAGGTATTGCGACTGTCGCCTTTGTGGTTTTCATTGAGCGCGGCCAACGCCGTCTTAAAGTTAATTACCCTCGGCGACAAGTGGGCAATAAGATGTATGCAGGGCAAAGTAGCTACCTGCCTTTGAAGGTCAACATGGCCGGTGTTATTCCGGCGATTTTTGCCTCCAGTATCCTGCTTTTCCCGGCCTCTATTGGTCAGTGGGTAGGTGCCGGTGAAGGTATGGAGTGGTTGCAGCGTGCATCTCAGGCATTAGGCCCAGGTCAACCGCTTTACATCTTGCTTTTCGCGGCGGCAGTGGTATTCTTCTGCTTCTTTTACACAGCGCTGGTCTTCAACCCCAAGGATGTGGCTGACAATCTTAAAAAGTCAGGCGCTTTCCTGCCGGGCATTCGCCCCGGCGAGCAGACCGCTCGCTATATCGACAAGGTCATGACACGTTTGACCCTGTTCGGTGCCTTGTATATCACTGCGGTTTCCTTGATGCCCCAGTTCTTGATTGTGGCGTGGAACGTGCCGTTTTTCTTCGGCGGTACCTCGTTGTTAATCGTAGTCGTGGTCATCATGGACTTCATGGCCCAGGTGCAGTCGCATCTCATGTCGCATCAGTATGACTCAGTGATGAAGAAGTCCAACCTGAAAGGCTACGGTAGCGGCGGTATCATGCGCTGAGGCGCCGTCCACCCCTATTTAGTTAGAGAGGGCGCGCCGCGAGCCGGTTTTTGGAGAAAGATCGATGAAAGTTCGAGCTTCCGTAAAGAAAATGTGCCGTAACTGCAAGATCATTCGTCGCAATGGCGCTGTCCGCGTCATCTGCAGCGAGCCACGGCACAAACAACGCCAGGGTTAATAGCCTGGGTTGTATTAAGCGGGTGCCAGCATACCCCTTGCCTTAGGGCAAATGATGGGGTATGCTGTTGCGCCTTTTGTAGATGAATAAACGAGCAAGCCGCTCAAATTTCGGAGTAAGCTGATGGCCCGTATTGCAGGCGTCAATATCCCGGACAACAAGCATGCGGCGATCTCGCTGACCTATATCTTCGGGATTGGCCGTACCCGTGCTGAGCACATCTGTGCTGCAGCCGGTATCGCGCCTACTGCCAAGATCCAGGATCTGTCTTCTGAAGAAGTCGACACCCTGCGTTCTGAAGTTGGTAAGTACACCGTAGAAGGCGACCTTCGTCGTGATGTCACGCTTAACATTAAGCGTCTCATGGACTTAGGTTGCTACCGTGGTCTGCGTCATCGTCGTAGTCTTCCGCTGCGTGGTCAGCGGACTAAGACTAACGCGCGCACCCGTAAGGGCCCGCGTAAGCCGATCCGCAAATAACACGCACGTTCTGGCGTAAAGACAGGAATAGACATCAACATGGCTAACCCGCGTAGTAACCGTAAAAAGGTTAAAAAGCAGGTAGTGGATGCGATTGCGCATATCCATGCCTCTTTTAACAACACGATCGTGACGATCACAGACCGCCAGGGCAACGCTCTTTCTTGGGCGACTGCCGGTGGTTCGGGTTTTCGTGGTTCTCGCAAGAGCACCCCGTTCGCTGCTCAAGTGGCAAGCGAACGTGCAGCAACTGCTGCAGCCGAGTATGGTGTGAAAAACGTAGATGTACTGGTTAAAGGCCCAGGTCCCGGTCGTGAATCCGCCGTGCGCGCACTGAATGCCGCCGGCTTCCGCGTGCAAAGCATCGTAGACGCGACGCCCATTCCCCATAATGGCTGCCGTCCGCCTAAGAAACGCCGCGTTTAAGGAGACAGATTCATGGCTCGTTATATTGGACCGAAGTGCAAACTGTCTCGTCGTGAAGGCACCGACCTCTTTTTGAAGAGTGGTGTTACTCCCTTCGAGAAAAAGTGTAAATCCGAGCAGATCCCGGGTGTACACGGCCAGCGTCGTCAGCGTCTTTCAGACTACGGCTTGCAGCTTCGCGAGAAGCAAAAAGTACGTCGCATGTATGGCGTACTCGAAAAACAGTTCCGTAACTACTACAAAGAAGCCGCTCGCCTGAAAGGTGCGACCGGTGAAGTATTGTTGCAGTTGCTCGAATCCCGACTGGATAATGTCGTCTACCGCATGGGCTTCGGCTCGACTCGCTCTGAAGCGCGTCAGCTGGTCAGCCACAAAGCGATTTCCGTGAACGGCCGCACCGTTAACGTTGCTTCCTATCAAGTGAAGCCGGGTGACGTTGTTTCCATTCGCGAAAAGGCGAAAAACCAAGCACGTATTCAAAGCGCGTTGTCCATTGCGGCCAACCGTGGCGATATCGCTTGGATCGAAATCGACGCCAAGAAGATGGAAGGCACTTTCAAGGCTCTGCCTGAACGCGGTGACCTGTCTGCCGACATCAACGAAAACCTGATCGTCGAGCTGTACTCCAAGTAAGCAGTTTTCTGTTTCTTGTCAATCTGGTGCCGGTTTAACGCCCGCGCCAGATCTTACCGAGTACCAAGTATCCGTTTGGCAGCCTGAAAGGTGTTCATATGCAGCGTTCAGTGACAGAGTTTCTCCGTCCTCGCGACATCAAGGTCGAAGAAATCAGCGCACATCACGCCAAAATCGTGCTCGAACCGTTCGAGCGTGGTTTTGGTCACACCCTGGGGAATGCACTACGTCGCATTCTGCTTTCGTCCATGCCCGGCTGTGCCGTGGTAGAGGCTGAAATCGCCGGCGTCGAGCATGAATACAGTGCGCTTGAAGGGGTGCAGGAAGATGTCATTGAAATCCTCCTGAACTTGAAAGATGTTGCGATCAAGATGCACAGCCGCGATGAGGCGGTGCTCACGCTGAACAAGCAGGGCCCAGCCGTCGTCACCGCTGGCGACATTGCGCTTGATCATAGCGTCGAAATCGTCAACCCGGACCACGTCATTGCTCATGTCAATGAAGGTGCCGAGCTGAAAATTCAGCTTAAGGTAGCGCTGGGTCGTGGCTACGAACCGGCTGACGCGCGCGGCTCTGATGAAGAGTCACGTGCCATTGGCCGCCTGCAGCTGGATGCCACCTTCAGCCCTGTCCGCCGTGTTTCCTACTCGGTTGAGGCCGCTCGTGTCGAGCAGCGCACCGACCTCGATAAGCTAATTATCGATCTGGAAACCGACGGTACCCTGGATCCGGAAGAGGCTATCCGTCGCAGTGCGACCATCCTGCAAGAGCAGCTGGCCGCCTTCGTCGACCTGGAAGCTGATAAAGAACAGGAAGTCGAAGAGGAAGAGGATCATGTCGATCCAATTCTATTGCGCCCCGTAGACGATCTTGAGTTGACCGTTCGTAGCGCGAACTGCCTAAAAGCCGAGAATATTTACTACATCGGTGATCTTATCCAGCGCACAGAAGTTGAGCTGTTGAAGACACCGAACCTCGGTAAAAAGTCTTTGAATGAAATCAAAGATGTATTGGCGGCTCGCGGCTTGTCCCTTGGCATGCGGTTGGAAAATTGGCCACCGGCAAGCCTGAAGGACGACAAAGCCTCCGCGTGAGCGTCGACTTGAGTCCCAGTTTGGTAAGGAATTACAACCATGCGTCATCGTAAGAGTGGTCGTCATCTGAATCGCACCAGCTCGCATCGTCAGGCCATGTTCAAGAACATGTCTGTCTCGCTGGTCGAACATGAAGTCATTAAGACAACCCTGCCGAAAGCCAAGGAGCTGCGTCGCGTAATCGAGCCGCTGATCACCTTGTCTAAGCAGGATAGCGTTGCAAACCGTCGTTTGGCGTTTGCCCGCACGCGCTCTAAAGAAGCCGTCGGCAAACTGTTCAACGAATTGGGTCCGCGTTATGCCGAGCGTCCGGGCGGTTACGTCCGTATTCTCAAGTGCGGTTTCCGCACCGGCGACAACGCGCCTATGGCGTTCGTTGAACTAGTTGACCGTCCGGTTGTTGAAGAAGCCGCTGCAGAAGAGTAATCCTCTGCGCCAGGCCTCTTTGGTAGCGAATGAAAACCGACCCTCAGTGGTCGGTTTTTTTATGGGCGCATTTATCTTCTGTTTTCTACACTTAACGGCGTCTATTCTTCGTACTAATACCCTATACTCGGCCTATTATTAAATTGAGTAAGCGTCGCGTGCCGCTTGGGCAAGCCTTGTGTTGTAGCTTGAGTGTGGCATGGTAGTTAAGCAGCGGCAGGTTGGTTAAACAGCGATTCGAACTAGCGCATTGATAACAAGCAAGGGGCAGGTATGTATGCGAGGATAAAAAGCGCTGCCGGGGGAGCGTCGGCGATAGGGTTTTTGAGTATGCTAATGCTGCTCATACTTGCGATGGTCACTACTGCGCATGCCGACAACCCGCGCTATGCGGGTATTGTCGTTGATCTGGACAATGGCGAAGTGCTTTACGCCGAGAATATTGACGATCAGCGCTATCCTGCGTCGCTTACCAAAATGATGACGCTCTATCTAACCTTTGAAGCGTTAGAAGAGGGTACGCTGCGCTTGGACCAACCCTTGCCGGTTTCCCATTACGCTGCCGCCAAGCCTGCTGTCAAACTGTGGCTGGCGGCGGGCAGCTCAATTCCGGTGGATACCGCTATTCGCGCACTCGCGGTTCGCTCTGCCAATGATGTTGCCGCAGTGGTTGCCGAAGCCCTGGGCGGCAGCGAAGCCCACTTTGCCCAAATGATGACCACCAAGGCACGCGAGCTGGGCATGCATGCCACCACCTTTCGCAATGCCTCTGGCTTGCCGGATGACGGCCAAATCACCACCGCGCGGGATATGCTCACGCTTTCGGTACGCGTGATGCAGGACTTCCCCCAGTACTACCACTACTTCGGCCTGCAAGAGTTTACCTACCGCGGCACCCGGCACACCAGCCACAATCGATTGGTGCGTGACTACCCAGGTGCCGATGGCCTAAAAACGGGGTTCATTCGCGCCTCTGGCTTTAACGTGGCCACTACCGCAGTGCGCGGTGATCGGCGGCTGGTGGGCGTCGTCATGGGTGGTTTTTCATCCCAGTCCCGGGATACCCATATGGCCAATCTGCTGGATCGTAGCTTCTTGCGTGCGTCGCTACGCGACCAGCAAAGCTGGATGGGTGACACCAGCTTCTCGCGGGAATTTATGGCCTTTGCACCCCCTGCTCAGCCGGTGGCACCACAGCAGCCAGCGCCACGCCAACCCCTGCTGGCGGTGGTCGAAACGTCAACATTGTCACCATCGAGTAACTCTACCCCCTCAACGCCGGTTGTCGATCTTGAAGAACAGCTAGCCGATATCGTCACCATTCAGCGCCCAACGCCGGCAAGCGAAGATCCACAGCCCGACCCACTTCAAGCGTTCATTGAGCGTGAACGCAAGATGGCCTCTGTCAATGAAACGGGCGGCGGCTGGGGGGTGCAAGTGGGTGCTTTCAGTCGTGAAGCCCAGGCACGGCAATTGGCGCAGCAGGCGGCTCAGCGGATTGCACAGACTTTAGGCGGACGCATTGCTGTAGACACGGTAGAGGGCCAAAACCCGGTTTATCGCGCCCGGCTAATGGCATTGGACGAGCAGCGCGCTCGCCAAGCGTGCCGTGAGCTGCACTCCCAAGGTATGGACTGTATGGTCGTTAACGCCAGCTTGTAAGGGGGTGGGCCGTCATCACCCCGCCAATGGTTAATTGGCGGGGTTTTTCTTTTTTGGCACTTTGTATTGACCAGTGAACAGGGAGATCGCGGTGACAACCTCGCTGAAAGGCATACTCTGCATGTGTTTGGGCGTTCTTTTCCTCGCCCTAGGCGACGCTGTTTCCAAGTGGTTAGGTGAAGTGCACTCGCCACTGCAGATTATTTTCTTCCGTGCCTTGATATCGCTACCGCTGATTGCGCTGCTTGCCCATTTTGCCGGTGGGTTACGCAAGCTGCGTACGAAACGGCCGGGCGTCCATTTGCTGCGCGGATTGATTTATACCGCCACCATGGTCTGTTTCGTATGGGGGCTAACGCTGCTCCCCCTGGCGGAGGCCACGGCGATTGCCTTTGTGGCGCCGCTGTTTGTGACCCTGCTTTCGGTGCCATTGTTGGGTGAGCGCATTGATCCACCGGTGCTGATCGCATCCTTGGTGGGGTTTGCGGGGGTGCTGATCGTGGTGCGGCCCAACGGCGATGCGTTTCAGATGGGCGCGCTGGTATTGGTGGGGGCGGCGCTATTCTATGCGCTGATGATGATTACCGCCCGGCGCTACGGCGCCCGCGAACACCTCTGGGCAATGCTGTTTTACATGACCTGTGTGCCGCTGGTGGTGACCGCGCTAACGCTGCCATGGGTGTGGCAGACACCCCAGCCGTGGCACTGGGTAGGCTTTTTCGCCTCCGGAATATTGGGCGTTGCGGCCACCGCTTTCATCACCTTGGCCTTTCGGTTTGCTCCTGCGGCCATCGCCGCGCCGTTTGATTACACCGCTATGCTCTGGGCGGTACTGCTGGGCTGGTGGTTCTGGGGTGAAATGCCGGATCTCTGGGTCTGGGTAGGCAGCGCCTTGATAATGGGCAGCGGGTTAGCGGTGGCGTATCACGACCGTAGGACAACCCTTAAACGTCGTCCTACCGCTTAACTGACGTCACTCTACCGCCACTTTTTGATCTAGGTCACGGAAGCGGTGAGCTTGCCAAAACGGCGGATTTGGGCTGGTTATAATCCTGGCCTTTCATCGCAGTCCGCTGCGAGCCATCGTCCTGATCACGGTGACTGTCTATGCAAGCCCCCGAACGACTGAAGCAAGCTCCCGAGCTCCTTTCCCCTGCGGGCACCTTCAAGAACATGCGTTACGCCTTTGCCTATGGGGCCGATGCGGTCTACGCAGGGCAGCCACGCTATTCTCTCAGGGTGCGCAACAACGATTTTAAAATTGATAACTTACATCGTGGTATCGAGTATACCCATGCCCGAGGCAAGCAGTTTTACGTTGCCTCCAACATTGCCCCTCACAACAGCAAACTGAAAACCTACCTTCAGGATATGGCGCCGGTGATCGAGGCAGGGCCCGATGCGCTGATTATGTCGGATCCCGGTTTGATTATGATGGTTCGTGACCGCTGGCCGGATCAACCTATCCACCTCTCAGTGCAATCGAACGTCGTCAACTGGGCTGCCGCCCAATTCTGGCAGCGGCAGGGTATCAGCCGCATCATTTTGTCTAGGGAGCTATCACTGGAAGAGATCGGCGAAATACGCGAACAGTGCCCAGGCTTAGAGATCGAAACCTTTGTTCACGGCGCACTGTGTATCGCCTATTCAGGGCGTTGCCTGCTGTCGGGTTATTTCAATCATCGCGACCCTAATCAAGGCACCTGCACCAACGCGTGTCGCTGGAAATACAACACCATAGCGGCAACCCACGATGACACGGGCGACTTAATAGCCGCCCAAGGAAGTGGTAGCGCTGCGGCCGGCAGCCCAGACGAGCTTTCGGCGCTGATTGAAGACGTTTCCCGCCCTGGCAAGCTGATGCCTGTGCATGAAGATGAACACGGCACCTACATCATGAACTCCAAGGATCTGCGCGCGGTGCAGCACGTGGCTCGACTGACGCAAATGGGTGTGGCGTCACTAAAGATTGAAGGACGCACCAAGTCCCATTACTACGTCGCGCGTACAGCGCAAGTTTATCGCCAAGCCATTGATGACGCCGTCGCTGGGCGCCCCTTTAACAAACGGCTAATGGATGAACTTGAGAACCTGGCGAATAGAGGGTACACCGAAGGTTTCTATCAACGCCATGTGCACGGTGAGTTCCAAAGCTATGAGCAGGGGAACTCGATCGGCGTTCACCAACAGTTCGTCGGTGAAGTGTTGGGTTTCGATCCGGCTCGTGGCAGGTTGGAAGTCGAGGTTAAAAATCGCTTTGAAGTGGGGGATGGCATGGAGCTGATGCTGCCAGGTGGTAATCACCGCTTCGTGCTTGAGCATATCGAGAACTTGCGAGGTGAAGCGCAGAGCGCAGCACCTGGTTCTGGGCATCGCGTGCGAATCCCCGTTCCCAAGGTCAGCATTACCCCTGAACAGCTTGAGTTTGCGCTGTTAATGCGTGATCTCAAGCCTTCCAGAGCAGCACAACCTGAATCGTTAGGGGTAGCGATCAGCTAAACGCATAAACGTCCATCGCAAGCACACCGTGCTCTACGCTGTGGTGCAGCTGTTTTGCGTCGCCTCCTGCCCCCATGGCCACCAGCAATGGCTGAAAGTGTTCAGGGGTCGGGTGGTTCTCCTGCGCATAGGGTGCGCGCTCCCAGCTAAGCAGCGCTTCACGATCATTGGCGATAAGGCGCTCGCTTACCCAAGTGGCAAATTCATCTACCCAGGCGGGCACAGGGCTCTCCTGGGGCATGATTTCATACAGGTTATGGGTCAGGCTGCCCGAGCCGATCACCAAAATCCCCTCTTCCCGCAGAGCCGACAGGCGCTCGCCCAGCGTGGCCAGCTCCGCATTGCTCCAGCGCACCGGAAGCGACAGCGAGACAACCGGCACATTGGCGTCAGGAAACATCAGTGAAAGGGGCACCCAGGCGCCGTGATCCAGGCCGCGCTCTACCCGCTCGGCGCCCAGTAACACGGCCAGCCGTTCAGCCAGTTCCGGCTCACCCGGGGCAGGATACTGGCACTCGAAAAGCGCCTGTGGGAAGCCGCCAAAGTCGTGAATGGTTTCTGGCTTGGCGCTGATGCTGACCTTGAGCGCCAGGCTCTCCCAGTGCGCTGAGACCACTACCACCGCCTTGGGCGCAAGCTGCCTACCCAGTTCGCGTAGAAAGGCATGAGCCGGGGTTTTATTGAGGGCCAGCATGGGCGAACCATGGGAAATAAACAGGCTAGGTAACATGAGTGAGTCTCCTCAGCAGCATGGCCAACGCTGGCGGTAAGCAAGCGCTGGCAATAGGGTTAGGCGATAGTTTTAGGTGTTAGGCGAATCGGTTGCTTAACACCCAGCGGCCGCTGCCCAGGCCCGCTTGCACGATTAACGCCAGCGTCCAGAACACCGGGAATTCCCAACCGCCGCCGGTATTTGAGAACATCCAGCCGTTGCCAAGATGCACCCAAGCAGCGCCGAGCAGTACCGGCACCAGTGCCAGGCTCACCCAGCGGGTGTAAACACCCAGAATCAGGGCGGCTCCACCGCCCACTTCCGCGGCAATGGTCAGGTAGGCCAGAAACCCTGGTAAACCCAGTGATTCAAAATAGCCGACGGTGCCCGGTAGGGTAAATACAAACACCTTGAGCAAACCGTGAGCAAGGGCCATCACACCCAGTGCGACGCGCAGTAGCGAGATGGCCTGGGGTTGTAAAGAGTGCTGTACAGAGGGCTGTAGAGAGGGGGCAGAGTGAGTATGCGTTGTCATCGTAGTAGCTTCCATCGAGTGGTTGATGACGCTACTTTACAGCCGGATAAGATCGAGATAATCAGCGTATTTTGCACATCACTGTTGCGTAATGGGCGACAATCCAATGCTCTGTTCCCAAACTGGCGGATCGCCCCACGCCTCGGTGAGCAGGTCGATGAAGCGCTCCACCTTGGCGGGCAGGTAGCGCCGGGCGGGGTAGAGGGCATGAACATCGAGCCGTACCGCTGGCTCATTGGTCAAGATGGGCACTAAACGCCCGCTGGCGATACTCTCTGTGACCAGAAAGCTGGGCTGCTGAGCGATGCCCAGGCCAGCTTCCGCGGCGTGGGTGAGTACATCGCCGTTATTGCTTTCCAGTGGGCCATTGACCGTCAATGACTGCGTGGCAATCTTCCAGTCAGCGCTCTGTTGGCCGCTGCGGTAGCGTAGGCAGTGGTGCTTGGCAAGGGCTTGAACGCTGTCGGGTTCACCGTGGTTGGCAAGATATTCAGGCGATGCGCAAAACAGTAGGCGGCAACGGGTCAGGCGGCGCGCCACCAGGCTGGAGTCGGGCAGGCTGCCGATACGGATCGCTACGTCGTAACCCTCTTCAAGCAGGTCGACACGGCGGTCGTTCAAATCCAGGCGCACTTCCAGCGCCGGGTGGGTATGCATAAACTGGGCGACGAGTGGCGCCAGGTAGCGGGTGCCAAAACTCATCGGCCCATTAACGCGCAGCCGCCCACGCACATCGCTGGTACCTTGGCCCACCTCGGCGGCGGCCTCATCGAGCGCTTGCAGTATCCCTTGGGCGCGGACTAGATAGCGTTCTCCGGCCTCAGTGAGATGTAGTCGTCGCGTGGTGCGTTGTATCAGTCGCGCGCCCAATGTCTCTTCCAGTGCCATGACTTGGCGGGATACGCGAGTGCGGGAAATATCCAGCGCTTCAGCAGCGCGGGTATAGCTACCCAACTCGGCTACCCGCACAAAAGCGACGATATGCTCTAACTGATTCATGACGCCGAATCGGCTTGGAAAATCTGAAAAGCGCGCGCTGCCTGGTAAGGGTCGGGCTGGCCACAAATGGCCGATATCACCGCTAAACCGTTCGCTCCCGCGCGCTGTACGCTAATCGCATGATTCGCTTTCAGCCCACCAATGGCCACGCTGGGCAGTGGGCACGCCTTGACCAGCGCCGCTAAACCGCCAAAGCCGATGGGCTGGGCGTGATCTTGTTTGCTCTCGGTGGCAAACACGGGGCCAATCCCGACATAATCGAGTAGCTCAAACGGAGAGACTTGCAGCTGGGCGATAGTATTGATCGACAGGCCGATAATCGCTTGCTCACCTAGTACCCGGCGCGCTTGCTGAACGGCAGCGTCGCTCTGACCGACATGCAGGCCATCTGCCTGGCTTTCTAGTGCCACCTGCAAACGATCGTTAATGATCAGCGGGACTCCGGTGCCTGCCAGAAGCGCTTTTAACCGTTTGGCTTGGGCAATCATCTGTTCATCGCTGGCATGCTTGTCACGCAACTGCACGGTGGTGACTCCGCCTTTTACCGCTGCCTCAACCGTTTGTTCCAAACCATGCTCTCGGCAGAGCGTGGCATCGGTGACCAAGTAGAGCGATAGATCAAGCGGCATGGATTGCCTCCAGTTGGGCATAAGTAGTGAGGTCGTCAGGGGTGAGTTGATACAGCGCATCCAGCAGTGCCACTTGAAAGCTACCAGGCCCGTTGGCGTGGCTGCCCGCACGCTCTCCTGTGACCGCAAAGCAGGCCAGCGCGGCTGCCGTTGCACCCAGTGGGGCGTCGCGGTTGGCAGCCACAAATCCCGCCACTAGCGCGCTCAGCCCACAGCCAAGCGTTGTTACGCGGGGCATCAAAGGATGGCCACCGTTAATGCGGTAGTGCTGTGTGCCGTCCGTCACCCAGTCGCTTTCACCGGTCATCGCGACAATACAGCCGTGTTTTTGCGCTAATGCTATTGCAGCGTCCACGGCTTGGTCGGTGGCGGCTGTGGCGTCCACGCCGCGGCCTTGGCTAGCTAAACCGTTAAGGGCAAGAATTTCAGACGCATTGCCACGAATCACGCTGGGTTTAGCGGCCAGCAGCTTCGCGCACAGCGTTTGGCGATAGCGCGTGGCGCCAACGGCGACGGGATCTAATACCCAGGGAATGGCATGCTGATCGGCAGTCGCTGTGGCGGTGAGCATAGCGTCAGCCCAGTGGGCAGAGATCGTACCGATATTAATCGACAGCCCCGCGGAGATAGCCGTGAATTCAGCCACTTCTTCAGGCGCATGCAGCATGGCGGGCGACGCGCCGGTGGCTAACAGCAGGTTGGCAGTGCTGTTCATGGCCACATAGTTGGTCATACAGTGAACCAGCGGTGTCACTGAGCGTAGCATCTCAAGGTAATCGCCAAGCGGGCGTAGGGTCATAGCATCCTCCCGGCAGGGAGGTGGTAAGCGTTACCACGACTCCCTACGCCGGTGTTATCCGGTTCAGGTTCAAAGGGTGCTTCTCAGCCCAACCGTAACGGAGGGCGCCCCTGTCGAGGGATTACTATCCTTGCCTGAAGTAGCCCTGTAAAGCCCCGGATGCGGACGATAGCAATCTAACGAAACGAAATACGCGTACCGTAGGTAAGCATTTCATCAGGTGTCATCGCTTTACCCTCGACCCCAATCATCTCGTCACCACACTGGTCGGCGAAGGTTAGCACGCCGTGGGTCAAGCCCAGTTGGCCCAGGGTATCGCGGATTTCGCCCGTGCCCAGAAAAGTACTGACGTGGCCCTTGTTATCGCTCAGCTCAGACACGCCGTTAGCATGGTGAAAACGCACTTTGTAGATTCCATCCATCGACTCGACTTCAACAATCGGCGAAAAACCGTTGTGAAGCGCATTGGAAAGCTGTTTTAGCGTCAGGTGGTCACCCAGCGTCATATCGATCGCACTCATGGAAAACTCCTGTGGACGCCTCAAAGGTGGGGCATCACTCATGTTGCGGGAACTGCTTTTTGTAAAGCTTATGAAGAATAAGTGTAGGGTTTTTGTTTAGTATTGCCAGTGCGCTTATCGGTACCTCGATACGACACTGCCTACGTGCTTGTAAGGGCTGTTATTATGGCCATAAAGCCCCCATGGTAAGCGGTACGTGAAGCTCAATGGATTCAATGATCAACATCAGCGATAGGAGAGCAAAATGAGTTTTCAAGGCGAGCAGCATCCCGGCGTCGTGGCTACGCCGCCCCAAACTCAAGGGTTTCGTTTAAACCACACCATGCTGCGGGTGAAAGACCCTGAGCAGGCATTGGCGTTCTACTCAAAAGTGTTTGGTATGCAGGTGATGCGGCGGCTGGATTTCGAAGAGATGCAGTTCTCGCTCTACTTCCTGGCCAACCTGGAACCCAGCGACAGCGTTCCGGACGATGCACAAGCGCGTACCGCCTGGACGTTTAGCCAGAAAGGGCTGCTGGAGCTGACCCACAACTGGGGGACTGAAGACCAGGAAGATTTCGCCTATCACGATGGCAATGCCGAACCCCAGGGCTTTGGGCATATCTGCTTCAACGTACCGGATTTGGCAGCGGCCCAGGCGTGGTTCGACGAGCATGACGTCACCTTCGTCAAACGCTCCGATCAGGGCAAGATGAAAGATGTTATCTTCGTTAAAGACCCGGACGGCTACTGGATCGAAGTGATTCAGGCAGACCTGATGGTGGGGAAGAGCGACTCTTGAGGCACGCCAATGGCTGAACTACTGTTCCGGCTGCGCCATGTGACCGACGAAGAGGCCATGGAGGTGCGTGACCTGCTCGCTGCCCATGGCTTTGATACCTATGAAACCCAGGCGGGCTTTTTCCGCCTGGGCGTTGACGCGATTTGGCTGCGCAATCCACATCAGCACGACGCTGCCATCGCGGCGTTAGAGGCCTACCAGGCGGAGCGCCTTGAGCGCGCCCAACGCGAGCACCAGGCGGCGGTTGAGCGGGGTGACGCGGAGACGCTGTGGCGTCGTTTGGCCGCTCACCCGGTGCAGGTCGTGTTAGTACTGCTAGCAGTGGGGCTTATTGCCGCCCTTACGCTGCTGCCGTTCCTGGGTATGTCGCGAAGCTAAGCGGCTGGCAGATGGCCGCGTTTGAGGTACATCATGACGCCATCATCACCGGCGGTAAGTGCCGGAGCAGAACCGCTGGGGTAGCGGCACCAGGTGCCTGCCGTGTAACTCTGCTCGCTATCGCTCAGTGTGCCTTCCAGAATCAAAAACTCCAGCCCGCCCAGCAGCGTGGGGTAGGTAATGGAGGTGCCCGCCGACCAGCGCTCCAGGCTGGTGCGCTCCTGCTTGTAGGTGTGCAGCATTTTATAGGCAATGCGCGGGCGTCGATCAGGCTGCCAGGGCAGCCGATGCGCTGGCACTGCCAACTGTAGCGTGTCGTTGGGGTCAAACTGGTGCAGTTTGACAAATATCAGCGCGCCTTCCTCGCCAATTTGCGGGGTATGGCCGGTGCCAATGGGGTTTCTTAAGTAGCTGCCCGCCGCGTAGCGCCCATGCTCATCGGCGAACACGCCTTCCAATACCAGAATCTCTTCGCCGCCGCCGTGGGTATGCCGCTCAAACTTTGTATTGGGGGCGTAGCGCACAAGGCTGGTAGCGCGAGCAACTTCATCACCAATCCGGTCAAACATCATGCGCTCTACCCCCGCGCTGGGGGAATCGACCCACTGATACTCTTCCGGGGTAACACAGGCAAAGTGGCTAAAATCGGCGTTTAGACGCATGGGAAAGGGCTCTTCGCAGTGAAGGTAAGTGACGGGGGAGGGTGCTAGTCTCCTTATCGACAGCAAAAAATGCAACTTTCGGTTGTTTGATCTTCGTTATATCGCCATAAAAAACACCCCAACCATTGGATGAATATCCAACGATTGGGGTGCAGTTCATGAAGGCGGCATCAGGTTGTCTGGCTGCTTGCTTAGGGCGCTTCAGTCAGCTTGGTAAGAATATGGTGTGCAGCTTCGATGCGCGCCTGATTGGGGTAGTTGCGGTTAGCCAGCAGCACAATGCCGATTTGCTCGCTGGGTACAAAAGCCACATAGCCGCCAAAGCCGTTGGTAGCGCCGGTTTTGTTATAGAGCGCTTCCTGCCTGGGGGCTAGCGGTGGGGTTAAGCGGTTGGCAGGGTTGGGCTGCAAAATCATCTCAAGCGAGTTGCCTGCCAGTAACTGATCGAGTGCCACCGGGTAGGCATAGCTTTCCCACCCCAGTCCTTGGGTCATATTGCCGACCTCAAAGTACCCCGTGCGCGTAGCGGCCAAGGCTTGGCTTAGTGGCTCATTAAGCTCAGCACCACTCATATTGGCTTCCACCAGCGTTAGTACGTCTGCGGCAGTCGATTTCAATCCGTAGGCCTGGGCATCCAGCATGCCTGGGTTCACCCGAATGGGTTCATCCTCTTTAGAGTAACCGTAGGCATAGTTCGCCTGCTGCGCTTCAGGCACCTGAAAGTAGCTATGCTCAAGCCCTAACGGGGCAAACAGCGCCTCCTCCATCGCCATCTCGAAGGGCTGACCAAGGCTTTGTGCGGCGAGATAACCGAACAGGCCCAGGCTCGGGTTGGAGTAGAGCCGATGGCTGCCAGGGGCGGATTCAGGTTGCCACTGGCGATAGTAGTCGATCATTGCCTCTTCGCTTTGAACCGACTCAGGGAACTGCAGCGGCAGCTCGCCCGCGGTGTAAGTGCCCAGTTCCAGCAGTGTGACCTCATCGAAGGCGCTGCCTTCCAGTTCAGGCAGGTAGCGGCTGGCCGGGTCGGAAAGCGAGAGGGCGCCGCTAGCCTGGGCATAGCCAGCGAGTGAAGCCGTGAAAATCTTGCTGACAGAGCCGAGTTCGAACAGCGTCTCATCGGTGACCGGAATCCCCGCTTCTTGATTAGCGAGGCCATAATTAAAGTAGTGCTGCTGGCCGTTAATGCTCAGCGCAATCGCCATGCCTGGAATACGGTGCTCGGCCATCAAAGGCGCGATAGTATCGTTCACCAGGGCCTCAATATCGGCGCTTTCAGGCGTGCCGGAAGCCCATGCAGAGCCGTTGAGTAGAAGCGAACCTGTCATGATAAGGCCGCAGTTTGCTGCTAACATCTTACGCATACCAAAATCCTGTTGTGATTAATACCAAGAGAGGGCGGAGAGTTATTTCCAGATGCAAAGCCTGTGACAGGGGTTAACTTACGGCGCGCTGCGGCAATTCACAAACAGCGATATTTTGCATAAGCCATTAGAAAAATTTGGGGGTCAAGTTGGTGCGTCCCTACTTGCCGTTGAAGGCGCTGCGCGCGTTTGAGGCGTCGGCCAGGCATTTAAGCTTTACTCGCGCGGCAGAAGAGCTTCATGTGACCCAGGCGGCGGTAAGCCACCAGGTAAAGCTGCTCGAAACGCTGTTGAAGGTGCCGCTGTTCAAGCGTTTGCCCAGGGGGCTAATGCTTACCCAGGAGGGCGAGCTGCTGCTGCCGGTATTGAAGAGTTCATTCGACCAGATAGCCCACACGCTGGAGCGGGTGGGCGAGAGCAGCTATCGGGAGGTATTAAACGTCGGCGTGGTGGGGACTTTTGCCGTCGGCTGGTTGCTGCCGAGACTGGGAGACTTTCAGCGCCAGTACCCTTACGTCGATTTACGGCTCTCCACCCATAACAACCGCGCGGATATTGCCGGCGAGGGGCTGGATTTTGCGATCCGCTTTGGCACAGGGGCCTGGCATGGCACCGCGGCGCAGCCGCTACTACCGGCGTCACTCTCGGTAATGTGCATACCTGATATCGCAGCGCGGCTTAACACCCCAGCCGATGTGCTGGGGGAAACCTGGCTGCGCTCTTATCGCGCTGATGAGTGGACAGAGTGGCTATTGGCGGCAGGGCTACCACGCAGCTTTCCGATGACCAACAGCATTGTGTTTGATTCTTCCATCGCCATGGTGGAAGCAGCCCTACAAGGGGCAGGCGTGGCGCTGGCGCCACCGCTGATGTTTCCCCGCCAACTAAACAGCGGCGCACTGATACAGCCTTTCGACACCGCTGTTAGCCTAGGCGGTTACTGGCTGACTCGCCTGCAGACACGCCCCGAAACCCACGCTATGGCGTCCTTCCGGGAATGGCTGCTCACGGCCATTAATGCCTGAGCAGCACTATTGACGTTAACTGCTTAGTGGCTGTGACCATGATCATCGTGGTCGTGGTCGTGGTCGTGGTCGTGGTCGTTATGACCCGGCTGGGCCAACGCGTCGTGCAGCACATGGGCATTGTGGCGCATCATACCCAGATAAGTGCTAGCTTCACCCTCTGCTGCCAGCGCATCGGCGTAGAGCGTGCCCGCAATGGGCAGGCCGGTCTCTTCGGCGAGCTGGGTGATGATCGATTGGTTGGTCATGTTCTCGTGGAACAGCGCCTTCACGTTCTCCTGCTCAATCACATCCACTAGCGCCGCCATGCTGGCGCCACTGGGGTCGGCTTCCGTGGAAAGCCCTACCGGAGAGAGGAAGGTCACCCCGTAGGCGCTTGAGAAGTAGCCAAAGGAGTCGTGGCCGGTAATCACGCTGGTGGAGGCCGGGATCTCGTCAATCAGCGCACGAATCTCGTCGTCTACCTCGGCCATTTCCTGTAAATACTGCTCCGCATTGGCGCGGTAGGCATCGGCGTTATCGGCGTCGGCGGCGATTAAGCCATCGCGGATATTGGCGATATACACCTCGGCTTGGTGCATATCCTGCCAGGCGTGAGGATCTTGATTGCCATGGTCATGCCCCGCGTGCTCATCGGCATGCTCTTCGTGGTCATGGTCGTCGTGCCCATGGTCGTGCTCGTCATGATCATCATGGCCGTGCTCTTCATGTGCAGCGAAAGAGAGCGGTTCAATACCATCGGTCGCGGTGACCATCGGCCCGTTGTAGTCGCTGGCGCTAATCAGGCGCTCCATCCAGCCCTCAAACAGCAGGCCGTTGAAAACGACTAAATCGGCATTGGCCAGGGAGCGTGCATCGCCGGGGCTGGGGGAGTAAACGTGGGCATCGCCATCGGCAGCCACCAGCGGGGTCACCTCGACATGCTCGCCGCCTACGTTTTCCACCATATCCGCCAGGATAGAGAAACTGGTCACCACCTGCACGCGCTCATTAGCCATGGCAGCAGGCAGCGCCAGCAGCGCGGAAACACCGACTAACCAGCGCGAAGGCCGAGATGATAAATAGGCAAGCGACATACAACACTCCTTACGATAAGCATGAAGACTGATAATTAAGCCCCTTGCTCCACTTCAAGCGGCGTTGTTTTACGCCGCAGCTTGGCTGCCAAGCTGTGGTAGCGACCAAACAGGGCCGAAAAGAGATAACCGAACCCCGCCAGCAGAATAATGCTCGGGCCAGAGGGGATATCCAGATGAAAAGAGAGCAGCAGGCCGCCGGTGCTCGCCACCATGGCCAGCACAATCGCGATGCCGATCAAGCCCTCCAGGCGTTTGCTCCAAAAGCACGCCGAGGTGGCGGGCAGCATCATCAGTCCCACCGCCATTAGCGTACCCAGGGTTTGAAAGCCGGCGGTTAGGTTCAGCACCAGCAGGCCCAGGAAAACGCTGTGTACCCAACCGCTGCGGCGGCTTTGGCCACGTAAAAACAGCGGGTCCAAACACTCCACTACCAGGGCGCGAAACACCACTGCCAGGGTCAGCACAATCAGCGTACTGATGCCCGCGATTAGCAACAGCGCGGTGGAGTTGATCGCCAGAATCGAGCCGAACAGCACATGGGTAAGGTCAACGCTGCTACCGCCCAGCGAAATCAGCATCACGCCTGCGGCCAGCGAGATAATAAAAAAGCTCGCCATGGCGGCATCTTCGCGCTGGCCGCCCATTTTCGAGACCGCCCCCGCCAGCAGCGCCACCATTAACCCAAACAACACCCCGCCAATACTCATAATCGGCAGCGAAAAACCTGCCAGCAGGAACCCCAGCGCGACGCCGGGCAGAATCGCGTGGGCCATGGCATCGCCAATCAGGCTCATGCCGCGCAGCACCAAAAACACTCCCAGCGGCGGTGCAGCCAACGAAAGCGCCAAACCACCCACTACCGCGCGGCGCATAAAGCCGTAATCGAACGGGCTGACAAACCACGCATTAAGCAGATCCAGCATGGCGTCCTCCCATGGTAAACGGAGCGGGTGCGTGTTGATGGGTCAGCGCACTGGGCGCCACCCAACGGCCATGGCCGCCGTTTAGCATCAGCACTTCATCGGCCAGGCGGCGCAGGTGATCCATATCGTGCAGCACGACAATGATCGTCGCGCCGTCGTCCGCCATTTGACGCAGGATGCGGATCAAAATATCCACGGTTTCGCTATCCACGTTGGCAAACGGCTCATCAAGCAGCAGTAGCTCGGCTTCCTGCATTAGCGTACGGCCGATCAGTGCACGCTGGCGCTGGCCACCGGAAAGTTCGCCCAGCGGGCGGTGGGCCAAGTGCGAAATACCCAGCCGCGCCATAATCTCGCGGCCTTTACGGTAGTGCCCTGCACAATAGCCGGTTAACGCGCCGTGGCTGGGCCAGCTGCCGGTCATGACTAACTCTTCCACACTCATCGGGAAGGTGAGATCCAGCGCCAACTGCTGTGGCAGCCACGCCCGGCGCTCTTTCGCGACGGTGCAGACCACTTCGCCGCTAATAGGCCGAAGTTCACCCATAATGGCCTGAATCAGCGTGCTTTTACCGGCGCCGTTAGCGCCGATCAGCGCGGTAATCGCACCCGGCTTAAAGTCGCCCTCGATATGTTCCAGCACCGTGCGGCGCGCCTGGGCCAAGTGCAGGTTGTGCAGCTGTAAGCGTGATAAAGAGCGCTGACTCATTCTAACCACCCGCTAGCCCAAACCACCAAGCCCCACAACGCCAATAGCGGCACGGCAACAAACAGCAGCCGTTTAACAGCCGATAGCGACATCAAGGAGAAGTGACAGGGGCCCTCCTTGTTATGGCGGTGCGTATGCTCACTCATCAAGCGGCCTCGTATAATTTCAAATAGGTTATAACATAACGTTTGGCAAAGCCAAAAAATTGCTGAGTATTTTACTCGTTCACGCCGCGCTAGCAACGATAAAGCGCTAGCGGAAAACCGTCGCCAGCGCTTTAAAGGAATAACCGTAGGGTGTATCAATAGCGCCAGGTAGCACCCAACTGCTGCGGCGCTACATGCAGCGCGTATTCACCGGGGATAGTGATCGGCCCCAGCGAGAGATTGGCGGGTTGGAAGCGATTAATCGCAGAAGACGCCTGATTCGGCTGTGTCCAAATTTGTAGCTCATTCACCAGCATGCCGGTAACAAAGTTGATAGCACCATCACTTTCTCTGCCATCGGCGGCAATCACTGCACCCGCCACGCCATTCACCACGAGTGAGCTCACCCGGGCACCCCAGCCGCGCCGCTCACGCTCTGCCTGGGCGAGCTGCAAGCCTAGCGCCTGTACGCCGCTTAAATCGCCACTGGCTTTCAAACGCTCATATTCGGCCAGTGTCTCGGGGTGCGGCTGGCGGTCGGTCAGCATACCACCCAAGGCCAGCGCTGATTTCACCACACCCACCCGTGCATCAAAGCGGTCATCCGGATCGCTCGCCTCGCTGGATTGGTAAGCGTTTACCGCCAGGCTGGTGGCGTAAATGCCCGTCCAACCCCACTGCCAAATATTAGCGTGGCGTGCGCCGTCCTCAAACACATCATCGTACTCACTCCACTGTCCCTCGGTTTGAGCCTGGACGTGTAAAGAGACAGGCAGAGTGATCACCAAGGTGGTAACCAGCGCGGCAAAAAGACGAAAAGCATGCATGGTGAAGTGCCTATATAGGGGGAGCAGTCGCGCTAAGCGTAGCACGCAAAACAAATGAGACGTGGGGGGATTCAGGGGTGGCGAAGTATGATTAAGGTCAATGGTGCTGCGGGGTGAAGGATGGTTAGATGGGGGAAGACGATAATCAGGAGCACCGCATGGATGACTTTTCGCCCAGTGACCTAAAAACCATTCTTCATTCCAAGCGTGCCAACCTCTATTACCTGCAGCATTGCCGGGTGTTGGTGAACGGTGGCCGAGTGGAGTATGTCACCGATGAGGGCAGTAAATCCCGATACTGGAATATTCCCATTGCCAACACCACCTCGATACTGTTGGGTACTGGCACCTCGATTACCCAAGCGGCTATGCGCGAATTGGCGAAAGCTGGGGTGCTGGTGGGGTTTTGTGGTGGGGGCGGTACGCCGTTATTTGCCGCCAATGAGGTTGATGTGGATGTCGCCTGGCTGACCCCGCAAAGCGAATACCGGCCCACAGAGTACCTGCAATATTGGGTGCGTTTCTGGTTTGATGATGTAAAACGCCTGGATGCCGCCCGTGCATTTCAGCAGGCGCGTTTGGCGCGTATTGAATCGCTGTGGACAAGCCGCGTGATGAAAGACGCTGGTTTTAGTATTTCCACCGATCACCTGCATAGCGCGCTGAACCACCACCGTGAAGCAATCAACAAAGCCCCCAGCACCGTTGACCTACTGACCCTGGAAGCGCGTTTAACCAAAACGCTGTTTAAGCTGGCGGTTAATGCGGTCGACTACGGCGACTTCACCCGTGCCAAACGCGGTACCGGCACCGATCCTGCCAACCGCTTTCTCGATCACGGCAACTATCTTGCCTATGGTCTGGCGGCGACCGCCACTTGGGTGTTGGGAATACCCCATGGGCTTGCGGTGCTCCACGGTAAAACCCGCCGGGGCGGCCTAGTCTTTGATGTGGCGGACTTAGTGAAAGACGCGGTGATTCTGCCTCAGGCGTTTATTTCCGCCATGCGTGGTGATGAAGAGCAGGAGTTTCGCCAAGCCTGCATCGAGCGCTTAACCCGCACCGAATCCCTCGATTTTATGATTGATACCCTCAAAGACGTCGCCCAAGCGCTGGGGAGTGGAGAAGCATGAACGTGCTGTTGATTTCCCAGTGCAACAAGAACGCCCTGAAAGAGACGCGCCGCATACTCGACCAGTTTGCCGAACGCCGGGGCGATCGCACTTGGCAAACACCGATCACCCAGGCCGGGTTGGATACGCTGCGCAAATTGCTGCGTAAGAAAGCGCGTAAGAACACCGCCGTTGCCTGCCACTGGATTCGTGGCCATGACCACAGCGAATTGGTGTGGGTGGTGGGGGATGCCTCGCGGTTTAATATCCAGGGCGCAGTGCCGACCAACATCACTGCCCGCGATATTCTGCGCAGTCGTGATGAAAACGATTGGCACAATGGTGAAGATATCCTTTTGCTCACCGCGCTGGCTGCGCTACTGCATGACCTGGGCAAAGCCTGCGACGCCTTTCAGCAGCGGCTAAAAGGCAAAGTAGAAGGGCGCAACTTATACCGTCATGAGTGGATATCGCTGCGCTTGTTCCAAGCGTTTATAGGCAGTGACGATGACGCTACTTGGTTGGCGCGCCTCGCGGAAGGCGACTATCAAACGCAGGACTGGTTAGGTGGATTGGAGCGCGATGGAATAGACGCTCCTACCTCGGCAGTGTTCAGCCGATTACCGCCGCTGGCGGCTGCGCTGGGTTGGCTGGTGCTTAGCCACCACCGGCTACCTTTAAAACCGCCGGAAAAAGTTGGCGAAAATGAAAGGCGCTGGGGCAGAGGAAACGCACCACTTCAGGCAGAACAACTGGGCGGATTGTTTGCTTCCATTCATGCCGAGTGGAACGAGATTCCTGAAACGCAAGACTCTAAACGCATCGCGCCCTACTGGCAGTTCAAGGCCGGATTGCCCGTTAGCACCCCACGTTGGCGTGATCGTGCTAAAAAGCTTGCCACGCGGTTACAGGCGCGACTGCAAAATGGCGAGCACTGGTTGGAAAGCCGCTACGTTATGCACTTAGCCCGGCTTAGCTTAATGCTGGCTGACCACCACTACTCTAGCCTGGAAGACCTCCAGCATCGCGTGCGCGGCGAGCCCAACTACCCGCTGATTGCCAATACCGTGCGCAAAACCGGCAAGCCCAATCAGCTATTGGATGAGCATATCCTGGGAGTTGAAAAACATGCCGCCGCGGTCGCCCGTGCGCTACCCAGCGTTGACAGCCACTTACCACGTCTAGCGCGCCATAAAGGCTTCCGTAAACGCAGCAGTCACCCACGGTTTCGCTGGCAGGATAAAGCCTTTGATCTGGCCCAATCGCTTAGGGAACGTAGCCAACGGCAGGGCTTTTTTGGCATCAATATGGCATCCACCGGCTGTGGTAAAACCTTAGCGAATGGCCGCATTATGTACGCGCTGGCCGACCCCCAGCAGGGCGCGCGCTTTAGCATAGCCCTAGGGCTGCGCACCCTAACTCTGCAAACTGGCCAAGCATTACGTGACCGTCTGCATCTAGGCGAAGATGAACTCGCCGTGCGGGTAGGTGGCAGTGCGAATCAAGCCCTGTTTGAGCACTACGAGCAGGAAGCCGAAGCTAGCGGCTCGGCATCCAATCAGGCGCTGATAGAAGAAGATGCCCACGTGGTGTTTGACGGCAATTTTGATAGCCACCCCGTGCTGCGTCGTTTGAGCGATGAGCCGGGCACCCGCGCGCTGATTGCCGCCCCCATTTTGGTATGTACCGTTGATCATCTTGTGCCTGCCACGGAGAGCACCCGGGGCGGGCGTCAAATCGTGCCCATGCTGCGCCTAATGAGCAGTGACCTAGTGCTGGATGAGGTCGACGATTTCGATATCAACGACCTGCCTGCGCTTACCCGGCTCGTCAATTGGGCTGGGCTGCTAGGTTCACGGGTACTGCTTTCATCGGCCACCTTGCCTCCTGCGCTGGTGGAGGGGTTGTATGAAGCCTATCGTAGCGGTCGTGAAGCCTTCCAACGCCACCGCGGCGAGCCGGGATTAGCGACCGATATTTGCTGCGCTTGGTTCGACGAGCACGACCGGCAGCATCACAACTGCGCCAGTAGTGAAACTTTTCAGGCGGCTCACAACGCCTTTGCCAAGCGTCGGTTAGAGCGCCTAGCCAAAAGTCCAGTACGCCGCCGGGCGGATATTTTAACGTTACCATCGCTGGGAAAACGCCCCGAAGAGATCAGGCCCGCGATAGCGACCCTGCTGCGCACTCATGCGCAAACACTCCATGAGCAGCACCACACGCTTGATCCGTGTACAGGCAAACGCGTCAGCTTTGGCCTTATTCGTATGGCCAATATCGACCCCTTGGTGGACGTAGCCAGAGCACTTTTTCAGCAGGGCGCCTCTGAAGGTGTACGGCTACATCTGTGCGTCTACCACTCCCGCCACCCCTTGGTCATGCGCTCAGAAATTGAACGCCGGTTAGATAAAACACTGCAACGGGCTGAGCCAGATCGCGTATTCCAGCAGCCGGATATCCGCCGCCTGATGGATAGCAGCGAAGAGAACGACCACCTGTTTATTGTGCTTGGCTCGCCGGTAACGGAAGTGGGTCGCGACCACGATTATGATTGGGCGATTGTTGAACCGTCCTCCATGCGTTCGATTATTCAGTTAGCGGGCCGGGTGCGCCGTCACCGTGAGCAGGCCTGCGAGGTGGCGAATATTCTGCTCCTTGAGACCAACCTAAAGCACCTGGAGCGCGGGGATGAACCCGCTTTTCATAAGCCAGGCTTCGAAACGAAGATGGCCTGGCGTCTTAATAGCCACTCACTTAACACACTTCTTACGCCAGATGAGTATCAGGTGATCGATGCACGCCCCCGCGTGCTGGCGCGAGAAACGCTCCACGCCAAAGATAGCCTGGTAGACCTGGAGCACGAGCGGCTGCACCAATTGATGATTGAGCAGCCCGCCGAGCCGTTAACCAAAAAAGAGCTACGAATCGGTAAAACCCCCAAGCCACCGCCCTTGGGAGCCTATAGCTGGCATGGGATGCCGCAACTGCATTTAACCGGTGTATTGATTCAGCGTGACCCATTTCGCAAGCAGCTCGAACCCGAGATAACGCTAGCGCTGTTGCCGGACGAGGGCGGCGAAACCTGGACGCTACATCGCGTAGACGATGGCGCAAGGCGAGGCGAAAAGCTCTACGTTCCGGTGGAAGAAAGCCTGCTGGTGCGGGTAAACCTAGCAAAAGAGCAGGGTGAGCGGATTCAACCCTGGGGTGCAAGTGATTACCTAACGGCGCTGGCTGACTTAGCGGAAGACCTGGATATCTCCCTTGATCGCGCCGCGCGTACCTTCGGCACGGTAACCGCCTCGGCTAGAAACCAGCGGTGGGGGTATCACCCGGTGTTGGGATTTTGGCGGAGCAAATGAAGGCCGGTGATAGACACCGGCCCGCTGCCTGGGCGGCAGCGCACATTACTCTAATGAAGAAACTTTTCTAAGCTGCCTGGGCGGCAACGTAGATAGGGTAGCGATACAGACAGTCAAAGTCATTTTATCTTATAATTACTATAATGAATAAACTGGTTGATGATTTTAAAATGATGACCTAGTATCAAATTAGCCAAGGGGTGGTAGCACACCACCTTGGCTGGCTTGAAACATATTTATGCGTCGCTGTTACCCAAATCTGTAGGGTCAGAGCAGATAGGAGGGTTCTGAGCATGATTGGCTATCATGTAAACATAATATTTTGAGGCCGACTTTTAGATTGGCCTGCCAGATGCCCCGAGGCGTATTGCCTCGGGGCTTATTTTGGCACGAATTTCAGTGATTCCCAAATTCGTAAGGATAAATAATGCCTACCATTCCTAGCGGAAGTTGGCAGCAACTCCGAGCATTGATCGAAGTCTTTTTAAAAGAGCGCTTCGATACAAAAGCGGAAAAGCTAGCTCCCGACGATCCAAAATACCAGGCATTGGTTGAGCAATTTCAATTCGATACCTGGGTCAACGATGCGGCAAGGCGCGTTGGTCAACTGCAAGTCGTCACCCACTCGCTAAAACCTATCCACCCCGATGCCAAAGGCTCCAATCTTTACGCCCCACCCGAATCGCTACATGCCCACAACCTAGTGGGTAGTCATGTGCTACCCGCTGATTTTGCGGGCGATGTCGTGGGGAACGCCGCAGCCTTGGATGTATATAAGTTCTTGAAGCTGCAGTTCGAAGGAAAATCGCTGCTTGAGCGTGCACTAGAAAACGATAGCGAGTTTGCCAAAGCTTTAAGCGATAATCCCGAACAAGCCCAGGCGTGGATCAATGCCTTTGCCGCGATTACCGAACCGCGTGGCGAGCACGCCTCACATACCCGCGGCAAACAGCTCTACTGGCTGGTGGGTGATGATGCCGCAGAGCTAGAAAATGACGCCGATAACTTCCGTTTGCTAGCCCCGCTCTATGCCACCTCGTTGGCCCATCGTGTATTTCAAACCATTAACCATGACCGCTTTAGCGAAGAGGCCAAAGACTCACGCAAAGCCAAGCGGGAAGGTAAATACGCTGAGCAACCTGTGCACAGCTACCCCAACCTAGCCGTACAAAAAATGGGCGGCACCAAGCCGCAAAATATCTCGCAACTTAATAGTGAGCGGGGTGGTAACAATTATTTATTGGCATCGCTTCCGCCTAGCTGGAATGTGAGTGATATTCGCCCGCCGCTAAAAGTAGCCTCTGTGTTTTCTCACCCTGGTGTATTTGGCAGCCGGTCAGAAGTGCGCTCCCTTGTTAAAGACTTCAAGCGCTTTCTGGAGACCGATCCCTCCACAGATATGCACACCCGAGACCTGCGCGATGACTACACGGCCATGCTGATGGACGAGCTAGCGCTGTTTGCCATGCAGATGCATAGCCTACCTGCGGGTTGGAGCGACGATGAAAAATGTGAATTGGTAGCCGAAGAAGCCTTCTGGCTAGATCCTGGCCGCGCTGAAGAGGATGTTCCTTTTCGTGAAGCTCGAAACAGCGTGGAGTGGGCAGAAGAGATTCGCCACCGTTTTGCTAACTGGCTCAATGCGGCGTTGGGTGAAAAGCTTCCATTAGGCGATGTGGAATTTCGCCACTGGCAGAAAACATTGGCGAAAGATGCTACCCATCAACGCCTGCAGGATCGTGACCGTCGATGGATGGAAAGCCTAATGGAAGACTTACACAACCTGCCAGGAGGTGATGACGATGAGTGAAGTGAAAAACCTCCTGGTTCTACCGCGCTTGCGGGTACAAAACGCCAACGCGATTTCCAGCCCAATGACCTGGGGCTTTCCTGCCATGAGTGCTTTTGTAGGTTTGATGCATGCTCTGGAGCGGAAGTTAGCAGAGGCGAGTCTTCCCGTTTCGTTAGGTCGCGTTGGGGTTATTTGCCACGACTTTGAAGCCCAGGCCACTGAAGGTGGTTACATTCGTGGCTTTCACCTGACGCGCAACCCGGTGGACAAAACCGGTGGTACGGCAGCGATTGTAGAAGAAGGGCGTATCCATCTGGATATCACGCTGATCTTCGCGATTGATACCGGCACTGCAGAAAGCGAGCATGAGGATATCGCCCACCAAATCAGTGAGACTGTATCGGGCATGCGTATTGCCGGTGGCAGTGTGGTGCCCAATCGCAACGTGCCGAGCCATAAGCAGCGCCCGCAATGGGTCATGCTTGATGACAACGAAGATGAACGCTACAAGCAGTTCGCTCGACTGAAGCGCCGCTGGCTGCCGGGCTTTGCGCTGACCCTGCGCGATGACTACCTCACCGAACACCTCACAACGCTGCAAAAACACAACCCTGAGGCCAGTTTGCTGGATGCGTGGTTAGACCTCTCTCGTCTTAACCATGTTTGCACGTTAGAGAATGAAGGTGAACCCAACGAGAAGCCCGTTTGGCAGGCGCAGCGGCCCTATCGCGGCTGGCTTGTGCCGATTCCAGTTGGTTATGGCGCTATTTCCGACCTTTTCCAGCCCGGAGAAGTGGCTAACGCCCGCGATACCATGACCCAGTTTCGCTTTGTCGAAAGCCTCTACTCCATTGGTGAATGGGTCAGCCCGCACCGCATGAAGCAACCTGAAGACCTGCTTTGGTACGTTGATAACGACGAAGAAGCGGGGCTTTACCGTCTCAATAACGATTACCACCTTCGCGCCTCAGCACAGTAAACAAGGAGCTTTATCATGGCTAAAAACGATACCCTTAAAACCGCTTCCGTCCTCGCTTTTGAGCGCAAGCTCGACCCTTCCGATGCGCTGCTATACGCCAGCAACTGGGATAAGCGGCAAGATGAACAGCAATGGCAGCCGGTCGTGGTGCGTGAAAAATCGGTTCGCGGCACTATTTCCAACCGCTTAAAAGCGAAAGACCAAGATCCCGCCAAGCTGGATGCACAGATTGAAAACCCCAACCTGCAAACGGTGGATGTCGCCACACTTCCCCACGATGCTGACACCCTAGTAGCTCGTTTCACCCTTCGAGTGCTAGCCGGTGCCGGGACGCCCTCCGCCTGCAATAACGCCGAATACCAAGCCAAGCTGGAACAAGCCGTCGCCGCATATAAGCAAGCGCAAGGCTTCGGCGAGCTGGCCCAGCGGTACGCCAATAATCTCGCCAATGGGCGTTTTTTGTGGCGCAACCGTATGGGGGCAGAGCAAGTAGAGGTAAGTATTCGCCAACTGGCACAGGGCAAAGCCACTAAAGAGTGGAACTTTGATGCACTGTCGCTCTCGTTGCGGGCTTTCGAGGACACTGCTGAGCTTAAAGAGCTTGCCAGTGTTATCGCAGCAGCGCTGGCGGGTGAACAGCACTTACTGCTTGAGGTGGTTGCCTATGTGCGTATGGGTAGCGGCCAAGAGGTGTTTCCGTCCCAAGAGCTGATTCTTGATCGGGGTCGTGGCGATAAGAGCAAAACGCTTTATCACGTCAGCGATATTGCCGGTATTCACTCGCAAAAGCTGGGTAATGCCATTCGCACCATCGACACTTGGTACCCCAATGAAAACGATGATGACCTCGGGCCTATTGCTGTCGAGCCTTATGGCTCAGTGACCACCCAGGGCAAAGCGTACCGCCAGCCCAAGCAGAAGGCCGATTTCTACTCACTGCTGGATAACTGGATGATCAAGGATCAAGTGCCTACGAAGGAAGATCAGCACTTTGTGATGGCAACACTGATCCGTGGCGGTGTCTTCGGCGAAGCGGGGTAAGCCATGGATCACTATATTGATATTCGGCTTAGGCCTGACCCTGACTTTGCCCCGGCGATGCTGATGGGTGCGCTTTACAACAAGTTGCACCGGGCGCTATTCGACCTACAGGCAACGGATTTAGGCGTTAGCTTTCCAGGCCATAAGCGTGGAGTCCGTGCTCGTACATTAGGTGATCACCTGCGTTTGCATGGCACTCAGGCACGGCTGGGGCAATTGATGGGCGCTGACTGGCTAACCGGCATGCGTGATCACACCCAAGTCAGCGAGGTGCTTGCCGTGCCCGCCAATTCTCAGCACTTCAACGTGGCGCGCAAGCAGTTCAATACGGGCAGCCCAAGCCGTGCCAAACGCTATGCCAAGCGGCATGACATTTCGGAAGATGAAGCGCAGCAGATTTATGCCAAGCTAGCGGCGCGGCGCATTGAGCTACCCTTCGTGCAAATAAACAGCCGCTCCACCCAGCAGCGCTTTAGCCTGTTTATTGAACACGGCAAGCCTCAGGAAAAACCGGTGGCGGGTTCGTTTAATCACTATGGCTTAAGCCCTGACGCCACAGTGCCGTGGTTTTGACCCTTTTTTCTAACATGAAAATAGGCGACCAATAATCAATCACTTAGCGGTGTCGCTCGAAAAAGGGTGATACCGCTTTTTTTGGCTAAAGCTCTTTAACAATCAGCATGTTAATTTTGATATGCTCTAGTTCGCTGCCGCTCAGTACTTGCCCCCTTAAAATGCATAGTAGCAACAATTAAATCATAATTATTTGTTTTAAATGATTTTTTTCTATGCATAGAACTATGTATTTATGCGCATGGGTACATAGTTTTAGGCTTGAAAAGAGCTATTCGCCAATTCAGGCGTTGGGTAGGCCCCTGCAGGGTGGCCTCAATACCGCATGAGTGCTTACAGAAATAGTGAGAATTTGATCGAGTCATTCTTTATTTCTTATAACCCAGGCGACGTGAAAATGGAGTGAACTATCTAAATGATTGATTCGATGTCTACCATCCCGCGCTGTCGTAAGTGTTGGTAAAAGGGGGATTAGAGATCCGATAATTCATGCGATAGGATAAAATTGCAAAGGATTAACGAGAAAATCCGTTTGGTATTTTATTCTCAGAATTGGCCAAAGGTATTTAGTCTGTCTTCTAAGATAGAAGGCTGAGCCTTGATACTTCATCATATCTACCCTTCTGCGTTTGATCTTATCAACATTGGTAGTTGATAAATGATATGACAACGAAAAGCCACTTTATTAACATGATGGTTATGGTTTAATATATGATGTTTCGCAAAGTGAGATGTATCTTAGGAGTCGCATTTTATAAGCTAAAGTTATATAAATATAATGCAGTAGAGAGCTGTTTTAGATACCTTAAGAAAATTTGTCTTGTTGGATTGCGTCACTGAATTTTAGCGAGTGGTTTCAGTTTTCTATTATGTTTAATTTGTATGGCTAATTGCTTATAATAAACTATACTTTTATAAAACATTCTTGCAAGAATGTCTTGTGATAATTGAAAAGGTGGTGTTTAAAATTAATTGGCTAATTAGAGGGGGGTAAAAATACTGCTATAACCTGTTAATTATTGTATGATATATTTATGTTAATAAAAGTCTTTTAACTATGAAAAAATAAATATCTGACGTTAGGTTGTGGTGAGTTGGAAGTTATGAGCCAATGTGGTATTTAGTAATTAATTATGAGCGTCCAGTAGCTGCGCAATCTAGAGTGATGAACCCTTGAAAATATAATTTGAAGGATGTTAATGGCATGCCCAAATCAATTTGGTTTAAATATAAAGTTGTCAGATTGGCCGATAAAGTAGGTGATAAAAAAACTGCAATAAGGTATACAAATATAAAAGATTATGAAGTTCTTAGTGCGAGAAAAATTAATAGATGGAGGAGTGAGCTACCTAAAATTCATCATCCGCTTACGAAGAAGCAATATTTTTTTAATATGCAGTTTGATGAGGATTTCTCTTCCTTGCCAATATTAAACAGCGTAGGGATTTCGATTCAGTTAATACCTGAAGAGCTCAAAAATGCTTTTTTCCATTACTGTAATGGTAGAAAGATAGGTCGCAAAATAGCTCAGCTGGTCGACTATGATTTATTAAATGACGACTTAAGTGTCAGTTTTTTAGGCAAGACTGTGCTTGCTGCCAATCAAGAAGATATTTTCAAAAGGTGCAGCGCTGCAGAAATTACTTTGGAAACTATTTACTATGATAAATTTATTAATGGAAATGAGATTTCAGCTGGAAATTTTTTAACCAAGGATGGCGGTAATTTTTTGTTCATAGAAAATGATTTCCCAAGGATTTTTTTAGAATACCTTACTTTTTCTTATCAAGAAATTTCGCGATTTTTTCGTAGAGTTGTTGAAAATAAAGAGGACATAAAAAATATAGATCGCAAGGTTATTGATGGTGAAGCCCATAGTTATAAAAAGGCATCTGTCATTTCTAATGTCTTTGTTGATTATGCAAATAACGAGCTAACATATGATTTTTTCAGGCATAGAGTTGATTCTCTTCTGAATGAAAATAATCTTTGGTATTCTGGGGGAACCTGCTCTAGTATCCAAGCATACAATATATATAATTTAATTGGTTATGAAGGATGTAGAAGGCTTCTAACCACATATGTTTCTAATCCGTGTATTATGAGGAAAGGGTGGCCAGATCTTTTTGTTTATAATGACAATGGCTTTAATTTTGTAGAAATTAAGGTGGGGGAGAATGTTTCCATTCATCAGGTTCAAACTCTAAGACTGTTAAATATGGCTCTTCCTGATTCTGTAAGAGTCGTAAGAGCTTATAGAAAATGACATGTTTTAGAGGGTTGAAAAAATGAATAATATGTTGTGCTAGCCTGGCTAGGTGCTTATTATCATCCGCGTAATAAAGGATAATAATTTTCTAGATCGAAAAGTATATGTTTTGTTAAAAAAGTCTAATTGTAATATGTCACAAAAATAATTTATCGGTCAGCAAGTTCCTCTTAATGTTCCAGTGCAGGTAGCACCGTAGGGCCATAATAGAATTAATCTAATTTTTTTGAACATGTTTTATAACCACAGAGTTGATGCACATATAGATAAGGTAAAAGCTGAGAAAAATTTTCTTTTCACTCATTTTTCGAGTGATCAGATGGTTATGGCAATCTGAATTCATTGCTACATTATGTTGGGTTTCAGAACAGGGAGACAGCAGGGGAATATAATATAAATTTGAGAAGACACTGAAGAAGCTCAGGCCTTAAGCACTGTATTGCTAACAATGTGGTTTTTTTGAAAGATAAAATATTTCTATATAGTATATCAAGTTACAGCGATAATACTAAATGTTAGATTTTGTAGCTCGCTTCACAGTCGATTCCGATACTTGGAAATGTTTTGCAGTTTTGCTGATGCTTGCCTCGTTCTCCTTCCTCCATCGCTTTATCTCAGCATCGTCAGACTTCTTGGGACGGCCCAGGTGTCGGCCTTCTGCTTTTGCACGGCGTATTCCAGCCATTTGTCTTTCGTGGATGTTAGAGCGTTCGATCTCTGCCATTGCGGCTAGCATTGTAAGCATTGCCTTGCCAATAGGTGTGTTGAGATCAAATCCTTCACGAAGACTGATGATCGACACTCCTTTGCTTTGCATGAATTGCACTGTATTCAGCACATCGACTGTATCTCGCCCAAGACGATCAATCGCATAGACTACTAGCACGTCGCCTTCACGTACATATTCTGCCAAGGCCGAGAAGCCCACACGCTGCAGAGCAGGTAACACCCCAGAAGTTGCCTCGTCACTCCACCAGCGTTCTATATTATGGCGATTCGCAATCTCGCTACGCTGAGAGTGAGTACTTTGATCACTGGAGCTGACTCGGAGATAGCCGATCATTGCCATTGAGCTGTATCCTCATTTTTGGATCATAAGGTGGGGTTTTCTTTTGAACCTAGGCCATAACCCAAAACGACACTTATGACCCATTAAGATTCAAAGATAATAGAAGCGGGTCAAAAGGTACACTTTTTGACCCATAAATTTTGCAGAAGCAGAGTCTATATTAGAGATAAAAGATGTTGTCGGTAATATTCCGAGAAGCTTAGCGTTAGCAGGGGAGGCTCAATAGACAGCAACTCACGCTCATTAATGTTTTCTGTAGATAACGGTTGGCCATTATCTACAGCTGACTCACCCTTCTGAGTGCCGTTCATTTGATGGGAACGCGCTTGCTCCAATCGTAGGCTCAGCTTTTGGGTTTGAAGCGTTGCCTGGTCTTCGGGAAGATCGTCAGCAATTCGCTGTGAGTATTTCCGCAGTAATGGCTCGGCAATCACATAGAGCCATGCTTTATCATCTGAGTCGCTCATTTTGCGTAAAATACGGCCTAAGACCTGCCGATAATGCAATTCCGTGCGAATCCTACTTAGGTACGCACATACGCATAATCGTTGAATATCAGTCCCTTCGGATATCATGCTTACCGCGACAATCCAGCGCGTACTGTTATATCTGTATTGGTCAATCAACTGGTGCGCCTTAGGTGTTTGGCTAGTCACCACTACATAGCTTTCACCCTTGTGATGCAAAAGCTCAGCGATTTGATGCGCATGTTCAATATCAGTAGCAACGACTAGACCGCCTGCATTCGGCACACTGCTCCGCTCTTTATTAAGTCGGTCAATGCCAAGGGCTAGCACCACATTCAGGATATCGTCGTGTCGCAACAGGTCTTCGTAGCTGACTGGCGATTCACTAAGCAACTGTTGAAATGATGAAAACGCTCTTACCGATGCTGTGTTCTCGTTCTCTTCGGTCAAGCTGATCAATGGGTTATCGATGAGTGTAATTCGTGGCGAGCGACATACTCCATCTTGAATGGCGGTTTTAAGGTCATAACGGTAATCGCAGATTAGCTTGCCTTCTGGATCGCTGTAGCGAGCTAATGCGATAGGCAAGTCATCCGAACGCCAGGGCGTTCCTGACAGTGCTAGCGTGAAAGTAGCCGCATTTTGGATACGCTGAATTATTTGCTGACCCCAAGTGTTGCTGAGAAGCGGATCATGGCCTGCGCAGTGATGTATCTCATCGAAAATGGTCAAGGTGCGATATTCTGTGAATAACGTCCAAAAATCCTCGGGGTGATATTCCATAGATTGGTAGGTATAGGCAGCCCCAACTGACGCAAGCGTATCGCCAAATCGCTGATTCAATACGACGGTAAAGGTGCGCTGTATGCCAGCTACCACTTCTCTGGTAGGTGCAAAGCAGATAACAAAATCAATATGTCCTTCTTCAAGGAGCCATCGCGTAATTTCAGCTGCCAGACGGGTTTTGCCGCTGGCAGGGGTTGCTTGCACGAACAAGTCGCTACTAAGTAAGTAGTGGGACTTCGCTAGTTCCAAGCACTCTGATTGCCATTTACGCAGCCTCGTGCTCATGAAGCTCTCAGCCGATGCAGTGACTTTTCTAGCGCACGTACCCGGCCCATTAAGCGTGCGCTCCGGTCATAAGCATCACGATGATCAACCACGATACTCGGCTTGAGATCGGGGTATTCATCCATAAGCTCACGGAACGCCTCAACTTCACCCAGTGTAGAAAGGAATTCACTTTGCGTTTCCTTCAACACTTTCTCCAAGGCACATTGGCTCGACGTCTTCCTAGCGCTGGGGTTTTGTTCACTACTGCTTTCGTCTTTTGGAATAACGGTTGTCTTTGTTGTTTCATTTGTTTGCGACACGAGCCGCTGGTGCCATGTTTCAAAGCTTTCCCCGTCCAGACATAAGCTCGAATCTCTTATTGAAGGCAACACAAAATAGAGCTGGTCGCGTTTGCGTTTTTCATGGTCTTTCTCCACCAAACCAGCGGTGATTAGCTTTTTAATCCTTTCATAAATAAAACGGCGCAGAGCAGCGCGATGCTCTGCGGCTATGCAATGTTGGTGTGCGTACTGGTCACGGAGGCTGCGAATAGTGAATTGAGCGTTATCAGTTTCTAAAAGGAGCTCGAAAATGCGCTCCTCAATCGAAGGAGGGGTACCCGACATGACCATCACCGTAGGAGAGGTAAAAACGAAATGCGGATTATAGTCCGTGGCTAGATAGGCCGCAACGAAGGATAGTCCCGCCCAAAAGGAAATGAGGCGGGTATGAGTGAGCTAGCGAAGGCGCTGGGAAGAAATATTAGGGAGAAACGAAAGAAAAATGGGTTTTCGCAAGACGCCTTTGCCTTAGCTGCTGGCATTGACCGCAGCTATATAGGAAGAGTCGAACGTGGTGAAGTTAATATTACCGTGGAGAAATTATATGAGATCGCTTCCGTGCTCCAATGCGAGCCAGCATCTCTTCTGCCTGCTCACACCACTCTGTGAAGGAAAGGGCACAAATCGTCCAAGAGCCGCCGTTCATGAGGCATAAATCAATGGCTGCTTTGTGCTTACATCGCCACTCGAAAAACAGTCTAGCTCTTCAACCCAAATGCAGCATTGATATTCTTGAACAAGCGTTCGGCATTTTCAGCGGTGCCTGATGGTAGGTCACTGATTGTCGTCCAGCTGTCGAATTCCTTCAGCATCTCCACGAGCACATTCTTCTTCTTGAGCTCTTTCCCCTGGCGCTGCTTCATGGCGATCTCGACGCGCTTGGCAATTAGGGTTGAGCCATCTTCGGGAAGGTCTTCTAGCCTTAGCGCTAGGCCGTAAGCGCGGTTCACGCACCCGAGAAACCATTCGTCCGGAAACAGGTCTTCGATTGCGACGTCGGTTTTCTTCACACCGGCTGCTTTGTCAAGCATTAACACTCTAAACTCGTGGCCTGTCTCATCAGAGTAGTCTTTCAGATTCATATCTTTAATCTTTTTGTGTGCTTGGTGGCCAGCTTCATCGGTGTCGAGTAACACTCCGGCATCCCACAGTTGACCTATCGCGAACGCTGCATACATTGGCGCTTTAGTTGAGGTCTGCGCGGGCCATATATATATATGATCTGACATGCCAACTTTGTCGCTTTTAGTCAGCAAACCCGAAAGTTTGCTCAAGATCAATGCATCAGTTCCTCCTTCGACAATCAGCACCTTACGGTTACCAAGCATTCCTGAAAGGTCGGGGGTTAGACCGAGAGCACTTTCGATAACCGCCATTGGAGCCGACTGACTGCTCACTACGCCATGCGTAACCCGCAGGTGGTGGTCGCTGTCGGTTTCGATGATGCGCACCCGCTCTGGATTCGCTTGGTCGACCATTGATGACAGGTGAGTGGTATACATCACCGTGTTGGTTTCTGATAGGTCTTCAAACACACCCAATAGGTCGCGTTGCCCGCTATAGTGAAGGTGGATGCCTGGCTCTTCCAATAAGAGTGTGCAATTCTCAAAATCACCCTCGGAGGCATGGGTGAACTTCCACGCGAAAGAGACGTACCATCGGAACCCTGTTGAGCGCCGATACAGGCGAACCGGAAAGCCGATCGCCTCATCCTCAGCGAATATGTTGAGTGTTGGGCCATCTACATCGATATCGAATTTGACTTTCTTCTGCTTCCACAATTTCTGAAACTGTTGAGTCAGGTAGGCAGACGCCGCACGCTTATCAAACTGGCGCAGTGTCCGACCCTCAGCGCTGCTACCTTTCTCGACGAAGTCATCGAGATCGATCTCAGCAAGGTCGAGTACAATCAGGATCGTCTGGTCGTCGGTTGAGAGTTCATGGCGCTTACCGCCCGCCTTGTCTAAACGGCTCTTAAGCTCGTTCAGCTCAACCTGCGCGCCGGAGAATTCGTAGTCCTGAATGAGCACAAAACGTGGAACGTGCTCACTAGCCCATTCTGATACTTTGTCTTTGGAAAGGCCCAAATCTTCAGCAACAATCGTGTTTCCCTCTCTATCGTGCAAATAGAAGCTAGTAAGGTAACCATAGCAACGACGAGCAAATAGACGAGTACCAATTGGTGGCGTGGCGATCTTGGCCTCTAACTCCCTGTCATCTTCATCGGTTTTTTCTTCCGCCGCAAACTCAAACAAGGCTTCGGCTTCACCGTCATCAAACTCAAAGTAGGCTTGGGATACCGGCTTACCATCCGCATTCTTCTTCCCCTTCCAGTCGTCAACCGGCCAGTCCTCGTCTGGGTTGTACCGAGTCTCAACGAAGGAATGCAGACAATACAGAGCCTCAAATAGGTTACTTTTACCAGCTTCGTTCTGTCCCACGATCGCTGTGACGTTTGTTGCCTTTATCCATCCGGAATCAATGATGTTCCGATAATTCGAGAAACAAAATTGTTCTAATCTCATAAATCCTTCCCAATCTCAAATACTTGCTTAAATATATATTCAACAAGGTTGATGCGCGAGTCGGCAACCTATGAAAATCACCATTCGAACTTCTTGAAGTATTCGGCATTTTGGGGTCGTAAACTGCCGCTATGATATCAGCGATAGCTTGAAGTACTGCACTCAGCTAAGAACGGTATTTTAGGTTATTTTGATGTAACGCCCCACATCACCAGCAGCAAAAGCGAAACGAGAGAAGAGCGGCGCTTGTGCTGCCGGTGTGCATGTAATTGTTATAACTGCAGGCACACTGGCATGGTT
The DNA here is from genome assembly GCF_000982975.1 of Halomonas sp. A3H3. Classification (NCBI taxonomy): domain Bacteria; kingdom Pseudomonadati; phylum Pseudomonadota; class Gammaproteobacteria; order Oceanospirillales; family Halomonadaceae; genus Halomonas; species Halomonas sp. A3H3. The sequence goes on along the minus strand of NZ_HG423343.1, from coordinate 1,531,177 downwards.
TACTGACGGCCTGTTTCGATACAAAGCGGCTATCAGCTAAGCTTTAGGCTCGTGGTAGACAATCGCCACATCCTCACAGGTAGTCTCGTCGGCCATCCTAATTGGCTTAACCTGTAGCCGCTCTACGATTACAGTGTCAAACCCTTCCACATCAGGAACGTCTCCATCGCCAAAATGCGGATGGCATAGTAAACCTGAGGGAGTGAGAAGCCGCTTTAGTCGGGTTGCCGTCTCGGATTTGCTATAGGACGGAAATTGACCGTGAGGGACATAGTCAAAAGGGTCATAGAATATAAAGTCGTACTTTTCCTCATTCTGCACTGTTTGCCAGGCACTAAAAAAGGGGCGCACGCTGGCGTGTCTATTGGCAAACTTCTGTAGATCCATATAAATTCCCTGCTCAATTTCAAAGATGTCGTGCTGAGCTGGCATTAAGTGTTTTTGGATCAGAGCAGCAGATATGCCTAATCCAAAGCCGATTTCCAACACTTTCGATGGACTGAGATAGCGAAGGCGGGCGAATAGTGCCTCAAAGTACTCTTCCTCTGTCCGAGACATGACGACTTGGCCGTTCCAAATCAAGACATCAGAGTTTTTTTCGTCGAATTGCAGTTTGATGGTGTTCAAACGCTTTTTCCTTCATTACGTACGACGTTTCATGTTATGTATCCAGAAACGAAATCTTGTGAGATCTGCGGATTGAGATACCATCCCGTGCCCAAAGGTGCCGAGGTCAGATGCTGCGATTCAATCAATCAGCCTATGAGATACAAATCATGAGCGCCTTATCTAACTTGGTATCCGCTAGTCGTCATAAATCGTTGCTCTCTAGGGCTGCTTCATCCCTGGAGCTTGGTGGCTGACGGTACCATACCAAGACGAGTTGAGAGTCTTCTGGGGCCGTTGCGTTGATGAAGCCTGCATGAAAGGCCGCGTTAAGTGATGCGATGTTTGACTTGCGCATGTGCGCATAGATGATCTCGTGCTGACTATTAGCGCAACCGAGCTGGTAAGCCCTACGACCGATCTGCCTTCCCTGGCTCGGTCGATTCAGGAACACGTGAAATGAAGCGTGCGGCCCTCTGATCGAATCCTCGATGACGTTGATGTAGGCGGTACCTGCCCGCTTACCTTCCGCCATCACGATCCACGCCTCTCCTCTTGGCCCCCCC
>NZ_HG423343.1:1489349-1529905 GCF_000982975.1 Halomonas sp. A3H3 | reverse complement strand
CCCCCCCCCCCGCAGCATAGTTCCGGAGGTATGGACGAGTTCAATATCGGACGGTGCTACAGGTCCCAACCCGGACTTGGCTAGTACAGTGGGGGGCTTCGGTGTCTTTGTGCGCTGAGCCCGCCTTTTGCTAGTCTTGATCAATCGTGCCACGGCACCTCTCCCAAGCCGATTAACAAGCGATCACAGGTGGGAGCCCAGAACTCTGCTGGGAAAAAGCCCGGTGAAAAGGCGATAGTGATATCGACAAGGCGCTCAATTAACTGATGTCGCTGCAATGCGGCTGATAACGTATCGATACGGGCTAGGACGCGCTCAAGGGGTATATCGAGGGGTCCCGGATTTTCGATAAAATCGCTGTCTCCGTCATACCGGTTACAGAAATAGTCCATGTCGATGTGAAGTAAGATGTCTTTGCCGCAGAGGGCAACGTCCTCAAGCCACGTTTCCAAGTCATTGGTGAAGCGATAACGCCCTGGACCTACGCCGGTTGCATCTTGTACCAGCTTGATTGCCGGACGCTGCATCGAGGGTACCAGTAGTGTGTCGTCTATCCAGACAGGCTGAACTACTGAATCCACTGTAGTGATACACTTAGGGGCTTGGCACAGGTGCCTTACATCGGCGCCCGGGGCAAAATGCAGAAAAGGAGTTAGGAAACTACCCATTCCCAAAGCGCCACTCTCAATCGCCTGCGTCACGGAGTCAGGCTGATCCAGTGCCACCACTTTTCCGGAGATTGGGTCGCACCATCCTTCTCCCTGTTGGAAAAGTCGTGGCGAACCAACATCTTTATGATCATCAACATGCAGTACCACAACATCCGCATGCGTTCGTCCGGGTTGCTTCTGCAGCCATTGGCTCCAGCTTTCCAGCGTCCATGTATCGTTGAGTGTCAGTAACAATCGACCCCGACGCTTCCGGGCGATCGCAATTTCTCTATATTCGACAAGCCCCCACCACGCCAAGCCCTCATCGAGGCGAGGATCCACATAACGTTCAGCTTCGTTTGACCAGCCCAGCTCCAACAACCATTGATTACCCTGAACACCAGCTACTGCATCTTTATCGCAAAAATAATCTCGCAGCTGTGCGTGCCGTTGATGGGGATCAGTAGATAACCGGGAGATTGGGAGCAAAATGGGTAACATGCTCATCTGATTTTTTCCCTTCTACGGCAGCGCGTCTTAGCAACATTACAAGCGTCTGGCCAACGTCCGTTAGAGGACAGCCTCTAAGTGTGGCAAACGCCTTCTTCAAATTGCTGTCTGTATCAGCGATCTGGTTGACGGCACGCGATTTCATATTAGCTGGGCCTCGGTCACGAACATGCATCCAGAACCGCCTCAGTTCTACGAATACGAAGACTGCATGAAGTAATCCAGACGGCGGCCGTAAGTCTTCGCGCCAAGGTGAAACGACTTGAGCGGCTGTTCTCTCAATGGTGGGCGCGTGGCGCTCTAACAGATACAGCTTCTGATGGCGATGCTCATGGATGAGTGAGTCTGCGAGGTCATAGGGGTCGATTAAATAATCGCCCTGTGAGATCGACACATACAAGGCGCCTGGTACTGAGTTATCACTGAACGACACGATCTTGCTGGGATCCGCGGCCGGGTCACGAACGAACTGGACGGCTCTGCATACATCCATCATTTCTGCGGCGAGAGCCGGCCGCCAGTCTCGTACAATCGCCATGGCGCTATTGACCAGTGCCCGGCCTTCAAAGGTCAGCTCAGCTCCCTCGAAAAATATGGCACCACCAAAGGGAGCCCTGAGCCACTGATCATCGCGGCCCACGTCAAAGGATTGACCATCATCGAATGAATCGGCCAGCTCGACCAGAAGGTGAAGATAAGCTGGGTTGACGTCTATAGCGCTTCCATCAACTGCAGACAGGGTTTGGCCGCACTGCTGGGCAATCAGGGCACTTGACCAAGCAATCGTACCTGGATGTAGGGCTATCCAGCTGAATAGCGCTTCTGGCAGCGACCCCAGTCGCAGTGCCTGTTCATTGCCAGGAAGTAAGCTCAATGCGCTGCGCAGGTGGGTGATAGCATCAATCTCAGCGCTGTTAGCTAACCAGGTCATTGATGCTGCAGACATCTCGGCTCGTTCATAGCAGGCCAGATCGAATTCTTCCGGTAGAGGCTCTACGTCGCTCTCATCTGATATGTCATCCAGATGTTCCTGCAAACGGTCACTGATATGACCGATTAATCGCTTCATTTCATTGCAGTAAACGGTCGGATTGACGAAGCCATTTTCTCCGAACCTATGAGGAAGTGAACCTCCTCCACAGATTTCTACAATCTCGCAAGACTGACAGGTAACCGACAGCCCATCCTTACTCAGATACTCCCTATGCTTCTGGATGGGGGCTGAACACGCCACATCTGCGATCGGGGTATCTAAAACATTCCCAAATAGACGCGTGGCGCCCTCTTGGGTAATTTTCAAAACATCGAGATCGTGGTAGCTTCCGTCGGTTTCTATCGACAACAGACTTACATCCCCGAAGCCGAAAGCATCAGTTGACGACGGTAATCCTGCACACACATCTAGGAGTGCTTCAAACGTACGTAGTGGGATGTGTGCGTAGCGATCGAGCCAGACGTCGAAGGCTTTAACAAGCCACTGCTCGTAAAGCCCAGGATCTTGATTACGTCCTGGAGGTTGGCGAAACCAGTTCGCATCAGGTAGTAGGAAGTCCAAGCGGGGTATCTGAAATCTATCGAAGTATTCAAAGAGCTCATCAGGGCTGGTCGAAGCGTCGATGACGGCAATAACACCGGTAAATGCTTCAGGATGGTTCTGAAGAAGTTTGAGTGCTTTTTCAGTCTTATCGAAGCTGGATTGTCCTTTTCGGGTTAGCCTGTGCTTATCATTAGCAGTTTTCGGACCATCGAGACTCAATGAGATACTGATATTTGCATCAGCAAGAATTGTTAAAGCCTGTTCGTCGAGAAGCAACCCATTGGTTTGCAGGCTTATATCCACAGGAATGCTACAGACACTACGCAAAATTTCTGAAAAATCTGCTAGCTTCTGGGCACCGGCCAGAAGTGGTTCGCCACCGTGAAAAATCACTGTACAATGCTTTAAATTGCTTTCTTTGGTGTAGTCTTCTAGTCGCTTTGCGAAAAATTTAAGATGCTTAATGGATAGAAGCTTCGGAAGCGAACGCCAGCTTTGATCGGCGTGATGGTATACATAGCAATAATCGCAATCAAGATTGCATCTTGATGCAACCTTGACAAGAAATGAAGAAAATCTCGCAACATCCATGTAAGTTACTCAAGAACGATTATGTTTATGATGCATGCGATCATAACTAGTAATGACTTGGCTTGACTCGGACTCGGCCAAAACGCGCGAACGCAAGCGCTGAATGGCAGCGTTGGTGCTTTGGCCTTTAGCTAGACTGGAACGGATTGCCGACGGGGTCGACTCTTCGATCTTATGTTTTGCGGATGGCATTACTTACTCCTTGTCATAATAAAGTATCAATATCGTTGAAAATCCATGCAAAATTCAAGTTTCCGTTTCCCCACCTCAGAACAATCGGATATGCCCTCGTCGCAGCGCGGCGATTTATCGGTGGATCTAAAATCGCGCTTGCTTTTGTAGGCACAGGAGGCCGCTCCGGGTCGGCACCTACCGTCAAATAACCTTAGCACACGATGAGCATGATTTAAGCCATTCTTTGGCCTCTAACTGAAGGTGGTTCATGTCATGCACGTTTCTACTGAAATCTCCTTATACCATGGAATGGTTTAAACTTTTGTCTGATAGCCTGTTTGAATCTAATGATAAATGACCCTCTTGCAGCCCGTAATATAACAGCGTATTAGACAGCATGTTCTATGATTTGATGAGCGTGCTGGCACTTTTATCTAGCTGATGCAGCTTGAAAAAACCACCCTAAATCTATGATAGATAAGGTTATTAATTTTAATTAGAATCAATATCCAAAAGTTCGCACTTCCAGCTGCATTTTCCGACATGTCCGCTTGGGGTCGAGCCCTGCCCATGAATTAACCTTAGTACATGACGAGCGTGAATTGAGCCATTTTTTGACCTCCACTCCATACAGTATCATGCCATGAACGCTTCGACTGAAATCTCATTTACACCTTGGAATAAAGGCAAGTTGGTTGGGCAGAAGGCGCCTCTGCGTCTTAGAGATATTTGGGCGGTCCGTGTTCGTCTACAGATTGCCAAGAAGGCTAGAGACCTTGCCCTTCAGAATTTAGCCATGGATAGCAAATTTACAGCCCATGGTGCGTGCAGATCTCCACGAGCCATTGTGATGCAGCAAAAAACCCATCGACCTTTCCAGTTCGAAAATACCGAGCAAACTCGCACTGCTGTCACCGAATGGATATAGTTTGCTCAGCTCTGGAGCGTCGACTTCTTGCTTGCGAGCCGAATCAATTGCGCAAAGCATCTTTCAAAGTGCCAATATGCCCGTATTGTGAAAGCCTGGGTCACCAAAAAAGGTCTCGATGCGTCAATGTATGGCATGCACACAATGAGCTGTACAAAAGCCTCGCTCATACACCTTCGGACGAAAAACTTGAGAGCAGTGCAATTGCTTCTGGGTCACACAAAGCTTGAAAACACGGTCAGATAACTTGGTATTGAAATAAATGATGCTCTGGAAATGGCTGAAAAATCAGAAGTTTTATTGTGGAAAACGGCGGCCTGGCTAGGCCTTCGTGACCATAAGAGGGCTTTCAGCATGTACATAAAAGACAACTTTCTGTTGATAGGTAAACTATCTCTGCAAAAACTTGAAGCCTAATGAACTATCCCCAACATTTATACCCTTGTGATCTACCCATGTGTGACACACCGCACTTCATCTAAGGCGGCGTCGATAATTGGATCAGGGGCTGTGGCTATAATATCCTGGGGTCTTTTTCCTCCGAGGTAGCTATTTACCGACTGGAACCAAAAGGCCATTCCCCACCCGTCTTTATCATCTTTGAAGATGTAGATGATTTTCGACATCACGCTGTAAGGTCGGTAGCCAGCCTCTTTCTCCAACCCAAACATTGGGTAGTATTCGGTGCCATTGTAGACAATAGTAAAAATATCACCTTGGGATTTCCAAGTGGTAGGTTCAAAGCCGTCACTACATGAGTGAGCTCCAAGCAGTTGCAATATCTCAGCGGCCGTTAACCAGTCGCCGCTTTCCATTACGGCTCTAAGCGTATACCTTCTCATCTCTGCTTCACGCAAGTTATTTGGTAAGTTCATATGTGTAGGCACTATTACCTTGGTTAGTGGCTTCTGGTCATCTTTCTGTCGTCTTTGATAATAAGATAGCTCTCGCGGAATTGCTCGTCGAGTTAGATGATGCGATACAGGCTTAAGAAGTGAACAGCCCCGGTTAATCTGGAGACTGGTTTGTTTGAGTCAGGCAGCTTCACCCGACTCCTCCAATTGACGATAATACGTCCTTTTTCGTTCTGCTGGTGGAACGTATCCGAGGGATTCCAGCATTCGGCGATTGTTGAACAAGTCAACCCACTCTAGCGGGGCATACTCAATGGTATCCAGCCCTCTCCATGGGCCACGATGATGGATCACCTCAGTTTTGAACAAGCCGATTATGGTCTCGGCCAGCGCATTGTCGTAGGAGTCGCTGGTGGTGCCAACTGAGGCAAAGATACCCTCGTCAGCCATACGCTCGGTGTAGCGGATCGAGAGATATTGGCTTCTCCTATTACCATAAAATTGAGCGACGAATGGCTCATGTGATTCACGCAAACACGAGCTTTACGGAAATTCTCCCGTATGTATTTACCTTGTTATACGTAATCATCGCATGGCCCTGCGCAGTTTTGCAGAGACAGAATAAATTGCCACTCTGCTTCCAATCTCCCCACTTGTTTTCAAAAAATCATTGTATTCTAGAATCTTTATGAAATGTGTAACTATAGGTAATCGTATATTCAGTTTCTCACTAATTTCATGATTAACAAGTACATTCTCATTCACAATCATTCCAATTATTGAATTCTGCATCTTACCATATTCGGTTACGTAGGTTTTACAGTACTCTTCGTAGCCAAATAGTGTAATTCGGTAATGGCAGCCCCAACGCTCTGGGCCGCCACCAATATAGTGTGATAAAGATAAGTAACCTTTATCTTCAAGTATTTCCAATGATTCTAGAACTTGCTCTTTAGGTGGTGCCTCTGGATTGCTGTCATCAAAAACATCTCCTGGTTCTATTGGATCATCAGGCCACTCTTTCAATGAATCACAAGACAATTTTAGTACTAAACTATCTACTGACTCCAATCCCTCAATATCATGTATGACAGACGTCGTGTATGAGGGCGGCTGACCAATCTTTGGTTTTAAAGAAGCGCCAAAAACCGATGCTAAGATTCTATCAAAGCTTAAGTCATAGTTTTTTTTGTCTTTTATAGATTCCCATAGTGTAGATTTCAGTGACTCGGGGACATCGCAATCATCTATAAGAACAGGAATTATCTTTGTCCCTTTCTGTATTTTACTTACGATCGTTGAGTTTAACTCTTCCTGCACCCAAGGCTTTCTAACACTGTATTCGGACAGCACAATTATTACAGCCTCTGCTTCTTTCAGGCCTTCTTCAAATATTTTATCGACTAAACTATCACCTGGAAGCATTTCCCATTTATCCAGCCATACATCAACACCATTTTGAATGAGCCTTATAGAAAACTCATTTACAAATCGTTCTTTATCTTCAGATGCATGACTCAAGAATACTTTTGGATGTGTCATATATCACCAATCATATATAATAAGCTCTGATTTCTTATTGGCTGGAACGTGCTGGCACTTTCATTCGTGTTATACCGCATATTATTCACGACTAACCACCTTGATATTAAAAGAAACCAAATATTATCCGGCAGCAAAAACATTGATCATCGTTTCTGCTGCAAAATACGTCTGAACGGGCTTGCTGGAATGGCCGCTTTCAATCGATATCAGCCACTAGCTCGCTCCTGTAACCATCTGCGATACAAGCTCATAAACACGCATAGGCTCTTCCTCAATACACAGGTTGGGGCTTTTACCGTCAAGAAGAGGGTGCGCTGTTTTCATCCAGCGCCGTGCTTGTACTTCACCCATCGCTCTAACGGCTACGTTCCAAACATCTTCCCTGTAAGGTGCGTCGATGATTTCTCTGCCAACCTCACCCATGTGCTGCCATGCTTGTATATCATCAGGTTCTGGGGCGTTGGGGTCGCATTGATCAAGTAGTATGTTGAGCCGAGCAGGTCTGACCGTTGATGCCTTTTCTAGCACTGTCGATGTCTTCAGCAACGCGTCTCGTAACCAAGCTTCAACAGCCGCGCAGACATAATCATTTTCTTGCGGCGGCACCACAGCGCTAATGTTACCGGTCTGAAGGATGAAAAAATATTCGGGGATAGGCAGTGCGCGACCATCCCGGAGATAAGCCACAATCTCACCGCTCATGTCCGGCAAATAAGATTCATCGCTTTGTAAGCACTCTAGCGCCTGCCGAAACGTTTCCAACGGTTGTGGGAAGCGATCACGCAGATCAAACGCACGGTACGCAAATATGCGTTCTAAGAGCTCATCGTTCGATGGCTGAGCTGATGGCATTCTGCTCTCCAAATAGATTACGCACGGCTATTTTCTAAACTACCTTAGCACCAGATTGTTAGATGTGCTCACCCTTCTGAGCTTTTTTCATTAGAAGCACAGTTGCTTAAAGCTTAACGTTTACCAGCTCATTCCAACGCGTGGTGTAGCGTGGGGTGCGGTGTTCAGAGCGTAAGGCCCAGGCATTGCCTACCCGAGGGAGTCCTAGCTGTATCGTCCCTCGACCTAATTTTCGATTGAGTTGATCCACCGTGGCCATCAGCCGCTCGCTGCGCTTTGCTTCAGCCTCTGTTTGTGGTGTTTCCGTCAGTGTCAGTTGGCGGTTGGCTTTGGGCGAAAGATCGAGGAGCATGACGCCGGCTTTGTGGTAGGCGTACCCCTTACGCCAGAGCTGTCTAAGCCCTTGGAAAGCAGCGTGAATTATCTCGCGGCTATCGTCCGTCGGACGGTCGAGTGTCACCACTACACAGTTGCGGTACTGCGGCAAGTCAGGTCGAAACGCGTTCGTGCGCACAAACACCATGACGGCAATAGTAACGCTGTGCTGCTTGCGTAGCTTTTCGCCTGCTCGGGCGGCGTGTTGGCGAAGCGCCTCACGTAGATCGTGAGGGCTGGAGGTGAGGCGCCCAAATGAGCGGGACACCATAATTTGTTGTTTGGGTTGGCTCACATCATCCAGTTGAATCGCAGGCTGGCCTCGCAGCTCCCAAACAATGCGTTCCTGCACCACGCTGAAATGCCGCCGTATTTGCTTAGGATCTGTTTCGCGAAGCTGCCAAGCCGTCTCTATCCCCATTATCCGCAATCGCTCTCCGGTGCGTCGAGCGATGCCCCATAGTTCGGTGACCGGCAGTTGTTTAAGCAGTGCCTGAGTGGCATTGCTATCTACCGTTAGCAGGCAAACGCCTTGTTCTCGGTAGCCAGGGTGCTTCTTGGCGGCGTTGTTTGCCAATTTGGCAAGCACACGTGTAGGCGCGAAGCCGACCGAAACAGGAATCCCCGTCCATTGCCGCACCGTTTCGCGTAATCTTTGCCCATAGGCTTCTAGGGTCGTAGGATCAAAACCGTAAAACCCTACAAAGCTTTCGTCGATAGAGTACAACTCTACATCCGGCGAAAACTCAGAAAGAACCTCGGTGACACGTCGACTCATATCTCCGTATAACGCGTAATTACTCGATAGCAGCGTCGCTTGGCGACGGATAAAAGCAGGCAGTAAATGCTTGGCCGTACCCATCTCGACTCCCAAAGCTTTTAGTTCATTGGAACGGGCAACAATACAGCCATCATTGTTTGAGAGTACGCCAACCGGCCGGCCCTCAAGCGCTGGGTTAAACACACGCTCGCAGCTGACGTAGAAGTTATTGCAATCGATCAGGGCGATCATAGCGGCGTGGCACCCGGGAGGCTGTGTATTACATGGGTCACAACACCCCAAACATGCGATTCACGCCCTTCCAAAAGAATAGGTTTGTAGGCGGGATTACTAGCCTTGAGATAGGCACGCTGCCCGACACGTTCTAACCGCTTCACGGTGAGCTCGCCATCTACAGCAATCACAATTACGCGTCCAAGTAGCGGCTCCAAACTGCGATCCACCACCAGCAGGTCACCATGATGTATGCCATCACCGATCATAGAGTCGCCTTCAGCACGCACGAAAAAGGTTGCTGCAGGACGTTTTACGACATGTCGATGAAGATCAATTTCTGCATCCACATGGTCATCGGCGGGGCTTGGAAAACCCGCCCGTACGGCACTGGCAAACATAGGCAACGGCTGTGGTGCATGGTTTAGGGCGGCAGTGCCCACCAAAGAAACGATTGTTGTCATGCGCAGAACCTCTCAAGTACATGTGATTATATACAGTATATAGAGAGGCACCGTATCAACAAGGCCTAGCCAGAGAATTACTGCTTATTACCTGTGTCTTCTCCGAGTTCTTTTAAGGTTGGCGTTGCAAGCACATCCTCATGGGCATTTTCGGGGGTTAAGTCTTCAAGCAGCACTGTTTCCCAATCGCTAAGGCCAACCGGTTCAAAAGGCTGCTCATAATGACCCACTGATCCTTTGAGCTTTTTCATATCGTGCCCATATTAAAATATATGAGGATTAACCAGCTAAGCCATTGATAATTAAATTATTTTCTAAAATATCTAGAGCTGCCTGTATATCTTTTTGTAGAAGCTCTACTGTTTAGTCTTTGACAGAGGACAAGAAAGCCGCTAGATTTTGATTACTTCTTTACACAGTAGATCGTCTACAAAAAAGAAGTGCGGCAGGTTGCACCCTGCCGCTGATCTTAAACACTCATATCCAAATAGAGGTATTAAGCTATGAAAGTATATCAAATTGACTACGATTTGCGTAACCAGCGCAATTATGCAGCTCTGTACGAACGAATCCGAACCTACCAACACTGCCGCCCATTGGAATCAACATGGATCATCAGCACACAACAAACTGCTACTCAAGTCCGCGATTACCTTAAGGGCGCAATTGATGCTGACGATGGACTTCTCGTTACCAGCCTAACAGGAGAAGCTGCTTGGTCTAATGTCAAAGAGGCACAAGACCTGAAGAATCTTCTACAAAGCAAGTCGTGAACTATTGGTGCCATGGACGGCGCCTAATTTGAGAATAATGTCATGCAAACTGCTTACCTTAATGAAATTGCAGAAATCCGAACTGGTTATTCCTTCCGAAAAGCTGCGCAGTTAAAGGAGTCTTCGGGCTTACTAGGTCTTCAAATTAGCGATTTACGCGGTATGAAGGTAGTAGATCCCTCCCGATTAGCACCCATTGAATGGCCGGGACGAGGAAGCCCACCCGTGCTACAGCACGGTGATGTAGTTATTGCGGCGAAAGGGAGTGAGAACTATGCCTCAGTTTTTTTAGGCCAAGACCAAAATATAGTCCCATCTAGTCAACTACTCGTTTTGTCGGTGATAGACATCAAAAGGCTGTTGCCAGAGTTTCTGTGTTGGCTGCTCAATTACCCAGAGACGCTGCATAAGCTCTCTGAGCTGCAGGCCGGTACAAAAATCTACTCCATGAGCAAAAAAGCGTTACAACAGCTTAAATTGCCTATTCCAGACCGTGATGCCCAAGAGAGTATTCTTCATTTATCCCAACTATTTGAAGAAGAGAAACGTCTGACACAGGCCCTACTTAATAACCGCGAAGTCATGGTGTACGGGCTAAGCAAAAAACTACTTTATGGGGAAATAATATGAATGATTCAGTCAAGCAGGAACAGATCAACAAGGCGGTCTGGAATGCCTGCGATACCTTCCGAGGCACGGTAGATCCCAGTATCTACAAAGATTACGTACTGACCATGCTATTCGTGAAGTACCTCTCGGACGTTTATCAGGATCACTACGACAACTACGTGGCCGAATACGGCGATACCCCGGAGCTAATCGAAGAGCTGATGAAAAATGAGCGCTTCGTGTTGCCTAAAGATTCCGGCTTCTACGCACTGCATGACCAGCGACATGAGCCTGGCAACGGCGAGCGAATCGACAAGGCCCTGCACGCTATTGAAGAGGCCAACATCGTCAAGCTGGCTGATGTGTTCCAAGACATCAGCTTCAACTCCAACAAGTTGGGCGATGAGAAGCAGAAAAACGAGCTTCTGCGCCACATCCTGGAAGACTTTGCCCGCCCGGAACTCAACCTAAGTCCAAGTCGTATCGGTAAGCTTGATGTGATCGGCAATGCCTATGAATACCTGATCAAAAACTTCGCGGCCACCTCCGGCAAGAAAGCCGGTGAGTTCTACACCCCGCCGGAGGTCTCCGAGCTGATGGCTGAAATCGTTGAGCCAAAAGAAGGCGATGAGATTTGTGACCCGGCCTGTGGTTCCGCTTCCCTATTGCTCAAGTGCGCCAATCAGATCCGCAAAGGTGCTGACGGCTCCAAGAACTTCGCCCTATACGGTCAGGAAGCTATCGGCAGCACCTGGGCCTTGGCAAAGATGAATATGTTTCTGCACGGCGTCGACAACCATAAGCTGGAATGGGGCGATACCATCCGCAACCCCAAGCTGCTAGATGAAAACGGTGGCCTGAAGCACTTCGACATTGTGGTAGCCAATCCGCCATTCTCGTTGGAAAAGTGGGGGGTAGAAGGCGCTGAGAGCGACCCCTATGCCCGGTTCCGCCGTGGCTTGCCGCCCAAGACCAAGGGTGATTACGCCTTTATCCTGCATATGATAGAAACGATGAAGCCAAAGACCGGACGCATGGCAGTGGTCGTACCCCACGGCGTTCTGTTTCGTGGTTCTAGCGAAGGCAGAATTCGCCAGAAGCTTATCGAAGAAAACTTGCTGGATGCTGTCATAGGCCTGCCCGAGAAGTTGTTCTACGGTACCGGTATCCCAGCGGCGGTGGTGGTGTTCCGCAAAGATAAAAGCGATAACAAGGTGCTGTTCATTGAGGCCAGCCGTGAGTTCCAAGCCGGTAAGAACCAGAACCAACTATCCGATGACAACATCGCTAAGGTAGTCGACACCTACAAGCAGCGCGACACCCGCGACAAGTATTCCTACCTAGCTAGCCTGGAGGAAATTCAGGAGAACGACTTCAACCTCAACATTCCTCGCTACGTGGACACCTTCGAGGAAGAGGAGGAGATCGACCTGATGGCCGTGCAAGCGTCGAGAAAGGACATTGAGGCAGAGATTGCGACGCTGAACGAGCAGATGAACAGCTATCTGAAGGAGCTGGGTTATGGTGCCTGATGGGTGGAAGTCGACGACACTTGGACAAATTGCCCAGGTAACTTCAGGTGGTACACCAAGTAAATCAGAGCCAAGCTATTGGGCTGGGGGCTCTATTCCATGGATCAGAACTACTGAAATCCAAAATTGCCGTTTAAAGCCTAATGATGCTATTAAATTTATCACAGAGGAGGGATTGAAAAACTCTTCTGCGAAGTTGCTACCTGAAGGCACAATTTTGCTTGCAATGATCGGACAAGGAAAGACTAGAGGTCAGATAGCCTTGCTGCTGTTCAAGGCAACTACTAACCAGAATAGCGCTGCAATCATTCTTAAAGACGGTAGTGACCCAGAGTTCTATTACAACTTTTTGCTCAGCAGATACAAGTATATACGTTCAGCTAGCAATTCTGCTGGCCAAAGTAATTTGAGCGGTACCATAGTTAAAACTATTCGAGTGCCCGCCCCCCCTTTTGCCGAACAAAAAAAGATAGCCCAGATCCTCTCCACCTGGGACCAGGCTATCACCGCCACCGAGCGTCTACTTGAGAACAGCCAGCAGCGTAAGAAAGGGTTAATGCAGAAGTTGCTGACCGGGAAGAAGCGGTTGCCGGGGTTTGAGGGGGAGTGGTTTCAGCACCCATTAGCTGAAGTTGCCAAGGTGATCGTCAGTCCTGTAGATAAAAAATCTAATCCAGGTGAGCAACCTGTTCATCTTTGTAACTACATAGATGTTTATTACAACACCCGAATAAACAAACGTATGTCGTTCATGGAGGCGACAGCAAAAGACTCCGAGATTGAGAAATATACTCTGAATCTGGGGGATGTTGTTATCACGAAGGACTCGGAAACCCCAGGCGATATTGCCGTCCCAGCTTTGGTAGCAGAGGATTTAGATGGGGTTGTGTGCGGCTATCACTTGGCAATCCTACGACCTAAGCCCTCGAAGCTAAAAGGCTCCTTTCTCAATTATCTCCTGTCGATGCCAAAGACTCGCTATTACTTCTTCTCATTGGCGACTGGCGCAACCCGATTTGGCCTTTCAGTTGGCGCTATCCACAACGCCGAATTGACACTGCCACCAGTGCCAGAGCAGGAAGCAATAGCAGAACTCCTCACAGTTAGTGACGATGAATTTGAAGTTATTTCTCAACGCTTGGATAGGCTGAAACAGGAAAAGAGAGCCCTGATGCAGCAACTCCTGACCGGCAAACGACGGGTAAACGTAAACAAGGAGGCCGCATGAGCAAGTTGGAAAACAAAATTGAGGCCCGCCATCGCAACCTATTCGATGTTTTGAACGAGCAAAAATACACCGTCGACTACTTCCAGCGTGAATACAGTTGGGGCGAGAAGCATATTGAAGTGCTAGTGACGGATTTAACCTCGGCTTTTCTCAGTGAATACACCCCCGGCGATAAGCGCGAACAAGGGGAGCAGTACAACAATTACTACCTTGGCCCCTTTGTGGTCAGCAGTAAGGATGGCAAACGCAGCATTATCGACGGACAGCAGCGGTTAACCTCACTGACGCTGTTTTTGATCTATTTGAACAACCTTCAGAAGGAGCTGCCGTTTCAGGAGAAAATCGAGCCCATGATTTTCTCGGAGCTCCGCGGCAGTAAGTCGTTCAATATCACGGTCGAGGAGCGTATTCCTTGCTTGGAAGCCCTTTTCAACCAAGGCGAGTACCTGCCGGATGACAGCGCTGATGAATCTACCCGCAATATGGCGGAGCGCTATCAAGATATTGAAAAAGCGTTCCCTGAAGAGCTGAAAAACGACGCGTTTCCCTTTTTTATTGATTGGCTCCGCTACAACGTGATCATGGTGGAGATCATCGCCTACTCCGATGAAAACGCCTACACCATCTTCGAAACCATGAATGACCGGGGCCTTAACCTAACCCCTTCTGAAATGCTGAAGGGGTTTATGTTGTCGCGTTTCGACAGCACAGAAAAGCGTAAGCAAGCCAACGATTTCTGGAAGCAGGCCATGCTTGAGCTGAAAGCCTATGATAAGGATGAAGACCAGCGCTTCTTCCAGTCGTGGCTACGGGCGCGCTATGCCGACAGCATTCGCCCCGGCAAAGCGGGCTCCAAGAACGAGGATTTTGAGAAAATCGGTACCCGTTTTCACAGCTGGGTACGCGACAACCTTTCCAAAGTAGGCCTGGACGCTGACAGCGGTGATTCGTTCGAGCAATTTGTGCAGCATGAATTCCGCTTTTACTACAAAGCGTACCTGCGCATTTTGGATGCAGAGAAAGCCCTGGTGCCGGGGTTGGAGCATGTGTTCTATATTTCCCGCTGGGGAATTGCCCCAACGCTGAGCTTGCCGCTGATGCTGGCGGCGCTTAACCCTCAAGACAGCAACGAAACCGTTGTTCAAAAAATTGATACCGTGGCCGCTTACATTGAGGCTTTCGTTGTTCGTCGTTCAGTGAATTTCCGTAACTTTTCCGCCAGCTCCATCCGCTACACCATGTACAGCTTGGTAAAAGAGATTCGAGGCAAAGACCTGCCAGATCTTCAACAGCTGCTTAGCCAAAAGCTTCAGGGCATGAACGAGTCTTTCGAGGGCATGGAGCATTTCCGCTGGCACGGTCAGAACAGGCGTTTTGTAAAATTCTTGCTGGCTCGTATGACCGCTTGGTGTGAGCAGCAGGCAGGCATGAGCAGCAGCTTTGTGACCTATTATCAGCCTGCTAGCGGTAAGCCCTTTGAAGTCGAGCATATCTGGGCTGACAAGTTTTCCCGCCATCAGGATGAGTTTGACCAGGAACACGAGTTCCAGAACTACCGCAACCGGCTGGGGGATCTTGTCCTGCTGCCCAGAGGAACCAACCAGTCTTACGGTGACCAGCCTTTTGAGAAAAAAAAGGCGCACTACATCAAAGAAAATCTGATGGTGAAGTCACTTTGCCCGCTCGCTTACGACAACAATCCCAACTTTCTCAAGCTGAAAACGGCGTTGAATTTGCCGTTCCAGCCACATGACACCTTCAAAAAAGCCGATATTGAAGCGCGGCAAGAACTGTATCGTTTGATCTGCGAGCGTATCTGGCCTGAGACGCTGGTCGGTATGGAGGACGCATGAATACAACTCCTCAAGGGAATGAGCAGCATGCCAGTCACATTCCCGCCCTGGCCACGCTGATCAACCTAGGCTGGACGTTTCTACCCGTCACAGAATGCCAGGCGCTACGAAGCAGTCAGCGGGATGTGGTGATGAAACCGGTGTTAGAGCGCGTATTACGTCTGCGCCGTTTCACGTTTAAGGGTGAATCGTACCCCCTGTCTGAAAAGGCTATTGATCAGGTCATCCGAGAAATCACGACTCCTTCCATGGCTCAAGGCTTGATGGACGCCAACCAGTCTGTGTACGACATGTTGACGCTAGGCATTACAGTGACTGAGTTCGTGGGAGGCAAAAAAGCCCAGCCGACAATACATTTGATCGATTGGGAACACCTGGATAACAACGAATTCCACGTCACCGAAGAGATGGAGGTGCTTTCCACACAGGGTACTCATACCCGCCGGCCCGATGTGGTGGCGTTCGTTAACGGTATTCCTTTGGCGGTGATAGAGGCTAAGCGTGCCGCCTCTGGCAACCCCAACAAGAACATGGTGGAGGAAGGCATCAGCCAGAACCTCCGCAACCAGAAAAACGATGAAATCCCTTACCTGTATGCGTTCGCCCAGTTGCTGCTCGCCATCAGCAGTAACGATGGCCGGTACGGTACGACTCACACCCCGGCTAAGTTCTGGTCGACGTGGCAAGATGAAGAGTTCGATGATCACTACGTTCAGGGCATCAAGAACCAGCCCTTGACTGCCCCCATTAAAGACGTGCTGTTTCAGGCCAAGCCCCCGAAGATTCGGGCTTACTTTGAACAGCTATGGTCGAAACACGTTACGCCGACCGAACAAGACCGGCTTCTCGTCGGCTTGCTGGATAGACACCGGTTTCTGGAGTTCCTACGGCTATTCATCCTTTTCGACCGCAAAGTAGGCAAGATTGCGGCCCGTTACCCCCAGGCGTTCGGCATTAAGGCTCTGTTGGAACGCATCTCCGACTTTAAGCCCAGCGGCGAGCGCCGGGGTGGCGTGCTGTGGCACACCACCGGCTCTGGCAAATCTTTCACCATGGTGTACCTCTGTCGCGCTCTACTGCTCAGTGACGCGTTAAAGAACTGCCGAGTCATCGTCGTCACGGATCGGGTAGATCTTGAGAAACAGCTCTCCAAGACTTTCCTAACAGGCGGGGCTTTTGGCAGTGACATCGCCGGTAAGAAAAGCGGTGACTCTCTGGCCAAAACGCGTTCCGGTAAGGAGCTGGCTAAACGCATAGGCCAAGGCAATGAGCGGATTATGTTCACCATCATCAACAAATTCGCTTCCGCCGCTAAGCAGCCAGAATGCTATAACTCCTCAGAAAATATCATCGTTATTGTGGATGAAGGCCACCGCAGCCAGGGGGGCGAAAACTATCAGCGGATGCGTCAAGCCTTGCCCAAGGCGTCGTTTATTGCCTTTACAGGCACGCCGCTACTCAAAAACGAGAAAAGCGAAACCGCCGAGAAGTTCGGGAACATCATCCACGCCTACACCATGAAGCGCGCCGTAGAAGACGGCACCATTACGCCGCTGCTGTACGAAGAGCGTAAACCACTGCTGGATGTGAACCAGAAGGCCGTGGATAGCTGGTTTGATAAGGTGACCGCTGCACTCTCAGACGATCAGAAAGCCGACCTCAAGCGCAAGTACGCCAAACAGGGCCAGATTTATACCGCGCAGGATCGTATCAAGCTCAACGCGTTTGATATCAGCGTGCATTTCAGCGAGAACTTCAAAAAAGCAGGCTTAGAACTGAAGGGACAGCTGGCCACCGACAGCAAACTCAGCGCGATTCGCTACAAGCAGGCGCTCGATAGCATCGGCGATGTGACCTGTGCCATTGTGATCTCTCCACCGGATACCCGTGAAGGCCATACCGATGTGGATGAAACCAACCTGCCGTTAGTGCAAGCGTGGTGGAAGCAGAACGTCACGGGCGACCCTCAGGACTACGAGAAAACCACGATAGAGGACTTTGGCACTGACGGGCCACCCGACATCCTCATTGTGGTGGATAAGCTGCTGACGGGCTTTGATGAGCCGCGTAACGCGGTGCTCTACATCGACAAGCAGCTAAAAGGCCACAACCTTATCCAAGCCATCGCTCGCGTCAATCGTCTGCATCCGCAAAAGCGTTTTGGTTACCTGATCGATTACCGGGGCATTCTCAGAGAACTAGATACCGCCATTAAGGATTACCAAAACTTTGAGGATCAGACTCAGGGTGGTTTTGCTATCGAGGATATTGAAGGCCTGTATGCCAACGTCGACACGGAATACAAGAAGCTGCCAAGGCTGCACGACCGCCTTCTGAGCTTCTTCGGGCATATTGATAACCGCCTAGACCCTGAGCCCTATCGGCAAGTGTTCATGCCTAAGTATGAAGCCGACGAAGATGGTGGAGAGGTGGATGTTCGTCAGGCACTGCGGGAGGACTTTTACGAGGCCGTCACCCACTTCGGGATGTGTTTGAAAACAGCGCTTTCCACGCAAAGCTTCTTTGATGATAAAGCGTTTACCGAGGCGGATATCCGTCGATATAAGTCAGACTTGAAGTGGTTTTCAGACCTGCGTAAGACCGTGCGAATAGATGCTCAAGAAACCGTCGATTACTCCGCCTACGAAGGCCAGATTCGAGATCTGATTGATCGATATGTCACCGGTGTCCATGTTGCCCCCGGCGATGAGCCCGTGTTTATCGACCCCGTCGAAAGCAGCCCTGAAAACTGGAGCGACGAGAAGACCAAAAACGAAACCGATAAAATCAAAACGCGTACCAAGAAGACCATCGAGGAGAAGCTTGGCGACGATCCCTACGCCCACAAGGTATTCTCAGCGCTGCTGAAAGAGGCCATCGAAAAAGCCGAATCCATGTTCGACTACAAAGCCCAGTTCAAGCTGTTCAGTGACCTGGAAGCCAAGGTCGAAGAGCGAGAAGTGCCTGACCTACCGCTAGAAGCGTTTAGTGGAAACAAGCATGCCCAGGCCTATTACGGCACGTTTAAGCTCGTATTGGCGGATGACTTCGCCGCGTTGGAAGAAGACAAAGGCGCGCAATTGATCGAAGAGGCTTTTGAGGTCGACACGGTGGTGAATCGCGCCGTGGCAGAAAATTCACTGAACCCCGTCGGTATCGAGCAGGATGTCCGCAAACACTTGCTCCCACAGCTGTTCTCACTGGTAGGCTTGAATAAAGCCAAAGCGATCCTGGATGAAGTGGTTCAGATTCTGCGTAACGGAGTAGCAAAGTGATGACCGCTGTGGATGCCACGCAGGACGCACAACCAAGCGTGTATCAAACGCGCTACGGTGAGCGAACGTTCAGCTACCACCTGTGCTATCTGCCCGAACATAAAAAAGCCACGATACGGGTGCATGTTCACCCTAACGGCATGGTGCAGGTGGATGCACCCGAAACGTCACAGCTCCCCGAGATTAAAGCGGCGGTGCAGCGCCGGGCGAGATGGATACTCAAGCACCTGGATGACATTGAAGAACGCAACCGCTACGTGCAGCCAAGAGCGTGGGTAAGCGGCGAAAGCGTGCTCTATCTAGGGCGCAGGTACGTCCTCAAGGTGATCGACGGCCCAAGCCAGCGGAAGGTCACCTGTAAGCTCAAAGGCGGCCAGCTGCGGGTGCAAGGTAAAGAGCTGACCACTGAGCGTATACAAAAGGCAGTACGCCAGTGGTACCGCGATAGAGCGGTAGACGTGTTTCAGCGCCGCATGAGCATGATGGTTGAGGCGTTGCCATGGACGAAAACAGTTCCAGACTGGCGCATGATCGAAATGCAAACCCAATGGGGAAGCTGCTCGCCCGAAGGAGCGGTGCTATTAAACCCACATCTGATCAAAGCCAACACGCGGGCTATTGACTACGTGCTGCTTCATGAGCTCTGCCACTTGGTAGAACACAACCATCGCCCACGCTTCTACGCGCTGCTGGATAGGTATATGCCTGAGTGGCGGCCCGTGAAGGAGAAGTTGGATGGGCAGGCTGAGGTGATTTTAAGTGGCATGTGAGTTTGTTTCATTGCTGACAATACGAGTAGGTTAAGAGCGTTTGGATTTCTTACGATTTATAACAAAAATCCGTTGGTAATCCTCGTCGCTCAAAGAATGGTACCACTCGCGCTGCCTAAGAAGGTGTTCAGCATGTTTTTTTGGATCAGAACGAATACGCTCCAAGCGTGCACTTTCGTACTCACGTTTTTTTTGAAGATACCGCTTTCTAAGCTCCGGATCTGCAAGCTGTTTCATGCGCCAAGTTTGAAGAACTAGGCGATGGCGTTCACGCAACCTTTCGGCAAGGACTGAATCAGATGCTTTTAATATCGATAATTCATCTAAATATTCTGCTCGTGAAAGCTTAAAGTGGTCAGTATCTTTGATACGGTTATAGCGCACTTTCTCTTTTCTATTTGATCTTGCCTTTCGACAGATATCTGAGCACGTTTTTGATGGCATTCTGCCTTTATTAGGAATCAGTGTGCCGCACTCTTCGCAGGGGGAGCCAAGGCACCATGGACAGGCTTTCGGCCCTCGGTAAGAAGGTTTAGTAATTGTGCGGGGATAATTACCTTCCGTTCCACATTTACAACGGCAAATTAGTTGTGAAGTGCAATTGTCATTAATGACTAATAGCTCGCCAAAGATTTGGCCTGTACGGTTAATCATGTCAACTCTTAACTTATCATTCGCTAGTGAAATGCAGACCATTAGTCTTTAGCCAATTAATTTTCGTATGGCACGGGCGAATCCCACATCAAAAACTATTCGTCCTTTATTGTTAAGTATTTCACCATGTGTACCTTCTATCATGCCGTGATAAGCTAGGTAATCCTTGCAAATTGATTTTTTAAGCGATTCTATTTCAATATCCGTAAGTTGCTCAAGAGGAGAAAAAACAGTAACAACATTTGGCGAATTAATATTTTCAGTTTTTTGAGGTCGATAGTCAATACTTATGCTTGAGTTGTTCTTTAAAGTGTTAAGTTGAGATTTTAACTGGTCTCTTTCTGAGATTATTGATTGTATTATTTGTCTTATGGCCGGGTCTTCAATCCTCTTGATGAAAGATAGGTTAGGCGTGCTGCTTTCGAGTATATGGCTCCCAGCGTATTCCTGCCAAGCATTAAGTAATATTTTGTAGTCAGCAGAAGCTGCATTATATAGGGCGCGTGATTTAATAATACCTTCGGCTTCCAATAATTTTCCAACTACAGAAACTGAAAAGTTTTTGTTACCGTTTTTAAAATGGCGGTGGCACGTTTCATGAATTCTAGAAAGATTCTGGATGCGCTTATTTCTTCCACCCTTAGCAGCTAGCGCATCATGGACTTCATTAGGGTGTATTGAATTTTGGTTAGTCATCTTTAATGTCATCTAAAAGATTGTTAGAAATATTGTAAGAAAATTTACTACAGATTTCTTCAGTAGGTAGTGCCATTTCTAAATCAACGTCAAAAAAATCTCTGATTTTTTGCTTGGACTCAATTAGAGTTATTAGTTCTTTTTTGGCTAGCTCTGGGTTTAGTGTGTCTGCTTGTATAGCAAGGCGCTGCATAAAAGCATTACCTGTAGTTAATTGATCCTCTTCACTAAGATTCATGAATAAAGGAGGGATGTTTTCTCGATAGAGAAGTTGATCCAAAATTTGGCTGCGACGGAGAATAGCTTTTCCAGGTTCTAGGTCTGGATAGATTTCAATATCACCACACACCCCCGAAAGCTGAAGTAATTCTGAATCAGTCTCTTCGAATGAGATTGAGATTTCTTCTTTTGGTGCTATAGATATAAATTTAATGTTCTTGTAGTTGTCTTCTTGTAAAGCTTTTTTGCAGCGCTCCACAAGTCTCCAGCAGGCTACAATATTTTCAGAAATATCGCTAAAGCGCTTTATAGTTTTTTCCCAAAGCCTCTCAACTTGACGGTATTTCTTTAGTTTTTCAAAGGGTAATCCATTTTCCTCAGCATCAAGTTTTTCTTTTTTTAACTCTGTAAGCTGTTGTTCATATCTTAAATGGTCATTGCGAGATTCATCAAGATGATATGATAAATTGTTAAAATGGGCTACAAGAGAAGGTAGGTAATGTGGTTCAGTCACAAACCATCTGCAGCGAATACAATTTCTAGCACCGCCAGCTACAGCTTCATATCGCGGAGGGCGAGAGGAGTCTCCTTTATAAATTTTATCACCGCCATTAAAACAACCCCCTAGCGATTTGTTTTCTTGATTCTCAACTGTGTTTCCTCCTGCTAAGCAAATACCATGGTGCATCATCATCCAACCTGCAGGATTTCGGTCCCCTGTGTTTTTTTGGACTGAAACTTGTAAAGTCTCAGGATCATTGCAGATAGCAGTTTCAATTAAATTGTGGTGCTCAGTGTTTTTTATGAAATTTACTATACTCTCTTCTTTTTTACTTTCTAAGTATTCGGCAGCATCAGAAAGTTTTTGATGTATATATGGCTGTCCAGGCTTAACATAATAGAGCGTCATGATTAAGCGACTATGCCCTACAAGTTTTTGTAGAATAGTTAGAGGTAACTGTCCATCTAAAGCCAACGCAGTAATAATTGATACGCGAAGGCTATGTAATGGAAAAAGTGTTGTATTCGATCCAGGCTTTCTAGTGCTTTTATTTGGCAGAAGAGTTATTTTGTCGCCATTGCTATGTGTTTCTTCTCTGGCCTCAAGTTTGTTTTCAAATTTCTCTAGCAATTTAAACCAACATGTATGCATTGCAGTTTCATGCATCGGTAGGTGTTTTTCACCAGGCTTCGCATCAGGGTTTCTAAAAAGAAAGCAAGCATTAGGATACTCTAAAAGCTGTTTCTCGCTTTTTTTGGACATGTGTCTATGATCTAGCTCTGACCAGTTTGTCCTTCTTTTAACGGGATTGTATTTTTCTTGCCAGTCGCGTAATTTTTCTAACCAGTAAAATATATCTTGATGTAAAGGAGTTTCATCTAACCATGGAAAGGTATAGCCTTTCTCTATGCCACTTTTTTGTATATCTGCTGTTTTATTAGTATTCACATAAAATACAGTTGATACTTTGCTGTCACCTAAGGGTGAGAAAGCTCTTCGAAATACACCTTGCTCTAGTGGACTAGATTCACTGCCTTCAGAAATTAAATTAAAATTTATCTTCCAGCTTTTGCGGGAGTAACGCCAGGTGTCTGCTTCTCCAGAATCTAACATTCGTACTTGATATGTTCTTAAAGGAAGAATTAGTTTTGTCAAGAGTCCTACCCAACGCACAGGACTCCAGATTTCATATCTAAGTTTATTATTTACTATTCTTTCACGCCAAACACAATCAGGATCTCTTTTATTAATTAACTCATGATGAACTTCAAACCAGTCCGTATTCTTTGGCCCTGGTATACCTTCTTTAGCACCCAGAGCACTTCTAGCCCATTTCCAATCAATAAAGTTACTACCTTCAACAATTATTTTTCTAAGCTCATCTACATAACCATAGGGCAGTGGGTTATAAATGCTTTCACTATATTTTGGTAAGATACTTCTGGATACTATCCTGATAGGATTGTGGAATGCTGGGCTTACAATAGGTTGGTCGTTATCATCAAAATCACTGTAATCTGTAAGCAATACATAGTTGATGAATTGATTTATAATGCTAGTATATTTAATGCCAGCAGCAGACTGTGGACAAGCAGTGGAATAAAAGTCAGGGAGAACGCTACCTCGTTCTAAAAACTTAGCTGGGGAAAATGGTAAATTTTCTCTGTATAAATAATCTCTAAAAAAATAGATGAATGCCTGTAACCTATCTTGTAAATTCACGTGTTCGTTAGCTAGCCATTTTACGGCATACTCGTGCCACTGTGATAACTCAGGATGATCGCGGATGACCCAAGAAAGTGTTAAGTCACTAGATTTTACTGTGTTTTTTTTCATTCTCAACTCTTAGTAATTGTAGTCAGTGAGTTTTCAATATTTTTTGCTGCAGAAGACAAAGCTTGTAAGGTTTCAGAGGTGGTAGCTCTTATATATATATCTTGGCTATTAATCGAAGAGTGGTGCATACACCTGCGTATTAAATCCTTGCTCAATCCGCCTGCACATAATCTGCGGCCATACGCATGTCTGTGTCCATGGGGAGTTGTTCCCAGCTGTTTGCCAGCTGGAATGCCAATACGATGGCAAGCAGCAGCGTGCGCCTTATTATACTGTGATAGAGTGTACGGAGCTCCTAAGGGGGCACGACTTAAGTTAATAAAAGCAAATGGATGGTTACGCTCAAAAAGGGCAACCTCTTCTAAATACTTATACCAAATATTTAAAAAATACTCACCATATTGAGGTGTGAACCAATGTGCTACTTTATAATATGACGCATCATGCATACCCCCCTTCCAGCCCGAGTGATTTTTACCAAGCGCTTCGCTTCGAGGTAAAAGACCAAAATTTTTACTTAAATACTCTTTGCGATTATAAGCCTTAATTAGATTGTTCGGAATATCATTTTTTGGCGGTTTTCCAAACATTGGATGATGAATAAGTACTTTTGCTTGAAGTGGATTAATTGGGTCTTTATGAACATCAGAAATATATAAATGAAAAGGTTCCGAGGCCCTAAATCCTGCCCCGTGTAGTAGCAACGTGATTAACATGTTTCTATAGTTCTGACGACCTCTAGTTTTAAAACCGTTAAATAAAAACTCTTCGAACCGATCCTCTGGAAATGCTGGAGGTTCTCCGTTTTCTATTTTAGGCGCTTGCCTACTTCTAACTTTTCTACCCACGTTAGAAGTTGGGTTTGCAGCCCAGTTGTGTCCTAGGAAAGCTTTGCTTCTCCTGTATAAATAAGCAATTTTGTCCAGCTGTTGGTCGTAGGGACTGCCGCTGTATCTTGGGTTAAAAACAGGTGTTTTGGGATGTTCATTATTTATCCAGTCGAAAAAGTTAGATAAATTCGCAATAATTAATTTTACATTTTTTGGTGATCTAGGGCTCCAGCACAACCAACTATCGTCTAGCCCTGTTTCATTATTAAATGTGCCAGTATGAAGCCGAAGTGAAAAGTTTCTGAAAACTATCTGTGAATCTGTTTCTTTAGGATTGGCTTGTATATATTCAAAAAAGAGTTTTACTGAAAAGATTGTTTTTTTCATCCACGAAATGCTTTTTTCTTGTATTTTATTGAAGCAATAGTGGAATAAAGGCCCAACTACTCCGCTGGGCGACATAAGTACGGGCATTTCAACGTATGAGCCTGAATTGTCAATAAATACTTTTGCTTTGGTAGTAACAAACATAAGCTCACCGATGAATTCAACGAAAATATGCACAGCTAAGCTGAAAGCTGGGGACTGTTGTGAAACATAAACTATGTATGTATGTGGGTATATCTTCTTTTTTTGTGGAGCGCAACAGTTTTTTTTCTTTAGTATGTATGAGCATTTACCCATGTATATATGCTTATTTAGCCTCGGAACGACCCTCGCATGGCAAAAGTATGTATTACAATAGGGGGTAATAACGCCCAGGCAGCTCAGAAAAATCCGGCATCAGGCCACCTCGCCAAGCTCAGGTGCGCTGCCGCCCAGGCAGATCAGAAAGATGCCGTTGAGGACGAGCTCGTGCCATACTTGTGCGCTGCCGCCCAGGCAGTATGGTTATAGATTTATTGAGTGTGCCCGTGGCACCGCTGCGCGGTGCTTTCGCGGGTGCGCTAACGCTTACGCCGCGCTACTCGAAATGTGCATGATCCGTAATGAGTGGCAATGTGGGTGTTACCGTTCAGATAGCTCGGAAAAGTGTGGGAGTTCGAGTCTCCCCATCCCATCCGCAGTTCGCTGCCGCCCAGGCAGTAATGAAGCTTGATGTAAGGTATGTGCCCTTATCAACGCTGCGCGGTGCTTTCGCGCCGGGCCACCGCTGCTGGTGCGCTGGGGCCTACGCCGCGCTACTCGGAATGTGCATGGCCCGTAATAAGTGGTCATGCGCGTATTGCCGAGCAGCTATTCAAATTCGCCCTAACAAGCCACCGCGTGGGTGGCTTTCGCTGAATTTCGATCAATGCTAGGGCTTTAATCTTCTTGCGGCGGTGTTTCTAGCGCGCGTTTGTCGTCGGGTACCCGGACGATGTGGCCGACTTCCAGCTTGTCGTGGCTTTGGTGGCGGCCGCCGTTGGTATCGATGATCGCGGCTACTTCGCCGATGCTGACGGCGTCATCTTCTCGGTAGGCTTCTACTTTGACGCGCACCATGGCGCCTTGGTAGCGGGCGGAAATAATATCGCCTGGGTCGGGTTGGCTGCTTTGATCCGGGTGTTTTTTAAAGTACTGCATAACACTGGCGTTGCCGGGTTCATCCCATTCGATATGCTGATGCATCGCTGTCTTCCTTGCCTTGTTGAGTGGCGTGATATGTGTTGTTTCAGTGTAGTGCCTTCAACGGGGTTATGTATCCTCTGGGCTGTTTTCTTGTCCCACGTATTGAAAGAGAAAGTTTAGCGCTGCCGGTAGGCTGGCGCGCCATACTTTCCATGTATGGCCACCGGGGTAGAGGTCGAGGCGCACATCGTTGGGCTGGATGCGTTCCATGGCTTGACGCAGTATGCGGGCGTGAAATTCAGCATCATAAACGTCGCTACGCCCGGCGCTGATATACAGCGGTACGGGGGAAAGGTCGCCCTCATCTTCGGTACCGCGAGGGGTTACGCGCAGGCGATACTCTTCCAAATAGTTGGTGTAGTTAAGGTTTTGCCACAGCTCGCGATCAAATCGGCCCTGGTCATTGATAAATGAGGGGTGGCGCCAGGCGGTGGAGTTACGCGGCGGCAGGGGGACGTAGCTGGCGGGACTTAACGCGGCTACCGCGGCAAACAGTTCAGGCCGTTCCAGGGCAAAGTTGAGTGCGCCGTAACCGCCAGCGGAATAGCCTGCCACGCCACGCAGGTGGCGCTCTTGTCCCACGCGATAGGTTGCTTCCACATGTGGCATTAGGTCGTTAAAAAATGCGCTGCGGGCGGGTTCGTTGTGGCCATCTACCCACCAACTGCGACTGCCGGGCATAATGAAAACGGCCGGAGGAATATGCCCGGCAGCGATTAACCTATCCGCCACCTGCTGCAAGTTGCCGCGAGAAACCCAGTCGCGGTCAGTGTTAAATGAGCCGTGCAGCATATAAACGACCGGATACGCGTCTGTCGCTTGGGCGTCATAATTGTCGGGTAAATAAATACTGTAGGGGTAGTCGTAACCTAGCGTGGGCGAGAAAAACTGATGGTGTTCAACCTCGCTGGCTAAGCTATGGCCACTGAACGTTAGCCAGCCAATAAATGCCGTAAGTAGGGCGTGAAATCGGTACGAGAATACTGGTGGCTTGGGGATGAACACGTTTCCTCCGGGAATTAAAACTGTTCAATGGGGTCGGACAGCGCGAAGGCTTTTATTGTTCATCATAGCCATATAAGACAGTCAGTTAGCATAGTCATTCATCATCGCCATGCAAAATGCCAGGGTAGGAGTAGGTCGAGGCGGGAGGCCCAATGCGCAAAATTGAAGAGATCTATTGGTTGCGTGCTTACGGCTGTATAGCCGTTTTTTTGTTTCACTTACTAGATCATGTCAATCAGCGCCTCGATAACGTTGCCACCGATTTGATGCGCATACCGCTGGTGTTGGGTACCCCGATTTTCCTGTTTATTGCGATCTTTGTGTTTGCCGTTCGCTACGATAAATCCGTGCCGGAAGGATTCCTTGCCCAGCGCGTGAAGTATGTAATGGTGCCCTATTTTGTGTATGGCTTTATTTATTCGACGGCTGAATGGCTAAGCCAACAGCCATCGGATGAGCCGGTGGGGTTCGTGGCCAACGCCATTGAGTATTATGTGTACGCGGGCTGGCATGGCTATTTTTTGATTATTGCGATGCAGTTTTATGTGGCCTATTGGCTGTTTACCCGTTGGCAGCTGTGGCGTTTGAACCCGGTGCCGTGGCTGTGGGGCGCTTGTGTGATCAGCATGGCGTATTGGGGGTTGGCTTACTGGTTTGAGGTTGACCTGCCCGGCTATCTGCTGTGGATTGCTCCACTGGGTTGGATCTATGTGTTTTTTCTTGCCCTGGTGCTGGTGCGCTACTACCCGCTACCCCCTGAGAGCGTGATGCTGGCGCGGCCTGCCTGGATGCAGCAAATGGCCCGCCCGGTCTGGTTGGTGCTAATGGTGGCGCTGATTATTGCCGCGACCTTTGCAGGTTGGCTGGCCTTCTCTTCCAAAGAGGTGTGGGTCATTCCTTTCTTCGTGCTGTTCACGCTGTGTGCCATGCGCTACTTGGCCGGGCGTCCTGCGCCTTTGTGGGTGCGCCACATTAATGCGTATTCGTTTGGCATTTACTTGGCTCACCCCATGTTCTTTGTGCTCGCTGATCTGGCTGTCGAGCCGTTGTCGTTGCCCATTGGCGTGTATGCACTGGCGCTTATGGCGGTTGGTGTGGTGGGGTCAGTGGGGCTTAATAAGCTCGCCAATACCACGACACTGGGCGCCATGCTGTTCGGCAAGCGACTAAAGGTAAGTTAGTCAGAGAGTGGCGGTGGATGGTATCTGTGGATGATATCGGTAGATAGCGGCAGAAAACGCATTATGGGCGTGGAGTGAAAGCCGTAACCGGGGCGTTAGCCAGAAAAGGGTTTTCTGGCTCTTTCGTTAGTCTAAGCAGGTTTCCGTTGTAGGTTTTTAAACGCGTAGGGCAGGCGTGTAAACGTTGCAGAAAATCGTCGATCGCGCTGTTATCGTCCAGCTCAGGGTCAAACCCACCCAAGCGTTCTAGCCAGGCTCGCCTCACGGCAATGTAGGGCGGCAAAAGTAAAGCACTGGCCAATAAGCGCCTCAGGATGCGTTCCGACAGCGATGGCCGGGTGAGGCCAATAATCAAGGCGTCAAGGGTGTAAGTGTTGAGCTGTGAATAGAGTGCACACCAAAGCTCCGCAGGCAGTGGTTTTTTCTGTAGCGCAATGATGAGCCACTCTGCTTGGCTGGTAAACGCGGCTTTATTCAAGCGAGCCCCCAGCGGCCTTGATGGTGTAATCAGCGAATGAGCATGGTAGCGCTGTTCAATAGCACTCAGGCGTGCTTGCGCTTGAGTGGCTGTCACCAAAATGGGCAGCAAGTGGTCGGCGACACCGGATTCACGTATGGATTTTAAGTGGCGTGGCAACATTTCACCCGTCACCATGGCATCAACGATAAAGCAGACCGATCCCATTTGCCGACTCCGATTGTGAGCAAATCTATCAAATTGTAATTTATTGTAGTATCTGGTTTATTTGCGTAGCAAGTAAAAAAATTTGCGAGCTAAAAAACAGCGCTAAGTATGACTTGTGCACTTTAATGGGGCGCGCGGCATTATTTTTGTTATATTTTGGTGCATAAGAGGTTTTTTAGACGGTTCAGAATAGCCTGTTGCGCCGTTATGCGTCATCAAGAGGCATTCGAAGCCATTTTTTAATGTTTATAAAACAGATAGTTGTTGTTTTTTTATGCCATATTGGTGCAGTGTTGGCATGTTCTCTGCATTGTATTTGCAAGCGGCTAGCGGGCCGTAGGCATAAGCCCTGCGGCGTGCTAAAACGATAGCCGGTCTGAAATGCTCGCTGAGCGATTTGTTAACCAATGTCAGGCAAACGTTGAGCGAACAAGAATGACAAACGTGCGGTTTAGCACGTATTTTGTCGAACAACACTTTTATCGGTAGCTTACTGTCGTTAGCTTTAAGCCACGCTCATACCGGAGGACACTATGTCAGCCAAGACTCTCGCGCTAATTGAAGAACACGATGTTAAATGGGTAGACCTGCGTTTCACCGACACTCGCGGTAAAGAACAGCACGTGACCGTGCCTGCGCGCGATGTAGACGAAGAATTCTTCGAGAATGGCCAAATGTTCGATGGCTCTTCTATTGAAGGTTGGAAGGGCATTAACGAATCCGACATGATTCTGCGCCCGGAAGATGGTACGGGCTACCTTGACCCCTTCACCGAAGATGCGACGCTGGTGCTGCGCTGTGACATCATCGAGCCGGCCACTATGCAGGGCTATGATCGTGACCCGCGCTCTATCGCTAAGCGCGCAGAAGCTTACCTGCAGTCTACTGGCCTGGGCGACACCGCGTTCTTCGGTCCTGAGCCTGAATTCTTTATTTTTGACGAAGTGCATTGGAAGTCTGATATCCAGGGCTCCATGTACAAAATCACCTCCGACGAAGGCGCTTGGGCAACCGACAGTGTCGTTGAAGGCGGCAACCTTGGCCACCGCCCGCGCGTTAAAGGCGGCTACTTCCCGGTTCCTCCGGTCGATAGCTTCCACGATATTCGTGGCGCAATGTGTAATACCCTGGAAGCGATTGGTCAGACCGTCGAGGTACACCACCACGAGGTTTCCAACGCAGGTCAGAACGAAATCGGCGTTAAGTTCAACACGCTGGTGAAGAAAGCTGACGAAGTTCAGGAAATGAAGTACGTGATCCACAACGTGGCCCACGCGTATGGCAAAACGGCCACCTTTATGCCGAAGCCGCTGGTCGGTGATAACGGTTCGGGTATGCACGTTCACCAGTCTTTCTGGAAAGATGGCAACAACCAGTTCGCCGGTGACGAGTACGCTGGTCTGTCTGAAATGGCGCTTTTCTACATCGGCGGCATCATCAAGCACGCCCGTGCCCTGAACGCCTTTACTAACGCTTCTACCAACTCATACAAGCGTCTGGTTCCTGGCTTTGAAGCGCCGGTCATGCTGGCCTACAGTGCCCGCAACCGTTCGGCTTCAATCCGTATTCCTTACACCGCCAGCCCGAAAGGCAAGCGTGTGGAAGCGCGCTTCCCTGATCCGACTGCCAACCCTTACCTGGCGTTCTCTGCCATGTTGATGGCGGGTATCGACGGTATCAAAAACAAGATCCACCCTGGCGATGCCATGGACAAAAACCTGTACGACCTGCCGCCAGAAGAAGGCAAGTCAGTACCGACTGTGGCGCACAGCCTGGATCAAGCACTGGAAGCCCTCGACGCTGACCGTGCGTTCTTGACCGAAGGTGGCGTGTTCACCGACGAAATGATCGATGCCTACATCGACCTCAAGATGGAAGAAGTGGAGCGTATTCGTATGACCACTCACCCCATCGAGTTTGATATGTACTACAGTTGTTAAGTACAGCTGTTAAGTACAGCTGCTAATCAGCGTTCCTCGCCTCTGGCTGTTACTATCAGCCAGGCGGTGGTAACAATGATTGCCAATAGAACCCCGCTACGGCGGGGTTTTTTTATTGCTGGGAGGCTGAGAAGCGTGCCAGAGGGGCGATGAGCAGTGTGCTGGTAGCTCTCTTGGGCGTGGGGGAGTGGGTGGCACGGCGTTCGGGCAGGCGGTGTATCGGGTGACCGATCAGCACGGCAACGTTACCTTTACCGATAACCCAAGCAGCCCTTTATGCCCTGCGACCACTTTTCCATCGCTCTGCCCCAGCAAGGCGCACAGGTGGAAGAGGGAATGACCGTGGTGGAGGTGGTTATTGCGCCACCGTTGCGCGACGACCATCAGGTACGGCTGTTGGTGAATGGCGAGATTAGCCAGAAAGCGCGCACAGCGATGTCTTCTGGTTAACGTGCCTGCCGCAAGGGGGCACGAGATCCAGGCAGAATGCTGGAGAGCAGCCAGCGTTTACAGCACCGCACGGCAGCGGTGACGATTACGGTTCCTTAAGAGCGCTTTAATAAACGCGATCAAAAAAACAGCCCTAAGTATTACCTACCAAAACCTGGGTGCACTAAAGTGGTGCATGAGCAGGAGCATTTGGCACGGCAAGTGCGCTAAAACGATTCGCGCTCTTTCGCTGCGATGCCCGCAAGCCGTGCAAATGGACATAAACGTATAGTTGGCGCGCTTTTTGCAGCTCCCTCATTGATCATCCACCTGTAGGTCTGTATCGGCGATGGAAGACGCGATTTTTCAGGACACCACCATGCATCAGCGTTTGCTTGAGCATCTCACCACAGCGGTATTGCTGCTAGACGGCGAACTGCGTGTGCGATGGATGAACCCTGCCGCTGAAGCGTTGTTAGCGGTCAGCCTTAGCCGTGTTCACGGCATCAGCCTGGATACGCTACTTGGCGGGGATGTAAGCATTGACGAAGTATTGGCCAAGGCGCGGGATGCGTTTCACCCCTATACCCAGCGTGAAGCACGCATTACCCCGTTGAATAGCGAACCGCTCACGGTGGACTACACGGTGACGCCCTTATCCGACGATGAGCTGTTACTGGAAGTAGAGCCGCGGGATCGGCTGATGCAGATCTCCCGAGAAGAGGCGCTAACCACACGCCAGGAGACCATCAAGGTGCTCGCCCGCGGGCTCGCCCATGAAGTCAAAAACCCGCTGGGTGGCATTCGCGGGGCAGCACAGCTACTAGAGCGTGATCTAGACGACCCGGCGCTGCGCGAATATACCCATATCATTGTTGAAGAGGTGGATCGGCTGCGCGACCTGGTCGACTCCATGCTCGGCCCTAACCGGATGCTTAAACACGAGCCAGTCAACATCCATAAGGTGCTGGAGCGAGTGCGGGCGCTGCTGATTGCCGAACACCCTAGTGTGACAATCAGCCGTGATTACGACCCCAGCTTGCCCGATCTTTCCGGCGATGAATCGCAAATGATTCAGGCGGTGCTCAATGTGGCGCGCAATGCGGTACAGGCCATGAGCGATGCACAAACGCCGGAGCCCACTTTAATACTACGCACCCGTGCCCGTCGCCAGTTTACGCTTGGCGCCGAACGTCACCGGCTGGTCAGTGAAGTCGCCGTGATCGATAACGGCCCCGGCATTCCCGATACGCTGCAGGAAACACTGTTTTATCCCATGGTGTCGGGACGCGCGGAAGGCAGCGGCCTTGGGCTCTCTATTGCCCAGTCGATTTTGCACCAACATCAAGGATTGATTGAATGCGATTCACGTCCTGGACACACCGAATTTCGTTTACTGATTCCCATGGTTATTAATTTCACCGGAGAAGCGTCATGACTGAGGCTGCACGTAATGATGTTGCGCGGGTGGTCATTGTCGATGATGACCGCGCTATCCGCTGGGTGCTGGAGCGCGCCTTGGCGCAACCCGACCTTGACGTTGAGTGTATCGAGCGCGCCGACGTTGCCCTGACACGTTTGTTGGAAAACCCACCCGACGTGCTGGTTACCGATATTCGTATGCCAGGTATCGACGGGCTGGATCTAATGTCCCGGGTACGCGAAGCGCATCCTGACCTGCCGGTGATCGTGATGACCGCGCACTCCGACCTGGACAGCGCCGTGGCCTCGTATCAGGGCGGGGCATTTGAATACCTGCCCAAGCCGTTCGATGTTGACGAGGCCCTGGCGCTGGTACGTCGCGCCGTGGCTCACGCCCGTGAACGCCAGCGTCCGGTGACCGTGCCGGAAGGCTTGAACGCCGAAATTATCGGTGAAGCGCCCGCCATGCAGGAGGTGTTCCGTGCCATTGGTCGCCTCTCGCACTCCCACATCACGGTGTTGATTAATGGGGAGTCGGGAACCGGCAAAGAGCGCGTTGCCCAGGCACTCCATCAGCATAGCCCTCGTGCGGGCAAGCCGTTTATTGCCCTCAATATGGCGGCGATTCCCCGTGATTTGATTGAGTCTGAGCTGTTTGGTCACGAGAAGGGGGCTTTTACCGGGGCGACCCAGCAGCGCCAGGGGCGGTTTGAGCAAGCCAACGGCGGTACGCTATTTTTAGACGAAATAGGCGATATGCCCGCTGAAACCCAAACGCGGCTACTGCGCGTGCTGGCCGATGGAGAGTTCTATCGCGTTGGCGGGCATACGCCGGTCAAAGTGGATGTGCGCATTATTGCTGCCACCCACCAAAACCTAGAAGTGTTGGTGGATGACGGCCGCTTCCGGGAGGATTTGTTCCACCGCCTGAACGTGATCCGTATTCACCTGCCCAAGCTTGCCGAGCGCCGCGAAGATATCCCTCGTTTAACGCGGCACTTTTTAGCTGAAGCGGCGAAAGAGCTGACGACCGATATCAAGGTGCTGACCAGCGAAGCGGAAGCCCACCTAACGCGTTTGCCGTGGCCCGGCAACGTGCGGCAGTTAGAAAATATCTGCCGTTGGCTCACCGTGATGGCATCAGGGCGTGAGATTCTGGTTGAAGATCTACCGCCGGAGCTGCGTTCACCCAGCGCTTCTGAAAGCAGCGCCCACGGCGATTGGCGCACGGCGTTTCGTGACTGGGCGGATCATGCCCTGGCCGAAGGCCATACCCATCTACTGGAAGAAGCGGTGCCCGATTTTGAGCGGATTCTGATTGAGACAGCGCTAAAACATACCGGCGGGCGCAAAGGGGAAGCCGCCGAGCTGCTGGGCTGGGGGCGCAATACGCTCACGCGTAAACTGAAAACACTGCTACCGGCACTCGCTGACGAGTAAACGTTAGGAGCCTGTCTGGCTTAACACTGATCTACTGCGAATCCCGGTATTTTGGCCAACTTTATTCGATCGATTTCGTTAAATAGCACGCTATTCGCCTCAATCGATCGATAAATTTGGCTCAAAATTCGTGCTTCTCGCGACGATCGGCCAAGCCAGACAGGCTCCTAGTCGCCAGCGAGTATATATACCGCATCGGCTAGGGTGGTGGGGTTGGGCAAAGTGCAGTCGCTACTGGTGAGTGGCTGCTCATCCTGCCACCACTACCCTGGGCTTGGGTAGGCTGCCGAAGTGACGCTGGGCAGCAACAGCGTTGTCTATGGCAGTTATTGTGTCGCTTCAATGCGCCTGATTTCGGCAAGTAACGCTTCTGCTTCTTCAGTAAGTGTGGCATTGGCACGCATATCGCCATTGCGTGAAGCCTCCATGGCGGCTTGTAGTTTGCGCTCATACTCTTGTTGAAGCTTCTTTTTGGGGTCACGCTTAAACATACCTAACATGAGCAATCTCCTCGCTATCAATGTCTCTTGTACACTATTTGTATAGGATTGAAGTGCTCGTGTCGAATGTTTGCTTTAACTAGCCTTGCTAATCGTAGTGATTAGGCGTGGCGCACTGGCATAAGTAGCGCTCAAAATCACATAAAATAGTCTCCAGGCTCGCGTGCAGGCGGTGATCGTCGTCAACCATCCGCAGCGATAGGCGCTGAAGACGAGCACGTTCGATCACCGGTTCAGGGGCAACCACATCATCCCGCCAGCCGTGAATAATATGGCTGTGCTGCGCCTGAATAACCGGTGACGTTTCCGGATAGTCGGCAAGTCCCAACGCAGGCGCCAGCAGAAAGCAGCCCAACACCGGCTGCTGAGCGCTAACTGCCGCGCTTAGCCAACCCCCCAAGCTTGAGCCTGCCAGCACACACTGGGCAGGATCATCTCCGCGCTCGGCTAATACTCTCAGCAGGTATTCAAGGCGTTGCTGTGGCTCTGCTATGCCTCGATAATCCATGACCACCGGCTCACAGTCATCCAGCTTTTGCGCAACACCTTTCATTGCCTGGGTTTTCAGTGCGCCTGGCCCGCTCTCAAGGCCATGGGATAGATAAACGGTCATCATAACGGTTAGCTCGCTGCACGCTGGATAGCTTCGCCACCCTGTTGAAGGTCTTCACCCGCACCGCGAATGGTATTACAGCCACTGACCAGCATCAGGGTCACCACCATCACGAAGCCGATAGTGCGTTTCATAAAAGCCTCCTTCGAAGGCATACCGTTAGTGAAAGGAGTAGAAAGCAAAAATACCCTCTGTCGTGACGATACGCTACGGTTTTCAATACGTTTAAACACAAGGAAGCATAGCAGTGTGCCTCGAAACCGTATGTTTATGTCGCATGTGCCACTTCTATACATGGAAAATAGAGGTGGAGAGTGCTTTGTCATTCACTTTTTATTTTTTTAAGTAGTTGTTTTTTAATGTTTATATTCGTTATTGGCATGGTTTGGCTCATTGCCTGCATTTACTAAGTAGAATCCAGCAAGAAACCAAGTAAATACTCGCAAATGAATAAAGTAAGTCATTTTTAAATTCAGTCACTTAACGCTAGTCGAGTTAACATTTTTCACCAGTAACTGAGTGAGTGGGCTAACAGCAAAATGGAAGGCAGGAAGCCGAAAAACGAACAGGATGTTTAAGGGACAATTAGCCCACTCACTGGTTGCAGCGTAAGGAGGCGCTGTTCATCAAACCAGGGAGCGGACCGATGCGAATCAACCATCTCATGCAAGTGAGGTGGTTTTTTCGCATGTGTGATTTAAATAATTATTTGATAGATAAGTACTTTCTATAAGGCTCTGGTTTTTGCACAGCTTTTGTACAGAAAAAAGTGTGATTTTGGTCTATCCTTCGATGAAACCAAAATGCAGCGGTTAGAAAACGTCAACGTAACGACCGCGCACGATCAGGGACAAGATTATGGCGATGGCATTGATGTTATGCATGTTTGTTTTGTTCTTAGGGTTTTCAGGCGTGGGCGTGTATATGATGTTTAAGACATCGTTTACGGCCAGTATTGATGAACGCGATGACATGCCGCCCGACGTTTAACTATCTGCCTTGAAAGTAAAACGCCCGCTTATGCGGGCGTTTTTGCGCTAGCTGTCCATCAAAGGGTTGTCCATTAAGGGGGCAGGACGCGCTTTACCCCATCCAATACAGGCTGGCCAAGGCAAAAGCGTAGCCCATCGCTGCCCCTGCCAGTACATCGCTGACATAGTGCAGCCCTAAGCCTACCCGTGAGACCGCTATTAGAAGCGTTAATGGCAATACCACCGGTAGTAGCCAGGGCGTGTGGGCGGCGACCAAGACGCTAAACATCACCGCGTGCATGGTGTGGCCGCTGGGAAAACTGTAACGGTCGCGGGCAGGTTCACAGCACTCGATGCCTTCACTATAGGTAATGAAGGGTCGCTCACGGCATAAGCGAGTTTTCACCAGTCGATAAACCGCCACGGCAAATAGAGCGATAACGCTGTACTGCAGTACGCGCCAGGCGCCATTGGGTTGAAGCCAGGGCTGGGCGAGAATCAGCAGCACCCAAATAGGCCAATCGCCTAAGCGGCTGGCGGCCTGGAGCGTGATTCGCCAGGGGCGGTAGATCGATAGCCGCGCAATGCGCTGGCAGAACTGCCACTCCAGCAGGTCAAGACGATCGAATACGACAAGCGGACGCGGGCGCATGATGAGCCTCCTGGGCTTGGTGTAAGTAACGCAAAAACTGCTCGGCAATACCTGTCCAACTCTGCTCAAGGGCGCGTAAACGCGCTACTCGGCCTAAACGAGCGTAGTCAGCTGGGTGTTGGCACAACTCAACTGCTGCCTGTTGAAAAGCGGTGCTATTGCCAGCGGGTACGGTGACACCGTTGTGGCCGCTGCTAATGAGCTCAGCGCTGGCTGCATGATCATAGGCCACCACGGCTAAGCCGCTGGCCATGGCTTCCGCCACCACATTGCCCCAGGTTTCTGAAAGCGAGGGGAAAATAAACAGGTCGGCGCTGGCATAGTGGCGAGCAAGCGATCCCTGCCCCACGAAGCCGGTGAAATGGGCATCGGGCAGCGCCTTTTCCAATTGTGCCCGTGCGGGGCCATCGCCGACGATCACTTGGGCGATATCGGGCCGCACCTCACGCATGGCTTGAAGGCTTTCATGGAGCAAGGTGAGATTTTTTTCTGCGGCTAGTCGGCCAACGTAAAGGGCCACCGGCTGATGCTCGCTAACTCCCCAGCGTTCACGTAATGAAGGGTCACGGTGGGCAGGTGAAAAGCGCTCGCCATCCAGCCCGCGTGACAGCACATGAACCCCCCGAATCCCTTGGCGCTGCAGTGCTTTAGCCTGCTGATGAGTAGGCACTAACGTCAGATCACAGCCGTTATGGAAGTAGCGCAGGTAGCGGCGTGTGGTCGAAGCCAGCCAATTGACGCCATAATCTTCACAGTAGTGGTCAAAGTTGGTGTGCCAGCCCGCTACCAGGGGGATATTGAGTTGCCGTGCCGCTTGGCGTGCCGCCCAGCCGAGAGGGCCTTGGGTCGCTACATAGATGATATCGGGGCGATGTTGGCGCCAAAAGCGGCGCAGTGTAACGGGCCTAACCAGCCCTACCTGCACATCGGTGTAGCCAGGTAGGGCAAGGCGCTGCACCTGTAGCTCGCGGTTAATACCGGTTGCATTACCCGCAGATCGTGGCCGAGGGCGGATCACATCCACCGGCACTCCTTGCCGGTTAAGTTCATAGCTTAACCGGCTCAGCGTATGGGCAACGCCATTGATGTCCGGTGACCATGTCTCACTAACGATGCAGAGCCGCATGAGCGATTCATCCCTTTATCACGTTTTCGTACAGTGTGGGTGGGGTGAATGACACTGCCGAGACAAACAGGTGAATAAGTGATGACACGCTTAAATAAATAGGCTAGTAGACAAAGTGCTACAGCCATCTGTTCTAATATCAGTTCAATGTTAAATTTGGATGGCAGTTTTATTTAATAGCGCATAAAAAAATAAGTTCCCAAAAAATAAAACTTTAAGATTAATGAAACATAACTCCTTTAAGGTTCCCTGTGTTGAGGCGTTATTCGTCCTTCATTGTGCCTTCGCAAGCGCAAGCATTAACTACTTCAATGGGAACGATCATGTTTAAAAAAACGACACTGGCCCTAGCCGTTAGCGGTTTATTGGCAGCCTCTGCAGCACAAGCAGCAACCGTTTATGACCAAGACGGTACCGATCTCGAAATCTATGGTCGCATCGCTATGGGTCTTGAAGGCGGTGGTGTTGACAACGGTGTTGATAACGGCGAAGAGTTCCGTAATTTCGGCTCGCGTTTACGGATTACCGCTGGCCACCAGATTTCCTCTGACCTGCGTGCATTCGCACGTGTAGAGTGGCGTTTTACGGGTGATGAGCGTAATACATCCTCTGGTTTCGATGAGGTACGTAACAGCTACCTAGGCCTGGAAAGCCAGCAGTTCGGTACCTTTATGGCCGGGAACTACAACAGTTTCTACGATAACTACGTGATGACGCCGTTCGATGTTTACGTTGAGCGCGGCTACGAGTTTGCGGGTGGTGGTACCCAGGCACGCGGCGACTCTATTGGCTATAAAACGCCTAAAATGAGTGGTTTTCAGGCGGTTATTTCTGCCAAGCACTTCTCTGAGCGTGGTTTGACTGAAGCCGAGCAGACTTCCGAAGGATCCGTTATCGCCACTCAGGGTGGTGTTGTCTACGAAACAGGCCCAGCTCGTTTAGCGCTTGGCTATGTGGAAGATACGGTACGTGGTGGCGGTAACGGTGAAGTGCGTTATGGCGCTACGGGCGAGTTTGCTGTTACAGATGCTTTCGCTGCTCGTGTAGGTTATGAAACCCGCGGTGATGACGATGTTAACGGTGGTGGTTTCGATAAAATCGGCGTTGGTGCTACGTACGCCATCGATTCCTGGAAGTTCTTCGCCGATTACTACAACATCGACGTAGACGGCGCTAGCGATGAGCGTAACGCTTGGGCGCTAGGGTCAATGTACAAGCTGTCTAGCAATTTCGATATGTTCCTTGAGCTGAACGATCGTAACCTGGATGCTGTTAATGACTTCGAAGAAGATATGTACTACGCATTAGGCGCTCGCTATCACTTCTAATTAATAGAGTGATGTTAGCGGTAGTGTTGCATTAGTTTTTTGCATTAGTTCTTTAGCTTTTAGTTAGCTCGCATGTTTCGATCTTTACCGGTGTGGATAACTCCACACCGGTTTTTAGCGTTTTTATAAGCTAATTTTTAAATGACGCGCTTTCTAATCTGGGAAGAGAGTTGCTCAAACCCAATGACCACAATCAGAATCACCAGGATAATGGTTAACGCGCGGTCATAGTTAAACAGACGCATGGCAGCGGCTAGTTCAACCCCGATGCCTCCAGCCCCCACCAAGCCAAGTGTTACCGCAGAGCGGAGCGCTTTTTCAACGCTGTAAAGGCTAGTGGCGGTCATGGAGGCCAGCGTTTCCGGCAAAATGGCACCACCAATGACTGACAGCCTGCCTGCACCGGTGGCGCTGAGTGCTTCGGAAGGGCCTGGGTGAACCTCTTCAATACGTTCTGAAAAGAAGCGAGCCGCAAAGCCTATGGTATCCATCACAATCGCGAGTACCCCCGCAATCGGCCCTAAGCCAACCGCTACCACAAAAATAAGCGCCCAAATAAGGTCTGGAATGGTACGCATGGTGGCAATCATCAAGCGTGTGATGGAGCGGATCCACGGGGCTGGCGAGGTGTTGCGAGCCGCCAGCAGCGCAAACGGCAGGCTTAAAATAACCCCGATGGTAACGCCAACAATGGCAATGTTAAGGGTTTCAAACATCGACCACGCCAATACATCGAGATCGGCCAGATCGGGAGGAAAGGCGCGCCCTATAAAGTGTACTAAATTGACGCCACCACGGAGCAGGCGTTCCAGGGTTAAGTTGGTGGCCATGACACCTTGAATAAACAGCGCTAAAAAAATTAACGCCACCCCCCAGGTAAAAGGGGAGGGCATGGCAAAGCGTGGTGGCAAAGGCGTGCTGGTTCGGTGGTGATTGGGCATGGTTGCCTCGCTATTATCAGGAAGTGGGGAGAGCGGCGTTATCAACAGTTGGGGGCGAAATTTGGTCTACCCGCACATCGCCCTGGTAGAGCTGCTGCATAGTGGCAAGAGCCACTTGCTGCCTCGGCGTATCGAGGACTATTTGGCCCGCTTTCATACCGATAATGCGGTCGCCGTACTGTTGGGCTAACTCCAGCTGGTGCAGCGTGCACAGCACGGTTAAACGCCGCTCCGACACTACGTCCAGCAGCAAGTCCATGATTTCTTTGCCGGCTTTTGGATCAAGGCTGGCTATAGGTTCATCGGCAATAATTATTTCGGCGTCCTGCATCAGCGTGCGGGCAATGGCCACCCGCTGTTGTTGACCACCGGAAAGTTGACGGCAGTCGGCATGGGCCTTGTGTGCTAAGGAAGCTCTGAAAAAGTCACTGCCATCAGTGATAATACGGCTATCGTCAACT
>NZ_HG423343.1:1424366-1489249 GCF_000982975.1 Halomonas sp. A3H3 | reverse complement strand
GGTAGCTCTTGGCACTTTGGCATGAAAATGCATATAGGTGTCGACGATAAGCTTGGGTTGATTCACAGCATCGAGACCACGGCTGCCAATGTCCATGACATTGTGCCTGCCGATAAGCTCCTTCACGGTGAAGAGCAACGCGTCTTCGGTGATGCCGGTTACCTGGGTATTCAAAAACGCGACGAGCACAAGCACCGCAACGATATCTCTTGGTATATTGCCAAACGGCCTGGCACCCGCAAGAAGCTAGATGCCAGGCGACAGAAAGTCGAAAACATCAAAGCCAGTATCCGTGCCAAGGTGGAGCACCCCTTTCGGTACATCAAACAAGTTTTTGGTTATGGCAAGGCTCGCTATCGTGGACTGGCCAAAAACACTCAGCGCCTGCACTTGCTGGCGGCGTTCAGCAACCTGCTGATCAGTGAGAAATACCTATGGGAATAGGGCGATTGCGCTCCTTTCCCGCTCAATGAGCGGGAAAGGAGCAAAAATACACAAAGAAAGGGAGAAGAGTGTCTAAATTTTCGATTTTTTGTAGG
This sequence comes from Halomonas sp. A3H3, assembly GCF_000982975.1. Lineage (NCBI taxonomy): Bacteria > Pseudomonadati > Pseudomonadota > Gammaproteobacteria > Oceanospirillales > Halomonadaceae > Halomonas > Halomonas sp. A3H3. Next base: position 1,488,710 of record NZ_HG423343.1, on the reverse strand, counting down.
CTCAAGTAAGCGTTGATGAATATCGGCAGTTATTCAGACCTTCCCTAACCCAACGCGTTCAAGTGAGGCCATAGCGCGCTCGCGCAACTCATGAGTAGCAAGGCAAGCGAGCGAGGCGAGCAGGCCAAAACGTTGCTGTCCCATGGCGCCATAGAGCACGTTTTGAAACACGCTGACGTTCTGCACCAGATTAAATTGCTGGAAAACCACACCCACTTTGCGTCGTAGCTGGCGTAATTGTGGTTTAGAAAGGTGAGTGAGGGAGTCGCCCAAAATAGTGATCTCCCCATGATCATGGGATGTTAGACCATTTAGGCAGCGCATTAACGTCGATTTACCGCAGCCGTTCGCACCCAACAAAATGACGCACTCGCCTCGAGTAATCTCTAGCGTTAAGCCACGCAGTACGTGCAACTGCCCGTAGTGTTTATGCAGATTGTGGACGCTGATAGCCTTCATAAAAAAACCTCCTGCGTTAGCGGCAGGAGGTGGATAAATTGAATGTTCATGGACAGACCTGCTTATTAGCAGCACATCCCTGTGCCGTTGTGGAGCGAAAAGAGAGAGATGTTTACAGATCGATACCCGCTGCTTCGTAGGCGCGGCGTACTACGTCGTAATCTGCGTTGGTGCGGTCAAAGCCTAGCGAAGAGTCCCGGTTTAGGAACTTATCTTCGTTGCGATCGGTCGCAACCAATGCGTTCCATAGTGTGTCGGCATTAGCTCTAAGCGATTCGCGTAGGGCTGTTTTGCAGGCATCATCCAGAGAGCCGCGCATCACCACCGGGTCGCCAGGTAGCACATCGCTTTTGGCGATTACGCGGTATTCACCGTCGGGATCCATGGCCTGAATTTCTTCGATATCTCGGTTGCCGCCACCCATTGCGTCTACATCACCATTAACGAGTGCCGCAATGCGTGCATCACCGGCCATAATAATTTCCAGATCACGGTCAATATCGAGGCCCGCGTCTACCAACATTTGGCTGGGGAAAATATGCCCGCTGGTGGAGCCCACATCTTTCAGCGCTACGCGGTGACCTTCCAGATCCGCCAGAGTGTCGATATCGCTGTCGGCGGGTACAAAAAAGCTGCTGCCGTAATGCGGGCGTTCAATGGCAAACAGAATGTCGATATCGCTTTCACGGTCGAACAGCACAAACTCAGACGGGCCGGCAAAAACAAGATCAACATCGTCGTACTGAAGCGCCGTGCCCGCAGCCGTACGGTTACTTAGGCTAAACATCTCCAGCTCAAGGCCGGTAGTGGTTTCAAACGCTTCGGCGAAGGGGCCGAAAGCCTCTTCTAGTGGCCCCATGCCTTCAATGCCGGTATCCGCCATGCGGATCGGGTTAGGGCACACATTGCTCAAATCATCATTGGCGAACACGCTTGACGAGGTGGCAAGCGATGCCACCCCTACGATCGCTAGGCTTAGTGCTGTTTTACGGGCGAGTTGTTGACGAACACGGTTTTTATGGAAACGGTTAGTACTGACATTGGCTTTATGCATTAGTCGTTATCCTGCCGATGAAAAAAGTCTACATTGAAGTGGTAGCTAGGGTGGCAGCTGGCAATGACGGTAAGGTGTAGTGAAGATGACGATTTAATCACGGATTTATGACGCTCCCGGCAGGCATCTTTACTGCTAAAGTGTCTGGACACTGTTATGAAAGGAGTCACTTAAAATGCGTTTTCACCGCTATGGCTTGGCGCTAGGGACAGCGTTATTTGCCACCGTTCCTCCTGCCTTTGCTGATAACTACACCCTGACGCTATTTCACACCAACGATCTACATGGGCGTACCGATCAGTACCCCTATCTAATTACCACGCTGAATGAGGCGCAGGAGCGCTTTGGCGAAGGGTTGCTGCTGGATGCCGGTGATATCTTTACAGGCACGCTCTACTTCACAGAGTTTCAAGGCCAGGATGCCCTCGAATTTATGAATTTAATGGGCTACGACGCCTTTGTGCCCGGCAACCATGAGTTCGATTTGGGTGACCCGGAACAGGGGCACCAAGCGCTAGCGGCGTTTTTCGCAGGCGCCGAGTTTCCTATTTTAGGGGCGAATCTGGACTTCTCCGCAGGCCCGGAGTTTGCTGACATGTTGGGTGATTCAGTCAGCGCTGAGCCGCAGGCGTGGGCGCTTTATGACGGCATGATCGTTGAGCATAACGGCGAGCCAATCGGCATCTTTGGGTTAAGCACTCAGGACAGTGAGACGATTTCCAGCCCTGGCCACGTCACCATCAGCGATTATCGCCAAGCGGCTGAAGCCATGGTGGCAAGCTTTGAAGAGCAGGGCGTTAACAAGATTATTGCCCTTACCCACTTGGGCTACGACAGTGACCCCAGCGTAGGTAATGACCTGCTGCTGGCAGAGCATGTCGAAGGCATCGACATTATTATTGGTGGTCACAGCCATACCCAAGTGTCGCCCCCCAGGCTGCTGAGCGAGAGCCGCGCTGGTGAGAAGCTCCTATCACCGACGGTGATTGGCCAGGCAGGCGAGTATGGCCAGCACCTGGGCGTTATGCAGGTCACCTTCGACGAAAACGGCGTGGTGGTGGATGCCAGCGGTGAACTGCTCGCTGCCGACGATCGCGAAGCGGACGCTGATGCCGCCAAGCGGCTTGAATCCTACACCGCTGAGATTGAGACACTGCGGGATACCCAGGTCGGCGCCAAGGTAATCTCCACGCTACCCAACCCGCGCCATGGGCGTGGCGATGAACGGAGCGTGCGTGCCAATGAAACAGCGCTGGGCAATTTAATCGCCGATGCCCAGTTGCATGCTGCGCAGCAGGTGGCACCCGACACGGTTATGGCGATTCAGAATAGCGGCGGCATCCGTGAAGCGATTGAGAGTGGGGATGTGTCTGTGGGTGATTTGATCGCCGTGCAGCCATTTGGCAATCGCCTGACGCTGCTTGACGTCACTGGCGCCGAGCTGCTGGAAACCTTCGAGATCGCCCTGGCCAATGCCCCCGGCGAAGGCGGCGGTTTTCTGCAGGTGTCGGCAGGCGTTGAGTTGATATACGACAGCGGCGAGCCGTCGGGCGAGCGGGTGGTTAGCCTAAGCGTTGCCCAGGAAGGCGCAATGCAGGCGATTGACCCCGAGCGTACTTACACCATCGCCACCAATAACTTTACCGCTGCTGGCGGCGACGGTCATACGGTACTTGGCGCTGCCTATGAAGATGGGCGCAACACCATCGTCGGCAATACGGATTGGGAGATGCTGCGCGACTATATGGTGGAACGTAAAGAGGTGTTCTACCAGGTGGAAGGGCGGATTACTGATGTAGCTCAAGAAGGTGTGGTGCCAGAGGATGTGGCCCAGGAAGCGTCGTAGTGAGTTCCGGGCCACGGGTAGCGCTTACTCATCAATGATGCTTTCAAAGCCGCCAAAGATTAGCCGCTTGCCATCAAAGGGCATCGGGTTAACGTCCATCTGCAAGCGCGGGTCTTGCATCACTTTGGGCATGGCCTCATCGCGCACGCTGCGCGATGGCCACTCTATCCAGGAAAAGATGATGCTTTCGTCATCCTTGCGCTTGACCGCCATGGTGAAGGAGGTCACTTCCCCTTCGGGGACATCGTCTCCCCAGCACTCCACGACCCGCAGTGCGCCGTGTTCCTTGAAAACAACGGCCGCGGCACGGGCATGCTCAATAAACTCATCTTTATTAGCGCTGGGCACGGCAGCGACGAAACCATCTACATAAGGGTGTGTAAGCTTGCTCATGGCTGTTCTCCTATTACTGTTTTATTCTGCTTTAGAGGGGAGTTCTCGAACGGGGCGTACCTCAATGCTGCCCAGCCGGGCTGGTGGAATACGGCTAGCCAGCTGCAGCGCCTCATTCAAGTCGTGGGCTTCGAGCAGGTAGAAACCGGCCAACTGCTCCTTGGTTTCCGCAAAGGGACCATCGGAGATTAACGTCTCGCCATCGCGCACGCGTACGGTGGTGGCGGTCTCCGTCGGTTGTAACGGCTGCCCGGCCAGGTAGTGGCCGCTGGCGCTCAGGCGCTCAACCCCAGCAATACACTCCTGGTTGAGGTCGTGCCACGCCTGTTCGCTCATGGCGTTGATAATCTGTTCCTGGTAATAGACCAGCGCAACGTACTTCATGGGGAGTCTCCTTCTGTGGCCAAGGGGCAGTTGTCTGACGGAACGTTTACCATCCAGCCGACGCCAAAACGATCTACCGTCATGCCGAACCCTGGTGACCAGAAGGTCGCTTCGAACGGCATGATCATCTTTCCACCTTCCGCTAGTTGAGCAAAGGTTCGTGCGGCCTGCTCGATATCCTGATACTCCAATTGAACCTCTATCCCTTGCGGTGGTGTATAGCAGTCAGCCGCCATATCGGCACCCATCAAGCGGCGTCCACGCAGGTTCAGTGAGGCATGGATGATGCGGTCATGAAGGGCGGGCGGCGTGTGTTCAGCGGCGGGTGTGTCAGCATAGGTCAACAGGCACTCCAAATGCCCTCCGGTGACATCGGCATAGAACTGCATGGCCTCCCGGCAGGTGCCGGGAAAGGCGACATGCACGTTCATGGCATCCGGTACACGAGCAAGGTTACGGTGCTGCTCAATTCCGGCACCGGGCTCAAAATCCTCCAGCGAGAAGTAGCGCCGTAATTCAAGGGTCACGTTGCCATCGGCATCCTGGGTGGGCCACTGCTGGGCCCACTCAATGGCCGCCTGCAGTGAAGGTGCTTCGAGCACGCTGTAACCGGCAATACGCTCACTGGCTGGAGACAAAGGCCCGGGGATGATGGTGGGCTCACCGTTTTTGAAACGGATCAGACACCCGTCGCTGGTCGGATGTAGGCCATCGCCGCTCAAAAACACGCCTGCCTCGGTCATGCGCTGGTTATAAGCAGCCATGGCGGCAAACATTTCCTGGGATGGCATAGCGCCATTCTCGGTGTTGGCATCGGCACGGCGTATCAGCATGAATTTCATTGAGAGCCTCCTGGTTGGTCAGGGTAGTGACTCTCTGTAGTCGTTTGGCGTCGTCTTGAATCGACATAGCCTAAGCATTTTTTTATGGGGAATTTTCGAGTTCTGCCAATCGCCTGTTCAAAAAGCGTTTTTCTGGATCCAGGGTGACCAATAGCAGCGCCTGTTGATAGGCGCTGCGCGCGGCCTCATGCTGGCCTTGGCGACGCAGTAAATCCGCTTTGGCGGCATGAAATAGATAATAGCGGTTGATTTGCGGGTGTTGAGCGATGTCGTCGAGTAACTTCAGGCCGGTATCGGGTGCACCATTCATGGCAATAGCGACCGCACGGTTCAGCGCCAGGATGGGTGATGGAAAACGTCGGCAGAGGGCGTCGTAGAGCCTGACGATGCGCCCCCAATCAGTCAGCTCGGCGCGGCTAGCCTGGGCATGTACGGCGGCAATCGACGCCTGAAGGGTGTAGTACCCGGTGGGGGTGAGCGCCAGCGCCTGTTCCAGCCATGCAATGCCGGTCTGGATATCCTCTTGGCGCCATAGGCGTCTGTCCTGAGCATCCAGGGTTACCAGCTCACCGTCGCTATCCTGGCGCGCATCCCGGCGGGCATCATTAAGCAGCATCAAAGCCATCAGCCCAAATACTTCCCCCTGGGGCAGTAGCCGCGCCAGCTCATTACCCAGTCGCATGGCTTCTTTTGTTAGGCTGATATCGACCACGCTGGCGCCCGTGCTGCGCGAGTAGCCTTCGTTGAAGACCAGATAGATGACTTGGAGCACATCGGGTAAACGCTCGGGCAGCTCTTCCTGGGTAGGCACGGCATAAGGGATATGCGCATCGCGAATTTTGCGTTTGGCTCGTACGATACGCTGTGCCAGCGTCGTAGGCTTCATCAGTAGCGCGCTGGCTACTTGCTCAGTGGTCAAACCGCACATCTCGCGAAGCGTCAGGGCAATCCGTGCTTCCATGCTCAAACTTGGGTGGCAGCAGGTGAATAGCAGCCGCAAGGCGTCATCTTCGATGGTGGTGGGCTCAAGATCCAGCGCTTCATCTGTGGGTAATAGCAAGTGAGCCCGACGGCGAGCAGTACTGCGTTGGCGAATTTGGTCTATTCCGCAGTGGTAGCCGGTGCGAATTAGCCATGCCGTGGGGTTGTCAGGTTTGCCGTTAACCGGCCACTGTTGAACCGCCGCCACAAAGGCATCCTGCATGGCTTCTTCGGCTAGTTCAAAATCCCCCAGTAGGCGTATCAGCGTCGCCTGCACGCGCCGGGAGTGCTCACGATACAGGTCATCGACGTATGAAGGTTCAGTACTCATCAAGGGAGATCCGTAAGCTTTATCTCAAACGTAGCGCATGGTTTCTCCGTTGACTTGTTTTTCTTGTTTTGTCTTTCGGGGGATAGGTATTCAATCCCCGGTGCGTTTTCCCGTGGCGCTGTTGAAAGGATGCAGAGCGTCGCGGGTCACAAAAAATCGCAGGGTTTCGCCTTCGGCAACGGGCGGCTGCCCCGAAACGCGGATGACTGTAGGCTGGTCGCTATCGGCGAGGGTCACATATAGGTGGCTTTCGGCCCCCGCGGCTTCAAACAGCGCCAGCGTTGAGTCGACAATTAGGTGAGGCGCGGTCGGCGGCGTTAGATGCATATCATCCGGTCGAATGCCGACGACATCGGTGCCGTCGGGCAGGTTATCCAGCAGGCCATTGGCGCCTTGTTCGTTCAAGTAATCCACCGGCAGCATGTTCATGGCGGGGGAGCCGATAAACCCGGCGACAAACATGCTGGCGGGGCGGGCGTAGATATCCATGGGTGTGCCCACTTGCTCAATCTGCCCGGCGTTAAGAACCACTAAACGGTCACCCAGTGTCATGGCTTCCAGCTGGTCGTGGGTCACATACAGGCTGGTAGTCTTCAGGCGCCGCTGCAGCTGTTTGATCTCCACGCGCATCTGCACGCGCAGTTTGGCATCCAGGTTGGAAAGTGGCTCATCGAATAGAAAGGCTGCCGGGTCGCGCACCAACGCGCGGCCCATGGCGACGCGCTGGCGCTGACCACCAGAGAGCTTGCGCGGTTTGCGCTCCAGAAACTCTTCGATCTCGAGCATTTTGGCGGCAATTCGCACGCGCTTTTCAATGTCTTCTTTGTTAAACCCGCGGTTCTTGAGGCCGTAAGCTAGGTTGTTGTACACCGTCATATGCGGGTAGAGCGCGTAGTTCTGGAACACCATGGCGATATCGCGCTCGGCGGGCTCTAGCTTATTGACCACCCGGTCACCGATTTTGAGCGTGCCTTCGGTAATGGTTTCAAGCCCCGCCACCATGCGGAGTAGGGTAGATTTGCCGCAGCCGGAAGGCCCCACCAGCACCACAAACTCGCCATCTTCAATCTGTAAGTCGATGCCTTTGACGGCCTGAACATCGCCGCTATAGGTTTTCTTTAGCCCTTCCAAGGTAATGCTGGCCATCTTATTTCTCCGTCTCGGTCAGGCCTTTCACAAATAGGCGTTGCATAAACAGAATCACTAATACAGGCGGCAGCGCTGCCATGACCACCGCGGCCATCACTAATTGCCACTGTGGGTTCTCTTCCGAGGTCATGCGCTGAATGCCCATTACGATGGTGTAATAATCAGGGTCGGTAGTGATAATTAACGGCCAGAGGTACTGGTTCCAGCCGTAGATAAACATGATCACAAACAGCGCGGCGATATTGGTCACCGACAGCGGCATTAAGATGTCTTTAAAAAACTTCAGTGGCCCGGCGCCATCGACCCGGGCGGCTTCGAGCATCTCTTCGGGAATGGTCATAAAGAACTGGCGGAACAAGAAGGTTGCGGTAGCCGAGGCAATCAGCGGGATCGATAGCCCGGCAAAGCTATTGAGCATTTTAAGATCCGCAACGACCTGAAAAGTCGGAATAATGCGCACTTCCACCGGCAGCATCAACGTGACGAAGATCACCCAGAAGAAGAACATCCGGAAGCGGAAACGGAAGTAGACGATGGCAAAGGCGGAAAGCAGCGAAATAGACAGCTTACCCACTGTGATCGCCATGGCCATTATAAAACTGTTCCACAGCATCAGGGCGGCCGGCGGTGCGCCGGCATTGGAGACGCCCGACTGCCACATGCGCGTGTAGTTTTCGATCCCGTGGCCACCGGGCAGCAGTGGCAGCGTACCCTGCAGCAAACCCGATAGGGAATGGGTAGAGGCGATGATCGCGACATACACCGGAAAAACCACCAGCGCGACACCAGAGATCAAAACAATATGGGCTATCAGGTTAGCCCAAGGGCGGTTTTCAACCATTAACGTTCTCCCAAAGGCTTAGTAATTGACTCGGCGCTCAATAAAGCGGAATTGAATCATCGTTAATGCCACCACAATCACCATCAGAATCACCGACTGAGCCGCGGACGAGCCAAGGTTTAGCCCGACAAAACCGTCGGCATACACTTTGTAAACCAGTATGTTAGTGGCCTGGGCCGGGCCGCCTGCGGTGGTGGCGTGGATGATCGCGAAGGTGTCGAACATGGCATACACCACATTAACCACCAGCAAGAAGAAAGTGGTCGGCGTGAGCAGCGGGAAAATAATCGTCCAGAAGCGCTTAGTCGGGCTGGCGCCGTCAATGGAGGCGGCTTCAATCAGCGATTGCGGGATTGACTGTAAGCCCGCCAGGAAAAACAAAAAGTTATAGGATATCTGCTTCCAGGCGGCGGCAAAAATCACCAGCAGCATGGCGTCACTGCCCGAGTTACGGTGGTTCCACTGGTAACCCACCATTTCCAGCATATAGGGCACAATGCCGATAGAGGGGTTGAAGATAAACCACCACAACACGCCCGCAAGCGCGGGGGCGATGGCGTAGGGCCACACCAGTAGCGTGGTGTAGGTGCTGCGTGAGCGAATCATCCGGTTGACGGTACTGGCCAATAAAAGCGCCACTGTCATCGATAGCAGGGTAGTGCCCACGGCGAATACCACCGTCACCGATAGCGAATTGACATAACTGCCGTCACGAAATAGACGGGCAAAGTTCTCAAGACCCACAAACGTTGAGCGCAGCCCAAAGGCGTCTTCGCGCAGTAGCGACTGATACAGCGCCTGGCCCGCAGGCCAGATAAAGAAAATCAGTGTCACAATCACCTGGGGCGTCAGCAGCGCGTAGGGCAAAAAGCGACCAGGGTAGGTCATGCGTTTGGTTTGCATGGGCAGCTCTGCAAATTGTTAGCAAAAACAAGCATCAACAAACGAAATCGCCGCCTACCCAGAAGGGTAGGCGGCGAAGTGAGTACTTATTTACTGGTTGGCAGCTTCAAAATCACGGAGCAGATCATTGCCGCGTGCTACTGCTTCATCCGCTGCTTCCTGACCCGATTTGTCACCGGTCATCACCGCTTCCATCTCTTCGGAGATGATGTCGCGAATCTGCACGAAGTTACCAAAGCGTAGGCCTTTGGAGTTCTCGGTCGGCTCGTTGAGAGTCATCTGTTTCAGCGAAATATCCGCGCCTGGATTCTCTTCGTAGTAGCCCTGTTCTTGGCTCAGATCCCAAGCGGCCTGAGTGATGGGCAGGTAGCCGGTTTGCTGGTGCCACTGTGCCTGTACTTCGGGCTGGGAGAGGTACTCAAAGAACGCCGCAACGGCTTCGTATTCGTCATCGCTATGGCCCTGCAGTGCCCACAGAGTGGCGCCACCGATAATCGAGTTCTGCGGTGCGCCTTCTACGTCGTCGTAGTAGGGCTGCATGCCAAAGCCAACTTCAAATTCTGAATTGGCGGCGACATCCGCACGTGAAGCAGAAGAGCCGAAGAAAATCGCGCAGTCCTGGGAGTAGAACATCGGCTCAGAGTCGGGGCCGGAGCCGGGGCCACCCCATTTAAAGACACCTTCTTCCTGCCAGTCGTGGAGGTTGTCCCAGTGGCGAGCGACCAGCTCATTGTTGAAGGTAAACTCGGTTTCCATACCGCCAAAGCCGTTTTCCAGTGTACCTAGCGGCACGTTATGCCAAGCGGAGAAGTTTTCCAGCATGACCCAGCTAGGCCAGGAGGTGGTAAAGCCACAGCTGGCCGCACCAGACTCGACGATTTGGCGTGAAAAATCGGCCACTTCGTCCCATGTTTGTGGGGGTTGCTCGGGATCCAGGCCTGCTTCTTCAAACATGTCCCGGTTGTAGTACATGATTGGCGTAGAGGAGTTAAACGGGAAAGAAAGCATATTGCCGTTGGTGTCGGTGTAATAACCCACGACGGCGGGCAGGAAGGCTTCTTTATCGAAAGCGCGGCCATGCTCTTCCATCAGCTCGTACACTGGGTAGATGGCGCCTTTGGCGTTCATCATGGTGCCAGTGCCGACTTCAAACACCTGCAGGATATGCGGCTGCTCGTTGGCACGGAAGGCGGCGATCGCGCCCGTCATCGTTTCGGTATAGGTGCCGCGATAGCTGGGGGTAACGTGGTAGTCGTCTTGAGACTCGTTGAAGTCTTGGGTCATCTCTTCGAGAATTTCGCCCAGTTGGCCGCCCATGGCGTGCCACCAGCTAATCTCTGTTGCCGCCTGAGCAGACAGGCTTAGGCTGGCCGTCGCCACCCCTACGGCAAGCGCGTGCAGTGTGAAACGAGACATAACAAGCTCCTTATAGGCCTGAACTTAGTCAGGCGTGCAATGCGTTTGTTGAGATTTTTAGATGCACTGAACATTAAGAAGTGTAGATGACGTTTTAGTGAATGCACGATGAACCTGCCGTGACAGTCAACATTGCGCTGCCAGCAGGCCTACTGAGTAGGAAAAGGAAGAGGGCGATGATAGTGTGATAGGAAGAGTCCAACTAACGAGAGCAGTATGACTGACGTGACCACTTTACTGACGAAGCTGGTGTCATTCGATACCACTTCCAGTGAATCCAATCTGGCGCTGATTGAGTATGTGGAAGGCTATTTGGCAGAGTATGGCGTTAGCGCCGAGCGGGTGATGAGCCCCTGCGGTACCAAAGCCAACCTGATCGCAAGAATTGGCCCAGAGGCGCCGGGCGGTGTGATGCTTTCCGGGCATACCGATGTGGTACCGGTGGCGGGGCAGCCCTGGTCGAGCGATCCGTTCACCCTGCGTGATGGTGGCGGTGGGCGCCTTTATGGGCGCGGCACCTGCGATATGAAAGGTTTTATCGCCTGCGTATTGTCGATGGTGCCCACTTGGACGAAAGCGCCTCTGCAGCAGCCGATTTATCTGGGTTTCTCCTATGACGAAGAGATCGGCTGCGTGGGTGCGCCAAGCCTCATTAAGCGCTTTTACGAACACTACTCCACCACCGCCCATGTGATTGTCGGCGAGCCCACCAGCATGCAGCCAGTGGTAGCGCAGAAAGGGGCGACCAATCTGCGTACCACCGTGATTGGTCAGGAAGCTCACAGCAGCCAGGTCAATCAAGGCACCTCAGCCATCCACGTAGCGGCAAGGCTAGTGACCTTTATTGAGGACACCATGGCGGCGTTGGTGGAAGAGGGGCGCATCGATGAGGCCTTTAACGTGCCTCACACCAGCCTGCACGTCGGCAAAATAAAAGGTGGTACGGCGATCAATATTATGGCGCGGGAGTGCCAGTTCGAGTGGGAAATTCGCCATCTGCCCACGGACACCTTCGACGAAATATACGCGCGCTTTGAGGCCTATTGCGCCCAGCTAAGCGCTGAGCTGCAGGCCAAAGGCAAGCACGTTGAAATTACTACTGAGCCGCTAAACGTGACAGTGCCGGGCCTGGCCGACCGCGAAAACGATCAGGTACTTCGCCTAGCCAAAGACCATTTGCCCGCAGGGTGCTGCGACCACGCGGTGGCTTACGCCACGGAAGCGGGGCAGTTCCAGGGCCAGGGCTTGCAGACAATAATTCTTGGCCCTGGCAGCATCGCCCAGGCGCATCAGCCCGATGAATATATTGATATTGAGCAGCTTGAAGCGTGTGAGGATTTTCTAACGAAGATGGGTAAAGCGTTAGAGAAGACTGTCTAACTAGCTAATAACTGCCCAAAAAAATCCCACCCGGCTAATGGGGTGGGATTTTTTGTAGTGCTTTCATACCATGTCGCTTTTTCAGTGCTGAGGATGTTGTTCAAACAGCTCAGCTTTGGCATGGCGCATCACATCTTCGCACGCCTGCTGTTGGGCTAACTGCGTTAGCAGGCGTTGAGTTACTTCGAAGCCCTTGCCTAAGCAAGTGTCGACTTCCTGTTGGCTAACCGCTGGCGTCACTCGATAATCGATTTTTACCGTGCGCCCACCACCTTCCAGCCGATCCGCAACTCCCCTGAGCCGCCACGCGATTTTCTCTTTCCAAGTTGCTGATTCTTCCGCGCCTTCGTTTACGCTAAACGTGCACTGCCATTCCGGTTTAAAGACCTTCATAGGAGAACCTCCAAAAATTTTGGAAAGAATGATCGATCGTGTTTCGTACCCCATCGTCTGAATGTATTGCCCCACTACTATATACCTAACGCAGCATAAATATCGAACAATAGTGATACGCGTTGGGCGACGCGCATAGGGCGTATCGGTTAGGCTATAAAAGATGTGACTAACGAGCTTTTCTATGACCTCCACAACTGATCCAAGTTGCCCCTGTGGTAGCTTATTAACGCTTGATAAGTGCTGTGGCCGTTATCACCAAGGCGGGCTTGCCCCCACGCCTGAAGCTTTGATGCGCTCTCGCTATGTGGCTTTTGTGCTAGGGCGTAGCGACTACCTGTTGGCGACATGGCACCCCTCTACCCGCCCTGCAGAGCTTGCGCCTGATCCTGACGCTGAGTGGAAGTCGCTATCTATCGTCTCCGCAGAACCGCCGCTCGACAATATCGGTTACGTGCATTTTCGTGCCTGTTTTTATGAAAGGGGGCGAGTGCAAAAAGGCTGGCATGTATTAGAAGAGGTCTCCCGCTTCGTTAAAGAGCAGCAACGCTGGTGGTATATAGACGGAACACCCACGCTTACCCGCCTGAAACCACGCCGCAACGACCCGTGCTTATGTGGTAGTGGGCGTAAATTAAAGGTATGTTGCGGTGAATAGTGGCATCGTTCAGCCTCACAAAGCCGAACCGCAATGGTATCTCTATTTGCTGGAGTGCCAGCGTGGCACCTATACGGGCATTACCAATAACCTGGCAAAGCGTTATCAAGCGCACTGCACCGGCAAAGGGGCGCGTTATACCCGTGCAAATCCGCCTGTTGCACTGCTGGGTGCCGAACCGTTTGAAGACCGCGCCGCCGCAAGCCGGGCTGAATATCAGTTAAAGCAACAGACACCGAGCCAAAAGCGCCGCTGGGCCAAGCAGTGGCCTGTACAATTAGAAGCTAACTAGACTCTTTTCCGTTAGGCGTAGATTAAGGAACCTACATGCTGACGTTTTACTCAGAGGACAGCCGTTTGCGCCAAGCGCGCACGGAGTTACATGACGGCGCGCTGGTGACCCCGTTTGAGTGCCCCGAACGCCTTGATCTAGTGCTAAAGCATCTTCACCAGTCCGGGCTTGGGGATATTCGTACCCCTAGCGCTTATGGGTTAGCCCCCGTATTAGCGGTGCATGACAAAGAGTACGTAACGTTTCTAGCCAACTGTTGGCAAGAGTGGCAGGCGGCTGGGCATGAGGGGGAGGCGATTCCCAATATTTGGCCCGCACGAACCATGCGTGGTGACCGCATCCCGCGATCGGTTAGCGGTCAGCTAGGCTACTACGCGCTGGCGGCGGAAACGTCGATCTCAGCAGGAACCTTTGAAGCCGCCATGGCGAGCAAAGACGTGGCGTTAGGCGCGGTAGAGCATACGTTACAAACCGGCGAACCCAGTTTTGGTTTATGCCGGCCGCCAGGCCACCACGCCGCGTTTGATCAGTTTGGCGGTTACTGCTTCTTTAACAATGCCGCCATTGCCGCCCAGCGAGCGCTGGATGCAGGCAAACGTCGGGTCGCCATTCTTGATGTCGACTTTCACCACGGCAACGGCACCCAGCAGATTTTCTACAAGCGTGATGATGTGCTGTTTATCTCACTGCACGGCGACCCTGAGGTCACATTTCCTTACTATTTGGGCTACGCTGATGAAAACGGCGAAGGGCCAGGTAAGGGCTTTAACGTCAATTACCCGTTGCCGCCGGGCACCAGCGTTACCAGGTGGATGGCCACACTTGAGCTAGCCTTGGCGCAAATTAAAGCCGCGGAGTGTGAATGCCTGATCGTATCGTTAGGGGTCGATATCTTCGAAGGTGACCCCATAAGTGCCTTCACCTTTACCAGCGAAGATTTCACAGCGTTAGGTGAGCACCTGGCCCAAGTAGGCTTACCCAGCGTGTTTCTGATGGAAGGGGGCTATGCTGTAGATGAAATAGGTGTCAATGTAGTCAACGTGTTACAAGGTTTTGAACAGGCGCTATAAAACGGCCTGGAACTGCATCTAAACAAGGGTAAAGGTTAACCGTGACAGCGGCCCCTAAATCGGGCAGGCTATTGCCCTTTCAACGGGGCAGGGAGCTCAAGCGTGGCAGTGTATGGTGGAATTCAGGCACATGAATTGGAGCGTTGGCTTAATGCGTTAACCAACGCCGCCTATGACCGACGCTGCCCGCTGGTAAAAGTACACGGTGGCAACGCACGTGCGCGTACCGCCCGTCAAGACCTCCTTCATTTGGCGAACGACTACCGCTGTGGCGATTCTAGCCGCGAAGAGAGCGCAGCCGACCTTGGCCGCTGGTGTCAAACCTACCTTTCAGAGGCAGAGTGGTATGTGCTGGTCGGTACCCGCCAAGCACCTTCCCAGCCGCAAAGCGAGGAAGAGCGAAGCCTCACCGTGCTCAAGCAGCACCGGGTGGGGTAACAGCACCCATCAGCACTAACTGCGATCAAAAGCTCCTGCGATGGGGCTTTTTTTGTGCGCGAGATGTATGTCTTAACAGGTAGCCGAATTTTTTAATGGCAGAAGAATTAGTAGGTGCTTAATAACGATGTATTGACAAAAGTTTAATAAGATGAGTAGTTTGAAAGGATATGTCTACTCGACTAACGTTTTAAAAAAACGCTATCTAAGAGCAGGGGGCAATACATCTTGTGACCATTACACCAGCGCTATCGGTTCGCTCCTTGGGCGTGAATTTTGGCTCCAACCAGGTTGTTAAAAATCTGAGTTTTGATGTTTATCCCGGTAAAACGACGGCAATCGTTGGCGAATCTGGCTCGGGTAAATCGGTGACTTCTCTGGCTATCATGCGCTTGGTAGAGTACATGAACGCCGAGATTACCAGTGGCTCGATACTGTTTAATCGCGATGCCAACGGCTCTCAGCCACTGGATCTTACCCAGCTTTCCGATAAAGCGATGCGCAAGATACGTGGCAAGGAAATCGCCATGATCTTTCAGGAACCAATGACGTCGCTGAATCCTGTTTACACTATTGGCGATCAGATTACCGAAGTGCTGGTATTGCATGAGAAGCTAACCCAAGACGCGGCGCGGGTCGAAGCAGTAAAACTGTTAAAACTGGTGCGCCTGGCCGATGCTGAAGCGCTGTTAAAACGATACCCCCACCAGCTATCCGGCGGCATGCGCCAACGAGTGATGATAGCGATGGCGCTGGCCTGCCGACCAAAAGTGCTGGTTGCCGATGAGCCCACCACCGCATTGGATGTCACCATTCAAGCGCAGATACTTACCATCATGCGTGACCTGCAGCAGGAACTAGGGATGGCTGTTATCTTCATTACCCACGATATGGGGGTGGTGGCGGAGATGGCCGACCAGGTAGTAGTCATGCGCCATGGCGAAAAGGTCGAGGAAGGGGCGGTGGAGGAGATTTTCGCCCGCCCCCAACACCCCTATACCCAAGCACTGTTAGCGGCGGTGCCTAAACTTGGCAGTATGCAGGGCGAAGCTCTTCCACGCATGGATCCATTAGTGGTGCTGGATGGAAATGTTGCGCGCACTCTGGGTGAAAGTCGTCAGCAGGATACCGCTAGAATCGATGAAGCCCCGGTGGTGGAGATAGAAAATTTAGTCACCCGTTTCGATATCCGAAAAGGGTTCTTTGGGGGGGTTAGCCATCGCGTCCATGCGGTGGAAAATGTCAGTTTCAGCATTTTTCCTGGAGAGACGCTGGCGCTGGTAGGCGAGTCGGGATCTGGCAAGTCGACCATCGGGCGCACCATTCAGCAGTTGCAGGAAAGCACCAGTGGCACGATACGCTTTGGTGGCAAGGCCGTGGCCGACATGTCCCGGGCAGAAAAAATGCGCCTGCGCCAAGAAGTGCAGTACATTTTTCAAGATCCGTTTGCCTCCTTGGATCCCCGCAAAACCGTGGGCTTTTCGATAGCCGAACCCATTCGTACGCACGGCTTGCTGCACGGTGCTAAAGCAATCCGTCATCGCGTTAATCAGTTACTTGAGCGCGTTGGTTTGAGCGCTGATCAAGCTGAGCGCTATCCTCATGAGTTTTCCGGCGGCCAGCGACAGCGCATCTGTATCGCCCGCGCTTTGGCTTCCAAGCCTAAGTTGATCATTGCTGATGAAGCGCTATCCGCCCTCGATGTTTCTATCCAAGCGCAGATCATTCATCTGCTTATGGAGTTGCAGCAAGACGAAGGCTTGGCCTATCTGTTCATTAGCCACGATATGGCTGTAGTGGAAAAAATGAGCCACCGCGTAGCGGTATTGCACCTTGGCCAAGTTGTCGAGCTAGGCGAGCGCCGGGCAGTGTTTGATTCGCCTCAGCACTCTTACACCCGCAAGCTCTTGAGCGCTGTGCCCGTGGCCGACCCCGCACAGAGGCGGGAGCGTACATTGCTGCAGGGCGATATTCTTAGCCCCATTCGTAAGGTCGGTGATGAGCCAGAACATTGGTCATTAGTGCAGGTGGCTAGCGGTCATTTCGTTGCCCAGGAAGTAGGCAGCGCCGAGCGTTTGGCATCATAGTTAGTTTCCTGATGGTATAAAAACTGTGAGACAACAACAGGAGTAATCCCATGAAGCAAAACAAACGCGTGCTCAATGGTGCCATCGCCGGTATGGCTCTGAGCGCTGCCTTCTCTGCCTCTGCGCAGGCTGGTTCATTAACGATTGCTTCGCCGCAAGATCCGGGTAGCTGGGATCCCATCGACACTTTTTTGGTGAATTGGGCCTCGGTTGCCACCAATATTTTCGATGGTTTGACTTATCGAGGCCCTGATTTAGAGCTGGTGCCCGGTCTGGCAACCGAGTGGGAGGAACTGGATGATGGTACCCGTATCCGTTTCACTCTGCGTGAAGGCGTCACCTTCCATAATGGTGAGCCCTTCAATGCGGAAGCGGTAAAGTTTACCTTTGATCGCTTATTAGGTGAGGAAGGTGGGCAGGGGCCCCAGCGCTCCAACTACACGGCGATTGAAAGCGTGGAAGTCATCGATGAGTACACAGTTGACTTCCACCTGAATGAGCCCGACCCAGTACTGCTCACTAAGCTAGCAGGCTACGGGGCGATGATTGTGCCACCGGAGTATCTGACCGAGCATGGTGATGAACACTTCAATACCCATCCGGTAGGCACTGGGCCTTTCAAAGTAGTGGAATATAATCCTCGTGAAGACGTTCAGCTTGAGGCCTTTGCTGACCACTGGGGCGGCGCGCCGAAACTTGACGTGACTTACCGCTTTATCTCCGAGCCTTCCACCGCCGTGGCTGAACTGCAGGCTGGGCGGGTTGATATCGTTATTCCGCCGACGATTCCTATCGGCATGATCGACACCATCAATAACCACGACGGCGCCAGCATCGTTAGCGTGGCTTCGCCGACGGTGGAAGCGATTCGGTTCAACACCCAATCCGGTATTACCGCCGATGAACGCGTGCGTAAAGCCTTGATTATGGCCGTGGATCGTCAGGCGATTATCGACTCCATCCTGGCTGGCGAGGGTGAAATGATCGCCAGTTTCCAGGGCGCTCAGTCCTTCGGTAACGACCCTGATATGGAGCCCCTGCCGTATGATCCGCAGCAGGCTCGCAAACTGCTGGATGAAGCGGGCGTCGAGCAAGGCGCCACGGTACAGATTGATGTGCGCGGTAACGACGCCACCTTTGGTGAGGTGGCCCAGGTAGTGGCGTCTTACCTACAAGGGGTGGGGATTACCGCTTCGATCCAGCCATATGAAACCAATGTGCTACTTAACGACATTATCCCGGCAGGCCGCACTGGGGAGATGTTCCAGCAGAAATGGGGCGGTTGGACGTTCGACTTCGACAATACCGCTTACCTGATGTACCACACGGGCGAACGCTGGAATCCTTATGATAGCGACGCTGAGTTAGATGAAATGCTCGAAGCCCAGCGCAGCATTACTGATCAGGAAGAGCGAGAAACGCTGCTCCAGGCGATTGCGCAGTATACCCAGGATCGCGCCTTGGAAATGCCGCTCTATAGCATCAATGCCCTCTACGGTGTCAGTGACCGGGTGGAGAATTTTGAACCTGCCCCGGATAACCGTATGCGTTTAACCAACGTGGACGTTAGTGAATAAACGTGACGCCATCCGACCGCTTGAAAGGGCGGTCGGCTCTTCACACTGACACTTCACAAAAGCTTCATGTAAGCGTTTCGGGCTTGGGGTCATAGTGGCAAAATTTCTTCTTTATCGAATACTGCAGGCCGTCTTTGTGGTGATCGCCGTGACGCTGATCGTCTCTTTTGCGATCAGGTTAACCGGTGATCCGGCGGTCATGCTGGCGCAAGGGGCGGGTAGTATTACCGAGGCGGATCTGGAAAGGATTCGTGAAGCCTTGGGTTTGAATCAATCCTTCCTGGCCCAGTACATCGGTTTCCTGCGCGGTCTGGTGGTGGGTGATTTTGGGCGCAGCTTTATGGGCGGAACCCCAGTGAGTGACTTGATTGGTCGCGCGCTGCCCGCCACCTTGGCGCTGGCTTTTGCCTCGCTGTTTGTGTCTATCGTGGTATCGATACCGCTGGGTATTAAGGCCGCGGTATCGCGGGGAAGGTGGCCCGACCAGATGATCAGGATTTTTTCCCTGATCGGGCTCTCTTTTCCTAACTTCTGGCTGGCCATCATGCTGGTGCTGCTGCTCTCCATCACTTTTAATCTGCTGCCGCCCAGTGGCATGGAGGGCTTCTCCAGCTTTATTATGCCCGCGGCGACGATGGGGATCATTCTAACCGCCACCAACGTGCGCCTTGTGCGGACCACTATGCTGGATACCCTCCGCTCTCAGTACATCATGGTGGCGCGGGCAAAAGGCCTTTCCAACACGGTCGTACTCTACAAACATGCGCTGCGTAACTGCTCCATTCCGCTGATCACCTATTTTGGTTTGCAGTTCGGTGGTCTGTTGGGCGGTATCGTGGTTGTCGAGCGTGTCTTTAACTGGCCAGGACTCGGCACCTTGGCTTTCGAAGCCGTATCGGCCCGGGACTATCCCGTCTTACAAGGCGTTATTACCGTGCTCTCGTTAATGATCATCTCCATTAACCTGCTTGTTGATATCGCCTATGGCCTGGTTGACCCCAGGGTGCGCAAGGAATAACCATGACCGCAGCTATTAAAACCGACAAATTGAAACGCTTTAAAAACCTTGAGTTTATCCTTGGCGTGCTGCTTGTGGGCGGTATTGGTTTAGCGGTGATCTTCTCCGGCTGGCTATTTCCCGGAGGAGGTTCAGAGCTTAACTTAGCCTACCGTTTAACGCCGCCGCTGGTGGAGCCTGGCTTTCCCCTGGGCACGGATCCATTAGGCCGGGACGTGCTCGCGCGGGTGATTATCGGCGGTGAAATCTCGCTAAAAGTTGGGGTCTACTCCGCCCTTGGGGCGGTGGTGATCGGCATCATTATGGGGTTGGTATCCGGCTACTACGGCGGGTTCCTGGATATGATCGTGATGCGCTTTGCCGACGTGCAGCTCGCGCTGCCCTTTATTCTGCTGGCGATTACTTTTATCGCCGTGATTGGTGGCGGGCTAACCAATATGATTATTCTGCTGATTATCTCCCAGTGGGTGCAGTACGCGCGCTTGGTGCGCGGCTCGGTGCTATCGCTGCGCGACCGCGAATTTATTCTGGCGGCCAAAGCGATTGGGGTGAAAGATATTCGTATTCTGTTCCAGCATCTGTTGCCGAATCTGATTGGCCCCGTCATCGTGCTGATGACCCTCAATGTGGCCAATAATATTCTGCTTGAGAGCAGCCTGACCTTTTTAGGCTTGGGCGTGGATCCAGTGATTCCCAGTTGGGGCGGCATGCTGGCGGAAGGGCGTACCTATCTGCAAACGGCGTGGTGGGTTAGTGTGTTCCCTGGCTTGGCTATTCTGTTAACCGTGCTAGGGCTGAACCTGCTGGGTGACTGGCTTCGGGATGCCTTGGATCCCACCGGACGCACCTCCTTATGACCAACGATCCCCGTATCGAGATCTTGTTAGAGCGCTCGTTTCCACGCACCACGCGATCTTTGCTTGATGAGTACGCCACGCCTGCCTATCAAGGCTATCAGTTGGAGGCGTGGGTCTTCGACGATGAAAGCGAACGCCAAGCCACAGAAACGGCCTTCAAGGCTGCTGGTATTAGTGCGCGCCTGCGCAGTGCCTATAAGCCCCTGGTGCACTTCTTTTTAGAGGAGTTCTCGTGGGCGTCGCTGCGGTCGCTGGTAATTGAGTACCCGGTGTTAGCACATGCGCCGCGCCGCTTTCTGCTGGAAGCCTACCCGCTGGCGGCGCTACTTCCGCAAGGTGTAGCGCTACGCTGGGAAGAAGTTGATGCTACGCCTGCCACTATTTCAACCACTATTTCTACACCTCTTCATTATCGCGTTCGTGTGGAGCGTAGCACTGGGGAGCGGGAAACGTATTGGGTTGATGCACCTAACCGTCAACATTTAGATCATGTAGATGAAGCACAGTGCTCACCCTGTGGCTGGCTGCGGCTCACCTCTCCCAATGGCGAGGTAAGCGAGTCAATTGTTGAGACGGACTATGAAGCGCTGTTTCAAGCGGCGATGGCGACGTTATCCTCAACCCAGTGGCAGACAGCATCGCCCTACTTTGAAGAGCTCAACTTTACGGTGCAGTTGCCCTGTAGTGACCGCCGTTTAGCGTTGGACGATGAGCATATCAGCCTTGCCGAGGCGCTCCATGAAGAGCTCTATTTCTCAGCGCTGGAGTATTTTCAGCGCCGCGCAGGTTTGGCGCTGGGGGATCGATCCATTCAGCCGGGGCAGATTGTGCCGGAAGTCTCCTCTCAGGGGGAGCGAGCCTATTTAAACGTCAGCCTACGGCCTTTGGATGCCTCCCAACTGCCGCGGGCCGAGGTCGAACTGGAGAGCGCTCAGCAGGCCATCGGCGTTGAACAAATAGAGGTGTTATTGGCAGCGCTGGGTGGTCAGGCGTTACAGGCCAAGACACGAGCGGGGAGAGCGGTAGAGGCGCGTTATATCGTCGGCAGTGACCGCGCCGTTATGATCAGTGCGGGGCAGCATGCCAACGAAACCTCCGGCGTGGTGGGGGTGTTGCGTGCTGCGGCGCAGCTTAGCGGTGAGCCTGAGGCCCACTTCGTCATTTCGCCGCTGGAAAACCCTGATGGCTACGCATTGCAAGGCCGGCTCGTCGCCACTCAGCCACGCCATATGCACCACGCGGCGCGCTATACCGCCTTTGGTAATGACCTCCAGAGCCAGCCGCTTGGGCAGCCATTTGAACATGCTATTCGTGAACAGGCATTTGCTTTCAGTAATGCCGGACTGCATATCAATCTGCACGGCTACCCGGCCCATGAGTGGACGCGGCCGTTAAGCGGTTACGTGCCCCGCGGCTTTGAGATGTGGACGATTCCCAAGGGCTTCTTTTTGATCCTGCGCCATCAGCCAGGCTACGAAACAGCCGCCGAGCAGTTGGTGGAAGCCGTTACCCAGCAGCTTGCGCAAGTGCCTGGGCTGGTCGAATTTAATGCCGCGCAAATTGCGTTATTTGAGACTCATGCAGGAGCGTTAACCTTCCCGATGTTGAACGGCTTCCCCTACCTAATCTCGGAAGATGCCAATCAATTAACGCCATTGATGCTGATCACTGAATACCCTGATGAAACCCTAACCGGCGAGCCCTTTGTGCAGGCGCATACCGCGCAAATGGCAACGGTGGTGGCGGCCTATAAGGCCTTTCAAACGCTCTTATTGAATGCTTAATCTCAATGACGGCGAGACTGTCAAAATAGCATCGCACTGATACAATGGATAAATGAACAGTGCTTTCGCGACACCTACCGCCTCCCTTGATGACCCCTTCTATTACCTGACGAACTTTCGCTTCGTTTTGGCCTGGGTGGGGGAGCGCCACGCTGATTTGCTCGCGGCAGACGAGCTCGCTTTTCTTGAACAGTTTGAGAGCTTACCGCAAGCCTCCCAAGCGCTGCTGGTGCGCATGGTGATGCGCAAGGGCGAGCTGTTTCGGCTCAGCAAATTAAGCTACGCCGAGGTGGGCGACAGTGCCAGCGCCATGGCGCCCTTGATGTCGCTAGGTTGGGTCGATAGTGAATCGGTGCTTAGCGTTGATGAGCTGTTTAACCAGCTACGCTTGGCCGAACTGCGCCAGGCGTTGGTAGCGGAGATACGCGCTGCCGGGCTGAGCGCCTCAAGCGCTAAAACCGTGCTCTACGACACGCTGGCGAGCCAGCTCAATGAACCCAAGCGGTTATGCCAGTGGTGGCCCGAGGCAAACGATCCAGTTCTGCGGCTAACAGTCATGGAAACCTGCGACCGCCTGCGCCTGATGTTCTTTGGCAACCTGCGCCAGGACTGGGCCGAGTTCGTGTTAACCGAGCTTGGCCTCCAGCGTTTTGAAAGTGTGCCCTTCACGCCAGAGTCCCGCGCTTTCCAGTCGCGCCATGAAGTGGATACGTATTTAGCGCTCCATCGTCTGCGCCAACGTCTGGACGACGGCGAGCTGCCCGCCGATCTATTCCCTGAAATGCCACCGCCTGCGGATAACCGCTGGCTAGCCACACGGCGCGCGCGGTTACTGCTCCAGTTGGGCCGTGAGGCAGAGCGTAGCGGAGACGCAGCGCTAGCGCTGAGACTGTATCGCGAGTCCGCCAGTAGCGAAGCGCGCATTCGGCAGTTACGTGTGTTGGAGCGCCAAGGCGAACACACCGCGGCCTTTGAGCTGGCGACCCAAGCCCTTAATAGCAGCCCCAACGAAACCGAGCACCAGGCGCTGGCGCGGATTCTGCCCCGCTTACGGCGGCGGCTTAAATTGCCTGCTGAGCCGAGCGACCCCGAACCCACTCATGAGCGCTGGGACTTATCATTGCCTGGGCCGCAGTGGGTCGAACGCGCCGTGGTCGAGGTACTCAGCGAGCCTGGGGCGCCGATCTACTACGTGGAAAATGCGCTGCTGACCGGGCTGTTTGGTTTGCTCTGCTGGCCAGCGATTTTTGCTCCATTGCCGGGGGCCTTCTTCCACCCCTTTCACCATGGCCCGGCGGACTTGTACCGTGAGGACTTCGTGGCGCGACGGCGAGACGCCTTCGATGCTTGCCTTGCGCGTCTGGAGGACGGCAGTTACCGCGAAGTGATTCGTTCGACCTGGAGGGAGAAACACGGCCTGGCGTCTCCCTTTGTGCACTGGGCGATCGTCGATGAACCGCTGGTTGAGCTGGCGTTGACGTGCATTCCCGCCGTGCACCTACGCCTGTGCTTTGAGCGGTTGCTGGGGGATCTGAAAGCCAACCGGGCCGGGCTACCGGATTTAATTCAATTTATGCCCGATGCGCCCGTTGGCGAGCCACGCTATCGGATGATTGAGGTCAAAGGCCCCGGCGATCGGCTGCAGGATAACCAGCGCCGCTGGCTTACGTTTTTTCACCACCATGCCATGCCCGTGGCGGTGTGTTACGTGAGCTGGTCGACTGGCGACGAGCCTGAACCATGAGCGCGACCTATCGCGTGGCAGTGCGCGCGCTGTGCGACTTCACTGCTCGGCAGGGGGATCTCGATCACCGCTTTACCCCGGCGCCCAGTGCGCGCGAAGGGATGGAAGGGCATACGCTGGTGACCAGCCGCCGGGGAGAAGACTATCTCGCTGAACTGCCCCTGTCGGGGAAGTTTGAAGGGCTGATAGTTACCGGCCGCGCCGATGGTTTCGACCCCACGGCCAACCGCCTGGAGGAGATCAAAACCCACCGTGGCAGCCTGGAGCGCATGGCGGATAATCAGCGCGCCCTCCACTGGGCGCAGGTAAAAGTCTACGGCGCGTTACTGTGTGCTGAGCGTGCGCTGGAACAGGTTACCTTGACGTTGGTTTATCTGGATATTGCCAGCGGCAAAGAGACCCTGATCAGCCAGGAAGCCACTGCCGACGAACTCCAGGCGTTCTTTGCCGAGCAGTGCCAACGCTTCCTTGCCTGGGCAGAACAGGAGGCCGGGCACCGTCAGGATCGCGATAGCGGTCTGCAGACCCTGCGCTTTCCCCATGCTGCGTTTCGCCCCGGCCAGCGCGAACTCGCTGAAGATGTTTACAAAGCTGCCAGCACCGGGCGCTGCCTGCTCGCCCAGGCGCCCACCGGTATTGGTAAAACCATGGGCACGCTGTTTCCGATGCTTTCGGCCATGCCCCGCCAGCAGCTCGATCGGATCGCCTTTCTGACCATGAAAACCCCTGGCCGCCGTTTGGCGCTGGATGCCCTGGCTACACTGCGCACTAGTGATGAAACACTTCCTCTGCGGGTGCTGGAACTGGTGGCGCGGGAGAAAGCCTGCGAATACCCAGATCGCGCCTGCCACGGCGAGTCGTGCCCATTGGCCGCCGGCTTTTATGATCGCCTGCCTGCAGCACGCCAAGCGGCGGTGGATCAGGGATGGCTGGATCGCGACGCGCTGCGCGAAGTGGCGTTGGCCCACGATGTTTGCCCCTATTATCTCGGCCAGGAGCTGGCGCGCTGGGCGGATGTGATCGTCGGTGACGTCAATCACTGGTTCGATAGCCACGCCCTGCTGCACGGTTTGGCCCAGGCCAACGATTGGCGAACGGGCGTGCTGGTCGACGAAGCGCATAATCTGATTGAGCGCGCCCGCGGCATGTACAGCGCCGAGCTCGATCAGCAGCGTTTCAACCGGGTTCGCCGTGCTGCGCCCAAAGCGCTCTCCCGGCCCCTGGGTCGTTTGTCCCGCCAATGGCAAGCGGTGATTAAAGAAGCAGGGCTGGAAGAGGAGGGCGACCCCAGGAAACCGACCTACCGGCTGCTTACGGCATTGCCCGACAAGCTAGTCACCGCTGCCCAACAGGTGGGCGCCGCCATCA
Source organism: Halomonas sp. A3H3 (assembly GCF_000982975.1). Lineage (NCBI taxonomy): Bacteria > Pseudomonadati > Pseudomonadota > Gammaproteobacteria > Oceanospirillales > Halomonadaceae > Halomonas > Halomonas sp. A3H3. Next base: position 1,463,445 of record NZ_HG423343.1, on the reverse strand, counting down.
CTGACCACCTGGGTGAGCACCCCGAAGATGCCAGCCTGGAACTACAGGAATTGTTATTTGAAGCGCTGGCATTCTGCCGCCTGGCGGAGCGCTTTGGTGAGCACTCCCTGTGTGATCTTACCCGCTATGGGCGCGGTCGGGCGGTGTTGGGGTTACGCAATCTGATACCCGCCGATTTTCTGGCCGCACGGTTTAACGCGGCCCACTCAGTGGTGCTGTTTTCGGCGACGTTAAACCCTGCCCACTACTACCGGGACCTGCTGGGCTTGCCAGAAAACACGGTATGGCGGGAAGTGGCATCGCCCTTTACCGCGTGTCAGTTAGAGGTGCGTATACGCACGGATATCTCCACGCGTTTTCGGGATCGGGACGCCTCTATCGATCCTATCGTCGCGACCATGGCGCAGCAGTATCAGCGCAAATCAGGCCACTATTTAGCGTTCTTCAGCAGCTTTGCTTACCTGGAGGCAGCGCTGGCGCGGTTTCGCGAGGCGCACCCGGAAGTACCCGTTTTCAGCCAAACCCGCGGGATGCCGGAAGCGCAGCGCGAGGAATTTCTGGCGCGCTTTGCACCCGTCGGAGAAGGCATCGGCTTTGCGGTGTTGGGCGGTGCCTTTGCAGAAGGCATCGACCTGCCCGGCGACCGATTGATCGGAGCCTTTATCGCCACCTTGGGACTACCGCCGTTTAACGACTTTAACGAAGCGCTTAAAGCACGACTAACCGCCCGCTTCGGCCAAGGTGACGACTATACCTACCGCATTCCCGGCATGATCAAAGTGGTGCAGGCCGCAGGTCGCGTTATTCGCAGTCCAGAAGATCAAGGGGTTGTGGTATTAATGGATGATCGTTTTGCCCAGGCCAGCGTACGTGCGCTATTGCCACGTTGGTGGACGCTGGGAGATATCCACCCCTAACTTAGGATCCTAACGCGAACCATGACAGATCTACTCTGGTACCAGTATGCGCTGATTGGGCTAATTTTTGCCTGGAGCGGTTTTGTGCGAACCAGCTTGGGCTTTGGCGGTGCCGTGCTGGCACTGCCTTTCCTGCTTTTGGTCGTCAACGAGCCACTGGTATTCTTGCCGATTATTGCCATTCACCTGCTGATTTTCTCCAGTTGGATCGCCTGGAGTGGGCATCGCCAGCTACAGCAAGCGGGCGTGGGCACCACATCGCCAGAGAGTAATATCGATTGGGGTTATTTAACCAAAGCCTTGAAAATCATGATCATCCCCAAGCTGATTGGGGTAGTGGGGCTGTTAACGCTGCCCGCACAAGTCATGACCAGTATCATTTTCGGCATTGTGATCATCTATGCCATTGGCTATGTATTGAATAAGCCGTTCAAAAGCAAGAACAAGTACGTGGACTACGTGCTGCTGGCGCTTGGTGGGTATGTCAGCGGTACGTCGCTGATTGGCGCGCCGTTGATTGTGGCGGTATTCGCCACTCACGTCGCCAAAGAGCAACTGCGGGATACCATGTTTGTGCTGTGGTTTATCCTGGTGATGATCAAGATGGTCTCGTTCCTGATTGCAGGCGTGGATCTTCAGTTAATTCACCAGCTGTGGCTGCTGCCCTGTGCCTTTATCGGCCATTTGGTGGGCGAGAAAGCCCATCGCTATATGCTTAAAGCGAACACCGGTCTGTTCTTTCGTGTGCTGGGCGCGGTGCTGATTCTTGTCAGTGTCGTGGGGTTGATTCACCCGCCCGCGTAAGTGCTGATGCTCAAAGCTGGCTGTCGGCTTTGAGCGTTGTCTTGCCCAGAATGATCAGGACAACGGCTAGCAGGCCGCACACGACTGCCATGCCGGTAAACACGTTACGCAACGACTCCAGCCAGATCACCGCCGGGGCGACCACCACCGGGGAGATAAACTGGCCAAAAAAGAAGGTCGAGGTAAAACCGCCAAATACCCGGCCCCGTACTCGCTGAGGAGTGATCCGCATCAGCCACGTGGTGGTATTGGGCATGAAGGCGCCAAGGCCAAATCCGGAGATCGCCGCACCCACGATTGCCATGGCGTAACTCTGGGTGAAGCCCACCACCAAAAAACCGGCTGCCGCCAGGAAAAAGCCGAGCACATAGATTGTCATCACCGACAGGAACGGCTTGTAGTAACCATAGCAAAACGCCACGATGCTGGCCGTCAGGGCTGCCATCGAGAGCGCCACGCCGATCGCCATGCCGCTAATCTGGCCCTGTTTGGAAAGCAGAAAGGGCAGCTGCGCGGGAAACATATAAAACATGGTCATGCTGATCATGGCGATCAGGTAAGCAAGAACGGTACGCCCGTAGTCCACCGTTACCGGCGCATCGCTTGTATCGCGGCTGGCACCATCACTGGATTGAGGCTCTTGGAGAATCGCCCAGGCATAGGGAAGCAGCAGCACACCGGTCATATAGAGTAAAAACGGGCCGCGCCAACTCCAGTCGGAAAGTAGCCCGCCCAGGTTAATAAAGATTACCCCGCCCAGCGCCATGCAGCTGCTTTGCAGCCCCAAAAAACGGGCGCGTTCGGAGCTGTCAAAATAATCCCCCACCAGCGTGGTGCTGATACTGAGAATACCGGCTACCGCAATCCCCATCAGTGCGCGGGAGCTTAATAGCAGATCCACGCGATCAATGAAAAAGCCCGCGCCCCCCGCAAAACCGTAGATGCCCAGCATCATCAGCAGCAATTTCTTGCGCCCAAACCGGTCAGCAAGATAACCCATCAGTGGACTGAACAGCGTAATCATCAGCGCAGGCAGGGTCAGAATCAGCTGGATCACTACCTGGGGCTGGTCGGGAAAATGGCGGCTGATGCCCGGCAGTGCGGGCGCGATAATTGCCCCCGACATCACGGTCATGGTGCTGGCAAACAGTAGTACGGCCTTAATATGCGTTAATTGGCTAATAGTCTTGTCCATATCAAGAGGAGGGGAGAGAGTGAAGAGCACAAACGCTAATCGTAGCATGTTTGTTAGCGTGCTATGTTTGTGTTTTTTACCTTCTACTTCTCAAGCAGTAAGGTTCGGCTACGAACCGTTAAGCGCTATGGGAAGAACCGACGGGGTAGCGGTCATCTTCATATTTCTTGATGAGCAAGGAGAGTCCCTCAAGCTCATTAGCCTCTGGAGTACCAGCATCTGCGGCCCATAGCTCTTCTAGGCGAGCAAATGCACGATCAGGATCGGCATCGTTATGGATAGGCTGGATATTCATCATACAGTCTCCGCATTTACTTGGTCGTACTGTTGATGTGTGCCAACAAATCTAATCCAAGCAATCTGCTGCGCTTATTCTATGAACCCAGGTCGAAAGCTATTTTTCTTAGCCGTCACCCTAATCCGTATACATCTTCGTCAACTCATACCAATTCGTCGTATAGCGCGGGCTTCGATTCGCGCAGCGCAGATGCCAGGGGGCATTCTTTTCCGGTAGCCCTAGGCTTACCGTTCCCTTCCCCATCTTTTCGTTTAACACATCCATGGTGACCATGAGCTTGTAGCTGAATTGGCGTTTTTCTTCCGTTTGCGGTGTGCCCGTTAGGCTGAGCTGTTGGCGGTTCTCGTCAGTCAGGTCGATCTCTTGTAGCCGTACTTGGGCCGATAGATCTTGCGCAGTTTAAAGGGGGAGGCAGGCTAGGTGTTGGGCGGTGCAGGTGAGGCATTACATTGCGTAACGTTAAATTACTTGTTTGCAACTTAGCCAAACTTTGCCATATTGAAGGTGTCGCCTAATAGCACGCGTTGCGAGAACGCTTCGCCAGAATAATGCGGCAATAAAAACCCTCGGCTATTTGGAGTAGCCGGGGGTTTTGTTTTGCTTGGGTTATGCGCCTTTGCGTGCTCTGGCCAGTTCGGCCATGGCGACGCGGGAGAGAAAGCCCGAGCGGGTTTTGTCGCCGGGGTGGCTGGCCACAAAGTCGTCAATTTGCTTAACCAGTAAATCAGGTAATGTGACGTTGATCTTGTGGCTTTTGCCCAGATAGGGGGTCAGGTCGATATCCACCACCGCCCAGATCCAGCCGGCGTATTCAGGGTTGTCCATGTGGTGCTCAATAGACGTTGCTTCGGGAATGGGGTCGCCATAGTCCACGGCTACTTCCAGCCATCCTTCGATCGCTGCTTTCACATTGGCTAACGCCTCTTCAAAGGTGTCACCCGCTGAAAAGCAGCCGTTAAGATCGGGTACTACGACGCCATAGGCGTGCTGTTCGTCGCCGCGCTCAATTGCAATGGGAAACAACATACGTTGATCTCCTTTATGGGGGGCAGCAGTGGCCAACCTCATAAGAAACCGGCGCTTTTTCTGATTGCTCTTACCAAGCCCGTTTTCAAATCCTTTTTAGGATGTGGCACGGTGACCGTGCCGGGCTTGGTAGGGTGCCTGAAGTGGTGGTGGCTGCCGTTGACTCTGACCAACTCCCAGCCATCTTTCTTCAGTTCTTTTATCAGTGTTCTGCTATCCACCTCCTGCCCCTGTGCTGTTAATTATTGGGGTTACTATAACCCCAAGTTTAAAAAGGGTCAACTTCTATAACCCTGATAACCCCAGTTTACTCAATGGGTGGTTCCGTCGATTATCCGGTGATTGTCGGTGTAAGAGATCTTTTACAAATCTTGTCGGCAATGGCTTACATCAATGGGGGCTTGAGGAGCTGGCTATGACGCTTGGATGCGCGAGCTGGAAGGAGCCAGCTTTTCTGTAAGGAGACGGATACCAAAGACCATCGGCCATTGGATGGCCGGGGATTATGTTTTTAAAACAGGGCATTGGGAAAATGAAGCGGCTGAATTGCTTAAACAGAAAGTTCGTGTTCGATAGCGGTGGTTACAAACTGATTAAGGCTTTGTCCTTTGTCCTTTGTCCTTTGTCCTTTGGTCGTGGCGGCGTCGGCGGCGTGTTTGTGCAGTTCTTCCGGTAGACGCACCTGAAACTTGCCAGAGTAGGACTTGGTGGGTTTAATGCCGCGCTTTTGGCATTCATCCAGAAAAATACGCAGCGAGATTTTGCCTTCGTCGCGTAGCCTGGCAACGCTATCGGCGTAGAAATCGGCCCCGCCGCTTAGCTTAATGCATTCGCCACGGAACATTTCAATGTCGGGGTCGTACTGGATGACGGCGCGATAGCCGTCAATGATCATGATGTTATTCATGGCGTCTCTCCGTTCTCTTCTAACCATTTGCGTATGCTGGCCACAGCGCCCTTATCGGTATCCGGTGATGGGTGCGGGCGATGAAAAACACGCACTTCATCAAACAATACAACGGCTAATGCGGTCAAAGAACCGCCCTTGACGCGCTGGCTCTGCGAGCGGATTCGGATTTCAAACCAGGCGTAGTGGCCACCGTTCGAATTCTGGCGTAGGCGGTAGGTGAAGCGGGTGAGCTTTTGCGATGACATTGCCATTAGCTACCTCCCTTCCAATGTTTTTATTTTGCTACCTATTTGCTACCTAGAACCTCTCCCAACAAAAAACGGCCACTTGCTGTATTAGCTAAGTGGCCGTTTTCCGGAATTTTTGGTCGGAATAGCAGGATTCGAACCTACGACCTCTGCCTCCCGAAGGCAGCGCTCTACCAAGCTGAGCTATATTCCGAAGGTTGCCGAGCAATGCTTATCTGTGCTCAACAACGGAGGTGGATCATACTTAGCCAGACGTGTTTTTTCAAGTCCTCGGCGGTGTGATCTAGCAATTTTTATGCTTGGCGATCAACCGCTAAGCGGGCCAACTGGGCCATGCTGTCGCGGTAGGCGCTGGGCGGTAGGGCGTCCAGTTGCTGCAGGGCTTTATCGGCCATCTCTTCGGCGCGCTGACGGGTATAGTCGAGTGCGCCGGTGGCGTGAATAATTTCCAGTACGGCGTCGAGCTGCTCAAGCCCGCCATCGCGAATCACCTGGCGAATCAGCTTGGCCTGTTCCGGCGTACCTTGCTCCATGGCGTGGATCAGCGGCAGTGTCGGCTTGCCTTCGGCTAGGTCGTCGCCAACGTTTTTGCCCATGGCATCGGCGTCGCCCTGGTAATCCAGCAGGTCATCGATCAACTGAAAGGCGAGACCTAAGTAGCGGCCATAATATTGGAGAGCGCGCTCCTGTTCCGGCGTTGCTTCTGCCAGCACAGCACCGCTGTGGGAAGCCGCTTCAAACAGCATGGCGGTTTTGCCCAAAATGGTCTCGAAGTAGTCCTCTTCGGAGATGCTGGGGTTGCCGATGTTGGTCAACTGCAGCACTTCCCCTTCCGCGATGATGCAGGTAGCACCGGAAAGGATCGCCATAATGCGCATCGAGCCCACATCGACCATCATCTGAAACGAGCGGGCGTAGAGGAAGTCGCCGACCAGTACCGAGGGCGCATTGCCCCAGGCGTCGTTGGCGGTTTTCTTGCCCCGGCGCATATGCGATTCATCCACCACGTCATCGTGTAGCAGCGTGGAGGTGTGCATAAACTCTATTAATGTGGCCAGCGGAATATGCTTGTCGCCGGTGTAGTCGAGGGAGCGGGCGGCTAGGAGTGCCAGTAAAGGGCGCAAGCGCTTGCCGCCGCTTTCGGTGATGTACTGGCCGATCGTTTCAACCAGTGGCACTTTAGAATTGAGCTGCTCGACAATTGTCCGATTGACGGCTGCGAAATCATCGGCCACCACGGCATGCAGCGGTGAAGGCGTTGGGCTGTCAGGCTGGGCTGAGGAGACGTTAGCGGTCATGGGATACGTTCATCGCGGCAGATTGAGGCGGTAACTCCCGCCCATAGTGGAGGTCATGCTATGGGGCTGCCTGTTAGGCGTCAAGACACGCGCTGTGGTCACGCTATGATATGCCGTTATAAGGAGATGGTCGTGTCAATTGACAACGGCCTATGGTCTTGTGGTAAGAGAAGATAGTCGTTATAATCCGCGACCCACTCATCTTGCTCCCTGTCAGATGGCTCCAAAAGGGGCGCCACTCGCAGCAGGTCGATAAGAGCACGACTCGAAAGAGCGTAGGAGATGAGTGCCGTTTAACCGTTAGAACGGCATTAACGACAGTCCGGAGAGCGACATGTACGCAGTTATCAAAAGCGGTGGTAAGCAGTACCGCGTTCAAGAAGGTCAAACCCTCAAGCTCGAGAAAATCGAAGTCGCTACCGGCGAAACGATTGAGTTTGACGAAGTGCTGATGGTCGCTGACGGCGATGACTTCAACATCGGTGCGCCGATGATCAGTGGTGCTAAAGTCTCTGCCGAAGTGGTTTCCCACGGGCGCGGCGATAAAGTCACCATCATCAAGTTCCGTCGTCGTAAGCACCACATGAAGCGTCAGGGCCACCGCCAGTGGTTCACTGAAGTCAAAATTACCGGAATTTCTGCGTAAGCGGTCAATTCCCTTAGGAGGATTTTGCAATGGCACATAAAAAGGCAGCCGGCTCCACGCGTAACGGTCGCGATTCCGAGTCCAAACGCTTAGGTGTAAAACTCTTCGGTGGCCAAGCGGCGACTGCGGGTAACATCATCGTGCGTCAGCGCGGCACGCGTTTCCACGCGGGCACGGGCGTAGGCCTTGGTCGTGACCACACACTGTTTGCACTGAGCGACGGTTTTGTGAAGTTTGAGACCAAAGGCCCGAAAAACCGCAAGTTCGTTAGCATCGTTTCTGCCTAAACGGCTAGTGCTATGCTCGCGGTTGCGAGAAAAAAGGCCCCGCTATGGCGGGGCTTTTTTGTCGGTTAAATCTCTTTTCCAATACGCTTTACCAGAATGCTGGGTTTTACCAAGATACTGGTGGGAATAAAGGGTTGGAGAAAAAGTAGTGCATATATTAGGGCGGCGGAAGCGGCCGGGAGAATCCAATGCAGTTCGTCGATGAAGCCTCGATTATTGTTGAGGCGGGCAAAGGCGGCAATGGCTGTCTGAGCTTTCGCCGCGAAAAATATGTGCCCAGGGGCGGCCCCGATGGGGGCGATGGCGGTCATGGTGGTAGCGTTTACCTAATTGGTGACGATGCTCTTAACACTTTGATCGATTTTAAATTCCAGCGCTTCTATAAAGCCCAGAACGGGCAGGGCGGCATGGGCCGTCAAATGAGCGGCAAGGCCGGTGAAGACCTGCACGTCAAAGTGCCGGTGGGTACCACGGTGATTGATGAAGACACCCTGGAAGTCATCGCCGATGTGACCGAAATTGGCCAGGTGGTGCTGGTGGGCGAAGGTGGTCGGCGTGGATTGGGTAACATCCACTTTAAATCGTCTACCAACCGCGCACCGCGCCGTACCACAACGGGCACCGACGGTGATCGCCGCAACCTGCGCCTGGAAATGAAAGTGATGGCCGATGTCGGCCTGCTGGGCATGCCCAACGCGGGTAAATCGACGCTGATTCGTTCGGTGTCTGCCGCCAAGCCCAAGGTTGCCAACTACCCGTTCACGACCTTAGTGCCCAACTTGGGCGTGGTAAAACTGGGTATGCACGAGCACTTCGTAATGGCCGATGTACCCGGCTTGATTGAAGGAGCCTCTGATGGCGCCGGTTTAGGGTTGCGCTTCTTGAAGCACTTAACCCGCACGCGGCTGCTATTCCACGTGGTCGATGTGGCACCGTTTGATGAATCCGATCCGGTGGAAGCGGCGAAGGCGATTGTTCACGAGTTGGGGCAGTTCTCCCCGGCGCTTTCTGAGCGGCCGCGCTGGCTGGTGCTGAACAAGTTTGACCTGCTGCCGGAAGATGAGCGCGAAGAGCGCGCCCAGAAGATTATTCAGGCGCTCAACTGGGAAGGCCCGGTATTCCGTATTTCGGCGATCAGCAGCGACGGCACCGATAAACTGGTTCAGGCGGCTTACCGCTGGTTGACCGAGCAGCGCCGCCTTGAGCACGAAGATGAAGAGGCGTTGGCCCGTGAAGAAGAGATGCGTCGCCGCATGGAAGAAGAGTCGGTTGCGCGTACCGAAGCTCGCCTGGGCCGTCGGCGTAAGCGGGACGATGAAGATGACGAAGATTTCGACGACGATGATTACGACGTTGAAGTCGAATACGCCCCTTAGTGGTATTAAGCGGGTGCATTCGGTAGTCAGCTAAAATCGGTAGTATTCAAAAAGGGGCTGCGTTCGCGCGGCCCCTTTTATGGGCGTCTTATTAAGTTGCACGTGGCTGATTTAGTGGTGAGTATCTGATTTAGTGATGAGTGCCTGATTAAGTTGTTAGCGTCTGATTGAGGTGGGTCGCATGGAAAGTAACGAGCAAATCCTGGGCCGCAGCGCGCTAAGCCGTGCACGGCGGGTCGTGGTGAAGATTGGTAGTGCGCTGCTGACTAACGATGGCCGCGGCCTGGACGAACCCGCCATCGGTGGTTGGGTGGATCAAATTGCCGCTTTGCACCAGAAGGGGATTGAAGTGGTGCTGGTCTCTTCCGGCGCCGTGGCGGCTGGCATGGTGCGTCTTGGCTGGCAGGTGCGCCCCAGCGCCGTGCATGAACTGCAGGCGGCTGCGGCGGTAGGCCAAAATGGCCTGACCCAATGCTACGAGCAGCACTTTGCCCGCCACGACATGCTCACCGCGCAGATTCTGCTTACTCATGATGATCTTTCCAACCGCAAGCGCTACCTGAATGCGCTCTCAGCGCTGCGTACGTTGGTAGAGATGCGCGTGGTGCCGGTGATCAATGAAAACGACACCGTGGTCACCGATGAGATTCGCTTTGGCGACAACGACACGTTAGGCGCGCTGGTTGCTAACTTACTGGAAGCGGATGCTCTGCTGCTATTGACCGACCAGGAAGGCCTGTTTGACGCCGACCCACGGCACAACCCCGATGCCCAGATGATTGCCGAAGGGCGCGCCGACGACCCGCGCTTAGCCGCCGTGGCAGGTAGCGGTGGCGCGCTGGGGCGGGGTGGTATGACCACCAAGGTGCGCGCGGCGCAGTTGGCGGCGCGCTCCGGGGCGGTCACGGTGATTGCCAGTGGCCGCCAGCCTGACGTTATCAACCGGATAATGTCGGGCGAAGCGCTAGGCACGCTGCTGCGTCCTGACCAAGTGCCCATGGCGGCGCGCAAGCGCTGGCTGGCGGGTCAACTGCAGGTGCGTGGTACGCTGGTGCTGGATGCGGGAGCAGTCAAAGTATTGCGCGATAAAGGCTCAAGCCTGCTGGCAGTGGGCGTGCGCGACGTACAGGGCGGTTTCAAACGCGGCGATATGGTGGTGTGCGTGGATGAGCAGGGTGCGTCAGTGGCCAAAGGCTTGGTCAACTATGGTGCTGCTGAAGCCCGCCAATTGGCGGGCCAGCCCAGCCACCAGATCGAAGCCATCCTCGGCTACGTAGAAGCCCATGAACTGATCCATCGCGATAACCTTGTCGTGATATAGAGGCTTCTTCTGGTCGTTTTTCAGTCCCGAATGCGGGGCGGTAGAGGCACTTGCCGGGGCCAGTCATCAGGTACCAAAAATAGCCGCTCGTAGCGTTGTTCATTGTGCTCCCGCTCTGAGAAGCACAGCATCACTTGCTGGGGTGAGCGCCAGGCGTGAACCTTTTCGATAATGGCGGGCAACTGCTCCGCCGCAGGGCGAAAAGCGCTGAGGGGCGGCGGTGCCAACCAGTGAGGTTTTTCCAACCACGCCATGCGCGGCATGGCGGGAAACCGGGCTGCCAGCGCAGGCCAGTCACGTAAGTAGCACCAGGTGCCTCGGCGATGGTCTGCCGTCGCGCCTTCGGGCGCTGGCATGGCGGCGTGCCAGGGGTAGTAAAGTACGCCGGGCATCGCCAACCGCTGGGTTAACTGCTCGCCTAAACGCAGATCAGAAACACCCAGATCCCGTGGCGTTAGCCAATGCGTAAGCGTTTCCAGCGCCGACGCCGTGGTGGAAAGGGGGAGCTGATGACGTCTGAGGTGAGAGCACTTAAGCGCCAGGCTGTCTAACCCGCCGGGGCCAATCCAGCGGCTTTGACTATTGGCTGCCCCAGGCCCTTCGGGCAGCCCCAGGTAGAACTTAATAGCGACTTCTAAATGTATCGGTGCCGGATTGTCGCGGGTTCTATACAGCATATCCAGCTCGCCCAGGGTGTTGCGCTGGCGGGTGATGCGCACGTTCCGGGCGAGCAGCCGTGTATTCGGTGCGTGATCTAACAGCATATGCCACAGGCGTTCGTGGTAATGGCCCAAATTCCTTCTTTACGTATCTGTACGAGAATGTCTGTACGTCAATGTTTATACAATAGTGAATAAACGGCATTCAGCGAATGCGACAGGGAATTTATACCACCCCGATACTTTCCTTAAGCTGACAAAGCTGTTCATCTAACGTTCATGTTGCCTTTGGCATGCTGACCCTATGAGTAAAATCCTACGCCACTTTAAAAAGCTACTGCGCAGCGTCCCTCGTCGCAACGTCACTGGGTTAGCCTTGGTGCTGTTGCTGGCGGGTAGCGCGGTGGGTGACCAGCATTGGGAGTCGCTACACGGCGAAGTGCGCCGCGGTGAGGTCGTGCCGCTCGACACTATTTTGGACTGGCTGGAAGCGCACTATATAGGGGAAGTGCTGGAGGTTGAGGTGGAACGTGAAGGGGGTTATGTCGAGTATGAGATCAAATTGCTTGGCCCCCAGGGCCAAGTTGTCGAGTTCGAGTTTGATGGCCATAACGGCCAATTAATGGCCATTGAAGGGGTGCGTATCAATGATATGCGCCGCTAGCCTGTTGATGTCACTTGCCAAAAAAGGGTAGTTAGCCGATGAAGTGTTTGTTGGTAGAGGACGACCAGGCGCTGGCTCGCGAGCTTAGCCAAGCGTTGCGCGATGGCGACTGGCTTGTAGAGCATGCGGCTAACGGTCAGGATGCCGATTTTCTGGTACGCACGGAAGCCTACGACACGCTGATTCTGGATGTCGGACTACCCGATGGCGATGGCACTCGCTGGCTTTCGGCATGGCGGGAAGATGGTATCGACCTGCCGGTGCTGATCCTTACCGCCCGGGAACGCTGGGCCGATAAAGCCGCGGGTTTTACTGCCGGGGCGGATGACTACGTCACAAAACCCTTTGAGCCCGCGGAAGTACTGTTTCGCCTGCGCGCCCTTGTGCGCCGCAGCCACGGCCATGCCCATCCAGTACTGAAAGTGGGTGAGCTGAGTTTGGATACCCACACCCAGCACGTCACCTTGGCAGGGCGTCCGGTGGGATTAACCGCCCAGGAAACCCGACTGCTGGGCTATTTAATGCACGCCGCACCGCGGGTGGTGAGCCGCACCGAGCTCTCGGAGCACGTTTATGACCGCGACCACGAGCCGGACTCCAACGTGATTGATGTTCAGGTCAGCCGCCTGCGGCGTAAGTTGGGCAGTTGGCGAATTGCCACCCTGCGTGGCCAGGGCTATCGCTTATTAGCAGAAGAGCCCGCTACCGAATGAGTCGACTCAATTCGGTCTGGCCTGAACTTTGGGTAAGGCGCTGGGCAAAGCGCTCTATAAGCCTGCGGCTACTGCTGGCGGTGCTAGTGATGATAGGGCTGGCGCTGCCCGTTGCGGGCACGCTGCTTTCTCATCATTACCGTGCCTCGGCTACTCAGGCCTTTGATGAGCGCCTGGGGGCCACCCTCAACGTCATCATGGCGGGCGTTACCTACGACCGCATAGAGCAACAGCTTGTCCATGACCGGGCGCTGGGCGACCCGCGTTTTGACAATGTCTACTCCGGCTGGTATTGGCAAATCACCGATGGCGAGCAGCATACGTTGGCCTCGCGCTCGCTGTGGGATCAGCGCCTGCCGGTGATTGATAGCGACACTCTTAGCGCTCGCTCGATACCTGGCCCTCGGGGGCAGTCGCTGCGCGTGGTGGAGCGTGATATCTATTTGGCGCCGTTAGAAACGCCGCTACATATTAGCGTCGCCGCCCGGGACGATGTGTTGGCCCGGGACATTGGCGAATTTCAGCGCCTGCTGTGGGGCGGTTTAGTGGGCCTGGGCGTGTTGTTGCTTGGCGTATTGGCGCTCCAGGTACGCTGGGGGCTAGCGCCACTGCGCCGCATGCATGCCAACCTGCATGAGGTGGAGCAGGGGCGCGCCGAGCAGTTAGATACCCGCTTGCCCGACGAGCTGGCAACGCTTGCTGCCTCAATGAACGCGGTGCTGGCCCGCGATCAGCGCTTGATTGAGCGTGGCCGCCATACCGCTGGCAACCTTGCCCATGCGCTGAAAACCCCGCTGAGCGTGATGCGCCTGCAGCTACGCCAGTTGCCGGAAGCGAACCGAGCCGCCTGGGAGGTTGAGCTAGAACGCGTGGATAGTGCGGTACGTCATCATTTGGCACGCGCTTCAGCGGCGGGCGAAGGCGTTCGCTTTGCGCCCATTGATTTACATGCCACCCTGGCGCCGCTGCTCAATGGGCTGGCCAGGCTTGCCCAGCGGCGTGGCATTGAGCTGCGCCAAACCTGGGCGGGTGAGATTAAAGTCCATATGGATGGGCAGGATATTCAAGAGCTGGTGGGTAACTTAATGGATAACGCGCTGCGCTGGGCGCATAGCGATGTGCAGCTACAGCTAGAGAGTGACGGGCAGCAGTTAACCTTGACCGTTAGCGACGACGGCCCCGGTATGAACGAAGCAGAGTGCCAGCAGGCGGTGCAGCGCGGTAAACGGTTGGATGAACAGCGTTCGGGCAGTGGCTTGGGTTTGGCCATTGTGACTGATCTTGTCGCTCTGTATAGCGGCCAACTGCACCTTAGCCGCGCCAGCACTGGTGGGTTAAAAGTCGTGGTGGAGCTGCCCGTCGTCGCTCGTAATCGTCTCGTATAAATAATGGAGACCGCACCGAATGAATCGTACAGATACGCTGCCCGATATAGTCGCCGGCCCCCTATTAAGACGTATCAGCACTACACGGCTGGTACTTTGGCTCGTCGCCACTCGGCCACTGAATATGGCATTAGTGCTGCGCCCAGGGCACGCCGATAGCCAGTCAATCGGCTTAGCGCACCACCAGCAGTGCATCCCCATCGGTCAGCGGGCCTTTATCTACCTAATTGATTGTGAGCTTGAGTCAGCGCTGCCCTGTGACGAGCGCATCGAGTACGACCTGCAGGTGGAAACACAGCAGGGCGAGTGGCGCTCTCTGCCCGAGTGGGCGCCGTGGCTCTGTTATGATGGCGCCGCCTATCCTGCCTTTGTGATTGCATCCCGCCATCACCGCCTGATGCATGGCTCCTGCCGCAAGCCCCATCACGACAGTGCCGATGGCCTGGTGCGCGCCGACAGTTGGCTTGCTGAGCAGCAGTCAGCGCCCACCGAGTGGCCCGCTTGGCTGCTGATGACCGGCGACCAGGTGTACGCCGACGACGTGGCCGGGCCGATGCTACGCGCCGTGCATGCGGTGATTGAGCGGTTAGGGCTGGTGGATGAGTGGCTGGAAGGCGCGACTGTCGACGATAGCCAGGCGCTCTACCGCTCGCCGGATAGCTACTACCGGCGTGCTGCACTGTTGCCGGATGTGACCAGTAACGTGGCGCTGCGCGAGCGCTTTTTTGGCGGTGTCAAAAAGCCGGTGTTTACCTCGGCGAACGCCCATAATCACTTGATGACGCTGGCAGAAATGCTCGCCATGTACTGCCTGGTGTGGTCACCGGTGCCCTGGCAGGTAATTGCCCCTGAAGCGCCTGCCTTAGATGAAAAAGACGCCGAGCTCTATCGTCAGGAGCAGGCGATAATCGATGCCTTTGCTGAAGGCTTGCCCCAATGCGCTCGGGTGATGGCGCACCTGCCCAGCCTGATGATCTTCGATGACCACGACGTTACCGACGACTGGAACCTAACCGCCGACTGGGAGCGCGCCGCCTACGGTCACCCGTTCTCTAAGCGAATTATCGGTAACGCCCTGGTGGCCTATCTGCTTTGCCAAGCCTGGGGTAACGATCCGGATAAATTGAATCCGTTAGTCCACCATGCCTTGACCCTGCTGGGTGATGGCGACCAACCGCTAGTCTGCGCTGAACAGGATGGGCTGATTGAGCGGCTGCTGCGTTTTCAGGGCTGGGAGTTTCAGGTGCCCGGCACTCCCACACTAATCGTGCTGGATACCCGCACCCGGCGCTGGCGCAGCGAACGCAGCCCGCATCGGCCTTCAGGCTTGATGGACTGGGAGGCGCTAATGGAAATGCAGCAGGCGCTAATGGGGGCCAAAAGTGCGGTGATTGTCTCTCCCGCACCGATGTTCGGCGTCAAGTTGATAGAGGGAATCCAAAAGCTGTTTACCCTTGCTGGTAAGCCGCTGGTGGTGGATGCCGAAAACTGGATGGCTCACCGGGGAGCGGCCAATACGCTGCTGCAAATTTGGCAGCACTCCAAAACCCCAGGCAACTACGTGATTCTATCTGGCGACGTGCACTACTCGTTTGTCTACGACATTGTGGTGCGTCATCAGCGCCGTTCTCCCCATCTGTGGCAGATCACCTCAAGCGGGATCAAAAACACCTTTCCCAAAAACCTGCTCAATACCTTTGACCGGCTCAATCGCTGGCTCTACGCGCCGTGGTCGCCGCTTAATTGGTTCACCAAGCGCCGCAAACTAAGCGTTCACCCCCGCGATCCTGACCGCGCCAGCGCGGGTGAACGGCTGTGGAACGCCAGCGGCATTGGCTTAGTAACGCTGGATGAAAAAGGCCACCCTATCGATATCCGACAGCTCGACGCCGACGGTAGCGAGGTGGTCTTTCCGGCGCGGGAGAAACCGCTCATTTAACGTCAGTGTAGCGTCAACTGACTGATGTCCTTGATGATTGTCATTATAGCGTCACAAAAATGACGCACGCTTGCTTGCAGCTTATCAACCAACTCCAGGGAAGGTGACACATCATAGGAACCACCGCTGGTTATTAGGGTGGCAGAATAGGGCAGCAGGCAAATGACCGCACAAGAATCGCAGTGGTTGCAAAAGATTATTGCAACAGAAGAGTTGCACGTGCTCTTTCAGCCCATTGTGGATGCCAGCCAGCAGGCGATTTATGGCTACGAAGCACTGATTCGTGGGCCTAAAACATCGCCGCTTCACTCGCCGTTACGACTGTTTGAAGTAGCCACTCAGGCCGGAAAGCTGGTGGAATTAGATATACTCTGCCGACGGTTAGCCATCTACCGCTTTGCAGAGCTCGATCTGCCGGGCCTGCTGTTTCTTAACGTTATGCCGTTGACGATCGTAGAGCGTGATTTTCGCGAAGGCTTAACGCTTGGCTTTATTCGTGACAGCGGCTTGCCCCCAGAGCGGGTGGTGATCGAGCTCACTGAACACGTGCCAATCCACGACTACGAGCTAATGCGCCAAGCGGTGGATCACTACCGCACCATGGGCTTCCAGGTGGCGCTGGATGACCTCGGTGCAGGTCACTCAAGCCTGCGCCACTGGTCGGAGCTGCGCCCGGATTTCGTTAAACTCGACCGACACTTTATCTCCGGCATTGACCAGGATCCTGCCAAGCGAGAGTTCCTGCGTTCGATTCTCGATGTGGCGCGTAGCCTGGACTGCCAAGTGATCGCCGAAGGGGTGGAGACCGCTGCTGAGCATCTTTGCTTGTGGGAACTCGACCGTGGGCTCGCACTACTACAAGGCTTCTATTTCGCCCGACCCAACCAGCAGCCGCCTTTAGAACTCAATATGGTGCTGCCAGCGAGCACCCAATTAAAAAGCCCTGCGGGTCGCACCACGCGCTCGATTTTACGGGCTACCGATGCCATAACTACGGATTGCGCAGTGCCGTATATCTCCGAGCGATTTCGCCAACAACCCAGTTTGCGCTGTGTGGCCGTGCTGGAGAATGGTAAGCCCGTGGCTGTGGTGCGACGCAACTCGTTTTTAACTCTATTTACCAACCCCTATAGCCATTCGCTTTATGCCAAGCGCCGTGTGCTGGACGTTGCTGATGCACGCATGCTGGTGGCCGAAGCGGATACTCCGCTTGAGATTTTGAGTCAGAAGTTGACCGACAGCCGGGATATTGAGCAAGAGGACTTTGTCATCGTTAACGCTAACGGTGACTACCTGGGGATGGGCAATATCGTTGACCTTTTGCGTGAGATTACCGCGATTCAGGTGCGCCAAGCGCGGCATGCCAACCCGCTCACCGGCCTGCCGGGTAATATCCTGATCAATGAAACCCTGGCGGCTTATTTGGCCTCCGGGCATGGGTTTGCTGCGGCCTATGTTGACTTGGATAACTTTAAAGCCTTTAACGATGCCTATGGCTACGCCCGAGGTGACCACATCATCATTTCGCTATCGCGGCTGCTGCAAGCACAGGTAGAGAATGCCGGGGGCTTTATTGGCCATATTGGCGGCGATGATTTTATGATGTTGCTGCCGCTTGAGTACTGGGAAAGTGTTTGTCAGCAAATTCTACACTCATTCGAGGTGATGGCTCCGGGCTTCTATGAAGAGGCTGACCGCCTTCAGGGCGGGATTCACATCGAAAACCGTCAAAATAGAATGACGTTTTTTCCCTTTGTGAGCGTCTCGATTGCGGTAAAACCCATCCATGATACGACTACCTGCCAATCGCTGGATATCGCAGGCGAGCTTTCTGAGCTGAAGCACCAGGCGAAAAAAATTCCCGGTAACAGCCTGTTTGTAGAGCGCCGCGGTCACGAGGCTTTTCAAGCTGTAGATTAACTGTCCTTCGCCAAAACGTCACGAAGTGGTCATATAAGTGCCCCATTTTTGTCATCTGGAGTCGTCAGGATGTTGTCATCTTTTAATAACTCTACAGAACGCTACAGGTGACCCATGCAGACATTATCCCTCTCCCGCACGTTAATCAGTGCCGCCGTTGCCAGTGCCTTCGCCTTGGTCGCAGTGAACGCCTCTGCGGATCTTTCATCGCGCTATGTGGATAACGATGGCGATATGGTTGCCGATGTTCCCAGCGACGAGTCACAGTGGGTGGATCCGGATACCTTGGTGTTTGCTTATACGCCGGTTGAAGATCCTGCGGTTTACGCTGATGTCTGGTCTGGTTTTTTGGATCACCTGAGCGAAGCCACCGGCAAAAAAGTCCAGTTCTTCCCGGTGCAGTCCAATGCTGCCCAGCAGGAAGCGCTGCGCGCTGGCCGTCTCCACGTAGCCGGTTTCAATACCGGTGGCGTACCGGTCGCGGTTAACTGCGGTGGTTTCCGCCCCTTCGCCATGATGGCCGCGGAAGATGGCAGTTTTGGCTATGAAATGGAGATCATTACCTACCCCGGAAGCGGCATTGAAGCCGTTGAAGACTTGCAGGGTCGCCAACTAGCGTTTACCTCAGAAACCTCTAACTCTGGCTTCCGCGCCCCCTCGGCGCTGCTGCGCTCTGAGTACGGTATGGAAGCGGGTGAAGATTTTGAGACCGCTTTCTCTGGTTCTCACGACAACTCCATTCTCGGCGTGGTTAACGAAGATTACGACGCGGCGGCGATTGCTAACTCCGTAGGCAAGCGGATGATTTCCCGCGGTGTAGTGAACGAAGGTGATTACGACATTATCTACACCTCACAAACCTTCCCCACCACCGCTTACGGGCTGGCGAATAACCTGAACCCGGAACTTGCCGAGAAGATTCAGGATGCGTTCTTCAGCTACGACTGGGAAGGCACTGCCCTAGAGTCAGAATTCGCCAACTCCGGCGAAGCGCAGTTTATTCCGATTACTTATCAGGAAAACTGGGCGGTTATCCGCACCATCGCTGACGCCAACGGCGTGACCTACGACTGCGATTAATCTTTAAGCAGTACCCCAATACGATCGGCCAGGAGGGCAACCTTCTGGCCGAACCGCTATGTAGATGAGGCACTTCCATGTTGACACTCACCGGCGTTGGTAAACGTTACCCTACCGGGGATCGAGCGCTGACGGATATTGAACTAACGCTGCCCAAAGGCCAAGTGATGGCGCTGATTGGCCCATCTGGCGCGGGTAAAAGCACACTGATTCGCTGTGTGAACCGGTTGGTTGAGCCTACTCAGGGCAGTATTCGCCTGGACGGCACGGAACTGACGAAGCTCTCGGGACATAAGCTGCGTCATGCCCGCCGCTCCATGGGAATGATTTTTCAAGAGTATGCGTTAGTAGACCGCCTAACCGTGATGGAGAACGTGCTTTCAGGTCAGCTCGGTTATGTGGGATTTTGGCGCAGCTTCCTGCGCCGCTACCCGCAGGAGGCTGTGATTGAAGCCTTCCGTCTATTGGAGCGAGTGGGGTTGCCGCATGCCATCGATAAACGTGCCGATGCCCTGTCTGGCGGCCAGCGCCAGCGGGTGGGTATCGCCAGGGCGCTCCTGCAAAGTCCTAAGCTGTTGCTGGTGGATGAACCCACCGCCAGCCTTGACCCAAAAACTTCGCGCCAAATCATGCGTTTGATTCGTGAGCTGTGCGCAGAGCGCGAACTGGCGGCGATCATCAATATTCACGACGTAGCGCTGGCCCAGCAATTTGCTGACCGCATTGTCGGCCTGCGGGCGGGTGAAATCGTCTTTGATGGCCTTCCCAGCGAACTCACCAGTGAGATCCTCACCACGATTTATGGTGAAGAGGACTGGGACACCACGCCTGAGCCAATGGACGAAGAAGTCAGCGGCGATGAGACGACTAACACTGCTCCGATTAATCCTCCCTACGCGCGGGTGATGTCGTCAATCGAAGCGGGGGCAGCACGATGAGCGAGCAGGCACGCCAGCAGGCGGCGCAGCGCGGTCAGTGGCGGCGACTACCGCTAATTGAAAGTCCTCGCTTGCGCTGGGGGCTTGCCATTGGTGCAGTGGTGTATCTGTTTTTAGCGCTTGCCTCGGTAGAGGTGAACTGGGAGCGGGTGGCGGAAGGCGCAGGCCGGGCGGTTAATTTTTTAGGCGCCTTTATGCAGCCTGACTTTGTCAGCCGCTACGACGATATCGTCGCGGGCTTGCTGGAAAGTTTGACCATGACGCTCACCTCCACGGTATTGGGTGTACTGCTGGCGATACCCGTGGGTTTAGGGGCAGCGCGTAACATTTCACCACTGCCGATCTACTTTGTGTGCCGCGCGATTATCGCCGTTTCGCGCACGTTCCAGGAGATCATCATCGCGATTCTGTTTGTGGTGATGTTCGGCTTCGGGCCCTTTGCGGGCATGATTACTCTGGCCTTCGCGACGATTGGCTTTATGGCCAAGCTACTGGCGGAAGATATTGAAGATTTGGATTGGCGGCAGGTAGAAGCGGTACGCGCCACGGGCGCCAGTTGGTGGCAAACCATGAACCACGCCGTGCAGCCCCAGGTCATGCCGCGTTTGATCGGGCTCTCCATGTACCGTTTGGATATCAACTTCCGTGAGTCCTCGGTGATTGGCATTGTCGGCGCAGGCGGTATTGGCGCCACGCTGAATACCTCGCTGAGCCGCTATGAGTACGACACCTCCGCGGCGATTCTGCTGATTATCATCGCCATCGTGCTGCTGTGCGAGTACAGCTCAAGCCATGTCCGCCGCTGGACTCAGTAAACGCTGATTCAGTAACTGCTGGATCCGTAAGTTCTGGCCCCTTAATTTGTCGAGAGTTTAAATGCCTGTTTCCACTACACCCCAGGGTCAGCCGGTTTGGCGGCGGCGCACCACCCGCGCTCAATGGTTGCAGTACCTGGCTTGGCTGGCGGGTGTCAGCCTATTTCTGCTCTGCTGGAAGATGATTTCCGACAACACCATGTGGGTGTTTGTGGAAGATGCCGGCCGCCAGGGAGCAGATTTGATCAGCCGCATGACCCCTCCCGAATGGAGCTACGCCAATGTGCTCTGGAAGCCCATGTGGGACACCATCAATATCGCCACTTTGGGCACCGCGTTAGGGATTATGATGGCGTTTCCGGTGGCATTTTTAGCCGCCCGTAACACGACGCCGCATCCGCTGGTGCGCAGTTTGGCGCTGATGGTGATCGTTTCATCGCGCTCCATTAACTCGCTGATTTGGGCGATGCTACTGGTCACCATTCTTGGCCCCGGCGTACTGGCGGGGATTATTGCCATTGCCCTGCGCTCCATCGGCTTTGTGGGCAAGCTGCTTTACGAAGCGATTGAAGAGATCCATCCCACGCCCGTTGAGGCGATTAGCGCTACCGGCGCGAGTCGACTGCAGGTGATGAACTACGGCGTGCTGCCCCAGGTGATGCCCGCGTTCGCGGGGATTAGCGTTTACCGCTGGGACATTAATATCCGTGAGTCGACGGTGTTGGGCTTGGTCGGGGCAGGTGGTATTGGTCTGCAGTTGAATGCCTCGATCAATAGCCTCGCCTGGGATCAAGTTAGCGTCATCTTTATTATGATTTTCGCCACCGTGCTGGTATCGGAGTGGATTTCCGCACGCGTGCGTCACGCGATTATCTAGTCATCGGTTTCCTAATCTGCAAACTGCCTAGATCGGCGAGGTTACCCCTATGCGCTTTCCTGAAGCCGAACAAACAACGATAGATTTACTGCGCCACGGCGAGCCGGTGGGCGGGCGTATGCTCCGCGGCTCCACCGACCATCCGCTGAGTGAAACCGGCTGGCAGCAGGTGACCGATGCAGTCATGCGGCAGACGGTCGACGGGCATCTTCCCTACGATGCGATCGTGACCTCTCCGTTAACGCGCTGCCGCGAATTCGCCTTATGGCTGGGCGAGGAGTTTGATCTGCCCGTTCAGGTGGAAGACGATTTCGCCGAGTTGCATTTGGGGCAGTGGGAGGGCAAAACCCACGCCCAGGTGTTTGCCGAAGAGGGCACCGAGCGAATGAGTGCCTTTTGGTTCGATCCTGCCGCGGTGTCTCCCCCCGGTGGCGAAACCCTGCAAGCCTTTGACGCGCGATTAGCCGAGGCCTGGCAGCAGCTGTTAAGTAACCCGCCTAGCAAGCATGTGCTGGTAGTGGCGCATCTATTTGTCTGCAATGGCCTGCTGCGCCAGGTGATCGAGCAGCCGCTTTCGCGGGTACTGGCAATGGATTTACCCTACGCGGCCATGAGCCGGGTGCGGCATGAACGCCATGCGCTGGGTGAAACCAGCTTTGTCGAGTGGATTGGCCGCTAACCATTGGCGGCTAGGCATGCTTTGCGCCATCATGAAAGCATGTTGATTTATTGGAGCGGCTGCCCATGCTACTGGTTCGCCTGTGGCCTCTACCTTGCGGGTTGGCACCTTCTGGAAGGTGGCTGCTTACCTGCCTGTTACTACTGGCACTAGCGGGTTGTGCCAGCCGCGATCTTACCCCCATTGAGGCGCCTCCTAACCGCGCAGGACTCTCTATGGAGCGTGCGCTGATTCTCTCCCATGCTCAGCAGGCCATTGGCACACCGTATCGTTTTGGGGGAAATACGCCCGATGGTCTGGACTGCTCTGGCTTAGTGGAAATGACCTACCGGGCGGCGGGTATTCGTGTTCCGCGTTCCGCCGATGAACAGTTTCGTGCCTTGCCACAGGTGAAAAAACCACGCCCTGGTGATCTGCTTTTCTTTGGCGACCGTCGCAAAGCGACCCACGTAGGAATTTATCGTGGCAACGGCCAAATGATTCATGCACCTGGTAAGGGCCGTGCAGTAGTCAGCGTGCCGTTAGAGATCGATTACTGGCAGGCGCGCTTTTTGGGTGCCGCCAGTCCAGCGCCTTAAGGAGCGCTCAATTCAGCCGCTTGTTAGGCCTGAAAATTCGTCAGACTTTATGATTTGAATCAATATAGAGTTCCCCAAACGCCCTATAATCGCGCCGCTTGTCGTTATTTTATCCACTAAAATTAATCGTATTTCACTAAACGGCAAAGTGCGGCAGACTTAGCTAAACGCGTCAGTTGATGCGGACAATAATAATCGAGCACGCCGCTTACCTCCCCAACGACGCTATCTGTTTGAGGCTAAGCTATGAAAACTATCGTTAACCGCATGTCGATGCGGTTTAAATTTGTCTGTGTATTGCTGCTTCCCTTGCTTGCCCTGGCTTGGTTTGCTGCGCAAGGCATTATGGAACGGCGCGCGACGGTGCAGGAGTTTGATCGTCTTCACGCCTTGACCCAACTGGCCCAGCGTGCCGGTGACGCCGTGCACCAAATGCAGCTTGAACGGGGCATGACCGCTGGCTTTCTGGGCAGCGAAGGTAATGCCTTTGGCGATCAGCTTAATCAGCAGCGTCCCAACACCGACGCCGCTGTCCAGGCTTTCCAAGCTCAGCGTGATGCCTTGGATCCAGCGCTGTTAACACCTGCTGTCCAGCAACGACTCAACGAAATCGACGCCCAGTGGCAGCGCCAGGCAGCCTTACGCAAGCGTGTCGATGGCCTTGATATGGCGATGGGTGATGCGTTAAGCCACTACACTGGCATCAACGGTCAACTAATGGCCTTTGTGGGTACGTTGTCGCATCTAACCAGCGAAGGGGGTATTGCTCGCCAGCTAAGTGCCTACTACCAACTGCTGGAAGCCAAAGATTTAGCGGGGATTGAGCGGGCTCTGCTTTCCAATGCCTTCGCCAGCGACGGCATGCCCGACGCTACGTTACGCCGTTTCTTGTCCTTGCTGGGCGAGGAACAGGCATTCTTGACGAGCTTCCGCCTGTTGGCTGGAGATGAAAGCCGCGACCAGCTTGACCAGGCATTGAGCGGTGCAGAGATCGAGCGTCTCTTGGCTCGGCGCGAATTGGCGATCAGTCAAGCGCAAGCCGGCGGTTATGGTGTCGACCCGGAACAGTGGTTTGAGTGGCAAACGGTGAAAATTGCCCGCCTTAAAGCGTTAGAGGATAGCGTGGCAGATACAGTGGTGGCCCAGACTGTCGCGCTGCGTGAGTCGGCCCAACAGGCACTTTGGCAGTATGCGGTAATTGCGCTCGTGGCCAGCTTGATGGCGATTGTCGCTGCCGTATTGATCGTACGCGTCATTACCCAATCGCTTAACCAAGCGCTAACCAGTATCGCGACCCGGGGTAGCGATTTGACACAGCGCTTAGTGGTGCCGGGTAGCGATGAGTTATCAAAGCTATATCAGGCGTTTAATGAATCGTCGGAAGTTACCGAAGCGCTGGTCGCTGACGTTAAGCGCAATGCGCAGTCGGTGGCGGTGGCCAGCAATCAGATGGCGCAGGGTAATCAAGACCTTGCCCAGCGAACCGAAGAGCAGTCCGCCTCGCTGGTGCAAACCGCGTCGAGCATGGAGCAGATTACCGCCACGGTGCGGCAGAGTGCTGAAAACGCGCAGCAAGCCCAGCAGATGACTGGGGAGGTGGCTCAAGAGGCAAAAGAAGCCACCGCAGTCGCTTCTCAAGCCCAAACAGCCATGCAGCTTATCCTGCAAGCCAACGAGCAGGTAACTAGCATTGTGGTGACTATCGATAACATCGCTTTCCAAACCAATTTGCTGGCGCTTAATGCCTCGGTTGAAGCGGCGAGAGCCGGTGAGCATGGGCGCGGTTTTGCAGTGGTTGCCGATGAAGTACGCAAATTGGCTAGCCGCAGCGCCCAGGAGGCCAGCCAGATTCGTCAATTGATCGATAATAATGTGACAAAAATTTCAGAAGGCGAAAGCCTGGTGACTACCACCAATGAAACTCTGGGGCGGATTGCTCAACGGGTAGGGCAAATGGCAAGCCTGATGGATGAAATGGCGTCGGCTACCCATGAGCAGTCGGCGGGTATTGAGCAAATTAACCGTGCCATGGCCCAGTTAGAGGAGGTGACCCAGCAAAACGCTGCATTGGTTGAGGAAATGGCCGCGGCGAGCCGCTCCCTTGATGATCAGGCCGATGATATGACCAGCAAAGTGAGCGATTACCAAGTGCGCGATACGGCGTTGGCCACCCAGCGTTTAGCCCTCTCTCCCGCGTAGCTTACCTGTCATTATATTGAGCAAACTCTTTAACTAATTACCTCGTCAGCCGATAAGGTACTTTGCAGTGCAAAGTACCTTCGCCGTCATAGGGTGTTATTATGCCTAGCAGTACTACTGTCTTCATAATAACGGTTCTATTGACCTAATAACGGCTCTATATAACAACGAACCTATTTAGCGACGGCTCTATAAAAACGACGAGGAGAGCAAAGACATATGTATGAATCCTTGAATTTATCGAAGGAACAGTCTTTGTCTCAACAGCACTCCCAGCCAGCGCCTTCACTGCCCCGCTCGAACGTGATGCCAACGGCATCCGTAAGCCATTCGGCGTCACCCGCTGAATCGGTATTTAGTTACGCCAACGAAGCGATCATTATTACTGATGCGGAAAATCGGGTGGTGGAGGTGAACCCCGCTTTTTGTGAATTAACGGGGATTACGCAGGGCGATGTACAGGGCAAAACACCAGAAGCGTTCAGCATTTTACCGCTGGACGATAGCCGCACCACGCGGTTGATGCGGGAAGAGCTGCAGTTGCGTGACCGTAGCAAAAGCCAGGTGAGCTACCGTAGTCACGATGGCCAGTTTTATCCCGGCATGATGTCGATCAATCGTGTGCGCAATGAGCACGGCGAGATCGATCACCATGTGATTGTGCTCGCAGATCTTTCGGCCATTCCGGCCCATGCCCGCCACCTTAATCGAGAAGTCTACTTTGATGCCCTCACGGGGCTACCCAACCTGCAACTGCTGACGCAGTTGATTCAAGAGTCCATGCAGCATGCAGAAGCCAAGCAGCTCCCCTTGGCGGTGTGTTCGCTGGATATCGACTTCTTCAAAAATATTAATGACCGGCTGGGTCCCACCGTAGGCGATGCGCTGCTGTCTTCTTTTTCACAGCGCATCAGCCATCTGCTGTTTGGCGATGACGTGCTGGCGCGGGTGGGTGGCGATGAGTTCGTGCTGTTACTGCACCACGGTGTCGACGATGACTTTTTCGAGAAGTTGCTGGGCTCCATTCGACAACCGATGATGATTGAGGGCCAGAGTGTTCATCTGACGGCGAGCCTGGGGGTTACGCTCTACCCTAATGACCACGTTCAGGGCGATGTGCTGCTGCGGCATGCCAATCAGGCCATGTATCGTGCCAAACAGCGTGGCCGCGACACGTTCCACCTGTTTGACCCTAACCATGACCGCTTGCTTCAGGTGCGCCATGAGCAGCGCCAGCGTTTTAT
This sequence comes from Halomonas sp. A3H3, assembly GCF_000982975.1. Taxonomy (NCBI): domain Bacteria; kingdom Pseudomonadati; phylum Pseudomonadota; class Gammaproteobacteria; order Oceanospirillales; family Halomonadaceae; genus Halomonas; species Halomonas sp. A3H3. Next base: position 1,437,429 of record NZ_HG423343.1, on the reverse strand, counting down.
TGATGCCCTCACTCACAATGAACTGTGCCTTTACTATCAGCCCCAGGTCGATATGCGCAGTGGCAAAGTGGTCGGTCTAGAGGCGCTGATTCGTTGGCAGCACCCTGAAGATGGGCTGCTGGCACCTGGGCAGTTTTTACCCATCATCGATACCACGCCGTTGGAGGTGGATCTTGGCGAGTGGGTCATTGAACGAGCGCTGCGTCAGTTGAGTGAGTGGCAAGTGCAGGGCATCGCGCTGCCGATCAATGTGAATATAAGCCCTACGCATCTGTTAGTGAGTGATTTTAGCCAGCGGCTTGGCGAGTTATTGGCACGCTACCCTGATGTACCGCCCGTACTGCTCAAGCTCGAAGTGCTGGAGAGCGCCGCAATGCACGATATCCAGGCTGCGCTGCAAAATATGGCGCGCTGCCAGTCGCTGGGGGTGAGTTTTGCTATTGATGATTTTGGCACCGGGTTTTCGTCGTTAACCCATCTGCGGCAGTTGCCGGTCAGCCTGATCAAAATTGATCAGAGCTTTGTCCGCGATATGCTCACCGATCAGGATGATATGGCGATTGTGGAAAGCGTCATTTACATGGCTAATCGTTTTAAGCGGCCCATGCTGGCAGAGGGGGTAGAAACCTTAGACCATGCCAAAGCCTTGATGGCGCTAGGCTGCGATTTAGCCCAAGGCTATGGTATTGCGCGGCCTATGCCCGCCGAGTCATTACCTACCTGGTTGGCAAATTGGCCTAGCCGTGAAGAGTGGAGCTCTCTTGCGCTAGCGGACAATTAAGCAGCTTGTTCCTCTGAAGGTTGCTCGTTAGCGGCTGATTCATCAGCAGAAGAAGTTGCCTCGGCGCCGTTGCTGCGGGCTTGCTCCATTTCACTGCGCTGCATGGACGCTTCGAGCTTGGCTTCCAACAAGTACTGACGCGCTTGGGCAGCCACTTGATGATCTTTGGGAGAGGGATCTGCAGGCGCCATGGCTGCGGCGATCACGGTCTGCATTTTTTCGATAGTGGCTTGGGGGTCATTGGGTACCGGGCCATAATCGATCGGTACTTCTCCCGCGACCGCGTAGCGCTTGCCATCGGGGCCAACTTCATACTCGTAGCTGGCGCCGCCTGCATAGGCACCGCCCACGGTTTGGTGCGCCATCTCGTGCTGGCGAACTTCGCGGTCGTTCTGTTTAAGCTGGTCTAGTAGCCGAATCTCATCCGGCGCCATGGGCGTACCGTCAGCCCGTTTGGGGCCAGCCTCGGCACTGCTGCTCTCTTCACTAGCACTAGTCGTTTTTGGGTCGTCGGTAGACGCCGTATCTTCTTCTAGAGCACGGCCTTTAGCGGCTTGCTCAACGCGCGGGGACATTGTATTCGCTGAAGGGTACGTCCCGGCAGCGTGAGAAACAGTGCTAATGGAAGAAACGGCCATAGGTCATTACCGACTAAGTACGAGTTGGGATACCATGAAGTATTAGCGAGCAACGCCGACAGTGCAAGTTTGCGCTGTGCGATGCCAACACTTTTCTGACACGATGCCAGCCTATGCCAAGTCTATCCCTGCCCTATGCAAACCATTGATGTGGTCATTAATCTTAATTATGATGAATGTCTAGCCCATTACGAAGGGCGTATCGCCAACGTGCGAACCCGCAGCGTAGATGGCCGTTGGGTGATATTTCCCGCCGAAGCAATTCGGCGGGTGGTGGGCCGGGACGGTGTGCGCGGCATTTATCGATTAAGTTTTTCTGAGCAGGGCCGATTTATTAGCATTGACCCCTTAACCGGACGTTGAACCGCCTATGCACCGCCATGGAACACCGATCACTTTAAATGACCTCATTTATTCCATTATTCCTAATTTAAACAGTGCTGAAAAGTTAGTTTTCGCTACGTTAGAAAGCTTGATCGAAGCCGCTTCAAATCCTTTGGACATCCTTAAACGCACCGATCAACGCCAAGCGTTTGGTCTGGAAGTTCATCGTATTCGCATCAACCTGGAGCACCTGCTCGACCGTTACCGCACCGAGTTAGAGGCTGTGCTGCGTAGCGAAGGTGAGTATACCGGCCCGGTAGTAGAGCCCGACGCCCAAGAGGCCGATGCCATTCGCAGCGCTGTGGATATCTATGTTCATGTATGCGCCTTTCAACGCGGCGAGCGCCCCCACCCTGTGCCTGGGCGCGAATCCATGTCGCGCCAACGGGTATAGCGCATCATTTATCACATGGCATCAACATTGCTTGTATAATGTGGCAATTGGACTTTCAGGGTTATCCCCTTGAAAGCAAACAGCCTGCCTACCCGGCGCTGGCTGTAGACACATTAGGAGATATACCATGTCTGCCTCACCCGTCACGTTGATGGTGGCTCGTCGCGTTGAGCACGGCCGCTACGCCGATTTTAATCGTTGGCTTAATGAAGGACGCGAACTGGCGGCCGACTTCGCTGGCTACCTCGGTTCTGGCGTACTGTCGCCACCGGCTGATGACGATGAATACCAGATTATATTCCGCTTTAGCAGCAGCGAGACCTTAGCCGCTTGGGAGCACTCCGCTTCACGGCATGCGTGGTTGGCGCGTGGTAAAGGCTTATATGAGGCGCCCCATGAGCACCGGGCCACCGGGTTGGATGCGTGGTTTCAAACCGGCAGCAGTGCACCGCCGCGCTGGAAGCAGGCCGTGGCTGTCTGGCTGGCTTTCTTTCCTATCTCGCTGATCTTTCAGTTCGTGTTCGGCGGCGTATTGGCCGATTGGGCGTTGCTGCCGCGGGTGGTGGTGAGCACCCTAATGCTGACGCCAGTGATGGTATTTGTGTTTATTCCGCTCTCTATGCGTTTACTTGCGCCCTGGCTGCAAGGTAAGTGGTCACCGCTGGATCTGCTGGCGCGTTGGCGCCATGCGCACCGTTTATAACGCACCTAATTAATAAGCATTAATTTTGACGTTGCGTTGATACTAATGCTCCTATGATGATGGGCTTTATGGTACTAAGCTAAATGTGCCATTAGAAAAGGAATACGTGTCGCCAGTGCAATGCTGGCGCGCAACTCAGCCCCACGGAGTGTTTATGATCCACGTTCACCATCTGGAAAAGTCTCGTTCGCATCGCATCCTGTGGCTACTTGAAGCCCTTGAACTGGACTACGAGTTGGTGGTTTACCAACGCGATGGCAAAACCCAGCAAGCGCCAGATTCGCTGAAAAAAATTCACCCGCTGGGTAAATCTCCGGTGATTACCGACGGCGATTTTACCGTGGCCGAATCAGGCGCCATCATAGATTACCTTGTTCAACGCTATGGGCAGGGGCGCTGTCAGCCTCCCATCGATGATATGAGTGCGTGGGTGGACTACCGCTACTGGTTGCACTATGCCGAAGGGTCATTAATGCCGCTGCTGGTGATGCAGCTTGTGTTTAGTCAAATTCCCAAACAGTCGCCCTGGCTGATTAAGCCACTGGCTAAGGGAATTAGCGATACGGTAAGCAAGCGCTTCTTAGCACCGCAGCTTAAACAGCACCTGAACTTCATAAACCAGCACTTGTTGGCGCAGGGTAATTTTGCCGGGCCGTGGCCCAGTGGTGCTGATATTCAAATGAGTTTCCCGTTACAGGCCATGGCCGCCGTGCAGTCGTTGGAAAAGTATCCTGCCATCGCTGCGTTTGTGTCACGTATTGAAAAAGACGCTGCCTGGCAGCGAGTGGTCGAGCGGGCAGGCCCGTTGACCATGCCTGGTCAGTGAACAGCCACTATGTACTATTTTGCCTCGTCTGCAGCTCTTCCGGCGGAGCTTCTGCGCAGCATTGACAGCTACTTGGGGCGATGGGGCATCGCCTTGCTGCTTGTGTTCCTTCTTTTGGCGCTGCTGGGCAACCTGTTGCTCAAGCGGCGCATGCAGCATAACCGGGCGTTACTGCAATCCAATAAAGAGATGCTGGCGACTATTCTGGATAGCGTCGATGCCTTTATCTATATCAAATCCCCAAGCTTGGAGTATCAATACGTTAATCGTCGCATGAGCGATCTATTTGGCCTGCCAGCCGACAAAATTATCGGTAAGCGCGATGCGGCGTTTTTTGATGCCGGGAGCGCTGCGGAAATCAACCAGGTTGATCGCAACGTATTAGATTCGGGGAAAAAAGTAACGGTAGAAGAGAGCAACGTTTTGCGGGGTGAAAGCCGGGTAAGAACGTTCTTATCGATTAAAATGCCGCTTTCCATGTCCCCTGGCGCACCTCCCTCCCTGTGCGGTATTTCGACCGAACTGACTGACTACCTCGAAATGCAGTCACGCACCCACTACCTGGCCTTCTATGACTCGCTAACCGGGCTGCCCAATCGACGGCTACTGATGGACTCCTTAACGGCAACCATTGATCATGATGAGTGGGCCACATTTTTCAGTGCGGTGCTGGTGATCGACCTGGATAATTTTCGCTTAGTAAATGATATTCAGGGCCATGAGAGCGGTGACCAGCTTTTGGTCAGCGTGGCTGAACAGCTACGCCAGCGGCTTGACGAAGAGGTAACGCTGGCCCGCTTCAGTAGCGATGAGTTTGTGGTGCTGATCAAGAACCTGGGCGAGGAGCAAAAAGACGCCGCACTAAAAGCCGAGCGTGTGGGGCGGCAACTGCTGGAAGTCATTGCTCAATTAAGAAGCAGTCACTCGTTACCGATCAGTGCCAGCATTGGCATTTCGCTGTTTACGGGAGCTGGTGAGTACAGTATGGATAGCGTGCTGCAACAGGCAGATATGGCGTTGCAGCAGGCGAAAAGCGCGGGCGGCAATACGCTGCGCTTTTTTAACAGCGAAATGCAGACCAGCGTATTGGAACGGGCCAGTTTAGAAGCTGATTTGCATCAGGCGCTCAAGCGCAACGAGCTGGCGCTGCATTACCAAGTGCAGGTCGACCATCAGGGCGTGACTACCGGCGTTGAAGCGCTGCTGCGGTGGTATCATCCTCAGCGTGGCTGGGTATCCCCCGCAACGTTTATCCCGCTTGCGGAAGAGAATCGGTTGATTGTGCCGATCGGTTACTGGGTGCTGCGGTCAGCTTGCGAGCAGCTAGCGAAATGGTCTCATCAACCGGCCTATGCGCCGTTAAGTATTTCCGTCAACGTGAGTTCAGTGCAGTTTCAGCAGCCGGAGTTTGTACGTGATGTTGAAGAGCTATTAGCAGAAACCCTGGCGCCGCCGAACCGCTTGGTGCTTGAAGTCACCGAGAGCCTGTTGATGCACGAGCCGGTGAGGGTGCGTAGCACGATGTTGAAACTGCGTGCTAGGGGGATTCGCTTTGCGTTGGATGACTTTGGTACCGGTTACTCATCGCTGAGTTACCTGAAGCGCTTACCGCTGGATGAATTGAAAATTGACCAATCGTTTATTCGCGAGCTGCTGACCGATAAGACAGACGCAGCGATTGTCGATACCACGATTCTACTTGCGGTAAGTTTAGGCTTAACCGTGGTCGCGGAAGGAGTGGAGAAAAAAGAGCAGTTCGATTGGCTAAGAGGCCACGGCTGTTACCGCTATCAGGGCTATCTATTTGGCCGCCCGACACCCATTGAGTATCTTTTCGAAAGCTATTAAACGGCTATACCAAAACCCCTTTCCAGCACGCTGAAAAGGGGTAAAGAGATACAAGGAAAAGTAATAGTGCCATCTATTTCTCTTTTGATCGGGCTTAGCTGAAGAGCGCAAAGCTCTCAGCGTTGAGCCACATATGCACCAGAATACTGGCGATGTAGCCGAGCAGAATAACCGGCGACCAGCGCAAGTGGCCCATAAAGGTATAGGAGCCCCTTGCCTGACCCATGACCGCCACACCGGCCGCGGAACCAATCGATAGCAAGCTGCCACCAACGCCAGCGGTTAAGGTAATCAGTAGCCACTGGCCGTGGGACATATCGGGCTCCATGGTCAGCACTGCAAACATCACCGGAATGTTGTCTACCACGGCCGAAACAATGCCTAATACAATATTGGCAGCAGTCGCGTTCCAACCGGTATACAGCGCTTCCGACAGCAAGCCTAGATAGCCCATGAAGCCAAGCCCGCCAACGCACATTACCACCCCGTAGAAGAACAGCAGTGTGTCCCACTCAGCCCGGGCAACGCGGTTAAAAACATCAAACGGCACCACGCTACCCAGTTGCGCCAGCTTACGGTTATCACCTTCACGGCTATACCGCTCGCGCTTGCGCTCCAAGGAGCGGGGCAGGCTGCGGCGCAGGTAGTAACCGAAGAACTGCAAGTAGCCAAGGCCGGTCATCATGCCCAACACCGGGGGTAGATGGAGCACCACGTGACACAGTACGGCGGTGACAATCGTTAGTAAAAACAGCAGCACAATGCGCCGGGCGCCACGCTTCATCCACACATCTTCATAAACACTTGCGGGTTTTTCATCCTTGATAAACAGGCTCATGATGCATGCTGGAATCATGAAGTTGACCAGGGCGGGGAAGAACAGAATAAAGAACTCCTGGAACTCCACCATGCCCGCTTGCCATACCATTAGAGTGGTGATATCACCAAAGGGACTAAACGCACCCCCCGCGTTGGCGGCCACCACGATATTGATACAGGCCAGGTTGATATAGCGCTGGTTGCCTTCGGCCACCTTGGTCACCACCGCGCACATCAAGAGTGCGGTGGTAAGGTTGTCGGCAATGGGGGATAACACAAAGGCGAGACCGCCGGTCAGCCAAAAAAGGGTTCGGTAGTTAAAGCCTTTACGCAGCATCCAGGAACGCAATGCATCGAAGACCCGACGCTCTTCCATGGCATTGATATAGGTCATGGCCACCAGCAAGAACAGCATCAGCTCGGTGAACTCCAACAGCGTGACGCGGAAAGCGTACTCAGACGCGTCCGACATGCCGTTTTGGACATACACCCAGCCGATGAGGCTCCAGATGATACCGGCTGCCACCAACACCGGTTTAGACTTGCGCATATGGAACTTTTCTTCCGCCATGACTAATGCATACGCCAGGACGAAAATCGCAACAGCAAAAAAGCCAACGGTAGAGGTGGTTAGATCTAGTTCACCGGTCACTGCAAATGCACTGGGACTTACGCCTAATAGTAAGGCCGCTAACAAAAAAAGCCAGCGACGATATAATCGAGGCTGGCAAGAGGGTTGGCACAACGTAGGCATGTGACGTTCTTCCTCATGGTTAAGTTGTCAGGAGTGGTATAAAAGCGGCCTCATTTTATCAGTCTATATTGCGCCGCAATACCTTATTAAAACGAACGGAAGTAGTTCTTCTTAAGGTAATAGCATCTTTTTTTAGGAAATTAATCTTTTAGGTAATGGTAAATCGTGCAGTAATAGTTTTATAAAAAAGTTAATAGCGGTTTAAGAATTATACTATTGACGCATAGCATTGTTGAAAAAGATTCAGAATTTATATCTTTTTAAGCTAATATTAGATGTCAATAAAACACCCTGGAGGGCATGGGGAGGGCGACCGCGGAGAGTGCCTGTCCGAGGGCAGTCGTGCTATTTTAATGCGCGCCACGCTCTCAGCTTGGTCATATAACAACTGGGTAAGATAAAAACGAGGCCGATTAGAAGTGGCCGCTGGATACGTTGAGGAATATAACGATGCGCAATCCCTTTCGCTCCCTACACCGCACGCTTTTCGTCTCGGCTACTACGTTAGTGCTGACAGGTGCCGCCTTCTCCGCCCACGCAGAAACGCGTGTGACCTATAAATCGGCTTCAGCGGGTACCGCCTATTATCAAATGGGCGTAGAACTCTCAGAAGCGATTCGCCAGGGAACCGATGACGCTATCATCCTTACCCTGGAAGAAAGCCAGGGTTCGGTACAGAACGTGATGGAAGTCATGGCTCGCCAGGGCAACTATGTATTTACCACGCCGCCCGCGTTAGTCGATCAGGCCATGGGTGGGGAGGGTGCCTTTGCCGAGCGTCAGAATCCGCGTTTTCAAGAGATCCGGGGGTTGTTCCCGATCCCCTCTATCACCATGCACTTTGTATTAGCGGGTGATGACGGTGTGACCGATATTTCCACACTGGAAGGCAAGCACTTATTGATTGGTCGAGGCACCTTTGGCGCCCGTGAAGCGGCTCGTTACCTGGAACTGTTTGGCCTGGAAGAGAGCGTGAAAATTGCCGATGCAGCGATGGGCAGCGGCCCCGATGCACTTAAAAACGGCCAGATTGATGGCTTTGTGACCGCCAGCTCCTTCCCCTCACCCAATGTGATTGAGACAGCCGCCAGCATGCCGGTGACCTTGGTTAGCCTGACTGACCAACAAATCGAGCAAACGGGAGCGCCACGCCAAACGATCCCCGGCGGCACTTATCCCGGCGTGGATAAAGACGTTGAAACCACATCGCTACCGGTGATCGCCTACACCACAACGTATATGGACGATGACACCGCCTACACGCTGACCAAAACGTTTTGGGAACGCCGCGACGCCATGGCTGAAGAGGCGGCGTGGTGGAGCAGTATTAGCCCTGATATGTTGGAAAACATGACCGGCACGCTTCACCCAGGTGCGCTGCGTTACTACGAGGAAGCGGGTATCGAGGTACCTGACGCTCTGCGCTAGCCGTTTTCTTCCATTATCCATCTTCTTGCTGCCACGGTGCTTGCGCTGTGGCAGTCCTGTATTGATACAGTATTGATAGGCAGTGTGGCATGCGTGTTTTTACCTCTTCACAGGCGTCGACCCCTGAGGATGATCGCTCAGTAGCGCCTGGCTGGATGGCGTTAGGCGCAGTCAGTGTAATATTCCATCTTGGCTTGATTTTTTATGGCTTAACGCCTGCGCTGGTCAGCCGGCCGCTGCATATGGCGCTGCTGTTGCCATGGGTACTGATTTATATGGCCAATACACCAGCGCAGCGAGTCAGCGGCTGGCTGCTGACGGTATTGGGTGTTGCTGCCTGTGGCTATATTGCGTTTAACGAAGCTGCGCTAGCCAACCAGTACGGCTTTATTGATACCCACCTACAGATGGGGATTGGCCTGTTTTTGATTGCTCTAGCGCTTGAAGCGGCGCGCCGAGCCATCGGTTGGCCTCTGCCGCTGGTTGCCTTGCTGGCGTTGATGTATGGCGCCTTCGGTCAATATATTCCAGGCGCTTTTGGTCACCCTGGGCTGCCGCTGGCCAGTATGGTGGGTACGCTCACGATTGCCGAAGGCGGATTATGGGGTTCGCTGACGGGGGTAAGCGTCAGTGTGGTGGCGATTTTTGTGATTTTCGGCGCGGTGCTCAATGCGGGAGAGGCGGGCCAGGGCTTTATGAACCTAGCCAGTGCGGTGGCGGGGCGGCTCACCGGTGGGGCCGCTAAAGTGGCGGTGATTTCGTCGGCGCTGATGGGCTCTATCTCCGGCTCGGCGTCTGCCAACGTCGCTTCCACTGGGGCAATTACCATTCCCTCCATGGTGCTCCTGCGTTACCCACGTTCGCTGGCGGGTGCGGTGGAAGCCGTTGCCTCCTCCGGCGGGCAAATTATGCCGCCGCTGATGGGCGCCGGGGCATTCGTGATGGTGGAACTGACGGGCACGCCCTATACCCAGATCATGGCCGCGGCGATGCTTCCAGCGGTGCTGTACTTTTTGACGGTCTGGGTGGGTATTAATGCCTATGCGACCCGGCATGATCTAAAGCCCGTGGCCGAAAGCGAGCGACCCAGCGCGAAAGAGGTGCTGATTACCTCGCTGTTTTTTGCCATCCCCTTCGTGCTGCTGTTAGAGCGCATCTTTAATGGCGGTTTTACCCCTCAGTACGCCGCCAGTGTTGCGATTTTCGCGGGCATTGCGCTGCTCTTCTTTAACGTGACGCTGCGCTTTTCGCTCCCCGGCTTTGCCACCCGTTTATCCGACGCAGTGGTCACCGCTGGGCGTCAGATTGCCGTCATTGGTTCCATTATTCTATGTGCCTCGTTGGTGGTCGGCGTGCTGTCGTTGACAGGGTTGGGCGTCAAGATCACCTCGGGCATTCTATCGCTCTCCAACGACATGCTCTGGCCAGCCTTGCTACTAACGGCGCTCGCCTGCTTGATTTTAGGCATGGAGGTGCCCACCACCGCCGCCTATGTGATTTGTGTCTCTGTCGCCGGGCCTGCCCTGACCTCGCTAGGTTTGGAACCGCTTCTGGCGCACCTTTTTGTCTTTTGGTACGCGCTGCTCTCGACGATCACGCCGCCGGTGTGTGGCGGCGTGTTCATTGCTGCGGGCATGGTGGGGGAGAACTGGCTAAAAGTCGCATTCAAAGCCATGGCGTTAGGAATAGGGCTGTATATTATTCCTCTAGCCATGGTGGCCAACCCAGAGATGATCCAACTGGCCTTCAATCCTTCCGGCGCCTTGTTGTATGCGCTAAAAGTGGCGATTGGTTTAGGGGCGATCTCTTACGGGGTGATTGCACGAAAAGCACTTTGGCAGCGGAGCGCGTTGGCCGTGGGAGGGATTATCCTGATCTTTGTGGTTTAGCCCGGTTGTTTAAGCGTCAGCGTCTAACCGTAGCGGCGAAGAGGCTGCTAGTGGAGTGGTGGCAAACATTACCCAGGTATCCAGCGCAGGCCCCAATGATTGCACCAAACGCAGTTGCTCGGGGGCTTGGCCTAGCACCTCTTCAGCGCAAATGCCCGCCTCAAAGCGTCCCGCAAGAAGCCCTTCTGCCACCGCCACTGTGGTGGGGGCGTCTATGATCTCTGTATAAGCCGTTAAGTCGGTGTAGTAGCGGGTCGCTGGTTGTAGCGCTACTTGGGTGGGGCGAACAGAGTCGCGCTGGGCAATCAGCGCCAGCGGCTTGCTGCCCGCTATAAAGGTGTCTACGGGATAGGCTCGATGCATATAGCGGCCAACGCAGTCGCTATGCGTTGCATGGGCGGTGCACTGTAGAACGTGGCTCACATGACCCTCGAGGAGCGCCTGAAAGGCCGCTTCAAACTGGCTAAACAGAGTCACGCTGCCTTCGCCTGAGCAACGCATTCTGAGATAGCGCTTGGCAATCAGTTCATGGTTATTGCCACTAGGCCCCAAGGTTGCAATGTGCACGGTGACGTTTCTCCACGATAAACAATCAAGTCATTGAGCCAAAAACGATGGGTTTTTGGCTCGGCGCAATCAACGACTAGGCCATCTCAAAAGATCGTAAAGCTTAACGCTATATAAGCGGCATAGCCTGCAAGCAGTGCGGCTCCCTCCCAGCGCGACAGGCGCATACCGGTATACAAAAACAGCACCAGTATGCCAGCTGCTCCCAGCATTACCCATTGGTCAAACAGGGCCACGCGTGGCGCAAGGGGTAGCGGCTGTAAAAACGCGGAGATACCCAGGATGCCTAACAGGTTGAAAATATTGCTACCCAGAATATTCCCGATGGCAACATCCGCATGACGTCGTAACGCAGCAACCACCGACACGGCCATCTCCGGCAGTGAGGTACCAACGGCGACGATGGTTAAACCGATGACTGCTTCGGAAATGCCCATGGCCTGGGCCAACCCAATGGCGCCATATAAGAGTAGCTGTGACCCGCCAATCAGCATGCCCAAGCCAATCACTAACGCTACGACGATCATCCAGCCTGTAGTGGGTAGTTTGGTCATCTCCTCCGCTTCTGAAGCGTGCATTTCCGCCGCGGGAATGTGCTGACGGCTTTCACTTAAGTAGGCCCAAACAAGATAGCCGACCAGGCCCGCTATAAAAATTGCTGCATCGATGCGACCCAGTGCGCCGCCGAAGGAGAGCCCAATAAACAGCAGGCTGGCCAACACCACGACCAGCCCATCCCGGCGCAGTGCTAAAGGCTGAACCACCATTGGGCAAATAACCGCGCATAGGCCTAGAATCAATAAGATATTGCCGATATTGCTGCCCACGATGTTGCCAACCGCAATGTCAGGCTGCTGGTTAATCGCGGCATCAATCGAGACGACAAGTTCAGGGGCCGAGGTGCCAAAACCAACCACCACCAACCCTGTTAACAGTGGCGAGACGCCGACTCTTCGCGCACCCGCCACCGCGCCGCGGATAAGCGACTCCCCTCCAAGTGTCAAAAGGGCGATACCCGCCAATAAACTAAGTCCGTATAGCATGTTGAAACCTCTTCCAGAATGCTCACCAGGCCGCGAATGAAGCGGGTTTTAGCGAGCAAGCAAAGCGCGCCAGGCGGTCGGATTAGTAGTGCCTGGCTCATTGGCAAGATTAAGGCTATTTTTGCGAATTTGCGCGGTTTTTAAACGGCTATAAGAGGCAGAACAACAAATTAAAAAGCACAAAGGCTTTGACCTGCGACTGCCCACGTGGCAGGATGTCGGCAGTTAGTAAGTTAGCAAGCAAGCATGGTTCCAGAAACATTCGAATTCTTTCGGTAGTCTGTAATTGTATTCCTTGTTCTACTCACTATTTATCTGGGTAATACCAGGATTTCTACAATTCGCGACTTGCGAAAAGGATTTAATATCATGGCAACTGGCACAGTTAAGTGGTTCAACGATTCTAAAGGTTTCGGTTTCATTGCTCCTTCTGACGGCAGCGATGACGTTTTTGCTCATTTTTCTGAAATTCAGTCTGATGGCTTCAAAACTCTGCCTGAAGGCGCTAACGTCTCTTTTGACGTTACCCAAGGTCAGAAAGGCCTTCAAGCTTCAAACATTAAGCTGCTTTCTTAATCCTAGCGATTATTTAAGTTCTCGAATCGTTTAGATTCGGTGATCGGGCCCCGCTTAGGCGGGGCCCGATGCGTTTGTGCCCGCCAAAAAATATTTTCCATCAAGCACAGCTGCGCCTGTTATTAGATCAGCAAAAGCTCTGCGATCAATCCCTTAGCTTTATAGGTGTTTATTCGCGTAATGTAAAAAAACGAGCTTGATTGGTTGGTATGTTATATTGTATCTTTTTTGGCGACTTGTTTCACGAGCAGCCAAAGGAAAACCGAATATGACACCATTGCCACTTAAGGCCGCCAGCGCGCTTGTATTGAGTGCACTGATACTAACGGGCGTTCAAGGCGTTAGCGCCAGCGATCATGACCATGATCACGACCATACTCATAACGACCACGACCACGACCACGACCACGACC
>NZ_HG423343.1:1356622-1424266 GCF_000982975.1 Halomonas sp. A3H3 | reverse complement strand
AACGACCACGACCACGACCACGACCACGACCACGACCACGACCACGATAGCGATATCTACTCGGGCTATTTTGATGACGACCAGGTTGAGGATCGCGCGCTATCTGACTGGGAGGGTGATTGGCAGTCCGTTTATCCCTACCTACAAGATGGCACCCTTGACGAAGTGTTTGCGCATAAAGCAGACAATGGCGACAAGACCGCCGAAGAGTATAAAGCGTATTACGATACCGGTTATCAAACGGATGTAGAGCGTATCGTTATTGATGGAAGCGACGTCACTTTCTTTGAAAATGGCCAAGAGCGCACGGGTGAATACCAATACGATGGCTATGAAATTTTAACTTACCAAGCCGGTAACCGGGGTGTGCGGTTCATCTACGCGCTTGAAGAAGCATCCGATGATCTACCCCAGTACATCCAATTTAGTGTCCACAGTATTTACCCCACCGATGCGCATCACTTCCATCTCTATTGGGGCGATGACCGTGAGGCGCTGTTAGAAGAAGTTACCAACTGGCCGACTTATTACCCATACGAGTTGAGCGGTGAAGAAATTGTCGAAGAGATGATTGCGCACTAGCGGTTACCGCCTAAGCGAAAAACATCTTTTGATGTGTACCTAGAAAGCGCTGGCCGAGATGCCAGCGCTTTGCTTTATTAGTACAGGGTAAATACAGCTTCGTGGACATGTTCTAACTTTTTCCGGTTCGGATTTAACCAGCATCAAGAGGTGTCACTATGCGCTTATCGTCTCTCTTTCTGAGTGTCGGGTTTTTGCTATCAAATAGCTTTGCTATCGCGGATGATTCGTGTGCTAGCGCCAATACGCAAACCGAGCTAAACCAGTGCACGGCGCAGGCCTATCAAGCGGCGGATGACGAGCTCAACGCGGTTTACCAAACCGTTGTTAGCCGTCTGGAGGACAATTCAGCGTCACTCGAAAAGCTCAGAGCGGCGCAGCGGGCGTGGATCGGCTTTCGTGATGCTGAGTGCGCGTTTGAAAGTAGTGCTGTGGAAGGCGGTAGCGCCCAACCCATGGTGCGTAACGGCTGTCTGGAAACGCTGACAGCGGAACGTACCGAGCAACTGCGTGAGCATGCTAGTTGTGAAGAGGGCGATCTCAGCTGCTCTCGGTAAACGGCGGTCAAGCGCTAGAATGCAAACCGTTGCCCCGAGGTAAAGGTGTCATCCCTGCTCGGTCAGCCGAGCGAACAGCGGCATAAGCAGCGCGAACAGCTCCGCCTGGGAGGAGATGCAGCACTTGGCGTAGAGTTGGCGGCGGAAGACCTTAACTGTCTGAAGGCTGACGCCCAGGTGTAGGCTGATCTATAGGGATGAGTGGCCTCTTAGAATAAACAGCGCCACCTCTGCCTGGCGCGGGCTTAGCCGGATGCTGTGTTGCTGATTCAGCGTCTCTCTCAGGCGTTCCTCTAAAGGGGCTGGTGCCGCTTTCATCACATCGTCAGAGCGGTAATCTTGCCAGTGTTTTTTCAGCAACGAGCTGAGGGTTAACTCGTACTGTTGCAGAACCTCAAGCTCACGCCTGTTAAAGGGCTTACCACTGGAACGATCCCTACCGAAACAAGCGGTTATCGTATCACTCTCAGTGATATTAGCGAAAACCGCTACCTCGTCTAGTAGTGTGGTCTGATGGTAGTAATTCTTATAGTAATGCGTGCGTCGAAAGTGATCGGGCGCTATATCCCTCAATCGGCGTATACCCTGAACACCGCCTCTGAGGTGCTCGCGGTAAAACGGATCCAGCAGGTAATCTCCCCCTAGATATTGGCTATCCATGGGTAGATAAACGACAGGGTCGGTGTATTCCCGATAGAGCACCGCTGGCCGGTGTTCGCCGTGATAAGCGATGATGATCAAGTTATCGAATGCCGCTAGACGTTTCACCAATGTGGAGAAGTGTTGAGGCAACGCAGGGGTCGCCAACGCCATGAGGGTATTGGCCAGTACTTAGTCAATTTCGCTATGAGTCACCAATTCCACATCCGAAGGCCCATACCACGCTGGGGTTATATACGATCCGATGAGCTGCCAATACCGTTCTAGATAGGTTGGCTACTAGGCATCTCAGTCTAGCTGGACAGCTGCAACGCCAGCAACTGAGGGTTATTAGCCGATCATTAACGGTAGCAAGCTGGTCTAGCCTCGGCGGCTGGCTTGATAAACCACCTCTTCGTTTTGCGCCGGCTCAGCGATTGCCCGCTGTCGGTTCCAACGTTTCCTGGAGATGGATCATGACGGATAACAATATCAAACTGGAAAGAACCCTATCCCTAAAAGCCGTGGTGTTGTTTGGCCTTGCCTACATGACGCCATTGATCGTGCTGGGCACTTTCGGTGTGATTGCCAGCACTAGCAATGGCGCCGTACCCACTGCTTACCTCATCACTACCGTTGCCATGCTATTCACGGCATACAGCTACGGCATTATGGCGCGTACTTATCCGGTAGCCGGGTCTGCCTATACTTACGCACGCAGAGCCATCGACTCGCGTGTTGGCTTTATGGTGGGGTGGAGCGTGCTGTTGGATTATTTCTTCCTGCCGATGGTGATTTGGTTGATCGGCGCTGCTTATTTGAACGCGCGTTTTCCTGAAGTGCCGAGCTGGATATTCCTGCTCGGCTTCATCGGTATCACCACCTTCTTGAATATCTACGGCATCAAGCTCGCGTCCAAAGTGAACTCGTTGTTGATGGTCTTCCAGATACTGGTGATCGCGTTCTTCGTGCTGCTGTCGGTTCGTCACGTATTTGCGACCGGTGGCAGCGACGCGCTTTTTAGCCTAGGGCCGTTCTTGGGTGAAGAGGCTGGCTTTACCGCGATTGCTGCAGGCGCCGCGGTGGCCGCTTACTCTTTTCTTGGCTTCGACGCCGTCACCACACTGACCGAAGAAACCATCGACCCGAAGCGCAATATCCCTAAGGCCATTATGCTCACCGCGCTGATCGGCGGGGGCATTTACGTACTCGTGGGCTACACCACCCAGCTGGTGCATCCTGGCAGCAGTTTCGTAAATTCCGACTCCGCCGCCTTTGAGATTGCCACGACCATCGGTGCGGATCTTTTCGGCGCTATCTTCCTGGCCGGCATGGTGCTCGCCCAGTTCACGTCCGGCCTGGCCGCTCAAGCCAGTGCCTCTCGGTTGCTGTTTGCCATGGGGCGGGACGCGGTACTGCCGCCGAAGCTGTTCGGTGCGCTGCACGCGCGTTTCCACACGCCAGTGTTCAACATCGTCCTCACGGGTGCTATCGGCATCATTGCCTTGTTCCTTGATGTGTTATCTGCCGCCTCGTTTATCAACTTCGGTGCCTTTATCGCCTTCACGATGGTGAACCTGTCAGTGATCTTTCTGGTCAGCAAAGACGCCGATGCAAAGCGCCAGTTTGGTGTGATTAGAGGGATGCTGGTGCCGCTCATCGGTGCCCTGGTTAACCTTTGGCTGATGAGTAAACTGGATATCAACGCCTTTATTCTTGGGCTGATCTGGCTTTCCATTGGTCTCGCCCAGCTGGCCTACCTTACTCGATTCTTCCGTCGCGAACCGCCGGAAGTGGCCTTTGATGAATCCGAGCCCGAGACAGCGCCCACCTCAGTAAAAGCGACCCTTTAAACGGAGATCCACTATGTCCAGAAATTTGCCTGTCCTTGTTGTGCAGGAAGCCTCGCGGCAGCACGGCATTGACTCCGAACTGCTGGACTTCGAGGCCGAGCTGGCGGTACATCTGAGCGATTTCGGTGCTGATTTTGAACAGCCAAGGATGGTGGTTTATCCAGAGCTCCATTTATGCGGTGCCACGGGTACGCCTCAGCAGCGCAGGGAGCAACTGGAAGCCGCGGCTGAACCGATCGATGGCCCCCGTGACCAGCACTTATCACGTATCGCCCGCAACCTGGGAGTATGGCTGCTGCCCGGCACAGTATGCGAGCGGGGAGAGGACGGGCATCTGTACAACACCGCGCCGGTGTATTCGCCCGAAGGTGAGCGAGTGGCCGCCTACCGTAAGTGTTTCCCCTGGCGGCCTTACGAGCCCTATCAGCCGGGAGATCGCTTTGAAGTGTTCGAAGTGCCGGGCATAGGCCGGGTCGGCCTGGCCATCTGCTACGACATCTGGTTTCCCGAGATGGTGCGTCAACTGGCGTGGCTGGGGGCGGAGGTGATCATCAACCAAGTGGCCACCACCACCTGCGACCGCGCCCAGGAGCAAATCCTTGTGCAGGCCAATGCTATTTTCAACCAGGTGTATATGGTGAGCGCTAATTCAGCCGCGCCTGCGGGGGAGGGTCAGAGTTTGATCGTCGACCCCGAAGGCCGCATCCGCGCGCGGATGTCAGGCGCTACCCCGGGCATCCTTACCGATGTACTCAACCTGGGTGAGGTGGAGCGTGTGCGAACCTTCGGCACTGCAGGCTTGAACCGCATGTGGTCTCAGTTCCGAGACGATGACCCAGTGCTGGAATTACCGATGTACGAAGGCCGCATTGATCCACGTAAGTGGAGGGGAAAACGGTAAGCAGCTGACCACCACTCTCTCCAATCCCGCGTTATTCCCATCCCGTGCAACGATGCCATCACCCAGGTGATGGCTGTTGCCTGCAATCAGTTGATTGTTCAGATAGCTGAACAGCTAAATCCCCCAGCGGTAAACGTTACTTCTTCCCGCATCTGCGTCTGGATATCTCAACCCGTTTGCGTCCTCGCAAGGGCAACGAATGGGCGCGGATATCGCGCTTACTGAGAGCCTTATTATCCCTAGCAGCTCCTGCTTACCTGACAGCGTCGGCGTTGAAAGCCTAAAGCTAAGATAGTCAACCGTCTTAAGAAGCCTGTGCTAATCTGGATTGGGTAGGTGAATCAGTTAAAGCAGCAAGACAGGTAAACCGCCCAAGGCGGAGGTGCCGGGTAATGCAGCAGACGCGCGAATACCTGTTAGAGCGAGTTGAGTTCAACCTTTTGGAGCCAGAATGATAGTAAAACGCATAGTCTCCAATATCGCGGCAGCTAACCCATCAGAAGCAGAGAGGTTCTATGCGGACATCTTTGGGCTCAAGGTTGTGATGGATCATGGGTGGATAAGGACCTATAGCTCGGGCGAGGAAATGACCACTCAGGTAAGCGTGGCGTCGGAAGGTGGCTCTGGCACGCCAGTCCCTGATCTCTCTATAGAAGTCGATAACTTGGAGGTTGCTTTGGAGAGAGTGACAGGCGGAAATATTGCAATTGAGTACGGACCAGTAAGTGAGCCATGGGGTGTCCGCCGGTTTTATGTACGAGATCCATTCGGGAAGCTCATTAATGTCTTACAGCACGAGTAATCCTCGAGGATTCTCTAACAATGCGCGTCACTCGGATGCCCTTGTCTCCGCTTCGCTGCGCCAAGGCCACCGGTGCGCTCTGCGTTATGTGTAAGGGAAACCAAAATTAAAGGGGTCAGATCGATTTTATTTTGATCCATGTAAATGGGGCAGGTTGATTTGTTTTAACCAAGCTGGCTGATTTAAAATCTATCTGACCCCTTTTGGTTCATTGCCTCCCGTTCTCCGCCTAGCCCCTAAACCTGCGCGTAGCCCCCGTCAACGAACACCTCGCTTCCTGTCATAAAGCTGCTATCGTCGGACGCCAGGAACGCCACCGCGCCTGCGGTTTCTTGGGGATCGCCCAGACGCTCAAGGGGTACGCTCCGTTTCATCTCGCTCAGGGCGTCGGATGGGAGCAATTCGATTAACTTGTCTGTTTTGGTTGGGCCAGGAGACATGACGTTCACGCGAATGCCGGTGCCCCTGAGATCATGGGCCCAACTGCGCGCCAGGTTTCGGACGGCCGCCTTGGAGGCGCTGTAGATGCTCATGGCGGGGGTTCCCATGCTGCCGACCGTGGAACCGGTGAGGATGATGGAGCCGCCGTTCGTCATCAGGGGAAGGGCCTTCTGGACGGTGAAGAGGGTGCCTTTGACGTTGATGTCGAAGATGTAGTCGTAGTGCTCCTCGGTGATCTGTCCCAGGCTGGCGAATTCGCCGACGCCCGCGTTGGCCACCAGTACGTCCAGGTGTCCTTTTTCTTTCTGGATCGTTTCGAAGACGCGGTCGAGATCCTCTGGCTTTGTCACATCCGCCTGGACGCCCTGGGCGCTAGATCCCAGTGCCTCAGCCGCGTTGTCGAGGACGTCCTGGCGCCGTCCGGCGATAAAGACGAAGGCGCCTTCGTCGATGAGGCGTTGGGCCGAGGCCAGGCCGATGCCGCTGGCTCCGCCTGTGATCAGTGCGATTTTACCGTTTAGCCGATTCATGGTTGGGTCTCCGTGTGTATTGACTCGGTTCGCTTTTACGGTATATACCCACTTACAAATGTTCAAGTATGCACCTTTTGGTAAGTATCCGTTATGGCGAAAGTAAACTCAGAAAACCCACGTTTCATTTGCGGCCTGCATGCGACGCTGCACGTGATCTCCGGGAAGTGGAAGCCTTTGATTCTGTTCTTTTTAAGCAAGGGCCCGACGCGTTACGGCGAGCTCAAGCGAAGCGTCCGAGGCGTGAGCGACAAAATGTTGATCCAGCAGTTGAAGGAGCTGGAGTCCGACGGCATCGTCCAGCGAACCGACTATGGGGAGATCCCGCTGCGCGTCGACTACTCGCTGACGCCCTTCGGGGCAAGCCTGGTGCGGGCCATGGAGCCGCTTTGCGGCTGGGGCGAGGAGAACGAAGAGGACATTGCCGCGGCGATGGGCCGCCGGAAAGCCAGCCGGTAGGAAGCGAAGCCGGTTGGTGGACAGGCACCCAATCATGCCATCCGGCGAGTCCTCCGGGTAAACCTGCACATTCAGTGTTCTGGTTCGTAGCGCCATGGGTTCTATTGGTGCAAAGTATCAAGGAGTCGGCATTTGGTATCGGGTGCCAAAACAATGGGTGAACGGGCCCATAACCAGGCGGTCAACCGGACATCATATCCCTTGCGGGCTATGGTTCCCTACGCTCCGCTTCGGTGCCGGTTACGGCTAGCGTTAGGCGAATCGTACCGCGGCCGCGCTCCAGTAGCTCATCCCCGCGGCTGCTTGAAGCTGACCGTATCGTGTTGCAGTTCCCCACCCAGTGGTATTCCTCGCCTTCGCTGCTAAAAGTCTGGCAGTGACGCGCATGTTCGAAGGCACGCCGCTAATGGTGGCCGCAACGGCTTCTTGCTGGGGATGCAATGTTGCCACAACCTAGTGTGAGTAGGCTCGGTGTTTACAGCCGTCCTCGCCCTGGCAAGCGTTCGGCGGCGTCGATATAAGGTGCTATGGTGAGAATTTTACTGGTCGAGGATGAGCTTCAGCTGGCTGAAAGGCCAGCGCATGGGAGATAAGACGCTATGAAAACGCGCCTTACGAATAAACTAGGTGAAGTAAGAGAGCTCACAGGTCGGGACGTGAAACGGATGCAGCCTATGGTCAAAGTGTTACCCGCAAACCTACAGCGAGCTATAAGCCAACGTGATCGTCAGAAAGCGAACAATATATTTATTTGGCTATGTTATTAAGTTATTAAGGTTGTTTATGGGAAGTCGGCATAAAGCCGACTCGAAAAAGCTATTCGTAACTTTTTACAGCTGCCAATAACGCTTCACTGTGGCTGAAAATATCAGTCAGCGTGGCAAGATCATGCTTAACTTGCTGATCATCTTGGCGAATTTCTAATCGCTTAAGGGTTTTTGAGTTGAAATGTAGGCGGCAAATAGGTTTTCGGTTGTTGTCATCCAGCAGGATTGCACAATAGGATTTTGCATCTCGCATGTATACGCGTTCGGGAGCAACTTCGCTGGCTACGATTGCCCTGACCATGTTGTATCCATCAATTTCTTCCTGGGTCGTAACGATCTCGTCTTCAGCCTTTAAAGGCACTTCGATATTGTCTTGGCCAGGTTGTGCGATGATGGGCGATGATTCTTCACCACTAGTTGTGGCTAATGCCAATTTTAAGCGTTGTGAAACTTGCTCTTTAATGTGCTGGGCCATTGCGTCACGAATGATGGGGGTGAACTCATCAAGTACCTGTTGTGTCATTCGTCCATCAAAGAAGTCTTGAGCGATAAATTTGATAAAATCGCGTGGCGGTTCTTTCATTAACTTGCTGAAGGATGTCATGGCGAGGTTGGTGTACTTAAGGCGATTGGCAGTGCTGAGAATGGTGTCGACATTGAAGACGGGTTTTGCAAATTTTTTCAGTTCTTCAATATCTCTTTCGTTGTAGTCCGTTAAACGGAAGGTGAAAAAAGGGCGAGTATCCAGCTTGTTTGCATCATCGAGATCAGAGTAGAAACGGTACTCAATGCCGTTGGTAAGAATGGCAAATTTGGCTTCAGTGCAATTAAAATAGCGGTATAACTGGCTAAATTGAGCGTTAGCGAGATCGGTGGTTCGGGGCTTGCACTCGATTAGTATAGATAGAACGCCTTCATTTTTGATGGCGTAATCCACTTTCTCACCTTTTTTCAATCCAACGTCAGCTGTGAATTCTGGAAGCACTTCGGTTGGGTTGAATACGTCATATCCCAAGCTTTGTATGAAGGGCATGACCATGGCGTTCTTTGTCGCTTCTTCGTTCACTATATGATCAATTTGTTCTTGCGCGCGGCTGGCCAGCGCTGCAATTTTTTGTGTTATATCCATGTTCCCTGCCTTTTTTGGTTTTACTACATTCTTTTAACACCCAAGATACCAAGAAATGAACGCATATATAAAACTATCAGTCTCTTTCA
Organism: Halomonas sp. A3H3; assembly: GCF_000982975.1. NCBI lineage: Bacteria > Pseudomonadati > Pseudomonadota > Gammaproteobacteria > Oceanospirillales > Halomonadaceae > Halomonas > Halomonas sp. A3H3. The sequence goes on along the minus strand of NZ_HG423343.1, from coordinate 1,415,517 downwards.
TTTCGCAGATGGGGTAAAGAGTATGATCACAAACGTCTGGGATGCAGTTCCATGGTGAATATTGGACTCGTCTTACAAGAACTTGTTGATCGAGTGAAAGGTGTAAATGCCGTCATACCGCGTTTCGTGCATATATAAGTCACTGATTACGAGGTAGCTGTGACCATTGGGGCTGAGCATTTAGCCGCCCTAATATTGATGTGAGGTAAGGTCAAGGCTCAGCAACAAGCGTGCAGTAACGTTCTCGGCACTTTCATATCGGGACTAGCTCCTTTCGGACAATACTGCTGTATTGCCCATGGCTAAATGGTGTTGCAAGACCAGAAATGCGGTAAGGGGCTGCTTCTGTCTCGAATGGAAACAAAAAAAGCACCCGTAGGTGCTTGATTTGTATAGTAAGGTGGTGGAGGCGGCGGGAATTGAACCCGCGTCCGCCAGCACGCGCCTATTGGCTCTACATGCTTAGATTTCGTCATTTGATTTAACGCAACTGACTCCGACGATCAGGATTCAGCCACGCGAGTCTTCTAAAGTTTAGCGCTTGGCGAGAAGACACCACCAAACGCGATCCTATCAGCTTTAGCTCGTATCCCCTCAGCGATGAATAGGCACATCACCTTGGGGCTAGACAAGAAGCTAACAGTGTTTAAGCTGCTAGCGCGCCTTGAGCGTAGTTTTCGTCATTTGCGACTATTTTTCGTGATGTGGGATTTACGAGATACATCACGCTCTCGGCATGCACCGCAAGGGTTGTCACCGGCGTCGAAACCATGTCGCCCCCTTATTTCAGTTGAGCATTCTAACGTGCTCACACCTGATTGACCAGTTATGCCTTGTTATGTTCCCGCATAATTCGACCTTTTTGGCGGCTCCAGTCGCGATCTTTTTCTGTTGCGCGTTTGTCATGCAGCTGTTTACCGGTCACTAGCGCCAGCTCGCACTTCACTTTATTGCGTTTCCAGTAAAGCTTGAGGGGCACACAGGTGTGGCCTTTGTCCTGGGTGATCGAAAAGATTTTGGCGATCTCTTTGCGATGCAGCAGCAGTTTGCGGGTGCGCGTCGGGTCAGCAATCTCGTGGGTGCTCGCAGTATTCAGCGGCATGATATGACTACCCAGCAGAAACGCTTCGCCGTTACGAACCAAAATATAGGTATCGGTGAGCTGAGCCTTACCGGCGCGCAGGCTCTTCACTTCCCAGCCAGCGAGCGATAGCCCCGCCTCGAAGGTCTCATCGATATGGTACTCAAACCGTGCCTTCTTGTTTTGGGCAATAACGCTGCTACCGGGGCCCTTACTGTTACCTTTCTTAGTGGCCATGGAACCTCATAATTAATCTGTCAGTGGCTTCCCCTTCGTTATTTGGGGAGGCGTGATACCATTTAGGGTCTGAAAAATGTTTCCCATGATACGCTTTGGGCACTGTGAAGTCAGCGGAGAGGTCAATGCCAACCGTCAATCGTTCCGCCTTAGTGCGGCACACCCCCCAGAAAATGTTCGATCTGGTTAACGACTTCGAACGCTACCCGGAGTTTTTGCCAGGCTGCCGCCAGGCGCGTTTGCTCGAACATGATGATGTGCATCTGATCGGCGAAATGACCCTGGGTCGTGCCGGTGTTGAGCAAACCATCACCACGCGCAACGAACTTTTTGCGCCCGAGCGTATTGAGCTGTCGCTGGTAAAAGGGCCGTTCAAGCGGCTTAAAGGTCGCTGGCTGTTTATCCCCATGGGGGAGGATGCCTGCAAGGTGAGCCTTGAGATGGAGTTTGAGTTCGCCAACCGGCTGCTCAGTATGGCGTTCGGCAAACTCTTTCAGCAAATCGCTGGCCAGCTAGTCGATGCCTTTACCAAGCGCGCAAACGAACTGTATGGGCGCTGAAGCGCTTGCGGTTGAGGTAGCCTTCGCGTTGCCTTCCAAACAGCGCATAGTGGCTCTGCGCGTGCCTGAGGGCACTACGGCACGTCAGGCCGTTGCCTTGGCCGATTTGCCCACGCTCTTTCCTGATGTGCCCGGCGAAACCTTTGCTCAGGCGCCGCTGGGCATTTTCGGTAAAGCGCTACGTGAACCCGATACCCATCTATTACGCGACGGGGATCGGGTCGAAGTTTACCGGCCGTTGGCGATCGACCCCAAGGCCGCTCGCCTAGAGCGCGCTAAGCGTCAAGCGAGCGACCCGAAGCGTTAACCGCTTTTAAGGCTGTTGAACAGGCTGTGTGCCCTCAGGTGGCCGCGTCTGGGTGCTCTCTGTAGGGAGGGCATCCATTGGATCAACGCCTTCCGTTGCAGGCCCCATGCTGCTATCGCCTTCAAACGGTAGCTCTTTGGATAGATCCCCTTCTTGCTCAATGTTCACCAGGCGGCCCTGGGGATCGAAGGTGAGCGTTACGCGACGCTGCTCTACATCGCCATACGCTTTATCTAAACGAAACACATAATCCCACTGGCTGGCGTCAAAGGGCGCTTCCAGCAATGGCCTGCCCATTACGTAAGTCACCTGCTCTTGGGTCATGCCTGGCTGAAGCTGGCTGACCATTTCCTGAGTGACCAGGTTGCCTTGGGGAATATCGCGCTTGTACACGCCTACGTAGCTGCAGCCGCTAATGACAGTAAGGGCAACGGAGAGCGTGATGATTTGAGTCAATTTTTGCATTTGGGCCTATTCTTCACTATCGTGGTTTCGGTTGATCATACCCGACCTAACCAGTTACTGCGAAGAGCGACCATGGCCGATCAGAACCATGAATTGCGCAAAGCCGGTCTAAAAGTGACCCTGCCGCGCGTCAAGATACTTCAAATTCTCGAAAATGTTTCGGGTCAGCACCACCTTAGCGCGGAAGAAGTGTACAAAACACTGATTGATGCGGGCGAAGATGTTGGCTTGGCAACCGTATACCGCGTATTGACTCAGTTCGAGTCAGCGGGCTTGGTAATTCGTCATAATTTCGACGGAGGCCATGCGGTATTCGAGATGACCCAAGAGGATCACCATGACCACATGGTGTGCCTAGAAAGCGGCGAAATCATTGAGTTCGTTGATGAAATCATTGAACGCCGTCAGCAAGAAATCGCTGAAGAGCACGGCTACGAACTAGTGGATCATGCTCTGGTGCTATATGTACGTCCGCGCGGTTCCGACGTGACGCGCCAGGACAGCGGGCCGACGAACAAGAAATAGTGTTCGTAGGTCGCTGTTAGTCGCAGGCCGTTAATCGCGGTTCGAAATATAAGCGCCCCTGAGCCATTTGGCCGAATTCCTGGTTAGCAGAAGCTGTTAACTGGATTCGCCAAGTGGATCAGGGGCGTTTGTTTTGCTATGTGCAGATGTGCTGTATAGCTGTGCGCTATAGAAATGCACAGAAACGGCGCAGGGCGCCCGCTCAATCAGTGCGGCGGGCGTTGGCTGGCGTGCAGCATCTCCCGAGCGTGGGCGAGGGTTTGGTCAGAAAGCGTGACGCCGCCCAGCATGCGCGCCAGTTCGCTGATGCGGCCCTGTTCGTCGAGTAGCGCCATCTGGGTCAGCGTTGTATCGCGCTTCGCCTGTTTCTCGATATGCAGGTGCTGGTGCGCCTGTGCTGCCACCTGGGGTAGGTGGGTCACGGTCATGACCTGGCCGTTTTCGCCCAGTTTGCGCAGCAGTTGGCCAACGATCTCTGCGGTGGCCCCCGAGATACCCACATCCACTTCGTCAAACACCAGGCTGGGCACGGTTGAGTGCGTCGCCGCGACCACTTGAATCGCCAGGCTAATCCGCGACAATTCACCGCCGGAGGCGACTTTGGTCAATGGGCGAGCGGGTTGGCCGGGGTTGGCGCTAATCAAAAACTGCACGCGATCGAGACCTTCAGGGGAGGGCGCGTCTTTAGCGGTGACCTCCACTTCAAAACGGGCTTTGCCCATGGCCAAAAAGCCCAGTTGCTGCTGCACCTCTTTGCCCAAGCGAAGCGCGGCTTTTTGACGGCTCTCGCTGAGTTTTTTCGCCTCTTGGCGATAGTCTTCGCGTAGCTCGACGACCCGCGCACTGAGTGCCTCCAGGTCATTGCCACCCTCTTCTAACTGCGCGACTTCCCGCTGTAGGTCAGCATGCAGGGCGCATAGCTCATCAGGAGCAACGTGATGCTTGCGGGCAATCCGGTGTACGTCGGTCATTCGTTCTTCAACCCAGGCGAGCCGCTCAGGGTCTAATTCGGTGGTGCTGGCGAGGCGATTAAGCTCGCTGGAGGCCTCTTCCACTTGAATGCGCGCATCGCTCAGCATGGCAAGCGTGTTCGCCAGGGTGCCTTTGTCGCTACCTGGCAGGGCGCTTAAGTGGGCAAACGCTTGGTTGAGCAAAGAGAGTGCGCCGCCCTCGTCGCTGGCGCAGCAGTCGGCAGCAAACTGGGTTTCGCGCAGGGTCTCTTCCGCGTGAGCCAGGGTGTGCTGCTCTTCCTCTAACGTGGCTAATTCACCTTCCGCTAAACCGAGCTGATCCAGCTCTTCTACTTGGTAACGCAGCAACTGCCGTTTGGCCTCAACTTCACTGCCTTCTTCGCTTAGCTTCTTCAACTGCCGACGCGCACTGCGCCACTCGCGGAACGTTTCGGCTAATTGAGTGGTGGCATCGTTTAGGCCTGCGTAATCGTCCAGCAGGGCAAGGTGGGTCTCTTCGCGCATCAGCGCATGGTGAGCATGCTGTCCATGAATTTGAATCAGCTGCTCGCCGAGGGATTTTAGATCCGAGATAGTCGCGGGTTGGCCGTTAATCCAGGCTTTGGAACGGCCGTTGGCGGTGACCACACGGCGCAGCAAGCATTCCTCAGCGGGGAGCTCCCGCGCCGTTAGCCACTCGACGGCGGCGGGCAGGTGCTGAATGTCGAAACGCGCGGAGAGATCCGTACGCTCGCGGCCGTGACGCACGCTTCCGGCGTCGGCACGCTCACCCAGGCAGAGCCCAAGGGCGCCTAACAGGATCGATTTGCCCGCGCCGGTTTCCCCGGTAATCGCGGTCATACCGCCGGTCAAGTCGAGTTCCAAGTGATCGACAATGGCGAAATCTTGAATAGCTAGCTGAGTAAGCATGGCGCCTCCTGAGGCGGTACAGCATAGAAGCTGGATACTTATCCAATAGTTGTTGATTTATACAGTAGTTAATAACTCACTTCAATGCACCTCTTGAGATGGAATTTATGGCCCCCATATAGCGTGCATGATCAGTCAAAGCTAGTGACTTAAAGCTTACTTCTTTGCGCGCCGCCCGCGTGGCCGCGCTCTACTTTTTAGGAGCACAACATGGCGAAAGAACCGCAAACACCAATGGACGATGAGCTGGCCCGCCACGAGCAAGACGCCGATGGCGCCGAGCAAGCAGCTGAGAAGGTTGCTGAAGAGCGCTTGATGGAGGGCGAACTGGAAGGATTGATCAATGACGAAGAGGCGCTAGAAGACAGCGTCGACAACCCGGAAGCGGAAATGCTGGCAGCCCAAGTAGGTGAGTTAGAGCAGAGCTTGGCCGAAGCCAAGGATCAAGCCCTTCGCGCCGCCGCTGAAGCGCAAAACGTGCGCCGTCGTGCGGAGCAGGAAGCGGAAAAAGCCCGCAAGTTTGCCCTGGAGAAGTTCGTTAAAGAGCTGCTGCCAGTGGTGGATAGCCTGGAAAAAGCGCTTGAGACCATGGAAGAGGGTGCATCGGAAGTTCACCGTGAAGGTGTCTCCATGACCTTGAAAATGCAGCTGGATGTACTCAACAAGTTCGGCGTTGAAAGCATTGAACCCCATGGTGAGCCCTTCGACCCGCAAGTGCACGAAGCCATGACCATGGTGCCTAACCCGGATCTCGATCCGAACACCGTGATGGACGTTATGCAGAAAGGTTATTTACTCAATGGACGCTTGGTGCGCCCAGCGATGGTTGTAGTGAGTAAAAAAGCCGATTAAGCCACTGGCGGCACAGAGTTTGAAAAAAGTGTGTGAAAAAAAGCCCTTGAAATGTCAGCGGCGGCCCCCAAATAAAGGGCAACCCCGCGGGGAAACCCGCAGACAAGCTTTAAAAACTAAATTTTCAGTTTTGTAACAACCGAATTCGAGGTATTGCTATGGGACGTATAATTGGTATCGACCTGGGCACCACTAACTCTTGTGTGGCCGTGCTCGATGGTGACAGCGCTAAAGTTATCGAAAACGCCGAAGGCGGTCGTACGACGCCTTCTATCATCGCCTACACCGATGATGGTGAAACGCTGGTAGGTCAGGCGGCTAAACGTCAGGCCGTTACTAACCCAGAAAACACCCTGTACGCCATCAAGCGTCTAATTGGCCGTCGCTTTAAAGACGACGTTGTCCAGAAAGACATCAAGATGGTGCCGTACAAAATCAGTGAAGCTGATAACGGTGATGCCTGGGTTGAAGTAAAAGGCAAAAAAATGGCACCGCCGCAGGTAAGCGCGGAAGTGCTGAAGAAAATGAAGAAGACTGCCGAAGACTACCTGGGCGAAGCAGTCACCGAAGCGGTCATTACCGTACCGGCCTACTTCAACGACAGCCAGCGTCAGGCGACCAAAGACGCCGGCCGCATTGCCGGTCTGGACGTTAAGCGCATTATTAACGAGCCGACCGCTGCCGCACTGGCCTACGGTATGGACAAATCCCGCGGCGACAAAACCATCGCGGTCTACGACCTGGGTGGCGGCACCTTCGATATCTCGATCATCGAAATTGCCGATGTCGACGGCGAAACCCAGTTTGAAGTGTTGGCCACCAACGGTGATACCTTCTTGGGCGGCGAAGACTTTGACTTGGCGCTGATCAACTACCTGGTAGACCAGTTCAAGTCTGACAGCGGCATTGATCTGTCTGGCGACAACCTGGCCATGCAGCGTCTGAAAGAAGCTGCCGAAAAAGCCAAAATTGAGCTGTCTAGCGCTCAGCAGACCGATGTGAACCTGCCTTACATCACCGCCGACAACACTGGCCCGAAACACCTTAACGTTAAGGTGACTCGTGCCAAGCTGGAGTCACTGGTCGAAGAGCTGGTTCAGCGCTCGCTCGAGCCGTGCAAAATGGCCCTGAAAGATGCAGGCCTATCTGCCTCTGAAATCGACGAAGTGATCCTGGTCGGTGGCCAGACACGTATGCCGATGGTGCAGAAGAAAGCCGCTGACTTCTTCGGCAAAGAAGCACGTAAAGACGTTAACCCGGACGAAGCGGTTGCCGTTGGTGCCGCGATTCAGGGCGGCGTACTGGGTGGCGACGTTAAAGACGTTCTGCTGCTCGACGTTACCCCGCTTACCCTGGGTATCGAAACCCTGGGTGGCGTGATGACGCCGCTGATCGAAAAGAACACCACCATCCCGACCAAGAAGACACAAACCTTCTCAACGGCGGATGACAACCAAACGGCGGTGACCATTCACGCCGTGCAGGGTGAGCGCAAGCAAGTGTCGCAGAATAAGTCGCTGGGTCGTTTTGATCTTGCTGACATTCCGCCTGCACCGCGCGGTGTGCCGCAGATCGAAGTCGCCTTCGACTTGGATGCCAACGGTATTCTGAACGTATCGGCAAAAGACAAGGCCACTGGCAAAGAGCAGTCGATTGTCATCAAGGCGTCTAGCGGTCTGTCCGAGGAAGAAGTCGAGCAAATGGTACGTGATGCCGAAGCTCACGCCGAAGAGGACAAAAAGTTCGAAGAGCTGGTGCAGCTGCGTAACCAAGCTGACGGTATGATTCACGCTACGCGCAAAACGTTGGAAGAAGCTGGCGACAAAGCGACTGACGACGAGAAGCAGGCGATTGAAACGGCCATCAGCGAGCTGGAAGAAGCGGTTAAAGGTGACGACGTCGATAACATTCAGAAGAAACTGGATGCACTGACCGAAGCCTCTGGCCAGCTAGCCCAGAAGATGTACGCCGAGCAGGCCGAAGCGGCGCAGCAAGAGGGCGGTGAAGGTGCCGAAAACGCGGGCACCAAGCCGGAAGAAGACGTAGTTGACGCCGAGTACGAAGAAGTCAACGACGATCAGAAAAAGCAGTAACATCCTCTTTCTGCCAAGGAAAGCGGTGACGCGGGAGCTTACTCCCGCGTTGCTGTTTCCGCGGCCAAGACGCACGTAGTTAAGTATCACGTAGTTAAATATACAGTTGAATACATAGCTAAATGTGCAGTTGAGTGCGTAGCTAACCAGGAGGCGTAGGGCCTATGTCCAAACGCGATTATTACGAAGTCCTGGGTGTCGAAAAAGGGGCCGATCAGAAAGAGATCAAGAAGGCCTATCGCCGTCTGGCGCAAAAATTCCACCCTGATCGAAACCCGGACGATACCACCTCCGCGGAAAAATTCCGCGAAGTGTCCGAAGCGTATGAAGTGCTTAGCGACGGCGAAAAACGCGCTGCTTATGACCAGTTCGGCCATGCGGGCGTTGATGGCCAAGGTGGCGGCGGTTTCGGCGGTGCTGGCGCTGGTGATTTCAGCGACATTTTCGGCGATGTGTTTGGCGATATTTTTGGCGGAGGTGGCGGTCGCCGCCGTGGCCCCAATGCCCCGGCACGCGGTTCCGACCTGCGTTATAACCTAGAGCTGGATTTGGAAAACGCCGTTTCAGGTACCACGGTGGACATTCGTGTGCCGCGGCATATCGAGTGTGATCGTTGTGATGGCGGCGGCGCTGAGCCCGGCTCTTCTAAAGAGACGTGCCCTACCTGCCACGGTCACGGTCAAGTACGTATGCAGCAAGGCTTCTTTGCCGTGCAGCAGACTTGTCCGACCTGTCATGGCTCTGGCCAGCACATTAAAGTGCCGTGCCATAAGTGTAATGGCGAAGGCCGTGTACGTGAGACGCGCACGCTGTCCGTTAAGATTCCGCCCGGTGTGGATACCGGCGACCGTATTCGCTTGAATGGCGAAGGCGAAAGCGGCGTGAACGGTGGCCCGCCAGGGGATCTGTATGTGCAGGTGGCGATCAAGCCGCACCACATCTTCCAGCGTGACGGCAAGCACCTGCAGTGCGATGTGCCGATCAACTTTGTTGATGCAGCGCTAGGTGGCGAGCTTGAAGTGCCGACGCTAGATGGCCGCGTGAAGCTGAAGATTCCGCCGGAAACCCAAACAGGCAAGCTGTTCCGCCTGCGCGGTAAAGGCGTGAAGCCCGTGCGCGGTGGTATGCCCGGCGACCTGCTGTGCAAGGTGGTAGTGGAAACACCGGTGAAGCTTAACGACGAGCAGCGCGATCTGTTGCGCAAGCTGCAACAAAGCTTCGACGACAGCAATAGCCACAACCACTCGCCGAAGAAAACCGGCTTCTTTGACAGCGTGAAAAGCTTCTTTGAAGATATGAAGCCGTAAGTCTGAGATAATAGTAAGCAGTTAGGTGTTTAGTCCAAAAACCCTCGGTTCACCGGGGGTTTTTGCTGTTTAGGAAATGCTGCACGCAATGGATCACCTTGAAGAACGGCCCACCATGGGTATTTTGCTGCGGATACTGTCAGGCGCCCTGTTTACCGGGATGCTGGTGTGTATTAAGGCAGTCAGTGACGAAGTGCCTGTGGGGCAGTCGGTGTTTTACCGCTCGCTGTTTGCGCTGCTGCCTATCGTCGTTTTCCTTTTGCTGCGGCGGGAGTTTCCCCGTGGGCTGGCTACGCGCCGTCCGCTGGGGCATGCGCTGCGCTCTGGGATGGGGGCGGCGGCAATGTTTGCCTCCTTTGCCGCGGTGGCGCTGTTGCCAGTGGCCGAGGCAACATTGCTCGCTCAGCTTACCCCGGTCTTTATGGCGATTGGTGGTGTTCTGCTGCTGGGGGAGCGCTGCTCGCTTAATCGCGCGGGTGGTGTGGTGCTGGCGCTTGCCGGGGTGGCCGTGCTGATTTTGCCTGGGCTCAATGCCAGTTCCAGTAACGGCCAAGTGGCCGGGTATGCGCTAGGGGCGTTGGGTGCGCTGCTAACGGCAGGTGCTTTATTAACCGTCAGGCGTATTTCACGCACCGAGACAGCGGCTTCAATCGCCTTCTACTTTATTTTGGTGGCCGCGCTAGCCGGGCTGGCAACGCTCCCACTGGGCTGGGCAGCACTCAACCGGGTAGAGTTTTCGTTGTTGGTGCTCTCGGGTCTGTTTGGCGGTGCTGCGCATATCGCGATGACATTAGCTCTACGCTACGCCGAGGCGTCGCGTTTGGCACCTTTTGAATATATTGCCCTGGTGTGGCCTGTGCTCGCCGATTGGGTGCTGTTTGGAATACCGGTCTCCAGCGGCTTCCTGCTAGCGCTACCGCTGATGTTAAGTGGGGTAGCGCTAGCGGCGATGGAAGGGCGGCGGCTTAGGCAAAGGGCTAGATAGCGGCTTCGACGATAAGCTGCGGCTGGCCTTTCGAGCAGGACTCGATGCGCGTAGATACCCGATAAACCTGACGTAGCAGCGCAGGGGTAATCACTTCAGCAGTGGAGCCGCAGGCGATCAAGCGGCCATTTTCGAGCATCATGGCGGCATCGGCGAAACGTAGTGCATGCCCCAGGTCATGGAGCGCCACCAGAATCAGCATCTGGCGCTCATCGGCTAACCGGCGCAGCACCGTCAGCAGGCTGATCTGGCGGTTCAAATCGAGTGCCGAGGTGGGCTCATCCAGCATCAGAATCTCGGGCTCTTGCACCAGGGCCTGGGCAGCGCTGACCAACTGGCGCTGCCCGCCGCTAAGGTCGCCAATATCCCGTTCGCCAAGGGCCGTAATGCTGAGCTCCTCCAGCGCGCGATCAACCTGCGCTAAATCCTCAGGCTGCACTTTTAATCCGCGCCCCTGCATACGTGCCAAAAGCACTGATTCATATACCGTCAGCACGGCCTTGGCGCCGGTGTCCTGGGGCATATAGCCCACGGGGCGTTCGGCGCTGGTGCCGCTGATAATCACTTCGCCTTCGCCTTTCAATAGTCCTAACACGCGGCGAAAAAGCGTCGATTTACCCGCTGCGTTGGGCCCTAGCAGAGCGACGACTTGCCCCCCTTGAAAGCAGGGCGTGGTGATATCTTCCAGAATGGGGCGACGCCCATAGCGGGCGGATACACGGTTCAGTTGTAGGGTTACCATGAGGCCTTCTTGTGGTTAAGCACCAGAAACAGAAAGAAGGGAATGCCCACCAGCGAGGTGATAATGCCAATGGGGATTATAGTGCCGGGGATAATGACCTTGGAGATAACTGAGCCAACGGAGAGGATGAGCGCGCCGCACAGCGCCGAACCGGGCAGGAAGAAGCGCTGATCTTCACCCAGCAAAATGCGCGCAATATGCGGCCCCACCAAGCCAATAAACCCAATGGTGCCCACGAACGCCACCGCGATGGCGGCAAGTAGTGACACCAGCACCAGCACTTCCAAACGCAGCGCGCGGGGATTGACGCCCATGCTCTCGGCTTTGGCGTCGCCCAGGCGCATGGCCGTCAGCGCCCAACCATGCCGGGCAAGCAGCGGCATGGATAAGGCAAGAATGCTAAGGGCGATCCAGAACTTGGGCCAGGTGGCTTTGGTTAAGCTGCCCATCGTCCAAAACACCACCGCGGAGACCGCTTCCTGGCTGGCAAAGAACTGAATCAGCGCCATCAGCGAGTTGAAGATAAACACCATGGCGATGCCGAGCAGCACAATCGTCTCTACCGTCACGCCGCGCTTAAGGCTTAAAGCATGAATTAAGAACGCGGTGAACATGGCCATCACGAAGGCATTGATGGGCACCACAAACTCAATGGCTGCGGGAACAATGGCGACACCAAAAGCAAGCCCCAACGCGGCGCCAAAACTGGCTCCGGCGGAGATCCCCAGGGTAAACGGGCTGGCTAGCGGGTTGCTCAGAATGGTTTGCATCTGTGCCCCGGCCACCGACAAGCTGGCGCCCACCACTAGCGCCATCAGCGCTACCGGCATGCGGATTTCCCAAACAATAACTCGGGCCTGCTGGCTGACGCTGTCTGGTGTGAATAGCGCTGCGACCACTTCACCCAGACTATAGCGGGCAGGCCCCAGCGCCAGATCAACGCAAAGGCTAAAAAACAGCGCTAGAACCAGTGCCGCCAATATCATTTGGCGGCGGAAAACCTGGCTATGGTAGAAGGCGCGCCCCTGTGAAAGGCGTTCTGTTACCGCCGTTTCCGTCATCCTCGTATCAGTCGTCATGGAGTGATATCCAGTAGCCGGTTTCATAGTCGATGGGTAAGAAGCGCTCGTGTAGTTCTTCCATCGTGGCGTTGGGATCCAGGTCTTCAAATAGCTCTGGGTGTAGCCATTTGGCTAGCTGTTGCACGGCCACAAAGTAGTAGGGGCTATTGTAAAACTGGTGCCAAATGGCGTGGAAGTTACCTGATTCCACCGCCTTGATGCCGGTCATCGCGGTGCGCTCGGTCAGTGCTTCAAGCTTAGCGCGAGCGCTTTGCAAATCAGACCCTGGGCCTACGCCGACCCAGTTGCCACCCGGCACGTAGGCGTCCCAGTTGCCGCCGGTGACAACCACATGATCAGGGTTGGCAGCAATAATCTGTTCAGGGTTCAGGTTGCCGAAACTGTTAGGAATGATGCCATCGGCAATATTGCTACCGCCAGCCAGGGTGACATAGTCGCCAAAGTTGGCAGGGCCAAAGCTCATGCAGCACTCGTCGGAGTAGCCACCGGCCCGGTCAATAAACACGCTGGGGCGCTCTGGGTTCGCTTCGGCGATGACATCGGTTACCCGTGCCAACTGTGTCTCGGCAAACTCGATGAACTCTTCCGCCGCCTCTTCATCGTCCATGATCTGGCCGATGATGCGCATGGAGGGAATGGTGTGTTCAATCGGGTCTTCGCGAAAATCCACATAGACGATGGGAATGCCGAGTTGTGCCAGCTTGTCGTCGTAGGCGGCGTCTTCTGTGGCAGCTTTGGCCTCGATGTTCATCAGCACTACGTCAGGATTAAGCGAAGCGGCCTGCTCTACGTCAAAAGTGCCGTCTTTAAAGCCGCCAAAGGTGGGGATCGCTTCAATCTCTGGGAAGCGTTCGGCGTAACGGGCATAGTTGTCGGGATCCGCCTGAGAAAAGTCTTCGCGCCAACCGACCACGTGGGCAAAAGGAGCTTCAGGTTCGAGTAAACCGAGCAGATAAATTTGCCGCCCTTCGCCTAAAATAACCCGCTCGGCAGGGCCATCCAGAGTGATTTCGCGGCCAGCGACATCGGTGACGGTGATAGCGTCAGCCATAGCAGTGGCGCCGCAAGCAAACGTGATAAGCGTACCAAGCAGGATTTTTAAGCGCGGAGAATTGAGCATTTTTTAACTCGTTGGTCGATATTGGTTAACAGGGCGGCATCGCTGATGCGCATTAACGGTGATAGCACAGAGATGCAATTGCTATTGTAACTGATTAGCGTTTGGGCGGCATTATTGGGGTGCCGCGCTTAATGGTCAACATGCTACGCTTTACACTGAGCATTTATCCTACGGTGATGGCTTCACATATTTGGCTCTAACGGCAAGACATTGTTGAAGGATTACTTGGTTTGTAAGTACTTACATTTTTTGGAGAGGCCGCTATGCCTTTATCTCGAGTCGAAGTTGCCACGCCTTCCGCCGAGCGTTTAATTAATCGGCTCTGTAAACACTGGGCGCATAAGCTGGAGGTCGAGCAAAGCGATCAGCAGGCCACCATTACGTTTGCCACTGGCACCTGCTTAATGGTTGCTGAGGCCGATAAACTGGTGGTGGCCCTCGAAACCCTTGAAGAGGAGCATCTGGATGAGTTGGAGGGGGTCGTCGAGCGCCACCTAATGCGTATGGCCGGTGATGAAGAGTTGGCGATTGTGTGGGAGAACTAGATAACGACTGGTCAGCCATAAACGGAGAGCGTCGAAGGCATCGATGGGTCTGCTATAATCGCGCTGATTTTGAAACATAAGTCTTACGCACTGAAACCTAGAGCTCAGGAGTTCGCATGACCCGAATTGCCATTGTAGGCGTGGCTGGCCGCATGGGCCGTACGTTGGTAGATGCTGTAGAGCAAGATGCTGAGGCGACACTAGCCGGCGGGATCGTGGAGCCAGGTAGCTCCTTGGCGGGCGCTGATATTGGCGAGCTTGCGGGTGTCGGGAAGCGCGGTGTTGTCGCGGTCGATTCGCTCACGTCGATTGTCGATGAATTTGATGTGCTGATCGACTTCACGGCCCCTCAGGTCACGCTTGGTAATCTGGCGTTCTGCGCAGAGCACGGCAAACGTATCGTGATTGGTACTACTGGCATGAGCGATGATGAGTTGGCTCAGCTCGATAGCTACCGCGACAAGGTAGCCATGGTGTTCGCGCCCAATATGAGCGTCGGGGTTAATTTGACCCTGAAACTGCTCGAAACCGCTGCCAAAGCGCTGGGCGATGAAGGCTACGATATTGAAGTGATCGAGTCTCACCACCGCCATAAGGTTGATGCGCCTTCCGGCACCGCGATCAAAATGGGCGAAGTAATTGCCGACAGCCTGGGGCGTAACCTTAAAGAGCACGGCGTGTTTGAGCGAGTCGGGCAGTGCGGTCCGCGCAGCGATAAAGAGATCGGTTTTGCCACCGTGCGTGCGGGGGATATCGTCGGCGAACACACGGTGATGTTTGCCACCGAAGGCGAGCGCATCGAAATCACCCATAAAGCCTCCAGCCGCATGACCTTTGCCAAAGGTGCTGTACGCGCTGCGCGCTGGGTCGCGGGTAAAGAGAACGGCCGTTACGATATGCAGGATGTGTTGGGGCTTATCTAAAATTATTCACTGGAGTGAGGTGATGAAGCCTTTATGTCTGGATGACGTTACAGAATATGTGTCTGAAAATATTGGGATATTCCATCAAAAACGAATTGATCGTCTGGCTAGCCTCAAGCTTAAAGACGTTTTGAAGCGGAAAAATCCTTATTTATTTAAAGCAAAAAACGTTCAAACTGCTGAGCAAATCGTTCGGGGGATACTTGAAGCCCATATTTCATCGAATGAAGAAACCCTATTTGGTGATTGGCTTGAGGGGTTAGCTATTTTCATTAATGGGCAGACATATGGTGGGTGGAAATCGGGTATTGCCGGTGTAGACCTCGAATTTGATCATGACGGTCGTCGCCATATTGTTGCGATCAAGTCAGGCCCTAATTGGGGAAATAGTTCTCAAATCGGTCAGATGAAAACGAATTTTAAGACGGCACAGAAAACATTAAGAACCAGTCAGTCGGGCTTGAATATTGTTGCTGTCAATGGTTGCTGCTACGGAAGGGATAATAACCCTGATAAGGGGGATTATTTTAAGTATTGCGGACAACGGTTTTGGGAGTTTATATCTGGTGATCCTGAATTATACGTTGAGTTGATTGAGCCTCTTGGCAGTAAGTCCCGGGAACGTAATGATGAGTTTCAAGAGTCTTACGGGCGTATGGTTAACAAATTCACTCAGGAATTCATTGCTGAATTTTGTATGGAAAACGGTGCTATCGACTGGGCGCGGTTGATAAAATTAAATTCCTCTTTAGCAGGTTAGACAAGGGGCGAAAGCCCCTCTGCTAATTTAAAACAAGGACAGGGTGGGCTGAGGAGCTTTTTGCTGCTGTTTGAAGGCGTGGCTCCACTCGTGATGGGAAGTTTCTCGATACCTCGAAAACTTAAAGTCTACAGGTGGTGAGATGGCTTTGTCTTCGAGAAGATCTTTTATCAGTTTGCCTACCGCGTAACCTAAGCTGGCAGGTACGGCGTTGCCCACTTGTTTATATTGCTGCACTAACGGCCCCGCTAATTGCCAGCTATCGGGGAATTCTTGGATTCTTTTGTATTCTTCTATGGATAAGGGCCGGTCTTCTTCTGGATGAGCAAGGTCTGTGGCAGGCATGGCAGGGTGGGTAACCAGGGTGGGAGATGGTTTATCCCAGCTTAGGCGTCTCAAAAAGCCTGTTTTGCCGCCACCGGAAAAATAAGACTTTCCTAAGGCTTCTTGCTGCATGGCAGGGGGTAGCGCGCGCCAATTCTGTCCGGCCTTCAGCTGTCGATAATATTTCAAGCGTTTTTCTGGAAAGTTAAGGTGAGTGTGGCTTTGCAGGCCAGCGACTGCTTCTATAAAGGTTTTCCACTTAGGTAGCCCATGGCTTCCGTGCTCTGAGTGGGTTGGCTGTAAAAAGGGCGCCGCGCCGCCATCTCGTGAGCAAACGATGATGACTCTTTCGCGGGTTTGCGGGGTGCCAAAATTCGCCGAGTTATATAGATTGAATGTGCATGAGTAACCGGCTTTTTTTAATAGGCACAACACAAAATTAAGCGCCCCGCCTTTCATCTCGTCCAGCGAGAGGTCGGGGAAACCAGGGCCGCGTTGGTTATGTGGCCTGTGATCCATCGGGCATGAGAGCAGTCCACGCACGTTCTCAATGACCAGAAAACGCGGCCGTATTTCGATGGCCAGGTCGATAAACTTTAGAAAGGCGTTGCCGCGATCATCATTGAATGCCTTTCGTTTGCCCGCGGTGCTAAACGCTTGGCAGGGCGGGCCGCCGACCATCAAGTCGACACTCTCTGCCTCTAGCTGCGCCGCTGCTAAAATTTGTGCGGCTGAGTATTCGTTAATATCGCCAAGCAAGGCTGTATTGGGACGATTAAGCAGAATCGTTTGGCGGCAGTATTTATCGAATTCACAAGCTAGACGAATATCGAATCCTGCTTTTTCGATGCCCAGGTCAAGCCCCATAGCGCCTGAAAAAAAGCTCAGTGCTACGGGTGCGTCCATATCGCCTGATGTGTCAAGGTAGGCCGGATGATCTTCTGCAACAGTGTTCTCTGCTTTTATTTTATGATTTTTGACGCTGTTGGAATCGACAATCCATGTGTTGCCAATCCTTTCTGCTTGGAGCACCTTTTTTCGACATAAGGATCTAGTATGTTGAGGGCTTACTCCAAGCATTACTGCGGCATCTTCGATACTGAGATGGGTACTCATTTTTAGTTTCCTTGACGAAACCTATGGCAGGTACCTATGGTCGACTTCTTGGTGATGGGTGTCAATACGCGCTGAATAAGCGTTTGGTGATTTAAAACCACACTATTTAGGCGGTGATTCACTGCAAGGCGACCTTTTCCAATTCTTACAGAGAGCCAGCGCTAGAACAGCCCGGTCATTAAGGGGTAGTCTTAGGCCAAGAATTCCTGTAACATTTCAAAAATTTTGGCCGGGTGGCCTGGAAATCTTAAACGGCGCGCTTGTTGCGTTGGTCAACCCAAAGCCTGCCTCCTCAGGGTTTGCTGCTATAAAGCGGTGCTGCTGTTAAGCGTAACGCTAAAGGCTAAGCGAATCAGAAAGGCATCGAACAACAAGCGGGATGAAACCGATTCTTTTTATCGGCTTCGTCCCGCTTTTTTACGACCCCAGTTTTACTAGTGATAGTTTTTATTAGCGATAGTGTTACGTCGCGGATAATCAAGAAATTGCTGAGCCTGCGCCCCACAGGCTCCCACCAGCATGGGAGGATCTTGTTTTGAATAACCCCGCATTGAGCAAACCCGCAATATTGGCCCTGGAAGATGGCAGCGTGTTCCACGGCATCGCCATTGGCGCGGACGGATTAACAAGCGGTGAGGTGGTGTTCAATACGGCCATGACCGGCTATCAAGAAATCCTCACCGACCCTTCCTACACCCGCCAAATCGTTACCCTCACCTATCCCCATATCGGCAATACTGGCATTAACGCTGAAGACATTGAGTCAGCTTCTATTGCCGCAGCAGGTTTGGTGATTCGCGATTTACCGCTAATGGCCAGCAGCTTCCGCTCTGAGCAGTCGCTGTCGGACTACCTGAAAAGCCAGAACGTGCTGGGTATTGCCGATATCGATACCCGCCGCCTAACGCGCATTTTGCGTGATAAAGGTGCGCAGAACGGGGCGATTCTGGCCGGGGTAGATGCTGAGGGCGATGATGCGGTCACACGGGCGCTGGAAGCCGCCAAGGCTTTCCCTGGCCTGAAGGGGATGGATCTGGCCAAAGAGGTGTCGTGTAAACAAGCCTACGAGTGGTCGGAAGGTGAGTGGACGTTGGGTGAAGGCTACGCAGATGCTTCCAAAAGCGAGCGCCCCTACCATGTGGTGGCGTACGACTACGGTGTGAAATTCAACATCCTGCGCATGCTGGCCGCTCGCGGCTGCCGCTTGACAGTCGTGCCCGCGCAAACGCCTGCTGCTGAGGTGCTGGCGATGAATCCGGATGGCGTGTTTTTAGCCAACGGCCCTGGTGATCCGGAGCCCTGCGATTACGCCATCAAGGCAATTCAGGACGTGCTGGAAACCAATATTCCGGTGTTTGGTATCTGCCTGGGCCACCAACTGCTGGCGCTCGCCGCCGGGGCGAAGACGGTCAAAATGAGCCACGGCCACCACGGTGCCAACCACCCGGTGCAGGATCTGGATAGTGGCACTGTGATGATCACCAGCCAGAACCACGGCTTTGCGGCGGATGAAGCGACCCTACCCGCTAACGTGCGCGCCACGCACCGTTCGCTGTTCGACGGCACCTTGCAGGGAATCGAGCTTACCGACCGACCGGCGTTCAGCTTTCAAGGCCACCCGGAAGCGAGCCCCGGTCCGCGTGATGTGGCGCCGCTGTTTGATCGCTTCGTGGCTATGATGCAGGCACGCCGTTAACGCGTCCCTAGTATTGCCGTCTTTTGTCGCTCATCGTCACCATTTTTTGCGGGAACCGTTATGCCTAAGCGTACCGACATCAACAGTATCTTGATCATTGGCGCTGGCCCGATTGTGATCGGCCAGGCCTGCGAATTCGACTACTCCGGCGCCCAGGCGTGTAAAGCGCTGCGCGAGGAGGGTTACCGGGTTATTTTGGTTAACTCCAACCCCGCCACCATCATGACTGACCCGGCCATGGCCGATGCCACCTACATCGAGCCAATTACCTGGCAGGCGGTGGAGAAGATCATCGAAGCCGAGCGCCCTGATGCCATTCTGCCGACCATGGGTGGTCAGACGGCGCTGAATTGCGCCCTCGAGCTTGAAAAGCATGGCGTGCTGGAGAAGTTCGGCGTGGAGATGATCGGTGCCAACGCCGATGCGATTAACATGGCCGAAGACCGCGATCTGTTCGATCAGGCCATGAAGCGCATTGGCTTGGAGTGCCCGAAAGCGAAAGTCGCCCACACCATGGATGAAGCCTGGGAGATTCAGGCTGAACTGGGTTTTCCGACCATTATTCGTCCTTCCTACACCATGGGCGGCTCTGGCGGCGGCGTGGCGTACAACAAGGAAGAGTTCGAAGAAATCTGTACCCGCGGTTTCGAGCTCTCCAACAACCACGAGCTACTCATCGATGAGTCGCTGCTGGGTTGGAAAGAGTACGAGATGGAAGTTGTGCGTGACAAAAACGACAACTGCATCATCGTCTGCGCGATTGAAAACTTCGACCCCATGGGCGTGCACACCGGTGACTCCATCACCGTGGCACCGGCGCAAACGCTGACCGATAAAGAGTATCAGATCATGCGTGACGCCAGCCTCGCGGTACTGCGCGAGATTGGCGTAGAGACCGGTGGCTCTAACGTCCAGTTTGGTATGGATCCCAAAACCGGCCGTTTGGTAGTTATCGAGATGAACCCGCGGGTGTCGCGCTCTTCGGCGCTGGCCTCTAAAGCGACCGGTTTCCCGATTGCTAAAATCGCCGCGAAATTGGCGATTGGCTATACCCTGGACGAGCTGCAGAACGATATTACCGGTGGTCAAACGCCGGCATCGTTCGAGCCGTCTATCGATTACGTGGTCACCAAAATTCCGCGCTTCACCTTCGAGAAATTCCCCCAGGCTAACGACCGCCTGACCACCCAGATGAAGTCGGTGGGTGAGGTGATGGCGATTGGGCGTACTTTCCAGGAGTCACTGCAGAAAGCCCTGCGTGGCCTGGAAACCGGTAACGATGGTCTCGATCCGATCATTACCGATTTCACGCCGGACAACATGGCAATTATCCAGGGCGAGCTGCAGGCCGCCGGTGCCGAGCGTATTTTCTACGTGGCAGACGCCATGCGTTCCGGCATGAGCGTCGATGACGTCTTTGCCCTGACCAATATCGACCCTTGGTTCCTGGTGCAGTTGGAAGATTTGGTGCTGACTGAAAACGCCGTCGCCAAACGTACGCTGGCTGACTTCTCTGCCCGTGAGCTCTATCAGCTCAAGCGCAAAGGTTTCGGCGATGCACGCCTAGCCAAATTGCTGAATGTCAGCGAAAAAGAGTTCCGTCAAACCCGCCAAGCAGCCGGTATTCGCCCGGTTTATAAGCGCGTTGATACCTGTGCCGCGGAGTTCGCCTCTGATACCGCCTATATGTACTCCACTTACGAAGAGGAGTGCGAGGCGGATGTCTCTGACCGTCAGAAGATCATGGTACTGGGCGGTGGCCCTAACCGGATCGGTCAGGGCATCGAGTTTGATTACTGCTGCGTTCACGCCGCCTTCGCCATGCGCGACGACGGCTATGAAACCATCATGGTCAACTGCAACCCGGAAACCGTCTCGACCGATTACGACACCTCTGATCGTCTCTACTTCGAGCCGGTAACGCTGGAAGACGTGCTGGAAATCGCCGACAAAGAGAAGCCGGTGGGTGTGATCGTTCAGTTCGGTGGTCAAACGCCGCTGAAACTGGCCCGTGAGCTAGAAGCTGCCGGTGTGCCGATCATTGGTACCACGCCGGATGCTATCGACCGCGCAGAAGACCGTGAACGCTTCCAGGTGATGATCGACAAGCTGGGCCTGAAGCAGCCGCCCAACGCGACCGCACGCAGCTTTGCCGAAGCCTTCGATAAAGCCGAAGCGATTGGTTACCCGCTGGTAGTTCGCCCCAGCTACGTATTGGGTGGCCGGGCGATGGAGATCGTCTACGACGCCTCCGAGCTTGAAAACTACATGACCCACGCGGTGAAGGTCTCAAACGACTCCCCGGTACTGCTGGATCACTTCCTGAGCGCTGCAATCGAGATCGATATCGATGCGGTGTCGGATGGCCAGCAGGTGGTGATCGGCGGCATCATGCAGCACGTAGAGCAAGCGGGCGTTCACTCCGGCGACTCTGCCTGCGCGCTGCCGCCTTACTCGCTGCCTGCGGATGTGCAGGACGAGATGCGCCATCAAGTGAAGCAGATGGCGGTTGAGCTGGGCGTTAAAGGCTTAATGAACGTGCAGTTGGCCTGGCAGGATGGCGAGATCTATGTGATCGAGGTGAATCCCCGCGCTTCGCGTACGGTGCCCTTTGTGTCCAAGTGCATTGGCACCTCGCTGGCGCAGATCGCAGCGCGCTGCATGGCCGGTAAAACCCTGGCTGAGCAGGGCTTTGAGCAGGAAATCGTACCGCACTTCTATAGTGTTAAAGAGGCGGTCTTCCCGTTCAATAAATTCCCCGGTGTCGACCCGATTCTCTCGCCGGAAATGAAGTCCACCGGTGAAGTGATGGGCTCTGGCGACACCTTTGCAGAAGCCTTCTTCAAGGCGCAACTGGGGGCAGGTGAGGCCATTCCTGGGCTTACCGGTGAGCGTAAGGCATTCCTTTCCGTGCGCGAACCGGACAAGGCGGGGATTATCGAAGTGGGGCGTTCTCTGTTAGCATTAGGCTTTACGCTATGTGCTACACGGGGAACAGCGGCTGCTTTGGAAGCTGCCGGGCTTGCCGTGGAACACGTCAATAAAGTCTACGAAGGCCGTCCCCATATTGTCGATCTGCTTAAGAACGACGAAATCGCCTACATTGTGAACACTACTGAAGGTCGTCAGGCTATTAACGACTCTTCGGTCATTCGCCGTACTGCTCTCTCGCGCAAGGTGCCCTATGCGACCACCTTGGCGGGCGCTAATGCTGTTTGCATGGCGCTTGAGTACGGTAGGGAGATTACGGTGCGGCGCCTTCAGGATCTGCATGCAGGAGCAAGTCAATGAACAAGGTCCCGATGACAGTTGCGGGAGAAAGAAGCCTTCGTGAAGAGCTCGACCACCTTAAAAGCGAAGCTCGTCCGCAGGTGATCGCGGCCATCGCCGAAGCACGTGAACACGGTGATCTTAAAGAGAACGCCGAGTATCACGCCGCTCGCGAGCAGCAAGGGTTTATCGAAGGGCGGATTCAGGAGATCGAAAGTAAGCTCTCCGTCGCTCAAGTGATTGATGTCACCAAGCTGCCCAAAACCGGCAAAGTGATTTTCGGCGTTACCGTATCGCTAATGAATCTGGATACTGATGCGGAAGTCACTTACCGTATCGTCGGCGAAGATGAGGCGGACATTAAGTCTGGCCGTATCTCGGTTACTTCACCGATTGCCCGTGCCCTGATCGGCAAAGAAGAGGGTGATGTCGTGGTGGTCAAAACACCTGGCGGTGACGTGGAGTACGAAGTAGGTAGCGTCGAACACGTATGACAAAAAACGCCCCTTCGATTGACTCTGGAGTCGGTTGAAGGGGCGCTTTCGTACGTCGACACTCTATTGCACGCGTTGAATTTAACGCTTAATGGCGGCCGTGGTGGTTCTCAAAGCGGGTAACGTTAGAAAGCTTCGGGTTCACCTGCGGATTTCTGCGATAGAGCAGCGCCATTTTGCCAATGGTTTGCACCAAGTCGGCACGGCTGTTGGCGATCAGTTCGGCTATCATGGCAGCACGATCATCCCTCTCAGGAAGGGCAAGTTTCACTTTGATCAGTTCGTGATCAGTGAGTGCGCGGTTGAGTTCTGCGAGCAAATTTTCGGAGACGCCGTTCTCAGAAACGGTGACCACTGGGTTAAGATGGTGGCCAATGCTACGAAATGCTTTCTTTTGTGCCTGTGACAAGCTCATGGTATCTTGCGGTATCCCGGTTAGCGCTTAACGCTCCATCTTACGGTGAAACGTCACCGAGTGAAAGCGATCGCGTGAATGCGCCCATCTCTTATTCCAGTGTTAGATTCCCACATGCAGCAAAAGCCCCCGAACCGAAAACATTCCGTTAGCAAGACCAGCAATAACTGGAAGAAGGAGCATTTTGACGACCAGTACGTGAAGCAGAGCTGGCAAGATAGCTACCGTTCCCGTGCCAGCTATAAGCTGATTGAGTTGGATGAAAAAGATAAACTGCTGCGTCCCGGTATGACGGTGATTGATCTGGGCGCCGCCCCCGGCGGGTGGAGTCAAATTGCAGCGGAAAGGGTAGGGCCTGAAGGTGTGGTGATTGCCTCTGATATTCTGGAGATGGATGCACTGGCCGGGGTGGATTTTATCCAAGGTGATTTCACTGAAGAGGCGGTGCTGGAGGCGATACTAAAATGCCTGGATAATCGCCGTGTAGACCTTGTGATGTCGGATATGGCCCCCAATATGAGTGGTATGGCGGCGATTGATCAGCCCCAGGCGATGTATTTAGTGGAGCTAGCGTTAGAACTTGCCCGCGAAACGTTGTCACCTGGTGGCCGGTTTTTAGCTAAAGTATTCCAGGGGGAAGGGTTTGACGCCTATTTGAAAGAATTGCGCGGCAGCTTTAACAAGGTAGTAACCCGTAAGCCAGACGCCTCCCGGGCGCGTTCCCGTGAAGTCTATTTTCTGGCCGAAGGGTTTCGCGGGTGACTCTCCTTAACATGAGAGGCTGCCCGTGTGGTTCATAGCCAAGATTTATCAGCGCGATTGCCAGACAGGCAAGCGCAACGTGTGTCACATTAGTCGCCATAAGTGCGCGTGACACAGATGGCCCGAGGCATAAGACGCTTTGGCAATGGTTGAACGCTTGATGCTGATGTAATGTCGTATTACTAAGCTTATTGGTAAAAGACTTTATGAAGCACCAGGGTTTAACTGACGGATTCTTGTAATGAGGGTAGCCCCTTGAATGATATGGCGAAGAACCTGATTCTGTGGTTGGTCATCGCGGCCGTCCTACTGACAGTGTTCAACAATTTCAGTACGGAAAGCGCACCGCAAAACACAAACTATTCCCAGTTTGTGCAGCAGGTGCAAAATCAGCAGGTACGTAGCGTAACGATTGATGGTTACACCATCAGCGGTGAGCGCACGGACGGCACTCAGTTCCAGACCATCCGCCCAGCAGCGGAAGATCCAAAGCTGATGGACGACCTGTTGAGCAACAATGTGACGGTGGTGGGCAAAGAGCCAGAGCAGCAAAGTATCTGGACGCGGCTACTGATCGCCAGCTTCCCGATTCTGCTGATTTTGGGCATCTTTATGTTCTTCATGCGCCAAATGCAGGGCGGAGCCGGTGGCGGTAAAGGCGGCCCGATGAGCTTTGGTAAATCGAAGGCCAAACTGCTCTCTCAAGATCAGATCAAAACCACCTTTGCCGATGTGGCAGGCTGTGATGAAGCCAAGGAGGAAGTAGAAGAGCTGGTCGACTTCCTGCGTGACCCAACCAAATTCCAGCGCCTGGGCGGTATGATTCCCCGCGGCGTGCTGATGGTAGGGCCCCCGGGTACCGGTAAAACGCTGCTGGCGAAGTCCATTGCGGGCGAAGCCAAAGTGCCGTTCTTCTCTATTTCGGGTTCTGACTTCGTTGAAATGTTTGTCGGTGTCGGTGCATCGCGTGTGCGCGACATGTTCGAGCAGGCCAAAAAGCAGGCGCCGTGCATTATCTTTATCGATGAGATTGACGCCGTGGGCCGTTCACGTGGCACCGGTATGGGTGGCGGTAACGACGAGCGCGAGCAGACGTTGAATCAACTGCTGGTCGAGATGGATGGCTTTGAAGCCAACGAAGGCATCATCGTTATTGCTGCGACCAACCGTCCTGACGTACTTGACCCTGCGTTAATGCGCCCAGGCCGCTTTGACCGTCAGGTAACGGTCGGCTTGCCGGATATCCGTGGCCGTGAGCATATTCTGGGCGTTCACCTACGTAAAGTGCCGCTGGGTGATGACGTAAAACCGCAGCTGATCGCACGTGGTACGCCTGGTTTCTCTGGTGCGGATTTGGCCAACCTAGTCAACGAAGCCGCTCTGTTTGCCGCGCGCCGCAATAAGCGCCTGGTCAGCATGGAAGAGCTTGAGCTCGCGAAGGATAAGATCATGATGGGCGCTGAGCGCAAATCGATGGTCATGACCGACAAAGAGAAGCTCAATACCGCTTACCATGAGTCGGGTCACGCCATTATCGGTCTGGTCGTGCCTTCCCATGATCCGGTCTATAAGGTAACGATTATTCCCCGTGGCCGTGCGCTGGGTGTCACCATGTTCCTGCCGGAAGAGGATCGCTACAGCCTCTCCCGTCAGCAAATTCTGGGGCAGATCTGCTCGCTGTTTGGTGGCCGTATTGCCGAAGAAATGACGTTAGGCCCGAATGGTGTAACGACCGGCGCCTCAAACGACATCAAGCGTGCTACTGAGCTGGCCCATAACATGGTTGCCAAGTGGGGCTTGTCGGACGAAATGGGCCCGATCATGTACGACGAGGATGAGTCGCATCAGTTCCTCGGCGGCCCGGGTCAGGGTGGTGGCAAGATGAAGTCTGGTGACACCACCACGCGCCTTGATAAGGAAGTCCGCAAAATCATCGACGGTTGCTACGAGCAGGCACGCCAAATCCTGACCGATAATCGCGATAAGCTGGACGCCATGGCCGAGGCCTTGATGAAGTACGAGACCATTGATGCCACGCAGTTGAAGGACATCATGGAAGGTCGTGAGCCGCGCCCGCCGGAAGGTTGGGATGACGGTGACTCATCCGGTGGCGGTACGCCTGTCAACGATGACAAGCCGCAAGCGAAGGCTGAAGACGATGCTTCTTCAAACGCTTCTGGAGGCGATGCGTCCGGTGGTGACAGTGAAGAAGATGACGACGGGCCGCGTCGCCGTCCCTCAGACCCGCTAGGTGGCCCTGCAGGCTCATAAGCCAGCACTGCCGTATGAGCCAAAGGCGCCCCGTCATGGGGCGCCTTTTTTGATATGCTGTATACATAACAGCAATGTTTCATTTCTTGATCAGGCTGCAGCATGAAATCAATTCTGGACACGTCCTCTTCACGAAACGCAGAAAATGCTCTCCAACTGCGTTGCGGGCGCCATCTGTTGGATCTCTCCTTTCCCAGGGTAATGGGTATTCTTAATGTGACCCCGGACTCTTTTTCTGACGGTGGCCAGCACGTGGCATTGGATGACGCTTTGCGCCACGCTGAGCGGATGCTGGCCGAAGGGGCGGCGATGATAGATGTGGGCGGCGAATCGACCCGCCCTGGGGCTACCCCCGTCAGCCCCCAGGAGGAGCTAGACCGGGTGGCGCCAGTGGTGGAAGTCCTGGTACGCGAGCTGGATGCGTTGGTGTCGGTGGATACCAGTTGCCCGACGGTTATACGCGAGGCGAGCGAACTGGGCGCTGGTATGATTAATGATGTGCGTGCGTTAGAGCGCGAGGGAGCCCTGCTGGCCGCGGTGGGTAGCGGGCTGCCCGTCTGTTTGATGCACCGCCAGGGCGAGCCGCAGGATATGCAGCAGTCGCCCACTTATCAGCGCCCGATTGAAGAAGAGGTGGCGGATTATTTGGCCCGTCGGATTGCTGAGTGCGAGGCGGCCGGTCTGCGCCGCAATCGTCTATTGGTTGACCCTGGTTTTGGCTTCGGCAAAACCGTCGAACACAATCTACGCTTACTCAAATACATGGAGTCTCTGCAATCGCTGGAGCTCCCGCTGCTAGTGGGTATGTCACGCAAAAGTATGATTGGAAAAGTGTTGGGTCGACCAGTGGAGGAGCGTCTCTCCGGTGGTTTGGCGCTCGCTGCCATGGCGGTTGAGCGAGGGGCAAATATTTTGCGCGTGCATGACGTGGCTGCAACGGTCGATGCAGTCAATATGGCGTGGGCGGTACTACAAGAAGGCTGCGAGCCGCCGCTAAATAAGGAGTTTGACGCATGACAAGGCGCTATTTTGGGACGGATGGTATTCGCGGCACGGTGGGTAAATCACCGATTACCGCTGATTTTATGCTCAAGCTGGGCTGGGCGGCGGGTCAGGTGCTGCGCCGTGATAAAGGTCGAACGCGGGTACTGATCGGCAAAGATACCCGGATCTCTGGCTATATGTTTGAATCCGCCCTAGAGGCGGGGCTCTCGGCAGCGGGTGTCGATGTATCACTGCTGGGGCCAATGCCCACGCCGGGTATTGCCTATTTAACGCGCACCTTCCGTGCCGATGCAGGCATCGTCATTTCGGCATCGCACAACCCCTTTGATGATAACGGCATCAAGTTCTTCTCCGCTGAGGGCAAGAAGCTTCCCGATGACACGGAAGATCGTATCGAAGCGATGCTGGAAGCGCCGCTGACCACGGCCGAGGCCGCGCAGCTGGGTAAGGCAACGCGTATCGACGACGCCGCAGGCCGTTACATCGAGTTCTGTAAATCGACCTTGCCTGACCGGCTTAGCCTGCACGGCCTTAAAATCGTCTTAGACTGTGCTCACGGTGCCACTTACCATATCGCACCCAATGTGTTCCGCGAGCTGGGGGCTGATGTCACCACCATTGGCTCTGCGCCTGACGGGTTAAACATTAACCAGCAGGTGGGCTCAACGCACCCCGCGGCTCTACGCGCTGCCGTTATTCAGCAAAATGCGGATTTGGGGATCGCCTTTGATGGCGATGGCGACCGCGTGCTGCTGGTAGATGGCGACGGGCGGGAAGTCGACGGCGACGATATTCTCTATCTGATTGCCCGAGATCGCCACGAGCGTGGCTTGCTTCAAGGCGGCGTGGTGGGCACCCTGATGTCAAACTTTGGCCTGTCGATGGCGCTGGATAAGCTGGGAATCCCCTTTGAGCGCGCAAAGGTGGGTGACCGCTTTGTGATGGAGCGTATGGCCGCCAATGGTTGGGAGCTGGGCGGTGAGTCGTCGGGGCATATTGTGTGCGCCCACGTGCAGACCACCGGCGACGGCATTGTCTCCGCGTTGCAGGTATTGGCGCTGATGATGCGCGAGCAAAAAAGCCTCCCGACACTGTTAAAAGAGTTGGAGAAAGTGCCCCAGGCGCTGGTTAATGTACGTTTGCCCGCTCATGCCAGCGCCAAAGAGGTGATGGCATCTGCGCCGCTTCAGCAGGCAGTGGCTGCGTTAGAGCATGAGTTAGGTGATGAGGGGCGAGTGTTGCTACGTCCCTCAGGTACTGAGCCGCTTATTCGAGTAATGGTGGAAGGACGTGCCCATTTAGATGTCGATCAATTGGCGCATAGCTTGGCCGATCAGGTTCAGGCGCTACTTAATTAAATGTGTTCAGCTAACCGGTTCGGTAAACTGGTTTGGTAAACCCAGCTTGTGGTTATAACAGCGGTTGTCTTGACAAGGCCGCTCCTATACCATTTCGCTCCACCTTGAGTGAGGAGAGTCGATGCGTACGCCTTTAATCGCCGGTAACTGGAAAATGAACGGTTCCGTGGCGTTAATCAATGAATTCGGCCAGGCCTTCTCCGCCGCCGTATCGCCAACGAGCGTGGATGTCGTTATCATTCCGCCGTTCCCCTATTTGGATGCGGCGCGCCACGCGTTTGAAGGTACGGTGCTTTCATTGGGCGCGCAAACGTTGAACCCTATTCACTCTGGGGCGCATACCGGCGAAGTAAGTGGTCGCATGCTAAAAGAGTTTGCGGTCTCTTACGTATTGGTGGGGCACTCTGAACGACGTCAGCTCTACAAAGAGAGCGATGAACAGATCTTTGCACGCCTGCTAGCAGCATTGAGCGTGGATATCACGCCGATCCTCTGTGTGGGTGAGTCCCTGGAGGAGCGCGACGCAGGGCGCACGATGGATGTGGTGCTTCGTCAAGTGGGCTATGTAATGTCCCGCTTAGAGCCCGACCAGCGTAAGCAGGTCGTGATTGCCTATGAGCCTGTTTGGGCCATTGGCACTGGGCGCACGGCAACGCCTGAGCAAGCCCAGGACGTTATGGCAGGCATCCGTGCCTACCAGGCGGGTTTCGATAAGGGCCTCGCCGAGCAACTGCGTTTGCTTTACGGCGGCAGTATGAACGCAAGCAATGCGGCTGAGCTGCTTGCTCAGCCAGATATCGACGGCGGTCTAGTGGGCGGAGCCTCACTCAAGATCGATGATTTTTATGCCATTTGTCAGTCAGCAGGATAACGCCATGCAAGTTGCAATTCTTATGATTCATGTGGTGATTGCGGTCGCCCTGGTGGTACTCATTCTGCTTCAGCAGGGTAAAGGTGCCGAAGCCGGTGCCGCTTTCGGAGGCGGTGCATCACAAACGGTATTTGGTTCGCGGGGCAGTGGTAACTTCCTGTCGCGCACAACGGCTATTTTGGCGGCGGGTTTCTTCGTCACCTCAATGGCGCTAGCTTACTTTGCCACCCAGGCGGGCCAGGCACCGGAAGCAGGTATTCCCGATTCGCGCTTGATCGAGCAGCAGCAAAGCGTCCCGACGCTTGACGACAGGCCTGCGGACGTGGATAATACCGCGCCAGTGCTAGAGGAAAGCAGCGAGTAAGCAGCTGCTGTTTTTTAGCCTCCCCTGATGCCGAAGTGGTGGAATTGGTAGACACGCTATCTTGAGGGGGTAGTGACCGTATGGTCGTGCGGGTTCAAGTCCCGCCTTCGGCACCATCTGTTTTGCTGGCACGCCAGCTTCCCAGAACGTTTCTTTTGTTACCAGAATGCCCATTGGCACCTGAGGCGAAAAAGACAGCTTTAAGTAAGTGGTTCTTGAAGCAAGTAGTTCTTGACGTAAGTGGCTTTAGTGTCTATTATCGTCGACCTAGATTGATGCGGGGTGGAGCAGTCTGGTAGCTCGTCGGGCTCATAACCCGAAGGTCATCGGTTCAAATCCGGTCCCCGCTACCATTTTCTAGTAGCATGTTCTAGATTGTTATTTTTAAGACGTATTGGAAATAACGGTCATTTCAGGTACAGCCTGTTACATGTTGCTAAGACGGTACTGGAAGTAGTACTTAAGAAATGGTACACAAGGTTTCTTTCAAAAAGCCCCTTCCAGTGAAGGGGCTTTTTGTTAGCAGCTTTTGGCTAGCAAGCGCGCCTGGTCGCTGTTTTATTGGCGCCCCCGCTTTGTTAGCCAGAATATCGTTAGCACGAATATCTTAATAGCGGATGTCGTCCGGAAAACCGGAGACACATTCCCAAGTAACGCCAATCAGCCACCTAGCTTTTCTAATAACTCCTGGCCAGGTGCCTGATGCAACGGCTATAGGAGCTTTGTCTGTGGCCACTAAACACGCTGCGCTTCACGCGCTGATCGAACCTGTTGTTGCTGCCATGGGCTTTGAGCTATGGGGCATCGACCATCTTTCCCAGGGCAAAAATTCGCGGCTGGTGATCTATATCGAGCGCGAGAGTGGTGTCAGCGTGGAAGACTGCGCAGATATTAGCCGCCAAGTCAGTGCCGTTATGGATGTAGAAGACCCCATTCCCGGTGAGTACCGGTTGGAAGTCTCCTCGCCAGGCATGGCACGTCCCTTGTATTCCCTGGATCAGTTTACCCGCTTTCAAGGTCATCACGTCGCGCTGAAATTGCGCACTGCCTTTGACGGGCGGCGCAAGTATCAAGGGCTTTTGGTCGGTGTTGAGGGGGATGAAGTACTGCTACAACTGGATGGCGAAGAGTACTGCTTTCCAATTGAGAGTATTGATTCTGCTCACATTGTACCGCAGTTCGACGATTGACCGGGTGGCGGCGCTGCCGGCAGGCTGCCGGGGTGATGCACATAAGGATAGGTTTTCTGGCGAGGCATACGCATGAGTAAAGAAATTTTAATGGTCGTTGACGCGATCTCCAATGAGAAGGGCGTCCCACGTGATGTCATCTTCGAGGCGGTAGAAGCCGCTCTTGCGAGTGCGTCACGCAAGCGTTTTGAAAGAGAAGAAGCCAATGTGCGCGTGCATATTGACCGCCGCACTGGTGAATACGAAACCTTCCGCACCTGGACCGTTGTGGAAGATGACGAATTCGAAACGCCAGATTATGAAATTAAAGAGAGCATCGCCGAGCAGCGCGATCCGCCGCTGAAATTAGGCGATGTGGTCGAAAAAAGCATCGAAAATGCGTCGTTTGGCCGTATTGCTGCACAAACCGCCAAACAGGTGATCGTACAGAAAGTACGCGAAGCCGAGCGGGCTGAAGTCGTGCGCCAATATGCCGATCGCGAAGGTGAACTGGTTGCGGGCATCGTTAAAAAGACCACACGTGATGGCCTGATCATTGATTTGGGCGAAAACGCTGAGGCGTTTTTGCCGCGCAATGAAATGATTCACGGCGAGCGTTACCGCATGAACGAGCGGGTGCGCGCCCTGTTGGTCAAAGTGGATCCCGATGCACGCGGTGCCCAGCTTCAGCTATCGCGGACGTGTCCCGAGCTGATCATCGAGCTGTTCAAAATTGAAGTGCCAGAGATCGCAGAGCAGTTGATTGAGATCAAAGGTGCTGCGCGTGACCCCGGTTCACGGGCCAAAATTGCGGTAAAAACCAATGATCGCCGCATCGACCCGGTCGGTGCCTGTGTGGGTATGCGCGGTTCGCGCGTTCAGGCGGTCTCTTCGGAGCTGCAAAACGAACGCGTTGATATCGTGCTGTGGGATGACAATCCCGCCCAATTGGTGATTAACGCCATGGCACCTGCCGATGTTGGGTCTATCCTTGTGGACGAGGACGCCCACGCAATGGACGTGGCCGTGGCGCAGGATAACCTTGCTCAGGCGATTGGTCGGAGCGGTCAGAACGTGCGTTTGGCTTCTGAACTTACCGGCTGGCGCATTAATGTCATGACCGAAGAGGAAGCGGAGTCTAAGCGCGATCAAGAGATTGATAGCCTGGTGGACTCTTTTATCCAGCACCTCGATGTGGATGAAGATGTCGCTCGCCTGTTGGTGGATGAGGGGTTCACTACCCTGGAAGAAGTCGCCTACGTGCCGATGGAAGAGATGCTCGAAATCGAAGAGTTCGATGAAGATTTAGTCGAAGCGCTTCGTGCACGTGCGAAAGACGAGCTGCTGACGATGGCAATTGCCACGGAAGAAGCGCTAGACGGTGCCCAGCCAGCAGCAGATCTGCTGGAGATGGATGGCATGGAGCGCCACCTGGCCTTCATTCTGGCCAGTCGCGGCATCGTTACCATGGAAGATCTCGCCGAGCAGTCTGTCGACGATCTGGTCGATATCGAGGAGTTGGACGAAGCGCGCGCAGCGGCACTGATCATGACTGCCCGTGCGCCCTGGTTTGAAGTCGATGACGCATCGGATTCGAACACACAGTAAACAGGTCACGGGCTGAGGAGGGTCAATATGTCAGATATGACAGTTAAAGATTTCGCAGGAAAGGTGGGCCGTGATGTGCCTCGCCTACTAGAGCAAATGAAAGAAGCGGGTTTGAAGCACGCTTCTGAAAGCGATGCTGTGTCTGAAGAAGATAAGCAGAAGCTACTGAGTTTCTTGAAGAAGAGCCACGGCGGTAGCGACACCCCTGAAGCGGGCAAAAACCGCATCACGCTGACGCGCAAAACCCGTAGCCGTATCAATACCGGCGAGCGCGGCAAAACCATTGAAGTGCAGGTACGTAAGAAAAAGACCTACGTCAAAAGCGCTGAAGATGAGAAGCCGAAAGCGCCGGAGCCTAGCTATACTGGCCCGCGCCAGCTAGTGGGCGATATGGCGGAAGCCGAAGCTGAGCGCAAAGTGTCTGATGCGCGTGAAGCCGAAGAAAAAGCCGCTGCTAAGAAAGCCCGCGCTGCACAGGTAGCGGAAGCCACCGCGCGTAGCAATAAAGAAGCTGAAGCGACGGCGCAAAGTAACACGGCGCGTAGCAATAAAGAGTCTGAAGCCAAGCCGAAAGCGCCTGCGGCAGCCAAAGCACCGGCTACGCCAGACATTCCTGTGCCGAATCTTGAAATCGACGATACGCCGTCCGGTGACGATATGCCGCCAGCGCCGCCGAAAGAGGGCCGCACTGACCGTCGTACCGCTCCGCCCAAGAAGACGGCGGCGAAGAACAAAGGTCGCCGTGACGATGAAGATCGTGGTGATCGCGAAGAGCGCAAGCGCGGCGGCGGTAAGAAGGTAAAACGTGCCGAACAGCGTCGCGGTGGTCGCCGTGGTGGCAACCAGACCGGCAATGGCAAGCACGCTTTCCAGAAGCCGACTCAGCCGATCGTGCGTGAAGTATCGATCCCTGAATCGATCAGCGTGGCGGAATTGGCCGATAAGATGTCGATCAAGGCCAATGAAGTGATCAAGGCCATGTTTAACATGGGCGCGGCGGTTACCATCAACCAAACCATCGATCAGGATACGGCTGCGATCGTGGTGGAAGAGATGGGCCATACACCGAAGCTGGTTAAAGATGACGCGCTGGAAACGGAAATGCTCGAAGGCATCTCCTATGAAGGCGAAGAGATCACGCGTTCACCCGTTGTTACGGTGATGGGCCACGTTGACCACGGTAAAACCTCGCTGCTGGATTACATCCGTAAAGCGAAAGTGGCGACCGGTGAAGCCGGTGGTATTACCCAGCATATCGGTGCCTACCACGTGGAAGATAACCACGGTGGCGTGACCTTCCTGGATACCCCAGGCCACGCGGCGTTTACCGCAATGCGTGCCCGTGGTGCC
Organism: Halomonas sp. A3H3; assembly: GCF_000982975.1. Taxonomy (NCBI): domain Bacteria; kingdom Pseudomonadati; phylum Pseudomonadota; class Gammaproteobacteria; order Oceanospirillales; family Halomonadaceae; genus Halomonas; species Halomonas sp. A3H3. The sequence continues at coordinate 1,381,980 of NZ_HG423343.1, read as the reverse complement.
AAGGCGACAGACGTGGTTATTCTGGTTGTGGCTGCCGACGATGGCGTGATGCCTCAGACGATTGAGGCGATTGAACACTCCAAAGCCGCTGAAGTGCCCATGGTGGTCGCGGTCAACAAGATCGATAAAGATGGTATCGATCTTGATCGCATCAAGAATGAGCTTTCGCAGCACGGCGTGATCTCCGAAGAGTGGGGCGGTGATACCCAGTTTGTTCACGTTTCCGCCAAGACCGGTGAAGGTATCGAAGAACTGTTGGAAGCCATCCAACTGGTCTCTGAAGTGCTTGAGCTCAAGGCCGTACCGGAAGCGCCGGGTAAAGGCGTGGTGGTTGAATCGCGCCTTGATAAAGGTCGTGGTCCGGTCGCTACCGTGCTGGTTCAGAACGGTACGCTGAAAAAGGGCGATATCGTCCTGGCTGGCCTGCACTACGGTCGTGTGCGTGCGCTGACCAACGAACTTGCCCAGCAAGTCGATGCGGTTGGCCCGGCCATGCCGGTAGAGATTCAAGGCTTGGGCGGTACGCCGGATGCCGGTGATGACTTCATGGTCGTAGCAGACGAGAAGAAAGCCCGCGAAGTGGCTAACTTCCGTCAAGGCAAATACCGCGAAGTGCGCCTGGCACGTCAGCAGAAGGCTAAGCTGGAGAACATGTTCAGCCAGATGGGCCAAGACGAAGTGGCCAAGGTCAACATCGTCCTCAAAGCCGACGTTCAAGGTTCTCTGGAAGCGATCAAAGGCGCCCTGGAAGAGCTCTCCACCGGTGAAGTTGAAGTCGCCGTGGTCTCTTCGGGTGTCGGTGGTATCACCGGTACCGATGCCAACCTGGCGCTTGCGTCGGAAGCCATCGTCGTCGGCTTTAACGTCCGTGCTGACGCCGCTGCCCGCGAGATCGTTGAGCGCGAAGGCCTGGATCTGCGTTACTACAGCGTTATTTACCAGCTGATCGACGAGGTCAAACAGGCGATGAGCGGTATGCTCGCACCTGAGTGGAAAGAAGAGATCGTCGGTATTGCCGAAGTGCGCGATGTCTTCCGTGCGCCGAAGATTGGTGCCATCGCCGGTTGTATGGTGATTGAAGGCAGCGTACATCGTAATAAGAAGATCCGCGTGTTGCGTGATGACGTGGTGATCTACGAAGGCGAACTCGAATCGCTGCGCCGCTTCAAAGACGATGTGCAGGAAGTGCGCAACGGCATGGAGTGTGGCATCGGCGTGAAGAACTACAACGATGTCCAAGTCGGCGATAAGATCGAAGTCTTCGACCAAGTGAAGGTCGAGCGTAGCCTGTAAGGCTGCGAGGAGCTAAACATGCGCGAATTTAAGCGTACCGACCGGGTAGCCGACCAGCTCCAAAAGGAGCTGGCGGTGTTGATCCAACGAGAAGTGAAAGACCCGCGTTTGGGCATGGTCACGGTCAGCGGTGTTACCGTTAGCCGTGACCTTGGCTACTCCGACGTCTACGTCACTCTGTTGGGTGAGCAAGAGCCCGAGCGTATTAAAGAGAATCTGCAGGTGCTTAAGCGTGCTGCCGGTTTTCTAAGAAGCCAGATTGCCAAGCGCATCAAGCTACGTCACGTACCGGAGCTGCGTTTTCATTTCGATGAAAGCGTGGTGCGCGGTCAGCAACTCTCTTCATTGATTGATGAAGCGGTGACGACGGATCGTGCACGCTATCAAGGCGATGATGATCAGGGCAGTGACCAAGATGCCGACGCCCAGGGTAGTGAGGAAACTCGCTAGTGGCGCGTCAACGTCGCGGTTTACCGGTTAATGGCGTACTGCTGCTGGATAAGCCCAAGGGCGTTTCCAGCAACCATGCGCTGCAGCGTGTACGTCGGCTGTTCCAGGCTCAAAAAGCCGGGCACACCGGCACGCTAGACCCGATGGCAACCGGCTTATTGCCGATTTGCCTAGGTGAAGCGACCAAGTTTTCATCGCACTTGCTGGAAGCCGACAAGGTGTATCGCACCCGGGTAGAGCTAGGGGTGATCACGGATACCGGCGATGCAGAAGGCACGATTATTGAGCAGCATGAGGTTCCCAGCCTAAGCGTCGATGACGTGGAAGCTGTGCTCACCCGTTTTCGCGGTGAGATCGACCAAGTGCCGCCGATGTATTCGGCCCTCAAGCATCAGGGCAAAAAACTTTACGAGTTGGCCCGTGAAGGCAAGCAGGTAGAGCGTGCAGCCCGGCGCGTAAGCGTGTATGATGCGCGCCTGCTATCGTTTGAAGGCACTGCTTTTGAGCTGGAAGTAAGCTGCAGTAAAGGCACTTACATCCGCACGTTAGCCGAAGATATTGGCCAAGCGCTTGGCTGTGGTGCGCACATCAGTCAACTAAGGAGGCTCAAAACGGGGCCCTTTTTAGCCGACGCGATGTGGACGCTAGAGGCCTTGGAAGCATTGGCCGACCAAGCGGCACTGGAAGCTGAGCTCATGCCCGTGGATGTGTTGGTGGACCATTTACCGTTACTGACGGTAGACGACACCGCGCATTCTCGTTTGGCCCATGGCCAGCCCGCTGCTCTCGAAACCGGCGCATTAGCCGCGGACGAAGTAGCCCGACTTTATTACGCCGAGACGTTTATCGGCCTTGGCGTAGTGAAAGGTGCTCAGGAAGTGGCGCCTAAGCGACTGTTAAGCACTGTCGCTATCTCGTAAACAGCGTTGCAAGGAGGCGACCGTCTACGTGAAAATTGCAAGATCCGACGTACACGTCGAAACGTGTACGTAGAAAACAGTAGCTTGAGACTGCAAATATGCGTGGTCTCACCCATTCATTTTTAGGCATATTGCTTACTGGAGAGACAGATGGCTTTAACCGCTGAGAAGAAGGCCGAGATCGTCACTGAATACGGCCGCGGCGACAACGATACCGGTTCCCCTGAAGTGCAGGTTGCACTGCTGAGCGCCAACATTAATGGCCTGCAGGATCACTTCAAGACCAACAAACAGGATCACCACTCGCGTCGTGGTCTGATCCGCATGGTTAACCAGCGTCGTAAGCTGCTGGACTACCTAAAGCGTAAAGATTTCGAACGCTATCAGTCCCTGATTCAGCGTCTGGGTCTGCGTCGTTAAGCGTTAACGGCAACGATTAGAAACGGGCAGCTCCTTGTGAGCTGCCCGTTTTTTTATGTTTCGTGTTTACGGCAAGTAGGGAACTGGTAGCCCTATCGCGCTCCAGCGCCTAGAATGGTAACGAGTCAAAACGACCTAAACGAATAGACAAGTAGATATTGATAATGCTGAAGGAAGTCGCTGTGAATCCGGTAAAGAAAACGTTCCAGTACGGTCGTAGCACCGTCACGCTCGAAACCGGGCGTATTGCTCGCCAAGCTACCGGCGCTGTCATGGTTACCATGGATGACACCGTCGTGCTGTGTACCGTTGTCGCTCGCAAAGAGGCAAACCCGAGCCAACCCTTTTTCCCTCTCTCGGTACACTACCAAGAGAAAACCTACGCAGTGGGCAAGATTCCTGGCGGCTTCTTCAAGCGCGAAGGTCGTCCCACTGAAAAAGAGACGCTGACCTCGCGTCTGATTGATCGCCCAATCCGTCCGCTGTTCCCTAAAGGCTTTATGAACGAAGTGCAGGTCGTCTGTACCGTTCTCTCCACCGACCGTAACCACGATCCGGATATTGCCGCACTGCTGGGTACTTCCGCAGCGCTGAGCATCTCTGGCGTGCCGTTTAGTGGCCCGATTGGCGCAGCCCGCGTTGGTTTTAACGAAGAGAAAGGCTACTTCCTCAACCCAACGGTTGAAGAACTGGCCACCTCTGAGCTCGACATGGTCGTCGCCGGTACTGAAAAAGCCGTGCTGATGGTTGAGTCTGAAGCCAAAGAGCTGCTCGAAGACGAAATGCTGGGAGCCGTTCTGTTCGGTCACCAGGAAATGCAGGTCGCGATCAGTGCCATTAACGAACTGGTTGCTGAAGCGGGCAAGCCGCGTTGGGAGTGGCAGGCCGCCGAAGAGAACCAGGCGCTCAAAGCCGCCATGGCCGATGCGTTTGAAGCTAAAGTGGGCGATGCTTACCGCATCACCGACAAAATGCAGCGCCAGGATGCATTGGCTGAGTTGAAAGATCAGGCGATTGAACAACTGGCAGCCGATGAAGGCGAACCGGTTAACGACAAGTTCAGTAAAGATGACGTCAAAGGTGCCTTTGCTAGCCTGGAAAAACGCGTTGTGCGTTCACGGGTGGTAAAAGGTGAGCCGCGTATTGACGGTCGTGACAATCAAACCGTTCGCCCGCTGGCGATTGAAGTCGGTGTGCTGCCGAAAGCTCATGGTTCTGCCATCTTTACGCGTGGTGAGACCCAGGCGATTGCCGTAGCAACACTGGGCACGCTGCGTGATTCACAGCTAATCGAATCACTGGAAGGTGAGCGTAAAGACCGCTTTATGCTGCACTACAACTTCCCTCCCTACTCGGTGGGTGAAGCTGGCTTTATGGGTGGCCCGAAGCGTCGCGAAATCGGCCATGGCCGCTTAGCGCGTCGTGGTGTGCAGGCAATGCTGCCGTCAGAAGACGTCTTCCCCTACACCATTCGTGTGGTGTCTGAAATTACCGAGTCTAACGGCTCCAGCTCCATGGCCTCTGTATGTGGCTCTTCGCTGGCCCTGATGGACGCAGGCGTGCCGTTAAAAGCACCGGTCGCCGGTATTGCCATGGGCTTGGTAAAAGACCCGGACGGTTTTGCGGTATTGACCGATATTCTGGGTGACGAAGATCACCTTGGCGATATGGACTTTAAAGTTGCCGGTTCCGAAGAGGGCGTCACCGCCCTGCAGATGGACATCAAGATCGAAGGCATCAACGAAGAGATTATGGAGCTCGCGCTGCAGCAAGCACTGACCGCGCGACTGAGTATTCTTGAGCAAATGAATGTCGTGATCAGCCAGAGCCGTAGCGATGTCTCCGACAACGCGCCGTCCATGGCAACGATCAAAATCGATCCGGACAAGATCCGTGACGTTATCGGTAAAGGTGGCGCAACCATTCGCAAAATCTGCGAAGACACCGGCGCCTCTATTGATCTCGACGACGATGGCACCGTGCGTATTTACGCGGAAGATAAAGCCGCCGCCAAGCGCGCCATCGACACCGTGCTGGCGATTACCGCTGAAGCGGAAATCGGCAAGCTATATCACGGCAAGGTCGTGCGTATTGCTGACTTCGGTGCGTTCGTTAACATCATGCCCGGCACCGATGGCCTAGTTCACATCTCGCAAATCGTTGCCGAGCGGGTTAACAACGTGCGCGACTTCTTGAACGAAGGCGATGACGTGGTCGTTAAGGTGCTGGATATCGACAACCGCAACCGCGTGAAGCTGTCGATGAAAGAGATCAGCGAAGAAGAGAAAGCCGCTTTTACCGCGGAAGCAGCGGAAACCGAAGCGGCGATTTAAATCGCTAGCTAGGTTTCTGAGACCGCCCTCGTAGCCTCTGGCTACGGGGGCTTTGTTTTTGCTAGGTAATGTTTTTGCTAAGTACTTTTTTGCTAGATAGTGTTTTGTGGTTAGGTATCGCTTTGTTCGCCGGGATTTAGACAGTCAGGGAGCAGCAGATGGAGCAGCAACAAGCGCCGCGTTGGTGGGCGGTGGTGGCCGTGATGATCGGCATTTTTTTACTGGTGACCGCTGAGCAACTGCCGATTGGGTTGCTCTCTCAAGTGGCCGATTCAATGGGCGTTACCCCCGGCATGGCAGGCTTAATGGTCACCGTGCCCGGTGTGGTCGCTGCCTTTTCAGCCCCTTTGTTGCCGGTAGCGGTGGGGCGCTTGGACAGGCGCATTATGCTCACGGCATTGATGGCCGTAATGGTGGCCGGGAGTGTGCTCTCGGCATTGGCCAGCAGCTTTATCCTGCTGCTTGCCGCCCGCGTGCTGGTGGGGCTTAGCATTGGTGGCTTTTGGGCGGTGGCGGGCAGTATTGCCCCACGCCTAGTGCCGGAGGCTCAGGTGCCAAAAGCAATGACGATGATTTTTGGTGGCGTCGCGGCGGCCTCGGTGCTGGGTGTGCCACTGGGCACGCTGCTGGGGGATCTCAGCAACTGGCGAGTCGCCTTTGGAGCGCTGGGTGGTTTAAGCCTGTTAACGGCCGCTGCGCTGTGGTTTTGGCTACCGCCGTTACCTCCACGGGAACCGGTGCGGCTCCGAGTGCTCGCGCAGCAGTTTAGCAATCGCGGGGTGCGGGTGGCGGTGTTAACCACGGCTTTTGTGGTGGTTGGCCACTTTGCTGCCTACACCTTTATTAGCCCCATCCTGCAAGAGATCAGCGGTATTTCCCAACGCCATGTGAGCAGCCTGCTGCTGCTTTACGGCGCGGCAGGCATTGTGGGCAATATTGCGGCAGGCATGTTTGCCGGGCGCCACCCTTACCGCGCGGTGTTGGCGATTCCCAGCCTGCTGCTCATTGTGGTGGCTGTTTTCCCTCTGCTGGGTGTTCAGCCGAGCAGCGGCGTCATGTTGCTCATGATGTGGGGCGCGGTGTTTGGCAGCGTATCAGTCAGCATTCAAACCTGGATTATACGCACTGCACCCAATACCGAAGCCGCCACGGCGTTGATGGCGTTTACCTTCAATATGTCCATTGGCCTGGGTGCTATGCTAGGCGGGCGTATCGTCGATGGCACTAGCCTTCCCATTGCCATGTGGGCCGCATCCGGATTATTCCTGTTGGGGGCGCTGTTGGTCTGGCGAACACCGTCACGCATCGTGGGGGAGAAGCGTCGTTAAGTAAGCGATAAATAATGCGCAAGTATCTGGCTATGTTGGCTGCTCGCGCAGCCAACTACGCAAATTATCCAAACGGCGATCCTCGCGCAGTGCATCTGGGTAGACTAACCAGAAACCAACGTCTGCGTTGACTGGATGTTCGAATACCGACGTTAGCCGGCCCAATCGCACGGCGCTATCGGCCAGCTCGCAGACCACTATCGATACACCCACCCCATCGGCGGCGGCCTGCAGGGTTAATCCTCCGGAATCCACCTGCGTGACCACAGCGGGTTTGAAGGGGCCGTCGGGAAGGCTCTCCATCCAGCGTTGCCATGTCAGGCAGTGGCGGGAGACAAACAGATTGGCCTGGCTGACACGGTCAAGGCGATCGCGATGGGAGCCGGTAGCAAAGCCTGGACGGGCATAAAGGTCGATGGTTGCTTCAAAGAGGAGATCGGCCTGTAATTCCGGCCAATTCCCGTTGCCGTACCAGATGCCCACATCGGCCACCCCCGCGGCAAGGTCTACCTCATCCTGCGTAGTGGATATCTCAAGCGAGAATCCACGCCGCTCGAAGGGATACAGGCTTAACCGTGGCGACAGCCAGTTGGTTGCAAAAGTAGGCAACATGTTGAGACGTAGCGGCCCGTCACGGCGTTTTTGGCGAAGTGAGTCAACCCCCTTGGCAATCTGCGTAAAGCCTTGTTGCAGGTAGGGTGTTAGCTTGTGTCCCGCGTCGGTCAGCTCAAGACGCGTTCCTGTTCGGCGCAGAAGCACGACGCCAAACAACTCCTCCAGTATGCGCAGTTGGTGACTGACGGCCGAAGGAGTGACCGAAAGCTCCATGGCCGCTTCCTTGATTGAAAGATGCCGCGCCGTCGCCTCAAAAGCGCGTAGAGCATTTAATGGCACAGGAATCCGCATAATCGCTACCCCCACCCTCGAAGGTTGATAAACAGATCATACAAGAAGCCGCGCTGACCACGCTGTAAAAATCGCTGAGCAAAACTCAGCCCAGTTTGAGATTTACTCACTCGTTTTTAAAACATACAGGGGACAGACTGACGATATCGATAATCTGCTACTGGGTGGGTGCCATGCTAAACGCTCTTGATGACCGAGATGGGTTGATCTGGCTCGATGGTGAGCTGCTTCCTTGGCGTGAGGCGCGCCTGCATGTGCTTAGCCATGCGTTACACATGGGGGGAGCGGTATTCGAAGGCATGCGTGCCTACGGGCGGCGTGTTTTTCTGGGTGACGCGCATTTGGAGCGTTTAGAGCGTTCCGCCGCACTACTGGACTATCGGCTGCCCTGGTCGCACCGCGAGCTCAGCCAAGCGATTGACGCGGTGCTATGGGCCAATCAGCTAACCGATGCGTATATCCGCCCTATCGCCTGGCGTGGCGCGGATAGTGTGTCTATCGCGGCGCCTCAAGCACGTGTCCATGTGGCGATTGCCGCTTGGGATTGGCCTACGGCGGCGTCCCAGGGGCGGGCAGAGGTAGGTATTCGGCTGCAACTGGCCAACTGGCGACGCCCGCCCCCTAATACGGCGCCTACTGCCTCTAAGTGTTCTGGACTGTATATGATCGGCACGCTAGCCCGCCATGCGGCCATAGCAGTAGGTTGTGATGATGCGTTACTGCTCGATAACGACGGCTTAGTCGCTGAAACGACAGCCACTAATCTGCTTTTGGTCAGTGATGGCGTACTGGTAACCCCACTGCCGACCTGTTTTCTTGATGGCATCACCAAGCGCCATGTGTTGGGTTTGGCACGTCAGAGAGGCCTGCCGGTAGAGGAGCGAGCGGTTACACTCGAGGAACTGCGTGCTGCAACCGAAGTGTTGACTGCCGGCACCTCGGTCGAGCTTCAGCCGGTTGTGGCATTGGTGGAAGATAAGGCGAAGACCGAATGGCCCGTGGGCCCTGTCACCCAGCAACTGATTGCGGACTTTCATGCTACGGTTACTGGGGCTAAGAACGGTATAGCTGCAAGGCGACAGAACATTGATGCCTGAGCCCGTCTATATCAGCGCGGCGGATAGTTATGCGCTGCGCGGGTGGGTATGGCGCCGATCTTGTGTTTCGTCGTCTCACCCTGGCCCCGTGGTGATCATTAACACCGCCACCTCGGTGCGCTGCCGCTATTACATGCCCTTTGCTGATTATTTGTATCAGCAAGGGTGGGACGTAGTGACCTACGACTACCGGGGAATCGGCGATTCGCGCCACCATTCGCTGCGCAAACTCAAGGCCGACTGGATCGACTGGGGGCAGCATGATTTTGAAGGCGTTCTACGCTACGTCGCCAGACGTTTTCCTGGTCAGCCTGTCGATGTGGTGGGTCACTCTGCGGGCGGTTTCGTGATTGGCTTTGCCCAGTCCGCCCATCGCGTGCGTCGCATCTTCACCATGGGCGCACAGTATGCCTACTGGCGGGACTACGCACCCGAGGCTCGGCGATCTATGTTCTTGCGTTGGCATCTAGCGATGCCACTGTTGGCACTTTTGATCGGCTACGTACCCGCCAAGCGTCTGGGGTGGATGGAAGATACACCCAAAGGCGTAGCACTGGATTGGGCGCGAATGGGGCCGCGCTTTGAGCACAACGTGCGGCGTAAACGTGAAACACCTGAGGGCGAGCCCGAAGCTGAGATGCTGGTGCGGGGCTTCGCGCGTGTGCAGGCACCGATTTTGGCGCTGGGCATCGATGATGACCCTTTCGGCACTCGTCCCGCGCTTGATCGCCTTCTAGAGTATTACAGTAGTAGCGAACGCTATCACCTGCGGCTAGCGCCAACTGTGGTGGGCCAGCCAAGCATCGGTCATTTCGCTTTTTTCCATAAGCGCTTTCGCGACGTGCTCTGGCCACTTGCCATGGAGTGGCTGCGCACCGGTAATCCGCCCACGACTTATTCCTGGCGAGCTGCGCTATCGACCGCGTAAGGAGACCTGCAATGACAACTAACAAGCCAGCGACCCAGCTGCTATTTCTGCCCGGTCTCGGCAATTCTGATGCCGACCACTGGCAGTCACTATGGGCGCTAAAGCGGCCTAATAGCCTCCGTTTTCAGCCTGGCTCCTGGGATGAGCCGAATCTCACCGATTGGCTGCAGGCATTGGATACCGCCATTGATGAAGCTGAGGCACCGGTGTTGCTCGTTGCTCACAGTCTTGCGTGCCTGCTGGTGGCGCACTGGGTACAGGAGGTCACTATTAGCGATAAGAAGAGCAGCGATGAGAGAGCTCATCGAGTGGCGCAGGTAAGCGGCGCGTTGCTGGTGGCAGTACCTGACCCTGGCGCAAAGGCTTTCCCACCCGAAGCGGGCGATTTCCGCAACGCTCCTGCTCGGCCTCTGCCATTTCCAGCGCTGGTTGTAGCCAGCAGTGACGACCCCTACGCGACGACGGACTATGCCCGGCAGCAGGCTGCGACATGGCAAGCCGACTTTGTTGACGTGGGCGCCTGCGGGCATATCAACGCCGCAAGTCAGTTGGGGGAGTGGCCTCAGGGGTGGGCGTTGTTGGAGGCATTAGCATGAGTTTTCATACGATGACAGCACGCGATGCACTGACTGCGCTCTGGTCACTGGGTGGTTTGCCGGCGGAGGCTTTGGACAAGATCACGTTGACCGGCCATGATCCCGTTTTCCCATCCTCGTTTGCTATTGGCGCCACCGCGGCGCTTGCTGCCTGCGAGCGGGGTATTCACGCTAACAGCCCTGCGGGCTGGCCTAACTGGACGATGTGCACATGACCCGAGTGGCACCGCAAGCGGCCTTGATCGTTCCTGTTCGCGAAGCCGAACCCGTGGTTGACGAGCTTCGTCAGCGCTATGACGCCACAGCGGCTATAGGCGTGCCCGCGCACATAACACTACTTTATCCCTTTGTATCACCTAACGAGATTGTCGAGAAAGATCTTCGCAAGCTTAAAGCGATTGCTAAACAAGCCACTGCTTTTGAGTTTTGGCTATCGGGTGTGGGCCGATTCACGGACACGGTGTATCTTCAGCCAAGCCCTAGCGCTCCTTTTATCTCGCTGATTAAAGCATTCGTCGATGCCTTCCCAGACTACCCACCCTACGGTGGTCTCCATACGGGCAGCATACCTCACCTCACCGTCGCCAGAGAGAGTGAGCCAGAGGCACTCGAACGAATAGAAGATGAGGTGCGTTTGTTGATGGCGAAACAGAGAGCGATTCAGTGTTACTGCAAAAATTTTGCGTTGATCGTGAATACTGAGGGGAGATGGGTGACTCAACAACGATTTTCTCTTGTCGCGTCAGAGGCCAATGGCCAATGGCGACTAGTGCCATTTAGCTCGGTAATGATGATGTTAGTAGAACAAGATAAAGAGGTTTGTGCATCCCGAACGGAAAAAGCCCTCGTCAATTGACAAGGGCTTATATTAGTTCTTAGCTAAGCGAGCGAAGGGTGGGTTTTTAAGGCCGCTCGATAGCCAAGGCTACGCCCTGACCGCCGCCGATACACAGCGTCGCGAGGCCTTTCTTGGCGTCGCGGGCGATCATTTCGTGGAGCAGCGTGACCAGTACGCGGCAGCCGGAGGCACCGATGGGGTGGCCTAGAGCGATCGCGCCGCCGTTGACGTTCACTTTAGACGTATCCCAGCCGAGCTCTTTGTTGACAGATAGCGCCTGGGCGGCAAACGCTTCGTTGGCTTCGACCAAGTCCAGGTCGTCCAGGCTCCAGCCGGCTTTTTCCAAGCAGCGGCGAGTGGCCGGTGCGGGCCCGATACCCATAATGGCAGGGTCAACGCCTGCGTTGGAGTAAGCCGCTATGCGTGCCAGTGGCTCTAGCCCCAACTGCTTAGCTTTTTCGGCGGAGCAGAGCATAACCACCGCCGCGCCGTCGTTAAGCGCCGAGGCGTTACCGGCGGTAACGGTGCCGTCTTTCTTAAACGCAGGGCGCATGCCGCCAAGCTTCTCCGCGGTCACTTCCCGTGGATTCTCGTCGGTATCAAACACCACCGGGTCGCCTTTGCGCTGGGGAATTTCCACCGGCACGATTTGGCCTTTGAACTTACCTTCTTTGATGGCGGCAGCTGCTTTCTGCTGCGAGGCTGCGGCAAACTCATCCATCGCTTCGCGGGTGATACCGTATTTCTCGGCTAAATTCTCGGCGGTAATGCCCATATGGTAGTTGTTGAACGCATCCCACAGGCCGTCGTGCACCATGGAATCAATTGCCTTCCAATCGCCCATGCGCTGGCCGTTGCGAGAATTGGGCAGTACATGGGGCGAAGCGGACATATTCTCCTGGCCGCCGGCCAGAATCAGCTCGGCATCGCCGCAGCGAATGGCCTGCGTAGCGAGATGCAGTGCCTTAAGGCCTGAGCCACACACTTTGTTGATGGTCATGGCCGGTACCGAGTCCGGTAGGCCGCCTTTAATAGCCGCTTGGCGCGCCGGGTTTTGACCAACGCCCGCGGTGAGCACCTGGCCCAGCAGTACTTCGTCAACCTGATCGGGAGAAACGCCGGTTGAGGCAAGGATATCCTTGATCACCAAAGCGCCTAGGTCGCTCGCTGGAATACCTGCGAGGGAGCCGCCGAAAGCGCCCACAGCGGTGCGGCGTGCCGCAACAATGACTACTTCTTGCATAAGATGACTCCTGGAGTAATTAACAGACAGTCTGATACCAGATGCCCGATAGGCGTGCTCTGTCAGCCGTACTCTTTTATTCGTACTCTGTCAGCCGTCTCTTCAGCATAGGGGAAGGTGGTGCGTTGCGGCAATAAACCTTTATGGGCAAATAAAAACGGGCCAACATGTGGCCCGTCAGAAGAAAGTACTAGAGGCACTAAGATTAGGCCAGTTGTGATCAGGCCAACTGTACCGGAATAATATTGCTGGTGTGGCTGACGTGGTTGCCTTCCTGGAGATACACCAGAGCAGGCTGGTGGTTTTCCAGTTCGGCTTCGGAGTAGTGGGCATAGCTGCAGATAATGATCCGGTGGCCAGGGGCGGCGAGGTGGGCCGCAGCGCCGTTGATCGAAATGAGCTTGGAGCCTTCCTCACCGCGAATGGCGTAAGTGGTAAAGCGTTCGCCATTCTCGACGTTGTAAATCTGGATCTGCTCATTTTCACGAATACCCGCCATATCCAGCAGGTCGCCATCGATGGCGCAGGAGCCTTCGTAGTTGAGTACCGCGTGAGTGACGCGTGCCATGTGCAGCTTGGCTTTGAGCATGATGGTATGCATGTGAGTTCCTATTTTTACCCGTTGTTTGTTTATTCTCTGCCAGTAGTGGCAGCGCTGGCCGGGAGTTGAACAGTGAGGTTATCGATTAATCGCGCCGGGCCCAGCTTGGCGGCGGCCAGCAGTACCGCATGGCGGGTCGCTAGGTTAATGGGGCCTAGCGTGACATCGCGCAGTTCCAAATAGTCCAGCGTAAAGCCCGCATCATACAGCGCGGTGTTGCCCTGGTGTAGTACCTTTTCGATAGGTTCTCCGCGCTCTAGCGCATCGCGAAGCGTACACAGCGTGCGGTAAAGCGCAGGGGCGATTGCACGCTCCTCGCTACTTAAATAGCCATTGCGTGATGACAGTGCCAGGCCATCTTCTGCGCGTACGATGGGCACGCCGATAATTTCGATGGGCATGTGCAGATCGCACACCAGCTTACGAATCACCGCAAGCTGTTGGTAATCCTTCTCCCCAAAGCAGGCGACGTCGGGCTGCACCAAATTAAACAGCATGCTAACCACGGTGGAGACACCGTCAAAATGCCCGGGGCGTGAGCCACCACACAGACCCTCACCCACCACGGGCACATGCACGCGGGTCTGGGCGTCCAAGCCGTTGGGGTAGAGCGAGCTCACCGCCGGGGCGAACAGCACGTTGCAGCCGGCCTCGATAAGCTGCGCTTGATCGGCATCAAAGGTACGCGGGTAACCGTCTAAATCTTCGCCTGGGCCAAACTGCATCGGATTGACAAACAGGCTTGCGACCACGATATCGGCGTGCTGGCGCGCGCAGGCGACCAGCGCTAGGTGCCCGGCATGTAGGTTGCCCATGGTGGGTACCAGGGCAATACGCTGGCCGCGTTGGCGGTAATCTCGCAGCGTGCTGCGTAGCTGATCAATGTCTCGCAAAGTGCGCATAGTCGTTTCGTATTAGTGACAAAAGGTGGTCGATAGACTAGATGTCTTAACCGTCATATTTAAAAGCAGTGCTCTTGGGCTGGGAAAGTGCGTGTTTTGACCGCTTCATGGTAGCGCTGAAACGCAGTTTGAATACTGTCCGCCTCAACCATAAAGTTTTTCACAAAGCGCGGTGTGCGTCCGTGGGTGACGCCCAGCACATCGTGCATCACCAGAATCTGGCCATCGGTATCCGGCCCTGCGCCAATGCCAATCACCGGTACATCCAGCGCTTCGGTGACCGCTTTGCCCAGGCTGGCAGGGACGCACTCAAGCAGAATCACCGAGGCGCCCGCCTCGACAAGCACTTTTGCGTCATTAATGATGCGCTCAGCGTGAGCGGCGTCGCGTCCCTGCACTTTATAGCCACCTAGCTGATGCACGGTTTGTGGGGTTAAGCCCAGGTGGGCACATACCGGTACGCCGCGGCGGGTGAGTTCACGAATGCCATCGGCCATCCACGCTTCGCCTTCCAGTTTGACCAGCTCCGCCCCCGCGCGCATCACGGCACCGGCATCTTCCAGCAGGCGCTCGGTGGTAGCGTTGCTCATAAAAGGTAGATCCACCATCAACAGGCTATGGCCTTTACCACGCGCAGCGCAGCGGGTGTGGTAAACGATGTCTTCAATAGTGACGGGCAGAGTGCTGTTATGGCCCTGTAGCACCATGCCCAGCGAATCACCGACGAGCAGGACATCAATGCCTGCTTGGCTTGCCGCATGGGCAAAGGAGGCGTCGTAAGCGGTTAGGCAACTGAATGTCTCGCCAGCCTGCTTATAGGCCTGCAGCGTGCTTAGGGTGACGGTTTTCATGGCGTGCTCTCATGTTTTACGTGAGGCCGCTGCGACATAGGCAGCCGACCATTATTGATGCTGCATCCCTGCATACGCGAAGTGGCGTAACCGGCAATTGTTACCTGAATGGGGTGTCGGTGTCGAGATTTGTGTCAAATGGTAGCGTTAGCCGCACACTCGGCGTTAGGTAAGCGTTCCAAGCCTTGGTTATCAACTTGCTCAAGCCACGTGGATAGCGGCTGTTGGAGAAGGTCTAGAGAGGGGGCGATCTCTGCGAGGGGGAGCAGTACAAAGGCCCGGGCAGTTATTTGCGGGTGCGGCACGCGTAGGCGTGGCGTATCAATAGTGTCATTAGCGTAGAGCAGCAGGTCAAGATCGAGCGTTCGGGGCCCCCAGCGGCGCTGGCGGCGGCGGCGATGCTGCTGCTCTAACGCCTGAAGCTGGTCGAGTAGCGCCAGCGGCGAGAGCCGTGTCTCCAGCGCGGCCACCGCGTTGATAAAGTCCGGCTGATCCTGCGGCCCCACCGGGCGACTGGCGTAAAGCGATGATGCTGCCACCAATCGGCTTAGCGGTAGTATTGCCAGCTCGTTGAGGGCCTCGCGAACCTGCTCGATAGGCGACTCTAGATTACTACCCAAGCCAATATAGGCGAGCTGGGGAGGAGTACCCACTACTCTGGCGCGCTCGGCTTTCGGCGCCGTTTACGACGACGGTCGCCCTGGCTGGCGGGGTCGCCGCCAACTTTTTGCAGTAAGCGGCGCTGTTCGTGCTCATCGCCGCGCTGAAACGCCGTCCACCATTCGCCTAAACCACTCGGTATCTCGCCCGCCTGTTCGCGCAGCAGCAGCAGGTCATAGCCCGCTCTGAAACGCGAATGTTCGCGGGTTTGAAAGGCCTTTTTACCGCGCCGCTGGGGTAGGCGCTGCTGTAATTCCCAAATTTCCCGCATCGGGATGCCAAAGCGCTTGGGAATCGATGTGAACTCTAACTGACGGGAGACCACCTGCTGAGCGGCTGCTTGAAGCGCCGGAATGGGCGGCATGCCCTCTTGCTCCAGCGCTTCCTGGCGATGCTTGACCGGGGCCCATAAAAACGCTGCCAGCAGGAAGGCCGGGGTGACGGGGCGCTCTTCGGCAATACGTTTATCGGTGTTGGTCAGCGCCTGCTCAATCAGCTCTTCGGCCCAGGCGGCATCGGCCATGGCTTCTTCGGCCTCGGGGAACAGCATGCCGAACAGGCCGTAGTGGCTGAGTAGCCGGAAGGTGACCAAACCGTGGCCCGACATAAACAGCTTGAGGACTTCATCGAATAGCCGTGCTGGTGGAATCTGCAGCAGCAGCGGTGCCTGATCGTACATCGGCGCTTCGGTGGCGGGGTCTAGCGTGAAGTCGAGCTTAGCCGCAAAGCGCACCGCCCGCAGCATCCGTACCGGGTCTTCGCGGTAGCGTGTCGCCGGGTCGCCAATCAGGCGCAGGGTGCGGGTCTTAATATCCTCGGCACCATTGGCAAAATCAGTGATGCTGAAGTCGGCGATATTGTAGTAGAGCGCATTAACGGTAAAGTCGCGGCGCAGCGCGTCTTCTTCGATATTGCCCCATACATTGTCGCGCAGCAGTAACCCTTCATCGGACTGGTGGGCAATGTGGTCGCCATGCTCGTCTTGGGGTTTGCCACGGAAGGTGGTGACCTCAATGACCTCGCGGCCAAAGCGCACATGGACAATCCGAAAACGGCGGCCGATCAGGCGCGAGTTACGAAATAGATCGCGAACCTGCTCTGGAGTGGCGTTGGTGGCGACATCAAAATCTTTGGGCATCTTGCCCAGCAGCGCATCACGAATGCAACCGCCCACCAAATAGGCGTCGAAACCCGCGCCGCTAAGGCGATAAAGCACTTTTAACGCGGCATCGCTAATATGCTGGCGAGAAACAGGGTGCTCTGACCGAGGGATGTTGCGCGGAGTGAGGGCGCTGGTGGTGCTCTCTTGGGGATCAAGCAAGGTTTTCAATTGCTCCCCCGGGCTGTGTAGGAAACGGGTAAATCCTTTAAACATGCGACGATTTCAACTCGCAGGTACGAAAAAATGGTCGTAAAAATAGTCGTTAGAAAACACTTCAAACGAGTACTGAACATAAACCACGAGTGGCTGAGTGTAGCCGACCCTTCATGGCTTGCAAAGTAGCGGCTTGCAAAGCACTTGACGCTGGCGGGGGCTAACACAGGTTTTAAACCCAGGCTCCAAACACGGAAAGGGGAGGCTAAAAGAGCCTCCCCTATCAAGCAATTAATCAGCGTCCGTGCTGCTATTTTTCTTCATGATGGCACATCGCCCTGAATACGCACCGCAGTCGGTAGGCGTAAGGATCACGATGGTTCCGACCGCCTCGTATTCAAAACAATAATCCAACCGCGAACTTTTCTCCCCCCGGGGTATTATTATTGGCGCCGGGGTGTACACACTGACAGCTATTGTTGTTGTTAGGATGCCAAGTCACATTGTACGTCGCGTCCTTTCGGGCCACTTGCTAACTTTTGTTGTTGTTCGCTGCGCCTGTGTTGCCTGCGCAAGCAAGTAATGAGATTCAAGTCTGTTGTTCTTGTTAGTACCGTTATCTCTACCTGGCCCTGTTGTTTTTGTTGTGGCTCAGGTTGTGGCGAGGTCATGTTGTTTTTGTTGGTGACCTGGCGCTATGCCCAGTTTGTTTTTCTTACCCAGTAATACTGCAGGCCCTGTGCCACCTATTTAATAAATTATAAATTTCAGAAGGTTGGAGTTTTTTAAGTCGCTGAGGAACTTTACGGCGCGAGAAGTGTTACCCCTTTCGCGGCCGTTTGTGCGCGGCGTTGTGTGGGAAGGTAACAGTACCTGGGTAGCGAAAGGCAGAATATTTCTTATTTAAATCAGTATATTAGACGATGGTCGTAGGGGTGGTGTGGAGGCGCGAGTGGATAGCAATGCCCAGGTGCTTAACCTGGGCGCCGGGCGGTTTTTTTGCGCGGTATGCCAAGCCGCTGGCGTCGTTCCCAAAGGTTTTTACGGCTAATGCCCAGTTTTTGTGCCAATTCGGTTTCACTCATTTGGTCTTGGTGTTCGAGGACAAAGTGCTGAAAATAATCTTCTAAAGAGAGATCATCTTCATTCTCTTCAGCACTTTTATCACCGCCACCACTGGCAGCAGGTGTGCTGGACGCGCCAGAGGACGGATGGGGGCGTGGGGTGGTCGGCGCTAGACCCAGGTCATCCGGATGGATCAGATGCCCCTCGGCAAGAATCACTCCGCGCTCAAGGGCATTCTCCAGCTCGCGAACGTTACCCGGCCAAGGGTAGTCGCGCAGATCCTGGCGGGCTGCGCGGGACAAACGCAGGCCCGTGCGTTCGTGGCGCTTACACGCCTTGTCGAGCAGAATGTCGGCGATCTCAAGCACGTCATCCTCGCGCTCGCGCAGCGGCGGCAGCTCGATCTGCATCACGTTCAGTCGGTAGTAAAGGTCAAGGCGGAACTCGCCGGTTTTTGACAGTGCTCGCAGGTCACGATGGGTGGCTGCAATCAGGCGGACATTGACGTGGCGGGTTTCCACCGAGCCAATTTTACGGATTTCACCCTCTTGAAGAACGCGCAGCAGACGCGCCTGGGCATCCAGCGGTAGTTCACCAATCTCATCCAAAAATAGCGTACCGCCATCAGCGGCTTCGACTAACCCGGTGCGCGCAGCGCTGGCGCCGGTAAAAGCGCCTTTCTCATGGCCAAACAGCTCTGATTCGATCAGCGTTTCAGGAATCGCCGCGCAGTTGACGCAGATCAATGGTGCCTTGGCGCGCTTGCTCTGCTGGTGAATGGCGCGTGCCACCAGCTCCTTGCCGGTACCTGACTCGCCAAGAATCAATACGGTGACATCGGCCGGGGCGGTTTTACTAATGCGGGTGTAGACCTTCTGCATGGCAACGCAGTTGCCGATCATGGTTTGCCGGCTGCCGCCTGCATCGGTGATATCCGGGGGCGGACTCTGCTGCATCGACTGCTTGTGCAGGATCCGCTCAACGGTCTCCAATAGCTCCGCGTGGTCAAAGGGCTTGGCAACGTAGTCCACGGCCCCCTGTTTGAGCGCTTCCACCGCAGAGCGCATGCTGGCGTAGCTGGTCATGATCAATACCGGCACGGGGGCTGCGGCGGTGATCAGCGAGGTGCCCGGTTCGCCCGGCAGACGCAGGTCGCTGATGATGAGGTCGAACCCTGCGAGCTCAAGCTGGCTGGCCTCCTCAGCGCTGCCTGCTTCGCTGACCGTATAGTCGTGGCGTTCCAGAAGGCGCTTTAGCGCGCTGCGAATAATCGCTTCATCTTCAACAATCAGAATCCTGGGCATGGGTTGGCTGATCATCCTGTTGGTAAAGCGGCAGCCATAACGTAATGGCCGTGCCGCGAGGCTGTCCGGGGGGTGGCGAAGCCACGTCTATTTTACCCTGGTGCTCATTGATAATCTGGTAGGCCAATGAAAGGCCCAGACCGGTGCCCTCGCCGGCGGGTTTGGTGGTGGTAAAGGGCTCGAATAGGTGCTCGCGCACTCGTGGGTCGATGCCCTGACCGTTATCGGTTATTCGCCACCATGCAAGCTGCTCGTGGCGCCCTGCGGTCATGTGAACTTCTCCCCCTTGGCCGCAGGCATCCCGGGCATTGCTCAGCAGGTTGACCATCACTTGCGTTAATCGCTGGGCATCGCCGCGTACCACCACGTCGTCAGGCGTTTCATTGGTTAAGGTAACATCCTCTCCCGAGCGGGCGAGGTGGATCAAGTGCAGTGCATCTTCGCTAATGGATGCAAGTGCCACAGGTGAGGCAGGGAGCGGTACCGATTGGCGTCCCCCATGGGCAAAACCAACCAGTGAGTTAACGATTTTGGTGACCCGCTGGGTTAGCTGCTGGATTTGGTCGGCGGTCTCCAGCAGGGCGGGATCGTTGGTGTCGTAGCGGAGGTTTTGCGCCAGCGACGAGATGCCGGTAATCGGGTTGCCAATTTCGTGGGCGACCCCAGCGGCTAACTGGCCGATGGAGGCAAGGCGTGCTGCATGTACCAACTCATCTTCTAACCACTTCATTTCGGTATGGTCTTCAATCAGAATAACGCTGCCGCCACGGCTGTCACTACCGCTGAGAATCGCTTTGTGCAGGGTCAAAAAATAGTCTTTACCGTGCAGCGTGACCGCCTGTTTGTAGAGCGGTGTTGACGTGGTTTCCAGCACGCCACCGAGTAGGCCGGGCCAGGGGGCAGGTAGGCTGTCGCGGCGTGAACCGATCACGCTTTCACCGCTAATACCCGAGAGTTGAGAGAGCGCCTGATTCCACATTAGTAGTTCATCGTCATCGCCTAGCACGCACAGCCCCACAGGTAGATAGGCCAGGGTTTGGCGGTGGTGGCGGCGCAAGCCGTCGAGTTCCCGGGCTAGCCCCGTTAACCGCGAACGGTAGGCTTCCAGGCGACTTTCAACAAAGTGAATATCGTCGGTTTCAGGGGTGTCGTCGTGGCGGTAGGGTAGATAGCGATCAACAATATCCCGTGCCACCGATGGGCCCATTAGGCCCGAGAGATTGGCCTGAATACGGTCACGCAAGCGACGCAGCGCGTAGGGCCGGCGCTCCTGGGGCGTTAAATTGAGTGCTTGCAATGCCCGCTTCACTTCACGGCTAGCCGCCTCATCGCCGAGGGCATGGGCTAAGTGAGTCGAAAAATCGCTTGCCGTGGCGGCTTCCAGTGGAAAGCGCTTGGAGCGGATAACGGCATCGACGGAGCACGCTTCCGCGGCGGACTGCTCACCTTCAGAAATACGCGTAAACAGCGATATCACAATCAACAGCAGGATATTGACCGCTAACGAGAGCAGCGTGACGTTGTACCAAACCGGCGCACCAGCGTCGGTAAGCGGGGTAAAGGGCAGCGTCGGTACGGGTAGCGAGAACATGAGCGGCAGCCATAGCCCCCATAGCCATACGCCGACGCCTGCGATGAGGCCAATAATCATGCCTTTACGGTTAGCGCCCGGCCAGTAGAGCAGCGCCAGCATGCCAGGCAGGCACTGGGCCATGCCGACAAACGCGGCTAATCCCAAACCGATAAGCCCATGATGGCGACCTACCCACTGGTAAAACACCCAGCCGCTGATAATCACAGCGACCACTAGCCCACGGCGCAGCCACAGCAGCCAGCCGTAGAGATCACTGCGCGCTTCCGGGGGCCTCGCTACCAGTACAATATGATTAAGCACCATGCCGGAAAGCGCTAGCGCAATCATAATCATGGTGCCGCTGGCGGCGGCTAGCCCGCCGATAAACGCCAGTGCTCCCACCCACCAGTGTTCGGTCATTAGGTAGGCGGCATAGGCGGCGATGGGTATGTCGGGATTGACCGACTGCGCGGCCCACCAAATCAACGGCACGGGTAGCGCCATTAACAGCAGGAAAAGCGGCAGCGCCCAGCTCGCTTGTAGCAGGGTATGCCGGGATAGACTTTCTGAAAAACTGATATGAAACAAATGCGGCATCATAAACGCCGCCGCAAAAAACAGCAGCAGGAGAGTTCGCCACTGGGCCGGGTCAAGTTTGGGTGTCTGTTGTTGGAGGAGAGCGCCAGGGCCTTCCAGCCACAGCTGCAGGTCGCCTGGGCCGTCAAACACCATCCATAGCGCCACCACGCCGAGCCCCAGCATGGCCAGCAGTTTAACAATGGATTCAAACGCAATGGCGCTAAGCAGAGTGTCGTGGCGGCCGTGAGACTGGCTGTGGCGGGCACCGAAAATAACCGCAAAGGCGGCAATTACGGCGCAAAAAAGTAGCGCAACGCTACCTCCCGCTTGGCTGGCGGTGATGATATTGATGGCTTCGCCCAGGATTTGGACTTGAATGCCGAGCAGTGGCAGCACCGCCAGTAGACTGACGATGGTGACCAGCGTACCCGCCCAACGAGAGCGAAAGCGAAAGGCAAACAGATCCGCCAATGACGTTAGTTGATAGGTGCGGGTGATGCGCTGGATGGGCACCAGTAGCACAGGGGCGAGCAAGAAGGCGCCCGCTGCGCCCAGGTAGTAGGCGAGGAAGCCAAACCCCGCGTGGGCAGCCATTTCCACGCTGCCGTAAATCGCCCAGGCGCTGGCATAAACACCCAGGGCAAGGGTGTAAACAATCGGGTGGCGGGTAATACGCACCGGCACCCAGCCGCGCTCTACCGCAAAACCGCAGCCAAACAGCAGTGCCAGGTAACCCAGCCCAAGCAGTAGGACGCCGACTATCTCAACGTGCATCTCAACGTTCATCAAGCTTTCTCTTCTGCTCCAGCCAGAGGGTTAACGCAATCAATCCGCCCCAAATCGCAAACGGTCGGTACCAGGCGGCCTCAGGGTCGCTCCAGCCATTCATCAGCAGCGGAGAGAGCAGGTAGCCGCCAAACACCAAAAACAGCATGATGCGATAGACATACATATCAATCTCCTACTGGAGGTGAAGAGGGATTTAAACGGTGTGCCGTTGGGTTTAAACGTGCCAACGACCAGTTCGCTACCGCCCAGTGTAGCTGAGTCGCGGAGGGCTCTGAGGCCAGTTCTTGTGGCGGCGCTTGATCAAGCGCTTCCAGCGCCTGAAAGAGCTGCTGGCGCACTTTCTGCTCGTCTTCTGCCAGGGCCGGGGCCAGGTTTTGCTTGGAGAGCTTTTGCCCTTCAGCGGTCACAATGAGTGGCAGATGCAGGTAACGCGGCTGCGGTAGCTGAAGTGCGCTCTGCAATTGGCGCTGCCAAGGGGTGTTATCGAGCAAATCGAGCCCGCGTACCACATCGGTAATCTGCTGCTCGGCGTCATCCACTACCACGGCGAGCTGATATGCCCATAGGTCATCTTTGCGCTTTAATACCACATCGCCTAGTTCAGCCGGGTCAAACTGCTGCTCGCCGAACAGCCGGTCTTGCCAGCGGATAGGGCGTTCGCCACGGTCGCTGCGCAGCCGCCAGGCCACCGGTTTATTCGCATCGCAAACGCCATCGCGGCACCAGCCGGGGTAGATAACAAACGCCTGCCACTGCTTGCGCGAACAGCTGCAGGGATAGGCCAGGCCGAGTTGGACAAGCTGGTCAAGCGCCTGTTGGTAAGCATCGCCGCGAGTGTGCTGCCACATTACCGCTTCGTCCCACTCCAGCCCGAAGGTTTCCAGCTGGCGAAGGATAGTGCTCGCCGCACCTTCAGGGCAGCGCGGTGGGTCGATATCTTCAATGCGCACCAGCCACTGCCCATCGGCCGCGCGGGCATCTAAATAGCTGCCTAAGGCGGCGACCAAAGAGCCAAAGTGCAGCGGGCCAGAGGGCGTAGGGGCAAAGCGCCCCCGGTAGCGAGCAAAATCAATCATGGTAGCGTCATTGTTGAGAGGGGCTGGTTATTTACAAAAAGCTATTCACAAAAAGCCATTCACAAAAACGGGCACCCTAAGGTGCCCGCGTTCGAGTAGCACGGTCTTTTAGCGCTCAGCCGCCTAGCTGTTTCTCTTTGAGTTCCGCCAGGGTTTTGCAATCCACACAAAGGGTGGCGGTGGGGCGAGCTTCTAAACGACGAATGCCGATTTCAACGCCGCAGGCTTCGCAGAAGCCATAATCATCATCATCGATGTTATCTAGCGTCTCGTTAATTTTCTTGAGCAGCTTACGCTCGCGATCCCGGGTACGCAGTTCCAGGCTAAAGCCCTCTTCCTGGGTAGCACGGTCGGCGGGGTCGGCGTAGTTGTTCGCATCTTCCTGCAGGTGGCGTACGGTACGATCCACCTCTTCCATGAGGTCCTGTTTCCAATCCAGCAGCAGCTGACGGAAGTGCGCTAGCTGCTGCTCGTTCATATACTCTTCACCCGGCGCTGGCTCATACGGAGTGAAGGACTTGGACGCTTCCGGTTTCTTTTCTGCTACTGGCATGGGACTGCCCCTTACATATGTGACTACTGATCGACCATGAGCGATTGTCACGATCTCACGCCAAAGGGATGCTTGTTTAGCTGAAAAATGACTGGGTTGCAAGCATAATGGTGAGCTGTCGACGATTGTTTGGCCTTGAATATGACTAGCGCCATGTTTTAGTTAGTTTTTCAATATTTGTCCAGTTTCAAAAATGATTAGATGAAGGAGCCGTTATGGCCTGGAATTCGCGTGTCGATCACGTTGCCCCTTTTCGGGTCATGCATTTGCTGGAAATGGCCCAGGCGCGGGAAGCCGCCGGCCACGATGTGATTCACCTGGAAGTAGGCGAGCCGGATTTTGCTACCCCCGAGCCAATTATCGCTGCCGGGCAGCAGGCGTTGGCCAGTGGCCATACCCGCTACACCCCAGCAGCTGGGCTGCCCGCGCTGCGTGAGGCGATCGCCGGGCACTATGCAGAGCACTTTAACGCTACGGTTGATCCTGCACGTATCTTGGTAACGCCCGGGGCGTCAGGGGCACTGCTGCTGGCAAGCCAGCTATTAGTCGAAACCGGCTCGCGGGTGCTGATGGCTGACCCTAACTACCCCTGCAATCGTCACTTTATGGCGCTAGCTGGCGCTGAGATTGATGCGGTATCCGTGGGGCGAGATAGCGGCTGGCAGTTGGACGCTGCCCTGGTCGCCCAGCATTGGCGTGAGGACACAAGCCTAGCGATGTTGGCGTCGCCCTCTAACCCTACCGGCCACACGTTGAGCGCGCAACAGCTCTCTGCAGTGCTGGCAGCGGTCGCTGAGCGCGAAGGCGAGGTCATCGTCGATGAGATCTACCAGGGCCTCAACTACGACAATGCACCGCTCTCAGCGACCTCGCTCTCCGCCAACGCCTTTGTGGTCAACAGCTTCTCAAAATATTTTGGTATGACCGGCTGGCGCCTGGGCTGGCTGGTGGCGCCAGAGCATGCAGTGGAGCCATTAACGCGGCTGGCGCAGAACATGTTTCTGGCCGCGCCGACGCCTTCGCAGCATGCCGCCCTGGCGGCGTTTACGCCCGAGTGCCGGGGTATTCTTGAACAGCGCCGTGAAACCCTGAAAGAGCGCCGCCAGGTGCTGCTGGAGGGCCTTGCAGGCTTGGGGCTGGCACCGGATCTCCCGCCCCAGGGGGCGTTTTATTTGTGGTTGGATATCTCCCGCTACAGCCGGGATAGCCAGGCCTTCTGTGAGCGCCTGCTGCAGGAAGAAAACGTGGCGATTACCCCGGGTATTGATTTTGCTGTACGTGGCGGCGAACACCATGTGCGCATTGCGTTCACCAATGATGTGGCCCGGCTGGAAGAGGCGGTGGCGCGGATTACACGCTTTGTGGGCAGGCTGTGATGCTGACTTATCCGGCGCTGGTGCCGGGCACGCTGATCAAGCGTTATAAGCGCTTTCTCGCCGATGTGCGTTTGGATGATGGTCGCGAAGTCGTCGCCCACTGCCCCAATACCGGCTCGATGAAGGCGGTGAACGTGCCAGGGTGCCGAGTGTGGTTGTCACCCAGCGATAACCCCAAGCGCAAGCTTGCCTGGACGTGGGAGTTTATCGAGCTGCCCCAAGCGGATGGGCAGGTGGCGCTCGCCTCGGTGCATACCGGCCGCGCTAACCGCATCGTGGAAGCGGCGCTGGAGGCGGGGGCTTTGGCACCGTTGGCAGGCTACGCCACTCTGCGCCGGGAGGTGAAAGTGGCCGACGCCCGC
>NZ_HG423343.1:1346890-1356522 GCF_000982975.1 Halomonas sp. A3H3 | reverse complement strand
GGCCGACGCCCGCCTCGATTTTAGGCTGGATGACCCAGAGCGGGGGCGGGCGTATATCGAGGTGAAGCAGGTCACCCTCAAAGAGCAGGACGGCCACGGCTACTTTCCGGACTCGGTGAGCGTGCGCGGTACCAAGCATCTGCATTCGCTGCGAGTGCTGACAGAGCAGGGCGAACGGGCGGTGCTGCTGTTTTGTGTCGCCCATGAAGGTATTGCCGATGTGGCCGCCGCAGCCCATATCGACGCGACTTACGCGGCAGCCCTAGCGGAGGCCTCAGCCAGCGGGGTGGAAGTGCTGGCCTATGGTATTGAGGTGGTGCGGGAGCAACAGCGTCCCATTGGAGTGCGGTTAACCCGTAGCCTGCCTGTACGGCTGTAGATAGAGCAAGCTTTGCATACGTTGGCCTATGACCAGCGGCCGTGGGTAGTTGTAAGCAAGGGTCTTTCGCCATGGATGGCGAAAGTAGCGCCCAAGGATGGGTTTACAGCGCCCTTGCGTCAATCTACCTACGGCATGTCGAGAGCTATACAGGATTGACTTAGCGATCAATATAAAAACGCTGAATAAAGTTCACCGGTTCGGGGGCGGCGTTGCGGTCGTAGCGCACGCTTAGCTCAAAGCGCATGTTCTCATCGTCGAGTAGGGTAAAAGGCGCCAGGTGGTAGGTGGCATCGCCGTCGTGCACGGTGCGAAAGCTGAGCGACTCCTGGGCGCCTGTCAAGCCGCTTACGTGGCCCTGTACGCTGGCGTTAACGGGGCGGGTACTGCCATCCTCCTGGCGCTCGCGAACGCTTACATTAACCAGGCCGCGGTTGGCGCTGCGCTGGAGGTTGTTCGCTTGGGCCACTTCCGGAGTCAAAAAGCTGCTGTTCACCGCGCTGTAGTGAATCTCGTAATCGCCCACGCTGACGAACTGCTCAGCGTGGGCCCCAGCGGCGGCGAAGAGCATGCCGACAAGGGCGGCACTCATCATTAATCTGCGTAACATGGCGTGGCTCCTCGGATTGAGTTTAAGCGCGATGAATATCTAGCGGCGACGAACGCGGAAAATGGCAATTTCACCAAATAGATTGGGCCATAGCCGCGATTTCCAGTGGCCTTGATGATCCCCTACACCCACCGCGCGATCAACAATCATCAAGCCTTTCTCGCGGCACAGGTGCTCAAAGTCGTTGAACGTTGAGAGATGGATGTTGGGCGTGTCGTACCAGGCGTGGGGCAGCGATTTGGATACCGGCATATAGCCGCGCAGACCCAAATGAACACGGTGACGCCAGTAGGCGAAGTTGGGGAAAGTGATGATGCCCTCTTCGGCGACACGCAGCATTTCATCGAGCATCTTGTCCGGACGGCGCAGCGCCTGAAGCGCCTGGGTCATGATTACCTGGTCATAACTGTTATCGCAGAAGCTGCTTAAACCGTCATCCAGGTTGTGCTCAATCACGCTGACGCCCCGGGCGACGCAGGCATTAATGCCGTCATGGTCGATCTCTAAGCCATAGCCAGTCACGCCTTTATTGTTCGCCAGGGTCTCAAGCAGCTCGCCGTCGCCACAGGCGAGGTCGAGCACGTGCGCCCCTTCGGGCACCCAGTCATAAATCAGTTCAAGATCGGCGCGCATCATGGCGTCTCCTCTGAGCTCGTTGCATCTTCGCTTGCTTCATCTTTACCCACTTCGGCGAGGTTAAGCTCGCCGGCAGCGCGGTTCATAAAAGCGCTGAAGATGGCGTCGTAGCGCGGCTCTGAGAGTAAGAAAGCATCGTGCCCATGGGGCGAGTCGATGTTGGCGTAGCTAACCGCTTTGCCCGCACGAATGAGTGCATCGACCAGCTCGCGGGAGCGCGAGGGCGGAAAGCGCCAGTCGGTGGTAAAGCTAACAATCAAAAACGGGCACTGCGCTGGGGCCAGGGCTTTGGCTAAGTCGCCCCCTTGGGTCGCGGACGGGTCAAAGTAGTCCAGCGCTTTGGTCATCAGCAGGTAAGTATTGGCATCAAAGGCGGTGGAGAAAGTGTCGCCCTGATAGCGCAAGTAGGACTCCACCTGAAACTCAACGTCAAAGCCGAAGTTAAGGTCGTCGCTACGCAAATCGCGGCCAAACTTGCTGCCCATGGCGTCTTCTGACAGGTAGGTGATATGGCCTACCATACGGGCCAGCTTTAGCCCGCGTTTGGGCACGGTGTCGTGCTCGGCATACCAACCGTCAAAAAACTCCGGATCAGAGCGAATTGCCTGACGGGCTACTTCGTTAAAAGCGATATTTTGCGCCGAGAGTCGAGGCGTGGCGGCAATCACCACCGCGTTAGCCACCCGTTCCGGGTAGGTCATTGTCCACTGCATCACCTGCATGCCGCCCAAGCTGCCGCCCACCGCGGCGGCC
The DNA here is from genome assembly GCF_000982975.1 of Halomonas sp. A3H3. Taxonomy (NCBI): domain Bacteria; kingdom Pseudomonadati; phylum Pseudomonadota; class Gammaproteobacteria; order Oceanospirillales; family Halomonadaceae; genus Halomonas; species Halomonas sp. A3H3. Next base: position 1,354,144 of record NZ_HG423343.1, on the reverse strand, counting down.
CAGCGCTCAATCCCCAGGTGGTCGGCAAGCCGCGCCTGGCTGGCCACCCAATCGCTCACCGTGACCATGGGGAACTCAGGCCCCCACTGGCGGCCGGTGTCGGGGTTATGACTGACCGGCCCGGTGCTGCCATGGCAGCCCCCCAGGTTATTGAGTGACACAACAAAAAAGCGGTTGGTGTCGATCGCTTTGCCGGGGCCAATATGGGCATCCCACCAGCCGGGCTTGCGGTCTTCTTCGCTGTGGTAGCCCGCGGCGTGGTGGTGACCCGAGAGCGCGTGGCAAATCAGTACCGCGTTACTGCGATCGGCATTCAATGTGCCGTAGGTTTCGTAAATCAGCTCGTAGGCAGGCAGCACTTTGCCGCAGGCGAGAGCGAGCGGCGTGTCGAAGCGTGCCACGTGCGGGGTGACCACGCCGACGGAGCCCGCCGGTCGGTCTGCAAATGCAAGCGTATCTGAGTCAGGCATTGAAGGCGCTAGTCCTGCTGAAAGAGGGCGACTGAAGTAGATCCTGTAAACCTCTGATTAACTATTGCGCTTGCCCATACGGCGTTAAAAATCGCCTCAAAATGCTCATTTACAACCTGTAAATTCCGCTTTTTCGTTGATTTTTGCCTTGTCTGGCCTGCACTCATTACGTTAATCAGAGGCTTCCTTGCTAAGAATACGGAGATGGCAGTTGCCATCACAGCCCGACCAGCGCGCCGGAAATGCCCGCCGCACGAATCAGGGCGCCGACCACCAAACCATCGATCAGGTTAATGGCGATAAACACCACGATAGGCGATAGATCGATCATGCCCAGCGGAGGAATCACTTTGCGTACCGGGGCCATAATCGGCTCTACCAACTGCATAACCAGCAGCGCACCTGGATGGCTGGCGTTGGGCGCTACCCAGCTCAAAATAATCATCACAATCAGGGCGAAGAAGTAGATTTTTAAAATTGCATTCGCCAAGGCGGCCGCACCGGCAATCAGCAGTCCAGCAATGGGTGGCATGCCAACGCCAATCACCATAAAAATGGCGATGATGCTAGCCACTTTCAATACAAAGCCTGCTGCTAAGGTGGCGAGGTCGAAGCGGCCAGCCACAGGGCCTAAAAAGCCTTGAAATAGCCCCACTACCGGCTGGGTGATTTTGACCACCGATTGGCTTAACGGGTTGTAGTAATCCGCCCGCGACGCTTGCAGCAGGAAGCGCAGCATGAGTAAAAAGAGGTAAATATTGATGAGGGTATTTACCAGCATTAACCCTGCACTGCCCAATTCATTGCCCATTATTATGTCTCCTTGATGATCCGGTAGCTTAGGCTGTGTTAGCCGAATGGCTGCATTAGCTGCCGCTTAGTTCCTTGGCCATTGCCTGGGCGCGGTCGGCGCAGGCCTGCATGGCGTCGGCAATCGTGGTGCGCAATTGTGCCTCTTCCATATGTTGAATGGCACGTTCGGTGGTGCCGCCCGGCGACATAACGTTCTGTTTCAGCGTGGCCGGGTCTTTATCACTCTGCTGCGCCATGGTGGCCGCACCCAGCGCGGTTTGAATAGCCAGGCGGCGCGCGGTGGCGGCAGGTAGGCCGAGTTTAACCGCGGCTTCTTCCATGGCTTCGAACATCAGAAAGAAGTAGGCCGGGGCGCTACCAGAAACAGCGGTGACTGCGTCTAACAGGGCTTCTTCTTCCACCCACTCCACAATGCCGACCGCTTCCATTAACTGGGTGGCCACGTCACGCTGGGCATCGCTGACGTTGGCATTGGCGTAGAGGCCGCTGGCGCCATAACCGACCAACGAGGGCGTATTGGGCATGCAGCGTACCATGGCATTCTGGCCGCCTAGCCACTGGTCGATCGTGCCGGCATCCAGGCCGGCAGCAATCGAGATAACCAACGGCTGCTGGCGCTGAACGCTGTCGCGCAACGCTTCGCATACGTTGCGCATGATTTGTGGCTTCACCGCGAGTACCACCACATCGGCCTCAGCCACCGCCGCATTGTTGTCGGTGTCTGTATTGATGCCTAAGCGTTGTTTAATCGATGTCAGTTCGCTGTCATTCGGCGCGGTGGCCGTAATAGTAGAAGGCGCGACGCCGCTGTCGATTAGGCCGCCGATAATGGCGCTGGCCATATTGCCGGCCCCAATGAAGGTAATCTTATTCGCCATGGTAGGTGTCCCTTAAGTAAAAGTGTTCTACGTAAAAAAGTGGGCTACTTTTCGTCTAAGCCGATGGGCGAGCGCCGAAAATTGCAGTGCCCAAACGCACCAGCGTGGCGCCTTCCAGCACCGCTGCTTCTAAATCGTCGCTCATGCCCATCGAGAGCGTATCAAGGGGCGCGTCTGGCAAGCTGCTTTGTAAGGCGGTAAAAGCTTCGCGTAGTGCTGCCAAAGGCTGGCGCTGAGCACTTATATCCTCTGTTGGAGCGGGGATCGCCATTAAACCGCGCAGGCGCAGATTAGGCAGCGTGGCGACTTCTTTGGCCAATTCCTCTAGCTCCTCGGGCAGCACACCAGCTTTGCTCTCTTCTCGGCTGATATTAACCTGCAGGCAGATATTGAGCGGCGCAAGGTGCGTTGGGCGCTGCTCGTTAAGGCGTTTGGCAATTTTTAGCCGATCGACGCTGTGTACCCAGTCAAAGTGCTCGGCCACAGAGCGGGTTTTGTTGGACTGCAGGGGGCCAATGAAATGCCATACAATGCCGTCAAGATCAGTAAGTTCGGCCTGCTTTTCCAGCGCTTCTTGCAAATAGTTTTCACCAAATTCACGCTGACCCAACTGCCAAACCTGACGAATCATCGCCGCAGGCTTGGTTTTGCTGACGGCCAGTAGCTTGGCTGCACCCTGGGCGCGCCCCGCGTTTTCTAATGCATTATGCAGGCGTTCAAGCGCCTGAGCGTATGAATGGCCGAGTGACTCGTTAAGCGCGATGTCTGTCATACTCAAGCACCTTACCGCAGCTGGGAAGAGAGATGGATATTACCGAACTGCTAGCATTCTCGGCAAAGCAGAATGCCTCTGACTTGCACCTTTCGGCCGGTTTGCCGCCCATGATACGTGTTGATGGCGATATTCGTCGGCTCAATGTGCCCGCTATCGATAATAACGATGTGCGTAAATTGATCTACGCCATCATGAATGATCGTCAGCGGCGCGACTACGAAGAGCACCTGGAAATTGATTTTTCCTTTGAAGTGCCGGGGATCGCCCGCTTTCGTGTTAACGCCTTTACTCAAGCTCGCGGGGCGGGGGCGGTGTTTCGCACCATTCCCAATCAAGTACTTTCCATACAAACCCTTGGGCTCGGTGAGGTGTTCGAGCGCCTGGCGATGTTACCGCGGGGCCTGGTGCTGGTGACTGGGCCAACGGGGTCGGGCAAAAGCACCACGCTGGCCGCCATGATCGATTACATTAACGATCATCGTTACGAGCACATTCTCACCATTGAAGACCCCGTCGAGTTTGTCCACGTTAGCAAGCGCTGTTTGATTAACCAACGCGAAGTGCATCGCGACACCCATAGCTTTGCCGATGCGTTGCGTAGCGCGCTGCGTGAAGACCCGGATGTGATCCTGGTCGGCGAGCTGCGTGATCTGGAGACTATCCGCTTAGCACTGACCGCTGCTGAAACTGGTCATCTGGTGCTGGGAACGCTGCATACCACCTCTGCCGTCAAGACAATCGACCGGATCATCGATGTTTTTCCCAGCGAAGAGAAAGCCATGGTGCGCTCCATGCTTTCGGAATCGCTCCAGGCAGTGGTGTCGCAATCGCTGCTTAAACGTCAGGGCGGCGGGCGCGTAGCGGCCCACGAAATCCTCATGGCCACTTCCGCAGTGCGCAACTTGATCCGCGAAGACAAAGTGGCGCAGATGTACTCAGCCATTCAAACCGGTGGCAGCCTGGGTATGCAAACCCTGGATGCCGCGCTGTCTCGGTTAGTCAATGAGGGCGTTGTAAGCATAGAGGAAGCCCAGGCTCAGGCTAAAGGCACTCTCGCCGCAAAAGCTGAATAATTTAAGCCTTGTGACGTACCCACTGCTTTTCTTTGAGGTCTAGGGGCGTATTCAAACAATGAGTATTAGGGGGCATAGATTCCGCCCAATACCCGGGGGCCCTGCGCGCCGGTGACTGAGGGCAAGTTGCCTGGCAGGTGGTGCAGACGCTGGTGCGCCAACCAGGCAAAGGCGCCCGCTTCAACCCAGTCTTCAGGCCAGCCGTACGCCGCTGGCGAAGTGAGCGTGGCGCGAGGGAGATGATAGGCAAGGCGCTGCATCAAATAGGCGTTGTGGGCGCCGCCGCCAGCGGTGATCAGCGTCAGCGGGCCACTACCGATCCGCAGTTGTTCAATGCCGTGAGCGACACTGACGGCGGTGAGTTCAGCCAGCGTCGCCTGAACATCGGCGGCGGCTTCCTGGCCGCTAAGATGTTTTCGTAGCCAATCCAGATGAAACAGCTCACGCCCTGTGCTTCTCGGCGGTGGTTGCTGGAAAAACGGTTCTGATAACAACCGAGCTAACAGCGCTTCATCTATCTTTCCACTAGCGGCCCAGTCGCCGTCCTGGTCAAAGCGGCCGCCCTGGTGCAAGGCAAACCAGCCATCCAGTAAAACATTCGCGGGGCCGGTATCAAATCCGATCACTGGATCGGTCGGCTGGCTAGAAAGCCAGGTGAGGTTGGCAAAGCCGCCTAAATTAAGTACCAGCTGATGCGCGTCTGCTCGCCCAAATAGTGCCTGATGAAAGGCCGGTGCCAGCGGTGCCGCTTGACCGCCTGCGGCTAAGTCTCTGCGACGAAAATCGGCGACCACCGTGCAGCCGGTGAGTTCTGCCAGCAAGCTTGGATTATCCAACTGCAGTGTATACGCCGGGCCGTCGCTGTGGCCTGCGGGGGCATGCTCAATGGTTTGGCCGTGACTGCCGATAGCACTGATCTGTTCTATATCCACTGAAAGGGGTGCTAATAAGTGCTGCACGGCTTGGGCCTGGCATTGGCAGAACGCGTGTTCCGCTGCTGCGAGCTGCGCAAAACTGACCTGCTCTGCATGGCACAGCTTAAACAGTAGGCGATGAAGCTCGTCCGGCATCGGTTCGGCATGGGTTGCCAACAGGTGCGGCGGCGAATCACCTTCGATGGCGATAAGTGCTGCATCGATACCGTCCAGACTAGTGCCGGACATCAGGCCGATATAGTAAAGCGGCGTAGCGGTAGGCGTTTTCATAATCGAACTCGTACAAAGCTGGGCTGAGACTAAACCAGGGTCAGCGCTAAACCAAGGCTCAACCAAGGCGAGCGAGCATGGTAACATCGTCGGCTATTTATCACCTGAGCCCGGTAAGGGCGGTTCTTTATAGTGGAGAGAGGCAATGAGTGAGGTGGATCAGGCTTTAGCGCTGCTGTCGCGGGGTACGCATGAAATCCTGGTAGAGGATGAGCTAAAACAGAAGCTGGCTTCAGGCCGCAAACTGCGTATCAAAGCGGGTTTTGATCCCACGGCCCCTGACTTACACCTGGGGCACAGCGTATTGCTGACCAAAATGCGCCAGTTTCAGGATTTGGGGCACACGGTTATCTTTTTGATCGGTGACTTTACCGGGCGTATTGGTGACCCTACCGGTAAGAACGTGACGCGCAAACCGCTCACTGAAGAGGATGTGAAAGCCAACGCCGAAACCTATAAAGAGCAAGTGTTTAAAATCCTCGACCCTGAAAAGACCGAGGTACGTTTTAACGCCGAATGGTTTGGCGAGCTCTCCGCTGCCAAAATGATTGAGCTGGCTGCCCAAAGCACCGTCGCCCGTATGCTGGAACGGGATGACTTTGAAAAGCGCTATAAAGCCAATCAGTCCATTGCCATTCACGAATTTCTCTACCCGCTGGTACAGGGCTACGACTCGGTAGCGCTTGAGGCGGACGTGGAGCTGGGCGGCACTGACCAGAAGTTCAACCTGCTGATGGGGCGCGAAATTCAAAAACACTTCGGCCAGGAGCCCCAGGTGGTCATTACCATGCCGCTGTTGGAAGGGTTAGACGGCGTGCAGAAGATGTCGAAGTCCCTGGGCAACTACATTGGTGTCGATGAAGCGCCGGGCTCCATGTTCAATAAGCTGGTCTCCATGCCGGATAGCTTGATGTGGCGCTATTTTGAGCTGCTCTCTTTGAAATCGAACGAAGAGATTGACGCGCTCAAGCAGAGCGTTGAGCAGGGCGCGAACCCGCGGGATATCAAAATGGAGCTGGCCCGTGAGCTAATTGCCCGCTACCACGGCGATGAAGCAGCCGCCAGTGCGCACAAGTCAGCGGGTAATCAACTGGCTGATGGCGAGCTGCCAGAAGATCTGCCGGAAGTCACGGTCGATTTTGAGGGCAGTGAGCAAGCACCTATTGCAGCAGTGCTTAATAGAGCTGAGCTTGCGAATAACAGTGCCCAAGCCAAAGACATGCTGGGTAATGGCCGAGTTAAAGTCGACGGCGACGTCGTTGCCAAAGACACTATGCTGGCGACAGGTAAGAGCTATGTTATTCAAGCTGGTAAGAAACGTTACGCTCGTGTGACGCTTATTTGAACTTTCTGTCAAAAAGCCCTTGCCAACCCGTCAGCGAATCCGTAAAGTACGCATCCGCTGCCGGGGACGCCAAGCGTTACCAGCGGTGAATGAAGTGTAAAAGCTTCGGTTTGTCAGGTAGTTAGTGCTTTTACGAAAGCCAGCGGTTTTGGATGTGGTCAGGTTTGCATCGAAAACAACGCCCTTGACAACCACCAGGAAATGCGTAGAATATGCCTTCCTCGCTGAGGCAAGCCAGTTCAACGGCAAGTCGAGTGGCCCAGTTGGTTTATTAGCTAGCCACCACAGCGAAACAGCTCTTTAACAATTTGATCAGGTAATTCATGTGGGCGCTTGCTGACGTTGGTGACAAATCACCCAATATCAAGGCAAGCGACTCAAGCAATTAAGGTTTTAAAGGATTCGTCCTTTGATATCTGTTTTGAATGAATTCGTTTGAACCTTGAGCCAAGTTTGATCCGCTTTTGTTGCCCTCGGGTGACATGTAAGGATCACATAGATCTTAAACTGAAGAGTTTGATCATGGCTCAGATTGAACGCTGGCGGCAGGCCTAACACATGCAAGTCGAGCGGTAACAGGGGTAGCTTGCTACCCGCTGACGAGCGGCGGACGGGTGAGTAATGCATAGGAATCTGCCCGATAGTGGGGGATAACCTGGGGAAACCCAGGCTAATACCGCATACGTCCTACGGGA
>NZ_HG423343.1:1311261-1346790 GCF_000982975.1 Halomonas sp. A3H3 | reverse complement strand
CCTCACACCTCACACCTCACACCTCACACCTCACACCTCACACCTCAGCGCGATTTCCAGGCATTTTATTCCAGATATAACAATAGCTTGTGCATTCGGCATGGTATTGTTGCCACGCAGCATCTAGTATTATGTTGCACGTACCCAGAAGTAAAATCTCAGGAGGAGAAACGGTATGACGACGCAAGTAGCCAAGAAGTTAGCAATCGCTCTATTTATGGCTTTGATGGCAGGCGGACTGATCGCTTGTGATGATCAAGGGCCTGCTGAAGAAGCGGGTGAAAGCATTGATGACGCCGCAGAAGATGCCGGGGAGAGCATGGAAGAGCTCGGCGAAGATATGGAAGAAGCGGCCGAGAACTAGGCCGAGCATTTGTTTGATGAGTTAACCGAAGCAGTCGCTGAAAAGCGGCTGCTTTATTGTTTGTATCGCGTCTATTATGGTTAGCCTGAATAACGATAAAAATGAGGTGGCAACGTGCTACTACAACGCGATAAAAGCCTGTTGTTAATGGTCGATTTCCAGGCGGGTCTGCTGCCTGTAATCGATGGTGGTCAAGAAGCCATGAATGAAGCGGCTTGGCTAGGCGAAATGGCGTGCTTGCTTGAGGTGCCTGTATGGTTAACCGAGCAGTCTCCAGAAAAACTGGGAGGATCCTCGGCATCACTGCTCGCCTGCCTGAATGACTATCGGCTCTGGCAGAAACAGCATTTTGGGGCCATGGCGGAAACTGAATTTCGTGAAGCGCTAAACGCAACGGGTAAAACACAGATTGTACTGTGTGGAACAGAAGCGCACATCTGCGTGCTGCAAACGGGTTTAGGGCTATTAGAGGCAGGCTACGAGTTGTACTGGCTGAGCGACGCCTCTGCCAGTCGACGCCCGCAAGAGGCTGCGTTTGCCCGTGAGCGCGCCTGCGCGAGCGGTGCTGTGGCGGTGACGGCAGATATGGTGGCTTATGAGTGGCTTCACCGCTGCGATACAGCGCTGTTCAAAGAGGCGCACCAGCGCTTTTTAAAGCCGCGCGCGTCACGCCCCGTACGTTTCTATTAGGCCATTCGCTTTAGCGATCGGCTTCTTTACGAGTGAAAACGAAGGTATCCCCCTGGGATGCCGATGCATCGAAACGATAACCTGCCACATCGAACGCCTTGAGTTCATCTGGATCGTTGACCTGTTCCTGGATAAGCCAAGCGCTCATCAGTCCACGCGCTTTTTTGGCGTAGAAGCTGATGATTTTAAAGGTGCCGTTTTTCTCATCTTTAAACACCGGCGTAATGATCCGGGCATTAAGCTGCTTGGTATCTACCGCTTTGAAGTACTCATTCGAGGCGAGATTAACCAGCACGTTGGAGCCGCTTTCTGCAATGGCTTCATTAAGTGCAGGTGCCAGGATGGGCTTCCAATAGGCATACAGATCCTTACCGGCACTGTTAGGCAGCTTGGTGCCCATTTCCAGGCGGTAGGCCTGAATCAAATCCAGCGGCCGCAGCAGGCCATATAGGCCAGAAAGTATGCGCAGATGCGACTGTGCGTAACGGTTCTCCGCTTCGCTGAAGTTTTCTGCTTGCAGGCCGGTATAAACGTCGCCCTGAAAAGCCTGTGCAGCAGGTTTGGCATTGCTCAGAGTGAAAGGAGGGTGCCACTCCTCAAAACGCGCCGCATTCAGGCCCGCCAATTTATCGCTGATACCCATGAGTTCGCTGATTTGCTGCGGCGAGTAATCACGCAAAATAGTGATAAGCGCTTGGCTGTGTTTCAGAAAGTCGGGTTGTGACACTTGCTCTGTGGTCGGTGGGGTTTCAAAGTCCAGCGTTTTGGCGGGAGAGATAACGCTCAGCATCGCATGCTCCTGGTCGTGCCCTGATAAATAAAAGCCTGATATAAGTGGGCTCAGTATACCAAGCCTCGGCAAAGGCCGAGGCTATAGCGGTGATAGCCTTATGAGAGTCGGCTGTTTTTAAGGGCTGTTTGTTTTAAGGACAGGGATTGGGCATACGGCGGTGAATATCTTCGATTGCCTCTAGCACTTCGTTGTCCAGCTTGAGGCTCTCGCTGGCAAGATTGCTTTCCAACTGCTCCATGGTGGTCGCACCAATGATATTGCTGGTCAAGAAGCTGCGAGAGTTAACAAACGCCAGCGCCATTTGCGCAGGGTCTAGCTCGTGCTTTTCAGCAAGCGCAACGTAAGCCTGGGTGGCCGCCTCGGCTTCGGGCGAGGTGTAACGCTTGAAGCGCTCATACAGCGTCAAACGACCTTTGGGTGGTTGCGCGCCATTCAGGTATTTACCTGAGAGTACCCCAAACCCTAGCGGTGAATAAGCAAGTAGACCGACATCTTCACGGTGGGCAATTTCAGCCAAACCAACTTCAAAAGAGCGATTTAGAAGGTTATAGGGGTTTTGAATAGACGCCACGCGCGGTAAATCCAGCTTATCGGCAAGCTGCAGTGAGCGCATCACGCCCCAGGGCGTGTCATTAGAGAGCCCAATAGCCCGTACTTTGCCTGCATCAACCAGCTCTTTCAGCGCATCAAGCGTCTCTTCTAGCGGCGTCGCATCTTCGTCTTCGCTATGAACGTAGCCTAGCTTGCCAAAGAAATTGGTTTGACGGTCGGGCCAGTGCAGTTGGTAAAGGTCAACGTAATCGGTGTTCAAGCGCTCCAGGCTTGTATCGATGGCCTGATGAATATGCTCACGGGTTAAACGCGGGCCACCCCGTATATGGTCAAGCCCTGGGCCTGCGGCCTTGGTGGCTATGATCAGATCGTCCCTGGCGCCACGCTGCTTAAGCCAACTGCCAATATAGCGCTCAGTTAAGCCCTGGGTCTGGGCCATGGGCGGAACGGGGTACATTTCTGCGGTATCAATAAAATTGATGCCAAACGCCACGGCTCTATCAAGCTGTTCGTGGGCTTCAGCTTCGCTGTTTTGCTCGCCAAACGTCATCGTGCCTAAACAGAGTCGACTTACCTCCATGCCGGTTCTGCCAAGTGGGCGCGTTTGCATTTTTATCTCCTTACTAAGGCGGAATTGCCACAAGATAAGCCGCCATTACCAGGCTGGTAAACGGCGTATGAATGGCATGTTAGCGAGGCTCATTGCAAGCAGCAAATTAATGGGGTTGAGTCGTCGCAAAGGCAGGCGTATGCTTGCCAGCCCATCGACCGGCTAAAGGCCGGTTTCTCGTGTGGTTGGCAGCTATTTTTGTGACTGCTAGCCCAAGGTTCCAACAGACGACAGGCAGGGTGGTTTGCCATGCTGCAGGCATCAACGTTGTTTACTCGGCTAGAATTTCGCCTAGCTGAACGGCTGTTTCATAATCACTGGCTGTTGCCGCGTTCACCGCGCACCCAGCGTTTAACGATGCGCTTGTTTAAGCGCTGTGCGGAAGCGGGTCACCCAGACGCGCTCTCCGTATACGGCCATATGCTGTTTCATCGCAGTCAGACGCCCCAGGACAAAGCGCGCGGAGCGCGGTACGTTCTGGAAGCTGCGCATGCCGGGGATGTAAAGTCACAGTACCAGGTGGCACAAATCCACGAACATGGCTGTGCCCAGTACCCGCGCCGTGAAGATTACGCGGTGACCTGGTACGCACGCGCCGCCCAGTCTGGGCACTATCTCGCCGCAGAGCGGCTTGCTCGCGCTTATCGCCTGGGTGAATTAGGCTTGGCGGTAGATGGTGAGCGTGCGGCTTACTGGCAGCGACAGGCGGATCAGCTGGCACTAAATAGCGTGGCCGCCGCATGAAGCGTTACCGCGTTTTGATTGAGTGAGGAAGGTTGTGTCCGAGACGCTACCCACAGTGCTAGATATTGAAGCGTCCGGATTTGGGCGCGGCAGCTACCCCATTGAAGTAGGCATCGCCCGTGCCGATGGAAGCTGCTGTGCTTTTCTCATTCAACCGCTGGAAGAGTGGACGCACTGGGATCCCAAGGCTGAACTGCTGCATGGCATCTCCCGTGATCGCCTTATTCAGGAGGGCTACCCGGTACGCCAGGTCGCCCACTGGCTGAACGATGAACTACGCGAGCTGGGTAAGGCGTACAGCGATAGTTGGGGGTACGACAATACCTGGCTGTCGCTGCTCTTCCATCATGCGGGTATGCTGCCGCGTTTTCGCCTTGAGGCGCTAAGAATTCTGCTTAGCGAAGAGCAGCAGGCAGTGTGGAGCGACACCAAAGAAGCGCTGATCGCCGAACAGGGTATTCACCGCCACCGGGCAGGTGAAGATGCCCGTTTACTGCAGCTTACCTATCAGCATACCCGCAAGCTCACCGAGCACCCGGGACGTTAGTAACTCTTCCCTCACCAGTTTTATAGCTGGGCCTCCAGCGCCTCGAGCAACTCATTGGGGGACGGTGCATCGAGCAGCATCTCGCGGGTGGGAGACGCCAAAAAGCCATGACTAACCGTGCTGTCTAAAAAGGTCAGTAGCGGCGAATAGAACTCGTCGATGTTCAGCAACCCCATCGGTTTTTCATGCAGGCCTAGATAGCCCCACGTCCATATTTCAAACAGCTCTTCCAAGGTGCCAATCCCGCCGGGTAAGGCAATAAAAGCATCGGCGTTGGCCGCCATGGTGGCTTTGCGTTCGTGCATGTTGCGCACCCGAATCAGCTCGCTCAAGCCAAAGTGGGCCTGTTCGCGCTCCACCAGGTGGTCGGGCATCACACCAATGACTTCACCACCGGCCTCAAGTGCTGCGTTAGCCAGCTCGCCCATCAGGCCAACGCGTGCCCCACCATAAACCAACGTGTGGCCGCGTTCAGCGAGGGTGCGCCCCAGTTGATTGGTGGCCTGGCGGAAGGCAGGGCTGTTACCTTCACGGGAGCCAAGATAAACGCAAATTCGAGCCATTCGTCTATTTCCTGTCGTTAAAAAATGAACGTGACTAAAACCGTAGCCAAAAAGAAAACGAGATTACTACGAGGCTTAGGTTAAAAGGGGCTTAGGGTAAACAGCGGTCTACCTGATGATGCTCATCCATCCACTGCCCAATCACATTATCACCGCACAGGTGGTGGGCGTACTGGGTGTGCAGGCAGCGTATCTGATGCCAGTTGCTAATGCCGCCAATGCCGCGTTCGGTCATCACGTTGGTGTAACCCAGCTTAGCGACTTCTTCACGCTGAGCATTACTCATATAGTCCCAGCGAGCGGTCACATAGTCGCGATGGCTCTGTTGGTAAGCCTCAAGAAATTCAGGCTCTTCCTGTAGGCGTTGTTCGAGCGCTTTGATAACCCCAACGGCTTCGATGCGGGAAATCTCAACTTTCAGAACATCGGAACAGAGCCAATACAGGGTGGGGAAGGGTTTGCCATCGACAATAGGCGCCATACGCAGTACTAGCGGTGTACCTTCACCGTCGGTGGCGGCTACCGCTTCGATACCACGCGGTGCGCGGCCAAGCTGCTGGGCAATAATGGCGAGCTGACGTTCGTCAGGCGCTTGGTTGGTGCGTATCACCATTGGGTTGGTCTCTCACGAACGGTCGTCTTGAACAAATTTAGTCGAGCGGCCAACGGCACGGAAAAAGCAGCGATTGAGCTGTTCAGGCGACGCGACATAGCACCACGTCCGCTCACAGTATTCAGCGGCTCGTGCCATTAGCACGTCATAAAGGCGATTGAAGGGGGCATCATAATCGTAGGGATCGGCACCAAACAAGCGGATATGCGGATAGTCGGCAAAGCGCTCAATAAAATAGCGCTCAAGGTCTGCCTCCACGGCGCGATGCTGGGCGACGTTGTCAGGGTCTATCCAGAGGTTGTAGCGGATTGCCATTATAAGGCTCCTGTTGCCCCGGTAGTGCAGGGCAGCGTCGATCAGGCGGGCTCAGGCGCGTCTTGAAGGTGCGACATTAGCGCCTCGCGCAGGTCACCCTCAATAGGCATGGCGCACTTGGCCTGGTGGTCATACTGCACCATAACCGCATGGCCCAGGTTAGTGAGCTTGCCGTGCTGCCGCGCCTCTTGGGTGACTGTAAACGAGCTATTGCCTAATCGCGTTAAGTAAGTACGTATTTCGATATCGTGACCGTAAAACAGTTCAGCCCGGTAGTCGACTTCCATGCGCGCCATAATCAAGCGCCACTGCTTGGGGTTTAAATCAGGGGTAAAGAGTTTGAACAAGTCATTTCGGGCAAGCTCAAACCACGCTGGCAGGCGGGTGTTGTTAATGTGCCCTAAGGCGTCAGTATCGTAAAAGGCGGGCTCAATGGTTCGGGTAAACATGGCTTGTCCTTGTTATTAAAAAAAAGGTTATTAGTAGGGGTAATCGCAACGGCAACGTTTAGGATTAGCCCAAGCAAGCGCTTGGTCAAGCGGTGCGGCGTTGATACCACGCAATGAGTTGCATCCACCCCAACAGCCATAGCGTGGCAGCAGCGAAGCCGACCAATGTGCCCCATAGCAACCCTAGTGTGCTGTAAGTATAGGAAACACATAGCGTGTAACTCAGTAGCGAGCCAAGTCCCATCGGGTAGTGCTTGATCACCGTCGCCACCGGCGCTGCCCCATGGTTCAGGTGTAGGATCAGCAAAAAAGGCAGCATCGTGACGGGAAAGGCGGCCAACGTTCCCGCCCAGGCGGGCGGCAGCCAGTGGGCCAGGCTGGTAATGGTAAATATGATCACCGTGGCAAGTGCCGCCCGCGCGGCAAGCGCCGGTAACGAAAACGTTCTGCTGGCGGGTATCCTGACATCAGTAATGCTGCGAAATAAGCCGCTGAACAGAGCAATGGCGCATAGCGTCACCAGCGTGCCGCTCAAACGCGTGAAGTTAAACTGAGCGAGCAGCGTGCTAACGGCGAGCCAGGCAACCAAGCCGCCCGCCACGCCGCCAATGACACCTTTAACGCCCGGCTGTCGTCCTGCCATCCAATAACCGGCCCCTAGCGCCATTGTGGCCGTAAAGCCCGCCAGGGTATGCACCGCACTTTGGGTCGCAAACTGAGGGGAAATTTCCAAGCCGATAAAAAATAGCGCCAAGGCCGTGCCTAACGGATAGCCCGCCAGCAGGCCCGCCATGCGCGGGCTAGCACGCACAGCAATCGCGCCTAGCCCCAGCACCATGCTGATCGAGAGCCCTAATTTCGCTAGCTGCCAAGTGAGAGGGACTTCAATCATGCGGCGTCATCCTTGCTGTTTTTGTTTGGGTGCTGTCAGCGCGCGCTTTTAATTAAACCAAGCGCAGGCCTTGCTGGTCGCGCCATGCGGCCTCAAGGGCATCTTTTAGGGGCGCTTTCAAGTGCGCGGGGAGCGCCTCCTGCGCCGCTTGGAGTGAATCAAACGAACGGTTGCGCAGCCAGCAGTAAGCCCAGGCGCAGGCTTCGGCGTCGCTATCGGGGGTCGGGCGAGCGGGCATTTGATTGAGCAGAAAGACCGCAGTGCGCGGCGCCCATAGCGGCATTTCACCTAGCTCATCCTGGCTCCACTGCTCCAGGGTGGCGCCGCTGGGCGTGGCGTCGGGTGTACCTAATTTAGCTACCCGTGCTGTTTCAGCCAAAATGAGCGCTAGCTGATCCGTATTCGCTTGCCCAAGCGAGCGCCATTGCCGCAACAGCGCCGATAGCCCCGCCCGCATCTTGGTATAAAAGTCATCTTGCGGCATGCTTGGCACAACCCCTATTGAATGAGTGAGATTTTTCATGGCCTACGATTTTGCCACGCCTGTGGAGCGACGCCACCCTGAAGGTGGCTGGGCATCGCAAAAATGGCACCGCTACGGCGACGACGTACTGCCCCTTTGGGTCGCCGATATGGATTTTCGCTCCCCGCCTGAGGTGATTGATGCACTGCAGGCGCGCGTGGCCCACGGTGTATATGGCTATGGCGAAGTGCCTGCTACGTTAACAGAAACCCTGTGCCAGTGGAGCGCCCACCACTACGACTGGCCCATTCAGCCGGAGTGGCAGCAGTGGCTGCCGGGCGTCGTGCCAGCTTTGCACCTGGCCGCGTTAACGCTGACCGAGCTAGGCGACGGTGTATTGACGGTAGCGCCGATCTACCCGCCATTTTTAGAGGTTGCAAAGCGCACCGGGCGACTACCCCAGCAGGCGATGCTGGCAGCGCCTTCAGCACCCAATGAGCCTTGGCAGCTCGATATTGATGCCTTGGAGGCCGCTATTACGCCACGTACGCGCTTGCTGCTGTGGTGCCAGCCCCACAACCCTACGGGGCGAGTGTGGCGCCATGAGGAGCTTGCAGCGCTGGCTGAGCTAGTGGAGCGCCACGACCTTTGGGTGGTCTCCGATGAGCTGCACTGCGACCTGTTATTGGACGAAGGCGCCCAGCACCGCCCGTTAGCCGCGGCATTTCCTGAATTAGCGAAGCGCACCATTACGCTATGGGCACCGTCGAAAACCTTTAACCTAGCGGGCTTAACCAGCGCCTGCGCGGTGATTCCCGACCCCGCACTGCGTGAGCGCTTTGCGACGGCTACCAAGGGGTTACTTCCCGATGGCAACGTGCTCGGCTTGGTCGCGGCGGAAGCAGCGTATCGACATGGCGAGCCGTGGCGCCAGGAGCTGTTAAGCGTGTTACGTGAGCATCGTGGGACGCTGCAGGCACGCGTAGCGGCTTGGCCGGGCGTGCGCTGGAGTGCGCCGGAGTCGACCTATCTAGCTTGGCTGGATATGCGCGAGGCAGGGTTAGGTGAGGCGCCCTACAAGACGTTGCTGAAAGAGGCGGGAGTAGCGCTTTCGGACGGGGCGGCCTTTGGCTGCCCCGGCTTTGTGCGGCTTAACTTTGGTACCACCGCTTCCCAGCTGGAAGCGGCGCTGTCTCGTATGGATTCCCTGCTGAAGCGGGATTGAAAGCCTTCAGAAGACCTTAGTACAGCATCGCAAAAAGCTTACGGCGGTAAGCAACGGTCAGCGGGTGGTCGGCGCCCAGGGCGTCGAATACCTGCAGTAGCGTTTTACGCGCCGCGTCATCGTTATAGGCGCGATCCTGCTTCATCAGCGCCAGCAGCGCCTCCAGCCCTTCATCATAATGACCGTCGGCCACTTGGCGCAGGGCGCGCTGGTACTGCGCTTCGCTATCGGTGCGATTGCCCAGGGCCGCAATCTCCTCGGCTGAGAGTGCCTGCTCGCTAAACTCGATGCTGGCGCGTACGCCACGCGCAGGTGCCGCGTCGCGCTCTTCCGGGGGCAGGTTATCGAGTACTTCACGGGCCTCACTGCCGCGCCCTTCGGCCACCAATACCCGTGCGAAGGCTACCTGGTAGGCATAGTGCTCTGGGTACTGGCCCACTAGGGTTTGATAAATCTCGCGGGCAGCGGCGGTGTCACCGGCTTTAAGCGCTTCTTCCGCCTGCTCTTCAGGGGTAGGCGGCGCTTCGCCGGGGGCGGGGAAGTAGCGATTGAGCCACTCGCGCACTTCTTTCTCCGGCAGAGCGCCCTGGAAGCCATCCACCAAGCCGCCCTGGCTAATCAGCTTCACATCGGGCACAGAACGCACGCCCAGTTGGCCGCCGATTTCGGGGTTTGCTTCAATATCGAGCTTGCCGAGCAGGAAGGCGCCCGCGTACTCAACCACCAGCTTCTCCAGCACCGCGAGCAGGGTGCTGCTGCTTGCGTTGGACGGCGAGTAGCAGCCCATTAGCACCGGCACCTGCATGGACGCTTCAAGCACTTGCTGAATATTGCCAGCATTGAGCTCGATAATGACATCTTCAGGGCGCACCGCCGCTTGTTCAGCGTTAGGCGCGGTAGCGTCAGCACTTCCGGTATCCGCCGTAAGCGGCTTACCTGAGCGGGGATCGATAATTTGCATGGGTAGACTCGGCATCAAAAAATGAACAATAGTTCCCCATGATATGCAGGCATTTGCCGGTGGATTCAAGGAAGAGGAGGGAAATAAAACTCACTGCTAGTGGGTATCAAGCTACATGAACCTGATAAAGCAGAAACAGGGCGCGGTTAGGCGCCCTGGATGAGCTACTATTTTTGGCATTGTTTCTGAAATTGTTTCTGAAATTGCTTCTGAAATTACTTAAGGAATGATGCGCTCCGCGCGTAGGCGGGTAAACAGATCGAACAACGCCGCGCGTGTTTCACGGAAGTGATCAAAGCCGAAATCTCGCGACTTGGTGACATCGTTGACGCACTCAAGCTCGCGCCCCAGGTCGGCATCGGTGTGCCACCAGGAGGCTAACTTGCTGACATCGGCTTCGACTAGCTCGTTGTTTTCGGCAATCTCGGCCCAGGTAGGCGCAATGTCGGCCATCTGGGTTTCGAGCGGCTGTGGCGTTTCCGGGCAGTCGGCTACTTCAAGCTCGAAGAATTCGCCAATTTCATGCCACAGTCGACGCCAGCGGAACACATCGCCATTGACCGTGTTAAAGGCCTCATTGTGGGCACCGGGCGTGGTCGCCGCCCACTCCATCTGCCGCGCCAACACCAGCGAATCGGTTAGATCGGTCAAGGCGTTCCACTGCACCTGCGAGCCAGGGAATGTGAACGGCTTGCCCGTTGCTTTGCAGATAGAGGCGTAAACCGCCAGCGTCACGCCCATGTTCATGGCGTTACCGCGGGCATAGCCGATGACCGTGTGCGGACGGTGCACGTTCCAGCTAAAGCCGTCCCGACCCGCCTTCGCGAACATGATGTCTTCGAGGGTGTAGTAAAAGTTCTCGCCAGGTACGCGGGGCGCTGATTCACGAAACGGCGTCTCGGTTTTACCGCTACCGTAGTTCTCGAAGGCACCCAGGTACTGCTTGGTGCCGGTCACCAGCGAGACATGCGCTAAGCTTGCGCCCTGCAGAGCGTCGAGCAAGTTGTGCATCATTGCGCCGTTGGCCTCGACGTTAGCCTTTTCATTTTCGCGCCGCACCCAAGTGCAATAAAACACGTGGGTGATGGGTAGCCCCGCCAGTGCTTCCGCCGTAGCCTCGCGATCTAACAGATCGGCAGCGACGGGAATTACCCCTGCTTGATCAGAGGGGCGACGAGATAATCCATAGACACTCCACCCGCTAGCGGTGAGGTAGCTGGCTAAGTTGCCACCAGTGATGCCGGTCGCGCCGACGACTAATGCGGTGCCTTTGCGCATCGTTAACTCCTTTTGTAGACAAAATTTTCGGAACGGGCAGTGGAAATGTGCTTTGTGTCCGATGAAAAGCAGTCTGGTCGCCAAGAATCATTGCTACAATTGGAAAAATCGCAAATCTTTATTGCGCTAGGAGCAACTCGATGGATCTCAATGCGCTACGCATCTTTGAGCGCGTCGCCGCGACAGGAAGTTTTACCGCCACCGCACGCCACTTTCATCGCGCCGTGTCGTCGGTTTCGCGTCAGATTGCCTCTTTAGAGGAGGCGCTTGGTCAGCAACTGTTCTATCGCCACACCCGTGCCGTGACGCTGACCGAGGCAGGTTTGCGCTACTATCAGGAAGTTCGCGAGATACTTGAACGACTCGACCTGGCGACGGAAGCGCTAACGGCCCCCAATACAGCGCCTAGCGGCGTGCTGCGCCTCAATGCTCCCGTGGCTTTCGGCCAGCGCCAAATCGTGCCGATTCTGCATCACTTTCAACGCCGCTACCCGGCGATCAAAGCCGAACTGATGTTAACCGATCAACTGACCGACCCGGTGCGCGAGGGCATCGATATTACCTTTCGTGTCGGCGAATTGGCCGATTCAACGCTGGTGGCACGCCGCCTAGCGTCAATGAACTACGTTGTGGTTGCTGCCCCCACCTATATACAGCGCTGCGGTAGGCCCAATACCCCAGATGACCTTGAACACCACGACTGCCTGCTCTACCAAGGTGAAATGGGTCGTCAGCGCTGGTACTTCCATCATGCCGAGCAGCCGCAAGCCTTTGCTTACAAAGTCGACGGCAGCCTGTATAGCAACGATGCCGAGAGCTTGGTGCGTGCCGCGCTAATGGGGCAGGGACTGGTGATGTTTCCCACCTGGCTGATCGCTGATGAGCTGGCCTCGGGCAAACTGCTGCCTCTGCTCGAAGCGTGGCGATGTGAAGTCGTGCCAGGCAGGCGCGATATCCACGTGCTCTACGCCCAGCGTCGGCTGCACACCCGCAAGGTAAGCGCTTTTTTGGATCATCTGTTTGAGATGGTTGGATCTACACCAGAATGGGATCGCTGGCGTGAGCAGCTGGCGGTGTAAGGGTTCAGGCACAAAAAAGCCGCTGCCTTTCGATAACGGCTTTCTCTGTTGTATTGGATAGCGAGATTCGCTGGCTTTGGCTTTAGAATAAAAGCGAACCGATGGCCTTCAGGGGGGATGAGACGCTGAACCTGAGAGCTTTTCTGACTACTCTCACCGAACTCTAGGCAATAAAAAAAGGCAGACCAGTAAGTAACTGATCTGCCTTTAAAAATATTGGTAGCGGGGACCGGATTTGAACCGATGACCTTCGGGTTATGAGACTGATGATTTAAGGACATTTATTTTGTCCTTAAATGGTTTTAAATGGCTTTAAACCTTATGATAGAGCGGTTTTCGGCAAATGCCGCTTTTGGACGTAAGGGTTATTAATGACACGGGAAGGCGTAGGAGATTGTCACAGCCAGCAGCTGGAAGCAGTGACCGTAAGTCTCGGGAAGCGGTACCGCAAGCTAATAGCATGGGCGCACGAGGAGAATTTACTTGATGTTCTCCAGGTCATTTATCACGCCCTAGGACTAAGCCCCCGCAATGACGCGATTGCCAATCTTGTAAGGGAATGCTCTCACCCTGAATCTGTCGAGATTCTCTCGCTTTGGGCGGGCGACCCGATAGTCGATGAACTACAGCGGTTTGTTAACCATTTCAATGCATCGCCAGACATCTCTCGTGACTACTCACAGGTACCTCATGTCGGCACGGTTGAACAAAACAAACGTCAGTTTCAGGAAGGGGGTGTAAAAAATAAAACGTTTTTGATTACGTTGCTCACTAACCCGCTGGCTGATGGTAAGGCGAAGTCGACCGAAGGCTACCTGCTGTTTTGGCGTCGACTTTTGCGTTTATGGTTTTTGGTGCACGCAGCACAGCGTATCGCTCATCAAAAATGTATCGCGGATCGCAATATCAGTGATGCAGCACGTTTTATGACCTTAGGCCCCTACGATGAAAAATGGCATGTGGTAGACGCGCTATTAAGGCGGTGTCGCAGTTTTGTGGGGCAGCATGAGCCGACGCTTGAGCGTGTTAACGATGCGTTCATCTCTGCCGCCGATGAGGTGAGTCATGATTATCGTGATAACAAGAGCTATAGCCGCTTTTTCAACGCCATTACTGCTATTGCGCGTCAAGATGTTAATCCCATTAATCATGAGGCAATA
Organism: Halomonas sp. A3H3; assembly: GCF_000982975.1. Classification (NCBI taxonomy): domain Bacteria; kingdom Pseudomonadati; phylum Pseudomonadota; class Gammaproteobacteria; order Oceanospirillales; family Halomonadaceae; genus Halomonas; species Halomonas sp. A3H3. The sequence goes on along the minus strand of NZ_HG423343.1, from coordinate 1,333,492 downwards.
GCATCTCTCTTGCGTATTGAACGGTTCTTGCCGACTGTCCTCCCACTGGTACACCAAGGTTATGACGAAAGCGAAGATACCGAGTACGAATTTTACGCGTATCAAAAAGAAGAAGATGCCGATCAAGACCCAGAGGATGAGGGGGTCTATGTTGCAAGGGTAGATCCCTCTGATAGCGATGCGGAACAACAATTAGCTAGCCGAAGCTATTTTGTCCAAACGGCAGAAGCATCGCATTTTTTGCCATGGAGCTGGGAAAAGCTACTGCCGCCAGAGCGAGAAAAGCTGCTTAGTTGGGTGGATCAATGCTTATTTTCAACCGATGAGGTAGAGCAGCTCGGCGCCGTGATGGTATGGCTGTCAGTTCGCTTCTCACGCTCGCTCTATTTTGCTGCACAGTTTCAGATAGATGATGCCCCGGGTGATGAGTGGACATTGACACGTGACTTTTCATCGATAGCGCGGAAATCACCTCGACGTGGGAATGCCTGGCAACCCAATAGCGAATCACTCGATTATGTTCACTCAATAAGAGAAGTGCTCTCCGTTGAACTGCCGGAACAGGTCACTGCGATCCTCCAGCGAGCCGCTAACGCGCAGCAAGCTTCGCTCGCCACGTTAGGGGATATGTGGGAGAACACTCTGCCTTTGGAACGTTGGTTTTATCAGCAGACCCAATTACATTTTCCCCGAGTAACGAGCGCTAAATTGGCGCAGGTCTGGGGACAAGCCGTCTTTGATAACACCCATGACCCCCATTTGGCGCGTCTTTTAACCGCTCACCCCAACGCAGGGTTGCCAGGCGCATGCAGCTATGCGACATGGGATATAACCGCGATCGAAAAAGGATTGTCTCTATCCCTCTCCGACTCAACGCCATTTCCCCCCTCCGTGAATCTGATTGGTAGCCGTCTCTCGCCCATCACGACGGTGTTGCGTCAAGAGATTACTAACGCCAGGGCAATGGTTGAAGGCAGCGCCGACGGTGACCTGATTCACTATCACAACGTCCTGGCTCAATACTGTGTCATGGGACTTTATGCAGCCTCGGGCGGCCGATATCTTAAAGATCCATTTGAGTCGCTGGGACACTTCAACCTAACAGCACGTTGTTTATATCTTAACGATAAAATCGACCAAGGGCGCCGAAGTAGCCGGATGGTGCCGTTACCAGACAGAGCGATCGAACTGTTGCAGTGTTACGTGACGCATTTGCAATGGCTGGCTCAAGTACTCAAAAACGTCAACGCTGCGCTGGCAGAAGCGATACATCAAACACTGGATAACAACGCTTTATCAGCACTTCCGCTGTTCTTCTTGTTGGATGATTCGCTGGTATGGCACTCCATGACAAGCACCGACTTGCCCGGGGTGCCTCTCTTTCAGTGGCCCTTGCCCGGCAACGTGTTTCGCCATCGCCATGCCCAACAGCTGCGTTTTTTGAAGGTGCCAGCAGAAGTGGTTGATGGGTGGATGGGGCATGCGGAGCGCAGTGTGGCGACCTACGGCGATTTTTCGCCGCGTTGCTGGACAGACGATGCGCACAGCTATGCCGATGCGGTGAACACCGCCTTTGATGAATTAGGTTTTTTTCCTCCCACGCTGCCTTCGGTGTTGCCTTTATTAACGCCTCCATCTAGCAGTGCTGAGGATCAGCACTATCAAAAGGCACTGGTGAACCGTCGGTTTGGTCAGTGCCAGCGAGAACACGAAAGACGCCAAACGATGGTGCGAGAACGTAAAGCGGCTGAAGCGGATATCGCAATATATATGAGCCGCAGAGCATGGGGGGAGCTGACACAGGACGATATTGATGTGTTAGTTCAGCGTATGCTGCATCGAAGTGGTTCGGTGATACATACCTATGCATCGCTACGGTTGTCAGTGCTGTTGCGGTGCTTGAAAGAGGAAGGCAACCGGCACCAGCACGGTATCAGTAAGCGCGTGGCAGAAGCGTCGGCTGAAAAATCGTTACTGTCCAGCAAGGCTTCAGAGACCCTTTCATTGTGGCCAGAGCTAAAGCGGTGGGCGGATAACATTCGAGCGAAAGTACTGAAAGCGCATTTTTCTAAATTGAGCGCTTTGAGCGTTGGGGCGCTTTTGTTGTGCTTAGAAAAACGCATTAGTTATCAACGTATGCTGCTAGATGTAGCCCGAGGGCGTAATTATCGACTCATTCAGCACAAGCAAGAGTATTTGCTTGAGTATAGCGAAAGCCTGGAACTGGACAATTACCTCGCACCCGTTCAGCGCCACCGTATCAGCTATAAGACGGCATCTTTGCTAGCCGCCGGGCAGCAAATTCAAAAAGAAATCGATCTAAACAAAGTGCTGATGCCAGCCACTATCACTCCACCCCCTGATGCATTGAAAGGGCATTTGCCGAACATAGCGGAGACAAGCGTTCAAGCCTTGTTTGCAAGCTTGGGTGACCTGATGGATCAAGTAAATCTCTTATCACTGCCTGGCATGGTGGCAGGCATGCTAGGTGGACGTGTTCTTTCGACGAGCTTACCGCTTCACGATGAGCTACGGATTCGAGACGGCGTTAGGTTAGCATTTCCTACCCACGGCGATAGCGCAGACAGTGAACTCAATGTGTCGGCCACAAAAACGTCTCGTTGGCGCCATCTCGACAAAGTGGAGCAGCAGGCCAATGCGCAACAGCTTTATGAAAATGTCCAAGAGGTTCTGAAAGGGTATACAAAGCGGCAATTACGCCAGGGGGCTTCGCAACTTGATAAGCTAAGCAGCGCATACGACGGGCACGTCAGTACCTGCGTCCTGCTATTAGTGCGGTGGATGAGTTTTATTATGCGGCGAGGCAAAATCGGCAAACGGAACGACTATGCGCAAAGCTCATTAACGCGGTATTTCTCAGCACTGAAATCAGCATTCGCCGAGATTGGCTACCAGGTGGATCTCCTCGATTTTGACGAAGAGGAGGTCACGCACCTTTACGCTAAAATGCTGACGTTCGTCGAGCTAACGTCGCAAGATGCGCACTACTTCAGTCATCGGTTGCGTGATTTTCATGCGTGGGTGGAAACGTTGGGGGTGGCAAGCCCCGATTGGCAAGAATTAGCTATCGAGAATGATCGCCGCAGCGTTCGCGCAGGGATGTTGATACAAAGTGAATACCTCCTGTGTCAGTCCGCTTTGCAATCAAAATGGCAAAGCCAACACGATGAGAAATTTCTGCTGTTAGGATTTGTGCTGTTATTAACGTTTCGTTTTGGGCTGCGCGCGCAAGAAGCAATAGGGCTACAGCGCAATGACTGGTGTGAGCATTACGGTATCCGTTGGGTGCTGGTGCGTGATAACGCGCAGCGCAAGCTCAAAAGCGACTCCAGTCGCCGCGCAGTGCCACTACTTTTTGCACTAGATCCAGCCGAAGAGGATCTCATCGATCATGTGTTAAGTCGCTTCCGCTCGCTGGCGGGTAACGATTCAAAACGCCCTTTACTGGGTGAACTTTACGCGAGCCAAGTCAAGCTCATTCACTGGGCAGCGCAGGTCAGCCCGGTGTTGATTCAGTTACTGCGCAAAGGTACGTCGAGTGGGGGAATGACGCTGCACCATTGCCGGCACGCGTTCTATAACACCTTAGCGCCCTCGTTATTTGGGATACAAACACCGCTAACAGAATCGATAAGCGGTCACCTTGATTCACAGTTCATACGTCAGCAGGTGTTGGGCCACTACAGTCATGTATCGCGACGCAGCGGTATGGCCACGGCGAGATTGATGGGGCATCGTCATCCGCGTACTGGATCGTTAAATTACAGTCACGTGCTAACGGATTGGGCGGATCAACTAACCCCCGTACGTCATGTGCGTGCAAGAAATATTGACGGTGTTTTAAATACCAAGACATTGTCGCGTATTGAAATGCCGGCGCTTGAAACAACCGATATTTCCGTTCGTTACACTCGTTTAAATTTTATGGTGTTATGGAAAGTACTACGGTTTGTAGGACTTGGCATGAGCTACGAGCGTGCAGGGGCGCACGTTAATCTTAATCCAGAGGATACAGAAGTCATTGCAAAAATCGTTCGCGACGCTGAATCACATATGCGATTTAAATTAAAAGGGGAAAGCGATGCTTGGGTAAGTGGGGCGAACCATCCCAATATTTTATTACGTCAAGTAGGCGAAAAGGCGTGGCGCCGACTTATTGAGCATGTAACAGGACTAGAAGAGAGCCGGTTGGTGAGCTTGGATGGTAGCGTCATTTTGGGTGAGTTACCTTTTTTAATCAGTAAGAATCGTCAGCTACTAATGAGTCATCAGCATCACTGGGCCTTTCTTATGCAGGTATTTTCTCTGTTTAATGTGCCAAAGCAATATATACAGATTGCCTTAAAAAATGCGCCTGAAGAGCTCGTCAAGATGCTAAAATCTAATGGCTTTTATCAAGAAAATAGCAGTAATAAGTTCCAGCTGGATCCGTTTCCGATTATTGTCGATAATGTGCTTGATCGACGCCAAGAATATGTCGGTATTGGTCTTAAAAGATCTCCGGAAGGAACGATACGCAACAGTCACGAGCTGTCTGTAGCCGTGCTAGCTTGTGGTCTCTTTGCGACACTAAAGAAAGCTTAGTTGTACGTATCTAACATTTCTTCGTTTTCACTGGTAAGCGTAAATTGATCCATTTCTATTAATGTGTTATCCACTTTCAGTTCTGTTAATGTATAGGAGGGTTTTTGCTTCATTTTTCGCGTGATCTTTTTTGCTTTGAAGCGGACATAAGATTCTTGGTAACTGGCTTCTAAAAATACCTTGAAGCCATCGGGGTGGGTGACGGTAAAATGCCTTACGTCACCTGCTTGTTGCAGACTGTCTTCAATGACGCGAAGTTCTATCCAATTTTGGGTTCTTGAAAAACCATCAGGAAAGCCAATGCCCTCGATATCAATGCTTGTTTTTTCGTCATCGTCTAGCGTAATAAAGTCAGAGTTAACGCAAAGAATCGACTCTTTTTCAATAGCGTCAATTAAGCTAAAACCATTCGCCGGAATTTTTGTATTTTTCCAACTTGATAGAAACATATTGCGGCGTTCGTCTAGAATTTCGAGCTCTTCTTTACTTAACCAAGATAGATCAAGGTTTTGACTAAAAAGGTCGTCATTAGGAAGAAGTTGTTGAATAATAAATAACGCCAGTGTGCGTGATTTTTCTATGATTTTTTGGGTGGTTTTAGAATCTTTAAAAGTGTCTAAAAAGAAAACAGCACCATCTTTATCATAAGGGTTTTCTGTACTGAAAAATATGGTTTTATATTTTATTGCGACACTATATTCTTTTTCAGTAATGCAGTTAAGACTGGCAGCAAGATATTTGATGATTTTTTCAATAGCAGAGTTTTTAATTTTATTTACATCAAATTCACAATAGTTTTCATATACACTTTCGATGGCGCTTGCATTGGGAGCGAGGATAATCACCTGGTTTTCTTTTAATTTTGACATGGTAAGCTCACCAATATTAACTATATGTATATACAGATAAACCTAGCAGCTGTGACACGTTGTCAATGGGTTAAATAACCGCGATTTTTGATGCTATTTCGCTAATTTAGTGCCATTGGTATAGTTTGGGACTGTTGCTTATAGTCATGAAAATGGGTTAGAAGCCTTGTGTTACCCACCAAGGTAGACGCTCGATGAGCTGCTTCATCAGTGTACCCCGGCAGCGCCTGAGGTCAGGCCCTGTTTTGGCTTGCAGTTAAAGTAGTTAAGTAGATTCATGCCAGACTCATCCCTTCTTCAGTAGCGGCCTGATTTAGAGTCAAAAGTACATGTATCAGTTTTTACAGTTGTCTACATAGGTTGATACACCAGCCCCTTGTATGGTCATTTGAGGCCTCCCTGTCGATTTGAATTCAAACATTACGTATAGCGTCTTTGATTTACAGCACGCCTAACTAATACCACAGGAACTCGTCGATTGGGGTTTTATAGCCCAATATTTCTGAGTATTTTTTCAGCTTACCAACGAATTTTCCGTTGGCTTAAAATGTGAGCTTACTAAATGCTGTCGTCTTTTAAATATTGGTTATGTCAGGCCTATGGTTTTCTCGTATTTAATCCGTAAGCAATTGAATTAAAATAGTATTTCATCTGCTAATGGTTGCATTTGCACTAGTCATTGGTACTCCAAATTGATGCTGGCCATATTCATTCCTACTAGCAGAAAAGAGCGCTCTTCATTGAACCTGATGAAAGTTGCGCTATGGCACGGATTAGCGCAAATACCGTCCAGGCTGGTACGGCGATTACGATAAATTACAAGAGTGGAGACAACTACATGCAACTGCCGTCACTAATTGAGATCCCTAATGGCGAAAAGGTGATACCGACCTTCTCGGATAGCGAAATGAAGGATCGGCTGGCGCGACTACGCGACTACATGGCGAAGGAGAATATCGAAGCAGTGGTATTGACGTCCTACCATAATATTAACTACTTCAGCGATTTCGTTTACTGTAAATTTGGTCGTGACTATGGTCTGGTCATCACCCAAGATCGCTTTACAACCGTGTCTGCCAATATCGACGGCGGGCAACCCTTTCGCCGCAATCACCTGGGCGACAATATCGTTTATACGGACTGGCAGAAAGATAACTTCTTTAATGCTGTTAAGCAGCTCTGCGCAGGCAACCGTCGTATTGGTGTTGAGTTCGACCATATGACGCTGCAGAACCAGCAGAAGCTGCTGTCCGTTCTAGATGGCGTGGAGCTAGTCGATATTGGCGTGCCCAGTATGACAATGCGCATGATTAAGTCTGCTGAAGAAATCGCGCTTATTCGCCAGGGTGCCCGTATCGCCGATGTTGGTGGTGTGGCCGTGCGCGATGCTATTTCGGCCGGGGTTCCGGAGTATGAAGTGGCGCTGGCCGGCCAGGCTGCTATGGTGCGCGAAATCGCTAAGACTTACCCGAACAGTGAGCTGATGGATACCTGGGTGTGGTTCCAATCGGGTATCAATACCGACGGTGCCCATAACCCGGTGACCAGTCGCCGCGTGCAGCCGGGTGATATTCTGAGCCTGAACACCTTCCCGATGATTTCAGGCTACTATACCGCCCTTGAGCGCACCCTGTTCCTGGGCCATGCCTCTGATGAGCACCTGCGTCTCTGGCAAGCAAACTGCGAAGTTCACCGCCGTGGCCAAGAGCTGATCAAGCCTGGGGTACGTTGCTGCGATATTGCTCATGAGCTCAACGAGATCTTCGCCAAGCACGACCTACTCCAATATCGTACTTTCGGCTATGGCCACTCCTTTGGCACCCTCAGCCACTACTATGGCCGCGAGGCAGGCCTTGAACTACGTGAAGATATTGAAACGGTTCTTGAGCCCAATATGGTGGTTTCAATGGAGCCGATGATTACCGTACCAGAAGGCCGCGCGGGAGCTGGCGGATACCGTGAACACGATATCTTGGTTGTCAACGATCATGGGGCCGAAAACATTACCGGTTTCCCCTACGGCCCAGAGCACAATATTATTAAGTAGGCAGTGCCTGGTTCTGGACTAGGGTGACAACTATTTGTGTCAAAGCGACTGATGCGTTGCATCAGTCGCTTGAAGTGAGTCCAATCTCGGCTGAGATCTCTACTGATTCATCGACTATCTGCGTGTTTGAATCAGGTTCTTGAGACGCACCAGCGGAAAGGCGGTGCCAGGCGTTAAGGAACTGTGCACCGGCAATTTCATCAGCGCGATCCTTGCCACTATAGGGGTTCATTACATGGCGAATACAAATGGCTGTTTCCGTTCTTCAAGCCAGGGCCGAAGGCGGCAGTTGCCGCTATAAAAGGTACTTAGTGCTGCACTAATCTATTCATATCCCCTAAGGCTGATGGCTTTTTTGGATTTCTATAAGCTGGCAATCCCCGTGCGCAGAAATTCAAGGACATGCTGAGACGCTACATTTAGCTCACGATCTTTGTAATACAACCCAATGCACACTTTCTCAAGACTCGGCAGGCTACTGTTGCTAACCGAATACTTCAGGTGTTCTGGAATCACCGAACTGGCCATTGCTGTAATTCCTAGCTCTTCCTCAACGGCAGAGAATATGCCCAACAAACTAGTACTTGTGTACATGAAGCGGAAAGCGCGTTGCTGTTGCTGTAAGCCTTCTTCCATAATAGAGCGATAGACACATCCCTGCGGATAGGCGATTAGCGGTATCGGTTCGTCATAGTCTTCGATGACTCGGCTGTTTCTGCAGATCCATTCTAGATTTTCTATCCGGTAATCACGTGCATCTCTGTCTTCGTTCTGCTTGGCGCGCTCCATGGCCATGGCAATATCATAATGCCCCTTCTGATATCGCTGGAGTATGACTTTGCTGATCTCACAGTCGACTTCCACTATGATGTTGGGGTGGACGCGGGAAAGTTTTCTCAGTGCTTTAGGAAGAAAAGCCAGCTCGAAGTCATTGGGTATGCCTAGTCGAACTTTGCCGGATACATTATCCCCCCTAACTTTAGCAATAATTTGATCGTTTATTACCAAAATGTTTCTTGCGGATTCATAGAGATAATCTCCATCTTCGGTCAATTCGAGACTAGAGCCTCTCAAAAATATCTTGGTATTCAATATTTCTTCTAATTTTTTTATTTGAAGACTGATAGCTGGTTGCGATCGACCAAGTTGTTCTCCAGCACTAGTAAAGCCTCCAAGGTCCTTGATCGTAACAAATGTCCTCAAAAGGTCTGTAGGAATATTAGTCATTGTCCTGCCATTTTATTATCTGATGCAGCCATTAAGTATACAAATTGGCGGGCATCACGCATGAAAAATACATTATAGAGGCCGAAGTCGGCAACTTAACAGTGCGACTGCCACGCCAAATCTATAACAAGAGGGTAGAAACATATGAATTCCTGGGTGTTAACCACTTTTCTGATACTCACCTGCTACATGTTGATACATGCTGGTGCTGCCTACCTCCGTAGGGAGTTGAAAAGAACAAACTCTAACAACTCGATAAGGAGGTGATCATGGACGTCTATAAGATGTTCAACTGGGGACTACTGACCCTCACGTTTGGCCTACTGATCTATCTTGGCTACCTATCCTCAAAATACATGAACAAAAGCGAAGAGGGTGGTTTTTTGTTGGCGGGGCGCTCACTTGGGCCCTTCGTGGCGGCGGGTACCATCGTAGCGACGGGATTCAGCGGCTGGGGCTTCATGGGCTCCCCCGGAGTAACTTACCAGTTTGGGGCCATAGAAGTACTGGGCAACTTCTTCTTTGCTCCGGCCATGATGATAGCCGTACTCTACTTCGCGAAATTCCTCCAGCATCGTGCTCTCGAAATGGGCAGTAACACAATCCCCGAGTATATCGCACAAAGCCACGGCAGTGGTGCTATGGGGAGGGTGCTACAGGGTGTTTCTGCCTTCATTACTATCCTACTGCTGCTGGTGTTCCTGACGAGTCAGATAAAGGCCGTAGGCCTACTGGGCGCTGGCTGGCTAGGTATCGAACTCAATCAAAGTGCATTCTTGATGGTCTCAGTGATCATTGTTTACACCATGATGGGGGGGCTTGCGGCGGTGGCTTGGACGGATACCGTGATGGTCTGCGGTATGGCCTTAGCAGCTGTGATCATCCTGGTGCAAATGCTTACCTCGGTAGATATTGGCACGTGGGAAGCATCGCTGAATGCCATAGACCCAGAGCTTCTCAACCCAACCACGGGGGCGCACTATGGTGACTCCATCGGTACGGTGTTCTTAGTGTTGCCATACGCCTTCCTGTTCGCCTCCGTACTTCCCTACATGGCGGTGCGCTTCCTGGCCATGAAGCCCGACGTCAAATTACACAAAGTGGGAGTCTACGTGGCCATTCTTGGGGCGCTGCTGAGCCTGATTCCAATCGTAGGTTTGTATGTGCGCATGCAAGTGCCCGATCTGGCGGATCCCGATATGGCCATGCCGGTCTACCTTGAGCGCTTCATGCACCCAGTCATCCAGGGAGTCATCACGCTGTTCATCATTTTCGCAATGAAGTCCACTGCTAACTCTCTGCTACACACTGTGGCCTCGGCGACCTCCCACGATTTACGTCTGTCATTGTTCGGCTCGAAAGCAGGCATGGGGCAGGCGCTGATGATCAACCGTCTGGCAGTGTTGGTATTGGGCATAGTGGCCCTATTGATGATGCTCTATGCGCCGCCATTCATGCTCTCCTGGCTGGGTATACTCGGGTCTGGCACCCTGCTAGCCAGCATGATCGGTCCAGTGTTCATATCCACTTTCTGGCAGGGTAGTGCATGGGGCGCTCTCACGGCTATGCTGGCGGGCTTTTTCATTAGCGGCTACATGATGCTCTTCTCCGATGTGGGCTGGTTAATCGGCCCATTGACCGGGTGCGTCGTCTCGGCTGCTTGTTATGTGGGTGTTTCATTAGTGACCAGAAGGCGCAAATTCATTCAGCTAACCTGATGCCGCTTATCTATTCTGGAGTCTATTTTTGCAGCTCCTGAACTGATATCAATTACAAAACGGTTCGCACCGTTGGCTCTCATGGCCTGAGTCCGTTACTACTAAGGACTCAGGCCTTATAAGTGCTTGAACTGAAGTTTTCGAGAAATGTTGGAATCAGATATCTCTCACGGATGAACCTCTCCCATGTCGGTATATAGGTGATATCCCCCATATCCCCCATATAGCCCTGATAGGGCTTCTCTGCGACGACGCGTCTGGCGCAATCCGAAAGTGCCGCTTTAACGATTATTCTTCATTCATCACCGGGCAATGAAATAAGCTAGTTATAGTTATTTTATTGTTTCCTTCATGCTGAAATCTACTTAGATATTAATATACCACCAGTACCTTGAACTGATCGTCGTACTTGTACCATATAGAAACTCCTTGAAGGTTGGATTGGGCGTTCAACTTTACAGGGGGTATTTAACTTTACAAGGGGGGTTCAGGTTTATAGGGAGTGTCCAGCTTTATAGGGGCGTTCATGTGCCGAGAGTTTGCCCTTTTCGTAGTTAGACGATCGTTTGGCTGTAACGCCACATCGTTTAGTCACCACTTATCACGTCATTTGTCATTTTAATTGGCTCTTGGTCGCTATCGAAAATAGATTGTAGCTATGGGGCATTTGTCAGAATCCAACAATAAAGGACTTTTCCATGAACCATTCCTCTCTTTCAGTTTTTGATTCCCAAATTGCTGCGGCCATCGCTGCGGAGGTTGTTCGGCAAGAAGCGCATATTGAACTAATTGCCTCTGAAAACTATGCCAGTAGTGCTGTTATCGAGGCCCAGGGCACGGTACTTACGAATAAATACGCAGAGGGCTATCCCGGCAAGCGCTATTACGGCGGCTGTGAGCATGTTGATGTGGTCGAACAGTTAGCGATAAGTCGTGCTTGCGATTTGTTTGGTGCTGAGTATGCCAATGTGCAGCCTCATTCGGGTGCTCAGGCTAATGCAGCGGTATTCATGGCACTCATCAAACCTGGCGACACTGTGTTAGGAATGAGCCTAGCGCATGGGGGGCATTTGACCCACGGCGCCGCGCCTAATTTTTCCGGGAAACACTACCACGCCGTGCAGTATGGGCTGAATCTGGAAACTGGTGAGATCGACTACGAAGAGGTCGAGCGGTTGGCGCGTAGCCACAAACCGAAGATGATCATTGCCGGTTTCTCTGCCTACGCTCGGGTGGTCGATTGGCGCCGCTTCCGCTACATCGCTGACGAAGTCGGCGCATGGTTGATGGTCGATATGGCTCACGTTGCTGGGTTAGTTGCTGCTGGCCATTACCCGAGCCCTATCCCCCATGCTCACGTGGTGACTACCACTACTCATAAGACATTGCGCGGTCCGCGTGGTGGGCTGATCCTTTCTGACCATGGGGATGCCGCTCTCTATAAAAAGCTAAATGGCGCGGTTTTTCCTGGTCAGCAGGGCGGTCCGTTAATGCATGTTATTGCCGCTAAGGCGGTCGCGTTTAAAGAAGCTATGAGTCAGGATTTTGTGAAATATCAGCGGCGTGTGATCGACAACGCTCGGGCTATGGCCAAGGTGTTCATGGATCGCGGCTACGATGTTGTCTCCAAAGGCACCGATAATCATCTCTTCCTGGTCTCTCTGATCAAACAGGGCATCACCGGCAAGGACGCTGATTTAGCACTCGGGCGGGCTCATATTACCGTCAATAAAAATGCTGTGCCTAACGATCCTGAGAGCCCCTTCATCACTTCTGGCCTGCGTATCGGCACGCCTGCCGCTACAACACGTGGGTTCGATGAAAGCGAATGCGCCGAATTAGCCAGTTGGATCTGCGACATCCTGGATGTCCTTGCAGAGCAGGGCAGCACTGAGGCCGTTGAAAGTGAGGTCCGTGAAAAGGTCGCTGAAATTTGCGAGCGCCATCCGGTTTATTCCGCTCAGCCAGCCGATGAGCTCGAGGCCAAGGAGATGGCCTCTTCCAAGCTGTAATCGCCTTCACGCATCAGGAGAGATTCATGCAACGCTACTCAGGCTTCGGACTGGCCAAGCACGCGCTCAGTCATCATGAAAATTGGGAACGCCAATGGCGCAACCCCATCCCCAAGAAACAGTATGACGTGATCATCGTTGGCGGCGGCGGCCATGGCCTAGCCACCGCCTACTACTTGGCCAAAGAGCACGGCATCACCAACGTGGCCGTGGTCGAAAAGGGCTGGCTCGGCGGGGGTAATACCGCGCGGAACACCACTATCGTGCGCTCCAACTATCTGTGGGATGAATCCGCGGCGCTCTATGAACATGCGATGAAACTGTGGGAAGGGCTTTCCCAAGACCTCAACTACAACGTCATGTTCTCCCAGCGGGGCGTGCTCAACCTGGGCCACACCCTGCAGGACATGCGCGATATTCAGCGCCGGGTCAATGCCAACCGCCTGAACGGCATCGACGGCGAAGTGCTGGACGCCAAGGGTGTGCAGGAACTGGTGCCGATCATGGATTGCTCGAAGAACGCCCGCTACCCGGTGCTGGGTGCCTCCTGGCAGCCGCGTGCCGGGGTGGCGCGCCACGATGCCGTGGCCTGGGGCTATGCTCGGGCCGCCGACGCCCTCGGCGTCGACCTGCTGCAGAACACCGAGGTCACCGGCTTCAAGATCCGTGACGGTCGCGTCTACGGGGTTCACACCAACCGCGGCGACATTGAGGCGAAGACCGTTGGCTGCGTGGCCGCGGGCAACTCCGGCGTCTTGGCCAAGATGGCGGGTTTCAGGCTGCCTTTAGAGTCTCACCCTCTGCAGGCCTTAGTCTCCGAACCGCTTAAGCCGATTCTTGATACTGTCGTGATGTCCAACCACGTGCACGGTTACATCAGCCAGACCGACAAGGGCGACCTGGTGATTGGCGCCGGCATCGACAGCTATAACGGCTACGGTCAGCGCGGCAGCTATCCCACCGTTGAACATACACTGCAGGCTATTGTGGAAATGTTCCCAATATTTTCCCGTGTGCGCATGAACCGCCAGTGGGGCGGTATTGTCGACACCTGCCCAGACGCCTGTCCTATTCTCTCCGCCACTCCCGTGAAAGGGCTCTACTTCAACTGCGGTTGGGGCACTGGCGGCTTCAAGGCCACCCCAGGCTCGGGTCACGTCTTTGCCTGGACCCTGGCTAAGAACCAGACCCATCCGCTTGCGGCTCCGTTCTCCATCGACCGTTTCCACACCGGTGCTCTCGTCGACGAGCACGGTGCGGCCGGCGTTGCTCACTAAGGAGGCAACCCCATGTTTCTCATCTACTGCCCCTACTGCGAAGAGCACCGCGAGGAAGAGGAGTTCCACCCCAAGGGCCAGGCGCATATCGCCCGCCCAGCGGACCCCGAGGCCTGCTCTGACAAGCAGTGGGGCGACTACCTCTTCTTCCGTGACAACCCACGAGGGATTCACCACGAGCTGTGGGTGCATTCCGTCGGCTGTCGCAAGTTCTTCAACATCACGCGCAACACCGTAACCTACGAGATTCTCGCGACCTACCGGAACGGTGAGCAGCCCCGCTTCACCGCCGAGCATCCCGAGGGCAAGCCTGCCGATAAAGTCGCCGCCGATAAAGTGGCCGCCGAATCGGAAGCGGTCTCGCGTCAGGAAGGAGTCAAGGCATGAACCAGTCGTTGCAACAGCCGAATCGTCTTCGTGAGGGCGGGCGCATCGATCGTGCTCGTACCCTGAGCTTCACCTTCAACGGCAAGCGCTACCAGGGTCATGCTGGCGACACCCTGGCCTCGGCGCTGATGGCCAACGGGGTGGACATCGTCAACCGCAGCTTTAAGTACTCCCGCCCCCGCGGAATCGTTGCCGCCGGCGCCGAGGAGCCCAATGCGCTGATCCAGCTTGGCAGCACCGAGGCGGCCCAGGTGCCCAACGTGCGTGCCACCCAGCAGGCCCTGTTCGACGGCCTGGTAGCACGCAGTACTAACGGCTGGCCCAACGTCCAACGCGATGCAATGGGCCTGGTCGGCAAGCTGGGCGGACGCTTCATGCCGCCGGGGTTCTACTACAAGACCTTCATGGCCCCGGCCTCTATGTGGATGACCTACGAGAAGTTCATCCGCAAGGGTGCCGGCCTAGGCCGCAGCCCCATGGAGCGTGATCCGGACAGTTATGACCACTTCAACCAGCACTGCGACCTGCTGGTGATTGGTGCTGGTCCCGCCGGCCTGGCCGCGGCGCTGGCCGCGGCACGCGGGGGCGCCCGGGTGATCCTCTGCGACGAGCAGGAGGAGTTGGGCGGCTCGCTGCTCGACAGCCGTGAGCTGTTCGATCACCAGCCGGCCACCCGGTGGGTTGCACAGGTGCTGGAAGAACTCGCCAGTCTCGACAATGTCACCCTGTTGCCGCGCACCACCGCCCACGGCTACCACGACCACCACTTCGTGACCCTGCACGAGCGGCGCACCGAGCATCTCGGCGAGACCGCGCCGGTGGTCGACGGCGTCTGCTCTTCCCGATCGCGGCTGCATCGGTTGCGCGCTGGCCAGGTGCTGCTGGCCACCGGTGCCCACGAGCGCCCGCTGGTTTACGCCGGCAACGACGTGCCAGGCAACTTGGTTGCCGGAGCCGTCTCCACCTATATCCGCCGCTATGGCGTGGTGCCGGGCAACAAGCTGGTGCTCTCCACCAGCAATGACCACGCCTATCGCGCCGCCCTGGACTGGGATGAGGCCGGCCGCGAGGTGGTGGCCATTGTCGATGCCCGCCAGGCGCCAGGCGGCGAACTGGTGGAACAGGCCCGCGCCCGCGGCATCCGCATCATCGAAGGTTCGGCCGTGCTCGAAGCCAAGGGAAGTGCGCGCGTGAGCGGTGCCCGAGTGGCCACCATCGATGCCTCTGCCTTCAAGGTCACCGGCCAAGCCGAGACGCTGGTCTGCGACACCATCGCCACCTCCGGCGGCTACAGCCCGGTGATCCACTTGGCCTCCCATACCGGTGCCCGGCCGACCTGGAACGACGAGCTCCTCGGCTTCGTGCCCAGCCTGGTGAAGGGCGTGCACGCCGCCGGCAGTGCCCGTGGCGTCCACGACTTGGCCGAGGGGTTGGCCGATGGCGTTTCTGCAGCGACAAAGGCGCTGGACGCGCTTGGTCAGTCGGCCGGCAGCGTCGAGCTGCCCCAGGTCGATGCCCGCCGCGAAGGCAAGGCCTGTGCGCTCTATCAGGTGCCCCACGAGAAGCCAACTCTGCGCGCGCCCAAGCAGTTCGTCGACCTACAAAACGACGTCACTGCGGCAGCCATCGAACTGGCCACCCGCGAGGGCTTTGAGTCTATCGAGCACGTCAAACGCTATACCGCCATGGGCTTTGGCACCGACCAGGGCAAGCTGGGCAACATCAACGGCATGGCCATCGCCGCGCGCTGCCTGGGCAAGTCGATCCCTGAGGTGGGCACCACGGTGTTCCGACCCAACTACACGCCCGTCACCTTCGGCGCCATCGCCGGCCGCCATTGCCGCGAGCTGTTCGACCCCGAGCGCTACACCGCCCTGCACCAATGGCACGCGGAGCACGGCGCCGAGTTTGAAGACGTTGGCCAGTGGAAGCGCCCCTGGTACTTCCCACAAGTACGCGCCGAAGCCGTTAACGGCGAACGCGAGAGTATGGCGGAGGCGGTGGCCCGCGAGTGCCTAGCGGTACGCGAGAAGGTCGGTATCCTCGACGCCTCTACGCTTGGCAAGATCGACATTCAGGGGTCGGGCGCCCGGGAGTTCCTGAACCGCATCTACACCAACAAGTGGGCCAAGCTCGCGGTTGGCCGCGCCCGCTACGGACTGATGTGCCGGGACGATGGCATGCTGATGGACGATGGCACCACCAGCTGCCTGGGCGAGAACCACTTCCTGATGACCACCACCACCGGCGGTGCTGCTGGGGTTATGGAGTGGCTAGAACTCTGGCACCAGACCGAGTGGCCCGAGCTCGACGTCACCTTCACCTCGGTGACCGACCACTGGGCGACCATGACAGTGACTGGGCCCGAGGCGCGCCATCTGCTCGCCGAGATCACCGATATCGATCTTGATCGTGACACCTTCAAGTTCATGGACTGGCGCGAGGGCAAGGTGGCCGAGGTGCCGGCGAGGGTCTTCCGTATCTCCTTCACCGGCGAGCTCGCCTACGAGATCAACGTCCAGGCCAACTACGCCATGCACGTCTGGAAGACTCTGTTCGAGCACGGCGAGAAGTACGGCCTCACACCCTATGGAACCGAGACCATGCACGTGCTACGGGCCGAAAAGGGCTTCATCATCGCCGGCCAGGAGACCGACGGTTCGGTGAGCCCGGAGGACCTGGGGATGCAGTGGGCCATCGGCTACGACAAGCCCCATTCCTGGGTGGGCAAGCGGGCCCTGTCGCGCTCCGATACGCGGCGCACAAACCGCAAGCAGTTGGTGGGTCTCAAGCCGAGGGACCCGTCGGTGGTGCTGGAGGAGGGCGCCCAGATCGTCTTCGACCCTGACCATCCGATTCCCATGCCTATGGTGGGGCATGTGACTTCCAGCTACTACAGCCCGACGCTCAAGAGCGGCTTCGCCCTCGCCGTGGTCAAGGGTGGCCAGTCGCGCATGGGCGAGACTGTCTACCTGCCCATGGCCGACGGCAAGACCCACGCCGCGGAAATCGTCGGCCCGATCTTCTACGACCCCAAGGGAGAGCGCCAGCATGTCTGAGCAAACTGCTACCTGGTTCAACCTCTATGATGCGCGCCCCGCGGCCGAGGTGTCGGCCGAGTCGCCGCTGGCCTGGGCTTACCACAAGGCCAGCCGGCCGAGCGTCAGCCAGAAGAGCCGCGTGGTGCTGCGCGAGCGCGCGATGCTTGGTCACCTGATCCTACGCGGCGGCGCCATCGTCCTCGACGAGGCCGTCCACCGGGTACTTGGCTTCGGCCTGCCGGGTCGTCCCAACGGCCTGACCCGAGATGAGAGCGGTGAGCGCTCGATCCAGTGGCTGTCGCCTGACGAGTGGCTCGTGATCGTCCCCGGCGGCGAGGAGTTCTCCCTGGAGGGCAAACTGCGCGGGGCCCTGGCTGATGCCCACTACGCCATCGTCAACGTCAGCGGCGGCCAGACTCTGATCGAGCTTGAGGGTGAGATGGCCCGGGAGCTCCTGATGAAGTCAACGCCCTATGACGTCCACCCGGACGCTTTCCCGGTGGGCAAGGGGGTCACTACGGTGTTTGCCAAGGCGAACCTGATCCTGCGCCGCCCCACTGAAGAACGCTGGGAGCTGGTGCTGCGGCGCAGCTTCGCCGACTACTGCTACCGCTGGATCCTGGACGCCGGAAGTGAATATGGCATTGGTGTAGAACGCTGAGCAAGGCCGCTCCTCTGCTCGTTACTTGCTACGAGTAGGGGAGCGGCAACGCCGTCGCGTTCTGGATATTCGATCTGATAAACAAGACGTTTTAAGGAAAACATAATGACCGACAAGATTAAGTTACTGCGTAACGCACAGCCAGAAGTGCTTTTAGATGCCAGCTCCTGGGAAAAGATGTCTGGTGACCCCCATACCGTCAATCTCAATGCTTACGCATCGGCAGATGGGACTAAGACGATGGGCACTTGGATCTGTACGCCAGGCAAGTGGGCGGTAGATTACCAAAAATGGGAATACTGCGATTTTCGTGAAGGGTACTGCATTTTGACACCGGAAGATGGCGAGCCGATCCACCTGAAAGCCGGTGATATCTTCATCGTTGAGCCTGGTTTTAAAGGCACTTGGGAGGTCGTAGAAACCGTTCGCAAGTATTTTGTTTTTGCCTGACCGTGTGGTGATGCTTTTTCAATAAATAATAGAGCCGATACCTGGATTCTGATCGTCTGATGAAAAATCCACGTGGAATTTTTAGGCTAACTATAACAAGGGAGATAGCGTGATGGGCCCCAAAGAAAGTAGTTGGATCCTCGCGGCCCAATGCCCGAGCCGGCTCGGTACCGTGGACGTGGTGACGCGTTTCCTCAAAGAGAGCCGCTGCTACATCACAGAGCAGCACTCCTTCGATGACCGGCAGGGCGGCGGTTTCTTCATCCGCACCGAGTTCCGGCCGGTGGATGAGGACTTCAACGCTGGGGCCTTCGAGGCCGGCTTCGCCGAGCGCGCCGCCGAATTTGGCATGACCTTCGAACTGACCGCTCCGGGCTCTCGGATGCCGGTGGTGATCCTGGTCTCCAAGGCTGATCACTGCCTCAACGACCTGCTCTATCGCTACCGCATCGGCCAGCTGCCCATCGAGATCCGTGCCATCGTTTCCAACCACCCAGACCTGGCGAACCTGGCGGAGTGGCACGATATCCCCTATCACCACTTCCCGATCACGGCTCAGACCAAGGCCAAGCAGGAGGCTCAGATATGGGAGGTGGTCGAGGCGACCGGCGCCGAGCTGGTGATCCTTGCCCGCTACATGCAGGTACTCTCAAGCGAGATGTGCGAGCGGCTCAGCGGCCGCGCCATCAATATCCACCATTCGCTGCTGCCAGGCTTTAAAGGCGCACGGCCTTACCATCAGGCCTATGAAAAGGGCGTCAAGCTAGTTGGTGCCACTGCCCACTATATCAACGACGACCTGGACGAAGGGCCGATCATCACCCAGGGCGTGGAGCCGGTCAGCCATACCGACTACCCGGAGGATCTGGTGGCCAAGGGGCGCGATGTCGAGTGTTTGACCCTGGCTAGGGCGGTAGCGCTCCACGTGGAGCGTCGCGTTTTCTTACATGCAAAACGCACCGTTGTATTTGATCGCTAACACATATAACTACAATTATTTTAAAGGGTGAGAAGCATGTCAATTAGCGTTTTTGAATTGTTCAAAATCGGCATTGGGCCCTCAAGCTCGCACACAGTGGGTCCCATGCGGGCCGCCTTCGACTTCGTCGGTGAACTCAACGACCGGTCATTGCTAGAGCGCGTCACGCGCCTTGAGATCCAGCTTTTCGGCTCTCTCTCAGCCACTGGTATCGGCCATGGTACTGACCGCGCGGTGATTATGGGGCTGATGGGCGAGCGGCCGGACCGCATCGATCCAGCCCTGATCGACTCCTACATCGAGGAAGTGCAGGCGTCCGAGACGTTGCGCCTGGATAGCCGCCACAGTGTGCCATTTCTGTGGCGGCGTGACATGCAGTTCCACCCTGACTGCCTGCCACACCACCCCAATGCCATGCGGCTGATTGCCTACGATCACGGCAGCGAGCTCTATCGCAATACCTACTACTCGGTGGGCGGCGGGTTCGTCATCGACGAGGCTCAGGCGGTAAAGGGAGATTTCGATGCCGATGCGGCCCAATTGCCCTACAACTTCCAGACCGCGGACGACCTGATGCGCATGTGCCGGGAGAGTGGCCTGTGCATCAGCGAGCTGATGCTGGAGAATGAGAAGGTGTGGCGCAGCGAGGCGGAGGTCCGTGACGGGCTGCTGACGATCTGGGCGTCTATGCAGGCATGTGTCAAGAAGGGCATGGAAGCCGAGGGCGTTCTGCCCGGCGGGCTCAACGTCCGCCGCCGCGCCAAAACCCTATACCAGTGCATGCTGGCTAGCAAGGACGACCACTCGCTGATCGCCTCGACCATGTCGGCCATGGACTGGGTCAACCTGTATGCCCTGGCGGTCAACGAGGAGAACGCCGCCGGCGGGCGAATGGTCACCGCACCCACCAATGGCGCGGCAGGCATCATCCCCGCCGTGCTGCACTACTACATGCAATTTCGTAAGGGTGCCGACGAGCGTGACGTGGTTGACTTTCTGCTTACCGCTGGCGCTGTGGGTGTCTTATGCAAAAAAAATGCTTCTATCTCCGGCGCCGAGGTAGGCTGCCAGGGTGAGGTCGGTTCAGCCTGCGCCATGGCCGCCGCTGGCCTCGCCGAATTGATGGGCGGTAGCGTAGCTCAGGTGGAAAACGCCGCTGAGATTGGACTGGAGCACAACCTGGGACTGACTTGCGATCCCGTGGGTGGATTAGTGCAGGTACCCTGTATTGAGCGAAATGCCATCGCCTCGGTAAAAGCGATTAATGCTGCACAAATGGCATTAAGGGGTGATGGGGAACACTTTATTTCTCTGGATAAAGTCATTCGCACCATGCGTGACACAGGCGCAGATATGCAAGAAAAATATAAAGAAACTTCGATGGGAGGGCTGGCTGTGAATGCGATTGAATGTTGAAAAGCAAGAGGGTTATTCAAGCCTGAATTATCTGAAGCAATTTCACCCCACCGCTTAAAAAAATAATCAATCATTCACTCGGGGGCTGCCCGGCGACCAAGAAGCCAAAGCGATCGTCCAAATTTCAGTCTGGGTCTGGATATACTGGCCAAAGGGGTTAAAACCAGAGAGCAGAAACATCACCTCCAACCCCTGGCCGGTGATGCAGGGTAAGGTGTTTTTTTGCGCTAAGCTGCTTTCGTCCGCGTAATACCTTCATGTTACTGATCGGAGTTAGTTGACCTCTACCACTTACCCTCATCATTGAGGTAGCTAAAGGCTACACTACCTTTAATCGTCATTACTCCGTTTCGGTTCTAGCCCCCAATTTCTCCATAGTAGATACAGTTGGCTCTGTCGTTAGCCAATAGGAGCCAAATGATGACACGTTTCCAAAGTAAGGTTGCTGGAGTCTCTCTTTAATCCACGTAATTTATAGCTAGCAGCGCTACAGCTGAGCCATTTATTGTGGCGTTTTTGTCGTATGATAGTTTAACTCTACTGGAGCATATTTTGCTCGGAAGAGGCCAGCTGATACCTCATTGCCCTGTAGCCTTTCTTGCGTTTTCGGAACATGGGTTCAAGCATTGGCAGGCCAGTATCAAGGTAGTCATAGACAGTGGTTTCCTGCTTGCCTTCAACCGCTCGGTGGATCCGGCCAGCGTACTGCGACAGCGTTCCTTTCCAGGCGATGGGCAGGGCTAAAAACAGCGTGTCTAACCGAGGCAAGTCAAAACCTTCTCCGATGTATTTGCCAGTTGCAACGATAACCTGAGCTTTATGTAACATGTAACTGCGCTTCCGCCGCCTGGCGTTCTCTTACACGCATCCCACCACGCAACACAATCGACGTTATGGATTTAGCGTAGCGTCCAGCAGCGCTGCCAATGTCTCAGCATGCTCTCGTCGTTCCGTCAGGAGAAGACAGTTTGCCTGGTTGTTCACATAAGCGGTGGAAGGCGCGGGTGGGCGTAAGTTACTGCTTACGATAAATATTATATATGGATAGGTGCTTATTAATGTTCCAACGTTTCATTGGAACGAGGTTTTTGGCGAGGGAAAATAAATCCTAGTATCCATTGCAGTGCCAGCGGCCAACAGTGCTGCCAGTGTCTCGGCGTGCTCTCGTCGTTCCGAAAGGAGAAGACAGTTTGCCTGATTGTTCACATAAGCGGTTGTGGAAGCCGCGGGTGGGCGTAAGTTATTGCTTACGATAAATGTTATATATGGATAGGTACTTATTAATGTTCCAACGTTTCATTGGAACGAGGTTTTTGGCGAGGGAAGATAAAGCCTAGCAACCATTGCAGTGCCACGTAAATTATCGAGAAGATCAGCGGTAGCATTGCCTGGAGTGTAGGCTCAGCAAGGACTATATCCCACGGCCCCGGCTCCATTTCCACGAGATGCACACCGAATCGGCTAACCTGCAACCTCTTGCCGGTGGCATGGCAAGCAACTTCTATACCCGACGTATTTAGCCCCGCCACAGAGAATACGCAG
>NZ_HG423343.1:1297088-1311161 GCF_000982975.1 Halomonas sp. A3H3 | reverse complement strand
GGCACAGCGTCGACTTGCCTGCCAGCGTATCCTCTTCACCGAGCGCTGTCTGAAGGGCCTGATCATAGCGCAGGGCCTCATGGTCGTTGAAATCTTCATAGCCAGCGGCGACACCGAACACCCGCTGACGAACCAACGTGTCGAGCTTATGACGAACCTGTTCCGGTGAGCGGGGATCATGAAGCACGGCGGCCAAGCGGCGTGTTAGGCGATGCTGTTTATCGACTTCACGAAGCAGGAGTAATCCGGCGTCCGACGTAATGTGGCCCCCGGAGAAGTCGGCTTCAATTTGGCGGCGAGAGAGTGGCGAGAAGGTCAGCTTTTCAGGTACCATTTTGGAAGCGGCTGTTGGTGTTGGTTTTTGGTGTAAGGCCCTGAAACGTTAACACTTTCAGCCGCTTTCTTTTATACCCTGTGAGAAATCCGGGCTAGGGAGCGTGGTTTGAAAATCACCGGGGTCGCCATTGTATGAAGTGCTGATTAGATGCTCATTTGGCACGTGCGGAGCGCTAATGTTTTGGCTGCTATAATCTTACCAATCGTGGCATTATTTTGAAGTGAAACAATGGCTGGCATTTCTCAAATTTGGGAAGGTATTTCGCCGATTTTGTTTATCATGATCGCTACATTAGCTGCTGGAGGCTATGAGGTTTTCAAACAAAAAAATTAAGCGCCCTAAGCGTTGATGAAGACTGTATGGCAATTTTTAAGTAGAAGCCTTATAGGTTGTTTGATCACTATTATCTCTTATTTTGCTGTGCAAAATTTATCAATTAAGCCCTTTTATTATCATATTGATACTTTGATTATCGTCATATAAGCGAGAATGTCGATAGCGCTCTTCAACCGGGCGTCGATCATATATTTTCTGATCTAGTGTGTCAGGTTAGTAGTGAACCGCCCCGGTTATTCCGGAGACCGGTTTGTTTGAGTCAGGCAGCTTCACCCGACCCTCCCTGCGTTTAGCTAACGGAAAATTCTACTTTTGAGCACCCTAGTTTTTCGGGGGATTACCGATGTGAACCTGAAGGAGCACCTAGCGAGATACTCAGGTCTTGCACTCAGTTTCTGCAGCCAAATAGTAAAAAAAACCCTGGGTTTTTAAAATCCAGGGCTATATATGTCATTATTTTAGCAGTGTGCTTTGATTTATTGTTGTGATGCAATTGCGTTTTGGTGGCTGTCCGCTATATTTTCTTCATTAGTTGGTGTGGTTCTCCAAATGGCAATATTGGCGTAGCCGTAGAAGATAGCGATTACCAGTACAAGCATGTGATACCAAAGGAATGGCAGGTAGCTCAGTGTCGAAACACCAAGGGTTGCGGCCATAAATACACCGCCGTCTGTCCATGGCACCATAGGTGTTGTAATCGTGCCGCCCGCTTCTGCATTACGAGAGAGAACGCGACGATCAATCCCCTGCTTGTCATAGTTCTTCTCAGTTATTGTGCTGGCGGTAATGAGTGAGACATAGGCTGCGCCACCAAAGAAGTTACCGAAGAAGCCGCCCAACATGGTTGAAAGGGTGAGTCGGCCTGGGTTGTTGGCCCAACTGAGAAACCCCTGACTGATAGCCTGTAGAATGCCGACTCGTTCCATTAAACCGCCTAGACCAAGCGCGAAAAGGATGAGGGCAACGACACCCAGCATAGACTCTATTCCGCCACGGTTAAGAAGGGTGTTGAGAAACGCTTCATCAGACTGCATTGCATTGCCATAATAGGCGGTTTGGATCGCATCAACTGGGCTCATGTCCTGCACTAGCCAAGCACAGGTGCTGCCAAGGACGGCACCTAATGTGATGACAGGAATGGCTGGCAAGCGGCGAGTCAACAGGATAATAACAACGACCGCTGGAAGCAGCAGCCAAGGCGTTATTGTGAAGTGACTTTCCAGGGCCTGCATAGCCGCTGCTGCTTGAGTTGTGTCTGCTGTGTCGCTGATATAGAAAAAACCAACGGTGATGAACAGTATCGAAGCGATTATAACCGCAGGCCCGCTAACCCACATCATCGAGCGAATATGGTCTATAAGATCCACCTTACACAGTGACGCAGTCATCACTGTTGTATCGGAAAGCGGCGACATTTTATCACCTACGTACGCGCCTGATATCACGGCACCAGCAACCAGTGGTAGCGGAATACCAAAGCTGTGGCCGATACCCATCATCGCTACCCCAGCCGTTCCCACCGTACCAAAGGAAGTGCCGGTAGCTAGAGACGTTAAGGAGCAGATAATAAATGCTGCGAAAAGGAAAATCTGTGGGTTCATCACTGACAGGCCGTAATAAATAATGCTCGGTACGATACCGCCTGCAATCCAAGTGCCAATCAGCGCCCCCACGGTAGTGAGCACCAAAACGGCCTCCATGCCATTATGAATACCTTTAATAAGTCCTTCCTGCATGTTTTCGTAGGAAAGCTTAAGCTTTAAGCCCAGCCCCATAATCAAAAACCAAGAGGCGAACAAGGCAAGCTGTATAGGGAGTTCGAGTAAGCTGATACTGACAAACATGATGGCTATAAAGCCGAACATGATGGCAAAAACCTCTATCATGTTAGGGAGTCTTACGAGACCTTTTGGGGAAGACATAATAGCTCCTATGACGTTGTTCTTAGGGTTGGGGTGTCGCGTGCTAGGAAAATCGGCTTAGCCGATAGGGAGATAAATCAATGGGCAGTTGGCAGGACAATTGTGTTGGTTGGTTTCCTTGCTTGGCCAGCTTGCTAATAATTTCGGCTGTAATAGCTGCTTGAGTGAGACCAAGGTGATGGTGCCCGAAAGCTAGTAGGACTCTTCCACTTTTAACGCTATCGATAATAGGGAGTGAGTCGGGTAGCGAGGGGCGAAAGCCCATCCAGGTTTTGGCTTCGGTAGTATCCAAGTCGTTTTTGAAGAGCCCTTGACTGAGTTTGTGCAGTTGCCAAGCGCGTTGCATAATGGCTGGTCGATGGAGTCCTGCAAATTCGACAGTACCTGCCAATCTTAATCCCTCATCCATGGGCGTCATGATGAAACGACGCTCCAACGAGGTAACCGCCATAGGCAGTCGATGTCGTTCATGGGGCAGCATCAGGTGATAGCCCCTCTCCGTATCAAGAGGAACTTTAGTGCCCGTTAGCGTGGCAGTGAGATGGGCAGAATGAGCTCCACATGAAATAAGAACTTTGCCGGCCGTGAAGGAGGACGAGCTCGCGGTTTTCAGCATCACACCGTGGCCATGGTCTTGGCCTGATATGACGTTTTCTTGTCTAAACTGCACTCCATTGGCTTTAGCAGCTGATACGAGTGAGTCGACGATCTGTGAGGGATTAATAGTATGTGCGGTGTCAGGGAAAAATAGCCCTCCTTTAATGCTGTCTGACAATTGAGGAGCGATGTCTTTAATTGCACTGCCTTGCCAGTATTCCACGGCTACTTGCTGGTCGGTCATCCTTGTGTGAAGTGCTGCTAACTCTTCGGCAGCGCTATCTTTTTCATAAACCAGGAGAGACCCGTCCTCTTTTAGCAGATACCTGCTATCTATGGTGTCAAGCAATCGACGCCAGGCATCCAGGCTGTTCTCATTGAGAGCACGGATGCCTGCTACGCTGGCTTGATAGGGAGCCTTGCGTAGATTCCAAAGTAGCCGAGTGAACCAGGGTAGGGCCTTGGGAACATAGCGCCAATCCAAGCGTAGAGGCCCCATTGGGTCCAGAAGCATTTTGGGTAATCGCTTCACAATGGCTGCATCGGCAATAGGAAAAACCTGTTCCGTTGCCATATGGCCGGCGTTGCCAAACGATGCACCCATACCCGGATGCTGGTGGCTGTCTAGCACCAAAACGCGAAAGCCTTGTTGGCTCAATGACAGGGCGCAAGCGCTACCTACCACTCCTGCACCGATAACGATGACATCGGCATCCTCTTTAGAGCCGCTACTCTTCGTGCTTCGTGGATTCATGAAGCTTCCTTAATTCTAATTTTTGTAGATTGTATAAAATATACCTCAGGTTTGCGGATTGGATCAATACCATCAACGACAAATATTGGTAAGAAATGGGAGGAGAGGAGCGCCGAGTGATGGCAAGGGGGTAAGCAGCGAGCGGTAAAAATGGAACTACCTGGTAGTTCAATGGTGCTCATGGGGTGGAAACGATAGGAGCGGGGCTTAATCCGCCAAAACAATTCGAATAGCCGGAAGACGCTAGTGTTAGCTAGCCGAAGTATATGAAGAGGGGCTAAGGGTGCTAGAAGTGGTATTTATGACTTAAGCAGAAGAGAGGGCAGCTAATGGCTGGGGTAAGATAGTTAAAGTAGCACTCATACTTCAAAGTGCCTCTGCTTGGTTGGAACGCTCTCCAAGTACTGCGATAATACTTCCACAGGCGTCTTCAATGTGGGTTTTAAGCAGCTGGCAGGCATTGTCGGTGTCGCGTTGGCGCGCTAGCTCCAGCAACTCATGGTGTTCCTTTTCAGCTTTTGTGATCTCTTGGGAGTAGACGAGCTGCATGCGGATATAGCGATCTGATTTAGTATTTAACTGATGAATGATAGCGAGCGTTTCTGGAAGCTCGGCCGGCGCATAAAGTGCCAAATGGAAGGCATAGTTGTACTCACTCCAATTGTCGACTTCGCCACCGCGATTTAGAGCGTCGTCATATTTGCGCAGTATATCCTCGGCTTTATCGAGGTCTGCTTCAGTGAGGTTATCAATGGCATGCCTAAGTACATAGGTTTCAAGCAGAATCCGTAGCTCGAAAAGCTCACGAATTTTGCTAACGGATAGCTCGGTGGTAAAAGCGCCACGGTGAGCATAAAACTCCACTAGCCCTTCTGACTCGAGGGTTAGCAAGGCTTCTCTAACAGGGATACGGCTGACATCATAGTCGCTGGCTAGGGCATCCTGACGAAGTTGAGTACCGCCCTTGAACTCACCGCCAAGGATACGTTTGCGTAGGTCGTCGGCGACGAAGTGCGCTCGTGTTTTGAATGTCGCCATGGTTCACGTCCATCCTGAAAGTTAATTTGCACATTTTATACAAACCTATATAGATGTCCATGGCTGGTAGGTGAATGGTTGGTAATTGAACCGTTGATCAGCTCGCATGGCTCAATGCATGGTGCGCCGCTCTCCTCTGAGGAGAGCGGCTCAAGCTCCTATTAATCAGCCTTCACGTTCTCCATTAACCAGACGTTTAAGTGACAGTGGGTTGCTATGCTGCAATGCCTCTGGCAAAAGTGCATCGGGTAGATCTTGATAACAAATAGGACGTAAAAAGCGAAAAATAGCGGCGGTACCTACAGACGTGGTGCGTGAGTCTGACGTTGCTGGGAAAGGGCCACCATGGACCATGGCATCGCAAACTTCGACGCCTGTTGGCCAGCCATTGACGAGTAGTCGGCCCGCTTTACGTTCCAAAATTGACAGCAGGTTGCGAGCATCTTCCTGATCGGCAACCTCCAGTTGAAGAGTGGCGGTCAACTGGCCTTCAAGCGCCTCCGCAACGCGCTGAACCTCGTTCTGGTCTTGGCATTCCACTACCAGCGACAACGCGCCAAAAACTTCTTCCTGCAGCGTTTTCTCAGCCAGAAAATGAGCCGCAGAGGTTACAAAAAGAGCTGTTTGGCATTGATTTGGGCCAGCACCTTTTTGACCGCAAGCTACTTCGTGGACTTTATCTGTCGAGGTGAGGGCTTGCACACCGTTGGTATAGGCTTGATGAATGCCGGGCGTAAGCATGGTTTGAGCGCTGCTGCTCTCGACCGCTTGACGTGCCGCTGCAATGAACGCGTCTAGCCCCTTAGACTTTACTGCAATGACTAACCCAGGATTAGTACAAAACTGGCCAGCTCCCATATTCAACGAGCTAATGAATTCTGCTCCCATGCTGGCACCACGTGACTCCAGTGCCGCTGGTAGAGTGAATACTGGATTGATGGAGCTCATTTCAGCATAGAAAGGGATTGGCTCAGGGCGTGATTGCGCCGTTTTCCATAGTGCCAAGCCGCCGCTGCGTGAGCCAGTAAACCCTGCCGCTTTGATGTAAGGGTGCGCAACTAGTGCTTGCCCAACCTCACGGCCAGAGCCGAAAATTAGCGAAAATACACCTTCGGGAAGGTCACACCGCTTGACGGCAGTTTGAATCGCGCGTCCTACTAATTCGCTGGTTCCTGGATGTGCGGAGTGGGCTTTGACGACCACGGGGCATCCCGCCGCTAACGCTGACGCGGTATCGCCGCCGGCGACGGAGAAAGCCAGCGGAAAATTGCTTGCACCAAAAACAGCGACTGGGCCAAGCGCGATATGGCGTTGACGCAAATCGGCGCGCGGCATGGGCTGACGGTTAGGCATGGCCGGGTCAATTCGAACATCTAGCCATTCACCATTGCGTAGGGTTTTTGCAAATAGCCGTAGTTGGTTACAAGTTCGTCCTTTCTCCCCTTGAATCCTAGCTTGAGGAAGGCCAGATTCGGCCACTGCTCGGCTAATCAGTGTTTCTCCGAGCGCTTCTATCTCATCTGCAATGGTTTCGAGAAACTGTGCCCGTGCTTCCTGCTGCGTTTCGCGATAGCTGTCAAATGAGTGCCAAGCTAGCTCGCAGGCCCTTTCTACCTCTTCCTGGGAGCCACCTAAATAAGCTGGTTCAAGACGTTCATTATTCGCTGGATTGATTGCGTAAATGGCGTCACGAGAGCCTTGTACTGCTTGTTGGCCAATCAGCATTTTGCCTTGCAATGTCATGCTCGTCTCCGTCGTTAGAATAACGCGAATGGTCGGTAAGAAAAGAGCCGTCATAATCGCGCTAGGCGTGACAACTCATGATATAGAGATTCTGGAATTGAAATGCCTTCTTTTTGAGTGCGTTTCCGTGCCGCATATCGTCGTTGCGAGGGTAAGCGGGCGCCCTGGGCTATGATCGACGAGAACAGATCTTCAGCACGGGCCATATAATTCTCGAGCGTACTTCCCAGGAAGCGTTCAGGATCCATAGCGAGTATGAGTTCGCCGTGATAGGGGGAAGCTCCGGCTCCATCGTCATATGCTAGTGATTCAGCGCTGGTTAAGTCACCGATGAGTGGGCCAGCAATAAGCTCAATCATAATAGATAAGGCAGAGCCTTTATGGCCGCCAAAGGTAAGTAGCGCGCCGTCTAATACGTCAGCAGGGTTTTGGCTATGCTGCCCTAAACGGTCGATACCCCAACCCTCGGGAATGGGCTTATTTTCGCGGTGATGGAGCTCGATATCACCGCGAGCAATTGCACTGGTAGCAAAGTCGAAGATAAATGGTGGTTGACCATTGGGACGCGGCCAGCCAAAGGCCAACGGATTTGTACCCAGTAATGGTCGATTGCCCCCAGCGGGTGCCACCCAGGCGTGGCTGGGATTACAGGCCAGCGCTACCAGCCCCTGGTCTGTGATAGCTTCAATCTCAACCCATAAGGCTGAAAAATGTACGCAGTGATTAATGGCAAGCGCAGCAATTCCTTGCTCACGCGCTTTTGCCGTTAAAATGGGTAAGCCAGCCTCGAAGGCAAGTTGCGAAAAGCCTCCTTTGGCATCAACCCGTACGATGCCTGGGGCGTGGTCGTACACTTCTGGCTGAGCATTGGCGACCACTTTCCCTGCCGCTAGCGTTTTAACGCAGTTGAGTAAGCGGTAAAGGCCATGTGAATGGCACTCGTCGCGTTGCCCAGCTATCACTGCTTGAGATAGGGCGTGTGTCTGTTCTTGATTGAAGCCCTGGGCGTTGAGCACTGCTTTTGCCAGTACCTCGGCTTCCTCCAGACTCATACGGTGCATGAGTAACTCCTACCAAAGAGAGTTCGCTCCAGCACATTAGCTGTGCTGGAGCAGTCGGCTGCTAAGTGGTAAAAAATTGTGTACCACTGAGCCTTAGATGTTCTCTAAGGAAGCAGACCAATTGGCATACCAGGTACGGAACAAGGCGTATTGAGATTCCACATAGTGGCGCTGGGCATCGCTCAGAGTGTCAGTTTCATTGAAGTGGAGGGAGTACTCGGAGTCCCCGTTGAGTACCATTAAATGTTTGTAATAGAGAACTAAGTCGCCGCCCTCATCGAGGGATGAGAGAACTCCCAGCGCTTCCTCAAGCTCTTTGGCCAAACGGCGTGCTTCGACATTGCCTTGTGCGGCTTTTTTACTAAGAGCGACGAGCTGGAGCACTTCGCGGGGGAGAGCATTGCCAATGCCAGTGATGGCACCGGTGGCGCCACAGTTGACGAAACCATGGTAGACAGTCGTGTCTACACCTACCATCAACGTAACATCTTCATCCTGGGAGGTAATGTTTTCTGCAGCGTAGCGTAGGTCATTGGCACCGCCAAACTCTTTGAAGCCGATTAGGTTTGGGTAACGATGACGCAGCTCAAAGAAGAGGTCTGCACGCGTCGCGAAGCCGTAGTGTGGGCTATTATAAATGACGGCGGGCAGCTTAGGTGCAGCATCTAAGATAGCTGAGAAATGAGCTTTCTGTGCTGCTACTGATGTGCCTCGTGAGAGCACGCGTGGAATAACCATCAGACCATGGGCTCCTACTTTGGCAGCGTGAGCTGCATGGGAAACGGCCTCTTTGGTATTGACTGCGCCAGTGCCCACGATGGTCGGTATGCCTGCTTGAACTAAACGGGCAACCCCTTCTTGGCGCTGTGCTTCGCTTAGCAGTGGCCAATCGCCCATAGAGCCGCAGTACACGACGCCACTCATACCGATATCTATTAACTCACGACCTTTAGCAACCAGAGCATCGAAGTCCGGTTGACGGTCCGCATTACAGGGGGTCATTAACGCAGGGATGCAGCCTGTAAAAATGTTATCGCTCATTGCTTTTCCTTTCGGTTGGTGTTGTCAGTACTCACTCAGCACCGAGTCGATAGTGGAGTAATCGGTGCTGCTTGGTTAATGAAGAATCAGGGCTAATGAGTCGTGTGCTTACACGTCAGAAATGCCCCATGCAAACGGATCCTGTTCATCAATAAGTAGGGTGGCATCTGCACTTAGATAGGCTCGCCCCTTGATATAGGGGCGGATGCCATTGCCCTCCCATTCATAGTGTCCTTCGAACTGGCTCCCACAAATACTGGCTTGTACCCAGGTCTCTCCTGGCGATAATTTTCCATCTGCCGCTAGGCAAGCCAGTTTGGCACTGGTGCCGGTACCACAAGGGGAGCGGTCATATGCTTTGCCGGGGCAAAGCACAAAGTTACGGCTATCGGCTGCCTCGTCCTCTGTGAAGAGTTCAATATGATCGATTAGCCCGCCGTCCTCACCAGTAATCGAGGCCGCTTCGAGTGACTGGCGTACGGCCCAGGTGAATTCGGTTAGCTTTTCGGTGTTATCAAGCGCTAGCGATTGGCCATGCTGACTGATAAGGAAGAACCAGTTGCCTCCCCAAGCGATATCCCCATGCAGAAGCCCATATCCAGGCACTTCAACAGGGACTTGTTGGCGATAGCGATAAGAAAGGACATTTCGGACAGTAACGGCACCGTCGCTGTGAAGGGTTGCACTAATTGGGCCAACGGGAGTGTCTATTTTATGGGCGCCGGGTTCTATAAGGCCTTGATAATGCAGAGATGCGACGAGCCCGATAGTGCCGTGACCGCACATGCCCAGATACCCCGAGTTGTTAAAAAAGATGACCCCGCAAGTTGCATCTGGTGACTCCGGCGCACAATAAAGCGCTCCCACCAACACATCATGCCCACGTGGCTCCAACATACAGGCGCGCCGCCAATGATCATGAGAAGTACGCAGCGCTTCACATTTTTCCGCCATGGTTGCGCCAGGCAGAGTTGGGAATCCCTTCATCACCAGCCGTGTGGGTTCACCTGCTGTATGAGAGTCGATGATATGCACTCGTTTCATGGAACACCTGTGATTGTTTTGTCCTGCTGATCAACGCTGGCGCTACAGTGGATGTCAGCACCAATTGGTAGTTTTTATATTTTATACAATCTTCGGAATGATTTGTGAAGCCATATTTCGCACCAGACTTATGTTCTCTCTGAATGAGTTATTGGTTCGAATGTTGGGAAGAGGTTGCTATTACAACGATTTATAGCAATTGAAGTAGAGGTGTCAGTTGACTAGGGGTTGGACTAAAGTCGTATCCCTGTAGGAGAGGTAGGTTCATGCCTCACTTTTTCTCAGTCTATGAGATCTCAATCGGTCTAGCCCGGATTTCTCACAGGGTATAAAAGAAAGCGGCTGAAAGTGTTAACGTTTCAGGGCCTTACACCAAAAACCAACACCAACAGCCGCTTCCAAAATGGTACCTGAAAAGCTGACCTTCTCGCCACTCTCTCGCCGCCAAATTGAAGCCGACTTCTCCGGGGGCCACATTACGTCGGACGCCGGATTACTCCTGCTTCGTGAAGTCGATAAACAGCATCGCCTAACACGCCGCTTGGCCGCCGTGCTTCATGATCCCCGCTCACCGGAACAGAAGTAGCAGTGGTGATCGTAATAACGGTTAAAGAACTTGCCGGGTTGCTCGCCATGCACGGGGATGTCGGTGCCATCAAAGTCCAGCACGATCTCCTTGGGTGGTTCGTCATGCTGTTCAATGAAGTGATGCCACAGCAACTCATGGGCCTTCACTATTGCTTGCCGATCGGCGTTCTGCTCCACCCGGCACAGCGTCGACTTGCCTGCCAGCGTATCCTCTTCACCGAGCGCTGTCTGAAGGGCCTGATCATAGCGCAGGGCCTCATGGTCGTTGAAATCTTCATAGCCAGCGGCGACACCGAACACCCGCTGACGAGCCAACGTGTCGAGCTTATGACGAACCTGTTCCGGTGAGCGGGGATCATGAAGCACGGCGGCCAAGCGGCGTGTTAGGCGATGCTGTTTATCGACTTCACGAAGCAGGAGTAATCCGGCGTCCGACGTAATGTGGCCCCCGGAGAAGTCGGCTTCAATTTGGCGGCGAGAGAGTGGCGAGAAGGTCAGCTTGTCAGGTACCATTTTGGAAGCGGCTGTTGGTGTTGGTTTTTGGTGTATGGCCCTGAAACGTTAACACTTTCAGCCGCTTTCTTTTATACCCTGTGAGAAATCCGGGCTATGAATTTTCTGTTCTCCCAGCGGATATTCTTGGCCAAGTTTATGAAAGGTTTCTAGGTAAGGTTATAAAGCTTAGTGGCAAGCGCGCGGTAATCGAGGAAAAACAGGAGGTTAGAAGAGCCGGGGGCGTGTATTACACGCCCAGTTATGTAGTGCGCTACATTGTTGAAAATACTGTAGGTACTATGCTGAGTGGGCGAACGCCGAACCAAGTGTCAGGCTTAGATGGAAGGTCGAAGGATAAGTCTCCTCTTCGTATTGTCGACCCTGCGTGCGGCTCAGGGTCATTTCTCATTGGTGCTTATCAGTATTTACTTGACTGGTATCTTGACCAGTACATTTCTGATGGTCCTCAAAAGCATGCCAACGGCAGCAACCCAAAACTATTAGAATCAGCGAGGGGTAACTGGCGGCTTACGATTTCTGAGCGACGGAGAATCCTTCTTACACACATTTATGGTGTGGATATTGATACACAAGCAGTCGAGGTCACCAAGCTTTCCCTGCTTCTCAAGGTTTTGGAGGGTGAAACTGCAGATGCAATAGCTCGACAAATGGATTTCTTTAATATTCGTGCTTTGCCAGACTTGGGCAGTAATATTAGATGTGGAAACTCTCTAATTGGAACGGATTTTTATCAAAAGAACTTATTATCTTCGCTTTCTGAGGATGATCAGATTGCTTTGAATGTTTTCAGCTGGGAGGATGAATTCCCCTTTTTGAGAGAGTCGGGAGGTTTTGACTGCGTTATCGGTAATCCGCCCTACTTGTATTCGGCAGGTCATACTCAAATCGAGTATTTTGAGAAAGTATATCGATTTTCACAGTATCAGACTGATTTTTACGTGTATTTTACTGAGAAGGGTTTATTACTATTACGAAAGAACGGTGTTATTGGATATATTATACCTGATTCGTGGTTGAACTCTGATAACTTTTCGCTGATGCGGACTAAAATGCTAGAAAATTGGCACACTGAGAAAATATGTACTTTTGGCTATAAGGTTTTTCGGGATGCTAATATTGAA
This sequence comes from Halomonas sp. A3H3, assembly GCF_000982975.1. NCBI lineage: Bacteria > Pseudomonadati > Pseudomonadota > Gammaproteobacteria > Oceanospirillales > Halomonadaceae > Halomonas > Halomonas sp. A3H3. Next base: position 1,299,063 of record NZ_HG423343.1, on the reverse strand, counting down.
AATACAATATTTATTGCGCGCAATTCTGCTCCATCTAAAGTTATAAAAATAATCCATTTTAATAGTCCAATTGAAAATCAGTTAACTAATGAGCTTTATGTGAGAGATGTAAAGCGCATTGGATTGATTGATACGCGATACTCATTGGAATCAGAGAATATTATAAAGCACCTTGACAAAAAGTGTCAAAAGCTGGGGGGGGTCGTAGAATTAAATCGTGGTATTCATGCTTATAGAATCGATGGTTACGGAAAGACTGCATTTGGTAGCGGCCCTCAAACTAAGAGGGACAGAGAAGAAAGATCCTATCATTCAGCAGTGCTTAAGAATACAACATATCTTCCAGAGGTAAGGGGGCGAGATGTATTTTGGATAAATTATAGATACTCGGGGCAGTATATTTCTTACGGAAAGTGGCTTGCGGAGCCAAGAGACCCCAAGTTTATCCGCAGTCCCAAGGTGGTATTTCGTAAGACTCTAGGAACAATTTTGTCAGCAGCTTACATCGAAGAGCCAGCTGCAGTAGATCAAGCTCTGTACATAGCAATCAGTAAAGATAATGATGATAAGACATTGAAATTTGTTCTAGGTTTGGCTGCAAGCGCAATTGGCGCATGGTACTTGAGGACAAAGTATGCGATTTATGACCAGCTACACCCGTGGTACACAAAGCGACAATTGGAGGAATTTCCAGTACCAGAGTATTCACAGCATGTGGTTGATATTGTAGAAAGAATAATCTATGCAGCAAAAGCTGAGGAGAAAGCGAAAATGGAACAAGATCGCCGACGGTTAAAGCTTCAAAAGAAGCTGCTTCAAGATGAATTAGACGATGCGGTTTTCAATGCTTTTGACCTTAATGATGAGCAGAGGTCAATTATAAAAGTTGCAAAAATTGAACCTTAATGCCCTGAATTCAACTAATAAGTGCAGGATCCTAACCTGGATTTCTCATAGTACCTCAGCCAGTACCGCACTCAGGCTGTAACACCGCTAAACACCTACTGGCTCGACTTACATCGGCTACTTTTTAACCACTTTCCGTCCTTCAGACACACTTCCCCCTTTCCCCCATTGCGTCGGGCCGGGGGCGCCCGAGCAGTCAGTTCGGCACCAACCGCCTGACCAGATCGGATAGCGCCGTTTTATAGGGGTAGCTGTCACTCATCAACACCCGGATGCGGCGCGTATTGCGGAGGATGACCGCGCCTACTTTGATGAGCTTGAGCCTCAGGTTGCTTGGACTCATGCGCGCGAAGGGCGTGTGCTTCAGGTAAGTCCGTAACCGCTCGAACAGCGTATAAGCGAAGCCCGACAAGATCAGCCGCCACTGATTGGCCCACCAGTGCGTGCTGGAGGTCCGGTCAGCAAACAGGCTCAGTTGTTGATCCTTGATCCGGTTCTCCATGTCACCCCGGGCACAGTACTGCTCGTAGTAAAGCTTGAAGCCGTCATCGTAACGAGAGCTGATGATAAACCGGGGATTAGAGCCTAACTCACCTTCTTCTAGGCGGGCCACCACCCAGCGTGGGTATTTCCAGGAGCGGGCTTGATACTGGAAGCGGAACGTCCCCGCTACTTTCCCTCCCACCTGCCATTGGGTCTTGCGCACCAGCATCATGGGCACGTCCACTTCCTTGAGCAGCCGACTGTTCTTGCCGATACCCACGATGTAGTCGACGTGATGTCGATCGCACCAGTTGAGCATCCGGGGACGACAAAAGTGACTATCACCTCGTAACACGATGCGCGTATCGGGCCAGTATTGACGGATAAAGCGTACCAGTAAGGCGAGGATCGCCCAGCTATGGCGGCTGTCGCTGCGGTCACTGGTGCGCAGATAGCTCACCAGTAAGTGGCGCCCACAGAAGACATACAGTGGGAAGTAGCAGTGGTGATCGTAATAACGGTTAAAGAACTTGCCGGGTTGCTCGCCATGCACGGGGATGTCGGTGCCATCAAAGTCCAGCACGAT
>NZ_HG423343.1:1262080-1296988 GCF_000982975.1 Halomonas sp. A3H3 | reverse complement strand
CTGTTCCGGTGAGCGGGGATCATGAAGCACGGCGGCCAAGCGGCGTGTTAGGCGATGCTGTTTATCGACTTCACGAAGCAGGAGTAATCCGGCGTCCGACGTAATGTGGCCCCCGGAGAAGTCGGCTTCAATTTGGCGGCGAGAGAGTGGCGAGAAGGTCAGCTTTTCAGGTACCATTTTGGAAGCGGCTGTTGGTGTTGGTTTTTGGTGTAAGGCCCTGAAACGTTAACACTTTCAGCCGCTTTCTTTTATACCCTGTGAGAAATCCGGGCTAAGTTTCTATTGTTCCTGAATATTATCTTAAGAACACATGGGCTGGGGTTCGGTATCCCAGCCTCTTTGTTGGCCTATCGTTCAGTTTGTTGACGACGCTTCGTAGCTCTGCATTAGTCACCTTCCGAAAGTCTGCCCCTTTTGGAACATACTGCCTGATCAGAACATTGGTGTACTATGCCTTCTTCCGTAGCGACCGATGCCACACTATGATTTTAGGATGACAATAACTTTTTTAGGACGGCTGCTTTAGGCTCTGTAGAATAACGAGGCACAAGGGCGTTATGCCGCTCCCTTTGGATTAGGTTTAGGCAATATGCCAACCGGACAACTGGGCTAATAGAGGGAAGCACGGTTGGCGACTGCGTCCAACCATTTGTCATGGGTGTACTTGCTGCGTCACTGCGGGTCGACAACGTGGGCATAAAAGACAGACTTGGCAATATCAACACCGACTTGAGAAATAGTCATTGGGTGTGCTCCTCAGCCATAGGTAGGGCAGTATGTAGCCCTTTCACTCTTCAGTGTGTCGCAGCAGGTGATCGGTCTGGCTCCATCCCATTAGTTAAGGTGGAGAGGATACCGCTGCTTACCCTCCTGTTCCTATCCTATGATCCAAAGTGCTGTAGCTATTCTATGAGCTCAGGTGCATCGGGTCGACTCACTGAGGCGCTATTTTACTAAACGTCAAGATTACCACTGTCGGCCCAGCACTCTCCGCACACGATCAATGAAGACGCGCCGTTTTCGCCAGGCAAAAGGACAGAGGCGAAGCCGCGGAGTCAGCTCCAGTTGAAGGCCACCTTGCTGGCTCTGGTTACAAATATTGTGGTTTCCACGGCCATGAACAACAGGATGCGGTTGGCTTTTTATACCGGCGCGATTCAATTCAGCTTCAAGCAGTTGCCGGAGTTCAACGTTGTCGCCTCCGGTGTAGGCAATGGCGTCACGGCCCATGCAACCGTGAATTGTGACCACTACAGCCGAGCGGCTTGCGAGCGCCAGGGCGGCGGGCTCGTCAAACGCCGTGCTGGTGATGTGTAAATCCCAGTTGTGGCGCCTCTTGTGTCCGCTAAAACTGTAATAGTTAAACGTATCGCCTGCGATTCGCTTAGCAAGTGATGATGTACCCGGCTCTATTTTGCCGCCATGAATAGCCATGATGGTAATTGGTGAGCCTCTATCTGCAATCTCAATCGAAAATGCCCCGTGGGGTTGCTCGCTTTTTAACTCCGCAAAGCTGTTATAGCGGTCGCCACGTTGGCGAATCCAGCCCTTTTGGCGTAGCTATACGGTTGCGCGTCCGAGCATGGGTCGTAAACGCATTTTTACCATTCCCCGTTTTCGATACGTGCTTCGTGCTTAGTCTCGGCGTTGTAGAGGTAACACCATGCCTCGCCGTGTTGAGTAGAAAAAATGGCGCGGTTATATAACCCTTGGCGTGGGGCATGCGCGAAGTAGCCTTCAAGCTGGTCTAGCAAGGCTAATTGTTCTGCGTTAATGGTGTATACCTCAACGACTGAGCCTGTTGAAGCCTCCGCTTTGGCCCCAGGGTAAGGGCCAAGGTCATAGAGAGTGAGGGTGGTTAGATGGTCAAGGCCTATTCGCTCAGCTCCTTCAAGCCAATAATGGTTGTGGCACCCTTGCTTGAGTGTGCCGTATACGGCAACGCGTGGGCAGCGTTGTATGTCGCGTTGTAGGTGTTGCATCTCTGTTCCCATATGTTGACACCAGTGCATAAGGCTGTGCTACACAAACCCCATCGGCTGGCGCTCGCCGTGCTGTTCGCGCTCTTCCAGCGTCAGCGCATCTAACAGCGTGTTCAGGCGAATAGGCAGCCCGCGTAAATCCAGCTGATCTAGCGCGGTACGCACGTTGCCGGGGGTTAAGCGGCGTTGGGCTAGGTGATTAGTGGGAATGCTGGCCAAACGCATGTGGTCGCGTTCAGGCAGTACCGCTTTTAACAGTTCGCGCAGTGGCTCCGGGGCTAGCGGCAAAAACTCCACCTTGAGATCAAAGCGGCGCATTACCGCGCGGTCTAGGCTGTCCACGCGGTTGGTGGTGGCGAGTAGTATGCCGTCGAAGTTCTCAATTTGTACCAATAGCTCGTTTGTGTGGGAAATCTCCCAGCTTTTCATGCTGTTATCGCGCTGCATCAGCAGGGTGTCTACTTCGTCCAATAGCAGCACGGCGCCTGTTTGCCGCGCTTTGGCAAACAGCTCGGCGAGCTTTTCTTCCGTCCCGCCAACGTATTTATCCAATAAGCTGCTGGCGTGCGCGGTAATCAGCTCGCGGCTCAGGCGTTTAGCTAAATGTTTTGCTAAGGCTGTTTTACCGCTGCCCGGCAGGCCGTGCAGGCATAAACGGCCACGCTGGCGGCGCGTTAGGCGATTAACGATATTCTCAAGCCCCGGGCGAGTATTGAGCCACTCCATGCGGTAAGCAGGCATGGCAGGGCCGGTGGAAGTGTTAGCACTGGTCGTTATGGGCGCGGCTGCTTTACCTAGCGCCTGCAGGCGTTGTGCCATGAGTGTCTCAATATGCTGTTCATTACGCTGTGGAGTGCGTGGGTTAAACAGCGTGCCTATTCGGCACAACTGTTTAGCCGCAGCCGGGGTCATCCACGGCTGTTCTGCTAAACGCTGCCGACCTATGGGAGTGACGGGCAGTGTTTTAATTAACTGCTGGTAATGAAAATTCATCTCTTCGTTGCGATTGGCCTTCACTTCGATAATTAGGTCGAAGCGGCGCAGGTAAGCGGGGTCGAGCCAATGCACGCTGTTACTTACCCACAGGCCAGGGGTCGGGTTGTTCTCCAGCAGCTGGTTCATCCAGCCTTTGGGGAGTGCTTCTTCGTCGTTGATGACGTCTTCAATCTCATCGAACATCACAAGCCCAGTGCGCTTCCCAATCAGCGCTTGCACGACTTGGTAGCGGCCTAGGCGTTTGCTGGGAGTAAGCACATCGTTATCTTTTTCTGCCACTGGCACGCCGTATAGCGGAACCTTGAGCAGCGTGGCGAGCGATTTTACAAACTCCGTTTTTCCCACGCCCGGCGCGCCGTAAATTAGTACGTTAGCACCGGTTTGTTGGGTGTCGATCGCGTTACGCAGGTAATCTAATGCCAGCTGGCGCAGGGGCACAGCACCAAAACTGGCGAATGAATACGCGCCAGCAGGCTGGATAGGGCAAAGGCTCATCAGGCGCTCAGTGATTAAGCTGCGTAACGTGCTGGAGGCCAGGGTTGTAACATCGTGGTTCACTAGTGGTGCTAAGCTCCGCAGCATTGGGCCTGGCGATAAGGTGTCGTCTAAGTCTAGTAGGCGGTGAGTGTGGGTCGTATTCAGCAGCCCGAACATTTTTAGGCGGCTTTGTTCTTGTAAGCACAGGTGCACGTCATCGCTGCCATGGCCGGTCAGCTGTGCTAATAGCTTCTTAGCATGGGTGTCTTCAATGCAGGTAAGCGTAGGGTTCATTTGTGGATAGCGCAGCCGTAGCCAGCTCAGCGTAAGCAAATGCGTTTCAAGCTCAGAGAGCTGTAGCAAGCTCGCGATTTGTTCACACAGGATCACTAGTGGGTTGTTCAGATGAGTGGATGGGTTGATGGTGCCGCTAGTGCGTTTCCACCAGCGCTTTAGAGAGGCGCTGTAATCTTGGTAGCGATGGCTACCCTTTGCAGCGGCCGGTACTTTGAGGCCGAGCCAGCCAAACAGGCTTTCCCAATCGTCATCGTCCAGCGAGCAGTTTTTACCTTGAAACAGAACCACGCGCACAGCAATAAGCTGCGCCATAAGACGCTCTTCTGGGTTGTGTGTCTCGTCATCACCTGAGTTGGTATGAAGATTTAAGATCGTATCCCACTGCATGGCCGTCTCCTTTGCTGCTTATGTCAGTAGCATAACCCTTAGGTGCGACTTTCCATGTCGCAGGAGAAACGGATGCCCTTCGTTAGCGAACGCTCTTTGTTAGCCAGTGCCAACTCAAGCGTTGTGGGAATGATTCGTTGTGAGAGTTATTGGTCTGAGACGGCAAATAGGCGGCTGTAGCGCTCTATGCGGCGTTCAATCGCGCGTGTTAGTACCTCACTGTGGGTGTCGAGTAACGTAAACGTATGCTTAGCCCGCGTCACGGCGGTATAAATCAATTCTCGGGTGAGTATCGGCGAGAGTGAATCAGGCATCACCAGCGCGGTATGGCTAAACTCCGAGCCCTGCGACTTGTGAACGGTCATAGCGTAGACCGTTTCAATGCGCTGCAAACGGCTAGGCAGCACCCAGCGAATACCGCCTTGGCCATCGGGGAACGCCACACGCAGCGTTAACCCGTTCTCCTCTTTGGGTACTGTTTTAGTACTGGTCTTAAAGTGACGCGGTGCATTCAGGGTAATGCCGATATCCCCATTCATCAGTTTTAAGCCGTAGTCGTTACCGGTGACTAACACGGGGCGGCCTTCATACCAGTGGCTTTCAGCCGCTGAGGCATCAATCCATCCTTCACGTATCAGTGCCTGCTCAATACGCTCATTGAGCGTTTCTACTCCCCACGGCCCCTGGCGCAGCGGTGTTAATAGCTGGAACGTGCTGTGGGCCTTGAGAATAGTGGCTGCCCAGTCGTCCCAGATGGCTTTGTCGTCCTCTAGGTCAGGACGGTTGCCTGTTTGCTGAATACAGTGCAAGTAGTGGCTAAGACCGCGTGCGTGAGGATTATTTTTTCGTCCTGCGACGGCTAATGTCGTTAGCTTGTGGTAAGGCGCGGTTGCTGACAGCGATAGGTGGGCAAGATCTTGATAGCGGGTGTCTGCCAGTACGGAGTGCGCCTGCTTGGCATTGCCTGCGTTGATGGCGTCGGCGAGGTGCCCGATGCCACTTTGGCTATCAAAGCGAAAGCTATGGCGCAGCTTGGCGACCGCCTGATCCAGCGCCTGGCCTGAAGGGTTCGTCAGGGAAGCGTCGAGTGTGTATCCCGTGGTGGCTGTGATCCATTGAGCGGTAGGGTCGCTGTAATGCCCCTCATCAGCGCGTTGGCACAAACTGCCTAATACGGCTCCGGCTTCGACTGAAGCCAGCTGATCTTTATCGCCAATTAACACCAGTCGAGCGTGAGAGGGCAGCGCGTCCAGTAGTGCTGCCATCATCTCGATATCCACCATAGAGGCTTCGTCCACCACCACCATGTCATAAGGCAGCGGGCGGTGAGCATGATAGGCATAGTGGCGCGTATCTGGGCGGGCACCTAGTAAGCGGTGCAGTGTTTTCACCTCCGTGGGCACGGACTGCTGTGTGCCGTCAGGGAGCTCAATATCGTTCAGCGCAGCCACCTGTTGGGCAATCGATTCGTTGAGCCGAGCAGCTGCCTTACCCGTCGGTGCCGCCAGCGCAATCGTCAGCGCGGGCTGATTAGCGAGACGCGTTAGACCTTGCAGAAGCGCCAGCAGGCGAATGACCGTGGTGGTTTTTCCTGTGCCAGGGCCACCGGTAATCACCGCAAAGGGGGCGCGTGCGCCAATCGCACACGCCATTTTTTGCCACCGTACATCGTCCGCATGAGGCGGAAACAGACGGCTCAGCAGGCCGGCAGCCTGATCGCTGGGCCAATCGGTCACGTGTTCAAGGCGCGCGTTCACTGCCGCGGTGATGCGCTGCTCGTGCTGCCAATAGCGGCGCAGATAGAGCGTGGAGCCGACCAGCACAAGAGGTTCATTGCCGTTAGTGCCTGTGCCCACAGCCGACCAAGCCCGTAATGCTTCTTCCCAGCCGGTGTCTGCATATTGGGCAATGAAGGAGTCGGGTGTGGGCAGCTCGGGCATGGCCTCCTGAGCTTGTACAGCGATCAGCGAGCGGGGCTGTGTGGTTAATGTCTTAAGATCGAGCAAGAGATGCCCTTGCCCGGCTAAATGGCTGACCATCGCCGCCGCTAGCAAGCAGGGGCCATCGGCCTCTGGTGCAAGCCGTGCTAGCTGGTCAGCGAACGCTGCGTCCAGGTCGCGAATCCACCCCGCGCGTGCCCAGTCGAAAAGTGTGGTCAGTAAGGTCTCGTTATCCGATAAGTGCAGGGTATTCATACCGTCACCTCCTTGTGATTTTCTCCAGCCATCAGGTCATCCAAGCGCTCGATAAACGCAAGGGGTGGCTTAAAACGCAGAACGCCACGGCTAGGCGCTTGTATGCCCCGCAGAAAGACCAGCATGGCACCGCCAATATGGTGGTCATAGTCGTAGTCGGGTAGGGTTTGGCGCAGATGGCGATGCAGTGCCAGCAAGTAAATACACAGCTGCATGTCGTAGCGCTTATCCAAGGTTGCCCGAGTAAGTGCATCCTCGGTGTAAGCCGCATCAGAAGGCCCCAGCCAGTTCGACTTCCAATCAATCACGTAATACTGGCCGTTGTGCTCTGCGAGTAGGTCGATAAAACCTTTCATCAAACCGTTGAGCTGTTGAAAGCCCAGCGCTGGCCGTGGCTCTCCTGGAAACAGCGTCTCCTTCACTAGCTTATCGAGTACCGGGGTCTTGGCATTGACCGTCGCAAACCAAAAATCAGGTTCAGCGCGGTAATGGGTGAGCGATGCCAACAACGGACCTTCCTCGTTTTCCGGTGCTAGTGGGGTATGTAACCAAGCCGTGATACCGGCTTTTAAGGCAGGTGCATGTGCTTCCCAACCTCGTTGAGCGCAGCGCTGCAGCATACGCTGAGTAAGCTCTGGGTCACGGCTAGCGTTATCAAAACCTTCGTTCGCCAGCGTTTCTAATACGCCGTGCAAAAAGGTGCCGGGGTTAGGGCCTTTAGGAAACGCATGCAGCGAGCCCACTTCAGGCGTGCCATGGATAAGGGCGGTGCGTATCGGCTGGTGCTCTTCCGTTTCAATTTCTGCCTGAGGCGTTTCAGGGGCATTCACACCTTTTTGCTGCAGAGCCGAGTAGCTGGCAATCCACCATGGGGTGAACGCTGGGTGGCTCGGTGTTCGTGCGGTCTTTAACTCAGGGTTGGTCGCCTGTACTTGGTAGCTAACCTCCTCGCTCGTGGCGGGATGGGAGGTAATATGAGCGCAGGCTTCTGAGTGTACCTGCCACGCGTTTTTAATCGACCCCAGGTCGGGCAATACCTTCCCACCACCTAATAAGTAGCCAATACCGGATTTATCGATTTGAGCTTTTTTGCTACTACCATGTTTCAGGGGGGCTAACCCGATAAACGTCGCGTGGCGCGCGCGGGTTAGCGCGACATACAGCAGGCGCATATCTTCAGAAAGCCGCTCATCATTAGCCGCTTCAAAGCCCTCTTTCGCCTCATCTTTACTATTGGCTAGCTCTAAAAACGCGTTGCCGCCTTCATCGTGGAACAGAGGTGTGCCCCATTTCCCGTTAATTTCTTTAAACGTCGCGATAAAGGGCAGGGCGACAATCGGGTACTCCAGTCCTTTCGATTTGAAGATGGTCACCACCTGGATCAGGTCGGCATCGCTTTCTAGGCGCAGGATTTGCTCATCGCGTTTTGGGTCTTGAATATGTTCACCGAGAACGCGAATCAGCGCATGGTCACCGTCTAAGGTATCGCTCGCCTGTTGGGCCCATTCCGCAAGGTGCAACAGGTTAGTTAAGCAGCGCTCCCCTTGGGGTTTAGCGAGCAGCTGCTCTGGCACACGATAATCGTGCATCAGCTGACGTAAAGCAGGCAGTACGCCCTGGCGATGCCAGCGTGCGCGATACTCAGCAAAACGTTCTTGCGTTGCCTCCCAAGCGAGCTCGTTATGGTGAAGTTCATCCAGTTGAGCAAGGCTCATCCCCAGCGTGGGCGTGGCAAGTGCTGCGCGTAGTGTCGAGACCTCTTCAGGATGGGCAATAGCCTTAAGCCAGCGCCAGCAATCTTTCGCTTCTGGGGTAGCAAATACGCTGTCGCGGTCAGATAGATACACGCTGGCTAACTGACGTTCGCTCAATGCCGAACGGATAGCAGCTGCCTCTGTGCGGTCGCGCACCAAAATAGCAATGTCGCTCGCCTGAAGTGGTCGAAACGCTTGGCCGGTAGTGTTTTCAAAGCCTGAGGCGTTTGAGGCAGCGCCGTTAAGCCAGCTGGCGATTTGATTCGCGCAGTGGCGTGCGGCCTGCGCAAGGTAGCGCTTCTTATTCACCGGTTCGTCATCTTCACCCACCCACCACGCTGTTAGCGCCGCTGTCGGCTTGCTATTCAGCACTAGCGCTTCTTTTCGGCCATTCGCGCCTGCCGGTGTAAACGGCATGGGGTTTTCTTGGGTTGTTTCGTTGGCAAACCTGAAGGCTTTTCGAGTAAACGCATTTTCGGCATGCCGGAAAAGTTGATTTACCGAGGCCACTACGTTCGCGCTTGAACGGAAGTTCGTTGCCAGGGTGTGATGACGTGGAGATGTGGCAGCACGCGCCTTTAAGTACGTATAGATATCGCCACCGCGAAAGCCGTAAATGGCTTGTTTGGGATCGCCAATCAGGATCAGTGCCGACGAGGGGTCGCTCTCTTGCACCTGATAGATCGCATCAAAAATACGGTATTGCGCAGGATCGGTATCTTGGAACTCATCGATCATCGCCACGGGAAACTGCGTGCGTAGCCTGTGTGCCAGTGCATCGCCGCCTTTGCCGCTTAGGGCATCAGCAAGGCCCTGGATCATACCGTCAAACCCCATCTCAGCACGTTGTGATAGCTGCTTGTTTACTCGGTTGGAGACCCACTCGCGTGCGTCGGCCAGTACCAGCGGCTTCAGTTCTTTGGCTTGAGTGTGAAGACTGGTGGACAGCTCATGCCATGCCTCTAACGCCTCATGAATCTCAAAGGTGGGTAGCGTGGTGCCTTTATTCACTAACAGCTGGCTGGTGGCGAGTTTAGGAACAAACTTACACGCAGCCAGGCAACGCTTTCCCCGCCCCCAGTCGTTGAGCTCTGCTAACCAGCTGGCAAACGTTGTGTCATCGTTTTTGCCCCGAAACTTATTGCCATTGAGCTTGCTGCGAAGGCCATGCAGCGCTTGGTGTATCGCTTCTGCATCCTGGCAATAAGCCTGCCGTGCCTTGTCTTCAGCCTCATTTAGCGCTTCACGAGCGGGAAGCAGCCCCCGTAGCTGTGCCTGCAGGTCTTTTTTGGGTAACGGCGCGCCTGCAAAGCAGAGTTGAACATCATGACGCTGTAATAAAGTGCGTAAAGCGCCATGTAGCGCTATTGGCGATGCGAATAACTCCATCATCACTCCTGCCATAGGAGCGTCCATGGGGTAAATGCGTGTCCGCCAATAATCAAATACGGCCTCCTGCGTTAAGGAGGTGAGGTCTTTCACTATCTCTTGATGAAACAGTTTCCCGCTATCGAAGGCATGCTCCTTGAGCATCCGCTGCGCCCAGCTGTGGATGGTAGAAATAGCGGCGTCATCCATCCACTCGGCGGCCACTTCTAACCTGCGGGCGCAGAGCGGCCAATGGGCGCGAGGATAATCGTCGCGCAGCTGCGCCAGCAGGGGGTCGCTTTGATGCAAGCCATCGTCACCCTCTGTTGCCCTAAACGCCTCTGCGGCTTGCACCAAGCGGGCACGGATGCGGTCTTTCAGCTCTTGGCTAGCGGCTTCTGTAAAGGTGACGACCAAAATATCCGGCGGCACCAGCGGCATCGTGAAGCCATTAGTGAAGGAATGGCTGTCATCATCGGGCTGTCCGTGGCCGAGTACCAAGCGCACGTACAAGAGCGCAATCGTAAAGGTCTTACCCGTACCGGCACTGGCTTCAATGAGTTGGCTACCACGCAGGGGAAGGCCCAGGGCTAATGGGGTAGAAGACGACTCAGTGGAAGGGAGCGTGGTCATTAGCGTGCCTCCTGTTCAGTATCTGGGTGCTCAGCGGTTGGATGCTCAGTGGCTGTTAGCTCGGCTACCCAGTCGTAGAGGTCACGGTAAACATCCTGGCAAGTAGTCAAAAACTGGTCGTTAGATAAAAAATCTTCCAGGGTAGGTAACTCACGCACTGTCATAGGACTTCGCTGCGAGAGCTTGTCGAAAGCCTTTTCCCATTCCTCCACTAGCTTTTCGTTTTGGCATAACGCCTCTATATCGAGTGGGTCAACGCCATCAGGTGCGTATTCAAATAGCGTAAATGCCAGTGAAGAATGCGTGGGTAATGGCGCCTGCATGGCGCTAAACCATTGACGAATTAGCCTATCCAACCACTCTGCCGCCTGGGCTTTGGGAAAGCCGGGTATGGCCAAGGTACCGCTTGGTGATACCAGGTGCGTTGATGATTCTGGGTGGGTGAGCTGTAGCGCTAGATGTGCTGGCCAGTGGCGCATGATCTGGTTCCAATGCCAGCTGTTACCTTGGTGCAGATGGCTGGAAAGTAATACGATCCGTGCTGTTTCCGTCTCGCTACAGAACACATTATCCAGCGTATCGCTTAGGGTGATATGCACTGGTTGAGTGTGTTGAAAAGGCGCTAGCGTGTTAGGTGTGATCTCTGCAGCGTGAGACACCGAGACCACCGGGTGGGCGGCGTCAGGATAGCGACGCAGCAGTGTCTGGTAGGCGGAGAGGGTGTCAGGCAAATGCTCTAACAATGTATGTTGCACGAGGGGGCCTACCGGTGAAGGCGGGTAGTGGCCTGCGCGCTGGCGTGTGTCGACTGTTTCTTGAAAAAGAAGATCAATGTCGGCATTTCGATCGCTGGTGAGGCGCTGGCCTAGATACTGCAATATGGCGTCGCGCTGTTGCCACTTTTCAAGAGAGTCAAAGTCAAACGGTTCGTCGTCTTCACTCGTCGTGTGATCGTCACGCATGGACGTTGCTAGCCGCTGCTGAAACAGTGCACTCACGGGATCGCGCATAAAGCTGGCCAGGGCACTCAGCGTCACCGTGCTTTCTGGTTGCCATAACGGTAGCGAGGCAGAGACTTGCAACAATGAGGGCCCAGAGGTTGTTGAGCGGACGCCTTGCCACTCGCGGGCATACGTAAACAGTGGCGAGGTTTTATCAAAATACGCATGACCAAAGGGTTGAAGTGGATGCTCTACGGTTAAGGTGGCCAGCAGGCTACGCCGCTGTTTTTCGCGCTCATCGGCGGATAAACGCGCTGGCGTGTCCTGCGCTGCTAGCCGCCAACCAGCGGCAATATGATCACGCAGTTGCCCCACTAGCACGCTAGGCGGCTGTTCTTGGTTATCTTGTGCGCTAAAACCACACCAACTAATCACTAGACGCTCGCGTGCTGACAACAAGGCTTCGAGGAACAGATATCGATCGTCGTCACGTCGTGAGCGATCACCCGGGCGGTAGTGTCCGCGAATGGCCATGAGATCAAAGTCGGGAGCTTGGCTTTTACGAGGGTAGGCGCCTTCCTGCATACCCAGCATGTACACGTGGCGGAAGGGGATCGCGCGCATCGGCATCAGTGTCGCAAAGGTGACGCGCCCCACGATAAAGTTCTGTGCCAACTGAGGTTCATCGATACGCGACAGCCAGCTCTCGCGTACTACCGCCAAGTTAATAGGCAGATCCATTTGAGCATCGTGAATCTCTTGCTGCCACGCGTCTAACGTGGTTTGCACGTGCCCTAACAGCTGTTCTTCGCGTGGAGAAGTAGGCGCTAAGAAGGTAACGATCAGTTTGCCTAATACCGCTGACCAGCCGTCCGCTGACTGTGAGGTATCCAAGCGCTCTCGATAGTCCTCAAGGGCGGAAATGAGCCGGTAAAGTGAGCCGGCAATGCGTGCATCTAGGCCGGCCACTTCATCAAACGGCACAATGCCTTCCCAGTCATCGCCGGTCTCAGCAGGGGCTCCAATGGCATACCCCATGAGCATGCGCTCAAGACCAAAGCGCCACGTATGTAACTCGTCATGCTCCGGCAGATCGAGTGAAGCGCGTTGCTGAGCATTGAGTCCCCAGCGGATATTGGTGTCACGAACCCAGCGCTGAAGGGTGGGGAGGTCGCTCTCTTCAAGCCCAAAGGCATGCCGTAATGGTGGGATATCAAGGAGCTCCAACACTTCGCTGGTGCGAAAGCGCCGCTGTGGTAGCGTTAATAACGTTTCGAGCGCGACTAGGAGAGGCTCGCGGTGGCGGCGCTGTTGGTCGGCAAGATGATAGGGCAGGTAGCGGCGTTCATGGGGCGAAAACTGGCCGAATACGGCTTCAATGTACGGGGCATAGTCGTTGATGTTCGGCACCATGACGATAATATCGCGTGGCTGTAGCGAGGCATCCTCCCCAAAGGCCGCTAACAGCTGGTCGTGGAGCACTTCCAGTTCGCGCTGCGGCCCATGACAGACCGTAAAGGTGATTGAACGATCCGTGGCGCTCAGCGCTGGCCAGCGGCCCTGGCTTTCAGCCGCCGGCCGTAAATCTAAAAGGTCATCCTGTAACTGGCCCAATAAATAACGCGTATCCGGTGTGACAAAGCAGTCAACGGGCTGTTGGAGCGCCGTAAAGGCGTCTTGATACTGCTCAGTCGCGTCGTATTCGCTGAGCAGGTGTAGATAATCACGTCCCTGCTTTCCCCAGGCGGCCAGCAGTGGGTGCGCATGTAGATGCAACGCTTCCGGTGTCGCATGTAAATCGGCAGGCATGCCTTGTTTACGACGTTGTCGATGATGGCGCCGCAGTGCATCTCGCGTCTCAATAATATCGCCCCAATAGTGCTGGCAAGGATTGAGCAAACATAAAATCACTTCTGATAGCGGCGAAAGCGCGGCAAGCACTTCGATCATCTGAAGGGGCAGGGATGAAATGCCAAACACCACGATTCTGGGGGAGAGGCCTTCTGGTCGTTGAGAGAGTTCGTTAGCCGCCGTTTTAAAGCGCTGATGTATCGCGCCGCGGTGACTATGGCGAGCCTCCTCCCCCAAGCGCTCAGCAATCGTGTCACCCAGTAAGCGCCATAGCGTAGGTTGCCATAAGTGCTCATCGTCTAACGGCTGTTGGCGTGCTGCGCTATCTAAAAAACCCTGCGTGAGGATGTCATCGCCTTGCTCCCAGGCCGTTAGCCAGTCTGCGCGATAGACCTGATACTGATCGAACAGATCGGCAATGCGTTCGGCTAACTGATACCGCTTGCGTGTATCCGGATCCTCCTCAAGATAGCGAGCCAGTGGCTCAAAGCGGGGATCCTTTAAAACGTCGGGCAATATAGTGAGGATCTGCCAACGTAGCTGGCCCTTATCAAAGGGCGAGCTTTTGGGCACGCTGTTGTCACCCGTCGCGGCGTCAATCACTTGGCGGTAAGCCTGCCACTGGAAGCGCGCTGGCAGCATGACATCTGCGCCAAGGCTGATGCCTCTGCCTACTCCACCCTGCGTCTCGGCCATAGAAATCTTCAGCCATTGGGCAATGCCGTTGCTTTGTACGAGAAACGTGGTTTTCTCCAGCGGATGCAGGGGGCGGTGGGCTAGCCACGCCATCGTGACATCACGCAGATCTTCCATGCGGTTGCCCTGAAGGACAATAAGGCCTTGGGTTCGTTTTTCATGGGCATTAGGAGCAGAGTAGGCAGCCATAAGAACTTCCTTGTTAAGAAAGATTTAAACGCCAGTGTAGCGCCAAACTAAGTGTATTGAGAGTATCAGTATGTCTGAATAATGCGACACAGAGCGTCGCACCCGTGCCGTATGCTGCTTCTTATGCAACAAAGAGGAGTGGGCATGGATACATTATTGCTGGACGATAATGGTGGCGGTGCTTTGGTAGGTGAATGTGGTAACGCGCATCAAGGTACTTGGCTAGTCGTTAAAGAGATGCATCTGCGTGCCTTGGATATCCACGATGATCCGGTGCTGGAAGTGTTGGACTTTCGCGGCTGTGGCGAGCATGCGTACCTGCACTTACAGCTAGACCGACTGCCTAACTTGCGCATGATCTATTTGCCTGAGCTCTCCCAAGGTGCCGTTATCCATCTGTTCTGTATGGATGTGCCACGCTCATTATTCATTCATGGAAACGTCACTGAGTTAGATGCGGATTGGCAAGCAGGTACGCTACGTTTGGTGTCTCACAAGGCAGCCTACGAGGGCGTACGTCTTTTGGGTCATGATGCACACAGTGACGATCTTTGCCCTTCGACAGGGAAGAAGGGGGAGGACGATGAATTAACGGTTAATCCCAATCAGTTGTCTGTTGTGCTCAACCCACGTCTTTTGCCTGCAAGCTTACGGCTCTCAGGCGAGGGCACATGGATGTTGCCCGATGCGTCTCATGTCGAACAGTGCGTCATTGATGGCCCCACTAAGGTGAGTATAGAGAAAGCATCCGTTCTTAACACGCTGACCATTCAATCTAGCGGTTCCTATGAGGTGGCAGGGATAAAAGCCTTAGCGACCGTAAAAGGAGCGCATAATCAATTACGTGAGACGCCGGATGCTCGGCCTTCTTCATCCTTACGCCATACAGCTCGCAAACATCTCACGTTACGAGGGAGCGTAAAAGCACTAACCTTCGCCGACGCCTGGGATCATGTGCAACTGCATATGCCACACTTAACAACCCTCACGCTTAGCTGGGCAAAACATGTCGCGTTACATCATTGCCGCGCCTTAACCACCGTATCGCTGCCCGATGGTGTGCCCGTAGACTGTTACGGCAGTGTTCCGCACTCACTGTTGAACCAGGCGCGCTTTTTTATTGATGAGTCGACGCTGGCGCAGTGCTTGACCCGAATAGAGGCGGGAGAGCATGGATTACTAGAAGGTGTGTTAAACGTGCTTGCGCAACGCCACACTCCTCATGGCGTGTTTTACACATTAAGTACGCTGGTACGTTTGGCCAAACAAGGCATAGCACTCAACGCGCTCTGGCAGTGCCGACGCGCTTTAAGTGGCTGGCAGCGCTTGGGTGGACGCAAGCGCAAACGCCTATCATTAACCCACCAAGACTACCAACGTGCTGATAAGCGTTGGGCTTGGCAGCTGCCCGTGGATCGTGTTGAAGAGGGCTTTAGTGCGGATTTACACCTTTGGGCGTTGTGTATGCCTCACTGTTCTGATGCACGGGCGTATCGCACAACCCTATTAAAAGAAGCACAAAAACGTGACGGTTTAGTGCATCTTCTACGTGTGGCAACTGTGGAGCAAGGTTTACCCACCTTGAGTGAGTTAGCAACGGATGTACTCGTCGCGCTGTATGGCCAGGGGGAGTGGCCACGATTGTCACTACCGAATGGCCAGGCAGGCGTTGCACGCTATTTGCCACGGTTGCTACGTGCGCGAGACTTAACGCCCATGCAAACGACAGCCTTATTAAATGCTATCGCTAATCTTGCTCCATGGACATCACTACCGGCGCTGTTAGCCCATCAGCTCGCCTACAACTTAGGTCCTGCTCGGGCGCTGCTGATGACGTTATCTCGCCAGTCCGATGAATGGTTTCGGTGGCGTATGCCGGGGTTTCCAAACAACCAGCATATTGCTACGGCTAAGCAACAACTGTTGCAGCTAGCACTAGTGCCTGCCTCTGGCGCGCGCACGCTAGTAAAGCAAATGGAGCAATCGGCCGTGATTCCCGAGCCTGACTGGATGGTAGATGATGGGTTTTTGGGTGACTGTTAGAAAATAATTACAGTTAATTTTGATAAGGAAGCTCTGAAAAAAACCTGGCTTCAGAGATAGTACGGTCATCATCAACGCGTTGGTGCCTCAAGCCTGTTGTGTTATTGCGCGTACCTGTAAAGGAGTAAACGAGATAAAGCATGCACTGGAAGTTCGCCAGCAACTTTGCGATTTGCTGGATGGCCGCATCACGCGCACGCCAGATGGTGCGCTTAACCTTGCCACGATGCACCGAGTAAAAGGCCTTGAGTTTGATGCAGTATTCATCGCCTCTGTTAATCGATGACGGTTTCCGCTCGATGTTGTAGTGAGCGCTGCTGCAGATGCCGTTACCCGCCGTCAGCGAGAGAACGAAGTGCAGGCTTTGGTGTAGTCAGCTTAACGCACGCACGTAAGCTGGCGTTTGTGTATGGCTATGGCTATGGGCAGATGAGCGAGTGGTTTAGCCCAGCTGTTAAAGCTACAGCGCTGTAGTGAACATTGGCTGAAAAACGGTTCCCTCCGCTAAATGCTGCTCGACATGGGCAGCTTCTAACATTTCTCGCTTTGATGGGTAATGCCGCAATAGCCTCTTGGCTTCCGTGCGGATGTCTTCAGCTAGGTGGTGACTTCGGCTAAGTTCGGTCAGAAATTCATGGGTTTGAATAATGGCGCGAGTGCGCTCGCTTGGGGTAGTCATAACCTTTACTCCTTATGATGAAAAGCCATCACAAGCTTATTATGACGGCTCTTGAAATGCTTGTGATGCTTCGATGTTATGGTGTCAATGAGTGCGCTAGCTGAGGCCGCCAAAAAACGTTTTGCCCAATCCGGCTAAAGCCCCACTGGCTTTTGCTACGAAACGCACGCTGCTGGTTATCTGTCATTGCACTCTGCCCATCTGCATCACGAATGTAGCGAGCCAGTGTCATGGCGGCTGGCTGGCCATAACGCGCACCCGGGGAGGCGCATGTCCAGATATGGCGTAAGGTCATCGCAATATCAGGTTCATGTTGGTCTAAGTAGGTAAGGCCATAGGCACACGCTTCTAGCGTAAACGCATCGTGGCTACAGAGCTTCCACGCCGCGTTAGGCTTGCCTTTCGAGTCATAGGTATACGTCTTACCAATATCGTGCAACAGCCCCGCTACAAAGCACGTTTCCTGCATCAGGCGCGGCATAGCTGGCTCATTTAAGCGCAGCATGGCAACAGCATTATTCGCGACGTTCAGCGAATGCTCTAGCAGCCCACCTGCATAGGCGTGGTGGTAGGTCACGCTGGCGGGTGCATTCAGAAACGCCTCGATACGATCCTTACGTTCCAATACCCGTGTTAAAAAACTGCGTAAGTGCTCCGATTGCAGAGACTGTACGGTCTTCACTAATTGATCGAACACCGCTGGTGCAGGGGAGTACACGCGTGGTAACGATTGTAGCGTGTCCAGTGAGTGGACTTCCTCACGGGTCGCCTTGCGGAACTCATCAAGCAGGAATTGGCCTGATAAGCACTTTACTCCTGATGCAGTAACAAAATCCAAATGGCCAATGCGCTCAGGTACGTGTGTCTTGGCCAAATTCAGCATTGCGATACGATCACCTTCGCAGTCGCTTAGCCGAAGTTTTAGAAAAGGCGTTTTTGCATTGTCGAACTCCACCACGCGACCCGTAAGGCGATAAGTGCCCGTAAAAGTGCGAGACAGGTGTGCTGGAGCTTGTTGATTAGGCAGTTTCATGGCGGTGCTCCTTCTCGGGCTTGGTGGATGTGGTATTGCCTAATAAACGCTCGAAGGCTGAGCCGTCCATACGCGTGGCATTAGGCACATAGCGCGAATAGACCTTAAACAGCATCTCGGTTGAACTGTGGCCTAACATGCGCGCTACCCACTCTGGGTTCTCACCCGAGGCTAGAAACAGCGTCGCAGCGGTATGGCGTGTTTGGTACGGGCGGCGTTTGGTAAGCCCCAGTGACCGTAGTAGGGGATACCACACGCGTTTCGTCACGTTGTTGTGATCAAGCGGCTGTCCCAGTTGATTGCAGAACACGTACTGGCTCATACGCCCAGTCGCGGCGTACTGCGTTTTTAAGGCGTCATATACCTGCCCAAACATGGGGATTTCACGCTGGGAGCCATCGGTCTTGGTGTATTCCGTTTCGCCATTTATCAATGTCTCGCGCACCAAGATTTCTCGTTTAGCGAAATCGACATTTTTCCACTTCAATCCATCTATCTCACCGGTACGCATACCGGTAAAAAAGCGCACCGTGTAGTAGTTACGATAGTCGGGGCGCACGTTATCAATGATGCGGTGGACTTCATGGAGCGAGAAGGGCTCTATGTGCGTCTTCTGTAGCTTTAAGGGTTTGATATTTTTGTAGGGCGTCTCGAAATCGAATCGCTCGGCAGCTTCATCCAGCACCATGCGAAGAATGGTCATATGGCTGTTAATGGTCTTTGGCGATACGAGCCCCGTGGCACCGCGGCCCTTGCGCTTAGCGAGCTTGGCGCGAAACGCCAGGATGTCGGCCTTGGTGATATCACCAATGGGCTTTTTACCGAATGCGGGCTTCAGCGAGCTATCCAAGATCGAGCGCACATTGCGCACGTGGGAAGCACGCCACTGGATCTTGCTCTCCTCAAACCACTGCTCAGCAAAGTCGTTAAAGAGTGGTGTTTCTACCTGCTGCGATATGCTCTCAGTGGTTTGCATAGCCACTGTAGAGTTGAGAGTAGCCTGCGTAGGCGCTAGTTTTTTTAAGTTTTTGCTGCCAGGAAAAAATTCGGCGTAATCGAAGTCATCTAGCAGGATTTTGGCTTCTACCTTTGCAAGCAGTTGCTCTACTTTTTTTCGGTTGGCAGGCGTGTCTTTCAGCGCGGTTTGTTCACGTAGCCGCAAGCCTTGATAAAAAAAGTCTAGGTAGAGCTTACCCGTCTCTTTACGTTGGCGGACTTTACCCATGACTAAAGCCTCCGTTGGCCATCGGAATGGATAGGTTTTTATGGGTCGCCTTCAGCATTTCTTTTTCAACGGCTTCCCAAAGGAACAAAATTTTGCGGCGGCCAAATGGTTTGATGTAGTGGGTGCCCTCAATAAGAACGCTATCTTTTAATTGCTGGCGGATGGTGCGGCAGTCGTACTTAATGCGCTGAGCAAGCTCTTCGGTCGTTAGGTAGGTATATGATGCTTCCATCGAAAACCTCCATGAGGGGTGGTATTCTGCGTGACTAAAAGGCATTCCAAATATCAGAATGTCATCCTGAATGACATTTTAGACAGCAAAAAGCCATTTGCAACCTTTTTTTGCCATTCTGGATGACAAAAAATGTTTTAAGGAGGTTTTTGATGGTTCGTTGTCATCTTGCGCGCTTGATGGGTGAGCACAAAATGAAAATCGTTGATGTGGCGCGTGAAACGGGTTTGAACCGCAATACCATCACGCTGCTTTACAAAGAAACAGCTCAGCGCATTGAGTTAGACGCGTTGGATAAGCTATGCAAGTTATTCAACTGCGGGGTAGGGGATTTGCTCGAATTTGATGACGACAGGGAGAGATAAGAAGCGCAAAGAGATGAGGCAGCTTGTTGCCTGAAGGTCGTAGGAAAAAATTGCTGGGGAAAAGAAAAAAGCCAATGTGTCACATATACGTCACAGATGTGTCACAGGAAGTTAGCCAACAAACAAACATAAAAAAGGCAGATCAGTAAGTAACTGATCTGCCTCTCAAAATATTGGTAGCGGGGACCGGATTTGAACCGATGACGGTTATGAGACTGATGAAATAGGGACATATTATATGTCCTAAATTGCATATAATGTTCTAAAATCATCATTAAAAAGGGTTTTTTATAGGTTGCATTCGTGGAGGCAGTGTCACTTAAGAACACATGAGGGAATTTATATTTGGCACAGAAGTAGGAGGAATTCCTTGAAAGGAAGTGACCTTCGGGCCAATCACAGGGCACAGTCAAGCTGTTGAGATAGGTCGAACGTAGATGACCTTATGCCTCAGTTTCCTGAAAGCCAAGATCGAGTAATCCTGGCCGTAAATCAACTAACGCACTGGCTGGCACACCAAGCCAAAACAAGTTCCGGGCGCGGGTAACCGCAACATAGCCAATACGCCCGATCTCTGTATCCACGCCGTTCATTAAGCCTTCGGCATGTTCCTTGTTTGTCAAATACAGCACTGCATCCAGGCTTTCTCCCTTCGCCTGATGAACTGTGTCAACGCGAATTCGGGGTCGGTAATTATTCCCATTCAGGTCAGCGGCAGATAGTAACGGTCCATCAGGCAAATCTCTTGTAGTGAGTTTGCTACCAAGCTTATCGACGCTCGTCAGACCACAATCTTTATTAATTTGAGCCAGTAAAGTTTTGACTCTATTAAGTAATAGGGGGTGCCACTGCGCTTTTCCATTGAGCGATACACCGGGCAGTCCCATATCAGGATTGCGAGTAAAAGCCCAGATGAGCCGACGTAACGCCTGATCCTCATGTTGGGATGTTAGCTTAGCCAACATCCCATTTGGAGCATCAACGAGTAGGTTGACGATACCGATAGCCACCAGCCTGAATGCACCTTGATAGTCTTTAAAACGGTCGCGCAGAATTGCAGCCTGTGTAAACCGTTTGACGATGCCCCAGCCCGGAGACCCTTTGTTGCCAGCCAGTTTATCTGCCTGTTTGCGTCCGCGGCAGAGTACCGCCGAACGCTCCAACCTAAGGCCAGCGGCCTCCACTGCTCTCTGAAACGAAACAATGAGTTGCTCTCTGTCATTCTTACCGTAAGCTACAAAGAAGGTACCATGGACTGTATCAGGCGCTTCCCTATCTGCGGCATCGGTTCGTCCGGCCAGATGGTTGGCCAGATCAAGGATTGGTGGCACGGACCGGAAGTTTCTCTTCAATTCGAGGCTATTTACGCCGTCACGTTGCCCGTACTTTGACAAGAACGCCCCATCAGCACTGGCAAATTCATAAATACCCTGATTTGGATCTCCTATCAGCGAGACCTGGCAACCAGCACTCACTAGCTGCTCGATGATGACCTGATGAACCGTTCCGATATCCTGAGCCTCGTCAATCAGGATATGCGGATAACGGCGAACCAGAGCACGCAGAATCCCAGGTTGATCTGCTAACGTGCGATAGCACCAGTAACGCCCGAGGTTGTGTGTGTAGGCACCGATCCGCCCAAGGCGATGCACCACGTCTGCAGCTTGGGCAGTATTGAGCCTGTGCATTTCACTTTTAATATCCGAGTAGCAGAAGTAGACACCTCCAGCGTCAATACCGACCTGCATTTCATTGATAGCGCGCGGGTAAGGATCCGTTTGAAAGGTGAATCCTTTCAGAAATGCTTCTCCACCGGTCACAAGGAAAGCCGTCTGTTGCGCGCCCATCGTCCGATAGGCATGAGGGCGCAACACATTGCTGGTGATGAAAGTATCCAGCGTATTTATGTCCACGCGGTTGTTGACGTTGCTGCTGAGCCCCAGATCTTGATATTCCTTTCGGAAAGTATCTACAGCGACATTGGAGAAGGACAGGAGTGCCACACGTCCACGATGATTACCAAGTTTTTGACGAATATTGGCCAGACGTCGCACGGCAGTGAATGTCTTGCCGCTGCCAGCACAGGCAATTACTGACAAGGGCTCTACTGAGGCATCTATAACCTGCGTCTGCTCTTCGGAAGGGTGGTTCACTACTTGGCCTCCGCTGTTTGACAGGCATGAGAAATCGCATTCTGGATATAGTCTGGCACTACAAAAGCATTGCCTTCGGCAATAACTTGCGCCAGTGACTGGCCAAAGCGGCCCTTCTGCACATTATTTTGTTTGCGCTCAAACATGCCGCTGAATAAAGTCCGTGCTTTGGCTGCATCGCCATCTTCCTCTTCGACCTTAGTCTGGAGGTCTTGCGCGATTCTCGGGTGCATATTTCTAAGTGCAGCCAGCATTGCGATGCGATTAACGTCAACCAACGCCAGATCATATTCGAGAGTTTTGAGACCGCAGAAAACCTTAACGAGGGAATCCTCGTTTTTCTTCATCCTGGCGGTATTGTTTGAAACCCTAATTTCCTCGTCGAACGTGGGATAAACGGCCACCGTTTCTCCGGTTTCATCCGCTTCACTTACTGGATCCGCGTCGGTGATCACGGATACTGGAATTTTCAGGGCCTCCTCGCCAAACAGAGGCAAAAAAGAGTCAAAATTGAGTCCTTCGACACTGATTAGGCTGACGCCGTGCTTGCGCAGGTTATAGCCACACATTTCCGCGAGCACATTGACCAGCATCAATTCGGCCGCGCCTTCAACGAAGATGATACGACGGGCAAAAAACAGTTCAGCGCGGGTCACATCAAGGTAGCGTTCGAGCTTTTCTCTTTTTCCCCTTTCAAATTGGATGGTGCGTGGGAAGAAAGTCTCCACGCCAGTGGCTGTTTCGACCAGACAGGTGAGACTGTCGAGATTAGCAATGCTGGCGAAGTTGGGGGAATGGCTAGAAACAAACAACTGAACGGGCTTCTCACCCTCCCCATCTTGAATCGATTCCAGGTAATCTAGCAACACCGCCTGCAACTGCGGATGCAAGTGTGCCTCAGGCTCCTCAATGATCAGGCCTCGGTAACTCGCGTCAGCGTTCCTGGCCAGCTCACAGAGAACCACCGCCATGTAAATCAGATTGTTAAATCCAAGGCCGTTCTGTTCAATTTCGAAGTCGTCCACTACTAACGACAGGCGTGATGCCAGCTTCTGAAAATCGCTTCCGCTCAATCCCAAATCCAACACTTGGGCTAGCTGAGACCCTAGCATCGTGTCATGCCGACTTGTGATGGCCGAGTGAGCGGTAATAATCGGATCGTGGCCCCTTAGCTCTTCATCGAGCAGTTTAAGTGCTTCATTAATTCCATCACGACCTTCATCATCGGCAAGGAGCTGAAATAGTCGAGCCAGCTTGCTATGGCGATTGGGCTTGAGACCCTGTGAAGCATCTCTAAGAGGTGGCAGGTAGACACCGCGAAGGTTCTCGATCATATCCGCGGTCAGGCCTATCTCTTCATGGTCTCCACACCAACGCCTTACTCGCAGCCTGCCAATCTTGTCAGCTTCTGAATAACGGATGTTAATGTGAGCTTCAAACCTGCCATCTTCGTCCGGCTTCAGTGCTGCCAGAAAGTCTGCTTCGTCGTCTACGTCCAAATCCTGGAAGACGTACTTAAACTGGATGTCACCTGCCGGATCGCCCCCCTTTGGTCGATGCATATCGTCGTTGTTAAAGCGCGGGTATGGCTCGTCGTATCCTGCAAGTAGCGCGCGCAATGCATCAACAATAGCGGTCTTGCCAATGTTGTTAGAGCCGACCAGGACGTTCAGCCCGGGCTGAAACTCAAGGTCAACAGATTGCAATTTTCTGAAGTTCGTTATTTTCAGTTTTGCTAGATACACTGATGTAGCGCCCCCTGTGGATCGGTTTTTAATTCATCCATTGTTATCACGACTGTGTAATCAACACATCACCTGCGCCCCATTCCAGAAAAGGTCATAAGCGGTTACCCCAGCAATAGCATGCTTCTATACCAATGTGATACCCCAAACCCTGGGGAGGAAAAGGGCTATTTCCGCTCCCTAAATAAATTTTATCCCGCTAGCCCTTTCTTAAATCGTTTCAAACCTTCGCGGTTACTGGGAGGCCACAGTGGCCTCAAGCCTGCCATATTTTGTACGCCTTGAGAGTGCTTACTAAAATTAGATATGCTTGTGGCAACAGGTACCTAAAGCTCATTAGAAATAAACGGTTTCGGGTACCGACAGCCTGAGAGAAGGCCGGTAAGCTATCTTTCAAACTTCACGGAGATAAGCACATGACCCACCTCAAGCCGCCAGCCTCTCCCCTAGCCGTTTGCGAAGACATTCTGCGAAAGAGTAAACAATACAATTTGGAGCATCACTGTTTGCCGAGTGAGAGCAGAGTGATTGATAGACTGTTGAACAGAGGCCACGAGCTGGAAAGCGCCTATCTGGAACTGCACCGTAAGCTCGGCCATCACCCTCATGCACTGCAGGAATTTCTCGCCAAGCTTTTAAGTACAGCCGCATTTTGGAAACCGGAAGACATGAAGGCCGCCCGTGCTAGTCGATATCGTCTCATTGAGGTCAATCGGCAGATTGCGGACAAGGCTATGGAGCTCTCGACGCTGCTGGATGAGCGCAGCGTGCTCCATAATCTTTCCGGCTTCGCCAGCAATACCCATTATCATGTCTGCGAAGTAATCGAAGAAGCCTCTGAACACAACCCTTTGTTTGGAATGGAGATTGGGGATAAGCTTAGCCGCTTACACTATCAATATGACCTAAAATATTGGCCATCACTAAGCGACTTCATGGACGAACTAGCCCAGGATGCTAGCGACGCAGATATTGAAGCTACTGATCCGCTAACCAAGGCGGCCACGGAGAGCTCTAGATCGTCAAAAGGTGATTTTCTCAGGGCCTTCCTCGCTGCCATCGAGGAAAGCAGTGCTCAGGTGTTTGGGCGGCTGCCCAGTGACTTGAAGATCACGGACAATACCATGGCCTCCTTGATTAACTGCGCACTGGAGCTAAAGGTGGACGAGATGGCATCCGCCGACTATGTGAAGCGCTTCCGGCAGAAGGAACGCGAGCGCAGTAGAAGGACATCCTATTGGACATCAGCCAGCAATTGAAAAGATTAAATAAACACTCTGCTCGGAAATACCTGATTCGAACAAAATTTCAATTTAAAAGTAGAGCGGTATAACCATATTGGATGTGCTATGCGTCACATGCTGCATCAACGCAAATGCTCCCATCATGAACGCTAACCGGGTCTCACAGTGCAAACAGGTCGTTTATTATCACTGGCTGCTTTGCGCCGTTGTGTGCATGCCATAGATAGGGCGGATAACCTCTTGCCGAAATGCTAAATATATTTTTCTTTAAGAGCTGAAAAAGTCGTAAGATCAGGCAGGTCTTATAGGCTTGGAGTACTCATTTTGCCAAACGTTTTTTTCTCATACTGTCACGCTGACGAGGTGCTGAGAGATCAGCTAGAAAAGCAGCTAGCGATGCTCAAGCGTCAAGGTGTTATCGACAGCTGGCACGATCGAAGAATTGGTGCTGGTCAGGAAATCGACGCAGCCATTGATCAACATATCAACAGCGATGAGATAATTTTGCTGTTAGTGAGTCCTGATTTCATTGCTTCCGACTATTGCTACAACATAGAGATGGCGCGTGCCATGGAACGCCACAACGCTAAGGAGGCAATCGTCATTCCAGTGATTTTGCGAGCATGCGATTGGCACCACGCCCCATTTGGAAAGCTGCTTGGCACCCCCCAGGATGGAAAGCCGGTCACTCTCTGGCCGGATAGAGACGAAGCATTGTTACAGGTCGCGAAGGAGGTTCGCAAAGCGGCTGAAAGGTGGCGAAGCACTCAATCAAGCGCCGAACGCGTGGATGTTGGGGCTTTGATGCATACCCAGCAGTCTGTAGTTGCCGGCCCGCGTTCGAGTAACCTTCGAGTCGCTAAGACCTTTACTCAGCTGGACAAAGACCGGTTCCAAATCGACACATTTGAATACATTGCGCGCTTTTTCGAAAACTCTCTGAATGAGCTCCAAGCACGGAACCCAGGTTACGAAGGTGTATTTCGTCGAATCGATGCTAATCGTTTTTTTGCGACCATCTATAAAGATGGAGAGAGCGTCGCGACGGCGACAGTGTATGTTGGAGGGCAAATGGGAGCAGGGATCTATTACAGTCAGGGTGGTGACTCTTTCAGCAGTAACTCCTTTAACGAGGCTCTTTCGGTGCAAGCAGACGACCAAGCCCTTTACCTAACGAGCATGGGAATGGCTTTCCAAGGGCGTCAACATCAGAAGCTATCTCAGGAAGGGGCAGCAGAAATGCTTTGGGAAATCGTTATCGCGCCACTTCAGCGTGCAAGATAACTTCTCTATCGGAAACTGGGCCCCTGCTGATTCATGGGTGGTAAACCCTATCCCAAAATAGGCTTTGCATGGGATAGGTTATTCCGATGGCTACCTTCTGAGTCTGCCTAGCGCTTGGGTGCTGGAACGTCTGTTGGGCCCACGCTCACTTTGGACGATTGTGACATCAAACTCGTCAATTACCAGTGAGCAGCGATAGTTGCCTTTTGCCCACGATACCTACTTAGAGTTAAGCAACTGCTTCCCTCAAAGTGGCCAAAGATATTTGGGCGCACCGCTAGTTGGTGCCCTAAAAATTTTTTGCCACCACTTGTGAACCACGCCACTCAGGCAACCCCTGGTCTGTCGTGCATGTAACGTTAAATGTTGTCTGGGCATGCCACACCTGTTCACGAGGTTTAGCAAGGCAGAATTTGTTTGGCTGGTGGCGACACCATCTTTAGTTATATGAGTAATCCAAAATGGCAGGTTGACAGCTCTGGTGCGCAACTACTTTGGCTACTCGTGCTTGGTATCAAGAGATATTGGTGGCTATCACTATTATTTATATGTTTTTTAGATATATAGTAACTGTCTATATAAGAATGAATAAGTCGTAATGGTAGAGCATACGTTCGCGGTCAAAAGAGACGATATAAGCACTGGTAAGCAAATAGCGCGCTTTGGCCACCCCTATCGCGATATATGCCAATGGGCTGCCCAGCATGATCTCAGTGATGCTCTGGAACTGGCTTTTTGGACGCTTGGATTGGATCACCAGGTCGTCGCGATTGGCAACCTGGTTAATGAATTTCACCATCCTGAATCAAAAGACATTCTGGCTCGATGGCGGCAAAATCCCACCCTTGCCTCGCTAGATGATCTGGCGAAAGCCATTCGTCAAGATCCCTTGATCAACCTTCAGTATCCTGCATTTCCTCATGCAGGAGACGCTACAAAAACGAAACAAACATATAAAGGCAGCCTTAAAGAGCAAACGTTTCTTATAACGTTAATTACTTACCCGCTGCCTGGGGCGGAGCAATCATCTGAATACGTGTTAAGGCGTGCGCTACGCTTGTGGTTGATCGCGCAGGCGGCGAATCGGGTAGTGACTGAGCATTGCTTAGCGGATCGAAATATCAGTACCGCAGCACGCTTTTTGATTGCAGACCGCTATCAAGCGCAGTGGCAACTCGTCGATGATGTCTTGCGCCGTGCCCGACGTTACCTGACACCTGATACTTGGACATTTGAACGTTTTACTGACGCGTTGTCTTTGGCTGCTGAGCAGTACAAGCAAAGCCATACATTTGGTAAAAGTGGCACCGCATTCATCAATGCCATCATCGAGATTGCCAGTGGTGATACAAAAGCTTTCACCACTCAGCGCGATTTCCCTCCGCAGCCTTTTGTGCATGCTGAGTTATCTGCACCCATTTCTGAGCCGACACCGTTAATAAGTCTTGATGAGTCATCTGAACAGTTCATAGAAGTATGTCCTAGCCCGGCGGGGTTGTTAGATGAAGAGGCTGATGAGGCGATTTACTTACTGCCGGTTGATGCAACAGATACTCAGGCTCAACAAGAACTGACAGGGCGTAGCTTTTATCAACAACAAGCGGAAACGTCCCATTATCTACCGTGGAGCTATTCCAAGCTTTTACCACCTGAGCGTTTGCTGATTGAACAGTGGGTTGCGCAGCAGCTCAAGCATACTGATCAGCGAGAGCGATTAGGCGGAGCGTTAGTGTGGCTCGCGATACGTTTTTCGCGGTCTCTCAGCCAAGTGCTTGCAATGGGCATTGGAGACGAGGCCCA
This sequence comes from Halomonas sp. A3H3, assembly GCF_000982975.1. Lineage (NCBI taxonomy): Bacteria > Pseudomonadati > Pseudomonadota > Gammaproteobacteria > Oceanospirillales > Halomonadaceae > Halomonas > Halomonas sp. A3H3. The sequence continues at coordinate 1,269,419 of NZ_HG423343.1, read as the reverse complement.
AGGGGAGTGGTCTTTAGCATCAAACCTTAAGCAGATGGTTCGCTTGTCACCGCGTCGACGTAATGCATGGAAACCCGATATCGCCGCGCAACCTTACGTGGCAGCTGTTCACGAAAAGCAGTGTGTTGGACTAATCCCTGAAGTAAGAGAGACGCTTGTAATCAGTAGTCAACCATTGTCCACCCAAGCCTCACTGGCTGAGTTGTGGCAAAGCGTATCGCCAGCCCAAAAAATTGAGGTGTGGTTTAATGAACGCATGCGCATCGCATGCCCACGCGTTACCAGCGGTAAGCTTTCCGAGGTATGGGGCCAATCTGTTTTTGATGCCTCAGGCAATCACCATTTCGCGAGGATGCTAACCGCTCACCCCAATAGCGCGTTACCTGGCGCATGTAGCTATGCCAGCTGGAATATCGAGGCGATTGAGCAAGGACTTGCTTTACCTTATCAGTTCCACGGCGCCGAAACGTTACAATCGACGAATCAAGGCAGCTTGTTGGTACCGCTTGAAGCCCAGCTCAATAGGGCGATTAGCGAAGCGACTCAGCAGCTCAAAGAAACGTTAGAAGGCAATGATCTGGTGCGTCTACATAATCAGTGGGCATGCTACTGCGTCATGGCCCTCTATGCGGCAACGGGGAGTCGGTACCTTAAAGACCCTTTTGAAAGCCCACGGTTTTTTAATCACGACCTCCCTGCTGTGTTTATTAATGATAAAGCGGAAGGCAGCGGTGTGCGCAATGGTCGTATGGTGCCATTGGCCGATAAGGCGATTAAGTTTGTCGAGGCTTACCTCTCGTACCTCCAACGTCTCGCCGAGCATTTGTTGAGCACCCATCCTGCAATATCATCACGAATAAACACGCTATTAGAATTGCCTGCGAAGGCTGAACAGCCCCTGTTCTTTTTACTTGATGAGTCGCTCAATTGGCACTCTATGTCAGCGACTGACCTACCAGGTGCCACCTTATTCGACTGGCCACTACCCCCCAATCTTTTCCGTCACCGACTAGCACAGCAATTACCCTTATTATGCGTCGATAACGAAGTTGTGGATGGTTGGCTGGGGCATGCGGAAAAAAGTGTCGCCACCTATGGCGACACCTCGGCCCGCTGCTGGATGGACGATTGGACAGCCTATCGCAAAGAGGTCAACGAACTCTTTGAGCGACTATCGTTTGATTTGCTAGCACCACCTGCCTCCTTACCAGTAGCTGCCGTGAGCAGCTTGCGTGATTCAGCGACATCTTCCCGGGCATTTGGGCAGCGGCTACGCGAAAAAAATCGTCGCTTGGCAACACGAAACGCTATCAGAGCAGCGCTTAACGATATTGAGTTGTTTCTAAAAGGGCGTGATATGGCCACGCTGTCCGCTGATGAGATCAATCAACTGGGGCGGCAAATGTTGCTTCAGCAGGGAAAAACGCCTTACCCCTCTGCAGCCTTACGGTTTAGTGTGCTGACACGCTTGCTAGAGCGGCATGAGTCACCGCATCGCCATGCGTTTCAGCGCCGTTACATTCCGATGTTGCCGGAAAAAACGCTGATTCATGAGCAAGCGCCGACTTACACGACGTTAATGACGCAATTGATACATTGGGCAGCGAAGGTGCGTCCATACGCTACTCGAGTCCACTGTTCTAAACGCCAGGCATTAGCGCTCGGTGCGTTACTCTTATGTATTGAAAAACGTATTTGTTACATGCGCCTGCTGAAGGATGTGTGCCAAGGGGACAACTTTCGGCTGTTATATCACCGTAAAGCCTATTACTTGGAGTATAGCGAACAGTTAAATAGCACCAGCTGGCAAGCCCCCGTGCAGCGCCACACAGTGTCATATCATGTGGCATCACTACTAACTTACGGCCAACGCCTAACATCTACCAAAGCGCTCGACGATCCTTGGACGATCCCAAAACAAGCGCCGCCTTTGCCTGAGGCATTTATCCAGTGCTGTGAGAGTCAAGAGTGTATAACGATCCAGCAGGTACTTGGGCAGGCGGCCGCTATTGTCGATCAAGCCAATCTTCTGGGATTGCCGGGCGCAGTGGCTGGCGCGTTAGCAGGGCGGATAGTGGCCACCAGCCTCCCTGTGCAAGCGCACATTCGTATGGTGCACGGCAAATCGCTGATGTTCCCACCTTCAGCAGTCAACACTGAGGATTCGGAGCTTCCTACAACGCTACCGTCACTATTACGGGCTAGCGGCGATAAATACGAGCTGCAGCAACAGGCGGTACTTCTTTTTAAAGAGGTGAAGCAAATCTTGGATGGCTACACCAAGCCGCAGGCTAAAATAACGGCAAAATCTCTGGAACAATTGGTAACACAGCGAAACGGTAAGGTTAGTAGTGCCATCATGCTGTTGGTCATCTGGATCGCAGCGGTTATCCGAAGTGGTAAGGGACGAGCGGGAAGGCGCTTTAAGCCGTTCGAAAGCAGTAGTATTCATCGCTACTGGGGCGCGTTGCGTAAGCTTTTTGAGGAGCTGGCGTACGGTGTCGACCTGATGACGCTCGGTAGTGAAGAAATCACCGCCTTTTATGCGGGGTTGGTTGATTATCAAGAAACCCAGCTAAGCGATATGAGCTATTTTAGCCATCGCCTGCGCTCTTTTCATCGCGTAGCTGCCTCTCTCGGTGTTGAAGAGCCTGACTGGGATGAGCTGCCCGTTGCAGAGCAAGGACGCCACGTGAGAGCTGAAATGCTCTCAGAACGAGAATACCTTGAGACACTGAAGCGGATAGAAACATCGCAACGAGACCCCGATATTGCGTGTTTACTTCAGTTTGTATTGCTATGCGCGTATCGCTTTGGTTTGCGGCTGGATGAAGCGAGAGGGTTGCTCAGGCGAGATTGGTGTGAATCTCATGGCTACTGCTGGGTATTGATTAGGAACAATCGTTATCGAACATTAAAAAGTGAGGCCTCTCGACGTGCTGTGCCGCTTTTGTTTTCTCTCGATGCGACAGAGCAACGTACGCTTAACGCTGTGCTTAATCGTCATGATGCGCTGTTGGGAGGTGAGGCATCCATACCGCTTTTAGGTGAGATGCGCGATGGGAAAGTCGACATAGCGCTTAGTGCTTCAGCCATCAGTGCTGCTGAGATAGATGCATTGCGTCACGTGAGTGGCAGCCCAACACTATCACTCCACCACGCCCGCCATGCGTTTTACAATATAACGGCAGCCGCTCTGCTGCAGCTAAACACGCCTGTCGCCACCAAAATAACTCAGCACGTAGATAGCGCTCACCTTCGTCAAATGGTGATGGGACAGCAACATTACTGTTCGCGTCGCGTGATGATGGGTCTGGCGCGCTTAATGGGGCACCGACAGCCTTCAACAGGGTTACTAAACTATAATCACTTGATTCTAGAATGGGCGGATGCGCTGACGCCTGTGAAAGGGGCAAATGGCAGCATTCTCAAAGAAGCCATAAAACTGCAGGATTTTAAACGTTACACGCCGTCTTCGGCACTACCTCAAGTCCTTCCTTTATTTCACGAACCCACACCGCATTTATTGATGAAAGCGTTGCGATTAGGCGCGCTAAGGCAGAACGTGCGACGAGCGAGTGAGGCGTTAGGATTGTCCCCGGGTCATGCTGCTATTCTTGAAGATGTTGTTAAGGTGGCTGAAAACAATATGCGTTTCAAAATTCGGGGAAAAGACCAATGGGTGACGTCGCAAGACTATCCCTTGGGATTGCTGCGCAGTATCAGCGACGCTGCTTGGGATCGGCTGCTTGAACACACTAAAGAAATAGATAGTGAAACCTTAACGACTAATGAGGCACTAGAACTCAATGAGATTGCTGGCCAAGTTGGCCGACACCGGCATCTACTGATGAGTGAAACGAGGCACGTCGAAGTTGTCGCGCTTACTGTCACAGCATTTAAAGTGGCTCACGGTAACTACGAGGTGGTTGGTAAAAACTTCAGCGATGACATAAAAAGTATGTTGCTACCTTATGGTTTGAAAGAAGTAAGTGATATGGATATTCAGCTAGATATGTTTGAAGTTGTCAAGAGCAGTAGAGAAATGAAATATCAGCAATATGCCGGGCTGCTATTAACTAAAAATGAAAGTGATGTCGTTAGAAATCGTTATGAGTTGGCAGTCGCTTACTTGGTGACTGCCACTTATCTGTATGTAAAAGAAAAAGGGCTTAATGTTAGCTAGATTGCAGCTGAAAGTTTTTGTAGGGATTGTCATCGCTCGCAATAGAAAGAGTAGACAACACATATGTCTTTTGTTTGTTGGGGCCTTTGGGGTTTTCAAAACGATCGCCGGTATAGTATAGAATGTCGTTATTAACTTTTGCACAGGCTAATGTCATTATATGATCAGCATGGTTGCAGATTAGCGTGAAAGGTTTGCTTGATATTTTATTAGTTGAATCGATGCTGTAAAGAGAAATTGTGTTGTCGTATTCATCATATCCTGCTGGTACAGCATACCCTTCCATTGGCGTCGGTTTATGTGTTGAAAACGTTGGTGCACAATACTGACCGCTAACTAGGAGTTCCACTTTTGGTTGTGTTTTGTTATCTATTTCAGGTGATACGGTAAACGGATGCTTAATAGATCGTGCATTTTTTTTGTTAATGAATTTTTCAGAGTGTTCTGTAATAAATGCTTTGTCGTCTGATGATTTTTGATCGGTATAGGTGACGCTTAAAATATCTTTTTGCGTGATAACGGAGTACGTTATTTTGTAAGCTAAGAGGGCAAGCTTATGTGTGAGCGCTTCTTGATGGGGTTGGTTTTCTAAAAACAGCATGCCAATATATTTGTTTTTATGCTCGCCTTCTGTTTCTATAAAAAATTTATTTTCAATGCGGTCTTCGATGTCAGGTGATAGATCTTCGATGTATTTGGTTAAAATACTTTGTAAGTGGTAAGTGAAATCTTTTATTTCAGTATTTGCTAGATTTTCTGGGGTGCATTCGATGCCGTTGATATATTGAAGTTTTATAGCGTCTTCTAAAGAAACTACTTTTATGATGAGGTTTTCAGGATACTGAAAATGCGTTTTCTTTTGTTCTTTGGGCATGTTGTTCCTCAATACTTTAGGATCGAAAGGTTTAGGCTCTATGCTAAGGAAAATTGATATTGTGCAGTGAGATGTACTACCGCCTCCTTCTTATTTTTTACTATATATACGCAAAAATAATTTATCAGCTACTACATGTGCTCAAAAGGTTAAATAAACACAGTTTTTAATGCTATTTCCTAATTTAGCAACTATAGCTTCCGTACGCGTGATTAGCGTACATGCGGCAGTTCTTCCCATCGAGTGGTGTAGCTCGGAGTCCGGTGTTCAGAACGTAATGCCCAAGCATCGCCTGCACGTGGCAACCCTAGCTGTATTGTCCCTTGTCCTAACTCTCGATTGAACTGGTCGACAGTGGCCATCAGCCGATGCTGAGTTTTGCTTCGGCTTCTATTTGCGATGTTTCCGTTAGTGTAAGTTAACAGTTGGCTTTGGGAGAAAGGTCGAGGAGCATGACGTCGGCTTTATGGTAGGCGTAACCCTTACAGCCACAGTTGTCGAAGTCCTTGTGTGGCATGAAACAACTCGCGGCTTTCCCTCGTCGGGCGGTCTGATGTCGCCACTGTTGCTGGGTAAGACCAAGGCTAACGATAGACGTGATTCATGGATAAACGGAACCTAATGGAGCATTGGCACCCCGTAGTTTTCGACATCAAGCTTGAGCTATTTAATTGATGAGTCTATTATATCGGTATTGATATAATGGTTATGAAAATTGAGGAGTCAGCGTGGCGCGCAAGAAACCTGTTGCATTCGTCGGAGACTCTAAAGATAGGCTGCGCGACTTCCTTCTGGATGCCAAGAGAGAAGCGGGGTTTCAGATAGACAAAATTCAGTCTGGAGGTCAGTCAGACGATTTTCGTCCGATGCCAAGCGTTGGCTCTGGTGTGATGGAAATCCGTGTTCGAGAAAATAACGGTGCCTTTCGGGTTTTTTTACGTGGCCAATCGAGGTGATGTGGTATTTATTCTCCACTGCTTCCAGAAGAAAACCCAAAAGACGTCCCAAAAAGACATCAATTTGGGCAAACAGCGATACAAAGAGCTGCCCTGAGTCCAGCTACTAAGTGAGGTGAGATAATGGCCATCGAGTATTACAACAGTGTGTGGGATGCCATTGAGGATACGCCTGAGGAAGCGTTGAATATGAGGCTCCGTTCCGAGCTCATGGCAAAAATTGCTGGCCGTGTGAGGGAGTGGAACATTACTCAGAAAGATGCAGCCGACCGATTAGGAATTACTCAGCCGCGCCTCAATGATCTGCTGAACGGTCGCATTAACAAGTTCAGCCTTGATGCCTTGGTCAACCTGACAGGGCCGGCTCACTTCCATCTCGAACTAGAGATTGAAGACGAGAAAGAGGTTGCTGCCTGAGAGTGACCAGCTCAGCGCGCCGTGTTTGTGCATTAGCCATCAGTGGATCGCAATATGATGCACCACGTGGCGTAATTTATTGCGAGCAACTCAAGCAGTAGGTTATTGAGCCACGGTTTACGGTCGTCTGTGGGCAATCATTCAGGCGATCGGGTTTATTGGTTTATCACTCGCTGACTGAAACGCCATCTGCAGTGGCTTGGAGCTGAAATCAATCTGGATCAGCTCAATAGCTTGGTGGAGGATAAAGATATGTTGGCAGGGAACTTAGAGAACTGGGCTCAACAGGAGCGGTTCTGAAGGCCGTCTCGATGAAGCTCGCGATAATCTTCGGGCGCAGCTTAGCTTCCAATTTGGTGAAGTCCCGCACTGGGTGGAGAATCGGATCGAACAAGCTGATCATGGCCAACTGAAAGTCTGTTCACGCGATATACTGTTTGCTAGCAACCCTGACGAAATGTTCAAGCAGGAACTCGCCAGCAGTCTGGTGGGGGATAAAGGTGTGCTGGCAGAAAATCTTGAAAGCTGGGCTCAGAAAGAGCGTCACCAAGGCATCGCTTGATTAGTTGTCCAGGGTCTAACTGTGCTCTCAACGTCTAAAGCAGCTTTGTTTGCCCTGAAGCGGTAAACTTGCACCCCATGGCTTTGTAGCCTTCCTCGCGTTTTCGGAACATACGTTCAAGCATGGGCAGTCCAGTATCAAGGTAGTCATAGACAGTAACTTCCTGTTTGCCTTCAACCGCTCGGTGGATCCTGCCAGCGTACTGTGACAGCGTTCCTTTCCAGGCGATGGGCAAGGCTAAAGACAGCGTGTCTAACCGAGGCAAGTCAAAACCTTCTCCGATGTATTTGCCGGTTGCAACGATAACCTGAGCCTTATGTAACTGCGCTTCCGCCGCCTGACGT
>NZ_HG423343.1:1236584-1261980 GCF_000982975.1 Halomonas sp. A3H3 | reverse complement strand
AGCCCCGCCACAGAGAATACGCAGGCCGTAGCGGCTGGATTGCCTTCGGCATCCATTACCCAGACTTCATCACCTAGTTGCAGATCAAGTTCTATCACGGGGTAACGGAGGTCCGAAAGCAACCGTTTCTCTATTACTACTACACGGCCTGCTCTTAGTACTGGAGGTGGACAGAACAAGCGACCACTGCCTTGGCATTTTCTAAATGGGAGTAGCGACCAAAACTAAGTCAGCCGCCGCGGTATTACCCTTATTGAGTCCAACGCCTATGTAGAATGCGGTGTTGCTGGCTTCGGCATTCTGCAGGCACGGTATTACTCTCGACCACTACCTGGCTGATGCCGCCCTAGTCGACGTGCTCAGAGGCTACCGGCCGCTCCCTCGGCCAGTGTCGAACTTGTACCCCAGTCGTTCCCACTTGGCCCCGCAAGTGCATGCTTTTGTCGAGTGGGTGCGTGAGAGATTTCCTGCACTCAACGGTCATTGGCTAGAGAAGTAGCTATTGCTGAGTTCAGATTTCACAGCCACAAATTGGCCTTGAGCTCTTTGCCGACACGCTGACTCTTAGGCTGACTGGACAGCCGTACCCTTAGCCTTAGGCTGTTTTGACTCGAGTACAGCCATAAGCGCAGAAATCGATCAAATAGCTCTGATCAAGCACCACCCAAGCGACCACCTCCTTGAACTCTTGCGTAGAAAATCGTTTTTTCAGGTTATTACACTGATTAAGTTGCAACAATGCTAACTATATTGAACCCCGGTTTCATTGATCCACTACAGTGGCAGGGCTCGGGATCATCAGTGAAAACCATTAAACAACTTTCACGATTCCGAACCCCCCTTCCTGCTAATACGAAGTGAACAAAGACACAATCTCCACTACCCTCTAATCGTTGTACCTGAAAATCAATAATAATTAGAGGATAGGAAATGATTCATCACAAAAAAAACATTGTTAAGGATGGCTTTATTCTGTCTTCGCTGGTCATCACACTCGGCTACAGCGGATTTATCAATGCGCAGGAAACCTCTGATCAGGCGCAAAACGCGACGATCAAGTCCCTGCTTGAACGCCAACCCAATAATTGGGGATCATGGGGCGAGAACGATGAGGTCGGTGCACTGAACTACCTTACCCAGGAGCAAGTGAAAACCAGCATCAACTCCGTCGTCAACGGTAAAGTGTTTACCCTGCAGATTCCAATGATTCATGGCAGCGGCCCAGTGTTTCCGGGTAGAACCGCCACCATGCATTTCATGTCGCAAGATGAATCCTCCTTTATTGCAGGGAAAATGGACCCTTTACCTGGTGGTGTGAAATTCTCGGATGACGTCGCCTTTATGTACCTGCAGGGTACAACCCATGTCGACGCTTTGGGGCACGCTTGGTATGGCGATCAGGTCTACGGCGGCAAGAGCACTGAGAGCACATTCGGTGGTCACTCACACGCAGACATAAGCGCCCTCGGTAACAAAGGTATTGTTGGCAGAGGGGTACTACTGGATGTCGGCCGCCAATCAGGCACCGAAACCAATTACCAGCTAAGTCCGGGCACTTGCATAACGCTAGAGGACTTGAGGGGCACGGCGGAAAGCCAGAATACCGAGATCCGCAAACGGGATATTCTTCTCATCCGTACCGGATCAATTCAACGCTACTATGATGACCAGGCCGATCCAGCCTGGAGTGCAATGTCGGAGCCTGGGCTGTGTTACAGCGAAGAACTGGTGGAGTGGATCAGGGACATGGAGATACCGGTCATTGCGGCAGACAACCTTGGGGTTGAAAAGGTCGTGCAAGAAATCGACGGTGAACCGATGCTCATTCCTCTGCATGGTGCGCTGATCCGGGACCTCGGCGTTGTGCTGTCTGAAATATACTGGCTTGAGGATCTTGCTGCAGACAGCGCCGAAGACGGCGTCTACAGCTTTATGTTTATCGCCTCACCATTAAAGATGGAGGGCGGAACCGGTTCGCCAGTGAATCCCATCGCGATCAAGTAGACCTATCGGCCACTGGTCAGGAATTTGAATGAGTTAACCGTTGCCAGTGGCCCACTAAAATTTCACCAGAAATCCGATTGTCAGCCTTCGTAATTCTGACACCCTTAGGGAGTATCCTCTGAGCTACCGCACTATCATGGAGGGATGCACCGCTCTACAGTCAGACCTGGGTTTGGCTACTGCGTCGGCAACTGCGACAGCACTTCCTGGAGATAGGCATACTGACCATGTACATTCATGAACACCGACTAGATCAGGCACTTAATCGCAGCGGACCACCTGCCGCTGCGTAGCGACCCAAGGAACAAGCTGTTCGTCTGGCCAAGCGCCCAAGGGCGAATCTGATTTTCGATCATGAGTTCAGCATCAACCTCCACATAGCTAGTCATCGCACGCTAGCGTTGAGCCTATAGTCTAGGGGTTTGGCAAGGCCTGATCCTTCGGATATAAGACGTGCTCGGCTAACTTCCCAGTATGTGATTTTTCGGGGATGGGAGACGCTTTTACCTGCCGAATTTGCCCGCGATTCTCACCATTCATGTCTTACGCTTGCCGCTCTATTTTGTACAGCCCGCCAATCGAGAGCAGAGCATGTTCCGTCAGCTGACTTTTGTTTGCATACAAATCGAAGAAGCTGCAGCGAGCGTAACCCATGCTGCCAATTCGGTGATGCCCTGATTGAAGCTGGCCTTGCGCCCAGCAAAAACATCGCAAACCAGCTTGCCATTTCATTAGCCAAGGAAATTGCGAGCAAGTTCGCCCGAACTACTCGGGCTGAAATCGTAAGCTACCGCCTTGAGTGCTGAACACAGAGTAGTGGTGTAGGCCTAGACGTAAGCTTGGTAGATCTTTTATCGCCCGGCGCGAGCATTGGCACCGGAGTTTTATTAGCGTTAATCACGCCTTGGGCAAGTACTGTTTTGAACAGGGCAACGACTAATAGCTGGGGTTGCACGCTGGTTTGTCCGACTCAATGCGCCAGTGTCGAACGGGCAATACGGGCAAAGTTTTTCTGCCGATACAGCGGCAAATGATCAGCGAACTTGGACACCACCACGGTAGCCCAGGGCCTCAGTTGGGATACTTTTATTGATCATCTGCATCTGCATCTGCATCTGCATCTGCACCTGGATGAGTGTTTCGCGCTTGCGACAAATCCATTTCCCACGCTCATGTTACTCGACTGTGAACACGCCTAGCATGCAATCCACTCTTTCACTGACGCCCTCGCCTATGCGCTGAAGCTGGCAGGCGCAGGTACGCTGGGTATTTTCTGGATCGTAAGTACTTGAACACATATTTTCCGCTATGCTTATCCTGACCCGTTTAGCTAGGACGATAAGCATGGCCTTCCGCTTTGTGCCGCCCCTATCCGATGCTGACCATCAGGCATTGATGGCAACCTACACTTATGGAGAGAAACTGGCTCTGCGTCGTCGGGCTCATGCCATCGTGCTGAGCCATCAAGGCCATACCATTGACCAGATATGCAAGATTCTGTCCGTCATCCGCGAAACGGTCTCGCTCTGGTTCGATGCCTGGGAGGCACAGGCCTCGAAGGGCTCCGGGACAAGTCACGCACTGCACCGGTCGGCCCGCCTATCTACAGTGATTCGGAGTGGGTACGGCTACTTGAGCTCGCCCAAGAGGAACCTCATCAGTTGAAGGCCGTCCAGGCAAGGTTCCAGCAGGAAACCGGTAAATGCGCCTGTACCATGACGATCAAGCGAGCATTTAAAAAATCTGGGGTACAGCTTTAAGCGCGCCCGGCGGTCCCTGAAAAGCCAGCGTAACGAGACTGATTTCCGCCATACATAAGGCCTGCTGGCTGAGCTTTAGCGTTGGGAAAATCGGGGCAAGACGGAGTTGTACTATTTCGATGAGTCAGGCTTTGCCCAGTCCTCCGCCTTGCCTTACGCCTGGAGCCCTATCGGCCTCCCCCGGGAAATGTCGGCCTACTCACATAGTCAGCGCCTGAACGTGCTGGGTTTCTTGAGTCGTCAGGGCAAGCTGATCTACCACTCGACGATAGCGACCATTACCACCGAGGCGGTTATCGACGCCTTCGACCGCCTGGTTGCCCAGAAGCCGCCGGATGCCTTTGCCATCGTGGTGCTGGACAATGTCAGTGTCCATCGCTCGGCTCATTTCCAGCGCAAGCGGCTGGGCTGGCTGAATCAGCGTGTGCATGTCGTTTATCTCTCGCCGTATTCGCCAGAACTGAACCGGATCGAGATTCTTTGGCGCAAGGTCAAATATGAGTGGATGCCGTTGACGGCTTACGAAAGCTTCTCGTCCTTGAAAGACCATGTCCATAAGGTATTAAACACACAGCTATTGGTACATTTGGTACTTTCAGAGGCCACCTAGCGTTATTGTGTATAAATCATCAATAAATCTGCTAGTAAAGACAAAGCTACTGCTGGAAGTGGAGGCACAAGCGGACAGCTAGATTGTCCCTATGCTATTCGAGAGGCGTATGCTCGGCGCAGCACGCTCATTATAGTATGGTGTGCTGAAAAATAGGTACATGCGACCAGCGCTGATGGTGAATTTACGTTTTCCAAAATAAGTGTGCCTCAGACGATCTACAGCCTCGTCTCTTTAATGGAGTATCTTTATGCATTTTGATTTAGCCGATCTCAATCTTTTCATTCACGTTGCAGAAGCATCCAGTTTAACGGGAGGTGCTAAGCAGGCGCATCTGTCTACGGCAGCTGCTAGTACGCGGATAAAGTCTTTTGAGGGTCAATTAGGCAGCCGACTTTTTTACCGAGGCAGCCATGGGGTGGAGCTGACCCCAGCTGGCGAAAACTTACTCAAGCATGCTCGTGCTATTATGCGGCAGGTCGAATATCTAAAAAGCGATTTTTCTGACTATGGCAGTAGTGATACAGGGCATATACGAATTTTTGCCAATACGACAGCGGTAACGGAGTTTATGCCAGAAGTATTAGCCAATTTTTTAGGTAGTCGTCCTGGGATTACAATCGACTTAAAAGAGCGACTTACTAAAGATATTTTCAGAGGTGTTCTAGACGGTGCAGCAGATTTTGGCGTGACGTCGGGTGAAATTAAAATGAAAGGCTTGGAAGTCATGCCTTTTAGCATAGATAGACTAGTAGTCGTAGTTCCAGTTGGTCATCCGCTTACAGGGGCTAAGAATCTGGCCTTTAGAGATACACTGATTTACCCACATGTAGGCTTGCATGAAGGAAGCACTCTTCTTGAATTTCTTAAAAAAGAGGTTAGCGAAGTAGGAGAAAGTTTACCTCTGCGCATTCAAGTGTTTGGCTTTGAGCCTGCCTGTAGAATGATAGAGGCGGGAGTAGGAATCGGTATTTTACCAGAATCAAGTGCGCTACGTTACCAAACTACTATGCAGCTTAATATTGTTGAGTTAAAAGATGTATGGGCCAAGCGTGAGCGATCCGTCGTCGTTAGAGAATTTGAGTCATTGCCTGAATCTTCCAAAAACCTGATCCGTGAGATAAGAAGTTACCATCATTATAAAGAAGAGGCGGTTTAGATTTGAGATCTAAGTGAAATATTAGCTAAAAGATAAATGTGTATTCTGCCATGCTAGACGGCCCGCATTTGCGCAGATTGAATTAACGCATATGTTATCTTTCCCTTAACCAATGTTAAACGTGAGGCATGTCAGTCCCGATTAATGCTGGAAAAGTTATTGCTTAGCAAACTTTCAGGTTTTGTAATGAGCGTTTTGCAAGGTCAATATACCGCTGCGTAGCCTGACGCTTGTTTTCGATTTCGGATGCAGTGAGAATCCTTACTACTTTGGCGGGTATTCCGATTATAAGTGAGGCTGGCTCACAAGTGAAATTAACCTTTACCATGGCGCACGAACCAATGATGGAGCGTGCTCCAATAACACTGTCATCCATCACGACGGCGTTCATGCCCACCAAGACATCCTGTTCTAGAATACAACCATGCACAACGGCCCCATGCCCGATATGCGCACGCGAGCAGATTATCGTCTCAGAACCGACAGAGCCATGCACAACGCAGTTATCTTGGAGGTTGGCGTCGCGGTTCATAATAATACGACCAAAATCGCCTCGAAGACTGGCTCCCGGCCCAATATAGCAACCATCATCGATGACAACATCGCCGATGATAACTGCTGAAGGATGAATGTAAGCACTGGCTGAAATTTTGGGTTGTAAGCCTTCGAAGCTATAGTTCGCCATTGTTATTCCCTATTTAAATGCACGCATATCGGTTATTTATTAGTTCATATTAGCTGGCCTGAGGTTGTGAGTGACCTCTTTTCATTTTGAGTTGATAGCCCATCACTAGAGCCCCCAAAAGGATGCCAATCAGATCGGTGGTGATTCCTCCTGCTAGCATCGTGAGGCCAGCGATTAAAGAAACTAAACGTAAAGGCTTACTTAATGCACCGAACATCCATGCTTGTACCGCAGCTGATAGTAAGTAAATACCAATAGAGGCAGTTATTACAACTCGTGTAATTTCCAGCCAATCACCTTGCATCAGGATGGCAGGGCTATAAAAAAACATGAAGGGGACCACGAAAGCAGCAAGGCCAAACTTAAAAGAGGTCAATGAGGTTTTGAGTGGATCAGTATTGGCAATGGCAGCTGCGGCGTATGAAGCTAGAGCAACGGGTGGCGTAATGGCAGAGATGACTGCGTAATAGAAGACGAAGAAGTGTGCAATCAGTGGATCAATACCAATCTGTTGTAACCCAGGAGCAATAACGGAAGCAGCGACTGCATAAGCTGCGGTAGTAGGCATGCCCATCCCAAGTAGGATACTTATCATCATTGCGAAAAGTAGCGCAAGAAACTGGCTGCTATCTGCGATATCAAGCATTAGGGAGGCAAAGCGCGCACCCACTCCTGTTAAGGCGATAACTCCTACTACCACCCCTGCGCAAGCACACACTGCCACCAGAGGAACCACCATTCTTGCGGACAGCGCTAAGGCCCCCAAAATTGCTTTTGGCCCCATCCAGTGTGGTGTTAGCCATGAAACCATCGCGGCGGATACCAAAGCTAATGTGCCTGCTCGGATAACTGAGTAGCCCATAAACAATGTGCTGACCAAAATAACGACAGGAATAAAAAGGTAAGCTTGCTTTAGTAGAGGACGGAGCTTCGGCAATTCAGCACTTCTCAGACCGCGCATGCCTTTACGCTGAGCTTCCAAATCCACCATGAAATAAATAGACAGAAAGTACAGGGCGGCAGGAATAATCGCGGCGATCGCAATCTCGGTATACGGAATACCAGTTACTTCGGCCATGATGAAGGCGCCAGCCCCCATAATTGGCGGTGCAATCTGACCCCCCGTGGAGGCCGCGGCCTCTATGGATCCAGCGCTACGCGCAGGATAGCCAACACGCCGCATCAGAGGGATTGTTAGGCTGCCGGTAGATACCACATTGCCTGCTGAAGTGCCGTTAATCATGCCCATGAGGCCTGAAGCAAAAACCGCCACTTTAGCCGGACCACCTCGTGAGCGGCCTGCAATAGAGAACGCAAAGTTAACGAAATATTCACCGACGCGTGACTTCTGCAAAAAAGCTGCGAATGTAATAAAAAGGACAATATAAGTTGAAGAGACAGCAATGGTAGGACCTAAGATCCCATTGTCAGTATAGAGGTAGGTAAAGAAGCGAGCAGGGCTATAGCCACGATGTTCGAATATGCCTGGCAACCATGGGCCTATAAATGCGTATAGAATAAAAACACCTGTAATTACTACTAATGCCATTCCTGCAACGCGACGGGTGAGTTCTAAAATAAGTAGTACCCCAATAGTAGCCATATAAAAATCTAAATCACCTACCATCGAAGTGCCTGCCATCAGCCGCCAGCGTGAGAGAGATAAAATAAGATATCCAGCCACGGCAAGGGCTATAAATCCGAGCGAAAGGTCTGACATGTTTAGGCGCTTACGATTGCTTTTTATGCTGTAACTTGTAAAAAGCGATATTACGAGAGCAATAAATGAGACTAAACCAAGGTGGCTCTGAATAAAGTCTAGATGGCCAGTAGTTCCTCCATCTTGTGGTTGTAACCAGAGCAGCAAAACAAGTGCTAACGCATACCCAGATAGGATAATCGATGCAATGCTGAAGACTTTTGCCACAATGCTTTGTGGTTTATCGTCATTAAATCGGCTTGTAGCGCCAAGTAATAAAAATCCGATCATCAAGCCAAAGGAAACGTGAATAATACGATATGTCCAAGTTTCAACTGGCTGGATATTTAGGGCATAAAGGTGAAAGCCAATGTATCCAACGCATACAAAAAAAATAATTGAGGCAGAAGCGCCACTAAGCAGCCGTTCATTATTAGCGGGCTGTATGTCATCTACGCTAGCGGCATTGATAGCGCCGGAAGCAGTACTGCCTTGTGCTGTGGAAGCAGTGTTGATGTCTTTGCTCATCATGGCACCCTGTGTGGCACTCTAGAAGTGATGGTTTAAAGATTTGGAATGATAGTTCAGGAAGACATTAAACTGCTATAACGCGATGGTTTGCTGCCGTTTTCGACAGCAAACCATTAACTTACTGATGCGTTAAATCAGCCTTTTAAGTCTTCGGGGATGTCATAGCCATTCTCTTCAAACCACTTAACGGCACCTGAGTGAAAAGGAATAGAGTTGTTGTAAGATATATTTTTTGGAAGCGTTTCTGCAGCGGCGCCATGTACTTGGAGCATCTGCTCGTGGTTACTCATTATAGTATCAACAATCTCGTAAACGAGTGAATCCGGCATATCCTTATGAGTAATTGCAAAGTTCCATAAGGAGACTGTTGGAATATCTTGATTGACAGAATTGTACGTTCCCCCCGGCACTACAGAGTGAGAAAGGGCTGGAAACTCCTCTAAAATCTGCTCAATTTCCTCCTCGCTATAGCTAAAAATATTAACGTCTGCTTGTGCTTCCAGCTGACTGAAAGAAGCTATCGGCATGCCGGCCCCGAAAGCAAAGGCATCAATTAAATTATCTTGTAATTGGCCTGCTTGATCGGAAGCACCACCTTGAAGAGTTTCGACATCATATCCTAGAGCTTCAAAAAGCCGCGGATGATACTCATCATTGGTACCGCCCGCAGGCCCTACACCTACGCGTTTGCCATCAAGGTCAGCCACCGATTCAATGTCGGAATTTTCGAGGCTAACAATGTGGAGTGCTGTTTGATACATAGGAAACATAGCACGCACGTCAGCATGCGTATTGTCAGGAAGTAGCTCACTGTTCCCTTCTAGGGCATCCACCGCCGGGCCCATAGTGACCATGCCAAAGTCATGTTCACCCATCTGGACCATGCTGATGTTCTGCACAGGACCGCCAGTAATTTCAGCACCTATGCGGGTATCGAGCTTTTGGTTAACTAGATTTGCCCAGCCTGAACCATAGATGTAGTAAGTCCCTCCCTGGCTTGCCGTGCCCACTGTCATACTGTTAGGCCAATCGGTTCGATCGTTCGCCAAGCTATTCATTGAAGCGATGGAGATGGCGAGTGCGGTGGTTGTTAATAAAATGTTTTTCATGTCAAACCCTTTAGCTGTCTTGTTGTTAATCGCCAATATACGACATACGACGACTCTTGGGTTGCTCGCTCACTGATAGAGCATCATCTAAAGACTGCAACAGCTGGTAGCGAAGGTGAAGTTGGAATTTCCAACCCCCCCTTTTGGCTTTGTTTAAGGGTGACGATTTTTCTGGCAAATTGGTTATTCTTAGACGCTTTGAAAAAGTGTGTCATTCATCCGACTATATGTGAATAAAATTATAATTAAGCAGCTGCATATATGCAATTTGCAGGAACTCTTCGCAACTGAGCAATTAAAAACTTGTTGATTGGTAAGCTGTTCGCATAGATTAAGTAAGATTCCCTAGTTTTGAACTGGCAATGACTGACTAGAAATTTAGTTGTTCACACATTCATAAAAAAACCTTGCTCCTATATCTCGTTGAACTTAATGTTTTTATAAGAGCAAGGGTTTTAGCTAAACGTTATTAAATTAAATACATTTAGAAGTTAGTGGGCTAAATTATTAGACAATGCGCCCACCATCAACTGGTAGCTCTACTCCGTTTAAAAATTGAGCTTCATCCGATGCTAAGAATACGGCTACAGCAGCAATATCAATTGGCTTAGAAAGACGCCCTAGTGGGATTGTGGATATGAACTTACTGCGGTTATCAGGAGTATCTGGGACTCCCATAAAGTCTGCTAGCATTGCCGTTTCTCCCATGACAGGGCAGATGTTGTTTACACGAATGCCATCCGGACCCAGTTCAACAGCCAGAGACTTAGACATTAGATTCACGGCCCCCTTTGAACTATTGTACCAAGTAAGTCCTGGGCGTGGACGAATTCCAGCCACAGAACCGACATTGATAATAGAACCACTTCCTTTTTCTCGCATCATCGGCACGACAGCATGCACCATGTGAAAGATGGATTTCACATTGACGGCGTACACTTTATCGAAAGTGGCTTCGTTGACATCCAGCAGGGGCTGATTTTTATGGGTCATACCCGCATTGTTGACAACAATGTCAGGAACACCAAATTTTTCAACACAGGTAGCAACAGCAAAGTTAATATCATCCGCTGAGGTTACATCGCAGGACACCGCATGGGCATTGATACCCAGCTCTTTAGCCAGCTTTTCTGCATCTTTAAAATTGATATCAGCCAGAATGACTTTAGCGCCTTCCTCGATATAACATTTGGCGATACAGGCACCAAAACCACTAGCTGCCCCCGTTACTATAGCAACTTTACCGTTTAATCTTGTCATTATTTCACCTCGTTAGTTTTTTAGATTGTTGTTTTTCAATATGGGTTAGGTTTACAGGCAATTACCTTTATACAAAAATAATTGCTATATAATAGCGAGTAACTAGAAAAGCCGATTACCCAGAAAAAACCAGCTAGAAAATGATTAGATCGCGTAAGCTATTACCCGATGCAAGGCTATCAAAGCCCTCATTTATCTCCTCCAACCGATATTTTCTGCCAATTAAACGATTAATCGGCAAGTGCCCTGCTTTATAAAGGTCTAGGTAGCGAGGCAAGTCACGTGAAGGAATGCACGAACCGATATAGCTTCCTTTAACCGTACGCTCTTCAGCTACTAGACTAATTTGTTTCAATGGCCATTCTGCATCTGGATGTGGCAAACTGGCCGTGATAGTCGTACCCCCACGGCGTGTTGCTCCATAAGCGAGTTGCATCGCCGCTACAGAACCGGCGAACTCAAATGCAAACTCCACTCCTCCCTTAGTAAGCTCTCGAACTTGTTCGATGGCATCCGAATCCTTCGCGTTAACTGTAGCTGTCGCACCAAGCTCCATCGCGAGATCCAGCTTATGCTGGTGAACATCCACTGCAATGAGGGGATTAGCCCCCGACGCTCTGCATCCCAATAGGGCACTTAGTCCTACACCCCCCAGCCCAACGATCATGGCCGAAGAACCAGGGGGCACTTGGCCTGTATTAACCACAGCGCCAACACCCGTAAGCACTGCACAGCCAAACACTGCTGCTTCGATTGGATCCACGTCATCTGGAAGCGCCACGCAGGATTTGGCCGATACCACGGCATGATCAGCAAAGGCCGAGACCCCACAGTGGTGATGCAGCGAGGCCCCATCCGAAATCAGACGACTTCCCCCTTCGAGTAATTCACCCTTACTGTTGGCTTCGGCACCGGGCTCACAGAGAGCGGGGCGTCCTTGCATACAGGGTAGGCAGTCACCGCATGAAGGCACAAATACTAGCGCTACATTTTGGCCTGCCTTAAGCTTGCTGACGCCAGCACCTACTTTCACAATTTTTGCACTGGCTTCATGTCCCAGTGCCATGGGCAACGGCCGTGGCCTAACTCCGGTAATTACTGAGAGGTCTGAATGGCAGAGTCCAGATGCGATCATCTGAACTAGGACTTCGCCGGGCCCCGGCTCACCTAGCTCAACCTCTTCGATCTTGAGAGGCTGGCTTTGGCTAAACGGCATGTTATTATTCATTTCTTTAAGTACTGCAGCTCTTACTTGCATGTCATCATCTCCAGTACGCTATATTATTCATAATGATGAACAATCGTTTTAGTAAGACTGAACTCTTCTAGTGCAAGAAAACCTTTCTCGCGGCCATGCCCGCTTTTTCGAACGCCACCAAAGGGCAGCTCTACGCCGCCGCCAGCTCCATAACAGTTGATAAAGACTTGGCCGCCTTCTATTTTACGGGCAATACGCTGTTGGCGAGCGCCATTTTCTGTCCATACTGAGGCCACCAAGCCGTAATCAGTACCATTCGCTAATGCAACTGCATCGTCTTCATCCTTAAAGGGAATAGCAGCTAGCACAGGACCAAAAACTTCTTCCTTGGCGAGACGATGGTCACGCGGAACTGGGCCAAATAGTGTAGGCTTTATATAATAGCCATTTTCAGGCAGGTTATTTGCGTATTTGCCTTCAGCAAGAGGCGTGAGACCACTAGCAAGGCAATCATCTATAAATTCTTGCACCCTTTTAAATTGCGCATGCGTAATGATGGGGCCGCAGTCGGAAGCGCTCTCAGGACTCCCTACTCGCAGTGTCTTGAATTGTTCGGCCACTCTTGTAATGACTTCATCGTAAATATCTTCCTGAATAAGTACACGGCTTCCTGCGGAGCACGTCTGACCAGAATTCTGGACAATAGCTCCGACAATTGCTGGTACTGCTTTATCCAGGTCAGCATCATTGAATACTAATTGGGGGCACTTACCTCCAAGTTCCAAAACACACTTGACATGGTTCTGTGCCGCAGCTGCTTGAATCAGCGTGCCAACTTGCGGAGAGCCAGTAAATGTAATCATGTTGACATCAGGGTGAGAGGACAAAGCCGAACCAGCCTCATACCCATAACCGGTTACAATATTCAGAACACCGGAGGGTAGGCCCGCCTCAGTGGCTAGCTCCGCGAAACGCAGTGAGGTCATACATGCATCTTCTGCTGGCTTTACGACAGAAGCATTGCCCATGGCTAGAGCAGGTGCAATAGTACGTCCCAGCATCTGGGCCGGATAGTTCCACGGGATGATATGCCCAACTACACCGTATGGCTCTCGTATAATATCGACCGCATATCCAGTCATATAAGGGATCACTTGACCGTGAACCTTATCGGCAGCGCTACCATAAAACTCGAAATAGCGTGCAAGGGCCTGAATATCTTTGCGCGCAAGGGACATGGGCTTACCTGTGTCCTTGGCCTCGATCTCCGCCAGTTCATCGAGATGATCAAGAACGGACTGACCAATCTTCATTAATAGACGGCCTCGGTCGGTGGCTGCTAACTTGCTCCATTCGCCTTTAACTGCAGTGCGGGCTGCTTTGACTGCGAGATCCACATCTTCTTCTTTGCCACGGCTAATAGTGGCAAAACTATCCCCGGTGATAGGAGAGTAAACGGGGATAGAGTCGCCACTGACCGCCACAACCCATTTACCATCAATAAAAAGCTTTTCCATATCAAACCTCATTGTATTTGTATTGAAGAACTCAGATCATTATCCGAGATTGGCTTACGAGTGCTGGATGTGACCGCACCACGTTCGATATAAAGCACTTGATTGGGTATATCACCTAGCAAACTGATATTGGACTCTGTTACTACAATGCACAAATGCGGAAGTTTGGCGTGTAAACGTTCAAGTGAGTCGCTATATTGCACCGCTAATGCAGGGGCCAAACCTTGAAACGGCTCATCGAGCAGTACCATTCTTGAGCCTGCCATTAATGCCCGGCCAAGTGCGGCCATCTTGCCTTGCCCCCCTGAAAGGGCCGCCCCAGAGCGTGACAACATTGTCTTGAGTTGAGGGACGATATCTAAGGTCTGCTCAAGACTTTTATCGATTTCTAACTTACTGTATCCAGAAAGCTTACAAGGGAAGCGTAAGTTTTCTTCTATCGTCATGGATGGAAAAATTACCCGTTCTTGCGGGGCATAACCGATCCCCATCGTTACACGCTTGTGAGGGGGAATTTTTTGTAGATTGGTGCCGTCAAGTGAAATGGTACCGCTCTCAAGCGGTAAAGAGCCCATAATCGCTCTTAGCAGCGTGGTCTTCCCAGCACCATTGCGTCCAACTACACCGACAATAGCTCCTTTTGGTATATCGACTGTGATGTCACGAAGCACCGTAATTTTGTGGATACTTGCACTAACATTGTTGAATTTCAGCATAATAATGTTCCCTCAGATACCAAGTACTTCTTTTTGGATTAATGGATCTGCAAGGACGATTTCAGGTGAATCATCAGCCGCAACTGCACCTGAAATCCAGGCCGCTACCCGAGTGGCATATTGCTTTACAATGTCGACATCATGTTCAACAAAAATTGAAGTTGTCTTTTGCTCATCCAGTGCTCTCATAAGTATTTCCATGATGCTATGCTTCTCTTCGGTTGAAACTCCACTCGTCGGCTCGTCCATGATAAGTAGTCTAGGACGCAGCATGAGTGACATTGCAATGTCGAGAAGTTTCCTTTGACCTTCTGGCAAGTTTTCACATAATTCGTGTTGCCTGTCTCTTAACCCAACCAGCTCGAGAATATGGTCTAACTCCGTCGAGTCATTAGCCATTGACAAGTTTGTGACCAAAGACAGCTTTTTCTGCCGTGCAACACCAGACAGCTCTAAACACTGGCGAACAGTGCAGTCCATAAAAAGCTGTGGAATTTGAAAAGACCTTGCCATACCAAGGCGGACAATCTCACGAGGAGATTTACCCGTAATCGCTTTTCCATCGAACATAACAATTCCGGAATCTGGTCGAACCAGTCCAGTGCATATATTTATAAAAGTTGTTTTTCCAGCTCCATTTTGGCCTATTACGGCTAGTCTCTCACCTTCATGAAGCTCGAAATCAATACTGTCTGCTGCGACAATAGCCCCGAATGAAAGAGATAGTGCTTGAGTTTGTAATAATAGGCTCATGAGCTCACCTCCTTGGGTTTCTTATTCTTCCCTAAAAAATTAGTTATACTTTTTTCCTTTTTATCATTTTCAAGGTTGTTTGAAAAAAGACTGGTTAACCCCTCAGGAATGAAATAAATGATTACAATTAAGGTCACACCCAGCACCAATTGCCATGAACCACCTAAAAAGATAGAGGCAGCCATTTTGACAAACTCAAACATCAGAGCGGCGGCAAAGGCACCTACCGCATGCACTGAGCCTCCCAGTACAGAAATAAATACTAACTCTCCGGACTTCAACCAATACCCCATTTCTGGGGCTACAAGCCCTTGTGCCAATCCGTAAAAAGCGCCTGACAAACCACATAAGGCAGCAGAAATAGTGTAACCCTGCCACATCAGCTTCTTTGCAGAAATGCCTAAGTACTCCAAGCGATCTTCATTAGTTTTGATTGAAGCCATGGCCATGCCAGCGGATGAGCGAAAATATTTTTGTATGGCTAATATCGACATCACACCGATGGTTAATAGCATCGCTAGAAGTAGAGTTTCATACTCACTCCGATTAAGGTCAAAACCTAACATTGGGGGCCTGGGAATCTGCATTCCGTCTGTACCTCCCGTTAAGCCATAGAGCTTAGATACTACGGTGAATAGCACCATTGAGATGGCAAGGTTTAGCATGCCAAAGAATATCCCACGGTAACGTACAAGAAACAAAGCAAGTATCATGCCAAAAACAAAACTAACTGCCGTTCCGAGCAGTATCAGGAAGACCCCATCAACTTGTGGAAAAGATTTTGCAGCAAAACCTAGCGTATACGCCGAAACCATAATGTACATTGCATGGCCGAAGGATACTTGTCCTGCCCTTAGGAGTACTACCACCCCAAGTGCGGCAATGCCATATACCATTGCCATTATGAAAGGAATTCGTAACCAGTCCATCAGCATAGATAGAGTAAAGAGAGCTACCGCTGCTATTAACAGACATATCGTATGTTTGTTCATCATATTCTCCTCGCCTGAGCTACGGTGAACAGCCCTTGCGGTCTCAATAAAAGAACACCCATCATGATGAGGAAAGGCATAACGACTTCTATCTGAGGTAAAAAATAAATACTTAAAGAGCGGGCCATGCCTATTACAAGTGCCACAATTAGCGCGCCTGTCACTTGCCCAAGTCCCGCTGTTGCTACAACTGCAAAGGACAGCACAATCATCTCCGCTCCAACTCCCGGTACCAGTGACGTAGTAGGTGAAGCTAGGGCACCTCCCAGAGCACCAAGAGTGGCTCCAACTAAAAACGTTAGGAAAGAAATACGTCCCGCATTAACCCCAAGTGCTGTTGCCACTTCCCGGTCATGGGTGACGGCTATAATTTGATGCCCTTTTAAGCTGTATTTAAGAAACCAACGAAGACCAACGAAAACGCTAAGCGCTATTGCTGGTATAAACCACAATTGGTAATTCATAAACACTACGCCCAACAACTCAGTATCTCCCATTTGATACATCACGTCAGACACGAAATAGGGCTGGGCTCCCCAAATCATCATCTGTACATCTTCAAGTATCATGAAGGCACCAAAAGTTACCAAGAGCTGAATTACTGGATCTCTATCTCTGAAACGCTTCAACAAAATCATAAGTAGGTAACCAAGAACTAGGCCAACAATGGCTGCTCCAGCTACTAAGGCAAGAATGGATAAAAGAAGTGAGTCTTTACCCTGAGCAAACCAAATACCCATACTTGCAGCTGCATAGCCACCGAATGCATATAAGCTGCCATGGGCTACATTTAAGACATGTACGACACCGAAAATGAAGGTCAACCCGAGGGCTACCAAAAATAGTAGCCCTCCATAAGACACCCCATCAATCAGTGCGAGAAGGATGGTGTCCACGTTCATTACTGAGAGCCTCCATTGTACATTTCAACCTGATCAAGAAGATCTGGCGTTAGTGTTTTTAGCCATTCTGATGTGGTTTCATTAGGTGGTGTAGTTACAAGCTCTGCTGGTACAACCATGAATTCTTCGAGGGTGCGGAAGTCGTATTCATCCGAAGATGTAGTAATACCAAATAATTGGTCTTCGAGACCTTGACCATCTTCGGGTCGAATGGTTACGTCACTGGTAAGCCCACGAAATTCGAGCCCGCGGAGAGCTTGGGAAAATTCTGCTTTGCTTGGCCATTCACCACCGTTTGATGTGATCGCCTTATCATAGGCTCCGACCATAGCCTCCATGGCCTGCACCATGTGATAAACAGGATAAATAGGGTAGCTGTCCGTTTTCTCGAAATACTTTTCTACGAACTCCTTGTGTTTCTGCTCGTTCACATAATCAGGATGCAGGAAGTAATGATCGCCCCGAGCACCTATTAGCACTCCTTCTGGCAAGCGATTACCAAGTCGCTCAAGAGATGATTCGCCTAGGGCTAAAAAGAATTTAGAGTTATTAAATAATCCTCTTTGAGATGCTTGGGTGGCGAAGGTATCCAGATCACCACCCCATGAAGTGGATAAAATTACATCGGGTCGCAGAGCCTGGAGCCGACTGATTTCAGATGAAAAGTCAGGTGCACCAAATCGAGGAAAAAACTCTGCAACTACTTCAACATCAGGTTTTAGTTGCTTGAGCACTGTGCTGAAGATTTCCCAAGAATCGTGCCCCCATGCGTAGTCTTGGTTGACAACTGCAATCGTCTTAAAGTCTGGATTAACAGTCAGCAGATAGAGAACACTGGCTACCATTTCAGTTACTGCATTTGCTCCACTACGTACCGACCATTCATAATCCTGGTTTTCTAGAGCTCTTTCTGTACCGCAATCCCACATGATATTGGGAATCTCTAGATCTTCAGCTACTGGTCCGATGGCTAAGCAGTGACCACTTGAGATAGCCCCCATCATCAAATCTGCATTTTCTTCCTGCACAATCCGACGATAATCTGACACCATGCCGCTTGAGCCACGGCCTTCGTCAATAAAAAGGGCCCGCACTGGTACGCCATGGATGCCGCCTTGAGCATTTAGCTCTTCAATATATAGTTCCGCAGCATCTCGGCCAGGCACTCCGAAAACTGAGGCAGAACCACTTAGGAATGTAGCTATACCGACTGTTATTTCTTCGGGCTTTTCTACAGCCAATGCAAGTGGAACAAAAGCCGAAAAAGACGCTGTTAATGCAGTAGCAGTTACTATTTTTTTATATTTCATGTCGTAGTCACTCTATTGTTAATTGTTGGATGGTTGCCAGTATAATTGCGGTCAATGCTTTAATTATGGTTCTTTTTCATTTGCTGGTGAGTTTGAAACAAATCTCCATGCTCCATATATTATGATTAAAGCAAAATAGGACGTGGAGCTACGCTTGGTGGATTAATCCTCTGAATGCTCGTGGGAATGATTTTTTGGGCTTCAGGTAAAATATTTGTTTTCATGTACCACCCTTATTAATTTATCATTATTGGATATATTTCAATGGGTTGCTAGCTTTGCTTTCAAGGTGTTTCTATACAATGCAACATGTAATAGGAAAGGTGAAGTAGAAATTCGTAACCCCCCCCTTTGGTTTTTATTAATAATACTTTTGTCTAATCATCACCTTCCTTGAATTTTTTGATATCAAGCGTTAAGGGATAAGATTTGTTCTGGTATTTTGAACATAAATCTTCGTATTGGTTGATTAAGTTGTTGAAATTAAAGGTATTTATGATTGTGTTAATGGTGGGTGAATGCCCCGTTATTGTCTTTGAGATTCCAGTTTCATGAGGTCATGCTTCATGCTTGCTCATGTTTAAATAACAATAGCTATGAGAGGCATCTATGGTCCAAGCCACTTTACAAAACTCTTCCCTAGACTTTAGCCAGTGGATAGGTAAGCAAGAAGTTAGTCGTGATGTAATTTCAGCTCAGCTCGCTAAACGCATTGCTATCATTTTTAATGAAGACTGCCCGCATGAAGGACAACCGTTACCCCACCTTTGGCATTGGGCATTTTTTCAAGAACCCTTGATTGAAAGTAGCCTTGGAAAAGATGGGCACCCAGCACGGGGAATCTTTTTACCTCCTACCGAGGGAAGAAATCGTATGTGGGCAGGCGGGCGTGTCTGCTTTCTTAAACCATTGATCGTAGGTAAGTCGGCTAAATGTATCTCAACCATCAAAGCTGTTAAGGAAAAACAAGGTAAAACCGGCTCCCTACTATTCGTTACTGTTGAGCATCAGTATTTTCAGGAGGGTGAGCTTTACGTGAGTGAAGAACAAGATATCGTCTATCGCGAGCCGAGCCCTCCTAAGTTAGAAAATGATTCGCCATTACCAACATTTACTTGGAACGAGACGATTCATCCTACGTCCGTCATGCTCTTCCGCTACTCCGCCGTTACCTTTAATGGTCATCGCATTCATTACGATCACCCTTATGCCACTGAGCAGGAGGGATACCCCGGTTTAGTAGTGCATGGCCCTATGATCGCTACATTGGTACTACACAGTTTTATCAAAAAAAATCCTCAATGCTCGCCTACGAATTTCTCCTATCGTGGTTTGCGCCCGTTGATAGCCGATACCTCTTTTCATATTGGTGGTCACCATCACAGTGAGCAGCACTGCACCGCATGGGCTTTTAATGATAAAGGCCCAGCGCACCAAGCTGAAATTGAATACAAGGAGTCAATATAATGTTTAATCGCGATAATGAATCACTGGAAGCAATACGTGATGGTGTACGGTCTCTGTGCACAAACTTTGATGACGCTTATTGGCGTGGTGTTGATGAGCGTAAAGAGTTCCCTGAAGCGTTTGTCGATGCCTTAACAGAAGCAGGTTGGTTGGCAGCGATGATTCCTGAAGAGTATGGAGGCTCTGGACTTGGTTTAACCGAGGCGTCAGTAATTCTGGAAGAGGTTAACCGCTGTGGCGGTAACTCGGGCACAGTTCATGGCCAGATGTACAACATGTTCACCTTGTTGCGTCATGGTAGTGAGGTCCAAAAAAGTGAGTACCTACCGAAAATCGCTGCTGGTGAATTACGCCTACAGTCGATGGCGGTAACTGAACCGACCACCGGAACTGATACAACCAAAATCAAGACCACTGCCGTTCGAAAAGGTGATAAGTACGTCATCAATGGACAGAAGGTCTGGATTTCGCGTGTTCAGCACTCTGATTTGATGATCTTGCTTGCACGAACCACACCGTTAGATCAGGTGGAGCGTAAATCGTTAGGGATGTCGATTTTTCTAGTTGATCTTCATCAGGCAATTGGTAATGGGCTGAGCGTTCAGCCGATAGCCAACATGGTTAACCATGAAACCAATGAACTATTTTTCGATAACTTGGAAATCCCCGCTGACAACTTGATTGGCGAAGAGGGAATGGGCTTTCGCTACATCCTGGACGGTCTTAATGCTGAGCGAGCACTAATCGCAGCGGAGTGTATTGGTGATGGTCGTTGGTTTATCCAAAAGGCGAGCAATTACGCTCGTGACCGTGAAGTCTTTGGCCGTCCTATTGGTAAGAATCAAGGGGTGCAGTTCCCAATTGCTGAAGCTCATATTGATGTTGAAGCTGCAGATTTAATGCGTTGGCGTGCTTGCTATGAGTACGACAGCGGTCAAGCCGTTGGTGCTAGCGCCAATATGGCTAAATATTTGGCCGCCGAAGCATCTTGGAAAGCGGCCAATGTGTGCCTGCAAACGCATGGCGGTTTTGGTTTTGCGGCGGAATATGACGTTGAGCGTAAGTTCCGAGAGACACGTTTGTATCAAGTAGCGCCGATTTCGACCAACTTAATTCTTTCTTATGTTGCCGAGCATTTGCTCGATTTGCCGCGCTCATTCTAATTGGAGAAATAGTGATGACAAATACAACAAGAGCACTCGCGGACTTTCTTGCAGAACTTCGCTATGAAAATATCCCCGAAGCTGTGCTTGATCGTTGCGAAGAATTATTCCTTGATTGGCTGGGCTCCGCACTAGCAGGGAAAGACTACGCTCCCATTCCTATCTTTGAACGCTTTGCACTGCTCATGGGGCCACATGCTGGTAAAAGCGAGATATTGACGCTCAGGACCTCTACATCGCCTTACTTTTCAGCCTTTATTAATGCTGCGGCGTCGCATGTGGTAGAGCAAGATGACTTGCATAACTCATCGGTTTTACACCCTGGAACGGTTGTTTTTCCGGCAGTCCTAGCAGCTGCGCAGGCAGAAGGTAAATCGGGCCGTGAGTTTATCGTCGCAGCAGTGGCTGGTTACGAAGCAGGTATTCGTATTGGGGAAAGCTTAGGTCGCTCCCACTACACCATCTTCCATACCACAGGAACCGTTGGCACGTTAGCGGCGGCAGTGGGTGTTGGAAAGCTGTTGGGCTTTTCATCTGATGATTTCATGCATGCATTGGGTAGTGCCGGAACCCAAGCCGCCGGTTTGTGGGAGTTTTTACGTGATGGCGCTGACTCCAAACAGCTTCACACAGCAAAAGCAGCGGCTGATGGCTTGCTAGCCGCCTACATGACTGCAGACGGGTTAACGGGTGCCCAACGTATTGTAGACGGTAAACAGGGAATGGCAGCGGGTATGTCTCAGGATGCAGATCCAAGGTTTCTGGCTGATCAGTTGGGAAGCCGATGGGCTTTAACAGAAACTTCTTTTAAGTTTCATGCCTCTTGTCGTCACACGCATCCTGCTGCCGATGCGCTCTTAGCTGTCATGGAGCGTGAAGGGTTGGATCACCGGGATATTACCGCCGTCGTTACGCCCGTGCATCAGGCTGCTATAGATGTACTTGGCCCAGTGAACGAGCCTAGTACGGTTCATCAGGCTAAATTTTCTATGGGCACCGTTCTGGGGTTAATCGCTGTGCATGGAAAAGCTGGGCTGGAAGAGTTTCAAACCCATGCGCTGAAAGATAGAGAAGTAGCTGCATTTCGTCGTTTAGTAACTATGCGTATAGATCCTGAAGTCGATGACGCTTATCCGAGTAAATGGATCGGTAAAGTCGAGGTGACAACTCAGAATGGTCAGGTTCATCAGGCCACGGTGCGTGATCCTAAAGGAGACCCAGAGAACCCACTTTCGCGAACAGAACTTGAACATAAATTCCAGCGTTTAGTGGGCTTTTCAGGAGCAGTCGATGAAAGCGAAAGCAAGCAATTAGTCGCCTTTTCATGGGAACTGAGAGAGGTCGATTCAATACCCATGCTTCTCACTAATGCTTAACGCGATGTTGTACTTGCGTTTTGGCTCTTCGTATGAAACCGATGAAAGGATAATTATATGAACTTGAAAGATTCACCCCGACCTCTTGATGGCATAACGGTAGTTAGTTTGGAGCACGCAATTGCCGCACCTTTTTGTACACGTCAGTTGGCGGATCTGGGTGCGCGTGTGATTAAAGTGGAACGTCCCCAAGTAGGTGATTTTGCCCGTAATTATGATGAGCGTGTAGACGGTCTGGCGTCTCACTTTGTTTGGACAAACCGCTCCAAACAGAGTCTTACCCTTAACGTGAAATCAGCCGAAGCGGATGAAATCCTTGAACGTTTGCTGACTGACGCTGATGTGTTGGTTCAGAACCTCGCGCCGGGAGCAGCGGCACGGCTTGGGCTTTCTTTTGAAGCACTGTCCGAAAGGTTCCCACGTTTAATTGTTTGCGATATTTCTGGCTATGGTGCTGATGGCCCCTATCAGCAAAAGAAAGCCTATGATTTATTGATTCAGAGCGAGGCTGGTTTTCTCTCTACCACAGGCCAGCCAGGCGATGATGGCATGGCCAAAGCAGGTTGTTCCATCGCGGATATTGCCGCGGGCATGTATGCCTATACCCATATACTTTCTGCACTAATTCTGCGCGATCGCACCGGTCAAGGTAGCCATATAGATATCTCTATGCTGGAGAGTCTTGTGGAATGGATGGGTTATCCGATGTATTACGCTTATCAAGGCGCAGAGCCACCTCCACGTGCTGGCGCCTCGCATGCAACGATTTACCCTTACGGTCCTTTTACAGCTGGGGATGGACAGGCCGTCATGTTGGGGCTGCAAAATGAACGAGAGTGGTATGCATTCTGCGACGTAGTGATGAAAAATGCCGCCCTTGCAAGTGATGAACGCTTTAACACTAACTCTCTTCGTTCGGCTAATCGTGAGGAGCTAAGAGCCCTGATTATCCAAGCCTTCTCACATCTCTCTGCCGATGAGGTGATAGCGCGATTGGAGGAAGCAAGCATTGCTAATGCTCATGTGAATGATATGCACGGCGTCTGGGAACACCCCCAGCTTGAGGCGCGTCAGCGGTGGGTCGGTGTGCAAAGCCCCACTGGAAAACTTCCTGCGTTGTTACCCCCTGGACGAAGTAATGCGTTTCAACCCCAGATGAATCCCATACCTGGGCTGGGCGAGAATAATTCAGAGATTCTTGCTCAGCTTGGCTATGGTCTGGAACGCATTGAGTCTTTTAAAACTAGTGGTGTTATTTAATAGGGGGTAGCCATGCGACAGGATCAACAACGTTCCTTACTGTTTGTCCCAGGCACACGGACGGATCGTATTACTAAAGCACTTGCAAGCGGTGCAGACATTGTCATTGTAGATTTGGAAGATGCCGTAGCGTTAGAAGAAAAAGCATCCGCGCGCCAAGCGCTGGAGCAATTTTTAAATTCTACACCTGGGATAACCTTAATTGTACGAATCAATTCAGATGATGGCAGGGATGAGGAGAACTTTCAGCAGGATTTGGCACTTTGTACTAAGTTTTCTGCCATTACGGGCGTTATGCTTCCCAAAACAGAGACGCCGGAACAGATTGCTAGGGCTAGTGCTAGCGGCAAGCCCATATGGCCATTAATTGAGACTGCGCAAGGGTTAACCGCTTTACCGAAAATTGCGTCCTCACCGGGGTTAGAGCGATTAGTGTTCGGTGCGCTAGATATGGCGACTGATTTAAATTTAGAGCCAAGTAGCCCAGGGGCTGAAACAGTATTGGATCACTGTCGTCACCAATTAATTTTGCACTCACGCGCGCAATCTCTTCCGCCACCTATTGAAAGTGTCACTCCTGAAATTAATGACCTTAGCAAAGTAGAAATAGCAGCCAAAAAAGCTGTTGAGATGGGGTTTTCCGGTATGTTGAGCATACACCCTAAGCAGGTATTAGCCATTCATAATGCCTTTGCGCCGGATGAGAAAACCCTTCAATGGGCTCGATATGTTATTGGGGAGGCCAAGACAAGAGGGGGAGCCTTCCAGTTTGAAGGTCAAATGATAGATGCACCGGTTTTATCCAGGGCTAGGGCTATTTTGGAACGCGCCAATTACTAATATAAGGCACACGATGGATTTGAACGTACTACATAACCCATTTATCGACATGTTGGGTGCTCAACTAGTGGAGTGGTATCCGGAACACTGTACATGGGAGCTGGAAATTGCAGCGCATCATACCAATACCCAAGGCACCCTCCATGGTGGTGTTATGGCCACTGTGTTAGATGTCGCTTGTGGCTATACCGGTTTTTGTCCTGCAAATGGCAAGTTAGAACACCGTGCTGCGACCCTATCGCTATCTATTCAATATTTGGCTAAGGCACGCCAAGGGGTTTTGTTAGCGAAAGGACGCTTAATGGGTGGTGGTCGACATATTTTTTTTGCTGAAGCGCAGTTGTTAGTTAATGATCAACTTATTGCGACAGCTTCAGGCAGCTTTCGTCGTCATCAAGTCTCTGACACTGAGGCGCAGCTGCCGATTGCTTGATATCTACATTTAACGCATTGGATCAAATCTATGAAAATTCTCGTCGCAGTGAAACGCGTCATCGACTATAACGTCAAAATCCGGGTTAAAGCGGATCATTCGGACGTCGATCTTACCAACGTCAAAATGGCCATGAACCCCTTCTGCGAAATTGCCGTGGAAGAGGCGGTGCGCCTGAAAGAGAAGGGCGTGGCGACAGAAATTGTCGCCGTTACGGTACTTCTGCGAAATTGCCGTGGAAGAGGCGGTACGCTTGAAAGAAAAGGGCGTGGCGACAGAAGTCGTCGCCGTCACGGTAGGGCCCAAAGCCGCCCAAGAGCAGCTGCGTACCGCGCTGGCGCTGGGGGCAGACCGCGCCCTGCATATCGAAACCGACGAGCGCGCCGAATCCCTGGCCGTGGCCAAGCTGCTGGCCAAAGTGGTCGAAGAGGAGCAGCCGGGGTTGGTGGTGCTGGGCAAGCAGGCCATCGACACCGACAACAACCAGACCGGCCAAATGCTCGCCGCGCTGACCGGCCTGCCGCAAGGCACCTTTGTCTCGGAAGTGGAAATTAGCGGGGACGGAAGTGATAAAAAGCTTAATGTGACGCGTGAAATCGACGGGGGGCTGCAAACCATCGCGCTGACGCTGCCGGCGATTGTCACCACCGAC
>NZ_HG423343.1:1235907-1236484 GCF_000982975.1 Halomonas sp. A3H3 | reverse complement strand
CTTCTGCGAAATTGCCGTGGAAGAGGCGGTGCGCCTGAAAGAGAAGGGCGTGGCGACAGAAATTGTCGCCGTTACGGTAGGGCCCAAAGCCGCCCAAGAGCAGCTGCGTACCGCGCTGGCGCTGGGGGCAGACCGCGCCCTGCATATCGAAACCGACGAGCGTACCGAATCTCTGGCCGTAGCCAAGCTGCTGGCCAAAGTGGTCGAAGAAGAGCAGTCGGGGTTGGTGGTGCTGGGCAAGCAGGCCATCGACACCGACAACAACCAGACCGGCCAAATGCTCGCCGCGCTGACCGGGCTGCCCCAGGGCACCTTTGCCTCGGAAGTGGCGGTGGACTGTGAAAAGGTGAACGTGACGCGTGAAATCGACGGCGGTCTGCAGACCATCGCCCTGACGCTGCCGGCGATTGTCACCACCGACCTGCGTTTGAATGAGCCGCGCTACGCCAAGCTCCCCGACATCATGAAGGCCAAGAAAAAGCCGCTGGAGGTGAAAACCCCCGCCGACTACGGTGTCGGGGTCGCCTCCAAGGTCAGTCTGCTCAAAGTCGAGTCTCCCGCCGAGCGTAAAGGCGGT
>NZ_HG423343.1:1235188-1235807 GCF_000982975.1 Halomonas sp. A3H3 | reverse complement strand
CCGGCGATCGTCACCACCGACCTGCGCCTCAACGAGCCTCGCTACGCCAAGCTGCCCGACATCATGAAGGCCAAGAAGAAGCCGCTGGATGTGAAAACCCCCGCCGACTACGGCATCGAGGTCGCCTCCAAGGTCAGTCTGCTCAAAGTAGAGTCGCCCGCCGAGCGCAAAGGCGGCGTCAAAGTCGCCTCGGTAGACGAGCTGATCGACAAACTGAAAAACGAAGCCAAAGTTCTTTGAGATAAGCTCTTTAAGATAAGTGCTTTGAAAACCGTACTTTAAGAAAAGAGCTTTGAAAGGAGTTGATGCCATGAGCATTCTGGTACTTGCGGATCTACACGAAGGCCAACTGGCCGGCGCCACTGCCCACGTCGTAGCGGCCGCCCAAGCCATCGGTGGCGATATTGACGTTCTGGTGGCCGGTGAAGGCGTTCAAGCCGCCGCCGAGGCCGCCGCCAAGCTCGACGGTGTAAGCAAAGTGCGCGTTGCGGATAACGCCGTTTACGCCCACCAGCTGGCCGAGCCCATGGGCGAGCTGCTGGTCGAACTGGCCGATGGATATACCCACGTGCTGGCCAGCGCCTCCACCACCGGCAAAAACGTGCTGCCCCGTTTAGCG
>NZ_HG423343.1:1169527-1235088 GCF_000982975.1 Halomonas sp. A3H3 | reverse complement strand
AAAGACGTCAGCCAGCTGTCGGACGTTATCGCCGTGGACAGCGCCGACACCTTCAAGCGTCCGATCTACGCCGGTAACGCCATCGCTACGGTGAAAAGCGACGATGCCCTCAAGGTCATCACCGTGCGCGCCACCGGCTTTGACGCGGTCGGCAACAGCGGCAGCGCGACGGTTGAAGTGGTCGACGTGGTGGTTGAAAACAGTCAGTCCAGTTTTGTGAAAGAAGAACTGGCACAGTCGGATCGTCCCGAGTTGGGCGGTGCCAAGGTGGTGATCTCCGGTGGCCGAGGCATGGGCAACGGCGAAAATTTCAAGCTGCTCGACGGCATTGCCGACAAGCTCGGTGCCGCCATCGGTGCTTCTCGCGCCGCGGTGGATGCAGGCTTTGTACCCAACGATATGCAGGTCGGCCAGACTGGTAAGATCGTTGCCCCTGAACTGTATATTGCCGTGGGCATTTCCGGGGCCATCCAGCACCTGGCGGGCATGAAGGACTCCAAGGTGATCGTCGCGATCAACAAAGACGACGAAGCACCAATTTTCCAGGTCGCTGACTATGGCCTGGTGGGGGATCTGTTTGAGCTCCTGCCTGAGCTTGAGAGCAAGTTATAGTTTATAAACGTTAATAAAACTTGGTCTTGGATAGGTTTAGCTAATGAACGACACAATCAAATTGTTACAATCTCATCGTTCAATTCGAAAGTTCGAAGAATGCGATATTCCTAAGAGTCTGTTAAGAGAGCTGGTTTGTTCAGGGCAGGCGGCAGCCACCTCTAGCCATATACAGGCCTATAGCATAATACATGTCACCGATAAAAAACTACGCAATCAATTGGTTGAGCTGACAGGTGGCCAAAAGTACGTGGCGAGCAGTAGTGATTTTTTAGTCTTTTGTGCCGATATGAAACGGCCACTGGAAGCGGCCAAAAGTACTGGAGAAAACGTTGTTAGCGGTATGACCGAGCAGCTTTTGGTCGCTACAGTAGATGTTTCACTAGTAGCACAGAATATCGCGATCGCAGCGGAGTCAGAAGGATTGGGTATCTGTTATATAGGAGGGATACGTAATAATCCTCAAGTGGTGAGCGAGCTGTTAAGTTTACCTCGACATGTATATCCTGTGTTTGGTATGTGTATTGGATACCCTGCACACGATCCTGACGTTAAGCCGCGTTTACCCGTTGAGGCGGTGTTGAAAGAGAACTCTTACGGCGACGATGGAGAGCAAGTGGCTGCTTTTAATGTCACTATGCAGAATTATTATCAGTTTCGCAAAGGAGGCACAAAAAACGTCGACTGGTCCAATAATTTATCGCCCCTTTTCAATCAAAAACTTCGTTCCCATATGCGAGAGTTCCTTATTGATAAAGGCTTTGAAATGAATTGATTTCACTTTTTAATTTATAGCAGCTTTGTAAGATAGTATTGATGTTTCTACTGGGAGAATTTATTTGACGAAATTTATTGAAGTAATTGCGCCTGGTAGATGCACAGTGAGAATGACGAAAGTGCACCGCTGGCTGCAGGTTTTTAAACATGCGTGCTGGCGGCAATCCCTTCGACCCAACCTTGGGTTACCTGGCACTGGAGCAAGATGGTGACGACACACTATTGAATATAGACTTCGATGGGGTGGATGGCACTGAGCACGCCATGCAGCCATTTATCCAACTGGTGGGTCTCAATGCCAATAATTTGCAATCAGATAACTTCTCGCCCGGTGTTGATTTATTCGTAACGGTAGGAGCTGCAGGATAAAAGATAAATCAACAAATGCGCACTATTTTTCAGTATTAAGCCTCACTGGTTATCCCAGTGGGGCTTATTTTTTTCTTTGATAAGAAGAGTGACCTTAGAGTCTCGGCTCGTCTTTAGCGCATGAGTATTGGTCCCGTTTTTGCCGATAATCTTGAGTCCCATCCTATAAGAGTGAATTTTATACGTTTACAGTCAGTAATAATCCGCATGACCGTACGGATTTCAATCTAAAGGTTGTGGCTAGCTACGCTTACCAAGGCCAGGTGCTCCGCCTTGAACTGTACGCACACTTCCACTACTGCGATTGGAACGGCCTCGTGCATTGCTTCCCGCTAGAGGACCGTACTTTTCACGATGAGCGCGTGCCCTAGCGGTTGCTTCCTCAGCCTGTTTTTTTGCCTGAAGCTTTTGCCGCTTCTTAACCTCAACGGCTCCCTTCAAGGCTTGGTCAAATAGCGCTTTCTCCTCCTGATTTAGCGGCATGCGTGCCACCTGCCATTGTTCGGTTTCGAGGACGAGTTCTGACGACCTGAGATGCTTTCTTACTTTTTTCAACAGATTCTCCAAGTAGAGAATTAGCTTTTCTTCGCCCGTTTCTTTTCTTTCCAGTTCTTTTAGGCGAGGCACCAGATGGATAAGCTGTCTTTCCAACTTAATGGAGCTGCTCACGTCTTTAGGCAGTTTTCTTTTGGGGTTACGTACCCAACCTCGAACCCCTTTGGGGGTGAGTAAAGCCAAACACTCAAGTTGTTCGTGGGGAGTGTCCAATAGAACCTCCTATATAATTGTTAGATAACGATACTCAAAAAAAAGGCTCATTGTGAAGCGGTTGTTCATACAAGCTTGCTGTCTGTCAAACTGGACAGAAACGCCAATAAACGTGATAAGGTCACTTTTATTGACCATAATAAAGTTATTAAAACCGCGTAAAAGTGTCAGCCATCATGATTAAACAGTATCACCGCGACAAAGCCACCGCCATGATCGCCACCGCAGCGTAGGCTGAGGGAAGGATCGTAGCCCCGAATGGCATGCAGGACTGGCCAATGCCGTCGCCTGGCATTTAGCAGGTCAGCTAATTAGCCACGGCCGCTTAACATGCCCGCATGCCTCTAAAACCGCTCAACGGGATGCCTCGCCCAAGAGCCGTGCAGGCTTCCGAGGTGCCGCTGTGGCTGCCGATGCTGCTCGACTATTCACTTAATGATAAAAGCGCCCAGCGAGCGCCGCGGCTTGATCTGCTAGGTATCGCGCACGGCGCTACAGCCTACCCCGACGATATACCTGGCTGGCGACTGGCAGAGCTTCTGCTGCGCTTGGCTGAACAGTACGTGTCGGCGGAGGATTGGCAACGGCTCCAGTCACGGATCAGAAAGCGGCGGCGACAATCCTAGGGGTAATTAAAAATGGATGAATTACTTACATTTTCCTGATTACTCATGTTGTTCAGCTATCGCGTCAACCTGAGGGCTGTACTGGAAACGCATGGGTCGTCAAGGAGCTAATGCCATGTCTCGCAATCCCATCCAGTTCCAACCTGGCCTATCATTACCGGCGTTTCTCGACCAATACGGCACCGAAGCGCAATGCCGGACGGCCCTCTTCCTGCATCTCTGGCCCAAGGTCTTCATGTGCCCTGATTGCGACAACACCACCAGCTGCCAGCTCGCCCGCGGGGTTTACCATTGCCATCATCAGACTTCGCTCACCGTTGGCACCATTTTCCATGCCACACTTCTCCCGCTCACCACCTGGTCCCTGGCCCTCTACCTGCTGACCCAACGCAAGACTGGCCTCTCGGTGCTGCAGCTGTCCCGCGAGTTCGGTGTCTGCTACAACACCGCCTGGAAGCTCAAGCTGCTGCAGGTCATGTACGAGCTTAACCAAGGCTAGACGCTCGCCGAGCGTATCGAGATAGATGATGCCTATCTGGGCGACGAGCCGTCGGGGAAGCGCGAGCGTGGTGCCGAGGTCAAGGTCCCGTTTGTCGCCGAGGTGCGCCGCTATGCCCAGGTCGCCATCGCACCCGATAGCCGGGTAGTCATTGATGGCTTGAGGTGTTTTGGGATCTTCGATACCCCGCCCTATACCCATGAATGCTTCGTCACCGGTGGTGCCCGAGCCGACGCGCAGATCCCGGCCTTCAACTGGGTCAACACCGTACTGGGCAACGTCAAGAACGCCATTGCCGGCAGCTACCACGCCATCCGCGGACAGCATGTGACGTGCTACCTGGGCGATTTCGAATACCGCTTCAATCGGCGCTACGACCTCACGGCTATGATCCCGCGCTTGCTGACGGTGGCGGCGAGAACACCGCCGATGCCATACCGGATCCTGAAGCTGACTGAGCCATATACGTAATTAGGTAATTATATGTCTTACCAATATCGTGCCATAACCCTCCCGCGAAACAGGCTTCCTGCAGGAGTCGAGGCACGGTTGGCTCGTTAAAGCGCAGCATCGCCACTGAGTGATTGCCAACTTTCAGCGAATGCTGCAGCAAACCGCCTGAATACGCATGGCGATAATTGACGCTGGTCGTTACATTCAAAAAAGCTTCAAGACGATCCTTTTGTTCCAATATGCGTGTAAAAAAATCACGCATGTGCTGTGATTGCACTGTCGCTACTAACTGATCAATACCTCTGGCAATGGACAATACACTCGCGGCAACTGCAGTGTATCCAGTGAACTCACTTCCTCTCGTGTTACCTTGCGAAATCCGTCAAGAATGAATTGACCTGAAAGGCACTTATTCGGCTGCCAGGTTTTTCTACATTTCTCAACGTCTATAGCAACCTAGTTTGCCCGGAAGAGGCTAACTGATATCCCATTGCCCTGTAGCCTTTCTCGCGTTCGGTACATGCGTTCAAGCATGGGCAGTCCAGTATCAAGGTAGTCATAAACAGTGACTTCCTGTTTGCCTTCAACCGCTCGGTGGATCCTGCCAGCGCACTGCGACAGCGTTCCTTTCAAGGCGATGGGCAGGGCTAAAAACAGCGTGTCTAACCGAGGCAAGTCAAAACCTTCTCCGATGTATTTGCCGGTTGCAACGATAACCTGAGCCTTATGTAACTGCGCTTCCGCCGCCTGACGTTCTCTGACACGCATCCCTCCATGCAACACAATCGACGTTATGGATGCAGCGGCCAACAGTGCTGCCAGTGTCTCGGCGTGCTCTCGTCGTTCCCTCATCAGAAGACAGCCTGCCTCATTATGCACATAGCTTGCTACACCCTGGACAACGCCTGATTCCAAGCGTTGCTTTTTGTAATCTAATGGTAAGCTGTTGATATACAAAGCGTTCAAGGGGCTGAGAGATATGGGTGGGAAGCTTAATGACTGCACTTACCGCTTGAATTTATAGCATACAGAAAAACTAATCATCTCGTCTGTATCTTGAAGTTAAAACATACCGCAAGACAAATGAACGCTTATGCATTGGTATATTATACTTATGGATTAATAGCGATAAGTTATCGGTAGATCATATATATTCATTACCGCAAAAATGGGCAGCTGTGTAAGGTGATAAAAAAGTAGTTAACCAATTTTTCTTTTAGGTTAGCTTCTTAAAATGCGCATAAATTTTTGCGTGGTATTACTTGGTAAAATAACAATCGACTAAAGGTAGGATTGAATATGTACAAGAACACACAAACTAAAAATAGCTTAAGCTCGCTTATCATAATCGGGTCAGTGTTTTTTTCCTGCGTAGCTAGTGCAGATTATAATATCAAAGTTGCTCATGCATCGCCTGCTGTTGATGATCGCCTAGAGGAGTCATTACAGAGCTTTAAACAAAATGTAGAAGAGCGTACCAATGGAGAGGTTACCATCTCTACCTATCCTGCTAGTCAGTTAGGTGGCGAGCGAGAACAGCTGGAGGGTGTCCAGCTTGGCTCAATCGAAATGGCTGTATTGGCAGGACCAATTCCAGGCATATATCCACAAATTATGGTTTTTGATTTGCCATATTTGTTTAAAAATAAGCAAGTTGCCTATGAAGTTCTTGATGGTGAATTTGGTCAGCGCATATTAGATGAAATGTTGCCACAGACAGGGATCCGAGCTTTGGCCTGGGGGGAGAATGGCTTCCGCCATTTTACAAATAGCTTACACCCAATCGAAAGCCCAGACGATCTCAATGGGTTGAAAATCAGGACCATGGAGAACCCGGCTCACATGGAAATGGTGGAATCTTTAAGTGCAAATCCGACACCTATGGCTTTTGGCGAGGTTTACTCTGCCCTTCAGCAGGGTGTAATCGATGGTCAGGAAAACCCTGTATCTTTAATCGAAAGCATGCGCTTCTATGAAGTTCAAGAGCATCTTACCCTTGATGGGCACGTCTATAACCCATTTGCATTTATTGTTAACAACGACTTCTTTACAAGCCTTCCTGCAGAATATCAGACTATTCTTGAAGAAGAAGCGAGAAACTGGAGTGATATCGAGAGGCAGCTCAATACGCAGCAGGTTGAACGTGGCATTCAAACGCTAAAAGACTCAGGTATGAAGATAGTCGAGTTAAGTGATCAAGAAAAACAGGCATTTCGAGATGAAACTCAACCTGTCTACGATATGTATCGTGAGCAGCTAGGAGAAGAAGTTATTGATGATCTTCTTAAAGCTGTTGAGGAAGCAGAGGCCAAGCTGTAATCGAAAATAAGCAGTTTCAGGCAGCGGCGAGCTTTAATATAATAAAGTTTGCCGCTGTAGATACTAAATATTGGGGTATAAATATGGCCCTCTTTAGATTTTTTAATAAGTTAGATGCTGTGTTAACAAAAGTTGAAGAGGTGGTTATATACTTTCTTCTTGCAACTATGCTTATGGTTGTTTTTTTAGGAGTTTTTAACCGTACTTTAATACAGCTGCCTATGCCGTGGTTAGAAGAGCTAGCTAGGTATTTAATGATATGGGCTGCTTTCATTGGTGCTAGCTTGGGAGTGAAGCGTGCTGTTCATATATCAGTTGATGCTTTAATTATGTTGCTTCCCTTAGCTGCCCAGCGACTAATGAATTTCGTTGCTTATATGGCAAGCTGCATCCTTTGTGCTTGGCTTTTCTACATTGGATTTGAGTTTGTAGGTCGTGTGTTAAATACCGGACAGGTTTCTCCAGCAATGCGTATTCCTATGTATACTGCCTATGCTGCTATTCCATGTGGTTTCTTATTAATGTCTATTAGATTTTTTCTTAAATGTGTCTTTTTCTTCGAAAAAGACAATAGTTTAACTTCTAACGAAGTCATGGCCAAAGACGTTGATAAGTTGGTGTTAGGAGGTAAAGAATAATGACAACTACGATGTTTATTGCAATGTTTACGTTGCTCATAGTTAACATACCATTGGCTTTATGTATCGCATTTGCATGTGTCATTGCATTTGTTTTTGCTTCAGAGTTACCCACATTTGTTACTGTGCAGAGAATGTTTACTGGTCTCGACTCTTTCCCTCTCATGGCCATACCTTTTTTTCTTCTTGCGGGGAAAATTATGGAGAAAGGAGGAGTGTCTACGCGGCTTGTTAAATTAGGCGAAAGCATAGTGGGGTCGCTACCAGGAGGGCTGGCTATAATAGCATTGCTAGCTAGTATGTTTTTTGCGTCCATTTCTGGCTCTGCCCCTGCTACCGTTGTCGCTATTGGCAGTATTATGGTTCCGGCAATGATAACTGCTGGGTATGATAAAGGTTTCGCTATAGCATTAATGGCTGTTGGTGGAACTATAGGTATTATTATCCCACCAAGCATACCTTTTGTTGTATATGGCATTTCAGCTAATGTAAGCATTGGCGATCTTTTCATTGCTGGCATTCTTCCTGGATTAATAATAGGCCTTTCACTAATTTTATACTCTTACTGCTATTCAAAATATAAGGGTTATAAAGGTGCTGAACCAACAAGTTTTGTTAATTTTATTGACAAGCTTAAAAAATCAGCCCTAGGTTTGGCCATGCCAATCATTATCCTTGGAGGGATTTATAGTGGGGTATTTACTCCAACTGAGTCTGGTGCTATTGCATGTGTATACGGCTTAGTTATATCTTTATTTGTATATAAAGAGATTGGATTTTCTGATTTAAAAGAAATATTTATTTCTTCTGGTTTGACGTCTTCCATGGTGCTTTTAATAATTGCATCAGCCAATATAATGGGTTGGGTATTGACAACTGAACAGTTTCCGCAGCAAGTATCTGACTGGGTTACTAGTTTCGGTGCCGATAAAGTCTGGCTTCTGGTAGGAATAAATGTTCTTCTTCTTTTAATCGGTACTTTCTTGGAGCTAAATGCAGCCATTATTCTTTTAGTTCCTATTCTTTTGCCTATACTGTTAGAACAGGATGTTAACTTAATACATTTTGGCGTTGTGATGATAACCAACTTGGCGATTGGATTGCTAACTCCTCCTTTAGGTGTAAACCTTTTTGTTGCAAAGAGTCTGGGGACAGCTTCATTTACACTGATAGTTCAGAAAGTTACTCCCTTGCTTATAGTCATGTTGGTTGATTTGTTTTTATTCACCTTTTTGCCAAAAATATCCTTGTTGTTTGTGGGGTGAGCAAAGGTGTGTAAATATCCGTGTAGTATTAATATGAACTAGAGTTTGATAGGTGAATAATGAAAAACTTTCAATTTTATTTCCCAACAACACTTAAATCTGGCTTTGGCATGGCTAGGCAGGCTGGTTCTCTGCTTAAGCCTTATGTTGAAAATAAACTTTTTGTCGTTACCGATAAAGGGGTTCTTCAATCCAAGGTGTTGGATGGATTCTTTGAATCCTTAGAGGAAGTTGGCCTAAG
The DNA here is from genome assembly GCF_000982975.1 of Halomonas sp. A3H3. NCBI lineage: Bacteria > Pseudomonadati > Pseudomonadota > Gammaproteobacteria > Oceanospirillales > Halomonadaceae > Halomonas > Halomonas sp. A3H3. The sequence continues at coordinate 1,226,521 of NZ_HG423343.1, read as the reverse complement.
CTACGAAGTATTTTCTGAGGTGGATCCAAATCCATCTACAGTAGTCTTAGAAAATGCTGTTGATCGTCTTAAGGTATCGGGATGTGACGCAGTTATCGGTGTGGGCGGTGGTAGTAGTATCGATACCGCTAAAGGCGTGGTTGCAATGGCTACTAACCCTGGTAGCATTCTTGACTATGAAGGTTACGATAAAATTGAGAACGCGCCACTTCCATTATTTGCAATTCCCACTACATCAGGCACAGGTAGCGAATGTACAGCTTCAACAGTTTTTACAAATAAAGAAACTTTATTCAAAACTGTAATTATAAGCCCTCTGCTTTTCCCTAAAATTGCAATACTAGATCCTGAGCTTACAATGAAATTGCCGCCATCTATTACGGCGGCTACCGGTATGGATGCTCTTACACACGCAATCGAGTCATATGTTTCGAAACAGGCAAGCCCAATTAGTCAGGCACTTGCCATTCAAGCGATACGCATGATTTCAATTAATATTAAAAAGGCCTATTTCGTAGGTAGCGACACCGAAGCCCGCGAAAATATGCTTGTTGCTTCATTCCTTGCTGGTGTTGCGTTCACCCAATCAAAATTAGGAAATGTTCATGCAATTTCACACACATTTGGAGGTGTTTTCGACATACCCCATGGGATCGCGAATGCTACATTGCTTCCCTACGTTGTAAAATTTAACTTAGAAGCATGTCCTGAATTGTTTCGTGATGTAGCGGTTGCTCTAGGCGAAAATGTTACAGGACTTAGTGACTATGATGCTGGTAATAAAGTTGTTAGCTACATTTGCGAGTTAAATAAATCAATCGGTATACCTTCCAATACTGAGGCTTTGGGAGTAAAGCTAGATATGCTTCCTCAAATGATAGCTGATTCGATGCGTAGCGGGAATGTTCTAGTTAATCCACGATTAACCACATCAGAGGACATTAAGAATATAATTGTTGATGCACATAAAGGAGATTTTAGCTAATTAGATAGTCTTTTTTTAATATTGGAGTTGATTGTTATGTATTATGAGATGCGGACTTATACAATTCAGATTGGTAAAATGAAGGATTACCTAGCTCACTTTGAGGAGTTTGGCTTGCCTGCTATTTCTAAATATGCCCAGTTGGTTGCATGGTGGTATACTGAAATTGGAGAGCTAAATCAGGTTATTCACGTGTGGGCCTACGAAAGCCTTGACGATAGAACAAGTCGAAGAGCTGCTTTGTATAAAGATGAGGATTGGCTAAATAAATTTGTGCCAAAAGCTTTTCCAATGATTGTGAAACAAGAGTCTAAGCTTCTTTTAGCTGCTAATTTTTCTCCTATTAAATGAGCGGATTTCGAAGCCGGCTATATTGGCCGGCTTCAATAGCTGTTGAAGATTTATCACCTTCATCCCCCCTAAATACAATCTTTAAACTATAAAACAAACATTATTTTAAAAGAAAAATTAATTTTTCTATGCCAATAGGATTGAAAATGCATTGTTCTGGACAAATGTTAATAGGTCAGCAGGCAGTCACCGGCAGTAGCTCAGTTATCCATGCTGTCAACCCGGCCACAGGTGAACAGATGGAGCCACCTTACCCCGGAGGGGGCACTGCTGAGGTAGAGAAAGCGTGTCAGTTGGCTTTGGCCGCCTTCGATGATTATCGCGAGCTAGCATTGGAAGATCGTGCGTTATTTCTTGAAACTATCGCCAACGAGATCGAAGCTATTGGTGAAGTTCTTATACAGCGCGCCTCGTCTGAATCCGGTCTCCCCCAAGCCCGTATCGTGAGCGAACGCGGTCGTACTTGTGGCCAGCTGCGCTTGTTCGCTTCTGTCGTACGTGCTGGCGAATGGTTGGATGTGCGGATCGACCCAGCCATACCCGATCGCCAACCAATGCCTCGTACTGACCTGCGTCAGCGTCATATTGCTCTTGGCCCGGTGGCGGTGTTCGGTGCCAGCAATTTCCCGCTAGCCTTCTCCGTGGCCGGCGGCGATACCGCCTCGGCACTGGCCGCTGGCTGCCCGGTGATTGTCAAGGCGCATTCCGCCCATCCCGGTACCTCCGAATTGGTAGGTCGAGCGGTGCAAAAGGCCGTATGCAAGTGTGGTCTCCCGGAAGGCGTTTTCTCAATGCTGTTCGGCTCAGGCCGTGATGTCGGTGCGGCGTTAGTCGCCGATTACCGTATCAAGGCAGTGGGCTTCACCGGCTCACGCAGCGGCGGGACTGCGCTAATGCAGATTGCTCAGCAGCGCAAAGAGCCAATTCCGGTCTATGCCGAGATGAGCTCGATCAACCCAGTATTCCCTCTGCCGTCCGCGCTCAAGGCACGTGGCGAGACAATTGCAGAGGGCTTTGTAGCGTCCCTCAATATGGGAGCTGGACAATTCTGCACTAGCCCGGGTTTGGTTGTTGCCAAGAAGGGAGAGGCGTTGGATGCCTTTGTCTCTAAGGCTCGGGACGTTCTTCAGCAGAGTGCATCACAGACCATGCTTACCCGGGGGATATATGAAGCCTATCAGCAAGGATTGGATCGGCTCTCCAGCCACGCTAATGTGAGCGAGGTTGCTCGCGGTCTAGTGGGCGATACGCCCAACCAGTGCCAGTCGGCACTATTTATTACTACTGCAACCGACTTCCTCACTGATGAGGCGCTGCAGAATGAAGTGTTTGGGTCTACCTCGTTAGTAATTGAATGCACCGATTTGGCCGAAGTGAAGCAGGTCGCCGAACAGTTGGAAGGCCAGCTTACCGCTACGTTGCAGATGGATGATTCCGATTTCGACATAGCGCGTCAGCTACTGCCAACTTTGGAACGCAAGGCAGGACGTATACTGGTCAATGGCTGGCCGACCGGTGTCGAAGTTGGACATGCTACGGTCCATGGTGGGCCGTACCCAGCCACCTCCGATAGCCGCACAACTTCAGTAGGAAGTGCAGCGATTTTTCGCTTTTTACGCCCGGTGTGTTACCAAGCGCTGCCTGACGGATTATTGCCTGAGTCTCTAAAGAAAAGCAATCCGCTGGGCCTCAAGCGACTCTACAATGGAAAGCGCGAGACTTGATTTTTGCCATATAGCTATATGTTAATCGAGCCGACATGAGAAACTCATGTCGGTTTATATTTTAAGTAGGCCCGCCTTAAGTGGGCAGTAATCTCGGCTTCAGTTTCCGTCGACATCTGGTACTTGCAAGCGTAACTATCTATGTCTATCGAAAGGGGCGCGCAGAGGGGGCCAATTTGTCCTGCTTGCGTGGCGGTGTCTGTACGGTCAGTCACTAACCTCAAGGTACCGATTCCAAAGCAGTAACCAGTATATCTATACGAAGAAATCTTAGAACACTGTGGTGTTGAAAGGGTGATGGACCTCATCGCTGAAGTACCGAACCAAAATTGGTTAGTCGTAACTTTTTTCCCAAATTAACAGCTTGATGAAGTCACCATGTCAGTGAGCATGAGAATACAATCCTCAATAGCAGAGCAGCGCTAGAAAATGGCGATACCGAAACGACCGGACCGCTATCTGCATGATTGGGTGGGAACGATAGGCGTGACATGAGCTAGAGGTCGTTACCCACAGGTCGAGGCAGGGGCTTCAAAGAGGCCTATGGACCGCCAATGACCTTAAATCCCATTTATCGAAGTATCCAGAGACTATACACGAAGGATATAAAGAGGTAAAAATGTACGATTTCATCATTATTGGTGGCGGCATTCTTGGCATGTCCACTGCGATGCAGCTTATCGAAGCCTACCCCGAGCGTAGGATATTGCTGGTCGAGAAGGAGAACGGCCCGGCTAAGCACCAAACTGGAAACAACAGCGGCGTGATCCATGCTGGTGTCTACTATACGCCGGGTAGCCTCAAGGCGCGCTTCTGCCTAGCTGGCAACCGCGCTATTAAGGCGTTCTGTGAAACACACGCTATTCCCTTTGATGAGTGCGGCAAGTTGTTGGTGGCGACCAACGAGCTAGAGATGCAGCGCATGCAGTCCCTATGGGAGCGTACCGAGGCCAACGGTCTGGAGCGCAGCTGGCTGAGTGCTGATGAACTGCGCGAGCGCGAACCTAACATAACAGGGCTAGGCGGGGTATTCGTACCTTCCAGTGGCATAGTGAACTATGCCGAAGTCGCCGCTGCTATGGGTCGTGAATTCGAAATCAAAGGCGGCGAGATCCTCTACGCTACGCCAGTAACTGGGCTGGAGGAGCGTACCGATGAAGTCGTGGTAAAGACTACCTCGGGTGAGTTCGTTGCCCGCTATCTAGTTTCCTGCTCAGGGCTGATGGCCGATCGTGTGGTTCAGATGCTAGGCCTTCCTCCGAAGTTTACCATTTGCCCGTTTCGCGGTGAATATTACCGACTACCACCAGAGCATAGCCGCATCGTAAATCACCTTATTTACCCTATTCCTGACCCAGCGATGCCGTTTCTCGGCGTACACCTGACGCGCATGATTAACGGTAGCGTCACAGTAGGCCCCAATGCAGTACTCGCTTGGAAGCGAGAAGGTTACAATAAACGCGACTTCTCGCTGACCGATAGTCTGGCGATGCTGGCCAACCCGGGAATCCGTAAAGTGCTTAGGGCTAATTTGCGTCCGGGCCTGGTCGAGTTAAAGAACTCGCTGTATAAGAAGGGCTTCCTCGACGAAGTACGCAGATATTGCCCGAGCCTGACGTCAAATGACCTACAACCTCATCCAGCAGGGATACGTGCCCAAGCGGTCTCTAATGACGGCAAACTAATCGACGATTTCCTATTCTACAATACGAGACGTACCGTGAATGTTTGTAACGCACCGTCCCCAGCTGCAACTTCGGCGATTCCCATTGGAGCGCATATTGTCAGGCAGATCCAAGCGCAGGTCGATGGTTGATACTAACCGTTTCCCATTTTTCGGTTAGGAGGGTTTCATAATTAAAGATGGGCGTTGGCTCGGGAAACCCGTATCTGGCAGAAAGCCAGGTTTAGGAGAATTGCACCGGCCCTGATGAAGCCTTCATATGAGATTTGCCACCTTGATTGGGAGCAAAGCGTAACGACTTTTCTTTTGCCATACTATCGTGAACTTATAACTGACGAGAACAGCCTAGCCGCCGTCTAGAAGTTCTACCCTGATAAGTCTTATGCTTACGCCGATGCCAACAACTAGGGCATTTTCGCAGCAAGCAAACATTATACTTTTGTTAGTTGCAATCGTAATAAGTTGAACCCAGGCTAACGAAGTGAAGGCTTTGTTATCTGCCGTGAGTCCATCGTATGCAGTTGAATCTTGGCTACGCCTCATATCATTACCGACATGATAAATTTCACTCTGAATGATTTGTCTTATTACGTCCAAACGGCGCTTTCAGAAAGTGGGGTACTGCTCAAACAAATTGTTAATTTCATAATAATATAAACCATCAAGTCATCACAGTTCGGTAAAAGAAAAATGGTAATGATGATTAAAGTGAGGCGCTGAGAACGGTGCCAAGTAACAAGAGCATAATAATATCGTTTAGTAATAGAAGATTAAATAATATTTCTAGATTAGGTAATAGGTTCAGGGGCGTTAATCAACCGCTTGGTAAATAGCTCTGGCAGCTTGGCCTTCCATTCCTTCGTCACTACCATCGGTGATTGATGATGCTACGCCTATTGCAGGATTTGGTGATTGTATACCCAGCAGTTGCGTTTGAATGTTTTTTCTAGGTCTTATGAGGTACCCAGCATGTCGCTGATGCGGTCGTTGAAGCACTCTACTATGCCGTTCGCCGCCTTCCTTGTTTATAATCTGACGAAGCTCAATGCTGCTTTGGGGCCTGGCACTCCTGGCCAAATGGGTGGCGGCTGTTGGGCTTGCGCTCATCGGCTCGCGTGAAGCGATCTATGAAAGACTTCCATTGTCCGTTGCATCGTCTGGATCTTGAAGGGCCTTCTCTTCTACACGCTTCATGAGCGTCTGAAGATCTTTTGCTGACTGATCCAGCCATGGTAGATGATCTGTACGAAAACGAACCCATGCGGCATTTCGCTGGCTTGAAGTTGGGCCACTTTTTAGACGAAACCAAGTTTCGCAAGTTCTGCCATTTTCCTGAACGCCACGGCCTTGGCATGATGGTGTTCAAAGAAGTTAACAAGTATCTGGAGAAACATGGCCTGATAATGTGCGAAGGCAACATTGTCGATTTCACCATCATTTCTGCGCCAATTTTCATCAAGAACGAAAGCGGACAGCGCGACCCGGAGATGCGCTAGACCAAAAAAGCAATGCATGGCACTTTGGCATGAAAATGCACATGGGGGTCGACGATAAGCTTCAGTTAATTGGCGTCATCGATATCACCGCTGTCAATGCCCTCGACATTGTCTCCGCAGGTAAGCTGCTTCACAGTCAAGAGCAACGCGACTGTGGTGATAGCGGTTATCTTGGCATGGAAAAGCCGGATGAGCACAAGCACAGCAACAGCGGATCTTGGTATATTACCAAACGGCCTGGCGCCCACAATAATCTGGATGCCTACCAACAGAAAGTTGAAAAAAACCAAAGCCAGTATCCGTGCTAAGGTGGAGAACCTCTTTAGGTGCAATAACCAAGTTTTGGTTATTCTAAATCCGTTAGCATAACTTCGGTATTTGATGAAAATCTGCAATTATTCAGGCCTAGTTTAGGTGTCGATCAGTCATCCCAGTGCATAACGGTATGGTTTTTACCAGCTATTTTAAATAGTTCTCTAATAATCAAATGAGCTCCTGAAGGTAAATGAGCCCCGGTGCGTCTAACGACACCGTATGGCCCCATCAAAGATGGGATGCGCACGTCTAGCTGTGAAAGAATATTAGTGCTAACACAGAATTTGGCTACTTCTTCAGGGATAACTGCAACCAAGGTTGGGTCTTGCTGTAGTAACATTAGAGTGGTGAAAGTTGACGAGGTTTCTATCGGATACTGAATTACCTCTAAGCCCGCTCTGTTAATTTCATATTCTAAGGACTGACGCATTGGCATGTTAGAAGGATATACTATCCATGAGTAGTCAATTAGATCTTTTAATTTTAAATGGTTAGTGTTTGCATGAGGGTTTTTCTTATTAGCAACGACAGCCAGGGGTTCGTCACTGAGTTCAAGACTGTCATAAGCTGCTGACTTCTGTCCTACATGTGATCTGCATATGGCTAAATCTATTCGTCCTTTATCTAGTAGTTTCAATAGATTGGCGCTAGTGTCCTCAAAAATTTCAATCGAAAGGGCTGGCTGTGCCAATCGTAAATTACGGATTGCTTTTGTCAATGAAGGGACAGCTCCCATTGTTGTTCCGATAGCTATATGCCCTCCGTGGCCTTGCATTATTCCTACAATTTCTTCTCTCATATGAGCTAAGTCACTATAAACTAACCTTGCATAACGAATCACACATCTGCCAACTTCATTTGGTTCAATTCCTTTGGGGTTGCGTTCAAAAAGCTGCATGTCTAGAACATCTTCAATTTCATGTAGTGACTTGGTTGCCCCGGGCTGAGATATAGATATGCCTTGCGCAGCTTTATGAAGGGAGCCGTAATCATCCAGTGCGATTAAAAGTTGCATGTGCTTCAGTCGTAAACGTGAAGTAATTAAACTTAATGTTGGAACCATGGGGAAGGCCTTTTTTATGTAAAATCAGTCGAAGGGACTGTGTTTTTTATTAATTAAAAGAAATGCTTTTCTATACCGTTTTATTTCAAAGTCGAGGATATAAGTATTGCTATAATCGTGGAGCGTCTACACGGATATTACTATATTTTGGCGCTTCAAGTGGCTGCCTCAAGTTACAAGCGCAACGCCATTGAAGGGTGCTCGGTCCAGCAACGGATTTCTTGAGCACCTCGGCGTAGACTTCCAGCGGCATTCGACAGTCCAGTGTCTTTCGTGGTCGTGTATTCAATGAGTCGGCTATTTCGTCAAGCTATTCTTGGCTGTAGACCGAGACATATCCGTACCCTTCGGCAGGTACTGTTTCAGCAGCCCGTTCGTGTTCTCATTGGAACCCTGCTCACACGGGCTATGCGGGGCAGCACATTAAATCGCTGTACCAGTATTCTGAGTGATCTCGGCATGCTTCACCATCTCTCTGCCCTGACCATAAATTATAGATAAGCGCAGGGAACGCGGCAATTCATTAAGCTTGTCGCTGAAGCCGATGGTCGCCGCCGTAGCCATGGTGCCATCCACCTTTGCGCGAATCACTAAGCGCGTAGTGCTTTCCACCGATGTACCGACAGCAGAGCGATTGTTAACGCCAAAGATGAGATCCCCTCCCAATGGCCAGGCATTAGGCGGTCTTCGAGCTCAGTAGATCGCAGGTGGATGCTGGCTAGGTCTGGAATCTGTTGCCTTGCCCTGGCTGCGAGGACACCGTTTACCTAAACAGGCAGCCAGCTCCTTCTTGAGCGAGCCGCGCGGCATGAAGTAGAGCGCGTTGTAGATGGCTTCGTGTGAGGCTTGGTGGTCAGTGTTATCAGGTAACATACGCTTGAGTGTGCTGGCTATTTGCTCTGGAGACCAGTACTTACGCAGCAGGTAGAACACCTTTTCGAATAGTTCACCCATCCAGATGCAGCTTCGGGCTACGTTGAGGCCGACAGCGGGCCAGTCGAGCTCGGTAACCAGCAAAATTGGCGTCATACGCCATGCCAGGCCTGAACGTGTGGCGTGCTAGTTCTCGTGAAACGTTACTCGGTGCGCGCCCCAACTGACGAGCGATGGCACGAATCTAGTGATTAATCCGCATCAGCATAATGGCGGCTCGGTCTTCAGCAGAAAGATGGCTATAACAGTGAGTCATGGAAACACCATGCCTAATTGGTAGATGTTGCACTTGGGCATTGAGACCGCCCTGTGTCCTGTTAAAAAAGCAGTTCGTTAGACTCAAGGGAAGCTTACTCAGCTTCCTTAAGTCTAATTCCCACGTCAACGTGTGGAAGAAGTACTCCGAAGGCGTATTCTAAAATTTCCCCTTCCTGCTCATGTTGAATTTGTATCCATGCTGCTTAGCAGGCACTGTGCGATCCTCGGTTCGTTTTTTGAATCAATCTTAGCTATGGCTTGTTTTCAATTTAGCCCTGGTGGTTCGGAAAACACTATCTAGGTGGGTAAGCATAGCGCGCTCAGAGGCATTAGGGTCGCCGCGCATGAGGGCATCAACGATGTGCTGATGTTCTAGGTAACTGCGCTCTATAGCTCCTGGCTCCAGCATTACCTGGCGCCGGATGTTGAGTCCAAAGGTGTAAAGTTCTTCGGCATAGCGCAATAGAATCTCATTGTCGGCGTACTTTGATATAAGTTTATGGAAGTTTTGGTCGGAGAGCTGAAAATGTACGGGAGAGTTAAACAATTTTTCCTGCTCCTCAAGCATTCGTTTTAAAACGTCGATACCCTGAGCATCAATATGGATGGCTGCGCGCCTAGCAATGGCGGCCTCTACCACGATGCGACTCTCGAATACACTGTCCACGTCGAAGCAATTCATCACAGGCACTTTGGCGTCAGAATGGGTTGCGTGGAATCTCGCCAAGGCTTCATCGTTAGCACAGATGCGCGTCTTGCTGCCATGAGAGACGCTTATTAGGCCGTGAGCGGTGAGCTGGGAAAGCCCCCCGCGCACGGTCTCTCGGCTGACGCCAAATAGTTGAGCCAACTCACGCTCACTAGGTAATTCGTCTCCATCCCGTAATAGGCCGGTAAGAATCATGTCGGTCAGCTTATCAGCCAATATTTCTTTCTTGGTCCGATTCATAAGCGTCTTTTCGAAGGCGAATGCTGAATTGTGCATAGCTACACTCCTCTCATGGCTGGTATATATAATAGACCAGATAATCAAAAACTATATATGTTGCGCAGGCAGATTAAAACAAAGCTATATTTTTTTAATTATTTATTGACATAGTGTTACAGCATGTTTAGGTTTCTAAGTTAGTGGTATGTTGGCCGTACCAGAAGACCAGTTTATCACTACCAATTACAATTAAGGAGTGCACTATGCTCAGGAAGCTGCTGAGGCTTTATTTCTTCTCACTGACTATCGCCAGCATGAATGCTCAGTCGAGCAAGATTGTCTTCGCTATCGGTGGTACACCAGCCTTCACAAGCGCCTAATGCCTTCATAAATACAAAGGAAATCCTACCAATGAAAATTATCAAGGTCAGAGCCCGTATCTTCGAGTGGAAAGGACACACCGTCCCAGCCCAAGCCCATTTCTGCTCTAATGCTATGGATGAGCTGTGGGACAAGAGCGATTCAATGGGTACTTTCCGCTTTCATGGCTGGACCGCCGTGGAAATTGAAACCGATACAGGCTTGGTCGGCCTAGGCAACGTGGCGCTTGCCCCTTCCATCGCTAAGGCAATCATCGACCAGTACCTTGCTCCACTTGTGATCGGTCAAGATCCTTTCGATTACGAATACCTATGGCAACGCATGTACCGCGCCACCCACGCCTGGGGGCGTAAAGGGATTGGCATGGCGGCAATCTCGGGCGTCGATATCGCCATCTGGGACATTATGGGTAAGGCGGTAAATAAACCGGTCTTTAAACTGCTCGGCGGACGTACCAAGGAGAAAATTCCCTGCTACGCATCGAAACTCTACCGTACTGATCTTAAAAGTATGCAAGACGAAGCACAGTCTTATCTCGACCAAGGTTTTTCCGCGATGAAAATGCGCTTTGGGTACGGCCCCAAAGACGGCCCGGCTGGCATGCGCGAAAACCTGAATAGTGTCGCAGCGGTTCGAGAAGTTATTGGCGACGATATTGACCTAATGCTCGAATGCTATATGGGCTGGAACCTGGAATACGCTAAGCGCATGTTACCCAAGCTGGAACGCTTTGAGCCTCGGTGGCTCGAAGAGCCCGTGCTGGCCGACGATATCGATGGCTATGCTGAACTGAATCAGCTCACCAGCATTCCGATCTCTGGGGGAGAGCACGAATTCACTCATTATGGCTTCCGACAGTTATTGGAGAAGCGCGCTATTTCGGTGATTCAGTACGATACCAACCGTGTTGGCGGCATCACTGCTGCACGCAAGATCAACGCCCTTGCCGAATCGTTCAGTATTCCTGTAATCCCGCATGCAGGACAGATGCACAACTACCATTTGACCATGTCGACGCTGGCCTCGCCAATGTCCGAGTTCTTCCCAGTTCATGACGTTGAGATCGGCAACGAGCTTTTCTACTACCTCTTCAAAGGCGATCCCGAGCCGGTGAATGGCTTCATTGATCTCGACGACGACGTGCCAGGTCTTGGTTTGACACTCAACCACGATCATTTTGATCAGTTCAATATCACCGAATGAGGCCAAGCATGAGATTGATCCAGTGCATCCATGATGGCACCCCATACGCCGCCCTAGTCGAGAACGCCGAACAGGTTCGCTTGCTTAATGCCGACACCTATACCCTGGCCCGCCGTGCCATCGCTGCGGGGCACTCGTTGACTGAAGCCATCGAAGCCGCTGCGACTGAGACCCGGCTCGAATATACTCAAATTCTCGACGAGAAACGCCTGCTGCCCCCGCTTACTCATCCGGACCCGGCCCATTGTCTGGTCACCGGCACCGGGCTGACCCATCTGGGGAGTGCCGACACGCGCTCGGCCATGCATACTAAGACGCAAGTGAGTGAGGAAGAACTCACCGACTCAATGCGAATGTTCAAGTTGGGGATCGAGGGAGGCAAGCCTCAGTCGGGTATGTCGGGTGCGCAGCCCGAGTGGTTCTACAAGGGCGATGGCGCCTGCGTGGTGGCCCCTGAGGCCGAGATTCCCGTGCCGCACTTCGCAGAGGATGCGGGTGAAGAGCCTGAATTGGCCGGGCTCTATGTGATTGGAGATGACGGCCAACCGTGGCGGGTGGGTTACGCCATCGGCAATGAGTTTTCTGATCATGTCACCGAACGCTACAACTACCTATGGCTGGCCCACTCCAAACTGCGTGCCTGCAGCTTCGGCCCGGAACTTTTAGTAGGAGAGCTACCTGTTCATTTGGAGGGTATTAGCCGTATCGTACGCGGTAACAAGACGGTGTGGGAAAAACCCTTCCTTACCGGTGAGGCCAACATGGCGCACAGCCTAGCGAATCTCGAGCACCATCACTTCAAATATGTCGGTTTCCGCCGGCCCGGCGACGTGCATGTGCATTTCTTCGGGACCGCCACCTTGAGCTTTGCCGATAACATCCGCACCCGCGAGGGGGACCGGTTTGAGATCAGTCTTGCCTATTTCGGCCGTCCGTTGCGCAACCCACTAAGCTTTGAAACGGCCAGTGCGCCTATCGACGTGAAATCGCTCTGACAACAATCAGAAAGGAGTTCGACATGCCCCAGGGCCCCTGGAAGGCAAGTTACTCAAGCGTCAGTGGCAGATCAAGGTCCATCGATTCGATCAACCCGGCTACTAACAAATTCCCCGAGCCTATGGTCGTCGGTGGTAAGACGGTCGAGGTCGAGTATGCCTGGAGGCTTGCCAAGAGGGCCTTAGCTATCTATTGGGAGGCCTCCTTCGGATTCCTCGACTGTCGCTATTGAGATTGGAAAAATTGGCGATGAACTGAACGAGCGTGCCATGCCCGAATACGGTCTGCCCATGGCTCATCTGGTAGGGGAGCGGGGCCGTCCTGTGCCAATGTCATATCGACCTACTTCCGGTGGCCGTGTTCGGAACCAGCAACTTTCCGCTAGTTTTCTAGGTGGCCGGGGGCGACACTGCCTTTGTCGTAGCGCGTCGCTATGGCGCGATTCGGCTTCAATCGAGAAAATGCATTCTCTACGAGATAACGATAGCGATATAACCCTCTGCCAAAACAGCTATTTCCTATCTTTGAGTTGCGCCTGCGTGGGATCACCAAGCTAATCCCGTTGGCGTTGACCTGCTCACGGGTACGCCCACTTTCGTCCCCTTTATCTGCCACTAATGCTCCACCTGTTGAAGACTCATCAATCAGCGCTTGCTCCTGTGTGCCGTCATGGACGTCACTTCCGGTGATCCTGGAGGCAATTGGTAACCCATGGGCTAATTAAATTTTTCTCTTGTTACCCATGCGGCTTTTACCAATGGCTTCTACTTTCTCTGTGGCTGCCCCTGTGCTGTCTTGCTGAACCTTGTTATAGAAGTCTTCGATAAAGAGCCATTTAATAGCTGGGTCTTCCACTAATCGATTAAAAACAGCCACCAGTTTGCCCACCACGTTTTAGGCGTTGAAGCGCTTATAGACAATGTTCCAGTGCACGAAGTCGTCGGGTAAATCCCGTTACTGGCAACCGGTATGCATTCGGTAAAGACTACCCCCCCCGTTAATCGCAGGTCAGGCTTGTCATAGATACTTTGTTGAAGCAGGGTAGGTTTAAGCTTCAATCAGTGTTCATTCTTGAGCATCAGTCTAGGCATGGCGAGCTCGCAGTCTCTTGGTGTCGGAACCTGTATTCTGCGAGTTTGCCCCTATCCTGCCAATACTATCTCTCCAAACGTCAACAGACCCTAGGCAATGTCAGCCACCATCAATATGTTGGGCTTTCCGACCGTGAATTGCCGATTATCCCTGTGAGGACGCTTTTCACCGATAGGTGACCAAAAAGTAAAATGTCTCATTATATCAAGGGAATCTGGGAAGTCGTAGTGCTAGGCAAATTGTAATACAATAGTACAGTCGCTAGTATAGAACAGTTGTACAATCATCTTTTTAACCTCAGTTCAATCCCGATAGGTAACAGAATGACAACTCCGGCTTTGTGGAGTGCGCAAGCACACATGCCCTCGGTGATCGGCCGACAGATCCAGGTGGTCTCCGCGAAAGGCTCCTACCTCACTACGGATACGGGCGCCAAACTCTTCGATGGCACCGCTTCTCTGTGGTATGCCAATATCGGCCACGGTCGCGAAGAGATGGCGAAAGTTGCCTACGAGCAGATGAAGACGCTCGACTCCTACCATGTGTTCGGTCGCTACACGAATAACCGGGCCGTAGAGCTTGCGGAAATGCTCGTTAGCATGGCCCCCATCGACGATGCCAAAGTGATCTTGAACAGCGGCGGTTCTGATTCCATTGACGTGGCGTTGAAGTTGGCGCGCCGCTACTGGAACCAGGTAGGCTGCACATCGAAGAAGGTCATCATCAGCCGGGAGCACTCCTACCATGGGCTCCACGCTTATGGCACCAGCGTCGCCGGCCTCGACTTTAACCGTGAAGGTTACGGTTCGGATTCTCTGGTCGATGGCACCGAGCGGATCGACAAGCACTCCACAGCGGCCTTTGCCGAGGCAATCGAACGTATCGGTGCGGAAAACATCGCTGCCTATATCGCAGAGCCAGTGATGGGAACCGGAGGGGTGCACCCCCCACACGAAGGCTACTTCGCGGAAATTCAGCGGCTGTGCCATGAGAACAATATTCTGTTTATCGCCGATGAGGTGATCACCGGCTTCGGGCGAACCGGCACTATGTTTGCCTCATCCCGCTATGCGCTGCAGCCGGATATCATCACTTTTGCTAAAGGCGTAACCTCCGGCTATGCCGCTCTGGGCGGGGTATTCGTTGCCCCCCGCGTGTGGCAACCGTTCTTTGAACAGGGGGCCGCCTCACCGGTATACCGCCACGGCACTACTTATTCAGGCCATCCCGTTACCGCCGTCTTAGCGATGAAAAACCTTGAAATCCTTGAGCGCGAGGGTTTGGTGGAGCGCTCGGCAGCGCTTGAACGAATACTGGCCAGTGAGCTCGCGGCAATCGAATCTCATGAGCTCGTGGCAACCACACGGGTCGGTGGCTTTCTGGGCGCAATCGAGCTGCATAATGAGGTTCAGGCGGAATGGGTCACCGACCAGATTATCGACCTCGGCTTCATCACTCGCCCGTTGCGGGGTAACGCCGTGCAGATCAGTCCGCCCTTTATCACTACAGATCAGGAAGTGCGCGACCTCGTCAACGGAGTTCGACATGTACTTGACGACATTCGGTCAGGCAAGGCCCGGGCCTCGGCATAAGCTAAAAAACTGAGAGGGAAATACCATGCAGCTACCAACCCCATCAGCGGAGCGCCTAGCCGCTTCCGAGGAAGCCCTGAAGAGCTTGCCCGGCTATAGCAAGCATGCGCCCGGCGACAAGGAATTTGCCGTCCTCGACCCTTCCACGGAGGAGCGCATCGCTACCCTGCCCAGCATGACGCCACAGGAAGCCTTAGCTGAGGTGGCGATAGCCGACAAGGCGGGCCGCACTTGGGCGAAGACGACGCCACGGCTGCGTTCCGATACCCTTCACAACGTTTATTCGGTACTTATCGCCAACCAGCAGCGCCTGGCCTATGTCATCAGTCGCGAGATGGGAAAACCGTTGGCAGAGGCCCAAAGCGAGGTGCAGTATGCTGCCGATTACGTACGGTGGTATGCCGAAGAGTTGCTGCGCCCGGCCGGAGAGTATCGTGAGAATCCAGCTGGAGGCTCGACGATACTGACACGACGCGCTCCTGTGGGCCTGGCACTGCTCATTGCGCCATGGAATTTCCCCATGGCGATGATCACGCGCAAGATCGCTCCAGCAATTGCCACCGGTTGCGCATCCGTGATCAAGCCAGCGGCCCTGACTCCATTGACCACCCTGCTGACCGTCGAGCTGATGGCGGAAGCCGGCGTGCCGCGTGAGCTGATGCGCGTGGTCACCACAGCGAACCCTGCCGCTTTCAGCGAAGCGGTACTCTCAGACTCTCGGGTCCGGAAGATTTCGTTCACCGGCTCCACCAGTGTGGGCAGCACTCTTATGGGGCTTGCGGCTAAAAACATCGTCAAGAGCTCGATGGAACTAGGGGGTAACGCCCCGCTCATCGTCTTCGACGACGCCGACCTCGAGCGCGCCGTGGACGGGGCGATACTGGCGAAACTGCGCAATGGGGGGCAATCCTGCGTGGCGGCAAACCGCTTCTATGTGCAAGACGGCATTGCCGACGCTTTCGTCGAGGCCTTCAGCAAGCGGATGTCAGAGGTCGTGGTCGGCAATGCCATCGCCGAGGGAGTTGGTCTGGGGCCGGTGATCAACCGTAATGCTGTCAACAACTTTCAGCTTCTTGTCAGTGATGCCATTGCGCACGGTGCCGATCTGCGCACCGGAGGACAAGCCCCTGAAGGCAACGGCTACTTCTTTGCCCCGACCGTGCTCGATAACGTGCCAGCTGAGGCCAAAATCGCGAACACAGAAATCTTCGGCCCCATCGCGGCCATTTCCCGCTTCTCAACGCAGGAAGAGGTGGTATCGCGAGCAAACGATACGCCGTTCGGGCTGGCCGGCTACGTTTTCACAGAAAACCTCGACCGTGCACTCAATGTTGCCGACGAACTGGAAACCGGGCTGGTTGGCATCAACAACGGGGTACCCTCCAATCCGGCTGCGCCGTTTGGTGGCATGAAGCAGTCCGGTCTTGGCCGCGAAGGCAGCCACGAAGGGCTAGAAGAGTACCAGGAGATTCGTTACTACAATATAGCGCGGCGACCCACCGTGTAAGCACTTCCCGTGAACAAGGTCCTGACTACCATCAGGACCTTGTTCTTCCCGGGTACCCTGCATAGGATTACATGGATGCAAGGCGATACTCAGGCCCGGTATCATCATGTTTCATTCACCCAGGAAACAGGAAACAGGAGAAGGGAGATCGCGCCACTACCGGCTAAAGGGATTGGCAACCCACCCTAGTTCCCCAACTCAAGGTATCTCCCACCCCCCATGAGTACACCTAAGCTTCGCACTATCTCAGTCGTGGATGCGGTTGCCGAGCAACTCAGTGAGGCGATTTTCGATGGTACCTTTCGTCCCGGTGACGTGCTGGTGGAATCGCAACTCGCGGACCGCTACCAAGTACCTCGGCAAACGATCCGCTCTGCGGTCGTGGTGCTGATACATGATGGCATCCTTCGGCGTGAGCCCAACAAGAGCGTATACGTTCCACAGTTCTCGGAAGATGATCTTCACGACCTTTTTGCTGCACGCCGACTACTCGAGATTGAAACAGCTCGCATCCTCGCATCACGAAAGACAGTTCCCAAAAGCGCCGAGAGCGCTGTACGGTTCATGGAAGTGCTATGTGATGGCAACGACTGGGACGAAGTCTTGAAGCTTGACTTTCAGTTCCATCAAGCTCTTATTGAAGCCACCGACAGTCCACGCCTGCAGCGATTCTATCGCAGCATTTCGGCCGAAAAACGTCTGGCTCTCTCCTATTACCGCTCGGGAAACTCTTCACCCCAGGTAATTGCTCAGGAGCACCGGGAACTGTTGGATGCCCTTCGTACTGGAGATCCTGACATGGCCGCAAAAGCTAGCCGCATCCATATAGAAGAGTCAGAAGCGTTCATCAAGCGGGCGATACAAGCGCAACGCGAATCTCAGTCCGGTAATCAAAGTGCCCAGACCTCTAAAAAGGAAGCGGAAAAATGAGAGTTGCGGTCATCGGACTAGGAGCCATCGGCGCGCAGGTACTTTGGCAGTTAAGCCGCGTTGACGGAGTCGAGGTGCATGGCTTCGATAAGGAGTACCCCGGCCACCCTTCAGCGGGTGTTGGAGGAGAGAGCCGGCTCTTCTGGAACCTAGAGATGACCGAGCCTGCCTACGTCCCCCTGATCGAGCGTGCCGCGGTGGCATGGCGTGAGCTGGAAGCCTCTAGCGGCCAGACGCTGCGCGATCCTACTGGCGTGCTGATATACGGTGGAGAGCAAGACGCCCAGATGCAGTGCGCGCTCAACTCCGCCAAAGCACTAGAAGTACCCGTAGAGCTCCTGGAGACATCCGCACTGTGTAGGCGCTTTCCCCACTTTGCGTTCGATGATCATTCCTTCGGTCTCTGGGACATCAATGGGGCCGTCATTCGGCCAGAGCGTACAGTGGAAGTCACCGTTGAACTGGCCCGTCGAAACGGCGCAATCGTTCATGAATTTAACCCTGTCACAGCGCTAGATGTTACAGGTTCCACGGTCAGCGTACTCTCACCGTCTGGTAAGCAGACATTCGATCGGGTGGTGATGTGTTGTGGCGGTTGGACCTCGAAACTGGTGCCCCATATCCAGGACGAGGTGGTGACAAGACGCTTGACCTCATTGTGGTTTAATGCACGCCAAGACGACTTCATTGACCTGCCACCATTCCTGAGGACGGCTCCTCAATACTGCTATGGTATTCCCAGCCAGGATCGGCGCTCAATCAAGCTCGGGCTTGGGTTCAATGATCATTACGTCACTGGCGATGCCGACACGCTACCTCGACAGCTTGAAGGAGCTGAGCTCGCGGCGGAGCTGAACAAGTTCGAATGGATTCGCGAGGGAATGCTGCCGTGGCTCAGCCGCCGACCCTACCGTGTCGAAACGTATGTCGAAAGCTATACGCGCTCAATGCTCGAGTATATCCGCCCACATGTAGAGAATCCGAATGTCATTATCATGACAGGGTTCTCGGGACATGGCTTCCGTGTCTCTCCCGCCATCGGCGAGATCGGTTGCCAACTAGTGGTCGATGGGAAAACCAGTGTGGATATCGGCTTCATGGAAAGGGCAAGCCCGCTCTTCTCCATTCTTGACCCTAAACAAGGCACCACAACTCATAACTCAGCCATGGCCAGCGGCCCTTCGCGAGTTTGAGTCTATCCATTTCCTCTTCCTGCCCGAGCCGGTCATGCGTCGGTCGCGAACCTAGCTGTGTATGCATATCGAGGCCACGACCGCTTGAAACCGGCCCAGTTGGGCAAGACCGTACACCACCACACTAAGGGAGTGCTGGACGCCGAACGGATGCCGACGACGACCAACCACGTTCACCAAAAATACGTTATCCCAACAAATTGGGTAAGAAGAGAGATATCTGTGGCACATAAGCCACCAGGAACAGGATAGCAACAAGAGCCGCCACGAACGGCAGCGCCGCTATGCTCACTTTTTCGATCGACAAGCCGCTAATGGCACTGGCCACATTGAGGTTGTCACCCACTGGTGGAGTGGCAAACCCAATCATTGACGCCATGATCATTACAATGCCGAAATGAACTGGGTCCATTCCCATCTGCATAACCACCGGAACGAGAATGGGAGCCAGAAGGATAATACCCGCTATGGTCTCCATAAACATTCCAACGAAGAGCAACAGCAGAACGATCACTGCGAGAACAATCCAGAACGGTACAGGCAGCGCACCGAGAAAGCTGGCAATAAGTGTGGGGATGCGTTCAAGCGTCAAGATTCTGGCATAAGTAGACGCAGTAGCGATGATCACCAGAATCATTCCAGAAATGAGGAATGTGGTTTTCAGCATCAAAGGTATCTGTGATATCTGAGCCTCACGATACAGTATTGCAAGAACCAGACTGTAGGCCACGGCAATACCCGATGCCTCAGTCGGAGTGAACACACCGCCATAAATGCCGCCCAACACCACCAAAGGCATCATCAGCGTCCACTTAGCTCGCCA
Organism: Halomonas sp. A3H3; assembly: GCF_000982975.1. Lineage (NCBI taxonomy): Bacteria > Pseudomonadati > Pseudomonadota > Gammaproteobacteria > Oceanospirillales > Halomonadaceae > Halomonas > Halomonas sp. A3H3. The sequence continues at coordinate 1,207,067 of NZ_HG423343.1, read as the reverse complement.
TATCGCTTTGCGACGTTCACCCCAGTTCGCTTTGGGTGACTTGATTCCGTAGCCCTTTTTCTTACAGATGTAACGACTAACGATATAGAGAGTCAGTACGATGACAATACCGGGAATGAGGCCGGCAAGAAAAAGGTCACCAATAGAAGTGTTCGTGGTTATTCCGTATATGATGAGCGGAATGCTGGGTGGGATCACAATGCCCACACCCCCACTAGTCGCCAGTATGCCAGCACTAAAGCCTCGACCGTATCCTTCCCGGATCATCGCAGGGATCATGATGCCACCGATAGCGGCAACCGTTGCCGGACCAGAGCCACTCAACATGGCAAAAACGGTGGTTCCCAGCAAGGTAACGGCCGGCAATCCACCGGTGATATGACCAACAAATGCCTTGGCAGCATCAATCAGTCTTTTGGAGAGCCCCCCATACTCCATAATGACGCCGGATAATACGAAGAGAGGTACCGCAAGCAACGAGTATGAGTCAACAGCTCCAAACATCGTTTGCGTGAGATAGTTGACAGGAACGACCTCAGTAATGATTACCGAGAGCATAGAGGAAATGCCAAGCGCAAAGGCAACTGGCATGCCCATGATGAGAAGCACGATAAAGCTTATTGCCAGAATACTGATGCCCATGTCTTAATCACCTTCGGGCTGTGATGGAGGAATAGGTGCCCAGGGGTTCCGAATGAGATCGATGAGTGAACGCACCATATGCTGCAACACCCGAAACGACATTAGGGATAGGCCAAGGGGAAGCCCTACATACACGAGATACATGGGAATCTGTGAACCTGGGGACAACTGCCCAGTAATCATTTGCCTCCTGACCATCTCAATCGACAGAGTGAACATGTAGATAAGAAAGGCTAGCCAGGTAATAAATACGAAAAGGCGAATAATCCGTTGCACGAATGGCATTTTTTTGCCGATCAGATCGACTACAACACCAAATCTTACATGTCGCTGATATTTGATGGCATAACTTCCACTCAAATAGACGAACCAGACGAGAGCATAGCGCGCAATCTCTTCAGACCATGAGGATGGACTGTTAAAGAAGTAGCGCATCACGACCTGATAAATCACCAAGGATGCAAACACGACTAGGGCTATTGTGGCTAAGTAGGTTTCTATGTGATCGTCGAAATGTGAATATATCCACTTCAGCATGGGGTTATCATCCATTCTGCGACAAAGACAACGAGCCCCCACCCAAGCCTTGTTGACTCAGATAGGGGCACTTTCAGCCTAAATTACTGAATAGCTTCAAGAAAGCTGGTATTGCCTGCCGCTTCCAGTATCGCTTTAAGCTTGTCTGTATCCACTTCAGAAGCGTTATCTGCATAGAACGGAACAGCAGAGTCAATCCATGCTTGCCGCTCTTCTTCCGTCAGGTCAGTGACTGTGCCGCCTGCGGCCTCAATCTCGGCACGGATCTCATCACTCACGGTTTTCTTGAGCGAGCGAATTTTGTCGATCGCTGCATCCGCTGCAGACTGAATGATTTCCTGATCCTCGTCGGACAGACTTTCATAGAAATCCTTGTTGATGAGCAGGACTTCAGGATCATAAATGTGCCGGGTTTCGGTCAGGTAGCTCGCAGGCTCGGTCAAGCGAGCAGAGTAGAGAAGTTCGTAAGGGTTCTCAACACCATCCACGACTCCCTGTTGCAAGGAGGTAAAAACCTCGGGAAAGGAGAGGGGAGTGGGCGCCGCACCGACGCTCTCCCAGTAAGCAATGTGCATTGGCACCTGCATGGTACGCAGTTTGACGCCTTCCATATCCTCAGGGACTCGAACCGTGCCATCTGTCATGGCCAGATTACGGAAACCATTCTCTCCCCAGCCGAGCGCGATCAAGCCGCTGTCGGCCAGACCTGCCAGCATTTCGTCACCGAGTTCGCTGTCAAGTACTTCATAGGCGGTCTCGGCATCTTCAAATATGAAGGGAAAGTCGAAGACCTGGAGTGACTTGTCGAAATTAGCAAGCACACCGACCGAAGGCGCTGTCATCTCAATATCGCCGAACTGGGTAGCTTCGATCATTTCCCGTTCACCACCGAGCTGACTATCGGGGTACACCTCGACCGTAATTCGCCCGTCGGTACGTTCGGCCACCTGCTCAGCGAACAGTTCGTAACCCTGGTTTTGTGTGTCACCAGCCGAGATCACATTCCCGAATTTGATGGTGTGGCTGTCACTGGCGACGACGACGCCCGACCAGGCAGTGAGGCCGAAGGCAGCGACGGCTCCAGCGGTGATGAGGTTTGTAGTGCGGATCATAAAGCACTCCTGTTATTGGAAAATTATTTGGGAGCAACTGCACGTGGGCTGGTGTCTGGTGCCATTTTCACCAGTCATGCACACCCACATTGTATTACAGTAACACAATATGCATCTACCGCAACTAGCGCAACGACTCCCCCGACGTCACCCTCTGATTGAGTAGTACTACAACTTTATATCCTTTGGTGATTGCACAGAACATTCGCGTTTCAGCGTTTTTCCAAGCCTATTGAAATGAGTGACCCTTACTTTGCCTCAATCACTATATCCACTGGTTTTCCATCAACAGCGACGGATTGCAGTAACACATTGCAGTTGACGGAGCCTGACAATTGCAATGAGTACGTCTTACCTGCAGGTAAAAATGTTTGCTCCGGGTAGAGTAGCCCTACTGTGGCACAACCGTAGGTGCTGGCGTAGGCGTTGACTTGATAGAGGTCTGCGGCGGAGAGTGACGAGAGTGGATCCTGATTAGGCAAACGCTTCCACTTGGTATCCAAGATAGTCACGGGGCGCTGATTTTTATCGAGAAGCGCGATATCAGGACGCATGAGTACTCGGCCTTTGCCGTGCTCGTCACTGGCGAGGTAACGCCTAGGTCGCTGCTCTACAAGCCGAAGCCCATGGCGGCGAGCGAGCGGCCTTAAACGGTTAGCCGTGTAGCGCTCAAATAGACGGTTCATGTCGAAGAGCAGGCTGAAGGCTTGCTGGCTTCCGGAGCGAGCATCGAGAAACTGTCCATCCAGAAATAGGTGAGCCAGAGCGACCAGCGGGGCGTAGCGAGTCTGCATCCTGTTGAGTTGATCGACCGCGGGTCCTCGCTCTTGGAACGCCAAGGTACCGACGTGACCGAAACGCATGCGCAGCGCATGAAGCTGCTGAGCCAGCAGGGGGCTGGTGCAGAGGGGGATCACTAGCCGCAGAGCGCTGTGCAGCAAGCGGTTAACCGGAATATCAGCGACCAATTCGCTGTACCGACAGGCCAGCCGCTGTGGCTTGAAGAGGTTCTCGCGTTGCTGGCGCACCAGATCAATGCGTCCACGCACCTGATCCAGAGTGTCGTCAATGTCCCGGTAGTCGCGTAGCAGGCCCTGCTGCAACTGGCGTTCTAACAGCCGGGCGAAATGACTTATGAACAGGTCCAGCAGGGTGGTTTGGCTGGTCGCCAGCCCTGCGCCCAGGGTATCCACTCCCACCAAGTCGCCGGCGTAAGCGAGCATGGTTAGTAGGGTGTTGCGTTGCTGGGCTTCGGTCTGGTAGGGAGTCAGTTTGGGCAGCACCTCCATCTGGAGTCCGTCCACCTGGACGACACCGCAGAACTGGGTAAACTTAACTCGCCGGTGACCCCACTGTAAGCAGCCGGGCGGGAGCATGCTCTCAACCGTGGCCAGCGCCTCAGCCTCAAGTGGCGATAGAGAGTGCCCCTCGCCGATCTCCAGCCAGCCATGTTCAATGGCGGTCAACTGCCTCATGCTTCGCCTTCCAGCGACTCATAGATTTTTTTGATGGCATCAGCGGTGATCTCATTAGGTGCTTTGACTTGATAGTCGGGCCTCTCAAGCATCAGGTCATCGCTACCCGGGAAGAGTTGGGTTGGGTCAAGAATGGTAGCGGTAATTAGCTGCTGTTCACTGTTAGCGCCTTCATCGGCAAGAACGCGGCGGATCTGGCGCCAGTCGTCGTAGAAATACTCTGCCAACATAGGGATGATGTCGTATACCATGACCCGGCGCAGAGCGTCGAGATCCTTCACCTCCGTGAAATAAGCGTGCCCGAAGGTTTGGTCGCGGTGCAATAGGTAGCGCAGGCGTAGGTTGATGGCTTGTAGCAGGGCGCGCAGGTTAAGTAGCTCGCCCTCGCCATCGGGGATATAGCCGTCTCCTTGGCTGCCAGGAATTCGCATGGGCTCCGGCATCAGCTCCTGAAAGTGAAAGCGTCGGCGCAGAGCGGCATCCATCAAGGCGATGGAGCGGTCAGCGGTGTTCATGGTGGCGTAGATATCAAGGTTCTTGGGCACACCGAAGCGCTCACCGGAATAGGGCAGTACCAGCTCGATTCCCTCAACCAAGTGGCTTCCAGGATCCCACCAAGCACGCTTGTCAGGCTCGATCAGAGTGATTAGTTCGCCAAAAATACGTGAGATGTTGCCGCGATTGATTTCATCGATGAACAACGCATAACGCTGGTCAGGGTCTTGGCTGGCACGCTGACAGAACGTCTTGAATAGCCCGTCGCGAACCTCATAGCTTATACCGCCACCTTCGGTAGTCTGCGGGCGTATCCCCTCCACAAAGTCTTCGTAGCTATAGGACTGGTGGAAGGTGACCGTTAAGTGGCGTTTAATGCGGGCGTCATCACTGGCGGGACCCTCCTGGAGTTGTGCTAGCTTCTCGCGTAGCCCTTCACCGGCTTCGTCCCATTCGCCGGTCAAGATCCAGCGGCCATTTTGTTTGTCGAATATCAGTGGTGAAATTCGCTTCTCGGCGGCAGTCTGAACCGTTTTCGATTCAAGTACCGTGTGTTGCTGTAATGCGCCCCAGCAGGTCTGACGTAAATGAGGGTTATTAGCCCGCCCTTGTACCCGGGCCTTAGCTTTGAAGAAACGATGAATTAAAAGCTCATTAACAGTGGCGATACCGCCCTGATCGGCAAGTGCCAGGGCGATAGCCTCCCACCAGGAAGTGTTCGCCAGCTCTTCCTCCAGCCACTCGCCGGTGGGTGCTCGATTAGCCTGGCTCTCGTAGCGGGGCATTAAATGGGTGTGCAAGTGGTAGGTCTTGCCCGTACCGGGTGGGCCGTAAAAGATTATGTTTACAGGGCGTGCGATCTGAATAGCCTGTTGTTTGGGTGTGCTGGGCCTGGCGGCAGATACCTTTATCTTAGGCAGTTTTTCCCACAGCTTGCCGACCAGCTTGGCCGAAAGTGATTTGATCTCGATGCCAGAGCCTTGGGGTGACCATATTTGACCATCGGTCGTACCTCCTAGAAGGTCAGCCATGCTGATATAGGCATCTACCTTAGGGTCGCGCAGGTCAGTCAGGGTGATATCCACGCGTCGTATGGTATCGCCGTTGGCGGCGCGATTGGTGTCGTAATGGGTATCCTCGTAGGGGGCCGATGCTATGTTCCCGCGAGCGATCAAACCACGCGGTTCCTGCCCCACTCGCACCAGGTAGAAAGTATCGCCCTCGCGCAGCTGGGTGGAGGCAGTGCGCCACGGTATGGTGACGTTCTCGCCACTGGCGATTTTCAGACGGTCGTCCTGAAAGGATTCCCAATGCCAACGCTCGGGGTTCCAGGCCATGAGCCAGGTGCCGGGAGTAGGGCGCCACTGCTCTAGCCAGGGGGTGTCATAGAAGTCCACCTTGGTGCCGTGTTCCTGCTCTAGTCGCTGGCGCAGGGCTAGTAGCGCCTGGTCGATCTCGCGCTCTGAAAGTTGGCGGAGTCGGTGCTTCGAGAGGCCTTCGAAGGCCTCTAAAATCTTCTCCTTGTCGAGGCTGATGGATATGTACTCAAAGCTGTCCGGAAAGAGTAGGTAGTTGAGGATATGTGTCAGCTGGCGGTTGCCGTCGCGACGTACGCTAGCCATCCAGTCCGCAAAAGCCCAGGGAGCTTGTGCCTGGCGCTGCTGTTGATCGACCGGGAGCGACTTGAAAGCGCGCAGCAGGTCGATCAGAAATACCAACTCGCGCCAGCGATGAGTATTGAAGCCGGTGCCTGTGCTGCCCACACCGCCGAGGCTCTCGTCGTCGAGTCCAGATGCCTGCTCGGGGAAGGGCTCACCACTCAGCTCCCAGATTTCCTTCACCATGCGGCGTTTTGTGTCGGGCTTGATATTGCTCGAGAAGAGCAACAATAGCCAGTTGAGTTCGGCCATCAGCTGGATGGCCTGTGGGGAGGTATCGGCCAGCTGAAGCGACAGCTTGTGTACGAAGCTGTCTCCTCCCTCTATGGGGTTCTGGATGAAACTGCGGTTCAGCTCCTCAAGGTTGTCGAGGATCCAGAGTCTTGTATCGCTGAAGAGGCTGCCATTTTGAAGAAGGCAGTTTTCCTTCCAGCGCTCGGCAGCGGCGAGCAGGTGCGTTGTCTCGTGTTTGTGGCTATAGCGACTCATGCCAAGACTTCCTCGTCGTTCGCAAATTGGATGGCCAGAACATCAAACGCCTCTAGTACCTGGCGCTGGGTGCGGTATTCGCCAAAATTGGCGATTTCTTTACGCTTGAGGCCGGGGAAGGTGACAGAGGGGTGATCCGGTCCCATGACATCAGCCGGGTCGAGGATATAGCGCAGCTCGTCGCGGGTGAGGCTATAGAGGTGTGCGTAGTAGGCGTCGAGTTCACAGCGTAGCTGGTGGCGGCGCTCTGGCTCCCAGCCGAAGGGCGCGCCCTCGTAGCCGAGATCTCGGGCGAAAGGCGTCAGATCATGGCTGGTGTAAGTCAATTCCAGCAAGCGAGGAATGATAAAGTCTAGGTGCTCTTTATTGTAAGAGTCAGGTGATAATACTGGAAGTTGTTTAATGATAAAGAAGCTCATGTTTGCGCCGCCAATTTTATGGCGTGCTACAAAATCTAGCGTCAGCGAGGAGAGATTAGCCTGGAGTGCCGCTATGAGCGGAGTGCTTATTGTAATGGGAAAAAAGAAGATGGGAAGGCTATTCGATGCCCCTGATAAAGGGATTAAACTAACTATAGCTGTCCTCTCATCGGTTGATCGACAGATTCCACGGTAACCAAGTAAATATTTTGGGCATCGGTTTGGTAACAGCTTATCGATTATAGAGAATGCATCATTTCCAGAGTCGAAGTGATGAAGCCAACCTGTTAGCTCCTCATCTTGCATAGGGTGCTGTTCGGCGAGTGCTCTGGATTCTAGGCCAGCCTTAGTCTCCTCGCTCTCTACGAAGAGATTTCCGTTCGAACCCTTCTTGACCACCTGTTTACCCAGTATTAGGGCAGCGCGTTCTTTTTTGCCACGAATCAGGAGCAGACCCGCGAGCCATTTTCGTAGTTCTTTTTCCAGCTTTTCAGTGTCTTCGCGTCTGAAGCTGGTTTGCAAGTCTTTTGGAAGATCTGCGGTGCGCAAGATTACTTCTGCTTTCTCCAGCCAGTAGCGTGGTATTGGCAAGTAGTCTGCATTTTTCTTTTCTTGTATATATATATCTCTTGCAGTTTCTCCAGAAAAATTATAAGTAGAAAATCTATGGTCAAAATGATGCACCATTTTTGCCTCATAGAGCGGAACGTGATTTAGCTCTTTGGCAATAGTATGAAGGTTATCCTTTTGTGAGACTTCACTGAATAAACTATTAGATGTCTTTAGTAGATGACTGTCTTCCGCCATGTGGAAGTGTCTGGTTTTTACTTTGATTCCCCACGGGTTTAACTCTCCTGAAGTCGTCTCTTTAACTAATACTTTGGATCTGGAGTAGATTTTTTTTGTCAGCTCAGCATCGTGCTTAGAGCGAAATACCGGGCAGGTGCGGGTATTCGGATTGATTAATACGAAGTCTTCCGGGGTGAGCTGGAAGTGGCGATCTTGATCATGTAAATGTTCAATGCGGGTGGCGAAGAACATTAGATCGGCAAATTCCACCTGGTCGGCGATGGTCAATAGCGAGAACTTGTAGCTGCGATGGACGCCCTGAAACAGGCCTTCTCGGTTTTCGAAGTCGTAAAGGCTGGCTAGGCGATGGCCAGTGCCTAGCGCATCGAAGTAGGCCTTGGTGCTGTCGTCGGTGGCGATGCCGGTAGGTACGATGATGCCGGCACGGCTGCCGTGCCCAATCAGCTTGAGCGCCAGCTCGGCAAAAAGTGCATAGAGGTTGACGTCGCCAGTGCCGGTGAGTGGGAAGCCCCCGCCCTTGCGTACGAACTGGCTGGAGGCTTCGGCGGCGTGTCGGGACAGCTGGAAGTCAGTGTAGAGCTGGAGCTCTGCGGGACTTTCGCTATCAGCGAGTGCTTGGATCATTCGGCCACGGGCGGCGGCATTTCGTGCCTCAGCAATTTCTGGGGCACGCACGGCAAAGAACTCCTTCTCCTGTAGCTTGATGCGCTCCCAGGGCGGGTTGCCCAGTACCACATCGAAGCCCGGCGATTCGCGATCGAATACCTCCGGGAACTGCAGTTGCCAGTGGAAAAAGCGGTTCTGCTCGGCGCGCAGGCGAACTTCAGCTTCAATGCGCGGGTCGAGCTCATCACGGTTGGCGGCCATTAGCGCCTCGTTAGTGATGATGCGATCTTTAAAACTGGCATTTTTGGGAATGAAAAAGGCCGCTGTCCAGAGATCCTGAAGTAGACGGGCACGGCGGGCTTCGGGGCTCTCCTGGGCTGCCTCCCAGCGCTGTCGCTTTTCGGCGATCTCCTCCAGAGACTCCTCCGAGAGTTCTTCTACAGCTGCGAGCTGGCGGCTGTTGATGCGCAGATCCACCGCCAGAGTGTCGGCCATGGCCTTGTTGCTCTTACGCAGCCCCTTGAGCAGCTCCTTGTCGTCGCCTTCGATGGCATCGAAGGCTTCTTGAGGGATGCCGTTCTCTAGTACCGCTGTGTCGAACACGCCCACTAGCGCATTTCCCGCTTGGATATGGCTTTCTAAAAATGTCAATGGTTTGCCGGGTTCGAGCGCCTCCATCCATAATGCGGTGCGGCACAGCTCGATTGCCATGGGATTGACATCCACCCCAAAAATGCAGTGCTGCACCACGTCGCGCAGGGCATGCTGGAACTGTTCGGGTGTGGGCTCGCTCTCTTCGGCGTCCAGCTGGGCAACTTCACGCGCCAGGGTACGGGTAGCTGCCAGCAGGAAGTGGCCTGAGCCACAGGCCGGATCGATAATGCGCATACTCAAAAGAGCATCGCGGGGCTGGTGGTGGTTATCTTTCAGCCGCTGGGCAATCACCGGTTTTAAGGTGGACTCGATAAGCGATTGCACCAGCACATCCGGTGTGTAGTAAGAGCCGGTTAGTTTGCGCAGGTTGCCTGCAGTGGTTTCGCCGTCGTCTAAGCCGACAAAGCGGAATTGCCACGGGTTTTCACTGATGGCAGGCACCAGCTCCAACAGGGCCTCGTAGACAGAGCCTAACTCTTCGGCATCCATGTTGGCGTAGTCGGTCGCTACCAGGGTTTGGGTGGTATCACTGCGGTGCCAAGTTAAGGCGCGAATGGCAGTCAACAGCGCACGGTTATCTAGCTGGCAAGCATCTAGATGCGGGCACTGTTCGTCACCAAACAGCCCACCTAGCGGCGGTAACGCTAGCAGGGGTTGGCCATTCGCGAGCCCAGCGAGTGAGTGCTGTAACGTGACCCAGAGGTCATGATGGCGCGCTTCAAAACGATGGGTTTTGCGCGCAGCTTGGCGCAAGGTTTCCAGGCTGTATCCTTCGCGATAGCGCTCAATGGCCAGTGGATTGCTATCGGCTGGGTGGAGCAAATGGCGAGCTTCGGCACGCAGTAGAAACAGCAGTCGATACACAAGGCGCAAAAGTTCTTGATAGTAAGCGTGGGCATCGAGCGAGCCGTTACTGAATTGCTGGCGCAGAGCGACATTTTCTGGGTGAGCGAGAAAACCGCTGCCGAGGGCTTTAAGAGCATCGGTAACGCCCAAACGCAGCTTATCAAGCAACCTTTCGCCTTGTTCTTCGGCCTGCTCACGCCACTTTTCCAGCCAGCAGTGGTTAGGTTGTGCGTGTGCGGTATCTATATCGTCTTGTGAAGCAAACCTACTGGCGTGCAGCAGTAGCCAGAGACGGCGAAAATCAGGCAGTCGCTCTTCCGTAAATAGCGTGGCAAGTTCAATCTCGATATAAGCCGGGCGCGTCATTGAAGGGTTATCTCGCAGAATGCGCAGGCGCTGCCCATCACTGACGATGCCCCACAACGCTTCATCTGTCGCGTTCAAGTACTCTTGAACAAGCCCGGTGGGGCTACGTTTTCGCCCCTCATGCCCAAAGCGAGGTAGGGCAGTATCCAAGGGCTTTTCCCCCGGCGCACAAATCACCAGCGGCACAGCGCCCCCAAAGGCGAAGTGTGTGATAGGGAAGTGGCGTTCGCCAATAACGCGGGCGTGTTTGCATTCATGTAAATCAGTAAAGCCAAATACCTGAACGAGCAGATAGTGCATCCAGGATTGAGCAGTCGCGATAGGGTCGGCTAGGTCTTCACGCTGGCGCTGTTTATCGAAACTGGCCCACTGGGCCTGAGCGATACGCCAATAGCGGCCTATCTCGTCACGAAGCGTTAACCCTTTGGGTATCTGATAGTCGCCTGGTTTCTGGCCAGGCAGCTGCAGAGCATCCAGCTGGTTGAACAGGTCAGCCGGCAGTAAGCCACCTTCCAGCCGAAAGATCGCATCCTGAATAGCATCCCTACGCTTCATGTCAAAAGCTCCTGCATGTTGGTCAAACGGATTTGGCGGACAGCCGGTTTATTGCGTTCGTATGTCAAAATGCGACCTCCGGCATCAGCACATAAATACCTAATACATCAATAGGTAGCTGCGGTTTGACCTCGAATGAACCGCGGCCGTGACGTTCGGCGTCACGGACACGACGGTGATCCTTGAGTAACTGTTGACCGTGCTCTTGCCCGATGTGATCAAGTGCCTTTTGATGGGTATCTAAGTGCTTTAGTGCGTTGCTAACGGCACGCTCACGCACTGCTGGGGGGGTATTCTGTGTGGCCTCAAGGGCAAACCAATCGACAGCCTCTTGGGTGGTGAGAGAACGAGGAGGATGTTGGCCTTCCAGAACCACCGTTACAGCTTCTTCCGCTAGCATCTCGCGGCGTGTGCCTTCTCTTACTAGCGTGAGATTGGTGCGCATGCGAAGCAGGGCAATCACGACGCGCTCTTTGACATGAGCGGTGGTAATGGCGCCTGCTCGACGTGCGGGGCGTTCAATTTCACTATCGCTTGCTTCCAACGCTCGTTCGGCAAGTTCATCAGCTAATACGGTAACCAGTGGGTGACTGCGATGAATGTAGGAAGTGCCCCGGGGTAACGGCATGGCAAAACCGATATCCCTCAGGTTTGTGATGCCGTGGCTTTCTAAGCGCTGGCTAATGGCGCGGGGTAACGCGTCCCAACTAAGGTGGTAGCGACCATCTGCTTGTTCTGATAGTGGTGCTCGCAGCGCGCTTAGGGATTGCTTGATGAAGCGTTCCACGTCCTGTTGGCTTCCCAACACCTCTTGCATGCGTTGCCATTCCGGTAGCACCTCCTCTGGGCTGATGGCCTGTTGGGCGAAAATGGTACGATTGCGTTTGGCTTTATTCAGTGCGCTTTCCCAGGTAACGTCCACGTGGTTGGCAAGGTCGTCGACGCTGTGCGAGGGTTCATCAAAGCCAAGCCCCATTTGGCTCATTCCGCTGTCCGCGCCGCGGGTTAGTAGCACTGTTTGCATAATGGCCTGAGTGATGCGGTTTTCATCTTCTGGCATGGGAACGCTGACCCCAAGCGCCTTGCGAATGGTCTCGGCCTTGCGCAGGATCACGCGGAGTACGGCACCGTCGACAGGGTTATTATCGCCATAGAGCATCAGTGCTTTCACGGTAGGGGAACGTTGGCCAAAGCGGTCAACACGGCCCTCGCGCTGTTCATGACGGGTGGGGTTCCAAGCTAAGTCGTAGTGAATCACCGCATCAAAAGCGTCTTGTAAGTTGATGCCTTCAGAAAGACAGTCCGTGGCTACCAGCAATGCAGAGCCTTGGGCTTGAGTAAGCTCCAGAACACGCTCTTCACGCTCGGCTGGGTGTAGCTCCCCCGTTACGCAACCAACGCTGTGCGATGGAAAACGCTTATGCAGCTCTTCTGCTACGTATTGCGCGGTGGCAATGTAGCGGCAGAAAACGACCGGTCGATACCCCTCTTTAAGCATGGGCGTCAGAGTGGTGATGAGCTGTTTCAGCTTTGGATCTTTTTTTGGCCCATGTAAATCTGTCGCGCGCTTTAAAAAGCTTTCCAGCAGCGGGATATCTTCAAGATGAGCATCAGGCTCCAAGTCGTCCTGAGTGTCATCGCTACTATCGAGAATTGTGCGGTTCGCTTGGTTATCCAGCTCGCTAATTGTAATGCTCTCTTTTTGCGAGTTATGAATACGGTTTTTGAGCGTGCGCACTGCTGCTGCCGGTGAAGATGAAATGCAGCGCAGCAGCGCTAATGCGGCCCACCAGTGTAGGCGTTGGCTAACGTGATCCAGTCTTTCGGCACGATCGACTAGCTCACGGGCGTAATCCACCACGTCCTGGAACAATGCTTGCCATTCACCCTGCATCTGATAAGCCGTTTCGCCGACGCTGCGCTCAGGGAACTGAGTGTTATCACGCCACTCGGCAATATCCTGGCGGCGGCGTTGTACGAGGTGATTGGCTAGCTGCTGCCTCAGTGGGTTGCGAGTATCATCCAACCGTTCTAGTTGGGCAAACTCAGGCTTTAAGAGGCCAAGTAGGCTGCGGAAAGCTTGATCATCCCCACTATGTGGCGTGGCGGTCAGTAGCAGCATGTGGCGGGCTTGATTCTCTGCCAGGCCTTGTAGCAATGCATGACGCTGGTGGCGAGATTGTGCGCTGCTTTGAACGCAAGTGTGGGCTTCATCGACGATGACAAAGTCGGGGCAGCTATTGAGGAATTCGTCACGGCGCCGGTCGGACTTGATGTAGTCCAAGCTGACGACAGTAAAGGGATACTGCTGGAAGAGTGACTCGCTCTGTAAAAGCCCCCGTTCCAGGCGCGCCGCAGAGTGGCGGCTGACTATTTCTGGGCGAAGATGAAATTTTTCGGCCAATTCTTCTTGCCACTGCTCGCAAAGGTGCGGCGGGCAAAGCACAGTGAAGCCTTGTATTTCGCCGCGGTCGATCAGTTCACGCAGAATGAGACCTGCTTCGATCGTTTTACCAATACCGACGTCATCCGCGATGAGCAAGCGGACTATAGGTTGGCGAAGTGCCATCAGCAAAGGCACTAGCTGGTAGGCGCGGGGTTCAAAGGCAAGATTACCGATTGCGCGGAAGGGGCCAGCACCAGCACGTAGTTTGAGAAGTAGTGAGTCGCGCAACAGTAAACCTGCTTGGCGATTACCCTCTCGCGCTTCTTCAGGAGAAGGCGGTGGGAATAATGCCGCTTCGACGTTTTCCAGTGCTGTTAGCAAGCGCACTTTGTCATCATCACCGCTACCAAGTGGGCGTAGGTAAAGGTCGGTGTCGCTGGACTCAGGGAGCACGATCCATTCACGGCCCCGCGCCTTGACAATACTGCCAGGGGTAAAATCTGTTTGTGTGACAGGCGCATTCATGAAGTGCTCTCCTTAGTATTTTTATCAGAGGCAGGCATGCTGCCGAAAACATCCGGGTGTTGCGTAAAGATGGCAGGCCAGCGCTGTGTTTCTTTCGGGAAGCGGATTACCAAAAAACCAGCATCTTCGAGATCTTGCGATTGTTGTTGATCGATCATGCTGCGCTGTGACGTATCGTGATGAGGGCCATCGACAAAAATTAGTGCACGGCTTTCTCGATAAGCGAAGTCCGGTCGTACTCCATAGGCTTCTAACAGCGGTTGCGCTGAATCCGGCTGGTGTAGCTGATAAGTGTTCAATGCCTCAAGCCAAGCATGCTCAAGGCTGCTACCACTGGCGCGTTTTAGTCGCGCTTTCTGCTCAGCAGCTGGTTTCCCCCCAGCTCCTACGTTGAGGTCAAGGCCAGTTAGCTTGGCAAGCCACTCCAACGCGAGAGAGTCTTTGCGATCGATGTTTTCATGGTCAGGCTGGTTGTAGTAGCTCAGGATGCAGCGGTAGCATCCAGCTTCACAGCTCTCATCCGCATTAACCCATTGTTTCAGTGGTAGTCTGTGCCAGGGTTTGCTTTCATCTTGTCCCTTCCAATGCATCAGCTCCAGGGCAGTGAGAGCGACTTTTCGCCAGGCGGCGACATCGGTGGCTAGTCGCGTTAATACGCCTGCTCCCCCCTCGGCTGCTTCGTAAAACATCAGGGCATTGCGCTCATGCTGACTGGGAAGAGGTTCCGCCATCAACTCACTCTCTTCCAACTGGAAGTTGAGCTCGATACCGCGTTTTAGCGCGTATTGTAGTGTCGCTGCTGTTGTCGATGACATATCTAGGCGCGGGCGAATCACTAGGGCGTTGCGGCGGTCAGCGACATAGGGCGAAATGCGCTGACGTTGGTTGACTGGCATGTCTGCCTCTTCATCATCAGCGGCTTGTTGTTCTTCGTCCTTGAGCCAGTTGCCGTTGATGGGGTCGATCATAAAGCCGTCTATTGCGGTATTTTTGCGCCGTTTCCACCCTAAGTTGATTCGCCAAATATGACATTGCTGGGCGTACTCCATCTCGGCGAGCACGTCATCTTGATGACGCATTTCGCTTCGTACTACTTTAAGCTGCCCATTCTCTTCGGGATATTGCAGTGTCGTGCGTAAATCATACCCCTGACGCATGCGCTCTTCTTCATCACACGTGATACGCGTCACCGGGCGAGTTGCCACATTTTCAATACGAAACAGGTTGTGGACGTGTTTCGCTTCTGCCAGTGGTGTTTGACAGGCAACGCACAAATCCAAGTTGAGTTGTTCGCTGAAGTGGCCATAACCACAATGTGGGCAAAGGCGGACTTGCTGTTCTGGAAGCCTTGCTTCGTTAATTTGTTGTTGCTTTACAGCACCCAGAATGACGCGTTTGACACGATATTGTTGTCCTTCGTGATAGATTAGGCTCAGTGGGCCAAACTCGGCAATCGCTAGAAAACGTGGGCGTGAGAGCACGCGACTTTGTGTCTCCCTGCGGTTCTTGCGTGTGCCAGGAATGAAGGCAGCCAGAGGTAAACGTGGAAAATTATATCCAGGAAGAAAGCCTTGACCTGCCAGGTAGCGATACGTTTCAAAATCGGATTGTCGTTTGCTGTTGTCTTGTAGCAAGTTGAGCTGGATCGAGCCTTCGTCGAAGCGTCTTTTTGCGACCTCACGTTCTCGCTTGCTGCTACCAGGCTGGGTCATCAACTTAGAAGCTTCTTCAATCTGATTAAGCGTCGACGTGTAAAGCTCACGCCATCGGTTGAAACAACCATCAAAAGCTCCCATGGCCTTGTTAAGCTGCTGATCAGCCCAGTCAGCAGCAGCGGTTTCCAGGGGCTTATTATCTGGAAGCCATACGCCCTGAGCAGGGGCTAAATCATTTCCGATTAAGCGCATTAGCTGAGCACCCCGCTGCTGAGCGCCTTTTAGCGCTTCCGTTTTGCTTAGCGGGTTGGCATAGTCGTCTCCTAACGGCATCTCCTCTTTCGTTACATCAATGAGTTCATTGATACCGGCGGGCAGCCTAACACCGGTTTCGGCCAGCCAAGTCGCATAAAGGTGGCTGCTAACTAGCTCTTCATTGGCGAGATCCAGCATGGGCGGTGTTACTTGGCCATGAACCATACGTCTTGGGTCACGGAAGAAATACTGGTCATGAGGGCTTTGCGCGGCACAGTAAGTCACGACTAGAGCAGGTTGGCCTGAGCGTCCTGCACGACCGCTGCGTTGTGCATAGTTGGCAGGTGTTGGCGGGACATTGCGGAGGTAAACAGTATTCAGTGAGCTAATGTCGACACCGAGCTCCATCGTAGGTGAGCAGAACATTACGCGTAGATCACCGCTACGGAAATCGCGCTCACGCTCTTCTCGGTCCTCTGGGTCTACTTGGGCTGTGTGTTCGTGTGCCATGAACTGGAACCAGTCATGGTGTTGATGTGCGAGACTTTGTGCCACCGCTTGGTAAAGCTCAGTGAAATAGGGGTTTTGACTGGTGGCTGGTGCTAATGGGTCGCGCTCTGGCTCACCAGACCCGCGACGCCAAATCAGTGCTTCCCCAATCAGCTGATAGCCGACCAGCTCCTTATCGACATTTTCAACTTCAATCAAGCCATACTCGCACAGCGCTTTCAGTATCGCGTCGATGAAGGGAGGCCAACTTTTATCATCTAGCGGCTCAAATGGCCCGTTACCCCAACTAGCGGGCTTTTTTAGCTCTTGGGCGAGGCGAGAACGGCTGCCAAGTGAAATTAAATCTAGTTCACGCCCTTTTGGTCGACTGCCAGTGATAGCGTGGTTGGCTTTTGCCATATCGCGCACGTCACCTGGCTGCCATTTTTCCGTTAGATGTGTGTAGGCGGCGTTGACGAACTTCTCCTGTTCTTCCTGATCAAGATATCGCGTGCGTATACAGAGATTTTTCCGCATGACATCCAGCACTAGTTTTGTCACATGAAAACGTATTTTGGGGTCTGCTTGCGCTAGCATCGGCGGGGCATCATTCCAGAGTTCCTGGAGCTCGCTAAGTTCATCCAGGCCACCGTATTCAATTTGTAGCAGTCCTACCTGCTCTAGGTTGGGTACGGTATAGCGCCAGCCACGGCGCAAATCGTGATAAGCGCGATAACCAAGGACATTACGCATGGCTTCTTCGGCACCGCGTCTGGCATGCGGTGCACGAGCATTTGGATTAGAGAGGAAGTCAGCCCTAATAGCAGGATCTTTACTATCCAAGCCTAATGCATGAAAAACGTGCTGGGCTAGATCCTGATCTGAGAGCACGCTGTTACTGTTGTCGCCTAGCGAGGCCAAAACGCCAGCGCGTACCAGTAGAATCTGCATAAAGTCATTGAAGTGACCGGCCTGAAGCGCAGCATCCTGACGGTTATCGCTGAAACCCAAGAGCTTGCGTGCTTCGTCAGCAAGATCGTTTTCGGCGCCTAGCAAATAACGCAGTGAAGATAGCGTCAGTGTCGTCGTCGCGGAGCTACGGCCTTCAGCTGATAGAGACCCAAGGCGCGTCCAGTCTCGACCAGCAACGTGAGATTGACCGCATGAAAGGCAAAAGCGAAAGCCGCCTGGTATATAAAAGCCTCGTTCACCACTCTGCCCTTGCGACCCATCAGGCAGTACATGCACTTCTTGTGGACGGAATTTCTTGTAGTGTGGTTTGAGCTTAGGTGGGTCTTTTTTGAAATCTAGCCAGTTTTCGGGGTAATCCTCTTCATTCCAGTGGTTCAGCATTAAGAACCCGTAAGAGGTTTCGCTGTCACCACTAGCGGTTTCTTTGATATCACGAGGTTGGAAACCAAGCGAACCTGTTTCCACGTCAACTTCATGCCAGACTGGGTAATACTCCTGACCGCAACCACGACAAAAATGCACCGTGTAAAAACGCTTGTGGCGTTCACCAGGGACAAAGCGTTGCCCATGTAAATCCAGGCGCCGCTTTCCTGGTGCTTCAAGCGTGGCATAGAGGTTGCCAGCGCCAGAAATAAATTGGTGTAGGCGAAAAGCAAAGAGAGGTTTGTCGTTGATATCTCTTGCTTGGTAGGCAAGTAGCAGGAAGCGCGCCAAGTAGTCTTGGCAGATTGAGACCTCTATACCTGATTGTTTGCCTAAGAGCTCAGCGGCTTCGCCCAATGATTTGGGTTTGGCTCGAACCAACTCTCCTTCGTCCTTCATAATCCCAAGTGTGAGCTCAACCCAAGCGGCAATGGGGTGTTCTCTAAGATATTCAAAGCTAGCATTGGCCGGTGGCGGGTTGTTAAGAGCATTTGCCAATGCTTCAGAGGCTGGCATGTTTCCTGGGATTTGGCGTTGCAGGGTTTCTCCAATCACATTGCCCGGCGGAACTGTTTGGCCAAACATCTTGCTCGCTACTTCAGCAACTTTAGAGCGTCGTTCATCTCTAGTACCTTCTGTTGCCATCGTCGCGGACGTGCCAATACAAGTGAGATCCGGATTCATGCGTTCACGCACGCGGCGAACCAGCATAGCAACATCCGCACCTTGTCTTCCGCGGTAGGTATGCAGCTCATCTAATACTAAAAACTGCAGCCCTTGAGAGTGACGAATCACGGCTTTGTCGCGCTCACTCTGCCGAGTCATCAGCAGTTCAAGCATCATATAGTTGGTGAGGATAATATCGGGCGGATCCTGCATGATCCGTTCGCGCTCCTCCTGGCTTTCCTGGCCTGTGTAGCGTGCGTAGGTCACCGGAGGCTTATCATCAGGGAAGTCAGCTAAAAATTTCTCTAGCTCTTCTCGTTGGCTATTGGCCAACGCATTCATGGGATAAATAACAATCGAGCGGACTCGCGGTGTTGCGTCCTGCTCTTTGTCTTTAAGGATCGCATCTATCATTGGAATGAAGTACGCCAATGATTTGCCAGAGCCTGTGCCGGTTGTTAATACGTAGGGCTCTAGCCTTAGGCAGCAATCAACTGCCTGACGCTGATGCTTATACAACGATGCTGGTGTGCCATGGGATTGTTTGCTTTTTCCAAAGCGAAATATGTTGGCTGTAGCTGGATGTAAAACTTTTTGATTAACCAGTGTTTCGACAGTGCCTTCCGTGACATAAGCTGGGTTGATCTGAATAAGTGGTGATGGCCAGTAGTGGCCGCCGTCATACTCGCTATCTAGGAAAGTGATGATGTCTGATGCTTTGGGCTGAATGAACGACCGAGTGAAATCGCGATAATCGTTTACTAGCTGGTTCCTAAACTCGAAAACGTCCATGCACGCCCCTGTCTACTTAAGTTTGAAAAGGCACTTCGACTAGCCTTATTTAGGAAAGCAGTCTAATGCTATCAAGAGAGGGTGTCAGCCAAGCGTTAATGTGTCACCAAATAACATGAGTGCTAGAGCTTTGGTTTAACGAAAAAGCATAAAAAAACCGCCACACGACAGCGTTGGCGGCATTAAAGTGATGGCATGTGTAGCGCTATCGAGGCTGAGGCTGCAAAGCTGGTATCTCAGGTCGCCAGAAAAGGTTTTGACCCAGGCGGCCAAAGCCCCACTGGTTTTTGGTACGAAATGCTCGCATTTGGTTATCGGCCATTGCACTTTGCCCGTCGGCATCACGAATATAACGAGCGAGTGTTATGGCTGCTTTCTGGCCGTAGCGCGCGCCCGGTGACGCGCATGTCCAAATATGCCGCAGCATGATGGCAAGGTCAGGCGCGTGCTTATCCAAATACGCCAGCCCATAGGCGCAGGCTTCCAAGGTAAAGGCATCGTGGCTGCAAAGCTTCCAGGCGGCGTTTGGTTTGCCTTTAGAATCGTAGGTATAGGTCTTCCCAATATCGTGCAATAACCCCGCCACAAAGCATGTCTCCTGCATCAGGCGCGGGATGGCTGGCTCGTTAAGACGCAGCATTGCCACGGCATTATTAGCAACGTCCAGTGAGTGCTCTAACAGACCCCCCGGATAAGCGTGGTGATACGTCACGCTGGCGGGTGCATTCAAAAAAGCTTCAAGACGATCCTTGCGTTCCAGTACCCGCGTCAAAAACGCCCGGAGGTGCTCTGATTGAAGCGACTGCACGGTCGTGACTAACTGATCGAATACCGTTGGTACTGGGCAATACACCCGCGGCAACGACTGCAGTGTATCAAGCGAATTTACTTCCTCTCGGGTCGCCTTGCGAAACTCATCAAGTAAAAACTGGCCTGATAAGCACTTCACTCCAGAGGCGGTGACAAAATCCAAATGACCGATGCGCTCAGGTATAAGCGTTTTGTTCAGGTTGAGCATCGCGACTTGATCCCCCACGCAATCGCTCAACCGCAGTTTTAAGAAGGGCGTTTTCACGCTATCAAACTCCACCACGCGCCCAGTAAGGCGATAAGTGCCCGTGAAGGTGCGAGACAGGTGCGTAGGGGCGTTATCAAGCCGTTTCATGATGCTGCTCCTTCTGGGGCTTAGTGGGCGTGGTGTTGCCTAACAAACGCTCAAAGGCAGAGCCATCCATACGGGTGGCATTGGGGACGTAACGCGAATAGACCTTGAACAGCATTTCGGTTGAACTGTGACCCAGCATGCGCGCTACCCATTCTGGGTTTTCGCCAGATGCCAAAAAGAGTGTCGCGGCAGTATGGCGTGTTTGATAAGGACGGCGTTTGGTCAGCCCAAGAGACTTGAGCAAGGGATACCACACGCGCTTCGTCACGTTATTGTGATCAAGCGGCTGTCCCATCTGATTGCAGAACACGTACTTGCTCATGTGCCCAGTGGCGGCGTACTGCGTTTTGAGGGCGTCATACACCTGTCCGAACATGGGGATTTCTCGTTGCGATCCATCGGTCTTGGTGTATTCCGTTTCACCATTGATCAATGTTTCGCGCACTAAGATTTCCCGCTTAGCAAAATCAATGTTTTTCCACTTCAACCCATCGACTTCACCGGTGCGCATGCCGGTAAAGAACCGCACTGTGTAATAGTTGCAATAGTCTGCGCGGACGTTATCGATGATGCGTTGCACCTCGTGTAGTGAAAACGGCTCGATGTGCGTCTTCTGTAGCTTTAACGGCTTAATGTTTTTGTACGGCGTCTCAAAATCGAAACGCTCGGCCGCCTCATCGAGCACCATACGCAAAATGGACATATGGCTGTTGATCGTTTTAGGCGACACAAACCCTGTGATACCGCGGCCCCTGCGTTTAGCGAGCTTAGCGCGGAACGCCATGATGTCGGCCTTGGTGATTTCTCCGATGGGCTTTTTCCCAAAAGTTGGCTTCAGCGAGCTATCCAAGATCGAACTCACATTGCGGACGTGGGAAGCACGCCACTGGATTTTGCTCTCGTCGAACCACTGATTAGAAAAATCATTAAAGAGCGGTGTGTCTAAATCGCTGACAACTTGAGGTTTAGCTGTATTGGTAGGCTGACAAGTCTTCAATTTCTGCAAGTTGCTGCTATTAGGAAAGAATTCTGCATAATTGAATTCGCCGAGCAGCATTTTTGCTTCCATGCGCTGTAAAAGCTGCTCCAACTGCTTACGATTTTTTGCGTTGTCGTCTAGAAGCGTTTGTTCACGAAAACGTTGCCCGTCATACCTGAAGTCGATAAAAAGCTTTTTGCTCTCTTGGCGGACGCGAACCTTACCCATGGCATACGCCTCCGTTCGCCATTGGAATGGCGATTGCTTGCTCACGAGGGGTCGCTTTCAGCATTTCTTCCTGAATAGTTTCCCAGATATAAAGGATTTTCCGACGCCCAAAGGGGCGGATGTAATGAGTGCCTTCAATGAGCACACTATCTTTGAGTTGCTGGCGGATAGTACGCGCATCGTACTTGATAAGTGATGCTAGCTCTTCTGTTGTCAAAAAAGTGCAGGCCATGAGACTATCTCCTCGATCAAGTGATCATTTGATAATATTTTTAATCGTTCGATTATAAATATAAACGATCAAATGATTATTTCAACACCTTTTTGATAATTTTAATGATCATATTGGGCAAAGAGATGATTCGGTATCACTTAAAAGAGCTGATTGCGGAGAAAGAATTTGAAGAACGGCGCAGGATTACGATAGGCGAGATAGCAAAAGAAACGGGTATTAATCGGATGACGTTGTCTAAGATCATCAACCATCCAGGGCATAGTACGGTGACGGATAACCTAGATAAGCTCTGCGACTACTTTGATTGTGAGATCGAGCAGCTGGTAACTCATATCAAGGAGGCTAAAGATAGATCTACGCCATTGTCCGACTAAGAACGTAGTATGGAAATTAATGGTGAGGTAGGAATTTGCCGTCAGGTGCCTGAAGGTCATGCAAATTTTTGATCTTCAGGGGCAATGAAAATATTGGGCACGGTGTGGGCACAAAGTGGGCACAGAGGAATTTGAAAAAGCGGGCAACAAAAAAGGCAGATCAGTAAGTGACTGATCTGCCTCTCAAAATATTGGTAGCGGGGACCGGATTTGAACCGATGACCTTCGGGTTATGAGCCCGACGAGCTACCAGACTGCTCCACCCCGCATCAACGTGTGGCGTATTTTACAGAAGTTTTAGGTGAAGTCAATAGGGTGATTAACACGTTTGGCTTATAGCCGTTGATTATGACCTGCGGCAACATGGGGTAAGTGCAGCTATGCTTTATATAGCCATAACAAAAAGCTTACGTTGGTGCATTGTTCAAGAAAATTATGCACTAGGGTAATACAGGCGCAGTCGCGCTTATTCACAATGGCTTGCGGCGCGATGTGCGTGCTTTGAGATCCAAGCCATTTGTCATTTCAGGGAGGTAGTCAATGGCCAATCAAGCCCCCGTCGCCTGGGTAACTGGTGGAACTGGTGGTATCGGTACGGCAATTTGTCGTTCGTTGGCAGATGCGGGATATCTGGTCGTGGCGGGTTATCGCAACCCCGACAAGGCTAAGACCTGGCTAGAAACGCAGCACGCCGACGGTTATCGCAATATCGAATTGTCGGGTGTCGACCTTTCTGACCACAACGCCTGCCTGGAAGGAGCCCGTCAAATCCACGACCAGTATGGCCCGATTAGTGTGCTGGTGAACTGTGCGGGGATCACCCGTGATGGCACCATGAAAAAAATGTCTTACGAGCAGTGGTACGAAGTGATTGATACCAACCTCAACAGCGTTTTTAACACCTGCCGAAGTGTCATTGAGATGATGCTTGAGAATGGCTATGGTCGAATTATTAATATTTCATCCATCAACGGTCGTAAAGGTCAGTTTGGCCAGGTCAACTACGCGGCGGCGAAAGCCGGTATGCATGGCTTGACCATGTCGCTGGCACAGGAAACAGCGACCAAAGGGATTACCGTCAATACCGTATCGCCTGGCTATATCGCCACCGATATGATCATGAATATTCCAGAAAAAGTGCGCGAAGCAATCCGGGAAACAATCCCGGTGAAGCGCTACGGCACGCCAGAGGAGATTGGTCGACTGGTTACCTTCTTAGCCGATAAGGAGTCAGGATTTATCACCGGTGCGAACATCGATATCAACGGTGGTCAGTTTATGGGCTAGTGATTAGCCCAAGAGGAGAGCGCAAACGGGAGGCTATAAGCCTCCCGTTTTCTTGCTAACGCTTAAGGTAGCGGGACTCGCGCTAGTCGGCTAAGCAGGTTATCCAGCTCTTCTACTTCAGTGTCCCATAGCGTGGCTGGCATTGGCCCTAGCGCCAATAGCGCGACCAAGATGTTGATCACTTCTTGATCACGGCTGCGCTCTTGATTGAAGCCTTCATTCAAACGCTCTACCTGAATCGCCAAGCGCAGCGGCTCATCGCTCTGCCGCACGCTACCCACGGCCAGCATCGAGAGGTGCACTCTCAGTCTGGCGAGGGAGTCGGCGATGCGAGTGTGATCAGCGTCTGATAGCGGTACCGCTACGCTATGGCGCTGTTGATTGCGTGCGTTATGCGCCTCATTAAAGGCGGTAGGCAGTGAAGTGCCGAGAGCCGCTTGTGCGTCCACGTTGCTTGGGATCCCTTCGTCGAGGTAGCGCTGGTCGGCAGTCAAGTGAGCGCTCACTAATGGCATGATCGCATGCCACTGTTGAACTGTATCGGCAACCGCCAGACGGTTTAAGCGTTCTCTGCGCGCACGCACGATGCCACTCATCCGCCGCTGCATGCCTTCGCTGCGCCGATTGCGTGGCAACGGCTCAAGTTGATTGGCTTGTTCGATAAAGCGCTCCAACGTGGCCGACTCACTCGCCTCAATCGGCTGCCAGCTATCCATTTCGTCGATGAGGGCTTGCATCTCATCAAGATGCTGTTGCTGGCGCGCTACCTGCTCAGTTTTATGCGCATCGCGCTGGGCAAAGAGTTGATCACATTCGTGGCGGAAGGTTTTCCACAGCGTTTGCTCTTCGCCTTTGGGTGCCCGGCCCAGGGCCCGCCACTGCTGCTGCAGCTGTTTGGTCAAGTGAATGCGCTGTGCAAGAGGTTGGCTTTCGTCGCTGCGCAGCGCGCTCACCTGGCTGATCAGATCCCGTTTTTGCGCGGCGATAGTTTCAGCGCGCTGATCGATCAACGCCTGTAGCTGATGGCGAATGACACCAAAGCGCCGCCCAACGGACTCGGAGCGTTCACGGGGAACGGGGCTGTAGTGTCGCCACTGGTGGCGCGCTTTGTCGCGGATTTGCCGTAGCACATCGGGGTCGGCGTCTTCGGCGGGCTGAGCCAGCAGGTTTTCCAACTGATCGCACAGCGCTTCGCGGGCTTGAAGGTTTGCCTCACGCTCTTCGCTGAGCTGGTCTCGCCAAGGGGCGAGACGTTCGTGGATGCGATCCGAGGCGCTGCGAAAACGAGCAGACTGTTCGCGGTTAGCCGCCGCATCTCCCAGTGATTTCCACTCTTTGACCAGTTGGCGATGGTGGCGGTCAAGTGCTTCTTCTGCCATATGGCGGTCATTCGCGAGGGTTTCGATGCTGTCACATAGCTGCTCGCGCTTTGGCCCGGCGACAAACCCCCGCCAATCGCGTAATTCCGCGAGCCGGGCGGCTAAGTGCTTTAAGCGCGTTTTGAGCGGTTGAGCGGCTGGGCTTTCCAGCGCTTCAATGCGCGGCTTTAGCCGCTGATGCAGACGGCTGGCACTTTTAAAGGCGCCGCGCTCTAACAAGTGCTCAAAGGTGTCGAGTTCTGCGCCATGTGCTTTTAGGGAGGCGTTGTCTTCTGTCGGCTGCGAGGGCGTAGTGTTTTCAGCGTTGAGGGCCGCTTGGGCACGGCCGAGCAGCGCGGGCGGCGTTAAGGCATCCGGCCATTGGCATTCGCTCATCAGCGTGGCGAGGGTAGCGTGGTCGCCGTTGGCCAATGCGGTTTCGATGGGGGCGCTTGCCGCGCACCAGCGCTGCCATGCCTCTAAGCACTGGTCGTAGTGATGAATCGCCAACGTGTAGCGCTGGCGCATGGTCTCACTGGGCGGATGGATATCAGAAAGCGCCTGCCAGCGTTGGCCTAATAGTTGGCGCTGGGCGCGCAGGCTGTCGATATCCTGCACGGTCATGGCTGAGGCGTGGCGCAGGCCATCAAGGGTTTCTTCGATGCCTTCAAGCAGCTGTTCGCGGGTGTTTTCGGCTTCTTCACGGCGCTCGTCGCTCTGCTGGCGCGCCTGCTCCTGGGTTTCGTGGTCGTGAAGCGTCTTGCGGCAATTGAGCACCGCTTGATGAAAGCGCTGCTCTTGCTCCACGCTTGGCGGCTGGTTCAACTGTTCCCACTGCCGTTCAAGGTGGCGAAAGCGGCCGCCATAGAGGGGTTCCCAAGGCGCACGGGCGTGCTGCTCTAATTGATTCAGGAGCGTTTCGCGTTGCTGCGCTTCTGCTTCTAGCCACTGGGCGTCGCTACGCAAGCGGTTGAGGCGTTCCCGTGCCAGACGCACCACTTGGCGGTCGCGGCGGGCCTCTTTTAATAACCGTTTTAGCCCCTCTTCGCCCTCAATGCGTTCGGCAGCCTGATGGCGAACGGCGGCCACGCCGTTGTGGCAAGCTTGATGAATCAGATCATTTTCATCGCCCAGCTTGCTCAGTGCGGTCAAGCGTAGATTCAGGTTGTCACCCTGCAGGGCCACCGCGCTCAGTACCCGCGGCTCTTCGATCTGTTCCACCAAGGATTGGCGTTGGTGCAAGTCGGTATGGCCTTCACGCCCGCTGAGCCGTTGGCAAATAGCATTGAACCAGGCCTCATCCTGCTGGTGGTGCGAGTAAGCGTCGACCAGGCCTGCGCAGTCATCCAGGGCTAGCAGCGCGGCTAGGCGAATCTGGCTGTCGCTATCTTGAGTGAGCGACTGCAGCGCTTGGCGCTGCTCTGCTTGCTCAGGGTTCAATCGCTGGAGGGCCTGACGGCGCACCTCGGGGTCAGGGTGCTGCCACCGAGGTGCGAACAGTCGTCTTAACAGTCCGTGCATGAATCATCCTGCTAGTATGAAATGCGTAGCATGAAAAAAGCGGCTCAGTGGTTGCAGTCACCGGCGCTGTCGCTTAGCTTGGCCTTACTATGGTGTGATAAACGTCTATTTTCTAGGCCACACTGCTTCTAGACCACACTGTTTTTAGACTACAGTGTTTCTAGACGACGAAATGCGTGATAGTACGCTACCTTTATCTTATCTGAACATGACGGGGAGTTCGGCCATGAGCCTTAACGTGGATAGTGCCGTAGTGGCCTTTACCTTCAAAGGGGGCATGTTGCCGATGACCGTCATGGAGCTAAGTAGTGCTGATCCGGAGCAAATCCGGCAGCAGTTGGCTGGCAAATTCTCCCAGTCTCCTGCTTTCTTTCAGCATACACCGGTTGTGCTCAGCGTGGAAAAACTCGATGAACCCCACTTAGCCCTTGAACGCATTTGTGCTGTGTGCCGTGACCACAAGCTGTTGCCGGTGGCCGTACGCGGTGGCACCGAGCCGGTGCGCCAATCGTCCTGGGCGCTGGGGTTGGGGTGGTTTCCACCAGTGGCAGAGGGCCGTGCCCGGGGGCTTGAAAGTGTCAGTAATTCGCCAGTGCAAGAAGTCTCCCGTGAGGAGGCAGTAAGTGAGGCGGAAGCGCCAACGCTCGCTACGCGGCTTTATCGCGGTACCGTGCGGTCGGGGCAGCAAGTAAGCGCCTCTGATGGAGATTTAGTGGTGATTGGGGCGGTGAATGCCGGTGCAGAAGTGCTGGCCGCTGGCAGTATTCATGTTTATGGCGCGCTGCGTGGCCGTGCGTTGGCGGGTATTCATGGCAATATCCAAGCGGGTATTTACTGCCGCGAATTGGAGGCTGAACTGCTTTCAGTGGCAGGTAATTACAAACGCTCTGAAGATATTGATGCACAGCTTCTGGGGCGACCCGCGGAAGTTCACTTTACAAAAGAACAGCTTGAAATTAAGCCACTGAGCTAAGGTATTTGTATGAGGCTGCGTTGGTGCTTCATGCCTAGCGACGCCGAAGGCGCTATCCGTTACAGTATGGCATGTTGATGACATTGACGTTCCCGTTATGCGCAGAGCGCCGGCTGACTCGCGCTCGCGATGAACGACTTCAAGAAGGAAGTGACTCTTGGCCAAGATAATTGTAGTGACCTCTGGTAAAGGAGGGGTCGGTAAAACCACTAGCGCGGCAGCCATCTCTACGGGGCTTGCGCTGCGCGGTAAAAAAACAGTCGTAATCGATTTTGATGTGGGCCTGCGGAATCTCGACCTGATCATGGGCTGCGAACGACGCGTGGTGTATGACTTAGTCAATGTGATTCAAGGTGAAGCGGGGCTTAACCAAGCGCTGATTCGTGATAAGCGCGTCGAGAATCTGTTTATTTTGCCAGCTTCTCAAACCCGTGATAAAGATGCCTTGACCCTAGAGGGGGTCGCGGAGATTCTGGAGAAATTGAAAGAAGATTTCGATTTCATTCTTTGCGATTCACCCGCCGGTATTGAGCGTGGTGCGCAGTTGGCCATGTACTTTGCCGACGAGGCGATTGTGGTCACCAACCCGGAAGTCTCGTCAGTGCGTGACTCTGACCGTATTTTGGGGCTGCTGGCTTCTAAAACCCGACGTGCCGAACAGGGCGAAGACCCTATCAAAGAGCACCTGTTGGTGACCCGCTATAATCCCGAGCGTGTGACCTCAGGCGATATGCTGACGCTCGACGATATCCGCGAAATTTTGGCGATTAACCTGCTCGGCTTGATTCCTGAGTCTGAGGCCGTGCTGCGTGCCTCTAATCAGGGCGTGCCCGTCACCCACGATATCTCCAGCGATGCGGGCCAAGCGTACAGCGATACGGTATCGCGCCTGCTCGGCGAAGACATGCCGCTGCGTTTTCATGAAATGCAACGCAAAGGCCTGCTCAGCCGTATGTTCGGGGGAGGTCGTCGATGAAACTGCTTGAGTTCTTGAAGCGTGAGCGCAGAAAATCCGCCTCGGTAGCCAAAGAACGTTTGCAAATTATTGTGGCGCATCAGCGTAGCCAGCGCGGGCAGCCCGACTATATGCCGATGCTTGAGCGCGAGTTGCTTGAGGTGATCCGTCGCTACGTCCATGTGGATGACGACGCCATTCAAATTTCCTTGGACAGCGAAGACAACTGCTCAGTGCTTGAACTAAACGTTACGCTCCCCAAAAGCTAACCCTAAGCGCTGAAGACGCGGCGAAAGGGGTGGCGGGTGTGCTAGGCTTGGGCTTTTAACTGCCCAGCGGAGTGATTGTTCATGGCGCCACCCAATGCTGCCCCTGCCAGTTTTCTATGGCATGACTATGAAACCTTCGGGGCGGATCCGCGTCGCGATCGGCCCGCACAGTTCGCAGCCCTGCGCACTGATGCTGACTTGAACGAGCTCGGTGAGCCGATCGAGCTCTACTGCAAGCCCGCCGATGATTACCTGCCTCATCCTACCGCCTGTTTGATCACCGGCATTACGCCTCAAAAAGCCCAACGCCATGGTCTACCCGAAGCAGAATTCGCGGGCGAGATTCAGCGCCATATGAGTGAGCCGGGCACCTGCGTGGTGGGTTACAACAGCCTGCGTTTTGATGACGAAGTCTCCCGCCATCTGTTTTACCGCAATTTGCTCGACCCTTATTCCCGTGAGTGGCAAAACGGCAATTCCCGTTGGGATTTAATCGATGTTGTGCGCGCCTTTTATGCGCTGCGTCCTGATGGCATTGAGTGGCCGCTGCGCGAAGACGGCGCACCCAGCTTCAAGCTTGAGCACTTAACTGCAGCTAACGGCATTGCCCATGAGGGTGCCCACGATGCGGTAGCTGATGTACGGGCCACGATCGCGTTGGCCCGCTTGCTCAAGGCGCGCAATGCGAAGCTGTTCGACTATTTGCTCGGTCTGCGTGGTAAGCGCGCGGTGGCTAAGCAGTTGGACCTGCCCAACGCCAAACCGCTGCTGCATATCTCCCGTCGTTATCCCGCCAGCCGGGGCTGTAGTGCGTTAGTCATGCCGCTGGCCGAACACCCGACAAATCCTAATGGGGTGATCGTTTACGATTTGAGCGTTGATCCCAGCGATATGCTGAGTATGTCGGCGGAGCAGATTCGTGAGCGCGTGTTTGTCAGTCAGCAGGATTTATCCGAAGGCGAGGCGCGTATTCCGCTGAAGGTGATTCATATCAACCGTTGCCCGGTGGTGTTTCCCGCCAGTGCTTTGAAAGATGTTGAGGGGCCTCAGCAGGGTGAATATGGCACCATCGTTGCGCGCTTAGGCTTGGATGTGGCGGCTTGTCGGCAGCACTGGAAAGCCCTGCGTGATGCCAGCGGTGTTGCCGCTAAGATCGCAGAGGTGTTTAGTGCAGGCTACGACGATGCGCCACAAGACCCTGATCTAATGCTCTACTCAGGCAGTTTCTTCTCGGCTGCTGACCGTCAGCAGATGGAGCGGGTGCGAGAGATGGAGCCGTGGGATTTGGTAGGGCAGCGCTTTGCGTTTCAGGATCCGCGCTTGGAAGAGATGTTGTTTCGCTTTCGTGCACGCAGTTACCCCGACACGTTGGAAGGCGAAGAGCGCGAGCAGTGGGAAGCGTTTCGTTGGATGCGGATCAATGATCCGGCCCTGGCGGGCTTTACCCTCAAGGCGTTTGCGCGGGAAATCGCTCAGTACAATCAGCAAACCCTTACTGATCGCGAGCGGCAGATTTTGGAAGAGCTGGTGATGTTCGTGGAAGCCATGATGCCGGCTCAAGCCTTTGACGCCTGAGCCGGTACCCGTTTAGGTCACTCCTGTAGGGAGTTCTCTTTACGCATTGTCATCACGCACTTTGGGCAGGGGTGAGCGCTCTTCACGATAATCGCTGACATCGCTGGGTTCGTCGCCCGGATTAAAGCGAATATCCAGGGTGTGCTCGCGCAACGATGGCCATAGGGCCTTAATATCCTCAAGGCTAACGTTCAGCACTAGTTCGGCCAGTTGGTCGCGGCGATCAAAGCGCACATCTTCCAACGCGGTGGCTTGCCAATAGCGGTTGGCCATGCCCGCAAGGCTGGTATCGCGTTGGCGTAACTGGTCGTGAACAGCCTGGCGATAAGGTGCTAAGTCAGCGTCGCTGAGTTGTTCAAGGCGCTGGTTAGCCTCATCAAGAAACACATCCATGCGTTCGGCGATGGTGCCGCTGTCTACGTCGGGTGATTGCACCATAAGGGCAACCCCTGGCGCTTCGAGCAGCGGCGAATAGCCGGCATTCACGATGTAGCCGAGCTGCTGCTCGGTGCGCAGTTGCTGGTAGAACGGTGTTTCCAGCCACTGGGCGATCACCGCGGTGGTGGCTTGTTCCTCTGGCGTCTGATCGCGGCCTTGCAGATAGCGCAGAACCAAGGACTCATCCCGAGAGCTGTGAGGGTGCAGCACGCTGTGCTCATCACTTGCTGCAAGTGGGGTGAGGTTAGCAATATCATCGCGGTTTAACCGCGGTTTTAGCCTGGCACGCATCAGCTGTGTTTGTTCACGTGCCAGGTCAGCGTCCAGGTTGCCCACCGCCATGGCATCGACGTACAGGTTATCTAGAAAGCGCTGGCGAAAATCTTCCAGGTGACCACTGTCAAAGCGCTCGCTGGCGGCAAGTAGCTCAGCGGTAGACCACTGTGGTGTGAGTAAAGCTTCGCCCAGCGTGCGGCTAGCTTGACCGTAGAGTGACGCCTGGGGTGCGTTACGCCACTCGCGCTGCAGCTGATAACGCACCCGCTCGAAAGCACTGTCGGTGATTTCTGCGCTCTCTAATTGCTCTAGGGCTTGTTCAATCAGCGGGGTTTGGCCATCACGCCAGCCTGAGAACGATAGTGTTATGCCCCTGGCGTGGGGATAAGCGCTAAACGACTGCCCTGCCAACCACGCTGGGTAGAGGGATTCATTCAAACTGTCGTTAAGCCAGCTGGCGAGTAGCCGAGTGAGCACTGCTTCATGGGCGGAGTAGCTGGCGGTGGGGCTTTGCAGACTGACCCGCCACTCAACTGTGGGAGTGTTAAAGCGCTCATCCTGCATGTGCCAAGCGGTAAACGATGGTGTTTCGACCAGTAGGCTGGGGCGCTCATCCTGGCCTTCCAACAGCGTCAGGTCACTGGCGATAAAGGGGTTGGGCCCCGGGAGTGCCAAACCGCTCAGGGGCTGGCCCGGCTGTCCGGGTACTTGCTCGTCCCATTGGGTATTGAACCAAGGGGAGACAGTGTCGCTTTCGATATCCGGTGCTGAGTAGAAGCGCAGCATGTTGTCCGGCGTTAGCGCGTCAAGATAAACCTGCTGGCGTTCTGCATCGGGGCCATCCATACGGTAGGCCGCGTACTGTACGTCCTCTACCGGGTAGCGGGATAGGCTCATTGAAAGGCGAGTGGCTTCCTGCTGTGGGGCGCCATACTGCTGAAAGCGGAAGGCCTGCTCATTGAGTTTTGCCTGCTCTTCGTAGCGCCATTCGGCGAGGCCATCATTACGCAGTTGATCAATGGCGGCAAACAGGGTGGCTTCAATATCGTCCAAGCGTTCGGCGCCTGCGGGCGTCAGGCTGATGGAGATAGTGAATAGTGCTTCGTTGCCATCGCCGCGCCCCACACCGGCGGAAAGCCCATCGGCCAGTCCTGCATCGCGCAGTACCGCTAACAGGCTACCTTCACCTTCATCGCCAAGCAGGTGGGCGATTACCTGGGTCGGCTTTGTTCGGTAGTCGTCAGTGGGGTCGGGTACTGGGAAGTAGAAGCGTAATTGTCGACGATCCTGCAGCG
This sequence comes from Halomonas sp. A3H3, assembly GCF_000982975.1. Taxonomy (NCBI): domain Bacteria; kingdom Pseudomonadati; phylum Pseudomonadota; class Gammaproteobacteria; order Oceanospirillales; family Halomonadaceae; genus Halomonas; species Halomonas sp. A3H3. Next base: position 1,175,312 of record NZ_HG423343.1, on the reverse strand, counting down.
ACTGGCGCTCGATATAGCGGGGTAGCGTGTCTGAATCAACCAGCGGCGCGTCAATCGTCGGCACGCTTAAGTCGTTGTCGGGAATATCGGCAAAGCGCTCGGCTACCCACTCCTCCAACTGGTTCAACGGTTGTGGCGCCACAATCGCCAGATTCATTACATTGGCGTCGTAATGCTGGTGATAGAAATCGATGACCCGCTCGCGTAGCGTTGCCTCGCCTTCTGGCGGGCTGGCTAAGGTTTTCCGGCTGCCCACGGCAAATCCGGTGGTGGGGTTGTCAGGGTTGAGCAGTTGGTTGAGCACATCGTTTTCGCGACGGGACTCATCACGAATACGCGCCATGTACTCCGAGTGAACGATATTGCGTTCGCTCTCCAGGTGGTCGGCGTTAAACAGCGGCGAGAGGAAAAATTCGCTGAAACGATCCAGTGCACCCGGCAGTGCCGAGGGCTCAATATCAAAGAAGTAATTGGTATCCTGCTGCGCGGTAAAGGCGTTGTGAGAGCCCGCGTTATTGGAAATATAGCGCTGGTAGGCATCAGATTCCGGGTAGGGCTCGGTGCCTAAAAACAGCATATGCTCTAGAAAGTGTGCTAACCCCTTAAGGTCATCAGGATCTTGGGCGCTGCCTACTCGCACATTCATCGACGCTGCCGCCTTGTCCGCCTCCGGGTCGCTGACCAGCAGCACATTGAGGCCGTTCTCAAGCGTCAAAACCCGGTAGTCGCGGCTGTCATAGGGGCTAATGATCGGGGTGACCGTGTCAGCAATGGCGTCGGCAACTGCGTCATCGGTGGCCGCGAAGGCCTGTGGTGTTAACGCGATGCTGGCGATAACGCCAATCACTGCGCACTGTGGGAAAACACGCCAGCGGGTTATGCAAGTGGATCGCAACATTACAGCTCCTGTGACACAGCCCAACGCAGCATCGACCCGGTAGGATGGGCACAGGCCGGTGACTGGTAGGCGGGATTATTGACATGTTTAGATACCGGAAAAGCGCCCAACAGTTCCAATGGTGCGGGTGCTAACAGTGAATTAAGCGTTTCGGTATCGGTGTCTGGGTCGAGCCAGGCGGATAACGCATGGTTGGGTATAGTGACCGGCAGGCGGTCGGTTAACGGCGATAACAGCAGATTGGCGGGCACGGTGATCAGTGCGGCAGAGTCGGTAAACGCCGTTAACGTGGTGTGGTAACGGCACCATAGCGCGCCCAATAGCAGCGGCGCCCGGGATACCTGGGTCACCAAATAGGGTTGCTTGCTGCGGGGCTGGGTTTTCCATACATAGAAACCGCTGACCGGAATAACGCAGCGGCGAGCGCTAAAGGCATCGCGAAACATCGCCCGTGATTCAAGGGTTTCCGCCCGAGCGCAGTGGGGGGCATGATCCAGCACTTCCAGCCAGGGTGGCGTCAGGCCCCAGAATAGCGATGAGAGCCGGTACTGCCCCTGCTCTAAGCGAATAGCAGAGATTGGCCTACGAGGCGCTAGATTAGGCGACTCAATCAACGGTTCAGGAGTGGCTAGCGTTGGCAATAAGCGGGTCAGCGGTAAATTTTGCACATGCAATCGCCCCGTCATAGCTATCTCCTTAAGCAGAATCGTCGTGGAAGTGTACCTGGATGGCGGGGGACTGCGCGCAATAAAGCACGAAATGTAGCGTTTTAGTGTCGAAAACAGTGTTCGATGTAAGGTATCCTATCTTATCCCTTGCTCCCGCTAAAGCGCAGTGAGGCTTCCTTCTTGTTTGCCGTTGACCTTAAGAGATTGCCATGGCCCGTCCTAGACAGCATGCGCCCGATGCCCTCCATGCGCAGGTCATGCACGCTTGTGATGAGTGGTTGGCTGAGCAGCCAGTCCATGGTCTCTCACTGCGTGCCCTGGCCAGAGAGGTCGGCTGTGCCCCCAGCACCCTATTGAAGCTATATGGCAGCTTCAATAATTTATTGCAGCACGTCAATGTGGAAACGTTGGCGCGTTTACAGCACACCATTACCAGCCTGATCGACGATGACCCTGAGCCATGGCTACGTTCGCTGGCGCGTGCCTACTGGCGGTTCGCCGAGCAGGATTGTTACCGCTGGCAACTGCTGTTTGATTACCCGCTGGCCCAAGAAGGCGAGCTTGATCAGCGCCAGAGCGATTTGATCGAAGCGCTGTTTACCCAAGTGGAAGCGTCGCTTAAATCCTACCAGCCAGCGCTGGATGATCTCGAAGCCCGCCGTTTGGGGCGCACGCTGTGGGGCAGCGTGCATGGGTTAGTCCAGCTAGGGCTTAATGAGCGATTGGGCTATTGGCAGGGTCAGCAATTAAAAGTAGATGAGCTGCTGGATCAGCTGATGAGCACCATTCTGGCCGGCTTGCGCCATCGCGGGGCGGCGACGTGACGGGGGTCACTGCGGCGCGCCAGGTGCTGCGCTGGATAATTTTTGTTTCGATGCGCCTCTGCTACCGGCTTCAGGTGCATGGGCGTGAGCATATCCCCAAGCAGGGGGCTGCGCTGGTGGTGTGTAACCACGTCAGTTTTATGGACGCCTTGGTGCTCGGTGGTGCTAGCCCCCGGCCGCTACGCTTTGTGATGGACCAGCCGATTTTTGACTCGCCCTGGCTTAAGTGGTGGTTTCAGCTGGTTGGCGCAATTCCCATTGAGTCTGAACGACGCAGCCCCGGCGCCCTTAGGCGCGCCCTGGATGACGTGAGCACAGCGCTGCGCCAGGGGCAGGTTGTGATGGTTTTTCCTGAAGGGCGACTAACCCCGGATGGCGAGATTCACGCCTTCCGACGCGGCTTAGAGGCCATTCTCGCTCGCGACGATGTGCCAGTGATCCCGGCAGGGCTGGCAGGGTTATGGGGGTCGTGGACCTCTCACCATGATGGCAAGGCGCTAAAGAAGTGCCCTAAGCGTTTTCGGGCGCCGGTGAGCCTGCATTTTGGGCCACCGCTCAACCGCCTGGACGCCGATGATATAGCGCTGCGGCGGTTTCTTGAAGCGCGGGTTAGGGCGTTAAAAGCGGCGGCTGATCAGGATCTTTCCAACCCCCGTTAACCCGCTTGTCACTGACTAGCGGCGTGGCGCCCGCAGTTTTTGCCAGCAGCGCGCCGAGGTAATGAGGTTGTCGCGGATCTCCAAAATCTCCATGCGCATATTGCCGATCTGTAGGCATGCTGGGCCTTCTGGAAAGGCTTCAAGATGCTCAAGAATGAGTCCGTTGAGCGTTTTGGGGCCATCGGTAGGTAGCTGCCAGCCGAGCATCTTGTTAATCTCACGAATATTGGCGGTGCCTTCAATCACGTGGCTACCGTCGTCCTGCTGGTGAATCTCTTCATCTTCAGAGACATCCGTGGTGAACTCGCCGACGATCTCTTCCAGAATATCCTCCAGGGTGACCAAGCCCTCTACGTCGCCGTACTCATCCACCACGATACCGATGCGCCGTTTCTGCTTCTGAAAATTGAGCAGTTGGGTATGCAGCGGTGTGGACTCGGGAATGAAATAGGGCTCACGGGCTTCCTGCACGATAGACGCTTTGGTGACTTCGTCCCGGGAGAGAAAGCGTGCAGCGTTGCGCAGATGCAGCATGCCGATAATATTATTGATATCGCCTTTATAAACCGGCAGCCGGGTATGCTGGCTGGTGCGAATCTGGGTCAAAATATCTTCGAGCGAATCATCCAGGTCGATACCCAGCACCTCGTGGCGCGGCACCATGATGTCGTTCACGGTGACGTTCTCAAGGTCGAGAATCGACAGCAGCATCGCCCGGTGGCGGTAGGGAATCAGCGTGCCCGCCTCGTGAACCACCGTGCGCAGCTCATCACGGGTAAGGCTATCGCCCCCGTTATCAACGCTTTTAACGCCAATGAGCCGGAGCAGGCCGTTAGACATCACGTTCACCAGCCATACCAGCGGATAGAGCAGCTTTAGCAGCGGCTCAAGCGCGTAGGAGGTGGGGTAGGCGATACGCTCGGGTTTAATCGCGGCGTAGGTCTTCGGCGTGACTTCGGCAAAAATAAGAATCGTGATGGTCAATAGGGCGGTAGAGATTGCAGGCCCAGATACGTCGCCGAAGAAGTGAATGGCGATAATGGTGGCAATTGAGGCTGCCAGGTTGTTGACGAAGTTGTTGCCGATCAGGATAACGCCAATCAGGCGGTCTGGGCGGGTGAGCAGGCGCATGACCCGTTTGGCTCTGCGGTCACCGCTGTTGGCCTGATGGCTCAAGCGGTAGCGGTTAATCGACATCATGCCGGTTTCAGAGCTGGAGAAAAACGCAGAAAGCAGTATCAGTAAGGCTAGCAGGCCGAACAGTAACCCCAGGGGGAAGTCGTCGCTCAAGTCGAAAAGTCCTTTGTGGCGAATTAGGCTCGATTTGTAGAAGGTAGCGAGTAGTGTGTCAAGACAACCAAAGGCGTGGTTGCGCCCCGATAGCGGTTGAGCCTTTATCGGTTGAGTACAACCTCAAGTATGAACTTACTGCCAAAGTAGGCCAGCACCAGCAGACCGCAGCCGCCCAGTGTCCAGCGCACGGCACGCATGCCGCGCCAGCCAAAGCGATAACGGCCAACCAACAGGGTCGTGAAGATTACCCAGGCCAGCAGCGAGAGTACGGTTTTGTGCGCCAAATGCTGGGCAAAGAAGTTGTCCAGAAAAATAAGCCCGCTCGCGATGGAGAGCGTCAATAGAATGATGCCCGCCCATACCAGCTCAAAAAGTACCCGTTCCATCGTGGTTAGCGGCGGTAACGACTGCACAATGCCGCGAATGTGATGATGGCGCAGCGCCTGATTCTGCAGGCCGACCAGCACCGCTTGAACGGCGGCAATGGCCAGCACGGCAAACGCCAGGGCTGAACTTATCGCATGCAACAAAATGCCCGGTGTAAGTCCGGTATGGCCGCCTTGATTGGGTAGCCAAGTGGCGGCGAGTAGCGCAATACCCGCCAGTGGGAAAAGTGCAATCCCGGCGTTAAGCACCGGTTTAAACAGGCTGGCTACCAGCACGACGTTCACCGCGACCGCCATCAGTAGCGTGGCGCTGGTGGTAAAGCCGGGCAGCAGGCCAGGGGATTGGCCGACTAATTTGACCACCACAGGAATGTGCAGCAGTAAGCCCAGAACGGCAAGCAGGCGAACCATGCCTTGGCGGGGTGGTACGCGCCGAAAAAGCGTCATACCCTGCCAAATGGCAGCGGCGACATAAAAAACAAAAGCAATCGTGGCGAAAGGGAGCGCCTGCATGATGCTATCCGTGCGCCTTGCAGCGCGTTGCTGTGAATAAATAAACGAATTAAGTGTGATTACGACGAGAATCTATCCAACTACTATAACTAATCCAAGCGGCGTCGCACAGCAGGGTGGGCGTACGAAATAGCCATGTGTGCTGAATGCACCCCATGGAGACTCAAGGCGTGAGCGCGTATAATCTTTTTACTAATTAGTCCAGGGCGTGCGCGCCAACGGCAGTGACGGAGGCAGAGAGGCCCCATGTTCCAGAATCTAAGTGAGCGTCTTTCCCAGACGTTAAAGTCGATTAAGGGTCAGGCTCGTCTGACCGACGACAATATTAAAGATACCCTGCGCGAAGTACGCCGCGCACTGCTTGAGGCCGACGTAGCGCTGCCGGTTATCAAGGAGTTTATCGAACGCGTGCGCGAGCGGGCGGTCGGGCAGGAAGTATCCAAAAGCCTGTCGCCAGGCCAGCAGTTCGTCAAAATCGTCCAGCAGGAGCTGGAAGCGATTATGGGCGAAGCCAACGACGGCTTTGTGCTTAAAGGCTCCCCCG
>NZ_HG423343.1:991534-1169427 GCF_000982975.1 Halomonas sp. A3H3 | reverse complement strand
CCCCCGCCGTTGTGTTAATGGCTGGTCTACAGGGTGCGGGTAAAACCACCTCTGTGGCCAAGTTGGCCCGCTACCTGCGCGAACGCGAGAAGAAGAAAGTCTTGGTAGTGTCTGCCGACGTTTATCGCCCGGCAGCCATTGACCAGCTTGAAACCCTGGCCAAAGAGGTTGAGGTAGATTTCTTCCCCTCACGCTCTGACCAGCAGCCGGTCGCGATTGCCGAAGCGGCTATCAAGCACGCCAAGATCCAGTTTCACGATGTGGTGCTGATCGATACCGCCGGTCGTCTGGCGATTGATGAAGCCATGATGGCGGAGATCCAGGCACTGCATAAAGCGGTCTCGCCTCAAGAAACGCTGTTTGTCGTCGACGCCATGACCGGCCAGGATGCCGCCAATACCGCTAAGGCGTTCAGCGAAGCGCTGCCGCTAACCGGCGTTATTCTGACCAAGGCCGACGGTGATGCCCGCGGCGGTGCGGCGCTTTCAGTACGTCACATTACCGGTAAGCCAATCAAGTTCATGGGTGTCGGCGAGAAAGTCGATGCCCTGGAGCCCTTCCACCCAGACCGGGTCGCCTCGCGCATCTTGGGCATGGGCGACATGCTGTCGCTGATCGAGGAAGCCGAACGCACCGTCGATAAGTCCAAAGCCGAGAAGCTGGCCAAAAAGGTCAAGAAAGGTGACGGTTTTGACCTGGAAGATTTTCGCGACCAGCTCCAGCAGCTCAAGAAAATGGGCGGTATGGGTGGCCTGATGGGCAAATTGCCGGGTATGGGGCAAATGGCCGAGATGGCCCAAGGCCCCGGTCCCGAGAAAGAGCTGGGTAAGCTGGAAGCATTGATCAACTCCATGACGCCCAAAGAGCGCCGCAAGCCCGATATTATCAACGGCTCACGCAAACGCCGTATTGCCTCGGGTGCTGGTCTGCAAGTACCTGACCTTAATCGTCTGCTCAAGCAGCATAAGCAGATGCAGAAAATGATGAAGAAGGCGGGCCAGAAAGGCGGTATGCAGAAAATGATGCGCGGCATGTCAGGCATGATGGGCGGCGGTGGTCCGGGTGGGCCTGGCGGAATGGGCGGCCCTGGTGGCATGGGCGGTATGGGTGGCCCAGGCGGATTGCCCCGGCGTTAAGGCACCCATCGTAAAGTGCTGATGCGCTTGGTGAGGTTGACGGCCTATCAGTTTTCTGGCTGTCAGGCTTTCCAAGCCGAGCGCATTTGCGTAGAATGCGGCCTCTTCATGCGTGGGTGTTGCGTAAAAGCGCGTTAATCGCGGTGGCAGCGCCTATTCAATGAAGGCCTTTATAAGCATGTAGCACGACGAGTGTTCCGATAGCGGTAAGCGCTATAAAAACACTCTCGTAACCTCAACCGAAGGATAGTTATCGTATGGTTACCATTCGTTTGGCCCGTGGTGGCGCCAAGAAGCGTCCCTTTTACCACCTGACCGTTACCGACTCGCGTAACGCTCGCGACGGTCGTTTCATCGAGCGTATCGGCTTCTTCAACCCGGTTGCCCGTGGTCAGGAAGAGCGTCTGCGCGTTGACCTAGACCGCGTTGTTCACTGGCAGAGCCAAGGCGCCCAGCTGTCTGGTCGTGTTGCTGAGCTGGTAAAAGAAGCACGCAAACAGGCCTAAGCCTGCTTTTGAGTCTTGATGTCTGAGACTTGTTGCGTGAGAAAGAATATGAGTGCTGGGTAGCTGAGGTCGTCGATGACGCGTTTTGAAATAAGCCAAACTGACGACACGCATGTGGTGCTAGGCAAGCTGACTAGCCCTTATGGGGTGAAAGGTTGGCTAAAGGTGTACTCCTACACTAGCCCAATGGACAGCATTCTTGAGTACCCGGAATGGTGGGTGCGCCAAGGTGAAACCCTGAAGCGCATTAGCATTGTTCAGGGACGTCGGCAGGGCAAAGGACTAGTGGTGCAGCTTGAAGGGGTCGATGACCGTAGTGCGGCGGAAGCATTAGCCCAAACGGACATTTTGATGCCCAAAGAGGCGCTGCCTGAGCTTTCCGACGATGAGTATTATTGGCATGAGCTTGAAGGCATGGCGGTCTTCACTCAGGCCGGCGAACGGCTAGGACGGGTAAGCTACCTGTTTGAAACCGGCGCCAACGATGTCATGGTAGTTCGCGGCGATTCAGATTCAATCGACAAGCGCGAGCGACTGCTGCCATTTTTGCCAGACGACGTCATTATCGAAATCAGTTCCCAAGAGGGCCGTATGGTCGTCGACTGGGATCCTGAGTTTTGACCAAACTTATGAACAGTTTGAGTAATGATGCATCTACCGACTCATCAGAGCCGGATAATGGCAACGTGCCGGAAACGGAGAGCGAAGCAGCAGCGCCTGCCATGTGGATTGGAGTAGTCTCGTTGTTTCCCGAGATGTTCGACGCGCTAACGCAACAAGGCGTGATCGGCAGAGCGGTAGAGAAACAGCGTATCGCGCTGGAATTTTGGAATCCCCGGGATTACGCCACTGACCGCCACCGCAGCGTCGATGACCGCCCCTATGGCGGTGGTCCAGGCATGTTGATGAAAGTTGACACTCTGCGCGCAGCGATCTTTGCAGCCCGGGAACGGGCGCAGCAAGCCACCGGCTTAGTGCCGACGGTGATCTACCTCTCGCCCCAGGGGCGTAAACTGGATCAGCAGGGCGTTCAAGCACTGGCTTCCGCCGGGCCGTTAGTGGTCGTGGCAGGACGCTATGAAGGCATTGATGAACGCGTGGTGGAGAGTGACATCGATGAAGAGTGGTCGATTGGCGACTATGTGTTGAGCGGCGGTGAGCTGCCAGCAATGGTGCTAATTGATGCAGCGGCAAGGCTGATTCCCGGCGTGCTGGGCCATCAGGACTCCGCTGTCGAAGACTCGTTTAATGACGGTCTGTTAGACTGCCCGCACTATACCCGTCCGGAAATAATTGACGGGCGCCAAGTGCCGGATGTGCTGTTAAGCGGTAATCATGCAGCCATCAAGCGCTGGCGGTTAAAGCAGTCACTAGGTCGTACATGGCAGCGTCGTCCGGATCTGTTGGAAGGGCGACCGTTAGACGCCGAACAGCGCAAGCTGTTGAACGAGTTTATCGAGGAACACGCTCTGTCCACTAATTAGGCCAGAGCGGCGGTGCAGGGCGAAAAAGCGCACCTGTGTCACCCATAACGACTCCCGCGTAGCTCGTTTCGAGCGCCGGGATCACGGCTTCCGCCACCCATGATTGAGCGGTCAAGCCAACACGTTATTCAGGAGTATGATGATGAGCAGCAAAAGCAAAGTGATCCAGGCGATCGAATCTGAGCAAATGGGCAAGGAAATTCCTGCCTTTGCCCCCGGCGACACCATTGTCGTTCAGGTAAAAGTAAAAGAAGGTACTCGCGAGCGTCTGCAGGCGTTTGAAGGTGTGGTCATCGGTAAGCGTAACCGTGGCCTGAACTCCGCTTTCACCGTGCGTAAAATTTCTCACGGCGTTGGCGTAGAGCGTACTTTCCAGACCTACAGCCCGCTGGTTGACTCAATCGAAGTCAAGCGTCGTGGTGACGTGCGTCAAGCCAAGCTTTACTACCTGCGCGAGCGCAGCGGTCGTTCTGCACGTATCAAGGAAAAGTTGGCTTAAAACGCCACTGTTCCCAAGGCGAGCGCAGTACTTTGATCTGCGTCTCGCCTGGATACCAAGACCCCGTCACCGCTTTGCGGGGCGGGGTTTTGTTTATGTCGCTCAATAAAAGCGACTGGAGGTTACTAACGTATGAGCGTTATTGATGCTTTTTTGGATGCTCTCTGGCTTGAGCAGGGCGCCAGCGATCATACGTTAGCCGCCTATCGGCGTGACTTAACCGCCTGGCAAAGTCACCTGGAGAGCCACGGTGAAGCCCTCTTGGCACCGCCGCCCGAGCGCCTTAGTGAGTGGTTGGCCAGCCGCCGAGAAGAAGGCTATCAACTGCGCAGCAATGCCCGATTGCTGTCGACGCTGCGCAGCTTCTACCGCTGGGGGCGTCTTAATAACCAGGTGACGAGCGACCCACTCACCGACATCAAGCTGCCGCGAGTCATACCCGGCTTGCCTAATACGTTGGAAGAGGACGAGGTAGAGCGCCTGCTGTTAGCGCCAGATACCGATACGCCGCTGGGTGTTCGTGACCGCGCCATGCTGGAACTGCTTTACGCCTGCGGTTTGCGGGTGTCTGAGTTGGTAGGGCTCACCGGCGATGCGGTCAACCTGCGCCAAAACGTGGTGCGGGTGCGCGGTAAAGGCGATAAGGATCGCCTGGTGCCCATGGGTGAAGAGGCCGCAGATTGGATTGCGCACTACATGGAGACTGCGCGTTTGGCCTTGATGAGCGACCCAACACGCCCCGCGCTGTTTCCAGGCCGGGGCGATAAGGCCATGACTCGGCAAACGTTTTGGCATCGTATTAAGGTGCATGCGATAACGGCAGGGATTACCCGCCCACTGTCGCCACATACGCTTCGCCATGCATTTGCCACCCATTTATTGAATCATGGGGCCAATTTGCGGGTCGTACAGCTGCTGCTAGGTCATAGTGATCTGTCGACGACCCAAATTTATACCCATGTAGCCCAGGCCCGCTTGGAAAGCCTACATGCAGAACATCACCCACGAGGTTAAATTGAAGATGCGTCAACGCCGTTTTGTAACTCTACCTTTACTAACACCTTTCTCGATGCTGGCGTGTTTGCTAACCGCCAGCCTGTTACCTTCCGCTGCCCAGGCTGACGACGTGGCAGATCGACTGGTTGAATCACTGAGCGTCAATGGCCAGTCGATGCCCGTGGAAGCGGTCACCGAAACACCGATGGATGGCGTTTACCACGTGCGGTTGGAGAGCGGCGAATCGTTTTACACCAATGCAGACGGCAGCCACTTCCTGGTCGGCGACCTATATGAAAATGCGCCCGATGGGTTGATCAATTTGACCGAGCAGGAACAGAACCAAGAGCGTGCCGATGCACTGGCCGCAGTACCTGAAAGTGAGCGAGTGATCTTCCGCGGTGCCGATGAGCCAAAGGCTACCGTAACGGTATTTACCGATCCTAGCTGCCCTTACTGCGCACGTTTGCACGACACTATTCCAGAATTGAACGAGCGCGGCATTGCCGTTCACTATTTGGCGTTTCCTCGCGCGGGTATGGGAAGTCAAGCCGCCACCACGCTGCAACAGGTGTGGTGTTCGGACAACCGCAGCGAAGCGATGACCCAAGCCAAGGAAGGAGAGGCTATTTCAAGCGCAGCAAGCTGCGACAATCCTGTGGCGGGGCAGTATGATCTGGGTAAGGCGCTGGGAGTACAGGGTACGCCAGCGATTATTTTGCCCAATGGGCAGCTAGTGCCGGGTTTTGTGCCCCCCGAGCGACTCTCCGCCATGTTAGGCTTGGACGACGAATAACGTCACATTAAAAGATAATGCAAAACGCTGAGACACGGTCTTTAAGATCGTATTCAAAACCGTAATTAAGGCCAGCACCGCCAGGTGCACAACACGAAAGGGGAAGTATTTTGAAACCGGTAAGAGTAGGTATTTGTGGTCTAGGCACTGTCGGTGGCGGCACCTTTAACGTATTGACCCGCAATGCTGACGATATTTCGCGTCGTGCTGGCCGCCCTATTGTGATTGAGCAGGTTGCTCACCGCAGTATTCATCCTGACTGCGATATTACCGGCATCAATGCCACCTCCGACGTGTTTGAAGTCGCCACCAATCCCAATGTGGATGTCCTGGTGGAGCTCATTGGTGGTTACGATATCGCCCGCGAGCTGGTACTTACCGCCATTGAAAACGGCAAGCACGTGGTCACCGCCAACAAAGCGCTGATTGCCGTGCACGGTAACGAAATCTTCAAGGCCGCTCACGAAAAGGGCGTTATCGTGGCGTTTGAAGCCGCGGTAGCTGGCGGTATACCGGTGATCAAATCGCTGCGCGAAGGCCTGGGGGCCAACCGCATTGAGTGGGTGGCCGGCATTATCAACGGCACCGGTAACTATATTCTTACCCATATGCGTGATGAAGGCCGCGCCTTTGAAGACGTGCTCGCGGAAGCTCAGGCGTTGGGCTACGCCGAATCTGATCCGACCTTTGACGTTGAAGGCATCGACGCCGCGCACAAGCTGACAATTTTGGCCTCAATTGCCTACGGCGTGCCGCTGCAGTTTGAGAAGGCCTTCACCGAAGGCATTTCACGGATTACTGCGGAAGATGTCGAGCAGGCCGACAATCTGGGCTATGTGATCAAGCACCTGGGTATCTCCAAGCGTACCGATCAAGGCCTGGAGCTGCGCGTTCATCCCACGCTGATTCCCAAAGAGCGCCTGCTGGCCAATGTTCACGGCGTAAAAAATGCCATTGCGGTAATGGGCGACGCGGTTGGGCCAACGCTCTACTACGGAGCCGGAGCGGGTGCAGAACCGACGGCATCAGCGGTGGTGGCCGATTTACTCGACGTGGCGCGGGATATCTCCACCGAGCACCGCTACCGGGTGCCGTACCTGGCCTTCAGTGGCATCGACGAAGACGTCAGCCAACTGCCCATCATGCCGATGGAAGACATCATCACGGCTTACTACCTGCGTCTATTGGCGGTGGATCGCCCCGGCGTGTTGGCGCGGGTCGCCACGATTCTATCTGAGCAGGGCATCTCGATCGAGGCACTGATTCAGAAAGAAGCCACCGAAGGCGAGCTGGTGCCGATCATTCTGCTGACTCACCGCACCAAAGAGAAGCAAATGAACGCAGCGATTCGCGAAATCGAATCCATGGCCGATATTGCGGGCCCCGTCACGCGTATTCGCGTGGAAAGCTTGAGTGAAGGGGAGTAAGCCTAGATGCGCTATATCAGTACGCGTGGGCAGGCGCCCGCGCTCTCCTTTGAAGAAGTAGTGCTCACCGGGATGGCCAGCGATGGCGGCCTGTATGTGCCGGAAACACTGCCTGAATTCTCCCGCGAAGAGCTGGCCGACATGGCCGGGCTCTCCTACGCGGAAATCGCCTTTCGGGTGATGAAGCCGTTTGTGAACGGTGAGATCGACGACGCGACCTTCCGCAACATCGTCACTGAGGCCTACGCGACCTTTAATCACGACGCCGTGCTGCCGCTCAAACAGCTGGATGCCAATCACTTCCTGCTTGAGCAGTTCCACGGCCCGACCCTAGCGTTTAAAGATGTAGCGCTTCAGCTGCTTGGCCGCCTGCTTGATCACTTCCTGAAAAAGCGCGGCGAGCGTGCGGTGATCATGGGCGCGACCTCTGGTGATACCGGTTCGGCGGCGATTGAAGGCTGCCGCCACTGCGACAACCTGGATATCTTTATCCTGCATCCGCATAACCGTGTTTCCGAAGTGCAGCGCCGCCAAATGACCTCGGTGCTGGCTAATAACGTCTTTAACATTGCCATCGAAGGTAATTTTGACGACGCCCAGGCGATGGTCAAAGCCAGCTTTGCCGACCAGACGTTCCTCAACGGCACGCGCCTGGTCGCAGTGAACTCGATCAATTGGGCGCGCATTATGGCGCAGATCGTTTACTACATTGCGTCAGGCGTTGCCTTGGGTGCGCCGCACCGTGAGGTGAGCTTCTGTGTGCCGTCGGCTAACTTCGGCAACGTGTTTGCGGGCTACATGGCCTACAAAATGGGGCTGCCGGTAAAGCAGTTCATCATCGCCACCAACGCCAACGACATTCTGCACCGCACGCTGGCCGCCAACGATTTCTCGAAAAAAGAGCTGGCGGCGACGCTGGCGCCATCGATGGATATCGTGGTGTCGTCGAATTTTGAGCGCCTGCTGTTTGACGCCTACGACCGCGATGGCCTGGCCGTGGCGGCGCTGCTTGAGCGCTTTCAGCAGGAACCAACGGCGCTGGCCGATGCGCCGCTGGCCAAGCTGCGCGAGAAGTTCTCCAGCTACAGCGTGGACGATGCGACGATTCTGGAAGTGATCCGCGATGCCCATAAGCGCACCGGTGAAATGCTCGACCCGCACACCGCCACCGGCTATCGTGCCGCCGAGCGGGCCAGGGCAGATCAATCAACGCCGATGATAACGCTGGCCACTGCACACCCGGCCAAGTTTGCCGAAGCCGTGGTGAAAGCGGGCTTCCTGGGCGTGCCACTGCCGCCGCATATGGAAGACCTCATTGAGCGCGAGGAGCGCTATACCGTTCTACCCGCCGAGCTTGCCGCCGTGCAGCAGTTTGTTGTGGAAAACCGGCGTTGAGGTGTTAATGACCTCAACCGTCGATTTACCCCATAGCACCACCCGGCCTCGCTTAGAGCCTCGTCCTGTGGACGAGGCGCTTTATGTCCGTGCACAAGCGGAAGGGTTAAGCGAACTGCAGGCGCGATTGCTAGCCTCCCGCTTGCCTGGTTACAGCGGCGAGCTGCAACCGTTAATCGAGCCCAGCCTGCGTTATCTGGCCCACCCGGAGAAACTGGCCGACGGTCGCCGCGCCGCCGAACGTATCGCTCAGGCGGTGGCAGAGGGTGAGGCCATCGGCATTCTCACCGACTACGACGTGGATGGCATTACCTCCCACGTGGTGATTAGGCGCACGTTGGTGGAGCTGTTTGGGGTGCCAGAGGGCAAGCTACATAGCCTGATTGGCCACCGTATTCACGACGGCTATGGGATTAGCCTACCGCTGGTAGAGCGCACCTTGGCTCAAAAGCCGTTTCCCACCCTGGTGATTACCGCCGATTGTGGTAGCTCTGATGAGCCGCGTATCGCGCGATTAAAAGCGGCAGGTATCGACGTGGTAGTCAGCGACCACCACGCCCTGCCCAGTGAGGGGCCGCCAAGCTCGGCATTCGCCTGTGTTAACCCTACCCGTGATGACTGTGAGTATCCCGACAAAACCATCGCTGGCTGTATGGTGGCGTGGCTGTTGATGTCACTGGCACGCGGTGTGCTGATTGAGTGGGGCGCGCTATCAGAGTCGACGCCCAAACTGTCACCCTGGCTCTCTTACGTAGCGCTAGGCACGGTAGCGGATTGTGTCTCCTTAGGTGGCAGCCCCGCCAACCGCGCGGTGGTCAATCAAGGGTTGAAGCTGATCAACCGTATGGATGCGGCCTGCTGGCGCGCTATGGCTACGCGCTTGGGCGCCGACAGCGTGCCGTTTAATGCCGAGACGCTAGCATTTCAGATGGGGCCGCGTATTAACGCGCGTTCGCGGCTGGATGACCCCTACGCGGCGCTGCACTTTATGCTGGCTGAGAATGATGGGGTCGCCAATCGTCAGCTCGACGTGCTGGATCAGGATAATCAGTCCCGCAAAGCGATTGAAGCCGATATGGCCGCCGAGGCGCGCACTCTGGCGGTAAGTGCGTTAACCGCCGATGAGCCCGCCGTGGTGGTGCTGTTGGAAGATGGCCACCCTGGCGTACAAGGCATCGTCGCCTCGCGGTTGGTGCAGGCCTACGGGCGCCCGGCGCTGGTGCTAACACAAGCTTCAGCACCGGGCATGCTAACCGGCTCGGGCCGTTCGATTGACGGGCTGCACCTGCGCGATGCCCTACAGCGCACCTTTGAGCTTGCACCCCAGGCGTTACCGCGCTTTGGCGGCCATAGTGGCGCGGCAGGCGTGGGCGTGCCACGGGATCAGCTTGACGCCTTTAAAGCGGCTTTCCTGCAGGCAGTGGGCGAGCAGCTGGAGGGGCGAACGCTCTATCCGCGCCTATGGACGGATGGCGAGCTTTCTACGGCGCAGCTTTCGCTGACAACCCTGCAAGAGATCGAAACCCTTGGCCCCTACGGGCGTGAATTCGACCCGCCGCTGTTTGAAGGGCGTTTTATTGTCGAGGCGCTGCGCCCGGTGGGTGCCGACGGCGCGCACCTGATGCTGGAGCTTTCCACTGGCCCGGTGACCTGCAAAGCGATCTGGTTTCGCGCCTTAACGCCGGGAGAACTGCCTGGGTTTAACGTGGGGGATACGCTGCACTGTGCTTACAAACTTAATCGCAACCGCTGGCGTGGCCGCGAGACGCTGCAGTTAATGGTCGAGCACGCCAGCCCAATTTAAGCTGTACATTGCATCATCTACTGGCAACTTAAGTAAGGACGCCCCATGCGCGTGGAAGATTTACCCAAGGATCAGCATCGCCCCTATGAAGATATGATGGCGATGCTGCTGGGCACGTTCTTTGTCGCGCTGGGAGTGACCTTTTACACCCATGCGGTGCTATTGACCGGCAGTACGGCAGGCTTAGCGCTGCTGTTGAGCTACATCACCAGCAGCATTACCGGCTGGGGCTTTGGAGTGTACTTTTTTGCCATTAACCTGCCGTTTTACTACTTGGCGGTGAAGCGGATGGGGTGGAGTTTTACCCTACGCACCTTTGCCGCCATCGGCTTAGTATCGCTGTTTTCAGAGTTAACTCAAGGCTGGGTGCAATTTGCCAACGTGCCCTCGATCTACGCCGCCTTGATGGGCGGCGCGCTGATGGGCATTGGTATGCTGATGCTGTTTCGCCACCGTACCAGCCTGGGCGGTATCAATATCCTCGCGCTCTACTTGCAGGATAAACACGGCCTGCGCGCAGGCTATGTTCAACTGGCCATTGATGGCGTTATCCTGCTGGTAGCCCTGACCCAACTACCGTTGGACCGCGTGGGCTATTCGGTGCTAGGGGCGCTGACGCTCAACCTGATTATCGCCCTGAACCATAAGCCAGGGCGATATATTGGAGTGAGCTAAAAACGTTTAGCCAAGCCAGAACCACCACACGATCAGTGCAATGAGCCCCAGGCCTGCCAAGTTGATCAATAAGCTCATGAGGCGTCCTCCTGGCTGGTTTTCCATAGCCGCAAGCGGTTGGCGTTACTCACCACGGTGATGGAAGAGAGTGACATGGCAGCGCCCGCTATCATCGGTGAGAGCAGCATACCGGTTAGCGGGTAGAGCACCCCCGCCGCGATAGGAATACACAGCAGGTTGTAGCCAAAGGCGCCCACCAGGTTCTGTTTGATATTGCGCAGCGTGGCGCGGCTGATCTCTATCGCTGACGCCACCCCGTGCAGCGAGCCGCGCATTAGCGTGATGCCCGCGCTCTCAATCGCCACATCGGTGCCTTGGCCAATGGCAAAGCCTACGTTCGCCCGGGCCAGCGCCGGGGCATCATTGATGCCATCGCCCACCATGCCAACGATTTCTCCCGCCTTTTGACGGCGCTCGATCTCAGCGTGCTTGTCCTCGGGTAGCAGGCCTGCGCGGTACTCATCAATACCCACTTCCTGAGCAATGGCCTTGGCGGTGTGCTCGTTATCGCCGGTTAACATGACAATCGTTAAGCCGTCTTTTTGCAGGCGCTTGATCGCGGCCACGGTGTCGTGGCGAAGCGGGTCGCTGATGCCAAACAGGGCGGCCAGTTTGCCATCCACCGCCAAGTACACCAGCGTGCGAGCCTGCTCTTCTAGGGCGCGTGCTTGCTCTTCACCCGCCTTGAGATCCACCCCTACCTCGCTCAATAGACGTGCATTGCCCAGCAGCAGCGCTTTGCCGTCGGCGGTTTGGGCTTTTACTCCGCCACCGGTCACGCTGTCGAAACCATTAATCTCGGCAGGGTTAGCCTCGTGTTCATCCGCGTAGGTCATTAACGCCGCCGCCAATGGGTGCTCGGAGCTGCGTTCCAGCGCGTGCACCAATGCCAGCGCGGTGGATTGCTCTACGCCAAACATCTGCGCATCAGTGACGCTGGGCTTGCCCTGGGTGAGCGTGCCGGTTTTATCGACTACTAGCGTGGTCAGCTTGCTAGCGGTTTGCAGCGCCTCGCCGCTGCGTACCAGCACCCCATGCTCTGCCGCTTTACCGACGCCGATCATGGTCGAGATCGGCGTCGCCAGACCCAGCGCGCAGGGACAGGCAATAATCAGCACGGTGGTCGCCGTCACCAGCATATGGATCACCTGGGGAGCGGGCCCTAGGTTGAACCACACCAGGGCCGTCAATACGGCAATGATCATTACCGCAGGCACAAAAACGCTGGAGACCTGGTCGGCTAGCTCGCCAATCGGTGGACGCGAGTTTTGAGCGCTCGCTACCTGTTCGGTAATCTGCCCCAGGCGAGTGTCGGTGCCCACCCGCGTGGCGCGATAGATCAAGCCGCCTTTGCCATTCACCGTGCCAGCGCTGACTTCATCTCCCGCGCTTTTGGCGATGGGGAGTGGCTCGCCGGTAAGCATCGACTCATCGATATGGCTTTGGCCTTCAACGACGTCTCCATCCACCGGTAAACGCTCGCCGGGGCGTACTCGTACGTGGTCGCCAGCGCGCACCGCATCAATCTCAATCTCCTGCTCGTGACCGTCGCGAATCACCCGCGCTGTTCGGCTCTGTAGATCAAGCAGGCGCTTTAGCGCATCGCTGGTGCGGCCCCGGGCACGTAGCTCCATGGCATTGCCGAGTAGAATCAGCCCGATCACCATGGCTGAGGCTTCAAAATAGATCCCCTGAGCGACTTCTGGCAGCCACGGCGCAAACAGCACCACGGCCATGGAGTAGAGCCAGGCGGTGCCGGTGCCCATGGCCACCAGGGTATCCATATTGGCTTGGCGATGCTTAAACTGCTTCCAGGCGTTGACGAAAAAGTGGCGTCCTGGGAAGGCCAAAATACCCAAGGTTAACAAGCCGATCACCAGCCAGTAGAGACGCCCCATGCCCATCGGGTGGGGATGGAAAAAAAGCATGCTGAGCATCAGCGGAATCGCCAGTGCCAGCGAGATCGCGCTGCCGCGCAGCCGTTTTTGGTAAGTCTTGGCATCCTGCTCTGCACGAGTGCGTTCTGCTTCCCGCATATCCACAATCGGTTCGGCGCCATAGCCAGCTGACTCAACGGCGGCGATTAACGCTTGGGTCTTTGCACTGCCAAACACCTGGGCGGAGTGGGTGCCAAAATTGACGCTGGCGGTGTCGACTCCCTCAGTTCGCTCTAGTGCTTTCTGCACGCTCTTAACGCAGCTGGCGCAGGTCATCCCGCTAATCGCCAGACGCTGCTTTTTACCTTGGCCTTGGGAGGGGGGACTTGCAGCCTTTTCAGCCTTAGCGGGTGGCGTGGTATCTGGTTGCTTAGTTGCTCCGTCTGGGGCTGCTTCCTCCAGCGCTGCTTCACCGGGCGGGTAGCCCGCCTCGGTCAAGCGTTGATCAAGCTCGGCGTCGGTTAGCGATGAAACAACCTCTAGGCGTTTTTCGCTAGGCGTGCCGATCACTTCGGCACTTGGGTCACCGTTTTGTACTGCCTCGCGCATACGCTTGACGCAGCCCTGGCAATTCATGCCAGGAATAGTTCGCGTGGTGACTCCATTGGCAGGGCTCACGTTTGAGGCGGCTTCGGTAGAGGCGTCGCTCATGGGGTCTCCTTGGTAGGCGTGGCGTCAGGAAAACTCTCAATCAGGCGGCACACGCTGTGGCCGTCGGGGGAGCCGTTGGGCATTTGCTGCCAGCTCTCCATGGCCTGTTCCATTCGTTCGGCTAGCGCTTCCAGCTCGGCAATACGTGCGCGGATTTGCGGCAGGCGGCTGGCGAGTAAGTCGCGTACCAGTGGGCAGGGAGAGTCGCCTTGGTCGGCGTGGGTCAAAATGTCGCGAATCTCAGCCACGCTAAAACCTAATTTGCGCGCCCGCTGAATAAAACGCAGCCGCTCTAAGTCGGTATCCGAAAATAGCTGATAGCCGTTATCCGGGTGGCGCTGAGGAGCAAGTAGCCGCTCACGAGCGTAGTGACGCACGGTCTCAGCGGTAACACCGCCCCGTTTGGCAAGCTCAGTAACTTTCATGGCCTGTTCTCCCGACCGGTTAAATAGTGGTTATTTAGTGTAGAACCTATGGGTAACCCATAGGTCAAGGCCTCTTGGCTCAGTAAGCTGAAATGACTAAAACACTGATTTAAAACGACCGTGCGACTAATGTATAAGCCAAAAATAAAATAAAACGAACGTTTGCCCTTGAACCTTTGGCTCAGTTGCGAGAAAACAGTCATGTAAAAATAAAGAGGGTGGATCGTCGGTATCCACTGGATCATCGGGAAGAGAGGCCCACTATGAATAATAAATTTAATAAGCTCACCCTGGCTGCTGCCATTACGGCCGCTTTTGCCAGCCAAGCCCACGCGGGCGGGTATCAAATTAACGAGCAGAGCGTGAGTGGGCAGGGCTATGGCCATGCCGGGCGAAGCTCTAACATCCATGATGCAACCATTGTGTACGGTAACCCAGCGGGTATGTCGTTTTTAGACCGTGCCCAGGTGACCGTTGGTGGCACGTATCTAAACGTGAATACTGACATCTCTAATGTCGAAGCTTCTCGCTATATCGACTCCGGGGTCGCGCTTGGTGGCGCGCCAAATGGCAATCAGATTCCCGTTGGTAGTATCCCCGGTGGGAATGATGGCGATATGGTGCCGGGGACGCCGATCCCCTTTGCGTTTTATGCGCACCCGGTGACCGACCAACTTGCATTCGGGTTTGGGGTGTATGCACCCTTTGGCTCAAAAACCGATTATGAAGATGATTTCCAGGGTCGCTACTTTGGCGACTACACCGAAGTCAAGGTGGTCAGTGCACAGCCGACGGTTTCTTACCGCTTTAATGACCAGTGGTCAGTAGGCGCGGGGATTACTTACAACCGTGTGGAAGGCGAACTACGCCGACAAGTACCCAGTGAGGCCACCTTTAACCCAGATGCCGACATCGACTCGCGGGTTGATGGTGACGACGAAGCGTGGGGCTATAACTTAGGCGTAATCTATCGTCCAGTACCTGAAACCACCCTGGGGCTGACTTACCGCTCGAAAGTAGACTACACCTTGGAAGGTGATTTTAGCGCTACTGATCCCCTGGGTAATGTCGTTCGCTCAGATACTGCTAGCCTGGATTTGACCACCCCTGAGACGGTTAACTTCTCGCTTACCCAGCAAATGACTGACCGTCTCAAGCTGATGTTCGGTGCATCCTGGGTGCGTTGGAGCCACTTTGATCAAATTTTGGTTACCGGCAGCCAAGGCGATACGATTACCCAAGAGTTTCAGAACTATTCAAACGCCTGGGCGTTTGCCACTGGCGGCGAGTACCAGTTAACCAAGACATTGGCGCTTCGTGCTGGGGTTACGTTAGACATGACGCCGACCAATGATGAGGATCGTAGCGTACGTATTCCTTCCGATGATCGGCGTATTTTCTCGCTGGGGGCAGGATGGAGCCCAACGCCTGACCTGACTGTCGATGTTGCCTACTCCTATCTGTCAGAGCGCGGCACCTTTGTTGAGCAGGATCGTAGCGACCTGCTGGCCAGCCAGGCCACGGGTGGCCAGCCGGTTGGCGGGGCCTCCTACTCAGCCGACTACAAAAACGAAGCTCACGGTTTTGGTGCTCAGTTAACCTATCGCTTTTAAGCCCTAAAGAGCCAAACCCCAATGAAACCCGGCGCATGCCGGGTTTTTTATTGCCTAGTGGCAGGCCATTGGATGCGGGGCGTGTCGGCTTTCGTTACACTATGCGCTTTTCTGATCGATACACCTCTGTACGATCCGAGTAGACCAAGCTAGGGCGATCCCATGTTGGAAACCAATCCGATTCACAACCAGCTCAAGGACCTGTCTGAGCGGACAGACGTTCTTAGGGGGTATCTTTGACTATGCCGAGAAGAAAGATCGGCTAGAAGAGGTCACCCGCGAACTGGAAGACCCCAATGTCTGGAACGATCCAGACTACGCGCAGAAGTTAGGCAAAGAGCGCGCCTCCCTCGAAGCCATAGTGGCCACCATTGATGAACTTGAGCAGGGCCTTGGCGATAGCCGGGATCTGCTAGAGCTTGCAGAAATGGAAGAGGATGAAGGCACCGTCGAAGAAGTGTGCAAAGAGCTGGACAGCATGCAGGCGGCGTTAGAAAAGCTTGAGTTTCGGCGCATGTTCTCCGGTGAAATGGATCAGAACAACGCCTACCTGGAAATTCAGTCCGGCTCTGGTGGCACCGAAGCCCAGGATTGGGCCAATATTTTATTGCGCATGTACCTGCGCTGGGCAGAGAGCCACGGCTTCAAAGCCGATATCACTGAAATCTCTGCTGGCGAAGTGGCGGGCATTAAGTCGGCCACGGTGCATATCCAAGGCGATTACGCTTTCGGCTGGCTGCGTACTGAAACCGGCGTGCACCGCCTAGTGCGTAAAAGCCCGTTTGATTCCGGTGGTCGTCGGCATACCTCGTTTGCCTCGGTATTCCTGTCCCCGGAAATTGACGACAGTTTCGAGGTAGAGATTAATCCCTCGGACTTGCGCGTCGATACCTACCGTTCCAGCGGCGCGGGCGGTCAGCACGTAAACACCACCGATTCGGCCGTGCGGATTACCCACGAGCCGACCGGGATCGTCGTGGCCTGCCAGGGGCAACGCAGCCAGCACGCCAACCGCGATTTTGCCATGAAGCAGTTGAAAGCGCGGTTGTGGGAACACGAGATGCAAAAGCGCAACGCCGCCAAGCAGGAGGCCGAGGACTCCAAGGCTGACATCGGCTGGGGCAGCCAGATTCGCTCTTACGTGCTGGATGACCAGCGCATCAAGGATTTGCGCACCAGCGTGCAGTCCAGCAACTGCGATAAAGTGCTCGACGGGGATATTGATCAATTTATCGTCGCCAGCTTGAAGCAAGGTTTGTAATTTTTTTAGCGTTTGAACATGAACAGGGTGCCCCATGGCTAACCAAGACGCGTCTCCTGCAGACAACGAAAACCACCTGATCGCCGAGCGCCGTGCCAAGTTGACTGCTCGCCGTGAGCGCGCCGCTGAGCAGGGAAAGAGTGCGTTTCCCAATGATTTTCGCCGCGACAGCCTAACCGTCGAGCTGCAAAATGCCTTCGGCGATAAAGACAAGGCCGAGCTTGAAGCGCTGGATCACCACGCCGCTGTGGCGGGTCGTGTGATGCGTCAACGTGGCCCCTTCATCGTCATTCAGGATGTGGCCGGGCAAATCCAGCTCTACGTGGATAAAAAGGGCCTGCCCGCCGACGTGCTGGAAGACGTTAAAAGCTGGGATATCGGTGACATCGTCGCTGCCCACGGGCCGGTGCATAAATCCGGCAAGGGCGATCTGTACGTGATGATGAAAGAGGCGCAGCTGCTCACCAAGAGCCTGCGCCCGCTGCCGGACAAGTTTCACGGTCTCACCGATATGGAAGCCCGCTATCGCCAGCGCTATGTGGATCTGATCATGAATCCGCAGTCGCGCAAGGTGTTTGAAACCCGCGCAGCGGTCATCAGCTCCATGCGCCGCTTCTTTGAAGCGCGTGGTTTTATGGAAGTAGAGACACCGATGCTCCAGCCGATCCCCGGCGGAGCGGCGGCTCGGCCGTTCATTACCCACCACAATGCGCTGGATATCGACATGTATCTGCGTATTGCGCCAGAGCTTTACCTCAAGCGTCTGGTGGTGGGCGGTTTTGAGAAAGTGTTCGAGATTAACCGCAACTTCCGCAACGAAGGGTTATCAACGCGCCACAACCCAGAATTCACCATGGTGGAGTTCTACTGGGCCTATGCGGATTACCGCGACCTGCTGGATATGACCGAAGCGATGCTGCGCACCGCCGCTGAAGAAGTGCTCGGTAACTCAGTGATTGAGTATCAGGGCGCGAGCTACGATTTCGGCAAACCTTTTGCCCGCTTAACGCTACGTCAGGCGATTCTTGATCATGGAGACGGCATTGCCGACAGCGATTTGGATTCGCTGGAAGCGGCGCGGGCAACCGCCGAGAAACTGGGCATCAAGGTCAAAGAGAGCTGGGGCCTGGGCAAGGTGCAAACGGAGATATTCGAAGAGGTTGCCGAGCATAAGCTCGACCAGCCGACCTTTATCACCGAATACCCGGCTGAAGTGAGTCCGCTTGCCCGGCGTAATGACGCCAATCCCTTCGTTACTGACCGCTTTGAGTTCTTTGTCGGTGGTCGCGAAATCGCCAATGGTTTCTCGGAGCTTAACGACGCAGAAGATCAGGCGGAGCGCTTCCGTGCCCAGTCCGCGGAAAAAGATGCCGGTGACCTGGAAGCAATGTACTACGATGCAGATTACGTGCGTGCTTTGGAGTACGGCATGCCGCCCACCGCGGGCGAAGGCATCGGTATTGACCGCTTGGTGATGCTGTTCACCGACAGCGCATCGATTCGCGATGTGTTGCTGTTCCCGGCGATGCGCCCTGAAGTGGACTAACACGCTACGATAACGGATGAAAAGTTGGTAAGGGCGCGTTATAGCGCCCATAATGGTCAACGTTTCGACGGCGAGGAGAATCCCATGAAACTGCTTAACCGCTCCGCACTGAGCGTCAGGCCGACCCAGCCCTTTGTGGACTGGATCAACGCGCTGGAACCCACCATGGGAGACGACGACCTGACCCTGGACGACGTCGAACGTGAAAGTACCATTTACCTGATTCCAGAGATGGATACCCCGGAAGCGCTGGAAACTTTTGTGCGCGACCGCTACGTGGAAATTCTCGAGACTGAGCTGCGCGCTTGGGAAGAGGACGAACGGCAGTGGCCGGATAAACTCGACTGGGCATTGTTCCAGGAGTTTGTGCGCGTCGAGCACAGCTACCTGGCCATTGATCTAGACGACGAAACGGCGCTGGAAATCTCAGAAGTCGATGATGCGTTACTGCTCGATAGTGAGCAGGACTAGCCGTTAGCGTGCTAGTATTTAGGCAAGCCTAGTATTACATAAGCCCAGTGTTTGCCTGCGCGTTTGGCTGGTAACAGCCCGCTAGTGCACTGTGAAATGCCACACTGTTAAATAGCGCACTTCGAAACCGGCTTAGGCCGGTTTCATCGTTTTTAACGCTGTGTCTTTAGACGCAGTGTCTTTAATCGTTTCGCGTTGGCCGTTTCGTTTAAGATCTCTCCTGCCTAGGAACGCTTGCATGCGACTGTTTGAAACCCGCCCCGGCGACGATGGCCTGCCTGGGCCTGAACGCGCCCTTGCTGTGCTAGCGCTGGTGACCGGTACCTTGATGGCGGTGGTCGATACCACCATGATCAATCTAGCGCTGCCCACTATTGCCGCCGACTTGAATGTGTCGGCATCCCGAGCGGTATGGATTACCAACCTGTTTCAGGTTGTTTGTGCGGCTTTTTTGCTCGTGTTTGCGGGCATTAGTGAATTGATCACACGTCGCAGGCTCTACCTGTTTGGACTGGCCACCTTTGTCGCGGCCGCGCTAGGGGCAGCACTATCACGCAATTTAGAAACGTTGCTGGTATTTCGTGCCTTTCAGGGGCTAGGTGCTGCGGCCACACTATCGATTGGCCCATCGCTCTATCGAGCCATTTTCCCCTCGCGCCTCTTGGGCAGCGCCCTTGGCTTGAGTGCCTTGGTGGTGGCCGGTGGGTACGCGGCAGGGCCCACGCTGAGTGGGGTAATCCTGTCCTTTGCCGACTGGCCCTGGCTGTTTGCGCTAAATGTGCCGTTGGGTCTTTGCTCGTTATGGCTCGCCAAGCGTGCGCTGCCCCGAGAAGAGCCACGCAAAGGCAGTTTTGATGTGGCT
This sequence comes from Halomonas sp. A3H3, assembly GCF_000982975.1. NCBI lineage: Bacteria > Pseudomonadati > Pseudomonadota > Gammaproteobacteria > Oceanospirillales > Halomonadaceae > Halomonas > Halomonas sp. A3H3. The sequence goes on along the minus strand of NZ_HG423343.1, from coordinate 1,149,883 downwards.
GGGGCGCTGCTCTCGATCGTTATGCTGGCCAGCTTCTTTATTGCCATGGACGCCGTGAGCCACGCCGCGCCGATTTGGCAAAGCGGCGGCTGGGTACTGTTGGCAGTATTGGCCTGTGCTGGGTTTATTGCGCGTCAGCGTCGTGCGCCGTATCCACTGTTGCCGCTTAGCGTGTTTGCCGAGCTGCGCTTTACACTGGCGGTATCGGCCTCTGGGCTTGCCTTTATAGGTCAGGGCCTTACGTTTGTAGCGCTGTCGTTTTTCTACCAGGAGCAGATGGGTTTTTCGCCACTGGAAACCGCTTGGCTGTTCACTCCTTGGCCACTGGCTATCATGTTCGTTGGCCCTGTAGCGGGGCGCTTAGCCGACCGTATTAATCCCAGTATTCTCTCCAGCGCGGGGCTTGGCCTACTTATCATTGGCCTGATTGCGCTGGCGCTGGTCGATGAGTCGACCGGCGTGGCGGGAAGTCTATGGCGCACTGCGCTATGCGGTATTGGTTTTGGCCTGTTCCAGCCACCCAACAATCGCGAAATGATGGGTAGTCTGCCACCGGAGCGCAGTTCCAACGTCTCTGGCGTCATGAGCACCACGCGTACCGTCGGGCAGTCGTTTGGCGTGGCCTTAGTCGGTGCTGCATTGGCGCTAGGCTGGCCGGTACAGGTAACGCTCTGGCTGGGGGCGGCGACCACGCTGCTGGCACTCTTGGCAAGCGTGGCGCGTATGCCGCTGGCAAGGCGTGCGTTACACGCTCGACGGGCATCGTCTGCGGGCCAGTAAGCGCGTACAATAAAATGGTTTGTGATCTCTCAAGGAGAACCTTATGACGCTGCAGACACAGATTGAGCAGAAGTTAACGGCACTCGCGCCGGACGTGCTGCAGGTTGAAAACGAAAGCCATATGCACAACGTGCCCGCGAACTCTGAAACCCACTTCAAAGTGACACTAGTGAGTGACTCCTTCGACGGCATGATGCCGGTGAAGCGTCACCAGCAAATTTATGCGCTGTTGGCCGATGAGCTTTCCGGACCGGTGCACGCCTTAGCGCTGCATCTTTATACCCCCAGCGAGTGGCAGGCACGCGGCGGTGAACGCCCGAATTCACCCAACTGTCGCGGCGGCGGGAAGTGAATCAAGAAGTTACTCGGCGCCACTACCTGGACGCCATGGGTATTACCGCCTGGGCCGCGAAGTACCAGTTGCCTAATGCGCTGCCCACCGAGGCCTGCGAGTGGGAAGATTCGACGCCTGCCCCTACGCCACCTCGGGAGCGGCTACAGGCATTGCTGGACGACGCCCCTGCGCCCAAGCGGCAAACGTCCAAACCTCAACCGTCCGAACTTCAATCTTCCGACCCCCAGGCCTCAGGCGAAGCCATTGCCTCACCCTCGGCGGTGCGGGCACTGCTGGGTCAAGACAAGCAGCGTGCGGACAAGCCGGGCCAAAATAAGCCGGCGATTGCCAACCCGGAGACGGCGACTTCCAGCGCGGAAACCGTGCCAGCCAAACCGCTTAAGTTCGCGCTCTCCTGCGTTTGTCTTGAGGGCCGCTGGATGGTGCTGCAGGCGGGGGAAATGAGTCCGCTTGAGCAGCAGCTACTGGCCAACCTGTTACAGGCCGCGGGCATTCAGCGTGGAGCGTTGCCGGAAGTGAGCCACTTCACCTGGCCGCAAATGGCCAACGCCTTTGCGGTGGAGGATCCCCTGGACGAAGCCCGCGAGGGCTTGGCGGCGTTTATCGCTGGAAGCGCGAGCCGACAGGGGTGGCGGTTAGAGCGATTACTCTGGTGGGGTGAGTTGGAAGCCGAGCCTGATACCGAATCTGGAGCTGAACAAGCGCCGCTGGAGCGCATACTGAACGTGGCTGAAGGTCACAGCCAAACGCTTTCGCTGCCCTTATGGCAGGGCCCCTCACTTGGGGCGCTCCTCGACGGTAGCCATAGTAAGCGCGACCTCTGGCCAGCGCTGCAGGCGTTAGGCCAGCAGTGGGAAGCCGATAAGGCGACTGGCGCTCAGGCAGTGGGCACTCAGTTAGAAAGTGCTCAGCAGGCAACGGATGATCACTGAACTCAACGTTGAGCACCTAGCCCTACTGATTGCGCTTGAGTACCGGGCGCAGAGCGGTACTTCTGAGACGCAAATGCTGGCAGCGTTGGGCAGCCAGGATACCTGTGTACTGGGCTGGTGGCAGGATGAGCAGTTGTTAGGGTACGCCATTGTGGCGCGACTGCCGTTTGAGGCGGAACTACAAGCCATTGGGGTACACCCAGAGCAGCGACGCAGTGGAGCAGGTCGGGCGTTGATGGAGGTCGTGCTGTCCACCGCACGCGGCTGGCTGAGCGAGCGGCTGCTGCTAGAGGTGCGGGTGAGTAATCTTAGCGCTATCCGGCTCTACCAGCGCTGCGGGTTTAGCGAAGACGGACGGCGCAAAGGCTACTACCCACCGCTATCGTCGCAAGCCGCCGCAGGGCGTGAGGATGCGCTGCTGATGTCCCTGGTGCTTTAGGGCAGCAGCGCACTTATCCTGAGCCTAAGGCGTGCTGGAGGTTTCGAGGCTGTCGAACTTGCTGAGCAGGCTGTTGAGGCGACGCTCCCACTCTTCGCGCTCCTCTTTCAGCTTGGCGTTTTCGCCGCGCAGCTCTTCATTTTCCAGTTTCATCATCTCCAGTGCATCAACAGTGTCGGTGACTTTCTGCTCAAGTTGATTAAATAGCTCCAGACTCATGTATCTCTCCCTAGCGTAAAAACGAAAACCCAAAATAGGTCATAAAAAGGCACCCAAATAAACAAGCACAAAGCTTGTCAGTAGGGACGAATGAGGCGAGCGTAACGCCACCGCCGCGTGGCGGCAAGCGCTGTTTACGGTGCTTGACGTTGATAGAGCCGCGCAGTGCTTTCGCCCGCCTGGGTTTCGCGGTGCAATAGCCAGTTGGCGGGCACCTTGGGAGCCAGCGATGTCTCGGTTTCCAGGTAAATCATTGCCTCGTTATCCAGCCAGCCACTAGTTTCCAATGTCGAACAGCAGGGCGCGGCCAGCTGCTGATGGAAAGGCGGGTCAAGAAAGACCAGCGTATAGGGCTTGGCTGGGCGCGTCAGATAAGTCTGAACATCGTTAACATGCACCGCGCTTGCGGTAATATTGAGCGATGCCAGATTGGTCGACAGCTGCGCCGCTACCCGCGGGTCGCGCTCGACAAAATCGACCCAGGAGGCGCCGCGAGACACCGCTTCAATGCCTAGCGCACCGGTACCTGCGAACAGGTCGAGTACCTGCTGGCCGTAAAGCTGTTGGCCGAGCCAATTGAACAGCGTTTCACGCACGCGGTCTGGGGTTGGACGCAAGCCTGGGCTATCCAGCACCGGCAACTGACGGCGGCGGAACTCACCGCCGATGATGCGTAACTTACCAAGTGGCTTACCAACGGGTTTGCCAAGTTGTTGACCACCCCGCTGAGCAGGTGTGCGGCGGGATGTAGAGGATCGAGGGGGGCGTTGTCGTGTCATAAAGCGGATTGTAGCGGGCTGTTTATCCAAAGTCTTGGGTTACGGTGTTAGCATAACCTTAATGTCCACTATTTATGTCGGGTAACACTCATGTTTGGTTTTTTTAAACGCAAGAATAAGCAAGATCCGCAACAGGCGCCTCAAGACAAGCAGGCGCAGGAGGAGCAGTTAAAGGAGCAGCCTCAAGAGCAAGCCGATGAGATGGACATTGCAACGCCCGAGACTTCCACTGACGTTGTTGAAGAGACCTCAGAAGCGCCGGAAACTTTGCCAGAGCCAGAGCCAGAGCCAGAGCCAGAGCTGACGCCCGCGCCCGCCTTGCAAGAGAAACCGGTGGCTGACAAAAGCGACCAGAAAGGCTGGTTTGCGCGTATCAAGTCAGGCCTGGGGAAAACCCGTGCCAATTTAACTGATGGCATCGCCGATCTGTTTTTAGGTAAAAAACAGATCGATGACGAACTGCTGGAAGATCTGGAAACGCAGCTGTTAATGGCCGATGTGGGCATTGATGCGACGACCGAGATTATTGGTCGCCTAGAGGCGCGGGTCTCGCGCAAAGAGTTGAACAACCCAGAAGCCCTCTACCGTGGCCTGCAAGAAGAGTTGTCCGCCATGCTGGCGCCGGTCGCCAAGCCGCTTGTGCTGGAGAAAGCAGGCAAGGGGCCGTTTGTTATTTTAGTGGTGGGTGTTAATGGCGTGGGCAAAACCACCACCATCGGTAAGCTAACCCAGCGTTTTCAGCGCGAAGGCAAAAGCGTTATGTTGGCGGCCGGCGACACTTTCCGTGCCGCCGCTGTCGAGCAGCTCAAAGTCTGGGGCGAGCGCAACAAGGTGCCGGTCATCGCCCAACACACCGGCGCGGACAGCGCCTCGGTGATTTATGACGCGGTAGCGGCCGCCACTGCGCGAGGTGTTGATGTACTGATCGCCGATACCGCCGGACGGCTACATAACAAAAGCCACCTGATGGAAGAGCTGAAAAAAGTCCACCGGGTGATGCAGAAGCTAGATGACACCGCGCCTCATGAAGTGATGCTGGTGCTGGATGCGGGCACCGGGCAAAACGCGATTTCCCAGGCCAGTACCTTTAACGACGCCGTGCCGGTCAGCGGGATCACGCTAACCAAACTGGACGGCACCGCAAAAGGTGGGATTATTTTCGCGCTGGCTAAACAGCTGGAAACGCCGATTCGTTTTATTGGTGTGGGGGAGGGCATCGACGATCTGCGCCCCTTCGAGGCCAATGATTTTGTCCAAGCGCTATTTGACCGCCAAGGGGACGATGCCAGCGCATGATCGCCTTTGAGCATGTGGGAAAACGCTACGGTGGACGCTTTGAAGCGCTGGCACATCTTAACTTTCGGGTTGCCCGGGGCGAAATGGTGTTTCTTACCGGTCACTCCGGGGCGGGGAAAAGCTCGCTACTACGCTTAATCATGCGCCTTGAGAAACCTAGCCGTGGGCGCGTCGTCGTAGCGGGGCACGACATTGCCCAGCTGCATGCCAGCCAAGTGCCGTTCTATCGGCGCCAAATTGGCGTGGTTTTCCAGGATCATCAGCTGCTCTTTGATCGCAGCATTTTTCACAATGTTTCTCTACCGCTGGAGATTCAAGGGGTTGAACCTCGGGAAGCCGCCCGCCGTGTGCGTGCCGCGTTAGATAAAGTGGGGCTGCTGCATCGTGAAAAGGCGTTGCCCATAGAGCTCTCCGGCGGCGAGCAGCAGCGGGTCGGCATTGCCCGGGCGGTGGTTAATAAGCCCGCGCTACTGCTTGCCGATGAACCGACGGGCAATCTGGATCCCCAGCTTTCGGCGGATATCATGGCGCTATTTGAGGACTTTAATCGGATTGGTACCACCGTGATGATCGCCAGTCACGATTTGGCCCTAATTGCCCGACTGCGCCACCGCATCCTGCGCTTAAGCGACGGCAGGTTGGTAGCCGATGAGGGGGCGGTATGAGGTCATCCGCGACACCCAAGCGTCGTCAGGGAGCAGCATTAAAAACGCCGCGCAAAGCCGCTGTTAAACCAGCGGTTGAGAAAGCCCAAGCGCCACAGCGGGGCGCCAGGTCGCAGCAAACGCGCTTTTCCAGCCGCCTGCGGGCATGGGGGCGCCATCACCGCAGTATGGGGTGGGATAGCTTTCAGCGCTTGATACGCTATCCGCTGGGTAATCTCCTGACCATGCTGGCGATCGCTATTGCACTGGTACTGCCTGCGGCGCTGTGGCTAACCCTGGATAGTGCCCGCCTGCTGGATGCAGAGCTTGATGAGAGCGCCACCCTAACGGTCTACCTGGAGTTGAGTGCTGATGATGCCCAGTCGCTGCGTATCGAGGAGGCGGTCAACGCGGAACCGGGCGTGCTCGAAACCCAGCTGATCAGCGCCGAGCAGGGTATGGCGGAGTTCCAGCAGTCGCTGGGGCTCGATGATGCCTTGGCAGGGCTGGAGAGTAACCCGCTGCCTATCAGTATGGTGGTACGCCCAGAAAGCGTTGATCCAGTTGCCATGCAGCAGTTGGCCGCCCGTCTTGAAGCGCTCGCTGGGGTGGATGAGGTGCGTCTTGACCTGGCCTGGGTAGAGCGGCTGAGAAACTTAGCCGAGCTAGGTCGCCGTGTAGCGCTGGCGCTAGGGGTGCTGTTTGGTTTAGGCGTGCTGCTGGTGGTCGGTAATACCATTCGTCTCTCGGTGGAGAGTCGTCGCCGGGAAATTGAAGTCGTGATGCTCATTGGCGCCACGCATGCCTTTGTGCGACGGCCTTTCCTATACAGCGGTGCTTGGTATGGCTTAGGCGGTGGGCTGTTGGCACTGGGTTTGTTAGGTCTGGGCAATCACTGGCTTTCCCTGCCGGTATCCGCTCTGGCGGCAAGTTACGGGGCGAGTTTTTCTTTACCTCAACTCGACGTGACAGGCTCTACAATTCTGCTATCTTGCAGTACACTACTAGGTTGGTTGGGTGCCTGGTTGGCGGTGACTCGTCACCTTTCGAGTATTCGGCCAAGATAATTGATGAATTCTAAGCAGCTAATGCGATACTGCTGGTAATGCTTAACCTGCGAACTTTATGCTTGCGTTAAGGTCTCAGTATTGCAGACATTCGTATGACTGAATGTGTATGACTGAATTAGTATCACGGTTTTGTAATAGGTTATTGATAACGTGCTACGTCAACCACGATGGGTTACAGGGGAGACCACCTGCACATGAGCACTAGTCTTCTACCGGTGGGGCAGCTTTCGCCCGGCGGCGATCTGGGCGGTTACATCCGCGCAGTCAATGGAATTTCGGTATTAACGGCCGATGAAGAGCGTGAGCTCGCTTATCGCCTCTATGATGAAGGCGATCTGGAAGCCGCTCGTCGTTTGGTACTGTCGCATTTGCGCTTTGTGGTGCATATCGCGCGTAGCTATTCGGGCTATGGGTTGCCCCAAGCGGATTTGATTCAAGAAGGTAACGTTGGCTTGATGAAAGCCGTCAAGCGCTTCGATCCGAACCAGGGCGTTCGTCTGGTTTCGTTTGCCGTGCACTGGATTAAAGCAGAAATTCACGAATTTGTGCTGCGCAACTGGCGGATCGTTAAGATTGCCACGACCAAAGCCCAGCGCAAGCTGTTCTTTAACCTGCGCGGTGCGAAGAAGCGTTTGGCGTGGTTGAACAACGACGAAGTGGACGCCATCGCCAAAGATCTCGACGTTAAGCCCGAGATCGTGCGCGATATGGAAGGGCGCTTGTCGTCTTACGATGCAGGCTATGATGCTCCGGCAGGCGATGATGAAGAGAGCACCTATCAAGCGCCGGTGCACTTCCTGGATGATTCCGCTTCCGACCCTGCCACGCAGTTGGAAGATAGCAACTTCGAGGAAGACTCGACGCGCCGTTTGCAGCTTGCCCTCGAAGGGCTTGATGAGCGCTCGCGGGATATTCTCCAGCGCCGCTGGTTAGCCGATAGCAAAGAGACGCTGCATGATCTGGCCGACGTCTACGGCGTCAGCGCGGAGCGTATTCGCCAGCTCGAAAAAAATGCCATGAAAAAGCTGCGTCAGAAAATGGGTGAGGAAATGGTCGCCTAAGACCACGCTGAATGCACAATTTGTGGCTTTTCAGCATTAAAAAAACCGGCTCCCGTTAAAGGAGCCGGCTTTTTGTGCAGCCAGCACGCGAGCCTAAGCAGGCTGTGCCGTGGCGCGCAGTAAGTGGGCCGACAGCAGCGACCACTGATCTTCCCAATGTTCGGTGGGCAAGCGCTTAAAGTCGCTGCGCACATACTGTGAAATTCGCCCCTCCGCCTGGGCCGCTAACAAATTGGCAGCGGCAGAGGCAGGAATCGTGGGGCGTAGGCCTTCACGCAGTTCGGCTTCGCGCAGAATCTGCTTAAGCTGCATTTCCAGGCGTTCAAACAGCTGGTTGACCCGCTGGCGTAGCCGTGCGGTTTCGCCGGTGAGTACGTCGCCGCCCATCACTCGTGCCAGGCCAGGATTTTTCTCAGCAAAGCCCAGCAGCAGCGCGAGTATGGTGCCGCAGCGGGAGGTGGCGTCGGGAACGTCTTCTAAAATACGCGTGATGCGGGCAAAAATACTCTCTTCGATAAAGTCAATCAGCCCCTCAAACATACGCGCTTTGCTGGGAAAGTGGCGGTAGAGCGCCGCTTCTGAAACTCCTACCTGGCGGGCGAGGGCGGCTGTGGTAATGCGCTTGCCGCTATCTTCCTCGAGCATCAATGCCAGGGCTTGGAGAATTTGCTCGCGGCGGCGAGGTTTTTGATCTTCGCTCATAATGTGGCCTCCGTCGCGGTTAGCTCGCGTCCTTGATTTGAGTACCTACCCCAGCATTGGTGAAAATTTCCAGTAACACCGCGTGGGGGACACGGCCATCAATAATGTGCGAGCTGTTCACGCCGCCCTTCACTGCATCCAGCGCGCAGCGGATTTTGGGCAGCATGCCGCCATAAATCGTGCCATCGGCGATCAGGTCATCCACCTGAGCGGTGCTTAAACCGGTGAGCACTTCACCTTCGGTATTCATTAACCCGGCGACATTGGTGAGTAGCATCAGCTTTTCTGCATTGAGCGCTTCGGCGATCTTTCCTGCTACCAGGTCAGCGTTGATATTGTAGCTGTGGCCTGCGGCGTCGACGCCAATCGGTGCAATCACCGGAATAAAATCACGCGCTGCCAGCATCTCGATAAGCTCGGTTGAGATCGACTCCACTTCGCCCACATGGCCAATATCGATGATCTCGGGCGCCGTCATTTCGGGACTTTGGTGCTCAACTTTGAGCTGGCGGGCACGAATTTGTGAGCCATCTTTACCGGTCAAGCCAATCGCTTTACCGCCGCTTTGATTGATCAGGTTGACGATGCTTTTGTTGACCAAGCCGCCCAGTACCATCTCGACCACGTCCATGGTTTGTGAGTCGGTAACGCGCATGCCGTTGACGAAGCGAGATTCAATGTTGAGCTTTTTGAGCAGGTCTCCGATCTGCGGCCCGCCGCCATGCACCACCACCGGGTTGATGCCGACTTCCTTCATTAACACGATATCGCGGGCAAAGGAGTCGATCAGGGTGCTTTCGGTCATGGCGTTACCGCCATATTTGACCACCACGGTTTTGCCGGAGAACTGCTGAATATACGGGAGGGCTTCGGAAAGCACCTCCACAACGACCTGGGGATCGCGACTGGCTGAACTCATGAGGTTGTCCCTTGCGAACGTTTATTATGCTGCTAACGTTTATGCTGATTAAGTGATGAGGGTCGCGCTTTCTAGGTGGTCGCGATCCCTCCAGCCCCGAGCTATTTAAAGAGCTATCTGTCTACTGGGGGAGCTCAATGTCTGGCGCGACGCGCCGAAGCGCGTCGTTAAAAATTGCTTTGATGCGTGCTAGCGCGGCCTCGTCTTTCCCTTCAAAGCGCATGACCAGTGCAGGCGTGGTGTTCGAGGGGCGGCACAGCCCCCAGCCATCCTGGTAGTCAACGCGAATGCCGTCCAAAGTTGTTTTTATACCTTCGCCGAAGTCGCCCTCGCGAGCAAGCTTATCCACCAGAGAAAATTTGTTATCGTCGCTAACCGCTATATTAATTTCCGGTGTGGCAACGTCTTGAGGGAAGTTGGCAAAAAAAGTATCGGCGTCGTCGGCTTGATTGGCGAGAATCTCTACCAGCCGAGCGGCGGCGTAGAGGCCATCGTCAAAACCATACCAGCGCTCTTGGAAAAAAATATGCCCACTCATCTCGCCACCAAGCTGAGCGCCGGTTTCCTGCATACGCGCCTTGATCATCGAGTGCCCGGTACGCCACATTTCCGGTTCGCCGCCGGCCTCGCTGATCACTTTGACCAAGTTGCCAGTGCACTTAATATCGAAAATAACCTTGGCCCCAGGTTGGCGCGCGAGCATATCGGTGGCAAACACCATCAGCAGGTGGTCGGGATAAATCAGCTTGCCAGTGGGTGTGACAACGCCCAGACGGTCGCCATCACCATCGAAAGCAAGGCCAATGTCGGCCCCGGTTTCGTGCACTTTGCGGATCAGATCCTGGACATTTTCCGGCTTGCCCGGATCAGGGTGGTGATTGGGGAAATGGCCGTCAATTTCCGCAAACAGCGGGATGGTCTCAATACCTAACCGTGCCAGCAGCTGCGGACCGAGTTCCCCGGCAACGCCGTTGCCGCAGTCGACCACGGCTTTTATCGGTCGGTTGATCTTAACGTCGCCTAGAATGCGCGTTAAATAGCGTTCACGAACATCCTGCTGGGTGATACTGCCTTGAGCATTGTCTAAGCTACTGTCTAGGTTGCCGGACTGGATACGTTCAAACAGGGCTGTAATCGCATCACCAGAGAGCGTTTCGCCGCTCAGCACAATTTTAAAGCCGTTATAGTCAGGCGGATTGTGGCTACCGGTGACCATTACGCCTGATTGGGTGCCTTCCAGTATGTGAGTGGCGAAGTAGAGCACCGGGGTGGGCACCATGCCGATATCGATCACATCGCGCCCTGCGGCGTTCAGGCCACGCATCAGCGCTGCCTGCAGCCGAGCGCCTGAAAGGCGACCGTCGCGGGCGACTACCACGCTGGATTCGCCCCGCGCGGCGGCCTCAGAGCCGACAGCACGCCCGATCATTTCTACCGTCTCTTCAGTGAGCGTGTCGTCAACGATACCGCGAATATCGTAGGCGCGAAAAATCGAAGCGGGTACAGACTGTGCGTTCATAGGGCTTCCCAGCTAAATAGACGTTTCCTTAAAAGGGTTCCTAAACAGGCGCGACCACTCGTTACTGACTGCCCGTACTGCCAAACCCGGCGCCGCCCCTTGAGGAGTCTTCAAACGCGTCCACCAAGGAGAGTTCGGCCTGTACCACAGGCACAAGCACGTACTGTGCCAGCCGATCGAAGGGGGTTAGCGTAAACGAGCTCTGACCACGGTTCCAGACCGAAATCATTAATTCGCCCTGGTAATCTGAGTCGATTAAACCCACTAAATTGCCTAGCACGATGCCATGTTTATGCCCCAAACCGGAGCGCGGTAGGATCATGCCTGCCAAACCCGGATCTTCAATATAGATGGCAATGCCGGTGCGTACGAGCTGGCAATCGCCGGGCGCTAATATTAACGGCTCATCCAGCAGGGCGCGCAGATCCATTCCCGCCGAGCCAGCTGTCGCGTAGGCAGGGAGGTAGTCGTGCAAACGCTCATCTAATACTTTGCACTGCAGGCGGGGGCGGGCACTCATGGGAATTCTCCAGATGTTTTCGTAGCGGCTGTTGTGGGTAGTAGGGCGAGCGCTTGACGGATGATGGTGGTGGCCAGCTGTGTCTTCGGCTGTGCAACTTCTGAGCGGCTCTCGACGCCTTGAGGGGTGCGCCAGAGTATCCAGGCGGCGTTCTGGTCGCTGCCAAAGCCCAGGCCAGCCTGGGAGACGTCGTTGGCGACGATCATATCCAGCCCTTTGCGCTGTAATTTATCCCGTGCGTAACGCTCAACCTCCTGGGTTTCGGCGGCAAAGCCGATCACCAGCGGGCGCTGTTTGGCGGGCAGTGCCGCGACGCCGGCGATGATATCGGGATTTTTAACCAGGGTCAGGGTGAGTGTGTCGCTATCATCCTGCTTTTTGAGCTTATGCTCGGCAGGGGCTGCCGCGCGATAGTCGGCGACAGCCGCGCAGCCGATAAACAGCGCCGCTTGAGGCGCTAGCCGCTGAGCTTCAGCGTGCATCTGCTCGGCTGACTCAACGTCAATTCGCGTCACGCCCTGGGGAGTGGGTAGGTCAACCGGCCCACTGATCAGCGTCACCTTGGCCCCTTCAGCTACCGCGGCTGCGGCCAGGGAAAAGCCCATTTTCCCCGAGCTGTGATTGGAGATGTAGCGCACGGGATCCAGTGGCTCACGGGTAGGGCCAGCGGTGATCACAATATGGGGTGCATGTGAGTGAGGTGCTGTGGTGATAGGGGCAGCAAACAGCGCCGTAACCGCGCTAAAAATCTCTTCAGGCTCGCTCATGCGGCCTGGCCCCACATCGCCACAGGCCTGGTCACCGGCGGCGGGGCCTATGAGCTGCCAACCGTCATGCTCAAGCTGCGCTACGTTACGCTGGGTGGCGGGGTGGCGCCACATAGCCTGGTTCATCGCCGGGGCAATCAGTTTGGGCGCTTCTGAGGCCAGGCAGAGCGTAGTGAGCAGGTCGTCGGCCATACCGTGCACCAAACGAGCGATAAGGTCGGCAGTCGCCGGAGCGATCAGCACTATATCCGCCCAGCGGGCCAGCTCAATATGGCCCATGCCCGCCTCGGCTTCGGGGTCGAGTAAAGAGGTGCGCACAGGCTCGCCGGAGAGCGCCTGCAGCGTGAGCGGGGTAATAAAGGCCTGGGCCCCGTCGGTCATCACCACGCGCACCTCGCAGCCCACCTGCTTGAGCAGGCGCACAAGCAACGCGCTTTTGTAGGCAGCGATACCCGCACTAACGCCGAGCAGTACGCGTTTGCCGGCGAGCGTCGACGCGCTTGTCGAGTTAACAGCAGAGGCCATGGTCAGTGATCCATATCCGCGTTCGTAAGGAGGCTTACCATACCATTGGCACCAACAATTTGGCATATTGAGCACAAACAAGGTTAAGCTAGGTTTAATGAGGCTTATGGCTGTAAAGCTATGCGTGTTGAGGCTGGCTTCGATCGACAAAGATGGGCAGCGCGGGTGAGGTGCGATGGGAATTAATCACTGGCCGGAAGGTGAGCGGCCCCGGGAAAAGCTATTAAATACTGGCGCTCAGGCGCTCTCAGATGCCGAGTTGCTGGCAATTTTTTTGCGTGTTGGCGTACAGGGTCGTTCGGCGGTCGATTTAGCGCGGGATTTACTCAGCAGTTTCGGTGGTTTGCGCCAACTGCTAGAGGCCGATCAGGAAAGCTTCTGTGCTGCCCGTGGGTTAGGTAGCGCCAAGTACGCTCAGCTCCAGGCGACGCTTGAGCTGTCGCGGCGCCATTTAGCCAGCCAGTTGGCGCGGGGCAATGCGCTAACATCGCCTGCCTTGGTGCGCCACTACCTGAGTTCGCAGCTACGCCATTTAGGGCATGAGGAGTTTGCGGTGCTTTTTTTGGATACTCAGCACCGAATTATTCGCTATGAATCGCTGTTTCGCGGTACCCTAGACAGCGCATCCGTTTACCCCCGCGAAGTTGCCAAGCGCGCATTAGAGCTGAGCGCTGGCGCCGTTATCCTGGCGCATAACCACCCTTCTGGTGTGGCAGAGCCAAGCGATGCTGATCGACGTATCACGGAACGCCTCAAAGAGGCGCTGGTACTTTTTGACGTGCGCGTGCTGGATCATTTCGTGGTGGGGGATGGAGAAGTGATCTCTTTTGCCGAGCGCGGCTGGCTATAAGCAGTATAAGAATGCACTGTTCTATGCCGTTTTGATTAAGTAAAATGAGCAAAAAAGGGCTTTTCCAGCCTTTTTTGTGGGTTTTGCTTGCTGTAAGTCGGGTGCTCTGGTATAAAGTGCCACCTTTAAACTTGGGTTGAATAACGGATTTGGATAAAGCTTGGCGGTTAACGGCGTCGACACCTTCCCTGCTCCGGTTTGCCCGACAGTTTTGAACACTCAGGTTATTATATCCTGGCCAAGCAGTTGGAGGCTCTAATGTCCAAAGTATGTCAGGTTACCGGCAAGCGTCCGGTAACTGGAAATAACGTTTCACACTCCCAGCGTAAGACACGTCGTCGTTTCTTGCCGAACCTGCACACCCATCGTTTTTGGGTTGAGTCTGAGAACCGCTTCGTCAAGCTGCGCGTTTCCACTAAAGGAATGCGCATCATCGACAAGAAAGGTATCGACACAGTTTTGGTTGCTATTCGTAAGCGTGGCGACGCTATCTAAGCCAGCTTTATTATACAAAGCCCTTTGGGCCAGGTATTTTGGGCCAAGCATTTTGGGAGAGTTAAACCATGCGCGATAAAATCAAGTTGGTGTCCAGTGCCGGAACAGGCCACTTCTACACCACTGATAAGAACAAGCGGAACACTCCGGATAAATTCGAATTCAAGAAATTCGACCCGGTCATCCGTAAGCACGTGATCTACAAGGAAGCCAAGATCAAGTAATCGCTTTTGCGATGTTGATCAGCTTCCACTGCAGGCGAGCGCCTGTTCAAAAACCCGGCCTCAAGCCGGGTTTTTGCATGCATGTCTTTCGTGTGTCGCATGCTTCGCTAAACCACCTTCATTAGGCTGTCACTACAGGCAGGTACGATGTCTAAATATGCCCGAACTTCCTGAAGTTGAAACCACCCGACGCGGGATTGCTCCCTATATTGAAGGCCAGGAAGTCACCGAAGTGCTGGTGCGTCAGCCGCGGCTGCGTGTGCCTGTGCCCGATGATCTGGCCGAGCGGTTGGTAGGTGCGCGCATTGGGGGGTTGATGCGGCGGGCAAAATACCTGCAGATTCCTATCCAGGCTGGCGGCGCGCTTGAAGGTGACGCTAGCGCGACGCTGCTCTGGCACTTGGGTATGTCGGGCAGTCTGCGGATTGCCCGGGTGGGGGATTTGCCTAAAAAGCATGACCACGTGGACGTGGTGACTGCCAGCGGCTATGTGCTGCGCTATCACGATCCCCGTCGGTTTGGCTTTGTGGATTGGCAGGCCGCAGACGCAGCGCAGGATAAACGGCTTGCTCACTTGGGCCCTGAGCCGCTGTCTGATGCGTTTAACGGCAAATGGCTCTACACGCTCTCGCGCAACAAGCGCGTGGCAGTAAAACCGTTTCTGATGGATAACCAGGTGGTTGTTGGTGCCGGGAATATCTACGCGGCAGAGGCGCTATTTATGGCCGGCATTGATCCCCGCCGTGCGGCGGGGAGAGTTTCCCGTGCTCGCTATGACGCCTTGGCCCTGGCCGTGAAAGACGTGCTGGCGGCGGCAATTACCCAAGGTGGCACCACGCTGCGGGACTTTGTCAGTGGCCAGGGTGAGCCCGGCTACTTTGCCCAACGCCTTAATGTTTATGGCCGCCACGGCCAACCCTGTTTGCGCTGTGGCGCTGAGCTTCGGCGCATTACGCTTGGCCAGCGTGCTAGTGTGTTCTGCCCCGGCTGCCAGCGCTAATGGCTACCTATCAGTGCTACTGTTTTATTTAAGTATTGCTTTGCCTCATCTTTTGCCTTGTCTGAGTTTTTAAAACACGGGTTTTTAAGCCCAGGTTTTAAGACACAGGTTTTTAAGGCAAGGTTTTAAAGACAAAATTTTTGGAGATTGCTGTGACCCAACGCCTGCGCCTGAATAAAAATGCCGACCGCCGTCTTAAAGCGGGCCATCTTTGGATCTACTCCAATGAGGTGGATATCAAAGAGACGCCGCTGAAAAACTTTGCGGCAGGCGAAACCGCACTGGTAGAAGCCTCCAATGGCAAAGTAATGGCCGTCGCGTATGTAAACCCTCATTCGTTAATTGCTGCCCGGATAATGTCTCGTGACCCCGAGATGCGCTTGGATCGTTCGCTGTTTGTACACCGCTTTAATCAAGCGTTGGCACTGCGTCAGCGCCTTTATGCGCAGCCGTTCTACCGCTTGATCCACGGCGAAGGCGACCTGTTGCCAGGTTTGGTGATCGATCGTTTTGGTGATGTCCTCGTCGTGCAGCTCAATACCGCGGGTATGCAGGCGCTGGCGGATGAAATTGTCGACGCGCTGGAAAAAGTCATCAAACCGGAGGTGATCGTCTTCCGTAACGATACTGGCGGCCGTCGTCAGGAAGGTCTTGAGGCCCACGTTGACGTCATCAAAGGTACGCTGCCTGACGAAGTGGTGCTCGAAGAGAACGGCGCTCACTTTGTGGTGCCGGTGCTGAACGGTCAGAAGACCGGCTGGTTCTTTGATCACCGGGTTAATCGCGAGTGGATCAATCGCAATGTGGAAGGTAAGCGCGTGCTGGACGTATTCAGCTACGTAGGCGGTTGGGGCGTCCAGGCGGCTGTTCATGGCGCGAAAGAGGTGATGTGCCTGGACTCTTCAGGCCCGGCGCTGGCTCAAGTGGCGCGCAACGCCGAGCTGAATGGCGTGCAGGAGAAGGTAGCGGTTAGTGAGGGAGATGCATTTGAAGCGTTAGCAGCGTTGAAGGCAGAGGGCGAGGAGTTTGACGTGGTCATTCTTGACCCGCCAGCGTTTATCAAAAAGCGCAAGGACATTCCCAACGGTGAGCGTGCCTACGCCCGCTTGAACCGCGAGGCCATGCGCCTGCTGGGTCGCGATGGTCTGCTGTTGTCTGCGTCCTGCTCCATGCACCTGGCGCCCGAGCGGCTAATGGACGTAGTGCGTGGTGCGGTTCGCCACCAGGATCGTCACGGGCAGGTGATTTTCCAAGGCCACCAAGGGCCTGATCACCCGGTGCATCCGGCTATCCCTGAAACGTCTTACCTGAAGGCGCTGGGTGTGCGTGTGTTCCGCGACTAGTTCAGGTAGCTAGAGTTCAGAGAAGTCAGCGTGTAGGGGAGTAAAGGTACACAGGAGTTAGCCGATGGAGTGGGCGCTGCCCGATCCTTTTGTGATCGATATCCGCGTGGCCGATGAGGCGATCGATGCTTATCAGCACGTCAACAACAGTGAATACCTGCGCTGGGTTGAGCAGATTAGCTGGGCTCACTCGGTCGCGCTCGGCCTCTCTCTTGAGCGTTACCGAGAGCTTGATCGGGCCATGGTGGTTCACCGCCACGAGCTGGATTACCTGGCGCCTGCCTTTGCAGGTGATGAGCTACAGCTGGCTACCTGGATTGTCGATTGTGACGAGCGCTTTAGTTTGACCCGCCGTTTTCAGCTGGTGCGAGTCAAAGACGCTAAAACGTTGCTTTACGCCCGTACACGCTTTGCCTGCGTGGCGCTTTCAACAGGGCGGCCCAAGCGCCTGCCCGAGGAGTATCGGCGTATCTACGGCGGCGCAGTTATTGTGGAGTGACGTAGAATGAAGTGGATTTTTTCGTGCAGAACCGGCAATCGCTAGATTTTTCTCCTAAAAAACGCCTTAACCGGCGTTTTTTTTGTTTTTTGTTTCTGGGGTGGTGGTCAACGTTAGCTGTGCTGTAATTTGCTTAACAACATGACTGACCTTTAAAAGCACAGGAAAAATCCAATGAAAATTGCTGTCCCCAAAGAGATCAAAAATCACGAGTATCGCGTGGCCTTAACCCCTGCCGGCGCACGGGAATTAGCCGGGCGCGGCCATCAGGTGAGCATTCAGGCCGGTGCCGGAGAAGGTGCAGGCTTTAGCGATGCTGATTTTCAAGCCGCCGGCGCACAAATAGAAGCGGATGTGGACACTTTGTGGCGCAACGCTGAGCTGATCCTCAAGGTGAAAGAGCCGCAGCCGGACGAAGTGGCGCGACTCACCCCACAGCATACGCTGTTCACCTATCTGCACCTGGCCGCTGAAGAGTCCCTTACCCGTGGGCTGATGGAGAGCGGAGCCACCTGTATCGCCTATGAAACCATTACCGATACCCGCGGTGGCCTGCCGCTGCTGGCGCCTATGAGCACCGTAGCGGGACGAATGGCGGTGCAAGCGGGAGCCCATAGCCTGGAGAAGGCCCAGGGCGGTGCGGGCGTGCTGCTGCCCGGTGTGCCGGGTGTGGCGCCAGGTAAGGTAACCGTGATTGGGGGTGGCGTGGTAGGCGAAAACGCTGCGCGCATGGCGTTAGGGTTAGGCGCGGAAGTTACCATTCTGGATAAGTCGTTAGCGCGGCTTGAAGTGCTGGATGACCGTTACCAGGGGCGCATTAAAACCGTTTACTCCACCGCAGACGCGCTGGAAACGGCCACCCGTGAGTCTGACATGATCATTGGCGCGGTGCTGGTGCCCGGCGCCGCTGCGCCAAAACTAATCACTCGCAGTATGCTGTCTGATATGAAGCCTGGCAGTGTACTGGTCGATGTTGCCATCGATCAGGGCGGCTGTTTTGAAACCAGCAAGCCCACCACCCATGCCGAACCGACCTATATCGTCGATGGGGTGGTGCACTACTGTGTGGCCAATATGCCCGGCGCGGTAGCACGTACGTCCACCCAGGGGCTGACCAACGCCACGCTGCCCTTTGTACTCGCCCTGGCAGATAAGGGCTGGCAGCAGGCGCTGCATGACGACCCACACTTTCTCCCGGGCCTTAACGTGCACGCGGGGCAAGTCACCTACCAGGCCGTAGCGGATGCCTTTGGGCTGGAAAGTATCGACCCTGCGAGCGTTGTTGGCAGCTAAACTGTTGAAAGCTAGCTGTCGGCGGCTAATTAATTAGTCGCATCCGGGGCTGGCGTTAGTTCAGTAGTGGGGCGGAAGTTCATCCTCGGGGCGCTGGCCGCCCTGGGGTTCGCTTGCCTGGAGTGCCTGGTGCTGCTCACGCAGGCGTTCGCGCATTAGGCCGCTGAGCTGCTCCAGTTTCTCCAGGCGGCGCTCCTGTTGTACCACCGCTTGATCCAGGGTATCCAGCCAATGCTCTTGATGGGCTATGCGACTCTCTAAAGATTCAAGACGTTGAGCTAGGTCAACAGGCGATAATTCATGTGTCATGATAACATTGCAGCCTTATGTAGTAGTATGCCGGTGCTATTGGGAATGGGCCTGATAGTGCGGGTATTGTCCTTCGTCTGTTACCCATACAACAAGAGAGCTTTTTTTTTCTATGAACCCAAAAGTTGTGTTTCGCTGTTTCTTAATCAGTGTATTACTTGCCGCCCCCACGCCACTTTTGCTGGCGGGGATTGTTCATTTAACCGATAGTGCCCTCGCCGAGCTGTGGATGGCCGAGTTGGCAATCAGTGGAGTTAGCGGTGTCTATATCGCCGTTGCGATAGGTAGTTTTATTGTTCTGTGTATTGGCACATTAGCGTCTGCCGCTTTTGCGCCCTCGATCGTGGTGGCGTCCGATGCTGTGGTTCGTCCCAAGCCAGCAACGCGCCAACCCCAAGCGGCTGCACCGTTGGACGATGATGAGGAGGAAGACATCATCGATCCTAACGATGGCCGCGAAGAGGGTGAAGTAAAGTGGTTCAATACCAACAAAGGCTACGGTTTTATTACCCGCGATAATGGCGAAGATGTGTTTGTACACTTCCGTGCCATTCGTGGTCGTGGCCCGCGTATGTTGGCAGAAGGCCAAATCGTGCGTTATCACGTGATTAAAAATGAGCGTGGTTTGCAGGCCGACGATGTCAGTATTATTGAGTGAGCCCAACGGCTAGTTAAATTGATCGTTGGATAGTAACGACCCCGCTTCGGCGGGGTCGTTTACGTTTAAAGCGCTCGATTAACGCCCTGAATCGGGCCACTCTATTGCCCCTTCTTTGCCACCGGGCAACACTTGCCAGAAGCGGTCAGGGTCATCACCGGGGTGCCAGCCACCCAGTGAGCAACGTATTTCGGTTTGCAACGCTTCCGCGGCCTGTTGGGCACACTCTTGGTCGGTCATCCACGGCGTGTGGTTGCTATCAAACCATAGGCTGGCAAAGCCATCAGCGGCTTTGTCTACCAGCAATACCGGCACGCAGTCACCCTGGTATTGGCCGCGGGTTTGCCATTTACCTTTGCCTGCGGGGCTCAGCGGTGGCGCGATTAGTGCACTTTTCAACCACTCATTGAGCGCATCAAGCGACACGCTGGCTAGGTAAATCTCTATATCGGGGTAACGCTCCATCATAGGTTTACCTCACCGGAGAAGAGTAGCGCTTGCAGCGTCGCTTCGTAAATCCGGCTTAAGTCGTCCAGATCGCTGGCGCGAACGCGCTCATTGACCTTGTGGATGGTGTCGTTGAGCGGGCCTAGCTCGACCACTTGAGCGCCAAGGGTGGCGATAAAGCGGCCATCCGAGGTGCCGCCGCTGGTAGAGAGCGCCGGGCGCTCGCCGGTCACCGCTTCAACGCCTTTAATGGCGGCGTCAACCAGCGCGCCTTCCGCGGTTAAAAACGGCTCGCCGTTGAGCGTCCAGTCTATCTGATATTCCAATCCATGCTGGTCGAGAATGGTTTCCGTGCGCGCTTTGAGCTCATCAGAGGTCACCTCGGTGGAGAAGCGAAAGTTAAACACCACTTCCACGTCGCCGGGGATCACGTTGGTCGCCCCGGTGCCTGCGCGCAGATTGGAAATCTGAAAGCTGGTGGCGGGAAAAAAGTCGTTGCCCGCGTCCCAGTGCTCGTTGACCAGCGCATCCAGCGCTGGCATGGCCTGGTGGATGGGATTGCGCGCTAAATGCGGATAGGCCACGTGACCCTGCACGCCTTTAATGTGCAGCGTGGCGCCCAGTGAGCCGCGACGACCGTTTTTGATCACATCGCCCAGGCGCGTGGTCGAGGATGGTTCGCCGACAATGCAGTAGTCGAGCCGTTCATTACGCTCGCGCAGGTGCTCGACCACCGCGCGAGTGCCGTCGACTGCCGGGCCCTCTTCATCGGAGGTAATCAGAAAGGCAATACGGCCATCGTGATTCGGGTGGTTGGCCACAAAGCGCTCAACGGCGGTCAGCATTGAGGCCAAGCTGCCTTTCATATCCGCCGCGCCACGTCCGCACAGCATACCCTCATCATCAATGCAGGGCTCAAACGGTGGGTACTGCCAGTTGGTATAGGGGCCGCTGGGCACCACGTCGGTGTGGCCGGCAAAGGCCACCACCGGGCCGTGATGGCCGCGAACCGCCCAGAAATTCTTTACGTCGCCAAACGGTAGCCGCTCAATATGAAAACCGAGCGCTGCTAAGCGCTCGATCATGAGTTCCTGGCAGCCCTCGTCGTCCGGCGTTACCGAGGCCCGGCTGAGCAGCTCAAAGGCGAGCGTGAGCGTCGGCGACAGTCCTTCAGATTCAGTTGTGGGCATGCAGCGCCTCGTTCAGGGCGATAGCACTTTTATTGGTCAAGCACTCAATGCGGCCATTCTGGGAGTTGCGGCGCCATAGCTGATCGTCTTGCCCGGCCAGCTCGCGGGCGGCAACGGTGTTCACTTCCTGGCCCTGATCATCCAGTAAGGTCACTTTGGAGCCAGCGGTGATATACAGCCCTGCTTCTACCGTGCAGCGGTCACCCAGGGGAATGCCGATGCCTGCGTTGGCGCCGATCAAGCAGCCTTCCCCGACCTTAATGACGATATTGCCACCGCCAGAGAGAGTGCCCATGGTGGAGCAGCCGCCGCCCAAGTCGGAGCCTTTGCCGACCATCACGCCGGCTGAGATGCGACCTTCGATCATGCCGGGGCCTTCGGCGCCCGCATTGAAGTTGACAAAGCCTTCGTGCATGACGGTAGTGCCTTCGCCTAGGTAAGCGCCCAGACGTACGCGGGCGGTGTCGGCAATGCGGATACCGGTAGGCACCACGTAGTCAGTCATTTTGGGGAATTTATCGACACAGTCGACGGACAGCGCGCGGCCCGCCATACGTGCCTTCAAGCGGCGCGTAGGCAGCTCTTCAATGTCGATGGCGCCTTCGTTGGTCCAGGCAATATTGCGCAGAAGGCCAAACATGCCGGTGAGATCAAGACCGTGAGGTTTGACCAAGCGGTGGGACAGCAGATGCAGCTTTAAATACACCTCTGGCGCGGTTTGTGGCGCTTCGTCGCTCTCCAGGAACATCGCGACCAGGGGGCGCTGGCTGGCAGAGAGCGCTTCGGCAAGCTCTGCCTGGGCGGAGTGCCCCGCGGCTTCTAACGCTTTAGCCAGGCGTGTGCAGTCTTCGGGCAAAAAGCTGATGGCGGCGTTGCCTTGGGGGGCATCCAGAGCTTGTTTGGCGGCTTCCACCAGGCTGGCGGGTGGGTTGAGCAGCGGCGCCGGGTAGTAGATTTCCAGCCAGTCGCCCTGGGTGTTTTGGGTGCCGATTCCAAGCGCAAAGCTCAGCATAAGAAGGTGTCCTGTAGTGATAAATAGTGAAGAAAAGCAGGCAAAGCCAAGGTGCCTAGTTGCTTAAGTGCTTAGTTTCTCAAGTATCTAGTTGCTGAAGCACTTAGCCACTTGAGTACTTAGCCGAGCTTGTCGTAATCGCCCTCGCGGTAGCCGACTAAGATAGTGGAGTCGTCTACTTCGAGCAGCGGCCGCTTCAGCAGTGTGGGGTATTTCATCAGTAGCTGGCGGGCCGAGTTGGCGTCGTAATCTTTTTCCTCATCGGAAAGTTCGCGCCAGGTTTTGCTGCGTTTGTTAATGACTTCCACAAGCGGCACGCGATGTAAAATGTGTTCTAGTAGCGCAGCAGATAGACCATCTTTGCGCAGATCGTGGGTTTTATACAGCAGCGCTTTCTCATCCAAGGCTTTACGCGCTTTGCGGCAGGTATCGCAGTTATCGATGATATACAGCGTCAGCATACGACCTCCTGAGAATGTTGAACCAGAGAATGTGGAATAAGTTAACCGCGCTCGATGAGATGGCGAATTCGTTGGGCGGCTTCAAGGGTGGGCGCTAGCTCAGCCACCAGCGCTAGGCGCAAACGCCCTGCGCCGGGGTTAACGCCATTTTCACCCCTGCGTCCCATTAGGCTGCCGGGCAGTACGCTAACGTGCTGTTCGGCAAACAGCCTCTGCGTGAAGGCGATATCGTCGCCACCGGGCACCGCAGGCCATAGGTAAAAGCTAGCTTGTGGCGCGGGAAAATCCATGACTGGGGCAAGCACCTGGGTGACCGCGCTAAATTTTTCGCGGTAGGCGTCGCGGTTGGCGCGTACGTGCTGCTCATCCTGCCAGGCGGCGATAGAGGCGTGCTGCAACGGCAGCGACATGGCACAGCCATGGTAAGTGCGGTAGCGCTTAAACGGTGTGAGCAGTGCCGCATCCCCCGCCACAAAGCCCGAGCGCAGGCCCGGCAAGTTGGAGCGCTTGGAGAGCGAGTGAAACACCACGCAGCGCCGGTAATCATCACGGCCCAGATCGGCGCAGGCTTGCAGCAACCCTGGTGGTGGGGCTGTTTCGTCAAGGTAGAGCTCCGAGTAACACTCGTCCGAGGCGATAATAAAGTCGTGTTCGTCGGCGAGGGCAATCAGCTGCTTAAATTCATCAAGGGACGTGACCGCGCCGGTGGGGTTGCCCGGCGAGCAGATAAAGACGATTTGCACGTCGCGCCACGTCGCGGCGGGCACGGCGTTAACGTCAGGTCGAAAATTGTTCTCAGCGGTACAGTCTAAATAGAGCGGCTCACCGCCTGCCAGCAGCGTCGCACCTTCGTAGATTTGATAAAACGGATTGGGCACCGCGACTTTCGCCGGGCGGGTGCGATCCAACGCCGCCTGCACAAAGGCAAAAATGGCTTCCCGAGTGCCGTTAACGGGCACCACGTGCCGTTCGCTGTCGAGTTCGCGCAGTTGAAAGCGTTGGCTTGCCCAGTTGGCGATGGTTTGGCGGAGCGCTGGCAGGCCATTGGTCGCGGGATAACGGGCCATTTCCAGCTGGTGCGCCACCAGCGCTTCAAGCGCCGCAGGAAAGGGCGCGTGCTGGGGTTCGCCAATGGTCAGCGGAATATGCGCCAAGTCAGCTGGGGGCGTTAATGCGGCCTTCAGCGCGGCCAGCTTTTCAAACGGGTAAGGATGCAGGGCGTCGAGGTCGGCGTTCATGATGTGTCCGTTGATGGCTGGCGGCGTAAACCGTCGATTATAGGCAAGGCCCGGTGCAGGCTCAAACCTAACGAGGGTGTGATTTTGCAATGAATACTTTTACAGACACTCGATAGACGGGAGCGAGGGTAGGTTGGAGCGAGGGTCTTTCGCCATGGCCGGAAAAAATTCCTGACAATTCCGGCATTTCCGCCATCCCTGGCGGTCAGATGGCGAAAGTAGCGCCCCTGGAGGGGTTCACAGCGCCCTCGCGGAAACCTACCCTCGCCCCCAGGCTTGGCACTACAATCTCTGCATCAGCCTCGGGGTTCGGTGAATTATCTTTTAAACGCCCAACACTTCAATCAGACGTTCGCGCAGCTGCTGCTGGCGCTCGGGGTCAGTCAGCGGTTCGCCTGCTTTGGTGGTAATAAAAAAGACGTCTTCTACCCGCTCGCCGAGGGTGGCGATTTTTGCCGCGGACAGCGAGATGTCCTGCTCCATAAAGATACGTCCCACCCGGGCCAGCAGGCCGGGGCGGTCGGGAGCCGTTAGCTCCAGCAGCGTGCGCTCATTGGCCGGATCCTGCTCAATCAGCACCTCCGTGGGTACCTTGAAATGCTTGAGCTGGCGCGGCGTGTGGCGGGTGACGATATCCGGGTAGTCATCAGGGTCATCGAGCTCTTCCACCAGGTGCCGGCGCATCTCTTCGATGTGGCCTGGGTCACGTATGGGCTGACCATGGCTGTCGAGCACAATAAAGGTGTTGAGCGTCCAATCGTTGTGGGAGGTCGCAATGCGCGCATCGTGAATCGAGAGCCCCAACTGCTCCATGGCAGCGGCGGTAGCAGCGAAAAGGTCGTCCACCGAACGGGTGTGGATAAACACTTTGGTGCCGCCTTCGGACATGTCCGCAGTAGGTGCGCTGATCAACACCAACGGCAGCGGCGACTGGTTGTGATTGAGAATGCCCTGGGTCTGCCAAACGATTTCGCTGGGGGCGTACTGCAGGAAGTAGTCTTCCCCTAGCGATTCCCAAAGATGATCGATTTGCTCACGATTAACGCCGATGGTTTGCAGCAAAGAGCGTGCTTCGGTGCGCGTTTCCCGCACCCAGTCGTCGCGGTCGGGCGGATTATTCAGGCCGCGGCGCAGGGCACGCTTGGTTTCGGCGTACAGCTGGCGCAGCAGCGACGCCCGCCAACCGTTCCACAGCGTGGGGTTAGTGGCATTGATGTCGGCCACGGTGAGCACGTAAAGGTAGTCCAGGCGCGTTTCGTTACGCACGATCAAGGCAAAATCACGAATCACATCGGGGTCGCTGATATCGCGCTTTTGCGCCGTCATCGACATCAATAGATGGTGCTCAACCAGCCAACTGACCAGGTTCGTGTCGTGGGGCGAGACGTGGTGGCGCTGACAAAAATGCTCAACGTCCCGGGCGCCGATTTCCGAGTGGTCGCCGCCGCGGCCCTTGCCAATGTCGTGAAACAGCCCGGCGATCCACAACAGGTCGAGCTTGGGCAACTGCTGCATCAATGCCACCGCCACTGGAAAGTCACCCTTCGCTTCCGGTTTGCGAAAATTGTGCAGAAATTTGAGCAGCAGCAGGGTGTGGGCATCGACCGTGTAAATGTGGAAAAGGTCGTGCTGCATCAGCCCTATGGCGCGGCCAAATTCGGGCAGGTATTTGCCCAGAATCCCGTAGCGGTTCATGCGCCGCAACTGGCGGGGCACATTGCCGGGGGCGCGCAGAATAGCCATAAAGAGCCGCTGGTGGCGCGGGTCTTCCCGGTAGTGGTCGTCAATCTGGTGGCGATGATCGCGAATTAGTCGGATGGTATCGGCACGCACTCCTTCGATTTCGGGGTGCTTGGCCATCAGTAGGAATAGCTCCAGCATCGCCGCGGGGCGTTCACGGAAAAGTGTCCGCGAGCGAACCTGGATATAGCCGCCTTTGGTTTCAAAGCGCTCGTTGAGTTTGACGGTTTCCAGCGCTTCTTTGCCGCGCAGGATGACCTCGTCAAAGTGCTGCAGCAGCATATCGTTGAGTCCCGCCAGCGCGGTGACGTGCCGGTAATAGCGCTTCATGAACTGCTCAACCGCCAGACGTTCCGGCGTATCGCGAAAGCCAAACATTTCGGCGATGGTGCGCTGGTGGTCAAACAGCAGGCGGTCTTCGGCGCGGTCGGTAAGCATATGCAGGGCATAGCGCACCTGCCACAAGAACGCCTGCCCCTGGCTTAAAATGCGCAGTTCGGCGTCGTTCATAAAGCCGTTGGCGACGATATCGGTGTACTGTTCGGTACCGAAGTGGCGCTTGGCCACCCAGCCGATCATCTGGATGTCGCGCAGCCCGCCGGGGGAGCTTTTGAGGTTCGGCTCTAAGTGGTACTCGGAGTTGTTATAGCGGTAGTGGCGGGAAATCTGCTCCTGCCACTTGGCTTCAAAAAAGCGGTCGGCGGGCCAAATATGTTCGGCGCTGAGGCGTTCGCGCATCGCTTCGCGCAGGCTTTCTGGCCCCGCAATCAGGCGAGATTCGAGTAGGTTGGTAATCACCGTGACATCCGCTTCGGCTTCCCGCTCGCAGTCGCTAAGCGAGCGAACGCTATGACCAATTTCCAGGCCAATATCCCACAAGAAGGTGATAAAGGCGGTCAGCGGTTCACGATAGGCGGTGTCATCGTCCTGCTCCAGTAGCAGCAGCAGATCGATATCCGAGTGGGGGTGTAGCTCACCACGGCCATAGCCGCCTACCGCCACCAGTGCAATACCATCGTCGGGCCACTCATGCTGTGCCCAGGCAATCGCCAGCAACTGATCCAGGTACCAGGCGCGGCCGCGCACAAGGTCGCGAATGTCTGCACCGGCGCGAAACTGGTCGTCCAGGCGCGCCTGTAGCTCGCGCAGCGCGGCCTTGAAGGGTGCCACCGGCGAGCGTGAACCGGCAAGCTCAGTGCGGAAAAGATCCAGGTCGTAAAGCGTGGTGTCCGGCTCAAACCGGTGGTGGTGTAATAGCATCAGTTGGTTAGAAAACTGAAGTCTTCATCGCCACGCGCGGTCAGCACTTCAACGCCGCCCTCGGTCACCAGCAGCGTATGTTCCCACTGCGCTGAAAGGCTGCGGTCTTTAGTGACGGCGGTCCAGCCATCGCGTAGCACCTTGGTTTTATACCCGCCGACGTTAATCATCGGCTCGATGGTAAAGCACATGCCTGCGGCGAGCTTAATGTCGGCATCCGGTGCGTAGCCGTCGTAGTGTAAAAACTGCGGCTCTTCGTGGAATTCGGCGCCGATGCCGTGGCCACAGAAGTCGCGAACGACGGAGTAGCCGTTGCTTTCGGCATGTTTTTGAATCACGCGGGCAAGCTCCGAGAGGCGTACGCCAGGCCTCACCAGCTCGATGCTTTTATACAGGCATTCCTGAGTAATGCGACACAGCCGTTCGCCCTGAATCGTCTCACCCACTACGAACATCACGCTGGAGTCGCCGTGATAGCCGTCGGTGGTCTTAACGGTGATATCCAGGTTCATGATATCGCCATTTTTGAGCTTCTTGGCGTCGTCGGGGATGCCGTGGCACACCACATGGTTGATCGACGTGCAGGTCGCCTTGGGAAAACCATGGTAATTCAGCGGTGCAGGGGTCGAGCCTAGCTCGTTAACAATATACTCATGGCAGAGACGGTCAATTTCCCCCGTGCTAATGCCTGCCTGGATATGGGGGGTGATCATTTCAATCACGCTAGCCGCTTGGCGCCCGGCTTCGCGCATGTGTTCGATTTCAGAAGGCGTCTTGATAGGAACGTTCATGAATGCTCGATATGAATGCAGAATGGAAAATTGAATGGCGCAATTTAAGACCGTCAAACGGGGTGCGACTTCATCTTGGCAATGATCTATGGTATAAAGCCGCGCGCTTTCCTGCAATCGTGATTCCGAGCTTCTTGGCTGGGAAGTACGCAGTAGGGCAGGGCGATGAATCCGCAGCGTGCTCGACTTACGGGCGCGATGCTTACTATCAAGCCTTAAAAACACACATGCACCGGCACATGGTCCCGGGTGCCGCTGGCAGCGTCTAACGTGGTCAACGGTCGGATCCATGGGGTGCGTGGAGGCCTAACCCGAGTTTTAGGAGTTCTACCATGTCTCACGTTAATATGCGTGACCTGCTTAAAGCAGGTGCTCACTTCGGCCACCAGACCAAGTACTGGAACCCGAAGATGAGCAAATTTATCTTCGGCGCGCGCAACAAGATTCACATCATCAACCTTGAGCACACCCTTCCGGCGCTGAACGAAGCGATCGATGTGGTCGAGAAGATGGCGGCATCCAACAACAAAATTTTGTTTGTTGGCACCAAGCGCAGCGCTAGCAAGGTAATTAAAGAAGAAGCTAACCGTGCTGGTCAGCCTTTCGTCAACCATCGCTGGTTGGGCGGCATGTTGACTAACTTCAAGACCATCCGTCAGTCCATTAAGCGTCTGCGTGATCTTGAAACCATGCGCGAAGACGGCACGTTCGAGAAGCTGACCAAGAAAGAAGTCTTGATGGCGACTCGCGAGCAGGACAAACTTGAGCGTTCTATCGGCGGTATCAAGAACATGGGCGGCCTACCGGACGCACTGTTCGTGATCGACGTTGACCACGAGCGCATCGCGATCAACGAAGCCAACAAGCTGGGCATCCCGGTTATCGGCGTGGTGGATACTAACTCCAACCCCGATGGCGTTGACTACGTAATTCCCGGCAACGATGACTCTATCCGCGCTATCCAGATCTACGTAAAAGCGATTGCGGATGCGTGTGGCCGTGCCAAAGAAGCCAACGCTCAAGAGTTTGTTGAAGTGACCGAAGAGGCCGCTGCAGCTGAAGACAACACTGCCGCTGAGTAATCGCAGCAGTGGGTGCGGTGAGCAGGTGTGCCGCATCAAGATAAAGGGGGCTTTGCCCCCTTTTTCCCGCTACAGATGAACTGTCTGCGCGGACGAATTTGCCGGCACTCAATACCGGCCCCGTAATACAGAGAGACATAGGGCAGCGTGATACATGATGGTCATTTATCATGCCTATACTCTGTGTTGCGTCTAACTCTCATAGAACCATTTCAGAGGTGAATTCTCATGGCAGCTATCAGCGCCTCTCAGGTCAAGGAACTTCGCGAACGTACCGGTCTCGGCATGATGGAGTGTAAAAAAGCACTCACCGAAGCCGACGGTGATATCGAAGTTGCGATTGAAAACCTGCGCAAAAGCTCCGGCCTAAAAGCAGCGAAGAAAGCCGATCGTATCGCCGCAGAAGGTGTAGTGGTTACGCGTGTAGCGGAAGACGGCAGCTACGGCGTAATGGTTGAAATCAACTCCGAGACCGACTTTGTTGCTCGTGATGACAACTTCATCGCGTTTGCTGACAAAATCGCCGGTGCTTTCTTCACCGCGAAAAGCGAAGATGTTGCCGCCGTTATGGCTGGCGAACTGGAAACTGCCCGCGAGCAGTTGGTTCAGAAAATCGGTGAGAATATCGGTGTGCGTCGTGCCATCGTAGTGAACGCTGTTGACGGTGGTCTGGTAGGCGAGTACGTCCACGGTGGCCGCATTGGCGTTCTGACCGTGCTAACAGGCGGCAATTCGCAAGTCGCGAAAGACGTTGCAATGCACGTGGCGGCGATCAACCCTGCGGTTGCGCATCCTGCCGATATGCCCCAAGAGCAGTTGGATCAGGAAAAAGCGATTATTCTGGCGCAGCCGGATATGGCCGGTAAGCCGGAGCAGATCGCAGAGAAAATGGTTCAGGGCCGCTTGAAAAAGTACTTGGCAGAAAACAGCCTGACCGAGCAGCCGTTTGTTAAAGACCCGAACCAGACTGTGGCTGAGTACGTGAAAGCCGCAGGCGGCGAAGTGGTAAGCTTCACACGCTTTGAAGTTGGTGAAGGTATCGAGAAAGAAGAAGTCGACTTCGCTAAAGAAGTTATGGAACAGGCTGGCCGTCGCTGAGGTCAGAGGTTTCAGAAAAAAGATGGCGTGCGCGTGAGCGCACGCCTTCGCGTATCCGGCCCCTGTATAACCGGTGTTAGTTAGCCGACCCTGATAACGGGTTTATACAGCGGGGCTGCCCCGCCTGCCTGTTTACAGGTCTGCCTCAGGAGAGATGCCATGTCGCGTGATGTTCAAGAACCTACCCCCCATGTAGCACCCAGCAAGGCTGAGGGTTCGAAGTCAAAATACAAACGTATTTTGCTCAAGCTTTCTGGCGAAGCGCTGATGGGTGAACACGATTTTGGTATTGACCCTAAAGTGCTTGACCGGATGGCGTTGGAGATCGGCCAGCTCGTCGGTATTGGGGTACAGGTAGGCATCGTGATTGGCGGTGGTAACTTGTTTCGCGGTGCGGCGCTCAATGAGGCTGGCATGGATCGCGTCACCGGTGACCATATGGGCATGCTGGCGACCGTAATGAATGCGCTGGCAATGCGTGATGCGCTAGAGCGCTCCAATATCCGCTCGCGCGTGATGTCGGCTATCCCAATGAGCGGCGTTGTAGAGCACTACGACCGTCGCACGGCCATTCGCTACTTAACCTCCGGGGACGTAGTGCTGTTCTCTGCAGGCACAGGCAACCCCTTCTTCACCACCGATTCTGCAGCTTGTTTGCGCGGCATTGAGGTGGACGCCGACGTAGTGATCAAGGCGACCAAAGTCGATGGCGTCTACAATAAAGACCCGGTAAAACATCCGGATGCGGTGAAGTACGACCAGCTCTCTTACGACGACGCCCTGGATCAAAAATTGGGCGTTATGGATTTGACCGCTATCTGCCTGGTACGTGACCATAATATGCCGGTGCGGGTATTTGATATGAATAAGCCTGGCGCCCTACTGAATATGGTCGTAGGGGGCAAGGAAGGCACGCTGATATACAGAGGGTAATGACGTGATCAACGATATTAAGAAAGATGCCGATTCGCGCATGCAAAAAAGCGTTGAGGCGCTGCATAGCAACTTCAATAAAATTCGTACCGGTCGTGCTCACCCGAGCATTTTAGACGCCGTTACCGTGGACTATTACGGCAGCCAGGTACCGCTTAGCCAAGTGGCATCGGTCAACGTTGAGGACGCTCGCACGCTGACGATTGCGCCGTGGGAGCAGGGCATGGTGCAGAAGATCGAAAAGGCCATCATGACCTCTGATCTTGGCTTGAACCCGGCCAGTGCAGGCAACGTGATCCGTGTGCCAATGCCGATGCTCACCGAAGAGACCCGCAAAGGTTATATCAAGCAGGCGCGTAGCGAAGCTGAAAACGCTCGCGTTGCCGTGCGTAACGTACGTCGTGATGCTAACGGTGATTTCAAGTCGTTGTTAAAAGATAAAGAGATTACCGAAGACGATCAGCGTGAAGGCGAAGATGCGATTCAAAAGCTGACCGACAAGTATATTGCTGAGATCGATAAAGCGCTGACTGCAAAAGAGCAGGATCTCATGCAGGTATAAACCTGTGCTTTATTCAGCCGCGGGCAGCTTTGGCTGCCCGTTTTGCCACACTCTGGCTGGTTTTTTTATGACTGACCTTTGGTGCGAGAATCCATGACGTCACCGCAGCTTCCTGAAAAACAGCCGGACGACGCCAGCGCGTCTTCTCTGGCCGGGGAGGCCCCGCCGTCTCACGTTGCCATCATTATGGATGGCAATAACCGCTGGGCGCGCGCGCGCGGGCTTTCGGGGGTGCGTGGGCACCGGGCTGGGGTGGAAACCGTTCGTGCGGTGATTCAGCGAGCCGCCGAGCGCGAGGTGCAAACCCTCAGCCTGTTTGCTTTCTCCAGCGAAAACTGGAAGCGTCCGGCCGCAGAGGTCAACGCCTTGATGGAGCTGTTTTTGATGGCGCTTAAGCGTGAAGTCAAAAAGCTCAATGAGCGTAATGTGCGCCTCTCGATCATTGGCGAACAGCGGGGTTTTTCCCACGCCATCCAAAAGCATATTCAGCGTGCTGAAGCGTTAACCGCGGACAATACAGGGATGCATCTGGTGATTGCCGCCAACTATGGGGGGCAGTGGGATATCGCACGGGCGGCGCGCACCTTAGCCGAGCAGGTGGCGGCTGGGGAGTTATCGCCTGAGCAAATCGATGAAGCGTGCTTCGACACTGCAATGGGGACTGATGACGTGCCGCCGGTGGATCTGTGTATACGTACCAGTGGTGAGCAGCGGCTATCCAACTTTATGCTTTGGCAGTTGGCCTATGCTGAGCTGCACTTTTCCCCGCTGCTATGGCCCGATTTCGGTGCGGATGCGTTTGATGCGGCATTAAACGACTTCTGCCAGCGCCGTCGTCGCTTTGGCATGACGGACGAACAAATAGAGGCGCAGGGTGCTTAAACAGCGGATTATCACCGCAGCCTGGCTAGCACCCCTGGTGCTGGCTGGCCTGTTTGGTTTAGACGGCGGCGCTTTTGCGCTATTTACGGCGTTGATGGTGCTACTCGCCACTTGGGAGTGGGCCAATCTGGCGGGCGTTACCCGTACGGCACAGCGTGCTCAGCTAGTGGCCGTGATGGCGGTGTTGATGCTGGTCATGTGGCTGGCCGGAGCCGCCACCTCAATATGGCCGCTTTGGTTCTCTGCTGCCGGTTGGCTGGTGAATCTCTACTGGGTAACCCGCTACCCTGCGGCGGGTGAGCAGTGGCAGTCCACCGTGCGGCGCCTGGCGATGGGCCTGTGGGTGCTATTGCCCTGCTGGGTGGGCTTTAACGTTCTGCGTGACATCGGTATGGCTTGGCTGCTGTTTGTGCTGCTGCTGGTTTGGTGCGCGGATATCGGCGCCTACTTTGTGGGGCGACACTGGGGCAAGCGCAAATTGGCTCCCCACGTGAGCCCTGGCAAATCATGGGAGGGCGTATACGGCGGCTTAGCGGCGACCACTATTCTGGCTATTCTCTTTGCGCTGTGGTTGCCGCTGGGCCTGGTGGGTGGAATTACCCTGATACTCATCACCGCCGTGGTCACTTTGGCCTCTGTGCTAGGGGATCTACTGGAAAGCATGCTCAAGCGCCATCGTAATATCAAAGATTCGAGCCAGTTGCTGCCCGGCCATGGCGGTGTGCTGGATCGCATTGATAGCCTCACCGCGGCGATACCGCTGTTTGCACTGTTCTATGTGGAAGTACTGGTTGAGGTGTTTGCTCGGGTGCCGCCGCTATGAGCCAACTCGCTAATAGGCAACGTGTGACCGTGCTTGGCTCGACAGGCTCTGTGGGCACTAGCACGCTGGATGTGATTAGTCGCCACCCAGACCGCTATTGCGTGCATGCCCTGACCGCGCACACCTCAAAAGAGGCTCTGCTAGCGCAGTGCTTGGCGCATCGCCCTGCGGTCGCCGTGTTGGATAATGAGGCCGATGCCGCTTGGCTGCGCCAAGAGCTTAAGCGGGCTGGGCAGTCAACTGACGTGAGCGCAGGCCCAGAGGCGCTGTGCGATGTTGCCCGGGACGCCAGCGTCGACTGCGTAATGGCGGCCATTGTCGGCTCGGCGGGCTTACTGCCTGCCCTAGCCGCTGCGGAAGCAGGCAAGCGCGTGTTACTGGCCAATAAGGAGGCGCTGGTGATGAGCGGCGCGCTGTTTATGGAGGCCGTTTCCCGCTCTGGCGCAACATTACTACCGATTGATTCCGAACATAATGCCATTTACCAGTGTCTACCTGCGGAGCACCGCGGCGGACTTGCCAAGCACGGCGTTCGTCAACTGCTGCTAACGGCCTCTGGCGGGCCGTTTCGTACCTGGAGCCAGGCGGAAATCAATAATGTCACTCCCGAACAGGCCTGCGCTCACCCGAACTGGTCAATGGGACGTAAAATATCGGTGGATAGCGCCACACTGATGAATAAAGGGCTAGAGCTTATTGAAGCCTGCTGGCTGTTTGATGCCACGCCCGAACAAATCCAGGTGGTGGTGCACCCTCAAAGCGTGATTCACTCCATGGCGGCGTATCAAGATGGTTCGGTGATTGCACAGTTGGGTAATCCTGATATGCGCATCCCCATCGCCTACGGGCTAGCGTGGCCGGAGCGCATTGATGCCGGGGTTGAGACACTGGATCTTTTTCAGGTGGCGCGGCTTGATTTTGAAGCCCCCGATGAAACTCGCTTCCCCTGTTTAGGGCTTGCCCGTGAAGCGATGCGGCAAGGTGGCATGGCACCCGTTGTGCTCAACGCTGCCAATGAGGTTGCAGTTGAAGCATTCCTACAGCGTCGAATCGGCTTTACAGCCATTGGGCAACTGGTCGCCGACGTCTTGTCGCGCCCCTATCAAGGCCGTGTTGATAGCCTTGATAGCGTATTAGCAACGGATCAGTGGGCGCGACAGCAGGCGCTGGAACTGGTAACAAAATGATACGCTTAAGCATTCGCTGGGCTGGTCGTTAGAGCGGGGCATTAAGGAGTTCAGTGTGGGCCTTATACAGAATATTTTAGCGGTCATTGTGGTGTTGGGCCTGTTAGTGACCTTCCACGAGTTTGGCCATTTTTGGGTGGCGAGGCGCTGTGGGGTCAAAGTGCTACGGTTTTCTGTAGGCTTTGGTAAGCCGCTATGGTCGCGGGTTGACCGCCACGGCACCGAGTTCGCGATAGCCGCCATTCCGCTGGGTGGCTATGTCAAAATGCTCGATGAGCGTGAGGCGCCGGTTCCGGAAGAGCAGCTTGATCAGGCATTTAACCGCAAAACCGTGTGGCAGCGCATTGCGATTGTGGCGGCAGGGCCAATCGCCAACTTCTTGTTAGCGATTGTGGCTTACTGGGCACTGTTCGTGGCGGGTACCACGGTGGTGTCGCCAATGGTAGGTAGCGTTGCGCCTGACTCGCCCGCCGCCGAAGCCGGACTTGCCAATGGCGATGAAATTGTCGCCATTCAGGGCGATGAGATGCGCTCTTGGGAAGATGTTAACCTCAAACTGGTATCGATTATTGGTTTCAGCGGTGAGCTGGATATAGACGCCCGCCCCGAAGGCGCGAGCGACCCTCAACGTTTTGGCTTATCGGTGACTGATTATTTGGTTCGCCAAGATCCGCCACAGCCGCTGCAATCGCTGGGTATTACTCCTTGGCAGCCGGAATTTCCGGCCGTTTTAGGCCAAGTAGTGAGCGGAGAGGCCGCCGAGCAAGCAGGCCTTGAGGCGGGCGATAGGATGGTGGCGATTAATGGCGAACCAGTGGATGATTGGATGCACTTCGTTAATATGGTGCGAGGTAATCCAGGTGAAACGCTGCAGCTCACCTATGAACGTAATGGCGAGCAGTCGAGTGTTGATTTAACCCCCGGGCGTAACCGCTTGGACACTGGGGTTGAAATTGGTTATATCGGTGCAGGCGCCGAGCAGGTCGAGTGGCCAGCAGCGTTTCAGCGTGAAATCCGTTACGGCCCTATCGAAGCGGTAGGCCAGGCTGTTTCGCGCACTGGAGAGATGACGCTCTTAACCTTAGATGCCATACGCAAAATGTTTGTCGGGCTTATCTCGCCTTCCAATTTGTCCGGGCCAATCACCATTGCACAGATCTCTGGTGATTCGGCCCGTGCAGGGATGGAAGCGTTTATTGGCTTTCTAGCGTATCTTTCTATCAGCCTTGGGGTACTAAACTTACTACCTATCCCGGTGCTCGATGGTGGCCACTTGCTCTATTATTTTATGGAGGTCGTGCGTGGACGGCCAGTATCCGAAAGAACCCAAGCCGTAGGACTGCGCATTGGGCTTGCCATGGTCGGCACCCTGATGTTGATGGCCCTCTATTTTGATCTGATGCGCCTGTGGTAATGACGCGTGTAGCGCGCAGGATGCCTTGTCATCTGCCTGCACAAATGTATATGGTGCCTTTCTGGAATGATAGGCAGACCAACGCGAGCGAATTGACTGCATGAAAATCAAGACCCTTGGAATGGCGGCACTCTTGCTGGCAGGCGCCAGCGGCGCCCAAGCACAATCCTTTGATGTTTCAGACATTCGAGTGGAAGGACTGCAGCGGGTATCCGCCGCCTCGGTCTTCAATGCATTTCCGGTGAGTGCCAATGAGCGCGTCAGCGAAGAGCAATTAGCTGCTGCTGCCCGTGACTTATTTGCCACAGGGCTATTTGACGATGTCTCCCTGGCACGCGAAGGCGATGTACTGGTTATTCAGGTCGTCGAGCGTCCGACTATTGCGCGGCTACAGATCAGCGGCAACGATCAGATCTCCGAAGAGGACTTGCGCAATGGTTTGCGTGAATCGGGGCTCTCGGAAGGTCAGGTACTGGAGCTCTCTACGCTGGAAGAGATACAGCGCGAGCTGGAAGGCGTCTACCAGTCTCAAGGTCGCTACAGCGCCAGCATCGATACCGAAGTGGAAGAGGTTGATGAGGGCCGGGTACAGGTCAATATCAATATCAACGAAGGCGAAGTGGCCAAGATTCGCCAAATCAATATCGTTGGTAACGAAGCCTTTGATGATGAAACGCTGCGTGGCGTGTTTGAGTTAAATGATCGGCCAGGACGCTTTTTCGGCTGGTTCTCTAGCGACGAGTACTCCCGTGAAGCGCTTTCCGGTGATATTGAGCGGCTGCGCTCGTTCTACCTAGATCGTGGCTACGTCAACTTCGATGTCACCTCGACTCAGGTGTCGATTGGTCCGGAAAAATCCGAAATCTTTATTACACTAAACGTCGATGAAGGCGCCCAGTACCGGGTAGGTGATATTCGTTTCGCGGGTGATCTACAGATCAGCGAAAACGAAGCTCGCCAGTTACTCACCGTTAAAGAGGGAGAGATTTTCTCCCGCGGCGATGTGAATGCCTCCACCGAAGCCCTGCGCCAGCGTTTGGGTGCCGAAGGCTTCGCCTTTGCTGATATTCAAGGCGTGCCTGAAATGGCAGGGGACGGTGAAACGGTCGATCTGGTGATTGCTGTCAATCCCGGTGAACGCGCCTACGTGCGTCGTATCGAGTTCTACGGTAATACGACTACTCAGGATGAAGTACTGCGGCGTGAAATGATTCAGTTGGAGGGCGCACCCGCTTCCACCGAAGCCATTACACAATCGCGTCAGCGCCTTGAACGCCTGGGCTTTTTTAGCCAAGTAGAAGTGGATACCCAGCCTGTACCTGGTGAGCCGGATTTACTCGACGTTACTTATAATGTCGAAGAGCAGCCCTCGGGGTCGGTCTCTGCCAGCGTTGGTTTCTCCCAGAGTGCCGGGGTTATTTACGGTGTCGGCTTGTCACAAAATAACTTCTTGGGTACGGGTAACCGGGTCAATGTAGGGGCTCAGCGCAGCGACACCTTTACCAGTGTGAACTTTGGCTTCACTGATCCCTACTGGACGTTGGATGGCATTTCTCGCGGCTACAATGTTTTTTACCGCGAAACAGATTACGCCGATTCGGATATTTCGACGTTCTCGACGGATGCCTATGGTGCCGGTATCAACTTTGGTTACCCCGTAAGCGAACTGTCGCGTCTTAACTTCGGTGCCAGCGTTGAAGACCTAACGGTGAAAACCTACTTCGACACGGCCTCAGAAATTCGTCGCTATGTGGAAGATCAGGGCGAAGATGCGCAAAGCCTGAAGCTGACCGCTAGTTGGACACGCAACAATCTCAACCGCGGTATTATGCCGACCGATGGCAACTATCAGCGACTGTCGCTGGAAACCGGCGTGCCGGGCAGTGATTCGGAGTACTACAAGCTGCGCGCCCGTGCTCAACAGCTCTTCCCGATTAACGATGACGAGTCCTGGGCGTTCAAATTTACCGGCAATGTCGGCTATGCCGATACGCTGGGCGGCAACGATCCCTTCCCCTTCTATGAAAACTTCTACGCGGGTGGTCTTGGCTCGGTGCGTGGCTTCACGTCGAATACGCTTGGGCAGCGCACCACGCCAGCAACCGAAGGTGGCCGTGACCGCACGCTGGGCGGTAACGTTTCAGTAGAAGGTAGCGCCGAGATCATTTTCCCGCTGCCCTTTGTTGAAGATCAGCGCGCGCTGCAAACATCGCTATTCTTGGATGGCGGTAATACCTTCCTGACCTCTTGC
Organism: Halomonas sp. A3H3; assembly: GCF_000982975.1. NCBI lineage: Bacteria > Pseudomonadati > Pseudomonadota > Gammaproteobacteria > Oceanospirillales > Halomonadaceae > Halomonas > Halomonas sp. A3H3. The sequence goes on along the minus strand of NZ_HG423343.1, from coordinate 1,112,314 downwards.
TACGATGTGCTTGCAGAAGACGCAGGGCGTCAGCAGTGTAACTCCGGCGTTGATCTAGGCGATTTGCGCTACAGCGCCGGTATTGGCCTCTCTTGGCTGACACCGGTAGGCCCGCTGACCTTTAGCATTGCTGAGCCATTGAACGATAAGAGCGGTGACGACACTCAGTTCTTCCAGTTCTCATTAGGACAAACGTTCTAAAGGGCAAACGTTCTAATTTTGCTAGACCGCGTGCCATGGTGGCGCGCGCTAGCGTGACCTAAGGAGATAACATGATGCGTAAACTGACAGCGGTGGTATGCCTGTTGGGCGCGATGATTTTGCCCGCTCACGCTGCAGAAGTAGCAGTGTTGGATTGGCGAGCAGCATTGATGAATACCCAGTCCGCACAGGCGTCAATGAGTACTCTGGAAGGGCAAATTGGCAATCAGCAGCGTGAAGCGCAAAACCTGGGTAATGAGTTGCAGCAGCTTCAGCAGCGTTTGCAGAACGAAGGCGAAACGATGGCTCAGTCCCAGCGGGAGTCGCTGATTAGCGAGCTTCAGCAGAAAGGCAGCCGTTTTGAACAGCTTCGCCAGGAAGTAATGCAGGCACAGCAGCGTTCCGAGCAGCAGTTTTTAGAAGGCGCCGAGCCTAAGCTGGAACAAGCGGTAGCAGAAGTGCTGGAACGCCATGGTATTGATGTGCTGGTTGAACCCCAGGGCGTACTGCACTCAGGTGTGGATCTGCCCAATGTGACCGATGAAGTCACCCAGATTTTTGATACCTTGAACTAAATTTAAACGCTAATTGGTGTGGTCAGGCCACACCAACGCTTCCCTGGGCTCCCATGACGCACGCTTCTCATCACTTTACCCTCGCAGACATTGCGCGCCAATTGGGCATTGCCGTCAGCGGTAATGCCCAGCAGCCGATACGCGGCTTGGCGACGCTAAAAGAAGCGCAGCCGGATCAAGTGGCTTTTCTGGCCAATCGTGCCTACCTGAAAGATTTGGCGACGACCAAGGCGGCCGCGGTATTGCTGCACCCTGAGCATGGCAAGCACTGCCCGGTAGCGCGTCTGGAAATCGATAACCCTTACTTGGGCTATGCCAAGCTATCGCAGTTGTTTGACCCACTGCCTGCCCGCGATATCGTCGGTATTCACCCCACCGCCGTCGTGGCGGAAGATGCTCAGCTAGGCGCCGATGTCTGCATTCAAGCTCATGCAGTGATTGAATCAGGCGTGGTGCTGGGCGACCGTGTGGTCATTGGGGCGGGCAGCGTGGTGGGAGCCGATACAATTATCGGCGAAGCAACGCGCCTGCACGCCAATGTCACCCTCTGCCATGGCGTGGTTATCGGTAAACGGGGCATCTTGCAAAGCGGCTGTGTGATTGGCGGCGACGGCTTCGGGTTTGCCCACGATGGCGCTGGCTGGCATAAAATCGCCCAATTGGGGGGCGTAGTGCTTGGCGACGACGTTGAAGTAGGCAGTTGCTCCAGCATCGATCGTGGCGCTTTGGGAGATACGGTGATTGGTGATGACGTCAAAATTGATAGTCAGGTACAAATCGCCCATAACGTCATTATCGGTGACCACAGCGCCTTAGCAGGCTGTGTGGGCATTGCTGGTTCGACCAAGGTCGGTAAGCACTGCATGCTGGGTGGTGGGGTCGGTTTATCCGGTCACCTAACCATTTGCGACGGCGTTCAGGTGACAGGTATGAGCCTTGTCACGAACTCAATCCATGAACCGGGGGTCTACTCATCCGGTACTGGCGCCATGGCTAATGCCCAGTGGCGTAAAAACGCGGTGCGTTTTAAACAGCTTGATGACATCGCTAAGCGCCTGGCTCGATTGGAAAAAAAGCAACGTGAATAGTAACGGCTGCATGACTTTTACCCGCTGCTGGTTTGAGACTAGATAACAGCGGGGTATAATCCACAGCCTTTTAACCAGTGCACGTGCTGGTATTTGCCTGACACTCTTCAGGAGCTGCAGGTTTTTGTTATTTTAGAGGTCGCTACGATGGTTATGGATATCAATGAAATTCGCGAGTACTTGCCCCACCGTTACCCCTTTTTGCTGGTGGATCGAGTAACGCAATTAACCACCGGCGAATCCATCGTTGCGTACAAAAATGTCAGCATTAATGAGCCATTTTTTAACGGCCACTTTCCGCATCACCCGATTATGCCCGGCGTACTGGTGATTGAAGCCCTGGCCCAGGTATGCGGCATTCTCGGTTTTAAAACGGTCAATAAACTGCCTGCCGATGGTTATGTGTACTATCTCGTGGGCAGCGATAAAGTGCGCTTTAAACGCCCGGTAATGCCGGGCGACAAGCTCACCTTAGAGGCCGACGTGATTAGAGGTAAACGGGGTATCTGGAAATTTGCATGCCGTGCCACGGTTGACGGTGAGCTGGCCTGCGAAGCAGAAATTATTTGTGCCGAGAGGAAGGTGGCTTGATACATCCGACTGCACTGGTCGACCCGGCGGCGCGCCTTGCCGACGACGTTGAGGTTGGCCCCTTTAGCATCATTGGCCCCGACGTCACGATCGGCGCGGGCTCCGTGATAGGCCCTCATGTGGTGGTTAAAGGCCCCACCTCGCTAGGCGAACGTACGCGTATCTTTCAGTTTGCCTCGGTAGGTGAAGACTGTCAGGACAAAAAATACGCAGGCGAACCCACGCGGTTAGTGATGGGCGACGATAATGTGGTCCGTGAAGGCGCCACGATTCATCGAGGCACCGTTCAGGATCGCAGCGAAACCACCATTGGTTCGCGCAACCTGTTTATGGCCTACGTGCATGTCGGCCATGACTGCGTGATTGGTAACGACTGCATTTTAGCCAATCAGGTTACCTTGGCGGGCCATGTCACCGTCGGTGATCATGCCATTCTGGGTGGGTTGGCGGCAGTGCATCAGTTCTGTCACTTTGGCGATCACGCCATGGCCGGTGGTGGCTCGATTATCACCAAGGACACACCCGCCTATATCATGATTAATGGCAACCCTGCCGAAGCGCGTGGACTCAACCTAGTGGGCTTAAAGCGCCGCGGCTTTAGCCGCGAAGCAGTTAGCGCCTTAACCACCGCCTATAAAATGGTTTATCGCCAGGGGCTGACTACAGAGCAGGCGCTTGTCGAAATGCGTAGCCGCTTTGATTTGCCCGAGATCGAGCATTTCGCCGCCTCCATTGAGCGTTCTACCCGCGGCATCACCCGTTAACCCATGCTAATCATTTTATGACCCTGCAACGTGTCTATCTCGTGGCTGGGGAACTCTCCGGCGATATCCTCGGCGCTGGGCTGATGCGCGAGCTTAAAGCACGCTACCCTGGCGTCGAGTTTCGTGGCATCGGCGGGCCGCGCATGCAGGCGGAAGGCATGGAGAGCCGCTTCCCTTTAGAGACCCTCGCGGTAATGGGGCTGGTTGAAGTGCTTAAGCATCTCCCCGAACTGATCCGTGTGCGGCGCACCCTAAAAGCCGAAGCGCTGGCCTGGCAGCCGGATATTATGCTCGGCATCGATGCGCCTGATTTCAATTTAGGCCTGGAGCGCCAGCTCCGCGAAACGGGTATTACCACTGCCCATTACGTAAGCCCTTCCGTATGGGCGTGGCGTCAGGGGCGGGTAAAAGGCATCTCTAAATCGGTGGACGGCATGCTGACACTGCTGCCTTTTGAAGCCGCCTTCTATCGCAAACACCGTGTTCCCGTTGCCTTTGTGGGTCACCCTCTGGCCGACGAAATGCCGCTGGAAAATGACCGTATTGCCACCCGTCAGGCGCTGAAGCTGGCGCCGGATAGTCAGGTGTTAGCGCTGCTGCCCGGCTCCCGGGCCAATGAAATTCGCTTTTTGGGTGACACCTTTCTTAACGCTGCCGAACAGCTCTGCCAGCGCCACCCCACGCTGCAAGTGGTGATTCCTGCAGCCACCGCTGATCGCCGCCGGGAAATCAGCGCACTGCTGGCTAGTTACCCGCTGTTGGTGGAGCGTACTGCGCTTTTGGATGGTCAGGCCCGCGAAGCCATGGTGGCGAGCGATGTGGTACTGCTGGCCTCGGGGACCGCCGCGCTGGAAGCCATGTTGTGCCACCGCACCATGCTAGTGGCCTACAAAATGGCCCCAGCCACCCACTGGCTGGCTAAACGAATGGTGAAAACCCAGTGGGTATCGCTACCCAATTTGATTGCCCAGAAGACGCTGGTACCCGAGCTGATTCAAGACGCCGCCTCTCCAGAGGCGATTGCCGACCAGCTCAGCGCTATGTTGGCCGACGAGGCAAGTCGACATGCTTTGGAAACACGCTTTGCCGAGATGCACGCTACGCTCCAGCGTAACGCCAGCCGTCGCGCCGCCGAGGCGATTAACCTGTTGGCCGCGGGTCAGCCGCTGGAGAGTGTTGATGGCCATTGAGCAATGGTTGATCGAGCACAAGGATTTTCCAACGCTGGAAATTGCCTACAGCGGCGAGCGGCTGGCGGGGGTCGATGAAGTAGGCCGAGGGCCGCTGATCGGCAGCGTGGTGGCCGCGGCGGTGATTCTCGACCCCGCTCAGCCGATTGACGGTCTTACCGACTCTAAAAAGTTGACGGCGCGCAGGCGTGAAGCACTGGATACACAAATTCGCGAGCGGGCGCTGGCCTTTGCCGTGGCAGAAGCCAGCGCAGCAGAAGTGGATGCGCTGAATATTTACCACGCCACCCACTTGGCCATGCGTCGAGCCATTGATGCGCTGGCACCGGCGGCGGAATATCTACTCGTGGATGGCAACAAATTACCTGGCCATCTGTTGCCTGGCCAGGCCGTGGTAAAGGGCGATTCACGCCACTGTGCGATTGCCGCGGCGTCGATTTTGGCCAAGGTCGCTCGCGATGCGCAGATGGTCGCCTTGGATGAGTGCTATCCTGAGTATGGTTTTGCGCGCCATAAAGGCTACCCGACCAAAGAGCACCTGACGGCGCTTGCAGCTCACGGGCCACTGGCCGAACATCGTCGTAGCTTCGCGCCTGTGCAGCGTCAGTTGGCGCTGCTTTAACGTATTTTTCTTCACCTAGCGTTTTGCTGAGAGTCTCATGACGGTTCCGTTCGTTCATTTACGTTTGCACAGTGAATATTCCCTGGTCGATGGCTTAGTGAAGCTAAAGTCGCTGGTTAGCACCACGGCTGAACGGGCGATGCCAGCGCTGGCCTTGACCGATGAAACCAACCTGTTCGGCCTGGTGAAGTTCTACAAAGCCGCCCAGGGGGCGGGGTTGAAGCCGATTATTGGCAGCGACTTATGGCTCCATAATCCCCATGACGAGTCCCACCCTTACCGGCTAACGCTGCTGGCGATGAACGATATTGGCTATCGCAACCTGACCGAGTTGATCTCGAAAGGTTGGACGCATGGTCAACGGCAGGGGCGCGCCATTCTCGATAAACAGTGGGTGCTGGAGCAGAGCGAAGGCTTGATTGCGCTTTCCGGCGCGCGGGAGGGTGAGATTGGCCGCCACCTGCTATCTGATCACGAACAGGATGCGCGGGTGCTGCTCGAAGAGTGGCAGGCGGCCTTTCCCGAGCGCTTTTATCTAGAGTTGATTCGCACCGGGCGCCCGCTGGAAGAGGCCTGCGTTCACGCCAGCGTCAAGCTGGCCATTGAAACAGGCACGCCAGTGGTGGCGACCAATGACGTGCGCTTTCTTGAGCGCGAAGATTATTGGGCCCACGAGACCCGCGTCGCCATCGGTGAAGGTAAAGCGCTGGACGACCCACGCCGCGAACGCCGCTACACTGAAGAGCAGTACTTAAAAAGCCCCGACGAGATGGCGGCGCTGTTTGCCGATATCCCCGAAGCGCTGGAAAACAGCGTGATGATCGCCGAGCGCTGCAGCGTGGATGTGCGCCTGGGCGAGATTTTCCTGCCCGAGTTCGGCATTCCCGAAGGGATGACCCAGGATGAGTTCTTCCGCAAAGTATCCCATGACGGTTTAACCGAGCGGTTGGATTTTTTGTTTCCCGCTGAACGCTACCCCCGCGACAGCGAAGAGTACCAGGCGATCGACCAGCGCTACCGCGACCGGCTGGAGTTCGAGCTCAACGTTATTATCCAGATGGGGTTCCCTGGCTACTTCCTGATCGTGATGGACTTCATCCAGTGGGCCAAGGACAACCGCGTACCGGTAGGCCCGGGGCGTGGTTCCGGTGCTGGTTCGCTAGTGGCCTACGCGCAAAAGATCACTGACTTAGACCCGATTGGCTACGACCTGCTGTTCGAGCGCTTTCTTAACCCCGAACGTGTCTCCATGCCCGACTTTGACGTCGACTTCTGCATGGAAAAACGCGACAAGGTGATCGAGTACGTAGCCGAGCGCTACGGGCGCAATGCGGTCTCCCAGATTGTTACTTTTGGCACCATGGCGGCGAAGGCCGTGGTGCGCGACGTCGCCCGTGCCCAAGGCCGTCCGTACTCGCTGGGGGATAAGCTCTCCAAGCTGATTCCCTTTGAAGTAGGCATGACCCTGGCCAAGGCGATTGAGCAGGAACCCGCGCTCAAAGAGTTTATCGGCAACGATGAAGAGGCCGAAGAGATCTGGGAAATGGCGCTCAAGCTTGAGGGCACCACCCGGGGCACCGGCAAGCACGCCGGTGGCGTGGTCATCGCCCCCACCAAACTGACCGATTTCTCACCGCTGCTCTGCGATGAAGATGGCTCCGGCTTGGTGGTACAGTTCGATAAAAACGATATTGAAGAGGCGGGGCTGGTCAAGTTCGACTTCCTGGGCCTGCGGACGCTGACGATTATCGACTGGGCACTAGAGATGGTCGACAAGGTGCGCAGCGTTAACGGCCAGGATCCGCTCAACATCGACAGCATCCCGCTGGACGACGCGCCAACCTTCGAGATGCTCAAGCGCGCTGAAACCACGGCGGTCTTCCAGCTCGAATCCCGCGGCATGAAGGAGCTGATCAAGCGCCTGCTGCCTGACTCCCTGGACGATATGATCGCCCTGGTGGCACTGTTCCGCCCCGGCCCACTGCAGTCGGGCATGGTCGACGACTTTATCAACCGTAAGCACGGCCGGGCCGAAGTCTCTTATCCACACCCGGATTACCAGCACGAGCTGTTGAAACCTGTCTTGGCGCCCACCTACGGCATCATCCTCTACCAAGAGCAGGTCATGCAGATCGCTCAGGTAATGGCAGGCTACAGCCTCGGCCAGGCCGATATGCTGCGCCGTGCCATGGGTAAGAAAAAGCCCGAAGAGATGGCCAAGCAGCGTGACGGCTTTATGGAGGGGTGTGCCGCCAACGGTATCGATAAAGACCTGGCCGGTAACATCTTTGACCTGGTAGAGAAATTCGCCGGTTACGGCTTTAACAAGTCTCACTCGGCTGCCTACGCGCTGGTGTCTTACCAAACTGCGTGGCTGAAAGCCCACTATCCGGGGCCCTTTATGGCCGCCGTTATGTCCACGGAAATGGACAACCTGGATAAAGTGGTGCCGCTGATTGAGGAGTGTCGGAACCTCAAGCTCACCGTAACGCCGCCGAACGTCAACGTCGGTGGTTACAAGTTCACCGTCGATACCGATGCGCGTGTGGTCTATGGGCTAGGCGCAATTCGCGGCGTGGGCGAAGGGCCCATTGGCGCCATTGTCGAAGCCCGCGAGGCAGATGGCCCCTTTAAAGATATCTTCGATTTCTGCCGCCGCATTGATCCCAAGCGGATGAATAAGCGCACCCTGGAGGCGCTGATTCGCTCCGGCGCGCTGGATACCCTAGGCCCCAATCGTGCGGTGCTGTTCGCAGCGATGGAGGACGCGCTAAAAGCCGCTTCCCAAAACCACGCCAATCAGAATCTGGGCATGCTGGATATGTTTGGTGATGCGTTCGCCGCGGCCGATGAAAGTGACGGTGACAGCAACGTTTACGCCGAATACATCAACGCCCGTGAGTGGACCGATCGCGAACGGCTCTCAGGGGAGAAAGATACCCTGGGGCTTTACCTGACAGGGCACCCGATCGACGAGTACGAGCGGGAGCTAAAACGTTTTGTCTCCACGCGGATCAGCGATTTAAAACCTTCTCGCGACCCCCAGCGCGTTGCTGGGCTAGTGGTCGGCGTGCGCACCATGAAGTCAAAGCGTGGTGATACCATGGCGTTTATCACCCTGGATGACCGCACCGGGCGTATTGAAGCTTCGCTGTTTGGGGAGCTATTCGAGCAACTACGCGGTCAGATTGAGGCTGATCAGGTACTCATCGTTGAGGGCGAAGTCTCCAGCGACGAATACTCTGGTGGCCTGCGCCTACGCGGTAAAGACGTTACACCAATGGTGACGGCGCGCATTCGCTACGGCCAAGCCGTGGAACTGGCATTGGACGCGGGGCAGATCAATGGCCGCTTAATTGAAACCCTGCGCGACAGCCTGACGCCGTATCGCGATCAAGAGGGGTTGCCGGTGCGCCTGCAGTACCGCCACCCAGCGGCAGTGGCTTGGCTGGAACTTGCCGATGAGTGGAAAGTCGCACCGAGCGACGACTTACTGCTGGCGCTGCAGGATGTCCAGGGTCAGACAGGCGTACAGCTACGCTATCGATAGCTGACGATACGTCACTAAACTATCGGAAGAGGGCAGGTTGAAGCGAGGGTCTTTCGGCCAGGGCCGGAAAATGTTCCTGACAATTCCGGCATTTCCGCCATCCATGGCGGTCAGATGGCGAAAGTAGCGCCCAAGGATGGGTTCACAGCGCCCTCGCGGAGACCTGCCCTCGTGAGATTGCACTCTGTGCATAAGTGAGCCCACCTTGCGTGGCAGGGTCAGGGTGCGATAATACTTATTTTGATCAGGCTTGTTTTTGACAGGCAGCTTACAGGCAGAGCCGATGAATCCTAATTATCTCGATTTTGAACAGCCGATTGCCGAACTTCAGGCAAAAATTGAGGAGCTGCGTCTAGTCAGCTCCGATAGCCAAGTCAACCTTTCCGACGAGATCGCTCGGCTGGAAGAGAAGAGCCGCAAGCTGACGGAATCGATCTTCAAGGATTTGACTCCCTGGCAGGTTTCCCAGCTATCACGGCACCCTCAGCGTCCCTACACGTTGGACTACCTCGAACACATCTTCACCGACTTTGACGAGCTGCACGGTGATCGCAACTTCGCCGATGATGCCGCGCTGGTAGGTGGCATTGCGCGGTTGAATGATGCACCAGTGATGGTGATTGGCCATCAAAAAGGCCGCGATGTAAAAGAGAAAGTGCGCCGCAACTTCGGTATGCCGCGCCCAGAAGGCTACCGCAAAGCGTGCCGTCTGATGGAGATGGCCGAGCGCTTTAAAATGCCGATCCTGACCTTTATCGATACCCCCGGCGCCTATCCCGGTATCGACGCCGAAGAGCGCGGTCAGTCAGAGGCCATCGCCTATAACCTGGCCGTTATGTCGCGGCTGAAAACACCGATTATCTCCACCGTGGTGGGCGAGGGCGGCTCCGGTGGCGCGCTGGCAATTGGCGTCTGCGACGAACTGCAAATGCTGCAGTATTCGACCTACTCGGTGATCTCACCGGAAGGCTGCGCATCGATCTTATGGAAAAGCGCTGAAAAAGCCTCTGACGCCGCTCAGGCTATGGGCATTACCGCCGAGCGACTGAAAGAGCTGGGTTTCGTCGATTCGCTGATCAAAGAGCCGCTCGGTGGTTCCCACCGTCACCCGCTAACCACTGCTGAGCGGGTCAAAGAGGCGCTTACCGCGAGCTTGGGGCGTCTGCAGTCAATGGACACTGACGCGCTGCTGGAGCGTCGCTACAAGCGTTTAATGAGCTATGGCGCCCCAGCCGCTTAATACGCTGCAACGCTTGCTCAACGACGCCCTGGCGGAAACCCCGCCGGGGCGCTCTATTTGGGTGGCACTCTCAGGTGGTTTGGACTCCTGCCTGCTGCTCGCGTTAGCCGCACGGGCCTGCGAACAAGCAGACCGCCATTTGCGGGCTATCCACATTAACCACGGCCTACAGGCAGCAGCGCAGTCGTTCGAGGCGCACTGCCGGGATATGTGTGTGCGTTTGAACGTGCCGCTGACCGTGGTCAATGTGACGGTAGATGCACAAGGTGAAGGCATCGAAGGCGCCGCTCGCAACGCCCGCTATGAGGCTTTTTTGGCCACCATTCCCACTGGCGATACGCTCTGGCTGGCCCAGCACCAGGATGATCAGGCGGAAACCTTTCTGCTCGCCGCTCTGCGCGGCAGCGGGCTACGCGGCCTGGCCGGTATGCCCTATCGCCGGGAGGCCCAAAGTACCACCTTGGTGCGTCCCTGGCTCTCCGTGCACCGAGCTGAACTTGAAGCTGCGGCTGGGCTGCTTGAGTTGCGCTGGTGCGAAGATCCCACCAATCAAGATATTCGCTTTGATCGCAACCGCCTGCGCCATCGAATATTGCCAGCATTGCGCGAGCGCTGGCCCACAGCCGTCGCTGCTTTAGCCAATAGCGCAACCAACGCCGGTGACGCAGATGCGGTGCTTAGCGAGTATTTAGCAGCCGAGCTAAACGAGCTCGTCACCGGAGAAGGGCAGATAGATGCGAGCGCACTTAGTCAGCGCTCCCGTCCCCGCCAGCGGCTGCTGGTGCGTACTCTTTGCCAACAGCAAGGCTTGCCAACACCGCCCCAGAAGCGTTTAGAGAGCCTGCTGGATCAATTGAATGCCAAGGCGGGTGCCGCGGTGTGCGTTGAGTGGCCGGGTGCTCAGGCGCGCCTATGGCGCCAGCGGCTCTATCTGATGGTGCCTTTTGAAGCGTTATCGTCGTGGGAGGTTAGCTGGGATGGTCAAACGCCACTGGAAACGCCTATCGGGCCGCTAGGGTGGCAGGTGGCCTCATTACAAGAGCCGTCTCAACCGCTGAGAGCGACCTGGCGACAAGGTGGGGAGGTTATTCAACTGCCTAAACGAGGGCGGCGCGACCTAAAGCGGTTGCTACAAGAGGCGGATATGCCGCCCTGGGAGCGCCAGCGGCTGGTGGTTATCATGCAGGGTGAGGCGTGTATCGGGGTGGTTTGTCCCCCTGCTCAGCTGTTATGGCAGGCAGAGGGCGTTTGCTTTACACGTCTGACTTCGCCTGCTTAACGATCAGCTTAAAACCGGCGGCTTCCATAAACGCCTGCTCCTGTTCCAGGTCGGTACTCAGCAGGGTGGGTTCATCGCTGGCAGGCAGCGTGATCGTCAAGCTATCGCTGTCAGCGCTTATTTCCGGTAGCGAGGGCGCGGTTTCCGGGCGGGAATGGTTGAGCAAAACGGCTAAACGCAGCAGTCGGGCGAGCTTCTGGGTCGTCTCCTGTTGCGCTTCCGGCAGGGCCTGCCACTCCTTGAGCGGAAATTTACGCCGGTGCGCGCGCACTAAAAACGCCAGTTGGCGCTGTTCAGGGCGTGAAAAACCCGCGAGATCCGAATGCTCCAGCAGGTAGGCGCCGTGGCGATGAAACTGGCTGTGAGAGATCGCCAGGCCGATTTCATGCACGTGGCTAGCCCACTGCAAATAGCGCCCTTGGTCAAGGTTTAGCGACCACGCATGGCGTACCTGCTGAAACAGCCGCTCGGCAGTGTCGGCGACGTTAAGCCCTTGGCGGGTATCAACATCGTAAGTGCGCTGTAGCGACTCCAGGCTTTTCGAGCGCGAGTCTTCGGCGGTATTGCGCCCGGCCATATCGTAGAGCACGCCTTCACGCAGCGCCCCATCGGCAAAACGCATTTGGGTTAAATCAAAGGCTTCAAAAATCGCCCCAAGAATGGCAATCCCCGCCGGGAAAACTTTGGCACGGTCAGCCTTGAGGCCCTCCAGCGCGACTTTATCCAGTTGCTTGCACTTCAGCAGCCGTTCGCGCAGCTTCTTTAAACCGGCGCGAGTGATAACACCCTCGTGGGGCGTATCGCCATAGGCATGCAACACGCTGGCGGCGGCCTTGATCGTGCCGCTGGAGCCGACTGGGTCGTCCCAGCCCAGGCGTTGATAGGGGCGCTGAATGTTGGCGAGCTCTGAAAGAGCGGCGAGCTCGGCGCGGCGCATACGTTTTTCGTTCAACTCGCCGTCGGAGAAGAAGCGTCGGGAAAATGTCACGCAGCCCATGCGCAGGCTCTCCAGCGCTTTGGGCTCAAAAGCTTCACCAATAATGAATTCGGTCGAGCCGCCGCCAATATCGACGATTAATCGGCGGCCATTTTCGGCCAGCGCGTGGGCGGCGCCTAAATAAATCAGCCGAGCCTCTTCGCGGCCGGCGATAATTTCGATGGCGTGGCCTAATTGTGCTTCGGCGCGTTCGATAAATGTTTGGCTATTATCGGCATCGCGTAGCGCATTAGTGCCGACAATGCGCAAATTGGCGTTGGTGATATCGCTTAAAAACGGCGCGAAGCGGCCCAGGCAGTCTAGTGCGCGCTGCATTGACTCTTCGCTGAGCAGGCCATCATCGTCTAAACCCGCGGCGAGCTGCACCTTTTCGCCCAATCGGGCCACCACCTGGAGGCGTTCATGCTGGTAATTGGCCACCAGTAGATGAAAGCTGTTGGAACCCAGGTCTATAGCGGCGAAGCGCTGCGGCGCACCGCTGTCTACCTCAGCGGGAGCGGTGGCAATGGGGAGCGAAATGTCCTTGGGCATGAGCTTTCCTTCGTGTTGGCTGTGCCAAGGTTGCGGCGACCTTTATCTATTGTCAATTGCTAGACACCTAAAGGCTTGCGTTTGTCGCGGCGCTTGACTACCATCGAGCTACTGGCCTGATCTGACCTGGTTAGTTAGCGTGTCCACAAGTACTGCGCAGCTGAGATGAGTCGCTGTTTAGATAAATCATCTTGCATGCGTCGTGCAAGTACGGCACCTTGGTCGCCCCAGACGTTATTCACTGTTTATCCCGTTAGCGTCAGCCAGAATTCCAAGTCGTCAGATAGCCCACTGGTTCAACCACTTTCCTGGGGTAGCCAGATTAAACAAGTGTTAGCACCCTCGAGTTGAGTCTTAATAACAACAAGCAGCAGCGTTGTTAGTTAAGTCCAACGCCGTTCCTTTCATCTTCGAGCGCGTGCCTTTACCGGGGTCTGAACGCATCACACGGCGTCACTTTCACGCCTCCTGTCTTATTCCCGGCGCCTGGCGCCCAGCTTCCATGAGCAACTTTCTAACACACCGATGAATCTCACTGAACTCAAGCAAAAAACCGTTCCCGAGCTCCTCGATATCGCCCGTGAAATGGGTATTGATAACTTGGCCCGTTCGCGCAAGCAGGACATCATTTTCGCCATCCTCAAGAAACACGCCAAAAGTGGCGAGGATATCTATGGCGACGGTGTGCTGGAAATTCTTCAGGATGGCTTCGGCTTCCTGCGTAGCGCTGACAGCTCCTATCTCGCCGGTCCCGACGATATCTACATATCGCCTTCGCAGATCCGCCGTTTCAATCTGCGCAAGGGTGACTCCATTTCCGGCAAAATCCGTCCGCCGAAGGAGGGTGAACGCTACTTCGCCCTGCTGAAGGTCAGTCAAATCAACTTTGACCGTCCGGAAAATGCCAAGCACAAGATCCTGTTTGAGAACTTAACGCCGCTGTTCCCAGACGATCGCATGCGTATGGAGATCGGTAACGGCTCCACGGAAGACCTTACCGCGCGGATCATCGATCTAACCGCGCCGATCGGTAAAGGCCAACGTGGTTTGCTGGTATCGCCGCCCAAGGCGGGTAAAACGCTGATGTTGCAAAACATCGCGACCTCCATCACGCGCAACAACCCAGAGTGTCATCTGATCGTACTGCTGATCGATGAGCGCCCTGAGGAAGTCACCGAAATGTCGCGCACCGTGCGTGGCGAAGTCGTGGCGTCAACCTTTGATGAGCCGCCAGCGCGTCACGTGCAAGTCGCTGAAATGGTTATCGAGAAAGCCAAGCGTTTGGTTGAGCACAAGAAAGACGTGGTCATTCTGCTCGACTCGATTACTCGCTTGGCGCGTGCTTACAACACCGTGGTGCCCAGCTCTGGCAAAGTGCTCACCGGTGGTGTCGATGCCCACGCCCTTGAGAAGCCAAAACGCTTCTTTGGTGCGGCGCGTAATATCGAAGAGGGTGGCAGCCTGACGATTATCGCCACGGCGCTGGTCGATACTGGCTCCAAAATGGACGAAGTCATCTTCGAAGAGTTCAAGGGTACCGGTAACATGGAAGCCCACCTGGATCGCAAGCTGGCTGAGCGTCGTGTATTCCCGGCGATCAATATCCGTCGGAGTGGCACCCGTCGTGAAGACCTGCTGGCTTCTGAGGATGAAATGCAGCGCATGTGGATTTTGCGCAAGCTGCTCAATCCGATGGAAGACACCGCCGCCACTGAATTCCTGATTGACCGTCTGAAAGATACCAAGACCAATCTTGAGTTCTTTGAAGCGATGAAGCGCCGCTAGCTTGTGGTGTAAAAAAGAGCGCCGCTAACGCGGCGCATTCGCCAGCCAGGGAGCGTGCCTTGAAGTACAAAGACTTGCGTGAGTTCATCGCGGCGCTTGAAGCCCAGGGTGAACTCAAGCGTATTCATGTCGAAGTCGATCCTTACCTGGAAATCACCGAAATTTGCGACCGCACGCTGCGTGCCGGTGGCCCGGCGTTGCTGTTTGAAAACGTCAAAGGCCACGACATGCCGCTGTTGGGCAACCTGTTTGGCACCCCTAAACGGGTTGCGCTAGGCATGGGCCAAGAATCGGTAGAAGCGCTCAGAGAAGTGGGTAAGCTGTTGGCGTTTCTCAAAGAGCCTGATCCGCCGAAAGGCTTGAAAGACGCCTGGGACAAGCTGCCGATCTTCAAGCAAGTACTCAGCATGGGGCCGAAAAACGTCAAGCATGCGCCGGTACAGGAAGTGGTCTATGAAGACGACGAAGTCGATCTCGGCCTGCTGCCGATTCAGCACTGCTGGCCTGGCGATGCGGGGCCACTGGTCACCTGGCCACTGGTGATTACTAAAGGGCCGCACAAGAAGCGCCAGAACCTAGGGATTTACCGTCAGCAGAAGATTGGCAAGAACCGCCTGATCATGCGCTGGCTCTCCCATCGTGGCGGCGCGCTGGATTTTCTGGAGTTCCAGAAAGCCCACCCAGGCGAGCCTTTCCCGGTTGCGGTGGCGCTTGGCGCTGACCCGGCGACGATTTTGGGCGCCGTCACCCCCGTGCCGGATTCGCTTTCAGAATACGCCTTTGCGGGCCTACTGCGCGGTTCGCGTACCGAGCTGGTGAAGTGCGGTCATGCGGATCTTGATGTGCCCGCGTCCAGCGAGATTATCCTCGAAGGCTTTATCTATCCCGATGATATGGCGGCGGAAGGCCCCTTTGGTGACCACACCGGTTACTACAATGAGGTCGACCACTTCCCGGTGTTTACCATCACGCGGATGACCATGCGCCGTGATGCGATCTATCACTCGACCTATACGGGACGTCCGCCGGATGAGCCGGCGATTCTCGGTGTGGCGCTGAATGAAGTCTTTGTGCCCATTCTGTGTAAGCAGTTTCCCGAAATCGTCGACTTCTACCTGCCACCGGAAGGCTGCTCTTACCGTATGGCAGTGGTCACCATGAAGAAGCAGTACCCCGGCCACGCCAAGCGCGTGATGATGGGGGTATGGAGCTTTCTGCGTCAGTTTATGTACACCAAGTTTGTGATTGTGCTGGATGACGACGTGGACGCACGCAATTGGGAAGATGTTATCTGGGCGATCACCACCCGGATGGATCCCGCGCGGGATACTGTAATGGTCGAAAATACCCCCATTGATTATCTCGATTTCGCTTCGCCGGTCTCAGGTCTTGGCTCGAAAATGGGGCTTGATGCCACCAATAAGTGGCCAGGAGAAACTGACCGTGAATGGGGCACCCCGATTGTGATGGACGATGCCGTTAAAGCGCGCGTGGATGAACGCTGGGAAGCGCTGGGGATTGGTCTTGAATTGCCGCCCTCTCGCCGCTGAATGCGATGTATCGCTGACCAAATTTGTAAAAAGAGGCTTTCATGAGTGCAAGGACGTTGACTTGCCAAGTCACCGAGGTTGAGAACTTAAGCCCCGATGTGTTTGGCGTGACGCTAACTGGGCGCGCCGAAGCCATGCAGCATGCGCCGGGACAATATTTAGAGCTTAAGCTGGATGACACCACCTGGGTGCCGTTTTCGATCGCCAGTGCCGATCGTAGCGATGGTGTTATCGAGCTGCATATTCAACACTGGCCGGAGCGGGATAACTCAGCGCGGCTGCGGGAACTGCTGCAGGTAGCCAATCAGCTCACGCTGCGTTTGCCCGGCGGTGAGTGCGTGCTTGATCGTGAGAGCGAAAGACCGCTGCTGCTGATTGCAGCAGGAACCGGTTTCTCCCAGATGAAAGCCATTGTCGAAGCGGTACTGCATGAACAGCCCGAACGAGAAGTTTCGCTGTGGTGGGCCGCCCGCGAACACCGCGACCTCTATTTAGAGCAACTGGCCAGCCAGTGGGCGCAAGCCCACGCCAATATCTGCTTTCATGCGGTAACTGAATCGCCTTTAGAAGAGCCGTTAGCAGCGGGAGAGCGAATTAGCCATCATCTGGGACGTATTGATCAGGTGTTGAAAACGGCAGATATCACGCCAGAGACCCACGATGTTTATATCTCGGGTTCGCCCAATATGGTGTATGCCTGCCTGGATGTGCTCGACACAAAAGGCATAAAGCTTGAGCGGGTGTTTTCGGATGTGTTTGCCTACGCCCCCCGTTCTACTTAATATGATCACAGCGTTGTAACGCTCCCCCTGATATAGCGTTGGTAAAAAGGAGGCTAACATGGCCCATCACGACGAAAACTTTAAAGACGATTCTGGTTTCCTGTCCATCTTTCTAGGCTTGGTGGTGCTGGTAAGTATGAGCGCGTTGCCCGCTACTATTGGTTGGGTACAAGCTTTTGGTGGTTGAGTGTTGCCATTTGCAGCGCTTGCAGGCAGGATAAAACGACAACGCCATGGCGGCAGCCCTGTCAAACGATTTACAGGGGCTAGTTATTGCCAGCGTAACTAACAGAATCTAGCGGAATATGGGCATGCAACGACTAACCACACCACATACAGTGAACCCACAACCAGAATTGGTTGGTGGTTTTGTGTTTTATGGGTATTGGTTTAGCTACGGTGTGCCCCTGGCCGACGCCTAACGTCGCGCCACCAGGCACACCACTCGGTTGCCTGCCGCAAGCACAGAAGCCCCGGTCGGTAACCCCGCCGGGGCTTCTGGCGTTTTGGGGCCTAGTGAGTTTCGGCAATAGTTATTCACCATTATTTCATCAAGGAGCAGCATCATGATTTATCGCGCACTGACTAACGCTTTCGCTACCAGCTTTGTGGGTTATGGCTATAGCTGGCGATTTAGCGACGCGCGGTCGGTGCTAGCTGCCACCTCCGACCGTGTTCACTTGGGTGGTCACACAACCATACGATGTCACACGATTGCGGAGAATTAATCATGAATGCGCCTGTCAGCCCTGTTATTAATAAAACCGTTGTATCCACTGCCCATGCTACTTCCCGGCTAACGCCTTCAGCGCCTGAGCCCAGTGCAAAGCGGCTGCCTACCCCCGCCGAACTCAGACAACGTATCTCGTTAAGCGCCCCGCTAAGTGAGCAAATTGCCCGCCAGCGACACGCCGTACAGCAAATTTTGAGTGGTCACGATGATCGCCTGCTCGTTGTCGTTGGCCCTTGCTCCGTTCACGACCCAGATGCAGCGCTGGAATACGCCGACCGCCTGGCTGCATTAAGCGAAGAGATCAGCGAACGTATTTTGCCGGTCATGCGCGTCTACGTTGAAAAGCCGCGCACTACCGTGGGCTGGAAAGGGCTGGCCTACGACCCAGGCTTGGATGGCAGTGGTGATATGCCACGTGGTTTGGCGCTCTCTCGTGAACTGATGCATGCCGTAGCCGCTCGCGGCTTGCCGGTGGCTACCGAGCTTTTACAACCGATGCTGGCACACTACGTAGACGATTTACTAAGCTGGGTAGCGATTGGCGCACGCACCACCGAGTCGCAGTTGCACCGTGAGCTGGCCAGTGATTTGTCAGCGGCGGTGGGGTTCAAAAATGCCACCAGTGGCGATGTACAAGTGGCTATCGATGCCATGAGTGCGGCGGCCCACCCGCACCAGCGTTTCGCGGTAGACCCGCAAGGCTACCCGATCGTCCAGCAAACTGCAGGCAACCCGCACACCCACGTAGTGTTGCGTGGCGGGCACGGTGAGCCTAACTATCAGGCACAACACGTACGTGCAGCAACCACTGCGCTGTGTAATGCTGGGCAAAACCCACGGCTAATGGTGGATTGCAGCCATGCCAATGCGCGTAAAGACCATCGCCGCCAGAGTGAAGTGATGCTGGATGTATTGGCGCAGCGTCAGGCAGGCGAAGCCAACCTGGTCGCGCTGATGCTGGAAAGTCACCTGTTCGAAGGCAAGCAGCCGCTCAAGCCTGGCGCCATGCGCTACGGCGTATCGGTCACCGACGCCTGCGTGGGCTGGGAAACGACCGAACACTTACTCAAAACGGCCGCGGAGCGTTTGGCGTAATTGCTTTTGTAAACGCTATTACTTGTTTGCCCTGGCCAGCCCCGTATCATAGGACGTTTGCAGCGATAATGAGGCTGGCCATGGTATTTACCCTAGAACATCACGACCCCGAGACCTACCGCCGCAAAGCCCGCATGATCAGCTTTGCCATGGCGGGGCAACTGATTATTTTTGGCCTCCTGTTCTCAATGCTCCTTACCTCCACCTTTGGCAGCAGCCTATGGCTCAATGCCCTAGGCGTGCTACTTGGGCTATTGGCCACCAGCGCGCTATTTGCCGTGTTGCGTGAGCGCCCATGGATGACGGAGGTGCGCTATGTCTGGCAACTCAAACATCATTTGTCGCAAGTCAGTGGCTATCTTTCGCAACTGCGCAAAGCGGTGGAAGAGAGCAACCGCACGGCGCTGGATCTGCTCACTTTCTATCACCAGGGCATGGCGCAGTTGGCGGAGCTTAATGGGCGCACTACCGATGATGACGCCGAACGGCTAGCGGAAAAAATGCAGGTTAAAATCAAACGCGAAGAGCTGGGGTTGCCCCCGCAGGTGGAAAGTATCGATACGCATGATCTGCAGGCGTTCAAACGTGGGTAAGAAGTTCAGCAAGCAATAGAATTAGTTATATAGGGAGCATGGCATATGAATACGTTAAAAGCATGGGGTGGGGCCATCGCCGCAGTCGGTATGATGGTGATACTCGGGGGGTGTGCAGCCACGCCCTCCACAGAAACTAAAGCCGCTAACCAAGCAACGCTGGATAACCGGGCACCCTTTCTGCCCTCGGCGCTTTTTCCCGGCTCTGCCCAGCGTTTTGATGCGTGGCACTGCGAACCCGCTCAGCAGCACTTAGTGGCTGCCACCAACGCCAACGATTTGCGCCTATGGTCGCTGCACGGCGCATGGCGGTTGCCCCAAGCCGTCGTGGCCAGCGGCGCCCGCTACCAAGATGGTGAGATCAGCTTCTGGAACCGGGGTGACGAGGCGCTAGTGGAAACGCCACGAGGGCAGCTGCAGTGCTCGCTGGCCGAGCAGCGTGACGCCTTAACCCGAGCTGAAAAGCCCGGCGTGATGTTCTTTGGTCAGGGTAACGAACCGGGCTGGACGGTTGCGTTAGCAAATGACACGCCGACACTGACGATGGAAACGAACTACGGGGAAGAGCGTCTCCAGCTACCTTATATGGTTAGTGTGATGGACAATGAAGCTGGTCGAGTCGTGATTGAAAACGCTGACGTGGAGCCCTTTTTCCGCGTGCGTATCGATGCTGGGGCCTGTTTCGATAATATGAGCGGCAAGCCTTTTCCCGCTCGCGTTACGCTGACCTATGGCGGGGAGCAATATAGCGGCTGTGGCCAAGGTATTGCTCCCTAAGGAATCTAATAAAGCGCTAGCTCAGCAGCGATAAACCACACGCTCGGCCCGCCACTCATGCGCCTCGAAATCGCTGGCGCACAGGGCCGAGGTGTTACCTGCGGCACGAGCGGCGAGGCGCGATAGCGTTTGCATCTGAATACCGCGGGTACTCTCCAACTGTTCGCTTACCGCAAGCGGTGCCCAGTGTTCTTCCTCTAACGTTGCCAGGGTAAAGCTAAACGGATGGAAGCCTGGGAAGCCGAGCCGAATATCGGTGGCGATCAGCGTCTCTTTTCCTTCTAGCAGCCGCGTTTCATAGCGTAAAAAAGAACCCGCAAACCACATTAAACGCTCTCCCTGTTGGCTGGCCAGGGCGAACGTCTCTAGCCCAGCGTTACGAATTAATGGTTCGAAACGCGGTTGACGGTCGCCGTCAAACACACTAATCAGGCTTTCATGGTAGCGATCCCCGTCGATCACCGTGGCGCGCCATAGCACAATGTTAAACGGCGTTGGCTGTATCAGTAGCGGAGCCTCTTCAAGACCCTGTTCTGCCAGGGCAGGGGCAAGACGTTGCTCTACCACTAATTTCGCCCCTGCTGCCATCATTAGGTAAACACTTGTGATGACCAGTCCCCATGTGCAGGCTTTACGTACCCGCTGAGAGACCAAGGCAACGCCCAAGGTAAATAGCAGCGGCAGTGTATAGAGCGGATCGATAATAAAAATAATCGGCCACGCGGTGGGAGCGAGATCAAGAGGCCAAAGCAACTGGGTGCCGTAAGTGGTTAGTGCATCAAGCAGAGGATGGGTAATCAGAATAAGCGCAAAAAAGCACCACCAGCGGGGTAGGCTAATATCTTTTGCAGGAGCAAATCGTGTGCATAGCAGCGCCAACAGGGTGGCTAACCCTGTTAGTACAAAAAGCGAATGGCTAAAACCGCGATGCTCGGTGACATTAGCCACAGCGTCGCCATAATCCAGCGCTACATCAAAATCGGGCAGGGTGCCGAGTACGGCACCGATAAGGATGGCCTTACGGCCAAGGCGTCGGCCCAGTACGGCCCCGCCAATGGCTGCGCCAAGCGCGGCTTGAGTGACTGAATCCACAGGTTTCTCCGACGGGTAAACCCAGCTAAGATAAACGTTATAATTTAATTATACAGCGTTGCAGCGATTTATTTCTGTTGTCACGTTTTTGTAAAGTATGACCAAGGCCGTTTTTAACAGGAGTCGATATGCAATATCTACATACCATGGTGCGTGTCAGTGACCTGAATGCTTCGCTGCATTTTTACTGCGATCTGCTGGGTCTTAAAGAAGTTCGCCGAAAAGAGAACGAGAAAGGACGCTTCACGCTAGTGTTTCTGGCCGCACCAGAAGATGAGCCACGCTCAGAGCGGCTGACGGCTCCGGAGCTTGAGCTGACGTATAACTGGGATCCCGAAGAGTACACCGGTGGGCGTAATTTCGGCCACCTAGCCTATCGGGTGGATGACATTTATGCGCTCTGCCAACACCTTCAGGACAACGGCGTGACGATTAACCGCCCACCTCGTGATGGCCATATGGCGTTTGTTAAATCACCGGACGGAATCTCTGTGGAGCTGCTGCAAAAAGGCGATGCCCTGGCACCACAAGAGCCATGGGCTTCTATGGAAAACACCGGTAGCTGGTAACAATGACAAAAGGAACGATCACCATGAAAGGTTGGCGCTTATTACCACTGTTGGCTTCCGCTGCGCTACTGTTAAGTGCTTGTAGCAGTTCGCCGGGGCCAAGTTCTACACCACAACGGGGCGCCAACGATGCCTCGCTTGAGGGCGCCATTGTTGAACAGCGTTGGAACCTACTGTTGGTGGGGACTGATGAGCGGCTCTCTATGCCGGAAACGCCATTTTTCGAGATTTCAAAAGAGGGCAAAGTTAGCGGTTACGACGGCTGTAATCGCTTTACTGGCGAAGCAACACTCGGTGAGAACCAGCGCATTGAGTTTAGCCCGTTAGCCACCACCCGCATGGCGTGCCCGCAAATGGGCGATGCCAAGCGGGTCACGGATATGCTGGAGACCGCCTATCGGTATTTGATTGACCATGATCGATTGGTCTTCTTTGGCCCGGATAGCCGGGTGCTAGGCGGCTGGCGCGAAGGCAACTGATTCAGCCAGTTAGCCTTTAAAAGGCGGATTGAAGCGGGCGATAAAGCGCGCATCAATCCGCTTTTTCCATTGCCATACCCACTTGCCGGAAACTCCAAAGCCACCGCGGCTGGCAATCGCGCGGCCGTCGCCAGTGCCAATGAGTGCCAACACCCGTTTGGGTGGCTGCCAGGGGAGCAACGGTTCGCCGTAGCAGGCACGGCGAAGGTTATCCGCTAAGTGTGGCCCCATGCGCACCGCATAAACCCCTGCGTTAGGCAGCGCTGGGGTAAACGCTGCACAGTCGCCAGCGGCAAACATATTCGGCTGGTCGCTAACCTTCAGTGAATGGTCAACGCGGATAAAGCCGTGTTGATCCAACGGCAGATCAGTCCCTGCCAGCCAAGGGTGGCCGACAGCCCCCGTAGCCCACAGGACGATGTCCGCATCGATGCGTTTACCGTTCTGGGTGGTTACTCCGCCTTCAATCAGCATTTCGCCGCGTTGTTCAACGTGAACGGTAATCCCTGCCTGTGACAGCGCGCGCCGCATTAGCCAGCGTGGCACGCGCCCGGCATCGGGCAAGAGTGCGTTAGAGGCGCTGAGCAAATGCCCCTGCCAATCAATATCCGGACGCTGTTTGCGCAACTGGGCCAGCACGCTCATTAGTGTTTCACAGCCCGCAGCGCCACCGCCAACGCCCACCACCCGTTGGGCACCGCCGCTGGGTAAGTGGCTAATGTCATTTTCCAGTGCCTGCCAGCGCTGGTGCAGACTACTCAATGGGCGCATGGCGAGTAGCTTGGGGAGGTTCTCCCCATGCTGCTGAGGAGACGTCAGGGTCGAACCGATGTTGACGGAGGCCACGTCAAAGTTAACGCGCTCGCCATTTGCCAGCACTACGTAACGCTCCTGGGTGTTGATCGTGTTCGCTGGGGAAAGAATTAGCTGAGCATTGGCTCTTTGGCACAATGCTTCCACGTCGATCTGTGTCTTGCGCAGCGTACACTCCCCCGCTAGCCATGCGGGTACGCTGCCGGAGTAAGCTGCTAAAGGACTATCACTCACCACGGTAATCGCGATGCTTGGTTCAGGCTGTTTGGCAAAGGCTTCGAGTACAAAGGCGTGGGCATGGCCCGCACCCATGAGTAATAATTGCTGCATGGACATCGCCTATAGAAGAAGCAAGGTGCTGTTGGGGATTAACAGACAAAGACTTGGTTTTTACCCGCCAATTTAGCCAGATACATGCCTTGATCCGCCCGCTCAAATAGCTGGCGAGGCCGGTCGCCGGGCTGGGCGAGGGTCAGGCCGATACTGATTGTTAATTGGCCAGCGATGTCGAAGATGTGTTGCTCCACGTTGCGGCAGAGCCGGTTAGCCAGCTTTAGACTAGCGTCTTGGTCAAGCCCCTTGGATATAATGACGAACTCTTCACCTCCCCAACGCCCAAAGTGATCCTCATGTCTCAACGTTTCCTGCACTAACTGAGCCATATTACGCAAGATATCATCGCCGGTTGCATGCCCATAGGTATCGTTAATATTTTTAAAATCATCAATATCAAACATCAACATGGCAAAACTGACTGACGAATTGATCAAATCCTCAATCACCAGCTCTGTATAGTAGCGGTTCCAGCATTTTGTTAAGGGGTCGGTGTGGGCCAAGCCCTCAAGGCGTTGATTGGTTTTGGTTAACTGGCGGTTGAGATGAACGACCTCCTGGGCCGTTATGGCCACGGCTAAATCGTCGGCCAGTTCAATCATCATGGAGGCTTCCTGCGGCATCCAATAACTCAAGACGTCTTGAAGCATCGTATCAGCAACCAGAGCGGGGAGTAGCGGCTGTTGGCGAAATAGTAGTAACCAACCCAAGGAAGCATTGGCGACGCTTAGCGGGGCCGCTAAACCTCCTTGGCAGCTGCCATTCAGCTCGGTGATTTCGTCATGGGGATTGTGTTGATTCAACTGCTGTAAATGATGAAATAACTGGTGCTTCGAGGGACACTCGCCAAAGCAGTGAAGATCGCCCTGATAAGCCAGCGCAATGCCTTCGGCCTGAAAAATATCGCACCAGCTAGCGCCATGATGCTGCAAAATATCATCAATGGAAGTCAGTTTTTTAATATCTCTGGACAGCAATCTGCGGCGAGACTTTAAACCTGATTGGCGAGTGACCATACGCTCTGCTTTTAACAAGCGTAAGCGTTGGGATGCAAGATCGACGAGTAGCTGGATCCACTTGCCAGGCCCAGCGTGAACCGCAGGTGGATGCCCAATATACCCCCACACTTCATGCTCGCCCTTTAGTTCATACAGTTGCAGCTCTGAGGCGGCTAGATCGTCGTAACAATGAATAGCGAGCAGCGCGTGGTGAGAGGCGAGGGTACTTTCCAACGGATAGTAGTACGCCAAACGAAGGTTTCCTGTGCTTAAGCGGCGATAAAGTGCCACTGGTTGACCCTGGGTAAGCGCATGCAGCGTTTTGGTCAGCAGTTCAAAAAGCTCGAGAGGGGTTGCCGAGCGGCATAGTAGCGCCAGCTTATGACACAGGTCGTCGAGATTTTGCACCGATGGAGATAGTGTGCCACTCATTCTGAATGACTCCTCAAGCGCCGCATTTCAGCGCTTAGCATAGCAACTCGCCTAATACTGCTAAGCGAAAACTCGAAATTGAATTAATGATTCAATCAAAAGGTGAACCGTTATTCAACTGTTATTGAACAATCGCTTCACATTGGCGGCATGAATGAAAAAATCATGTTCGCCGAGCGTCTAAAAGCGGCACTGGAAGCAGCGGGTTACGAAGCGCGGCCGTCAGTGCTTGAGCGGGAATTTAATCTGCGCTATTGGGGAAAGCCGATCACGTTTCAGGCCGTTAGGCGCTGGCTGCGTGGTGATTCGATCCCCAGTCAGGATAAGCTCCAGGTTTTGGCTCGCTGGCTGTTAGTAGACCCGCACCACTTGCGCTACGGCGTTAGCACCGCTTATACGGTCAGCGAACCTTCCGCAAGTTGGGACGTTTCATCCACCAGTGAAGAGCGCCAATTGCTGGCACTCTACCGGGAGCTTCCCGCTGCCCAGCGTAAAGTAGTGCGCGAAATTATTGAAACATTCGCTAAAGTGCACCCGCCTGCTAACGGGCGTAACGATTAGGTCGACTTATTTTTTCTAATTATCTTTCAATTCGATGTGCTAGGTGTCAATTTTCTTAGCTGAACTGTCACCGCGTCGCCAATTGAAGTAGTGCTTCAATAGTGCCAGCACTCGTTCGGGCTTGTGGGCGTTTTTCCACACCCCGGCAGTGGCCTTTGCCGCCTCGCCCAGCGTGGGGTAGGGGTGGATGGTACCCAGTAGTTTGTTGAGGCCCAGACCGTGCTTCATGGCGAGGGTAAATTCACCCAGCCATTCACCGGCGTTTTCCGCCACGATGGTTGCACCGAGAATCTTGTCTCTGCCAGGCACGGTAAGCACTTTGATAAAGCCTTGAGTGGCACCTTCGGCGATGGCGCGGTCGCTTTCGCCCATGGCGTAGCGGGTAACTTCAAAGGCAATGCTCTGTGCGTTAGCCTCTTTTTCGTTTAATCCCACCCTTGCCACTTCCGGCTGTACATAGGTGACGGCGGGCATATAGCGGTAATCCACCGCAAAGCTTTTCAGCTCGCCGAACAGCGCATTGACGGCCGCATGCCACGCCTGGTGAGCAGCAGCGTGGGTAAGCTGATAAGGCCCTGCCAAATCACCGCAGGCCCAGATATTGGGTAGGCGGGTTTGCAGACGCTCGTTAAGTTCAAGGGGGCCCGCTTGGGTGGTCGTGATGCCTAGCGCTTCGAGCCCTAAGCCTTCCACATTGGCCTGGCGACCGGCACTCACCAGCAGGTAGTCCAACGGTAGTATTTTGCGGTCGCCGTCATGCTCCACCACTAGCTGATAGCCTGTCTCTCCGTTGAGAACTTCCAACGCCCTGGCATCGGTCATCACCGACACGCCTTCGCCCGCCAGGGTGCTTTCGATTAGCTCACCGACCTCTGGATCTTCACGGCCCAGCAGTTGGGAAACGCCTTCCACCAGGGTGACCTGGCTACCCAGGCGAGCGAAGCTCTGACTTAGCTCACAACCAATGGCACCGCCGCCCAGCACCACTAAACGCTTGGGCAATTCAGTAAGCGACCAGAGGTTCTCGGAAGTTAAAACGGGGGCGCTCTTAATACCCGGTAGCGACGGCACCCGGGGACGTGCGCCGGTGGCCAGCACGATATGCCGGGCGGTGAGGATTTTATCGCCGACCTGTATTTCCCAGGGCGAGATCAGCCTGGCGTGCTCTTGGTACACCTCAACGCCCAAGCCGTTATAGCGCTCTATACTGTCGTGGGGTTCGATATCGCTAATCGACTGATGCACATGGCCCATCACCTTGGCAAAGTCGACCTGCGGCTCGCTGGCAGTCACTCCGAACCGGTGTGCGGTGCGAACCTCATGGGCGGCGCGGGCGGCACGAATTAACGCTTTAGACGGAACGCAGCCGGTATTCAGGCAATCGCCGCCCATCTTGTGTTTTTCCACCAACGCCACTTTGGCGTTCACGGCGCTGGCGATATAGCTGGTAACCAGCCCGGCTGAGCCGCCGCCGATCACCACAATGTCGTAGTCAAAGCCCGCTGGCCGGGTAAAACCTTTATAAGCTTTGCGCTTCTGAACCAGCTGTACAATGCGTCGAGCTATCCAGGGGAAGATGGCCAGCAGTAAAAACGAGGCGATAAGCGTCGGTGAAAGAATACCCCCAAGGCTCTCTAGCTCGCCCAACTGCCCACCCGCATTCACATAGATGGCGGTGCCGGGCAGCATCGCGAGCTGGCTTACCCAATAAAAAGTGACGGTTTTTATGCGCGTTAGACCCATGACCAGGTTGATCATAAAGAACGGAAATACCGGCACTAAACGCAGGGTAAATAGATAAAGAGCGCCATCGCGCTCCACGCCGCGATTCACCGAGGCAAACTGGCGTGGAAAGCGCTTTTCGATAGGGCCACGGAAAAGAAACCGTGAAAGTAGAAAGGCCAGCGTGGCCCCCATGGTGCTAGCGAAGGAGACAATCAGTAGCCCCCAGCCGAGCCCAAATAGCGCACCGCCAAGTAAGGTCATCAGCGTGGCGCCCGGCAGTGAGAGCGCCGTTATCACCACATAAACAGCAAAAAAGATCCCCGCTACCTGCCAAGGATTTTGAGTAAATGCCGTTTGGAAGTCGCTTTGGTATGCTTTGATGGTTTCCAGGGTGAACCATTGATGGGCACCGCTAATGAAAAACACGCCAATGGCTGTGATCAGTAGCGCTGCAATAATCAAACGTTGTCGGGTCACAATAAAAACTCCAGCGCTAATAAGGGAAGTATCGGTTGTCACTGAGTGAGGAGAGTGCCCGTTTCCTTACACTGAAACGGCTAATTAGAGATTCTCTAGCTCCTTCCAGCGCTGCCAGTCTTCAGGGCGATCCACGTCCCAAATAGTCGCGGGGTAGGCGACCTGGAGGCCTAATGCTTCAATACGCTGCTGCGTGGTGGTCAGCACGCTTTGGGTACCCCAGGGGATATCTTCAAACAACGCAGGGTAGTCTTGCCGGGTACCCACAAAGCCGTAGCCGCCATCTTCGGCGGGCAACATCACCACCTCAAAGCTGGCTAGCTGCTGTGCGCAGGTGGTGATTAGCGCGCTGGTGATGCTTGGGCAATCACTGCCCATTAGCATAGCGGGCCCTGGAGTACTGTTCAGGGCATGGCGAACCCTTGCGCCTAAGTCACCCTCTGGCTGGGCGCTTAGCGTCACACCAAATGCCTCGCGAAGCTCGATAAACAGCGGGTGGGCGTGATCAAGCGCTGTCCATAGTGTGACATTGGCGGCAGGCAGCGCTTTGCAGGCATTTGCGACGCAGTGGCGTACCAGCTCCGCGTGGGCGTTGGCCGCACCTTCCAAACCGAGTAGGGGCGACAGGCGCGTTTTAGCTTGCCCCGCCAGCGGCGCTTTGGCTAGCAGGTGCAGGTGGGGCGTTTCAGCGGGCATCGCGATACTCCTTGGCGAGTTGGGTTGCGCTAACGCCGCGCCAGTAGCGGTAGCGCAGCCGCCACATCAGGCGGATCGTTTTCCAAGCGCCGACCTCATCCCAGCGCCTGCCCGAGCTTACCACTTTCGCCTGCAAACAGGCGGGCCGAGACACCCGTTTGAGTCGTTTAGACAGTTCAATGTCTTCCATCAGTGGCTGTTCGGGAAAACCACCGGCTGCTTTGAAAGTGCTCGCACGCATAAACATGCCCTGGTCGCCGGTGGCGATGCCGGTGAGCCGTGAGCGTTGGTTCATCATCCAGCTCACCACGGGCAGCCAGCCGCTGCGGCCTGCAAGCTCAATATCAAAGCGCCCCCAGGCGTGGCCGTTAAGCGCTTGGGTTATCTGCTCAACGGCGTTCTTGGGCAAGTGAGTATCCGCGTGCAGGAACAGCAGTGCGGGCGCAGTGGCATGCTGAGCGCCCAGGTTCATTTGCAATGCTCGTCCGGCTGGGCTGCTGAGCACTCGATCTGCTAGTGGTTTGGCAATGTGAGCGCTGGCATCACTGCTCCCGCCATCCACGACAATGATCTCAACGGGTATCGCAATGCGCTGGTCGCGCAGCGCTTGTAGCGGTGTCAGTGACGCCTCAATTCCCGTGGCCTCGTTAAGCACCGGTATCACGATGCTCAGCCGAGGTGGTTGGTCAGCCGAGCTCAATAACCGGCCCTCCTGCTGCATTGGCGTCCTCGTGGTCGTGGGTGACCAGGAGCGCAGGCAGGCCTGCTGTGTGCAATTGGCTAAACACCAGTGTGCGCATCTCCTGGCGCAGCGCCGTATCCAGCTTGGAAAACGGCTCGTCCAGCAGCACCGCTCGCGGCTTGGAGAGCAGCAGGCGCATCAACGCCACGCGTGATTGCTGGCCGCCGGAAAGGGTGGCGGGGTCGCGGGACTCAAAGCCTGCTAGCCCAACCTGTTCAAGTGCCTGAGTAACCTGCTGGCGCTTGTCTTTTAGATGGCGAGGCAGTCCGAAGCGCAAGTTGCCGCCCACGCTTAAGTGCGGAAATAGCAGCGGATCCTGAAACAGAAGCCCGATGTTGCGCTGTTCGGCGGGAAGGCTGAGCAAATTGCGCTCGCCCAGCCATACGCCGCCGCTGGCGGTGAATTCGCGATCAAGGAAGCCTGCAATATACGCCAATAAAGTGGATTTTCCCGACCCCGAAGGCCCCATTACCGTGAGTACTTCACCGGAGCTAATCGTGGCATCCACTGCCAGTAACTCACGGCCTGCCAGGGCGATGCTAACTTGCTCAAGGCGTAGCGGCGCGCAAAAAGAAGCTGTCACATTGTCCCTCTTAAGTAGCTAAATCACGGCGGTGGGTACCCAATAAACGGGGCAGCCCTAGCGCAAGCATAAAGCCAATCAACGGTAACCCAGCCTGCACTAATGCCCAGACGCCGATTAAACGTCGATTACTGCCAGAGGCAAGCGCGACTGCCTCGGTCGTCACGGTGGTCACGCGGCCCGCACCGAGTAACTGGGTGGGTAAGTATTGGCCAATACTCACTGCCAAGCCTACGGCAAACGCTGTTAACAGCGGCGCGAGCAACAGCGGCAGGCGAACCCGCCAAAAAGCGGCACTGCGTGACACCCCCAGTGAACGCGCTACTTTGAGCCAACGCGGATCCAAGCGGCGATAGGTCTCAGCCAAGGAGAGGTACACATAGGGCAGTACAAACAGCAGGTGACCAGCGATAACCAAGCCAAGTTGAGGGCGAATGCCCAGGCTTTCAGCGGCCACGATTAGCCCAAATAGAAACGCAATTTGCGGCACTAATAGGGGTAAATAGAGTAACCATAACGCGCGCTTGGGTTGAATGTGCTGACGGTGTTCATTTTCCAGCGTTGCTAGCACTAGCGCCGTAGCCAAGGCGGTAGAAACAAGTCCAATCAATGCCGTATTAATGAGCGGTGTAGCCAGCATAGGGCCGCTGCGTTGCCAGTGATCCAGCGTTAGCATCTGTGGCAACACTTCTGGAAAGCGCCAAAAACCGGCCAGTGAAAATAGCCCCAACCCAACCAAGGCTGCCAGCGCTGTGATACTCGAAAACAGTAATGCCGAGCGGCCAACGAGGCGCAGGATGATTTCGCCACGCTGGCGGCTGCCATTGATCAGCCAGTACCGCGTCAGGCTGCGGATCAGCTGTTCTAACAACCACCAACACAGCAGTGCAGCGACAGTGACGCCCAGTTGCAGTACCGCCGCCGCCGAGGCCATAAAACGCTGGCTGATATCCGGGTCGTTGAACCAACCCAAGATAGATACGCTCAGCGTGGGGGGCAGCTTCGGGCCAAGAATCAGTGCCATATCGACAACCGAAGTGGCATAGGCGATCACTGCATAAACCGGCAGGCGAATCAGTGGGTAGAGCGAGGGAAGCACCGTTTTTAACCAGCCGATGGTAGGCGAGTAACCTAGCGATCTTGCCAGCATCAAGCGCTTCTCCGGCGCTAACTGCGGCAGTGCCGCCAGGCTCATCAGCAGCAAAAACGGTACTTCTTTTAGTACCAACCCCGCCATTAGGGAGAATCCCCAGGGATCGTTGATGATCAGCATGTCCAGGGGGCGCTCCCATCCTGTTAGCGACGGCGATATCAGCCGCGCCACCAAACCCGAAGGGGCAATCAAAAAGGCAAACCCAAAGGCGATAGCGGCGTGAGGGATGGCGAGCAGCGGTGATACCAACCGTCGTATGCCGCGATCTAACCAAGTGCCCCGACTGGCGGCCAAAAACAGCACCACAATTACCAGCGCTACGGCTGTGCTGACTAACCCGCTGGCAAAGCTAACCATCACTGAACGTCCTAGCCCCGGCTGGTCGAACAGCATTTGCCAGGGGGCTAAACTAGCGCCATGGCCGCCTAGCGTTGGTAAGTAGCCAAACGCAGGCAGCAGCACCATCATCAGACCCGCCCCAACGGGGAGTACTAGCAGGGCAATGATGAGTGCTGGGGCCAGTCGCAGCATCGTTAGTTAACGCCGTAACGCTCAAGCCAGGCATTTTGCAGGGCGGTCATCCAACTGGGGTGTGGTTCGGGTAGGGTGTTGGACAGCGCGTCCGCCGGTAGCTCGGAAGGATGGCGATCACCCTGCTCGAACAGCGCCTGATTCTCGGCGTCTAGCTGATCGATATCCAGTACGCTGCGGTCTCCCCACATCGCTAGCGACTGCTTTTGCGCCTGAGCTTCCGGTGAAAGCAGGAAATTGGCGAGCACCATGGCCCCGGCTTTATGCGGCGAGTTATAGGGGATCGCCACAAAGTGAACGTTACCCAAAGTGCCGCCTTCCAGCACGTAGCTGCGCACGCTTTCGGGCAGCTCATACTCCATGACTGCCACGGCGGCATCGGTGGGGTAGAACGAAAAAGCCAAACTTAGCTCGCCGTCGCTCATCAACGTGCGCAGGTTGGGGCCGGAGTCGGGAAAGGTACGACCACTGCGCCACAGGTGCGGGTGCAGCGCATCTAAATAGGCCCACAGAGGTTTGGTGACAGCCTCAAAGTCGCTTTCTGAAACTGGCTGGTAAAGCGCCTCCTCCTGACCGGTGAGCTCGATCAGCGCCTGCTTTAAAAAGGTGCTGCCGGTGAAGTCGGGAATACGCGGATAGCTGAACTGGCCGGGATTGGCTTTGGCCCAGGCGAGTAGTGCCTGCATATTCTGGGGTGGTGTCTCGGTTTGAGCGCTATCGTAAAAAAAGGTGATCTGCGCTTTACCCCAGGGCGATTCATAGCCTTCTGTAGGTAACGTGAAGTCGGTCACCACCTCAGGGTTATCGGCGGCATTGGTGAGCGCAAAATGGGGCAGCGACTCAGCGAAGGGGCCAAACAGCAGGTCGCTTTCGCGCATCGCAGCGAAGTTCTCGCCGTTGATCCAAATCAGGTCGATACTGCCCTCGGTGTGGTTGCCCGCCTGCTTTTCTGCCAGTACCCGAGCTACCGCGCTGCCGGTATCGTCCAGCTTTACGTGTTCCACATCGACGCCGTACTGTGCCTGCATTTGCTCCGCCACCCAGTCGATGTAGCGATTGGTGCGCGTATCACCGCCCCAGGCATTCCAGTAAACGGTTTGGCCTTCGGCCTGTGCCACGACACTTTGCCAATCACTAGGGTCGGGGTTGGCTGATGCCGGAACCGTGAAGGCAAGCATCGTGGTGACAATAGCGAGGCGAAGAGGGTGGCGAGTAGGCATCGAATATCCCTTTTGTTAGAAGCGTAAGCACAGCTAAGAAATATTAGTAAAATTAGATGTTATAGGGAAACCTGCAAACACTGTAGCTCGCTGTGCACGTGATCAATAATGTTTAACGATAAGTAGTGCTCAACGCGGTCGCGCACGTGGTCGATCACGGCGGGATCCGTGAGTTCAGCGGACCAGTCTTCCCCGCGCTGCTGGGCATCTACGGCGTTTAAGTGCTGGGCGCGCCACTTGGCACACCAGGTTAACGACCAGAGCCAGGTAGCGCGGCGACAGGCAATGAGGGTGTCGATGTCCGGCGTTTCACCCATGGTGGCTTGCCAGCGGCGATAAAAGCTAATCACGTCACTTAGCGATAGCACCGCTTGGCTGCTTACGTCCCAGGTGGTCGAGGTGTAGAGGCTGGTGTGGGCGAGGTCGATACCCGGCAGGCCGTAGCGGCACTTCTCTAAATCCACCAACACCGCGCGGCCATCGTCGTGGATTAAGAAGTTGCCAGGGTGGGTGTCAAAGCTAATCAGTGTCGGCGCGGCATCG
Organism: Halomonas sp. A3H3; assembly: GCF_000982975.1. Classification (NCBI taxonomy): domain Bacteria; kingdom Pseudomonadati; phylum Pseudomonadota; class Gammaproteobacteria; order Oceanospirillales; family Halomonadaceae; genus Halomonas; species Halomonas sp. A3H3. The sequence goes on along the minus strand of NZ_HG423343.1, from coordinate 1,079,424 downwards.
CTTAAGTGAGGTGGCAGTAAGTCCAGCTCCTGCTTAATGCGCTGGGTGACCTTGCTCGAAAGTTGCGCGTCGCTCAACCAGTTAGCCTGCTGACGCACTTCATCTATCATCGCTTGCCATGGGTCTTCGGGGGCAAGCAGTGGTGCCTGCTCTGCGACACTGGGCAGCGGTTGGCTATGCAAGCTGGCTAGAGCATCCGCGATGGCAGGCAGGTCTTCCGGCAACTTGGCCAAGCGGCCACGGATAGCTTCAACCAGTAACCCACCCCGGGGCAGTGCCTCGCTCGGCGGCAGAGTGCCGTAAAGTGCTGGCGTGTGTCCGCCAGGACTAGAGCGCTGGTAGCAGGCAGTCTGATAGGCAAGGTTCTCTTCAGGTGGCAGATTCATCTGACTCTGCTTCGGCAGTCGCGCCACCCAGTCATCGCCCACGCTGCGATGGATCCACACATGATCATGGGCCAGCCCGGTATCCGCCATCGGCGTAAGCTCATGGTATGCAATCCCGGCCCGCTTTAATTCGCTTGCCAGAGCCTGTAAACGCGCTTCGGTTGGTGTCGGCATAGAGCAGTCCGTGTCGTTGCTGAATCAGCGATGCCACTTAGTGGCCGTTCTTGTACCAACCTTACACGTTTCGTAAGAAAATGTGGTTAAAGTGAGTGGTAAGGGGACCAATATGTCATGCGCTAGCGCTGCATAGATATTATGAGTCATAACTAATAAGTTAATTATCTTCGGAGTATTTTCTGCTAGCGTTGTGGTTAAGTAGATTTTGTGGGATTAGAGCTGGCGTTGTCGGGATTGCTTACCGTTAACAGCCATCGCCATTTACGCGCGAGCAATAGCGGGTGCCTGGTTCATTATTATTGAGACGGCAGTTTTTGTATCGGGGGAATTATGATTCGCACCACCGAAGAGCTATACCAGCTATATCCTGAGCCAAAGGAGAGAGCGCTGAAGAAGCAGCTATCGCGACTTGACCGGCACTGTCAGCGATTTATCGAGCTTTCTCCCTTTGTGGTCATCGCCACTGGAAACGCGTCGGGCTTTGATGCGTCGCCACGTGGAGGAGAGCCAGGTTTTATCAAGGTGGTTGATGACCTTACTTTGGTAATTCAAGATTCTCCAGGTAATAACCGATTGGATTCACTTAAAAATATTGTCGAGAGCGGTCAGGCTGGATTGCTGTTTTTAATCCCAGGGATCGATGAGACGCTACGCATAAATGGCGCGGCGCATGTCTCGGTGGATGAAGAAAAGCTGCAGCTTTTTGCATCAGAGAAGCGAGCACCAAAAGTGGTTATTGAGGTGACGGTTGAGGAGGCTTACCTTCACTGCGCTAAAGCCTTTATGCGCTCCAAACTATGGGCAGATGAGAGCCGTCGCGAGCGTTCCGTATTGCCGACGATGGGGCAGATGATTCACGAGCAAATAGGTCGTAGCGGCTCCCCCGAGTCACAGGAAGAGATGCTTGCGCGTTACGCACAAGATATTTAGCACCTCAGGGGCCCTCATCATCATGCAGGAAGATCTCGATCATGAGTGACGTAAAGAGCAGAGTATTAACCCCGCAAGATTGGCAGCTTTATAAGTTGGCGCGGTTGAACTCTCTTGAGGATGCGCCTGACTCTTTTGGCTCAACTTACGAGCAGGAAGTAACGCTCTCAGACACTGAATGGCAGACACGCTTGGATCTGAAATGGCGAGGCCTGGACGCTCTGCCCTTAATTGCTGAGTTGGAGGGCCAAGCGGTTGGCCTAGCCTGGGGGGTAATACATGAGCCCGATACGAAAATGGCGCATATCTACCAAATGTGGGTTTCACCTGCGCTGCGAGGGAAGGGGATCGCCAAGTCGCTTCTAGGTGAAATTAGTACCTGGGCTGTAAATAAAGGGTGTGAGTGTATAAAGCTCGCAGTAACAACAAGCAACGAAGCTGCAGTTGGTTTTTATACCTCGTCTGGATATCTTCCAACGGGGCCGCTTGAAGCGCTGAGGGTTGGTTCCGCGCTTATGGTGCAGCCAATGGTTAAACGGTTGGGTAATACGCAATAACACTCAGTCTGAGTGAACCGACATAGTAGCCGACAGCTTCAAATTCAAAAATATCGAATTTAATTTAAAAGAGCATTTCTGTTAGCCCAATGCTCTCAGTACAGCCTTTGGTTTCTTGGCAACGCTATGCAGTAATGCCAGCGCTGGGCCATGGGGAGTGCGATCACCTCGTTCCCAATGTCGTAGTACGGTTATCAGCATTGCCACGTTAACTGTAACCGCCCATTTTTTGAAACCGCACTGCGCATTCATTCTTGTGTCGTCAGGGCTTCACGAAATAGGGTCTCGCGAAAGAGGGCCTCAATGCGTTCCTGGGTACGGGCATACCAAGTCTCGTCCTTGGTCACCGCACCCTGGGCGTTGATGGGGTGGGTGGGAATATGCAGGCGCATGTCCAGGCCACTGTCGCGGTGGGTGGTAACCTGCATAGCAGCAGAGCGTCGCGTTGGGCCATAGGGGATATGCCGGGCCAACTCCACTTGGCGCTCGCTGGTGGTGGCGAAGCGGATAAATGTTTGGGCCGCCTCGGGGTTCGGGGCACCGCGGGGGATCGCCCAGGTCTCATGTTCCTGGAGCTGGCCGTCCCAGAGGATCTCGATGGGCAGGTCGCGCTCCACCATGGCGGCGAAGAAGCGGCCATTGTAGCCGGAAGCCATGACCACCTGGCCCTCCTCCAGCAGGCGCACCGGGGTTTCACCGGCCTCCCACCAGTGGAGTTTGTCGATGCCTTGCAGCCGGGCGAAGGCCAGGTCCAGGCCACGGCGGGTACTGAGCAGGCGGTAGAGTTCTTCCCGGGGGACCCGGTAGGAGAGTAGCGCCCACTCCAGATTAGCCGCGGGGGTGCGCTGTAAGGCCCGGGGGCCAGGGAAACGCTGTTGATCGAAGAGATCGGCGATGCGAGTGGGGCGCTCCCCGGGGAAAGCATCACGGCGATAGGCCACGACGGTGGCAAAGATCGAATGGCTGATAAAACAGCGACCCAGGGCGCCAGGAAGGAAATCTTGGGATGCCGGAGTGCCGTCCGGCGCTGGGGCGGCTAGCTCGGGGGGGAGTGGCTCCAGTAGGCCCTCTTCGCAGGCTGCCATGGCCTCGCTGCGGGTCATATCGAGTACGTCCCAGGGGACATCGTTCTCCGCCACGGCCTGGCGCAGTTCCGTCAGGCCGCCGTTATAGCTGTCCACTGCCACCGGTACATCATGGGCCTCGGTGAAGGGTGTGAAGAGGGCACTGCGCTGGGCGTGCTCGTAGGCACCGCCCCAGCTCAATACTGTCAGAGAGTCGGCAGTGTCGGGCACTTTCGCCCTGATGGGGGTTGCCAGGACGAGCAGCCCGGCCAGAAGTCCTGGGATCAATCGTCTAGCCAGCACCGTGTTCCTCCCGTCGTAGGGCGTCGCTGTGATGCAAGAAGGCTCGAGCAATGCTCGACTCATAGGCCACCCCCAAGAAGCGCCGTTCGTCATCCACGACGGCGATGGCCTCGCTGCCTTCGCGGAAGGTCTCCAGGCTCGCCAGGGTCACGCAGCCTTGGTAGCGCCCTCGGCCGTCCACCAGATAAGCTTCGCCATGGCCCGCTTGACTAAGGCGCGAGATGGCCGCTTTCAGTGGGGTCGCGGGGGCCAGGGTGACGGCATCATGACTAATCAACTCGGTCAACCGCGCCTCCTGGAGCACGGCGCGGCTGCGGCCAGCGGAGAGATCCAAACCACGGCGGGCTAATTGAATATCGAATAGCGAGCGGCCGAACAGTTGGGCGGCCAGAGGATTGGCTAGCGTGACGCTGGCCAGGGCGGCGGTGGTCAACGCATAACTGCCGGTAAGTTCGAAGACGATCAGCAGGGTGGTAAGAGGCGCGCCGAGAACCGGTGCGGTGACCGCGACCATGCCGCACACCGCATAGAAGATAAACGTCTCCTGGCCACCGCCCAGCTCCGCTACCAGGGTGCCGGCTAGGGCACCGAAGAGGGTGCCGATCACCAGCGCTGGGCTGAAGACACCACCAGCGAAACCCAGCCCCAGGCACAAAGCGGTCGCGGCCAGCTTTAGTAGCAGTACCATCAGCAGCTCGCCGCCGCTATAGGCCCCGGGCAAGGTGGCGAAGCGCAGGGTTTCTTGGCCCATGCCGAGAATATCGGGTACCCAAAGAGCCGTTAGGCCGAGCAAAGCCCCGGCTAGTGCGGGATGAAGGCTGGTGGGCAGCGGTAGCCGCTTGGCCAGCTGGCCCATGGCAAGAATGGCATGCATATAGCCTCCAGCCACCAAGGCGCCTAGGCCACCCAAGGCTAGGAAAAGGGCGAATTCCCAAGGTTGAGGCACGCCAGGCTCAGTGATATGGAACAGCGTCCCCTGAGCAAGCAACTGAGTGGCCAGCACATAGCCGACGATGGCGGCGGCAGCCACTGGCGCGAAGGCGCGCAGGGCATAGTGGCGTAGCACGACTTCGTGGGCGAAGACAATGCCCGCCAGTGGTGCATTAAAGGCCGCAGCGATGGCTGCCGCTACCCCGCAAGCGATAGTGATATTGTCCTCTGAGCGCCCCAGGCGCAGCAAGCGTGTGATTAGGGAGCCGAGAGTCGCGCCGAGATGTACCAGGGGGCCGTACTGACCCACCGAGGCGCCTGCGCCTAACGACACCAAACCGCTTAACGCTGAGAGAGCACCAGCCTGGGCGGGTAGGCGACCTCGGCGGGTCTGGACGGCAGCGATGGCGTCGGCAGGGGTATGGGAGCGGCCCCCAGGCAGGCCGCGGTGCAGTTGACTAACGAGCAGCCCCCCAAGGGTTGGCACCAGCAGGGTAGCCAGTATCACCAGAGAGGTGTCTGCAGCCATCATCTGGCCTCGGGGGGAGATCAACAGCAGGTCGTTGAGCCATACCACCGCATTGACGAAGCCAACGGCTACAAGAGCCGCCACTCCGCCGACGACACTGCCCAAGAGTACCAAGCCAAGGAAACGCAAGACTGCCAGGGGGTGTCGGGGCGAAACGCTGTCTGTGCTGGGGGAGTCCATTTACCCGTTATAGGCGCTATCCGATCAGCGGGCAAGCGGCGCGCCGGCGCCATGCCGTCAGAGCTGCCTGGCGCCGGGGGAGGACTTACAGCGCTGAGATTTTAGCGCGCTGTTCTTCCAGCAACTGCTTGGTGGCTTGGAATTCGGCCAGCTTGCCGCGCTCTTTATCCACCACCGCTACCGGGGCTTTGGCGATAAAGCCGTCGTTGCTAAGCTTCTTCTCGATGCCGCCGATCAGCTTGTCCTGCTTCTCAATCTCTTTGCTTAAGCGGGCGATTTCGGCGTCTTTGTCGATCAGATCCGCCATCGGTACCAGCACTTCCATATCGCCCACCAATTGCGTGGCTGAGAGCGGGGCATCGTCTGGGTTTTCAAGCCAGGTAACGCTTTCCAGCTTGGCGAGTTTGGAAAGGAAGCGACGGTTGCTCTCCAGGCGCTCGGCGTCTTCGGGCTTGCCTTTGGTGAGCAGCACGTCAAGCGGTTTGCCGGGGGCGATGTTCATTTCGGCGCGGATGTTACGCACGGCGATGATGACGCCTTTCAACCACTCGATATCCAGGCTGGCCTGGTCGTCGATTTTGCTTTCGTCGGCTTCTGGCCAGGCTTGCAGCATGATCGACGCATCGTCACCCATATACACACCTGCCAGCGGCGACACGCGCTGCCAGATCTCTTCGGTAATATAAGGCATCATCGGGTGAGCAAGGCGCAGAATCGCTTCGAGTACGCGTACCAGCGTGCGGCGGGTACCGCGCTTGGCTTCTGCCGTGGCATTTTCATCCCACAAAACAGGCTTGGAAAGCTCCAGGTACCAGTCGCAGTACTCGTTCCAGACGAACTCATACAGCGCCTGGGAGGCGTGGTCGAAACGGTACTCGTCCATCGCCTTGGTGACCTGGGCTTCGGTTTTCTGCAGCTGCGAGATAATCCAGCGGTCGGCCAGTGAAAGCTCAACCTCTTCACCACCAGTGCCGCAATCTTCGCCTTCGGCGTTCATCAGCACGTAGCGCGAGGCGTTCCACAGCTTGTTGCAGAAGTTGCGGTAGCCGTCCAGGCGGCTCATATCAAACTTGATATCACGCCCGGTGGTGGCTTGGGAGAGGAACGTAAAGCGCAGCGCATCGGTGCCGTGGGCTTCAATACCGTCTTTGAACTCGTCCTTGGTCGCTTTGGCAATCGCCTTGGCCTGTTTCGGCTGCATCATATTGCCGGTGCGCTTTTCGAGCAGTTCATCCAGCGTGATGCCGTCGATCAGGTCGATGGGGTCGAGTACGTTGCCCTTGGATTTGGACATCTTCTGCCCTTGGCCGTCGCGCACCAAACCGTGTACGTAAACCGTCTTAAACGGTACCTGCTTGGTGAACTTCAGGGTCATCATGATCATCCGGGCAACCCAGAAGAATATGATGTCAAAGCCGGTCACTAGAACGCTGGAAGGGTGGAAGGTCTCCAGCTCCGGGGTTTGTTCCGGCCAGCCGAGGGTGCCGAACGTCCACAGGCCCGAGCTGAACCAGGTATCGAGTACGTCTTCATCTTGCGTCAAGGTTACGTCGGGGCCGAGCTCATGCTTCTCGCGAGCTTCGGCTTCGCTACGAGCAACGTAGACATTGCCTTCCTCGTCGTACCAGGCCGGGATGCGGTGGCCCCACCACAGCTGGCGGGAGATACACCAATCCTGCAGGTCGCGCATCCAGGCGAAGTACATGTTCTCGTAGTTCTTGGGCACGAACTGGATATCGCCATTTTCCACCGCTTCGATGGCGGGCTTGGCGAGGGACTCCACGGCTACAAACCACTGGTCGGTGAGCAGCGGCTCAATGACATCGCCCGAACGGTCACCATAAGGCAGGGTGTTGTTAACGGCTTCGACTTGCTCTAGCAGGCCCAGGGCGTCCATGTCGGCAACGATCTGCTTGCGCGCTTCAAAGCGGTCGAGACCTGCGTACTTGGCAGGCAGAGTGGCGTCTACATCGGGCTGGGGCTGTCCTTTCAGGTCGAAGATCTCGGCCTGTTCAAGGATCGCCGCGTCTTTGGAGAAGACGTTTATCAGCAGGTGGTTCTGGCGCTTGCCGACTTCGTAGTCGTTGAAGTCGTGGGCGGGGGTGATCTTGACGCAGCCCGAACCTTTCTCCATATCGGCGTGCTCGTCAGCAACCACCGGAATACGGCGACCGACCAGCGGTAGCTCAATGAACTTGCCGACCAGAGAGGCGTAGCGCTCATCGTCTGGATTCACCGCCACACCGGTATCGCCCAGCAGGGTCTCCGGGCGGGTGGTGGCGACTACGAGGTAATCCTTGCCATCGTTGGTTTTGACGCCGTCCGCCAGCGGGTAGCGGAAATGCCAGAAGCTGCCCTGCTGCTCTTTGTTCTCCACTTCCAGGTCAGAAATGGCGGTGTGCAGTGTCGGATCCCAGTTGACCAGGCGCTTGCCACGATAGATCAACTTCTCTTCGTGCAGGCGCACAAACACTTCTTGTACCGCCTTGTAGAAGCCGTCGTCCATGGTGAAGCGTTCGCGAGACCAGTCGACGCTAGCGCCCATGCGGCGCAGCTGGCGGGTAATATGGCCGCCGGACTCGTGTTTCCACTCCCACACTTTGTCGATAAACGCATCGCGACCAAGGTCGTGTCGGGTCTTGCCCTCTTCAGCCGCAATCTTGCGCTCCACCAGCATCTGCGTCGCGATACCGGCGTGGTCGGTGCCTACCTGCCACAGGGTGTTATTGCCCTGCATCCGTTTCCAGCGCGTCAGGGTATCCATAATGGTGTCCTGGAACGCGTGGCCCATGTGCAGGCTGCCGGTCACATTGGGCGGTGGAATCATGATCGAAAAAGGCGTGCCCTGGCCGGAGGGGGCGAAACGGTTGTCGGCTTCCCAGCGCTCGTACCAGCGGGTTTCGATCTGTTCGGGTTGGTAGGTCTTTTCCATGGAGAGTTGGCTCACGGCTGGCGAGAAATGTGCAAAAATGTATAAACGCATAAATGCGCAAATGCATAAATGCATAATTTAATGGGCGTGAGTATACCGCGTAAGGGCAGTGGTCGTCAGGGGCTACTCACGCTCTATTGTGGGTGCACAGTACGTATGTGATGTGTTTATGAGAGCTGTTTATGGGCAGAAAATCCGCGCATGGCGATTAGCCCGAGGATGGGGCCCGGCAATAGCCACCAAATGACAGCCAGCGACTGGCTCAACCACAGCGCTGTGACCAGTGCAATGGAAGGAATGGTCAGCCCAAAGCCGATCGCATTCATCATCGCCAGCGCTGCTCCTAGCCGCTCGGGTGGAGCCGTGGCGCTGGCCAGCGCAGAGAACTGCGCGGAGTCGGCAATAACGCTAACGCCCCATACGCCGAGAAGCACCAGCAGCAGCCAGGGCGAGGCGCTGCCCAACAGGGGATAAACCAAACAGAGCGCACCGGAGGTAGCCAATGCCACGCAGGCCACTCGGGCACTGCCAATCTGTCGGCTCCATTTGCCTGCCAGCACGCAGCCCGGTAAGCCCAACGCGATCACCGCAAAACTTAGCCACGGTTGAGCGCTGTTTGCAGCACCCAAGCGCTCCAGCTCCCGGGCGACCAGAAACGGCACCAGCGCCCAAAGGGCGTAAAGCTCCCAGCAGTGGCCGAAATAACCCAGTGCGGCGGCACGAAAGCGGGGCTGTTTGAAAGCGGCCAGGCCTGCCCAGGGGCGGCCGCTTTTGGCGGTGGCTGGCAGGTGGGGGCCAACGCCCAGCTTGAAAATCATTAGCGCAGCGGCCAGCGCCAGCAGTGACGCCAGCAGCAGCGGCCACTGCCAGGGTAAATGCAGCGTTAAACCGCGCAGCAGGTGCGGCGAGGCAATGCCCAGGGTCAGCATGCCCACCAGCCAACCCAGCGCGGCGCCGGCGTGGCTGGGTGTCCAGCTCACCACCAGCTTCATGCCTAGCGGATAAATCCCCGCCAGGGAAAGCCCGGTCGCAAAGCGCGCAACAGCGGCGAGCGTCACGCTCTCAGCCGCGCCGATAAAGGCGGCGTTGATCAGTGCGCCGAGAACGGCAGAAATCGCAAACAGGTGGCTGGCACGAATTCGGTCGGCAAGACCAGTGGTTGCGATCAGCAGCGTGCCGGTAATAAACCCTGCCTGAACGGCGATGGTGAGCAGACCCAAATCGCTTTCGCTGAGGCCGACGGCCTCCTGAAGCGCCAAGCCAACGCCATTAACGCTAAACCATAGCGAGGTGCCGAACAGCTGGGCGATGACAATCGTAACAAGCGGGTAGCGCGTGAACACGTTTACGTCTCCATGAGGGCAAAGGGCGCGGCCAGAGCCCGCTAATGGTAATCAACAATTTACCGTTACGACGAATTTTTTAAAAACAGCAGTGTCGGATCACAAGACCCGTCAGGATTCGTCGGGCAGGAAGTACAAATTTGTTCGCAATTGGAGTTTTTATGCACGTAGCCAAGCTTTTCCTTCCAGCCGTTGCAGCACTGGCATTCAGTGTTCCCGCCATGGCCCAGCAAATGGCTGGTAGCACTCCCAGTGTCGATGACCAAGTTGATCAACTTGACGAAATGGTCGATCTGAATGATGGGCAGAAGGAAGAACTCAGCAACCTTTTGACCCAGATGCAAGACGACGTTGGTGCCAATGAGCAGGAAGCCCAGCAGTTGCAACAGCAACTCAGTGAGCACGTTCAGACTGATTATGACGAAGCCGCCATTCGGGCAGATGCAGAGCGTCTTGGTGACCTAACGGCCGAGATGACCGCGGATAGCATTATCATACAGTCTCAGATCGAAGGCGTTTTCACTCAGGAGCAGCGCGATCAACTGGATGAGGCCGTGGCTCAACAGCAGCAGCAAATGCAACAACAGATGCAGGAGCAGATGCAGCAACAGGGGGGCTAAGGCAAAGACGCCTGGGACGCACTGACAGCGATTGCCGACTTCCGTTGATGACCCCGCCAAGTGCGGGGTCACGTGTTTGTGGCTGATGATTTTCTCGGGCTTCTTCGAGATGTTGGTATGTTCGAACAGCATTGACTGGATGCGTTGCTGAAGTTGGTTAGCGGCCACCGCTCCAGACGGCACGCTCAGAGCAGAACTCACGCTGCCGAGGGGAGCTCGCCTTCGCTGGCACCTTGACGGATCGAATCAATCAATTCTCAGGGCATTGACCTTGACCAGTCTTCCCTCTTTTCAGGTTGGTTTGCCCATATCAATGTTGTCTTCCTTGAGTGGCTACCCATTTCTGCCCGGCTGCTGTCAGACGGTACTTCTGACGGCTGCTGCGTGGCTTGTCTGGAATTGTCATTTCAATAGCGCCGACCTTTAATGCCGGACGCAGATAGGATTCCCGAAAGTGGTCTTCATGCTTCAACCCAAGCGCTGCTTGTATATCTGAGCGCTTCATTTCGCCTTGCAAGACCGCGAGTAGTCGTGTGACTTCCCCGGTGACTTCCCCGGTGACTTCCCCGGTGACTGGTGGGGTATCATCCGTCCACTCCGCCTCTGGCCGCCAAGCGATTGCACTGAATTGATTGCCTGAAGGGTCATTAAGCAAGTCAATCTTTGGCCATGCCTCAAGCGCTCGTGGAATGCCACTGCCCATACCGCGATAGGGTAAGATATGGCTGGCATGTTCGGTGAGCGTAGGATTACGGCGGATGGTCTTACCCCGGCGAATGTCCTCAGCGCTCAGGCTATCCGGCAGGTGGCCAGGGCTGACAATCTCCACACGATCGGCAAAGACCATCAAGCGGACGGAAGCGCTGGTGAAGTAGTCTCGGTGAATCAAGGCATTGACCAACAACTCTTCCAGCGCCGTTTCGGGAATCTCCAACTCGCCCAGGGTGTTGAAACTACGCCCGTGCTGCACATGGTGCAAATTGCGCTTGATAAAGGCAAAAGCGCCACGGAACTGCTCCAGTAGGGTGCCCTTGATATCTTCGCTATCCAGGTAGCGAGTATCGTGCAGCGCGGTGCCGGGGAAGGCCACTGCCTTCACTTCAAAGGCCGGACGCCAGCGCTGAGGATTGCGACCAAACAGCATCAGCCCCGCCAGATTCAACTCCTGCCCATCGCCCAGGCCCAAGTTCTGCAGCAACTGCTCCCGTGTCAGACCGGAGAACTCGCTGCTCTCACCATAGCGGCGATTGAAGTAGCCAGTAAACGCCTTGTCATCGATATCCTCCACCGAAGTACCCGCTACTGGTACTACATCAGCGTAAACCAGCCCAGAACGCTGGAACATGCGCTGCAGTTCTTCGCGGGAGGTCACATGCCGTTTGTCCGACCCCTGCTTGACCCAAATGCGGCCTTGATTATCAAGATACGGTTTGGCCAGCCCATCGGGCACCTCCATCACTATTACAATGCCCTGATCTGTCTGCACATTCTCGGTCAGCGGATGCACGGGAGGACGTACATGCTGGGAGGCAGCGTTGCCAAGTAGCTGGTTCAACCGCCGTACCGCCGCGCCATCCAGCCCTGCAATTGAGCCGTCATCATTGACGCCCAGCAACAACCACCCGCCGCCACTGTTGGCAAAGGCGGCCATCTCAGCGGCAAGGCCATCCGCGTTGGTGGCATCGCGTTTGAACTGGTGGCGGCTGTCTTCGCCGCGTGCGACCATATCAAGAAGTTCACTTATCGTCATGGCTTACTTCGCTTCAGCTCGCGATGGAGAAAGGCGTCAATTTCAGCGTCTGGTCAAGCCTCTTCGCGCTGGATGCATTGTGCCTACCCCAATTTATGCGGCACGACCTCATGGCCCATCTCTTTATAGCGCTGCCAGCAGGCGCGTTTGGCGACCAGCACCTGTTGGTGCTGATTAATAATCTCGGCAATTCGCGCGTAGCGCTCTACGCCTTCGGGTATTTCCGGGTGTAGATTAAGCAGCGCGGTTTCTTCCGTGGGCACCGGCAACTGCTGCCAACCTAGCGTAATCGGCACGCTGGCAGCCATCTCGCTATCTTCTAGAGCATGGGGTAAATAGGCGTCCGGGCGGAAATTCCATAGCGCGTTATCGGCCTGCTCGGCGAGGGCTTTGTCTTCACAGTGGAGATGCAGGCGGTAGCCTTTGCGCCAGATGGTCTCGGCCAGTTTGCAGGCGAACTGCAAGCGCGCCTCCAAGGTGGTATCGGGCAGAATGTAGAAATCAATGCGCGCCATAGCGGTTCCAGGTAAAACGATTTCAGATACGTCGATTGCAAACAGCACCGCCGCAAGAATGCGGCGGTGCTGAAAGGATAAGCGCTGGTTTTAAAACCGCTTAAACCAGCTGGGTTAGCCAGCCGTACTTATCTTCGCTGCGGCCATACTGCAGGTCGAGCAGCTTGGTACGAATGCGCATGGCAATCTCATTATTGCCACCGGCAGCTAGCTTGATACGCTCGTTCTCGGTGACCAGCTCGCCCACCGGGGTGATGACCGCGGCGGTACCGCAGGCAAATACCTCGGTGATCTCGCCAGACGCCGCGCCTTCACGCCACTCGTCAATGCTGATAGCGCGCTCTTCCGGCGTTAGGCCTTCATCTTTGGCCAGCGTGAGCACCGAGTTGCGCGTGACGCCTTCCAAAATGGTGTCGGTCAGGCGCGGCGTCACCAAACGGCCATCTTTGAAGACAAAGAACAGGTTCATGCCGCCCAACTCTTCCACCCACTTGTTTTCAGCAGCATCAAGAAATGCGACCTGGCCACACTGGTGGGCTTCGGCCTCTTTCTGCGCGGCTAATGAGGCGGCGTAGTTACCGCCGCACTTGGCAAAGCCAGTACCGCCTGCGGCAGCGCGCTTGTAGTTCGAGGAGAGCCAGATCGACACCGGCGCAACGCCGCCTTTAAAGTACGCCGCCGCGGGGGAGGCGATGACGTAGTAGTCGACCTCGTGGGCGGGGCGTACGCCCAAGAAGGCTTCCGAGGCGATCATAAACGGACGCAGGTAGAGGCTGCACTCGTCAGATGCGCTGGCAGGCGTGGGCACCCAGGCGTGATCTTGCGCTAATAGCGCTTTCAGCGAGCCGATAAAGTCTTCATCGGACAGCTCCGGCAGCGCTAAACGACGGGCACTGCGGCGGAAGCGCTCGGCGTTTTTCTCTGGGCGGAATGTCCAGATAGAGCCGTCGGCGTGGCGATAAGCTTTGATGCCCTCAAAAATCTCCTGACCGTAATGCAGTACAGAAGCAGCCGGGTCGAGGGTTAGCGGGCCGTAAGGGCGCACTTGGTGGCCGTGCCAGTCGGCGTCGACGGTCCAGCGCACATGGGCCATGTGATCGGTAAAGTGTTTGCCAAAGCCGGGGTTTTTGAGAATGCTGTCACGGATCTCATCGGCTATCGGCTGGTTGGATGGCAAAATCTCAAAGTTAGTGGGCACGGCATGTTCTCTCTACTTGATCCAAGCCCTGAAGGGCAAATATAGGCGTCGTAATATAAGCGTTAAAGTGGGCGTAGCGTGTGCCTTGAGATAAGGCACACGCTAATGGGTTTAGGTGTAACGGTTGCGTCAAATAAAGGCAACCGTTGATTGCCTGATTGTGTTGTTAGACGTCGCTATTTTCTACTTGGGCGTCTGCTTCACGGTCAAGCAGGTACTGAGTTAACAGCCCAACGGGCCGACCGGTGGCGCCTTTCTGCTTGCCAGAGTGCCAGGCGGTGCCGGCGATATCCAGGTGCGCCCAGGGGAAGTGGTCGGCAAAGCGTGACAAGAAGCACGCAGCGGTAATCGTGCCCGCGGGGCGGCCACCAATATTGGCCAGGTCGGCAAAGTTGGACTCGAGCTGCTCTTGATACTCATCCCACAGCGGCAAGTGCCAGGCGCGATCCCAGGCGGCTTCGCCCGCATCCAGCAGATCCAGTGCCAAGTCATCGTCGTTGGAGAGCAGGCCGGTGGCGTGGTGGCCCAGGCCAATAATCACGGCGCCGGTGAGAGTGGCGATATCCACTACACTGGCGGGAGTAAAGCGCTCGGCGTAGGTGAGTGCATCGCACAGCACCAGGCGGCCTTCCGCGTCGGTGTTAAGCACTTCGACGGTCAAACCTTTGAGGGTTTTGATGATGTCGCCGGGCTTGGTGGCATTGCCATCTGGCATGTTTTCCGCGGCGGCAACAATAAATACCAGGTTGAGCTTGGGTTTAATCGCCAATACCGCTTTGACGGTGCCGAACACGCAGGCGGCGCCGCACATATCGAACTTCATTTCGTCCATGCTTTCGCCGGGCTTGAGCGAAATACCGCCGGTATCAAAAGTAATGCCTTTGCCTACCAATACATGGGGTGCTTCTTCGCTTTCTTCGGCGCCCTGGTACTTCATAACGATCAGGCGTGTCGGCTCTTTGCTGCCGCGGCCTACGGATAGTAGCGAGCCTGCACCCAGGGCTTCCAGCGCTTCTTCATCGAGAATATCGACCTCGAGCGCGCCTTGTGAGTCGCGACCCAACTGCTCTGCCTGCTCGGCTAAATAGCTGGGCGTACAGGCGTTGCCGGGCAGGTTGCCCAGCGTGCGGGTGTAGTTGATGCCTTGGCCAATAGCGTTGCCCACTAACGCACCCTGCTTAACCTGCGGGACAGAGTCGGCATCGGTGATAATTAACGTCAGCTTGGCAAGGCTGGGGGCTGGCGCGGGCGAGGATTTGAACTGATCAAAGCGATAGATAGCCCGCTCCGCAGCTTCCATTACCTTGCGCGCTTTCCAGGCCGCATCGCGGTCAGTCAACGGAACATCGCCAAATACTACGCTGGCTTCGTCGATAGGCAGTTTCACTAGCGCTGTCATGGCCGCATCCAGCGCCTTGATGAAGGCCGCTTCCTGGCATTTTTCGCGCTCTCCCAAGCCCACCAGCAAAATGCGTTCGGCCCCCAGGCCTGGCGCAAAGGGTACCAGTTGCACGTTGCCCAGTGCTGCGTCAAAGTCGCCGCGTTCGAGCAATTGGCCAATCAGGCGCTCGCTGGCGTCGTCCAGTTTGGCAACGGTGGGCAGGAAGTCACCACCTTTATAAACCGGCACCAAAAGGCAGGGTGTTTCAGCTTTGGCTGGGTTCGCGGTCTGAACGGAAAATTCCATGACGTCTCCAACAAGACAAGCATCGAGGGATTCGGGATAATGCCCCGTTGCTTTTGATTTTGAAAAGGGACTGAAAATAGTTTGATTAGTGTACCCAAGCCATACGCTTATTGCATGGCATCCTGCACGACTAGCCGGAGAGCGCGTTGATTTTATTTCGATATCTAACTCGCGAAGTGTTACTCACCATGTCGGCAGTCGCTGGCATTCTACTGCTGGTGATTATGGGCAGCCGCTTTATCCGCTATTTTTCGGACGCGGCGGAGGGCGATATTCCCGTCACCATGCTAGGTAGCCTGATGATGTTTCACCTGCCTGGCTTTATGGAACTGATTCTACCGCTGTCGTTTTTTCTAGGCATCCTGCTCGCCTACGGGCAGCTCTATATGAACAGCGAAATCACCGTGATGGTCGCCTGTGGGATGAGTCCCACGCGATTGTTGAAAGTGACTTTGCTGCCCGCCAGCGTCGTCGCGGTACTGGTCGGTGTCTGCAGCCTGTGGCTAACGCCTTTTGGGGCGCTGCAAACCGAGACCGTGCTGGAAGAACAGCGCAGTCGCCTGGATGTTTCCGTGTTGGCGCCGGGGCGCTTTCAAGAGTTCGGCGGTGGCCGTACCGCTTACATCGGCAGCTTCTCAAGCGACGGAACGGAAATGCAGGATGTGCTGGTGCACGAGCAGAACCAACAAGGCGACGAAGGTACTCACGACTACGTTACCCGGGCGGCATCGGGCTATCAGGAAACCCGCCTCGAAACGGGTAGCCGTTTTCTGGTGTTGGATGACGGTGAGCGCTACGGGGTGACGCCGGGCGATAAGAGCGCCGAGCGGCTAACGTTTGAGCGTTATACATTGCGACTAGGGCTGAATCGCGACCGGCAGGAACTGGATTCACTGGAGTACGCCACTACGCCTGCGCTATGGAGTAATCCAAGCCCCCGTGCCCAAGCCCAGTGGCAGTGGCGGGCAGGGCTCCCGCTTATGGTGTTTGTGCTGGCCTTGATGGCGCAGCCGCTTTCCCGGGTTAATCCCCGCCAGGGGCGCTTTGGCAAACTGCTGCCCGCGGTATTTTTATACGTCGCCTATCTTAGTCTGCTGCTCGCGGTTGTCGATGCGATTGGCAGTGGCACTTGGTCCACCACGCTGGGCGTGTGGCCAGTCCATGGGCTGTTTTTAGGGCTGGGCCTATTATTGCTATGGCGCTCGCAACGCAAGGGGATGCGATAATGGTGCTTGACCGTCTTGATCGTTATATCGCCCGCAACGTGCTGGCGGCCATTATCGTCGTTCAGTTCGTGCTGCTGGGGTTGGATATTACCATCGCTTATATCGATGATTTAGGCGATGTGCAGGCGGGCTATACCGCCTTCGATGCGCTGCTTTACCTGCTAATGCGCACGCCTTGGCGATTCTATCAGTACGCCCCGGTAGCCGTATTAATTGGCGCGCTGATTGGCTTAGGCAGCATGGCTTCCAGCAATGAGCTTACCGTTATGCGCGCCGCTGGGCGTTCTCTGGCGCGCATTGTATGGGGGGTGATGAAACCCGTGCTGGTGGTCGTGGTCGTGGTGCTGTTAGTTGCCGAATACGTTAGCCCACGCACCGAGCAGTATGCCGAGGCGTGGCGGCTGGAAAAACTCCAGGGTGAAGGCGCTGTGTTGACCAGTCGCAGCGGCTGGCAGATAGAGGGTGACAGCGTCTACCGTTTTGGGGCAATTCGCGCGGATAACGTCGTGCTCGATTTAACCCGCTATCGCTTTGATGACCGCCAACTGGTCGAAGCCACTTACGCTCAGCGCGCACACTGGGAAAACGATGCCTGGCGTTTGGAAAACGTCGCTACCACGCGTATTTTTGACGATCACACCGAGTCTGAGCAGATGGCAAGCATGGGTTGGGACACCTCTTTCACCCCCACCCAGCTAGAGAGGCTGCTGCGCGATATTGAGAGTCAGGCGCCCAGCGAGCTTTGGGCCTATGCCCAGTTCCTTGAAGAGCAGAACCTGCAGAATGATCAGGCACTGCTGTATTTTTGGCAGAAGATGCTGATGCCGCTCACCATGGGGTCGCTGGTGCTGATTGCCGCCTCCTTTGTATTTGGCCCGCTGCGCACCGTGGCCGCTGGTACTCGGGTGTTTTATGGCGTTGTCACTGGGCTGAGCTTTAAGTACGTTCAGGATCTACTGGCGCCCGCCTCGACGATATTTGGCTTTTCACCCGTCTGGGCCGTACTGGTGCCGACTCTGGCCTGCGCTGGGGTCGGGATCTACTTTCTACGTCGCAATGGTTAATGCCGCAATAGTAGCCATCACAGCCTCGTATCGTCCAGAAACAGCCAGCAACCACGAAGAGAACTATGCAAACACGACGCTTTACTCAGTTGGACAGCGTATGGCCAGCCGGTCTTGGCCGACGACTGGGCGCCATGCTGTATGACGGCTTTTTGGTCACCGCGATTTGGATTGCGGTGACCGTCGTGCATATGCTGTTTTTCCGCTATGTGCTGGGTCAACAGCCCGAAGAGATTGGCACTACGGCCAGCGATGTTTTGAGTTTGCAGCTCTTGCTGGTGTTTTTTGTCACGCTGTTTTTTGTTTTCTCCTGGTCGCGCGGTGGTATGACCTTGGGTATGCAGGCATGGCGATTACGGGTGCAAACGGTAGACGGGTATTCACTGAACTTGAAGCAATGCCTCATCCGCTGCGCGGTGGCGTGGCTCTCGCTGCTGGCGTTTGGTTTGGGCTACTTATGGGTGCTGTTCGATAAACAGCGGCGTAGCTGGCCGGATATTGCTTCCAACACGCAAACGGTGGTTTTGCCGAAAAAATAATTTCAGCTGGTATGGGGCAAAAAGTGCTTTTACGCCAGTACGTTATTTTGCTGCTCTTGCTTATTAAGACGAATGGATAGCAAAAAGCAGTCATTTCTACTTGATAAGATGTATGCGAATCATTTACATTCATCTCATGATTTTTATGAGGTGTCGCCATGTACGTTTGCGTGTGCAAGGGAGTAACCGATCATCAGATTCGCCAGCACGTTAGCGACGGAGCGCGCAGCTGGCGAGAAGTACGCGAGGCAACCGGCTGCGCAACGCAGTGCGGTAAGTGCGCGTGCTACGCTAAATCAATTACCCGCGATGCCGTTCAGGAAGCACGTCAAGAAGCCGATATGGGCCTTGCCTACGCCGTGTGACGCGAATCACTATTGTTAGGGTTATCTTTAGCAAATAACTGATTTGCTTGAACTTTTAATCATCTTATCTATACTCTCAGAAACGCTGGGGGTATAGCTATTTGCGCCTATACTCTTCTCCAAACGTAACTGCTTGATCGTATTGTCTAAACTAGATTAAACATCAGCATTACAGTAGAAAAGGTGACGTCATGAAAGGTGATACGAAAGTTATTGAGCATCTCAATAAGGCGCTCGGCAACGAACTGGTTGCGATCAATCAGTACTTTTTGCACGCCAAGATGTACAAAGACTGGGGCCTAAAAGCACTCGCCAAGTGGGAATACGATGAGTCCATCGAAGAGATGCAGCACGCTGACAAGATCATCGAGCGTATCCTATTCCTGGAAGGTATTCCCAACCTGCAAGACCTGGGCAAGCTGCACATTGGCGAAAACGTCAAAGAAATGCTCGAAAGCGATCTAAAAATTGAGCACGATGGCCGCAACGACTACATCGAAGCCATCACCTATTGTGAAAGCGTTAAAGATTACGTTACCCGCGACATGCTCCGCGATCTGCTCGCCGACGAAGAAGACCATATCGATCACATCGAAACGGAACTTGGTTTGATCGACAAGGTGGGTATTCAGAATTACATGCAACGCCAAATGCAGATGGCAGGCGACGAGTAAAACGCTATCGCGCGTATGTCGCGTATGTATAGAAGTAAGCTAGCAACCAAAACTAGCTAAAAAGCAGCCAGTCAGGGCTAACTGACTGGCTGCTTTCGTTCTAAGGTCTCCTTTAACCTATCGATTTTCCTGCTTCCCTTTTCCCCTATGCGTTCCTTCACTACTTACCCATCTAACATTTTTGCGGCAACTTGGATTTCGCGCTGAGGTGTGCCGATAGCCAACGGCGCTAACTTAGCCAGTGAGTGTCATAAGCCTGACATCGTTATGATGTTGGATGGTTAATCGGACATAGCAAGTTTAATAACTTAATCAGTCGTTTCTTAAGCTTAGGCAAGGGATTAACTCCATCATGATACTCAAACGCAGACCAACCCTGTTGGCGCTGGCTGCTGTGCTGGCCGCCACGCAAGCGGCAGGCGCGGCAGATCAACATTTCAACCGCATCGCCAGTTTCGCGGTTCCCGATAACATGGCCGAGGGCGAGGATCGTACACGCGAGACCGCGCCTGAAATCATTGCTGCTTCCGGTGATGGCATGACGCTGGTGTATACCGATAGCCCGCTGGGCGTGATTGGGCGCATCGATATCAGCGACCCGGCTAATCCGCAACCGCTGGGTAATATCGTTATGGACGGCGAGCCTACGGCCGTATCGGTGCTCGGCAATATGGCCTATGTCGGAGTGAATACATCGGTTTCCTACAGCGAACCTTCCGGGGAGCTGCGCACGGTCGATTTAGCCAGTGGCGAGATACTCGCCTCCTGCCCGCTGGACGGACAGCCCGATAGTGTAGCTTCCGCTGCGGCCCCCGATGGGCGCTTTGTCGCTGTCGCCATTGAGAACGAACGCGACGAAGAGGCGGGCGATGGACGTGTACCGCAGATGCCCGGCGGTTCCGTGGCACTGGTGAAGATCAATGCGGAAGGGCTGGTTAACTGTGACAGCCTGCTCTACGCCGACGTAACCGGGCTCGCCGAGATCGCCCCCGAGGATCCCGAGCCGGAGTTTGTCGATATCAACACCCTGGGTGAGACCGTCGTGACCGTGCAGGAGAACAACCACCTGGTGGTGCTCGACTACGCCGGTAAGGTGGTGGCGGATTTCAGCGCCGGGACTGTCGACCTGGACGGCATTGACGCCAGCGATGACGGTGCACTGATCTTCAACGAGCAGCAAGCCGAGCGTCTGCGCGAGCCGGATGCGCTGCAGTGGATCGACAACGACCACTTCGCTATTGCCAACGAAGGCGATATGGATGGCGGCGCGCGCGGCTGGACGATCTTCAACAAGCGTGGCGAGGTGGTATACGAGTCAGGTACTTCATTCGAGCGCGCGGTGATTGAAGCGGGTCACTACCCCGATAAGCGTTCGGATGCCAAAGGCAGCGAGCCGGAGGGGATGGAGTTTGCGGTGTTCGAAGGTACGCCCTATGTCTTCCTGCTTTCCGAGCGCGGCTCGCTGGTGGGCGTTTATGACGTTAGCAACCTGGCCGAACCGCAGCTCACCCAGCTACTGCCCTCGGGCCTGTCTCCCGAAGGCGCCGTGGCGATTCCCAGCCGTGGCCTGTTAGCCACCGCCAATGAAGGGGATCTGGGCGAAGACGGCGGCCCCCGCGCCCATGTCATGATTTATCAATACCAGGATGCGCCAGCGGTCTATCCCACCCTGACCTCGGCGGGCGCTGATGAACTGATCGGCTGGGGCGCACTTTCCGGTTTGGTCGCCGCTGATGACATGCTCTACGCGGTCAACGACAGCTTCTACAGCGCCCAGCCGCGCATCTTTACCATCGACCCCTCAGCCTCCCCGGCGCGGATTACGGCAGCACTGGACGTGACCCGCAACGGTGAGCCTGCGCTAGGGCTGGATATGGAAGGCATTACCACCGATGGTGAAGGTGGCTTCTGGGTCGCTTCCGAAGGTAACGACAAAGGCCTTGCCAACACCCTTTATCATGTGGGTTCCGACGGCGAGATTATCCAAGGAATTGCACTGCCCGAGGCGCTCGCTCAACAGGCATTGAAGTGGGGATTAGAAGGCGTCACGCGCATTGATGATCAACTGTGGCTGGCGGTGCAGCGCCCTTGGCAGGATGACCCCGAGGGCATGGTCAAGCTGCTGCGTTTTGATATCGACAGTGGCGAGTGGGCCGCTGTTCATTACCCGCTGGATAACGTGGAACAGGGTTGGATTGGCCTCTCCGAAATCACTGCCCATGGCGATTGGCTGTATCTGATCGAGCGCGACAACCAGATCGGCGCCGAGGCTAAGGTTAAGCAAGTGACCCGCGTTGCCCTCGACGGCCTGCAACCCACCCCGCTGGGCGGTGAACTGCCGGTGGTCGAGAAACAGCTAGTGCGCGACCTGATTCCCGACCTAGCCAGCTACAACGGCTTTGTGGTGGACAAGATTGAAGGAATGGCGGTCAACGATAATGGCAACGCCTGGCTGGTCAGCGACAACGACGGTGTGGACGATAGTTCCGGCGAGACCTACTTCTGGTCGATACCGCTAGAGTAGTCCCTGCCTGTATTCGTCTATACCGCAGCAGCATGGAAGCGATAAACATGAGGAGTAGGGGAGAAAAGGTAGGATAAAAGAGATAGGAGAAAAAGCGAGGGCACGCATCAAACACGGTTATGTGGCTGATGTGTGCCCTTTTTTGTGGCGTGACTCTTGTGTGGAGAGTGTCTTGTGAAGAGCGTCCTGTGAAGAAAGTGTGGCGGTAACGTTATGGAGCGCCTAACTATTTAGCGGCAATCGCCTCACCGCTGTCCACAAACTGGCTTGGTACCGCCGGCTCATCAACAGCAAAAGTTGCCCGGCTTAGGCGACGGACACGCTTCATAAACAGCGCAATGCAAAGGAGTGTGCCTAACGCGGCCACCACATAGCTTAGCTGCAGCGGTAGACCAAAACCGATCGGCGCGTAGGCTAAGTAGGTAAACGTGGCCATGGTCATAAAGGTGGCTGGGATCGAGGTAATCCAGTGAGGCTTACGCGACAGCACCAGGTACATGGTGCCTACCCACAGCGCGATCACGGCGGTGGTTTGGTTCGCCCAGGAGAAGTAGCGCCACAGCAGTGTGAAGTCCATGTGCGTTAACGCGTAAGACACCACAAACAGCGGTAGAGCGACCATGACGCGCTTCATAATCGGCTTTTGATCGATCTTAATGTAGTCGGCGATGATCATCCGCGCGCTGCGGAAAGCGGTATCGCCCGAGGTGATCGGCAGCACAATAACGCCGAGTACCGCCAGGGTGCCGCCTATAGCGCCGAGCATGGTGGTAGAAACTTCGCTGACCACCGCAGCAGGGCCACCGGCCGCCAGCACATCGGAAAGCGACTGGTCGCCATAGAACAGGCTCATGGCGGCGGCCGCCCAGATCATCGCGATAATGCCTTCGGTGATCATCATGCCGTAGAAAATTTTGCGACCATTGGTTTCGTTTTGGGTGGTGCGCGAAATAATCGGCGTTTGGGTGGCATGAAAACCTGAAAGCGCGCCGCAGGAGATGGTTAAAAACAGCAGCGGGAAAATCGGTGCGGCGTCAGGGTGCATGTTCTGGAACGAGAGCTCAGGAATCGGAGCGCCCGTGATGATCAAGCCGATACCGATACCCGCCGCGCTGAACAGCAGCAGGGCGCCAAAATAGGGGTAGATACGGCCAATGACCTTATCAATCGGCAGCAGGGTGGCAATCAAGTAATAAATAAAGATAGCGACGATGATCAGCGTTAACGACAGCGAGGTCATATTGGCCAGCAGCGCCGCAGGCGAGGTGACGAATACCGTACCGACTAAAAGCAGCAGCAGAATCGCGAAACCATTGACCACATGCTTCATCGCTTTACCCAGGAACTTGCCGGCCAGTTGCGGCAGGTGAGCGCCGTGGTTGCGGATCGAGATCATGCCGGTCAGGTAATCGTGAACAGCACCGGCAAAGATACAGCCAATCACAATCCACACAAACGCCACTGGCCCATACAGAGCGCCGAGAATCGGGCCAAAAATAGGGCCGACACCGGCAATGTTTAATAACTGAATGAGTGAATTGCGCGTAGTGTTCATCGGCACATAGTCGATGTTGTCGCGCATGCTGAAAGCGGGCGTTTGACGCTTGCGGTCAGTGACAAACACACGCTCAACGAATTTCCCATAGGTAAAGTAGCCCGCTATCAGCAGCAGGATCGATACGATAAAGGTGATCATCTAAGGTACCTAGAGCAGTGAGGGGGATGGGCGAGCATGTCGGTGAGCATGCAAGCAGGCACTTCTTTAGCAGAGCTGAATGTACAGATAACCACTATAAAATCACAGCTAGACTTTAGTGGGCCGTAAGCAAAAAAAAGGACAGCCGAGAGGCTGCCCATTTTGTCGATTAACAACAACGGTAAAGCTTAAGACTCTACGACGCCGCAAGCCATTCGGGTGCCGCCGCCGCCCAGGTGGGGTTCATCTTTGTAGGTGTCGCCGCCTTCGTGAATCATCAAGCTGCGGCCAGGCATATCTTCCATGCTCAAGCGCGGCGCCAAGACGGGGAGATTGGCTTCGCCATCTTCATTAACGGTTAGCACCGGTAGATCGCCTAAATGACCTTCTCCATAGGGGCCTTGGTGAGTGCCGGTTTCTTCAGGGTCATAGTGTCCGCCAGCCGACAGTGCTGCGGTCATCTCGCCACTGTCATTCTCGGCGGAATCACAGCTGGCATTCTGGTGAACATGAAAACCGTAGACCCCAGGCTCAAGGCCCGTCAATGAAGGTGTCAGCAGTAAGCCGTGATCCGTATGTTCAAGGGATACGGTACCGATTGACTCTTCATTACCCTCGGTGCTGACTTTATGCATCTCGACATCAAGCGTTTCATTGGCTTGTGCCGCTGAGGTGGCGAGCAGCAGCGAGGCGGCAATAGCGGTAAGCGGTGTTGAGAAACGTATAGTTGAATAGCGCATGTTGATCTCCTTCCGAATCCATGGAAACGCTGTAGCAGCGTTGCTTACTCAAGGTAGTTGGCTAGCAGTTACATTGCCAATTTAACGTGCCGAAGCAAAGGATACATCGTGCAAATTCAATAACGTAGAAGCGAGTGCCTGAGTGCGCGGCACCAGTGTGTCCAGCAAACAGTACTCTTCGTCAGTGTGCATTTTTGCGCCGACAGGGCCAAGACCGCACAGAGTGGGAATGCCCAGGCTGGCCGTCCAGCCCGCATCAGAACAGCCGCCAGTGAATTCGCCGTCAACAGCAAACCCGATCGCCTTAGCCTGAACCTGATAAAGCTCAAACAGCGCGCTGCTCATACGTGCTTCGAGAGGATAAAATTCAGAGGTTTGTTCTATGGTCGCAAGAGTGTCGGGAACGTCGGATTCCGCGATAATCGCCTCAATGGCTTTATACAGCTGATCACGCTGGGCGGTGGTAACAAAACGAGTGTCCAACTGTGCCGACGCGAAAGGCGCGACGGTATTGCGTGATACACCACCGGTGATGGTGCCCACATTGGTGGTGATACCTGCCTCGTAATCGGTCAACGCATGCAGCTTGATGATCTTGCGGGCGAGTGTTTCGATGGCGCTGGCGCCATCGGCATGGCTCACGCCGGAGTGGGCGGCTTTGCCGGTGACGTTGATCAAAAAACCAGCACCTCCTTTGCGACCAGTGACCACATTGCCGCTGACCCGCCCTGGCTCGACGTTCAAGACGGCACGTGCCCCCTGGGCGGTGGCTTCGATGAACGCCCGCCCATCTGGCGAGCCAATCTCCTCATCAGCGGTAAACAGGGCGCGAACGGGCAATGGGCAGTTGGGCAGGCGGCTTAATGCGCGCAGTACAAAGCAGTTCATGACCAGGCCGCTTTTCATATCGGCAACGCCAGGGCCAAAGCCGACGTTGTCTTGCTGGGTATAACCTCGGCTAGCCACGGTGCCGGTAGGAAAAACCGTATCGCGATGGCCCATTAAGAGCACATGGCCTTGGCCAGTTCCTCCCAGTTGTGCTTCTAAAATATCGCCTGACTCAGGGCGCTGGTGGCGTATGATGGTGATGCCATCTTGTTCAAGCCATTGAGTAATCTGATCGGCAACCGCATCCGTGCCTGCTTTGTCGTAGCTGTTGGAATCGATATTGACCAGCGCCTCAAGGCAATCTTGCATCGCCTGCTGCTGGCCTTCCAGCCACGCGCAAACCTGTTGGGTTAGTTCGTCTTGCATAAGGCTTTCTCTCTCATGATGTCTGATCCTTGGTCACTCAAATCCCAGAATAGCCCCGCCATTAAGATCAGTGCCTCTGAAGCGATGCTCCCCAATAGGTGTTCGTCAGGCGCGTGCTGGGAGCAGGAGGGGTAGGAGTGTGGAACCCATAGCGTGGGTAAGCCCAGGGTTTCGGCAAACACATCGTTGGGTAACGAGCCGCCTAAGTTGGGTAGCAGCGTCGGCGTTTTATGGGTGGAGCGTTGCATAGAGGCCAACGCCCAGCCCACCCAGGGGTCTTCAGGATCGAGTCGTGTCGCCGCCATTTGCGACATGCGCGCAGCGCTTACCTCAATATCGTGATAGCCGTGTTGATCCAGGTGATGGCGTAAATGGACGAGAAAATTGTCCTGGTCGCTGCCCACCACATAACGCAGTTGGCAGTGGGCATAGGCCGTTGGCGGAATAGCATTGGCCGGGGCATCCGGGTTGCCCGCCTTCATGGCGAGCACTTCTAAGGTGTTCCAGCCAAACAGTCGTTCAGCGGGCGATAGTCCTGGCTCACCCCAGTCAGTGTCGATAGTGGGGGCATTGTCGCCGACGCCGACTTCCAATGCGGCGAGCGCTTTACGCACGGCTTCGGGTATTGGATCAGGCCGTAGGCCTTGGATTTGAATAACGCCGTTGGCATCCACCAGTGTGGCGAGTGCATTGGCCAGACGCACCGCAGGGTTTTTTAATACGCCACCCCAGTTGCCCGAGTGGTGAGCGCCTTCACGGGCCTGGAGTTTAAGGTCGAAATTGAAGGAACCCCGTGAACCTAAAAACAGCGTGGGAGCGTCGGCATTCAAACGCGGCCCATCTGAGCCAATAAACACATCGGCGGCGAGGCGGTCACGGTAGCGGTGGCAGATCTCTTTTAAGCCAGGGGAGCCCGTCTCCTCGCCCATTTCCAGCACCAGCTTAACGTTATAGCCCAGGCGCCCATTGCTTGCTTTCAGCACGCAGCCCAGCGCGGCTAAATTGATGGTGTGCTGGCCTTTGTTATCCGCCGTGCCACGTCCGTACCAGCGATCCCCTTGCTGGGTGATTTTCCAGGGCGAAAGCCCTTCAGCCCATTGGTCGTCATAGCCGCGGATGACATCGCCATGACCGTAAGTTAATACGCTGAACGAGGCTTCTGGCTCAAGGCGTTCAGCAAGCAGAAACGGCCCAAACCCTTCAGCCGGGTTATCAACAATGTCCCAGCTAAAACCGAGCTGCTCAATATCCGGAATGATCTGTTCAGTAAGGTAGCGGTGAAGCTCTTCCTGTCTATTCGATTCCTGGCTTTCGCTGCGGATGGCAATGCGCGGGGCAAGCTGGTCATAAAAATCGCCGCTGTCAAAGTAAGCTTTGGCATGATCTAAGGCGTGTTGGCGCGTCATAGGCACTCCTTTTAACGTTAAATATTGATTAAATATGTTTAGGCAAGGTGGCAGGCGACACGCGCCTGGCTGCCCTTGCCAAAAGCTTGACCGGAAGCATGCGTAATAGCGCTCAGCTTGGGTGTCTGCTCTGAGCATTGCGGTTGAGCGATTGGGCAGCGGGGGTGAAAAGCGCAGCCTGAAGGTGGCTGAGTGGGGTCGGGCTGGCCTGCCCCCAGGCCTATGTCGGGCACGCCTAGACCTGGCTCCGGGGTCAACGCGGAAGCGAGTAGCGCTTGGGTATATGGGTGGCGTGGTGAGGTGAAGATTTGCTCACGGGTACCCTCTTCGACAATCTGGCCTAGATACATGACCGCGAGCCGGTCCGCGAGATGTTCGACCACGGCGAGGTCGTGGCTAATAAACAGGTAGGTAAGGCCAAACTCATCTTTAAGGTCGAGCAGTAGATTGAGGATCTGCGCCTGGATCGATACATCCAGCGCGGAAGTGGGTTCGTCACAAATCACCAGATCAGGGCGCATAATTAGCGCTCTGGCAATCGCCACCCGCTGGCGCTGCCCCCCTGACATTTGCCCAGGGTATTGCTGGGCGGCGCGTTTGGGTAGGCCGACCAGGTCAAGCATCTGATCGACCTTCGCTGCCTGTTCACGGGGCGTGCCTAGCGCGTGAATACGTAGCGGTAAACCAACGATCTGAGCAATCCGCTGGCGTGGGTTAAGCGACGAATAAGGGTCTTGGAATATCGGCTGTATATGCCGGGCCAGTGCCTTTTGGTTAGCGTTAACAATCGCTTTGCCATTGATCAGCACATCGCCTGAACTAGGGGGTGTCAGCCCCAGCAGCATCTTGGCCAAGGTGCTCTTGCCACAGCCTGATTCGCCCACCAGCCCCATCACCTGGCCGCGCGGAACGCGTAGCGATACCTCATTGACTGCTTTTAGGGTTTGAGGCTTATGTAGCATGCCACCGCCCAGTTTGAACGTTTTAGACAGCGCGCAGAGTTCGAGGGCAAGAGGATCCATACTGTTTGCAGGAGAGGTGGTGTTTGTCATGACGTTACCTCCTGATCGTTTAGTGGCGCTGGGCTGGCTAGCTGATGGGCAAAGTGGCAGCGTGAAAAGTGCTCGCCTGCCACTGCCTGTAAGGGGGGCGTGGTTCGGCACCGCTCATCCGCTTGATCGCAGCGATTGCAAAAGGCGCAGCCCTCGATTTTGCCTACCAAGCTGGGCACTACGCCTGGGATCGCCTGCAAACGACTGCCTGGCAGTGTCTTGCCGGGCGTCGGTATGCAGCGCAACAAACCTTGGGTATAGGGATGGCTGGGGGCTTTAAAGAGGGCCTGTGCAGAGGCGGTTTCAATCACTTCGCCGGCATACATCACGGCGACCCGGTCGGCGATACGCGCAACGACACCCAAGTCGTGGGTGATGAAAATGATCGCCGTGCCAAACTCCTGCTGTAAGTCGCGTAGCAGATGCAGGATTTGCGCCTGAATCGTCACATCTAATGCAGTGGTGGGTTCATCGGCGATGATCAAATCGGGCTCACACATTAGTGCCATGGCGATCATCACCCGCTGGCGCAACCCGCCCGAAAGCTGGTGGGGATATTGGCGCATTCGCTCTTCTGCAGCGCTAATGCCGACTCGTTTAAGCAAATAGAGGGCGCGATCGTGGGCCGCTTGACGCGATACCCGCTGGTGGCGGCGCAGGGCTTCGCAGAGCTGATTGCCCAGGGTGTAGGCGGGGTTGAGGGCGGTCATGGGCTCTTGAAAAATCATCGCCATGCGTGCACCGCGAAGATTGCTGCGCCCGCGTTCAGGCACCGTAAGGAGATCAACGCCGTCAAAGTTGAGGCAGTCGGCGTTTACCTGCGCCTTGCGCGGCAGTAGGCCCATTAATGCCAGCGAGGTCATGGATTTACCACAGCCTGATTCACCTACAAGACAGAGCATTTCTCCACGCTCAACGTGAAAGTCGATACCCCGTACCGCGTGAAGGGTGCCCTTTGCCACGGGCAAGTCGACGCGCAGCTGTTTAACCGTCAGTAGAGGCGAGCTTGTTGCCGCGGAATGCTCAGCGGTTGATAGATTACTCATTGCGGCCTCCCGGTGCGCTGAGATCGCGCAGTCCATCACCCAGCAAGTTAATCGCCAGCACTAGCATAAACAGCGCACCGCCGGGGATCGTAATCACCCAGGGCTGAAAGAACATATAGGTTTTGCCTTCGGCGATCATCAGCCCCCAGGAGGGAGATGGTGGCTGTACGCCCATGCCCAGAAACGACAGCGTTGCTTCGAGCAAAATGGCGTTGGCGACTTCGAGAGTAGCCACCACGATCAGTGCGCCCGCAATATTGGGGAGCACCTCACGCAGTAGAATGTAAGGTAACGGGCAACCTAGCGCCTGAGCGGCTTGCACATACTCAGCATCGCGCAATTGCTGAGTAGCCGAGCGGGCAACGACGGCAAAACGATCCCACAGCAGCAGCCCTAGCAATAGTGTTACCGAGAGCATCGACCCACCCATCAGCGACGCCATGGCCAGTGCTACCAACACCACAGGCATGGCAAGACGGGTGGTGAGCAAGTAGCTCACCACAGCATCGACGCGACCGCCAAAGTAGCCTGCCAACACGCCTAGCGTAGTGCCAATTAGCCCTGAAATGAGCGCCACCACCAGCCCGATAAAGAGTGAAATCCGGGAGCCATAAATTAGGCGGCTCAGGTAGTCGCGGCCGAGGCGGTCGGTGCCTAATGGGTGTGTCCAGCTCCCGGTTTCATGCCAAATCGGCGGCACCATGCGATTGGCGGTGTCCTGTAAATAGGGGTCATGGGGAGCTAACCACGGCGCCAGAAGCGCAATACTCCCGAGTGAAGTAATGATCAATAACCCGATAGTTAAGTTGCGGTTATTGAGCGTGCTGCGAACCAGCCGCGAAGACCAAGTATCCGCTGGGCGTTGCGCGGCCACCGCCGGTGGGGAAAGGGTTTGTGCCATGGTGTTCTCCGTTAGCGCGCGCGTAGGCGTGGGTCGAGTACTGCGTTGAGAATGTCGGCAAGTAGCGTCAGCACGATATAAAACAGCGCAATGATCAACACAATGGCTTGAACCACTGGGTAGTCATTGCGGGAAATAGCGTTCCAGGCCAGTTGCCCCAGCCCGCGTAGCGAAAAGACAGTCTCTATGACCACCGAGCCGCCGAGCATAAAACCCAGTTCCACGGCGGCCAGCGCCACCACAGGAATCACCGCATTGCGTAACGCATGTTTGAAGATTACCGACCCGGTGCGCAGCCCTTTGGCCCGTGCGGTGCGAATGTAGTCCGCTTCTAGTACTTCCAGCATGCCGCTACGGGTGAGCCGCATCATGGCGGGGGTGGCGTAATAGCCAAGCGCAATAGCGGGCAGTATGAAGCCTTGCCAGCTATCGCTGCCCGCGGCCGGAAACCATTGCAGGTTGACGGCAAATACGATGATTAACGTTAAGCCAAACCAGAAGTTCGGCATTGCCTGGCCGGTAACCGCAATCGCCATGGCCATACGGTCTATCCAACTGCCACGCTTGAGTGCAGCTACCACGCCGAGGGGAATAGACACGCCCAGGGCAATCGCCAAGGCGAAAATCCCCAGGGTCATTGTCACCGGTAGTCGTTCAACGACTAGATCCATGACCTCGCTCTGGTAGTAGTAAGAGCGTCCAAAGTCGAGCTGAACTGCCCCCCATAGCCATGTGGTAAATTGCTCAAGCACCGGTCGATCCAGGCCGTACTCCACGCGGATTTGCTCAACCTGTTCAGCGGTGGCCTCGGGGCCGCCTATGGAAAGCGCCAAGTCCCCTGAGAGCTGCAGCAGACTAAAGCAGAGCACCGAAATGGTGAACGCGACGCTAAGGGCTATCAGCGTGCGTTTGAAAACAAATGCCCACATAAAGCATTACTCCCTCGCTGCGGAAAGCGAGCCGTGGCGAGATTGCCACGGCTGCCGTCAAGTCGATCAGGCGCCGTTACTTCCAGCTCGCTTCGTAGAAGCGGGGGAGTTCATCAGGGTAGGCAGTGAAGTCGAGATCAGCGGTGTGGGCGTAGTAGGTGGAGTAGGAAAACAACGGTGCCCAGTACGCTTGCTCGGAAATGCGGGCGAACGCTTTTTGGTAGTGCTCTAAGCGCACATCAGGATCTACCGAAGTATCGGCGACTTGCAGCCACTCCTGCACCTGGGTGTCCTGCCAGAGATCGTCAATGCCGCCTGTGAAATAAACGCTGACGAAAGCCGAGACATCGTTAATAGAGAAGGAGCCCCAGGCTTTGAACGACATATCGGTTTGACCGTTGCGCTGAAGCTCCAGCAACGCGGGGGAGGTCATAAAGCGCAGGTTGGCATTGATGCCCACTGCACGCAGGTCGCCAATCATCGCTTCGGCGTAGTCACGTTCACGGTAGGCGTGAAGGTCAATGTCGAAGCCATCGGCGTAACCGGCCTCGGCGAGTAGTTCGCGGGCTTTGTCAGGGTCGTACTCATACTCGATGACGTTCTGCGTTTCACAGCCGAACTGGGTGGGAAAGCAGGGGGCATACAGAGGCTGGCTGCCGCCACGCACCAAATCGTTAGCCAGGCCTTCTCTGTTCATCGCATGATTGATGGCTTGGCGTACGCGAAGGTCATTTAGCGGTGAATCTTCCCGTGTTGCGGCATCCAGCCCGATATAACCCACCCGCATGGTTTCGCCGCCAAGCACGCTAAGCTGAGACATACCGCTTAACGACTCAGCTTGATCCGACGGCACGCGCCAGATCCAATCGACTTGACCGGACATTAATTGCGCCATACGTGAGTCCGCATCGGCAATGGCCTTGAACTCGATATTAGCGATCTCCGGCTGACCAATAGGACTGTCGGCAAAGTAGTCATCAAAGCGTGTCAGGCTAACCCCATCCCCGGGGCGGACGTTGGTAATCCGGTAAGGGCCGGTACCTACGGGCTCACGACTAAAACCCTCGATACCCACTTCCTGGAAATACTCATCGGGGTAAATTGGCATTGGGCCGGAAAGGTACTCAAGGGCTGCCGGGAAAGGCTCTTTGAGGTGAATGCGCACTTCGTACTCATCAAGCTTCTCAACGCTTTCAATCCAGTCAACATTTTGGCGTGTCACCACTCGCGATTCGGGGGATACCGCGTAGTTGAAGGTGAATGCCACATCGTCAGCGTTGAAGGCTTCGCCGTTGTGAAAGGTCACGCCTTCGCGCAGCACAAGATCCAGGGTTTTATCATCGGCCCATTCCCATTCGGTGGCCAAGCGCGGCTCGTACTCGTTGGTTTGCGGGTTGCGGTAAATCAGCGTGTCCCAGGCCAAATGGGCGAGAATAACCCCTTCACGCAGGTTGTTATGGTAGGGGCTAACGTTTTCAGGTTCGCTGTCAGAGGCATAGACCAGAGTATCGTTGGCCTTGCCAGCTAATGCGGGTGTCGCGATGCTGAGTAAAGCAAGTGACGTAACGCAATAAAGAGTTCTCGATGTTTGCATGCCATACCTCGTTTTTTAATAAGGGAAGGTTATGAGCGTTTGGCGTACCAGCGAGGCTTGTTGTTTTTTAGATGAGCCGTCACCTTGAATTAAAACTAAGCTATTAATTAGCCATGCTACCAGTGCAATGTTTAGAATTTATCATTGCCGTTTTGGCAATGTTTTGGTGAGGGGAGCCACTATGAATCCACGCGTATTACAAGAAACAGCGTTACGTTACTTTCTCGAGGTGGTTCGCTGTGGCTCTATTAGTGAAGCCTCTGGGAAGCTAAATGTGGCGCCCTCCGCCATCAGCCGTCAGATTGCCCGGCTGGAAAGCGAGCTGGATACGCTATTGTTTGAACGCCGAGCGCGGGGCATGGTGCCCAGCGCCGCTGGGGAACTGCTGGCAGTGCACGCCCGCCATATGCAGCTTGAGGCAGACCGAATTGGCAGTGAAATCCTGGCGCTGCGGGGGTTGCAGCGGGGCAAGGTGCGTCTCGCCAGTTCAGAAGGGTTTGCGGTCGATTTTTTACCCGCGGCAATTGCGGCTTTTCGCAAGCGTTACAGCGGTATTCATTTCCACCTAATGGTGGGGCCACCCGCCCAGGCGACCCGGCATGTGAGGGAAGGCGATGCGGATATCGGCATTACCTTTAGCCTCAAACCCGAAGCAGATATTACCGTTGCCCTTAGGCAGCCCGCGCCGATTATGGCGCTGGTTTCTCCACACCATGAGCTTGCCGTTAAAAAACATATTTCGCTGGCGCAGCTTCAGCACTATCCGCTGGCGTTACCCTCGCCAGACACGACCCTGCGCCAGCTGTTTGATATCTGCTGTAGCCGTCAAAACCTGGCGTTTGAATCAATTTTTAGCAGCGATTACACCGAGGCTTTAATCAATTTTGCCATGCTTGGCGGAGGGGTAGCGCTTGCTGGCGAAATATCCGTTCGTTATCGCATCCATCAACAGCGTGTGGTCGCCATTCCTATTCGTGACCAGGGCATGGACTCCCGCTTTATCGAAGTCCAGACCCTTGCCAAGCGAACATTGCCGACGGCGACGCAGGCATTTTTAGCGTTTCTAAAAGAGCATATCCCGCCTGGGCAACTGCCGCTCTTTCCTACTCCACCAACAATTAACTGCTGATCACCTGCCTTCTTAGTAAGCGCTGGCGTGAATAGCGTATTGCGCGGATGACATCTCACGGCCAAGCCGCGACAATGGCGCCCTGTTTAGATTGTTAGCTTTAACCGGGGAGCGTTATGACGCCACTCAACATCCTCTATCAGGATGAGTATCTCGTCGCGGTACATAAGCCGTCAGGGCTTTTGGTGCATCGCTCGGCGTTGGCGCGTGGTGAAACCGAATTTCTGCTTCAACGCTTACGCGACCAGCTTGGCAAGCGGGTTTACCCCGTTCACCGGCTGGATCGGCCGACCTCTGGGGTAATGGTATTTGCTCTCTCGTCGGCAGTGGCTGGCCTGCTCAGCGATGCGTTTAGCGAGCGCCAGGTGGAAAAGCGCTACCTGGCAGTGGTGCGCGGTAAAGCACCGGAAAATGAACGTTTGGATTACCCGCTAAGGGAAGAAGACGGTACGCGCCCCAAGGCGGAAATGCCCGCTATGCCCGCGATGACCGATATTCGCCGCCTGGATAGCGTCGAGCTGCCCGTGCAGGTCGACCGCTACCCGGTGGCGCGCTACTCCCTGGTAGAGGCGCGGCCGATGACCGGTCGCCGCCATCAAATTCGCCGCCATCTTTCCCGGCGTGGCTACCCGATTATTGGCGATGCCAAGCACGGTAAAAGTGTCCACAACCGCTTTTTTGCCGAGCAGATGAAGGCTCCGCGCTTACTGCTCGCCGCGACCTATTTGGCCTTTGACCATCCGCTGTTAGACAAGCGTGTACAATTGAGCTGTGCCTTGGATGACACCATGATCGCGCTGTTTAACCAGCTTGGCTGGGCGGGGCATTTACCGATGGATAGCGTGCGCACGCCGCCCCACACCACGCCTTCCGCCCTTCAAGCGTTATGAGTGAGTTTGTGATGTCCTCAGCTACTCCATCGAGCATGCCGTCCGCCTCGCCTGTGCCTACGGCTAACGTGAAACCTCCTTCTGCAGATTATGATTTTCGCTTTGGCGGCATTCGCCGTCTTTATGGCCAGCGTGCAGCCGAGGCATTTCGTCATGCCCACGTGGTGGTGGTGGGTGTCGGCGGGGTAGGCAGTTGGACGGTAGAGGCGCTGGCACGCTCGGGCATTGGCAAGCTGACGTTGATCGACCTGGACGACGTCTGCGTTTCCAACGTCAACCGCCAGCTCCACGCGCTAGATGGTACTATCGGTCAGCCCAAGGTTGATGTGCTGGCCGAGCGCTGCCGCTTGATTGCCCCGGAAATTGAGATTGTGGCGGATACTGCCTTCGTGACACCCACCAACCTGGCCGAGCGGATTCCCGATGACGCCGATCACGTGGTAGATGCCATCGACAGCGTGATTGCCAAGGCCGCCCTGATCGCCTGGTGCAAGCGACGCAAAATTCCCATCACGGTGACCGGTGCGGCTGGTGGGCAAACCGATCCCACGCGTGTTCAGGTCGCGGATCTCACCCGTACCGAGCACGACCCTCTGCTATCCAAAGTGCGCTCGCGGCTGCGTCGGGATTACGGTTTTTCACGCAACCCCAAACGGCGCTTCTCGGTAGAGTGCGTCTACTCCGACGAGCAGTTGGTGTATCCCGGCGCCGACGGTGAAGTGTGCCTGCAAAAGCCTGGCAGTGGTGATGCCACGCGCTTGGACTGCGCTTCCGGTTTTGGTGCTGCGACTTTTTTAACCGGCACCTTTGGTTTTGTCGCCGCGTCAAAAGTGCTCGAACGCCTTGCCAAAAAAGCCAACCAGCCAAGTGCCACAAACGCCACTCAAGAGGAGAGCCAATGACCGCCCCCGTTCCCGGTATTTATCGCCACTATAAAGGCAGCCTCTACGAAGTGCTTGGCACCGCCCAGCACAGCGAAAACGAAGAGCCGCTGGTGGTGTATCGTGCCCTTTACGGTGACTACGGCCTCTGGGTGCGCCCGCTTGAGATGTTTACGGAAACAGTGACGAAAGAGGGCCACACCCAGCCGCGCTTTGCGCTGGAGAAGGCGTTTTAAGGCGGAATTTCGTTATCAAGGAGTGCTCATGCCCCCCTCATCACCCCAGCAGACGCTGAAAGAAGTATTCGGTTTTGACGACTTTCGCGGCGGCCAACAGGCGGTGGTGTCAAGAGTGCTGGAAGGGCACTCCACGGCGGCGATTTTTGCCACCGGCGCGGGGAAGTCGCTTTGCTATCAACTCCCGGCGCTGCATTTGCCGCACTTAACCCTGGTGGTATCGCCGCTGCTGGCGCTGATGCAGGATCAACTGGCGTTTCTGGCCCGCCACGGCGTGGCAGCGGCAAGCATTGATTCCACCCAAGATCGTGACGCTACCCGGGAGGTGATGGAGCGCGCTAAAAGCGGCAAGCTGAAAATCCTTATGATCTCGGTGGAGCGGCTCAAGAATGAGCGCTTTCGTCACTTTCTACGCCAGGTTCAAATATCGCTTTTAGTGGTCGATGAAGCCCACTGCCTCTCTGA
Organism: Halomonas sp. A3H3; assembly: GCF_000982975.1. Classification (NCBI taxonomy): domain Bacteria; kingdom Pseudomonadati; phylum Pseudomonadota; class Gammaproteobacteria; order Oceanospirillales; family Halomonadaceae; genus Halomonas; species Halomonas sp. A3H3. The sequence continues at coordinate 1,043,712 of NZ_HG423343.1, read as the reverse complement.
GTGGGGGCATAACTTCCGCCCTGACTACCTCAAACTGCCGGACTACCAGCGCGATTTTGCTATCCCTCAGGTGCTGCTGCTCACCGCCACGGCGACCCCAGCGGTGATAGCCGATATGGGTGAGAAGTTTGCCATTGCGCCGGAGAACGTGATTACTACCGGCTTTTACCGTTCCAATCTTGAACTGCTGGTATCTCCGGCCATGGAAGGTCGCCAGCAGCAGCTGATCAACTGGCTAAAACCGCAGATGCAGCCGGGTAGCGAAGCGCCGACGATTATTTACGTCACCCTGCAACAAACTGCCGAGCGAGTCGCTAAGGCGCTGGCGGCCCAGGGGATCGCTGCCCAGGCCTACCATGCAGGGCTAGATTCCCAGCGACGGGATGAGATTCAGCGGCAATTTATGAGCGGCGAGTCGCCCTGCATCGTGGCCACTATCGCCTTTGGCATGGGCATCGATAAGGGCGATATTCGCAACGTGGTGCATTATGACCTGCCTAAATCCATCGAGAACTATAGCCAGGAGATTGGCCGGGCGGGACGCGACGGCCTGCCTTCTACCTGCCTGACCCTGGCCGGGCGGGATGGCTTGCGGGTGCTGGAAAACTTCGTTTACGGCGATACCCCTGAATATGCTGGCATCTATCGCCTGCTGGAAGAGATCGCTGCGGCAGGCCAAACGCCGGATCGCCAGTGGGAGGTATTGCTCAATACGCTTTCCCGGGATACCAATATCCGCCCGCTGCCGCTGAAAACGCTGCTGGTGCGGTTGGAAATGCACGGCATTATCGCTCCGCGCTTCGCATTTCTAGCCGAGTACCGGCTGCGCTATCATCTTGAGCCAGACCAATTAGTTAGCCGCTTTGAAGGCGAGCGGGCGGCCTTTGTGCGACTTTTAGTCGATAATATTCCTATCGCCCGCACCTGGGGAACGGTGGATTTTGACCGCCTACATCAGGCGGGGCAGGCGCAGCAGATTGACGCTTCCCGTGCTCGCGTCATTACCGCCCTTGAGTACTTTCAAGATAAGGGCTGGCTAACCCTGGAAGGCAAGCGGATGACCGATGTCTACGAGATCTGCCAGCCGAACTTTACCATTGAGGCGCTGGCGAGACAGCTGTTTGAGGATTGCCTGAATCGGGAGCGAATCGAGATTGAGCGGCTACAGGCAATGCTAGCGCTGTTTGAGTCGGGGAGCTGTCTGACTCGGCGGCTAGCCATGCACTTTGGTGATAGTACCTTTGGTGACAGCACCTTTGATACACCATCCAATACTGAGCAGGGACGCTGCGGGCATTGCTCGGTGTGCTATGGCCACCCGGTAAAACTACCGGATGCGCCGCCCGAGCCACCGCTAACGACGGCCGATTTTCAGCGCTACGCCACACCGCTGATTGAGCGCCACAGCGAACAGTTCGGTCAGCCGCCCAATGCCCAGCGGGTGGCGCACTTTCTGTGTGGCTTAACCATGCCGGTGTTTACCCCGCTCAAAGCCCGCAGCCTGAACGGCTTCGCGGTTTTTGAGCAGCGCGCCTATCCAAAAGTGCGTGAGTGGGCGGAGGCGATGCTGGGACAATAAAGGCCGATCAAAGTCCGAACGGTAACCCCAGCCAGTACCAAATAAAGAACAGGCTGCTCCAGCCGGTTAACACGGCGAGGGAGTAGGGCATGGCGATGGTCAGTAGATGGCCAAGAGTAAACGACTTGTTGTAAAGGTGAATGACCGCCAGCACTAACGGTAGATAGGGGTTGATGGGTGAAATCACGTTCGTCGATGAGTCGGCTACCCTGTACGCTGCTTGGATGGCTTCTGGCTCAAGGCCCAGCAGCATCAGCATGGGTAGAAAAATCGGCGCCATCAGCGCCCACTGCGCAGAGCCACTGTAAAGAAATAGGTTCACGACGGCGGCCAGTAAAATAAAGCACACTAAAGCCAGCGCCGTAGGCATATTAATTTGCAGCAGTAGATCCGCGCCATTCACTGCGCTGACAATCGCCAAGTTTGACCAGTTAAAGATGGCAATAAACTGCGCCACCATAAAGACGATGACAATAAACCCACACATATCGCGCATCGCCGCTTCCATTAAGCGCGGCACATCGCTGGATTGTTTGATCTTACCTACCGAAACGCCGTACACAATGCCGCACAGGCTAAAGAACAGCACGATGATGGGCACCAAACCACTCATAAAGGGCGAAGGTAACAGACCCCCTTCAGCGCTGCGTAAGCCGGAACCCGCTGGCAGAATCAGCAGCAGGATAACCGCGATATAGGCCAGTGCCGCTATACCGGTGTAGCGCAGCGCACGCCGTTCTGTGTCGGTTAACTGTACGCCGTGGCTTTTGTTCTCATCATCACTCTGATCCTGAAAGCGCGCCAGCATGGGCTCGACATACTTGTCGTTCATGACGGTGATAATCAGGGTAATTAACGGCACCGAGGCACACATAAAGAACCAGTTGGACACCACACTGACTTCGTAGCCGGGACGAACGCTCTGAACGACTTCCGTCGAGATGCCGGATAGCAGCAGATCCGTGCCCGCAATAAAGAAATTGGCGCTAAAACCGGCAAAAACGGCGATAAAGGCCACCATAATGCCGGCAATCGGGTTCCGGCCAACAGTTTTAAACATGATGGCGGCCAAAGGGGGAATCAGGAAAACCGCCGCATCCGAAACCAGATTGCCGATGATCGAAGTGATGACCACCGCCGGGGTAATAAAGCGCGGCGCCACATTACTCAACATGCGTCGGATGGTGGCATCGGCGAGGCCAGTTTTCTGGATCAGCCCCAGCGCTAATACCATCACCAGTACCAGCCCTAGCGGGCGGAAACTAGTGAAGTTAGTGACTGCCCCGGTCACCATAAATCTTAGCCCATCCCAGCTAAGCAACGAACGAACCTGAACGAGCTCGTCGGTGGCAGGGTGGCGCACAGGCTCGACCCACACGCTCATCACAACCGACAGGCCTAGCGTGGCGACAAAAAGTATAAAAAACATAATAAAAGGGTGGGGCAGGACATCGGCTATTCGCGCAATCCGGTGCATTAATCCGGTGTTGCCACCGGACGTTGAGAGTTTGTTCGCTTCCATGTTGTTCTCCGCTTTATATCTGGAAGTGCTGTTTCTTGAAGTGTGCTTTCTTGAACTGCGCTTTCTTGAAATGCTTAGCGAGAGGGGAGTTCACGCTTTATTAGCTGAACAAAATAAGAAGCGCCCACCGGGATAATGTTGTCGTTAAAGTCATAGCTGGGGTTGTGAACACTTACGCCACCGGTTTCGCCTTCAACACCATTGCCCAGAAACACATAGCAACCCGGAACGGCTTGCAGCATGAAGGAGAAGTCTTCGCTGCCAGAAATCGGTAAGCAATCAGGGTTGACCTTTGCATCGCCAACGACTGCGCGGGCAACATCGGTGGCGAGTTGGGTGGCTTGCGGGTCGTTGACCGTGGCCGGGTAGCTACCGGGGTGAATGGTGAGCGTTGCGGTGGCGCCGTAGGCATGGGCAGTACTGGCAACCAGTTGTTCCAGTCGTTGAATTGCATGCTCACGTACAGCGTCGTTAAAGGAGCGAATGCAGCCCCGCATGCTGGCAGTATCGGGAATGACGTTGAACGTACCCGAGCCAGCATGCAGGTCGGTAAAGGACAGCACGGCGGAATCGAGCGGGGCAGTATTGCGGCTAACGATAGTCTGCGCGCCGCTGATAATCGCGCTCACGATCAGCATCGGGTCAACGGCGTGCTGCGGCATTGCCGCATGGCCGCCTTTGCCGTGAACGTCAATGGTGAAACGGTCTGAGCTGGCCAGCAGGGGGCCTTCGCGAAACCAGAATTCGCCTTGAGGAATTCCCGGCATATTGTGGATGCCGTAAACGCGATCACAGGGGAAGCGCTCAAACAAACCATCATCCATCATTGCCTTAGCGCCGGCTAAGCCCTCTTCAGCGGGCTGGAAAATAAAGTGTACGGTGCCGGAAAAGTCGCGATGTTTAGCCAGATACCATGCGGCGGCTAACAGCATGGTGGTGTGACCGTCGTGGCCGCAGCCGTGCATTTTTCCCTGGTTAAGAGACGCATGAGCGAACTGATTGTTTTCCGTCATGGCGAGGGCATCCATATCGGCGCGCAGCCCGATGGTACGAGCGGCGAGCGTTTTGCCGCGCAGTACGCCGACGACTCCGGTTTTAGCGATGCCGGTATGAACCTCGTCAAATCCCCACTCTGTGAGCTTATCCGTCACTAACTTGGCGGTACGCTGCTCCTCAAAGCCTAGTTCCGGGTGCTGATGAATATCCTGTCGCCAAGCAGTGAACTGTGCGTTGTTACCCGCAATTTCATCGATCATAGGTATCCCTTTAGGTTTATTGCAACGATAGCACTTAAGCTATAGCTAAATATTATGCTTTGAGTGTTGGGACGAAGTCTTTTAGCTACCTTTAACTGTATACTGGCTTTTTTAGTCAGATATATTGATTTTTGCTTATCGAAGGATGACAAAATGTTATGGCTTATCGAGGATTTACGGACAGCCAGATAGAAGCCTTCATGTGGATTATGAAAACCAGTAGCGCTACGGAAGCCGCCAGTAAGATGCTGATTTCACAACCGGCGATTAGCCGTTTGATAAAACAGTTGGAGGCGCGGCTTGGGTTTGATCTATTCGAACGCCACAATAATCGCCTGCTCCCGACCCGGCGTGGCACGCTGTTTTATGACGAGGTGGAGCGGGTTTATATTGGTTTACACCATTTGCGACAGTTTGCCGAACGACTGAAAGAGAGAGTGGCAGGCCAGTTAAGAGTGGTCAGCATGCCTGCTTTTGCGGTAAGTCTGGTGCCAGATGCCGCTACGCTGCTTGCCGAGAAGTTCCCTGACCTTGAAATTAGTCTCTACTCCTACCGATCCAGCCAGATAGCGGAGGAAGTGGTGGCCCAGCGCTTCGATTTTGGCATTACCACCGATCCTCGAATTGATCCGCGCTACCAGAGCTTTCAGTACTCTCTACCTGGCATGTGCCTTATTCCGCCAGGGCATCCGCTGGAAGCTAAAGCGCTTATCGACATTGAAGATTTAGCCAATGAAACGCTGATTTGTGGTGAGCCCAATGAGCAAAGCCGTCACCGGATTACTCAGCGACTGAGGAAACATGCCGTTTCGCCCAAAAAAATATGGACAGTCTCGCTGGGGGAGATGGCGATCCGACTAGTAGTGAACGGTGCCGGTCTTGCGGTGTTAAACGCCGTATCGGCCTGTTATGCAAAGCGAGCGGGCGTGGTGGTTCGCCCTCTTGCGTTTGATATTCGTTATGACTTTCAAATTATTTTGCCGCTGGAAAAAGATCTTGAACCCGCCATCAACATCATCAATGCTGAGCTGATCGCTATAATCGAGCAAAAAATTTTCGAAAGCCTCAAAATAGTTGGCTAGCAACTGACCTTTACCCAGCTCAAGGCGCGCCTGTCAGGCAGGGCGCCAACGGGTGGCGCCCTGTACTTAGTGGTGTAGTGGCTCAAGGGAGTGCCGCTGAGCTTAACTTTAAGTGCAGCAACTCCGCGGCACTTTTACCCGCTATGGCACCCAGCACCACGGCGCTAAGCAGGCCGTTGCCAGAAAGATAGCCGCTGTCGTTGGAACCTGAAACACCGCGGGCGGCACCGCCTGCGGCGAACAGGTTGGGTAATGCTTGCCCATGGGTATTGAGTACCCGCGCGGTGGGGTTGACCTCTAAACCGCCCTGGGTGTGAAACAGCGCACCGGTGACCCGAATGGCGTAGTAGGGTGGTTTGAGCAAATTAGCAGGTTCAAAATGGCGGCCAAACGTATCGGGCGTTTGCTCTTCGGCATGCTGCTGCATCGCCGCAAAGGTGGTCTGCAGCGCTGTTAGTGGCAGGCCCAATCCAGCTGCCATCTCTTCAAGGGTGGCAAAGCTGCGTACCGCGCCGCTCTCTTGGGCGTTACGGTAATCCTCAAAGGCCTGGGCAGATTCCTGTATGCGCGCATCGAATAGATTCCAGGCTACCTGCTCCGGCTGCGCCAGCACTTTGGCTGCCTGTTCGGAGTAGCCGCCGTGCTCGTTTGAGAATCGCTTGCCGTTTAGATTGACCTGAATGCCGCCCTGCATCATCAGCGCCCAGCTAATCAAAATCTGGTGGGGTGTTGCCAGCGAGCCGTGGCCCTGGCATGCACCCAGATCTTTTGTACTGGCGCCCATGGCCTGCCCCCACAGCAGTGCATCGCCCTGGTTTCCCTCATGGCCGTAGTAGAGCGCGTGTTTGAGCGTGGGCAGATAGCGCTCTACCAGTTCAACATTACCGCCGTAGCCGTTGCAGGCCAGAATCAGCGCGTCGCAGCCAATGCTTTCGCGACTGCCATCCGGGCGCTCAATGGTTACGCCCCGCACTCGCTGAGTGTCATCAACGTGCAAATCCACTACTCGCGCCTGGGCCAAAATATCAATGCCTGCCGCTTCGGCGGCATTGAGCAGCGCCCCCATTAGCTCTTCACCGGTTCGCCGTGGCGTAGCATGCATGCGCAGGTGGCGGTGGCCGGGGTAGAGAAAGCCCTCCACCAGTTCAAAGGGCACGCCGTGCTGATCCGCCAGCCACTCGATGGTGTGGCCTGATTGAGTAGCGAGTAGTTCGACAATAGCTGGGTCTGCTTCAAAACCGTTCTTCTTTTGAATATCTTCCGCCATGGCTTCAGCAGAGTCAGTGACGCCCAAATTATGCTGAAAGCGCGTATTGGCAGCAGGAATAAAGCCTGACGACATCGCCGTGCTGCCGCGGGGCAGTGCATCACGCTCCAATATCGCCAGCTCTACTCCTGACTCTTGGGCGGCGAGTGCCGCCACCAATCCGCAGGCCCCTGCGCCAATAATCAACAGCGGCAGGTGGGCATCAAAGCTATCGTGGGCATAGGGAATAATTGCCATTACACCTGCTCCGCTGCATTTTGAAACGCATCAAGAATTTCGCCTGCTGGGGCTTGCCATACGTCTGGGTGGCCGCTGATATGGGCCAGCACTTCTTCCAGGCAGGCAATGCGATGGGGCTGGCCCACCAGCCAAGGGTGGAGGTTTAAGGCGAATAAACGACCGCCCTGCTCGCGAGACTCTTCCAACAGAAAATCGAAAGCGTCTTTCACCTGGGTCACCCAGGAATCTTCCGAGTGCAGGTTCTGGCTCATCACAAACTGGTCTTCGATCTCAGTGGCCAGCGGCATCATGGTCAAACTGCCTGTCTTGGTTTCACAAGAGTAAGGCATATCGTCGTTCACCCAGTCGGCGCAGTACTCAATGCCGTTTTCTGCCAGCAGGTCAGGGGTGTTGAAGCTTTGGTGCTTGGCGGGGCTTAGCCAGCCGCGAATAGGTTGACCGGTGACGCGGCGCAGGGTGGCCACAGAGCGCTTGACCAGCTCGGTTTCCTCTTCAATCGGCTGGCCGCCGTAGTGCAGGTGATCCATGTTCCAGCCGTGGGCGATAAATTCACCGCCGTGCTCTTTCAAACGCTGAACTAAGTAGGGCGTCTGCTCAGCCAACTGCGCATTCATCGCAAAGGTAGGCGTGATGTTGTGTGCCGCCAGTGCTTTGAGTACCCGATAGATGCCCACCCGGTTGCCGTAATCCCGCAGCGAGAAGTGGCGTAGATCCGGGTAGGGCATGGTCATGCCGTTAGGTACTTTAAACGGCTTGCCGCGCTGGTTCAGCGGGTAGAACTGCAGCGAAATATTGACCCACACCGCCAGGGTTTTGCCTTCGGGCCAGGTGACCGGCGCTCGTTCGCTCAGCATCGACCATGCATAGCGCTTATGGTCGTAGCCGTGGCGGCGGTAGGGGTAGTCGAGATAGTCGTCGTGAAGCGCCATAGCGTTACCCCTGTTTGCCTGCAGTGGTGGCCTGGGCCGCCATACTGTCGAGGGCGGCATCGTAATAGTTGGCCAAGTAGTAATCAGCAATCTCGCGGCCGGTAGCGACCCACACATCCGGGTGGCCGGTGATGTACTCCAGCGCCTCTTCGAACGCCTTAATACGATGCGGGCAGCTCACCTGATAGTTATGAGTGGGAATGCACATCACTGTGCCGGACTCCGCGCCCTCGGCATAGAGGCGGTCAAAGTGGCGCTTGAGCATGGTGGCGTACTGGCGCGGCTCTACTTTATTCACCGCGTAGACGATGGTGTCGTTCATCTCCAGCGAGTAAGGCATGGAGATAAAACGTTTGCCGGAGCGAACGCTGACCGGCGTCGGCTGGTCATCGTGGAAGAGATCACAGGTGTAAATCCCTCCTTTGTCACCGAATAACTCTTCGCCCACTTCGGCAAATAGATCCAGGGTGCGCTCTGAATGGGAAAGCGCGGGCGCCAGATAACCTGCACAAGCCTGGCCAGTATGGCGGTAAATGGTCTCCATGCTGTCACGGATCATTGCCCGCTCCTGGGCTTCGCTCAACCCATAGGTGTAGCGGGTGTTGTAAATGCCGTGGCTGAAAAACTCCCAGTCGCGCTCTTTGCACATCTGGATAATCTCGGGGTGGTGCTCGCACAGTGCGACCGAAAGTGACACCGAGCCACGAATGCCGTACTTATCCAGCAGGGTCATCTGGCGCTGGTGGCCAACCCGGTTGCCGTAATCGCGAATGCTGTAGCCGGGTACCGAAGGGTGCGGATGCGGCCAAGGGTTACGCTGGGGGTTCAGCGGTGGGTCGAGTTCGTAATACTCGATATTGGGTGCTACCCAGAAGGCCACCTTGGCGCCTCCTGGCCACTCGATTTTAGGGCGTTGGTCGTAGGCCCAGTAGTCGTAAACGCCTAGTGACTCTTTCATAACCGGCTCCTTTGAAACTTGGTAGTCCTTAGGTGTTGCCATTTAGCCATTCGAGTACATTGGCAACCGGCAGAACGTCGGCATACTTGAGATGCAGGTCGGTCAGGTTGGCGTAGTGATAGCTTTCGTGTTTATCCGCGACGCACTCCATGGGCACGATGGTGCGGTAGCCCCGGGACAGGCTCTCCACGGCGGTGGCGCGAATGCAGCCGGAAGTAGAGCCGCCTGTGATGATCACCGTATCGATCTGATGCCACACCAGCAGCGACTGCAGCGGCGTTTCAAAAAATGCCGAGGGCATACGCTTGGTGTAGATCACATCACGGCTGCGGTCTATCTCGCAGCGCTCGTCGAATTCAGCGCGTTCAGAGCCATACTTAATGTTTTGCAACGAATCAGGCGTATCGGTACGAGTACCCCAAACCCCGGCGTCTTCGGCGGAGTCTAGAAACGCCACGTGGGTCCAAACCACCGGCCAGCCTTTCTCCCGAAAACCGCGGGCCAGTTGGTTGGTGTACTCCAACTGCTTGGGGTCTGTTTCATAGGCGGTTTTGAAGAGATCGGTGCGGGTATAGGCCTTTTGTGGGTCGACATTCACCAGCACCGCTTTGTTGCCAAAGCCAAAGGGTACCCGCTGAGGGTTGGCCATGACGTCGTTAAAAATCTCTCTCGCCGTTTTGTCGGTGGTCTGCATCGTCGTCTCCTGAATAGTTATTTATTCGCACTTATAAATATTGGGCACGGTTTGATGAGAGGCACTAGCGATTGTCGTACTGCTCGCCGAGCTCCAGCATCGCCTGGGTGCCTAAATAGTCGTTAAGCTGTTTGAAATCGAGCATTTGGTCGCGGAAGGCATCGGTGGTGCCATCCTGCTTAAGCGTGGCAAAGAAACGGCTGGCCATGTAGGTAATCGCCCGCACCAGTGCGCCGGGGAAAATCACCAGCGAGAAGCCTAGGTCTTCAAGCGCCTGAGCGTTCTGCAGCGGCGTGTCACCCCCCTCGACCATATTGGCCATGATGGGCACCTTGCCTTTGAACTGGGTCATGATTTTGCTGATATCTTCGTCACTACGGATACCTTCGATAAACAGCATATCCACGCCAGCTTCATAATAGGCTTGGGCGCGCTCAATGGCGCTGTCGGTGCCTTCCACGCCCAGCGCATCGGTTCGGCCAATAATAAGTGTGTTGTCATTTTCACGGGCGTCCAGTGCGGCATGCAACTTACCGACCATTTCGCTTTTGGAGACCAGGGTTTTACCGCGCAAGTGACCGCAGCGCTTGGGGTAGGTTTGATCCTCAAGCTGAATGGCGTTAACGCCAGCGCGCTCCAGCAGTCTAACGCTGCGCATCACGTTCATGGCGTTACCAAAGCCGGTGTCGCAATCCACGACCACGGATAAATTGGTGCGCTCGCGAATATGCGACATGGCGGTGCAAATTTCAGTAATGCTGAGCAGGCCAATATCCGGCCGCCCCAGTTGGGTGTAAGCCAGACTGGCGCCGGAAAGGTAGACCGTATCGAAGCCCGCTTGCTCAGCTAGGGATGCGCCTAACGCATCAAACACACCGGGGGCGACCACAATGGAGCTATCTTTCAGTTGCTGTCTAAGCTGGGCGGACTGTTGTGAAACGTGCTGTGAAGCCTGGTTTGAAGAGCGGTGTGGGCGTGTCATAGCGATCTCATCTGTTTTAAGTAAGCGTCAGCGGCGAATATGAGGCCACCTAGTTAGTGATACTTAAGAGCGCTGGTTCTGTAATAATGGCTCTCAAAGGGGCAGCAGCAGTTGTATTATTGATTGGCTATCAATATGTATTATATGTAATACATTTTTATGTCTATTATTATCCCTACGTCAAGCCAGATTTGAATTTTTTAACCATTTTCTAAAGAGAGGCGTGGATGAGTGAGGCACAACCCTCCGCGGTGGGCGGCACCAAATCACACCGCATCTACCTGCTGTTGAAAGACGCTATTTTGAGTGGGCGGCTGCCAGCGGGCAGTAAACTGCCAGGCGAAAATAAACTGGCCGAGCAACATGGCGTGTCACGCGTCACCGTTCGACGTGCGATGGAAGCGCTGCAAACGACAGGATTGGTAGAGCGTAAAGCCGGCGTGGGCACGGTGGTGTTGGAGCAGCCGTTGGATGCCACGGTGATGACCGCCAGCGTGTCTAACCTAATGCCCAATATGGTCAAGATGAGCCAGGCTTCCCAGGTGCGGCTGCTGGAGTTTGCCTATGTGCTGCCACCGGAAATGATTCGCGAGCGGCTGGGCATGGGGCCGAGCGGAAAGGTTCAGCGCTCGGTGCGGGTGCGTATGGTCGACGACAAGCCGTTTTCCCATTTGGTAACCCACGTGCCTGAATCGATTGCCCTGCACTACAACGAGATGGATTTAGCCCATACACCGCTGTTTGTTCTGCTGGAGCGCAGCGGCGTGAAAGTTGATCACGCCTCCCAATCGATTTCCGCCACTCTGGCCAGTCACGAGGTCGCGGAAGCGCTGGATGTTGCCGTTGGCTCGCCGCTGATTTCACTTACCCGGGTGGTGTACGACGAGCAGGGTCGAGGCGTCGAGCACTTGGATGCGCTCTATCGTCCTGATCGTTATCGCTTTCAAATTGACCTGGAGCGTAACGGTGACGATAACTCCCGCTACTGGGAGCCCAAGGTGGGCGGAATGCCGACCAGAGGGAAGGCTGAGTAGTGTGATTGGTTGATTTTTTAATGTATTAGATTTAATACAGATTTAAAATTACAAAAAATACATTTGACCTGTGTTGTGAAATTGCGCTAGTTGTATTGGGTGAGAACGATAAGTCTAACGAAGGCCGAGGCAACGAGCGACGACCATGAGTACCCCAACAACGCTGTTTGACAAAGTTTGGCGCGCCCACGAGGTTCACCGCAGTGAAAGCGGTCAGAGCCTGCTGTGGATTGACCGCCACTTTGTCCACGAAGGCTCCTTCCACGCGTTCAATAAGCTGGCTGAACGCCAGTTGCCCGTTGCACGGCCCGATTTAACCTTTGGTATTGCTGACCACTACGTACCAACGCTGACTCGCGACCTGGCAGGTGTTGCCGACCCCAAAGTGCGCTCGATGATTGAGCAGCTCTCCCACAATACCCAGCGGCATGGGGTGACGCTGTTTGGTCTCGATGACCCGCGTCAGGGCATTGTTCATGTGCTAGGCCCCGAGCAGGGACTCACTCAGCCCGGCATGGTGATGGTGTGCGGCGATAGCCATACCGCCACCCATGGCGCTTTTGGCAGCATTGCCTTTGGCATTGGCGCCTCGGAAGTGGCCCACGTGCTGGCCACGCAAACCTTGTGGCAGAGCAAGCCCAAGGTGATGCGGATTAGCGTCGAGGGCCAACTCGCCGAGGGCATCACCGCCAAAGATATTGCGCTCACCTGGATTTCGCGGCTAGGCGCCGACGGCGCACGGGGTTATGCCATTGAGTACGCTGGCGAGGCGATCCGCTCGCTCTCCATGGAAGCGCGTCTCACGCTGTGTAATCTCTCCATTGAAGGCGGCGGCCGCTGCGGCATGATTGCTCCAGACCAAACCACCTTTGACTATTTGCGTGACCGCCCCTGGAGTCCGAAAGGGGGAGCCTTCGAGCAAGCCTGCACCTATTGGGCCACGCTCTACAGCGACCCAGGCGCCCGTTTTGATCTTGAAGTGACGCTGCATGCGGACGAAATCGCGCCGACGGTGACCTGGGGCGTCTCGCCCGAAGAAGCGCTGCCGATTGATCGCGCTGTGCCCGACCCTGAGAAATTGAGTGATCCCGCGAAAGCGCGCCAGGCTCGGGAGAGCTTGGCCTATATGGGCTTAACGGCGGGCCAAAAACTCACCGATATCAACATTGATCGGGTCTTTATCGGTTCTTGTACCAACGCGCGTATTGAAGATTTACGGGCCGCTGCGGCTGTCCTGGCAGGCCACAAAAGCCGCGTGCCCGGCGTGGTCTCGCCAGGCTCAACCCTGGTGAAAACCCAGGCCGAAGCCGAAGGGTTAGACCGTATCTTTATTGATGCCGGGCTTGAGTGGCGCCACTCCGGTTGCTCCATGTGCGTGGGTATGAACGGTGATTTAGTGGCCAGCGGCGAACGCTGCGCCTCGACCACCAATCGCAATTTCAAGGGCCGCCAAGGGCCTGGCGCGCGCACTCATTTGATGTCACCCGCCATGGTGGCCGCAGCGGCGGTGAGTGGGCGGCTAGCCGATGTGCGTACGTTAACAGCGGGCGTTGATTCATCCGTTCAGGCTTCAGGAGCTCGCTAATGCAACCTATTACCGTACTAGACACCCTTGGCGTTGCCCTTGCCGCGGCTAACGTGGATACCGATCAGTTGATTCCCGCGCGCTTTATGAAAGAGCCGCGCAGCGTCGGCTACGGTCAGTTTTTACTTTATGACGTTCGCCACGACGAGCAGGGCACACCGGACGAAGAGTTTATTCTTCATCGCCCTAATGCTGCCGACGCTGAAGTGATGGTCAGTCGCCGCAACTTTGGCGCGGGGTCATCGCGGGAAGCGGCAGTCTATGCACTGGTCGATTACGGCTTTCGCTGTGTGGTGGCGCCAAGCTTTGGCGATATTTTTGCTTCTAACGCCGTCAATAATGGCTTACTGCCTGCGGTGGTGGAAGAGGATGAAGCCGAGCGTTTGTTATCAGCGCTTGGCGATGCACCGGCGGCGATACACGTTGACTTAGACAAGCAGGTCGTCCGTGTCGCCGAAGTAGAAGTCAGCTTTTCAATTAGCCCGGTTTGGCGCACCAAGCTGCTTAACGGTTGGGATGATATTGATATGACCCGCCAGCATGCTGACACCATTACTGATTTCTCAGCACAGTACACGGCACAGTTCCCTTGGACAGCGGCTCAGCCGCCAGAGAGTACCCTTATCAGCAAGGGGTAGAAACGGCCTGGAAGTATATTGCTAACAACAGCACGCACGTTTGCAACAGACGTTTATAAGAAGGGTTAATAAACAGCAGCTTATAAAAACGGTTTAGAAACAAAAACGCTATAACGCAAATTATCTTGTGCAGGAGACAAACTAATGAAAAAAGTAACCCTTACCCTGGGCGTGCTAACTGCCCTGGCTTCCACTCAAGTGCTGGCCGTTGATCAAATTAACGCAGTGCATGCATTTCCCCCCTCGTTGATCTATACCCAGAGCTTTTTAGAGTTCGTCGATAAGGTCAACGAACGCGGTGAAGGTGTGGTGCAAATTAACGTACGCGGCGGCCCTGAAGTGATTGGCCTTTCCGAGCAGCCCGACGCAGTTCGCAACGGCGTGGTCGATATGGCCTACACCGCTGCGAGCTTCTACGCAGGTACCGTACCAGAGCGCGATGCCATGGTCGCCTCGAACACTAACGCTATCTACGCACGCGAAAATGGCGGCATCGACCTGCTTAATGAAATTCATCAGGAGAAGATGGGCACCTACTATCTGGGCTGGTTCGACAGCGGGGTCAGCTACAACTTCTACACCATTGATGAGCCCACCGTCGATGGCGAAGGTAACCTAAACGTTTCGGGCCTACGCCTACGCAGTAATCCGGTGTATGACGCCTTCTTCCAGGACTACCTGGGCGCTCAGCCAATCAGCCTGCCGACCACCGATGTTTACGCGGCCCTGGAGCGGGGTGTAGTGAACGCGACTGGCTGGACTCAAATTGGCCTGAAAGACCTAAATTGGGATCGTTTTCTTAACTATCGGGTTGACCCTGCCTTCTTCTCCACCGATATGGGGGTGATCGTTAACCTGGATAAGTGGAACCAGCTCAGCGAAGAGTCGCAGCAAATTCTTCAGGAAGTCGCCATTGAGCATGAGCGCGACAGCGCCGAACAACTGGCTGAATTAGCCAACGAGCAACAGGCTCAGCTTGAGGCCGATGGCATGCAGGTCATCACCCTGGAAGGCGAAGCAGCACAGCGATTCTCAGACGCTGCCCGGGATGCCACCTGGGAACGTATGCGTGGCCAGATGGAGCGCCACCCCATGGGGCTTGAGCACTACGATACGCTGATCGAAAAATTCAACGATCTATAGAAACGTAGGGGCGCCGAGTCATCAAGCGCCCCTTTGTTTAGCTTTTCTCTAGGGTTTTTTTATGCGCTACGCACAACGCGGCTATCTGCTGCTGCTCAACGGCATGGCCCTGCTGGCCGCCATCATGCTGGTTTGGCTGATGGTGGCGGTGGTGCTTTCGGTGGTGATTCGTAACTTAGGTCTTCAGCCCTCTGCATGGTTTTTTCTCTCCACCGAGTACGCCATGTTCTACCTCACTCTACTCGGGGCTCCCTGGCTGGTGCGCCAAAAAGGGCATGTGCATATTGAGCTACTGACCTCGGTGTTGCCGCCAGCAGCGCTAAATATCCTCAGCCGAGGGGTAGCGCTGCTCTGTGTCGTGGTGTGCGGCGTGCTGGCGTGGAAGGGGCTTGATCTGGTGCTGCTTAATATCGAGCGCACTGACTATGACGTGCGGGCTTTCTTTGTGCCGAAATGGATACTGACCATTGTTTTCCCCATCAACTTTACCCTGATGGCGATCGAATTTGGCCGCTTTGTGGTGGGCCATGAAATTCTTCACAGCGGCGAAGCGGGGATTAAAGAATAATGGAATGGTACTTTGCGCTCGCTTTCCTGCTCTCGTTGATTTTGATCTTTATGGCGATTGGCACCCCCATTGCCCTGGCCTTTTTGGCCGCCAATGTGATTGGTGCCTGGCACTTTATGGGCGGCCAAACCGGCATCTTGCAGATGCTCAACAACGGTTTCGGCGCACTATCCAGTTTTAATTTGGTGCCCATCCCGCTGTTTCTGTTGATGGGCGAGCTGTTTTTCCGCACTGGTCTAGGCATGAAAATGTTCAACGCTATTGACCAGCTAATGGGCAAGGTGCCGGGGCGTTTATCTTACGTAACAGTGGTGGGTGGGACGGCTTTCTCCACTCTCAGTGGCTCCTCCATGGGCTCTACGGCATTAATGGGTTCGCTACTGGTGCCAGAAATGGAGCGGCGGGGCTATAAAAAGAAAATGGCGATTGGCCCGATTCTGGGCACTGGCGGCCTGGCGATTATTATTCCGCCTTCTGCGCTGGCAGTGTTGTTAGCAACCTTGGCAAAAGTGGATATTGGCGCGCTGCTTATTGCCGGTATCTTGCCGGGGCTAACGCTGGCGGGGTTCTATATAGCGACCATTTTTATTCAGACCAAGCTGGATCCTCAGGCCGCCCCGAATTATGAGCTTGAGCCGGTGCCGATGAGCGCGAAGCTCAAACTGATTGTGACAGATATTCTACCCATGCTCAGCGTGATGGTGATTATCGTCACGTTAATGCTGATTGGGTTTGCCACGCCGTCAGAGGCTGCAGCCTTTGGCGCGCTAGGTGTGATTATCCTGGCGTTTATTTTCCGCTGCATGACCTGGGAGGCGTTTAAACTTTCGGTCACCGGGGCATTAAAAGTCACGCTGATGGCCTACCTGATCGTGTTTGGCTCGGCTACCTTCAGTCAGTTGCTTGGTTTCTCAGGCGCTTCGGGTGGTTTGATCGGCTGGGCAACCAGCTTTGATCTGTCGCCGATTCTGATGCTCCTGGCAATGTTTGCTGTTCTACTGGTACTGGGCACCTTTATGGAGCAGATCTCTATCATGATGCTGACCGTGCCGATCTTTTTCCCGCTCGCCCAGGCGCTTGGGTTTGATTTGGTGTGGTTCGGTATCGTTGTTCTACTGGCGCTTGAAATTAGCTTCTCAACGCCGCCCTTGGGTCTTTTGTTGTTTGTCATGAAAGGGGTCGCACCGGCAGGTACTACCATGAGAGAAATATACTCGGCAGCGATTCCCTACATTCTTTGTTCGATGCTGCTGGTCGCAGTGCTGATAGTGTTTCCGGGCCTGGCGACTTGGTTGCCCAGCATGCTGCAATAGAGCGTTTAGCAAGAAAAGTGCAGGTAGTAAAAAAGAGAGAGGCTGCGGCCTCTCTTTGCGTTTAAGCGTTATTAGCTCTTACTTATTCCCAGGACGGGAATGGATCGGGCAGTTTCTTCCACGCGTTCATGCCTTGCAGTAGTTCCGCTTCGCTTATCAGGCAGCCATCCAGCGCTTCACGCATTTTATCTTGTTCCAGGTTCTGACCGATAAAGACCAGCTCCTGGCGCATATCGCCAAACGGTTCCTGCCACTTTTCCATAATAAACTGACGCGTTTCGGGATCCGTTGGCCAACGCTCTTCGGGAATCGCCTTCCAGAATATCCCGGCTGGGCCGTGGTGAGCGATGCCGCCCGCCTGGCTCCACTGACCAGCGGCTTGAGGGCGAGTGGCGAGCCAGAAAAAGCCTTTTGAGCGCAGCAGACCCTTACCAAACCACTCCTGGTTCAGCAGATCGTGGAATTTTTGCGGATGGAATGGGCGACGGGCATGGTAGGCAAAGCTGCCAATTCCATACTCTTCGGTTTCGGGCACATGCTCACCGCGCATCTCTTTTAGCCAGCCCGGTGCCAACTGGGCACGCTCGAAATTGAACCTGCCGGTATCCAGCACTTTATCGAGCGGCACGCCGCCTTGAGTGATCGGTACCAGCTCCGCGTCGGGGTTCAGCGAGTGTAGAATCGCCTTCAGCGCTGCTAACTCTTTCTCACTGATCAGGTCAGTCTTGCTGATCAACAGCACATCGCAAAACTCGATTTGATCAACCAGCAGGTCGGCGACGTTGCGCTCGTCGTCTTCGCCTAAACTTTCGCCCGCTTCAGCGAGGCTTTGCGCTTCGCGGTACTGTTCAAGAAAGTTGGCGCCATCCACTACGGTCACTAGCGTATCCAGCCGGGCGACGTGGGAGAGGCTCTGGCCGCTTTCATCTTCAAAGGTAAACGTTTCCGCTATAGGCAGCGGCTCGGAAATCCCAGTGGATTCAATCACTAGGTAATCGAACTTTCCTTCTCGGGCCAGTTGGCTGACCTCTTCCAGCAAGTCTTCGCGCAATGTGCAGCAGATGCAGCCATTGCTCATCTCTACCAGGCGTTCTTCGGAGCGGTTTAGTGCTACATCACCATCCAACGTCGACTCGCCAGGGCCGCCGCGCACCAGCGCACCGTCAATATTCACCTCGCTCATATCGTTAACGATCACCGCCACCCGGCGGCCCTCACGGTTGGCGAGAATATGATTAAGGACGGTGGTTTTACCGGCACCTAAAAAGCCCGACAGTACGGTGACGGGCAGGGGAGAAAACGCAGTCATTGCTAGCACACCTCTAAATGGTTTTATGTTATGTGATAATATAACAATATAAGTGCTTAGAGGAAGGTTTGTTTCAGAGGAGGTCGGGTCAGGTTCGTATCTGCTAGTGGATATCAGCGCTTATATTGCGTTGGGCAATATCCACGTAGAACATCCGGCTCGCTCATGCCAAACAGCGTTTCGATCGCTTCAAACGGTGTGCGGCCTTCCCAGGCCATTTCGATAACACGTGACTGTTCGTCATCAGGTAAGCGGCGAAAGCGCTTAATGGGGGCTTTTGGCATCGTCCACCTCATTGGTGGGCATCAAGGCTGCGGGCAGTGTAGTGCTTTTTAATAGACCAGCGCAGCGCATCGATCACGATGAAACATGCCAAGCTTACACCCAGTACGGGCAGTGCTACGCCAAGCGTGATAGCGACGAACAGCACGCCGAGTTGGGTCGTAAGCGGAAGCATTAGCCAGGGTTCAGTCACCGTTGGGAAGCGCTGACCACTCGCCGTGCGTAGCCGCCGCCACGCCATTACGTAACCCCACACCATCAGCGTCACAAGCCCCGCGGCGATCAACGCCAGCACTATTTGATTAGCGATACCAAACAGTACGCCCATATGCAGATCAATCCCCCAGCGGGTGAGCTTGGCGGCTAGTGGGAAGGTGGTAAAGTCGGTTTGATCGGTCACAGCCATGCTTTGCGGATGCAGCGCCACCTGGTCTACCTGCGTAGGCCACTGGCGATCAATTTCCGCTACCCGCCATGCCTCCTGGGAACTGCTCGGAGGCGTTAGTTGGATGCGCGCTGCGCTAAGCCCCGCCTTACGAGCAGCGCTCAGCGCCCGGTCAAAGTCCTCTAACGTGATAGACGTGGCCACCATTGCCATATGGCCGTGATGCTCAGCATGTTCATCGGCTACCTGGCTATCGGTATCGATCAGTGCCGTTGAGGCACTTGGCGTGCCCCAGCCCCAGGCATGACGAAGTTCCGCAATATTGCTCCCTGCCCACTGTGACCAAGTGAGCCCCGTTGCCGAAAAGAACAGCAGCCCGAAGGAAAGCACTACGCCAAGTGTTGCGTGGCGTTGGCGTGTGGTGTGGGCGCCTGACAGTGCTTTCAGTGTGCGGCGTTGGCGAATCCACAGCGTTATGCCACCCAGCGCGGCAAGCCAAAGCCATGAGGCAGCCAGCTCACTATAGAGACGCCCCATCTCGCCCATTAACAGCTGGCGGTGAAAATGATCGATCGCGGTGCGCAGCGGTAAAATACCGCTGGTACCATAAACCGTCGTATCACCGGTGACTTTCAGGGTAATGGGGTCGACAAACAGCGCCCGATGTTCAGAAGGCCCCAGCCCTGGCTCGCTAAACATGAGTCGGGTGGTGTCGCCTAACGCCGGTGCAGGGCGCACCGCGCTGGGCAGGGTTGGTTCGCCCAGGTATTGCTGGGCCGTAGTGATCTGTTCGGCAAGTGAATGAGGCTCGCCCTGAGTAACGCCATATAGGGTGTCATGGTAGAGCCACTCTTCAAGTGGTGGGCTAAGCAAGTAAGCGATACCAGACAGTGCCGCGATAAGAATAAAAGGGCCGACGAAGAGGCCAATATATAGGTGTAAGCGGCTAAGCAGGGCAAAAAGCAGCTTGCCGGTGCGGTTAGAGGAGTGGACTGTCATTGGCTTGAATCCGAGTGGTATCGGTAAATTAGCCAGACAGCTTAGATAGTTTAATTAGCAATCGCTAGCCTGTGCATAGCGGTAAAAAGTCACACGCTTAGCGGCTAGACGGAGCGGGCTTGACGGCCAGGAGTGCACGGAATAGACCATTCATTAGCACCGGTTCGTCGTGGTGAATCTGAAACCCAGCTTCACTGAGCAGTGGCTGTGCTTGGCGTGTAATGTCGGTGGCAAGTGCCGATGTGACTCCATTCAGAAGACGTCGGCCCGCACCCACAGATTGACCGTCTGGCTGGAACTTATCCATTACGCACAGCTGCCCACCGGGTTTTAACACGCGGTACGCTTCGGCAAGCCCTCGCTGTGGATCAGGCATTACCGCAATAATCAGATGCATGATGACGGCCTCAAAGTGCTCATCGGGGTAGTTGAGCGCCTCGGCATCCATCACACTACATTCCACATCGTGGCGAAGCTCCTCGGCTCTTTTTGCCGTGCGCTTCACCATGGCCGGAGCGATATCGGTGGCGTGCAATTCGATGTCATGAGGCAGAAAAGGCAGGTCTAACCCTGTGCCAGCCCCTACCAGCAGCACCCGCATACCAGGCTCCCAATCTACTTGTCCAAGCGCAATACGCCGTGGCCTACGAAACGCACGGGCGGCGACCGCATCGTAGAAAGGTGCGTAAACGGTGTAGCGAAGGCGATTCCACGCGGTGGTGTTGAACATAACGCCCCTTTGCAGCTCAACGCTGCGATTGCTGAATGCCGGGTGTCGACTATTTACATCAGACTACCTATAGCATGAAAGCAATCATTCAACCAATAAAGCGTGCTCATGTTGGATGATTTATTTTATATGGCTAATATTATCACCTTATCAAATTTATTGTGTGGGGTTTATGAAATAGCAAACATTATAGTGATCCTTTGGTTGATTTTTTGTAGTAATTTTTGATTGGTCTTAAAGTTGTAGAGATAAGATTTTGTCATTGTGTTTGATTACCCTTTTTGTAGGCGTGTAGTTAAGCTTTCAACAATATCGATAACTAGCTGTCGATCATTTTGATTTAAAGGCTCTAAAAGCTGTTTCATTCTGCTTGACTGATCATCGATATGAAAACTGGCTTGCCCAAATAACTCAGCTGCCTCGCAGTTGAAAATTTCAGCAAGCTCTATTAAGCGCACAATGTTGGGGATCACCCGCCCGCGCTCGATGCGCGAAACGGCTTCGTTACCAACACCTAGGCGCTCAGCAACTTCCTCTTGGGTCAATTGACTGCGAACCCGCTGTTTGGCAATTGCCCGGCCGATACTGCCTGCAAGCCGTTTCTGTTCTGTTTTATTCACAATGTCCTCCATTAGACCTAGATGGTTGAGGAACGACCTATTGACATGAAGGACTGTTTAGGTTGAATATCATCTTCTAAGGTTGATTTGGATGCCTGTAGTTACTTTTTGTTTCGTTTGGTTACGCCGTGAAATGTGTAATTAAGGGGTAATGATTTAATTGGGTAGCCAAAAAAAAATAAAAAGCATAGGTGTGATAGGTGGAAATGCCCGAAGCTATAAAGCATATAACTGAGGGCAGCTTTAGTAGTGTAAGTTATCAATATGCTTTCAGTGTTAATGTTCAAGTTGCTTTGGTTGTTTGAAGGTTGTTTAAAATCTTATGAAAGAAGATTGTGAGGTGTTGAATGTTGGGTGGTTTTTCTTTTGTAAGCTTTAGGCGTTTATAAACTTTAGTCGTTGATCGGTTACCGAATGGCGTTTATGCGGCGGATCGGTGCGTTTTTTTTAAATACTGTTCAGCAAGAGCGGGAGAGAAGCTTGATGTGTAAATCCGAAGGCGCTTAATAACATGCTCCCTACTTCTGCACCAGAGATTTTTCGACAGTTGGCGGATAAGTTGACCTGCGTCAGTGAAGAGGGCTTTTTTCAACACCTTGTGCGATCCCTGACGGGTATCCTTGGCGTTGATCATGCCGTTGTTGAATATGTCGATAGCCGCCAGGGCACTGTGAGCACATTGGCAGCGTGGTCTCAGGGTGAGTTCATTGAGACAGCTCCGTATTCACTACAAAGCACGCCATGCCAACAGGTCGCGGAACACTCACGGTTGTTTGTGCCTGCTTCTGCTCGTCAGCAGTTCCCGGATGATCAGCGGCTGGACTCCCTGAGCGTTGAGGGGTATTTGGGTATCTCCATCGCAGCGCCTGGTGGCGGCTTTTTGGGGGCTATTGCGCTAATGCACTCATCCGTCCTGGAGCTTCCTTCTTATGCCGATGAAGTGTTACGTATCTCTGCGGCGTTGGCTGGCGCAGAGTTGGCGCGTCAGTTAGCAGAAAGCCAAACGCGCGAACGTCTGTTATATAAACAGCAGGCGTTGCAGCGCATTGGTCGACACAACACCGCCCTGATCAACACCATTAATGAGCAGCAACGCTTTCAACACGCCGTTGTTAGCTTGGCAACTGCGGTCTCAACTGAGAATGGCGAAGCGTTTCTGCGCCGGCTAACCGCCCATATGGCCGAAGCGTTATCCGCTGAAGTGGGGTTTATAGCGCTACTGGACGAGCAGGATTCCGATATCGCGCATACCTTAACGCTGTATGTAAATGGTCAGTGCCAGGATAATTTTGCTTATTATCTTCCCGGCGTTCCTTGCCATAAGGTAATGGTGGAGCAAGAGTGTATCGTTCACGAGGGTGCCGCCATTAGGCTGCCTGCTGAAACCAACGGGGCGCTTTCGTGGGTAAACGGCTATGTTGGGCGGCGGCTGGATGATAGCCATGGTCAGCCGATGGGGCTTATTGGCGTCATGTTTAAGAAGCCGCTGGACGATGTGGATGTTGTGCGCAATGTCTTGCAGATATTTGCTGCGCGGGCCGCTTCAGAGCTTGAACGCCAACAAGACGAAGTGCGCATTCGCCAATTGGCTTTTTCTGATTCGGGGACTCAATTGCCCAACCGTGCTGCCTTTATGCTCCACTTAGAGCGAGTGGTCGCCGATACGCAGACCACTGAATTGGCGCTATTGCTACTGGATCTTAATCATTTCAAAGAGATCAATGATACCGCTGGGCATGACCTGGGCGATTTAGTCCTAAAGGCCGTGGCCGAGCGCTTTGCAGCTTCGTTGACGGAGGGACAGTATTTAGCACGCTTAGCTGGTGATGAGTTTGTGGTGGTTTGCCCTGGTGTTGAGGCAAGCAGCGCGTTAGCCACAGCTCAGCAATTGTGCGACAGTATCGCGCAACCGTTTATTGTTGAGCAACACTCCTTTGAGCTTTCTGTGGGAATCGGTCTGGCGCTATATCCTCAGCATGCGGCAATGCCATTAGAGCTGTTGAAACACGCCGACATTGCCATGCATCAAGCCAAGCGGCAAAAGCTTCCCGTATGTGTATTTGAACCCTGGATGGGGCGCGTTGTGGCTGAACAGTTGCATATCGCCAAACGCCTGGCGTCCGCCATTGCCGAAAAACAGCTGAGCCTGCACTTTCAGCCCCAGGTAGATTTGCACACCGGCCAGTTAATTGGCGCTGAGGCGCTGTGTCGGTGGCACGATGAGGAACTGGGTGACGTTTCACCGGGTAAATTTATTCCTATTGCCGAGGAGCGAGGCATGATTGTCGCGCTCGGCAGTTGGGTGATAGAGGAAGCCTGCAGGCAACTTGCCGCATGGCGAGAGCAGGGGCGCTCTATGCCTGGCCAGTTAGCGATTAATATTGCCGCCCAGCAGTTTGAAGAGGATGATTTGGTGACTGGCCTGCTCGGTTGCTGTGTCGACTTTGGCGTTGAGGCGTCACAACTTAGCCTGGAAATTACCGAAAGCGGTATCATGGAGAATCCTGAAAAAGCGATTGCTATGACCGAAGTGTTAAAGAGCAAAGGGTTAGGGCTTTCCATTGATGACTTTGGCACCGGGTATTCGTCGCTTGCCTACCTAAAGCGCTTCGCCGCCGATAAAATTAAAATCGATATCTCCTTCGTCCGCGATATGCTCACCAGCGACAACGACCGTGTCATTGTGGCAACGATCATTGCCATGGCAAACACGCTGGGCCTTGAAACCATTGCGGAAGGGATTGAGAACCAAAACCAGATTAACGCATTGCTTGCAATGGGCTGTGCCCAGGGCCAAGGCTACTACTTTGATCGGCCATTGGCAGCTAAAGAGTTTGCCCAGCGCTGGCTGCGCTAGGTAAGTAGGTCGTTTTTGCATTGAGCGTTTTTGAAGGGCGCCCACCAAACTGCTATCTATAATAGACAATAAGCTTAAGGTAGCGCCTGTTCTCCCGGTTCAACGAATCGAGCCCATTCTAATTTTAGCCTCAACCCTTTCAAAAAGCCCGGTTAGTCGGGGTGCCAAGTAGTCTAGACTCATGCTATACCTAAAACGTAACCTCATCTTCACATACGCTCGAGGTGCGCGCTTTAGGATGGTGAGAAAATCAAAAGGACGCATTTAGCTGATCGAATGGACTCTTTCGTATGTCGATTCGGCAAGTAAGCGAATTTGAATTTAGTCAAAGGATTGTACAGGAGCATGACGCTAAATGAGTGGATCGACCCGGTTAAGTAAATTTTCAAGCTGCAAAGGTTTTTTTTCAGTCGCCGTTCTGGGTGGCCTGCTGGTTGGAAGCATCCCTCTTGAGGCTTTTGCATTTGGCTTCGATGATGTCGCTAGAAAAGCAGAGGAACTAGCCCAGCAGGGCTACCGAGCCCCGGAAACATCTCTGCCTGATGAGCTGCGCGAACTCAGCTATATGGAGTATTCGCAAATACAGTTCAAGCGAGATCGCGATGTGTGGAGCGGTAAAGGCGCACCGTTCACCCTGAGCTTTATCCATGAGGGTATGCATTATGACAGTGCCATCCAATTAAACAGCGTTGATCAGGAGGGGGGGGTACATGGCTTTGCCTATAATCCGGATGATTTTACCTACGGTGATTTAGACATCTCCGACGAAGTGAAGAATAGCGATGGCATTGGTATTGCCGGGGTCAGGATCAACCATGCACTCAATGAAGGTGATCGCAAAGATGAGGTGATGGTCTTTCTGGGGGCTAGCTATTTTCGCGCTATTGGCGAAGGGCAGGTTTATGGGCTTTCCGGGCGAGGACTTGCCGTTGATACAGGGCTACCTTCGGGCGAGGAGTTCCCTCGCTTCAAGGAAATATGGATCGTCGAACCTGGCCCGGAAAGCCAGTACTTGACTATTTTCGCACTGCTTGACTCACCTAGCGTGACCGGTGCATACCGCTTCGTGCTGCGTCCCGGAGAAGACACTATAGTCGACGTACAGTCGCGGCTATATTTGCGTCGGGCTGTCGAGAAACTAGGGATAGCTCCACTCACCAGCATGTATCTTTACGGCCCAGAGCAGCCCTCTTCGACACAACACTATATCCCGGCAATCCATGATTCTAATGGCCTTTTGATCAATGATGCGCAGAATGGCTGGCTGTGGCGCCCGCTAGCCAATCCGGCCAGATTGATGATGAATAGGCATGCAACACCTCAGTTACGCGGTTATGGCTTGATGCAGCGTGGCCACAATTTTAGCGATTATCAGGATATTGCCGCACGTTATGATCTGCGCCCAAGCGCCTGGGTCGAGCCACAAAACGAATGGGGGGCGGGTAGCGTTGAGCTGATTCAGATTCCGACTGACAACGAGACCAACGATAATATCGTCTCGATGTGGCTGTCTGATGAACCCCATGAGCCGGGAACACCGCTGGCATTCGATTACCGTATTACGTTCACAACCAATGAAAGCCGCCACCTTGATCCTCAGCTTGCCTGGGTTGAAGAAACACGTCGCTCACGGGGAGAGGTGATGCGCGATAACCTAGTGCGCGAGCCCGACGGGACACTCGCTTTTGTCCTCGATTTTATCGGGCCCTCGCTTTCCGGTATCGGCAGCGATGCAAATATGACCGTTGAGGCAAGCGTGGGCGATAATGGAGAATTGGCGACTAGCCGCGTTGTTCATAACCCAGCGACCAACGGTTGGCGTGTATTTGTCAATGTGAAGCGGAATAATGGCAGCCAGCCCTTGGATATCAGGGCCAAGCTAATGCTCGATGGCAAGCAAATGTCCGAAAC
Organism: Halomonas sp. A3H3; assembly: GCF_000982975.1. NCBI lineage: Bacteria > Pseudomonadati > Pseudomonadota > Gammaproteobacteria > Oceanospirillales > Halomonadaceae > Halomonas > Halomonas sp. A3H3. The sequence continues at coordinate 1,017,829 of NZ_HG423343.1, read as the reverse complement.
CTGGTACTACAGGCTGCCTGCTAATGGCTGAAATGATGTCTTCATCGCAGGCAACGCCAACGGATATTTATTTAGAGCGCTTGGCGTTGGAGACCCAGAATCGTAAGGAGCGCTACAAGTTACTGGTCGGTGATCTTGATAAGCACGACATGGCGTCGCTACACGCTGCGTTGAGCGAGGATAGTGATGGGGATGGTAATTGGCAGAGAGGTGACAATAGTGATCCTGCAGCGCTGTCAGTAGGTCGGCGCCTGGCGCTTGCCTATGCAGAGCCGCCGCTAGCGCCGCCAGACGTGCTGTCTACGGACACCTCCGGTATTACCCGCCTGCAAACTGCGCCACCGATGAAGCGAACGCCGTTGGCGCCCCAGCAGTGGTCGACCAATCCTTTCGTGAATATTGGTCGCCGCTTCAAGCGCTGGGCAAATGGTGATTTTCGTCGGCGCAGAAGAGAGTCACCCTCCGCGTCCTGGAAGTGGGTCGCCACTAGGCGACGCTGGGTTTTGCTAGTGCTGATTTTCGGTCAAAGTATCATCGCTGCCAATCAGATGCGTACTGTCCTCCCTGGCCAGGGCCTGCAGTGGCTTGAGATAGCTATCCTGTCGTTATTTGTGTTGCTATTCGCCTGGGTATCCGCCGGGTTTTGGACTGCCTTGATGGGATTTTTCCAGCTATTACGAAGCCATGACCGCTACGCCATTGACAGCGAGGTGGGCGACGAGCCGATTGATGATGAGGCACGCACAGCACTATTGGTGCCAATCTGTAACGAGGATGTTGCCAGGGTCTTTGCCGGGGTGCGCGCCACCCTGGAATCCCTGCGCAGTACGGGTAATGACCGGCATTTCGACATCTTTATTCTGAGCGATACGTCCGATCCCGATATTGCCATTCAAGAAACCTATGCCTGGCTGGTGTTGTGTCGTGATCTGGATGCTTTCGGTCAGGTTTTCTATCGCCGCCGACAGCGTCGAGTCAAACGCAAGAGCGGTAATCTCGACGATTTTTGCCGCCGCTGGGGGGCGCTCTATCGTTATATGGTGGTGTTGGACGCCGATAGTGTCATGAGCGGCAAATGCCTGACGCGACTGGTGCAAATGATGGAGGTGCACTCCAGGGTCGGCATTATCCAAACAGCGCCACGCGCTTCGGGGCGCCTCAATCTGTACGCTCGGATGCAACAGTTTGCGACACGAGTGTATGGACCGCTGTTTACTGCCGGGCTCCATTTTTGGCAATTGGGTGAGTCGCATTACTGGGGCCATAACGCGATCATTCGCCTCGCCCCGTTTATGCAGCACTGCATCCTGGCGCCACTGCCCGGTAAAGGCTCGATGTCTGGGGAGATACTATCCCATGATTTTGTTGAGGCGGCGCTGATGCGGCGAGCCGGTTGGGGGGTATGGATTGCCTACAAATTGGAAGGCAGCTTTGAAGAAATGCCACCTAACCTGCTCGATGAACTCAATCGCGACAGACGCTGGTGCCACGGAAATTTGATGAACTTCCGGCTGTTTTTCTCGCAAGGCATCCACCCCGTCCACCGTGCCGTTTTCCTGACCGGTTTAATGTCTTATCTTTCCGCGCCGCTATGGTGTCTTTTTTTAGTGCTTTCGACCGCGCTTTTAGCAGTGCATACCTTTAGCACGCCCGACTACTTTCCTGAGCCGGGAATGTTGTTTCCTGTTTGGCCACAATGGAATCCAACCTTAGCGGTGGGGTTGTTTGGTGTGACGGCGTTACTGCTGTTCTTGCCTAAGCTGCTCAGCGTATTGCTGGTGTGGATACAGGGGAGTCGTCAATTTGGCGGGCCTCTCAAGGTATTGGAAAGTATGATTCTCGAGTCGCTATTCTCGATGCTATTAGCGCCGGTAAGGATGCTGTTTCACACCCGCTTTGTACTGACGTCATTGATGGGGTGGGCGGTTCAATGGCGCTCACCATCACGTGAAAATAGCGACACGACGTGGGGGGATGCGTTCCGCGCACATTGGAGTCAAACCCTAATAGGGGCTGTGTGGGCAGCGGGTGTTTACGTTATGGAGCCTACATTTCTGTGGTGGCTCTCGCCCATCGTCGTCGCTTTGATGCTGTCTATCCCGGTATCGGCACTGTCGAGCCGTGTCTCGTTAGGGTGGTTCTGCTTTCAAAAGCGGCTTTTCCGGATCCCCGAAGAAACACAGCCGCCCCGTGTGCTGCGGCGCATGGTGAGGTTGCTTTCCCACATGAATACCGGAATGGCGGCGCCGTCTTTTGCCCAAATGGTGGTAGATCCTGTGCCGAATGCGTTGGCTACTGCTTTAGGCACATCACGGCATACCGATGCCGAGCCAATACGCCAACGTCGGGCCGAGCGGGTTGCACGCGGAGTCAGGATGGGGCCTGCGGCAATGAGTAAGCTGGAGCGTTTGGATTTTCTAGATGACCCGGTGATGATGTCGCAACTGCACTACCACATTTGGGAAGACAGCAAGGCACATCACAGTTGGTTTGACTGTGGTCTGCCAGGCCGTGAATCCAAGCACCTCCCAACCTTTAACTAGGCAGACGCTCTTTTTTAGCTACTCTCGCATTTAATCAGGCCGGCTGAGAGGCTGGCTTGTATTTGCCGCTATTCACTGACTCGCTCATAACGTTTTCGCACTGAGCGTTTGCGATGGGCTCTCTCCGAACTGCTGCTTGTAGTCGTGGGCGAACTGTCCCAAGTGCCAAAAACCCCAGTAGGTGGCTATTTCCGTGACCGATTGTTGCGGAGATGCCGCCCGCAGCGCCCGGCGCACGCGGTTCAGCCGGGTCAGGCGTAAGAACTGTAGCGGGCTGATGCCCAGGATGGTGGTGAAGCTGTACTGCAGTGTGCGGCGGCTAACGTGGGTAAGCTGACAAAGCTCCTCCATCGTCACGGGGCCTTCCAGATGCTCATCCACGTAGCGCTTGACGCGATCAACCACTTCCTTGCGATGAGCATAGCTGGGTGGCAGCTCAGCGCTGGGCTGCTCGACCTGCAATAACTCCAGTAGCGCCATCAGCAGAATGTCTTGATGGATATGGCTGGCGATGGCCAGCGTCTGACTGGTGAGTAGACGTTCAATAAGGAACGACACGGCGCGAAGGGTGTCACCGGCCGCCTGGCGACGGGGCATGGCGTGCCAGTGTGTATCCAGGCTGACCCCCTGCCGCTTGGCCGCCGCCGTCAAGGCGGGCAACTGGATCACCAGCCCATAGATGTCGAATCCTTCCGGTGTCACCAGTTCAAAATCACGTCCACCCGGGCGGCACATAACCTCGCCCGCACTGAGCGCTTGTCCATTGATGCGCGAGCCTTGATGGGTAGTGGGAATACCGATCCACAGCGACTCAGGCCATACCCGGCAGTCCTGACGTAACGCTTGCCCGGTATGCTCCTTGAAGACCTGCATGGTTTCCAGTGCCACCTCATCCAGCCGCCCGTAGAAACTCCCTGGGCTGAGCTGATCGTACTCCTGTTGCCATCGCGTCAGGTTCTGCGCGTGCTCATCGGCATCAAAGGCCTCTTGAATGCACCTTGTTGGTGCAAATGAGCTGTCGAGCGTGGTCATGAAGCGCCCCTCGCAGTGATAAGTTGGCTAATCATAATTTATGTAACGCCTTAACTTTTTGTATTTACTTGAGTTAAGCGAAAGTTAGTGAGTTTGCCAAAACTTGATACTCCCTCCCTATTGATAACGCTATGGTGGAAACAAGCAAGTTTTGTACTTCAGCGCGATGTCAACGCGATCAACAACAGCCATCGTAATAAAAAAGGATAGCCTCATGGCGCAGACCTATCACACGACGGTGGGGAGTCGCAGTTATCGCTTTGCAAGCCTGGCAGAGCTGATGGCTAAAGCCACGCCACCCCGTTCAGGCGACCGTTTGGCCGGTGTAATGGCGGAGAGTGCCGAAGAGAGGGTGGTCGCCCAGATGGTACTCGCCGAGCTCCCGCTCACCACTTTTTTGAATGAGGCCCTGATTCCTTACGAAGAGGATGAGATCACTCGGCTGATTATCGATGACCATGACGCCGACGCTTTCGCCCCCATCTGTCACCTCACCGTCGGCGATTTTCGTAACTGGTTGCTCTCCGACCACGCTACCAGTGAGGTGTTAGCAGAAGTAAAAACGGGGATTACCCCCGAAATGGCCGCTGCCGTCAGCAAGCTGATGCGCAATCAGGATTTGATTCTGGTGGCCAAGAAGTGCCGGGTCACCACCGCTTTTCGCAACACGATTGGCCTGCCGGGACGGCTTTCCACCCGGCTTCAGCCCAATCACCCCACCGACGACGTGACCGGTATTGCGGCCAGCATCCTGGATGGCCTGCTCTACGGCAGCGGCGACGCGGTGATTGGCATCAATCCTGCCACGGATAACGTCGCCCAGAGCGTCAAGCTGATGCGCCTGATGGATGAAGTGATTCAGAAGTATCAAATCCCCACCCAGTCCTGCGTGCTTACCCACGTAACGAACACTCTGGAAGCGATCGAGCAGGGCGCTCCGGTCGATCTGGTCTTCCAGTCGATCGGTGGCACCGAGGCCACTAACCGCAGCTTTGGCTTTGATTTGAGCACTCTCGCTGAAGCCGAAGCGGCGGCGCAGTCGCTCAATCGCGGCACGGTGGGGCGCAACGTGATGTATTTCGAAACCGGCCAGGGCAGCTCGCTTTCCGCCGACGCTCACCACGGGCTCGACCAGCAAACCTGCGAAGCCCGCGCCTACGCGGTGGCACGCAAGTTCAAGCCCTTGCTGGTGAACACCGTGGTGGGTTTTATCGGCCCGGAGTACCTGTTCGACGGCAAGGAGATCACCCGTGCAGGGCTTGAGGATCACTTCTGCGGCAAGTTGTTGGGCGTGCCCATGGGCTGTGATGTCTGCTACACCAATCACGCCGAAGCCGACCAGAATGATATGGATAACCTGCTCACGCTGCTCGGCGTGGCGGGCTGCAACTTCATTATGGGTATCCCAGGCTCTGACGACATCATGCTCAACTACCAGACGACTTCGTTTCACGACGCGCTCTATGCACGGCGGGTACTGGGGCTGAAGGCCGCGCCGGAGTTTGAGCGCTGGCTCGAAGAGATGCAGATTTTCCAGGATGTTAGCACCCACCGGCTCAACGACCAGCTTCCGGCCGCCTTTGCCAACAGCCTGCGCCACCTGCCCAAGGAGCCTCGCCATGGCACATGATCCATCATCACCCATCGTGGTGGAGAACCCCTGGGAGCGGCTGAATGCCTTTACCGATGCGCGAATTGGACTGGGGCGCGCTGGGGTCAGCCTGCCGACCAGCAAATTGCTGGCGTTTCAGTTGGCTCACGCCCAAGCACAGGATGCGGTTCATTGTCCGCTGGATGTGGAAGCGCTATCCACCGAGCTGACCCAAGCTTTGGATTTGTCTGAGGCACCGCTGCGCCTGCACAGCCATGCTCAGGATCGTGCCATGTACCTGCAGCGGCCCGACTATGGCCGTCGCCTTAACGACGAGACCCGTGAGCACCTGCAGAAAGCTGCCGCGTCCCAGCAGCGCTATGACCTTGCGATCGTCGTGGTCGATGGGCTTTCTGCGTTGGCTGTACAGCAAAACAGTGCTCCGTTTCTTGGCGCGCTTTATCAGATGCTGAGTAGCGATGCTGCTGATTGGCAGCTAGCACCACTGACGCTTGTCGAGCAGGGTCGGGTGGCGATTGGCGACGAAATTGGCGCACTGCTCAATGCCGACGCCGTGCTCGTCATGATCGGCGAACGACCGGGGCTGAGTTCGCCGGATAGCTTGGGGTTGTATATGACCTGGGCGCCCGAGCCGGGGCTCAAGGACGATCGACGCAACTGCATTTCCAATGTGCGTCCGGCAGGTTTGCAGGTGGAAGAGGCCGCCAGACGCTTCTTTCTGCTGTTAAAAGAGGCCCGTCAGCGCAAATTGTCGGGTGTTAAGTTGAAAGACCGCAGTGAAGACGATGTGCTGGAAGGTGACTCAGCATCAGGCTCGACGCGTAACTTCCTGGTGGCGGATTAACGTCATCCAACAAGCGACACCCTATAACAACGATCACACAACAAAACGGAACAACGTTGGTAAACCACAGCACGCCGCTGACGACGATTTCGTTCCACACTGAAAGGGCAAAACGATGACACAACCAACGATAGATCAAGCGTACCTGGCAAAACGCCAACTGCGCAAAGGCACCGCTGGCTGGATGCTGCTGGCGGGCCTCGGGGTTTCCTACGTAATTTCCGGTGATTTCGCCGGGTGGAACTTTGGTATTGCTGAAGCTGGCTGGGGTGGCTTTGCGATAGCCGCGTGTCTAATGGCGTTAATGTATCTGGCGCTGGTGCTGTCACTTGCCGAAATGTCGGCGGCGATACCCGCGGCTGGGGGCGGATACAGCTTTGCCCGCCAGGCAATGGGGCCTGCTGGCGGCTATCTGACCGGGTTGGCCGTATTGATCGAGTATGCCCTGGCGCCAGCGGCCATTGTGATCTTCATTGGCGCCGCCGTAGAGTCGTTGCTGGGTATCAATGGCCCGCTGGTCTACCTCATTTTCTACGCGCTGTTCATCGGCATTCACCTGGCGGGTGTGGGGGAAGCGCTAAAAGTCATGATGGTCATCAGTGGCTTGGCAGTGTTTGCCATCCTGGCCACCGCCGTCGCACTGATCGGTGATTTTGATGCCGCCAACCTGTTTGATATTGCTCCCACCGATGCGGCAGGTGCGAGCACCTTTATGCCGTTTGGTTGGTACGGCGTCTGGGCGGCACTACCCTTTGGTATGTGGCTGTTCCTGGCGGTAGAAGGCGTACCGCTTGCGGCCGAAGAGGCTAAAGATCCTGCTCGGGACATGCCCAGAGGCATCATCGGCGCGATGTTGTTCCTGCTCTTCACAGCGCTGTTAGTCGTGGTGCTGCTGGCCGGTGCCGCGGGCGCCGAGATGATCGGTCAAAGCGGCGTGCCGCTGGTGGATGCGCTGAATGCAGCGGGCAATCCGACCTTGGCAACCGTGGTGAACGTGCTGGGCCTGGCGGGGCTGATTGCTTCCTTCTTTTCGATCATCTACGGCTATAGCCGGTTGGTCTTTGCGCTTTCACGGGCGGGGTACCTCCCCAAGGCACTGTCGCTGACCAGTGGCCGTAAAGTGCCTTATCTTGCCCTAATCGTGCCCGGCGTGTTTGGCTTTCTGGTGTCGTTGAGCGGTGAAGGCGACCTGATGCTGGGCATGGCCGTGGTCGGTGCGACGATCTCTTATGCGCTCATGGCACTCAGCCATATTCTACTGCGGGTAAAACAACCCGACCTGCCGCGTCCGTATAAAACGCCTGGCGGTGTCGTTACCTCGGGGATTGCACTGGTGCTTTCCCTGGTTGCGCTCACCGGGGTATACGCCTTCGACCCACGCGCCTTTAACTACACTATCGTGCTGTTCATTGTTGGCGCAGCCTACTTCTTCCTCTACAGCAAGAATCACCTCGTAGCGAAAACCGCCGAGGAGGAGTTTGCGTTGGTGGTCGCGTCACCTGAAGATCTGGATGATATTGACTCAGATCCTGTGGTCACGACAGCGAAGCTGTAATTCACAAGACTAATCGCCTAGGCTGAACAAGCCTCTTTGCCCAGCGGCAAAGAGGCTTTTTTGGCTAATGATAAGGAGTCGTCATGGCGTTGACATTTGATAGTCCCAGCGAGCAGCAGCGCTGGTACTCCGTTGATGATGGCGTGATGGGTGGCGTTTCAAAGAGTGGTTTTTGCGTTACCGATGGCGTAGGTCGCTTTCAGGGCGAGGTGTCGCTTGAAAACGGTGGTGGCTTTGCCTCCGTTCGCCGCGAGCCCAATGGGTTCGAGCCAACGCTAGCGGATGCCCAGGGCATAGAGCTGACCGTGCGGGGCGACGGACGTACCTATCAACTGCGCTTGAAAAGCACCTCCCTTGGCAATGCCTCAGCGTACCGAGTGAAATTTACGCCTTCTCAAGATGCCTGGGAGACGCTGTACTTCTCATGGGATGCTTTTGAAGCGGTGAGGCGGGGAACGCTATTGAGTGACGCCCCGGCAGTAACGCCAAGCGAGATTCACCAACTTGGCTTTTTAATCGCTGACCGCACCGCGGGGCCTTTTTGCTTACGGCTCAAACGTATTGCGGCAGTGCGCTAAACTGGGGCTACCCAACCAAGGTCGTCTCGCATGTAGTTTGCCGTTAGGCAACGCTAGCGCAAATCAACAGGAGCCCAGCCCGTGAAGCACTCGCCTGCGTACCGCTTAGCGACGACGATTTTGCATGGCTTTGATGAGTACCGTGCACGTTTTAAGGAGATTACCGCCGATGCCAGCCGTCGTTTCCGTGACGCGGCGTGGCGCGAAACGCAGCAGGCATCCGCCGAGCGCATCAATCTCTATAAGGAAAAGATTGATGACACTCTGGGGCGCTTAAAGCGTACCTTTGATCCCGAGGTGGTGTCTCACTGTGAGTGCTGGCGCGAGGCGCGCAACCACTACGCTGAGTTGATCAGCCACCGACTCGATTATGAGCTCGCTGAAACCTTCTTTAACTCGCTGTTCTGCGCTATTTTCCATCATCGCCATATCCGCAACGACTGGATGTTTGTGTATAGCTCCCGGGAAGATGCCGCCCACCGCTCGGGAATTGACCTATGCCGTCGCAAACAGGTTAATGGCGACTGGCAGGCTGCCCTCAAATGGGCACTTATCGATGCCCCCTTCGAAAATCGCTTTGCGGAAATAGATCAGGATACTCATCTCGGCGCCACCTCCTTACAGCAGCACTTACCCACGGCGATTTTGAACGCCGGTGATGCTGAAATCGAGTTGCTGAATAGCGTCTTTTATCGCAATAAAGGCGCCTATTTGGCGGGGCGAATCCTGGGCGGCGGCGAGCAGGTGCCGCTGGTGCTGCCGGTACTCCATGGCGAAGGGTTTGGTGAGCAGCAGGGGGGCGACCCTTGCCTACACCTGGATACGGTACTGATCGAAACCGACGAGGTGTCGATTATTTTCTCCTTCACCCGCGCCTACTTCCAAGTTGAGGTAGCGGTACCCAGGGAGTTTGTCGATTACCTGCAGCAGCTGATGCCGCACAAACCGGAAGGCGAACTCTACGCTGCCATCGGCTTCTTCAAACATGGTAAAACCGAGTTTTTCCGGGCACTGAATCGTCAGGTGGCGAAGCGCGAGGATCAGTTTATTATCGCCCCAGGCGTGCGCGGCATGGTGATGGCGGTTTTTGTACTGCCTAGCTTTCGCACCGTCTTTAAAATCATTAAAGATAAATTCGACCCGGCCAAAGACGTGACCCACGCCGTAGTGCGAGAAAAGTATCGGCTAGTGAAACGTCATGACCGGGTAGGGCGCATGGCCGATACTCAAGAATTCTCCAATTTTATTGTCCGCCAGGATCATTTTGCGCCGGAGTGCCTGGAGCACTTACTGGAAGTGGCTCCCTCAACCGTTGTGTTGAAAGACGATAAGGTGATTATCAAGCACTGCTATACCGAGCGGATGATGACGCCGCTGAACATCTACCTGGAACAGTGCAGCGACCAAGAGAAGGAGACGGTGCTTAAGGATTACGGCAATGCCATTAAGCAAATGGCCGCGGCGAACATCTTTCCTGGCGATATGCTGCTGAAAAATTTTGGCGTGACACGCCATGGAAGGGTGATCTTCTACGACTACGATGAAGTTTGCTACCTCACCGAGTGCCGTTTTCGGCATATACCCAAATCCCAGGGCAATGACTTCCAGGGGGGTGATACGTTATCTATCGGCCCTAACGATATTTTTCCTGAGGAGTTTGGGCCTTTTATGTTCGCTAATAAGATCCTACGCGACATGTTCATGGCGCAGCACCCCGAGCTATTTGACCCGGATTACTGGCTGGAACTGCAGCAGGCGATCATCGATGGCCGTGTCATCGACGTTTATCCTTACCGCAATAAGCAGCGTTTTGCGGGCAGTATTGGCCAGCTAGTATATTAGTGTCTTACTTAAGAAACAGTGAAACATAAACAACGAGGTCATCATGGCAGCAAGCCCGCATTTGGTGGTGTTTACCGGCTCGGGGATTAGTGCTGAGAGTGGTATCAAGACCTTCCGTGCCAGCGACGGCCTATGGGAAAACCATCCTGTCGAGGATGTTGCCACTCCCGAGGCGTGGCAACGTGACCCGCAGCAAGTGCTGGATTTTTACAATCAACGACGTGATCAGATCCGTCGTGCCAAGCCCAACGCGGCGCACAAGGCGCTAGCTGCCCTGGAGCAAGACGGCTTTAGCGTCAGTATCATTACCCAGAATATTGATGACCTTCATGAGCGTGCAGGCTCCCGCCATGTATTACATCTACACGGCGAGATTTTAAAAGCACGTTCGTCAATCGATGAGCGCATGCGCTACCCGCTGCCGAAAGGCGGCATCGAACTAGGCAATGTGTGCGACAAGGGCAGCCAACTGCGACCCGACGTGGTCTGGTTTGGCGAGTCGGTGCCGCTGTTTGCGGAGGCCTGTGACCTTGTTAGCCAGGCTGACTTTCTACTGGTCGTTGGCACGTCGCTGGCCGTCATGCCCGCCGCTTCGCTGCTCTCGTACATTGACTACGACACGCCCTGCGCACTGGTCGACCCGGAGGCGGATATGCTCAGCCCACCGGGAGTGCTGGCGATTAACACCACCGCCGGAGAAGGCGTTCCAGCGCTGGTCAATCGCTGGAAGCAGCAGGGTAGTTTGTTGTTGTCTTGAAAGTTCGAGACTGGATCGGCACAGCCTTCTGCGGGGGCGCTGTAAACCCGTCCATGGGCGCTACTTTTGTCATCTGACCGCCATGGATGGCGGAAATGCCGGAATTGTTGGGAACATTTTCCGGTCATGACAAAAGACCCCCGCTACAGGCTGATCCCGATCTCGTGTTGAGTAATCATTGTGGCTTTATTGAGGCCTTAAGAACCACGCCTTCATCACCTTGGTAATCTGGGTGATTTCCGCTTCAGAAGTAATGTAGGCGGGCATGGTATACAGCCAGCGGCCAATGGGGCGCAGCCAAACGCCGCGCTCCCGGGCGAAGTCTCCTACGCCTTTTAGCACCTCGGCGGAGTGCGCTTCGATCACCGCGGTGGCGCCAAGGACTCGAACGTCGGCCACTGCCGGATGTGTATTCAGCGCTTGGTCTTCAAGTAGCTCACGCTGCAGCTGCTGGCTGAGCTTCGCAATCTTACCTAGATAATTCTCTTCCTCGAAGACGCGCAGGCTTTCCAGCGCCACCCTGCAGGCCAACGGGTTGCCCATAAAGGTAGGCCCGTGCATAAAGGCGTGCTGGGGAGTATCGCCGATAAAGGCATCGTGGACCCGGTCCGTGGCGAGCGTTGCGGCGTGACCCAAATAGCCGCCGGTCAAGCCTTTGGAGAGCACCATAATATCCGGCGTGATGCCCGAATGGTCGGCGGCAAACAGCTTACCGGTGCGGCCAAAGCCGGTGGCGACTTCGTCAAAAATTAGCAGCACCCCAAACTCATCGCACAGTTCCCTGGCGCCAGTAACATAGTCCGGCGAGGTCATATTGAGCCCGCCAGCTGCTTGTAAAAGTGGTTCCATCAACAGCGCGGCGATCTCATCATGGTGGCGCTCAAGTACGCTACGCAGGGCGCTAAGGTCGTGCTCGACCTGTTCAGCGGTGGCATCAAAAGGGGCCGTGGGGGCCGGAGCAAAATGGTGCTGGGGCAGTAGGCTGGCGAACAGACTGTGCATGCCTTCTTCAGGGTCGCACACTGCCATGCAGCCGGTGGTGTCACCGTGGTAGGCCTTCATCAGCGAGAGCATCTTGTGCTTACCGGGGTTGCCGGTGAGCACCTGGTACTGGAGGGCCATTTTCATCGCCACTTCCATGCCCACCGAACCACTGTCTGAATAGAAAACGTGGTTCAGCCCGGCGGGGGTAATGCGCACCAGTTCACGAGCTAATTGATCGGCGGGCTTATGCGTCAAGCCGCCAAGCATCACGTGGCACAGCTCGCCTGCCTGTTCGCGAATGGCCGCCACCAAGCGCGGGTGGCCGTAACCGTGGATCATGCACCACCAGGAGCAGGTGGCGTCCAGCAGGTGTTCGCCGCTCTCAAGCACAAAGTGAACGCCGTCGCCGCCGACTACCTTGGGGGCGGGTGTCTGGGTTTTGAGGTGTGCATAAGGATGCCAAACCGGCGTGTTCATAACGGCTCCAGGGATAGGTAGGGGGCGGCAGTCGCGGCACTGGGGGCATCTAGATGGGGAATAATGCCTAAACAGGGAGCCGTCAGCTTGGCGTTTAGATGGGCAATATTGGCCTCAAAGCGGGCTGTGTCAGCCGCAAAAGCGGGGTCTACCACGCTGCCTGCCCAGCCGGCTAATACCAAGCCGTCGGCGCGAATGGCTTCTGCGGTTAAGCGAGCATGATTCAAGCAGCCCAGCTTTAGGCCAACCACCAGAATCACCGGTAGCTCAAGCGCCATCGCCAGGTCGGCAAAATCTTCCTGTTCGTTTAACGGTACGCGCCAGCCGCCGGCGCCTTCAATCAGAGTGATGTCTCTGGGCGTTTGGCTAAGCGTTTCGCGCAGCAAGCTAACGATGGTGCTAATCTCAAGCGGCTGACCCGCCTCTAACGCAGCGAGGTGAGGCGCAATGGCGGGGGCAAAGGCGATGGGATTCACCGTGGCGTAGTCGACCGGCGGCACGCTTTGATGCTGAAGGGCGAGAGCATCACTATTTTGCAGGCCTTCAGGCGTCGCTTGGCTGCCTGAGGCGATAGGTTTCAAGCCCAGCGTGCTCAACTGCTGTTGGCGGGCGGTATATAGCAATCCGCTGGTCACCAATGTTTTACCCGCATCGGTATCGGTGCCAGTCACAAACCAGACGTTCATAGCGATTTTTCCAATTGCAGCGTTAAGCAATGGTAACTCACGGGTAGGCCTTCCGGCTGACGGAGTTGTTCAAAGCGCGCTCGTGCGGCGGCGATGTCTCTTCGGCTAAGGCTGGCTTGTGGCCGGGCAATCTGAGCGCCAACACCTTTGATAGACGCCATTACCGCCTTCAAGTCAGGGTAATAGAAGCGCTCAACGGTGGCCGTCTGCCGGGTGATGGTTAAGCCGCTTTCGCCGATGGCTCTCTCGACGCTGGCGCGATCAGGCGTTTGCAGCAGCGCTTCGGGTCTCTGCCAGGCACGGGCAACTTCTTTCAACGTTCCTGGCAGCAGCGTCGTAATATGCGCCTGCCCACCGGGCGTGAGAGCCCGGTAAAGCTCAGCCATCACCGCGCCAATGTCGGGGCACCACTGCACCGCCAGGTTGGAAAACACCAGATCAAATGCATGCTTACCAAACGGCAGTGCCGCGGCGTCTCCCGGTTGCCAATGAATGCTTTCACCGTGGTGCTGGCGGGCCTGTTCCAGCATGCCGGGGGCTAAATCTAACCCCGTTATACGAGCATTCGGGTAACGTTCAGCCAACCGCTGTGTCCAGTAGCCGGTACCACACCCCATATCCAACACGTTAAAAGCGTGTGGAGGTAACGAACCCCAAAGCTTCTCGCCTATGTGGCGCTGGGCAGTGGCGAGCACATCATAGCGGGGAGCAGCCCGGGAAAAGGCGTGGGCGACCCGTGCCTGCCAGCTGGCCTCACTGTTCAGCATTAGGTCGCTCATAAAACCGCCATGGTGGCGTTAACCATCTGGTGGGCATGATGGCCAATCGTTGCTGCGAGTGCCTGGGGCTGCGAGAGCATCGGGCAGTGGCCGACATCGCTTAGGGGCTTGCTTACGCGGCGCTGGGCGGGGCTGATGAATGGATCATGGTCGCCGATGAGACGTACCACTGGGCAAGGGGGCGCCGCTAGGCGTGGGCGATTATCAATGGTTGCCAGCCAGTGTAGGCCGGTAGCCAAGGTGGGGCTGTCGGCAGGCGGTGTATCGCCCAATAAATCACGCAGTTGCCGGTGAACTTGCCGGGGGCCGGGCTCACCTTGGGTCTGCCAGCGCAAAAAGTGTTGCCAGGTCGCGGTGGGGTCGCGTTGAAAGGCGCGTTGGAAGGCGCTCAGCTCGGCGCTAGTGACGCCACCTTGGGCGCTGGCCTTGCCTTTGACACAGAACGTCTCCCCCGCACCGAGCAGAATCAGGCCCCGAGGTGGGGGAAGATATGCCAGTAGCGCCGTAGCAAGTAGCCCACCCAATGACCAGCCGACCCAGACCGCATCGCTGGCTAACGGCTCGGCCATAGTGTCGGCCAACTCTTGCAGCGCCGCGTTGGCCTCAAGCGGCGGCGTATCGCCATAGCCGGGCCAATCCACCGCCTGGGCAGCTAGGCAGGCGGGCCAGTGCGCCTCAAGCGGCTGCCAAATACGCTGGCCGATTCCCCAGCCGGAGAGCAGGATTAAGCGCAGGGGCTGCATAACGCCTCTTGGTGCTGGCAGTGGTGGAGCGCGGCTAATAGCTGGTCAATATCGTCGTGCTGATGGCGAGCGCTTAACGTCACCCGCAGACGGGATTCACCCTTGGGCACTGTTGGCGGTCTAATCGCCCCCACCTGTATACCCTTTTGCTGGAGATGTAATGCCCAGCCTAGGGTGCGCGTTTCATCGCCCAGGATCAGCGGCTGAATGGGGGTGGCCGAATCGCTGAGAGCTAGCCCCAGGTGCAGCGCCTCACGGCGAAAGTAAGCGATATTGGCGTTTAGCTGAGCGCGGCGTTCCGGTTCGCCCTGAACGATCTCCAGCGCTTTTAAAGTCGCGGCGGAGATGGCCGGAGGTTGGGCGGTGGTATAGACATAGCTGCGTGAAAACTGGATCAGGTGATCGATTAACTCGGTATCACCAGCAACAAACGCCCCGGCGGTGCCTAATGCTTTTCCTAACGTGCCGACAAGAATCGGCACGTCCTTACTACTCCAGGTGTTGCCCACGCAGCCGCTGGCATTGTCGCCTAGCACGCCTACGCCGTGGGCATCATCAATCATCAGCCAGGCGCTGTGCTGCTGACTGACTTCGACCAGCGTGGCAATATCGGCGATATCGCCATCCATACTGAAAACACCATCGCTGACCACGAGCTTATGCGCGCACTCACTGCGTGCCAGCAGGCTGTTCAGATCAATGGCATCGCGGTGATGAAAGCGCCGCGAGCGGGCACCGCTTAACGCGGCGCCATCAATTAGCGATGCGTGGTTGAGGCGATCCTGGAAAATAGCGGTATGGCGATCTGCCAGCGCTTGCAGCACACCGAGATTGGCCATATAGCCGGTAGAAAACAGCAGCGCACGTTCGCGGCCTGTCCAGCGCGCTAACGCTTCTTCCAGGGTGTCGTGAATCTCTAGATGACCGCTGACCAAGTGCGAAGCACCTGCACCCGCGCCAAACCGGCGCGCGCCTTCCGCCTGGGCTTCACACACGCGAGGGTCTAGGGTGAGGCCCAGGTAGTCGTTACCTGCAAAGTCGAGGGTATTGTTTTTGGCTACCTGACGAGTTCGCCAGCGCTCCGTCTGTTGACGATGAGCGCGGGCGTCGGCCAGACGCTGTTGCCACGCTTCAGACACTGGCGTCTACCGCCAGCTCGGCAACCCTTTCGGCGTGCACCTGCTGCTGTGCCTGTTGGGCAAGGCGTGCCGCTTGAGTATCTTCGCTTTCGCAGGTCTCGCGCTTCTCAGGGTGCAGGCCCAGCTTGGTAAACAGCGCACGGTCACGATCCACTTGGGGGTTACCAGTGGTCAGCAGTTTGTCGCCATAGAAGATCGAGTTGGCGCCTGCCAAGAACGCCAGCGCCTGGGTCGATTCGTTCATCTGCTCGCGGCCAGCGGAGAGCCGCACATGGCTTTGCGGCATCATAATGCGGGCGACCGCAATGGCGCGTATGAACTCGATGGGGTCTAAATCTTCAACATTTTCCAGCGGCGTGCCGGGCACTTTCACCAGCATATTGATCGGCACGGATTCAGGGTGCGGTGAGAGCTTGGCCAGCTGTTGCAACAGGGCGCTACGGTCTTTGGCATCTTCACCCATGCCGAGAATCCCGCCAGAGCAGACCTTCATGCCCGCATCGCGCACGTTGGAGAGCGTTTCCAGCCGGTCGCTGTAGGTGCGGGTGGTAATGATCTCGCCGTAGAACTCCGGCGAGGTATCCAGGTTGTGGTTGTAGTAATCGAGCCCTGCCGTGGCCAATCGACTGGCCTGTTCGCCGTCGACCATCCCCAGCGTCATGCAGGTTTCAAGGCCCACGGCTTTCACCTGACGAACCATCTCTTCGACCAGCAGTAGATCTTTATCCCGCGGGCTTCGCCAGGCGGCGCCCATGCAAAAACGGCTGGCACCTGCCTCTTTCGCTGCCTTGGCTTGTTCGACGACCTTTTCAATTTCCAGCAGCTTCTCTTTTTCCAGCTGAGTGTTGTAGTGGCCGGATTGGGGACAGTATTTGCAGTCTTCGGGGCAGGCGCCGGTCTTGATCGACAGCAGGGTAGAGACCTGCACCGCGTTAGCATCGAAGTGGGCACGGTGAACCTGCTGGGCTTGAAACAGCAGGTCATTGAACGGCAGCGCGAAAAGCGCGTTGATCTCATCCAGCGTCCAGTCGTGGCGCTGCGCATGAAGAAGCTGTTCGTGATGCACGGTCATGGTGTAAACCTTTTTACCTTTAATAGTTGACGAGACTTTAGCGGCGTTGCGCTTTGGGTGTCAACGTTGGATATTTTTTAGGTTTACGGTGGTGGTGGAAACATTCGTCAAAAGATGATGCGCTCATTTATACTCTGCGCCCTTTTTCACATTCTGGAGCGTGGATGTCTGATGTTGATAGCTCTGTTGACGAGAGCTCTGTGAATCATGATTCAGCCGCTGAACATCCACGTCCGCCGCGGCGCGAGTTCAAGGCGCGGGGCAGTTTTGTCACCCGCTGCGATAACTGTCAGCTCCCCGTACTGAATTGCCTGTGCCCCTATCAGGTGAAGGCGGAGAGCCATGCTCAGGTGTGGTTATTGACCCACCCCTTGGAGCATTACAAGCCAACCAACACCGGGCGTTTGATTGGTGATGTGATCACGACGACCCAAGTGTTTACCTGGTACCGCACGGCGCCGGATGCACAGCTGGCCGCGTTGTTGAAAGATCCTCTTTACGCGCCCTTTGTGATCTTTCCCGATGATCAGCCCGACTATGCGGACCGGGTGGTTGGCATAGACGCGGTGCATGCGGCGAAAGCGCAGGCGCGCATTCCGGTATTTATTATTCTGGATGGCACTTGGCGTCAGGCGCGGCGCATGTTCCGTAAAAGCGCTTATCTGGATGCTTTGCCCGTGCTGCCATTGAGAACCGAGCGCGAGACGCGCTACCGGCTGCGCAAACCGGCGTCAAAATCGCACCTTTGTACTGCGGAAGTGGCTATTGAGCTGCTGCGCCAGGGCGGGGATACGGTTGCTGCGGGCGTGCTGGATGACTACTTTGAGGTGTTTAACGATAGTTATGCGGCGAGCCGATTGCATCACAAAATCGACCCGCCTACTGCAGCGATGCGGCGCCTAGCCGCCAAACAGAGCACCGGCGATTCTGAATCCGGCCACCCAGGTGCCCACCGCGGAGCCTAGCGTGGCGAGAATAAACACCAGCAGGGTGCGCGATACACGGTTTTTCCACCAGCCTTTCAACTGCGTTACATCGTGGCGTAGCGATGAAAAATCGCGCACTTTGGGTTTGCGCATAAAGAGCTCAACCCCAGCGGCCACAAAGCCAGCGCCGATGGTGGGGTTCAGCGAGGTGAGCGGCGCGGCAAAGAAGGTGGCAATCACGGTCACCGGGTGCGCCATGGCGATAATCGTCGCACCGCCAGAGAGAATACCGTTAATCAAGAACCACTCAAGCACCAGTTGCCAGCCAAGGTCGGTGTTGCGTGAAAAGCCAATCGCAAAGCCGGTAAGCACCAACGCGGTAATCAGCCACGGCAGCGCTTTCCAAAGCTTGGACGGTGGCGGGGTGGCTTCCAGTGTTTCGCGCTCTACCTTTGGCTCGGCGGGCAGCGGTGTTTCCAGATGTTCGCCAGTACCTTTGAGGTGGCCTGCGCCGAGCACTACTAACACGTGCTGGTAGCGCCCCGGCGGCGCGTCTTCGGCTAAGCGTAACGCCATATAGCGGTCGCGCTCGCGAATCAACGGTGTATAGAGCGCTTCGGATTCGGCGGCGAACTCGCTGAAGGTGGCCTCCAGCATATCGCCCTCTTTGAGCTTTTCGATGTCCTCTTTGGAGACATCCTGACGCGATAACACGCTGCCAAGCAGGCCTGAAAACAGCGAGAAGCGCTGCCACCAGGGCACATTGCTGTAAATGCGTTTCAGCGTTACGCCGACATCGCGGTCAACCAGCAACAGCGGCAGTTTCAGTCGGTTAGCTTCCTCAACTGCCGCACGCATTTCGGCCCCCGGCTGAATGCCGGATTGGTCGGCAATCCGTTGCTGAAAGGCGCCCAGCGCCAGGCTTGCGGCGACCATACCCGCCTTACCTTGCCTAAATACTTGGAATAGATCCTGCTCGCCCATGGCATCCGGGTTGGACATGCTGTGGTGGCGGGCGTCACATAACTCAATAGCCACTGCATCAAAGGCGCCGCTTGCCAATAGCGCATGCACGTCGTCGGCACTTTCCGCCGACACATGGGCCGTGCCCAGCAGCGTGTAGCGGGTTTCACCGACAGTGATTGTTTTTAACGGCCCGCTGGTGGCTGGCAGCGAAGTCGGTGTTTCAGCCAGCGACCCCGCTTCTGCGTTGGGCGTTTCGTCGTGAGATGTATTTTCGTGGTTCATTAACAGCTCTCAAATCGATCAATAAGGGGCAGGCGTGAAGCGCTTAACGCCGCCAGAAAGCGGGGGTAAACAGCACCAGTACCGTAAAAATTTCCAGGCGACCGAGCAGCATAGCCATGACCAGTATCCATTTCGCCAAGCTGGGCATGTCGCCATAGTGAGTGTGGGATTCACCCAGTGCAGGGCCGAGATTGTTGAGGGCCGAGCCCACCGTCGACCAGGCTGTGACCTGATCAACCCCGGTTGCCATGACGCCCACTAGCATTAAAAAGAACAGCATCACGTAGACTGAAAAGAACCCCCATACCGCTTGAGCAATGCTGTCGGGGACACTGACTTTGCCTACTTTGACCGCAATCACCGCATTGGGGTGGATCAATCGCATGATTTCACGCATGCCCTGCTTGAGGATCAGAATGATCCTTATCACCTTCATGCCGCCACCGGTAGAGCCGGAGCAGCCGCCAACAAAGGCTGCCACAAACAGTAAAAAGGGCAGGGCGCCGGGCCACATGGAAAAGTCGGCAACGCTGAAGCCTGCTGTGGTGGCCACCGACACGACTTGGAAAACCCCATGTCTCAGACCGCGCGCGGTGTCGTAGGTGTCGGTTAACCACAGAGAGAGCACGGTGACCACGGACAGCGCGAGTAGAAATAGCATCAAAAAGCGCGCTTCGGGGTCGTGAAAGTAGTGCATCAGGCTTTTTTCACGCCAAGCGATAAAGTGCAGGCTAAAGCTGAACGCCGAAATCAGCATAAAACCCACGCATATCATCTCGATGGTAGCGCTATCGAAATAGCCGATGCTGGCGTCGTGAGTGGAGAAGCCACCAATGGCGACGGTGGAAAAGCTATGGCTCAAGGCATCGAACCAGCTCATGCCCGCTAACATATAGGCGATCATGCAGGCCAGGGTGAGCGTGGCGTAGATATACCACAGCGCCTTGGCGGTTTCGGTGATGCGTGGTGTGAGCTTGGAGTCTTTCAACGGCCCAGGAATCTCGGTGCGATACAGCGCCATACCGCCCACGCCTAGAGTGGGCAAAATGGCGACGGCCAAAACGACGATCCCCATGCCGCCCAGCCACTGGAGCTGCTGGCGATAGTAGAGAATCGACTCGGGTAGAAAATCGATGCCGGTAATCACCGTGGCGCCGGTAGTGGTTAAACCGGAGAACGACTCAAATACCGCATCGGTGACGCCGAGAGAGCCTTCGCCGAATAGCATCAGCGGCAGTGAGCCGAACAGCGCCAGCACCGTCCAGAACATCGCGGCGATAATAAAGCCGTCGCGGATACGCAGCTCTTTTTGCGAGCGTCGATTGGGAAGGTAAAGCAGTAATCCCGTCGCCACCGAAATCGCAATACCGCTAATAAAGGCACTCCACACGCCGTCACGAAACCAGAGTGAAATCAGCGTTGGGGGGAGCATGGTAAGGCTGAAGAGCATCAGCAGCAGCCCCAAAATGCGCAAAATAACCCGCAGACTCATGGTTGTCGCATGCTCCTGTTATTAGCAGCCAGTGGCCGTGGTTCGAGGGTTATCAAAAGAACGTTAAGCCGACTTGGAACAGGCGCTCCACATCGCGAATGCGGCGCTTGTCGATCACAAATAGAATCACGTGGTCACCGCTCTCAACCATCACGTCGCCGTGGGCGATAATGACTTCCTTGCCGCGCACAATCGCACCGATGGTGGTGCCCTCGGGCAGGTCGATCTCGCGGATGGTACGCCCGACCACCTTGGAGGACTGCTTATCGCCGTGGGCGATGGCTTCAATGGCCTCGGCGGCGCCCCGGCGCAGCGAGTGAACGTTGACGATATCACCCCGACGCACGTGGGTGAGCAAGCTGCCGATGGTCGCCTGCTGGGGAGAAATAGCGATATCGATCTCGCCCCCCTGCACCAAATCCACGTAAGCGGCGTTGTTGATCAGCGTCAGCACCTTCTTCGCCCCCAAACGCTTGGCGAGTAGCGACGACATGATATTGACCTCGTCGTCGTTGGTCAGCGCGCAGAAGATATCGCACTCTTCGATATTCTCCTCTTCCAGCAAGCGCTTGCTGGTGGCGCTGCCGTGGAGCACCACGGTGCGATCCAGTCGCTCGGAGAGGGTGGTGCAGCGCTCCAGGCTGTGCTCGATGATCTTGACCTGGTGGCTATGCTCCAAATGCTCCGCCAGCCGCTCGCCGATATTGCCACCCCCGGCGATCACTACCCGACGGAAGTCCCGCTCGACCCGGCGCAGCTCGCTCATCACTGCGCGAATATCCCGGCGGGCGGCGAGGAAGAACACCTCGTCGTCAGCCTCGATGACCGTATCGCCACGGGGAATGATTGGGCGGTTACGGCGGTAAATCGCCGCCACCCGGGTATCCACGTTGGGCATATGGCGGCGCAGAAAGGCCAAATCCTGGCCCACCAGCGGGCCACCGTAGAACGCTTTCACCGCCACCAGCTGTACCAGGCCACCGGCAAACTCCAGCACCTGCAGGGCACCGGGATGCTCAATCAGGCGACGTACATGATCGGTGACCACCTGCTCGGGGCTGATCAGTACATCAATGGGGATCGCTTCGTGGGCAAAAAGGCCTTTACGGGTCAAATACGCGGTGGCGCGCACCCGGGCAATTTTGGTCGGGGTGCGAAACAGCGTATGGGCGACCTGGCAGGCGATCATATTGATCTCGTCGCTATTGGTGACGGCGATCAACATATCGGCGTCTTCGCAGCCAGCCTGGCGCAACACTATCGGGTAGGAACCTGCCCCGGTGACGGTGCGGATATCGATTTTGGTGTGCAGCTCGCGCAGTTTTTTGGCGTCAGTGTCAACGACGGTGATGTCGTTTTCCTCGCGGGCGAGGTGTTCAGCCAGTGTGCCGCCGACCTGGCCGGCGCCGAGAATAATAATTTTCATTGCTGAGCATCGGTTCCATTAAAAGCGCCAGCGCGCGATGTCGTTAAGGCCTTGTTTTTAAGAACATGCCGACAAGGCCAGGCAACGGTCTATCATGCGCTGCAATAAAGACGGCGGCCAGTGTAAACCAGCCGCCGTCGAAAAGCAGGTGAGGATTACTCTAGCGTAAAGCCGACTTTAACCGTGACCTGCCAGTGGGCCACTTGGCCATCTTCAATATGACCACGGGTATCGACTACTTCCAGCCAGCGCATGTGCTTAATCGTTTCTGACGCCTTGGCCAGTGCATTCTGAACCGCTTCCTCAATGCCCTTCTCGGAAGAGCCGGTCAGTTCCACGTGCTTGTAAGTATGATGACTCATAGTACCTCCTTCCTTGTCATGAAATCACTGCCCCCGGCATCAGTGAGCGCCTAGGCAGTGCGCTTCTCTAGTCTGGCATAAAAAAAGCCATCGTGACTGTTCTGGGCTGGAAACAGCTGGCGACCCGCGCCGCTGGAAATGCCCAAGGCAACATCGTTAGGCGTGGTGACATGGGCGTCAGGGGTGCGGGCGAGAAATGCCTCAATCTGCTCACTGTTCTCTTCCGGAAGCACCGAGCAGGTGGCGTAGAGCAGGGTGCCGCCTTCGCGCAGCATCGGCCAAAGGTTGTCTAACAGCTGACGTTGAAGCTTGGCCAGCGGCCGGATATCGTCTTTGCGCCGCAGCTTCTTGATATCCGGGTGACGGCGGATAACACCGGTGCCAGAGCAAGGGGCGTCGAGCAGGATGGCATCAAACGGCGTGCCGCTCCACCAGTCGCGCTCGGTCGCATCGGCGTGTTGGAGAACGGCCTCTACGCCTAGTCGGGTAAGGGTATCTTCCACCCGTGCCAGGCGCTGATTATCGCTATCGATAGCGGTAAGATTGATGTCGAACAGTTCGAGCAAATGGGCCGTTTTGCCGCCAGGGGCGCAGCAAGCATCCAGAACATGTGCACCTGGCCGTGGCGCAAGCACGGGCCCCAGCAGTACTGCCGAGAGTTGGGCGGCCTCGTCCTGAACGCTAATATGTCCCGCTTCGAAGCCAGGCAGCGCCGTGACATCGCAGGGTGTTTCCAGCGTGATGGCATCTGGGGCGTGGGGGCACAGGTGACCACTCAACCCCTGCTCGGTCAACTGCAACAGGTAGGCTTCACGATCGTTGTGGTGCTGATTCACTCTCAACGTCATCGGGCCTGACTGGTTGTTGGCTTCGACAATCGCCCGCCACTGCTCTGGCCATGCCTGACGCAAGGTGTTAAGTAGCCAGGGTGGATGTTCTAACGCGACGCTCTCATCCCGGTCTACTTGGGCCTGGAGCGCCTCGGATTCGCGCTGCAATCGCCGCAAACAGCCATTTAACACGCGGGTGGCCCACTCCTTATTCAGCAAGCGCGCAGCGCCCGCGGTTTCACCTACTGCCGCGTGGGCTGGAATGCGCATGTACAACAACTGGTAAATACCCAGCAGCAGCAGCGCCTGAACATCGCTGTCGCGCTTTTTAAACGGTTGCTTAAGTAATGTGTCCGCTAAGGCTTCCAGACGCGGTAAGCGGCGGCAGGTGCCAAAGCAGAGCTCTTTTAGCAGCCCGCGGTCGCGAGCCACCACGCTGTGCTCATCCAGCCCCGCCAGTGAGCCTTGGTCGCTGAGCACCGGGGCCAGCGCGCGAGCCGCCGCGGCGCGGACTTCCTGACCACTGCCGCCTTGGGGGGAGCGCTTTTGGCTCATGGTGTTTCTCCTTCGCTGGCCTGAGCCGCTGGTTTACCAAGACGAGTACCGGTAGCAAGGCGCGCGTGGCGGGCATTGAGTAAGTCACGCACGTCCATGGCTTTACCGCCGGGCAGCTGTGCGCTGGTCACACAAAGTACCTCGCTGCCGTTTTCCCCACAGGCAATCCGCAGATGATCGTCGCCGTGGTCTAGTAGCATGCCGGGCTCGCAGGCTGGCTGATCGCCCTCTTCTACGTTCGCCATTAGCAGCCGCAGGCGATCATCGCCTAATGCGCACCAAGCCACTGGCCAGGGGTTAAAAGCGCGAATTTTGCTGGCTAACTGCTGGGCGGGCTGGGCAAAGTCGAGCTCGGCTTCCGCTTTGCTCAGCTTGGCGGCATAGGTGACGCCTTCCTCGGGCTGAGGCGTGGCATGCGCGGTGCCGGTGGCCAGGGCATCCAGCGTGTTGATCAACGCATTGGCGCCTTGAATCGCGAGACGGTCGTGCAAATCGCCGCCGGTGGTGCGGTTCGTAATGGGCGTGCGCACTTCCGTGAGCATCGCCCCGGTATCCAGGCCAGCATCCATCTGCATGATAGTTACACCCGATACGCTATCACCCGCCTCGATCGCCCGCTGTATGGGGGCAGCGCCGCGCCAGCGGGGCAGCAGCGAAGCGTGAACGTTAACGCAGCCGAGACGCGGTATGTCCAACACGGCCTGAGGAAGCAGCAGTCCATAGGCCACAACGACCATAATGTCGGCATTGAGCGCGGCCAGCTCGGCTTGAGCCTCGGGTTGCTTTAACGTCTGAGGCTGATAGACAGGCAGGCTGTGTTCCAGAGCCAGCTGTTTGACCGGGCTGGGCGTTAGCTTACGGCCGCGGCCAGCTGGGCGGTCGGGTTGGGTATACACCGCCACCACCTCGTGCTGGCTTTCCAGCAGCGCGGCAAGGCTAGAGGCGGCGAATTCAGGCGTGCCAGCAAAAACAACGCGCAATCGTGACATATAAAGAGGGCTACCTGGCGTAAATGAGAGAAGTGTTAGGCGTCCTGCATCTGCTTGTGGCGTTTCTGCATTTTTTTGCGGATACGGTCGCGCTTTAGCGGCGACAAGTAGTCAACAAACAGCACACCCTCAAGGTGGTCGTACTCGTGCTGAATACAGTGTGCCAGCAGACCCTCTGCCTCTAACTCATAGGCCTCGCCATTACGATCCAGCGCGTTGAGCTGCACCTTAAGATAGCGCGGCACTTCGGCGTAGTGCTCGGGAATCGACAGGCAGCCTTCCGAAAGTGGCTCTTTCTCGTCGCCAATGGGTGTATAGCGCGGGTTGATGAGCACCAGCGGCTGGGAGTTATCGTCGCTGACATCCATGACGACAATACGGCGATGGACATCGATCTGGGTCGCGGCTAGACCGATACCACGGGCGTCATACATGGTCTCCAGCATATCGTCGACGAGCTGGCGTACCTCATCGTCGACGGTTTCCACCGGAGCGGCCTTGGTGCGCAGGCGCTCATCGGGGAATTCAAGAATAGGAAGTTTGGCCATGGCGTTACAATCACCGTTATGCTGAGTCTAAATTAAGTCAAGCTAGGTAGTGACGAGCGTCTTCTAACCTAGGTACTTTATGATGGGTCACTATATCATGCTGTCAACGTTTCTGGGCATGGGCGCCCGATACTCACTGGGTTTCAGCAGCAACAGAATGACTGCGCTTATGCAGCGCTTCGACATGGAACTAAGAGTGATGCATTTTCTTGGGAGAGCTGAATGGCGGCAAAACAACACGCCTACCGGAGGGCTTTGAGTGGTTTGCTGCTGAGTGCAGTGGTGCTGGTGAGTATTGATGCCACCGCTTGGGAGCGTGATCAGAAAGTGATTAAACTCTCGCCTCAGGTGCGTACCTTGCCCCATCGTGAAGCGATCGAGCCCATCGCCTTGGAGGAAGCGCGAGCCTTTCTGCGCGAACACCGCGTCGTCGATGATACCGAGGCGTTGCAGGAACTGGCTTACGTAGTGGCGGGAGATGATCGCCGCTTGATCAGTGGTGCGGGAGATCGGTTATACGTGCGTGGCGTTGTGCCACACCATGGTCAGGTGGGAATCTATCGGCAGTCGGAGCCCTACCTGGCAATGGATGGCACGCCGCTGGGCTTAGAGCTGATCAACGTTGGCATCGCTCGCCACGTCAGCAGTGAAGGCGATATTGCGCAGCTTGAAGTCGTTAGCTCCCATCAGGAAGTGCGGGTTAACGATATTGTGTTGCCCTTGGAGGAGCGCGAGCTGAGCCGTGAGTTTATGCCTCGCGCGCCGCTCAATGCGGTTGAAGGTCATGTTATTGCCGTGCCAGGGGACGTGCGCTTTATTGGCCGTTTTCAGATCGTTGCGCTGGATCTCGGCACCCTGGATGGTTTGCAGGCGGGTCATGTGTTGCGAGTCAATCAGCAGGGTGAGCTGATCAACGACCCACGTACCCAGGAGCTGGTGCAACTGCCCAGCACAGAAGCGGGCAGTGTGATGGTATTCAAGCCCTATGATCGCGTCAGCTATGCCTTGGTGACGCAGGCGTCCCGGATACTGGAAGTGGGCGATGGGGTTGGGTCAGCGACGAACTAACGGGCGGCACACAAAGACGTTTAAAAGGAGGAAGTATGGACGCCCAGGCGTGGCTGGTGGTCAATGCGTTGCCGGGTATGGGGGCGCTGCGTATCGCGCAATTATTAGCCCGTCAGCCGCAGTGGCCGGAAGGCTGGCTGGCAGCACTGCCGAGCCGTGCTGCCAGCGAGTTGCGCCTGTGGCTTGAACATCCCACGCGCAGCCCGTT
>NZ_HG423343.1:880697-991434 GCF_000982975.1 Halomonas sp. A3H3 | reverse complement strand
GCTTGAACATCCCACGCGCAGCCCGTTGCAAAATGTGGTTGATGAAACCCTGGCGTGGCAGCGAAGCGGCCCAAGTCGCCATGTGCTGCATCGAGATCACCCCGCTTGGCCTGCGCTGTTAAATGAACTGCCCGACCCGCCTGTGGTGCTCTGGGCCCAGGGGGATCTTAGCGCCCTGGAGGGCCCCAAACTTGCCATGGTAGGCACTCGTCGCCCCACCGGCGAAGGTACCCATAACGCCCAAACCTTCGCTCGCGATCTAGCCCGCCGCGGCTGGTGCGTGGTCAGCGGTATGGCCTTGGGAGTTGACGGTGTTGCCCAGCGCGCAGCGCTAAATGCCGGTGGGCGCACGATCGCTGTACTTGGCTGCGGCGTAGATGTGATCTATCCCGCCTCTCACCGTGATCTTCACGAACAGCTTAGCTCTCTACCCGGTGGCCTGGTGGTGTCAGAACATCCGCCAGGTACGCTGGCCCGCCCGGCGTTTTTCCCGCGGCGCAACCGAATCGTTACCGGCCTCTCGCTCGGTACCCTAGTGGTCGAAGCCACCGAAAAAAGCGGTTCGCTGGTCAGTGCACGGCTTACTCTAGAGCAAAATCGCGAACTGTTTGTGCTGCCCGGTTCGCTACACAATGTACAGGCCCGCGGCTGCTTGACACTACTGCGTCAAGGCAGTGCGCACCTGGCCTGTAGCGTCGACGATATCATCGCTGATCTTGGCCACTGGGCGGAGGCGTTTATCCCGCCTGAGACGGAAGAACAGCCATCTGAGCCAGAACCGCTACCTGATAGCTTGTCTGACAATAGCTTGCCCGATTCCTTATTAGCGTCATTATCGGCCACGCCGACGCCTATTGATCTCTTGGTGCACGCCACTGGCGTGACGGTCAGCGACTGCCAGCAGCGCCTACTGATGCTGGAGTTAGAAGGCTGGGTTGCACAGCAGGCGGGAGGCTGGGTGCGGTTGCCGCGGCCATGATAGGATAAAGTCATTAAAGGCCTGTTAGCCGTGAGGAGAGAGCATGAGTTTGGCGACCGATCTAGCCCCTGCGATTAGCGCGCTGCGTAGTGGGGGAGTGATTGCCTGTCCCACTGAAGCGGTTTGGGGGCTCAGCTGTGACCCCGAAAACGACGCAGCCTTAGCCCATCTAATGCGCATGAAAGAGCGCGACCCTGCCAAGGGCGTCATCCTTGTTGCTGCCAATATTGGCCAGTTCCACCCCTGGTTGAGCCAGCTTCCCCTCGCGATGCATGCTCCTCTTGCGGCAAGCTGGCCGGGGCCCAATACCTGGCTAGTGCCTGATTATGGCCGCAGCCATGGGCTAGTGCGTGGCGCCCACGAGCGCGTAGCGCTGCGGGTGACCGACCACCCGGTGATGAAAGCCCTGTGCGAAGCTTTCGGTGGTCCGTTGGTATCAACCTCGGCCAACCGTTCGGGGGAACCGCCCGCGATGAGCGCCGCCGAGATTACTGACATCTTTGCTGATGAAGTGGCCTATATAGTGCAAGGCGAGCTGGGTGGCAATGCCAAACCCAGCACTATTAGAGACCTAGCCACCGGTAAAATCATGCGTTCTTAAACCGGCTCTCCAACTATTCACCACTCACCCATTACGACTCACCCATTACGACTCACCAATGCCCCCAGGAGTTACCGTGGCCCACGAGCACCTTGATGACGTTAAACGCTACCTTCTTGATCTGCAGGATCGGCTCTGCGCTGGATTGGCAAAAGCCGATGGCGCTGCCCAGTTCCAAGAAGATAGCTGGGAGCGTGCCGAGGGCGGTGGTGGTCGATCACGGGTGATGACCCATGGCGGCGTATTTGAAAAAGGCGGCGTCAACTTCTCCCATGTCTATGGCACCCAGCTGCCGCCTTCGGCCACCGCCGCGCGCCCTGAACTGGCTGGTCGCAGCTTCCACGCGGTGGGCGTTTCCTGGGTGCTGCACCCGGAAAACCCCCATGTGCCTACCAGCCATGGCAACGTGCGCTTCTTTATTGCCGAGAAAGCCGGCGAGCCGCCGGTGTGGTGGTTTGGCGGCGGTTTTGACTTAACGCCGTTTTATCCCGTGATGGAAGACGTGGTGCACTGGCACCGGGTGGCAAAATCCGCCTGCGACCCCTTTGGCGATGATGTTTATGC
Source organism: Halomonas sp. A3H3 (assembly GCF_000982975.1). Lineage (NCBI taxonomy): Bacteria > Pseudomonadati > Pseudomonadota > Gammaproteobacteria > Oceanospirillales > Halomonadaceae > Halomonas > Halomonas sp. A3H3. Next base: position 989,290 of record NZ_HG423343.1, on the reverse strand, counting down.
GCGCTATAAGGCCTGGTGCGACGAGTACTTTTACCTTAAGCACCGCGATGAAACCCGCGGCGTCGGTGGGCTGTTTTTCGATGACCTGAACGAAGGTGAGTTTGCCGATTGTTTTGCCGTTCAGCGCGCGGTGGGCGACAGTTTCTTAGCGGCTTATTTGCCCATCGTTGAGCGCCGTAAAAATGACGCCTGGGGCGAGCGGGAGCGCGACTTCCAGCTTTACCGCCGTGGCCGCTACGTGGAGTTCAACCTGGTGTGGGATCGCGGCACGCTATTTGGCTTGCAGAGCGGCGGGCGCACGGAGTCAATTTTGATGTCAATGCCGCCAATGGCGCGCTGGGAGTACGCCTTTGAGCCAGAGCCCGGCAGTCCCGAAGCGCGTTTGCAGGATTTCTTATACCCCCGCGACTGGCTCGGTGAATTCGCTGAGGATGCAGGTCAAGGAAAAAGCGGAGAGCTCTCATGACCGATCGCTACTGCGTGTTTGGCAACCCGGTCAAACACTCCAAATCCCCGCAGATCCACGCTGAGTTTGCCCATCAAGCCCAGCAGGCCCTTGAGTACACCGCTGAAGAAGCACCGGTGGATGGTTTTGCAGGTGCGTGGCGGGCGTTTATCGACGCGGGCGGGCGTGGCGCCAACGTTACCGTGCCGTTCAAGGGCGATGCTTTTGCGCTGTGCGACACCTTGAGCCACCGCGCCCGTCGTGCAGGGGCGGTGAATACGCTGATTCTGGGTGGTAATGGCCGTACCTACGGCGATACTACCGATGGCATTGGCCTAGTGCGCGATTTGGCCTATCACCGTGTGGCGTTAGCAGAAAAGCGCATTTTGGTGGTAGGCGCAGGCGGCGCCGTGCGCGGCATTCTGGAGCCCCTGCTTGCCGAGCAGCCCAGTGAAATCGTCGTGGTCAACCGCACCGCCGCCAAGGCCGAGCAGTTGGCCAGCGATTTTGCTGATCTAGGGCCTATCCACGGCGGTGGTTTTGATACCGTTAATGGCACTTTTGATGTGGTGATTAACGGCACCAGTGCCAGCCTATCAGGCGATTTACCGCCGTTGCCTGATACGTTGTTCAATACCAATGCCTGGGCCTACGACATGATGTACGGGGCCGAGCCGACGGTATTTTTACAGTGGGCAGGCCCGCACGGCGCGAAGTTGCTTGACGGCTTAGGCATGCTGGTCGAGCAGGCCGCCGAGTCGTTTTTTCTATGGCGTAATGTGCGTCCAGAGACGGCATCGGTACGCGAAATGCTACGTCAGTCGCTGGAGTTTGACGCCTTTTAATGATGAAAGACGTTAGAGAGGCACTCAAAGGGACTCAATATATGCCTCCACATCTGCATGTAGATTGCCAACTAAAGCGACTTCCCTCATGAACAACTGAGTGGCTGGCGATAAGCTAGCCCCTTTTCGGGTGACTAATTCGTAGGGTTCGCTACGCGAGTGCAGTTGGATAGGTAGCCGATACACCATGCCCGCATCAACAAAAGGTTTTGAGGCATCGACGGACATGAGTGCGACTGATTCGCGGTCATGGCCAAGCATTGAGATGCTCGTGAAAGCGGATGCTGTTTCGATAGGGTAGAGCGGAAACGGGATCTTGGCCTCGTGAAACTCGCGTTCCAGCAATAGCCGCATCGGCATATTGGCGGGATACACAATCCACGAGGTGTCAGATAAGTCGGCGAGTGTCAGCGCTGAATGGCGAGTGAGCGGATTGTCAGGATGGCAAATGACCGCCAACTCCTCCTCGTGGATGTCCAGACTGGTGTACAGATGCGGCCTTTGATTCACTCGCGACCGGCAAATGGCGGCATCGAGTCGACCACGGTCAAGTAAGTTGAGCAGGCGCGCGCTGGTATCTTCGACCACCTCTATGGATATCGCCGGCTGCAGGCTGCGAACCCGCGACAACGCCGCCGAAATCAGTGGCACAGCCCCCATGATCAATCCCACCGCCAGTCGGCCACCACGGCCTTGCTGCATGCTTTCCAACTCTTCATGGAAGTGGGCCAGATCCGTGTTGATCAGGCGTGCATAGCGCACCGCACAGAGCCCCATGTCCGTCGTTTCCAGCCCCTTATGCGTACGCTGAAACAGCTGTACGCCCAGCATGGCTTCGATTTCATTGAGTGCTTTGGTGGCCCCTGGCTGGGTCAGCGCCACGGACTCGGCCGCTTTTTGCACCGTGCCATGTTCATGCAAGGCAATCAGCAGGCGTAAGTGGCGCATGCGCAGGCGGGAAATGATGGACGTCAGTGTAGACATGAATTTTTGTTATGCCGCTATCAGAGGTTGTCATTATCCAGCGTTGGGCCGCGCGAATATAGTCAATGCAGCAAGTCACTCTCTATTTCCGAATAATTAACAAAGACGACAACACGCTATGGCACTCATCAACTACGTGACCCAAGTACAGTTTGGCGACGGCAGCGTCGATCTATTGCAAGACGAATGCACCCGCCTGGGTATCCATCGCCCGCTGATTGTAACAGATGAAGGGATTCAACAGGCGGGACTGCTGGAGCGGATACAGCGTGTCCTGGATCACCCCGCTGCTGTCTTTACCCGTACGCCGCCCAACCCGAATGAGGGCGCGGTACGCGAGGCGGTGGCGTTTTACCAGTCCCAGCAGTGCGATGGTGTGATCGCACTGGGCGGTGGCTCGCCCATCGATCTCGCCAAGGGCGTGGCGGTGAGCGTGGCGCACCCTGGGCCGCTGCGCCAGTTCGCCGTCATCGAAGGCGGCATGTCACGGATTACCTCGGCAACCGCCCCAGTGATTGCCATCCCGACAACGGCGGGTACCGGCAGCGAAGTCGGCCGTGGAGCCATTTTGATTCTCGACGATGGCCGCAAGGTGGGCGTGCTGTCGCCCCACGTCGTCCCCAAACTGGCGATCTGCGATCCCGAGCTGACGCTTGGCTTGCCCGCCCGCATGACCGCAGCAACGGGCATCGATGCCATCGCGCACTGCATGGAAACCTTCATGGCACCCTCGTTCAATCCTCCGGCAGATGGCATTGCCCTGGATGGCTTGCGGCGCGCCTGGGCGCATATCGAAACCGCGGTCAACGAGCCGAGTAACCGTGAGGCACGCACGAACATGATGAGTGCCTCCATGCAGGGCGCGCTGGCCTTTCAAAAAGGGCTTGGCTGCGTGCACAGCCTGAGTCACTCGCTGGGTGGGCTCAATCCGTCGCTGCACCACGGCACCCTGAACGCCATTCTGCTGCCCGCAGTGATCCGCTTCAACGCCCAGGCCGACACGATGGTCAAGGACGACAAACTGGCCCGGATGGCCCAAGCGATGAACCTGCCAGCGGGCCAAGACGTGGCGGATGCCATGCAGGCGCTAACGAAGCGTCTGAATCTCCCCACGGGCTTGGGCGAGCTCGGTATTACCTCGGCCATGTTCGACGACATCATCAAGGGGGCGCTGGCGGATCATAGCCACAAGACCAACCCCATCGATGCCAGCGCCAACGACTACCGCCAACTTCTCGAATGTTCGCTGTAAGTCTTGGCGAGCGATTCCTCTGAACCATCGGGAGAGCAATGTATGAGTACCACGTTGACCGGCCAGCAGTTCATCGGCGGCGAGCGCAGCGGCCAGGGCCAGGCCTTGCTCGCCAGCGTCGCCGCCGCGGATGGTAGCCACCATGATCTGGCCTACTTTCAGGCGACGGTGGAAGAGGTCGAGCAGGCGGTAGCGGCCGCCTCTGCGGCTTATCCAGCTTTTCGCCAGCTCGCGCCAGAAGCGCGTGCACAGTTTCTGGAAGCGATTGCCGACGAGCTCGACGCACTGGGCGATGACTTCATCAATGACGTCGTGCGTGAGACGGCGCTACCCGCCGCCCGCATCAACGGTGAGCGGTGGCGTACCAGCGGGCAGTTACGGCTGTTTGCCGAGGTGTTGCGCCGAGGCGACTTTTTAGGGGCGCGCATCGATCTGGCTTTGCCTGAGCGCTCCCCTCTGCCGCGCCCTGATCTGCGCCAGGTCAAGATGGGCCTTGGGCCGGTGGCGGTCTTCGGGGCCAGCAACTTTCCGCTGGCGTTTTCCGTGGCGGGGGGCGATACCGCGTCAGCACTGGCCGCTGGCTGCCCGGTCGTGGTCAAAGCCCACTCCAGCCACGTGATGACCGCCGAATGGGTCGCACAGGCCATCGAGCGAGCGGCACGCAACGCCGCCATGCCTGTGGGCGTGTTCAACATGATCTATGGCAGTGGGGTCGGTAAAGACCTGGTACAGGCGTCGGGTATCAAGGCGGTGGGCTTTACCGGCTCGCTGTCGGGCGGGCGGGCGCTTTGCGATCTGGCCGCGCAACGTCCGGAGCCCATTCCTGTGTTTGCCGAGATGTCGAGCATCAACCCCGTTTGGCTGATGCCGGCGGCGCTGCGGGAAAGAGGCGTGCGCATTGCTACCGATCTAGCGGCGTCGGTCACCCTGGGATGCGGCCAGTTCTGCACCAACCCGGGGCTGGTGTTGGCGGTGGACTCCCCGGAAACGGAGCAGTTTATTGCCGCGTTGGGCGACGCCCTGGCGAGTGCCGATGAGCAGGTGATGCTCAACCGCCAGACCCTGGAACACTACCAACAAGGCGTTGCGCGGCTCGCCGAACTGCCCGGGGTCACCCAGCTAGTCGGGGGCGGCGCTGTGCCGGGCAAAGCGCGAGCACACCTGTTCCGCGCGACGCCCGACTCTCTCTTCAGGTCGGATCGTCCGCTGGAGGACGAAGTCTTTGGGCCGACCACCATCGTCGTGACGGTGCCGGATAGCGAGACGCTGGCGCGCTATTTCGACGTCATGCAGGGGCAGTTGACCGTCACCCTGCACGCCGAGCCGGAAGATCTCTCGGCCCACACGGAGATGATGACGCAGTTAGAGCATCGCGCCGGGCGCCTGCTGCTCAATGGCTACCCTACGGGCGTCGAGGTGTGTGATGCGATGGTTCATGGCGGGCCTTACCCGGCGACCTCGGATGCCCGCGGAACCTCAGTCGGCACGCTGGCGATCGACCGCTATCTACGCCCCGTCTGCTTCCAGAACTACCCCGATGCCTTCCTGCCGAGTGCCCTCCAAAACGCCAATCCGTTAGGGCTGATGCGCTTGGTCAACGGGCAACTCAGCCGGGACTCACTCGGTTAGCACGCCGGTTCACGCGCAACACATCACCACAATAAAACAACACAGGTGCCATAAAAATGAAATCCAAAACGCCAACGTTAAAAACCTTCGCTGTTCAAGCGGTAGCACGCATCAATACTAAAAATAATTTAGGAGCTAATCATATGACTTACTTTAGATACGACAAAATCGCCGCGATAGTGGGAACGCTAGCGCTCTCCATGAGCTGGGGTGTATCAACGGCATTGGGGCAAACCGTGTTGACCGTCACCCACTCGTCACCCGCCGACAGCCACTTCGGTGAGGCGGCCATCGCGTTCGAGCAGAGCCTCGAAGCGCAAACCGAGGGTGCCATCGACGTCGTCATCCAGCGTTTGGACAATGAGCGCGAGGCGCTGGAGAGCGTCCAGTTCGGAACGCAGGAGTGCGCCATCGTATCAGCGGGCCCGCTGGGCAACTTTGTACCGGAAACCCGCGTGTTGGACGTGCCGTTTATGTTCGATGGCTACGACCACGCGCGCGGGGTGCTGGATGGCGAAATCGGCCAAGAGCTGCTGGCGCTTTTCCCTCGCTATGGCCTCGAAGGGGTGGCCTGGATGGAAAACGGCTTTCGCAACCTGACGACGGGTTCCAAAAGCATCGTGTCGCCGGACGACCTGGTGGGTATGAAGATCCGCACCATGGAGAACCCTATCCACATCGCGGCTTGGCAGGCGGCTGGCGTGTTGCCTACCCCGATGGCGTTCTCTGAGCTTCCGCCCGCCCTGCAGCAGGGCACGGTGGATGGCCAGGAGAATCCGATTCCGGTCATTCTGGCGAACAACCTCGATATGATGCAGCAGCATCTCTATCTGACGCGTCACGTTTACTCCCCCGGCATTTTTGCCTGTAATCCCGATTTCGTTGCGGGGCTTGACGAGCAGCAACAAGCGGCCCTCAAAACGTCCGGGGCGTTTGCGGCAGCCGCGAACCGTAAACGGGTGGAAAAGGATGAGTTAGTCGGCATCGAGACGCTACGCGACCGCGGTATCGATATCGTGGAGATCGATGACATCCTGGCGTATCGCGATGCCATGGCCAGTGCCTACGCCGATTTCGAAGCCGAGTTCGGCGCCGAGAGACTGCAAGCCATCCGAGACTGGAGCGCCGAATGAGCAGGGGCATCGCCACGATCCAGCGCATCGATCGAGGCATTGCAATGGGGGTGGCGTTAGCCGCCTCCTGCGCCTTGGCGATTGCGGTAGGAGCCAGCTTCTGGCAGGTGCTGGGCCGATTCGTCTTCCAAGCCCCGTCGGTCTGGTCCGAAGCTCTGACCCGCTTAGCTCTGGTCTGGATGGTACTGCTGGGCTGTTCGGTGGCGTTGCGGCGGGGGGCATTCGTAGCCATCGATTTAGCCAAGGTACTGACCTCGGGCCGAGTGCGACGGTCGATCGAGCTGGTCACGCTACTGTCCTGCCTGACGCTGTTTGCCACGCTCTTCTGGTTTGGCTGGGAGGTGGTGTCCCGCGTGCGTTTTCAGCAGATGGCGGGGTTGGATATCTCGATGAGTTGGGGATACGCCGCCCTCCCGGTGGGGGCGGTGTTCGCCATGCTGGGTAGCATTGTTCACTTTATCGAAACAGGTAGAGGAGAGGCACCATGACCAGTGCGCTGATCACCTCCATGCTGATTCTGTTCGCGATATCGGTGCCTATCGCGATTGCCATCGGTTTGGCCTCGATGGTCGGATTGGTGGGCTTTACCAGCCTGCCGCTGCTCGTGGTGCCGCAGCAGATCTTTATCGCGCTGGATAAATTCCCGTTGGCCGCCATTCCGTTCTTTATTCTTGCGGGCAATTTGATGGAAGTAGGTGGGCTGTCGCGCAGGCTGGTCGAGTTTGCACGCGCCTTTACCGGCCAACTGCAGGGGGGGCTGGCTATCACCTGTGTACTGACCTGCATGATGTTTTCAGCCATTTCCGGGTCGAGTGTCGCCACTACCTTTGCCGTAGGGGCCATCCTCATTCCTGCCATGCGCGATTACGGCTATCCCATTGGCTTCGCGGCCGCCCTGATGGCCGTATCGGCGGAGCTTGGCGTGATTCTCCCGCCTTCGATTCCCATGATTCTGTACGGTGTCGCCACGCAGACCTCCATTCCGGATCTGTTTCTCGCGGGGGTGCTGCCAGGGGTATTGATTGCCGGTAGCCTGATGGCCACCATCTTCATCTGGTGCCGGATCAAGGGGTGGGGAAAGCGCGATGGCGATGGAAGGCTCTCTCGCCTCGACGCGATCCGGCGAGCGGTCTGGTCGCTGGTGATGCCCGTTCTTATTATGGGCGGTATTTATGGCGGTGTGACCACGCCCACCGAGGCCAGCGTCATTGCCGTGGTCTATGCGCTGGTGGTAGGGCTTTTCCTGCATCGTGAAATGACGCTCAAAGACGTTGCGTTGGCGTTTCGTAAATCGGTGGTCACCTCCGCGGTGATCATGTTCATCATCGGTGCCGCCAGTTTGATGGGCTACTTGTTGAATCGTCAGGGGGTGCCCGATGCCGTGGCGCTCTGGTTGACTAGCACCTTCGATGGCCCAACCTCGCTGATGCTGGCCATCAACTTTATGCTGTTCGTGGTGGGCATGTTCATCGAGACAGGCGCCAGCATTGTAGTGCTCGCACCGATCCTTCAGGATGCCGCACTGCGCGTGGGTATCGAGCCGGTGCACTTTGGCACCGTCATGGTGGTGAACCTTGCGCTGGGGATGATTACACCTCCGCTGGGCGTCAACCTGTTTGCTGCCGCGCAGATTGCCGGCTGTTCGGTCACGCATATGCTGAGACCGTTGCTGGTTTTCCTGGGCGTCATCATCGTCTGCCTGATGATCATCACCTTTGTCCCTCAGCTCTCGCTGTTCCTACCTGGCACGATGGCGCGTTAACAAGGCAGCTAAAGCATTCGGAGTGCGCTCTCCCGGCATAGGGGTAGCGCTCTCTGCTCACCATGAACATTGATGGGTATTTATAGATGGTCAGTTCGCTTATTGCTCAGCTCCAAAGTGTCACGGGCAAGCGCTATGTACATGTCGGCACCCGCGCCACCCATCGCTTCCGTAAAGGGTACCGTTACGGCGACGGGGAGGTGATGGCCGCCGTCGAGCCGGGCACGCTCTGGGAGCAGTGGCAAGTTTTGCAAGCCTGCGTGGACGCCGATGTCGCGATCATCATGCAGGCCGCCAATACCGGGCTGACCGGCGGTTCCACCCCTTTCGGGACGGGCTATGATCGGCCCATCGTCATCGTCAATACCCTGCGGATTGACCGGGTCGATCTGATCGACGAGGGTCGTCAGGCTATTTGCTTTCCCGGGGCAACGCTGGATAGGCTGGAGCGTGCGCTGCGTCCTATTGGCCGTGAGCCACACTCCGTGATTGGTTCGAGTTGCATTGGCGCGTCGGTGACCGGCGGTATTTGCAACAACTCGGGCGGCTCGCTGGTACAGCGTGGGCCAGCGTATACGCAGCTATCTCTATTCGCTCAGGTGACCCCGGAGCGCAAGCTGGTGCTGGTGAATCACCTGGGTATTGAACTGGGGAGTTCGACAGAAGAGGTGCTGACGCGGTTGGACAGTGGCCATTACTCACAAAGCGATATCCAGATGAGCGAGACCTCCTGGGCATCCGATCGAGAGTACAAAGCGCATGTGCGCGATATCTCAGCGTCGACGCCAGCGCGCTTCAACGCCGACCCGCGCCGCCATTATGAAGTGTCCGGCTCTGCGGGGAAGCTGGCCGTGTTTGCCGTGCGCATGGACACGTTCCCCGCCGCGTCCAACGAGCGCGTCTTCTATATAGGCACCAATGATCCCGCACAGTTGCAGCAGATCAGACGAGACCTGCTCGGCCAGTTCCAGCATCTGCCCATCGCGGGCGAATACATGCATAAGGACGCCTTCGACATGGCGCATGTCTACGGCAAGGATGTGTTTCTGTTTATCCGCCGGTTCGGCACCCTGAATGTACCGAAAGCCTTTGCCGCGAAAAGCTGGTTCGATGGTGTCACCGAGTCGCTGCACCTGGGCCGCCATCTGTCTGACCGGCTGCTTCAGGCTGCATCCCGGCTGTTCCCCGAACATCTGCCACGACGCTTGCTCGATTACCGTGACCGCTACATACACCATCTGATGCTGCGCACAGGGGAAGAGTGTATCGAGGAAATGCGCGCCTATCTGGCGGAGCGTTACCCAGCCGAGCACGGTGAGTTCTTCGAGTGCACCGATGAGGAGGGCAGCGCCGCGTTCCTCAATCGCTTCGCCTCAGGGGGCGCCGTGGTGCGCTACCGAGCCGTTCATCCGCGAACGGTCGAAGATATCGTGGCACTTGACGTGGCGCTGCCGAGGGATGCCCTCGACTGGTTCGAGACCTTGCCGCCCGAGATCGAGGCGCGGATCGAGCGCAAGTTCTATGTAGGGCACTTTCTGTGCCATGTTCTGCATCAGGAGTATCTGGTGAAAAAAGGCGAGGATTGTCACGCCTTGGAGCAGGAGATTTGTGCGCTGCTCGATGCCAGGGGGGCCGAATATCCAGCCGAGCACAATGTGGGACATCTGTATCACGCCAAGCCAGCGCTACGTGATTTCTATCGGCAACTCGACCCCACTAATCAATTCAACCCCGGAATTGGTAAGACATCAAAACAGCGTGATTGGCGGTAAAACTAGCCTGCAATAAGAGCTTTCAAAAAGAGCGTAGTGGCGATGGTTCTCTGTCTTAGGAGCCAACGCCAAAATGAGTTGTTAGCTATTTATATAGCTGACGCTTATGATTATGGGTACATAAAAATAATACTTAGGAGTTGTCATGAAGCATCTTCCACACATAGCATTAATGACATTGGCGGTGGCTGGGGGAATGGGGTTATCACCTGATATTCAAGCCAGAGTCACTGGGTTTGAAATCGGCAACACGGTCGTTGATTACGACGGTGAACGCTTTGGAGAGTCTGGTGCTTACGAGAGAATTGAGGCCGTGGCAAGCTTTGCTATTGATCCTACGAGTGCTAGAGCCAGTAACATTGCCGATTTAGAAAAAGCGCCTGTTAATGATCAAGGTGAAGTGGCCTTTAGTACGGAAGTGGTGATTCTACGACCTACTGAGCAAACCTCAGGAGTGCTTTTCTACGAAGTCCCTAACCGTGGCCGCAACTTGAGTTTTCCGTTACTTAATCTAACGAGTATCTCGGGCGACTTTGCAGTCGATGAGCCAGGTGATGGTTTTTTAATGCGCCAGGGCCACACCATGGTATGGAGTGGCTGGCAGACCGGTTTGAGCGATAGTTTGATCGAGATTGATTTGCCGGTTATTGAGGGGGTAACGGGTGAATCTCGTGAGGAGTTCGTTTTCGATAACCATGAGTCGGTAAGTGTTGCGTCCCTTACATACCCTGCTGCAGACCTAAACCCCGAACATGCCTCTCTAACCGTTAGGCCTACGCCTGATGCGCCTCGTCAAATGGTGGAGGGTTTGTCGTTTCGTTATTTGGATGAAAATCGTATAGAGATTCAGCGGCCCACTAGTATGGATGGCGGCGCTATATACGAGTTTATTTATACCGCTAAGGATGCAGTGCCCGCCGGGTTAGGGATGCTCGCGACGAGCGACTTGGTCGCCTTTCTGAGAGGTGCGCAAGGACATGATGTTGAAACACCACTGAACGATATTGAGCATACCGTGGCAATGGGGATTTCTCAGTCAGGACGCTTCCTGCGCGACTTGATATATCAAGGATACAATGCTGATAGTCAGGGCAACCGAGTATTTGATGGCGCCATGGCGCATATTGCGGGATCACGGAAGACGTTCACCAACTACCCTTTTGCTCAGCCTGGTCGCTTCTCTCGACAGCATGAAGATCATGATTCGGTAGGAGATCAGTTCCCCTTCAGTTATGTCGAGATGCTAGATCCGTTGACGGGGCAGAGCGACAGTATTTTGGCCGTCTGTCGTGAAAACAATACGTGTCCGAAACTTATGCACACCGACACGTCGGCAGAATTTTGGCAGGCTCGTGCGTCATTGGTTTCTACATCCCCCACTGGAGACCCCCTGACTATGCCTGATGATGTGCGATTATATTTTTTCGCTGGGGCGCCGCATTTTAATGCTTGGGGAGGATCGGCTTCGGCTAGTGAAGTATGTAAATATCCGAGTAATCCAATTAGTGTGGCGCCTAGCATGCGTGCGCTTGTGAGTGCGATGGAGTCTTGGGTCGTAAATGATATAGCCCCGCCAGCAAGCCGTTATCCAGGTTTGAAGGGTGATGGGCTTGTGGCGAATGAGGAGTTGAATTTGCCGCCCTTACAGGGAGAAGTGCCTAAGCCGCCTGTCAACGAGCTGTATGCCAGAAACCATACTGTGGTGCCACCTGAAGAGGGTGAACAATATTCGGTGAAGGTGCCAGAAGTGGATGAAGATGGCATTGCCTTGGGAGGCATTCGCCAACCCTATGTGGCTGTGCTTCTAGGTACTTATTTAGGCTGGAATTTGCGCGATCAAGGGTACGCAGAAGGCCAATTGTGTAACTTATCCGGCAGCTTTATCCCTTTTGCGAGTAGTAATGATGGTAGAAAGTCAGTATCAAGCCGATACTCAAGCCCTGAGTCATACCAAGAATCCTTAGGTGACGCTATAGATGAGCTAGTAGATATTGGCTTTATGCTTGAGAAAGACCGTCAATGGGTGATGGAGGATGCTCCAGAACTATAACCCGCATTTTTAAAGAGTTTTAAATGAGGTCTTTTTCCTCGCTAGTATCAATCTTCATTGATCAACAACATAGCTAAAAAAGTGGGGGCGGATAATATATCCGCCCCCACTTTTTATTGATGCCACTAATAACGTTTCACTTAGTGCGTTTGACGTACAAGCCCACCGTGCACATCGCCAGCCCCACTACCGAGAGCAGCATGCCGCCATTGACTAACAGCGGCGAACGCTCCAGCCAGGAGACAAACGGTTGCGGGGTGTCTCTACAGGCACTCTCGATATAGTCCCAATGGCCGCCATCAAGCTGGCACGCGCGTATGTCGTTTAGCTCCCAGAAATACACGCCCATCAGCACAAACAGCGGCAGTACCAGTAGCAGTAATCCCAGCTTAATCATTTAAACCTCAAGATCCGTTAAGGACGCGGGCAGTTGGGTGTACGACCATTGCTGCGAGCCTGCTCGTACAAGGCAAGTGCTTGATCCATATTACCCTGCAGCCCTTGAATGCGCTGGCCTTGGCCAGGGTGAGTCGACATCCACTCGGGGGGCGCACCGCCACCTGTGGCCGCCTGCATATTTTCCCAAAGGGTCACGCTCTCACGGGGATTGAAACCGGCTTGAGCCATGAGATCCAAACCAATCACATCGGCCTCACTCTCATGGGCCCGGGAGAAGGGAAGTACGATGCCGTACTGTGCGCCCATGCCGAGCACGCCCATGAGTTGCTGGCCACCGGCAGACTGCATGCCAGAGGTGCTGGAAATCACCGACAGGCCTAATGAGGTGGCGCTCTCGGTGGAGGCGCGCTCATTGGCATGGTTGGCCAGTACGTGACCAATTTCGTGACCGATAACGGAAGCAAGCTGATCCTGGGTCGTGGCAATATCCAGCATGCCGGTATTCACGCCCATATAGCCGCCGGGAAGCGCGAACGCGTTGGGCTGTTCGGACTCAAATACGCGAATTTGCCAGTCTAGCTGCCGCTGTTCGGCGGGGAGTTCCGCCACGATGGCATCGGCAATACACTGCACATAGCGGTGGCTGGCCTGGCCCGCCGTGGGCAGCTCCTGCTGATATTGAGTGAACGCTTGGCGCCCCATCTCATTCAATTCGCTATCAGAGAGCAACAGCAGTTGCGAGCGTCCGGTGGGCGAGGTGGTACAAGCGGCGATAGACGCACATAGTGCGGTAACAGCGAGAGGGCGAAGCCAGCGCATGAGTCGGTTTCCTTATAGACGAAAGAGTTTCTTGCACACAAGATAACCGCTGATAGCAGTAAATCAATCCCCCATCATAACCCACCTAGTGGTTGAGTATGGATGCTGAATTGAGTCCCCTCTGAACCAAGGCTAGGCCGCAGACGATTGGCTGCAAGCTCCTAGACATAAACCCTTAGCGCTGGGGTACTAGCTGCCCATCGGCACCTACGTTTAAGCGAATTGTCGGCGTTAATAATCCTGACGGTAGTTTCATACCCAACCCGCGCAGATCCCCAGGCGTGATGGCCAGTTGACTGCCAGGCGGTAGCTCGCCTTGAGACGCCAACTGGCTGGCAAGCTCCAGCATGGGGGCCAGGCGTTGGGTGTCGGTGGCGAGTACATCAAAGGCAACCGGTAGGCGTAAATTAGCATCATCGCCAGAGGTCAGCGTGACGTCCTGTTCATAGTTACCTTCCACAGGATCAACGCCCGGCATATCCAGCGCCCAGCGAAAGCCTGACATCTCCACCGGTGGCATGCCCGCAGGTAAGCCCAGCCCCATGGCAATGGTGGCCTGAACGGGCAGGCTACCGGCACCAAGGCTAGACGCAATCAGGCTGGTTAAATCGCTGGTGTCTAGCCCCGCATTAATGCTGTAAGGGCCAATGCGAACATCCTCAACCCCCAGAGAGGTCACCGCCAAACGAAACGCAAACAAACCGGTTTGGGGCAGGGCGAGACAACCCGTGAGTAGGCTGGCAACGCCAAACAAGGTCAGCCAGCGCCAGTAGCGAGCAATATAAAGCATAAGATAAGAGTCCCCTTAAGTAGGACGTAAGCAGTGGGGTAACGACGCTAAGTGTAAAGTGCTGATGCAAGCTTGTTAGCTTCGGGCTAATAAGCGCGGCTATTTGAGGGCTGAAGTCATTTTCTGTCAACAGAATTTACGTGTTCAAGCGCCTATTTAAGGCTAGAACCAAAACGCCCGCTTGATGATACAAGCGGGCGAATTCAAAAGGCAGCTAATAAGGCGTTTAACGACGGCTTTTACGCGCCTCTTTGGTGCGATTAAGCTCGCGCTTTTTAGCTTTCTCTTTGTCGCTGGCGCCCGCCATGTCATCGAACGGGTTACTGCCCGAGCGGAACTCAAAGCGAATTGGCGTGCCGCGTACCTTGAGCACCTTGCGGAAGGTGTTGGTCAAATAGCGACGATAGGCTTCTGGCAACGCCTCGGTTTGGTTGCCGTGGACGACGATAATCGGCGGGTTGCTGCCACCCTGGTGAGCCATCCGCAGTTTAATGCGTCGACCGTGCACCATCGGCGGTGGGTTTTGGCTTACCGCGTCCTGTAGCAGGGTAGTGAGGCGGTTGGTCGACCAGTGGGCGTTAGCGGCGTCAAAGGCGCGATCAATCGAGGGGTAGAGATCCCCCACTGCCGTGCCGTGTAGAGCAGAGATGAAGTGCAGCTCGGCATAATCCGCAAAGCCCAGGCGGCGCTTCACTTCAGTGCGCATTTTGTCCTTGGCTTCGGTCTCCAGGCCGTCCCACTTGTTGACTGCAAGCACCAGGGCACGACCGGTGGTCAACACGTAGTCGAGCAGGTGCAAATCCTGCTCCACCAGACCGCTGGAGCCATCCAGTACCATGATCACCACATGGGACTCTTTGATCGCATCCAGCGTCTTGATGATGGAGAATTTCTCGGCGATTTCGCGCACGTTCTTGCGCCGCCGAATACCCGCGGTATCAATCAGCACATAGGGCTTGCCGCGGCGCTCAAAAGGAATCTCGATAGCATCGCGGGTAGTGCCCGCCTCATCAAACACGACGACCCGATCTTCGCCCAGCAGGCGATTGACCAGAGTCGATTTGCCCACGTTCGGGCGGCCAATCACGCCGATGCGAACGCCTTTACTGCCGGTGTCGGCAGGAATGCTGGCATCGCGCTCCGGAAACGGTTCGAGCACCACATCGATCAGGGTGGAAACGTTGCGCCCGTGGGCGGCAGCAATTGGCCAGGGGTCGCCTAGGCCGAGCGACCAAAAGTCGCCCATTGCCGAATGCTCTTCTAACCCATCGGTTTTATTCACCACCAGCCAGGTTTTTTTCTGGTTAACCCGCAGGTGGTTGGCAATCGCTTGGTCAGCGGCGATAAGGCCGGCGCGAGCGTCGACCATAAACAGCACGATATCGGCTTCATCAATGGCGGCGAGTGACTGCTCTGCCATAGCGGCATCGATGCCTTCTTCGTCACCGCTGATACCGCCGGTATCAATCACGGTATAGACCTTATCGCCCAGCATGCCATTGCCGTACTTACGGTCGCGGGTGAGGCCAGGAAAGTCGGCCACCAGTGCATCACGCGAGCGCGTTAGGCGGTTAAACAGCGTCGATTTGCCCACATTGGGGCGACCGACTAAAGCAATGACGGGTGTCATGGAGTTACTTCCAGGGTTTCCAGGCGACCATTGTTGGCCTGGACATGAATGGTGCTGCCTTCAGTGACCGGGCGTACGCTGATGCCCGAGCTGTGCACGCGAGTGCGACCCACGATATCGCCTTCGCGAGCGTCGATCAGGTGAACATAACCTTCAAAATCGCCGAACACTAAACGGCCATCGGCGAAGGCGGGGGCGGTCAACCAACGATCTTCTAAATCGTCGTTGCGCCAAATTTCGCGGCCGTTGTTAGCGTCGAGGGCGACGACTTGGCTGTCATCGGTGACCACAAACAGGAAGTCGCCGACCAGAATCGGGGTATGGCGACTGGAGAGATCCGCTTCCCAAAGTACGTCGCCTTGAGTTGCTTCCAGCGCCACCACGCGGCCGTTATAGCTGGTCACGAACAGGCGGCCATCGGGGCTGATGATCGGCTGGCCGGAAAGATCGACCAGGCGTTCCACTTCACTACGCCCTTGGGGGGTGGCAATCTGCATTTCCCATAGCGGCTGGCCGCTGCGGTTATCCAGCGTGGCCAGGCGGCCATTGGCCAGGCCAACAAAGCTGACTGGATCAATGACCATCGGTGTACCGGTACCGCGCAGGGTGAGTGACGGCTGCGAACTGGTGTATACCCAGCGCTCTTCACCAGTGGCGCGATCCAAGGCAGTCACACGGCCATCGACACTTTGCACGACCAGCAGTTGCTGGTTGGCCTGGGGCGCGGCAAGCACTTCGCTGGATACCCGCGAGCGCCATTCTTCGCTGCCGTCACGTTGATCCAGCGTGATCACTTCGCCGTTACCGGTGGCCAGATAAACCTGACCGGCAATTGCCGTTAGCGCGCTGGAAATAGGGGTATCAAGGTCGATTTCCCACTCGACGTCGCCGCTGTTGGCATCCATCGCCATCACCACGCCTTCGACATCGGCCGCAAACACGGTGTCGCCTTCACGGGAAGGCGCGATGGGGTAACGGGCATGGCCCAGGCCATCGCCCACGTTGCGCCGCCACTGAGTTTCCAGCGAGGAGGTCTCGTCGAAACTACGCAGCTCTTTGGGGGTATAGGCAGGCTCGCCTTTACTCGCGCAACCGACCAGCAGTGCCAGCGACAGCGCGCCTAAGCTTGCGCGTACTAGCTGTTTCGTTGGGATACCAAAAGTCATTGTGTCGCCTCCTCAGCGCCGAGATCGTCAAGCTTGAACTGCACGCCGTAAAGCGGCTGGTCTTTGGTTTGAGACACTTCTAGAGCGGTTTCCCAGGCATCGCGGGCCGCCTCGGTGTCGCCTTGGGCGGCGAACGCATCGCCGCGCACGTTAGCTTTTTGGGCCGCTAGCGCATCACTAATCGGCTCGTCTAACAGCGCATGCGCCTGTTTAGGGTTACCGTCGGCAAGCTCGATACGGGCTAAACGTAGCCACGCCAAGCTTTGCACATAGCGGCGCGAGGAATCGGCTGCGCTTTCCAGTGCGGTGCGTGCTGCTTCCAAGTCGCCTTGCTGAACAGCCAAGCGGGCGTCGAGCAGCAGGGCGAGTTCGGCGTAGAGCGTATCGCCATGCTCGTCGGTCAGTTCGCTAACCATTTTCCTCGCGCTTGCTAGTTGCTCCTCGTCAAGCTCGTTGCCAGCGGTCATATTGACTAACTGCTGATAGCGCATGGAGGCCGCTTCAGCCTGGCCTTGCTGATAGTTCTGCCAGGCATTCCAGCCGAACACCCCGGCCGCCGCCAGGACAGCGCCTGCAATCAACGACATGCCGTTCTCTTTCCACCAGCGCTTGACGGCGTCTAGCTGTTCTTCTTCGCTTCTCAGCTCCACCACGGGCGGGCTCCTTTCTTCTAAAGTCGTATGTTTAGACCGTCGCATGCAAGCAGGCAGCCTGCAGGGCTTATGCGTTAGCCGTTAAAAGCTCGCCCAGCGTGCGGCCTAATGCGGCTTGAGGAACGCTTTGCTGTTCGCGGTCATCGCGCAGAAACTTGACCGTTGCCGACTGCGTCGCGATTTCATCTTCACCGATCAGTATGGCTATCGTAGCAGCGCTCTTGTCGGCTTTTTTGATTCGGCTTTTAAAGCTGCCGCCGCCGCAATGAAGCTGTAGACGCAGTTCAGGCAGCTCGCCACGCAGTTGCTCGGCCAGGGTGATCGCTGCCGTGGTGGCGGTATCATCCATGGGCAGCAAATAGACATCGCAGCCGCCAAGGGCGTTCTCAGGAATCAGTTCCAGGGTGTCGAGTAGCAGAATCAGCCGCTCAATGCCCATGGCAAAGCCTACCGCTGGGGTAGGCTTGCCGCCCAGCTGTTCGACTAGGCCGTCGTAGCGTCCGCCTGCACACACGGTGCCCTGGCTGCCCAGCGCAGTCGTGGTCCACTCGAACACGGTGCGGCAGTAGTAGTCGAGCCCGCGCACTAAGCGTGGGTTGATCACATAGTCAATGCCTGCTGCTTCAAGCATCTTCGTGAGCTGCTCAAAGTGTTCCTGGGATTCGGCATCCAGGTGATCCATCAACTGCGGCGCGCCGTCGAGCATCTCCGCCATGGCCGGATTTTTGGAGTCGAGAATACGCAGCGGGTTGCTGGTCAAGCGGCGTTTGGAGTCTTCATCGAGAGCGTCTAGGTGCTGCTCAAAGTAGGCCACCAGCGTATCTCGGTAGGCTGCCCGCGCCTCTGATGAACCTAGCGAGTTTAGCTCCAGGGTAACGTGCTCCATCAAGCCGAGTTCCTGCCACAGGCGCGCTGAAAGCAAGATCACCTCGGCGTCGATATCCGGGCCATCAAAACCGAAGGTCTCGACGCCGATCTGGTGGAATTGGCGGTAACGGCCTTTTTGCGGGCGCTCATAGCGAAACATCGGCCCCTGGTACCACAACCGCTGAGTTTGGTTATACAGCAGGCCGTGCTCCATGGCCGCGCGCACGCAGCTGGCAGTGCCTTCGGGACGCAGGGTCAAACTCTCGCTGTTGCGATCATCGAAGGTGTACATCTCTTTTTCGACGATATCGGTAACTTCACCGATAGAGCGTGCAAACAGCGCGGTTTGCTCAACGATAGGCGTGCGGATTTCATTAAAACCGTAACGCAGCATTAGCTGGCGTACTTTGGCTTCAAAAAATTGCCAGCGTGGGCTATCGCTGGGCAGTAGGTCGTTCATACCACGAATGGCTTGAATTTTTTTAACGGCGGACTTGCTCAAAGAAAACTCCTTATTCTGCCATCAGGCGTGGCTCACCCAGGCTGGCAGCCAGCCCCAGCTAAACGCTGCGGGCAATCATATCGTCTTGCTGCTGCTGTTTTTCGCGCACTTTTTCGCGAATCAGCTGCTCGAGATCATCTACCAAGTGGTCGTTGCGCAGCTTGCTGGCGGGCTTGCCGTCGATATACACCAGGTTGGCGGGGCTGCCGCCGGTCAGGCCGATATCGGTCTCTTTGGCTTCGCCGGGGCCATTGACCACGCAGCCGATCACCGAGACGTTGAGCGGTGTCATTACGTCTTCCAGCCGCTCTTCGAGCTGGTTCATGGTGTCAATGACGTCGAAGTTCTGGCGCGAACAGCTGGGGCAGGCAATAAAGTTGATGCCCTTCGAGCGCAGCTTGAGGCTGCGGAGCATATCAAAGCCGACCTTGATCTCTTCCACCGGGTCTGCTGCCAGCGAGACGCGGATCGTGTCGCCGATTCCGTCCATCAGTAGCATACCCAGACCAATCGATGACTTGACCGTGCCCGAGCGCAGACCTCCCGCTTCGGTAATCCCTAAGTGCAGCGGCTGCTCGATGCGTGCGGCAAGGTCGCGATAGGCGGCCACGGCCATAAATACATCCGAGGCTTTGACGCTGACTTTGAAGTCGGGGAAGTCCAGGCGATCCAGGTAGTCAATATGGCGCATGGCAGACTCCACCAGCGCTGCTGGCGTGGGTTCGCCATATTTCTTCTGCAGATCTTTTTCCAACGACCCTGCGTTGACGCCAATCCGGATCGGAATGCCATGATCGCGGGCCGCGCTAACCACCGCGCGTACGCGGTCTTCACGGCCGATGTTACCTGGGTTGATGCGCAGGCAGTCGACGCCGAGTTCGGCGACGCGTAGGGCAATTTTGTAATCAAAATGGATATCGGCAACGAGCGGTACATTGACGAGTTTTTTGATCTGACCAAAGGTTTCGGCGGCGTCCATATCAGGTACTGAAACGCGTACGATATCCGCACCGGCTTTTTCCAACTGCTGGATCTGGGCCACGGTCGCGGCGACATCCAGCGTGTTGGTATTGGTCATGCTTTGAACGGCAATGGGGGCATCACCGCCCACCGCGACGTTTCCAACCTGAATCTGGCGGGAATGGCGGCGTTTTATCGGAGAAGGGGCGTGCATAAGACGGGTCACTCTCCCAAGGTGAATCGGGCAACATTGTTGGCGCCTGCGCGGGCGGGAAGATCAACTTCCTCGCCTTGGTAGCGCAGCTCAACGCCGGTGGCATTACCTACGGTTAAGCGAAACGGAGGCTCACCCTCGACGGTTGTCGAGGTGCCGGGCGTTTGTAGGCCCACGAAGACGCGCTGGTTGGTGGCATCAAAAATTTCCGTCCACGACTGCTCGTTAAACGTCAGTTCGAGGACGTTGGCATTGGCGGTTTGCTCGGCGGCAGCGTTTTGTTCGCTATCAGTATCGCTCTCTTCAATACTGCTTTGCTCAGGCCTGCTAGGCTCATTGCTATCGTCGGCGGTGCTGGCCGTATCGGTGGTGCTATCCAGTGCGGATTCGTCGAGGCCAGTCACTGCGTCAACATCAGCTTGATCGCTGGGCGCTTGTTCTTGCGCAGCCGTCGGTGAAGGCGTGACGTTGGTGGCATTACTGGGCAGCGTCGCGCTTTCATCGCCACTGGTGAAGCTTGAATCCGTACTCTCTGCTGTTTCAGCGGGTTCACTGGTCGGCTCTGCCGGGGCGGTAGCGGTCTCTTCCGGGGAGGTTGAGCCAAAGCCCGGCGGCTCATTGCCACCCCGGCTTTGCCACCACATCACGGTCACCGCGATAAGACCCACAATTACCAGCAAAGTCACCAACTTGAACAGCCAGGCGCCAATACGGGAGGGTGGCCTCGCCGTGGAGACCGGGGTAACTTGGCGTTCGGTGTCGCTACCGCCGCTGCGGGCTTGATAAGCTTCAAGCACCAGCCGGTCATCCATGCCCAGGTATTTAGCGTAAGAGCGCAGGTAGCCGCGTCGATAAGCGGCGACAGGGATCTCTTGGTAGTCATCCTGCTCAAGCCCTCCCACCACGGCGGGGCGCAGGTTGAGCGCCCGGGCCGCATCGGCGAGCGGAATACCAAGCTGCTCGCGCTGGCGAGCAAGAAGTTCGCCAGGAGAGGCGCTAGTGTTAGGACTATCAATGACGTTTTCTTGTGACTGTGTATCGCTCATGGCTGAGCATCCTTCATTAAATAAGCGGTGATCAGGGCGTCAATCAGTCAGTCGTTGCCAAGCAGGCGCTGGTATTCGGCGGCGACGCTATGCTCGCCGCGTGAATGAGCGATATCAACCGCCATTCTTAGCGCTGCTTGGTTGGGCTCGGCGAGCTGTAAATAGGTTTGCAGCGGTGCCCAGGCCTGAGAGTAATTGCCCTGCGAATATTCGAGTTCAGCTAACATTAAATAGCCGCGTGAATTACGCGGATCAATACTTTGCGCGCGCTCCAATCGAGCGCGCGCCTTATCAAATTCTTCCAGCGCCAGATAACACTGCCCTAAATTAGTAAATAGCTGGGCACGGTTGGCGTACTGGGCATCCTGTGATGCGGTTTCTAACTGCTCACAGGCGGCGTTTAACTGGCCCTGACTGAACAAGAACGCCGCATAGTTGTTGCGGGCGCGGGTGAAGTCAGGCTCGGCATTCACCGCCTGTTGAAAATAGTCGTTGGCAAGTGCACTTTCGCCCTGGCGTTGATAAACCAGTGCCAGTGCTTGCAGCGCTTCTGCATGGTGTGGGGCAATTTCAAGTGCCCGATCCAGTGCGTTGAGAGCGCGGGGAAGATTATCGCGCTCTAAATAGGCGACGCCAAGCTGGGTATAGGCTTCTGCCGCCGCGGGGGTAGCTTGTGGTGAAAGGTTGTTGGACGAGGCACAGCCGGCTAGCCACAAGCTACCGATAAGCACGGTGAGCATGGGCACCCGCGATGGGTGTTGGCGCCTGCGGTGAGCGATCATGTAAATCCTCTTGTGGTGAACGTCCAACAGCGAGTAAGGCAATACATACAAACAGCAGTGCTAATCTAAATAAAAACCGTGACCATCAAAGCGCCGTGCCAAGCGGAAGTCAAGATAAGCCCGGTTTTCGACACTCCACCCCCTAGTCCGCGTCGAGCTGTACTGACTGGATATAGCGCGCGCTGCGTTTGGTGCGGTCTTTCACGCGACCAACGAGCTGGCCACAGGCAGCATCAATATCTTCACCTCGGGTTGTTCTAACCGTGGCGTTGTAGCCTAAATCATACAACCACTGCTGGAAGCGCATAACCTGATTACGCGACGGTTTTTCGTACCCAGAGTTTGGGAACGGGTTAAACGGGATCAGGTTGATCTTACACGGCAGCTCTTTAAGCAATGCAGCAAGCTGCTCGGCGTGTTCCTGCTGATCGTTGACGTCCTTGATCAGCGTGTACTCAATGGTGACCTGACGATTGTCCGGGCATTTGGAAAGGTAGCGGTGGCAAGCATCCAGCAACGCGCGAATATTGTACTTACGGTTGATGGGCACCAGCTCATTGCGCAACTCGTCCGTAGACGCATGCAGCGAAATCGCCAAGCTAACGTCCATTTCATCGCCGAGCTTGTCGATCATCGGCACCACGCCAGAGGTCGACAGCGTCACGCGGCGCTTAGACAGGCCATAGCCGTTGTCGTCGAGCATCAGCTTCATGGCAGGCACAACGTTGTCGAAGTTGAGCAATGGTTCGCCCATGCCCATCATCACTACGTTGGTCACCGGACGGTTCGCCGTATCACGCCGCGGGCCAACGCTGCGCTGAGCGACCCATACCTGGCCGATAATTTCAGCAGCGGTTAAGTTGCGCTGAAACCCCTGCTTGCCGGTGGAGCAGAAGCTGCAGTCCAGCGAGCAGCCGACCTGGGAGGAAACGCATAGCGTGCGGCGCTTACCGTTCTCCGCCGGGATCAGTACCGTTTCTACATAGCTGCCGTCTTCCACTTCCAGCACCCACTTACGGGTGCCGTCGCTGGAAGTACCCTCATAAATCACCCCTGGGCCACGAATTTCTGCCAGCCGGGCCAGTTTTTCACGCAGTGCTTTGGAAAGGTTCGTCATGGCAGCAAAGTCATCGCTGCCTTCCTGGTGAATCCACTTCATTAGCTGCGCGGCACGGAACTTCTTTTCGCCGATCGACAAAAAGAAGGCTTCCATCTGCTCGCGGGACATGCCAAGCAGGTTTTGACGCTCAGGCGTCGCTTTTGCAGCAGGCTTGCTGGCGGCGTCAGTATGTGGGGCGGGCGTGTGTTGGGCTACAGTGGTGGTCATGGCGGTCAGCGTTATAGAAAGGGGCGGGGGACTAGCCCCCGCAAAATGGCCGGCAACGAAAGTTGATTCGGCGGCGCTACCTTAAAGGCTTAGCGCGGGCAGATTTCGTCGTTGCCAAAGAAGTAGCTAATTTCGCGCTCAGCGCTTTCCGGAGAATCAGAACCATGGACAGCATTGGCGTCAATTGTTTCCGCAAAATCGGCGCGAATAGTGCCGGGTGCCGCTTCTTTCGGGTTGGTCGCACCCATCAGGTCACGGTTTTTAGCGATGGCGCCTTCACCTTCAAGCACTTGTACAACCACCGGCCCAGAGGTCATGAAGCCAACCAGGTCTTTAAAGAACGGACGCTCTTTGTGTTCTGCGTAGAAGCCGCCAGCCTTCTCTTCAGAGAGATGAACCATTTTGGCTGCGACGACTTTTAGACCCGCTTTTTCGAAGCGAGCAATGATGTCACCGATAGCATTCTTGGCAACGGCATCAGGCTTGATAATAGAAAGAGTGCGTTCAGTAGCCATGTAAATGGTCTCCTTAAAAAGGCTTAAGCAAAAAGTGCCGCCCTAGAAGGCCAGGGCGGCCCAGAAAATGATTCAGTTAATAGCGCTTCGGCAGCTAGCGTTTTTAAACGCTAATGTGTCAAAAAAGCATGCGGGCGTAACCCGGCTGCCTGCGCTTGTGTATCCAGGGGCGTGATTATAGCGCTTAAGCCGGGGTATGAATACCGGCGATGAAGCTGACCAAGCAATGCTTAGACGGTAAAGCTCTCACCGCAGCCACACTCATCTTTGACGTTAGGGTTGTTGAAGCGGAAAAAGCGGTTCAGCCCTTCGCTGACGTAATCCACTTCGCTACCGTTAAGCATCTCTACCGCATCGGGAGCGACATAGACGCTGGCACCGTGGGCTTCAAAATGGACTTCTTCGTCACTGACGGTGTCGGCAAAATCGAGCACGTAGCTATAGCCAGAGCAACCGCTTGGCTTGACCGAGACGCGCAGGCCGAGGCCTTGGCCGCGCTCGTCGAGCACGTGACGAATCTGTTGTGCGGCAGCCGGGGTAATATTGAGTGTTGCCATGAGGCGTCCTCCTTAAAAATAGTCAGCTAGTCAGCCGCTTGACGGGGCGGTGTACGTAAACCGCTCACCGCATGGCGTATGAGCGTTAGCGCATGATCAATGTCGGCTTCGGTGGTAAAGCGCCCGAAGCTAAAACGCAGCGATGAGAGCGCCAGCGAGCGTGGTGTGCCGATGCCGAGCAGCACATAGGACGGGTCGACGCTGGCCGAGTTGCACGCCGATCCGGTGGAGACCGCTACATCGCGCAACGCCATCAGCAGTGACTCGCCGTCGACACCTTCGAATGCCAGATTGAGAATGTTGGGTACTGCTCGCTTTTCAGTGTCATTCAGCGGCGTGTTCGAGAACACACCGTCAAGCCCCTCCAGGCCACGCAGAAAGCGCTGCTGCAAGCCCATAATATGGACGTTGTCTTCGTCGTACTGCTGCTGCATCAGTGCAAAGGCTTCACCCATGCCAGCAATTTGGTGTGTCGGCAGGGTGCCAGAGCGCATACCGCGCTCATGACCGCCGCCATGTATCAGCGCCTCAACGCGGATGTCCGGGTGGCGCTTCACATAAAGCGCCCCGACGCCTTTAGGGCCGTAAGTTTTATGGCCGGACAGCGACATCAGGTCGATCTGCTGAGCCACTACGTCTAAGGGAATACGCCCCACCGCCTGGGCAGCATCCGTATGAAACGCCGCGCCAAACTCATGGGCAACGGCCGCTAGAGCCGAGATATCGTTGATACTGCCCAGTTCGTTGTTAACCGCCATCAATGAAACCAGCGCGGTGTCATCGCGCATCGCTGCGCGCAGCTGTTCGGGGTCAATACGGCCATCCTGGCCCGGCGTTAGCCAGGTAATCTCAAAGCCCTCTTTCTCCAGCGCATGGGCAGTGTCAACGATGGCTTTATGCTCAATCGTCGAGGTCACCAAGTGTAGGCCACGCTCGCGGTTGGCGCGCATAAAACCAATCAGCGCTAGGTTGTCAGCTTCGGTGGCGCCGCTGGTCCAGACGATCTCTCTCGGGTCGGCGCCAATGGCATCGGCCACCTGGCGGCGCGCCTGCTCAATCACCTGCTCTGCCTGCCAGCCCAGCATATGGCTGCGCGAAGCCGGGTTGGCAAATAGCTGGTCAACCGTCAGGTAGCGTTGCATAACCTCAACCACGCGAGCATCCGCCGGCGCGGTGGCGGCGTAATCCAGGTAAATGGGCAGCGTGGGTGTGGTCATCGTTACGTTCCAGCGGTTGATCGATCAAGGTAATCGGGTTTGTGTCGTGGGGTCAGGGTGAAGAGGCGAGAATGCCTGCCTCGGCACGCTGTTTCTGTCGCGACGCAATACGTATGACATCAGGACGCAGCATCAGTTGTGCCAGGGTCATATCGTCAAGAAAATGGCGTATCTGCACGGAGAGCTCGCACCACAAATGGTGGGTCAAGCAGGTGTCACCCTGTTGGCAGTCAGAGAGCCCCTGGCAACGGGTGGCATCAACGCTTTCATTTACTGCGTCAATCACCTTTGAAACGCTAATCGCGTCCGCAGGCTGCGAAAGCAGATAGCCGCCGCCTGGGCCGCGCACGCTGTTGACCAAGCCTGCACGGCGCAGGCGAGCAAAAAGCTGCTCTAAATAGGAGAGCGATATCTCTTGACGCTGGGAGATATCGCTTAGGCTGGTCGGGCCGTTGTGGGCATGCAAGGCTAAATCGAGCATGGCGGTAACGGCGTAACGGCCTTTAGTGGTCAAGCGCATGGCAAGCCCCTCGACGCTGAAAGCTCAGCGCACTAACGGCAAATGTGCTGCCATTATGGGAAAACCTGAGTGCTTTGGTCAACCATTACGCGGCGGCAGCGTTTCTTGCTCGGCTGATGGTGGAGTGGCCGAGTGCTTGCCAACGCCGGGGCAGCCGGTATCGTTCTCGTCCAGAATGTCGGCAAAATCTTCATCGCGCAGCGCCGGTAACTGGCCGTCACGGTAGTTGTCATCTAGCTTACGCAGGGTAGAGCACATGCGCTCAATGCGCTCATCCACGGCGTGCATATGGTCGAGCATTGCCTGCATCGAACGGGCTACGGGGTCGGGCATGTCCTGACTGACGCCGTAGGCATCAAAGCCAAATTTTTGGCAGATGGCTTCGCGTCGGGCGGGGTCGACATCCAGTGCTTCTTCCACATCGGGGTCGGCGCGTTTAACGATTTTACCGGGAATACCTACCACCGTGGCGCCCGGCGGTACTTCTTTGGTGACCACGGCATTAGAGCCAATTTTCGCTCCAGCGCCGACCGTAAAGGGCCCCAGTATTTTGGCGCCCGCACCGACAATCACGCCATCCCCCAAGGTGGGATGGCGCTTGCCTTTGTTCCAGCTGGTGCCGCCCAGGGTGACACCTTGATAGAGCGTTACGTTATCGCCCACCAGCGCCGTTTCGCCAATCACCACACCCATGCCGTGATCAATAAAAAACCGCCGACCAATCGTGGCGCCAGGGTGAATTTCAATGCCGGTGAGCCAGCGTGAAAACGTCGATAGTGTCCGTGCCAGCCACTTGAGGTTTTTTTTCCACAGCCAGTGGCCGCAGCGATGTAGCAGTAGGGCGTGCAGGCCAGGGTAGTTGGTCAGCACCTCAAGAAAGTTACGTGCGGCCGGGTCGCGGTCAAATACGCTGTTGATGTCTTCACGTAGACGTTGAAACATGAGGTGTTCCTTGGCGTTATAAAGGCGGCGTCTAGCTATTGAACTATTAGAACGGATTTTTGAAATATCGCCGGTTCTTGGAATATCAATAGAGAAATCACGTTAGCAGAATAGCGAAGTTGGGGCACGCAGCATCAACTTCAAGTTTAGCGTTTCCTGCCTAATAAATTACGGCTTGGGTGGCTTGGTGTTCGCAGCCTTTTCGGTAGCCGACAGAATTCCACGCAAAATATTCATTTCCATGCGTTCTGGGCGAGCGCGCAGGTACAAGCGGCGCAGTCTCGCCATTAGCTGTCGTGGCTGATCAGGGTCGTGGAAGTCAATACCAATCAGCGTGCGCTCTAAGTGCTCAAAGTAGCGCTCTAGCTCGGCGTGGGTGGCCAGATCATCGTCATCATTTGGCACAGTTGGAGGTGCATCCGCTTGGCCATCTGATTGGCTTAGCCACGCCATGCGACACTCATAGGCAAGCACCTGAACCGCTGCGGCCAAATTGAGTGAGCTAAAGTCGGCATTGGTAGGAATATGCACATGTGCGTGGCAGCGCTGTAATTCAGCATTGGTAAGGCCGCTGTCCTCGCGCCCGAATACCAGCGCCACGCGAGACTCAGCAGCCTGGCACTCGGCGGGCAGCCGGTCAGCTAACTCCCGCGGTGAGAGCATCGGCCAGGGCAGAGTGCGTGAGCGCGCACTGGCGCCCACGGCCAGAGTGCAATCAGCTACCGCCTCTTCCAGTGAGGCATGCACACTGGCTTGATGAAGGAGGTGGTCAGCGCCGGAGGCACGGGAAATGCTGTCCTGGGTAATCACTTCACAGCGGGGGGCAACGAGGGCTAAATCTGCCAGGCCCATATTGTGCATGGCGCGTGCCACGCCGCCGATATTGCCGGGATGGCTGGTGCCGATAAGAACAATGCGAATGCGCTCAAGCATGATAAGGCTCGGTGAATAAAGAGGGTGATTATTATCGCGTAAAGCGCGCAGTCTAGCATGAGTCGGTGGTATGCCCGAGAGTGGTCTGCTAGAATTGCGCGCCAAAGGCGGCACCTGCGCCTACTTATGCTCTATGATTAGCATCACGTTCTTTAACATCACTGTCACAAGGCCCGATCATGAATCCGATGGTCCAATTTACGCTGCGTGCTGCACGCGGCGCTGTTGAGCACTTCCTACGCGTACGCGAACGTATTGAAAACGCGCACGATGAATTTAACCTTGACCGCCTACTCGACGAGACGGCGCGCAAGGCAGAAGCGACGATTGTTCAGCAGTTGGAGCGCGGTTATCCCCAGCACGGTGTTACCGGCCGCTTTACCCCGCACCGCGCGGGTGAAGGCGAAGGCGCGGATATCGTCTGGAAAATTGAACCGATGCACGGCTACTCTAATTTAGCCGTTGCCGGCAAGGGCTTTGCACTCTCAGTGGCGTGTCTTATCAAAGGTCGTCCCGAACACGCGGTGATTATCTGTCCGTTCGCCGACGATGAATATATCGCCAGCCGCGGCCGCGGCGCCCAGCACAACGACAAGCGCATGCGCGTTAGCAAGCCTACCGCCATTAGCGGCACGCGTATGGCCATGAGCCTGCCGGAAGTTTGGCTTCGCCCGCGCAATTTACCTGCTTATTTAACCGTTTCACAGCAGCTTGCCCCACAGGTAGAAAACCTGCTGGCCACCGGCTGTGGGCTGCTGGATTTGTGCGAGTTGGCCACCGGGCGAGTGGATAGCGCATTCGTGCTCGGCCTGGAAGAGCAGGATATGCTGGTAGGCACGCTGTTCCTGAAGGAGGCGGGCGCCTTGATGGGTACGCCGGACGGCCAGCCCACGGTGAAAGTGGAAGGGCAGCTAATGGCAGCCGGGCCGCGTCTCTATAAAGCGCTGATCAAGCAGCTCACGCCGCACTTTTAAGTAGCAATGCTAAGCTTTTAAAGATAAAAGCTTTAAAGACGACCGTTTTTAAAGACAAAAAAAAGCCCCTGCTGAATTCCCAGCAGGGGCTTTTTTGTAGGCTAAATAAGAGGAGTATAGAGATGCGCCGTTAAGGCAACTCTTCCTCTTCTTCGTCGAACTCTTTCTTGGTGGGAATCAAATCTTCCCGCGACAGCTTCAGTGGTAGCAGTAGCGCCGCAGCAATATAGATAGACGAGAACGTACCCACAACGATGCCGACCAGCAGCGCAATGGCGAAATTCTCAATCATATCCCCGCCCAATAGCAGCAGAGCGAGCAGTACCAGAATGGTGGTGCCCGAAGTTGCCAAGGTGCGCGAGAGCGTGGCGTTAATCGCTTCGTTGAAGATCTGCGGCATATCGTCGATACGCGAAGTGCGGATGGCTTCGCGGACGCGATCATAAACCACGATGGTATCGTTCAACGAGTAGCCGATAACTGCCAGGATGGCTGCCAATACGGTAAGGTCGAAATCGAGCTGAAACAGAGCGAACACGCCCACTACGATAATCACATCGTGCAGCAGTGCCAGCAGTGCGCCAATCGCAAACTTGTACTGAAAGCGGAAGGCCACATAGAGCATGACCACGCCGAGCGCTACCAGCAGACCCAAGCCACTCTGGTCACGCAGTTGGTCACCTACCTGGGAACCAACAAACTCAGAGCGAACAAGGTCAACGCTATTACCACTCGCGCGTAGCAGGTTTACTACCTCGCCGCCTACATCAGCGTCAAACGCCTGCTGGAGACGAATCAAGACTTCGGTTGATGCCCCAAAGGTTTGCACCGAGACATCTTGAAAGCCGCTCTCTTCGAGCAGCACACGAATAGCGTCCAGGGAGGGCGCAGCGCCGTAGCGCACCTCAATCAGCGTACCGCCAGTAAAGTCCAGCCCTAGGTTGAGCTGCTGGAACAGGATGGCGCCAATCGACACGATCAGTAACACAGCGGAGACGGCAAACGCGATGTTGCGCCGTCCCATAAAGTCGATTCGCAGGTGTGATAGGGGTTTCATTACCACCTCTTCAGTTCTGGGCTAAGCACGTGGTTTAAATTCATGCTTTTCAAATCCATGCTCTTTAAATCCACAGCTTTTTGACGGGTTTGCTGCCATAGGCCAAGTTGACCATGGCGCGAGTCACCATCAGAGCGGTGAACAGCGACGTCAAAATGCCGATAGAGAGCGTGACGGCGAACCCTTTCACCGGGCCGGAGCCAATCGAGAACAGGATAACGGCCACCAGCAGCGTGGTGATGTTAGCGTCAACGATGGAGGTGAAGGCGCGCTCATAGCCGGCTTGGATCGCTTGCTGAACTGACATGCCGTTACGCAGCTCTTCACGTATTCGCTCGAAAATCAGCACGTTGGCATCTACCGCCATGCCCAGTGTCAGTACGATACCGGCAATACCTGGCAGCGTCAGCGTGGCGCCCAGCATCGACATCACCGCGACCAGCAGTGTTAAGTTCAGCGCCAGGGCGATATTGGCAAACACGCCAAACACCTTATAGCGCACCAGCATAAACAGCACGACCAGCAGCAAGCCAATCTGTACCGAGAGCAGGCCCCGCTCAATGTTTTCAGCGCCCAGGCTTGGCCCAATGGTGCGTTCTTGGACGAAGTAGATGGGAGCCGCAAGGGAGCCCGAACGCAGCAGCAACGCCAGCTCAGCGGCTTCTGTCGGCGAATCCAAACCGGTGATCCGGAAGCTGTTGCCAAGCGCACTTTGAATAGTGGCCAAACTGATCAGGCCGCGCTCAACGTAAGGCTCGCGCTCAATGGTCTCTTCGCCCGTTTCCGGGTCGACCACCACGGTGTCTTCACTCTTATGCTCGATGAACAGCACCGCCATATTGCGGCCGATATTGGTGCGTGTGGCACGGTTCATTAGCGTACCGCCGGTGCCGTCCAGATCAATATTGACCTGCGGGCGACCATTCTCATCAAAGCTGTTGCTGGCACTGGAGACACTATCGCCGGTAATGATCACGTCGCGCATTAGCTCGGCAGAGCGCGAAGGCTCATTTCGGAAGGTGAGGGTTTCCGTTTCGTTATCCGGCGTATCGTTGCGCGCTTCCAGGCGGAACTCAAGGTTCGCCGTTGCGCCGACAATACGCTTGGCCGCCACGGTGTCCTGGATGCCCGGCAGCTCCACCACGATCTGGTTGGGGCCTTGGCGCTGCACCATAGGCTCAGCCACGCCCAGCTCATTGACCCGGTTGCGTAGGGTGGTCAAGTTCTGGTTGATCGCGTAATCCTGAATTTCGTTTACCGATTGATCGCTAAGCGTCATTACCAGCGTTGAAGCGCGGCCATCGCCTTCACTGCTGTATTCAAATTCAGGAAAGTCACGGCTGATCAGGCTGCGGGCCGTATCGCGGTCTTCGGCGCTGGCAAAATCGATCGACAGCGTGCGCTCCTCGATATCGGTATTACGATAGCGAATCCGCTCGTCGCGTAGCAGCTCACGCATGGCGCTGGCGTTGACTTCCAGACGCTGGGTCAGCGCGGCGTCCATATCCACTTCGAGCAGGAAGTGCACGCCACCGCGCAAATCAAGGCCCAGCGTCATGGGGGAAGCAGAGAATGCCTGTAGCCATTCTGGCGTTGCTTCGGCGAGGTTTAGCGCTACCGTCGCATCATCGCCTAAAAGGTCAGCGGCAATGTCGCGAGCAGGAAGTTGATCGTCATCGTGGCGTAAACGAATAAGCCACTGCCCGTTCTCTTCTTCGAGGGCTTTGATCTCAATATCGTGTTCGCTGAGCGCGGTTTCAACACGGTCTATCTGACGCGCATCCAGCGAGTCGCCTTGGGCGCTGCTAATTTGGATGGCGGGATCTTCGGGGAATAGATTGGGAAGCGAGTAGATAAGGCCAACCACCAGGACGACCAGTATCAGCAGATACTTCCACAGGGGGTAACGGTTGAGCATGCAAGCCCTGCCTTCAATTACAAACGGAATGCTGTGCACGGACACGCCGCGCACAGCAAAGTTCACCATCATTCATACCATGTCACCCCTGCCGGGGTGGCTGGCACTGGCTCGGCAGGGGTATTACAAGGTTTAGATGGACTTGATGGTGCCTTTAGGCAGTACGGCGGCAACGGCGTTCTTCTGCACGTTAACTTCGGTGCCTTCAGAGATCTCGATGGTCAGGAATTCGTCGCTCACCTTAGTGATACGACCTACCAAACCGCCGCCAATAACGATCTCATCGCCTTTGTCCAGGTTGGTGACCAGCTGCTTGTGCTGCTTGGCGCGCTTGGCTTGCGGGCGCCACAACAGGAAGTAAAAAATCAGCACGAAACCGACCAGCATGACGATTTGCGCAATACCACCGCCAGCGGCGGCTTCTTGGGCATGGGCTGGTGAGATGAAGAAATCCAGCATTGCAGAGAACTCCTGAGTTAGAAAAGCTTAGGTTTTTAGATGCTTGGTTTTGAAAGCTTGGTTTGTAAAAAGCCTGGTTTTGAAAACATGGTTTTTAAAACATAGCCAAACAGTTTAAACCACGCGCCAAGGCGCGTGGCGATTAATTCGTCAGGGCTGGCTTAGCGGAGGCACTGGCAAGCCACGCCGCGCATAGAAGCCTTCCACAAAGGTCGTCAATGTACCCGCTTCAATTGCCGCGCGCAAATCGGCCATCACACGCTGGTAGTAACGTAAGTTGTGGATGGTGTTGAGCATCGAGCCGAGCATTTCATTGCAGCGATCCAAATGGTGCAAGTAGCCTCGTGAGAAATTCTGGCAAGTATGGCAATCACACTCTTCATCAAGCGGGCGGGTGTCAAAACGGTGCTTGGCGTTACGAATTTTGACCGTGCCTTCCGAGGTGAACAGGTGGCCGTTACGCGCGTTGCGGGTGGGCATTACGCAATCGAACATATCCACACCCCGGCGCACGCCTTCCACCAGGTCTTCGGGTTTGCCGACGCCCATTAGGTAGCGAGGCATCTCATCCGGCATCCAGGTGGGCAGGTAGTCGAGCACCTTGATCATCTCTTCTTTCGGTTCGCCGACGGAAAGCCCGCCAATCGCCAAACCATCAAAGCCGATTTCCAGCAGCCCTTTGAGCGAGCGTTCGCGCAGCTCAGGGTGCATGCCGCCCTGAATGATGCCGAACAGCGCGGAAGGCGAGTCGCCATGGGCATCCCGCGAGCGTTTGGCCCAGCGCAGCGATAGCTCCATGGATTTCTCGGCTTCGTCAAACGTGGCCGGGTAGGGCGTGCACTCGTCAAAGATCATCACCACATCGGAGCCCAGCGAACGCTGAACCGCCATGGACTCTTCCGGGCCCATAAAGACTTTGCTGCCATCCACCGGCGAGCGGAAGTGCACGCCCTGCTCGGTGATCTTGCGCGTCTCACCGAGGGAGAAGACCTGAAAACCGCCGGAGTCGGTCAGAATCGGTTTGTCCCACTGGGCGAAGTCATGCAGGTCGCCGTGAGCTTCAATCACCTCGGTGCCAGGGCGCAGCCACAGGTGAAAGGTGTTGCCGAGGATGATTTCGGCGCCGATCTCTTTGACGGAATCGGGCGTCATGCCTTTCACCGTGCCGTAGGTGCCTACTGGCATAAACGCCGGGGTCTCCACTGTGCCACGGGGGAAGTGGAGGCGGCCACGGCGCGCACGGCCATCGTCGGCCAAGCGCTCAAAGCGCATAAAGCATTCGTTTCGCATATAAAGTAACTCGTTAATCTCGTTCGTTTGGCGCGACGGGTGCAGGGCAAGCGGGTCAACAATCAGCAGCAATACCTAGCGTGTCAACAGCATGGCGTCGCCATAGCTAAAGAACGCATAGCGCTCGGCCACTGCCCGTTGATAGGCGTGCATGATGGTGTCATAGCCCACGAAGGAGGACACCAGCATTAGCAGCGTCGATTCCGGTAGGTGGAAATTGGTAATTAAAGCATCCACGCAGCGCCACTGGTAACCGGGGTAGATGAAAATGTCGGTATCGCCACTATAAGGCGCGATCTGTCCGTCGCTACTTTTCATGCAGGCGCTTTCCAGGCAGCGCACGCTGGTGGTGCCCACTGCCACCACCCGCTTGCCTGCTGCCAGGGTCTCGCGCACTTGCTGGCAGGTAGCTTCCGTGACCTCAATCCACTCGCTGTGCATATGGTGTTCAAGGATGTTGTCGACGCGCACCGGCTGAAAAGTGCCCGCGCCCACATGCAGCGTCACAAAGGCACGGTTAATGCCTTTATCGGCAAGGGCGTCCAGCAGCGGCTGATCAAAATGCAGCCCGGCGGTCGGCGCCGCCACTGCACCGTCACGTCGGGCATACACGGTTTGGTAACGCTCACGGTCGCTGAGTTCGTCTTCGCGGGTAATATACGGTGGCAGCGGCATATGGCCGTGCTTTTCGAGCAGCGCAATCATCGGCGTATCGCCCAAAAAGCGCAGCTCGAACAGGGCATCACGGCGGCCTTCTACGATGGCGTGAATATCGCCCTCGAAAATCAGCTCGGTGCCGGGCTTCGGCGACTTACTCGAACGAATATGCGCCAAGCCACGGTGAGCATCCAGCGGGCGCTCCAGTAACATCTCCACTTTGCCGCCGCTGGCCTTATGGCCGTGCAGGCGCGCCGGAATCACCCGGGTGTCGTTAAACACCAACAGGTCACCGGGCTCCAGAAGCTCAAGCAAATCGGGAAAGCGGCGGTGTTCCAGCGCGCCGCTCTGGCCATCCACGCACAGCAAACGGCAGTCGCTACGCTGTTCAGAAGGGTAGCGAGCAATTAATTCGTCGGGTAGTTCGTAATGAAAATCCGCGCGCTGCATGGCGTATAACTCTTAGCGTTGATCAAACAGGCGGCATAGGATAGCGCTTTGGCTGCATAAAGTCAGTCAATGTGATTGACCTACCTCGACATTTACGTATAATGCGCAGCCATTGCCGGTGTGGCGGAATTGGTAGACGCAGCGGATTCAAAATCCGCCGCCTTTACGGGTGTGCCAGTTCGAGTCTGGCCACCGGCACCAAATTTAAAATCAGGCACTTAGGTGCCTTTTTTTATGTCTGCAATTTGCAGTTTTTCCCTCCTAAGTGCCCGAATGTGTCCACAAAGTGTCCACGTAGGTTCCGGCGCTTACTTTCTCTCACTAGCCAAACGCTCAGCCGCGATCTGATGATAAAGACTCGCGAGTTCCGCACTTTTGGCATCTTCGTGCCAGCTGGCGGCGTAGGTTTGGGCGCGTTCGGCGAGCTGTTGGCGCAGGGTGTCATCGCTTAGCAGACGGTTGACTTTGGTAGCGAAGTTGCCGTGGTTATCCTCGGCGATTAGGCAGCCTTCTCCTTCTTTTAGTACATCCAGCGTGCCCATCATGGCGGTGGAAACCACTGGCGTGCCTAGTGCCATCGCTTCCAGCAGTACCAGCCCCTGGGTTTCCGTGCGTGACGCAAATACAAAAACGTCGGCGGCGCGGTAGGCGGCTTGCAGCGGGCCGCTGCGGTTGAGATAGCCAAGGAACAGCACCGATTCTGCCACGCCAACTTCCTGGGCGCGCCGGACAAGCCAGTCATGGGCTGGGCCTTCGCCGGTAATGATCAGCCGGGTGTTGGGGTGTTCGGCTAATACCTTGGGCAGCATATCGATCAGAAAATCGATGTTCTTCTCAAAGGCGGCGCGGCCTACATAGAGCAGCAGGCGCGCATCTGTAGGTAGATCGTAATGAGCACGAAAGTCGCTATCATCCTGGGCTCCCTGAGAGTGGCAGAACGACTCCAGCGACAAACCGGTGGGAATGACCGTGGAGGGCGTGGTCACTCCGTAGCGGGTAAGGGCTTCCTGCATTGCTCGTGAAGGAGCGACCAAGGCGTCGAGCTGCTGGCACTGGCGCACTGAAAGCCGACGCGCGGCAAGTCGTAGCCAGCGTCGTGGAAGCCAACGGATATAGTGGTGAACATACTCCTCAAACAGGGTGTGGTAGGTCGCTACCACTGGAAGCCCAAGCCGACGCCCCAGCGCTACACCGGCATAGTGGGCGGTAAAGGGGGTGTGGACATGAATAAGGTCAAAGGCTTCAGCGGCAAGCTGCGGTTTCAGGGCGATCAAGTCACGGTAGCGCATCATGCGATCCTCCGGGTCGCCGGGTACCTGGCGCGAGCGGATGCGCAATACGCCCGGTTCGTCTACTTGGCCCACAGGATAATCGGGGCAGATCAGCATGACCGAGTGCCCCAATCGCTCAAGGGCACCGCGAAAACTGGCGATGGAGGTGGAAACACCATTAACGCGGGGAAAGTAGACATCCGAAATCATCAGTATCTTCATACCGCTCAACGGCGTCTCGGTCGTTGACGCCGCTGAGTGAAGCAGCGTTAAAGTTGGCGCTAGTCGTGCTTCGCGTTCAGCTTTACGCTGTAGATGTAGGGCATTGCCGTTGGCTAATTGAGTGAGGGCCGCGACTTCCTGGTCACTGAGAGGAGAGTTGAGAGAGGGGCGTCGGCGCTGTGGCATGTTGTTTTGACTCTTGTGGCAGCTTACGAATAAGCTATCTTGAGTCCATGACTGGCGGATGACAGCCAGCGCGCTTAGATAAATACCGTGCACTTACCGGGAAGAGCGTTAGCCCACAGTTGGCTTCACTCTCGCTTTTTGTTGCTTAGCCGTTTTATAGTGCTGGAATAGCATTCGATGTACAGACGGTACCCCACCATGGCCCATTTTGAGCTGCATAGCCGCAATTTAGCCCAAGAGCAGGTGGCCCATACCCACGACTTTCATCAACTTATTCTAGCTACCTGTGGTGTTACAGAGCTTTCGATGGAAGGTCTGGGGGAGCGGGTTACCGCCCGCCGCGGTTGTCTGATTCCGTCGTCGCGCCATCACGAGTACCAGGGTGATGGCAGCAATCGTACCTTAGTTCTGGATATACCCGTTGCCCAGTTAGCTTCGCTTGAGAAAGGCAGCGAGATTGAGCGCCTGTTCGATAAACCGCGTTTTTTCAGCGTCCCCCCCGCGTTAAACCAGCTTACCCACGCCCTGGCGAATCAGCTTGAACAGTGCCCCGCGCTACAGAACGAAATTGCGATTCTGCTGTTACGCGCGCTGACCATGTATCTGCATGACACCTCTTCCACAGCGGTTGGGCAGTTGGGCCAACACTGTATTAGCGAACGCCTGGATCTTGCGCGTTTGGATGCCTGGTTGGATCAGCACCTGGCCGATGAGATCCGCGTGGAGCAGTTAGCTGCTTTGTGTGCCTTGAGCCCAGGCCACTTTCACTCCTGCTTTCGCGAGCTGACTGGCGTAACGCCGCTGGCCTATGTACAGCGCAGGCGCTTAGAGCATGCCCGCACCTTGGTTCGCCATAGCACACTCAGCCTGGGGCATATCGCCATGCTAGTTGGCTTTCGCGATCAAGGCAGTTTTTCCCGCGCCTATCGGCGTTATTTCGAGCTTTCCCCTTCTTCAGATCGTTAGGCTCTCATCTGGCCATTAGCCCCTCGCCGAACCGTTAGTGATAAAATTTTCTTGCCTGCATGACTTGCGGGCAAATCTACCTCAGCTTCGGGCAAGTAATTTGCCTGCTAGCGCTTTAGTCTTTGACTAATCCCTTATATCAAGACCCTTTATATCAGCAGCACCGCTTTCAAGGAGCAGCACCATGGGCGTTACCTATCAAGACAGCAATGCACGTATGAGCCAAGTGGCGATTCACAACGGCACCGTTTACCTGGCAGGCCAGGTTCCTCCTGATGCCACAGCGGATATGCGCGGCCAAACCGAGCAGGTGCTGGCGCGTATCGATCAACTGCTAGCCCAAGCGGGCACCTCGAAAGAGCACCTAATCTCAGCGCAAATCTGGGTTACCAGCATGGCGGAGTTTGGCCAAATGAACGCTGCTTGGGACGCCTGGGTCGTGCCCGGTCGCCCGCCTGTGCGTGCAGCGCTTGAAGCCCAGCTCGCCAAGCCCGAGTGGAAAGTGGAGATCATGGTGGTAGCCGCGCTGCCGGAGGCCTGATATGCGGGTTGTTTCTGCTGAAGAGGTTACTCGCCACCTAACGTGGGATGGCTTGATCAAGCGGCTACACGCGACGTTCGTGAATGGCGTGGAGTCTCCTCCCCGCCATCACCATGCGATGCACCGGCCAGATGGCGAAGCCACCATGCTGCTAATGCCCGCCTGGGAAGCGGCGGGTTACATCGGCGTGAAAATGGTCAACGTGTTCCCGCAAAACGCCGACCACGGTATCCCGGCGATCTCTGGGCTCTACTTGCTCAGCGAGGGCAAGCACGGCCAGCCGCTGGCCTGTATCGATGGCAGCGAGCTAACCCGGCGTCGCACGGCGGCAGCCTCCGCGCTGGCCGCTCAAGCCTTGGCCAATGAAAACGCAGAAACGCTGCTGGTGGTGGGTACGGGGAAGTTGGCGCCCATGGTGATCGAGGCCCACGCCAGCGTACGCCCCATCAAACGTGTGCTGATCTGGGGCCGCAACCCCAGCAAAGCGGCTGCGATTGCCGACGAGTACGCCGAACGCTTCGAAACCCATGTAGTGAAGGAGTTGGCGGATGCTGTCGCAGAGGCGGACATCATTAGCTGCGTAACGCTCTCCAATCAGCCGCTGATTAAAGGTGAGTGGCTAACGCCCGGCACTCACCTGGATCTGATCGGCGCGTTTCGACCACAGATGCGCGAAACCGATGCACTGTGTCTGCGTCGCTCAGAGGTATTTGTGGATACCTACGCCGGTGCCAAAGGCGAGGCGGGCGACATCCTGCAAGCCATTGAAGAGGGCGAATTCCAGTTCGACCAGATTCAGGCGGAGCTTGCTGAGGTGCTAGCAGGGACTAAATCGGGGCGCTCCGCACCGGATGCCATCACGCTATTCAAATCGGTAGGGGCTTCGCTGGAAGACCTGGCCGCTGCTATTGAGGTGTGGGAGTCGCTTCCCGAATAACCATAGCTTTTTCAGGAGACATAGTTTTTTCAACAGATATGGTTTTTACAACAAAAATAGTAATCACCACATCGTCACCGATCAGGTGACAACGCCAGTCATAACGAAGACCGACTAATAAACAAAATGAGGTGTGTTATGAACGCAAAAAAATCAGTATTTTTCGCCGCCTTGGCGGCGTTACCTTTGGCTGTTGCAAGTGCTAATGCCCAGGCGCAATCCTATGAAATGGTGATCGCCACGCAGTTGCCAGAGGATATGAGCAATAACGAAATCTATCCGGCGCTGGTGCATTTCAAGAACCTGGTGGAGGCGCGAACCGACGGGGATCTTGAGGTCACGATCTTCGGCGGCGGCCAGCTAGGCTCCGAGGTGGAAAACGGCTCGGAGGTGCAGGGGGGACGAACGCTACAGTCGACGATTATGTCTGCCGGGGCGATGTCCTCCTTCTACGAAGACTACCAAGTAGTCACGGCGCCGTTCCTGTTTACCAACTGGCGTCAGGCGTGGAGTTTCTTTGATAGTGAATGGTTCGCCGACTTTATGTCCGGCACCGTCGAAGCCGCTGATATGCGTTACCTGGGTACCTTCGACGATGGCGGTGGCTTCGTCGCCTTCACTAACAATGTGCGCTTGATTGAGACCGTCGAGGATTTAGAAGGGCTCAATATTCGTACTGAAGAGAACCCCGCCCACGTGGCGATTATGCGCTCGCTAGGCGCTTCGGCCACACCGCTGCCCTGGGGCGAGTTAATCACCGCGCTGGAAACCGGACTTGCCGATGGTCAGTTCAATGCGCCGGTGCTCAACACCACCTTCAATTTCGATGCGGTCACCGACTACACCACGCTCACCGGGCATGTGTATAACAGCGCCCCCTGGGTGGTCAGCGAGTCTTGGTACCAGTCGCTGCCCGAAGAGCATCAGCAGGCGGTGATCAGCTCCGCCCGGGAAGCGATTCAACTAAGCCACGGTATGTCAGGCGCCTTGGCTACCGCTAGTTGGGTGGAGTCCTGTGAACGCTTTGAAGAGTGCTACCTGATGCCCGACGCTGAGCGTGAGCGGATGGCGGAAATTGCTCGTCCCGCTTGGCAGGAGTGGATCGTCGATGACTTCGGCATGGACGAAGCCCGCGTACAGGGACTGCTTGACGAAGTCGAGCGCGTCGGCCAGCAGTTGGCAGAAGACGACTACCGCATTTATGGCCAATAAAGCTGGGTCAAAAAAACAGGGCCAATAACGGTTAGCGAACGATATACGCTGGGGCAATGTGAGGCCCCAGCGTGAGGAAAAAACATGGGCGTTTTAACTCCTTTGCGCCGCTTGAGCGATCTCGTCAATCAGGTGGCCATCGTGGTGTGTGTGGGCTGTATTCTGGCGATGCTGGGCATCTCGTTCACTGCGTTTCTCTACAAGTTGCTCACTGGCAGCACGCTTAGCTGGACCTACTCGCTGGCGCGGCTGTTTCTGCCCTGGATCGGCTTTCTCTCCATGACGATTTCGCTGCGCTATGGCGAGCACGTCGCCATGACCCTGCTGGTTCGCAGCTTGCCCAGAGTAATGGTGCAAGTGGCTGCCGGGCTCTGCCTGGCGGTGATTGGCCTGTTTGCACTGATGCTGACGTGGTACGGCTGGGATTACTTCGCCAGTGCCACCCAGGTTTACATGGTCTCTGATCAAATTCGTATTCCCAGCAAGGTGACCGCTATCGTGGTGCCTCTCAGTGGCGTCCTCATGCTGCTGCATCTGGTGCATGGCTTTGCCCTGCTGGAGCACTTCATTGATGAGCAGGACGTGATTAGCGAACTCATCGACACCTCTGACGGGGAGCACCGCTCATGACTCCTGCAATTATTGCGTTTATCGTGCTGCTGTTTATCGGAGCACCGGTAGCGGTGGTGATGGCCATGTCGGGGCTAGCGGGTGGCTTTGCCATCGGCGGCGAGCGCATGCTCGGTATCATTGCCGACCGCATGTTCTCCGGCGTCTCCGGCTTTCTGCTGATTGCCGTGCCCTACTTTATTTTCACCGCTGAGCTGATGAACCAGGGCGGGCTGACTCACAAGCTGATCGCCTTCAACAATGCGCTGTTCGGCCGGGTGCGCGGGTCACTCTCCCATGTGAATATCTCGGTCTCGGTGTTCTTTGCGGGTCTCACCGGCGCGGCGGTCACCGATACCGTCGCCATCGGCAAAATCATGATTCCTGAGATGAAAAATCAGGGCTACGATGCCGAATACGCCGCTGCGGTTACCGCCTGTTCTTCCATCATCGGGCCGATTATTCCCCCAAGCGTGGTGATGGTGGTATACGCAACACTGCTGCGGGATATTTCGGTGATTGACCTGTTTGCCGGTGGCATTATTCCCGGCCTGTTGATGGCGCTGGCGCTACTGGGCGTCAGCTTCTTCCTGGCCTGGAAGCGCAACTACCCGAAACAGGCTCCTACACCCTTTAAGGCGGCCATCATTGCACTGTTAGTCGCGCTGCCTGCCATGGTGGTGCCGCTGATTATTCTTGGCGGGATTCTCTCGGGGCTCACCACGATTACCGAAGCCTCGGGGTTTGCGGCGGTTTACGCCATCGTGATTGGCGTGGTCTTCTACCGTAATCTTACCTGGCGCAAAATTTGGGATGCGCTGGTGACCACGGTGCGCTTCTCCGGTGTGGTTTTTTTCCTGTTAGCCACCTCGGCGGTATTGGGCTGGTTCGTCACCCGCTCGGGCATCGCCAGGGATGCGGCCAGCATGATCACCACTTTCAGCGATGCGGCCTTTGTGCAACTGATGCTGGTGTGTCTGCTACTCTTGGTGATTGGCACGGTGATGGATGTGCTGCCCGCACTGGTGGTGATTGCCCCGGTGTTGGTGCCAGCGATGATCCAGCTGGGCTTTGACCCGCTCCACTTCGCGATCCTGATGATCGTGGTGCTCAATATCTCCAACGTGACACCGCCAGTGGGGATGACGCTGATGACCGCCGCGCGAATAGCCGAGGTGCCTTATGAACGGGCAATCGTGGCATCGCTGCCGTTTTACGTGTCGTTCCTGGTGGTGATTGTGTTGCTGGCGGCGTTTCCGGCGCTCTCTACCTGGATTCCGTCACTGCTGTAATTTAGCTAAGGACTGCGACCCATGAAGTGTTTTTATCACCCTGATCAGGCGTTGCATGCGCCGCCGACCTTTCTGCTGCGCGGCCAACCTGCGCCTTCGCCGGAAGGCCCGGTGCGCGCTGAACTGCTTACCCAAGGGCTGGCAACGGCAGGGCTGACCCTGTCTGCACCTGCCGAGGCCGATTCGCCTAAGCTGCGCAAGCGCCTGGAACAGATTCATACGCCGCGCTACCTGACGTTTTTGGACACCATTTACGCTCGCTGGCAGGCGCTGCCCAATGCGGCGGAAGTGGTTGCGCCCAACATTCACCCTTGCGGCGGTGGCCACCACTACCCGCGCCACCCGATTGGCCAGGCGGGCTGGCACCTTCACGATATGGCCTGCCCGCTAAGTGCGACCAGCTTTCAAGGCGCGCTGGCCTCAGCGGCTAGCGCCGAAGCCGCGGCAGAAGAGGTGCTTAATGGCGCGCCATCGGCTTACGCACTGTGCCGCCCGCCGGGTCACCATGCCGGGCCGGAGCGCGCTGGGGGCTTTTGCCTGCTGAACAATTCAGCGTTGGCCGCCACGGTGCTGCGCGAACGCTTCGCCAAAGTAGCCATCATCGATGTGGATCTCCACCACGGCAACGGCACCCAAGATATTTTCTATCACCGCAGTGATGTCTGGACGGGCTCGCTGCACGCCGACCCCAGTGATTTCTACCCGTTTTTTTGGGGCGGTGCTGATGAAGAGGGCTTTGATGAGGGCGTAGGTGCTAACGTTAATCTGCCCTTACCGGTAGGCAGCGACGGGGAGGTTTATCTCGATGCCCTGGCGATTCTGATTGATCACCTACAGCGCTATGAGCCCGATGCCGTGGTGGTAGCGTTAGGCTTGGATGCCCACAAAGATGACCCGCTAGCGGGGCTTACGGTAGAGACCGAAGCATTTATCGAAGTGGGTAAACGCTTGGCAGCGCTCTCGTTACCCATGATGATTGTTCAGGAGGGAGGCTATCCCACCGAGCACCTAAGCGCCAACCTGACCGCCTTTATGCAGGGTTTTAAGGCATGAGCAGAACCGGTTTTTATTGGCACGAACGCTGCTTTTGGCACGATCTGGGAGCGATTGGGGTATTTTCCGCACCCGGTAAGTTTTTACAGCCCCAGGCCGCCTCGGAAAGCCCGGAGAGCAAACGGCGGCTGAAGAATATCCTCGAAGTCAGCGGGCTGATTGACGAGCTTCAGGTGGTTAAACCGCCCGCCGCCTCGCTGGAAGACTTACTGCGCTTTCATACTCCGCGCTATTTAGATGAACTGCAGGCGGGGGATAAAGCCCGGGGCGGCAATGGTGGCGACTGCGCGCCTTACATGCCCGGTAGTTGGGCGGCGGCCACGCAGTCCGCAGGGCTGGCCATTGCCGCCGTTGAAGCCGTAGCGCTGGGCGAGGTGGGCAACGCCTACGCCCTATGCCGCCCGCCGGGGCACCATGCCGAAGCCGATCTAGGCCGTGGGTTCTGCCTGCTGGGCAATATCCCCGTGGCGGTGATGCGCGCCCGCGCCTTGGGGCAGGTTAACCGTGTGGCGATACTCGATTGGGATGTTCATCACGGCAACGGTCAGCAGGCGGCATTTTATGGCGAGCCCGATGTGTTGACCGTTTCACTCCATCAAGCGGCGAACTACCCGCTGGAAACCGGCAGTTTTGACGAGCAGGGCGAAGGCGCAGGCCTGGGCACCAATCTCAACCTGCCGCTGCCACCGGGCTGTGGCCTGGGCGCCTACGCCTACGCCATGGAAACGCTGGTGCTGCCAGCGTTGGAAGCCTTTAAGCCCGAACTCATCGTGGTGGCCTGCGGTTACGACGCCTGCGCTAAGGATCCCTTAGGCAAAATGCTGCTCAATAGCCAGGCGTTCGCCACCATGACCGCCCAGCTTAAAGCGCTGGCCGAGCGTTGCTGTGAAGGCAAG
Source organism: Halomonas sp. A3H3 (assembly GCF_000982975.1). Lineage (NCBI taxonomy): Bacteria > Pseudomonadati > Pseudomonadota > Gammaproteobacteria > Oceanospirillales > Halomonadaceae > Halomonas > Halomonas sp. A3H3. The sequence goes on along the minus strand of NZ_HG423343.1, from coordinate 945,589 downwards.
CTGGTGTTTATTCACGAAGGCGGCTATTCGGAAGGCTATGTGCCGCTCTGCGGCCACGCGGTGATCCAAACCCTGGCGGGCATTGCCATTGCTGTGCCCGATCCGCAAAACGATGAAATTGCCGCTTGGGGCTACCAGGCCCTGCAACCGCACCAGCAACTGTTAATAGACGACTGGTGCCAACAGTGGGAGCAACGCAAACAATGACACCGCTTTATGACCGCGACGGCTGGATCTGGCAGGATGGCGAGTGGCGTGAGTGGCGCGACGCCAAGGTGCATGTTTTCACCCATACGCTGCATTACGGCATGGGCTGTTTTGAGGGCGTGCGTGCCTACGCTGGCCCCAGCGGCACGCATTTATTTCGTGTTGCTGAACATACCCGCCGCTTGGCGGAGAGTGCTCATTCGCTGGATATGCCGCTGCCGTTTAGTGAAGCGGAATTGATCGAGGCTCAGCGCGAGTGCCTGGCCAAAAACGGCCTGAGCAATGCCTATCTGAAACCTACCGTGTTTTTTGGTGCGGAAGGTTTAGGATTACGCGCCCAAGGATTAACCACCCACGTAATGGTCGCCGCCTGGGATCTAGGCCCCTACATTTCGCCCCAGGCCGCCACCCACGGCTTGCGCGCGCTGACCTCTTCCTGGGCTCGCCATCACGTCAATATCAGCTTGTGTCGGGCGAAAACCAATGGTCACTACGTCAACTCGATACTGGCACTGAATACCGCGATCAAAGCCGGTTTCGATGAAACCATCATGCTCGACCCGGAAGGCTATGTGGCTGAAGCCTCGGCGGCTAACGTCTTCTTGCTCCGCGATGGCGTGCTGCACACCCCGGAAGTGACGTCCTGCCTGCAAGGTATCACCCGGGATAGCGTGATTCAGCTGGCGCAAAAAGTGCTGGGTATTGAAGTGCGCGAGCGGCGAATTACTCGTGATGAGCTCTACACTGCCGATGAGGCATTTTTAACTGGCACCGCCGCCGAAATACTCCCGCTTCGCGAACTGGATGGTCGCCATATCGGCACCCGAACGGGTGCGCCGCCTGTCAACGAGCCGATCAGCCCAGATAGCGTGACGGCGCAACTGCAGGGCTTATATCGCCAGGCGGTACGGGGTGAGTTGGATGACTTCAGGCATTGGTTAACGCCTTAGGACTATTGGGGTTGGAAGTAAGAACTATGCAACCCCTGTCACCCGCTGCGAGGGCAGGTTGAAGCGAGGGTCTTTTGTCATGGATGACAAAAGTAGCGCCCAGGGATGGGTTCACAGCGCCCTCGCGGAAACCTGCCCTCGATGCTTACAGCTATCTGCATGCATACATCCTTTATCAAATTTACTAATTTAATCAGGCGTGCTCTTTAATAGCCTGTTCGAGAGCCGCCAATCTTCCAGGCACCAGTGCGGCTTGCACGGCCGTAATACGTATTACATTGGCAAGCTCTGGGTGTGCCAAACGAGCGACCAAAACGCCTTCAGCGAGCAGTTGCTGATGTACCTCGGCGGCGAGTTCAGCGCTGGGCAGGCGAATGCCGATAAAGTTGGTGGCGCTGGGCAACACATCGGCACCGAGTTCGCGAAAGTGTTTAGCCAACTGCTCACGGCGGGCTTTTACATCGGAGACGTGTTGGTGAACTTCGTCAGGGTGGTCGAGTACCACTTCCGCAGCGGCCAGGGTCAACGACGATACTGCGTAGTGAATGCGCACCTTCATCATCATCGCCAGCACGTCAGGGTCGGCGATGGCGTAGCCAATGCGCAGGCCCGCCAGGCCGTGAGCCTTGGAAAGCGTGCGCAGGCGAATCACCCCCGGTATTGCTTTAGCAGCGAACTCGCTACCCGCGTCATCGCGGAAGTCCCCATAGGCTTCGTCCAGCAGCAGCCAGCAGGTGTCGGGCAGCGCCTCGCGCAGCTTGAGGATGTCGCTGTCGCTGTGTAAGTGGCCGCTGGGGTTATCCGGGTTGGCCAGATACACCAGTCGTGCGTTTTCCTGATGGGCAGCGGCGGCCAGAGCTTCCAGGTCGGGGGCCAGCACGCCGGGCGCTTCATAATAGCTGGGCTCTACCAGGTTACAGCCCTGGCCTTTGGCAAAATAACCCAAGGTGGGGTAAGTGCCTGCGGTGCTCACCACGGTTTCACCCGGTTCGCAGGTGGTGCGCAGGGCCAGGGCAATCAAACTATCGGCACCGGCATCTACCAGCAGGGTTTCAAGCGCCATACCCTGTTGTTCGCTAATACGTTTGCGAACACCCAGCGCCTCGGCGTCGCCGTAGCAGTAAACGTGTTCGACCAGCGCATCGCCAAAGTGATCGCGCAGGGCGCGGTGAGGCATATCCAGGCCTTCGTTAGAGCCCAGCCGATGGGGGATTACCTTGCCAAGTCGGCGTTCTAGCACCTTAATGCCCGGAAATGGATTAGCAGGGCCTTCACTCAGTAAGTGGTTGGGGTAGCGGGGCATGTTGATATCCTAAAAACAATTATTAACTCAATATTTTACCGCGATTGAGAAGGCGATGTGGGTCTAGCGCCTGCTTGAGCGTATGCATCAATTCAATCTCGGCGCTGGAGCGGCAAGTGGCGAGCCAGGGGCGCTTCTCCAGGCCAATGCCATGCTCGGCGGAAACTGAGCCGCCCAGCGTTGCCAGCGGCTGGTAAACCATGGCTTCAACCTCTCGCCGCACTTCGATCTCAGCGCTCCCCACGCTAACGGAAATATGAAGGTTGCCATCGCCGAGATGACCAAATACCACCAGTTTCGCCTCTGCCCAGCGCTGGGTTAGCTGTGCTTCCAAGGCATTGGTGTAGCGCTGCATATCGGCAATCGGCAGGCTGACGTCGAAGGTGAGTACCGGCGCCAAGCCTTTGACCAGCCCCTCGATATCCTCGCGAATCGCCCAAAGCCCATCGCGTTGGGTAGTCGACTGCGCAATCACCGCATCGACAATTAGCTCGCTCTCAAGGGCACTTTCTAATGCTTCGCTGAACTGAGTGGCATTGCGCTCAGCGTCGCTGCCCAGGGAATCGATGATCACATAAAACGGGTGCTCGGTGGCAATCGGCGGAGTGTGACGGCCCAGGGTTTCAGTGAGCAACCGGTAGTGGTTTTGCCACATCACTTCAAACGCACCCAGGCTGCCGCCGAGCGCTTTGCCCATATGGCTGAGCAGCCCGGTAAGTGCCTCAAACGAGGGGCAGGCCACCATCGCCGTTTGCTCGCTTGGGGTAGGTGGCTGCAGGCGCAGCACTGCGCGGGTCACAATCCCCAGGGTGCCTTCGCTACCGATAAACAGCTGCTTTAAATCGAAACCGGCGTTGTTTTTCAGCATGTGGTTCATGGAGCTGACCACCCGGCCATCGGCCATCACCGCCTCCAGGCCGAGCACTTGCTGGCGCATCATGCCGTAGCGAATGACCCGGACACCCCCGGCGTTGGTGGCGATATTGCCGCCAATGGTGCAACTGCCCCGGGCGCCGAGATCCAGCGGGAACTGCAGACCGACCTCTTTCGCGGCTTCTTGAACCCGCTGCAGCGGTGCCCCCGCCTGCACGGTGAGGGTGCCGCCCACTTGATCAATCTCTTCAATCGCGCTCATACGTTCCAGAGAAATCACCAGCTCATCCGGGCTAGCCTCTGTACCGTGCACCAACCCGGTTAATCCGCCGTGGGTGACCACCGGCTGCTGCAACTCATAGCAGGCGCGCATCACCGCGGCGACTTGTTCGGTATCCGCCGGGCGAACAATCGCACCGGCCTGGCAGGGCGCGCCGGTCATCCAGTCCACGCGGCGGCTGTGCACATCGTCGCCAGTCAATACGTGGGCCGGGCCTACAATAGCGCGCAGCGCCTCCAGGGTTATCTGCATTGAGTATCCTTTTTTACCATTAAATAATTTACGCAGTGGCCGCCACGGGCGCTTCGCGGCCGGGAATTGCCTTGAGCAGCGCCTGGGTATACGCCTCTTTTGGGGCGAGGAAGATCTGCTCGGCGCTGCCTTGCTCGACGATGCGGCCATGCTGCATCACCACTATGCGGTCGCAGATATGCGCGGCGACGCGGAGGTCGTGGGTGATAAACAGCAGCGATAACGAAAGCCGCTGTTTAAGCTCCTCCAGGAGCTCCAGCACCTGGGCCTGAATCGACACATCCAGCGCCGAGACGGCCTCGTCCGCCACAATCAGCTCGGGGTTGAGCGCCAGCGCACGGGCAATGCCGATGCGCTGGCGTTGGCCGCCAGAAAACTCGTGAGGAAAGCGTTCCACGGCGCTGGCGCCCAAGCCCACCATATCGAGCAGCTCACCTGCCTGTTTAAGCGCCGCGGCTTTGGGGGTGCCGTTGGCAATCGGCCCCTGGGCAATCGCCATGCCTACTTTGGTGCGTGGGTTGAGCGAAGCGTAAGGGTCTTGAAAGATCATCTGCACGCGGTGGCGTTCCCGGCGCAGCGCGTCGCCCTTGAGCTGGGAAAGGTTTACCCCATCGAGCAGCAGCTCGCCGCTGTCGGGGTGTTCCAAACGCACCACACAGCGCCCAAGAGTGGATTTGCCCGAACCGGATTCGCCTACAATCCCCACCGTTTCACCCCGCGCCAAGGTGAGCGATACATCCTCAAGTGCGCGCACTTCGCGAGAAGGTTTAAGGAACCCGCCCCGGGAGCGAAAGACCTTATTGAGCTGCTTGATCTCCAGCAGCGGGGCGATTTGGCTGGTTTCACGGTGGGGCGGCACTGCATTGCTGGGAATCGCGGCAATCAGCGCTTGGGTATAGGCGTCTTGAGGATTCTCAAGCACCGACTTGGCGTCACCCAGTTCAACGATCTTGCCGTGGCGCATAACGCAAACACGGTTGGCGATTTCGGCTACCACGCCAAAGTCGTGGGTAATAAACATCACCGACATGCCGCGCCGCTGCTGAAGGTCGCGAATAAGCTCCAGAATCTGCGCTTGCGTGGTGACATCCAGTGCCGTGGTAGGCTCATCGGCAATCAGCAAAATGGGCTCCAACGCCAGCGCCATGGCGATCATCACCCGCTGGCGCTGGCCGCCGGAAAGCTCAAACGGGTAGGCGCGAATGGCCTTCTCCGGCTGGGGAATACCCACTTCGATCAACAGCTCCAGCGCGCGGGCCTGGCGCTCTTTGGGGGTGAACTGGCCGTGGGCCTCGAACACCTCGGCAATCTGCGCACCTACCCGCATCAGCGGATTCAGGGCGGTCATCGGCTCCTGGAAGATCATGCCGATTTTGAGGCCCCGAAGGGCGCGGTGCTGCTTCTCCGTCAGGGCGAGCAGGTTCTGCCCCTCGAAGAGTATCTCGCCATGGGTGGCGTGCACACCCTTGGGCAGCAGCCCCATCACCGCGTTGGCGGCCATCGACTTGCCGGAGCCGGACTCACCCACCACGCACATGATTTCGCCGCGTTTCACCTCGTAGCTAACGTCCTCCACCGCCAGGGCGCGATCCGCCCCTTTGGGGAGCGCAATGTTCAGGTCGCGAATGCTGAGGACGGTGTCAGCCGATTGATTCTCTGTAATAGGCATATAAAGTCCTTAGCGCTCGCGTGATAGTTTGGGGTTCAGTGCGTCGTCTAAACCTTCACCCACCAGGTTCAACGCCAGTACGGTGAGCAGGATCGCCACCCCCGGGAAGAAGCTCAGCCACCACGCCTGGCGAATCACCGTGCGCGCCGCGCCGATCATATAGCCCCAGGACATCACGTTCGGGTCGCCCAGGCCGAGAAACGACAGCGCCGACTCCAGCAAAATCGCGGTGGCCACCATTAGCGAGGCCAGTACGATAATTGGCGACAGCGTATTGGGCAGAATCTGACGCAGAATAATCGTGGTGTTGGACTGGCCGACCAGGCGCGCGGCTTCGACATACTCGCGGTTACGCAGCGACATAAATTCAGCGCGCACTAAACGGGCCACCGGCGGCCAACTGACAATCGCAATCGCCAGCACGATGGAGGTGATGCTGGGCTGCATAATGGCCACCAGCACAATCGCCAGCGCGAAGTTGGGGATGGTCTGGAAGAACTCGGTAAAGCGCATCAATACGTCGTCAATGATTCCGCCGTAGTAACCGGCAATAGCACCAAGCGGTACACCGATAAGCAGCGCCACGCTAGTGGATACCAGCCCGATCAGCAGCGATACCCAAGCGCCGTGCATCAGGCCTGAGGCCACGTTGCGGCCCATGGTGTCGGTGCCAAGCGGAAAGCCATCTTGCGAGAGCGGCGGTAAAAAGGGCCGCTGCACCATGCGCCAGGGCGATTCAGGAAACAGCAGCGGCGCCAGTATGGCCATGGCGATAATCAGCAGCAGGATGATCAGGCCGACGAGGGCGCCACGGTTTTGCGCGAAGCGTGCGAAAAAGCTCATGCGGCCCCCTTCTTGATACGTGGATCAGCGAGGCTGTACACCAAATCGGTAATGATATTGAAGACGATGACCAAGGCCGCCGAGAAGAAGAAAATCCCCAGCAGCAGGTTGTAGTCGCGCTGCTGTAGCGCTTCGAACATCAGCCGCCCGATGCCGGGCCAGGCAAACACGGTTTCGGTCAGGATCGCCCCGCCGACCATCTGCCCCGCCTGCAGGCCCGCTAACGTGATGATCGGCAGCAGGGCGTTACGCAACACATGGCGGCGCTGGATAATGCTGGGCTTCAAGCCTTTGGCGCGGGCGGTTTTGACGTAATCCTGCTGAGCGGCATCCAGCATCGAGGTGCGCGTCATGCGGGTGTAAATCGCCATAAAGAACAGCGCTAATGTCGTCGCCGGGAGCACTAGGTGCTTGGCGACATCGAGCACCAGCGCAAACCCCGTATGGCCCGCCCCCACGGTGTAGAGGCCGTAGGCGGGCAGCCAGCCAAGGTAGACGGAAAACACCACCACCGACATCAGCGCGACCCAGAACAGCGGCGTGGCGTAGAACACCAGCGCCAGGGCCATAATCAGTGATCCAGAGGGTTTCTTGACCCGTGACGCGGCCATGGAACCCGCCACTATGCCCAGTACCAGCGAAAGCACAAAAGCGGTGCCGGTGAGCAGTAGGGTGGCGGGTAAACGATCCATGATCAGATCAAATACCGGGACGCCCAATCGGTAGGAGTAGCCGAAATCGAGCATGGCGATACCCGACACGTAGCGCCACAGCTGCACGTACATCGGCTGATCGAGCCCAAACCGCTCGCGCAGTTGGTTGAGAAACTCCTGGTCGGCGGCACCCGCTTCGCCAGCCAGAATCGCGGCCGGGTCACCGGGGGCCAGCTGAATCAGCAGAAAGTTAAAAATAACGATTAAAAACAGCACAATCACGGCTTTAAACAGCCGCATCAGAATGAGGCGCGCGTAAACCATAAGTCGTTTCCTGACGAATACCTTCAAGACATAGCTAAAAAACCCAGGTAGCTCTCGCCACCTGGGTGGCTTGGGTTTAGCGATCTAGCCAAGCATCTTTAAAGCCGTCGTTGACACCCACGCCAGAGGTGACGAGGTTCTGCACATCACAGCGGTACAGGGTCGGGAAGCCCAGTTCCATCAGCCAGCCAACGGGCACGTCTTCATGGAGGATTTCCTGTACTTCGCGGTAAAGTTTTTCGCGCTCTTCGTCGGGGAAAGCCGTGGCGGCCTCGTTAAACAGCTCGTCGACGCGCTCGTTTTCGTAGCCTTCCACGTTATTCCAGGGCGAGCCCTTGGCAATGTTGTCGGAAAGGTAGGTGCGTGAAATACCCAGTGCCGGGTCGCCGTACTGGTAGAGATAGGTAAACGCGAGGTCGTAATCCCAATCGCCCAGGCGCTGGTTCCAGCCGCCCACATCGGTGGCTTGGGTTTCAACGTTAATACCCACTTCGCGCAGGTTCTGCTGCACGGCTTCGGCCCAGCGGGTCCAGGTTTCGCCGTAGGGCAGCGGCAGAATAGTGATCTCTTCACCGTCGTAGCCCATTTCATCCAGTAGCTCACGGGCGCGTTCGGGGTTGTGATCGTAGGGTTCCAGGTCATCGTTCTGGAAGCGTGCATTGGAGCCGAAGGCGGAGAGCGGCACATTGCCCAGGCCGTTCCACAATACATCTTTGGCGAACTCGCGATCCATGGCGTACATCACCGCCTGACGGAAGCGTTTATCCGCGGTGGGGCCTTCGCGATTGTTCATCCACAGCATGGCAAAGGGGCTAAAGTACTCGTGGCCCTCTTCGGTCATGCAGACGTTATCCATTTCGGCCAGGCGGGGAATATCGAAGTTTTCGACGGTGCCGCTGGGCAGCACGTCAATGGTCTCGTTTTCGAACGCCACTGCACGGGAAGCGCCATCAGGAATAACGTGCCAGTTCACGCCATCCAGGTAAGGCAAGCCCTCTTCGTAATACTCTTCGTTCTTGACCAGCTCGATGACGGTGCCGCGTTCCCAATTGTCGAACTTGAACGGGCCGGTGCCAATGGGATGATCGTTGTGTTCGTTGTTGCGGAAATCGGTACCCGCATAAAGGTGTTCGGGCACCATGGTAAAGGTGCCTGCTTCAAAGGAGAGCAGGAAAGGGCCGAAAGGCTGGGTAAGGGTAAATACAACGGTGTGGTCGTCGGTGGCTTCGATGCTTTCCACGTGCTGTAGCACGGCGCGGGCACTGGGGTTCAACTCGCGGTGGAAGACATCGGCGGAGAACACCACGTCTTCGGCGGTAAAGGCTTCGCCGTCATGCCAGGTAACGCCTTCACGCAGATGGAAGGTGTAGGTGCGGCCATCGTCGCTGACCTCCCACGACTCCGCCAACTGCGGCATGGGTTCCAGGTCGGTGGAGTAGCGCAACAGGCCTTCGTAGATATTGCCCGAGACGGTACGGGTGGGTGCGTTCTGAACCATGCCCAGCACCAAGCCCGGCGGCTCCGGCTGGATAATGGTGTTAACCACACCGCCCTCTTTGGGGTCATCAGCCAGGGCGGCGGAGGTGAAAGCGAGTGCTGCAGCGGAAATAGCCAAAGCTAAAGGTTTTTTCATGTTTCCTGCTCCTCGGTTATTAGCACGTAATGAGGTTACGTAGTCGTTAGGCGAGCGAGGCGTGTCAGACCCGGTTGTGATGTTTGTTAGGGATCTGTTTTGACCATAGCAGCACTTGGTAAAACTGTCGACAGTCGGCAATCGTTCGTCGACAAGTGGCTTTTTTTCGTCATACTGGGAAGAACACGTCATATCCCATGAGTGAATGCGATGGCCTCACCAACGGCGGCTCCCAGGGCCTTTATCCAGCAGCAGAACCTGGTCGAGCAAGTAGCTGACTATTTAACCCAAGCGATTATTCAGCAACACTTTTTACCCGGCGAACGGCTCTCGGAAGTGCAGCTCTCCCGCGACCTGGGTGTTAGCCGCGCACCGGTTCGCGAGGCCGCTCGTTTGCTGGAAAGCCGTGGTTTATTGATCTCGAAACCGCGTCGAGGCTTCTTTGTTCGCGCGTTGAATGCCGTTGAACTCGAAGATGTGTTTGATTTGCGGCTCTGCCTTGAGCGCCACGCGATCGAACGCCTGGCAGAACGCTATACCGCCGATGCCCAGCGCGCGCTCAAGCAGCAAGTAGAGGTGCTATGTGAAGCGGCAGCCGGGAACGATGGCACCCGCCGCATCGAGGAGGATTTGCAGTTTCATCGACTGATGCTGCATTACGCAGGTAACGAGCGTCTGCTGCGCGCCTTTGACGACCTGTCCCATGAGCTGCGCCTCTGCATCACCCTAATTACCAAAACCCATGAAGCCCCCGACACCATCGCCACCAGCCACTTTAAGTTGCTTGACGCGCTGGATAGCGGCAGCCCTGCTGCCTGCCGTGAGGCGATTGACTACCATATCGGCGTTGCCCGCGATTTTGTGGTCAAGGGTGTGGGCGAAACCGGAGATAGTTCTGATGAAGATAGTGCCGATGAAGACGTTCTTCCACGCTGACCAACTGCTTCATCAGCCGCAAACCTACTTCTCCCGGGGCAAAATGCGCACACCCCAGGAAGTGCCCGAGCGTGCCACGCACCTGCTGGCAGCCGCCAAACAGCTAGGGTTTGATATTCAAGCGCCCGCGGATCATGGCGTGGCGCCGTTAAGGGCGGTGCATTCGCTGGCCTATTTGCGCTTTCTCGAAAGTGCCCATCGGCGCTGGCATGCCCTCGGCGAGGATTGGGGAGAAGAAGTTATTTCCAATATTTTTGTGCGTTCGCCCAATGCTCTGCGCGGCATCTTGGCGGAAGCCGGGCGTTACTTGGCTGACGGTAGCGCTCCCGTGGGCCAGCACACTTGGCAGTCTGCTTATTGGTCGGCGCAGAGTGCGGTCGCCGGGGCTGAGGCTTTATTAGCCGGGGAGCGATTTGCCTATGCGTTATCGCGCCCGCCAGGCCACCACGCGGGCATCGATTCCGCCGGTGGCTTCTGTTTTCTCAATAATGCCGCCATTGCCGCGCAGCATCTCACCTCGCGCTACCCCCGCATCGTCGTGTTAGACCCGGATATGCACCATGGGCAGGGCATTCAGGAAATTTTCTACCAGCGCGACGATGTGCTGTATATCTCGATCCACGGCGATACCACCAACTTCTACCCCGCGGTCACCGGCTTCGAAGACGAGCGCGGGCAGGGCGCAGGACTGGGTTATAACCTCAACCTGCCGATGCCTCATGGGTCAGAGGAGTCGGTGTTCTTTGACCGCCTGGAAGAAGCCTGCCAGACCATCCGCCTGTTCGAGCCTGATGCCATCGTGCTGGCGCTGGGGTTTGATATCTACGAGCGCGACCCCCAGGCCAAGGTGGCTGTCTCCACGCCAGGGTTTGGTGAGCTGGGCCGCCGGGTTGCGGACCTGAACGTACCCACGCTGGTGGTTCAGGAAGGCGGCTACTACCTGGAAGGACTGGAAGCCAACGCGGTGAGTTTCTTCGAGGGGTTGCTTGGCAACAAAACGCCCTGACGATTAAGCCAGTATTTCCAAGCCCTTTTCGGCCACCAGGTTCAGCAGCTTAAGCGAAGGGCCATTAGGTTTCTTCTGGCCTTGCTCCCACTTTTGAACCGTGGACACACTAGTATTCAGGTAGGCCGCGAACACGCCTTGGCTGGCGTGATTCTTGGTGCGAATCCGCTTGATTTGTATTGCTGTGTACTCTTTTACCGGCGGCAGACAGAGTGCATCGAACTCGCGCAGCGTGGTTTCTTTCATCACACCAGCCGCGTGAAGATCTTGAGCCGTTTCATGCACCATATCTAAGATTGATTTATCCATCGTTTTTTACCTCAATCAATGCGCCATGCTTAATGGCTTCGGCTAATGCTTTCTCACCGTAGCCCAGTAATTCTTTTGCTAAATGTTTTAACGCTTTAAGCTCTTCGGCACTGATGTTAGCGCGGGCATTTTTGGCAAAACCATAAACAAAGAACGCCTTATTACCGATCTTATAAGCCAACAGGGTTCTGGCCCCGCCGCTCTTGCCTCGACCACCGATTGCCACGCGTTTTTTCACCACATGACCACCTAGGTCAGCATCAATCAGGCCGCGCTCCATTTCCTCAACTGCGGCTAGCAAAGCAGCATCATCCAGTCCTTCCTTTGCTGCCCACTTACTGAACACTTTGTTTTTAAATACTCGCATCTGATACCTGTACTGTTATCCTCAATATATAGCACTAAGTGTTATAGTGAGCCAGCTTTTTTTAGCCGCGTAGCCGCTTTGGTCTGTGTCTGGCAATATAGCCACTTTCAGCGATCAGCAAAACGATCCGGATAGCCATTGAAATAGTCATCGAAAGGACACGGCATGGCCCACCTGCTACGCATCGTGATGATTCACGGCCACCTGGAAGGCGTGGTCGAACTGAGTGTGGACGGTCACACCAATATTTGCGGCACCAACGCCTCCGGCAAAACCACGCTACAGCGCCTGGTACCGGTGTTCTACGGTGAATTACCCAACAAGGTCGTGCCCAAGACGCGCATGAAGTTCGACGCGTTTTATTTGCCCCACCGCAACAGCTACCTGGTGTACGAATACCGCCGCGAAGCGGGCAACATCTGCCAAGCGGTGCTGACCCGCAAGGCCGAGGGCGGGGTGGAATACCGCTTTGTCGGCGCGCCCTACCAGCCGGAGGATTATCTGGTGGAGAGCGACGCGGGCGTTGCGGCGCTGGACTACACCCAGTGGGCCAGCGGCCTGCGGCGCAACGGCACGCCGGTGTCGCCCAAGCTGGGCGCCACCTCTGAATTCCGCTCGGTGATCCAGAACGACTTTACCCAACTGCACGGCAACAGCCGCGATGGCCTCAAGCTGCGCCAGATCGCGTCGCAGTTCAGCCTGGTCAAACCCGAGCGGCGCATCCGCCATATCGAAAAGCTGGTTTCTGCGGTGCATGCCAAAGAGGGCAAGATGGACACCCTCAAAACCATGCTGGCGGCGATTTTCGAAGAGGATGGCGTTGAACTCCCGGTGACCCGGATTCGCAACACCAAGGCACGGGAGTGGATTGCCCAGATGCGCCAATCCATGCGCCTGGAACCGCTGCAGGCATCGCTGGCCAGGCTGGCCGGTATCGATCGTGAACTCGCCGACCTGGATGCCACGCTGTGGCAACTGAAACCCCAACTGGAAGACGACCGTCAGAAAGCAGAGCGCCAAATGGCCGATCTGGATGCCGAGCTTGCCCGCCACCAGCGCGAGTTCCAGCAGCGTGAGAGCGACTACGCAGAAGCACGGGATAAGCTAAACGACCGCCACAGTGAAGTGGTCAGCGATTTACAGCAGACCCAGCGCCGCCTCAACGACCTGCAAACCCAGTACGAGCACTACGCTGATGCGGACATGCCCGCCCTGGAGCGCGATATCAATGCGCTGCCCCAGTGGCGGGAGCAGCGAGACCAGCTGCAAAAGCACCTGAACGTGATGCAGGACGCGGTCAAAGAGAGCCAGGCGCGCCTGGACGGGCGGCTGCGCGAGCTTTCCGAAGCATTGGCCCGCCAGACCCGTGAATCCCAGGAACTGATCGACGCCCTGGTCGAAGAGAAAGCCCTGCGCCGGGAGCAGCAGTGGGAGTCCGAACAGCAGCTCAACGAACGCTACCAACAGGAGCGCCAACGCCTGGAGGGCGAGTACCAGGCGCAGCTGGAACTCGGCGTCGAGCAGCTAGCCGAACTGAAAGCGCAGCTCTCGCTCTCGACTCAGACCGCTGAAGAGGCTTCCGAGGCGGAGCTTGCCCAGGCGCGCCTGGATCAGGCCCAGCAGGAGCGCAACGCATCGGCTGCTACCCTGGATGGCCTGCGCCGGGAGTTTGAAAGCCGAAAACGCGAGCGCGACAGTGCCGAACAGCAACTGGTGCAACTTCGTCAGCAGTTGGAGCGCGCCGAGCAGCGCTGCTTCGCGCTCTATCAGCAGCGCGACCCGGAGCAGGGCAGCCTGCGCCATTTCCTGCGCTATCACCGCCCCGGTTGGGAGCAGCAGTTAGGCAAGGTGATTGCGCCAGAGCTGCTAGAGCGGCGTGACCTCGCCCCGCAACTGGCAGAAGGCGCTAGCGATGATCTGTTTGGGCTGGCGGTGGATCTCTCCGCCATTGCCCTGCCCGATTACGCCCAGGATGAAGCCAGCCTGCTGGCCGCCATCGAAGAAGCCGATAGCGCCAAACGCCGGGTGCAGTCAGAGAGCCAGGCCGCCGAGAAAGCGCTCAGGCAGCATAACGAGCGGGTGCAGCAGGCCGATGAAGCCCAAGATCAGGGCCGCATGGCTCACAAGCGCGCCGAGCAGGAAGTCGAGTTTGCGATAGAGGCCCGCCGCCAGCAGCAGGAGCGCCATACCAAGCGCCAGCAGGAGCGTCGCGCAGCGCATCAGACCGCGTTAGCCAGCCAGGAGCAGGCGCAGAAGGAGCTGCGCGAAGAGAAGCAGCAGGCGCTCGCCGCCCTTAGCGAGACCCACCAAAGCCAACTGCTGGAGCTCAAGGCCGACGGCCAGAGCCAGGTGGATAGCCTGGATGCCCAACTGCGCCAGTATAAGCAGCAGTTGAGCGACGCCAATGCCGAACACAAGCGCCAACGCACGGAACTGGAAGAGGCCTTTAGCCAGGAACTGGCCGAGCAGGGCGTTGACCCCGCCAAGCTAAAAGATACCAAGGAGCGGCTGGCAAGTCAGGATGAACGCATTCGCGTCACCGCCGCCCGCCAGGATGAGCTCACCGAGTACACCCGCTTTATGCGCGTTGAGTGGGGGCAGCATAAACCGCAGCTCGTCGCTCAAGAGGCAGAGCTGGAGCAAGCAGAGCAAAAGCTGCAGCGGGATAAAGAGCACCTGAAAAACGACTTCCAGGCCGCGCGCAAAACTCACCAAAGCACAGTCAGCACGCTGAAAACCCAGCGGGAGAGCGAATACGCCTGCCTGGAAGCATTGAAGCCGCTACTCACCCAACTGGAAAGCTTGGCCATCGAGCCCGACAGCCAAGCGCCCGGCACGCCACTGGGCGATGTGGACGAGCGTATCGAGCGCGCCCGCCAAGCCTTGGGCAATCGCCACCAGCTCATCGAGCAGCTGCGCCGTGGCTGCCTGGAGGTCGAAAGCCAACTGATCAAGGACGCCAGCAGCGGCTTTGCCGAAGCGCTGGAGAGCGAACGCAGCAAGCTGCAGAGCGACAACCCGCGCCTACAGCTGCCGCTACTGCGCGACATGCTCAAACTGCTCGAAGATCAACAGCAGCAGTTGATTCAGGAAGGGCGCAACCTAAGCGACGACCTGGATAAGTTCTTCACCGTGTTCCGCGACCTGAACCGGCGCATCAGCGCCCAAAGCCGTCGTCTCTCTGAAGAAGTCGCCGATGACCTGCGCCTGGAGGGCATCACCAAGGCCGAAGTGCGCATCCAGTCCACCATCGATGAACTCGGCTTCTGGGAGCCGCTGAAGCTGTTCGCCCAGCGCTATAAAGAGTGGCGCGAGTCCGGCCAGACGCTGCCCAGCGATGACTACCTCAACGCTCTGGCGGACGTGGTCGATTTGCTGCGCAGCGACCAGCAGTACAGCTTTGAGAGCCTGCTGCGCCTAGAGCTGCACCTGAACGAAGGCGGCACCGATCTGGTGATCAAAAACGACCGCCAACTGCTGGAGTCCTCCAGCCACGGCATGGCGTATCTGATTCTGTGCAAGTTCCTACTCGCCTTTACCCGCCTGCTGCGCGGCGATGCAGAAATCGCCATCCACTGGCCTATTGATGAAATCGGCACCCTGGCGTACCACAACGTCGAAAAACTGTTCGACGCCTGCGACAGCAACCGTATTCATATCGTCGGCGCGTTTCCCAACCCCGAGTCCGATGTGTTGCTATTGTTCGCCAACCGCTATCTGATTGATCGCGATGAGGCCAACCCCAACAAGCGGGTGTTAAAACGCATCGAGCCACGGCTAAGCCGCCTGGCCGAACGACTCCAGGAACGTCAGCAGGAGGTGACGGTATGATCGAACATGGCCCACTGCTAGAGCGCCTGCTGGCGGGTGAGTTTGTCTGCCCGATCAGCGATGAGAGCGGCTATCGTCATCTCACCAATGAAGAGACCCGGGAAGAGATCGATACCTACCTGCGGCCGCTTAACCGACGGCTGGCCAGCAATGAAGATGGCAGCGTCTATTTTCTGGCCTGGCGTCAGCTCAATGACAACGCCCGCGATCAGCTCTCCCGCCAGCTCGGCGATACGCTCAATAGCCTGCTGCCGCTGCTGGAGTGGCTGCAGCTGGTTCAGGAGGCGCTGGGCCGCGACACTCTGGCCGCCCCCGGCGACGTACTCAAACCCGCCGAGTTCAGCGCCAAGTGCGAAGATAACCAGAGCCTGCGCGAACGCCTGGAGCGCCTGGCCACCGACAGCTTCTTTGGCTCGCAAAGTGACCAGCTCGACGCCCAGGTAAAGCAGGTCTTCAAGCGCCTGAAAGAGCATGGCTACCTGCTCCAGCCCCATTCAGAGCGGCAGGTATTCGTGGTCACCGGCAAGATCGACTACCTGGTGGATCTGGTGCGCTTTATTCGCGATGAAGAGAACCTGCCCATCGAAGAGGGTAGCGAGGAAGGCTCCGGTTCCCAGGAGGCCCTGTTGTGAGCATGGGTTCTAATGGGGAACACGCTCTGGAAAGCCGCCTGCTGAAAACCGGCAGCGAACGGCTGGCGCTGCTCGGCAAGCATGCCGATGTGCTGATGCAGGCCTACACCCGCGATGAAGTGCCGCTGGAATCGCTCAGCGATAGCGCGCTACGCAAGCTGCTGGCGGCGCGCATTCTATGGCGACCGGATGAGCAGAGCGGCGTGAAGCTGGCGCCCAAGGTGCGCGAACTGATCGCCGAGATGCTTGCCGACGAGACCCGCCGCCATGTGAACGCCGATGTAGCGGAAACCCTGGAACTGATTCGCGCCCTGGTACATAGCTATCGGGAGGCGCGTAGCCGCGGCGAGCACTGGCGGCTGGAGCAGCAGTTGATGCGCCTGCGCCAAGAGGTCGACGACCTGAACGGACGCTTCGCCGATGCCATCGACAGTTTATGGCAGCGGCTGAATAGTGATTTTGGTTTCGTCAGTCAGCTCAACGACAAAATCCGCGAAAACGACCGCGCCCAGAAGCAGATCGCGAGACTGCTGGATGGCCTGGCGCTGATCGACTTCGACGAGCTGATCGAACTGGTGGGCAGCGACGGCGGCCTGCGCAAGCTGTTGATCAGCCAGCTTCAGCAGCAACTAAGCCACCACTACACCAGCCTGCGCGAAGTGCAGCGGCGCTTGATCGAACTGATGGCGCGCTTTCGCAAGCAGCAGGCGCGCAGCCGCCTGATCAGCGGCATGGCCGCTTTTATGCGGGAACATCCCGGCTTTGTGCCGGGCAACTACGCCCGGCGCAGCGAAGTGCCAGGGCTGGTCAATCAAGCTGCACCGCTAAGCGCGGCGGCCGCCCCGGCGCTGGATCGTAACCTGGACAGCCGGTTGCTCGCCGACTTGCTGCACCAGCTACCCCAGCCGCGCCACACCACGCAAACCGTAGAAGCCGCGGCCCCTGCCCAAGCCCAGGAGAGCAGCTTAGCCGCTGCCCGCCAGCAGGCGCTCAAACAGGATGTGGAGCACTTCTATTTAAGCGTGATCGACCAGCCCCAAGCAGAGCCGGTCAGCGCCCTTGAGTACCTGCACGAAAGCCCGCTGGAATGGCCGGAGGAAATCTGGCTCTTCCAGGTGATTTCCGAATACCAGGGCCTGCCGCGCAGCGATCAGAAGGCGTTTCGGCTCAAACAGCAGGAAAGTCAGGCGAGTACCTTCAACCACCTGCGCCTGATCCACGATGTAGAACTGCAGCTGGCCGTATGAACCTACCCAGCCGCGCACGCAATGGCCTTAACGGCGTCGCCCGCGAACTGCTCCGCCAGCCCACGGTGGAGAAGCCCCGCCGCCAGTGGGTAGACGACGTGGTAGCCTGGTGCCACCAGCACGACATTGACCTGGCCATGCGAATCAACGGTAAAGCGCTGCGTTTTGACGCCACCTTGCTGGCGCAGATCAATGACGTGTTAGAGAGCGCCCGCATAGCACCACTAGGCCGCTCACTCAGCGGCCTAACCAGCAGCGCCCAAGCGAAAGAGGGTGTAGAGGAAAACAAAGCAAGCCGCGAAAGCCCCCGCGCACGGCGGGTACTCGTCAGTTTTCCGCCCCAGCCAACAACCGGGCTTGCCAACGAGCCACGCGCTATTCGTGATGTAGATGTGCTGGGGTTAAAATTGAGTGCCTTTAGCGCCTTGGTGCAGGTCGAAAACCTGGACAGCTTCTACGAGTTTTCGCCGGAACTCCCAGCGCTAAGCGGGTACGTAAATCCGCTGGTCGTCTACCGCGGCGATAGCCACTACGGCGGCGGCTTCGCGTTACTGGCAGAAGCTTGGCGCAAAACCCGCCGAACACATATCTACGCCGGTGACTTCGATGTAAAAGGCGTTACGCTAGCACTCGACAACAAGGCCACGCACTTGCTCCTGCCCGGCATCGAGTGGCTTACCCAAAACGCCACACCGTTGCATGTGCCTGCCGAGCAGTTTCCTTATCAGCGCAGGCTTCGTAAACACCTTGCTTCGCTGCCATCGGCTCATCCACTGCGTGAGTATCTGACGCTGCTGCTGGAAAAGCAGCGGGGGCTTAAGCAGCAGTGGTTTGGTGGGGAGATGGTGTGTGTGGGACTTAGCTAAAAGTCGGATCAAAAGGCTGCCGCTCAAGCCCGCATTTCACGCTTTGTCTTCGTAGGATTCATCAGCGCCGTAGACCTGATTCCCATGGCGTAGTAGTGTTTTCTAGGCTGTATGATTAGGCAGAGCAAAACGAGCCAGTACGCTACATTTGGATATAATGCCTATTTTTTCTTTGTCTCCAGGCGAATCAGTGGGGTAGAGTCAAATAAGGTGGTCACAAGATCTTAATGAATGAGCGGGCATATGCTGCCTTCAGTTGAATCACTGTTATGTCACAACAATAGGATATGCATGTGTCTGGAAACTTAAGAATAGGATTTTACAAATTTGTTGATGAAACAAAAGCAATGCCAGAGGTGGTTGCAAGGGAATTTGAATTAAAAACGTACAAGGAAATGCGGTCGACAACCAATATATTATGGGAATCACAGCCTTTTTATTTTGCGTGGTCTTTAGTTTCTAAGAACTACGAAGAGTATCTTTCTATCAAAACAAAGAAGCAGAAGCTAAATTTTCACCCCAAAATTCTTCTGGGGAGTGATAAGCCATATTCACAAATGTCAGATATAAGTAGAGCTACAATAAATTTTTTGGCTACAGCCTCTACGTTTCTTATAGTATCTCAGCGATTGATGAAAAACTTTTTCGGTGAAGACTCTGAAACCTACGCTAAGTGGAATTCGCATAGGCAGGGTTTATACACTAATTCAAATCCTTATAAAATTTGTTACGAATTGCGAAACTTTTCACAGCATTACCAAATACCAATTTCTGGTATCAACATGGACTTTAGAGACGGTCACGCTGAAGGAGGTGACCCTTATTTAATTGTTGATGAACTTCTAACTTGTGGCTATGATTGGAAAAAGTTTAGAGAAGTCTTAGAGTTACAGGAAAGCCAGCTCTGTTTGTCTGAGTTACTGGAAGGCTACTATGCTTGCCTCAAGGAAGTCTTTTTATCTGGTCACACATGTTTTGAAGATAACATTGAAGCTAGTAGAAGCTATATTCAAGTAATCATAAGGAGTTTCGGTTTGCCAGTGGAGTGTACCCCTATTATTTTTACGCTGGATCCATACGAAAATGATTATAACAATCTAGCACAGGAGTACATGCCAGTGGGATTGCACAAGTTTATTGATGACATAACAAGTTTTTAAGATGATTCGGCACTCGCAGCATTTTTACTATGCGTTGGTTTTCGTGTTTAAGATGGTTGTCTTCGACAATAATGTTGGGTGCCTCACGCCTTAATAAAGCGTTAGTTTGAAATCAGAATGTGGAGCAATAATTGAACACCAAAGAGACTTTGAAGAAATTGCGAGAAAATGAACAGAGTCTGTTTATTGTTCACTACTCGTGTCAGAATTTAAACGATAACAACGAAAATTATTCTCCGCGGATAACTTCTATCGCTGTGCTCCATGTTGGAAGCTCCACAATGCACAGCTTTTCCATTCATTTGGTCGCCGAAATTAACAAGATTCCTCGTGAAGAAATCCATGACCATTATGACGATCTAGAAAAAAAGATGCTGGCGCAGTTTTTCTCATTTTTGTCTGAAAATGATGGTGGATTTTGGCTGCACTGGAATATGTCTAATATTAACTATGGATTTGAAGCATTGCTTCACCGCTACAAAGTCCTTTCTGGTGAAGACGGTAAAAGAATCCCTGACTCTAAGAAATTTAACCTGTCGTCATTAATATTGTCTGTATATGGAAAAAACTGCGTAGAGCACCCAAGAATGGCAAGCTTTATGAAGCTGAATAATGGGGAGCATCGTGATAACCTTACCGGCAAGGAAGAAGTTGATGCATTCGCCGCTAAAGAATATGTAAAGCTACATAAGTCGACTATGTCTAAGGTTTATTGGTTTCAGCATATGTATTACCTCTTACAACGCGACAAGATAAATGTTCACAAGAAAAACTGGGGTAACAGAGTTAACACCTTCCTTGAGCGGCCTATAGTTAAAGTACTTGGTTTCGTCGCAGTACTGTTTTCATTATTTCAAGCTATGCAGTATGGTTATTCTGCGCTTGAGCTTGAAGAAAAAACAGATAATACAGTGCAAGAGCAAACTAGCAAATTAAGCAACACGGATTCAGCAAAATACATCGGTTCTTAAAGCGTTATACGTCGTAAGGAGGCTTCCGTTGAAGACCGAGTGGCAATTTCGTTTTGAAGCAGTCAATTTCCATTTTGGAAAGGAGCACAAGTACAAGGGAGCGTCTGAGCAACCGGTCGAATTCGGGAATGGCTCAATTGATCGACTAGAATTCGAAGCACGGATTGAACCTGAAAACGACTGCATCTGTCCTTCGGATGTAGAGCAGGTGGGCTCCTTATACATCACTCTTGGATATGGAGTGAAAGAAGCGAAGCCTATAGCTCACTGGATTGCCCAGTACATGGCGCAGCAAATTTCTTTCCAGTCAGGTCGTTTCAGAATCGATTACAGCTTTGTTACCTGCAAGCGCATCACTGAGACGGAGGAGGAAGAGAAGGAATTTGGAGATAAGTTATATTCTGTTGAGCTTCATTTAGAAGAAGTCATACCGACTCCAGCATTTGATTCTGAGCGGTTTCAGGAAAGCGCTCTCAAGCCGATCGACATGCGCCTACTTGCTCAGTTCAATGACGCTGCGGCGGATAGTAGTCCTATCAAAAAATTCTTAGGTTTTTTTAGAATCCTCGAAAGCTTGTTTTCGGGCTCCAAGAAGAAACCGTTGAAAACTGCGTTCAAGGAGTCCGATAGGCTTCGACGAAATTTTGAGAAACTGCTTCCAGACGGAAAGTTTGAAACTTTCGTTGACGAAGTGGTTGATGTCCGTCATCGCTGTGCTCACCTCAAGCTGGACAAATCGTTTGGGTACGCCCCAATCGATCCCAAAATTGATGAGGAAGTCCGGCCACTTCTAAGTGCATTGGAGGCACTCTGTGCCAACTGCATGCGCGACGTATAACTAATCGCTGAAGGTGGCGTCGAGCCCACCACATAAATTTGCTACTGATAAGTCATGTATTGCCTTAAACGCACCAGAATTCAGGCATTATGAACTAGGTATGCTAACCCTTTAACGGCAAATGAAAACAGCTACGCTTGGCGGATATCAGTAGGCTTCCACTGCATTTATGTGCATCTAATAATCATCGTAAAAGAACGAATGTATAAAATCAGGCAGGCACTCCATTACCTTGTTCTTCAAGCGAGTACATAAGCGAGAGCACGAATAAAATATGAATTTACTATTCCTCGGCACCTCCGCCGGGGTGCCCACTAAAACAAGGAACGTCTCCGGGGTCGCTTTGCGAGAGAGCAAGGGGAAGGGCTGGTACCTGATCGATTGTGGTGAGGGCACCCAGCACCAGGTTTTGCACACCAAGCTGTCGTTTCATTCACTGAAAGCCATCTTTATTACCCACGTGCACGGCGACCACTGCTATGGGCTGCCGGGCATACTGGCGAGTGTGGCCACATGCGTGTCTAGGAATTTGGACTATGCTGGGGAAACTAGTTTTTCTTAACGTAGCATCCTGCCGCTCAAGGACACGGTGATATGAGCCTAGAAATAACAATGGTTATACTGCTCGCTGCCATCTTTAACGCCAGTTGGAATGCGATCATTAAAGTGAGTGGCGACAGGATCGCCGTTATGGCAGTGATTACCCTGTTGGGCAGCTTGGTTTCTGTGTTTGCACTGCCTTTCGTGGCGCTCCCCGATCCTGCCAGTTGGCCGCTGCTTGGCTTGGCTATCTTGATTCATACCGCATATCACTTTTGCCTGCCCATGGCTTACCACTATGGCGATTTCGGCCAGGTCTATCCCATAGCGCGTGGATCGGCGCCATTACTCGTTACCCTTGGCGCAGCCGCATTCGCTGGCGAAATGTTGGGGTTTCTCCCGTTACTCGGCGTGC
Source organism: Halomonas sp. A3H3 (assembly GCF_000982975.1). NCBI lineage: Bacteria > Pseudomonadati > Pseudomonadota > Gammaproteobacteria > Oceanospirillales > Halomonadaceae > Halomonas > Halomonas sp. A3H3. The sequence continues at coordinate 923,484 of NZ_HG423343.1, read as the reverse complement.
TGTTTCTTGGGGTGGGCGTGATGTCGTTAGCCTTTGATACAAGCACCGGTATCACCAGAAATCCCCGTGCTATCCTCCTTGCTCTCGGTACGGGTGCTTTTATCGCTTCCTACACGTTGGTAGGCGGCCTGGGGGCACGACAAGCTGGCTCGGTGCTCGGCTTTGCTGTTTTGTTAACGCTCGGCAACGGCTTACTGACGTTTGCTATTGCCCTGATATGGAAAGCCAAGGAGATAAAAAGAGTTATATCCAGCAATTTGGCTCCCGCTATTGTCGGCGGGGGAATGCAGGTCGGTGCGTATTGGATCGTTATCTGGGCCATGGCCTACGCCCCACTCGGCATGGTCTCGGCTTTACGAGAAACCAGTGTGCTGTTCGCCGCACTGATTTCCACCATCATTCTGAAAGAAGGTTTCGGCGTATGGCGGTTTGTTTCTTCAGGCCTGATCGCTTGCGGGATTGCGTTGACGCGCTGTAAGCCTTGAAACTCATCCGAGAAGTAGTCGGTGGTGAATTCACCTTTTTTGTTGTTGCCTGGTGCGCAACAGGCTATAGTTTCCTCATGATTAAATCATTCCGTCACAAAGGACTGAAAAGGTTCTACTCGTCTGGTAGCACCGCTGGCATACAGGTAGATCATGCCAAGAAGTTGCGCATGCAGCTCGCTGCTCTGGATACGGCTATATCAGTGGAAGACATGGATATCCCCGGTTTTCGGCTTCACCCATTGAAGGGGAAAGACAAGGGGCGATGGTCGATTTGGGTCAACGGAAATTGGCGCATGACGTTCGAATTTCGGGATGGCAACGCCTACATTCTTGATTATGAGGATTATCACTAATGACGATGCATAACCCACCGCATCCCGGCGAATTTATCCGAGAGGTTTACCTCGCCCCCTTTGGTATCAGCTCTCGTCAGCTTGCATCCAGTTTGGGCGTTTCCCCCTCCACCTTGTCGCGGTTGCTCAAGGGGGATAGCGGTATTAGCCCCGAAATGTCTTTGCGTCTATCCAAAGTGCTTGGGCGCACCCCAGAAAGCTGGCTGGCGATGCAGGATATGTATGATCTATGGATGGCTCGCAGCACAATTAATTTGGACGACCTTCAGCCATTGGATTTTGAAGCCGCTTAACGAGAGCTATCGTTGCTTCTGATCCTCCTGTCGAAAAAGTCCGAGAAAACGAACTTATTGGAACTCTATATGCCTGCAACCCAGGCTTGGGGTTCTAAAGAGAAGGCATGGATGCGATATGAATTTACTATTCCTAGGAACCTCCGCCGGAGTACCCACCAAAACAAGAAACGTCTCCGGGATTGCTTTGCGAGAAAGCCAGGGGAAGGGCTGGTACCTGATCGATTGTGGTGAGGGCACCCAGCATCAGGTTTTGCACACGAAGCTGTCTTTCCATTCGCTGAAAACCATCTTGATTACCCACGAGCACGGCGACCACTGCTATGGGCTGCCGGGCATACTGGCGAGTGCGGGAATGGGCGGCCGGAAAGCGCCCCTGACCATTGTGGCACCCGCAGGTATCAAGGCGTGGTTGGAGGCCACCTGCGAGGCCACGCAGCTATGTTTACCCTTCGCTTTGAAGTTTATCGACTCGGACGAGCTGCCAAGCGTTGCGTTTGGGAGCATGGCGATTACTACGTTCAGGCTTTCACACCGGGCGCCGTCCTATGCTTATGGGTTTACGGAGACAAAGGTCGACGCCGCCTTGGACGTGGATAAACTAGCGCAGAAGGGTATTCCGAGAGGGCGGTTGTGGGGGCAGTTGAAGCAAGGGGTTGATGTTGAGTTTGCGGGTGAGCGGTTAAAAAGCCATGACTATCTGATCTTCAAGCACAAGCCGAGAAAAGTGGTGGTAGCGGGGGACAATGACCAGCCTGACTTGTTGTTTGAGGCGTGCAAGGGCGCGCAGGTGCTGGTGCATGAAGCCACTTACACCGAAGAAATGGCCCAGAAGGCCGGTGATGTGGGGCATAGTTACGCTAAGCTTGTCGCCGCGTTTGCCGAAACCGTACAGCTACCTAATCTGGTGCTGACGCACTTTAGCCCCCGTTACCAGCTCAACCTCAAGGCGACGCCCTCCATCGAAGATATCCGCAAAGAGGCCGAGAACGCCTATTCAGGCTCGCTTTATTTGGCGCAGGATTTTGGCGAATACACCCTGGATAAGGCGGGCCACTTTACTGAAGTGGCGGGCAAGTAGTCTTTAATCTAATCGTGCTATCTCCTGTAGTGGCATAGTCAGTTTCTTGGTTATTTTTGATTTTTATATGCTTTTGACACCTGATACGTAGCAGGGTACATTTGATAGATGATCCGAAGCTTCAAACACAAAGGCTTGGCAAAATTCTTTAAATCCGGCAGCACTGCAGGGATTCAGGCCGCGCATGCAAAGAGACTTCGGCTTATTCTTGGTCGACTTAATGCAGCGTCAGATGTCAACGATATGGACTTGCCAGGTCTTCGCTTGCACGAACTCTCAGGTAAGCGCTCTGGAATCTGGTCAGTCACGGTGAGTGGTAACTGGCGCGTGACGTTCCGGTTCGAGAACGGAGATGCCGAGATAGTGAATTACGAAGATTATCACTGAGGTAGCGCCAATGTTGATGCACAACCCTCCCCACCCTGGTGAAGTATTACGCGAGCTTTGCTTGGAGCCTCTAGGCCTTACTGTGACAGCTGCTGCTGAAGCGCTGGGTGTAAGCCGCAAAACGCTCAGTGCCGTGCTGAACGGCAAAGCGGGTATTAGTCCTGAAATGGCTGTGCGGCTTTCTATTGCGTTTGATACCTCTGCGGAAAGCTGGTTGAACCAGCAGTCCCAATACGAGCTTTGGCATGCCGAACAGCATCGCAAAGAGCTTAAAGTAAAGAGGCTGGTTGCCGCTTAAAGCAGCGGTGGTTTAAGTACACCCTGGATTAAGCGGGCCACTTTGCTGAACTAGCGGCTGAATAACTGCTTTTATCCCGCCGCTCCTTGAGTGACCACCGCTCAGGTCAGTCGCGGCAATAGCCTTCACCTGTTGCGACTACCAAGCAATCTTCCTTTTCCAATAGCCACTTCATGCCGGTGGCTTCGCCGTCGCCCGAGCGAAGCAACTGCGGGCCGTCTCCGCGGTTGAAGCTAATGCCTTCGGTGGTGGCCTGCCCTTCGAAGGTGCCGATTTGGTCGTCATCCAGGCCGTAGCGCATGTGAAGGAGATAATGTCCCGGGCCTGCAGGCTCGTCCTTGCTGATTTCCAGGAATAACCCTTCAACGCCAATCCATCGGCCGACCCATTGATCGGTAACCTGATGGTGGGGTTGGTTTTGCTCGGTTGCAGTATCTGAAACGGGCGCGTTTGATGCGGTGGTGTTGCTGTTGCTACACCCACTTATCAGCATCGTAGTGATTAGCGCTAATAATGCTTTTTTCATAGCTGCCTCCTTATCATTACTGGGTGCTTCTCAGTATAGGGCGGAATGTACTTTCATCAGTTTGATCGTATTTTGGTATATGTCGATGTGCTATGCGCCGCTGAGGCATTTTAAAAGCTATCTCTGACTTTGATGATTATGCACCGAGATACGCCCGATGGTTGCTTTAAGCACTGCTGAATTTATTTTTGCTCGTGTGGGAATCAATGGGGTAGAGTTAAATTAATTTATGAAATCACTGTTAATTAGATATCTTCAGGATTCCCCATGTATTCAGACCCCTGGCTCCAACGCTGGTTGCCTCTTATCACTGATCGAGCTCACTGCGGGCCAGTCCTAGAGCTTGGTTGTGGTGCTGGTGAAGATAGCGCAATCCTTGTTGGAGCTGGCGTCGACCTTGTCGCACTCGACTTATCTGAAGAGTCCGTAACAACGGCTAGAGGCCGCGTACCCAACGCGAGTTTTTTTGTTCAAGACCTACGCGATCCTTTCCCGCTTGAGAATGGAAAAGCCAGCGTGGTCGTTGCGAGCCTATCGTTACACTATTTCCCTTGGGCTGAGACGCTGCGCCTTGTCACTCGTATACGTGACACTCTGAACGATAGCGGCATTCTCCTTTGTCGGTTGAACTCGACAAACGATCATCACTTCGGTGCCTCGGGACACCCCTTGATCGATACAAACTACTACTCCGTTCATGGCGAGCCCAAGCGTTTTTTTGATCGAAGTTCCATCGAGCACCTTTTCCAAAGCGGCTGGAATATGCTCAGTTTAGAAGAAATGATCACGCACAAGTACGCTATGCCAAAATCGATATGGGAAGCTATTCTAGTCAAAGACGTCTAACGAGTTAAACGGACTACTGTTTTTGATATCTTGGCAGAGAGCTGGCTGAATCATCAGTTCCAGTATGCGCTTTGGTATGCTGACCAATATTGCGAAGAGCTTAACGTGAAGAAGCTTGTTATGGTCTGAAATAGCATATAGCCAAGTCATTCTCCAGGTGTCATATCCTTCGAGTCGCAGCGATTTTGCCACTGGTGATGGCAGGCGCTATCAGTTTCTATAGCGCCTGTAATGACAGACTGCAGATGATTTCCCAAAAATAGAAAAATTTAAATCTTACTTAATATTCCAAGTAGGTCTCGGTTAAACTGCTGGTTAGTGACAACACCCTGCTCTAAGTCAAAATTGTCAAAAAAGCTTGGTAAGGAAAGCGCGCCTATAACGGTTGCTGAAAAATAGGGAGCTGACGCTTGTGCGGAAGCTAAAACACTTTGTGCCCCACCTTGACCAGGCGAGGTAGATAGCATAAGAACGGGTTTATTTTGAAATACTTTCATATCTATTCGTGATGTCCAGTCAAATAGGTTTTTATAGGCTGACGTATAAGTCCCATTGTGTTCCGCGAATGACATTACAATGACATCTGCTTCACCGATAGCGTTGTAAAAAGCATGCGCCAATTCAGGGATGCCAGACTCCTTTTCTCTGTCTTCGCTAAATATTGGCATTTCAAAGTCGTTAAGATCGATTAACGAAATATCTGCATCGCTGATTTGTTGTGCTGCATAAAAAGCCAGCTTTTTGTTAATGGAGCTTTTGCTGTTGCTAGCGCCGAAGGAAAGTACTTTCATTTTAAAATCCTCTGAGTTTATTTTTTCAAGGGTGTTGGTTTGGTTTTAGTTACACGTTTTTAATAAAAATGTTATCTGAAGCGATAAGCTTGAGTTGGCTTTGACGTAGGGCTATTCTGAAACCTCAACTAAGGTTTAGGTCAAGAGGGGTGCGAAAAATAAACTTATAGGCATTTTATTTGAGCTTGAAGAGCTTCCGAATCATACCCGTGTCACTCTTGTTGATTGGGACAAATTGGGCTCTAGGTGGCGAGGCGAGCTAAACAGGAAGATAACGCAGTTAATTGAACTGAGAGATATGATGACAGACTGCATCGGGTGTGGTTGCCTTTCTCTTGATAAGGTGCAAGCTACATTCTTGAAAGCCATGACTCCTTAATCTTCAAACACAAACCAGGGAAAGTCATGATCGCCGCGTTTGCCGAATCGACAGAGCTGCCCACCTGGTGCTGACGAACTTTAGTCCTCGTTACCAGTTCAACCCCCAGCGTTGGAACTAGTAAGCTGCTAAGCCGTGAGTAAGAGGCTTTTGCTTACCAACGCCGTCAATGGGTTGGAAAAAGTGCACAACCGACTAGGCGGGTTGCGTTTAGGTGTTGCTTGATAAAAGCCAAGGCTTAGCGCAGTTTGAGCGCTGACGACCGAACCCAACGAGGAGATCTATCATGCAGAAGGTAAGAATTGACCTAGTATCTGATGTCGCCTGCCCGTGGTGCGCGATCGGCTATCGGCGCTTGGAACAAGCGCTAGAAACCCTTGATGGCGAGATCGACGTTGAACTCTTCTGGCAGCCCTTTGAACTCAACCCTGACATGCCGCCCGAGGGCGAGCCGATCCTGGAGCACTTGTGCCGCAAGTACGGCAAGGACGCGGCCAGCATGGCGCAGTCCCAGCGTGAGATTATGGCGGTGGCCGAAGAGCTTGGATTAAATTTTCGTGGCGCCCAGGAGCGTCGAGCGAACAATACCTTCGCTGCCCACCGCGTGCTGGCGTGGGCCGCCACGCAAAATCTAGAGACGCCCCTGCAGTTAGCACTTTTCGATGCCTACTTCGGTGAGGCGAAAAACCCTTCAGACCCAGAGGTTTTGCGGGAGAAGGCCATTGAGGTTGGGCTTGATGGTGATGTTGCCGAGGCCATCGCCCGGTCTGATCAGTACGCAGACGAAGTACGCGCGGCAGAGCAGCATTTCATAGAAGCGGGTGTAAGCGCCGTGCCGGGATTCATTCTGGATGGACGTTACCTGATTCCTGGTGCCCAGCCAGCTGACGTGCTTGTCGATGCGCTTCGCCAGGTGGCCGAAGAGAACGCCAACCGATAATGTTTTAGAGGCTCTGGCCTGAATGGCGGCTAGTTAGCCTGGTTCATATCGCAACTTCTTAAGCGCTGGCTTTAAGACTCAAAGCCAGCGCTACCCCCCTTACTGCAAAAACGCCCGCAACGTATCACTTGCTTGATTGATGGAAACAACGCCATCCAAGTGGCCTCGATTGCCATCCAGGGTTTCAAGCGTCACGTCGGTGCCGTCTGATTCAATCAACTCTGCGGTGCCGCGCACACCTTCAGGCGCGAAGACGAGGTCGTTTTCGCTATACAGCATCAGGGTCGGCGCTTCGATGGCGGCAAGCCCTTCCTCTAACGACTCGCCGTGGCCCGCCATAAAGGTTTGGTTGGCGCGCACTAGATAGAGCAGGTGATTAGCGTCAGAAGTGGCAGCGCGGGCGGCGGCGATATCATCCAGCGTTTGTTCGATCGCGTAGCGGGCGTTGATATCCTGAGCGGGGTCACGCGCTTCATCGGCCCAATCGCGGTTAAAGGTTTCGTTAGCCCACTGCCAGTGGTTGGCGTTGAGTGTCACCAGTTTTAGCGCTTCTTTTAGCCCGTCGGTAGGTGGTTCGCCGTTGTAGTAGTTACCCTCGTTCCAGTTGGCGTCTAAACGAATCGGCGCTGCCCAGGCGCTTAGCGTGGCCAGTAGCCAAGGGTCGGCAACGCCGCCGCCAATCACTGAGATTAAGCGTTCAACTCGGTCAGGATAGGCGCTGGCCCACTCGATAGCTTGTAGCGCGCCCATCGAGGCACCCATCACCGCATGCAGCGATTCAATGCCTTGGCTTTCGAGTAGCTCGCGCTGTACCTCGACAAAGTCGCGGATGGTGACGACCGGGAAGTCCATGCCCCAGGGCTCGCCGGTGTCAGGGTTGATGGAGGCGGGCCCGGTGGTGGTGACGTTGGGGTCTTTGGCATTCAGGTTAACCAGCGTATCCGAGGAGATGATGTAGTACTCATCGGTATCGAGTGGCTTGCCGGGGCCAATGATGGCATCCCAGTAGCCGGTCGGCTGCCCATCTACCTCATAGCGGCCTGCCGCATGACTGGTGCCAGAGAAGAAGTGGGTGATCAGAATGACGTTATCGCGGGCGTCATTGAGCTCGCCGTAGGCTTCCCAACCCACCGTGACGTTGGGGATCGTCTCGCCGCCATGGGTAGTGAAGCTGTCCATTTCGAAGGTCTGTTTCTCGACGACCCCATCCCAGGCCCACAGGGGAGAAGCCAGAAGGAGGCCAAGGCCGGAACAGAGCGTTGCCGTGAACAGCGCGTATCGTGTAGATGCCATAGGGTTGCCTTTAACGAGGGGTTATTGTGATTGTTATGGGCCACCGGCAGTGACCACCCTCTCAGCGTAGTAGACCCTAGCGCATTTTGAATGGATTCAACCCGTTGGCTTGCTGCATCATCATTCAGCACCGTTTAACATATTAAGTGCTTGAGGAAGAACGAGTGGTTAACAATGTTTACCACGGGGGACCACTACTAGTAATAGACGTCTTTGCTCCGCGCTGATGCCTTGATGCTACTGCGGCCTCTCGTCCGCCCTAGCCTCATGAGTCGGCTATATTGGTTTCTGTCTCGAAAGCGTGTTCATCCACCCATTTGGCTAAATCACCCAGTGCTTTCATCGCACCTGTCTTGGTGTACTCCCGGGGCCAAGCACTCAAAGCCAACCAGCGCCCAGCGGTTTCAGGCCAAGTGTCGTTGCCATGGCCTTCTCTGTACCAAGTACAGTCTGGGTGTTTGGTGACAGGCGTTACCTTTAAAAATGCCCGTTCGATTTTTTTCAGCCAAGGGTCACTGCTTACCTGGCTTTCCAAGTAGGCCCGAACTTCAAAACCGATGCTTTCATCACCTTCCGACTCTGATGAAGGATAATAAACGAGGCATATTTGGGAGGCTCCTGTATTACTCCAAGCACTGGGGAAGAAACGCCATACTCTTGTCTCTTCACTCCAAATTTCCGGCTTTTTCTTGGTATGGATATCGCTGGTAGCTATTTGCAATGCAGCCGCAATATGGCTTTTACCTTCCGCCATCAACTCCTGTTCGAATTGCTCCAAACGCTGAGATGCTTCATACAGGTCATTGAAATGCTTCAACGAAAAATTCAGTTCGACTTTCGTCATTGTCTTTTCTTCAGTTGGATGGGCGATAGAAGTGAGGTGCTGTAACAACTCTTGATAGAAAATTTGCCATTTCGTCTGATCAGATGGGGCTACGTCTTTCCCGTACAGTTCATAAGCTGAGACCAATACTTCCGAGTAGGATAACGTTGGCCAGCCTGCGTTAGTGGCGGGTGCCTGAACGCCTTCCTTGGAGTCATCTGGGCATAAAACGCATTTGTAGATATTAACTTCATAGCTTTTCAGCAAGTCGTCATAGGCATAAAACGGATTATTAGTCGCCGAAGCCCATACTTTATGCTCAATGCCCAATACGAAGTTGTTTCCTGAAACCAATAAGTCCAAGCGCTTGATCGATTCGCTTTCGACATTCCAGCTCCCTGCTTCCCGTTCGGTAGTGACTGCTTCCCAGTCGACTTGCTGTAGATGGTCATGATCGAATCGCTCTTTACGAACTAGTGCATGCAGAACGGCCTTGGCTAACCAGTGAGGCGCACCGGGATAACCGCCCATAAAGAAGGCCATTAAGTCGGATAGTCGGTTCTCATTCTGACCAGGTCCTGCAACCGAAAACAAATTGGGTGTCAGGGGTTCTGGCTTGGGCAGCAGTGCCAGCTTCTCGAAAAACCGCTCCAAAGCTGCCAAATCATTCGATTCTGAATACATTGATGAATCCTAATGGAATTTAAACGGATTCAACCCGTTGGCTTGCTGCATCATCATGCGCTTGGCGAACGGGAAACGCTCGGCGAGCTGCAGGCTTAGATCGCCCAGCTGGCGCAACGGCTTGGCGCCGGTAAACAGGTGGTGAAAGCTGTCGGTGGCGGCGATCATCGCCTGGTTGGCCGCGCGGCGCTGGCACTCAAAGCGCAGTAGGTTGACATAGTCGCCGGGGTCGCGGCCCTGAATAATGATCTCGGCAAGGGTGTCGGCGTCTTGCAGGCCGATATTTAACCCCTGGCCTGCCAGCGGGTGCACCACATGGGCCGCGTCGCCAATGAGTGCCAGACGCTTGCCGATGTAGCGGTGGGCGTGTTGGCGCTTGATGGGAAAGCTGGCCCGGGCGACGATGCGGATGAGGTTGCCCAGGCGTTTAGGGAAGGCCATTTCGATGGCTGCTTTAAGTGCCTCATCGTCCAGCTGTTCGCGGGCTTGGGTGGTTTTATCTGTGTCGTACCACACCAAGGAAGCGCGATGGCCGGGCAATGGCAGCATGGCAATGGGGCCCGTGGGGGTGAAGACCTGCCAGCTGACATCCTGCTGGGGCAGTTCGGTTTCCACGTTAATAATCATCGCCCGCTGATGGTAATCGTGGCTACTAACGTTGATCCCCGCTAGCTCACGTAGGGTCGATTGCGCGCCGTCGGCGCCGACGATCAAACGGGCGCTTAGGGTTTTGCCATTATCCAGCTCCAGCAGGCGGCCAGTGCTTGAGGTGATCGTACTTAATGGTGCGCATTGGGTGTAGCAGGTGACGCTGGGCAGTTGTTCTAGCCGTTGCCATAGCGCGTACTGCAACGTGCGGTTTTCGATAAAGATGCCGAAGTCATCCATGCCACTATCCTGAGCGGAAAACAGCGAATGGCCGGTGCCGTCCTGGTTGGAGACATCGATATGCCGAAAAGGGCAGCAACGCTCCTCAGGTAACGTCGTGCCGCTGGCCTTAACGAACGCTAACGAGCGCGCATTCAGCGAGGAAATACGCAGGTCATAGTCACCGCTAGGGGGAGTAGGGGCATCGCCGTGCTCTACCAGCCCAACGGAGAAACCCGCATGACCCACGCGAGCCGCCAGAGCGGCGCCCACCATGCCGCCACCGACAATAATAATGTCATGATCGTGCTGCATAAGAGTATCTCCTGGGTGCACAATAACCGTTAAAGGGCGCGTTGCATGGCCCGCTGTTGCTATACAGTATCGTTGAGTTTGAGCCACATTGCCTAGAGGTGAACGATTGACGCAGGCCGTGGAAATTGCAGAAAGCGTTGCCCAGGCGGGCGAGGAACTGGCTGATTTTATTCAGCGGCACCCCAAACTGTGGGTGATTACCGGTGCCGGTGTGAGTACCGACAGTGGCATTCCGGACTATCGCGATGCGGATGGTCAGTGGAAGCGGCCACCCCCGGTGCAGCATGGCGACTTCATGAGTTCTCATCACGTTCGCCAGCGCTACTGGGCCCGCGCGCTGATCGGTTTTAGCGCCATGCGCGAAGCCCAAGCCAGCGGCGCACACCGTGCGTTGGTTGCGCTGGAGTCACAGGGTTATATCCAGCAGTTGGTGACCCAAAACGTTGACCGTTTACATCAGCGCGCTGGTTCCCGCCGGGTGATCGACCTCCATGGTCGAGCGGACATGGTGAAGTGCATGGTGTGCGACTATCAAATGATGCGCCACGCCATGCATGCCGAAATGGCGCGCATGAATCCGAGCTTTACTGGTTTGCAGGCGGGGCACGCTCCGGATGGCGATGCCGACCTGGAAACCGACTTCAGCACCTTTCGCATTTTCGACTGCCCGCGCTGCAGCGGCATCCTGAAGCCTGACGTGGTGTTCTACGGCGATGTGGTGCCCGCCGAACGGCGGCTTGCAGCGCAGGTAGCGCTGGCAGAGTCGGAGGCGGTACTGGCAGTGGGCACCTCGTTGATGGTGTTTTCCGGCTACCGTTTCTGCCGTGCCGCCCATGAACGGGGCATGCCGCTAGCATCGCTATCGCTCGGCGTCACCCGGGCAGATGCGCTATTGACCCACCAGTGGCGGGCGCCGTTGACGCCGGTGCTCGAGCAGGCTGTGAGCTGTTTGCAGCGGCGTTTACTTGACTGAAGTGCTAGGGTATTAGGTAGATATCGCCATCAATAGCGGAGCCTATCGTGCTGCCATTCGAACATCTCTATTCCACCTTGCCTGAACCTCTCTGGGTCGCCACCCAAGCAACGCCTGTGGCTCAACCCGAACTGATTGCGTTCAATGCGCCGCTTGCCCATGAACTGGGGGCCAAAGAGATACCTGACTCAACAACGCTTGCCGATTGGTTTAGCGGCAACCAGCCCATGCCGGATGCCAAGCCGGGCGCCTTAGGTTACGCCGGGCATCAGTTCGGTAACTTTGTGCCGCAACTGGGCGATGGCCGTGCGCTGCTGCTGGGCGAAGTGATCGATCAGAATGGCGTTCGCCGCGATGTGCAGCTAAAAGGCAGCGGCCGCACACCGTTTTCCCGTGGTGGCGATGGTCGTTCGCCGTTAGGGCCGGTGCTGCGTGAGTACCTGGTCAGCGAGTTCATGGCCGCCATGGGGATTCCCACCACCCGTGCCCTTGCGGCCGTGGCGAGCGGCGAGCGAGTGGTACGGCAAATGGCTGAGCCCGGCGCCGTCTTTACCCGCGTGGCGAGTAGCCATATTCGCGTGGGTACCTTTCAGTTTGCCGCTGCACAGCGGGATGAAGCATTGCTCAAAGCCCTGGCGGATCATGTGATTGCGCGCCACTACCCGGATGCCGCCAACGCAGAAGATCCCTATATGGCGCTGCTGGAAGCGGTGGTCGCTCGTCAGGCGGTGCTGATTGCCCGCTGGATCAGCGTCGGCTTTATTCACGGCGTGATGAATACCGATAACTGCAGCATCGCCGGCGAAACCATCGATTACGGCCCCTGCGCCTTTATGGAGCAGTTCGATCCGCAGAAGGTGTACAGTTCCATCGATCAAGGCCGACGCTACGCCTTTGCCAACCAGCCAGCGATTGCTCAGTGGAATCTGGCCCGCTTTGCCGAAACGCTGCTGCCGTTGATGCGGGAAGAGGGCGACGCGGTCGTGGAGCAGGCCACTGACGCCATCCGGCGCTTTGAATCACTGTTCAACGCCGAGCAAGTCCGCCTGCATGCCGATAAGCTCGGTTTAGCGGCGGAAAGCCCTCAAGCCGAAGCGCTAATGGAAGGTCTCGAAAGCCAGATGCATCAGGGGCGGATGGACATGACCGCCACCTTTGACGCGCTCACGCAATACGCTTCCTCGCCGAGCGATGAGTACCGCCAGGCACTGCTGGCGCTGACGACTCAGCCTGGCGAGTTGACCGCGTGGCTGGATACCTGGCAGCAAGCGCAGATAGCCAGCCAAGATAGTGAGCGTTTTGCGGCCATGCGAAGCGCCAACCCGGTCATTATTCCCCGTAACCACCGGGTTCAAGAGGTCATTGATGCCGCTTACGAAGGTGATTTTGCGCCTTTCCACACCTTATTGGCAGTGGTGACTAAGCCGTTCGATGAATCTGTTGAAGCGCGCCGTTTAGCGGCGCCCGCCACGGAAAATGAGCAGGTGCTAAGAACCTTCTGTGGCACATAACGCCTATGCTAGACTGTGTTTTTTTACAGTTGGAAGGCTAGCCGGTGCGCAAAATCATTCACTGCGACTGTGACTGCTTTTATGCAGCAGTGGAAATGCGCGATAATCCCGCGCTGCGGGATATACCGATTGCGATTGGCGGCAGCGTCGAGCAGCGCGGGGTGGTCGCCACCTGCAACTATCCCGCCCGCGAATTTGGCATTCACTCGGCCATGCCGATGGCTCAGGCACTCAAGCGCTGCCCGCACCTCACCGTGATCCGCGGTGAGATGGCCAAATACAAAGAAGTTGCCCGCCAGGTCTTCGCCATTTATCGCGATGTGACTGAACTGATCGAACCGCTCTCCCTGGATGAGGCCTTTCTGGATGTCTCGGAGGTCACCCAGCATCACGGCAGCGCGACGCTAATGGCTGAAGCGATCCGTGAACGGGTCAGCCGCGAAGTGGGGATCACCGTTTCGGCGGGCGTAGCGCCCAACAAGTTTCTGGCCAAAATTGCCAGCGACTGGAACAAACCCGACGGCCTGTGCGTGATTACGCCGGATAAGGTCGATAGCTTCGTACAACAGTTGCCGGTCAAGAAAATCCACGGGGTAGGACCGCGTACGGCCGAGAAACTGGCGGGGCTGGATATTCACACCTGCGCTGACCTGCGTACCCGCACGCTAACCGACCTGGTCGAGCACTTTGGCCGTTTTGGACGGCGACTGCATGAGCTGAGCTGGGGGCGGGACGAGCGCCCGGTGAAAACCCACCGGGAGCGCAAGTCGGTCAGCACCGAACAGACCTACGCCCAGGATTTACCCAACCTCGACGCCTGCCGCCGTGAGCTACCCGCGCTGATCGAAGATTTAGAGCGCCGCTACGCACGGCTTGACCCGCCACTGGCGGTGCGCGGGTTAATCGTAAAAGTGAAGTTCAACGACTTTACCCAAACCACCGTCGAACACGCCGACCCCGCGCCTAACCTTGAACAGTTTGAAACCCTGCTTAACGTTGGCTGGGCACGTGGCGAGCGTCCCGTGCGTCTGCTTGGCGTGGGGTATCGGCTGGCGGACAACAGCCAGGAGCATCAACTGTCGCTGTTTTAATTAGCCTGTTAATCCTTTTGTCGATTGACGCTCATGCAGGAGCGCGTTAAAACAGATGTATGATAGGCGGCGTAAATAATCATGTTTCACATTAGCCGTCTTCCTGCCTTTTTAACGCGCGAGCCTTGCCATGTCTGCTAATGCTGCCCAACGTCCCCGTTTAGTGTTTGCCCATGCCAATGGTTTTCCGGGCTTAAGCTATCGCAGCCTGCTGAACCCACTGGCAGAGACCTTTGATCTGCACCCTCTGGATCGCCTGGGTCACCACCCTGACTACCCCGTTAATCATAACTGGGGCAACTTGGTGGATGAGCTGCTGAGCTATCTACCCGAGACGGATACGCCGCTTCTGGGCGTGGGGCACTCTTTGGGTGGCACGCTAATGGCCATGGCCGCGGATAAGCAGCCCGAGCGCTTCTGCGGGGTAATTATGCTTGATCCCCCTTTGATGCTGGGGAAGGACGCCTGGGCAATGAAAGCCGCCAAGCGGTTTGGCTTTGTGGATCGGGTTACCCCTGCTGGAAAAACCTTGGGTCGGCGCACCGTGTGGCCGAGTCGCGAAGCGATGGCAAGTTCGCTGGGTCGCCGGGGGCTGTTTCGTCGCTTTACCCCGGAGGCGCTCAACGACTACATTGAAGCAGGGACGCGCTTGCTAAACGATGGCAGTGCAGAACTGACCTTTGATCCTGGTATTGAGGTGGAAATTTTCCGCCACCTGCCGGATCACCTATCGCGCCTGCCGCAGCGTTTGGGCGTGCCGTTAGAACTGGTGGCGGGCAAAGAGTCCCACCTATTGACCGCTTCACGTATAAAACGCTTGAAGCGTAGAGGGCTATCGGTGAGTGAAGTCCCCGGTACGCATATGTTCCCGATGGAGCATCCGGACGAGACCCGTGCCGCTATTTTGGCTGCCTGGCAGCGTTTATCCAGCGTCCGTCAGCCCCAAAACACAGCGTAAGGAGGCGTTATGTATCTTTCCGTACAGCTTAGCTATTACCCGTTGGCCGATGACTTCAAGCCGGTGGTCAAAGAGGTGGTGAAACGCCTTGAGGCGACAGGGTTGGAAGTACACCCGAATCGCATGAGCACCCAGGTATTTGGCGAGTTCGATGTGGTCATGGCGGGACTGAGCGAGGTGATGAAGTGGTCGTTCGAAACCCACGGCAAAGCGGTCTTCACGGCCAACTTTCTCGAAGGCGACCGCCGACCGCGTTAATCACGCAGCAAACGCCGCCCACTGGGCGGCGTGTCGTTGTCTGGTCCGTTCGCGTCGCTATGGGACATAAATGGTTCCCAAATGACTGTAGTTTAATCCCTGTACCAATCAAAAATAGGGGTTAAAAGAATGTTCCATCCTGCTGATTTAAATAACAAATTCCCTCATTCAGGTAAAAAACTTTCGATAGCGCTAGGGGCACTACTCGTCAGTGGCTATGCGCATTCCCAGTCGGTCAGTATGGACTTCTCCAATGAGTATAATGCGTCCTCCATTCATGCTCAGGGCGATGCCTATTTTATTGATAAGCTTGCCGAATTAACCGATGGCGATATGGATATCACGCTGCATACGGGTGGCTCGCTCGGCTTTAATTCCGGTGATCATTTTTATGGCGTGGCCGATGGCGCCGTCGAGATAGCTGATACCCTCTCGGGCACCATGAGCGGTATCGATTCGCTGTTTCTACTCTCTTCGCTGCCCTTTATTGTCGACGACGTTGCCGATGCGCGGCGGCTTTATGACATAGCAAAACCCTATTACGAAGAGGTGTTCGCCGATAATAACCAGGTGCTGCTGTATGCCTCGCCCTGGCCGCCGAGCGGCATCTGGTCTGAAGACGAGATCGCGAGCCAGGATGATCTCGAGAACCTGAAGATTCGCACCTTTGACCGTAACGGTACCGAGACATTTAGAAATGTAGGTGCCTCGCCGGTCAGCCTGTCCTGGGCCGATGTGGTACCCCAACTGGCCACCGGCGGTATCGAGGCGGTGTTAACGTCCGCCGAAGCGGGGGCCAATGCCAGCTTTTGGGAGCACCAGTATTACTTTGCCGGGGTTCAGTACGCCATTCCTCTTAACATGGTGCACATGAATCGCGATGCGTTCGAATCGCTTACCGACGCGCAACAGGATGCGGTCATGGAAGCGGCCAGCCTGACTGACCAACACAACTGGGAAGCGGTTGAAACGCGTACCGAAGAGAACTATCAGACGCTTGGTGAGCACGATGTCGTGATCAGTGATCCCGTCTCGGACGGGTTGTTAACGCCTCTCAAGGAAGCCGCCAGTGGCGTGGTCGAGAGCTGGCTGGAGAATACTGGTGATGACGGCGAGTCGATCTTGAGCGAGTTCCGAGGCGCCGAATGAGGGCGCTCAATGTCATTGAGCGTATCTCTAAACTGCTCAATCGGGTCGGTGCTGTCATTGCCGTGCTGCTCATTATTTATATGCTCGGCCATATCCTGTTAGAGATAGCGCTGAGGCTGTTTGGCCACTCGACGTTTATCCTCGATGAGTATATCGGCTATGCCGTGGCTACGATGTCCTTTTTAGGCCTGCCTTATGTGCTGGAGAAGGGCGGGCTGATCCGTGTCTCTCTGCTTCTGGAACGCTTTCCTGAAACCATGCGCTGGCCGCTGGAGCTATTCAGCAGCTTGGTAACGGCAGGTTGCTTTGTGTGGCTCTCGACCTTCTGGTTTCAGAATGTTCTGCGTAGCTACAGCCGCGGCACCGTCAGTGAAACCATGGCAGAGACGCCTATTTGGCTGCCGGAGAGCGCCATCCTCGTGGGCATGTGGTTAATTTCCATCACGCTGTTAGTCAGAGCCCTAAAAATAATGGCTCTGCGTTCAGGCTACTCGTCTAGCGTCAATTGAAGCAGCGACTAATAGGAAAGGCGTTATGGATATTTTTTGGTCGGCCGTCGGGGTCGGCGTACTGCTGTTGTTCTTTTTGTCGATGGGAACCTGGATTTTTGCATCCATGCTGGCCGTATCCATTGGCTCGCTTTGGCTGTTTGGCGACTTCGGTGCTGATCGTATTGGCCTGATTTTCTCGCGAATTCTCTACCGTGCCAGTAATAGCTGGGAGTTATCGGCCATCCCGCTGTTTATATTGATGGGCGAGCTGATTTTTCGCTCCAACATTTCCGAGCGGCTTTTCAAAGGGCTGGTGCCGATCACCCGCCATTTGCCGGGCGGTATTCTCCACACCAACGTGCTTGGCTGTACGCTGTTTGCGGCGGTGAGCGGCTCCAGCGCGGCGACGACCGCGACGATTGGCAAAATCACCACCCAGGAGCTGAAAACGAGGGGGTACGATCGTAACCTATCGATCGGTTCGCTGGCGGGCGCCGGTAGCCTGGGGCTGTTGATTCCGCCTTCGATCGTGATGATCGTCTATGGCGTTCAGGCGGAAGTCTCTATTAGCCAGCTGTTCATGGCGGGGGTAGTGCCGGGCCTGTTAATTGCGCTGCTGTATAGCGTGTATATCGGCGCGAGGACCTATTTGTCGCCGTCGTTGGCACCCAAACAGGCGGCGACTGACCAGAGCGTAGGGCAATCCATTCTGCTTCTGCTGCCCGTGCTGGTGTTGATCAGCATCGTGATTGGCTCTATCTATAGCGGTATTGCCACGCCCTCGGAGGCGGCGGCGGTGGGCGTGGCCGCAACGCTGGTGCTGCTTGGCGTCGAGCGCCAGCTTTCGGCGCGGCTGTTTATTGAGGCGTTCAGAGGCACGTTAATCACCAGTATCATGGTGTGCAGCCTGTTGATTACCGCCACGTTGCTCTCCACGGCGATGGGCTACCTGCACCTGCCCCGGGAGCTTGCGGAGTGGATCGCCGCGCAAAACTTTACCCCGATGTCGTTGTTGCTGGCGCTGGCGGTTTTCTATGTGGTGCTGGGGCTTTTCCTGGACGGTATTTCGATCACCGTGATGAGCCTGCCGATTACGCTGCCGATCGTACTGCTGGCGGGGTTCGATCCCATCTGGTTTGGCATCTTCCTGATCATCATGATCGAGCTTGGCCAGATAACGCCGCCGGTCGGATTCAACCTGTTTGTGCTGCAAAGCCTGACAGGGGAAAGCATCAGCCGGGTGGCCCTGGCAGCGCTACCTTTCTTCCTGCTGATGTGCGTGGCGGCCTTGATCATCAGCTTATGGCCGGATATTGCCTTGTGGTTGCCTCGCTTTATGGCGGAATAAGCAGGTTAGGTATCCACACAAGTAAAACCGCCGCCCCAAATTTGGGCGGCGGTTTGGTTCTTGCTGACTAACGCTTAATTACACCAGCGAATCCAGGCAGGACTCAATAATATCCAGGCCTTCATTGAGCACGTCATCTTGAATGGTGACGGGCATCAGGAAGCGGATGGTGTTGCCGTACATGCCGCAGGAAAGAAGGATCAAACCCTCTTCGCGGGCTTTCTTGCATAGCGCGGCCGCTAGTTCTGGGTTAGGCGTATGGTCGGCTTTGTTCGACACCAGTTCAAAGGCAGCCATCGCGCCCATGTTGCGCACGTGGTCGATGCAATCAAACTTATCTGCCCACACGTTGAAGCGCTTGGCCAGCTTGTCGCCCAGGGCCTGGCTCTTCTCCAGAATGTTCTCTTCTTCAAACACTTCCATGACCGCTAGCGCCGCCGCACAGGCAGTGGGGCTGCCGGTGTAGGTGCCGCCCAGCGAGTTAGGGCCTGAAGCGTCCATCACTTTGTCGGTGCCTACGATGGCGGAAATCGGCATACCGTCGGCCATACTCTTGGCCATGGTCATAATGTCCGGCTCAACGCCGCTATGCTCAATGGCAAACATTTTGCCGGTACGGCCAAAGCCTGACTGCACTTCATCGACTATCATCAGCATGCCGTGCTCATCGCAGATTTCGCGAACCTTGGTCAGGAAGCTGGTAGAGGCCGGGTAGAAACCGCCTTCGCCAAGCACCGGTTCGAGCACGATGGCCGCGGTATCTTTGGGGTTGGCATCGGTTTTCAGCGTCATTTTCAGGCCGCGAATGGCTTCGTCTTCGCTAACGCCGTGGTAAGGCACCGGGTAGGGCGCACGGAAAACGGTGCCCGGCATGGGGCCGAAGTCGCTCTGGTAAGGCGCCACCTTGCCGTTCATGGCCATGGTGAAGAAGGTACGGCCGTGGTAGCCGCCATCGAAGCAGATAACGTTAGAACGGCCAGTGGCGGCGCGGGCGATCTTGACCGCATTTTCCAGCGCTTCCGCACCCGAGTTGGCCAGCATGACTTTGGCATGGCCACGAACGGGCACGATGTGACTGAGTTTTTCCGCGACTTTCACGTAGCCTTCATAAGGCATGACCGTTTGGCAGGTATGCATCAGCTTATCGAGCTGGGCTTTTACCGCTGCGACCACTTTGGGGTGACGGTGACCTACGTTGAGTACGCCAATGCCGCCTGCGAAGTCGATAAAGCGGTTGCCGTCCGCGTCCCAGATTTCAGCGTTTTCAGCGTGGTCGGCGAACGCCGTTGCGGGGCTTGCAGCGCCAGCAGCGACGTATTTATGTTTTAGCTCGTTTAGTTCGGCATTGCTGCTCATGGCTTACTTCCTAATTGATGAGGATTGATCTTTTAGCATAGTGCTTAATAGGGGTGCCTGATAGGGGCCTGATTGTGAAGTTTAAAAGCGTTGCCTACATGGATGACGAGGCAATGACAACACGGTTGCGCCCCGTCTGTTTAGCTTGGTACATAGCTTTATCAGCACGATCAAGTAGCCGTTTGCCCGAGGCTTCAACGTAGCTGGCAATCCCCGATGAGAGCGTCATCGTTAATTGGTGCTTAGTAAACGTTTGTTGCGCGACGCTTTCACGAATGCGTTCCATGCCTTGGTAGGCTTCTTCAGAATTTACGCCTGGCATAATGATTAAAAACTCTTCACCGCCCAATCGTATGTGCAAATCGGTATCGCGCAGTACAGCACTCACTAAGGAGGTGATCTGTTGTAAAACGCTATCGCCCGCGCTGTGCCCATAGGTATCGTTGATCGCTTTGAAGTCATCCAGGTCATAGATCGCGATGCTGAAAGGTGTTCCATACCGCTCGCAGCGCTTGATCTCTTCATCCAGGCGCTGCAAACCGGCACGACGGTTGAGCAGCTCCGTTAGCTCATCGTGGTGAGCCAAATGATCCAAGCGCTCATTAGCCTGCTTGAGCCGCTCTTCTAGCTGTTTGCGCTGGGTAATGTCGATTATGAAAGTGACTTTACGCGGTTCGCCGTCGTCAGCCTCAATACGCGCAGCTTCGGCGATGATGGTGCGTCTTCCGCCGTTTTTGAGAACCACATCCCACTCTTGGCGCAGCTCTTGATCCTCGTTGCCCTGCATAAACTCAGTATGCAGCGCTGATAAAAGCGCATGGTTCTCTTCGGGCACTACGTGGGTAAGGTGCTGGCCTAAAAGCTCTTCATGCCGGTAGCCATAAAATTCACAGTAAGCTGGATTGACCATTTCAAAGTGACCCGAAGGGGTTGTAATACAGATTCCAATCGGTGCCGCTTTGATGACGTTTTCGGTGTTGCGCTTGGAGCGGTTAAATAACTGGTAGAGTCTGTCGAGACTAATCTCTTTCATACACCGCTCCTGAGCTGCTATCTACTTCATTTTTTAACCCCACTAATAGCGGAACAATATTGGTGCACAAAGTGTTAATCGCCGGTTTTGCGTAGTAGAAACCCTGCTGATGAACAATTCCCGCGCGGGCGAGCCATAAGGCTTCGGCACGAGTCTCGACACCTTCGGCGATAAGAGTCATATCGAGCTCTTGGGCGAGCAGGATGATCGCGTTTAACAGTGCTTGGCGGCGAAGATCCTTATCGCAGTTCATCACCAGCTCACGATCGATTTTAAGTTTATCGGGGGTTAAGTCAGTGAGCAGGTCAAGGTTGGCGTAACCATTGCCAAAGTCGTCAAGCGCCGTTTTAAAGCCCATGGAGCGGTAGGCATTAATAATATTGCACAGGTGTTGCCGGTCGCGGACGCGCTCGGTTTCGGTGATTTCAAAAATAAGCCGATGGGTAGGCCAACCCACCCGTTTTGATACCGCTAACGTTGCCTGGATGCAGGCTTCGGGCTCATAAACGGCGTTAGGCAGAAAGTTGATCGAAAGGTCGGTTTGCATATCCAGTGCGCTGGCCATTTCGATTGCTTTTACCCGGCAGGCCTGATCAAAACGGTAGAGGAGCTCATCAGTCACTTGCGAAATGACGCTCCAAGCGGATTCACCGCACGGCCCACGAACCAGTGCTTCATAGGTGACGATTTGGGCCAGCGATAGATCCACGATTGGCTGAAAGGCCATGGTGAACTCAAAGGGCAAGTCGCCTTCACAGCGTTTGCAACTGCCATTGACGCGTGCGCACTGGCTCATAGCTGCTCCTGAGGGATGGGTGTTGGATGGCGCTGTTAATGCCATAACATTAGATAGATTAATGCCTATAGCCTATGTTGAAGCATTCAACGCTCTTAACTTTAGGTCTTAATATACGTTTTGTATAGCTTTTGTACAACCATGGGTTGCGAAGCATTAGCCAGGTGCCTGCTTCTTGGCTTGCAATATTGGTCTGTTCTTTTGGCTTAAAAAAAGGCGCCAAGTAGGCGCCTATAAGAGGGAAGTGCATAAATCGAGTGCATAAACCATTAGTGCTATTAAATGATGCCTGCTGCGCGAAGCGCAGTGCGCTGCTCCAAGCTAATACCAAGTTCTTCCAGCACGCTTTCCGTATGTTGGCCTAAGTGAGGCGGCGCCGTAGTGGCGCTCATTTGGGCACCGTTAAAACGGATAGGGTTAGCGACCAGATCCACCTGACCTGCTTGGTCGTGGGGCAGGGTCTGCTTAAGTCCGCGGGCTTTCACATGGGGGTCGTCGAACACCCGATCCAGCGTATTGATCGGCCCGCAGGGAACGCCTACGGCTTCAAAAGCGGCTAGCCATTCATCAGTGCTGCGCTGGGCCAACGCCGCTTCCAGCTGCGGAACGAGCAGAGCACGATTGTTTACCCTGGCGCCATTGGTGGCAAAGCGTGGATCTTCCGCCAAAGCCGGTAGCGAAAGCACCGCGCAAAAACGCTTGAACTGCTCGTCGTTGCCGACAGCCATAATCATATGGCCATCCTGGGTGGCAAACGCCTGATAAGGCACGATGTTGGGGTGAGCGTTACCCAATCGCTGGGGCACATTGCCGGAGGTGAGGTAATTGAGTGCCTGATTGGCGAGTACGCCTACCTGCACATCCATTAATGCCATATCGATATGGCAACCCTCGCTGCTATCACGGCGCTGATAAAGCGCCGCTAAAATTGCATTAGCGGCATATAACCCGGTGAATATATCGGTAAAGGCGACGCCACTTTTTACCGGGCCACCGCCGGGTTCACTGTCGGGCTTGCCAGTTAGGCTCATGATCCCGCCCATGGCTTGGATCATAAAGTCATAACCGGCGCGGTGAGCGTAAGGGCTCTCCTGGCCGAAACCGGTAATCGAACAGTAGATCAACCTAGGGTTGAGCGCCTTTAAGCTGGCGTAATCCAGCCCGTAGCGTTTCAGGCCGCCAACTTTAAAGTTCTCTATCAGCACGTCAGAGTTAGCGACTAGCTGCTTGATCACTGCCTGGCCTTCGGGCTTGGCCATATCGACGGTCAGCGAGCGTTTACCTCGGTTAGCGCACAGGTAGTACGCCGACTCTTCGCTGCCCGCCAGCCAAGGAGGGCCCCAGTGGCGGGTGTCATCGCCGCTACCGGGGCGCTCTACCTTAATCACATCTGCCCCCATATCCGCGAGCATTTGTCCGCACCAAGGCCCGGCCAGTACGCGGGAAATATCGAGTACTTTTATACCGGCCAGTGGTTTGGTTGGCTCGTTCATAGAGGCTCCGTTAATAAGTGACAAGTGATCAAGGTGCGGTGATTAAAAGAACGACTGAATGCCTGTCTGGGCGCGACCCAGAATCAGAGCGTGTACATCGTGGGTGCCTTCGTAGGTGTTTACCGACTCCAGATTGACCATATGGCGAATAACACCGTATTCGTCGGAGACGCCGTTACCGCCGTGCATATCGCGAGACTGGCGGGCGATATCCAGCGCTTTGCCGCAGTTGTTGCGCTTGATCAGCGAGACCATTTCCGGTGCCCAGTTGCCGCTATCCATTAGCCGGCCCACCTGCAGGGCTGCCTGCAAGCCAAGGGTGATCTCGGTCTGCATATCGGCGAGCTTTTTCTGGATCAGTTGGTTGGCGGCCAGCGGGCGGCCAAACTGCTTGCGGTCGAGGGTATATTGGCGCGCTGCGTGCCAGCAGAACTCTGCCGTGCCCATCACACCCCAGGCGATGCCGTAGCGGGCTTTGTTGAGGCAGCCGAAGGGGCCTTTCAGGCCACTGACGTTTGGCAGCAGGTTCTCTTCGGGAACAAAGGCGTTATCCAGCACGATCTCACCGGTAATCGATGCGCGCAAAGAGACTTTGCCTTCGATTTTGGGCGTGGTGAAACCTTCGGTGCCGCGCTCGACAATAAAGCCTTTAATCTGATTGTCGTGAGCCGCTGATTTCGCCCATACCACCGCGATATCGGCAATTGGGCTATTGGTGATCCACATTTTTGCGCCAGTCAGGCGGTAGCCGCCGTCGACTTTTTCCGCGCGGGTAATCATTCCACCCGGATCAGAGCCGTGGTCGGGTTCGGTCAAGCCAAAACAGCCAACCATTTCACCGCTGGCAAGCTTAGGCAGGTACTTGTGCTTCTGCTCTTCAGAGCCATAGGTCTCGATGGGGTACATTACCAACGATGACTGCACACTCATGGCCGAACGGTAGCCGGAGTCTACGCGCTCCACTTCGCGGGCAATCAAACCGTAGGCTACGTGGTTAACGCCTGCGCCGCCGTACTCGGGGGAAACGGTGGCGCCCAGCAGGCCAAGCTCACCCATTTCGGTCATGATCTCGCGGTCAAAGCGCTCTTCACGGAAGGCGGTTAGCACGCGGGGCTGAAGGTTTTCCTGGCAGTAGTCGTAGGCCGCATCGCGGATCTGGCGCTCTTCATCGGTGAGCTGTTGTTCCAGAAGTAGCGGGTCGTCCCAGTTGAAATGCGTCATGGCGTAGATTCCTCGGATAGTGGGAAGGAATAGATGCAAAATAGCTTGCAGCCAATGTATCGCCGTTTTTTTGAAATATCTACATTTTTTTAAAACGTAGAACTTTGGTCTGGGGCGAAGAGCCGAAGCGAAAAGCTCAGCCGATGCCGCGCTCTTGAAGGACGCGGGTAATGATCGGTACGGGGGTCATCAGGTGATCGCGCATCAGGGTGTCGGCTTCGGCAGTATCGCGCGCCAGAATGACATCGACCAGCGCAGCGTGCTCCTGGCGCTTAAGCTCCAGCGCCTGGGACGACATCACGGTTTCCTGCAACCACAGGTGGCGGTAGCGCTCTACCTGGTCAAACAGGGTGTTGCGCATTTGCAGTAGGTGAGGGGAGTTGCAGCCGCTGGCAATGGCGGTATGGAAGGCTTTGTGGCGCTGATCCCAGATGTCGAGCAGGTCGTTGGGGGTGTTGATGTCGGTGACCTTGGCCAGCCGATGTGCGGTAGCCAGCACCGTGGCTTCCCAATCGTCGTCGCCGCGCTCTATAGCCAAGCGCAGGATCAGCCCTTCAAGCTGAGCCCGGGCGTCGTAAATATCGTTGAGTTCGGCCAGCGACATGGGTGCTACCCGGTAGCCGCGCTGGCTTATCGCGACCACAAGGCGGTCAGAGACTAACTGCGATAGCGCTTCCCGTAGCGGCCCGGTGCTGGCGCCGTACTGCTCTTTGAGCCTGCTCATCAGCAGCTTCTGCTCAGGCGCATAGCGGCCACGAATAATGTCGTGCTTGAGTTGGCGGTAAGCACTAATGGCGAGGTTCTGCCGCGGCGCGCCTTTATCCCGACTATTGTCCTCTTTAAAACCGGGCTCCATAGCAGTGTGGCTCCTATCCTGAATCAATAATAACGGTGGGGTGGGCGAAATTGACGGCCATTAACAATAAATAATAACAATTCGGCATAAAATAAGACATTTATGCGGGATTCCAGGATTTTAATAGCTGGCTATTCGATCCAGCTGCTGGGCGGTTACACCTTCTGAGGCACTCATGGCTGTATGAGGTAAAGGCACTGCTGCGCTGATAACGCCCTATTAGCATCCAACGCATAAGCCGTGCTAACTTCACCTCCACCGCTTCCGGTTCGTCGTGACGGCAGCCAGAAGCTGGGGCTTCAACACCTCCTTTTTATCGTCAACCATACCTATAAGTCCAAGCAGGACGGAGGAAATGCTCATGAAAACTCTACGCTCTCTATACGCCACAGCCGCTGCCGCTTCTATGCTCGCGGTTGCACTTCCAGCAAGCGCTCAACAACTCTCAATCGCGACTGGCGGTACCGGTGGCGTTTACTACCCTATCGGCGGTGGTTTTGCCGAAATGATCAACAACCATATCGAAGGCGCTCAGGCGACTGCTGAAGTGACCGGTGCCTCGGTTGAAAATATGGGCCTGATCATGCGCGGTGACGCGGATCTCGCCCTGGCTCTGGCCGATACGGTCTATCAAGCCTATACCGGCACGGATGATTTTGAAGGCCGCCAGATTGAAAATACTCGCGCACTGGCGTCGGTTTATCCCAACGCGGTACAGCTGGTGACCCTGACCGAGTCGGATATCGAATCGATTGCTGATCTAGCGGGTAAGCGCGTTTCCGTCGGTGCACCGGGTAGCGGCACCGAGCTGAACGCCCGTGCATTGCTTGAAGCCAATGGCATTAGCTATGAAGACTTCACTCCCCAGCGCCTTAACTTCAACGAAACCGCTGATGCCATTCGCGACGGTGATATCGACGCCGGCTTCTGGAGCGTTGGGCCACCCACCAGCTCGATTCTCAACCTGGCAGCCACCCGCGATATTCGCCTGATTGGCTTGTCTGATGAAGAGGTAGCCAATGCCCAGGAAGAAGAAGCGGTATTTGCCCCCTACCAGCTTGCTGCGGGTATGTACGACGGTATGGACGAAGCCGTTCAGACCATCGGTATCCCCAACGTGCTGGTCGTTAATGCCGATATGGACGAAGAGCTGGCTTATCAACTCACCCAACTGCTGTTTGAAAACACCGATGAGCTGATTGCGGTTCACCCGGCGGCTAACGACACCACCGTTGAGTTCACTATGGAGTCGACCCCCGTGCCGCTGCACCCGGGCGCACTGCGCTATTTCGAAGAAGTCGGTGCTGAAATCCCGGATCGTCTGCGTCCTTAATCGTGTAATGATATTTTCATAATCAGATTGCCATAAGGACATTGCCATGCAGTGGCAGCGACGACTGATGGCGCTACTGATTGCATGTTGTCCATTCGCCGAAGTGGGGGCTTCCCCCGCTTCGGCGTCGGCGTTTATGCGCCTAGCCGTGGTGACCGAACAAGGCGACACGCTAGTGGATGAAGCGGTGCCGGCTGACGGTCGCTGGTGTATTAAGTGGCAGCACTCCGTTGAACATTTCACGGTGCTGGACTGCTATCGTAATGTAGCGGGCGTCATGCAATTAGAGCGTAGCCATCAACCCGATTTCGCCGCAGGGCTTGGGCATATTTTTGGCCGCGGCGAGCAGGTATCAGACGGTGAGGGCGGTTACTGGATTAATGCCATTAACGAGCCTGTAGCCAATAACCGTTATGTGTTGAGGGTAGGTTCACCGGCTGTTAATCATCGTGTGGTGTGGCCTGGCGGTGAGCATGCGCCAGTGAGCCTCAGTGAGCACGCCGCTGGACAACGCGTGACCATTCAGTTGATAGACCCTCACGCATCCCCGCGTGAATAAAAACGACATTAGTTAACGCTTCCGAGGACTTCATGAGCGAATCCAATCAACCGTCGAGCGTGGTGCCCGGCGGTAATGTGATTCAACCCCGCATGGTGCTGTGGTCGATCACCATTGTGGCGGTGGGTCTTTCCCTGTTTCAGCTCTACTCTGCCGGTATTCAGCCCTTAGGGCTTTTTTATCAGCGCAGTATTCACCTGGCACTGATTATGGTGCTGGCATTTCTAATGTTTCCAGCCTTTGGGCCCACTCGCAAACGTGGTGTATTGGGCTGGGGGCTTGATCTAGTGTTTTTTGCCGGGGCGATTCTCACCGGTGGTTACTTGGTACTCAACCTGGATGAGATTTTTAGCCGTGCGGGTTTTTGGAACAGTACCGATATTCTGGTTGCCTGTATTGCTACGGTGACGGTACTGGAAGCCAGCCGTCGCGCGGTAGGTTTTGGTATGACCGTGATTGGCCTCTTGGCGATTGTGTATGCCTTTGCGGGGCCGCGGGGCGAGCTGCCGTGGCTTGGCGAGTGGATGCCGGGCATTCTTGAGCACCGCGGATACACCATTGATCGAGTTGCCGGTCAACTCTACTTGGGGCAAGAGGGTATTTTCGGCCTGCCGCTAGGCGTTGCGGCGACCTATATCTTTATTTTTGTCCTCTTTGGTGCTTTTTTGGAGTGCACCGGGGCGGGTAAATTCTTTATCGATATGGCCTATGCGGCGACCGGCCGCCAGCGTGGCGGGCCAGCCAAGGCGGCGGTATTGGCGTCGGCGGGCATGGGCTCGATTTCTGGCAGCGCGATTGCCAACGTGGTCACCACCGGCGCTTTTACCATTCCATTGATGAAGCGGCTGGGCTACAAAGCCAAGCAGGCAGGTGGTATCGAAGCGGCGGCCTCGACCGGCGGGCAAATCATGCCGCCGTTGATGGGGGCTGGGGCGTTCCTGATTGCTGAGTACACCAATACGCCGTACCTGGACATCGTCAAGGTCAGTATCCTGCCAGCGATCATGTATTTCGCGACGGTGTACCTGTTTGTGCATATCATCGCTCTCAAGCAGGGCATGCAGGGGCTACCCAAGGATGAACTGCCGCAGATGCGCCAGGTCATGAAGGATGGCTGGCACTTCCTGCTGCCGTTGGCGGTGCTGGTCTGGCTGCTGGCGATGAGTATGTCGCCCATGCGGGTAGGCTACTACGCAGTGATCACCATTTTGGCGGTAGCGGTATTGCGCTATGTGCTGTGGTTCTTCTTTGTGGCGCCCAGGCAGGGCCAGCCAGTGACCGCAACGGCCGTTAAAGACGTGGTACGTACAGGCTTTGCCAAGCTGATCGAGGGCTTGGAACTAGGTGCTCGCAATGCGGTAGCGGTTTCCATGGCCTGTGCAGTCGCCGGGATTATCGTTGGGGTAGTGGGTTTAACCGGCTTGGGACTGAAATTCTCCTCCATGATGCTGGCTTTCTCCGGCGGCAACCTGGTATTGGCGCTGGTAATGGTGCTGTTGGCAAGCTTGGTGCTGGGGATGGGGCTACCCGTTACCGCCAGCTATATCGTGCTCATCGTGCTCGTTGGGCCTGCATTGACAGCCGAGTTTGGTGTGCCGCTGCTGGTCGCCCACCTGGTCGTGTTCTGGTACTCCCAGGATTCCAACGTGACGCCTCCCATCGCCTTGGCAGGCTTTGCCGGGGCGGCGATTGCGGGCAGTAAGCCGATGGAAACCAGCTTCCAGGCGTGGAAGTTTGCCAAAGGGCTCTACCTGATCCCACTGTTTATGGTCTTCAACCCTGAGATTATCATTGGTGGCCCGGTGCCGGTGGTCATCTGGAATGGAGTGATTGCCATTCTGGCATTAGGTGCCTTTGCCGCGGCGCTGGAAGGCTATCTGTTTACCAAAATGTCGTGGCTACCGCGCATCGCGATTACCGCCGCGATCTTTGGGGTGTTCTATCCCAATCTGATGACCGAAATTGCTGGTGTCGCGGTCATGATCGTCGCCATTGGCGCTAACTGGTTGGCCAGTAAGCGCGAAGCACCTGCTGGTTAAACGTTAGGCGACCCTATATACAAACCCAAAGGTAGCCAGTAACAGAAAAGGCCCGGAGAGATAATCTCCAGGCCTTTTGTTTGGTGTACTACAGGATTGGCTGGTTTAGAAGATCGAGTTAGAAGATCGACTCAGCGGTGCCTGAACCCTCAGAACCACTGGCTTCTTCCAGCTCGCGGCTGATACGGCGCTGCTGGTAATCCGGCAAGTGATCCTGATGGAACAGTTCAGTGATACCTCCAGACTGGCCGTCAGATAAACGTTGGCCTGTCGTTGGGTCTACGCGCGCAGTGACAATCGTCGCGGGGCGCTCGGGCACGGCGTTCGGCGTACCTTCCAGGGCATCCCCCATAAACTCTACCCAAATGGGTAGCGCGGCCTGAGAACCATACTCAGAAATGGTCTCGTTGCTGTCCTTACCGACCCATACCGTAGTGACTAGATCGCTGTTAAAGCCCGCAAACCAGGCGTCACGCTGGCTGTTGGTGGTACCAGTCTTGCCGACGATATCCTCACGGTTAAGGCTCAGTGCGCCGCGGCCAGTGCCCGAGGTGATAACGTCACGTAGCATATCGCGTAGAATGTAGACAGCGGCTGGGTCGGCTACCCGTTTGGCGATCGGGTATTCGCGGCCATCAATTTCCACCGTCTCCTGGTCTTCGGCACAGCTGGGGCAGGCAACCTGCGGCGTGGCTTCATCAATCAGCTCATTGTCGTCGTCACGGGTAACCCGCTCAATAAACCAGGGCGACACCTGGAAACCACCGTTGGCGAGCACCGCGTAAGCGTTGGTCATTTCCATCGGCGTTAAGCTCGCGCTGCCTAGCGCTAATGATAAGCCACGAGGGAGCTGGGCGGGAGAGAAGCCGAAGCCCTCCAAAAAGTTAATCGTGTAATCCAGCCCCATGGTTTGTAGAACGCGAATAGTGACCAGGTTGCGCGAACGGGCAAGGGCTGGACGTAAGCGCATAGGGCCTTGGAAGTCACGGCTGGAGTTGACCGGCCGCCACAATGAGTTACTGCCATCGTCAAGCACCACGGGCGAATCATTAACGACGCTGGCGGCGTTCATCTCTCCATCCTCAAGGGCCGCTAAGTAAATAAACGGCTTGAAGATAGAGCCTGACTGGCGTCGTGCCTGTACAGCACGATTGAACTTGCTGGCGTTAAAGTCGAAACCGCCCTGGAGTGCCAGGATAGCACCCGTTTGAGGGTCTTGAGCGACCAGCGAGCCTTCGGTATCCGGCTGTTGAGAGAGGCGTAGCGAACCGTCTTCATTCTCAATGACGCGCACCATATCACCCCGTACGGCAATCTCCTCAGCCGAGCTGGGTGCAGCTCCGCGGCTCCGCGGGCTCAGGTAAGGGCGTGCCCAGTTCAAACCTTCCCAGCCGATCGTCTGTAGACCATCGTTGCGAGTTAGCACCTGCATTTCGCGGCCGCTACTTTCTACCACGATGGCGGGTTGAAGCAGGCCATAATTGGGCGTGCGCTCAAGCACCTGAACCCAGTTGCTGACGTCGCCCTCGATCCCTTCGACTTCCGTTTGGCTGCGCTGGGCGGCTTGGCGTGCGGTTTGGCGAATTTCGGGAGACTCAGAAAGCTCCTCCTCCAGGCCTTGGGTCGCGGTTTGCTCCTGGGCCTCGACAAGGCTTGCCGCAATCTCACGCTGCTCCGGCCCGCGCCAGCCATGGCGAAGGTCATAGGCCGTCAGGCCGTTGGCCAGCGCTTGGCGGGCAAAGGGCTGCAGCTCGCTATCAATCGTAGTGTAAATACGATAGCCACCGGTGTAAGCGTCATCGCCAAAGCGTTCCACGGCATACTGACGTGCCATTTCGGAGACATAGGCGGCATCGACTTCAGCTTGGGTATAGTGGCGGCGGGCCGTTACAGGATCCTGAACCGCTGTCTGATAGGTGGCATCATCGATGTAGCCGAGTTCGCGCATACGGAACAGAATCCAGTTGCGACGAATCAGCGAACGCTCGGAGTTAGCCAGCGGGTTAAAGGCAGAAGGTGCCTTGGGCAGCCCCGCAATCATGGCCGTTTGCGCTAGGCTAAGCTCGGCGAGGGGCTTGTCGTAATAGGTTTCGGCGGCGGCAGCGATACCGTAGGCGCGATTGCCCAGGAAAATCTTGTTCACGTAAAGTTCGAAGATTTCCTCTTTATCGAGTATCTGCTCCATTTGTAGTGCCAGCAGGATTTCACGAATTTTACGCGTAAACGTCTGATCGAGTGTCAGCATATAGTTACGCGCGACCTGCATGGTGATCGTCGAGCCGCCCGATTGGATATCGCCACTCATCGCAAGTTGAACCACCGCCCGCGCCAGGCCTCGCGGGTCGACACCGGCGTGGTCAAAATAGCTGGCATCTTCGGCGGCGATCAAGGCATTGATCATATCCTGCGGAATTTCATCAAAATTGATCGCCATGCGGCGCTCTTCGCCGAACTCGCCAATCAATTTACCGTCTTGGGTGAAAATACGTAGCGGTGTGTGCAGTTCGAAGTCCTGCAGTTGGCGAACGTCGGGCAGCCCTGGGGCAAAGTAAATGGCGGCCCCCACCACGGCTAAGGCGGTGGCGCCCACCAACGAGACGATGAGAAAAAACAGCGACACAATAAGGGTTCGAAGAAACGTCATGTACGAAGAGCACCCTGGGAAGAATGAAAAGATCGGCATCTAAACGGCCGTATCATGCAATTGGCAGCCATTATAGGAACCTGAAGCGGCGGCCACCAGTGTTGATATGCGCTAAGTGGGTTCGCGTGTGACGGAACTAAAAATCATGTAACCTCAAATCACATGTGAAAACGGGCGACAAGCAGGTGGAGCCAGACCCAATATGCGCTTTCTAAAACCTGGTAAAGGGTTGATTGGCGTCGATATTACCTCGGCGACCGTCAAGCTGCTTGAGCTAAAACAATGCCACGATCATTACCAGGTAGAAAGCTATGCCGTGCGACCACTTCGCGAAGGGGCGGTTGTGGAGCGTCGAATTCGCGATATCGATGGCGTTGCCAGTGTGCTTAGTCGTGCACTAGAACACGCTAAACCCTCTACCCGTAAAGCTGCAGTGGCTGTTCCCGCTAGCGCCGCGATTACCAAAACGCTGAGCTTCCCTATCGGGCTAAGCGATGAGGAGATCGAAGAGCGCATCGTGGCCGAATCCGACCGCCATATTCCATTTCCGTTCAATGAAGTGGCATTTGATTTTGAGTGCCTTGGCCCTGCGCCCTTTGACGATGAGCACCAGCAGGTAGTGTTGGTCGCCTGTCGGCAGCAGGATGTGACGCAGCTCACCGACACGCTAGAACAGGCAGGTTTAAAGCTTGCGGCAGTGGACGTGGAGACCTTCGCCATGGAGCGTTCACTTGCCGAGCTGCGGCGCCAGCTTAAGGTGGAGAATGACCCTACCGCCTGCTTTGGTCTGGTGGACATTGGTGCCAATATGAATGCTTTCCACGTCGTCCGCGGCGGGCATATCGTTTATACCCGCGATACGCTGTTTGGCGGCCGTCAGCTCACCGATGCGATTCGCGACCGCTACGATTTAAGCATGGAGGAAGCGGGTTTCGCCAAAGAGCGCGGCGGGCTACCCGATGATTACCATGAGCGTGTTCTCAACCCTTTTTTGGAAACCGTGGTGCAGCAGGTGGGGCGTTCCCTGCAGCTCTATTACACCGCCGGGCGTCAGCAAGAAGTGCAACACATCGTATTAGCGGGCGGTTCGAGTGTGATTCCAGGGCTTGCCGAGCGCATTGCTGAAGATAGCGGTATGTCGGTGACCATTGCCAATCCCTTCCAGAACATGCGGATGAACAAGCGCTTGAACCTTCAGGCGTTGACTAGCGATGCCCCAGCGATGCTTACCGCGGGTGGCTTGGCCATGAGGGTAAGTCAATGAGACATGGTCAATGAGAGTTAACCAATGAGCATGACGATTAATCTTCTGCCCTGGCGGGAAGCGCAGCGTGAACGGCGAACCCGCAAATTCTACGTCGTGGTGGCGGGCATGCTGGTGGTGGGTGTAGTACTGGGCCTGCTGGTCGCGCATTTTTACCAGCTCAAGCTGGCAGCCCAGCAGCAACGTAATGCTTACATTAGTAACCATATTGAGCGTCTTAATGCCGATATCGAGAGCGTCTCACGCTACTCCAGCGAAGCCGAGCGTTTAGGCGAGCAGATCGCGGTGTTTCAGGCGCTGCAGACCGAGCGAACGGATGCTGTGCAGCTGTTTAATGATGTGGCAGAGAGCGTGGCCAATGGCGTCATTTATCAACGCTTATCGAAGAGCGGGAATAACGTCAGTGTTACTGCGGTGGCAGGCAGTGATCGCCAGGTTTCCGAGCAACTGCGCCGCATTGCCGCTCTACCGGGGTTGGCTGTGCCCTCGCTATTGGCGGTAGAGAGTGAGCAAAACGGCTCAGGCCGAGTATTTCGTTTTGATGTGGAACAGACCACCGCAGCGCTGCCGCAAGGCGTTGAGGAGGCGCTTCCATGACGCTTAACCGCGAGCAGTGGGCTATTGAGTGGCAGCACCTGTGGGATGTCGACTGGCGGGATCTAGACGTTAAAGAGGCCGGCGGCTGGCCGTGGCTATTAAAAGTGCTGTGCTGCTGCTTGGCGCTGCTGGCAGCATTGAGCGTCATGCTGTGGCTAGTGGTGAGTGAACAGCGCGAGGCCTTGATGGTCGCCCAGCGCCAAGAAGCCAGGCTGCTGAGCGAATACCGCAGCAAAGCCTCGCAAGCGGCCTTCCTGCCGGAAATGCGCGATCAGTTGGCGACTCTGGAAGGGCAGGTGGGGCGCTTGCGTACCATGCTCCCTACCGATGCAGAAATCCCCTCGCTGCTGGATAGCATTAGCGATGCCGCCGCCGATAACCGCCTGACCATTGAAACGATTCGGCTGCGCACAGCGCAAGCCCAGGCCCATTATGTCGAGCAGCCGCTGGATATACAGGTGCGTGGCGGCTATCACCAGTTAGCGCGCTTTAGTGCCGATATCGCCTCGCTACCCCGCATGGTGACCCAGCACGATTTTAACCTGGAACCCGCCGATGGCCGCGGCGAAGCGCTGCGTCTTTCGCTTTTGGCCCGCACCTACCGCTATGTGGAGGAGAGCGACCAAACCTCCACAGAGGGGGCGCAGGCGCCATGAGAGCTGAACAACTGCTTTTTGTAGCAACAAGAAGGACAAGAAGGGCAACCTCGGCCGTCACCTTGACGGTCTCCGCGGTGGTGCTCACCGGCTGTGCAGACGCCGACTTGGCTCAGCTTGAAGGCACGCTGGCCGATATTCGTCAGACCCCTGGCGGGCAACCGCCAGTTATGGCTGTCGCGCTGCCCGAAAACCAAGATTTATCCTACTTGTATAGCGACGGGCGTAGCCCTTTTTTGCCTCCCGACGAGATTGCTCAGGATAGCGCTGATCGAGGCGAAGTTGCGCTCGCTCCCGACCGGCAGCGCGCGCCAGAGCCGCTGGAGCGCTTCTCACTGCAAGAGCTGCGATTGGTCGGTACTATGCGTATGGGAGAGCGACAAGTGGCGTTGATTGCATCGCCGGATGGCAACGTGACCAGCGTCAAAGAGGGTAACTATATGGGCACCGACTATGGGCGTATCGCCCAGATCAACGCCCAAGAAATACGCGTTACCGAACGGGTGTTCACTCAGCCTGAAGGGTGGCAGGAGCGGCAAGTGTCACTAGTCATCAACGAAAACAGCGAGTAAGCGGATACAGCTCATGGCAGTTACAGCTTGGCGAATCACTCTCTACATGGCCATGGCCGCACTATGCTTACTGTTGCCCTCATTGGCAGCTGCCTCGGTGCTGACCGGTATTGAGGTTCAACCCGCTAAGAACGGTGGAACCCATCTTGACCTGCGTTTTACCGGTGATATGCCTGAACTACGCAGCTACCGCTTAGACTCTCCTCCCCGAGTGACGCTGGATTTGGCAGCAACCCAAAGTGGTCTCACTGATCGGCGCATCAACGTTAATCGTAACGGTATCGAACAGATTACCGCGCTGGAGGGCAATGGCCGCACGCGTTTGGTGATCAATCTGAGCGAGTCGCAGGCGTTCACATCACGGGTAATGGATGATCGCCTACGCATTACCTTTGCTTCAGGTGCCAGCCGCTTGCCTAGCCCTTCGCCCAGCATCGCCTCAGCGGGGCTTGAAACCGATGAAGGGCCGCAGGTTGAGAATATTGACTTTCGTCGCGGTGCAGATGGTGCCGGACGGTTGATAGTCACCTTTGATCGCGAAGGCGTCGAGGCGAACGTGCGGGAAGGTGGCCCCGATCAAGTGATGGTGGATCTGCGCGATGTGGCGATTCCAGACTCGCTTAACCAAATCTACGATGTCACCGATTTCGCCACTCCCATAACACGGATTACGCCCCGCACCAGCCAGGACGCCACCCAGTTAGCGATCGCCACGCAGGGTGCTTATGCGATGATCTCCACGCAAAATGGCCGCACGCTGACTGTGGAAGTCCAGCCCGCCAGTCAGAAGGCGCAACCCTCCCAGACGACAGGTGAACGCTTCACCGGCGAACGGTTGAGTCTTAATTTTCAGGATATAGAAGTACGCTCGGTGCTAGCGAAACTGGCCGAATTTACCGGGCTAAATTTAGTCGCCAGCGATAGCGTATCGGGGCGTGTAACGCTCAATTTAAATGATGTGCCCTGGGATCAGGCGCTCGAACTGATTCTGCAAAGTAAGAGGCTATCGAGCCGTGAGCAGGGCAATGTGATCGTGGTAGCGCCCGCTAGTGAATTGGCCGATTTGGAACGCCAAGAGCTAGAGGCGCGCAATCAGCGTGAAACGCTCTCGCCGTTGGTCACCGAGTTTATCGAGATCAAGTATGCGCGGGCCAAAGATTTAGCTCAGTTGCTACGCGGAGGTGGCGATGACGGCTTTGGTTTGCTCACCGAGCGGGGGCGCGTCAGCATTGATAACCGCACCAATACGCTGCTGGTGCAAGATACCGCTGATCAAGTGCGCGATATCGCCCGCACCATTGACCGCCTGGATGTGGCTGTTCGGCAGGTACAGATTGAGGCACGCATTGTCATTGCAAGGGACACTGCTTCCCGTGAACTGGGAGTTAACTGGGGTATGTCGAGTACCCGCGGTTTTCAGGAGGCGGAAGATGGCACCTTCAGCCGACGCGATATCAACCCCGATGGCATCAACCGGGCACAGGGCGGCCTGGCTGTGGATTTAGGTGCTGCCACTGGGCCGGGCACCGGTTTTAGCTTTGGCTACTTATCTGGTGATATCCTGTTGGATTTGGAGCTGCGCGCACTGGAAAGCGAAGGGAAAAGCCAGACTATTTCTCAGCCCAGAATTATTACCGCCAATCAACGTACCGCCAAAATTAGCCAGGGTGAAGAGCGTGCCTTTCAGAGTGTGGATGGCAACGACAACCTGGATACCGAATTCAAAGAAGCCGAGCTTTCATTGGAAGTCACCCCGCAGATTACCCCGGATAACCGCATTATTATGGATCTGGTGATTAAAAATGACAGTTTTCGTGAATCGGAGTTTGGCGGTGAACCGCCGATTGATACCAACCAGATTGAGACCCAAGTGCTGGTAGATAACGGCCAAACGGTGGTGTTAGGCGGAATTTTGACCACCGAAGAGCTGCGCCAAATCGCCAAAACACCGCTTTTGGGTGATATTCCTTTGCTCGGTAGACTGTTTCGCTATACCGAAGAGAGCAATGAAAAGGTAGAGTTGTTAGT
This sequence comes from Halomonas sp. A3H3, assembly GCF_000982975.1. Classification (NCBI taxonomy): domain Bacteria; kingdom Pseudomonadati; phylum Pseudomonadota; class Gammaproteobacteria; order Oceanospirillales; family Halomonadaceae; genus Halomonas; species Halomonas sp. A3H3. Next base: position 886,894 of record NZ_HG423343.1, on the reverse strand, counting down.
CTTTATTACTCCACGACTCCTAGACGATGGCTTAACGGTTCGCTGATGCAGGATTTACCCAATTTATTTCTCATAGGCCCCATGGGGGCTGGCAAAAGCACCATTGGTCGCCTATTGGCGGCCGAGCTTGCGCGCCCGTTTTACGACAGTGACCACGCCATCCAAGACCGCTGCGGGGCAGATATCCCGTGGATTTTTGATGTCGAGGGCGAGCAGGGCTTTCGCCTGCGGGAAATTCATATGATTGATGAGCTAACCCGGCTCTCTCCGGTCGTGGTCGCCACTGGCGGCGGTGCGGTGCTGCGCGAAGAGAATCGCCGCGCACTGCGCGAGCGTGGCACGGTGGTTTATCTGCTGACCACCGTCGACCAGCAGCTCAAACGGACAGCGAAAGATCGCAACCGGCCGCTGCTGCAGTGCGCCAACCGCGAGCAGGTGCTCAACGATATGTTTGCCCAGCGCGACCCGCTCTATCGCGCCACCTCGGATATTGCCGTGCGCACCGACCGGCGCAGCCCGCGAGCGGTGGTCAATGAAATTCTGCGCCGGGTGCATCGGTTGGTAGATCCACTTGAGCCCTCATCATCGTCGGCTAAAACGCTTAACCATAAGGTATCACCATGAACTCGACAGCCAGCGCGCAACGCACCCTTCATGTTGCTTTAGACGAGCGCAGCTATCCGATTCATATTGGCACCGAGCTGATGGGGCGTGCCGATATGCTAACGCCTTATCTGGCCGGCCAGCAGGTGATGGTCGTCACTAACGAGACTATCGCGCCGCTCTACCTGGACAAGCTTTGCGCTAGCCTGCCGGATCATCTGGAAGTGCGCACGGTCATACTCCCCGATGGCGAGCAATACAAAACCATCGAACAGGTCAGCCGTATTTGGGACGCGCTGCTAGAGGCCGGTTTTAACCGCCGCTGCACGCTAATTGCTTTAGGCGGTGGAGTGATCGGCGATATGGTCGGCTACGCCGCCGCTTCCTATCAGCGAGGTGTAGCGTTTATCCAAGTGCCCACCACGCTGCTTTCCCAGGTGGATTCGTCGGTGGGGGGCAAGACCGGCGTTAACCATCCGCTGGGGAAAAACATGATTGGCGCCTTCTGGCAGCCCAAAGCGGTGCTGGTGGATATTGATACGCTCAAGAGTCTGCCCCGTCGCGAACTCTCCGCCGGGCTGGCCGAGGTTATCAAGTACGGCCTGATCCGCGACGAAGCGTTTTTAAGCTGGCTGGAAGCCAACATGCCCGCACTACTTGATGTGGAGCCTGAGGTCGTCGCAGACGCCATTGCACGAAGTTGCCAAATCAAAGCAGACATTGTTGCCGAAGATGAGACGGAACAGGGCGTCCGCGCGCTGCTCAACCTGGGCCACACCTTTGGTCATGCCATTGAGGCGCATCAGGGCTACGGCAACTGGCTACACGGCGAAGCCGTGGGCGCTGGCATGGCCATGGCGGCAACGCTTTCCCGACGCTTGGGCTGGCTCACCGATGCGGCGCTAGCACGCAGCCTGGCGGTGATCGAGAGCGCCGAGCTACCGTTAGCGGCACCGGCGAATATGACCAGCGATGACTTTTTAACCCGCATGCGGCTGGATAAGAAAAATATCGATACGCGGCTGCGATTGGTGCTGCTTAACGCCCTGGGCGATGCTTGTGTTAGCGATGCCACGCCCGTTGATGTCCTTCGCACGCTGCTCGATGATTACCCGCGCTGTCCAGTGGAAAAGTAATCCTTTCACAAGCTAGTCATTCCAAAAACTGGTCAGCTATATCCTATCCGCCCAATGGATCGCTCCTTACGTAGAGTGGTTTTCATTGGGCGGTTTTTTATTCGCTCGGCTACATCGTGAGCCCATTTGTCGAACGCTGTTTTATATAATCCGTATGCCTTATGCGCTATCGGCATGGGTTTTTGGGCGCTGTTTAGACTAAAGTTTAATGGAAAATAAAAAGCGTTAAAATAGCGTTTTACCTTGTTACAAGTGGTTGAAGTATATGTATTTTTTCCTTGAATGAGGATGCAAATACAGGATTTGAAAAGAGTTTCTCTAACGATGTGGGCGCCAAGAGATTGCGCAAAGTGGCTAGCAATCGCTATGCTGACCGGCCATTTTGTTGCGGCAGCGAACTTGGGAAGTACCCCATTCTGGGCAGGTTATAAGCACTATAAAAAAAGCGAAACCGTCCTTTATACCATAAGCACGCTGCTAAAAAAATACGCTGACTAGTAGAGGCACGCCCATGAATAGAGGTCTTCACCAGCCTGGCGAGTTTCGCGATAACTGTGGTTTTGGCCTGATTGCCCATATGGAAGGCCAGGCTAGCCACGATTTGCTGAAAACTGCCATTGAATCCCTGACCTGCATGACCCACCGGGGCGGCATTGCTGCCGACGGCAAAACCGGCGACGGCTGTGGTTTGCTGTTGAAAATGCCCACCCCGTTTATGCAGGCGCTGGCCAAAGAAGCATTCGATGCCGAGCTGGGCGAACGCTTTGCTGTGGGTGTGGTGTTTCTACCCAACGATGATGCCCGTGAAGCGCATGCCCGCGACACTCTGACGGGTGAGCTGGAAGCGCGTGGTCTTAACGTGTTGGGCTGGCGCGATGTGCCCACTGACTCCAGCGTTTGCGGCCCCATGGCGCTGGACTGCCTGCCACGTATTCGTCAGCTGTTTGTGCAGCCAGGCCAGGGTGAACACTTCGATGTTGACCTGTTTATGGCCCGCCGCCGCGCCGAGCAGGCGCTACGCAACGAAGAGGACTTCTACGTCGCCTCGCTCTCGTCAGAAGTGGTCTCCTATAAAGGCCTGGTGATGCCGGAAGACCTACCGGCGTTTTATCAGGACTTGAATGACCCGCGCCTGGAAACCGCCATCTGCGTGTTTCACCAGCGCTTCTCGACCAATACTGCTCCGCGCTGGCCGTTGGCACAACCGTTCCGTCTATTGGCCCATAACGGCGAGATCAACACCATCGAGGCCAACCGCGGCTGGGCGAACTCGCGTAAAGCCAACTTCGTTAACGAGCGTCTGCCGGATATCACCGAGCTGGACGAGATCGTTAACACCACCGGCTCCGACTCCTCCAGTATGGACAACATGCTGGAAGTGTTGCTGACCGGCGGTATGGAGCTGCATCGCGCGGTACGCATGATGGTGCCGCCCGCCTGGCAGAACGTAGAGACCATGGACGCCGAGCTGCGCGCCTTCTACGAATACAACTCCATGCATATGGAGCCGTGGGATGGCCCTGCGGGTGTGGTCATGACCGATGGCCGCCAAGCGGTGTGTATGCTCGACCGTAACGGCCTGCGCCCGGCGCGCTGGGTAATGACCAAGAATGGCTACATTACCCTGGCCTCTGAAATCGGCACCTACGACTATAAGCCGGAAGACGTGGTCGCTAAGGGCCGCGTTGGCCCTGGTCAAATGCTCGCCGTGGATACCGAAACCGGCGAAGTGCTGCACACCACTGATATCGATGAGCGGCTGAAATCTGCCTACCCCTATAAGCGTTGGCTTAAGCAGGAGGCGAACTATTTAGAGTCGGCACTGACCGAGCTTGCGCGTTTCCAAACCATGGATGCCGATTCGCTCAACGTTCAGCAGAAGTTGTTCCAGGTTAGCTTCGAAGAGCGTGACCAGGTGCTGCGCCCGCTGGCAGAGAGTGGCCAGGAAGCCGTTGGCTCCATGGGAGATGATACGCCCATGGCGGTGCTGTCGAGCCGCCCGCGCCTGCTGACTGACTTCTTCCGTCAGAAGTTTGCCCAGGTCACCAATCCGCCCATCGACCCGCTGCGCGAAGCGATCGTGATGTCGCTGGAAACCTGCTGTGGCGCTGAGCTTAACGTCTTTAAAGCGACGCCTGAGCACGCGCACCGCTTGATCTTGACCACGCCGGTACTGTCCCCACGCAAGTTTACCGCCCTGGTTAGCCAGGACGATCCTGCGTTTGCCAGCTATACACTGTCGTTGGGTTACGATCCCGATCAGCAGAGCTTGCATCAAGCGCTTAAGGCTTTATGTGAGGAGGCAGAAGCTCAAGTCCGCGCCGGTAAAGTCATTCTGGTACTCACCGATGCGGAGCTGACGAAAGGCCTGATTCCCATTCAGGCCGCCCTGGCCGTGGGTGCCGTGCACTCTCACTTAGGCCGGTTGGCGCTGCGCCCCAACGCCAACATCGTGGTAGAAACCGGCTACGCTCGCGACGCCCACCAAATGGCGGTGCTGTTTGGCGTGGGCGCTACGGCGGTTTATCCGTGGCTCGCTTATCAGGTCATGGCGGATATGCACCGCACGGGCGAGCTGACCGGCAACCCGGCTGACGGTCGTGAGAACTACCGTAAAGGGCTGCAGAAAGGCCTGTTCAAGATCCTGTCTAAAATGGGTATCTCGACGCTGGCTTCCTACCGCGGCTCGATGCTGTTTGAAGCCGTGGGCTTGGCAGATGAAGTAATGGATCTCTGCTTTGTCGGTATGGCCTCGCGCATTCAGGGCGCCGGTTTTGCCGAGCTTCAGATGCAGCAAGCGCTGCTGGCGAAAGATGCCTGGATTCCCCGTAAAGGAATCTCCCAAGGCGGCATGTTCAAGTATGTGCACGGCCACGAGTACCACGCCTACAACCCCGATGTGGTGATGTCACTACAGGCGGCGGTTCAGGAAGGCAGCTATACCAAGTGGAAAAAGTTTGCTCAATTGGTGAACGAGCGGCCTGTGGCCACTATTCGTGACTTGCTCAAGCTCAAGCCTGCGGAAACACCGATTGCGCTGGAAGACGTAGAGCCGGTTGAAGATTTACTGCCGCGCTTTGATAGCGCCGGTATGTCACTGGGGGCGCTATCGCCGGAAGCCCACGAAGCGCTGGCCCAGGCCATGAACGAAGCCGGCGGGCGTTCCAACTCCGGTGAGGGCGGTGAAGATCCAGCCCGCTACGGCACCATTCGCAGCTCCAAGATCAAGCAGATTGCCTCTGGCCGCTTTGGTGTAACCCCGGCGTATCTGGTCAATGCAGAAGTACTGCAGATCAAGGTCGCCCAAGGTGCCAAGCCCGGTGAGGGCGGTCAGCTACCCGGCGGTAAGGTAAACCAGCTGATTGCTCGGCTGCGCTACGCAGTCCCCGGCGTCACGCTGATTTCACCGCCGCCGCACCACGATATTTACTCTATCGAGGATTTGGCCCAGCTGATTTTTGACCTTAAGCAGGTCAATCCGGATGCCCAGGTGTCGGTGAAACTGGTTTCCGAGCCGGGGATCGGCACGATCGCCACCGGTGTGGCCAAGGCCTACGCGGATTTGATTACCGTATCAGGCTACGACGGCGGTACAGCGGCAAGCCCGCTGACCTCAATCAAGCACGCCGGTTCACCCTGGGAATTGGGGCTGCCGGAAGTGCATCAGGCGCTGCGCATCAACGGGCTGCGCGATAAGATTCGCCTGCAGACCGATGGCGGCCTGAAAACCGGTCTGGATGTGGTCAAAGCGGCGATTCTCGGCGCCGAGAGCTTCGGTTTCGGCACCGCGCCCATGGTGGCGTTGGGCTGTAAATACCTGCGTATCTGTCACCTCAACAACTGTGCCACTGGGGTCGCGACTCAGGATGACTTCCTGCGCGGCGAGCACTTCCGCGGCACCGTGGATATGGTCAAGAACTACTTCCGCTTTATCGCCGAAGAAGTGCGTGAGCTGATGGCTATGCTCGGTGTGTGCAAGCTCACTGATTTGATCGGGCGTACCGACCTTCTGGAAGTGCTTGAGGGTGATACGGCTTCCCAGCGTAAGCTCGATCTAACGCCGCTGCTGGCCAATGATTTTGTACCCAAAGATGCGCCGCAGTTCTGCAGGGTTAGCCGTAACGTGCCCCACGATCCGGGCGCTAAAAACCAGGAAGTGCTGGCGGCGCTGAAAGATGCTATCGAAAGCCAGTCGGGCGGTGAATTCCACTTCACCATCACCAACTGTGACCGCAGCGTGGGTGCACTCACCTCTGGTGCCATTGCCAAGCGATACGGTGAAGAGGGACTGGAAGCGGCGCCGGTCACGGCCAATTTCGTCGGCGTGGCGGGGCAGAGCTTCGGGGTATGGAATGCTCGGGGTCTGAATCTTTTCCTGGAAGGCGACGCCAACGACTACGTCGGCAAGGGCATGAACGGCGGCAGTATCGTGATTGTACCGCCCAAAGTCAGCCAGTT
>NZ_HG423343.1:878627-880597 GCF_000982975.1 Halomonas sp. A3H3 | reverse complement strand
CTGCCTGTATGGTGCCACTGGCGGGACACTATTCGCCGCCGGTACTGCGGGCGAGCGCTTTGCGGTGCGTAACTCTGGCGCTTCAGCGGTGATCGAGGGCGCAGGCGACCACTGTTGCGAATATATGACCGGCGGTTTGGTCTGCGTGCTCGGTGAGACCGGGGTCAACTTCGGTGCGGGCATGACCGGTGGGTTTGCCTATGTGTTGGATGAAGAGCGCACCTTCGTGGACAAGTACAACCACGAACTGGTCGAAATTCACCGCGTTAACACAGAGGCCATGGAGGCGTATCGTCGTCACCTGCGTGAAATGATCGAAGCCTATGTGGCCGCGACGGGTTCCGCGCGTGGGGCGGCTATTCTGGAAGACTTCAGCGACTATGCGCGTCACTTCTGGCTGGTTAAGCCAAAAGCAGCCAGCTTGGGTAGTTTGCTGGATCAGTCTCGGCGTCAGCCGCAATAACCCGTTTATGCCCCTCACGCTGACAGGAGAGAGATCATGGCTAACCGTTTAAATAACGATTTTCAGTTTGTCGATGTGGGTCGTCAGGATCCACAGAAGAAAGACGCCCGTGCCCGTGCCAAAGAGTTTGCGGAAATTTACGAACCTTACAAGCCCACCGATGCGGCCAGCCAGGCGCATCGCTGCCTGCACTGCGGTAACCCGTACTGTGAGTGGAAGTGCCCGGTGCACAACTATATTCCCAACTGGCTACAGCTGGTGGTGGAAGGCAACATTATTGAAGCCGCTGAGCTGTCGCACAAAACCAACTCGCTGCCCGAAGTATGTGGTCGCGTGTGCCCCCAGGATCGTCTGTGCGAAGGCGACTGCACGCTAAATGACGGCTTTGGTGCCGTCACCATCGGCTCGGTGGAGAAGTACATTACCGATACGGCGTTCGCCATGGGCTGGCGTCCGGATATGTCCCACGTTACCTGGACGGATAAAAAAGTCGCCATCATTGGCGCAGGCCCTGCGGGCCTGGGCTGTGCGGATATTTTGGCCCGTAACGGCGTCAAGCCGGTGGTGTTCGACAAGTACCCGGAAATCGGTGGCCTGCTGACCTTTGGTATTCCCGAGTTCAAGCTGGAAAAGAGCGTGATGGAGCGCCGCCGGGCAGTCTTTGAAGAGATGGGCGTCGAGTTCCGCCTGAATACCGAGATTGGCACCGATATTGAGTTTGAGACCTTGATGCAGGAGTACGACGCGGTCTTCCTGGGTATGGGGACTTATAAATACATGGAAGGCGGCTTCCCTGGCGAAGATCTGCCGGGCGTGTACAAGGCCCTCGATTTCCTGATTGCCAACGTTAACCGCTGCCTGGGCTTTGAAAAAGATCCCAACGACTATATCTCTATGGAAGGCAAGCGTGTGGTAGTGCTGGGCGGCGGTGATACGGCGATGGACTGTAACCGTACCTCGATTCGTCAAAACGCTACCAGCGTGACCTGTGCGTACCGTCGTGACGAAGGCAATATGCCGGGGTCGCGCCGTGAAGTCTCCAATGCTCGTGAAGAGGGCGTTGAGTTTCTGTTCAACCGTCAGCCGGTGGCGGTCGTCGGTGAAGAGAAGGTCGAAGGCGTGAAAGTTGTGCGCACACGCTTGGGTGAGCCGGATGAAAACGGCCGTCAGCGCCCTGAAGTGGTGCCCGGTTCTGAAGAGATCATTGCGGCGGATGCTGTGGTTATCGCTTTTGGCTTTCAGGCAAGCCCTGCGCCGTGGTTCGATAGCGCCAATATTCAGGTCGACGAGCGCGATCGCGTCACCGCGCCGGAGCACGGCCAGTACGCCTTCCAAACCAGCAACGAAAAAATCTTTGCCGGTGGCGATATGGTGCGCGGCTCTGACTTGGTGGTCACGGCGATTTACGAAGGTCGCCAGGCGGCGGAAGGCATTCTGGATTACCTGGGCGTGTAAAAGAAGTGCCTTTATAGGCTTAATGTCATCGCGAGCGAAGCGTGGCGATCTG
>NZ_HG423343.1:816134-878527 GCF_000982975.1 Halomonas sp. A3H3 | reverse complement strand
CGAGCGAAGCGTGGCGATCTGGGTTAGATTGCCGCGTCGCTGTGCTCTTCGCAATGACAGGATGCGATGCTTCAGAATGACAGCGCGTACTTTAAGCAGTGCAGTTCAAATTGAGCCTTAAGCCGTAATCTGCTAGTCTGTCGACCCATCCTGGCGTGGCTTTCTGCCGTGCCTTCTGATCACGTTTCGACAGGTTATCCATGACACGATATATCTTCGTGACCGGCGGCGTTGTGTCCTCTCTTGGCAAGGGCATCGCCTCCGCCTCGCTTGCGGCGATTTTAGAGGCCCGCGGCCTTAAGGTCACCATGCTCAAGCTCGACCCGTACATCAACGTGGATCCGGGCACCATGAGCCCCTTCCAGCACGGTGAGGTGTTCGTCACAGAAGATGGCGCCGAAACCGATCTTGATCTCGGGCATTACGAGCGCTTTATTCGCACCAAAATGACCCAGCGCAACAACTTTACGACCGGCCGTGTTTACGAGCACGTACTGCGTAAAGAGCGTCGGGGCGACTATCTCGGTGGCACTGTTCAGGTCATTCCACATATCACCGACGAGATTAAAGAGCGCGTTTACGCGGGCGGTGAAGGGTTTGATGTGGCGCTGGTAGAGATCGGCGGCACGGTCGGTGATATCGAATCGCTGCCTTTCCTGGAGTCGATCCGCCAAATTCGTAGTGAGCAGGGCGCCAACCGTGCGCTGTTTATGCACCTGACCCTGGTGCCCTACATCAAAACGGCGGGTGAGACCAAAACCAAACCGACCCAGCACAGCGTTAAAGAGCTGCGTTCCATCGGTATCCAGCCGGATATTCTGATTTGCCGCAGCGAAGTTGAACTGGAAGAGAGCGAGCGCCGCAAAATCGCCCTGTTCACCAACGTCGAAGAGCGTGCCGTGGTACCGCTGCAGGATGCCGATACGATCTATCGCATCCCGCTGATGCTCCATGAACACGGTCTGGACGAGATCGTTTGCGATAAGCTGCGCCTGGAAGCCCCGGAAGCAGATTTATCCGAGTGGGTGAAGGTGCTGGATGCCAAGCTCAATCCGCTCAAATCCGTCAGTATTGCCATGGTCGGTAAGTACATGGAACTGCTGGATGCCTACAAGTCGCTCAACGAAGCGCTGATTCACGCCGGTATCCAGGGTCGCATTAAGGTCAACGTCGACTATATTGACTCCGAAGACATCGAGCGTCACGGCACCGAGCGCTTGGCGGGTAAAGACGCCATTCTGGTGCCCGGCGGCTTCGGCGAGCGCGGCGTAGAAGGCAAGATTATGACCGCTCAATTCGCCCGCGAAAACAACGTGCCATATCTGGGTATTTGCCTGGGTATGCAGGTGGCGGTGATTGAGTTTGCCCGTAATGTGGCAGGCTGGAACGATGCCAACTCTACCGAGTTCACCCACGACACCCAGCACCCGGTAGTAGGTTTGATCACCGAGTGGCTAAGCCCAGAAGGCAAAGTCGAGCTGCGCGATGCAGCGTCTGATTTAGGCGGCACCATGCGCTTAGGTGGCCAGGTATGCCATTTGGCATCGGGAACCAAAGCACGCGAAGCCTACGGCTCGGATGAGATTGTCGAGCGCCACCGTCACCGCTTCGAGGTCAATAACCAGTTTATCGATGAGCTTGAAAAGGCGGGCTTGGTTATCTCAGGCAAGAGCGTCGACCAATCGCTGGTTGAAGTCATCGAGCTGGCGGATCACCCTTGGTACGTAGCCTGCCAGTTCCACCCGGAGTTCACTTCTACTCCCCGTGATGGTCACCCGCTGTTCTCTGGCTTTGTGAACGCCGCCTTGGATTACAAAACAGCGCGCAGTCGCGCCCACGCGAACTCGCAGGAATAAGAGGGCAGAAGCATGGCTTCTCAAGACCGATCTCAAGAGCGTCATATTAACGTTGCCGGCTTAACCGCCGGTAACTCCTTGCCGCTTATGCTGCTGGGTGGCATGAACGTACTAGAGTCGGCCGATCTTGCCGACGAAGTCGCTCAAGCCTACGTCACGGTGACCCAGAAGCTGGGTATGCCCTACGTTTTTAAGGCCAGCTTTGACAAAGCCAATCGCAGTTCGATTCACTCCTACCGCGGCCCAGGTATCGAGAAAGGGCTGCAGATACTGGCCGATATCAAAGCTCGCCACAACGTGCCGATCATCACTGACGTTCACGAGCCTTGGCAGGCGCAAGCAGCCGCTGAAGTCGCTGACATTATCCAACTGCCGGCCTTTTTGGCTCGCCAAACTGATTTGGTGGTCGCCATGGCCAAAACCGGCGCGGTCATCAATATCAAAAAGCCGCAGTTTTTGGCGCCCCATGAAATGCGTCATATCCTCAGCAAGTTCCAGGAAGCGGGTAACGACCAGTTGATGCTCTGCGAGCGCGGCTCAAGCTTTGGTTACAACAATCTGATTGTTGATATGCTGGGCTTTGGTGATATGAAGCAAACCGGCTACCCGGTATTTTTCGATGTGACCCACGCGCTGCAGCGCCCCGGTGGGCGTGCCGATAGTGCTGATGGGCGCCGTGCCCAGGTGGCTGAGTTAGCGCGTGCAGGCGTGGCTGTCGGCCTTGCCGGGCTGTTTTTGGAAGCCCACCCTGACCCAGACAACGCCAAATGCGATGGTCCCTGTGCATTGCCGCTGGATCAATTAGAGCCGTTCTTGACTCAGCTTGCCCAGTTGGATGCGCTGGTCAAAGGGTTTGAGCCGCTAACGATTCGCTAAGCTGTATTTAGCTAATCAGGTCGTTATATTAATAATTTTATCTGACTAACAGGAAAGGATACTGCCATGACCAAAATTGTTGCTATCAGTGCGTTGGAAGTGCTGGATTCCCGTGGTAACCCGACCGTGCAAGCGCAAGTCCGCCTAGCCAGCGGTGCTGTCGGCGAAGCCTGTGCCCCCAGCGGTGCCTCAACCGGCTCCCGGGAAGCGTTAGAGCTGCGTGACGGCGATAAGTCGCGCTACCTGGGCAAAGGCGTGCTGAAAGCAGTCGATGCGGTCAATGGCAAAATTCGTGATGCGCTGATGGGCATGGATGCGCGTGATCAGCGCGGCTTGGACGATGCCATGTTGGCGCTGGACGGCACTGAAAACAAAGCGAATCTGGGGGCGAATGCCATCCTAGCCGTTTCGCTGGCGGCGGCTAAAGCAGCTGCTAACGCCAAAGGCGTACCGCTCTACGCCCACATTGCCGAGCTCTACGGTCAACCTGGCCAGTACAGCATGCCGGTGCCGATGATGAACATCATCAACGGCGGCGAGCACGCGGATAACAACGTCGATATCCAGGAATTTATGGTGCAGCCAGTGGGCGCGCCTAACTTCCGCGAAGGGTTGCGCATGGGCGCGGAAATTTTCCACGCGCTGAAGAAAGTGCTCTCCGCGAAAGGGCTCTCTACATCCGTCGGTGACGAGGGCGGCTTTGCGCCTAACCTGGCGTCTAACGCTGATGCGCTAGCGGTGATTAAACAAGCCGTTGCCGATGCTGGCTATGAGCTGGGTAAAGACGTCACGCTGGCGCTGGATTGTGCTTCGTCTGAGTTTTACAAAGACGGTCAGTACAACCTTTCCGGTGAAGGCAAAAGCTACGACGCACAAGGCTTTACCGATTACCTGGCAGGCCTGTGTGCCGATTACCCGATTGTGTCTATCGAAGACGGCATGGATGAATCGGATTGGGCGGGTTGGAAAGCGCTGACCGATAAGCTGGGCGATAAAGTGCAGCTGGTGGGCGATGACCTATTCGTGACCAATACCAAGATTCTCAAGCGCGGTATCGATGAGCAGATCGGTAACTCTATCCTGATCAAGTTCAACCAGATCGGTTCGCTCTCTGAGACGCTGGACGCGATTAAGATGGCGCAGGATGCTGGCTTTACGGCGGTTATTTCTCACCGCTCCGGTGAAACCGAAGATACCACCATTGCCGATTTGGCGGTGGGTACCTGTGCCGGTCAGATCAAAACGGGCTCACTTTGCCGCTCTGATCGGGTTGCCAAGTACAACCGTTTGCTGGTGATTGAAGCAGAGCTGGGTGATGTGACCTACCCAGGTTTGAAAGCCATTAAAGGGCAGTAAAATGCCAATATCGAGCGAATTTTTAGAGGTGCTTGTAAGAGATGTCTCAAAATTTTGTAAGAGATATCTTACAAATACCGACGAGAATCGCTCAGTTTAGGGTAAGAAATAGCTTACTTTGCCACTAATTAAAATTTAAGTAATTGTTTAATAAGTGGTTTTTTAAAAATGGCGAGTCGCAGCGGCTCGCCCTTTTGTATTTTGGCTTTGTTGAGAAGCGGCCATGATCTGACACAATATACACAGGACAAGGGGAGGCAAGGACGCTTCAGTCAGGATGCAGCGGGATGTAGGTCAGATGCGCCGGGTGATACAGTGAGGTGAGCCCTGGCAAGGACGTCATCTGAGGAGGTTGATCCAGGGAGTGGTCAGAGGAAGTGCTTGGAGCGGGCGGCCTACGGGTCGCCTTTTTTTGCCCGCAATTTGGCAGCACATTTTTGACGATACACTTTTGAAAACACAAAAAAACCAGCGCTGTTTTTAACAACCAGCGCTGGTTTAAAGAGAATTTTTAAAGAGAGCTTTTAAAAAGAGCTATGTGCTGATTTTTAAACCGTCACAGCGTTTAGCGCTCTAGTTTCTCAAGCTTGCCGGGCTTGCCATCCCACTCTTCGGCGTCCGGCAGCGGGTCTTTTCTTTCGGCGATGTTGGGCCATACTTCGGCCATCTCAGCGTTAATCTCGATAAAGGCCTCCTGTCCATCCGGCAGCTCATCCTCGGAGAATATCGCCTCGGCGGGGCACTCGGGCTCACACAGCGCGCAGTCGATACACTCGTCAGGATGAATGACCAGGAAGTTCGGGCCCTCGTAAAAACAGTCGACCGGGCAGACTTCCACACAGTCGGTGTATTTGCACTGGATGCAGTTCTCGGTAACGACAAACGTCATCTTGCTATCCCTCTTGCAGGGCCGGGTAACTCCCAGCCATGGTCAATCGTGAATGGTTATAAATCAGCCGTTTTTTATAAGCTAAAAGTTTGAACGACATTCTAGAGGTGCGCATACCTGGCGGCAAGCGCCATATGGCTTTCCCTCCTGTAAGCACCATTAGATCAGGTCTCGCCACTGATACAATAGTGATAGCGCTTCCCGCGGTGTTAAACCATCCATATCGACGTTTTCCAACGCCTCGACCACCGGATGCGGTGCAGCGGCGAACAGATCGTTTTGCTGCGGTGCGGTTCGCGGCGCCTGCGCTGTGTTATCCACATCGCGCTGCTCCAAACTTATCAGCTTCTCGCGGGCACGTTTAATCACATGGTTGGGCACGCCCGCTAATTGCGCCACCTGCAAACCATAGCTCTGGCTGGCCGGGCCCGCTTCGATGCGGTGCATAAACACAATGCTGTCGCCATGCTCGGTCGCCGTTAGGTGGATATTGGCCACCCCTTCCATATGCTCAGGCAGCGCCGTCATTTCAAAGTAGTGGGTCGCAAACAGCGTTAGCGCGCGTCCTTTTGCCAGATGTTCAGCGCTTGCCCAGGCGAGCGACAGACCGTCAAAGGTACTGGTGCCGCGGCCAATTTCATCCATCAGGATCAAGCTTTGCTGGGTGGCATTGTGGAGAATGTTGGCAGTTTCAGTCATCTCGACCATAAAGGTAGAGCGCCCGCCGGCCAAGTCATCCGATGAGCCAATGCGGGTGAATATTCGATCCAGCGGGCCGATCTCGGCGGCATCGGCGGGCACAAAACTGCCGCAGTGAGCGAGAAGGGCGATGAGCGCCGTCTGACGCATATAGGTCGATTTACCGCCCATGTTGGGGCCGGTAATAATCAGCATGTGCTGGTCAGGATTGAGCGTCACGTCGTTGGGCACAAAGGGTGTCTCGCTCACCTGCTCGACCACCGGATGTCGTCCCGCGTCAATTTGAATCCCGGTGGTTTCGCTGAGTGTTGGACGCACCCAGTTCAGCGCCTCGGCGCGCTCGGCAAAGGCGCACAGTACGTCCAGTTCCGCCAAGGCTTGCGAGGTGCTCTGCAGCGCGTGAAGGCTTGCGTTGAGATCGCCAAGCAGGCGATCGTAGAGCCATTTTTCACGCGTCAACGCGCGAGATTTAGCGGAGAGTGCCTTATCTTCAAACTCTTTGAGCTCGGGGATAATGAACCGCTCGGCATTTTTAAGTGTCTGGCGGCGAATATAGTCGGCGGGCGCCTGCTGGGCTTGTGAACGCGGTAGCTCAATAAAGTAGCCGTGCACCCGGTTGTAGCCCACTTTGAGATTGGCTAGCCCCGTGCGCTCGCGCTCGCGAAGCTCGAGCTGAATAAGATAGTCGCCCGCGTTTTCGGCCATGCCACGGTGCTCATCCAGCTCTGAATCAAAGCCATCGGCAATCACCCCGCCATCGCGGATCACCACCGGCGGATTTTCTACCAGCGCCCGGCTGAGCATATCGGCCATTTCTGGGTAGGGGCGAATATGCGGGCGCAGGTTATCCAGCGCACTGCCGCTCTCAACCTCGCTAAGCTGTTGCTCCAGTTCCGGAAGCGTTACCAGTGCATCCCGCAGCCGTGCCAAATCGCGCGGGCGGGCGCTATACAGCGCCACCCGGGCCAGAATGCGCTCCACGTCGCCCACCGCGTTCAACGTCTCGCGCAGCGGCATATAGGCGGCATCCAGGCTTAGCAGCGCCACACCCGCATGACGGGCCTGGACAATCTCGCGTTGACGCAGTGGCCGATTAAGCCAGCGTTTGAGTAGCCGTGAACCCATGGCGGTGGTACAGGTATCCAGCACGCTGGCCAGGGTGTTGTCGCTGCTGCCGCCCAGGTTGATATCAATTTCCAGATTACGGCGGCTGGCAGCGTCGATCACCACCGCGTCGTCGCGGTTCTCAACGCTGATGGCGGTCACGTGGGGCAGGCGCGAGCGCTGAGTGTCCCGGGCATAATCGATCAATACCCCGGCAGCAATTAGCGCAGAGGTTAAGTGCGCACAGCCAAAGCCACGTAAATCCTGCACTTCGAACTGGTCGCAGAGGCTACGGGTAGCGCTTTCCAAATCAAACAGCCACTCGCCCTGGCGGCGCAGGCTGCGTTTCTGCGACCAGGCCTCGGGTAGCGTTAAGCTTTCGGGTACCAGCAGCTCGGCCGGGGAGAGACGCGTCAGCTCGGCGAGCATTTCGGCTTCGCTGTCTACTTCCAGTACGTTGAAGCGACCACTGGAGAGCTCCAGCCAGGCAAGGCCCCAGCTCTCTTTTCCGGGAGAAACGGACACCAGGACGTTGTCGCGGCGGGCATCGAGCAGCGCTTCATCGTGGAGTGTGCCAGGGGTGACGATACGCACCACTTGGCGCTCAACGGGCCCTTTGCTGGTCGCGGGGTCGCCAATTTGCTCACAAATAGCGACCGACTCGCCGCCAGCGACGAGGCGGGCCAGATAGCCCTCAGCGCTGTGATAGGGGACGCCCGCCATCGGGATAGGCTTGCCGCCTGACTGCCCACGCTGGGTAAGGGTAATATCCAGCAGTGCGGCGGCGCGCTTGGCGTCGTCGAAAAACAGTTCATAAAAATCCCCCATGCGGTAGAACAGCAGTACCTCGGGGTGCTCGCGCTTGATCTTTAAATACTGGGTGATCATTGGCGTGTTGGCGGGAATAGCCTGTGACATGGGCGTCCTGATTGAGCAATTTCTTTGAGAAAGCTAAACGCAGTATTCTACGCTGAACAGACGACTCACTTGAAGGAGCGACCATAGTGCCCAGCGAAACTAGCCTGAAAAATCTTGATTTAACCCTGTTAGCTCAGCGGCTGGGGCGGCTGTGTAAGCAGTTGAATGTGGAAGTGACCGCCGCTGAGTCATGTACGGGGGGAGGCATTGCCAGCGCCATTACCGAGGTGGCGGGTAGCTCTGCTTACTTTACGACGGGCTATGTGACCTATGCGAATGCTGCTAAAACGCGCTTATTGGGGGTGCCTGAGACCACGCTGGCCGAGCACGGTGCTGTCAGCAAGGAGGTCGTCAAAGCCATGGTGCTGGGCGCCTGTAATGAAAGTGGCGCGGGCTTAGCTGTTGCCGTTAGCGGTGTTGCAGGCCCAGAGGGGGGGAGCGCTGAAAAGCCGGTGGGTACGGTTTGGTTGGCCTGGGGAGATGCTGCTGCCCAGGAAGCTGAATGCTTTCACTTTCCAGGTGACCGTCAGTCGGTGCGAGAGCAGGCCGTGCGTCAGGCCTTGGTTGGGCTGGTGGCGCGCCTGAATGAGCGCGAGAAGGCGAGCAAGACGAACCAGCCGTAAGAAAAAGGCGCATATGCAAAAAGGCTGTTGATAAAATAGATGAGAGAAAGCGCGATCAAGGATTTGTTTACGGCGCAATCTTTGGCATACTACTGGCTAATTATACAGCTTGTTATGAGGAATCTCTGAATGGCTCAGGATGACAACCGCACTAAAGCGCTAAACGCTGCACTCACCCAAATCGACCGTCAGTTCGGCAAGGGCACCGTCATGCGTCTAGGCGACGCACCGCGTGTCGTCATGCCGTCGGTTTCCACCGGTTCATTGGGTCTGGATATCGCCCTCGGCATCGGCGGGCTGCCGTTTGGCCGTGTGTGCGAAATCTTTGGCCCGGAATCGTCGGGTAAAACGACCCTGACCCTTTCGGTGATTGCTCAGGCGCAAAAACAGGGCAAAGTGTGTGCCTTCGTCGATGCCGAGCATGCGCTTGACCCCAGCTACGCAGAAAAGCTAGGCGTCAACCTGGATGATCTACTGATTTCCCAGCCGGACACCGGTGAGCAGGCGCTGGAAATTACCGACATGCTGGTACGCTCTGGCGGTGTTGACGTGATTGTTATCGACTCGGTCGCTGCGTTGACCCCGCGCGCTGAAATCGAAGGCGAAATGGGTGATTCCCACGTTGGCCTACAGGCGCGTTTGATGTCTCAGGCACTGCGTAAAATCACCGGTAATATCAAAAACGCCAATTGCTTGGTGATCTTCATCAACCAGATCCGCATGAAGATCGGCGTCATGTTTGGTAGCCCCGAAACCACCACTGGTGGTAACGCGCTGAAGTTCTATGCCAGCGTGCGTCTGGATATTCGTCGTACCGGCTCGGTGAAAGTGGGTGATGAAGTCACCGGTAACGAAACCCGCGTGAAAGTAGTCAAAAACAAGGTAGCACCGCCATTCCGTCAGGCTGAATTCCAGATTCTTTACGGCAAGGGTATCTACCACGCCGGTGAGGTCATCGACCTGGGCGTGCAGTGCAACCTAGTCGACAAAGCCGGTGCCTGGTACAGCTATAAAGGTAAGAAAATCGGTCAAGGTAAAGCCAATTCAG
Organism: Halomonas sp. A3H3; assembly: GCF_000982975.1. Classification (NCBI taxonomy): domain Bacteria; kingdom Pseudomonadati; phylum Pseudomonadota; class Gammaproteobacteria; order Oceanospirillales; family Halomonadaceae; genus Halomonas; species Halomonas sp. A3H3. The sequence continues at coordinate 869,158 of NZ_HG423343.1, read as the reverse complement.
CGCTGTATCTGGAAGAGCACCCGGAAATTATGCTCGAAATCGAAACGCAGATTCGTGAGCAGCTCTTGGCCAAGCCCGATCCTAAAAAGGAGAAGGAAGATGCGCCTGCCGAAGCAGCGGCAGAATTGGATGCGGGTGATGACGATCTGCTGTAAGACGATACGCACTAAGCTAATGCTAGCTAAGATAAGCTGATGGCATTCACCTCCCAGCGTGATGCTACGCCCCGTGATATCGCCATTGGTTTACTGGCTCGGCGCGAATACTCCCGCGCCGAGCTTGCTCAGCGTCTGAAGAAAAAGTCTTTCGACGATGCCGCTATTGATGAGTGCCTGGACGCCTTGGTTGAACAAGGGCTGCAGTCTGACGCGCGCTTTGCGGCCAGTTTCGTGCGCTCGCGCATACTGCGTGGCCAAGGCGTGATTCGTATTAAAGGCGAGTTGCGCCAGCGCGGCATAGACCAGGAAACCCTTGCCACCGCTTTTGAAGAAGTGGAGGGGGGCGAGCAGGTCGACTGGTTTGAGCTAGCCCGGGAAACCCTGGCGCGGCGTTTTGATAGCCCCGGTGAGACCCCCAAAGAGCGCGCTAGGCGTGAACGTTTTCTCGCCAGTCGCGGCTTCGATTTTGAACAAATTCGCTATGCGCTCTCCTGTCTGTAATACGTTTTCCCCAGCCTATACAATACCCCCTCTTACATTTCTAGTAGCGCTCTAATACGCTTGTTCATCCAGTTGTTTACGTGGCTGTTTGCCTTTCTGCCACTAAGTGCGGCTTTAGTCGTTTGACAACTGCGCTATAATGGCTGCTTTGCGACCCCTGAGGGTAGCGGCAACAGCGCCCTGGGACATCACGCTTTCTTGTTACGGATACCCTATGAAAAGCGCAGAGATTAGACAGGCCTTTCTCACCTTCTTCGAAGAGCAGGGGCATACGATTGTACCCACCAGCTCATTAGTGCCGGGCAACGACCCGACGCTGCTGTTTACCAATGCCGGCATGGTGCCGTTTAAAGATGTGTTTCTAGGCCGCGATCCGCGCCCTTACGTGCGCGCCACCTCTGCGCAGCGCTGCGTTCGCGCGGGCGGTAAGCATAATGATTTAGACAACGTCGGCTATACCGCGCGTCACCACACCTTCTTTGAGATGCTGGGTAACTTCAGCTTTGGCGACTACTTCAAGCGCGACGCCATTCGCTTTGCCTGGGTGTTTTTAACCGAAACGCTGGGACTCCCCAAAGACAAGCTGTGGGTAACGGTACACATCAGCGATGATGAAGCTGAGCGCATCTGGAAAGATGAGATCGGCATCGACCCTGAACGCTTCTCCAAGCTGGATGAAGATAACTTCTGGCAGATGGGCGACACCGGCCCCTGTGGTCCCAGTTCGGAAATCTTCTTTGATCACGGCCCTGAGGTTTGGGGTGGCCCACCGGGCAGCCCGGAAGAGGACGGCGACCGCTACATCGAAATCTGGAACCTGGTGTTCATGCAGTTCGATCGCGATGCTGCAGGTACGCTCAATCCACTGCCGAAGCCCTCTATCGATACCGGTATGGGACTCGAACGGGTCGCCGCCGTGATGCAGGGCGTGCACTCCAACTATGAGATCGACCTGTTCCAGAACCTGCTGCAGGCTGCAGCTAAAGCGACCGGACACCCCGATACCGCTACACCCTCACTGCGCGTAATTGCCGACCATATCCGCTCCTGCGCCTTTCTGATTGTCGATGGCGTACTGCCTTCCAACGAGGGGCGCGGCTATGTCCTGCGTCGGATCATTCGCCGCGCAATTCGTCATGGCCATAAGCTGGGCGCGGTAGAGCCGTTCTTCCACAAGCTGGTGGAGGCGCTGGATGCGGAGATGGGCGATGCTTATCCGGAACTGCGTGAAGCGAGCGATCAAATTGCCCGTGTACTGCTGAAAGAAGAAGAGCAGTTCGCACGCACCCTGGATCACGGTATGGGGCTCTTGAATGCAGCACTGGCCGAGCTGGATGGCAAGGTGCTGCCGGGTGAGACGGTATTTAAGCTTTATGACACCTACGGCTTTCCCTTCGACCTTACCGCCGACGTCTGTCGTGAGCGTGGCGTTAGCCTGGACGACGATGGCTTTCAGCAGGCGTTAGAGGCCCAGCGTGAACGCGCACGGGCGGCCAGCCAATTTGGCGCCGACTACAGTGCCTCCATTGAGTTGGAGGGCGAAACTGCCTTTACCGGCTACGACCGCTTGGAAGATCAGGCCAAGGTAACCGCGCTGGTCGACAGCGAGGGCAATCCACTGGCAGCGCTGGAAGCGGGGCAGAAGGGTGTCGTGGTACTAGACCGCACGCCGTTTTACGGCGAGTCAGGCGGCCAGGTGGGCGATACCGGCTACCTATACGTCGACGGCGGCCGTTTCCAGGTCACTGATACCCAAAAGCAGAGCGGTCATCACCTGCACCAGGGCATGATGGTAGAAGGCTCGCTAAGCGTTGGTGCAAGCGTGCGCGGCGAAGTGGATGCCAGTCTACGCACAGCCACCATTCGCAATCACTCAGCCACCCACCTGCTGCACAAAGCGCTGCGCATGGTGCTGGGTGATCACGTACAGCAGAAAGGCTCGCTGGTGAACGCCGAGCGCCTGCGCTTCGACTTTAGCCATTTCGAGCCGATGACCGCTGAGCAACTGGCGGAAGTCGAACGGCTGGTCAATGAGCAGATTCTGGCTAATGCGCCGACCAAGATCGAGCAGATGAGCCTGGACCAAGCCAAGGCCAAGGGCGCAGCAGCGCTGTTTGAGGCCAAATACGCCGAGAACGTGCGCGTGCTGACCATTGGTGCCGACGACTTCTCGATCGAGTTATGCGGTGGTACCCACGTGGCACGCAGCGGTGATATTGGCTGCTGCCATGTGATGAGCGAAGTGGGCATTGCTTCTGGTGTGCGCCGCATCGAAGCGATCACCGGCGAAAATGCGCTGGCTCACTTCCGCGAGCAGGAAGCCCGCCTCGAGCGATTGGGTGAGCGCTTGAAGACCAAGCCTGAACAGGTCGAAGCGCGGGTAGAATCACTGGTTGAGCGCAACCGTAGCCTGGAAAAAGAGCTTGAGCAGCTCAAGGCCAAACTAGCCAGTGCAGCGGGTAGCGATATGCTCAGCCAGGTGCAGGAGGTCAATGGCGTGAAGCTGCTGGCGACGCAGCTGGATGGTGTGTCAGGCAAAGATTTACGCGGCATCCTTGACCAGCTTAAGAACAAGCTAAGCTCTGGAGTGATTATCCTCGGCGTTGCCGACCAGGCGGCGGGCAAAGTGAGTCTGATTGCTGGGGTCACCCAGGATCTGAGCGGCCGAGTGAAAGCCGGTGAGCTGGTGAACCATGTTGCCTCCCAGGTAGGAGGGAAGGGCGGTGGCCGCCCCGACATGGCCCAAGCGGGAGGTAGTCAACCCGACGCCCTGCCGGATGCGTTGAAGAGCGTACCAGCATGGTTGGAAAACGTTCTTAGCTAAACCTCTGGGCCGGTGGCATTATTGTCACCGGCCTTATTATTTATTTAAAACTTGTGACACTTTCACCCTCCATTCCCGAACGCATAGGAAAAAACGGCATATGGCACTATACGTACAGAAGTTCGGCGGCACTTCGGTGGGCTCTGTCGAGCGTATCAAGGCCGTAGCGGAAAAGGTTAAGGGCTTCCGCGATCAAGGCCATCAGGTAGTGGTCGTGGTCTCCGCCATGAGCGGCGAAACCAACCGCCTGACGGACATGGCACAGGCGCTTAACGACGATCCCGCACCGCGCGAGATGGATATGCTGCTATCGACCGGCGAGCAGGTAACTATTTCACTGCTCGCCATGGCGCTTCAGCAAATCGGTGTGCCAGCCACTTCGCACACAGGCGCCCAGGTAGGCATTCATACCGATAGTGCCTATACCAAGGCGCGTATCCAGCGCATTGAAACCGAAGACCTCAAGGCCGATCTGGACGCAGGTCAGGTAGTGGTTGTGGCCGGGTTCCAAGGGGTCGATGAAGACGGCAATATCACCACCCTGGGCCGTGGTGGTTCTGACACCACAGGGGTGGCGCTAGCCGCTGCGCTAGGTGCCGATGAGTGCCAGATTTACACCGATGTTGACGGGGTATACACCACCGACCCTCGCGTCTGCTCCAAAGCCCAGCGCTTAACGAGCATTACCGTGGAAGAGATGCTGGAACTGGCCAGTCTCGGCTCTAAAGTGCTGCAGATCCGCGCGGTAGAGTTTGCCGGAAAGTACAACGTACCCCTGCGGGTGCTGTCGAGCTTTGAAGACGGCCCCGGTACCCTAATTGTTGCAGAAGCCGACCAAGACGAGGACGCTATGGAAGAACCACTGATCTCCGGTATCGCTTTCACCAAAAATGAAGCAAAATTAACCCTGCTGAATACGCCGGACGTGCCGGGTGTGGCATCACGCATTCTTGGGCCCATTGCCGATGCCAATATCGAAGTGGACATGATCGTGCAGAACGTGGCGCCGGCCGGAGACTATACCGACTTTACCTTTACGGTTGCTAAGGGCGATTACAAAGCCACTAAAAAGCTGCTTGAAGAGACGGTGATTCCTGATTTGGGCGGCGGTGAGCTGCGTGGCGACGACAATATTGCTAAGGTCTCTTTAGTGGGTGTCGGTATGCGTTCTCACGCCGGTGTGGCGTCGAAAATGTTCCGTGTGCTAGCTGACGAAAACGTCAATATTCGTATGGTCTCCACCTCTGAGATTAAAATCTCGGTCGTGATTGATGAGAAGCATATGGAGCTTGCTGTTAATGCATTACACAAAGCTTTTGGTTTAGATAAGGCAGATATCGAATCTGAATAACATTAATACCTTAAACCTTCTACGCTGAAGGGGTACTTACTGCCGTGTGGTGGTGAGCTTTCTTTCAACGGGAGGTATAAGGTGTCATGGAGCCGGAGTCATTGGTGACAGGGAACACTATGTCGCATAATGGCATGGTGTTGCCTCCGGCTGACATATCCCGTTGCATAAAACGTCTGAAAAGGAGATCAGCCATGCTCATCCTAACTCGCCGTGTTGGCGAAACGCTGATGATCGGTGATGAAATCACCGTCACCGTGCTAGGTGTGAAAGGCAATCAAGTACGTATTGGCGTAAATGCGCCTAAAGATGTGGCAGTTCATCGTGAAGAGATTTACCAGCGTATTCAGCGTGAACGAAACAGTGAAAATGAAGTGGAATAAGCCTTGCGAGCTCGCATGATGAAACGATGCTTAAAGCGTAAGCTTATATGTAAGATATGGCCGGTGCGAAAAAAATCCGTAGAAGACTAGACACAAGAAGACTAAATCGGTAATATTCGCGCCATGCCGTTGAGGAGAGGTGGCCGAGTGGCTGAAGGCGCTCCCCTGCTAAGGGAGTATAGGGTTTATAGCCCTATCGAGGGTTCGAATCCCTCTCTCTCCGCCAATCGCATGGCCAGTAAGTACTTTTACTTTGTTAAAAAGTGCATGGTCACAAGGTATGCGCCCGTAGCTCAGCTGGATAGAGTACCTGACTACGAATCAGGGGGTCGGAGGTTCGAATCCTCCCGGGCGCGCCAGATTCCAAAACCCGCTCTCTTATTGAGAGCGGGTTTTCTGTTTCCAGTCTGACCGCCAGTTTCTAGCCTGACCGGAAGTCGCTCGCGCCCCGGTCTTGCGATCGTTTGTAGCGCCCCCGCTTTGCGGTAGGGCGCTTTTTTTTTGCTTGTTAAAGGGGGGGCGAAAGAAGGGCTAAGCCATTGCAGCTTGCTGTTCGTCGACAACAAGGCTGTCGAGCAGTTGGTCTAACTCGGTGATGCGCTTTACGCGCTGAAAATTCTGTTCAGCTTCACTGCTGCCTTGACGCATTTGGGCAAGCCACTGCTTTACCAGAGAGACCACGACGCGGTCGGGTAGCTTTTGACGCTGTAGAGCGGCGTATTCTTTGAGCACGTTGGCGCGCATCGCCCAGCTACTCTCAGGTAGCCGCTCGCCGGTTTGCAGCCAGTGGCGAATGCGTGGCGCCAGCCAAGGATCGGCCAGGGCGCTCCGTCCCAGCATCACGTCGCGACACCCTGACAGGGTGCGGGCTTTCCAGTAATCTTCCAGTGTCCAGATATCGCCGTTGGCGACCACGGGGATGCTCATTTGGCGGCGAATTTTGCCGATCCACTCCCAGTGTGCCGGTGGGCGGTAGCCCTCGTCTCGGGTGCGTGCATGAACGACCAACTGTGCTGCTCCGCCCGCTTCGGTGGCTTGGGCGCAGGCCACCGCTAAACGGCGATTAGCGAAGCCCAGACGAATCTTGGCGGTCACCGGGATTTCCCCCTCTAAAGCGTCGTGAACGGCTTTAACCGCCTTATAGACGCGATCAGGCTGGCGTAACAGCGAGGCGCCGCCATCGTGCCGGTTAACCAGTTTGGCAGGGCAGCCGAAATTAAGATCGACGCTCACCGCGCCCAGGCTAAGCGCCAGGCGCGCGTTAGCCGCCAGGGCGACTGGGTCAGAGCCCAGTAACTGTAAATGCACGGGAATGCCGCTTGGTGTGGCCACAGGCGGTTGCACAAGCTCGGGGCAGTGTTTATAAAACACTCTTGGCGGCAGGCGTGCATCGACCACACGTACAAACTCGGTGACCGTCCAGTCGAACCCGGCATGCCGGGTCAGCAGATCACGAGTCAGGGCGTCGATTACCCCTTCCATCGGGGCTAGGCCGATTCTGCCGTTTTGTAGTAAATTAACAACCATGACTTCCACTATCGCGCCATTGCATTCTATTCTGAGTGTGGCAGGTTAGTGCATTCCCCTTACTGCGCCAAGCGCCTTTCACCGTATTGGCGTCATGATGTGCGTAAAAATGGTACTTGAGCTGTGCTTCAAGACACCGGGCTTCAAGGAGATCGCTTTATGCAGGATCTAGAACTATTGCAAGAAGGGCTGGCGTTGATGGCGCTCGGTATGGGCGTAGTGTTTGTTTTTCTTACTGTTTTGGTCATTAGCGTTACGCTGATGTCGAAGCTTGTTGGGCGTTTTCAGCCCGCCCCTGTGGCTGTTAATACGGGCAATAAATCGTCGCCATCTTCGGGTTCCTCTGCGCAAAATGACGAGGTCATGGCGGTGATCAGTGCTGCAGTGCATCGTTATCGCTCAAGCCGGCGTCGTTAACTTTCTCGATTTTTTTCATTTTGGCCCTCTTGTGGCTATTTTTTTGTTATTTTTACTACAAACTTACAACTCTCTACTGTGAGCCATGACAATGAACGAAATAAAACGCCCTCTAGGCATTACTGATGTCGTGCTGCGCGATGCCCATCAATCGCTATTCGCTACACGTATGCGGCTGGACGATATGCTGCCGATCGCCGAAAAACTGGATCGCGTTGGCTATTGGTCGCTGGAAACCTGGGGTGGGGCCACTTATGACGCCTGTATCCGCTATTTGGGCGAAGATCCGTGGGAGCGCATTCGTGCATTAAAAGAGGCTATGCCCAATACACCTCAGGCCATGTTGCTACGTGGTCAGAACCTGCTGGGCTACCGCCACTACGCCGATGACGTTGTCGATAAGTTTGTCGAGCGGGCGAAAACCAACGGCGTTGATGTCTTCCGTGTTTTCGATGCCATGAATGACCCGCGCAATTTAGAGCGCGCCATTCAGGCGGTGCGTAACGTCGAAGGTCACGCCCAGGGCACCATCTCTTACACCGTGAGCCCGGTACATACCCTGGATAGCTGGGTTGATCTCGCCAAAACCATTGCTGGCTTAGGCGCAGATTCATTGGCTATCAAGGATATGGCGGGGCTACTGACGCCCTATACGGCCTTCGATCTGGTCACCCGGCTCAAGAAAGAGCTATCGATTCCGGTGCACCTGCACTGCCACGCCACCACCGGCCTCTCTACCTCAACCATTTTGAAGGCAGTGGAAGCAGGCATTGATAACGTCGATACCTCGATTTCGTCCATGTCGATGACCTACGGTCACAGCCCCACCGAGTCAGTGGTGGCAATGCTGAAAGACACCGGCCGCGATACCGGTCTGGATCTTGAACTGCTGGAAGATATTGCCGGTTACTTCCGCGAAGTACGTAAGAAGTACGCCGCCTTTGAAGGTTCGCTGCGTGGTATTGATTCGCGCATCCTGATTGCTCAGGTACCCGGCGGCATGCTGACCAACATGGAAGGCCAACTGAAAGAGCAGGGCGCGGGCGATAAGCTGGACGACGTGCTCAGCGAGATTCCCCGCGTGCGCGAAGATCTTGGCTTTATTCCGCTGGTGACGCCCACCTCGCAAATCGTCGGCACCCAGGCGGTCATGAACGTGATGATGGGCGAGCGCTACAAGTCGATCTCCAAGGAAGTTCAGGCGCTGCTCAAAGGTGAATATGGTGCTGCCCCAGCACCCTTCAACGCCGAATTGCAAAAGCGCGTCTTGGAAGGCGGCGAGCCGATTACCTGTCGCCCGGCGGATAACCTCTCACCGGAAATGGATAGGCTGGCTGCCGAACTGAAAGAGAAGGCTAGCGCTGAAGGCATTCGCTTGGCCGAAGGCAAGCGCGAAGTAGATGATGTTCTGACCTACGCGCTGTTCCCGCAGATCGGCTTGAAGTTCCTTAAAAACCGCGACAATCCCGACGCCTTTGAACCTGCCCCCCAGGCAACTGACGCAAGTGCTGAAAAGACACCCGCCAAGGTGGAAAGCAAAGCGCCGGTGGCTAGCAGTGGCCCGGAAACCTATACCGTTAAGCTCAACGGTAAAGCCTTCGTGGTGGAAGTGTCTGAAGGTGGTGAACTGGGCGAAGTGCAGGAGCAAACGGCGGCCAGCACTGGCGCCCCCAAAGAGGAAGTGTCTGCACCCACTGGTGAGAGCATTGATGCGCCGCTGGCCGGCAATATCTTCAAGGTTAATGTCCGCCCTGGCGATAAAGTCGCTGAAGGGGATGTGGTGATCATTCTTGAAGCGATGAAAATGGAAACCGAAGTGCGTGCCAGTATCGCAGGCACTGTGTCTAAGGTTAACGTCAGCGAGGGCGACAGCGTAGCCGTAGGCGATGCGCTGATCGAGCTCTAAGGGCCCAGTAATGGATAAATTAGTAACGTTATGGGAAGGCTCTGGGCTATATAACCTTGAGCTTGGCCAAGCCGTCATGATCATGGTGGGGCTACTGCTGCTTTACCTGGCCATTTATAAGAAGTTTGAGCCGCTGCTGCTGGTGCCGATTGGCTTTGGCGGCATTCTGGCCAATATTCCCGAAGCAGGGTTGGCGATTTCAGCGCTAGACCAAGCGATCGAGGTGGCGAAACCCGCAGTGCTACAGCAGATAGCGGCAGCGCTGGGCGCGACGCTGGATCCGTTAGCGAATGCGGAAGCCTGGCGTGAATCGTTAAAAGTGATAGCCCACGATGGCGTCGCACCGGATCAGGTGCGTGCCGCACGTGATATCGCCGTGGGCGTCGGCTATAGCGATGGCATGCTTTACAACTTCTATAAAGTAGCAATTGGTTCAGGTATCGCGCCGCTGATTATCTTTATGGGTGTGGGCGCCATGACCGACTTCGGTCCGCTGCTGGCCAATCCGCGCACGCTGTTTTTAGGTGCGGCCGCTCAGTTTGGTATTTTTGCCACTTTGTTTGGTGCCGTGGCGCTCACCTCGATGGGCATCATGGATTTCTCGCTCAATCAGGCCGCCGCCATTGGTATTATTGGCGGGGCCGATGGGCCGACCTCCATCTACGTCTCCAGCGTGCTGGCGCCGGAGCTGCTGGGTGCTATCGCGGTGGCTGCCTACGCCTATATGGCGTTGGTGCCGCTGATACAGCCGCCCATCATGCGTCTGCTGACCACCGATAAAGAGCGTCAAATCAAGATGACCCAGTTGCGGCCGGTCTCCAAGCTGGAAAAAATCATCTTCCCGCTGATGCTGCTGATTCTGGTCGCGCTGTTTCTGCCCGATGCGGCACCGCTACTCGGTATGTTCTGCTTCGGTAATCTGATGCGTGAGTGTGGCGTAGTCGAGCGCTTGTCGGATACCGCGCAAAACGCCTTGATCAATATCGTCACGATTATCCTGGGACTGTCGGTAGGCTCCAAACTGATGGCCGAGAGTTTCCTGGCATTTGAGACGCTGGGGATATTAGGTCTGGGTATTGTCGCCTTTGGTATCGGCACGGCCGCTGGGGTATTGATGGCCAAGCTGATGAACCTGGTGAGCAAAATGCCCATCAACCCATTGATCGGTGCCGCGGGCGTTTCCGCCGTGCCTATGGCAGCGCGGGTGGCGAATAAGGTGGGGCTGGAGTCCAACCCACATAACTTCCTGCTGATGCATGCCATGGGCCCCAACGTGGCGGGTGTTATTGGGTCGGCAGTCGCGGCCGGGGTAATGATTAAATACCTGGGTTAACTAGTCCTCTGCCATCAACGACATAGGGGTGTCATTGCGAACGCAGTGAAGCAATCTGGGGTTGGTTCTCAGGGTAGGCTTGAGATTGCTTCGTCGCAGGCTCCTCGCAATGGCCGGTGAGTGTCATCGCGAGCGAAGCGCGGCGTTTGCCACCGCAGAACGAGATTGCCGCGTCGCAAGCTCCTCGCAATGACATATGGGGCCCTTTCATCTGCTGCGTTATGCCTTTGGTGCAGAGAGAACCTCAATAGCACTCTTCAAGCGGTTTTCTAGCGGGGCAAGGTCAAGCGGGCAGTCCCGTGGCCAGCCAATGGTCAGGCGAACGCCATCACCATCGTAGTCGGCTTGCTCAATAGGGATGTCGTGCTCTTCGCACCAGGCGCGGGCAATCGCTTCATTGGCAAAAGTAAGGCGCAGGGTGTAGGTGTCGCGCTCAACCACTTCCCGGGTAGCGAGTGTCTCAAGGGCATGGCTAACCGCCTGAGCGTAGGCGCGGGCTAAGCCACCGGTGCCGAGCTTTGTACCGCCAAAATAACGAATGACCACACAGCCAATCTGGCCCAGTTGGCTCCCCTGGAGAACCTGATACATGGGGCGGCCAGCGGTGCCGCCAGGCTCGCCATCATCGGAAAAGCCAATCAGATTTTGCTCGCCGGGTGGCCCGGCAATGTAGGCAGTGCAGTGGTGGCTGGCATTAGGATGCGCGGTTTTCGCCGCATTCAGCAGAGTAGTGAATGCGTTGATATCGGGAGCGTGGCAGATCCAGGTGATAAATTGGCTCTTTTCTACTTCAATGTCAGCCGTATGCCATGACCCTGTGGGTAACTCGGGAACCCGATAGCGCATTAATGCTCCGTAAAGGTAGTCTCACTTTTCACACCCATTACCATGCCGAGTACCTGAATATCCCGGTTGTGCAAAAATAGCGCTGGCTGCAAAGTATCTTCTGGCCATAGCTCTACGCCAAAGCGGCTGATAGAGAGCTGCCTCAAGGCGATCGTTTGCTGGTTTATTTCGGCAACGGCAGTTTCTGTCTGGGTATCGTGTTGATAGCGCCGGATAATAATGACATCGCCATCGAACAAGTTGCAATCACACAGTGCATTGCCACGCACTTTGAGTGCATAGGTATTGCGTCGGGTAATGCTAGGCGCCATTGCGTAAGGGCGCGGTGTCGGTTGTCTACGGCCAAACGTAACGGTAGGTGCTGCCATCGATAGGGTCATCAAAGAATCTCCATTGCATGTTCTTTCATACAGTGGTTTTCATTGTAGACCTGTTTTTGCATACAGTGCCAGAGATAATTGCTCTCACGACATATTGATGAAGATCACGCTGCGACCCAGCGCCGCATTGTGTGAGTGGCGAGAAAGGGGCTTTACGTGTAGAGTTCGACGCGAAATCAATATGCCAGGAGAGACGCTTGAGCCTGTGTCTACAAGCCCGCCAGCTTGCCTGTGAACGCGATGACCGCTGGCTGTTTCAAGGGTTGGATCTGGAGGTTCGCAGCGGTGAAATAGTGCGAATTGAAGGGCCCAATGGTAGTGGTAAAACCAGCCTTCTGAAAATTCTCTCCGGCCAGCTCAGTGACTACCAGGGCGAACTGTTCTGGAATGGCGCTGCGATGAACGAGACACGCGAACATTTTCTCGCGAATCTGCTCTATTTAGGACACGCACCAGGCATTAAAGCAGGGCTTTCACCGTTAGAAAATTTAGCCTGGTACCAGGCCTTAAGCGGGGAAAGTGGTAATGAAGATCAGCGCTTGGAAGCCCTTGAACGGGTTGGGTTGGCAGGCTTTGAAGATGTGCCCGCAGGGCAACTCTCGGCAGGCCAACAGCGCCGTGTTGCCCTGGCGCGCTTAACGTTAACGCCGCGCGCCCTATGGGTACTGGATGAGCCTTTTACCGCGATTGATCGCCACGGCGTCGCTGATCTAGAAAGACAGCTGGTTGCCCACGCTCAGGCGGGGGGCTGCGTGTTAGTAACGACACACCACGAGTTAACCGCTTCACCGTTGCTCAGACGGATATCCCTAGGGTAGAAAGCAGGACTGTCTCAATTGGAAATAGCGGCTTAAATAACGCTCGACAGCGTGGTGCCAGGGGAGGTTGAAGCGAGGGTCTTTTGTCATGGATGACAAAAGTAGCGCCCAGGGAGGGGTTTACAGCGCCCTCGCGGAAACCTCCACTGGGCACCGATGCTTGTATGGTAGAGGAGAAAGGGTTGCACAGCTCTTTACATGGCGCTTCAAATAGCTCTTCACAAAGCTCGGAGACCACCCAACAGGTTTCAGCAGTGCCACTGCGTGAGCATAATGGTGGGTTAATGACCGCAGTGAAGGCCACGCTCGTGCGTGACTTAACGCTATTGCTGAGACGTCGTGGCGAAGTGCTCAATCCACTGGTGTTTTTTGCCCTGGTGATCACGCTGTTCCCGATCGCTATTTCGCCCGATCCTGAGCTGTTAGCGGTGATTGCACCGGGTTTGCTGTGGGTCGCGGCTTTGTTAGCCGCGCTGCTTTCATTAGACAGCCTGTTTCGCAGCGATTATGACGACGGTAGTCTGGAGCAACTGCTATTGGCGCCGCAGCCGTTAGTCGCGCTAAGTTTGGCCAAAGTGGCCGTGCATTGGCTGCTGACAGGCCTACCGTTGGCGCTGATGGCGCCGATATTGGGTATTATGCTGGCGCTGCCGGCGGGCAGCTACGCCGTGCTGGCGCTGTCGCTTGCCCTGGGTACGGCAAGCTTGAGTTTGATTGGCGCCATCGGTGCGGCGTTAACCGTTGGCTTGGCACGGGGTGGAGTGCTGCTCTCGCTACTGGTGCTGCCGTTGTATATCCCGGTGCTCATTTTTGGCGCAGGCGCGGTGCAGGCGGCCATTTTTGGAGAGGGTGTCTCCGCACACCTGGCTATCCTGGGCGCGCTGCTCGCTGCCTCACTCATGTTGGCGCCGTGGGCGATTGCCGCATCGCTGCGTATCAGTATTAACGGTTAAGGACGGGACACGCTATGTGGGCCTTTATACACAAGCTGGGATCACCCAAGTGGTTCTACGGCATTAGTGCCAAATTACAGCCCTGGTTTTGGGCCGCGGCGGCGCTGTTGATCGTCACTGGCTCGCTGTGGGGATTGGCGTTTGCGCCAGCGGATTACCAGCAGGGTAATAGCTTCCGAATTATTTACGTCCATGTGCCGGCGGCCTTTTTGGCTCAGTCTATCTTCATTGCCATGGCGGTTTCCGGCCTGGTGTTTATGGTCTGGAAAATTAAAGTCGCCGATATGGCGGCGGCGGTGATGGCGCCTCTTGGCGCAGCTATGACCTTTGTCGCGCTGTTTTCCGGTGCCGTATGGGGTGTGCCCACTTGGGGCACCTGGTGGATGTGGGATGCACGGCTAACGTCAATGCTGATCTTGCTGTTTTTGTACTTGGGCGTAATTGCTCTGCGTGGGGCTTTTACCAGCCGCGATAGCGCCTCACGGGCAGCCTCGGTGCTGGCCATGGTGGGGGTGATCAATATTCCCATCATCAAATACTCGGTGGACTGGTGGTACACCCTGCACCAGCCCGCTTCATTTACGCTGACCTCGCGCCCGGCCATGCCTACTGAAATGTGGCTGCCTCTGGTCATTATGGTGCTGGGTTTTTACTGCTTTTTCATTGCCTTAACGCTGATGCGCACACGCAGTGAAATTTTGCGCCGCGAAGCTAACAAACGCTGGGTACAGGAATTGGTGACCGGCCAAGTGGTGAAAGTACCGGCAGAGGAGGCTCGCTAATGGCGTTTGACTCATTTTCCGAATTTCTCGCCATGGGTGGTCACGCGCCTTATGTGTGGTCTGCCTGGGGCGTGACAGCGCTACTGCTGCTCGCCACCGTATGGCATGCGCGTGCTGAACAGCGCCAATTGATTAAAGGCTTGAAACGCCGTGCAAGACGCGCAAACAGCGCAAGGGGAAACGCCCAATGACGCCTAAACGTAAACAGAAACTCTTTATTATCCTGGGCCTTGTGTCGCTGGCCGCGATTGCCGTGGGGCTGACCCTGTACGCGCTGCGCGCTAACATCAATCTGTTTTTCAGCCCGGTACAGATCGCCCAGGGCGACGCGCCCATGGAGCGGCAGATTCGCGCCGGTGGCATGGTAAAAGAGGGTTCTGTATCCCGTGACCCTGAGAGCCTGGACGTCGAGTTTGTCGTCACCGATTACGTTGATGACCTGGAGGTCTACTACAGCGGCATCCTGCCCGACTTGTTCCGCGAAGGCCAAGGCGTGGTGGTGATCGGAGAGCTTCAGGCCGATGGTCGTTTGTACGCCGATAAAGTGCTTGCGCGCCACGATGAGAACTATATGCCCCCTGAAGTCGCCCAGGCACTTGAAGAGGCGGGCTATTCGCCAGCCGACTACCAGGCCAAAGCCGCGGAAGTGGGTAAACGCCTGGACGAAGAAGGCGTACCCCAAGCAAGCGAATACTAAGACCCACCGTTTAACCGCCTTGCCTTACCGCCAGTGCTGGTTCGGAGCGCACATGTTTATCAAAATGATTCCTGAAATTGGCCACTTTGCCCTCATTATCGCGCTGCTGATGGCGGCGGTGCAGGCCGTGATGCCGCTGGCCGGTGCCGCCACCCGGCGCCCGCTGTGGATGGCCTATGGTCAGCCCATGGCGGTGGGGCAGTTTGTGTTTATTGCCATTGCCTACGCCTGTTTGACCGCCAGCTATATGCTGGACGATTTTAGCGTGGCGAACGTGGCCAACAACTCCAACTCGCTGCTGCCCTGGTACTACAAGTTCAGCGCGGTGTGGGGCAACCATGAAGGGTCGGTGCTGCTGTGGAGCTTTATGCTCGCGGGCTGGGGGTGTGCGGCCAGCCTGTTTACCGGCAACCTGCCGCGGGATATGGTCGCGCGAGTAATGGGCGTGATGGGTATGGTTTGCGTCGGCTTCTTACTGTTTATTCTGATGACATCGAACCCCTTCGAGCGGCTACTGCCCGGTATGCCCCAGGATGGCGCCGACCTTAACCCGCTGTTGCAAGACTTCGGGCTAGTAGTGCATCCGCCGATGCTCTACATGGGCTATGTGGGCTTTTCCGTGGTCTTTGCATTTGCCATTGCAGCACTGATGGGCGGTCGTTTAGACGCGGCCTGGACGCGCTGGGCAAGGCCCTGGACGAATCTGGCCTGGGCATTCCTGACCGTGGGTATCGCGTTAGGCAGTTGGTGGGCCTATTACGAGCTTGGCTGGGGTGGCTGGTGGTTCTGGGATCCGGTCGAAAACGCTTCACTGCTGCCCTGGCTGACGGGAACCGCACTGGTTCACTCACTCGCGGTCACCGAGAAGCGCGGCTCGTTTAAAAGCTGGACCGTGCTGCTGGCGATCTCGACCTTCTCGCTGTCGCTAATGGGCACTTTCCTGGTTCGCTCTGGGGTGCTGACCTCGGTGCATGCGTTCGCTAACGACCCGGCCCGCGGTTTCTTTATCCTGATGCTGCTGGCCATTACGGTAACGCTGTCGCTGCTGGTGTTTGCCCTGCGCGCTCCGCGGGTAAGTCATAAGGTGGGGTTTAACTGGCTCTCCCGGGATGCGCTGCTGCTGGTTAATAATATCTTTCTGGTGATTATGACCGTCACCGTGCTACTGGGTACCGTCTATCCGCTGATTCTGGATTCTCTGGGGCTGGGGAAAATCAGCGTGGGCCCGCCTTACTTTAATACCCTGTTTGTGCCGCTTACCGTGTTGATGTGTATCTTTATGGGGCTTGGCTCGGTAACGCGCTGGAAGAGCATGGCGGCACGGGATCTGATTCGTAAACTGTGGTTAGCCGGTGTGGCCGCATTGGTGATCGGCATATTAATGCCGCTGCTGTACCGTGGCGAGTGGAACCTGTTTGTCTCCCTGGGCATTGTCTCTGCACTCTGGATTGTGCTGCCGATGGTGCGCGATGTATTCGATAAAACCCGCCACGCCAGTTCGTTTTTGGCCGGTGTTCGTAAGCTCTCCCTGGCTTATTGGGGCATGGTGCTGGGGCACGTAGGTGTTGCGGTCACTATCGTCGGCGTGACGGTAGTGTCCAACTACAACATTGAGCGCAACGTGCGCATGTCGCCGGGCACCACGGTCGAAGTCGCGGGCTATCAGTTCACCATGACCGAGTTAACCGAGCGTCGTGGCGCTAACTTCCTGGCGGATACCTCGATTCTACAAGTGCAGCGCGGCGACTCAGGCAGCAGCTTTACCATGCGGCCCGAAAAGCGTCTCTACCTGGCCACCGGTATGCCGATGACGCAAGTGGCCCTGCGCCCAGGGCTGTTCCGCGACCTCTATGTCGCCATGGGTGAGAACCTGGGCGATGGCAGTTGGGCAATGCGGGTGCAGTATAAGCCGTTCGTCCGTTGGCTCTGGCTGGGCGCACTGCTAATGGCGTTTGGCGGTGTATTGGCGGTGCTCGACAAGCGCTACCGCCGTACCGCATCCACCCGTGAAGCGCCCAAAGTGGCTAGCCAGGATGATAGTACTCAGAACAGTACTCAAAATGGCGCACGGGAGGCCACGGCATGAAGCGACGGCTACTGCTATTACTGTTGCCGGTGTGTTTTTTAGCCCTGGCGCTGTTCTTTTACCAAGGCCTCTCGCTGGACCCCTCCCAGCGGGATTCAGCGCTGATGGCGCGGGAGTTCCCGACCTTTGAAGCCAGCACGCTGCGTGATGAGAATCGCCGCGTTGACCAAACGCTGTTAGAGGGTGAAGTGACGCTGGTGAATGTGTGGGGCGAGTGGTGTCCGGCCTGTAAGCAGGAGATGCCGCAACTGCTGGAACTGGCTGATAACGACATTCGCATGGTCGGGGTCAACTACCGCGATACCCGCGAGAAAGGCATGCAGTTTCTCAGCGAATTTGGCGATCCGTTTGAAGTTAATATTTTTGATCCGGAAGGCGAGCTAGGGTTTGATCTTGGCGTCTACGGCGCCCCGGAGACATTCCTGGTCGATGCCGACGGGGTCATTCGCTATCACCATAAAGGCTACGTATCACCGCAAGACGTGCGCGAGCGAATTCTTCCGGAGGTGGAAAAATGGCGCTAATGCGAACCATGGCAGCGCTACTACTGCTGGTCATAGCGTTTGGTGCAGCGGCAGGTGGTATCGAACTGCGCGAATTTGACGACCCGGTCATGGAGAAGCGCTATCACGATTTAACCGCCTCCATGCGCTGCCCACTGTGTGAAAACCAAGCCATAAACGATTCCGATGCACCCATTTCGGCAGATATGCGTGAGCGGGTTTATCAACTGTTGCAAGACGGGCAGTCGGATATCGAAATTATCAACCATATGGTGCAGCGGTTTGGTGAATATATTCTCTACAACCCGCGTTTAGAGAGCCGTACTTACCTGCTCTGGGGCTTGCCCATTGCCCTGGTGTTGCTAGGCGTTATTGTGGTCGTGCTGATGATTCGCGCCCGCCGCAACGCCTCTGCTAAAGCGTTGAGCGCCGAAGAGCGCCAGCGCATAGACGCGCTGACTAACCGTAAGAGGTCTTCATGACGCTGCTCTGGATAGCCATTGCCATTTTACTGCTCCCCGCGCTGTGGCTGCTGGTTTCACCGCTAAGAAACGCGCGTGCCCTGCATGACCAGCAGCGCGATTTTGAAGCCAACGACACCTCCGCCGAGCAGAACGTGGCGATTTTCAAGCGCCGCTTGGCGTCACTGGAAGCGGCGCGAGAACGCGGCGACATAGATGCCGCACGCTTTGAGGAAGACCGGCTGGAACTTGAGCGCAGCCTGCTGGAAGACACTGCTTTTCGTGAGCGTCGGCCGCTAAAGGGTGCCAGCACCGGCCGTATTGTCGTGCCAGTGATAATGCTGGCTGTAGTTGCTGTTAGCGTTATTTGGTACCAGCAAAAGGGCGCAGAGGGCGATCTGGTGCTTCTGGCCGTGCAGCAGGAAGTACAGAACGACCCCGAGGGATCGCTTGCCATGTACATCGAGCGCATGGAGGAGCAGGCCGAACGCCAGCCGGATAACCCCAATGTGTGGAGCGAGCTGTTTCCGCTCTACCGTGAAACCGGACAAATGCCCAAGGCCGTGGACGCCCTGGAGCACCTGATCGGGATTGAAGGGCGCATCCCACCGCTGCTGGCGCAGTTGGCGCAAATTCGCTTCTTTATGGCTGAGCGCGAGCTTACCGACGAAGTACAAGCGTTGGTCGACGAGACGTTGGCGCAGGATCCCCGCCAGCCCACCGTGCTGGGCTTGCTGGGCATTAATGCCTTCGATAACGGCGATTACGAGCAGGCTATTGACCACTGGCGCCGGGCAATTGCCAATATCGAGGATCCCAACACCGTGTCCTCGCTGCGCGATGGCATTCGCGTGGCTCAGGAGCGATTGGGCGTTGAGCCTGAAGAAAGCGTCGCCGAAGGCACCGGCATTCGTGTACGTGTCTCGCTGGATGAGGAGCTTGTCGGGCGTGTAGATGGCGATGCCAGCGTCTTTATCACCGCCCGCGATATTGAAGGTGAGTTACCGCCCCTGGCCGTGGTGCGGGCGCAAGTATCTGAGCTGCCCATGACCGTGACGCTAGATAACAGTGCCGCGATGTCCCCCCAGGCGCAAATCTCCCAGGTACAGGAAGCTCGTTTAGTGGTGCGTGTTTCGCCCTCAGGCCAAGCAACGCCCCAGCCGGGAGATCTGTTTGGTGACCTTGAGAACGTCAGCATCGGGCCGATTGCAGACGACGAAGCGGCCGAAGTGGTGATTAACCGTGTCTTTGAATAATCGCAACGGGAATGCCGCTTCGGTATGCGCTTAACGTCGATTCGTTTAGTCGGTTTTAAATCCTTTGTGGATCCTGTCACGGTGCCCTTCGATGGCAATATGACCGCCATCGTGGGCCCCAATGGCTGCGGTAAATCCAATATTATTGACGCCGTGCGCTGGGTAATGGGGGAGTCATCCGCCAAAACCCTGCGCGGCGAGTCCATGGCCGACGTTATCTTTAACGGCTCCACCGGTCGTAAACCGATCAGCCAGGCATCCATAGAACTCAAGTTCGACAATCGCGACGGCGGCATGGGCGGCGTTTACGCCCAATACGCGGAAATTGCCGTTAAGCGCTTGGTCACCCGCGACGGACAATCCAACTACTTCTTTAACGGCCAGAAATGCCGTCGGCGCGATATCGCCGACCTGTTTATGGGTACCGGTCTGGGGCCGCGCTCCTACGCGATTATCGGCCAGGGGATGATCTCGCGGCTGATTGAAGCCCGCCCCGACGACCTGCGCTCGACCCTGGAAGAGGCCGCGGGTATCTCCAAGTATAAAGAGCGCCGCCGGGAAACCGAGAACCGCATGCGGCGCACCCAGGAGAATCTGGAGCGTCTGGACGATATTCGCGAAGAGCTGGATAAACAGCTAGAGCGCCTCAAACGTCAGGCCGAAGCCGCCAAGCGCTATCAGGATCTTAAGGAACAGGAGTATCGGCTCAAGGGCGAGCTGGCGCTGCTGCGCGGGCGTGCCCTGCGTGCCGAGCAATCGCATCAAGAGAGCCGCGTCCGCGAATTGGAAATAGCGGTAGAAAAAGATGTCTTCGGCGTGCGCCAATGCGAAACCCGCCTGGAGCAGGCCCGGGAGCAGCACGACGAACTTTCGGAGGTGCTTGATCGCCATCAGCAGCAGTTCTTTGAAACCACTACGCGCATCGCCCGTTTGGAACAGGATCAGGCCCACCGGCGCAGCCGTGAAACCCAGTTGGCCAGCGACATCGCCACGGCTCGGCGCGAATTGGACGAGCAGCGCCGCGTTAGCGAAGGCGATCAGGAGCGTTTAGCCGCCATTGACGAGCGCTTTGAGGATCTGCTCCCCGAACACGAAGCGCTGGAGGAGCAGCTCGAAAGCCTGGAGCAGGCGTTGGCCGACGCATCACCCGCGCTGGAAGCCGCCGAGCAGCAGTGGGCCGATGCCGAAACCCGCTGGCGGGATGCCAGCCGCGATGCGGATCGCAGCCAGGATCAGTTGCGCGACCTTGAACAGCGTATTCAGCGTTTACAAGCGGAAAATCAGCGCCGCCGTCAGCAGCGCAGCGAGGTCGCCGATCTCACCACGCTGCGTGAAGAGCACGCTGTGTGCCAGGCGCAGTTGACCGAGGCCGAGGAGCAGTCGGAAGGCTTTCAAACCCAGCGCGATCAATGGCAGCAGCGCTACGGCGATGCTAAAGCAGCCTATCAGCAGGCCACTCAGACGCGGGACAATCAGCGCGCTGAACTCAGTCAGCGCCAGGGGGAGTTAGCCTCACTTCAAGCGTTGATTGATGCCGCCCTGGTGGATCACGATCCTGCTATTGGCACGACCTTGGAAGCGTATGGTTTAGCGGATGCCCCTCAACTGGGTGAAGCACTGCAGGTTGAGCCCGGCTGGGAAACGCTGGTGTCCTGGCTGCTCGCGCCCTGGCTCAATGCCCGCCTGGTGAACCGCCACCAACTGGCCGCTTTACCTGACGCCTTAGCCACGGAGTGGCGGCTGATTGATCAAACACCGCCCGCCGCCTCAACCTCTGGCCAGCGATTAGACAGTTTGGTCAAAGGCGCCGGTGCGTTGGGTGAATGGTTAGCAAGCATTCACTATACGCAAACGGCAGAACAAGCGGAGGCGCAGGTAGCGCAACTCGCCCCCGGCGAAAGCGTGGTGAGCCAGGATGGCGTTTGGCTGGGCCGCGGCTGGCTGAACCAGCAGGCCAACGGTGAAGGTATCGACGGGCTGCTATTAACGCGCCGCCGCTACGCCGAACTGACCGCCCAGCGCGAAAGTGAAGAAGAGGCGCTGGCGCTGGCAGAAGCGCAGTGTGAAGCGGCCAGTGAGACCATTGAAACACTGGAGCAGGCCCGTGAGCAGCAGGCCGAACAGGAGCGCGCCCACGCCGCCACCCTGCAACAGCTGGCGGTAAAAGAGCGCAGCCTGGCCCAGCGTCTGGAACATCTGGAGAGTCGCGCCACTGAGCTCGATGAAGAGCTTGCCCAACTGCAAGAGGATGAGGCGGAGTTAGCGCTTACCATCGATGAGCAGCGCGCCCGTTGGCATGTGGCGATGGAACAGTTGGAAAGCGCGGCGCAAGCGCGGGAAACCAGTGCCGAGCAGCGCAACCGCCAGCGTGAAGCGCGTGACCAGTTGACCCAGCAGCACGCCCCGCTCAAAGCGCAGCAGCAGGCGCTGGCGCTGGAGCGTGAACGCTTGAGTGCCGAGCGCGATAGTCTGCGCTCACAGCAGGCGCGTTCAAGTGACTCTGAAGAGCGGCTCTCGCTGCGGATTGCCGAGCTGGAAGAGTCACGGGAAATGCTGATCGAACCCGACGAGCTGGCCGGTGAAGAGCTTGAAGAGCTGCTTCATCAGCGCGAGCAGCAGGAAGGGCGCTTAAACGCCACTCGCCAGCAGGCTCAGGCACTGGCAGAACAGCTGCGTAACGATGAACTTGCCCGCCAGCAGCACGAGCGCAACCTGGAACAGAGCCGCGAGCAGCTCCAGCAGCGGCGCATGGACGTGCAGGCGCTGGCGCTTAAAGCCACCACCCAGGATGAGCAGTTAGCTGAGCTTGGTCATAACGTCGAGACTCTTGCCGAACAGTTACCCCAGGAAGCGACGGAAACCCGTTGGCAGGAACGCCTGGAAAGCACCACGGATAAAATTCGCCGCTTGGGGGCGATCAACCTCGCTGCCATTGAGGAGTACGACCAGCAGGCCGAGCGGCGAAATTATCTGGAAGCGCAGCATGCTGAGCTGACCGAAGCGCTGGAAACCCTCGAAAGGGCGATTAAGCGTATCGATCAAGAAACCCGTGTGCGTTTCCGCGAAACCTTTGATCAGGTGAACACTGGGCTACAAACCCTTTTCCCTCGCGTATTCGGCGGCGGTGCTGCATGGCTAACGCTAACCGGCGATGATCTGTTGGAAACCGGCGTGGCGATTATGGCCCGCCCGCCGGGTAAGAAGAACAGCACCATTCATCTGCTCTCGGGCGGCGAGAAGGCGCTGACTGCGCTGTCGCTGGTATTTGCGATCTTTCAGCTTAACCCCGCGCCGTTCTGTATGCTGGATGAAGTCGATGCCCCCTTGGATGACGCCAACGTGGGCCGTTACGCCAGGCTGGTGAAAGAGATGTCTGAAAACGTTCAGTTTATCTACATCACCCACAACAAGATTGCCATGGAAGCCGCCGAGCGCTTGATGGGTGTCACCATGCAAGAGCCCGGCGTATCGCGGTTAGTCTCGGTGGGTATTGAAGAAGCGGCGGCGCTGGTCGATTAAACTAACTCCCTATCCTACCAAGCAGCAGTGAAAGCATTCTGATTGAGACCTGGGAGAACGAAGACTAAGCAGCAGAGTTCTTGGAAGAGCACTTCTGTTGAGAGCGTTTTTCCAAGGAGGCTATTGTCGAAAGCAGAGTTAGCGAAAGCACTATTGGCGATAGTAGAGTGAGCAAAGCTGAAGCGGCAAACGCCAAGTAGATAAACTTTTTGTTGGAAAAATGCGTAAAAAAATGTCCTAAAGCGTTCTTCTTAACTATATTAACCCTACTAATAGCGCGCTTGAGATGGTTAAACGGCTTATAGAGGCAATACGCAATGGCGGGTGTGTCGGTTGTCAAAACGGCTTTTCTTGCTTCTCGGATTCCTTTATAAAGCTATTTATAGATGTTAGATCTAATGATTGCGGCACTTTTGTTTGAAGTTAAGGTCAGATTTCTCTGGCCTAAAGAGAGGCAGAATTCTGCCATGGCGTGAAAATCGCGTTAAATGCAGCAAAAATTGGCCCTTTTGGTAGTAATCGCGCTATGCTTGGCTTTATTGATAGCAGGTAATTATTCAATAGCCGTTACCTATATTCAGGCATGACATTTTAGACACCGTGCCTTAGCAACCGGCAAGACGACCATGGAACGTTCGACATGGAACTAAGAGAGTGGCTAATCATTTTAGGGCTGGCGTTGGTATCGCTCATCGTTATTGACGGTGTGCGAAGACTTCAACGGCAGCGTCGTGTACCCCGTCTGGATCAGGCGGAGAAAGACCTATCCGGGAGTTCGCTAGATGATCCCGAGGAGGCTGCTAAAGCTGCGGAGATCAATTGGGAACTTCCAAATGGCGGTGCTCGAGTTGTTAAACCCGCAGACTATAGTGGCTTAGGTAATAAACCAAAGTTAGAACGTCAAGAGCATCCTGGGCCTTCTAGAGTGCTTTCAGAGTTTAGACGTTCCGCCTCTGCTAAAGCCGCCAAGCGCAAAGCTGATAAGGCAGATAAACTCGATAAAGCAGCATCAGTTGCTAAGCCAGCACCAAGCGTAGCCGTTAAGACAGAGCCGCCAGTCACTTCTGCGGCGACGTCTTCTGCTAGTTATGCTGCCCACAATGCGCCCACTGAACATGAGCGCCGCGAGCCCAGTATCTCAATGACTGACTCTGCACAAACTGGTTCTCCTCAAGCTGGCTCTCCTCAAACCGAGAGGCCGCAGGTCAAGGCGACAGCACCTTCGCAGCCGGAACCACAAATTGAGCAGCCTGCGTCTTCTGCTGCAACGCCTAGCTCTCCGGTGGCAGAAGAGAACGTTGAAGCGTCTCAACCTGCTGCTTCAGATGCTATCTCGTTCACCGCCAGTGACACAGCTGCCACTGAAACAGACAGCGAAATGGCGGCACAGCCTCGCACTCAGCAGGAGCCAGAGCACAGCCAAGAGCCGGTACTGCGGGCTGAGCCAGAAGATGCCGTATTTGCTAAACACGCCAATGAGCATTCGCCGAAACGGCGTCAGTTGCGTTCTGATACCGCGGGTGAATACGACGAGTTGGATGATGACGAAGTCGATGAGTATCGCCTGGTCGACTTTGAAGGCATGGGGCGCTCGCTGAAGCGTCGTTTGATTGCGCGGCGTAAAGAGAAGCAGCGCAAAAAAGCTGAGAAAGCGGTGCGTGATCAAGCCTTGGCCCAACAGAAGGCCGAGCGCAAAGCGCTGGAAGCAGAGCAGAAGCGTGAAGCCAAAGAAGCCGCTGACGCAGAGCGTGCCCGCCTTGCTCAAGAGCAGGCCCAAGCTCGTGAAGAAGCGGCTGCCGCCGAAAGGCTAGCCGCCCAGCAGCATGCTGCCGATGAAGAGGCGCGTCGCTACGCAAGCCATGAGTATGCAGCCCACGAAGAAGGTTTTGAAGAAAGCTTCGAGGCAGACGCTTACGACGGCCAAACTGTCGGTGAGCGTGGGATGAACGAGCGAGTCCGCGTACACCCAACGCTAGAAAAAGCTCTGCGCCATGATGTGAACGGTGAACACGCTAAAGAGACGCTGTCCAATGCCGAAGAAGTCGTGGTGATTAGCGTTCTGTCCCGTGATCCAGAAGGCTTCGATGGGACCAAACTACTTGAGCTGATGATGGTGTGCGGTTTGCGCTACAGCAGTGAAATGGGTGTTTTCCACCGCTTTGAAACCGAGAGCGATGCTAGTGAGCTTCAGTTCTCGATGGTGAATGTGGTTAAACCGGGTACTTTCCCCATTGAAGAGATGGGTGAGTTTATGACGCCCGGTATCACGCTGTTGATGCCGCTACCTGGCGCCATCGATAGCGCCGCTGCCTTTGAGGCGATGGTAGAAACCGCCATGGTGGTGGTTCGCCATATGGGCGGCGAGCTAAAAGACGAAAACCGCAGCGTGATGACCGCACAAACGATCGAATTTGCCCGCCAGCGGGTGCGTGAGTTTGAGCGCCGCCATCGCCTGCATCGTCAACTGCAAGCCCGCTAATCGTCGCCTACTAACCGACGAAGCAGCACTTGCTGTGGAACACCCGCCTTCTTGCCAGAAGGCGGGTGTTTCTGTTCAATACGCTGTTGTTTTGTCATTTTTTATGTTTTTGAAATTTAGCTTTTGAAATTTAGCTTTTGCGTTTTCGCTGCCGATTTTAGCTAGTACTGGAACCCACCCCAATGAGTCAGTCTGATTCTCAATCTCTGGAAGAGATTAACCAACTGCGGGCCGCCCTGGACGAGGCCAACTACCGTTACTACGTGCTGGATGAACCGACGCTGACGGATGCCGACTATGATCGTAAATTTCAGCGTTTACAGCAGTTGGAGGCTGAGCATCCGGAGTTGGTCACTCCCGATTCACCCACTCAGCGTGTGGGCGCTGCCCCTGCGGATGGCTTTCCATCGGTGGCCCACGCTATCCCCATGCTGTCGCTGGATAACGCCTTTAGCCGTGACGATATCCTCGCCTTTGCTGAACGGGTGGCCGAACGCCTCGAATGCACGGCAGACGACCTTGAATTTACCTGCGAGCCAAAGTTGGATGGCGCGGCCGTCTCGCTAGTCTATGAGCAGGGCATGTTGGTGAGCGGTGCGACCCGCGGCGATGGCCGCACCGGCGAAGGCATTACCTCTAATCTGCGCACGCTGCGCTCGGTACCGCTCAAGCTGATGGGTAAAAACGTGCCTGCGCTGTTAGAAGTACGGGGTGAGGTCATTATGCGCCATGCGGGCTTTGAGGCGCTGAACGAGCGCGCCCGGGAAGAGGGCAGCAAGGTCTTTGCCAACCCCCGCAACGCGGCGGCAGGCAGCCTGCGCCAGTTGGATCCACGCATCACGGCAAAACGCCCGCTAGAGTTTCACGCTTATCAGGCTGCGCGCTTGGAGCCAGACTTAGGGGATACTGCGCACAGCGAACTAATGCAGCGTTTGTCCACGTTAGGCTTTCGCGCCAGTTCAGAATTGAAGGTGGTCAAAGGCCCGCAGGCCGTTGCCGATTACTGTGACCAGTTAGGCGAAAGGCGAGATGATTTAGGTTTCGATATCGACGGTGTGGTGATCAAGGTGAACGACCTGCGCCACCAGCGCGAACTTGGCTTTGTTGCCCGCGCGCCGCGCTGGGCGGTGGCGTTCAAGTATCCGGCTCAGGAAGAGGTCACCACGCTTAACGATGTGGAGTTCCAGGTCGGCCGCACCGGAGCGATTACGCCCGTGGCCCGCCTGGAACCAGTCACCGTGGCCGGGGTAACGGTGTCTAATGCGACGCTGCACAACGCCGATGAGATCAAACGCTTGGATGTCATGATCGGCGATACGGTGTCGATTCGCCGGGCCGGTGATGTGATTCCTCAAGTGGTGAGCGTGCATACCGAGCTGCGACCATCGGATGCCAGGGAGATCATTTTTCCCGAACATTGCCCGGTGTGCGGTTCGGATATCGAGCGTATTGAAGGTGAAGCGGTAGCTCGCTGTTCGGGGGGCCTTTACTGTGCGGCGCAGCGTAAAGAAGCGCTCAAGCATTTCGCCAGTCGCAAAGCGCTGGATATTGACGGCTTGGGCGAAAAGTTGATCGTGCAGTTAGTTGATTTGGGCTGGGTAGAAACGCCGGCGGCGCTGTTTCACTTGTCTGTCGAACAGCTTCAAAGCCTGCCGCGTATGGGCGAGAAATCAGCCACCAACTTGGTCAACGCACTTGAAACTGCTAAATCGACTACGCTGGCGCGGTTTATTTACGCCTTAGGCATTCGTGAAGTAGGCGAGGCGACGGCGGCCAATCTCGCCAACCACTTTGGTACCCTTGAGGCCATTCAAGCCGCTGAGTTGGAAGCGCTGGAAGCGGTCAACGATGTCGGCCCGATTGTAGCCGCCCATGTGCATACTTTCTTCCGCCAACCGCACAACCAGGAAACCATTGCCGCGCTGATTGATGCGGGCATTACCTGGCAGGAGGCGGAAGTCACCCAAGGCCCTACGCCGCTGGAAGGCCAGACCTGGGTGCTCACCGGCTCATTGGAGAGTATGACCCGCGATGAGGGCAAAGCACGCTTGCAGGCGTTGGGTGCTAAGGTGGCGGGTAGTGTATCGAAGAAGACTACCTGCCTGGTCGCAGGCGAAGCGGCGGGCAGTAAACTTACCAAAGCTGAACAGATGGGCGTGGAAGTAGTGGACGAAGCCACCTTTATCGAACGTTTGGCTGAGTGGGAGCAGCGTTAATGAGCCGTTTTATTGAAGTACCCGCCCGAATGCTGCCGCCGGACACCCTCAATGCCCTGCTGGAGGCGTTTGTGACCCGCCAGGGCTACGACACCACTGATACCACGGGCGAGGGCATGCACGGCTGGGTAGCCGAACTGAAAAAGCAGCTTGAGCGCAATGAGCTGATTATCGCCCACGACCTTGAATTAGAGATGACCGAAGTGATGACCCTGGCTCAGTGGCGTTCGTTTGGGCGCGATGTCGCCGACGATGAAGAAGAGGGCGATATTTAGCCTCATCTTGCGAAAAGCCTCCCAATATGTCGTCGCGAGGAGCGCAGCGACGCGGCAATCTCAGCCTGTCGGGGCACCCACCCCAGATTGCTTCACTTCGTTCACAATGACGCCTATGTGTCATTGCGAGGAGTGAAGCGACGAAGCAATCTTTGCTGGCATTGGCAGGCAAACCCGAGATCGCCGCGCTTCGCTCGCGATGACAAAAGAATGTTGTGGTCAGGCGCCCACCCAATATGTCGTTGCGAGGAGCGCAGCGACGAAGCAATCTTTGCTGGCATTGGCAGGCAAACCCGAGATCGCCGCGCTTCGCTCGCGATGACAAAAGAATGTTGTAGCCAGGCGCCTAGCCAATGTGTCATGGCGAGAGTGAAACGACGAAGCAATCTCAAGCTTGTCTATTAAGTCTGCCCACGAATAATTGCACTAATAATCCGCCGCCCTGGGTGTAAGTGGTCGACCAGCGGTGCCTCCAGTGGCATAGGTTCATCGCAGATTCGTGAGGCGATTACCTCGGCACAAAGCGGCGCGCTGGCGAGCCCCCTTGAGCCGTGGGCGGTGGATATCCACAGGCCTGGATGGTGCCTGCCAGGTATCTCCGCCACGCGGGTGGCATCCTTGCTCAGCAGTGAATAGTCCGTTCGCCATGCTTCTGCCACCGGCACCGGCCCAGCGTAAGGGGTTTTGTCGGGGCTTGCTGCACGCACGGCGGCACGGCCCTTAAGGCTCTCAGGGCTCAGCTCAATGCCTGCCTGTTCCAACTTCTCTACCAGAGCGGGCAGCGTTTGGCGCAGCTCATCGATATTGCGCTGATGGTCGTCGTCCGTCACATCAGTTGTCGCATTGTTGGGTATAAAGCTAGCCCCGAAGGTCAGCACACCCTCTAAAGCGGGCGCCACATAGCCGCCAGCACAGACGACGCGTTTAGGGCCCGCTACCTCATTGGGTAGCGTTAGCTCGCTAATCTGGCCGCGCACCGACTGTAGCGGTAATTCCGCCGTTTGCGTAAAGCAGTTAGCCAAATGCGCGCTGGCAATCACCACCTGATCCGCCCGCAACGTACTGCCATCGGCCAAGTTCAGTTGCCAGCCGTTTTCTAGTTGGGTAAGGGAGCTAACGTCGCCTTGCTGCAAGCTAATGCCTGGTTGGCTAAGCAAGTACTCACACAGCGCCTTAGGCCTTACCCACCCCGCCTGTGGATAATAAAGCCCGTGAGGTGCACTGACGGTGATTGCTGCCGTTTCGGTTAACGCCGGGTTCTCCATGCCCGTGACGACTTCAGGTGGCAGCGGGTGTTGCTCGATAAAACGCTGCTGGCGGCGTGCCTCTTTATCACTGCTTGCCAACTGCACCACGCCGCAGGGCTGCCATAAGCTTTGGGGGGAGTTTTGCTGCGTTAACCAGCGCTGGCTGTACAACAGCCCAGCAAGATAAACCCGGCTTTGGTGATTGGTCTCGGCGGCAAGCTTTACATATAGAGCGCCCTGGCGATTACCCGAACCGCCCGCACCGGGTGCTTCGCGCTCCACCACTGTCACCTTAATGCCCCGCCGTGCCAGCGCTGCCGCTACGCTGCTTCCCGCCAACCCGGCGCCGACTATCACAACGTGCTTGGCCGGTGTCGCAGGCGGTGGGATAAACCAGGGAGTGGCCTGGCGGCGGTGATCCGCTGGTGGAGCTTCGATACTGCCCGCTAGCATTTCCCGCTTGCGGCCATAGCCCGGCACTTTCTTCCAGTTAAAGCCCGCCGCTTTCAGGCCCCGCTTAACGATGCCTGCGCAGGTAAAAGTGGCGAAAGTCGCGCCGGGGCGTGAACGGGCGGCCATGGCGTTAAACAATTCAGGCTGCCACATATCGGGGTTTTTAGACGGCGCAAAGCCGTCTAAAAACCAGGCGTCGACCTGACCATCCAACTGCTCCAGGCGCTCAGTGGTATCGCCGAAATGCAGATCAAGGGTGACGCGATCGGTTAAGTGCAGGCGGTGAATACCGCTAACCGCGGCGGGCCACTGGGCACAGAGCGCCTGTGTATAAGTCGCCAGCGAGGGCCAGCTAGCTAATGCTTGTTCAAGGGCAACTAGCTCAAGGGGAAACTTCTCTGTGGATAACAGGTGCAATCGTGCAGAAGAAGGTGCATGTTGTTCAAAACAGGCCCAGGCGCAGAGCATATTGAGACCGGTGCCAAAGCCGGTTTCGCCAATCACAAAGGGCCGCGCGGCTTCCCAGGCGGCAAAGCGTTCGGGGAGGTGATTGGCACCCAGAAAGACATGCTCGGTCTCTGCGCGCCCATCACCACGGGTGAAATAGATGTCATCAAACGCTGTTGCGTGGGGGGCTCCCTCGTTCCAGGTAAGGGTTGGCGTCGTTAATGCCGCAAGCGGTGGCAAAGCGTTTGAACGTTGGGTCACGCAGGTATCCGTATTGATGAACAGGTGGTTAAAAAATGATCAATTTGTTAGCGCTGGCGTTATCTCTGGCTTAGCGCAAAGCGTCCGCCGGGTTTGCACAGAGTTTTCCACAGGCTCTGTGAAAAAGCCGACGAACCCTCCATACTTGCCTATTGGCGTCAAGGCATAACTTTCTTGAACGGCTTAACAATTACCTTGGCATACACCCCTGCAATAATGTATGGGTCGGCGTCGGCCCATGCCTTGGCGTCTTCCAGGCTGTCGAATTCCGCTACCACCAAGCTGCCGGAAAAGCCTGCATCACCAGGATTTTCAGCGTCGATGGCAGGGTGAGGGCCAGCCAGTACCAGGCGGCCTTCATCGCGCAGCGCTTCCAGGCGTGCCAAGTGGTCTGGCCGGGCCGCTAAGCGGCGCTCTAAGCTATTGGGTACATCTTCACTCATAATGGCATACAGCATTTGGGTATAACTCCTTGATAAGACGAGGATGCAAAGTGACCGTTAATTGACCGCACTGGCATAAGCGCGCACCATATCTTACCCATTGCGAAGGGTTCATTCACAGCTGAAAAGCGCATTCTGACAAACTGGCCACACGGCGTCATGCTTATGCCTCGACTTCCCACTACCTTTGATGCCGATCAGCGCTACCCAGTTGATTTGCACATGCACTCAACCGCTTCCGATGGCGCGTTAACGCCCACCGAGCTGGTAACCCTGTGTGCCGAACGCGGGCTGACGCACATGTCGCTCACCGATCACGATACCATGGACGGCATTGAAGAAGCGGGCCGCGCGGCGGAGCAAGCAGGGCTGTGTCTTATCCCCGGCTGTGAGTTATCCACACGCTGGCAGGGCGTCAATATCCATGTGGTGGCGTTGATGCCCGGTGGCTTACAGGGGCCAATGGTAGAAGGCCTGATTCAGCAGCGTGAAGCGCGGATACAGCGTGCAGCAGTGATCGCCGAAAGGCTGGAAAAAGTCGGTTTATCCAACGCGCTGGAAAAAGCGCGCCTGCACGCCGGCAGCGACCGCCCGCTAGGCCGCCCGGACTTTGCCCGAGCGCTGGTAGCGGAAGGCGTGGTGTCCGACTGGGCCAGCGCCTTCAAGCGCTATCTGGGCAGCGGCAAAAAGGGCGATGTTAAAGCCCACTGGCCGGAAATCAGCGAAGCCGTGAGCTGGATTGTCGATTCCGGTGGTGTGGCCGTGATTGCCCATCCACTGCGCCACGGCTTAACCCGGCGCAAGCGAGGCCTGTTGATGGATACCTTCCAAGCGGCGGGCGGCCAATCGGTTGAACTGGTCAGCGGCCAGCAGAACCCGGATAGCACCCGCGACCTGGCGCGTCAGCTAGTGGAGCGCGACCTTTACGCTTCTATGGGCAGCGATTTTCACTTCCCTGGCAGTCATGCGGCCCCCGGCAGCATGAGCCTAGTGCCGCGCACTGCGGCGCCCCCCATATGGCAGCATCCCCGGCTGCTGCACCTGCGCGATGCGTCACCCGGCCTGCTGGCGGTCGGTTAAATCACAGCCGGGTCATTGCAAAGCCCGGTCAGTTAAAAGCCAAGTCGGCTATGCTGTATAGGCAGTGCCTACGGACAGGAGTTACCAATGAGCCAATATTTTCAGATTCACCCGGAAAACCCTCAGAAACGCCTCATCGATCAGTCGATTGCGATCATTCGTAAAGGCGGTGTGGTTGCTTACCCCACTGATTCGGGCTATGCGCTTGGCTGCCATCTGGGTGAGAAGAAAGCCATTGAGAAGATAAAATGGCTACGTTCACTGGACGATAAACACAACTTCACCCTGGTGTGTTCCGATCTCTCGGAAATTGGCACCTACGCCAAGGTAGATAACGATGTATTTCGGTTGCTGAAAGCCCATACTCCAGGGCCTTATACTTATATTCTGGATGCCACTTCAGAAGTGCCGCGCCTGCTACTGCATCCCAAGCGGCGCTCCATTGGCGTGCGCGTACCGGATCACCGCATTACCCACGCGTTACTGGCCGCATTAGGCGAGCCGTTGATGAGCGTAACGTTGATTCCGGTGGGCGATGACCTGCCCATGAACGACCCGGAAGAGATCCGCGAGCGTTTTGGCGCCCACCTGGATGCCATTATCGACGGCGGCGCCTGCCATTTAGACCCCACCAGCGTCATCGACCTACGCGAACTGCCGCCGAAAATCATCCGTGAAGGGCGCGGCGATATTTCTCCTTTCGTCGTCTAAAAACACTTTTCAGAGCAAATCCCTGCTTTTAGCTTTAATGAGCAGGGAATTTGTCTATTTTTAATTATTTGAATGTTCAATGAAAATAAAATATGATCCTAACGGTTCTTTTCGATAATAAATCGTGATCCTTTAAGGCGAGGAATCGCCTCGTCTTTTTGAGATCGCCTAGCCCAGGAGATCATTCAATGACGAAGCCATTCCCTTCTCGCCTCTGCACCCTTGCTGCTCTAGCCAGCCTCACCGCTTTACCGCTGACCAGCCATGCAAATAGTGATGACGCAGAAATATGTGCCCAGGAAGCCTATGCAATGGGCCTGCGCTATCAACAGCAGTCTGCTGAAGCCGCTGCTCTGCAGCGTCAGGGTTTTGCCCTCGCCACCTACCGGCTTGAGGATCAGATTGAGGCGCATGGTGGCAGCGACGACTTGGCGATCATTACCGACCTGGATGAAACGGTGCTGGATAATAGCGCTCTGTTGGTTCGCGACATGCAGGCGTGCCACGACTACACCACCTGGGACACATGGAAGCATTGGGAGCGTGAAGGCGAACCGCGTTTGATGCCGGGTGCCAAAGCGTTCCTGGATTACGCGGATGAGCAGGGCGTGGCCATTTTTTACGTCTCTGATCGCTACCAGGAGAACGAGGCCGACACTATCGCCACCTTGGAAGCGCTAGAGCTACCCCAAGTCTCTGAACAGAGCGTGATGTTGCTGGGGCCTGCCAAGGCAGAACGCCGCGCGGAAGTGGTGGATAACCACACGCTGGTGATGCAGCTGGGTGATTCCCTTCACGATTTCGCGGGTGACTTCGCGGGCGCCGACCTTGACCAGCAGCATGCGCTTGTTGAAGAGAATGCCGAGCGTTTTGGCAACGATTGGATCGTGTTCCCCAACGCTACTTACGGTGCCTGGAGCGAGGCTGAGTTAGACGCCTGGGAAGCCCCGCACG
Organism: Halomonas sp. A3H3; assembly: GCF_000982975.1. Classification (NCBI taxonomy): domain Bacteria; kingdom Pseudomonadati; phylum Pseudomonadota; class Gammaproteobacteria; order Oceanospirillales; family Halomonadaceae; genus Halomonas; species Halomonas sp. A3H3. The sequence goes on along the minus strand of NZ_HG423343.1, from coordinate 835,891 downwards.
AAGTGGAGTGATCGGTTAGATAACCACTCCATACCGCATTAAATAAACGCTGCGCGCCCCAGATTTGGCTATTTTGTTTGACGATTTAGTTTAGCTGTCTTGGGGCGTGTTTTTGTCTTAGTTCTTGTCTTCGTCACTCTCGTGGCTATTTTCTTGAGCGTCATCTGTTTTGTCGTCGTCCTTCTTGCGCGGGTCTTCGCTGTCTTCATCCAGCCAGGTGCCGCAGCGTAGGCAGTAGCGGGCGCGTTTTTCATGGCGTTCGTGACCGCAGCCGGGGCAGGCTTCTTCGGAGTAACGCTCTTCACGGATCGAGCGAATCACCTGAGCGGAAAACACCCCGGTGGGCACGGCAATGATCGAGTAGCCGAGCAGCATGAGTACCACCGTAATCGATTTACCCAGCGCAGTAGCGGGGACGATGTCGCCATAGCCGACGGTGGTCATGCTGACAATGGCCCAGTACATCGACATCGGAATACTGGTGAAGCCCGCCTCAGAGGATTCGATGGTGTACATCAGCGCCGCGAACAGGGTAATCACCATTAATATGGCGCTAAAAAACAGCAATATCTGGCGCATGCTGCGTTTAAGGGCATCCATTAAAAGACGCGCCTCGCCGACAAACTCCATCAGGCGCAGAATACGAAAAATGCGCAGTACTCGCAGCAAACGTACAATCACCAGACCATGTGCACCGGGCACCAGTAGTACCAGCCAAATGGGCAAAATCGCGATTAAGTCGACGATGCCATAAAAGCTTCTTAAATAGAGTGTCGGCTTTTCCAGGCAGTAAATGCGCAAGATCAGCTCAATGCTGAACAATAGCGTGAAGGCCCACTCAAGATAAAAGAAGAGTTCTCCGTAGCGTTCAGCATAAATCTCGATGCTGTCCAGCATGATGACCGCGACGCTCATCAAAATCGCTACGATCAGGGCGATGTCAAAGGCTTTAGCTCCCGGCGTGTTAGACTCAAATATGATATGGAACAGGCGGGTGCGGAGGCCTTCCGCACCGGGGGTTAGGTGAAAATTCATCGCATCATCCTGAAGTGAGCCTCAATGCCGTTCTAGTTAAACGCTAGCGTAGCGCGGTTTGGTACGCCAAGCGATGGGCGAGCGCTAACGCCGCTTTACCGTAGGCTGCATTGGGCTGGCCGTCCGCATCGAGCGCGCCAGGCAGCGCCTGGGCATAAGCGCGTGCGGTGGCATCCAGTTCGGGATGTTCGGCGAGAGTGGCCAGCGCCTGCTGGGCATCGTTTAAAAAGCTGGCTTGTTGGCTGTCGTGGTAGGCGTCCAGCGCCAGCGTGGCGCGGTGCAGCCACTCCGCCGGAGAGTGCGCTTCGGGTAGCGGCCAGTGTTGGGTGCTAAGGGCATTACCACGGGACGCCTTGCTGCTATCCGAAGGCCGCAACGGTACTTGTTCGGCAAGCTTAAGCGCCAGCGCCCACAACGCTTCCGGCTCGCCGCCTTTTAATTCGAGCTCTGCCTCGCGAATTGGCGTGCGATAGCCACCGCTAATAATTTCACCTTCATCCAACACCAATTCAATATGACTCTGCTGACCTTGTGCGCCCTCTTTTAGCTGCCAGCTACGCCGTGTGAAATCAGTGCTGAGCTGGGGGGCGAGGGCATCAAGTACACCGCTAAGTTCGCCTTGAAAAGGGGGGAGTTTGGCAATTGAAGCGAGATCCAACTGCGGGCCAGCCACCTGCCACTCCCACTCTTCGCGCTGGGAAAGCCCACCGCCACCTTGGCCAGCGGTTTTCACCGTTTGCAGCACCTGGCCGTCTACCTGGCGAAGTCGCAGCGCAATATGTGCTTTCGCCAGATCACCCTGAGGGGTATCAAAGTAGGTATTGGTCAGCGTTTGTTTACGCACGGCGTGTGAAGCGAGATACGGGTGTTGAGTCAGCGCCGCAGGCCCTGTCGGGGCAAGGGCCAGTTTAAGTTCCACTTCCATGGGGTTTGGGCTTTTCATGACGCTAGCCACCTCGTTATCGTGACATTTAAATGAATATTTGATTACATTTGTGAACTTTTCATGACGGCGGCAGGCGCACTCTTTATACTGGCGCCGCCATTTCCAGGCTCCCCGAAAACAGGCTAAAAGGCATTATGGTTACCTCCAATCCTTTTTCTTCGATGTTTGGCCGCTCGCCATTCCAGCCGTTATTGGCCCATATCGTCAAGACGAATGAGTGTGCCGATCAGCTGTTGCCGTTTTTTGAAGCAACCCTGGCTGATGACTGGGACAAAGCGGCTGAGCTGCGCGAAAACGTCACCCGCCTAGAGCATGACGCCGATACGCTGAAAACAGAACTGCGGTTGAACCTGCCCAACACCATGTTTCTTCCGGTGTCGCGCTCCGATCTGCTTGATCTGATCAGCGTGCAGGACAAGATCGCCAACAAGGTGCGTGACATTACCGGCATTATGCTGGGGCGTAAAATGCGCGTGCCGGATGAGCTGGCCGCGCCGATGCGCGACTACATTCGAACCAGCGTTGCCTGCGTGGCGCAAGCGCGTCAAGCGCTAGAAGAGCTCAAGGATCTGCTCGAGTCCGGCTTTGGCAAAAATGTCTCGGATGTGATGCAGAAGATGATCCGTGAGCTGCACACCCTCGAACACCAAGCCGACGACCAACAGATCACCATTCGCCGCCAGCTGTTCAAGCTTGAGAGCCAGCTACCACCAGTGGACGTGATCTTTCTCTACAAGATCATTGAATGGGTTGGCGAACTATCCGACCGCGCCGAGCGCGTGGGTAGCCGTCTGCAGATCCTGACTGCCCGCTAAGGGGACTTTCATGCTGATTATTGCCCAGCACGGTGAAATCTTTATCATCCTGGCCTGTTTGTTTGGCTTTTTCATGGCCTGGGGCGTTGGCGCCAACGACGTGGCCAATGCCATGGGAACCTCGGTGGGGTCGAAAGCGATCACCATCAAGCAGGCCATCCTGATTGCGGTCATTTTTGAATTCCTGGGTGCCTGGCTAGCCGGTGGCGAAGTTACCAATACGATCCGTAAAGGTATTATCGACCCCGAACTGCTACAGGACGACCCACAATTGCTGGTCTACGGCATGCTGGCAGCACTGCTGGCGGCGGGAACATGGCTGCTGGTGGCCTCCATGAAAGGCTGGCCGGTTTCCACGACGCACTCGATTGTCGGCGCGATCGTAGGCTTTGCGGTCGCAGGGCTAGGCCCTGCCACGGTGGACTGGGGTGCGGTAGGCAAGATTGCCGCCAGTTGGGTGGTCTCCCCCTTGTTGGCAGGTACCATCGGTTTCGTGCTGTTTAAATCGGTACACCACCTGATTTTCGAGGACGCCAACCCGTTCACGGCCGCCAAACGCTACGTACCCGGTTATGTGTTTCTGGTGGGCTTCATCGTTTCGATGGTCACGCTGACCAAAGGGTTATCTCATGTGGGGTTGGATCTAACCTTCAATCAGAGCCTGTTGCTGTCGATCCTGCTGGGCCTGGTGATTATGGGCATTGGCCTGATCATGCAGCGGCGTATCAAGTTCGAGCACAATACCAACGACCACTTCGGCTATGCCAACGTTGAGCGTGTGTTCGGCGTGCTGATGATCTTCACCGCCTGCGCCATGGCCTTTGCCCACGGCTCCAACGATGTGGCGAATGCGGTTGGCCCGCTGGCAGCGGTGATCAGTGTGGTGCAAACCGGCGGTGAAATTGGTGGTTCCGCACTGGTGCCCTGGTGGGTACTCGTATTGGGTGGAGCTGGTATCGTAGTGGGCTTGGTCACCTACGGCCATAAGGTCATCGCTACCGTGGGTACCGGGATTACGGAACTGACCCCCAGCCGTGGCTTTGCCGCTACCCTGGCGGCAGCCACGACGGTGGTGCTGGCCTCGGGCACTGGCCTGCCGATTTCCACCACCCACACCCTGGTCGGCGCGATTCTTGGGGTGGGGCTGGCACGCGGCATGGCGGCATTGAACCTGCGGGTCATCGGCACGATTGCCATGTCGTGGCTGATCACACTGCCAGCAGGCGCGGGCCTGGCGATTCTGTTCTTCTTCATGTTCAAGGGCATGTTCGGTTAACGGATAATAAACAGCACTTGTAAACGTAGTACGCCAAGGCTCGAAAGGCTTTAGAAGCATCTGAGCGATAAGATCACAGCGGCATCTTCATGTTTATCTGCATTAGATTGAGCAGATTTGCATTTGAAGGTGCCGCTGTTTTTCGTGCTCTGGTAAAGTAACTGGAGATTGTTTTTGAGATCGTTTTTGAGATTGTTTCTTTCACCTGCTGCCGGAGAGCGGCCCTTGGATACACGCTTCCCCTTTGTTGATTGGTTTCGTAACGCTTCCCCCTACATCAATGCCCACCGGGGGCGAACCTTTGTCATCTTAATTGAAGGCGAAGCCATGGCGTCTGGCCGAGGGGAGCAACTGATTCAGGATTTGGCGCTGCTGCATACCCTGGGTGTGCGACTGGTCGTCGTGTTCGGCATTCGCCCCCAGGTGCACGAGTCGCTAACCGCCGCTGGCGTAGAGCCCACGCGCATCGATGGCCGCTGGGTCGCGGATCGCGCGGTGATGGCTCACGTTGAGCAGGTAGCTGCCCACCAGCGGCTATGGCTGGAAGCGCGGCTCTCCCTTGGCCTGCCCAGCACGCCGCTGCACGGTGTGGAATTGAGCGTGATCTCCGGCAACCTGGTGACCGCCAAGCCATTAGGCGTGCGCGAAGGGGTGGATTTCGACCACAGCGGCGAAGTGCGTCGGGTGCGTGCCAGCGCCATTGAAGGCCTGCTGGAAAAAGGCTCGCTGGTGCTGCTGCCGCCGCTAGGGTTCTCCAGTACCGGTGAAGTTTTTGATTTAGACGCCTCTGAAGTCGCTCAACACGCCGCCGTGGCGCTGAAAGCCGACAAGCTGATTTTGCTGGGGGAATCCGAAGGCTTGGAAGATGAGCAGGGCGCGCTGCTGCGCCAGCTTTCCCCGGCGGAGGCCGAGCCGCGTTTAAGCGCCGCAGTGCCAGGTAGCGAGCTAGCCCGCCACTTACAGGCCGCCTGCACTGCCGCACGGGAAGGCGTGGCGCGCACGCACCTGCTTTCCTGGCGCAACCACGATGCCCTGCTGGGTGAGTTGTTCACCCGCGACGGCGTGGGCACCATGATTACCCAGCACCGCTACGAACAGCTGCGCCCGGCCACGCTCAACGATGTAGCGGGCTTGCTGGAACTGCTGGAACCGCTAGAGCGCCGAGGTATGCTGGTGGCGCGTTCAAGAGAGCGCCTGGAGCACGAAATCGATGACTACATGGTGATCGAGCGCGACGGTATGGTGATTGGCTGCGCCGCGCTGCATGTATTTACGGACACCAGCATTGCCGAACTCGCCTGTGTAGCAGTGCACGACAGCTACCGCGGTGGCGAGCGGGGCGAGCGCCTGGTGGAAGCCATGGAGCGCCGCGCCCGCCAGCGCGGCTTAACTGAAATCTTCGTGCTGACGACCCACACCGCCCACTGGTTTGTGGAACACGGCTTCCGCGCCGCCAGCCTGGAAGACCTACCCCCGCTGAAACGCGAAACCTACAATCACGCCCGTAAATCGAAGGTGTTGGTTAAGCAATTAGCGTAATTCGCTTATTGAAAATTGGGTGGCTAATTAGCAGCCCTGGTTGAACGTGGCATTAGCGAAAACAGCTCCGGCTGCTTTTGCGCTTCTTGTTGAATAGTGTCGTCAATCGGTGTGTCGTAGGTTTTGAGCAGGTAACCGAGCACCGAGTAAAAACCCACCATGGCGATCAGGTCGATCACTGCTTTGCGTCCGATCGCCTCGGCAAGTTCTGCTTCCTGCTCCTTGGTCAGCATGCGCTCATCGAATAACGCATCCACGGCGTTGACGATAAGACCATCAACGCCTTCGGGAGTACCGCGAATAGCAGTGATCCGGTGTTCGGAGAATCCCAGGGCAAGTGCACGACTAACATGATGGGCCCACTCGTAGGCTGAGCCCATACGTAAACCCGCGCGTAAAATCACCACTTCGGTCAGTTCCGGGCCTAACGCATTCTCCTTAACAACGTGTTGGCGCAAGGGCGCCCACGCTCTAAGCAAGGCCGGGTGATGGGCCATGGTGCGATAAACGTTGAGTGCGCCAGCAAAGCCCTCGCGTAAATCAGGGATCTCCTCAGGCCAGTCGGCATCGGAAATAGGCGGGCAGGGAGAAGAGGGCATGGGTGGGTCTCCTTTCAGATGTTGTTGATTGTGTCATCACTCTGCGATGGCGGCGGTTATGGCCTCGGCAATACGCTCAATGATCAGGTCTACTTCGTCAGGCGCAATGATATAGGGCGGAGCCAGCAAGATATGATCACCGTTAATGCCATCAATAGTGCCGCCCATCGGGTAGCTGATCAGGCCACGCGCCATGGCCTGTCGCTTGATCTTGGCGTAAATCTTTCTAGCCGGATCGAAAGGTGTTTTGTTTTCCCTGTCCGCGACAATCTCGATACCGCGAAACAAGCCCCTGCCGCGAATATCGCCCACATGGGGGGATGCGCCGAGCGCCGCTTCAAGGCCGCTCTGTAACCTCGTGCCCATGTCATTGACGTTCGCCAGCGTCTCCGGCCGTGCAATGATCTCAACCACTTTGTTAGCGGCCGCGGCGGCCACAGGGTGCCCAAGATAGGTATGACCATGCTGAAACAGCCCAGACCCATTGGCAAAACTGGCGTAGATGTTGGCCGATAGCATCACTGCGCCAATAGGTTGATAGCCGCCGCCCAAACCCTTGGCGATCGTAACGATATCAGGCGTTACCCCATCTTGTTCGCAGGCGAAGACGGAGCCGGTTCTTCCCATGCCGCACATCACTTCGTCGAGGATCAGCAGTACGCCGTATTTATCGCAAATGGCACGCACGCGTTTGAAGTAATCCGCCTCAGAGGCGACCGCCCCTAAGGTGGCACCGACGACGGGTTCGGCAACGAAGGCCATGACTTCTTCAGGGCCAAGTTCCAGAATCTTTGCCTCAAGCTCCTCGGCAAGCCGTGCAGCGTAGGCCTCGGGCGTCTCGTCGGTGCCCTTGTCGCGATACGCATAGCAGGGCGATACATGGTGGGTTTCTGGCAGGATGGGCTGAAACTGCTGGCGCCGCATGGCATTGCCACCGGTTGCCAACGCGCCGATGGTATTGCCGTGGTAGCTCTGGCGTCTGGCAATGATATGCCGTCGCTGGGGCTGATTAATCTCTACAAAGTACTGCCGGGCCATTTTCAGCGCCGCTTCGACGGCTTCTGACCCACCCGACACCAAGTAGACGTAATCCAGCCCTGCGGGGGCTAAATCCACGAGCTTTTCGGCAAGTGCTTCGGCGGCATCGGTAGTGAAAAATGAGGTGTGGGCGTAACAGAGGCTATCGATCTGTGAGCGCATGGCGGCCAGCACTTCCGGGTGGGCGTGTCCTACGCTGGTGACCGCAGCGCCTCCCGAGCCATCCAGATAGCGGCGCCCCGTGGTGTCCGTGATATAGACGCCTTGTGCCGACGCAGCATGAGGCAGTTTCCCGCCGATACCGCGGTGAAGAATACGCGTCATAGCCTCTTTCCCTCATTATCAAACGGTGAGTAATTCATATGACAATGAGATTGGCACACTCACAAAGATGTTTGCAACAAATAAATCATTTAAATATAATGTGAAACATGTAGATCATATATTCACAGAGCCAACCGACTATTTCTTCACAGAGCCAACTACTATGCAGCCGAGCGATTCGCTGAGAGAGCAGATTATTGCCCAGTACGATGCCATGTCTGCGCAGCTGCAACAGGCCGCTCGCTACGTGCTTGAGCATCCGGAGGAAGTGGCGCTGGTGTCCATGCGCGAGGTGGCGCGCCTAGCGGGTGTGCAACCCGCCACCATGACACGGCTTGCCAAGTTCTTGGGATTGCCAGGGTACGACGAACTTCGGGCGCAGCATGCAGCGGTGTTACGTCAGGGGGGCGATGGCTTTGCGGCCAAGGTTCGCCAGCGGGTAGATGAAGGCAGTGAAAGGGGAGTCAGCGATACCGCTTCGCATATGCTTCAAGGGCTGAGTGCCCAGCTTGCTAAGCTCTGCGAGCCCGATTCACTACGGCAGCTGGAAGCCACCGCCACTAGGCTGAGATCAGCGAGAAAGGTATACGTGCTGGGGTTACGTTCCTGCCATGCCGTTGCCTGGCATTTCCATTACGTGATGACCCTGCTGGGCGAGCGCTCGGTTCACCTGGATGGGCCTGGGGGAACCGGCGGAGATGGACTAATTCGTGCCACATCTGAGGATGTATTGCTCGTTATCTCCATCAAACCTTATGCAACAGGGACGCTGGAACTGGCCCAACTGGCAAAAGATAAGGGGGTGGGGATTGTTTCCATCACCGATAGTGAAGTGTCGCCGCTGGTGGGGATGTCAGCGCAGACGATTCTATGCCCCACGGAAACCGATAGCTTTTTTCACACGCTAACCCCGGCATTAGCCGTCTCCGAAGTGCTGTGCAGTTTATTGGCGGAATTCGATAGGCCTAAGACGCTAGACGCTTTGCAGCAAGCGGATGAACACCTCTCGCATCTCAATACGTATGCGACGGCTATCCCCAGGCGGCAGTGAGAAGCGAGGCTTATTGACCCAACATTACTGTCAGATAAATCCTTCGATAATTACCGAGCGGTAATTATCAGTCGTCTCGTCGGGTTATTAGGATTAAATATTCCCGAGCGGGAATATTTTGGCGTTGCCGTGACTGTATGAACAGTGTTCTAACAAAAGGGTGGCTCAAAGCCACCCCGGGAATGCGCGCTATATCTTATATAAGAAACGCTTAGGTATTTAAGATAACGCCGCCATTCAGGTGCATGGTCTGGCCACTCATGTAGGAAGACTCCTCGCTGGCCAGATAGACATAGGCAGGGCCCATTTCGCTGGGCTGCCCGGCGCGTTTCATGGGCACCTGGCCGCCGAATGACGCTACCTTCTCATCCTCAAAGCTGGCGGGAATCAGCGGGGTCCATACCGGCCCTGGCGCTACGGCATTCACGCGAATGCCACGATCCATCAGCGACATCGCCAACGAACGCACCAGCCCCTGAATAGCGCCCTTGGTGGCGGTGTAATCGATCAGTGTATCGTTGCCCTTAAAGGCATTGATTGATGAGGTGGCAATAATGGTGTCGCCTTCGCTGAGATGCGGCAGGGCAGATTTGCTTAGATAGAAATGGCTGAAGATATTGGTCTGGAAGGTGCGTAGCAGTTGATCATCGGGGATCTCGGTAATGTCATCCCAGTCGTACTGCTCGGCGGCGTTATTGATCACAATATTGATCTTGCCGAAGTGGTCGAGGGTGCGCTTAACGATCTCACGGCAAAACGCTGGCGCTGCCACATCGCCTTTCAAAACCAAACAGCGGCGACCTTCGGCCTCCACCAGCCGCTTGGTCTCTTCTGCATCTTTGGTTTCTTTGAGGTGCACGATCACGCTGTCGGCACCTTCGCGGGCATAGTGAACGGCGACTGAACGCCCTATGCCGCTATCGCCACCGGTAATAATCGCGACCTTGTCCAGTAACTTATCGGCGCCCCGGTAGCTTTCACGAATGTATTCGGGCTCTGGGCGCATGGCGTGTTCATCACCAGGCTGTTTATCCTGATGCTGTGGTGGTTGGTGTTGATCACTCATGTGCGGTCACTCCATTGTTGGCACAATTTGGTTTGCACATACGGTTAGTTATCGTAAAACATCACTTACTAACCACTGTTCAGGCCCTCGTATCCTCGAGTACCTTACACGCTGTAAACGTAGACCAAGGTAGTAACAACGGCAAACCAGGAAGCGAACGCTGAGCAATAAAACGGTTGGTCATGCAGAGAAATGATAGTGGCAGGTTATTGATGCTATCAATATTGCTAATGTAGCTGCTATAAAGCTATTTACTTGTTTTAAGTGTTTGTTTTAAATATTGTTTAATTGCAGTTATGTCGTGAGTGCTTATGAGGGTGAATTGCAAGTTGAAGGGGAAGGGCTACAGTTAAGTCAGCCAGGGATAGGAGGCACCACGAACGCCTCCCACTCTTTCGCTCACCCACTACGGTAAGGAAGAAGCGATGACTCAAGTTCCCGATAAAGACCAGAAAGCCCCTAAAGAGAAGGATGACCACCATGATGAGGCCAATCCGATGCCGGATACCCACCATGTAAACCCGGAGTCCGATGACGATAAAAAGTCAGGCAGGGATACCAAGAAATAATCTATGCAACATTTTTTAGGCCAACGCAAAACAACAAAGGCGCTACTTCCGGTAGCGCCTTTTCTATTAGCGCTAAACCTCTATGTTGATAGAGGGCGTTGATACGGAAACGTCACCTAGCGAGGTAGGCAGCAACTGCCCCAATGAGGAGTAGAGGGCCTCAGAGGTTGATGCGGCAACCACTCGATCAGTCTTGTCCATAACTTCTTCAGCTTTCTTTAGCTCACGACGAGCTTCTTTATCTTCTTCATTCAGCCGAACCTTAAGTTCGTTAACTGCTTCGCGCAGCGCTTTTTGGGCGTCAGTCAGTACGCCGCGTAGTGCGTGTTCACTAGCGCTGGGGCCATTGGATTTCGAGCGGTTGTCTTCATTCTGAATGAGGTTAGGTAGGCTTGGTAATACGCCGAGCTCGGTGGATTCATCGCTTTCAGGCTCGCCCGCTGCCTTCTCGGCCTCTTGCTCAGCAGCCTTTTTAGCATCATCTTCGGCTGTTTCCGCACTGGCTTCGGCTTGCTGCGCGTCACTGGAAACCGTTACCTGGGCGCTCTCATTGCCACCCGCCTGGGCCGCGGCTGAGTCGGCCCCGTTGGCTTGGGCCTCGGCCGGTTGAGCTGCTGTCGTTTGAACGGCTGTCGTGGGAACTGCTGGCGTTGCAACCACGGACGGGATTGCGGTCATGCCAGCACCACCGCCGCCTTGATTGTTCAGTAGCTTAGCCGCACCGGCAAGCTCACGGGCGATGCTCTTGAGCTCCTTGGCCATGTTTTTAAGCTGTTCAGGAGAGGCGAAGGCCATCATGGCTTTCAGCATTTCAATCCGCTGACGCAGGAAGCCCACTTTATCGGTGGCCTGCTGCTGGGAGGCTTCCTTTGGAGTAGGCAGCGACGCCAAGCTTTCCAGCGCTTCCTGCTGCTTTTTAAGACGCTTTGTGAACGGGTCGTCTTCAGCAGGCTCGCTCTTTTGGGGGGCGACGCGGGTAGGCGTTAAAAACTGCGGCTTATCTTGGCGCTGATTAATTAGTGTAAAAGACGAAAATCCAATCTTCATGGCGGTATCCTCTCCTCATTGTTAGAAGATATCGGCCATTTAACTTAGGTCTTTAACCCCCGGACTTTAAACGCCGCTTAACTTCCACGCTTAGCCTGCCTTCACCTAGCTTCAGTTTCAGCTTCTGGCCGGGCTGGGTATCTTTCGCGCGGCGAATGACCTGGCCCTGCTCATCCTGGGCAATTGCATAGCCACGCCCCAGCACCGCTAGCGGACTGACCGCGTTTAACTCCCGTGCGGCGGCTTTCAAGCGTGCCTGTCGGCTCTCCAACTGGCGCTGCATCGCACTCCCCAAACGGCGCTGTAACTGGCTCACACGCTCGCTTTCTGCACGGTGCAACCGCGCCATATCCTGGCTGGCTAAGCGCCTGCTCAGCTGTGTCACCTGGGCTTTTTGCTGGGTGAGGGTTTGCTGCATGGCGCGATTCAAGCGCTGATTGAGGGCGGTTAAGTGCTGGCGCTGGCGGTTGAGTTGTTCGCCGGGGTGGCGCAGCTTGGCGCGCAGGGTATCCAGCCGCTGACTGTCGCGTTCCAGACGTGCCTGCATAGCCCGCTGCAAACGGCTGTGCTGATGCTCAAGCTGGCGCTTAAGGGTGTTTTGATCCGGCACCAGGCGCTCGGCGGCGGCAGAAGGGGTGGGAGCGCGCATATCGGCGGCGAAATCCGCCAGGGTGATATCCACTTCGTGGCCCACCGCCGACATCACCGGCAGCCGGGAGTGAAAAATCGCCCGTGCCAGGTGTTCGTTATTAAACGCCCAGAGGTCTTCCAGGCTACCGCCGCCGCGAGTGATCAAAATTACGTCCCGCTCCGGGTCTAGCCGCGCCTGACGGTTAAGCAATGCCAGCGCCGAGATCATCGCCGGGGCGGCTTCCGCGCCTTGCACCGGCACCGGTATCAGCGTGACGTCCGCCAGCGGCCAGCGCGCTTCCAGCACCGCCAGCACATCACGAATCGCTGCCCCGGTGGCGGAGCTTAAAATCAGCAGCTTGCGTGGCGGAAAGGGCAGCGGCCGGGCGTTGGCGAGCACGCCTTCGCCTTCCAGCTGCGCTTTTAAACGCTCAAAGGCCGCCAGCAGCTCGCCCAGGCCTGCCGCCTGAACGGCGTCGGCAATTAGCTGGTAGTCACCGCGGGGCTCGAACAGCGATACCCGCCCACGCAGCTTGACCTGATCACCGTCGCGCATCGGCGCCGAGACAAAACGCGCCCGCTGACGAAACAGCGCGCAGCGAATCTGCGCCCGGTCATCCTTCAGCGTGAAATAGACATGCCCCGACGCCGGGCGGGAAACATTAGAGAGCTCGCCCTCCACCCACACCTCGCCCACATCGCGCTCAAGGGTTTGCTTGGCGCGCTGGTTGAGTTGGCTGACGGAGAGTGCCTGGGGCATTGGTGCGTTCATTGCTGTCCCTTGCTTTAGGGAATCCGGGAATCTTTACGGCTAGTGGCGTAAAATGGCGTCGTTGTTACGAAATATCATTGTATTACCCAGGAGATGACGAGGAAATGCTATGGGCCACCACCCAACACCGTTGATCGCTTTTTACCGTGGCGAGGCACCGGATCATAAGGGGCGCTATATCGATGCCGTCTGGGCCTTATCTCACTTTTGGTTAGAGCATACCCACGATTATATTCAATGGCTTTTTCCCATCCCTGAGGTTGGCCGCTTTAACCATTTTGCCCCGCGGCTGACCGATGGCGAGCGTGACATATTTCAAGACGATAGCGCGTTACGTGAACAACAGCGAGTCTCGCTGGATGTCATGTTGAGTTTTTTGGGTTTAACTCGTGATGGGCTCACCATTACTGCCCAGCCGAGCCTCAATATCCGCGAGCATATTTGGCTCAAAGCAGGTGGGCATAATCACCTGCGTATTTCGCGGATGATTCGTTCTCTGGCACTTTGTCACCAGTACGATCAGGCGCTGGCTTTACAGGAAGCGTTGATACGTATTGGTACCGAGCAGGGCATCGTCTCGAATGCCTCGATCCAGTATTGGAGCGAGGCACATAAAGAGTAGCCTGTATTATTCGGATATTGTTACTGGCATGCCGCAATAATAGAAAAGCCGTAAAGCCTTACGTCTGGCGTTCCTTCAACGAGGCAGCCTCTTCGGCGTGATGTGGTCACCGGATCTGTCAGTGGCTGGAAATAGCTGAAGTGGTGGCTCGCTGGGTCATCGTTATTCACGTCGGTATTTAACTGAGATACGATCCTTTCGTGTGTTGCAGCGCTGAGCGCTTCCCATTGATCTGTATTGCCCTTCTGTCTGTTATCCACATGCAGGTAGAGGGCGATAGGGAGCTTGATAACCTTCTTCTTTAGTGCTTTTCCCAGGCTTGTTTCATCAAGCTCGATGAGCTGATTGACGGCTTTCTGCCACGGGCGAACGAGTCGCTGTGTCGTTGTTGTGTATTCTTCACCAAGTTGACGACCATTCACAGAAGCACGAATGACTTTTAGTTCGACGAGAAAGCTGGTGCTGCGATAGTCGAAAATGATATCCACTCGGCCTTTGCCGCTGGCTTCATCTGTCTGACGAGATACCTGTACTTCAGTGGCAATGTGGCCAATCTGGCTATTAAAGCCATCACTTAGCAGCGCCTTGATAAAGGTACCGTAGAGTTCCCTCTCATTGGGAATACGCGTATTGCGAATGAAATGACGCGTATCTGGATCGTCAAGCGCTTCCCCCAAAGCACTGCATAACGTCACCATCATATCGCGCGAAACACGTGCTCCCGTGATGTTATCTGGATTGCTGTAGTAGAGCTGCCTAGGTTGGTCTGCCATTCTTGTCCCCTTTTATTAATAATAATCAGCATGATACACCTCTTAGCCATACTATTCGCTTAAGGGGTTGCTTGGCGCGCTGGTTGAGTTGGTTGACGGCTACCTCTTATTTGAGCGTGTCTGAAAAGGCTTCGTCCAACCACTTAATGAAGTTCCGCTTGGCTTTAAATTCGCTACGTAACTGCGTCAGCATGTGCGCAAAAGCGGTGTATTGAGCTGGCGTTTCCAGGCTCTTTTTCAGCTCTTTAAGCAACGCGATGCTCTGTCGATAGCCTTGGTTGTTAGTCTGTTTTACATACAGCCTTACCAAGCGCAGGTACAGTGGTATACGTGCATCGGGAGAGGGCAGGGCTTTGGCCAAGTTGTGCAGCAAGTGCGCTGATACCTGGTGCTCAGTGCACAATGCATGGGCATCATCCAAGCGCCCTTCGAATAAATAAATTTCCAATAAGCTATCTTTTGCTTGCTGCGCCCAGAAAGAGGGCATCTTTTCCGGCGGGTGGGTGATGCGTTCCAGTAGCCAGTCACAGACCCGCTGGCGATAAACGATGGCTAAATTATGCGCTTCCATCAGCGCCACTAGCTGCCGGTAATCGTCCAACTGCTGAGTGTGTTGATAGATACCCCACTGTTGCTCTGCCGCCGCGTCTGTTTCACTGCGATGCAGCTTTAGGCGTATCTCAAGCCGGTTGCGTTCAAGCCGCCAGCGGTAGTCGTTTTTTGCCTCGCACTCAGCAGCATAAGTTAGCCATGCTTCCACCTGATCCCAGGCTTCATACTCCATACATAGCTCAGCGGCCTTTAAACAATCCTTCTCATCGCTGAGGGTTTTTTGATACAGCGCCAGTATAGCGGGCAGGTCACCGGCGGCTGTAGCGCGTTTGAGTAACGGATCGCGCAGGCGAATCAATCGGTAGCGATCCTCCCATTCCATGGTGGCTGCTTGGTTCGGCAGCTCATCCAGGGCTTGTTGCAGGCGCTCATGGTAGGCGTCTTGGCTTGCTTGGCTCAGCACATCCAAATAGGCATCAGGGATCGGCGGGTATCGATCCTCTTCCCCACCAAACGATTTTTCATACAGATAGCTGGCTAGCTTGTCGGCAGGCCAATCGAGCCGCTTTACGGTCTGAATATGCAAAGTGTGCAAGAGGTGTTCGCAGTGGAAACGAAAGCCGCCGGAGTCATCAATGGTTTCCAGTGCTTTATCAATACGCGCGAGTGCGTAATCCACCAGTGCCAAGCTTTTTTCTGGAGGGAGTTGCGGCACCTGCTCGGCCAACTGTTCAATAACGGCTTCTGCCTTACTGAAATAGTGACTCACTTGAGAGTAACGGAACAACCCGCGATTAATGGGCAACGCGGCAGTGATACGTTTTTTCAGCGCCTTGTGATCCAGAACACCAAATGCTGCATCCGCTTTCAACGACCACTGTTGGTGCAGTACAGGGTCATTTTCAATAAGCGATAGCAGCGTTTCGACCAGCGAGGGTTTGTCTAACGTCTCTAAGTAAGCGTGAATGCGATCTGACGTGTCGCCCTCTGCCAGCTGTGCTTGTTTGGTATGCTCGGCGCGGTACGCTAGGGCAACGGCTACGCAGTGCTTGCAGAAATCAATGCCTTCGGAAGCGGGGCAATTACAACCGCCGCTCAAACCTTGCTTGGTTAACTTTAATGCCACATGGTAAAGCTCACTGCCCTCGACGTCAGCGCTAATGGTGGCACCGCTTTTATCCCAGTTGATCACCATGCCCTGTTGGTAATATTGAACCCCGCGGGCAAAAGCCGCATCACCCGCCAACATAACCAGCTGTGAGTCTGAAATTAACGTCTCATCCATTGTCGCCACCTGACACTTCTGTAGAGCTAAATGACGTATAGGCTAACATTAACCGCAGGGTGCTGACTGTCACGGGGTATGCGCTAGCAGCGCGCCAAGCAGAAGCAGTGGCGTAGAGTAGGGGCAGTGGCATTGCTGGAAAGGCCCTCAAAACGCTATAATAGGGGATTAACCTTTCACGCCCCACTTCCTCTCAATCAGGGTGTTGCCGCTATGCTACGTATGGCCCAAGAAGCACTAACGTTCGATGACGTACTCCTCGTTCCCGGCTTCTCCGATGTCCTCCCCAAGGATGTCAGCCTCAAAACCCGCCTGACCCGCAATCTTTCGCTCAATATTCCGCTCCTCTCTGCCGCGATGGACACCGTTACCGAAGCGCGTCTAGCGATTGCGATGGCCCAGGAAGGCGGCATCGGCATCATCCATAAGAGCATGGCCATGACCCAGCAAGCCGCTGAGGTGCGCAAGGTCAAAAAGCACGAAAGCGTGATTGTGAAAGACCCGGTCACCGTTAGCCCTAAAGCCAAGCTCGAAGACCTGCTCGCCATGGCCCGTGAATACGGCTTCTCCGGTTTCCCCGTGGTAGAAGGCGAAACCCTGGTGGGTATCGTGACCGAACGCGACATGCGCTTCCAGCCCAACCATGGCGACAGCGTTGAAGCGATCATGACGCCGCGCGACCGGCTGGTTACTGTCAAAGAAGGTACCGACCTCGAAACCAGCAAAGCCAAAATGCGCGAACACCGCATCGAAAAAATGCTGATCGTTGATGACGAGTTCCACCTGCGCGGCCTAGTCACCTTCCAGGATATCGAAAAAGCCCGCACCTACCCAATGGCTGCCAAAGACAGCGATGGCCGTTTGTTAGTCGGCGCGGCAGTCGGCACCGGCCCGGAAACCCCGGATCGCGTAGCCGCCCTGGCCGAAGCAGGCGTGGACGTGATCATTGTCGATACCGCCCACGGCCACTCCCAAGGCGTTCTTGACCGCGTTCGCTGGATCAAAGAGCACTTCCCGCAGATTCAGGTGATTGGCGGCAACATCGCCACCGCCGGTGCAGCCCGGGCGCTGGCCGAAGCAGGCGCGGATGCCGTTAAAGTCGGTATCGGCCCTGGCTCGATCTGCACCACGCGCATCGTAGCGGGCGTTGGCGTACCGCAAATCACCGCGGTTTCCAACGTGGCCGAAGCGCTCAAAGAGTACGACATTCCGCTGATTGCCGATGGTGGCGTGCGCTACTCTGGTGATTTGGCCAAGGCGATTGCCGCTGGCGCCAGTGCCGTGATGGTCGGCGGCCTGCTGGCCGGTACCGAAGAAGCGCCCGGCGAAGTCGAGCTCTACCAGGGCCGTACCTACAAAGCCTACCGTGGCATGGGCTCCATGGGTGCCATGTCGCAGAGCCAGGGTAGCGCCGACCGCTACTTCCAGGATAAGAGCGAAGGCGCCGAGAAGCTGGTGCCGGAAGGCATTGAAGGCCGCGTTCCCTATAAAGGCATGATGAGCGCCATCGTTCACCAGCTGATGGGCGGCCTGCGCGCTTCCATGGGCTACACCGGCTGCCGCGATATTCAGGAAATGCGCACCAAACCGGAGTTTGTACAAATTACCGGCGCTGGCTTTAACGAATCCCACGTTCACAACGTGCAGATCACCAAAGAAGCTCCCAACTATCGGGTGAGCTAACCAGTAGAAGATTTTGAAGCCTTTGATTAACGTAATGAGCGCAGACCAGACAAGGCAAAAATCAACGAGAAAGCGGAGTTTACAAGTTGTAAATGAGCATTTTGAGGCGATTTTTAACGCAGTATGGTCAAGCGCAATAGTTAATCAGAGGCTTCTACGTTAAAACGGCGGCGGGCAAAGCTCGCCGCTTGCTTTTTGGCCTTACCAGCGGCACCCACACCGCTTAACCGAGACCCCGCCATGAGTGACATTCACGCCCATAAGATTTTGATTCTCGACTTCGGCTCGCAGTACACCCAACTGATCGCTCGCCGGGTTCGCGAGATCGGCGTCTATTCCGAAGTCCGCGCGTTTGATATCACCGAAGAGGAGATCCGCGAGTACAACCCCAACGGCATTATCATGGCCGGTGGCCCGGAATCCGTGACGGAACTGGACTCCCCGCGTGCGCCCCAGTGCGTGTTTGAAATGGGCCTGCCGGTGTTTGGTATCTGCTACGGCATGCAGACCATGGCCGAGCAGCTGGGCGGTAAGGTAGAAGGCTCTAACCAGCGTGAATTCGGCTACGCGCAGATTCAGATCGACGAAGATAACGCGCTGTTTAAAGACATCAAAGACCACGTAGACGCTAAAAGCGGCAAAACCCTGCTGGACGTATGGATGAGCCACGGCGACAAGGTCGCCGAAGCGCCCGCCCAGTTCACCGTGACCGCCTCTACACCGAGCTGCCCGATTGCCGCCATGTCCTGGGAAGAGAAGCAGTTCTACGGCGTTCAGTTCCACCCGGAAGTGACCCACACCCTGCAGGGCCAGCGCATTCTTGAGCACTTCGTGCTGGATATCTGTAAAGCCGAAAAGCTGTGGACACCCGCGCAAATCATCGAAGACCAGGTTCAGCGCGTGCGCGAGCAAGTGGGCGACCGCCACGTACTGCTTGGCCTCTCCGGGGGTGTGGATTCTTCCGTAGTTGCCGCGCTGCTGCACAAAGCGATTGGTACCCAGCTGACCTGCGTCTTCGTCGACAACGGCCTGCTGCGTAAAGCGGAAGGCGACCAGGTCATGGAAACCTTCGCCAAGCACATGGGCGTTAAGGTGATCCGCGTAGACGCCGAAGACCTGTTCCTCGGCAAGCTAAAGGGCGAGAAAGACCCGGAAGCCAAGCGCAAGATCATCGGCAATACCTTCATCGACGTGTTCGATGAAGAGGCCAGCAAGATTGAAGGCGTCGAGTTCCTGGCCCAGGGCACCATCTACCCGGACGTGATCGAATCCGCCGCGTCTAAAACCGGCAAAGCGCACGTGATCAAATCCCACCACAACGTAGGTGGCCTGCCGGAAACCATGAAGCTCAAGCTGGTCGAGCCGCTGCGCGAACTATTTAAAGACGAAGTGCGCAAACTCGGCCTTGAACTCGGCCTGCCCTACGATATGGTCTACCGCCACCCGTTCCCTGGCCCCGGCCTGGGCGTGCGTATTCTGGGCGAAGTGAAGAAGGACTACGCCGACATCCTCCGCGATGCCGACGCCATCTTCATCGAAGAGCTACGCGCCTCTGGCTGGTACGAAAAAACCAGCCAAGCCTTCGCCGTATTCCTACCGGTGAAATCGGTAGGCGTGGTCGGCGACGGACGCCGCTACGAATGGGTCATCGCGCTACGCGCGGTAGAAACCATCGACTTCATGACCGCTCGCTGGGCGCACCTGCCTTACGAGCTGTTGGAGAAGGTTTCCAACCGGATTATCAATGAGTTGGAAGGGGTTTCTCGGGTAACTTATGACGTGAGCAGCAAGCCGCCTGCTACTATTGAGTGGGAGTGAGTTTGTTCGTGAACGCTGTTAGGTGAACATAAGCCACTCAAAATAGAGTGGCTTTTTTGTAGTGCGCCAGGCATGGCGCGCAGCGCCTTGACCGGCGCTGTTCCTGGGGGTGGTGCTTCAGGATGACTTGGGGGTGAAAGTCCCCTGCACGCCCTGCAAGGGGAAGTGCTAGCCGACGGCAAGGGTGTCCCTCGCGAGGGGGAATCTGAAGGCAGCCCGAGGCAAAACGCTGGCCTGACGAACAGGAAGCGGATACGAGGCGTCATGGCGGGGTAAGGTGGCTACACTCACCAAAGCCCGATACTTGCACGGAACGC
>NZ_HG423343.1:810784-816034 GCF_000982975.1 Halomonas sp. A3H3 | reverse complement strand
GCGGGGAACGGTCGAGGCCCCTGGTGGAATGCCGGGGCTTCGCACATGAATCAGGCCCTGCCGAGGAAATGGTTTTATGACCAGGGACTGATCTCGGTACTGGATACGGTAAGATGGCTTAAACGTTCTGCATGAACCGCCGTGGTACGGAACCGTATGCCCGGTGGTGTGAGAGGACAGGGGAGGCGACTCCCCTTCCTACTCGATACTTCAGGTTATGGTTTCATCATTACTCGGCACCAGCTCTTGGCAATATTAGATATTTTTTTAATTATCATGAGTCTAAAGTTTGCAAATCAAATTAAGCTAGGTTATTTTTGATAAATTTTAATTGTTTCTTTTTTATTAATGATTTCTTAATGGTTTTAAATTTAAATCATCATAATTTGATATGCTTTGATTTATTTTCTCTCAGGAGTGTGTGATATGAGTGGGTCGTCGAAAGATAAAAATAGAGAATCAGCAATTGCTTTACGGCCTAAAGCTCGTATATTAAAAACTTTGGGCGAAGAGTTAATTAGTAGTGAAACTGTGGCGTTAATAGAGCTTGTTTAAAATGCTTACGATGCTGATGCTGAAAACGTATTAATATCGTTCTCTGACTCCCTTGAGAAGGGAGAAGGATCGATTCATGTTGTAGATGATGGCCATGGTATGGATATGGATACAATTATTACATCTTGGATGGTAATTGCGACTTCCTCAAAGAAAGATTATAAGAAAAGCCAGAATGGAAGAAGAAGGGTTCTTGGTGAAAAGGGAATCGGTAGATTTGCTACTGCTCGAATTGCAGATGAGCTAGAGCTTTTTACTAGAACCAGTAGCCAATCCTTTAACGAATCATATGCCGTTTTTGATTGGACTCAATTTGATGATGATGAAAAATTTTTAAGTGATATTCTTTTTCTTGCGGAAGAGCAAGTTGCTACTGTAGTTACACATGATTGGTGTTTGTCAAAGTTTTTGGAAGAAAGTTGTGATGCTTCTCCACACGGTACTTATTTAAAAATGAATGGGTTAAAGCACACCTGGGAAAGGCATGACATAGAAACACTTCAGCGTGGACTTTCAAGACTTCTTTCTCCTTTCTTTGCAAAACAAGATTTTAATATATTTCTAGAGCTACCCGAAGCGTATTCTGATTTCAATTCTAAAATAGCTCCTCCAGAGATAATTAAGTATCCCCATTATATTCTCAAAGGATGGGTAAATGATAATGGAGAATATTATTTTTCTGTGAGTATTGAGGCTGAAGGTAATACTCATGAGTATAGTGGATTTTTCTATAATGTTTTAACGGCTGGCGAATGGGAGTTACATACTTCTAAGGAAACGCCAGTGAAATCAGAGTTTACAGAATATGAAAGGTTAGTTGATAGCGGTCCATTTGAGTTTGAATTAAGAATTTGGGATCGCGATGAGCTTGAAAATTTAGTTCAGAAATTGGGTGGTGGTATAAGGAGTGTCAGAAAAGATTTAGATGCAATAGCCGGAGTAAATATTTACCGGGACGGCTTTCGAGTTTTACCATATGGCGAACCTAATAATGACTGGCTTAGGTTAGATATACGTCGTGTTCAAGCACCTACAAAGAGATTGTCAAATAATCAAATAACTGGCTATATAACTATTACAGCAGATAAAAATCCTAATTTGCATGATCGAAGTAACAGAGAAGGTTTGGATAATAATTCGGCATATTTTGATTTGCAAAATATTATGAGATTTTTGTTGAATGAGACCGAAAATCTTAGGTATGTATCGAAACGTGAAACTTTAAAAAAGTCAGATGATGACGATCAAAATAAAAATGGGTTATTTCAGTCTCCTGATTTTGAAAAAATATCAGCTTCTTTGAAGGACGATAAAAGTAACAAAGAAGAAACTCTTCAGCTAATTAGTAAAGCTGAAGATGATTGGAAAAAGCAAATTAAAAAGTTGCAAAGTGTATTATCGCAGTACCATGCTTTGGCAACTTTAGGTGGTATTGTTGATAAAATACTTCATGATGGTCGTCAACCTTTAGCAAAAATTCAAACTGAAGCAGGTCTTGGTTTAGAGGCTTCAGAGGATTTTATAAAAAATAATCCTGACGACGCTCAGTTCAAAATTTTTGAAAAAAGCTTTGGGAAAATAGTTAGCCACTCTACAATCCTAAGAGATGTCTTTCAGAGAGCGGAACCATTTGGCGGAAGAAAACGGGGTAGGCCAAAAAAATATTATATTGAAAGCCTTATTCAGGAAAATTTTTCAAATTATGAGCAAGAGCTTAAAGAAGCAAATGTGTCAATACATCTTCCTGAAACAAGTACGCTTGTTAGTGTTGATACCACTGAACTGTCTGAAATTTTCATAAACCTTATTACTAATAGCCTTTATTGGTTAAAATCAGTGCCTAAAGATCGTCGTAGCATACATGTGTTAGTTGAAAGAAAAAAAACGGGGGCTCTAGAAATTATCTTCTCTGATACTGGGCCTGGTATTGATGTGAAGTATAAGGATAGGGTTTTTGAGCCATACTTCTCAAAGAAACCTAATGGTGACGGTCTTGGCCTTAGTTTGGTAGGTGAGATAATACATGGATATTATAATGGTTCTGTTGAGCTGCTAGATACTGGAGTTTCTGGTGGTGCCACGTTTAGAATTTTATTGAATAAAAGAGTGTGAACTGACTATGCCTAAGTGGAAAGTGCTTTCCGTAGATGATAATTCAGAAATGCATGAAGATCTTTCTAGGATATTATCTACCAGAATGGACGATGATGAATTTGAATTTATTTTTGAAACATCATTTAGTGCTGGTTTAAAGCTTATACAGGAGAGCAAATTTGATTTTGTTTTTTTGGATGTTCATGAAGATCTTAGCGACCCTGATCCTATGGATAATCTTGAGGAAGAAGATCAGCGAGGTGAGCAGCTATTAGTGGCACTGAAGGAAACTATCTTCGTTCCTGTCATATTTTATACTGGTTATCCATCTAAAGTAGAGCATTTAAAAAGTCATGTTGTTAAAGTGGTCGAAAAAGGATCGCCTCCACAGGATATTAGAGACGCAGTTAAATCTATACTTGAAACTCGTTTACCACATTTGACTCGGTATATTGAAGATAAAAGTCGCGCTTACATTTGGGAGAATCTTGAAAAATCTCTTAACGAAACTACTACTGGTAAGATAGAGTCCGATATTGCTCTTTTAGTTGCAAGAAACCTCGCTAAAAATTTGTCACAAAATAGTATAAAAGAATTATTAGGTTGTGATACTAGTCGAATTAACCCTCTTGAAATGTATTTATTTCCCCCCGAGAAAGGTGGGTGCAATCCTGCTGATATTATTTGTCGTAAAGACGACAACACTTTATGGATGGTGCTTACTCCTGCTTGCGATTTTGTGCAAGAAAATGCTGAGAATGTTTTGTTGGCACGAGTTACGCCTCTTACAGAACATGAGCTTTATATTAATTGGGAAAATGAGTTGAAAATGTATCATGAAATACCAGAGGCTCAAAGAGGGAAAAGTAGTAAAGTTCCTGTAAATCAGGCAAGAAGTAAGGTTAAAGATATAGTTAACAATAAGCACAAAGCGAGATATAGGTTTTTAGCCGGAACTTTCTTTATTGATGATTGCATTGTTGATTTTCAGAACTTATTACATATGCCGATGGTTGAGGAGGATGGGTATAGACCAATTTGTTCGCTTGACAATCCATATAGAGAAGAATTTTTGCAAATTTTTTCTAACTATTACGGTAGAATTGGCACCCCAGATTATGCAAAAGATGAAGTGTGGAATAAGATAGATGAAAAGTTTATTTTTTAAAATATTTTTAACTAGGATGAGCTTTAGATTGAATATAAATCGTGAGCCATTTATATGGCTCATGAAATAAACGCTTCTTATTAAGAAGCAAGTTTTATTCTTTTAGTTTCAATTGATGTTATTTTTTTAAAAATAGTTTCCATAACCGGCGAGCAAACGCCGTTGCCACAAAGTTTAACCTTGTCCCGTCGGCTGCCGTGTGAGAGGAGATGTTTAGAGCCTGCACCCATAGCTTGCAGCAGCTCTGGTGGTTGTAGCATACGAAGGTATGGAGTGTCATTTTCCCATGTAACCAAGCCAAATCGGTCTATGGTAGTTACTGTGCGAAGTGGTGCATCAAGCGATTGCCAGCCTCCAGCGTAATCTGACCCGTAATAAACGATAATAAAATCTTTTCCTCTTCCCAGAGCTTCAATAGCCCTCTCTGCCCTATCGATCGTTGCTTGTGCTCTCTTTTCCCTATAAAGAGGACGGCTTTTGTAAATGCCAGACCAGTCAATAATTGAACGAGCAGAATTAACACTTTTAGGGCGTAACGCGAATAGATCTTCCTGAGTAATAACAGACCCTTGCAGGTCGCAAACCAAAAACATACGTTTGCGTGCTTGAGGAACTCCAAAATCGGCTGAATTAAGGAACAAGTCATTTACGGTATAGCCATATGACTCAATAGCGCTAACCAGCTCTTGATGCCGCCCCCACTTTTTCATCCTGTTCACATTTTCCACAATCAGCCAGCGTGGCTTCATTGTTTCGATCCAGGGAATTATGCCAATAGCTGTTTCTTTGCTTAGCTCACAACCTGGCTTGGCTCCCCGAGCGATCGAGTGAGAAGTGCACTCGGGTGAAGTTAATAGCACATCAGGCTTGTATTTTTTTGCCAGCTCAATTGGATCTAAGTCTTCGATAGGTGAGCAGATGACTTCTGCAGAAGGAAAATTGCTCTTATATGTGGATGCGGCAAGCTGCCAAGCATCAACGGCAAGAATTGGAGTAGCTCCTGCCTTGACAGCTCCCCTGGCACCAAAGCCACCACCACAAAATAGATCCACGAACTTGAGCATACAGCCTTCTTCAATTGAGACGTTTTTGTACGATGAGCCATGTTACCAGGTTTAAATTTGTCCTGCCTATTTTGTCGTGGATATATTTCGGATGAAAGGTATATTTTAAGCCCGTAGACCTTGCCTTCTGAGGCAGAGTGATTTCGACTGAATGGAGACTGAAACAACACAGCTCTTGGTGCAAAAGAGGGCATCCCCCCCAGCCGCTACGCGCTTTACTATCAACAATTGTTATTCACGGAGGAAGCATCCATGGCCATAGGCGGCTTGATAGGATTACTGGATGACATTGCCGCATTGGCGAAGTTGTCCGCAGCATCACTGGACGATGTGAGTGCCGCCGCTGGGCGGGCGACGGCGAAGGCGGCT
>NZ_HG423343.1:803583-810684 GCF_000982975.1 Halomonas sp. A3H3 | reverse complement strand
GTTTATCCTGCCGGTGGCGCTGCTGCTGAATCACTTTTTGCCCGCGCTATTGCCGATCATCCTGATGGTGGGCGGCACCTATCTAGCCTTTGAGGGCGCGGAGAAAGTCTGGCACAAGCTCTCCGGCAAGCATGAGGACGACAAGCCAGCGGTAGAGAAGGGGCCGGAGGCCGAGAAAAAGATCGTGAGTGGCGCCATTCGCACCGACCTGATTCTGTCTGCGGAAATCATGGTGATCGCGCTGGCCACTGTCTCCCATCAGGGATTCTGGTCACAGATGGCGAGCCTGGTGGTGGTCGCGTTTGTCATCACTATTCTGGTGTATGGCGTGGTGGCGCTTTTGGTCAAGATGGATGATATTGGCCTAAAGCTCGCTCAGCAGGATAATTCGGGAGTTCAGTCCCTGGGCCGTGGTCTGGTGACTGCCATGCCCAAGGTGCTAGCGACCATCTCAGTGGTGGGCACTATCGCCATGCTCTGGGTGGGTGGGCATATTTTGATGGCCAATCTGGGTGCTGATGGAACGGGGTGGTTCAACGCTCCCTATGAGTGGGTACACCATATCGAGCACGGCATTAGCGAGGCAACCGGTGCCTTGGGCGGCACGCTGGGCTGGAGCTTCAATACGCTGTGCTCAGCAGTGATTGGCTTTTTGGTGGGCTCGGTTGTGGTGGGTGTGCTGCACCTTATTCCCATCAAGAAAGCGCATGCTGAATAATTTTTAGCCGAGACGCTGGTGATTTT
Organism: Halomonas sp. A3H3; assembly: GCF_000982975.1. NCBI lineage: Bacteria > Pseudomonadati > Pseudomonadota > Gammaproteobacteria > Oceanospirillales > Halomonadaceae > Halomonas > Halomonas sp. A3H3. The sequence continues at coordinate 809,940 of NZ_HG423343.1, read as the reverse complement.
CCCACTGCTGAGCATTGGTGCATTTGTGTGCATTCAAGACACTACCGCACAAACAGCACCACCGTTCACGCTTTATCTAAATGAATGTGGAACTAGAGACGACGGCAGAGACATGGCCGAGGGCTTCGTAGTGTTTAAATGATCTCTCGCTTGCGCAGATGGAACGATATTTTCTCATGACTACATGCGCGAGCAGCGACTGCTTTTAAAAGAGACTGTGCTAGGTGTGTTGGAAGACAACAGCTCCAATGGTTAGTTCGATTGGAGCTGTTGCCAATGGAAGAACGTGATAATAAAATTATAAGTGCGTTTAGCAAAGTGTTGAAACAAGCCTTACGCACTCTATAAAAGCTGATTTTTAATAATTACAAGTGGTTAGGTGAAAGTTTGCTTATAGCCAGGGTTTTCGAATAGGTGGTTAATAGTCTTCTTTTAATTTTTTTATAAAGTTTCTAATCATTAATAGAATTATTAGTGTAAGTGGTAAGGCGGCAATAATAGATGCTGATTGTAAGCCGTGCAAGCCTCCAAAGGATAGTAATATCCAGCAAGTTATAGATATCAATATTCCCCAAGTGATTCGTTTATAAATAGCCGGAGATTGAGAACCATTGTCAGATATTTGTGAAACAACATAAGTGGCAGAGTCTACTGACGTGACCAGAAAGAAAAAGAGCAGTAGAAGTGTGGCTGTAGATAAAATAGCTGGATGTGGCATTGAATTGTACATTTCGAAAATAGTAGCAGAAGAATCGATAAGTACTAATTCAGAAAGGCCTGCTTCAGAGTAAAAGTCTAGGTGCAGAGCTGAACTACCCATCACGCCTATCCAAAGGCATGCGACTAATGAAGGAATAAATAAAACACCAAATACAAACTCCCTAATTGTCCTGCCCCTTGATATTCTGGCAATAAATGTGCCGACGAAAGGAGACCATGCGATAGTCCAGGCCCAGTAAAAAATTGTCCATGATCCTGCCCAACTGTTTTCTGTAAAAGGAGAGGTACGCAAACTCATTCCGATAAAATTTTGAAAATAGTCAGCTAACCCTAATAGAATAGTGTTAATAATGAAAAGTGTAGGGCCGGAAATTAAAATGTATATCATTAAAGTAATGCAAGAAAGCATGCATATAATAGATAGATACTTTATTCCTCTATCTATACCGGAGTATGTGGAAATCATATAAGAAAAAAATATTACCCCTAGAGTAACTATGCTCCACATATCCTTGTCAGCTAGTCCTGTTAGCTTTTGTGCTTCTCCACTTATTTGAATAACACCAAGACCTAATGATGTGGCGACACCAACAATGGTTACTAAGATGGCAATTATGTCCAAGAGGTATAAATGATTTGATTTAGAGTTTGATGTGGTTAGAGTTGATGAAATAAGACCCTTTTTTTCGTGATTGTACTGGAAATATGCGATGATTAATCCTACAACAGCGGATGCCGCCCATTGATGTATCCCCCAGTTAAAAAAGCTATATTGCATGGCGTGACGAGCTGCCTCAGTGGTTTTAGGAGACATATCGTCAAATGGTGGTTGTATATAATGAAATATTGGTTCGGCCACTCCATAAAAAACTAGCCCTACGCCAAAACCCGTAGCTAGGAGCATGCATAACCAAGTCAATATGTTATATTGTGCTACTGGCTCACGTCCTCCCAGTGTCATTTTGCCGTATTTTGAAATAGCGATTACGAATAAAAAGATACAAAAAATAAAAACAGACAATAGGTAAAGCCAGCCAAAGAGGTTGCTGACTATAAGTAGTATTTTACCACTTATTTCATTGATTTGGGTTGAGAAGATGGCGCCAGATAATGCTAAAATCAAAGCAATAACTAATGAAGGTATATATACCTTGTTGGTTTTTTGTTTGTTCATTTTGCATCCCATTTGGTAAATTTTTAAGATTTATTTTATGTGATGAATTTCCTGACTAAGATTGCATAAAAGGCTAGCACCTAGATTTGTTACTTGGAATGTTTCACTGACTTCAGCTCCCCACTTGTTTTTCCAAATTCCAGCAATGAGATGAAATGTCATATTTGGTTCTAGATTTGTTTTATCTTCAGCACGAATTGAAGCTGTCCGCTCTAACCAAGATGGTGGAAATGAGCAACCAACAGAATATCCAAGCCGTGATGTTTTTCCTAAATTTCGCTTTTTATTTACTTTATCCCATGCCATATGGACTTCAGATAAAGACATCCCAGGTGCAATAGCTTCTAATGTTTCGTGAATACCTTCGATCGCATATTTAGTGGCATCAACCAAATCTTTTGGTGGAGTCTTTCCAATATATACTGTACGTGCAAGCGGGCAATGGTAACGGTGTCTAGCTCCTGAAAGTTCAAGAGTTAAGTTCTGATCCTTAATTAATGCTTCATCACTCCAAGTCAAATGTGGAGTAGCGCTTCTATTGCCGGTTGGCATAACTGGTGGGTTTGATGGGTAGTCACCACCATACTCTTCTGTTCCAGCAATAAAAGCATGGTATATTTTTGCAATTACGTCGCTTTCTCTTACCCCCTCTGACATTGCACTAAATCCAGCCTGCATGGCATGTTCTGTAATCTTACCCGCTTGACGCATATATTTAATTTCATTGTCTGACTTCACTATGCGCACAAAATTTATTAATCTACGGCATTCAGTGATTTTGTTTTTTAGGTGTTTTTTTAGAAAATTAATATCATCAAAGGTTGTCATTCCAGCATCAATTTCAATGCCTATTTGGCATTCTTTTAGTTCTAGCTCTATAATTAATTCAACTGCTTTCTCGAAAGGGTGGCTAGTTTCATTGTCAACAAAGCTGTCATTCCAACCATGTATGCTATCACTGTTTAGCTCAGTTCTTATTTTAACAGCAAGAACATCTATATCTCTGACCAGGAGGATTGGTTCAGAATGATAAATGGATATAATCATTATCTGTGGAGTGTAATAAGATACAGCGTCGTAGCCCGTAGTGTAGTAAATGTTAGCAGGGTCTGAGTCAAGTAAAACCTCGATATTCTTTAGGGTCATTTCTTTTTTTATTTTATTTAACCTATTGTCATACTCGCTCTTGCTAAAGGGTGAGTTGTTACTTTTATCGCTAATCATCGTCTTTTATCCTTTTTTCTGAGAGTTTAAGAATTCTGCAGCAGCTGAAATGACAAGCTTTAGGCCTAAGATCATGTCTTGATCCGCCACACCAAATTTTGAGGTGTGTAACGGATGAGTATGTCCGTATTGAATATTGTGAGTGCCATAAAAAAAGTAGAGACTTTTAGTTTTTTGTGAATAAAATCCAAAGTCATCGCTTCCCATGAGGGGAGGTAATTGCTTAACGTTATTTTTTCCAATAATTTTCTCTGTACTTTTTTTGAAACTCTCTAACAATTTTGGATCATTAAAAACCGCAGGTTCACCCTCGAGTAATGTAAATGTTGACTTAGCACCGTGTGATTTTGCTAAATCGTTAGCTAAGTTTTTAATTTTATTTTGTAATCTATACCTTCCTTGAGTTGAGTGGGTACGTATAGTTCCTTTGATTTCTGTACGATCACATACAATATTCTCAGCTGTACCTCCTGAAATTACTCCGATACTAACAATTGAGTTTTCATTAGCATCAGTTTGCCTAGTCACTAACCCTTGAAGGAGTTGGATAAAGGCTGAGGCTATAAAAATGGTGTCGGTTCCTTCATGAGGGAATGCACCATGAGCGCTTTGTCCTGAAAATATAATGCTGAAGGTATCGGCTGAAGCAGTTACGTGGTTGTTAATTATACCTACCGTTCCCGATGGCAAAGATGGGTAGGCATGAATGCCAAGCATTATATCTACATTGTCAATCCAACCTTCTTTAACAACTTCTCGACCTCCAAGTGGCTCACACTCCTCTGAAGGCTGAAAGATTATACGGATAGCACCATTTAAATCCTTTTTATTATTAAAATATGCAGCTACACCAGCAGCAATTGCTGTATGCGTATCATGCCCACAAGCATGCATAACCCCTTTTTTTTGTGACTGGTATGAAAGGTCATCCCGTTCTTCGTTAATAGGTAATGCGTCCATATCCCCCCGAATGCCGATGACGAGGTCAGATGAGTCATTGTGCGAGGAAGTTATATCAACTATTAAAGATCCTGCATGGCCTTTTTTTATTTCATGTATTTCAAAAGTGTCAAGGAAGCGAATTATTTTTTTTCTCGTTTCATTCTCTTGTCCTGATAATTCAGGTTCTTTATGGATTGAATGACGTAATTCTATAACCTCGCGCTCTATTTTTTTTAATATTTCCATGCTTATTCTTAACCTTCAATGTTTGATATGTAGGGATTTGATTGTTTTCCTGCTAACTTTGATCGTTTTTTTTTAATGATAGAAGCTTTTTTTTAGAGTATTTTTAAATAGCATCGACGTAAAATCTATCTGACTCATATGGTTCATGAGGTAATTTGATGATCAAAGGTTCGGATATCTCTATTGCCCAACTGCGTGTGCTGCTTGCGGTAGCTGAAGAGCAATCCTATACCCGTGCGGCGGCGCGACTTGGTGTTAGCCAGTCGGGCGTGAGCCATTCCATGCAGGCACTTGAGAAACTGGTGGGTGGTTCGCTGATCATAAAAAGCCCAGAAGGGCTAGTACCTACCGCACTCGGCGAGTTAGTGCTTACTAGCGCCAAGAAGGTTGTGGGAGAGCTTCAGATATTGAGCCAGCAAGTGGCCCAGTTCCATAATGAAGTAGATGAAACGTTGAAAATAGGCGTTATTCCTAGCGCATTATCTGGTTGGTTGTCGCCCCTGCTTGCGAGCTTTACGAGCCGCTACCCAGAAGCCATTAGCCTTGTACTGGAAGGCATGGAAGAAGAGATAAAGGAGTGGGTGGAAAGCGGTGTGATCAACATGGGTGTCACAACAGATGTCACGCAGCTTAATCTCACCTACTGGCGTGAGCACTTCGATTGGCAGCTATTAAAAAAGGATGAGATTGTGGCCGTGCTGCCCGTAAACCACCAGCTCAGCAAACAAGACAATATGACGGTGGCGGAACTAGCGGAGCATCCCCTTATAATGTCATCAGGCGGTTGTGAAGCACTTATACAGCAGATATTTGCCCACTCGTTGGAGGAGGTTGATACCTTCCAGGTGGATTTGTGGGTACGCGATACGCAAACGTTATTACAGATGGTCGCTGGAGATGTCGGTGTAAGCTTGGTTCCTACCTTGGCGTTAAGCAATAAGCCAACGGCTAACGTAGTGACGCGGCCGCTATCACCAAGGCGCGATCGGAACCTGATTGCCTTTTGGCCTAAACGACAGCCGCTTAATCCCGTGGGTAAGCAGTTCTTGAGGGAGTGTTGATGATCAATCAGGCAAAAAATAAGAGACGATATCCATCTCTTTATGAGGAATGCCGATTATCTCAATGCACCCTTGGCCAATCAGGTAAAAGATAACGTGCTGGCCCTGGGGGTAGCTGTAATAACCCTTGCTGATATCCGAGCGATGTTTTCCTAGCAGAGGATTTTCTGCGAGCCAGTGAAATCGTTTTTCAAAATCCCTTAGGTAGGTATTCCGTTGGTTCTTGCCCCACTGCCATTCCGTATAGCGACCGATATCCTTTAAATCGTCTCTCGCTCTCGGTGTGATATGGAACCTGGGCATTACGTTTCACTATCCAAGTCGTTGATTAATGCATCCATCGAGAAATCGTCCACGAATTCACCGGCGCTAGCTTGCTCGGCGCCTTGGGCTAGATGCGTACGTAGCGCCTCAAGTTTACTTTTGCGTTCCTCCATGGAGCGTAGCGCATCACGCACAACCTCACTTGCGGAGCCGTAGCGGCCGCTGGCGACTTCGTTTCTGATAAAGACTTCCCAGTGCTCCCCTAGGCTAAGACTGGTCGTTGCCATGATGTGCTTCCTATATTCAAAAGTAACAAATATGAATATAGGTATGGCTGGCAAGAATGACAAGAGGGCAGCCCAAGTGACTGTCCTTTCTGTGTAGTCACAATTCTCTATCCGATTAAGGCGTCCATCGAAAAATCGTCCACGAAATCCCAGGTTCTCACTTGTTCAGCCCCTTGAGCGAGGTGTTTAAGCAGTGTCTAAAATCCATTTGCAGGTAACTCAGCCGCTATGTGCGTTACTATCTGCAACTGTTATTCACGGAGGAAACATCCATGGCCATAGGCGGCTTGATAAGATTACTGGATGACATTGCCGCATTGGCGAAGTTGACCGCAGCATCACTGGACGATGTGAGTGCCGCCGCTGGGCGTGCGACGGCGAAAGCGGCCGGGGTGGTGGTGGATGATACGGCGGTGACGCCGCAATATTTGCAGGGGGT
>NZ_HG423343.1:790673-803483 GCF_000982975.1 Halomonas sp. A3H3 | reverse complement strand
GTGGTGGATGATACGGCGGTGACGCCGCAATATTTGCAGGGGGTGACTGCGGAGCGTGAACTGTCGATTGTGAAGCAGATCGCGCTGGGGTCTATTCGCAACAAGCTGATGTTTATCCTGCCGGTGGCTCTGCTGCTGAATCACTTTTTGCCTGCGCTATTGCCGATCATCCTGATGGTGGGCGGCACCTACTTGGCCTTTGAGGGCGCGGAGAAGGTTTGGCACAAGCTCTCCGGCAAACATGACGACGACAAGCCAGCGGTAGAGAAGGGGCCTGAAGCCGAGAAAAAAATCGTGAGTGGCGCCATTCGCACCGATCTGATTCTGTCCGCCGAAATCATGGTGATCGCGCTTTCAACCGTTTCCCATCAAGGGTTCTGGTCGCAGATGGTTAGCCTAGTGGTGGTCGCGTTTTTCATCACACTTCTGGTGTATGGCGTGGTCGCGCTGTTGATCAGGATGGATGATATCGGCCTAAAGCTCGCCCAGCGGGATAGTTCGGGAGTGCAGACCCTGGGCCGTGGTTTGGTGACTGCTATGCCCAAGGTGCTAGCGACCATCTCGGTCGTGGGCACCGTCGCCATGCTCTGGGTGGGTGGGCATATTCTGATGGCCAATCTGGGTGCCGATGGAACGGGTTGGTTCAACGCGCCCTATGAGTGGGTACACCATATTGAGCTAGGCATTCGCGAGGTAACCGGTGTCTTGGGAAGCATGCTGGGCTGGAGCTTCAATACGCTGTGCTCTGCAGTAATTGGCTTTTTGGTGGGCTCAGTGGTGGTGGGTGTGATGCACCTACTTCCCGGTAAGAAGGCGCATGCCGAGTAGGTGCGCGCCGCGAAGTAAGTATCAGGCATCTAAATGCCCGCCATAAAGGCGGGCATTTTTGTGAGATAGGGTGACGGTATTTCCCGTGACCTTACTCTGCCAGCGCCGCTGAATACTGCTGACCGGCGCTCGCCCAGGCAATGACGGCCAAGCCTAAAGCGATCAACGAAAGGATGGCACCCGCCCAGTTTGGAGAGGCCAAACCGAACCCGGCGGCAATCGTCGCGCCACCCACCCATGCGCCGATTGCATTACCCAGGTTGAACATACCGATGTTCACCGACGCTGCCATGGTGGGTGCGCCTGCTTGGCTGGCACGATCCATCACCAGTTTCTGGATCGGGGAGACGGTGGCGAAACCAAAGGCGGCCATGAGGAAGACAGAGGCCGAAGCCACAACGCTGTTCCCAACGCCCAGCCAGAAGACGAAAAGTACCGCAGCCTGCGCGGCAAGGGTCACAAACAGCGTTCCGAAAAGTGAGCGGTCAGCAAAGCGACCACCTACCCAGTTACCAACCGCCAGACCCAGTCCGAACAGAACCATCAGTTTTGCCACACCGGTGTCGGAAAACCCTGCCTCTTCGACCATCATCGGGGCGATGTAGGTAATAGAGGTAAAGAAAGCGGCAGGGCCGAAGACGGTAATGCCCATGGCGAGCAGAACCTGTGGGTCTACGAAGGCACGTAGTTCACTCTTCAAGGCGATGGCCTTGCCCGCTTTGATCTGGGGCACTAGCAGCGCGACGCTGATGACGGTGATAAGACCAATTCCGGCGATCAACCAGAATACTAGCCGCCAGCTATAGGCTTGCGCGAGCCAGGTGCCAGCAGGGACACCGAACAGGTTTGCCATCGTCAGTCCTGAGAACATGAGGGCTATGGCACTAGCTTGACGGTCTTTCGCTACCAGAGAGGCGGCGATGATGGAGCCAATACCGAAGAAAGTGCCGTGGTTGAACGCCGTTAAAATACGGCCCGCCAACGCGATGGGGAGTGTCGGCGCCACTGCCGTGATTACATTGCCTAGCGTGAAGATGAGGGCGAGGCTAATTAGCATCGTTTTACGTGGCACCTTGGCGCCTAGAATCGTCAGGATGGGCGCGCCCACGAACACGCCTAACGCGTAGGTGGTGGCCATTAAACCTGACGTGGGTATATCAATGCCGAAATCCCTGGCGATCTGGGGGAGGATGCCAGCGACGACGAATTCAGTCAGTCCGATACCGAATGCGCCAATCGCCAACGCGAAAAGTGCTAATGGCATAATAGTGTCTCCGTATATGATATTTTCAATCGAATGTGATTCGGTTATATTTATTTTATTGAAAATAATATTCGGAGGTAAAACGATAATGGTGCCGTCAGATAAAGAAACAGATGCTATTCGGCAGATAAAGCATCATCCGGCTGAACTTGATTCAATTGACCGAAAAATATTAAGTGCGCTCGCTGAAGATGCATCGCGTAGCTACGCTGAACTCAGCAAAATCGTGCATCTATCCGCTCCCGCTGTGCATGACCGCGTAAAAAGGCTTAAACGTGATGGGGTCATCAAGGGCACCGTCGCCATTCTCGACGGCTGCAAGCTTGGCCGAACGCTGCTGACTTTCTTGCTGGTCGATACCAGTAGCTACAGCGCCACGCGCAAACTACTGGCCTTTGCCGACAGACCCGAAGTAGAAGAGCTGCACACCGTGGCAGGAGATGGCTGTGTGCTCATTAAAGTACGCGCGGCTAACACCGAATCTCTCGAAGACTTCCTGATGGAGATTCAGAGCCTTGAAGGCGTCAGGTCTGTCCGCAGCTACATTGCGCTTTCAACCTTCCTGGAAAGAGGCCCATCGCCAGATTAGGTAACCCTCTCCAAAGCAGGGGGGAAAGGGGCGACGGGCCTAAAGAGTATCTTTGAGGTGGGGCCCTTGGCAGGACACTTATCGAGACCTCGCCTTGAGCGATACAGGCGAGGGGTCGGTAACCACGAAACTTAGAACTTATTTACCTCAGTTGTTCAGCCTACTTTGAAGCACTTGTTGCTTGTAGAGCGCCCGTAGCTGCAACGGGATGCCAAGTATCAGTGCAATCAACAGTACACTTTGTACGCCGAGCAATAACGGGTCATCCAGATTAGTCACGATTGGATCTCCGACAGGTAGCCGCCTCAAACTTTCACTGACGGTGGGAACTATTAACATGAAGATGCTGATGCTCAGTAAAACAGTTTCGACATATTTGCCGAATCGCTTCGTTTTGGACCACTTGGCGATACCATATCCCAACAAAACCACCCCGAGCGTGATGGTGGCAACGATCGCGCTTATGGACTGATGCGCAATCGGATAGACCGTGAGCGCGCCTAGCAACATGAACCAGAAATAAGCGCGACCTGCCTTGGTGTTGGGGGCAACTCGACCATGTTTAACAAGCATATAGATAGCGAGAGGAATGGCCGGAAGGCTTCCCATAGTGTGTAACCAACCAAGAGGTGAAATGTCCATAAAGGGTTCCTTATGATAATTTAAAAAACTCTATACCTATCTTCTAGTAGGTAGCGTGTAGTGGATAGTGTGTAGCAGGTAGTTAGTAAGACGCAGCTTTGCTGCGAGGTAGTGCGTGTTTCTGTTTTAGGAGAAGGTGCTGTTGGCCATCTTATTTATTTCATTGAGCAGCAAGCCCAGCAGGCAGCTCGTCTTGCGCCAGGCTGTTGTGTCTACTTGATATCCAATGCTCAGTTAGGCGGGAAGACGATGACCGGCGTTTCGATTTGGCGTCTGTTCGTTTGGGTAGGGCGGGGTTGTAGAACGGAATCCACACGCCAATGGCCCAGGCGTGGCTCAAATTTATAGATATACTCACCGGGTCAGGATAATAAACGTCATCCATGAAGGCTTCCCAAGCGAGCGCTTGATCGAGTGCTGCAGGCGCCTGAAGAGGGGGCGTATGTAGGTCGGTTTTTTCAGCCGCTAGGAAAATAACGTCAGCATCCCATTTGCCGCCCTTCAGAAACTGCTCAGCATATCTTTCCTCTAGAGGTGGTGTGGTGGCCTGAAGCGCAATAGTGTCGCAATTGAGCCAACTGGCATCAAAGATGCCGCTGCCTGGATGGGAATGGCACTGTCTCGGCGCTCTGCCCGTATCGTGATATATAGACAACCTTGAGAGGGTGACCAGTTGCGACACTGAGTCGAAGGAGCCTTTTGATTCAAGAAGCTGCTGGTGTTTTATCTGCTCGTTCAGGAAGGCGAGAAACTGTCCACTTTCCGCTAAGGGCAGGATTCTGTCGCTGCATTCCTGTGTGCTATCAGTCTCTTGAAACGCAGACAACTCCGATAGGGCGGCGGGCTGCGACACGGAGTCGGAGGAATCCACGGACTTAAGAGCATCTTGGTGTTTTATCTGCGCAGTCAGCAGGGGGAAGAACGGCTCCTCTGATATTTTAATCCCTCTCTGCCCATGGGCGCTGGTTCTTGTTGTCCCCGTGTGGGAAGTTCTCATTGTTGCTGCGGGTGAGCTGCTAATTGGGTACATCATGCGACCCACCTCCTGGCACTGATGAGACATGCTGCTAGCAAAACGGAAAGCAGCAAGGTAGCTACCGCGAGGGGCAGGCTTAAGCCGCTGCCGTATGGCATTTCCTTTGCTGGCAAGAGGAAAGTCGTATCGTTATATCCAGTCATAATCGTCATCTCGCTCCTATTGCTAACTTAATGGCTCGTTCGTGGTGTACCCATAGCCTCAACGAAGCGAAGTGCCATACCATCTAGTCCACGCTGTTCATTTCGTCATAGCGGCCGCTTCCGTCGATCCTCCTCGCTAGCTCATCTTCACAGTGGCCCCGAGAATGATTCGGATAGAATTCTTCGCATATTTTTCTCATTAGCTTCCTACTAGAAGGTAGGGTTAAAGGACGAATTGAAGGTTCCCTGGATGCGATATATTGGGAGAACCAATTTCGTAGCTTGGTTAGTGGTATTTACCTTCTAGTAGGTAGGCTGTGTCGATAAATCAAAACTGCCTTTTTACTTACCCTGATCATTGATAAGTCGTTCGATTAAGGGTTCGGTAACAACGCTAAATACTTTTTCGTCGCCGTAGACTCTTGCCGACAGCATGGCGCCATGCACGGCCGCCATGAAGCTTTCCGCTTCAGATTGCGCGGTCCCGGTAAGTAAAAAGGCATTTTGCGTCGCCCCTTCCTCTATTACAGAGGCCAGCCACGTCGATAGCGTTCGGAAATGAGCCCTCACCTCAACCACAATCTCTGGGGGTAACACCGGGATTTGGCTCGCGAGTAATGCGCACACACAAAAGCTGCTCGTGGGATCGCCAATACACGCCGTCCAGTAGTTGATATAGGCGCGCAGTTGGTCTGCTGGGTCGGTATTATAGCTTTTTACTGTAGCCAACCCCGCTTTCGCCTCTTCACGATAAAGCTGCAACAGCGTCCGAACTAAATCGACTTTGCTGGGAAAGTGATGGTGAATGCTTGCCTTTCGAATACCGACAACGTCGGCAATATCAGCATAACTGAAACCGTTATATCCGCCCGCAATGATCAAGGTGCGCGCGCAGCGGATGATTTCGTCAGAAGTGTTAGTCAGTTTAGTCATGCACCAAACCTACCTTCTAGTAGGTTTGCTGTCAAGAAGCCCGACGTAAAATTTAGAGGATGTGGCGCGGTAAGTTACCTCGACTTCATCTGCTCAACAATCCGTGCAGCATCTTTCGCCGGAGGCCGGCCGAAAGTGCGGGCATATTCCCGGCCAAACTGCGTGGAGCTTTCGTATCCCACTGCGTGAGCTGCCTCCGTGACACTGTAACCGGTGGAAATCAGTAGTGTCCGCGCCTTAAGTAGCCGAACTTGCTTCTGATACTGCAAGGGGCTGAGCGCCGTCACGGCTTTGAAGTGGCGGTGGAACGCAGAGATGCTCATGGCTGCTTCCTTGGCCAGCGTCTCCATCCGTAAGGGCCGTGCATAGTCGTTACGAAGTCGCTGAATGACCTGGTGCACACGTGCAAGGGCGGTGTCTGGTGTGGCGATGTCGCGCAGCATCCAGCCCATTGGCCCCTGAAGCACCCGGTAAAGAATCTCGCGCTCGTAGGCGGGTGCAAGCGCCGCAATGTCGGCTGGCTGCTCCATCAGGCGCAACATGCGCACCCAGGCATCGAGCAGTTCCGGCGTCACTGCTGCTACGGAAAACCCCGTTGCATGCCCGGCGCTGCTGCCAGCATTAGGCAGTTCCGAGAGCAGGCCAGCCAATAGGGTGGCGTCCAGCGTCAGGCTTACCGCAAGGTAGGGTTCTCCCGAGTTGCTACTACGTACAACCCCCGCTGCAGGCAGATCAACTGACATCACAAAATAGGTCGCGGGGTCGTAGTGCAGGGTGCGCCCGCCCACGGTCATGGATTTGCTGCCCTGCAGGATCAGGTTGACCATGGGGTCGTACACGGCGGCAAGCTCGTGTTCTGGAATTGCGCCTTGCACCATCGCCACCCGGGGAATACCAGTCTCGGTACGGCGGTTTTGCGCATGGGCAGCCAGACGGCGAAGTTCGTTGAGTTGTTCTTCCATGACGCTATTGAATGCCAGACCAGGAGCAGGGACAAGCGAAAAGCGAAAAGCAGAAATAGGCAGGATTGCGGTAGGAACAGGCGGGGCGTTAGGTGAGTTGATGCCTATGATGGGGAGACTAAATCTCACTGGAGTGTCACATGAGCACTATCGTCATTACCGGAGGTAGTCGGGGTATCGGCTCAAGCACGGCACTGGAGTGTGCACGCCGTGGGCTGGGCGTCATCCTCACTTACAAGAGCAATGCCGAGGCCGCGAGCGAGGTCGTGCGGCGAATAGAGGCGGCGGGAGGCCAGGCGGAGGCGCTTGAACTGGATGTTGGCGACATTGGCTCCCTGGCAAGTTTCCGGCAAGCGGTGGAACAAACGCTACGTACCAAGTGGAACACCCAGTGGGTGGGCGGGCTGGTCAACAACGCCGGATACGGGCTCTTTAACCCCATTGAGACCGTCACCGAGGCGCAGTTCGATGGCCTGATGAACGTGCATCTAAAAGGGCCGTTCTTTCTGACGCAGACGCTGCTGCCGTTGCTACAAGAGGGCTCGAGCATCGTCAATCTGACCAGTGCCACAACTCGTGTGGCCACGGCTGGCGTTGCCCCTTACGCGACGTTCAAGGGTGGGCTGGAAGTGCTGACGCGCTACATGGCGAAGGAGTTTGGTGAGCGCCGCATTCGCGTTAACGCTGTCTCGCCTGGGCCCATTCGCACTGAACTCGGCGGCGGTTTGAATGCAGAGTTCGAGGCGCTGCTGGCCTCGCAAACGGCCCTAGGCCGGGTCGGTGAGCCGGAGGAGGTCGCTCGTGTGATCGCTTCGCTACTGACCGAGGATGGCGGTTGGATCAACGGCCAAAACATTGAAGTTGCTGGTGGCTATGCCATCTAAAGTAGGCCATCTAAAGTAGGTCATCTAAAGGAGTGTCCCATGCTTGATCATATTTTCCTCACGGTGAGCGATACCGAGCGTTCCATTGCTTTTTACGAGCGAGTGCTACCCCTTTTGGGAATTACTAACCGCCACGATTTTGACGGTCATGATGGCCCGCCTGGCCACTCTGATCTGAAGGGGTTCGGCGCCAAGGGGCGTGTGTTTTTCTGGCTAAGGCAGGGAGAGGCGGTGCCCGGTGCGGTGCATGTGGGCTTCGTGGCAGCGTCCGAAGAGGAGGTCAATGCCGCCTATGCCGAAGCTATGACGGCGGGCGCCACCGAGATCCATCCGCCTGGGCCTCAGCTCCACTATGACCCCCGCTATTACGCCGCACAGGTCAGGGATCTTGACGGCTATAGCCTAGAGTTTGTCTACAAAAGCTGGCAGCACTGACCATGAAAACATTGATGATCTATGGCGCTGCCGGTTACACCGGTGGCATGGCGGCGGAGCACGCTGCATCTGCAGGTATTCACTTGGTTGTCGCAGGGCGTGTGAAGGATCGTGAGTCGCTGGACATATTGGCAGGGCGTTTAGGCGCTGGTAGTCGGCTCTTTTCGCTCGATGATCCGGGGGCAATCGCAAGGGGCCTTGAAGGCATCTCTGTTCTGCTCAACGCTGCCGGGCCTTTTATGAACACGGCCAAGCCGCTGATGTCGGCCGCCATTCGTGCTGGCGTGCACTATCTCGATTTCTCGGCGGAACTCGACTCCTACCGGCAAGCGTTGGCGCTCGACGGGCAGGCGCGTGCTGCGGGTGTCATGCTGCTGCCGGGAAGCGGTGGTAGCGTCGCGATGCTGGGAAGCCTGGCGGGGCATGCCGTGGCGCGAGTCAGCAACCCGCGCAAGATCAGTATCGCCTTGAAGGTGGCGGGGGGAATGTCGAGAGGGTCGGTGACCAGCGCGAGCCAGAACATCACGACGGAGACGCTTCATCTGGTCGGCGGCGAACTCGTTGCACGCAGCCCAGAGGAGGTGCGCGATTTCGATTTTGGCGAGGGCCCGCTATCGTCGTTCCCTGTCACGCTGCCCGACCTCGTGACCTTCCACCAGGCGACAGGCGTGCGTGATATCGAAACCTTCGTGCATGTGGCGGCGGGTGCGTTCCCCGATGGAGACGCCAACGAACTCCCAGCGGGGCCCAGTTCCGATGAGCGGGAGGCGAACCGCTACCATGCAGTTGTCGAAGTGACCGATATGGACGGTTCGGTAGCGCGCTCGCTGCTTGATACGGTGAACGGTTACACCTTCACGGCCATAGCGGCAGCGGAAGCTGCCCGGCGAGTGCTTGCTGGTGAGGTGAGGCCCGGCTTCCAAACCCCTGCGGGCCTGTTCGGCCACGGCTTTGCCGAGAGCATCGCCGATACGCGAATCACTGATATTCCCATCAGTTGAGCTGCTGACAGACCACTTCCACGTTGACGCCGTCCGGGTCTAGCACATAGGCGGCGTAGTAGTTGTCGTGATAGTGGGTGCGCACGCCCGGCGCGCCGTTATCCTGCCCACCTGCTGCCAGCGCGGCGCGATAAAACTCATCGACAGTGGCTCGTTTTGCTGCGGTGAAGGCGATATGAACGCCTTCGCCCGGTTGCTCGTTGTCGTGTATCCATAGCCGTGGGTAGCCCTTCATCCCAAAGCCATGCCGTGTGCCGCCGCTGCGCGTGCGGTCTGGCCCTACGGTGATAATTCGGCTGAAGCCCAGCGGAGCTAGCGCCTGTTCGTAGAAGCATCGCGATATTTCCGCATCGCGTACGGCGAACTCGACATGGTCAAGAATACTCATGTGTCTTTGCTCTCATCGGGTGTATGAAGAAAGGTTGCGAAGGCCTGGCCAGCCAGTTCGGCTACGGCAAGCAGGCGAGCCCTTGAGCGGCCAGCGCGCGCGCCTGCTGAAAGACCTTGCAGTGTCGTCACAACGTAATCAGCGAGTTTTCGTGCCTGGTGCGGCTGACTTCTCTTGATGTAGCCCTCGATAAAGTCTGCCGCTGCGTCGCCATAGGCGTTGGCCAGTTGACGAGCCTGAGGATCATCGGCGCGCATGCCTTCAGCCACCATGCAGCCACGCTTGGCTTTCGACTTGGTGTAGAGCCGGACGGCTTGCCGCAGTAAATCATCGATTGCTGCTGATAAGGGCCGGTCGGGCGTCAGGATCTTGTCTGCCGGCAGGTTGGCTTCTGCCACGTAGATCGCCAGGCAGCGTTCGTACAGGCCCGCCTTGTTGCCATAGGCGGCATAGAGGCTAGGCGGATTGATGCCCAGTGCACGGGTGAGCTCGGCAACCCCTACCGCGTCGTAGCCGCGTTCGTGAAATAGATCCTTTGCAACGACAACGCCCGCCTCTCTGTCGAAGGGGCGTCGAGGTGAGCGTTCTGCCACGCGTTCGCCAGCGCCGGTTTTGGATGGTTTGCTTTTCATATTGATAATACCGATTGACTCTTTTGTTTGTAGTGATCACTATAGCATTGCTTTAGTGACTACTACAAACTGAAAGGTGATGCTGTGAAACAGAACATGAACCGTAACGTTGCTGTCGTGACCGGCGGTAGCAGTGGTATCGGGTTTGCCATCGCCAAGCGCTTGATCGATGATGGAGCCGATGTCGTGATAACGGGGAGGCGGCAAGCGGTATTGGATGAGGCTGTGCACAGGCTGGGCAGAAGCGCTATAGGGATAGTGGCCGATGTCGCCAGTGCTGCGAGCTTGGCGCCTTTCTATGAGTCCGTGAAAAACCGCTTCGGGCGTATCGATATCCTGGTGGCCAATGCCGGTGGCGGCAGCCACGCACCGCTTGGGCAGATCACCGAAGAGCAGATTGACCAGCAGTTCTCGACCAATGTTAAAGGCGTGGTGCTGACCGTTCAGGGGGCGCTGGGCTTGATGAGCTCTGGTGCCAGCATTGTGATCGTTGGTTCCTCGTCCTCAATAGACCCAGGGCCGACCATGAGCGTCTACGGTGGTACCAAGGCGGCTGTGCGCAACATGGTGCGCAGTTGGGTGGCGGAACTGAAGGGAACGGGTATTCGCATCAATATCCTGAGCCCTGGGCCCACCAACACAGCTTCATTGCGCGAGGCATTCGGCGAGCACGCCGAGGAAGGCATGGCGTTCCTGACAGCCAAAAGCCCGCTAGGGCGCATCGGTGAACCCGAGGAGATTGCCTCCGTTGCTGCCTTCTTGGCCAGCGATGCCGCCAGCTATGTTAACGGGGTGGAATTGTTTGCTGATGGTGGCGCTTCGCAGACATAGTGAGGAACCGGCACCGTTGGATAGAGCTATACAGTTCCTTGCTATTCTTATCTGCCATTGACTGACCTATGAGCCGAATATAAACCATAATCGGCTCAAGATATGATCTGAATAACTGAGGTGGTAAAGGAATTTGGTGATGCTGGTTAAGCAACTACCGAAGGCTTTTCGGTAGTTCATCAAGAAATAGGCGTCAACCCCGCCGTTGCCGTAACACCATCACCCCCGCCATTAAGATCATGCCCATACCCAGCCAAGTCATGGCATCGGGCACTTCACTGAATAACAGGTAGCCCCAAAGGCTGGCAAAGATGAGGTAGGCGTAATCAAAGGTGCCGATCAACGCCGAAGGGGCAATTTGATAAGCCCTGGCCACCCCGGTATTCACAATGATCAACAGTAGGGCGTAGGCACCCACGATCAATAACGCTTCGGCGTCTAGCGGTTGCCAACCGGCGAACAGGAATGGCGCGCGTTCAGCGAGCGATGCTGTGCTGTTGATTGCCACCATCACGCTGAAGAGAGTGCCTGCTACCAAGAAGGCTAGATTTAATCCCAGGGTGAGAAGTAAGGGGTGCTCTCTTTGGCAGTGGTGGCGAGTGACCAGCATGGCTAGCGCATAAAAGAGGGCGGCAAGCACGGGGAGAAGTGTGGCAGGTGTGAAGGTGTCGCCGCCAGGGCGCAACACCACCACCACGCCGAGGAAACCGCAGAGGATGCCCAGCCAAGCCTGGCGTGAAAGATGCTCGCCCGCCCCAAAAGCAGCCAGCACGGCAATAAACAGCGGTGTGGTGTAAATGGCGACCGCCGCCACAGAGAGCGGAGTCAGCGGCAGTGCTGCGTAGTAGGCTATCCACATCAGTAACAGAAGCAGGCTTCTAATCGCCACCCAGCGGCGTGATTTTACCCTGGGGCGAGGGCCTGGATGGCCAATGATCAATCCAAAGAGTATCGGCAGCGATAGTGTTGAGGCGATGACATAGAGTTGCCATAGCGACATACTGGCACTCAGATACTTAACCAGAGCGTCGGTCAACGCCAGCAGAAAGACAGCTCCCACGATAAGGCTTATGCCCTGTAGGGTATTATCTTGTGGTGCAGCGGTGCCCTTCATTGCAGCATTCCAAGTATGAATTCCGCTTTAGAATGCCGCTGCCTCAAGCAGTGCTTCAAACGACTTCTGCGTCACAATGCATGAGCTCAGATTATGGATAACTTCATCAAGTCTCTTCCGCCGCTGGCGACGCTGCGTCCCTTTGAGGCTGCCGCCAGGCTTGAAAGCTTTTCGCGTGCCGCCGATGAGCTTCACCTGACCCAAGCGGCTATCAGCCGGCAGATCCGTGCGCTGGAGGAAGATCTTGGCGTGATGCTTTTCGAGCGCCGTCATCGCCGTGTGTTTCTTACCCGGGAAGGGCGCGAGTTTGGCCGTACGGTCTCCCAGGCGCTGGAAAGTATTGCTACGGGAGCTCAGGGACTGCGCGGCGACCCGGATGATAAGCGCGTCGTGTTGTTCTGCCAGTTATGCGAAGCGTTCTATTGGCTGATGCCACAGCTGGCGGACTTTAATCGTCGCTATCCTGACATTGAGATACAGCTGGCGACGTCGACAAGGCCGATTACCGAATTTAGTGGCCGCTTCGACATCGCGCTGCAAACCAACGGTAGGCCAAGCGGGAGCCATCGCTTGGTGTTTACCGCCGAGGACGAGATATTTCCGGTCTGCAGCCCTGCTTACCTGAAAGGGGCCACTACGCCGCTGAGTCTCAACGCGTTGCTGAACCAGCGGCTACTGCACCACCACGCTGAACCGCCGGATTGGCTGGAGTGGGATGACTGGTTTCGTGCCATGGGGCACTTTGAACTCTCATCAGCGGAGAGTGCTGTGTTCGACAGCTATCCA
Organism: Halomonas sp. A3H3; assembly: GCF_000982975.1. NCBI lineage: Bacteria > Pseudomonadati > Pseudomonadota > Gammaproteobacteria > Oceanospirillales > Halomonadaceae > Halomonas > Halomonas sp. A3H3. The sequence goes on along the minus strand of NZ_HG423343.1, from coordinate 791,015 downwards.
CTGCTATTGCAAGCAGCTGTCGCGGGGCACGGTATCGCCTTGGGATGGCGGCGCACAACGCAACGGTTAATTGAAAATGGCGAACTGATCCGCCCGGTGGCAGAGAGCTTGCCCCAGCACGATGCCATCGCCCTATACACACGCCAGGGCGCGCCTCAACGCCCAGGCAGCGAAGCGTTATTGGGTTGGCTGCGTGAGGTGTTGGGTGATGAGGTTTGTACGAACTCACAAAGCGCGTATTGAAGGTAAGCGCTGATCGATTACCTTCTGACCTAAGCGGCAGCCCTTGAACCTGCTCAATCTTGCCGATCTCGTTCGTATTGCTCCACGTTTGGAAATGGC
>NZ_HG423343.1:718935-790573 GCF_000982975.1 Halomonas sp. A3H3 | reverse complement strand
GTTGGTTTACACAAGGATCCGCGCCAACCTTACGACACTAAACTGCTCTACAAGAATGAAGGTCTTACGGAGGATCTGTTCAGCACCTTTCTAACCTACGTCACCAGCTCGCCGTGTCCTGCGCATGAGCTGTTAAATCCAAACTCGCCCGGCCCTACAAAAAAGAGTTTTAGAGCATGGCCCGGGCTGCCGTCTGTAGTGATTCACTGATTCCGGACACCAATCGCCCCAGCACGATTCTATCGCCCTATACACACGTCAAGGCGCGCCTCAGCGCCCAGTCAGCGAAGCGTTATTGGGTTGGCTGCGTGAGGTGCTTAGTGATGAGCAGGTTGCTGAAGCGATAGGCTTGGCGCTAGGTGCAGTGGCTGAGCTGCGTGTTGAAGGTAAGCGCTGATCTGGCTTTTATTACGTATCTGGTTTCGTGCATAGCGCATCGAAAGAAAGGGCAGTCCAATTGGCTGCCCTTTCTGTATTTGGTTGCTGAGGATGGCAGACATTCCCCATGCCATGAAAGACCCCAGCGTCAGGTTAAGTGTTGCACCTACTGATATTCTTTCTTAAATTTTTATTAGGGAGTTAAAAGAGACACTTGGGTCTATCTATTTAGATGAACGTCGGCAAGCATATGAATTGCTGCTTCAATGGTTGTCAATTGACAACCATTGAGGGGGGCTTCATACTCAGAGGCAAATAATGACTCGTCCATCACATCCGAAAAAAGAGATTGAAACTGCTCTCAAACATGCGGAAGCGGAGGGCTGGCGAGTTGAAGTCGGCGGTAGTCACGCCTGGGGCAAGATTTACTGTCCCTATAATGATGATTAATGCCGCTGCGGTGAGTTTTGTATCGCGAGCGTGTGGAGTACACCGAAAAATCCCGGCAGCCACGCCCGGGCAATTCGGAGAGTGGTGGACAAGTGCTCGACCCACAAGCGTCGAGACGAAGCGGAGCCGGAGGATTGAAGAATGGAATATATTTTTACGCTGAAATACCAACTGGCTGATAGTGACTCCGACCTAGATGCGCTAGTGGAGCGTTTGGGCGCTGCCGGTTGCGATGATGCTCTGGTGGGCGTGGGGCAGCCGGGCCGCTTGGCGCTGGAATTCTCTCGTGAAGCGGGCAGCGCCGCGGAAGCGGTTCACAGTGCCCTGGTTGACGTAAAAAAAGCGATCCCTTCCGCGCGGCTGATTGAGGCTTCGCCGGATCTTGTTGGCCTGACGGATGTAGCAGACGTTGTGGGCGTTTCGCGACAGGCAATGCGAAAGCTGATGCTCACCCACCGAGCGACGTTTCCTGTACCGGTTCACGAAGGCAGTGCCTCAATCTGGCACCTGGCGGAGGTGCTTGACTGGTTGATGACCCGAGGGGGTTACCAAATTGATGTTGGCGTGCTGGATATTGCGAAAGTAGCATTAGAAGTGAATATAGCCAAAGAGGCGATCCGCTATCCGGTTAGTAGCCGCGAGGAAATGGAGTTGCTGACCGCGTAGCCAACAGTTCAATAGTTTGTTGGAGAATAAAGACATGTTGGCAGAAAATTTGGAAAACTGGGCTCAGCAAGAGCGCCAGGAAGGCGAAAAGCTGGGCATTGAGAAAACGGCCCGTAATCTGCTCAAGCTGGGAGTGCTGAGTGTTGAGCAGATTGCTGAAGCGACAGGCTTGGTGCTAAAGGATGTGGTTAAGCTGCGCACTGAAGGTAAGCGCTGATCGATTACCTTCTGACCTAATCGGCAGCCCTTGAACCTGCTCAATCTTGCCGATCTCGTTCGTATTGCTCCACGTTTGGAAATGGCGGCAGCCAATGTTCACGGCGAATGTTCCAAAGCTCATACGTCGGTTTCAGTTGATTGGGTGAATCAAGGGCGCCCAGGTGTATTTCGATTTCTTCCTCGCTTACCGAAAAAACCGACGAACCGCATGCGGAACAGAAGTAGCGCCCCTGATAACTGTGTGGTTCGCCTTCGATCATAACAGCTTGCTTGGGGTAATCCGCCGCCGCGTAGAACAGTGCCCCATGATGTTTGCGACAATCCATACAGTGGCAAATACCTACCCGAAGCGGCTCGCCATTGGCCACGATTCGGATCTTACCGCAGAGACAGCCACCCGTTAGTTGAACCATTGTTAATCTCCAGAAGATTCATACATTCAAAGTAGGTGGCACTTTTTGTTTTGTCTTGCTGCCGTCTCGTTGGTATTTGATGCCCGCAAATCGACTTAAATCTAGCTGTTGCAGGAGGCGGGTCTACCTTAGAGCCCGGAATTAGTTTGTATCTTGGTTACAAGCAGGCGCGGATATTAAGCTGGTAAATCGCCTCCCCATGAGTCTTTAAAAGATAGGTGCTTTGTGAACTAAAAGTACACAAAATTTGACGATATTAAAGAGTCTTCTGGAAGATTCTTTAGTTAACCAACGCCGAAGACACGCTGCCATGGGACTGGACGCTCAAGAGGTCGGCACTCGAAAGGGCAATTATGGAAGCTATGGACGAGCTGCCCGACCATGAGAGTTTTCACAATCTCGATATGCTATTTGAGAGCCTGACAACGCTGCGCCCTAAACTACTGGCAGCTCTGCTGCAGAGTTGTAAGTAGATCAAGGTAAAGCGGCTATTCTTTGTCTTTGTCGATCGCCTCGATCCCCCCTGGCGCAAGCGCTTCGACCCAGCAGAGTTCAATCTCGGCAGCGGCGACCGTGCACTGGTAAAGGGGGCAAGATACGTCCGCGCTATCGGATTATGGCGCCTGAAGCGTTTGTAAGGACGGAGACCAACGATGGCACGTGAAACCTATGAAGCACAGGTCGCACTTCTTGTGCGTATTCTCCCGCATGTCGCTAAGGAAGATGTATTCGCGCTGAAGGGCGGCACGGCGATAAACCTGTTCTATCGTGATCTCCCGCGTTTGTCAGTCGATATCGACCTGACCTACCTGCCGGTGAAAGATCGAAACGATAGCCTTTCCGAGATCAACAACGCGATGGCCACCAAAAATTTGAGGGAATGACCAGAGCTTCTGTCAGTCTCCAAGAGCTCTTCGACACCCGTAAACGATTGATTGCAGATATTCATTCCCGCTTCGATGAGAACACCAAGCAATTCCTAATGAGCCTGCATGACGGTATGCCCGATTTTGATGCTATTGATCGCCCTCGGGCGGCGGATCTGCCTGCCGTACGCTGGAAGCTTATCAATCTGGAAAAACTGAAAAACGAAAACGCGGCCAAACATGCTGAACAACGTCATGAGCTGAAAGTACTGCTGGGGTAAGGTGCGCAAGTCGGAATCTTGAAGCAAAAGAGGCGATCCGCCCAAGCCGCTTTGTGCTCTACTATCTGCACCTGTTATTCACGGAGGAAGCACCCATGGCCATAGGCGGCTTGATAGGATTATTGGATGACATTGCCGCATTGGCGAAGCTGTCCGCAGCATCATTGGATGATGTGAGTGCCGCCGCAGGGCGTGCGACGGCGAAGGCGGCCGGGGTGGTGGTGGATGATACGGCGGTGACGCCGCAATATTTGCAGGGGGTAACAGCGGAGCGGGAACTGGCGATTGTGAAGAAGATCGCGCTGGGGTCGATTCGCAACAAGCTGATTTTTATCCTGCCGGTGGCGCTGCTGCTGAATCACTTTTTGCCCGCGCTATTGCCGATCATCCTGATGGTGGGTGGCACCTACTTGGCCTTTGAGGGCGCTGAGAAGGTCTGGCACAAGCTCTCTGGTCAGCATGACGACGACAAACCAGCGGTAGAAAAGGGACCGGAGGCCGAGAAACAGATCGTGGGTGGCGCTATTCGTACCGACCTGATTCTGTCCGCCGAAATCATGGTGATCGCGCTTTCAACAGTGTCCCATCAAGGGTTCTGGTCGCAGATGGTTAGCCTGGTGGTGGTCGCGTTTGTCATCACACTTCTGGTGTATGGAGTAGTGGCGCTGTTGGTCAGGATGGATGATATCGGCCTGAGGCTCGCCCAGCGGGATAGTTCGGGCGTGCAGACACTGGGCCGTGGCCTGGTGACAGCCATGCCTAAGGTGCTAGCGACCATCTCGGTCGTGGGTACTGTCGCCATGCTCTGGGTGGGTGGGCATATACTGATGGCCAATCTAGGTGCCGATGGTACGGGTTGGTTCAACGCTCCCTATGAGTGGGTACACCATATTGAGCTTGGCATTAGCGAGGCAACCGGTGCCCTGGGCGGCACGCTGGGCTGGAGCTTCAATACACTGTGCTCTGCGGTGATTGGCTTTTTGGTGGGCTCGGTAGTGGTGGGCGTGGTGCACCTACTTCCTGTTAAGAAGGCGCATGTCGAGTAAGGTTTACGCCGGGTGTTTCCGGTGGAGCTTTCTAACGGCTCAGAGCGCTGCTATGGCCGGATCATTGAACTCTGTTGGCTGTCCCTCTCGTCAGGCCTGAGCACCGCACAGGAGCAAGAGGTTGGGGCAACTTCGATAGCTCACCCACTGTCATTGGTCGCGCAAATGATCGTCAACCTTATCAGGACGGGCGACGAAGAGGCTGATCTTGTCCCGAGAGAATATGGTGGAAGTTTCGAGGGGTAAAAGGGCCACTAAAGCAGCGGCATAGAAAAGCGCTGCGTGAGGAGGGGCATGGGGTTTGTGCGCAATCACTTTACTGCTGAAAAGATCGTGAACAGGTTCTAAGGGGTCAGTCAGAGACGCCCTCGCAGTTGTCGTGATACAGCGGAGCATCGGTACCCAACACTAGGCGCTTGGTGGCGTGATTGTAGTAGAAACGACCGGACTCGGCGCTTGAAAGCTCATAGTCGCCGCACACCCCATAGCCCTTATTGACTTGCGTCAAGTGGGAAATTTCGGCCGGTGCCTGGCTGTCGAGGCGTTCAGATATAGTCGCGGCATGGATATGTGGAAACCCTACCGCCGTGCTGTCCAGGCGGTACTGCCGCAGGCTCGCATTGTGGTCGATAAGTTCCATGTGGTGCGGATGGCCAACGAAGCCCTGGAGAAGGTGCGTAAGGGACTCAGGAAGGATCTGAAGCCAAACCAGCGGCGGACCCTCAAGGGCGATAGGAAGATCCTGCTGAAGCGTGCCCACGACGTTTCAGATCGCGAGCGGCTTATCATGGAGACATGGACAGGGGCCTTCCCTCAGCTCCTGGCGGCCTACGAGCACAAGGAGCGGTTCTACCACATCTGGGACAGCACCACCCGGCGTGATGCCGAAAAGGCGCTGGCCCGCTGGATTGACGACATTCCACAGGGGCAGAAAGAGGTGTGGAAGGATCTCGTCAGTGCTATCAGTGGCTGGCATGAGGAGATGCTGACCTACTTCGAGACCGACATCCCGATCACCAACGCCTTCACGGAGTCAATCAACCGGCTGGCCAAGGATAAGAACCGCGATGGCCGTGGCTACTCATTCGAGGTGATGCGGGCCCGGATGCTCTACACCACCAAGCACAAGAAGAAGGTGCCGCAGATCAAGGAATCCCCCTTCCTGGGCAAGGCCACCATGACCTACAGCATGGGTCTTCCCGAGCCTGAGAAAAACTACGGCGTCGATCTATCAACCTTCTGGGAGAGTTAAGGGTTCGAAGGAGCAAGGGGGCTCCATCTACCACTTAATCCGGATACCCAAAAAATGCTGTGCGTTCCTGCTTCCGCCCTGCTGTTGGCTTCATCGACAGGCGTGGCGAACAGGTATTGAGCTACGGTAATATGAACTTCTTCGAGGGTCACGGGGCAGTTCATAAGAGTGCACCTCAAATTACCTTTATTTTTCTTTAGTTACACTAGCGTCGAGTTTTTTGAAAATTGATGAGCTCAGGGTTATTTGGAAAGTCCTCAAGTACAACATCGGTGAGGCTATAAATGCTAACCCCACCTCCACCACCACCCTGTGCAAGCATTTTCAAAGCTGAGAACCAAGAAGCTCGGCCAGAGTTATGTAATCTAAGGCGTGAAACATCGCCTCCTGCTCTCTCCCATACCTCCTGATCGCTTGGCCCAGATGGGTATAGTACAGGTAGGATCGAGGCTAACGACTGCCAAGCGTCGTTAACGTCTGTACCGTCTTCTATGCTGGTCAATGAAGGTGCCTTGGCACCCCCGCGACTAAGTGCAACGGGAAAGTTTTGCTCGAGTTGACTGGCCTTGAAGATTGGATGCTGGGCATCATCTGTCAAACGTGGCACTTGGTGCGCAACATATTCGAACAAATCGAAGACCTTGATCACTCCCTCCTCGTGGCGATCTGCAGCCCCTCTAAGACCTTCCAGTAGTGCGGCAGTGAAAACGCTATTACATGCCCCCCCCATAATTAGGGATGTCTCACTTGACCTCGACGACGCCATTAGTGCTCTGCCTGCTCCAACGACCAGGCGTGACAGAGTCTTATCACTGAACCCGGAATCGAGGCGATCAATTGATGTTGCACTTTTCAGAGCCCCAGCCCCAGCAGCATGGCAAGCGTCTAGAAAGATAATTAGGCGTCTCGCTTTGATTTGGTAGAGGGCGTCAGAGAGCTCGGTGGCACTAATCGACGTTCCAGAAAGGTCGCTCGCCACGCAGTCAACTGTTAGCAGGCTACTTTCCTCTGTTCCTTTGATGAGGGCCCCATGACCTGAGAAATAAATACAAGCCGTGTCGTCAGGCCCTGTGCGGTCAGCTAAATCACGTAGTCCAGCTAAGACGGCTCTGCGTGTGGCAGCGTCGTCTATTAGTTGTGTGATGTTCGCTGGATCATAACCGCAATACTGTGGCGAGCCTAGAACGGCCGCGACGTCTCGCGCATCGCTGAGTACGACATCCGGAAGTTGAGGAATATGGTGATATGCGGCAATGCCCACGATAAGGGCATGGCCTTGTGGATATCTAAACGTGTTCATTGGAAAGCTCGTTTTTCCTTTTATTCATTTCTTTTCAATTACTTAATATTTATCAATATCCAACTATATCCCGGTCGTTTTTGAGAAGATGTAGAGCTTCATTCCCTGGATAATCCTGTAGCATTTCTTGCAGAATATTGTACGGAGTCGGTTCGCGTCCATTGCGCATCTGGCTAGCAGCAGTCAGCCATGTCGACAGGCCACTCCCATTTTTCGCCAGGTCTGAATTACGACCACCAGCGCGATACCATAGCTCATCTTGGTCAGGACCACCTGGGTAAAGCTCAGCTGCCAAGTGGGCGAATGATCTCCATTTCTCGCTGGTGGTTGGTGCAGAAAGATCGTACAACCACCGAGTCATAATGGACAACATTGGCGAACTGGCTCGGAGCGCCGGCCTTATCTCTGAGGGGCGGCTGTAATACCGAGAGACCATTTCAGTGACAACTCGGTGCCATGAGCGTTTGAGCACAAGTTTTCCAAGCGCTTCCATCCCACCGATCGGCAGTGCTCTTCCTTGAGAAAGGAGAGTCCTGAACCAAGCAAGGAATCGCTGCTCGTCGAAACCGTCTAGGGCCTCAACGATCCTGACGGCCACAGAAATCTCGGTAGATCTGTCCAGCAATATTGCATCGAGCTCTGCTTTAGAAAGAACTGTTGTCCTAAGTAATTCGTCGAGAGCACCAGACACATTCCCCTCGGCAGATCGTCTCAGCCAACCATCTGCGGTGGCCTCAAGATACTCATCGCTAACGGTGGCCCAAAGCTGCTCCCGGTGAGGGAAGTCATAGAGGTCAGCCAATGGCGTCCGTGCAAGAGACTCGATGAGAGGCATATGAACCTTGACACCTTGGATAACCCCATTGAGCACCGTATCACGCGCCGCAAAGGGATCACTCGGGGCCTCCCAAAGGCCTGCGTCGAGACGAATCATGGCATCCCAGATCATTTGCTCGACAATGTCTCTGCAGAGAGCGCCTGAAAAAGTCACCGGGGCTGCCGCAATGGCGTCCGCAGCAAGATCGACTAATCGCCTATCCCTTAGTTGAACTGCGCATTCAAGGAGTTGGACCGGAGAGGCCGTTCTGAGCGCGAACTCAACCCCATCTGTGTTGGACCCGCAGTCATCGACGGCGAGTTGTCTTCGGGCTGCTTCAATCGGACTTGCGATTGCGGAGACCAGCGCCCCATGTACCACGAGCCACTGGCGTTTCAAAGCTATCTGTAAGGCGTTATTCGCCAGTGCAGGAGCCATCTTAGTGGGAGTCGCCGAGGCGAGCCGGAGTTCGACGGGGTACTCGTCCGGGAGCAGCATGAAAATCGCATTGAGGAGATCGGGTCTCATGTCAGCCCAGCGCCAGATCGCGTTTGGCAACTCCGACTCTTCGTGGCGAGCCGATGTTGCAACGCCACGCTCGACTGCTTTTCGCCAGGCCTCAACTGCAGTGTCGTTGCTGGTCGCTGAGGCGGCTATCTGAATCATCGACCCGTCATGAGCGTGCTCAAATGGCTGGGCGACAAGCCACCGTTCGATAGCTTTCCAGAGACCAGGGGCAGCAGGGAAGCCTGTAAGAGCCAGGTTACGCATGGCCAGGATCTGTTCAGGATTCGCCGAAGTTACGTGGGCCGTAAGCCTGGTGATAATCGATCTCTTCTTATCGTTACCCATTGCAGAGTCAGGAGACAGCTTATCCAGCAGCCGGACTGCGGGTAGGACATCGTTGATCCCACCCTTTTTGGAGAGAAGCGTGTGGGCGTGGTCAAGTAGTGGGAGCTGCGACAATTGTCGTAAGTCAGCACCGATGTTGCGCGCAAAGTCGAGTAGAGGTGTCGGAGAAATCTCACCTGCAATGTAGCCGGCTGCTTGGGAAACTGTGCTCTCGTCATCACCGCGCAAGACAAAATACCGTGTCCAGCGTGCCTGAAGAGACTCCGGGCTGCATACCAAGGTGGGAGCCTGATAGCCAGGAATGTCTGCTGGACCAAAGCTTAGGCGGAAACTGAAGGTTGTTCGGGCTTCGGGCCAGAGATTGGCCCACAGTGAGGTCACGAGTGCTTCGAACCCTTCCATACCGAGCCTAACCACAGGACCACTAGGACGATTGCTCAGTGCATTCGCAGCACCGATGAGGTCTCGTGCTCTGTCGGGTGCGCCTTCATCTCTTTCAAGGTTGAAGCCTGACGGAGTCACCGCTTGACTGACTGACTGGATCAGCCTTCCGAAGAGGGGACTGAGGTTTCGGCATTGTACCAGTTCCTTGGTCGGCATGATCAGTGCATGGGCGAGCACCATGCCGGCCCGCGAAGCACCAGTGTCTGCGAACGTGCGGGCCAGCACATAGCGTTCCCCGTGAGTGAACCCGCTGACAAAGGGCGACCATGAGACGCCAGGGGGAGCGGTATCCGGGAGATCGAGCTTTGAAGCGATGCTGCGCGCGAACGATTCGTCTCCGCTTGCGGCCCTCAAGGTATGGCCGTCCATTACCTCTCCAAAGATGGCTTCTTCTACTCGCATGAGTGGTCAGGCCGTGCTGTTGTCTGCGAGCAGACGCTGGATGGGTAAGGTGATATCCGGCGAACATGTGCCATCAGGTAGGATGACATAGCCAAACTCTTCGGGGCCTCGATTCGCGTACCCTTCGTCTGCATCGCTTTGGCTGAGAGGCTTTTCTAGGGCAGAAAGGCCCATGAACATAGGGTTTTTCCAGTTGCTAGTGATAAAAGAAAACAGCATCGGTAGCTGATCCTCTAGGATATCTCGCGGAGTACCCTCTGCTCCGAGCTCATCCCAGCAAGTGAGCAGCACCGAAAGGCTGGGCGTAGTAAGGGGGGCATCGCGATTGATTCCTGCAACATGTAACAGCATTTGAAGCAACTCTATCAGCTTGGCCTGATCCGAGACTTGATGCGGGGTCTCATCAACACGCCCCTCACCCAGTGTATTAATTGGGCGGGAGAGCATGTCGTTAGCTGTGCGAATCGTATGTAGTCGGACGAGGAGTAGCCAATCGGTAGCCGATACGGCACGTTCTCTCCATGCGCCTGGCACCCTGCGTTCGGTGACAAGACTACGGACTTGTTCGCCGCCATAATCGGGCCAGACCAAGCTCGCTGATTGCCCCAACGAATCGGCGATTGGCCAGATACTCTCGACATAGGTAGTGGACGGTGTATGCTCTGTCGCTCGGCCTTCGGCGAGACTATCCATCGCCTTCTCAAAAGGTGTCAGGTTCGTAGCAGCCCCCTCCATGTAGAGAGCTCCGCCGCCTACAATGAGGCGCTTGAGTAACTGGGCACCGTAGTGGGTCTTGCCGACATTGGATTCCCCGACCATGAGAATTGAACGCTTCATCTCGGACACCGCTACCTCCTGCCGAAGATAAAAAGTGGATCGTGACCCGATACTGCTGCTGGTAGGAGTTGGACGTGGGACCGACGTATACCTAGAATCCAGCGGAATAGCTTCTGGAAACCAACGCCTACGTCTCCCCCGTCTTCAGAGAAAACACTGACCGAAAACTCGGCCGCGTCTGGCATAACGCTGATAACGGCTTGGCGGATACGTCTTTCCATCTCAGCGGATAACTCAATATCGGCTTTTGTCCAAACCAAAGCGACGGGGCGGCCACGCCTTTCTGCAGCCACTCTTTTCGCGAGGAGCTGAAATGAGTTGCGGGCTGAACCGAGGTGGGGCCCTGAAAGGGCCTGCCGATCCGCGGCGAGCAATAGTACGTCCGCATGCTTCGCGATCCAGCATGCCCCCCCTGCCTCCTCGGCCAAGGCATCGACCGCCCACCGCTGGAACCACTCTCCAGGTGCGTCGGCAAACAGGAAGTCTCGCAGATTATCATCTTCCTGTCTGAACGCTAGGTGGAGGAGTCCCGGCGCTCTGGCGCTGTGGCTTGTAGTGTGAGGAGGGAAGCTTGGAGGCTGTCCTGGAGACCAGCGCAGCGCAGCTGCTACGGCTTCCCAACCCTCGAGTGAGAATGACCCGCCAAACTGCCACTTACTATCGGACAGGAGGCCGCGGCCTAGGAGTAGGTACCAGGCGGCGAGCAGCGTCGTCTTACCTGCGCTCTCGGGGCCCGCGATGCTGACGGTCATTGGTTTCGCACGTCCAGTTACGAAGTTAAGATCCGAGAGCCCCAAAGCCCTACCGGTCCAGGGAAGAAGGATGTCGTCATCCTCGACACTGGTCATTGCCACATCGGGCAGCCCTCCCTTCCATTCGGGACACTTAGTCAACTCCATATGGCCGAGTGCACAGCCGGTATCAGGGGCGAAACAAGTGTGATGTGGGCAATTATCCATGCGAGTTATCCTTTCCGACGCGTTCGCTTGGTTTTTGTTTCATTAGTGGCACGAACCGCCTGTAGCTCGCGGAACAGCCACGTTCCCCACGCTTGCGGTGACAGCGAGACCTCTGCGTCGACACCGCAGAGCCGTCGCAACGACGAACTATCGAGCGCAGCTGGATCGTTCGAGTGACCGATCAGTGAAAGTATTGGACCTCGCCCGACCGCTACGGGCATGAGCTTTGCCGCAGCTTCCCGAAGTGGTGTCAATTGGGTAGATTCACGAGCGTTCGTCACCAGCGTGAGCAAGGCAGTATCCTCAGTGTGAGCTACCTGCGGTAGCAGCTGAATTGCTTCGTTTAGGAACGCCGACACACTTGCCGGGGAGTAGGCGGGCACTTGCTGGTATAGATCGAAGGCCATCAACGCGGCGGCGGCAAACACTGGCATATCACGGTAGCTGGCATGTGCACTAGGCGAGTAGAGAGCCTCCTTCCACCAAAGTAGATTCGTTCGCCTCTGAAGACCGGCTGTTGCACCACCGAAAGCAGCAAGTGCATGTTCGACGTGTGTAGACACTGAGTCCGCAAGCCCACTAAGTGGCGCTGATAGGTTGATCGGTTTAGGTCTTGACTCTTCCAGGGCCTCATCCAACACCTCAACGAGAGCAGTGCTTAGCCGACGAGCAAACTCTTTCCCCCAAGGGTGGGGTTGATTATTCGGGTTATGAGGGTTGTGATCGCCACTAGCCCAAGGACCTGTCGCCTGGCTAATCTTGGTGTAAAGCACGTCATAGTCGAGAGTGGCGTTATTCGGCTCTACGGAGAATGCCTCTGGAGCAATGTAGTTGAGGGGCTGAATTGTCAGCATTTCGGGTGTAGCCCATTCGGCTTCAGCGCGTTTGTCGACCTTAGTCTCGATTTCGGAGATTGCCTCTTCCCAGATTGGTTGCTCATGTATTGAGGCCGTGTACGGAAGAACATTGCGAGCGGAGTTAACAAACGCGACGGCGATCGGGTCTTGGAGACGACTGGCTTGAACCAAAGCATCGAGAAGCATAGCGCGGATTATGGCGACAGGGGTTCCGGAGAAGGTGTTAACTGCTGTTGTCCATTGCTGCTGTAATTCAGCCATTGCTTCCTGGATGGTTGGATCTGAGTGAGGAACGTCTGGATCAGCAGCGACCATAGTGTATAGAGATGTCTTGGCAGGTTTTCTCTTGAGCTCACTGCTCAATTTCACCACGGTCGTCCGGAGTTTCTCGAGCTTAGCATCATCCCCACCGACGTCGACAACACCAATCTCAAGAAATTTTAAAAGGAACTCATCATTCACTGCCAAAGTACTTCTCCTCGCCATTTTTTAAACAGGACTGAGAATATTGTCATCCACCAAAATTGAAAATCTACTCCACCTAGGTTCAAAATGGAAAAATATACATATTTTCCTATATTTACAGATTGTTCGCTCAGGGTCGATAGCGCCTACGCATAAACATTCCTGTTTCGGACAACCGCAGCCATTCAAATAACTATCCATAACGGGCCTTCGTCTATAGGTATTGTCGACTGACCGCAGACTCTATTAAGGATTAAGCGTGGATGTATCACTCCATATGTGGATAGCCTTAGCTCCACGCGTGAGAGCGACATAGAGCTGGTGACGATCGAGGGTATGAGCATCCATGATTAGACAAGCATCCGCTTCGAGCCCTTTCAGCAGGAGTGCAGTGCCGATCGCCATTCGGCCAGCAGTCCGCTCTTGATAGCGACGGGCATCGCGTTCGGATCGCGCAGCCGACAAAACCTCGGGGTGATTATCGGAGCATGCCCGAGATAACGCTCGCTGGGTCGCATCAAAGATCGTTGGCCGGAATATACGCGTACCATCGATGTCGCGTAACGCGGTTAGTAAGCGAGATACCGATTGATAGTTGGGTGATTCCAAGACATCTAGCGCAGCCAGATCAGCTTCGGTAACTTTGAAGCGACCTGTCCCGTTTTTATGCATTCGATCAATACGATCGCGAAAATGCTTTGCGGGTTGGATCTTGGTCATAGTCTTAGCTGCAAGCTCGGCACAAAGGAAGACCGCATTCAGAGGCATATCTAGATTAAGCCGCTTGAAAAAATCCATCATGTGTCTAAGCTCAACCGCTTCAACAACAGTGACACCAGGATTACGTCGCGCGAGTGCATGCCGACGTTTTTCGTCAGCGTTTGCCTCCGCTGAACTACGCCCAATGATCAGCAACTTTCCATGTCGCTGAAGACGCCTGATTACCTCACTCTCCTTGCGGACTATCTCTTTGGAAGAAGGTACAGGTGCATATTGGACTTCAGCCGGTGCCTCATCCAGATCGATCGGCTCACATTTCCATAAAGCTTCGCGAGCTTGAGCAAGCCAGGAACCGATTTCGGGCGCACCAGCGTTGATCCATCGCCACGGCGTCTCAAGAGCTTTTCCATCAGGAAATACATCCGGCAGATCGGCCCAGTCCACTCGCCGCCCGGCAAAACCGAAGACAGACTGCATTGGATCACCCAGGACAACGGTGGGCAGGAGATTGGCGCACGCGACCACCATTTCATGTTGAACAGCCGAGCAATCCTGGTATTCGTCGACCCAAAGTCGACTATAGCTACCTTGTAGGATGATATCGATGCATCCCCCAGCGATCAGATCTCGAGCCGCGGCCTGGATAGCGGGGTAGTCCTGCTTTGGATTAGCGATCGCGAGTCGCTGTGGGTCGATACCGGATCGGAGGGGATAGGCATTGAGCAACCGCAACGCCCAACCGTCTAAAGTCTGGAGCTCATAGTTTCGAGACGATATGCCATGTTCAGCTAGTCTCTTACGCAACGCGGCCACTCCCGCATTGGTATGGGTTAAGACAAGTACGGGCCTATCATCTTCGTGTCCCTTCAGGCTATCCGCAATCAACTGAGTTTTGCCGTAGCCTGCCGGCGCGCTCACGTGCCCTCGGGTAATTGTGAGCAGATCGAGCTCAGGCATAATCGGCTGCCCAATCGAACAGCTTATTAATTTCGGCCTTCATCCAAGGCTGACAATCATCCAATGCAGGACCAATAACCGTATATGCGATTTCTTCCATCACACCAATACCGCGTTTTTTGAGCCAGGATTTATCTTCAGCCATTGAGGCTGAGATACAGGCTTCGATCTCATCTGGCGATAGAATACCAAGCAATTCATCGGTTAAACGAAAATCGAACGTTGCCTCATCGGGCATATGATTGTTGACCTGTTGCTCGATTGACTGTGATCCATAGAGCTTCATGACATGTCGAACGATCTCGAGGCTCTTTTCAGATGGAAGACCGCGAAAAATCGCATGCTCCAGGGCAAAGTCCTCCGGCCACTTAGCTAATAAACATCCACCATCGAGTAATACTTGTTCACGTTTAGCATTCGGTTGGGCATCGTCATCGCGGAGAATAGCCACTCGATAGCCCAGCTTATGAAATGCTTCTGCGCGCGATAATATATTCCCATAACCGCCGGCATTGACCAGGGAAGTGCCATGTGCGGTCAATGACGGATAGCCTCGTTCGATTCGGTAAAGATCGAGACCACGCAGTAAACCTACCTCCCCGGCGCCCTCGCATACGACCACCGATTGCGACAGAAAAGCTTCAGGATACATTCGCAACACCCCCTGCATACTATTGGGGTCAATTTCGGGCGTCTCGATAGCTCCATTGATATTGCGCACACGGAGTAATTGCTCAGCCGACAATTCTCGAACGACGACAGGCGAATGGGTGGTCGCGAACACTTGGAACTGCGTAGTGGGATGCTTTGCGCCTAAGGTCTGCAAAAGCCGGACGATACGGTGAGGTTCTAGTCCTGACTCGAGCTCATCGATAAGCCCTATATCGGCTCCGTCCCTCGCTTTCTGTTGCAGACCGGCGATTAGCAGTCGAGACGAACCCAGTCCGAGACGCGTCAGGGGCACGTTTGTCTGATCATGCAACGCAATATTACTGGGGCGCAGGGTCATTTGTGATGCATCGAGAGTTGCTGTAGCGCCGGCTGCCGCGCTGATACCCAAGTTGTTAGCTATAGAGCGCACTTGCTCAAGAGTCTTCTCCAGTTGCTCATTAGCCGCTCCACCAAAGACGTTCCGCGCCTGCCGTGATGCATCCGCCAACGGCCCATTCAGCTCCAGCGTCTCCTCGGCCAGTTTGAACAGCACCGAGCCTCGGCTGAAGGTCAGCTGTGTGGTGCTTTCATCCTGAAGTTGTAAAAGAGATAACCGACGGAGTGCGCGCAGCGCCATATCATGGCGATCGCCTTCGTCTTCAACTCGGTTAGTGTCTAAAGACCACCGTCCCTGCATGTCCCAGTCGATCCGCAGCGTAATCGAGAAGGCAGTGTCGAGCCCGCGGCCAGGTTCATCATCAATTTCCCCTGTCGCCTGATTGAACCCTCGGTGATATGGGCCGTATGTCTCCAGCCTTAGCAGCCGATCAGACAGATCAACGAGAACGACGGAAATCTCGATGGGGATATCTGGTCTCAGACCATGAAAATCCGCATCGGTCACACTTCGATGGATATTGCCGGATAAGCACCACCCAATCGCCTCAAGAATCGACGATTTGCCACTGTCACCAGCGCCAAGCAGACAATTGAAGCCTGGCTTCGGGAGCCATTCGAAAGATGAGATTCCTCGGAAATTCTTGATATTAACCTTGGCTACACGCGCCATTCCTGCACCTCATTCCCAGATCCCATGAAATACCACTTGAATAAGCGTACCGTTCGCCAATCACGCTTTTGATTGAACTTATCGTATCTTGACCGTTTATTTGAGCATTTACGAAATGATAGGAATTTTGATCAACCTGTAATGCACGAATAGCTAAGCGCATCGAACATCTTAAGCTTAATGAAAATTTAAACATTAAAATCAGTGGCTTGAGGCGACTGCTAGTCGCCGTCATGTGTCAGCCTCGAGTGACCTATTTGAGTCGTTATCTATAACTGGGTTTACGATATTTTTTAAACCAATGCCCTTAAAAGTCGGAGCTTAGTCCTAATTTTTCATAATTAATCTAGCCTAGCACAGGATATTTAATTGGGTATACGGATTTAATGGTTGATCTTACCTTTGCATGAGAGTGAGACAGACCGGCATCTCATCGGATTATCTGGTTGATGCTTCACCTACTGCTGGTGCATGTTTCCTTCGCTAATTCCAGCAAGAACCCCACACGCCTCAACTTCCCGGTCATCGTTGCAACTCGCTCTCAGTGAAACGAGTTGTTTCTCAAGCGCTTGCAGAGCGGTTATCTGCGACCGCACATGAGAGATGTGATCATCGAGCAAGGCGTTGACGGCGGTACAAGGCTGATGAGGGTCGTCCTGATAGCTCTGTAGTTCGTGAATCTCAGCCAGTGACAGGCCCAGGATTCTGCAGCGACGGATGAAGGCCAGCCCCTCACCATGCTTCTCGGTATAGACACGGTAACCGTTGTCCTGCCGATCAGGCGGCGGCAACAAGCCCTGCTGTTCATAGAAGCGGATCGTCTGTGTTTCGACCCCTACCAACTGCGCCAACTGACCAATGCGCATCAGCCTCCTCCCCAACGGATTCTTTACTCTATTGACCTTATAGTAGCTTTATAGTTTTAAATGGTACCACAACATTGTTCAAGTGGAGTCGTATCATGAGCAAATCCTGTGGTGGCGCCTGTGGCGGTGATGCAACGTCCGCAGCGGATACCGATATACAGGCCTCCTCCGAGGCGCCAGGGAGATGGGTCAGTGTTTATGCCGTGCCGAAGATGGACTGTCCATCAGAAGAACGAATGATTCGCCTAGCCCTGAACGGCTTTGAGGAGATTCGGGCGCTGTCCTTCGACTTGTCGAACCGCCGGCTGAAGGTCGTGCATGACGGCGAGGTCGAGCCCGTCACCTCGAAACTGAAGACCTTGGGGCTAGGCGCCTCGCTTCAGGAAACCGTCGCT
Source organism: Halomonas sp. A3H3 (assembly GCF_000982975.1). Classification (NCBI taxonomy): domain Bacteria; kingdom Pseudomonadati; phylum Pseudomonadota; class Gammaproteobacteria; order Oceanospirillales; family Halomonadaceae; genus Halomonas; species Halomonas sp. A3H3. The sequence goes on along the minus strand of NZ_HG423343.1, from coordinate 773,411 downwards.
GCAAATCCGGAGACCATCAAGGCCGCCGAGTTTTCGGCAGCTTCTGCTAAGCAAGAATCCGGGACCCTGCGCTGGTTGCTCGGCATCAATGCACTTCTGTTCGTGGTGGAAATGACTGCCGGTCTGATCGCCCAGTCCACCGGCCTGATTGGAGAATCCCTGGACAATTTTGCCGATGCGGCGGTGTACGGGCTTGCCCTTTATGCGGTTGGACATAGCGTGAAAATGCAGGTACGTGCCGCGCATCTTGCTGGTGTACTGCAACTGATCTTGGCTGTGGGCGTGCTCGTAGAGGTGGTGAGACGCTTTGTATTCGGTAGTGAGCCTGAATCGCTGGTGATGATGGCTATCGCATTCGTCGCATTGATTGCCAATACCAGTTGTCTGCTGCTCATATCCAAACATCGGGAAGGCGGGGCGCACATGAAGGCAAGCTGGATATTCTCGGCCAACGACGTGGTGATCAACCTGGGGGTCATCACCGCCGGCGCCTTGGTCGCGTGGACCGGTTCCAATTATCCGGATCTGATTATCGGCACCATCGCGGGGGGCATTGTACTTAACGGTGCCAGACGCATTTTGGCGTTGAAGGGTTAAATAATGCTCATTATTGGCAAAAAGCTCTCGCCGTATGCCCTATTGTCCATATCGGGCCTGCTGGCAGCGTCTGATCAGGCTGTAAAGTGGCTGGTGCAGCAATCAATGGCCTATGGCGAGTATGTTTCGGTGACCCCGTTCTTTAACTGGGTGCACCTATGGAACACCGGTGCCGCATTCAGTCTTTTTGCGAATGGTGGAGGCTGGCAGCGCTACTTTTTTATCGGAATCGCGGTAGTGGTCTCGATTTTTCTGATCAAGCTGATCCTTGAAAATCGTCATAAAGGAGAAGCCATCGCTTACAGTCTTATCCTCGGTGGCGCCATGGGCAACCTGATTGACCGGGTCTTTCGCGGCTATGTTGTGGATTCCTTTGATTTCTATTGGCGAGACTGGCATTGGCCGGCCTTCAACCTGGCTGATATCGCGTTATTGGCAGGTGTCGTGGTATACGCAGTGGCGCTATGGCGTGAGCGGCCTACATTTAAGCGCACTGAGTAACGCTATGGATGTGGTCGATAAAGATAAAGAATATACGTTTTTTGCTGGGCGACGCTCACCAATAGTCGATTGCGTTGTAGCGCTCGCCGCTGGGGTACTGACTACCTTGAGTGCCGCCCCTTTTTCCCTATGGTGGCTTGGCCCAGTGAGCGTGGCACTGGTCTATTGGAGAATAGCGTCGCTAACGCCCGCCATGGCCACCCTGCGAGGGTGGTGTTATGGGGTAGGCCTGTTCGGTTCAGGCACGTCGTGGGTCTTCGTTGCTATTCACGATTTCGGTGGCACCGGGGCCTTGGTGGCGATGTTCCTCACCACGCTATTTGTTAGCGTCCTGGCGCTCTTCTTTGCAGTCCCCTTTGGGCTCTATCGACGCATCACGGGGCCACGGTTCGCCTTTCTTAGCTTTGCCGGTATGTGGGTGGTGAGCGAATGGCTACGCACCTGGTTGCTCACCGGCTTTCCCTGGTTATTGCTGGGCACCTCTCAGATAGATTCTCCACTAGCCCCATGGGCGCCCGTTGGTGGTGTGTACTTGCTGTCACTCATGACCGCGCTGACAGGTACGTTAGGGGTAGAGGTACTGCGTCGCCGCTGGATTTTCCTCGTCCCAATGGCCGCCCTGTGGATCGTTCCATTCCTATTGCCCGCCCAATGGACAACCCCGGCTGGCAAGCCCATCCAGGTGGCATTGTTGCAAGGGAATCTTGATCAGCGCATTAAGTGGACTGCCCAAGGGCAGCGCGAAGCGATCAGTATCTACACGACGATGACACGGGTGCAAGCAAGGGATATCGACCTCATCGTTTGGCCTGAGGCAGCCCTTCCCATGCTTGAGCAGGAAGCACAGCAAATACTGGAACAAGTAGCGTCCGACCTGGGGCCTGACACCGCCTTGTTGACCGGCATTTTGCAACGCGACAGTGAAGGGCGCTCTTATAACAGCGTCATAGGGCTAAATGATGTGCAAGGCGAATACCAAAAAGCGCACTTAGTGCCCTTTGGCGAGTATTTGCCATTCCAAAGCCTCCTCGCTGACACCCTTGCTTTTTTCGACTTGCCAACACCCCGGCTGACCCCTGGTTCAGACGTACAGGCTCCGTTACACGTGGCTGGAACCACCATTGGCAATGCTATCTGTTACGAGATCATTTTCGCCGACCATGTCGCCCAACAGGCGCGTAATGCCGAGCTGCTATTAACGGTTTCCAACGACACGTGGTTTGGGCGTTCCATTGGCCCACACCAACATCTTCAAATGGCGCGTCTACGTGCCCTTGAAAATGGTCGTCACCTACTTCGAGCTACCAGTAATGGCGTGACGGCCATCATCGATTCACAAGGTCACGTCACAGCCCGTGCCCCACAGTTTGAACAGGCCAGTTTAACTGGCGAGGTGACCCCGATGCAGGGCCTAACTCCTTTCACACGCACCGGTAGTGGCCCCGCTTGGATACTCGCTGCCTTACTGACGCTGCTCGGGTTAAAACTGAACTTATCTCGATCAAAAAACGACGCATTAGATGAAAAAGGAACCTAGCGATGCTCCTGGCAAATCAAGATAGGTTGGGAAGGCGGTCAGCCGCTGATTCAAGCCTTTCCGCCGCTTGGAGAAGAAGAGCACAGTATGACCGCACTCACAGAGACCATGACACGCCTTAACCAATACGAGTATCCGGATTATCTGGTTGCTATGCGAAATTGAAAGGTGGGCGACAAGCAAAACTCACAACGGATTAACTGGTTGATAGGCCCTACATAACCACACTTGAAGCCATAGCCGCTTACTTGGCCGCCGTTGATAAAGCGAAGGAGAACCGGACTACCTGGTTCATGCTCGGGAAGCTGTGGAATTGGCCAGGACAAGAGGGACTACGCTGGGTGATGGCTCGCCAGGCTACCCTGATCACGTAGCTTCTCGGCTAGGCGTTGACTTTCAGATCACGCATTGAGGCCCGTGTTACAGGAACACGGGCCGATTTTATTATTCGGGGAACCTGTCCCGTGTGTTGTTGGCGATTCTGACCAGCATGAGCATGATTGGCACCTCCACCAGCACCCCGACCACAGTGGCCAGCGCCGCGCCGGACTGCAGGCCGAACAGGGCAATGGCGGCGGCCACGGCTAGCTCGAAGAAGTTGCTGGCACCGATCATCGCTCCCGGGGCGGCGACATTGTGGGGCACTTTCCACGCCTTGGCCCAGCCGTAGGCAATGAAGAAGATCAGGAAGGTCTGGATGATCAGCGGGATGGCGATCAGCACGATGTGCAGCGGGTTGTTGAGTATGACATCGCCCTGGAAGGCGAATAACAGCACCAGGGTGATAATCAGGCCGATGGGCGTGATCGGTCCTACCTTTTTCATGAAGACGTTGTCGTACCACTCGATGCCGCGACGGGCGATCAGGGTGCGCCGGGTCAGGTAACCGGCGGCCAGCGGGATGACGATGTAGAGCACCACCGACAGCGCCACCGTGTCGTAGGGTACCTGGATGTTCGACACGCCGAGCAGCAGGATCACGATGGGGGCGAAGGCGAACAGCATGATCAGGTCGTTGACCGCCACCTGGACAAGAGTGTAAGCAGCATCGCCGCGGGTCAGGTAACTCCACACGAAGACCATAGCGGTACATGGCGCGGTCCCCAGCAGGATGGCACCGGCAAGGTACTGGCTGGCCAGCTCTTCGGGAATGAAGGGCCTGAACAGCACCATCAGGAAAAACCAGGCGATGGCGAACATGGTGAAGGGCTTGATCAGCCAGTTCACCGTGGTAGTGATGACAAGCCCCTTGGGCTGGCGGCGCACACCGAGCACAGCGGTAAAGTCGATCTGCGCCATCATCGGGAAGATCATCGCCCAGATGAGGATGGCTACTGGGATCGACACCTGGGCGACTTCGAAGCGCGAGAGGGTTTCGGGCACCGCCGGGGCGAACTGGCCCAGCAGTACGCCGGCGACGATGGCCATCGCCACCCATACCGAAAGATAACGCTCGAAACGACCCATGCCCTCGGTGGCGCTTGGGGCTTGGGATTCTTGGAGTGCGGTCATGGTGTGACTCCTATCAGATGGCACATTGATTCACGCGCCGAGAAACGTCTTCCGCGCTTTCCACTCGCTCAGAGTAGCGGTCTGTCAAGTAGTCGCTTCGTCCTCGGATCATCAGGGTGAACTTGGTCAGTTCCTCGCAAACATCCACTATGCGGAGGTACAGAGGAGAGGGCTTCATGCGGCCATCTTCGTCGAATTCATTGAAAGCTTTCGGTACCGAAGACTGATTGGGGATCGTCACCATGCGCATCCAACGACCGAGGATGCGCATTTGGTTAACCGCGTTAAAGCTCTGGCTCCCGCCTGATACCTGTATCACGGCCAGGGTCTTCCCCTGAGTGGGACGAATGCCGCCTAGTGACAACGGAATCCAGTCGATCTGGGCCTTCATGATGGCCGTCATGGCACCATGGCGTTCGGGACTGACCCACAGCATGCCTTCCGACCACTCGGCCAACTCGCGTAACTCCTGAACCTTGGGGTGGTCAGCCCCCGCATCATCCGGCAAGGGCAGGCCGCTAGGGTTGTAAGTCCGCACCTCGCATCCGAACCAACGCAGCAGTCGCCCGGCTTCCTCGGCAACGAAACGTGAGTAGGATCGTTCTCGCAGGGATCCGTAGAGCACCAAAATACGTGGCGCATGCTGGGGGGTCTCGGGGCCTGCCAACAGTGTCGTGTCGATGGAACGCAACTGGGAAGGATCAATATTGGGGAGGTCTGCCGGCATCTTGATGTCTTTCATGGCGCGATTCCTGGGTAATGGATGACTTCACCATCTTCCTTGATGAAGTGCGCTACTGGGTGGTCAAGGAGATCCAGCACCGTCTCCGATGGTCGGCATAGCCTGGCACCCTTCAGTGTCACCACGATCGGTCGATTGATCAGAATCGGTTCCGCCAGCATGGCATCGATCAGCTGATCATCCGTCAACGCCGGGTCGTCCAGCCCCAATGCCTCGTAGGGGGTTCCCTTGCGCCGCAGTAGATCCCGAGGGCAGATACCCATCTTCGCCAGCAGCTCCACGATGCGTTCCCGGCTTGGGGGCGTATTGAGATATTCGATGATCTCGGGAGGTTCACCAGAGGCCCTCATCATCGCCAAGGTATTGCGTGATGTGCCGCAGTTCGGGTTGTGATAGATCTGGGGAAGCATACTGTTTCATTCCTTATCTTGATTCGGAGTGTAACCGATCAGGGACTCCGCTAAGGGGCCACACACCTCCGGATGCCCCGCGCAGCAGTCGCGCACCAGGAAGCGGATGGCTTCCTGCATGTGGTTTAGATTCGCCCGATAGATGATCGAGCGCCCCTGACGACGGGATACCACCAGACCTGCCCGCGACAGCACAGACAGGTGCGCCGACATCGTGGCATGGGGCACCGATAGCTGCCGTGCGAGCTCGCCGGCGGCGAGCCCATCCGGTTCCTGGCGTACCAGCAGGCGAAAGACCGCCAGGCGTGTCTCCTGGGCAAGAGCGGAAAAGCTCTCGATTACGTTTGATGTTTCCATATTTCCAAAATTATGGAATTATTGGGGGCGTGTCAAGTCGTTCACTCAAGGTAGAAGCGTAGAACGTCCTAGCAGCACGCAACATCTTTCTATCCGCACATATGCAAGCCCGCATCAATGAGGGTCAACTGATGAGACTGCGACGTGTTCTGTTCCTGTGCAATGCCAACTCGGCCAGGTCCCTGATGGGCGAAGCCCTGTTACGTCACCTGGCGGGAGACCGCTTTGAGGCGTTCAGCGCTGGTTCCGAGCCGGATCGCCCCCATGAGATCACCTTGGCTACCTTGAGCAAGCTAGGTATCGACACTCAGGGGCTCGCCAGCAAGTCCCTGGGCGATTTCGCCGGTGAGCATTTCGATTCGGTGATCGTGCTTTGTGACAAGGCCCAGCAGGCATGCCGTGACTGGCAGGGCAGCAGTGATGAGTATCTCTACTGGGATATCCGCGATCCTCGCCTTATCGAGCGGTGGGATGCCTACGAGCAGGCGCTGGCCGAAATCCGTCATCGGCTATTGCTCTGGCTGGAGATCCAGGAGCGCGACGACATCGAGCGCTGAACCTCGATCCATCGAGACCCACGACTAAATTCAAAGCGAGGTAACTATGACTCTGCGTATTGGTATCAATGGCTTCGGACGCATTGGCAGATTGACGCTGCGCAGCCTCTGGCGCTCCGTCGAATCGGGCGAGGTCGAGATCGGCTTGATCAACGATCCGGGCGGTGACGCTGCCACCTTCGCCCACCTGCTGGAGTTCGACTCGGTGCATGGCCACTGGGCACCGGGAAAGGGAATCGACGCCACCGAGGCGGACATCCTCATCGACGGTCGGCGCCTGGCTTTTACCTCCAAGGTCGCCACGGCCGACAGCGACTGGTCGGGCTGCGACGTTGTCATCGAGTGTTCGGGCAAGATCAAGACCCGCGAGAAACTGCAGGCCTACCTGGACCAGGGCGTCGGTCGGGTGGTGGTAAGCGCGCCGGTGAAGGAAGAGGGCGTGCTGAACGTGGTGATGGGGGTCAATGACGACCGCTACGATCCTGAGACACACCGCATCGTCACCGCGGCGAGCTGCACCACCAACTGCCTGGCGCCGGTGGTCAAGGTTATCCACGAGACCTATGGCATCCGCCACGGCTCCATGACCACCGTCCACGATATCACCAATACCCAGACCATCCTCGACGCCCCCCACAAGGACTTGCGCCGAGCCCGTGCCTGCGGCATGAGCCTGATTCCCACCACCACCGGCTCGGCCAAGGCGATCACCGCCATCTTTCCCGAGCTCGAGGGCAAGCTGAACGGCCACGCCGTGCGGGTGCCCCTGGCCAACGCCTCGCTCACCGACATGGTCTTCGAACTCGAACGCGAGGTGACGGTGGACGAGGTCAATGCTGCTCTGAAGGCCGCCGCCGAGGGCCCGCTAGCCGGCATCCTGGGCTACGAGGAGCGCCCGCTGGTCTCCATCGACTACCGTACCGATCCGCGCAGCTCGATCATCGACGCGCTTTCGACCATGGTGGTCAACGGCACCCAGCTCAAGCTCTACGCCTGGTACGACAACGAGTGGGGCTACGCCAACCGCACCGCCGAGCTGGCGCTCAAGGTGGGGAGTGAGCAGGTGGGGAATGGCTGAGAGCTTGGCAAACCGTCTGAAGGCGCTGCCCTTCGAGGTCCGCCAGTACCTGCTGATCACCGGCAACTACTGGGCCTTCACCCTCACCGATGGCGCCCTACGCATGCTGGTGGTGTTGCACTTCCATCAGCTGGGTTACTCGCCCCTGGAAGTGGCCATGCTGTTCCTCTTCTACGAGGCCTTCGGCGTAGTCACCAACCTGGTGGGGGGCTGGCTGGGGGCACGCCTGGGCCTCAACCGCACCATGAACGTGGGCCTCGGCCTGCAGATCGTCGCGCTGGTCATGCTGATGGTGCCCGCCGCGGCGCTAACCGTGCCCTGGGTGATGGCCGCCCAAGCGCTCTCGGGCATCGCCAAGGACCTCAACAAGATGAGCGCCAAGAGCGCGGTCAAGGTGCTGGTGCCCAAGGACAGCCCTAGTGCCGGCAGTGCCCTCTACCGCTGGGTAGCGATCCTCACCGGTTCCAAGAACGCGCTGAAGGGGGCCGGTTTCTTCCTCGGCGGCCTGCTGCTGACTCTGATCGGCTTCCGCGGTGCGGTCATCGCCATGGCATTGATGCTCGTCGCGGTGTTGACGCTGTCGCTGATAAGGCTCAAGGCTGACCTGGGTCGCCAGAAGCGCAAGCCCAAGTTCACCGAGGTGTTCTCCAAGTCCCGGGCCATCAACGTGCTCTCGGCGGCGCGGCTATGCCTGTTCGCCTCCCGGGACGTGTGGTTCGTGGTGGCGTTGCCGGTGTTCCTCTACGACCAGCACGGCTGGAGCCATTGGACGGTGGGCGGCCTGCTGGCTATCTGGGTGATCGGCTATGGTGGGGTGCAGACCCAGGCGCCGCGCCTCACCGGCCTGGTCAAGGGCGGGGCGCGGGCCGTCACCGTGTTCTGGGCGTTGGCCCTGGCCGGCTTGCCAGCGCTGCTGGCCCTGCTGCCCCTGGCCGAAGTGGGCTGGTTGGTGACGGGGCTTTTGGCCTTCGGCGTGCTCTTCGCCGTCAACTCCAGCTGGCACAGCTACCTGATCGTGCACTATGCCCGCGCCGATGGCGTCTCCATGGACGTGGGCTTCTATTACATGGCCAACGCCATGGGCCGCCTCGCCGGCACACTACTCTCCGGTTGGGTGTACCAGGTGTATGGCCTGGCCGCCTGTCTGTGGATCTCGGCCGCTCTGGTGGCGGCCAGCGCCCTGATGGCTCTTGCGCTGCCACAGGAGGCGTCTGGGGAATGATGTGGGGCTACCCGACGCTGACCTTGCCCCACGGCTATCGACTGAGCCCCAGGACCCTCTACCCCATGCTGCATTCGATGGAGCGCAAGGGGGCCTGCCCTCCGTGATTAGTACAAGGGAAGCACACGACGCAGGCTCTACCGTCGCTGTTCGCGCTGGGCGCCGCCGTGCTCAACGGTCCCCTCAACCAGGGGATCATCCACGGCCTCAAGGTCAGTGGCGGCATTCTCGTCACCATGTAGCTGGCATCGTCCTCAATGCCAAACAGGCACTATCCCGATAAACATACTTGCCACGAAAACGCCCAAGATATGACGCACTTTTCTGACAACATTCTCCACCTGCCGGAATACCACGTCCTGGGCACCAAGGTGGAAGAGCATGATCTCCACTACCAGATCGAAGCTCCTGAGCCTCTAGCTTGCGAGGAATGCGGCGTTGAGAATGAGTTTGTCAGGTTCGGCAAGCGCGATGTGGCCTATCGTGACCTACCCATCCACGGCAAGCGGGTCACCCTCTGGGTGGTCCGTCGCCGGTACACATGTCGAGCCTGCGGAAAGACATTCCGTCCGACGCTCCCCGAGATGGTGGACACTCATCGCATGACGCGGAGGCTTTACAGCCATGTTGAAAAGGAGGCCTTCAACCACCCCTACGCCTATGTAGCCGATACCACGGGCCTCGATGAGAAGACCATACGCGAAATCTTCAAGAAAAAGGCTGAGTTCCTGGCGATTTGGCACCGCTTCGAGACTCCTCGTTGCCTGGGCATCGACGAGCTGTACCTGAATCGCCGCTACCGCTGCATCCTGACCAACTTGGAGGAGCGTACTCTGTTAGACCTGCTGCCCGGTCGTCAGCAGGACGCGGTGACGAAGCGGCTCATGAGCATGACTGAGCGCGACAAGGTCGAGATCGTCAGCATGGACATGTGGAAGCCCTACCGCCGTGCCGTTCAGGCGGTGCTGCCACAGGCCCGCATTGTGGTCGATAAGTTCCATGTGGTGCGTATGGCCAACGAAGCCCTGGAGAAGGTCCGCAAGGGGCTCAGGAAGGAGTTGACGGCCAACCAGCGACGAACCCTTAAGGGCGACCGGAAGATCCTGCTGAAGCGGGCTCACGACGTCTCAGACCGCGAGCGTCTCATCATGGAAACCTGGACAGGGGCCTTCCCCCAGCTCCTGGCAGCCTATGAGCACAAGGAGCGGTTCTACCACATCTGGGGCTGTGCCACCCGGCGGGATGCTGAGAAGGCGTTGGCTGCCTGGGTTGACGGCATCCCGCAGGGGCAGAAGGAGGTCTGGAAGGATCTCGTTAGCACCGTCAGTGGCTGGCGTGAGGAGGTGCTGACCTACTTCGAGACCGACATCCCAATCACCAACGCCTTCACGGAGTCGATCAACCGGCTGGCCAAGGACAAGAACCGCGATGGCCGGGGCTATTCATTCGAGGTGATGCGGGCCCGGATGCTCTACACCACCAAGCACAAGAAGAAGACGCCACAGACCAAGGAATCTCCGTTCCTGGGCAAGGCCACCATGACCTACAGCATGGGTCTCCCCGAGGCCGAGAAGAACTACGGCGTCGATCTATCAACCTTCTGGGAGGATTAAGGTTTTGGTGGATCAGAGGGGATCATCAACCACTTAATCCGGATACCCATTTAATTAGGCAGAATATCGTAAGCTTGAGAACTCAATGCCCAACTCGCCAGACAAGCAGGATCTGCTATGGATAAGAGGACTCTCAGCGAAAGGGATATATGCACCAAGCTTATCAACCCGGCGCGGGAGCAAGCTGGCTGGGACATTCAGAGCCAGGTTCGCGAAGAGCTTCCCGTCGCCAACGGGCGCATCATTATCCGAGGCCGCATGCACACTAGAGCCCATTCGCGCCGTGCAGACTATGTGCTGAACTACAAAAGAACATCCCCATCCCAATTATCGAAGCCAAAGATAACAAAGCGGCATGCAGCAAGCCTTGGCCTACAGCGATGCATTGGATGCACCCTTTGCCTTCAGTAGTAACGGCGGCGGTTTTATATTTCACGATCGTACGGGGCTTTTCGGCAAAACCGAAACCACTCTGCAACTCAGCGAATTCCCCTCGCCAGACACCCTCTGGCAGCTCTACAGCCAATATAATGGCATTGGCCAGGTAGGTTCGAGTAGGCCAACTATGATGATGGCAGCCGCCGCACACCACGCGACTACGAGATGGTCGCCATCAACTGCTCCGTCGAAGCGGTAGCTAAAGGGCAACTTATCCTGCAGATTATGTGTTTCGAGAACTACAGGAAATTACTAGTAAGCTAATACATTTGTTAGATTCATTCTCACAATGATAGCTATAAACAAAAAAAAGCCAGTGAAGTTCTTTCACTGGCCATTACGATTTATGGTGTGCAGTTATAAGCTAAAACCAAAGCGTTTTAGCATCTTAACATCACGTTTAACTTCCTTCGCGACATCGCTAGAGTTCATTTCACGACTGGCCTCGGTACGCAAATCCAAAACTCGGCCTTGGTAGCTATCATGCCGTTTATTTAGATTATGCTTATTTAGCAGCGCTTTCTCGCCGTTCGTTTGTTCGCGATTCATATGCCTTCCCCGTTTTTTTCAAGGTCAGGAGACTATGCTCTAGGCTAACGCGGATTTTGAAATGAGAGAAAATCCAGTCGTAGAGCTCTTTGTGGCTAGTTTTGAAGTAACCTTTCTTACTTGCACGAAGGACAATAACGTAGGGTATCGTACGCCCGCCTTCGCAATGTATTGGATAACAGATAGCTGACCCTTCCTCATCATGCAAGGGTTGCCCATCTTTTTTTCGCCCTATCTTGATTGGCTGAGTAATGTCATCTACAACGATAATTCTTTTCTTTTCAAGGCACTTATACAAAGGATGGCCTTTTTTAACATTGCCCAAGGATAACCAAGGTGGTGTGCTTTTAGGCCATTCAAACTCCCACTCACTTATGCATCCATTTTCCACTGAGGCGACGAAGAGATCGAGCTTAACGTTGCCTTTGTCGATAGTATCGAAAAATGTATAAATGCCTTGCCAAATGAGATTTATCTGTTCTCTCGGCTGCGTGATCTTGTCGAATATCTCGCCTGACGTCAAGGCTCCATTCTCTCTATTCGCTTGTACAGCCCAGCTTTCGAAGCGCTGAGCCTTAGAGCCTACAACCTTTTCAAGAACAACAAAAAGAGTCATAAGGTCATGGCCTTCAACTCTTTTCAATCGGGAAAGCAAATATGCAGGAGCCGCCAGCAATCCGTTGAGGATCACCGATAGCAGCACGATTATGGTCGTAGCTAGGAGTGGGTTATCAAGTGAAAATTGGTGTAATGCTGCGACTCGCCCCTCTTCTTCCCCAACTGGAATCATCATCAGCCGTGCGAACAGTGCCAGAGGAAGTACCTGGATGACTGGTCCCACAAAGAATTTGACCCACCAGAGATCAAATGCTTTCTCCAGGCGAGTCAAAATTTTTGTCGTTTTGTCCTGCGGGTTAAGAGAAGTCTTCATCAATTAGGACGCTAATAAAAAAATGAGGGTGTTCAGGTTAGGCTAACCAGCCTTCAATATTTTAGAAGTGTAACATTTTTGCTCGCTTACTGATCGTTACCGAGGCGAAGCGTTTTTTTTACCTGACGCTCAACATCGCTGTTAGAGTGAGTGTTAGAAAAATTTAAAATAATTAACCTCTTACGTTAAAGGCGTCGAAGAGTGGGTCGCTCAACGGTATTAGGTTGTGTGCTTCGAGACCCATCCGGTATGGTCGTAGCAAAGTAATAAATCAGTAGATATAGAGTATGCCAGACGATCACCAGCATCCCCCAAGGTATACAGTTAGCTACGCTTCTCTACCCCAGAGCAGATGAAGGTCGATAACTTCAAGCGGCAGTCCCGTCTCGCACAAGAATATGCAGATCACCACGGGTTAGATGTCGACGAGCACATCTTCGAGGGTTTAGGTATTTCAGCTTTTAAGGCCGCAACCAAGAAGCAGTGGCCTTGCTACTGATCCTCAAGGCTGTTGAGAGTCAGTAGCAAAGACAAAGCCAACATTATTAGGTTATTGATTTTTTTTGATTTCATAGTTTTGAATATATTGCTATTGAGCGTTCAGGCTCCGCATGAACTTACCTATGTTCGGAACTAATTGGGGACACCTCGAGTACAGCTTGAGCGACCATGTGTTCGTGTCGCGGATGTGAGCTTTATGTCACCACAGGACAAAATTTTCATGCTGTGGGACTCCTATGGAAAAGAGAACATCGCGCTCGTTGGCTGCTGAAAAACCGGGTTCAACGCTTACCTCCGGATGCTCAAAAAAAGCCTAAAACTGTTACTTTGCCACTTCAATAATATAATCAGCAGGTTACACTATAATAACATGTTACGACTTACGGAACCATTACAACCTTGCCCACAGACATGACGATACTCTCATCGAGCAGCTTGCACAGGATGGAATTGCCTATGTCCCTTTCTTCCCCTTAGGAGGCTTTACACCGCTGCAGTCTACAATTCTGCAACAAGAGGCAGAAACGTTGCAGGTATCGCCGTTGCAGGTTGCTCTTGCCTGGCTGTTACAGCGATCCCCAAACATCCTGTTAATCCCTGGAACATCATCCCTGGTACATCTACAGGAAAATTTGGCTGCCGCACAGTTGGTTTTGCCGGAAGAATCAATCAACAATCTCAATCGCATTGCCAGCGAAGCTTGAGTGGAAGCAACACGGGTAATACCGCCCCCCTATAAGAGAAGATGTTGCTGACAACAATCTGAAGCACAGGAGGAAACACCATGAGCGCACACAAGACAATCCTCGTGACGGGCTCAACCGATGGACTTGGCCGTCGGGTCGTCGAAGAACTTGCACGACCCGGCATGCATATTCTGGTGCACGGACGTGATACGCGACGCGGAGCGGCCGTTGTCCATGCCGTCGAACAGGCCGGAGGAACCGCCCGGTTCTTCGAGGTGGACTTCGCCTCTCTTGGCGACGTGCATAGACTCGCTGATGCGGTTCACGCGGAATGCTCTCATCTTGACGCTCTCGTCAATAATGCCGGAATCTCGAAGCCCGATGGGCCACGCCGAGAAAGCACGGATGGCTACGAGCGACATTTCGCGATCAACTACCTCGCGACCTTCTTACTGACGGAACGCTTGTTGCCCTTGCTCAAAGCGGGCGGTGGCGAGGATCCTTCGCGCATTGTGACCGTCGCTTCAGCAGGCCAGAGCGCCATTGACTTCGACGATGTGATGCTCAAGCACGGTTACCAGGGTTATCGCGCCTACGGGCAAAGCAAGGTCGCACAGATCATGTACACGATCGACCTGGCAGAGAGGCTGGATGCAAGAGAGATTATCGCCAATTCGCTCCACCCCGGCACTCACATGGATACGACTATGGTACGGCAGGCCGGCATCACGCCGAGCACAGCAGTTGGTACGGGGGCGGCCGCTGTGATCGCCCTTACAACCGGTCGGGATCGCGCGACGATAACTGGCCGATATTTCGACGGTCAGCGCGAGTCACGCGCGATATCGCAGGTATATGATGCATCGGCGCGCCACACACTGCGGGCTCTCAGCGAGGACTTAACAGGACTGAACCGGTAAATACCGCAATCTCGGAGGTATTCAATATCTCCCTCCTGCCCCTCCTATGCTTTTACCCGTCTGTGGTAATCCCGCGGCAACCTCAGCAGAACTGCCAGCTTCAACAGATCGCGTCTGGTTGTTTCGTTAATTGCCTGCATGACAACGCTCCTTATCAAGCTCGAAGCTATGGCTGGCGGCTGCAGTCAAGCTCAATCAAATGTGATGATGATTTTGCCCCGTGCATGCCCCGAGGCCTGATGTTGGAATGCTTGAATGAATTCTGTAAACGGCACTGTTCGATCCACAAGAACCTGCAAGCCGTATTGGTCGATCGCCTTCGATACTCGCGCCAGCCGCTGACCGTCGGATGCATGGAATACGAAACCGGCAGTGACGTTATGAGCCGCGACCAACGTTTCATCAGGCGGCATGACGGTAGACAACAAATGCCCTCCCGACCGCAGCACCTCGAAAGAGCGTTGCTGGGTTTCGCCACCCATTGTATCGAGTACTACGTCAATGTCGGATACCTTCTGGACGAAATCCTCGCAACGATAATCGATACCCATATCGGCGCCGAGTAAGCGGACGATGTCTAAACCGCTACCCGAGGCCGTTGCGATGCCCCTTGCCCCAACGCAATTAGCGAACTGAATGGCAAAGCTGCCGACGCCACCCGCGCCGGCATGGATCAACACCTTCTGACCCTCAGTAAGCTCGGCGGACTCGAACAAGGCCTGCCAAGCCGTTCCGGCGGCTGTCGGAATGCCGGCCGCTTCCTTGAGCGGTAGGGTACTAGGTGCCTTCGCAAGGAGCTCCTTCGGCACTAGTGCGTATTCTGCAAAAGCACCTCCGGCGGTCGGTTCGGTCCTGGCGACCACCTGATCGCCGAGAGCCCACCCTTCGACATCCGCCCCCAACTGCTCGATGACACCGGCGAGATCGGTGCCTAGCGTGTAGGGAAAGGTCAGGGGAAAGAACTGTTCCATGTAGCCGCGTTGCAGCTTGACGTCGAGCGGATTGAGGCTGGCGGCCCGAACCCGAACCAATACTTGGCCGCTAGCTGGCACTGGTTGGGAGACGTCATCAAGGTTCGGTTCGGTCTCATAGCCGGTGATACGGATGGCTTTCATCGTGTGCTCTCCTGCTGAGTCGCTGGCCAGGCGCCGACCTGGTTGAGCCATCCAAACCAGTCTTCCAGGTGCCAGGTGTGGGTCAATCTGCCGTTAGCAATATGGTGGAATTCGTGAATCGCGAGCTGGCAGGTCTTGCCGGTCGGTGCAATGCCAAACCACTCGCCTTCATGTGTGCCTGAGATCACGGCTCGCACGGCGGCCCGGCCAGGAGCACTGATGATCTCGTGGATAGTAACCTTTGCATCTGGAAACGCAGCTCCGAAATCGGCAATGAGCGGTTTCATTCCGTCTCGGCCTGCTATTTGTCCAGGAGCGAGCGGTATATCCTGCCAATCGGCCGCGACAGCATCGTCGAGCAGTTCCGGCTTTCCTTCAAAGGCGCGATAGAATGTTTCGATAGCCTTGAGTTCTTCAGCGGGTAGGCTCGCTACTTTGGCCTTGTGCTGAGTGGTTGAATCAATCATGGGGGGCTCGCTGTGAAGGTTCTCGTTGTGAGGGTTTTCATAGCTTAGGGCTGCAAAGAACATACTTGAAATCGATTTTTGATATGCATTAACATCCATCTCATGAATCTACACGGCATAGATCTCAACCTGCTCGTCGCTTTCGATGCCTTAATGGTGGAGCGAAGCGTCACGCGAGCAGGAATACGGATCGGACGCACCCAGCCCGCAATGAGCGCTGCGCTCTCAAGGCTTCGTGCTCTGCTCCGGGATGAGTTGTTCGTACGCGGAACCAACGGTCTACAGCCGACCCCACGGGCACTCGAATTGGCCGAACCGATTGGCCATGCGCTGGCGGAAATCCAGCGCACTCTGGATTTCACACAAGAGTTCGATCCTTCTTCATCCACCGTCGCTCTTTCTATCGGCCTGTCCGACCACCCGGCGTTCAGGTTTTTGCCGCGGCTGGTGGCGAAGCTGCGCGAGGTAGCTCCGGGCATAACGCTAGCTGTACGGAATTTCACCAGTCGGGATGATGCCATCTCAATGCTTGATGCCGGGGAAGTGGAAATGACCATCGGCGTCCCGCCCACATCGACCGGCCGCATTCTTAGTGTTCCCCTGTTTGAAGAGCGCTTTGTCTGCATCCTGCGTAAAGATCATCCGGCCATTCGTCAGGGTCTGAACCTCGAAACATTCCTGTCCCTGACGCATCTTCTTGTCTCTCCCGAGAACGACCGTTTCGGCGTCGTGGATACAGCCTTAGCAAAACAAGGGCTGAAGCGGCAACTCGCTTTGACCCTTCCGCAGCTCTACGCCGCTCCGGCTCTTGTCGCCTCATCGGATATGATCGCGACGATTCTCGAAGGGGTGGTGGAAGCTTCCGGCCAAGCGGAGCGTCTCTATGTGGGAAACCCGCCGATCGAACTCGACCCGGTTCCTTTCACACTATCCTGGCATCGCCGCAACGATACTCACCCTGCACAGCGCTGGTTCCGTGAACGGGTTATTGAGGTATTTAGTGTCTGAACTTGCTTAAGCGATGCCACCATTCGCACGTATGACTTGACCGTTGATCCAGCCCGCCTCCGGCGACACGAGGAAGACGATGACCTCTGCGATATCGTTGGGCTGATCCCATCAATGCGTGATGCATCCATGCTCACCGTGTCGACACTCGCCGAGATCGTGGAAGCCTATCAGTGCGAAGTGAAGCTCTCATCTAACGCGACAGCTCTACCCCTTGGCTCTCGATGCATCCCAAACTAGCATCACTTGGGTGATAGCAGCATCTAGATCCGAGTGACGAACACCGTCTCGAGATAGCGTGGAAAGCCCCAATAAAAATGAGTCAAACACCATGGATAAGGCACGCTCATTGGTGTCAGCCCGCAGCTCGCTGCTCTCGATACCACGTTTCACGCAAGCCACGATACCCGCGCGGGTTCTTGCACGCGAACGCGTTAAGGGAGCGATCACAGCGGCATTTTCATCCGAAGGCGTGCTAATGACGCTCAACCCTACCATGCAGCCTTTAGGGTGCCCGCGTTCACACTGCATCTTAGCTGAGCGCCGCAGGGTAATTTCGATGGCGTCGCGGGGAGCAAGCTCCTCCTCCCACAAGGATTCCGTCACTAGCGCATAGGTGGACAAATAACGTTGTGTACACTCCTGAAACAACGCTTCCTTGGAACCAAAAGCGGCATAGAAACTGGGGGCAGAGATACCGTTGCCGATACCCGCCTTTAATTGGCTTAACGACGTAGATTCGTAGCCATTCTGCCAAAAGATGTGCATCGCCTCCTCCACTGCCTTATCACGATCAAAGGTTCGAGGCCGCCCCATCGTTGCCATATTGAACTCCATAAATTCTCCCACTCAACTAATATACTATTCGGTATATAAATACTTGACAAGGGACTTCCGTTCCGCCTAGTTTTATACCGATCGATACATATATAGTTAAAAATCGGGATGTCACAGCACTGAACACAGCCCGGAGATTACTTAACCTTCTAAAGGATTTTCGTTGTGAGCTACTTATCCGCACAGACAGAATTAACTGAACCTGACCGCCTACCATTAGCGGGGCTTCTGGCCTTGGCCATGACGAGCTTTATTTGCATTGTCACAGAAACGATGCCAGCGGGTTTGTTGCCTCAAATCAGCCAGAGCTTTGGCATTAGTCCAGCACTCGCGGGTCAAATGGTAACGGCCTATGCGCTGGGATCTTTGTTAGCTGCTATCCCACTCACGATTGCAACCCGCGGGTGGCGGCGCCGTAACGTGTTATTAACAACCGTTGTTGGTTTTCTCATTTTCAATTCAGCGACAGCGCTTTCCACTAACATCTGGTTAACGCTAGCCGCTCGCTTTTTCGCCGGGGTTGCCGCGGGACTTGCGTGGAGCCTGCTTGCTGGTTACGCAAGACGAATGGTGGCGCCTCATCAGCAAGGACGCGCTTTGGCAGTGGCAATGGTAGGAACCCCCATCGCACTCTCCCTGGGAGTCCCTCTTGGAACCTTTATGGGTTCAGTGATTGGCTGGCGAGCGGCGTTCTGGATAATGTCAGCCTTGGCACTCATCTTGATTGCATGGGTACTCGCCAAAGTTCCTGACTACCCCGGTCAGCCCACTCACGAACGTATGCCATTGCTGAAAGTGTTTACGACTCCTGGCGTGAGACCGGTACTGGCGGTTGTTATCGCGTGGATGCTCGCTCACAACATTCTCTATACCTACATTGCGCCCTTTGTAGCTCCGGCAGGACTTACCGATCGCATTGACCTTGTTTTACTAGCATTTGGCGCGGCGGCCCTCGCCGGGATCTGGATCACCGGGAAGCTGGTGGATAGCTTTCTGCGCGCAACCGTACTGGCAAGCTTGGCAGCATTTGCTCTAACGACGTTGGTGTTCGGTTTGGGCACGCTGAATCCCCTTGTTGTTTACCTGGGCGTCGCAGTATGGGGCATTACCTTTGGTGGCGCGGCAACGCTACTACAAACGGCGCTCGCTGATACTGCCGGTAGCGGCTCTGATGTAGCACTTTCCATGAATGTAGTGGCCTGGAACAGCGCTATAGCTGGCGGTGGGTTATTGGGAGGCTTTCTGTTGCAAACATGGGGAGCTGGCTCATTTCCATTAGCTCTTACCTTGTTGCTCCTAGTAGGACTCGCTATCGCTTGGTCGGCAAAAATACATGGTTTCCGACCAGGACGACGCACCGCAGAGAGCCCTTCAATTAGTCACTAAGCCTATCGCTAAACCTCTTTTACCAATCTAGCAGTAACCATCTGGATCTCTGCCTATCTTTCCACCAATCAATTAATTGAGGATCAATCCGTGTCCCAACATCATAGCAATACGTTTTCTAATGCTTCATCTACTTGCCCCGCTGATGAATTCCCGATCCCCGATGGATTCACTAGTGGGTATCAGACCATCGACGGCGTTAAACTTCATTACGTCAAAGGCGGATCGGGCCCACTGGTTTATCTGGTGCATGGTTTTGGACAAACGTGGTATGAGTGGCACCAACTGATGCCCGCGCTGGCAAAAAGCTTCACCGTCGTTGCACCAGACTTGCCAGGTCTGGGCCAGTCGGCTGTTCCCCCCTCCTATAGAGCCACCGATATTGCAGTGCTGCTCTATAAGCTTGCCAAACAATTCAGTGGCAATCAGACGTTTGATCTGGTCGCCCATGATATCGGCATCTGGAATACCTACCCGATGCTGGTGCAGCATCAGAATGCTATTCGTCGTGTTATCTACATGGAGGCACCGATCCCTGGCGACAGTATTTACTCATTCCCCGCTTTTACCCCCGAAGGTGAATCATTGGTATGGCATTTCAGTTTCTTTGCCGCAGAGCAGCAGTTGGCAGAGAAGTTGGTCTCAGGCAAGGAGCGCATCTTCTTCGAACACTTCATCAAAGTTCATGCCGCCAATAAGGAGGTATTCACACCGGAGCTTCTTGACCTGTATGCCAGTTCGTATGCCAAATCACACAGCCTTAATGCCTCTTTCGAGTACTACCGGGTACTCAATCAAGGCGTAAAAGATAATAACGAATTGGCCAGGACAAAGGTCACTATTCCTGCACTTGCCATCGGCGGTGGAGATCATGGCGGTATGGGACAGTATCAGATTGATATGATGCGTCATTACGCCAGCGACGTGACAGGCATCGTTCTCCATGGTGGTGGCCACTGGTTGCCTGAAGAGTGTCCCGAAGCACTGAACAAAGCTGTGATGGAGTTCTTGAATAGAGACTAAGAGAGCCTACACTTTCTTGCGTTTAGTGCTTTAAAAACCATCGGGATCTACAAGATCCCGATAGCATCATATCAAGAGCCTTCGCCCTTTTATCAAAAAGACACTGTTTGTATTACGAATCAGGAGTGAGAATATAACGAACGCTTGGATCTCCGCCCCAGGCCTCTGCCACAGCACTAAGCGGTAAGCATTTATGCGGGGCATGGAAATCAGCTGCCGGTGCAGCGGCAAGCAACTCGCCAGCACCTTGGATGAGTTCATTGACAGCCACACTGCCGATGCCGCTTCCGATCAGCTCCAACCCTGAACTACGCAGCATATCGCCGCGAATGGGGATCTCATCTCCCGCCACGGTGCCGAGTTGCACATAGCGGAGACGTGGTTCACCGGCACCCGAGCCACGATTTAGAGTGGCGGCCCTTAAAACATGTACAGCGGGCTCACCCCATAGGAAGTCGAGCACAATATCGACCCGCTCGTTAAACTGCTCACGCAATGCTGCCTCGCTGCCGTCATTGAGGGCGATCTTCACATCAGCGTTGAGGCTTTGAAGTTTTTTCTCATCACGGCCGACGGCGATGATCTTACCTGCGCCACAATATCGAGCGGTATCAAGTGCCATTCCACCAGCTGAGCCTGCCGCACCCAGCACCATCACCGTTTCACCTTTTCGCAATTTGGCTCGACGTGTAAGCGCGATCCAGGACGCTAGCCCAGCCGTGGCTATGGATGCTGCGTGTATGTCAGGCAACTCATCTGGCACTGGCACCATCATGTGATTGGTAACCAATGACTGCTCTGCCATAGAACCAAACGGTGCCTTGGGGAAAAGAAAGTAGACGCGCCGTCCGCTAGCGTCGACTCCTACGCCGTCAACACCCGGTATGAATCCGGTTTCTGCACCACTCGCATAGTGTTTGCCTGACGCTAATCCTTTCACAATAGGGCTTAGCGCAGTGGCATTCACCTTGACCACCGACTCCCCCTCACCGGCCACTGGCTCGCGAAAATCCTCAAACGATGGTGGAGCACCGAATTTATTCACAACAGCTGCTTTCATGATGTTTATTCCTGAATATTGATTCTTCCCACTGAAGAATTGCCGCATTGGCAATGCAGGCAGAATCAACCGAACGATCTATACTTTAAAGTCCACTTTTTTTACGCATTCGTCCGGGCAATATATGGATCCTCTTTCTGAAGTACTCTCAATGCTAAAGCCCCGTAGCTATATCACCGCTGGCTTCGATGCAGGCGGTGCATGGGCGCTCACACTCGATGATCTAGCTGGTCGAATCAAATGCTATGCCGTCATGCAAGGCGCCTGCTGGCTGTCAATGAAAGATATGGAAGCACCAGTGCTTCTCCAGGCTGGTGACTGTTTTGTCTTGCCCAGTGGCAAAGCCGTACGTATAGGCAGCGACTTGAGCACCGAGCCTAAAAGAGCCAGCGAAGTACTTGATCCCTCTCGTAGCGGCGAAATCGTCACCTATAACGGTGGTGGCGACGTATTTCTGGTGGGCAGCCGTTTCGAAGTCAATGGACGTCACGCAGAGGCACTGCTGCAAACGTTACCACCCCTGATGCGGGTCGAGACCTCGGCTGATCGCGCCAGACTACGATGGTCGGTCGAACTGATGATGGAAGAGTTGCAAGAGGCCCGCCCCGGTTCATCCTTGGTGGCACAACAGCTGGCACACATGATGTTAGTACAAGCGTTACGGTTATACCTATCGGAGCAATCTTCTAATGACATTGGTTGGTTTGCCGCGCTTGAAGATCCTCAACTCAGTAAAGCACTCAGAGCGATGCATGCGAACCCTGCACACTCCTGGACAGTTCAGGAGCTAGCGACACAAGCAGGGATGTCACGCTCTACATTTGCCGAGCGCTTTCGCCATAAGGCAGGTGAGACTCCCATCGCCTACCTGACGCGCTGGAGAATGATGCTTGCGGGGGAGCAGCTCACTCACGGTCGTGACACGCTAGCGCGAATAGCCCTGTCAGTCGGCTATGAATCCGAGCATGCGTTTAATACGGCTTTCAAGCGCGTTATGGGCATATCACCAGGGCGTTATATCAAAGCCACATGGTGAGTCGGACATCGTGATCGCACAACACGTCAGGCGATCAGGCGCCGAGTGCCGCCTTTACCCGCTCAGGTAGGAAAGGGTAGTGCCGGAGCCGCACGCCGCCAGTGAGGCGCGCCACGGCGTTGGCGATTGCTGGCCCGACCGGCGGCAGGCCAGCCTGACCTATGCCGCCAACCGGACTCCCGCTTGTCGGCACCACCGCCACTTCGATTTCAGGCGCCTCTGACATACGAATCACCCTATAGGTATCAAAGTTTCCTTCCTGCACCTCGCCATTGACGATGTTGATCTGCTCAAATAGCGCGTGGCCGGTTCCGTTTGTGATGCCCACGATCATCATGCCTTCAATGTGGCGCGGTTGGATCGCCACCCCTGGATCTACAGCACACCAGACCTTATGCACTCTAATCACACCGGTTTCCCGGTTGAGCGACACTTCCGCAATCTGCGCACAATGAGAGCCAAAGGCATCGGAATAGGCGAGGCCTAACGCCCGGTCATCACGCTCACGATCCCATTCGGCCATCTGGCCAACGGTCTCGATGACGTTGCGCGCCCGTGGCTGATCCTTCAGGAGTTCGAGCCTGAGCTGCAGAGGATCAGTTCCCCTAGCGGCTGCGATTTCATCGATAACGCATTCGATACTGAATCTGGTGTAGCCAACCCCGACGGCGAACCAGAAGCCGATATCCAAGCCATTATCCTGACGGATATACTCGATCCGGTGCCCTGGCACCGTGTAGTTGAAATGCGCGCCCTCGGTCACCACGTCGTCATGCCCACCCGCGCTTGCGAACAGTTCAGCATTCGTACGAGCAAAAATGGAATCGGCCACAATACGGTGCCGCCAGCCAGTGATATTTCCATTGACGTCGAGACCAACCTGAATGTGCTGCGCTTCGAGTGGTCGGAATTTATCGTGCCGGACATCGTCCTCGCGGCTCCAGATGACCTTGACCGGACGTCCTTCCACCTCCTTGGCCAGCGACACGGCATCGACGATGAAGTCTGCCTCGGCTTTGCGGCCGAAACCACCACCAAGCAGGGTCACGTTCACCTTGACCTTATCCGGCGTCGTGCCGACCACCTCTGCAGCAAAGCCTTGCGTGCCCGTCGGTCCCTGCGTGGGCGCCCAGATTTCAACAGTGTCACCAGTCACCAGCGCCGTGGCGTTCATCGGTTCCATGGTTGCATGGCAAACCAGATCGCTCATGTAGTCGACTTCAATGACCGTTGCCGCATTCGTGATCGCGGAATCTGCATCACCCTCCGAGAACGCCTCAACGCCCGTTTGCGAGAGATCGCGCCCCACATCGCGATAATGTTCCAGCAGGCGGTCGCTTGTGTAGTTGCGAACCCGTGAGGATGTGCTCCACGTCACATTAAGCAGATCTTTGGCCCGCCGCGTCGCCTCGACCGTCTCGCCGATGATACCGACCCCGTAGGAGAGCGGAACAATATGCGTGATGCCAGGCAGGGCCCTGGCTTCCGAGTCGTCAATTCTCTCGGGTTGCTCACCCTGGACAGGCGCCCGCAATACTGCGCCATACAGCATGTCGGGAAGCTGCACATCAATGCCATAGACTGCACTCCCGTCGACCTTCGAAGGGAGGTCGATGCGGGGGATGTCACGCCTGCCGATATAGCGCCATTGATCGGTCGGCTTCAGATCGGCCTCGGTTACCTGCGGCAGCGGATCGGGAAGCGAACCATCTGTGGCGATCTGGCCATAGCTGAGTGAGCGGCCGGTTCGTGCATGTACGACCCTGCCCGGCTCTGTTGTGAGCTCGCCCACTGACACGTCCAGCATGTTGGCCGCGCTCGACAGGAGAACCTTACGGGTCTGCGCGCCGGTAAGCCGTAGCAGCTCATAATAGCCGCGCGTGGATTCGCTGCCGCCCGTGAGCTGGATGCCATAGAAGCCAGGATTGCCGTATTTATCCGCATCGGATGGAGCCTGAACAATGCGAACCATTTCCCAATCAGCATCCATTTCTTCCGCGATGAGAAGCGGCAGAGTGGTCATGATGCCCTGCCCCATCTCGGAGGCAGGCGACATGATCGTCACGGTTCCATCGCCCGCGATGGTCACCCACGCATTCGGGAGGTAATCGCCCTCACCGACCAACGACATTGTTGCGCCAAAGGCATTACGAACTAGGCCACCGAATGCAACCGCAACGCCGAGACTTCCAACCGAAATAAGGAAGCTGCGCCGAGAAATCGCGTGACTGAAAATCTTGACTGTCTTGGTCATGTCTCAGGCCTCTCGTGCGGCGCGCTGTATGGCGCTGATAACCCGCACATAGGTTCCGCAGCGGCAGATATTACCGTCCATATGTTCAATGATCTGCTCACGCGTGGGATTGGGGTTGCTCTCAAGAAGTGCCGCTGCTTGCATGAGCTGTCCGGACTGGCAATAGCCGCATTGCGGCACCTGTTCGTCGATCCAGGCCTTTTGAAGCGGATGGCTCGCATCTGGCGACAGCCCCTCAATCGTTGTTACTTCACGGCCAGCCACGTCCTCGAGCCAAGTCACGCAGGAGCGCGTCGGCGCGCCATCGATATGAACCGTACAGGCTCCGCACTGCGCGATGCCGCAGCCGAACTTGGTGCCAGTGAGCTGCAGATGCTCCCGGATCACCCATAGAAGCGGCGTGTCTTGCGCGGCGTCGACATCCACCACACGCCCATTGATTGTAAACGCTGTCATGACGGCTTCTCCTGGGAGGGTTACTGATTTTCGAGATAGTCGATGATCGCCGCACGCTGAGTGTCGTCGGGGACGGTGACGGTCATCCGAGTGCCTGGAACCACCTCATGCGGCGCCGCAAGAAACGTGTCGAGCGAGCGATTGTCCCAGACGATGCCTGAATCACGCATAGCATCCGAATAGCGGGCCCCTTCGATGCTGCCGGCAGCGCGGCCGATAACACCCGCGAGATGCGGGCCAATTCCGTTCTGGCCAATCTGAAGGCTGTGACAGGAACCACATCGTTGTTGAAAGAGCCTCTCGCTGCCAGTTTCCTGCGCCTTTACAGCAGTAGCCAGGGCAAAAAAACCCGCTAATATGCCCGTGGCGAACAGCAGCAAAGCGGCAAGATGAGGGGATTCGTTGGTAGTCTTCATGCCGTTATATCCATATCAGGGCTGCAGTGAGAGGAGGTTGCTTCGTGCGCCTCTAAAAGATAGGCCGTCGGAGAAGTACTATCTATGCTCAGAAATCCGCTTTATCTTTGTGATCGTCCAGAGTGCTTGATGGAATCACTGCCAGACGTGCTGGTATTGTTCAAGCGCGCAGCTATGTATCCTCCGTTTTTGACACGGACGTCGACGGGTCAATCCAATTTCCCTGTCAGCAAAACCGAATAAAATGCCACGCGGCAATATCAGCATGACCCGACCCAAGCACCGGTAGCTAATGCGTGGAAGTGACCCGACGGAAACGGTAGACCATCGCCGGGGGAAGATTGGCTAACGTGTGGCCTAGCAGTTCCGCTTTAATCCCAAGATGATGCTGGAACCGCGGTGAAACGGGGCAGCGAGCGCCATAGGTAAACTGATAGAACACGCCCTCTGGCCTCATTTTACGAAACGCCCCCGACAGAACCGCGATCACTTTACGCGGTGACATAGAAAGTAATGGCAGGCCACTAATGACCGCACCAGCAGGTTTCCCATCGAAAAGGTCGACCATCCGAAGGCGAGTGGCGTCCATTCTCAGTATCTGGGCCTGCGGATAGAGAATACTGAGTGCAACCGCAAACTCAGGCATGGATTCAATCAGCGTCAGATCCTCTTGTTTAACACCACGTTCAATCAATGCGCGCGTAAATACCCCGGTTCCAGGCCCAAGTTCTATCACGGGCCCAGTTTCGCGCGAGATTTCAGAAGTGATAAGACCAGCTAGCGCGCTTCCTGATGGTATAACGGAAGCGACAAGTAGAGGATTTCTGGCCCATGCCAGGAAAAAACTTAATGATGTATTCGTGGTCGTACACTGCTTCATAACCGATGCTCCTGAACGCGAGTTATAGATGGAAGAAAGTCGGTTGCATGCGCGCATTCGGTGCTTCTTATTACATTCCGCCGACTTGATACCCGTCGCATAAGCCAAAACAGGACAATTTCTAAACACAACAGAAAACCGAGCGCTACCAGGGTTAGAACCGTTGTATTTTCAGCAGTTGACCAATAGGAAGCGAAGTAACCGATGCTAATAAATAGGCCGTTCCAAATCACGATTCCAGCAGCCGAGGCCATCAGGAAACTCCCTGAGTGACTGCGTAGAAGAGCCGCAAAGGCAGGAGCGAATAGCCTGATGGTAGGCACGAGTTGAAGCGCAAAGGCCAGTACGGTCTGGTTTCGCCGAAAAGATGTAATCCAGTGAGTGATGCGAGAAGCAGGCATTCCGAAAAGTCGCCCTAATCTGTTGAGAAACCGCATAGAGCGTGACTCACCAAGCCCTCTAAAAATGTAAAAGAAGACGGTAGCCCCTAAGGTATTGCCTGTAACGGTCACCAGGAAAGCAATTGACAGCGACCAAGTTCCTTCCGCTGCTGCAATCCCAACAGCAAGTAGCAATCCATAAGAAGGTATTACCGGAACGAAACGCTCCACAAAAGTGATAGCGAAAAGTGCGATCAAACCATAGGCACTGAGCCATGCGGTAACAGTACTAACTGGATCGAAGTTCATAGGTTGTACTCTCCTGTCACAAGCTACTGTGAGCCCTCTCTTCACACCGCAGAGGTAGGTAGAACAGTTCGCGTGCGGCGTTCAGCTATGGTTTCAGTAGTGGTCAGTGGCAGTGAGCGTATCCGTCGGCCCGTGGCGGCTTGAATGGCATTGGCGATGGCCCCTGCGATGGGCACGATGCCGGGCTCACCCGCCCCGCCAGGCGGCAGACCGCTGTCGACGATCGTGACTTCAATCTCGGGTGCGTTCGCTAGGCGCAGCATCGGGAAATCGTGGAAATTCGATTCCACGACCGCGCCACTTTCCAGCGTAATGCTACTCATCAGCGCGGCTGTCACGCCAAAGGCGATTCCACCCTCCATCTGAGCGATCACAGCATCAGGATTGATCACCATTCCTACATCGATAGCGCAGAAAACGCGATCCACGGTGACAACACCATTTTCCCCAACAGTGACTTCAGCAACCTGGGCGACCACGCTGCGATAGCACTCTTCGATGGCGATGCCGCGGCCACGGCCGGGGGCCATGGCTGAACCCCATCCAGCCATCTCCGCCACCCGATTGAGCACGGTCAAATGTCGCGGACTGTTTCGAAGCAAGGCACGGCGGTAGTCCAATGGGTCTCTCCCCGCCGCCAGTGCGCATTCGTCGATGAAGCTCTCGGTGAAGAAGGTATTGAAAGAAAAGCCGTTCGAGCGCCAGAGCCCGATCGGCACGTGGCTGGCCACATGCTGGCTGCGAATGCGTCGGTTGGGAATGGCATAGTGCAGCTTGTCCACCCCTTCGACGGTCAGACGATCGCCGTTGGGTCCGGGGTTGAACGGCAAGTTGCGGCCAGCGACAGATTCAATGACCGATTGAGCCGCAACCAGTGCGTCATAAGCGCTGGGCAGACCGTCGGGCCCTAGGACAGCACGCAGGCGTGCGGCAGCATGGCTGCGGTAGAGGCCGCGGCCGACGTCCTCCTCACGCGACCAAATCAGCTTGACCGGCCGGCCTCGGTGCCGAGTGGCCAGGAAGGCTGCCTGGGCCGCAACGTCTAGATCACCGCGTCGACCAAAAGCACCACCATTCATGGTGATGTTGCATGTGATTGAGGTGGGCTCTACGCTTCCCCATTCCGTTCCTCGCTGCACACCGGTACGCACCCCCAGGGGAGACTGGGAAGGAACCCAGGCCTCGGCCGTCCCATCTTCACGTACGATCACGGTCGCATTCATCGGCTCCATGCAGGCATGCGTCAGAAAGGGAACCTCATAGGTTTTCTCGATTACAGACATGGAGCTGTTAGCTATGCTGGCCTCCACATCACCGTCATTGATATTTTCGTACGGCGCATCGCTGCCAAGCGCAGCTTGCAGCCTTGCGGACATCTCGGCGCTGTTAATGCCATCCCCGTCGGTTTGCGCCCACTCAATATCGAGACGCTGGGCTGCCTGTTCAGCACGCCACCAGGATTCAGCCACGACGGCCACCTGACGCCCATCAATGATCGCGACATCTCTAACGCCGGCAACGGTACGCACCTCAGCCTCGTTCACGACCCGAGCCACCTGCGCTCCAAAAACCGGCGCATGGCGGATAGAGGCATACAGCAGGCCAGGCTGAACCACATCCATTCCAAAGACCGGCTCCCCTCGGATCTTGGCGGGAAGATCCACACGGGGCTGCGACCGGCCAATCAGCCGCCAATCAGATGCCGGTTTCAGCGGGGGATCATTGGGCGGCGGCAAAACAGATGCCTCTCGAGCCAGCTCGCCATAGGACAAACTTTGGCCCGAGGCCTCGTGCCGAACAAAACCATCGGCGGTTGTCAGCTGATTTACCGGAACGCCAAGACGCGCGGCACCGGCGGCAAGCAGCATCTGTCGGGCAGCGGCACCTGCCACACGCATCGGATACCATAGTGCCATCGTTGATGCCGAGGCGCCGGTCGCGATAAAGCCGAGAAGCCCGAGCACCCGCCGTCCGACCCAGACCACAGGCCCGCTGGCTTCCTCGGGACGCTGTTGCAAGACGTTGAACCAGCTAGCATAGGCAGGCAGAGGTTCAACCGGAAACTCAACGCTGATACGGTCATCGAAGGGAATATCAAGTTCCTCGGCCACCACCATGGCGAGACCGGTATGGATGCCCTGCCCCATCTCGGTTCGAGGAACGCTAACCACCACGCGGCCATCTTCATGGATAGTAAGGAAGGCATTGAGGACGGCGCGATCACCATCGACATACCCATCGAGGCCGTCCACATCGACCGACGCGAGGTATCCAACACCACCCACAGCGGCAACAAGGGCGGTGCCACCAAGGGCCACACCAGTGAGCAGAAAGGCACGTCGGGAAAGTAAAAGTGGCATGGCTGTCTCCTCAGCGCTCGGCTAGCATGGCGGCGGCGCGATGAATGGCACGGCGAATACGCGGATAAGTGCCGCAGCGACAAATATTGGTGATCGCTTCATCAATGTCGGTATCTGTTGGTCGCGGCGTCGATTCCAGCAGTGCTGTGACAGCAATAATGAAACCTGGCTGACAATAACCACATTGCGGCACCTGCTCATCCAGCCAGGCTTGCTGAATGATCGATAAACGACCTTCCGCATCTGCAAGACCCTCGACAGTGACTACCGATGCGCCTGCCACAGAGCCAACCGGCGTTATACAGGAAAAGCTCGACACTCCATCAATGAGGACACGGCAAGCCCCGCATTGAGCAATACCGCATCCGTATTTCGGCCCGAGCAATTCCAGATCCTCACGAAGTACCCAAAGAAGGGGCTTGCTGGAATCTGTCTCGACGCTTACCGACGCTCCATTAACCACAAACTCAACCATGCTCTTTCTCCTCGGTTTTACCCGTTTTGCATAGGTAATCGGCTGATAGACCTTAAATCGCCTACCCCCTTGTGGGCACTTACATGAAGTTCATGCTGGCTATGAGTAGCTCGTCGCTAGTCCAGTGGCTGTCGTGGCTGTCACCTTGTGCAGAATCATGCGACATCGGTTCTGGAGCCCTCGCCAAGATCGACTGCCAAGTGATTTGCCATTCCGCAAGCGCTTCACCGTCGCCCTCAAAGACTAAGTCAAAGAAAGCTAAGGCCAAATCGGCGGTGGCGACTTTAACTTTGGCGTTGAGCGCACGACCGCCGGTAAGGGTGCGATCAGTGAATATGCTGTGGGAACCGCCCCGAAAAACGGCCAGAAACTTGTTCGGGCTGGTGATCGCATCGAAGATATCGATCCGATCCTCTATGCCCGAGTGATAGCCTGGGATCTGGATCACATCATCGGTCGCAGTGACGTGAATGGTAGGGATCGACACATTGTTAAGCACCGTTGCCACGTCGGACTCCCCATAGAACGGCGGAGCGGAGATCAAGACTGCCGCGGAAAAGCGTGAATCCAAGTAGTCAATCGTTTGGCCTTCTCTCACAACTTGCGCGCCAATCGTGAGTAGTGTGGTATTCGCGCCGTATGAGTGGCCTGCAATAACGAGGCGCTGACGGTTAACTGCAACACCGCGGCCGCCCATTTCATCCGAGAGCATTTGGTCAAGCGCAAAGCGTACATCGGCGGCACGTTCGATGGCCTCCGTTTCCCGCGCTGCAGCCTGCAGGCGATCGACCATCCGAAATGGATTGCCTCGCCACAATTCCTCATCACTGCCTACGTGCTGTACATGTAGGCTGGCAACGCCCTGGGCCGACCAGTGTTTTCCGAGATAGCTGTAACCTTCCCGCGAACCACCGATGCCGTGTGAAAACACGACCAACGGCACCGACATTTCAGGCGTAGCCGCCGTAGGCCAGTACAGTCGTGCGGGTACCGGGCGCGAACGATCTTGATCCACCCAGTCGAAATCAGTCACTGAATAGGTGGGCTCTGACTCTATTAACTGCGCGCTCACCGCCGAGTACGGTACGGCCAACCCCGCTAATAAAAGCATGGCGCTCACTTTTCGCCGCCACATGTTTACCTGTTTTTTTACAATCACTGTAGAGATCGGTGTGCCGCTGAACTCAGCGGATCGATCTGGAGCTATTGGTCGATGTATTGGGATATCGTTCATAAGTTGTCTGGTTCCGCACTACGCTACTTTGATAGAAGGCTGTAGTAGTAGATTTGAGAGAGATACGAAAAAAGGCGGCAGACTAAAGACTCGCTAGCGGCCAGCGAATCAATGGAGGCTTATATTTCGTTTATCAGCGACGCTGGAATTCTGAATTTCCTCAAGGGAAAACAGTGCTCCCGTCAATCGTTCCGACTCCTCCCATAACCTGATTGCAACTTCTAGATCCAGTGCTTGTGGAGGAAGTTTGGCCGCGGAAGGATAGCCTCGGGTTTCACCAAACCTATCGGGTCCGTAATAGGCACCACCTTGCGCCTGCGGTGACGTAGCGGCGAAAAGTGTTGGCAACGCCCCCTGCGCTGCTGGCTGAAACAGGAACCAAAGGTAACGACGGATGATCCCCACGACACTTTGTGCTCCAGCGCCATTGGGCAACAAGTCGGTGCGTGAAACGCCTGGATGCGCCGCAATACTCTGGATGCCCCATCCTGCGACATCGCTGCGACGTTGCAATTCGAGAGAAAACATCAAGCAGGCCAGTTTTGACTGGCCATAGGCAACCATTGGTTTATAGCTGCGCCCGGACTGCAAATCGTCGAAGTCGATCGCACCGCTACGAGCGGCAACGCTTGATAGAGTGACGATACGCGGATAATTACCATTACACAGAAGCGGCAATAGCTGGGCCGTCAAAGCAAAGTGGCCAAGATAGTTCGTACCAAACTGTAGTTCGAAATGATCGGCCGTCATTTTCCGATCTGGGGGCGCCATAACCCCTGCGTTGTTGATAAGGAGATCGATGCTGTCAAATGAGGAGTGCAGATGCTTACCAAATGCTGCAATTGAATCGAGATTAGCGAGATCTAGTTCCTCAAACCACACATTCGCGTTAACAACATCATGGCGAATCCGATCAATGGCCGCCGCCCCTTTTGATGGGTTTCGGCCTGCAAGGATGACGCTCGCGCCAGCGCGAGCCAGCGCCAATGCGGTTTCTAGTCCAAGCCCACCTGTGCCAGTGACGACCGCGGTACGGCCACATTGAGAGGGGATGTCGGAATCTGTCCAGTTGGTCATGGGGCGTACCTCGCGTTAAGAAGAAAGATCAGTTGAGTGAATAAATCAGCTCATAGGCATTATGCAGCAGTATTTACTGGCGAGATTAATTTGCGTTTAAGACGCTCGGCACGAAGGTTGTGTCCGAGCCTGGGCTTCCAGAAGCGCCAGATATGACGGACTAGGACTTAAATGTTTCGAATAGAACAGAGTGAGACGTTCAATGGCTTGATTGACGTAATCGGGCTTGTGGTACAAGTCGTAGTGGCTGGCCCCTTCTACAACGAAGAAGTCTTTCTCAGCGGCAGGTGAACTATTGAACAGCGCTTTACCATTTTTGTATTGACCAGTGTTACCGCGGCGCCCCCCAACGATCACTTGAAGAGGCTGCGTCAGCAGTTCAGGTACCAAGTTAAAGGCATCAAAGCCGAGCAGGTGGATATAGCTGGTGAAGAGCAAGCGATTACTAGAGTTGGGGTGGCGATAGCGCGACTCCCGATAGAACGTGACAGCTTCTAGTACTTCCGGATCCGTGATGCCAACGGCTTCTGCTACTTTTATGCTGTCAGGAATCCAAGGATCAAACCTCGGTTCGGCTCCGCGTGCTTCGTCTGTACGCTGCCTGCCTATTTCTTCCAGCATTTTGAGGAGGTCTTCCCTTGTCTGCATCTCACGGAATGCTCGACCTATATCATTAGCCACGACCGTTCCAATGGCGTTGAAGCGCCGGTCGGTAAGCGCCGCTTTGACCGCGTATCCACCACCGGCGCAAATTCCCAGCAGCCCAACGCGTAACTCGTCTATGAAAGGCAGTGTCATCAGATAATCAACGGCGCAACGGATGTCCTCGACCCGAACGGATGGGTCTTCGAGATTTCGCGGCACCCCGCCACTTTCTCCCTGATATGACGGATCGAAAGTAAGGGTCACGAATCCTTGCTCCGCCATCTTCATTGCGTAAATCGCGCCGACCTGCTCCTTTACACTACTACCTGGCGTGGCTAGAACGAGTGCAGCATAGGTTTTGGTTTCGTCGAACCCGTTAGGAAAATGGATAATTCCGGCCAGTTCGATGGCTCTGTTTCTAAAAAAAATGCGTTTCATACTGACTCTCCTGCTTATATTGGCTGAGGCCGCCGTATGCACTGGGATACTGCATACGGCGACAGGGAAGCCTTTACTGGTAATCAATAAATTCGACCCAGCCATGTCGCTTGCTTCAAAAGGTCACCGCTAAACCATGGTTAACAAGCTGGATGAACGGCAGATCAGCTTAGTCAGGATTGGTTAAGGGGCACTTGATGGATAATGTGTGCCGGCGATCTCTTCGGTGACCGCCCACAGGCGAGCAGCGATCGCAATATCATTGGCCACAGAGGGGACGGTCGCCAGGCCAAGCGGGCCAATAACCTCCCGTTCTCCAGTCGGCCCGTAGTAGGCGCCACCTTGTGCGTCAGGCGCAGTGGCAGCATATAGCGTCGGCACTGCACCTTGGGCTGCCGTCTGGAGGTGTTCGCGGTTGGCAGACCACTGGCGCCCCTGCTCACTATCCAATCCGGGGCCGCGAGCAACCAGTTCGGTTACCGCAACACCGGGGTGGGCGGCCATGCTCTGGATGCCCCAGCCTGCCGCAGCGCTGCGCCGCTGCAGTTCGAATGCAAACATCAGGCCCGCCAGTTTGGACTGCGCATAGGCCGTCATTGGTTCGTAGGCCTGAGCGGAATGAAGATCGTCAAAATTGATGCTGCCGCGGAGGGCAGCGATACTCGACAGCGTAATGACGCGAGGCGCATCACTGTTGCGTAACAGCGGTAATAGCTCTGCAGTCAGGACGAAGTGCCCGACATAGTTGATGGCGAATTGCATCTCAAAGCCCTCTGCGGACGTACTGCGCTCTGGAGGCGCCATGATGGCGGCGTTGTTGATCAGACCATCCAATCGAGGGAGTGAAGTGTTGAGGCGTTGGCCCAGGGCACGAACCGAGGACAGATCGGCTAAGTCAAAGGGTTCAAAGGTCACCTGAGCATCAGGCACCTCCCGCTTGATCTGATCAATCGCCTCCTGTCCCCGCTCGGGATTGCGCGCAGCGATCACCACCTGGGCCCCCGCAGCTGCAAGGGCTTTTGCGTCTTCATACCCCATGCCGCTGGTTCCGCCAGTGACCAGAAAAATGCGTCCTTCCTGGGAGGGCATATCGGCCAGACTCCAATCCGGTTTGGGTGGGTTCTGCGCCAGCGTGGCACCCGCAAAAAATAGACACATCAACAGCACACCAAGGGCGGCGACACGGATTCGTAATACGTTAAACATTTTTCTTTCCTCATTTTTGGTTTGCTATATATCGATAGATCAGAAACGCCTGCTCAACCCCAGAACGAGGCGTCCTACGCCATTTTGATCAGGCTCCAGCAGCGGGCTGTCTCTAAGTTCGCTCGGCAGGAACTGGTACTCGACCGACCCGAGGAGTTGCCACTGCGATGATCCAACGGAATGCGCCATCGTCAGGCCAATACGCGGAACAACAGCAGAACCCGGCAAGTACTCTGCGACCCCGCGCGCCACTTCTTCATCCAGTACCCCGAAGTAGTAGCCCGCGAAATCGGAGGACATCCAGCTTGCCCCCGCATTGGCTGTGAGCGCAGCTCGGCCGAATTGCCACGTATTGCGATAGTCGAGCGAGATTTCATAGCCTTCACTGGCATCTGAAACGTCGTGAACAGCCTCAAGCGATACCGCACCCCACGACGAGCCCAAGGTCGTGCGAAAACCGGCATCTATGCCGTCATCGCGATCACTCAAGAGGTCAGGATCCACGCCATTGACCAGAAGCTCCGAACGTCCCAGATCGTCGATATCGAACCCATAAAGCCGCGCAGCTAGAATCGCATCGAACGTTAATTGACGGGACTGGTATAAATGCACACCGCCGGAGGTACCCCGGAGGAACATGCGCTCTCCCTCGTAGCTGATCAGCGGCAATGGTCGGACACGTAATCCTTCGCCTGCATAAGGGCTGTCGATAGCTGCAGCACCGACGCCGACGGACCACCTGACGGAGGGTGCCGAGACCTCCTGACCGAACGCGGCGATAGGAAGTACGCTAGAAGCGAGTTGCAATAGTATTCGAGCTAACATATTCATTCTGTGACCCTCATAGCCACGGTTTTATTGGAGTTTGGGCGACACCTCATCGCATCTATTGCACTGAAGAGCTCACGCTCTTTTCTACCAGTTGTTTAAGGCCACCGAATTCGTCTTTAGGCCCGGTGAGTGCTACTTGACCGGCCTGTGCGCGGCCCAACCAGAGACCCAACACGGCCCAAACCAACGCCAAAGGAACAACCACACTGACCAGCCCACCTATAGCCAGCCCTAATCGCCCAAGCGCGCCCTCAGTTTGGGCACCGACAACATCGCCAGCACGGTAGATGAAGGTATCTACGAAGGCCTTGGCCTTGTACTTGTCCTCACGGCCGACCACGGTAAATAACGCCTCCCGTGCTGGACGGGTGACGCCGCGTTGAAGCGCACGAGTAGTGGCCTCTAACAGGATTAACATCACGAACGACCCGTATATCGCCAATCCGATGAAGCCAAGCGCGGTTGCTATCGGTAGGATCGCTAGCGCCACGCCCAAGCCGTAACGCTGGATAATCTTACCGGTCAGAGTAAGCTGTAGAACCAGCACCGCTACCTGCGTCCACATGTCGATCTGGCCTAGTATTTCCGCGCGCGCGTCCATGTTGTCTGATACCGCTGCGACCATCTGTAGGCGGGTGAAGTAGATGAATGTTGCGAGCACAGTCATTAGCAGGATGTACCCGGCAATACCGGTCAGATAGCGTGATCGGAAAACGGCACGTAGACCTGCCCAGGCGCCACCACCGATACGTTCGTATTCGCTCGCGAATCCGGCTACGGCAGAAGTCTCCATGGAGCTGGCCTGATCCGGCACCACGCGCACCAGCAGCCAAGCCAAAGAGAGAGCTAGCAGCAAGAAACCACCGGCGACAAGCAGCAGGCTGGGCGTACCCAATGGCAGGGCCAGTTGCGACGTAAGCCACGGGCCAAAAATCGCGCCGAGGGTGCCACCGACCGAGATAAGGGCGAAGAAACGTTTGCCCTGCTCACTGGTGAACCGGTCAGCCAGCAACGCCCAGAACACCATCGTGACGAACAGGTTGAACACACTGAACCAAACAAAAAATACCTGTCCACTGCGCTGACCCACGGCGGCGGGCGCGAACACCAGCAATGCCCAAAAGGCCACCAAACTCAGCACGAAGAATGTGTAGGTCGCCCCGATGAACTGTAGTCGCTTCAAGCGACTGACCAGCCAGCCGAACAGTGGATTCACTGTCAGCGTCACCAATGCGGTACCGATAAACAGCCAACGGACACTCTCGATACCGCGTTCCATACCTAGCGCATCACGAACAGGGCGCAACAGCATCAATGCGGTCAATATACAAAAGAAGAACAGTGCTGCAATTAGCACAGGCCCAACCTCCTCAAGGCGGAGATTGAAGAGGGTTTTCAATAGACGTGGACGTTGTGCCACCGAAGTCTTGGTTCTGCTCATTGGATAGCGTCCTGGGTTGAAGCACACCACAAAGGCGTCTTTAATACTCAGTCGAAGCGGCTGATGTCGCAGTATTTACCGGTGAGATTAATTTGCGTTTAAGACGATTAGGGCAAAGTTGTTGCCGCTGTAAGCGACCGTATCCAGCGATCGCCAGCCACCTAACAGCCTTTAAGCACAGGCCTTAATCCGTTATTAATGTCGATGTAGGAATATCGCTTCCCTCCCCTTATTACTCGAGCTGCCCGCTATGGATGCGATCCTGCTTGTTGAAGACGACCACATGCTGGGTCGTGCGCTGTCATCCGCCCTTGGCCAGGAAGGCTGGCGCGTTGTGCATTGCAAAGACGTTGCATCCGCGCGTACAGCGCTGGTCGACCACGCATTCGTCGCGGTTCTACTTGATCTCGGGCTGCCGGGCGGCTCTGGATTGGAGGTGCTGTCCTCGATGCGCAGTCGCTACGACCCGACGCCGGTGCTGATCATTACCGCACGCGATCAGTTGAGCGACCGCGTCCGCGGGCTTGACGTTGGTGCTGACGACTACATCGTCAAGCCGTTTCAGCGCGACGAAATGCTGGCGCGGCTTCGTGCGGTATTGCGCCGCAGCCGTGGCGCAGTCACCCCCGTGTTGCGGTGGTGTGATGTCGAGATCGATCCCGCTGCGCGGGTTGTGACCCGTGAAGGTCAGCGTATTAGCCTTAGTGCGCACGAGTTCCGTCTACTGCTGGCACTGTTCGAGTCGCGTGGTCGTGTTCTCAGTCGTGATCAATTGCAAGATCGGCTCTACGGCGACGATACGGAGATCGGCAGCAACACCGTTGCGGTCTTCGTGCACCAACTGCGCCGCAAGCTCGGCGATGGCGTAGTGGTAACGGAGCTTGGATTCGGCTATCGCCTCGGGGATGAACACTAATGCGCGCGCTACGCACGCGGTTGCTGGTTGCGCTGGCCACAGTGCTGCTCTCTACTTGGGCTATCGGGTTCGCCATTCAGTACGTAAACGTACTGGAGCGCCAGGGTGGCGAGATAGATGGCATGCTGCGCAATATTGCCGAGCAGATACTGCAGTCGTTGCCTGCGGACATCGCCACCGCAGGCCAACAGCAGCAATTTCTGCTCAGCGGCGAGACGGTGCCAGCGGAAGGCAAGTTCGGAGCGCTCGGTTTCCAAGCCTGGGAGCATGGCACTGGGCGACGATTGATGTCTTCGCGTCCGGCACCCGCGCACCCGATGGCGCCGGACTTCGTTGATGGCTTTGCCGATGCAACCGTTGCTGGAGTGCCCTGGCGCGTATTCGCCGTCAGCGATGCCGACCAACGGGTGCAGGTGCAGGTCGGCGTGCCGACATCGGCCATCCGGGCGGAATTGATGCGATGGCTCGGCCCGACCCTACTCACAGCACTGTTGCTCCTGTTCGGTATCGGTGTCGCGATATGGCTGGTGATCCACTGGTCGCTGAGACCAGTGCTGCGCGTCAGCAAGTCGCTCTCGACGCGTGCCCCTCTCGATCTGGCACCGTTGCCCGAACATGGATTACCAAACGAATTCACGCCGCTGGTGCGTTCGTTCAACCAGTTGATGGCGCGATTGGCGCAGGCGCTTCAGCATGAACGCGAGTTCATCGGTGAGGCCGCCCATGAGCTACGCACGCCGTTGGCAGCGCTGCTGACTCAGGCGCAGGTGCTACAGCACGCCAGCGACCAAGAAGAAGCGGGCGAAGCGCTCGAGCATCTCATCGCTGGTATAGAACGCACCTCGCGACTGGCGCAACAACTGCTTGATACCGCGCGGGTGGAATCCGGCGGTTCCGCCGCGCGCGCGCAAGATGTGGATCTGGCAATGATTGCGGGGATGGTGGCCGACGAGTTCGAGTTGGTTGCGTTACGCAGTGACCAATCAATCGAAGTCGAAGGAGGTCACGCGCCAGTACATGGCGACATTGATGACCTCGGCATACTGGTTCGCAACC
The DNA here is from genome assembly GCF_000982975.1 of Halomonas sp. A3H3. NCBI lineage: Bacteria > Pseudomonadati > Pseudomonadota > Gammaproteobacteria > Oceanospirillales > Halomonadaceae > Halomonas > Halomonas sp. A3H3. The sequence goes on along the minus strand of NZ_HG423343.1, from coordinate 734,954 downwards.
TGCTCGACAATGCCTTACGTCATGGAGGCCTGGGCACGCGTGTACGGCTGGAAACTTGGGTTGAAGATGAAGGACATGCTCGAATGGCGATCCTAAGCGTTGCTGATAATGGCCCTGGCATTACCGATGGCGATTACGAGCGCGTATTCGAGCGATTCTACCGCGCCGAGAACGGTCATCGTACTCAGGGCATTGGCATGGGACTTTCGTTAGTCGAACGCGTGGTCACTTCGCATGGCGGACAGTTAAGATGTGGCGTCGGTCTTGAAGGTCGTGGATTTGGCATCACAATCCAATTACCGGCATCCAAAGGGCAGAGATAGCCCCACCTCTCACCTTAAAGCCTCTCAACTAGCTGACGATTGCGCTTTTAGGCCAGAATACGTAACCCCCTTGTGCAACATATCCGTTGTTGGAACACCAACGATGCGGCACTTGAACTTTGCCGGGGCTTTTTATGCACTATCGAACGCGCACGAATTCTGCACTGACTCGCCCTCCATCAGGGCGAGTGAACGTTTCGTACATCCGATCGCCTTCCACTCTCAGTTGAAGCTCCCGCGAACTTCTCTCACTGCCCACCCAGTTAGGGAACGTAGAACCTTCTACGTAATTACCGGTGAAGCGCCCCTGCTCATCAATGGTATAACTACCGAAGAAACCAATACTTGAAGCCATGGCACGGCTATTCTCTTCATCAGTGCCACCGCCACGTGTATTTGACTCAAAACGTTCGGTGTCCCCATTGGTTAATACCTCGACGAAGTGCATGTCAGCAGTGAAAACCAGCATGCCCTGTGGATTCTCACCATAAGGATGCTCGGTAGTCCCATCGTTTTCCAATGTAGCTGACACCATGCGCCATGTTCCGGCAACCTGATTGGGTTCGGAAGGAGGCAGTAAAGGCTCGCTAGCCTGAGTAGCTACAGCGGCCGCAAGTAATAAAGTGCCAGTTATAATTCCTAGCTTCATAAGGGTGCTCCTGACGGGTTCTGAAGAGATATTTATTCTGCTGTTTTTAACTGTTGAGATGAATACCTATATTTCGCATGACCTAGTGAATAAATACCACCAACAGAAGTGCTTCAGCGCCTAGCTGCCTGAGCTTATCTACACTTTAGCCGGAGCGGGCCAACCCTAGAACTTGATGGCCACTAGCAAGTAGCTCTCTCGTAACGGCTATGCCTAAAAAGCCTGTCGCATCAGTCAAAAACATCTTCATAACGCTTCCCCTTCCTCCCAGTGAATGCTTGTCATGGGAGAGAATATCGATCAATCTTTATCCAGATAAATAAGCGGCTTTATAGGGGGATAATGACTAACACGCTAGCTCCCTCCTGCGATTCCAATAACCTTGGTGCTTTCTTAAAGGATCGGCGGCAACGACTTGACGCGCTAGCACTTGGTTTCGGAGGACACCTGGCCTTCGGCGTGAAGAAGTCGCTCAGCGAGCCCATATCAGCACAACATGGTATACGTGGGCTCGAACAGGGACGTGGGGGCGCACCATCAGTGCGCGTACTCGAAAGCCTTGCTAAGGCGCTGATGCTGACCGAAGCCGAGCGCGAGCATCTATTCTTGGTCGGCATCGGTCACCCGCCGAAAGCCCACTCCTCTGTTCAAGAAGGTATCTCGGAACGACTACAACGATTTCTCGACGCTATGCCTATGATCCCAGCGACCGTCGCAACGTCGACATGGGACATTGTTGGCTGGAACCGAGCAGCTCAACTAGCGCTCACGGATTACCCGGCACTACCTCCCGATCAACGAAACATATTGAGGCTCATGTTCCTTGATCCAGCGACACGCGCTGCCCAAAACGACTGGGAAACAGTGGCACGGTTTCTAGTGGCAACCTTTCGCGCAGAAACCGCACGTATGGGGGAGAACCCGCGATCTGCTGGACTCGTGGCGGAAATATCCAGCAAGAGTACGGATTTCAAGCGCATGTGGAGAGCAAACGATGTTCATACCGCTGGGGAAGGATCGAAGACAATTTTCCACGCAGTGGTAGGAGAAATTACCTTCGAGTTTTCATCCTTTGCGATTGACGGGCGGCCGGATCTAAAACTGATGACCTACAACCCGGCGGAGCGCTCCGACTTGGAAAAAATGGATCGGCTGAGCCACTCCGGATAACCTGTCGGCCGACCCTTTTAAAGGTGCTAATCGGCGTAGGCTGAGTCGATCGCACCATCGAAGACCACGAAGGCGACACAGAACTCTGACAAGCAATTGTCAGAGTGCAACTGGCCTCCAGGCTGATACCAATAGGCGCCCGCTGTCTGAATCGGCACGTCCGCTTCAAGCTGACCTTCATCCCAGTGCTTCATAGTCCCCTCCATAAGCGACAGGTGGTAAGCCGCGCTATGACTGTGGAAGCGACCGCCATAATTCAGAGGGAACCGAAACAGCGCTGCCGATGGGCCAGTCTGAGGATTCCCCCACAGCACCGAGATCTGAGGGCTGTTTGGATTATCAGCGTAAAGCGGCGTGAAGCGAGCCTCGGCAGCTTCGTAAGGAACCACGTACGTTCTTCCTTCGGTGGGCGGGATTTGGTCGACGTCGCTCGAATATGCAGGGATGCAGACCAACGAGCCAAGCAGCGAAGCGGCGCATGCCAAAAAAGCAGAGCGGGTCCCTAATCCAGTCCTGTCCATTCTTCTTACGGCATGTAAGCTGCACACTACCATGATGCTTTCTCCATTTAGAGGGTGGCGCAAGCGTGTTGCCTGCCGCCGAGAAAGCTGGATTGTGTGCATACCTCACATCCTGGTAAATATGTTTTGTTATAGGGGTAAAAGCACTAACAGGTTGGGCAAACCATTGCAGTCACTGCACGTTCTTGAAAGAGTGCTAGAGAGCCTAGACGCTATTTTCATCACTTTCAGCGATCTATGCTGGGTTGACGCCAGCGCCATTGAGACCAACTGTGTGGCTATACGAAGCGGGCGTTGCCCCACGACTATACTGCCTCGGAGAAACTCCCATGACCCGCTTAAACGCAGTGCTGAACGCGCTTTCGGATTCGTATCCAAGGGATAATGAAATAACGGAAACGGGATCTTGGGAGTTCTCCAACCTCTCTCCCGCCAGCATCATGCGCCAGCGCGTCACGTACTCCATGGGCGATGCTCCTATCGTTTCCCTGAACTTCTGAGCGAACGCCGAGCGCGACATACAGGCGCACTCGGCCAGCGCCTGCAGCGTCCAGCGGTGTGCAGGGTCGGCATGGATCGCATTAATTGCCGGCCCCAACTGTTTGTCCGCTACCCCCAAAAGCCATCCCCCACCGTTAATGACTCCTTCCGCCATATGAAGCCTTAGTGCCTGTACCAGCATCATATGAGCGAGGTGCTGGGCAATCAGGAAACCACCGGGCTCGGGGTCGTGCAACTCCTTCATCATGCGTTCCACAGACCACCGTAATGCAGCCTGTTCTGTCTCGTTGTGGATGTGGACGATGGGCGGCAGCATGCCCATCAGCATATCGGCATGCCCCCCACTGACGCCGAACCGGCTGCCCACGATAAAGAAATCGCCCCCGCCGTTGACCTTCACGACGGTGCCAGTACGTGGTGGGGGAAAATAGTTGCTGGAGGGCTCTGGTGGCAACGACATATCGCTCGCCAACCGAAAAGGGCGTCCGCTCGGTAGAACGAAACAGTCGCCCTTCTGCAGATGTACGGCCTCTGGAACACCATCGACGGCCAACCAACATTCGCCGGAGACTACGGCATAACACTTGAGGAGCTTATGCTGATCCGGAAATTGGAGCGACCATGCACCGCCAGCCTCCACTCCAGAGGAGACATAGCTTCGCGGTTTCAGTAGCGAGAGTACATCTGATAGGGGATCCATGGGTTCTCCTGGACGATTGCAAAGATAAGCAGGACAAACGCGCATAGACCAACCTGCACGCACCCCTTATGGTCGCAGAGTACTCGACTCTGGCAGACACCGCGAGACCTAGTTGAACGCTAAGTTAGCCACACCCTTTGTCATTCACGCCAACAATCTGAACAGCATTATAGAGGACAACACTATGATGCCATCAACTGTAAGCCCCCATCCGTTTAGCAGTGCGAACGATCAGTGTAGGCCGGGGACATCGCCGCGGGACATGGAACAGGAAATACTGATTGAACAGGAGCAGTATCTACGCAACTTATCCAATAGAACACGATACGGTTCCACTTCTCAGTCAAAGGAGATGAAACATGGACAACAAACAACTTCATCACAGTGAGCAATGCATAGGGGTAAATGATGTTGCTCGGCGCCAACTTCTTAGCGGCCTCGCTTTGGGTGCCGGTGCAGGCTTAGCTATGAGCCTAGCAATATCGCCTCTGGCGAATGCAACCAACCGCACAACTGGCACTCGAATCGTCGTGACTGCGCCGACTGGCAATATTGGTTCGCAAGTACTGACAAATTTACTAACCAGTTCCAGTGATGCGAAGATTCGCGTTATCGTGCGCGATCCATCGCGCCTTCCAGCGCAAGTACTTGATCAGGTCGAGGTCATTCAGGGCTCACACAGCGATGCGAGTATCATGGATCAGGCCCTAGAGGGAGCCAGCAGTCTGTTCTGGCTATGCCCTCCGGACTCTCGCGCAGAAAGTGTTATGAGTGCCTATGTAGACTTCACCCGCCCCGCCTGCGAGGCAATCAAGCGGAATGGCTTAGGAAGTGTGGTCAGTATCTCGGCGCTAGGAAGGGGTACACCAATGGCGGCAAATGCCGGTTACATCACTGCCTCTCTGGCAATGGACGACTTGATTGCGAGTACGGGAGTGGCGTTTAGAGCGCTAACCATGCCTTCGTTTATGGATAATATTGCTCGCCAGGCTTCCTCTATCCACGAACAGGGTAGATTCTTTCTACCTATTGATGGTGACCTCAAACTACCGGCCGTTGCCACCAGAGATATCGCTTCGGTCGCCACAGGGCTTCTACTTGATCCAACTTGGCGCAGCCAAGAAGAAGTGCCAGTGTTAGGGCCGGAAGACCTCTCCTTCAATGAAATGGCGAGAATCATGTCCGACGTTTTGGATAAGCCCGTAATTTATGAGCAGGTTTCTTTCGAAACGTACAAGACTGGCTTCGTTCAACGAGGAATGTCAGATGCCATGGCTCAAGGCCTAACCGACATGGCAAAGGCAAAGAACGAGGGGATCGATAACGCACTCAATCGCACGCCTGAAAACAGCATGCCGACCAGCTTCAGGCAATGGTGTGAAGAAGAATTGCGACCATTGATTCTCGTGTAGCGGAATTCTCCTATTTTCACTTCACTAGCCTTACGACTTACCGACGCAGCAAAACATAGATCTGGCGCGTCCGCCGGTCACTACAGCGATCAAACTGAAAACAACAGTATCAAGGTCGTCGACTATCTCGTCTGGGGGAACTTGCCAGCAAGTTATAAACCGCACGAAAGCGGCTTTAAACATGACAACGGTGCTTTTAGCCAAAGAACTTCATGATACGAGAATAAAGGTAAATTCGGTCGCACCCGGCTTTACTGCTACTGCCCTGAACGGTGGTGGCTCAGGTGCGCAAACTGAATTAGAAGCGGCTCGGGTGTGCGTCATGGTAGCACTATTGCCTGATAATGGGCCCAGGGGCGGCTTCCTTGGGCAAAATTGCAAAAGAGCCTTGGTAATAGCCATTCTATGTTAATTCCGACCAAAAAATCGCTACAGCCACACTCACAACGCTAACAGACTTGTTGGCGATGATTGTCTTATGCGCTACTTACTGGAACCTATTTTAATTCAGATTTAATGTCCATAAGAAAAAATAGAGAAATTAAGCTTAATCGTCTAGCCACGCATTCATCTTTTACCGCCTGATAGTTAAGTTTCTCTAAGTAACTATTCGGCGGTAGTCATAGGTCGAAAGAGTATCAAGTGCGATTGATCAATCGATACTTTTTGCTAATTATCATATTGGCTTACCATCGAGGTTACTATGCATATTTTAAAACGCAAGCTCCTAAATCCGCCCAACCTGCCCGATACCTTGATTGAGGGACATAGCCAAGCCGTATTAGTAGAGGGAGGCACCCGGGTGCTGATGTCTAGCCAGGTGGGGATGGATTCCGCAGGAGAGTTGGCGGGCCCTGAGCTGGCCGAGCAGACCGAAGCGGCGCTGGACAATGTCGAACGGTTGCTAACAGGCCTCGGTGGCGATCTCTCACGAGTGGTGATGCTAAGAATCTACTTAGCCGAATCCGCTCGCTACGATCAGCAAGTGGTGATGGAGGCGTTGAAGCATCGCTTCCCTGTCGCACCGCCGGCTGCCACTTGGTTAATTGTGTACGGCCTTGCCGAACCGGAATGGTTAATTGCTATCGAGGCTGAAGCTGTACTACCGGGGTTCGTCTTGAACAGCTAAATGCTTGTCACCACCGTTCACTGGCTAGAAATAACCGTAATTTTAATAGAGGCTTTGATGGTATGAGTTGTTGTATGAATTAAGTCACAACAAGCGCAAACTAACCCTGCAACTCTCGTAGCAGATCAATGAAAGCCCGCAGGCTAGGCGGCACATGCCGGTTATTCGGATAGTAGAGAAATAGACCGGGAATGCTTGGACACCACTCTTCTAGCACGGTGACCAGCCTCCCATCCCTCAAATAATCTTGTGCATAGGGCTCTGGCACATAGGCTATGCCTAAATCATCCGCGGCGGCCTCCACCATCAGTTGGCTACTGTCCAAGGTCAGCGCACCGGGCACATCTACCGCCACATCCTGGCCATGCTGCTGAAACTCCCAGCGGTAGAGTTTACCGCTCGGCAGCCTTTGCCTTATGCACTGGTGAGAGGCCAGATCGTCCGGTGTCTTTGGTACCACACGGCCACGCAGATAGCCTGGGGAGGCAACGGCAAGAAAGCGCAGCTCATGACCCACAGGGATGGCGACCATATCCTGGGGAACCGCCTCTCTCAGTCTTACGCCCGCATCAAACCCCTGCTCGACAATATCAACCAGCCGCCCCTCGGCCACGAGATCAAGCTCGACGCCATCATGAAGGGCAAGAAAACGCGGCACCACGGTTTGCAGCAACAGCCGCACGGCTCCTTCACTGCCATTGATACGCAGCCGCCCCGTGATCTTTCCTTCGGCGCTGGAAGCATCCTCAAGGATTGACTCCAAGTCGCTCAATAGCGGGCTCAGCCGTAATAACAGCCGCTCGCCGCTCTCTGTCAGCGAGACACTACGTGTGGTTCGGTGCAGCAGCCGGGTGCCCAACCGTTGCTCAAGCGTGCGCACAGTATGGCTGAGTGAAGAGCGGCTGACTCCCATCAGGTCGGCTGCTCGGCGAAAGCTACGGTGCTCCGCCACGGCCTGAAACGCCTTGAGGTCGGTTAACGTTGGCTTACTCATTGGTGAATAAACTTCACCTCCTCGTGCCAATTGATGAGCATTCCCTTACCAGTTTTACTGCCCTAACCTTTGTCTTGCAACATTTAATGAATGGCTTAGGAGATATCTCATGGCTAAAACCTGGCTTATCACAGGCACATCCACCGGCCTTGGCCGGCTACTCACTGAACGGCTGCTTGAACGCGGCGACCGCGTTATAGCAACGCTACGCCGCAAGGGTTCGCTGGACGACTTGCTCGCCCTGCATGGTGATCGCTTGCAGATACTGACCTTCGACGTGACGGATACGTCGACGATGAGAGATGCCGTTTCGCAAGCGTTCACTACGTTCGATCGAATCGATGTGGTCGTCAGCAATGCGGGGTATGGACTCTTTGGAGCTGCCGAAGAAGCCAGCGATGAACAGATTGAGCGGCAAATCGCGACCAACCTCACAGGCTCTATCCAGTTCCTTCGCGCTGTACTGCCACATTTACGTGAACAAGGGGGCGGCCGCATCATTCAGGTATCGTCAGAGGGCGGCCAGATCGCCTATCCAAGCTTCAGCCTTTATCACGCCACGAAGTGGGGCATCGAGGGGTTCGTCGAATCCGTGGCAAAGGAGGTCGCGCCATTTGGTATTGATTTCGTTATCGCCGAGCCGGGCCCCACGGCCACTCACTTTGCTGAAGGACTGGATCGCACACCCACGACGACGATCTATGAAGATACCCCAGCAGGCGAGCTGCGTAGAGCACTGGCGTCAGGAGACTTGGCCATTAAAGGCGATGCAGGCAACACCGTTGATGCCATCATTAACATAACTGACATGCCGAACCCACCACTGCGTATTACGTTAGGCAGCACGGCCTATGACTCCATTAGCCATGCGCTAAAAGAAAGGCTTGAGTCGCTCGAAGCGTATAAGGAGGTGGCGCTCTCTGCGGACAGAGATGAAGTGACTTAGTATGCAACTCCCGCTATGCATTGTCTTCACTCAAGCGCCTATTCGTTGCGCTTCAGGAACGTCTCCATTAACGGCTTGGAGAGATTTTTGATAGCGGAGAGCATCGCGCTTCGGTGGTGTTTGAAAAAGACGGCCGTATTCGCGAGTGAATTGCGATACGCTCTCGTAACCGACCTCAAAGGCAGCATTACTCGCGGAGCATCCCTCGTCGAGCATGAGGCGGCGCGCTTCAATCAAACGCAGCCGCTGTTGATACTGTCCCGGCGTTAGCGAGGTCATGTGCTTGAAGTGTTTGTGAAACGAGCTGAGGCTCATGCCTGCCTTTGCCGCTAGTTGCTCCACCGACACCCGAGACGTGTACTCGGCTCGCAAGAGTGCAATGGCGTCAGCAAGGTGGCTCGCGTAGCTATCCGGGTCGGCGATATCCCGTAAAGCGGCCCCCTGAGGGCCCGACAGCAGCCAGTAATGCAACTCCTGCATGATGCCTGGGCGAAGAAGCGGCGCTGAATCAGGGCGATCCAGCAGTTTCATCAGCCTTGATACGCAGTCAATCACCTCGACTTCACTATCTTCGGCAAATAAGGTCGGTATCTCGGGTAGTTGCTGGGCATGGGCACTCCCTATATGAGCGGCTAGCTCACGCAGGATCGCCCTATCCAGCTCGACCGCAACGGCTAGATAGGGCTCCTCCGTACTTGCCTGCACAATCCTACCCACCACGGGCATATCAGCGCTGACGATCACCGACTCCCCGGCGGACAAGACCGCTTGTTGTTTCCCAACAAGAATGCGCTTGGCGCCCTGGAGAACCAAACATACCAGTGGCTTATAGACCGATTGCAGATCGCCAGCTGGCGCCTCGACGCACATCATTCGCAGGCCCGGCACGGATGTTAACGCCAAACCATCGCTATTGGCGTGACGTTTGGCATACGTCTGAACCGCCTGTTTGAGTGAGTTCATGAGCTTTTCTCTAGCGTTTCGGCTCAACGTTAGCATGGCGATGAAGGCTTTTCTTCTCGCCTACAGGATCAGGCAAGTTTTTTGTAGATGCTGGCAAGCCCCGCCGCCGCCAAATTGGTAAAAAGTGAGTGGCATTCGCCTCTAAAAGTAGACGGAGAGTTAAACCATGAAAATGTCAGGAAACACCATACTTATCACCGGCGGTGGCTCCGGGATTGGTCGTGAACTTGCCTTACGTTTCAATGCGCTTGGCAACACCGTGATCGTCGCCGGTCGGCGCATGGAAACGCTGGAGGAGACCATTGCTGGCCAGCGCGACATGCACGCGATGGTTGTCGATGTTGAGGATCCAGAGGAGATCACCGCCTTTGCTGAGCGTGTCATCGCCGAGCACCCCAACCTCAATGTACTGATCAACAATGCGGGCATTATGCGGCGCGAGGACTTGTCCCGCACCCGCGACCTGAGCGATGCCGAGCAGACAGTCGTTGCCAATCTACTCGGGCCGATCCGGCTAACGAACGCACTGACCGACCATCTGGTAAACCAGCCAGACGCGGCGATCGTGAACGTCTCCTCGGGGTTAGCGTTTGTGCCGTTAAGCGGCACGCCCACCTATAACGCCACCAAGGCAGCCATCCACTCTTACACAATCTCACTACGCGAGCAGCTCAAGGGTAAGGTCGAGCTCATCGAGCTTGCGCCCCCTGCGGTGCAGACGGAGCTGACGCCGGGCCAGTCGACCCGTGAAGGCTATATGCCGCTCAATGATTACATCGAAGAGGTCATGACACTGTTTCAACAGCAACCGACACCCAAGGAAATTTTGGTGGAGAAAGTCAATTTCTTACGCTGGGCAGAGCGTGACGGACACTTCGATCAAGCGGTCGAGATGCTCAGCAAGATGTGAGCTCCCCTATCCTCTAGCCTTCTAACTCGCACATGCACTGTTTGCTGATGGCCACAGTGCATTTGTCCATTCACGTCGGTCAACCATTCTCAGAGCGAATAAAGGATAGAAGACAAGCCCTTACCTCAACGCAAGCTAACGATTACCCACCCTTCACTGCAATATTTTTAATTATGCGAGCAGGATTACCGCCTACCACCACATTATCGGGTACATCCTTGGTTACAACAGCGCCCGACGCTATGACCACGTTATTGCCTACTCTAACGCCTGGATTAATGATGGCGCCGCCACCAATCCAGACGTTATCGCCAAACGTAATCGGCTTTGCGTATTCTTTACCCGCATTGCGCTCATGCGGATCAAGCGGATGGGTCGCCGTATAAATCTGCACATTCGGCCCAAGCATGCAGTTATCGCCAAAGCGTATTTCACAAACATCTAGCAGGATACAGTCGAAGTTAGCGAAAAAGTTTTCGCCTACATGAATGTTATACCCGTAATCCAAGCGTAAATTAGCTTCTATATAGAGGTTTTCTCCCGTCGATCCGAACAACGATTTCAAGGCTTTCAAGCGCTGGGCGTCAGTTTCCAATACGTGATTGTAGAGCCTCACTTGTCGCCTTGTTTCTTCACGCTCTTTTAGCAGTAGCGGATCAGCAGGGTTATAGAGCTCTCCTGCTAGCATCTTGTCTTTTTCTGAACGCATTAGTCACCCTCCTAGATTTTGCCCAATATTAATCACTCTCAGCCGTTGTTATCACCCTGCAGTTTTCCGTCAAGCGTCGCAGCCAGTTCACAAAATCGTCAATACAGCTGTAAACAACAGGAATGACCAGCAGGCTCAACAGCGTCGACGTGATCAACCCGCCAATGACCACTAAGGCCATGGGGGCCCGAAAGCTGGGATCGCCAGCCCATCCTAGGGCGATCGGCATCATGCCCGCCCCCATGGCAATGGTGGTCATCACGATGGGCCGGACACGTTTTTTGCAGGCATCAATAATGGCGTCCACGCGTTCCAACCCATGCACCCGACGGGCGATAATGATGTAGTCCACCAGCAGGATTGAGTTCTTGGTGGCGATGCCCATCAGCATGATCAATCCGATCATGGCAGGCAGCGACACGGGCGTCTGCGTGAGGAACAGCGCCAGGAAAGCCCCAGGTACGGAGAGCACCAGCGCCACCAGAATAGTGACCGGTTGCATGAAATCCTTGAGCAGCAGCACCAACAACATATAGATACACAGCACGCCGGTCAGCATGGCAACTCCGAAGCTTGAGGCAAGCTCCTCCATTTCCTCTGCATCGCCTTCTGCTTTCTGAAACACGCCGCGCGGCAACTGACGTAAACTGGGCAGTGCCTGCACGGCCTGTTCGATTTCTCCCAAAGGCTGCCCTTGCAGGCTCACCTCGAAATTGACGTTGCGCAGACGATCATGCCGGGTGATTTCCGAAGGACCGCTGCTCCACTCAACGTTAGCCACGCTCTCCAGCGGCACTGGCCCGTTCGCACCAGGCACTGGTAGCCGTTTAAGGGTCGCCATATCCTCCCGAGCGGCATCCGCCAGCCGAACCATCACCGGCACCTGACGCGAGCTGAAGTTCAACTTAGGAAGGTCCTCGGCGTTATCGCCCACGGTCGCGATGCGCAGCGTATCGGCGATGGTCTGAGCCGAGACCCCAAGGTCGGCGGCGCGGGCAAAATCAGGGCGTACAATGAGTTCAGGCCTGACCAGGCTGGCCGTCGAACTCACCGCGCCGATGCCGGGAATGGCGCGCATCTCCCGCTCGACTTGGCGGGCATGCAGTTCAAGCACTCGGCTATCCTCACCGGCGAGCACCAACTCATAGCCATCCCCCTCGTCGCCTACGCGAGTTCGCACGCCGGGAAGCGTGGCGAGTGCAATGCGTAACTGCTGCTCTATGTCTTGCTGCGTAACGCCCGCGCGGGTTGCGCGATCCGCCAAACCAACGGTCAGTTCCACCGAGGTCACATCAGAGTCACTGCTGCCGGAGTCCTCACCGACGGCCGCGAAGACGCTGACTACATGCTGTTGCGTCTCCAGTCGTGAGCGTGCCTGCTCGGCAAGCGCCTCCGCTTCAGACAAGGTGCTACCGGGCGGCAAGGTGAGCGTCGCCTGCGTCTGGGAATTATCATCGGGGGGTATGAAGGTCCCCGGCAGGGTCGAGGCCAGCCAGATACCTCCTGCAAAGCAGGCCGCCGCCGCGAGGAGCGTTGTCTTACGGTGGCGCAGGCACCCGTTAGCAACGATCAAGTAGTAGTTAATCCACGTTGGATCGCGCGAGGGATGTTGGGGTTTGCGCAGCAGATACGCAGCCAGCATGGGCGTGAGAAGACGCGCCACCAGCAGCGAAAACAGCACCGCTACCGAGGCCGTCCAACCGAACTGAACGAAGAATTGCCCGACGGTGCCACTCATAAAGGCTGTGGGCAGAAAAACGGCAATCAATGTAAAGGTGGTAGCGACAACGGCCAGGCCAATTTCCGCCGCCGCGTCCATGGCGGCCCGGCGCGGGGGCTTGCCCATTAGCAGGTGCCGTTCGATATTCTCAATCTCGACAATGGCATCGTCCACCAGCACTCCGATCACCAGCGAGAGCGCCAGCAACGTCACCACATTGAGCGAGAAGCCCATCAGGTGCATGAAAGCGAAGGTGGGGATGATCGAGAGGGGAAGCGTGACCGCCGCTATCAGTGTGGCCCGCCAATTGCGTAGAAAGCAGAACACCACCAGCACCGCCAGCGCCATCCCCTCGAATAGCATGTGCATGGAGCCCTGGTAGTTCTCCAGCACCGGCCCAACAAAATTGAAGGCTTCTTCGACCTCGACATGGGGATATTGCGCCTGCAAGTCGGCAACAGCAGCCTGCACCCCCTCGGCCACATCTACCTCGCCGTACCCCTCGGCACGGGTCATCTCGACGCCGACGACGGGCGCGCCATCAAGCAATGCCATCGAGCGCCGTTCGGCCACGGTATCGGTAACCGTCGCCACCTGATCAAGGCGAATACGCCGACCGTCGCTGAGTGCCAGCTCCATCGTCGCAAGCTCAGCTGCGGATTCAGCGTTGGCGATGATGCGCACGGCCTGTTCGGCTCCGCCGACATCCACGCGCCCACCGGGCGCCTCCAACTGCGCCTGGCGCAGCTGGCGTGATATATCCAGCGCTGTCGTGTTCATCGCCAGCAGACGATCCGCATCCAATGCTACGCGGACTTCGCGATCGACCCCGCCGATACGCCGAACCGAACCAACGCCTGGCACCGACAAGACGGCCTTGGTCATTTTGTCATCGACAAACCAGGAGAGTGCCTCATCGTCTAGATCGGAGGAGGTCACCGCGTAGCGTACAATCGGCTCACTGAAAAACTCACCCTTCCGAATCACTGGATCACGCAGGTCGGCGGGCAGATCCGAGCGGATGCGAGCAACAGCGTCGCGCACATCCTCAAGAGCCTCTTGCAAGGACTTTTCCAGCCTGAATTCGATAGCAATGTCGGCATTGCCATCCGTCAGCGTTGTATTGATGTTTTTGACGCCGGAGACGGTAGCGATGGAGTCCTCGATCTTGCGGGCAACCTCGTTCTCCATTAAGGCGGGGGCCGCCCCCGGCAACGAGGCGGATACCTCTACGAGGGGCAGCTGTACATCCGGCAAGTCCTGAATAAACAAGCCTCGGAAGGAGATGAGCCCCCAGAAGGTCAATAGGATGAAGAGCAGAACAACCGGAATAGGGTTGCGAATCGCCCAGGATGAGGTATTCAGTGTCATACCCCCTCCTCGGCGTCGGTCTCAACCACCCGCACCTGATCACCGTTGCCAAGAAAAGCACCGCCCGAGGCGACCACCAAGGCGCCAGGTTCAAGGCCGGAGAGAATTTCGATTCGATCCTCTGTGTGCTGGCCCAAGGCAACTTTCTGCTCCGTTATCTGGCCTTCATCGCTGACGCGATGGACGTAGCCAAAGCCATCGCGAAGCTGCACCGCAGAGCGTGGTAGCGTCAACACTTGGCGCGTGCCCAGCTCGAATTTACCACGTGCAAACATTCCCGCCCGGGCAACGTCGCTTAACGGTAGGTCGACATAGACCAGACCGTTGCGGGTAGCGGTGTCCACTAACGGCGCGATGGTGCGCAAGCGCCCTTCGAGCTCATATCCACCGGGCACGGTGACCCTGGCAGTCTGGCCCGGTCGCAGCTCATTCAGATCAGACGCGGCGACCTCTGCCCGCCACTCCAGGCGACCATGGCGCGTCAACCGGAACAGCTCCTGATCAGTGCCGGTGACAGCACCAACAGTGGCTGTGCGGGAGGTAATCAAACCGTCGTCCGGGGCAACCACTTGCGTCTGAGCCAAGCGTAGTTCTTGGGCTTCATTCTGCGCTTGCGCAACGCCTAGCCGCGCACGGGCGGTAAGTTCGGCGGTTTCGTATTGCTGAATCTGCTGCTCTGAAAGCGATCCCGTGGTTTTCAAACTTCGGGCACGCTGGGCATTGGCATTCGCTTCCGCAAGCGTTGCCTCGGCTTCCGCCACGGCGGCGCGGCTCCTAGCCAGCTCTGCGCGCACCGTTGTATCGTTATAAACGGCCAGCACCTGCCCTTCCGTGACCTCATCACCCACGTCTACCTTGACGTCTACCAGCCGCAGGCCACCGATTTCGGTACCGATAATGATTTCCTGCCACGCAGCGATATCACCATTGGCCGCAATCGTCGTCGGAAGCGTCTGAGGTTCTAATGTCGTCACGTTGACTGATAGTGAGGGCTGCGCCGTCGGTTCGGCGACGGCATCGCTTTCCGACGACACCGCCTGCATACATGCCAGCGCGGCAGCGCTAGCAATCACGACAAGCATAATGCCGAAACAACTTTTTCGTTTTGGAAATGGCATAATCCAGGCCTGCTTCAAAGGGTTCAATTCATTGATGAAAAAGAAAATCCAAGAATTTCAGTTGAACCACTATCGGCCTGCCTTCCTTTCTCGTTTCTTACTGACATCACGTTTTAAATAAATCCGGCACCAGTAAGAAACGCGTAAGATAGCGCTCCTGATGATGGCACTTTCATACCACTCTCACTTTCAAACCATGCTAGGAGTGCCACCATGAGTTATCATCAGTCGCTATTACTGAACGGCCGCCTCATCACTATAAGATTGGCGACAGCCGCATGTATCGGTGGTCTTGTTATTGTCTCTCCGTTGGCGTTCGCCGACGAAGAGGACTCAGACGAAACCACTTGGGGATTGGGCGTAGGCGCAATAAGCGAACAGGATCCCTATGCCGGTATCGACAGGGAAAACACCCCATTTCCCTTGTTCCTGATCGAAAACCGGTACATTAGTGTCTTCGGACCGGAAATCGAATTTAAACTGCCGAGTCTTGTCATCAACGACTCACAACAGCTCAATTTCGGCATCGTCGCCCAGTACGATGAGAGCGGCTACGAGCCAGGCGACGCCCCGATTCTCAACGGCATGCGTGAGCGCAAGGGCGGATTTTGGGCGGGGGCCAAAATGGAATGGGAGACCGACTTCGTTGATGTTAGTGCCGAATGGCTCACCGACGTCTCCGGCAACAGCGACGGACATCGCTTCGATCTTGGCCTGGAGAGAACGTGGGAATTCGGCGAACATATAATGGTAACCCCACACGTGGGGGCGTCCTGGCAGGACGACAAGAACGTCGATTACTACTTCGGCGTTCGCGATAATGAGGTTCGCTTCGATCGCCCCGCCTATAAGGGAGAGTCGGCTACCAATATCGAGGCGGGGG
>NZ_HG423343.1:684356-718835 GCF_000982975.1 Halomonas sp. A3H3 | reverse complement strand
CCCGCCTATAAGGGAGAGTCGGCTACCAATATCGAGGCGGGGGTGCGCGGCGTGTACCAGTTTGACCAGCATCACTCTGTGCTGTTAGGTGTTGAGGTCACGAGCCTGGCGAACGAAATCAAAGATAGCCCACTGGTGGATCGTTCGACCCAAAACGCCGTGTTAGTTGGCTATCTTTATACCTTCTGATGAGCCGCATACTACTGATCGAGGATCATGACCGGCTAGCCCACTTGATGTGCAAAGGGCTGGTGGACGCCGGTATCGGCGTTGATGTGGTCGACCGCATCGATTCGGCTTGGGCTGCCGTTCAGCAGATGCCCTACCAGGCACTGGTACTCGATCGTGGCTTGCCGGATGGCGATGGGCTGCTATTGCTCAAGAAGTTGCGCAACGCGGGCCTTAGCGTGCCCTGCCTGGTGTTAACGGCTCGCGATGCGCTGCATGACAGGCTAGAAGGCCTCGAAGCCGGTGCCGACGACTACCTCCCCAAGCCGTTTGCCATGGATGAGATGGTGGCACGTGTCCGTGCCTTGCTACGCCGCCCTGCGGAATTCCATTCAATCGACCCCATTCACGGCGACCTGAGGCTGCATACGGAAAGCGGCGTTCTGTTTAGCGGCGACAAGAGCATTACCCTCGCCCCGGCGGAGCTGCACATCATGCAGTTGCTGTTATATAAGCACGATGAGGTAGTTCGCCGCAGCGCGCTGGAAGCAGCGGCCTGGGGGCTATGCGAGGCGGTGACACCGAACGCCTTGGATGTCGCCCTGCACCGTTTACGCCGCAAGCTGCTTGCCATCGGTTCGCGCCAGCGGATCGCCAACGTGAGAGGGATGGGATATGCGCTTCGTCAAGCGGATGACGCTCAATAGCCTGAGGCTGAAGGTGCTGCTGGCCTATTTGGCAGGTATGGTGCTGAGTATCACACTGCTGGTAATTGCCGCAGCAGTGGTGCTTCAGAGCGATCTACTGCCTCGTATGGATATGGCCGACGCGGCCGATGGGCTGGTGGACAATGTCGAGTTCGACAGTCGTGGCCGGCCCGTTGGTTTCGACGCCAGCATGGACGACCGCGCTTGGCTATACGAAGGCCCACAACCCGAAACGGCGTACCGTATTCTGGATGATGCCGGGAACGTGGCGGTGACCTCGAGTGCCAGAGAAGCTTTCTGGCCAGCCGACGGCGAGGTTCTACGTTTGGCGCGGGGCACCTTTTCCTTTGAGTATGACGACAGAACTTTCTACGGTGCCACGGAGCCCTTTGAGCATGGTGAAAGAACGTGGTATCTGCAGTTCGTCGCCAGTTCAAGATTCGTTGATGTCCTCTATCTCGTCGCCTTTCCACTGGTGGCAGCGGGCGTACTGGTGTTTGGCTTTGTCATGTTCGTTGCCTTCGGTCTATGCGCCTACATTACCTTGCGCTTAACCCTCAAGCCGCTGCGCGATGTTTCCAAATCGGCGGCGGCTATCTCGCCGCGCTCTATAGACGCCCGGCTCGATACGGACGCCGTGCCTGTGGAAATTGCCCCGCTGGTACATAGCTTCAATCACGCTCTGGAACGCCTTGAGCGGGGTTATCGCCTGCAGCAGGAGTTTCTCGGCCACGCGGCCCACGAGTTAAAAACGCCCCTGGCGCTGATCCGCGGGCAGGTTGAGTTGCTCGAGGAAGGGCGAAATGACCGCAAGGCGCTATTGAGCGATGTCGAGTACATGACCCGCCAGGTGCAACAACTGCTACTTCTGGCCGAAGCTAGCGAGGCGCACAACTACCAGTTTAGCGTTGTTCGAATGCACGACATCGCCCACGAAGCTTCCATCTACTTGCAACGCATGGCGGAGTCCGCCGATGTGCATTTAACGGTGCTTGCCGCGGATCAAGGGGTGACATGGAAGGCTGATCACGGGGCATGCTTCACTCTGCTCAAGAACTTGCTGGAGAACGCCATCCAGCATGCCCCCGCGCAGACTCTCGTCAGCATGGAAATCCAGAGCAATACGATAACCGTGCGTGACCGAGGGTCTGGCGTCGAGCCTGAACAGCTGTCTCTGCTGTTCTCTCGTTTCTGGCGAGGTGCACATCGACGCGACCATGGTGCTGGTTTGGGGCTGGCCATCTGCCAGGAAATCGCCATGGCACACGGCTGGGTGCTTTCGGCTCACAACGCCCATCCCGGGTTGATCATGACGCTACGCAAAGAAGCCTAGGGTTAATCCCTGCAAACAGCGCCCTACATCACTTATCAACGAGGTGGTCATGCAAATCTTAAGACGCAAGCCCCTAAATCCGCCCAACCTGCCCGATACCTTGATCGAAGGTCACAGCCAAGCCGTATTAGTTCAGGGGGGCTCCCGGGTGCTGATGTCCAGCCAGGTAGGGGTCGATACCGAAGGCCATTTAGCGGGCCCCGAACTTCCCGAGCAGACCGAAGCAGCGCTGAACAATATCGAACGATTGCTATCAAGCCTCGGCGGCGATCTCTTGCGGGTGGTGATGTTGAGAATCTACTTAGCCGAATCCGCTCGCTACGACCAGCAAGTGGTAATGGAGGCGCTGAAGCATCGTTTCCCCACCGCCCCGCCGGCTGCTACTTGGTTGATTGTGCACGGCCTTGCCGAACCAGAATGGTTAATCGCTATCGAGGCCGAGGCAGTGCTGCCGGGGTTTGCTTTAAACAGCTAAATGACCGTAACCGTCGAAATAATAACGCTGCTCGTTAAACACCGCACCGCCCGGTTGCCCGATCATTCTAAATAAGGGGGAGCACATTTGTGGCTCTCTGTCAGAGGCAAGCACCTACAGAGAGGGTTTCATGATTAGCCGCCTGAACGTTCTACTTTTCACACTTTTCTTGCTGGCTTCCTGCGCCGTGCCACCGGATTCGCCGGGTTTTCAACCCTCAGAAAACCTGCCCCGCTATGATCAGGAGAGTTTCGATCAATATGTGCGCGAAACACGTGCATGGATTGCGGATAACCGCGCTTTCATCAGTGACGACCGCGACCTTGAAATACAGCTCAATACGCCGTTCGAACTCCGCCCTGATAAACCGGCCAAACGCGGTATCCTGTTAGTGCATGGACTGGGCGCAAGCCCGTGGTATTTCATCGATATCGCCACCGCCATGGCGAATGACGGCTGGCTGGTTCGCTCCATTCTTCTGCCTGGCCACGGCACACGCCCTGCCGATCTTATGCTGCCTGATAATGATGATTGGGAAAAAATAATTGCCCATCACGCCAAACTGCTGGCAGCCGAGGTCGATGAGCTTTGGCTTGGCGGTTTCTCAACCGGCGGCAACCTGGTCACCTCCCATGCGTTCACAGACGACAATGTCGATGGCCTGCTGCTGTTTTCTCCTGGATTTTACCCCGATACCCACTATCTATTTCTCGCCCCGACCATTTCCTATTTATGGGACTGGCTCGATATCGATGATGAAGACAATATCGTCACTTACCAATCATTTCCTGCGCGAGGGGCCTCGCTCTATTATCACTCGGTCAGTACCGTGCAAAAAAATCTCAAAACCTCACACTTTAATAAACCTGTCCTGATGACGATGAGTCAACATGATAGTGTCCTTGACCCCAACGCGACGCTCATTGCCTTTCAAAACCGCTTTCCCAACCAACAATCGCGCTTCATCTGGTACGGCGATCCACCACAACACCTTGACGATTCCCGCGTCACCGCTTTTATCAGTCACCTACCCGATCAGCGCATTAGCACCTTCTCCCACATGAATGTGCTGTTTGCGCCCGAGAATACTTATTACGGCCAAGCGGGTAGCTATCTTATGCTGGAAAACGGCCAGGACGGTCTCGCGCCACCCGATGACACCAACGCCCTCTGGTTCGGCGCATGGGGACAGAGCGACGCGGAAAAATACCACGCTCGCCTGACCTGGAATCCCTATTTTTACGACCTCCTCGATGGTATTCGCGAGGTAACAGGAGACTAATCGACGTCCCTCCCCGGCTGAGCTTTTCGGGGCTCATGGAGAATAGGTGCAATAAAATGGTTATATCTATACTTTCACTATCCAAGCATTTTTTTGTAACGCTATACATGAAAGAGAAAACGTCATTCTCAAATATTTGGTTCCCGGAATCCCCTGGAACACTAAGCCATTCACAGTGCTTTGCTTTACGCATTACAATAACGTTAACTGCTGATGCTTCTTAATGCTGGATCAATTGAAAGCGTCATTGCCGTCTTCAGCGTTGAAGCTAGCACTACGGCCTTAATCTTTTCCAAAATAAAATCAAAAAGCACTACAGCTTGGCTACTGAGTGATATTGAGGATGAGATACTAGAGTGCACCAATACAATAGGAGTGGCAGGCGTAGGGGCTCTTTTAGTTATATTTTTGTTGGCCTAATCCACTTCTTAATTGCTGTGCTGAATATCAAATGACGAATTAATCATTAATAACGACTTGGCCGCAGAATCTGAGAAAAGCAGCCCCTCGAATATACTTGCTGGAAGAGACAGGTAGCAGCACCGTGTCACTCGCAAGCCGGAGGAAACTCACTCGGTAAGTCAAAGACAGTCTCTTTTCTTTCAATGTGCCGCTCCCCCCCCCCGACCGCCAATCATCATTCGCCTGAAACCACTGCTTAGCATTAGATGAGTTTGGTCTCGACCATTCGCAATAGAACTCTCCTCCGGTGGATAAGTAGCTGTGTGGCTTCAGCAACATTTACCGCGCTTTAGTTGTCTTGATGCACCTTGCTACAAAATACCCAATTCTTGACACATTGTGGGCATAACCATGGCTTACTTTTCATTTCCAGCGAAAAGTTTTGATAGCCCGGCTCGGTAAGCAGAGATAATCACATATAGAGAGCAGCGAAGTATTAATAGTAGGCAGGGTCTTGGTAACAATCGATAGCCTTCGCAGATGCTGCCGTCTTCGATCCTTTGGAAGAGTTTAGAAAAGCTATGGAACTTAGAAACCTTTCCGATACATTTTTATTCTTCAAGGCTTGGCTCTTTAACCCACTGAGTATTGGTGCGCTCATGCCTTCTGGTCGAGCGCTGGCCAACCTTATCACCTCGGAAATATCTACGGATACGGGCCTGATCATCGAGCTTGGACCGGGGACGGGTGTCTTTACACACGCACTCATTGAGCGTGGTATCGACCAGAAAAACATAGCATTAATCGAGAATGACGCGGCATTCGTTACCAAGCTACAGCATCGCTTCGGGCATGCTCACACATTTTGTATTGAGGCTTCACGGCTACACGAAGTTGAGTTTTTCGACGGGGCACATGCCGGTGCTGTCGTCAGTGGGTTGCCCATGCTGTCAATGTCTCCACGCAAGATGATCGCCATTCTGGACGGTGCTTTTGCCAAAATGCGGCCCGAAGGATCTTTCTATCAGTTCACTTATGGCCCCCGTTGCCCGATCCCACGAACGCTGCTCGATCGTCTTGGGCTGAAAGCAATGCGTGTCGGTCGCATACTCGTAAACGTCCCTCCCGCTACCGTCTACCGTATCGTCCGACGTAAGCCTCGTCCTGCCGCTAGCGGTGAGCGCATCAGCGTGCGATGACGGAGTGTCATCTGCACTACTCCATTCACAGTAATCGGAACCCACTGATGGCTTTTCTCCTAGCAGAGGATGGCCGGAGAGGATGACAATGACCATCAAATTCTGGCTTTCTGGATTCGCCTGTTTTCTGCTGACCGCCTGTGGCACCCCTGCTGACGATAATATAAGTGACAATGAGCGTGCTGCCGTACCTGTCTCAGCGGTACCAGCGGAACTGGCGACGTTAGGCGAGCAGTTGTCGCTTACGGGCACCCTAACCGCTGAGCGCCAGACACGTCTCTCCCCTCGCGCGGACGGACTCGTGGCACGCGTGCATGTTGAAGCGGGTGATCATGTTGAGACCGGACAGCTACTCCTCGAACTCGACCCGGCCCTTGCACAACAGGCGCTCACGCGTGCTCGCGCTCAGGAGGAAGAGGCAAACGCCTCGGTGCGAGAGGCTGAACGCTTGGTAAATGAGGCACAGCGGCTCGCTGAACATCAGGCCATCCCCGCAACAGAGGTCGCATCGCGTGTTGCCGCGCTAAATCTAGCACGGGCATCGGCAGCCTCCGCTCAAGCAGCCACACGAGAGCAGGAAGAACTGGTTGAACGGCACAGTTTGCCAGCCCCCTTCCCAGGCGTCGTCGCCGAAAAACTCACCGAAGTTGGCGAATGGGTGCAACGGGGAACGCCGGTGTTATCGTTAGTCACGATTGATCGTATACGTCTGGATGTGCAAGTGCCCCAAGAGCGATTTGGGCAGCTAGATGAGCAGGCACAAGCGCAAGTATATGCCGATACGCTGGATGACACCCCATTGCCAGCGCAGATCATTGCACGGGTTCCCGTCACCGACCCCGAGGCGAGAACCTTTCTACTTCGCCTACTGGTAAACGATCCACAGGGTCGATTACTTCCTGGCACCTCCGCCCGAGCAGAAATTTCTTTACCCCCGCAAGCAACCGATACGTTGGCCATCAGTCGCGATGCGTTGCTGCGCCAACCGGATGGTAGTCACAGCGTCTACATCGTCGATAACACAGACGATGAACGCATCGCCCGCCGGCGCCAGGTGCAAATTCTGTATGAACAGGGCGGTCAGGTCGCCGTTGCAGGCGACACCCTGCGCCAGGGCGATCCGGTCGTCACCCGAGGCAACGAGGCCTTGACCGACGGTCAGTCCGTAGAAGTGGTGGAGCGTTAACACATGGATTTCGGACGCGTTATTCACCACAGCACCCTGATTGCCGTCGCGGTTCTGATCCTGTGCTTGCTGGGGATCACTGCTGCACTGCGGGTACCGGTTCAGATGATTCCCGACCTGGAAGTACGCACCATCAGCGTGGAGACAAGCTGGCCTGGGGCGTCTCCCCGTGACGTGGAGCAAGAGATCCTTATCGAGCAGGAACAATACCTCCGCACCTTGCCCAATCTCCAACGAATGGTTTCCACCGCCAGCATCGGCCAAGCCAGTATTGAGCTGGAGTTTCCCTTCGGCGTCGACATTAATGAAGCGCTGATACGCACCAACAACGCGCTTAGCCAAGTATCCAGCTACCCTGAAAATGTCGATGCCCCCGCCCTGACGACAGTCTCTTCCTCGGACGAACCTTTCATGTATTTCCGCATCGGGCCACATGCAGAGAGTGGGGAAAATCTCGATCTGGCGATGATGCGCAACTTTCTGGAGGATGAGGTGCGCCCCCGTATGGAGCGCGTCAATGGTGTTTCGCTCGTGGAAATATGGGGCGCGGAAGCACGACAGGTGCGGGTAGAAATCGATCCGTACCGTTTGGCCGAACGCGGGCTCGACATGACCGATGTTCGCAATGCACTACAGACCCGTAACGTCGACAGTTCAGCGGGCGACCTGGACAGTGGAAAGCGCAGTGTGATGGCACGCACGATCGGCCGCTTCCACGAGCCCGCCGATATGGGCGAGTTGATCATTGCCGAGCGCCAGGGCGCCTTGATGCGGCTCTCCGAACTGGCCAATATCCGGCTCAGTCACCATGAAATGCGTACCCAGGCATTCTATAACGGCCTACCTTCACTGATCCTGGCGGTGCGCCGCGAAACGGGATCGAATGTCGTCCAGACCAAGTATGCCGTACTGCCGGAAGTCGAGGCGATCAGCGACGAGATTCTGGCGCCGCTGGGTCTTGAAATGACGCTGATCAACGAAGATGCGCGCTACGTTGAAGACTCGGTCGCCAACGTCTGGAATAACCTTTTACTCGGGACACTGCTGGCAACACTGATAATGTTTGCCTTCCTGCGTTCGGCGCGCAGCACCTTTGTCGGGGTGATTGCCATACCGGTCTGTACGATCGCCGCCTTTATCGGCCTGTTACTCGCAGGCCGGACGCTGAACGTTATCTCATTGGCCGGCGTAGCGTTTGCCATCGGCATGACGCTCGACAACACCATCGTCGTCCTCGAAAGCATCGATCAAGCACGACGACGCGGCCTGAAACCCTTCGATGCCGCAGTGGCGGGTGTGCGCCGGGTCTGGACGGCGGTCATGGCGAGCACGCTTACGTCAGTCCTGGTATTTGCCCCCACGCTGTTCATTCAGGAGGAAGCCGGACAGCTCTATTCGGATATCGCGATTGCGATTTCCTCTTCTATTCTTGCGTCGATGGCCGTTGCGGTGACCGTGCTACCGGCGATGGCGGCACGACTGCTACCGGCAATCCAGCCAGGAGTTACCGTCGAGGACGGCGCCTTTGACCGCATCGGCCGCTGGATCACCCGCGCCTATCGCCATCCGATACGGCGCGTGATGATTCTACTCGGCATGCTTGGCTTGTCGGCATGGGTCGTGGTGTGGCTAACCCCTCCGGCGGAGTACTTGCCGGAAGGCGAAGAGGCGCGCATCTTCTCTAACATGATCGCGCCGCCGGGCTACAACCTGACGGAGATGGAATCCATCGCGCAGGAGCTAATCCCGGAGCTGCAGCAGCGTCTTGATGACGAACCGGCACGCTTCCACCGTGGCGAAACGAATATGCCCGCACTGCGCTTCTTCGCCATGTTCGTCGATGCCCAGGGCATTCGTGTCATTACCGATCCGAAAGATCCAACCGATCTGGAAGCATTAATGGGCGCCCTCGAGGCACGCTTTACGGCCTGGCCGGGCATGCGCGCATTCGCCTCACGGGGCTCCATCATCTCCACCAACGATGGCGGTACGCGCAGTATCAACATGGACATTTCCGGCTCTGATCTTGCCGAGATCTATCAGGTTGCGAGCCTTGCCTATGCCCGCGCAGGAGCACTGTTCGACGACGCGCAGATTGGTTCCGAACCCAGCTCACTCAGCCTGGATCAGTTATTGCTGGAGATCCAGCCTCGGTGGGAGCGTCTGGTGGAAGTCGGGCTCGACGCTGAGCGCTTTGGCTATTCCGTGGCGGCGCTAAGCGATGGTGCGTTTGCCGACCAAATGATCCTGGATGACCGTCGGGTCGACATCTACCTATTCAGCAGCGCGGGTAGCGATCAGCGGGCAGAGCGCCTGGGTGACCTGCCCATTGCCACACCGTCTGGCGACGTGCTGCCGCTTTCCGCGCTGGCCGATCTGAACGAGTCCGTCGATACCGACAGCATTCGACGGCTGGACGGTCGCCGCACAGTGACGCTGAATATCGTACCGCCGCGCTCGGTGGCGCTGGAAACGGGCGTCGAACGCGTGGAAAACGAGTTGATCGGGGCTATGCGCAGTGACGGTGAGATCCCGCACGGCGTCTCGATAGATATCACCGGTGCCAGCGACCAGTTGCAAGCCACCCGCGAAGCAGTCTCGGGTAATTTCATGATCGCGGTGCTGTTGTGCTATCTGATGCTCGTGGCGATTTTCCGCCACTGGGGGCGGCCGTTATTCGTCATGGCCACGATTCCTTTGGGGCTCGCGGGCGGGATTCTTGGCCTGGCGATACTCAACGGCCTCGGCGCTCCGTTTGGCATCCACCAGCCTTTCGATATGATCACACTGCTCGGTTTTCTGGTATTACTCGGCTCCGTCGTCAACAATCCGATCCTGATCGTTCAGGAAACCTACAAGCGGCTGGAAGAAGGCGCGGAATCCATCGTCGCGGCAGTCGACGATGCGGTCAATATCCGTCTGCGCGCGATCCTGATGTCCAGCCTGACCACCATCTTCGGTATCGCTCCTCTGGTACTGATTCCCGGGGCGGGCACAGAACTCTACCGTGGCCTGGGCGCCATCGTGATGTTTGGCATCGCGTTCTCCACCATCGTCACGCTGACTTTCCTGCCCAGTTTGATGGTAGCCGCCATAAGCGGGCACCGAAATATTGCCGGGTGGGTATTATCACGCAGGGCTCAACGCTCAACACCATGAAAGGCGCGGGGCTGGACAAAGCAACACTTCACCTAATGGGGTAAATGTTGTGCTTGGCTATTGAGACTGCAGCCCTAGGAGGTAGCGTAAAATCTCAACCTTACCGAATCAAATGGAAGCCTGAAAATAAACGGGCGGGCCTAAAATAACTAGGCCCGCCCGGCATTATTGTCTACATCAAAATCAATAGTTCGCTTAAAGCTTTATAACCAGCGTTTCAGATAATAAAAAACTCCTTTCGCTTGTTGCGAAGACATTGACTCGAGATAAGAAATCTCTGCATCTTCATCGGAACCTCTCTCAGCGGATTTTTCACCTGACAAAAGTACTAATATAACCATTTAGGCTGCATTTAAAATCTTCATAATTTACTCCTTATCCTTAAATAACTAGCCATCACTCGACCAACCCTGTGACATGTGATTAATTTAAAATCCACATGCCACCGAGCAGTTTCAATGACTTTAATTCACATCAAAACACACTACCTACAACTGACCTACTTAGCTCTGTTCAAGGGTTGTCAGAAAGCACCTGGGAGGCCGGAATGTCCTGGTTACCGCTATCTGTAGATGTCGATCCAGAATAAACAATCCTGTTATCTTCATCCGAGCCTCTTTCAGCAAGTGCTACGCCTGAAGAAAGCAGTAATGCAATGATTAAGGCCGCATTTAAAAATTTCATGATTCACTCCTTACGTTTAACTACTCGATCAACCTACTGAGCTAAAAGCAACCTCATGGATCGCTTCCCCCTCTAATTTCCTACATGTGAGTTAATTAGCTCTTTTAGAGAAGAAGGCTTGGTTTTCTAGTCGCTTCATCAGCATATGAATGATAGATTCAAAATGAACGGATCAGAATGCCAAATACTCTTTCGTTCTTGCCTGATCCAGTCTTTCGGTATATTTACGAGAATCTTTTAATACTGAGAAGAAGTGATGCCCGCATGAAACTCTCGTCAGACAGCTAGTACAGAATAAAGGCAACTGCCGACCAAAACCCTCACCGAAATCGAGGATATGAACATTCCACCTCTCAATTGGCACTTAAGATCTCCAGCTATCGATGTCTTCTAGTGAGGGGGCACTTGGGGCTAAACTGTTATTTTCACGCTGCTCAGAGCAGCCAGCCCCCAACGCCGCAGAGCCTATGATCAACACCTTTGCCGTATCCAACTACCGCAGCTTGAAAAAAATTGTTTCTCCCCTGTCGAGTCTCAATGTTGTGACGGGGCCCAACGGGTGCGGCAAGTCCAACCTATACAAAGCGCTGCGGTTACTGGCGGAGACCACCAAAGGCAATCTTATCTCCTCGATTGCTCAAGAAGGTGGGCTTGATTACACCTTCTGGGCAGGTCCAGAAAAACTCACCAGAGGCATGAGAGACGGCTCCAATCCCATCGAGGGCACTGCCAAGAGAAACAGTCCTCGGCTTAGGCTGGGTTTTGTGGGTGAAGATTTCGGCTACGCCATTTCATTGGGGATGCCCGCCTCTCAGGGCTTTGCGGGCTACCAAGATCCGTCCATGTTCCAGTTCGACCCCGAGATCAAGCGGGAATGCATTTGGGCAGGCGATGTCTGCCGACCCAGTAGCTGCTTGATTGACCGCGTTGGGTCTGTGGTCAAAGTGCGTGCAGGTCGTAAATGGCAGGTTTACGATGCCCACCTTAATAGCTACGAAAGCATTTTGAACGAAATCAGTGACCCCGTCGCCGTGCCTGAAGTCCATGCTGTTCGGCAAGCCATTCGTCATTGGCGCTTCTACGATCAGTTCCGAACCGATCCAAATTCCCTCATCCGCACACCGCAAATCGGTACCCGCACCACGGTGCTGGATCACGATGGCCTCAGCCTAGTGGCCGCATTGCGAACTATCCACGAGATCGGCGACCGCGAGGCGTTGTACGAGACGATTGAAGATGCCTTTCTCGGCGCCACTATTAATTTTGAAGCCGACGCTGGGAATCGCTTTCTACTGCAGTTTCTACAAAAGGGGCTGTTGCGCCCCTTAAACCAGTCCGAACTATCAGACGGCACGCTTCGCTATCTGTTGCTGGTGGCGGCGCTGCTCACACCCAGGCCGCCTTCCTTGCTAGTGTTGAATGAGCCAGAAACCAGTCTACATCCGGATTTGCTTCCCGCCTTGGGCCGCCTGATTATCCGTGCATCGAGGGAAACCCAGGTGTGGGTGGTCTCCCACGCGCCACGCTTAGTGGCAACACTGGAGCAAGATCAGGCCTGTAACTCTATCGCGCTGGATAAAGAGTTTGGTGAGACCGTTATCCTAGGCCAGGGGTGGCTAGATGAACCGCCCTGGCAGTGGGCGGATTAAGCAGAACGCTAACGAACCGAGGACACTAGCGTTTCGTCTTTTCCATTTAGTTTGCCTAGAAGCCCTTTTCGCTAACTAAAGTGTAGCTGTTGGGGTGCTTTAGATTGATCAAAACGTAGGCTCATCACTATCAGCCCAATAAAAATCACCCCAAGCATCAGCCATGCCTGCTCAAACCCTCCCAGTAAGTCTTTTATCAACCCCGCCGCGATAGGTGCTAAAGAGGCGATGAGATAGCCGATCCCTTGTACCCAAGCAGCAAGCTGACCAGATAGCACGGGGTCGTCTGAGTGATCCATAGTGATGATCAAGCTTAAGGGAAAAAGGCCTCCAATTCCTAACCCCAGCAGCGCGGTTGCCAACCAAGCCATTGTTTTAGGCATTAGCCCAAGAAGCAAAAAGCCCGCCACCGATAACAGAAGCACCAGCAATAACACCGGGCGACGGTCTTTCATCTGTTGAGCCAGTATGGGAAACGTTAGGCCAGCCATCACCTCAATGGCAGTTAGCCAACTAAGCGCCAGCCCCGCTTGCGTTTGAGACCAGCCTAAATTGATAAAGGTGGGCGGAATCCAAGCCAGAAGGCAGGTATAACCCGCCGTACCTAAACCAAAGAAAATCGCCAACGACCAAAACCGAGGCTGCCGAGCCATCGCTGAAAAAGCGATGCTAACACTGTTGTTTTGACTAGGGGCTGGCAGTATTCGCCTGCGCATCACCCAGCAAACGAGCCCTGCAAGTGCTAAAAGTCCCCATAACGCCAAGGCGCTCTGCCAGCCAATATAATCACTCACCACAGGCGTAATGGCAGAGGCTAGAGCCGCGCCCCCCATGATGGAGGCAATGTAGAACCCCATCACCATCGGGGTTTTCTCGCCTGCCGCCTGTTTTATCACCGCAGGAAGTGCCGCCTGGATAAAGGCTATGCCAATGCCGGCGCCCAGCGCGGCTGCCCATAAGCCTGTATACCCGAAGCCAAACCAGTGTAACGCGTCCGATAAAGCAATCGACGCAAGCGCCAGGGTAATCACGCTATTAAAGCCGATCCGCTTTGCAAGCAACGCGCTAACAAAACACCCCAACCCCATCGCTAGTACCGGTAACGTGGTTAAAAGCGACAGCTGTGTAAATGAAAGACTCACATCATACCGGATTGCCTCAACCAGCGGGCCAATAGCCGCCATGGATGGCCTCAGGTTGAGCCCAATCAGAATGATCAGAAGGATCGTTCTTACCAACGGTATTGATCTCGAATTGCTATTGCGCATACCCACTGCCCACCCTTTATCGGCCATTGCTAAAATAAGAATCGGCGCTTACTTTAAAACCTCAGGTTAACTTGAGGTCAAGATAAATGATGAACTGGCTAATTAGGCCTAAAGAAGAGAGTGTTAAGCGTGGGTGCAGTGGCTAAAAGAAGCAGGTTTAACGTATCGACGATGTATTATTACGGTGCAGAAGGGTTATAACGAGCTGGCAAAAATCGCGGCGACCAGCGCCGCTTCGCTTTGGGCAAGTTGTTTATCGTCAACTATACTGCGCCCTAACGAACATGATGTCGTTGCCTGAGTTGGGGCTAGCGTGCAGCGCCAGCCAACAAAGGTAAATTAGTCAGCTTGAACAGCATAAGGAGTTTGCCGTGACAGCCACTAACGATCGCACTTATCGAAGCGGACCAAACCCGTTTCATACCGTAATGCTTGCAGGGACTACGCCACTCTTTCTTGGCACCATGCTATGTGATTACGCCTACTCAACCACCTACCATATTCAGTGGGCCACCTTTGCTTCTTGGCTAAATTTGGGTGGGCTTATTTTCGCGGGACTTGCGCTTTTGTGCGCAATTATTGGCTTTTTTCGTTCCCAAGACCGTCGTTTGGCTTTTCTGATGTATCCAGCGCTGCTATTGCTCACCTGGGTACTGGGTCTTGTCAATGCGTTAGCCCATGCACGAGACGCCTGGGCCATGATGCCAGTTGGCTTTGCTCTTTCGATCGTCGTTGTTTTGCTCGCAGGCACGGCGACGTGGGTCGGTTTTTCCCGCTTTGGTATCGGAGATAAGCCATGAAGTTTTCCCATTTCTTCGCCGCTCCTCTCTCGATACTTCTGGTGGCAGGTGTTGCTCGCGCTCAGGACTCTCAAAAGTATGGGCCAAACCCTGACTTTCCTGAACCACAACGTGGGCTTCTGCCGGATATGTCAGTTCCCGAGCCCGCAGAATGGGGCGACCAGCTACCGACGGTTCCCGACGGTTACACCATTACGGCCATTGCTACTGATCTTAAGGTGCCGCGCCAAACGCTGGTGTTGCCCAACGGCGATATTCTGGTGGCAGAGGGAAGCGGCGGCAACGCACCGCCCCTGAAGCCAAAAGATTTTATTGCTGGCTACATAAAAAGCCAGGGCACCACCTCCGTTGAAAGCGGTAACCGATTGACCCTTTTGCGCGATAGCGACGATGACGGCAGCTACGAAGAGCAAACGGTGTTTGCCGAGAACCTCAACGCGCCTTATGGGCTGGCATTGGTTGATAACAACCTCTATGTCGCTAACCAAGATGCGGTTGTACGCTTCGATTACGAGGAAGGCCAAACCGAGGCCAGTGGGTCGCCAGAAATAATTACGCTGCTACCCTCGGAAATCAACCACCACTGGACCAAGGCGATGACCGCGAGCGCTGACGGAGACTACTTGTACTTGGGCATTGGCTCCAACAGTAACATCACCGAACGTGGCATGGCAGCGGAGGTTAGTCGAGCCGAGGTATGGGAAATTGATGCCGACACCGGCATGCATCGGCCTTATGCCACCGGCCTGCGCAACCCCACGGCGTTGGCTATCCAACCCGATACTGAGCGACTTTGGGCAGTCGTTAATGAGCGTGACGAACTAGGCCCGGACTTGGTTCCAGACTACCTAACCACCGTACAGGACGGCAGCTTTTATGGCTGGCCATTTAGTTATTGGGGGCAGCATGTTGACCCCCGCGTACGCCCGCAGAACCCTGAAAAAGTGGAGTCAGCAGTGGTACCCGACTACAGCCTAGGCTCGCACGTAGCACCACTGGGTCTCGCCTTCTCCATACCGGAAATGGGAGATGAGTTCGCTGAAGGCGTGTTTATCGGCGAACATGGCAGTTGGAACCGCTCAGACCCTGTGGGCTACCAGGTTGTCTTTATCCCTTTCCGCAATGGCGAGCCCGACGGTGACCCAATTGATTTCGTTTCCGGGTTTCTTACTGAAGACGGTAAAACTCGCGGTCGCCCAGTCGGCGTCACCATCGATCCAGAGGGCGCCCTTATCATCGCTGACGACCTGACGAACGCCGTTTGGCGCGTGACCTACGATGGCGATGAGTAAACACTTAACCCTCCGCGTAAAAAAAGGCGGCAGCCTGTTGTACTGCCGCCTTTTCCGTTTGTTCTAAAGAAGCCTTTATATGAACAACTCATACCAGGTTAACTCATGCACTACTTCAATTAACCGCGCAGTAGCAAGTATTGTCATGGTTAAGATTTATGATACAAAGCGATCTGTCGCGCGTATCAACTGATCGAGAATGCCGGGTTCGCTCCAGGCATGCCCTGCCCCTTCGATCAAATGGAATTCGGATTCTGGCCAAGCGTTATGCAGTGCCAGCGCATAACGAACAGGGCATGGCATATCGTACCGCCCATGGACAATGACGCCGGGAATGCCTTTTAGGCGTGAAGCGTTAGCAAGCAGTTGCCCCTCCTCCAGCCAAGCGCGATGAGTGAAATAATGGTTCTCTAACCGCGCAAAGGCTAACGCAAAATGCCCCTCTCTGTAGGGAGCCGATAAGGCAGGGTCTGGTAGCAGGGTGATGGTTTCACCCTCCCATATCGTCCAGGCCTTCGCCGCCTCAAGCTGAGCGATAGGGTCGTCACCCATCAAACGATGATGGTAGGCGGCCACCATATCGTGTCGCTCTGCTTCAGGAATAGGCGTCTGAAACGCCGCCCACTTATCGGGGAACATTTCAGACACACCAAACTGATAGTACCAGTCAATCTCCGCTTGAGTGACCGTATAGACGCCTCGCAAAATCAACTCACTGACACGTTCAGGATGCGCCTGGGCGTACGCAAGGCCCAGGGTAGAACCCCAAGAGCCGCCAAAAACCATCCACTGGGTTACGCCAACATGCTCACGTAGCCTCTCGATGTCTTCGACTAAATACCACGTAGTATTGGCTTCGATACTGGCATGGGGCTCTGAACGTCCACAGCCACGCTGATCAAAGAGAAGAACATCGTAGTGCTCAGGGTTAAACAGACGTCGATGATCAGGCGAAATTCCACCGCCGGGGCCACCATGCAGGAACACCGCAGGCTTACCGCCCGGTTTGCCAACACGCTCAAAATAGACCGTATGGCCACCCCCAACATTGATCATGCCTGTTTCGTAGGGTTCGATCGGTGGGTATAGGGTTCTCAAGTTCGTCATTCAAGCCTCCCGCTTCAGTTTCACCTTTCCAAACACCGTTTGACACTTCCACCTTCGCCGACGACTTTACTACAGGCGATTCTCAAATGACCTCGAAGAACGGTCAGGAATGCTAGTATCTAGGAAAGGAAGTGAACCCGGAAGTGGTACAGCCAGCACTGGATCAATCTGGCAATAAATGAAAGGACCTCATCATGATTGAATCAATAGAAGAACTCGAAGCGATTAGAAAAACGTGTCATTCGATGGTCACCAAGAGTTCGAGCCTCTCTGCGGGCGCAGCGGTTATACCCATTCCAGGGGTGGATATAGGTTCAGACGTTGCCATATTGATGCGGCTAATTCCCAAAATTAACCAGAAATTTGGTTTAACGCCTGAACAAATCGACAGCCTGGATACAGAATCCAAGCTCTTTGTGATGACGGCCATCTCAAATACCGGCAGCAAAATGGCCGGTAAATACATCACGAAAAAACTTATCGTGATGCTGTTAAGCAAGATGGGCGTCAAGGTAGCGTCTAAAGGTGTTGCTAAGTTCGTGCCCTTTGTAGGTAGCGCTGTGGCAGGTGGCATTAGCTTCACCGCCATGAAGTACATGGGTAACAGCCATGTTGAAGATTGTTATCAAATTGCCTTGGCGGCACTGGAAAAAGAGCGTCGGGAACATGAAATCGTGATTGAATCAGAGCCAGACGTATAACCCGCCCCTCACTGCAGAGATACTCAGTAAAGCTGAATAGCGGTCTTTCTAATGTGGCTCCGCTAGTGGACGGTGATATGCTCTAGCCCGGATTTCTCATAGTACCTCAGCAAGTACCGCACCCAGGCCGCCATGCTATTAAAAACCTATTGGTACATCTTAAATTGCCTACTTTTTAACCACTTTCCGTCGTTAAGACACACTTCCCCCTTTCCCCCATTGCGTCGGGCCGGGGGAGCCCGAGCATTCAGTTCGGCACCAACCGCCTGACGAGATCGGATAGTTGCGCTTTATAGGGGTAGCTGTCACTCATCAACACCCGGATTCGGCGCGTATTGCGGATGATGACTGCGCCCACTTTGATGAGTTTGAGCCTCAGGTTGCTTGGGCTCATGCGCGCGAAAGGCGTCTTCTTCAGGTAAGTGCGTAAGCGCTCGAACAGCGTATAGGCGAAGCCCGATAAGATCAGCCGCCACTGATTGGCCCACCAGTGCGTACTGGAGGTCCGGTCAGCAAACAGGCTCAGTTGTTGATCCTTGATTCGGTTTTCCATGTCGCCCCGAGCGCAGTACTGCTCGTAGTAGAGCTTGAAGCCGTCGTCATAACGGGAACTAATGATAAACCGGGGATTAGAGCCCAGTTCGCCTTCTTCCAGACGGGCCACCACCCAGCGTGGGTATTTCCAGGAGTGGGCTTGATATTGGAAGCGGAACGTCTCTGCTACTTTCCCTCCCACCTGCCATTGGGTCTTGCGCACCAGCATCATGGGCACGTCCACTTCCTTGAGCAGCCGACTGTTCTTGCCGATACCCACGATGTAGTCGACGTGATGTCGATCGCACCAGTTGAGCATCCGGGGACGACAAAAGTGACTATCACCTCGTAACACGATGCGCGTATCGGGCCAGTATTGACGGATAAAGCGTACCAGTAAGGCGAGGATCGCCCAGCTATGGCGGCTGTCGCTGCGGTCACTGGTGCGCAGATAGCTCACCAGTAAGTGGCGCCCACAGAAGACATACAGTGGGAAGTAGCAGTGGTGATCGTAATAACGGTTAAAGAACTTGCCGGGTTGCTCGCCATGCACGGGGATGTCGGTGCCATCAAAGTCCAGCACGATCTCCTTGGGTGGTTCGTCATGCTGTTCAATGAAGTGATGCCACAGCAACTCATGGGCCTTCACTATTGCTTGCCGATCGGCGTTCTGCTCCACCCGGCACAGCGTCGACTTGCCTGCCAGCGTATCCTCTTCACCGAGCGCTGTCTGAAGGGCCTGATCATAGCGCAGGGCCTCATGGTCGTTGAAATCTTCATAGCCAGCGGCGACACCGAACACCCGCTGACGAACCAACGTGTCGAGCTTATGACGAACCTGTTCCGGTGAGCGGGGATCATGAAGCACGGCGGCCAAGCGGCGTGTTAGGCGATGCTGTTTATCGACTTCACGAAGCAGGAGTAATCCGGCGTCCGACGTAATGTGGCCCCCGGAGAAGTCGGCTTCAATTTGGCGGCGAGAGAGTGGCGAGAAGGTCAGCTTTTCAGGTACCATTTTGGAAGCGGCTGTTGGTGTTGGTTTTTGGTGTATGGCCCTGAAACGTTAACACTTTCAGCCGCTTTCTTTTATACCCTGTGAGAAATCCGGGCTAGTTGATTTCTTAACGATTACATCAGGAGAATTTAATGCCCGCTTACGTCGTACTAACCCGTGAACATACTCACGACGCCAAGGAAATGGAGCGCTACGGCGAGAAAGCAAAAGCTGCTCGCGAAGGCCACGATCCGCAACCGCTCGCTTTTTATGGCGATTTTGAAGTGCTTGAAGGTAGCGCTATGGAAGGTGCGGTGATTCTGCGCTTTCCGGATATGGCTGCCGCCCGCGCCTGGTATCAAAGCCCCGCCTATCAGGAAGCCCGCAAGCATCGCTTCCAGGGCGCCGACTACCGCGTTTTTATCGTTGATGGCCTAACAGAAGCCTAAAGAACCTCACCTGCAAAGGCGATGGAACCCTCGCCTTTGCGGGGCCGATTTTCCCTATCCCAATCATGACGCAACGATTACCCCCGCGTTAGCGCTCAACTTTCTTTAAGCAGTACAAAATGCTCAATCAATCGAATCATCAGCGTTTTCTGATCGGGCAGACTTTCCGCCACTAATAACGCTAACGCGACCAACGTGTTGTCATTAATAAGCTGCTCAACAGGGCGTGCCAGTAACGCGGCGTTGCGGCGCAGGTACCACAAAAACAGAAAAGAGCCACAGCGCTTATTTCCATCAGCTAGGGGATGGTTCTTGATAACAAAATAAAGCAGGTGCGCCGCTCGGGTAGCCACATTGGGGTAAAATAGCTCATCACCAAAACCTTGTTCGATGGTGGCGAGAGCTGATGTCAAACCATCACCCCGCACCTGTCCAAAAAGCTCGGTTGCTTCGCCTTTGCTAATGAGAGTTCGCTTCAACTCACTAATGGCTTTCAGTGCCTCTTCTAACCCTAGCGAATGCATATCAGGCTGCTTGATGTTTAACTCAGCTAATTGCTGTTCATCGTAGCCCTGCAGCAAACTCCAGGAGCGTGCGTAGTCGCTAATAACACGCGCAACGGCTTCGCCCTCGATAGATACCAGCCCTTGGTTGGTCAAGGTTCGGCTGAGCAGATTGACTGCCTGTTCAAACTCGATACCGCGCTCGGTTAGTCGGCGTTGGTTAAGGGTATAGCCTTGAACCAGATATTGTTTGAGTACATCGGTAGCCCACTTGCGGAACTGTACACCACGCTGAGATTTCACGCGGTAGCCAACTGAAATAATGACATCAAGATTGAAGTGATCAACCTGATAAGCTTTGCCATCTTCGGCAGTATGTGCAAATTTTGCACATACTGAATTTCGCTCCAGCTCTCCCTCGTTAAAAACGTTACGAATGTGCTTTGTAATAACCGAACGCTCACGCCCAAACAGTTCACACATCTGCGCCTGACTCAACCACACGGAGTCCTGTTCCAACGCCACTTCCAGCTGCGCTTTGCCATCTTCGCTGGTGAATATCTGTATTTGCTGGTCATTCATCGATTGCGCCCCCGTTTTTATCCCGATCTACCTGTCGCTAAAGCGACTTTCTTAGTTAGCTAAGTATAAATCGCGACTTAAACTGTACACCTATACAGCAAAAATCCCAAAAAATGTTTGCTGTTAAACATCCACGAACGCTCTGGGGGATGGAAAACGCGATACCAAAACGCCCCGAACCAAGTCGGGGCGTTTTGCCGTTGCTTTACCTCTGGGATAGGCGGAATTACATCACCAGCGATAGCTCACTTTCGCGCTGATTTCGCGACCCGGATTATAGTAATCGGCCGTGCTTGAACCGACCACGTGCTGCTCGTCGAGCAAGTTGCTGACATTGACGGCTAGGTCGGCGTCTTTAGTGAGCTGGTAGCTGAAGGCCGCGTCAAACAGCGTTGCCGCACTGCTCTTTGACGTATTGGCGACATCAAAGTAGTAGGAGCCAATGTAACGGGCGCCGAGACCAACGCTCATATCCTGGCTTGGCAAGGTATAGTAGCCCCACAGCGACGCCGTATGTTTGGGTGCTGCGGTGAACTCGTTACCCTCTCTGGCTGCGTTGCTGTCGCGCACCACCTCCGACTCCATATAGGAGTAACCACCGGCCACGCTAAGGCTATCGGTCAACTCAGCCTTGGCCTCCAGATCAAGACCCCGCACGCGGGATTCACCAACGGTTTCCCGCTCAATAACGCCATTGTCCTGTACAACCGAGATGGTAACGTCGTCCCTGGTTAGGTCATAGATGGCCGCCGAAAACAGCGCATTCGTACCAAAGGGAGAATATTTCGCACCAATTTCGTACTGCTCGCCCCGTTCAGGCTCAACGCCAATGGTGGGCGGTGCGACCGACTCCACCATGCTGACATAGGTAGAGATTTCGTCAGTGACGCGATAGGTCAGTGCACCGCGAAGTGAGGTCTCAGAGAAGTCATCGGAATCGGTAACGCCCGCCATGTTGGTGCTGGAGACATCCATTGAGTCGTTGCGCACACCCGCTGTCACAATGAATCGGTCATAGAAGGACAAATTCTGGGTCAGGAAAACCGACTCGGTGGTGAAGTCCTGCTTGTTGCTGCTATAGACATTGAGGCTACTCGGCGCACCGCTAAAGACGGGGTTTGCGATATCAATGGAGGTCGCATCCCCGTAAAACGAACTGTCTTCGGTTGAGGCATCGCGATACTCGACACCCACAAGTGTGCTGCTATCGACCTGATCAAAGCGGGCGTCGTATTGCAGGATAGCGTTGCCGATCAACTCCTGAGCTTCGTTGTCGGTACCAAAATAGTCGCGATCCACCACGCTGCCAACTCGCGCTGCAGAGTCAGTGATATAGACGTATCCGAAGTCGTCGGTCAGGTCGCTATAGCGCAGATTACCGCGCAGCGTCAGGCCGTTGTTGAAATCATGGGTGAGCTGCCCGGTGAGGCTGGTACGCTCAACATCGTGATAGTTGAAGCCAGGCTCGCCGAAGAAGTCGCTGCGGTCGTACTCCCGGTCGAGCGGATAACCACCGCTATTGGGGGTGTCATCACGCTTCAGGTAATCGAAGATAACGCTTGCTGAGGTGTACTCCGTCGGCTCCCAGGCCAAGCCACCCATCAAGAAACCATTATCGTCTTTGGAGTGATCGTATTCGCGGTCGCTGTCTCGGAGGGTGCCGGTAAAGCGGTAGGCCACTGTCTCGTCAGCGTTCAGCGTGTCCCCCACATCAACACCGGCCTCTTTGGCGTCGAATGAACCGTAGGAGAGATACCCCTCCCCAAAACGCTCAAAGCGTGGCCGTTTGCTCACGAAGTTGACCGAACCACCCGGATCCGCCGGACCAAACAGGGTGGAGTTGGCGCCGCGCAATACTTCAACGCGCTCGTAGGCGTAAGGCTCTTCGCGTACACCGCGCATTGAGCCTAGCGTCAGCCCGTCACGGTAGGTGGTCGCCTGGAATCCGCGGATTTTGAAATAGTCGTTACGGTCATCGGTGCCGTAATAATCAGTGAGCACGCCTGGCGTATATTGCAGCACTTCCTCGGTGGTAGAGGCGTTGCGCTGCTCAATCTCCTTCTCGGTGACGACCGACACGGAGGCAGGTGTATCAAGAATACTGGTGGCGACCTTTCCGCCCACCCACAGCTCCTGAGCCACTATCGAATTGGCATCATCATCAGCGTAGGCCTGGGCGTTGACGATAATGGGGGCGAGGCGATATCCCTCGTTATCGTCACTGCCTTCGCCGGTCTCCTGGGCGTTCCCGAGCATGGGAATACTCACCAGCGTGGTGCCGCACAGAATGGCGGTAGTGGTCTGCTGCCACCGTAACCGGCTTGCGCCGCGCCGGACTGTACTACTGCTATCAGTCATGTTGAAGATCCCTTGAAATGGATAAACCTGCCTTGCTCGCCTTGTGGTTTTCTTTTGAAAGGCCGTGAGAGTATCCGAAGCTAGCATCCCCGAGTCAAGAGTGATAATGTCAATCACAATCATTTAGTTGAACTTTTGATAATAATTATAATACACCGTGGCGACATGCATCACCCGGACTACCGGTCATATATCTAGACGCTGCGTTCTTATCACGCGGTGAGGATTATTCGTTATTTACGTCTTAAGCTTTTGGAGAAGGCTATGGCCCTGTTCCATAGAAGTCTGAGCGCTTACGTGGCGCTTATCGCTGCGTGCAGCCTCGGCGCTTTGCCCGTTGGCGCGCAGCAATATCCCCTTGAAATCGAAAATGCCTTAGGCACCACGGTGCTTTCCAAGAAGCCCGAGCGGGTAGCGACCGTGGCCTGGGCCAACCACGAAGTGCCGCTGGCGCTTGGCGTTTTGCCGGTCGGCTTTGCCGCTGCCAACTTTGGCGACGACAACGGTAACGGGCTACTGCCCTGGGTAGAAACCCGGCTTGAAGAGCTGAATGCCACACCCCCTGCCCTGTTCGATGAAGGCGACGGAATCGATTTTGAAGCCGTGGCCGCTAGCCAACCGGATGTGATTCTGGCGGCCTATTCAGGGCTCAGCCAGTCGGACTACGCCACTTTGAGCCAGATCGCCCCGGTGGTCGCTTACCCTGAAGGCCCCTGGGCAACCGACTGGCGGGATATGATCCAGTTGAACAGCCAAGGGATGGGCATGGCCGAGGAAGGCCAGGCGCTAATCGAGCAGCTTGAGGCACAGATTGCCGATACCGCCGCCAACCACCCTGACCTTGCGGGCAAGACGGCCATGTTCGTGACCCACCTTGACCCCACCAACCTCGGGCGCATTTCGTTCTACACCGACAACGACGCGCGGGTGCGGTTTTTCCATGACCTGGGGCTGGCCTCGCCTGAAGTCGTCAAGCAGAACTCCACTCCCGGTAAATTCGCTGGCGCAATCAGCTCTGAATTGATCGACGAGCTCAACGATGTGGATATTCTCGTCACCTACGGCGGTCAGCCGCTGATCGAGCAGCTCAACGCCCACCCGCTTACCTCCCGCCTGCCGGTGGTAGAAAAAGGCGCCATTGTCACCCTCGGCAATACGCCGCTGGGCACGGCGGCCAACCCTACCCCCATGTCGATCTCATGGTTACTGGACGATTATGCAGACCTGCTCTCAGAAGCCGCGCGCAAGTCACAACGGTAGCGGTCCGGCGTCTGGCTCAAGCGTTAATCGCTCTGTCGCTCTTCGTATCAAACGCAACGCTGCCCGTCGGTTGTCTGGCGGCGCAGCGCTGCTTGTTCTGCTCGGCCTTGCCGCCATGCTCTCTGTGGCGTTTGGCGCCCGTGAAGTAGGCTGGCCGGAAATCGCCGCCGCGCTGAGCGGCCAGGTAGAAACCGTTGGCGACGCTGCCGTAGCCAGCCGCCTGCCGCGCACGCTACTTGCCATGCTGG
Organism: Halomonas sp. A3H3; assembly: GCF_000982975.1. NCBI lineage: Bacteria > Pseudomonadati > Pseudomonadota > Gammaproteobacteria > Oceanospirillales > Halomonadaceae > Halomonas > Halomonas sp. A3H3. The sequence continues at coordinate 694,495 of NZ_HG423343.1, read as the reverse complement.
CCGGAGCCGCCCTGGGGGTTTCCGGTGGCGTCATGCAGGGCCTGACCCGCAACCCGCTGGCCGACCCTGGCCTTCTGGGCGTTAACGCCGGGGCGGCGCTGGCGGTGGTGATTGGCATTGCCTGGTTCGGTATTGACGAGACGACCAGCTACATCTGGACAGCCATTGCAGGCGCCGCTATCTCGGCCTGTGCGGTTTACGCGATAGCCAGCCTCGGCCAAGGGGGCGCTACGCCGCTGCGGCTGGCGCTGGCAGGGGCGGCCATTACCGCCGCGCTTAGCTCGCTTGCTACTGCCGTGGTACTGCCACGGGGTGATATCGGCGGGCTGGTGCAATCTTGGTTGGTGGGCGGTGTGGGTGGCGCGACCTATGAGCAGCTTCTTCCAGTGCTGCCCTTTCTGGTGACGGGGTTTGTCATCACCCTGCTCGCCGCGCGCAAACTCAATATGTTGGCATTGGGGGACGACACCGCCGCCGGGCTGGGTGAAAAGGTGGCCGTGGCCAGGGCCATGTCGGCAGTGGGCGCGGTACTGCTGTGCGGCCCGATTACGGCGGTGTGCGGCCCGATTGGCTTTGTGGGGCTGGTCGTACCCCACGCCTGCCGCCTGCTAGCGGGCGGCGATTATCGCTGGCTGCTACCCTTCTCTGCCCTGGGTGGCGCCGTACTGCTGACGTTGTCAGACGTGGCCGGGAGGCTAATCGCCCATCCTTCAGAGCTGGACGTGGGCATCGTGACCGCCTTTATCGGTGCGCCGGTGTTTATCTGGATTGTGCGCAACCGCAAGGTAGGCTCACTATGAACCAGCCGCCCCTCAGCGCGATCAGCCATTTCCGACAGATTAGAAAGACAAACGCTAAGCACCGCGCTCGCATGATTGCATTGCTTAGCGCTAGCCTAATCGCAGGCGTGCTGTTAACCCTGATGGTGGGGCAGTCCTTCACGCCGTTAACCACGGTGCTACGCATACTTGGCGGTGCGGAAGTGCCTGGGGCTGGTTTCACCGTGCGCGAACTGCGCCTGCCCAGGGCCGTCGTTTCAGTGCTGGTAGGCGCCTGTTTTGGCCTGGGCGGCATCGCCTTTCAGACCCTGCTGCGCAACCCACTGGCAAGCCCGGATATCATCGGCATCAGCACCGGTGCCAGCACCGGGGCGGTATTTGCCATCGTGGTGCTCTCGCTAAGCGGCCCGGCGGTTTCTATGGTGGCAATTGCTGCCGGGCTGGGCGTGGCGCTGTTGATCTACACGCTCTCCTGGCGTCAGGGCGTGACCGGCGGGCGACTGATTCTGATCGGCATTGGCCTGGCCGCAATGCTGCAAAGTATTACCGCCTATCTTTTAATGCGCGCGCCCAGCTGGACGCTACAAGAAGCCCTGCGCTGGCTCACCGGCAGTGTCAACGGCGCTCAGTTGGATCAAGCGCTGCCGCTGTTGGTCGCCCTGCTCCTGTTCGGCGGGCTGCTATTGAGCCGCCACCGAGACCTTGAAACCCTAAGCATGGGTGACGACCTTGCCGCCGGGCTGGGGGTTCGCCTGGCTATTACGCGGGTTGTCGTGGTCATTACCGCGGTGGCACTGGTGGCGTTTGCCACCGCCGTTTCCGGCCCGGTGGCCTTTGTGGCGTTCCTTTCCGGCCCGATTGCGGCCCGCCTAATGGGCCGCAACGGCTCGCTGCTCATTCCCGCCGCGTTGGTGGGCGCCCTGCTGGTGCTGCTAGGCGATTATGCGGGGCAGTTTCTGCTCCCCGCCCGCTACCCAGTCGGCATCGTGACCGGCGTATTAGGCGCGCCCTATCTCGTTTATCTGATACTTCGCGACAACAAAACCCGAGGCACTCTATGAGCGCTTGCTCACTACTCGCCCAGGGCCTGGTGGCAGGCTATGGGGAACGCACCATTCTGGATGACGTTAACCTGACTGTGCCTGACGGCCAGACCACCGCCATTGTGGGTGCCAACGCCTGTGGAAAATCGACCCTTTTGCGCGTGCTTTCACGGCTACTGACGCCCGCGCAGGGCAGCGTGCTGCTGGAGGGTAACGCCATTCACCAGCTACCCACCCGCCGCCTGGCACAACAACTTGGGTTTCTGCCGCAATCGCCCATCGCCCCGGAAGGCATTAGCGTGCTCGAGCTGGTCAGCCGGGGCCGCCACCCGCACCAGGGGCTTTTCAAACGCTGGAGCGCGGCAGATGAAGTAGCCGTCGCCGACGCCCTGGCCGCCACCCACCTGAGCGAGCTGGCCGAACGCCACGTGGACGAGCTTTCCGGCGGGCAGCGCCAGCGGGTGTGGATCGCCATGGCGCTGGCCCAGCAAACCAAAGTGCTGCTTCTGGATGAGCCCACCACCTTTTTGGATATCAACCACCAGATCGATGTGCTCGACCTTCTCACTGACCTAAACCGGCAGCGCGGCACCACCATCGTGATGGTGCTCCACGAACTCAACCTGGCCGCCCGCTACGCCGACCAACTGGTCGCCATGGCTAACGGCAAGGTTTACGCGGCAGGCCCGCCAGAGGAGATTCTGACCGAACAGATGGTGCGTGAGGTATTTGGCCTGGAAAGCCGGGTTATCGAAGACCCCGTCACCGGCAAACCGATGATGATACCGCTTGGGCGGCATGGGGCGTGTTAAGCGGGTAAAAGAGGCCGCTCAATGGCACGCCCAACCTGTAGTACCTTGGCGTCATCAAATGCTTTTCCCATGATTTGGACGCCTATCGGTAGCCCTTGATGATCCTTACCGAACGGCACGGTCAGCGCGGGCAGCCCGGTCACATTGGCGGGTGCACATAAGCGCACATACGCCTCGGCAACACTCTCTTGACTGCCATCCTTCCAGGTAAACGTATCCTGCTCTATAAGCGCTGCTGTCTGGGGCACGGTTGGCGCCAGTAGAATGTCGATCTCTGAAAAAAGGGAACCCCAGCGCTGTGCGATCAGGTGTCGGGCACGCTGTGCCTTCAAATAGTCTCCGGCAGGAAGCAGTTGTCCGGCTTCGAGCAAAGTACGTACATCATCACCGTATAGCGATGCCGATTGGCGTATGTCCTTGGCGTGTACAGATGCCGCCTCAGCCACCATCAGGCCCCACTGGGTCGGAATGAGGTAGTCGGCCAGCGGAATATCCACCTCCACCAGCACAGCTCCCTGCTGTTCCAGATGCGCTGCCGCACGCCTAACAGCCGCGGCGACTGGCTCCGCAACGTGGTCAAAGTAATAGTTGCGCGGGATACCAACACGCAGCCCTTGCACACCCGACTCTGCGTTGATACCGAAAGAGGCAGACGGAGTACGGCTAGCGGGGTCGCGCGCATCAAAGCCCATCACTGCCTGCAATAACAGGCCAACATCCTCTACCGTGCGTGCCATAGGGCCCGCATGATCGAGTGACCAGGCCAGGGGCGCAGTGCCGTGGCGGGAGACCAAGCCATACGTTGGCTTGAACCCGACTAACCCGCAAAGTGCTGCGGGTACTCGAATCGAGCCACCGGTGTCTGTTCCCATGGCCGCCCAGGCACCGCCATAGGCAACCGCTGCTGCAGAACCCCCACTCGAGCCCCCCGACGTGCGCTGGGGATCACGCGGATTGCGCGTTTGAGGTGTGGTCAGGCCGAAAGCGAACTCATGCAAATGGGTCTTGCCCAGGAGTATGGCGCCGCCACGCAGCAAGGCATCCGTTACCGCGCTGTTGGCCTCTGCCCGATGCCCGTCCCGAACACGGGAGCTGGCAGTGGTGGGTTGGTCAGCAACATCGAACAGGTCTTTCAGCGCGATAGGAATGCCATGCAGCGGCCCACGGTAACGGCCATGTTGAATGTCTCGCTCGGCCTCAAGTGCCTGCTCACGGGCGGCTTCTACCCATACAGATACAAAAGCGTTGATCTCTGGCTCTCGCGCACCAATACGCTCCACGGCCGCATCCACCAACTCTACTGGCGACAGTTCGCGTGCCGCGATGGCGGCACTGGCTTGGGCCAGTGTCAGGTTTAATGGGTTTAGCATGGGTTGTTCTCCTGACTGGCATCAAAGGCAAATGAAGGAGGGTATGATTCATCAATAGGTAATTCGTCGAGCCGGGTAATTACCGTGTGTATGTGATGCAGTACGCCAGCAATCAGTGGCGCACGTTCAGAGGCCAGGGGCAGCCCCAAACTGGTAGCCAGAGCCTGGGTTTCCTCGGCGGACATAGGGGTGGTATTTTGAACAGTCATGCTTGATTTCCTTTCTTCATTGAGGTGCGCGCTTGCATAAGCAGCAGTGTAATGGCCAGCAAGGCCAGTGCTGTGACCACCGCACCATAGACATTGACCGCGGCCAGCAAACCGGCCTTCTGGGCCAAGTAGCCGACAGCCATCGTAGGCACACTGTGGGCCAGATAACTTTCGATATAAAACACGCCCATCAGCGCGGCACGTTCATGGGGCTCGGCCAACGGAAGGACACTGCGCACAGCCCCAAGAAAGCTCGCGCCAAACCCAAACCCCGCAATGACCGACCCGACCAACAGCAAGACAGCGTATCCCTGGTTAGCCCCGATCAGAATGACGACCAGCCCTACGACCAAGGCAAGTTCGCCAGACAAGAGGGTTGTAAAAGAACTCAGCTTGCGAGCCGCCAGAACCGCTGTGGCGCCAGTGAGCGTTAGCGCTGCGACGACAAGACCACCAAGCCATGGCGTGTTCACATGCGTAACGTCAACGATCAGCGATGGCATAAGCGATAGATAAAAGCCACCCAGCATCCACACTGCCATGTTCGCAGGGGTGACAGATAACAACGTCTTGCGCGCTTGCAACGGCACGGCAATACGTGGTTTCAGGCTTGCCCAGGCACCCGGGCGAGATGTCGCCGTCTCCGGCGCCAGCCAAATCAAGGCCAACATCACCAGAAAAACAGCCAGCAGCAACACGTACACCACGTGCAGCGGATCAGGCGCCAACACGACCAAAGAGGTACTGCCTAGCGCGCCGGCTGCCATACCAAGCAGCGGTGAGATGCTGTTGATCACGGCCCCCCGCTCCCGACTAAAATCGAGTATCGCCGCTCCGACTGCCGCAGTGGCCATACCAGTGGCAAAGCCTTGCAGAGCGCGCGCAGCAATCAGCCAACCCGGCCCGGCAGCACCTAAAAAGCCCACCATAGCGATGATCTGTAGCAACAAAGCCAGGGCAATAACCGGACGTCGGCCAATATGATCTGACAGCCTCCCCGCCACCAGCAGTGCCAGAAGCAGAGCCAGCGCGTAAGTGGCAAAAACCACGGTCAGCAGTGTTGCGCTAAAGCTCCATTGCTGCTGATAAAGTTGGTACAGCGGGGTAGGCGCACTCGATGCTGCCAAAAAGGCAATCATTATCGCTGCGTGCAGGAAAACAGCACTGGAGGAAGACAGTCTCCAGCTCGAAGAACGGCGGGCGGTATCAGAAACGTTGATGGACATGACCCCTCTCAAAAGGCAAAATATTAGCTTTAAGGATCATAAGCCCAACAACTCACTAAAGCAAATATTTTGCTTTAGTGATTTATTCCACCGTACCGGCGAAAACGTACCGATGAATAAGCACAGAAGGAACACATGACCAACAAACCCACTCCCCGTCCAGGGGGCCGCAGCGCTCGTATTCAGGCTGCCGTTCATCAGGCCGTTCAAGAGCTGCAAAAAGAACAAGGGCGAGCCGGGCTTACGGTGCCCGCTATCGCCGCACGTGCAGAAGTCACCCCCTCTACGATCTACCGTCGCTGGGGTGATCTTGCCCAGTTACTGGCCGACGTTGCCGTCGAGCAACTACAGCCGGAACAGCCGCCAGCCGATACAGGGAGTTTGCGTAGCGACTTGTTAGCTTGGCTTGTTGAGTACTTCGAAGAAATGTCATCAGCCCCAGGACGGGCGATGCTCCGCGATGTTCTAGGTACAGAAGGCCACGCCTGCGCGGGGAAATGTGATGGCTTCTTGCGTCAGCAGATCGAAGTCATAAACGAACGCGCCCTCGCCAGAGGCGAGCAGCCGATTGAAACAGGCCTAGTCATCCGAATAGTGGTGGCGCCTCTGATGTACCGCATCTTGTTTGCCAACGAAACGCCGACTGCGCAGGCCATAGAAGCACTTTTTGAACAGTTAGTAAGCTCAGCAGATGCTTGATAAAAAAGCCCCGTGTTTTGGATAACACGAGGCTTTTAGCAAGAGCGCGCCGCCTGACCTAGGGTGCTTCGACAGCGGCACGCCCTTTGATGATAGAGCGGGCAAGCATCAGATACGCCACCGATCCACAGGCGGCCATGGCCAGAATGATCGCTTCAAGCGTATGCGGCAACATGGCGGACAATGCGCTCAGCAGCCCGGCGACACCGAACTGTGCTGCGCCTAGAAGCGCTGCGGCCGTCCCGCCACTGGTGGGAAAGAACTCCAAAAAGCACGCTTGAATATTCGGCGAGATCGCCCCTATCGAGCCGATGGTCAGCATCATGGCGGGCAGGAAAGCGTATAGAGGCCACTCCATAAAGGCAGCCATCACCAGCAATAGTATACCGACTGCCTGACAGCCCGTTGCCAACTGTAGGATACGCAGTGAAGGTAGTCGGGAAAGCAACACTCGATTAAGAATGTTGAAGATAAGCATCGCGACGATATTCGCCGCAAACAACATCGAAAAGCTTGAAGGCGACTGGCCGAAATGCCCCTGATAGATAAATGACGCATAGGTGATGAACATCATCAGGGTAGAAAAAGAGGCAGCCTGCCAAACGATGAACGGCAAGGCCGGTTTTGTCGACAGTACCAGCTTGTAACGCGCCAGCAGGCTCATCTTAGGGCTTTTCGCGCGGGATACCTTGCCCGTGCCGGTAAAGATCACCCGCACCAGCAACGGCACCAGCAGCACCGCGTATACCGCCAAGGCGAAAAAGATATAGTGCCAGGAACCCAGCGCCAGAATCGCGCTGCCTACGCTCGGAGCGATTCCTGGTGCCAGCACCATGATAAAGCCCATCATCGAGAACAGTTTCGCGGCGTCTCGGCCCGCCACCCGGTCGCGCACCAGCGCCGGCACAGATACCAGGGTAAAACCGGCGCCCAGGGCCTGAGCTGCCCGCCCGCCGAGCAGCGTGTTCAAAGAATCCGCCATACCAATGACGATGCTCGAGAGCGCAAAAATCGCCAGCCCGCTCATCAGCACCCGCTGGCGCCCGTAGCGGTCTGAAAGCGCACCGCCGATTAACTGGCCAAACGCCAACGCGAGTACATACACTGAAACGCTCAACGATACCGCCTGCTGAGAAATCCCCAGCGATTCACCGATGACCGGAAAGGCCGGCAGGTACGTATCCATGGAAAACGGGCCCAGCATCATGGTCATTGCCAGGCTCAGCACCACAATGAAGGGCGTTTTAGATTGGGTCATAGAAGCTCGCGGTAAAAGGGCGTAATGATGGACAACACCCACGATATGATACCGACTGATGCCATCAAGGCAATCGAATAGAAAATGAGGGGGTGGGCTGCGGGGCGGTAATCGACTAAACACCTAGCCAGTTTGTTATCGGTTTGCTCGGCCATGCATTAAAAACTATTCTTAAAAACATGCTTAAAACCAAGCTTAAAAAACCATGCTGACAGCACACCCCCAACGAGGAATGAGGAGGCAAGGATGTCTATGCCCCAGCCAGAACGACTTCATCTCGACAGCGATGCAGCGACCGGCTACCCCAACTCCCCTCTACCAGTGCTGGTTTATCGCCAGGTTCTCGATATCAGCAATGCAGAGGAGCGGGCTGATGCCTTTGAAAGCATGTTCAAACGCCACGGCTGGCCGCCTGCGTGGCGCTACCACCTGTATGACTTTGACCACTTTCACTCCACCGCCCATGAAGCACTGGGCATCTTCCGCGGGCAGGCCCGGGCACGGCTGGGTGGCCCTAACGGTCAGGAGTTGATGCTTTACCCAGGCGATGTGCTGGTTCTGCCCGCCGGGGTTGGACATGCCAGCCTAGAGGCGGACGATGATTTCTGCATGGTAGGCGCCTACCCACCAGACCAAAAGCCGGAAATAGAGCGCGGTGATCCCGCACAACTTGCAGCAGCAAAAGCCCGAGTCGCTGCCGTTGCCTTACCCGAGGATTCCCCGGCAGGAGGTTCACTAGCGGAGCTGTGGCGGGAAGACTCTTAGCAGGTGGAAGGCCACTTGCAAGCTCATCGATTGATTGGCTTTTCGACTAAATGGGACAGTTAGTCCTGTTGCCTTTCATAACTTCAGAATTTCTGAAATAAAAATTTCTAAAATCATGTTGCTAGCTCCTGAGTTAACCACCTCAGGAAGCTACCAGTGCCCTCATGTGAGGGTAAAATACTATATATGTGTCATTCGGTATCTTATCAATATCATTAATGAACAACCAAGCCGCTCAATTTGGGCGGCTTGACTGTTTATTGCCAATGTATGGCAATGCTGACGAAGCGTATTCCTACGCCTGATTAGAAAGGCCCATAATTAATCAATACGGCAATAACCACAAAGGCTGTCCCCACTAGCGTCCAGAGGCATACCAACGGAAACGCGAAACGTACCCAGTTACTCCATGGCACTCCGCCCACGGCAAGCACAGACATCAACACCCCCGATGTCGGCGTAATAATATTGGTAATCCCGTCGCCAAGCTTGAAGGCAATCACCGCCGTTTGCCGAGTGATATCAAGCATATCCGCAAGCGGCGTCAAAATCGGCATTACCACCGCTGCCTGACCGCTCCCAGAAGGCACCAGAAAGTTGAAAAAGAGGTTGAATACAAAGACAGCAAGCGCACCCAACATGGATGGAAGCGTACTTAAGGGCACAAAAATTGAATTCACGACCGTATCAAGAATCATCCCCTCGGCCATTAGCACCGTAATGCCTTTGGCAATGCCAATAATAAAGGCACCATATAGCATACCTTTGGCCCCCTTCATGAACATCTGCACAAACTCATTAGGCGAAAAACGAGCGAGTGCAGCGCTTCCTATCCCATTGATCATAAAGATGGCAGAAAGCTCATTAACGCCCCATCCCAAACCTAAAGAGCCATAAATAAACACCGCCAGGCAGGCAACAAAAAAGATTAAAATGACCAGATGCCGACGCGTAAACGTTAAGTTCTCATCATCGGACCCAATGGCTTCAGTGCTAAAGGGCTGATTCCCCATCAAACTACGGGCGGGATCGTCGCTAATGCGTTTGATATACCGACACACATAAGCCATTGTCACTGCCAATAGCACGAAAAATAGCGCCACCCTAAGCGGCGCGCCAGAAAATAGCGGCAGCCCTGCTATGGATTGAGCAATCCCCAGCGTAATGGGATCGAAAACAGCAGCCGCTGAGCCCGAAAAATAGCCCAAATAGACAATGGCGATCCCCGCGATCGCATCTAACTTAAGCGCTCGTGCCAACACGATACCCAACGGAATAAAGGCAATAACGGCATTCGACCCAACGCCAATGGCAGATACCACGCCAAATACAAAAGACACCACAATCGCGAGCAGATATTTACGCCCCCGGGCTTTATCAACCAGGCTTTTGATACCTGCATTGATCGCACCAGTAGACTCCACCACTGCAATCGCACCGCCCATTACCAGAACTAAAGCAATGAGGTTTGCTGAGCTGATAAAACCGTTTTGAATAGAAAGAAAAATATCGAAAAAATTAAGGCCGCTAGACTCCACCAGATGAAAACTGCCGGGAATAACCGTAGGACGCCCCTCTGTGGTTCGCTCAAACTGGCCCGAGGGAATAAAGAAACTCAATAACCAAGCCACCAGTAATAACCCAAACAGAATCACAAAGGCATCGGGCATGGCCATTCTTTGTATTGATCTAGTTTTCACGTTGAAATTTCCTGAATATTTTTTCATATAGTTATTTATTTAACGCACTGACAAACGGCTGAATGGCGTATCAGACCTGCCGTATCAACGCCGCCAGGATCGCCGCACGCGGTACAATTGAGGCTATTTCAATGTGCTCATATTCCGCATGGGGGGCAGCGCCAGTTGCACCCAGCCCATCAAGGGTGGGAATACCTTTGGCTGCAGCGAAATTGCCGTCGCTTCCTCCACCTACCGAGGCTTCCGTAAGCTCAATGCCGAATGCACCGGCAGCGTGC
>NZ_HG423343.1:604653-684256 GCF_000982975.1 Halomonas sp. A3H3 | reverse complement strand
AGCCGTAGCATGTGTTCGCTCCATCGGCGGGCGCGTCATGTCACCGCTAACGGTTAGCGTTACGCTGGGATGAAATGGGGTACTTTGATAAATGGCATTGTAGAGCCGCCCGGCTTCTTCCAGCGTCGTTACCCGAACATCAATACCTAACTCAGCTTCCTCCGGCACGACATTAAGTGGGCCACCGCCACGTACCATCCCAACATTCACTGTGGTTCCCAGGCCGGGGTCGGCCAGGCTATGTAAGTACTGAATCTGGTGGGACAACTCCTCAATCGCACTCACCCCTTCTTCAGGGTTATTGCCCGCATGAGCTGCTTTACCCGTTATATGCATGTAAAAGCGTCCAGAGCCTTTACGTGCCGTTTTCAAAGCGTTGCCATTAGCCGTGGCAGGTTCAACAACCAGCACCACATCGCTCGCAACCGACTCCTCCTCAATTCGTTGTCGCGAAGTAGGGCTACCTAACTCCTCATCACTGGTACATAGAAAACGAATACGGGCATTGGGAAGCGCATCGAGTTCAACGAGTGCTTTGACAGCCCAAATGGCTTGAACAATACCTGCTTTCATATCCAAAATGCCGGGACCGTAAAACTTGTCCGTCTCACGGCGGATAGCGAGCCGGCCGATATCCCAAACCGTGTCGAAATGCCCCAAAATAAGAATCTGACGATCCCCCTCTCCTAGCGTGAAGCCAAGATGATCGCCCTTTTCAGTTTGTGGGAACGTTTCCGCCTGACATTGGAGCCGGTCTTGAAATAACTGGCGCAACATTTGACCACAGGCGTCCACTGCGGCTTTATCATTGGATGGCGATTCAGCACGTACCAACGCTTCAATATCATCGAGAATAGAACGCTGATGCTCTTGCAGATAAGTGTGAAGGGTATTCATATAGCCTCTCGAGTAAGAATGACAGCCTCTAAACAGCAGCAACTCAGAACAGCGTTGTGCTATTAGGCGCACGGTCAGTATGTGAGGGGCGTAACAAGGAAAGAATAAGAAGCGCGCAGCCGAATCGTTGCGTTCAAAGCAACGGTTAAGAAGCCGGTGAAGGATAGAGAGAATGGTGCAACAACGCATAGACCAGGGAATTACCGAGCATCGACTGGCTTACCTTTACGAGGTTGCCATGCAAGGAGGTGTTAGAGCGGCTGCCGAGTCAGTCGGCGTTAACCCTTCGGCCATTAGCCGGCAAATAGCACTGCTTGAGCGCCATCTGCAAATTCCCTTGCTCGAAAAACAGGGAAGGAACGTCACGGTGACCCAGGCGGGAAAGCTACTGATTGAGCACCATCGGGAAATGCTGTATCGGCGGCGTCAGTTAGCCGAGACACTGCAGGATATGCGCCACTTGCGTCGAGGCAGTGTCAGCCTACGGGTCGGGCAGGGTATGATCAGTGAATTTGTGGAAGGACCTCTCCAACAGTTCAGTGCAGATTACCCTGATGTGTTTGTCGATATTCACTCTGGCAACATGAGTGAAACAATCAATATGATGCTGCGGGGCAAAGTGGACATGGCGATCAGCTTTGGTCCATTAGGCGATCCTCCGGTCATGGTTCGCAGTTTTAACCGCGGCCCCATTTGCGCCATAGTGCCGCCACATCATGCTTTGACAGGCCTTGAAGCCATTACGCTTGAAACCCTGGCCTCCCAGCGATTGATCTTTATGGCAGAACAATTCGGCATCCAACAGTACATCAATGAAATGTTCAGCAGCCAACACCTAGCCCCTCTGCCCGCTTACCAGTGCAATCATTTTTCAACGGCTATTGCGCTCGCAATATCAGGGCTAGGTATTGCCTTCATGACGCGGCAGTCTGCCCGCCCATTGGTGGATCGTGGTGATATCGTTGCGATCCCTGTCGAGCACTCTTTATCGCATACCGCTACCTGCCATCTCATCCGTAGCCAAGGAAGAAGGTTCACTCCTGCCGCTGAACACCTATGGAAAGTACTCGCGAGCTCAATGCAATCACAGTCTGCCGGGAAGCGCTGAGCTTAAATCAGGTAGCGCTTTTGCTCGTTAAATTTGGGGAGTAATTCGCGTCCAGTAATGCCCCCATATGAGGCAGCCAAGGCAACCCGCCACGCTTACCTTAACAGCTAACACCGGGGCTAAAACCGCATGGATGTGCCAGTGCCCGACCAGCATCACTCGTGCGCCCCCACCTTTTCTGGGTGGCTACCCAGCATCAGAAACACCACCACCGACAGCAAGGCGATGAGAATCGCAGCAGCTGTTAGCAAGATCGAATGCGTGGTGGAGAATGCAGCCTTCGCGGCCATGATGAGTGCATCCGCCTGATCTGCAGCCAGCCCTTGTGCCACAACGATGCTGTCGCTCATTGAGCGCGCTGCCTGTGCACCGAGGGCTGGCTCCAAGTGTGGCGGCAGTACAATAGTGCTGGTATAGACGCTCGCCATGAAAACCCCAAATAGGGTGATGCCGAGCCCACTGCCCAATTCGTAGCCGGTGGCTTCCAAAGAGCCTGCAGCCCCTCCTTTACTGGCGTCCACTGCCCCCATAATGGCAATTGAGGAAGCGGTCAGGCCGATGCTTAGGGTGAGCCCCAGCACGGCCAAAGCTGTTGGCACTGTCCAGTCAGGCGCGTGGAAGTCAGCCTGCGCCAAGTAGCCCAACGCTGCAGCCGCTAACGCCATCGACATACTGGCCACCAGCCGTAAGCCAAACCGGTTGGACAGGTAACCTGCAACGGGCCCACCGACTGCAGCGGCCGCCATGATCGGCACCATGAACAAACCGGCCTGCAGCGGCGTCTTGTCCAGCACATATTGCAGCTCTTGCGCCAGCGTCAGTTCGACACCTGCCAGTGCGCCGGAAGCCACTAGCGCCATCACCATGCCAACGACAATGGCCGGATGGCGAAATAGCGATAAGTCCAGCATCGGCTCCGTCGAACGCAACTGGATACGTGCAAACCAGGTTAGCATCGCTAGTCCCAGGAAGAGCACCAACCCTGCACGCCACAGCGGCTGCCCCGCACCCACCCCAGACTTGATGCCGTAGACCACCGCGATGATGCCAACAAGCAGGATCAGGGCCTGACCGAACGCCCATTTGCCTGGCGTCGTCGCCTCGCGGCGCGGCAGCAGCGCATAGGCGACCGGCGCCACCACTAGCATGATCGGCACATTGATCAGGAATACTGAGCCCCACCAATAATGCTCAAGCAAGGCGCCACCAATCAATGGGCCCACTGCCGCACCTGCGGCCCCCACGGTTCCCCATAGGCCAAGCGCCATCGCACGCTCGAGCTCGTCTTCGAAGGTTTTGCGGATGACACCCAGTACGCAGGGCATGATCATCGATCCGCCCATGGCGAGCAGCACTCGGGCACCGATCAACATGGCGGGTGTCGTCGAGAATGCCGCCAGTAGTGACGCCACTCCGAACACCAAGAGCCCGGTCAGCAGCACACGGCGCGTACCAACTCGGTCAGCCAGAGTGCCCATCGGCACCAGCAGGCCCGCCATCAGCAGCGGATAAATATCGATGATCCACAGCACCTCAGTACCCGTGGCACCCAGCGCTGGCGTCAGTACAGGTACCGCGACGTGCAGAATCGTCATGTCGATGACAACGGGCAGAAACGCCAGCATGACGGCAAACAGAACTAGCCAACGTTGTGGGATAGCAGCAAGCATTAGCCATTTAACTCCTGAAGAATGGATATAACTTCCCGTTATGAGGCTCGCCGGCCATTAACGCGCTCCTGAAGCCCCATGACGAAAACGAAGAACACCGGGACGAAGAGAATTACCAGCAGCGTTCCGCTAACCATGCCGCCGAACACCCCCGTGCCTATCGCATGCTGGGTTTTGGCACTGGCGCCAAACGCCACCATCAGCGGCACCACCCCCAATCCGAAAGCGAGTGAAGTCATAAGGATCGGGCGCAGGCGCAGGCTGGCGGCTTCCACTGCGGCCTCCATCAGCCCCTTACCTTGCTCACGCAACTGTTTTGCGAACTCAACGATCAGAATCGCGTTTTTCGCAGACAGTCCGATCACGGTGACCATACCGACTTTGAAGAAAACATCGTTAGGCAGGTCACGCAGCAACATAGCAGCCACCGCACCCAGCAACCCCAGCGGCACAACCAGGATGACCGACAGCGGAATAGACCAGCTCTCATAAAGAGCGGCCAACACCAGAAATACCGCCAGGATGGATAGCGCCACCAGCATGGGTGCCTGAGCAGCGGACTGGCGCTCCTGAAGGGACTGCCCCGTCCAGGCCACTGCGAAGCCGGGCGGAAGTTGCTGCGCCAGACGCTCCATTTCAGCCATGGCGTCACCAGTGGAAGCCCCCTTCGCGGCACTGCCGGAAATACTGGCGGCGGGATAGCCCAGGTAGCGCACCATTTGTAGCGGTGTTTCGTCCCACACCGGAGTCACCACCTCTGACAAAGACACCATGCCACCCCTGCTATTACGCACGTGCAGCTTGAGCACGTCGTCGACCTGCATGCGTGCCGACGCATCCGCTTGCATAATCACCTGCTGCATCCGGCCCTCATTCGGGAAATCGTTGATGTAGGACGACCCCATCGCGGTAGACAGGATTTCGCTAATGTTGGCGAACGACACGCCGAGCGCTTCGGCTTTCTGGCGATCGATGTCAAGACGAATGCTCGCCCCTTCCGGAAGGCCGTCGGAATAGACGTCACTAACTACCTTGCTCTGCGCCGCCAGTTCCAGCAGCGTTGTCTCGGCAGCCTTAAGGGCGGCCGGCCCCTGGTTGCGTCGATCCTGCAAGAACATCGTAAAGCCGGACTTGGTACCCAATTCATCAATGGCCGGCGGCAACATACTCATCACCGTCCCTTCGTTCAATTGACTCATGGCTGCCTGAGCTCCTTCCGCTTCACTCGCCGCCGTGGCACCGTCGCGCTTCCCCCACTCCTTTAGCGTGGTGAACGTCAGCGCTGTATTCGCGCCAGACCCAGAGAACCCGAAGCCCAAAATAGACATATTGCCGTCCACTGCAGGGCGCGCCATGACGTACTCCTCATACGCCTTGACCACATCCAAGGTACGCTCGGTTGTCGCATTGGCAGGTAGCTGGATACTGGTCATGAAATAGCCTTGATCCTCTTCCGGTAGAAAAGCCGAAGGCAACTGGCGGAAGGCGAACACCAGCACGCCTGCGATGACCACAAACACCAGCATGACCCGACCGCTGCGGGCGACCAGTCTCCCCACACGCGATTCGTAACGGGCGGTCATACGTTTAAGCGACCGGTTGAACCAGCCGAAGAAACCGCCTTTGTCGTGGTGCCCCGGTTTAATGGGTTTGAGAAGGGTGGCGCATAGCGCCGGTGTCAGCGTCAACGCCAGAAACGCCGAGAACAGAATCGAGACCACCATCGCCAGCGCGAATTGCTGGTAGATCACACCGACCGAGCCACTCGAGAAGGCCATCGGGATAAACACCACCGTCAATACCAGGGTGATGCCCACCACCGCACCAGTAATTTCCTTCATCGCCTTGATGGTGGCGTCCTTTGGCGACAATCCCTCTTTGGCCATGATGCGCTCAACGTTCTCGACCACCACGATAGCGTCATCGACGATGATGCCAATCGCCAACACCATGCCAAACATCGTCAGCACGTTGATTGAGAAACCTGCCAGCAGCATCACCGTGAAGGTCCCCAACAACGCAATCGGCGCGACCAGTGCGGGAATCAGCGTGTAACGGATGTTCTGTAGAAACAGCAGCATCACCAGGAACACCAATACCATCGCCTCGATAAGGGTATGGATGACCTTCTCGATAGAAACCTTAACGAACGGGGCCGTATTAAAGGGGACCGATGAGCTCATACCCGCGGGTAGCGCCTGGTTTAACTCAGCCAAACGCGCTTGCACACTTTCCGACGTGCGGACAGCATTGGCACCGGGTGCCAGCTGTATGGCTGCCGCCGTCGCTGGCTGGCCATTCTCACGATTGGAGAAGCCGTAGGATTGGGCGCCCAACTCGACTCGCGCCACATCGCCCAACACCACTTTGGAGCCGTCGACATTGGCGCGAAGTACGATAGCGGCGAACTCTTCCGGCGTGCTCAATTGCCCCTGTGCGGTCAACAGCGAGGACACCTTTTGGCCGGGTAAGGCCGGAGACGCGCCGATGCTGCCCGGCACAATCGGTGCGTTCTGCTCCGTGATCGCGGTCGAGAGATCATTCACCGACAAGCCGAAAGCAATCAGCTTCTCCGGCTCTATCCAGATTCGCATTGCTTGCTCAGCACCGAACAGCTGCACACGACCAACACCGTCAATGCGGCGCAGCTCCTCGACGATATTGCGCGCCATATAATCGTTCAGGGCGATCTCATCAAAGCGCCCATCATCGGAATTCAGACCTACGATCATCAGAAAACTGGATGACGCTGACTCTACGCTCAGCCCATCCTGACGAACCGCCTGGGGTAACCGGGGTTCGACTGCCTTGAGTCTATTCTGTACATCCACTTGGGCCAGTTCCGGATTTGTCCCTGGCTTGAAGGTGGCGGTGACAGACGCCGACCCCGAAGAGTCCGCCGACGACTCGAAGTACAGCAGGTTCTTGACGCTGGACAGTTCTCGTTCGATGAGACTGAGCACGGCGTCATTCATGGTCTGCGGTGTGGCACCCGGATATGTCGCGGTAATGGTCACCGAAGGGGGCGCTACCGAGGGGTAGTGAGCGACCGGCAACTTAGGAATCGCGATCACACCCGCCAAGATAATAAACAACGCGACCACCCACGCGAAGACTGGGCGCTGGATGAAGAACTGAGGCATTGCGGAGACTCCTGAAGCTTAATAAGAAGATGCCACTGAAGACTCAAGAGGCGATGACCTATGCCAATCAGTCGCGCTGACTTCGACGCCATCAGAAAGTCGCTCTATACCCTCGACGACAACCTTCTGCCCCTCTGTCACCCCCGTCTTAATCCGATAATTACCGTTCGCCAATTCACCAAGCTCCACTGAGACCATCACCGCCTTGTCGCTGTCACCAATCAACCACACGTAGGGCTTACCGCCGATGCGCACCACGGACTGTTGCGGCACCGTCAACGCGTTGTCATAGCGTGCGTAGGGCACGCGGGCGCGCACAAACATACCGGGCAGCAGGCGTCGATTGGGATTGTCCACGAGTACACGCAGTAAAAGGTCACCCGTGCTGGCATCCACATTGATGCCCGAAAAAAGAATGCGTCCGGTGACATCGTAGGGTGTACCGTTGCTGCCGAGGATGGTGACCGGTAAACCATTATCTAGCGAAGGTTGCGCCGCCATCGCATCTTGAAGCGATTCAAGTGAGGAAGCCGAACGCTGAACATCGACATAAACTTTATCGATCTGCAGAACACGGGCCATGGGCGTGCTATCGCTGCTGCCGACAAGCGCTCCCACCGTTACCAACTCTTGATCAATTCGGCCAGCAATGGGAGACGCCACCGTGGAAAACTCTAAGTCAAGGCGGCGACGTGACAGCGTGGCACGCGCTTGAGCCACCTCAGCAGCGGCCTGCTGACTTTTGGATACGGCGTCGTCATAGGCCTGGCGGCTCACCGACTGCCCCCTGACCAGCGACTCCAACCGAGCGGACTGCGCACGGGCATTCGCAAGCTCGGCTTCGGCTTTCTGCAAAGCGGCTTCTGCCGTTTCCACTTCAGCTCGAAACGGCGCTGGGTTGATTTCGAATAATGGCTGCCCCGCACTCACGTCGGTTCCCTGTTCGAAAAGTCGACGTTGGACAATTCCGCTGACCTGCGGACGAATTTCCGCCACTTGAAAAGGAGCGACCCGGGCCGGTAAGTCTTCGGTCAGCTCCAATCTAACGGGTTCCAAGGTAACGACAGACACTCGGGCAGGAGACGGCGTTACTTCTTGCTCAACTGGCCCGCAGGCGGTTAGCACGGTTAGCAGCAAGGCACAGAGGCCACCATTGCGGTAAATATGTCGGATCGTCATGCATCTTCCCTTCAGGCATCGTTCTTTCAGACCTAGCTCATTGAGAAATAGGTAAACATTTGCCTAGCAATAAAATTGAAGGGGACTATATCGCTGTAGCGTGGTATTAACGTCGACGGTATGTGTAGATATGATGGAGAACACAATTAAGGAAGCTCTGAAAAAGTCACTGCCATCAGTGATAATACGGCTATCGTCAACTGCATAGGATTCAGTGCTGCCATGGATCAAATCACCTTCTCCGAAGCCGAGTACCAGAACAAGAAGAGAAAGACTCGCCGCGAACTCTTTCTGGAGCGGATGGACAAGCTGATCCCCTGGACGCAGCTGGAGAAGAAGGTAGTCCGTTATTACCCCAAGGGCGAGAGCGGGCGGCCTCCGTATCCGTTGTCTGCCATGCTCCGCGTCCATTGCATGCAGTTGTTTTACAACTTGAGCGATCCGGCCATGGAAGACGCCCTCTACGAGATCGAGTCCATGCGCCAATTCGCCGGTTTGAAACTAGACCGATTGCCGGACGAAACCACGATTCTCAAGTTTCGCCATTTTCTGGAACACCACGGCCTTGGCAAGGTGCTGTTCCAGGAAGTGAACAACCACCTAGAGAAAAATGGCCTGATGCTGCGCGAAGGGAGCATTGTCGATGCCACTATCATCTCTGCGCCTAGTTCCACCAAAAACAAAAAAGGCGAGCGCGATCCGGAAATGCACCAGACTAAAAAAGGTAGCTCTTGGCACTTTGGCATGAAAATGCATATAGGTGTCGACGATAAGCTTGGGTTGATTCACAGCATCGAGACCACGGCTGCCAATGTCCATGACATTGTGCCTGCCGATAAGCTCCTTCACGGTGAAGAGCAACGCGTCTTCGGTGATGCCGGTTACCTGGGTATTCAAAAACGCGACGAGCACAAGCACCGCAACGATATCTCTTGGTATATTGCCAAACGGCCTGGCACCCGCAAGAAGCTAGATGCCAGGCGACAGAAAGTCGAAAACATCAAAGCCAGTATCCGTGCCAAGGTGGAGCACCCCTTTCGGTACATCAAACAAGTTTTTGGTTATGGCAAGGCTCGCTATCGTGGACTGGCCAAAAACACTCAGCGCCTGCACTTGCTGGCGGCGTTCAGCAACCTGCTGATCAGTGAGAAATACCTATGGGAATAGGGCGATTGCGCTCCTTTCCCGCTCAATGAGCGGGAAAGGAGCAAAAATACACAAAGAAAGGGAGAAGAGTGTCTAAATTTTCGATTTTTTGTAGGCTCAAGTAAGCGTTGATGAATATCGGCAGTTATTCAGACCTTCCTTAATGTTTCATTAGGCACTTACATGTCCACGACTCAACAGTCGCCAAATTCTTCTTCTGGCCTGCAAGCACTGGTTCTCATCGCCGAAGACGAGCCTGAGATCGCTGATATTCTGCAAGCATATCTGAGACGAGAGGGCCTTCGAACCATCCACGCAGAAGATGGACGCAAGGCATTGGAAATGCACTTGTCGATGAAACCCGATCTCGTCTTACTTGATGTAAAGATGCCTAAAATGGATGGTTGGCAGGTGCTGTCGGAGGTTCGCCATCGTGGTGAGACGCCCGTCATCATGTTGACCGCGATGGATCAGGACATCGATAAACTCATGGGCTTGCGTTTTGGTGCCGACGACTACGTCGTCAAGCCGTTTAACCCTGCTGAGGTCGTCGCACGCACTCAGGCAGTGTTAAGGCGCACCATGGCTGATGCTAGCCATCAACCCCGTGTCCTCCGGGTGCCGCCCTTTGAGATCGACCTGGAACAACACGAAGCCTTTGTTCAGGTGGGAGGAGACTCGCATAGCCTTGCGTTGACGCTCACCGAATTCAGGTTGTTGACGCACCTTGCACGCGCGCCCAAAAAAGTTTGCACCCGCGCAGAGTTATTGGCCGCCTGCCTCCCCGAGGGTGAGGCGCTTGAGCGCACTGTCGACAGCCATATCAGCAAGCTGCGTAAAAAACTGGAAGACGTCGATGTGAGAGGCATACCCGTTGGCATACGCGGCGTTGGGTACCGGCTGTGGGGAACAGAATGAAACTCATTGGATTGAGCCGGACAATCGCGTTAACAATGGCAGCAATGGCGTTTGGGATAACACTGCTAGTCGTGGTGACCTCTTATGTGTTCTATTTCATTACCTTCCATTTTTGGCAGGGGTCGATTAACGAACCCAACATGTTCCCGTCGGGGCTAGAGTGGGCTTGGCTCGTTGGCACTACGTTGGTTGGGCTGGCGTTCGCCGTGATAGTGGGTATTCACTTGGCACGTCGCATTCTGGTGCCGCTAAACTCCGTCACAGAAAGCATGCGTCGCGTCGCGCAAGGCGACCTGGACGCACGCGCCACGACGGGTGATCGCTCTTTAGGCGAGGCCGCCGTTTTGGCAAACGACTTCAATGCCTTGGCAGACCAATTACAGCGAATGTCCAAGGAAATGACGTTCTGGAATGCGGCTATTGCCCATGAGCTGCGTACGCCCGTTACTATTTTACGCGGACGCCTGCAAGGCTTGGCAGAAGGCGTATTCCCCCCCGAAAAACCCCAGTTTCAAAGCCTCCTTACCCAAATCGACGGTATGGCACAACTGATTGAAGACCTTCGCGCCGTAAGCTTGGCCGAAAGCGGCCATCTGAACCTTGAGATCAAACAATGTGATCTTTCTGCTGAAATTGAATCAGTTGTTGAATTTTGTAGACATGCCCTAGATGCATCAAATCATTATCCAACCCTTGATCTGCAATCTGGCGCCGCGTATTGCGATCCTGTCCGTATTCGTCAGGCATTGCTTGCGTTGCTGGAAAACGCTCGCCAGCATGCATCCCCAGGGACACTCATCATCCAAACGCGCCAGGACGACGGCTGGTGTGTTTTGCGTGTTATAGATACCGGCCCAGGTATTCCTCAGGAATATGCTTCTCAGATTTTCACGGCATTCCGGCATGCGCGGGACGCTGACAGTGGTATGCCAGGAGACAAGCGAGGAAGCGGGCTAGGATTGGCGGTAGTCGCGGCGATTGCACGAGCCCATGGTGGCGAGGCTAAATGCTACCCCTCTGATGAGGGTGGCTCTTGTTTCGAGTTGCGCTGGCCTTCTCAATCACATAGGGGGTGATGAAATAGCGCGTTTACCCTCTTGGCGAACTACTAAGAAAAAATCCTTCGTGGTTGCCTGCTCGCGCAATTGGCGCTGCTCCCAGAGATACACGAGCCGAATAGAGTTCATATTCGGCTCATAGGTTAGTCAGAAAGCTAACTGGGATGGAGAAGTATAGGTGGAGGGAAATCAGGGGAGAAGAGTGGATTGTGAAGAATGGATTGAGAGCATGCTGACGTTCTTGCTCGCGGTTACCCGGGAACGCCGAGGGCGCCCCCAGGTTTAGAATCAGCATACGGCTAAGACTCAACTCCAGCTGCCTGTGCCACCGCCAGCGCCGGTAACGGTGGAGACGGCACCCGACTGGAAGTGGCCCAATAGATTACTGTCGCCGTCGAAGAACAGGATGCTCAGATAGACTGGCGTACCCTGAAATTCGAAACTTACCGTATCACGATAGAGCCGTTCGAGATCTTTGGTATAGACATCCCCAAAGAGAGCGCCGCCGCCCGCTGAGGAGATGCCGCCAGCATTGCCATCGAAGGACTTGCCATCGGTGATGTTAACCTGAAACCTAAGATAGAAGATCAGGCTGGCTACGCTGCCGGTAGCAGGATAGGCCTTCTCGGAAGCCATCAAAGCGTCGGCAACGTCATCGATCTGCTCAGGCTCGAGTTTTTCATGCATGGCAACACGAAAGTCGTGGGCGATCAGTTTTTTATCAATGGTTTGAGGAGCATTGTTTTGAGGAACATTGTTTTGAGGAACATTGTTTTGAGGAACATTGCTTTGAGGAACATTGCTTTGAGGAGCATTCATGGTTAGATACCTCATGCGGATGTTGTGAATTCGGCGGCCGGTCATCGACCGCGGCTTACCTGCCCTAAGCATTTCAGCTTAGATACTGCGCAGTCACAGCATCAGCTCGGCATCACCAATATTGCTAACAATAGCCATACAAAGCACAACGGATCACTTCGGTATCAGCTTCTCTTGCGCCCTTGGCAGCAACGAACTCTTGGAAGATCCTGGAGCAAACGACTGCATAAGGAGAATAACGATGGACACTTCAACGCTTCGGGTTGCCATTATCGGCGGCGGCGTCTCTGGCCTGTCACTGGCCTACTACCTTCAGAAGCTCGGTGGCAAAGCAGCCCAGCAGATAGAAATCACCCTATTCGAGCGCAAAGCCACGCTTGGCGGCAACGCCGAAACGGTGTGGGTCGACCTCGGCAATCGGCGGCAACCGGGCAAGCCCGAGTCGCCCTATCGGCGCTGGGCCGACCTGGGGGTCAATGATGTCAACTTGGCCACCTATCATCGCCTGCGCACGGTGCTTAGCGAGATCGGCGAGCTAGAGCGCATGAAGCCGCTAGAGAATACCGAGAGCTACTTCAGCCGTGACGGAGCGATAGCCCTGACCGATGATAGCGACCTGGCCCGCGGTGTCAGCGACCCCGCCCACGAGCTAAATCAGGCCGAAGGGGGCAAGCTAGCGCCGTTGATCACCGTGGTGCATCAAAGCGCCATCGACCTAGTGGAGAGTGGACGCATTACGCCCCGCTATACGGTAGATGACTTCTTCGACAGCTGTGTCGCCACGCCCGTCGAGATGCTGGCAGCCGCAGCGGATCATTTGAAAATCACCATCGACTGGCAGGACCCGGCGCTGCCAGCTCGGCTGGAACGCATCCGCCACACCATCTACTATCCACGCATATCGGCCATGTACTTCGCCGACGATCGCGGCCCGGGCGGTATGCCACTCCAAGCTCCCTTCGAGTATTACCGCATTCAGGAAGGTGGCTCGCCCCCGGACCGCCGCTACTTCGAGCATGGCTCCCAGCACTGGCTTGAGGCCTTGGCCGCTTATATCGCCAACCCCGAGACTCAGGGCCCAAGAGTCAAAATCCTGCGCGGCATCGACGTAGAGGCAAGGCTCTCGCCCCAAGGCGCAACGCTAGCCGAGCGTACCGCTTCAGGTGAACGCCGCTGGCAGGCAGATATTCTAATCATGGCCACCCATGCTGAAGATGCCCTGCCGATACTGACCTTTGGCGACGGCCTGACTGAGATCCAGCAAGGCCTTCAGCATATTCTTGGCAAGGTGCGCTACACCCGCAGCTTCAGCGTCTGTCACACCGCTGCAGCCCGCCTGCCACCCAATCGCAACCTATGGCGTACCGACAATATCGAAGTACGGAACCCTGAAGACACCTTCTTCCCCTACCGTATCGACTATGTAGCCAACCGCCACCAGAACGATGCAGAGAACAGTGATTACAATCAGGCAGGCCTACCGCAGTACTTCGTCTCTCTGGTGGATGATCTCAACAAGATTCCCCACCGCGAGATGCTCGAGCGGCGCCCTTCGCCCCTGAACGACTCCATAGCCACCGATCCAAACGAAGCTGGCTACCGAGACCGCTTGCCGCCACTGGGCAGCGCTCTGGAAGCCAAAGCCTGGACCCTGTTCAAGCACAATGTACTGGATGCCAACTGCCTGGAAGCTCAAGCGGAAATCGAGCGCTATAACCGAACCACCGCCCAAGGACGCTACGAGGGAAACCAGAACGTATGCCCGCTGCTGTTCGCTGGCGGTTGGGCGCGCGGCGCGGGCCTTCAGGAGCAGTGCCTGGAACAGTCAGAGCATCTCATCGCCCTGCTGCTGGGGGATACCGGATCAACGTAAAGATAACGCGCGACGACTAGTAACGGCTGGCAGCCAGACAAGGCATCGTCATCAGCAGACCAGCCGCTTCGCCCTGGCGCCAGCAATCCCGTAAAGCTTCCAGAGCGCTAGACTCGCCGTTCTCTTCGCAGCTCTCCAACCAAACAGCGTGAGCCTCAATCAGCGCTCGGTGATGCTCGCCCCAGGCACAGGGCTCCGCCGCCATCAGCTGGGTCAAGCGCTGAGCATAGTGGCGGGCTGCGGAAGGGCGATGGTCAAGCAAGCTAACCTCCGCCGCCGTGACCAAAAAACGGTAGCCGTTGTGCCCCACGCAGCCAGCATCCAGCAACGCTTCACCCTGTTGCAGCGTCTCCAAGCGAGCCTCTGGATCCTCTTCCAACAGCGCCCGAGTGCCGAGCACCCAAGGGCCAATAAAGGCCGTCAGACGGTGCTGTTCCACCAACTGCCAGGCACGCTCGATACTGGCTCGCGCCTCAGCCTGTCGTCCGGTGATCAGCTCGATACGGGCACGGCTCTCCAACAGAAAGGCCTCGAAGCGCCCTGACCCCAGGCCGCGAGCCACTGCCAGCGCCTGTGTAACCTGCTCGTCGGCCGCATCGGGATTGCCCTGGGAAATCAGAACCCAAGACGCCGTTAGCCGAGCCACCACTTCAGCACGCCGATTGCCAACACGCTTGCCCAGCTCAGCAGCATCGAAACAGTCGGCCAACGCCGCCTCGGTCTCGTTAGCATAAAGACGAGCCGTACCCAGCATGAACAAATTAGAGGCCTCTAGGTCAGCGTGGCCGTGAGTTCGGCAGAGTGCCACACAGTGGTCGAAAAGCTCGTAGGTGCTGCGCATCTGCCCCTCGGCATAATGCGCATCGCCCAGCCCACTCAGGGCCTGGATTTCGGTATGCACATCGCCACCCAATCGGGCCTGCTCTAGTGCCCGAGTGTGGTAGGCCCGGCTGGTGGCAAAATCGCCCCGGGGGAAATAGAGATTACCTTTTAGATAAAGCACTTCAGCTAGGGGCAAAGGGTCTTTCAGCATCTCGGCCAGGGGCAACAGTCCATTGAGTATCGCTTCTTCTGCCTCTAGGGCATCGAGCATGTTCAGCACCCGGGCTAGCCAAAGATCCGCGGTAATGCGCTGACACTCCTCTCGGGCGAACGTGCGCGCCGTCTCGAAGTGCTCGCGAGCCGCCTGGATGCGCCCGGTCGCCATCGCCACTTGGCCTTGCAGCAGCACTAACCGGTACTCATCCTTCGGCGCATAATCGATGGCTCGGCATTGTCTCAGCAGCGCCATGGCTTCCTCATGCCGATAACGCAGCATTTCCGCTGCCACCGCCTCCAGGAACGCATTCGGTGCTTCCAGGGAACGTGCACGGTGAAGATGGCGCGCACGTAGCCCCAGTTCCGTTTCACCATAGAGCTCGGCCAGCCGGAGATGCAGGCGGTCGCGTTGTATTTTTGGAATCCCTTCGTAGATGCCCTGCAGAATCAGGTCATGCACAAAGCGATAGCTCCCCTCTTCCAGCGGGCGTACCAAACTGTAGCGCTGGGGGAGTTCAGGTCGATAATCGGCCTGCCCCACCACTTCCTGCAGCAACGCTAGGGAGAAGCGCTGCCCCATAACGGCGGCGACGCACATGGCCCGACGATCCAGATCGGTGAGCTGATCCAGCTTGGTCTGTACCAGATTAGCGAGGCTGGCTGGCAAGCTGCAGTGGGGATGAAACAGCAGCAGTTGAGTCAGAAACAGCGGATTGCCCTGGGCCTGAGTGACAAGGCGGGAGGCATGCTCGGTGGGAACCGCTCCGAAGCTGGCTACCAGGGCCTCGGCCTCTTGGGGGCGCAATGGAGGAAGTTCGATCAGGGTTAGCGGCGACTCAGGCAACTGTGGCCTTAGACGGGTCTCTAGTGGGTCCTGCTCTAAGCGTGAGGTAAACAGCCAGATCACCGGCGCTTCCAGGGTCTCCTGGAGTAGCCCAGTCAGGGTTCCCAGCAGCGCCTCATCGGCCCAGTGAAGGTCTTCCACCACCAGCAATTGGGGGCGATGAATAGACCGCGCCAGGAGAGTGTCGCGCAGTGCCAGAACCAAACGCTGGCTGCGGGTCTCCGGGGTCATGGCCGCATAGAGACGCTGCGCATCCTCTGGCTGAGCCAGCCCCAGCAAGGGGCGCAGCAGCATGGCATGATCCACGGGCAAACGCAGCGCCGAAAGGCGAGCGAGCAGGCTCGCTTCGTCTATCGTTTCACCTTTCGTCTCATCGGACGTTTGAAGCAGCGAACGAGTCAGCTGCATCAACGGGCCTTCATCGGCACGCGTGCCGAAGTCCAACACCTCGGCCTGATGATGATCGGCATGCGCCGCCGCCATCTCGGCAAACTCGGCGCTGAGACGCGTCTTGCCGATGCCCGCCACGCCGCGAATATAGATCAGATGGCCAGCCTGATAGTCACAGGTACTCTCTAAAATGGCCTGCAGCTGCCCCAACTGCACCCGGCGCCCTACCAGTTCGAAGCGGGCCTCCTGAGATTCGTCTCGGGGATGGCGGTAGCGCAGCCAATCCCCGCCTTCATCATCGAAGATAAAGCGTTCCGCCAACTGCACCGCCACCCCGCGCTCAACCCAGACACCGCTCCGCTCCTCCGCTATCGAAGGGGGCGTAGCGGACGGCCATTGGCCAGCCTGGAGATATACGACCTTCGCCACTCCCTGTTCCACCAGGGTCGCGGCGCACAACAGGCCCCGCTGGGCATCGCTACGGTAAGCCCGGGGCAGCCCAAACAGAGCCGTCCCTTCTTCCGCCAGGCTGCCGCCGAAATGCTGAACCCAGGTCGCCAGGGTTGGCTGGTCAGCCACCACGGCATGCAATTGAATCAAGACACGCGCGCTTTCCATCTCCTCGCTATCAGCGGCAGGCACAGCGGCGGCCTCTTCCGCATCCACTGACAACGCCTCAACCTCGACGCCGTAGATCTCAGCCAAGTGGCGAGCGGTGCGATAAAGCACCGCCCGCCCACTCTCGGCCCGTTTAATCGAAGCAATAGAAACGCATAGGCGCTGGTCGAAGCAGTACTCGGCCAGCGCCTCCTGACTAAAGCCCAGCCGTTTGCGGTGCTGCTTCAAGCGCTGGCGATCCAGCCGCAAACGCCCATCTTGGGGAGCGATCATGATTGCCTTCCTTTCTCGAACACGCGGGAAATGTCGACCATGGCACTGCATCACGCTTTACATGAAAAATCGGCGTGCAAAGACTGGCTAGCTTTTGTGCAAGCCTATGGTTTTTTAGTATTAGATGGAACTAAGCCTAGCAGATTACGAGCTAGTGCAGAGCAAGCGGCACTAGTTTTGAGGAAAGATGAGCAGAAATACATAGACCTACCACCTCGCCCATTCAGCTCACAGGATGAGCCGATTATGGTTTATATTCGGCTCATAATATAGCCAGATACTAACTGGAATTTGGTAGAATAGAATCAGTAGCAGAAAAAGCTTGATGCAGCTATGGCTGACGGTCATGCGTAGCGCTAAAACCAACATTAAAGAGGCAATTAGATAGCCAAAAGACTCACCCCGTTTGTTATTGCCTATGATTTTGATGGTACTGAAGGCCGTTACTACACGATTTATCTTCTCGACTGGCTCCCACTAGTGCTATCCATTCTGGAGGTAATCCTGGTTATTCAGGGGCCTTCCAGGCCAGCCCAGGAAATCGGCGTATCGCATAAGATGATTTACGTTCTTTACGTGCAGATTTTACATATACTGACGTGCGGGCATTCGTGGATTGGGTCATTGAACGCATACAACTTGCCGAGCCACGGTGGCAAATTAGCAATATCATTTAAAGGTTTGCGCTCGCCCCCTGTTGTCCGGCATACGGCCTTTACCTAGGCAAAGCGATGCTTCGCAACGTGGGTACTACAGCTCACGGCTCCACACCTGACCGACAAGATCCTTGCCGAAGCTGTGATGGGGCGTTTCCTCAACCAGTTCGAAACCCGCCCTTTCATAGATTTTTCGCGCACCAATAAGAACGCTGTTGGTCCACAAGATGATTTTTTTATAGCCAGCTTGGCGGGCGAATCTTAGGCATTCATCGACAAGACGGCCACCTATTCCAAGACCTCGGGCGCAGGGATCGACATAGAGTAACCGCAGCTTTGCGGTCGCTTCGTCCTCCCTAACGACGAACACGGAACCAACGACACTTCCTTGCTTCTCGACGACCCAGCACCGTTCCCATTGCGGGTCATAATCACGCAGATACTTGGCGACGATGTCTGCTGTCAGTGCTTCATATTCACTGTTCCAGCCGTACTCTTGGGCATAAAGAACCGCCTGCCGATGGACGATCCATCCCATATCGCCCGGCTGCGGGTCGCGCAGCAGGTAGTTCGAATCGGTATCGCCAAGCAGGCTCTCAATTTGATGCATCGCCTCGATCAACTGGTGTTGCTCAGGCTCCGAAAGCCGCTTGAGCATGGCAACAACTTCGCGCTGGGACGCATCACTCAACGGCAGGTAAGTTTCCCGCCCATGATCAGTCAATTGCAGTTGCGCCGCCCGGCGATCGGAGGGCAAGGGGATCCTGGTGATGAGCCCCTTCTTCTCGAAGCCTTTCAGCACCCGGCTCACGTAACCGGCATTGAGCCCCAGCTCCCGGCAAATATCCGAGCTGGTAAGCATCGGCCGATGCGCCAGTCATGCGCATTGACGACATGAGCATCGACCAGTTGCTGGAACTGAATCAATACATCTGCCGGCGAATTGATGAACTGCGTGACCGGGAGAACCTCCAGGCGCTGAGCCAGTTGCGGGTGGGCCTGAAAGTGACCTTCGAGAGCCGGGAAGGCCCCGTGCTGGGGATTGTCACCAAGATCAACCGCAAGAGCGTGATCGTGCTGGATGAGGATGGCAGGAAGCAGTACAAGGTCTCGCCGGAGTTATTGAGACCTCTCCGGGACGTGAAGTAGGTCAACTACGTCTTGGAATGAACGCTTACTGCTTACCGCGATAATCCAGCGCATACTGTTATGTCGGTATTGGTCAATCAGCTGATGTGCCTTGGGTGTTTGGCTGTTCACGACGACATGGCTTTCGCCTTTGAAATGCAAAAGCGCGGCAATTTGATGGGCATGCTCAATGTCTGTCGCAACAACTAGGCCACCAGCATTTGGCACGCTGCTCCGCTCCTGGTTTAGTCGGTCTATGCCTAGGTCTAACACAGCATTCAGGACATCGTCGTGTCGTAAGAGGTCTTCGTAGCTGATTGGCGACTCACCAAGCAACTGTTGAAAAGATGAAAAAGCTCTTACCGACGCTGTATTCTCTGTTTCTTCGGTCAAGCGGATCAGTGGGTTGTCGATTAGCGTAATGCGTGGCAAGCGACATACGCCATCGTAAACAGCCGTTTGGAGGTCATAACGATAATCGCAGATCAACTTACCTTCTGGATTACTGTAGCGAGCTAATGCAATAGGCAAGTCATCCGAACGCCAGGGGGTTCCTGATAGCGCTAACGTGTAAGTGGCCGCATTTTGGATACGTTGAATTATTTTCTGGCCCCACGTATTGCTGAGGAGCGGATCGTGGCCTGCGCAGTGATGCATCTCATCAAAAATGGTCAATGTGCGATATTTTGTGAATAACGTCCAAAAATCCTCAGGATGATGCTCCATGGATTGGTAGGTGTAGGCAGCCCCTACCGATGCAAGCGTATCGCCAAACCGCTGATATAATACGGCAGTAAAGGTGCGTTGTATGCCAGCGACTACTTCTCTCGTTGGCGCAAAGCAGATCACAAAATCAATACGCTCTTCTTCAAGGAGCCAGTGGGCAATTTCGGCTGCTAATCGGGTTTTTCCACTCGCAGGCGTTGCTTGCACGAAAAAGTCGACATGATTTAAGTAGTGAATCTTCGCTAGCTCTAAGCACTCTGCTTGCCATCTACGCAAACGCCTGCTCATGTACCCCCCAGTCGATGAAGCGATTTTTCTAATGCACGAACTCGGCCCATTAAGCGTGCACTCCGGTCATAAGCGTCACGATGATCAACAACGATACCAGGCTTAAGTTCAGGATACTCATCCATAAGCTCTCGGAATGCCTCGACCTCACCCAGCGTAGAAAGAAATTCACTTTGCGTTTCCTTTAGCTCTTTCTCCAAGGCAAATTGGCTAGCAGCCTTTTTAGCATTGGTGCTCGGTTCACAATCGTCTTGTTCCTTTGGGAAGGTGGTTTCTTTTGCTGTTTCATTGTCGGCTTGCGGCACGAGCCGCTTATGCCATCTTTCAAATCTCTCACCATCAAGGCATAACCCAGCTCCGTTTATTAAAGGCAAGGAATGATAGAGCTGATCGCGTTTGCGTTTTTCACGGTCCTTCTCCACCAAACCTGCGTTGATTAGCTTCTTGATTCTCTCGTAGATAAATCGCCGCAAAGCAGGGCGGTGTTTGGCCGGTATGACATATTGGTCTGCGTACTGATCACGGAGGCTGCGTATAGTGAATCGAGCGTTTTCGGGTGCTATTAGAAGCTCAAAAAGGCGCTTATCAATCGAAGGAAGAAGGGTCGACATGATCATCACCGTAGGGGAGGAAAAAACGAAATGCGGATTATAGTCCGTGGATAGGTAGGCCGCAACGAAGGATAGTCCGTTTCAAAAGGAAATGAGGCGGGTATGGAAGGACTAGCAGAGGCACTAGGAAAAAAAATCAGGAAAATACGAAAGGAAAAAGGCTTCACCCAAGATAACGTTGCCCTTGGGTCACGTATCGATCGCAGCTATATGGGGAGGATCGAGCGGGGAGAGGTCAATATCACCGTTGAAAAGCTATATGAGATTGCTGAAGTGCTCGGCTGCGAGCCGGCCTCACTTCTCCCTGCCAAAGACACTTGGTGATTGTATTCAGGAGTCGAATAGTGGCACAGGGCAACGCCCTGTTACATTGGAATATGCGTTATTGGGTTTCTTGATTGAGGTGGCGCTGGCAAAACGGTAAATAGAAGAAGCTATCGATGCTACCTGGTTATCCCGTTCAACCTTTTTTCGAAGGAAAGCCAACTACTTTTTTATTCTCCACGATGGCTCGTAGACGCTGATTCTCCTCGACCAGAGTGGCCATTTCAGAAGCCATGTCTTGGTTAAGTTCGCGGGTATAAATATACTCCTGTCTTAGCTCTCTGTACTTGGCTCTCAGTTCTTTGAGCTCGGTATTCTTCTCATTTCGTTGTACTCGGGCAGCCTTGTTTCCGGCCTCCCGAATACGTTCTGCAAGACCAGGGTGATTATTGTGAATGGTTGCTCTGCTGACCCCAGCTTCCTCAGCCACAGACTGGATGCTCAGCTTGCGCCCCGGCTTAACCACCTTTGGACGTCCTTTCTCTATCCGTACAATGGCCTGGCGTATTGCCTTTGCCGTCAATTCGCCCCGTGTAAAAGCTTGCTTAGGTGCTTCAGGTTGCGACATGAGCCAGATCCTCTTCAGTTGCCCCAAGGTCCTTCAGGACCGCCTCGCAGCGCTTAATGTCACGCTCGACCCGCTCGGCTCCTCCAGGTCCAATGTCTGTGAGATCGCGCAACTCGATTTGCTGAGCATAAATACCCTGCCACACCGGCTTCCGTGACTCATCGATGACCGCATTGCCACAGTCAGCACAACGAGTTTTCTCGACGCCCTGGCCACCAATGCAGCCTCCTGTATCGGCGGTACACCACGCCACTCCAGTAGCCCGAAGATGAACCAGAGGGCTGATTGTTTTGGCCATCTCAACACGATCCACCTTGGTGGCCAGATCTTCGTTCTTTGTGCGGAACGCCCGAATTGGATCGGCCGCACCACCTACTAAAATGGCATCAGGCTCCAGCCAGTGCTCCAGAAGATCGGTCTTGATGCTCAGTGCGGCCAGGCCCACACTGTCGTAAAGCTCGGCATCTTGCAGTCGGGACATAGCGTACAGAGTGGTCATGTCTAGCGACCAGTGTTGGAAATGATCCCGCAAGTAGCGAAGATCTCCAAAGGCGCTGTGAGCCGCGTAGACCGCGAAGGTGCGACGGAACTGATGCGGCGCAAAGTGCCAGTCCAATCCACACTGAGCAGCAAACACATTGAGGCGGGAAACCGGAGCATCTTTGGAAAGCGTTCTAATCCGATTGTTCTTTTTCAATGTGGCCGCCA
This sequence comes from Halomonas sp. A3H3, assembly GCF_000982975.1. Taxonomy (NCBI): domain Bacteria; kingdom Pseudomonadati; phylum Pseudomonadota; class Gammaproteobacteria; order Oceanospirillales; family Halomonadaceae; genus Halomonas; species Halomonas sp. A3H3. The sequence goes on along the minus strand of NZ_HG423343.1, from coordinate 662,273 downwards.
GGAATAGGCGACGGGCATGCCCCCTCAACCTGGCAATTTCGGGGTGCTTAGGGTTTTGGGTTCGCAGGTCGAATATACGTTGCTCCAGTTGCGCTTGCAGCGGACGCACAAGGCGCTCAGACACGGTAAGAGCGCGGTGAGTAATCTCGGCCACAAGCCACTCACAGGCTCCCGCGCCCGTCTTGTAAGAGGTGCCACGCATCCAGTGGAAGGGTTCACCATCTTCATCAAGCGTTTTGAACGCGCATTGATTTTCCAGTGATAACAGTTCGGATACGCGGATACCGCTGGTTATCAATATGATGCACATACACGCCGTTTGAAGGTGTTGCTCCGCTGTGCGGATTTCGCTTAACGTCCAGCCGAGTTGTTTCAAATCCGGTTGCATGAACCACCAACTCCGGCCTTCTGACTTCCAGTCTTCTACCTGCGCACTGAGACTGATGATCTCATCGGCTCTATCCAGCCATTCAACCGCCGATTGGAACAGCGGCCGCAGGATGTCGTCCGGGATGATTTCGGTCTTCGCCTCCTGGAGCTGAGGACTGCCTGGCCCAGTCAACCTTGCAAGATGGCTTGCTGACGATTCCGGCCAGGGGGGGCGCATGGGGTCACCGGACTGCTGACTGAGAATATGGAGCGTCTCTACAGCCGCGAAACGAACCCTCAGTGCTCCACCTAAAATCGAATTTCCTTTTTTGCCCTTTAGTCCTTTGCAGAATTCCACATATTGTTGACTGATCAGCGGCGTCACGTCACTCAGTCGGACTATTTGCTGGTCATGAAGCCAGGTTAAGAAAGGTGTCACCTTATTGAAAAACTGGGAGATTGTGCTGCCTTGGGGACGACTGCGGCCTTCAATGCCGGTCAGGATGTAGCGGGCCATGCAGGTCAGCAGCGTTTCTCGAAACGGCAGAGGAATACTCAAGAAGTTTAGCTTCATCTGGGAATCGTGCGTTCCTGCCGAGAAAAGGCTGTCAGGCAGAGTCCAGACATTATCGCCAAAGCGACTCAGAACGTGGTAGGTGCCATCTTCCAGACGCATGCCGGTAATGACAGCGTTTGGATCAATGGTTCCTGTTTGGATGGCATGAAGAGTTTTGAGTTGCTCTGCACGGAATTCAGCTGTGTTCATGCTACGCCCTCCAGCTGTTCCGGATCGCGCCAGAAGGGGTGCGGATCGACCTTTGCCCGCTGTCGTTGAATGCCCACCAGTTCGGCATCAAATTGTGGTGTGATCTCCTGGTCGATGATCCTGATGATGTGGCCATAAACCTGTTTCCACGCACTAGCACCCATTTTCTGGCGCATCTTGACCAGCAACCAATAAAAACTGAAGACACGATATAGATCATCCCCCGTCACAACGAATGACCGACAGCGAAAGCAAGCCAGGAACTTCTGGCAGTGCTCGCCATTTTTGGGCGCACGCTCACCGTTCAAGGTGTCTCGACAACGGGCTACCGGCGTGTTCTGGGTCGGCAGGGGCGCAACCTTACCTTGATCCAACAGTTCTTCGGTCCGGATCTCACCCATGAGTCGCCATTCTTTCTCGGCGCTTTCCGGGGCCTCAAGATAGTGGTTGTCGGACACCTTCGGTGTATGGCCACCGAGCCTTGCTGTTAGGAACGGGTCTTGGCCGGATAGGGTAAACAGCCGGTTCTCAAAAGTCTTGCGCAGTCGCATGATGTTGAGCTTCAGAGGCTTGCCGTCAGCATCGGTTATCTGATGCTGTGCGATGAATATTTTAATGCCGGCAGCAAGATTTATTTGTGTCAAACGGCACATTTCCCCGGCGTTTATCTTGGCTCGGCTCTCGTAAACAAACAGCAACTCCGGGTAGTTACTCGCTTGTCGTGGCATGGCGTTGCGCTCGCGCACAAGATCAATGATGCGGGCCACGTCAGGCAGCGCTGAAACCATCGATTCAACATCGGCAGCGCGACGTAGGCTTTGAATGTGCGTGGCGTTGCCGCGACGCTTGAAACTGACCAGCACGTATCTTTCTGGCTTGACAGGATGGGACTGAAGGCAGTCGGTTAGAAGTTCCAGAGCGGGGGCCGGGTTGATCCCCGTGCGCGCTGCAATGGCCAGTAGACAGACGATAAGTTCATTAGAGGCTAGCGAACCACTTCCCTTGATGATCGCTCCCATATCGGCTTTCAGCGCCCGCAAAACACTGCGGCGTTCCTGCTCGCTCAGGGCGGCCTGCGCTTTCGTTGATCGATTGGAGTTCGGAAAGGGATTGCGTGGAAAAATGTCTTTAGCAATCCAGCCTGACTGTCCCATCGCGACCAGTACCGACTTGGTGGCTTGGTATTGGGTCTTCTGATACGCGAAGCTGCCACCCGACTGCAGCAAATAGGCAATGAAATGGTCGATAAACTGACGGCCAATATCATCCAGTCGGAGCTCGCGTCCCAGCGCAGATGCCATCGTGGCGCAGAACGGCAGAAAGGATACCCGCTCGGCTCTATAATAGCTGGCGATAGTAGCCGCGCTAAGTGTTTTTCCGCCGGTTTCGGCGCATGCTCTAGCCATGCGATCCAGTGCGCGTTGAGTGGCATAGACTATGACATCGCAGCCATTTCCGTATTGCTTGGCAAACTCCAGGTTGCGCATACCCCGCGCATTCTCGGGCAAGGATACGACCGTCTTAGACGGAGGCAAGCTAGTGAGATCCAGCGTTTCATCATTGGCGGCTTTACCAGGACGGGAGGCTGTTGACTGGAGTTTTTTTCTAGGCACTGCTGAGCTCCTTGCTTATGAGATCAATTTCACTTTGATAGTCGTTCATTAGCGCATCCTCAAGCTCTGAGAGAGAATGTAGGTATTTCTCAGTGGTTGTGACCGAGGCATGGCCGAGTCGGTCGCGCACGTACAGCAAGGCATGGGTTTGGGCCTTAGATTGCATCATTGCGTATAGAGTGTGCGTGGCGTATGTGTGGCGAAGGATATGGACGTTGATGTAAGGAATACCTGCAGACTTCCCAGCTTTCTTAACGATGCCCAGAAAGGCTGCCCCGTCGTTCGCGTAAGGATGGCCGGATTCCGTTAAGAACAAAAAGGGCTGGGGTTGGCCCGAAATGCTCTCGTGCTGATGGCGACGATCCAGGACGTATTGCCAGAGGGCTTCCATGACAGTACGAGGGACATCGATCCCTCTGGGCTGATTGCCCTTTATAGTCATGTCGCGTGGATCAAGATTGACCCGAATGAACGAACGGTGCTTGGTGTAAGTCACCGGATTGATCACATATTTCAGCGGAAATGTTGCTAGTTCCTCGCGGCGCAGTCCTGTCGTGAGTGCCAACCGCATGATTAGCTTGTGCGTGGAATTGGTGATGGCATTTAGGAGATCAATCGATTGATGTTTGCTTAGCACACGAATTGTGGTTCGTGGTGTCTTCAGCATGACGTCTGCGGTCGTACGCCTCCCTCCACTCGCATCGACGTGAGCGAGGAAGCCTTTAGGTTGCCTAACCGTTACCGTTTCCATGGCATACGGAACAGTTGTTACCCAACCACAGTTGGCGGCATAACGATAGAATGCACAGAGAAGTCGTAGCCGTGCATTCACTGTTGTGGCGGCAAGGCTTCCACCCTCGGGACTCAGGTTCCAGTCACGAAACTCCGCCAGTATCGTAGCTTCTCGGTCATTGCCCACATCACGCCAGTCAATGCCATTCACCTCACACCAGCCAAAGAACTGATACAACGCTTTTCCGTATGTTATCCACGACTTCTTGGATTGAACCCTGCCACGCTTGATCAGGTGCGCTATACAAAAGTCCAACGCTTCCTCAGCAACTTTCCCATTCTTGGAAATAAGGATTGGAAAGCCTGTATAGCTTAGGCCGTTTAATTTGAATTTATTCGTGCTGAAGAAAAGATCCATGCGGGAACTCTAGCAGCATATATCACTTTGGCAAGCGGGAATCATGAAATTACCTGTTTTTGATTTCCGCCACAAGGGCATAAACACGGCACTGCCTTCAGCTTTCTCCTTGCTCACCACGCACAATGGCCGCCCGCTCCTGGGGATTACGCCGCCGCAGGGATGTCTGGGCGATCGCAGGCGGGACATAGGCCGCTCCTTCCAGCGGCGCCACATCAACGCCCGGCGGGACTATTTCGTCGATCCGGTCGAGGATTTCATCGCTTAACTGCACCTCCGCGCCGGCGAGCAGATCGTCGAGTTGCTTGGGCGTGCGGGGGCCGATGAGAGCGGATGTAATCGCCGGATGCGTCACGACGAAGGCCAGTGCCATGTGGGTCAACGACAGGCCCGCATTTTCGGCCAGCGGGATGAGCTGCTCGACAGCGTCGAGGCTGGCTTCGTCGGACATCGCCTTGGGGAAATATTTCGCGCGCAGCGAGTCCGGTTGCTCTCCACCCTTGCGGTATTTGCCTGTGAGCATACCCTTAGCCAGCGGGCTCCACGCCATCGCTCCCATGCCATAACGCTGGCAGGAGGGCAGCACTTCCCGCTCGATTGAACGGTTGAGAATAGAGTAGGGTGGTTGTTCTGTGCGGAAACGGGCCAGCCCGCGTCGCTCGGCGACCCATTGCGCCTCCACGATGGCGGAAGCAGGAACGGTCGAGGCACCGATGGCGCGCACCTTGCCCTCGCGCATCAAATCGGTGAGAACCGACAGGGTTTCCTCGATATCGGTATCCGGCGCCAGCCGATGAATCTGATAAAGGTCGATGTGGTCGGTCTGCAGGCGGCGCAGCGAGTCTTCGACCGCGCGGGTCAGCCAACGCCGCGACCCACCCCGGCGGTTAGGGTCGTCCCCCATCGGGAGAGAAGCCTTGGTGGCAAGGACGACATCGTCTCGCCGCCCCTTCAGTGCCTTGCCAACGATCTCTTCAGATTCGCCCTGGCTGTAGGCATCGGCGGTATCAATGAAGTTGATGCCGAAATCCAGTGCCTTGTGGATCATGCCGACGCATTCATCGTGATCAGCATTGGCGATTTTCCCGAACATCATCGTGCCCAGGCAGTAGGGGCTGACCTGGATGCCGGTACGGCCAAGTTGACGATATTGCATGGTGCTCTCCTCGTATGATGGCAACGGTGCAGGTGAATCATGTTCACAACAGTCGCGGGAGAGATCCCCGCTGCAGAGCGCTTCTGGCATCTGCCATGAGTCGAGTATGGCAAGCCGAAACAGGATGCACTACAATAAATCGTCCGTATTTAGTTTGCAGGTGTCCTGTGTTGCTCGATCCGCTTGCCCAGGTAGTCACGCTCCTTCAACCCGCTACCCCGTTTTCGAAACGGGGTAGCGGCGCCGGTCGTTGGAGAGTGCTCCGCACAGAGGTCGGGCGCCCTTTCTATTGCGCCATTCTTGAGGGAGCATGCCGTCTCAAAGCCGACGGGCACGACGAGATCGCCCTCGAAGAGGGGGATTTCGTGCTCCTCCCCTCCGCGTATAACTTCTCAATGTCGAGCCACTCGCCCACGACCCCCGAAGACATCGTTCATACCTCCATCGTGTTACCCGATGGCGAACACAGGGTCGGCAACCCAGACGACTCTCCCGATGTCCGCTTTCTGGTGGGTTACTGTGTCTTTCGCTCCCCGGATGCGGCTCTGCTCTCGTCGCTGCTCCCCAAGCTTGTACATGTTCGGGGAGTGGATCGGCTGGCCACTCTCATGCAACTCGTCGGCGATGAAGCGCGTGCGCAACGGCCGGCGCGGGATGTGGTTCTGGAACGCCTGCTGGAAGTCCTGCTCATCGAGGCCCTTCGCTCTGTCGGTACGACGGACACCTCGCCCGGGCTACTGCGCGGTCTTACCGACGAGCGGATTGCGATCGCGATCCGCCGGATACATGAGAGTCCCGAGCGCCCCTGGACGGTTGCACAGCTTGCAAATGAAGCGACACTCTCCCGCTCCGCATTTTACGAGCGGTTTGGTCGCGCGGTGGGCATGGCGCCAATGGAGTACCTGCTCGCCTGGCGCATGGCCTTGGCCAAGGATTTGCTGCGCAGAGAAAAAGCCAGTATCGCTGACGTCGCCGAACGGGTTGGCTACAGCTCCGCCAGCACCTTTAGTGTCGCCTTTAGCCGTCATGTCGGGCTTCCGCCTGCCCGTTATGCCCGGGGTGCTTCGTTTGACAGGGTGCTACAGGCCGAAGCCGATAGCTCACCGGAGACCGGATCCATTGCTTGAGCCGAAACTCTCAGGCAAGCAATCGCGGTCGAGCTTAAGGGGGATCGCACCTTGCGTTGATAGGCTTCTACGATCTCGGCGAGCACGGACACGGCAAGCGATGAAGCGTCGCGCATGGAAGGTATCAATCCGACGGGCCCGCGGATGCGGTGAGTCTGTCTCTCGGTAAAACCGATTGACTGAAGCCTCTCACAGCGCCGCGCATGGGTAGCTTTGCTGCCAATGGCGCCGATATAGAAGGCGGCGCCTTTAAGCGCCTGGGCGAGTAGGGCTTCCTCCCAGTCCACGTCATGGAAGGCGAGCAGAAACGCCGTCCATGGATCATCGTCCAGCTTGGGAAGCGCCGAAGGAACCGTCAATAACGTGACACGGCCGGTGCCTAATCGGTGGGCATCCTGGGCTTCGGCAGCGTCGCGGAGGTGCAGCTCGGTGTGGATGCCGCTTGCCGTCGCCAGCCGGGCAAGCGCCAGACTATCGGCGCCGCGCCCGGCGATGCGCAGGCGAAGCTTGGGTATGTACTGAAAAGACAGAGCGCCTGGGGTGGGCACATGCCCCAATCCGAGCGAGCCCGAGTCAGAAAGCGTGATCGTTACCGGCTGGCGCGAGGCGAGCTGATCATGGCAGGCACGCAGAACACTGGGCTGGGCGTTGGGAAGTACGCAAACGTCAATGGCCCCACCGCAGGGTAGCGGCAAATCGATGAACGGTGAGCCCTTGCCGTACCTCAGGCGCTTAACCCGCCCCGTGCTAAGCGCTTGCCGAGCATGATGGGCCACATCCGCGTCGATGCAGCCGCCTGAAATGTAGCCACACCGGTCACCCGTGGCGGACACGGCCATCAGGGCGCCTGGCATGCGCACGGCGCCCCCTTCCGTCGCGGTCACGATAACGAGAGCGGTCTTGCTTTCTCTGCGCCAGTCGAGCCACTGTCCAAGGACATCCTGTGCGTGTTCCAGATACATGGTAGACCTCGTCAATCTGTGGTCGGCTGCGCTAACCCTGAACATGATCGGACAACGGCAGGTGGCGGATTCGTTGCTGCGTAGCGGCAAACAGCGCATTGGCCAGCGCTGGGGCGAGCGGGGGAATACCCGGCTCACCAACGCCGCCTAGCGGCGAGCCGATATCAACGATGCTCACCGCTACCTCTGGCGCTTCCCCGATGCGGAGCAAGGGATAGTCGTGAAAGTTCGACTGCTCGGCGTGGCCGTCACGGATCGTCACCTTCTGCCTCATGGCGGCTCCGAGCGCATCGATGACGGCACCCTGTAGTTGCGCTTCCACCTGGCCCGGATTGATCGCGCGTCCGCAGTCGATAGCGGCATGGACACGTTTTACCTGAATACCTTCATCGTCAGCCCGAGCCTCGACTACCTGGGCAACATAGGAGCCGTAGCTTTCCACCACGGCCAAGCCGCGCGAGATTCCCACTGCCGCAGGCTCGTGCCAGTGCGACATTTCGGCGACCCGGTCAAGGACGGCAAGCATCCTCGCCTGATCGGTGCAGTGGCTTCTGCGAAACTCCAGCGGATCGCGGCCCGCTGCTGCAGCGCATTCGTCCATGAAGCTTTCAAAGAAGAAGCCGTTGAAGGAGTGGGCGATCGAACGCCAGGGGCAAAGCGGGATTGGCAGGTCGACCACTGCATGATCCACGACAAAATTGGGGATGACGTAGCGCATGTCCGACAGGCCGCCGAGCGAGAAGGGATCGAAGTTGGCGAGATTGCCCGTCGACTGCGCCCGCTGCTCCGGATCAATGCCGTATTCGCGGCCCATTTGCGGCCCGGAGACGCGAATGCGCATGCCGGTGATCTGGCCGGCCTCGTTCAGAACCGCCCGGAAGCGACACATCATCGTCTGGCGATACTGGCCCTGCTGAACGTCATCCTCGCGCGCCCATAGCACCTTGACCGGCCGACCATCGACGGCGCGGCTGGCGAGCGCTGCCTGAAGGGCGATCTCGCCGTGGGTCTTGCGCCCGAAGCCACCACCCAAATAGGTGGTATTGATAAAAAACCGGTCAGCCGGTATCTGCATCGCATTCTCGAGCGTCATGCGTACGACGTCCTGGCCCTGTGTGCCGATCCATAGTTCTGTTCGTTCCTCGGTGGACTCGGCCGTGCAGTTGATCGGTTCCATGCTGGCATGAGTCAGAAGCGGCACCGAGTATTCGGCCTCGACGACCTGGCCGTCGTCCGATAGGGTTGCCTCAGCCTCGCCCCGCAGCGTGGTGACGGGGGCATCGGTTCGATCCAGTCCCTCGCGAAGCATTGCATTTATCTCATCGGTGGAAAGCGTGTCCGCCGGTGTTCGTGTGAAGGTGATATCCAGGGTGTCGGCTGCTTGTTTGGCCTGCCACCAGGAGTCGGCAACCACCACCATGCCGCGCGGCACGCTAACCACGGCGACAACGCCCGGCATCCCGGAGACGCTGCTCTCATCGAATGTCTCGACATCGGCGGAAAAGACCGGGGCGAGTCTGACGGCGCCATACAGCATGCCTTCGCGCTCGACGTCTATCCCGTATACGGCTTTGCCTGCCACCTTTGCCGGGGTATCGAGACGCGCTACCTTGCGCCCGGTCAGCGTGCGTTCGCTATCGGGTCGGAGGGTTGGATCCTCAGGCATCGGCAGCGCCATGGCGTCTTCCACCAGGTCACCGAAGGGAATCCTTCGGCCGCTGTCGGCGTGGACAATGAAGCCGTTCTCGGCGTGCAAGGCTGCCGCTGCTACGTCTAGACGCTCGGCCGCCGCCTGGGTCAGCATTTGCCGTGCCTGGGCGGCCGCGCGGCGCAGCGGGCCGTGCCAGAAACGGATGCCGAACGAACCCACAGAGCGCATCTGGCCGATGAACGGAATCCTGTAGTCGTCGGAGAGCTGATTCGGCATGCCGACAGTAATACTCGACCAGTCGGCGCCCAGCTCCTCGGCGAGAATCTGGGCCTGGCCCGTGTGGGTGCCCTGGCCCATTTCGCTCGTGGGTAGCAGGAAGGTCACCTGGCCGTTCGTGTCGATGCGGATATAAGCGTGCGAAAAGAGTGAATCCTCTTCCTCTCGTGCCCAGGCCGTGGGGAGACGAAGGGGAATGATGAGCGCGGCGCCTGCCACTAAGGTGCCGCCTAGAAAGGCGCGACGGCTAAAGGATAAATGATGTGTTTTCATTGTTGACCTGTCCTTTCCATAAGTCTTGAGGTGATACGGTGCCGGTTAGCTTTCGGCGACACGGTGTATGGCCGCCCGGATGCGCACATAGGTGCCGCAGCGGCAAAGATTGCCGCTCATTGCGTCATCGATCTGCGCATTGGTAGGGCGCGGATTGCGCGCCAGAAGCGCAGCGGCGCTCATGATCTGACCCGACTGGCAGTAACCGCATTGCGGGACGTCCAGTTCCACCCAGGCCTGCTGGACGGGGTGCGAGCCATCTTCGGACAACCCTTCGATCGTGGTGATGGATCTGCCTTCGGCGCCAGATAACGGGAAAACACAGGCACGCACCGGCTCTCCATCCACATGCAGCATGCACGCACCGCATTGCGCGATGCCGCAACCGAACTTGGTGCCGGTGAGTTTTAGTTGCTCCCGGATCACCCAGAGAAGCGGTGTACCCGGCTCGGCGGTAACGTCTACCGCGCGTCCGTTGATCGTAAATGCTGTCATGGGGGGCTCCTTGGCCTCATTTCGGGTCGTAGCATGGCAGGGTTGTTGGCTCTTCTCGATTGCTTTAGAGGCAGCAGTTGGCTTCGGCCAAGGCTGCGTTATCTTTTTTAACAAGTTGATGGAGACAATACTTGCCAGCACCTGCGCAAACCTTGCCTTTTCCTGCAGGGGGCGAGGAAGGCCTTCGACATCATGCTAAGTTCAACCTGAATGCGGCAGGGAAACAGATAGATTCGCTCTATTTGGTCGATTCTGAAGTCACAAGTGGAACTGAAAGGATTTGCCCGCCCAGCTCGCCTCCTTTGGGAGACACTTTGCTACAATTTGGTATCGGTACGGCACACTTAAGCGACAAATTGATCGTATTGATTATGCTCTGCATCACGTCTCACCCGGAGCGCTCTCGACACTCTATGCTGCCTATGCCGCAACTAATCCAGAAGCGCACGGTGGGGTTCCTAGGATCCCGTCAATGATTAAAGTGAAGTCGGGGTTGGCGAAGGCGACGCGACTCTATGATGAACTGGCTAAGAAGGCTGGCCAGATATCGGCTGACGAGAGTTTCAGGTTCACGGCGCGGAGGTTAGGGCAATGCACGAGGCCACACATGTAGTCGTCGTTGACGATCATAATGATATACGGGATCTGGTGCGGGAGTATCTCGAGCATCAAGGTTACAAGGTCAGCGTAGCGGAAGGGGGGGCAACCCTACGACGAATCCTCGCGCGACAGACGGTCGACCTGATCATTCTCGATGTCATGATGCCCGGTGAGGACGGTATCTCGCTATGCCGGGAGGTTCGGGCATCCGGAGATGTTCCTATCATATTTCTGACTGCGATGGCCGAAGATACAGATCGTATCGTCGGTCTCGAGCTTGGCGCGGACGATTACCTGGTTAAGCCATTCAATCCGCGTGAGCTTCTTGCTCGAATTAGAGCCGTCCTCCGTCGTGCTACCAGTTCTACGCCGGTGGGTACAATTCTCAATCGTAGGATAGTGCGCATCGGACATTGGAAACTCGATTTAGGGCGCCAGGAGATCTTCGGTGACGATGGTGTTGGCATTCCTCTCAGTGCAGCGGAATTTCGTCTTCTCAAGGTTTTCATTGAGCGACCTGGGTTAATACTCAGCCGAGAGCAGCTTCTTGATCTGACGGTTGGGAGGACAGCCGACATCTTTGACCGCAGCATTGATAACCAAGTTAGCCGTCTGCGAAAGAAGATTGAGGAGAATGCCAAGAATCCGTCGATCATCAAAACCCATTGGGGCGGTGGTTACAGCCTGTGTACTGAGGTCGTGTTCGAATGATTCGTCTTTGGCGTAAAAGCTTGGCTATACAAATCATCGGGCTGACGCTAGCGGCGTTAATCGTCTCCCAGGCGTTTACCTTCCTTATTTCCATGGATGAGTACACCAAAAAGTTCGATGCAGGGGTAAAAGCTGAATTTATCAGCCGAGCGTCATCAGTGACCCGCTTGGTGGAATCGCTATCGCCGCCATTGAGAGAGCAGGCTCTGCGCGCAAGTGAAGGCAGTTATTTAAGATACTGGTTGACCGACAGCGACCCTGCGGATCCTAATGCCTGGAGATTGGTGGCTCTCTCCCAGCTTTCCCGGCCTTTGGATAGCGCCGTCGATCCAAATGGAACATTAGGATGGGCTGGGTCTCCCCATCCGAAATTACCGAACGTCGACGAAGTGGCCACTGCAAACGCCGATGACCCATGGTGGACGCCAACGCCCTATTTGTGGATGCTGTCACAGCCAACCAAGGTGCTCCAGTTTTCAGGCAGTCTTGGGTATGGGTACAAGGCGCAACTGGGTGACGGGCGTTGGTTGAATGCGGCCTTTTATCAGCACGATAAAGGTAGTTTGTGGACATCTAAGCCTCTGATTTCGCTTGGGCTTACTGCTGTCATGCTCGCTTTGATCAGCATTTTTATAGCAAGCCGTATCGCCCAACCACTACGAAATCTGGCCACAGCCGCTGAAGCTTTAGGGCGAGGGCAAAACCTGCCGCCATTGTTGGAAGAGGGGCCAGAAGAGATCAGGCGCACAGCTCAATCCTTCAATAAGATGCAAAGCCGTCTACATCGTTTCGTAGAGGATCGGACGAAGATGCTTGCAGCGATTGGCCATGATTTACGGACGCCGCTGACCTCGCTTCGGTTAAGAGCCGAATTCGTTAACGACGAAGATATCCAGCGTAAGATGATAGCGACAATTGACGAGCTGCAGTCGATGACGGAAGCCGCGATTTCGTTCGCACGTGGAGAGTCGATTAAAGAGGAAACGCGCACCATTGATCTGGAAGCGCTTGTGGGGAGTATTTGTGACGACCACGCTGATCTGGGACATCCGGTCACCCATGTCGAGAGCGTTAAGATGAAGTACCGTTGTCGACCAGATAGCCTTCGCCGCGCGTTAAGAAATCTGGTCGAGAACGCGGTGCGTTATGGGGGGGAGGCAAAAGTGTCTCTTCGGAAGACTCCTTCCACGGTTGATATCGTCGTTGAAGACCGTGGGCCGGGGATTCCGGACGACATGAAAGAGAAGGTTTTCGCGCCTTTTGTCCGGCTTGAAACGTCGCGAAACAGACAGACCGGAGGCATCGGTCTCGGCCTCTCGATAGTGCGCGCAGTCGCGCGGCAGCACGGGGGAGATATCTCGTTTTTCAATGGCGAAGCCGGTATGCAAGCCATCATCTCGCTTCCTAGAGAAGGCAGTGTAGATGCAGCGCCAGTGAGAAAAGAGCGCATCTGGCGACTTAAAAGAACTTCACGACCCGTGCAAAGCGCTCACTCACCTAAATAGCCTGTTTCTTGTCCTGACACTCCAGTAACCCATGCCCAATGTTGCGAGGCAAACTCATCACATTGTTTATTGTGATTTAGCGTTAGTGGCACAGTTTGCTACAAAATAACCAAAACTACGGCATATCATGGACACAACTATCACCTACCATCCTCGTTGTCGCCGTAGAGCTTAGTTAGCCCGGCACCGTAATCTCTAGCATAGAGCGAGGACAACATGCCGACACTGCCAATGCATCGCTTGAGCAAATTAGCTCCGTACTTTCTCAGCGTTCTGCGAATCTTTGCCGCTGGGTCTTTCCTGACACATGGGACGATGAAGCTTTTCAGCTGGCCCGCCCCTTTCGAGTATCCCCTTAACCCCATGCTTTATACCGCAGGCATCCTGGAGGTAGTGGGCGGGTTGTTGCTATTAATGGGTCTGTTCTCGCGACCAACGGCTTTCTTACTTTCTGGTTTAATGGCATTTGCCTACTTTATCGCGCACAGCTCGAACAGTTTTTTTCCTGTTCTCAACCACGGTGAAGCGGCCATGCTTTATTGCTTCATCTTTCTCTATATTAGTGCCGCAGGCCCAGGCGTTTGGAGCTTTGACGCTTCGCGAGCGCAAAGCCGGGTGGGGTGAGATCGTTGTTTGAAACCATCCCCTGATGCCATCCCTTCATGATAAGTTCCAGCTGAAATGCGGGAGGAAACCTATGAACTCGCTCAAACAGGCTGTCCGGGCTTATACCAGCCGCTACGCCGACAACCGTGGTATGGCGCTAACCCCGGTGCCGGGTTTACGAATGATGTGCCTCAAGGCGCCCTCTGGCGATCTGCATTCGGTTTACAGGCCGCTGATATGCCTGGTACTGCAGGGTGCGAAGCGCTTGATAGTGGGGAATGAGGAACGGGTTTTTTCTAGCGGGAAGTCTGTCCTCGTTAGTGCTGACATGCCGGTCACCGGACGGGTCGTGCAAGCAAGCCAGAGCGAGCCCTATCTGGCGATCGCTGTCGAACTGGAGGTGGCGCTGTTGCGCGAACTCACCGCCCATATCGATACCCCCCGCCCGCCGCGCACTTCAGGGATGCCTACGCTATTCGCCATCGACACCGAAGCCGCACTGCTCGATTGCGCATCACGGCTGATGCACCTATTGGATCGCCCGGAAGCGGCGCCGCTCTTGAGCCCAGGAATCATGCGGGAGCTGCACTATTGGCTCCTGTCTGGGCCTCACAGTAATGCTTTGCGGACGCTGGCAGACCCGGACAGCCATGCAAGCCGTCTTGCCGCCGCCATTACGGTACTCAGAGCTGAGTATCAGTCGCGTGTGCCCATTGAGCGACTTGCGGCAGAAGCGGGAATGAGTAGCACCTCGTTTCACAAGCACTTTAAGCACATGACGTCGCTCACGCCGGGGCAGTACCAGAAGCGACTTCGCCTGATTGAAGCGCGCCGTTTGATGCTCAATGAAGGGTTTTCTGCGAGCAGCGCTGCTTTTGAGGTGGGCTACGAGAGCGTGCCCCAGTTTACCCGTGAATATGGGCGGCTGTTTCAGAAGCCGCCGAAACAGGACGCTTTGCGAGCTCGAAGATCTATTGAACATAGAGTATCGCCGTTAACGGTTACAACAGCGTGATCTTTGCATTCCATTTAATGCGTAAGCGTGTTGGCCAGTATGCCTTTTGCTAAACTTTGGCGCGTCGCAAACAGAAAAATTGAATTCACTCTAACTAGCTATGGATGGTCATGATGGTCACTCTAAGAACGATCTCTCTTGCTTCCCTGCGTGTCATGTTGTGCGCCATTCTCCTGGTGGCGCTGGTGCTCGGTGTTGGATATCAGGCCCGTGCCGCCGAGCCTTCCAATGACGTTAGACAAACGGTGGATCAGCTGCTTCGGTTGGTTGATGAGCGGCTGGCTATTGCACCCGATGTTGCAAAGGCTAAATGGAACTCTGGTGATCCTATTGATGCTCCCGCACGAGAAGCGCAAATTCTAGAGAGGGTCGTGGCTGAAGCCTCGCGGGCGGGTATCAATGAAGCCTTTGCCCAGACGTTTTTCAAACACCAGTTTGAGGCAAGCAAGGTTATCCAGCACCGGCTCCATGAACAATGGAGGCAAACGGAGCAGCCTCCCTTTGCATCCCCGCCAGACCTTGCCGAAGATATTCGCCCCCAACTTGACCAATTGACACCACAACTGATGGCTTCACTTCGCGACTTTCAGGTTGTTGCTGAAAGCGAAGGAGTTAGACAATATCTTGAAAATAATGCCGAAGCCTTGGTGAATGACGGCGTAGGAGGTGCCGTTCGGCAAGAGGCATTACGCCCACTTTACGAAGCCACCGACACTGCCAATGTGGAGGTGCAATAAGCTCAGCGTTGGCAAGAAAGGGGCGTGTATCTACTCGGATAACTGTCATGTGCCTCCCAGCCTGCGGACTTTTATCGACCTGCTGCGAGAGTTGCGAGCTTAGTCTCTATTAGGCCAATCCACACTGAATAAGCGCAGCGAACGTTTTGGCTGCTTCAACGTGTTGTGTCAGGAGCGTTAACGCTGCCTCGTTATTGTCGGTGTATGGTCAGTAACCCCGCTATTAGGCGACTTACCTCTTGTGCTGACTAGGTGGCTTTTGGGGCGGGCTTGGGTATGGCGCTGCCGGCCCTTGCCAGCCCCGCGGTAAAGGCAAGGCATGCGAAGACCAGCACAGCGTAGTCGGGGGTCAGCCGATCCATCAAAAAACCAAAGAGTGGGGCGCCAGCCGTCTGGCCGATCGCGATGGTCAGGAAGCCGATCATCAGACCTGTGGCAGGCCGGTCGGGCAACGCCGTGACGCCCCATACCAGATAGACACCTGTCACCATGATGTAAGCAGCACCGAACAGCATGCCGCCGACGATTGCCAGTAGGGGAGTGGTGGCGCTGGTACCAACCAAAAGAATGCCTGCTGCCAATGCCCCCAGAAAAAACCAATGCACCCGGTCGATCCCGAAGCGCGCCACTAACGTGCCTGCGCCTGCGCCCACAATACCGGCTGCACCGATGGCGATCCAAAGCAGCCCTGCGCCAGCATTGCCCCAGCCAAGCTGCAGCGCGACGAGTTTGCCGCCGAAAGACCAAATAGCAGTGCTGGACGCGCCCATCAGAAAAGCAGCCGCGATCAAGCGCATAACAACGCTGCTAAAGGGTGGAAAGCCACCCGAGGTCTGGGTCGCTTTGGTGCCGCTGGGTACGCTGAGCGCGGCAACTACCGCTATCACAAAAGCCGCCACTGCAAAACACGCGAACGCTAACCGCCATTGACCTCCCATCAGTAACGCGACTGGCCCGGAAAGCACCACACCGGCACTCGTTCCAGCATTAATGATCGTGTTGGTGGCACTTTGCCGACCATGTCGCACGGCGGCAGCCACCGCTGCTGCCATGGGCGGAGAGGCCAGCCCCGTACTTGAGCCTGCCAGCATGACCGCGCTGGCGAGCAATACGGGGGAAGGCGCCATGGCGATGCCTGCCATGCCGACGGTCGCGACCAGCGCCGCCCCGATGGCAACGGCGCGGGCGCCGATCCGTTCGGTCAGGTACGCCGATAAAATGATGGCGACACAGTAGCCCAGAAAAGATCCACCTGAGATAAAGCCACTCAAGGTGGGCGTAAGAGCAAGGTCAGTGTCGATCTGGGGTAGAAAGAGCCCGAAGGCGAAGCGCGCAAAGCCATAGCACACCGCAATCAGGCCAAACCCCGCCGCGCCGAGGTACACGCTGGGGCTCATGATCGTGCCTGCTTGAGCAGTGCTGATGCGGCTTTGTGTGCCGAGGCTATCGCCTCCGGGCTACGGTAAATCGCGGCCGCGGTGGCGCCTTCGTACAGAATAAGGATCTGCTCGGCGAGTTCCGGCATCTCCTGGCCATCGGTTTCTATCGCGACAATATCCTGGATCTTCTCATAAAGCCTTGCCTTGTGAGCCAGCACGGCCTCAGTGATTGCCGGCGTGTCGCCGCCGGTTTCGCCGTAAGCGCGCAGAAAAAGGCATCCTCTTGCGCTCTCGCTCCTTATCCATTCTTCCAGCGCGTCGAAGAGCGCATCAACGCTGTCTACTTCGATGAGCGGCAGGAACCGTCGATGGCGCTCTTTGAGCACATCCGTTATTAGCGCCGTTTTACTACCCGCATGCTTGTAGAGCGTTCGGCTCGACATGCCAGCCGCCTTGGTTAGCTTGTCCATCCCGGTGGCGGTAAAGCCGTGCCGGTCGAATAGCTGCTCTGCTGCTGAAATAAGCTTTGTTTTAGTATCCATGTGAGTAGTGTAAAACGATCACTTTACATGATCAACTCTCACTGAGCTCAAGGGAGGAGGGTGATCCAGCTTCTGGGCACCCTGGCCGTCGCGGTCATTGGTGGGCTGGTCACGTTGATGTTTTTGAGTCTGCTGGTGATTCCCGTTGCCTACAGTGGTGTCGATGATATCTTGAACTGGCTGCACCGCTTGATTCCGAACCGGAGCGAGACAATACCGGTTGGGGGTGATTAACATAGAGTTCTAGCAAGGAAGGCGAATAATGCGATCGGAAAAAGACAAGATGCTAGCAGGAGAGCTCTATAACCCTGCTGATCCGGTATTGCGAAAAGAGCATGAGGAAACAAAGCGCAAGGTTTGGCAATACAATCAAGTGTTGGAAACCGATGCTCAGCGCTTGAAAGCGTTAAAAGATTTATTTGGTTCTACGGGGAAGTGCCTTCATGTAGAGCCAAATATTCGACTGGATTATGGATATAATATCCATGTCGGTGAAAACTTCTTTGCAAACTTCGACTGCACACTGCTGGATGTTTGTGAAATACGATTTGGTGATAACTGCATGCTTGGGCCGAATGTGCAGATTTATACGGCCACGCACCCCTTGGATCCGCGTGAGCGTAATTCGGGCAAAGAGTACGCAAAGCCGATTACGTTTGGAAATAACGTCTGGATTGGTGGCGGTGCCATCATTAACCCAGGCGTTAGTGTAGGTAATAACGTTGTTATCGTGTCGGGGGCCGTCGTTATTAAAGATGTGCCAGATAATGTTGTGGTAGGGGGTAATCCCGCCAACATTATTAAAACCATCGACGTTTAAGGGGTGCGGTTATTTTCTACTTTGCTATTGGTTGAAATGAATAAGCAAGCATAGCCTGTGAAGCATTAGTTGCTGACAGGAGGCCATTCACGATGGCGGATATAGTCGAGGAAGGCCCGCATGGCCGCGCTGGTATGCCGCCTGTTCGGATAATACAGATACCAGCTCGGCAGCTTCTTCTTCCAGTCGCTGAGCAATTCAATAACGCTGCCCTGTTCGAGATCGGCGAGGACATAGTCCTCAAACAGATGAGCGATTCCCGATCCCGCAATCGCCGCCTGGCGTTCGTGGTGCGCTGAACTCAGCGTCAACCGGCCTTGCGGCGTGATCTCCACTTCATCGCCGTCCTTCTCGAATGTCCACGTTACCATGGTGCCGCCGGGGAAACGGCGGCGAATACAGTCATGCTGCAAGAGATCGCGCGGTGAGTCGGGCCGACCACGCTCGCGAAGATAATCGGGCGAGGCCACGATGGCATATCGCAAGGAGGGGCCCAGGGGCATGGCGATCATGTCTTGGGCGAGTTGATTCCCGAAGCGCACGCCAGCGTCGAAGCCCTGCTTCACAATATCGACGATCGCAGCATCACTGACGATCTCAACATTGACATCGGGATACATTTTCATGAATTCAAAGGCCAATGGGCACAGCACATGGTCGGCCGCTGGCCCTGGGGTATTGATCCGCACGCTGCCAGATGGGCGTTCTCGAAGCTGATTGAGATCGTCGATCGCTGTTCTGATGTCATGAAGAGCGGGTCCAAGTCGCTCAAGAAGCTGTTCGCCTGCTTCAGTGGGCGCGACGCTACGTGTCGTTCGGTTCAGCAGCCGAATGCTCAGCGCTTCCTCAAGTGCGCTGATCGACTGGCTAATGGCGGACGATGACACGCCCCTGCCAAGGGCAGCGGCTCTAAAGCCACCGCAGCGCACCACATCTTCAAATATCTCTAAGCTGTCAAGGCGTAGTTGGCTCATTGCAAAGCCCTGCTTAATAAGCTGATCCGTTTTCGTTAGCTTATCCGCATGCCTGTTCTGGGTCATCCTTTAAAAGCGCGTCGCAATGACTCGGTTTTGGTTACCCCTGGTCTTGGCCGGCGCTGAAAACAAGTACTGCAGAGCAATCAGTGACTCGAACAGGGTGGACATATGAGCGGAATAACAGTGAATCGTCGGCAGGTGATGCTGACAGCGGCGTCGGTAGCGGCGGGGGTGATCTTGCCGGCCAGCGGCATAGCCTTTGCACAGCAGGCTTCCACCGCGTCATCTACGGCTCAGGGTATAAATGCGAGTGGCAATGTCGGCTATTATCGTTTTCGCGTCGGCGACATCTCTGCCACCGTGTTGAGCGATGGGCTGATAGGCGGCCCACCGCAGGTTTACGCCAGCGATGCGTCGGAGGCGGAACTTGAGGAGGTGTTGAGGCAAGCCTTCCTGCCGACCGACCACATGACGCTGAATCTCAATACCCTTCTTATTGAAACGAATGGCCGGCGAATTCTTCTCGAAGCTGGTGCCGGGCAGACCATGGGGTCGCTAGGCGGTCGCATCTTCGATAATCTGGCCGCTATCGGTTTACGGCCCGATGATATCGACATTGTGGTTATCTCGCACACGCACCCGGATCATGTCGGCAACCTGCGAACGGCCGATGGTGGCAAGGCATTTCCGCGGGCAACAGTCTTTGCGCCCCGTGCCGATTGGGACTTCTTCATCACTAACGATCCGGATCTTTCCTACATGCCGGTACCCGAGGATTTTCGCCGCCATTTCGCCACAGCCATCCGGCAGAGCCTCACGCCGGTCACCGGCGATATCGAATTGTACGAAGCTGGCACAGCAATCGTTCCTGGCTTGACCACGCTTCCGGCACTGGGCCACACCCCCGGCATGGCGAACTTCCTTGTCCACTCCGGGAAGGATCAGCTACTGCTGACCGCTGATCTTGCCTATCATCCTATCGTCAATATTGATCACTCATGGCTGCCCGGGCCGGATCGTGACAAGGAAACGGCACTCGCCTCGCGCCGCCGGATCTTCGATATGGCCGCGGCAGACAGGCTACCCGTTCTCGGCTTCCACTTTCCCTTCCCGGGCATTGGCCGAATGCTCAAGACCGACAACGGCTATGCCTGGGTTCCGGCCAATTGGCAGTTTTGATCCGGGGTAGCCCGTCAGTCGTAGTGAAGCCGTGCCGTTCAAAATTGACTGAGCATCTCCACCGCTTCATCGAAGTGTCCGTCGCGTTCCGCCCAGCGCAGGAAGTTGACGTTTTCCACCAGTATTTCCTTGGGCGTGGGTTTTTCGTGGAAAAGCGTCATGACTTCGTCGATAAAGTCATCGAGCGGCATATAGCCTTCGCGGGTCGACTGGCCTGGTGTCAGTTCCGTCTGCACGGCGGGAGGTGCCAGTTCGATAAGCTCGACCTTGCCCTTGAGCTGTTCGCGGAGCGAAATCGTATAGGAGTGAATGGCCGCCTTGGTGGCGTTGTAGGTGGGCGTGCCGCTTAACGGCACAAACGCCAACCCGGACGATACGTTCACGATCGTCGCGTCTGGCTGGCTTGTCAGGTGGTCGGTCAGTGCGTTGGTCAGCCGGATAGGCCCAAGCAGATTGGTGACGACCGTTTGTTCGGAATCAATAAGGTCATGGGTACTGGTCAAGTCCTCGCGGCGCATGATGCCCGCATTGTTGATTAGCACGTTGAGGTCGGGGTGCTCAGCGACGACGCGCTCAGCAAAGGCCACAATTGCTCGCGGATCCTCTACATCGACGACCATCGCGTGCATATTCTGGTGACCGGCAATGGTTTCCTCCAGCGTTTCCATGCGCCGTCCAGCGACGATGATGGTGTTGCCCAGCGCGTTAAAGCGTAGAGCAAGCTCACGGCCAATGCCGGAGCCACCGCCGGTGATGAGAATGGTGTTTCCTGATGTTTTCACTGTTATACACTCCGCCTATCATTAGGATTCAATGCCATCAATATCGATAGTCGTGCTGCTCGAACCGCTTCGTTGGTGAGGCCCCTGAACGGCTGCGCTGACCTTTACTTTTTAACAATTCCACGGCGGCAGGGCTTGCCAACCCTTGCGCAAAACTTGCCTGATCCTGCAGGGGCGGGTGAATACCTTCAGCATCTTGCTAACGTTGAGTTGAAAGGCGGGAGAAAATCAGACGAATCCACTCAAATAGGCCACCCGGACGTATGCCAAGCGCAGCTAAACAGGCTGCGCTGTCAGAAAACTATCGAGGCAGCCAGTAACCATGCAGCGATGTCCCTGCGAATAGGCGCTTGTGCCACATGGCACTTGATTACTCGGGTAGTCTGGCAATGACCTTGATTTCAAAATCGAAACCTGCCAGCCATGTCACGCCGACCGCTGTCCAGTTTGGGTAAGGTTTTTCCGGAAACGCACGCGCCTTGGCTTCCAGCCAGATAGGGAATTGGGCCTCCGGGTCAGTATGAAAGCTCGTCACATCGACGATATCGTCAAAGCTTGCGCCCGCTGCTTCCAGTACTCTCTGTAGGTTGTCGAAAGCAAGCTGCACCTGAGCAGCAAAATCTGGCTCGGGCGAGCCGTCCTCACGGCTGCCCACTTGGCCCGAGACAAACAGAAAATCGCCCGAGCGAACAGCGGCGGAATAGGTATTCTGGTCATAAAGTGCCTGGCGGCCGGAGGGGAAAACAGCGTCACGCTTAGCCATGTGAATCTCCATCAGTAGGTCGAAACCGACCCGTTGTTTACGATGAAGTCACTTTAGACCTCCATTTTTGGTAGATAAACGGCGAATTCTGTTCAACATTGTTTGTAGTTTTCAAACAATCAAAGGTGTTTGGCACCCTCATGGATCGTTTTAACGCAATGCAGGCTTTTGCTCGGGTCGTGGAGACGGGCAGCTTTACCAAAGCAGCTGAAACACTTCACATGAGCAAAACCAGCGTGACGCAACTCGTGCAACAATTAGAGGCACGGCTACGGGTAAAGCTGCTCAACCGCACCACGCGCAAGGTGAACGTAACGGCTGACGGCGCCGCCTATTACGAGCGCGTTATAAAGCTATTAGCCGATATGGATGATGCTGAAACCAGCCTGTCCAACGCCTCGGTGTCGCCTCGCGGCCGACTAAGGGTGGACGTGCCCAGCCCTTTCGCGCGCATGATCTTGATACCAGCTTTGCCTGCTTTCCACGCTCAATACCCCGATATTCAAATTGATATGGGGGCGAGTGACCGCATGGTGGATCTGATCGGTGAAAGCGTGGACTGTGTGGTGCGCGGCGGAGAACTCACGGATTTATCGTTAGTGGCGCGCCGCGTAGGCGACCTGAAGATCGGTATTTACGCCGCGCCGAGCTATCTGGAAAGCGCTGGTTTGCCTTTGCACCCGCAAGAACTCTCAGCTCCCCCTCACTACATTGTAGGGTTCCGATGGGCCCGTGCCGGGGCGTCTTCTCCCTACGCCATGTACCGCAACGGAGAGCGCGTTACCGTACAAGGGCGCTATGTGATTTCGGTCGATGACGGTAATGCCGGTCTTGCGGCAGGCATAGCGGGGCTCGGCGTAGTGTGGCTTCCTGACTACATGGTCAGTGAGCAAGTATCTCGCGGGGAGCTGGTTCGCCTATTTGATGGCTGGCATCTCGACCCAATGCCGATGTACGTCGCTTTTCCACCGAATCGGCACGTAAGCGCCAAGCTGCGCGTGTTTATCGATTGGGTTGTGGAGTTGATGGCTCAGCATGCGCCCATGGTTGATCGACGGGGGCAGTAGCGATACAAGTAGCTAGTTCACTAGCGCTTTACTCTGGTAATTCCATGAACGGACACTTATTTTTTTAGCACGGGAGCGTTCGGGGCTTTATGCATAGACGTAATCTGTGGCCGCTCCGCCATGATGCGCCCCAGACGCTCTAGAGCCAGTTCGAGCCGCTCAACCAAGCCTTCCAACAGTACACGGCGGTCAGCGGGCACGTCACCGTAAGCCTCTATTGCCTCTTCCAACTGCTGGCCTGCTTCGCGAATTCCTTGCGGCTGGCACCCGTTGGCGCTCTCTTCAAACCCGCCAGCTAGCGTGTCTAGTAGGTGGCGATGCGCCTCGCGAATTCGCGGGTGCGGTGCATCATCAAGCCGATCACGCAGGCGCAGCGTAGCGGTGCCAACATCCAGCCCGGTCAAGCCAAGAATAAACAGGTGGCGTTGGTCTTCGGGTAGCATGTCGTCATGCTGTGCCAGTTGCAGAAGCCGATCTGCCATGTGGCCGCTGAAGCGGGTTTCGGCATCGCGAATCGAGCGCTGGCTTAGCTCATGGATATCGGTGGAAATCGCATTGATTAAACGCCGCCGCCGAAGTCGGGTGCCCAGCCCCGGCAGCAAGCGAAAGCTCATTACCACGCAGCTTAGCCCAATCACTACGGCCACCACCCGGTTGGCAAAACTGTCGAACGAGAAATCCATGCCGTTGCCGGGCATGGTTAGCAGAATATTGAAGATAGTGAAGGCTAGGCAGTAGCCCATGGTGGCTAGGTTAGTGGCACCTAATAGTCCTAAGAACAGCGGTGTACCAAACAGCATTGCTAGCATCGGAAAACCGTTGGCCTGGGAGAGCAATACATGGCCGAACAGAAAAGCACTAGGAATCGCCGCCAGCATACCTTTATAAAACATCATGGTGATGGCGAGGGGATTGTCACGGCTGGCGAAAAAGGCGGAAAACAGTGTGCCCAGCATCATCGCGATCATGGCGCTCTGCCAGGCGGTGACGATCCAGAAAGTCGCCAGTAGCGAAAATACTAGCCCTGAGCGAATGGCGTTAATACCGGCGGCGAGGTGATCGCGGTGCCAGGCCAGTGGCGATGAGCGCAGTTTATGGCTCTCCGGCGAGGCAATCGCCTCCCGGGCATCGAGCATGATCATGGCGTGGCCGATCGATTCACGTAGCCCCAACCGCAGACGCCGATCGAGAGGGGCTAAGCTGGCCTCTTCCTCGCTTTCATGAACCCGATGGCGTAGCGACTGGAGAGCTTTTCTGGCCTCAATGACCCCTTTGACGTGTTCAGCATCGCGAAAGCCTTTTGCGACCTCGCCCGCGAGTTCGATACTTTGCGGAGCGAGTCGGTCAGCGTGGTCGTGCATCAGTTGGTGCAGCGCCTGCAGGTTGGCGAAAAAGCGCAGCGTGCGGCGGGTTAGTACATGGGCTGCCCGAACTCGGCCGGGGCCTACCGGGCCTTCAAAGCGGGCGGCCTGGCTGTCAGTTTCCAGCAGGGTTAACGGCACGAGGCTGCTGCGCAGGGCTTTCTGCATCGCTGGAATATCGTCGCTGGCTTCTAAGCGCAGGGCGGCATGCTCGAAGGCTTCGTTGATCACGCTGTCGGCCTGAGTGGCAAGGTGGGCGCCCACATGGGATGGCCAGAGCAGCGAGCTGACCAGCATGGCGCAGATGGCGCCCAGCCCCAGTTCGGTAAGGCGCGCCACGGCGATATCGAAGATCCCGGCGGGCGTGCTGCCGCTGGAGATGACCACGATCAGCATGGCGGTTACGGAGGCCATCAGACAGCCGTAGGTGTAGTTATTACGCCACAGCGAGCCCACGTAAGTGCATAGCATAATCCAAGCGGTCAGCACGATAAGCGCAGGCACGCGAGCCTGGGCAAAGAGTGCCATGATCGCGATACCCGCCATGGCGCCAATCAAGGTGCCGACAAGTTGGCAGATGCCTTTTTCTACCACCATGCCGCTCATTGGGCGTATCTGCAGAAACGCTGCCGACATCAGCGCCCAGTAGGGGCGCTCCAAGTCGAACATAAGCGCGATATAGAGCGCGAGCATCATCGCCAGGGTGGTCTTGATCGCAAACTTGACCGCCGTAGCGTTGGGCGTCAGGTAGGTGCTAACAAACGGCGACATGGGTTACTCAGACTGATCGGCAGCGTTTTTAGCAGGGCGGACGCGCACCGTTGCCGTCATGCCGACGCTTAGCAGAGTGTCATCAGGAACGTCTTCTAGTGCAATGCGCACCGGAATACGCTGAGCCAGGCGCACCCAGCTAAAGGTGGGCTCCACTTGCGGTAGCAGCTGCTGGTTAAGGGTTGTGTTGCTATCGGCAATGCCTCGACCAATACCCGCCACTCGGCCCGCCAGATGGGTGTCGCCGTTCATCAGAATCACATCCACCGGATCACCCATGTCGATCGACGTCATTTTGGTCTCTTCGAAATAACCCACGACATAGAAGGAATTATCCGCGATCAGCGCCATTACCGGCGTGCCGCGATTAGCGTAAGTACCAGCGGTAAGATGGACATTGAGGATATGGCCGCTGACCGGCGCGGTTATTTGGGTGCGCGCTAAATCAAGCTGGGCGCTGGCCAGCTCCGCCTGAGCCTGCTGTAAATCAGCGGCGGCAATGCGCGAGTTGATCTGGGCAATCTGCTGGTTTTCTGCGCTAATCGCACGATTATTGCTCAACTGGTTACGTCGATTCTCCTCGGCGCGGCTTAGCTCCAGGGTTGCCTGGCGATGGTCAACTGTGGCCTGGGCGCTGTCCACCGCCGCTTGGTAACGCGTGTTATCGATCTCAAACAGCGTATCACCTTGGGCAACATGGTCGGTGTCCACTACTTCAAGTGTGCGTACCCAGCCAGAGACATCGGGGGCAATCGTCACCACTTCCGCATGAACCCGAGCGTCGCGAGTCCAGGGGGTATAGAGGTAGTAGTGCCATAGCCATGCACCGGCGGCAACGGCAATGGCGACAATAACGAGGGTGAGCAAAATACGGAGCGAAGGGCGCATCGGCGATTCTCTCAAGGGCTGTCTTAAGGGCTTTGAAGCAAAACAGTAAAAATGAACGTGGTGGCAGCGGTGAGGATGACAAATAATGAAATGTCGAACCACGCCTCGTACCAGAGCGCGTACTCGCCGACCACCCAGTGCAGTAGTGAACGAATGGTCAGCGTAGCCACAAAGCCGATCAGCGCGTAGATCAACAGAGGGCTTAAGTAGATGCCACCGACAGCGATTTCGTGAAGACCCATAACATCCTTAAGTGGCCTGGAAGTAACGACAATGGGAGGCGCTAAATGGGGCTAATGACGTGCCAGACATTTATCCCCTGCCAGTGAAAGTGATTCAGCACCAGTATAGAGAGCGAGAGCATAGTTTGCCTTATAACGGCGAACGAGGTGTAGGTTCGTGTGCGGTGGCCCTGGTTGGGTTCATTCCCAGCCCCGCTCGCGGGTGTGCTAAAGTGCAGCTTCGTTGTTTTCCTTTGTTTATCCTCTGAATAGTTGATTGTTGCCCGTGAGAACAGATAGCCGCCTCTCTCGTATGCTGCATGTGCTGCTGCACATCGCGCGGGAATCCCAACCGATTACTTCAGAGCAGATTGGCGCCATGCTGGGCACCAATGCTGCCGTGGTGCGGCGCACTATGGCGGGCCTTCGTAAGGCGGGCTATGTAAAGTCTGAAAAGGGGCACAACGGCGGCTGGCGCATCGCCTGTGATTTGCACAGCGTAACGCTGCTGGATATACACAACGCCGTAGGCGGACCGCGCATTTTCGCCATCGGCACCGACCGTGATAACCCGGACTGCGCGGTAGAGCAGGTGGTTAATGCGGCGCTTTTTGATGCCATGCGCGAAGCGGAAGCGCTGCTCATTGACCGCCTGGGAGCGGTCACGTTGGCCGAGCTTGCTGAACAGTTTGATGATATTGCGACGCGCAAAGGCTACCAACTGCCGACGCCTTAATACTTCAACACCTACCCGATTAACGTTAATCGGCATTCTCAACATTGCCATTGACCTCTGTGCGCTTTTTAATGTATCAATAAAAGATACATGAAATGAGTTTATTCACCATGGGCTTAAAAGGCTGGGTGCACACGGAGGAAGGGCAATGAGTTTTGATGCAGTGATTATCGGTGGCAGCTACGCAGGCATGGCGGCAGGGCTACAGCTAGCCCGAGCAAGGCGGAAAATATTACTGATAGATGCGGGACAACCCCGTAACCGTTTTGCTTCTCACTCCCATGGTTTTTTAACCCAGGATGGTGCACCACCCGCAGAGATAGCAGCAGAGGCCCGTAGCCAACTGATGGAGTACCCAACGGTTGAGTGGCGCACGGGGCGGGTGGAGGCAGTAACGGGGACGGCTGATAATTTCTTGGTGGCGCTGGCCGATGGAAGCACCTATCAGGCACGGCGCATTATTCTGGCCGCGGGTGTTACCGATGAGCTTCCAGGCTTACCGGGGCTCGCCGAGCTGTGGGGTAAACGCGTTTTCCACTGCCCGTACTGCCACGGCTATGAGCTGGGCAAAGAGGGTATCGGTGTGCTGGCAACCTCAGAACTCGCGATGCACCATGGTTTGATGCTGCCCGACTGGGGCGCAACCATGCTGTTTGTTAACGATGCCTTTGAACCCACTGCTGAGCAACTGGCTCAGCTTAAGGCGCGCGGTACTCATATCGAATATGGCGCAGCGGCACGGCTAGTCTCCCAAACAGAGATTGGCGTTGAGCTGGTAATGCAGGATGGTCGGGTGTTTCCATTGGTGGGCTTATTTGTCGCGCCGCGCATTCACCTTAGCCCGTTAGCAGCTCAATTGGGATGCGAGCTAGAGGAGTCTCCCATGGGCTGCATTGTTAAAACCGATGCAATGCAGGCCACTTCAATCCCCGGTGTTTTCGCCTGCGGTGATGTAGCCCGCGCCGCAGGGTCGGTCACCTTTGCCGTGGCTGATGGCGCCATGGCCGGGCTTTCTACACACCGGTCGCTGATGTTTGGGTGTTAAGCAAAAGACTGATCTATGTAGAGCCGCCAAGGGGCATGAAGAGTGCCACTTGGCGTGCACTAACTGATCTAGCGCTTCATGCGCATGACGATGATTAGCTGTGTTGCTGCACCTGCAGCGGCAATAACCCCCGCGCCAATGGCTAATGTCGAAACGGGAAGGTGGAAAGCCAGCAAAACGCCCCCGAACGCCGCGCCTATCGCACTGCCTAAATAGAGCGCTGATTCATTGAGTGCGACCGCCAGGTTACCGTCGCCGTGGGCTTGGCGTGCACGAACGAGTTCATTGTTTTGTGGCACTTGAAGCGCCCAGCCCACAGCACCCCAAAGCGCAATTGGAAGTAACGTCAGCAGTGGGTGAACCGACGCCGTGAAAGGTAGAGCAATGAGCGCCAAAAAGAGCAGCAACATAATCGCCAGGGTAATCACAGGGCCGATAAACCTGTCCACCAGAGGCCCAATCAGAAAACTGCCCACGACGCCGCCAATCCCCCACACCCATAAATAGCCGGTAATTGACTGAACAGCACCTGACTCGGTGGCCGCCATAAACGGGGCAATAAAGGTATACATCCCCAAACTGGCCACAGCGCCCAATAAGGAAACCGCCAGAATGGCCATGGCATGAGGGCTTCGCAAAATAGCGAGCTTGCGAACAAGTGAAAGCGTTGGTGCGGATGGAAGAGCAGGTAGTTTTACCTGTAGCCCCGCGTAGGCGATTAACCCAAGTGCTGAAATAAGCCACATCGCTGACTCCCAACCTAAACGCTCTGCTAGCAACAGGCTGATAGGCACCCCCAGTACCGTGCCGCTCGCCATACCGCCCATAATGATGGCAATCGCTTTACCGCGGTGGGCCTCAGCCGTTATGGCGGCTGAGGCGGCAATGCCCATGGCAAGGTAAACCCCTGCGCCAACGCCAGCGACCGCCCGCCATATCGAGAGTGATATAAAACTGTTGGCTAGTGCGCTGGCGATATTTGCCACAATAAAAACGGCTAACGCTAGTAGTAAACCCAGGCGTTGGTGCTTGCCAGGTAGTAGCGCAACGACGACAGGCGAGCCTAAGCCATAGGCTAAGGTGAATACCGTGACTAACTGAGCAGCCGTGGCCGCAGAGACACTAAAGGCGTCTTCGATGAGGGGAATTAGCCCCGCAGTCACATAAGAGGCCATCCCAAGTGCAAACGCACCCAGTGCCACGAGATATACCGATAGACGAGATTGGTCAGCCATAACGCACTCCAGGCATAAGCATTAGAAAAGAATCCGCCAGCGCTGTTTTGCCAGCGAAGAGCTATTCTGGAGAGGCTTTAAAGGGGGTACAATTTAACTATTTATGCTATTACTAAAAGTGATAAGTTATTCAAGGTAATAAAATGACCGCTCCACGGACGCTGACTCGAACGCGGGAAGACCTAGCTGAGTTTCTACGCATGCACCGAGAGAAAATCGCACCAGAAGAGGTGGGGCTTCCTCGTGGCCGCCGAAGGCGTACGCCGGGGTTAAGGCGTGAAGAAGTCGCCGCTTTAGCAGGCGTGGGGCTGACTTGGTATACTTGGTTGGAGCAGGGTCGCGATATCAGCGTATCGGCCACTTTTCTGGACAATCTATCCAAAGCGCTCAAGCTGGATGCGGCTGAGCGCCGACATCTATTCTTGCTTACCCATCAGCGCTTACCCTCTGAGCTAGGCAAAACCTGGTGCAGCGTGCCGCCGCTGGTTCAAAGGTTGATGGACGACCTGCCTACGCGACCTGCGTATATCCTGAACTTGCGCTGGGATGTGCTGGCGTGGAACAGCGCGGCCAATAAGCTGTTCAACTTCTCTTGCCATGCACCAGAGCGTCGCAACATGCTGTGGTTGTTATTTACCGACCCTGCCATGCGTCAGCGCTTGTCACCCTGGGAAACGCAGGTCAGCCAAATGCTATCCAGTTTTCGCCGCGACTTTGCCCGAGCGGCGCAAGACCCCACCATTGATGAGCTTGTCGAAGAGTTAACCAAGGTCTCGCCTGAGTTTAAGCAGTTGTGGAAAACCCAGGAGGTCAACGCCCCTTGCCAGGGAGTACGTCATCTTCACCTTGAGGAGTTAGGCGAGGTAGCGTTCGAGCACACGACGTTAACCGTTGATGAAGAGCGCCACCTACGGTTGGTTTATTATGCCGTAAAGGAGGCGGATCCTCAGGTCGCTGCTTTTACCCGCTGGGTGAGTGACGACAAAGGCGCGAGGTAACGGTGGAAGTTAAGCGAACGTGGCCACAACGTCGTCTATGAAATGACGTAGTTTCGGCGTCATGCGTTGATCGGCGGCGTAGAGCAGGTGCATTGGTCTTGATGGCCCAGCATAGTCTGGCAAGATGCGCACCAGCCGCCCAGTGGATAACGCCTCCGTCAATGCAGCTTCGTAGCCCAATGTAATGCCGAATCCTTCCAATGCTGCGCGAAGCAGCCCCTTCCAGTCGTTGATTTGTAGCCGCCCGTTCACGGAAGCGTCGAAATTGCAGTTGTCGCGACTGAAGCGCCACTGCCTGCCCAAGGTGCCGAACCAATAGGCGAACCCCAGACACTCATGCTCAACCAGATCCGCAGGCGTCTCCGGCTCTCCATGCTTCGCTAAGTAGGCAGGCGAGGCGCAGGCGATGAGCTGGTAGGGGGCAAGCGGACGTGCCACCAATGTGGTGCTGTCGCTGATGGGCCCGAGGCGAATGACAGCTTCGTAACCTTCCTCGATAGGATCGACCAGACGATCCGACAAGGTGAGGTCGACCTCCACCTCTGGGTACTTACGAAGGTAGCGGGTGACAAGAGGCACCAGGCTTTGACTGCCAAATGTGACGGGCGCGTTGATTCTGAGGCGACCCCGTGGAACGGCCCGGGCCTGTTCCGTCAGCGCTTCGGCCGCCTCGACTTCTGCAAGGATAACCTGACATCGTTCGTGATAGAGATGTCCGATCTCGGTCAGGCTCTGTTTGCGCGTGGTGCGGTGCAAGAGCCGCGACCCAAGCAGCTGCTCCAGGGCCATGATGTGTTTGGAAACCATCTGCGTCGATAGGCCGAATTCTGCGGCGGTGGCTGTGAAAGAGCCAAGATCGGCAACCCTCACAAAAATAGCCATGCTCGTTAACCGATCCAGCATTATCAACTCTCAGTGGATTATTAAGTCAATAAAGACCTGTTTATCACGTTTGAGTAACGCAATAAAGTACTGCTTATCTTAAAACGGTCGGGAGAAAGACATGCGGATTGGGGTTATTGGTGCGGGCTTTATCGGACAAGCCTTTGCACGCCAGGTGATTGCGGCAGGCCATGACGTCATGATCAGCAACTCGCGGGGGCCGCAGACACTCAGCAGCATTCCGCCGAAAATTGGAGCACAGATTGGCAGCCTGCATGAAGCCATAGGCTTCGGCGAAATTATACTGATCGCCATTCCTTTTCATCAATATGCCACTCTTCCGGTTGAGCCACTGCGTGACAAGATAGTGCTGGACGCCAATAACTACTATCCAGATCGAGATGGATCGATCCCCGAACTGGATGAGCGCAGGGCGACGACGAGTGGACTGCTGGCGCAGCATTTGACAGGCTCCCGTCTCGTGAAGGCATTCAACGCGATTCTGGCCTCCGATCTGGAGAAGGGTGGGCAGACGCTGCCTTCGGGAAACCGGCGCGCCCTACCGATAGCGGGAGATGACGATGCGGCTAAGGAGAGCGTCGCAAGGTTGGTGCGACAGTTCGGCTTCGACGTTGTCGATGCTGGGTCGCTGGCGGAAAGCTGGCGTTTTGAGCGCGCCAAACCAGCTTACTGTATACCGTTTGATCGGGAAGGGGTGCGTCAGGCGCTCGATGAGGCTCAACGCGACATTGATATGCCGGAAGGGTCATGGCGTCGGTGAAAGACAAATAATGAGAAAATTGGCTGTGTATTGACATCCAAAGGCTGGAGGTGAAGCAGGCGGCTGATCTGGCTCAGGACACCTTCCTTTAGCAAACTTCATGAGCCGCGTAGCGTTCTGACCACCATTGCCCGCCGGGTGTGGGTGGACTATGGCAGGAGAGATGATTCTGAGGTTTAAGAGGGAAGAATTGGCCTACTCAAAAGCGCCAAGTAGCACCCAGCAAAGGACCGCTCATCGATATATCGATGCGTGTACCCGATTCGTCTCTATCCACTGCCAAATGGCGATAGCCTGCTGATAGGTGGAGCGCCTTATTGATTTGGTAATTAGCGGTAGCCACTACCTGCCAGGTGCTATCAGAACTAACTCCGAAGCCACCAATATCGGCATGCACTAATGTTGACCACTGGGGGCTCCAGGTGGAACGCAGTCGAGCGGCTAAAATCGGGTCGAGCCAACGTTCGGTCTCGCTTGCACCAACTCCCAGCGCGGGCACATCCACTTCCGCCTCGATCCGCCAAGCGCGAGCGCCCGCCAGTAAATCTAAGTATTGGCTCGAAGTATTGACCACTTGATAACCTGCTGCTGCAGTTAAAGAGCGTTGGCGCAGCTTGCCCTCTATAGCAACGCCAGGAAGCAGCGTGCTCTCGTGGCTAAGCGATGCCCAGGTAATGTCACCAAACAGCACTAGGCGGTCGCGGCGTGCGCTGCCAGCCATGAAAAAGGCACCATCAAGATCATCAAGTACATTGTTAAATGAGCGCGATGTACTAATGGTAGGAGCAGTCGCCAGTGGACGCACATCGCCAGCTAAACCCGTCATCCAGACATAAGGGGTAAGCTGGAAACGCCAAGCATCCTCTTGGGCATTGGCATTCGTTGCAAAGCCTATCGCTAAGATGCTGAAGGCAGTGATAAATGGGCGTAATTTGGCTATCACAGAAATCCTTATACATTGTCTTTATAGATGCGTCCGCCCTTCATGATCAGTCGCAGATTGCGTTCAGGGTCATGAAGGAAATCAAGATTCTTACTAGGGTCACCGTTTACTAAAAGTAGATCGGCCATCGCGCCCGGCTCTATTTTACCGAGCGTGCCAGGGTAGGGGTTGCGTGATCCTGATAGTGAAAGAAGCTCACCATTGCGGCCAGTCGCCATGGCCAACACGGTAAGTGGGTCATAAAAGCGAGTCAGCTTGACTAATTGACGCAGCTGGTTGGGGGTATTTTGCGGGGTAAATAAAATATCAGTGCCCCAGGCTGTCTTGATATCAAAACGTTGGGCTAGCTCGTAGGCCTGCACGGTGCCTTCGGCTACTTGTTGTTGTGCTTCGCGGCGAGCGGCATCGGGATAAACATTTGCATCTTCATCTTGCAAGAAAGGCTGAAGGCTCCACCATGCGCCTTCCCCTGCCATCATCCTTACGGTTTCTTCATCGGCGAGCTGCCCGTGTTCGATGGATTTAGCGCCTGCCCTTAATGCACGCTGAATACCTCGGGAGGTATAAACATGCACCATGACATAGGTACCCCAGTCTTCTGCTGCATCCACCGCTGCGCGCAGCTCGCGCTCGCTGAATTGGGTGCTATCCAATGGGTCATAGGTAGACGCCACGCCGCCACCTGCCATCAATTTGATCTGTGAAGCTCCTAGCATGAGTTGTTCACGGGTACGTCGTAATACTTCTGCTTCCCCATCGGCAATGACGGCTACGCCTTGGCGTTCCTGTTCACTAAGCGGTGCGTTGTTGGCCCGTGGGATTTCGTAGCGCATTCGAAAATCACCATGGCCGGAGGTTTGGGAGATCATGGCTCCTGCTGGAAGTATGCGCGGTCCAGCCACAATTCCTTCATCAATAGCACGCTTCAGTGCAAAGGATGGCCCGCCCGCATCTCGCACTGAAGTAACGCCACGCATCAGCGTTCTCTCTGCTTCCTGAGCCGCCACTAGATGGATATAGCCTAGATCGGCGGTCATGGCGTCTACTTGGCTAATAGCCGCCAGCGTCGTGTGCCAATGGGCATCAATCAAGCCTGGCATTAATACGCTACCACCACAGTCGATGATTTCTGCGCCTTCAGGTGCGGCATCACCAGGCAAAATAGCCTGGATACGCTGCTCTTCAATACGTACTGAAACGTTGTCGCGTAACGCCGCGCCGCTGCCGTCGAATAGCCTTAGATTGGTCAATAATAGTGGGCCATCAGCCCGTTTAGGTTGAGCACTTATGGCGGTGGGTGCGCGCAGACCAGAGAAAAGTGCCATTACTGCAGCGGCTCCTCCCATGAATTGGCGGCGGGTAATATCTGCCATCACACGCTCATGAAAGCGTTGTAGTAACGGTGAACCGCAACAGCAAGCCCCGTGTGAGTGATTTAGTGGCGACTGCAATAAAGAGTGGGCGGCGGCGGGAGGCATAGGCGGCACCTTATCTCAGTAGCGATGTGGTAAGTGACATCTGGAGCGACGTTGAATAGCCTTGCATATAAGTAAATTAGAATGAGGGAGTGAATCGCGCAAGCTGTAATCAGTGATTGGATAAGCTTCCATGCAGTTGCCCCTGTAACTGTTCTGCTAAAAACTCCATAAACAGTCGGGTACGCTGTGAAAGCGTGGTTTGGCGGTAGTACACGGCGTTCACAGTTTGGGTCTGCAGTTCAATAAGAGCGGGCTGTACGTCCACTTTTCAGCGGCAGCTATCGAGGGACAATAGTGTGGTTAAAGAAAATAATAATGATTTGTATTAACTGGCAGCTGTTACTAGAATATCCCTCCGTTTGCTGATCGTTTGGGAGGGGGGATGCCGGTTTCAGCTGAGAATACGCCATTGGCCGAGATGTATAATGCACATCATGGCTGGTTGCAGCGTTGGCTGCAGCGCAAAACGGGCTGTAGCTGGCAGGCGGCTGATCTGGCTCAGGATACCTTTCTGCGCATTCTCACCTCTCCGAGTAACGCCGACCAAATTAGCAAACTCCATGAACCGCGTAACTTTCTGACCACCATTGCTCGCCGGGTGTGGGTGGATTTTGTGCGTCGGGATGCCTTGGAAAAAGCCTGGTTGGAAGCCTTAAAGCATCAACCTGAGCCGGTGGTCGTCTCGCCGGAAGAGCAGGCCTTGATTCTGGAAACCCTGTTTCAGATCGATGAAATGTTGGAAGGGTTAGGCAACAAGGTAAGCCAGGCGTTTTTGCTCTGCCATTTGGAGGGTCTGCGTTATGCTGAGATCGCCGAACGTTTGGGGGTATCCGTCAGCTCGGTGAAAAAGTACATGGCCAAAGCCACTGAACATTGCTTGCTGCTGATGTTTGAAGAACCACTATGAGCGATACCCAGGCAACCCGCAAAGATACCCTCAGAGCTGCGGCCCGCTGGTACGCACTGTTGTGCTCGGAAGATGTTACTGCACAGCAAAAACACGCACATGCGGCTTGGTTAGCGGAGGATCCGGCCCACATTCAGGCTTGGCAACAGGTAGAAAAACTGCGTCAGCAATTGCAGGTGATTCCTGGTACTCCTTCGCTCAATGCGTTGCAGATCAAACAACGTCAGAGTCATAGCCGACGAGCAGTGCTGCGCGGCTTTGCTTTATTGGCAGCAGGAAGCGCGCTGGGCTCGTTGGCCTGGCAACAGGCGCCAGTAGAAAGCTGGATGGCCAGCCACCGCACCGCACGGGGAGAACGCCGTGAATATACCCTGGCCGACGGTACGCAATTGGTACTTAACACGGCCACCGCGCTGGATGTAGTGGAAACCTCGACCACGCGGTTGATTCGCCTCTATGAAGGCGAAATCTTTATTCGCACGGGCCAAGGGGCGAAAGGCGTTGCCGCCGCTAAAGCGCTGCAGGTGCATACCGAGCAAGGCACTGTTGTGCCGTTGGGCACCGTGTTTACCGTGCGCAAGCAGGGCACGTCTACCCAAGTCACCGTGCTGGAGGATGAGGTCGAGTTGATTCCGCAGTTGGCTGGTGGCAAGACCCAGCGCCTTGTTGCTGGAGAGCAGGCGCAGATGAGCTCACGCTCTGTAGAGGTTGCCACCGCCACCGCCCAGGCGGATAGCTGGACACGCGGTCTGCTGGTAGCGGTGGACTGGCCGTTGAGCCGTTTGGTAGCAGAGTTGAGCCGTTACCGTACAGGCGTGCTGCGTTGTGATCCCGCCATTGCCGGGCTGAGGGTATCAGGCGCTTTCCCTATTGATGATACCGACCGGGCGCTGCAAGCCATTGCCAATGCGCTGCCGGTTAGCGTCGACCGACTGACCCAATATTGGGTAACTCTCAAATCTAGCGAATAAAAAGTTGGATTATTTATTGTCCCTTTTCCGATCTCGTTCGACCCAGAGATAAAGCAACCGATTCTGGAATTAACGAGATAAAGATGACCAAACCCTTTAACCCCAAGCAGACACTCATATCCCTTCGATACCATCATGGCAAACCCTCGTGCGCGCTTGGCGGTATCGCACTAGGCTGTGCCCTGATGAGTTCGATGTCGCTGTTGCCCCTACAAGCAGCGCAAGCACAAACAACGGACGGACAGGCGCAACAGGCTGCGAACCAGCAGGCATACAGCATCGAACCGGGATCGCTGGGCAGTGTATTGAGCCAATTCGCCAACCATGCGGGCATTGTGTTGTCCTTCCCCGCTAATCTCACTGATGACCTGCAAAGCGCCGGATTGAATGGGCGTTATAGCGTGGAGGAGGGGTTTGAACAGTTGCTTCAGGGCAGTGGTTTGAAAGTGGTCAAGCGGGGGCCTGCGGACTATGTAATGGAAAAAGCAGGTAGGGCAGAAAACATGGTATTGGATACCGTGGCAGTGGTAGGCAGCCGAATCAGTAGTGACGGTTATTTGGCTTACAGCACCTCAGCGGGCAGCAAAACCGATACACCGCTGATAGAGCTTGCGCAAAGTATCAGTGTGGTCACCGAAGAGCAGCTTCGTGCCCGGCAGCCGTCGTCAGTAGAGCAGGCGGTGGCTTATACGGCTGGGGTTCGGGTTGAAGCAGCGGGGATGGACCCGCGCTTTGACTTGATATCGGTGAGGGGGTATCCGACGGTATATCATGGCGATTTCCTTGATGGCTTGCGCCAACCCAATAGCGGGTGGCTCTCCTACTACTCCACCGTGCCTTATAATCTGGAACGAATTGAGATAGTCAAAGGCCCTGATTCGATGCGCTATGGTCAGCTATCACCGGGTGGGCTGGTGAACCGGGTTAGCAAACGTCCTAGTGCTGATGCACCACAGGAAGTGCAACTGCAGGTGGGCAGCCATGACCATCTGCAAGGCCAGTTCGATGTGGGTGGTGATATGGGCAGCGATGTGCAGTACCGCTTGGTGGGCGTTATGCGCGATGCGCAAACGGACATTGAACAGGTGGATAATGACGTCTCGCTGCTGGCGCCATCTCTTTATTGGCAGATTAGCGATCATACCGACATTACCTTTATTACCCAGTATCAGGAACGCCAGACCTCTGCTTCACCGCGTCCTTATCAGGACGGCGATAACCTGACTCATTTTTGGTCCAGCGATGAAGACTTTGACAAGCTGGATCAAGAGCAGTGGGCACTGGGTTATGAATTTAACCACCGTTGGAGTGACCAGCTGCAACTGCAGCAAAATGTGCGCTACGGTCAGGTGGATACCACCAACCAGTACCTTTCAGCAGGCACCTTATCCGGTACAACGCTAAGCCGCAGCAGCGTCGGCCTTTACGAAGAGATGGAGTCACTTAGCACGGACACCCGGCTGATGGCGACCTTTGATCAGGGCGGGGTGGAACATCAGGTGATGCTAGGCGCCGATTACGCCTATCTCGAGAACGATGTTATTTATGCGGGCGGCAGCGCACCGTCGATCGATATCGACAATCCGGATTACAGTCAGCCTGTAGCCCAGCCGAGTAACGTGTGGACAAACGACAGTGGGGAAACCCACCGCAGAGGCCTTTATTTACAGGATCAGATTAAACTCGATAACTGGCGTTTGACCGCAGGAATCCGCCGCGACTGGGCGCGTGACGAGACTCGCAACAACCTCACCGGTACTGCCAGCGAAAGCCGGGATGAGAAAAACACTTGGCGCTTTGGCGCACTCTACGCATTTGATTCGGGGCTGTCGCCGTACTTCAGCTATGCGCAATCGTTCCTGCCTGAGAGTGGTACCGATGTGAGCGGCAATGACTTCGATCCTACCGAAGGTGAGCAGTTTGAGCTGGGGCTGAAATATCAGCCAGCGGGCAGTGATGCGATGCTGACTGCGGCGATCTACCAGATCGATGAAGCCAATCGTAAAACCACTGATCTCGAGAACCCACTATTTCAAGTACAAACCGGAGAAGTGCGTACCCGTGGGCTGGAGCTTGAGGCCGTCGGGAATGTCACCGACGACCTGCGCATGACTGCAAGCTACAACTACAACCGCAGCGAAATCACCGCGGATAATGATGGCAACGAGGGCAGTGACCTGGCGAATACCCCGCGTCACCTGGCGTCCCTGTGGTTGGATTATCGCGTTCCTGCGCTGGAACGACTGCGTCTTTCCGGTGGGGTGCGCTATATCGGTAGTGAGTACATTGATAATGCCAACAGCAATAAAAACGCTGCATACAGCCTGTTTGATATGGCGGCTCACTATGATTTCGCGGGCTCTTTACAGGGGGTTCGTGCCAGCCTCAACGCCACTAACGTAACGGATGAAGAGCATATCTCCTGTGAGGGCATCTATTGCTATCGCGGTGCCGGTCGCAGTCTGATTGGTAGCATCGCTTACCAATGGTGATGAAGTGGCAGCGTCGCGGGGGCAACGAGTCATGAAACTTTTTGTGAGTAGTTTAGTGTTTGCTGGGTTGGTTTTAATGGCCGGTTCAGGGGCAGCATACGCAGATGAGCCAGACGTGGCGGCTGAGCGTCAAGTGACCCTTGATCAGACGCTGGAATGGACGATGCAAAACCAGCAAGGTGCCGTCTATCGTATCCTGATCAGCAAACCGGAAGGCGAGGTACCCTACAGCGGCGGTTACCCGGTGATCTACGTGTTGGATGGCAACGCTTATTTCGCTTCGTTGCATGAGGCCAAGCGGGCACAGGAGCAGTTCCGCCAGGCCATTATTGTGGGCATCGCTTATCCGGGCGAAGCGCCGCATAACTTCCTGCGGCGCTCTTACGATTTATCACCGCCGGTGGCCGAGGAGCACAACACGCCACCTCAGGGCGGACAGGATGAGCTGTTGGATTTTATCGAGCAGAGCTTGATGCCTGCTATTGCCGAGCGCTTTCCTGTAGATGCTAATCACCAGAGTCTTTATGGCCACTCTTTCGGCGGTATGTTTGCGATTTATGCCTTATTTACTCGGCCGGAGCTGTTTAACCACATTGTCGCGGCCAGCCCCAGTCTCTGGTGGAACAATAGCTACCTGTTGAAACATGAAAGGGACTTCAGTCAGCAGGTGGAGGCAGGGGAGGTTAATGCCATCCATCACAGCCTTTCATTGGTCGTGGCCGACAACGACTCACTCCAGAACCAGCAGGATGCTAGTCAGCTTTATCAGCGGCTTGAAGACCTGTCGGCATATGGTTTGCGTAGCAGTTTTCACAAAGTAGAGGGCGAAGATCATATGTCTGTTCCCTTTGTGCTGGAGTCGCGTGTTCTCAAACAGCTTCTGGGCACTCGGGGCGGCTGACCGAGTGTTTTAAGCGATCAAATACTTCCCTGGCAGTTGTTCAGCTAAAAACTCCATAAACAGCCGGGTGCGTTGTGAAAGCGTGGTTTGGCGGTAGTACACGGCGTTCACAGCTTGGGTCTGCATTTCTGTGCAGTCGGGTAGTACATCCACCAGTGTGCCGTTTTGACGGGGAGTGATGGTCATAAAGTCGGCTAAGCAAGCGATGCCTTCTCCCGCAACGGCTAACTCGATTAGTGTACTGCCGCTGGAAGCCGCCAGCGTTGGGGTGATGTGCAGGGGTTGACCATCGGCGCGGAACAGTGGCCAGCGGTTGAGATGATCAAGCTGGCTGAAGCCTAGCAAGCTGTGATCTTGAAGGTCGTCGATGCTTTGCGGCGCGCCTTGGCGTTTAAGGTAGACGGGGCTGGCCAGAAGGCGCAGCGGGCTGTAGCCAAGGAGGCGGGCGTGCAGCGACGAATCTTCAAGCTTGCCAATGCGGATGGCCAAATCAACCCGCTGTTCCAACAGGTCGACAAAGCGATCATGAGTATCCAGCTCCAGCGTAATACCAGGGTAGCGGGCGCGGAACTCGCCAATCACCGGCACAATCACGAACTGCATAAAACTGGGGGCGGCGTTAACTCGTAGCCTGCCTTGGGGCTGGTTGTGGCGATCCAGCATTGCCTCTTCGGCTTCTTCAACGGCAGCCAGAATATGGCGGCAGTGGTTTAGAAACGTTTCTCCCTCTTCGGTAAGTTCCAAGCGGCGCGTTGTGCGACGTAATAGCGTGGCGCCAAGTTTTTGCTCCAGACGGTTAAGCGTACGGCTAACCCCGGAAAC
This sequence comes from Halomonas sp. A3H3, assembly GCF_000982975.1. Lineage (NCBI taxonomy): Bacteria > Pseudomonadati > Pseudomonadota > Gammaproteobacteria > Oceanospirillales > Halomonadaceae > Halomonas > Halomonas sp. A3H3. Next base: position 622,320 of record NZ_HG423343.1, on the reverse strand, counting down.
GGTCATGCCAAGCCGCTCAGCGGCGCCTGTGATAGAACCGCTATCCACGACTGTCACAAATGCTTTCTGTTCTTCAAGGGTGCTTTTCATAAATTGCTTTTCATAGCGCTGCCGTTTGCCTTAGTGAGTGTTTAACATTGTTGATTTAAAATCAAAAGAGTCTTGCTGGTACGTCGCTTCTTTTTCCGCGCTGTTACTCCCACAATACGCGCCATTAACGTCAAATCTACTCGGTTAGCTTTGATGATGAAACTCTTTGGGAGAAAGCGTTAGATGAAGATTCTACTGATTAACGGGGGCAAGGCGTTTGCCCACTCTGGCGGTAAGCTCAATAATACCCTGCACGGCGTGGCAGTGAGTACGTTGCAGGAAATGGGGTATGAGGTGCGCGAGACGGTGGTTGATCAAGGCTACAATCTTGAGACCGAAGTGCAGAACTACCTATGGGCGGACACCATTGTGTATCAGATGCCGGGTTGGTGGATGGGAACGCCCTGGATCGTTAAGCGCTACATCGATGAGGTATTCACAGAAGGCCACGGTTCGCTCTACGCCAGCGATGGCCGCAGCCGCCAAGACCCGACCAAGCAGTACGGCAGTGGTGGCCTGCTACAGGGCCGTCGCTATATGCTATCGCTGACCTGGAACGCGCCTTTGGAAGCGTTCGATGAGCCTGACAACTTCTTCGAAGGGCGCGGTGTGGATGGTGTCTACTTCCCGTTCCACAAATCTCAGGAATTTATCGGCTTAGAAGCGCTGCCGACCTTTATCGCCAACGATGTAATGAAGATGCCGGATGTCGATCGCGATAAAGCGGCTTATCGTGCCCATCTTCGCAAAGTGCTTGGCTAAAGTACTTGGCTAAAGGATTTGGCTTAACGTAGTTAATTCGGACAAGCCCACCTCGCGAAGTGGGCTTTGCTTGGCTGATTTATCTGACCTAGCGATCCCGATCCAAGCTTTGCACCGTCAGATCCAGCGCCTTGTACATATCCAGGCGGGCGGACAGACCGATATCCGGGTGGTTCAGCTCGTTGGCCCGCTCCGATGGCAGTATCGGTGCGGTCAGATCATCCGCGTCTGTCGGCTCGAAATCGTACTCCTCCCCGATCGTCATGGCACTGCGGCGAAGTAGCATGCGTAACTGTGCCGGGGTAAGTTCGGGGTCAATTGACATCATTGCCGCTAATAGGCCAGCCACCAGCGGGGTCGCGTAGGACGTTCCGCAATGGGCTTCGCCTTGCTCACCCTCTACCAGGGAGGAGCCTCGTACACAGGCCGCTGCGGTTATATCCACCCGCATATCGATATTGGATGCATTCCGTTTGACCACATAGCGGGGATCTTCAACCTGCACATCCTCATCGCTGCGTTCATGCCCACCCACGACAAACAGTTGGTCGGTAATAAAAGAAGAGGGCAGGCGATAATCGTCACTTCCTGAAAATGACGACGCGTTGCCTGCTGAGTTCACGACGACTACGTCGGGGTGTTCGCGGCGCAGCCATAAGAAGAACTCTTCGAGCAGTTCTTCGTAACCGCTCATGGCGATGCCGGAACGCACCAGCGAATCGACCTCCTTCCCGTTAATGTCGATTGCCCCTACTCGGTGAATGCCCCAACTCCAGTTGAGTACGCGTACTCCGTCCTCTACCAGATTGACGGAAGCAGCAACATTAGCCGTTATGCCGGCATCTGAGTTGCGATCCACAATTACATCGAAGCCAGGGCCCACATCGTCCAGCCCGCGTAAAAAACCACTGTTGCCACCTTCGTTCCAGGCCGCGGAAAATACGCCAGCGACCGTTGTGCCATGCCCGTCGGGCTTAGCCGCATCGCGGGCGTACACGCAGGTTCTAGTGGAATCAGTGCGGCAGTCACCCAGGTAATCGGCAAAATCCGGGGCGTCAAAGTCCACCTCCCGCTCGATGACGCCAATACGGATGGGCTGCGTCTCGATATCCCCGCCGTGCCCCTGACGTGATAAGCGTCGCTGGTAATAGTTCACGGCATCCAGAAAACGATTCGACGCCCACTCCTGATTATCCGCAGCGGGCGGCTTTTCCGTTTCGCTCTCAATGCTCTCTTCTGCCCCCGACTCTTCGACCACCACCGCATCCACGCTCACTTCGCTGCCTAGCCTAAGTACCAGCGCGTCGCGCTCTTCCAGGTTGCGGGCGGGCAAGCGCAACTGATAGGTATTGAGCGGTGGGATCATACCGACGACTTCGGCGTCGTACTTCTCTGCCAAACGCTGGGCTTCCTCGGCACCGTCGTGGCTCTCTTCAATAATCAGGCTGATCAGATCCACGTAGGTGGTGATGCCATCCATGTTCTTCGCCACCTCTTGGTCGGTGGCGGCTACTACGTGGCTGCCGTTAAGGCTGAGCCAAACCGGGTTGCTGGACTGCTCACGCTGCTCAAACCACAGTGGGCCGCTTTGCGCATCAGCGCTGCTGATGCTTACACGCACCCGGTCGTTGTCGCGGGTGATCTCCTTTGGCTGAAGTGCTGTACCGTTCAGCTTTATCTGAAAGTCGTTGTTCTCAAGCCCACTGACGCTAAGACAGAACTCTTGTATATCCAGCGTCAGTAGATTGCGACAGCGCTGCAGTTGTTCGACTCGCAACGGCTGTTCAGCTTGCGCAGATTGCTCTGCAACCGCGACAGTTCCAATCAACATTAATGCCAGCGCTGAAACCAGCCGACCAGCGCCCAAATACGTTGCTGCCATATGACTACTCCAAACGCTATCCGATTGACTGCACGCAGCATAAACGCATTAACTGAACAGAACATGAACCCGTTTGGTACGAAAGGGGATCTATTGAGGCTTTAACGGCTAAAACGATAACGCAGTTTAGGCAGGGAGCGGGCAACAGGCGGCAGGCGGGTGGCCATAATCAGCGCAGCCATAGCGGCATACATTGCCCACTCCTGCATATCCGCGCGCACCACCCAGAAGAAGTGCAGCAGCACCAGCCCTAAAATGGCGTAGGAAAATTTGTGCAGCGGTTTCCAGCGTTTGCCCAGGCGCTTCATTGCCCAGCGGTTGGACGTGGCACCCAGCACAGCAAGGCCGATCAGCGCGATCATGCCGACGATGATGTAGGGGCGTTTGATGATCTCGCTGCCAAGCAGTGCCCAGTTAAGCCCCAGAATAAACAACGCGTAACTGAGCATATGTAGGGTGGCGTAAGCCAGCGACCAAAGCCCTAACTGGCGCCGGATCAGCGCAAAGCCTTTCCAGCGGGTAAGCTTGGTCAGTGGGGTAAGGCTAAGGGTGAATAGCAGCAACCACAGCGCACCAATGCCGATATTCAATAGCAGGTAGCGCCCCGGTTCGGGGCCCGCGGCGTTATTCGCCACCTGCCAGCTCCAAAACAGTAGCGGTGCTAGCGCCGCCAGAAATACCGCGACGCGCCAGGCTAGCCATTTGTGCTGCGTTGCCATCAGTAGTTCTTCCTCAAATCTAACCCCGCATACATCTCGGCAACTTCGTCGGCGTAGCCGTTAAACATCAAGGTATCGATAGTGTTGGGGTTGAACAGGCTGTTGGGTAAACGCCGCTCGGTGGCTTGGCTCCAGCGGGGGTGGTCTACCTCTGGGTTAACGTTGGCATAAAAGCCGTACTCATCGGCGGCAATCTGCTGCCAGGAGTTGACCGGCTGCTCTTCTACCAGCGAGATGCGCACAATCGATTTGATACTCTTGAAGCCGTACTTCCAGGGCACTACCAGCCGTAGGGGCGCGCCATTTTGGTTAGGCAGTTCGCGGCCATACATGCCCATGGCCAGCAGCGTTAGCGGGTGCATGGCTTCGTCCAGGCGCAAGCCTTCCACGTAGGGCCAGTCGATGATTGAGAACGAGGAGCGCTGGCCACGCATCTGATCCGGGTCTACCAGGGTTTCAAAGCGTACGTACTTGGCTTTGCTGGTGGGGTCGGCGCGCTTGATGATTTCCGCCAGCGGAATGCCCAGCCAGGGGATGACCATCGACCACGCCTCGACGCAGCGCAGGCGGTAAATACGCTCTTCAAACTGCGAAGGCTTGGCGAAGTCCTCCAGGGCAAAACGCCCGCCGTTATTGACTTCGCCATCAACTACCACACTCCATGGCTCTGTTTGTAGGCTGCCCGCATGGCGGGCGGGGTCGCCCTTGTCAGTGCCGAACTCGAAAAAGTTGTTGTAGCCACTGGCGTCATCAAAGGGGGCGATTTTATCTTTGTCTGGATCGCTAGGGGTAATGGCCCGCCATTGGGTCTCGCTGATTTTCTCCTTTAACCAGGCTGGCGCATCGCCTTCAGGCACGTCCGAGTAGTCGGCGTTGGCACCGGCGTGACCGGATAGGGCAAGCCCTGCACCTAGGCCTGCCACACCGCCCATAAAGCGCCGCCTGGAGAGGTAGATAGATTCCGGCGTGACATCGGATTCGTGTAAGTCACTCGGTTTGGCAATCTTTATTAGCATTGGGTGTCTCCACTAAGGCCTTTGTGGGTAGCATACGAGGTGAGTGCAGCATTCGATATTAATGGGTGTAGTAAGTTCGCCAAAACTTACACAAAACCCTTACGATTTAAATTGAGCCTGTCGGGGTAGCTGGTCGCCCCGTGGTGAACTGTTGATAAGGAGTTCGTGTTCAGATGATCGAAGCCCGGGGATTGACCCGTATTCCTCTGCGTAATGCCGTCTTTGTTGCCTGCCTGATCCTGCTGTTGGTTTCGCTGGTGGGGGTGGTGTTTTCTTTAGCATGGCTTTGGGGCGTGGCGATTTTTGGCATGCTCGCTGGGCTGGGGCTTTATGATCTACGCCAAACGCGGCGAACGGTGAGCCGTAACTATCCTGTTCTGGCCCATTTTCGCTATGTTCTAGAGTCCATTGGGCCGGAAATACGTCAGTATTTCATCCAGTCTGATCTTGACGAACGACCATTTTCCCGCGAGCAGCGCGCTGTGGTCTATCAGCGTTCTAAAAATGAGAGCGATAAAAAGCCTTTTGGCTCCTTGCTGGACATGTATCAGCCGGGGCATGAGTGGATCAACCACTCGCTACTTCCCCAGGCTATCGAAAACAGTGACTTCAGGATTCGGGTGGGCGGTAGCCGCTGCAGCCAACCCTACCTGGCGAGTGTTTTCAATATTTCGGCCATGAGTTTCGGTTCGCTTTCGGGCAACGCTATCGAGGCGCTGAATGCGGGCGCTGGTAAAGGCGGTTTCTATCACGATACCGGTGAAGGCTCTATTTCCGGCTATCACCGCAAGCATGGAGGTGATCTCGTCTGGGAAATAGGCTCTGGTTACTTTGGTTGTCGCAACGACGATGGCTCGTTTAATGCGGAGCGCTTTGCAGCTAACGCCAGTGCCGATCAGGTGAAAATGATCGAAATCAAGCTTTCCCAGGGCGCCAAACCGGGGCATGGCGGTATATTGCCAGCGGCTAAGGTAACTGCCGAAATTGCCGAAGCGCGAGAAGTTCCCATGGGCCAGGACGTGATTTCACCCGCTGCCCATTCAGCTTTCTCGACGCCGCTGGAACTGATGGCATTCATTGCCCGCCTGCGTTCGCTTTCTGGGGGTAAACCGATCGGCTTCAAGCTGGCGATTGGCCACCCCTGGGAGTGGTTTGCGATCGTTAAGGCGATGCTAGAAACCGGCGAGCGGCCTGATTTTATAGTGGTGGACGGTGGCGAAGGAGGAACCGGTGCGGCACCGCTGGAGTTTATCAATCGTATAGGTGTGCCTTTAACAGAAGCCGTTACGCTGGTGCATAACACCCTGGTGGGGGCCGGGCTGCGCGAGGAGATTCGTATCGGCGCGGCGGGTAAGATTATGTCCGGTTTTCACATTGCCCGAACCATGGCACTAGGTGCTGATTGGTGCAATTCGGCCAGGGGCTTTATGTTTTCATTAGGATGTATTCAGGCGCTTAACTGCCATTCCGACAAATGCCCCAGCGGCGTGGCTACTCAAGACCCTAACCGCAGCCGCCATTTGGACATTGTCGATAAAACAGCGCGGGTCTACCACTTCCACCGCAATACCTTAAAAGCGCTGGCGGAAATGCTAGGTGCCGCAGGGCTTAGCCACCCTAGTGAGCTGGGGCCCGAGCACATTATCCGGCGTGTCTCGGAAAACGAGATTCAGTCCTACGATCAGATATTCACCTTCTTAAAACCCAATGAACTGCTCAATGCAAAGTGCGAGCACACGGTATTCAAGCACTATTGGGAAAATGCCCGAGCCGACTCCTTCCAGCCGCCTGCGCAGGTTGCTCGGTTGCGCTTTACTAAGTTGGAGTGATCGTGGCGCTTAGCCTAGATTACTTTGTTTCCACTGCGCCGTTTAGAAGGGAGCCCCCATGGCATCTACCCGCCGTGAACTGATACCACTGATTGAGCAGGGCGTGATACCGCCTGAACAGGTGACGCGCGCAGTGCAAGCTTCTGGGCTGCACCCTTCGCCTCGCGCTTGGGCGCTGTTTATTGATCGCTTACTGCTGTGGCTAGGCGGACTGGCGCTGGCCTTCGCGGTGCTGTTTTTCATCGCTTATAACTGGGCTGAGATGGGCCGTTGGCTGCGCTTTGGCGTGGTGCAGGCAGCGATGGTGCTGGCGGTAGGCATCGCCGTTTGGCCCAAGGCCAGCCCGATGGTTCAACGTGTGGCGCTAACCTCGGCCACTTTATTGGTGGGCGTGCTGTTGGCGTTGTTCGGGCAGGTGTACCAAACCGGTGCCGACCCCTGGCAACTGTTTTTTACCTGGGCGCTGCTTGCTCTGCCCTGGGTCTGGGTGGCGCGCTTTGAGCTGCTCTGGGTGTTGTGGCTGGGGTTACTCAATTTGGTCGTCGGGCTCTATTTTCGTACCTGGGGCGGGCCGTTTGGCGTTTTGGTCAGTAGCGATGCCGCGCTTTGGGGGCTGTTTGGGCTCAATACCCTTGCCCTGGCGACATGGGAATGGGGGGCCCGTTGTCGGAACTGGTCACAGCAGTGGGTACTACGCTTGCTGGCGGTGGGTAGCGGGGTGCCTATGACGCTGTTAACGATGAGGTTGATAGTCGATGCAGGCCTCTTATGGTCGCCAGTGCTGGCGATTTACTCACTCTGGCTGGCGGTGCTGTATGGCGTTTATCGCTATTGGCGGCCTGACCTGTTTATGATCGCGGGCGGCTGTGTCTCGGCGTTAACGGTGACCACACTGCTGCTTGCCAGGCTGTTGCTCTGGGAAGGCGATTGGCAGGAGGGAAGTCTGCTGCTGATCACCATCGCGGTACTGGCGATGGGCGCTGGGGCCGTGGTATGGCTAAAGCGGCTACATCGGGAGATTTCCCAGTGACGAACAACGTTAATGATTTAAGCGTTAGGCTGAGCCAAGCGGGTATTCCGTTAAACGAGCCTACCTCCCCAGCGCAGTTGCAAACGCCTTGGTTTGTACGTGCGCTGCAGGCCTTTTCAGGCTGGTTAGCGGCGCTATTTCTGCTCGGCTTTATCGCTATGGGCGTGGTGTTCGTGGTGGAGAGCCCCGCCGCGTCGTTGGGCCTGGGGCTTGTGATGATCGGCGCGGCTTATGGGCTGTTTTGCAAAGCTCGCGGTGATGTGCTCGAGCACTTGGCACTTGCGGTTAGCTTAGCCGGGCAACTGCTAATAGCGTGGGCGCTGGTCGAGTTCTGGAATGTGTCCACTTATTTGTGGTGGTCGCTGCTGGCCTTACAGTGCGCACTGGCGCTGGTAATGCCAAGCCAGGTACATCGCACCTTTTCAGCCTTTGCCGCCAGCTTGGCGCTCTATATGGCTTTGGCAGTGAACGCTATGGCGCCAGCAGCGGGTGGATTGGTGCTGTTGGCACTGGCGCTGCTCTGGCTGAATGAGTTTCGCTGTTCTGGCCGTATTCAAGATGTGCAAGCATGGGGCTACGGCCTGTTGATAGGCCTGCTGGTGATGCAGGGATTAGCGCATAGCGGCCACTCCTTTGCCTTCTGGTCTGACGCACAGAGCACTAACGCTTTTGCATGGTCAGCACCCTGGTTGAACGCCGTGTTCGTGGCACTCTCTCTGGCGTTGCTGCTCTATACCATCCCTCATTCCAAAACCCATTGGGGGTTGTATCTCAGTCCTTTAGCGCTGCTGTTGGTCTCATTTTATGCACCGAGTGTGGGCCAAGGTTTGGTCGTCGTACTGTTAGGGTTCGCGATCGGGCATCGCCTAGTGCTGGGGCTTGGAGTGCTTTCTCTGCTGGTGGGCATTGGCAGCTATTACTACTGGCTGGACGCAACACTGTTAACCAAGGCTCTAACGTTGCTGGTGTTGGGGGGAGGGCTGCTGGCGCTACGTTGGACGCTGCTCAAGTGGTTGAGCGTAGCGGAAAATAGTCCGTCGACCTCTGTGGAAGGACATGGGAAATGATGCTGAAAGCCAAGCGAAATCGCTGGATCATAGTGTTAACCACCGTCGTTGTGTTGGTGGCGGTGAACTGGGCCGTTTGGCAGAAAGAGCGTCATTTATCCGAGGGAGAAATTGTTTACCTGGAGCTGGCGCCTGTCGACCCGCGCTCATTGATGCAGGGCGACTATATGGCGCTAAACTTTGCGCTGGGTAACCAAATTCAAAGCGCGCTTTATCAGAGTGAGCGTGATGAAGACTCGCTGAAAGCTCTTAACGGCTATGTAGTGGTGCGTTTGGATGAACAGCGTATCGCTCACTTTCAGCGCTTGGATGAAGGTACTTCTTTACGCGACGACGAACGGCGCCTTCGCTACCGGCTACGCAATGGTCAGGTACGCTTTGCCACCGATGCGTTTTTCTTTCAGGAGGGGCACGGTGAGCGCTATGAGCCAGCGCGTTATGGTCAGTTTAGGGTGAATACCAAGGGCGAGCCCTTGCTGGTGGCTTTATACAATGCAGAATTAACTAAGTTAGGAGAAAGTGTTAAGTAAAATTTACTTTATCTGGCGAGCTGTTCTCACTCCACTTTTCACTATTGCATTCTGTCTTGCTTCATTCAGTAAGGTAGGCTGTACTTTGTTCCTCCACTGACATGGATAGTCCAGTAATGACGCTGGACTGGCTCGATAGGGCCGGTCGGTGGGTAGTCAAACTGACCCACTTCAATGAATAAGGCATTTATGAAAGCAAACAGCTCGTGGCTCGCATGGGTTTTGTTGGTGATGGCACTGACCTTTTCCAACCTATGCGCGGCACAAACTCAAGGAGGAGAGAGCGAAAGTGAGCGGTGGTTTACTATCGATGCGTTAAATACGGGGCTTGGTGAACCTCCTGAAGAGGCAAACCGAGTAACACCGCGAGAATCGATCAGGAGTTTTTTGCACCTCACGGGCCAGGAAGAGTATGCAGCCGCTGCCCATATGCTCAACCTTTCCGAGTTCTCAGAGGATGAGCAACGCGAGCAAGGGGGTGAGCTCGCCCGGCAACTGGCAGAGATTTTTCAACGCGGCGAGTGGTTGAGCGTTTCCGATCTGCCCGGTCGCGAAGACGCGGTGATTGAAGATCCCGCAGGCCAAAACCCCCGCGTTGGCGAGACCCGTCGCAACGTTGAGGTCTCCTCTTTAAAAGCCGATGGCGAAACCTACGATATCCGCTTGGGTCGATACCGCGTGGGTGACCAGGAGCCAGTCTGGCTAATCATGCCTATCAGTGTGTCTTATATTCCGGCGCTGTATGAACAGTACGGCCCCTCAGCTCTGGAAAGCTATATTCCCGAACGCTTCCAGGCCTCGTTTGGCGTCCTGAGAATTTGGGAATGGATCGCGATTCCCTTGTTTGTGCTATTTATCGGGCTCGTAGGGTGGGGAGTTCACCGTCTGATCAGCTTGATGTCGAAATGGTTACCTTCAGGAGTGTCGAGCATTTTTGCCAGCCAAATCGGTATGCCTGGGGCGCTGATTGCAATGTCGCTGGTTACCCAGATGGTGCTGGATTATGTGGTGTCGTTTTCTGCGGTTGCCACCACAACCTTTCGGGTGCTGTTAATCAGTATTATGGCCTGGGGAGTCGGCACGATTGCGTTGCGCTTAGTGGATACCATTATGCTGCGTTTAACGCGGCGTATTGTGGGTGAAATCGATGATACCAAGCCCAGAGACGAACGCAGACTGCTAACGTCGCTCTACGCGTTGCGCCGGGTCATTATTCTGATCACCGTTACTGGCGTGTCCATCTACATACTGGGTCAGGTTCAGCTTTTCGAAACTCTTGGCTTATCGATTCTGGCGTCTGCCAGTGTATTGGCCGTATTAGTGGGTGTGGCGGGCCAAACGGTACTTGGCAATATCCTCGCTTCATTTCAGTTATCGTTTGCTAAACCCACTCGCATTGGCGATTTGGTGATCTTTGAAGACGAGTGGTGCTATGTCGAAGGTATCTTTTATACCTTTATCCGGTTGAGGTCATGGGATGAGCGGCGTTTGATTGTGCCCGTTACCTATTTTACTTCTAAGCCATTCGACAATTTGTCGGTAAAAAGTACCAAGATGTACCGGTCATTGACGCTGACGCTTCACTTAAGCGCCGATATAGGACTGTTAAGAGAGAAATTTATCGAGGTCGCCAAAGAAGAAGACAGCGTTATCGAACACCATAAGCTGCTCTGCTACGTAACGGCACAAACAGGAACGGCGCAAACCGTCACTTGTTACCTCATGACCTCAGACCCTTTGGCGGGTTGGACAGCGGAAATGAATGTGCGCGAGAAGCTGCTGGCGTTTATCCGCGATAACCATCCAGAGTGGTGGCCACGTGAAATTGTGGTTATCAGCCACAACGATATCGCCCGAGGGGCGCAAGGAAAAAGCTCGGAGGGAGTGGGTAGTGTTGAGGTCAAACCATTTGAATAAAGGGTGTTTGTGCAGCGGCAGATAACGCTTTCGCGTATTTTACCCATAAAGTAGTCTTGTTATGACAAGGGTAAGTGGAAAAAGGAGTGACTATGCACGCACTCGTTGAGCAAGCGACGGAACACTGGGTTTATCTTGCCCCTCTTCTTAGCGATCCACATTCCGAAGCTGAATACGATGCCCGGGTCGAGGCGCTTGATGAAATTCTTGATCTTGTCGGTGACGATGAGACACACCCACTTGTCGGCCTGGCGAATCGCTTGGGTGATATCATTGAGTCCTATGATGAAGCACATCGCCCGATGCCTGAGGTGTCTGGAAGTGAGGTACTTCGCTACCTTATGCAAGAGCATGGGATAGCGCAGAGCGAGCTACCTGAAGTTGGCGCTCAATCAGTGGTGTCTGAAGTTCTCAGTGGGCGCCGCAAGCTGAACTGGCGCCAAATCTGCGAGCTTTCGGAACGGTTTGGCATCGCTACCGACTCGTTTAAAGAACCCAGGGAAAAACTACGCGTTTTGACCTGATAAAGCCTTATGGCGCTTAGACTACCTCTAGCGGTATATCGATGCCGAACTGCTGCAACATACGTCGGAATGTCTCAACATCATAGGCCTCGCTTTCTGTCACCAGACCTTGAATTTGGCCTGTGCCCGGCGTGCCATCGCCTAATCCAGCGACAATAGATTCGGCGGGGTCGAGGAATCGGCAACTGGGTCTCGCCGCTTCGAAGAAGGAGCGAAGCCATGGTAAATGCGTGCTGGAAAGTGTCAGCGTGTCGATATCGGGGTGCTGCCGGAAGACGCCGTCGATAAAAGCAGTGACCGCTTTCTGCGTCGCTTTTGGGTCGAATAGAAAGGCGCCATTCTCGACAAGCTCCACCATGGACGAAGCATTGATCAGGCTGACATTCTCCGGGTGGGGTGCATGGCGAGCTATGAACTGCTTGAGCGGCGAGCTTTCGATGAGTGAATGCACCCCCATGATGCCGATCTTGCCGCTCGCCGACATAGCGAGTGCTTCTTCGATGGGCGGGTAGACGCCGAACAATGGCACCAAGGTGCTTTGGCGAACATCATCCAGCACCATGATAGACGGTGCGTTCGATGCGATGACGATGGCAGAGGGTGCATAGCCCTCAAGAAAACGCAGTGTGCGATGCATGACAGCGAGTAGCTCTTCACGCCCTTTGCTCCCATAAGGAAAGCTCGCCCGATCAGCGAAATAAACAATATCCTGTTTGGGAAGGCGTTTATGTATCTCGGCAACAATGGCATAGCTGCCAATGCCAGCGTCGAAAACAGCGATTGGCTGGTGCATAGTAATATCCTGGGTGTCGGCTAAAGTCTAATGATCCATAATATTCTAATGCGATGGAAGCGTCATTTTTAGCTACTATGCTAGTTAAACTTTATACGATGCTGGGGCACGGCACTAAATGAAACCATTCGCCTGGCCACCTAGATAAATAGGAAAATTGTGCTCAGTGTGTGAATAAAGAACTTTTTTGCTATCATTGATGAAAATCCATCTCTCTGAGGTGCGCCATGCCAGCTCTTACTCAAACAAAGCCCACCCCCGAAATGGTGCTAGCTAAAGCAGTTTTGCGTGCTGCTGAGCAATTGGGTTTATCGCAGTCTGATTTGGCAGAGGTGCTAGGCGTACACCGCACGACTATTACCCAACTTAAAAAAAGCCTGAAGCTTGACCCGAACTCTAAGCAGGGTGAACTAGCTCTGCTGCTTATCCGCTTGGCTCGAGCATTATTCGCTCTTACCGGAGGCGACCAAACATGGATTCAGCATTTTATGCGAACATCCAATCGTGTTACTGGTGGCATCCCGGCCGAGCAGGTAACACGTTTGGAGGGGCTGTTTGCGGTACTGAGATTCGTGGATGGTATGCGGGGTAAAGTGTGAGTGTGTGGGAAGCCTGTGGCGGCGCGCGAAATATTAAACCTATTTCCGGAACCCTTTATCGACTGGTGGAAAGTCAGGAGCAAGTCGCAACGCTTAGCTATGTCGACACGTTAGAAGAGCAGGAGATGCTTGAAGCACTGCTTGAAACTGCTAAACCGCCTTACCCTGAACAGGAGCGAGACCTGCACTATCTTCTAAAAACCCCTTTTCGGTATCCCCCTCTCAAATGGGGGTCACGTTTTGGCCGTGTGTTTGAGCCAAGCATTTTCTACGGTGGTAAGGGCATTGCTACCACTCTCGCTGAATCTGCCTACTACCGACTGGTTTTCTGGTACTCCATGGAAGGTGATCCCGTTACTGCCTCGCTGCGCTCAGAGCACACACTCTTTTCTGTAGACTATGCCGCTAAACGGGGAGTGAGGCTATACGCAGGCTTCTTTGTCGACCACCTTGCGGTACTGAAACATCCAGTTGATTACGCCCCGTGTCAGCAATTGGGTAGCGCAATGCGTGGGGCAGGCGTTGAGGCGTTTGAGTATGCCTCCGCAAGAGATATTCAGGGTGGTGCGTGCGTGGGCTTGTTTACCCCTGATGCGCTTGCCCAGCATGAGCCAGCCGATATGCGCCCTTGGCTTTGCGTTACAAGTGCCGCTCAAGTGTCATTTAAACGCAAAGACGCATCAGGCGTTTATACCTACCACCTGGATGATTTTCTTCACCAAGGCGTGTTGCCTTTCCCTGCTTAGTGAACGGCTTTCCGAGCAGGGTTTGACAAAAAGTTAGTTTGGATGAATCAGAAAACAAGGAAGGAATGGTTGTCTAAATGCCTTTAAATATCGTGCAGCGTTTGCTACCCGGCTGGGGCGTTACTTATGGCCCGCCGGGCGATGGCTCTTTTCCAGCCGTCATGTTGTTGCATGGTTCTGAAGGCGCGTGGGCAGGGTGGAGCCATCGTGATGCGATGCTATTCGCCGCCCATGGCTTCTTGGCGTTCCCTTATGGCTATTCAAGCGGCGGTAATGCATGGAATGCGGGGCATATTATCGACCACCCACTGGATCGCAGCGTGGAGGCATTTAAAGCCCTACGAGAATTCCAGTTCGCTGATGAGCGAGTAGGGCTTTATGGTATTTCACGCGGCGCCGAGCATGCATTATTGCTCGGCTCACTGATGGCAAGAGATAAGATCGAAGGTATGCCTGATGCCATTGCCGCGCATAGCCCTCCAGATGTTGTATGCGGGGCCTTTGATGCACGTAGTTTTCGCGATGGAGGGGATCCAGGCTGGCAAGCCTGGGATGTCAGCAAACGCGCCTGGACATGGCGCGATAGTCACGAAGGCTTGCTACCGACCACGCCGATCGAAATCGAACGCTACCCAGGGCCGCTACTGCTTTCCCATGGCACCAAAGACCGAATGTGGTCGGTGGAAATGACCAAACGCCTGGAACAACGCCTGCGCGAGCATGGCCGCGCCCCGGAAGTGCACTACTACGAAGGTGAAGATCATATACCCAGTAGCTCTGGGCAGAATGCACACTGCCAACTACTGCTAGATTTTTTCTCAAAGCATTTGATAAAACCTTAAAAATAGAAGCGCGAACAGCCCCATAGTTGCTAGCGGTGCCATCACAAAACAGCCAACTACATTAATGTAGTCGGCTGTTTTGCTGTCCTGCTGTTTAAATTATGGCCTAACGGCGGTAACTTCGATCTCTACCAGCCAGCCGGGGTTGACCAGCGCATCGACGACCATGGCGGAGCGCACAGGGAGGTTAGGCTGCTCTTCGGTGCCAAAGAATTGTGTATATCCCGCCATGAAGCCTTTGAAATCGACGGTCTCACCCTCAGGGGCTACAAGAAACGCCTGCATTTTGACGATATCGCCGACACCTAAACCGAGACCTTCCAGGTTCGACTTAATGCGGTTCATAACCGTGACCGTTTGTTCTTCGGTTGTTCCAAACGCCTCCATACTATTTGGATCAGCATCTTCATTAATGATGCTAGGAACAGTGCCACTGAGATAAACCGTTGTACTATCGGAAGGGATTTCAACTGCCTGCAGTATAGGGAAATCTGAATTGGGAATGGGGTGGCGAATAATGTCTTCAGCAAGAGCCGAGCCCGCATAAGCAGAAAGAAGTGTTAGGCCAATAATCGTGCTTTTAAAACTCATCATATATTTCCTTTTGGGAGTAAGAACGCGTTTTGCGTTGCTTAAGGCTTAGCGAAAAGCCTTAGCGCATGTTCTTAACCAGTTCTGTACTGGCTTCGTTATCAGTGTAGTTATTACCAAAGTTGGTGCGGATAAAGTTCACCACCGAAGCAACTTGCTCGTCATCCAGTAAGCCGCCTAGCGGGGGCATGGCTTTATGTCCGTGAATAACAAGGCTGATAGGGTAAGCGGTCGCCATTAAGCTGGGATTGTTAGCAAGCGCTGGATATTCTCCTGCCCCTTTGGCGCCTTGCCCATTGGGCATGTGACAACCGGCGCAAACGCCCGCATAGATGGAAGCCCCGTCGGTTTGAGTTAACGTAGAAGGGTCATCGAACCAAGTGGTGGTATCAATGGAGGTCTCCTGGGCGATGGCCGGCATTGAGAGAAAGAGTGCTGCCATTGATGTGAATAGCATTTTCATAATCACAGACTCCTTAAATCTCAGTAATGGTGGTGTGTAGGCGTTCGACGGCATCCAGAGCGGAGAGTACGGCCCCTTCCATCCACGCAGGTAGATACGAAATATGCTCACCTGCCATTAGCGTTCGTCCATCCATTGCGGTGGCATCCTGGTAGTCCGCTTCACGGTCTTGCCACAGGCCATAGCAACCTAAGGTCCATGGAACACGATGCCATGCGACTGAAGCGCCGGTTTTGAACTCATCGTAATATTGAGGGTGAATCTGCGAACCGTATTCCATCACTTTGTCGATACGTTCTTCGGGGGAGAGGGCGTTAAATTGATAGGCGTAGGCTCCCCAAGGGTAAGCCGCTAAAAGGACTCCTGGGCCATCGCTAAACATGTTGTAGGGTGGGTAAGAAATTAACGTAATGGGAAGATTGGTATAGCTAATGCCGCCATAGATATGTTCGTCCTCTTCCCAGAAGCGCCGCTTAAACTCAATTCCAGCCTTGAAGGCTGATGCATAGGGCATTGAATCAATGATCTTGCTCATGCGAGGTGAAAAGTCATGGTCAATCTGGCTAAGCACGGAAAACGGAATGGTGCAGATACAGTAATCGGCCGTTTCTGTCTGCTCATTGCTACCACTATCGGCAGATATCCAAGAGGCGGTTACTTGGTCGCCTTCGTGGCGTATGCGAGTCACTTTCGCGTTGTAGGTAATCAGCTCGCCAACCTGTTCTTCAAACCCTTTTGCAATCATGTCCATTCCACCCACCGGCTGGAAAATGGTGGACTGCATGTGCAAATTATCGCCAGTGGTAAGGTTACGCCATAACGTTGAGTTTAGTATTTCTGAGAGTGAGTTGACCTGAGATGGCTCAGGCTTTCCATCAACACCGCCGCCTTCAGGGTGACTCCAACCTCGGAAAGTGGAGGACTCGCTGCCCGTTATATAATCTAAGTTGTCATTTAATGCGCCATAGCGTTTAAGTGCGGCAACGAGCTTTTCTGCATCTTCAACACTAACTGCCTCATCTAGCCCCTGTTGATCAACGACTTTGGCAAGTAGCTCTGCAACGTGACCTCTGAAATCGGTGGCCACTTCCTTGAAGCGTTGAGGCTGAGCATCAAAGGCTTCTGAGTCGTGTAAGTAAGCGTTGTAATTGACCTGAATAAAGGGTTCTAGTTTCACTCCAAAGCGTTTGCAGTAATCCAATACGGCGAAGTGGTCCGAAGGGATTCGCCATGGGCCAGGATTTAAGTAGTTGCCTTCAGCAAAATCGATATGCTGGGTAAAACCGCCTAACTCGGTGTAGCTATCTCCACCGCGTAACGTCCAGCAGCGGCCACCTGCTTTATCGCGATACTCCAGCACTTTGACATTATAACCAGCGTTGCGCAGTTCAAAGGCTGCCGTCATACCGGCTAAGCCAGCCCCTAAGATTAATATATTGGTATTGTCAGGGGCTCCCTGTAGGTTTAAGCGCCCTCGCCAATTAGACTGAGATGCAAAGCCCATTGTGCTCATTGCGGAATACATGGCCGCAGCTCCCGCCACCGCGCCCACCATGCCTAAAAAAGATCGACGCGTTACACCTTCTGGATTGAATGACATTGCTACCTCACTATGAAGTCATAGGCAGGCAAGTAGAGTCCTTTCAGTAACGTGATGTCGTCCTACTGCAGCAGGCGCTGCGTTGAATTAATCTTCAGGGCTCTAATTATCCGGCCAATATACGTAATATCTGAACGTATGCAGGTGATGTGCCAAATTAAATTAACCCTTTGTTTTTATTATATAAGTAAAAGTTTATACATGATTTTAAGGAAACACGCACCGATAAAAACGTGCAACTTAGTGCGCGTTTCTAGGGGGGATCTCCTTTTTGGTGCGAAAGGGGGATTGTATTGGTAAGTGGATATCTGCTTTTGATTGCCCTTATATTCCGCATGATCTTCTAGCCCGGATTTCTCACAGGGTATAAAAGAAAGCGGCTGAAAGTGTTAACGTTTCAGGGCCATACACCAAAAACCAACACCAACAGCCGCTTCCAAAATGGTACCTGACAAGCTGACCTTCTCGCCACTCTCTCGCCGCCAAATTGAAGCCGACTTCTCCGGGGGCCACATTACGTCGGACGCCGGATTACTCCTGCTTCGTGAAGTCGATAAACAGCATCGCCTAACACGCCGCTTGGCCGCCGTGCTTCATGATCCCCGCTCACCGGAACAGGTTCGTCATAAGCTCGACACGTTGGCTCGTCAGCGGGTGTTCGGTGTCG
>NZ_HG423343.1:561756-604553 GCF_000982975.1 Halomonas sp. A3H3 | reverse complement strand
CCTGGGTGCGGTACTTGCTGAGGTACTATGAGAAATCCGGGCTAGAGATTTTCTCCCCACCAAAAAGCCCATCTCGGTAGCTAAGAGGTATGGCGGTGATGATGGCTGCTTGGGGCAGGTTGTCGATATGCGCTCTCGGTTGCAGCCAGGGCTGCTCATCACTGGGTGGCAACCACTCAATACGGTCGTTAAATAGCGCATCATCAATCTCTAACACCAACGGTGCTTCTGCATAGACGAAGTATTTGTTGGCGATAAAAAGAACAGCTTCTTCAACATTCAAATGAACGCAGTCGAGCTTATGATCGTTTCCGCAGCGGGGTACATAGCCAAGTTGCTGAGTTTGATCCCAAATAGTTTTACTAACGACTCTGAATAAGCGCATAAGAGCTCCAGTGGTTTTTTTCCGACTAAGGTAGCCTAAGACCTAAAGTTAACTTGAGGTCAAGTGGCGCTGAAGATGTAATATCAGGTATGAAGTCATGCTGCTGATTGAGCAATGGCTAAGCTAAGCGGCCTGCTGATTTTAGAACTGATTTATTAAGAAGAGCGCGATACTGCACAGCGCACATTGAGTTTGGGCTTTGCTGTACAGTATCTCATTCCAACATCAGCTTTTAATGCTTCAGTTCTTCCTCTATCAGTTCTTTGGCCAAACGTTTCGCCCCTGCAAAGTCCGCTTTTCCAGAGCCAAGGTGAGGGATGGTCTCTACCGTAAACCAATGGCTGGGGATCATCATGGGTGGCGTACCGTTAGCGAGCATAGTGGCCTTGATGGTTTTGGCGTCTAACGCTGTTTCTGAAAGCAGCACAATGCGCTCGCCCTTGCGGCTATCGGGAATACTCACTGCCATCAGCGCGGTGTCTGTATCCTCCAGAGCCGCCTTAACCGCCGTTTCAACGGCACTGAGACTGATCATTTCACCGCCTATTTTGGCAAAGCGAGCGTAGCGGTCAAGCAGGGTTAAGAAGCCATCTTCATCGAGAAAGCCTTTATCCCCTGTTATGTACCAGCGGTGGCCATCGATCACGTGGAGTGCCTTGGCCGTGCGGTTGGGGTCATTGAGATAGCCCTGCATTATTTGCGGGCCGCTAATCAATATCATACCGGCCTCACCGGTCGGCAGCTCTTCAAAGCTGTCAGGGTCGACGATTTTGAAGCTGGTGCCGGGCAAAGGCATACCGACGGTGCCTGCTTTGCTGCCCCGCTGCACCTGTTGATAGTGAACGCCCATGGCGTCGGGCAGATTCACTGAGGCGACTGGGGCGATTTCCGTGGCACCGTAGCCTTCATAAATAGGCTTGTGGAATTTCAGCGCAAAGCTGCTACGCACGTTTTCGTCGAGCTTCTCGGCTCCGGCAACCACCACCCTCAAGCTCTCCAGCATTAACGGATGCACCTTTGAGCTGCGTATAAACAGTCTTAAAAAGCTGGAGGTGCCGAACATGATAGTGGCTTTGTGCTTGGCAATAGCGCCCGCAATGCCGGGGGCATCGGTGGGGTCGGCGTGGCACACCAACGGCAGCCCTTCAATCAGCGGTAGCAGCTGGGTGACCGTAAGGCCAAAGGCGTGGAACAGCGGCAGTGAGCCCATTACAACGTCGTTGCTCTGGGTGTTGAGCACGTCAGAGGTCTGCTTGATATTGGCCATCAGGTTGCGGTGGCTCAACATCACGCCCTTGGGTTCGCCTTCACTTCCGCTGGAGAACAGGATGGCGGCGGTGGCGTCGGCATCGTGGCCGTGGCAGAAGCAGCGCTGTAGCAGCCAAGTCGGCAGTATTCTCACCGCCAGCTAGGTACTCAAGCGTTCGCCACGGCCAATCGTGGCCTGCAGGTCTTCTAAAAAGACCACCTGTTTCTCGCGAAGCAATTGGCTAACGTCGAGCCCGCGTTGCTCAAGCTTCTTCACAAAGCGCTGTGAGGTGAATACGGTAGCGATTTCCGCCTGGGAAAGGGCAGAGGTCAGCGCCTCGTGGTCGGCGGTGTAATTAAGGTTCACTACCGTTTTACCCGCCAGCAGCGTGGCCATATTAGTGATAACCCCGGCGCTGCTAGTTGGTAGCAGTAGGCCTACGTTCTGCCCTGGGTTGAGCTTGCGAAGTCGTTTTGCCATCAGCAGGCTGGCGGTGAGCGCTTGGCTTGCGTTGAGTGGGCGGCCCAGGGTATCAGCTAAGGCAAGGTCGCTAGGACGGCGCTTAACGCTTTGAATCCAGGCGTTAGGCAGGCTCGGGAGCTCGCCCATGGCCCGCTGCCAAGAGCGGGTAGCCTGCTCAAAAATACGCCGTTTAAGCACATCGGCAGAGGTGTCTTTGGGCAGCGGCTTGCCAAAAGCGACCACTACCGAGCGGTGGAATGGCGAATTGCGCAATTCTTTAAGCTTGCTGGATGAGCGGGAGAACTGGCTGCCCCACAGGCCTCGCAGGTAGAAGGGCACAATTTTGACGTCTGGATTTGCCATGTCACAGGCACGCTCGTAACCGCGGCGGAATTCGCCCAGTTGACCAGTGCGGCTGATCGCCCCTTCAGGAAACAGGCACACCACTTCGCCTGCGTTGAGCTGTTCAGCAACACCGGCTAGGGCCTTTTCGGCACCGCTGCCGCGCTCGATGGGAATACACCCCAAGGCTTTGAAGAACCAGCGCAGGTACCAACGCTGGTAAACCGATCTGAGCATGACAAAGCGCACTGGGCGGGGGCTGGCGATTTGTACCATGGCCCAATCCACCCAACTGATATGGTTGCCCAATAGCAGTACGCCGCCCTGGGCGGGCAGGTTCTGCAAGCCATGGACGTCTACACGATAGCGGCGTGTCAGCAGGAAGCTCAACAGAAAGCGCACCAAGCTTTGGGGCAGCTTAACAATGGTGTAACCACCGCCCACCATGGCCACGGTAGCGATCAGTAGCAGCAGGTAGTGGCTATTCACTCCCGCCAACGCGAACAGCGCCGTGAGCACCAAAAAGCCCATCATGGCGATGTTTTGAATCCAGTTGTTGGCGGCCAGTACGGTGCCTAGCTCGTTGTCGGCGGCGTGAAACTGAATCAGCGCATTGAGCGGCACGATGAACAGCCCACCCATGATGCCGATGAACACAAAGTTCAGCGCTTGGCCAACGGGTGTGGTCAACAGCGGCAAGCACCATAAACCCACGGCCACCCCAATAGCGCCTACGGGGATCAAGCCGGTTTCAATACGGTTGTGGGAAAGTTTGCTGGCGAATAGCGAGCCAAGCGCAATTCCGATGCCGCTAGCGGCGAGAATTCCCTGAAGCACTAAGGTGTTATCGATACTCAGGGCATCTTTGGCATAAGCAGGAAAGGCCGCCAGCAGCACTTGGCCCACTGACCAAAAGGTGGCAAGGCCGATAATGGAGAGCCTGATGACAGGCTGGCGAGCGATAATTCTCAGGTTGTCTTTCAAGGCAGCACCCTTGATGTAGCGCTGCCAGGTCAGCGGCGACTCTGAACGATTGGATGCATCAAGCGGAAGGCGGTAAAGCGTTACGACCTGGATGGCGCTATTGAGCACCAGCAGCCAGCCCAGAGGGGCTATTTGGCGCAACAGCTGTGCTGGGGTTTGATCATCAGGGGTAATCCAGGTTTCAAACAGAGCGGTAAACGCCACGGTGCCCGCTAGAATGGCGCCAATCGTAACGGCCTGGATCAGCCCGTTGGCTTCCGCCAAACGCGGCTTGCCGAATAGCCCTTTTACCAGGCCGTATTTGGCCGGTGAGTAAAAGGCCGATTGAATCGCCAGCAGCAGCGTCATGGAAAATGCCAACCAGAACCAGCCCTGGTAGTAAGCGGCGGTGATGCCCAGTGAGACCACGACGGCGGCCCAGGCCGATGTGCGCAGAACACGTACCTTGGGATAGCTGTCAGCCACATGGCCCGCCGGGCTGAACAGTAAAATAAACGGCAGCAGGATAAGTCCGTTGACCAGTGCGGTGAGTACGACCTGTGCTTCGCCATCGTAACTTTTGAAGATCGTGTTCTGAATGACGATCTTGTGGCCTAGATCCACAAAGGCATTGAGAAAAATAGCGATCAAATAGGGCAAAGCGCCCTTCAAGTGCAGTAGTCGGTGCATCGTTGTTTAGCCTTCTTAATCCCTGGAAGTCGTAGCACTTTCTCTGTGAGGCTTACTGGTTGCAACTCATTTGCACAAAGTTGTGTTATGGGTGCTGGTCGGTATCGTTATTTGCTACTTTTATGTTGTCTGTTCTTTCATTTCACTGATGAGATTTCAATGTCCCAAGCCGATTCGCTGATTGAAACGCTAAAGCGCCAGCTCCGCGCTCAGGGTAAAACCTATGCCGATGTTGCTCAGTGGTTGGCACTGAGCGAGGCCTCCGTGAAGCGCCTGTTCGCAGAGAAGCACTTTACGCTATCGCGGTTAGAGTGCATCTGCGACCAGCTAAATATCGAATTCGCTGAACTGGTGCAGACCATGCAAGCGGACGAGCAGCGTTTGCAGGAGCTAACCCATGGCCAAGAGCAGAGTATTGTGGATGACCGTGAGCTGTTTCTGGTGGCTGTCTGCGTCATCAATGGCTATAGCTTCGACGAAATTCATCACCAGTACCAGCTCAGTGAAGCAGAATGTATCCGGCAGTTACTGAAGCTTGAGCGGCTTAAGCTTGTAGAGCTACTTCCCGATAACCGGATCCGACGGCGGGTCGCTGCTAATTTCCGCTGGCGGGCGGATGGGCCGATACAGCGTTTCTTTCAACAGCATATCGCCAACGAGTTTTTCCGTTCCCGTTTTGATAGTGACAGCGAAAAACTCATTGTCCTTAACGGACTATTATCCCCTGCGGGAAATGCTGAATGGCAGCAGACCATGCAACGCTTGGCGAAAGAGTTTCATGCGCTATGCGAACGAGAGAGTGGGCTACCCATTCATCAGCGGTTTGGCACGACCTCGGTGCTGGCGGTACGGCAGTGGCAGTATGGGCTGTTCCAAGGCTATAAGCGTGAGGGTTAAGTAAGAAGGTAGATGAAATAAAGGTTGAGACTGCCACCGCTATAGTGATGTATCACGAAAGCTGGCAGCTTCGTGCTCAAGCCACTCCGTGAATCGAGCTACCGCCGGTGGCGCTTCTCCATTACTAGGTAGAATCAGTTCGTAGGCGAACGGAGAAACGAGTGGATAGTGTTCCGCGAAGGGGCGTACCAAAACACCGCTCGCTAGCCGGTCAGCCACCAATGGGTAGCTGGCGAGTACCACGCCTTGCCCGGCAATGGCCTGATCGAGAGCCAAGCTGTAAAGCGAGTATTGCCGCTGGTTGGGCATCTTGGTTAGCGCTACCCCAGCGCTTTTAAACCAATCGCTCCAGCTTGGAATGGGGTGGCCTGCGTGGCTGCACCAATCCACGGTGAGCAGTGTCTGTGCCAGCAAATCGTCGGGGGTTTGCATGTTTGCCTGCGCTAATAGAGAGGGCGAACAAACCGGAAATAACGTGTCTTCAAACAGGCGTAGGCTGGTGACACCGGGCCAAGGGCCCTGGCCATAGCGCAATGATAAGCGTGCCCTGTTGGGCAACCACAGCGGTGGCGTTAAGCGCGCCTCGGCATCCAGAGAGATTTCTATTTGCCGTTCATTAGCTTCAAAGCGGGGTAAGCGGGGGAGTAGCCAGAGTTGTAGAAAGGAGGGCGGTGCACTCAGTAACAATCGAAAAGCCTCTTCTGAGCGCTCGGTGACGTTCTGTATGCCGCTTGCGATGCGCAAAAGGCCTGCCTGCACATCTTCAGCCAGTACCCGGCCTGCTTCGGTAACGCATACCCCATTGGCATGACGCTCAAACAGCACCACGCCTAAGTGGCCTTCCAACTGTTTGACCTGTCGGCTAACGGCGCCAGGCGTCACCCCGAGGCGATAAGCGGCGGCTTTGAAGCTATTTTCTCGCACGGCCTCGGCAAACGCGCGCAATGCATTCAGCGGTAGCCTTTCTATTCTCATAGCGTGAGTTTTCCTAAGCCTAGGGCCGATAAGTAATCGTTTGTATGCAATGACGCTTACTGCTGCAATGGGCACCTATATGTTATAGGAGCCCGCAATGAGTAATCAAAGAATAGCCTCCACCAACCACACTGTCTGCATGGTTGGTCGATCGCAGCGAAAGTCAGTGGACGCAGCGGCAGCATCGTTGATGCTGCTATTTTGCCTAGTGTTGGGTTTTCAGCAGGTGGCGATCAAGGGTGTGGCTGAGGATATCTCACCCGTGGTGCAGATGGCCCTGCGCTCGGCTTTGGCGGTGTGTCTGGTCGGCGGGCTGGCTTATTGGCGCGGTATTCGCTGGGCGGATGTGGGGTATCATTGGGGCCCTGGGTTGCTGGTGGGCCTGGGATTTGCGGCTGAGTTCGCTTTTATCGCCTGGGGATTAACCTATACCTTGGCGTCCCACATGTCGGTGTTTCTGTATACTGCGCCCATCTTCGCTGCCCTGGGTTTGCATCTTTGGGTACCTGGCGAGCAGCTCTCCATTCGCCAGTGGTGGGGCGTTGGCTTGGCATTTCTGGGAATGGTGGTTGCCATGGCGCCAAGCGGTGCTTACAGCACCGAGATTCTTATTGGGGATACGCTGGGCTTGCTCGCTGGCCTCTCATGGGCGGCCACGACCGTCGTGATCCGCAAGACTTCGCTTTCTGAGGCGCCAGCAGAGCTCACTCTGAGCTATCAACTGAGCGTGACGGCGTTGTTGCTCCTGCCGGTGGCGGCTATATCCGGGCAGCTAATGAGCGCGCAGTTTACCCCAATGGCGTTAGCCAGCCTTGGTTTTCAGACGCTGATCATTTCGTTTGCTGCGCTGCTGTTATGGTTTACCTTGCTGCGCCGCTACCGCGCTTCGCAGTTAGGCGTGTTTTCTTTCTTGGCGCCGCTTTTCGGTATTCTGTTTGGTACACTGCTGCTCAATGAGCCGCTGAGTATTAATTTTATAATTGGCGGTGGCGTTATTTTAGTTGGCATCATTCTGGTGACTCGCTAAACGCATGCACCCATCTACCTTTGCGAAGACACCGATATGAGCATCACCCCTTTTCAAGCACTGGCGTGCCCGCTAGACGGAAAACCACTCAGTTGGTCGGATAGTGTTTGGCGATGCTCTGATGGTCACAGCTTTGATATTGCTAAGCAGGGCTACGTTAATTTACTACCTGTGCAGCAAAAGCGTTCCCACGATCCGGGTGATAGCAAGGCGATGGTAGCTGCTCGCCAGCGTTTTCTTAACGCGGGGTACTATCAACCCATTGCGGAGGCAGTCAGTCATGCTGTGTTGGGCCATGCCGAGGTTCAAAAGGCAGACAGACTGCCTTTTAGCTGCCTGGATGCGGGCTGCGGTGAAGGTTATTACCTTCGCCAATTAGCTGACGCGGCGACTAACGCGCAGCCACTTTCACTGATGGGGCTGGATATCTCTAAATGGGCGGTATTGGCCGCAGCAAAACAGGATGCTAAGCAGGCACCGCTAAGCAGCTGGGTCGTGGGGAGTAATGCACACTTGCCGGTGCAGACGGGAACGTTGGATAGCGTGCTGTGTATGTTTGGCTTTCCAGTGGTAAGCGAGTTTGCTCGTGTGTTGAAAACCGGTGGCGTACTACTGCAGGTTGAAGCGGGGCCTAATCACTTGAGGGAGCTGCGGGAGATTATCTACCCCACGTTAAAAGCTGAGCGTGTGAGTGAGACGGTAGTGCCCGATGGCTTTATTCACCATGGCAGCGAGAGGGTAAGCTACTCAATTGCACTAAACGGAAGTGAGGAAATTGCCGATCTGTTGGCGATGACGCCGCATCTTTACCGAACTAGCTCTGAGGGGCGTGATCGCGCAGCGGCACTTGAGGTGCTGGTGGTGACGGTGGATGTGCGAATAGTGATGTACATGCGAATATAGAAGGGTAGTGCAAACGCAGCTTCCCTTTAGTCTGCTCTAAACGCGCAGTTTTAATATGCCCAAACGCAACAAGGCCCGCATAAGCGGGCCTTGTTATCCGAACCTTAGAAGGTTCGAGCAAATTCTTAAGCGCTAGGGCTTAGGAAATTTGCTTGATGTTTGAAGCTTGGAGGCCTTTCTTACCCTGGGTAACGTCAAAAGAAACGTTAGCGCCTTCTTGCAGGGTTTTGAAGCCGTCTGCTTGAATTTCAGAGAAATGGGCAAACAGGTCATCGCCGCCGTCAGAAGGAGCAATAAAACCGAAGCCTTTAGTATCGTTGAACCACTTAACTGTGCCAGTAGACATAGTAAAAATCCTTTCGCGCAAAGCGCTTTGTAAAGTTCCTGGTATCACCCAGATTAATAGCGGATAAAACAAGGAATACAATTACAGTCTTGCCGAAAGATTTTGTACACGTCTATCTCGTACATTTCTAAATCTTTTTCGTACACTTCTGAAACCATGCTTGCTTGCTAACCAACTGGCGCTACATTGTCATGAATTGTAGCGCGTGTCAAAGCCTTTCTGGATTGTCTTGCCTATGGGGCGCAGTGAGAGCCTCTATTAGAGGTGGTCGCTGGAAAATAGTGATAATGCCAGCGACCATCAGGGCACGTTTCCAGTAAATGGGAAGCTTGTTTTCTTACATGAATATCGCTCGTGCTAATGTTTACGTTTGGCCAAAAGCTCGGACAGCACCTGACGCGCAGTTAGTGACTCGCCGTAGGCCGTACGACTATATCGCTGGTATCCACGTCATCGGGCTGGTTGATGGCATGCGCAATGGCGGAGGCGATCGCTTCGGGCTTGAGGGCAATTTGGCGGAAAAGGTCGATTGCCTTTGCGGTTTCAGAGTCGGTGATGGTATTGGCCAGCTCTGATTCCACTACCCCGGGGTAGACACAGGTCACGCGTATCTTGTCGGTTTCCTGACGTAGCCCATCGGAAATAGCGCGCACCGCATATTTAGTGGCGCAATAGACTGCTGCGGTGGGCATAACAGTGAGGCCACCGATGGAGGAGATGTTGATCACCTGGCCACTTTCCTGGGCCTGCATAGTAGGCAGAACAGCGGCGATACCATTGAGTACACCGCGAATGTTGACATCAATCATACGATTCCACTCATCTACCTTAAGTGCTGCTAACGGTGATAGCGGCATAACGCCTGCGTTGTTGACGATCACATCTATGCGGCCGTGGGTTTTGATCGCGAAATCCGCAAACGCCTGCATGTCTTTAAGGTCGGTGACATCCAGCGCCTGGAAATCCACGCTGCCGCCCTCTTCGCGAAGGGAGTGGGTCAATGCTTCCAACCGATCAGTTCGGCGTGCGCCAATAATCAAACGGTGCCCTTGACCTGCAAGCCAGCGAGCAGTGGCTTCACCGATGCCGCTGCTGGCACCGGTCAGTAAAACGACTTTGGAAGATGGGGTTGTTAAAGCAGTCATTGGATAATCCTAAGGGTGGTGGGTACCCAGAGAAGATTAAGCTGCTGCGGCTGGCATCTGTATAGGCGATCCTATTGCATGCTTGCCTAATCCTATTTGTTTGTTAAAGGTGGGCGGCGAGGCAAGCAACACAGCATGTATATTGCTCTTATGGTGTTATTGGCTCTTAGGGTTGATTCAGGTGCGGCACGCATGACCAAGGTGGTTAACATGACACTGAAGAGCGATTCTGTGGTTTACAGCAATATCGTCGAATGCTTATACCAACTCGCACCACACGAGGGGTATACCCAGTCGCTATTGGACGGCGTACGCTTTATGCGTTCCAATCGCCCGCTTAAAAACACCTCTGTGCTCTACGAGCCGAGTATCGTCATCATCTGCCAAGGCCGAAAGCGTGGCTATTTGGGAGATGAGGTGTATATCTACGATGCGCAGCGCTATTTGGTGCTATCAGTGCCCTTGCCGTTTACTTCGGAAACAGAAGCCAGCCCTGACGAGCCAATGCTGGGCATTGCTATCCGCCTGGATGCGGTGGTAATCGCCGAATTGGTGACGATGTTGGAGGCGTCAGGCGAGCATGGGTTTGAGGCGCCGCGCGGCATGCTTTCAAGCCCGCTGGAAGAGCCGTTGGCAGATGCGACATTACGTTTATTGAGTGCGCTTACCTCACCAACGGATGCGCATATTCTCGCCCCTTTTATTGTCAGGGAGATCTGCTATCGGGTATTGACGGGAGAGCAGGGCGGCAGTGTTCGAACAGCGCTCTCCCATTATGGGCAATTTGGTAAAATTGCTAAGGCGCTCAATCGTATTCATGCTAACTATGCCGATGCGCTGGAAGTAGCAAGCCTGGCGAATGAAGCTGGCATGAGTGCGCCAGCCTTTCACGTACACTTTAAGGCGGTCACCCAGACCTCACCTCTCCAGTACATTAAATCCACCCGCTTGCACCATGCACGGCTGTTAATGATACGTGATGGGTTGACGGCTGCCGCAGCCGCTAGCCGAGTGGGCTATGAAAGCCCCTCTCAGTTTAGTCGTGAATTCAAGCGCTTCTTTGGCCGCCCACCAGCGGAGGAGGTGCGCACCATGAAGGCAAGCCTTGATTTATTGCCGCCTACTCACCTGGTAGATATCGCTGTGCCACACTAATAGAGTGTGATGTACGCTTATCAAATTAGACCTACCAACTTCTTCAAATCTGTAGGGACGCAAATGACTCGTATATGGAAGGCCTATGCTCAGGCATCGTTGATTTTACGCGTCACTGTTGCGCTTGTTCTGGGCGTTGTCGTTGGGCTTATTGGTGGTGAGACAGTGGCTGCCTGGCTAGCGCCGCTGGGTGACCTGCTGCTACGGCTGCTTACTTTTCTGATTGTCCCCATTGTACTGTTTACGCTGATGGTGGGGGTGAATCAGTCCCGGGAGGGAAGAGCTGGCCGCGTGGGCGGCAAGGTGTTTGGTTACTACCTTACCTCTTCAGCGCTGGCGATCATGGTGGGCTTAGCGGTTGCCACGTTGTTTAGCCCCGGCAGCGGTATGACGTTGGATGAGAGTGCCAGTTTCTCGGTGCCCGAGAATCCAGGCGTTGTCGATACGCTGCTGAATATAGTGCCGGATAATATTATTGGTGCGTTTGCTGAACTCAACATGTTGGGCATTATTTTTACGGCGCTGGTGTTTGGCATCGCGCTGCTAAAAATGCGCCAGTCGGAGCGCCAACATGCCATGGGTGAGCGTCTTTATGAGGTGATTGAAGCGCTAAACGAGGTCACTCTAAAAGTGATGTCGGGGGTATTGCACTATGTGCCCATCGGCGTGTTTGCGATTGTCGCCGAAACGGTGAGTCAGCAGGGGTTGGCAACGCTGCTCTCATTGGGCGATATGGTGGTTGTGCTTTATATCGCCCTGGCAACCCAACTGCTGATTTATTGCGGCATCATGCGGCTGTTTGGCGTGAAGCTGCGCACCTTTTTTCGCGAAGCCCGTACGCCCATGGCCACGGCGTTTGCCACCCAGAGTAGCTCGGGTACGTTACCGCTAACGGTTAATGCTGCCCACCGCTTAGGAATTCCCAAAAGCATCTATGGTTTTAGTCTGCCGTTAGGGGCTACTTTAAATATGGATGGAGCGGCGATTCGTATCGCCATCTCGGCGGTGTTTGCCGCCAACGTGATTGGTGCACCGCTGGATTTCATCAGCATGGTGCAAATAGTGTTGATCGGCACGCTAGTGTCAGTGGGCACAGCAGGGGTGCCGGGGGCCGGTATCATAATGATCGCCACGGTGTTTGCCCAGGTGGGCCTGCCAATTGAAACCGTCGCGTTGCTCACCGCTATCGATGCTCTGGTGGGAATGGGGTGTACGGCGCTGAACGTGACAGGCGACTTGGTCGGCACCTCCGTGATAGCCCGTAGTGAAGGCGAGGAGTTGCAAGAGGAGCCCGTCGAGGACGCGGGGTTGGCAGTAAAAGGGTAGTGTGTTTATCTCCCCCCTGAGAACGACTTAGGGGGGAGATCGCGTTAACCAATCATAAAGCCGCGACCCACGGGGTCTCTCTCATCAATCAGCCATTTGGCATAACCGATCAGTTCAGCGGTACCTTGCACGCTTGGACGAATGGCAGAATAACCACCAATTTCGGTTTTACCCAATATTTTGCCAGTGAAACGGCCGCTTCCCAGCAGGCCTTCCGAGTAAATTTCCTTGTTCTCTTCCAGCTCATTTCGTGCGTGAAACATAGCCATCATGGCGCTGGTTCCAGTGCCACCAGGCGAGCGATCCAGCTTGCCGCCTGAGAACACATGGACGTTGCGGTAAAGTGAATCTGGCTGCGTTCCCTCATGCCAGAACGTAACGAAATTCAGGCCATTGATGTGAGCATGTACGGGGTGACGAATCGTCATACGTTTATTCAATTCTGCCTTGACCGCCTCTCCCGCCATCGAAAAATAACTGCCATTTTCGGGGCAGATGGGTTGCTTGTCAGATGGAATGCGAATGATAGCGAAGAAGTTGCCACCAAATACCAGGTCAGCCTTTAGTGTACCCAGCCCCGGAACGTCAACAGGAATGTCCTGCTCCATCACGAAGGCGGGCACATTTTCAAAGCGAGTCCAATGCACTTTGTCGGCATCGGCTTTGACCTCCGAGACGACGGTGCCAGCGGTAGTTTCAAAACGGATGCGTGTCATGCCGTCTTCTTGTGCTGGGGGCGCCAAGCGGTGAGAAACCATCGCCATGGAAAGGGCTATGGTGCCGTGACCACACATGTCGACGAACTGTTCGCCATCCATCCATAGCATGCCAGCGTCATGATGCTCATCGGAAGGTGGGGTTAGAAAAACACCAAACATGTGCTGGTGGCCGCGGGGCTCACGCATCAGGCTAGTGCGGACATGGTCGTGATGCTCTTTCAAATAAGCGCGTTTGGATAGAATGTTGCTGCCATACGGGTAGGGAATGCCAGCATGCACGATGCAGGTTGGCTCGCCTTCCGTATGGGTATAGATAACGTCAAGGAACTGTTGGTTTTTCATGGTTGCTTCTTCCTGTGGGCTGTGCGGTTGGGTTATTAGTGTTGGGTTAAAGACCAAACCAGCGAGGTACGCTCATGACCATGCCAGCAGGCCAGACAATCACGGCGAGCAGCACCGCCAGCATCACGGCAATGAACGGTAGGTTGGCGTAGGTAATGCGGATGATATCGACACGTGAAATCACGCTCGTAATAAACAAGGCGGCCCCGACCGGTGGCGTCTGCTGGCCAATACCCCAGCAAAGAATGACCACCATGGCGAACTGGAGAGGGTCTATGCCTAGCAACTGAACACTGGGCAGGAACAGTGGCACCACTATGAACATCATCGCGATGCCATCGAGGAAGGTACCGGCAATAATCAAGACGATGCTCAAAATCAGTAGAAAGCCGATGGGGCCCATATCCAGAGCTGCGATCGGCCCGAGAACTAGCTGCCCGAGACTTTGGTAAGTGAAGGTGTAGCCGAGTGTATGTGCCGCTGCCGTCACAAACATGACCGCACCGGTCAACACGGCACTCTCAACCAGGGCACGATAAAGCGCACGTAGTGAAAGCGAACGATAAAGCACCATGCCAGCGAAGATGCCATAAGCGACTGCCACGGCGGAGGCTTCGGTTGGTGTGAAAATGCCGCCGAGGATACCGCCGAGGATGATGACTGGCATTAGCAGGGCCGGGAATGCACTGACCAAGCTATTGCCCAGTTGCCTGAGCGAAAATGCAGCTTCGATAGGATATTGGCGTTTCACCGATATCCACCACGCCATCAGCATGAGTCCTATGGCAATGAGTAGCCCTGAGACTAGACCGGCAGCAAATAACGCCCCTGTCGAAAGTCCCATATAGGCACTCAATAACACCATGGGCACGCTGGGAGGAATGATGATGCCAATAGTGGAGGAGGAGGCAGTCACGGCGGCAGTAAAGGGTGCGGAGTAACCCCGTTTGACCATCTGGGGGATCATCACACCGCCCACAGCGGCCGTATCTGACATGGAGGTGCCGCTCATGCCTGCAAAGAACATGGAGGTCAAGATATTGACCGCCGCCAGCCCACCCCGTATGGCCCCCACCATGGAACGAGCCAGATCGACAAGCCGTGCTGAAATACCGCTGTGGTTCATTATCTGGCCCGCTAGAATGAACAGCGGAACAGCCAATAGCGGAAAGGACTCGGTACCTCGGTATAGGCGCTGTACCAGCACGAGCATATCGACACCGGAAAAAGCGAGTACGCCGATAGAAACAAGTGTCAAGGCGAAGGCGATTGGCATGGCCAGCCCAATCAGAGCCAGAAGTGCAAGTAGTATGACGAGTAGAATCATAGCTCTGACTCCTCCAGAGCGGCTCTTCGAGCGGCTTCATAGGGCGGTATCTTTGCCTTGGCGGCAACGACACACTGGCGAACCAATTCCAGCAACATGCCCGCGCCGGAGATAGGCACGGCGGAGTAGAAAAGCCACTGAGGTGCACCTAGCATCAGCGTTGTACGGTTGGAAAAGGTGAGTGTTTGTTCCAAGCCCCACACGATCATGATGACGCAGACCAGCCCTATCAGTGTCTGGTTGATAAAGAACAATACCCATTGACCGCGATAGGGAAGTAAGGCAGCGATAACATCAATACGTAGGTGAGCGCCTTGCCTGAGTGCCAGATAACCGCAGAAAAAGGTAATGTAGACCAGCAGACCCACTAAGACTTCGGCGCTCCACGATAGCGAGGCATTCAGGATGTAGCGCGCAGCCACTGCCGCTATTGCCAGGAGAGTAATGGCAGCCAACAGCAGTGCCGCGACCGCTTCAAAAAAACGATCAAGCATGGTAGTGCTCCCGGGAGTAGCGACGGGCAGGAAGTGCCCGCCGGGAAGTGTGCTCTGTCGTTAGGGGAGGTCGGCGATGCGTTGCACCATGTCACGTGCCTCTTGTGACAGTCCTTCGGTAAAGGAGTCCCATAGAGGTTGAGAGGCTGCTATGAAGGCGTCAGTGTCTACCTCGTTCACTTCCATGCCGTTCTCTTTTACAAGCTCCACGACGCTCTGATCCGCTTGTTCTCCAAAGTTAACCGTTGCCTCGAAGGCCTGTTCGCCACCCTCGAGTAGAGCTTGCTGAACGCTGGCATCAAGATCCTGGAAACGTGACTCGTTCATCAGCAGGAAGCCGACGGTGTAAACATGCCCAGAGAGTGAAAGGTAATCCTGTACTTCGTAAAAGCGGCTGGCCTCTACTTCGACGAGAGGATTTTCTTGGCCATCGAAGACACCGGTCTGAAGGGCGGAGTAAAGTTCTGGATAAGGCAGCGGGGAAGCGTTAGCGCCATAGGCATTAAACATCTCGACACGCTGGCGGCTGCCAGGGGTACGGATTCTTAACCCGTCAAGATCCTCAGGTTTTTCAATGGCATGACTATTGTTGGTAATATGACGGAAACCTCCTTCATAAAAACCGATAACACGGTAGCCTTGCTTTTGAAGCTTGTCTTTTAATTCTTGACCGATTTCACCGCTCAGGACATTGCTCACATGCTCCCTGTCTCGAAATAGATAGGGAAGTGAAAGAATACCCATATCTTCATCAATGGTAGTAATCGGCGTTTCAATAGTGGCGATATCTAACAAGCGTGTATCTATTGCTTCTATATTGCTGACTTGATCGCCAAGTGAACCAGAATGAAAAAGTTTTATGTCGGCACTGTTATTGGTCGCTTCTGCCACGTGTGCGGCTAGGGCATTCAACCCCGCCATCTGGATGCCTTGCTGGCTTCCAATGGTCGCCGCTCGAAGCTCTAGCTCGGCGGCTGCTACCTGGCCTGCCAAACCGAGCCCTAGGGCGAAGGAAGCAATATATCGTACGGAGGAAAGTGCTTTCATGGTGACGCTCCGGAGGTTGTTTCTGCGGGAGTCATGTCACGGACCTTTACGATCACGTGTCTCTAGAGTAGGTCTGCGCCACCATGATTTATAGAATAAAAGAGACAGAAAATTGAATTTTTTGGACGGATTGCGCACGTAGTAACTGTTTGAAAATCATGACAGCAGGCGGCTAACGAAGAGCTACAAACGTTTTTCCTGTCTGCGTGACTGGCCTGGGCTACAAGCGAAATGCGCATGAAAGTCTCGGGCGAGATGAGCGGCATCGGAGAAACCGCAGTCAGCGGCAATATCGGCAATTGAGCTGTCGGTATGGTGGAGTAGCCAGTCTGCATAGCGCAGGCGCATGATTTTGAAGTAGCGCATAGGTGTGATTCCCAGTTCTTGACGAAAGAGTCGATCAAGCTGTCGGGGGCTTAAATTGATCCGCTTGGCCAGGTCACAAGCACTTAGACGGGTATTCAGCGATTGCTCCATGGTGAGTACGGCTACCCGGACTCGCTCATCGCGAATTTCATGGATGGCTTCAAAAAAGTGTGTTTGTGGAGAGTTGGACGTACGCATGCCGTTTAAGATCATGTGACGAACCGCCTGCTGGGCCTTCTCGGGGCCACATGTGCGATGAATCAGGTGCAGGGCCATATCCGTTGCACCTGACGAGCCTGCACAAGTGATTACCCTGGCGGATTCCAGAAATATTCGATCGGGAGTGGCATCGATTTTGGGAAACTGTTGGCGAAAATCATTGATTACGTTCCAGTGCACACATACCCGTTGGCCTCTCAGCAGGCCTGCACGGGCAATGGCAAATGTGCCAGTACATACACCGACAAGTTTCACTCCTTTGCTATGCGCTTCCTTGAGATATTGACTCAGTGCCTGATCTTCGTGGGGATTGAGATAGTCATTACCACCACAAACGGCAATATGAGTGAATTCACCCGGTTCACGATATGGTGTTTGTGGGTGGGCCTCCAAGCCGCAGCTGGAGGTGATTGGGCCGGGCCCCATGATCTGCCAGCTACAGTGGATTTGCCTGCTTCGGCCACCCTTGTCGGCAGCCAAGCGCAATGAATCGATGAACCCTGCAAAGGCATTCATGGTAAATAGCGGGAGTAGGATAAATCCGACGCGCAGAGGCGGTTGATGGCCCAATGGCATAGGGGCGAGGCTCTTGATGGTGAGTGGGCACGACTCCTTAGAGTATGCCCTGAGCCAGCCTAAGGTGCCATGGCCGGACTTTACGCATATCCATACGCATAGTAGTCATCGATAACGATCCCATTTGAACCCAAACAGGCGCCCCTACATAGAGACGCCTGTTTAGTTAAAGCAATCTACTGCTCTCGGGTATCAGTGCTTCAATATCACATAAAACGCATGAATAATGCCCGGTACGAAGCCAAATAGCGTTAGAATAATATTCAGCCAGAAATGCCCTTTAAAACCGACCTCAAAAAATACGCCGAGTGGGGGAAGTATTACGGCAAAAATCATCTTGATTGGATCAGTCGCTGTAAACGCCATGAAGCCTCCTTTGCTTTCATTGGTGTAACTTGTACAAGTGTAGGCACGATCAACTTATTTATCCATGCCTTGGCTAATTTCCTATGACTGGCCAAGTAGGCAATCGTTCAATTCCGCCATTTATTTCCGCTCTACGCTGTTTGGGAGGGACTCCGTGTTCATCAAAGTGCCATTAAAAGTAACCACCACGTCTTTTTGTTTATTAAGCTGTCTTGGCGCAGGCCAAAGCTGGGCGCAAGAGAGCCCGACAACTGACAACACGCTGGCCACACTTCAAGTGACGGCGCCACGACTATCGCGAGAGCTTTACGCCACGCCCGCTGCGGTTTCAACGCTCGACCGTGAGGCGATTGCTCAGGGGCAGCAGCGCACACGGCTGGATGAGGCGTTAGTGCGCGTGCCTGGCATGTTTTTGCAAAACCGCGATAACTTTGCCCAAGGCCAGCGAATCTCCATTCGCGGCTTCGGCGCTCGGGCGCCGTTTGGCGTTCGCGGTATTACCGTGATGGTGGATGGCATTCCGTATACGTTACCCGATGGTCAGGCACAGTTAGATGCCATTGATCTGGACAGCGCTGAGCGCATTGAAGTTATCCGCGGGCCCTCTTCGGTACTTTACGGCAACGCAGCGGGTGGGGTAATTGATGTGACCACCGCCGATGGTCGCGATAACCCTGGCTCAAGCGTGCGCACCGAGGTGGGCAGTGATGGCTACCGTAAGGCAGTCGTACAAACCGGTGGAGCCCAGGGTGATTGGTCGCACCACGTCAGCTTCTCGGCACTCAATGTGGATGGTTATCGGGAGCAGAGCTCTACGGAGAAATACCTGCTGAATGCCAAACTGCGCCGAGAGTTAGGCAGTGATCGGGCGTTAACCGCGATTATCAACCTGCTTGACAATCCCCGTTCCGAAGACCCTGGCGCGCTGAACGCGCGTGAAGTGGCCAGTGGTCGTGATCAAGCAGCGCCGAACTCATTGGCATTGGATGCAGGGCAGAACGTAGATCAGCAGCTTCTTGGCTTACAGTACGAAGATTTATCCGCCGGCCCTGGTGAGTTCTATTTAAAAGGCTTTGTTGCGCAGCGTGATTTTGAGCAGCAGCTACCCTACGTGGGCGATAGCCGTATCGGCTACCAGCGTGATTATCTGGGCGCGAGTGCTGAGTATCATCATGAAGTCAGCTTGGGCAGCCTGCCGCTGAGCTATATCACCGGTGTCGATGTGGCGCGTCAAGACGACGAGCGCTTTCGTAATGCGGTAAATGGCCAAGGTGTGGTCGGCGAGCAGTTGGCGGAAGAGACCCAAACGGCGACCTCCGCTGGGGTATTTGCCCAGGGCGATTTAGCGCTGACCGAGCAGGTAACGCTCTCGCTTGGCGCACGCTTTGACCGAGTGGAGCTAGAAGTAGATGATCGCTATCAGGACGATGGCGATCAAAGCGGTGACCAGACCTTCAATGAGTGGAGCGGTTCGGCGGGGTTAAGTTACCGTTATCGTCCGCAGCATCAAGCCTATATCAATACCGGTACGGCGTTTGAAACGCCTACGTTCTCCGAGTTTGCCAATCCGGCGGGCGGTGGTTTTAACCCGTCGGTGTCGCCGCAAAAAGCCTGGAATCGTGAAGTGGGGCTGCGGGGCTACGTTGAACCACTGGCCATGGATTACGATCTGGCGCTATTTTCGGTGCGCGTGCGTGACGAGCTCGTGCCGTATGATGACGGCGGTCGCACCTTCTACCAAAACGCAGGCGACACCGACCGCGACGGTATCGAGCTGGCGCTGGGCTGGCAGTTGGCCGACCAATGGCGGTTGAATAGCGCCGTTACGCTGGCGAGCTATGAGTTTGATCAATTTGCTACACCAACTGAAAGCTTTGGCGGGAATCGCATTCCTGGCCTGCCCGAGCAAACCTGGGTCAATCAACTCACTTGGCAGGGTCTGGATGAGCGCTTTGCCACGCTGGAAACCCAGTACGTGGGCGATATGGTGGCGGACAACGCCAATGAGACAGAAGTCGATAGCTACTGGCTAGTGAACCTGCGGGTGGGTGATGGTTGGCAGTTGGGAAGCGATACACGGCTAAATGCGTATGTGGGCGTGCGCAATCTCTTAGATGAAGAGCACTACGCCAACGTGCGCTTGAACGGCACCTTTGGTCGCTTCTATGAACCTGCTCCGGGGCGCAGTGTGTATGGCGGTTTAGAAGTACGCTTTTAAGTCGAAATACTGCAAGTAAATAAAAACGGGCGGCGCTCATTCATTATTGCTGAGGCCGCCCGTTCTCGTGGGTGATAACGCTAAGTTAGCCGTTTACTCAGGCAGAGCGTAACCAATCACGTAATCGCCCATCTTGGTGCCAAAGGTGCCGTGTCCACCCGCCGTGACGACCACATACTGACGGCCATCCTGGCCGGTGTAGGTCATCGGCGTGGCTTGGCCACCTGCTGGCAGGCGTGCTTTAAACAGCTCTTCGCCAGTAGTGATGTCGTAGCCGCGCAGGTACTGATCCAGCGTGCCGCTTAAGAACGACACCCCGCCAGCCGTCGTCAGCGGGCCGCCTAGTGCAGGAACGCCGACGTTCAAGCCAATCGGTAGATCAAACGGCATGCTGTCGCGTGTGGTGCCATTGCGGTGCTTCCACACCACCTCGTTACTTTGCAGATCGATACCGGCTACATCGCCCCAGGAGGGCGCTTGGCAGGGCAGGCCGAGCACTGAAAGCAGCGGGCCAAGCTCAACGGCATAAGGTGCGCCTTCATTGGCTTGTAAACCCTGTTCGCTGGCAGAGCCTTGGCCTTCTTCTACCTCTTCACGAGGAATTAACGTAGACACAAACGCCAGGTATTTAGCGCCAGTGAAGAGCGCTTGGCGCTCGGGATCAACGGCCACACCACCCCAGTTCATTACACCGACATTACCTGGATAAACAATACTGCCTTCCAGCGAAGGTGGCGTGTATTGGCCCTCGTAGCGCAAAGAGTTGAACTGAATACGGCACATCATTTGATCAAACGGTGAAGCGCCCCACATGTCGCGCTCGGTGAGCGGCGGTGGCAGCAGGTTAAGCGCTGAACGCGGCTGAGTCTCGGCGGTCCAGTCGCCTTCCACGGCGCCCTGAGGTGCAGGAACCTCTTCAATGGGCACAATCGGTTCACCGGTTTCACGGTTCAATACATATAGGCTGCCCTGCTTGGTCGGCTGAATAACCGCGGGCTGGGTGCCATCACTAGTGGCCAGGTCAATCAGTACCGGTTGCGCAGGTGAGTCCATATCCCATAGGTCGTGGTGTACGAACTGGTAAACCCACTCAACCTGACCATCTTCCAGGTTGAGTGCCACTAGACCCGCGCTGTAGGTTTCATCGTTCTCGGTGCGGTCAGCGCCATACTGGTCAGGCGTGGCGTTACCCATTGGCAGGTAAACCAGGCCTAGCTCTTCGTCAACGCTGATCGGTGCCCATACGTTGGGGGAGCCGCGGGTGTAGGTTTCGCCTTCTGGTAGCGGGTCGGTGTCGTCGGGATTACCGCTATCCCAGTTCCATACCAGCTCGCCGGTATGCACATCAAAGGCACGAATAACACCTGAGGGCTCGTCAATGGAACTGTTGTCGGTGACGTGGCCGCCCAGAATAACCAGATTTTCGGTTACCGTCGCAGGGGAGGTGGAGTAGTAACCGCCCGGTGAGAAATCGCCAATATTGTTGGTGAGATCGATTTCTCCGTTATTACCAAAACTGGCACACCGCTCACCCGTATCCGCATTCAGCGCAATCAAGCGTGCATCCGCCGTGGGCAGGTAGAGCCTGCGTGGGCACATGACGTCGGTCTCGCTGAGCATGGGTTGCTGCGGGGCGCCGTTTTCTTCTTCAACACCAAACAGCAGTGACAAGAAGGAGAGATCCAGACTGAAAATATCGCTGTCATCGAAGATATCAAAAGAGAGTGCCGTTGCACTGTTCGGGGCAGCGTCACTGTTCGTCACTTCTGTGCTATCGGTTGCAGAGTCATTAGTGTCAGTAGAATAGTTTGCGGCGTCATAGTAGGCGAGGCCGCGGCAGGTCATATGTGCCCAGCCAGAAAAGTCATCCGCCCCCATGGTGCTGATCTCGGGGTCAAATGCCCAGAGGGTTTCACCGGTCTCGGGTGACAGCGCCATTGCCCGGCTGTGAGAGGTACAGATATACAGGCTGTCATTCACTTTCAGCGGGGTATTTTGATTGGTGATCTCCGGGGGCGCATTGGGGCCCGCTTTGTCACCGGTTTGAATCCGCCATACCTCTTCAAGCTCGCCGATGTTTTCCGGCGTAATTTGATCAAGGGAAGAGTAGTGGGTGCCTGCATTGGTGCCGCCATAGGCGGGCCAGTCATCGCCCGCCACTTGGGCAGGGTTTACGCTATCGGTCGTTGATTGGTTGTTAGCGGCTAGCGACCCTTCGATAGTACCGGGATCGTTAAACTGGCTGGCAATGGCCACGATAACAGCGGCAGTAATGCTGCCAACAAGCGCCAGACTGCCGCCTTTTGAGTGTAGTGGCTTACGCCACCAGGGCAGGAGCAGCAGAATACCTATTAAACAGAGAATGGCAACGCGAGGCACTAACTGCCACCAGTCGAGACCAACCTCCCACAGAGCCCACACTAATGTGGCAAAAAGAATCAGCGCGTAGAGCCACAGAGCGGCGCCTTTGCGCAGGGCAAATAGAATGCCGCAAGCAATAATGCTAAGCCCGGCAATTAAGTAGTAGGCGCTGCCGCCTACGCTGACGAGCTTGCTGCCGCCAAAAGCAAGCACCAAGCCGATAATAAATAGTAGCAGGCCAACTATAATAGCTGGCCATTTACTGTGAGCGCGCGTGCTTTCTTCCATGAGATTTCCCCTAGTGAAACGTACTTAATACGTTAATGCATGCCGCTTAAACCCTAAATTCAAGCAATAAGTGCCAAACGGCGAACCCGCAACGCGCTTTAACCCATCGGCGGCGCCGATGGGTTAAAACACACCGCTATGGTGGATGATTTTAATAATCAATTCGCTATTGGTCTAACGATTTGATGTTTTTTTCTAAGGCGGGTGCCCTACCGCCAGGGTAGTTGATGTCGCGGTAGGGTTAGCCAGAAGGCGTGAGGTTTATAGCTTGACCAGCATTTTACCGGTATTGCCGCCGTCAAACAGGGCCAGGAATGCATCGGGGGTGTTCTCCAGGCCTTCTTTCACTGTCTCTTTATATACCAGCTTACCTTCCGCTACTTGGGGGGCTACTTCGTTCAGGAAATAGGGGTAGCTAGCCCAGTGGTCAGCCACAATAAAGCCCTGCATTTTGGCCTTGCGCACTACCAACTGAGAGAGATTGCTCGGGCCGGGGGTAGGCTCTTTTGCATTGTAGCTGTCGATCATGCCGCATACGGCAATCCGCGCACCTTCATTTAGCTGGTTCAATGCTGCTTCTAGGCAGATACCGCCGACGTTTTCGAAATACACATCAATGCCGTTGGGGCTGGCGAGCTTAATGGCGTCGCTTAACTCCTGTGCGGTACGGTCACGATAGCTAACCGGTTCAACGCCCAATGATTCAAGCCAGGCCAGCTTATTCGCAGCCCCGGCAATACCGACCACATGACAACCTTTGGCTTTGGCCAACTGCACTGCCAGGGAGCCTACGGCACCGCTAGCCGCGCTAACCAACACATTGTCACTCGGCTTGCATTCGGCAATCAGGTTGAGGCCAGTCCAGGCGGTCATGCCAGGCATACCGAGTACGCCCAGATAGGCTTGTTCGGGAACATCGATATCGGGTAGCGGCGTGACGCCCTGCGCAGGCAGTTGGGCAATATCCCGCCAACCGCCCATATGGCTCACTTTGTCGCCCACTTTTAAGCTTGAATCATTGGTCTCGATGACTTCGCCAATGGCGCCGCCTTCCATCGGTTTGCCGAGTTCAAACGGCTCCACATAGGTGCGAATGCCGCTCATGCGCCCCCTCATATAAGGGTCGACGGAAAGCCAGCGGTTGCGAATACGCACTTCGCCTTCGGCTAGGTCGGGTAGGGTTTGTGTTTCTAGCTTGAAGAGCGTGCGATCGGGTAGGCCTTTGGGATAATCGGTAAGCGTATAGAATTGTGACTGCATGGATTTGTCTCCTGCGAATACTGAGCGTGTATCGAACTCCTTGCAGCATAGAGACCATTAGCCTGCTTGCAAGTTCGTTAATGTATCGGGAAGTAAGTCACAAGAGGTAAGCCACATAAAGAAACAGGGTGACCATTGCTGGTCACCCTGTCTGTTGACTACTTTAAGATAACGATGCTTCGTGTGCTGTCGCATTGATTAGGCTAATGGGTATCACACAACAACCAAGGATGTGTTATCCGTTAATCCAACAGCGTTACCATCACTGGAGCTGTACCGCGGCGAATCATGCCAAGCTTCGCTGCCGCGCGTTTAGATAAATCAATAATGCGTCCTTGAATGAAAGGGCCACGATCATTGATCAGTACTTCTACCTCTTGCCCCGTGTCCGGGCGTGTCACCAACACCTTGGTGCCAAACGGCAAACTCGGGTGGGCGGCGGTCAACGCCTGCTGGTCAAAGGGCTCTCCACTGGCAGTGGTCGCTCCTTGAAAGCGGTCACTGTAAAAGGAGGCAACGCCTTCCTGCGTTTCTGTTTCATGTGCAAAAGCACTATTGGCAGCGCTACTTACCATTATCGCTGCCAAACAAATCGTTCGGATCAGTCGTTTTTCGGCTCCCATGGGAGTACCTCGGTTTTACGTGTTGCGAATCCCGCACTCTTGATGAGATGCCTGAATAGGCTTTTCGATACTACCCTTGTCGCAACGAGTCAGCAAGCTTTGAGAAGATCGGTGCAAATAGGTTCAATTTCAAGATTTTTAAATCTCTACTTATGTGGCCTTGGGTTTCAGTGACTTATCAACCCAGGTATGAAATGAATAGAGAAAGCACTTTATGCAAAGCAGCATTCTTCATGAAACGCTCACTTTAATTGAGTAAGCATCTTATAATCACTGATACTTATCTAATTAATGATTGTCATTGCGACTCAACAAGGAACCGCTCATGGCTAGATCTTCTTCGTTTACGTTTGTATTGGTGGCGATCGGTGGCGCAGCCGTTGGTTTTCTCGCTGCTCAAATTATTCCCTTACCGGGGCAAACCGCCGATGAAGCGCCTGCCGAAACTGCTGAGACAACTGATCAGCCGTCCGTAGCCGAGGCTATTGTTGGCCTTGAAAAGCTCACGCTTGATGAGCGCATGCGTGGCGAAATAACCTCGGCCAGCGAGCTGAACGGTAACGATGGCAGCCGCTTCATGCGCTACGCCATCGCACTGGAAGAGGATGAGATTGTTGAGATTTCTCTCAACGGAGCCTTACAAGGTGTTGTGGCGCTTTATGATGATCAGCTACAGCTACTCGATAATGCCCCTATCGTTCGTCACCGTATAGAAGAGAGCGGCGACTACGTAGTGGTGGTTAGCGGTGCCGATGCCCACAGTTATGGCCCGTTTACCGTTGTCAGCCGAACCGTTGAGCTGACGGATGCTGACACAGTGGCAGTGGGCGAGCCCATCGATAGTTGGCTGCAAGGGGATGCCCGTGAAATCACCTTGAACATAGAAGAGGCGGGCCTCTACCAATTGGAAATGCGCTCTGACGACTTCGACGCTTACCTGGAGATTGAAGGGCCGAACGGTTACGCCCGCGAAGACGACGACAGCGCCGGTGATTTAGACGCGCGCATCGCTGATTTCCTTGAACCCGGTGAATATACGCTGACGGCACGTAGCGCCTACGATGATGGCAATGGCGTTTATACGCTTTCAGTAGAGCCTCACGAGTTACCGGGTGATGGCGAACTTCGCAATGATGGCGCTCTGACGCCTGATGACTCTCTCAACGGCTGGTTTAGTGGTCAGGAGCTTAGCTATCAGGTAGAAGTAGAAGAAGCAGGCATGTACCAAATTGAGATGCGCTCCAGCGATATCGATTCCTACCTGGTGCTTGAAGGGCCTAACGGTTACTACCGCGAAGATGATGACAGTGCCGGCAATCTGGATGCTAGCATCGCTGATTTTCTTGCTCCCGGTGAGTATCAGCTAACGGCACGTACTGCCTATGGCGAGAGCAGTGGCATGTTTACGCTCTCCATGGCACCGCGTGATATGCCAGATGTTAATCTGCGTAATGAAGGCACGCTTACCCCTGGTGAAGCGCTTAACGGTTGGTATAGCGGTGAACCGCTGACGTATCAGTTGGAAGTAGAAGAGAGCTCGTTAGTGACGTTGGAAATGAGCTCTGACGATTTTGATACCTTTATTGAGATCAGTGGTCAGGGTTTTGTCGCCAGCGATGACGACGGCGCGGGCGGTACCGACTCACGGCTTCAAGAGCAGTTGCTGCCCGGCACTTACACGGTAAGCGCACGCGGGTTTAGCGCTACCGGTAGCGGCTTATTTGAACTAAGCCTCGACATGGAGCCGACGAACATTCCCCCAGAGCTTTAATTGTTAGCGTTAATCGATAATACCCAGCGCCCCTGTTGCTTATCGTGATAGGGGCGTTGGTTTATTGGTCGATGGTGAGGAGTGAATTGTGAGGAGTAAATAGTTAGGCGTGAGGAGGTTAACGGCCAGCTTTGAGGCAGCCTACCACTACCAGCACGGCCGCGGCGGGTAGGCGCCAGTCGAGCACGCTCATGCCTGCTAGCACCAGCAGTAGGGCGGCTAGAATCGGCACGCCATACGCCAAGCTGCCCACAAGGCTCGCGTGCCCCCAGCGCAATGCTTTATCCCAGGCCACCATGGCTACTCCGTAAGGCCCTAAACCCAGTGCGATGCCCGCGAGTAACGCTTCACCGCTGGGGAGGGCGAGGGTGCCTTCCAGTATTAAGCTGGCTGCCACGGCAATAGCGCAGGCAATCAGCAGTAGCCGCGGCAGCAGGGGTGTTAAGGCCACTGGTGCAGCTTGGCTTAACCATGAATAGATCGCCCAGCAGCAGGCGGCCAGCAGTGCTAGCGCGTAGCCCGTGGTGGCACCACCCAGCCCTCCACTGATGGCTTGAGGAACCAGCAGTAGCGCAGCGCCTGAAAACGCAATCAGGGCGCCGACAACCCCCGCGATGCGCAGGCGGCCAAAGCGGCTCCATTGGCTGAGTAGCACAAACAGCACGGGCCAAGTGTAGGTAATTAACGCTGCTTCGGCGGCGGGGGCTAGCCGCATACCAATAAAGTAGGTGCTGACGGCGCCAAAGATGAGCAGTGGGATACCCACCCAAACGCTGAGTTGCCAACCCACGCCGCTGGCAGCGACGTTTACGCGGCGGCTTAATGGTAGCGTCGCCAAT
Organism: Halomonas sp. A3H3; assembly: GCF_000982975.1. Classification (NCBI taxonomy): domain Bacteria; kingdom Pseudomonadati; phylum Pseudomonadota; class Gammaproteobacteria; order Oceanospirillales; family Halomonadaceae; genus Halomonas; species Halomonas sp. A3H3. The sequence goes on along the minus strand of NZ_HG423343.1, from coordinate 577,872 downwards.
GATCCCGCTAACAGGGTAACGGCAGTTAACTGCAAGGGCGGTGTCGCTTTGGCAAACTCAGCCAGCAGCGGTGCCGAACTCCAAAGCATCACGGCCACCAGCGCCGCACCAACACTGTACCAACGTGGGAATAACGCAGGGGAGTGAACGGGATGCATAAGAGTTCTCCTTGATTTGAGCATGTACCGAGCAGCATACTCATCATCAATGCATCACAATATCGATCTTTTGTGATCGTTTTCATCAAGCTTGGTGATATATGCGTGCCCCCACGTTAGACCTAACCCTGCTACGCACCCTGGTGGCGATTGCGGACACTGGGAGTGTGACCGCAGCTGCTAAACGGTTGGCGTATACCCAGTCCACTGTGAGCATGCAGCTCCAGCGGTTAGAAGCGCAGCTCTCGCTCACGCTGCACGAGCGGGAAGGGCGGCGAATACGCTTTACCTCAGAAGGTGAACGCTTGCTTAACCACGCCCGACGGCTATTAGCACTTAACGATGACGCGTGGAGCGATATGCAGGCGCGCCAGGTGACAGGCGATCTTACCCTCGGCATTCCTGAAGATTACGCTTCGTTGCTGCCTTCGGTGTTTGCCTACTTTCATCAGCTCTACCCCGCTGTGGGGTTAAAGGTGATCTGCGGCACCAGCGCGCATCTCGTTGAGCAGGTAAAGGCTAAAGAGCTGGATCTCGCCCTGGTGACCCGACAGCGTAACTCGCCAGGGGGCGATGTGATTCGCCGGGAGCCGCTACTGTGGGCAGTCGGCATGAACCAACAACCGCTGCTTAGCGATCCGCTACCGCTGGCGCTCTACTCGCCTGGGGCCGACGTATTTCGTGAAGTGGCCGAGCAGGCGCTGCAATCGGCGGGGCGCAGTTGGCGTGTTGCCTATACCAGCCAATCCATGGCGGGGCTGGCGCCAATTGTGACCGCTGGCCTGGCCATCGTGGTGGTGACTCGCAGTATGCTAACCCCTGCGCTGAGACCGCTGGATGAGAGCAGTGGGCTGCCTGCGCTGCCGATGATTGAGTTAGCGCTGCACCGGGCGCCGCACCGACCTTCGGAGCCTGTGCGCCGTTTGGCAGAGTTAATACGCGATCAACTGGCAGTGCCCGAACAAGCGTTATAAAGTGGTTTTTTAGATCAGGTAGAGCCTAAGTAATGCTTAGCGTTGATGGCCGTGTAGTGCTTTAATCAGCGTAAGGGAGCGTTACTGACTAGAATGAAGAGCAAATGAATTGGCTGTTAGGAGCACTGCATGCACGAACTGGATCACTATATCTACCCGCATCGGGTATTGCACTGGCTGGTGGCTGGCGCGGTGCTGCTCTCCTTGGCCAGCGGTTTAACGTTAGGCTTTTTGGGCTATGAACGCACCGTCGCTCTAGTCGGCAATATGTTAACGAACTTGCTGTATACCAGCCATAAAACGCTAGGTGTGCTGATCCTTTTGCTAATGACGCTACGTATTATTACCCGCCTGGCTTTTGTGGTGCCTGACCACGAACCGCCTCTAAATGCCCTCGAGAGGGTAGTGAGTACCAGCGTTCACCATCTGCTCTACTTGGCCTTGGTTGTTATGCCTTTATTGGGCTGGGCGGCTACCGCAAGCGGCGGCTTTCCCGTGGAGTTTTTCCACTGGCATTTACCCGGTTTGATTGGCGAACGCGAACAACTGTCTGAACAGCTGTTTATGTGGCATGGTCGCCTGGGGTGGGCCATTTTAGGTTTGGTGGTACTGCATGTCGCCGGTGCCATATTCCATTGGAAAATCAAACGCGATAACGTTATGAAGCGTATGAGCCTGTTTGATTAATGACCAAGCAAACGGTTAACACCTAACTCGCCGAGCCGTAGCGATAGAACGCTACTGCTTGGCGTGATTTAACAGCGTACATATGACTATCGGCTTCACGCAGTAAACTCTCAAGAGTGGCGCCCTCTGTTCCCTGGCAAGTGCTTATCCCAATGCTCACGCTAACACTAACCCGCTCGCCGCAGGGAAGTTTGATGGGTGAGCGAATGGCTTCGTCGATACGTGCCTGTATATTCTCCAGCGTATCGTGAGGTTCGATGTTCTCCATGATAATAATAAACTCATCACCGCCAAAGCGTGCACAGTGGTCACCGGTACGCGCCATATGGGCAATACGTTTGGCAATTTGTTGTAAGACAAAATCACCTGCCTCATGGCCGTAGCAGTCGTTAATGGGTTTGAAACGATCCAGATCAAGCATCAGGAGCGCCAAGCGATGGCCGTTTTGACGATTACGCTCCAGAGCTTCTGCGGCGCAGCGCGCCAGGCCATGGCGATTTAATAAACCGGTCAGCATATCGCCGTTGGCTAAATGCTCTAGCGCTTTAGTTCGGGCAGCGACTTTTTGTTCCAGCACGGCTTCCTGCTTTTTTAGCGCAGCTAGCATAGCGGCTTGAGCGCGCTCTTTTTGCCGTTTAAGTTTGTTAAAGCGTGATGCCAGTGCAAACGAAAGCAGTAACATTTCTAGCGCCGAGCCAATTTGAATGCCGTGTAGGGTAATAAAATTAGCCGGCAGTATGCCCAGGTTGCGGAGTGTAAAGACACCTGCACCCAGCAGAAATATCGACCACGCAAACACGAAGAGTCTAGCGCTGGGTATGCGTCGAAAGCTGCAGTAGCTGCCGCATATCAGGAGCAGTAAAGCCGCCATAAACCCCGTCACATCCATTAGGTGGAGGGCCGCAGGAATGGGCAGCAGCAGCGAGGCAATGACGGCGAGCCAACAGTAGCTGCGAAAGGTGTTTAATACCTGGTGCCAGCGTGGGCAATACGTCTCTGTGTTTAGGAAGCTCTGCGCAAACAGTGTGGCCATGGTAGAGGCAAAGGTGAAACCGAGCGCCACCAAGCGAGACGTGTTCTCACCCAGAAAACTCCAAAACATGAGTGTGCCAATTCCGTTAAACGCCAGAATGGCAAGCCCAAAGCCAGCGACAAAAAGCGAGTAGTGAAGAAATATGCGCTCTTTTAAGCCAAAAAATAGCAGTAAGTTATATAACCCCATCGCCAGTAGCATGCCGAAGTAAGTCGCCAGCCAAAAATTATGGCGATCATTCTGGGTATAAAATCTCTCTGGCGTTAATAAGTTGTAGCTCAGCATCTTGCTGCCTGAGGCAGCCACATGGGTGTACAGCGTGACGGTTTCAAAGGCGGCCAGCTCCAATGGAAAAACTGCCTGACGGTGGGCAAGCGCACGCTGTTCAACGGGAACCGCGCTGCCGCTTCGTTGCACACTTCTTAGCTGTTGGCGAAGCGTATAAAGGGTAACGTAATCCAAGAACGGGTATTCAAACTCCACCATCCAACGCTGGGGTTCCGACGAATCATTGCGCACCTGAGTTCGCAACCACACATCACCACGGGTATAGCCGAAATTTAAATCTTGGGCTTGGTGCGTGGGGGTAAAAGTACGCGGTTGGGCGAGCAAATCGTTAAGCGTTACAGACTGTTCGTCGGCGTGCCAGAACTCGTTATAAGGGGCAAGTGGATAGCTCGCCTGGCTTGGCGATGCGGATAGGAGAGTATTTGCCTGCGCCCAGGGCATAAAACAAACCGCAAGCAGCAGCAATAAGCCGGTGTAAACACCCGCTGTTAAACGTTGTGCATGCATAGGGTATCGCTTTTTTCGTTTTTTTACCCCGTTCGCTGTTCCCTGGGTTCCCTTACCCGCCGGGGGCCGCTAATTCGTCGACATAGCGCTCAGACGCGGTTTGCATGCCGCCCCGCCCAAAAGCAGCTCAAATTTCCTTGTGCCGTACGATAAGCTCTTTGAGTGTAGTTGGCTTTGGTGAAAGGAAACGTTGAAAACTCTCATGCTTAAGTCATAGCACGACTTAAATGTTGCGTAAGTCGTTGAATGAGTTGCCCGCTGTGGCGCCAAAAATGCCAGTACAAGGGCACTGCTAAAAAATGACCGGGAGCAACACTGGCTAGTTGGCCACTGGCCATTAATTCGCCGACCTGCAACTGAGGCATCATGCCGTAACCGACCCCGGCTGTGGCTAAGCGCACAAACCCTTCTGAAGATGGGCAGAGGTGATAAGGAAAGTGGCCGTGGTAGCCGCACTGAGCAAGAAAGCGATGCTGCAACTGATCGTGAGGGCCGAAGACGATGGCTGGCGCGGATTGAAAGCTCTCTTTGCAAGGGCCTTCTGGAAAGTAGCGTTCGATATAAGCCGGTGTCGCCAAAGGGTGGTAGCGCATTTCTCCCAGCGCAACACTGCGTGCACCGGCTATCGGTTGTGGTGTGGCGCACAGGCAGGCCGCTACATCGCCATCGCGCAAGCGCTTGAGTCCGACATCCTGGTCTTCAATCACCAAATCCAGCAGTAAACCCTCCTCTTGGCAGATCGTGGCAACGGCCTCGGCCCACCAAGTGACCAAGCTATCCGCATTGATAGCAATCCGCAGACGCGGCGCCTGGTCATCCAGCGTGGGTAGGGAGCCGCGGAGATCGCGCTCTAATAGCTGTACCTGCTGGTAATGGGTCAACAGCCGCTGACCCGCAGGGGTCGGCGCTAGATGAGGAGAGCGTATAAGCACCGGCTGCCCAAGGCGAACCTCCAGTGCCTTAATGCGCTGGGAGACAGCTGACTGCGAAAGCCCCAGTACATCGCCTGCGCGCTCAAAACCTTCGCACTCCACCACGATTGCCAAGGCATGAAGCAGTTTATAATCCAGCATGTCGGTTTTCCCAAGGCAGCAAAAAGTGACACAGAGCAAAAAATGGTGATGAAACGGCGTAGTGCTCTTTATTTACGCTCAAATAGGATTGAATCTCATAGGTCAATGAATTACATTTCAGGCAGGGCTAGAGCACCAAAACCCTCACGGGTTGCCTAGCACTTTATGTGAGTAGTTTCTGTAATGCCACAGCCTAAAGGACACTGTAATGCCCGCCATCATGCTCCGTCGCCCTCTTGCAGGCATCGTTGCGCTTAGCGCGCTGATGCCTTTTGCCCCAGTTGCTGTCGACACTGCTGCTGCAGACGACACCGTTAGCGCTGACGCCGTGGTTAAACACTACGCCGATCTGGCTCATGCCAATTACGCCGATGCACTGAATGCTGCCCAAGCATTGAACGAGCGTATCGACGAATTGCTCGCCAATCCCACGGCCGAAACCCTGAGCGCAGCCAAGCAAGCCTGGCTGCAGGCGCGGGTGCCTTATCAGCAGAGCGAAGTGTTTCGTTTCGGTAATGCGGTGGTGGACAACTGGGAAGGGCAGCTAAACGCCTGGCCCCTTGATGAGGGCATGATCGATTATGTCGAGGGCGATGACTACCAATATGAGCTGGGCAACGAAGGTGCCACTGCCAATATCATTGCCAACGAGCAAATCACTGTCGGCGGCGAAACTCTGGACGTTAGCGATATTACCCCAGAATTACTCGCCGACCTGAATGAAATCGGCGGCTCGGAGGCTAACGTCGCCAGCGGCTATCACGCCATCGAGTTTCTGCTCTGGGGGCAGGATCTGCATGGCTTTGAGGAAGGCAACGGCGAACGACCGGTGAGTGATTACCAAACCGGCGATGACTGCACTCATGGTCACTGTGACCGTCGTCGTACCTACCTGGACGCGGTCTCAGACCTGTTAGTCGATGACCTTGAGTGGATGGTGAATCAGTGGGCGCCGGAAACTGAAGGCAACTATCGCCAGGAACTGCTGGCGGAGAGCGATCAGGAAGGCCTGCGCCGCATGCTGTTCGGCATGGGCTCGCTGTCGCTTGGCGAGCTGGCGGGTGAGCGCTTAAAGGTCGCCCTGGAAGCCAACTCTTTTGAGGATGAGCACGACTGCTTCAGCGACAATACCCACAACTCCCACTACTACAACGGCCAGGGTGTTCAGAATATTTACACCGGCAGCTATCAGCGTCTTGATGGCAGTGTGGTAGAGGGGCCTTCGCTGCAAGACTTACTGTCTCAGGCAGATAGCGAGCTAGCCGACACCCTTGGTGAGCAGCTTGAAGCCACCATGGCGCGGCTTGATGCTATCAAGCAGGCGGCTGAAGCGGAAAGCTCGCCGATGGCATTCGATATGATGATTGCGCCGGGTAACGAGCAGGGCAGTGAATTGATCAACGAGGCGATTCTCTCCCTGGTGGCGCAAACAGGGTCTATCGAACAGGCCGCAGGTGAACTGGGCGTGACCTCCCTACAGCCTGATGATGCCGGTCACCGGTTCTAGAGCGGACTAGCGTCTACCATGAGCCGCCGATAGTGTTGCTATCGCGCGGCTCTGTTGGTTTTGTCAGTATCTTCCTTCTCAAGGTATCACCATGTACCGCTTACCCCGGTTTATTGTCCTAGCCAAGTGGGTGCCCAGCACATTAGCCCACAGCAGTTTCTTACTGTTCTTGTTGGCCGTGCCCTTGCAGGCAGCCGAATCACCTATACAAAATGCGCCACCTAGCCAAGATTATCCCATTCAAACGACGCCCATGAGTGGTGGCGATGGCTCGGTGGAGCAGTTTGACCATAACGCCTATTCGCTGCCGTTGGGTAATATGTCGATGACCAAGCGGCTGGATTTCAGCGTCGGCAACAGCTTCTTTCGCAACCCTTGGGTGGCGGCGCCCGCCAGCACCGAGGCCCGGGATGGCCTGGGGCCGCTGCTCAATACCAATAGCTGCCAGGGGTGCCACCTTAAAGATGGTCGGGGGCACCCACCCACCGGCGACGAAAACCCCATCGCGCTGTTTCTGCGCCTCTCGCTACCCGCAAGCCAAGCGGATCCAGAAACACTGGAGCAGCGGGGCGCGCTTCCGGTACCTAACTACGGTTTGCAGCTCCAAACCGCGGCGATTAGCGGTGCCAAGCCCGAGGCCAAGCTGGTGATTGAGTATCGTCCTCGGGAAGTGAGTTTCACCGATGGCACCAGCGTCACCTTGCAGGAGCCGCTCTACTCGATTGCCGAGCCCGCTTACGGAGAGCTGCCGGAGTCACTGCAAACTTCGCCACGGTTAGCACCTCCAATGATTGGCCTGGGCCTGCTAGAAGCGATTCCTGAAGCTGACCTTATCGCTGCCGCAGACCCTGACGATGCTGATGGCGACGGGATTTCCGGCCGCTACAACCAGGTATGGGATGTGCGCAGTGGTACCACGGTGCTAGGGCGTTTTGGCTGGAAAGCCGGCGAGCCCAGCATTGAGCAGCAGGGGCTGCACGCCTTTGCCGGGGATATGGGGCTGACCTCCAGTCTGGTGCCACAAACCGACTGCATGGAGAGCCAGGGGTGCGATGATTTTCCTAACGGTGGCACGCCTGAGGTCAGCGATGACGTGGCCGACTTCGTGACCTTCTACGCCTCCAGCTTGGCGGTACCGATGCGACGCAATATGGATGACCCAGCGGTGAAACAGGGCGCTGAGAGATTTAACGCGCTCGGCTGCGCGAGCTGCCATACGCCGCGCCATCGCACCGCTGCGGATGCTGCCCGTCCGGCGCTAGCCAATCAGGAAATATGGCCCTATAGCGACCTACTGCTCCACGATCTGGGCGATGCCCTGGCTGATCATCGCAGCGAGTTCCAGGCCGATGGCCGCGAATGGCGCACCCCGCCGCTGTGGGGCATCGGCTTGGCGCAAACGGTTAACCCCCGGGCTGGTTTTCTCCACGATGGTCGCGCCCGCACTCTGGAAGAGGCGATACTCTGGCACGGTGGTGAGGCAGAAAGCGCTACCCAGGGCTATCGCGCATTGCCCGCTGACCAGCGAGCGGAACTTATACGTTTCCTTGAATCCCTGTAAGTCATTACTGTTAAGGAGTTAACGTGATCGCATCTCTTCGCCGCCTGAGTTTGCTGGCTTGCGCGCTACTCGCGACGCCGCTCTCTTTTGCTACGGACACCCCTACGCCGCGGGAAATGTGGCACGGCGCGGTGGAACTTCAGTATGCTGAGCTGAGCGCCGCCTCCGAGCGCCTGGAAGCTAGCGCCGCACGCTTTTGCCAGAGCCCAGACGAAGCGCTCAGACAGCGGCTGGAAAATGACTGGCTGAGCGCCTATCAAGCTTGGCAGGCGGTGCGTTTTATTCAGTTCGGCCCGGTCGAGCAGAATAGCCGAGGCTGGCAACTGCAATTCTGGCCAGACCGTAAAAACCTGGTGGGCAGCAAGGTGCGCGGCTGGCTGAAGGCAGCCGAAGCCCCGGATGCCCAAGATATCGCCAGTGACAGCGTGGCGATTCAAGGCTTTCCCGCCCTTGAATACTTGCTTTATGACGACGCCATGGACGAACAGGCCCTGAGCGACCCTGGAGCCTGCTCGCTGATGCAGGCCATCACCACGCATCTTGCTGATACCACAAGCGCGCTGCATCGCGACTGGCAGGCCTTTGGCGAGCACTATCTTGAGACTCCTGACTACACGGAGACCACGCTGGCGAGCGCCATCCAGGCTCTCGAAATACTCGAAGATAAACGGCTCGGTGAGCCCATGGGCCTTAAAGGCGCACCCGCCAACGGCTACTTGGCGGAAGCGTGGCGAAGCGGACAAACGGTTCGATTGGTAGAGAGCAGCCTGGAGGGTCTGCGTACCGGCTTCTTGCCGGGGCTCACCGCGCTGTTGCGCGAGGCCGATGCGCTGCCGCTCGCCGAGGCGTTTCGTGATCAGTTGGATAAGACACTCGTTCAGGCCAGCGAACTGCCACCGGGCTTGGTGCCTTCCCTTGAAGACGAAGAGGCGTTTCGCGGTCTGCAGTCGCTCTACCTCGACATCAGCCAGCTACGCCATCTACTGGGTAACGAGATCGCTGGTGAACTGGGGCTGGTACGAGGCTTTAACTCCAGCGATGGGGATTGAACCATGCAGCGACGCCAAGTACTCAAAGTAGGGTTGGGCAGCGTCGCCATGGCGCTGACCCCGCTGAGTTGGGCGCTGCCCGCGCGGGAGGAAGCCGCTTGGCTGTTCAGCGCGGTAGACGACCCCAGAGGAGGGCATTACATCGCCGGGGTGGCATTGGATGGTCAGACCCGCTTTATGATCGAAGTACCCGAGCGCTGCCATGGAGGCTGTCTGCAGCCCGACTCTCGCCAGGCGGTATTGTTTGCTCGCCGCCCTGGCACACGGATGCATGTGATCGATGGGGACAGCCGCCAATTAGCCCACACCATTGCGGCCGGGGAGGGCTACCACTTCTACGGGCATGGCGTTTTCGACCTGAGCGGGCGCTATCTGTATGTCACCGCCAATCGTTTGGAGGACAGCGCCGGGCTAGTGCGCGTTTACGACGCTGCCAACGACTACGCCCATGTGCGCGATATGCCGCTGGGTGGTATCGGGCCTCATGAGCTTAGGCTGATGCCGGATGGTGACACACTGGTGATTGGTTTGGGGGGGATCAAGACTCATCCTGACTATGGCCGGGTTAAACTCAATCTTGATACCATGGCACCAGCGCTGATGCTGCTGGATCGCCACAGCGGCGAGATATTGGCACGTCACGAACCTTCGCACCACCAGCTCAGTTGCCGTCATCTGGATGTGGCGGCGGACGGTACAGTGATCGCTGGCTACCAGTTTGAAGGGCCCGAGTGGGAGACCCATCCGCTGATCTGCCGTCTGGATGCCCAAGGGCACTTCTCTGAGCTGGCGCTGGCCGATGAAGTCACCGCCAGTCTGAAGCACTACACTGCCAGCGTGGCGTTTAGCCGTGTTTCTGGCAATGCCCTGGTGACTGCCCCTCGCGGCAACCGGGTACTGCTGCTGGATGCCGCGCAAGGCAAGCTTGTTGCCAGCCTAGCGCTACCCGACGCCGCCGGCGCCCGCTGCGACGGCAACGGCGGCTTTCTGGTCTCCTCCGGCCAGGGCGGGCTCTACCGAGTAACGCCTGGCTCGGCAACACCCCAACTGGTCGCCAGTCTGGAACTCCGCTGGGATAACCATCTGACATAGTTCTTAGGAATCGCCCTTCGGAATCGCCCTTAGGAATAGCTCTTAGGAATAGCGTTCCGGTTCAGACTACTCTTTGTCAGGCCTCTGTCGCTGCTCGTTTGCCACCCAATATGAATGACGTCTTCTTGGTGAGAGGCGCTGCTGTTAGACTTCAGCGCTCTTTACAGGAAGGCAAGGAGCCCCATGGAACTGCTGCGCTTAGTATTTCATCACTACCGCTGGCCCTTTTTAGGCGCCATTGCTTTGAGCCTATTGAGCGCTGGCTTAGGGGTCGGGGTAATTGCCTTTATCAACCAGCGGCTTATCGAAGTAGGCAGTATGGCGGCGCTGCCGCAATTTCTCGGCCTGTTGGCGGTGCTCCTGGCGGTCACACTCAGTACGCAATTAGCGCTGACCGTGTTGGGGCACCACTTTGTGTTTGACCTACGCTCGCGGCTGGTGAAGCGGATTCTCGACACCGATATTGAGCGCTTGGAGCAGTTGGGCAACGCCACCTTGCTGGCCAGTCTGTCCAGCGATGTGCGCAACATCACCATTGGCTTTGTGCGTCTGCCGGAACTGATTCAGGGCGTGGTGCTAACGCTTGCCTCGGTGGCCTATTTGGCCTGGCTGTCGCCGCAAATGGTGGTGATCACGGTGCTGTGGATCGCGTTCACCATGGGCGTGGGTTGGGTGCTGGTGTCGCGGGTGTATCGCCATTTTCGCCTCGTGCGTGAAAGCGAAGACAGTCTGTATAAAGATTTCCAGGCGGCCATTGAAGGGCGCAAAGAGCTGGCGCTCAACCGCGACCGTGCCCGGCGCTTTTATGATGAGCGCTATACCGCCAATGCCCGCGACTACCGTCATCACATCATCCGCGCCGATACCTACCATTTAAGCGCTAACAACTGGTCTAACATTATGATGTTGGGTGCCATCGGGGTGGTGTTTTTCCTCTCTAATGGGTTGGGGTGGGCGAATACCACGGTGGCTTCCACCTTCGCGTTGACGCTGTTGTTCCTGCGTACGCCGCTGATTCAGGCGGTGGGCGCTTGGCCAACCTTGATCAGCGCCCAGGTCGCTTTTGATAAATTGAGCAGCCTGGAGCTAGCCGAGTACCAGGCAAGCTTTGCTGTCGACGATACGCTGGCTGATTGGCAGCGTCTGGAGCTGGAGGAAGTCACTTATCACTACCCGGACACTGCCCAGGGCGAGGGCTTCCAGGTGGGGCCGCTCAATATGACCCTAGAGCGCGGTGAGCGGGTGTTTTTGATCGGCGGCAACGGCAGCGGTAAGTCGACCCTGGCAAGGCTGCTCTCGGGGTTATACCGTCCCCAAAGCGGCACTATTAAGATTGATGGGCAGGTGGTCACTGCTGCTCAGTGGGAAGCATTCCGCGCTCGTTTTGCCAGCGTGTTTACCGATTTTCATCAGTTTGATCAGACCATGGGCCCTGAAGGCCTGCCTGCTGACCAGAAGGTCGTTGATACCTGGCTTGAGCGACTGCAGATGCAGCATAAATTGCAGTGGGAGGGTGATCGCGTTATTAACACCCAGCTCTCCCAGGGGCAGCGTAAGCGCCTGGCACTGCTACTAGCGATTGCCGAAAAACGCGATATCCTGCTCCTCGACGAGTGGGCGGCGGATCAAGACCCGCAGTTCCGGCGGCTGTTCTACCGCGAGCTGTTACCGCACTTAAAAGCGATGGGTAAAACCGTGTTTGCTATCAGTCATGACGACAGCTACTTCGTCCACGCTGATCGGTTGCTGGAGATGTCGAAGGGGCAGCTTAGCGAGCTGAAAGGCGAGCAGCGTGCGCGGGCAAGCGAAGATGCTGTTGCGCAAATTAATATCTAAACCGTGTTAAAAATAGCTCACGTTTTAACGGGCGACCTGTTTGGCCCGCTTTCGCGCTTCCAGGTCGCAGCCCTCTAGCGGGCAGGTGCCGCAGGTATCAAACTCATCCAGTAAATAGCGCAGGCAGCAAAGCTTGCGCACCCGCTTAACTTCCTTACTACCCTTGGGCGTAAAGTAACGCACCGGCTGAAACAGCGGGTTGCGCTTGCCGTTGGGCAGGTTGCGCGCTTCTAGCAACGCCTTGGCGGCCTCAAACGCCTGCCTATTGGCAAGCGGGTGCTCGCCCAGCGCGTTGACGTAAAAGTCCAGGTAGCCACCGGCATTGCTCCAGAACACCCGCTGTGCAGCGCCGGAGATAGCCGCTAATTGCTCAATCAACGGTGCCCAGTGCTGCTCAATCAGGGTAGCAAAACGCTCAAACGGGTCGTGAGTGGTTATCGACGTGCCTTCGTGGGGCAACCACAGCCGCGAGGTGGCGCCCTTGTCGTTAAAGATAACCTGCATGTCGTCCAGCCCCACCGGCAGGTCACGGTTAAGCAGCAGGTTGGCAGTCAGTGTGGGAACGGTTAGCGCACTTAAGTGCCATTTCGACCAGATCGATACCACTGCCCGCTGGTCTCCGCCTGGGTACTGTTCAGCGAAACGGGAGAGATCCTCTTTGAGCCAATCGGCATTCCGCCAACGGGCTGTTTTGAACGCTTCCAGCGGTGGCGTTCCACCTATTAACGGCGGCGTAAAGTTCGCCAACGGCCCGGTGTAGCAGGACGCTAACGAAGGCTCGAACAGTTGCGGCTGACGCAGAGCAGAGGGCATCGCGGGGCTCCATCGCAGGTCTTTCAAACAAGGTTTTGACACAGCACACAGGGAAAATATGGCATTCAGCTTAATCGATAATGCGTATCAGTTGAAGTGTTTGGTTACGAATGAGTGCTTTTAATAGTGTCTGGCCTCGGAGCATACCGTTATTGAGCAACGGCGATATTGTGCTCTCCGTTGGGGTGCTTCATGACCTGCATCGGTAAGCCATAAATAGCCTCTAAGGTGCTGCCGCACATCAAATTATCCGGGCTGCCATGGGCCAACAAGCGACCGCTGTGCAGCGCCATTAGCTCGTCGCAGTAGCGCGAGGCCATATTGATATCGTGCAGTACAATAATCACCCCAAGATTTAGCTCATCGCACAGCTTACGGATCAGCGCCAGCACTTCGATTTGGTGGGCGATATCCAGCGCCGCTAGCGGCTCATCCAACAGCAGGAATCGGCTGCCCTGGGCGAGTAGCATCGCCAGCCATACCCTTTGGCGTTCACCACCAGAGAGCGTGTCGACCAAGCGGTCGGCAAAGGACTCTGTGTGGGTCAGGGCAATGGCGCGATCAATGGCATCTTTGTCTTTCTGGGTATGGCGGCCCAGCAGCCCGTGCCATGGGTAGCGGCCAAAGGCGACTAGCTCGCGTCCGGTAAGACTTTCTGCACTTGGTAAATGCTGGGGCAGGTAAGCCACCTGACGAGCGAACTCACGATTTCCCCAGTCACTCAGCGGGCGCTGATCAAAGTGAATCTCCCCCTGGCTTACCGGCTGCTGCTGGGCCATGAGCTTGATTAGCGTCGACTTGCCCGAGCCGTTATGGCCAATCAGGCCATAAACCTTGCCCTCATGAAAGCTGTGGTCAATGGGATTTAAAATCTGCTTACCATTGATTTCAAAGGTGGCGCCTTTGACCTCGAACATGAATGACTCCTGGCGATAGGGTTGATGATAATGCCTCCATTCTAGTGCTAATGGTTCTCATTTTTAACAAAAAAATGAAAAGATTTACGTGATAGATGGCAAACGCCGCTTGGGGAAAGCAGGCAAGGGGCAGGTCTCAGGCGGTTAGCCTCTGCTTGATTGGCTAACCGATGTGATTAGAGATGACGTTGATCGTTTATCAGCAAGACGCTAAACACGCTAGCAGTTGTCCATGCCTCTCGGGGTGCGCCGCAAGTAAACTGTTCCATTGAGCGGGATTCGGCTCGCCAGTGAGATCCGTGACGGTGTAGCCAGCTTCTCTGGCAATCACAATGCCAGCGGCGATATCCCAAAAGTCGAGCTTAGCGCCTTGAGACCAAAACGCATCAAACCGGCCCAGGCTGGTGTAGGCGATCTCCAGCGCCGCGGAGCCCGGGCTGCGGATACCGGCCACCTGGGGCATTAGACCAGCGAGTTGATTTAGGGCCGTCGAGCAGTCGCCTTTAGCGTGGTAGGGCAGGCAGGTGCTTATCAGCATCTCGTTCAATGGGCGCGGTTCAGTCGTCGTGAGCGGCGTGTCGTTGAGGAATACGCCGGTGCCAAGGCTGGCCCAAAGCATTTCATCAAGCAAGGGGTGATAAACAACCCCGATGATCAGCTCATCGCCCTTGGTGACTGCAATGGAGACCGAGAAGTGGGGCACCCCATGCAGAAAGTTGCTAGTGCCATCGAGAGGGTCAATGATGACGGTATAGTCACTATCGGTGGGTGTAAGCCCGCTCTCTTCACCAAGGAAAGCGATATCGGGAAAAGCGCTGTTGATACAGTCGATAATGATATTCTCGGCGGCCGTATCGTAGTAGCTGACAAAGTCTGACGCCCCCTTTTGCTCAAAGGCAATTCTTCCCTTTAGCGAATACCCCTCGCGTAACAGCGCACCTGCCTCGTACGCCGCCTGCTTCACCGTTTCGAGTAGGTCGTTACTGCTATCGAGCATTGTATTTCCCCTGGGCATTCATCGTGTCTTAGTGAATGGCAAAAACTGTATGCATTCAATGTAACTAGCCATTCATGACGCGGAGATGACAGTGGCGGATAGATTGGTAGCTAAGCCAAGGTCTCCACCTCAAACGCCACAATTTGGCGCTCAACGCTGGAAAACTCCACGCCGATCAGGTGGATGGGCTTGCCCGAAGCGCGGTGCTTATCGGCATAGCCTTTATGTTTGATCTGCTCCAGCGCTTTACCTTCCGGCAGTTGTTCCACCACTTTGAACTCAAACAGGTAGATATGCCCACCAAAGTCCACGCTCATATCCACCTTGCCGTGGTGGCTGGCGTCTTCCACGGTTACATCCAGCCCCAAGGCCGCAAAGTGGCTGTAAAAGACACTGGCATAGTGGCCTTCGTATTTGGCGATGGGGTTGTTGCGGTACCAGTCATGGGGGAGTCCGGCGTAGAGCGCCTTTAAGTGAGCTTCCAACGCAGCAAGGTCATGGCGCTGAAAAGTGTCAAATAACGCCAGTTGGTAGGTTTGCGCATCGCTTGTGTTAATACCCAATACTGGCAGCAATAAATCGTTAAGGCTGCTTTCTACCTCCCTGTTCGGAAAGCCCAGCGTATAGAGGCGATAACCCAGCATGGGTTCCTGCACGTCTTTAATGGTGATGTAGCCGGTTTGGAACAGCAGTCCTTCGGTGGTGATATCGTCGACATCAAAGCGGCCGAGCAACTGTGCTTTTGCTTGCAAGGTCTCCAATCGAGGGGTAAACACCCCGCGTTGTTTGAGAATATCGACCAAAAACGTTGGCGTCGCGGACTCAAACCAGTACGGGCCGAATTCTTGCTCTTGGAACAGCAATAGTACATCGAAGGGATTGTAGACAGAGGTAACCTCACGACCACCCCAGCGATAGCCGTTATACCACTGTTTGATTTCCTGACGGTCTAACCCAGAAAGTTCAGGTTCAAATACGGTATCGATATCGTCATCGGTATAACCACACAAGGTTGCATAGTCGGGCGAAAGGGTAATATCGCGGAGATTGTTCAAGCCCGAAAACAGGCTGACCTTGCTGAATTTGGAAACGCCGGTAAGCAGCACGAAGTGTAGGTGCGGGTCGGCGTCTTTCAGCACGCTGTAAAGGTTCTTCAAACCCTCGCGCAGTTCCCGGGCACGCTCCGGCGCCAGGATGTTATCCAGAATCGGTTTGTCGTACTCGTCAATCAGGATGACCACCCGCTGACCACTCTGCTGGTGGGCGGCACGAATGAGGGCGGAAAATTCACCCGGTATATCGGTTTTATGGTGGTGGGTAATGCCGAGTCGCTCTCGTTGAACGCGTAGCTGCTCACGAATACGCTCATCCAGCCCTTCACGGCCCTGCATCACGCCATCGGCAAAGCTAATACGAATCACCGGGTAGCGCTGCTGCCAGTCCCACCTGTCGTGGAGATACAGCCCTTCGAACAGCGCCTGGCGACCTTCAAACAGGCAGCGCAGGGTGTCCAGCAAGAGACTTTTGCCGAAGCGGCGTGGCCGCGAGAGGAAGTAGTATTTGTTCTGGTTAACCAAACGCTCAATGTGCGGTGTCTTATCGACGTAGTAATAGTTCCCTTCGC
>NZ_HG423343.1:545025-561656 GCF_000982975.1 Halomonas sp. A3H3 | reverse complement strand
AACGCCACAATCTGGCGCTCAACGCTGGAAAACTCCACGCCGATCAGGTGGATGGGCTTGCCCGAAGCGCGGTGCTTATCGGCATAGCCTTTATGTTTGATCTGCTCCAGCGCTTTACCTTCCGGCAGTTGTTCCACCACTTTGAACTCAAACAGGTAGATATGCCCACCAAAGTCCACGCTCATATCCACCTTGCCATGGTGGCTGGCGTCCTCCACGGTTACATCCAGCCCCAAGGCCGCAAAGTGGCTGTAAAAGACGCTGGCATAATGCCCTTCGTATTTGGCGATGGGATTGTTGCGGTACCAGTCGTGGGGCAGACCTGCGTAGAGCGCTTTGAGGTGCGTTTCCAATCCGGCCAGGTCGTGCTGGCTTAAATGACGAAACAGTGTTCTGCGCTCGCGTGGGGCGTTCTCGACCCCCAGTGACGGCAGCAGCGCATGGTTGAGGCTGGTTTCGACTTCGCGGTTAGGGAAGCCAAGGGTGTACTGGCGGTAGCCCCGCAGAGGCTCTTCTACTTGTTGAATGGTGAGGTAGCCGGTTTGAAACAGCAGACCTTCAGTGCTGATCTGGTCAACATCAAACTGGCTGAGCAATTCATACTCGGTTTCCCAATGATCCAATGACGGGGTAAATACTCCGCGCTGCTTGAGGATATCCACCAAAAACGTCGGTGTGGCAGACTCAAACCAGTACGGGCCGAACTCGCGTTTCTGAAACAGTAACAGCACGTCGAAGGGATTGTAGACGGACGTTACCTCACGGCCACCCCAGCGGTAGCCGTTATACCACTGGCGGATCGCCTCGCGATCAAGGCCGGGCAACTCAGCGGTGAACACCGTGTCAATGTCCTCGTCGGTATAGCCGCAAATCGTGCTGAAGGGGGCATCCAGAGTGATATCGTTGAGGTTATTCAATCCTGAGAAAAGGCTGACCTTACTGAATTTGGACACGCCGGTAAGCAGCACGAAGTGCAGGTGCGGATCGGCGTCTTTAATAACGCTGTAAAGGTTCTTCAAGCCCTCGCGCAGTTCCCGGGCATGCTCCGGCGCCAGGATGTTATCCAGAATCGGTTTGTCGTACTCGTCAATCAGGATGACCACCCGCTGACCACTCTGCTGGTGGGCGGCACGAATGAGGGCGGAAAATTCACCCGGTATATCGGTTTTATGGTGGTGGGTAATGCCGAGTCGCTCTCGTTGAACGCGTAGCTGCTCACGAATACGCTCATCCAGCCCTTCACGGCCCTGCATCACGCCATCGGCAAAGCTAATACGAATCACCGGGTAGCGCTGCTGCCAGTCCCACCTGTCGTGGAGATACAGCCCTTCGAACAGCGCCTGGCGACCTTCAAACAGGCAGCGCAGGGTGTCCAGCAAGAGACTTTTGCCGAAGCGGCGTGGCCGCGAGAGGAAGTAGTATTTGTTCTGGTTAACCAAACGCTCAATGTGCGGTGTCTTATCGACGTAGTAATAGTTCCCTTCGCGGATATCCGAGAACGTCTGAATCCCGATGGGTAACTTACGGCGGTGGGCATCCGTCACGGTGGGTCTCCAGAGCAAGAAACAGCGATACGAGCAGCAGTAGTTTAGCATGCTCAGGGGCTGAAATGCCTAGCCACGAGTTGTCAGCGCGCCGAGTGTTGTTCGCAGCTAAGGTAAAGGCGTTGGTGGCAACGAAGTAACAAGGGCTGGAGAGGAGACGAGAAACATCTCATGAAGTAGTGCTGCCAACAAGCATATCGTTATAAAAAGTGAGTTAGCTCTCACCAGTTGACTTGTCAGGCTCTAACGCAAATAATAATTATTGCCATTTATTCCGTGGTGTTAATCAAGGCAGGAGGCCGAGCTGTGGATACCCAGACCTGGAGCGCTGAGTTAGAAGATATCTTCGTTAATCAGCGGCCCCGGCTCTGCTGTGTCGCCGCAAGAGTATTGGGCAATGCTGATCAAGCCGATGATGTCGTGCAGGACGCCTATCTAAAAATTTCGGAAGCAACCACGCTTTTTGAGGTGAAGCAGCCCATATCTTACGTGTCACGTGTGGTGCGCAACCTCGCCATTGACCGTTGCCGCCGTTCGGCGTTTGAGTCAACTTTGTTTGCAAAAGAAGAGGAGGGGGATACCACCTCTTACGCGTCACACTCTCCAGAGGTGATCGCGATTGACCGCCAGGCCTTGGCACAGGTGGTGGACGCGCTGGACGAGCTGCCCGAGCGTACGCGTCGCGCTTTTGAGCTCTATCGTTCGGGAAGTCATACGCAGCGGGAAGTGGCCCACTTGTTAGGTATTTCCACCACGTTAGTTAATTTTATGATTCGCGATGCATTGACGCATTGCCGCCAGTCGCTACAAGGTTAAACGTTGCCAGATCGGTAAGCCCACGTTCCGTCCCTTCTTTGTTGTCGCTTTGTTACACTGTCAGCAAATAGCGTTGATAATATTACACGCTTCCCGAGACAGGTGTTCAGCAGGCAGCAGTAGCGAGGTTTGACAGTAACGATGGATAACGACAGCGGCGATGATGCCGTTTGGCAAACGGCGCTAGACTGGCTGATGCGCGAGCATGAAGAGACGTTGAGCGACGCTGATCGCGAGGCGCTTCATGCGTGGTTAGCGGCTTCTTCTCAGCACCGCCGTGTATTTCGTGAAGCCGAACAGCTATGGCTGCTAACGGGGATGATTCCAAGTGGTGATGAGCGCAACTGATCAGTCACTGTTTTTTTTACTCTCCTCCTTCGGTTGTCAGGCTAACTAAATGGTCGCGAGCTAAAGCTGCCTCCTACTGGTGCAATTCTTAGCCTGGCAAAGGTAATTCTATGCCGACGCCCTAGCGACCCCTCCCCTTATTTTTTCTATTTTCCTCCCCCAGCATTAAATTTTCTGACGCCTCACTCGTCATTGAGTAATGAGAAGTAATTGCGTTTTATTTCTCATTCCTTTGGCAACGATGAGGTTAGTCCCATGACAAGCTGTTTTGATCGTGAAGATGGTGTCTTCCGCGTATTAGTCAACCACGAAGAGCAGTACTCCCTCTGGCCAGAATGGAAAGCGATTCCCGCTGGCTGGACCGATACCGGCGTACTCGGCGATAAGCCAACCTGCCTCGACTACGTCGAAAAGACCTGGACTGATATGCGGCCACTGTCGCTGCGCCAGTGGATGGATGAGCAGGCTAACGCTGAGGCGGAGCAGGTGGATGCAGGTTAAGCGTTTAAGACTGCTCTGCCTGCCCTGTGCCGGGTCTAGCGCCACCATGTATCTGCGCTGGAAGCGTCAGTTGCCCGCCTGGATCGAGGTATATCCCGTCGAGCTGCCTGGGCGTGGTGAGCGCCTGGGTGAGTCGCTCATCGATGACTTCGAGTCCCAGGTCGTGCGGCTGTGCGAAGAGCAAGCAACGCGGATGCGCGGCGACTTTGCCCTGTTCGGTCACAGCATGGGGGCGTTGTTGGCCTACGGCATGGCAGCTCGCTTGCGCGATGTAGGGCGACCTCAGCCACGGATGCTATTCGCCTCAGGCAGTGCGGCACCCTCAATGCGCGACTCAGAGCGTTTAGCGGGGCTTGATAACGATAAGGCCTTAATCGCGGATCTACGCCAACAGGGCGGCACCCCAGAGGAGGTCTTCGAAAGCCCTGAGCTGCTGCGCCTTACCCTCGATATCTTGATGGCGGACTATCGCCTCTGCCGCAGTTTCCGCTATCGCGGCGGGTCGCCGCTTGCTTACCCCCTGCAGGTACTCGCCGGGCGTGAAGACGATATCGAGCAAGAGCGTCTGGAAGCGTGGCAGCGGGAAGCCGGCGGGGCGTTCTCGTTGGACTGGTTCGAAGGAGGGCACTTCTTTATTCGCCAGCAGCAAGCACAAGTGCTGGAGACTATCGAACGGGCGCTGACTCGACGGCTTGAGGAGGTGCCCCATGCAGCGCCTGCAGTTAGCTGAAGGGGCTCCTGAGGGGCTTGAAGTCTGGCGCTTATCGCTCGGTCTGAACGCCCCGGTGGCTGACGAAGATGATCGGTTGCTGAGTCGAGCCGAGTGGCAGCGCGCCCAGCGGCTTCGCCGTCACGCCGATGTCGTACGCGCCGTGGCGACTCGAGCGGCCCTGCGGCGACTGCTATCAGCGCACACCGGTATAGCGCCAGAAAAGTTGGTGTTCACTCAGAACGCTTACGGCAAACCAGCGTTGGAAAACGCTGATGGGCCTGCTTTCAATGTCTCCCACTCTGGCCATGTCGCCCTGATCGCGATTGCTCCCGGCGGAGCGGTGGGGGTCGATATTGAGCGTTGCCGACCCGAGGCCGAACTGGCGCCGCTGCAAGGGCTGGTGCTATCGCCGAGTGAGCAGCTCGACCACGCACGCGACGGCATCGCACTGCCCTTCATGGAGCGCTGGGTGGTTAAAGAGGCGGTGCTCAAAGCCCTGGGCCTGGGCATCGCTGATCATTTGCAGGCGCTCTCGATCACTTCCTCTTTAGGGTCGCCAGGCACCTATCACCTTGAGCACTCGCTTCCCGTGTCATCACCTTTGCAAGCATGGCCGCTGCCAGCGCCGAGTGGCTATGCCGCTGCCCTGGGTTATATCGATTCAGGCTATGTCGATTCAGGCTATTCCCACACAAACGCCCAGGGCAAACGCTACTCAACGAATTTTCAGGAGATCAATAATGGACAGCCAAAGCGCAACACCAACGCAACAAACCAACACCATATCCAAACGTCAGGGGCCTGCTGATTCGGAGCTGCCCATTATGATTTCTCCCTCCTACCCAGGGCAGCCACTGCTGGAAGCCTTTGGCGAGTTGCGCGCGGATATTGAGACGCTGGTGGCCAGAGTCGGTGGGGTGTTGCTAAGAGGTTTCGATGTTCCCTCCGTGGACGATTTTCAGCAGTTTGCTGCCGCCTTTGGTCATCCTCTGCTGAGTTATGAGTTCGCCTCAACACCGCGTTCAGCGGTTTCGTCAGGCATTTATACCTCGACCGAGTACCCCGCTCATCAACATATTCCCCTCCACAATGAGCAGGCCTACACCCGCGAGTGGCCAATGAAAATCTGGTTCCACTGTGTCACCGCTTCCCCCGAAGGTGGAGAGACGCCGATAGCCGATAGCCGCGCTATTTACCGCCGTATGCCCGCAGAGATCCGCGAGCGCTTTGCCCCCGGCATTCTCTACGTACGCAACTACGGCGATTTCGATATGCCTTGGCAAAAGGTGTTTAACACCGAAGACCGCGCTGAAGTGGAGGCATTCTGCCAGCGCGCGGGTATTCGCTGTGAGTGGAAGCCCGATGGCGACCTGCGTACCACCCAACTGTGCCAAAGCATAGAGACTCACCCTGTCACCGGTGAGCAGGTGTGGTTCAACCAAGGCCATCTTTTCCATGTCTCCAACCTGCAGCCAGAGGTACGAGAGTCGCTGGAAGAGCTGCTAGACCCCGAAGACATGCCGCGCAACGTCTTCTTTGCCGATGGTAGCCCCATCGACGATGCCATCTTCGATGAGATCCGCGGCGTACTGGCCGACGAAACGGTGATGTTCCCCTGGCAGGCAGGCGATGTGCTAATGCTCGACAACATGCTGGTCGCCCATGCACGCACGCCGTTCAAAGGGCCGCGCAAAGTCGTCGTCGCCATGGCGGAAGGTCACGGCAACCTCTCCAACGACTAAACATAACGCCTCATCTCACGGCCAGGAGTTCCAGCAGGTACGCATATGAATATTAGGCACGCTCAGACAATGAACAGCCACCCATCCCATAACGTTGCTAACCACAGCTTCGTTGAGCATTTAAGTCGCCTGGCCCGGGAAAGGCCCAGCGACAGGGCGCTGATTGTAGTGAACGCACAAGGTGAGACCACCCTTGACTACGCCACCCTGGAGCGGCGCTCCCGCGCCCTGGCCAGCGAGCTCCAGCAGCGGTTCCCGGCTGGTGAGCGTGCCTTGATCCTGCTGGATAACGATGAACACTATGTGGTGGCGTTCTTCGCCTGCCTATATGCCGGGGTGATTGCCGTGCCGGTCTTCCCTCCAGAGTCGGCCAAGCAGCAGCATCTGGCGCGCCTGCTCGCCATTGCCGCCGACTCTCAGGCCGCCTGTGTGCTCACCTCTACAACGATTATCGATGTGGTCGCATCTGCAAGCGAAGGCTTCGGCAGCGCCGAACTGATCCCCGTGGATGCCGTAGATGAGAGCCGCGCTGAACACTGGGTCGAACATCGCCCAAAGCGCGGTGATCTCGCCTTTTTACAGTACACCTCAGGTTCCACGGCCACGCCCAAGGGCGTTATGGTCAGCCATGGCAACCTGATGGCGAACGAGCGTGCTATCGAGACGGGCTTCTCGATTGGTGCCGACGATGTTTTCGTCAGTTGGCTGCCGCTTTACCACGACATGGGGCTGATCGGTGGCCTGCTGCAGCCCATCTATCGCGGTATCCCTGCGGTATTGATGAGCCCCACCTTCTTTTTACAGCGGCCGGTACGCTGGCTGGAAGCGATCTCCCGCCACCGGGGCACCATTAGCGGTGGCCCTGATTTTGCCTACCGGCTGTGTCTTGAGCGTATCCGCGACGAGCAGCTTGAGGCACTCGACTTATCCAGCTGGCGGGTTGCGTTCTCAGGCGCCGAGCCGGTACGCCACGATACCCTCACTGGCTTTATCGAACGCTTCCGCCCGGCGGGCTTTGCCGCTGACACCGCAGCACCCTGTTATGGCTTGGCCGAAGCGACGCTATTGGTTAGCTGTAATTCGCGCGGTACGGGCGTGGTAGGCACGGCTTTTTCTCAACAGTCGCTGGCCGAGGGAAAGGCTGCCTCAGCGGTTGAAGGCAACACCCTGGTGGGCTGCGGTACACCGGAACCCGGTCACGCTATCGATATTGTCGACCCTGAGGGGCTTCACTCGCTGCCCAGTGGTGAAGTCGGCGAGATCTGGGTCAATGGGCCCAGCGTGGCGCACGGGTATTGGCAGAACCCTGAAGCAACAGCTCAAGCCTTTGTTACCCGCGATGGGGTCAGTTGGCAGCGCACCGATGATGCTGATGCACAGAACCACGACGCCCGCGATGATCGCTGGCTGCGCACTGGCGATCTAGGCTTTCTGCACGAAGGGCAGCTGTATATCGCCGGGCGTATTAAGGACCTGATCATTCTGCGCGGCCATAACGTCTACCCTCAGGATATCGAGAGCGCTATCGAGGCGGAAGTGGAAGCAGTGCGCAAAGGGCGCGTGGCGGCCTTTGCAGTGACCACCCCCGAAGGCGCTGAAGGGATCGGCATTGCGGCAGAAGTCTCCCGCGGCATACAGAAGCTAGTGCCCGCCGAGAAGTTGGTCGAAGCGCTAAGCGAGACAGTGGGGAGCACTTGCCACGAGCCGCTTTCGGTAGTGCTACTGCTTAACCCAGGCGGTCTTCCCAAAACCTCCAGCGGTAAATTGCAGCGCAGCACCTGCCGCCAAGGCTGGGAGGCGGGTAGCCTGGATGCCTACGCCATTCACGCCTTTGGGCGTTTTGTCAGCGGTGGTGACGCTGAGGGCGGAGGAAAGTCATCGCACTCTACTGCGGAAGCTGGAAGCGAAACGGAGCAAGCGTTAGCGAAGCTCTGGCACCAGGTGCTGGGGGATGACGACACCCAGTCGCAAAGTAAGCCGCTAGGCAGCGATGCTCATTTCTTCGCCAGCGGTGGTAATTCTCTGGCGGCGGTGCGGCTAGCCGCCATCATCAGTGATTACTGGGGCGTCGAGCTATCTCTGCACTCGCTGTTCGAGCAACCGCGCTTGTCTGCCATGGCTAACGCTATCGAAGCACGTTTGGCGGCATCATCGGATCAACGAGGGATGGCCATCCCCCGTCTTGAAGATGATCAGCGCCAAGGCGACATACCGCTGTCGGAAGGACAGCGCAGCCTATGGCTGACGTGGCAACTTGATCCCCAGAGCGCTGGTTACAATATGGCAGGGGCACTGCATCTCAAGGGGGTGTTGGAACCAACAGCGCTCAATGCAGCGCTGGAGGCCCTCGTACAACGACATGATATTTTACGTACTTACTACCCCTTGAATGAGGCGGGAGAACCTGTTCAGCGGCTAGCGCAGGATTGGCATCCTGAGCTGATCTGTAACGAGATGCTCGGTGATACCGTGGATGAACGGGAGCAGGCACTGCATGACGCACTCACCAAACTGGCCCGGCAGCCTTTTGCCTTGGATCAGGCACCTCCCTTAACCGTCGCTCTCTACCGCTTGTCCACGGGGCACCATGTGTTAGCTGTCGTGCAGCACCACATTGCTGGGGATGGATGGTCAGTACAGGTGCTCATCGATGATCTATGCGCATTTTATGAAGGCGCGTGTACACAGCAAGAAGCCAAGCTTGCACCACTGCCAATACAGTTCGCAGATTATGCGGTTTGGCAGCAGCGTCAGCAGCACAGTAGTGAGCGGCAGGGCCAACTTGCTCACTGGTGTGAACGCCTCTCCGGGGATCATCCCCCGCTAGCGTTGCCCTTGGATCGCCCACGCCAAGCGATGTCCGCACCGAGCGAAGGCCAGCTGCGCTTTACGCTTCCCGGTGAGTTGAGCGAGCAGCTACGTAGCCTAGCCCGTGAAAGAAACGTTTCACTCTACGCCGTGATCTTGGCGCTATTGAAGCAGACGTTGTATCGCTTTAGTGGTGAGACAGATATCAAGGTAGGGGCGCCGATTGCCAATCGGCATAAAGCCGAGCTTCAGGGCTTAATTGGGTACCTTATCAATGTCGTTGTGTTGCGCACTCAGATTGATCCCACTGGAAATTTCGAACGTTTGTTAGATGAGGTGAGCGCTACCCTGATCGATGCCCAGCTGCATCAGGATGTCCCCTTCGATCAAGTGGTGGAGGCGCTACAGCTAGAACGGCAACCGGGGGTACATCCGCTATTTCAGGTGAAGTGTACTCAGCAGGAAATGTGGCAGGCGGAGCGTCACGTGGCTGGCCTGGCCATTCAAGCCGAGCAGGTATTCACGGGTATTGCTCACTTCGACCTGAGTCTCGATTTTTGCGATGAGCCCGAGGGAATAGCAGGTCTATTCGCTTACTCCGCAGAGCTATTCGATGCCACCACGATCGAGCGTTTCTGCCAGGCATTCCGATTCCTGGCCGAGCAGGTCGTAGCTGATCCGCGGTCTCACACTGCGATGCTGCCGCTACCTGAGCCTATCTCCGTGCTGGAAGGAAACCAAAGCGAGATTCTCACTCAGGCTATACCCACCCTGCTGTCGAAAGTGGTGGCAGCTCATGCTGATGAGTTAGCCGTAAACGACGGGCAGTACCGTTATACCTATGCCAGCCTGGATGCCCAAGCCCAGAATCTGGCACAGGCACTAATCGCAAAAGGCGTTGGTTCCGAGGTGCGTGTTGCCATTCACGCTGAGCGTTCGTGCGAGTACGTGCTCGGCATTCTCGCCGTACTCAAAGCGGGCGGGGCTTTCGTACCGTTTGATCCACAACTGCCGAGCGACCGCTTGGCCTATCAATTGGCTGACAGTGGCGCTCGCTTACTACTGAGCAGCACGCCTTGCGGCTGGAGTGATGACATTCCGGTAATGGAGCTGGCGTTTATCGACGATATTCCGGCTGCCGTAGAGCACGAACTGCCCGTCATTCATCCCCAGCAGACCGCCTATGTGATCTATACCTCTGGTTCCACGGGCAAGCCCAAGGGGGTGGCGGTGAGTCACGGTGCTCTGGCCAATTATGTGCAGGGCGTTCTGGAGGCGCTGGCGCTACCAGAGGATGCCCACAACCTGGCTATGGTGTCGACGGTGGCGGCGGATCTGGGGCATACGGTGTTGTTTGGTGCCTTGTGCACCGGCCGCACCTTGCACCTCATTTCTCCCGAGTGCGCCTTCGACCCGGATGCCTTTGCGGCTTATATGCGGGAACAGCAGGTGGATGTGCTCAAAATTGTGCCTAGCCATCTGCGGGCGCTGCTGAGTGCTGCAAACCCAGCAGATGTATTGCCGCAAGAGCGCCTGATTCTGGGCGGAGAAGCGACCGACTGGGCGCTACTGGAGCGTATCGCCGAACTCAAGCCAAACTGCCAGGTGCTTAATCACTACGGCCCCACGGAAACCACTGTCGGTATTCTCACCCAGCAAGCCGACATGGCCGATCGAGCTGCCAGCACTCTGCCGATAGGCACACCGCTGGCCAATGCTCGGGCCTATGTGCTCGATCCCTGGCTTAATCCGGTGCCGAAGGGTGTTGCCGGTGAGCTCTACCTGGGCGGCCCAGGGCTGGCTCAAGGCTATCTACAGCGGCTGGGGCAAACGGCGGAACGTTTCGTTGCCAGCCCCTTCCATGCGGGGGAGCGGCTCTATCGCAGCGGTGATCGTGTGCGCCAACTGGCCGATGGTAGCCTGGAGTTCCTTGGCCGTGTGGATGATCAGGTCAAAATTCGCGGCTATCGGGTTGAACCGAGCGAAATCGCTACCCTGCTGCGCGATCAACCGTGCATCGCGGAGGCTGAGGTGATTGCACGAGAAAGCGAGGAAGGCCGCGCGCAACTGTTCGCCTACGTGGTTATGGCAGCCGGAAGCGACATCGATTACGCCGCGTTACTCGCGCAGCTTGGCGAACGCATGCCGGACTATATGGTGCCCAGTGCCATAGTGCGGCTGGATACCTTGCCGCTGACCGCCAATGGCAAGCTGGATCGCAAGGCATTACCCGAGCCAGTGCAAGCCGGTAGTGGTAAAACCTTTGAAGCGCCCCAGGGAGAAGCAGAGGAGACGTTGGCAGAGGTCTGGGCTGACGTGATCGGCTGCGAGCAGGTGGGGCGTAACGACAACTTCTTTGAGTTGGGTGGTGACTCCATCCTCAGCTTGCAGATCGTCGCGCGCTCGCGCAAGCGTGGCTATAAGGTAACGCCCAAGCAGTTGATGGAAGGGCAGACCATTGCCGCCGTGGCGGCGATGGCCACGCCTCTAGCTGCTACCAAACAAGCGGCTGAGCCCAATAAGGCTGCTGCCTTTGCGCTGCTGCCGGTACAGCGCTGGTTCTTCGAGCAGAACTTTGCCGAGCCACACCACTGGAATCAGTCGTTGATGCTGGAAGCGGTCAGTGGTGTAGATACCACGCTGCTACGGCGTGCCATTGAGGCAGTGGTAGATCACCATAGCGCCTTACGGCTGCGCTTTGAGCGCGTTGGCGATAGCTGGCAACAAGCCTATGGCAAGCTAGCTGACGATCTATTCGAGTACGTGGACGTAAGCGATCATGCGGATCCGGCGCAGGCCATCACCCAGGCCGCCGATGCTGCGCAACGCAGTCTGAGTTTGGCGCGGCCGTTCCGTGCTATCTGGATGGCACTGGGAGGCGAGCGCGGCGGGCGATTGCTGCTAGTGGCTCACCACCTGGTGGTAGACGGCGTCTCGTGGCGCGTGATCCTCGACGACCTGCAAGCGGCCTACGCGCAGTTAAGTGCAGGAAAGACAGTCGACCTACCACCGGCAACCACCTCGCTAGATGAGTGGGCGCGTGCCCTGGCCGACTATGCCAAATCGGAGGCTTTGGCTGAGCAATGCTCCTATTGGGAGGGCCTTGTCAAAGAGCCAGAACCTAGCCTACCGGCACGTAATCCCCATGGCAGCAACACCGTCGCCGACACCGCATCGCTAGTTGGCAGCTTGCCTACCGAGGCCACCACGCAACTGCTGGGGCCGATGCATAAAGCCTACCGCACCCAGGTGGATGACCTGCTCCTCACTGCACTATCGAGCGCCTTGTGCCAATGGGCAGAGAGAGATAGCGTACTGATTGAACTGGAAGGCCATGGTCGCGAAGACCTGTTCGAGGGTGTCGATCTCAGTCGCAGCGTAGGCTGGTTCACCTCGCTCTACCCGGTTCGCCTGACCCCAAGTAATGGGGGATCGGGTTCAAGCCTAAAAGCCATCAAAGAGCAACTTCGCCAAGTGCCTGAAAAGGGGCTCGGCTACGGCGTGCTGCGCTATTTGAAAGAAGAGCCCGCGCTGGTGGGTGGTGCCTACCCCCAGGTCACCTTCAATTATCTAGGCCAGTTGGATCGCTCCCTACAGAGCGATGGGGCCTGGCGGCTCGCCAAAGAGAATGCAGGGCAGGCTCGCGCGCCGCAAAGCAAGCGCCGTACCTGGATTGAGGTAGTGGCCTGGGTTCAAGATGGCCAACTGCGCTTCGACTGGAATTACAGTCGTGAGATTCACAGCGAGGCAGCGATACATGCCTTGCAAGCAAGCTTCCAAGCGCAACTAGAGGCATTGATTGAGCACTGTGCTAGTGGCGTTCGTGGCGCAACGCCTTCGGACTTCCCGTTGGCGGGGCTGAGTCAAGGGCAGCTGGACGGCTTGCGATTGGATGTCGCCAATGTTGAGGACATCTACCCGTTGGCGCCTATGCAGCAAGGGCTGCTATTGCATACCCTGCTCAATCCAGGCGCTGGTATGTACATGATGCAGGATCGCTACCGGTTTGCTTCGCCTATCGACGTCAATGCTTTCGAGAAAGCCTGGCAGCGAGTCGGTGAACGGTATGAGGTTCTACGTACAGGGTTCGTATGGCAAACCGAAGAGATACAGTTGCAGGTGGTGTATAGGCAAATTCCTTCACCTGTGGAATATATCGATTGGCGCGGTATTGACGAGGATGAGGCCGATCGGCGCTTGGCGGTGTTATTGCGTCAGGAGCTTGATGATGGCTTCGACCTGGAACGGCCACCATTGCTAAAGGTACGCCTTATTCAACTGGCGGAGAACCTGTTCTACGTCGTACAGAGTTTCCACCATATTCTGATGGATGCCTGGTGCCGCTCCCTGTTGCTCAGCGATTTTTTCCACTACTACGATGCCTATCGTCTCGGGACGAGTCACGAGTTGACGCAACCAAGGCCGTATCGTGATTTTATCGCTTGGTTGCAGCAGCAGGATGCCAATGTGCTACGCAACTATTGGCAACATGAGCTTGAAGGTTTCGATGAGATAACGCCGATTCCTTATCTTAAGCCGCACGGTTCGCACGACAGTGTTGCCACGGTGGCTGATGTATTCTCCTCGCTCTCCCACGATGAGAGTGCAGAGCTACAGAACGTTGCCCGACAGCATCAATTGACTGTCAATACGATCGTACAAGGGGCATGGGCACTGCTGTTAGGGCGGCTTTCCCAGGTAGATGACATCCTATTCGGCGTGACAGTGGCTGGGCGCCCGCTAGAACTGGAGGGCATACAGGAGACGATGGGGCTGTTTATCAACACGATCCCTCTGCGTGTGTCATCCCCTTCGCCGCAAACATCTGTCCTTGATTGGCTGCATGGGCTATTGGCGAAAAACCTGGAGATGCGTCAATACGAGCATCTACCGTTAGTCGAAATTCAATCGTTGGGAGAGCAGTCACAAGGACGCAGTCTATTCGATAGCCTCTTTGTATTCGAAAATGCGCCGATAGATGCCAGCATAACGGAGAAAATCCATGATCTTCATGTGTCTATCAAGGGCAACCGCACCCACACCAATTACCCCTTGACCGTAGTGGTGGTGCCTGGCGAGCAATTGATGCTGCAGCTCTCCTACGATGCCCGAAAGTTTGACGATTCCGAGGTCGAGAGGCTGCTCTCGGGCTTCCGTCAAATTCTCTTGCACATTATTGACAGGCCTGATGCTCCCTATCATGAATTGGACGTATTGCCTGTTAATGAGATGGAGACACAGCGGGCGCAATGTACAGGGCAGTCGGTTGCTTATCCCTTTGAGCGAGGTTATATCGACCTGTTCCGTGAGCAGGTACGACAGCATCCACGCCAAGTTGCCGTTCGCCATCAGGGAGACACACTCACTTATGATCAGCTAGAGGACACCTCCAATCGCATTGCCCAAGCACTGCGGCAAGCAGGGGTGAAGAAGGATAATGTCGTCGCCCTGCATGCCGAGCGCGGCCTAGCGTTGCCAAGCATGATTCTGGGTACGTTCAAGTCTGGCGGTGCGTATCTGGCGCTGGATACCCGACTTCCTGATCAGCGTATCGCCAATATGCTGACGTCAAGCCATGCATCGGTTCTGGTTGCCACTGCTGAGCAAACACTGCGCCTCGAAACTGTGCTTGAATCCATGCCCAACCCGCCGCGGATGATAGTGTTCGAGGATCTCGTCACGGCGGAAAGACTAGAGGGGGATGCCGCTGTAACGGCTCACCCTGATCAGGCCGCCTATATCATCTATACCTCCGGTTCAACCGGTGAACCCAAGGGCGTAGTGGTCAGTCACCGTGGCATGCTCAACAACCAGTTGAGTAAGATTCCCTACCTGGATCTGTCGGCCAGCGATGTCATTGCCCAGACCGCAGCGCTGAGTTTCGATATCTCCGTCTGGCAAACGTTGGCGGGACTGTTGTGTGGCGCCAGCATCGAGATCGTGCCTGATGAGATTGCACGCGACCCCAGTGCATTGCTCCTTTATGTGCGCGACAACGGCGTCACGGTACTGCAAAGCGTACCCGCACTGATCCAGGGAATGTTGAATACTACCTCAGTCGACCTGCCAGCACTGCGCTGGTTGCTGCCCACGGGCGAAGCCTCAACGTATGAACTAGTGCGCCAATGGTTTACACGCTATCCAGCGATCCCATTGGTCAATGCCTATGGCCCTGCAGAATGTGCCGATGACGTATCCCTGCACTTACTGCGTAGCGACGATGACGAACACGTAGCCGTGGTGCCGATCGGCAAACCGGCCGATAACACCCAGCTAATCGTTCTCGACAACCAGCTGAACCCACTACCAACGGGGGTGAGTGGCGAACTATATGTCGCCGGTGTCGGTGTTGGGCGGGGTTACCTGAACCAGCCGCAGCTTACGTCGGAGCGCTTCGTGCCCAACCCGTTTGCCGATGTGCCTGGGGAGCGGCTTTACCGGACAGGCGATCTGGCCCGCTATCGCACCGATGGGGCGCTTGAATACATCGGGCGCACCGATCAGCAGGTCAAGATACGAGGCCAGCGTATTGAGTTGGGAGAGATAGAGTCTCGGTTGGTGGAATTCGATGTTATACGAGAAGCGGTAGTGGTGGCCCAGGAAGGGCCGGGAGGAGACAGGTTAGTGGCTTATGCTGTCGCCCAGCCACATGAATCGATCAATACTGCCGAGCTACGCGAACGCCTGGGACAGGTAGTGCCCGACTATATGGTGCCAAGTGTGGTGGTGATGCTTGATGCCTTACCACTAACGCCCAACGGCAAGGTGGATCGCAAAGCATTGCCCGAGCCCGACTTCGCCAGTAACGCGCAATATGAGCCACCCCAGGGTGAGACGGAAGAGACGCTAGCGGCGATTTGGAGCGAGGTGCTGGGTGTCGAGCGGGTAGGGCGCCACGACAACTTCTTCGAGCTAGGGGGGCACTCGCTGTTGGCACTGAGTGTGCTTGAGCGTATGCGGGTTCGAGGCCTTGAGTCTCAAGTGCGAACGCTGTTCCAGTCGCCCGAATTGGCGGCTTTCGCCAAGGCACTGTCCTTAGAGCCTGATAGGAAAAAGCTGGTTGTGCCGCCCAATAGGATTCCAGAGCATTGTCAGTCGATCCAGCCGGATATGCTGACACTGATCGATTTGGATACTGATGAAATCAGTCGCATAGAAGATGCAGTGCTAGGCGGAGCGACCAATATTCAGGATATCTACCCTCTGGCGCCATTGCAGGAGGGCATCCTGTTCCATCATCGGTTGCAGGAAGAGGGTGATACTTATGTACTCCCTTGCCTACTTGGTTTTGATAGTCAGGAACGGCTTGAGCAGTTTGTTGCTGGTTTCAATCAACTGATTACCCGTCACGATATTTTGCGCACAGCAGTGCTCTGGGAAGGGCTTCATGAACCAGTACAAGTGGTGCACCGGCACGTCTCACTAGAGGTGGAGTGGCTGGAACTGGAAGAAACCGGTGTTTCGTGCAGCGTTTCCGAACGACTAAACGCCTATGTGGATCCTGAACATTATCGCATCGATGTACGCCAGGCGCCGATGGTGCGAGCTATTGCGGCACAAGATGCTGAGCAAGGGCGATGGCTGCTGCAACTGCCCAGCCATCATTTGATTATGGATCACGCGACCCTTGACTTTTTAGTAACCGAGATATCCTTCATACAGCAAGGCCGCGAGGCCGAGTTGCCTAAGCCACTTCCATTCCGCAATTTCGTGGCGCAGGCAAGGTTGGGGGTAAGTACTGAGGAGCACGAGGCTTTCTTTAGAGAGTGTTTAGGTGATGTGGATGAACCCACAGCACCGTTTGGGCTGGTGGATGTTCGTGGCGATGGAAGCGATATAGAAGAAGTACGCCTGTTACTAGAGCCGGAGTTGGCTCGGGAGTTACGTCAGCAGGCGCAACGATATGGCGTTAGCACGGCAAGCCTATTCCACTTAGCCTGGGCCCTGGTGTTGGGCAAAACCACCGGGCAGAACGATGTAGTGTTCGGTACGGTATTGTTCGGGCGTATGCAGGGTGTAGAGGGAGCTGAACGGGCGCTGGGGATTTTTATCAACACTCTGCCCGCGCGTATTAGATTAGGAGCGCATGGAGTGGTGCAGTGCTTGCGCCATACGCACGAAGTACTGACCGAGTTACTGCACCACGAACATGCAAGCCTC
>NZ_HG423343.1:531253-544925 GCF_000982975.1 Halomonas sp. A3H3 | reverse complement strand
CATGCAAGCCTCGCTCTAGCGCAACGCTGTAGTGGCTTGCCTGGGGGGACGCCCTTGTTCTCGTCATTGCTGAACTACCGCTACAGTGCGCCACCAGGGGAGGAGGCTAATAGCCGGGCGTGGGAAGGCATGATGGTGCTGAATAGTGAGGAGCGTACCAATTACCCGATTGCCATGTCAGTGGATGACTTTGGCGAGGACTTCCAATTGGTTGGGCAGGTTAGGAGCACGGTCGGGGCGAGACGGCTATGTGATTACATGAGCACGGCCGTGGGCTGTATCGTAGAGAATTTGAAAACGGCATCTCAACAAGCAATAAGCGAAATCAAGTTGCTGAGTGATGCTGAATATTGTCAGCTTGCTGACTTGGGCGAGAACACACAAGGGTATACAGATGTTCCGCCGACTCATCACCTGCTTGAACGCCAAGCTGCTGTAAACCCTACGGCCAAGGCGTTAGTCTTCGAAGATCAGTCACTCAACTACGCCGAACTTAACTCCCGTGCCAATCGTCTGGCGCACTATCTAATCGACTTGGGAGTTCAGACCGAAACCCGAGTGGGTATCGCCGTTGAGCGCTCCATCGAGATGGTGGTAGGGCTATTGGGCATCCTCAAGGCGGGGGGCACGTATGTGCCACTGGATCCAGATTATCCCACTGAACGGCTGGCCTATATGGTCGAAGACAGCGGCATCGAGTTGCTGCTTACCCAGCAGCATCTTCGCGATGCGTTGCCGGTGGCCGATGGGCTGAACGTCATTGAGTTGGATCGGTTGGATGTTGCTCACCATGCGCCGACCAATCCGAACGTGGCCCTGCACGGTGAAAATCTTGCTTATGTGATCTACACCTCCGGCTCCACCGGGCGACCCAAGGGCGCCGCCAACCGTCATCGTGCGTTGGCCAACCGGCTACAGTGGATGCAAGAAGCCTATGGCCTAACGACCTGCGATGCGGTGTTGCAGAAGACGCCGTTCAGCTTTGACGTCTCAGTGTGGGAGTTCTTCTGGCCGCTGATGCAGGGGGCGCGACTAGTGATGGCACCGCCAGGTGCTCATCGCGAACCAGTACAATTAGTTGAGCTGATACGTGCCCACAAGATCACCACGCTTCACTTCGTGCCTTCCATGCTTCAAGCCTTCATGGCGGATAGCGACGTGGAAGGGTGTATCAGCCTGACGCGCTTAGTGTGCAGCGGTGAGGCACTACCGGCAGAGCTGCAGAACCAGGTGTTTTCCCGCTTGCCTCACACGGCGATCTATAACCTCTATGGTCCCACCGAAGCGGCCATTGATGTCACTCACTGGACTTGCCAAGACGATGGACGCAACCACGTAGCCATAGGTCAACCGATCGCTGGTATCCGTACCTATGTCCTGGATGGTGATCTTAACTTGGCGCCGCCTGGGGTCGCGGGTGAACTCTATCTTGGTGGCGTGGGCTTAGCACGGGGTTACTTGAATCGCGCAGGTTTAACGGCGGAGCGTTTTGTCGCAAACCCATTTGAGAAGGGCGAACGGCTCTACCGTACGGGGGATTTAGTGCGCTGGCGGGAAGATGGTCAGCTTGAGTATCTAGGTCGTCTTGACCACCAAGTGAAGATCCGTGGGCTGAGGATCGAATTGGGCGAAATCGAAGCACAGCTGCAATATCAGCCAGAGATTCGCGAGTCAGTAGTGGTGGCCCAAGATGGCCCTGGCGGTGCGCGCTTGGTGGGCTATGTGGTTCCCCAAGCCGATATTGAACTTGATACTGCTGTACTGCGCGAGCGGCTAGGACAGCAATTGCCGGATTATATGGTGCCAGGAATTGTGGTCACGCTGGATGCACTGCCGCTAAATGCCAACGGCAAGGTAGACCGTAAGGCATTACCCGCTCCTGAGCTTGTCGGAGGATCACAGTACAAGCCACCCCAAGGCGAGGTGGAAATAAATATAGCGGCGATTTGGTCTGAAATGTTTGGCATGGAGCGGGTGGGGCGTCACGATAACTTCTTCGAGCTAGGGGGGCATTCATTATTGGCTCTAAAAGTGCTGGAGCAAATGCGGAATCGCGGACTGATGGCACAGGTAAGCACGCTGTTCCAACATCCGGAGCTAGCATCTTTCGCTCAAGCGTTGACACAAGCATCAGAGCAATCTGAGGTCGTCATTCCGCCCAACCGGATCCCTCCCGATTGCCAAGCCTTGCAGCCAGAAATGCTGACGTTGATTGAACTTACTACTGGGGAGATCAGCACGATCGAAGCGGCCGTGCCCGGTGGTGCTGCCAACATTCAGGACATCTACCCACTGGCGCCGCTGCAGGAGGGCATCCTTTTCCATCACCGGCTGCGGCACCGGGGAGATACTTATGTGCTTCCTTGTCTACTTGGTTTCGATAGTCGGGATCGGTTGGACAGGTTTATTGCTGGTTTTAACCAGCTCATTGCCCGCCACGAGATTCTTCGTACCGCTGTGCTCTGGGAAGGGCTCCGTGAGCCGGTGCAGGTGGTATACAAGCATGCTGCAATGGAAGTCGAATGGCCGTCGGTGCCGGATGAGGAAACTATTCGTGTCGACGAATGGCTATACACCCGGGTAGATCCTGAACATCACCGCATCGATGTGCGCCGAGCCCCCATGCTACGAGCGGTGGCAGCATACGATGCCGAGCAAAATCGCTGGCTGTTGCAGCTACCTAGCCACCACTTGATCATGGATCACACCACGCTTGAGCTGTTGGTGGAAGAGATCTCCCTGATTCAGCAAGGCCGGGAGGACGCTTTGCTAGCCCCGATCCCATTCCGCAACTTTGTGGCGCAGGCACGGTTGGGGGTGAGCCTAGCAGAGCATGAAGCCTTCTTCCTGGAGCGATTGGGTGATATGGAGGAATCTACAGCGCCTTTCGGACTACTAGATGTTCGCGGCGATGGTAGCGAGATCGAAGAAGTGAGCGTTTCTCTTGAAGTAGAGTTAGCTCAGCAGGTGAGGCAACAGGCCCAGCAGTACGGCGTCAGCACGGCCAGCCTGTTCCATCTGGCTTGGGCGTTGGTATTGAGTAAAACCATTGGGCGGGACGATGTGGTGTTCGGTACTGTGCTGTTCGGCCGCATGCAGGGCATCGAAGGTGCCGAGCGGGCGCTGGGGATGTTTATTAATACGCTACCAGTGCGTATCACAATGGAGTCCCAAGGTGTCGATGAGTGCCTGCGCCAAACCCACGACGCCCTATCTGAGCTAATGCACCATGAACATGCCAGTCTTGGCCTCGCACAGCGCTGCAGCGGGTTACCTGGCGGGACGCCACTATTCACGAGTCTGCTGAACTATCGTTACAGCGCACCTAAACAAGAGGGACATCCTATTCATACCTGTGAAGGTATGACGGTGCTGGGGGGGCAAGAGCGTACCAACTACCCGATCACGATGTCGGTGGACGATCTAGGTAACGGCTTCCAGTTGGTAGGTCAGGTTAGTCGTATGATCGGTGCGCAGCGGCTATGTGATTACCTGGAAACTGCCATTGCAGACATCGTAAAAAATCTGCAAGCAAGGCCGCAGCGAGCAATGATAGATATCGAGCTGCTCAATAAAACCGACCAGCATCAATTGCAGGCATGGGGAATGAATACTCAGCATTACTCCGATGCTCCGCCGATTCACCACCTCATTGAGCGCAACGCAGCGGCTACTCCAGAGGCTCTGGCGCTAATCTTTGAAGATCAGTCACTCAGCTACGCCGAGCTCAACTCTCGTGCTAACCGCTTGGCCCATTATCTGATTGGCTTAGGCGTGCAACCTGAGTCTCGGGTGGGCATCGCTGTTGAGCGTTCAACTGAGATGGTGGTAGGGCTGATGGGTATTCTCAAGGCGGGTGGTACCTATGTGCCACTGGATCCGGATTACCCCATCGAGCGATTGGCGTACATGGTCGAAGATAGTGGCGTTGAGCTGCTGCTTACTCAGCAACATTTGCGCGATACGTTGCCAGTAGCTGAGAGCCTAAATGTCATTGAGTTGGATCAGTTGGATATCGCTCACCATGCGTCAACCAATCCGGCGGTGGCACTTCACGGAGAGCATCTTGCCTATGTGATCTATACCTCGGGCTCAACTGGGCGGCCTAAGGGCGTCATGGTGCGCCATCACGCGCTCAGTCACTTCTTACTAAGCATGCATGAAACCCCTGGTTTGTCCCCTGACGATATTATGGTGGCGGTGACCTCACTGTCGTTCGATATTGCCGCCCTTGAGCTGTATCTGCCATTGATCAGCGGAGCAAGGGTTGTACTGGCGAGCCGCGAGACGACTCGAGATGGCAGAGCCTTGGGTGAATTACTCAACCAGGAAAAAGCGACGGTTCTGCAGGCGACCCCCTCCGGCTGGCGGTTGCTACGTTCGTCAGGCTGGCCATGGACGACGGCTCCGCTATCGGAAGGTTTTAAGGGGCTATGCGGCGGTGAGGCTTTGCCACCTGATTTAGCTGAGAATCTGCAAGCTCAGGGGATCGAATTGTGGAACATGTACGGCCCCACTGAAACCACGATTTGGTCAGCAACGGATCGAGTGAAAGACAGTCAGGTTTTCCTGGGAAGCGCTATCGCCGCGACGCAACTGTACGTTCTGGATGATGCGCTCAACTTCGCTCCACCCGGAGTAGCGGGGGAATTGTATCTAGGCGGCGTGGGCATGGCGCGGGGTTACTTAGGCCGTGCTGAGCTGACGGC
Organism: Halomonas sp. A3H3; assembly: GCF_000982975.1. Lineage (NCBI taxonomy): Bacteria > Pseudomonadati > Pseudomonadota > Gammaproteobacteria > Oceanospirillales > Halomonadaceae > Halomonas > Halomonas sp. A3H3. The sequence goes on along the minus strand of NZ_HG423343.1, from coordinate 540,216 downwards.
GGAACGCTTCGTGGCCGACCCCTTTATTGCGGGCGAACGAGTCTATCGAACCGGTGATCTAGTGCGTTGGCGGGAGGATGGCCAGCTTGAGTACTTGGGACGAATTGACCATCAGATCAAAGTGCGCGGTTTCCGTATTGAACTAGGCGAGATCGAAGCCCAACTGCTAGCCCTGTCGGAGATACGCGAGGCAGTGGTGGTTGCCCAAGAGGGGCCAGGCGGTTCTAGATTGGTGGCTTATGTGGTTCCCCAAGCCGACGTTGAACTCGATACCACCTCTCTACGCGAAACGCTAGGGCAAAAGTTACCAGATTATATGGTGCCTGGGGTGATAGTCACTCTGGATGCACTGCCGCTAACCCCGAACGGTAAGGTAGATCGTAAGGCGCTACCCGAGTTTAGCTTAGACATTGGATCGCAGTACGAACCTCCTCAAGGCGAGGTGGAAGAAGCATTGGCGATGGTCTGGGCTGAAGTCCTTGGTGTCGAACGGGTGGGTCGTTATGACAACTTCTTCGATCACGGTGGGCACTCGCTGTTGGCTGCGCAGATGGTGGCTCGTATTCAAGCTGATATGCAAGTTGAGCTCCAGCTATCCGAGGTGTTTAAGAAACCACTGTTGCGCGATCTAGCAGAGTGTATTGCTACGCTAAGCAGCGGGTACTCCTTAGAGCAGTCGCTCTCCGATATTAATTCCTTTATCGACAGCATGGATACCGTTCAATGAGTAACATCGATACACATCGTATTGCGGAACGTTTTGCCGGATTGCATGCCGAGCAGCGCCGAGTAGTTTACGAAAAGATACGTTCTCAGGGCTTTGGCATTGGCCAGTTCCCAATTCTTTCTCGCCCTGTATCACAACAGACAACTTGCTCACCCTCTTATGCCCAACTTCGCCAGTGGTTTCTGTGGCGCTTGGATCCCCAAAGCAGCGCTTACCACATTACGGGAGCTCTGTCTCTTAAGGGGGGGCTTGACTCTGACGCACTGTGGGGTAGCTTCGCCGCTTTGATATCTCGTCATGAAGCATTGCGCACGGTGTTTCGTGATGATGGTGCAGGCGAGGTGATGCAAGTGGTGCAGGCCGAGAGCAGCTTCGCATGTCATGAAGTTGACTTAGTTAACATGCCGAAGGCTGAACGCGAAGTGGCGATAGAGAATCAGGTTGCTCTGCTTTGCAATGATCCTTTCGATTTGGAGCAGGGGCCACTTTTGCGCGTGGGGGTACTGCGTTTAGCTGAAGAGGAGCACCTGTTGGTGGTGGTAATGCACCACATCATCTCCGATGGCTGGTCGATGCAGTTGATCATCGATGAGTTTGCTGCGGACTACTCCGCTCGGGTAACAGGTGAGACATGGCAGCCGCCAGTCCTGCCGATTCAGTACGCTGATTATGCACTCTGGCAGCGTCAATGGATGGAGGCTGGCGAGAAAGAGCGCCAGCTCGACTACTGGCAGAGGGAACTTGGCGACGAACACCCGGTACTGCAGTTACCGACCGATCGTCCGCGCCGCAACGATGGGTATTATCACGCTGCGCGCCACCACATGGTGCTCCCAGAGTCACTGATAAATGGGCTGCGCAAGCGAACCCAGGCGCAGGGTGCCACCCTGTTTATGACACTACTGACAGGCTTCCAGGCGTTACTGTATCGCTATACCGGGCAGGAAGATATCCGGGTCGGTGTGCCAATCGCCAACCGCCACCGGACGGAAGCCCAAGGAGTGGTGGGGCTTTTCGTCAACACCCAGGTACTGCGCAATACGTTATATGGTCGCCTGAGCTTGACCGAGGCGCTGGAACAGGGCAAACGCGCAGCACTGGGGGCACAAGAGCATCAGGATCTGCCGTTCGAGCAATTAGTGGAAGCACTGCAGCCAGAGCGTAGTTTGAGTCACACACCGCTGTTCCAGGTAATGTTCAACTATCAACAGCAAGATCATGGATCGCTGCAGTCGTTACCAGGACTGGAACTGAGCACCTGGCCGCTGGAACAGGGAAGAGCACAGCTAGAACTGACGCTAAATGTGGTAGAGCGCATGGATGGTTGCCTGGAGGCAAGCTTCGTTTATGCAGAAGAGCTGTTTGATGCAACCACTATTGAGCGTTTAGCTCAGCACTATACGGTCATCCTTCAGGCGCTGGCAGAGATGCCTGAACGCGCGTTGAGTGATATCGAACTGCTAGATAAAGCTGAACGGTTAAAATTACAGGAATGGGGTGTAAACACACAACGGCATCCCGCTGCCCAGCCAATCCATCACCTAATTGAACGGCAGGCTGAGGCAACCCCAGAGGCCTCGGCGCTAGTATTTGACGATCAGTCACTCAGCTACGCCGAACTCAATACCCGCGCCAACCAGTTGGCTCACTACCTTATCGGCCTAGGCGTAAAACCTGAGACCCGAGTGGGTATCGCCATGGAGCGTTCCATCGAGATGGTGGTGGGGTTGCTGGCGATTCTCAAGGCGGGTGGCGCCTATGTGCCGCTAGATCCGGAGTATCCCACGGAGCGGCTGGCATTCATCGCCGAAGATAGTGGCATTGAGTTGCTGCTGACTCAGCACCACCTGCGTGGGTCATTGCCGGTAGCTGATAGCCTCAGCGTTGTTGAGTTGGATCGGCTGGACGTGGCACATCACGCCTCTACCAATCCCGCGGTGGTGCTGCACGGCGAGCACCTCGCCTATGTGATCTACACCTCAGGCTCCACCGGCCGGCCCAAGGGCGCCGCCATCCGCCATGATGCCTTGACCAACTGCATGGTCTGGATGCAGGAGACCTACCAGCTCACCGATGCGGATGCCGTACTGCACAAAGCGCCGTTCGGGTTCGACGTCTCAGTATGGGAGATTTTCTGGCCGCTGAGTGTTGGGGCACGTTTGGTGATCGCCCAACCAGGTGACCATCGGGATCCAGAGCGCATTATCGAGCTGATCCAGCGGCACGGCGTTACCACGCTTAATTTTGTGCCTTCAATGCTAAAGGCTTTTCTGGGCTATCCAGATGTTAAAACCAAAACGCGTCTCAAACATATAATGTGTGGTGGCGAGGCCGTTCCAGCGGCGTTGCAGCAAGATGTGGCTGAGTGTCTTGATGATGCTCACCTGCATGATCTCTATGGTCCCACTGAAACTACGATTCATGTCACTCACTGGTGGTGCCGTGATGATGCTCACCGCCAGATTCCCATTGGGCGTCCCATCAGTAGCACTCGCACCTATGTCTTGGATGGTGAGCTCAACCTGGTACCACAGGGCGTCGCGGGAGAGTTGTACCTGGGCGGGGTAAGCCTGGCCCGTGGATATCTCAATCGCAGTGATCTTACGGCGGAGCGCTTTATCGCTGATCCCTTTACCTCGGGTGAACGCCTCTACCGCACCGGCGATCTGGTGCGCTGGAGGGAGGACGGTCAGCTCGAATATCTCGGCCGCCTCGATCATCAAGTGAAAATCCGCGGCTTGCGTATCGAACTGGGCGAGATCGAAGCCGAGCTGCTCTCTCAGCCAGAGGTTCGCGAGACGGTGGTGGTCGCCCACGAAGGCCCCGGTGGTTCTAGGCTGGTAGCCTATGTGGTTCCCCAGGCTAACAGTGAGCTTGATACCGCTTTACTGCGTGAGCGATTAGGGCAAAAGTTACCGGATTATATGGTGCCGGGAATCGTGGTGACGCTTGAGGAACTGCCGCTGAATGCCAACGGTAAAGTGGATCGCAAGAGGTTGCCCGAACCAGAGTGCGTCGGCAGCTCACAGTACGAACCACCTCAGGGTGAAATGGAAGAGACTCTGGCGCAAATCTGGTCTGGAATGCTTGGCGTCGAGCGAGTGGGTCGTCACGATAATTTCTTTGAGTTAGGTGGCCATTCGCTATTGGTCGTTCGACTGACCTCGCGTGTTCGTAGAGAGCAAAATATTGAATTACCTGTGCGTAGTGTTTTTGACACGCCAATACTGAAAGATCTTGCCACTTGTCTTGGCAAGCTAGAAACACTGCAGGGCGAGAATAGGCTGAGTAACCTTGGGCTGAGCCAGGCGCCGCAGTCTTTTGCCCAGCAGCGCCTCTGGTTCTTGAATCAGCTCGAGCCAAATTCCTCGGCGTATCATCTGCCGGGTATGCTGCGTTTGAAAGGAGCGCTGGATGAGCAAGCACTCCAGCAGGCTTTCGATGATCTGGCGCGACGCCATGCCGTGTTGCGGACGCGCCTGGTGGCACCTCCCGAGGACATGGCGGTGCCCCGGCAGGTGATTGATGCCCCCGCACCGGTGAGCATCGAACGAGCTGACTTGAGTGAATCCGGCGATATCGAAAAAGCCTTGCGTCTCCATGCCCAGGAATTCATGGGCCGACCCTTCCTCCTGGCGGAGGAGTGCCTGTGGAGGGTGGGGCTGGTCAAGACGGGTGAACAGGAATGGCGACTGTTGATTTGCATGCACCACGCCATTTCCGATGGTTGGTCCGTATCGGTATTGCTGAGAGATTTCAGTGCCTTGTATGGGGCAGCCTGTCGGGGCGAAGAGTCGCCTCTGGGTACATTGCTGATCCAGTATGCGGATTTTGCCGTCTGGCAGCGGGAGTGGCTTGCTGGGGGGGAAGGTGATCGGCAGTTGAATTACTGGTGTCATCAACTGGGCCATGAGCATCCGGTGCTGGAATTGCCGACGGATCGGCCGCGACCGGCACGCCAGAGTTTCCTGGGCGCTCGTCATCGTTTCACGCTGAACGAGCCCTTGGCGGAGCAGGTGCATGCGCTTGCCGCTGCCCATAATGCGACACCATTCATGGTTTTGCTGGCCACCTATCAGGTCTTGTTGCATCGCCTGAGCGGACAGTCCGACCTGCGAGTGGGCGTGCCTATCGCCGGGCGTAACCGCCATGAAACCGAGGACTTGATCGGTTTCTTCGTCAACACCCAGGTGCTGCGTTGCGAGATGGATACCACCTCGACCTTTGGGCGGGTACTCGAGTCCGTCCGTGAGGCTGCCATCGACGCCCAGGCTCATCAGGATCTGCCGTTCGAACAACTGGTGGAGGCGTTGCAACCGGAGCGTAGCCTCAGTCATAACCCATTATTCCAGGTACTCTTTGATCATCAGCGTCGTGACGACGACTATCAGGTGCATCTGCCTGGACTAGTTGCAGAGGTGCTAGAGCTGGAGAACGGCACGACCCAGTTCGATCTGGCGCTCAACACCCAGGAAGACGGCGACGGCGTGCTGACGGGCAGTTGGAACTATGCCACCGACCTGTTCGACAGCGAGACCATCGAGTATTTTCACGTGCAGTTCGAGTGTCTGCTGGAGCAAGTGGTGGTGGCTCCGGAACGCATCGTCTGCGATTACGATCTGCTCGACGAGGATCAGCGTCAGCAACTGAGCGCTTGGAACCATACCGGCGTGGATTACGGTAAGCCGCAGCCGGTGCATCGCCTGTTCGAACGGCAGGCGATGCTCCATCCGGGGCGCGAAGCCCTGGTCAGCGGTGGGCAACGTCTGAGCTATGCCGAACTGGACAGGGCGGCAAACCGGCTCGCCCATTACCTGCTGGCACAGGGGATAGGTCGCCAGGCGCTGGTGGGCCTTGCCGCCGAGCGCTCCATCGAGATGGTGGTTGCCCTGTATGCCATCCACAAGGCGGGGGCCGCCTATGTTCCCATCGATCCGGATCATCCTGAAACTCGGCAGCAACAGGTACTGACCGATGCCGGTGTCGCGCTGTTGCTGACCCACGATGCCGTGCTGGATCGGTTACCGGTCTCGCATGGTCTGATGACCATCAACCTGGATCGAATCGATCTGTCCGATCGGCCGACAACTGCGCCCGATGTCCCTTTGTCCGCTGAGCAGCGTGCCTATGTGATCTATACTTCTGGTTCCACCGGCAAGCCGAAGGGGGTGGCGAACACCCATGGGGCTCTATACAACCGGTTGCAGTGGATGCAGTCAGCCTATTCGCTGAAGGAATACGACAGCATACTGCAGAAGACTCCGTACAGTTTCGATGTGTCGGTGTGGGAATTCTTCTGGCCATTGATGGTGGGAGCACGCCTAGTCGTTGCCCAGCCTGGTGTCCACCAGGAGCCGAAGAAATTGATGGAGTTGATTCGCCAGGAGTCGGTGACCACGCTTCATTTCGTGCCGTCAATGCTGGCGGTGTTCCTGGCCCAGGAGGATCTGTCCGGTTGCGATTCCCTGCGCCGCATCGTCTGTAGTGGTGAGGCTTTGCCGAAAGACGTGCAGGATCGAACGCTGGAGGGTTTGCCGCAGGCGGAACTCTATAACCTCTATGGTCCGACTGAGGCGGCCATCGATGTCACGCATTGGGTCTGCGGTCAAGATGAGCGTACTACCGTTCCAATCGGCAGGCCCATCGGCAACCTGCAGATTCATATTCTGGACAGCCGCTTGGCGCCTCAGCCGATCGGCGTAGCTGGCGAGCTTTACATCGGAGGTGCAGGGTTGGCCGAGGGATACCACGGTCGGCCGGAACTGACTGCGGAGCGCTTCATTCCGAGTCCTTTTGAAAAGGGCAAACGCCTCTATCGCAGTGGTGACCTAGCCCGCTGGTGTCGCGACGGTACACTCGAATATCTGGGACGGTTGGATTACCAGATCAAGCTACGGGGCCTACGGATCGAGTTGGGAGAAATAGAGGTCGTGATGCGTTCTCGACCTGATGTTGGCGAGGCCGTGGTGGTGGCGCACCAGGGACAGCTGGTGGGCTATGCGCAGGGCTCGGATGTGGATCTCGATGCCCTGCAAGCCGAACTCAGGCACTATCTGCCAGATTATATGGTGCCAGCGCATATCGTCACGTTGGAGACATTCCCTTTGTCGGCCAACGGTAAACTGGATCGCAAGGCTCTGCCCATCCCCGCAATGGAAGGGGCCGATTACGAGGCACCGCAAACGCAGACCGAGTGCCGGCTCGCCGAGCTTTGGCAGGAGGTGTTGGAAGTTGAGCGGGTCGGGCGTCGTGACAACTTCTTCAGCCTTGGTGGCCACTCTCTACTCGGAGTACATCTGGTTCATCGTATTCAGAAGGTCTTGAAGAAGACCTTGCCTTTGAACGTACTGTTCGAGTCAGCAACTTTGGCGGCATTAGCCGCGATGCTGGAGCGAGTGCCGGTGGAGGAAACTCCTGCCTTGCAACCTGCTGTACGCGGCCAACTGGCGCCTCAGTCCTTTGCGCAACAGCGCCTGTGGTTCCTGGCGCAATTGGAACCTGAGAGTTGTGCCTACCATCTGCCTTCCGGCATGAGGCTGCAAGGAGACTTGGATGAAGAGGCCCTGATTGCGGCGTTCGAGAAGATGATCGTGCGGCATGAGTCCCTGCGCACCTGTTTCTGCCATGGCGAGGACGGGACTCCGCAGCAGCGGGTACTGGAGACGATAGAAGTGCCCATCGAGCGGCATGATCTCCGCTTTGCCGGCGATACGGAGGCCGCCGTTGAAGCGCGGTTCCGGGGTGTCAGTCGGCGCCCTTTCGATCTGGAAGCCGTGCCGCCTTGGAGGGGGGCCTTGGTTCAGGTGGGCGAGCGTGAATGGTGTCTGCTGATATGTATGCATCATATCATCTCCGATGGCTGGTCCATGCAGGTGCTGCTGGAGGAACTGGTCGCGTTCTATCGCAGCGAATCGCTCGGGGAGCCGGTGCAAGCCGAACCCTTGGCGACCCAGTATGCCGACTATGCCATTTGGCAGCGGGAACAGTTGTCGGGTGCAGAGTTGGAACGTCAATTGGCCTGGTGGAAGGCACAGCTAGGCGATGAGCACCCCCCCCTGGATCTGCCTGCCGATCGCTCGCGCCCGGCCCAGCGGTATGGTAGTGGGGCCCAGCATACCTTCAACTTTCCCCCAGAACTGGTCGATCAACTGCGCCAATCAGCCAGGGATCAGCAGGCATCCCTGTTTATGCTGATCCTGACCGGCTTCGCAGCCCTGTTACATCGCCTCAGTGGTCAGCGAGACTTGCGCATCGGGGTCCCCGTGGCTGGGCGTCATCAGCCTGGCACCGAGGGGATAATCGGTTTTTTTGTCAATACTCTGGTACTGCGCGCAGAGACCGAGCCTGGTGAGCGAATCAGCGATCTGCTGGCCCATGTGTGCAAGCGTACCCGTGAAGTGCATGCGCACGCTGACCTACCGTTCGAGCAGTTGGTGGAGGCCTTGCAGCCCGAACGTAGCCTTAGCCATAACCCGTTGTTCCAGGTGGGCTACAACCATCAGGTCTTCGACCATCGTCCGTTGGATCGAATGGGTAGCGTGTGTTGCGAGCCATTGGCTGCACCCGTGGAGAATGCCCATTTTGATCTGGTGCTGGGGACTCAGGAAGATGAGAACGGTCGCATTACAGGCCATCTAAACTATGCGACTGATATCTTCAATTCAGAAACTGTCGTGCGGATGGCGGATCAATTGTTGGTGTTGTTAAAGGCCTTGGCCGAGTGCCCGCAACGGTTGCTGTGCGATATAGATTTGCTGAGTGACCGAGAGCGCGGCCAGTTACAACAATGGGGGGTAAACGAAGCATGCCACTCGCAAGACGAACCGATACACTGCCTGATCGAGCGCCAGGCAGCGGCGAAGCCCAAGGCCACGGCACTGATCTTCGATGATCGACAGATTTCCTATGCTGAACTCAATGCCCGCGCCAACCAGTTGGCCCACTATCTGATCGGCCTAGGTGTAAAACCTGAGACCCGAGTAGGTATCGCCGTGGAGCGTTCCATCAATATGGTGGTGGGGCTGCTGGCGATTCTCAAGGCGGGTGGTGCCTATGTGCCGCTGGATCCCGAGTATCCCACGGAGCGGTTGACCTTCATCACCGAAGATAGTGGCATCGAGCTGCTGCTGACTCAGCACCACTTGCGCGAATCATTGCCGGTAGCTGATGGCCTCAGCGTCGTTGAGTTGGATCGGCTGGATGTTGCACATCACGACGCTACCAATCCAGCGGTGGC
>NZ_HG423343.1:500592-531153 GCF_000982975.1 Halomonas sp. A3H3 | reverse complement strand
TGATACCGCTTTACTGCGTGAGCGACTAGGGCAAAAGTTACCGGATTATATGGTGCCGGGAATCGTGGTGACGCTTGAGGAACTGCCGCTGAATGCCAACGGTAAGGTAGACCGCAAGGCCTTGCCTGAGCCGGAACCTGCCAGCAGTCCGAAGTACGAACCTCCACAGGGGGAAGTGGAAGTGGCACTGGCGGAGCTGTGGCAAATGGTGCTCGGTCGCGATGATATTAGCCGTAATGATAGTTTCTTCGAGCTGGGAGGCGATTCCATTCAGTCCCTGGGGTTGATTACTCGCCTGCGTCGGGTTGGTTGGTATTTGGCACCCAAGGATGTATTCCTCAAACCCCGCTTGGTAGAGATGGCGACGGCTTTGGAGCCGCTGGCCGTTATTCCGGCACGAGTCGAGTCGGTGGGTGGCGGCTTGCCGCTGACGCCGATCCAAGCTCATTTCTTCGATCAGCCGATGTCCAATCGTTCCCACTGGAACCAAGCACTGTTGCTAAGGGTCAAGCGCTCCTTGGATCCGCGGTGTTTGTTCCAGGCCGTCCAGGCCCTGATCGACCATCACGATGGGTTACGACTCGGATTCTATCAGCAAGATGAACAGTGGATGGCCTTCTATCGCGATACTGAATCGGCGGAACGGATCTTGCGGGTGGTTGAGCTAGAAAGTTTTGAGCAGGTACCTGCGGCCTGTGACGAGGTTCACGGGAGTTTCGAGCTGTCGCACGGGCCACTAGCCGGCCTGCTGTTGATGAACCTGCCTGGGGGCGAGCAGAGACTACTGCTGAGCATCCATCACCTAATTGTGGATGGGGTGTCCTGGCGCATTCTCCTGGAAGATCTGGATCGAATTTATCGCCAGATCGAGGCAGGGTCCGATCCCGAACCTGGACTATCCAGTGCTAGTTACCAGCAATGGGCGAACCATCTTTCTGATCGAGCAGCCAAGGGTGTGTGGGATCAGGAGCTGGATGACTGGCTGGAAATTGTCTCGGGTGATGACTCCTGGCCTGTCGATGATCCACAGGGGCGCAATGCCGCGATCGATGTCGGTGAGTGTGAATGGCGGCTGTCAGCGGATCCGACTCGCCGATTGTTGCGGGAAACCCTGGCTATCCACAAGGCTGGAATCGATGACATGCTCCTGACGGCGCTTGCCGAAGGGTTAAGAGCCTGGGGCGGCCTGGAGCAACCGCTGGTAGCCGTCGAAGGGCATGGCAGGGAACCCTTGGATGACACTCTCGATCTGAGTCGAACCCTGGGGTGGTTTACCTGCCTCTATCCTCTGCGGCTCAAAGCTACCGGTAGCCCTGCAGATACTCTGGAACTCATTCGCCTACGGAGGGCGGCAGTGCCCGGGAAAGGAATAGGCTTTGGTGCGCTGCGCTATCTCGGTAAACCGGAGGTTCGCGCACGGCTATCACGTGCTTCCTCCCCGCGGCTGGCCTTCAACTATCTGGGGCAACTGGATGAGAGCTTGGCGGGCAGCAGGTTCCAGCCTGCCCCAGAATCCCCAGGGAAACTGGTGGATCCATGGAGTCCATTGAATTGGGAACTAGAAATCAATGGCCAGATTCATCGGGGAGAGCTGTCCCTCACCTGTCGCTATAGTGACAAGCGATATCATGCACATACCGTGCAGCGGTTGATGGATGCTATTGGTCGATCGTTGGAAGCGCTGATCGCTGCCACACCGGCTCCTTCCCATCAGAGGAAGGTGCCTGTTTCCCTTCGGCGAGAAACAGAGCAAGGTCAGGGAAGGCTCAATCCATTGCTTCGTTTGGCGGATGGTAACGACAGTGGGCCAGCCATATTTTGCCCTCATCCGGTGAGTGGCACAGTGGTTGGTTATTACCCTCTAGCCGCGAAGCTTGCGCCGGAGTGGGCCATCTGGGGATTGCAGAACCGGCAGGTTCAGGAGCCGAGTTGGCGCGATACCTCCCTGGTGGATATGGCGCGGGACTATGTTCGGGCAGTGCTGGAGCAGCAGCCTAAAGGGCCGTACTACCTGCTGGGGTGGTCCATGGGCGGTACCCTTGCGTTGGAAATGGCCGCGTTATTGGAGAGGCTGGGTAAAACCGTGGCCTTCGTCGGGCTGATCGATGGCTACGTACCCGGTGCAGGGCGGGACGAGGCCTATTCGGAATCGGGCAATATACCGGACGGCCAGCAACAGGACGATTGGCAACAACTTCTTGCCGTGGAACAGCACTTGCGCCATCTTGCCCTTGGGCATGATCGGCTTCGCCTGTTGCACGCACCTGTGCATGCCTGGTGGGCGTCTCAATCACCAGAAGGCAACGAGAATGCCGAAGCATTGCTGGCCCAGGCGATCGGACACTCTCTCTCAAGTTCTGTCTGGTTGGATACGGATCATATGGGAATCGTGCGGAATTTATCCTTCCTTGAGCAACTTGTGCATCAAGTCGACGATATCTTGGCTGGTACGCGCGCTCTGGAGGGAAATGAGTTAGTGAAGTAGTGATGAAAATAGCCCTATTGGCGATATCGTCAATAGGGTCATTTCATTTAAAACAATTGTTATTGTGGTTAATGCTATAGGGGTAATAAGAGTTTTCTCATTGGTTCAGTGACATATGAATGATGGCTCTAGCCCTAAGACAGATAATGCCCTTGTCTTTGAACTGTATAATAGGATTTCCTAGCGGATGAGATATCAGGCAGCCATGGCTGCAAAGCCATAACACTTGGGATGGAGGTTGGGTTTCTCCATTAGTTGTTAGTCAATTTTTCAGCTGATTTCTGGATAGTAATAATCCTAGATGTGTTATTCACCTGTGATTTGACTTGAACGCGAAGCATGGCCGTTGATATCGCTTTCAATGAGCTGCCTCACAAGACTGTCGGCAAAGCGTCGGGCGGCTGGTAGTCCTCCCCAAGACCAGAAGTCGAGAGGTAAGATGGCGTAGTTGTTCTGTTGTATGCTAGGCCAGTGGCGCCATTGGCCATCAGATATTAGTTGTCTTTGTCCCCCTTCTGGGCCGTAGGGGCTGTCGAGAAATATCAGTTTAGCGTTGATATCAAAGACAGATGCTGCGCTGACAGTTTTAAACCCCCACTGCCCTAATTCTTCCTGCCATGCGTTCTGAAGGCCAAGGCGATTTAATACCATGCCTTCTACGCTGCCATTTCCATGAACGCGGGCATGGCGCTCATCCATTAGACGAACAATTAACAAAGGCGTGTCGATGTGATTAAGCTGCCTTTTTAAATCGTCAAAGTGACTGTTGATTTGCTCAATATAGTGTTCCGATGCGGCAGGATCATTGACTAGATTGCCAAGCAATCGAGTCAAATCTTCAAGAACGTTCCAATGGTTTTGTTCATCATGATTATCGGAAAAATTATAAAGCCGATATTCCTGAACGTCAGCAATTTCTCTGAGCTTTGGTATTAAGCTGACATGGGCGGGCGGTGAAATCAGAATATGTTGCGGAGGGAGGCTTGCAAGAAGCTCAAGGTTAGGAAGATGACGATAGCCGAGATTAGTCGCAAGGGGAATGATGCCATCTTGACGTGTGTATGTCTCGTAATCCTCAAGACCTGATAGAAACATAGGTGGGTGGCCAATAGCTGTGAGCGTTTCAGCAATTGCGAAATCAAAGGTTGCTAATGACGTTTCGTTGGCTACATTGCTTGCCATTGAAACATTGCCAATGCATGACCAGATTAGAAGGATAATCGATAAGGACGTTCGCTTATGGTATGCAGAGGGGAATGAGGCCTCTATAAGGTGTTTCAATATCATGTTTGTCTTTTTAGCTGGATGGTTGGAATACTTGCATCTGACAAGTAGTGCTAGTGGGTCAAGTTACCATAATGGAACCGCTACACAATCACGCCGAAAGCGGGGGACTGTGTTGCGGTTCTCTCTGTCACTGCCTGACCATAGCCATCCGATGAAATAGAGGAAAAACGATCATGGCTTATCTATCAATTGCTGGCTGTGATTTAGCATGATCATCAGAAGGATGCGACACCTTTTTTCTTCCCTCCATACACACGATTAAACTATAGCTCGACATCCTATGGTCAGATGTTGAACCAGCCACTGGCGTTTTTCATGCACTAGGTCTAAGGAGGGCGAAGGTTGGCGACTTCCTATGACATTCGGCACTACGATTACCATTGATAAGATGCTGTGCCTATAATACTTCGAGGCTCGCCATAGAAACACGCATAGGTACAGGACTCGATATAGGTTTCATCGGTCAAGTTGGTCGCATTTAAGGACAGTAGCCATGGGCCCGTCTCATAGCTGACCATGGCATCAACAAGCGTGAAATCAGACACTTCTCCATCAAGAAATGAGTTAGGAAGCGTTGAGCCGACATAGCGTATACCAGAACCCACTTTTAGGCTTGGGAGTCCGAATTCACTGAATCGATAATCACCCCATAATGAGAACTGGTTGTAGGGTGTTTGCCCGGTTCGCTCGCCGACTTTGTCAGGAGTAGCCGGGCTGCTTTTCGTTGTACGCGCATCGGTATAGGCGTAGGCTGCGACCAGATTGGTGTTAGGGCCGATTTCTGTTTTGGCCTCTAGTTCAATGCCGCGTGAGCGTACTTCCCCCATTTGTCTTTGGAAACTGGTGTCAACTGGGTCGGTAACTAATACGTTTTCCTGGGTCAATTCGTAGGCGGTGGCGGTTAACAGAGTATCCCAACCTTCTGGCTGGAAACGGATACCAAGCTCATACTGTTCGCCTCGAGTGGGCTCGAATTGATTCCCACTGCGGTCGGTACCAGTAGCTACCTCGAAGGATTGGCTAAAACTGGCAAAAGGAGCTAAACCATTCTCGGCTAGGTAAACGAACCCGACACGGCCAGTGAAGGCATCATCATCTTGCTGCTGTTCTTGTGAAGGGTCGAAATACCGGGAAGATTTGGTATCCGTCCAATCCTGGCGGCCGCCCAACATGACAACCCATTTATCGGCAATTTTCATTTGGTTCTGAAAATACAAACCCACTTGCTCATTGCGGTTGACTTGCGAGTAGGTATTGGGGATAGGCTCGCCTAGCTCGCTGCCATATACTGGATCATAGAGATCAAGGGGGGAAACTGTGCGGCGGTAACGCTCAGATTCTTGGCGCTGGCGGGTGTAGTCGAGGCCGACCAGAGAAGTATTGGTCGTCGCTCCGGCCTCCCAGTCATACTGCAAAGAAGTATCAGAGGTGAGTGCTTTGGAGGCATCACGCCGATCATTTGCGGTTCTTGAATAGAGTCGACCGTCGGTGCTCTCAGGGCTCTGAGTAAGACCAATATTGTTGACATCTCTATCAGTGTGCATGGTACGTAGGTTGTGGCGTAGTTTCAGGCGATTTGAGAAATCGTGTTCAAACAAGTAGCCGATAGAGTAGCGTTCATTATCATATTCATCATAACCTGGCTCTCCTCCGAAACGTTCTCTGGCAATATTTCCATTAGGATTAGGGAGGATGGTGCCGTTGGAGGGCAGTCCCCAGAAATAGACGCTCTCATCATGTTGATACTCGCTTAGCAGAGTCAGCGATGTATCCTCGTTAGGTTGCCACTTAAAAGCGGGAGCGATATAGGTACGATCATCGGGAACATGGTCAATAAAAGTGTTGCTTTCGCGGCGTAGCATGGTCAAACGGTATGAAAACTCGCCCTCTTTATCTAAGGCATCCGAGAAGTCCGCAGATATTTGGCGTCGATCAAAACTGCCTGCCTGAATATTAACTTCGCGCAACGGCTCACTGGTGGGGCGCTTGCTGACCGTGTTAATCAAGCCCCCAGGAGAGGCCACGCCGTAGAGAATTGACGAAGGACCTTTGAGTACTTCCAACCGCTCCAGGCCATAAAGCTCCTGTTGCCCGTCGAACACGTTCACTTGATATTTACTGCCATCCCGATAACTGTTGAATAAGCCGAAGCCGCGACTTGTCATGCTATCCTGGGTTGTATCCGCGCTGCCCCCGCCATAAGCGTTTGACAATCCAGCCGTATAGCCCAGAGCCTGGCTGACGTTTCGAGCGCCATAGTTGCGAAATTCCTCGCTGCTCACTACCGAGATAGATTGTGGTGTTTCAATAATCGGTGTATCTGTCTTGGTACCTGTTGCACTGCGACTTGCTGCAATCCCTTGCACTGGCCCTGTGGCTTCTTCATAGATACGGCTTTCTGTCACTTGCAGTGTAGGTAGCTCGGTAGAAGATCCACTACCTGACGAGGTACGTTGTTCAGCATCCTGAGCAAGCACGACCGTTGGGGCACTACACGCAGCAACAGCAATAGCTGTGGTTAGCCACCGTTTGCGGAAAGAAGGTTGGTTCACGAATGTTCTCCTTGCATTAGATTCATTTTGATTTTTTGTAAATGCTAATTGTTATTGTTTGTATTATGAGTATTTGCATCTTGATGTCAACTTCGTGTGAGCATCCGGGAGGGGGTAATCCTGAATTCAAACCAAAATTGAGGATTGGCTTAAGATTATGGTGCGATGACTTCGTGCTCACAGGTAAGGGAGCACGAAGTGTCGTTGCCTGATTTAGTGCTGCGGCTATTCAATTAATTCAGCACGTTGAGGAAGCCGTGATGTCGTTTTTTAGAGCTTCCAGCCCCTCGTGAAGCGCGGGAAAGAGGCTTTTATTAAAGTTTCGCCACCGTAATTCAATGATGGAGTCATCTGGTTCGATATGAGTTTCCAATAGGTCGTAGATGACTTCGCCAGAATCAATTCCACTGTCCACATAATGGAGTGAGGCACCAGTCTTGTTGATAGTAGGAACGCTTTCGGTCTCCATTGTCTGCCAGTTGATAACTTTTTTTCCTTGAGCCCCGTACAGTGCATCAAATGTTGCCGAGGCACCCCGCCTTTGATATGGGGAGTCTTGGCGCGTAAGCCCAGGATGGATATTGACGATCTTGCGATAAAAAGGGCTCTGGGGGCGGATGAGCTCGTCTAGAATGACTAATAGGCCATCAAGTACGACGACATCTGCTCCGACTGCCACTAACTTTTCTAGCAAGCTTTTTTCAAAAGTCGATTTCGCAGGGAGTCTATCGGGCGAGTCGGTTGGTAAGCGTCGGTAAGTGGATGGTATAGAGCAGAAAAGATCGTCAATGTGTGATCCCTTCACAAAGAGTTCTTGTGGCAAGATCCACGGCTTTCCTAGTTGACGACAGAAGCCATAGTCTTTGAGCTTCTCTTGATCTTTTATTGAGCCTTCATCGTCATCATAAATCACAGTTTCCAGAGAGTAGGCATCGCCTAGCGGAGTTTCGTTGAGGGATGTCACCAGATACTCAAGAGGGGACATCATGTACTGTTTCTCCCCCTTATACTCAATGTATTGCCCTGCTTTATCGGCTGCAGCATTTCTCAGTGACAGGATATAAGCTAGTTTTAGTTTAGACATGTTTTATCCATGTTTTCGAATAGTAGATGTTAGTTTTAAGGCTCATCAGTCATGCTGACTTAGTGCCTGTGCTTCAACCGAAACGGTATTCAAGAACAGCATCTAGTTGCGACGCCCAGTGGCCAAGAAGTGGCCTGACCACTGGTATGATTTATGGAAGTGAGTTGATGAAAACTAGGATATAGTAACCTCCTGCTTACAGGGAGAAGGGGCATATAAGGCAGTTGTCTGATCTAGTGCATCACAAATCTCACTTGTCCTTGCCGCCAAAATCGATAGCAGGGTGTCGCTTAAACCATGGGTGGGTTCGCAGCTGCCTTGCAGGAAAATAGCCGGTTTGAACTCAGGCTTGGTGTAGAGCTGATAGTGGCGATTGACAGCAAACTCAGGCAGGTAGTCCGCGACGGGGGCCAGTAGCTGTTTATGGGTGTCGCGTACATAGCCTGTGGCTAACACTACTGCGTCGTAGCGGGTGATATCCGTATGGCCAGTCTCCAAATCACGCACGTTTAGCTCAACGCCTTCAGGGCCTGCTTCACTGCCGGTAACCTCATGGCGGCGACGGAAGCGGTGGCGGGCCTGGCCGGTTACTTTTTGCTGATAGAACACATCGTAAATCTCCTGAATCAGCGCCAAGTCAGGGGCTGAGTAGTTGGTGCTTTTGTACTCCTGCAGCAGTGCTTCCCGCTGGCCGGTGGGGTTGTTGAACACGTAGTCGGTGTATTCGGGATTGAAAATCTCGTTGACGAAGGGGCTATCGTCGGAGGGTTTAAAGGCCCATGCCCGGCTAATAAGATCCACTTGAACGCCTTCACGACCGTGCAGATCAAGGAATATTTCAGCGGCGCTCTGGCCCGCACCGATCACCGCGATGCGTTTGGGGGCGTCTTGCTTCGCCAACTCCCGGAGGTAGTGGCTGGAGTGGAAGACCCGTGGGTCGTCTTTTAGCCCGGCGAAGCATTCAGGCACATTGGGCGCACCACCCACGCTAATTACCAATGAACGGGTGAGCCTTTCCTGCACCGCGCCGCTCTCATTCCGTGAACGCACGCGGAGGTAGGCGACCTCGTCGTTGTCAGTTTCGGGCAGCACTTCAAACACATCCTCTCCATAGGTGCACTGGTGTTCAAAGTGGCTGGCAGTCCAGCTTAGGTAGTCATTGAACTCGTGGCGGCTGGGGAAGAAGGTCTGCAGGTTGATAAAGTCCTGCAGGCGGCCTTTGCTGTGGAGGTAATTGAGGAAGCTGAAACGGCTCCCTGGGTTACGCGGCGTGACCAGATCTTTGAGAAAAGAGATCTGCATATGGGCATTTTCCAGCAGCATATGCGGGTGCCAAGCAAAGCAGGGCTGGCGCTCAATAAACAAGGCATCCTTCGCTTGCCCTGCCTGGCGCTGTTCGTCGAGAGCTATGGCCAGGGCAATATTGGAGGGGCCGAAGCCGATGCCGATCAAATCGTGAATATGCATAAGAGTCCTCGTGGCTGATGTGTCTATGGGGTGAAGCGTGGATCGGGTCGTGGGGCTGACCCAGGGTGCGAGGGCTGCGGAACCCAGCAGCGCTCGTTGAAAAAGTGTTCGCGTAGCTGCATGCCGAGCATGGCCCGCTTATGGGGGAAATCGAACGCCTTTACATGGGCATAACCGCACTGGGCAAGGTTGCGCAGCATCTTGGCGTTATCCACGCGGGGTTCAATCACCAAGCGCTGGGTGCGGCAGTCGTCCAGGAACAGGTAGTGAGAGATAGAGGGCAGCCAAGCGGCGACATAAGGCCGCCCGCCAAAAGCGGCTTCGCCTATGAGTACGTGCCAGCCACGGTCAAAGTCACTGGTATCGTAATAAGCGCCGATGCGATCCTCCTTGGCCCAGTAGGTCTCGAAATAACCGAAGGGCTCACCGTCGATACAGCCGATCAATGGCACAACGCTGGGGTTCTGGAGCGTGCTTTCTAGCCGCTCGCGATGCTGTTCCAAATCACCCCGCTCTTCCCAGAAATGGGCGACGACCGGGTCGTTCATCCAGCGGTTGAAGCGCTCCAGATCAAGTTCCAGGTCAAGCACTCGAAAGCTTAAGGTGGCATCCAGCCAGGCAATATGACGCTGATAGACCGTGCCACTGGGGCGCGGCGGGCGGCGTGGGTGTCGTTTTCCATTCTCCAATATGGGCTGCTGCGGGTAAGGGCGCGTGGGTGGCGAGTTAAGCCAAAGTGTGGGTAACTGCCAAATTAACTCGGCATAGACCCAGAGCTCCCCATGGCTTTCTTGAACCGCGATGCCGGCGGCACACAGGTTGGCGTGCAAAACACTAGGTAGCTGAAGGCGTAGCGCAACACTGGCCGGGTAAAAGGCAAAAGCCCCTTCGATAGCGGCAAGCAATGCCGGGAAAGGTGGTGCTGAACGCTGTGACCACTGCAGCATCAAGGTGCTGTTATCGTCTACTAGCAACCACTCAAGACGCTCTTGATGTCCTTCCACATAAAGTGTTTGCGTGGTTACCTCATAGGAAACTTGATAGGTGCACCCCTCTGGGCGTGAGAGCAGCGAGGCCACCGCGTAGCTTTCAGAGGGTACGTGTACCTGTGGTTGTGTCTGGACAGAACTGGACACCGCTAAGCTCCTATCGAAAAAACGAATCAAAAAACAGCAATAAAAAATCACCCCCACCGAAGGGCGGCGTACTGACTTCTCTACCTAAAGACGAATGAGAATGAGGCATGTTTACATAAAAGATGGCTAACTTTTTGTGGCGCTGGTTCGTCTTATGGGTAGATGCCGCTTTCCAATAGCTTTTTTCCAATCGCTTTCCAATGAGGTGAATGTGCTTTCCTATCTGATTCGTCGAACCCGCGGGTTGATGACCGCCGCTGCGCTGGCCAGTATTCTCTCGGGGCTTTTCAGCGTGCTGCTGATTGCCCAAATTAATGCGGCGTTAACCAGCGACTCTGCCAGCCGCGCCAGTGCGGCCTGGGCCTTCGCGGGTATCGCTGTGGCCCTAATGGTCTGTCGGATGGTGTCGACGGCGCTGTTTGAGCGGTTGGGGCAGCGTGCTCTGGCCGAGTTACGCAGTTTTGTCGCCCAGTGTGTGGCCGAGACCCCCTTTGCTCAGTTCGAGCGTGTGGGCAGTGCGCGGATCCAGTCGGCGCTCACCGAGCACAGCAACAATGTGGCGGTACTGTTCGTTAGCTTGCCGGTGATTTTGACCAATACGGTCATCGTGGTGGGGTGCTTGGGCTACCTGGCAATGCTTTCATGGCAGGTGTTTTTATTTGCACTTGGGGTGATTGGGCTGGGTGCTGTCGGTTACCACTTGGTGCACTTACGCGCTATTCACTACCTCCAGGATGCCTCGTCAGAGCAGGATCGATTGTTTGGTCATTTCCGCGCGCTGACCGATGGTGCAAAAGAGCTACGCCTACACCAGCGCAAGAGCCGGGTCTTTATGGATCAGATACTGGGGGAGTCGGTTGAAGGCGTGCGGCGGCTGCGCACCTATGGCATGTCGCTGTTCGTGATCTCGACCAGTTGGGGGCAGTTCCTGATGTACGCCTTTATCGGTCTGGTATTGTTTGTGTTGGCGGGCGATGGGCCTAATCAAACCCAGGTAATGACCGGATTTGCCCTGGTGTTTGTGTTTATGGTGACCCCCCTTGAAGGATTGCTGATCAATATTCCGCGGATCAATATGGCGCGGGTAGCCGCTAGCCGAATTGATGACATCACACGAGAGATGCCCCAGGGGCAGGAGAGACAAGCGACTACCCAGACTACCCAGGTGCCTGCTTTGCAGCATCTTGAGTTGCGCGACGTCACCCATCAGTACTACCACGAGCAGAGCGATGACTTCTTTGAGTTGGGGCCGATTAATCTGAGCTTTACGCCGGGGGAAGTGGTGTTTCTGGTGGGGGGCAACGGTAGCGGTAAGACCACGCTGGCCAAAGTAGTGGTGGGGCTTTACCCGCCGGAAGGTGGCGAGGTATTGCTCAATGGCGAGCGGGTCGAAGCGGATGGCTGGGATGCCTACCGGCAGCTCTTCTCGGTGGTGTTCTCGGACTTCCATCTCTTTGAACGCCTGTTAGAGGCACCGCGTGATGGTCTGGACGAGGAAGGCAACCGCCTGCTGGCCAAGTTGCACCTGCAGCACAAGGTGCGGGTTGAAAACGGTGCGTTCACCACCCAAGCACTCTCCCAGGGGCAGCGTAAGCGTCTGGCGCTGGTGGTTGCCTACCTTGAGGATCGGCCCTTCTTGGTGTTTGACGAGTGGGCGGCGGATCAGGATCCGTTATTCAAAGAGGTGTTTTACTGCGAGGTGTTGCCCGAGCTAAAACGCATGGGCAAAGCGGTGCTGGTCATCACCCACGATGACCGCTATTTCCACCTCGCAGATCGATTGGTGCGGCTAGAGAGTGGCAAGCTGTTGGCGCCAGAGCAGCCGGATGGTACGGAGGAGGTGTTAAAGACGGCTGAGGCTACATAGTTGATAGACGTGTAGCGTGGCTATACACTGCGCATATGATCAAGAACTTTCGACACAAAGGCCTGCGCAAGTTCTTCGAAACCGGCTCAACTTCCGGTATTCAGGCCAAGCACGCGACCAAGTTGCAAATCCAGCTAACCGCGCTGGACAGTGCAAAGGGCCCTGAGGATATGAATGCACCGGGTTGGAGGCTGCATCCATTGTCTCACAAGCTGAAAGGGCACTGGTCTATCACTGTCAACGGGAACTGGCGGCTCACCTTCGCTTTCGAAGGCGAGGATGCCATCCTCGTTGATTATCAAGACTATCACTAGGAGGTCGCATGAATCGTATGCATAATCCCGCGCATCCTGGCACTGTTTTGCGCGAGTACATTGGCGATATCTCTGTTACCCAGGCGGCCCAGCAGCTTGGCGTGACGCGTACTGCGCTATCGCGGATTCTGAACGGTAATGCCGGTATTTCTGCCGACATGGCACTGAGGCTTGAGCAAGCATTGGGTACCAGCGCCGAAATGTGGCTGGAAATGCAGCTCAAGTATGAGCTATGGCAAGCGTCACAGCGTCCACGCGCTCAGGTCACCCCTCTTCACGCGGCGGGGTGAAGGCAAGCTAAAGGTCATGTTCCATTTGCTTCGTCCCTGCGATGGATCAAGGGGGGGGAAGGTAAACGCTAGCTCACAGCCCCAGCGCTGGTAATAAAGCCTCCTGGGCCGGAAGCCCTCTCGTAAATCCGCCAGCACCGCCATACTGACCACATCTACACGGTAACGATCCCGCAAGCGGTAATGATAAGTATACAGCCGTTCGGCAAAGGTGTCTTCTGGTTCACCCTGGACTTCTACGTGGATCAATACCCAGGTTTCCCTGCTTCCGCTCGCTCGTTACCGATAGTCGATGCAGCGTTAGGTCATGCGATAGCGGTGCGCATCAACGCCCTTATGTCACACTCTCGGTCGCCGCGACCGCACGTTCGACGGCGCTGAAGGCGATACGCTCCTGCTCCAGCCGCACCCGCTCCCCCAAGCGGTCTGTGCGCAGTTCCTTGAGCAGTGCCTGCTCCATGGCGGTAAGCCGGGTTGGCTGGCCGATGTAGCGCTTGTCCTTGGGCTCCTGACCCCATAGGGGCTGGTGGTTTATCAGGGTGGGACGGTCCATCAACAGGGAGCGGGCATGGGGCAGGCCGGCACGCAGGCGGTTGAGGATGCCGAAGCCGTGGGTATCGATGTCGCCCCAGTACCAGATGGCGGTATCGTGCAGCCAGGGAATCTCTATCAGCCGCTCCAGGCCATAGCCCAGTCCGAAGATCACCAGGCTGGCAGGGGTATCGGGGAAGGCCAGGCCATTGATGCGATTCTCGGTGATGAACACGTGCTGCAGCGGTAGACTCAGTCCGGCGAACTCCTCCGGCGGAACCGCGATGTCGCGCAGGCCCTGAAGGGACAGCGCGGGATCGAGCAGGCGGAAGCGGATCTGTGGTGCTTCCGTGCGCAGGCCATAGCGACGTGTGAAGCCCTTGACGCCGCTGGCATCGCGCTGGATGGCGGTCGCCGGTAGCACCACATCCAGCAGCTCGGCGAGCAGGTTCCGGCGAGTTTCGATGAACTTGGTGTCGACGCCGGAAATATCCAGCTGGCGCAGGTAGAGCCTCGGCCGCGGATTGGCCAGAAACCACGCCAGCACGGCCAGTAGCTGAGGCCAGTCGTCGGCGTGGCGTAGCACGCTGAGGGGGCGGCGCGCTACCCAATCCCGCAGCTCGGGGTGGTGGTGGAGCAGGGTGTCGGCCAGGGCCTGGAAGCGCTGGGCATCCTGTTGGCGGCCAATCAGGCGCAGCGCCTGGCCCTCATCGGGGATCACTGCTGCCACCGGAATGGCGTTACTGCCGTGGACCCGGTTGTTGACCTGCAGCCAGCGCAGATCATAGCCGTAGCCGCGTTTCTCGCGGCTCTGCTCCCGCAGCGCGTTCACCCAGTCCATCACCGCGCCGAAGCGCTCGGTGATGTCCCGGGCGCCGGGGCGGCGCAGGCGGATCTCCAGGGGGAATGGCGATTCGCCGGACACCCGGGCGGCGAGAAGGCTGCCGCTGCCCCAGGCCTTTTCCACCTGCGCTCGGATGGTGACGGGGGTACTCCAGCTCATGACGCGCTTATCATGCTGCGGGCGGCACGCTCGGCGCGATACTCCTCGATGCTGAGGTTGCGCACCATGGAGTGCTGACCGCCGTCGTTGTGCACATAGCCCACGTTGGCCACAAAGGGCTCGATGATATGGATTTTCTGCAGCGGGGTGATGATCAGCAGCTGCAGATTGAGCCTCTGGAATAGCTCGAGGCCGTAGCGGGCGGATTCGTCGGAGCCGCGGCCGAAGGCTTCATCAATGACCACGAAGCGGAATGAACGTGAGCTCTGCCCGCCCGTTTCAAGGCCGAACTGGTAGGCCAGGCTGGCGGCCAGCACCGTGTAGGCGAGCTTTTCCTTCTGGCCACCGGATTTGCCTCCGGCATCGGTATAGTGCTCGTGCTCGGCGTCGTCCTCTCGCCAGCGTTCCGAGGCGGAGAAGACGAACCAGTTGCGCACATCGGTGACCTTCCGTGTCCATCGCTTGTCGAGCTCGGTCTGGCCTTCCCGCCCGCGCAGGCGCTCGATAATAGCTTTGACCTGCAGGAATTTGGCTTCGGAGTACTCCTCGGTTTCCGAACCGGTTAGCGCCCCTTCGGTGCAGGCGCGCAGCGACTCGCGGAACTCGCGTACCTCGAGATCCGGGGTCGGTTCGGCCTGCAGGCGGATGTAGCGGTTGGGGTTGTAGTCGATGCCATGCAGTGAGCGGTTGATGGTGTCGATGCGCTCGCGGATTAGCTCGCGCTCCTGGTTGAGTTTGGCCTGGAAGCCGGCCACCTCGCGGATGGTGTTCTCCTTGAGCAGCTTGCGGAAGTCGGCTTCGAAGCGCGGCAGGTCGTCACCGACCAGCTGCTTGAGCATGCCGCGGTACTCGTCGCCGGAGGCGATGCTGACATCCACCTCGCGGGTCTCCAGTGGCCACTCGGTGTGGTAGCTGCGCATGGCGTCGATGATGCGTTCGCCCAGGCGCTTGAGGCGTTTCTCCTCGGCGTCGATGCGCCCCTGAAGCCAGGTGCGCATCTCCCGCTCGGCATTGTCGCAGGACTCCACTGTCAGGCGTCGCTCGGGCAGGGCCTCGGGGCGTAGCGCATCCAGGCGGGGGAAATCGCTCTCGCGCACCGAGGCTGCGGTACGCTCCACCAAGGCTTCGGCTTCGGCCTGGGCGTCACCGGCCTGATCGTACTTGAGCCGTGCAGTGGCGCGTTCGTCGCGCAGCCCGGTCAGGCGCGTGTCCTGCTCCTTGAGCTCCGCTTCCAAGTCGCCGAGCTGCTGCTGGAGCAGGCGCAGCGTATCTGAAGTTGCCTCGAGCGACCGGCGCTCCTCCTCGAGACGCTGGATGAGCAGCGTCGGGGTATGCCAGTCAAGCTCCTGAAAATGGCGGTAGACATCGATCCGATGGAGCAGGGTGCCGAGGGTTTCCAGTTGCTTCTGGGTCTCTTGGGCCTGGCTCAGGGTGTCGGCCAGTTGCTGTAGCCGCTGCTGCAGCTGATACTGCTGCTGCTCCAGGGCGGCGATCTTGGCCTCGTTGCTCCAGCCCAGCACATAGCGGGCACGGTCATTGATGGCGTGGCGGTCGTCCTTCTCGTGGCGCTCGCCTTTGGCCTTGATCTGGCCGCTACGGGTGATGGCGCGTTGCTCGCGGCGCAATTGCGCCAGGTCGCGACAGCAGGCGTAGTCGAAGCGGCGGGCGAGCTCCTGCTCCAACCAGGCGTAGAAATCCGAGTCTGGCCGTACGGCGAGCTTGCGCACGAGGGAGTCCGGGTGCAGCTGCGGCAGGCCGGCGCCTTTCGGCTCGCGCACCCGGTAGTAGACCAGGCGTCCACGCAGGTGGGTGCGGTCCACCCACTCGGCGACCTCCTGATAGTGTGCATCCGGCACCAGCAGAGACAGACCGAAATTGTGCAGCACGCGCTCGATGGCGCCCTCCCAGTCGCGCTCTTCATCACGCACCTGGATCAACTCACCGGCAAAGGGCAGCGACTCCACTGGCAGCCCAGTGCTCTCGCACAGTCGCTCACGCAGTGCCAGTATGGCGGCAGGGATGTTGGAGCGACGCTGGCGCAGGGAGTCCAGCTCGCGCTCGACCTCCTCGACACCCTCGCGGCCATCGCGGAAGGCGACCGCCGCCTCGGTTACCGCGTTCTGGGCCTCGGCCTTGCGGTCCTCCAGGGTCTCGAGGGCTTGTTCCACCCGCTGGCGGTTTTCCACAAACACCGCCTCGTCGCCCAGTGCGTCCAGCGCCAGGCGCTGGGTAAGCGCTTGATACTCCTCGGCCCGCCGGCGGCGCTCATCGGCCCGCTCGCCTTGATCCTTGATCTGTCGCTTGAGTTGCTCCAGGCGGTCGCCGCCGTTGTTGGCAATGGCCTGTTTCAGCTCGTCGCGCTTGGCCTGGTTGTGCTGTTGCTCGCTCACCAGCGCCTCGATACGCGAGGCCAGCCGTTCCAGCTCCCGCTCCAGCTTCTCCCGCCGCTGCTCCAGCAGTTGCGCCTTGATTCCGGCGAACCAGGGTTGCAGCGCCTCGCGGCAGGCGGTGAACTCCCGGGCCTGGTCGCTGGCCTCGGCGTAGCGGTCCAGGTTGTCGACCATCGGCTGTAGGGCATCGATCTGCGCCTTCGCCTTGAGCACCGCCTGGTGGGCGCGGTCAAGGTCCTCGAAGTGGCGGATCAGCGCGTCGATGCGCTCCTCCACCGCGAAGGCTGCCAGCATATGCCCGCGCACGAACTCGGTGAGATTGCCGACCGATTTCATCGAGACCGTCTGGTTGAACAGCTCCAGTGCCTGCTCGCTGTCGAGACCGAAGCGTCGGCGGAACGCCGCCCCATAGGGTGGGAAGTGGTCGAAGAGCTCCACCTGGGGCAACTGGCGCAGGCGCTTGCGCAGCGCGTTGAGGTCGCTGCCGAAGTTGGCGAAGTCTTCGGTGATGGTCAGTGGCCGGTCGGCGACCACATAGCTGCGAGCGGGCTGTCCTTGGCTGTCGCGGAGCCAGAACAGCTGGGCCAGGGTGACGTGCTGGTCGTAGCCGGCATGGTAGAACTGCGCGAGAATCACCGAGTAGCTATTGAAGTCGCGCAGGGCAACGGGCTTGGCGGCCAGGGCGCCGTCGCTGCGCTCCGTCTTGTAGTAGCCAAGCACGTAGGAGCGCAGGCTACGCTCGCGCTGTTCGGCGCCGGCGGCCTTGTTGTAGGTGATGCGCTGGGCGGGTACCAGCAGGGTGGTGATGGCGTCCACCAGCGTCGACTTGCCGGAGCCGATGTCGCCGGTGAGCAGGCTGGTCTCGCCATTCGGTGTCAAGTGCCAGACCCGCTGATGAAAGGTGCCCCAGTTGTAGACCTCCAGGCGCTGGAGCCGAAACCCGGTGTGCGAGTCGTCGCTGGCGAAGTCGAACAGCGCGTTCTGCGGATTATCCGTCATCGTCGTTATCCAGGTGCTGGCGGTAGTCTGCTAGGAGTTGGTCGAACTCGGCGAGCCACTGGGCGTCGACGAAGGCGGCGAGAATGCGGCGCACCTCGAAGCGCTCCTCCTGGCCGCGTAGTCGGCGCAGGAAGCCCAGTTCCACTACCCGCTTGATATGGCTGTCCATGCGGTTCATCAGGCGCACTTCATCCCCCGTTTCAGGCAGGAACAGACGCATCATGTCGGCGATCTGCTCGCGGGAGAGGATCAGCCGCGGATCGCCGCCGGTGGCGTCTTGCTCGGCCAGCTTCTTGCGCAGCAGTGCCAACAGCAGGCTGACCGGGTAGCTGAGCTGGCGGCGTGGTACCAGGCGCGGCAGCTCCTCCTCGCCCTCCTCGGTCGGGCGCTGGCGCAAATAGGCGTAGCCCTCGGCTTCGTCCAGGATCAGCTCCAGCCCGAACACACCGGCATGGTCGCGTACTTGCGCCTGGAGTCGCAATAGATCCTGCCACGCTCCGGCCTGGTCATCGCGGTAGAGGACGCCTTTGAACAGCAGGATCAACACCGGAGACAGCGCCGGTTCGCGCTCGTTGGGTGGGGTGCCGGTATCGCTCATGGGCGGGCTCCCTGATGGCCACTAACGAAGATCACCGCGGGCAGGGTGGCGCGGCGCTGCTGGCCCTGGTCATCGGTCCAATACACGACCTGCTCCTGTGTTTCATCGATGAGACCCAGTTCCTCCCCGGTGGCCAGGCTCAGCCAGGTCACCAGTTCTGCCAGTCCCTGCTCCAGTGGATGCCGCTGCAGCAGGGACTCCAGGCTGATCTGGCGCTGGGTCTGCAGCGCCTGGCGTAGCCGGGCCCGCAGCCGCTCCTTGTCCACGTAGACCTGTTCGAACAGTGGGTCGGCGGCGATGTTCGCGGCTCCCTCCTCGAGCGGCGCCTGCTCGATATGCGGCTTGATGGGAGGGCTGAACAGCGGCCGATCCATGGGCAACTGGACGTCGGGGGCGGGTGCCTCCACGGTCATGAAAGGGGTGGTTGGCAGGTTCTCGCGCACCGCCAAGGCGTGCTGTTCCAGCCCATGCAGCAGATCCATGATACGCCGATTTTCCAGCCAAGCTTGGTCGTCCAGATAGCGTCGCAGCTGTTCGGAAAGCCGGGCCACGGTGCGCTGGGTCGCTTCTCCGGCGGTTAGCCAGTCGTAGTGGATGCGGCGCAGCCTCGGGTCAGGATTCAGCTCAGCGACCGGCTCCAGCGACAGGATCGACTCCAGCAGTTCGGTGAGCTCCTGCTGGCGGTCGGCGGACATCAGGAAGTCCCAGAAGGCACGAAAACTGCGGCCCTGGTCGGAGTCTGTAATGGCATTACGCTGGCCCAGTACCTCCTCCAGTATCGCGGCCTTACCGCCCTCCCAGGTGGCGATCCGCTCGCGTACCTGGCGATCCAGGTCGCGAAAATTCTGCTCCACCTGGCGGAAGTCGGCCAGTAACGCTTGAGCCGTGTCGGTGGCCTGAAGAAAGCGCTCGCGTAGCCGCGTGGGATCCATAAACGCCATATGGCCGGTGCGAATCTCCTCAATTTCTGCGTCAATGGCGGCGCGGCGGCGGCTCAGTTCCGCGATACGCGTCTCGGGATCCGTTTCGCTGTTCTGGGAGATGTCACGCAGCAGGTCGAAGACCAGCTTTAGCCGTGACTCCGCCCCCACGAAGGTGCGCTGCTCAAGCCCAGCCAGCCACTGAATGGCTTGCTCGACGGCAGGTATCAGGTCGTAATGCGGCTCGTCCGAGTCGGCGGGAAAATAACGCCGCAGCCAGCCGCGCTCATCGCTGGCCCAGTCATTCAGATACTCCCGCGCGGGCTTTGGGAAGTGCCCTTCGCCCAGCCCCTGGCGAAGGTGGAACAGATAGTCTTCCAGCCTTGCCGCCAGCTCCTGCTCCGGCAGGCTGCGCACATTGGGCTCGATAAAACTGCGATGCACGAAGGCAATGATCAGCGGCGCGTGGTCGGCCAGCAGCAGCCGCCAAGCGGGATGGTATTTACGTAGACTGGCGAGGTAGTCGTAGTCCATGCGATCAAATCATGCTCGATGAATAGCCATCTATGTCCAAGCCCACAGGGGGAACTAGGGAGCCTTGAACAGTTGGATTGCGATTCGTTGGATTATGCCTGACCTTAGGCCGAGCTTGCCACCCCAGCCAACCACGCAGCCGCTGGCGAGGGGATGAGTAGGAGCGCTGTGCGCTACTCGAAAGCGGTGTGCTGGTTTCAGCGCTTCACCGGCCACTTGACCCCACCATACGCGCCAGTACTCGGTCTTTAAGCCAGAAGCGGTGAGTCAGCGCCATCATGATGTGGCCGATGACTAATCCACATAGCAGCCACGAGAGCGGGCCGTGAAGAAGCTCGGCTGGGGCGATCATCCAGGTGATATCGCGTTCCGCTTCGGGCAGCAGCTCCATGCCATAAAAGCGTAGCGCCCCGCCGCGGCCATACTGGCGCAAAATAGCGAAAGCGGGCAACCACATTAGTAGCCCATAAAAGGTGATATGGACAAAGCGCGCCAAGCGCCCACCTAGCCCTGGCGTGTGGGGCGGGCGTTGCTTGCGATTTATCCATGCCCAGCCAAGGCGAGCCAGCGTCACGATCAGAATCATAAATCCTAATGAGCCGTGAGGCCCGATGCTCGCCAAGAACAGCGTGATAGCGTTTTCGCCCATTCCTCTCCAGGCCAGCAACACGGAAAATTGCAGCGTGACCAGCGCGGCGGTCAACCAGTGCAGTACACGGCTGATCCGCCCATAGCAGTTGGGGCTGTCTCGCCAGCCAATAGGCGTTCGAACTGGCTTGCTTGTGAGATCACTGTTTAACGCCGTGTTGTTTGCCGTTCCTTTAACCATTGGCCTTGCCCAGGCGCCAGTAGCCCATGCTGGTAACGTACTGCTTGGGGAGCCCACACTCGTTGACTAAGTAGCGACGTAGCTTCATGGCGACCTTGGTTTCAGCGGCGATCCAGGCGTAGAAAGGCGCGTTGTCATCTAGGGTGGCGGGTTCCCAGAGCGGGCCGTTCTCATCGTCGCTTTCGTCGTTGGTCGTGGCGCCGGTAGTGGCGCTGGTCGTGGTGTTAGCAGGTGTGCCGCCTAGCGCTTGAATTTCCCTATGTAAATCAATATCGCGTACTGCTCTCATTAGTAGCTCACCATGTTGGCAGCCGGACTCAGCGTCACGTGCCAGCCAGCGCAGCTTGGCGGCCTGGGGCAGAGGCTGAACGTCGTCGCCACGAGGCACTTCGAATAGCGCTTCGACCTTGGGTTTGAGCGGTAGGTCATCAAGGGTTTCCAGAATGCCGGCGGCGGCGGGGAGGGCGGTTTCATCGGCGATGATCAGAATACGGCGTACGCCTTGGGGCGGCTTCCACTCGTAGCCCAACTTTGGGCCTTCCGCGTTAGCGTCGGGGGCTGTCATGGCTAGTCGGTCACCTGGGCGGGCGTGCATTGCCCAGCGCGATGCGGGGCCATTGTCGCCGTGGAGTACAAATTCAACGTCCACCTCAGCCTGCTCCGGACGGAGGGCGCGAATAGTGTAGGTGCGCGCTGAGGGCCTTTGGGCATCCGGCAGTGCGCGGTAGGCGCCGTACCAGTCGTGTTCTTCCAGCTTGGCAATTTCAAACAGCGGGTCGAGACTGCCACCGCCTTCGGGAAAGAATAGCTTGACGCGCTGATCCGGTGCGTAGGTCGCCATTTGACTGACTTCCGGGCCAGTAAAGGTGAACCTGACTAATGAGGCGCTGACTTGGGTACGCCGGGCGAGGGTGATATCGAAAAGCTGGTAGCTCGGTTTGGCTGCCATGGTGATGTCTCCTTTATATATAAGGAGTCAATTGTAGTGCTAATTATTATCATTTAGAATCGTTGTTGGTAATTCAATCGCTAATTTCCATAAACTCGTTTGCATAAATAGTAAGGCTAAGAAAATGACGCTGCTGCCTATCACGTCTCTTTTGGCGAACTGTCCGGTTATCACAAAAGGGTGCTCGCTATGTTAGGCGCCGCGCAATTTACCCAAAGAATAGGGGGAATGTCACCTGCTAAAGCCTGCCTATTGCTTAGCCTGCCCATGGTGGTGCTGTTTTGGGTGGGCCTAGAGGGCCAAGGCGGTTTCGCGCTGGGCCTGCAGGCATTAGTGGCCCCCTCTTTTGAGAATGTTGACGAGCTACTGCTTTACTACGCTTGGTGGCCGCGCCTTTCGATCGCGCTGCTAGCCGGGGGCGGCTTGGGGTTGGCAGGCGTGCTTATGCAGCAGGTGCTGCGCAACCCGTTGGCCTCGCCCACCACCCTGGGGGTGGCATCGGGCGCTAACCTGGCGTTGATGACCGCCACCTTGCTGGCGCCGGGGCTGCTTGTCGCCGGGCGCGAATGGGTCGCCTTATTGGGTGGCGCGCTGGCGGTTGGGTTAGTTTTCCTGCTCTCGTGGCGGCGCGGGCTGGCGCCGATCGTGGTGGTGCTGGCAGGCTTGGTGGTCAATCTGTACCTGGGGGCGCTGTCTACGGCGCTGCTGCTGTTTAACCACGAGGCGCTCTCAGGGCTGCTGATTTGGGGTGCCGGTTCGCTGGCGCAAAACGGTTGGGACGGCGTTGCAATTCTCTGGCCTCGGCTGGCGATTAGCTGCGTGGCCGCGTGGTTTTTGCTGCGCCCCTTGGCAGTGCTGGAGCTGGACGACGCCAGCGCCAAGAGCCTGGGAGTCTCGCTGACCTATCTACGCTTTGCGGGGATGGGGTTGGCAGTATTTATTACCGGCAGCATTGTCAGTGTGGTAGGCATCATCGGTTTTATCGGCTTGGCAGCGCCCAATATCGTGCGCATGGCTGGTGCGCGCCGCTTAGGGCCGCGGCTAATCTGGTCGACGCTACTAGGGGCCGTGCTGTTGGCCACCACGGATCTGCTGCTGCAGCAGTTCGGTGGCATGGTGGCAGCCTTTATTCCTACCGGGGCGATTACCGGTGCCCTGGGGGCACCGCTGTTAATGTGGCTGATTCCACGCCTGAAACTGCAGGGCGACCAGCCGCCGAAAGGGGCGGGTGTTTTCGCCCGCCGTCACCCAGCGCCGTCACGTCTAGTCACCGGATTACTACTCGCGTTGCTGGGGGCAACGGTACTTGGCTTGCTGTTTGGCCAGGGCGTAGATGGCTGGTACTGGCTGGCGCCCAATAACTGGAATGTCATGCAGTGGCGTATGCCCCGGGTGATGGCGGCAGCCGCCAGCGGGTTGATGCTGGCGATTGCCGGGACTATTCTCCAGCGCCTTTCCGCCAACCCCATGGCCAGCCCCGAAGTACTGGGTATCAGTGGTGGCTGTGCCATTGCGCTGATTTTGGGGATTTTCCTGCTGCCTGCGCCCACCAATATGATGCTGATTGGCGTGGGTACCCTGGGTGCTTTCGCGACGCTGCTGGTGTTGGTGGGTATCAACCGCAAGAGCGGTTATCTCCCCGAGCGTTTACTGCTCACCGGGGTGGCGGTCAGCGCGCTGTTTGATGCAGTGCGCAGCGTGATGCTGGCGGGCGGCGACCCTCGTGGCCAGCAGGTGATTGCCTGGCTGGCGGGCTCCACCTACTACGTGGATATCACCAATGCGGTGGTGGTAGGGGGGATTGCCGCTGTATTGGCGCTGGTCACACTGCCCTTCACCCGCTGGTTGGATATCTTGCCCTTAGGCGCGCCGACGGCCAAGGCGCTTGGGGTAACGCTTAACCGTGCCCGCTTGGCGTTGCTGTTACTGGTGGCACTGCTAACCGCCTGTGCCACTCTGGTAGTGGGGCCGCTTTCGTTTATTGGCCTGCTGGCGCCACATATGGCGCGCTTGGTCGGCTTCTCCCGTGCAGGGCAGCACCTGCTGGGTGCTGCGTTGATCGGCATGCTATTGATGGTGCTGGCGGACTGGGTGGGGCGCCAGATTATCTTTCCCTATGAGATACCCGCTGGCTTAGTCGCCTCCCTGATTGGTGGTGCTTACTTTATGTGGGGGCTGCGGCGTTTGTAATCACCAGCGCTTTTAGCTGTTAAAGAAAACAGAATGCCGGGGAGTTGTGGTCATGGAGCTGTTGAAGATTGTATGGCGTGATTATCGCTGGCCGTTTGTGGCCGTGGTACTGCTTAGCCTGACAAGCGCTGGCTTGGGCATTGGTGTCATCGCCTTTATCAATCAACGGCTGCTGGGCACCTTCACCGACCCCTGGCGCATCCTGCCCGAATTCCTGGGTCTGATAGCGCTGCTACTGGTTATCACCCTGACATCACAATTGGCGCTGACCACGCTGGGCCACCATTTCGTCTACCGGCTGCGGGGCCAGTTGATCAAGCGAATTCTGGATACCAATATCGAACGCGCTGAGCAGATTGGCAGTGTGCGTCTGCTGGCGAGCCTCTCCACCGATGTGAGTTCAGTGACCGTTGCGTTTATACGCTTGCCGGAACTGGTGCAGGGTGGGGTGCTGACAGTCGGCGCCACGCTTTACCTGGCGTGGCTTTCGCCTGCCATGCTGGGTGTCACTGCGCTTTGGGTGATCGTGACTATTTTAATTGGCATACGCTTGGTGGCGCGGGTTTATGGGCATATGGCCAAACTGCGCGAAATACAGGATCGTCTTTACGCGGATTACCAGTCGGTGATCGAGGGGCGCAAAGAGCTGGCACTCAACCGTGACCGTGCCGAATGGCTGTATCGCGATGTCTATACGCCTAACGCAAAGGAGTGTCGGCGTCATTTTATTCTTGGCGATACCTATCATCTCAGCGCGGTGAACTGGTTCAACATTATGATGCTGGGCGCCATCGGCGTAGCGTTCTTTTTGGCCAACGGACTGGGTTGGGCATCGGTGCAGGTAGCCACTACTTTTTCACTCACGCTACTGTTTCTGCGTGCGCCGCTTATGCAGGCCATTGGCGCCTTTCCGACCTTGATTAACGCCCGAGTGGCGTTTGAAAAAATCAGCAGTTTAGACCTGGCCGAGCACCGCGAGGCGTTCGGTCACTCTGCGCTGCGTCACGATTGGCAAGTGCTTACCCTGGAGCAAGTCAGCTATCGCTACCCGGATGAGGAATCCCGGCCGGGCTTTGCTATCGGCCCTATCGATCTGACTTTAAAGCGCGGTGAGGTGGTGTTTCTGATCGGCGGTAACGGCAGTGGCAAATCCACCTTGGCGAGGCTGCTGACTGGGCTCTACCAGCCCCAAAGCGGCTGCGTTCGAGTCGATGGCAGGCCGCTGCAGGAAGAAGACTGGACACGCTATCGCCAACACTTCTCGGCCATTTACACCGACCTGCATCTCTTTGACCGTTTGATGGGCCCTGCGGGCGAGTCACCCGACCCCGCGCTAATGGAGGAGTGGCTTGCCGCGCTGGGCATGCGCAGTAAGCTCGACTTCGACGGCGATCGCATCACCAACGTCAACCTCTCCCAGGGCCAGCGCAAGCGTCTGGCGATGCTGCTAGCCGTTGCGGAGCAGCGCGACCTATTGCTGCTTGACGAATGGGCCGCCGACCAAGACCCGCAGTTCCGCCGAGTCTTTTACCGCGAGCTCTTGCCGCAGTTGCGGGCACTGGGCAAGACGCTGGTGGTGATCAGCCACGATGACCACTACTTCGACCAGGCCGACCGGCTGCTGGAAATGCGCCAGGGGCAGTTGGTAGAGCTTACCGGCGAACAGCGAGAAGCCGCCAGCCGCGATGCGGTAGCCCGGGTGAATGGATAGTCATTGATGTGAGTCGCTTGGAATGATTAGTTATGGCGAGTGATATCGCTTGTCTAAGCCATGCCCTGGCGATGGCGGGGTGTTCCAGTTTTCCAGTTAGAGAATGAAGACCCAGTTGCCAGCACTTGCGCCGCCAGCCTTGACGCTTTTATCACAGGGACATATATTTCAACATATACTTGCTGGCAAGAGGTGTGTCATGGGTCAAGTTACGATTTATATCGATGATGATACCGAGAAGAAGATGACGGCGGCGGCCAAGTCGATGAATGTCTCCAAGAGCAAATGGATTACTAATCTGATCAAAGAAGAGGTTGCTAATGAGTGGCCACAGGCGGTGGTCGAACTGGCTGGGGCTTGGGATGAGTTTCCGTCCCTGGAGGAGATTCGGGCAGGAGCCGGCACCGATAATCAGCGGGAACCACTTTGATGTATGTGCTTGATACCAATACGCTCATCTACTTTTTCAAAGGCATGGGCAGTGTCGCCGATAACCTCTTGTCCAAAAAGCCCGCCGATATTGGCATACCTGCGATTGTGTTGTACGAGTTGGAACTTGGTATTGCAAAATCGGCTGCTCCCCAAAAGAGAGTGATGCAGCTCGACAAACTGATCGACGCTGTACAGATTCTTGAGTTTTCCACACCCGAAGCCAAAGCCTCAGCGCAAATTCGCGCAACCCTGGAAAAGCAGGGAACCCCTATCGGCCCCTACGATACGCTGATAGCCGGTACCGCGCTCGCCAACCAAGGTACATTAGTCACCCACAATACTGGGGAATTTAAACGCATTAAAAAACTGGCGGTTGAAGATTGGTACTAGCGGGGAGCGCGGTATCGCTTAGCTAAGCTGCGCCCTGGTTATGGCGAAGCTGAAATAGGTCATAATTGGTTTGCATGGATAGCCAGAATTCGGCGCTTCCGGCATGCAATTTTTCTAGAGCCAATGCCATTTCAGGTGTGACGGAGGCGCTGCCATTAATTACCCGGTTCAGGGTATTGCGGTGGCAACCGAGCTGTTCGGCGACCGATGCCACGCTGCCAATCTTTTGGCCGTCTTCGTCCTCAATCAGACGTTGCCGGATAATGCGACCCGGGTGTGAGGGGTTACACATGGCCATTGTTTCTTCTCCCATCAGTGATAATCGTCATAGTTCAGCAGGTAAACATTACCGTCTCGGAACTCAAAGAACAGTCGCCAGTTACCCGATACCTTGATGGCATACTGGCCGTCCAGTTTTCCAGTTAGAGGGTGAAGGCCCCAGTTGCCAGCAGCTATATCGTCTAAACTCGTGGCTGCGTCCAGTACGGTCAGACGATCACGGAGACGGTCGACATGATCGGCACGGACGCCCTTGGTGCTTCCTTTCTCGAAAAACAGCTTTAGTCCCTTATGTTTGATGCTTTTAATCATCCATCGTACCGGCTTATGCCTAACTGGCTTTCATCTATTGTAGTGTGTCGCGCGACAGTGTGCAATTATGCCGAGACTCGCTCGGATAGCTGCATCACCACTCGCAATACTTGTTATCAACTTTTGCGCTGTTTAATGGCTTTAGGGGCGTAACCGAAGAAGCGCGTGAAGGCTGCGCTAAAGTTACTTGGGTGCCGATAACCCGTGGCGTAGGCGGCCTGAGCAACCTGTTGACCGCTCTCCAGCAGCGTATGTGCGTGGCGCATGCGCTGTTGATGAAGAAAGTGTTGAGGCGTCGTGCCAAACATGCGGCGAAACCCCTGCTTAAGCTTCTGCTCTCCTAGCCCCACCCGTGCTCCTAGATAGGTCAGGGTCAAGGTGCGATCCAGTTCGTTGAGAAGGATCTCACGGGCCTGGACGATGCGCTCGGCGTCTGCGCTGGCGATGTTCCGTGTAGGGCTGGGATCCGGCAGCAGCGTCTCGAGTTGTTCCCCCAATAAGCTCAAGGCGTGAATGTGTTGCTGGAGCCGAGCGCTGCCTGTTTGGAGGCTTACCTGGAGCGCCTGCAAATGTGCATGGCTGGCCGGCGACGTAGGCTGAAAAGCCAGCGGTCGAATACCCCCAGAGGCGGGGAGTGCTGATTGATATCGCTCGCCCAGGTAGCGCGCTAGCCAGCCGGTGCTGGCGACAAGGCGTAACTGAAGCACTGTTTCCCCTTCCGGTATATGGCGTTCCCCCTGGCTGTGGTCAAAGGTGGTTACGGTGGTGTGACCGTGGCCGAAATCGATGCGCGGCCCCCAGCGCTCTCGGTAATCAGAGCGGCCTTGTAGACCAAAGGTCACAATCACGCCTGCGCCCGTATGGGGTGTGCGGCTCTCTTCGACGAGCGCTTGTTTAGCACGGTAGCGGGTTAACACTACCGAGAGGCCATCATCCAGCACGCAGCATTGAGAGCCTTGCAGAGAGTCGTCAATGAGAGGTGATGCATCGCTACGCATAAGAAGTGAATTGGTTTGCATATGAATGAGTATGATAATTGCTATCGTTTATAGCTAGCCTACTCCCTTGAATGTTCCCGCGCTAGTTGGGGAGCCAGAAACAGCGCTAAGGGGGTGGGCGATGCAGAGCAAGGGGTTGAAAAGAAATGCAGCGGTGGTGCTTCTGCTGGGGGGATGCAGCGTGGGCAGCATCGCTCAAGGGGAAGCACTACCTGTGGTGAAGGTAACGGCTAACAAGGTCGCGCAGACTGAGCAAGAGGTGCCAGCGAGCCTGGTGGTCATCTCCGGCGAGACGCTGGTGGATGCCGGTGCTGCCAATATTGGCGACTTGGCGCGCTACGCGCCTGGGTTGAGTTTTCAGCCCTTTGGCCAGTCGGGTACCGCTCTGCCGGTAATGCGTGGGCTGACCTCAGGTGCCACCACTTTCTCCTCATCAGTACTCATGCTGGTGGATGGGGTGCCCGTCGTGGCTGGCCAAGGGTTTGATCACAACCTGCAGGGCGTGGAACGGGTTGAGGTGCTGCGCGGGCCCCAGTCGACGCTGTATGGCCGCAATGCCGAGGCCGGCGTGGTCAGCCTGCATACTCGTCAGCCGGATGAAGGCCCCTATGCCGAACTGGAGGCTACGCTGGGCAGCCGTGACCTGAACGCGCTACGCCTCGATGCCGCTCAGGCACTCGTACCCGAGCAGCTCTATTTTGGGGTCAGCGGGGAGTGGCGCCAGCAGAATGGCTTCGTGGATAACCTGGCGCGTGCGGGTGAGGCAGATGACCGCAAGCGCAAGAGCGGGCGGCTACGTCTACTCTGGACCCCGACCGCGGATACGGACGTTACTCTGCGCTATGGGCAGTTACACTACCGCGACGGTGCGGCTCCTTGGGGGCCTGTCGGGTCAAACGGTCACGATACGCGTCGCATTGAATCCTCCAGTCCCGGCAGTAACCGCTCCAGCGGGCGGGATATTTCCCTGGATGCGCGTCATGCCTTAGCGCCTGATTTGACCCTGCGATCCATCACAGCGCGGCGGGAGATCCGTGATCGCGTTACCCAGGATACCGACTTAACGCCAGCTCAGCGCTTTGCCGTCGGGCGCGACCAGCGTTTGACCACCTTCTCTCAGGAACTGCGTCTGGAGCGTCAGGGCGATGAAGGGCAGAGCAGTTGGGTGCTGGGCCTGTACGGTGACCGTGATGATCATCAACTGAAGTTCGAGCAACGCAACCCGATGGGCACCCAGCGCAGTGAGGCGACGCTGGAAGCTGAGAACCTCGCGCTGTTCGGGCAGTGGACGTTGCCGCTGGGCGAGCGCTGGCGCTTGACACCAGGCTTGCGCTTAGAGCAGAGCCGGGTGGCGTTGACGCCCCAGGGAGCCGAGCAGCGCAGCGAGCGCTGGGGTGATGTTACCTCGCAGTTGGCCCTGCAGTACCGCTTGGGTGACGACGACTGGCTGTATGCCCGCTATGCCGAAGGACTTCGCGCCGGTGGTTTCAACGCCTTCTCTGCTCAGAGTGACTATCCCGGCTACGAACCTGAGCAAGTGGCTTCCTACGAGTTGGGAATCAAGGGAACGGCGTTTTCTCAACGGCTCCGCTATGGGTTAGCCAGTTACTGGATGATCATTGACGACATGCAAGTCCAGCAAGTTATTCAACCCGGTAGTGTGCAAATCACCAACGCTGCCGCGGCGAACTCCCAGGGCGTAGAGCTGGATATTGACTACCTGCTGGGCGGACATTGGACGTTCCAGGCGGGCCTGGCCCTCAATCGTACCCGATTTCGCGAGTTCAACGATCTTAGCGGTGACCACGCCGGTCACCACAACCCTTTTGCGCCCGATATCAGCGGTCGGTTGGGGCTGCGCTACGACTCACCCCAGGGCTGGTATGCCCAGGCCAACCTGAGTGGCATGAGTAAGACCTACCTGGATGCGGCCAACCGCTTTAGCCGCCCCGGTCATGCCCTGCTGGATCTGGCCGGCGGCTATCAACAGGGGTCATGGCAACTGGGGGTCTATGTGAACAACGCCACTGACCGACAGTACGATGCAGTGGGCTTGCTCAACGGCACGATACGGGAGTACAGCCCGCCCCGTGAGGTTGGCTTGCGTGTGGGGGTGTCGTTATGAACCGGCCCGTGGAGGCGCTTCCCCATGCGCTGCAACCCTATTGGGATCTATCGCTGGCTGCTGTACAGGCCGAGGCTCTACAGCTTGCCTTAGCAGAGGATCTATTTGAAACGCTGGCGTCACCCTGCACCCCCGAGGCCCTGGCGCAAATGCACGCATGGCAGCCTGAAGCCACGCGCCACTGGTTGACGCTGTTGTGGAGCATGCAACTGCTCGACCGGAGCCGTGATGCGGCGAGTGAGTGGCACTACGCCAGCAGCGAGGTGGCGCGGCGCTATCTGACATCTTCCTCAGCGTTAGACTGTGGTGATGCCTGGCGCTTTCGGCTTGCTTCACTGCGCGATTTCGGTGCCGGGCTAGCCAATGGCTTGCGCGGGGAAAAACGGCCAGCACCGCTGGCCAACGGTGAGCGCTGGGCCGTGGCTGCGCGCGGCCATCTGGCACGCGAGCAGGCGGCGGTAACGGCGCCTGCCGCCTGTGAATTGGTGGCATATCGGAGGGCGACTGAATCAGCCTGGCGGCTGCTGGATCTAGGCGGTGGCCCGGGGCTGGTCGCTGTCGCCCTGGCGAAGGCGTTTCCATATATGCATGGCGTGGTCTTTGAGCTGCCCGAAGCCGCCGATGTGGCGGCGCAACATATTGCCGAAGCAGGCCTGGCATCGCGTCTTGAGGCTCGGGGTGGCGATCTGGTGAGGGATGACATCGGCACAGGGTACGATCTGATTTGGTGCTCTTCGGTACTGCATTTCGTGCCCGAGCTTTCGGCCTGCCTAGCCAAACTGCATGCCGCGCTAAAGCCCGGCGGCGAGTTGATCTGCGTGCACGCTGAAATTCCCGAAGAACCCGAGGCGGCCCGCCGCATGCTGTCCTATTACCTGCCGTTGCTGTG
>NZ_HG423343.1:444097-500492 GCF_000982975.1 Halomonas sp. A3H3 | reverse complement strand
CATGCTGTCCTATTACCTGCCGTTGCTGTGGCAGGGGCGCCGGGTGACCCAGGCCGGTGAGCTGCGTCAGGCATTGCTGGCGCAGGGTTTCGAAGTGTGTGAGGCGCAGCCGATTGCACTTCCCATGGCGCCTGCCACGGCTTTGGTGGCGCGTAGGAGGACGAAATGATGCGCGCCCTGACCGCCCGGCAACTGGCGTTCGGCTGGCTCCACTTCGCCCTGGCGCTGCCCAGTATCTATCTGCTGTTGGGAATGCCGCTGGTACTGCGCGAGCAGGGTTGGAGCGGTACCCAGATTGGCCTACTGCAACTGGCGGGCCTGCCAGCGGTGCTCAAACTGGTGATGGCGGTTCCCGTTGAGCGCTGCCGCCTGGGTGGCGGAGGCTATCGCGCCTGGGCTGGCCTGCTCGGATTACTGTTGGGTTTGGCGTTGCTAGGGTTAGCGTACGACTTCCCACTAGCGCAGCCGCCGCGTTTCTATGCCTGGGTGCTGCTGATCAGTTGGTTGGCGACTTGGGCTGATGTGCCCGTGAACGCGCTGGCGATTCGCTGTCTGCCCGTCGAAGAGCGACTACGCGCCGGGGGAATTCGTTCGGCGGCGCTGTTTCTGGCTGCGGTGGTGGGCGGCGGCCTGTTGCTGGTCGTGCACGAGCGTTCAGGGGAAGCCGTACCCTTCGTACTGATGGCGTTGCTATTGGCCGTGGGAGGACTCCTATTACGCTGGATATCTGTACCGGCAGAGGCTGGCAGGCAACGGTATGTCTCGGCAGCGGAAGCGGTTCAACCTGTGAGCCATAAGGGGGCAATGGGCTTTGTCCGTCAGCCAGCTGCAGGCCTTTGGGTCGCCCTGCTGATGCTACTCTTTCCCTTCGTTGGCGCCGGTTGGGTCTATCTAAAGCCGCTATTGCTCGACCTGGGGATGCCGGTGGAGCAAGTTGCCTGGTGGGTGGGGGTTGGCGGTGGTATAGCGGGCGCCCTGGCGAGTCTAGCGGGGCAACGCCTGGCACGGAGTGTTGGGCTTGGCCGCGCTTTACCGCTGTTAGCCGCTTTGGCAACGCTGGCCCTGGCGACCCTGGGGGGAGTGGGTTACATGGCTGCGGGGCACGCCCTGTGGCTGGTGGGAGCGGGACTGTTGGCCTGTGCCATGGGAGCGCTATCGGGCGTAATGTTCGGCCTGATGATGCACTTCGCACGGTCAGGGTATCAGGCGCTGGATTACGGCCTACAGGCGAGCCTGTTTACTCTGTCGCGTTTGGCTGTACCTGTGCTAGCCGGTATTTTGCTAGACCGGCTGGGCTACCCGGCTATGTTCACGGCGCTGGCGCTAGGCATGGCGGCGGTGACGGTGATGGCGCTGTTGGGGGGTAGTATTTTGCAGGGTGCCATATCAAAAAGTGGAGAGGTTCGTTGAGCACTGTGCATTGACACTGTCTGTGAATTGAAAAAGAATAAGAATCATTTTCGTAGAAGTGAGGCACTTTTTATATGGCGGCGGCACCCCGATCAGCCGAGCCTGCGGCTTACCATACCGGCTGTCGAGACTCCCTTGGTCAGTTGTATCACCATCATCAGCCTTGGTTGCAGCAATTGCTCAGCCACCGGTTGGGATGCAGTGAATCGGCGGCGGATCTGGCGCAGGATGCGTTTGTGCGCTTGCTGAAAACGCCCCGCCACCTGGATAGTTTCGACGGTGCCAGGGCCTATCTCAGCCGTATGGCCAAAGGGCTGTGCGTGGATCATTGGCGCCGCCAGGATATCGAGCGCGCCTGGCAGCAAGCCCTGGCGGCCAGCGCCGAGGCGCATTTGCCTTCTGTCGAACACCAGCAGATCGTCATCGAGACGCTGTGCGAAATCGACCGCATGCTGGCGCGGTTGCCCGAGAAAGTCGCTAGCGCCTTTCTGGCCTCCCAACTGCATGGCAAACCCTATCGGCAGATTGCTGAGGAACTGGGAGTTTCCGAACGCATGGTCAAAAAATATATGGCCCAGGCCATGCTGCAGTGCGCATTGATCGAAGCAGGCTTCGAGGCGAGCCTCTAAATGGTTTCTGCGGCTAGCGCTGATGAAGCAGCCAAACGTCGTGCGTTGGCGGAGGCCGCCGAGTGGTTTGCCGAGTGGCAAGCGGGGGAGCTGTCGGCAACGGAGCGTCAACGCTGGCAGGCATGGCGGGATGCCAACGACATCCATCGTTGGGCTTGGCAACAGGTGGAGGGCGTAAGCCGACGTTTTACCGCCAACCTGGATGAAACTGAGCGCCACGCTGCCAACCAGGTCATCAGCTCGGCGCGGCATCGACGGCGGGGGCGGTGGCATCTGCTGAGTGGGCTCTCTAGCCTGGCAATCGTGGCGGTGCTGGTAGGGCTCTCCTGGCAGTGGACACCATTGCCCCAGTGGGTGGCTTACTGGGGCGCCGACTACCGCTCCGCCACCGGCGAAATCTCCCGCATCGAATTGGAGGATGGCACCCAGGTATGGCTAAGCAGCGCCTCGGCGTTGGACGTCGACTACGACCAGGAGCGGCGCCGGCTGCAACTGG
Source organism: Halomonas sp. A3H3 (assembly GCF_000982975.1). Taxonomy (NCBI): domain Bacteria; kingdom Pseudomonadati; phylum Pseudomonadota; class Gammaproteobacteria; order Oceanospirillales; family Halomonadaceae; genus Halomonas; species Halomonas sp. A3H3. The sequence continues at coordinate 497,957 of NZ_HG423343.1, read as the reverse complement.
TGGCGGGTGAAGTGCTGATTAAGACCGGCAAAGACCCCGAACGCCCCTTTTACCTGGATACCCGAAGTGCCCGACTGACCCCCTTGGGCACCCGCTTCAGCGTGCGCCAACGCCAGGCCGACGAACTGCTGGCGGTGTTCGAAGGCGCGGTGGCTATTCAGACCCTTGGTGATGCCAACCATGCAGGCCAACGCCTGGTAGTCGACGCCGGGCAGCAGGCCAGCTACGCCGCTGACGGCATTGGCGAACTCAGCCACGCCGACGGCAGTCGGGCCGCCTGGGCCAACGGTGTTTTGCTGGCAGAAAATATGTCGTTAAAAACCTTTGCCGCAGAGCTGAGCCAGCATCACCACGGCCGCTTAGAGGTCGACCCGGCGGTGGCGGATCTCACGCTACTTGGCGCTTTCCCGCTCAATGATCTAGAGCGCACCCTTAACATGGTCGAGACCACGCTGCCGGTGAAGGTGCGCCGGGTAATGCCCTGGTGGATCAAAATCGAGGCAGGCAAAGCAAGCTCCAGCGAGGAATAAAAAAGAGCAAATATTGGTTTTTCTGGTTCCCTTTTTTCGCGCTGGTTCGATTCCCCTTTATAAGCACTTAAAACGTATCTGCAAGGGGAACCGATATGCTCCACCAGCGCACTGCACTTCAACCGCTTACTGCCAAGCACCAACCGACGCTTAACCGCCGCGCCTTGGCGCTGGCGGTTCATCTCGCCGCCGCCGGACTATTGGCCGTACCGCTGCTATCGCAGCCCGCCATGGCCCAGTCCACCCAGCAGCAAGCACGCCACTATGACATTGCCAGCGGCCCGGTAAGCAGCGTCATCAACCGCTTCGCCGCTGAAGCGGGAGTTTTTATCAGCGGTGCTGGTGAGCTCGGAGAAGGGCGTCAAAGCCCCGGCTTGCAAGGTCAGTATCGCGTTGATGAAGGGCTTGAGCGACTGCTGAACGGCACCAGCCTTAGGGCCGTAAAGCAGGGGGATGGTACTTATCGGTTGGAAGAGCGGCCAGATGGTGTGGCGCTGTCGACGGTTGAGGTGACAGGAGCGCGTCTGCCCTACGGCATGACCGAGAACAGTAATTCCTATACGAGTGAAAGCGCGACTATCGGGTTGTTTTCGCAGTCAGTTAAGGAAACGCCGCAGTCCGTCAGCGTCGTGACGCGGGAACGCCTGGATGATCAAGGGACTACCTCACTGGCCGAGGCCATGCGTAACGTTACGGGCGTCACTGTGAATGAATACGGGGGGAACCAGTACACAATCAAGGCTCGTGGCTATAATATCGATTCTTTTCTCATAGATGGCAGTCCAGTCCAGGATGTGGGCAGCGCCTGGGAAAGCGCTGGAGTATTCGATACGGCTTTGCTTGATCGTATTGAAGTGTTGCGCGGCCCTGCGGGAATTCTCCATGGATCCGGTGAACCCAGCGGCACCATCAACCTGGTACGTAAACGCGCGCTAGCTGAAAGCCAAGCCTCTGTTTCCCTTTCTGCCGGTACAAATAATGCTTATCGGGGTGCTGTCGATGTTACCGGCTCGCTTGATAACAAGGGACGAGTGCGGGGACGCTTCGTCGGTGTCTACGATGACAGAGACTCTTTTATTGATCACGTTTACTCAGATAACCAAATCGGCTACGGCACGCTTGAGTTTGACTTATCCCCCGAAACGACACTCTCAATGGGTGTTACTGTACAAGATGAAGAGTTTCGTCCTCATTCTGGATTACCGGCATACAGTGATGGCACTCTGCCCAACGTAGACCGCTCGACCTATCTTGGATCCGACTGGGATAAGCAGACAGGAGATGCGCAACGCTATTTTATAGAACTTGAGCATCGCCTAGCTAACGGTGGCGAAATAACCTTTAAAGCTAATCGCCTGAACCGTGATGCAAATCTAAGAAAAAGTAGTGAAGGAGTTCTCACTGCTGATAAAGGTACAGGTGATTTTGGAATTCGTCAGATCGCGTGGGGTCTAGAGAAGCAAGACGATTATATAGAGACACAGGTTAGCTCTCCTTTTCAATTGGCTGGGGCGAGCCATGAAGCTGTCTTTGGTGCCAGCTATCAAAACAGTGAAGTAAGCAATGAGTGGGTCTACGGTGCTCCTCAATACCTTCCCCAGAATCTTTACGACCCAATCCATAACCGCACAGAACCAGATTTTGACGGCACCCCAGGGAGAACAGAACTTAATATCGAACAACATGCTTCCTACGGCCAGCTTCGATTCAATATTTTAGATGATTTTACACTTGCGCTTGGTGGCCGTATCAATTGGTGGGAAACCAATAACTTTCTTGGTGGTGAAACGTCCGGGGATGATGGCACCGAATTTATCCCCTATGCAGGATTGATCTATCGCCTCAACGAAGAGCTCAACTTATATACAAGCTATACTGGTATTTTTGCGCCGCAAACAGCTGTGGGAACTGATGGCGACCCTATTAAGCCAAGAGAGGGTGAGCAATACGAGGCCGGTATTAAGGGTTCACACTCTGAGGGTAACTTGAACTGGCACGCTGCTGTTTTCCGTATTGAAGACACTAACCGCGCCTATACAGATCCAAATAACCCAGGCTTTTCAATTCCCATCGGCGAGGCCAAGAGCGAAGGTTTCGAGCTCGAAGTCAGCGGCCAACTGCTACCCCGCTGGGATATCAGTGCAGGTTATGCCTATACCCAAACTGAGTTCGTAAGAGATGCTAGTTCAGAAGGGCTCACACTCTCGCCTGACACACCTGAGCATAATTTCAACCTATGGTCACGTTATCGATTTAGCGACGCGCCTGATCAAGGCTGGCGTATTGGCGCTGGCGTAAATACTGTCAGCAGTATTTACGCTGAAAGTGGTGATACACGTTTTGAACAGGGGGGGTATACCACTGTTTCTGCCATGCTCGGCTATCGCGTCAATGAGAATTTGGATGTTTCATTGAATGGCAATAACCTAACAGACAAAGAGTATTACTCTACCGTTAGGGGGACTACAAAGCATAATTATTACGGCGCACCTCGAAACTTCATAATGACAGTGGAGTATGATTTCTAAAAAATCATCTTGATATGATTGATATTCAGCCCTGTATCAACAGGGCTGAATACTATTTTCATCAAAAATTAAAGTCTATAGACAGCCAATAAAGACATGGCATTTCTATAAAAGCATCAGACCACCGTTTCAGAAGGGGCCTGAAGTGAACCCATTCAGCTTCATCACCAGGAACTGGCGCTTGACCGCTTATGTCATATGCTTTTCGTTAATAGCCAACTCATCAATGGCAGCTAAAGCGGCCTCACCCATCTCAGTATTTGATTGGTCGATTGCAGAAACAGTTCTCTCGCTTGAACCTGATTCTGCATCACTGGGTAATATTACTGCTTTCCACACATGGACTGGAGGTGAATATAAAGATGCTAATATCACCGATATTGGGACACAGACTTTCCCAAATATGGAACTTCTCAATCACCTTTCACCTGAGAGAATACTTCTTTCGCCTAGTCAGACTCGCCTAGGCCAAAGGCTAAATGGCATTGCACCTATCACTATTCTCGAATCCTACCCTTATGTTAGTGACAGAAGTGACGGTTTTTGGGAAACCCTTGAGGATTTTACCCTTGAAGTTGGTACGTCAGTCAATCAAAGAGCAAACGCCGAACAGCTAGTGTCAGACACGCAATCTCATCTCGACACCTTGAAAAGCAACATAGGCCTTCAGCCCCCACTACTTATTGTCCAACTAGTCACTGAGCAATATGCCCGCGTGTATGGCAGCAACAGTATGTTTCAGGGTGTGCTTCATCAATTGGATTTAAGCAATGCATGGACAGAAAAAACCAATCAGTGGGGGTATTCTATGGTAAGCATCAGGGAGCTTTTTAATGTGGAAGAAGCGAGACTGGTTGTCCTCGAAAGTGCATTCCCAATAGGTATAGAAAACAATATCGAAACTAGTGGTATGTGGCGTTACCTTCCCAGTGTGCAGCGAGGCGATTATGTCGTTTTACCATCTACTTTTTGGATAGCCGGCGTTCACCCCTCCGCCCTTCGCTTCGCCAAGGCTCTTGTCGAAGCACTGAACTCGCCCGAGAACTACTAACATCACCTGCTTCTTAAGTAATTCGATACCACTAATTCGTTTGTAATGATAAGTATTATCACTTATTGTTTGCGTCTGGTTTTGCCTCCTTTTTTGGGGGGCAATGGGCACGGGCAATCAATGGCAACGGGCGATGGTATCGATAAAGCAACAGGGCGGAAACGAGGTTCCTTTCGACGCCCTCTATCACAATCATCATAGCTGGCTGCGGCGCTGGTTAAGCGCCAAGCTGGGCTGCTCCGATACCGCTGCTGATCTCGCGCACGATGCCTACCTGCGCATACTGGTGCGAGGCACTACGCCAGCGCCCGAACAGTCACGCCGTTTTCTGACCCAGATCGCTAAAGGGCTGGTCGTCGACCATTACCGCCGTCGGCGAATCGAAACCGCCTACTTGGAAACTCTCAGCCTGCTTCCAGAAACATTCGCGCCTTCTCCCGAGGAGCAAGCACTCACTATCGAAGTGCTGGTAGAGATCGATACGCTGCTCCATGAGCTTCCCGACAAGCCTCGCCGGGCCTTTCTTATGTGTCGCCTGGACGGCCGGAGTTATCACGAGATCGCCGAGGTGCTGAGTGTCTCGATCTCTTCGGTAGAGAAATATATCGCCCGGGCGTTGCTGGCCTGCCACCGCGCGATAAGTGAATCTCAACCTTAAGTGAATGCCATGAACCGCATGTCCGCCGACGCTTCCCATGAGACCATCGATCCTACCGTGCTTGAGCAGGCCAGCCTGTGGATGGCGCGCTTATGGAGCGACGACATCAGCGAGGCTCAGCGCGACGCTTGCCTGGCCTGGCGACAAGCATCGCCGGAACATGAGCGCGCCTGGCAGCAGTTGCAGGCGATTGATGGCCGGTTGGCCGCGCTGCCGCGCCACGCTGCCCGCAGTGAGCTGTTTTCGTCTTCCCAGGAGGTCTCCCGGCGGGGCTTGCTGCAGTGGGGCGGCTTGGCCGTGCTGCTAGGTGGGCTGGGATTTGGGCTACCGCGCACGCCCCAGTGGCAGCGCCAATTCGCCGACTACGCCACCGGTATTGGCGAGAGTCGCGAACTGACGCTGAGCGATGGCACTCATCTGGTGTTGGATACCGATACCGCCATCGACATAAGGTTCGATGCCCACCAAAGACGACTCCATCTACTGCGTGGTGGGGTGCTGATCACCACGGCAAAAACACCGGATGCCCGTGCATTCAGCGTTATGACCCAGGAAGGGCTTTCTTATCCGCTAGGAACCCGCTTCAGCGTGCAACAGCATACTGACAGCACCCAAGTGGCCGTTTATGAGGGGCGGGTGGCCCTGGAGCGGCGTGGAAGTGATGAGCGGGCGACGCTGGATGCTGGTCAGCAGGCTGCCATGAGCGCCGATGGGGTATCGCCACCGGCGCCCTTGGAACCCGCTGGATTAGCCCGTTTTCAGGGGCGGCTGGTGGCCGAAGACATGCGGGTTAGTGAGGTAGTCGAGATATTGGCCCGATATCGCCATGGCGTGGTGCGCTGTGCACCGGAGGTGGCCGACCGGCGAGTGAGCGGGGTGTTCTCGCTGCAAGATACCGACCGCGCCCTGGCCAGCCTGGCCGATGCGCTGTCGTTAAAGGTGGTCTACCGAACGCCATTATGGGTTACGGTCGCGTCGCGTAACACTAACGAAAGCTAGAAAGAAAAATTTCAGAAAACATTGAGGGATTCTCGTTCTCGTTCGGAATAGAAGATGTAGACATAAAAATCAACGGGGATCTTCATGACGACGCAGCAAGCGCACTCACGCTTTATCCGAACGCCTTTGGCTCGCGCCATTCCGCGAGCCATTCAATATGGCCTGCTCGCCAGTTGCTTGGTGGCCCTGCCCGCAACGGCGCTTGCCCAGCAAACAGAAGGGCAGAGTGCCGCGACTCAGCAACGCTATTCCATTGAAGCAGGACAGCTCGATACGGCTTTAAACCGTTTCGCGGTCAGTGCAGGCATCGAGATTGCCTTCGATGCTACGTTGACCGCTGGCAAGCAAACCGCTGGGCTGCAGGGCAGCTATGGAGTGAACGAAGGTTTGAAGCGCTTGTTGGCAGGTACCGGCCTTGAGCCAGTGCGCAGCGCTGAGGGTAGTTATCGGCTGGAAGAGCGGGCGGCGGATGTGGAACTATCATTAATGGAAGTCACAGGCTCTCGATTTTCAAGCCAAGCTTTACCCGTTACTTATTTTGGAGGGCAAGTGGCAACTGGTGGGCGCCTTGGTTTGCTGGGCAACATGGACATCATGGACGCACCCTTTAACATCACCAGTTACACCTCCGAGTTGATTGAAAGCCAGCAAGCCAGAAGCATAGCCGATCTTACTGATAATGATCCCTCAATTCAGATTAGCACGCGCGGAAGAGGCACCAACACGGGAGGTGATACCTTTCACATTCGTGGCTTTGATCTTTTCAACAGTGATATTTCTCTTAATGGGCTCTATGGTGTGATGCCGCTAAACACTATATCCATGGAAACTGTAGAGCGTGTGGAAATCATTAAAGGGCCCAACACCTTATTGGGCGGAGTATCACCTAGTGGCAGGGTTGGTGGCGCAATAAATATTGTCCCAAAGCGAGCAAGTGATACTCCTCTAACAAAAATCTCAGCCGTTTATCAAAGCGACTCACAGTTAGGCACTCACATAGACACTGGCCGCCGATTTGGAGAGGCCAATCAACTTGGTGTACGTTTTAATGGGGTCTTCAGAGAAGGGGACACGACGGTCGATGGCCAATCCTCGACGTTAAGCGTTGCCAGCCTTGGCCTTGATTACCAAGAGGATAACTATCGTTTATCGGCTGACCTAGGCTATCAAAAAGATAGAACAGATGCTGGGAGCGGTTTTGGCTCAGGGCTTCAGCTTCGACAAGGAGTAGAAGTTCCTTCTGCACCCGATGCAAGCAAGCAAACAGCGCAGTCATGGGAAGAAATAGAGAATGAAGACACTTATGCAGCTTTGCAAGGTGAATATGACCTATCCCCCAACTGGACTCTCTACGGAGGGCTAGGGGGGCGTAACAATACGCGCTACAACCTTAGAACTAATCACGCACTGATAGATGCGTCAAGCCCTTTGGCCTCATTTCCTGTCTATTACCCAGACTATGTTGACACAAGGAGCGCCACATCAGGAATTCGTGGTCTTTTCACAACTGGTGATATCACCCATAACTTCAATATAAACGTTTCCAAACTAAGGGAAGAAGGCGGATATCTTTATGAGGACAGCGATATAAGCCTTTCCAACCTCCACAATGTTGGCGTTATTGGCTTTCCTAATCAATTTGAGCTATCCAGAGACATACCAAAATCCTTTGAAAGAGAGCTAACATCCATAGCAGCAGCAAACGTCATAGGATTACTTGATGATCAACTACTTGTCACTCTAGGTGCGCGTCATCAGAATGTCAGGATTGAAAACTTTGACACTGAAAGCGGAAATAGAACTTCTCTGTATGATGAAAGTGCTATTGCACCAGCTATCGGAATAACCATAAAACCCTCTGATAATATTTCTATCTATGGTAACTATATTGAAGGGCTGGATCTTGGGTATACAGCCCCAGCAACAGCGGAAAATGCTGGAGAAACGTTTGCTCCGTCTAAAACACAGCAAATAGAGGCAGGTATAAAGCTAGACCGCGGTGATTTTGGGGGATCAGTAAGTGCCTTCGAGATTCGGCAGCCGAGCACAATCACTCTTCCAGGCTCTACTGATGGAGCATTTATATCGACTCAAGATGGTGAGCAGCGCAACCGTGGCGTCGAAATAAATGTCTTTGGCCAACCCACATCAACCTTAAAGCTTTTAGGTGGTATAGCTTATCTACAACCGACTCTAACTGAAACACAAGATGGTGTTAATGACGGAAACCAAGCACCGGGCACTTCAAGATGGTTAGGTAATGTCAGTGTTGAATGGGATGCCCCTATCCCTGGATTGACTCTGAATTCACGTGTTGTCAGCAGCAGCTCGCAATATATTGATGCCAGCAATACCTTAGAGATCCCAGGGTGGACACGTTGGGATATTGGGGCAGGTTACCAATTTGATGATCAACCTATAATAGTAAGAGCTAATGTAAATAATCTCTTAGATAAGGATTACTGGGAATCTGCTGGGGGGAGCGGCGGACGCCTTCGCCTCAGTGAGCCAAGAAGTGTGGTGCTGTCTGCAACTATGGAGTTTTAGTATTAAGTCGCTACCCCGCTGATGGCGGTGGGGTAGCGAATCGTTAATAAATCTTAGATGTTGCTGCTGTAACGATAAATGGCTCCTACCCTTATGGGCTTAGAGAGGCCGCTTTCTGCAGGATAAAGACTGCAGTTGCTTTACTAAGATCAAGCAAGGACTGTCATGCTCCGTATCTGTATCTTACGTATGCTTCTATATCGCTGCATGGTGATAATGATCCCAACTTCGTGCCTTGCACTCTCTACTCCTGATTTGGCAATTGCTTCCCGTGACATACCCTCCATTGGTTCTCTTGATTATCGTTGTACTGAAACATTATTGTCGATGGGAATAGTACCTAGCGCTGTCATAGATCCGGACACTCCCTACTCCACGCTAGAGGGAGCGGCGCAAGCCATCAATCTCGGAACCATTATCCAGCCCAACCTTGAACTTCTTGATCAAGTCTCACCCGAGCTGGTTCTGACATCGCCGGAATTCACGTACATGGTCCCTCGGCTGTCAGGTATTGCCAAGGTAAAAAGCCTAGCTCCTTATAGCTCAGAAAGCGGAGCAAGTAGCTGGCAACGAATGATCTCTTTCACAAGACGGGTGGGAGAGGCCATCGGATCTACGGATCTTGCGGAGGACATGATTAAGGAAACCGAGTCGCATTTCCAATCGTTGAGAAGCAGGATAGCTGGTGATCACATGCCAGCTTTATTGATTGTTCGCTTGATGGATCATAAACATGCCAGGGTGTTTGGTAGTAACAGTCTTTTCCAAGGTTCCCTTGAACAGCTGGGGCTGTCAAATGCTTGGCAAGGCCCCGAGAGTCACTTTGGAATCACAATGGTTAGTATCGACTCCTTAGTGGATATCAATGCCCGCCTAGTAATATTAGAAAGTCCTTACTCTACTAATCCCAGTCGTGAGCAATTCGCCGCAAATGGTATGTGGCAACATTTACCCATCATAAAACGCGGTGATGTTATTTTCCTACCGGCGGCCTTTAACCATTTCGGTGCTCTTCCTTCTGCTCTAGGCTTCGCCGAATCCTTGGTTAATGCCTTAGCCGCTGATGAGGTCGGTGAACAGATCAGTAGTTCATGCGTGGCTAACGATTCTCTGGCAAGCCAGCAGGAGTGTGATGATGGAAATGAAGGAAGACTCCATTCGGCTTGGTGATCCGATTGAGGCCCTTTTGGCGCTCTATCGCCAACAGCCCATGGATAAAATGAAGGCACCTGGTTTTGGCCGACCGGATGCTGCGACGCTTCCGGTCGCGGCGCTCTTTAAACGTAAAACTATGGATGGGTTGCTGCGACAGCATACTGCAAGTTATGGCGAAAGTGCCGATTGCAAGGCGGCAGCATCAATATGGTCAAAGCATTTTTTTAGTTTGGTATCGACGCCTACATTGGTAGCTAACCTCCTATTGGGGCAAGAGTTTCCGTTACAGCCAGATCAGCTGCGAGTGGAACTGGGTGGGCGAAGCCAAGTGAAACGGCTGTGGCTACGTGATGGAGGGCAACCTCTGGCATCTCAGGCTCTTCATGAACGGTTTGCGCCGTTTTTCGAGGGTCTGTGCGCTCCGTTAGTCGATGTGCTAGCTGAGCTATCGGGGCTTTCACCCAAAGTGTACTGGAGTAATCTCGGCCACTACGTGGAAATTTTGGGCCAATCTTTTTCGCGACATTCAGCTTTTTACAATGCCGGTGAACCGCTACTTCGCTTTCTTGATACACCCATGTTACCGGATGGGCGGCGTAATCCACTCTATCAACCAGTGCGTTATCTTGAATTGGGTGGCGATACTCCCAATCGCGTACGACGCTTGTGCTGCATCAAGTATCGCCTTCCAAATGAGCCGTTGTGCGGCGCCTGCCCTTTGAAGCCTGAAAATTGTCCAGCTAAGCATCGCTGCTAAAGCTTGCTCGCACATTTGCAAAAAAGGTAGCCTTGTTCGAGCAAGTGATCCCAAGCGTTAAAAAGATTTTCAATGATTTCATTCAATGAACCAGCGGCGGGCGTTGTGGTAACAGATATCCGCAATGATCTCATCAAGCAGTTTGTGATCATTCGGTGCCAGTCCATCAGTAACCCAACGCCCGACGATACGGCAAAGCAACCTTCTGAAATACTCATGTCGGGGAAAGGACAAGAAGGAGCGACTGTCCGTTAGCATGCCGGTGAAGGTAGACAACAGGCCCATTTGCGCCAGATGGTTCATCTGGTTTTCCATGCCGTCAATTTGATCATTGAACCACCATGCAGTCCCCGCCTGTACCTTGCCTGCTATGCCACCGCTTTGAAAGTTACCCGCTGTGGTGACGATGATGGGGTTTTTACTGGGATCCAGCGCATAAAGAATGGTGCGCGGTAGCTCATTGGTGCTATCCATGCGATCCAGCAATTTGTTTAACGGCTCGGCAATGGGCTTATCTTGAATGGAATCAGCACCTGAGTCGCTGCCCGCCGCCGTTAATATTTGCGTACTGTTATTACGTAGTGGCCCTATGTGAAGTTGCATCACCAGGTCAGCCCGCGCGTACGCACGGCCAAGTGCTACCAATACGGCCATACGGAAGCTCTCTGCTTCCTTTGGCTCTAAGGCTTTGCTCTGGCGGCCTTTTCCAAGAATGGCGTCAAGCTGGCTAGCGCTTAGCTCATCGGCCTGTTCTAGCTGGCCAATACCGTGGTCGGCGGCACGGCAGCCGTTGGCAATGAAGTACTCCAGGCGATCCGTGAGTGCGCTTACCAGATGCTCGAAGGTGCTGATGGGCTGTCCGGTCAGGGTCTCCAGTTTTTCAAGGTAGTTATTGAAACCTGCGCCTTCGATTGCCAGCGCGCGATCCGGGCGAAAGGTAGGCACCATGGAAAGCTCACCTTTGTGTGGCGAGGCAGCAAATGCTTGGTGGTGCTCAAGGCGGTCGAGCGGGTCATCGGTGGTGCCAATGAGTTCGACCTTCATCTTTTTTAGCAAACCCTGGGCGCGGAACTCAGGCTGGCTCAGCATTGCTTGCGTGCTTTGCCAAATCTCCTCTGCGCTGTCGCCGTTGATCAACTTGCCTTCATCACCAAAGTAGCGCCACAGTTCGAGATGGCTCCAGTGGTGCATGGGGTTGCCAATTGCCTTAGGCAGAATCTGGGCAAACGCCAGAAACTTCTCTTTATCTGTTGCGCTACCGGTAATGTGAGATTCAGGGACGCCCGCCCAGCGCATGACACGCCACTTGTAATGGTCATGGCTCAGCCATAGATCGCCCAGGTTGTCCCAGCTGCGATTGTGAGCCACTTCTTCGGGCGGAAGATGGTTGTGGTAGTCAATAATCGGCAAGTCCGCAGCTACATCATGGTAGAGGCGGCGTGCTGTTTCTGTATCCAGCAAGAAATCAGTGTGTAGGTAATTATTCATAGAAAAGCCTTCTGGTTTACCATTTCAGCGATAGCGGCTCGTGCAAAAGCGCCAAAGTAATGTGTTATCGCTGCTCACGATGCTTCTCCCACGGTGATGAGCCCGCCATGCTCTATGACGCGACCACCGTAATTCAAGGGGCGATTTTCACCTGCTGGTAGCACTATATTGAGTTGTGAAAAAGGAAAAGGCATATCCCCAGCATGGCTGATTTGCAGTTCCAAACTATGCTCATCGCCGGTAAGCAGCAGAGTGGTGATGCAGTGCGGGCCATCTTTGCGCTCGCCGTCATCATCGTAAATCAGTGAGGTGCAGGAAAACGATCCAGGCTGTGGAAACAGTGCCAACGTTCGGCCAACTTGCGCCTCCGGCGTTGCTTTTATGGCTTCATTAGCAAGCGGTAGTATTGATCCAGCCTTAACAAACAGCGGCATATCCGCCAATGAAACCGGCTTCTCTAACCATGTTCCTGGGGCATGCAGTTGGCCTGTCCAGTAGTCCCACCATCCTGCGTGGTTGTCGGGCAGATAGATGCGCCGCTTATCTGCGCCTTGCTCAACCACAGACGCTACGAGTAGGTCTCGACCTAGAAGAAAATCGTCGGTGTCTGCATAAGTCTGTGCGTCATTCTCATGGTCGAGGAAGGTGGGTCTTAGCATGGGTTCGTGGTTGTTTACCGCCTGCCAAAGGCAGGTATAAAAATAAGGCAACAAGCGGTAGCGGAATTGGATAGCGGCACGGATGCCGTCGGCAACGCTGGGGTGCGTCCAAGGCTCGGTCACAGAGCCATCGTTATTCCAACTGTGAATGGAGAACCGGGGGTGAAAAATGCCGTTCTGAACCCAACGGAGTAAAAGCTCTGGCCCAGGCTGGGGGCCAGCAAACCCGCCGACGTCATGCCCAATGTTGTAGATTCCCGAAAGCGACAGGCCCAGCCCCATGCGGATATTCCAACGCAGGCTCTCCCAACTGGTTTTGTTGTCTCCCGTCCAGGTCTGGGCAAACTGTTGTAGGCCAGCACAGCCTGAGCGGGTCACCACGTATGGGCGATGTTGGGGCGCATGTTGTGACTGCGCCTCCCATGAAGCATGAACCATCAACAGCGAATGCAAGGGCCGTATCAGCCCCACCTCGACCTCTTCACCAAAGCCAACGCAGCGAGCGCCATGATCCCACACTTCAAATTCGTTGTTATCATTCCAAGTGGAAGTGATGCCGAGGTTCAGCAGTTGTTGAGTGACGTTCTCTTTCCACCAACTGAGCGTATCGGGATTGGTGAAGTCGAGATGAGAGCCTTCATCGTCCCAGAAGCTTGAAAGCTCCGGTGTGTCAGATTCACTGTCTTGGATAAATAATTTATTGTTTGCCACTTCTGCGTAGCGCGGGTGGTTCCTTAACAAGCAGGGCTTGATGTTGGCGATCAATCGCACCCCGGAATCATTAAAGGCTTTCGTCAACGTGGTTGGATTGGGCACCTTGTCGTTATTCCAATGAAACACATAACGCTTATCTTCAATGGAGGTGTAACCCGAAGACAGATGAAAGCTGTCGCAGGGGATAGCCTCGTTCTCCAGCTTTCGCAAAAAGCCGATGAGCTGATCCTGAGCGTCGGGTGCATCGGTATAGGCCATGGTTGACCCGGAATAGCCCAGCGACCAGCGTGGCGGAAATGCCATCCCCCCGGTTAAGGCCAACTGGCTCTTCACCAAGTCTAGAAGCTGTGGAGACCAGCGGAAATAGTAATCCAGGTCGCCATCATCGGCCGTAAAGGAGCGATAAGGGGCGTGGTAGTTATCAAGCTCTTGCCCTATGTTCAATACACAGGTGTTCAAGGTGTCGTAGAAGATACTAAAACTACCGGTGGACGCGGTTTGGGTAAGGGTGAACGGCAGGTGTTTATACAGCGGGTCGGTGCGCTCTGCGTCATACCCCATAGCGTCTAAACTGCGCATTTCGAAACGCCGCCCCGTCCGCTCTAACAGCCCGGCTTTTTCGCCCAAGCCATAAACCCGCTCATTGGGGTGTCGGCGTAAATAGTGGGCGTGGGCATGGTTCTTAACGCCCAGCATATAAGCGCCGGTGGGTCTGTCTTCAGTTAAATACTTCCAGCCCTCACCCACGAAGGCTTCCCACCTAAAATGCAGTGGCTGAGAGACGATGAGCCGTAAGGCATCTGTCTCGATCTGCAACTGCCCATCCGACCACCCAAGCTTGTACTGGGGACAACTGAACCCCGCCAACGAATCACGTGAGCGGCCCTTTGGTAAGGTGTTGCCATCCGGGTTTACCGTCCATGAGCGGTTAAGGCGCCATGCACCATCTTTTAGCAGTCGCACTCGGAACAATTTGTTGTCGAGAATGTTGATGCAGATTAAATGTCTATCGTGCACTCTCAGTTGCACTGTCGTGTCGTCGTGGTGCTCCAGGCGCCAGTTTTTTAAGGTTTTCATTGTTTATCCTTTGATTCCTGAATTCAGGATTTAACGGTGGTCATCACCTGGAACCAACTCGTTAATAACCTAAAATAAGCTGGGGCAAAAATAAGCTGATTTGTGGAACGAAGGTCACCAGTAGAACAATGGCTATCAAGACTAAATAAAATGGCAGGATGGGTTTCATCACTTGACCAATACTCACGCCACTGATGGAGCAGCCGACAAACAGTGCTGAGCCCACTGGCGGGGTACAGATACCGACGCAGAGATTGATTGTCATGATGATGCCGAAGTGAACCGGGTCTATACCGATATCCTGCATCACTGGCATAAGGATAGGGGTGAAGATAAGCAGTGCTGGTGTCATATCCATAAAAGTACCAATCACCAGCAGTACGGCGGTAATGCACAGTAGAATGATGATCGGATTATCAGATATACCGATCATAAAAGAAGAGATCGTTAAAGGTATGTCGCCGAACGCCATGGCGCGGGACATGGCAATGGAGCAGCCGATTAAAAATAATACGATAGACGTTGTGACGACCGAGTCGATAAAGATCTTGGGAAGATCCGTTACCCCTATTTCTCTGTACCAACATAAAGACAGGAAAAGTGAATAAGCAACAGCGATCGCCGAGGCTTCGGTCGCCGTAAATACGCCACTAATAATCCCGCCAATCACCACAATAATAAGGCCTAAAGGTAATATCGCCCGGCGTACTGCTGATTTAACTTCAGCAAGGGAGGGTTTCTCCGCGACGGGGTAGCCCTTTCTTTTAGATATGATCCCTGCCACCACCATCAGGGATAAGCCCATGATGATGCCGGGGATATAACCCGCCAAAAAAAGCGCGGCTATCGACGTGCCGCCAGTAATCAGCGAGTAAACAATGAGTGTTGTGCTGGGAGGAATCAACAGACCCGTAGGACAGGAGGTGACGTTAACGGCTGTCGAAAAAGCAGGATCATAGCCCTCACGCTTCTGGATGGGCGCCATCACGCCCCCAACGGCCGCCGCCGACGCAACGGCTGAGCCGGATAAAGCGCCGAACAGCATATTGGAAATGATATTGACGTGGGCAAGCGAGCCGGGAAGCCTTCCGGCAAGCACTTTTGCTAAATCGATCAGGCGAAGTGCGATGCCGCCTCGATTCATAATGTTGCCAGCCAAAATGAAGAAGGGGATGGCTATTAACGTAAAGCTATCAAGCCCCGACGCTATTTGCTGGGCAACAATGCTGAGGGATTGGTCGACGCTCATGAATAACAGGAAGGTGAGTGTCGCAGATACGCCAATTGCGAACGCAATGGGTATGCCTAAGACCATTAAAAGCGCGAACGACCCAAAAAGCACCAGGACGGTTATATTCATATTAATCTCTCTCTTGTGGAGCAGGTGCTTGTTGCGGATCGATAGTGAAGCCGCCCTCCGACTTAGGGTTAAGCCAAACCCGCCCTAAAAAGATAAAACAGTAAAAAATGATGATCAGTCCCGAGATCGGAATGGGGCCATATACATAGCCCATGGGGAGCCTCAACGTGGGTGTGATTTGGCCCGATGCCAGCGTTCGGGAGACCATTTGCCAACCACCCCAAACCATTACAAAGAAGGCAAAGCCAGCCACGATTAACAATATGAGTGTATTTAGTAACTGACGTGAGCGCCCGTTTAAGGCAAGGGGCAATATATCGATGGCGAGATGCCGAGCTTGGCCAAAGGTGTAAGCACCTCCAAGTAGCGCTAACCACATGAACAACAAGCGAGCGATTTCACTTGTCGCTGTGCTTGGGGTGCCTAGTACGTACCGGGATAATACTTGCCACGTCACACTGACGACGATGATCAACAGTATTAAAAACACAGACGTGCCAAGCACATAGTCCATTGTGCGTTTCATACGTAAGACCTCTGGTTTTATTTTTGTGTATTGGTGACTAGCTTCTTACTCCCTAGTCATTATGCAGAGAGTCGCTTCTACTCTAAAAGATGTCAACCAATTTGTTTTATTGGTTGACATGATATGGTCGGTAAGCCATCTTGCATCTGTAACCTAGAAAGTGAGTGCCTCAATGACAGTCGGCTTTCACGACAACAATCACAACAAGCAGGAGAAACAGCTGATGACAACAAAAGCCTTGCGACATACGGCTCTAATCAGTGCGGCGCTGTTCGTGTCAGCGGCCTCAGCTCAAGCCCAGACACTGCGGCTGAACCACAATAATCCTGAAGACCATCCTACTCATGTCAGCATGCAGTACATGAGTGAACGTCTTTCAGAGCTCACCGATGGTGAACTGGATATCCGCATTTATGCCAACGCACAGCTTGGCTCGCAGCGTGAATCCATGGAGTTAGTACAAAACTGTACATTGGATATGGCGCGCAGCAATACGGCCGAACTGGAAGCGTTCGAGCCAATGTACAGCGCCATGAATTTACCTTTCATTTTTGAAAGCGAAGAGCATTTTGAACGGGTCATTAACGGAGATATTGGCCAAGATATTCTTAACGCGTCACGTGATAAAGGATTCATAGGGGTTGCCTTTTTAACCGAGGGGGCTCGCTCCTTTTATGGTGACCGGGCCATTCAATCGCCAGCAGACCTAGAGGGCCTGAATGTAAGAGTACAACCAAGCCCATCAGCGGTAAGAATGGTTGAGCTGTTGGGAGGCAATCCGACACCTATTGATTGGGGCGAGCTTTACAGTGCGCTGCAGCAAGGGGTGGTCGAGATGGCAGAAAATAACCCAACGGCCCTGACGAACGCGCGTCATGGCGAGGTAGCAAGCCATTTTTCGCTTGATGAACATACCATCATCCCATCCGTGGTCGTCATCTCCAGCTGCGCCTGGGATCGTATGTCGGAGGATCAGCAAGCGGCGATGAGACAGGCGGCATCAGAGGCTCAGGCATTCCATTCCGATTCCTGGAATAAAGCGGCAATGGCAGCATTGGAAACCGCAGAGACTGAGATGGGGGTTGAGATTAATGAAGTAGATAAAGCGCCCTTTATTGAAGCGGTCATGCCTATGCACGATGAAGTGGCCAACCAATCTGCTGAATTGGCCGACCTAATCAGCCGAATCAAGGCAGAGGCTAACTAAAACCGCTGCAGGGGAGGTGGGAGATGCTAGAGCGATCATCCTTGGCTGAGAATGCCCTAACGTCGTTACATGACGAAGAGTACGACGTGCCGTTGAATCTGCAAAATCTGAACCACTCCACCATGGTGTTCACGAAAGGCCGCACGTCAACGTCGCTTAACGGCAGTTGGAATTTTTGCGTGGATTTGCTTGATACAGGTCTGCGTCAAAAGTGGTATGAAATGCAGCCGGCCAACCCTGTCGACCGCGTTGAACCCTGGGACTACGACCCATTTATGGGTGAGTCCATCCCGGTGCCCTCAAACTGGGCCATGTTAAAGGAAAAATGGTACTTCTTTGAGGGCAGTGCTTGGTACACCAAAAAGCTGCCCCCAGAGCTTTTTAAAAAGCGAGAGAGTGACGCGGAATCAGACCAACGCTACATCCTTAGGGTCGGTGCGGCTCAGTACGACTGTAAAGTATTTCTTAACGGAAAATTCCTAGGCAATCACTATGGCGGCTCGACGCCCTTCTACGTTGAGTTGACGGATGACCTTGCCGAAGAAACCAATTGGCTGATGCTGTGTGTCAATAATACCCGTACGCTGGATCGCGTCCCGATGCGCAATACAGACTGGTTTAATTACGGTGGCGTTTACCGCGAGGTCGAGCTCTTTAGCTTACCCAGAGAATTCATTCGCGATATGTTCATTCGCCTTTCTCAGGATGGAAGGGCGATAGAGGTTGATGTAGTTGTTGATAGAGCTGTTGATAGCGCTGTTGATGGCCCCAGCATTCACCATGCTCACCTTGAGATACCTGAATTAGGAATTGCTCAAAAGATTAACATTGAACATGGCAAAGGTACTTGCCGAATAGCAGCAGAGCCAGAGCGATGGTCGCCTGAAAACCCACGCCTATATAAAGTGGTGCTGACGGCTGGCGAAGACCGTATCACTGACAATGTTGGATTCCGCTCCATCGTTCGCCAAGGGGTCGATATTCTCCTAAACGGTGAGCCTATCTGGCTACGCGGCATTTCTGTCCATGAAGACGATGACATCCTAGGGAAAGTGACGTCCGACGAAGACATTCGCAGACGGCTCGCTCATGCGAAAGAGCTCGGGTGCAATTTTCTTCGCCTCGCGCACTATCCCCATCATGAACGCGCAGCTGAACTAGCCGAGGAGATGGGCTTTTTACTGTGGCAAGAAATACCCGTTTACTGGGCCATTGACTTTGATAATCACAACACGCTTAAAGACGCTAAAAACCAACTCATTGAGTTAATAAAGCGTGATCGCAATAGAGCTAGCGTCATTATTTGGTCGATTGGCAACGAGAATCCGGATACGGATAGTCGCCTCTCTTTTATGCGAGACCTGGCTGAAACTGCACGCCTATATGACCCCACGCGCTTAGTCGCCGCAGCGTGCCTGATTAATCATGCAAAATTGAAAATTGAGGATCGGTTAGTCGACCATTTAGACGTTATAGGCATTAATGAGTACTACGGTTGGTACGATGAAAACTTCGACGACCTGTACGCCATCGGAAAAAATTCCGACCCTGATCGCCCCGTCATCATTTCTGAAACGGGGGCGGATGGCGATAACTCGTCTCAAGGCCCATCTGGAGGCCTGTTCAGCGAAAAGTATATGGCGGATGTTTACCGGCGGCAGATCGATACGCTGCAAAAATTAGCGTATATCAAAGGCATGTCGCCTTGGATTCTATACGATTTTAGAGTTGAGCGAAGACAAAATATCTTCCAGAGAGGATTCAATCGAAAAGGGTTAATTGCTGCTGATAAATCTACAAAAAAAGAAGCATTTAATGTTCTAGCTTCTTTTTACCACTCTATAAAAGATTAAAAATGGAAATGAAATCTAATGCATAAAGGTTTACGGCGTTACCAAGAGCTGGCTCGCGACTTAAAGATTTTGATTCAGCAGAAAGGGTATAAAGTCGGCGATCGTATTATGACTGAGCGTCAGATTTCAGAGGCTTTGAGCGTGGGCAGATCCGCAGCGCGCGAAGCCATACTCATGCTTGAAATTGAAGAGCTGGTTGAAGTGAGAAAAGGGTCTGGCATCTATTTGCTTTCGGACAGTCGCTCGGTAGCACAGCCTGTTGTGGATGATATAGGACCGTTTGAACTGTTACAGGCAAGGCAGCTTTTGGAAAGCAGCATCGCCGGCTTTGCCGCGGTGTCAGTCACCAAAAACGATATTGTACGTATGCGGGAAGCGCTTGATATGGAGCGCAAGGGCATTGAAGAAAAGAATAACGACTACTCCAGTGATGAGCTATTCCATCGCCTGATAGCAGAGGCGACGCAAAACAGTGTGCTGGTCGATATGGTCTCTGAACTGTGGGCCAAAAGAGACCAAAGCTTGATGTGGGCCAGACTGCATGAGCGGATATTTGATACCAACTACCGAGAAAAATGGCTAAAGGATCATCAGGATATTCTCTCTGCACTGCAGCTAAAAGATGCCGAAGGGGCGCGTAAGGCGATGTGGGTTCATTTAGATAACGTCCGAGACACCCTAATGGAGCTTTCCGACGTGGAAGACCCGAATTTTGACGGTTATCTGTTTAACAAGAGCACGATTTAATAAGAGCATTATTTAACACTAATAATACGGGGGAGAAGATTGATGAAACATACATGGCGCTGGTTTGGGCCGGACGATCCAATCAGCTTGTCGGATGTACGACAAGCGGGCTCGACTGGTGTTGTGACGGCTCTGCATCACTTACCGAACGGTTGTGTGTGGCCCTTGAGTGAAATCATGGAGCGTAAAGCTATTATCGAAGCTGCTGGGCTTGAGTGGACAGTAGCAGAAAGCATTCCAATTCATGAGGATATAAAGACTCACGCCCATGGTTGGGAAACACTGGCCGATGCCTGGGCTGAAAGTGCCATTAACCTTGCCGAGGCTGGCATAAAAACCATCTGTTACAACTTTATGCCCGTCCTTGATTGGACCCGGACGTCCTTGCGCCATGAGTTACCTGATGGGGCCTTATGCTTAAGGTATGACGCGCTTAGCGTCGTCGTTTTTGATTTGCTTATACTGCAGCGCCCCGGCGCAGCGTCAGATTATGACGAGAAAACGCAGGAATCAGCCCGGGCTCGCCTATCTGAAATGAACGCAGATCAGGTTGAGGAATTAACGAATACTATTATTGCTGGCCTACCAGGTGCTGAAGAAAGCTACAGTCTCGATAGCTTCAGCGAGCGGCTCGCTGCCTACAAAGACATTACCGCCGAGGTTTTGAGAGAAAACCTCGCTTCGTTTCTCTCAAGAGTCATTCCAAAGATAGCGCATACAGGCGTTCGATTAGCGATTCATCCAGACGATCCACCGTATTCTCTGTTCGGGCTGCCGAGAGTGGTCTCAACCGCCCAGGACTTAAGAGATATTGCGAATATGGTCGATTCGCCGGTAAATGGTTTCACGCTCTGCTCTGGATCACTGGGCGTACGAGCTGATAACGATGTGCCTGCAATATTGCAAGAACAGGCGGATAGAGTGCACTTTTTGCACTTACGAAATACTACCTTGGAAGCAGATGGGGCCAGTTTCCACGAAGATGCCCATTTAGAGGGTGATACCGATATGGTTCGCCTGGTCGATATCATTCTGGACATTGAAGCAAAAAGGGGCGAACAACTTCCCTTCCGTCCAGACCATGGTCATGCGATGTTGAGTGATTTGCGCAGCGACTTTAAACCTGGCTACCCGGCAATCGGGCGTTTGCGCGGCATGGCGGAAATTCGTGGTGTTGAGCGTGCGCTTCAGTTCAAACGTTCCAACAAACCATAGCCTTGGAATCAAAATAGATAGGCTGTGTGTAAGAGGGTGAGTATAAGAAAAACTAATACCCCATTAGCAGGATGATTTTTAGCAATCAGCATTCCCGGTTACTTTATTGCCAGATTAATTAACGCGACGCTAATTCCGGCAATGGGGGCAGGGCAATGTGGGAAAGTTATATCACCGGGCTAGTGGTGTGCGGCGGGATTATCATGGCGATTGGGGCGCAAAACGCCTATATCCTAGGGCTGGCTATTCGTCGTGAGTACCACTGGTGGTCGGCAGGGTTGTGCATCAGCGCGGATATTATCCTGCTCACGGCGGGCATGTTTGGGGTGAGTGCTTTTCTGCTGACGATGCCCAACGCATTGGAGGCAATGCGCTGGGTGGGCGTAGTGTTTTTAAGCTGGCTGGCGGCTCAGGCGCTGTTTAGAGCCTTTAGCGGGCGGCAAGGGTTAAGTGCCGAAGCGGGCAAAGCGCGCAGCTTAACCAAAGTGATTTTCGCCACCCTTGCCGTCACCGTGCTTAACCCTCAGGTGTATCTGGATACGCTGCTGCTGATACCCGCCATTGGCGCCCAGCAGGAGAGCGCCGGTGTTTTTGTGGCGGGAGCCTCGACTGCCTCCATCCTCTGGTTCAGCCTGCTGGCCTGGGGCGGCGCTGCGCTTTCGCCTTGGCTTTCAAAACCCATCGCATGGCGCATTATCGATGGCCTGATTGGCTTGATGATGGCAGGCATCGCCGTGCATCTTGCTTTAGGGGCGTCATCTCTTAGCTAAGCTATTTACTGGTTAATGACGACTCGTTTTTAATGGCGACTAAAATAGGCCTCCATCACCGCGATGACTTTGTCGATATCTGCGTCATCAAGATCACGATGGGTAACGAAACGCGTGGCGTAAAGCAGCTCAATCAAAATGCCGTGTTCTTTTAGCCAGGCGGAGAGTGGCTTTACATGCTCGTCGGGAAAATGCGCGAATACCATATTGGTTGCCTGAGCGCTGATCTCGACTCCTGGCAGCTTTGCTAAGCCCGCTGCAAGGCGCTCTGCACGGCGGTGATCGTCGGCTAAGTCTGCCACGTGGTGATCTAACGCATACTGGCAGGCGGCGGCGATAATACCTGATTGGCGCATGCCACCACCCACCACTTTACGCCAGCGCCGAGCGTGGTCGATCAATGCTTGTGAGCCCACCAGCGCCGACCCTATTGGCGTACCCAGGCCTTTTGAGAAGCACAGCGACACGCTATCGAACGGTAGGCAGAGCTGCTTGAGCGAGGTGTCGGTTGCGACAGCGGCATTGAATAAGCGCGCCCCGTCTAAATGCGTTGCCAGGCCACGCTCGCGAGCAAGCTCTGTGGCTTTTAATACGTAGTCTACGGGCAGCACTTTGCCGCCAATGGTGTTTTCTAATGCCAGCAGCTTAGTACGCGCAAAGTGAAAATCGTCGGCTTTAATCGCGGCACTGATTTTTTCCAGTGGCAGCGTGCCATCGGCGTCGTTCTCGATGGGTTGTGGCTGGATACTGCCTAACACCGCTGCGCCACCGCCTTCATAACGATAAGTGTGGGCTGACTGCCCAACAATGTACTCATCGCCGCGCTCGCAGTGGGCCATTAGCGCCACCAGGTTGCTTTGAGTCCCGCTAGGAAACAGCAGCGCCGCTTCTTTACCTGCCTGCTCGGCCAGGTTGGCTTGAAACGCGTTGACCGTTGGGTCATCGCCCCACACATCATCGCCAACCGGGGCGGCCATCATGGCGTCTTTCATGGCAGAGGTCGGACGGGTCACCGTATCACTGCGTAAATCAATCATGCGCATCTCCTTTATTGTGTGGAGCAATCACTCGGAAGCGTTTTCTCAAGCAAGTTCTGGGGAACCATCTATGGTTAACAGCATACTGCAAGTCTCTCAAGCAAAGGCAAACAGATGGATCTGAAAAGTGGTTATCCCTTTTGGGCAGTCAAAAATGGCCTGTTGAAAACCTTTCCTCAATTGACTCGCGATCACCAATGCGAGGTTGTTGTGATTGGTGGCGGTATTACGGGGGCGTTGATTGCTGATGAGCTAAGCCGCAGTGGCCACTATGTGGTGGTGCTTGAACGCCGGGATGTTGGGTGGGGCAGTTCAGCCGCCAGTACTGCTTTGCTGCAGTACGAAATTGACACCCATATGACAGAACTAGCCGAGCGCTATGGCGAAGCCGATGCAGTGCGTGCTTACCGCGCCTGTGCAGAGGCCATTGGCGAGCTTGAGTCCCTGGCGGCAGGGCTGGGCGATGTGGACTTTGAGCGTCAGCAAAGCCTTTACTATGCCAGTAGCGAAGAGGATGTCGCATCGCTTCAGGAGGAATTGGCGCTGCGTCAAAAACACGGTTTTGAAGCCGAGTGGCTTGAACGCGAGGCTATTTTGGCGGAGTACGGCTTTGAGGCACCCGGCGCTATTCTTACTCAGCTAGCCGCCACTATTGATCCTTATCGCATGGCATATCAGCTGTTTTCCAGGGTGGTCGCGCGTGGGGGAGAAGTATATGACCGCACACAGATGGAGACGATGACGCCGGATGATCAAGGCGTCACGCTCACTCTGGCCAATGGCGCCAAGCTGCGTTGCCAGTACGTAGTGATGGCCGCAGGGTATGAGTCTCAAGCCTGGCTGCCAGAAAAGGTGTCCGTCAATCGCAGTAGCTATGCGCTGATTACCGACCCACTACCGCCAGAGGCATTGGGCAAACTGCGCCACACCATGATGTGGGAATCATCGCGCCCCTACCTGTATATGCGCACTACCTGCGATGGACGACTTCTCGTAGGGGGAGACGACGACGATGAAGATATTCCCAAGCGCCGCGATGCGAGGGTAGAAGAAAAGGCCGAAGGGCTAACAGCTAAAATAGCAACGCTATGGCCTAAGCTCGATATCAACCCAACATTCTCTTGGGGTGGCACCTTTGCTGAAACCGACGACGGTCTACCTTTTTTCGGCCCACATGACGCCCTAGGCCCACGCGTTCATTTTGCCATGGCCTACGGCGGCAACGGCATTAGCTATAGCATGATAGGCGCCAAACTGCTGCGAGCGCTTATAGAGGGTAGAGAACACCCTTTGGCGGAGCTGTTTTCATTTAGACGCCTGGCCAAAATGGCCTAACCTAAAGGCAAGAACCGAGTGGCGGGCAAGTTTAAAACGAGTATTCTTAACGGATATTCATAAGGAAAGCGGGCAATGGGCCATACACTTTATTTGCGTGCACTGGAGCGCAACGACCTGCGCTTTGTTCATGAGCTAAATAATAACCAGAGCATTATGTCGTACTGGTTTGAAGAGCCTTACGAGTCATTTGATGAGC
Organism: Halomonas sp. A3H3; assembly: GCF_000982975.1. Classification (NCBI taxonomy): domain Bacteria; kingdom Pseudomonadati; phylum Pseudomonadota; class Gammaproteobacteria; order Oceanospirillales; family Halomonadaceae; genus Halomonas; species Halomonas sp. A3H3. Next base: position 473,545 of record NZ_HG423343.1, on the reverse strand, counting down.
TGGAGGAGCTGTATAACAAGCATATCCATGACAACGCCGAACGGCGCTTTGTCGCTGAAGATAGCCATGGAAATGCCATCGGTCTGGTAGAACTGATCGAGATCGACTACATCCATCGCAGCGGCGAGTTTCAAATCATTATTACCCCGGAGCATCAGGGCAAAGGGTTTGCGCGCACGTTAATTCGCCAAGCGCTGCATTACTCGTTCACCATTCTAAACCTGCACAAGGTATATCTCATTGTGGCGGTGGATAATGTCAAAGCGATTCATCTTTACGAGGAGAGTGGCTTTATAGAAGAGGGCCACTTGGTGCAGGAGTTCTTTATCAATGGCAAATACCGCGATGTAAAGCGAATGTATATCTTGCAGGGCACTTACCTGACGCAACTGTCCGCACAGCAAGAAGAGGGTGGCGAGTGGGCTTAGTGGGGGTAAGAAAAATCGGTAAACCTAAGCAACCAATACTCCTGCCATTCATTATCAAGACTAACTTGGCAGGAGTACCAGTGCCTGAGCTTTACTGGAACGAAGCTTCTAGGCGCTCTGCACGATCACCCGCTGCTGGGTGGCTGGAGAAGACGCTGCTGTTGTTGCCGTATTTGGCTTCCATTTTGCGTAGAGCTGCAACTGAAGCCTCTGCATTCATGTCGTGGCGCTGCATTAGCTCAATGGCATAGTCATCAGCTGCACTCTCTTGGCTTTGAGAGAACTGAGCATTGATCAGTTTTTCGCCCAGGTCACCAAGCTCAGAGCTTGATAGTGCGGCGGCGGTAGTGCTGCCGCTGGCCGCAGCTGCTTCACGTGCAGCGGAAGCAGCATAGGCAACCTGGAAAGCACGCTTGGAGTGTCCTAACGAGACGTGGCCGATCTCGTGGGCGATAACGTAACGCACTTCATCGTCGGTCATCTCATCCATCAGCCCGCTATGCAGTCGAATGGATCCGTTGGGTACCGCAAAAGCATTCATTTCTTCTATTCGATAAACGTTATAGTCAAGCGTATGGCCGTCGACTGTTTCCCAGCCTTGGGTTAACTCGGCCAAGCGTTTTGCATACTGGCTATCGTCTGCAACAAGGTGGTTCTGGGAGTCAAGCTGGGCGATGGTTTGATCGCCTAGTTGTTGCATTTGCTGATCTGACATCGTGGCAGCGCCGGCTAAGCTGGAGCCCGCAGACATTAAGCCTCCGAGATCAGCGCCTGATTGACAGCCGCTAAGGGCGAGTGTCGCCACTAAACCTAAAGCATAAGATGTTTTACGAACCAAAAAAGGTGTTTGCATCGTCCGTTCCTTCGTCAATGTGCGTGCATAACAAGAAGAGTCTGCACGTTGAGTATTGCGCCTTTATCAGCCGAATTAATATTAGACTATTTCTTTATATAACTCCATACCCAGCCGTGAAGTAAATGATTTGGGGGGACTATGTATACTGAAGCGTCGAGGTGGTTATCATTAATCCACTAGGTATTGCAATACTATTTGTTTTTTTAAAGAGGTGACAAATATAATTAAGCCTAATGGTAGCGAGCATTAAAGCGGTTCATCTGGTAAGGGGTGCGGGTAAGCAGAAGAGCGTTATCTTATACAGGCGTCTTGTGTCAAGAGACTATGTTGCAGGGTAATGCATGGCTGCGTAAAGCATAGTTATAGCCTGGAGGTCGTATATTTAGACCTGATAGTGATGCTTGTCCATTTAACTAGGTAAAAAAACGCCTCGCTGAAACGAGGCGTTGAGCGGCGTTGAACCAATATGACGTTTGGGGACTTAGCGCAGGTAAGCTTTAATAGCGTCAAGTGCCGCACGTTGTTGGCGGGCACGCTGTGCCCATACTTCCATAACATCTACTTCCAACGCTTGTGTTGGGGTGACTAAGTGTTGCATGGCGTTCACTCCTCTTTCAGGGGACAGGGAATGCGATGAGACCTTGTTGTAAAACTTATGTTGTAAAGCCTTCAAGTTGTAGAAAGCTTATGTTGTACACAGCCTGTGTTGTGCATAGCAGCAATTTAGCTGTGGTCGGATATTAAGAGCTTTTTTTACTCAGGGCTAGTCCTAACGATGTAGGTGATTTGCCATTTTTCGTAAGCCGTGGCTTACAAATATCTGTGTTTGGATATTAGGTCTTTGAATGGAAAAGGTTTTCATAGTCATAAAAAAGCCGGAAAATATTCCGGCTTCGGTGATTAGCTTTTGGTCTAAAGGGCGCAAAAGCACCTGAATTAGCCTAAATAGGCTTTCAGCGCTTCAACTGCGGCACGATGCCATTGAGCATTCAAGCTCCAGAACTCTAGAACTTCATTATCGCGTGCAGGGGGGGTTATTAAAAAAGTCATTGTGCGGTCCTCCTATTGGGACTACATCGTTATTATAGCTTATTTTTGCTGCAATGCAGCATGCCTTGGCGTGACACCGATGCCCTGCGACAACGTGTCCTAGGCCGGGTAAGATCGTTTAAATAGGTATTTGTTACGAGGAGCCCTATGCGTCTGCGTATTTTGTCTGACCTGCACCTGGAGTTTTTTGACGGGAACCGCGAGCTGCCTGAGGTGGAGGCAGATGTAGTGGTTCTGGCGGGGGATATTCACCGTAAGTGCGAAGGCCTTGCCTGGGCGCGCCACCAGTTTCCAGACACGCCGATTATCTATGTACCAGGCAACCATGAGTTCTACGGTACCTGCATGCCGCTGCTGCGTGATGAGCTGGCGCTCGAAGCCGAGCGGCTCGACATTGAGCTTCTGGATAATCGTGCTGTCACCTTCAATGGCGTACGCTTTTACGGTACAACGCTATGGACTGACTTTGCGTTGTACGCCGGTGACCCAACGCAAAACCCCGCCGATACTGAGTCTAAGGCGTTGCGCTACATGCCCGACTTTAAAATCGTTCAAACCTCGCCAGGGGAGACATTCACACCTCAGGCAAGCCAGCAGGTGCATGCTGAAGCGCTTGCTTGGCTCGAAAAAGAGCTGTCCCAGCCGTTTGATGGCCCTAAGGTGGTGGTTAGCCATCATGCCCCGCTACACGACTGTATCCCAGGCCAATATCTGGGCGACGCGTTATCCCCCGCGTTTGCCTCCAATTTGCCTCATTTAATGGGCAATATGGATGTATGGGTGCACGGACATGTTCACGAACCCGTGGATATTCTGCGTAACGGCACGCGTATCATTGCCAACCCTGGTGGATACCCTGATGAGTTTACTCCAGCGGTGTTTAAGCCAGGCTGGGTGGTTGAAGTATAAAAAATAAATAAAATCAGTTATTTAATGTCTTTTTTAGGTTGTTAATCACTTGCTGGCAGTCATGCCAGCAAGTGCTACTTTGGTTTAATTTTCACTACTGCTGCTTGCGTCTGAAAGTCATGCTACTTATCTTCTTATTTGTATGATGTATGACATATTGATCCGGATAATTAGATCGCCTATGCCAAGCAGCGAAGAGTGGGTTTGAGTTTAAAAGTCTTTGATTGACCAACAAGGGCTGCGTTTGTCCGCCTTCGTTATTTTAATGCGGCAATGAGCGGGATGCTGATCTGCGCGCTAACACCGCCTATATGGAGAATTGTTTTATGTCGAGTCACGACACTCCCACGATAACCGATATGCAGGTCATTCCCGTGGCAGGGCGCGATAGCATGTTACTCAATATCGGTGGAGCGCACTCGCCGTATTTTACCCGCAACCTGGTTATCCTCAAGGATAGTCACGGTAATGTAGGGGTGGGCGAAGCCCCCGGTGGCGAGACGATTCAAACGTCTCTTGAGCAGTCGCGAGAGATGGTGGTCGGTCAGTCGATCGGAAAAATGCGCTCCATGATTGCGTCGTTGCACAATGCCGGACGGAGTGCCGATTTTGAAGATTTCGGTAAAGGATCCTGGACATTTGAGCTACGCATCAATGCAGTTGCCGCGCTTGAAGCGGCGTTACTTGATTTGATGGGGAAGTTTCTGGGAGTGCCGGTGGCAGAGCTCCTAGGCAACGGCAAGCAGCGTGACAGCGTTGACGTGCTGGGGTACTTATTCTTTATCGGTGATGGGCACGCTACGCCGTTGGATTTTCGACGTGGCACCGGGGGCTTGGATCACGACTGGTACCGTTTGCGCGACGAGGCGGCCATGACCCCTCAGCACATTGTTGAGCTAGCTCAGGCGGCGCATGATCGATATGGCTTTAAAGACTTTAAGTTAAAGGGCGGGGCTCTGGCTGGCGAGCAAGAAATAGCGGCCGTCACGGCGCTGCACAATGCGTTTCCGGATGCGCGCACGACCATTGACCCTAACGGTGCTTGGTCGCTAGAAGAGGCGATCCGACTGTGCAAGGATCTCCACGGTGTGATTGCCTACGCAGAGGATCCATGCGGGGCGGAACAAGGCTTCTCCGGTCGCGAGATTTTAGCTGAGTTTCGCCATGCCACCGGATTGCCTGTCGCCACCAACATGGTAGCCACCAACTGGCGGGAAATGGCCCACGCGCTGATGCTGCGCTCAGTCGATATTCCATTAGCCGACCCGCACTTCTGGACACTTTCCGGTGCTGTACGTGTCTCCCAGCTCTGCCAGGATCATGGTATGACCTGGGGCTCGCACTCCAACAACCATTTCGATATTTCGCTTGCCATGTTCGCCCAGGTGGGGGCCGCCGCCGTGGGGCGCACAACCGCGCTTGATACCCACTGGATATGGCAGGAGGGCGATGCTCGCCTGACTCGCAATCCGCCGGAGATTGTGGGTGGCAAAGTGGCCGTAACCGATGCGCCGGGGCTTGGGGTCGACATCGATATGAAGGCCATAGAGGAGGCTAATAAGCTCTATCGTTCACTGCCTGCTGGTGCTCGGGATGATGCGATGGCAATGCAATATTTGATAGATGATTGGAAGTTTGATCCGAAAAAGCCAGCGTTAGTGCGCTGAGTGAATACTCTAAACATGACAAAGAAGGACATTACAATGAAAAAGTTAGCGCTAAGCTTATCTGTGGCAACAGCAATGATGGCCAGTGCTGGTGCATTTGCTGAATATCCTGAGCAAAACATCGATATGATCGTGCCCTTCTCAGCCGGTGGCGGCAACGACACCTTCGTCCGCGCACTACAGCCGCTTCTGGAAGAAAAACTCGATACCAACTTGGTCATTCGCAATATCTCGGGCGGCGGCGGAGCCGTGGGGCTGACACGTGCTCAGGCATCAGATTCAGATGGCTATACCTTAGCTGCCGCCAGCAATGCACTGCTGACCTTGGAGGCGTTGGGTAATGTTGACTTTACCTACGAAGATTTTGATTTTGTCGCCAAGATTCTTGAAGAACCCTACGTCATCGCTGTTGGTGAAGACAGTGAATACGCCGACTTGGACGCTATGGTCGAGGCTGCGAAGGAAGGCACCTCGGTGCAAGTTGGGGTTTCGGGGGTAGGGTCATCAGCTCACATCGCGGCGGTGGCCTTTGCTGATACCGCTGAAGTCGATTTTAACTTCATTCCCTATCCCGGTGGTTCTGAGACTATCTCCGCTGCTATGGGCGGGCACGTGGATGCCGTGGTGCTAGGTGGGGCGGAACTTCGCTCGGCGCTAGAGTCCGGTCGTCTGAAAGCCTTGGGTATGTCCTACGCAGAGCGTAGCGAGTCGCTGCCCGATGTCCCTACTTTCCAAGAGGAAGGCTACAACCTGTCTCTGACAGTATGGCGCGGCATCGCGGGCCCTGATGGCCTACCGGAAGAGGCTAAGGAAGCGTGGGTCAACGCCATTAAAGAAATTGTAGACGAAGGATCCTTCGAAGAGACTGCCTCGAATCTGGGCTTGGATATTGTACCGCTGTATGGAGATGAGTTAGAAGCGTTTATCGCTGAATCTGCTGAAGTGATGAAAGACAGTGCTGGCGACTTAGCTGCTAAATAAAATAAGGAGTTAGCGACTGATGGCAAAGGATATAGGTAAACCGATCTTTGATCTGTTTCTTGTGGTGGCATCGGCAATTGGGTTTTATATGGCCACTACGCTGCCAGCCGTCAGCATGGCGGGGGGGCTTTCCCCCGCTTCTTTTCCAAAGTTGATTTCTGGCTTGATTTTTGTGTGTGCTGTGCCCTGCTTAATACGTGATTCTTACGAATGGCTTGCTGCAAGGCGAGTGCGGGAAGACGCAACAGCCCTTAATGCCACTGCTCCGAAGAAAGGCATTTTGCAATGGCTGACCATCGTGGCTTTGATTATTGTTTATATCAATTCTTTCGAGCGGCTGGGGTATATCGCAAGCACAGCGATATTTTGCTTTTTAAATGTCGTTTGCCTTGTCATAACTAGCGGTGAATTTCAAAAATTAAGCAATAGTCGAAAACTTCGAAACCTAGCAGCGTATACAGTTTTTGCGTTCGCTTTATCATTGGTTATCTATTATGTATTTACCGAACTGTTCAATATCCCACTGCCGGATTGAAGAAGGAGAAGTGAGATGCTAACGGGTTATATTGATGGTTTGGGGCTGGTCTTCCAGTTGGGTACATTATTGGCGATTGCCGGTGGGACTTTCCTAGGCATTATCATGGGGGTATTGCCAGGCTTAACATCGGCCATGGCGATAGCCCTATTATTGCCGGTAACCTTTGGAATGCCGCCTGTGATGGGTATTGGTATGCTGCTGGGTACCCTGTGTGGTGCTGGTGCCAGTGGCTCGATACCCGCCATATTGTTGAATATTCCAGGAACGCCATCCTCGGTCGCGACTACGTTCGATGGCTTCCCAATGGCTCAAAAGGGGGAAGCGGGGAGAGCCCTGGGGCTGGCAATTGTTGCCTCTTTCTTTGGCGGTGTAGCAAGTATGGTGGTGTTAAGTCTTCTCGCACCACCCATCGCTGAGTTTGCATTGCGATTTGGTGCTGCGGAGTATTTTTCGCTGAGCATTTTCGGGCTAGTCATTATTGCTTCTGTTGCGGGCAAGTCCCTCCTTAAAGGTTTGATTGCAGGCCTAATAGGTTTCTTTTGCTCTACCATCGGTACAGATCCTATTGCGGGGGTCGACCGTTTTACGTTTGGACAGCTGTCTTTATTGACCGGGATTAACCTTTTACCGGCGCTGATTGGATTATTCGCTGTATCACAAGTGCTGAAAGATGCCTTCGAATATGACCCCTCCAATAAACTTCAGAATAGCCCCCATAAGGTCGATATTGCACGCCCGCGGTTTATTGAAACGCTGCGCAATTGGCGCGCCCTTCTTGTCGGGATTGTGTCTGGTTCTGTCGTGGGCCCAGTGCCTGGCGCTGGGGGCAGTATCGCCTCACTGGTAGCCTATGACCAAGCACGTCGTTTTTCTAAAACACCTGAAAAGTTTGGTAAGGGGCATGGTGCAGGCATTGTCTCCGTTGAGAGCGCGAACAATGCTTTATTAGGTGGGGCGTTAATTCCTACGCTTGCGCTGGGCATCCCCGGCGAGGCCGCGACGGCTGTTCTATTGGGTGGTTTAATGATTCAAGGCGTTACGCCGGGGCCGATGCTATTTGAAAGCCAGAGCGGCATCATTTACGGGATATTTTTAGCGTACTTAGTCGCTAACTTCTTCATGCTTATCATCATGTGTTTAGGTATCAAGCTGTTTGTTCGTGTACTGCTAGTGCCAAGAAAGCAGTTGATATCGGCTATCATTGTTTTCTGTTTCATCGGTGTTTACGGAGTTGATGGTGATGTTTTTAACCTCTACATAATGCTCGCTTTTGGATTGCTCGGCTATTTTCTCAACCGATATGGCTTTGGAACCGCTCCGGTAATACTGGGTTTAATTCTGGGGCCTATAGCGGAATCTAACCTGAGGCGGGGGCTGCAGACCTTCGGTGGTGATTGGACACCGTTTTTCACCCGGCCCATCAGCGTTACCTTTTTAGTCATCGCCTGTGGGTTGCTGGCGCTGACACTGTGGCAGAACTACCGTACTCGTCAACAAGACGCGGCGCCTGACGCTGCTTGAAGTCCATGGCCGCCATTCGAGGCGGCTGGGGTGTTGAAGCCCACTCGCGGAGTGGGCTTTTTTAATGGTGGGAAGTGATGGCTAATATCGATTTTGAGACGTTGCGCAGTACGATTGAGAAATCACTATTGAAGGCGGGGCTAAAGCCCGCTGATGCTGAGACCTGCGCGCAAATCCATGCTGAAAGTACCCGCGACGGCGTACATTCGCATGGTATCGGGCGGGTTCCGCGTTTCATTGAGTACGTCGGGAAAGGCTGGGTCGATATCGACGCTAAGCCAAGCCTTGTCCAGCGATTGGGCGCGATTGAGGTGCTTGATGGAGGCTTTGGAATAGGTGTGGTCAATGCACTTCATGCCACAGAGCGTGCCATGGCGTTGGCGCGTGAACATGGTATGGGGCTGGTGGCGTTACGCGATACAACCCACTGGATGCGGGGCGGAAGCTATGGCTGGCATGCGGCTGGGCAGGGGTTCGCTACGATTATGTGGACCAATACCGAGTCGTGCATGCCTGCCTGGGGTGGTGCTTCCCAATCGATTGGCAATAACCCGTTGGTGATGGCCGTACCGCATAACACCGAGCCTCTGGTGCTCGATATGGCGATGTCTCAGTTCTCCTATGGGAAGCTGCAGACGACTCAGCTGAAGGGCGAACATTTGCCCGTTGATGGCGGTTTTGATGAGCGTGGAGAGTTGAGCCGTGATCCTGCGGCGATCGCTGCGACGCGGCGCTTGCTGCCGACCGGGTACTGGAAAGGCTCTGGGTTGTCGATTCTACTGGATGCGTTAGCAGCACTGCTCGCTCAAGGGCGTCCTAGCCATGCTATTGATAAGGTTCAGCGTGGCAGTGGCGGCGGTTGCAGCCAGGTGTTTATGGTCTTTGACCCTGAACAGCTTGGTGGTCGCGAAGCTTGCGATAGCATTGTCGAAGGCATTCAGTCTCATCTGGCCGCAACCACGCCTGCCGAGCCGGGGCGCACAGTGCGCTGGCCGGGCGAGTCGACCGCTAATCAGCGATATGGAGAGAGGCCGATTGTTGTCGATGACATGCTATGGCGCTCTGTTTGCGAGCTGGCGGGTGATTAGTTAAAGGCGTTTTAATCCTCAACAGGTTTACAGGGTATGGCTGCTACTTTGGTTTAAATTTCGAGAGTTCTGCTTGCACCCTGCTAGCAGGATACTTATCTTCTAAGTTGTATGATGTATGACATAAGGTTGTTGGCTAGCTAGTGATGTCTGCTCATTCAGTGGTCAACACATTTTAAAGAGGGCGCAAAGTGACGTTTTCAAGACAAGAAGTAACAAAAGCCATCGGCGATGGTCTGCTATCGTTCCCGATTACCGATTTCGATAGTCAAGGTCGTTTCGATGAAGCGAGCTACCGCAAGCGGCTTGAGTGGTTTATCAGCCACGAGATCTCGGCGGTCTTCGTCGCGGGTGGCACGGGGGAGTTTTTTAACCTGTCACTTGATGAGTATCGCGAGATTGTTCGCGTCGCTGTCGAAGTAATCGACGGTCGCTTGCCCGTTATTGCTAGCGCGGGCTTAAGCGTTGAAGCCGGCAAGGCCTTTGCAAAAGCGGCCGAAGAAGCGGGCGCTGACGGCATTCTACTGATGCCGCCATACCTTACCGAGTGCCCGCAGGATGGCTTGGTGGAGTATGCCCGCCAGATTTGTGATGCCACGTCAGTCAACGTGATTTATTACAACCGCGGTAATGGCATTTTGAATGCTCATTCTGTTCAGCAGCTCGCCGACCAGTGTCCCAACTTGGTGGGGCTAAAAGATGGCAAAGGCGATATTCAGGCGCTCAACAAAATCGTCAAAACTGTGGGTGACCGTTTGGTGTATATCGGCGGCGTTCCCACGGCTGAAATTTTTGCCGAGGCCTATGTCTCCATTGGCGTAAATACCTACTCATCGGCTGTTTTCAACTTCGTGCCGGAGATGGCAGTGAAGTTCTACAAGGAGTTGCGCAAAGGTAATAAAAACGTTGTGAAACAGATCACTAACGACTTTTTTATTCCTTTCGTAGACCTCCGGGATCGAAAAGCGGGCTATGCCGTTAGCCTGATCAAAGCAGGCGCAGACATTGTTGGCCGTCCCGCCGGCAGTGTTCGCGCGCCGCTGACAATGCCAACCCAGGCGGAGTGTCAGGAGCTTAAAAAGTTGATCGATCGCGTTAAATAGTAATAAAGCGCCAGCTCACTAAGCCATTAAACCACTGAGCTATAACAATTTAACAACGAGCGAAAGAGGTGAAAGTATGCGCATTTCCAATAGATTAATGACACGTGTCGGTTCAGCAGCGCTGATGGCAGCATTGAGCGTCAGCGCTGGCGTAGCCATGGCCCAAGATGGCCCATTGCGGGGCAATATTCGTGTGGTTATCGGTTCAACGTCCACCGGCGGGGATACGTATCAAAACTCTACTATTGTGGTGGATCAGCTAGCTGAAAGGCTGGATCTCAACATGAAGGTGGATGCCGTTGGTGCAAGCTCTGCTTTTCGCACACTTGACCGGGACTCTCGTGGCAATACGCTGATGATCTTCCACGATCAGTCCTATCTTGGCCATCTGTATGGGGTTGAGGGCTACGACGATATTTTTGAGAAATATACCGTCGGGCCGACGCTTGCAATCAACCCAGGCAATGCCTACCTGGTGCCTAAAGACTCACCTTACCAAACCCTTGACGACATCATTGCTGCAGTAGGCAATGGTGAGACTGTGCGGGTCGCTATCCAGCCGGGTGGCGTATCGGAGATTGGTTTCAGTGCCCTGAAAAATGCCATCGCTATTGAGCATCCTGGTCAGGAAGACAACCTGGTCGCTGTCAATACCGGTTCTCAATCCGACAAAAACCAGCAGCTTTTTGACGGCCAAGCCGATGTAATTAATGGCACTGTGCAGGCTAACGAGCAGTACACGCGGTTACCTGAAGACGACCAGAAAGCGATGCGTTTTGTCTGGTTGACGGCCCGGCAAGATACCATTGAACAGGCCCCGGAAGAGGGGCTTGGCCAAACGTCTCGTGAGCAACTGCTGGAGTATGTAGAGCCAAACGTGCACGTCACAATGGGCGATGACGAGAGTTTTACATTCGATAAGGAGTTCTTCTTCCTCTACAACAAAGACATGGATCCAGCGATTGTTGAGCAAATCGATGAAGCGCTAACGGATATCTATGCGGAAGGTGAAATACAGGAGACTCAGAAGAACGCCTTCTTTATCCCCAACTTCAAGCCTTCTGATGAAGCCTCTGAGTATCTCGCCGATAAAATGGCTCGCTACGAAGAAATCATCAGCAACATCAAGTAAAGGTATGGCGCCCGCTGCGTGAGCGGCGGCTGCCTCTCCTATGCATGAGCCGCTATAGAACAATAGTAAGCAGGGTATCTGCTGCTAATGCCCGGAGCTGTTATGGAATCAGGTCTTTCAAGTCTGCTTAGTGTCTCCATCGATTTCGAGACCTCCCACCTGTTTTTCCCGAGGATTATTCACTGGATCATGGCGGGACTCTTTGTCTTGATTTTAATGACAAAGGTAGCTCCCTTCATGGCATCAGTGAAACGAGGAGAGCGCACACTGCCCATTGTGGGTGAGGCTCGAGATAATTTCCGTTTTATTGGCACTCTCGTCTTGATCGCGGCGTATTTTTACTTCATGGCCGTGGTGGGCGATATGTTCCCCTACACAGGCTATGGCTTCCTGCTGGTATCGATGGTTTTCGTTCTCCTGATGTCACTGCTCTATCTGCATGACTGGACGAAAAAGGCGCTTACCATCGTCGTGGTCAATGCCATCGTCGCCCCTAGTCTGGCCTGGTTCGTTCTCGCCAAGCTGTTCACTATCACCTTACCGTGACCGGAGCGAGTGCCACCATGGAATTCCTCTCACTTCTCGATATAACCTTCTTTTTACTCGCCGGGTTCGGTGCTCTGGTCGGCATCATCTTCGGCGCGATCCCCGGCATGACCGCCACCATGGCAGTCGCTGTTTGCTTACCGCTCACCTATGCCCTTGGGCTACACCACGGTCTGGCGCTGCTACTGGGGCTGTACGTGGGGGGTATCTCGGGCGGTATGGTGCCCGCCGTTCTGCTCAATATTCCCGGCACTCCCTCTTCCATTACCACCACCTTTGATGGCTACCCGATGGCTCAAAAGGGTGAGGGTGAGAAAGCGCTGAAGATCTGTGTCATCGCTTCAGTCGTCGGCGGGCTTATTAGCGCCGCTATACTGTTCTTGTTTGCGCCTCTGCTGGCCGATTTCTCGATCAAGTTCTCTTATGTAGAGAAGTTTTTGATCATTTTATTAGCGCTGAGTGTCATTGCTTCGCTGTCCAGCAGCATGCTGATTGGCATCTTTAGTGGCGTTATCGGCATCTGGTTGAGCCTGATTGGCGACTACAGCATATCTGATGGCGGAAATGGCAAGACCCGGCTGATGTTCGATTTTATGGAACCCTACTTATTTGAAGGGTTTTCCCTGCTGCCGGTGCTGATCGGTGTCTTTGGTATTTCCACGATTCTGCTTGAGGCGGAAAAGGGGGCAAAGAGCGGGCTAGTCAACGAACGCATAAAGATCAGCAAAGGAGGCGGCTTTTCGCTTTCAATCTTTAATGGACGCCTGACCAATCTGGTGCGTTCGTCGTTTATTGGCACCTTCGTTGGCATGTTGCCAGGGGTCGGTGGCAGCGCTGCCTCCGTGCTGGCGTATACCCAAGAGAAAAACTTAACCCGTGATTCATCGCAAATGGGTAAAGGGGCGCCTCAGGGGCTTATTGCCTCGGAGTCCGCCAATAATGCGTTGACCGGTGGGGCTTTGATTCCACTGCTATCGCTAGGTATTCCTGGCGACTCGACTACGGCGGTACTGATTGGTGCGTTCACCCTGCAGGGCATCCAGGTAGGGCCGCTATTTATTCCTGAGAATACCGAGACCTGGTACGTCATGATGACGGCTTTGGTGTTCGCCAATATCGTGATGTTCTTCTTAATGTTCTATGCCATTAAGTACATCGCCAAAGTGGTGATGGTGCCAAAGCATATTCTCTTCCCCATCATTGTGATGATGTGTGTAGTGGGGGCCTATGCCATCAACTACGGCATTATGTTTGACGTCTGGACGCTGCTTATTTTCGGCATTTTAGGCTACCTGGTGCAGAAAATTGGTTTGGAAGTGGCCCCGCTAATTATTGGCTTTATCTTGGGCAGCCAAGCCGAGGTCTACTTCGTCAAGAGCCTGGAGTCGTTCGGCACTTTCTCGATCTTTTTCACCAAGAGTCCCATCGCCATGGTGCTGTGGGGGTTGATTGTCGCCTCGGTAATGTTCGCCATCGTCATGGGCTTCAAATCCCGCGCCAGGCAAAAAATGGAGCTGACCCAGGTAACTGGCAGTACACGCACAGCCTCAGGAAAGGGTCATGACACAGACAACGACTAATACGCGCGTGATTCGCATACACCCCAACGATAATGTCGCCATCGTGGTTGAACCGGGCGGTCTTGCTGAGGGTGCCGTCATTGAGGGAGGAGTTACCACCACAATGGCTGTCCCGCAGGGGCATAAGGTGGCCCTTGTCGATCTGGCGGAGGGTGAGCGCATCATTCGCTACGGTGAAGTCATCGGTACGGCAGCTACGCCTATTCCCCAAGGCGGCCACGTCAGTGAGACCAACTTGCACATGCCGACACCACCGCCGCTTGCGGATCTACCGCTGGCGACTCGGCCAGCACCGAAAACCGACCCGCTTGAAGGTTATACCTTCGAGGGCTTTCGTAACCCTGACGGTAGCGTCGGCACCAAAAATGTACTGGGTATCACCACCAGCGTGCAGTGTGTCGCGGGTACCGTCGACTTCGTCGTGCAGCGGATCAAACGCGAGCTGCTGCCGCGATTTCCTAACGTGGATGATGTGGTGGGGCTTAATCACTCTTATGGCTGTGGGGTCGCCATTAATGCGCCTGCGGCTATTGTGCCCATTCGAACGCTTAAAAATATCGCCCTGAATCCCAACTTCGGCAACGAAATAATGATCATCGGTTTGGGGTGCGAGAAGCTGCAACCCTCGACACTGCTTTCCGATCGACCGGTGAAAATTTATGAAAACACCGAGGCGGCCGACCCGGAAGCCAACGTGTTGAGCCTTCAGGATGACTCTTTTCAGGGCTTCGGCGAGATGGTTGAGGGTATTTTGGCCATGGCCGAACGACACCTTGAGCGACTCAATCGACGCCAGCGTGAAACCTGCCCGGCGTCCGAGCTCGTCGTCGGCATGCAGTGTGGCGGCAGCGATGCCTTTTCGGGGGTGACAGCTAACCCCGCAGTGGGCTTTGCGACCGATTTGATCGTGCGAGCGGGTGGCAGTGTGATGTTCTCAGAGGTTACCGAGGTGCGCGATGCCATACATCTGTTAACCCCGCGGGCTATTGACGAAGACGTGGGTAGGGCACTGATTGAGCAGATGGCGTGGTACGACAACTATTTGGCTCAAGGCCAGGCTGATCGTAGCGCCAACACCTCACCGGGCAACAAGAAGGGGGGGCTTTCCAATATCGTTGAGAAGGCGCTGGGCTCGGTGATCAAGTCGGGCAACTCGCCGATTGTCGATGTCATCGGCCCTGGTGAAAGGCTACGCCGTAAGGGGCTGACCTTCGCCGCGACCCCGGCCAGCGATTTCATCTGTGGCACGCTTCAGTTAGCCGCAGGCATGAATCTGCAGGTATTCACCACAGGTCGGGGTACACCATATGGTCTAGCCATGGTGCCGGTGTTGAAAGTTTCCACCAACTCAGCTCTGGGAAAACGGTGGCACGACATTATCGATCTCGATGCGGGGCGCATTGCCACCGGTGATGCCAGTATCGAAGAGGTGGGCTGGGAGCTTTTCCACCTCATCCTGGACGTGGCCAGCGGCCGCCAACAGGCCGCTGCCGACCGACTGGGAATTCATAACGATTTGGTGTTGTTTAATCCTGCGCCAGTGACTTGATCACCTGAATAAAGTTTCAACTTGGGTCAATAATAAGAGAGGTGTACGACATATGTTTCCAAAAATTAAATCAATGAAAGTGGTACCAGTCGCAGGTTACGACGGCTTCTTATTAAATCTCAGTGGCGGTCATGCCCCTTGGTTTATCCGTTGTGTGGTCATCCTTGAGGATGACGCGGGTAATCAGGGCGTTGGTGAGATTCCTTCCAGCGGCGGTATTCTTAAAGGACTGGAACAGTGCCGTGAGCTGGTAGAAGGCTCTCAGATCAATAATATTAAGCACACCCTCAACCAGGTTCGCCTGCGTTTAGCCCAGAACGGACGCGAAGAGCGGGGGCGTCAGACGTTTGATTTGCGCGTAGCGGTACACGTGATCACCGGAATTGAGTCGGCGCTGTTAGACCTCTATGGGCAAGCACTACAGCTACCCGTCGCCGACCTGCTGGGACAGTACGGCCGTCAGCGTGATGAAGTCGAGGCATTGGGCTACCTGTTTTTACTGGGTGACCCGGGCAAGACAGACCTGCCATACCCTAACGCGTATAACCCACAAGATAGCTGGGATGAAATACGCTACAAAGAAGCGCTAACACCCGAGGCCGTGGCTAAGTTGGCCAAAGCCGCTTATGAGCGCTATGGGTTTAAAGACTTTAAATTAAAAGGTGGTGTATTACGTGGTGAAGACGAAGCCGACTGCATCCGGGCGCTCCATGATGCCTTCCCCGATGCGCGGCTCACGCTTGATCCCAACGGAGCCTGGAAACTGGATGAAGCGGTGCGCGTGCTGGAGCCCATCAAACACTTGCTGAGCTACGCCGAAGACCCCTGTGGCCAGGAAGAGAGCTACTCAGGGCGCGAGACCATGGCCGAGTTTAAGAAACGCACCGGCCTACCTACCGCCACCAATATGATTGCGACAGATTTTAAACAGCTGCAGTACGCCGTTCAGCTAAATTCCGTCGATATACCTTTGGCAGATTGCCATTTCTGGACCATGCAAGGTGCGGTAAAAGTGGGTGAGCTTTGCAACGAGTGGGGCATGACCTGGGGCTCTCACAGTAATAACCACTTCGATATTTCGCTCGCCATGATGACTCACGTTGCAGCGGCTTGCCCGGGTGAGATTACCGCGATTGATACCCACTGGATTTGGCAAGACGGGCAGCGAATCACTAAAGACCCATTGCTCATTCGCAATGGCAAACTCAAGGTGCCCACCACCCCAGGGCTGGGGGTTGAGCTTGATGAAGAGAAGCTTATGGAGGCGCATAGTCTTTATAAATCGTTGGATACCACACAGCGAAATGATGCCATGGCGATGCAGTTTTTGATTCCTGGGTGGGAGTTTGATCCTAAGCGTCCCGCACTCGTTCGTTAAAGTACTTTCTCGATGATGATGGATTTAGCCAGACGTATTACCGATAGAGAGATGTGGTCAGTTAGGTAAGCGCTCGACTTTGGTCTAGTTTTTACATCTCTCTATTGTAGCGCTAACAAGAACACTCTAAGTTTCAGGTTGTATGATGTATGACTTGATCATAAGAAATAGTTTGCTGATAGGTTTTAAACCAAGGAGTACACAATGTACAAAAACAACAAAGCCCTGCTAACACTGTCCGCTGCCGTCGCTTTATCCTCACTAACTGGCGTGGCGCTTGCTGACTACCCCGAGCGCGATATTCGCGTGATTGTGCCTTGGGGGGCCGGAGGGGGTACCGATGGAATCGTTCGAAAACTGACCACCATCGCTGAAGAAAATCTTGATGTTTCCATGTATGCAGAAAACATCGAGGGTGGCGTGAGTGCCACCGGTATTGGCCAGCTTATGAGTGCCCGCCCCGACGGCTATACCATTGGCGCGTTAACCTACGACAGCCTAATTACTGTGCCCTGGCAGGCCATGCTGCCCAGTTACGATATCGATAAGTTGAAGCTGATTGCACGGGTCACCAGCGAGCCTGATGCAATCGTCGTTGACGCCAATTCCGACTATCAAACGATTCATGACCTTATCGAGGCGGCTAAGGCTGATCCCGGTGAGATTCGTGTTGCCATTCAGAATCTGGGCGGGCGTATCCATTTAGCCATTCTGCAGCTTCAAGAGTTGACCGATACTGAGTTCAGAATCGTCTCTTATCCTGGTGGTGCCGCCCCGCAGAAAGAAGCCATTCTGTCCGATGAGGTCGATGTGGCACTCACCAGCCTGGGCGATTTTTCCAATCTCCTGGAAGATGGCACCGTGCGCGGTCTCGTTGAGTTCTCCGATACGCAAAACCCGACGTATCCAGATGTTCCCACCACAGCTGACGAGGGGGTCGACCTCCAGATTGGCAGCTTTATTGTCTTCGCCGCACCAGCAGACACCCCGGAAGAAGCCATTAGCGCATTGGAAAGCGCTTACAAAACGGCATACGACAGCGATGAGTTTCAAGAGTGGGTTGCCAACGTCGGGGTAACGCCGAACTGGCTGGGTACCGATGAGGTGACTACTTGGGCTGATGAAACGGCTGAGTCACTTTTCAGCGAAATGGATGCGCTTGTTGAAGCAGGCGTGATGTCCAAGTAACTCGCAGCTCAAAGAGCGTGGCACCGGTAGCCGGTGCCACGGCTAGCTCAATAAGAGGATTTTGAGTCAATGAACAACGTCGAACGCTGCAGAAGATCGGCAGTACTGTTTCCAGCTTTCTTGCTGATATTGACCACGATCTATCTGGCGGAAGCCTTAAGCATACGCTCGCAGTTTGGTGGTGACACCATCGTGGGGCCACGCTTCATGCCTATTCTGATGGCCTTCATCATGTATGTAGCGCTGGTTGTTGTAATAGTAGGGGAGTGGCGCAAAGAAGCAGAGGCGACCACTGGTGGCTCTTTGCTAAGGCCATTGTTGATTGTAGTGGCGACTGGCATCTACATCGGCGTGTTTCGTCCCTTGGGGTATGTGCCAGCGACACTGGGTTTCGTGGTAGCGCTCTTTCTTATCTTTGACTTCGAGAAACATCGTCCCGCCTTCTTTATATTTTATGTGATCGCTGTTACAGCGCTCTTTTACGGACTATTTGCCGGTATTTTCGGGGTGCGTCTGCCTCCCGTGTTAGGAGGATTCTAATGGAGACCTTTGTTAGTTTCCTGGGCGGTTTTGAAGCATTGCTGAGTTGGCAAGTGCTGGGCTTCATGATTGCCGGCTTCTTAATTGGTACCTTTTTCGGTGCGATGCCTGGTCTTACCTCAGTGCTGGCGATCGCCTTGCTATTACCCATTACTTACACGATTGACGTTGTACCCGCGCTGGTCATGTGTGCGTCTATCTTTATGGCGGGAATGTACTCCGGCAGCATAACGGCCACGACGATCAATATTCCCGGCGCACCCTCTTCAATGATGACCGCTGTGGAAGGCAATGCCTTGATGTTAAAAGGGCATGGTGCCAATGCGCTAGGCCATGCGGCGCTAGGCTCAATGATTGGTGGTTCAATCGGTGCCTTATTGCTGATGGCGTTCATGCCGATCGCAGGTGAGCTGGCGCTTTTGATTCGCACGCCCGGCAAGTTCTCACTTGTACTCTTTGCCCTAGTGGTAATCATCATTGTCGACAAGGGCGCCATTGCTAAGGGCATTGTCGCTACGACGCTGGGGATTATGCTGGCCACCGTGGGGATTGATGTACTCCAGCCGATTCCACGCTTTGAGTTTGGCACTGAACTGCTGGTCGAAGGTATCGGTTTAATGCCGGTGGTAATCGGTGCGTTTGCAGTCAGTGAGCTACTGGTACAGGCGCAGAATTGGAACCTCTCTTTAGAGGGTACTCTGAAGCGAGCGAAAAGCTTAAAAATTCGTCGGCGCGACTTTATTCCCCCGTGGTCTGAAGTTCGTGAGGTGGGGTTCTTTACCTATATTAAGAGCGCCTTCATTGGCTATGCGATTGGCATCCTTCCCGGCGCGGGTGGCTCGATGGCCGCTTTTGTGGCTTATGCTGATGCCAAACGCGGTTCGAAGAAGCCTGAGGAGTATGGCAACGGCAGTCGAGAAGGTATTGCCGCGGCTGAATCGGCGAATAACTCCATGTGCGGCGGTGCTTTTGTGCCAATGCTGATGTTCGGGATTCCGGGCGACCCTACCACGGCTATTGTACTTGGCGTTTTGGTTATCAATGGTTTACAGCCAGGGCCACGTCTCATTGAACAGCAGGCTGATCTAATAGCGCCCATGTTTGCCTCTTTGTTTGTGAGCGCCTTGATCCTCATCCCGCTGACGCTGTTCCTGTTCGGGCCGTACTTTATTCGTATCGTCTCAATCTCGCGTGGTCTGCTCTACAGCGCCATCGCCGTGGTAGCGCTCGTCGGAAGTTATGTGGCGACCTACTCAATTTTTCAGATGTTTTTAGCCCTATTGTTTGGTGTGTTGGCTTTCTTCCTGCGCAAACATAACTACTCGGTTGTGGCCATGTTGCTAGGCTTCATCTTGGGGCCGGATCTGGAGCAGTATTTGCGACGCTCCTTATCGTTCAATGACGGTAACCCGATAGTCTTTCTGACGAGTTTAGACAGCCTTGCTTTCCTGGCATTAACCGTCGTTTTCGCCTGTCTGATTCTGCGCAAGAAGCCGAAGCTTGATGCCATTCCGTGATCTTAATAAACATTTGTACACAACAAGATTGGTTTCTGTTACTCGCTATGCGCCTCCTGTATTGATCATCACGAACGGCTGGGGGCGCTCTTCTCTGCCATTAGGATGCCAACATGACAACAAAAACTCGCCCACTACCGCGTACCGGGGGAAAAGTACTGGTTGACCAACTCCTGATCCACGGGGCTGATAGTGGCTACTGTGTGCCTGGAGAGAGCTACCTGGAAGTGCTTGATGCGCTTTATGATCAGCGTGAACACTTCACCCTCTACAATGCGCGGCACGAGGCCGGAGCGGCGAATATGGCCGAGGCTTATGGCAAGCTGACGGGGCGCCCTGGAATTTGCCTGGTGACACGCGGGCCTGGCGCTTGCCATGCCGCTATTGGCATTCATATTGCCCAGCAGGATTCGACGCCAATGATCCTGCTAATCGGTCAGGTGGACCGTGGCTCGATGGATCGGGAAGCGTTTCAGGAAATTGACTATCGGGTGATGTTCGGCGGTATGGCTAAGTGGGTGGCACAGATTGAGGATGCTCGCCGAATTCCCGAATACATGGCGCGCGCCTTCCGGGTAGCGACGTCAGGCCGCCCAGGCCCGGTGGTGCTGGCGCTACCTGAAGATATGCTAACCGATATCGTCGAAGTCGAAGACGCTGTTCCCTACACGCCGTCAAGGCCGGGCGTTGCCGTGGAGGAAATCGAGAAAATCGCTGCCCTGGTCTCCTGTGCCAAACGTCCGATGATGTTGGTCGGTGGATCGGGCTGGACAGATGAGTCCTGCGGGCAGATACGCACCTTCGCTGAAACTAACGGTATTCCCGTCGCCTGCTCCTTTCGCCGTCAGGATATTCTCGATAATGCCTCGGAATGCTATGTCGGTGATTTCGGTACCGCCGTGGTGCCGTCACTGATTAAGCGCCTTGCGGAGGCAGACCTGCTGTTGGTCGTCGGAGCCCGGTTAGGCGAGATGACCACCCGAACCTACACCACGCTGACTTCACCAAACCCCAGCCAGACGCTGATACACGTGCATATTGACCCGGATGAGATAGGCCGGGTGTTTAGTCCGGCGCTGGGCGTTGTTTCGGCCCCTGATAAGCTGGCTGCAGCGTTAGCCGCTCACGACTGGGGGCAGCGCAGCCGTTGGAGTGAGTGGTGCAAAACGTTGCGAGATGAGTATCTTGCCGATATTTTGCCTCCGTCACACGATTACCCGCTCGATATGGGCGCGGCAATGCATGCGTTGCGCGATAGCCTGCCGAAGGAGTGTATCGTCACGCTAGACGCTGGAAACCATACCGGGTGGGCGCAGCGTTTTTTGGCCTATCAGAGGCCTGGTCGGATCATCGGCTCAACCTGCGGTGCGATGGGGTACTCGGTTCCTGCCGCCGTGGCGGCCTCTTTACGTGAACCCGAAAAGTGTGTGCTGGCGTTTGTCGGCGATGGTGGTTTTATGATGAGCGGTATTGAGATTGCCACCGCCGTACAGCATGGCGGGCGGCCCATCGTACTGCTGTTCAATAACGGTACTTACGGTACGATTCGTATGCACCAGGAGCGTGAACATCCCAACCGCGTCTCGGGAACCGACCTGGTGAATCCCGATTTCGGCCAATTGGCAGCAGGGCTTGGCGCGCATTTCGAACGTGTTATCGATACGGCCGCTTTCAAGCCCGCTCTGGAGCGGGCCATGGCCTCGGGTCGCTCTGCCGTGATCGAGCTTGTGACTGACCCGGAACGTATTTCAACACGCACTACCGTCACAGCACTGCGTTCAGCTAAAGCTCGTTCATAAAGGAACCACTTCATGAAGAGACCCGCTAATCAAGAAATCAGTCTTTAAAGAAGGGGGCGGGGACAACAATCTTGTTTTCCTGGCTAATTAGATAACCCGCCTCGGCACTTTTCTTGAGATAGGCGGCCCACTCTGGGTCACTCTGCATGGCGGCGCGCCGCTGGCTACGGTCAGCGGCATCTTTAAACACCCAGATATGCACATAGGAATTCACATTGCCTGTTTCTACCGGTCCATATAGCAGAGGTTCGCCAAGGTGACGTTTTTGGATAGCCCAGCCATGCTTTTCGTAGAGCGCCATCTGTTTCTTCAACGTGCCAGGTGTGCAGGTATAGGTACGGTGGTCATACAGCATGGTGATACTCCTTGATGATTACTCTATTAAGGGCTGCGGGTTATCCACCCAAGGTGGCGCTATGCAAGTAAAGAACCTTGTGTGATCTCGCCGGTATGAGGGTTACGTAAAGCCTTATCGCCTTTGGATCCCTCTATTAACCATATGTTGTATTACATCATACAATACTGCAACAAAAAGCATGCACCGATTGCGCCATAAGCAAGGGGGGATAAGGTATGTGAGACCGTAATGTTGATGAGCTTGATTTTTATCAAAGTGCTACTTTAACTTTGGTTTAGATTTCGTTAGTTATGCTTGCTTGGCACAATAACCAGACCTACCTTTTTTCTTGTATGATGTGTTATATCTGGTATGAAAAAATATTTGTTATTACTCGTGATGGCATTAAAAATAGAAAACAGGCTGTCTGGGGTCATTCAGAAGCCGTTTATTGGTACTTTCAAGACCTAGGTTGTACGATATAATACAACTTGGATATTAATGAAGGATAGCTTCCATGGTCAAAACCAGCGCAGCGGCATCCGCCCTAAAACCGCTTCAAATAAGTAAAGTGACACAGCAGGGAAGCTTGTCCGTGCACGTGGCCGACCAGTTGGAAGCGTTGATCACCCAGGGGAAAGTAGGCGTGGGAGAAAAATTGCCCACTGAGAACAGTCTTTGTGACTCCTTTGGCGTTAGCCGCACAGTCATACGTGAGGCCATCACACACCTTAAATCCCTGGGGCTTGTTGAGACCCGACGTGGTGTAGGCACTTCGGTGCTGCGCTCTTCTACGGTAGAGGCGCGGCCTGCAGAGCGCATAAACCCGACCACCGTGGAAGATATCTTGCACCTGCTGGAACTGCGGCTAACCTTAGAGCCAGCGGCAGCTGAACTGGCTGCCTTACGCCATGATGATGAAGATCGTCAACGGCTCGAAGCGCAGCACCTTGCTTTTAGCAATGCGTATGCTGCAAAAACCCAAGCTCGAGAAGAGGATTATTTGTTTCACTTTGCGATTGCCACGGCGACCAAAAATCCTTTCTTTCAATCTTTCTACAAGCAGTGGAGTCAGAGCGTGATTCCCCGCGCCAAGCTGCTGAGTATTGATATTAACCCGATCTCCTCAGAGCGCTATTTAGAGCGAGTTCAGGAAGAGCACGCCTACATTCTCGAAGCTATTCTTTCTCGTGATGCTCAAGCAGCTCGCGAAACCATGTACCAGCACCTTAATCGGGCGCGCAATACATACGCCCAGTATCGCGACCAGTGATACCACTGACCCATATAAGGAGCAACATATGACGATTCGAGGCGAAATGCTGATAGGTCAACAATCAGTGACCGGCACCCAAGCCAATATTCAAGCTGTTAACCCAGCCACCGGTGAAAAACTAGAGCCTGTCTATACTGGCGGCAGTCGAGCCCATGTTGAACAAGCCTGCGAGCTGGCTGAAACGGCCTATGCCATCTACCGCGAAACGTCTCTCGAAGAGCGCGCTACGTTTTTAGAAACCATCGCCAGTGAAATAGAAGCGATCGGTAGTGAGCTGATTGAGCGTGCCATGGCTGAAACGGGCCTGCCCCAGGCACGCATCGAGGGTGAGCGGGGTAGAACCTGCGGGCAACTGCGACTGTTCGCTTCAGTAGTGCGTGCCGGTGAATGGCTTGATGTACGCATCGACCCGGCCATGCCGGATCGCCAACCGCTGCCGCGTGCCGATCTCCGTCAGCGTCATATCGCCCTGGGGCCTGTCGCTGTCTTCGGTGCCAGCAATTTTCCGCTAGCATTTTCGGTTGCGGGTGGTGATACCGCTTCGGCCCTAGCGGCTGGCTGCCCGGTGGTGGTGAAAGGTCATTCTGCGCACCCAGGCACCTCTGAGCTGGTGGGCCAGGCGATTCAAAAAGCCGTAAAAGCCTGCAATTTACCGGAAGGCGTTTTCTCGCTGCTGTTTGGTGCCGGTAACGAAATTGGCCAGGCGCTGGTGGATGATCCGCGTATTCAAGCGGTTGGTTTCACCGGCTCGCGCAGTGGCGGTATGGCGCTGATGAAAACGGCGCAAGCAAGGCCTCAGCCGATCCCGGTCTACGCTGAGATGAGCAGTATTAACCCTGTGTTCTTGCTACCGGCGGCACTTAAAGCGCGCGGTAAAGCACTGGGCGAAGCCTTTGTTGGCTCACTCAATATGGGCGCGGGCCAGTTCTGCACCAATCCTGGCTTGGTCATTGCGGAAAAAGGTCCTGAGTTGGATGCCTTCATTGAGGCAGCGCGAGGCGCCGTGGAAGCCAGCGGCGCGCAGACAATGCTGACACCGGGTATCCACCGCGCCTATCAAGAGGGCGTGACCAGCCTGAGCGGCGCAGCTAAAGTGCGCGAAATCGCCCGCGGCCAGACGGGCAGCGACTATCAGTGCCAGACAGGACTGTTTGCCGCTTCAGCGAGCGATTTCCTCGCATCTGAAGCGCTGCAAGCGGAAGTGTTCGGTGCCAGCTCGTTGATTGTTGAGTGCGAAGACGCGTCGGAAGTAAAACGTGTTGCTGAACAGCTGGAAGGCCAGCTCACCGCCACACTGCATATGGACGACGCCGATTTGGATGCCGCTAAAGCGCTGCTGCCTACGCTTGAGCGCAAGGCAGGGCGTATTCTCGCCAATGGTTGGCCCACGGGTGTCGAGGTGTGCCATGCCATGGTGCACGGTGGCCCGTTCCCGGCCACCTCTGATTCGCGCTCGACCTCCGTCGGTTCGGCGGCCATTCACCGCTTCTTACGTCCGGTTTGTTACCAGTCCCTGCCAGAAGGCTTACTGCCCGATGCGCTGAAAGAGGGCAACCCGCTGAAGGTGTCGCGGTTAGTTGACGGCAAACGCGAGCTGTAATTAACGGGGGGTTACCAGCCCCCTTCAGCGATATCAGAAGAGCCGCTTTAATCCTAACTTGCCGCCTCAATAAACCCTTTGGCTCTGGGATCTTGTATATAGGCTACATTAAGCCGGAGCCAGGGCGTTGGCTGGTGATCGGCGAAAAACAGATGCCCCGGCGATAGCGTGATTTTCCACCGGTTAGCCAGTTCACTCAGGGTTTCAGGGGCGATGGCTACCGGTGGTTTTGCCCACACAAACATCCCACCAGCCGGTTGGGTATACACCTCCCAGCCGGCATTTTTCAGCATCGTTAGTGCCATTGCCATTTGATTGGCGAGCTTGATGCGCAGCCGTTCGGTAAGCTTCCGGTAGCTGCCGTTTTGCAGCAGGGTCGTGACCACTTGCTCGGCAAACCGCGAAGCGGAGATGCTGGTCAACATCTTGATATCCACAAGGCGCTGCACCCAAGCCACGGGGGCGGCGACAAAGCCTACTCGCAGTGAAGAGGAGAGGCTTTTCGAAAAGCTGCCCAGGTAGAACACCCGGCTCAAACCGTCTAGCGCTGCCAAGCGGGTGGTGGGGGTGTGCTGAAAATCCGCGTAGATATCGTCTTCAATAATCTGAAAATCGTGTTGCTCGGCGAGCTGTAACACTCGGTGCGCCACCGCCGGGGTGAGCGTACTGCCCGTGGGGTTGTGAAAAACGCTATTGATGTAGAACAGCTTTGGGCGGTGCTCGGCCAACAACACCTCCAAGCGCTCGATATCAGGCCCATCGGCTAATCGCGGCACGCCAATCACGCGGATTCGCTGTAAGTGCAGCAGGCCGAACAGATTGTAATAGCCTGGTGATTCCACGAAGACCACATCGCCAGGCTCAAGAAGCATCCGCACTAGTAGATCCAGCGAATGGCTACCGCCACCGGTCATCACGATCTGCTGGGCGTCCGCAGTAATCGCCAGTGGGCGCAGGCGTTCCTGGATTAAGCCGCGTAAATCCTGCGGCCCTTGAGGGGTACTGTACTCGAAAATCCCCGAACGGCTTTTACGTGCCACTTGGCGAATGGCGTGAGTGAGGTCATCGCCTTCGCGCCAATCACTGGGCAGCCAGCCGCAGCCCAGCTTGAGCGCGTGCTCGTTTGCACTGAAAAGCCCCCATAGCCCGTTGGTGACCTCTTCCAATCCGCTCGTAGCTGCGGGTTGTGATACCAGTGCTGCCGCGCTATCCGCCACATAAAAACCTGAACCGGGTCGTGAGCGCACTAAGCCAGAAGCGACAAGCCGTTCGTAGGCTTCAATCACCGCATTACGGCTGATGTGGTGGGTGGCGGCTAAGCGACGAATAGAGGGTAAACGACGGCCACCACCTGCACCGTGCGCTGCAATCCAAGCGCGAATACCCACTTCGAGCTGCTGGGCGATGGGCGTCGTGGCGTGCCGATTAACCTCTAGTTTCATAACGTTCCCTATGGCTTTCAACTGTTCGCTAAAAGGGCGGAACAGTGTCTGGAAAGTGGAGGTTAAGTGTACCTTACCGCCGCGAGGTAAGCGTGGGAGGGTAGCGGTTCAATGACGTACTTATTTAGGACTTAGCTATGAGCCGCACTGTCAATCGCGCGATCAATAGAAGGAGCGCAGCCTGCCTGGCGTTTGCGCTATGTATGATTACCACGGCGGTTAATTTACAGGCTCCACTTTACGATGCGCTGGCGGCGCGGGATGGTTTGGGCGTTGGCGCCACCAGCATCGCCTTTGCCTGCTATGTGGTGGGTATTATACCGGTGCTGCTGGGGTTAAATGGCTTGGCCGATCGGGTAGGGCGCAAGCCACTAATTATGACTGCGCTGTTGTTATGTCTCTTGGCGACCGGGATCACCCTGATAGCGCCCGGTTTGCTGGCGCTGGGTGTTGCACGCTTTCTGCTGGGTATCAGTACGGGGCTAACGTCTGCGGTAGCTCCCGCTTATATGCAGATGCTGTTGGGTGGTGAGGACAACCGTGTGGCGACTAACTATGTAACGGCCAGTACCGCTCTCGGGTTTGGGCTAGGGGCCGCGGTGACTAGCCTGTTTGTTTTCCACACCCCAAGCGTATCGCCACCCAGCCTGTGGATTTATTTGGCTACCGCTTCGTTGGCGCTGGTGGTGGTCACCACGCTTAAGGATCGTGCACCGAGCACCACTAAAAGTCCTATGCTGCGTTTGCCCAGCTATCCCCAAGGGGCTATCTCCTATGGGTTGGCGATTTTGTTGGCCTGGGCGTTGGTGGGGCTAGTGATTGCGATTCTGCCTTCGGCATTAAGCCAACACGGTTTATCCGCCTGGAGTGGCTTCGCCACCTTCGGTATCTGCAGCTGCGGGGTGCTGTTTCAGCCCTGGGCGAGAAGACTTGCGCCGCGCAGCGCTACCCAACTGGGTCTGGTGATTTTGCCAATTGCCTATGGGTTGATCGCTTGGGGCGCTGTTCACGGAAATCTTGTGGCGGTGCTGCTGGGCACGGTAGCTGCAAGCAGCGCCTGCTATGGGTTTATCTACCTGGGGGGATTAAGCGGCGTGTTGGCGATTGCGGACGGCTCGGCTAGCCAACAAGCCACCCAAGCCAGCGCGGGCTATTTTCTGATGGCCTATCTGGGCTTCAGTATCCCGGTGATCACTACTGGGGTACTCATTGATGCTGTAGGGCATACCTTGGCGTTAACGCTATTTGGCCTTGCGCTACTGGTGGGCGTGATCGCCACGCTAGTTCTATTGCGCAAGGCTCGGTAGCTTGGACAACTGATCTATGGTTGCTTCTCTACCAATAGACCACAGGAGGGCGCTGCCCAGCGGGTGTCGGCAGTAAACACCACGTCACACACCACGGGAGAGTAGTAGCGGCGCACTTCGTCATCGACGCGTGCCCTGAGTAAATCCTGAGTGGAGACCGAAACATCGGATGCGTCGGGCAGTACCACATGCACCATCACATACAGCAGGCGCCCAGGGCGAACCATGCGCACCCGCACCTCTTGAGTGTCGGTATCTGCCAGGGCATTCGCCACGGCTTGGCGAATGGGCACCGCGATAGCCTCTTCCGGAGTTTTGTTGAGTAGCTCATTCAAGGCTTGGGAGGCCATCCGCACCGGCACGCCTAAACACAGCAACACCACCGCAATGACCAACACCGAATCCACGTAAGGCAGAATAGTCTGCCAGCCTAGGCGCTCAAACAGCATCACCAGGCAGAAGGCGACGAGTACAGCGGCAGAGATAACGCTGTTGACTAGCCAGTTGAGTTTGTCTGCCGCCACCAGTGGGCTGCTTACGTGGCGCTGGCTGCGGTGCATTACCCAAGCCGTAAGTGAACAAGCCGCGGTGGCGAATAGCGCGTACAGCACCGCCAAGCCTGCCGCGATCTCACGGCCGCCGGTGAGCAGGGCGGCAATGGCATCGACCAAGGCAAAAATAGACACGCCTAAAATAAGCAGCCCTTTGCACAAATTCACCAGCGACTCAAAGTAGCTATAGCCGAACGGGTAGGATTCGCTATCGGGGCGGCTGGCTAACTTGCTCACCTTGATCGTCACCAGGGCAACACTGAAATAGATCAGATTAAACAGCCCATCCAGTAGGATCGCCTGGGAGTTGGAGGCGAGTGTGGCCACGATGCCTGCACAACCAATTAACAGCGCCATAAAGGCGGAGAACGCTAAAGTGCTTGATTCTGTCTTCACGAAGGTTTCTTCCAGTGTACATAGTCAAAATAGCCAATAAGCATAGCAACTTTGTTGGTCACAACGTCAGTGGCTTATTGAATGCTGGCTGCCTGTTTGATGAGTCTTCGGCCCTATTTTGTAAGAGATCTCTTACAAGCGTGTAAGACATTGACGCTTCGTGCCCTCAAGGGGTTGCCCTCTGCCCCTGGCTCGCTATCCTGACTGCCTCTCATTAGCAGTTGATGATCCAAGGAGCGGAGCGATGGCGGACAAAACGGGCCTACAGTTTACCCTGACCCTACCCGGGGCCGATGACACCGCCGTGGTGCGCTTTACCCATCGCGAGGCCCTCTCTGAGCCGTTTGCGCTCTCGGTTGAGTTTGCCAGCCGCACCCACAACCTGTCGCCCAGCGACTGCTTGGATCAAAACGCCACCCTTACCATTTGGCAGGATGGCGAGCCGCTACGCCGCGTGCATGGGATAATCGCAGAGCTTCACCGCGGCGATAGGGGACACCGGCGCAGCTTCTATCGGGTGGAGATTCGTCCTGCGCTGTGGCGGTTATCGCTGCGCCACAACTCGCGTATTTTCCAGGACACCTCGCCTTTTGATGCCATCACCACTTTAGCCAACGAGCGCAGCCTCACCGATATCGGCTTTGCCACCACCCGCACGCCCCTTGACCGGGAGTTTCTGGTTCAGTACCGAGAGACCGACCTGGCCTTTATCGAGCGTTTAGCCGCTGAAGAGGGCTGCTTCTATTTCCATGAGTTCGAGAACGCCGAGGGCGGCAAACACCAGCTGGTGTTTGCGGACGCCACGGTGGTCTTGCCCAGCGTGGGCGAGCGTACCTACCACGGCCGCGCCGGGGGCACCCCGCCCCGACGCCACCTGCGTAAATTGCGTCAGGCCAACCGCGTGCGCCCCGCCTCGGCGATGCTCAAGGATTACACCTTTAAGAACCCAGCCTATGCGCAGATCCACGAGCACCTCGCTCCCAACTTGGGCGAACACGCCCAGCGGGAGGATTACGAACACTTTGACTACCCCGGACGCTACAAGAAGGACGCCTCCGGCAAGCCGTTTACCCGCCACCGGTTAGAGTCCTTGCGCGCCGACGCCACCACCGCCGAGGCCGAGAGTGACCTGCCGGAACTCGCTCCCGGCATCTGCTTTACCCTCACCG
>NZ_HG423343.1:422189-443997 GCF_000982975.1 Halomonas sp. A3H3 | reverse complement strand
GACCCCGATCAACCGCTGGTCACCGGGCGCACCTACCACGCGGTGAACACCCCGCCCTACCCGCTGCCGGACAACAAGACCCGCACGGTGATCCGTACCCAAAGCCACAAATCGGAAGGCTTTAACGAACTGCGCTTTGAGGACGCCACCGACCAGGAGCAGATCTGGCTGCATGCCCAAAAAGACCTGGAGCTGCTGACGCTTAATGACCGCACCGAAGAGATCAAACGCGATAGCCATCTCAAAGTGCACAACGACCGCATCAGCGAGATCGACAACGATGAGCACCACACGGTGCATCGCCACCGTTTTGAGCACACCGAAGGCGCCCAACATTTAAATGTTGAAGGCACTATGCATATGCGTGCCGGGCAGGCCTGGCTAAGCGAAAGTGGCCGGGAACTGCATATCAAGTCGGGCCAAAAAGCGGTACTCGAAGCCGGTAGCGAAATCACCCTCAAGGTGGGTGGCAGCTTTATCAAACTGGACGCCAGCGGCATCACCATCGTCGGCCCCCAGGTCAAGATTAACGCCGGTGGCAGCCCCGGTAACGGCACCGGGCAGGCGGCTGAGCCGCCCAAACTGCCGCCGGTGCTAGAAGGTAAAGATCATGACCGGGCAGAAGCGATAGGGCACTCGCCGTTATTAAGTAGTGCTATTGAGCCATCGCGTCAGTTATCGGCGCTAAAGCAAGGAAGTGCTCTGACTAATATATGCGAGCCACCCGATGATGACGCTTCATTAGGGAGGGCATGAGGATGAGTAATTTCACCAGCGAAGGCTTGCGACAATATTCGCCGGGCTCGCCGCCTAAAAGCAGCGACGTAGTGAATCAACCTGGCTACTACGTATTGTTGGATGCATTAACGCGGCCATCCATGGAACGCTGGCTATATGAAACATTGGAAGCGCCCGATTACGAGGTGCTGTATCTGAAAACGCCTCTGAAAGAGTGTCGTGAAGCTTCACCCTGCCTGGTGGCTCTTCAAGGGGCACATGAGCTATGGGAGGCATTCTTAAAACAAGGGGCTGAACAACAGTGGGGGTGGCTGCTTTATAGCCGCACCTCCCGCCAACAACTTTTAGCCCGCCTACGCTGGCTGCTGATGGTGCGTCACCCCGTCCATGGGACGCAGGTGCTGCGTCTCGCCTCCCCAGCCGTTATGCACAGCTTGCTCAATATCAAGGGGGGAGGGAGCTACACAAGTTTGTTTGGTAGCGTTATTGAACGTGCCTGGTTACCGGTTAAAGACAGCACCTCCATGACATGGTGGCAGGTTAACCAAAGCGACTCATTGCAAGAGACTGGCGTACCTACTTCAGCGTCTCCCCTATCATTGCAAGAGGCACACCTTTCCGCCCTGGCACACGTTAACTGGCAGCGTTTTCAAGTCACGCTAGCTAAGCATTTGCAGCGCTACTTCCCATCAGGCCCGCTAATCAGTCACCACGGCTCAGCGATGGAGGCGGCCGAGCAGGTAATCACAACGACAGCTCGTCTAGGGTTTATGGGCCAGCGAGCGCACTTTTACATGGCAAATATATTAGGCGCCCACGGTGACGCTGCCTTAGAGATTGATCAACACCCTACACTTGCTAGGTTGCTTCTCCAGCCTAATCACCAAGCGCCAATGGAGCGGTTAAAAGCGGCAGTCAATCTTGCCCAGCAAGCGTTAGAAAAGGATGACATGGTATGAGCATGGATATAGCAGCCGCGAATCGCGTTGCCGATAATCAACCCGATAACGACCCCAGCGATGAAAGCGGCCAATGTACGCTAACGCAAAAAGATATGCAGTTAGTGCCGGTACGGTATGCCATGGTCGAAGAGCCTGAGGCCGAGCGTGCAGAAGCAGTGAATGGCTTTGCCCCAGTGCACGGTGGTCGTTTTCGTCGTTCCGGCATTCGGCCGATACGCTCGGGTTGGTTATATATTGTGCATAGCTTAACGCCCGATGAACTCCTGATATTCAAAGTAGAGCCCGATGGCAGTGGCGATGAGATTATTCTTGAACGCAAGGGGAGCATCGAAGTACTGCACAGCATGGTGGAGCTAACTGAGCTCCATCTGTCCATGCTATTGATTCCCACCTTTCGCCGCCAGGTAATGACCCGCGTAGGCATAGGCGGCTTCTGCCATGGCACCGCCCATTTACTTGACCCCAATGACTTGCCTGCCGCACTGGCAGACGACCACGGTGAATATCGTGCAACCCCAGAAGCGCCTGACCAAGAGGCAGGCGCTGATGCTGAAATCGACCCGGGAAGTTATGCCTGGTGTGACCTCGAAGCGACGCCTACTGGTTGGCAAGCGGCCAGTGCTGGTGAGATTGTGGGAAGCATCAAAGGCAGCTACCAAAACGATAGCGCCATTCTCGTGGTAGAAGATATTCCCGCACGAGTGACAGACTGGGCACAGCTGTGGAAAAAATTGTCTGAACAGCAAGGTCATTGGCAGGATAAGTATCAGACCGAGAACTTCGCAGCACGCACGATTGATGGTCTGATGACCCTTAACTTTGCGCCGCATGCCGCTAATGCTGGCCAAGGCAATATTCCCGAATGGCTAGGCGATGCTGGCAGCGATGATCAAGCTGATCTACGAGAACTGGCAGACCTTTACGAGCAGCGCCGCGAAAGGCGTGAGGCTATCCATACTGCTCACACTGGAGTGGTCGGTAGCGCCTTGGCGCCTATTAACCGGGATATCGATGAACTCAGCCAGCATATAGCTGAAAACCTAGGTACTGATGCTGAGTCAGTAAAAGAGTTTGTCGAGGAAACCGAGCAGGCCCACTTTAATGAAGTGATTGGCGGCAACTACGCGCTGGCACCCAACGGCATTGTAGATGTCATTCGTCAGCAGGATATGGAAAATTTCCTAGCCTACGCCAACGGTCTTGAGGAGGATTGGCAATCGGCTTACCTAGCCATAGGACAGGATATGGCGCGGCTAGCACCCGCATGGCACGACTATGCACTGGTGCTGGATCGGGAAGAAGCGCTACACATAAAACTGACGAGTAAAATCGAGAAGTACGTTTTCGAAACGCTGGCATTGTGTGGGCAGCAAAGCTTTCTTGCCCAGTATTATATGGGTGATACCCCCAACACGGCCCACTTGCTTCACTTTATTCCTACTGAAAGCTTTATTGACACCTTCCTATCCGAGTTGGATGGCCCGCAAAAAGCCTTAACACAGGCGGCGGCTTTGATGACCGCCTCAGGCGCACTAGGTACTTATCAAACGTGGCGGAGCACTATTGATGAGCAAACAGGCCTGCGCTTTCGCAGCATTGAGGGCCTCGCCGATGATGTGGTGGCGGATATTGCCGGGGAGGTCAGTTACAAAGAGAAAATGTTGGGTGAAGCGGTCATCAAAACTCTGCTAGACGATGCACAACAGTTGGAGATGCCCCAGCGCTTTGCCAATCTGGCAGGCATGTTGCCGGAAGGGCAACGGCTAATGTTTCTTGAGCGCCTGGGGCTGGCTGAGATGGGCTGGGATATTCCTGACCAAACCGTGCTAGGTAAATTGCGGGAGGCCACCACCAAAGCACAACGCGCCTCATCACAGCTCCAGCGATTGGAACAGGATATGGCGCAATATTACCAAGAGCGGGATGCAGAAATAAAACGTGCTTATCGTCGAGGAACAAGTGGGGGCTATCGCCGTGCAGCTGACCAGTTCAACGCAAGTAACATCCGGGATAAAGAATTAGAAATCAAACAGCAACAGCGTTTGCTGGGTGAGGCGCTAGAAGAGCTGTCAGATCACAGCTTCCCCGGTAATGAAAACGGTAGCCACGCCCTGAAAATAGGCGGCTTAAGCCAAGCCGCTACCCGCGCAGCGCTGGCTGAGCACAACGCCATCAAAGCGCTGGCCAATCAGCCCCGTGAGACGATGCGCAGCAGCTTGGATACCCTGATTCGAAACGAGCAGAATGAAGTGTCGGTATCCCGCGCGGTGGGGGTGTTGGTGAACGGTAGTTTGTCGGCGATGGGGGCCATCACAGCCTGTGTAGCTATGAAAGATCTGTTTGAAAGTTTTGGAACAGAGAGATTTTCTGAAAGTCTAGGTAACGCAGGTTCTCAGACAGCGGCAACAGCGGCATCACTTATGGCGATTAGAGAAATGATCGTCGATGCCCGCCATCGCAAGCTCTATGAAGGGCGAGCTTTTCAACAAGTCGCCCAGGCTGAATTGAAAGCAGCAGCGGGCAGCCCTGCTCAGTTAGAAAGTTGGGCCAGAGCAGCCAATAAAGCCATGGTTACTGTTGCCTTGCTTGGTGGGGTGGCGGGCTTCTTTGAAGCTATTAGGCAGGCTCAGAAGCTGGGGAGTGCAGAGACGCAGGCGGAGCGTTTAGCCACTCAGGTGGCACTTGTGGGGGCTACCGGTACCTCAGGAGGAGGCTTTGCCTTAGGCGGCAGATGGCTTGTGGGTAGAATATTAGGCACGCCTGCTGCGCAGTTACGGCTTTTGATGTTGCAGTTTGCCGGGCCGGTGGGCTGGTTCGTTGCGGTCAGTACGCTGTTATTGGTGATGGGCGACTTATTAGCCAGTCGCTTTTCACTCAGCCCGGTGCAGCGCTGGTGCCAGCAAAGCTACTGGGGGTTGCGCAGCAAACAGTGGAATCTTGATAAGCATGAG
This sequence comes from Halomonas sp. A3H3, assembly GCF_000982975.1. Lineage (NCBI taxonomy): Bacteria > Pseudomonadati > Pseudomonadota > Gammaproteobacteria > Oceanospirillales > Halomonadaceae > Halomonas > Halomonas sp. A3H3. The sequence goes on along the minus strand of NZ_HG423343.1, from coordinate 439,346 downwards.
AAGGAACTAAGTAAACTAAGTGGCAGCGAGGTTAGCGTGGAACGGCAAGGGGTGGCTGTGGCTCATGCAGGCCCCGGGCCTGGGCCTGCCGCTAGCGACTTGGCTTTCCGGCTGACTATGCCGGGGGGCCAGCCACCCGATGAAGAGAAGCTCTCTTTCGGTGTATGGGGGGTTCCCATGCGTGGGGGCCATCAAGAGCTGACCCGTGATGTGCTGGCGTATGCCCATAATAGAACAGAAAACTCTCGTGTAGATGTCATCTATCACTTTGCGCCAGAGGCACTAAGTCAGTTCTACTTTGTACGGCTCGTGGTGCGCTCGCGCCTCAACGGTGAATCCAAAACGCAAGTCTATGAACTACACCGTCGTGGCCGTTCACTGCCAAGTGAGTGGCGTGAGGTAAGTGCCCTGACGAATAGTTTTTTCAGTAGCGTCAAAATAGGCACTTGGCCTGGTATGCCACTCACGCCCTGGGCACCCTAAACAAGGACGAATAATGTTTAACACCAACCCCAAAGATGCTTTACCCCCCATGCGCGCGGGCGAACGGGAAAGCCGTGCCGGGGGGGAGCAATATTGTTTGAGTCCGCTACCCCTACCCACAGATAGCGAGTACGCGGTAGATGTGTCCCATATCGATGTGCACCACGATAGCGCCACAATGGATATTCGCCAGGGCGCGAACCCCGACACCATGATGACGGCAGGGCATGTGCTAAGCGTTGGGACTGTGTTTATGAACGGCTTTTTTTTAGTGGTGTTTTGTATGGCAATCATAAAAAACACGGCGTATAGCCAGGTATTAGCATTCTGGGGGGGGGGGCTGTACTTTGTTTTTTTGTATATCTTTATTCTAGGCATTATCTGGATCAATACGCTGCTTAAGCGCATACCTCCTATTCGCTTAAATCGCCAGCGCCGTGAAGTTGCTTTTGTAGTAGAACCCCCAGGTCGCTTCTGGCTTCCCGCGCCTCAAAACCTGTGGTTAATATCGGCAGTGGGTACAGCTGCAGCGATATCTGGAGGAATGGGGATAATTGAATTTAACGAATGGTTGCGCGGTGCTCGGGATAGTTTCCCTGTTGGTTTGACGCTACTGCATATCGGCGCCCTGGCTTTTTTCTACGTGTATCCACCGGTTTATGACGCCATCTGTCGGCTATTTAAACGCGAACGGCGCACGGTATTGGTGCCCTGGGAAGATGTCGCCGCGATGTGTGCCTTTAACCCGGGCCTCGGGCCAGGGGCGATCACAGGCTTTGTTTGGAGCTTTGCGCTGGTGCCGCCCGACCCGCAGCGGCCAGGCTACACACTGCCAGGGGCGGGTATCATAGTCAGCGTGGGTGGCCTGCCAGGGGCGCTGGCCCAATGGGAGTATATTCGCCGCTTTATGGAAGAGGGGGCCGAGGCGATTACTCCTTCCGCCAAAGAGTGGGGCGTCGAGTGGTATAACGCCTATGTGGCCCGCGAAAAAGCCGAATGCGAGCGCACCAACGACCCGGCCCGGTGGCGTCGCTTTCGGCGCAAGCGCCTGTGGGAACATGCCCGCTTCGCTCACTGGTACACCGAATACCGCATGAAGCATATTCTGCCCAAAGCCGTACCCAGCGATTGGCTCGCCGAGTGGTCAAAACCCTTACCCGAATCCCAATGGGTCAAGCCTTCGGCGGCTGTTAATGAACTTAGCAAACACCTGCGCGCGGCTTACCAGCGCGGCGAGAAATTTATTGAAATGGGTGATATCGAAAAACGCTTTAGGGTAGCCGTGCCTGCCGCTAGTCAACAGGCTTATCCCTCGTTTCCGTTTCGGCGCGGTAGTTCACGATAAATGTTTAACACCAATCCCAAAGCAGCTCTGCCCCCATGCGCACAGGAACGTGAAAGCCGGGGGCGAACAGTAATGCTTCCGCTCCTAACGAACGTATAAAGAGCTACTAACAGCCCACTTTGGTAAGTCCGAAAGGGTTGTACTAGCCTTATGTGGCACATAAATGCTTCACGTTAAGCCAAACAGGAGGGTGAGACGATGCCAATGCTGAGCGTAGGAACGGAACAGGGCACGCCAGTTGAGCTTTATTACGAAGTGCGCGGGGCGGGCAAGCCCGTGGTGCTGATCCACGGTTGGCCGCTGAGTGGCCGTTCGTGGGAACAGCAGGTGCCAGCGTTAGTCGAGGCGGGATATAAGGTGATTACCTATGACCGCCGAGGCTTTGGCGGGTCAACCCAGGCTGATGGTGGCTACGATTACGACAACCTAGCGTCTGACCTCAAGAAACTGATTGAGGCGCTGGATTTGCACGATGCCACCCTGGTGGGCTTTTCCATGGGCGGCGGTGAAGTGGCCCGCTATCTTTCCAGCTACGGCACCAGTCGTGTTCATAAAGCCGTTTTTGCCGCGGCGGTGCCACCTTACCTGTACAAAGCCGATGATAACCCTGAAGGTGGTCTTGATGATGCCACCATCAATCAGTTCCTTGATGGCGTAAAAGATGACCGCCTTGCCTTCCTGGAAGAGTTTACCAAGAGCTTCTTTACGGCGGGTGAACGCAGCGACTTGGTTAGCGAGCCCAACCGCCAGTATCACCGTGATATTGCCGCCTTCGCCTCTCCTCAGGCCACTTATGACTGCATCAAAGCCTTTAGCTATACCGATTTCCGCAAAGACCTGCCGAGTATCGATATCCCCACGCTAATCATCCATGGCGATTCTGATGGCATTGTGCCCTTTGAATTTAGTGGCAAGCGGGCCCAGGAGCTACTGCCCAATGCGCAAACGCAAGTGATCAAGGGCGGGCCCCATGGTCTCAATGCTACCCATCCCGATGAGTTTAATCAGGCGCTGATTAGCTTTTTAGATGAATAACGTTTGAGAGTGACTGCCTGCTAACAACCACGCCGCCTTAATGGCGGCGTTGTCGATTTAACCAGGCTAATAAATGTGGTTACCCCTCAACCCACACTTCATCACCTTTAAATTCAACCTTCCAGGTACGTAGCTTAACGTCCTCATCCTCTAAACACTGGCCGTCTTCAAGGCGGAAGTGCTGCTTGTAGATAGGCGAGGCGACGACCGCCGCGCCTTTAAGGTCGCCAACGATGCCACGAGCGATCACGTTGGCGTTTGAGAAGGGGTCATGATGATCGAGAGCATAGAGCTCATCGCCCTTTCCTCGCAGCCCGGGCAAGTAGAAAATAGCTACCTGGGCGGGGCCTTCGGCGGTTTCCAGCCAGGCGGCGATGCCAGAGAACGCTACCAGATCATCTTTGGTACAAACTCTTTGCCACGCCGTGTTGTATCCAGAAGCGTGGTTTTCGAAAGCTTCGCTGTTTTGCACATCCGCCATATCCATCTCTTTTTTCAGTGCCGTTGCGGTCATGGGTTGCCTCGTTTTTATTCAGTGTCAGTGTCGTTGTCAGTGTCAGGGCCCAGCGTCGCTTAAGCGGGGCGCAGCTGGCCGCGCTCGGAGGTCATAATGATTGACGGATCCGGGCGGTCGTCGTTGACGAAGCTGCGGAAGCGCTTGAGTTTCTCTGGGTCGCTGATGGCGTCGGCCCATTCGCACTGGTAGGTATCCACCACGGTTTGCATCTGGCGCTCCAGCTCGTCGTTGATGCCTAAGCTGTCTTCCAGAATCACCTCTTTGAGGTACTCCAGGCCGCCGTCGAGGTTTTCGCGCCACACCGAGGTACGCTGCAAGCGGTCGGCGGTGCGCACGTAGAACATCAAGAAGCGGTCAATGGTGCGGTAGAGCTGCTCATCGTCCAGGTCAGTGGCGAACAGCTCGGCGTGGCGGGGGCGCATTCCGCCGTTACCGCACACGTAGAGATTCCAGCCGTTTTCGGTAGCGATAATACCGATGTCTTTGCTCTGGGCTTCGGCGCACTCGCGGGTGCAGCCGGAAACTCCAAACTTGATCTTGTGGGGTGAACGCAGACCCTTGTAGCGGTTCTCTAACTGAATCGCCATGCCGACACTATCCTGCACGCCGTAGCGGCACCAAGTGCTGCCTACGCAGGATTTCACCGTGCGCAGTGATTTGCCGTAGGCGTGCCCCGTCTCGAAACCTGCAGCAATCAACTCGCCCCAGATATCTGGCAGGTCTTCAAGGCGGGCGCCGAACAGATCGATCCGCTGGCCGCCGGTCACTTTAGAGTAGAGGCTATATTTTTTGGCCACTTCGCCCAGGGCAATGAGTTTATCGGGGGTGATCTCGCCACCGGCCACACGCGGCACCACCGAGTAGGTGCCGTTTTTCTGCATGTTGGCCATAAAGGTGTCGTTGGTGTCCTGCAGGGGAATATGCGCCGCGTCGGTGATTGGCTCATTGAAGCAGGAGGCCAGAATGGACGCCACGGCGGGTTTGCAGATGTCGCAGCCCAGGCGGTGGGTGTCGGCGTTGCCGTGTTTTTCAATCAAGTCAGTGAAGGTTTTAATACCTTCAACGCGCACAATATCGTAAAGCTCCTGGCGGGTATGGGCGAAGTGCTCGCAAATCGATTTATCGACTTCGACACCGCGGGCTTCCAACTCATGGTCAACCACGCTTTTGAGCAGCGCGGTGCAGCCCCCGCAGCCGGTGCTGGCTTTAGTGGCCACTTTGACACCGCCTAGATCTACTGCGCCAGCGTCAATAGTGGCGCAAATATCACCTTTAGTGACGTTGTGACAAGAGCAGATGGAGGCGGTTTCCGGCAGCGCACCGGGGCCGAGAGTGGGCGCGGCGCCGCTGCTTTGGGGCAGAATCAATGAGGCGGGCTCGTCGGGCAACTCAATGCCGTTGGAGTAGTACTGCAGCAGCGTGTCGTAAACGCTGTTATTGCCCACCAGCATGGCGCCGAGCAGCTTTTTACCGTCGCTGGAGACCACCAGTTTGCGGTACTCCTGCTTGATGGGGTCTAGGTAGCGGAACATGCGAGCGCTGGGGTTTTGGTTGCCGTGGGCATCACCAATCGAGCCCACATCCACGCCCAGCAGCTTGAGCTTGGTGCTCATATCCGCGCCGCCAAACTGGGTATCGCCTTCGGTTAGCGTCGAAAATGCTGCTTTGGCCATTTGATAACCGGGGGCGACCAGGCCAAAAATGCTCTGGTTCCACAGCGCCACTTCACCAATTGCCAGAATGGCCGGGTCGCTGGTGAGGCACTGGTTATCCACCACCACGCCGCCGCGTTCACCAATCTCCAGGCCGCAATCACGGGCCAACTGGTCGCGGGGGCGGATGCCTGCTGAGAACACAATCAGGTCGGTTTCCAGCACTTTGTCGTCTTGGAAGACCATGCGGTGGCGGCTTGCCTCGCCATCTTCAATACGCTGTGTGGCCCGTTCAAGAAGCACCTGTACGCCCAGCGCTTCGATTTTTTCCCGCAGTAGCTCGCCGCCTTCGTTATCCACCTGCATCGGCATTAGGCGTGAGGCGAACTCCACCACGGCGGTATCCAGGTTCAGGCCGCGCAGGGCGTTAGCCGCTTCAAGGCCCAGTAAGCCGCCGCCCACCACCACGCCGGTGGTAGCGTTTTCGGCGGCCGCCTGGATGGCATCTAGGTCGTCCAAGGTGCGGTACACCAAGCAACCATCGCGGTCATTACCGGGAATCGGCGGCACGAAAGGGAACGAGCCGGTAGCCAGCACTAGGCGGTCGTAAGGGTAACGGCCTTGTTCGGTGACCACCTCTTGTGAGTTGCGGTCGATCTCAATGACGGCTTCGCTTGTGCGCAGTCCAACGCCGCTGGTGGCGTAGTAATCCGCTTCGCAAAGCGCTAGCGAATCGGCATCGCGGCCGCTGAAATATTCAGACAGGTGCACCCGGTCGTAGGCGCGGTGGCGCTCTTCGCCAAACACGGTGACCTGATAGCGCTCAAGGGCGCCGTTATCGACTAACTGCTCGACCAGGTGGTGGCCGACCATGCCGTTACCAATAATAATAAGCTGCTGTTGGGTAGACATTTAAGCCGCCTCCGACGTTGTATGAGAAGAGTGTTTAGAAGAAGAGTGTTTTGAAGAGAGCTCAGAAGAATCAGGGCTGTGTTGAGATGCTTCGCGGAGCACCTCGACATCAGCACCACCAAACAACAAGGCTTGGCGGTAAGCGTTGAGATCGGTACCCGCGAGCGCCTGTTCGAAGTACCAGGGGCCTTGGCTGGTGTCGCCGTAAAGCACCGCGCCTTCAATCTGGCCGTCGCGCAAGAGCAGGCGGCGGTAATCGCCGTGCTCAATGTCGTGGTAATTCAGCACTTCATGCTCGGCGCTGGCCTCGGTGGGGCCAAAAGCGTAGAGCGCTACGCCACTGATTTTGAGTTTGGTAGCGCTGGGGGCATCCGCGTAGCCTTGGGTATGCGTGCCGCACAGCGTCGCGGCGAGCACTTCTACCTGACGCCAGATCGGCTCCACCAGGCCGTAGGTGGTGCCATCGAACTGGCAGCACTCGCCCAGTGCTGAGATCGCCGGGTCGCTGGTGGTGAGCCATTCGTCCACCACAATAGCTCGATCCGTGAGCAGGCCTGCCTGGAGGCCAAGTTCCGCATTAGGGGTAATGCCCGCGGCAACGATCACACTGGAGGCGTTCAACTGGCGGCCATCGGCAAGATGCACCTTAGCTACCCGGCCCAGGGCGTCACTCTCTAGCCTCGCTAACTGCGCGCCGGTGATGATCTGTAGACCGCGTTGAGTGAGGGTGTCTTTAAGCAGGTGGGCGGCGGTGGTATCCAACTGACGGTTCATCAGGCGCTCGCTGCGCTGGAGCACGCTTACGTTGATGCCGCTGCCGCGTTTACGTAACCCCTCAGCCGCTTCAAGACCCAGCAGGCCGCCGCCAATCACGACAGCGTCACCGCCACGCTTGGCAATGGCTTCTAGTGATTCGGCATCTTGCAGGTCGCGAAAGCCATGTACGCCCTCAAGCTCTATCCCAGGAACATCGGGCAGCGCTGGGCGCGAGCCGGTGGCGATGACCAAATGATCGTAATCAAGCGATCGGCCGCTATCGGTGGTCAATGTTTGGCGTGCGCGATCAAGCATCTCGACCTTTTCACCCAGTATCAGCGTAACGCCCTGTTCGGCGTACCACTGGGTATCGCGCAGGGTAAGCGCCTCCTGCTGCATCTCACCGGCCAGCAGTGGTGAAAGCAGAATACGGTTGTAGGCAGGGCTTGGCTCTGCGCCAATCACCGTGATGCGCTGGGGGCGTGTGGGCTGTTTTACCAACGCCTCAATTAGGCGGTGGCTTGCCATACCATTGCCAATGACCACCAGATGGTCGTTGGATGAGCACCGGGAAGTAGTTTCCATGGGGGGCTCCTCTGTGTCTTTGCGGCTGCTTGAGCACCAAACAAAAAAACGCCCCTGTCGCGCACCTCTTTGCAAATAATCGCAAAAGCGTGCGTAACAGGGGCGTCGTTGCCCGATAGCGTCGTTTTAAATACGCGACAACCGCCATTGGCTGCCAGCTGATTAAAAACCTTACCCTGTAACAAGCAAGGAGCTAGCCAACTGGCCGTATAGCATATTTTTTTAAATAACTTCAGCTGCTTATGTTTAGGTGATAGGTAAACGGTGGCCAGGCTCTTCGGATAGACTGCACGGTGATGGTGCGAAAAGAGAGGTGGCCTGCACTCTCAAGCACCATTTAGCGCGCACACAGTGCGAAAAAGAGCGTTGCGTGATGATTTGTTATTTTTTAACCATCTGTTTTTAAATGATTAAATTTTATATGGCCGGTTGTCGGCTTGGCTCTTGCAGTTCCCAAGGCAATAAGTAAGTTAACAAGGGATAAGCGCTCATTGTTTGGCGATGGCAGCGAACAATTCCAAAGCCGTTAGAAAAATAAGTAGCCGTTAGAAAATGTGTAGCTGTTAGTAAATCTTCATTTGTTTGAAGAGACTATTGTAAAGAGTAATGCACCGATGAAGGTGCGCTGTGGCAACGACGTCCAGCCCTCTTCTCTTAATGCGTTTATATAGCGCATTAGAGAATGGGACTGGGCGTTTTTTTATGCCCGGCATTTATATACGTATATACGGCGTTCAGGTTCGACCCGAGGAGGTATTATGCGAGGGGCAAAAGCAGGGCAGCAGTCCACAACGACGCAGCAAGCCAAAACCACCTGCCCCTATTGCGGCGTTGGCTGTGGCGTGACGGCAACCGTTGAAGCGGGCACGCTGAGCGCTGTAGAGGGCGACCGCGAGCATCCGGCGAACTTCGGGCGGCTGTGTGTCAAAGGTTCTGCGCTACATGAAACCTTGGGACAACAGGGGCGGCTGACTCACCCTCGCGTTGATGGTGTTGAGGTCTCCTGGGACACCGCCCTAAGCACTACTACCGAACGCTTAAACACCCTACGGGCCGAGTATGGCAACCACAGTGTGGCAGCGTACCTATCCGGTCAGCTGCTGACTGAAGACTACTACGTGGCCAATAAGCTGTTTAAAGGATTTTTAGGCACGCCCCATTTAGATACTAACTCAAGGCTGTGTATGGCCTCAGCGGTGGTTGGCTACAAGCGTGCCTTCGGTGCCGATGCGGTGCCGTGTAACTACGAGGATTTGGAAGAGGCGGAACTGATCGTGTTGGTGGGTTCCAACTTGGCTTGGAATCACCCGGTACTTTACCAGCGCATCAAAGTGGCCAAAGAGCGCAATCCATTGATGCGTTTGGTGGTGATCGATCCGCGCGTCACCGACAGCTGCGAAATCGCCGACCTCTACCTGGGGATTAAGCCAGGCAGCGATGCTTACCTGTTTAACGGCTTGCTGGCGTGGATGGCGCAGCGTCGCAGGCTTGATACCCTCTACCTTGAGCGCCACACCGAAGGGTTTGACGATGCTCTGGCGGCGGCCCAGCAAACCGCGGGCTCAGTGGCGGAGGTAGCGGCGGCCTGTGATGTTGACCCCGAGCGACTGGAAACCTTCTACTACTGGTTTGCCAGCCAGCTGCATGTGGTTACCCTCTACTCTCAGGGCGTTAATCAATCTGCCAGTGGTACCGATAAGTGCAACGCGATTATTAACTGTCACTTGGCTGGCGGCAAAATCGGTTTACCGGGGGCAGGGCCGTTCTCGATTACCGGCCAGCCCAACGCCATGGGTGGGCGCGAAGTAGGCGGGTTGGCCAACCAGCTAGCCGCGCATATGGATTACCACACCCCAGGCGCCCTCGATCTAGTCAGCCGCTTTTGGACTACCGACAGCCTTACACCGATCCTGCCGGAAGGGCCCGGTTATAAAGCAGTGGAGCTGTTTGAGGCCATCGAGCGTGGCGAAATAAAAGCGCTGTGGGTGATGGCCACCAATCCCGCGATTAGCCTTCCCGATGCTGCGCGGGTGCGTGCTGCGCTGGAGAAATGTCCGCTGGTGATTGTTTCCGAGTGCGCTGCCCATACCGATCTGCTGCCTTATGCCGACATTGTGCTGCCAGCCTCGGGGTGGTCGGAAAAAGATGGCACCGTGACTAACTCCGAGCGGCGTATTTCTCGCCAGCGGGGCATGCTGCCGCCCCCAGGTGAGGCCCGCCACGACTGGTGGATAATCTGCGAAGTGGCGAAACGGTTGGGGTTTGCCGAGGCGTTTAACTACGCGCACCCTTGGGAGATTTTCGACGAGCACGCTCGTCTCTCAGGGTTTGAAAACGGAGTTGATAACAGCACGGTGCCCGGCAACCCGCAGCGGTTGTTTGATATATCGGGTTTGGTGGGCCTGGGCCGGGATGGCTACGACGCCTTAGCCCCCATTCAATGGCCGGTCACAAAGGCCGCACCCCATGGCACTGCGCGGCTGTTTGAGGATGGCGAGTTTGCCACCGCCAATGGTCGCGCCAAGCTGCTGGCGATCAAGCCCCAAGGGCCTGAGCAGGCGCTGAGCGCCGCTTATCCGCTGCGTCTGAACACCGGCCGGATTCGTGACCAGTGGCACACCATGACCCGCACCGCTCGCTCACCGCGGTTAATGAATCACCGCGCCGAACCCTTTATGGATGTGCACCCAGAGGATGCCCACACCGCCGGTGTTATGGATCAAGGGCTGGCAGTGTTAACCGCCGAGAAAGGTGAATTTCGTGCCCGGGTGCGGGTCTCCAATGCCCAACGCCGTGGTGAGATCTTCGTGCCCATCCACTGGACTGACTGCTTCACCCAGCAGGCCAGAAGTAGCGCCCTGATCGACAGCATTACCGATCCGCTCTCTGGGCAGCCAGAGTCGAAGCACGGCGCCGTGGCGCTGGCGCCTCTTGCTACTGATTGGCAGGCCACTCTACTGATCGCCGAAGGGGCAACGGAATCAACACCTTGGTGCACCAGTGCCTACTGGACACGTATTCCCATGCGCGGCTGCCAGCGCTGGCAGCTTGCCAATACGCAGTCGGTTAATGACTGGCTAGCGCAGTTAAAAATGTGGCTGCCCGGCGACGTATCAGTCGTCAGCCAAGACCCCACTAACGGACGGCTGCGCGCCGCCTGTGTGAAAAACGGTCAGTTGCGCTGGTGGCTGATGGTCGGCCCGCCCAAAGAGTTGCCAGGGTTGGCGTGGCTGGAAGCGCGTTTTAACGAGGCGGCGCTTAGCGATACCCACCGCCGCCGCCTATTGGCGGGCTGCGACGACGGTGCTGCGGATACCGGCCCGGTGGTATGTAGTTGCCACCAAGTAGGCCAAACCACCATCGTCAATGCGATCCGCGAGGGCGACACCAGCGTAGAAGCGTTGGGCGCCAGGCTCGCCTGCGGCACCCAGTGCGGTAGTTGTATTCCCGAATTGAAATCACTTATTGAAGAGGAGCGGCCCAATGCCCGCACTAAGCAACCCCTTGCTACAGAAGTGGTTTAACGCCTTTATGCGGTTATCGCACCGCGCGCTAACGCCGTTGGTTCAGCAGGCTGTAGACATACGTTTGCCACTGCGTGGCGAGTGCCGCGCCGGGCAGGTTTACCTGGTTGGCGCAGGCAGCGGCGATGCGGAGCTGTTAACCCTCAAGGCCGCACGCTTACTTATGCAGGCGGACGCTGTGGTATATGACCGCTTAGTGGGCGATGACGTGCTGGCGCTGATTCCTAGCGGCAGCGAGCGCTACTACGTAGGCAAAGCCCGCGGCCACCACAGCGTACCCCAAGCGGAAATCGGCGAACTGATGGTAAAACTCGCCCGGGAAGGTAAATCGGTGGTGCGCTTGAAAGGCGGCGACCCGGCGGTATTCGCGCGGATGGGCGAAGAGCTAGATGCCCTGGCCGCTGCCGAGATCCCCGCTGCCATTGTGCCAGGGATTACCGCGGCCTCTGCCGCCGCTGCCTGCATGGGCATTCCGCTCACCGATCGCGGCCATGCGCAGCAACTGCGCTTTGTGACTGCCCAGCTATGCCGCGAAGACGGTACGCCGGATTGGGCATCGCTGGCGCGCAAGGATGAAACCCTGGTGTTTTATATGGGGCTTTCAAAAGTGAGTGCAATTTGCCACGGCCTACGCCAAGCAGGCCTGCCGGATGAGTGGCCGATTATGCTGGTGGCTAACGCCAGCCAGAGTGAACAGCAGTCGCTGGTGGGCTCGCTGGCGGATATGCCCGAAAAACTCTCCGCAACTCCCTTACCGTCACCCTGTTTGATTGTGGTGGGCAGTGTGGTGCAAAGAGTCGCCACGACGCCCGCTAACCTAGCCACCAATTTTTGCTTTGCACAGCAAACCACGCCTTAACGGCAGGGTTTGCGGTGCGCATTTTATTCTTCTGACCCTTACAACCAGCTACCAAGGAAAAGCTCTCTATGTCCTACTTATTGCCTGCTGAATTTGCCACCAAGATGGTCGATGCTGGCGAAGCCAAGCTTCACATGTCTACCCGTGATGCGCTGATTCGCGCTTTTATGGCGGGGGCTATTTTGGCCATCGCGGCGGTGTTTGCGGTGACCGTAGCGGTGCAAACCGGCTACCCGATTATCGGCGCCATCCTGTTTCCGGTGGGTTTCTCGATACTCTATCTAATGGGCTTTGATCTGTTGACCGGGGTGTTTGTGTTAACGCCGCTGGCGTGGCTGGATAAACGGCCTGGGGTGACGATTAATCGTATTCTCAAGCACTGGGGCATTGTGTTTATCGGTAATTTTGGTGGGGCATTAACGGTCGCCTTTCTCATGGCGATTGTGTTCACCTACGGCTTTAGCACCGAACCCAGCGAAGTGGGGCGGGTCATTGGTGAAGTAGGTGAAGGACGCACGGTTGGTTATAAAGAGTATGGCGCTGGCGGCATGGCGACGATTTTTATTCGCGGCATATTGTGTAACTGGATGGTATCGCTGGGGGTTGTGGGTGCGATGATCTCAACCACGGTGAGAGGTAAGGTGATTGCCATGTGGATGCCGATTATGCTGTTCTTCGGTATGGGCTTTGAGCACTCGGTGGTCAATATGTTCCTGTTCCCATCTGGGCTGATGATGGGCGGTAACTTCTCGATTATGGATTACCTGATCTGGAACGAAATTCCGGTAGTGCTGGGTAACTTGATCGGTGGCCTAGCGCTCACTGGCCTGACGCTCTACACCACACACGTGCGTACCGCGCCCCAGAAAGCTTTATAGATGAAGAAATTAAATGCCAAGCTTTCGTTACTGTGAAGCCCTAGGTTGATGATAAACATCGGAGCTTAGCCGAGGTCGGAATCAACCCGTAGCGGGGGTCTTTCGCCATGGATGGCGAAAGTAGCGCCCATGGATGGGTCTACAGCGCCCCCGCGTAGGGTTGTTCCGACCGTTTGCAATGTTCGCTCCGGCGGAGGCTTTTTTTAGGGGAAGCATAATGGCAGCGCTGACCATTTCGCTCGGCCAGCACTCTGATAAAGGGCGCAAGCCAAGCAATCAGGATTTTTACGGCGCTTATCTACCCAGCGACTCCCTGCGCGCCACCAAAGGGATTGCGATCGCGTTAGCGGATGGGATCAGCAGCAGCGAAGTGAGCCGGGAAGCGAGCGAAGCAGCAGTGGGCGGTTTCTTAACAGACTACTACGCCACCCCCGCCACCTGGGCGGTTAAAACCTCCGCCCAGCGGGTACTGCAGGCCACCAATGCATGGCTTTATGCCCAAACCCGGCAAAGCCAGTTCCGCTATAACCTGGATCGTGGCTATGTGTGTACCCTCAGCGCTATGGTGATTAAATCCACCACTGCGCACCTGTTTCACGTTGGCGATAGCCGTATCTATCAGCTCGCCGGCAATACGCTGGAGCCACTGACCGAGGATCATCGCTTTTGGGCATCCCGGGAAGTCAGTCATTTAAGCCGCGCCATGGGGGCCAGCCAGCACCTGGAGTTGGATTATTCCTCGGTATCGCTGAGTGAGGGCGATGTGTTTGTACTCACTACCGACGGTGTTTATGAGTGGCTAACCGGCGCTGAAATGGCCGCGCTGATTCATGCCCATTGGGGCGATCTCGATGCGGCGGCTGAGGCGCTAATCGCGGCTGCCATCGATCATGGCAGCGATGACAACCTCACCGTGCAAATTGTGCGCATTGATTCGCTGCCGGAGCGCCACGCTAATGAACTCTACGCGGCGCTGGGCACACTGCCGTCACCGTCTGAATTGCGCGCAGGAAGTGAGCTGGATGGCTACCGCATTGTGCGTCAACTGCATGCCAGCAGCCGCAGCCATGTCTACCTGGCGGAAGAGGTAGCGAGTGGCGAGAAGGTGGCACTTAAAACCCTCTCAACCGAGCTAAGCCAAGACTCGGCGAGTATCGAGCGGTTTGTGCGCGAAGAGTGGATTGCCCGACGCATCGATAATCAGCACGTGCTTAAAGCCCCCGCCCAAGAGCGCCCTCGCCGCTACCTTTACACCGTGCTGGCGTATATCGAAGGGCAAACCCTGACCCAGTGGATGCGTGACCACCCCAACGCCGAATTAGCCAGCGTTCGTCCCATCGTCGAGCAGATTGCCAAGGGGCTACGCGCCTTTCATCGCCTGGAAATGCTGCATCAGGATTTACGCCCCGATAACGTCATGATCGATAGCCACGGAACGGTGAAGCTGATCGATTTTGGCGCTGCCAAGGTGGCGGGCCTTGCCGAAGAGGTCGGGGCGGCTAGCGACGATATTCTAGGCACTGCCCAGTACACCGCGCCGGAGTATTTTCTGGGTGAAGGAGGCACGCCCCGTTCGGATCAGTACTCACTGGCAGTGATTACCTATCAGATGCTAACCGGCACGCTGCCCTATGGCACCGAGGTGGCCAAAACTCGCACTCGGGCAGCGCAGCATAAGCTTGCCTACCAATCGGCGCTTAGCGAGAACCGTGAACTGCCCGCCTGGGTGGATGAGGTGCTCAAAAAGGCATTACATCCCACTCCCCACAAACGCTTTCCGGCGCTTTCGGAGTTTATCTTCGAGCTACGCTCGCCAAGCCCAGACATGCTGAAGCGCGCCCAGTTACCGCTGCTGGAACGTGATCCGGTGCTGTTCTGGAAGGGGGTGTCGCTAGTGTTGGCTATTGTGGTGATTGCTCTGTTAGTGCGTTAAGGATGGTGGGATGCAGTGTTATCAGCGCGCATCGTCAAAACGGTCAACCCGGCGCAAGGTTGGGAACAGCTTCATCCAGGCGCCGACCACCGCCAAAGTGCCCACGCCGCCAATAATGGCCGCTGGCACTACGCCAAACCCTGCCGCCATGCTGCCCGCGCGGAACTCACCTAGCTCATTGCTGGAACCGATAAACAGCATGTTGACGGCATTCACGCGGCCGCGCATCTCATCTGGGGTGGCAAGCTGAATCAGCGTCATGCGCACGTAGACGCTAATCATATCGGCGGCGCCCGCCACCAACATGGCTATCAGGGAGAGCCAAAAAATCGTTGAAACGGCGAACACCAGATTCGCAATGCCAAAAATCGCCACTGCCATAAACATTACCCACCCGGCGCGGCGCTGAATGCCGCGGATGCCTAAGTAGAGCCCTATTAGGAGGGCGCCCACCGCAATAGCGCTACGCAGCGCGCCTAACCCTTCCGGCCCAACGTGCAGCACTTCCTGGGCGTAGATAGGCAGTAGCGCCACGACGCCACCCAATAACACGGCAAACAGATCCAACGAAATGGCGCCCAAAATAATCGGCTGATGGCGGATGTAACGAATACCTGCGGTAAAGCGCTTTATGGCAGTGCTTTCCAGTATTTTGGCGGTTTCAGCGTAGCGAATGGGCACCGGGAGCAGCAGCACAAGTGCCGCAATAAAACAGCCTAAACACACGCCGTAGGCAAGGCTGCCACCGCCTAACCCATACAGAATGCCGCCCAATAACGGGCCGGCGATCACGGCAATTTTCATAATAGAGCTATTCAAGGCAATCGCAGAGGCAAGCTGCGCCCGGGGCACAATATTGGGCAGCAAGCTTTGTAAGGCAGGACCGGTAAAGGCGCGTGCGGCACCAAACAGCGCCAGAACAGCGTAATAGCCGCCCACATTATGACTTTCATTCAGCGAAAGGGTCAGCAGCAGGGCGCTGCATAGCCCTTGCACCAACCAGCTAAGTTGCAAAATACGTTTGCGCGAGAAGCGATCAACGAAATCCCCTGCAGGTAGCAGCAATAGCACCATTGGCAGGAACTGCGCCAAACCCACATAGGCCAGTGCCATCGGGTCCCGGGTGATATCGTAAACCTGCCAAGCCACTACAATGGCCTGAATCTGCATGGCAAATACCGCGGCTAATCGCGACAGCAAAAAACTTAAAAAGCCTGATTGGCGGTGAAGCGGGAGTAAGGGCGCTTCGTCGCGGGCGGATGTTTCGTTAGCGAAGGTCATGGCGTCATCATGGTAAGAGTTTCAATAGCAAAGGGTTGAAGTGGTGCCGTAACCACCCCATATTAGTTAACACGCTATCAATAGAAAAGGATGTTAATGATGCAAACTGTGATGCCTAACCCCGGTTTTGGTACTTTTCGCCTGGAAGGCGATACACTCAAGCAGAGTATCCACGCAGCGCTTGAGGCCGGGTATCGGCACATCGACACGGCACAGTTTTATGGCAATGAAAAAGGGGTAGGGGAGGCGATTCGCGACAGCAGCGTGCCACGCCGCGATATTTTCCTAACCACCAAGGTGTGGTTCGATAATCTTGAGCCCGCAACGCTTAAAGCCAGCGTGGACGAAAGCCTGCAGAAATTAGGCACCGATTACGTTGACCTGCTGCTGATCCACTGGCCCTCCCCCGAGGATGAAGTGCCGATGGTCGATTACCTGACGGCGCTAAAAGAGGTCAAAGCCGAGGGTAAAGCGCGCAATATCGGCATTTCCAACTTTACCATCGCACAGGTGGACGAAGCGGTTAGCATTCTGGGTAAAGGTGAAATTCTCACCAATCAGATCGAGGTTCATCCTTTCTTACAGAACCGTAAACTGGTCGATCACTGCGAGCAGCATGGCATTCAAATTACTGCCTTTATGCCCCTGGCCGTGGGTAAAGTCATGGATGACCCAACCCTTAAGCAGATCGCCGACGCGCATAACGCCACGCCCGCGCAAATTGCCCTTGCTTGGGTAAAACAGCGCAATATGATTACGATTCCTTCATCGACCAAGGCGCGAAATATTCAAAGCAACATTGCCGCCTTTGACTTAGTCTTGAGCGACAGCGAGATGACGGAAATCGCCAAGTTGGATCGTAAAGAGCGTATCGCCAACCCTGAAATAGCGCCGCTCTGGGATGAGTAAGAGGAATGAATAACCAGGACTTGAAACGCTAAACGATGAACTTCAATTAATAGTATGTATCGTAGTGGGTGCCTGCCCAGGCAGGCATCTTTAAAAGAATGGAGAAAACGATGAAACAGCGCAAGATAAAAGACAACGCTTTAAAAGCGCAGCTGCGAACGCCGATGTTTAAAATGCAGCAGCAAACCCCGAAAAAAGGTAAAGGGAGCTACTCCCGGAAAGGACGCAATTCTCTGGGAGGGCATCGCCAAGCCGCCTAACCCGGCGTTTTGGCGATGCCTTCCCCAGGCATCTCTGCACAGTATTCCCCATGCTGTGCAATATCCCATCAGCTTGGCCGATCCAATGGATCGGCTTTTTTTGTGCGCCCGGCACGGGCGCACTCCTGGAGGTGCAAGTCCTCCCGTAAGCTGGCCACAGCGAACGAAGCGAAGCGCAACTGCGGAAGGGTGACCAACCGTGGGAAGGAAGCGTGGAGCGTAAACCGC
>NZ_HG423343.1:53422-422089 GCF_000982975.1 Halomonas sp. A3H3 | reverse complement strand
GTGGCAGGGGACCGGTCAGCCATGCTGACCGCCCCTATGCCGATATTGCGCGCCAGGCGTGGCACGCCACTGAAAACGCCCCGGCCACTTCCTGCGACCGGGGCGTTGGCTATGCCAACCTACTCCCACAGTGTGGACATTTTTCGTAGGCATCGCGGGTTTCAGCCTGATGGCGTTGGTTGCGCTGACTTGGTTCCTCTACACCATGAATGGATACCAGCTGGCCCTGCTCCCAGCGTAAACCGATATCTTTTAACAGGTGCGGGTCATGAAAGCGCGGGTCTTCGTAAAAGCGCCGCTGGGTACGATAGTGGGTGAAAGCGCTGAGTAGTTTGCGGGTAATGGTTGCGATTGCCATGGGGTCGGTCTCCTGGGTTAGGAGGCCGGGCAACATCGCGATCAGGGAGTCTCAAAGGTAACGATAAAACAACATGGCCGCGACACTTGCCGCGGCCAATTTCCTCTTTACATCTCTGGCGCGCGACAATAATAAGCTGATACCGCATTATTAATAATGCGATGCAGCTTATTCATTCGTGTCGCGGGGATTTGCCAGCGCATGAGAAGGTCTCTGAAAAAGTTTCGTTAATAAAAAAGAACTGCCCCTTAAAGGGGAGCTCTTATGTTTTAACCGATGCTTATATGAGCGTCAATCTATTTAGCGACTTGTTCAAGGTGGGGGGCTGGCAAGTTTCCATGCGATACCCCGATTGGTAAACGCTACGTAGACGCAGGCCATGCCGACCATCCAGTTCCAGCTTGCGGCGTAGGCGGCTTACGTGGGTGTCAACGGTACGCGTCGAAATATCCCCTTTAATGCCCCACACCAGTTCTAGTAAGTGCGCACGGGTAATTAGCTCACCCATTTTAGAGAAAAACAGCGTGGCTAACCGATATTCACGTTCGGTTAAATCAATGGCGTCGCCCGCCACGCTGATGTAGTGCTCATCGGTATGCAGGGTAAATATCTCGGGACAGGCCGGTGCAGGGCGCGGTGTGGCATAGCCAGAGCGTCTACCTAACGCGCTCACTCTGGCAATCAGCTCACTGGGGCGAAGGGGCTTGGCGAGAAAATCATCGGCGCCTCGCTCCAGGGCTTTTACAACATCGTCTTCGCCCTGGCTGGCGGTAATAAACAGGATTGGCCCACGCCAGCTGTCGTGCTGGCGAAGATGAGCAACCACATCCATGCCGTCGCTGTCGGGCAGGCGCCAATCGATAATGAGCAGGTCAAAGGTGTGCTGCTGCGTCGCACGGCGAAGCTCGCTGGAGCGGCTAAACAGCGAGACTTGGTGTTCTGCCGTTAGTAGACACTGCTCAATAAAGGCCTGCTGATCCAGGTCATCTTCAAGTACGCCAATATGCATAGTGATTCCCCGCATTATCGTCTTATAAGCGCCATATGCGTAATAGCTACAAACTCATACATTAAGCTTAGTTGAGGATGATGCGTTGACACAAAGGTTCACAGTTAACCTTTCACGGCCGATATACAATGCTTGCACTGTAATCGATTCCCATTGAGGTGCAGCATGATACGTCGTCCTATGTTGGTTAAATTCGCGGTTTTCATCGTCGTGGCGGGACTTGCCTCGCTATCGGCCCATGCTATCGCCCTGGAACCACCTAAAGGCGCTGTGATATTGGTGGTCAGCGGTAATGTGGGCCAGGCAAACGTGGGGGATGAGGCTCATTTTGACAAAGCGATGCTAGAAGCCTTGGCGCAGCACGAAACAATTACTCATACGCCCTGGTACGATGGCGCAGTAAGCTTCTCTGGCCCATTGGGGCGAGCTATATTGGAAGCCGCCGGTGCTGAGGGCAGAAGCATGCGTGTAGTGGCACTCAATGAGTATGCGTCGACGATACCCGTCAGCGATTTTGAGAATTATGATGTGATTTTTGCTATGCAGGCGAACGGCCAAGCACTCCGTGTTCGCGATCAGGGGCCGCTATTTGTTATTTACCCCTTTGACCAGCACCCTGAACTTTTGAACGAAGAAATTCTTATGCGCTCGGTGTGGCAGGTGGCGCGCATCGACGTTGAATAAAACAACCGGGTAATTGCCATGCTGGCCTTTCTGAAGTTCTATTTTTCCCGCAGCACCAGGATCGCTACTTTTACAGCGATCCTTTTTTTTCTTTCCGCACTAACCACCGGTGGGGTTATTTATAACCGTCAGCATGCGTTGGAAAATCGTCTGCTCGAAAACTTGCTTTGGGCCGGATATCAGTTTGATCGAGAGGTGCGCGAGTTTCGGTTAACGCTATTGGAAGCAAGATCTGATAATGCCAGCGTTGATGACGTGCTGCTTCGATATGAAATTCTATTTAGTCGACAGTCACTTTTTTTTCAAGGTGAAATCGGTAAAGTCGTGGCTAAACTGGAAGGCGTTGAGGGGGTAACTCGCCATACTGAAGAGCTGGTTCTAGAGATGGAAACGCTGCTTGAACCGCTTTGGGATGACCCTTCTGAATTAACTAGCGCCCTAATCGCTACTCTCTTGGAGAGATCGGAAAGCCTCCAGCAGTTCACTGGCACTATCCTTATTGAAACCAACGCGCATGTCTCCCGTATGCGCAGCGATGAGCGTCGGATATTGACGCAGCTATATGGTCTAGTATTACTGCTCATTACGCTGCTCATGTTGTCTGGGGGCATGCTGGTTCGCGCTCTGATTCTGGAAAGCCGTTCAAGTGATCACAAGGCACAGGCATTAGAAGCCAAGAGTAAAGAACTGAACGAGGCCGCCAAGCAAGCAGAGAAAGCGAGCCTGGCAAAATCTGAGTTTATGGCGGTGATGAGCCATGAAATTAGAACTCCATTAAATGGTGTCGTGGGTATGGCGGATTTGTTAAGCGAGGAGGTTAAAACAACAAGTGCGAAGACTTACCTAGCGGCGCTTAAGCGCAGTGCAGAGAGTCTACGTGCGGTGATCAACGATATTCTCGACTACACCAAAATTGAATCAGGACGCCTAGACCTGGATATCCAGCCGTTTGATCTTCACCAATGCATCGACCAGCTCTGTGAAAGCTACACCCTCCGCGAACCAAAGGCGAAGGTCACCTTTAGTTACGCTATTGACCCGGCGCTGCCCCGTTATGTGATGGGAGACATCGCGCGGCTGCGCCAAGTCATGATGAACTTAATCAATAATGCTTTGAAGTTCACGGAAGAGGGGTTCGTCAAATGCCAGATAAAACCTCTTGGGGACGAAAATATTCTTATGGAGGTACACGATACTGGCTGTGGTATCGCGGAAGCGGATCAAGCACAGCTGTTCTCGGCGTTCTCGCAAGTGGATACCTCAATGGCGCGTCGTCACGAAGGCACAGGGCTTGGGCTCGCAATCTGTAAGCAGTTGGTCGATGCTATGCAGGGTGAGATAGGTGTTAGCAGCCAGCAGGGGCTCGGCAGTCGATTCTGGTTCACCGTCAGTCTACCGGAAACCGAACCTTTGGCCATTTATCAAAGCGGTGAACACCCGCCAGCAGTGCCCTCCCATCACCATATCTTGGTGGTAGAAGATAATCCGCTAAATCAAACGGTGGCACGCGTCATGCTTGAGCGCCTTGGCCAGCAGGTATCGGTTGCAGAGAACGGCCAGGAAGCGCTCGATCAGTTGAAAGCAGACCATGGTCGATTTGATTTGGTGTTAATGGATATGCAGATGCCTAAGCTGGATGGCACGGAAACCACCCAACGCTGGCGCGATTATGAAGCTGTGCATCAACTGCCTAAGTTGCCCATAGTGGCGATGACCGCCAATGTGATGCCTGAGCATCGTGAGCGCTGCATTCAAAGCGGCATGGACGATATGATCCATAAGCCTTTTACCCGTGATGAGTTGCATCAGGTGATCTGCCGCTATCTCTCAAACGACGAAAGCGTTGATTCTGTCAGCATTCGCGCTGCTGCTCCTGTAAAAAAACCTGAATTGCTGGGCGATAGCGCCGGGGCAGTGCAAGTGCTCGATAAGCGTCTTTGCGAAGAGCTGAAAAGTACCTTTGAACCCAAGGCACTGGATGCGCTGCTAACTACGTTTTTAACACGGCTTGATGAGCGTATCGCTCGTCTTAACGCTTATTGGCAGTCTGAGAACCGCCAAGCCTTGGAGCATGAGGCGCATTCATTGAAAGGGGCTGCAGCTTCTCTCGGCTGCTCTGCCATTGCTGAGCAAGCGAGCCAGTTGGAACAAACAGCGTTAGCAGCGTCTATGGATGAGCTGGGCATCTATGTGGAACGATTAACGGTACTGCAAGCCTCGACACAGCGGGCGTTACGGCGAGCAAGCATGCTCTCATTCTGAGCCGTTATTGCAGATTGTGAACGCTCACACATCCAGGCGCTAAAGGCACCCGCGGTGAGTGGCCGAGAAATGAAGTACCCCTGGCCCACCGCGCAACCCGCTTCGACCAACATAGCGTGTTGTGCTGCTGTTTCGATCCCTTCGGCGACTACCGTCAGTCCAAGGCGCTTCCCTAAGTCGATAATCGATTCTGTAATCACCAATGCATCCTGATCCTGGTCGATCAGTGAGACAAAGCTACGATCAATTTTAAGCTCGTTGAAAGGCAGCCGATAGAGCTGCGTAAGTGAAGAGTGGCCGGTGCCAAAATCATCAGAAGCTATTTTGCATCCCCTGTCTCGCAACGCATTAAGCACATGGCTTGCGTAGCTCAAGCACTCCACGCCAACTGTTTCGGTGAGTTCTAAAGTGAGCCGGTTAAGTACAGCTTGGTGCTGCTGGGTGAGCTTATCGAACACTTCAAGCATGCCTTCTTCTTGAATAAAGGCCGCCGTTATATTGATTGAGAGGTTTAAGTTCCACCCTTGGAATAGCCATTGGGCTTGTTGCTGTAGGGCAAGCTCTATGACATACCAAGTGAGCGGGATCATTAGTCCACTCTGCTCTGCCAAGGAGATAAAGCTATCCGGGTAAAGCACTCCTCGCTCAGGGTTTTGCCAGCGAGCCAGCGCTTCAACGCCAATTATCTGGTCTTGTTGAAGGGCGTGCTGAAGATCGACTTGTGGTTGAAAGGCGAGAAACAGCTGTTTTTCACGTATGGCCTTTGCCAAGTCATCGCTTGTAGGTGTTCTGTGGGCTGTTTTTAAGGGTTCAAGGAAGAGCGCAAGATCAGTGAGTAGCTTGGCTTTGGGCAGAAAACCAAGCATATGGAAGCCCATTGCCTTACCTGCTGCAATGGCACTTTCCGCGGTTTCTTGCGAGCAACTGCTGATCAATAGAATTGATGCTTTTAGGTGCAAATCGTGTAGATAATCGAGAATATCCAGGCCCGTAAACTCGCCAAGCCCAAAATCAAGCAGGATGAGCTCGGCATTCAGTAAGGCTGGCTGCCGTGCGAGTTGTCCCAGGCTTCCCGCTGTAACAACCTCATATCCCTGCTGACGCAATAACATCTTACCCAGCAATTGCACATCAAGATCATCATCAATAATTAAAGCATTCGACAGCATAGAGGTTCCTTTGATGACCCATACTCTTAACGATCACTTATCGATTTGTGCGATAGTTTGAAAGGATATTGCTTTAAATCTAAGTGGTTAAATTCCTTGGGCTTATATAAGCCCAAGGAAGCATAGAGACAGTCTGCTTAGAACGACTCCCACTCAGGTTGCTGTGAGCTCGGCATACTACGCGGGGCAGCAGGCGAAGGCGAAGGCTTATTCGTCGTAGTGGCAAGGGCTGGTTTGACAAGGGCAGGTTGCTCACTAGCATTACTGAGCTTGAAGGCGCCCACTAGCACGCCTAACCGGTCAGCTTGCTCCCTTAGCTCCGCCGCCGCAGCGCTGGACTCTTCTACCATGGAGGCATTGTGCTGGGTCATGCTATCCAGCTCGTTGACTGCGTCATTTACTTGACCGATACCTACACTCTGTTCTTTAGCACCAGCACTGATCTCAGCAATCACGTCCGCCACACGCTCGATGCTTTTTACCATCTCCTGCATGGTGGCGCCAGTTTGTTTCACTTGGTCAACGCCCGATTTTGTGCGGCTTAACGAGGTATTGATCAGAGTGGCAATGTTTTTGGAGGCATCACTTGAACGGCTGGCCAATATACGTACCTCTTGGGCAACTACCGCAAAGCCACGGCCATGCTCACCTGCGCGGGCGGCCTCTACAGACGCATTCAGCGCCAGGATATTGGTTTGAAAAGCGATGCTATCAATAAGGTTGACGATGCTGCTGATTTCAGAGGAAGAGTCGTTAATCGTATCCATTGTCTGCTCAACACTGTGCATGGAGTGCAAACCCTGTTGAGCGAGATCCCGGGTTGAAAGTGCCAGCTGGTCAGCTTGCTGGGCAGAATCAGAGGCGTTGTTGACCACTGCTGCGATTTGCTCCATCGAAGCAGAGGTTTGCTGTAAATTCGCAGCTGCTTGCTCAGTACGTGCCGCAAGCTCCTGACTGCCTTTGGCAATTTCAGTAGATGCATGCTGCAGGCTAACGGTACTGCTGCTAACTGACTGAAGCGTATCGTCAATGCGTTTAATAAAGGCATTGAACTGTTGTGCCAATTCACCAATTTCATCACGGCGTTGGCTCTCAATCCGCGCGGTTAAATCGCCATCTCCTTCGGTGATCTCCTTAATACGTCCACTGATTTGGCGGATAGCCCGAGACATCATTAGCGGCCCTAGTAGCGCAATAAGCGTTGCCGCAATAAAGATGATTAAAGCAACAATAATAGTGGATGTTTGCTGCACTTGGATTCTATCTACCACCGCTGCTTCTGCTTGATAAGTGGCTGTCTCAATATTTATTCCCGATACATCATATATGTCACGTAGTGCATTAAAGTCGTCTAATGATGAGCCGGATAGCATCGTTAATGCTGCTGCAGTATTGCCGTTTTGGTGCAGCTCAAAAACACGTGTTGCCTCTTGTTTCCAATCGCTATACAGCGTTTCAAAGTTAGCTAGTTGCTTGGTTAGCTCTGGGTAGTTCTGCATTAGTTCGGCGTAGAGCCCCATGCGGTCATAAGCCTGCTGAGCATTCTCTTCAAACTCGGCGATTAACGCTGTTGCTCGCTCGGAGCTGGGGTCAGATAACAGATACTCAATCTCAGCAACGCGTGCTTGATAAAGGTCACGGTCGCCGTTGAGTGTGGCTGAAGTCGCCGGAATATAGTTGGTGATAAACGTATCTAAACGGCTTTTTACCATATTAACCAGCAGTGCATCGGCTACCACAATAACCAGTAATGCTAACGCAACGCTGATAAAGGCAAGAGCATACTTAACTTTTATCTGATGAAGACGGTTCATATGTGCCACTCCTGTAGTGTCAAACCATGAGAGCACATTACCTTTAAAGTATTAGAAAGGTCGATAGCTTTGTAACGCTTGTGACGTTTGTTCACGTTCGAGGTTTTAATTAGCGTGGTAAGAGTTTAAACATAATTATAATAAGAATTATTAATATTTTAGTGGCTATTTATAACCCGCTGCCTGGAGTTGAAACAGTTTCGCATAGCGGCCTGCAGTGGCCAGGAGTTCTTCATGGGTGCCGCGTTCAACGATATGCCCTTGATCAATAACCAGAATGAGATCAGCGCTGCGTACTGTGGAAAAACGATGAGAGATCAATATCGCCATTTTATCGCGGCTGTGCTCGCGAAAGCGGGCAAATATTTCGGCTTCTGCGGCAGCATCCATGGCAGCGGTAGGTTCATCCAGTACCAAAATGTCCGCGTTTTCGCGCATATACGCTCGGGAGAGGGCAATTTTCTGCCACTGGCCACCAGAGAGCTCTTGGCCATTTTTAAACCAGCGACCCAGCTGGGTTTTGTAGCCGTTGGCCATGCGGGTAATAAACTCATCCGCCATACCGTGACGAGCGGCGTTCTGCCACCTTTCTTGGTCGTTAAAGGCATGCGTATCGCCGACACCAAGGTTTTCGCCCACCTGCAACTGATAGCGCACGAAGTCCTGAAAAATCACCCCGGTGCGTTCACGTAGTGCTTGGGTACTCCAATCCCGCAGGTCGCTACCATCTAACAGAATTCGGCCTTGGGTTGGGTGGTAGAGCCGCGTGAGCAGCTTGATAAGGGTCGTCTTACCCGAGCCGTTTTCGCCTACCAAAGCCAGGCTCTGCCCAGGGCAGAGGTGCAGTGAGATATCGTGAAGAACCGGATCTTGGAGAACAGAGTCGCCGCCAGGGTAGGAGAAGCTAACGTGCTCAAAGCGCAGCCCGTCACCGGGCAGTGCTCCCTGAGTGAGTGTACCGCTCTCTCCCTCCACTGGCTGCTCAAGATACTCATAAAGATTGGAGAGGTAGAGGTTATCCTCGTACATGCCGCTGATCGCGGTGAGGCTTGCGGAGAGCGCGGCCTGACCCTGCTTGAAGACCATCAGGTACATGGTCATCTGACCCAGGGTCAGCGCCCCGGCAATCGTTTCAATCACCACCCAGGCGTAGGCGGCGTAAAAGGTTAAGGTGCCAAGCAGGCCGAGCAGAAACCCCCAGCTTTCACGACGCAAAGTTAGGCGGCGATCCTCTGCAAACAATTTGGTAAAAATGTCGCGATAGCGCTTGAGAAACAGCCCTTCAAGGCCAAACAGTTTGACCTCTTTAATGCTGTCTTCCCTTGCCAGCACCGTCTCTAAATAGATCTGCATACGGGTTTGCGGCGAGCGCCAGCGAAACAGCCTGAAAGCATCGCCCGAGAATTTGGCCTCTGAGATAAATACCGGCAAGGCGCCTGCTACCAAAATCAGCAGCGCCCAAGGGGAGAACTGCACCAGTAGCACGCCGAAGCTACCCAGCGAGATAGCGTTTTGCAGCAGCCCAAAGGTTTTATTCACCAGTGCAAGCGGGCGCGTAGATGCTTCACGGCGCGCTCGCGTGAGCTGGTCGTAAAGCTCTGAATCTTCAAACTGGCTAAGTGACAGTTGTCCCGCTTTCTCCAGAATCATCACATTGACCTTCTGCCCCAGCAGCGCACGCAGCAGTGACTGTTGGGCTGAGAGGCCGCGCTGGGCCAGGGCAATGAGCGCAATAATCACGGCTTCGATCCCCACCAGCGTTAGCACCGGTGTGATGGACGCTAGTAGATTGGGGTCAGTGGCTGCTTGATGGGCCTCCATGGCACTTACCACCCCATCCACAATCAATTGACCCACCCAGGCCGCCACGGCAGGCAGAACCCCTGCGACCAGCGTGCACAGCGCCAGCCCAAGCATCATCCAGCGAGAGGTTTCCCAGACTAAGCCAAGTGCACGTCGGCTATAGCGAAATACGCCAAAAAAGCCGCTTAGTGGTGAGGAAGTCGATTCAGAAGGTGGTGGAGACATAGTTAGGCTGGCAAAAAGTACCGACGAAAAAAAGAGTGCCATGATGCGGTGGTTGAGCGTGGATAGCCAGCTCAGCCGCCGGTTGCCTTCAACGGCAACACGGCGGAGACCCAGTTTAGTGGTGAGATGTTACCAGGGGAGCACAGCCCCATCGGTGCGTGGCTCGGTACCCCCTTGGAGTACGCCGGTGTCAGGATCGCGCAGAATGATTTGGCCACGGCCAAAGCTGATTGAATCGGCGACTTTAACGATGTCGTGGCCGCGGCGTGCCAGGGCAAGCGCTAAGTGATTGGGGAAGTCGGCTTCAACTTCGATGGTTTTGCCTTTGGTCCATTTCCAACGTGGCATATCGAGCGCTGCCTGAGGATTCAGTTGATCCTCAAGCATCGCCGTTACCACCTGCACATGGCCCTGGGGCTGCATATAGCCACCCATCACACCGAACGGCCCAACGGCTTGGTTATCTTTGGTGATAAAGCCTGGGATGATGGTGTGGTAGGTGCGCTTGCCGGGGGCTAGTGCATTAGGGTGCTGCGGGTCGAGGGAGAACGACCAGCCACGGTTTTGCAGGCTAATGCCGGTGCCCGGTACCACCATGCCAGAACCAAAGCCTTTGAAGTTGCTTTGAATCAGCGACACCATATTGCCATCGTTATCAGCCGTGGCGAGATACACTGTTCCGCCCTTGATCGGATTGCCGTGTATAGGGTCGACGGCTTGCTCGCCAATCATTGCTGCTCGCGACTTCAAATAGTCGTCGTCCAGCATCTGATCAATGGTAGGTCGCATAGCATCAAGGTCGGTAACATGCGCGAAGCCATCGACGTAAGCCAGTTTGGTGGCTTCAATACGACGGTGCAGTGTTTCGACCGGATCTCGCCCTTCTTCGCCCAACCGCTCAAGCATACCCAGCGCTTGCAGGACAATTATGCCGCTGCCGTTAGGGGGTATTTCCCAAATATCGTGGCCTTTGTAGCGCACGCTAATAGGGTCTACCCACTCTGGCTGGTAAGCCGCTAGGTCTTCTTTGCGTAATAAGCCACCATGTTCGCGGGAAAAGGCATCAATGGCCTCGGACAGGTCGCCCTCATAGAATGCTTTGGCGCGGGTGTCAGCAATCGCTTTTAGGCTTTTAGCATGGCCTTCAGAGCGCCACAGTTCACCGGGCTTCGGCGCATGCCCTTTGGGAGCAAACGTATCAAACCATGGTTTGAAGGAGGCCTCATCGTAAGCCGAGTAGGTGTTGAAAGCTTCTTTCCACATTTGATGAATGACGGGAGAAACCGGGAATCCTTCATCGGCCAGTGAAATCGCAGGCGCCAGCAACTCTGCGAAAGGCAGTTTGCCAAAACGCTCTGAAAGTGCCGCCCAGGCAGCCGGGGCCCCGGGCACGGTGACAGGTAGCATGCCATGGTTGGGCATCGTATCGTGTCCGAGGGCCTTTAGCGCTTCAATGGTTGCCGCTTGTGGAGCAGGGCCACTGGCGTTGAGGCCATGCAGTTTGCCGTCGACCCAGACAATGGCAAAGGCATCGCTGCCGATTCCATTCGAGGTGGGTTCCACCACCGTTAATGCGGCTGCCGTGGCAATGGCTGCATCAATCGCATTACCACCTTGCTGCAAAATGCTAATACCTACCTGCGCTGCTAGCGGTTGTGAGGTGGCGACCATGCCACGTTTACCGAACGTTGCCATCCGGCGCGAGGCGCTGGGGTAATAGAGAGCATCATGTTGCATACCAGTGTCCTTTTGAATGTTGTTTTGAAACAACAGTTTTTTGAAATAACGTAGAGGTATTAAACATTCTCTTGCTGTGCGGCATTTTTTAAGTGCTGAATTTTGCGATCTTGATAGAGCGAAAACAGTATCGAAGCGACAGCGAGTGCCAGAAAAAGCGCAGAGAGTGGTCGAGTCAAAAAAGTCAGCCAGCTTTCATTAAGCTCAAGGGCGCGGAAGAGCTGGCGCTCAAGGTTATCGCCAAGTACTACGCCGAGTATCAGAGGCGTTAGCGGTACTTCAGCTTTCCACAGCAGGTAGCCGATAATGCCAAAGATAAACAGCACCCAAATATCAAACAGGTTGTTGTTCAGTGCATAAGCACCAATGGCACACAGCATTAATACGACAGGAACGAGGATCTGTTGGGGGATCAACGATATTTTGGCGAACCAGCGTACTAGCAGCAGATTGCAAAGCACCATGACCACCGCACCGATCAGTAAGCTGGCATAAATAGCACCCACCAGCACCGGGTTCTGTTCAAACATCATTGGCCCCGGCGTAATGCCGTGCAGGATCAGAACCCCCATCATGATCGCCATGGGCAAATCGCCCGGTATTCCCAACGCGAGCGTAGGTACAAACGCGCCGCCTGCCACCGCGCTATTGGAGGCTTCAGACGCCACGATGCCGCTGGGTGTGCCAGTGCCAAACTTCTCTGGATGTTTTGAGAATTTCTTGGCTTGGTCGTAGCTTAAGAAATTAGCCACGGTGCCACCCGTGCCAGGTAGCGCTCCCACCAAGCTACCAATGAGTGAAGAGCGCAGCGTGTTAAGCTTTTGTCCCGCCATATCTTTGAGTATTTGGCCGTAGGGAATCGTTACATTGGTATCGATGTTTTTGGCTTCGCTTTTCTCATCTTTGAGCTTCTCTATATTTCCAAGTAGCTGCGAAAAAGCAAATATACCGATCATCACGGGGAGAATTTCGAACCCAGATCCCATCGCCGGCAGGCCGAAGTCAAAGCGAAGATTGCTGTTGCGGTCATAGCCAACGGTGGTAATCAAAAGCCCCAAAGCGGCGGCCATCAGGCCTTTGAGCAGAGCGCCACTGGAAAGGCCTGCCACAAGTGTCAGAGCGAAAACGATTAATGCAGTGATTTCCCAAGGACGGAAGTGCATGCTGAAGCTTGCAATTAGCGGTCCGAAGAACACCAGCACCGCCACGCTGATAATGGTGCCTAAAAACGATGAAGCGACGCCAATGCCTAGGGCGCGGCCCGGTTCGCCTTTCTGTGCCATCGGGTAGCCGTCATAAACAGTAGTAATAGACGAGGGTGTGCCGGGTATCCCCAACATGACGCCAGACACAATGCCGCCCGAGTATCCCCCCACAAATACACCAACCATCAGTGAGACGCCGCTGACCGGATCCATAGCAAAGGTAAAAGGGAAGACCACCAGGATGGCCATGGTGACGGTAAAGCCAGGGATGCTACCGCCAATAATGCCAAACAAAACACCGATTACAATTAGGCCCAGCACCGAGGGAGTACCGACCTCAGCGAGAGCTTGGAGAAAAAAATTGGTCATTATTTACTCCGCAGATTAGGGCAGCCAGACATTTAAGCCATAGCGGAAAACCACAAATATCACGAGCGTCAGAGTGAAACTCAACGTGAGATTAATGATCCATTTTCGCCGCGTATCTATACCCATAAGTAAAGCAAGCGAGGCGACTAAGAAGCCCATAGTGGTTGCGATATACCCAACTGCTGGGAGAAGTGCTGCATAAAGCCCAAACAGTAGAAACAGAGCGAGTATGGTGCGCCGGCTTTTAAACCACCCAGCAACAAGCTGCTTTGCGCCCGCCCGCTCAGGTACTTTTACTAATAAGGAGCGCACTAGGATCAGCAGTGAGAACGAACCAATCACTACCAACAAAATACGTGGGAAAAGAGCTGACCCATACGGTTGCCAACTGGTCGGTGGAGCAATGCTTCCTGACTCCATCCACATGACAGCCACAATTAATAGCAGAGCCAGCGCCAAGGCGCGGTCTTTCGTTAGCGTAAGCATTAGCGATGCCTCCGGTAGTTCTAGCCCCCGTACTCACGAGGGCTAGAGGGTGCGCCCTCAGTTCTGGAAATCGATGTTCTCAGCAGCGGCGGATAGTGCAGCTTCGTTTTCATCCAGAAACGTTTGATAATCATCACCGGCCAGAAAGCGAACAACAGAGCCAAATTCATTTTCAATGCGGCTCTGTACTTCTTCATTTTCCAAGGCCTGCTCGTAAGCGTCAGCGATGGTATCGAGGACTTCTTGCGGAGTGCCTTTGGGAGCAAAAATACCTCTGCTGGTGGAGTGATCCATCTCGATGCCTTGCTCTCGCAGGGTGGCTACATCTGGCATGCTATCAAGGCGCTCTGGATGAGCGATGCCGAGCGCGCGGAAGGTGCCATCTTCAAAAAACGCACCGCCAGAGGGCAGGTTGAACATTGCGAAATCAACTTCTTCCGCCATCAAAGCCGATACCTGTTCACCCGTATCTGGATAGCCGACTAGACGCACGTCGGCCATATCAATGCCAGCCTCCTGGAAGAACTGTGCCCAGAAGAAGTGGTCAGTGGAGCTAGGAATCATACTGAAGCGCACTTGGCCTGGGTTTTCGCTAACATAGTCAGCGATTTCATCAGCGCTCTGGACAGGGTGATTCGCATGGGCGGTTGGGATATTGATGGTTTGGGTAAGTAGCGCGATAGGTTCGAAGGCATCAAACGAGTAGTCGACGGTGCCCGCTAGCTTTGAAAGTGCAATGGTGTCGTGGCTGCCAAGCAGTGTATAGCCATCGGGTTCTGCGTCTTTTACATTGCGAGACCCCAGGGTAGCGCCTGCTCCTGCCATATTGACCGGAACGATGGATTCTCCAAGGTTCTTTTCAGCTTCCTGAGAAATCAACCGGAAGAGGATATCCGTTGCTCCCCCAGGCCCATAAGGGATAATTAAGCGAATATCCTGCTCGGGATAGTCAGCTTGTGCGGTGGTGGCAATTGCCAAACTAGACGCAAGTCCGATGGCTGCGAGGGTAGTGCTTAGAGTAAATGTTGAACGCGTCATTCTTATACACCTTTATAGATTGAGGTTGGTGTTGTGGGATGCCGCCCTGACTGCAGCGACGTGGTGAGCGCGTGATCCCGTTATCGGGTTTTTGTTATCTAATAAATACATCTGCCAATAAGCGTTAGCCTAGAAAGAAACCTCCATAAACCAGGGCGCCCATAACCACAAAGGCGGGGTGCGTGTTAAAACGAATCAGTGCTATAGCGGCGACTATGCCAATGATCAGGGTATGAATCGTCCCGCTGGTATTAAGGCTTTCGAGCAGAAACCCCAAGGTCAGCCAGGCCATCATCATGGCGATGACAGGGCGCACCCATTGGCTCATGCGCTTAACCCGGGGGGAATCACGATGACGGTAGAGCAACCCTAACGCGCCTAACATGAGTAGCAGCGTAGGGATCACTGTGGCAGCTACGGCAATGAAGGCACCGCCAATACCTGCTACTTCATAGCCCACATAGCCGGCCATTTTGGTCGCGATAGGGCTAGGTAATGCATTGCCGAGGGCTAATGTTTCCGCGAAGGTTTGTGCGGTCATCCAGCCATAGCGGCCAACCACTTCGGCTTCGATCAGTGGAATAATGGCCGGGCCGCCGCCATAGCCGATAATGTTTGGGATAAAAAAGGCTAAGAAGAGATCCCAATAAATCATGCCGCTCCCTCCGCTTTTTTCTTACCGGCAGGGCGCAGGAGGGCAGCAAGTAGAATGGCGCCAATCACCCAGCCTGGGTGAATGCCAAGCCAGTAGATCAGCCCGGCGGCAATGATGGCCATGGCAATGCTGACCAGCCAGCCAAGAGCGGCCTGGGATTTATCAAAAAAGTCCCATGTGAGCTGCGCCATCATCACCATGACCACCGGCACCACGGCTTGGCCCATGCCGCGAATCCAAGCCACATCACGGTAACGGCTGAAAATGCCTAACATGACGATCATCGCCACAATCATCGGGACGATAATAGCAATGACGGACGCAATACAGCCGACGACTCCCCCTACACGATAGCCAATATAGCCGGGCATCTTGGTGGCAATGGGGCCGGGTAAGGTATTACCAATCGCCAGTACATCGGCAAACTCTTCATCGGTTAACCAATGGTGGCGGGTGACGACTTCGGCGCGCACTAATGGGATCATGGCGGGGCCGCCACCGAAACCAAAGATGCCGATGCGGAAAAAGGCCCAGAAAAGTTGCCAGGAGACGGCGGGTGGTGTCATTGATGCATATCCCGCGAAGCCAAAGAGGAGATCAGAAGCATACCTAGACCTTATTTATCGTTTGTAGGTTAAAAAATCGATTATCTTGTCTAAAATAGAATATAGGTAGTGCCCGACCCAACGTCAACAGTCAAAACAGAATGGACAGCGGGAACTGAGATGAACAAAGGACATCGTGATGAATAATTCTCTACCTACGTCAGCCAAGTCAGTAGGGCCAGTGGGGCCAGCAGGTACCGCATCAAGTCGCGTGTTTGATCATTTACGCAAGGATTTGGTGGGTGGGCGTTTTGTGGCCGGTGAAAAGCTCGCTATCAATGCCCTCAAAGAGCGCTATCAAGTCGGTTTGAGCCCGCTGCGAGAAGCGCTCAATAGATTGGCGGCTTATGGGTTGCTGGTGCAGGAAAACCAGCGCGGCTTTCGGGTGCCGAAGCTATCGCGGGATGAGCTGGACGATATTGCCCAAATGCGCCTGGAAATGGAGGGGATGGCGCTAGAGCGAGCTATTGCTAACGGTGACTCGCTTTGGGAGGCCGATTTGCTTGCCGCCGCACATCGCCTGAAACGGGCCGATATAACCCTGGATAAAGGCGAAGAGTGGGAGCATCTGCATACACAGTTTCACCGCACCCTGGTGGCGCCGTGTGGGTCAGTCTGGTTATTGCGTTTTATTGAGCAGTTACACGACCAGTTTGATCGCTACCGTCGTTTGGGGCCCAAAATGCCGACGATACGTCAAGAGCTGGACGAGCAGCATCATCAGCTGGTGGAGCTGGCGCTACAGCGGGATGCTAAAGCAGCGCGTGAATTAATGGACGACCATATCCATAAATCCTATGAAGTCGCCCTGAAGCGCTACCAAGAGCACGTGTAGTTGATCATGAACAGTTGGTAAACTGCTGCGCATAAAGCGTCGGCCATCGCCGACCTAACCATGGTCATGAGGGTGCTATGCACACAGATAACCAACACGCAGATGACCAAGTAGCCGCGCAAACGCTGAACTGGGTGCGCACCTTCATTGTCGCCCACGATATTTGCCCGTTCGCTCAGCGGGAGCTAGCGCGTGAAGCCATCCGCGTTGAGGTTGTGCGCTCTAAAAAAATTGAAGTGGCGCTTGAAGAGCTGATGGTCGAGGTAGCGTGGCTGGACGAACACCCTGAAACTGAAACGACGCTGCTGGTATTTCCTACGCTTTTTAAAAGCTTTGATCACTACCTGGATTTTGTTGAGCTGGCCGAAAGCATCCTTGTCGATCAGGGATATGAAGGAGTCTATCAGCTCGCTACTTTTCATCCCGATTACTGCTTCGACGGGGCTGAGCCCGATGACGCTGCCAACTATACCAACCGCTCTCCCTATGCCATGGTGCATTTGTTGCGCGAAGAGAGCGTCGAAAAGGCGATCGAGTTTTACGGCGATACCGACGCGATTCCTGAGCGCAATATCGCTAAGTTAACGGCGATGGGCAGCGACGCCGCTGAGCAACAGTTACAGCACTGTTTTGACGTGCACGGCTCGGGTTTGAACTAATGGCCAAGCTTTAAAATTAACGGTCAGGCTTGTGAATCACTAGCTGATGCTTGCCTTTACTTTTAGCCGCATACAGGGCGCTATCCGCAAGTTGTAGCACCGTTTCAATATGCAGGCCGTGGTGCGGCCACCAAGCAGCGCCCAAACTACAGCCCACATGAGCGCGCTTATTTTCCGGTAGTAAAATGGGTTGGGCTATAGCAGTAAGTAAACGCCTGCTCACTTCGTGGGTAAGCATTTCCAGGTACTCCTGCTTGGTTTTAAGCACCATAATGAACTCATCACCCCCTAAACGTGCGACCACGTCACCACTGCGCAGGGCGTTTTTCAGGCGCTGGGTGATCTCAATAAGTAGCAGATCACCCGCATGGTGGCCCAGTTCATCGTTGACCTGTTTGAAACCATCCAGATCGATATACATGACCACCATACTTTGCTGGTTTCTTTCCGCTTCTGGGATAGCAAGCTGAAGGTATTGATTAAGAAATGCGCGATTAGGTAAGCCTGTTAATGGGTCGGTATTGGCTAAATCCTCTAAGCGATTAATAGTTTGCCGCTGATCCAGCAAGCGGCTAACCATATTGCGCATTGAGGTTGATAGGCGCTTAAGCTCTGGAGAGCCCTGTTCCAATGGCATGACGTCATTATGCTCACCGTGTTGCATTTGATCGGCGGCTTTTGCTAAGCGGGAAAGAGGAGCCACCATGCGTGATGCAATCGTCCACCCAATCATCGCAAAGAGCAGCGCCAGAAGTATGCCTATACCCATAATGGCCGCCTGGAGCTGCTCAACCGCGGCAAAGGCGCTAGCCACGGGCTTACGGCTAACCGCAATCCAACCCAAGCCAGGAAAGTCTTCAAAACCGTTGCTGCGCGCATAGCCGGTCATATATTGCTCACCGCTTGGCCAGGTTTCAATGGCCCATTGAGGTGATGTCGTGGTAGGGCCGGGTAGGTGATCCAGACTGGCTAGTGATTGACCAATAAGCGTCTCTGGGCCCAGCAGCACGGTACCGTCAGCTGCAAGCAGTAGCATCTCGGTATCTTGCCGTTGCTTGGTAGGAGAAAACATGGATTGCTGAATATATTCGGCCCACTCCCAGCTTAAATGTACTGCCAAAATGCCTTGAAGCTGTTCGTAGCGGTCAAACACCGGGGTGGCAATATCGACAAATTTCAACTCTTCACCACTTGGGTTAGGCAGCAGTTGTGCGAGGAGCACTGCTTCATGCACGTCCCCCACCCAGAGCGACTCACGCCCTTCAATAAAGACGGGGCGTTGTGCTATTGAAACCCCTTCTAAAATTCCCCCGGTCGCTGCTTGAACAGTACCTTGCCTATCGGTGAAGCCGATCCACGATACAACGTTATGAGTGCTCTGGAGTAGCTCTAACTGTTCACGCAGCAGGCGAGTATCACTATCGTTAGTGAAGGCTTGGATACCTAGCAGCAACTTAACTTCTTTGATACGAGCATCCATGCTGCGATCCAGCTTATCCACCATTTGATAAGCGGCTTCAGAGGCAGCCTCGCCAATCGTAGCCTCCATTTGCTGCGCCGACTCACGGGAAGCCACCCAGCCAAGCAGCAGGGTAGTGGCAAACACCAAGGCAGCAATCAGGGCGATAAACCGCGAGTGCAGTGAGAAGCGAGAGAATAACCTGGCATGAAAAAACATAATTTGCCATCACAGAGAAGGGGAGATGCTTAATTGCATTGTCATTAGGTGGGGAAACGTACCTTATTCTGTCGATATTCGCATTTAACGAGCCGCTAATTTTTATGACCTGAAGCGGAAGACCAATGGAAAAAGGGCCAGTCAAGCTGGCCCAAAAACATGAATTAAAACTCTTCCCAATCAGGTGTGGCATTGGGCAGTTTTCTAGTTGAGTAAGCGTTAGACGCTGCAAGTGCCTGCGGTGATGAAGAGGCGGTGGGGGATTCCGAGCCACCGTGCGTTACGCGCTTAAGTTTGAAGGTCGTGACTAATTCGGCCAAACGAGTCGCTTCATCCTGGAGTGAGGCTGACGCGGTGCTGGTCTCTTCAACCAGCGATACATTTTCCTGGGTCGCCGAGTCCATCTGGGATACCGCTGTGCTGACTTGGCTAATGCCCGACTCCTGCTCCTTTGCGGCGAGAGCAAGCTCTTGCATCATTTCCGTCACTTTACGAATAGCTTCGTTGATCTCCGCCATATCATGGCCATTTTTCGCTGCTTGTTCCGCACCGACAACAATACGCTGTGAGATATCTTCAATCATGGTGCGTATTTCTTTCGATGAGGTGGAGGTCTTGGTGGCTAAGGAACGAACTTCGCTGGCCACCACCGCAAAGCCTCTACCGTGCTCGCCAGCCCGGGCAGCTTCTACCGATGCATTCAACGCCAGGATATTGGTTTGAAAGGCGATTGAGTCAATCACCTGGATAATGTCATGGACTTTGTGCGAGGTCTCTTCTAATTCCCGCATCAGTAGGCTGGTGCGTTCAGATGCCTGCTTACCACTATTCGCCTGTTGCGCGGCGTCCTGGGTCAATTGCTGTGCTTGACCGGCAGTATCTGCGTTTTGCCGCACAATCGATGAAATTTCATCCATACTCGCGGCGGTTTGCTGCAAAGCTGCGGCTTGTTGCTCTGTACGTGAAGCGAGGTCTTGGCTGCCGCTAGCGATTTGCGTAGAACTAGAGGCGACGGCCTCGCTACTTTGATTGGGCGTACCGATCATCTCTTCCAGGCGCTCCTGCATATCCTCCATGGCACTATAAAGGCGGCCGATCTCGTTACGCCCTAGGGCGTCGATATGGCTGGTCAAATCCCCCTTTGCAATGTTTTCGCAAATGCTGACTGCCCGCTGTAGAGGGCTGATGATGAGCCGGTTAATCATTATTTGTACCACAATATAGAGTACAATCGCGGTTAAAATGAGAACACCTACGGTAATACCAAAAATGACGCTGTCGCGCTGTGCTTCCGAGAGAACTTGGCTGCCTCTGCTCAGTGCATAATCATTAAAATTACTGATCGCAGTGCTAAAGCCGGCGAACTTCTGATTAATGGGATCACGGTATTCGTCCAATGCCTCATAGCGCTCGTTGGCTAAATCACTTCTTAAGGCGTCAGTGACAATAAGGTGGTAACTATCGACAATTGCATCGACTAGTGGGCGACGCTCGGAATCAACCGGGAGTTCAAGGCGAGTGAGTTCCGCAATACGCTGGTCAGATTTCTCCAAACTCTCCAATGCTTCTCCCAGCGCCCGCTCAGCGTAATTTTCGTTGCCATTGCGGTAGTGCTGTGACATGCGCTCTAGCCTGACCCGCACTTCCATTAGATTTGTTTCTGCACGGTTAGCAGCACTCGCTTGTTGAGCGCTGATTTCATTAATTTCTGCCAGCAGCTGTGCACCTTCGCGTTCTGCCATAGCACCCATGCTACCCAAAATGATAAGCATGGCTAAAAGCACAATCAGTGCGCCAGCAATCACTCTCTTAACTGATATGTTTTGCATTGATACTTCTCCTAATACTCCCCGCACCTGAATTGGTGCATAGGGGAGTTTTAAAAGGTATCAATTTCTCGTTAATATAATGATTTGATTAAGTTGTCTTTAGTTTGTTAGATTGTTAAATGCTAAATCATAATAAAGCCGTATAATTAAATGTTTTTTTAAACTTGTTTGAGAGTTGTTTGGAAAATAATTGTTTGATAAAGAGTTGCTTAGTAAATAGTCGTCTGGTAAAGAACCCTTTGGTAAATGGATGATTGTTAAAGCGTCTTATGCATCACATGCGTATCGACAAAACCGAAGCGCGCATGGCGGTAGGCGTTAGGAACGGTACCCACAATACTAAACCCAAGCTTCTGCCATAACGCGACAGCCACCTCATTGGTGGCCACCACGGCGTTGTACTGCATGGCCAGAAACCCTAGTTCCCGGGCCTGTTGCTGGGAGTGCTCACACATGGCTCGCGCTACGCCTTTGCCCCGTGCGGCGGGGGTCACCATATAACCACAGTTACATATATGATCGCCGGGGCCAGCCGCGTTGGTTTTTAAGTAGTAAGCGCCCAGCACTTGTCCGTTTTCATCTTTGGCAACCACACTGGCATTAGGCGTTTTACACCATAACTGACGGGCAGCTTCAAAACTGATATCGGGATCAAACGCATAGGTCTCTTGCGCTGCAACAATGGCTTGGAAGGTGGGCCAGAAAGCAGCAAAATCGTCATCCGTTATTGGAGAGAAAGCGAGTGTGGTCATAACTATCCTGTTCAGCTAAGCGCTTATCGAGCGACCTCAGCCACAATTTCGTAGCTGCGTAGACGGTCGGCGTGGCTGTAAAAATCGCTATTAATCATCAGTTCATCGGCACCAGTGCGTGTTTGGAATTCCTCAAGCTCGGCTTTAACTGTCTCGGGCCCACCAATAATCGCCGCGCCTAAAAATTGGCTGACTTGGGCCTGTTCCATCGGCGACCAATCCAACTGCTCAACCGGCGGTTGTGACTGAGTCGGCTTGCCGCGAATAAGGTTTAAAAACTTCTGCTGCGCTGTCGTGGCCAAGTAGTGAGCCATCGCGTCACTCTCTGCGGCCATCACGGGAAGGCCGACCATCGCATGGGGCTTATCCAGGTGCTCCGAAGGGCGGAAGTTATCACGGTACAAACGCAGCGCTTCAAATAAATAGCCCGGCGCGAACTGAGCCGCAAACGCGAAGGGTAAGCCCAGTTTGGCTGCCAGCTGCGCGCTGTAACCGCTGGAACCCAGCAACCAAATAGGCACATGGGTACCTTGGCCAGGCACCGCTTTCACTCGCTGCTGGGGCTCTGCATCGGCTAAGTAGCTGCGCAGCTCATTCAGCAGTTGTGGAAAATCATCGACCCCGGCGTGGGCGTTGCGGCGCATAGCCTGCATGGTGGCACCATCCGAGCCAGGCGCACGGCCTAATCCCAGATCAATACGGCCAGGGTAGAGCGTTTCCAGTGTGCCGAACTGCTCGGCAATCACCAGCGGTGGATGGTTAGGCAGCATAATGCCGCCGCTACCCACGCGGATGGTGGACGTTTGCCCGGCTATATGACCAATCAACACGGCGGTTGCGGCACTGGCGATACCGGCAATATTGTGGTGCTCGGCAAGCCAGTAACGGGTATAGCCTAGCCGCTCGGTTAATTGCGCCAGGGCAACACTATCACGAAAGGTCTCTGCGGCACTGCCGCCCTGGCGAATAGGTGCCAGATCAAGAACGGAAAGTGCCGTGGAAGCGAGTTGGCTCATGGATCACCTGCAAATTAATTCGTGGGCGCGTCGGGTGAAAAATTACTTAGCGCGCTTGGTAATTACACGTTATGCGGCCATTGCAGATGAATTGCAAGGTGTCGACTATCCAGGTGGCGGATATACAGGTTCGTTGGCTCCTCACTCCTCACTTAAAGGTGGAGTGGGGCGAATAAGAATTTCATTCACATCTACATGGGCAGGTTGCGCTAGTGCGTAAATTACCGCATTGGCGATATCGCGATCTTCTAAGGCATGAGTTGGCGGCTCATCAAAAAAGGGGGTGTCGACCATTCCAGGTTCAATTAGCGTCACACGCATGCCGGTGCCACGTAACTCTTCACGTAAGTTGTAGCCAATTCCGGTGACCGCCCACTTGGTCGCGCTATACATCGAGCCTGGAATAGTCGTGCGGCCTGCGGCTGAGCCGGTGAGCAATACATGGCCTTTGCTGCGTTTAAGGGCGGGCAAACAGGCTTGAATAGTGAGGCCCACTCCATAGATATTGGTGAGAATCATCTCACGCCATGCGTCGTGGTCGGCTTCACTAAAGCCGCCGGGTGAACCGCCACGGCCAGCGTTGGCAAAGACGCCATCCAGGCGGCCAAAGGTTTCCAGCGCCTGCTCAACCATGGCCTGCTGCTGTTCCATGTTAATCACGTCCAGCTCACAGGTCAGTACGTTTTCCGGCCCCAGCTCTTGCGCCAGTGCGGTGAGCTTGTCGCTAGAACGTGCAGCGAGTACTAACTTATAGCCTTCACGTGCAGCTGCGCGAGCGGTGGCCGCACCGATGCCGCTAGATGCGCCGGTAATTAATAGCACGCGGTGTTGCATGGGGTGCGCTCCTTGCTTGGTCAGTCAAGTGAGCTTTTAGCATGGCTAAGGTGACAGCATCCTGCAAATATAGGCTTAAGCAGCTTGGTATTGTGCTGCTAACTGACTGCTAACGAGGAGCCCATCTACTTTATGTTTTAGCATCGTTGCGTTTTAGCATCGCTGAGAGATCCAGTATCGCTTGAGCCATATCTGCCATGCTTTTGCTTTGATCCATTGAGGTTTTCCGCAGAAAGCGGTAGGCCTCCTCTTCGTTCATCTCCTGGTGGGCCATGATGAGACCTTTGGCGCGTTCAATCAGTTTGCGTTCTCGTAGCGCTTTGCGGGTATTTTCAAGCTCATCGCTGAGCCCTTGTAAGCGGCTGGCCTGGGCTTGGGTGAGCTCGATCAGCGAGCGGCCCAGGGGGGAGGTGAGAGCGTTGGCGGTCAGGTCACCTAATGGTTGCGCTCCATTCAGCGCCAACAGCTGCTCGCAGGGGGCGGGTGTAGGGTGGCAGGGCTGTGCCTTGGCTTTTTCTAAAGCCTCCTCAGCCTGGCCGATTTTGCGGTGGCAGAGCATGCTCAGTTGTTCAATCAGCGCATCTTCAACCGTTTTCATTGAGTCGATGCGCAGCGTGGTGAGTTCATACCAGGTTTCACCCAGCTTATCGGGTGTCTCTTTGGGTGGTGATTGTTTTGCCGACGAGCGCTGGCAGGCGATATCGCGCAGATGGCAAATACCCGACAGCGTGCGCGGTGAAAGCTCCTTCTGCCATGCCTGCTGCGCTTCGGGTGTCGCAAACTCTACAAAGGTGTCGAAGCAGCGCTGTTGATCCGACATTAGTTGGTTTAGCAGGGCACGGTGAGGCTCGTCGAAGTGGCCATGGGTAAAGCCAAAGGCGCCGCAGGCGCGCTCCTGGCCCGCCAGCTCTTTGCCTTGCATTAAGTGGAAAATCGCTACTAGCGTGCGGGTAATATCGGGATCGATAGAGGTATCTGCGGCCTCAAACACAATGGCTAGTAGGCCACTGGTCAACTGGTTAAACGCCTGGGTCGCTGCATCGGGGGTGATAGCAAAGGTATCAATGGCCTGGCGAAGCGCGCCAAGTTCGTCAAGCGCGTACCAGACGGCGGCAATCCGGCGCAGTAAGCGCGCGGCGGCCTGGGGGCGGGCCTCCTCACTGAGCGCTTCCAGCCGTTGGCGCATTAGTGTTTCGGCCTGCTGACTGTGTTGCCGGTAGGTGTCGCGGCGGGTTTTGAAGCGCTGCCCCTGGGAAACAAGGTAAATCGTCGATGCGCCCCGTTCACGCTGGAGCATATGAATAAAGCGGCTGATGTCGCCGACAATATCGGCGGTGGTGGCAAGGTGGGTAAGGTTGTCGATATCGCAACGGATGGCGGTTAAGAGCAGTTGCTGCGCTGAAGACATAGAAATTTCCTTAGTGACTCGCCGCCTAAATGTGAACACTCCCATACCGTTATTCTCCCATACCATGCCGAAGCGTATGGGAGTGAACAGGAACGTTATGGAAGTATGAGTGTACTGGAAAGCGCTTAGCGTAACGACAGAGCGCCCGCGCCTACATCATTACCTACTGCGTCGCTATACGCTTTGGCCTCTTCTGCTTCGGTAGCATCGCTAAAGCGTACCACCAACACACATGAAGCCAGGATCAGTACAGTGAGGCCTAAATAGAACAGACCTTGCTGATAGGTCAGGCTTTCGCTGCGGAACAGAAAGGCAGCGCCTACCGCGCCCACATTACCGCCAGCGCCGACTATGCCCGCCACGGCACCCAGCGCCTTTTTGTTGATAAACGGCACCACGCCAAAAGTAGCGCCTTCCGCCATCTGCACAAACAGGCTGAACACCAGCATTATACCTATCGCTAGACTTAATACGTGCATCTGCGAAAACGCTACCAACGCAATACCTTCGCAAACCAAGGCAATAAACAGCCAGCGAACGCGTCCTTTCAAGCCCCCTTGCTTAGCGAAAAGATCCGAGAAGACGCCGCCTAAAGTACGCGCAAAAATATTCATTAAACCAAACAGACCGGCAATCAGACCCGCGGTGGCCAGGGTAAGATCAAACTTATCAAAGAAGTAGATGGCGGCAATATTGTTGATCGTCAGTTCCACGCCAAAGCAGAGGCCATAGACAACGAACAGCGCCCAAACACGAATATCCTTGGCGGCGGCTAGAAAGCTTTGCGCGGCACCATTTTCTCCTGAAGCTTCAGGCAATTCGCCGCGTGCGCGCAGGTCACTGAAGTTGCCGTTGGGGGCATCCTGGGTAAAGAACCAGTAGCCAATGCCGGTAAAGAACATCACTACACCAGGCACCATCATCGCTAAACGCCAGCCAAAGGCTTCGTTAACGCCCAGCATCAGCATGCCCGAGAAGATTAGTGGCATCAGTATCTGCGTGGTGCCACCACCCAGGTTTCCCCAACCTGCGCTAGTAGCGTTGGCAGTGCCGACCACATTGGGGGCGAACATCATCGAGGTGTGGTACTGGGTAATCACGAAGGAGGCGCCAATGGCCCCAATGGCTAAGCGCGCCAATAGAAAGGTTTCAAAGCTATCGGCCAAGCCAATGCCCATCACCGGAATAGCGCCTAATATCAGTAGCCCGGTATAGGTTTTACGCGGACCGATGCGGTCACACAGTACGCCAATCGCAAGGCGCACAATGACCGTAATCGCTACCGAAGCGATAATCGTATTGCCGATTTGTGTTTGAGTCAGTGAAAGGTCTTCTCGAACAATCGCCATAAGAGGGGCGATGCCGAACCAGCCGAAGAAACAGATATGAAACGCGAACCATGAAAAGTGGAAAGCGCGCATCTGAGGAGTCGAGAAGTTAAGCAGCCGAATACGGTTGGCTTTGTTGCGTATGTCCATGGGATGGCCTCACGGGGCATAAAACGAGTTAGTCGCTACGCAACGCAAACAAGTTAGCGCGTTACGCAAACAATTGACGAGAACATGCCTTCATCGTTGAAGGTCAGGCTCGACGCACTCGTACCCAGTTGGGCCTGGTCCACGCCTACCACCACTGGTAGGAGTTATGCAGGTAGTTTGCCAGTTGAATATTTATTGCTAAAAATCAATATCTTAATTTATTTTTTGTTGTGCGTGTTAGAGATGAGTGATCAAGTCTATGCTGCATTATTGGGCATGCAACGCCGATTTTGCGGCATCTTGGTGCTAGAAGGGTGCAATGGGCGGACTGAACGTGCAGCCATTATTCATGTAAATAGACGGCATCAATATCCAGTGTGGAGTGGCTACCAATCGCTTCAAAGTGTTCGCTTAACCAACGTTCAGCGGCAGCTTGTCCCTGCTCGAAAAGATGGCATAGAAAAGGCCACTCAGAATTGGATTTGCTGGAGACAGAGAGGCCCTCAAGTGCCTGCTCGCCGCTAATGCGGTGGAACAACGCCTGCTGGTAGCAGTTTTCAATGCCTTGCTCATCGAGGGTATGCTTAAGCAGCGCAATCATACGGATCTCTTTAATCAGTGCTGAGTTAAAGGTGATCTCGTTGAGGCGATTCATAATGGCCGATGCCGAGGTGGGGACTTCGTTACGGCTGATTGGGTTGATTTGTATCAGCAGAATATCCCGTGCGCTGCACTCCTCCATGAGAGGAAACAGGGCGGGGTTACCCATGTAGCCACCATCCCAATACGCTTCGCCGTCGATCTCCACTGCTTGGAATATAAAGGGCAAGCAAGCGGAGGCCATCACCGCGTCAACGCTCATCTCTTCACGGCGGAACACCCGCTGTTTACCCGTGCGTACATTAGTGGCCGCGACAAACAGCTTAAGCTGTTGGCATTGCCTAACCCGCTCGAAATCAATATGTTCGGCCACGATATCGCGCAGCGGATTTATATTGAGTGGGTTGAGTTGGTAGGGGGAGGCCACACGGCTTAATAGGTCCATCGCAATAAAACCGGGCGAGTGATCCAGGCTCCAGTTGCCGGTCAATATGTCCAAGGGAGAGCGGCGGATGGGGCTGGCCATACCCGCGCGACTCACCGCTTGCCAAAAGTCGTGCAGTGCTTGCCGAGCGGTCTCTTTATCGCCTCTTGTGAGCGCATCGGCCATTACCACGCCATTCATTGCCCCGGCGCTGGTGCCGCTGATGCCCTCAATCTCAATGCGGTCATCTGCCAGTAGGCGATCAATGACACCCCAGGTATAAGCCCCGTGGGCGCCACCGCCTTGTAACGCGAGATCTAGCTTTTTGACCTGTGCCATATGCTTTTTCCCATTGCTGCTGGTG
Source organism: Halomonas sp. A3H3 (assembly GCF_000982975.1). Taxonomy (NCBI): domain Bacteria; kingdom Pseudomonadati; phylum Pseudomonadota; class Gammaproteobacteria; order Oceanospirillales; family Halomonadaceae; genus Halomonas; species Halomonas sp. A3H3. The sequence goes on along the minus strand of NZ_HG423343.1, from coordinate 394,793 downwards.
AGGAAAGTGGTTTTATTGCAACCAGCATGGCATAGGCGGCTAGATAAGACGAAAGGCTATTTAGCGTACAACGGCTATTTAAGGTGCGCCCGCAAGCGGTGAGTGATGATTGGTTGAATAGGGCGCCTCATACATGGCGTGCTCCATGAGGTTGTCCAACTGCAGGGCGAGCTGCTGGCTGGCTTCTTCCATGACTCCCAAGGCGGCCAGTTGACCATTGCGGTCGCCCAGGCGGGCAAACTTAAGTGCTTCCGCGCCACTGTCATGCATACGGCGATGGGGTGCCGCCAGCGCTCGATAGGCCTCAGTGCGGGCGTAACGTTGGTGACCTTCTCCATGTTGATGCCAGCGCCCTAAACGGCATTGGTGATGGTCTTCTAGGGGAGTGTCTGTGTTGGCAGAGAGGAGCTGCTTATAAAGCCGACACTTCCACACCGCATGATCAAGCTTCGCGGAGTGTAAAAACGCAGCGGTGGCATTGTGATGAATCACCTTGTGCATATGCTGAGCTTGGTCAGCAAGCTGATGCACTGCCTGCTTGGCTGCTTGCGCGGAATGGGTAATCTCCTCGTCGGCCAGACGTTTTTTCACTACGGCCTGCGAGTGTTCTCTTACCTGGCTATTAATTTGCTCCATCAGTAGGCTGAGCTGATGGCTCAAGCTGTGCATAGTCAACGCTAAGCGGTGGACATCGTCTGCAATGGCTGCCAATCCTGGAGATTGCTGGCTAGCGGCATCGGTGCTGCCAAGCAGACCTTGGCTATGGGCCGTTTCGAGGGCCGTACTGACCGCTAACGCCTGGGCGTGGCCTGCACTACGGGCGAGAGCGACCTGTAGCTGGCTTAAGGCGTGCAGAGTTTTAGCTAACACTAATGGGGGTAACGCTTCGGTACGTTCAGTGTCGTGGCAGCGTTGGTCAAGGCTACTGACCGCCTGTTCAGCGGTGGCAATTAAATTAACCGTTTCCGTTAGGGTGGCCCGCTCGCCGGCAAGCTGATCCGCGTACTCCTGTATGCCACTATTGAGAGAAGCCAGCATATCCGCGCCTCTTGCCTGCAGCATGCCGATGGATTGTGCCGGTTTCATCAGGCTCAATAATCGACAACTGGGGGAGGGGGTAGCAGCGTCAAGCTGAGTGCGTAACTCGGCAACTTCCTGTTCCAGGCGGCGAATTTTTTGGTACGGGTGCATAAAGGTGAACATGGCAGAGACACCTACGGCAGATAGCAATATTTTGTGTTAATTTGTCACAAAGTATTGCAGAGGGTTCCCCTGTGCGCCTGATTTAGCGACCGAAAATGATAAAATTCAGCTACTGATTGTCCGTAAGACTGAGGTTGTTAACGTTCCCCTCATTAAGAGTCTGGGTAACATTAGCGCCGGGCTAGCTGTGCGGCGGTGGCCGTGCAGCCTAAAAACGCGGAGGTGGCCAGCCACTCGGCATCGGGATAATAAGCGAACACATACTGATCCTCTTTTAGACTGTCGATCAGCGGGTAAGTGACGTCTTCGCGTACCGCCGGGCAGCCATGGCTGCGCCCGAGCCGCCCCGTTTGGTTGATAAAGGCGTCGCTTACATAGTCCGCGCCGTGGATCACAATAGCGCGCTCAAACGCCAAGTCATTGACGTTGGGTTCCAGACCCTCCAGGCGCAGTGAATAGCCGTTGCGCCCATAGTAGCTGTTCATAGTGCGAAATAGGCCAATGCTGGATTGATGGCTATCGGGGGTATTGGAAAACGTCTCTGCTTGGGCGTCGCCAGACCCCTGGCCGTGGGAGACCAGCTCTTCGAAGAGTAGCTTATGCTGGCGCAAATCAAATACCCACAAGCGCGGCTCGGTAGATGGCAGCGAGTAATCGATCACTGCCAAGCGCTCGGCATTAGGCTCGGCGCAGTTAAGCGCTTGGGCGGCTAAACGCAGCGCATCGGGCGAGGCCTGGGGGGCGAGCTGCAGCAACTGATGGTGTAAAGGCAGTATGCCGCGAGGTGGCGTTGAATCAACTTGGGCGAAGAAACTGGCAGCGTGGAGCGGTAATGTAAATAATGTAAAAGGGAGAGAAAATAATAACGTGGCAACATTTAAACGAAGAGCCATAAAAGTCGATCCTACGAGCAATATAAGTCATTATAAAGATTAGCCGACTAATATAAAAAACAGGGTCGGCGATGTGGAAGACTATAGTAACGCAAGGAGAGGGCGATGAACGAGATACAGCCACTAAGACAATGGGCGATAGGGGTCGCTCTTTGTCTCACGCTTACCCACAGCCCTTTAGGCATTAGCTATGCGAATGCGGATTCAGCGCCGTTACAACAGGCGTTAGCCCAGCAATTAAGCGCGGTTGAGGCGCAGCGGCTACCCGTTACTGAGTTTTATCAACTGCGCGATGGGCAGCCCGCCTGGCAGGCAGCCGTGGCGGTTGAGTCTCTGGTTGCTGCGTTGAATAGCTTGGAAACCGATGGTCTAACACCCGAGGATTACCACGCTGATACACTGATTGATGAGTTCCAGCGCAGTCAGGCAAGCAGTCAAGCCGCTCAGGCGTCGTTTGATATTAAAGCAACTCGAGCGTTGCTGCTGGCGCTGGATCATTTAGAACGCGGTAAGGTGAACCCGCGCGATGTCGAACCCCAGTGGGATGCGCCGCGCCCTGAACGTCGCTACTCACTGCTGCGTGTGGTGCATGCCGTCGATGACCGCTCGCTTGATAACGCGATCGCGCTGGCTCGGCCCTCGTCTGCTGAATATCAGCAACTGCGCGATGCCTTGAAGCAGCATTATCAGTTGGCTAACCTGGGCAGCGTGCCCTACTTGGCTGCGCGAGAAGAGTCGTTGCGGCCAGGCGATGAAGCCGACGATGTGAGCGTGCTGCGCCAGCGCCTGGCACTATGGGGAGAGGCTGAGTTACAGGTGGCGGATAGCAGCGCCTATCCATTAATCGGTGTACAAGCCGGGTCGAATCGGCGTGCCTTTGATGCACCGCTGGAAGCCGCTGTGAGGCGTTTCCAGCGCCGTCATTTGCTGCAGGAAGATGGTGTAGTGGGCGAACAAACTCGCTTGGCGTTGAACACCTCAGTGGCGTCGCGAATCGACCAGCTGCGGGTCAATTTAGAGCGCGCGCGGTGGATCCGTCCGATGCAATCTGCTGAGCCACGAGTATGGGTTGATATTGCAGGCTACCGGATGCACTACGTGCGCCCTAACGGCCAGCACTGGGACGCCCGTGTGGTGGTAGGAACCCCGCGGCGCGAGACGCCGATTATCCACTCTACGATCAGCCATTTAACCATTAATCCTTCCTGGACAATCCCGCCGACGATCATGCGCGAGGATGTGTTGCCCCAGGTGCGTGCCGATATCGACTACTTGGCGCGTAAAAACATCCAGGTGATTAGCCCCATGGGCGAACCGCTTGCTGCGGAGGAGATCGACTGGCAGCGTCCTGGCGGCGTTATGTTGCGTCAGGTAGCGGGTACAGGTAACCCGCTAGGTCGCGTCGTGGTACGGTTTCCCAACGATGACATGATCTATTTGCACGATACCCCCGCGCGTGGATTGTTCCGGCGTGATCAGCGTGCACTTAGTTCAGGCTGTATTCGGGTTGAAGGTGTGACTGAGCTGGCGCAAATGCTGCTGCAAGACACCGGCAGTCGTTATCAAATGAGTACGCTGTTAAAAGGAGGGAGTGATCGCAATGTGAGCTTATCTCAGCGTATTCCCATTGCGCTGCATTATTTGACCGCGTGGCCAAATGCCGAAGGCGAGGTGGAGTTTAGACCTGATATCTACCGCCGGGATGCAACGCTACTGGTCGCGCTGCAGCGGTCAGTCTAGACAGTTGAAAATACGTAAGCCAACGCAAAACACCGCCCAGTGGCGGTGTTTTGCGTTTGAGTACACGGTAGCTATATAGCGGTCGCTAGTCGTCGCTCTCCTGCCGATAATTAGCCACGCTAACCGGGCCTGTTTCGCCGCTTTCCAGCGCCGCCAATATGGGTGCTGCCTGATTCTGGAACGCAATAAGCGTATCGCCGCTCAAGCTGGTGTTTTCGGGCAGGGGAACCGTCATCGCATTGACCGGTGAGTTGTTGACGATGACTTCGTAGTGCAGGTGAGGGCCGGTGCTGCGGCCTGTATTGCCTGATAGCGCGATACGCTCGCCCATTGTTACACGTTCACCTTGCTTCACCAGCGGCCGGGAGAGGTGCAGGTAGCGCGTCCGGTAGCCATTGTCATGACGGATGACGACATAGCGTCCTGCGGCGCGATGGTTGCTCACTCGTTCCACAACACCGTTAGCGGGAGCCGTTACCGGCGTGCCAATCGGCATAGCAAAATCGGTACCGTTATGCGGGCTAGTGCGGCCGGTTACTGGATGCTTACGGCGAGGATTGAAGCTGGAGCTTAAACGGTAGTTGCCTTCAAACGGGTGGCGCGCAAAGGCAGGATCCAGGCTACCACCCTCAGGTGTATAGAAGTTATCGTCGCTGGCATTACGCACAACGGTTAAGTCCATGCGTTCGCCGTTGTAATGAACAGCCAATACACGGGAATCTAAAGTTTCACCATCGATCATGTCTGACTCGACCAGTACCTGAAAACGATCGCCGCGGCGGCTGTCACGCCGAAAATCGAGTTTCTTTTCGAGTAGTTTCGTCAGTTCTGTTACCGAGCCGCTGTTCAAACCTGTCGCCTGGGCGGAGCGCGCAAAGCTACCGCTGACGCTACCGGCATAGAGGCGCTGAACAGGTTCTCCTTGGCGTTCAATCGTGGTGATGGCGAAGTGGTCTGCGTCCTTCTCCAGCAGTATGCCGTCACGGGTGTTTTTCATCATGCGTAGCGACAATAAACGCCCATCTTCATCCAGCTGATAATCAAAGCTGTGCCCGGCGCGCCAATTGGTTAGCATGCGCGGGTCAGGTAAATCCTCCAGCAGAGCCATCACTTCGCTATAGCCTAGGCCTAATTCGTTTTGTGCCAGTACGGCAAAAGTTTCGCCGGATTCAACAATGTGGGTTTCCCACTCAGGTACAAAGGGCTCTTCAGCTGCCAGCTCTAAATCCAGAAAGGAGATATCATCGAATAGCTCAACGCCATAATCCTCATAAGAGGTAGCGTCGGCAATTTCGACGGAAGAGCTGTTGTCTACATTATTATCCAGCATGCCGCTAGCCAATGTGCCTAGCACAATTGCCATATGCAGCGCACCGTCATCGAGACCACCGCTTTCCAGTGCTGCGGTATTCGGTACCGTGACGTCGCCGCCCAAAGCCGGCTGGTTCGCCATGTCGGCCTCTGCGCTGGCAATGACGTCAAGATCAACGATCTCGGTTGCGGTGAGTTCACTGAGGGGGATATTTTCGCGGGTCGCGTCGAGGGCGCGCGAGGCGCGATCGATCGCATCTGCTACCGGGGTGCGTTCTTGATGCAGGGAAGGGACGCCCGGAGTAGAGTCGCTTGGGAGCGGTACTAGCACGCTTTCAAGCGGTGTGTTTAGTTGAGTTAAATCTTGGTATGTCGTCAATAACTTTTGTGTGCCCAGCACGGTGACCATTGTGGCCACGGGTAACAGTAATAATTTGTGCGTACGGGGCAGCGAATGGAGGATTCGCAACATGGGTAAATGGACCGCCGAGTTCGTGATTAAAAGTAACTATTAAGCGAATAAACCCGGAAACCATACCCCATGGAGGCAGGGGTGCATAGACTGTATATCTATACATAAAGCGTAATTAAATACAAAAATAGCACTAACAGACAGAGATTACTATTTATAAACAGCGTTTGCTAACAAATGTAACCAGTGAGGCGTGCTAACTAAATAATCTGTGTCAAATATTTTCCCGCTGGATAGAAATGACGTGCTCTTTTACCTGCGACCAGCAGTTAATCTCAAGCATTTTGTAAGCATGGGCGGAAGTGTTAGCTGTTTCCTGGCATTCTAGCCATGTTTTTTCGAACATTAAGCGCATTGTTTCGCTGTATTGCGTTGAGGAAATCGAAATGTCCCGGGTAACACTTTCACAATGGCAAATGTTGGCCGCCGTGGTTGACCACGGTGGATTTGCGCGTGCGGCAGAGGCGGTACATAAAAGCCCCTCCACGCTGAACCATGCCGTTCATAAATTAGAAGAGCAGCTAGGCGTGCAGGTGCTGGAGCCTATTGGCCGACAAGTACGGTTAACCGAAGCGGGCGAGCTGCTGCTTCGGCGCGCGCGTCAATTAATAGAGAGCGCAGCGTCACTTGAAGATGTCGCCACCCGGCTAGCCGCTGGTTTAGAAGCGGAAGTGGTAGTGGCAATCGATCAGGTGTTTCCCGCTGCTGCTCAAGCTAAAGCGCTAGAGCGATTCTCTGAAACGTACCCGCAGGTGCGCGTGCAGTTGCACGAGAGTGTTCTCAATGGCGGCATTGAGATGCTCTATGATGGCCGCGCAGACTTGGTAGTCTCCGGCATTGAGGCGCAGGGCTTCTTGGGCGAGCCGTTGGTCACGGTGCGCTTTGTTGCCGTGGCGCATCCCCAGCATGCGCTACATAAATTGGGCCGCTCGTTGGATTTGCGCGATCTAGCCCAGTATCGGCAGTTGGTGGTGCGTGATTCAGCGCTGCGCCAATCAACCAATGCTGGCTGGTTGAAAGCCGAGCAGCGTTGGACCGTCAGCCACCTCAATACCTCACTGGATATGCTAAGGCGTGGCTTGGGGTTTGCCTGGATGCCGGAAACACGAATTGCGGAGGAGTTAAACAGCGGGCAATTAAAGCCGCTGCCACTACCCGCGGGCGGTATTCGTGAAGTGCCGATTCAGATGATTTTTCGCGACCGAGACCGGGCAGGGCCAGCGGCTCATGCGATGGCCGCCGCACTGAAACAGGCCGTGGTGAGCGAATGCGCGCTGAATGATTCGACTGACTCGAATGAAAGGCCGTAAAACATCCGCTTGAGCGTTCCTGAAGCGGGCGTATGCTGAAGAAAAGAACGTAATTGTTAGCACCTCTAATGACTTTCAGGAGACGCCCAATGGGATTACTGGTAAATGGCAAGTGGCAAGACCAGTGGTATGACACTAAAAAACACGGCGGCGAATTTGTTCGTGAGTCCGCTCAGCTTCGCGACTGGGTGGGCAGCCATCCGGAGACTGACGGTGACTGCTACCCAGCGGAAAAAGAGCGTTATCATTTATATGTCTCGCTAGCCTGCCCCTGGGCGCATCGCACGCTGATTATGCGTAAGTTGAAAGGGCTAGAGCCGTTGATCGGCACGTCCCATGTTAGCCCCTTGATGCTCGACCAAGGCTGGACGTACCGTCAGGACGAAGGTGCCAGTGGCGACCCCGTTAACGGCGTCGACTACCATCACCAGCTGTATACCATGACCGACCCCCACTATACTGGGCGTGTCACCGTGCCCGTGCTATGGGACAAACAGCGCAGCGCCATCGTTAATAATGAGTCTGCAGACTTGCTACGTATTTTTAACCGTGCGTTCGATGAATTGACCGGCAACGACCTAGATTTTTACCCAGAAGATCTGCGCGGTGTCATTGATGACGTAAACGCCGATGTTTACGACCACATCAATAACGGCGTTTATAAATCAGGCTTTGCCACCGAACAGGCGGTTTATGAGAAGCACGTGAAGGCGTTGTTTGACGGTCTAGAGCGTATGGAAGCACGCTTGGCCGAGCATCGTTACTTGGCGGGGGAGTGGTTAACCGAGGCGGATATTCGTCTCTTTACCACGCTGATCCGGTTTGACGCGGTTTACTATGGCCACTTCAAATGCAATTTTAAGCGCATTGAAGATTATCCCAATCTTTCCAATTACGTGAGGGAAATCTATCAGTGGCCGGGAGTGGCGGAGACCGTCAATATGGATCACATCAAACGCCACTACTATTATAGTCACGACACGATTAACCCAACGCGAATCGTACCTGCTGGGCCCCTACTCGACCTTGAACGGTCTCACGACCGGGAGCGTTTACCGGGGCAGGGCGTGCGGCGTAAATAGATGCGTATCGCTAGCTAGCAAAAAGGGCCGCCCAGTTGGGCAGCCCTTTTTCTAATGCTGAGATTCTACTGCTAGCGTTTCGTTGCTATTAAAAACGTTGCTATTAAAAACGTTGCTATTAAAAACAATGGGGAACCGTTAGCCATTATCATCGATATCTAACGCTTCACGGGTACGCTGCCAAGCGCTTTCAGCGCCCTCTTGGGTAGTTTGCCAGGCATCGCGAGCGTTGGCTTTAGTCTGCTCCCACCACTCGTTATTGTAAGCCGGGAAGGCTTCGACTTCTTCCTGGCTGGCTTCGACCATAATGCGATGTTCTGTATCACCATCGGCGTCCGTTTCGGTTTCGAGGGTGAAGTAGTCGGTATCAACAACGATCTCGCGGCCGCCGAGGCCCAGTACTGAACCGCTTTCGATCACAATCGCGGTAATGCGCATCTCTTCATCAAACAGGATGTCATCGACGTCACCAATCTCTTCACCGGAACCGCCGGCAAAATAGACCTCTGCATCAAGAATGTCGTCGGCAGAATACATGCCCTGGGGCTCATCCTGCGCGTGAGCATTCATGGCAACGCTGCCCATAAGGGCGGTACCGATAACGGTTGTGAGGATTGTCTTACGCATAGCATCTCTCCATGTGGCTACGATAGATAATAGATCTGTGTGGCTGCAGGTACTGGAGGGGATAACATAACCAGAACCACTAGCACATTGTGTTGCTAAAAAACCGACCTACCAAAACGGAAATGGTGTAATTAAAGGGGGCTTATAAGGCTATTACTGCTTATCAGCCCAGTCATCGGCTTGACGCTCTGCTTCTTCGCGCTCTAGGCCGTACTTCTGCTGAAGCTTGCCTATCAATTGATCCTTTTTACCACCGATCTGATCCAACTCATCGTCGGTGAGCTCGCCCCAGCTTGAGCGTGCCTTACCCTTCATCTCTTTCCATTTGCCTTCAATTTGATCCGAGTTCATTGCATCGCTCCTTGAGAATAGTGAACTTGATTAGGCACTTTTTCAGGTTAGACCATATGTGCATGAGCGCAAGTCCTTGTTTCACTGTGGTGTAAGTTAAAAGTACTGGTCAGACGCCAAATGCAATGGTAGGATGCGCGCTCCTCGCATGTGTTGACCCCTCCATCACGACGGTAAGCGTTTAACTGTATAGTTATTAATGAGTAGATGTTAATAGTTATTTGTAGTGTCGCTTGCGGGAACATCTCGCCAATTGCTAGATGTTCATTGCTGTGTAGATGGCGCGCCTCCAGTATTTCACCAAACGGGTGAAATCGGCGCAGAAGGTCGCCACAACGGTTGGCCCGCTAATGCGTTGTTTGCCAACCGGATGCTAGGTGCGACCGGCGTCTCCGACTCCACTGATGGCTTTGACCGCTACGGCGGTGCCTGTTATCGATAATGACCATTCTTCATGTCGTTGTGCGATGACTGAGTCAGAGACGCTTATGATGTTTTTTGCCGGTACTTGCCGGCCTACCAAGGTGTGATTAATGACCTCGACTTCTGTCGCCTCGCCGAGCTTCGGCGATCTGGCTCTTTTGCCTGCCGTTCTGTCTGCTGTTGAATCACAGGGCTACCTCGTTCCCTCGCCGATTCAGGCACAAACTATTCCTGCGTTGCTTGAAGGCCGCGATATGCTGGGCCAGGCCCAGACGGGTACCGGCAAAACCGCAGCGTTTGCATTACCGTTACTGTCACGTTTAGAGCTGACTCGCCGTGAGCCTCAAGTGTTGGTTATGGCGCCAACCCGCGAATTGGCTCAGCAAGTAGCTGCCTCGTTTAGTAAATATGGCCAAAACCTGAAAGGTCTCGAAGTTGCGACCCTATGTGGTGGCCAAGAGTACCGTGAACAGCTGGGCGCCCTTAAGCGTGGCGCGCAAGTGGTTGTCGGTACCCCCGGCCGGATTATCGACCACCTGGATCGCGGTAGCCTGAAGCTTGATGGCCTCTCCGCCCTAGTGCTGGACGAAGCTGATGAAATGTTGCGCATGGGCTTTATCGACGACGTAAAACGCGTGGTTGCCGATACCCCGAAAGATGCTCAGCGTGTGTTCTTCTCAGCGACACTGCCCACTGAAATCGAGCGCATCGTTAACCGTTACTTGGTTAACCCAGTGAAAGTCGCGATTGAGTCGGGCACCACGACCGGCGAAAACATCGAACAGCGCATTGTGCGTGTTGATGGTGGCGCTAAGCTTGAAGCTCTTTCGCGTATTCTTGAAGTCGAGCCGGTCGATGGGGCCATCGTCTTTGTACGTACCCGTGCCGCTTGTACCACGCTCGTTGAGCAGTTGACTGCTCGTGGCGTTAACGCTGCTGGCCTGTCCGGTGATCTCGATCAGAGCCTGCGTGAGCGTACTATTACGCGCTTGAAGCGTGGCAAAGTCGACGTACTGATCGCTACCGATGTAGCTGCCCGTGGTCTTGACGTGTCGCGTATCACTCACGTTATCAACTACGATCTGCCTCAAGATGCAGAGGCTTATACGCACCGTATTGGCCGTACCGGTCGTGCGGGCCGTAGCGGTATCGCGATTACCTTTGCTGGCTTCCGTGAAGGCCGCAAAGTGGGCTGGATGGAGCAGGCAACCGGTCAGAAAATGACCGAAATGCCGCTACCTGATGAAGCCGCTATTCGTGCCCATCGCGATGACGTCTTCTATCAGCGTGTTATCGCCTCCTTAACGAAGGGCGCCGAAGAGCAGCGTGCGCTGATTGAGCGTCTGATCGAAGAAGGCCATGACCCGATCGAGCTGACTTGTGCGTTTGCCGCTATGGCGCGTGCTGACGAAGCGCCGATCGGTCGCCTTCAGGCGCCGCGCAAAGAGAAGCCCTCGCGTGATGGAGCGTCTGGCGGTAAGCCGGGAGCACGCCGCGAACGCACTGGTGCACCAACTGAAGGTATGACGCGCTACCGCGTATCGGTTGGTCATAAAGATGGCGTCAAGCCTGGCCAACTAGTTGGTGCCCTCGCCAACGAAGGCGGCATTGAAGGCGCGCGTATCGGTCGTATCGATATTCGCAACGCTTTCTCTGTGGTCGAACTGCCGAGCGGCTTGCCCTCGACGATTCTGACCAAGATGGCCCGTGCCCGTGTGGCCGGTCGTCCGTTGGAAATCAGCGAAGACAGCGCACCGGCAGAGCGTGCACCGCGCCGCCGTCGCGACGAAGGCGATGCGCCGGTTCGTCGTCGCGAACGCGCCTAAGTCTTCACCACTATAAGGATTAATCAGCTGCCGCCAAGCGGCAACTGAGAAGATCTCGACGCCCTCGTACCGTTACTGGTGCGAGGGCGTTTTTTTGCTACCTTATTCACCATTAACCGTTTCAAGGAGGAAACCATGTCCGCACCACTACACGAATGGAATCTGGCACCCAAGGAAGCGATGGCGCTGCAGTTGCAGTTGGCGAGGCGATTGGAACTTACTGATCGCCTAGCGCCGATAACGCATATCGCCGGGGTGGATATTGGCTTCGAAGAGGGCGGCGAAATCACTCGGGCAGCGGTGGTGGTATTGAAATGGGATCCTGCCACCGCACCCGATTTAAGCGTGGTGGAACAGGTCGTTCATCGCGAGCCCACCCGAATGCCGTATATCCCCGGCTTGCTTTCGTTTCGAGAAATCCCCGCCGCGCTAGGCGCGTTTGAAAAACTCAGCGTGATGCCTGAACTGGTGATGGTCGACGGCCAGGGGATTGCACACCCACGCCGGTTAGGCGTGGCGGCTCACCTAGGGCTATGGCTCGATCTACCTACCATCGGTATTGCCAAGTCACGCCTATATGGCCAACACGCCGAGGTGGGCGAGCAGCGCGGCGACTGGGTGCCACTCTCCGCGGGGCAGGAAACCATTGGTGCCGTTTTGCGTTCCCGCACCAAGGTCAAGCCCGTGTACGTATCACCTGGCCACCGGATCACTTTAGAAACCTCGCTGGCCTGGGTGTTGCGCTGCTTGGGGCGTACCAAGCTACCTGAGCCAACGCGGCTGGCAGATCGGCTGGCCTCACGGCGTGATCTGCGTAAGTAGCTTTCGATTGCCGATGGCTAAGGGCTATACAAACGCCAAAAAACGTCGCAGTAGGCTGGAGGCCTCTTGGCAGTCAGTAATATTCGCCAGCAGGGTGTCGGGCTCTTCGCCTTGGTCGCGTAGGGCGGCGCGTTGGCGTTCAAGGTAGGCACGCATCACCGGCGCCGTAAATTCCGGGTGAAACTGCACGCTCCACTGGCGCGGGCCGTAGCGCAGCGCCTGATGGGCGTCGTGGCTGTTATGGGCCAGCACCGTGCAACCTTGGGGCGTCTGCATCACCGACTGGGCATGGGTCAGGTGGGCGGCAAAGCTTTCCGGTAGTTGGCTAAACAGCGGGTCTTGCTGGCCCGCTTGGGTGAGTCGCACGGAGCGCGTGCCCGATTCGCGGCCAGCCGGGTGGTAGTCACTCATGCCACCAAAAGCGGCGGCCATTAACTGGTGGCCATAGCAAACGCCTAGCATGGGAATGTCGTTTGCCAGCACCTCCTTCAGCCACGGCTTCAGTGCTTCGCTCCAGGGTTCCGCCTCACTGACCATACTGTGCGAACCTGTAATCACAATACCCGCGAGTGTATTAAGTTCAGGAGCGCTGGGTTGGCGGGTTGCATCCCACACCTGTAGTTCTAAATGCGCGGGCAGCGCGGTGCTAAGCTGCTTTATAAATAGCGTTTCAAAATCACCGTGCTGGTCGACGACTTCCGGAAAAGCGTCGCCGGTTTTAACGATCAATACACAGGCCATATCACTCCCTCAGTATGATGAAACGCAAACATTGAACAAAGGCCTTTCAGGAAGAGCGCAAAGGCGTGAAGATAGCCTACCATGGCTGCTTAAATGGTAAGAACGCATTAATTATGAACATCATAAGGAGACAATAATGCAACAGGTTACCCGCGCAGGCGAACCGCTGGATGTGGCTGGCACATTGCCAGCAAAAGGGCAGGCGGCACCGGCGATGACGCTGACCAACACCGATCTGCAAGACGTTACGCTCGATACGTACGCAGGAAAGCGTAAAGTGCTCAATATCATCCCCAGTGTGGATACGCCCACTTGTGCCATGTCCACGCGTCACTTTAACGAGCTGGCGTCTAACCTTGCCGACACCGTGGTATTGGTCGTCTCCGCGGACTTACCCTTTGCGGCCAAACGCTTTTGTGGCGCGGAAGGGTTGGATAACGTCGAAACACTGTCTACTTTTCGCCACCCCGAGTTTCGCGAAGCCTGGGGCGTAGCGCTGTGCAACAACTCCATGGAAGGTCTTTGCGCCCGTGCAGTCGTCGTACTGGATACCGATAACCGGGTGCTGCACAGCGAGCTGGTGAGCGAGTTGAAGAACGAGCCTGATTATGATGCTGCTTTGGCGGTGCTGAGCTAGCTCGTATGCCGTGTAGCATACCGCTCTGACGCCCTCACCAGCGCGCGAATCAAGCGCTGCTGGGGGCGATTGAAAATCAGCCACTCCGGGTGCCACTGCACGCCAATCAAGAAGTCGTGCTCCGGTGACTCAATGCCCTGCACTAGGCCATCCCGGTCGCGTGCAACGATTTCAATCCCTCTGCCTGCCTGATAAACGGCTTGATGATGCAGGCTGTTAACCCGACACCAGGTAACTCCTAGCAGGCGATGCAACTTACTTGCCCCCACGATATCAACGGTTTTTCGCGGCAGAACGGTGCGTCGCCGTTTTAACCCTTCGTGGGTGGTGTAGATATCGGGATCCAGTGTGCCACCAAGGTGCACGTTGATTAATTGTGCCCCTCGGCAAATACCCAGCACTGGTGTATGCAGCGGAATAAAACGTTCAAGCAGGGCTAGCTCCAGCTCATCCCTTGCAGGGTCTAAACGAACATCTAATTGTACTTCGCCACCGTAGAGGTGGGCCTGAATATCGTCGCCGCCGCCAATGATCAAGCCGTCCAGGCTTTCCGGCTGCGGGCGCGAAGGCGATAACCGCAACGGTTTGCCGCCATGCCGCCAGACGGCGAACCAATCAAACCACCACGCTAAGTGGCTTTTTTGGTCAGAGGTAGTAATTCCGATAAGCGGCCGAGTCATGTGGATAGTTACTCACTGTGACAGGAAATGAAGAATGCTAAACGGGTTTTATATAGCTGGGCTCTACAACACAATCAGTGTTCGCGGCGAAGCAAACGAACTAGTTTTTCTTTTACGCGGGTCAGCATCGGTCGGTTATGGTCGGCGATATATTCAGCGCAGCGAGCGAGTAACACCTCAGAATTAGCGGCAAGTTTCTCGACTTCCACCCAGCGATTCCACTCGGTCACTGAGCCCCACCCCGGCTGGGAAAGCTGAGCGTTGGGTAAGCGGTAGTGAAAGGTGGGGCGCGGCTTGGTAAGCTGCGTATGCAGCAATTCATGAGAGTGGTCGGGGCGTAGATAGGCAAATAGCGGCAGCATATCCAGCTCGCGATTGCGCGTGGGATTATGGTGCAAGTAGTCGTCAATTAACGTGTCGAGATCAGGCGAATAGTGGCTATCCAGTATTTTTAACGCATAGGCTTTGTGAAATGGATTCGCGTGGGGCAGCATCTCACGGGTAATATCGACTTTAATTTCGTCGCGCAGCCAGCCAGCTAGCAGCAGGTACGCACGCAGCATGGCTAGCAAATAGTCAACATCGAAACGCTCCGCTTCAGGGTTTAGGTGTAAGCCGAACCCATACAGCAGGCTGGCATCGGTGCCCTTAGCGCCATGCTCTCGTAGTGTCTCGAACAGCGCGTCTAAATCTTCCAGCTCATTCCAAGGTATCGGTGGGCAAACGATTTCGGTAGGCACCAGGCCTGTGACCATGTCGCCAATCAGCTCGCGGGTTTTGTGATGGAACTCGACCCGGCGTTGATGCTGATGGCGCGCCCACTCGCTATCTTCTGGGTGAGGGTCGTCGGCCAGCGATTTGTCGGGATGCGCGTATTGGGTGTCGAGCTCGATACCAAATTCTCCCCAGCGGGTATCCTCAACGAGTAGCCGATGGGGGCTTACCACGTTAAGCTCCCCGCCAAACAGTTCACGTACGATCATCGCCGTGTCTCGGGGCGGCAGGCCAGCGAACTCGATTTCAATGCCAACGTGCCGGATTTTCCCCTGGCTGTTTAAGCGGTTAGGTGGAGCTTGTAGCGTCATCTCGGCG
This sequence comes from Halomonas sp. A3H3, assembly GCF_000982975.1. NCBI lineage: Bacteria > Pseudomonadati > Pseudomonadota > Gammaproteobacteria > Oceanospirillales > Halomonadaceae > Halomonas > Halomonas sp. A3H3. The sequence goes on along the minus strand of NZ_HG423343.1, from coordinate 379,583 downwards.
TCCTTGAGGTGAACGTTTAAGTCTTCAGCCTATCATAGTCACGCGTTGAGACTGAGCGTATTAATAGCGGCGGCAAATGATAAGCAGGACGCCATCTAAGCTAATTTTCAGGAGTAAGGCGTGCGACAGCACTGGTTAATCAATTCGTTAATAGGTTTTGTCTTGTTTGTATTGGCAAGCCTAGCAATGACGAGCATGGCAATCACTCAAGCCCAGGCGCAAACGGTGTCGCTGCCCGGCCTGAGCAGCGGTTCCGAAGAGGAAAGCGCTGACGTTAGCGGTGAAGAGTTTCAGAAGTCGCTCACTGACGTCATCACCATGCTTGAAAACGAAGAGCGGCGCACAGAGTTGCTTAAATCGCTACGCGAATTGCAAGTAACCGCAGACGCTGCCAGCGCAGATGAGGGCGTAGTACGCCAGGGATTACTGGGTGCTCTCGCCGATACCTTAAGTGACCTGGGTGATCAGGCCCAGGCGGGGGATTCGCCGGTTGATCAGTGGTCACGCCAGCTGGTTCAGGGCGTAGATGATTTGCGCGCGCTTAACGATGATGCCGACCAGGGGGAGGCGATTCGAGCGGTTGCCGAAGGGGCGGTGCTGGCCTTGGTTTGGGGCGTACTGTTGGTGCTGATGATTGCCTTTGGGCGCATGATCGCTACCCGGCGTGAGTGGCCGTTGGATCTGCCTCGGGATCCCAAGGGCTGGCTGATGGCAGTGCACTTTTTGCGCCGGATGCTGCCCTGGGCACTGTCGTTTGCCATTACCTTGGGGATTGGCCAGGTGCTGCCCGATAGCCCTGGGCGTACGCTGGTATTGGTAGTGGCCTATATCTGCCTGTGTGGCAGGGCGCTATCGGTGGTGTTTGAAACAGTCATCGCGTTCTTTAGCCGTGGCCATCGTTTTACTGCGGTTCAACTGCTTCAACAGCGTGCGCTGCGCGGGCTGTTTGTGATTGGTGCTTTGATTGCGCTTGGCGACGCGGTCAACTCCACTCGTCTCGTTGAAATGCTGGGTAGCGAGCTGTCGAGCCTAGCCTCTGTGCTTTCCAATATGCTCGCGGCGTTGCTTGCAGCGCGGTTTATTCTCAAGTTTAAGCGCCCCGTGCGCCACCTGATTTGCAACCGGCCCTTCAAGCAGCGGCGTGACGCCAGCACCGCGGTCGAAATGATTCGCTCCCTGGGGGGGCTATGGCACATACCCGCGCTGCTGTTGGTGAGCGGTTCGCTGCTGGCGATTTTTATCACCGTGGGCGATGTGGGCACTGCTCTGGCGCGCTCGATTATTTCCGCCAGCCTGCTGGTACTGACACTGGTAGTCACCGGGTTGCTGCGCCGCCAAGCGGAACGGATGGGCAAGCGTCGCCACCGCCGCCGTTATAGCCAATATCGCAAACGTTTAGAGCGCTTCGGCTTCGTGTTGGCGCACATCTGCTCGTGGATGGTGTTTGCCGAACTCTCAATGCAGGTGTGGGGCAGTTCGTTCTTCGGTTTGGGCCAACAAGCCGTGGCCAGCGCGCGGATTGGCCAAGCGCTGGTTAGCTTGGGGGCCACGGTGTTGCTTGCATGGCTGGTATGGATATTTGCCGATACCGCCATTCAGCGAGCGCTAACATCGTCAGCCCGTTCACGTGGGCGGCGGGTCAATCAGGCCCGGGCGCAAACCATCACGCCGATGATCCGCAACGTCATCTTTGTAACAATTCTGATTATTGCCGTTATCGCCGGGTTGGCTAATTTGGGTGTCAACGTCACACCGCTGCTGGCGGGTGCTGGTGTGATCGGTCTGGCGATCGGTTTTGGTGCGCAAACGTTAGTGCAGGATTTGATTACCGGTATTTTTATCTTGATCGAAGATTCGTTAGCGGTCGATGACTTCGTGCAGATCAATAACCATATGGGCACGGTCGAGGGGCTGACGCTGCGCACTGTGCGGCTACGCGATTTGGATGGCATTGTGCACATCATCACCTTTAGCCGCATTGAGTCGATTCATAACATGTCCCGCCAGTTCGGCATCGCGCTGATGCGAATACGCATTCCGTTTGATATGAAAATCGACGATGCGATTACGCTGATGCAGGAGACTGCCCAGGAGCTGCGCCGTGATCCGATGATGCGCCACTACATCTGGTCGCCGCTGGAGATGCAGGGCGTTCAGGGTTTTGAAGATGGCTGCCCCATTTTACGCATGCGCTTTCGCACCGCGCCGGAGATGCAGTGGGATGTCTCGCGGGCGTTTAACCTGTTGCTGAAGCAGCGTATGGAAGCTCAAGAGATTGACCTGGGCGTGCCGCGTCTTAGTGTCAGTATGGAAGCACGCGCTGAAGACCGCATGGAGGCGACCGCGGGTACTTCATTCTCTTTAGAAGAGGGCTCGCAAGAACAAGCTGGGCAAGAAAACACTTCGCCTGAGAGTGAACAAGGCAAGCATAGCGCGACGCAAGCAAGTGACTTCAACCCACAGGAGCATAAGAAACCAACACCTCCGAAGCCCGCGCCGCGTCCGACAAAAGCTGAGATTCGCCAGGATGAACAGGCACGCAGGCACGATAATACGAATAATCGTGCTGCGTCACATCGGCAAAAGCCCCAGGCACAGGGCAAGCCCCAGAGCGATTCCTATGCCAGCCCCGGTGGCGAACACGGCGATGAGTAACCACGGGCCCCGCCAGCGGCGCCAACGGTTGTACAACGAGACCGCGTGGCTAACGCGGTCGACCAGTTCGTCGTGACGGGAAATGGCGTGATCCGGCGGCAGCGAAAAGTCGTTGGCGACATCGCCCTGCCAGTGGGCGCCGTGGCTGAGCCCCAGGCGCGCTCGTAGCTTACCGATATCGCTGACGGTGTCGTGCAGCGTATCGTAGGTTTCGCGGCGTTCGGCAACCGCGAACACCGCCTCGGCATCCTGGCGTAGCGCGCTATGCTGGCAGCTAGCCACGGCTTGGCTGATTTCTTGTTCGTTGGCCTCGGGGGAAACCGCGAGGCGCTGGTACAAATCGCGCATAGGGTCAATTTATTCTCATGGGCCAGTGCATCCTGCGAAACGTCTAGCGTTACATGGTCTTAGTAAGTTTGCATCAAATAATCATAGGCGTTTTTAATACGCTGAAACCGCGCTGAGGCCAAGGCGACCTGTTGTTCACTTTCCGAATAGAAGCGGTCTGGATGGTGGAGCTGCGCCATCCGCCGATAGGCGTGGCGAACCTCTACCCGGGTGGCACCTGGGGTAAGTCCTAGCACCGAAAGCGCCCGAGTGGTGCGATCGGGCGGCGGTGAGGCGCGCTGCTGGCGATGCTCTTGTTGGCGATGCTGGTGACGAGAATCTTGCTGGCGAGAGCGGCGCCGTTCGCGCTCGGCCTGTTCGCGCTGCTGTTGTTGCCGTTGCCGTTCCTGCTCCTGTTGGCGCGTCTGTTCACGCTGGCGCTGCTGTTCCTGTTCGCGGGCTTGGCGAGCCTGCTCCTGGCGTTGCTGTTTCTCCTGCTGTTTTTGTTGCTTCTGCTGGTGGCGTCGCTCTTTCTGTTGCTGCTGCTGTTTGGCCCGAGCATTGGCCTGTTGGTGGTACTGCTCAGCGGCCTCGGCTTCGCGTGCTTTTCGGGCATGATAATCTGGGTCGTGTGCCTGCCAGTAAGCATCACGGCTGGGGTCTTCGGGTGTGGCAAGGGGTGTGCCGGTGAGCTCTTTAAACAGAGTATTCAAGGTCATTGGTGCGATACTTAGCAGGTCGGCCAAAAAACGCAAAATATAGTGGTTGGCCAGGGACAGCTCGCCGTCGTCAGTGGCGACGGTAATCGCTTGATGAATAACGCTCAGGCTGCGTTCTGTGCCGCATTCTTTGCGAACCACCTCGGCAGCTAGTTGGATCGCTTGCAAGTCTTGGCTACGGGCAATACTCATTACTGGCCCCAGCTCATGCCCGTGGCGAAACTGTGCGGTCACCTGAGCCAGGCGGCGGCGCCGCTGCCCCTCTGAAACATGTTGACGGTGCACCAGCACCCAGGCCAACAGCAGCAGGGTTGCCGTATCCACTTGGCTGCGGCTCTTTAATAGCAGCAGCTCAAAGGGTGAAAAACGGGCAATGGACATTTCCTAGCTCCATAGGTGAAGAGGTGAGCAGAGGGGTGGCTTTAGGTAGCGCCATGATCAAGTTAGCCATGGTATATCATCGCGTTAGGCAAAGGAGTAGGAGATTGATGAGTTGATCAACGTTGAGCGTAAAAACAGCTTTCAGCTGCGTCTTACCCGGCGGCTCAAGGAAGAGACATCGCATAACCTCGACGTCTATCTTTTTGTGCCTGGCGATTTGGGATTAAGCACCCAGCTTATCTCAGAAGAAGCCTTTTATCATGCCGCTATCAATGTCTCGCGCACCTACTACAGTGACGAGTATCTCTTACCGCTGGTGCACAGTCGGCTGGCCAGCCGTAATCGGCTCGGCAGCGACTCGTATCGGTTGAGCTTGAGTCTCTACGCCTATCAATACGTGGAAGCGATGGAGCGCACTACTCGAGCAATGTTGGTGAATGCCAATAAGCTGCGCCATGCTCGCCAAGAGGAGCGCGAAGAGAACAGTGAGGTGCAAGAGAGTGCCGTTGCCCTACGTGACCAACTGCATGAGATGATCGACTTGAGCGATGGTATTCTCAAGCGGCTACGTCGCCACCAGCCTGATGACGAAAGTCTATATAAGTACTTTGCCAATATCGATAACTACCTCTCCTGGTTTACCGAGCAACAGCTGCTGGCGCTGGTGGCACACATGCCCCGCGGCGGAGAGTTTACCGATATTCGCCGACGTTTTATTAGCGTGTGTCACCGGGAGGGCGAGTATCGCCGCGAACAGCAGTACAACGCCGAGCGCGTGATGGCTGATCCCACGCGGATGTCGAATAAAATGCGCTTGTTGCGGCGCCTGATTGAGCACCCGATTACCCTGAAACAAGAGGCATTGGAGCTGGGTGGCGGCGAGCAAAAAGCGGTCAAAGCGCTTGCCACCGCCGTGGTAATGGCCTTTGTATCGTTAGGCGTGCTGCAGTTGCGTAATGCTCTGGGAGATATCACCGCGCTGTTCGTATTAGCCATGGCGCTGCTCTACGCCCTGCGCGAAGTGTTTAAGGATGATTTGCGCAATACCCTGTGGCGCTGGCTGCGTAAAGGCCGTCCCAAGTGGCGGCGCCAGTATTTAGACCCCACGCGCAACGCCGTGGTGGGCCGCCAGTTGGAGTGGTTTGACTACAAGCGCTACGCATCGCTGGGCGATGATATCAAGCAGATGCGCCGCCGTACGGTAGCCCAGCGTGAAGAAGTGGTGCTGCACTATCGTTCAAGCTCACGTATGTCGCCTACGCGCTTTTTGAGCGGCTACGAGCATACCCGTGAAACGCTCAATCTGGATATCTCGATGCTTACCCGACTAATGAGTAAGGGCAAGCATCACATCTATCGTTTAAAAGATGGCCAAGCGGTTCGCGAGGGCGTCGAGCGCCGTCATCTGTTTAACTTAGTGATTCGGGAGACGGGCAGCGAAGATACTCCTTACTTGGCCCGCTGGAAGGTTGTCGTTAGCCGCTCGGGCATTGTCGATGTCGAGAAAGTCGAAGAGAGCAGCGTGGTGAAGGAAAGTAAATAACTAAAGTGCCAATAAACTGCGCTAGGTCAACTCAGCCTCAATGCGTTCTTTGAGATCGCTGCCAGCATGGGCAAATATCCAGCAGCGAACTAGGCTCAAAGAACAGGCAGGGGAACCTGCATCTGCGGTTCGGTCTTTAAAGGTTGAGCGCAAGGAGGAGTACAATGCAAGCTATCGATATTATGACGCCCAAAGTGGTGAGTGTGGGGCCTGACGCTGAAGTACGTGAAGTTGCGCAACTGCTGCTCAATCACCGTATTAGTGCGGTGCCTGTCGTAGATGGTGAGCACCGGGTGATCGGCATTGTCAGCGAAGGTGATTTAATGCGCCGGGTAAAAAGTGACAGTGACCACGGGCACTCCTGGTGGTTATCGCTGTTTACCGGCGGCAAGGATGCTGGCGACTATGTTAAGTCCCATGGTCGTAAAGCCCACGAGGTCATGACCCCGAATCCAATGACCGTCGAAGAGAACACGCCGCTGCATACCATTGCGCGAATGCTGGAAAAACATCATATCAAGCGGGTGCCTGTGCTACGTGATGGCAAGTTAGTGGGTATTGTTAGCCGTGCTAACTTGCTCCAGGGTATCGCCAATGCCGCAGTGGCGCCAACCCAGTCGCCCACGGATGATCGCCAAATTCGTGAGGCTATTCTCAAAGAAGTTGAGAATAATACCGGCGTACAAGTTGAAGGCATTAGCGTGATTGTGGATGGCGGCGCTGTGGAGGTATGGGGGCTGGTCGAATCCCTTGAACAGAAGCAGGCGGTAACCGTTGCTGCGGAAAACGTGCCAGGGGTTACCCAAGTCGAAAATCATCTGGGCATGATGCCGCGGGGCGTGGGCTATATGTGACCTAAAGCCCGCTATTAAAATAGCGGGCTCTGCTTTCTTTACCTTACACCACTGCTTTAATCGCCTGCTCTAAGCTGTTCACGCTGCGCTCTGTGTGGTGCAGCTTATCGAGGCCAAATAGACCGATGCGGAAGGTTTGGAAGTTATCACCTTCATCGCACATTAGCGGTACGCCGCCCGCCACTTGCACGCCCGCCTGGGCAAGTTTGCCCACTAAGCCACTATCGTCGCTATAGCACACCACTACGCCTGGGGCTTCAAAACCTTCCGCAGCAACGCTCACAAAACCGTGGCGTTTAAGCATGGCGCGGACTTCCCGGCCAATCGCCTGCTGCTCCTCTTTTACCTTGGCAAAGCCGTAAGCGCGGGTTTCCTGCATAATGTCCCGTAATTGCCGCAGTGCATCGGTAGGCATGGTGGCGTGGTAGCCGTGCCCGCCATTTTCATAGGCCTGCATAATGCTGTGCCACTTGCCCAAATCGCAGGCAAAGCTGTTGCTCTGGGTCTCACTCAAGCGCTGCGTGGCACGTTCCGAGAGCATTACCATGGCGCAGCAGGGCGAACCGCTCCAGCCTTTTTGCGGCGCGCTTACCACCACATCAATGCCGAGTGCCTGCATATCCACCCACAGAGTGCCCGCGGCAATGGCATCCAGTACAAACAGGCCACCTACCTCGTGAGTTGCTTCGGCGAGCGCTTGAATATAGTCATCCGGAAGTAGCAAGCCCGCAGAGGTTTCGACTTGCGGGGCGAACACAACGGCAGGTTTTTCGCTACGAATCTGCGCGACGGCCTCCTCAATGGGCACTGGCTGAAAAGGCGAGCGCGGGTCATCGGCCTTTAGACGCCGTGCTTTAAGCACCGTGTGCTGGTCGGTTAAGCGACCCATCTCAATAATTTGCGTCCAGCGGTAGCTGAACCAGCCGTTGCGAATAACCAAGGTTTTCTGGTCAACGGCAAACTGGCGCGCCACCGCTTCCATGCCAAAGGTGCCGCTACCGGGCACGATAACGGCCGCTTGGGCGTTGTACACCTCTTTCAGCGTGGCTGAAATATCCCGCATCACACCTTGAAATTGCTGTGACATGTGATTCAGCGAACGGTCTGTGTAGACCACCGAGTATTCAAGCAAGCCGTCGGGGTCGACGTTGGGTAGTAAACCAGCCATGGCGTTCTCCTGTTTTTAGAAACAGCCTGTTGTTAGAAGCAAATAATTAAACACGCATCGTGAGTCACGCTAAAGCGCGAGGTTGCGTTTTAGAATACGGATAACTTCGTCGCGATGCCAATGGTGATGGTCTAGACACTATAAACGGGTTAGCGACTAAAGTTGCAAATGAGTAAACGTTTACGTCGACAGGGTAAGCGTTTACTTTGTGGGTTATGCAGCACTTTTAAGCTGCTTTTGTGCTGTTAACCGGCTACGGCTAAGGAGAATAGATGACCATTAACGTTACCGTTTGGGGTGAAAACGTCCACGAACAAACCAATGAGGTCGTGGCGCGAATTTATCCAGAAGGTATGCATCACTGCATCGCGGAAGGTTTAAACGAAGCGGAGGGTATCCACGCCAACGCGGTTACCTTGCAAGATCCCGAACAGGGTTTAAGTGAAGAGACTCTCGAGAATACCGATGTGCTGCTGTGGTGGGGCCACGCTGCCCATGGCGATGTGTTGGAGGAAACCGTCGACCGCGTGCAGGCGCGCGTGTTGCAGGGGATGGGGCTAATTGTGCTGCATTCTGGGCACTACGCAAAAATCTTCAAACGCCTGATGGGCACGACCTGCTCACTCAAGTGGCGGGAAGCGGGAGAGCGCGAGCGGCTGTGGGTCGTTAACCCTGGTCACCCTATCGTTCAGGGCCTGGGCGACTATATCGAGCTGCCGCATACTGAAATGTACGGCGAGCCGTTTGCGGTGCCCAACCCCGATGAAGTGATCTTTATCAGCGCCTTTGAGGGTGGTGAGGTATTCCGTTCAGGGCTGACCTACAAGCGCGGCAACGGCAAGATTTTCTACTTCCGCCCAGGTCACGAAACCTATCCGATCTATTACAACGAACAGGTAAAAACCGTGCTGAAGAACGCTGTGAAATGGGCGCGCCCGGAAGGCTCCCGCTGGATCGATAGCTGCCCCAATGTTCCTGCCGACCAGGCCCCCAACCCGGTGGAAGTCAAAGGCGAAGGGCTGCATAAACCTGGCGAGGAGGGCTTCAAATGATCCGTTTAGCGATTATTGGCGCTGGCAGTATGGCGGGTGAACACGCCAAGCACTTTAGCCGGATCGAGGGAGTGGAAGTGGTGACGGTGTGCGATATGGAGCTGGCCAAGGCCCGCGACTTTGCTGGCCGTTTTGGTATCGCCGGTGCGTATGACGACCTGGAAGCTATGCTGGCGCGGGAGGATATCCAAGCCGTTAGCAACGTCACGCCAGATGGTGTTCATAAGCGCACGTCATTGGCCGCGATCACCGCAGGTAAGCATATCCTGTGCGAAAAGCCGCTGGCGACGAATGCGGATGATGCGCATGAAATGGCCCAAGCGGCGCAGGCCGCTAAGGTCATCAATATGGTCAATTTTAGCTATCGCGATGCCCCGGCCATTCAACACGCTCGCGCGCTGATTACCGCTGGGTCGATTGGTCAAGTTCGCCACGTAGATGCCAGCTATCGGCAAAGTTGGCTGGTCAGCAATGAGTGGGGGCGCTGGGATCAGGAGAGCCAGTGGCTATGGCGGCTCTCGGAAGCCCATGGCAGCAAAGGTGTACTGGGCGATGTGGGCGTTCACATTGTTGATTTTGCCAGCTTTCCGATCGGCGATATTACTCGCGTTAACTGCGAACTGACCTGTTTTGAAAAAGCTCCAGACAACCGGGTTGGTGACTATTTGTTGGATGCCAACGACACCGCGCTAATGCGAGTGACTTTTGCCAATGGGGCCAAGGGCACCATTCAAGCCACCCGCTGGGCGACCGGGCATCACAACTCGTTAACCCTGAGTGTACACGGCGATAAAGGTGCTATTCGCGTCGATTTAGACGCCTCAAAAGACGACGTGCAGGTGTGTTTGGACGATGACGTTCACCCGGCGCGCTGGAGCACAGTGAAGGCACCACCAACACCCAGTATCTATCAGCGTTTTGTGGAAAGCATCCGCAGTGGTCAAAACGACCAGCCGGACTTTGCCCGCGGGGCGGCGATTCAAACCGTTCTTGATGCCTGTGTTATCTCTAGTCAGGAAGATCGCAGCCTGGAAATTGCAGTGTAATCAGCGTCGCAACACAGGGCGTTTTTCGGCACACTGACAGCCTTCCAGATGAGTGATAGGGCGGGAAATAGTCGTTGAGAGATTCGGTGATAAAGAGCAAACAAAGCGCCCAAACGGCCACCATTCGAGAAATTGCCCGGCGGGCCGAAGTATCGATTGCCTCGGTCAGCCGGGCCCTGAACGGCAAGCCAGGGCTCAGTGACGCCCTGCGTGAGAAGATTTTGGCGATTAGCCATGAAGTGGCCTACCAACCCAGCGCCGCGGCTCGTCAGCTAATAAGCGGTAAAACGGCGGTGGTAGGCATCTCTCTTGGCCGTCAGGATATCGAGCTGCGCCCTTACTATATCTTGCTCTACCAGCACCTTACCGTGGCCCTTCATCAGCAGGGTATGGTGCCGGTGTTCTTTAATCACCAGCAAACCGCTGAATTACCCGAACGCGCGGGGGCGGCCATTTTGCTTGGAGAAGCCCCCGATGATGAACGCCCTGCTCTGCTAAAGGCTGCAGCGATTCCCTTTGTGCGTATAGGGGAGGCGGGGGTGGGCTTTTCCGTCGCCCCGGATGATAGGCAGGGGCTGTATGAAGTCACCCGCTATCTTATTAGCCAGGGCCGCAAGCGGTTGGCTTTTATGGGTGGTGAGCTAGAGGTGCCGCGCCCGCATAGCCGTTTGGAGGGCTACCGGCGGGCGTTGGCAGAGGCTGGGTTTGCCGAACGCTTGATCAGCCTACCGCACCGCTTCGCGTCAGACTCCCTTAACAGCTATCGCTATCTAAATCGCTATTTAGACGAAGAGGGCACTCAACCACTGCCTTTTGATGCACTGGTATGCGCCACCGACGAACTAGCGTTGGGCTGTGTGGCCGCGCTGGAAGACCGCGGGATTGAAGTGCCTTTTCAGGTCGCGGTGACAGGCTTTGATGACCTGCCCACCCTCGCCACTGGTCTCACCACCGTACGGCAGGATATTGCCGAGATAGCGGCGACGAGCATGGCACTACTGGCAGAAGCGAGGACGGGAGAAGCGCCCCGGCACGTATCGCTGCCGGTGGCGCTGGTGCTACGGGAAACGAGTTAGCGCGGCGGCAACTGCTCCGGCCCGAAGGCGTCGGGGAGCAGTGCTTCCATGGTGTAGGTTTTGAGCAGTTCGCCGCTGCCGGATAGCACCTTGATCTGAGTCTCTGGCGTGGCGAACTCGCGAATGCGCTGACGACAATCGCCGCAGGGCGTACAGAGGTGATCAGCGGGGCCCATGACGTAGACGGTCGCCAGCTGGCGTTGGCCTGCGGTCACCATGGCGGAAATGGCCGAGGCTTCAGCACACAGGCCTTTGTAGTGCGCCACTTCCACATTAGCGCCCGCAAACTGCTGGCCATCCGGCGTCACCATTACTGATGCCACCGGGTGTGCTGAGTAGGGCACATAGGCGTTAGCCCGCGCGCTGAATAACTTCTCAACGATCTCTTCTGATACTTCATCCGTTTGCTGACTCATCACAACTTCCTCTTAAGCGCGGGCTGCGTCGTCGCGTAACACGGTGTCCAAAGCAATCAGCATCATGTCGTCAAAGGTAGTTTGACGGTCTGCGCTGGAGAGCGAATCGCCTTTCAGGATGTGATCCGATACGGTGCAGATGGTCATGGCGCGGGCGCCAAACTCAGCGGCGACGCCGTAAAGACCTGCGGCTTCCATCTCGACGCCGACAATGCCGTAGCGCTTGAGCATTTCAGCCATTTCGGTTTGCGGGTTGTAGAACAAGTCTGCAGAGAAGATGTTGCCCACTTTGACCGGCACGTTTTTGGCCTTGGCGGCAGCCACCGCGTGCTGAGTCAGTTCGAAGTCGGCAATAGCAGCAAAGTCGTGGTCGTTAAAGCGCATGCGGTTGACCTTGGAGTCGGTGCTGGCGCCCATGCCGATGACCACATCGCGGACGTTGACATCGTCGCGCACCGCGCCGCAGGAGCCCACACGAATCAGCGATTTAACGCCGTAGTCGGTGATCAGCTCTTTGGCATAGATGGAGACCGACGGAATGCCCATGCCGTGGCCCATCACGGAAATCTCGCGGCCTTTATAGGTGCCGGTATAACCAAACATGTTGCGCACGTCGTTGACCTGACGCACATTCTCCAGGTAAGTATCGGCGATGTATTTGGCGCGCAGCGGGTCGCCGGGCATCAGTACGGTATCGGCAAAATCACCGGGAGCAGCGTTAATATGTGGGGTTGCCATCAAAGGTCTCCTTTAAGCGGCGCTAGTCGTTAAGCGGCGTCGGGTAGAAAGCTTTTGCCATCGGCCATGGCCGGTAGCAGGAAAAAGTCGGCCAGGGTTTGGCCAATATCGGCAAAGGTGCCGCGCTCGCCCAGCTGGCCGGGGGTAAAGCCGGGGCCGTGTACCAGAATGGGGATGTACTCGCGGGTGTGCTCGGTGCCGTGCCAACTGGGGTCGCAGCCGTGATCGGCGGTGAGAATCAGCAGATCATCTTCGCTTAGCGCAGCCAGGAGCTTAGGTAGCTTGGCGTCGAAATCTTCCAGCGCGGCGGCGTAGCCCGGCACGTCCCGGCGGTGACCATAGACCGAGTCAAAATCGACAAAGTTGGTCATGATCATGGCGTGCTCGCCCTGATTTTTCTTGTCAAAGCCGCGTTGGTTGGTGCGCTCGATCTCTCTGAGGGTGGCGTCCATGAGTGCGTCATGGCCGCTGGCTTTTACCTTGTGGGTAATGCCGCAGTGGGCGTAGATATCGGCGATTTTACCAATCGAGACCACTTCGCCACCGGCATCGGCGAGCTTTTGCAGTACGGTGGGCGAGGGCGGCTCAACGCTGTAGTCGCGGCGGTTGCCGGTGCGGGCGAAAGTGGTGCTGTCTTCGCCAATAAACGGACGCGCAATGACGCGGCCAATGTTATAAGGCTCCAGCAGCTCGCGGACGGTTTCGCACAGCTTATAAAGCCGTTCAAGGCCGAAATGCTCTTCGTGAGCGGCGATCTGAAACACCGAATCCGCCGAGGTATAAACGATGGGCTTGCCGGTGGCTATATGCTCTTCACCCAGGCGGGCGATGATCTCGGTGCCAGAGGCGTGGCAGTTGCCAATCACCCCAGTGAGATCGGCTTCTTGCACGATGGCGTCGAGCAGCTCAAGGGGGAAACTGTCGGTTTTATCCAGAAAGTAGCCCCACTCAAAGCGTACCGGGACACCGGCAATTTCCCAATGGCCGGAGGGGGTATCTTTGCCGCTGGAAATTTCTTTGGCGTGGGCGTAAGCACCTTCCAGACTATCCGGCAGCGTGACGCCTTCGGCAACGCTGCCCGTGGCATCGCGGTGGGCGTGAAATAGCCCCAGCTTGGCCATATTGGGCAGTTTCAGCGGCCCTGAACGGTTGGCGTTATCCGCTTCGCCACGGGCGCAGGCAGCGGCGATATGGCCCAGAGTATCGGACCCTTCATCACCGAAGGTCGCGGCATCCGGGGCGGCGCCAATCCCAAAGGAGTCAAGTACCAGTACAATCGCGCGGCTCATAAGGTTTCTCCACGGAAAGTGTCTTGTAGCAGGGTGTCGGCGCTGGCCGTACCTTCGCCAATCGAAAACGCCGCGCGCAGCTGTTCGGCGGCACGTTCAGCGGCGGCTTCACTGCGGGCGTGAACCGTCGCAATGGGGCGCTGGCTATCCACGCTTTCGCCGATTTCGACGATATCCGTAAAGCCGACACTGTGATCGACGCTGGCGTCGTTGCGCAGGCGACCACCGCCCAGCTCCACCACGCTCATACCTACAGCGCGGGTATCAATACATTGGACCACACCGGCTTGCTCGGCATACACGGGTTTAATAACGTCGGCCTTGGCCAGGTAGTGCTCTGAGCGTTCCATAAAGTCGCTGGGGCCACCGAGTTCGTGCACCATGCGGGCGAATACTTCAGCAGCTGCGCCAGAGGTTAGCGCCTTCTCAAGCTGAGTAAGCGCTTCTTCACGTGAGCCTGCGAGCCTGCCGGCGATCAGCATTTCTACGGCCAGTTCACGGGTGACTTGCATCACGCGGCTGTTGGGGCGGTCGCCACGCAGCAGGGCCAGAGTCTCAACGATCTCTACGGCGTTACCGGCGCAGGGCGCCAGCGGCTGACTCATATCGGTGAGCAGGGCGGTGGTGGGCGTGCCTGCCTGGGTGGCCACATTGGCGATGCTTTTGGCCAGTTCGCGGGATTTTTCTGGCGTGGGCATAAAAGCGCCGCTGCCGACTTTAACGTCCATCACCAGCGCATCCAGTCCGGAGGCTAGCTTCTTGCCTAGAATAGAGGCGGTAATCAGCGGAATCGATTCCACCGTGGCGGTCACATCACGCACGCCGTAGATGCGCTTGTCGGCGGGGGCGAGATCACCCGTTTGGCCAATAATCGCTACGCCAGTGGATTTAACCACCTCGCGGAAACGCTCTGGTGCGGGGTAGGGGTCGTAGCCGGGGATTGATTCGAGTTTATCCAGGGTGCCGCCAGTGTGACCTAAGCCGCGACCGGAAATCATCGGTACAAAGGCACCACAGGCGGCCACCCAGGGGCCGAGCACCAACGAAACCAAATCGCCTACGCCGCCGGTGGAGTGCTTATCGACAATCGGGCCGGGCAGGTTGAGGTCGCTCCACTGCATCACGTGGCCGGAGTCGCGGGTAGCGGTGGTCAGCGCAACGACTTCTTCACGGCTCATGCCGTTGAGAAATACTGCCATGGTGAAGGCGCCTATCTGGGCGTCGCTGATGCGATCATCAGCAATGCCCTGCACAAAGGCTTTAATCTCTTCCGCGGGCAGCGGCTGGTTATCACGCTTTAGGCGAATCAGCTCCTGGGGAAGCAGGGTGTGTTTAGTCGCGTTGGCAGACATTAGTAACCTCCGTCAGTGGTGGCCGCGTTGGTGTTGCCGGTCAACGTAGCCAGCAGATTGCTCAGCAGGCTAGAGGCACCAAAGCGGAAGTGAGCGGGCGTCGCCCAGCCTGAGCCCATAATATCGTTAGCAAGAGCCAAATATTCTGCTGCGTCTTCGGCGGTTTTGACGCCACCTGCTGCTTTAAAACCAACGTCTTGGCCACTGGCCTTGATGGCTTTGAGCATAATTTCTGCGGCTTCCAGTGTAGCGTTAACAGCTACTTTGCCGGTCGAGGTTTTAATGAAATCCGCACCGCCTTCAATGGCCAGTTCGCTGGCGCGTTTGATCAGCGCAGGTTCTTTGAGCTCGCCGGACTCAATGATCACTTTGAGCAGTGCTTGACCAGCGCAGGCGGCTTTGCACATTTCTACCAGCTCAAGGCCGGTCTCTTCGTCGCCTGCCATCAACGCGCGGTAGGGAAATACCACATCAACTTCATGGGCGCCGGAGGCAACCGCATCGCGGGTTTCACGGGCGGCGGCCATAATGTCGTCGTCGCCATTAGGGAAATTGGTGACCGTGGCGATCTTCACCTGCTCGTTTAGCTTGTGAGCCGTAAGGGCACGCTGGGCGGTGACAATAAACTGTGGGTATACGCAGACCGCGGCAGGGGTGCCAAAGGGCGTTTTCACCTGCTGGCAGAGCGCTTCAATGGTGCTGTCCGTGTCGTTGTCGTTCAGGCTCGTCAGATCCATGAGGGTGAGTGCTTGGCGGGCGGCTTGGACGATATGGGGGGAGGCGGTCGCAGTCATGGAATTCTCACAAATCAGTAAAAGATAAAAACGGGCACTGCGGATAAAGCCGCAGTGCCCGCCACCTTCAGTAAAACCCGCTGCGTTAAGCAGTGACGTTACTTAGGGCGATAAAGAAGCCAGCAATCGAGGCCGACATCAAGTTGGACAGTGTACCGGCCAATACGGCTTTGACGCCAAAACGAGCAATCTCTTTGCGGCGGGTAGGGGCAATGCTACCCAGGCCACCCAGCAGAATCGCAATGGAGGAGAGGTTCGCAAAGCCACACAGCGCAAAAGAGAGGATCGCCATGGTGTGCGGTGTCATCATCTGACCCGTCGCAGCCACCACCTGTTCCCCATCAATGTAAGGCGCTAGGTTGATGTAGGCGACAAACTCGTTGACCACTAATTTTTGGCCAATGAATGAGCCAGCCAGCGTCGCTTCTTCCCAGGGTACACCCAACAGGAAGGCAAGCGGGGCAAACAGCCAGCCCAGGATCAGCTCCAGGCTCAGCGATTCAAAGCCCACCCAGCCGCCAATGCCACCCAGGATGCCGTTGATCAGGGCAATCAGGGCGATAAATGCCAGCAGCATCGCGCCCACGTTGGCGGCCAGCATTAAACCCGAGGTAGCGCCCGATGCAGCAGCATCCAGTACGTTGGCAGGTTTATCTTCCAGGGCTTCAATCTCTTCTTCCGCCTTGGTAACGCTGTCGCTGTCGGTAACGTCTTGGGTTTCCGGCATGATCAGCTTGGCGAACAGCAACCCGCCCGGCGCCGCCATAAAGGAGGCCGCTACCAAGTACTCCATGGGAATACCCAGCGCGGCGTAGCCCGCCAATACTGAACCGGCGACCGACGCCAGACCACCACACATAACGGCAAACAGCTGCGAAGGCGTCATGCGGGCGATAAACGGGCGCACCACCAGCGGCGCTTCGGTCTGGCCGACGAAAATATTTGCCGTTGCGGAAAGTGATTCAGTCCGTGAGGTGCCCAGGGCTTTTTGCAGGGCACCACCTAAGATGCGAATCACCCACTGCATAATGCCGATGTAGTAGAGCACGGCGATTAGCGAGGAGAAGAAGATAATGACGGGGAGTACTTTGATGGCGAATACAAAGCCGACATTATCCACATCGGCTAAGCCACCGAACAGAAAGCCGATACCGTCGTTGGCATACACCAATATTTGGCTAACACCGGACGAAATGGCCTGCAGCACCGCTTGGCCAAACGGCACGTAAAGTACAAAGGCACCGATACCCGCCTGGATAGCAAAGGCGCCCAGCACGGTACGCAGCCGGATCGATTTACGGTCGTAGGAGAAGATCAGGGCAATGGCCACCAGAGTGACCATGCCTACCAAGCTCATAAGGAGTGTCATAAGGAGATCCTTCGAGTCCGCGAGTAAGAAGCGCGTTTATAGTAAGTTGAGCTTGACGGAGTAGATCATCGCATTCTGATAATTGTTGGGGGTGCCCAACTTATTGTCAGAGTAGCGATACTGAATGCCAGTGGTGATCAAATCACTCGGATGCCACCATAGGCTCAGTGCACCGTTGGTGCCTACACTGCCCGCTGTATCGCCCACGTAGTTCTGCTCCAGATACTCATCGTCGCGACCAAAGGTCTGTTCGTGCCAGTTGGTGACGCTGAAGTCCTGGTTGAGTGCAGTGAAATCATAACCCGCGACCCAGCCTGCCATATAGCCGTTCATGCCGGTATAGCTGTTACTTTGTACCCGCGCAGCACCGATAAAGGGCTTGAACCACAGGCCATTGTCGAAGGTAGTGCGGTAACCCAAACCAAGAATCTGATCCTGCTCGCGGCTGTCATAACCGTAATCACGGAAGTCATACAGGTGGGCGTAAATCGACAGCGAGCTGTCACCCAGGTAAATGTGTGAGGTCACTTTACCCGCGGTGCGGAAGTTGTCTTTACCACCGCTGGACTCATCGAACTGGTCGTTGGTGGGGTTCTCGAAATCAAAGAAGCCGTAGAACTCGCCCCAGCTAAAGCCAGCGCCGCCTTCGATTTCGAGAAACATAAAGTCGCTTTTCGCCGCGTTGGAAGCGGTGCGCGCCTCGGTGCCGTTTGACCAGTCCAGGTAGTTAACCGAAACGTTGGCGAATGACCACAGTCGATCTAGAGGATGCGACTGAGCAGCCTCGTCTGCCATTAGCGGCGTAGTGAGTATGGCCCCTAATACGCCAGCGCCAAGCGCGATCTTAGACGAAGGGGGGCGAGAGTGTGTACGAGCAGTCATGAGAGCCTCAACATTGGTTGTCGCGGAGCCACTTGGGTGTGGCTATCCGAGGTTGTAGTCGTGCGGGCTGGCGTTAATGTTAAAATTATAACATTTAGTGTTATTTATCTAACGTTGATTTGCAAGAGTTGTCACATCAACGCTATTTAAATGTCATATGGCTCTCATTGTGGCACTAATAGCACCAATAGCCGTCGTAGCAGTGGAAATTACGCCGCCGCTCGCTCAGCATAGAAATGAAAATGGACGCAACACCGATGCTCTCGTTGCGAAAATCACAACAAGAGGGGTTTGCCAGGAGATGCCCACCATGAATGGCCGTAGTGCGCTGCGCCTTGCCAAGCTTCAGGAAGCGCTTGCCAGTGGCGGTACTCTTCATCTGCGCGATGCCGCAGAGCTATGCGATGTTTCCGAAATGACCATCCGTCGCGATCTGACGACTCAGGATACTGCCATTAGCCTGCTGGGTGGACGCCTAGTGATGGCAAACTACCCTGGCGTAACGCCTATTTATGACTTGACCGAACAGCAGGCTAGCCACTACCAGGCCAAGTATCGGCTTTGTCAGCGGGCGTTAGCTTACATAGAAGAGGGCGATACGCTGTTTATCGACTGCGGCTCAACGCTAATGCCGCTGCTGAGCCAGTTAAGTCATTTCCGAGAGCTGACGGTAGTGACCTATGCGCTTAATGTTGCCAATGCCGTTGCCGCCCTGCCCAACGTGCGCTTGGTGCTACTAGGCGGGCTGTTTTATGCCACCTCGCAGTCATTCGGTAGCGACAATATGACTGCTGCTATCGAGCGGTTAGGCATTAATAAGGCGCTGATCTCCGCTGCAGGGGTGGATTTAGAGCGTGGTGTTAGCTGCTTTCACTTTCACGAAGTGGCTCCTAAACAGGCTGCCATTGCCACCGCTATGCAGCGCCTGTTGGTGGTAGATGCCAGTAAGTTCAGCGTAGTTCGCCCGGCCTATTTCGCTGCTCTGGACGATTTTGATGTGGTGGTTACCGACGAAGAGGGCGCCCCGCAGTTGCTTAAAAAAAATGGCCGCGTTGTACCTGAGATAGTGGTTCCCACCGTCACAGTGGCGTAAGCGATTTCCCCCTTGCTCATCCCAGTCAATACCTTGGGTGCGGCAATGCGCCACTTCTTTCATGATCTCGATCAATAGAAAATACTTTAGTCTTAACTGCTTAAGCCTTTAGTGCTTAGGCCAGCGAGGCTCGTCGCCAATTCCCATCCGGCGACGCATATTTTTCCCGGAGCAATGGCGCCCAGCGTCACGTGTGCACTGTCCTTGAGAGCGTTTTCCTAGCACGTTTTCAAGAGCGCCATGCAGAGCATGTTTTGGGAAGAGTATGGGGTGGTAGTTAGCCTGCTATGTAGAAGGGCGACATGGCTAGCTAGTGTTTTAAACAACCTCTGACGAGATCACACCATGCAACGACGCTCACTTTGGCGCAGGCGAGGCACTCTAGTGCTCCTTGCGCTGTGTCTGTTTCTAGCAGGCTGTAGTTCAGCGCTGCTAGACCCAAAAGGCCAGATTGGCGCTGAGCAGCGCACACTGATTCTGACCGCCTTTGGCCTAATGTTGATTGTAGTTATTCCTGTGATTGTCATGACGCTGCTGTTTGGCTGGCGTTACCGGCGTAGTAATAGCCTGGCTAAATACACGCCTGATTGGGCGCACTCCAACGTGATTGAAGCGGTGGTGTGGATCGTGCCCTGTGCGATTATCGCGGTGCTCGCCCTGTTGACCTGGAAGACCTCCCATAGCCTTGATCCCCACAAACCGCTGGAAAGCGATGTGGCGCCGATCGAAATACAGGCGGTGGCGCTTGATTGGAAGTGGCTGTTTATCTACCCCGAGCAGGGTATTGCCAGTGTTAACGAAGTGGCCTTTCCGGTAGATACACCGGTGCGCTTTCGGGTCAGCTCAGGCTCAGTGATGAACGCTTTCTTTATCCCCCATCTTGGCAGCCAGATTTATGCCATGGCGGGCATGGATAACGATGTCCATCTCATCGCCGATGAAATTGGTAGCTACCCTGGTCGTTCCACCAACTACAGTGGCGCGGGCTTCTCTGGCATGACCTTTGAAGCCAAGGTGACCAACCCCGAGGATTTTGACGCCTGGGTGGAAACGGTACGCGCTGCTCCACAAACGCTGACCTACCCAGAAGGTTATGAAGCGTTGGCGGAACCTAGCGAATCGAATCCGGTTGAGTACTTCTCAGCCATTTCACCATCGCTGTATGAAAGCATCTTACGAAGCTTCCATACCGGCGGCGAGCATCAGATGGGCGGCGATCATGCTGACTCCCACGATGGCGAAAATGAGAAGACTGCCGATCACGCGGCCGAATCAGGTCATGTCACTAACAACCATGCTAGTCAGGATAATGCCATGCGCAGCCACTCCTCTAGCGTAGAAGTGGGAGGTTAAGCCGTGTTTGGAAAACTCACGTTAGAGTCAATTCCCTACCACGAGCCGATCATCATGGTCGTCGCGGCCTTTATGGCCATTGGTGGGATCGCACTGTTTGGTTTAATCACCTATTACCGTAAGTGGGGCTGGCTGTGGAACGAGTGGTTTACCTCCGTTGACCATAAAAAGCTCGGCATTATGTATTTCATCGTCGCTCTGGTGATGCTGCTGCGCGGCTTCTCGGATGCGATAATGATGCGCACCCAGCTGGCGATGGCCGCCGGGGATGCAGCGGGCTATTTACCCCCCGAACACTACGACCAGATCTTTACCGCCCACGGCGTGATTATGATCTTCTTTGTCGCCATGCCCATGGTCATCGGCTTGATGAACCTGGTGGTGCCGCTGCAAATTGGTGCCCGCGACGTTGCTTTCCCTTTCCTGAATAACTTAAGCTTTTGGCTGTTTGCGGTCTCCGCGATACTGGTCAATATCTCGCTGGTGGTGGGCGAATTCGCCAAAACCGGCTGGCTAGCTTACGCGCCGTTATCGGGGATCGAGTTTAGTCCCGGGGTGGGGGTCGACTACTGGATATGGGCGTTGCAGATATCCGGTATAGGCACCACGCTGACCGGTATTAACTTTTTCGTGACCATCATTAAAATGCGCACCAAAGGCATGACGATGTTCCGCATGCCGATCTTCACCTGGACCTCGCTGTGCGCCAACGTGCTGATCATTGCTTCCTTCCCAATTTTGACCGCGACCATCGCGCTGCTAACGCTGGATCGCTATTTGGGTATGCACTTCTTTACCAATGATTTTGGCGGCAACATGATGATGTACGTCAATCTCATCTGGGCCTGGGGCCACCCGGAAGTTTATATCCTGATTCTGCCAGCCTTCGGCGTGTTCTCTGAAGTGATTGCGACCTTTGCCCGTAAGCGGCTGTTCGGCTACGCCACCATGGTGTGGGCGACCATTTCGATCACCTTGCTCTCGTTTGTGGTTTGGTTGCACCACTTTTTCACCATGGGGGCGGGCGCCAACGTCAACGCCTTCTTCGGCATTATGACAATGATCATCGCCATTCCTACCGGGGTGAAAGTGTTCAACTGGCTGTTCACCATGTTCCGCGGCAGCCTGGAACTCACTTCGCCGGTGCTATGGACGCTGGGCTTTATTATCACCTTTACCCTAGGCGGTATGACCGGCGTTATGCTGGCGGTGCCCGCAGCTAACTTTGTGTTGCATAACAGCCTGTTCGTTATTGCGCACTTCCACAACGTTATTATCGGCGGCGTGGTGTTCGGCATGATGGCGGGGCTTACCTATTGGTTCCCCAAAGCGTTCGGTTTCACTTTGAACGAAAAGTGGGGAAAGCGGTCGTTCTGGTGCTGGTTTATCGGCTTCTACGTCGCCTTTATGCCGCTTTACGTACTGGCCTTCTTTGGTGCCGTGCGCCGCATGCAGTCCTACGCCAACCCCGAATGGCAGCCGTGGATGATTCTGGCTTGGGTAGGCGCGGTAATCATTATGCTGGGCATTGTCTGCACCATCATCCAGTTCTGGGTGAGTATTCGTGACCGCAAACAGAACGCTGATGTCACCGGCGACCCCTGGAATGGCCGCACCTTGGAGTGGTCAACCTCTTCTCCAGCGCCGTTCTACAACTTTGCACGTCTGCCGGAAGTGGGCGATATCGACAGCTTCTGGTCGCAAAAGCAGCGTAGCGAAGAGCAGCTTGAAGAAGCCCCCTATACCGATATTCATATGCCTCGTAATACCGTGGCCGGGCCAGTTATCAGCTTCTTTGCGCTGGTCATCGGCTTTGCGCTGGTGTGGCATATCTGGTGGTTAGCCGGCGTCGGCGCCGTGGGTGTATTCATCAGCTTTATGGCACGGGTATTTAACGACGATATCGACTACTACGTTCCCGCTGCTGAAGTTGAGCGAATCGAACGTGAGCATCAACTCAAATGTGAACAAAAACTAGGCGTGGAGGCGCAAGCGTAATGTCGACAGATACGCTAAATCATAGCTCGCACCACCCGGTAGAGCACGAAGAAGAGCATCACGATGCCTCGGGCACGAAATTGTTTGGTTTCTGGGTCTACTTAATGAGCGATTTGGTGATCTTCGGGTCACTGTTCGCCACTTACGCCGTGCTGATGAAGGGCACGGCGGGTGGGCCAACTGGCGCTGATATCTTTGAATTACCTTTGATCCTTTTCGGAACCTTTGCACTGCTGATCAGTAGTTTCACTTTCGGTATGGGCGTTTTGGCAATGCATGCCAACCGTGTTGGCCAAGTGAAAGTGTGGCTGATTATTACCTTTCTACTGGGCTTGTGCTTCCTGGGGATGGAAGTCTATGAATTCCAGCATCTGATCCATGAAGGGTACGGTCCGGACCGTAGCGGCTTTTTATCGGCCTTCTTTACCCTAGTCGGTACTCACGGGTTGCACGTTACGTTTGGCATGATCTGGATTTTGGTGATGCTGGTACAGCTTTACACCAAAGGGTTGAACGATATGACTCGGCCGAGGATTTTGTGCCTAAGCCTGTTCTGGCACTTCCTCGATATTGTCTGGATCTGTGTCTTCTCATTCGTCTATCTGATGGGAGTGTTGTGAGATGAGTGCAAGTTCAACCAATGCCCATGGCAGCGTTAAGTCGTATGTGACAGGACTGGTGTTGTCGCTGATACTGACCATTATCCCTTTTGCGGTGGTGATGAGTGGCGCTTTTAGCGTATTGGCTACCGTGATTGTGATAGCCGTGACCGCAGTGTTGCAGATACTGGTGCAACTGGTCATGTTTATGCACATGAGTACCAAAGCCGACGAAGGCTGGAATCTGATGTCCTTCGTCTTCACACTGACGATTCTCGTCCTAGTGGTAGGAGGCTCGCTGTGGATCATGCAGCATCTGCATCTCAACATGATGATCGGCTAATCTCAGCGCCCAGCCGCTGGCGGGATCTGCTCGAGCTGACCAAGCCGGGCATTATCGGCGGCAACCTGATTGCCACCCTGGGGGGCTATTTTCTCGCCGCCCAGGGGCAGTTCGAGTGGCTCAGCTTTGTCTCGGTCATGGTGGGGATTGCATTAATCATCGCGTCAGGCTGTGCGTGTAACAACGTTATTGACCGCGATATTGATGCATTGATGGCGCGTACGCGCCATCGCCCCCTGGTAAGAGGCAGCATCTCTATTACCCAGGCACTGGGCGTTTCGGCGCTGCTGGGTGTGTCGGGGGTGGTGTGTCTGGCGCTGGGCACCAACGGGTTAACCGTTGCCTTGGCGGTCATTGGCTGGGGCGTTTATGTGGGGCTTTATAGCCTCTATATGAAGCGCCGCTCGGAGTACGGTACCTTGGTAGGCAGCCTCTCCGGCGCCATGCCGCCGGTGGTAGGCTACTGCGCCGTGACCGGTCAGTTCGACAGCGGTGCCATTATGCTGCTGGTGATTTTCTGCCTGTGGCAGATGCCGCACTCCTATGCGATTGCGATCTTCCGCTACGCCGATTATCAACGGGCATCGATTCCGGTACTGCCGGTGGTGCGCGGGGTGAAAATGGCCAAACACCATATCCTTGGCTACATTGTGGCGTTTATTCCCGCCTCGCTGGCGCTAGGGCTGGCCAGCCAAGCGGGCGCTGGGTATCTGTGCGTGGCGCTGACCATGGGCGGCTACTGGCTCTACTTGGCACTGCGCGGCTACCGTTTAGATGACGATGTGCGCTGGGCCAAAAAGGTGTTTGGCGTCTCTATTCTTACCATCACCGCGATGAGTTTAGTCATGGTGTTGGAATCGATGGTGCCGATGTTGGTCTAGCCTTCACATACCGTTAAGTCGTTAATAAAACGCCCCAAGCAGTTATCTGCT
This sequence comes from Halomonas sp. A3H3, assembly GCF_000982975.1. Taxonomy (NCBI): domain Bacteria; kingdom Pseudomonadati; phylum Pseudomonadota; class Gammaproteobacteria; order Oceanospirillales; family Halomonadaceae; genus Halomonas; species Halomonas sp. A3H3. The sequence goes on along the minus strand of NZ_HG423343.1, from coordinate 355,604 downwards.
TGGGGCGTTTTTATTGGCTAGGGAAAGTTTCTGTAACTCAGCTTTCCCGCTGACTGGCCTGAATGGCGGTTAGCGCAATGGTGTAAACGATATCGTCGACCAGTGCGCCCCGGGAAAGGTCATTCACTGGCTTGTTCAACCCTTGCAGCATGGGGCCAACGCTCACGACGCGGGCGCTACGCTGCACTGCTTTGTAGGTGGTATTGCCGGTGTTGAGGTCGGGGAACACAAACACGGTGGCTTTACCTGCCACTGGCGAGTCGGGGGCTTTCTGTTTGCCCACGCTCTCGATAGCGGCGGCGTCGTACTGTAGCGGGCCGTCGATGGCCAGGTGCGGCGCGCGTTCTTTAGCAATCCGGGTGGCTTCGCGGACTTTATCCACATCCGCGCCGGTGCCGGAGTCGCCGGTGGAGTAGCTGATCATGGCGACACGTGGCTCGATACCGAAGGCTTCAGCGGAGCGGGCACTTTGTAGGGCGATTTCGGCCAGGGTTTCAGCGTCTGGGTCGGGATTCACCGCGCAGTCGCCGTAGACCACCACCTGCTCGGGCAGCAGCATAAAGAAAATCGACGAGACTTGATTATACTCCGGCGCGGTTTTAATCAACTGGAAGGCGGGCCGCACGGTGTTGGCGGTGGTGTGTACGGCGCCGGAAACTAGTCCGTCGACTTCATCTAACTGCAGCATCATGGTGCCGAGCACCACGTTATCTTGCAACTGCGCTTCGGCGGTTAGCTCGTTGAGTTTGCCACGACGACGCTCGACCATCGGGCCAATATAGTTCGCACGGGTGCTTTCAGGGTCAACAATCGTCAGCGATTCTGGCAGTGTCAGACCGCGGTTGCGCGCTACATTTTCGATATCGTCGCGCTTACCCAGCAGTACGCAGTCGGCAATGCCGCGGCGCTGGCAGATTATTGCCGCTTCTACGGTGCGCGGTTCATCTCCTTCCGGCAGCACTACGCGCTTTTTAGCCAACTGGGCAAGTTTAACCAGTTGGTGGCGAAACGCTGAAGGTGAAAGGCGGCGGGTATAACCGCTGCTCAGGTGGGCTTTCAACCACTCAAGATCCATATGGGCTGCGACGTAACGGGCCACCTGTTCGGCGCGTTCGAAGTCGTCCATAGGGATTTCGCTGCTTAGCTGGCTGAGGTGCTGTGCTGTGGTCAGGCTGTCGGTTTCTACTGCCAAGACCGGTAGACCCGTTTTGAGCGCGGGGCGGCACATCTCGATCATGCTGTCGTTGGGCATAAAGCCGTTGGTCAACAGTACGCCCGCTAGCTGAATACCGTTCATGGTCGCCAGCGCTGAGGCCAGCACCACATCGTCGCGGTCACCGGAGGCCACTACCAGGCTACCCGGGGTGAAAATATGCAGTGCGTTGGCAGCACTGCGGGCGCAGAGGCTGGTGGAGAGTACCCGACGGCTGGCTGCCTCGCCTTCGTTCAACAACTTGGCATTAAGCGCTCGGGCCACATCCAGAGTGCGCGGGGCGCTAAGTGTTTTGCTGTAAGGCACCACACCAATCAGGTGGAATTTATCGGTCGCCAGGGCGGGGGAGTACTGGCGCAGCTCAGCGAGCACTGACTCTTCCAACTGCGGTTTGAAGGTGCCCGGTGCTGCAGAAAGATCATCTTCCTGCGCGTAGGGCAGATTTTTCATGCGCATCAAAATGCCGCCCAGCGTGCGGCTGGAGCTAACCCCGCCAAAGCTGCGGGCGTGCATATCAAGCTGCTCGGCCAGCGCCTGGGGCTCGTTTAAATCACCGGATCCGACAAGAATAATTCGCGCATTAAGCGCGTTGGCGAGCTGGGCGTTGGTTTGGGTGGCGTAGGTGGTGTGCTGAGTGGGCACTACGCCCTCTACCACGACTAGGTCTAGGGTGCTGCCATCGCGGTGGGCCTGTTGAACAACCTGTTCATAGAGTTCGACGGCATTTTCCATCAGCTCATCGATTTGGTCGTCGCGCAGCAAGCGCTCAAGGCGAGCCTGGGAAATCGGCGAAGGCGGGCGCTGATTGAGTGCCCGGGAAACCAATGCGGTGGATCGATCCAGGCCTGGGCCGTTCAGCTCGTTCTGCATAAACGGCTTTAAAAACCCGGCTTTCAGACCGATGGTATCCAGCGCTTGAATTAACCCCAGACAGGCGGAGGTAAGCCCGACGCCCTGGCTGGTAGGCACTAACAGAATCGCTTGTGGCTGGTCGGGGTGAGTCATACACGTGTCTCTAGGCAGTGGCGGGTTTCCATGGCAATGCGGCCTTCTTCATCGGTAGGGATCACCCACACCTGGGGGCCTTCATGGCTGGCGCTATCCAGCTTGCCCTCTTTGCCGCGGATAGTCGCTTCGTTAGCGTCGTTATCCAGCGCAAAGCCGAAGTGGGGCAATAGGGCGAGCACACGGCGACGTACAATCGGCGAGTTTTCGCCGATACCGCCGGTGAAAATAACCCCATCAAGCTGGGGCAGGGCGCAGGAGAGCCCCGCCAGAGATTTAGCGATCCGGTAGCAGAATACCTCTACCGCCAGCTGTGCGGTGGCGTGCCCTTGTTCAGCAGCCTCCTCAATTTCGCGCATGTCGTTGGTTAAGCCTGAAAGGCCCAGTAGGCCGCTCTCTTTATTGAGCACGTCGTCGATTTTGTCTAGCGACCAGCCCAGTTGGCGGTGCAGGTGGGCGTGCAGGCCAGGGTCAACGTCGCCACTGCGGGTGCCCATCACCAAGCCTTCCAGTGGGGTAAGGCCCATGCTGGTATCCTGGCTTTGATTGTTCCACACCGCGCTGGTGGAGCAGCCATTGCCCAGGTGGGCAGTCAGCCAGCCGCCTGTGCCACGGCTACTCAGTTCGCCCGCCCGCTGGCTAACATAAGCATGGCTGGTGCCATGAAAGCCGTAGCGGCGAATGCCATGCTCAGCGTAGAGGCTTTCTGGTAGTGCGTACCGGTAAGCACGCGGCGGCATGGTTTGGTGGAAAGCGGTATCGAACACTGCCACTTGGGGCAGCTCAGGAAAGACGTTCTGGGTCGCCGCAATACCTGCTAAATTTGCTGGGTTATGAAGGGGGGCAAGTGCTGCGGTGGTTTGGATAGCCGCAATGACACTAGCGTCGATGAGTGCGGCCTGGGTGAAGTGCTCGCCGCCATGCACGATGCGATGGCCCACCGCCGCTGGTAATCGGCCCTCCATACGCTCAAGGATCGCGTTAAGTGCTTGGGTGTGGTCAGCGCCAGGAAGTGGTTGGTTGAAACGATCACCGGCGCTGTTTTTGCCCTTGAGGCGTGCATCCTCGCTACCCAAGCGTTCCGCTATGCCCTCAAGTCGCGGTGCCTGAGGGTCGGAATCAATCAACGCGTATTTAATAGAGGAGGAACCGCAGTTAATGACCAGCACCGGTGCGTTCATAAAAACCTTTTCGCTAGGAGGTTATTGAGCAAAGGGGTAGACTTTAGTTTAACATGTTGCAGCGCGCAAAAGCAGCGTCAGGCTTTCGTTAGCCTTCTAGGCAAAAGCTTGGCATGCTGGGATCTTTGCCTACCTGGCTACTTGCCATCTTACACCTTCACCCCTATAACGAGCCGTACCGTTCTTATGTCAGCGTCCTCTTTGCCGAAACTACTGCCGCGCCATTTGGCCATTCTGTTAATGATGACCGTGGCCACCATGTTTGCCGCCAATCACGTTTCAGCTCGGCTGGCGTTTGATAATGGCACCGGTCTGTTACTGGCGGTATTAACCCGCTCGGGGGTTGCCTGCCTGATTTTAGTGGCGCTAGTCATCGTGCAGAAAAAGCGCTTGTGGCTGCCCGCGGGATCTTGGCCGTGGCAACTGACCGTGGGGCTACTGATTGCGATCCAAAGCGTTAGCCTCTACTCGGCGGTGGCCAGGCTGCCTGTGGTGATCGCACTGCTATTGGTCAATACCTTTCCTATTCAGCTGGCGCTGCTCAGTTGGGCGTTGGGCGGCCCGCGTCCTACTCTGCGTAGCTGTCTGATCATGGGCACGATTTTAATCGGCTTACTGGTGGTGCTGGATATTCCCTCATGGATTGCCAGCGCCGATGGCATGGGGCCGGGGTGGATAGCAGGCATTGGTTTTGGATTAATGGCGGCCTTCGTATTTGCCTGCGCGCTGTGGGTTACCGAGCACCGCCTTGCAGGAGTGGGCAGCACCCTGCGCAGCCTGTTGACCATGCAGACCGTGTTTATTGTCATGATCATTGGCGGCATCGCCGGTGTCGTGCCAGGGGGTATGAGCCTGCCGGATAACAGTACCGGCTGGCTAGGGCTGACGCTGCTTGGTCTGCTGTATGGTTCGGCATTTTCGACGCTGTTTATTTTTGTGCCGCGACTCGATATGGCACGCAACGCACCGGTGATGAATATCGAGCCGGTTGCCTCCCTGGTGCTGGGTTACTTCGTGTTGGGGCAAATGCTTAGCCCCGGCCAGTTGGTAGGTGGGGCAGTCGTCGTTGGCGGTATTGTCGTGCTGAGCTTATCCAAGGGGCGGTAAATGTTTGCGTTCTTCATAGTTATGAATCACAATACAAATGTGTAAGGAAACACTGTTTTTTAACTGAGGTGCAAGCTATGAAGATGTCCATGTTGTCACTTACATCGGCGGTACTCCTGGTGGGTGCAGGCGCATTTGCAACCATTGCTCAAGCACAACAGTCTACCGGTTATCCGCAAGCTTACCTGGGCGCTGATGCCATGTTCTGGAGTCTGGATCCAGACAGAGGCTCGTCCCGTGATGACGTAGGCTTACGCCTGCGCGGCGGTGCCCAGTTCAATGACTACTTTGGCATTGAAGGTCATTTAGGTACGGGCGGTTCCGACGGTGGTGCCGAATTAGACTATGTAGCGGGTGCTTATGCTAAAGGGATTATTCCCATAGCACCTGAAGTGCGTCTTTATGGCCTGGCGGGTTTTACGGAAGTAGAGTTTGACCGCGGCGACAGCGAAAGCGACTTCTCCTACGGCGCAGGCGCTGAGATGGATGTGGCCAGAAACCTCTCCCTCAGCGCGGACTATATGCGCTACCTGGATAAATCAGCTTACTCCTTTGATGCTGCAAGCGTAGGTTTACGCTACCGGTTCTAAATCCTTAGCGTAACAGCGTAGCGAATGACTAAACCCCATGGCCTTTATGCCATGGGGTTTTTGTTTATAGGCTTGTAGAGAGCGTTTATGTAGCAGTAGATAGACATAGATATATTGTTAGCGCGCTAATTGATTGTTAGACTAAAGTCCCCTATGTGATTCCCTACACGATGCGCGCCCGTTGAGAGGCGCTGGCCAGGTGGTTTCCTGGTGGCTAACAAGTGAGCTCTGCATGACCCCCGATCAAATATTTGCCCGATGGGTGAGGGTAGCCCTTGCTACCTTTGTACTGCTTTTTATCTATTTTCTGGTGGCCGATAGCTTTATGCCTATGACGCCGGAGGCGAGGGTGATGCGGCCGGTCACGCGAATAGCGCCCGAACTCAGCGGCCCAGTGAGTGAGGTGCTGGTCAGTAATCACCAGCATGTAGCAAAAGGCGATGTGCTGTTTCAGATTGACCCGGCGCCGTTTCGATTAGCCGTTGAGCAGGCGCAGCTTAATCGCGAACAGGCCGAGCGGGAGAATGCCCGGTTGGAAGCAGAGCTTACCTCTGCCCAAGCGGAGCTGGCGTCCGCTGAGGCAACGGCTGCCGAGCGTCGGGGAGAACTTCAGCGTGCTGAAACCCTTGTGGCGCAGCAGAGCGTATCGCGCCAACAGTACGAACAGCAGGTGGCTGCTGAGCGTACCGCACAGGCCAGTGTGGCGGCAGCCAGGGCTAAAATCGTCAGCCTGGAAGTGCAACTGGGCGAGGCCGGAGAGACGAATCTGCGTTTGCGCCAAGCAGACAATGCGCTTTCCAAGGCGCAGTTGGATCTTGCTCATACCCAGGTGCGCGCTGCGCAAGCCGGAAGTGTTTCCAACCTGCAGCTAGATGTAGGCGACTACGTTCAGGCGGGGCAGCCAGCGGTAGCAGTAGTGGCGGATGCGATAGATGTCATTGCCGATTTTCGCGAAAAGAGCCTGCGCCATGCGGCACCTGGTGACGCAGCGCAAGTAGTGTTTGATGCTTGGCCAGGCCAGGTATTTGATGCGCAAGTGCTCGCCATGGATGCCGGTGTTCGTGAAGGACAGTTGGCTGCCGATGGTCAACTGGCTGATATTCCCACCACCGATCGCTGGATACGCGATGCCCAGCGGATGCGTGTACACCTGGTGCTAACTCAGCCAATCGCGAATTTATTACCCAGCGGAGCCCGCGCCACGGTGCAGCTTCAGCCAGGAGATGCTGCTTTGGCCAAACCATTTGTGTGGTTACAGGCACATCTGATCAGCTGGTTGCACTATGTTTATTAAGAGCCCGTATATTAAGCGCCTGTTGTTGACCCCGTTTAAAGGTTGGTGGGGGAGGCGCGGCGGGGCTAATGCCCAGCGAACTGCTCGCCCGGTGTTAACCCAAAACGGCCTGCGTCAGTGCTTGCGGGTGGCCGGTGGTGGCACGCTGGGGTTTGTGGTCAGCCAGCTAATGGGCTGGAACTACGGGGTGTTTTTTACTGTTTTCCCGATGTTCTTGCTGGGCATGGTGCCGATTCTGAATGGCCATATTATTCGCCAGTTTTTAGCCAACGTATCGCTTAACGTGCTTGAAGTCAGCCTGGTGGTGGGGTTACTCAAACATATACCGGTGGTGATGACCCTGGTGGTGATGGGCATTTTTCTGTTTCGCTTTAACCTGATGGCGAAAGGGCCGCTGTTTCTGTTTGGCGCCAACGGTGTGCTGACGCTCAGCATTCTGCTTCACTTCGCCAGCTACCCCAATGTGGACTTGAGCGATTTACTGGCCTGTAATCTCGTCGCCAGTGGCTTGGCGGTGTTTATTGCCATGCTGATGCATACGCTGTTTCCCGACGTGGAAGCCCGCAAACCGCCGCCCAGGGTTACCAAAACACCCTCGCAAATTCGCCATGAAACTTTAATCGGTGGATTAACCGCCACGCTCTCATTTGTAGTGTTTCAGATGTTCGACTTGCAAGGGTCGCTCTCTGCGCAGATGGCGACCATCCTGGTGCTGTTTACGCTGGGGTACTCTGGAGCGAAAGTATCAGCCGGTAAGCGAGCCATAGGAACCCTACTAGGGTGCAACTTGGCTCTATTAATGCAGTTATTCTTATATACCCAGAGCCACCATTTCCTGCTGGTGGTGTTGCTCTACTGGCTGGGGTTAATGCTTTTCGCTCGGGAGCATATCCATGAAGGGGGCGGTTCAGGGATTGGCTTTGGTGGACTGACCACTCTGGGGATTCTGTTTGGCCAGTCGTTAGGCCCGCAGCAGGATCTGGTGTATAGCGCGCTCTATCGCTTCTCTTCCATGAGTGTGGCACTGGTTCTTACGCTTCTGGCTATGGCTTCCCTGCACTTCGTGTTGAACCGCTGGGCACCAACGCGGTTACCCGCCAACAACCCGGCCTAAATTAATTAGCGCAACTTTTTTAATAAAGGCTACTCTGATGAATGTGTCGACGTGTGATTTGATGTGTTTCCCTACTAACGGATTAGAGGTGTTCGTCATGGCAACTGGTAAAGAAGATAAAGCGAAAGGAACGGCCAACAAAGCAGCGGGAAAAGTGAAAGAAGCCGCGGGCAAGGCAACAGGAAGCGCTAAAACTGAAGCCAAAGGTAAGGCCCAGCAGGCTAAAGGCGAACTGCAAAAAGGCAAAGGCGACGCCAAGGAGAGCCAGAAAAAACAGCGCTAGTTATGTAACACTGATACCAACAGGGGGCTTCGGCCCCCTGTTGGCGTTTAAGTGGTTTTAAACAGTTGTCTTGCTCAAACGAAAAAACCGCTAACCCACTAGCAGGTTTTTCGCATTATTGAAGCGGCCTGATCTTAGTTTAATTCCAGCGATAAACTCATTTCCACGCCAGCGTCATCTACTCTGAACCAGTACTCCATGTTTTTGTAGATGTCACCATATTGCTTGAGCATATCAATATCGGACGCTGACAAATCATCTGATGGTATCTGTTCCACAAAGTCGGCCAGTGAGTGGTAGAACTCGCCTGTTATGTGTCCATGAACAAGCAGATTGCGCTCTGAGGCAGGGGCTTCCAGCTCTTTCTGCAGTGTCGCCGAATCACTGATACCAGCGCCCAGTACAATAGCCGTGTCAGACATGGCGGCGTAGAGTTCCGGTGCCTCAGGGGGCAGCATCATGCTCTCGACTTGCTTGGCTTCCCCACCGGGTTCAAGCCCTAGAGTCCCTAACTCCGGCGCGAAAGAGCTTGCGGCAGAAAGCAGGGAAAGAGGATTTTGTGAAGCAAGCGTCAGGAGCCCCGTCATGGTAGGTTCGCCGTCTGTCATTGTCAGACTGTTGATACGAGCTCTGAAGCCAGATAGTGACTGACCAATCATCATGGTGATCGGGTTATTAATCGCCATGTTGATCTCATTCCAGGAGCTGTTCAGATCTTGTAGTTCATCACAGCTGAAGGGGTTCTGGCGCACTTCCTGAGCATATTTCTGAACGGTCTGAACCAACAGCGGCATGTTCAGACCTAAGCCATAGCTGGCCATACCTTCTGTGCTACCTAGGCCCGGCACCTGAGTCGTCAGAGTGCGCAGGTCGCTGACAATATCCTCATCGGTTTCTAGAATCAGGTTCATTTCCATGCGGTCAAGATCGTTCTCGCGCGAGCCCATTACAAGGCCAGGGAAGCGGTTCGTGATACGGTCGATATCTGCCTGGCAGGCGGATAAATCCAATTGCTCGGCATCAACCGCTTCCATCAGTGCCTGAGTACCTGAGTGAGTGGGGGTGCTCAGCTCATTAAGTAGGCGTGAGGAGTCGATTTTCCCTGCGCCGTAAGGTGTAAAGCCATGGCGCTTTTCAAGCTCTGCCAGTGCATCGGTATCACCGATGCTGCTGTCGGGCAGAGTGTTACCCAGCACTTGTGCTAGCAGCTCGTCACTAGCATTCTGTGGTACCACAGACACCAGCAGTTGCTGGTCGTCAATGGCTAGAATCGCCTTGACGGGCCCCTCAGGCGTCAGCACCCAGTATTCGGTGTCGTTGGTGGTGGCCGTACTCAGGTTAATGTCTGCTTTGGTCAAAATGCGTTGCAGCGTTTCGCGGAAGGCATCTTCATCCTGCAGTTGCATACGTAAAACAGGCAAGATACCCAACCCATAGAGGGCGGCCTGAGGGTTCATTTTCAGGCCCAGCGCATGGACATCGTCCAGCGTTTCAACATCGACCAGCTCTTCACTCATGGCGATCAATACCGTCATCAACGAATGCATCACTTCATCGTCTATCTCGGGCAGTGTCTCGCGTAGCTCATCCAGACTAGACTCAATGCTAGCCTTGGGCTGCATGCGTTGATAACGATCAAAAGCATCTTGTTCAGGCATTGCTTCACGTGTTGCCATGAAGTAGGGAGAGTCAGCCGGAATATATTTCAGCATGAGAGCTGCATTATTTTTCGGCGCTTCCTCCTGTGTGCCTGCGGCTGTTGGTTCGTTATCATCGCTGCAGCCAGTTAACATGCCTGCACTAAGCAGAGCAACGGTTACCGCCAAGTAAAGTTTGGTTTTCATCTGGAATCGGTTCTTTGAATGGTGTTGGTTTTAAATAAAACGCTATGAACAGAGCGCTGCGCAAATGAGAATCATACACGAGCAATGTATAATTAATCTACTTGGACGGTAATTACTTTTAAATACTCTTAGAGCAAATTCAGTGGCTGGCCTGTGGCGATTAGATATTAATGTGACCCTTGAGTTTTGCTAAGACTCAAGGGCCACGTATAGTCACAATGCTGTTCAGTAAGTCGCTATTTTAAACTTCCTGATACAGCTCACTGCCTTTGTTGCGAAACTTCTCTGCCTGCTCTTCCATGCCTTTCATCACCGCTTCCTGATCGCCGTTTAGACCATGTTCGTTGGCATAGTCACGTACTTCCTGGCTGATCTTCATGGAGCAGAACTTTGGTCCGCACATGGAGCAGAAATGTGCCACCTTGGCGGAGTCTTTGGGCAGGGTTTCGTCGTGGTACTCCCGAGCAGTATCCGGGTCTAGCCCCAGGTTGAACTGGTCTTCCCAGCGGAACTCGAAGCGTGCCTTAGAGAGTGCATTATCCCGCCGCTGCGCTGCCGGGTGGCCCTTGGCGAGATCCGCCGCGTGGGCAGCAATCTTGTAGGTAATGATGCCGGTTTTGACGTCGTCTTTATTGGGCAGGCCCAGGTGCTCTTTGGGGGTGACGTAGCAGAGCATGGCGCAGCCAAACCAGCCGATCATCGCCGCCCCAATGCCCGAGGTAATGTGGTCGTAGCCGGGGGCTATATCGGTTACCAGCGGGCCTAAGGTATAGAAGGGCGCTTCGTCGCAGTATTCCAACTGCTTATCCATGTTCTCTTTCACCAGGTGCATGGGCACGTGGCCGGGGCCTTCGATCATCACCTGCACATCGTGCTTCCAGGCAATATGGGTCAGCTCGCCCAAGGTTTTTAGCTCCGCCATCTGTGCTTCGTCATTGGCATCGGCCACTGAGCCAGGACGCAGGCCATCACCGAGGGAGAACGCCACATCGTACTGCTTGCAGATCTCGCAGATCTCCTCGAAGTGGGTGTACAAGAAGCTCTCCTGGTGATGGTACAAACACCATTTGGCCATGATCGAGCCGCCGCGGCTGACAATGCCGGTGACCCGCTTGGCGGTGAGCGGCACATAGCGCAGCAGTACGCCCGCGTGAATGGTGAAGTAGTCCACGCCCTGTTCGGCCTGCTCGATCAGCGTATCGCGGAAGACTTCCCAGGTGAGGTCTTCGGCCACGCCTTTGACCTTTTCCAGCGCCTGATAGATAGGCACTGTGCCAATCGGCACCGGCGAGTTGCGCAAAATCCACTCGCGGGTTTCGTGGATGTTCTGCCCAGTGGAGAGATCCATAATGGTGTCCGCGCCCCAGCGGATGCCCCAGGTCATCTTATCTACCTCTTCTTCGATAGAAGAAGTCACCGCTGAGTTACCCAGATTACCGTTAATTTTGACCAGGAAATTACGGCCAATAATCATCGGCTCGCTTTCTGGGTGGTTGATGTTATTGGGAATAATCGCCCGCCCTCTGGCGACTTCATCACGCACAAACTCAGGGGTGATTTCTTCCGGCAGGCTGGCGCCAAAGCTCTGGCCTTTGTGCTGATGGCCCAGAATGCGCTCTACTTCAGCGGTACCTAGCGCTTGACGGCGCTGGTTTTCGCGCAAGGCGATAAACTCCATTTCCGGGGTGATAATGCCCTGGCGGGCGTAGTGCAGCTGGGTCACGTTCTTGCCCGGTTTTGCTCGGCGTGGTGTGCGGGTTAGATCAAAGCGCAGCTGGGCAAGCGTCGGGTCGTTGGCGCGGCGGTTGCCGTAATCAGACGTGGGGCCTGATAGAAATTCGGTATCGTCACGCTCTTCAATCCAGGCTCGGCGTAGTTCCGGCAGACCGCGGCGCAGGTCATTGTTAGCATCCGGATCGCTATAGGGGCCTGAAGTGTCGTACACCAGCAGTGGCGGGTTCTCTTCATCAATGCCGGTGGTTTTGGTCGGCGACAGTGAAATTTCCCGGAACGGCACACGGATATCCGGGCGCGAACCTTCGATATATACCTTACGTGAGCCGGGCAGCGGCGCAATGGCGGCGGCATCGACCTGGGCGGTTTCGGCTAAAAAGTGGCTGGTTTTGCTTGTTACGGTCTTAGTCATTACTGTCGTTTCCTTGTGTTGTTTTGCTGAATTAGTGGGTGAGGTCTTGGTCTATCAGCTCTAGGCCCATCTGCCAGAAGTCGATTTCCAGGCGGGTGGCGTCGCGGAAGATCTTGCTCAGTTCGGCAAAGCGGGCGGGGGTAATGTCGGCAAGGCGGATATTCAGCCATTCAAGCTCCGCCTGCATGGCGGCCTGAAACTCCTCGCCTTCGTACATGGCTATCCAGGCGTCGTAAGGGTTTTGCGCGCCGCGCAGGGTGGAAGGCTGGGCGTTTAGCCAGTTGGCGATTTCGCCGTAGCCCACCAGGCAGGGGGCCAACGCCACGTGCAAATCCAGCAGGTCGCCGCGGTTGCCGGTATCTAACACATAGCGGGTGTAGGCAAGCGTCGCTCTGGCTTCGGGAAGCTCCTCCAGTTCTTGCTCGGAAATCCCCCACTCCTGACAAAAGCCCACGTGCAGGCCCAGCTCCACATCCACAATGGCTTTCAAGCCTTCATGGGCTTGGCGAAGATCGGCGAGGGTGGGGCTTTTGTAGGCAGCCAGCGCATAGGCGCGGGCGAAGTGAATCAAAAACAGGTAGTCCTGCTTTAAATAGTGGCGAAACGACGCCCCGGGCAGCGTGGCGGTGCCTAGCTGGCGCACAAAATCGTGCTCAATATAGGCGCGCCAATCTTTCTGGCAAGCGGTAGTGAGATCAGTAAAGCGGTAGCCCATGACTCCTCCGGTGGTAATGATCCGGAGGGCGGGCGAAAAAGATCGAGGGAGTGGCGCAGAAGGGCGGCGTGCGATCGTGAGAGAGCAGCCGTGGCCATCGCTTGATCCCTACGCCGGTACCCTCGCTGCGAACTTGTGTAAGTAGCAGCGCATTAGCCGGATCAGGTTCTGCGGGATCAGCGCTCGGCAGCATTAATTGCTACGCCCTGCGCCATCTCAGCCGGATTTCACCGGCACCCCGTCAAGCTGTTCGTTGGTGGAGTGTAGGAGGCGGGTGAGGGAGATGCAAGGGTGTATGACATGGAAAGTTATCGGGAAACAATTTATTAGCATCATTACAGCGATGAGAGTTTAGGTGCTGTAATGGCGTTTCATGGCATCGGTACGTGAATTATTATACAGTTGAGTAACAAGTGGCTGTTTTACAGCCACTTCTATTTCGAATGTGAACCGTAGGGAGTTGCATGACCAACACGAACTCGATTTTAGGCGTCTATCTCAGTGATTCGCTCGACCTTGATGCCATTTATGGTAACGCCTTGCGCGATGAAGCGAGTGATGTCGTCCTGCGCCATCCCCATGAGATCGATAACCCCGAAGATGTGCGTTTTGCGATCTGCTGGTTGCCCAATGACAAGGCTTTCGAGAGCTATCCTAATCTTGAGCTGGCGATGTCTATCGGTGCCGGTGTTGATGCCCTGCTGGCGCATCCTGGCCTGAAAGATGAAGTACACATCGCCCGGGTGCGGGATCCACATCAGGCCGACTTGATGGCGGGTTTTGCCGCGCATGAGGTGCTCCATCGTGAGCGTGAGTTCACCACCCTGGAGCAAAATGCTGCCAAGGCGCATTGGGCGCCATTGACGATGCGCGCGCCAGCATCAAGAAAGGTGGCGGTGCTGGGACACGGCACCATGGGGCGCGCCGTGGTGAAAGCGGTGGCCGCGCTTGGCTTTTCTGTACACGTAGCCTGCCGCAGCGAGCCACAAGCGCCGGTTGAAGGCGTGACCTATCTGACAGGTGACGGGGCTGTCATGGCGGCAGCGGATGGCGCCGATTATCTGATCAATGTGCTGCCACTGACGGCTACCACTGAAAACGTGCTTAACAAGGCGCTGTTCGCGAAGCTCGCCAAAGACGCTTGGTTGGTGCAGATCGGTCGGGGTGAGCACTTGGTCGAGGACGATCTTCTCCTAGCGCTCGAACACGGCCATTTGGGTGGGGCGAGCCTGGATGTGTTCCGTGCCGAGCCGCTGCCTGCGGATCATCCCTTCTGGCAGCATGAGTGCCTGCGCATCACACCACACATTGCCAGTGATTCGTTGCCAGAGGTGGTCGCAGGGCAGGTTGTCGACACCGCCCGCGCCCTTCGCGATGGGCAGCCGCTTGCCATGGGCGTTGATCGGGCGCGCGGTTACTAACGTAAACGCTAACCACGTTGCATGACAATCACTTTGCTGCAAAGGAACACCTGATGAGTCTCGATAAGTCTCAACGCACCACGACGAGCAACGCCGAACAAGAAACCCGCATCGCGCTGGCAGCCTGCTATCGTCTGGCCGCCCACTATCGCATGACGGATCTGATCTACACTCATATTACCGCGCGGGTGCCTGGTGAGAAGGGACGTTTCCTGATCAACCCTTACGGTTGGCGTTGGGAGGAGATTACGGCTTCTTCGCTGGTGAAGATTGACGTTGATGGCCATAAGATTGATAACAGCCCAGAACAAGTGAATCCGGCTGGTTTCACCATCCATTCCGCGATTCATACTGCTAGCCACCATGCGGCCTGGGTGATGCATACCCACACGCGCGCTGGCGTGGCGGTGTCGTCGCTGGAGTCGGGCCTTGAAACACGGCTTAACCAGATTGCGCTGCAGTTTCACGAACGGGTGTCTTACCACGATTATGAAGGCATTGCCCTGGATCTGGCTGAGCGTGAGCGAATAGTGGCAAGCCTTGGCGACAACCCGGCGCTGGTGTTGCGTAACCATGGCCTGCTGACGACCGGTGCGTCGGCTGCAGAGATGTTCAACAATATGTTTTATCTTGAGCGTGCCTGTGAGCTACAGGTGGCGGCGCAGTCTACTGGCCAGCCCTTACGGCTGGTGCCAGAAGAGGTGGCGCGGCACGTGGCGCGCCAATACGACCAGACTATTCATGAAGACGGCGATCTTGAACTCGAATGGGCCGCGCACCTGCGCACGCTTGAGGCGCTGGATCCAAGCTACAAAGACTAAATTGGCGCGGTTGCCAGCACGGCAAGCAAGCCAGTATCAGAACTATACGAATATCTACACAAGCAAAAGGGGGCCACTGGACGGCCCCTTTTTGGTTGTGCCACGTCCTGAATTAGCGTTGATAAACGTGATGCTCGCACAGGCCCGTGACCATTAGTGTTGTGGTACGCGGTTTTCCAGCCAGCGCAGCCCAACGATCAAGACGCCGCTCAGGCAGAGGTAGACGGCGACCAGGAAGAGTAACGGTTCGTAAGTCAGGTAAGTGGTCTGGCGTACCTGGGTGATGACGGCATACAAGTCCATCACGGTGATGGTGGCAACCAGCGGTGTGGATTTCAGTTGCAGGATGATCTCGCCCGTCAGCGTTGGTAGAGCACGATGAACAGCACGCGGAAACCAGACACGGCTAAAAACCTTGCGACGCGACATGCCGAAAGCCTTGGCGGCTTCCAGCTCGCCATGCGGTACACCGGCAAAGGCACCGCGCATAACCTCACCCTGATAGGCGGCAAATGACACCGTGAGGGCAATGAAACCATAGGGCCAGGCCTGGCGCAGGTAGTCCCAGGCCCAGGAGTCGCGAATTTCCGGGAACTGGCCGAACAGCGCTCCTAGCCCGAAATAGAACAGCCATAGCTGCAGTAGCAGTGGCGTGCCACGGATGACGGTGCAGAAGCCGGTGGCTAGCCATCGCAGCGGCCACGCTCCTTTGACTTGCGCAAGCCCTAAAGGCAAAGCAATCAGAAAGCCCACCACCACGCTGGATACCAGCATGATCAAAGTCATCTGCAGGCCTTCCCAGAGCTTGGGCAAGTAGCGGGGTAGCCAGCTCCAGTCCATCAGTTGAATCGCGGCCACCAGACCGACGATGAATATCAAAAGCAGGATAATACGGTGAGGCTCAAGTAGGCCCGGCAGTTTGGTTAACGTGGGCGTTCGCGACGGGCGGGTAAGCGACGCCAGAGTTTGAGGGTCAGACACAGGCATTCCTTGAGTTCAGCGTGTAGAGACAAGACCACGCCGTGCATAGCGTTCGAAGCGGCGCAAGGCCACGTTTGATACTAGCGTTAGCGCCAGATACAGCACGCCCGCGGCCAGAAAGAACATAATGTAATGCTGCGTAGCGCCAGCGGCCTGCCGGGTGACCAGTGTGAGCTCGCTGAAGCCGATGACGGCAAGCAGGGCGGTGTCTTTAGTGGCAATCATCCACAGGTTGGCCATGCCGGGTAGGGCATGTGGCGTCATTGCTGGCAGCGTGACCCGACGCAGCACCTGGGCGGGCGACATGCCAAAGGCGTGGGCCGCCTCGGTCTGCCCGCGGGGGACGGCGAGAATGGCCCCGCGAAAGACTTCGGTCGCATAGCCGCCCTGTACCAGGCCTATTACCAGAATCCCGGCGGTCAGGCCGTCGATATCGACGCTGCCAAACCCCATGGCGGTTGAAGCACGGCTTAAAAGATCGGTGCCAACATAGTAGAACAGCAGCATCAGCACCAATTCGGGCACGGCACGAATGACCACAGTGTAGATTTCAAACAGGTCGCGAACGACCTTATTGCCGTACAGTTTGCCAGCGGCACCTGCGATGCCGATCAGGATACCCAGCAAATAGCCACCCGCCGCCAGCTGGATCGAGCGCATGAACCCGACGAGCAGCACCTTGCCCCAGCCGGGAGGCTCATAGGCCAACAAGCTTAAATCGAAGACAGTCGTCATAGTGGCTTGTCCTTGTGAAATTGGAAAGCAAAGGCCGCCTGGGTGGGCGGCCTTTGCTGATGGGGATTAGCTGCCGTAGATATCAAAGTCGAAGTAAGGGGCGCTAATTTCTTCATAGGTGCTATCGGCGCGCATCGCGTCGATGGCTGAATTGACCCGTTCGCGAAGTTCGGTATCACTCTGGCGCAGGCCTACTCCCATGCCTTCACTCATGAGTTCAGGGTCGCTGGCCACCTCGCCGCGGTATTCGCAGCAGGATTGGCCGGTCTCAGAGTTGATAAAGGTCTGTACCGCCAGGGTGTCGGCGACGATGGCATCAATACGGCCAGCGACCAGATCCTGTAGCTCTTCGTTGAGGGTTTGATAGACATTCAGGTTGGCGCTATCTGCGAAATGCTTGCGTGCATACTGCTCTTGGTTGGTGCCCGACTGAATGCCCAGGTAGGCGCCTTCCAGGCCTTCGGGAGTAGGCTCTATGTCAGTGGACTTGCGCGCCAGGATGCCGGTGGGGCTGGAGTAATACTTATTCGAGAAGGCGATTTGTTCGGCACGTTCAGGGGTGATCGACATTGAACCGATGATCATGTCAATCTTGCCGGTTTTCAGGGCCGGAATGATGCCTTCCCAGGCCACTGGCTTGATCTCGCACTTGGCATCCAGGCGGTCACACAGCTCCTCGATGAAATCGATTTCCCAGCCTGACCAGTTGCCACTGGCATCTGGTGCATAAAAGGGAGGGTAAGGCTCTGCGGATAGCCCGATCTTGTAGCTATCTGCCAACACAGGGGCAGCGAAAATGCTCAGGCCGATAAGGCCGGCGGTAGCAGTGAATGTCTTGAACATGGGGATTACCTCTGTTGTTTTCGGGGTTGTCTTCCAGATTGTCTGCAGGAGTGGTGGGATATCGGTGGCGGTCAGGCCACCGAACTGATGAATTGCTTCAAATGTGGTGAGCGAGGGTCACCAAAAATCTGATCAGGAGGGCCCTGTTCTTCGATTATGCCCTCTCGCAGGAACACCACATGTGTGGCCACATCACGCGCAAACGCCATCTCGTGAGTCACCAGCAGCATGGTGCGATGCTCGGCTGCTAGGTCACGAATCACGGATAGCACTTCGCCGACCAGCTCCGGGTCGAGTGCTGATGTGGGCTCATCGAACAGCATGGCCAGCGGGTCGACGGCCAACACGCGAGCAATCGCTGCGCGCTGCTGTTGCCCGCCGGACATGACGGCCGGATATATGTCTTTCTTGCTGCCAAGTCCCACTCGGTTGAGTAGTTCCTCAGCGCGATGAATGGCCTCGTCGCGCTTCATGCCCAACACATGAATAGGCACCTCGATCACGTTTTCCAGAACCGTACGGTGTGGCCACAGGTTGAAGTTCTGGAAAACCATGCCGAGGTGAGCGCGAATACGCTGAACCTGGCGACGGTCTGCGATTTCAAGACCGCCATGGCGGGCGTCCTTCATGCGATAGGGTTCACCCTGGATAGCTATCTCGCCCGAGGTAGGGTGCTCCAGCAGATTAATGCAGCGAAGTAGTGTGGACTTTCCCGAGCCTGATCCACCAATGATGGCGACGATATCGCCTTGGCGTGCGGTCAGGGAGATGCCCTTGAGGACCTTGAGAGAGCCAAATTGTTTGTGAAGATCACGGATCTCTATTGCAGGTACGTTTGCCATTGATTGTCTCGTCTCTGGGGGCGCCCATCTGCCTCCCGGAGGGGAAACATCTTCATCATTTAGCAGGCGCTTGCAATTAGTTCCTTGTTATACGACAGTATAACTGTAAGCCAAGTACGGTCAGATTCAAAGCATCAATGTTCAACGAAAGGTGAGTCGGTTGCTGTTGGTGATCGACTGTTGAGGCAGGTTTTGTATCGATCTCACAAGGTTATTCAGTTGCTTAACTTATGTGCTGGAAACAATGCGAAGTAGATCCTGTGAAGTAATTTACGTGGCATTAAATGCCTAGGCGGATGTTTCTTAGCGGAAACGAAGGGAATTATGAGTAGGAAATCATTTCAGCGCTGGTCTATGGATGCACGGCGGCGCAGCTTACTCGAAGCCACGCTGCACTGTATTGCTGAGCACGGAATGAATGGTGCCAGCGCGCGTCGTGTGGCCGAACGTGCAGGGGTAACGGCTGGGCTGATTAGGCATTACTTCGGCTCTAAAGATGCCATGGTGAGTGCTGCTTATGCCTACCTGATTGGCCAACTGACGGGTGAAGCCGAGGAATCTTCTGAGCAAGCGGGCGAAGTGCCAGAGCGGCGCTTGGCACGCTTTATCGTCGCTAACGTAACCTCGCCGAACCTGTCGTCTCGAAAGGTCGCACTGTGGGCAACCTTCATTGGTCGCGTGCGAACCGAGCCGGAATATTCCGATATCCACCGCGAAAGCTATCGAGAATTCCTGGCTTTGCTGGAAACATTGATCCATCCGGTACTTTTAGCGCTGGAGCGTCCGGCAGACCCCGTTACCTGTAAACACTACGCTATTGCGCTGAATGCGCTGATTGATGGCCTGTGGCTTGAAGGGGGGCTGGGTCACGGCCTATATGACACAGCGTTGCTACCTAAGATCGCGTTGAGCGCCGCCGAAGGCATTCTAGCGCTGCCCAATAACACACTGATGCAGTATGTCGCTGTCGACAAATCGTCTTCTCAACCCGCAACACAATAGGGATTTATTCATGCGCTACGCAGCGATTACCGACCGTCTTTATGAACTTGGCGGTGACAAATGGGCGGTGCACAATGCCGCCAGAGCGCATCAAGCCAAAGGCAAAGAGGTCATTGAACTGAGCATCGGTGAGCCGGATATCACCACAGACCCGGCTCTTGTCGAACACTGCATCAATGCTTTGCGGGCGGGGCGAACGCGCTATTCTAACGGGCGTGGTGAACCGGGATTGGTCGATGCGCTTATCGACACCTATGCACCACGCCTTCCTTCTATCAGCGAAGAGAACGTGCTGTGTTTTCCCGGCACCCAAACTGCATTGTTCGCTGTCATTCTGGCACTGGTCGGTGAAGGCGATGGTGTGTTGAGTGGCGACCCGTATTATGCAACCTATGAAGGGGTTATTCGCGCGGCAGGTGCGCATTTACAACCGGTACCGCTGCGTATGGCGAATAGTTTTATCATGCAGCCCGATGATCTGGCCGATGCTATTACTCCGGAAAGTCGGGTGCTAATGCTCAATACTCCGCACAATCCTACCGGCGCGGTGTTGGATCGTAAGACCTTGGTGCAGCTGGGCGAGCTGTGTATCAAGCACGATTTGTGGATTCTCTGTGATGAGGTTTATGAAGCGTTGATTTTCGACGGTGATTTTGTCTCACCGCTGGAAATCGACAGCCTAAGAGAGCGAACCGTGGTGGTGTCATCGATCTCCAAGAGCCATGCGGCAACTGGTTTCCGTAGTGGTTGGTCAATTGGGCCGGTGGAGTTCTCGCGCCGCTTGCTGCCCATCTCTGAAACCATGTTGTTTGGCAACCAGCCATTTATCGCTGACATGACCGAGGTAGCTCTGCGCCAGCATTTCGATACCGCCGAGCGTCTGCGCGAAGCGCTGGGACGTCGCGCCAAACTACTGCACAAAGCTATCAGCCAAATCCCCATGCTGTCTTCAAGCCTGCCCCAGGGCGGCATGTTCCTGATGATCGATATCTCCAAAACAGGTATGGACGGCGAGGCCTTCGCTTGGCGCCTTCTCGAAGAGCAGGGTGTGGCGGTGATGCCGGGCGCTTCCTTTGGCGAGAGTGCTACATCTCTAATTCGGCTGGCGCTGACAGTGCCGGATGAAGTGTTGATGCAGGCGGTCGACAGGTTGGCAGCGCTTTGTCGAAGCCTGGAAGGGCATCACCTTGAGGCGTAACAGACAAGATATAAGAATGCGTTGACTGTGATATTTAACCCCCTACTCCGGTGCCTGCACAGGCAGTGCATTATCCGGATCAGGTTTAGCAGGATCAGCGCTTGGCAGCAAAGTGCTCACCTTGCGCGATCCCAGCCTGATATCACTGGCACCCCGTCAAGCTTTTTGTTGGTGGAGTGCAGGAGGCGGGTGGGGGAAATGCAAGGGGAAGGTTGATACTGCCGAATTAGGCTTTGCTTGGTTGTGAAAGAGTGGAGTAGAGTCAAGATATAGTTGATAGAACTTCAATGGAAGAGCCGTCAGGTTGAATAAGGTTGCTCAGGGTGCCTCATTTAAACCTATATATATCTTTGATTTTATTAGGAGATCTATATGCCAATCGTAACCGTTCAGCAGTCTCCAGGCAGGACTAAAGAGCAACGTGAGCTCTTAGTTAAGCGTATAACCGAAGCATTTTCAGAAGCATATGGAACCAGCCCTGAGGCAGTAACAATCTTCCTTCAAAATTTTGATGATGAGCATTGGGCCAAAGGTGGGAAGCTACATTCTGATCGTTCCTGAGCAGCTTTCCCGAATGGACAATGGTGATCAGTGGGGCAGGTCGAGATATTGAATCCGTATAGCGTTTGACTCTGAGGGTAGCCTTCACCCGCTCCATCAGTTTCATAGGGGCCGCTCCCTACAAAATGTGTGCTTATATACAGCGTTGTCGAGTTAACCAAAACGCGCAAGCACCCGAATCTTGGGTGTACTGCCGAAATTTTCTTTGCTACCTGAAGAATCAATGGGGTAGAGTTAATTTTGGTGGCTACATAAGCTCAATGAACGCGCCGAAACGTTTATTGAGCTTATGCAGCGGGGTGTATAATCACAGTTAAACCTAATGCCGAGTTTCGGGGGTGTAAATACCGTTGCGAATAGACGAAGTTCCACCTTCAGAGGTTCCGATAGATCTACTTCTTTTGGCAGATCCATCTGAAAAGGCCATCAAAGAGTACCTGGATCAGGCAAGGTGTTTTGTTGCATATACCAACGACGAGGTGATCGGATCTTGTGTTCTCAAGCCAATCGGAGCAGGAATATTGGAATTGATGAATATTGCTGTTTCTCCATCGCATCAACAGCGTGGCATCGGAACGCGACTTTTGGAAACAGTTATCGATAAAATGCAGGAGTCAGGTGCAAAGGGCCTAGAGGTCGGAACCGGTACTTTCGGTTACCAACTGACCTTCTACCAAAGGCAGGGTTTTAGAGTGGACTGTATTGATAAGGGTTTCTTTTTGAAGAACTATCCTGAGCCAATCTTTGAAAATGGAGTTCAGCATAAAGATATGCTGAGACTCACTCTCGAATTTTCTGGCGATACGTCATGCCAACGAACGGTTTAACAATGCAATGCACGCGACAAGCGCGTGATTGTGGTGTTATGTCTCAAAAGTAGGTAGGTGCACATGGCAATGATTACTGATTTGGTAGTGTTATTGGTAGCTTTGCTCCACGGATATTTCTTGATATTGGAGATGTTTCTTTGGGATAAGCCGATGGGCCTTAAAGTCTTTGGTCATTCCAAAGAGCAAGCCGCAACGACAAAGGTTTTGGCATCGAATCAAGGTCTTTATAACGGTTTTATTGCAGTCGGTCTTTTGGTTGGTATCTTTCAAGGTGCGGCAGGATACGATTTCAAGTTATATTTCTTGGCGTGCGTTGTTGTGGCCGGAATCTACGGTGCAGCAACAGCAAACCGGAAAATTCTATTTGTGCAGGCGTTGCCAGGAGCAATTGGCTTGCTTTTAGTTCTTTTCGCTAATCATTAAGTGCAGGTTCGCCATAACAATTCGCATCAGTACGCGGCCTGCGGCCGCCGGATACCCTTTCCAGGGCTCCTTCGTCACCATTTCAAGGTCGCCGCTGTGCACGGAGTTAGGAGAAGTACGTGACCAAAAAAGTCACTCAGATATCGGAATTTTTACTTCAGTTTGATGCGTTAAAATCGGTAAACCGCAAAACCTACATCAACGGTGGAGAGCGAGTTGAGAACTCAGCAGAACATTCGTGGCACCTGGCGATGGCTTGCTGGGCTTTTGCAGAGCAGTCACAGGAAGACTTTGACCTCTTAAAATTACTCAAACTGGCCCTGGTGCATGATCTTGGTGAGATTGGTGCAGGAGATACATTTCTCTATAGCGCAAACCGCAATGATGCCCACATTGAAGAGCGTAAGTATATCGAGAAACTGGCTTCTCATCCCGGTAACCCAATCGGAGATCTTCCGGAGCTCTGGGAAGAGCAAGAGTCTGGGGAAACTAAGGAAGCAAGGCTTCTCAAAGTCATCGACCGTCTATTACCCTTTCTGCACAATGTAACGAGCGAGGGCCGTGCCTGGAGAGACCATGGCATACGGAAGAGCCAAGTGCTGAAAATGCATGGGTTCATAGAGCAGGAAAACTCAGAAATATACGACTGGTTTATTTCAAAGGTTGAGTACGCCGTGGATCAAGGCTGGCTAAAGAACTCCTAACCAGGTCCGTCACGGCGACGCCTTCATTTCGTAGCCGCGCGTGCTGAACGGCGTTAGATCTACAACCAAGCACTAAAATGGAGCTCCTAATGAAAGTTGCATACAGGATGGCAACACCTGACGATGTGGCCGAATGCATTGCCTTGAGAGGAAAGGCGAGAGAAAACGCTTTCTCTGTCGAACAATTGGAAGAACTCGGTATTACTTTAGAGAGCTGGAAAGCAGGAATTAGCGATGGCTCCTTACCTGGTTACGTTGGTGTTAGTGAAGGGAAGATTATTGGCTATTGCTTCGGTGATAGCGAAACCGGAGAAATTGTTGTTTTGGCACTATTGCCAGAATATGAAAGTAAAGGTGTTGGCAAAGCACTATTAAATCAAATGATTGAGTCTTTCAACTCTTTAGGGTTTGAACGACTTTTCCTCGGGTGTTCATCCGATGCGAAAGCTCGGTCATATGGCTTTTATCGACACCTAGGCTGGCGTTCAACTGGTCTATTTGATGATGCGGAAGATGAGATACTTGAATACTTCCCTAATAAATAGTGAGGTCATATTGGTACCATCCAACAAGTGGTTCAAACCGTTCGCTGTGCTCGCTGGGACGGGCTAAAGCCCACCCCTTAACAAAACGTTATGGCACACGATTAAATTAACTGACTCAAAGCTCAGCGTCATAACAAAGCGTTTAAGAGTGAATCGCAACGCTTGGCATTCTCAGTTCAAGGTTGGGTTTCGTGTTTACGGCGCAATAGTTTAGGTTAGGTGACAGCGTTACTCACACCTTAATGCGGCGTTAAATCAGTAGTGATACCGGAGTTGGGCAATTAGCAAAGCGTCATCCGTGACTTTGTAAACCATTCGGTGTTCTTCGTTGATTCGCCGAGACCAATAACCGGCGAGACTGTGTTTGAGAGGCTCTGGTTTGCCGACCCCTTCAAATGGCTCTCGTTTGGTCTCTTTGATTAACTTGTTAATTCGGTTAAGAATCTTCTTGTCGGTTTTCTGCCAGTACAGATAGTCTTCCCAGGCGCTCTCGGAGAAGATTAGTTTCATTCAAGAAGTTCCTTCTCCTGACCACCACCTTGTTCCAATTCGGCAACGGATTCCAGCAAACGGCGGGCGTTCTTAGGTGCGCGCAGAAGATAGGCTGTCTCTTGCAGCGCCTCATAGTCTTCGAGAGAGATCATTACCACGGATTGCGCCTTGCTTCGGGTGATGATCATAGGTGAATGGTCTTCACAGACCTGCTCCATGGTTTTTGCTAGATTGGTTCTAGCGGCTGTGTAGCTGATAGCATCCATAAGGTTGCTCCTGTACAGGATGTTGTTAATGTACAGGATATAGTACGTAGTGAGGTTTGACAATCAACTGCACAGCGCTCGGTTTTCCGCCGCTTTGCGGATTCGAATCCATTGGAAAGTTACGCGTGTTGGCAGCTTGTTTGCTAATGCGTTGTCTCAACGCAGACGCCATAGCTTTTCGATACGTCGTACCATCGCCTGGATTACCTGTCGTCGAGCTTCTTGCTGATCCAGCCGCACACGCTCAAGATCAACGCCTCCCCGCCCATCGCGGTATCTGGAAGGGATGCTTCCCTTGAGCAAATTGCCGGCACTTCCTTCTGGCACGGCATCGTTATAGCAGGGGGCTAACGAGCCGTGGTGGTGAAAGTTCTGCACTTTTGTTGAGTTCATCATGCGCCTGACCTCCATCATATCGTCCCTGTTCCCGGGGCGATTGGGTTATCTCATGGGTTCAGGTGCATGCTAATCTTGTTCTAAGCTGCAAGGTATTCCATGAAAGTGAGAATTAACTTTGCAAAAACGAACAGGTAAAAATCTCAGGCAACCTTCTGCCATGACACAGAAAACCAGGAGTCACCTAGCGTGGAACGACTTTGAGGTCGTCCTGGCAATCGCAACTGCAGGTTCGCTGTCGGGTGCCTCACGCGTCTTGGGCGTCAGTCACGCTACGATTTTCCGACGGCTGGGTGATATCGAACAGCGCCTTGGTGTTGCTCTTTTTGAAAGAAGCCGAACCGGTTACCGGCCAACGCTTGCTGGAGAAGAGCTCGCTGAAACCGCCAGAATCATGGATGAAGTAGCCTTGGCCGCCGAACGTAAAGTCGCTGGGCGCGACTTGGAGCCGAGAGGGGAAATCTGGCTCACCACAACGGACTCTTTGTTGATGGGGCTGCTCTCTCCTCTGTTCACGCAGTTTCAGCATAAATATCCAGGCATCGTGTTGGACGTCGCCGTATCCAACCAGCTATTCAATCTGACACGCAGAGAAGCTGACGTCGCCATCCGCCCGTCCAATGCTCCTCCTGAAAATCTGATTGGGCGACCGCTGACGGCCATAGGGCAGGCGGTCTACGGACACCGAAGCCTCAATCTGTCACCAGGAGCTTCTATCAAGACCCTTGCTAGCCAGCCCTGGATTGGTGCTGGCCCGCGATTGCAGGACTCAGCACTGGATCAGTGGATGGACAACAACGCGCTGAAAGCGGCCTGTGTCTACCGTGTCGATACGCTGGTCAATATACTCAGCGCTATTAGCTCCGGTATGGGGCTGGGTGTGCTGCCCTGTTATTTGGCGGACGAAGATCCGGACATTATCCAGCTCACTGATCCTATCCCGGAGCTGGAATACGGCTTGTGGTTTCTGATGCACCCGGATCTACGAGGCGTAGTGAGGATTCATGCCTTGATGGATTTTCTGACAGAAGTGGTTCGCGCTCAGAAACAACGCTTGGCCGGTTACTGTTTAACGACAAGCACGACCTTACCTTGAATGCCGCCTTGCATAGCTCTCTGGTGCGCAGCCGATGCTTCTGCCAACGAATAGGTACTGTCGATCACGATCCGAATGGTACGGTCGTCGAGCAAGCGACTGGCCTGCGCCAGCAGCATTCCGTTTGAGTGCACCTGTAGTGAGGAAACCGTAACCCCTAGCCTGTTGGCTTCATCCCTGGCAGAAAAGCCCAAGGGGTTGACCAGAAAGAGCGAACCGCCTGGTTTAATAATGCTGAGGAAGCGCTCCATGTTCGGGCCACCCACAGCGTCAAGCACCAGATCCACATCATGTGCGACCGTTTCGGCGGCTGCCTTGGTGTAATCAATGAAGTCGTCAGCACCCAGCTCGCGAAGAAGCTCTTCATGCTTACCCGAAGCAACCGCGATTACACGCGCCCCTTTCCATTTGGCGACTTGAACCGCTAGATGCCCCACGCCACCGCCAGCTCCATTGATCAAGACGGTCTTGCCTTCGAGCGGTACAGGCACATGCCGAAATGCCTGGAATGGATTGGGTAGGTCATTACCAGGATCAACCAGAAACTGCCAGACAGTAAGCAGTGACATTGGGGCACCTGCTGCCTCGACATGAGAAATGCCCTTTGGCTTCAACGCTAGGTGGCTTTCAGGAACGCTGACATATTCGGCATAGGTGCTGCTGCCCGTCATCAGGTCTTCGGGAAAACGCACCATTGCAAAGACGTGGTCACCTACGCTGACTTTGGAAACCTCGTCGCCAATGGCAGCAACGACCCCTGACACATCAGTGCCCAATATCAACGGGAAATGTGGGCTAGGCTGCCATTCTGGAGGTAGCGCCCGATAGCCGTCGCGCAGGTAAAGGTCTGGTGGGTTAAGACTTGCCGCATTAACTTGGATAAGCACTTCACCGGTTTGTACTTCGGGTCGGGGCGTATCTTCGTAAAGCAAGACCTCTGGGCCACCGAAACTATGCAGCTGCACTGCTTTCATCATGTCGTTCATCACAACCTCACTCAAGAATAGTCACATGGCAAATAGTAAGGAAGTTCCTTGTCATTGATAATGGTGCGTAGATTCGTTTTAATAATTCCATGAAGGAACAAATCGGATTGGAACGCCTCACGGGGCTTATCGCATTTGCACGCGCCGGCTCCTTAGGCAGCTACACCGCTGCGGCGCGCTCGCTGTCTGTTTCGCCCTCTGCGATAAGCAAAAGCATCCAGCGGTTGGAGCGTCACTTCGGCGTCTCTCTTTTCACTCGTACGACACGCTCGCTGTCTTTCACGGCCGAGGGCCGCGACTTGCATGGACGTGTGCTAGAGCTGTTGCGCCAGGCAGAAGAGATAGAGCAGGTAGTGAAGTCTGCTCGTTCCGAGCCCGCAGGCACGTTACGAATTGCGGCATCACTCCCATTGGGTCTGCATCTGATTGCTCCTGCTATTACGGATTTTCGAACGCGCTACCCGAAGGTAACGATCGACCTGCGGCTGAGCGACCACATCGTCGGTATGGTTGAAGAGAGCATTGATCTTGCAGTGCGGATCGGTGACCTTGCGGATTCGTCACTGTTGTCCAGGCGACTCTCGCCTTACAGGCTCTCTTGCTACGCTTCGCCAGACTACCTGGCTAGGTATGGTGCTCCCGAGCATCCAGATGAACTGGTGGGGCACGAAACGATCAATTTGCGCTACCAAAGTACGGGGCAAATGTTTCGCTGGCCGTTCCGGATCGGCGAGAAGGAGATCGAAATAGTGCCATCTTCCCCTGTTATCGTTGATTCAAGCGAAGCCGTCATAGCTGCTATGGCCACGGGTGCAGGTATCGGGATGGTTGCAAGTTTCATGGCTGCCCAGCGGGTTAGGCGAGAGGAACTGGTACCAATCCTGCCCGACTTCGATGTAGAGCGGCATAATATCATTGCGCTATGGCCACAGAGTCGTAGCACCAACCCCGCTGTACGCGCCTTTATCGATATGTTGATCGAACGACTTTGAACAGCTTTGTGTCGTTTCGGTGAGCGCCATTTTGACGGCGGCTGCTGGCCGAAAGCTCACCAGGATTGTCGTTCTCCGTTCCTTTGCGTCAGCGATCCGAGCCACGCACAGCTACCCTGGGAATTTGCCGCTACAGTGCCAATAGTCCTGCGGTCTGGTGCAAAACCAAATTCCAGTTCGAGCGGATGGATACCTGCTAGTCTCCATCCATAGTAGGGAAAAACTTTCTGACCAAGGGAATCTATAAATACTCTGAAACAGTGGGGCTGATTCACGCCAAGCAAAACTGTCGTTGCAATGCCTATTGCAACTTTGGCTACAGCTCAAGAAACGGCAGCATTACTAAAACTGAGTGCCATCCCAATCAACACTACGCCGCCAATGAGTTTTGCCCAATGGCCCAACATATTTACCGAGTTTGTGGTCTAGTAGCGCTCCTATGGAGGCCATCACTGTGATGGCTAAGCCAATGGTGAGGCTGACGGTGATGATGTTCACATCAATGAATACGAGGCTGGTGTCTATGTTCACGGCGTCTAGGCCAGTGATGGAATGCAGGGCAATACACGTTATGGTAGGAAAGCTCGTTTGATTAAACTAGGTGCGTAAAATAACTTACTTAAGTGTAAGGTTAGGATGCTGAGTAGCGCTGGATTCTATCAAGTTCTTCTCTGATGATAAGCAGTTAATGAAAAAGTAAATATTTTTATAAATGTAGGGCGTATACTATTTGCTAATGAGTATCTAGTGAATAGCCCTCTGCCATAATTTAGATTAGCATTAGGAGGGCTCTCAGAGTAATAGCTTAATACTGCGTACTCATGATTTTTTATATATGTCGGACTGATGATGATCTTGGGATCAAACTAGGCATAGCCACTCTATTGATCGGCGAGCCAGAGTGTTTATCGCTTAGCAGTAAGTCGACAGCCTGTTGTGCAATATAGTCAAAAGGTATGTATACAGACGTGAGCGGCACAGGTAGACGACTGGCAAGAGGGATATCGTTATATCCGACTAATGAAAGCGTTTTGCCCACCTCAATGCCAAGTCTATGTGCAGCAGCCATCACGCCAATAGCGAGGTTATCGTTGACTGCAAAAATGGCTGTTGGTTTCTCATTCTGTGAGAGCAGAGCCAGCCCTGCTTCCTCGCCAGCTTCGATTCCATAGCCTGACTCGATAATCCATGGCTCACGCACAGGAATCCCTGATTCGCTCATGGCTTTGCGAAAGCCTTTTTGTCGGTCGCGAGCGCTAGAGGTAAAGCTAGGGCCTGCAACAAGGCCAATGTCACGGTGCCCCAGGTCGATGAGGTGCCGAGTAGCAAGGTATCCACCTTGAATATCGTCACCCAAGGCAGAAGGACTTTTACCATCGGTACGAAGCACCAATGAGTGCGGAACTCCCCGGTCACGCAGTTGAGATGGTAATTGGTCATCAAGTCGGCTGGTAGCCAAAATTAGGCCGTCCACACGTCGATTGAGAAGCAATTCAACCGCTTGACGCTCGCTTTCAGGATCGTCACCACTGGTTGCTACGATAGCGAAATAGTGACGTTCTTGAGCAACTTTAGAGATCGCTTCGTAGATAAGAGCCATGACGGTATCGCTCAGTCGGGGCACCAGTACACCGATAGTGCCTGTACCACCTCGCCTCAAGCTGGAGGCAAGAATGTCACGCTTATAGCCGAGTTCTTCCGCCGTTTTTTTAACCCGTTGAGCGGCTGGGCTATTGGAAGGCGGAAGGCGCTCATCAAGAACGCGAGAGACTGTAGACGTGCTGACGCCCGCGGCTTTGGCAACGTCTTGCATAGTTATAGGCTTACCGTGCATGAATATATTATTCCATGACGTGAGGTGGATTACTGAACCTCTGTGTTGGCTCGCATAAACAGGCATTTAGGCGAACCATTCTATCGGTTTTACAGCGATCTTATAAGCGATATGACGCTAACCCCACTGATTTACTATTAGTTTGCTTTCCGTATCCACACATCATTTGTGAGTCGTAGACTAACGTCTAATTTTCGATGTGGTGTATTTGGTGAAACGATTGCAATCGTTCCCAGGAACGATAACACAATCATATAAGAGGAATCATTATGTCTCTCGATCTCCGAGGTTTGACCCCCGCACCGGTTACTCCTTTCACTCGCGATGGCGAGGTTGATTTTGCTGCAATCAAGAAGCTTGGCTCTTGGTTGGGCGGCATCGACGGCGTTAAAGGTCTCGTTGTTCTTGGCCATGCTGGTGAGGGTACATTCATGACCTCTGACGAGCAGACGCGCGTTATTGAGGCATTTGTTGAATCGGTAAAAGGTGAGATACCCATTATCGCGGGCATCACTCGCGAAGGTGACCATGTTGCAGCCGAAGAAGCAAAACGTGCTGTCGAGGCGGGCGCATCTGCTGGTCTAGTCTACCCATCTCATGGCTGGCTAAGGTTTGGTTATCAGGAGGGAGCGCCTCAAGAGCGCTATCGCCGCATTCATGAGGAAAGTGAGCTACCGCTGATTCTTTTCCAGTATCCGGACAATACGAAAGCCACTTACAACCTCCAGACGCAGCTTGATATTGCGGCTCAACCTGGTGTGTTTGCGATGAAAAATGGTGTTCGAAATATGAAGCGCTGGGATACTGAAATTCCTGTCATTCGCGCTGAGCACCCGGATCTACAAATTCTGACTTGTCATGATGAGTACCTGCTTCACACCATGTTTGATGTCGATGGTGCGCTAGTTGGCTATGGCAGTATTGCACCGGAGCCTCTGATCGAACTGATCAAAGCAGGAAAAGCCAAGGATTATGCCAAGGCGCGCGAATTGCATGATCGCCTCCTTCCAGTCACCAAGAATGTCTATCACCGTGGTTCGCATATGGAAGGGACTGTGGCTCTAAAATGGGCCCTGGTAGCCCGGGGTATTCTTGATCACGCTACTGTGCGCTCTCCGCTTCGTCCGCTTGCCGAAGGCGCAGATCGTGAAATTGCTGCTGCTATGAAACAAGCCGGTTTAGCCTAACCGGGATTGACGAATCCTTAGACGCTGGGCGTCCCCGAACGGTGATGCCAATGAGGCATCACCGTAATGCATCCTAAATAACAAATTTAATAGGAGCGTAGGATGAGTATGAATACCAAACATGATTCAGGGCCATTTCCCCCTGCGACAAACCACCATCGATCTCGGTTTTCTCTGACGTTGCCACAAATGCTTGCGTTAATGGGGCCTGCATTTGTCGCTGGCGCTTGGCGTTTCGGACCCGGTGCGCTGACATCCGCTGTGCAGGCAGGCAGCCAATATGGCTACATGCTGCTTTGGGTAATCCTTGTGTCTGCAGTGCTAATGTTTGTGTTTAATGATATGGCTGTTCGGTTGGGCCTTGCATCTGGTGACTCTGTGGTCAAAGTCACCAAGCAAAAACTTGGTCGGCCAATTGGTGTCATGGCTGGCTTCGGTGTTTTCTCTATCACTTTGATGTTTGCTGTAGGCAATGCCGTTGGCTCTGGTTTAGCGCTAAGCCTGCTTTTAGGAGGTTCGGTAGTAGGCTGGACGCTCGCTAGTACAGTAGCGGTCGGCTTATTAATAGCCATGCGGAATACTTATAAGGCGATGGAGCGCTTGTTGGTCGCTTTGATTGGGCTTATGTCCGTAGGTTTTTTAGCATCAACCATACTGAGTGACCCAGATTGGGCGGCTGCTGCGCAAGGTCTTATTCCCAAATTTCCTGCTGAGGCCAGCGTTCTTTTAATTGCTTTGATCGGTACAAATTTCTCCATTAACTCAGCTTTTTATACTGGCTATGCCATCCATGAAAGAAAGCTGAATAGGCAGCAGTACCGAGCTATTACGTTAATGGATACTCTCCCGGGGAATGTGGCAACCGCATTTATGGCGATGCTCATCATCATTGTAGCCTCAGCGGTACTTCACTCCACTGGTACTGTAGCAACGACTTTTCCACAGTTGGCAAGCGTATTGGAGCCGCTGGCTGGAAAGGTAGGGGCGGTACTGTTCAGCCTTGGGTTCTTCGCAGCCGCCTTTTCATCAATGGCGGCAAATGCTTCTGCGGGAGGAACGCTATTAGCGGATGCGTTGGGCTGGAACAGCAGTTTATCCGGATGGAGAGTCAAGCTGCTTGTATACGGGGTGTTGGCTTGGGGAGCTACGGTTGCTGTGGTGGCGAAGGGTTCTCCCATTGAGCTAATTATTATCGCTCAAGCCTTAACCGTCCTAGTAGCACCTTTTTTGGGAATTATTCTCTTTCTTTTGACAAGACGTGAAGATGTGATGGGGGATCTAAAAAATGGCCCTCTACAAACCACGCTTGCTCTAGTGGGGTTGGTGACCATTTTCGCAATGTCTTCTCAGCTTGTTTTTAGGCTCCTGGGTTAAGTTGAAAATAAAAATTTATAAACATGGAGAATAAAGATATGAATAAGTGTCTGTCGTGGCGCAGAGTGCTTCCTTTCTTAGGATATTCTTTTCTATTCGTTACTCCTTCTGTATTTGCAATTGATTATGATGTGAATGGAACCAACGTTTCTTTATACGGTTATGCTAAGCTTGATGTGATGTATGACAGTGGCGACATTAAGGCTGGAAATAGCAGTGGCATGGGCGATAGTGTGAACTTCTCTAAAATTGCTGTGGATGGCCAACCAAGCACAAGTGGGCATTCGAATCTGCATGCTAATGAGTCACGCCTGGGTATCCGCACTACAACGCCGACAGAGAAAGGTGACTTGATTACCAATATCGAAGGCGATTTTTTCTTCGGTAATCTCCGAATGCGTCAGGCCTATGGTTCATGGAACGGTATTACTGCAGGGCAAACGTGGAGCAATTTTCACACCTTTCTAAGCACTACTCCTACGCTTGATTTTACTGGTCCCGCAGGGCGCGATGCATTCCTTCGACAAGCACAACTGCGGTATTCAGTAGGTGATTTTCATGTTGCTATTGAGGATCCGAGCGGTGCCATGTCTGGCAACTCTTTTGACGGAGGCTACGATGCAGTAACCGGTGGTAGATCCATTGCTGGTACTGATGTTGATCGTAAAGATGGCTTGCCAGACATTACGCTTCGGTACGAATCATTGGCTGGTGCATTACGTTGGGCATCAGCTGCCATGATTCGAGAAGTGGCCTTTGACGATGGTGCAGCAAAAGACTCAGAGATCGGGTGGGGAGCTTTTGTCGCGACTAGTTACGCTCTTACGCCAAATACGACTTTGCGTGGTCAGGTAACCGGCGGTGAGGGTATTGGGGCTTACATGAAAGTAAACCCGGCACCCTCAGCTTATCGAGCAGGCAACGAGCTAGAAACCATCTTTGCATGGGGGGGAACGATTGGTATTAGCCACGATATAGGCCCCGGTGCTTTCAACGTTTCATACTCATTTGTTAATGCAGATTGGGATAATGCCAAGCGCGATGGCGTTTCTCTTGTTAATACTGGTAGCTCAAGTGAGTTTATAAGCGCTTATGACGAAGAGCGTGAACTTGTGCATATTAATTACCAATGGAGTCCTGGTCATAACGTAACCTACGGAATTGAGTTGGCTCATGCTGCACGGCATACTGTGGATGGCCGTAGTGGAAGTGTCGATCGCCTACAAGGGAGTGTTATCTATCGGTTTTAACCTGCGGCTTCGGCCTGAATAAAAAGTTGTAATTGATTATATGTCTATGGCTAGTTGTGCGGATAGTGATCTGAACCTTGCTTCATCGTAAGGTTGTTTTAAGCGTTAGCATTTTTGCTAACGCTTTTTTTAGTTAAGTGGGCTAGAAAAGTCTTTAAAAAGGAGCACTGCGTTGATATAAATATCTAACATCTACGCCAACAGAGTACACCTATGAAACATGGTGTCTTGTGCGAATGGGCGAGCAGCTAGATGAGATCATGGGGGAGCCTGAGCTTTTATTGTGTTGGGGGAGACAGCATCTCACTCAATAGCGTTTTCCTTGTCTGCTGTAGGGCGTTAATAATATGAACCATCGATTCGTACTCACCGGCGGCCCCGGTGGTGGCAAAACCACGCTCCTTGATGCCATAGAGAAACGGGGCTATCGCGTTGTACCTGAGTCTGCCCGTAGCATCATCAAAGAGCGGTTGGCGGCGGAGCTATCACCTCGGCCAGACCCGGTCTCTTTCGCTCAGGATATTCTGAAATCCGATATTGAAAAGTACCGGCGTGTCGCTGTTGGCGAGCAGGCCACGTTCTTTGATCGTGGGGTGCTGGATGCGCTGTACATGCTTGATGCGGAGAGCGCGTTGTCACGGGCGGGCATCGCCAACTATGTTCAACTGTTCCCCTATAATCCCGTTGTTTTTCTTCTGCCGCCATGGGAAGACATTTACGGTACAGATTCAGAGCGTGATCAAACGTTCGAGGAGTCCCTCAAGGTATTCGAGGGGATGAAAAGCTGGTATTCGCAATGGGGTTACAAAACGCTGGAAGTGCCGCGTGACACTATTGATGAGCGCGTGAAGTTCGTTTTACAGCATGTAAATAGCCTTTAAATTGTCATTGTTGTTGACGGTTTTCTTCCCCACGCTTTACCAAGACTGCTGAACTACAGCATCATCACTATCGATATGCGCCGAGCCAAGAGAATCCTCTCGCTGGATGCCACCTCCATCCACCAAGCGAGCGTTGCCTAAAAACGCACAGCCTAAGGCTGGAGGAATCAGGTCAAGGAAGTGAATATGCCCACGACTGCTGAGTAAGGTCATGAAATATCCAGAGATCGGCCTGCACATACGTACCTATGATGATGAAGTGAAAAGTCACTCCCATGACCATCATCAACTGGTATTGCCCCTGGTCGGCACGCTGTTTCTGTCAGTAGATTCCATGGCGGGGGAGGTGGTACAGCACCGTGCGGCCATCATCCCTTCAGGAAGCGGCCATGGGTTTGCTGCAACAGAAGATAATCGGTTTTTGGTGGCTGATTTGCCTGAGGGGCTGGCTCCTGCGCTAGATAAGCTGCCTTGTTTCGTGGAGCTTGATTCGGCTTTGCGCCATTACGTCCAGTTCCTACATGCTCAGGTCATGAGCGGGGCTGGAGCGGATGCTACCCAGCATCACATGCTGCTATTGCTGTTACAACTGCTGCAGGAGCGCCATGGAAGTCAATTGAAACTGGATCGCAGGGTTCACGCGGCAAAACAGTTTCTGGATGATCACTTCCACCAACCTATTTCCATGGCTGAGGCTGCTAACGTGGCCCATTTGAGTATTCGGCAGTTGAACGATCTTTTTCGCCATCAGGTGGGCATGACGCCTCATCAATACCTCACCGAAGTGCGAATGAAAGAGGCGTTTCGGCTTCTGGAACAGTCAGGCCTCAGCGTTCAGCGGGTGGCTGATGCGGTAGGCTACTCGTCGTTATCGGCCTTCAGCGACCGCTTCAGACGTCACTTTGGCAAACCGCCTAGCCACTTCCGCCGTCTCTCGACATAATTCCGCCAGGATTCAAAAGATCCTCATTGATGCCATGGATACGCTCTCCCGCAACCGCTAACGCATGAGAATCTCGGGGGAGAGTGACATGGCAACCGTGAATGCCGCTACCTGGATCGGATCCATTTCCGTTCTGCTTTGGGGTACTTTGGCTTTGCTGACCAAGCTATCCGGTGGAGATATTCCAGAGTTCCAGCTGATGGCCATGACTTTCGGCATTGCGTTTCTGTTGATGGGTGGGCGTTGGATCTTGGCTGGCCATACGGGCGTTCGGTATATACGCCAGTCGCCGTTTGCCTGGTGTATCGGTATCGTCGGGTTATTCGGTTATCACTTTGCATATTTCAAGGCGATGACGCTAGCACCGGCGGTGGAAGTCAGCCTGTTGGCTTACCTCTGGCCGCTACTGATCGTTCTGCTGTCTGCCCTGTTACCGGACGAGAGGATGCGAGCTCAGTCTATCGTTGGCGCCTTGGTGGCGCTGGTGGGTTGTTGGTTGTTGATCAGCCGAAATGCAGGCGGATTTGCTTGGGAGAACCTGCCCGGTTATCTGGTAGCGCTGGCGTGTGCATTGATTTGGTCTTCTTACTCCGTGCTCAGCAGATTGGTACGTTCAGTGCCAACCGATGCCGTCGGTTGGTTCTGCGGTGTGACGGCACTGCTGGCTTTAGGGTGCCATATGCTGTGGGAAGAGACGGTGTGGCCGGATGGCTTGATGCAATGGGTAGGCGTGGTTGGGCTGGGACTCGGGCCGGTTGGAATCGCATTTTTTACCTGGGACTATGGCGTCAAACACGGGAACATCCAGCTACTTGGCACCCTAGCCTACAGCGCGCCACTCATTTCGGTGGTGTTACTGATCCTGGCAGGATACGGCGAGGCCACGGTGGCCGTATTGAGTGCCAGCGTGCTCATCGTCATTGGTTCTGTGATCGCAGGTCGCGCGAAGCATCGGGGTGCGGGTAGGCAGTAAGGTACATAAGCTAGAGTTTTTTGGATTCGAAAAAGTCATGATGTAAGCCCCAGAAAGGGCGGGTATGAGCCGATAGCAACGGGCTCTCAAAGAAAAAAGGACTTTAGAATGACCGTAAGAGCAGCAGAAAAAAACGATATTGCCGCCATCGCCGAGGTGTACCAAGCGTGTTTCCCCCGTGAGAAAAATCACGCGCTGTGGATTGAGTCGTCGTTTAACACCTATCCACGGGGCGTTTACTACGTGGTGGAGGTGGACGGTCTGGTGCGTGGCTATATCCTTTGGTGCGTTAAGAACGGCTTTCGGGAAAAAAGCATCATCGAGCTGGAGCAAATCGGCATTCACCCGGAAGCAGCAGGTAGGGGGCTGGGTAAGCAGCTCATTGTGGAGTCGCTAGCGCCGTTCAAGGCCCACGTGCGTCGCCAGGGCTGCGATGTGGGGGCGGTGATGGTGACCACTTCGGAAGGCAACTTCGCAGAGAAGCTGTATCAATCCACGCTGGGAGTCTCCCGCGCGGCCGTGATTAGCGGCTATGGGGCTGGAGATGAGGTGATCTTATATAACGCCAGCGTAGAGTAGCGCGAGAGCGGTTGCGTGCGAATTGGTGACGCAGCAAGCGGAACACAAACATTATTACAAGATACGGAGGTAGGTAATGTCAGAAGTGGAAATCCGGCAAGCTACCATTGAAGACTCGGCTTTAATCCATAAATTTGTCATAGAACTTGCGATTTATGAAAAAGCAGAGCATGAAGTGCTAGCGACAGTCGCGGATATAGAAAACGCTTTGTTTGGCGATAATACGACGACTAAGGCCGTTATCTGTTATTTCAATAACGAACCTATTGGCTTAGCGGTCTATTTCTTCAATTTCTCAACATGGCTCGGTAAGCATGGGCTATATCTTGAAGATTTGTACGTTACTCAAAAATATCGTGGCGTCGGGGCTGGCAAAGCACTTTTGAAGTATCTTGCTAACATTGCAATATCGAAAAAATGCGGCCGTTTCGAGTGGAACGTACTTGACTGGAATGAACCTGCGATCCAGTTCTATGAGTCAATAGGCGCAAAACCGCAAAATGAATGGATAGGCTACCGTTTGACAGGAAAAGCGCTTGAAGACTTTGCAGTTAGTTAACAAGATATAACAAGTCGCAGCAGTTCGCGTCTGGTGGCCGCCCTTTCCTTGGCTTCTTCGTCGCCACTCCATAGGGCGAAACCCTGGAATATGATAAGGACTAGGCCCAGCGTGGTAACTGCTGTGGGGGCGGCATGAATGCCGAACACTTCCGCCAGGTGCCGCCGCTTAGCGGCGCCATCAGCGGCATTATGATCAGGCCGAAGAGGCTGATGGCTATACCTATAGCAACTGGTGAGTTTGTTGCGCGTGGCGCGTTATCAATTCCCCATCCCGTTAACGCCATCAATACCAGCAGCATGGCCTGGGCAATGAAAGCGTCTCCAATATAGCCCCCGGCCCAGTTGAGCGCTGCATAGCGCTGAAAGAAAAACGCGACGGCGACAAAGTCCTAAAGCGGGGCGGGTAGCAGGCAGTCTTCGTAAGAATCCTAGCTACGTTGTTGCGTCCGATACTCAGTAGGACTGACACCTGTCTCTGCGCGAAAGCGGTTGCTGAAATGACTGCTGGAGCCAAAACCGCAGCGTAGTGCGATCTCAGTCATATTTAGCGATGTTTCCGCCAACAAGTATTGCGCCCGGATAAGACGACGGTGCAGCACATAGCGATGTGGTGGGTAACCAGTGGCTTGTTTGAACATGCGGGCGAAGTGGTAGTCACTTAAGCCAGTGATACCCGCCATGCATGCCAGCGTAAGGGGTTGGTTCAGGTGATGCTCAATGAACTCCACCACTCGTTTTAATTGCCACGCAGGTAGTCCACCGGTTGGGCGCAGAGTTGGCAGTCGGCGCTGGCTATAGTGGCGTAGGGTGTGTATCAATGCCGTTTGGGTGGCGGAATCCAGCGCTAATTGATCCAGCGGGTCTTGCCAGTTGCTCTGGCCAAGGGTGGTGCAAAACAGCTGAGTGAGCAGGGCATCCTGGGCGAAGTCGATTTCGTCCAGTTGCACGCTTCGGCCATCTTTATCCCATACCTGTTCGATCAACTGACTCAGGTGAGTGTCGCTGAAATAGAAATGCAGTAGTGAGATAGGCCCATGCACGTCCCAACTTGTGATCAGATTGGCGGGCATTAAACACACGCTATTGCTGGTCTCGCTGGCAATGGTTTGTGATCCCTGCCTGCGTAGGGAGTTCTCCGCGCCGTTCAGATAAACGCTCAGAGTGTGGTGGTTTGAGTGAATTTTCTCAATACGGTCTTCTTGGTTACTCCAACGGGCCAGCGCCATGCCATTTTTTAGCTGGGTGCTACTCACTAGACGCGCCTGCGTCTGTTTCATCCTGGGATAGTGGCTCAAAGTGTCGGTGAACATGGGCGGCTCCTGGGAACTGCGTTAACAGTACTCAGGCTCAGCACGAAACTCAATTCAGCGAACCATTCAACCGCAAGAATAGACAAACTGGCGCAAACGCAGGCAAGCCAGCCAGCCGGGGTGAGCCGATACTATGGCTGACACTAACCACTCTGGGAATGGCAAGCCATGAATAGCCTTCTGTATATCTCAACAGTTCTTATCTGGGGCTCGACCTGGCTGGCTATCGCTTGGCAAGTGGGCGAGGTGGCGGTGCCGGTCTCGGTATTCTATCGTTTTCTCATCGCCGCGCTGGTGCTGTTGGCTGGGCTTACATTGTTGCGCCGACGCCAGGCTCTGCATACCAGGGACCATCTTTTCTGCCTGTTGCAGGGGGGCTGTGTCTTTGGTTTGAATTTCTACTGCTTCTATACCGCTGCGGGTTATCTGCCCAGCGGCCTAATTGCCATCCTGTTTTC
The DNA here is from genome assembly GCF_000982975.1 of Halomonas sp. A3H3. Taxonomy (NCBI): domain Bacteria; kingdom Pseudomonadati; phylum Pseudomonadota; class Gammaproteobacteria; order Oceanospirillales; family Halomonadaceae; genus Halomonas; species Halomonas sp. A3H3. Next base: position 316,628 of record NZ_HG423343.1, on the reverse strand, counting down.
TATGTCGATACTGTTTAATGCGGCCAATGGCTACCTGTTCTTTCGCACACCGGTTCCGCGGGTATTTTACCTGGCTTTGGCCCTTGGTCTGCCGGGCATGGCGCTGATTTTCTGGCAGGATCTGGTCACAGTTGAGGCTACGTGGGAACTGCTGGGCGCCATTGGTTTGACGTTGCTGGGTACCTACGGGTTTTCGCTGGGTAACATGGTGTCGGTCAGGCACCAGCGATGCGGCTTGAAAATCAACACCACCAACGCCTTTGCTATGCTGTATGGGGGGATGTTGATGGGGCTGATTGCCTGGGCTCAGGGAGCCAGTTTCAGCCTGCCAGCGGAACCGAGATATCTAGGTGCCCTGGTTTATTTGGCGGTAATAGGATCGGTGGGAGGCTTTGGTGCCTACTTTATGCTGGTCGGCCGTATTGGTGCCGGTAAGGCGGCTTATGCGACGGTATTGTTTCCTTTGGTTGCGCTGGCGCTGTCAACGGTGTTCGAGGGTTACCAGTGGCATGCGGATGCACTTATAGGGTTAGCAATGATTGTGAGTGGCAACCTGCTGATGTTTAATGCCCATCGTTTGGTTTGGCGGTGGCGGCAGCCTGTTTAGTAGCTAATAAAGAGGGCACTGCATTTCAGTTGCGGTGATTGGAGGTGCCGAGCCATACATGGGCGAAGAGTCGATCAGTCCGCCGTCATGCTCGAAGAATGCCTTAACTACTTCGGTACGCACATCGAGCAGCTTCGGATCACTGCCAACGTTGAATGTTCGCCAAGTGCCCATGCCGATAATGGCAGCGTTTTGTCCGTGCCCGCAAAGGTCTTCTGTTGCATCCCGCCCGTGTTGGCAAGAAGTGATACGGTTGGGAGCGTCATGGCGGTGAGCGTGGTGCCGATGAGCGTAAGGCTTTGTCTGCGCGTGATGCGATGCTTGATGTGATGCTTCATAGCGGTCGCTCCTTCAGGTTTTTTTGAACCGGCACCGTGGCAGCCAACACCAGCACAAAGCATGTCAGCACAAATACCTTATTCACAAACCAGTTGGTACGCCAGATCGACCACTCAGGGGCGGCGAGAAAACGGACGAACAGGGTACAGATGATGAGGATTTCAATGACGGACATGCCCACCGCCAATGCACGCGTATAGCTAGGCCGTTCGAGCAGCGCCCAACCTAGCCAAACGTGCGCCAGTGGCCATAGATCCCAATAGATATGCCTTGCCCAGGGCTCGCCGTATGCCAGCCCGTACCCAATGGGAAACAGGTATTTAATGAACAGCGTCCACGCCGCCAGAATAAACAGCAGGTGGGCGAGAAAGCGAATCCAGGCGTTTGGTTGTGGGGCGGGCAGTGACATGACATCACTCCAGTGCTGGGCCGTTAATGACTCTTCTTCAAACCATCTTCAGAGACTGCTTGCGCATTGGGCGAGGATAGGCGGCATCGATCTGTGCCAGATCATCTTCGTCGAGTCTGACGTTATCTGCATCAAAGTTCTGTCTGAGGTGATCCAGTTTCACGGCTTTAGGAATAGCAATCACACCAGGGTGGCGCAGAGCCCAGGCGAGGGCGACTTGCGCGGTGGTGGCGCTGTGTTTGCCGGCGATGCGTTGCAGGGCGGCATCATGCAGTAGCGCGCCGCCTTGCCCGATCGGGCAATAAGCCATGAGCGGCATGTTTTGTTGTGCTTGCCAAGGCAGCAGGTCGTATTCAATGCCCCGTGCTTCGGGATTGTAGAGCACCTGATTGGTGGCGCAAGCTGGCTCGTTGAGCTCTGCTAAGTCGTCAATGTCGAAGTTCGATACACCCCAGCGCAGGATCTTGCCCTGCTCACGCAGCCGTTCGAAGGCTTCCACTGTTTCGCTCAGCGGGTACTGGCCGCGCCAGTGCAGCAGGTATAGATCGATAGTGTCGGTGCCCAATCGGCGCAGGCTGCGCTCGCAGGCAGCCTGAACACCCTTGGTGCTGGCGTTGTGCGGGTAGACCTTGCTGACCAGATACACTTCATCGCGCCGGCCACGGATCGCTTGGCCAACGACTTCTTCAGCACCGCCCTCGGCATACATCTCTGCGGTATCGATCAGCATCATGCCCAGATCCAGACCTTCACGCAGCGCCCTGACCTCAGCCTGCCGTTGTCCGGCATTCTCGCCCATATGCCAGGTGCCCTGGCCTATACGGGGTACGCTTTCTCCGCCTAGTTTGATTGTCTGCATGTTCTCCTCCTGGTTGTTGGGTAAATGGATGAGAGGTGGGTTCTCGTCCTCTATATCATGCGAGAAGAGCGGAAGCATCGGGCGTACATGCTTAGGAGCAGCTAGCCAGGCGCGTCACTCGAATGCCTCCGCTTCGATACGTCAAAGTCATCGCTGCGCTTCAGGCAGGCCGTATAGCCGGGCCTAGGGGGAGCTTTGAATCTATTCCGGATCACTATGAGTTAATGCAGCTTGAACTCATTAAATTATTCAAGGAAAGAGTTCCAGAGTATGTACGATTAGCGACAGTCGAAAAATAGCTAGGTTAGCCACAGTGACCACTACCCTGGCAGCTAACCTCAGGTGGTCATAATACGATCAGTTCGGGTAAAGGTTGAGCTACTACAGCCTCTCGACAGCCAACGCCAAGTTGAGTGCCAAGGGTAGCCGCGGTATCAGTGTGGCCTGGTAAGCGTGGTAGAGATCGGGCTTGATGTCACCTTCGGCAGTGTCGATCTGCAGCTTACCGTCGAGCTCCTGATACCAGCCGCCCCGCGCGCGATCAATAAAGGTGGTGTCGATGAAATCCCAAAGCCGCCGATACCAGCGCTCGTAGTGGGTCTGATCGGTGCGTTGTAGAAACGCGGCAGCGGCGGCCAGTGCTTCGGCGTGAGTCCAGTGGCGACGCCGCAGGGAGTTTGGGCGACCCTCCCAATCCACGGTATACACTAGCCCTGGGGTGCCGTCGGTGGCCCAGCCATCACGCAGGCTGGCGTCAAATAGCGCCGCAGCGTCAGCGAATAGCCAAGAAGGAGCTGCGCGGCCGCGAGATTCAAGCGCCGCCTCCAGTTGCAGCATCAGCCGCGACCACTCGAAACCGTGACCCGGCGTGGCGCCATAGGGATAGAACCCGTCGTCGGGGCAGTCGGCGTTGTGCTCCGGCCATTCTGACCAGTCGCCATGAAAATGCTCGAGGATGCGGTAATCCTGGGGAGCCGCGTGGTGGTGAATCAGCCGTTCAACGATGGCTAGCGCCCGGTCAAGCCATAGCGGTTCGTCGCGCACATCGGCTAGGGCCAAGCACAGCTCTACGCCGTGCATGTTGCTGTTACCGCCGCGGTAGTCGCTCAGTTCGCTCCAGTCCTGACTGAAACTCTCGACGAAAGCTTGCTCATCCATCGACCAGAAGCGGGTGTCGATCACCTCAATGGCCTCTTCGAGCAGAGCAGCCGCGCCGGGAATATCGGCGTGGGTCGCAGTGGCGGCACCGAGGGCGACGAAGTGATGGGTATAGCACTGCTTAGTGCGGTCGTCGCTGGTGGCGGGGTCGGCCCCGAACCAGCCGCCGTGTTGCTCGTCGCGCAGCTTGCCAGACAAAGCGCGAATGGCGTGCTCGGTCAGTGCTGCAGCGCCTGGTAGACCTTGTAGCGCCGCTAGGGCACAGCTGTGCGCCATGCGTGCGGTGAGCATGGTGTCGGCGCTGGCGCCGTCGGGAATGCGCCCGTCACCATTGAGTACTGCGAAACCGCCAGAGGCCAGACGCGCCTGGCGATGAAATTCGAACAATGCGAGCCCTTCGCGGGTCAGCCAGTGGTGATGGGTGGCACTATTGAGCCAGCGCCGGGGTTTTTGATCGGTGTCGTGGTTCATCGCAGCCATGCCTTATGTGATCGAGTGGGATCTTACCTCAGCCATTGACGATGGTGCCGCCGGTCTGACAGCTGGAAGGCTATATTTAGCGTGTGATTGGCTCTCCTTTACGCAATCCGCCAAGTTAACCATAAATTGCGCGCCGTCTAATTTCTAATTGATTGATATTAAGCTTTATTAGAGTATGAGAGCGAATCGATTAGAATTGGACATATGATTAGCAACTTTACGATTGCCGGGTGGGGCAGCTATCGCCCTCGCACCCTGTTAACTTCGCGCGCCCTGGACGAGCGTCAAGGTCAATCGCCCGGCTGGACTGAACGTCAGTTTGGCATTGCCGCGCGCCATGTCGCGAGCGAGGAGGAGACCACCTCGATGATGGCGACTGAGGCAGCCCGTGAGGCGCTGAACCGCGCAGGCTGGGGCAGTACACCGCCCGACGTCATCATTGGCGGTTGTGGCGTTATGGAGCAACCGATTCCGTCTACAGCCGCTTTAGTCCAGAACCGTCTCGGCTTTGGCCAGTCCGGCGTGCCTAGCTTTGATGTTAACCAGACCTGTTTATCCTTTATGGTGGCACTGGATATCGCCGCCATGGGCATTGCCTGCGGGCGCTGGCGGCGCGCGCTTGTATTTGCGAGCGATATTGCGTCGGCTGGGCTTAATCCTGAGGAGCCGAAAACGCGCTCCATCTTTGGCGATGGTGCGGCGGCACTGGCGATTGAGGCGACGTCAGACCCAACCTGTGGAATGCGTTCAAGCGTTTCGGTTACCCATGGTGCTCACCACGCGCTAGCGCAGCTTCGCGCGGGCGGCACAAAGTTGCGCATCGCTGAAGGTTACCAGGCGCTGGTCGCCGGTTCCTATTTCGAGATGGACGCCTTTGGCATCTTCAAGGCCGCTGCCAAAGCGTTGCCTGGCGTCATTGAGCGTGCGCTCGAGCAGGCGGAAATAAGCAAGGATGATCTTGCCTGCGTGATTTCCCACCAGGCGAGTGCACCAGGGGGCGAGCATATCAAGCGGCTTTTCGCGCCCAACAGTGACCGCGTGGTCAATATCTTCCCAACGACCGGTAACCAGATCGCCGCCTCAATCCCGAGCGTGCTCGCCCACGCACTCACGACGGGGGTCGCCAAGCCGGGTGACTATATCCTGCTGTTGGGCACTGCCGCGGGGATCAGTGCCAGTGCAATGGTGCTCAAGCTATGAGTCAACGGCGTATCCTTATCACCGGGGCGACCGGCGGGCTGGGCATGGCGCTGGTGCGCGAGGCGCTAAAACGCGGGCATGCTGTGCGAGCCACAGGGCGTTTGCAGGCGGCGGGCGAGGCGCTTACGTCACTCGGCGCGCAGTTTGTTAGGGCGGATCTTACCCAGCCAGAAGTTGTTTTTCGCGGGCTCTTAAAGGATGTCGATAGCGTGATTCATGCCGCCGCTTTATCGGCCAGCTGGGGCCCCCGGCGAGCATTTGAGAGCCACAACCTTCAACTGACCGAACAACTGCTTGAGGCGGCCAGCTGCTCGGGCGTAGAGCGTTTCGTGTTTGTTTCTTCGCCGTCAATTTTTGCTGCGTACCGTGACCGGATAGCCATCGGCGAACATGACGGCCCCGCGCTTCAGCCACTTAATCATTACGCACGTACCAAGCACGCGGCGGAACGCAGCGTGCTTGCGCCGCGGGAAGACGCCATGGCCTGCTGCGCCATTCGCCCGCGCGCACTGGTCGGGCCGGGCGATCGGGTGATCCTGCCCAAGTTGGCCGAACTGGCGGGGCGCGAGCGGATGCCGCTTCCGCGTGGCGGCCGGGCGCTGATTGAGTTGACCGATCTGCGCGACGCCGCATGGGCTATCTGCGCCGCTGAGGAGCAGGCAGTCGGGCTTGCCGGAAAGGCAATCAACATATCGGGAGGTAGCCCCATTGCGGTACGAGAGGTGGCTGGTAAGCTCGCCGATGCGTTGGGAAAAACACCGCAGCTTGTCTCGCTGCCGGTTGGCTTGGCGCGTGCTATCGCTATGCTCAGTGAAAACGCTGCGCTGCTGATGCGCTCTGCTCGCGAGCCGATGCTGACCCGTTACAAGCTGGCGACGCTGGCCTACTCTCAGACCTTTGATCTTGAGCCTGCTCAGCGACTACTCGGCTACCGACCCCAGCATGATGCACTGGCGACCCTGCTGGCCGAAGCGCGGCAGCTTGCCACGCAGGAAAAGCAGCCATGATCCGCGTCGGATTCCGTTGGCTTGAACGCGGTTTATGCCGCCATCCAGAGATCGCCACTCTCTCAGGTGGAAGCCTGTGTGCGGTTGATTTTCCCGCCATGGTGGGGGTGATTGAGCACCCGGCGCGGGGTATTTTGTTGTTTGATACCGGCTATGATCCTGCTTTTATCGATGCAACCGAGACGTTTCCCGAGCGGTTCTATCGCTGGACAACGCCGGTCAAAATTGATGCACAGCAGGCGTGGAGCGCCTGGCTCGCGACCCATGGGATTGAAGACAGCGCGATTGTTGGCACCATTATCTCGCATTTTCATGGCGACCATGTCGCCGGGATGTGCCACCTTGCCCAGCGGCCAGTCTATTGCGCCCGTGCGGGCCTTTCCGGATTGCGCCGGCCGGGTCGCTTTGGCCGCGTGCGCCAGGGCCTGCTGCCTGCACTGGTTCCCCAGACAGCCGATGCCAATGCTCGCTTTTTTGAAGATGCGCCAGCAGTGTCACTACCCAGCGGGTTCGCGCCCTTTAGCGAAGGCCGTGACATCCTGGGTGACGGCAGCTTGGTCGCCGTCGAACTGCCCGGTCATTGCGTTGGCCACTGGGGGCTGGCACTACGCACCACCGAGGATCGCCAGGTCTTGCTGGCTGCCGATGCGGTGTGGCTTGGCAAATCAATCACGCAGCGCCGGCCACCGCCGCGTCTGACCACCGCACTTCTAGGCGATACCCGGCGTTATCGCGCTACGCTAAACATGTTGAGTGAGGCGGCGTGCTGCAATGGCGACTTGGTCATCCTGCCTTCACATTGCGCTGCCAGTGCCAAGCGCTTTGGCGGCCATGATGCGAACTGACCGGGTCGTAGCCGCATGGTTACGAACGCGGCGTGCGCTGAGCATGTCGCCGGGGCAACTGGCTGTGCGACGAGCCAATATGTGGCGCAAGCTGCAGCCTGTCATTGCCCGTACGCCCGCACTAGCACACTATGCTGGTCGTGATCTGGCGGAGTTTCCGGTCACTGACATCGAGGATCTTCGTGCTGATTACGGCGCTTGGAATAGCCTAGGCATGAGCGATGAGGAACTGCGCGGGTTGGCCGCCGCCTCAGAGCAAGGCACAGCCGTTGGCGAATTGTCGGCAGGCTGGTCGACCGGAACGGGAGGCGGTGCGCGAGGGCTCTTTCTCGCCAGCCCCGCAGAGCGTGCCGACTACATTGGCCAGAGCCTGGCTCGGCTGCTCCCCGCGCGTGCTTTACTCAAGCGCCAACGGCTTGCCCTGCATTTGCGCGCCAGTAATGCGCTCTACAGCGATGTTGGGCGAGGACGGTTTACGTTTGCCCATTTCCCCCTCGAAGCGTCGATTGAACAGAGCATTGAGGAATTGGCGCAATTCGAGCCGACGATCCTGATCGCACCTCCCCATCGGCTGGCAGCCTTTGCCCAAGCAGGGGCGCATTTCCCCTCGCTGCAGCATCTGTTTTGCGGCAGCGAACCGGCCGGTGAAGCTGAGTGCCACTTCTTTACCGAGCGGCTGGGGGTAAGGCCACGTCAAATATACCAAGCGACCGAAGGGTTTATTGCCGCGGAGTGTGCGAACGGCCGACTGCATCTCAACGACCATGCGCTGGCTATCGAGCTTGAGCCGGTTCCCGGCACGCCCGGCTATCGACCGATCATTACCGATCTTCGCCGCACCAGCCAACCAATAGTCCGTATTCGCGGTGACGATTATCTTGAGCTCGACGCTTGTCCCTGCTCGTGTGGTTTTGCGGGTCGCGTCATCCATGCGCCACAAGGTAGGATGAATGATATCTGGCGCTTTGCAGATCGCAGCGTTACGCCACCCCAAGTGGTAGCCGCGCTTGAGGCGGTGCTGGGGGGCGACAAGATCTGGCAGGCCGAAGCGGGGCCTGAGCGCGTCGTGCTGCATCTGTCACCGCTTTGCCCAGCCACGATTTCAACCACGGCTGCACAGGCGCTGAGCCAGGCATGGGATTTGCCGGTGCCGGTTGAGGTCGTTCATGATCTAAGCGCGTGGAGCGGCCCCAAGCGCCGTAAAGTGGTGTGGCGTGATGGCTAGACGCGTGCTTATTACCGGCGCCCGGGCGGTTGCCGCGCTGGATATTGCCCGGGATTTCGCCGCCGCCGGATGGGAGCCGCATCTGGCTGACAGCGTACCGGTGCGTATGGCGCGCTGGTCGAAAGCCTCTGCGCGGGTTCACCGCTATCCTGCGCCCCGGCAGCAGGGCGCAGCCTTCCGCGCGCGTATTGTCGAGCTAGTCGATACCTTCGGTTTCGAGCGGGTGGTGCCGACCTGCGAGGAGGTTTTCCATCTTGCGGCGCCTGCCCTTCAGTGCCGATGGGGTGAGCGCCTGTTTGTGCCTAACCTTGCCACGTTACGCCAACTACACGACAAGCTCGCCTTTGCGCGCCACTGTGGCGAATGGGGCCTGCCCGTGCCGGAAAGCCATCCGATAGACTCCGTAGAAGACTTGACTCGCTTCGCTAGCAGAAGTCGCGAGTGGGTGTTCAAACCGCGCTTTAGCCGATTTGGTGATAGCGCACTGATCGCCCCAGGCCGGCGTGCGTTGTCCGCTATTACACCCAGCCCCGACAACCCCTGGATGGCACAAGCGCGTATTTACGGCGAAGAAGTCTGCTTTCACGGCGTGGCGCATCGGGGAGAGCTGGTTGCCTTTGCTGCCTACCATTCCAGCTGGCGCCTGGGCGGAGGGGCTGGCTATGCTTTCGAACCTGTCGCTGACCACCATCGCGAAACGCTGCGCAAAATAGCTTCTCGCCTAGCGCAGTGTGCCGCCATTCATGGGCAGTTCGCCTGCGATGCAATGTTCGATGAAGCTGGCGTTGCTTACTTGCTTGAGTGCAATCCGCGCGCGACCAGCGGTGTGCATTTGCTCACTGGTGCCGGTCATCTTGCCCATGCAATCGGTGACGGGATCGCCGCACCTGAGGCCGCGCCACGCACTCTTTATCTTGGCCCGGCAATGGTCGTATTTGGCCTGCCGCAGGCGGTGCGTGGTGCGCGTATGCGCGATTGGTGGCGCTGCGTTGCTACCGGGCACGACGTGGTGTCTCGGCCTGGCGATCGTGGGCCTTTGCTTGGTGCGCTTTGCGATGCCGCCTCTTTCGCCCTGACGGGGTTCAAACACAATATCTCGACAAATGCCGCCGCCACTTACGATCTCGAGTGGAATGGTGAGGAGTTGCCTTAATGACATTCCCCCAGTCAGTCCGTGATGCCTGGCACCTGGTTGCCTTATCGAAAGATCTGAAACGCGGTAAAGCGCAAAAAGTCATATGCTGCGATACACCGATTGCACTCTTCCGCAGCGAAGAGGGGATTGGCGCCTTGGTCGATCGCTGTCCGCACCGCAATTACCCACTTTCTGAAGGGCGTGTGCACAAAGGGGCACTTGAGTGCCCTTACCACGGCTGGCGCTTCGCAAGCGATGGAACCTGTATCGAAGTGCCAGGCTGTCTGGTTGATACGACCCATGATCAACGGCTGAAGGCTGATGCACTGCGCGTGGTCGAGCGGCACGGAGGGATCTTTGTGGCGCTTTCTGACGCGGCCCCGCCCGAGCCCGTGTTACCACCTGATTTCGGCAATCCTGAACTTGATCATTTCTGGTGGCAACAAGGCACCTGGGTGGGGCGTGCTTACGATGCGGTTGAAAACGTGATGGATCCGTTCCACACCAATCATCTCCATCATGGTTTTATTCGTCGCCGGGATCGACGCTTGCCAGTGGAGCTGATTGTTACCAGTCACGGCGACGGGATCGATATGGCCATCGAGCAAACCCAGCCCGATTATGGCCTGATGTCGCGCTTTTTGGAGCGTGATCGCTCGCGCAGCGTCTCGCGCTATTATCCGCCCACCACGGTTCAAGCGCGGTGGGAAGGTGAGACCAAGCTAACCCTATGTGTCACCGCCATTTTCACGCCAGCGACAGGAAGTAGTTTCACGCCTTTCGCGCGCTTTTCAACACCCAAGGGGTTGGCGCCAAGCTGGCTCAAACAAGCAGCCATACGATTGTTCCTGGCCCCAGTGGTCTCGCAGGATCGTCGTGCACTAGAGCGCCAACACGAAGTGATGACTCACTTCGGACAACCTAAATTCATCTCTGGACCTGGCGATATTCTCAAAACCCGATTGCATCGGCTCTGGGTCGGTGAGCAGTTAGAGCCCGGCACTGATCCAGCCGTGGAGGTAAGGCTTTAGCCCCCGCGTAAACCGTAGTCAATGCGGGGAGCAGCCACCTTAATCAATCCGAACATCGCTTGCCTCTGCGCGGGCTTGTATTTGTTGCCTGACGCTTTCGAGGCTGGGCTGCAAGCTATATAGGCAGATACCACTCTGATAGGCGTTTAACGACCCTGGTATGGGCTGTAAATCGGTTGACGGTTTGGTATGTCGACAGTCGTCAGCATTTTCATCCTGCGCTGCGCCTAACTCAGTCAGCGTGCCTAGATGCTGCCAGCCTGCATTGTGCTCGGTATAGACCTGTCCATGCGAGCTGTAGGACGCGTAGATAAGCCATTGGAACCCTGATCCATTGCTTACCTGCAACGCTTGGCAGGGTTCAACTTGGCTCAGACAGGCTGAGCCCTGCTCAATTAACAAGGCGAGCAGTGGCTCGGGTAGCGTGGCGTCTTCAGGGGTCACGCTAAACTGCTGGGCGACATCATCCAGGTTGTGGGTATCCACTAGTGGATCCTGGTTCCAGCGATTGGTTTGCTTTAGCGAGAGATCAATACGCCGTATCAGCTCAGGTCGCGATTGGGCAAACTCGCTGTCAGCGAGTGCTTGTAATGCCAAACTGCCCGGCTGGCCGAGGTGAAAGCGTAGATAGCGGTAGTCGAAAGCATCCACGGTGGTGCGTCCGTCTATCAACCGCTTGACCTGATGCTGGGCCACCCAGCGGCGCATATCCGCCAGCGGCGTATTAACCACGATCAGCGCCCCGGCCACCAGCAGGGCAAGGCCAATATTGGCGCGCTGCATACTGGGGAGCGCCGCCTGTCTTCGCCAGAGCAGAAGCAGGCTGTAGCTGAAGGTAAACGCTGCCGTCAGTGCCTGCAGCAGTGCCGCCCAGAGCCTATCCAAGCTGAGACCATATTGGTCGATTCGTAGCCAGAGCGCCCAGGCGGCCAGCAGGCTACCTATCGGCAGCAATACGACGGCGAGCATAACGGCGCTGCGTAACCATATAGGATAGGGCAGCTTGTTATCGGTTTGATAGAAAACGGCGTTGAAGAACAGCAGCAGGGTCAACATCAGCGCCATAAGTATTTGCGCGGCTCTGCCGGTATCCCATATCGGCTGCAGGCCGGTCCAGGGCAGCACGGCAAAGAACATCAATAATATTAAAGCAACCAGCGGCAGTAGCGCCTTGATAAGCGCTTCGCACATCAGTCTTACGCTCGCGATAAAACGAAAGCGATTGCGGACCATCACCAGCCCCATGCCAATCACCAGCCAGGTGACTGGATAGAAAAAAGCGGGTGTTTGGAACAATGTTTTGAAAAAGTCTAAGCCAATGGCTGAAAAGAGCGCTGCCCACAAAGATAGCAAGCTCCAAAAAACTCCAATGAATAGGCCTAGTTGGGCGATTGTCAGGGCATGCTCCCATGAGTAATTCAGCATGGGCTGATAGGTTTTTGGCCAAGTGCCACTGGTGGCGCTGCTACGAAAGAACAGCGCAAGAATAAACAAGGCAGTTCCTACGGCCATGCAAAAGGCAAAGGTAAACGGGTGGCCTCTCCACTGCTGCGGCTCGGGCACCTGCTCAACCCAGCCAAGGTGCCAGCCCAGCCAAAACAGTAGGGGAGCCAGCAGCAGCGGTAGGAAGTTGATGCGATCACGCAGTCGCACGATGCTGATCAGATAAAACGCTGGCAAGGCGACTGCGACGGTGTAGAGCGCCTTAAGCCAGCGCTGGTCGGCGACCAGCCAGTACTCATGGTCGATAGCCAAATGCAGCGCATAGAGCGCACAACCCTGTACAAAGGCGAGAAAAATCAAGCCCAGGCTGGTGGCCCGGTCCAGGGTATTTAGGCGATTATCGTCCATGACAGCTCTTCTACGGTTGAGTGGCGGCGTGGGGCCCGTAATTCTTCTAAGTAGCTAACGGGCTCTAAGTAATTAACTAGCACTAAGCAACTATAATAACGTGAGAAAGTTACAAAGGTTGCAAAGTGCAAAGATAGATGGCTCGAAATACTGCTAATTAATTATGCTGTGCTTTAGGCGCGTCGTAAAGCCGGGCCAGAGAGGAGCTTTGAATCTTCTGTTTATATGCAGCGCAAATAGACTCCGCAGTCCGACGGCTGAACATATCTTTTCAGCTTACCCCGGTATTCAAGCAGTCGGAGCTGGGACAAGTTCGAGTGCTAAAACGCCCGTTTCTTGGCGCTTAATTGAGTGGGCTGACATCGTCCTGGTGATGGAAAAGAGTCACCGGGATGAAGTCGCTAAGAAGTACGGGGAGTTACTCAAGGGGAAGAGATTAGTCTGCCTGGATATTCCCGACCACTACGAGCTAATGCAGCCTGAACTCATCACCTTGCTCAAGGAAAGGGTTCCTGAGTATGTGCGGTTGTCGGCAGTCGAAACATAGCGAGGAGCTGGTGCGCCGTAGGATTGATAATAGCGCTGACGAGTCGTTCTCCTCCCATTTCAGGTTTATATGAAATTATACTTATAAAAAACCCTGGTTTTTTAAAGCTCTGGTCAGGTAAAGTTTACTTGGACTGCCATAGACCATAACCAGGAGGGAAGCATGTATCGAGTAGTGATCGTTCTATGTATTTTTTTAGCGGGCTGCACCACAAAACTGTGGGAGCCCAAGCTAGAGAGATTGATGGCCGTTAACGGCTTCTACGTTAATAAAGAAACGAACGACTTAGTGGTCACTACGCGGCGTGAAGCTTTTTTGTTTCCCTCTCAGCAGCAACTTGGCCAGGTGCTGGTGCTTAGCCGAGAAGTTGAGTTTCTTCCCGAATTTAGCGGCTTCTCGCTCTCTAGCTCCAATGTGGTGACCGGCAGCATTAAGCTCACACTGCATGAACAGAACCCTTCAGCCGAACTTGTCAGTCAATTAACCGCATTGGGCTTTACGAAAAACCCCGTCACCGATAGCTTCCACTTGATACGGGAGATTAGAGGCGAGCGATATACCATTGAAGGAAGTTTGCCGCTTGAAAAGCTCGAAAAGGAGTATCAAGTCAGTATGAGCATGCCCAGGGGCCCCATCGATACAGCCGGGCGTGTTATCGCAACGCCTGTTGCCATTACATTTGATGCGGCCGCAACGGTCGTGGCGATTCCTCTCTTCGCACTCTTTGCGGTGTCACAGGGTTTGCTTGGGCCATGAGTAAACAGAGCGTCTTAACGAGCGCACAGGGGACGTTTAAAATCTGTTGCCTATAGAGTCAGACTAATGCCTAGGCTTTTTCTGAAAAGTCGGCGTGCGCAGGCCAGGTAAGGCCACAGCCTATTAAAAAGAATCGGATTCGCGTGCGAAGTTACGGGTTGTAAATGAGTACTTTGATTGGACTCGTGCACGAGCCGATTCTTAATAGAGTATGGCCAAGCGTAATAGTTAACCAGAGGTTTCCTGGTATTTATTAAAGAACGGAGGTTAAGGGTGGGGCTACTCGATAACTTTAAGAAGAAGCGTGCTATTAAAAGCTACATAGAGAAATTGCCTAACGTTTTGGTCAACGATTATGGCCGCCAGGAATATTACACACAGCTGCAGGTAAGGCGGAGTATTGAGCGTGCGGGGCTAAATAGCCAGTATCAGCACTACGCGCTGGCGATGTATACCAATCATCCAGAATTTGTCGTTTATCAGAGCGAGCTACATGAAAATTTCAGCTATGAAAAGCTGCGTGAAGAGGTCGACGGTGTCTACTTTTCGGGTAGTACTGAGTTCAACTGTTCAAGCGTAATAGCAGCGTCAGCGAGTTTTGGAGGTGACGCGTCTAGCATCGATTGCTCTGGCGGCGGAGGAGATGGAGGCGGTCAGTGAGCCAGTAATAGCCCATGGCGAGGCTACTTGCATCTGTTTTAGCCAATATGTTAAAGCTGCCAATGCATTGTTCCAGCAAGCCGATAGCCATCTTAAAAGCTAAAGCTGTTTGAAAAGTCGTGTGTGCTGCCGCATCAAGCAGCCAGTGCTGGTCATCACAAAGCCGCCTATAAGCTCAGTCCCGTGGCCGATGAACTTGTCCAGCTTGTTTTTCATTAGGCCACTGTCCTGATGAATTATCTGCTCGTGATGCGTGAGAACATTCCTACTTTGACTATGTAGATTGTGAAGGTTTCGCCGAGATTGTTCACGACTATCAGCGTCGTGGAGTTAATATCTTTTAGAGAATCACTGATAAACCGTGACCGTGGGGCCTGCATGAGTTTGGGATAGTAACACCCGAGGTCATAAGCTTATGTTTGATGAAGATATTGGGCCACCTAAAAACTCAAAAACACTCTCTATCTGGTTCGATTTTTACCATCGCCGCATTTCGTCAGTGTAGGAAACTACATTCCAGCAAAAGTGGTGTGACCCGTGATTCCATATGAAGCACAACAAGCGCAATCCATCGCGGAAGACGTGCTTGGTGAGTCGATTGTGGGTATTTATCTTTTTGGTTCTGCTGTTGCTGGGGGCTTGCAGCGTAACAGCGATGTTGATGTTCTGGTGGCAGTGAGCGACTCACCAACCTGTAAGCAGAGGGAGGCTCTGGTTGCGCAGCTGATGAAGGTCTCTGGCACGATTGGCAATGCACAAGCTACCAGGCCAGTAGAGCTGACGGTCATCACGATCTCTGATGTTGTGCCCTGGCGGTTCCCGCCGCGGGCGGAACTTATATACGGTGAGTGGTTGCGGGATGAGTTCGAGGCAGGGCACATCCCGAAACCAGCCTGTGATCCTGATCTGGCGATTGTGCTGAAAAAGGTGATCGATAACAGCCTGCCGCTATATGGAGTCAACGCCGCTGAGGTGTTTGGGCCAGTGCCAATGGCTGATGTCCAAAGAGCGATTCGTGATTCCTTGCCTACTCTGCTGGCAGAGACAGCAGGCGATGAACGCAATGTGCTCTTAACCTTGTCTCGCATGTGGCTGACTGTAGCAACGGGTGATATTGCTTCAAAAGATGTGGCAGCAGAGTGGGCAAAGGAACAGCTGGCAAAGGAAGATGCGGCTTTATTGGACTACGCTAAGCAAGGCTATCTCGGAAAGGTCGACGACCAATGGCAGGGGAAGCAGGGGGAGTTCCAGGCGCTAATTTGTTCCATGCGGAAATCTATTGAAACGTGCCTTGCCACCCCGCGTTGATAGAAGCGCTGACCCTTACCGAAAGGGAGGCGGCGGCTATGGTGCTACTCAAGCACTGACTCGGCTATTAGTATCAACCCATGAGTTAGATCTTTCTGCGGAGCGAGAACAAACAGGCTTTAAAGAAGAAGGGCCAAATATGCCAACAACTAAACACCCTTTACCGCAAGTTGTCTCACCTGAAGAGTGGGAGGCGGCACTCAACCGATTGCTCATTAAAGAAAAAGAACACACTCGGGCACGCGATGCCTTGAGCGCTGAGCGGCGCAAGCTACCCATGGTGAAAATGGAAAAGCCTTATGTCTTCCAGGGTGATGAGGGCAGCGTGTCATTCCGCGACTTGTTCGCTGGGCAACGTCAACTGATTGTTTACCATTTCATGTTTGCCCCCGATTGGAAGGCGGGGTGTGATGGGTGCTCGTGGGTGGCCGATGCCATGACGCACCCGGCCCACCTCCATGCACGTGACACTTCGCTGGTCATGGTGTCACGCGCTCCGCTAGAGAAAATCAATCAATATAAGACGCGCATGGGCTGGACGATTCCCTGGTACTCCTCTTACGGAAGCGACTTCAACGAGGATGTCGGCGCAACGACAGAGGAGGGCGAAAGGCATGGCGCGAGTGTCTTCCTCCGCGATGGAAACGACATTTATCGTACCTACTTTACCGGTGCCCGTGGCGTCGAATATTTAGGTAGCCACTGGACATACCTGGATTTGACGCCGTTTGGTCGCCAGGAAACCTGGGAGGACTCACCGGAAGGTTGGCCACAGACGAAGCCGTATGTGTGGAACCGCCGCCACGACGAGTATGACGGCTGAAACTCATATGTGAGCTAAACAACCATTGAAGTGAGGCGTTTTTTTGCAGATTGTGCATGCGTTTCAAAGGCCGTTCTGCTTCAGTCTGATCACCTCGGTTTGCAATCTTATAAGGAACCGAAAAAGCTAAGCCTTAAAAAGCTCTTCAACCATAAAATCAATAAATACCCGTAGCTTGGGGGCCAAGTGTTTGCTGGAGGGCCATAGCATGCGAAATGTTCCTTGATGCTCGATATGCTCATTCAGGACAGTAACCAGCTCTCCCTTGCTGATAGCTTCTCTCACCATAAAGTCCGGTAGGCACGCGATGCCCAGTCCTGCACGGGCCACTGCGATTAACGCTTCAGAGGTGTTGCACACCATGGCTGTATTTAGCGTGGGAGTTGTTTCGTTGCCAACTGCCCGAAGCGGCCAAGCCTCATATTTACCGGTACTGGGAAACTTGTGCTGCAAACAAGCATGATCGACCAAGTCAGCGGGTGTTTGTGGGTGACCGTGCTTGGATAGATACTCCGGTGAGGCCACAAGCACCAGGCTATAGTTCCCAAGTGGGCGTGACATCAAACGAGAATCTGCTGGCTCTCCGGTGCGAATAACGGCATCGAACCCTTCCTCGATTACATCTACCATCCGGTCTGAAAAATCCACATCTAGCTCGATCAAAGGATAACGATGCATAAAGGAAGTCAGCACTGGCATCACAAGCTGCCCAACGAGTGGAAAACTCACCCGAAGTTTGCCCTTGGGCTCCGTATGTATCTCTGACAACTCCAGTTCTGCTGCTTCCACCTCGCTTAATATACGACGGCAGCGCTCAAGAAAGAGTACTCCCTCCGCCGTCAACGTGATACTGCGAGTGCTTCGATGAAGTAAACGAACACCCAGGCGAGCTTCCAGTCGGGCTACGCTTTTTCCTACTGCTGAAGAAGACACGCCCAGGTTTCGCCCAGCTGCAGAGAAGCTACGGGTTTCAGCCGCCTGTACGAAGTACTCAATGCCGCTTAATACATCCATATTTTTCCATTAAGGAATTTTGTTCCGATATATTCGGAAAATTAGCATTATTCTCCTAATTGCTCAATATGCCTAATGTGAGTGCCTATTCTCACATGCGGCAGGTAAGCGTGCTTTAGCACCTGAACCTTCGCTTTAGACGGGGCAATAATGATGTCTACATCGGAAATGAGTAACTTAGATCGGGAGAGAAGCGAAACCGAACAATCGGATCGACTGCCCATTACGGCTTTGCTCGCACTTGCATTAGCGGGTTTCGTGACTATCTTGACCGAGGCTTTGCCAGCGGGCCTGTTGCCCCAGATCGGAGCAGGACTGGAGGTTTCAGAATCTCTTGCGGGACAACTTGTTACCCTCTATGCCATCGGCTCCTTAGTAGCCGCTATTCCATTGATGGCAGCCACGCAGGGGGTGCGGCGTAGGCCCTTATTGCTGGCCGCTATCGTGGGCTTTGCTATCGCCAATACGATCACGACGCTTTCAACGAGCTATATCTTGACGATGATGGCCCGATTTCTCGCTGGTGTAGCAGCAGGCCTATTGTGGGCTCTATTGGCAGGCTATGCCGCTCGAATGGTGCCAGAGCATTTAAAAGGGCGCGCTATTGCTATTGCGATGGTGGGAACACCATTGGCACTCTCTTTGGGTGTCCCGGCTGGCACGTTTCTAGGCACACTGATGGGGTGGCGCGCTTGCTTTGGAATAATGACGCTTATGGCGCTGATCCTGATCGTGTGGGTTCATATAAAGGTGCCTGACTTCGCGGGTCAATCCGTTGGTAAGCGGCTAACGCTTAGGCAGGTATTCACCCTTCCAGGTATTCGTCCGGTGCTATTTGTAGTACTGGCCTTCGTGCTCGCGCATAACATCCTTTACACCTATATCGCTCCTTTTTTGGCTGATGCTAATCTGGCTGAGCGAACCGATCTGGTCTTGCTGGTATTCGGTATTGCTGCGTTGGTCGGCATTTGGGTCATTGGCGTGTTGATTGATCGCTATCTTCGTGTAATGACGCTCGCCAGCACCTCCCTGTTCGGGGTAGCGGCACTGATGCTTGGTATCGCAGGTGATATGCCTGTTGCCATTTATGTAGCTGTCGGCGCCTGGGGACTCGCATTTGGGGGAGCTGCCACGCTGTTCCAAACAGCTCTCGCCAAGGCGGCTGGAGAAGCGGCAGACGTTGCGCAATCGATGCTGGTTACTGTCTGGAACTTGGCTATCGCTGGCGGTGGTGTCATCGGCGGCGTGCTTTTGGATCGCTTTGGTGCTGGTGCTTTCCCGCCCGCGCTCTTGGTGTTACTGACGGCAACTCTGTTGGCTGTCTGGGCCGCTCGAAAGCATGGTTTTCCAGTTTCGTAGCGTTAAACAGGACGACCGCTGGGTGAAAACTTTTTGATAGGCAAGATTGGTGAAAAGCACTGGTCGGCTCACATCGATGGATCCATCTCGATCTAGATGCAATTGACACTTACTGATCTTCCCGCCGCAACGCCCAGACAGGATGTTCAGCGAGCCGCTCTCCCAGAAACGCCACAAACGCCCGCACCCGAGGTGGCACCAACTGGCGCTGGGGCATCACCGCGTAGATGCTGGTTTCCGTTAACCGGTAATCCGGCAATACCACGCTCAATTGACCGCTGTGCAGGTATTCGTGGATGTGCCACACCGAGTGCTGTGCGATGCCCAGGCCGCCGAGTACCGCCTCGGTGAGCATTTCACCCTGATTGCTGCGTATGCGGCCGCCTATTTGTATCGCCTCGCTTTGCCCCTGGTTGTCGGTGAGGTGCCAGATATCCTGCCGACGCCGACTGCTGGAAAGTACCAGGCATTGGTGATCAGCCAGTTCGCCGGGGCGTTGCGGGGTGCCGTGGCGTTTCAGGTAGTCGGGAGAGGCGCACAGTACCCGCTCGTCGTCGGCCAGGCGTCGCGCCACCAAACTGGAATCTTCCAGAATGCCGATGCGAATGCCCAGATCGTAGCCCTCGCCCACCAGATCCACTACCTGGTCAGTCAGGCCGACACACAGATCCAGCCGGGGATAACGGTTAAGGAACTCGGGCAACAGCGGTGAAATGTACTGACGCCCGAAGGAGTGGGGCAGGGTGACGCGCAGGGTGCCGGTGACGTTGTCGGCGCTGCCGCGTAGATCCTGGGTGAGTGCTTCCAGCCCCTCCACCAACTCGCGGCCTTGTTCCGCCAGCGCGAGCCCCTCTGGGGTGGGGTGGAGGCGACGGGTTGTGCGGTGCAACAGCCGGACATTGAGGCCCTTTTCCAACCGCTGCAGACGTTGGCTGGCCACGGCCACCGAGAGGTCAAGGCTGCGGGCGGCGGCGCTGATCGTACCCAGATCCACCACGCGCAGAAAGAGAGCGATGTCGCTTAGACGATCCATGATGGCCTCATTGTCAATAAAATATTGAAAGTCATTAAAGATCCTAAAGGTATCAAGGAGGGTGATGCAGGTCTAGCATTCGTCTCATCATTCCCTGATGGACGTTTTGATGATGGCTTCAACCTCTTCGCGCCCGATCCCCTGGGCGCTCTACGCTTTGACCATTGGTGCCTTCGGCATCGGCACCACCGAGTTCGTGATCATGGGGGTGCTGGAGCAAGTGGCCGCCGATCTGGATGTAAGTATCCGCCAAGCGGGCCTGCTGATCTCCGGATATGCCTTGGGTGTGTTCGTGGGCGCGCCGTTGCTCACCATTGCCAGTGCCCGCTGGCCTCGCAAGAAGGTGCTGGTGGCGTTGATGGTTATTTTTACCCTCGGCAACCTGGCCTGTGCGCTGGCTCCGAACTACTCGATGCTGATGGTTGCCCGGGTGGTGACCTCCCTAGCACACGGCACTTTTTTCGGCGTCGGTTCGGTGGTCGCCACTGGCCTGGTGGCGCCGGACAAACGGGCCAGTGCCATCGCCACGATGTTCACCGGCTTGACCGTGGCGACGCTGCTGGGCGTGCCCGCTGGCGCTTGGCTGGGGCACGAATATGGCTGGCGCACCACCTTCTGGGCAATCACCGGTGTGGGCGTACTGGCGACCCTGGTGATCGCCCTCATGGTGCCTCGCGACAGCGGTGACGGAGAGGTATTGGGTTGGCAAAAGAGTCTGGCGTCGATCGGTCGACCCACGGTGTTGCTGGGGTTGCTGATGACAGCGCTTGGCATCGCCGGGGTGTTCACCGTGTTTACCTACATCCAGCCGATGCTGACCGGCATCGCCGGTTTCTCCCAGGATGCGGTGTCGCTGATTCTGCTGGTATTCGGCGTTGGCATGATCGTCGGTAACCTGCTCGGCGGGCGTCTCGCGGATCGGGGGCTGGCACCGGCCCTGATTATCACATTGGCAGTGCTGGCGGCGGTGCTGGGCCTGTTTCCTTTTGCGCTCGGCTATCAGTGGACAACGGTGGTCTTCGTCGGCCTGCTGGGCATGGCCGGTTTCGCTACGGTGGCGCCCTTGCAACTGTGGGTACTTAACCGGGCGGAAGGCGCGGCCAGCCTGGCGTCCAGCTTCAATATCGGTGCGTTCAATCTGGGTAATGCCATTGGTGCGGGCTTGGGCGGTGTGGTGATCGAGCGCAGCGGCAGCTTTACCGCCGTGCCTGGCGCCGCCGCACTGGTTGCTCTTACCGGACTGGCGGTGGCCGTCTGGGCAATCAAGCGTGAGCATGGCGAGTCCATTGGGCCCGCCCCGGCAATTTACTGCGAACAGGAGTGAGTGTGATGGAATATCGTTATCTAGGGCGATCTGGTTTCAAGGTGCCTGCATTGGGGTTTGGAGCTGGCACCTTTGGTGGCAAGGGACCGCTGTTCAGTGCCTGGGGTAATACCGACGTTGAGCAAGCGAAGCGGCTGATCGATATATGTCTGGACGCTGGGGTCAATCTGTTCGACTCCGCTGATGTTTATTCCGACGGTGCTTCGGAAGCGATCCTTGGTGCGGCGATCAAAGGCCGTCGTGACCGGGTGATCGTGTCCACGAAGCTGTCACTACGCAGCGGGGAGGACGCCAATGACGTGGGCAGCTCTCGACACCACTTGATCCGCGCCACCGAGCGCGCACTAAAAAGGCTGGGAACCGATTATATCGATGTGCTGCAACTACATCACTTCGATGCCATGACTCCGGTGGAGGACGTGATGTCCGCACTGGATGACCTAGTACGGGCTGGCAAGGTGCGCTATCTCGGGGCCTCCAATTTCTCTGGTTGGCAGTTGATGAAGTCCCAGAGCGTTGCCGAGCGTTATGGCTATGCGCGCTTCGTGGCGAACCAGACGTATTACTCCCTGGTGGGCAGAGATTACGAGTGGGAGCTGATGCCGTTGGGGCAGGATCAAGGCCTGGGCGCTCTGGTGTGGAGCCCGCTGGGCTGGGGGCGTCTGACCGGTAAGATTCGTCGCGGCCAACCACTGCCCGCCGGGAGCCGTCTTCACGAGACCGAAGGGTTCGCGCCGCCGGTGCCGAACGAAAGACTGTACCGGGTACTGGACGTGCTATTCGAGATCGCTGACGAAGTCGGCAAGAGCGTGCCCCAGGTGGCGATTAACTGGTTGCTGCGCCGTCCGACGGTGTCATCGGTTTTGATGGGTGCCCGGGACGAAACCCAGTTACGGCAGAATCTCGGTGCGGTTGGCTGGCGCCTTGATGAATCTCAAGTTGCACGATTAGACGCGGCGAGCGCGGTAACGCCACCTTACCCCTATTATCCCTATTGGAACGGCCAGTTTACCGAGCGTAATCCACCCCTGGTATGACTGAAATAAACTGAAAAAGCCGGGCCCACGACAGGCACGGCGACTGAGGGGGGACCACCTCGGGTGAACGTTGCACTATTTATTACAACCAGCTACAACCGGTGGACGGTTAACGCTAGGTTGGGGGCTAAGGGCAACCGTGGCAGCAAGGTGGACTGGTAGGCATGGTAGAGATCGGGTTTGACGTCGCCTTCGGCGGGGTCGATCTGCAACTCACCGCTGAGCTCCTGGTACCAGCCGCCCCGTTTACGATCGATAAAGAGGGTGTCGATCGCATCCCAGAGTTGCCGATACCAGTGCTCGTAGTGGGCCTCGCCGGTGCGCTGTAGGAACGCGGCCGCCGCGCCCGCCGCCTCGGCGTGGGTCCAGTGGCGTCGCCGCAGGGAGTGCGGGTTACCCTCCCAATCGACGGTATATACCAGCCCCGGGGCGCCGTCGGTATTCCAGCCGTCGCGCAGGCTGGCGTCAAATAGCGCCGCAGCGTCGGTGAACAGCTAGGCAGGAACCGTTCGGCCGCGGGATTGCAGCGATGCTTCCAGGTGCAGCATCAAACGCGACCACTCAAAGCCGTGCCCCGGCGTAGCGCCATAGGGGGAGAAGCCGTCGTCGGGGCAGTCGGCGTTGTGTTCCGGCCACTCCGACCAGTCGCCGTGAAAATGCTCGATGATGCGGTATTCCCGGGGAGCCGCGTGGCGGTGAATCAGTCGTTCGACGATGGCCAGCGCCCGATCAAGCCACAGCGGTTCGTCGCGCACATCGGCTAGCGCCAAGCACAGCTCTACGCCGTGCATGTTGCTGTTACCGCCGCGGTAGTCGCTCAGTTCGCTCCAGTCCTGACTGAAACTCTCGACGAAAGCTTGCTCATCCATCGACCAGAAGCGGGTGTCGATCACCCCAATGGCCTCTTCGAGCAGAGCAGCCGCGCCGGGAATATCGGCGTGGGTCGCAGTGGCAGCGCCGAGGGCGACGAAGTGATGGATATAGCACTGCTTGGTGCGGTCGTCGCTGGTGGCGGGGTCGGCGCCGAACCAGCCGCCGTGTTGCTCGTCGTGCAGCTTACCTTCCAACGCGCGAATAGCATGCTCGGCCAGCGCGGCAGCGCCCGGCACGCCCTGTAGCGCTGCTAAGGCACAACTATGTGCCATGCGCGCGGTAAGCATGGTGTCGGCCACGGCGTCGTCGGGTATGCGCCCGTCACCATCGAGCGGTGCGAAGCCGCCGGAGTCCAGACGCTCCTGGCGGTGGAACTCAAACAGCGCGAGCCCTTCGCGGGTCAGCCAGAAGGGTGGGTGGCGCTATCGAGCCAGCGCCGGGGCTTTTGATCGGTGTCATGGGGCTTTGTGCCGTGGTTCATTGCATCCATATCTTTATGTGATCAAGAGGGCGCTCGCCTCAGCCATTGACGATGGTGCCACCGTTGGGGTGGATCGTTTGGCCGCTGACGAAGGCGGCCTTGCTACCGGGCAGTGTCTGCGACTGGGCGTGGATCCTGAGCTTGCTAACAATATTCACCTCCGTGTGATGCGTGAAGGCACGGCAACAGGCTGCGCCTGCATCCAACGTAGACCTTGATCTATATCATCACAAGGTCGATGATCTCTTGAAGGCTATGCGCGTTGCGTCGCTCAGGCGTGCGGATCGAAAGTAACTGTTCGCTTTGAGACTGATTAACTCCAAAACCTAACAAGCCTGTTGAGCGGCATTAGTCGCCCAAGTCCTAATTATTACTTACTGGATATGTTTCATGGCGAAGAAAGTAGTTATGTTTGAATACGAGAAAGAAACCAAAAACAGCGTTCGCTATAAAGAAGTGCCTGATGAAGGAACGGCGCCTATCGTGGGCACTCTGTATGTTCAGAAATGGTTTGCTGGCGATAGCAAATCGATTGAGGTAACGATAGACAAAAAAGACTAGCTGGCTGGCCATTTTTCAGTATAGTTACTGATCTTAACTATTTGAAAAATTAGTTATTTTTCTCCAGCCCTAAATAATGCTCTATGCCTGTTATCTGGTCTTCCGCGTGGTGGTTAACGTAGAGCACGGTGGTTTCTGAGCCTTGGCAGATTTTTTCGATCAGGGCGAGGACGAGCTGGCGGTTTATGTCGTCCAGGCCAAGGCAAGGTTCATCTAGAATCAACAGGGGCGGATGTTTGACCATGGCGCGGGCAATGAGTAGCAGGCGCTGGTCGCCGTACGAGAGTTTGTTAAACGGCTGGTCGGCGCGGTCTTGCATGCCGAGTAGTTCGAGCCATTGGTCGGCAATTTTTTTCTGGCTGTCAGTGGGCTTGGTGTACATGCCGATGCTGTCGTAGAAACCGGAAATAATCACGTTTTTGCAGCTGGTGCTAACCCGGTATTCCCACTGCAGGTTAGTGGATACATAGCCGATAAACTGTTTAATCTGCCAGATGCTTTCGCCGTTACCGCGCTGGAAACCAAACACGAAAATATCGTTGGTATAGCACTGCGGATGATCGCCGGTGATCAACGATAAAACGCAGGTTTTGCCGCTACCGTTAGGGCCGCTCAGTTGCCAATGCTGGCCCCGTTCTATCGTCCAATCGAGCTTATCGACAATCACGGTGTCGCCGTATTGGATGGTCGCTTGCGTTAGTTTTACTAATGGCTGGCTCGGGTCGAGAGCGGGTAGCTTATTGGTGGGGTCGGCCTCCGGCACGCTTAGGTCGGTGGTTTTCAAATGCAGTAATTGGTAGAGCTCATTAAAGGCGGCGTCATCTTGACGGTCTACCGTGAGCTTCAAGCGGCCTTTGTCGCCACTCTGTTTATCCCCACGCTCTTTGTCTAGATAGGCCACATGGGTGATGAAGTCCGGCATTTCATCAAAGCGATTCAATACCATGACCATGGGAACGGTGTCGATGATAGAGGCTAGATGTGCTTGCAGCATGGCGAGGGTATCGACATCCAAGCCATCGAAGGGCTCGTCTAAAATAAGTAAATCAGGCTTGTTGGCCAGCGCGCGAATCAGCATGACTTTGCGGGTTTCACCGGTGGAAAGTTTACGAAACGCGCGATCGAGCAGTTTCCCTAGGCCAAATTTCTCGACCAAGGATTGGGCAAGTTCAGTGTCTTGGCAGTGGTCGAAAATCATTTCACTGACGGGAGTACCGAGTGAAATGACGTCCATAATGTCGGCGTCGTCTTTTTTCAACTCTTGGGCGATGAGCTCTGCCTGGGCTTCAAAAGAGACGATTTCCACGTTGTTGGGAAGGCCTTGAATGCTTCCGCTCTGGATGTCACCAATGCCCGCGAGCGCAGCAGCAAGGGCGGATTTACCTGCGCCATTGGGGCCAGTGATAACCCAATGCTGTTCTGGCGTAATGGTCCAATCAATCTCGCTTAGTGTGAAACGATCATCAAAGCTAACCGTCGCTTTTGTTAGGCGGATATGGTTTTGGTGAATATCGTCTAGGCGGGTTAACGAATCCATTACTCTCTTCCTTACGCTGTTCGGGGAACCAAAAAAGCCGAGCATATCGTGATGATATCTCGGCTTTTTTTGACGGCTTAGGTTTTGATGACCTGAACGTCTATCGTTTAATCAGGCGATTAAACGATTTTTTTCATGTCAGCCATGTAGCCACGAAGAACCGAGCCAACGGCTTCTACGGGGTGTGAACGAAGGGCAGTGTTAACTTCGATCAGGCGTGCGTTATCAACGCCGTTGTCGTCTAGCGAAAGCCCTTTACCGATCACGTCGGATTTGATGCCTTTCATAAAGTCTGCCAACAGCGGCACACAGGCGTGGTTGTAGAGGTAGCAACCGTATTCCGCCGTATCAGAGATAGTCGCGTTCATTTCGTACAATTTCTTACGCGCGATGGTGTTCGCGATGAGCGGCGTTTCGTGTAGCGACTCGTAGTAAGCCGATTCAGCGATGATGCCCGCCGCTGTCATGGTTTCGAAAGCAAGCTCAACACCGGCTTTCACCATAGCGACCATCAAAATGCCGTTGTCGAAGAACTCTTGCTCAGAGATTTCTACATCGCCAGCGGGTGTTTTCTCGAAATTCGTCTCAGCCGTTTCTGCACGCCATTTTAGAAGGTTCGCATCATCGTTCGCCCAGTCTTCCATCATCGTTTTAGAGAAGTGGCCACTCATGATGTCGTCTTGGTGCTTGTTGTACAGCGGACGCATGATGTCTTTTAACTCTTCAGAAAGATCGAACGCTTTGATCTTCGCTGGGTTAGAAAGACGATCTAGCATATTTGTCACACCGCCGTACTTCAGCGCTTCGGTGACTGTTTCCCAGCCGTACTGGATCAGCTTAGAGGCGTAACCCGGGTCGATACCTTCTTCGACCATCTTGTCGAAGCAAAGCAGGGAGCCCGTTTGCAGCATGCCGCAAAGGATCGTTTGCTCGCCCATCAGATCGGATTTCACTTCCGCGATGAAAGAGGACATCAGCACGCCCGCTTTATGGCCGCCAGTACCTACAGCGTAAGCTTTGGCGAGCGCAAGGCCTTCGCCTTTGGGGTCATTGTCTTCGTGAACAGCGATCAAGGTGGGAACACCGAAACCACGCACGTATTCAGCGCGAACTTCAGAGCCAGGGCACTTCGGTGCCACCATGATGACGGTTAAGTCGTCGCGAATTTTCATGCCTTCTTCTACGATGTTGAAACCGTGAGAGTAAGACAGGCAGGCGCCTTCCTTCATCAGCGGCATCACTGTGTTCACTACTGAAGTGTGCTGCTTATCAGGGGTGAGGTTCAAAACAACGTCTGCGGTGGGGATCAACTCTTCGTAAGTTCCTACCACAAAACCGTTTTCAGTGGCGTTTTTCCAGGACTGGCGCTTTTGCTCAATGGCTTCAGGACGCAGTGCATAAGAAACATCTAGGCCGCTGTCACGTAGGTTCAAACCTTGGTTAAGGCCTTGTGCGCCACAGCCGATAACCACCATTTTTTTGCCTTTTAGCGCTTCGACGCCATCAGCAAACTCAGCGGTGTGCATGAAGCGGCATTGCGCTAGCTGAGCCAATTGCTCGCGTAGCGGTAACGTATTGAAATAGTTAGCCATCGTTAGCATCCTAATTTTATGATCAATGTGTCGGTGTAAGGTACACCGATATTAAAAAGGTGACACCGTCGCTAGGGGGAAACGCTAGCGCCATGTCGGTAAGAGCATGTGATGAGAGGTAATGTATAGAAGAGTGACTCTTTCTTAAATTGATATATTTGCAATAACACGTCCCATTTTTCGCAACTGTCGGTTAGTATTCGGACATCGCCACAAGCGCAGTCGCGGAGCGTCGGTCTTATTATGAATATTAAACTTTTAAAACAATTCCTTGCCCTGGCAGAAACGCTGCATTTTGGACGCGCCAGCGATGAGTGTCATATCAGCATTTCTGCGCTGTCGCGCAACATTCGTCATTTAGAAGACGAGCTGGGTGTACCGCTGTTTAATCGCGACAATCGAACCGTGGCATTGACTCAGGAAGGCCAGAAATTTCTTAAATACGCGCGCGATACCAGCAGCCAGTGGAACTTGATCCGCCATGAGTTAACTGACAACTCTGATCAATTAAGCGGTGAAATCAGCTTGTACGGTTCAGTCACCGCGAGCTACAGTTTTCTGTACGAGCTGCTGCGTCGCTTTCGTATCGCCTATCCTGCGATTGAAATAAAGCTGCGCACGGGGGATCCAGAACACGCGATTGCGCATGTTCTGGACGGTAAAGAAGACCTCAGCATCGCGGCACGCCCCGCAAACTTACCTCGCGGGTTAGCATTCAAGCCCATTGCCACATCGCCTTTGTTATTTATCGCACCACTTGAGCAGCAAGTGCCAAATATTCCCACGACCTCGCCAACCGCACCCGGAGAGTGGGCGAATATCCCGATGATTTTATCTGAAAGCGGTGTCTCAAGAACTCGTGTGGACGAATGGTTTCGCCAACGCGATATTGCCCCGCGCATTTATGCACAGGTCACGGGCAATGAGGCGATTGTAAGTATGGTGAGCTTGGGCTTCGGCATTGGCGTAGTGCCAAAAATTGTGCTCGATAACAGCCCATTGAAGGATCGTATTCGGGTGCTTGATGTGAAGCCTGAGCTGGAACCCTACGATATTGGCTTGTTTACGTTAAAGAAAAACTTAAAAAACCCGCTGGTCGATGCATTTTGGAGCTTGATGTAGGGTTACAAACCACGGCAATCCTTTGCCGCATCTCTTTTCCTTGCCTCTATTTTCCTTAACCACTGTTACTGTTCATCGATGAAGAGCTACATCACACCAGTTCACGCTTATCACGTCGTGCAATGCGAATGTCTTTGACGGTGGCGATGCCAATCACCGCGAAGATGACAAGTGAGATCAACGGCCAGATCAGTACATATAACGCCAAGATAAAGGTTTGCATGCGCTTTCCTATTGTCTGGCTGGTGCGCTTGGCGCACCAGCGGATGAAGTGATGAATCTAGCGTGGCGCTGGACTTAGCCTTGCGTCGCAGGTTTGGTCGGGTCGTAGTTGATCACTTTCTGATCGATCTGCGAGAAGTCGAACTTACTGGAACTCATCAGGCTGACCGCGATGCAGAAGATGGTGCTGACGCCGTAAGCCATTAAGGAAGCCAGCAGCACGGTGTAGTCCCGCAGGAATCCGACGCAGAAGTAGGCCAGCAC
This sequence comes from Halomonas sp. A3H3, assembly GCF_000982975.1. Lineage (NCBI taxonomy): Bacteria > Pseudomonadati > Pseudomonadota > Gammaproteobacteria > Oceanospirillales > Halomonadaceae > Halomonas > Halomonas sp. A3H3. The sequence goes on along the minus strand of NZ_HG423343.1, from coordinate 287,969 downwards.
AATGGCGCAGAGTGTGCCGAAAACCAAACCAATTCTGCGCCCACAGAAGCCGAAGGCCATCAGACCGAGCACCACACCACCGCCGACGGCGGCGAGTAGTTCAAACAGCCCCGCAGTGACGCCAATCATCGGTACTAGCTCGAATCGTGCGACACAGAACATCACCAAGCCCGCGATGACAGCGGAGGTGAAGGCCTTGTTGGTGACTCGATCCCAGAAGCAACTGGCGATGACCGGGAACACAATTGCACCCCACAGCGCACCAACGAAGACCAGCATGATCAGAATGTCCATCGAGAAGCTGGCAAGAACCACCCCGATCAGCGTCGCGACGATCATGGTTAACCGGCCAATAAACAGCATCTTGGTCGGGTCGGGCTTGTTTTTGGCAATGTTTTTACCGTAGACATCGGCCATCAAAATCGCCGACATGGCGGAAAGATCCGAGTCAGCAGTGGAGGAGAGCGAACCGATCACCAGAATAAAGAACAACCCGATAAACACCGGTGAGAGGTACATTGAAACCATCTGCGGAATCAGATTGTTCATGTCGCCATCGATCGGCTCCATGCCGGTCATCAATGCCATCAAGCCGATCATGCCAAGACCAATGACAATGGCACCATAACCAATGGTCGCGGTGATAAAGGTCGGTTTGATATGATCTTCACGCACGGCGAATAGGCGCTGGGAAATGGTCTGGTTGCCAATGGCGTATGCCAGCACCGCTACAAAGAAGGGCGCACCTTGATTGAGGATCGCGTCCATCGAGAACAGGTTGGCTTGTTCTGGCGTAAGAAGACTCATGCCGTCTGACAGCGTTTCCGGGCCGCCGAGAGCAAACATTACCGCTGGAATAATCAGGATGGCCACGGCCATCATCGCCATCAGTTGGGCAAAGTCCGTCAGCACTGAGGCGCGGAAGCCTGACCACAGCGTATAGGAGAGCACCCCGACCCCAGCAATAACCACACCGGCCTGGAAAGAGAGGGGCGAAAGCACCGAAACCAGCGCGCCGGAAGCGGTGAAGTTGACCATCAGGCTGATGATGCTGCCCAGGATGTTGGAGGAGGCAAGAATCAGCTGGCTGGAAGAACCATGGCGGGCATGGATAAGCTCACCCAGGGTGTGCGCATTGGGCGCCAGTTTGCGAAAACGTCGGCCAAAGGGGTAGATAAACAGAATCATCAGCGCGCCCCACAGCCCGTAATGTAAAGGGCCGGAAATGCCATAGGTATAACCCGAGGTGGCGGCGCCGTAGAACGAGGCTGCCCAGATCCAGGTGGCGGTCATGCTGGCAGCGCCAAGGCCAAAGCCGATCTGGTGATTAGACACCATAAAGGCGTCAGTATTTTCCTTTTTCTTCTTGATCAGCAAGGTCAGCAGGTAAGTGCCGCCGTAAAAAAACGCCAACAAGGCGAGCACAGTCACGGTCGAGAATTGATAGAAACTTTCTTCGTTCATTGAATACCCATAGGCTTTGCAGCCCTAGCATCCTAAATAGCAACCACAGTTCCCTTGAAGGAGTGGCCGCGACAGGACGTAAGCAAAAAACAGAACATCTTTCTAGGTATGTCTGTAGCGAGATGATATCGCGGTTGGCGATCAGGTCGTGCAAGTGTCAGGCGCTGGAAACGCCTTAAATAGGGAGGCAGATGGACTTCCACAGTGAATCGCAACAAAGCGCTGGGGGAGTCGATCCGGAGGGCTACCCTACTCCCTTAAGCTCGAACAGTACAGGTTGAAGCCCGGCTCGTCGGGAATCAGCAGGCGGGTCAGCTACGCCGTGCCCTGAAAAGGCCACAGGTATGCTCAGCATTTTAGTACCTGCGCAATGTAGCAAGTTTCGGGTCGGCGCCAGGTAAAAGGCTTCTTATGATCTTCGCTGTTGGTGGGGGAATTTCCCCTTTTTCTGAACAGTGATGGAGGTCATAAAGATGGGTGCACTCGAAAATAAAGTTGCCATTGTTACTGGTGCCAGCGCAGGTATTGGTAGAGCGACTGCCCGGCTTTTCGCTAGGGAGGGAGCTACTGTCGTGGTAGCGGCCAGAAGAGAGTCAGAGCTGGAGGTGCTGGTCAGCGCAATAAAAGAGGAGGGTGGCCAAGCGTTAGCGGTTGCTGGCGACGTAGGTGATGAGGATTTCGCCAGAAAGCTCGTTGACGAGACGCTCGCGAGGTTTGGTCAATTGGACGCGGCATTTAACAACGCAGGCATTTTAGGTGCGATGGGGCCGGTGCCCGAGATGTCGTTGGCCGATTGGAATCAGGTGATCACGACCAATTTAACGAGCGCTTTTCTGGCAGCTAAGTATCAACTGCCGGCCATGCTAACGAGTGGCGGTGGTTCGTTAATTTTCACTTCAACATTTGTTGGCTATAGCGCTGGAATGCCAGGCATGGCTGCTTATGCGGCCAGTAAAGCGGGATTAATCGGGCTGACGCAAGTACTCGCTTGTGAATATGGCTCTGATAACATTCGAGTGAATGCGCTACTACCGGGAGGCACGGATACTGCTGCAGCCAGGGAGTTTGCCAACACTCCCGAAGCGTTAGCGTTCGTAGCCAACCTACATGCAATGAAGCGGACGGCAAAGCCTGAAGAGATTGCTCAATCCGCACTCTACCTGGCTTCAGATGCATCCAGCTTTACGACCGGAACGGCACTATTGGCAGATGGTGGAGTATCAATAAATCGCGTCTGAATATAGGGCCTCACTCTGACTATAATCAGGATTAGGGGCCTTGAGCTATGCAGCAGCATGCCACAGGCAGCCCGTTCTGAAGGAGGGGCTGCCCCTTTTGATTGGAGTACTGTTAATTGCCACACTAAAAATAGGATACAAAGAGCTATGACATCTCAGTTTAAAGCAACGCTTCTTCGGCCCGCCAAGCAGGATAGCGATAATTCATGGGCTTTTGTCGTGCTGCCCAAAAGCGTGAGTGAGAAGCTCCCACGGCGAGGCAGGACAACGGTAGAGGGCACCCTCAATACTTATGCCTTCCAGGCTACTCTTGAACCGGACGGCCAATTGAGCCATTGGTTGCGGGTAAGTAAAGAGCTGCTTGAATCGGCAGGCGTTAACAGTGGCGACGATGTCACCTTTGAGATTACGCCCGTAGAGCAGGAGCCTGAACCCGAGGTGCCCGCTGATTTGCAGGACGCCCTTGCAGCGTCTCCAGAAGCTCAAACTGTTTGGAGCGATACCACGACGATTGCTCGCCTGGACTGGATTCATTGGATTACATCCGCCAAGCAGTCCAAGACCCGAGCGAAGCGGATTCTAGATGCTTGCGACATGCTTGCTTCTGGAAAGCGCCGCGTTTGCTGCTTCGATCCATCTGGCTATTACAGTAAAGCGTTTAGCCCACCTAAAACGGCAGGTTAGCGTTGCAGTTTCTGTATTACTGTTCAAGATTAATAGCTTTTAAGCAGGGCAGCGCATATTGCACTGCCCTACTACTGCTTAAGGATTTATGCTTTGCTAGCCAAATCAGTCGCTAGTAATCCTGCATTTTTAAGCGCATTAGCAACTGATTCCTGATGCCTTTCGTCCCCAAATTCTTGGTACTCTGACGTTATTTCATAAAATGACTCGACACCCAAGTATCTGCCCAATGTTTTAATGTGTGGCCCGAGGTGATTCATATGCTCACGTTCACCTCCTGGCCCAAACCCAAATTCTCCGCATGAGGTCACTAAAATAAGTGTTTTTCCAGACAAAAGTGGCTCTATAGGATGGTCGCCACGAGCCAAGTCAAAGCTAAATGTTTTATTTATACGCATTACCTGATCGAACCATGCTTTAAGAGGGGCGGGCATGCCGTAGTTGTACATAGGTGAAGATATTAAAATGACATCCGCTTGAGATAACTCGTTAAATAGCTGATCTGATAAAGCCAGTTTTTCGAGTTGCTCAGAACTTTTTCGGTCATCCGGAGTAAACACAGCGCCTATCCAGTCTTGGTCAATGAAAGCTGGTGGATTTAAGCCAATATCACGATAAATGTAATTATCTGTACTTTTAGCAGACCTCCATTTATCAACAAACTGCATAGCAATGCGCTTTGATATTGAGTTGTGGTCGGGGTTGGGGTTGGACGTCTTGCGTACGCTGGCGTCTATATGAAGTAATGTGTGCATAGTGGGCTCGACTGATAGTGATGTGGAGTGGCTATGCTGCCTTTTTGCCAATACTGCGACAAATGAATAAACTGGCTCGATAGATGAGTAAAACTTACCTATTGAGAAACGGGTTTGAGTCCAAAATGGGGGGCTGGCGGTGAAGGCTTCATTGCAAGCGATTAAGGTGTTTGAAGCAGCAGCTCGACTGGGGAGCTTTAAAGATGCCGCTGAGGAGCTGTCGATAACGCCAGCAGGTGTGTCGCACCACATCAGCAACCTTGAGAGTAGGTTGGGAGTGCGGCTGTTTAACCGAAAAAACCGAAAAGTGATATTAACTTCAGAGGGGCACCAGCTCGCTGAGGCAACAACAGCAGGTCTGCAGAAAATTCAGACTGCGCTAGATAATATAAAGTCAGGGGCATCACGACTGAATGTTGATACCACTTCATCCTTTGCTGCCCTGGTGTTAATTCCGTTATTACATGATTTCAATAAAATCTATCAAAATATTGATGTTGAAATATCAACAGGTGAAGTGGTGGCATCTAAAATTAATGCCCTCTCTATCCGTTTGGGAGACGTAACCCGTGTTGATGAGTCAAGCTTATTGAAAAAAGAACGTTTTAACGTGTATGGAGGCTCTTCTTTTATCAACTCTATCACAGCGGATAAGCCTCCTATTGTCTACCTGACTAAATGGAAGAATAGTAAATTACCGGATTCACCTTGGGAAAGCTGGTTAATGGAAAATGGGGAGTCTCTTCCAAACTTTGAAATAAGATATTTTGATCAGGAGCTCTATGGCGTGTATGAAGCTATTGCTGGGAAAGGGCTGGTGTTTTGTTCAGAGACTCTGGTTTCTGACTTTGTGAAAGCTAACACATTACAGCCAATGTCGTATCAAGGCGTTGATTCAATACTGTGTTACTACATCCCGACCCAAAGTTGGCAGCATAGCGCCAAAATGCAGGCCTTTGTCGATTGGCTTAAGTCTAAAGTTAATTAAATTTCACATTGTGTTTGCTAAATCTACCCTTATAAGAGTGAGTAAGGCATGGCAATTCAACACATACAAGCGAGCCTACATGCAGGCCCTTGAAAGCCTTTTGTTAAATAAAGGTGCGCTTACCAGCATTGAGCGAGCAACTGGTCTGTTGATTGCAACGTTTGAACGGAAAGGCCGTGTTCACTCTTGTGGTGGCGGGGGGCAATGTGCAATGCACTTTGCCGAAGAGCTTGCTGAGACAACGCTGGAAAATCGATGGTGTTGTCTCAGATTCCGCGCTATATGGAAAGACCCCCTACAACACACTGTTGGGCTCAGCTTGGTAGGCTTTATGAAGCAGACTGATGAACGGGGTTATTTCTGCAAAAGCAGTGGTAGCAATGGCAGTGACTGCGATCCCAGGTGTCCATGAATTCATCACCGCGGCACCGGGCAGTTCCTGAAGACGCTCAATGGTGATCTCCTCGTGGCGCTGGGCAATACCGAGGCGGTTCAGTTGGCGTTGAACAATACCCATCATGGTGCCCTGCAATATCGTTGCCTGTGGCCAGATCACCGTCTCACCGTCCCAGAAGGCAAGGTTCCAGATGGTTGCCTCGCTCAATCGCCCATGGCGGTCGACAAAGGCTGCATCGTCGAAACCCTGGCGCAGAGCTTGATGTAGATAGTAGGTTTTGCCCGCCTCACCAACGTGCTTGATAGAAGCTAGAGGTCGCTCGTGATCTACCCTACTCAGCCTCAACGGCCCTTTAGGGCCATTAGCCGGTGCGCTGCTACGGACGAGCACGTCTGGCTCCGCATCCATGCTGGCCGCGGTGAATTCGCCATGGCGGGAGAAGAGAGTAACCGTTAATGACTGGTCTTTCGGGCCTTTATCAATAGCTGTTTTGATGTAGGAGACCAGTTGCTCCTCGGGAAGCATCTTTCCAAAAAACTCTTTTGACGCTTTCTGCAGGCGGGCAAGATGAAGATCTAGCCCTTTGACCTCTCGATCTCGTACCTGCATGGCCGTGAAATGGGCAAACCCTGCAAAGGCCAGGGGTATCAGCTCTGAAAGAGTGGCTGGTTGCCCATTAATATGGGCCTGAAAAGTGCTGGTGTTAGTGAACATGGCATTAACTCCTGATTGAACTTGCAGTGAGGAGTCACTACCCTAAACCCTAACAGCGCTGTAAGAGTCAATAGAGTGAAATGAAAATAGGCGAGCTGGCAAAACGCACCGGAGTAAGCATTCGCATGCTGCGCTACTATGAAGCGGAAGGTTTGCTTAAGCCAACGCGCGCCACCAATGGGTACCGTCATTACGGGCAGGGTGAGATTCGCACTGTCGAGCGGATCAAACTGCTCGGTTCAGCAGGCATGACTCTGGCAACCATCAAGCAATTCCTACCGTGTGTGAGAGGGGAGGGCCCAGTTTTCGAGCCCTGTGACGAACTACGCAATGTCTTGCACGAACAAATTGAGTTTGCCGACCAGAAAGCAGCCAAACTGGCCCAAAGCCGTGCCATTCTGGAGAGTTTCCTGTGCGATATTGAACGGTGATGAACAGTGGGTAACGGGAACTGCAGGAGGCATGTAACGCTTGAATCACCGCATTTCCGCTGGGTGGTCTAGTCAACTGAGGAGCCGGGAAGTCTCACTACTCCCGGCTCTCTTGCTATCAGGCCGGGCTTTGTGAGCGTGGCCCAAATGACAGCACAAGCAGGGTTCCCAGGCTGGTAGTGATCAGGGCTAATAGGGGCCCACCCAGCGCGCCGAGGTAATCCACTAGTATGCCGCCGCCTATAGCACCGCTGGCGATAGCAACCTGAAAGGCGGCAACTATCAAGCCCCCTGCAGCTTCAACTTGATCCGGCGCGGCACGAACTATCCAGGTTTGAAATCCGATGGGAAAAGCGCCGAAAGCAAACCCCCACAGTGCGATAGACACGGCAGTAACGCTGGCCAAACTACCCGCGAACAGTAGCGTAATGGTGATCGCAATAATGAGTGCCCCACCAAACATAATGGCGTTGCGCTCGCTACGTTCTGCGATAAATGCACCGGCGAAATTGCCAAAAAAACCACCAATGCCAAAGCCGAGTAGTACCGCAGAGATTGCACTGACGGATAGCTGCGCCACCTCTTCAAGGAGCGGTCGTATGTAGGTAAATCCGGCAAAATGGCCTGAAATCATCAGCACTACGGCTAACAGCACAACGCGAACCTGCGTGCGTGTGAGCAGTTGGAAGAGAGTGCGCAGGCTTGGGTTGTCTTTTGGCGGCATGGCAGGAATGACGAAAAGCTGAGTCACGAGCGTCACTAGACTAAGGCAACTAGCGGCAATAAACGCACTGCGCCACCCCCAGAGACCACCAATATAGGCGCCCAGAGGGGCTGCGCAAACGGTAGCGACAGACACGCCGGTCAAAACAATAGACATGGCGCGTGCAAACAGATTGTCGGGCACCATGCGCATTGCCAGGGCAGCGGCCATCGACCAGAACCCTCCCAAGGCAATTCCCAGCAGTACTCGAGCAAAAATTAAAACAAAAAAGCTATTCGCCGTTGCCGCCAAGACGTTGGAAACGACGAGCAGCAGCGATAAACCAAGCAGCACAAACCTACGATCAAAATTGCGGGTCAGAAGTGGGATTGTTAGCGCGGCAAGCGCAGCTACTGCAGCAGTAGCCGTGACCGCTTGGCCCGTGGCGCCAACGGAGATGTTGAGATCCGCTGCCATGGCCGTCAGCAGGCTGGCCGGTAAAAATTCGGCAGTCACTAAACCAAAAACCCCCAGCGCGAGGCTGACAATGCCCATCCAATTGGCTGAGGTAGGTTCAGCGGTGGGTGTTGCCGTTAGTAATGACGGGCTGGCGGAGCAAGTAGTGTCGTTCATTGCAGGCCTACTAAAGTGTTAGTTGAAGCTGCAGTGTAAAATTAAGGGTTTGGCTTTTCTATGATATAAAATCCGTAAAGCATGACTATTTGTCCAAACCGGGTTCATTAATATGCGCGACACCTTAACTGAAATTCTGCTCGGCCTGCGCCTTGAGGGCGTGGAGTATGGGCGCTGCCTGCTGCGCGCCCCTTGGGCCGTCGCAACCTCTGCCCAGCCAGCAGCACTTTTTCTTTTTGTGGCTCAAGGCGGGTGTTGGTTGCGTACCGAGACAACCGAGTGGACATACCTGAACGCTGGCGATGCGGTGCTCTTTCCGCGTGGAGCGTCCTACGTAATGGCCAGCTCGCAGGACGTGCCTGCAGTGGATAAGGCTACGTTGGCTCGTAGGCCGGTCTCCGAGAATATTTATCTGGTGAACAGTGAGTCAAAAGAGAGTGATATTGAGCCGGATGTGCTTTTTTGTGGCGCCATGCACTTCAATCTCGACCCGCTACACCCTCTGATTGCGATAATGCCTGACATGATGCGCGCTAGCGATTTGGCTAAACGTGATCCCTCGGTACCTGCCTTATTGGAGGCAATGGAGCGAGAAATTAGCCTGGATCGAATCGGTGCCTGCGGCATACTTGCCCGTTTGGCCGATGTGCTGGCCGCCACTATTATTCGTGCTTGGATTGAGTGTGCCTGCAGCGACTCTAGCGGCTGGATTGCAGCCGTGCGCTGCCCACAACTCGGCAAGGTGCTGGTAGCCATCCATACGCAGCCGGAGCGCGATTGGTCAGTCGCCGAGTTAGCGGATGTCATGGGAGCTTCGCGCTCAAGCTTTAACGATAAGTTCAGCCGGATGTTAGGGGTGACTCCCGCCAAGTATGTGGCGCGGGTAAAGATGTTTCAGGCTCGACAGTGGATAGCGCGGGACAATATGCGCATCGCCGTGGCCGCGAACCGGCTTGGCTATGACTCCGAAGCCTCATTCAGTCGCGCGTTCAAACGCATTATTGGCCACCCGCCGAGTGAGGCACGTGAAGCAGAGACCGTGTGACGGTTGAGTCTTCTCTTCAATATTCCGTGAAAGAAGATGGCATAGGAACGATTTAGCTGTCGAAGTAAACAACCATCTTGAGATGACGGTGCTCATCAACGATTAGCGTCTCATGGGTATAAGTATGATGCCCGCCCTCTGTATCGAGGAGGCTGCTGATTCCTCGATGGTAGCCTTCCATACTCGAAGCTTCCCACCAGCGCCGAAAGTCTGGAGATAACTGACAAAGCTCGTCGATCAGCGTTTGCATGATCGGGTCTTCAGGGGCGACAGCTAAGTCACAACGAAACTGCGCCAGCATATGCGAGGCATCCAGTTGCCAGTCAGGAAGTCGTCGGCGTAGATCGGGGGCGGTAAATACCATCCTTAGCAGGTTGCGTTCAGACGCCTCTCGGCTGCTGAACTGAAGTAGCTTATCGGCCTGCGCATTCCAGCCAATAACATCCCAGCGCAGATTCATGACGTAGCTAGGGCGAGAGAGATCATCCATCAGCGATCGTATCCGGGGAGATATGCTCTGCTCTTGATACGCTTCTGCTGGCGGCGCTCGGCGGTGTGCCAACAGAAAAAGATGACAGCACTCGGCGTCATCCAGTTTCAGGGCACGGGAGATATTGAGCAGGAAGCGTTCGGAGACCTTAATGTCACGGCCCTGCTCAAACCACGTGTACCAAGTCAGTCCTACCCCAGCAAGCGCCGCAACCTCTTCTCGCCTTAAGCCCGGTGTACGCCTTCGCCCGCTGGTGGGAAGTCCAACGTCCGCGGGCGTCAATTTGCGACGATGCCGCAGCATGAATTCGGTGAGATCACTCTGTGTTCGTTCAAGCCTATGATTCGACATGCTATTACCTTTGGTAATAGGATAATTGGCTATATTGTAACCCCATATTGAGTGTCTGAGAATGCCTGCTTCCATGATGAAGTCGGAGGCTACATGTCATTCAATTGTGATGTTCACACCCCTCTCTATACGGTTGCAGGAGGACGGCCTTATAACAAGGCTGGCCTTAAAGAGTGGGCGGGGCTTGCGGTATTGGCACTGCCCACCATGCTGCTTGGGCTCGATGTAACTATTCTCTACTTGGCGCTTCCAGCCCTGGCGGTAGAGCTACAGCCAAGCAGTACCCAGGCGCTGTGGATTATGGACGCCTATGGCTTCATGATCGCCGGTTTTCTGATCACTATGGGCACGCTAGGGGATCGGATTGGCCGACGTCGGCTACTGATGATGGGAGCCTCTGCGTTTGCGGTCGCGTCGGTGTTTGCAGCTTATGCACCCAATGCCGAGTGGCTCATTGTGGCGCGGGCAGCATTGGGTATTGCCGGAGCAACCCTGATGCCTTCTACGTTGGCCCTGATTAGCAATATGTTTTTTGATTTGCACCAGCGGGCACTGGCGATCGGTATATGGGCAACCATGTTCGCACTGGGTATGGCGTTAGGCCCGGTGGTCGGTGGGTTGCTGTTAGCACCCTTTTGGTGGGGAGCCGCTTTCCTAATTGCCGTGCCCATCGTCATCATACTGTTGTTAACTGCCCCATTACTCCTGCCGGAGTACCGTAACCCACAGGCAGGCCGTCTGGATCTTTTGAGTGTCCTGTTGCTGTTGATAGCAATTTTGCCAAGTATCTATGCCATAAAGGAGTTCTCTAAAGCAGGATTGACGCCACTGGTATTGGTTACTCTCGCACTAGGCGTAGTGGGAACACTGTTCTTTGTGCGTCGCCAAAAGCAGCTTCTCGATCCACTGCTTGATCTCAAACTGTTTGCCAGTAAAACCTTCACTGCCGCCCTTTTTATACTCCTGATAGGGCTGGTGGGCGTGGCGGGAATGATGCTCTTAGTTACCCAATATCTTCAGCTAGTGGCGGGCTACACGCCGCTGATTGCTGGGTTGTGGATGGGGCCGCCAGCGCTGATGATGGTACTAGCCGGTATCCTTGCCCCTATCTTTGCGCGCCGAATTCGGCCAGCGTTTGTTATTGCTTTAGCGCTTATGCTTTCAAGCATCGGTTGTGGTTTTCTGGCTCAAGTAGACCCACTCTCCGTTCAGGTACTCCAGGTCGTAATCGGATTTTCACTGGTATACCTGGGGCTGGGTACCATCGCCGCGCTGGGCACAGACTTGGTGGTAGGGTCTGCGCCTCCGGAAAAAACCGGGTCTGCATCGTCGATGTCCGAGATGGTTCAAGAGTTGGGGGTGGCACTAGGCGTAGCACTTCTCGGCAGCATGGCGACCCTGTTGTATCGCGTGCAGATTGCCAGTGCGATTCCTAACGGGATGCCAGACGATATCTCCCGTGCCCTTGGAGAAAGCTTGTGGGCAACAACGTCAGTTGCTGAACGACTTCCCGATGGGATACTTGAGCAAGCCCAGTCTGCGTTTACGCAAGGTATGAATATGGCCGCCGCAGTAAGTGGCGCCACCCTTTTGGCGCTTGCGTTGATATCAGCCGTTACTCTACGGCATGTGAAAGCCGTTGGAAAAGAGAGTGATTGAGTGGCCCACAGGGTAGGGGAGATAGCGATAAGTATCCGAAATGCCCTGGCCACTAGCCAATGCTTTGGCGTACTCCTCGTCTCCCAGGCGTTTTATTTTCTAAATTATTTCTCACCATGTCACAAACATTAAGGCTGTTCCGTCTATCTCTGTAGAACGACCGGTGGATAGCTTTCCACTCCATATAAAACAGAGGAGCAAGACAATGGAAACACGCCTGAACGCCTTTAAAGCCTCTCCAGAGGGCATTACCGCGATGACTAAGCTAGAGGAGTACGTTCGCCACTGTGGACTGGAGTTTAGTCTGATTGAGCTAGTTAAAACACGCGCCTCTCAGATCAATGGCTGTGCATTTTGCCTGCATATGCACACCAGCGATGCCCGCGCAGCGGGTGAGAGCGAGGCACGCCTTTACCTGCTGTCTGCCTGGCGCGAGTCCACTCTCTATACGCCACGGGAACGGGCGGCGTTGGCCTGGACCGAGGCATTGACAAAGCTACCCGACACAGGCGCTCCTACGAAGGATTACGAGCAGGGCGTGGCGAATTTTACCGAGAAAGAGTTCGTTGACCTTACCTTACTGATTGGAGCGATTAACGTCTGGAACCGCATTAGTGTGGGGTTTCGTTCGCTTCATCCGAATGAAACCCAAAGCCGTCAGTGATCAGAGCTGAGGGGTAGTGATATGTTTTGTTGCATCATCAAACGCTTTAAATGGGGAATTATCGCTATGGCGCTGAACACAGCTCACGCAGGTGGAGTGACAACAACCATCGTCAATTCTGATGAACTTTATGATCCTGCACCTAACGGCTATAGCCACGCGGTGGTTGCCAGCGGAGGCAGCCGGGTTGCCTACATTGCCGGTCAGGGAGGCGAAAATGCCCAGGGAGTACTGCCTGAGTCGTTTGCGGATCAAGTTGCCCAAGCTTATCGCAACCTTAGAACTGTGTTGCAAGAACTTGATGCGAGCCCGCAACAGGTTACTCGTATTAACACCTATGTCGTCAATTATGATCCTTCGATGTTGGAGGTTATGACCCGCTATGTGAAGGAGACCTTTGGCGATGCGCTGCCTGCGCAAACACTTGTGCCGGTACCGCGGTTAGCGCTGGATGGCATGCTGTTTGAAGTGGACGCGACCGCCGTGCTTGAGTAGCGGGAGCCAATCACCATGACGGAACAGTCTGCGCGCCAGTTTAATCACTGGCGCCGTTATCTGACCGGTATCGCCTATCGAATGCTGGGGTCGGTGAGCGAAGCGGAAGATGTGGTACAGGATGCCTACCTGCGCTGGCATGATACTGACCACCTTTCGGTGAACGATGTGCGTGCCTACCTGACCACTGTCACCAGCCGGCTTTGTCTTGATCGCCTTAGGGTCGCTCATCGACAACGTGAGGTTTATGTGGGCCCCTGGTTGCCTGAACCGCTGGTGGAAACGTTGGATACTCCGGTGGACCCCGAGGCGCTAGCCAGCGATGTCTCTTTCGCCCTGATGCTGGCGCTGGAGCGGCTGTCGCCTTTGGAACGGGCTGCTTTCCTACTGCACGATGTGTTCGGGCTGGATTTTGGTCAGGTCGCCATCAGCCTCGAACGTAGTGAAACAAGCTGTCGCCAACTTGCCAGCCGGGCTCGAAAAAAGGTGCGGGCCGCACGCCCGCGCTATCAGGTGGCGGCTGGAGAGCACAGCCAACTGACCCAACGCTTCTTTGAAGCAGCACGCAGTGGCGACGTCACCGAATTGAAGGCTTTGTTGAGCGGCAGCGCGACGCTGCATGCCGATGGAGGCGGCAAGAGAGTTGCTGTACGCAGACTCATTATCGGCGCAGATAAAATAAGCCGGTTCTTTGCAGGCTTGGCCCACAAGTCGACGTCATCCAACCCTTGCTGGGTAAGTCATGTAATTGTCAATGGGCTTCCGGGGTGGTTAACGATCGAACACGATGGGCTACCTCAGGTTATGACTCTGGAGGTCGTGGATAGTCGTATCCAGGCACTTTACGTTGTGCGTAATCCGGATAAATTACGCCACTTGGCTGACCAGCTACCGCAGCTTTAGTCTTTAGTTAAGTAAATAGATTTTTCTCAAGCTTTTCTTTTACGGCAGCTTCATGTGTAAAAGCTCAATCGCTTAAGAAGGACTTTCAGGTTTAAAAGAGATCAAGGTTATAAATTGCTGGTTAAGCATTAAAAAAAGCTGTGTGCTCGGCCAATACTGCTAAGCCAATTCCGATTAGCACAATACCGCTGATAAGTTCTGCCCAGTGACCGACGAACTTGCCAAGCTTATTGCCCAGAAAAGTGCCTATAGAGGCCATTACCGTAGTAGCGAGGCCGATAGCTAGGCTGGTGGCGATGATATTGGCATCGATAAAGGCGAGGCTGGCGCCCACAGCCATGGCATCAATGCTGGTAGCAGTGGCGGTCAACACCAATAACCAGAGCGTCTGTTTGCGGTGCTCTATCTTGTCTTCCTTTTTGAGCCCGGTATGCATCATGTGAAGGCCGATAAGCGTCAGCAGGGTAAAGGCCACCCAGTGATCCCAGGCTTGCACATACTGCTGAGATGCCTTGCCCGCTACCCAGCCGAGTACCGGGGTAATGGCTTCGATCACACCAAAGACCAGGCCAATCCCGATGGCGTGACGATACCGTGGCTTTTGCAGCTCGGCGCCTTTGCTGATGGAGGCGGCGAAGGCATCTGCCGACATGGATACGGCTAGAAACAGCAGGGTAATTGGTGTCATGGAGTGTGAACTCGCTCGCTGGAAAAGTACCGTGCACATGTACCCAGTGGCAGAGTAGTAATACTATGCTTGAGTGTAAAAGTCGGGTATTCAATAGCGATGAATCCTACCACGATTTATTAAACAAACAAGACAGAGCTTTAAAAATAAAGTTTGTAATAGTGAACTAACATAGCCTTGGCTAACAATGTGTGTGTTAGCTGATTTTGTTTGCTTTTAATATACTTGTGTGACTTGTGATAAAGATGTGAATCTATTGTGTTCGTCATGTTTAATGACGTTGTGATGTGCTTTTAAGGTTAAAGGTTTATAGTTATCTATAGCGTTATTGTTGTTGGTGATTTAGTTGCAATAATTCAATATTAAGTGGCTTGAAGTTATAAAAGACTAAATAGCCGTTATCAGAATCATCGGGAAAACCAGAAGCCGATTACACTGGAAGTCATGCAGTCTGCGGTGCTGTTCCCGCTGCCCGCAGTTGAATAACATCAGCTCGGGGTGGCGCGCCGAACATGCGGCTGTATTCGCGGCTAAAGTGGGAAGGGCTTTCATAACCTACCCGGTAGCTGGCGGTGGCCGCCTCGAGCCCCTCGGCCAGCATGAGTCGTCGGGCCTCGTGCAGGCGAAGTTTCTTCTGGTACTGCAGGGGCGACATGCGTGTGACTTGCCGGAAGCTATGGTAAAGCGTCGATTCACTCATGTTGGCGGTTGCTGCCAGTTCACGGATCTTGAGCGGTTGCGTGTAGCGCTCTTTAAGCGCATAGATGACCCGCGCAATCCGGTTAGCCTGGGAGTCGGAGGCGGCAAACCGGCGCATGTGAGGCCCCATGGCACCCATGAGTGCCCGATAGATCAACTCCCGACGGGCCAAGGGGGAAAGCACCTTGATGTCTTCCGGGGAGTCGAGCAGGCTCAACAATCGATAAAGTGCACCCTGCATGCGTGCATCCATGGGGGCCGATTTTAATCCGCAGTCCGTCTCGGAGCAGATAGTATCATTTCCCGCGGGCGGCGCTGTGTCGCCCAGTTCCAGTATCAGTCCTGCTACCTCCTGGGGATCCACTGAGACTTTTACCGCCAAGTAGGGCTTTTCCGGGGTGGCATGGTCAATCCTGCCTACCACCGGTAGGTAAACGGCGCTACCCATGTAGCTGGGCCCGGTGTAGACGATCTCCTTGTCACCTAGTAGCACGGTCTTGCTGCCTTGAATGACAAAACACAGGCACGGCTCGTATACCGCACAGTGAAAGCTGGTAGGGGCGTCAGCGCGCACCAGTTGCACTTCGGCAATCGCCGTATCCTGAAGCTCTTCAAGTGGGCTCCAGCGACGGGCAACGCTGATTAACTGTTGCGATAGGTTGTCGCTGAGCTGGACAATCTGCTCAGGCAAGATAGTGGTCAATGGCTTTCCTCCCTATTAGTTCGCAGTATATGCCTTCGATTTATAAATCGTAGGCTTTTTCATTTGATTCTGCAGGATCAGGCAAGTACCCCGTAGAAATCGACAACCCGCATCAGCTGTCACCTGACCGTCATGCTGTGCAAGTCCGAAAATCGTTCGTTTGTTTGATTGGGCCTGCTTATTGGGCCGCTCTCTGCCCGTGACAGAAACAGGCAAGCTTTCCGCAGGAACACGATACCTCCCTCGCGCTCGTACCGCCTATTGTAGGTAGCCTCTGATGGGCGCTAAGCCCGCAGCCTGGTGCTGCGGGCTTGCCTGCCCTCCGTATGACCAGAGCGTCTTTCAAGAACGCTACCGGTCTGAGACTCCCCCTCACGGTGGAAGCCGTAGGGCAATGTCGAAATGGATCTTGCTGAACCGACTAATTAAATGCCAACCGCCAACGCGGTGAGGCGTTATATAACGAATGCTGCTATCGGCGTCCGATAGCCACTGGAGCAAGTAATCATGGGAAGTCTGTCTCTAAGAACCCGCTTTGCAAGCAGCCGGGCGATATTCCTGTTCCTGCTGCTGATGGCCTTGCTTACCGGCTGCGAAGCCAAGAGTGAGGAGGCGGCTTCTGCATCGCCCCCGCCACCCCCAGAAGTCGAGGTGGCAGAAGTGACCGCTCAGCCAGTGGTGTTGAGTGAGTCATTCACCGGGCGGGTGGAAGCGGCTGAAACGGTTGAATTAAGGTCGCGAGTCAGCGGCTATATCCAGGAAGTCGCTTTCGAGGAGGGAGAGCTGGTAGAGCAGGGAGATTTGCTGTTCTTGATCGATCCACGCCCATACCAGGCCCGTGTTAACGCCGCCCAAGCGGATCTTGCCCAGGCCAGGAGCCAGCAGGCTCAGGCTGGCAGTGAAGCTGAACGTGCCCGGGTGTTGCTAGGGCGTCAGGCCATTTCCCAGGAAGTGCATGACCAGCGTCAATCGGCCCTGAGTAATTCGCGTGCCATGGTCGATGCTGCTGAGGCAGCGTTGCAGACCGCCGAGCTTGACCTTGAATACACCCGCATTACAGCACCGGTCAGTGGCCGCGTCGGTCGGGCGATGGTCACTCGCGGTAACTTAGCCAACGCCGACCAGAGTCTGTTGACCACGCTGGTCACCATTGATCCGATCCACGTCTACTTTGAGGCCGACGAGCAGGCCGCGTTTGCCAGCCAGACACTTCTCACCGGTGACGCGTCGAACAGCCTGAATATCGAGCTGGGCGGCGACCCTCAGCGCCAGTACAAAGGCACCCTGGACTTTATTGACAACCGCTTGAACCCCAACACCGGTACCCTGCAATTCAGGGCAGTGCTGGACAACCCGGATGGCCGCATTCGGCCCGGGGAGTTTGCGCGGGTCGAAATGCCGGTCGCGCGGTTGGACCAAGCGTTGCTGGTGGATGGCAAGGCGGTCCTGACCGACCAGGATCGCCGCTACGTCTACGTGGTGGATGAGAACAACCTCGCCCAGCGTCGCTAGGTCGACACAGGGCGCCGGGTGGATGAACGCACGGTCATCAGCGAAGGGCTTGCTGCCGGCGACCGGGTGATCGTCAACGGGGTGCAAAAAGTCTTCATGCCGGGTATGGAAGTGAGCCCCCAAACGGTGCCCGCCGCCCCGGCTGCTGACGCCCAACCCGCCATTGCTGCCAGGGAGGACTAGACCGCCATGAATTTCTCGCGTTTCTTTGTGGATCGACCGATTTTTGCAGCGGTGCTGTCGATCATTATTCTAGCGGTGGGGCTGATCTCCATACCCAACCTGCCCATTAGCGAGTACCCCGACGTGGTGCCGCCATCAGTGGTCGTTCGCACGGTCTACCCCGGCGCTAACCCGAAGGAGATCGCCGAAACGGTCGCCACGCCACTGGAAGAAGCCATCAACGGCGTTGAGGATATGATGTACCTCAAGTCCGTGGCGGGCTCTGACGGTGTGCTGCAAATGACCGTCACCTTCCGCCCTGGTACCGATGCTGAGCAGGCCGCCGTTCGGGTGCAGAACCGCGTCAGCCAAGCGGAAGCCCGACTGCCGGAAGCCGTGCGTCGGCAAGGCGTCACCACCCAGAAGCAGTCGCCAACGTTTCTGATGGTCGTTCACCTGACCTCGCCCAGCGGTGAATACGACACCCTCTACCTGCGCAACTATGTGCGACTGAATGTCCGTGACCGGCTGGCCCGGATCGAAGGGATCGGGGACGCGCAAATCTTCGGCGGTGGGGACTACGCCATGCGGGCGTGGCTCGATCCTGATCGAATAGCTGCCCGTGGCCTGACGGCCAGTGATGTGGTGGGGGCCATGCGTGAACAAAATGTACAGGTCTCCGCCGGGCAGTTGGGAGCTGAGCCCATTGAAGATAGTGACTTTCTTACCCTGATCAACGCCCAAGGGCGGCTGGAAACAGTAGAGGAGTTTGGCGACATCGTGCTGAAGCGCGGCGAGGGCGGCGAGATACTCAGGCTTTCGGATGTGGCCCGGCTGGAAATGGGCGCCGGGGACTATACGCTGCGCTCGCAGTTGGACGGCAACAACGCGGTGGGTGTGGGAATATTCCAGGCACCGGGTGCCAATGCGCTGGATATCCGAGAGCAGGTGATCGCTACCATGGAGGAGCTGTCCGAGCAGTTCCCTGAAGGTGTTGAGTACGAAGCGGTCTACGACACTACGATCTTTGTTAATGACTCTATAAAGTCAGTGATCGCCACCCTGCTGGAAGCCGTGCTGCTGGTAGTGCTGGTGGTCACGCTATTCCTGCAGACCTGGCGTGCGTCCATTATCCCGCTGCTGGCGGTGCCGGTCTCGGTGATCGGCACCTTCGGGGCGCTTTACCTGCTGGGCTACTCCATCAACACGCTGACCCTGTTTGGGCTGGTGCTGGCCATCGGTATCGTGGTGGACGACGCCATCGTGGTGGTGGAAAACGTGGAGCGTAACATCGAAGAGGGCCTGAAGCCCCAGGCCGCCGCTCATCAGGCCATGAAAGAAGTCTCCGGGCCTATCATTGCCGTGGGGCTGGTGCTGTGCGCGGTGTTTATTCCCATGGCCTTCCTGTCGGGGGTGACCGGTCAATTCTATAGCCAGTTCGCGGTGACGATTGCCATCTCCACGGTGATCTCCACCATCAACTCCCTGACCCTGTCGCCCGCGCTGGCAGCGATGCTGCTCAAGCCCCATGACGCGCCCAAGGATCGGCTCACCCGCGTGATCGATACGCTGTTCGGCTGGATTTTCCGACCCTTCAACCGTTTCTTTAACGCCAGCTCCAACAAGTACCAGGGCGGCGTGGCTCGTTCCCTGAAGCATCGTGGCGCGGTGTTTGTGGTCTACGCGCTGTTGCTGCTTGGTACCGGCGTGATGTTCAAGGCAGTGCCGCCCGGGTTTATCCCGGTGCAGGACAAGCTGTACCTGATTGCGGGCGTCATCCTGCCGGAAGGCGCGTCTCTGGAGAGAACCGACCAGATGCTTCAGGATGTTGTGGATATTGCCATGGAGACCGAGGGCGTGGAGCACGCCATTGCCTTTCCCGGCCTGAACGCGCTGCAGTTCACCAACACCTCCAACACCGGTGTGGCGTTTCTTACCCTCAGTTCCTTTGGTGAGCGCAGCCTTAGCGCCGCGGAGATAAACGCCCGCATTAATCAGGGCATTGGCGGCCTGAAAGAAGGCTTTGCGTTCTCCTTCATGCCGCCACCGATTCTGGGGCTAGGCAATGGGTCGGGCTTCCAGCTGTTTATCGAGGATCGTGGCAATCTTGGCTATGGGGCGCTGCAGCAGGCGGTGAACCAGCTCCAGGGGGCTATTTCGCAAACGCCGGGAATGGGCTTTCCGATCAGCAGTTATCAATCCAACGTGCCGCAACTGGATGCCGAAGTGGACCGGCTGAGGGCCAAGGCCCAGGGCGTGCCCTTGACCGAGCTGTTCGACACCCTGCAGACCTATCTTGGATCGACCTATGTGAATGACTTCAATCGCTTTGGCCGCACTTGGCAGGTGATCGCCCAGGCGGACGCCCCCTTCCGGGCCAGCGTGGAGGACATCGCCCGCCTGCGCACCCGCAACGACCAGGGAGAAATGGTGCCTATCGGCACGATGGTGAACATCACGCAAACCTTCGGGCCCGACCCGGTGCTGCGCTACAACGGCTACCCAGCAGCAGACCTGGCCGGCGAATTTGACCCCCGCGTGCTTTCTTCCGCCCAGGCGATGGATGCCATCAACGCCCTGGCGGAAGAGGTGCTGCCCCCGGGCATGGCGCTGGAGTGGACCGACCTGAGCTACCAGCAATCCACCCAGGGTAATGCGGCTCTAGTGGTCTTCCCGCTGTCGATCCTGCTGGTATTCCTGGTGTTGGCGGCCCTCTACGAGAGCTGGACGCTACCGCTGGCGGTGATTCTGATCGTGCCCATGTCGATGCTCGCGGCGCTGATTGGTGTCTGGTTTGGCGGAGGTGACAACAACATCTTCGTGCAGGTGGGGCTGGTGGTGCTGATTGGCCTGGCCTGTAAGAACGCCATCCTGATCGTGGAGTTCGCCCGGGAGCTGGAACTGCAGGGCAAGGGCGTAGTGGAAGCGGCCCTGGAAGCTTGCCGGTTGCGCCTGCGGCCGATCATCATGACCTCGATCGCTTTCACCGCGGCGGTGTTGCCTTCGGTAGTTGCCACCGGCGCAGGCGCCGAGGTACGGGCGGCGCTGGGAACTGCGGTGTTTGCCGGCATGATCGGCGTCACCCTGTTTGGCTTGTTCCTCACGCCGGTGTTCTACGTGGCGCTGCGTAAACTGTCTGGCCCATTGGTCAGCCATCATAGCGCTACATTGGACACTTCACCTCACCCTACCAGCCATGCCCAAAGTTGATGATAGAGAGGTATGCCCATTAACACGTTAAAAGGGAAGGTGAGCCCCAAAGATGCCAGCATGGCAAGGCCAATGTTGGCATCTGGAATGGCGGCGCGAATAGCAACGGGGGCGGCAATGTAAGAGGCACTGGCGGAGAGACTGGCTAGAATAACCGCTGATCCAGCGGATAGCCCTAGCCAGTACGCCATTAGCAGGCCAAAGCAGGAAAGCACGATAGGTGCCGCGAGCGCGAATATAATCAGACGGCTGTGCCCCCACCGCAGGCTGCGCAGTGTTTCTGCCGCGACCAAGCCCATCTCCAACAGGAACAGCGCCAGAATGCCATGGAAGGCTTTGGTATACAGCCCGGTGACTGACTCACCTGCATTTGGGCCGTATAGCCAGCCAATAAGCACACCGCCCACCAACAGGATTACACCGCGATTGGTCAGAGTCTCGTGCCACAGCCCGGAAGTTTTGATCGGCTCTGACGTTGTGTCAGCGGCCTTTTTACGGCTGAAGCGCCGGTAGAGCAACAGGCCCAGCATGATGGCCGGTAGTTCGAGCAGTACCAGGTAAAGCGTCACCTGCCCACCTGTTATTAGGCTATGCGCTTCAGTATACGCCAGGGCCACGGCGAACGTACCGGCGCTAACGGAGCCATAGTGGGCTGCAAGGCTGGCGCTGTCGGCGATGGATAGCCGTACTAAATAGTGAACCACCGGAAAGATAAGCAGTGGAATGATGATCCCCAGCAGAGTGACGCCAGATAACTCGACCAGCAGCGATATGCTCAAACTGCCATGCAGCGCCATGCCGCCTTTAAGGCCAATGGTCAGCATCAGCAGTAGGCTCAATATGTCATAAGCGGCTTTGGGAATACTGAGATCGGAGCGCACCACACCGGCAACCACACCTAGCACAAAAAACATCACCACAATATCCGGCACGGACAATCTCCTTGATGGGTTTTAAAGCAGTTACTTTAGCGATCCAAAGAGATTGATGAAAACAAATAAGATTTATATAGTCATAGATGATTATCTATGGGGCTGGCTATGAAAGTACGACAACTCACTTTTCGCTTGCTACAGGTCTATGCCGACGTGGTTCGCACAGGCTCACTGACGGCCACGGCAAATCGGCTCCACCTGACCCAACCCACGGTGTCTCAGCAGCTAAAGCGGCTGAGAGAAATTGTCGGTGAACCGATTGTGCGCCACGAGGAAGGGCGCCTGGTGCCCACTGAGGTTGGTCAGGCGCTTTATCAACTCAGCCAGGACTTGCTTAGCCGTGCTGATGTGTTTAGTCAGTACCTGGAGGAGTACAACAGCGGAGGGCGCGGACACTTCAGTATCGGCTTGGTGAACACCGCGCAATATGTACTGCCACGGCTGTTAGGGCCGTTTGGTCAGGCTAACCCCCAGGTAGATGTCACGGTGGAGATAGGTAATCGCCAGCAGATGCTCAATCGTTTTGAGCGCCATGAGGATGATATCTACGTATTTAGCCACCCGCCCATTGATGACGATGTGTTAGCCGCGCCTTTTCTGAGCAATCCATTGGTAGTGGTGGGGCCGCAGCATTGCCGCTGGGCAGGCGTAGAAGGTCTCAGCATGGACGCACTCAAAGAGGAGCGATTTCTGCTGCGCGAACCGGGCTCTGCGACTCGGCATACCTTTGAAGCCTGGCTGTACAGTGCGGGTATTGAGCTACGCTCTACCCAGCAGGTCGCCAGTAACGAGGCTATTCGGCTAGCGGTGGCGTCAAACATGGGTCTAGCGGTGCTGTCTCGCCACGTTGTTGCAGATTCGCCCAACGGCGTCCAAGAGCTGCCGTTGCAGGGCTTTCCGCTGAAAAGTCGTTGGCACTTTGTGGTCAGACGGCAACGCCGCTTACCCCCCGCCGCCATTCGTTTTTTGAGCTATGTACAAGCTTCGCTGGCACAAGCGTTTGACGAGCCCGAAGGGGAGATGGCCGTGGCTGAATTGCTCCAAGCCTTAAAGTCTGAACGCTGATGCATTGACTCACAAACAGCGTCAATTATCCCCGTTGAAAGCGACGTAGATCCTATGCGCTAAGCTAAGATATTAAGATAGAGCTTGAGAGAGAACTTAAGAGAGTACTTAAGA
This sequence comes from Halomonas sp. A3H3, assembly GCF_000982975.1. Lineage (NCBI taxonomy): Bacteria > Pseudomonadati > Pseudomonadota > Gammaproteobacteria > Oceanospirillales > Halomonadaceae > Halomonas > Halomonas sp. A3H3. Next base: position 265,267 of record NZ_HG423343.1, on the reverse strand, counting down.
TCGCACTCGGTTCATGCAGTCGCACCTTGATATTTGTCTTGGGTAACCGCTGCAAACGGAGGTAACTATGCTGCTCAAAGGATCATGCCACTGCCAGGCAGTGACGTTCAGTGTGAAGTCAAACCACCCCTATCCTTTTAATCGCTGTTACTGCTCAATCTGCCGTAAAACGGCGGGCGGTGGTGGCTATGCCATCAATCTCAGCGGCGACAGCAAAACGCTCAACGTTAGCGGCGAAGAGCATATTACTGTCTACCGCGCCTTCATTAAGGGGGAGCAGAGCACGGGAGAGCGGCATTTCTGCAAGCACTGTGCATCGTCGCTGTGGGTTTATGACCCCGAATGGCCCGAGCTGGTACACCCTTTCGCTTCGGCGATTGATACGGACTTGCCGACCCCTCCCCGGAAAACGCACATGATGCTGGGAAGTCGGGCCGACTGGGTCGAGGTCAATGGGCAGTTCCAAGATAAATGCTTCGACGAATACCCCGATGAAAGCCTTGCTGAGTGGCACCAGCGCCTGAGGTTGGAGTGTTAGAGTTAAGTGACGCCGCTTGCTGCGCTTGTGTTGCAAGCTCTCTGTTATACTCTATTAGACGAGTTCTTCAGGAACTCAACATACGGCTTGTCACGCCTGTGCAGGAGTAGGCCGAGTGCTCGTTTGATGACAAGGAGGGTAGAAAGATGGAATTTGAAAAATATAAGCCATGTATTGAAGCGTGCAATATCTGCGCGATCTACTGTGATTCTTGTGCCACTGCCTGCTTGCAAGAAGATGATGTAAAAATGATGGCTGAGTGCATCCGTTTAGATCGTCAATGTGCACAGATATGCCGCTTGGCAGCCTCCTTCATGGCCCAGGGGAGTGAATACGCCAAGGAAATCTGTCGGATATGTGCTGATATTTGTAAAGCGTGTGGAAATGAGTGTGCCAAACACGATGCTAAGCATTGTCAGGAGTGCGCCAAAGCGTGCCAACATTGCGCCAATGAGTGTGCTGCGATGGCTGCCTAAGGCCGCATAAAATCCTCAACAATTAAACAAGTCAGCTTTCACTGCGTATGAAAGCTGGCTTTTTTGTACTTTAATCTATATCAAAGAATGCGTTAAAGAGAGTGAGCCTTCTGCAATAGGGAGATCACTTCGTCATCGCTGGTTTGGGTAAAATCTTGATAGTGAAGGCCAACGGCAATAAATGGCTCGGGAGTAGCTAAACAGATCAAATCGTCGACCTCGGTAGCCAACTCATCCAGCGTGGACTGCGGGGCGACAGGCACTGCCAAGGTAACGGAAGCGGCTCCTGCTTGGCGTAGTGCTCTGGCGGCTGCTTTAGCTGTTCCACCGGTGGCGATACCATCATCCACCAATAATATGTGACGTTCGCTAACGTTAATGGGCGCCTGATTACCAATATAAGTCTGACGACGGCGGGTTATCTCGCTTAGTTGGCGCTGTACTTCAGCTTCCAGATAACTTTCAGAAGGCTGAAAAATCTGCAGCAAATCCGGTGTCCACAGCACTTGAGGTGGGTCGCCATCGACGACAGCGCCTAGCCCAATCTCGGGTTGCCCAGGCGCACCAATCTTACGCACGATGACCACATCAAGCGGAAGTTTAAGTGCTGCCGCTACCTCGTAAGCAACTGGTACACCCCCACGAGGTAATGCCAGCACTAGGTCATAACGCGCGTCGGATAATACATAAGCAAGCTTTCGCCCTGCTGCGCGTCGATCATCAAAAAGCTCTTGATGCTTGTGCATGTGTGGCTTCTCAACCCCAAAACAGCCTAAACTCCAAAAGGATAAGTGCCTAGCTCTCCCTGGGGAGCGCTCGACAGTAGCAAAGTCATCGCGTGATGAGGGCACGTGCGCGGCGGAATTCAGAAGGGCCGTGGGGAACTGTTGCTGAGTGATCCATAAGAGTCTCCCAGTACACGAAAGGCGAAAAGATAGCCTAACAATGACTATAGTCAGGAGGAAACAGCTTATCCAAACCGTTATTTCCCTGAGTCGCCAAGCGGCTCGCTAACAAGATGCAGTGGGCTAGGAGCGCTGTGTTTTTCGATACAGCCACCACACGTCAACACCAAACGAATAGAGCAATGAGATCAATGCACTAATGGCCAGCAGGCTGGCAACAAGGTGGGAGGTTAGTGGCGTTAATGCTAGCAGTAGCGCCACCGCCTGCCAGACACAAACGGCCTTACGGCGAAAACTTGCAAACAGCGGCTTTGAAAGCCACGGGAACTGCCAACTGGCGGCGATAAACAGGTAGCGCATTGCGCCTATCAACAGCACCCAAAACCCCAGTGATTCCAGCCGCAACAAACCTGCGCACAGTAGCAAAATCAACAGGGCATCCAACTCCATATCAAAGCGCGCCCCGAATCGGGTGTGGCTTTTGGTGCGTCTGGCTATCCAGCCGTCAACGCCATCCAGCAGTAGGGCGATCACCGCGATCGCCAGCCATTGCCAGATTGCCCCTACAAAGGCATTGGCGGCGAGCGCACCTGCCACTAATGAAACCACAATCGCACGCACCAACGTGACCCGGTTAGCCCAACCCAGTGCGCCGTGGGGCCAGAAGATGATGACCAGAGCGGAAATAAACGTGTAGAAGGCAAAGGCCACCCACCAATTGGCCGGAGTAGCCATTAAAAGTGGTAAGCCTTTGCCTACAGCAATTAGCAGCAAGCTGCCCAGCAGTAGTTCTGCAGCGCCATAGAGACGCTTAGGCAGGGTGTAAGAAGAAGCGTTGGAAAAAAGCGGCATGGTGGCTCACGAAGCGGCGTCGCTATCCGCAGTTGAAATAAATGATGCAACTATTTTTATATGTACCATTCTTGTAGAAGAAGGTAGTGTTGTCCATAAGATCAAGAAATAGACGGGTTAGTTTCAATTGTTCCAAATGGTTAATCGAATATATTCTTTTCACCCGCTACGCTGAAGATGGTGAACCATTGAAAACTGTTCTGCCTAAGGCCATGCAATGCATGGCCACACATTATACTCGGGGGCTGAGACACACGGCGTGTCTCTTATCCCTAACTTGCAGCGCAATGGTGCCACGCCACATTCAACGGAATGAAAGAGAGCCCGAATCAAGTGGGCTCGTAACGAAAAGGAACGCTCATGTCGGCGCTTGACGATGTTGGCAAAGCTCCCAATGCCGCTAAAAAAACCTGGGCCACCGCCTTTTGGGTGACCAACCCAGCACAAGGCGAGATGAGGCGTGAACAACTAAGTCCTCCCGCCCAGGATGAGGTGCGTATACGTACCTTATACAGTGGTATCAGCCGCGGCACCGAATCGTTGGTGTTCAATGGTCGTGTGCCTGAAAGCGAATTCTCGCGCATGCGGGCTCCCTTCCAGTCGGGTGAGTTTCCTGCCCCGGTCAAATATGGCTACTGCAGCGTTGGCCGCGTTGAGCAGGGGCCAAGCGTTCTCCTGGATAAAACCGTTTTTTGCCTGTTTCCCCACCAGGATCACTACATTGTGCCTGCTTCGGCAGTGCTGGAAGTACCCACCAATGTGCCTGCTAAACGTGCCGTCTTGGCGGCCAATATGGAAACCGCCATCAATGGCGTGTGGGACGCCGAGCCGATGCTGGGTGAGCGAATCACTATTATGGGCGCCGGTGTCGTCGGTGCGCTGGTAGCGTACCTGTGCGCTCAGGTGCCTGGTGTTACCGTTCAGTTAGTCGATATTAACCCTGAGCGTCGCCAGCTTGCCGAGCAGTTGGGCGTGATCTTCTGCACTCCCGAACAAGCCCTTCATGACCAAGATTGCGTGATCCACGCCAGCGGCCAGTCCGCCGGCTTGCGCCAAGCACTGGCGTTAGCGGGCAGCGAAGGGCGCATTATCGAAATGAGCTGGTTTGGCCAGGGGGATATTGCGATCCCATTGGGCGGAGCTTTTCACTCCCAGCGACTGACGCTCAAGGCCAGCCAGGTAGGCCAGCTGCCACCCAAACTACGTCCCCGCTGGGACTACCAGCGCCGCCTTCAATTAGCGCTGAGCCTGCTGGTAGACGAGCGGTTGGATGCGCTAATCAGCGGTGAAAGCGACTTTGCACAACTGCCCACGCTTGCTCCTCAGTTGTTTGGCCGTGGTAGCGTTGAGCTCTGTCACCGCCTGCGCTACCCCTCATAACCTATTTACTTATGGAGCCTCTGATTAACGTAATGAGCGAAGGCCAGACAAGGCAAAAATCAACGAAAAAGCGGAGTTTACGGGTTGTAAATGAGCATTTTGAGGCGATTTTTAACGCCGTATGGTCGAGCGCAATAGTTAATCAGAGGTTTCTTATCATTTGGAGTCTCTATGTTTCGTTTATGTGTCCGTGACCACTTTATGATCGCCCACAGTTTCAATGGTGAGATCTTTGGCCCTGCCCAGCGTACCCACGGCGCTACCTATGTTGTCGATGTGGTTTTTCAGCGCCCCGAGCTGGATGAGGACGGCCTGGTGATCGATATCGGCCTTGCCAGCGAAACGGTAAAATCAGTACTGGTAGGTTACAACTTCTGTAATTTGGATGAAGTGCCCGAGTTCGCGGGTAAAAATACCACCACCGAGTTCATGGCCAAGGTGATCTTTGACCAGCTCGCCAAGGCGATTGGTGAGGGCAAAATGGGCATCACCGCCAAAGGGATTACCCATATGGAGATCAAGCTACATGAATCCCATGTAGCCTGGGCAAGCTATGAAGGCGCTCTATGAGTAAGCGGTTTAACCTTATCGTTGCCGGTGACCCTGCTCAGCGTACCGGCGGCTATATTTACGACGCCCAAATTGTCTCGGCCCTGCGTGACCAGGGATGGGAAATTGACGTCGTCGGCTTGGCTGGCACGTTTCCTGATGCGGATGCCGAGGCAGCAGAAGCGCTCACTCAGGCCCTAGCGTCGCTTCCCGATCAGGCGGCGGTGGTGATTGATGGCCTGGCCATGGGAGCGCTGCCGGAGGTGGTTGCCCAACATGCCCAGCGGCTGGAAATCACAGCGTTGCTGCACCACCCCTTAGGCGATGAATTGGGCCTTGATGAGGCTGATCAGCAGCGCTTTCATCGCAGCGAGTTAAACGCGCTTGCCCACGTGGCGCGGATTATCGTCACCAGTCACTTTACCGCCCGGCGCTTACCTGAGCTGGCGGCTCACTATGAAATGCCACTCAATCCCAGTGTCACTGTGGTTGAGCCGGGTGTTGCCCAGGCGCCGATCAGCTCCGCAGCAGAACCGGGTGAGCTACTACGTTTGCTATGTGTGGCAACGTTAACGCCGCGCAAAGGGCAGGATATTCTGGTAAAGGCATTGGCGGGCGTTAGCGGCGATCACTGGCAATGCGACTGCTACGGTGGCGCCCGGGATGCCACTTTTACCCAGCGTGTACAGCAACTGATTGATCAGAACGGCTTGCAAGACAGCGTACGGCTTCACGGCGAGTGCGATGGCGCTACGCTGGAAGCGGCCTATCGCAGCGCCCATGCGCTGGTACTGCCCTCTTGGTATGAAGGCTACGGTATGGTGGTCACCGAAGCCCTGGCCCACGGCCTGCCAGTGATTACCACTACCGGTGGTGCGCTTCGCGATACCTTGCCTGCAGGCGCTGGTTTGAGCGTTGAACCGGGTGACGTCGACGCGCTTCAAGATGCCCTCAGCCGTTTTTGCCATGACGACAAACTACGCCACCAACTGCGCCAGGGAGCGGCCCAGGCCCTGGATGCGTTAAGCGACTGGCAAGAAGCGGGGGCTAAGTTTGCCACGGCGTTAACTGCGCCCGCCGATTCTCCAAATTTGCGCCCAGGCAGCCAGTTTGCGTCCGACTGGCTGACGCTGCGGGAGGCGGCTGATGTCGATTCCCGTAGCCAGCCCTTGGCTGAGCTTGCCGCGAAGTGGCTGAGCGCGCGTACTCCGGCGCCGCTGATAGCGGATCTTGGCTGCGGCCGGGGCAGTAACATGCGCTTTCTGGCGCCGCGCCTGAATGGCCACCAGCGCTGGAAGCTGATCGATCACGACGCCATTTTGTTAGCCCAGGCGCGCCAGTGTGCTGCCGGATTAAGCAATAGCCAAGGGCAGCCCGTGGCCATTGAGACGTACTGCATATCGCTGGAGGCGCTTGCCGAGGTGCCACTTGACGACGCGTACCTCGTCACCGCATCGGCGCTGCTAGATCTGGTCTCCCAACAATGGATCGATGCCTTGGTGACCCGCATCGCTGGGCAGCAGCAGGCGCTGCTGATAGCGCTAAGCGTGACCGGTGAGTGGCACTTTATTGACCCTCAAGGCGCGCCGGTGCTGGATGACGAAGACCGCTGGCTGCAGGCGATGTTTATGGCTCACCAGCAGCGCGATAAAGGTTTAGGTGATGCACTAGGCGGGCAGGCGCACGGGGCATTAGTTGCCGCGTTAGAGAGGGCTGATTATCGCATTGAACAAGCTGAAACACCGTGGCAGCTCGCTGCTGGCAGTCAAGAACAGCAGCCGTTAATGATGGCGCTACTCGAAGGCTGGGCCGAAGCTGCCACCGAGCAAGCCCCGGAAGCGGCGGCGCGTATTGCCACCTGGTTACAGCAGCGCCAGCAGGCGGTGGCCAATGGCGAACGGGGTATTTGGGTGGGGCACCGCGACCTGTTTGCTACGCCTCTGTTTGCCAACCCCAGGGAAGAGGCCTAATCCTATGGGGCCTGATCAAGGTATGTTCACTCGACTGGGGGCTTGTTATAAAAAGCTGGCGCGGAGAAGCCCATGGCTACGCCGCATGGTGGTCAGCATAGCGTTGCTGGGTGCGGTGGCGTTGTGGGTGGAGCCCCAGGCGATTGTGGCGGAGGTGCAACGTTTCTCCGCGGAGTGGGTCGTGCTGGCGTTAGCCATCAGCACGCTACAGATCATGCTTTGCGCCTGGCGCTGGCAGTTTACCGCGGGTCTTATTGATGTACCGCTGCGGTTTGCTTACGCGCTACGGGAGTACTACCTGGCCCTACTGGTCAATCAGCTGTTGCCCGGCGGTGTATTAGGCGACGCCGGGCGGGCGCACCGCCATGCCACTCAAGCGCAGTCTAGGGGGCGCGCCTGGCGAGCGGTGATTATTGAGCGCGCCTCGGGGCAGGTCGCCGTGGTGATGCTAACGCTAACCGCGCTGCTTTTCTCACCGCTCTGGCATGCCGCGCTGGGTGAGTCAGTGATCACAGCGGTGGGGTTAAGCGCATTCGCCGCTCTTGCGGCGCTCATCGCCAGCGGCCTGCTGCTGCGCCAACGTTTTAGCCATGGGCTGACAAGGCTGCCGAGCTGGTGTCAAGCCCTGGCGCGCGATGTAAGGCGTGGTTTGTTGCGGCACGGCGTGTGGCCCCAGCAGTTGCTTTCGTCTCTGGTGATTGTGTTGAGCTATGGTCTGGTAATGGTCTGTGCGGCTCGGGCGATTGGCGTTGAGCTACCGTCGCTGCAAGTGCTGGCGCTGACACCGGTACTGCTACTGGCCATGCTGATCCCGTTTTCGGTAGCCGGATGGGGATTGCGTGAAGGCGCCGCTGCCGGGGTCTGGGCGCTGGTCGGCCTGCCACCCGCTCAAGGCGTGGCGGTGTCATTGGCTTACGGGGTGCTGGTGTTGCTGGCGAGCCTACCGGGTATCTGGGTGGCGCTGAGTCGTCGTGAAAAAGCGCAACCTTCAGGCGGTAGTATCCCGCAGTCGCAGATCGAACAGCGTGTCGTCACCGCAGCGGAAAGTCCGCATGGGCGGGCGCAGCGCACTCTCAAGGGTCTCAATAGGCGTCATTTGCAGCCCTGGCCTACCGGAGCCGATCAGCAGCGGGGCGACCAACAGATGCAGACGGTCAACGGCACCCGCTTCGATAAACTGAGACACCGTAATGCCGCCACCCTCTATCAGTACCCGCGGCAAGCCCTTTTTGGCCAGCAGGGTGACAACATCTTTGGGATTGAACTGACCGCTGGCATTCAGCGGCAGTACGCAACGTTCAACGTGGGCCACGCTCGCCGTTGCCTGCAGCTCAGACCCCATGATATGCAGCGTCGGGGCGTTATTGGTGTTCAGCAGTGCCAAGTCGCTGGGAATGCGGCCGCGTGGATCCAGCACCACCCGCATCGGGTTAGTGCCGCTAACATGGCGCACGGTCAGCTGCGGGTTATCGGCGCTGGCGGTACCCGCGCCGACCACCACTGCGTCGACCAAAGCGCGCAGACGATGCAGGTGAACCAAACTTTCATGGCCGTTGATGTAGTGGGAGTGGCCACTTTCCGTGGCAATGCGGCCATCCATACTCTGTCCCAGCTGCGCCACCACCCACGCCGGTCGACTGGCCAGCGGGGTCAGGCAATCGAGCAGCTCTCGCGCCTCAGCGGTGATCGCTTTAGCCGTTTGCCACTCGCCGGTTGGCGACACCTTAATCGCCACATCGCTAGGACGCCGATGACGCAGTGCCAACAGCCAATTCCAGGCGTCGGCCAGTGTAATCGTGTTGACATGAGATTCGGGCATGACGCCTCCGCGCTTAAAGATTCGCTTCATCATGCGGGCGCTTCTTGGTTAAGAGCAAGCCGTTCGGGGCAGCCATTCATTCAGTTCAGAGCAAATAGCTCAGCGCGAGCGTGCGCCATCCCCCTCGTAAGGAAGCCAGGAGGCCTACATGTACCAGATTGAACGCGCTATTTTCGACATCCGCCGTGGATTGCCAGTGGTGGTGAATGCCAGTGGGCAGCGTTTGCTCGTGCAGGCGCTGGAAGGCAGTGAATCGGTCGAAGCGCTGGCTTTGCTAGCAGGCGAGCGGCCTTCGCTGGTGCTTACTCGTCACCGCCTGACGGCGATGGGCATGAACTTGTCCGCCGAGGCCGCCAGCCTACCGCTGGTAGCTCACATTAGCACCAATGAGCTGAATGGCTTGGCCACGGCGGAAACGCTTTCACAACCTGCGGGTGGGTTACTGAGCGGGTTAAAGCCCGCCGGAATAGCCGAACTAGGCGCCGTGACGCTGATGCGCAGAGCCCTGCTGATTCCCGCAGCGCTCTGCGCTTTTGTTAGCCAAGAGGCTACAGCGACCATTGAGCAGCAGTTGGCAGAAGGACGCCTGCTGCAAGTCAGCGCTGAAGACGCTACACAATGCCTTGCTGGGGCGCCGGGCATGCTCAAGCGGGTGAGCGAAGCGAATATCCCCCTCGAGGATGCTGCCGACAGCCGCTTTGTGCTTTTCCGTGAGCCGGACGGCCTGCGTGAGCACGTTGCTGTGGTGATCGGTAAACCGGAGCGCTGGGAAGGCGCGGTGCCGCTACGCCTGCACTCGGCGTGTTTAACCGGTGACCTGTTCGGCAGTCTGCGTTGCGATTGCGGCGAGCAGCTACGCAACGCCGTGGCGGATATTCAAGCCATGGGTGGCGGTGTGCTGCTCTATTTGGCTCAAGAGGGCCGGGGCATTGGCTTAGCCAATAAACTACGCGCCTACACCTTACAGGATGGTGGCCTGGATACCGTGGATGCGGATCAAGTACTCGGTTTTGGTGACGATGAGCGCCAGTATGCGGTGGCTGTGGATATGCTCAATGCGCTCAATATCGACCAAGTTCAACTGCTGACCAACAACCCCTTGAAGATGGAAGCGTTGCGTCAGGGTGGTATTGAAGTGGTATCACGCCAGGCGCTGTACGGCAGCGTTACCGACCACAACCAGCGCTATCTAAATGCCAAAGCCACCCGAGGCGGGCACTTGTTGGAAGATGTGCTCAGTAGCCAGCGTTAAACCGTACTAAGCGCTAAACATGAACCAACACGAACCTAGTGACGGGGCTGTCATTAGTTGGTTAGCGGTGGTAGTTGGGCGGTTTCTTTTACCACTGCTGCTAACTGTCTTGCGTAGTGTTGAACCAGTTGCTCGCCTAGTTCAGCGCTGGCTTGGCTGGCATCGCCCGCGACACCTTGGGTGCTTAAGTCTTCCGCCAGCCAGGCAAAAGCCGCAGCACCTTCTGCGCTCACTAATGCATCGCCTTGGGGCGCTGCAGGCGGGGTGGCCTGATAGCCGTCCAACTGCACCAGCGTTGGCGCTAAATAGAGCATCATAGCGGTTTCGAGCAGTCCGCCGTGTAAGCCGTAGCGCAACTCTTCAAAGGCAATCGCGCCCTCTAGCGGTGGTAGCCGTGTGTAAGTCGCTTTGACCACGCGCATACCATGCCGCCGACGCAGGGTTAACCCTGCCAAATCCATCACTGCCTTATTACCACCATGGCTGTTAATCAGCACCAGGCGGCGAATGCCGGCGTGGGCTAAGCTGTCGCCGTAGGCTTCAAGAGTAGCAATGGCCAGCGGCGCGGGTAGGCTGAGCGTGCCGGGAAAATTGGCGTGCTCGTCGCTGGCGCCCACCGCAATCGGCGGTAGGCAGATTACGTTCAGGTGGGTATCCAGCTTCTCCAACATAGCGGTTTGCAGCCCCTCGCCAATGGTCAAGTCGGTGGCTAAAGGGAGGTGAGTGCCGTGCTGTTCAATGGCCCCGAGCACCAGTACCGCTACAGGGTCGCATTGGGCGAACTCGGCTAACTGTGGAGCGGTGAGGGTTTGCCAGTGGTGAATCATAAAATGAGAAGCCTTTAGGTATTAAGCATCATTCAGAAGTAATCGATGATCCGAGCGGCAGGCGTACAGGTCACCGGAAGGCAATCCTTCGGCCCCTGTGCTTAGCCACTCGCTAACCGCTTGTGGTGTTTGCCACTCGGTCCAGCGAAAGTGGCGTTGTTCACCGGCCACCACGTTGTAGCGGTACTCGCCAAGGCGGCTTAAGTGGTTCACGCAGGCGTTGTTTATTTCCAGGGCGCCTGCCACAAACTCCACCGACAGCGCGGCCACCGGGCAACTTAGCCCCGCCAAAACCTCCGCCTCAAAACCTTCAACGTCGATTTTTATAAAGCTGGGCTCGCCATACTCGTCAATTAACGCATCCAGCGTGGTCACCGGCACCCGTAAACGCTGCTCCCACCGTACCTGACTAAAGCCTGCGTTGCGTTCGCCGATCTGCTCCCGCCACTCGGTGGCCAAGGTAGACAGGGTCGGGTTGCTGGGGCTGATCGCTATCTCAGCAAAGCCCACCGTAGGGCCCGCCGCCATCGGCAGCAGGGTAATGGTCGGCGGCTTTACCAGGCGTTTAAACCATTTGGCGAGGTCGGGCTGGGGCTCCAGCGCCACCACCTTGGCGCCGAGCGCATGAAAAGCCGCGCTACGGTCGCCTAGATGCGCGCCAATATCAAAGGCAACGGTGCCGGGTTGTATGAAAGGCTGATAGAGGCGCTGCAGGCCACGCTGACGCCCAGGCCGCCAATAAATAAACAGCGAGCGGGCTAGCCCACCCGCGCTGCGCAGTCGTCGTAGCGCCATGCGCCGCATTAGTTGGGCTCTCTGAATGGACGTGCCTTGATCCACACAGGCGCTGGCGAGATAAGGTTTGCTTGATAAGTGCTATTCGTCATCGGGATACCACACGTAATTCCAGGTTTCGCTAACTGGTTCGCCGTTTAAGGTGAGCCTTAGTCGAACATCGCTGGGTTGATCGCTGGCGGGTAGCCGGAAGCTGGCTCGCCAGCCATTGTTGGGCAGCGCGGTGACCTGGGGGAGCAGTACCTCGCCGTGTTGGGCGCTAATGTCTAACTCGACGGGCTGGTCAGCGGTGAGTTCCTCTAAGGCACCTCCCTGAAAGTCGACAATAAACTGGCGCTGGCCTTGTGAGGCAGAGTCCGCTTGCCCCGGCACCGCCGCATTGCCATGACGAGTGCGAATGGCGCGGCCAAGATTGTGCGCATCAGGCTGAGTGTTCAGCGTGTGAGTGAGATAGTGCAGGCGGCGCGATTCGCCGGCATCCAGGGTGTCGTCCGCCACCCAGTAGGCGACTATATTGTCGTGAGTCTCATCGGGGGTAGGGATTTCGACAAGTTCCACGTGGCCCGGGCCCCAATCATCCAGCGGCACAATCCATTGGCTGGGGCGACGGTGATACTGGGCTTCGGTATCCAAATAGCGGTTAAAATCCCGTTCCCGTTGCATTAATCCAAAGCCTTGAGGGGAGTCGTCTACAAAGGCGGATGTATGCAGGTGAGATGGGTTACTCAGCGGGCGCCAGATCCACTCGCCGCTACCGGCATGTATCAGTAGGCCATCGGAGTCGTGCACCTGTGGACGAAAATCGTCCGGCCGCTCGCGGCTTGCCTCACCATAAGTGAACATACTGGTGAGCGGTGCAACGCCCAGCTTGGCAATATCTTGCCGGGCAAACAGCTCCGCTTCGACCTCGACCTGAGTATTCTCACCGGGTTGGATAACAAAGCGATAGGCGCCGCTGACCGAGGGGCTATCCATTAACGCCAGCAGTTCAATCTGTTCGGCATCAGCCTCGGGTTTATAGAGCCAAAACTCGCGAAATGCCGGGAACTCTTCGCCATCTGGCGAGGCGGTATCGATCGCCAGCCCGCGAGTAGATAGTCCGTAAGCCTGGTCACGCCCGACAATGCGGAAGTAGCTGGCACCGAGAAATACACCAAATTCGTCGGCGTAGTCATCGCTGTTAAGAGGGTAGTGGAGGCGAAACCCCGCATGGCCGCTGCCGACTAAGTCTTGCTCTTTCAGTGCGGCGGCATTGCCATCGTAGGTGTAGTCCTCTGCTGAAAAGGGCAGGGGCGTTACCGTGTCGTTTTCGATAACGTTCAAGGCAATCGGGGTTTGAAACAGAAAGCCGCTATGAAATAACTGTAGGTTAAAAGGGCTCTCGTCTTTCCAGTAGGCGTGTTCGGGATCAAAGCGAATTTGCCGGTAGGTATCGTAATCAAGCTCACGCAATACCTCTGGTAAGGTCTCTTCCGGGGCTTGGTAGGTTTCTTGAGCAAGCTGTTTGGCGCGTTCAATAACCTGCCTGAAGTGCGCATCGTCTGCGGCCAACGCTGGCAAGGTCAGCGCGCAGCCAATTAACACTATCCATTTGCCAGGCCGCCACTTGGCAACCGGCTTCCTACCAACTTGATTACAACGCATGGGCGAAATCCTTTCCGGTGAGGGCCTGCAAAGCGCATGGCCTAAAGCCAAGCAAAGCGTGAAATTTTTACACAACAACTATACGATAAAATATTACAGTACATGATTATTGCGCTTTTCAGCAGCCTTATTCCTTGCTCTCTTATCTTGCGATTGGGTACAGCTACTCAACGAGACCAAGCGCTGACAGACTGTACCTTTGACACTGTAAGCTAAAGTAGGCACCTATGGGGATGCGATGAGTCGATTATTACTAATGCTTCTAACGCTGAATTTCTTACTCATCGCGCCGCTCTGGTGGCGTTTTGGCGAGATCAGCTCATATTTGCTCGCTTGGGAGGCGCTTATCATTGCGCCGCTCATGTTGCTACTTCCCGTCGGCCAAGCGCGCCGCATAGTGTCCATCGGACTCGTTAGTTGGGTGATGTTGGCAACCGCCGCGAATCTAGGCGCAGCCGCCACCCAAATGGCCTTTGCCCGGCCACTTAATCTTTATCTTGATATACCTTTGCTGCGCTCAATTTATCACCTGCTAGTAGGTAATGTAGGTCAACTGTTGGCAGTTTGCGCAATGCTGCTGGGGGTTGCCCTGCTGATAGCCATCACTCTGGTTTTGGCACGCCTGATGATGCCACCCGTTGCCTACTCTGTTAAGCGCCTGCCTGGCGTGGTCGCGTTAACGCTGCTGGTCACTGCCACTACCGGCGCGGCGCTTGAACTCAATGGAGTACGGCTGATAGAAAGCGCGCGCTTGCCAGCTGTGGACACCACGCGTTTTCAGTGGCAGCAAATTACCGATACCCACGCCGCCCGCCTCGCCTTTACTGCACAGCTGGAGGCCGCACCCATGGAGGCGCGACCACTGCCGGGATTGGCGGGGCGCAATGTACTGCTCACCTTTATTGAGTCCTACGGTATCTCGGCGCTGGAAAACCCACGTTACTCCGACGTTCTACTGCCTACTCTAGCCGAGATGCAACAGCGCCTGGGGGAGCATAACCTTCACGTGGTCTCTGGCATGTTGGCCTCACCCATTCGTGGTGGGCAGTCATGGCTAGCCCACGCGACAGCCCTCAGCGGCCGCTGGATCGACAACCAGCTGTGGTATCAGCTGATGTTGGACAGCGGCCACTCCACTTTGATCGATGATTTTCGTGCCACTGGTCAGCGAACCCTCAGTGTGATGCCCGCCATTACCCTGGCGTGGCCGGAAGGGGAGGCCTACGGTTTCGATGAAATTGCCGCAGCGAAAGATATCGCTTACGCCGGGCCTGCTCTCAACTGGGTAACCATGCCGGATCAATTCACTCTCGATTACACCCAGCGCTACTTGCTAGGTGAGACACCGGTGTTTGCCCAATTGGCACTGATCTCCAGCCATGCCCCATGGACGCCGATTCTGCCGGTACTGGACAATTGGTCATCCATTGGCGATGGGCGTATTTTTGCCCCCTGGGAGGATGCCGGTGACCCACCAGAAGTGCTGTGGCAGGACATTGAGCGCATTCGTGACCACTACGCCTGGTCGGTGGACTACGCTGTGAAAGTCACCGGCCGCTGGGCTGAACGTGTAGTGGATGATAATACCTTGATGATAGTGCTGGGGGATCATCAAGCCGCGCCGTTGATTACCGGTGACGATGCCAGCGCGGCAGTACCGGTGCATATTATTAGTGGCAACCCTGAGCTATTGGCGCCCTTTATAAAGCGTGGCTTTGTTCCCGGCACGTTGCCTACGCTCGAAGAGTCGCGCGACGCACCTAGAATGAGCCAATTACGCCACTGGCTACAAGCCGATTTTGGAGAGTTAAATGATGTTTACACCGAGGATGGTGATGAGTGAAGGGCGGAATGACTTGCGGCTTACCAAAGCCAGCTATTAGGGCGTGCCGGTGTTAGCCCTTTGCGAACATCGACCCAGCCGAGTACGCAGCGCACGCCTAGCCATACCGCTAGCAGCGGCCAGAGCAGGGTGCCGACTATCACAATGCTGAGTAAAAAGGCGATGCCGGCATAGAGCGTGCCGATCCAGAAGGTGCGGATCAGATACCGGTAGTGCTGCTGCAGCCAGGGCGCCGCTTCTTTACGATAAACATAGGCGATGATTACGCCAATCAGCAGGGTGATATTGGCAGTGACAATACCCGCTAAGTAAAGCGCGTAGATAATCTGCGGAGCGCGTATCTCATCGCGGGGTATAGGGGGTTGTGCCATCAGTTCTCTCTTTTTCAGCCTAATAAAGACGATAGTCGCGGAAGTTGGCTAGATTTTGCTGCTCCTGCACTACTTTACGGTAGCGCTTGTACTCCCATTGATACTGTGCAGGCTCCAAGGCAATCGCACTCTCGACGCTGGCATTGACGCCTGTGGCAGACTGCACATCATCGTCGCTATAGACCCGCTCGTCGGCATCCAGAAAATGGATCTCAAACCCTTTACCAGGAATACGTAGCGCGACGCCGGTGACTACCCGTGCCTGGGTGCGGGCGACCAATTTCGGCAGCAGGGTGGCGGTGTAAGCCTCGCGACCAAAGAAGGGTGCAAAAACGCCGCTGCCCCAGTCGGGCTCCTGGTCAGGTAGTATGCCAATCGCTTCGCTGCGTTTAAGCGCTTTAAGTAGTGCCGCAACGCCGCGGGGGTTGGTGGGAACCAAACTTGCCCCCATACGCTCGCGGCCATGACGAATGACGGGATCGAGGGCGGTGATTTTGGGTGGCTCGTACATGGCGGTGAAAGGGAAATGGCTCGAGAGCCAAAAGTTAAGCACCTCCCAGTTGCCGAAGTGCGGGGCAAGCACAATCACGCCGCGGCCTTCGGTGCGGGCGTTATCGAGCTTGTCGCGACCGTGCACCGCTAAAATGCTGGTCTCTACCTTGTTTGGTTCCGCCATCCAGGCGTGGCCCAGCTCCAACATCGTAGCCGTTGAGTGGCGTAAACTGTGCTGACCAAGGGTTTTACGTTCAGCAATGGAGAGGTCTGGGTAAACGATCGCTAAGTTGCGATCGGTTACCCAACGCTCACGCTTATTAAAGCGGTAAACCAGGGGGCCGAGCGCCGAAGAAATACGCCACAGGCGCGCAAGCGGCCAGCGTGACAGTTGACGCCACAGCCAACTGATCGCACTGGCTTTGGAAAAACGCCTAGCGTTATTAGCCCCCTGTGGTGTCATCGTTAAATCAACCAAGTATCTACATTGGAAGGTGCGCGCTTCTCTTGCAGCCCTTTGAAACCTTTAACACAGCGAATAATGAACCACACGGCTAGCGCCAGCAAAAGTGGGAAACCGATCACTGCAAAGAGCAATATCGAGAAAATAATGCCGTACACCAATCCTATCCAGAAGGTGCGGATCTGGTAGCGGTAGTGCTCGTCCAGCCACGTAGGGCCTTTGCCCTTATAGACATAGGCAATGACCACACCAATAATCGACGTAAAACCAAGGATAAAACTGGCCAGATAGAGCGCATAAATAACCATTGCCATGGTTGTGTCGGGCTGGGAGCTCTGCTCTTCGCTTACGACTTGGCCGTCGAGTGGGGATTCACTTTCGTTATCAAGCATAACGTTTCCTTTCATTCAATTGTATAGATGCTGAAGTGGGTGATGGTGCTTGGCACATCAGTGCGCGCTATTTAAGCGCGATATATAATACCTTGATTCATTAGACTTAGCATTAACGCGAAGAGGGGCGGCAAATCTCTAGCAGGTTACCGTCCGGGTCACGCAGATAAATCGACTCAATCGGGCCTGTGGCGCCTTGGCGGGCGACGGGGCCTAGCTCTACGTCTATCGCCAGCGCATCTAAATGCTGCTTGAACTCATCCAGCGGCAGCTGGCAGCGCAGGCATAAGTCCAGGCTGCCAGGGGTGGGTGTGGCTGAAATGGGGGCAATATCGGTGTCGGTTTGATGTAGGCGAAGTGCCGTATCACCGAGCATTAAATCGACCCGTTGGGCATCGCGATAGCGCACGTCTAGGCCCAAAACACGTGAGTAAAAATCGACTGCGCGACCCATATCGGTCACGGTTACAACAAGATGATCCAGACCTGATAGCATGCCACCTTCCTTAATACGTAACGATAAGCCAGAGAATACGATGATGCGCTGCTGTCCGCTCTGTGTGGAGCCCACTACTGCGCCCTACCACCGGGATCGGCGTCGTGACTACTACCAGTGTGCCACGTGCAAGCTGGTATTTGTCCCCCCCGAGCAGCATTTAAGCGCCGCTGCAGAAAAGGCCGAATACGATAAACATCAAAACTCGCCGCATGATACGGGATACCGGCGCTTTTTAGGGCGTTTATTTACCCCGCTGTTAGCTAAGCTCGAACCCAACGCCCGCGGTCTTGATTTTGGTTCAGGGCCAGGGCCGACGCTGTCGGTTATGTTCGCAGAGCAGGGGCACCCGATGGCTATTTACGACCTTTTTTACGCCCCCGATGCCTCAGTTTTGACACAAATATATGATTTTATCACCGCCACAGAAGTTGTTGAGCACTTGGCGCAGCCCGGCAAGGTGCTTACGCAGTTGGCGGATCAGCTCTCGCCAGGTGGCTATCTGGGCTTAATGACCAAGCGCGTCACTTCGCCGGAGGCTTTTGCCCGCTGGCACTATATTAGCGACCCCACCCATATCAGCTTTTTTAGTGAGGAGACCTTCCGTTGGTGGGCACAAAAGAATAGTTTAGTAGTGGAATTTCCTGGGCCAGACACGGTTATTCTACACAAAACGCTAACGTGAATAATTATAACGTTAGAAAAGCATTGACTTTGCCCCCTTTGGGGTAATAATTGCGCGCCGCTATCCCGGCCTGACTCGATGTGCCAGGTGAGATGACGGTTCCTGTGAACACGCTTAGTAGCGTTTTTACGCCTGTTTTCAGTCCTTTGTTTCACCACTTTTAGGCAAGACGAGGTTTTCATGTCGCGGCAACTGCTAGCCATGGCGCTGGCGCCCCTGTTAGGGCTCTTCATTCTCGGGATTGGCAACGGTTTTCTTGCCACCTTAATTACCGTGCGCTTGGATGCTGCCGGTGAGTCGGCCACGGTCATCGGTATTGTCTCGTCGGCTTACTTTATCGGTTTAGCGTTGGGCGCAATGGTGAATGACCGCCTGTTGCTGCGCATTGGCCATATTCGCGCTTACGGCAGTTTTGCCTCATTAGTGGCCGTCACGGTGCTGCTGCAAGGCTTGTTCTTCGACCCCTGGGCCTGGTTTGTACTGCGCCTTATCGGCGGCTGGGCCACGGTTGGGGTTTATCTGGTTATCGAAAGCTGGCTGCTCACGTCAGGCGACCAGAAGGTTCGCGGCCGCCTGCTGGCGCTTTATATGATTTCACTTTACGCCGCCGGTGTATTGGGCCAACTGCTGCTGGGTGTTACCAACGCCATGGGCGTCACTGCGCCCTTTATGGTGATTGGGCTACTGGCCTCGCTCTCTGTGCTACCTATGGCGATGATTCCTCGCGTGTCACCGATTATGGAGCACGCCGAACCGCTTCCCCCGCACCGTTTGATCACCCTGACGCCCACCGGTGTGATGGGTAGTTTAGGCTCTGGGATGGTGGTAGCCGCAGCGTACACACTGCTCCCGCTCTATTTACAGCGTATTGGCATGAGTGTCAGTCAGGTGGGGCAGATGATGGCGGTGGTGATTATGGGCGCGATGCTGCTGCAGTACCCGATTGGCCGTTGGTCGGATCGCCATGACCGACAAATGGTACTGATTGGCATTAGCGGTTTCTGCGTGCTGATCTCGGCGGCGATGCTTTGGCTGCCGCTCTCTACGCCGCTGTTGGCGGTACTGCTATTCTTGCTTGGCGGTGGGGTATTTGCGCTCTACCCGGTGGCGGTGAGCCACGCCGCCGACCGCGCCCCCGCAGGGGCGCTGGTGCGTATGAGCCAGGGCCTGTTGCTGATCAACTCCATTGGCGCCACGATCAGCCCGCTAATGATTTCTCCGGTGATGACCGCGATGGGCGATGCGGGTCTGTTTTGGGCCTTCGGCTCACTAAGTCTGTTCTTTGTTATGTTCTTCTCCTGGCGGCGTAGCGTGCGCCCGGCGCCTGTGCCTGTGGCACCCTTTACGCCGACTACGCCAATGACCGCTGCTGGTGCTGAGCTGGTGGTCACCGAGGAGTTGATGCAGGGGGCACTGGAGCACGAGCACTTGGAGGATCTCTCAGATGCCGTATGGGACGTCGACGCCGCTGAACCGGTGGTAGGGCCGCCTGCGGAAGATGAGAGCCATATCACTTATTATGATGATGTGGAGCAAGCAAGTGAGCGAAAGTAAAGACGGGTGAGGACGCTAATCATAGCGGGTGATACCTTGGGCTAATGGTGTGGGCAAGAGAGTGTTACTACTATCAAGGGTACACTTTCAAACAATTGTTTAATTTTCAGCCCGAGGTTCGCTATGAATGTTTACGCCGCACCGGTACGCGATTTGCGCTTTGTGCTTGAAGAGCTGCTAGCGCACCGTTCGCTTAGCCTGCCGGGCTTTGAAGAGGCCACGCCAGACTTGGTCGAGGCGGTACTCGAAGAGGCCGCAAAACTGGCCGGTGACATTTGGGGCCCGCTTAATAAGATTGGTGATCAGCAAGGGGCCAAGCGCCACTCCGATGGCAGTGTGACGACGCCAGAAGGCTTCGCGACGGCTTACCAGGCTTATGTCGAGGGTGGCTGGAACGGTATTGGTGTATCAGAAGCACTAGGTGGTCAGAACCTGCCAGAAGTGGTTGCCAGTGCGGTGCAGGAGATGCTTCACGGTGCCAATATGGCGCTGGGGCTCTGCCCCATGCTGACCGCTGGCGCTATCGAAGCGCTGGCCCATCACGGTAGCGATGCGCTCAAAGCGACCTACTTGCCCAAACTGGTGGAAGGCACCTGGACGGGCACTATGAACCTGACCGAATCCCAAGCGGGCTCGGATCTCTCCCAAGTACGCACTCGCGCGGTACCTGAAAACGACCATTACCGCATCAGCGGCCAGAAGATCTATATCACCTGGGGCGAACACGATGCCGCCGAAAATATTATCCATCTTGTGCTAGCCCGCAAACCCGATGCGCCGGAAGGCAACAAAGGTATTTCCCTGTTTCTGGTACCCAAGTTCCTGATCAATGAAGACGGCTCCTTGGGCGAGCGCAACGACGTCACCTGCGCCTCTATCGAGCACAAACTGGGCATTCATGGCTCGCCCACCTGCACCCTGAGCTTTGGTGAAAACGGCGGGGCGATTGGCTACCTTGTTGGCGAAGAAGGGCGTGGCCTTAATCATATGTTTACCATGATGAACGAGGCGCGTCACAAAGTCGGTATTCAGGGTATTGGCGTGGCCGAACGTGCCTGCCAGCACGCCTTTGCCTATGCGTTGGAGCGTCACCAAGGGCGCTCTCCCAAAACCCGTGGCGGCGCTGAATGCAGTATCAGCGATCATTTAGACGTGCGCCGCATGCTGCTCTCCATGCGCTCACGTACCGATGCACTGCGTGCGCTGGCGCTCTACTGCGCTGCCGAGTTGGATACTGCCCGCCACGCTGAAAGTAACGAAGCCCGCCAAACCGCCCAGGCCCGCGCGGATATTTTGATTCCAGTGATCAAAAGCTTCTCTACCGATCAGGCAGTGGATATCGCCTCCATGGGGATTCAGGTGCACGGTGGGATGGGCTATGTGGAAGAGACCGGAGCAGCGCAGCTACTGCGCGATGCTCGCATTGCGCCTATTTACGAAGGCACCAACGGTATTCAGGCACTCGACTTGGCGGGACGTAAACTCCAGCGTGACAATGGCGAAGCGCTCGCTGCGCTGCTTCACGACGTTTCCGCCACCGTGGAGCAACTCAATGCCGACCCCGCTTTGTCAGCGTTGGGCAGTAGTTTGGCCGCAGGGCTTGAGGATTTGAAAGCTGCCCAGACAATTGTGCAGGAACAAGGCAGTGACCCTGAAATCGGCGCAGATGCGGTGCAGGCTTACGCAACGCCGTTCCTGAACTTGGCGGGCCACGTGCTGTGTGCTTGGCAGATGGGGCTGGCGGCTCTCAGCGCCCATGCTGCCCTTAACAACGGCAGTGATGATCCCTTCTATACTGCCAAGATGCGCAGCGCCGAATTTGCCATCACTCAATGGCTGCCGGTAGGCCGCGCCCAGCGCACGGTGATTGAGGCGGGTATGCAGTGCTTAAGCGATTTTGAGGTTCACTAACGCTAATTTGCAGCTTCACGCCGCCGCCTCTTGAGGCGGCGGCGCTGTTTCTAAGCGATCAAAACAACCATTTTAAACAAACTCTTAAAACGAACGCTTTCAAAAACATCAACAAAAGTCAGGAGCCGACCATGACCGCTATCTTTGAGCAAGGCTTGCCCAAAACTGTTGCCAACCACGTGCCGCTTTCACCGCTGACCTTTATCGAGCGCTCGGCGTCGATCTATCCCGATTACCCGGCGGTGGTACATGGCAGTACGCGACGCACCTGGAGCGAAACTTGGTCGCGCTGCCGCCAGCTTGCCTCGGCGCTCGAAAAGCGGGGCATTCAGCCGGGCCAGACAGTGGCGGCGATGCTGCCCAATATCCCCGCCATGTTTGAAGCACACTTTGGCGTGCCGCTGGCCGGCTGCGTGCTTAATACGCTGAATATTCGCCTGGATGCTGAGGCGATCAGCTATATGCTGGAACATGGCGAGGCCAAAGCCATTCTGGTCGACCCCGAGTTTGCTGAGGTCATCCAGCAAGCGGTTGCCAAGCTACCCCACAAGCCGCTTATCATCGATGTGACCGATGTGGAGTTTCTTGGTGAGACCCCGAGCATTGGGGAAGTGGAGTACGAAGCGCTGCTTCAAGAGGGCGACGCTGACTTTGCCTACCAGCTTCCTGCCGATGAGTGGGATGCGATCTCGCTCAACTATACCTCTGGCACCACCGGCAAACCCAAGGGCGTGGTCTACCACCACCGCGGCGCTTACCTCAATGCGGTGAGCAATATCATGGAGTGGGCGATGCCCCACCACCCGATCTACCTGTGGACGCTGCCGATGTTCCACTGCAACGGCTGGTGCTTCCCATGGACGATTGCCGCCAACGCCGGGGTAAACGTGTGTCTGCGCCGCGTCGATCCTAAAAAGATCATGCAGCTCATTGCCGAAGAGAAGGTCACCCACTTCAGCGGGGCGCCGATTATTCTTAATGGCCTCGTGAACCTGCCTGCGGAAGATAAGCATCAGTTCGATCATCCGGTCAAAGTCACCACCGCCGGTGCCGCGCCGCCTGCCTCGGTGATCGCCGGGGTGGAGAAGCTGGGCATTGAGGTAACCCACGTTTATGGCCTGACGGAAGTCTACGGGCCGGTAACCGTCTGCGCATGGCGGGAAGCGTGGGATGAATTGCCGCTGGAAGCACGAGCCAAAATTAAAGCCCGCCAGGGGGTGCGCTACCACATGCTCGAAGCGCTGTGCGTGGCTGATCCGCTCACCATGGAGACAGTGCCCAAGGATGGCCAAACCATGGGTGAGATACTCATGCGCGGCAATAACGTTATGAAGGGCTATTTAAAGAACCCGGAAGCCACCGAGCAGGCGCTGGAGGGCGGCTGGTACCACACCGGCGACCTGGCGGTTTGGCATCCGGATGGCTATATCGAGATTAAAGACCGCTCCAAGGACATCATTATTTCTGGCGGTGAAAATATCTCCACCATCGAGGTGGAGGACGCTATTTATGGCCATCCCGCCGTTGAAGAGGCCGCGGTGGTCGCTAAGCCCGACGAGAAGTGGGGTGAAACGCCCTGTGCCTTTGTGAAGCTCAAAGTCGGTTACGGCGAAGTCACCGAAGCTGACATTATCGCTCACTGCCGCGAACATTTGGCGGGCTACAAAGTCCCCAAAACGGTTATTTTCAGCGAGCTACCCAAAACCTCGACAGGCAAGATCCAAAAGTTCGTACTGCGTGAAGAAGCTAAAAACCATTGATAACCCTAGTGTAGCGATAATCGATAGAGGAGAGAGTGCATGAGTGACCAACTTGTTGGCGTTGTAGGAGCCGGTACCATGGGGCAGGGGATCGCTCAGGTAGTGGCTGCTAGTGGCTTTAACGTGTGCCTTTACGATGTGGCCGAAGAGCAGCTTGGCCGTGCCAAAACGAACATCGATAAAGGCTTGGGTAAGTTGGTCGCTAAGGAGAAAATCAGCGAATCGGATAAAAGCGCCGCTCTAGCCCGTCTATCTACCACAACCACGCTGAGTGCCCTAGGCGACTGCGCAATTATTATCGAGGCCGCACCCGAACAGCCTGAACTCAAAGAGAAGTTGTTTCGCGATCTAAGCCGCTTGAGCAGCACCGCTATTCTGGCCTCCAACACCTCGTCGCTGTCGCTCACTCGCTTGGCAGCGGTGTGCGATCACCCCGAGCGCGTAGTGGGCATGCACTTCTTTAACCCAGTGCCAGTGCTCAAACTGGTGGAAGTGATTCGTGCCGAACAAACCTCGGACGCTACCGTGGCCGAGATTGAAACCCTAGCTAAAGCGTTGGGTAAAACTGCTGTGCCGGTAGGCGACGCGCCGGGCTTTGCGGTAAATCGCCTGCTGGTGCCCATGATCAATGAGGCAGCGTTTATCGTGCAGGAGGGCACCGCAACGCCGGAAGCGGTTGATAACGCTATGAAACTAGGAGCGGCTCACCCCATGGGGCCGCTGGCACTGGCGGATTTAATCGGGCTGGATGTGTGCCTGGCGATTATGGACGTGCTGCAAGAGGGCTTTGGCGACCCCAAATATCGCCCCTGTCCACTGCTTAAGCGCATGGTCGCAGCGGGCTACCTAGGCCGTAAAAGTGGGCGCGGCTTCTACTCTTACGATTAGCTTGTACTGAAGGGAAGAGTGCGGCGTAAAGAAGTGATTGCCACTCAACCAAGCGTTCGCTAGGGTTGAGTGGTGTTCACTTTAATGTTCCATAACAAATCAAATAAGGAGTCCGCCATGAGCGAAGCAGTCATCGAGAAGGTTGATAACGACGGGATGGTGCGTCTGACCATCAATCGTCCCAAAGCACTGAATGCGTTAAACAGCGAAGTGCTTTCCGCACTGGAAGCGCACTTAGTAGAGCTTGAGGCTCACCCGAACCTACGCGCCGTGCTGATTACCGGTGCGGGCGAGAAGTCTTTCGTCGCGGGTGCTGATATCACTGAAATGCGTGAAAAAACGCCCGAAGAAGCGCGAGCTTTCGCCAGCCAAGCGCTGCGTACTATTAAACGCCTAGAGACTCTCCCCGTGCCGGTGGTCGCGCTGGTGAACGGGTTTTGCCTTGGCGGCGGCTGCGAATTGGCGCTGGCCTGCGACTGGGCCGTAGCCAGTGACAACGCCGTATTCGGCCAGCCGGAAGTACTGCTGGGCGTCATCCCCGGCTTTGGCGGCACCCAACGGTTACCGCGTCGTGTTGGCCCTGCAATGGCGATTGACTTGGTGACTACCGGGCGCAAAATCGATGCCCAAGAGGCGCTACGTATCGGCCTAGTCAATCGCGTGATGCCGCAAGCGGAGCTGGAAAGCTACGCTGAAGAGCTCACCAAGCAACTGAAAGGCAACGGCCCGCAATCAGTGCGTGGTGCCAAGCAGGCCGTTCACGATGGTATGGATCAGGATCTGGATAGTGCACTGGCACTGGAAACCAGCTTGTTCGCCTTCTGCTTTGCCGGTGACGAGCAGAAAGAGGGCATGTCAGCCTTTGTTGAAAAGCGTAAACCTAACTTCTAAACCACGCCTCATTCCAGCTTTACTTATTTAGGGGGTGGCGCTTACGTCACCCCCGTTTTATTCTCGAAACCTAACCATTACCTTCAAGAGAATCGCCAATATGCAATGGGCCGCATTCATCCTCGCCGCACTAGGTTTTGCCTATCTTCCTGGGCCTGCAATGCTGTATACCGCAGCGCAAACCCTGGGGCGTGGCCGACGAGCAGGATGGTTAGCGGTCATGGGTGTGCATATGGGCTGCTACGTTCATGTGGTGGCGGCCGCATTGGGCTTGGCGCTGCTGTTTGCAGCGATTCCGCCTGCTTATATCGCCATGAAAATCATCGGTGGGCTTTATTTACTCTGGATGGGACTGAGGCTATGGCAGCAGGGCATTCGTGCCCATAATGATGAGGTGCCGCTGGCAACCACTAAACGCGTGCTTCGCGACAGTTTTTTGGTGGAGGTGCTCAACCCTAAAACCGCGCTTTTCTTTGTCGCGTTTCTGCCTCAATTCGTGCAGCCCGAGAGCGCTATGCCGGTAGCGTGGCAACTGCTCTGGCTAGGTATCGCCACTAATGTGCTGTTCTCATCAGCGGATGTTGTGGTGGTGCTGCTGGCCAGCCCGTTGCGTGAGTGGTTACAAAAATCCCATGGCTCCTCTCGGCTCATTCAGCGCATTGGCGGTGGCGTATTAATGGGATTAGGCGGTAATACACTGGCTCAGGCAGCACGTT
Source organism: Halomonas sp. A3H3 (assembly GCF_000982975.1). NCBI lineage: Bacteria > Pseudomonadati > Pseudomonadota > Gammaproteobacteria > Oceanospirillales > Halomonadaceae > Halomonas > Halomonas sp. A3H3. The sequence goes on along the minus strand of NZ_HG423343.1, from coordinate 239,798 downwards.
AAGGTGGCTGCCTAATTGATCGGCTAATTCGATTTCCCACATAAGGAGCGCTGCATGTTTGATCTCTATATTGCCAACAAGAATTACTCTTCTTGGTCGCTGCGCCCTTGGGTGCTGATGAAAGCGCTGGAGATTCCGTTTAACGAACACCTGATGCCGTTCGAGGGTGGTTTGGGTGCAAGCCATGCCACCTTCATTCGCTTCTCACCTTCAGGTTTGGTGCCCTGCTTGGTGGATGTGACGGATGAAGGCGAGCTGGCGGTGTGGGACTCCCTGGCGATTATCGAGTATCTGGCCGAGCAGCACGCTAATGTTTGGCCGAGTGATAAAACCGCCCGCGCCTGGGCGCGCTCAGCCACAGCAGAGATGCACAGCGGCTTTAGCGCCCTGCGCGACGAGTGTCCAATGAACTGCGGTATGCGGGTGGAATTGAATAGCTTATCGGCCAATCTTAAGGCCGATGTGGCACGCTTGGATGCGCTATGGCAGCAGGGGATTGAGCGCTTTGGCGGGCCGTTTTTAGCGGGTGAGCACTTCTCAGCAGTAGATGCGTTTTATGCGCCTGTGGCGTTTCGCGTGCAGACATTCAACCTGCCGATCCATGAGAAATCCCAGGCATATGTCGAGCGCTTGCTAGCGCTGCCAGCAATGCAAACTTGGTATCAAGCCGCGCTCGAAGAGCCATGGCATGAGCCCATGCACGAGGCCGATACGCTGAAAAATGGCACAGTCACGGACGATCACCGCAAAGCTTAACCTGTCAGACTATTCACCAGAGACACCCGGCATCGGGTACACTGACGCAAATTTCGTTTGGACATTTTCATGGCTCTTAGTGCAACGCCCTACAAAGTTGATATCAATCTGACCGATCTGGATCGCGGGGTGTATGAAACGCTGCGCTTTACCGTGGCTCGCCATCCGTCAGAGACCGAAGAGCGCATGACCGCGCGCTTGCTTGCTTATGTGTTGTGGTACAGCGAGACGCTGGCCTTCGGGCGTGGGCTTTCAGATGTAGATGAACCGGCACTGTGGGAGAAAAGCCTAGACGGTCGCCTACTGCACTGGATCGAAGTGGGTTTGCCCGATGCCGAGCGGATTACCTGGTGCTCACGTAGGGCAGAGCGCGTGTCGCTACTTGCTTACGGCCGGGTAGAGCAATGGGAGAGTAAAGTGTTGCCCAGCGTGGCATCACTGAAAAATGTGCATGTGGCGGGGCTGCCACAAGAGGCCCTAGCGATTATCGCTAAAGACCTGCCTCGGGCGATTAACTGGGCAGTAATGATCAGCGAAGGATCGTTGTTTATTACTGATGAAAACGGCCAACATGAAATCACTCCGCAGTGGCTGCTGCGCGACAGATAGTGATTCAACTAAGTCATTGGCCTACCAACTTTCGTCTAGTCGACTACGCTAATAAATCTAAACAAATGACAGCAGAAGGGGTGGCCTACGAGCCACCCTTTGATGTTAGTGACTTAGCTCTTTTCTGTAGAAGACTGTAAAAGTATGCTTGCTATCTTTTTGCACAATTACATACAATCAACAATGTTTGTTGATGTTCTTCAAAAGTGGCCTCAAAAAAACACTCCCCAGGACAATCTCAAGGAACGAGCAATGAAAGGTACCTCCCCTCTACGATGGCAGCTGCTACCGCTAGTGGCTGTAGTAACCCTGCTGTCAACGCTGGCACAAGCCGACGATAGTGTCCTCTCGATTAAGCACGCAAATGATGGCATGGCCAGCAGCGATGATGGCCACTTTACCAGTGGCTTTGAGATTAATTGGACGTTTCAGCCTGAAGCACAAAGCTGGACGCAACGCTTGGCCACCGCTTTACCCGATAGCCTTATTGGCAGCGCTGATATGGCAGCTTTTCGTTTGGTGCATCAGATTTATACGCCAAACAATATTGAGCAGCGTGGACTGATTGAAGATGATCGCCCCTACGCCGGGATTGTTTACGGCGGTATCTCACTTTACGAAGACGTGCCCATGGGCAATTGGCGCCAAGCGACTGACCTGCACCTGGATATTGGTTTGGTAGGGCCTTCGTCGCTTGCCGATAGCATTCAACGCGAAGTGCACCGCATCACCGAAAGCGACCGCCCCAGCGGTTGGGATAACCAGCTTGGCGATGAAGCCATCGTCAACGTCGCCATGCGTCGCCAGTGGTGGTATAGCTCCCCTTTGATGGGTAAGCAGTTTGCCCATGGCCCCAGCGTTAGCGCCGCTTTGGGCAACCTTTACACCTATGCAAGCGCCGGGTATAGCGTTCGCTGGGGTGATGAGGCGCCTAGCATTCCTACGCTAACGCCAAGCCCTGGTAGCCGCTACCACATGACCGGTAAAGAGGGGTGGCAGTGGTACCTGTTTGCCAGCGTAGACGGTTACTACATGGCGCAAAACCTGACGCTTGACGGCAATACGTTTAGAAATAGCCACTCGGTTGATCGCAAAGAGTGGGTAGGCGACGTATCAGCAGGGCTGGCGCTGGCCTGGGAAGATTGGCAAGTCACTTACGCGGCAGTTCAGCGCTCACGTGAATTTGACGGCCAGGAAGAGCAGGATAAATTCGGCTCTATCACGCTATCTAAGCGCTTCTAAACGGTTAGGTGAAATGAGGTGAGTAGAAGCGCCCAACGGGAAAGGAGTATTGCTTATGGCTAACAAGTATCCTCACACTCCCGATGGACGCTATTTTGTCGCCAAAAATCGGCTTTGGCGCTGCACTGACCCGCGTTTAGATGAAGACGAAAAGCGAACCCATATCAAAGCATTGATGAAAGCCCGCAGGGCGGTCAGAACAGCCCAGCAGCAAGACGATGAAGACGCGCTGCGCCAAGCCCGCAACGCGGTGCAAAGCGCTAAAGAAGCCCTCGGCGAGCGTGGCCCGGTATGGTGGGATGATGACGCCCCCGATGAAGGCGGTTTGGCGCCCCATAACAGTTCCTATGCCGAGTGGTGGGAGAGTAAACGGCAGCTCCCCTAATTTATATTAATTTATAATTCACGGTTGGGGCTTGCGGTGTTACGCTCTGCCGCTTTCCACGCATACTAAGGGCAACCTGTGAAGATCAAAGCAGACCTCTCCATTTTAGATATCATTGGCCATCTACTTGTCTGGGTGGTGTTGAGTATTATCACGTTTGGCATAGCGTTATTTTTCTTTCCCTATTCGTTTGCGCGGTTTGTCATCAATCGCACATCGCTAGTTGATGCCAGCACTGGCGTCGAGCGAAAAATGGTTTGCGATATCAACCTGTTCAGCAATATCGGCCATATCATCCTATGGATGTTGATTTCGCTGGTCACCTTTGGTTTAGGGTATATTTTCTACTTCTATCGAGTTTGGAATTACGCGTTGAATAACTCGCGGATTGAGTCAGTTTAGTTTTTCTCGTTAAACAGAACTCGGCTTGGAGTATTGATGCTGCACCGGGGCCTACGCTGAGAGTTCAAGCGTAGGCCCTTTTTTGGGTGACTAATTACTCGCTATCAGCCAGCTTATCTTGTGTGCGAAGCTCAAAGTCGCTGGCATCATGACGTTCATGCAACTGCTCGTGCGGCTCGCCAAAAGAGCGGTTGACCATACGGCCACGTTTAACGGCGGGACGTTCATCAATCTCTTCAGTCCAGCGCAGAACGTTCTTGTAGGTATGGGCTTCCAAGAATTCAGCCGCTTCGTAAACGCGATTTTTCACTAGTGCGCCATACCAAGGGTGAATCGCCATATCGGCAATGGTGTACTCATCACCCGCCATAAAGCGGTTTTCCGCCAAGTGGCGGTCAAGCACATCAAGCTGGCGTTTTACTTCCATGGTGTAGCGGTCAATCGGGTACTGATACTTTTCCGGTGCGTAAGCGTAAAAGTGGCCAAAGCCACCGCCTAACATCGGTGCGCTGCCCATTTGCCAGAACAGCCAGGAGAGACACTCGGTGCGTTTCGCCGGGTCGCTGGGTAAGAACTCGCCAAATTTTTCAGCCAAATAGAGCAGGATTGCGCCAGACTCAAACACCCGCTGGGGGGGATTGGTAGAGTGATCCATTAGGGCGGGAATTTTGGAGTTGGGATTCACCTCGACGAAGCCACTGCTGAACTGATCGCCTTCGCCAATTTGGATCAGGTAAGCGTCGTATTCGGCACCAGCTACGCCTTTCTCCAACAGCTCTTCAAGCATCACGGTGACTTTGACACCGTTAGGCGTGGCCAGGGAGTAGAGCTGAAGAGGGTGTTTGCCTACCGGCAGCGCTTTGTCATGGGTAGGGCCTGCAATTGGGCGATTGATATTGGCAAATTTACCGCCGTTGCCAGGTTCCCACTTCCAAACACGCGGGGGTGTATAGGTATTGTCGCTCATTCGTTTCCTCGCTATAAATGGTTTATCGATAATGCTGCGGCTATTATTCGTGGCAGAGGGTGATTAGCCTGATAATAAAGTAGCTCATTTTCTTCAGAGGTGACGGATGCGTGTTATTGGTGTGTTGGGCGGTATGAGCTGGGAGTCGACCCAAGGCTATTACCGAGCCCTAAACGAGGGCGTAAAAGCAGCGCTGGGCGGATTTCATTCGGCTAAGATCGTGCTGGTTAGCGTCGACTTTGCCGACATTGAAGCGCTGCAACAGCAGGGCGATTGGCACGCCGCTGGTGAACAACTGGGCAACGCTGCCCAAAGTGTTGAGCGCGCGGGCGCCGACTGCCTGCTGATTGCCACCAATACCATGCATAAAGTGGCGCCCGCTATTGAGCAGGCGATTACGATTCCGCTACTGCATATTGCTGATGCCACCGCTGAACAGCTTACCGCTGACGGAATCACTCGTGTCGGCCTATTGGGAACGCGCTTTACCATGGAGCAGGACTTTTATATCGGCCGCTTGGAAAAGCAGTTCGGTATTGAGGTCGTGGTGCCCGATCAGTCTGAGCGCGACACTATTCATCGGGTGATCTTTGATGAACTCTGCCAGGGTCGAGTAGAAGATGTATCGCGGCAGCGCTACCTGGCCATCATTGATTCCCTGCATGCCCAAGGAGCCCAGGCGGTGATTTTAGGCTGTACTGAAATCGCTATGCTGGTGAACCAGCGTGATACCACAGTACCTCTTTACGACACCACCGCTCTGCATGCCCAGAGAGCGGTGGCGTGGGCACTAAATGATTAATCTAGGTAACGACGCTTAGACCAGTGTCAGGGTGACATTAATATTGCCACGGGTGGCATTGGAATAGGGGCAGACAACATGGGCTTTCTCGACCAACTGCTGGGCAACGTCTTGCTCAAGGCCGGGCAGACTGATTTTTAGCTCGACTTCGATGCCAAAGCCGGTAGGAATGGCGCCGATACCTACGTGGCCATCAATTTTCGTATCCTGAGGAAGCTTTACTTTCTCCTGGCCAGCGACATGCTTAAGCGCACCTAAAAAGCAGGCCGAGTAGCCAGCAGCAAATAGCTGCTCAGGATTGGTGCCATCACCGCCTGCGCCGCCCAGCTCTTTGGGCGTGCTGAGTTTAACATCCAGCGCGCCATCGGACGATTTGGCCTGGCCTTCACGGCCGCCAGTAGCAGTGGCGTGGGCACGATAAACAACGTTTTCAATAGTGGTCGTCATTCTGTATCTCCTGTCGGTGTTTTCATTATGAATCTGCGCTATTAACTTAGCGCAGCTTTATTTTGCGCGCAATATAAATGGTAAATAAATCTCTATGCCCTGCGCTAGAAAGCGAAGGCTATTGGTTCTTTTGCAGGCTATCACGCAGCCGCACTAAGTCCTCTTTCAGCGTGGTCAGTGCCTCGATCGATTGCTCGCTGGCATGCACCACACAGCTTGGAATATGGCACGCCTGTTCGCGCAACGCTTTGCCTTTTTCAGTGAGATAAAGCTCGACCACGCGTTCGTCTTCGTGGCTGCGTTTGCGATTCAACAACTGATCGGCTTCAAGGCGCTTGAGCAGTGGCGTCAGTGAGCCAGGATCGGTTAGTAGGCGCTTACTCATTGTGCCTACCGTGATGCCATCGTTTTGCCACAGCACTAGCATCGCCAGGTATTGCGGGTAAGTAAGTCCCAGCTTTTTGAGCAAGGGTTTATAAACTTTGGTCATCATCAACGAGGTTGAATAGAGCGCAAAGCAAAGTTGGTGATCGAGCTCTAATTCGCTACAAGATGGTTGCACAAGTATGGTTCCGATCCGAAATACATCGCCTAATGTAGCGCGGGAAGCAGTTAGTGGCTATCCCTAGACGTTGGTCGTAAGTTGGCAGTTTTGTTTTGACACGCACAAGGCGGGTAGCTAGCCTTCGCATACTCAATGTTACCGGTAACAAATTGCCGTTCATTGAATCGGCCATTAACAACATCGCTATTAACGACTCAGCTATTAACAACCCAGTCATTAACAACAATGAGTATTTGGAGACAACGCTATGACCTCTATTTGGCGCAACACGCTGACCTTAGTCGGCGCGACCACCCTGACATTTGGTATGGCCCATGCCCAAAGCCCGGAGCTCTCTGATCCGCCTGAAATTGAAGGCGAGGTAGTCGGCGACCACGGCTCGCATACTTTGCGCATGGGGATCGGCCTGGCGGAAAGCTCTCCGCAGTACCTATCCAGCCAATACTTTGGTGAGATTCTGGAGCAGCGCACCGACGGCCGCATTACGGTTAACGTTTTCCCTAACAGTCAGTTAGGCGACGACGTTCAAATGATGGAAATGCTGCAAACCGGTACGCTGGATATGACCTATCCCTCTAGCTCGGCGACCACTGGTTACGTTGAAGAACTGGCCGCTTTTGATCTGCCCTTCCTGCTACCTAGTCGTGAAGCCGCTGTAGCGGTCATGCAGAGCGATGTTGCCCAGGACATGCTGGACGCCTTTGAAGGCACCGGTCTGAAAGCACTCGCTTTCTCTGAAAATGGCTATCGTCAGCTTTCGAACAGCGCTCGACCGGTGGCTAGTCCTGATGACGTTGCAGGTCTAGATGTGCGCGGTTTAAGCGTTCGTACCATGGAAAACCCGGTACACCTAGCGATTTGGGAAGCCTTAGGTGCCAACCCCACGCCAATGGCCTTTGGTGAGCTGTTCTCCGCCATGGAACAGGGCGTGGTTGATGGTCAGGAAAACCCCTGGAGCACCATCCTGACCTCTAACTTCAACGAAGTGCAGGACTATGGCACTGAAACACGCCACGTCTATACTCCCTTTATCATGATGCTTTCCGAGCGTACTTGGGATCGCATGGCGCCTGAGTATCAAGAGTTGGTGCTGGAAGCCGCTCGCCAGTCCGCTGAATATGAAATTCAGCTGTCTGCTGAGTATGATGACTGGTCTCGGGATCAGCTAGCAGAGCGAGGAATGGAAATTACTCGCCTGGACGACGAGCAGTTAGCCGCGTTCCAAGATGCCGTTCAACCGGTTTATGAAGAGTGGGCGCCGCGTATTGGCGAAGACCTGATCGCCGACATTCAAAAGATCGTTGAAGAGAGCAGCAACTAAACCTTACGTTTAGCGCACCGTTGGGCAGGCCATCGAGCCTGCCCAACGTGTCAGTGCTTCTGGAGCTCCTATGTCACTCTCCTCTACACCCCCAAATACCCCCACGCCGATTGAAGATCCATCGGTGTATCTGGATGACCCCAATCGCAAGTTGCTGGAAATCGATACCGATACCCGCCAAGGCCCTGCACTGTTCCGCTGGCTAACCTTAGGTATGGAGTATCTTATCGGCGTTATTTTAGTGGCGTTGATTGTGTCCGTTTCTTGCAACGTGGTAGGGCGCGCGCTGTTTAATTACTCACTGCCCTGGGCCGATGAGCTGGCGCGCATGCTGTTTATATGGCTGGTGTTTATCGGGGCCGCTGCGGCGTTTTCCCGTTACGAGCACATTGCCGTTGATGCCTTAGTACGGCGCTTGCCGCTGCGCTTGGCACACATGCTCTATTTACTGCAGCACCTAATTATTACCGGCCTAATGGTGGTAATGATTTGGGGTGGCTACCAAGTGCTGTCGCGTTCAAGCGGGCGCTCAGCGATTATGGATGTGCCATTGAGTTTTATCAGCCTTTCTCTGGTGCTGTGTGTCATCTTTATTGCGGTGGTAGCGGTGTGGCGAATGTGGGTCAGCCTTAACGTTATTCGCCACTCTGAGCGGGAGCGCTAATCATGCTATGGATTTTCCTGGCCATTTTATTGGTCTCTATCGTTATTGGGCTGCCCATTGCCTTTGGTTTAGGCGTGGCGGCGCTGGTCATGGCGGTACTCTCAGATATTCCGCTGTCGATTATGATCGAGCAGTCGATTCGTGGGGTGAACAGCTTTCCGCTGCTCGCCATTCCGTTCTTTATTTTAGTCGGTGAGGTGATGAGTAATGGCGGTATTGCTCGTCGCTTGATGGAACTGGCTGGCGCTATGGTCGGCTTTATGCGCGGCGGGCTAGGGCAGGTTGCCATTACCGGTTCGATGTTCTTTGGCGGCATCAGTGGGTCAGCGGTGGCCGATACGGCCGCTACTGGTGCGATGATGATTCCCTCTATGAAAGAGCAGGGCTACACCGCAGCTAATGCTACCGCAATCAATACCGTGTCGTCGGTGATCGGAATTATTATTCCGCCCTCCATCCCGCTGATTCTGTACGGCATCGTCACTGAAACCTCGATTAGCCGCCTGTTTATAGCCGGTATCATTCCAGGGCTGTTGATTGGCTTTGCGCTGATGGTGACCACCTATATTCTTGCCAAAAAGGATGGCGGCGGCGTGCAGCAGTTCCGCTGGGATCGTCTCTGGAAAGCCTTCAAAGATGCTTGGCTTGCACTTGTTCTGCCGGTCATCGTGATTGGCGGTATTATTGGCGGCGTATTTACCGCCACCGAAGCGGCCGTGGCGGCACTGCTTTATGCGCTGGCTATTTCGCTGGTGGTTTACCGTGAGTTCAAGATCAAAGAGCTCGGCGGTATGCTGATTCGCACTGCTCGTTTGACCGGCATGGTGATGATGCTGCTAGCGTTTGCGACGGTTATTGCTTGGTTCCTTACCATCAATATGGTGCCACAAACCCTGGTCAGCCAAGTGCAAGCGATAACTCAAGATCCGTTTATGCTGCTGCTGATTGTGGCGACTTTGCTGCTGTTGGTAGGTTTCGTAATGGACTTAACGCCGGCCATGGTCATCATGGCGCCCATGCTGGCACCGATCGTGACTTCGGTAGGTGTTGATGCCGCTTACTTTGGCGTACTGATGGCGTTTGTATTGGGCATTGGGCTGCTAACCCCGCCGGTAGGTACCTGCCTTTACGTAGGTTGTGGTGTGGGTAAAGTCTCCATGGAGTCGTTAGTCAAAGCCATGCTGCCTTACTATGTGGCGCTCTTAGTCGTGCTGGTAATTCTGATCGCTTTCCCTGGCATCGTGACTTGGCTGCCTGATCTTACCGCCGTGCGCGGCAATTAAGGTTCTTGGTAATGAATAGGAGAGCCGCAGTGAAGACCCACTCGCATCGTATTTTGGTGATGGGCGTGTCCGGCTCCGGAAAGTCGCACATTGGTCACCAGTTGGCGTTGACTCTGGGTGCCACGTTTATCGATGGCGATGACTATCACTCACCCGCCAATGTGGCCAAAATGGCCAGTGGCAAGCCGCTCAACGACGATGATCGGAGTGAGTGGTTGGACACCTTGGCGGCGCTGTTTGCCGAGTATCGGGCAAGGGGGGAGTCACTGGTGATTGCCTGCTCCGGATTAAAAAAGCGCTACCGTGATCGGCTGCGGCAAGGCGACCCAGCGCTGCAGATTCTCTATTTAGAGGGCAGCCGGGAGCTACTGCTTGAACGGCTTGAAACCCGGGCTGGACACTTCTTCAAAGGCGATACCATGTTGGCCAGTCAACTGGCCGACCTGGAACCGCCCAGTGAAGAGGAGGCCTTCAATGCCTCGATTGCCTTATCGCCCCAAGCGATCATTACGCAATTTGCTGCCACGCTACCGACGCCCAGCCGCTCGCCCATTTAAAGGAAGTAAGTTAAAGGAAAAATAAGCATTGGGGTCAGCTTTAGGGAAGACCTCAATGCTTACACCTTGAATAAGGCAGTTACTTTTTGAAGAAAAAACGTCCCACCCTGCAGGATATTGCCGACCACGTAGGGGCTACCAAAATGACGGTAAGCCGCTGCCTGCGTGACCCTGAAACGGTCTCGGAAGGCCTGCGCGAACGCATCTTCTCGATTGCCGAACAGATTGGTTATATTCCCAACCGTGCGCCGGATCTGCTTTCCAGATCGACCAGCCACTCTATCGGGGTGCTGGTACCATCGCTTACCAACCAGGTATTCGCCGATGTTATCCTCGGTATCGAAACGCTGACGGAGCCGGCGGGGTATCACCTGATGCTTTCTCACTATGGCTATAGCCCAGAGCTTGAAGAGCGCAGCCTGGCATCGCTGCTCTCCTATAATGTCGACGGCATCATTCTGTCAGATCGTGACCACACTTCGCGCAGCCTGCGAATGCTGGAAACCGCCGGTATTCCGATTGTAGAAATCATGGACACCCACCGCCCTCCGCTACAGCAGGCGGTGGGCTACGACAACGTTCAAGCTGCCTACGACATGGTCAGCGAGATGATCTTACGGGGTCGACGCCAGGTGATATATCTGGCGGTACGCTTGGATGAGCGTACTCGCCAGCGCGAACAGGGCTATCGCCGCGCCATGGAAGAGCACGGCTTGACGCCCGTTACCCTGCAGAGCGCCCAGCGCTCCTCTTACAGTGTGGGAGCGGCGCTGCTGCAACAGGTGATCACTGACTACTCCACGGCGGATGGTCTGTTCTGCACCAACGATGACGTCGCGGTTGGGGCCTATTTCGAGTGTCAGCGGCGGGGCATTGACGTACCAGGGCAGATGGCGCTGGCGGGCTTCCACGGCCACGATGTAGGCCATGTAATGACACCACGCCTAGCCAGTGTGGTCACCCCCCGTCAGGCCATCGGTGAAGCGGCTGCGGGGGAGCTATTAGCGCGGCTTCGCGGTGAGAAGCAGACCCAAAAAGTGGTTGATTTGGGCTATCGTATTGAAGTGGGGATGACCTTATAAAGCGCGTTATCAAGTAGCCGTTAGCGGCGTAAATGACTAAAGTAGCCTTTTACTTTTGTCGCGAGGCCGTCGTGCAGATTACTCAACTCAATATTTACCCCGTCAAATCGCTAAAAGGCATCAGCGTGACTCAAAGCGAGCTGCAAGAGCACGGGCTAGCCTGGGATCGCCGCTGGATGCTGGTAGACGCGCAGCAGCGTTTTGTGACCCAGCGCCAACTCCCGGCGCTTGCCACCGTTGAGGTCGCGCTGACCGATGAGCACTTGGTGCTGTCGCATCCTAACGTCGAGCCTATGAGCGTACCGCTGGCCGAGCCAGAGGGAAATTTGCGCCTGGTCAGCGTGTGGAATGACCACTGCAAAGCTCTGCCGGAGAGCGATGAAGTATCGCGCTGGTTGGTCGCCGCCCTAGGCGAGCAGGTTCAGGGGTTTAGCATGGTGCGCTTTGCTACCGAGTTTACCCGTGCCGTTGAAGAGGATTTCCTTGATGGCGGGGCGGCGCATACCTACTTTTCCGACGGTTACCCTTTTTTGGTTGCCACTACGGGGTCGTTAGACGCTCTAAATCAAGCGTTAGTGGCAGGCGGGCATGCTCCTGTGCCCATGAACCGCTTTCGGCCCAATATCGTCGTAGAGAGTGACGAGGCGTGGGCGGAAGATCGCTGGGCAACGTTGACTGAGCAAAATGGCACCTTTCAGCTAGCGTTACGTAAGCCCTGTAAGCGCTGCAAAATCACCACCATCGATCAGCATACGGCGGCAGTGCCTGCCCCTGCTGAACCGCTAAAAACCTTGATTGAACTCAATACGCAACCCAACCTTAAAGGCGCGCATTTTGGCCAAAATGCCACGCTGCTTGAAGGCGCAGGCAGCGTTATTCGTGTGGGGGATAGACTGGCGGCGGCGACTCGCGACGCTTAATGCGCAGCAGCTTAGTGGCAATCGCCGTGCCGATAAGGGTTATCACCATACCGGCGATAATCTGAAGGTTGAGCGTTTCGCCAAGCAGCAGATAGCCCCATATCAGCGCGCTCACCGGCACCAGAAAAGTGACCGTTGAGGTGGCAGTAGCGCCCGCGCTGGCGAGTAAGCCAAAGTAGAGCAGAAAAGCCAGCGTGGTGCTAAGCGCAGCCAAGGCCAAGGCATTGCCCCACGCCAGTGGGCTAATGGGTTCGCTTGGCCACAGCAATATGCCGGGAATCATCAGCACCAGCGCCGACATGGCGCTGCTGCCTGCGGCCAGCACACGGGTTGGTAGATGGCCAAGGCGTGTTTTTGAGTAGTTGCCCGCAATACCGTAGCAAAACGTGGCGCCTAAAACGGCCAAAATGAACCAGCCGTCGCCGCCCAGGGCAAAATCGAGCCGATCGGCAGAGAGCACATAAACACCCAGGAGTGCCAAGGCAAGTCCTAGGTACTGCTGGCGCTGTATCGCGGTAGCGAAGAATAGCGCACCAATTAGTGCAGTGAAAATCGGCGTGGTGGCATTAATCAGCGAGGTAAAGCCCGCTTCAAGGCGCGTGGTGGCAAGTGCCAGCAGTGAAAAAGGCAGTACGTGATTGACTACCCCTAAAAACAGCAGCGGCCCCTTATGCTGCCAGATGAGTCTCAGGTAGTGCAGGCTGATCAGCAGCGGCATCAATAGCAGCGCGCCAATGCCCATGCGCACCAGCACTAAAGGCACTGCACCGAATTCGGGGGCGGCCACGCGCATAAAGATAAATGACAGGCCCCATAGCGAAGAGAGCAGTATCAAGCGCAGCGCATCAGCCGACGACATGGCAAGTCCTTAACGTTCAAGAGGTGATCCAGTTAGGTAGCTAACTAGCTTAAGGCCGAATAGAAGGGGATGGAAGTGATTGAAGCACGGGTTCGGCAGAACAGGAGAAAATCAGCTACGCTGGTTAGGTGGTCGAGCGGCAACTGCCGTTAGGCCTTGTCTGATAACATGTCTATGCATAATCGCACACACAAGGAGTTGTTCATGGATCGTAAAGCTAGCGCACGTTGGGAAGGTGGTCTCAAGGATGGTAAAGGCACCGTTTCAACCGAAAGTGGCGTTTTAGATGCCAAGTACTCCTTCAGCAAGCGCTTTGAAGATGAAAAAGGTACCAACCCCGAAGAGCTGATTGGCGCAGCGCACGCCAGCTGTTTCTCAATGGCGCTCTCAATGATTTTGGGCGAGAAAGGCTATACCGCTGACGCCATCGAAACCAGCGCCAAAGTGACTCTTTCCCAAAGCGATGCTGGGTTCAGTATCTCGAAAATTCACCTGGACGTGGAGGCTGAGATCAGTGGCGCTGACGACGCCGCATTCCAGGAAGCAGCGGAAACGGCTAAAGCGAATTGCCCAGTTTCCAAAGTACTTAATGCGGATATTAGCATGACGGCTAAACTGAAGTCCTAAATTTTTTAGACTGTGATTTGCTTATAAGAAGATAGTTTTTTAATAGAGATGGCTCGCGTATAAACAGTGTGCGCGAGCCATTTTGTTGACTAAACTAATTTTAGCCTCTTAGGTGTTTTTTTAAGTTATAGGCATTAAAAAAGCCTTGGCAATTGCCAAGGCTTTTATTTACTGACTGGTGCTTATTTGTTGTCTTCGTCTTCGTTGCGATTGTACTCTTCAGCTGCTTCTAGCGCATCTTCTGACGCATTAACGGTGATGACATAATCATCGTCATCTTCGTTTTTGGTCAGCTCAAGCGAGTCCCATTTAATAGCGACGTTTTTCTCGCCCATACCTAAGAAGCCACCAACGCCAACAACAACAGCATTGATCTGGCCGTCTTCACCGATTACCAGATCAGTGATGGTGCCGATATCTTCGTCATCTTCGACGCTGCTTTTGACTTGGTTGCCGGTTAAAGCGTCAGCATGGAAAGTGTTTTCTGGCGTTTCCGTCAGGTAAGTTGCTTCCATGGTGGTGGTACTCTCTTCAGCATTTACACTGCCAGCGGCAAACATAAAGGCCGGAACCATGAGTGTACCTAGAATAGCGGGTTTGATCGTTTTCATTTTGCTTGCTCCTTGCGATTTTATTGGGCTTAACGACTCCGCGTAACAACCCGAATAAATCAATAGTGGCGGTATTGGCTTCGTCTAAAATAAGCGATAGCAACGCCGATACTATTATTCCTAAGTGTGTTAATTACCCTGGTTATTTAATGCACTAGGATAATTGACGCTATCTTGCGCTTCACTGCGCCAAGACGACTATCAGGTTAGTCGCTGTGTTCAAAAATACAACCTTTCAAGTGAAACTTTTAAGTAACATAACCGCTGCTGTTCCGCCCTCATGGGCCTACACCGCGCCTCGTGCGGCAGTCTGTCGAGTTGACCCGCCTTCGCTCAGTGTTCATATTCGTCTCCAAATGGCTCGCTTTTTATCCTTGGTTTGATAAAAGTGAGGTCACATAAAAAGGAGAATCCTGACCATGACTTCCCACCCTTTGCAGATTATTAAGCAGCTCTGCGTCAGTAGCGTTGCGCTAGGCGCTTGGCTATTAGCCTCAAGCGCAGTGGCCGATAGCAGCGAGCTGCCTAAAGGGCATTTTCTGCTGCCTGTAGAGGGCAATATGGTGGGCCAGGTGTATACCGTCACGGCGACCGAAGAGGATACGCTGCTGGATATTGCCCGGGCACACAACGTGGGCTACGAAGAAATTCGTATGGCCAACCCGGATACCAGCCTATGGGTACCGGGAGAAGGCACCGAGGTGACGATCCCCGGGCAGTATATTCTTCCCGATGAGACGCGTAGCGGCATTGTGATTAACGTGGCAGAGCTACGCCTTTACTACTACCCCGAGGTAGCAGAGGGCGAGACGCCGCGGGTCGAAACATACCCTATTGGTATCGGGCGGGATGCTTATAACACCCCGCTGGGAATTACCGAAACCACCATGCGGCTTGAAAACCCGGCCTGGTATCCACCTGAGTCGATTCGTCGTGAAGCCGCCGAGCGGGGCGAGCCAGCCCCAGCGGTGGTTCCCCCTGGCGCCGATAATCCCTTGGGTGAATACGCTATTTTGCTGGATATTCCCGGTTACCTGATCCATGGCACTAACCAGCCAGATGGCATTGGTATGCGTGCCAGCCGTGGCTGTATACGAATGCACCCGGAAGATATTGAGTCGGTCTTCTGGCGGGTACCGGTAGGCACCCAGGTCAATATTATCGATTCACCAATCAAAGTCGGCTGGGGTGAAGGGGGGAAGCGTTACATACAAGCCTTCACTGCGACGGATGAGCAAGTATTTGGTATGGAAACGCTGTTAAACGTTGTTGGCTTAATTGAAAAGCATGACGGTATTGGTGCCTCCAGCGCCAACTACGAGCAGGTAAGTGAAATATTAGAGCGAGCGAATGGCCAGATTGTGCCGATTAGCTAAACGATCGTGCAGCGCTAGCGTGCTGGATCCAACACCCCACCCAGCGATGCATTGCGCCGAAACCAGCCCGCGATGCTGGTACGCGGGCAGCGAGTAGGCAGTACTTCGTGGGGAATGGTCTCAGACAAGAAGCAGGCGAAGGTACCCGCTTCGGGTACCACCCGGGCGACCTCTTGGCTGGGGTCGTCCGGATGGTAGATCACCATCTCACCGCCACCGTCGCTGGGCCAGTCCGGCGTCAAATAGCCGACCGTGGATATCACGCGGTTAGCGCGACCACGAAAGCTATCCAGGTGGCGCTGATAAAAAGCCCCCGGCGGGTAGTGGGCAAAGTGGGCTTCGTACTCAAATAAGCCCAAAAACAGCGCGTGGTTAAGCGCCTGCTGTAGCTCGCTCATGGCGTCTAAGTAACGCCGCTGGGCAGCGCTTTCTCGATCAAGCCAGTGAATAGCGTCACCGCGGATATCTTTACGCAGCAGGTGCTGTTGACCGCGGCCAATGCCCGCTTCATCCAGTCCGTTATAGGCCGCCCGGTGTAGAAGCTCATTATTCAGCGCGCCGCATAGCTCCAGGTCAATAACCCCGCGGCCCACATACCAGCCCTGTTCAACCAGCGCATCCACAAGAGCGACCTGCGTCGTGGGCTGAAGCGCAGGTGAAGATGTAGCAACACTGGGTGTCATTGGTTGGATCTCGATGGCGCCGAACTGGAAACGGTTGTCGAGGGTGTCGATAGGCGGTTTTTGCGCTCAGGGTGGTGGCGCAGCGGCCCCTGGGGGCGCTGATATAAATCAATTGGCATACCGAAGCCCTCGGCCAGTAACTCGACCAGCATCATGGCAGATAATCCCCAGATCACATGGCCGTCCACATGATAGCTGGGCACGTAGTGGGCAACGCCATCCACGGTAATCACGTCGGTATGGGTGCGGTGATCGTCTAGAAAGTGACTTAGCGGCACTTCAAAAATAGCGTCTAGCTCGCCGGGGTCGGCAATCAGCGGTAAATCCGGCGGAATAATGCCCACCCAGGGGGTAACGCGAATACCGTGCAGCGAAATAACGTCCGACAGCCGCCCCAGGGGTTGCACCAGAGCGGGGTCGAGGGCAATCTCCTCTTCTGCCTCGCGCAGTGCCGTGGCGTAAAGGTCGCTATCAAAGGGCTCGCGCTTGCCGCCTGGGAACGCCACTTGGCCGCTATGGGTGCTCAAATGGCTGGCCCGCCGGGTAAACAGCAAGGTAGGCGCTGGGCGCTCGACAATCGGCAACAGGACGGCGGCCTCGGGCATCACGATGTGATCCAAGCGTTGAGGAGTCAGCTGTTGCAGCTGTTTACGCAGTTTCTCTAACATGGGGTATCCCGTTACTTTGTTCTCTTTTACCCAGCAGCGGTCATTGGCGTCAAGCGCGTCGAGGCTTCTATTCACTAGCCGTTGAGAATACGCGATGAACTTTTGCAGCCAGTGTGGTGATAAAGTACGTTTTGCCGTCCCGGAAGGCGATGACCGGCCTCGCTACTTGTGCGATGCCTGCGGCACGATTCACTACCAGAACCCTCGCATCGTGGCCGGCACGCTGCCCGTCAGCGGTAGTAAAGTACTGCTCTGTAAGCGGGCGATTTCACCGCGCAAAGGCTACTGGACACTGCCCGCCGGCTATATGGAAAATGCCGAATCAACCCAGCAGGCAGCTTCCAGAGAGACCCGTGAAGAGGCCTGTGCCGAGGTCGAACTGGCCAACCTCTACACCCTGATTGACCTGCCGCATATCAATCAGGTTTATATGATTTTTCGTGCCGAGCTAGTCGGCGGCTTCAGCGCCGGGCCGGAAAGCCTTGAAGTCGCGCTGTTCGAAGAGCATGAAATCCCTTGGGATGAGCTGGCCTTCATGACGATTGAACGCACCCTCAAGCATTTTTACGCCGACCGCCCCCGCAATGAATTTCCGCTGCATATCAGCATGGTAACGCCAGAAGATCGTGAGCGTTACTTTGGCAGTGCGTAATACTTTATTTAAAAGTCTGGTTATAGGTCGGCGAGTTGCCACACATCATAAGCGACTTCTTCGTAGGGGTGGGCAAGCTTCAAGGCCGCGATGGCGCCGTGAATGTGCGCTTCATCGCAGAGCAGTTCGACTTTGAACTCTTCGACCTTTTCCAAACTGCCCACCGAGCCGATGTGCGGGTGGGCGCCTTCCGTTGGGCGAAACTGCCCCGTGCCTCGGGTTTGAAAACAGGCGTGTTCGTACGCCCCTATACGCCCGGCTCCGGCTTCGAATACCGCCTGCTTAACGCTTTCGGCATCTTCTACGGGGACAAAAAATGCGAGCTTATACATACTGTACCTCCAAACGATCAATCCAGTGTGAAACGTTGAACTCTGGCTATGTTAGCGGATAGGCGACTACTGGTCGCGGGCTTGGCTTTGTATGATGATGCTTTTATGACGTTTACCCACGACTGTTAGATGAGCCATCCTATGGATAAATTTGAGGTAAAGCTGGATCAGGCGGCCAGAGCCGCGTGGATGTCCTATGTAGGTGGAATGACTCAGGATGAGATCGCCAGCCAACTGGGTGTCTCAAGACCCGGTGTGCAGCGTTTATTGGCGTTGGCTCGCCAGGAGGGGTTAGTCAAAGTACATATTGATCATCCTATCTCTAACTGTATGGCGCTGGGCAGCACGCTGCGTGATCACTTTGGCTTGACCTTCTGTGAAGTGGTACCTGCCGATAGTCACGCAGCCGACGGCGCCGCCTCCTACCTGGCAGTCGCCGCTGCCGAGCGCATTGCGCAGCTGGTTGAACGCAGCGAACCGTTGACTCTGTCGCTAGGCACCGGGCGTTCGGTGCGGGCAGCGGTGGAAGCACTTAGTCGTGTTGAGCGGCCCCAGCATCGCTTTGTGTCGCTGGTGGGTAATGTCGCCCGAGATGGTTCGGCCAACCGCTACGATGCAGTAATGGTGATGGCGGATAAAACCGGTGGTGAGCGCTTTTTACTGCCCGCGCCGGTGGTGGCAGAGTCGCTGGCTGAAAAAGAGGCAATGCTGGCCCAGCGTCTCTTTACGGCGATTGCCGATGTGGCGCGGCAGTCAGAAGCTGCCTTTATCGGCGTTGGGCGCATCGACCGCCAGGCCACGCTGTTTCAAGACCATTTTATTAGCGAAAGCGAGCTGGATGAACTGCTGGGACTGAAAGCGGTAGGGGAGTTGCTAGGCTGGCCGCTGAACCGTGACGGCGAGGTGATCGACTGTTCGATTACGCGGCGAGTTACCAGCCTTCCCCTGGAACGTTTTGGTAAGCATCATATGGTGGCGATTGCCGGTGGCCGCGAAAAAGCCCCGGCGATTCACGCCGCGTTGCGCGGCGGCTGGCTGAAGGGCTTGGTGACTGACGAAGTGGCTGCTCGGCAGATCGTTGAAGCACTCTAGGGCTTTCAAACCGCTCTAGGTCTTTAAAACCTAAGTGGGTGCACTGCAACATGCGCTAGGGGTAATGAATTAGCGTAAAGTCTAAGCTAATCGGCTTTGCTTTTTTTGGGCTTACGTACGATCATTTGTTCGATAGATGATCAATAAGATCAAGGCGACAACAATGCCAATACCAGCCCATAGGAGTGCTTTATGCGACTCGCACGTCACTTGCCCGTTACCACGCTAGCGGCCGCCATTGCCATGTCGGGCCATGCCCAGGCGCAAACCGAAATTACCGTGGCTACGGTCAATAATAACGATATGGTGATCATGCAGAGCCTCACCGAGGCTTTCGAAGAAGCTCACCCCGATATCACCCTGGACTGGGTGGTGCTCGAGGAGAACGTGCTACGTCAGCGGATGACCACCGATATTGCCACCGATGGCGGCCAGTTCGACGTGATGACCATCGGCACTTACGAAGTGCCTATCTGGGCAGAGCGCGGCTGGCTGTCCCCCCTGGATAATCTGCCCGACGACTATAACGAAGACGATCTACTGACCTCAGTGCGCGATGGTTTGAGCTTGGATGGCACGTTGCATGCGCTGCCTTTCTACGCCGAAAGCTCAATGATGTACTACCGTCAGGATCTGTTTGAGAAAGCGGGTATTGAAATGAGCGATCAGCCCACCTGGGAAGAGGTGCGTGAGTGGGCGGGCGAGCTGCACGGCAGTGAAGAGGGTGTAGCAGGGATCTGCCTGCGTGGTAAACCAGGTTGGGGCGAAAACATGGCCTTTGTTTCCACACTGGTGAATACCTACGGCGGTCGCTGGTTTGACGAAGAGTGGAACCCTGAACTCAACTCTGAAGCCTGGGTCAACGCTATCCAGTTTTATGTCGATCTGCTCAACGACTATGGCCCGCCAGGCGCTAGTTCCAACGGCTTTAACGAAAACCTGGCGCTGTTCTCCCGCGGTAATTGCGCGATGTGGGTAGATGCCACCTCGGCAGCGGGCAAGCTGTATGACGGCAATGAGTCCGATGTGGCGGACAGCTTAGGCTTTGCCCCAGCACCCGTGGCAGAAACACCCAAAGGCTCACACTGGTTGTGGTCCTGGGCGCTAGCTATCCCAGCCTCTTCAGAGAATCAGGAAGCGGCGCTTGAGTTTATTACCTGGGCGACCTCACAAGAGTACATTGAGCTGGTCGGTGAAACCGAAGGCTGGACCAGCGTACCCCCAGGCACCCGTGAGTCGACCTACGCCAATGAGCAGTACACCGAAGCAGCCCCCTTTGCAGACTTCGTGCTGAAGGCTATTCAAGACGCCGATCCTACCGACTCCACCCTGGAGCCCAATCCCTATGTGGGCGTGCAGTTTGTGGGCATTCCAGAGTTCCAGTCGATCGGCACTCAGGTAGGCCAAACCATTGCCGCGGCGTTGACCGGTGACACCACGGTGGAGCAGGCGCTAGACAGTGCTCAGCGTGCCACCGAACGCACCATGCAGCGTGCCGGTTATCTAGACTGATGTGACCCGCAGTGCCTGCCTTGGCTAACCCGGCAGGCATTGCCCCCACACTGTTTCTGCAGGTATTTCCATGAATAAAACACGTGCTTCTGGCCGGACGGTCGGCGGGCTACGGACGCTTTCGCTTCAAGCGCCTGCTGTAACGTTGCTATTGCTTTGGATGATTGTGCCACTGGGTATGACGCTATGGTTCTCCTTCCAGCGTTATAACCTGCTAATGCCCGGTATGACTGGCTTTGCCGGGTTGGAAAACTATGAATACCTTCTCACCGACCCTGCCCTATGGGCCGCTATGGGCAACACGCTGTTGCTGGTGGGATGGGTACTGGCGATTACCGTGGTGGGCGGTACCCTGCTGGCGGTGCTGTTTCAGCAGGAGTTTGCGGGACGCGGGATCGCTCGTGTGCTGGCGATCTCACCGTTTTTTGTAATGCCCACCGTGAGTGCCCTAGTGTGGAAAAACATGATGATGCATCCCTCTAACGGGGTGCTGGCGTGGTTGTCTGAGTCCATTGGCCTGCCCGCTGTCGATTGGTTCTCCTCGCTACCGCTGACGTCGATTGTGATCATCGTTGCATGGCAGTGGCTGCCATTTGCACTGCTGATTCTGCTTACTGCCATGCAATCGCTGGATGAGGATCAGGTGGAAGCGGCGCGGATGGACGGCGCAGGGCCGGTGGCGATTTTCTTCTTTATCACTCTGCCGCATCTAAAGCGTGCCATCAGCGTGGTGATCATGATTGAGATGATCTTCCTGCTGACCATCTTTGCCGAAATTTTCGTCACCACCTCCGGTGGGCCTGGCTTGGCGACGACCAATCTGGCTTACCTGATTTACATTCGTGCGTTGCTGGATTTTGACGTAGGCACTGCCTCCGCCGGTGGGGTGATTGCGATCATTCTCGCCAATATCGTGGCGATCTTCCTGGTTCGTATGGTAGCCAAGAACCTGGAAGATTAGACCGGCACTTGTGTCTTGGGAGTACTTCGATGACAACATTAAGTTCCAAAACCGCAGCGCCACGCTCGGTGTCAGGGTGGCGGTCGGCGCAAAGCAAGCGCATCTTGCTGACACTTTTGGGGTGGTCGGTGGCGCTGGTGATCTTCTTTCCGATTTTCTGGATGATCCTGACTGGCTTTAAAACAGAAACAGCGGCGATTGCCGACCCCTCGCTGATTTTTTCGCCCACCTTAGAGAGCTACCAGGATGTGCACGCGCGTTCCGGCTATGCACGCTTTGCGCTCAACAGCGTTGCGGTGGCATTTGGCTCAACGTTCTTCGCGCTGCTGATTGCGATTCCTTCAGCCTATGCCATGGCCTTTTTGCCCACTAAACGCACCAAAGGCACGCTGCTGTGGATGCTCTCAACCAAAATGCTGCCCTCAGTGGGCGTGCTGGTGCCGATTTATCTCATTTTCCGCGACGTTGGTCTGCTCGACACCCGCACCGGGCTAATCATCATCTATACCCTGATGAACCTGCCGATTGTGGTGTGGATGCTCTACACCTTCTTCAAAGATATGCCCAAAGACATTCTTGAAGCAGGGCGTATGGACGGCGCCTCCACCCTCCAGGAAGTGTTCTTTCTGCTGCTGCCACTCACGCTGCCGGGTATCGCCTCAACGGGCCTGCTATCGGTCATTTTGAGTTGGAACGAAGCGTTCTGGAGTCTCAACCTAACGACCTCAAGTGCTGCGCCGTTAACCGCCTATATCGCCTCATTCTCAAGCCCTGAGGGGCTGTTCTGGGCCAAGCTGTCTGCCGCTTCCACCATGGCCATTGCGCCGATTTTGATACTCGGTTGGATGACACAAAAACAGATGGTGCGTGGCCTGACCTTTGGTGCCGTCAAGTAAAGGATCTTCCTCATGGCAACACTACAACTGAACAATATTACCAAGCGTTTCGGCGACACCGAGGTCATCAAGGGTATCGACCTTGAGGTTAATGACCGAGAATTTGTGGTCTTCGTTGGCCCCTCCGGCTGCGGTAAATCGACCCTGATGCGCATGATCGCCGGGCTGGAAAGCGCGACGGATGGCGATATCTTGATCGACGGTCAGCGTATCAATGACGTTGGCCCTGCAGACCGTGGCCTCGCCATGGTGTTTCAAAGCTATGCGCTTTACCCGCACATGACGGTAGAGGGCAATATGGGCTTCAGCATGCGCTTGGCCGGAGTGCCCAAGGAGGAGCGTCGCGCCAAGGTGCTGGAGGCGGCCAAGATTCTACAGCTAGAGCCGCTGTTAGACCGCAAGCCCAAAGCGCTCTCCGGCGGTCAGCGCCAGCGGGTGGCTATTGGCCGTGCGATTGTGCGTAACCCCAGCATCTTCCTGTTTGACGAGCCGCTCTCCAACCTGGATGCCGCGCTGCGAGTGCAGATGCGTATTGAGCTGGCGCGTCTGCACGATGAGCTGGACGCCACCATGATCTACGTCACCCACGACCAGATCGAAGCGATGACCATGGCGGATAAAATCGTTGTGCTCCACGACGGCGTGGTCGAGCAGGTGGGCTCGCCCATGGCGCTCTACCATCATCCGCGCAATCGCTTTGTAGCAGGTTTTATCGGCTCGCCGAAAATGAACTTTCTGCCGGTAACGCTGACCAGCGTTTCGCCTGAAGGCGTAGGGATTCGTATGCCCGGCGGCGGTGAACGCAGCGTGCCGGTGGACGGTCAGCACCTGGAGGCCAACGCCCCCCTTGAGCTGGGTGTTCGCCCGGAACACTTAGTGCTCGAAGAGCAGGGGCCCCTGAGTGGCGAGATCAAAGTGCTGGAGCGGCTAGGTGGCCAAACCTCGCTTTATGTCCAGATGGACGACGAACTCATCACGATTATGGCCGATGGCGACGTGGCCTATCGGGTCAACGATACGGTGCATTTCGGCTTTGCCCCTGAGCGCGCCCACCTGTTTGACGCTGGCGGCCTGGCCTTGCCCAGCTTGCAACAGCATCCCTTGGCAGGGCTAACCCGACACGATAACCGCGCGCCCGGTTCGCCTTCTGAGGAGCCTGCATGAGGACACTCATCTTTGACTGCGATGGCGTGCTGGTCGACAGCGAGGCGCTGGCTGAAGGTACGCTGGTGGAGTACCTCTCCCGCTGGCTGCCCGATCTGAATATCGACCAGGAACTAGGCCAAGCGCTGGGGATGACCACGGCGGCTATTCTTGCTCATCTTGAAGCGTTAAGCGCCCACACGCTGCCGTCTGATGCCACCGAGCAGGTGGATACTGCTATCGAGGCCCGTTTGGCGCAGGAGCTTAAAGCTATAGACGGCGCCGACAAGGCGGTTCGTGGCATTACCTTGGAAAAGGCGGTGGTTTCCAACAGTCGACGCAGTCGCGTATTGGCATCACTGGCAAGCACAGGGTTGGCCGATGCGTTTGGCGAGGTGCCCATTTTTACCGCTGATCAGGTAGCACACCCCAAGCCCGACCCCGCACTCTACCGATTGGCGGCCTCTCACTTAGGCCAAATGCCGCGGGACTGTCTAGTGGTAGAAGATAGCGTGGCCGGGGTGACGGCCGCCCGTGCCGCGGGAATGTGCGTGATTGGGTTTGTCGGCGCCAGTCATGTGGATGTTGATCAAGCGGCGCGCCTTACTCAAGTCGGCGCCTGGCGTATTTTAGAGCATATGCACGGCCTGGAAGCCCTGGTGAACGAGTGGCAAGCCAAGGCTTCCAGCTTTTCGCCTTAACGAGAGCATGACGATGAAACTAAACAACAAAATCGCGGTGATTACCGGCGGCGCGCGGGGTATCGGCTTGGCTATTGCTCAGCGTTATTTAAGTGAAGGCGCCAGCGTAGTAGTGGCCGATATTGATCGGGCCGCTATTGATGATGCTTTAGCGACGCTGCAGCAGCAGGCGCCTGCCGAAAAAGTGATGGGGGTCGAGCTGAATGTCTGCGATCAGGCCTCGATTGATGCCATGGTTAAAGCGGTAATAGAGCGTTTTGGCGGCATCGATATTTTGGTCAATAACGCTGCCATCTTTGATATGGCGCCGGTGCTTGAGGTGACCGAGGAGAGCTTCGATAAGCAGTTTGCGGTCAATACCAAAGGCATGTTTTTTACCCTGCAGGCGGTTGCCCGTTCGATGGTGGCCCGTGGTCAGGGGGGCAAAATTATCAATATGGCCTCCCAGGCAGGTCGCCGCGGTGAAGCCCTGGTAAGCGTTTACTGCGCCAGCAAAGCGGCTGTCATCAGCCTTACCCAATCCAGTGGTTTGGATCTCATCAAACACCGCATCAACGTTAACGGCATCGCCCCTGGCGTGGTGGATACGCCAATGTGGGAAGAGGTCGACGCGCTGTTTGCCCGTTTTGAAAATCGCCCGCTTGGCGAGAAGAAGCGCTTAGTGGGCGAGGCGGTGCCGTTTGGGCGAATGGGCCTGCCGGAAGATCACACCGGCGCGGCGGTGTTTTTGGCCAGTCACGACAGTGATTACGTGGTCGCCCAGACACTCAATGTCGATGGCGGCAACTGGATGAGCTGAGGTGGCCATGACCCCTGATCTTGATGCCTTAGCACAACAGATTATTCATGCCGCCGAAGGTGCCACGCGCTACCTGGTCGCGCTGGCAGGGCCGCCGGGTGCGGGGAAATCCTATCGCAGCGCCCAGCTCTGCGATGCGATTAATCAGCACCTGCCGGGCCAGGCCGGACTGGTGCCCATGGACGGCTACCACTTCGATAACGCTGTGCTGGGCGAGCAGCAGGTGCCGGTAAAAGGCGCGCCCCATACCTTCGATATAGAGGGGCTGCGCTGCGACCTTGAACGCATCCGCCAAGCGGCTCATCCGGTAGCGGTACCGGTTTTTGACCGCCCGTTGGATCTCGCCCGTGCCGGTGGACGACTGATCACCCTTGAACAGCGTATCGTCATTGTCGAGGGCAACTACCTGCTGCTTGACCGCTCCCCCTGGCGCGAACTGCGACCGCTGTTCGATTGGACGCTATTTCTAGACGTCGATGATGTCGTGCTAGTCGATCGATTGATCAATCGCTGGCTTGAGATGGGCCAGGATCGCACTGGTGCGCTGCAGCGCACCCACCACAAAGACATGCTTAACGCTCAATTAGTGAAGAGTTGCTGTTTGCCGCCTGATCAGCGCTGGCGCTAGTACTTTGTGTTAGCCCCTTTGTTTTAGAACATTTGTTTTAGCCCATTGATAGCGTCATTTGTTACCTGCCTTTATTCACCCCATCGCGCCAAGAAGGCCTTGGCTGGAGAGTCCCATGACCCGTCTTAATAATCACAACCTGGGCAAGCTAACCGACGATGTTGCCAAACCTCAGTATGACCGCCAAACGCTCACACCCGGTATCGTACATATTGGGGTTGGGGGCTTTCACCGCGCCCATCAAGCAATGTATTTGGATGCACTGATGAACCAGGGCGAGGCGCTGAATTGGGGCATTGTCGGCGTAGGAGTGATGCCTGGCGACAAACGCATGCAGCAGGCGCTGGCAGCGCAGGATTACCTCTACACCCTGGTGGTGAAACACCCTGATGGCCAGTATGAGCCGCGGGTCATTGGCAGCATGGTGAATTACCTGTTTGCACCGGAAGATACCGAGGCAGTGATTGAGCAGATGGCTGATCCGGCGATTCGCATTGTTTCGCTGACGGTGACCGAAGGCGGCTACAATTTTCACCCGGTGAGCGGCGAGTTCGATCTCAATAATCCCCAGGTGCGCGCCGATCTTGCTAACCCCACCCAGCCCACTACCAGCTTCGGGCTGGTAGTGGAAGCGCTTGTCCGCCGCCGTGCGCGGGGCATTGCGCCGTTCACCGTGATGTCCTGTGATAATATTCAAGGTAACGGCGATGTCGCTAAACGTATGTTCGGCGCCTATGCCCAGGCGCGGGACGCCGAGCTAGGCGCCTGGGTTGCAAGCGAAGTGGCGTTTCCCAACGCCATGGTGGATCGTATTACCCCGGTAACGTCGACCACGGATATTGATGAACTGAGTCAGCGCTTTGGAGTAGAGGACGCCTGGCCGGTAGTCTGCGAACCCTTCACTCAGTGGGTATTGGAAGACCACTTCCCCCTTGGCCGCCCGGCGTTTGAAAAGGTAGGCGTTCAGGTCGTCGAGGACGTTGAACCTTACGAATTGATGAAGCTGCGGCTGCTCAATGCCAGCCACCAGGCGCTGACCTATTTTGGCTATTTAGCCGGATACCGCTACGCCCATGAGGTGTGCCAAGATCCGCTATTCGTTGATTTTTTATTGGGCTATATGCGCGAAGAGGGCACGCCGACCCTGGCGCCGGTGCCGGGGGTTGATTTGGAAACCTACCGCCTAACGCTGATTGAGCGCTTCGCCAACCCACAAATCAAAGATACCCTGGCACGGCTCTGCGCCGAGAGCTCTGACCGCATTCCTAAATGGCTAGTGCCGGTGATTCGCCAACAGTTAGCACAAGGTGGTGAAATAGAGCGCAGCGCCGCCGTAGTGGCCAGCTGGGCACGCTACGCTGAAGGGGTGGACGAGCAGGGCGAGCCCATCGAAATTGTTGATCGCTTGAAAGCGCCGCTCATGGCGATTGCTGCGGAGAACCGCCAGCGGCCAGCGGCTTTTATCGAAAACCGCGAGCTGTTTGGCGACTTAATCGACAGCACCCGTTTTGTGGAAGCCTATTTAACTGCGCTAAGTTCACTGCACGAACGTGGCGCACGCGCTACGCTAGAGGGTCTGGCGTCGTCCAAAGGAACAGTGTGATGTATATCGGGGTAGATTGCGGTACCCAGAGTACCAAGGTAGTGGTGGTAGACGTTGAGCGGGGCAAGATTCTGGCTGAAGCAAGCCGCCCTCATCACCTGGACGAGGGCGAAAATGGTCGCCGAGAGCAGGCACCCGCAGAGTGGTTAGCTGCCTTGAAGGCGGCGTTTTTTGCCGCGTTGGATAAAGCTGCTGTATCGGCTAGCCAAGTGCGCGGCATTGGTGTCTCTGGTCAGCAGCATGGCATGGTCGCGCTCGATGGCGAAGGCGTGCCGGTCTATCCCGCAAAGCTGTGGTGCGATACCGAGACCAGCGCCCAGAACGCTGATTTAGTTGCTCGACTGGGTGGCGAGGCAGGCTGCTTAGAGAAGCTGGGGTTGGTGCTGCAAACCGGCTATACCGCGTCTAAAGTCGCTTGGCTGCGCGAGCATCAGCCGGATGCGTATCGGCGCATCGAGAGCCTGCTACTGCCACACGACTACCTCAACTTCTGGCTTACTGGCGAGCGCCTCACCGAGGCGGGTGACGCCTCCGGTACTGGCTATTTCGATACCCGCAAGCGTTGCTGGCAGCTCGATGTTTTTGCTGAAATTGCTCCTGAGTTAGACCCTCATCGGGTACTTCCTCGCGTGCTGGAAGCCCATGAGTCAGTAGGCGTTGTGCGCCCGGCGGTGGCCCGCGAACTTGGGTTGGGTGATCAAGTGGTTGTCTCCTCCGGCGGTGGTGACAATATGTTGGGCGCCATTGGCACCGGCAATATTACCCCGGGGCTCATCACGCTGAGTTTAGGCACCTCCGGCACCGTTTGTGCTTACTCGGCGATGCCTGTTGAGTGCGATAGCGCCATGGTCGCCAACTTCTGTTCCAGCACTGGCGGCTGGCTGCCGCTGATCTGCACTATGAACGTCACTTCGGCCACCACGCGGGTACGCGAGCTGTTTGGCTTGGATCTGGCCGCGTTTGGCGAGAAAGTGGCCAGTGCGCCGATAGGCGCCGAAGGCGTTACCGTATTACCGTTCTTCAACGGCGAGCGGGTGCCGATGCTGCCCGACGCCTCCGCGGACTTCCTTGGCCTGACCAGCCTGAATACCACCCAGGCTAATTTGTGTCGGGCCGTGGTGGAGGGGGCCACTTTCGGGCTACGCTATGGGCTGGAATTGTTGGGTGATTTAACCGCTGGAGCCAGCCAGATTCGTTTGATCGGTGGCGGCGCTAACAGCCCCGTATGGCGGCAGATGGTAGCGGATATTACCGGTACCCAAGTGATTTGCCCCGAGATAACCGATGCAGCGGCGCTTGGCGCGGCCATACAAGCGGCTTGGTGTGACCAGCGTTCAGAGGGCGTAACTCTGGAGGCTCTGTGTGAGCGGCTCGTCCATTTGGATGCCAAGTCGTTGGCCAACCCACAACCAGAAAATGTGGCCGCCTACCAACCGATTTATGCGCGATATTGCGCAGCACTTGAACAACGCCATGGCGGCGCTTAAAAGCATATCAAGGAGATTTTATGACCAGCCAGCTGCAACAGTTAAAGCAACATTCGCTTGTCGTCGCCGATACCGGTGATCTTGAGGCTATCCGTCGCTATCAGCCGCAGGATGCCACGACCAACCCCTCACTGTTGCTCAAGGCGTTTAGCTTGTCCGGTTACCAAGCGCTAATCGACGAAGAGCTGAGCAGCGTAAAAGCCTCTGGCGGCAACCGTGAAGAGCAGGTCAAACATGCCGTTGACCGCCTGGCGGTGGCCATGGGCAGCGAGATTTCCGCCGTTGTGCCGGGGCGTGTTTCCACCGAAGTGGCGGCTCGTTTGTCGTTTGATACCCAGGCCAGCATTGCCAAGGCCCACGAGTTAATCGAGCTGTACGATGCCCGCGGCGTGTCCCGCGACCGCGTGCTGATCAAACTGGCGTCTACCTGGGAAGGCATTCGTGCCGCCGAGGTGCTCGAACGCGAAGGTATTCAGTGCAACCTGACGCTGCTGTTCAGCGATGCCCAGGCCCAGGCGTGCTTTGATGCCGGGGTGTTTCTGATCTCACCCTTCGTAGGCCGCGTGACCGATTGGTACAAAAAAGAGACCGGCAACGATTACACGCCGGAAAATGACCCTGGCGTTAAGTTTGTGCAAGGCGTTTGCCAGCGTGCCAATCAGGGCGGTTACAACACTGTGGTAATGGGCGCAAGCTTCCGTAATACCGGGCAGGTACTTGCCCTGGCAGGCTGCCCGCGGTTGACCATTTCGCCTGCATTACTGGAAGAGCTGGATGCCACTGAAGGCAGCGTTGCTGCGCAAATTCAAGCCGGCGAAGGCAGCGGCAAGCCTACCGAGCCGCTCAGCGAAGCCGCCTTCCGCTGGGGCCATAATCAAGACGCCATGGCCAACGACAAGCTGGCCGATGGCATCCGCCGCTTCCATGATGACCAGCTGGAGCTGGAAAGCCTGATCGATAAGCGGTTAGGCTGAGAAATAAGCGAGTTCATAGCTTAAGCGCGTCAGGGTTAGGGTGCGCCCTAACCCTGACGCCGTGACACAATCGGGTACAGGGAGAAAGTCGTATGGATGCCACCCTGAGCCAACTGTTGGAATCTATCGAATTAACCCCCGTCGGCGATTTGCAGTCGCTTAGTGGGGGTGACATTGCTGCCGTTTATCGCCTGGAGACCCGGCAGGGGCCGGTGGTGATTAAGCACGACGACGCAGCGCGGTTGCGCGGTGAAGCCGCAGGCCTGCGTGCGTTGCGTGGCGCCTGTTCATCGCTGGTAGTGCCAGAGGTGTTAGGTTTGGCAGAAGGCTGGCTGGTCATTGAGTCATTGGACACCGTGCCCGGTGGGCCGAAGAGCGAAGCCGCGCTTGGCGAAGGGCTGCGCGGTTTGCATAGCGTAATTGGTGATGCCCACGGCTGGCATCAGGATAACGCCTGCGGGCTTACGCCCCAGCCGAACGCCTCGCTCAGCGATGGCCGAGCCTTTCAGCGCGAGCGCCGCTTACTCCCCCTTTGTGAAGCGTGCCTCCAGCGGGGGCTATTGAACGGCGAGCTGCGCAGTCGTATCGAGCGCTTGGCCCACGATTTGGAGAGTTGGTTGCCCGATGCACCGCCCAGCTTGCTGCACGGAGATTTGTGGTCAGGGAATGTGCTTTTCACTTCCAAAGGGCCGGCAATTATCGACCCAGCAGTATATCGCCACTACCCGGAAGTGGATGTGGCGATGCTGACGCTATTTGGCTCTCCAGGGGAGGCCTTTTTTAACGCCTACTGGAACGGCGACGCCCCGGCCGACTGGCCGAGGCGTGAAGCGTTGTTTCAGCTTTACCCGCTATTAAACCACCTGCTGCTGTTCGGTGCCGGTTACCGTTCGGCGGTTGAGCGCAGCGTAGCGAGGGTCGAGTCTTTCACTTGAGTCTTACCAAGACTTATAGGGCAAAAACTTGCCGTTCATGGTGAGCAGTACCCGGTCGCCTTTGGGGTCTTCGATTTTGTCGACCTCCATAGTGAAGTCGATGGCGCTCATGATGCCGTCACCAAATTTTTCTTGCACTACGTCTTTCAGGGTCTCGCCGTAAACACCAACGACTTCATACAGGCGGTAGATGAACGGGTCTTGGGGAATCGCTTCATCCCAGGCTTTGGTGGGGAAAGCTACCAAAGCATCGGCGACATTGCTCTCTACGCCCAAGGTATCGCAGAGTTTATGTGCTACATCTGGGCTGGCGCTGTTCATGCCGTAGCAGGCGGAGGCCACCCAAACCGGTGACATACCCACGGCTTTACCAATATCGTCCCAGCTCATTTTTTTACGCGCTTTAGCGGCGAGCAGGGTATGACGCATTTCGAGCTTATCCATGACGAATCTCCTTAGGGGTAAACTTCACTAGTTTTTCTTCATGACCAGCGGCTGGGGTTGCCTCTGGTGGGTGAGTGGGCGCATCAACCGCTGCGTCCAGGTTGACTGGGTTAATCGATGGTGGGTACCGCATGCCTTGGGGTTCATTTTCCTGAACGCGAAGGTCGCCTGATCGGTTAACCAGAAAGTCGACCAAATAATTGCGGATGGTATAGAAGTGGGGATGCTTAATGATCTCGGCGCGGTTACGCGGCCGAGGCAGGTCGATCTCCACCGCCTCTGCAATACGTGCCTCTGGGCCGTTGGTCATTAAGAAGATACGGTCTGCCAACAGGATCGCTTCATCCACATCGTGGGTAATCATGAACACCGTTTGCTGGTCTTGAGTCCAGATTTTGACCAGCTCGTCCTGAATAACGCCTCGGGTGAGCGCGTCTAACGCCCCAAACGGTTCATCCAGTAGCAGCAGCTTTGGCTTGGTGGCAAAGGCGCGGGCAATACTCACCCGCTGGCGCATGCCGCCGGAAAGCTGGGAAGGCTTGCGATCAACGACTTCTTTCAACCCCACCAGCTCCAGGTACTTCATGCTGTGCTCGGTGACTTCGCGCTCGCTCCAGTTTTTCCAGCGGGCACGAACCCCAAAGCGCACGTTTTCCAAGGTGGTGAGCCAGGGCAGCAGGCTGTAGTTCTGGAATACCACGCCGCGCTCAAGTCCTGGGCCATTAATCTCTTTGCCTTCCATTACCATGGAGCCATCGGAGAACTGATCCAGGCCTGCCAGGGCATTCATAATGGTCGACTTACCGCAGCCTGAGTGGCCAATGATGCAGACGAACTCACCCTTTTGCAGTTGAAAGCTAACGTTCTCAAATACCGTTAGTGGTGGTGCTGTTTTTGTAGCGCCAGGAAAGCGCTTGGCGGCCTGCTGCACTTCAACAAAAGCGTGACTCATAGTTAACTCCTCTCGGTTGCTCTTTGTGTTCGCTCTCTTACTCTATTCGGCGTAGGTCACAAAGCGCGTCACATAGGCCAGGGACATGTCCAGCAGCATGCCGACGACACCGATCATTAAGATGGAGAAGATCACACTGGTGAGATCCAAGTTGTTCCACTCATTCCACACGTAGTAGCCAATGCCGGTGCCGCCAACGAGCATTTCAGCGGCCACTATCACCAGCCAAGCAATACCGATGGAGATCCGCATACCGGTTAGAATGGTTGGCGCCGCGGCGGGCAGAATGACTTTGAACGCGGTTTTCAGCGACGAGAGTTCATGGGTACGGGCGACGTTGACCCAATCTTCTCTCACCCCGGCGACCCCGAATGCCGTATTGAGAAGCATGGGCCATATAGAGCAAATGAAGATGACGAAAATCGCTGAGGCTTCGGAATCCTGGATGATGAATAACGCCAATGGCATCCATGCCAGCGGCGAAATAGGGCGCAATACCTGAATATAGGGATTGAGCGCCTTATACATCAGTGGCGACATGCCAATCAGAAAGCCGAGTGGAATCGCAATGGCTGCTGCCAGCAGGTACCCCGTAAGCACACGATACAGAGAGTAGCCAAGCTGAATACCAATCCCCTTATCGTTAGGGCCCGCATCATAAAAAGGGTTGGATAACTCTTCCCAGGCACGAACCAAAACTTCAGAAGGAGGGGGAACCTTGGCGGTTTCATTAGCACCGGCCATTAGCTGTTCGTACTCGCTTAGCTCACCAGCTCCACCGGTCAGAAGGGGAACATGATTAAGGCCTTCCCATATACCCAGGCCTAGAACCAAAAGCACCACAGCGAGCACACTGGCGCGTACGTTGAGACTGAAATTCCACTCAGTAGTTGTGCGATCCATGTTAGCTCCTCCCGATTGCAAAGCTCTCGAGGTAGGCTTCGGGTTGCGTGTAGTCAAAGGTTTTACCCATGATTTGGTAATTACGCGCGTTCTGTTCGGGGGCGTCGTAGCCCAGCTCGCGCATTACTTCTCGGGCATCAGTGGCGAGGTAGACGTCTCTTGCTACCTGCTGATAATCCACGTCCCCTTCGATGTAGCCCCAGCGCTTCATTTGGGTAAGGATCCATACCGCCATTGACTCCCAGGGGAAGGGGTCGAAATCGATGCGGTCAGGCACTCGTTGAACCTCACCCAGGCCATCGGCAAAGGTGCCGGTCAGCACCTGTTCGATAACGGTTACCGGTTGGTTGAGGTAGTTAGTGGGCGCAATCGCCTCGGCGATCTCAGAACGGTTGGCTGGGTCTGATGAGTACTGGGTAGCGTCGATAATCGCCCTCAAGAGGGCGCCGTAGGTATTAGGGTTTTCACGCGCAAATTGTGCGCTAGTGGCAAAGGCGCAGCAGGGGTGTCCGTCCCAAATATCCTTGGTCAGAAGATGGATAAAGCCGATGCGTTCAAATACCGCCCGCTGATTAAAGGGGTCAGGTGACAAGAAGCCGTCGATATTGCCCGCCCGAAGGTTGGCCACCATCTCCGGCGGTGGAATGACTCGGATTTGAATGTCCTGATCAGGGTCAAGGCCATGCTCAGCCACGTAGTAGCGTAGTAAGAAATTATGCATGGAGTACTCAAAAGGTACGCCGAAGGTAAAGCCTTTCCATTGCTGAGGGTCGCGTTTATCTTGATGGTCGTTGTGCAGCACGATGGCTTGCCCATTGATGTTCTCAACGGCAGGCATGATGAAGTGTTCGGGGTTGGAGCCAGCACCAAGGGTCATAGCCAGTGGCATTGGGGTAAGCATGTGCGCCGCATCGTATTCGCGGTTCAGCGACTTGTCTCGAGCCACGGCCCAGCCAGCGGTCTTGATAACGGATACATCCAAGCCATAGCGCTCGTAGAAGCCCATGGGGTGCGCCATGATGATTGGTGTGGCGCAGGTGATGGGGACAAATCCGATATTAAGCTGGGTTTTCTCCAGGGGGCCTAAATTTTCTTTAATCGCTGCTTTAATGGCATCCATGGGAAGCAAACTTGCTAATGCTGCTGCGGCCGTGCCGCCGCCAATCAACTTCATAAATTGACGACGATGCATGTCGCTGTGGCCGAACATACCGCGAACCAAGGCACTCTCCACCATACGATCCATCATTGCTTCAGTATCGGTGGGCGCTGAAGAGGGACCTGCCTGGACAGGCGTAATGGTGGTGTTACCTGAAGGCTGGCAGTCGTGACAATCACAGTGCCGCCCATGAATGAGAGATTGACGGTGGTCGAACGGGTTGCCGAGACTGCTGTGGTCGTTGTTGTCTTTCATGGACGTTCACCTCACAGGAGCAAAAAAACAGATGGCTGCGCCGTCTTGGTGCGTAATGGTTTAAGCATGCGGCGCTAACAAAGGCATTGCGAATTGCGTGCCAGTTAGGGCTTATTATCTTTAAGTGTTTGTTTATTAATTTATTATTTTAATTTTTAAAACTTTGAGAGGGGGCCTTTAAAAGGCACGAAAAATCGTAAATAACGATATTTCGTTGTTTATTTAACGAAAACTCGTAAGTGGCGCGGGAATTGAAAGCTAAAGAGAAGGATCATCTCTAAACATTGAGGTAATAGCCAATGGTAGGGCGAGTGGCTGCGCAGACCGAAGCTTCAGCACTTATGGGTGAGTATTCACCGCTTGCAATGATTGTTGTCGACCCGATTGCAGATCAGCTGCTAGCGGCTAATCCCGCTGCCTGCGAATTGTTGTGTATTGAAAGTGCACTTTCCTTAACGTCACCGTTTAGCCATCGTTTGAGTGCTTCACTGCCGCTATGGGTGAGTTTTACCGATGAGACACTGGTGCAAAAAACGGCCTGGTCGGATGACCTGGTGATGCTAGACATGCTGCGCCAGCCTTACCGGGTAGAAGTCTACGCCCAGCATATCGAAGGCTCTTCGCAGCTGTTATTTACACTGATTGATCGCAATAAAGCCGAGCAGCGGCGTGCAAAAGCAGAGTTAGGACGCCAGCACCGCCAGGGCGAGGTGGGCTGGCAGCGTGTCGAGCAAGTTTTCGAGCAGATTGAGAAGCAGAACCAGCTAATTCTGGGCGCAGCAGGCGAGGGCATTTACGGTTTGGATGCCGAGGGCAAAACCACCTTTGTTAACCCCGCCGCTGAGCGCATTCTGGGCTGGAGTACTGAGGATATGGTGGGTCATGACGCGCACCTCATGTTCCACCATACCCACGCTGACGGCAGCCACTTTCCAGTGCAGCAGTGCCCTATTCATGCTTCGTTTAGCGACGGCCAGGTGCATCACGTTGATAACGAAGTGTTCTGGCATAAAAATGGTGAAGCGATTCCTGTTGAGTACACCAGCACGCCGATTTTCGAGATGGGTCGTTTGGTCGGGGCGGTGGTGCTATTTCGCGATATTCGCGAGCGCAAGCGCGCTGAGCAGCAGCTGCGTGATGCCCTCGCTGAGGTAGAGTCACTCAAGCAGCGTTTGGAGCTAGAGAATGAGTACCTTCAAGAAGAGATAAAAGCGGAGCTTAACCACCGCGATATTGTCGGCAACAGCCCGGCGGTGGCAAAGCTGATCCAGCAGATTGAGCTGGTTGCCCCCACAAGTGCCAACGTACTTATCAGCGGCGAGTCGGGCACCGGCAAAGAACTGATTGCCCGCGCCATTCATGCGGGTAGCACGCGCAGTGATCGGCCGTTGATCCGCGTCAACTGTGCGGCTATTCCGAGAGACCTGTTTGAGAGCGAGTTTTTTGGTCATGTAAAAGGGGCGTTCACTGGCGCGGTACAGGATCGTCCAGGGCGTTTTGAGCTTGCCCACGGCGGCACGCTGTTTTTGGATGAGGTCGGTGAAATACCCCTGGAGCTACAGAGTAAGCTGCTGCGGGTGTTGCAGGATCAGCAGTTTGAGCGCGTCGGCGACAACCGTACCCGAGAAGTCGATGTGCGAGTGATTGCCGCCACCAACCGCGAGCTGCGTGACATGATTGACGCTGGCCATTTTCGCGAAGATCTCTATTTTCGCCTCAACGTGTTCCCAATCGATTCGGTACCGTTACGCAAACGAATAGAAGATGTGCCACTACTGGCACGGCACTTTTTACAGCGTGCCTGCCTGAAATTTAATAAGCCGGGAGTGCGCATTCCCCCGGCCCAGTTGGAAATTCTGCAGCGCTACCCCTGGCCGGGCAATATTCGTGAACTGGAGAACATCATCGAGCGCCAGGTCATCGTGACCCAGGATCGACGTTTGATGTTTGACGACCTGTTGCTAGGGGAGCCGCTGCCTACGACAGGCCTTACTAACCTGATGTCTACGGCGACCCAAGCCAGCGGGGAGCGACGTGAAGTAGCGCTGCTTACCGAACATGCGCTGAGTCAGCGCCAGCGGGAGAGCACGATTGCCGCTCTGGAGCAGGCGGGAGGTAAAGTTTCAGGGGCAGGTGGAGCGGCGGAACTGCTTGGCATAAAGCCCACGACGCTTGCTTCACGGCTAAATAAATGGGGCATCGACACACGGGAATTTCGTAAAAGAGCGCCGCATTAATCGCCAACGCATCATGCTTTGGACTAAGGTAAGCTGGAAGCGACTTGACAATAGGCTGTTCACACATTTTTCGATTGTTCAAGGCTAGCATACATACATGAATGTAACTATAATGCTCATCTTTCTGAGTGGCACCGTACTTTGAGTGGCACCGTGCTTTGATTGAATAAGTGCGCTGAGTGATTTAGTGCGTTCGCCAACCTGACGCTGATATCTAGAGGCAATCCCATGCGACTGGCACACTGGGCAGTCAATGCCCCTTTACGACCCTTACTATTAGCGGTATTCACCGCTTCTTTTGTATTGCCTGCTCAAGCTGCCGACCTCATCACGATTACCCGTGATGCGTTAGACAATAACGCTGCACTTGCCTCGGCACGCTCAGAATATTTGGGCGTTGAAGCAGGTAGAGATATTGCTCGAGGTGGCTTACTTCCCCAAATCAACGCGTCGGGCACTGTGGCGCATAATGAGCAGTATGAAAGCCAGGGTTCGACCCAAGCGGGAACAGGAATAGGTACTGGCACGGGGGGCGCGAGTGCCGGTGATGACCGTTACAACACCGTATCGCTCACCCTGGAAGCCACCCAAGCGCTCTATGATGAAGTGACCCGCCGACAAGTCACCCAGGCCGAGCGCCAGATTGACCAGCAGGTATACCTGCTGGCAGCCACTGAACAGCAGTTGCTAATCGATACAGCTAGCGCCTATTTCGACATTCTGCGTGCTTACGAAGTCCTAGAAGCGCGTTTTGCCCAAGAGCGGGCCATTGGCCGTCAGCTTGAGCAGGCGGGTGAGCAGTTTGAGGTCGGTTTGATTGCGATTACCGAAGTTGAGGAAGCCCGCGCCACCTTCGACCAGTCCCGGGCTGATCGCATTGCCGCAGAGAGCAACCTGCAGGTGGCTTTTGAGGCATTAGAGCAGTTAACTGGCCAGCGTTACGCCAGCATTGAAGCGCTGGGCGACAGCATGCCGATTGCACTTCCTGAGCCCAGCAGTCGTGACTACTGGGTAGAGCAAGCCCTTGAGCTTAACCCTCAAGTCTTGGCGCAACAGGCAGGTATTGAGGTATCACGTAGCGGTGTGGAAATTGCCCGTGCGGGACGGTTGCCCACCCTTCAAGCCTTTGGCAACTATCAGTATGGCGACAGTGATATTGATAACACCACCGGGAATGACTCCTCTAGCCAGGTGGGCATACGCGCTAATTTACCCGTCTACACCGGCGGCAGTACCAGCGCCAGCATCCGCCAGGGGACTTATCAACTGGAAAGTAGCCAGTATGATTTCGAGTCCCAGCGTCGTTCGTCGATCCAGCAGGTTCGCTCGCTATATACCCAAGTCAGTAATGATGTGGAGACTGTCGAAGCCCGCGAGCAGGCGATCGTCTCTAACCGCAGCGCACTTGAAGCCACTCGCGCCGGGTATGAGGTGGGCACCCGTAACATCGTGGATGTTTTGAACGCCGAGCAAAATCTGTATAACGCCATCGCCAACTACGCCGAGGCTCGCTACGACTATGTCGTCAATCTGCTTTCGCTGCGTCAGCAGGCTGGGCGCCTGGATGTGGATGCCATTGAGGAAGTCAATGCTTGGTTAACCGGTGATGAGGTGAACTTTACCTTGCCAGAGAGCGGCGGCAACGACCGCTATGAGCCCGCGCTCAACATCGGTGCACCGCCCCAGCCTGGCATGTAATTGCCCGTCGGTTGGAAGTGATTCAGGTGTGCACGTGCTATCGGTCACCTTAAAAAGATATATGGGAATTTAACGTATGAAGAAGATGATTCACTCACGCCGAGCGAGTCTGGTGACGCTAGTAGCTGCGCTGGCACTTTCAGCCTGTGGTCAAGAACAAACCGAGGCACCTCAACAGGGTGCCCAGCAAGAAGCCCCGCCCCATAAGGTCGAAGTGGCCGAAATGGCGCGTCAAGATATACCGCTGGATAAGTCTTATCCCTCACTGCTGCGCAGTGATGATGAAGTCACTTTGGTTGCCCGTGTAAATGGGTTTCTGGAGGAGCGCCACTTTGAACCCGGCCAGTTGGTGGAAGAGGGCGATCGTCTTTACACCATCGAGCCGGATCTTTACCAGGCAACGGTCAATCAGCGTGAGGCCGATTTACAGAGCGCCCGGGCGGAGCTTGCCCGCGCTCAGCGTGATGCCCAGCGCTTCGAGCAGCTGTTAAGCCAAAACTCGGTGAGTCGTCAGCAGTATGACCAGGCATTGGCTGACCAGCGGGTCGCCCAGGCGAGTGTTGCGCAAGCAGAGGCTGCCTTGACCAGCGCCAATCTGGATTTAGGCTATTCCCGGGTGACGGCCCCTGTCTCGGGTATGATTGGTTTGAGCCAAATTAACGTGGGCAATCTGGTTACCTCCGGTACCGAACTGGCGACAATCACCCCTCTGGATCCACTAGAAGTGCGTTTTCAGCTTCCTCAGCGTGACGCCTTTGAGCTTCGCCGCCAATTGAGTGAGGGTGGTGATACGTCTGATATTCGTGCTCGTTTAAGCATCCCAGGCGTGAGTGGGGGTAGCGATTCTGAACTGGAAGGTCATTTAGACTTCCTGGGGTCACGGGTGGATAGCGGCACTAGCACCGTGCAAGCGTCCGCAACGTTTGAAAACCCCGATGCGACCATATTGCCCGGCCAGTTTGTACGTGTACGTATTGAGGGCTTGAAGCGTTTTGACGTGATGGCAGTGCCAGAGATAGCCGTTACCCAAGGGCTAATGGGCCCGCAGGTGTTTGTACTGGATGACGAGGACAAAGCCCGTGAAAGGACTGTTTCATTGGGTGAAGTGGCTGGCCCGTGGCAGTTGATTCGTGAGGGTCTAGAGCCGGGGGATCGTGTGGTGGTCGGCGACCCTGCTGGTTTAGAGCCAGGCATGGCGATTGACCCTCAACCGTTTAGTGGTGATGCGGAGGCAGTGGTCGAAGAAGCCGAGCAAGAAGAGGCGCAGCAACAGGCCGAAGCGGCGCAAGAGATGGAAGCGGGGGCAGCCGATGGTCAGCCCGCTGAAGGAGAAGAGGGTGCGCAATAATGAACTTCTCTAACTTCTTCATCAGCCGCCCGATATTTGCCACGGTGCTGGCCATTATCGTGACGTTGGTGGGCGTTATGTCGATGCGCATACTGCCCATTGAACAGTATCCCAGCGTGGTTCCCCCAACGGTATCCGTTCAAGCGCAGTTCCCCGGCGCGGATGCTGAAACCGTGGCGCAAACGGTCGCGGCACCGCTTGCAGAAGCCATTAACGGCGTTGAGGACATGCTCTACATGACCTCCAACAGTTCTGATAACGGCGTTATGAGCCTGAGCGTGGCCTTCAACATCGGCACCGATGGCGATATTAATACCATCAACGTTAACAACCGTGTTCAAGGAGCGCTTTCACAGCTCCCTGAGGCCGTGCAGTCTCAAGGTGTGACCGTTGAACTGCGTTCAGACTCTATTTTGATGCTGTTAGCGTTAACCTCACCTAACGGTGACTACAATAACGTCTATATGCAGAACTACGCCACTTTGAATATTCTTGACGAACTGCGTCAGGTGCCTGGGGTGGGTAACGCAGAAGTGTTGGGCGGTGGTGAATTTGCCATGCGGGTCTGGATGGACCCCGATAAATTGGCCCAGTACGACTTGACGCCTAGCGAAGTGGCGAGTGCGATTAGAGTGCAAAATACTGAAATCCCTGCGGGTAGTCTGGCTGCTACACCCCAGAGCGATCCACGGGCTTACACCTATACGATTACCGCTGGCGGGCGTCTGAATAATGTCGACGACTTCCGCAACATTTACCTACGCACTAATCCTGATGGGTCATCGCTGCGCTTAGAAGATGTGGCACGCATTGAACTTGGCGCTTCTTTTTATGGTATCGACGCGCGTTTGAACGGCTCGACCATGACGCCGATTATTATCAATCAGCAGCCTGGTGCAAACGCTTTAGCCACCGCAGATGCCGTGCGCGCGACCATGGATGAACTGCA
Source organism: Halomonas sp. A3H3 (assembly GCF_000982975.1). Lineage (NCBI taxonomy): Bacteria > Pseudomonadati > Pseudomonadota > Gammaproteobacteria > Oceanospirillales > Halomonadaceae > Halomonas > Halomonas sp. A3H3. The sequence goes on along the minus strand of NZ_HG423343.1, from coordinate 199,312 downwards.
GGGGCGATTCCCACCCGGGCTTGAATATGTTACCCCCTACGACACGACGCTATTCATTGATGCCTCAGTTAGTACCGTCGTAAAAGTGTTTGTCGAAGCCTTCCTGATTGTTATCGTCATTCTGTTTATTTTCCTACAGAACTGGCGCTTTACCGTGATTGCCATGTCAGTGGTGCCGGTATCGGTCATAGGTACGTTCGCATTTTTCTATCTGTTCGGTTTCTCGATCAACCTGTTAACGCTGTTTGCGCTGGTGCTATCGATAGGGATAGTGGTCGACGATGCCATTCTGGTGGTGGAGAACGTCGAACGCGTGCTGAGTGAAGAAGATGATATCAGCGTACGCGATGCCACCATCCGGGCAATGAAGGAAGTTGGCGGACCGGTTATCGCAACGTCGTTAATCATGGCGGCCGTGTTTGTACCCGTGGCCTTTTTGGGTGGTTTTACAGGGCAAATTTACCAGCAGTTTGCACTTACCATAGCACTCTCTGTTGGGCTTTCGGCGGTAATGGCGTTGACCTTTACGCCAGCCCTGTCAGCTATTTTTATTAAACATAAAATTGCCGGTGCCGGTCAATCTAAGTTCAAGCGTGCGGTGAATACGCCGCTGCGCCTATTTGATCGTATGTTTGCCGGTATTACCGCCGTTTATATGTGGCTGGTAAAAGGTCTGGTGCGTTTTTGGGTGCTGGCGCTTGCGCTGACGGTGGCGACAGGCGTTGGCTCCTACTGGCTGTATGCCAATACGCCTTCAACGCTGGTGCCGGAAACCGACCAGGGTGTCGTGTTGGTGAGCGTATCGCTGCCAGACGCCGCATCGCTTGACCGCACCCAGCGCTACATGGCGAAACTCAGTGCTGAGGTTGAAAAAATCCCCGGTGTCGAATACTCCTCTGCTGTGGCGGGTTACGACATTCTTTCGGGGGCTGTGAATACGGCGCGTGGTGTTATGTTTATCAACATGCGCCCTTGGGAGGAGCGTGACCTGACGGCGGATGGTCTTGTTAGGCAGATTATGGGGCTGGGCGCCAGCATTGATGGTGGCTCAGCGATGGCGTTTAACGTGCCGCCCATTATGGGGCTTTCGACGACAGGCGGCTTTACCGGCTACTTGCAGTCCTTTGATGGCGCAACCACACGTGAGCTGTACGAGGCTTCGCTGCAAATTATGCAGAAGGCTAATCAGCATCCTGCCTTGAACCAAGTATTTTCAACCTTCAACGTTAACGTGCCGTCTTACCGCGCGAACATTGATCAGCAGAAAGCATTAAGTTACGGCGTGGCGCTGGAGAACATTACGTCGACGCTTGCTAATACCTTTGGTAACGGCTTTGTGAACTACTTCAGCTACCAAAACCGTAACTTCCAGGTCTATCTGCAAAACGAAGATGAGTTCCGCAAAACGCCCGAGGATCTCAGCAGTGTTTATGTGCGCGGCGGTAATGGTGAGCGCATCCCGCTGTCGGAGTTTGTCGAGCTTGAGCGTCAAACGGGAGCAGCCGTGGTATCGCGTTTCGGCGTGTATGCTGGTGCCCAGTTCCAGGGTGGTCCTGCCACCGGCTATAGCTCTGTTCAGGCGATTGAGGCGATGGAGGAAATCGTTCAAGAGACACTAGGCGCTAATTGGGGTATGGGCTGGACCGGGACGGCTTACCAGGAAGCAAACCAGGGCAATGCGGCAACGTTGGCTATCGTCTTCGGGTTGTTAATGGTCTTCTTGATTCTGGCTGCTCAGTATGAAAGTTGGTCGTTACCGCTGGCGGTATTGACCGCGACACCCTTTGCTTTCCTGGGTGCTATCGGCGGGATTGCATTGCGCGGCTTGGACACCAGCGTGTATGTGCAGATCGGTATGTTGGTGGTCATTGGCCTTGCGGCGAAGAACGCTATTCTGATTGTTGAATTCGCCGAACTGCAGCGCAAAGAGCAGGGTAAAACCATCCGTGAGGCGGCGATTTCGTCGGCTGAGCTGCGTTTCCGCCCGATTGTGATGACGTCGTTAGCATTTATCTTCGGTACCTTGCCGCTGGCGTTAGCCACTGGTGCCAGCGATGTGAGCAGCCACCATATCGGTACCACGGTCGCTGTGGGCATGCTTGCCGTTGCTACTCTGGGTAGCCTGTTTATCCCCACTTTCTACGCCATGATTGCGACAGCCTCTGATTGGTTGGGTCGCAAAATGAAGGGGAAAAAGCATGCTTCCAATCAGCCAGCGCTGGAGCATGACCACTAAGTTTTAGCCCCTAGCGGATAAACCAATGTGTAAAGAGATGGGTGCCACCTTCGGGTGGCACCCTTTTTTTGTCGTGATGACCTAAGTCAAAGTAAAAGTGGCGCTGGAAAGCTAATGTCGACTAAGCTGAAAGTACAATACATCCCTGGCTAAGTACCGGGGGAGGAGGACGCCATGAACGAGCTACTGCACGCAGCGACGCAATTCCCGAGCATTGTATTTACGTTTCTACTTGGGTTATTAGCGCTCTACTGGCTATTAGTGATTATCCGTTTAGCCCCCTTAGATCTCTTTGAGCGCGATAGCTTAAAAGAGGATCATTTGGCTAGCACGTTAGTCTCTTTAGGCTTTGCGGGCGTACCAGCGACGCTGGCATTAACGGTCATTCTAACCATTGCGGCGGCACTCACCGTCGCGATCGAGCTACTAGTGTTGCGCTGGCTGCCGCTCGGTTTAATACGTATTCCGGTCGGCGTGGTGGTGCTCTGGGCCACGTTGGTGGTTGCCTCGCCCGTGGCGGCTGCGCTTTGTAATGCGTTACACCGCGTGCTGCATCGCTACCGCCCCTTTACCCGGCGGTGTTTGCTTGGCCAAACGGTAGTGGTGACCGAGCGCCAGGGGGAGGGCGAACAGGCGTTTGCGGTAATTGATGATGAGCCTAACAGCACAGTAAAGCTGCTCAGCAAACGCGACGCCTTACCTGTACAGGGCGAGCGCCGGGTATTGGTGAAGTACCTGCCTAAAGAGGGGGCTTACCGCAGTGTCACTGAGCAAGAGTATCTGGAGACACGTGTTCGTTTGAATAAACTGCGGTTAAGCAAAAAACATCACCCTGCTAGCCATTACTCGGCCTCTCACTGAGTTATCACGCGCATTGAGGGTCGCCGCCGGGATGCCCAAGGCTTGGGCATCCCGGTTTATTTCCACCACCGCCGCCACTGATGCGCCAACCACTGCACTGGGTGCTGCCAGATGTAATGCCAGCCAGTGCCGGGTTGCGATGACTTGCCTGGAATTGGGTGTGGTACGGGGTGGTTTAAAAAGCGGCGAATGGGATCGACCTGTGCAGATTGATCCAACATGGGGGCGTGGCCGCAGTTCGGTACGGTCAGGGTGACAAGTGTGGGCTGTGCTTCGGCCATGCGGGGCAGCGTTTCGGCATCTAACAAGGTTGATTCTTCGCCGCGAATAACCATCACCGGGCAGCGAATACTCGCCCAGTCGGCCCAGGTGTCGCGCGGTGTATCGTGCACAAACTGCTCGCCGATGCGTGGGTCAAAGTGATACGTCCAGCTACCATCTGGCAACCGACGGGCACTGTTAAGCGCTAGTTCACGCCAAGCAGACTCCTTAGTGATACCGAAACTTGCGTAGTGCTGGGTGAGTTCTTGATGGAGCTCGCTAAAGCTAGAAAAACGGTGGGTAACGCCAAAGTAGCTGGAAAGGGCAATCAGCCCCTGTTTGTTCAGTTCAGGCCCTACATCGTTCAGGATTAGCCGAGAAATACGTGCGCTGTGTTCTGAATCAGCAGCGATCAGCATGCCTAACAGGCCACCCATCGATGTGCCCAGCCAATCAACGTGATCAAGTTTAAAGTGATCTAATAGAGCGATGGCGACCGTCACGTAATGGCTATAAAGGTAGTCGTGAGCCGGAAATAACGACCAGCTTGATAACCCACGGCCTGGTGTATCGGGTGCAAGAATACGCCATTCGCTGCCCAGCTCACGCGCCAGTGCACTAAAGTCACCGCCGTGGCGAGCAAGTCCATGCCAGGCGATAAGCGTGCGGGGGGCGGAAGGGTTCCAAATGCGTACGGCAACTTCTAATTCGCGTACGCGAACAAACTCCAGGGTATCCATAGAATGCTCACACGGCTAGACATAGCGCCAGTAGTAGCATATTTGCTGCATTGCAGCGAGGGATGGGGGAGGTGTTTAACGCTGCATCATACGAATAGAGGTATCGATCAGCTCGCCGCCGCGTTCACGTATTGCAAAAGCGTCAGGATTACGCAACCAGTCATGGAAAAGACCACCCAACATGGATTGCATTAGCCGTGTTGCTATTTCCGGGCTTAAATCTTCGCGCAGTAGTTGCTGCTCTTTAGCCTGTACAAATACCGCCAGCATTTCCTGATAACACTCGTTACCGATCTCTTCTTGCATATCAAGCGGGTTAATATCGCTGAAGAACTCGCAGCGGTGCAGTAAAATCGACAGTATCCGTTGGTACGACGGTTGTTCGAGGCGCACTAAGCCCGCATGGCAGGCAAGACGTATCGCTTCTAACGGTGATAGGGCAGTGTCCGTTTTGTCGACTTCATCCATTAACGACTGGAAGGGCATGCGTACCTGTTCAACCAATGCCATGAACAGGTCGCCTTTATTCTTGAAATGCCAATAGACGGCACCGCGGGTGAGGCCCGCATGGCGAGCAATTTGCTCAAGCGATGTGCGTGCCACGCCTTTGGCAAAAAATACCTCTTCTGCAGCTTCAAGCAGCGCTTCGCGAGTAGCAGCAGCTTCAGCTTTGGTCTTTCTTGCCATGGAAACGGAACCTCGTTATCAACTCTGTATGGTCATATTTTAACCTAAGCGAGTGAGTTTTTACATTCAAAACTGTATGGATAATTGACTCAACGCATAACGTAAGTTAACAAATTCGTCATTTTGCCAGTGAAAGCGTATAAACAGGCAATGTTACTAGCTTTGAATCTTACTAACATCGCGAAAATAACCGATTAAAAACAGGACATAAAGCATGGCGCGAGCTCCTTTTCAGTTGGGCGAACATACCATTATGCCCGGCCAACGCTTACAAGTGGATGTGCCGGTGGCGCGTTTATATACCCATACGCCGCTGCATATCCCTGTGGAAGTGGTTCACGGCCGTAAGGATGGCCCCGTGCTGTTGGTGTGTGGTGGTATTCACGGTGATGAAATCAACGGGGTGGAAATTGTTCGCCGGGTGCTACGCGCAAAAGCGATCAATAGCATTCGCGGCACTTTAATCGCTGTGCCGGTGGTGAATGTGTTTGGTTTCTTACAGCAAACACGTTACCTGCCTGATCGGCGCGATCTTAATCGCTGCTTTCCAGGCAGTGAATCGGGTTCGCTAGGCGGGCGCATTGCCGCGCTGTTCCGCGAACAAATCGTCGATCACGCCACCCATATTATTGATCTACACACAGGCGCCATTCATCGCACTAACCTGCCACAAATCCGCGCTCAATTGCGCCCAGGCAGTGAAACCGAGCGTATGGCCGATGCCTTCGGTGCGCCCGTGGTACTCAATGCGGAACTGCGTGAAGGCAGCCTTCGCCATTACGCCCAGACTCGCGGCATTCCGGTATTGACCTATGAAGCAGGTGAAGCGCTGCGTTTTGACGAGTGGGCGATTGCCCCCGGCGTGCGCGGTGTGCTGCGGGTAATGCGGCGCCTAGGCATGCTGACCGGCGAGCAGCGCCGCCGCACGCCAGCACCCGCTGAATTGGCCAATGGGTCAAGCTGGGCGCGCGCGCCGATTGACGGCATTTTGCGCCCCAAGGTGCGCCTGGGCGCCCGCGTTGCCAAAGGCGAAGTGCTGGGCAAAGTGGCTGACCCCTTTGGTAACGACGAGGGCGAAGTGCGTGCTGTGGCGGATGGCATCGTGATTGGGATGAGCCGCTTGCCATTGGCCAACGAAGGCGAAGCGCTGTTTCATATTGCCCGTTTTGATGAAATTGAAGAGGCCGAAACCGCCGTTGAAAGCTTTAATTCCAGCTTAGTGCCGCCCACTGATTCGTTCTCTTAAGTGCTTATTCATAAATAAAAACTATTGAGCTGATAGGCAAGCGATAGCCTTCACGAATGGCAAGTTAGTGACTCGTTGACTATACCTATTATGGGCTTTGTTAGCGGCTATGAAAATGACAACAATGAGGATAAATAGCCAAGCTTTCATCGTACTAGAACGAGTGGCGATCATACGCCACGTCTGCCGTGACATGGAGGAAAAGCGATGACGAGCGATAAACCAAAACACACCACAACGGATGCGGGTATACCGGTTACCAGTGATGAGCACTCACTCTCAGTAGGCCCTGATGGGCCGATTGTTCTGCATGATCACTATTTGATGGAGCAGATGGCTGCCTTTAACCGGGAAATGATTCCGAATCGTCAGCCCCACGCAAAAGGGAGTGGCGCCTTTGGTCACTTCCAAGTAACTCACGATGTTAGCCAATACACCAAAGCTGACTTTCTCCAGCCGGGCAAGAAAACCGAGATGTTGGCTCGTTTCTCGACGGTGGCCGGTGAGGCGGGTAGTCCGGACACTTGGCGCGATCCTCGTGGCTTCTCGCTAAAGTTCTACACCGAAGAGGGCAACTTCGACATGGTGGGTAATAATACCCCTGTGTTCTTCGTTCGCGATCCGCTTAAATTCCAGCACTTTATCCACTCACAAAAGCGTCGAGCGGATAACGGCTTGCGTGACCACGATATGCAGTGGGACTTCTGGACGCTTTCTCCGCAATCTGCCCACCAGGTAACCTGGCTAATGGGCGATCGTGGCATCCCTGCCAGTTGGCGCCACATGAATGGCTATTCAAGCCATACCTATATGTGGGTCAACGCTGCAGGCGAGCGCTTCTGGGTGAAGTACCACTTCAAGACTGATCAGGGCATTAAGTGCATGACCCAGGAACAGGCTGATAAGATGGCGGGCGCGGATGCCGACTACCATCGCCGCGACCTGTTCGATGCTATCAAACGTGGAGATTATCCAACCTGGACGCTGCAAGTTCAGATCATGCCGTTTGAAGATGCCAAGACCTACCACATCAACCCCTTCGATTTGACCAAGGTGTGGCCGCACGGCGACTACCCGCTGCAAGAAGTCGGTAAGATGACGTTGGATCGTAACCCCGTCGATTTCCACAGCCAAATCGAACAGGCAGCGTTTCAGCCCAGCAACTCTGTACCGGGCACAGGTTTCTCGCCAGATAAAATGCTGTTGGCGCGGGTCATATCCTACGCTGATGCGCACCGCGCGCGTTTAGGGGTGAACTACCAACATATCCCCGTTAACGCGCCCAAGGTCCCGGTTAACAGCTACAGTCAGGGTGGTCAGATGCGTATTAACCACTCCACCGACCCGGTGTACGCACCTAATAGCAAAGGGGGCGCGCACGCCAACCCTGAAAAGTACCCTGAGGATGCGGTATGGGAGACTGACGGCGAGTTGGTTCGCGCCGCCTACACGCTGCGCCCGGGTGATGGCGACTTTAACCAAGCCAATGACCTGGTCAATAAGGTAATGGATGATGCTGCCCGCGACAGATTGGTAAACAACATTGTTGGCCACGTTTCCGACGGTGTTGAAGAGCCGGTGCTATCACGGGTATTTGAGTACTGGAAGAACGTCGACCAAACGATCGGCGAGCGTGTCGAGCAGGGCGTAATGGCGAACCGTCGGGAAAACGGTCAGTAAGCTTACGCTATTAGAAAAACGAACCCGCTACGCTTGCGTAGCGGGTTTTTTTATACAACGCACTCGGGTTCGTTCACCAAGCTAAGCGCGTCATCAAATAGGCGCAATCCTGCGCCTTCTTTATGCGCATGTTCTGACAAATGACGCCGAAAACGCCTGCCACCAGGGCAACCCTGAAACAAGCCAAGCAGGTGGCGGGTAATATGATTCAGCTTCGCGCCTTCATCCAGGCGCTGCTGAATATACGGCCGGAATGCAATTGCGGCATCCAAGCGGCTTGCCGCCGGGCCTTGCTCTCCAAACAGCTGCTCATCGACGCCCGCGAGCAGCCACGGGTTTTGATACGCCTCACGCCCCACCATCACGCTATCCACATGGGTAAGCTGCGCTTGGCACTCCGCCAGCGTTTTAATTCCACCGTTAATGCCAATATGCAATTCAGGTCGGCTCTGCTTTAAACGATGAACGCGGGGGTAGTTAAGCGGCGGCACATCGCGATTCTGCTTAGGCGACAGCCCCTGCAGCCACGCCTTACGGGCGTGAACGGTAAACACCTCGCAGCCTGCGTCAGCAACGATAGAGATAAACCGCTCAAGGTCGGCATCTTCATCCTGGTCATCGATACCAATACGGCACTTCACCGTGACCGGAATAGAAACCTCTGCCTGCATCGCCCGCACTGCCTCGGCTACCTTTTCGGGGTAACCCATCAAGCACGCGCCAATCATATTGTTCTGCACGCGGTCGCTCGGACAGCCTACGTTCAGGTTGACCTCATCATAGCCCCACGCCTCTGCAATAGCCGCGCACTCCGCCAGCTCACCGGCATCGCTACCGCCTAACTGCAACGCAAGCGGGTGCTCCACCTCGCTATAGCCCAAAAAGCGCTCACGAGGCGTCCCGTGCAAAATAGCACCGGTAGTGACCATCTCGGTATACAGCAGTGCACGCCTAGTTAACGTGCGTGCAAATGCTCTGTAATCGCGGGTCGTCCAGTCCATCATAGGCGCGACGGAGAAAGTTCTATCCAGCTCCGGGCGGGCAATGCCAGACTTCATGCGGGTTTGCGCGGTTGTGGTATCATTCATAACTGTTCATATTTACAGTGGTTTAGCCACGTTTTTAGCTAATTGGTGTCACAAATTTGGCACTTCGTGGCACTTTCATTTATCACATTTCGAGGCAGTGATGGCGACGATCGTGAAGCGTCCAAAAAGGGGCGGCAGTTTCTCATATACTGCCCATTTTAGCATTCCGAAAAAGGGCCATACGCTAAAGCCTGGGTTTAAGCAGTAAACACCGCATACACCATCTGCAGTGCCAGCCCCATCAGCATAAAAGCGAATACTCGTTTGAGGAGTTTGACGGGTAGCCTATGAGCTAACTTTGCCCCGATGGGAGCCGTTAAGATACTGAAGGGTGCCATTAGCAGTAGCGCGGGCAGATAAACATAGCCGAGCGCCGCACTGGGCAGGCCTTGAGTAGACCAGCCATTGATGATGTAGCCCAGTGCCCCGGCAACGGCAATCGGTAGTCCTACGGCTGCGGAGGTGCCAATTGCGCGGGGTAGTTTGACGTTGCACCAGGTGAGGAAGGGCACTGTTAGTGAGCCACCGCCAATGGCGACGAGCGCTGAAATACCGCCGATGCCTAGGCCCACACCGCTTACGCCGATAGGGCCGGGTAAGCTGCGGCTCGGTTTGGGCTTGATGTTTGCTAGCATCTGGAGCGACATTAGCACCATAAAACAGGCGAAAAAGATGGCAAGGCCGCGGGTGGGGAGCAGCGCAGCTATAAAGGTCGCCAAAAAGGTGCCGACTAATATGCCTGGGGTAATAAAGCGCACGATGTCCCAGCGAACGGCCCCGTGCCGATGGTGGGAGAGCAAGCTAGCGGTAGAGGCGGGAATAATGGCCGCCATGGCGGTGCCTAAGGCCAAGTGGGCAAGGTGCTCGTGGGGTACGCCTTGGAGTACAAAAAGAGACGTTAGAATCGGCACCATAATGCCGCCGCCGCCAATCCCCAATAAACCTGCCATCAAACCTACAAAACCGCCCAGTGCTACATAGGCCAACCACCAAATGATGTCCAAAGCCGCTGCTCCTAAAAGTGTCTTGTTAGCATGATAAGCACATTGTACCGGAAGCGGTGCCTGTAGCGGGGCCAAAAACAACTATTCCACTGTGGTAGCGGCTATGCAGTGGTAAGCTGCTAGGAGCCTGTCAGACTTAACGTTGATCTACTGCAAGTCCGTGCTTTTCGCAATGATCGGTCAAGCCTGACAGGCTCCAGGGCAATATTTTGGAGTGCGTATGCGCAATGTATTAAGCAGTGTTGGCGTGTTGATGATATCCGCTGCGCTACTGGCAGGCTGTGGCGGAACAGACGAGCCGAGTGAGTCAGCGTCAACCGTAGAGCAAACGTCAGTTCCTGAACCGACAGTTGCCGAGATAGAAGTTGTTGAAGCGGAAGAAGTGGCGCCACTTGTCGTCGAGATGTCTGCGCATGTATCGCTGCGCAGCGATCGGCGTTTAATGGTGGAAGGTGAAAGCAACTTACCTGACGAAACGCTGGTGCAGATTATTGTCGAGCGAGAGATTAGCAGCGTGCGTTGGCGCGAGCGGACACGTATAGAGGATGGCGTGTTTGCAGCGGGGCCATTTGGCCCTGGCAGCGGCTTACCTGACGGTGGCTATATAGTACGGGTTGAGGTTTCCGAAGGCAGTGTGCAGCCGGAGGCCGTTCAGGCACGTATAGGCCACGAGGGCCAGCACCTGGCGGGAGAGCTGGTAAGCCAATCCCGCCATGGGCTGGGCCAAGTGGCCACCTACTCACGTCGCTTCTTGGTGGGGAGTGAGCCAAGACAAACGCGTGACCAGGTGGAGGTGCTAGAGAGTCCGGGGAGGTAGACGCTTTAGGCAGGATGCCAATGGGCTAACAGTACTGCATGAATCGATGTGTCGCTTGGGGCTTTGGCGAAGTGCTCAATGACGAAACGATCGTCGCGTTGCACTACATAGTGGCCCGCTTTGTGAAACACATGTGTTGGCCCAAGCAGCAGAAGGTCACCAGCATTAACGGGTGAAAAATCTGTATCTTGGCCGGGTGTTGCCATCACGCACGGTGCTTTCCAGTCGATGTGCAGCGGCAGATGACTGGGCACTTTAATGGTCGTTGCCTGTACCTGTTCCCAGGGGAGGGGACCAGTATGGGTCAACGTTAATAGCTCGGGGGCGCTATCACCTTCCAATAGAGTTGCCAGGGAGCAGTCGAGTGCATCAGCGAGCGCCACAAGGCGTTCGTGACCGATCTGTTTGATCGCCCCAGATTCCCAATAAGAAATGGTGACATCTGACACGCCAACTTTGCGTGCGAGAGCAGCTTTGTTGAGCTTGGCCCTAAGCCGCAGTTGCTTGATACGTGAGCCTAGCGATTCCATTTCGTCTTCCTGATGATGAGCTAACAAGCTCGTTGAATGTCTTCCACTATAAATTTCTCTAATATAGATAGTGGAGCTATGAACATACTTTATTGGTCTATCTCAAGCTTGGGGTATGCACCCAAGATGTTGCTGCAGTGCCATACTAAGCGATTGTGCTTTAGCGCGCATTAGTGGACAAATAACGTTGAGTTAATTTCTCTGACGCTTTCTTGCGCTAGTCGTTCCCTGCGCGACGCTGTTGGTTGCGCCTAAGGTGCGTATAATATCGCCATGCATTTTTGCCAATAGGACGTTTTCATGACCGTACGTACTCGCATTGCACCTTCTCCCACAGGAGACCCCCACGTTGGCACGGCCTACATCGCGCTTTTTAACCTATGTTTTGCGCGTCAGCACGGCGGCCAATTCATTCTTCGTATTGAAGACACTGATCGGGTGCGCTCTACTCCTGAGTCGGAGCAGATGATTCTCGATTCACTGCGCTGGCTGGGTCTTGAGTGGGATGAAGGCCCGGATGTTGGCGGCCCCCACGGCCCTTATCGGCAAAGCGAGCGTGGCGATATATATGCTCAATACGCCCAGCAGTTGTTGGATGCCGGGCATGCATTTAAGTGTTACCGCACCAGTGAAGAGCTTGATGAACTGCGTGAAACCCGCAAGGCAGCGGGCTTGCACCTGGCATTGAAGCCTGCTGACTTAGCATTGGAGAGCCAGGAGCAAGCACGCCGTGAACAGGAAGGCTGGCCTTATGTAGTGCGCATGAAGGTGCCTGCCGAAGGCGTTTGTGTGGTCAACGATATGCTGCGCGGTACGATTGAAGTGGAGTGGGCGCAGGTGGACGCGCAAATTCTGCTTAAATCAGACGGCATGCCCACTTATCACCTCGCCAATGTGGTCGACGATCATCTAATGGCGATCACCCATGTGCTGCGTGGGGAAGAGTGGATTAACTCCGCACCAAAGCACCAACTGCTGTATGAGTATTTTGGTTGGCAAATGCCGCAACTTTGTCACATGCCGTTGCTGCGCAACCCCGATAAATCCAAACTCTCTAAGCGCAAAAACCCGACCTCCATCAATTATTATCGTCGGATGGGTTTTTTACCCCAGGCCGTTACCAACTACTTGGGGCGGATGGGGTGGTCGATGCCTGATGAGCGCGAGAAATTCAGTCTACAAGAGATGATGGCGGAGTTTGACGTTCAGCGTGTCTCGTTAGGTGGCCCTGTATTTGATCTGGAGAAACTGACCTGGTTAAACGGTGTGTATATCCGTGAAGACCTGGATGATGATGCACTGTTGAGCGCACTGCGTGACTGGGCTTTCAATGAAGCTTACGTTAAGCAGATACTGCCGCAGGTGCGACCACGGGTAGAGACGCTCTCCCAGGTAATGCCGTTGGCAGGGCACTTCTTCTCTGGTCTTCCGGCGCTAACAAAAGCGTCGTTTGATAGCGTGAAGCTCGAGGAAGAGGAGCTGGTCAAACTGCTTCAGTTCCTTGTTTGGCGATTCGAGGGCGTTTCGGCTTGGCATAAAGAGGCGCTGTTGAACGAGGTGAAAACGCTGGCTGAGCACTTTGACTTGAAAATGAAAGCCTTTCTGGCGCCGGTGTTTATTGCCATTACCGGCAGCGCGTCCAGCACCTCAGTGATGGACGCCATGGCGATTCTGGGTTCAGACGTTACCCGGGCACGCCTGCGTAGTGCGATAGAGGTATTGGGCGGCGTCTCGAAAAAGCAGGCCAAGCGCTTTGAAAAAGAATTTCGTGAGATCGCTTCGTGAAATAGTTTAGTAAAATCAGCTAACCGCGCATGAGATAGCGCTAGCGCCAATTTCTCATCCTTAGGAAATTGGCGTTTTTTCTGTTGACGAAGGCCAGCGGAATCAGTATTATACGCTCCGTCTTCGCGACATGTGGGGCCTTAGCTCAGCTGGGAGAGCGCAACACTGGCAGTGTTGAGGTCAGCGGTTCGATCCCGCTAGGCTCCACCAATTAGTAGTACTTGTTATCAGTACCTTTCGCGAAGCAGCTCGATATACGTCCCATTCGTCTAGTGGTCTAGGACACCGCCCTTTCACGGCGGTAACAGGGGTTCGAACCCCCTATGGGACGCCACTAATTCAGTATCCCTCCTAATCGTTTATTTCTCTGGCAATGAGTCTTCTCATTTGCTGGCTTTTTGTATTCCCGCTGTTCACAAAAGAGCTACAAATCGACAATTTTTGGACGATTTTGTGCTTGACTTGTCCACTTTTGCGATTCTGGCTTAAAGGTTGTGCACAACCCCTTGTTGTTGACGCAAAAAATCTTTAACAGAACTTAAGTCTTTAAAAAACAATGACTTAAAGGAGGTTAAAAAATAACCAATTTAAGGCTGGCCCACTGCCCATGGCGATTTCGGGACGTTTTGAAGTGGTTGTGAACAGGGTTATCCACAGATAGTGTGGAAAACCTTGAGCAGGATCCAGAAGCAAAAAAGTCAAGCGATAATGGAGTCGAATTAGGCGTTTTTGAAGTCCTTCAATGTTGCATCCGGCTATCGCAGCGTCCTAGGCTCAGAAGGGGCAAGGGGGGTCTCTAAGGGGAGAGCTTGCTTAAGGCACCTGGTAGGTTAGTGAATGGTCGCGAGCGCATGTGGTGGTGCGTTGGTGGTCTATGAACCAGAGCGTTAATCAGCCCATACGCAAAAGGCCACCCGAAGGTGGCCTTTGATCGTACTGTCAAGCGGGGATGGTTTATTTTTTCGGATAGTCACGCTGGTCGTGGCCAATATAGAGCTGGCGCGGACGACCGATTTTGTAGCTTTCGCTGAGCATTTCGTGCCAATGCGAGATCCAGCCAATAGTGCGCGATACCGCGAAGATCACGGTGAACATATTGGTGGGGATACCCATGGCTTTCAAAATGATGCCTGAGTAGAAATCAACGTTCGGGTACAGCTTCCGCTCGATGAAGTACTCGTCTTCTAGGGCAATTTGCTCAAGACGCTTGGCGATTTTAAGCTGAGGGTCGTCGGCCATGCCGAGCTCTGCAAGTACTTCGTCGCAGGTCTCTTTCATTACCTTGGCGCGCGGGTCAAAGTTGCGATACACGCGGTGACCAAAGCCCATTAGCTTGAACGGGTCGTCCTTATCCTTGGCTTTATCAACAAAGCGCTGGATGTTCTCTTCGGAGTCTTCACCGATTTCGTCGAGCATAGCCAGCACGGCTTCGTTGGCGCCGCCGTGAGCGGGGCCCCAAAGTGCCGCGATACCTGCGCTAATACAAGCGAATGGGTTGGCCCCCGTGGAGCCTGCCAAGCGTACAGTCGAGGTAGAGGCGTTCTGCTCGTGATCCGCATGCAGCATGAAGATGCGATCCATGGCTTTCGCGTATACCGGGTTGATTTTGTACTCTTCGCAAGGGTTGCTGAACATCATGTAGAGGAAGTTCTCTGCATAGGTCAGATCGTTGCGCGGGTAGTTAAAGGGCTGACCCACATTATACTTATGGGACATTGCCGCCAGGGTAGGCATCTTGGCGATCAGGCGGATCGCGCTGATCACGCGATCTTCCTCTTGAGTGATGTCCATGTGGTCGTGGTAGAAGGCCGCTAAGCCGCCCACTACACCGCACAAAATAGACATCGGGTGGGCATCGCGGCGGAACCCTTTAAAGAAGTTGTTGATCTGATCGTGAACCATGGTGTGGTTACGAATGCGCGATTCAAAATCCGCGTACTGCTCGTCGTTGGGTAACTCACCAAACAGCAGGGTGTAGCACACTTCTACGAAATTGGACTCTTTGGCCAGTTGATCAATCGGGTAGCCGCGGTGTAGCAGCACGCCCTTGCCGCCATCAATATAAGTGATGGCAGACTGGCAGGAAGAGGTGGCCATAAAGCCGGGGTCGTAGGTGAACAGGCCTTCAGCGCCTAAACCGCGTACGTCGATGACGTCGGGGCCAAGTGTGCCGGAATACATGGGTAGCTCGATCGGTTTATCCAGACCGTCTACCGTCAATGTCGCTTTCCTGTCAGCCATGCTGGCCTCCTTTCGAATTCGGGTTGGGACGTAAAGTCATTGCTGCGCATACCGCGCCGGCGAAAAGGCTTGCCCACTATAGAAGTGTGCGACATTTTGTCAATTAGCCTAAGCGCTAGCTGCAGGTTGTACAAATGTTGTTGCTTTGAATAGTTTTTGTATACGATGAAAAAGCCTACATTATGGCGAAGCGTCAGAAGATTGACGATAGGCTAACATGATATGTTAACAGGCTTATCAAATTGCTAATCTACTGTCACTATAACCATGCTGCAGCGCAAAATCGACTCAGGATGCGGACAATTTTCTTGCACCATAGTCGAGTTAGGGCTGAGTTCGGTTTGTAAGCGAGGGCGAAGGTTCTTATAATCCACGGCGCGCGACCGGCAGGTAGGTGGTCGTGCCCGACTTGGCAACGGCCGAGCCCCTTCCAGCAACCACCGCCCGCTCGGGCCATGCCCGACCTGTCGCAGAGCGGGCCAAGAGAGTGTGTACAAAGCCGTGAATAGCAAACGACCCGTAAACCTAGACCTTACTACGATACATTTCCCACTGCCGGCGCTGACGTCGATCACACACCGCATCACGGGTGTCATCCTGTTCGTTGGCCTGATTTTCGCTTTTTGGGCGCTGGGCAAGTCCTTGTCATCTCCTGCGGGTTTCGACGCCGTTAGCGATGCACTGGCCAATAATTTTTTGGCTAAGTTGATTGCTTGGGGGTTGTTATCCGCACTGGCATTCCACTTTGTAGCAGGTATCAAGCACCTGCTGATGGATGCCGATATTGGGGTAACCCTTGAGGGTGGCGTTAAAAAAGCGCAGATCACCGTCGTGGTCAGCGCTGTTCTGATTATTCTGGCAGGAGTTTGGGTATGGTAACTAACATTACAAGTTTTGGCCGTAGTGGGCTTTCTGACTGGCTGATGCAGCGCGTTTCTGCTGTTATTTTGGCCCTCTACACGGTCTTTATCGTTGCCTTTCTGCTGTTTAATCCGAACCTTGATTACTACACGTGGAGCGGTCTGTTCAGCCAGACGTGGATGCGGATTTTCTCGCTACTGGCGTTTGTCGCCTTAGCCGCACACGCCTGGATTGGTCTGTGGACCGTCACCACCGACTATCTCAAGTCCACTCGCCTGCGCGTGGGTGTCCAAGCTGTCATCATCTTGGGCATTTTCGTGTACTTGGTGTGGGGCATTCAAATTCTGTGGGGAGCTTGATTACATGTCTAATCTGCGTAGCCTGACGTTTGACGCCATTATCATTGGTGGCGGTGGCTCTGGCCTGCGAGCCGCTCTAGAGCTGGCGAAGTCCGGCAAAAAGACGGCCGTGTTATCGAAAGTTTTCCCGACCCGTTCTCACACCGTTTCTGCCCAGGGTGGTATTACCTGCGCGATTGCGTCCGATGACCCGAATGATGACTGGCGCTGGCATATGTACGACACCGTTAAAGGCGGCGATTATATCGCTGACCAGGACGCGGCGGAGTATATGTGTTCTGAAGGTCCGAAAGCGGTATTCGAGCTCGAGCATATGGGCCTGCCGTTCTCGCGCTTAGATAACGGTCGCATTTATCAGCGCCCGTTTGGCGGTCAGTCGAAGAACTTCGGTGAAGGTGGCCAGGCGGCTCGTACCTGTGCCGCTGCTGACCGTACCGGCCACGCGCTGTTGCACACCCTTTACCAGAATAATTTGAAGAACAATACCGTGTTCCTCAATGAGTGGTACGCGGTGGATTTGGTCAAGAATGCCAGCGGTGATGTGGTCGGCTGTATCGCCATGTGTATTGAGACGGGCGAAGTGGTTCACATTAAGTCCAAGGCCACGGTATTAGCCACTGGTGGTGCAGGCCGTATTTATGCTTCCACAACCAATGCGTTGATCAACACCGGTGACGGCATTGGCATGGCGCTGCGTGCGGGCTTCCCGATGCAGGACATGGAAATGTGGCAGTTCCACCCGACCGGTATTTACGGTGCGGGCACGCTGGTCACAGAAGGCTGCCGCGGTGAGGGTGGCTACCTGATCAACAAAGACGGCGAGCGCTTTATGGAGCGTTATGCACCGAATGCCAAAGATTTGGCGGGCCGTGACGTTGTAGCCCGTTCGATGGTCATGGAAATTCTGGAAGGTCGTGGCTGTGGCGAGAAGGGCGATCACGTCTTCTTGAAGCTTGATCACCTGGGTGAAGAAGTACTTGGTAAGCGCCTACCCGGTATCGTTGAGCTCTCCAAGACGTTTGCTCACATCGATCCGGCAAAAGACCCGATCCCGGTCGTACCGACCTGCCATTACATGATGGGCGGTATTCCGACCAATATTCATGGTCAGGCGATTACCATGGACGAAAGCGGTAACGATCATATCGTTAACGGCCTGTTTGCCTGTGGTGAAGCAGCGTGTGTTTCTGTTCACGGTGCTAACCGCTTGGGCGGTAACTCGCTACTTGATCTAGTGGTCTTCGGTCGTGCTGCAGGCATGTTTATTGAAGGCGCGCTGAACGAAGGCATTGAGTACCTGGACGCTTCCGAGTCTGACATTGAGTCGGCCATGAAGCGGATCACGCGCTGGAATGAGTCTGAGGGTGGTGAAAGTATTCCTGAGCTGAAAGCTGAGCTTCAGGAAATCATGCAGACCTCCTTCGGCGTATTCCGCGAAGAGAAAAACATGCTGGAAGGCGTCGACAAGCTAGCGCTACTGCGCGAGCGCATCGCCAATGCCTACTTGCCTGACAAGTCCAATGCCTTCAACACTGCTCGTGTAGAAGCACTGGAACTTGATAACTTGATGGAAGTGGCTGAAGCGACGGCGATCGCTGCCCTAGAGCGTAAAGAGAGCCGCGGCGCCCACTCGCGTTACGACTATCCAGACCGTGATGACGTCAACTGGCTGAAGCACTCGCTCTTCTTCCCAGCGACGAAAGAGCTGAAAAAACGCGACGTTAACTTCAAGCCGAAAACCGTTGATACGTTCGAGCCTAAGGTTCGTACCTACTAAACGCCGCATAGACGAGAGGGAGTCACTATGTCCAATCTTCAGGTATCCGTATACCGCTACAATCCGGAAACCGACTCCGCACCTTACATGCAGGAGTTTCAGGTCGATACTAAAGGCCGCGATGTGATGGTGCTGGATGTTCTTCATATGATGAAGGAGCAAGACAGCGGTTTGGCGTTTCGTCGCAGCTGCCGTGAAGGCGTCTGCGGTTCAGACGGCATGAACATGAACGGCAAAAACGGCTTGGCATGTATCACGCCGCTGTCAGACGTTGTCAAAAACAACAAGCTGACCCTGCGCCCGCTGCCGGGCCTGCCGGTTATTCGCGATATGGTCGTGGATATGGGGCTGTTCTATAAGCAGTACGAGCGTATTCAGCCGTACCTGCAGAACGATACGCCTGCACCGGCCATTGAGCGTCTGCAGTCGCCAGAAGAGCGCGACAAGCTAGATGGCTTGTATGAGTGTATTCTATGTGCATGCTGTTCAACGTCTTGCCCGTCGTTCTGGTGGAACCCCGAGAAGTTTGTCGGCCCGGCCGGTTTGCTGCAGTCTTACCGCTTCCTGGCCGATTCACGTGACACGGCTACCAGCGAACGGTTGAGCAACCTGGAAGATCCGTTCTCGGTGTTCCGTTGCCGTGGCATCATGAACTGTGTAGCGGTGTGCCCAAAAGGGCTCAACCCTACCCGGGCAATTGGTAAAATTCGCGAAATGTTACTCGCTGATGCTACCTAAGCCTATGACATCTTAGTAAAAAAGCGCCTGCCACTTAAGTTGGGTGATAATGCCACTTAAATCATGGCGCTTCGCTTGTTATCATAGGGTTTGTCAGGCGGTGCGGCGTCACGTCGCACTGCTGATCAGACAAGTTTGAAAGCCGGTGCCTGGGGTACCGGCTTTCGAGCATGAACTGAAGACGAAACATCGTATGACCGCTAGAAACACAGTATGACCGCTAGATGCGACATAAAGTGTGAGATGAAGAATAGCTAGACGAACAGGGTTTCCGGCCGTTGGCCGGCGCCGCCGGCAAATGTCCCGCCCCGCCGGCAGGGCAATAGCGATGTCGCCGCATGTTTGCGACGATACCGATACCACCCCATCAGTGCAGGGTGACCGAGAGATGCAACAAGGCATAATGGAGTTGATGTGGCGTTCCTCTCACGTTAGTGGCGGCAATGTTCACTACGTGGAAGCGCTTTACGAGCAGTACCTCGCCGATCCTGAGTCTGTCCCTGACGAATGGCGCAGCTATTTTGATGAGTTGCCGCGCCCCGAGGGCAGTGCCTCCCACGATGTTCCACTTAGCCCCGTGCGTGATCAGTTCTACCAGTTGGGGCGCGAAAGTCGCCCGGGCCGGGTAGTCGCCGCTGCCGATAGCGGTGAAAACAAAAAGCAGGTAAAAGTCCTGCAACTGATCAACGCTTACCGCTTCCGTGGCCATCAAAAGGCCAATATCGACCCGCTAGGGCTGCGTAATCCCACCCCCGTCCCCGATCTCGATCTGTCCTTTCATCAGCTTTCAAAAGCTGATCTGGATACCGAGTTCCAAACCGGTTCTTTCTTTTTAGGTATCGACAAAGCGCCACTGCGTGACATCGTAGATGCGTTGGAGCGTACTTACTGCCGCTCCATCGGCTGCGAGATCATGCATATCGTCGATACGGAAGAGAAACGCTGGCTACAACGGCGTTTTGAGTCGGTACGCAGTGCGCCTGATTTCAGTGCCGACGTGCGCAAGCACGTGCTGGAGCGTTTGACGGCCGCCGAAGGCTTGGAGAATTACCTGGCATCCAAGTATCCAGGTACCAAGCGTTTCGGTCTTGAAGGCGGCGAATCGTTTGTGCCGATGATGGACGAGCTTATCCAGCGTGCTGGCGGTTATGGCACCAAGGAAGTGGTCATCGGTATGGCGCACCGTGGTCGACTCAATCTGCTAGTCAATATTCTGGGTAAAAACCCTGCTGACTTGATTGATGAGTTCGACGGCAAGAAAGTCATCGAACGTGGCTCAGGTGATGTGAAGTACCACCAGGGTTTCAGTTCGAACGTCATGTCCCCGGGCGGCGAAGTCCATTTGGCGATGTCGTTTAACCCGTCGCACCTGGAAATTGTCGCGCCTGTCGTAGAGGGTTCGGTGCGTGCCCGCCAAGATCGCCGTAACGACGAAGAGGGCAGTAAAGTACTGCCGATCAACGTCCACGGTGATGCGGCGTTTGCCGGTCAAGGCGTGGTGATGGAGACATTCCAGATGTCTCAGACCCGTGCTTATAAAACCGGTGGCACCGTCCATATTGTGATTAACAACCAAGTGGGCTTCACCACCTCGCATCCGCTGGATGCACGCTCTACCGAATACTGCACTGATATTGCCAAGATGGTTCAAGCGCCTATTTTTCATGTCAATGGCGATGACCCGGACGCAGTGCTGCACGCCACCCAAGTCGCTCTCGACTATCGCCAGCAGTTCAAAAAAGATGTGGTGATCGATCTCGTTTGCTACCGTCGCCGTGGCCACAACGAAGCTGACGAGCCGTCAGGCACGCAGCCGATGATGTATTCCAAGATCAAAGATCACCCTTCTGCGCGCTCGCTGTACGCCAAGCGCTTGGTTGATCAGGGCGTGCTCTCTGAAGAGTCCGCTAAAGCGATGATCGAAACCTATCGTGATGACCTCGTGGCAGGCAACCACGTTGCCAATGCACTGGTGCAAGAGCCCAACGCTTCTCTATTCGTTGACTGGGCGCCTTACCTGGGTCACGAATGGTCTGGTGATGCCGACACGACGTTTGATATGAAGCGTCTGCAGCAGTTAGCGGCTCGCATGTGTGAAGTGCCGGACGGCGTCGAAGTGCAGCGTCAGGTGGCCAAGATTTATGAAGACCGGCGTAAAATGCAGGCTGGTGGTTTGGCACTTAACTGGGGTTTTGCGGAAACACTAGCCTACGCCACGTTGCTAGAGCAGGGGCATCCGATCCGGATTACCGGGCAAGACGTTGGGCGCGGTACTTTCTCCCACCGTCATGCGGTGGTGCATAATCAGAAAGATGGCACTACCTATGTTCCGCTGCAGAATATGGCCGATGGTCAGCCGCGTTTCACCATTCATGACTCCTTCCTTTCGGAAGAAGCGGTGTTGGCATTTGAGTACGGCTACTCAACCACTGCGCCGAATGACTTGGTGATCTGGGAAGCTCAGTTTGGTGACTTCTTTAACGGCGCCCAGGTGGTCGTGGATCAGTTCATCTCGTCGGGTGAAACGAAGTGGGGCCGGGTGTGTGGTTTAACCATGCTGTTGCCACACGGCTACGAAGGCCAGGGCCCGGAGCACTCTTCGGCGCGTTTGGAGCGCTTCCTGCAAATGTGTGCTGAGCACAATATGCAGGTCTGCGTACCCACCACGCCCGCACAGATTTATCATCTACTGCGTCGTCAGGTGATTCGTCCGCTGCGCAAACCGCTGGTGGTGATGACACCTAAATCGCTGCTGCGTCATAAAGAAGCGATTTCGAGCCTTGAAGATCTCGCTCACGGTAAGTTCCACATGGTACTCGCCGACCAGGCAGATCTGGCGCCGAAGAAGGTCACACGCGTTGTGCTATGTGCTGGCAAGGTCTACTACGACTTAGCCGCTTGGCGCGCTGAGAATGAGCGTCATGACACGGCAGTTGTGCGTATTGAGCAGCTATACCCCTTCCCGAAAGAAGAGCTTCTGGAAGCGCTGCAAGACTATACCAACGTAGAAGATATTGTGTGGTGCCAGGAAGAGCCGCTTAATCAGGGCGCTTGGTACTCCAGCCAGCACAATATGCGTGCAGTGGCCGACATGCTGAAAGATGGCCTTGGTCGCGAGTTGAAATTTGCAGGACGTCCTGCCTCTGCTGCTCCAGCAGCTGGCTATATGTCCGTCCACACTGAACAGCAGCGCCAGCTGGTGGAAGACGCTTTTAATTTATAAGCGACCACCGGATTTAGAGAACATATAAGGGAAACGACATGGCTACTGAGATCAAAGCGCCAACCTTTCCGGAATCCGTTGCCGAAGGCACAGTGGCGGCGTGGCATAAAAAGCCGGGTGACAGCGTTGAGCGTGACGAGCTGATTGTTGAGATCGAAACCGACAAAGTGGTGCTGGAAGTCGTCGCACCGGAAGCGGGTACCCTGACGGACGTAATGGCCGAAGAGGGCGATACCGTTCAGTCAGAGCAGGTGCTAGGCAAAATCGGTGAAGGCAGCGCGTCTGGCAGCCAAAAAGAAGAGAAATCTTCTGGCGATGACAGCGCTGAAAAATCCGAAGAGAAATCTGAAGGTAAGAAAGAAGAGAAAAAAGCCAGCGGTGGCGGCAAGCAACACGACGTAAAAGCCCCCAGCTTCCCTGAGTCGATCCAGGAAGGCACCGTGGCGACCTGGCACAAAAAGGTCGGTGAAGCGGTCAAGCGCGATGACGTGCTGGCCGACATCGAAACCGATAAGGTTGTTCTGGAGGTGGTCGCTCCGGCCGATGGCGCCCTGGCTGAAATTAAAGCCGAAGAGGGTAGCCAGGTTGAATCTGAAGCGATTCTTGCGACCTTCACCGAAGGGGCCGGTGGCGACAGTGGAAGCGAAAGCGGTGGCGATTCAGCGTCCGCTAAAGCAGACAGCAGCGATGGCGATGGCGCCGACGAGAAAGTCGGTGACAAAATCCTCGCTCCGGCCGCACGTAAAATGGTTGCCGAGCATGACCTGGACGTTGCCAAGATTGAAGGCACCGGCAAAGGTGGCCGCATCTTGAAAGAAGACGTTCAGAAAGCGGTCAAAGACGGTTCTGCCAAGAAAGCAGCAAAATCGTCTGCACCAGCGAAAGCTGCCGCGGCACCAACTGCCGAAGGTGAGCGCATCGAGAAGCGCGTACCGATGAGCCGTCTGCGTCAGACCATCGCCAAGCGCCTGGTTCAGGCGCAGCAAACCGCGGCGATGCTGACTACCTACAACGAAGTGGACATGACCGAGATCATGGCCCTCCGTGCGCAGTACAAAGAGACGTTCTTAAAAGCTCACGACATTAAGCTAGGCTTTATGGGCTTCTTTGTAAAAGCGGCTTCAGAAGCGCTCAAGCGGTTCCCGGACGTTAACGCCTCTATCGACGGCACCGACATCGTTTATCACGGTTATCAGGATATCGGCGTTGCGGTATCCACTGACCGTGGTTTGGTTGTACCGGTACTGCGTGACACCGACAGCATGAAAATCGCTGACGTCGAGCGCAAGATTGTCGACTTCGGCAAGCGTGGTCGTGACGGTAAGCTGGGCATGGACGACATGATCGGCGGCACCTTTACCATCACCAACGGCGGTACCTTTGGCTCGTTGATGTCCACCCCGATCATCAACCCGCCGCAAACTGCCATTCTGGGCATGCACAAAATCCAGGATCGTCCGATGGCCATCAACGGCAAGGTCGAGATTCGCCCGATGATGTATCTGGCGCTCTCTTATGACCACCGTATGATCGACGGCAAAGACGCCGTTCAATTCTTGGTCACCTTGAAAGAATTGCTGGAAGACCCGGCACGTCTACTGCTGGATATCTAAAAAAGCATAAGCGTCATATTGATTTAGTACGCTTCTGCTTAACCAGGATATATCTGCAATCGTACACAGCCTTCCGCCCGGTTCGAGTTAAAGCGGGCGGAAGGCCAGCAAGCTAGAGGAGCCAACATGGCTGATAAGTTTGATGTGATCGTTATTGGTGCCGGCCCTGGCGGTTACGTCGCCGCCATTCGTGCCGCACAGATGGGCCTAAAAACGGCCTGTGTCGAAAAATGGGTTAACAAGGAAGGTAAAACAGTTCACGGCGGCACTTGCCTAAACGTGGGCTGTATTCCCTCGAAGGCCTTGCTGGAAACCTCGCACAAGTTTGTTGAGGCCCGTGACCATTACGCCGAGATTGGTATTGAAATCAGCGATGTGTCAACGAACATTGCCAAGATGCTTGAGTTCAAGGATCAGGTCATCGCCAAGAACGTCGGCGGTATTAGCGCGTTGTTCAAAGCCAATGGTGTTACCGCCCTTGAAGGCACCGGCAAAGTAGTCGCGTCTAAGCAGGTCGAAGTTACTGGCCATGATGGTGAAAAAGCCACCTATGACGCTGACAACATTGTTATCGCAGCGGGCTCTGTGCCGGTTGAGATTCCACCGACCCCGATGACCGAAGGCTTGATCGTTGACTCTAGTGGTGCACTTGAATTTACCGAGGCACCTAAGCGTCTGGGTGTGATTGGGGCTGGCGTCATCGGTCTCGAACTGGGCAGTGTGTGGAGTCGCCTGGGCAGTGAAGTCACTATGCTTGAAGCCATGGACACCTTCCTGCCGATGGTGGATACCGCCATCGCCAAGGAGACCCAGAAGCTACTCAAGAAGCAGGGCCTGGATATCAAACTCGGCGCTCGTGTGACCGGTTCGGAAGTCAAAGGCGAAGAAGTCGTTGTGAAGTACAGCGATGCCAACGGCGAACAAGAGATGACCTTTGACAAGCTCATCGTTTGTGTTGGCCGTCGCCCCTACACCAAAGGCGTAATTGACGAAGGCGTTAGCGTTGAGTTGGATGAGCGTGGCTTTATCTTTGTCGATGACCAGTGCCGTACCAACGTCCCGGGCATTTATGCTATCGGCGACTGTGTACGCGGCCCGATGCTGGCGCATAAAGCCTCTGAAGAAGGCGTTATGGTGGCCGATATTATCGCTGGCCATAAGGCTGAGATGAATTATGACGCTATTCCTAGCGTGATCTATACCGCACCAGAAGTGGCTTGGGTCGGTATTAACGAGCAGGAAGCCAAGGCTGCTGGAATTGAGATTAAAACGGGTTCTTTCCCGTTTGCAGCTAACGGTAGGGCGCTCGCCAACAACGCTTCAGATGGCATGGCTAAGATCATCGCTGATGCGGAAACTGACCGCATTCTCGGTATGCACATTGTGGGTCAACACGCTGGCGAATTGATTGCCCAGGGTGTGATTGCCATGGAGTTCGGCTCCAGCGCTGAGGATTTGGCATTGACGTGTTATGCGCACCCAACGACTGCTGAAGCAATTCATGAAGCAGCGCTTGCGGTAGATGGTCACGCGATTCATATGGCCAATCGCAAGAAGCGTAAGTAATTTAGTTAAACAACGAAGCGCCACCTTTTAAGGGTGGCGCAAACTTTCGGCTTTGTCTTAATCTACAAAGATCGAAAGAACGGGGATGGCCAGTTTTTTAGAAACTGATCATCGTTCGAGTCACATGCAACCAATGGCATGAATCGATGAATCTTCACGAGTATCAAGGTAAACAGCTGTTTGCCGACTATGGTCTACCAGTGTCTAAAGGCTTTGCAGTCGACACGCCCGAAGAAGCGGAAGAGGCTTGCAAAAAAATCGGTGGTGACATGTGGGTGGTTAAAGCCCAGGTTCACGCCGGTGGCCGTGGTAAAGCGGGTGGCGTTAAGCTGATTAAAGACCCGGCTGAAGCCAAAACATTTGCAGAGCAGTGGCTGGGTAAAAACCTGGTAACCTTCCAGACTGACGAAAAAGGTCAGCCTGTTGCCAAGATTTTGGTTGAGACCTGCACTGACATCGCCGATGAGCTGTATCTCGGTGCCGTGGTTGACCGTACTACCCGTCGTGTGGTCTTCATGGCCTCCACCGAAGGTGGTGTCGAGATCGAGACGGTTGCAGAAGAGACGCCGGAAAAGATTCTCAAAGCCGAAATCGATCCGCTGGTCGGCGCGCAGCCGTACCAAGCGCGTGAGCTAGCCTTTGAGCTGGGCCTGAAGGGCGACCAGATCAAGCAGTTCACCAAGATTTTCCTGGGTCTGTCTCAGTTGTTCCACGACAAAGACCTGGCGCTGTTGGAAATTAACCCGCTGGTCGTCACTGAAGAAGGCAATCTGCACTGCCTCGACGCCAAACTGGGTCTGGATAGCAACGCTCTATACCGTCACCCTGACCTGCAGGCCATGCGTGACCCTTCGCAAGAAGATCAGCGTGAAGCCGATGCGGCGAAGTGGGAACTTAACTATGTCGCGCTTGATGGCAACATCGGCTGCATGGTTAACGGCGCAGGTTTGGCCATGGGCACCATGGACATCGTCAACCTGAGCGGCGGCAAGCCCGCTAACTTCTTGGACGTTGGTGGCGGCGCCACCAAGGAGCGCGTGGCAGAAGCGTTCAAAATCATCCTCTCTGACGACAATGTTAAAGCCGTACTGGTTAACATTTTCGGCGGTATCGTTCGTTGTGACATGATTGCTGAAGGCATTATCGGTGCCGTTGAGCAAGTGGGTGTCAACGTACCGGTTGTCGTACGTCTGGAAGGTAACAACGCCGAGCTGGGTGCTGAAAAACTAGCATCTAGCGGTTTGAACATCATCGCGGCTACCAGTCTGACCGACGCGGCTCAGCAGGTCGTTAAAGCGGCGGAGGGCAAGTAATGAGCATCCTGATCGATAAGAACACCAAGGTCATCTGCCAGGGCTTTACCGGTGGCCAAGGCACGTTCCACTCCGAGCAGGCGATTGCCTACGGTACGCAAATGGTCGGTGGTGTTACGCCGGGTAAAGGCGGCCAGGAGCACCTCGGTCTGCCCGTTTTCAACACCGTGAAAGAAGCGGTAGCGAAAACCGGCGCGGAAGCCAGCGTTATCTACGTACCGGCGCCGTTCTGTAAAGACTCGATCCTTGAAGCGGCGAATGCTGGTATCAAGCTGATTGTGTGCATCACTGAAGGCATCGCCACGCTAGACATGCTCGAAGCCAAAGTGAAGTGCGACGAGCTGGGTGTACGTCTGATTGGCCCGAACTGCCCAGGTGTTATCACCCCCGGCGAATGCAAAATCGGCATCATGCCGGGTCACATTCACCAGCCGGGCCGCGTAGGTATCGTATCTCGTTCTGGTACCTTGACCTATGAAGCCGTCAAGCAGACCACTGATCACGGTTTTGGTCAGTCTACCTGTGTGGGCATCGGCGGCGACCCGATTCCGGGCTCTAACTTCATCGACATTCTTGAGATGTTCGAGAAAGACCCGAAAACCGAAGCTATCGTCATGATCGGCGAAATCGGTGGCACGGCTGAAGAAGAAGCGGCGGCTTACATCAAAGCTAACGTTTCCAAGCCCGTGGTTTCCTACATTGCCGGTGTTACTGCACCTCCTGGCAAGCGTATGGGCCACGCGGGCGCGATCATCTCTGGCGGTAAAGGCACCGCTGACGAGAAGTTTGCTGCTCTAGAAGACGCTGGTGTTAAAACCGTGCGCTCTTTGGCTGAAATCGGTGATGCGCTGAAAGAAGTGACTGGCTGGTAAGCCATTGACGTTTAGCTGCACGTTATAAGGGCGCCCCTCGGGGCGCCCTTATTCATTTCTGCACATTTAATGTTGTTCTGGCTAATGTTGCTATGGCGTCGGTGAGCGACGCAGCATGCGATAGCTATACAGTACAAAGAGCGGCGCGCCTGCCGCCAAATATAAATGGTAGCTGACCAACCGCCACACCAGTACCGCTGCTGCGGCCTGCTCGCGCTCCATCAACGGTAACAACAGGCTTCCTACGCCCACCTCCGCAGCACCCGCGCCGCCGGGCAGAAAACTAAATTGGCTGGCTGCCATCGCCAGCATCTGGGTCAAGAATGTCCACATCCAGTCCGCATGGCCACCTACTCCCAGTACTGCCAAATAGAGCAAGCTGTAGCGCATGAGCCAGTGCGCCGTCGTCAGCGCTAGCATGGTGATCAATATACTGCGCGGGAGCTTAAGGGTGACCTTTAACGCATGCCGACAGCGCAAGAGGCGCCGTACGAGCCAGCGTCGCTGATATCGGCTTGGCCATGGCGTGTTCACGCCGGGTGAACGCAATAGGCTGGGTAGATAACGCATTACGACAATCACCAGCGCTGCCATGAACGCTAATCCTACCAGTGCCCACTGCACGAGCGACTGATGTGGCCATTGGGTGTCGCTTAGCATTGAAAAGAGCACCAGGCCGCTCAGCATGGCCAGGAAGAACAGTAAATCGCAGCCTTGATCAATCAGGAACACCGCCGCGCCCTTGGCAGGCGGGAAACCGCGCCGCGCAAGCAACAACAACAGGGTTGCTGGGCCACCGCTGCCGCCTGGGGTGGCGCACAGGGCAAACTTGGACGCCAGCTCGATACCCAGCGCGCCGCGCTGGCCGAGCCTGCCCGCACGGCCACCCAGCATCAAACGTAGCCTTGCTGCATTCAGGTTCCAGCACAGAAAGGCCATCACCAGCATCAATAACAGCAGCCCAAGTGGGAAGTGTTTGACGCGCTGCAGTGCTTCAGCGCCACCCAACCAAGCAGTGAGCACTAGCGGTGCAATCAGCGCTAAGGCAATCATCACACCATGGATGGGTCGCCACTTCAGTAGCTGACGGCGACTAGTGGTGTTGGTGGAGTGCATACGGTTGGCTGCCGTGGCAAAGCTGCTGATAGTGCTCCAGCAGGGAATGCATGACACCATCCCAGTTGAAATGGCGCTCTACATGGCGGCGCGCATAGCGCCCACTGGCGGCGACATCATTACTGAACAGTGCCACACACGCCTCCGCCATGGCAACGGGGTCGAGCGGTTTGCATAAAATACCCGCCCCCAGCGGCACGTTTTCTGCCAGCGCCCCTGCGTTCGCTGCTATTACTGGAATGCCGCTTGCCATCGCTTCCTGAGCAATTAAGCCGAAGGTTTCTCGGGTGCCCGCATGTAACAGCGCATCGCTACTGGCTAGCGCCTTCGCGACCTCGTGGGCGCCACAACAGCGATCAACGATGGTGACATTACTGGGTACGTGATGTGGCATGCCGGGCCCCATCAGCAGCAAATGGTAATCGCTGCCTAGCTGACGCATCGTCGTAAGCAGCACATCAATATTTTTCTCGCGGGAATTGCGGCCCACAAAGATCAGCAGCTTTTTGTCGCTGGGTATACCCATGGTTTGGCGAAACGCAGAGTCACACTGCTGGGGATTGAATTGCGCCAAATCGACGCCCAATGGCTGAACGCGAACGTTATTGACGCCCCAGTCATTCAGTCGATTCGCCATGGCGTTACAGGGTGCCAGCACGCTATCAAACTGGCTATAAAGCGTCGTGACATAGTGGGTTAAGCGTTTCTCAACGTAGCGCCCAAAGCGATCACCCATCAGGCGCGGAAGATCAGAGTGATAAAAGCCCACCACAGGCACGCCGAGGCGTTGCCCCGCATCGAGCGCCGCCCAGGCCGTTACATAGGGGTCGCCAGCCTCTATCAGATCGGGCTTCAGATCAATCAGTGCATCACGCCACGGAGAACCGCGTAGCGGAAAGCGGTAACCTTGCCCCAAAGGAAGGTGTAACGCCGGTAGCGTGTGGTGGTCGCCAAGACTATCCCGCTCCGCCCCCGGCACCAGCAGGCTGGTGCGCAGCTGTGGAATACGCGAGAAAACACGGTGTTTGGCCTGCAAATAGGTACGCACACCGCCGCTGGCGGGGGCATGAAACATCGTCACATCGGCAATGTGCAAGCTAACCTCCAACCCCAAAGAGTGTCATCGTTTCACCATAAAGGAGAAATAAGTCAGTTCAGAGACAACGGAGCCCGTTTGTGTCTATGTGGCAGGGCTCTCGGCAGGCGCCACCATGGCGACCACTCTGGCGATGATCTACCCCGATATCTTTGCGGCGGTAGGCGTGCACTCTGGGCTGCTCCACGGCGTGGTCAAGAGTTTCCCCGATGCCTTGGGGGTCATGCAGGGAGGCACAGGGCCCCTCGCTGGCGGTAACAAAGCAAAAGGAGCCGGGTGGGCGTCGGATGTGCCAGCGATTATGTTTCATGGCGACCGCGACACCACCGTGCTCCCCCGCAACGCGGATCGCGTGGCCGCCCAGTACAGCACATCGCGTCAAGCAGGAGCGACGGTAGTGCAAGGCAACGTTCCAAGGGCCGCGGCTACACCTGTACCACCCACCGTGATGCTTCGGGTAAGCCATGCTTAGAGCAGTGGCGTATCCATGGGGGCATGGCTTGGTCAGGAGGTAGCAAAAAGGGCAGCTATACCGACCCTCAAGGCCCTGACGCTGCCCGGGAAATGCTGCGGTTCTTCTGTCAGCATCGGCAGATAGTGTCATAGAACTGGCCGATATCTGCTCAGGTTATGTCTAGTCTGTCAGTAAGTTAGCGCAGGTGAGACGCGCTGGTATAGTAGATACTCTTTGATTATGTATAAAAGTTGACAATAGTTTGCAAAGGTTGAGTTACAGTTTTCATTCTTGTTGCCTAAAATCCTAGCTCTTTCACTTGTTAGGATTTGGCAATGCTTTCACGGTTCAAGATCGGTACACGGCTCGCACTGGCTTTTGGCTTGGTCTCGCTATTTCTTTTGGGCACTTTAATAGCGGGAATTATGGGCATCACCTTCACCAAGGATACTGCCCAAAAAACCTTGGACACGGACGTAGCACTCGCAAGCAATGCCGCAGAAATTCAGCGGCTGGCATTGCAAGCGCGGCGTTTTGAAAAAGATATCTTCATCAATATCGACAATAGTGATCGGGTAGCGGCTTACCAGCAAAGTTGGACGGCGACCATCGAAGCAATACAGGCCGCCTTCCAGGCGGGTAGCCAAATTGCCGATAAGGATAGCCTCGATGCTTTGTACCAACAGGCAGGAAGAGCCCTCCAGGGGTATGAAGAGGGTTTTTTGTCAGTCTATCGCCAAATTGAACTAGGCAGTATTACCGAAACCTCTCAAGCCAATCTGGCTTTCGGTGAGCATAAAGAGAGTATCTACCAGCTTGAGGAGTTGGCTGATGAAATTAGCCTAGTGGCTGCTGAAGGGGTCAAGACGGCTAACGAGGCGATAAATGCCGAGTATCGTTTGGCTATTTGGCAGCTTTGTATTTTCGCGGGGGTGGCGTTGTTGATGGCGCTGGCGCTGGCAATTGCTATTACGCGTAGCATTGTATTGCCTTTGCGGAGAGCGGTTGAGGTTGCTAGGCGCGTTGCGGAAGGAGATTTGCGACACGATATCGTAACCACAGGACGTGATGAAACGGCTCAGTTATTAACCTCCATGGCCGAAATGAGTAAAGAGCTCACTACCTTGGTCGCATCACTACGTGACTCTAGCGAGAATGTCTTGAACGGAGCCAATGAGATTGCCCAAGGTGGGCAGGAGCTCGCCGCTCGTACTGAGCAGCAAGCAGCTGCCTTGCAGGAGACGGCTTCAAGTATGGAGGAGATGACGGCAACGGTTCGCCAGAATAGTGATTCAACCAAAGAGGCTGATACGCTGGCCCATAATGCTTCGCAACAGATGCAAAGCAGTGGTGAAGAAGTTTCCCGAAGTGTGGAATTAATGCGCGAAGTGACAGCCGCATCGCTAAGCATGGATAAGATCGTTGAGGCCATCGATACGATTGCATTTCAAACCAATATCCTGGCTTTAAACGCCTCCGTTGAAGCGGCGCGTGCTGGTGATAAAGGCCGTGGATTTGCAGTGGTCGCTACAGAAGTTCGTGCGCTAGCAAGCCGCAGTGCCGCTTCAGCAGGTGAGATTCGTAGTATGCTCGACGATACGCGTAGCAAAATAAAGCTATGTTCTGACCAAGCGGAGCGAGGCGCTGCGACCATAGGTGAGACGGAAGCGGTGATCCAGCGCCTCGCTATGCTGATGGTCGAGGTCTCCTCTGCCACTCGGGAGCAAAGCAGTGGTATTGAGCAGATCAATACTGCTATTACTGAAATGGATTCTACCACTCAGCAAAACAGCACCTTGGTTCAGCAGTCGACTAATGCAGCATTTTCCCTGGAAGATCAGGCTGGGCGACTTCGCGAGCTGGTAGCTGCCTTTCAAATAGATGAAGCTGTTGTGAAAAAAGCAACAGAGTACAAGCCTGCAATGGCCTTATCCTCGGCTGCAAGACAAGCAGAGTTCTAATAATCTGATAACAACAGTGGCGCCTCAAAGGCGCTGCTGCTTTTTAATGGGCTAATAAAGTTTTTCACTAGGTTGTGCCATCAGGAAGTGGTCCTCTTCGCGCAGCGAACTGACAAGCGTATAACACTCTAATTCTTCGGTCTGGGTACGCTCTTTTTTGTCATCAATCACTCCTCTGCCGTAGTCAATGGGAACAAACACCACTGGCATCAACGCCGAGGCTTTATCATAGGCTGGGTGAGCTGCTAGTAAGACTGATTGATGGCAGATTTTATAAAAAGTATATAGAGAAATAAAAAGCAATGTTTGAAAAAAGCACTCTTTTTTTTGCTTTATTACATGAAAAAAAATAGTACTGCAGACTAGATTTTTAACCCGCCTCTATTCTTGACAGTAAAAGCGGTGTCACTTATCTTTAAAATGTAATCTTTGGTAATTTTTATGTTTCTTATTGTAATATGTGTGGATGTGTGGCTTTTCATGAGGGCTACCGGAAGAAATTTAATTATAAAGATCATAATACATTGATTTTTTAATACATTAAAAATCTAGTGCTGGAGTGTAGTGTTGTTAGTTTACATGTGATTTTTACTTATATAAGCAGTAGTCACATTGTCCGGCTTAAGTGTTTCTGATTGGGAAGTGGCAATTTTTTTATTGCTTTAAAGTATCCTTGTGTTACCTGCTATACACTTTTTAGTCCAGAAATATGCAATGCAACAAGTAGGCATGAATAAAAACATCGGAATTAAATAAGCTTGAAAATAAGAGCGTAGGGAAACTCGTTTAATTGACGATAATGGCGAGGTGGTATTTTGAAAATCTTGGTCATAGGGAACATGGGCTATGTTGGCTCCGTTGTGGTGCGGGAGCTAGCCTTACGTCACCCATCCGCCACTCTTCATGGGTATGACACTGCCTACTTCGCACACTGTTTGACGAATGCCGAACTTCTTCCTGAGCGCTATCTCGACCAGCAGTTTATGGGGGATGTGCGAGATATTCCGGCTGATTTTTTTGAAGGTTATACGGCTGTAGTTCAACTGGCGGCGATTTCCAATGACCCCATGGGAGACCGTTTCGCCGCAGTGACAGCTGAGGTCAATCAGCAGGCGACGGTTGAGATTGCCAAGGCAGCGGCTCAGGCGGGGGTGGAAAACTTCGTTTTTGCCTCAAGTTGCAGCATTTATGGCATCGCTTTAGGGGCTCCGCGCAGTGAGTTGGATCCCGTGGCTCCCGTTACCGCCTATGCCTGCTCGAAAATAG
This sequence comes from Halomonas sp. A3H3, assembly GCF_000982975.1. Taxonomy (NCBI): domain Bacteria; kingdom Pseudomonadati; phylum Pseudomonadota; class Gammaproteobacteria; order Oceanospirillales; family Halomonadaceae; genus Halomonas; species Halomonas sp. A3H3. The sequence goes on along the minus strand of NZ_HG423343.1, from coordinate 165,921 downwards.
CAGCTGAAGAAGCGTTAGCCGGCATTGGGGGCGACATGGTGATTACCAGTTTACGCTTTGCGACTGCTTGCGGAATGTCAGAGCGTTTACGGCTGGATCTGGTGCTCAATGATTTCGTTGCCTGTGCCCTAAGTCAGCAGCATATTACCGTGCTTAGCGATGGGTCTCCCTGGCGGCCCTTGATCGACGTCTCCGATATGGCCAGAGCTGTCGATTGGGCAGTACAGCGCAAGCCTGAAAACGGCGGGCGCATACTCAATATCAATACCGGATCGAACGAACGCAATCATCAAGTGCGAGACTTAGCCACTGCAGTGGCCAAAGCCGTTCCCGGCACCACGCTGAGTATCAATACCCAAGCCCCGGCGGACAGTCGCTCCTACCAAGTGGATTTCAGCCTGTTTGCCAAGTTGGCACCTGAGCACCAACCACAAATGACGCTAATAGATTCGATCATGGGATTGATCAATGGGCTCAAAAGCATGGAGTTTTCCGATACCCAGTTCCGAGCCTCGCGCTATATGCGTCTGCATGCGCTGCAGGCACATATCACTGCGCACCGTCTATCTGAAAACCTGCGCTGGCAAATGTGTGATGCAGTCACCCCGAGTGCTTTGTCTGCTGCTACCCACATTAACCTTGAGGCCTGAAACGGAGGCTAGACTATGAAAGTCGCAATTTTCGCGGGAGGGTTCGGAACGCGCTTAAGTGAAGAAACAGCCATTCGCCCCAAGCCCATGGTGGAAGTGGGTGGTCGGCCGATCCTTTGGCATATCATGAAGATGTACGCCCATCATGGCTTAAAGGAGTTTATCGTCCTGGGTGGCTATAAGGTGGAGTACATCCGTGACTATTTCCTCAATTATCGCGGCAATCGAACCGATTACACCATCGATCTGAAGACAGGTAACGTCGACTGGCTTCAGAGCGTTAATGATGATTGGAAAATCACTGTGCTGGATACAGGCGCCGATGCCATGACCGGAGGGCGTCTCAAGAAGGCAATGTCCCTCCTGGCAGATGAGCCTTTCTGTTTGACCTATGGCGATGGGTTGAGTGATCTGAATATCAATGCCTTGATCGACTCACATCTGGCCTCGAAAAATTGGTGCACCCTGACGGCAGTAACGCAGCCGGGCCGCTACGGTGCCCTGCGTTTGAAAGAGGGCAACAGCCAGGTAGAGGGCTTTCGTGAAAAGGGCGAAATAGATGGAGGGCTGATCAATGGCGGCTTCTTCGTCTGTAATCCAGAAGTGTTCGAGACGATCGACGATAGCCAGACCGTATGGGAAAACGAGCCCATGAACCGGATGATCGAGCTGGGGAAATTGGGCTACTTCCATCATAACGGGTACTGGCAAAGCATGGATACGCTGAGAGACAGAATGGTACTCGAGACCGCCTGGGCAGAAGGCGCCCCCTGGAAGCTCTGGAAGGAATGAACCATCAATGATTATTGTTGATACGGCGCTTGCCCAACGAGAGGCGCAGGGTAATCCCATTCGAGTGGGGATGGTCGGGGCGGGGTTCCAAGCGGGCGGTATCGGTCTGCAGATTATGACCGCTACGCCCGGGATGCGCCTTTGTGCGATTGCCAATCGTCATTTGGATGCAGCGATCAAAGTCTTCCAGCAAACCGGGATTGAGCCAGTCGCCTGCGAGACTCAGCAGGAACTTGAAGCGGCGATTGCGGCTGGGCGACCGGCAGTCATCGAGGATGCCGTGGCACTGGCACGCGCAGAGGGATTGGATGCAATTATTGAAGTCACTGGCTCGTTGGAGTTCGCGGCGCATGCCGTCCTGGCGGCGCTGGAAAGTGGTAAAGACGTCATTCAAATGAACGCGGAACTCGACGGCACGATCGGCCCCATCTTGAAAGTGAAAGCCGATGCGGCAGGGGTTGTCTACAGCTTTGCTGATGGCGACCAGCCTGGTGTACAGATGAATCTCTATCGGTTCGTCGCCGGGCTAGGCATTAAGCCGGTACTGTGTGGCAACATTAAAGGCTTGCATGACCCATATCGCAATCCGGCTACCCAGGAGAGCTTTGCTAAACGCTGGGGGCAAAAGCCGGCAATGGTGGCCTCTTTTGCTGATGGCACCAAGATATCGTTCGAACAGGCGATCGTCGCCAACGGCACCGGTATGCAAGTGGCGCAACGCGGTATGTTGGGCCCTGATTTCTCCGGTGGCGTAGCCGGTGGCCCTTTACTGCCCATCGAACAGGCGGTGTCGGCATTTGAGCCCTACTTGAACCCAGAGGAACCGGGTTTGGTTGATTATGTTGTTGGAGCGCAGCCAGGGCCGGGCGTATTTGTGCTCGGGACGATTGATAGCCCCCGCCAGCGCCACTATCTCGAACTCTACAAGTTGGGCGAGGGGCCATATTACTGCTTCACAACGCCCTACCACCTTTGCCATTTCGAAGTGCCCACGTCCGTTGCCCGTGCCGTGCTTTTCCGTGATCCAGTGTTATCCCCCTTAGAGGGCCCGAGGGTGGGCGTTATCGCCATAGCCAAAAAAGCGTTGCGAGAGGGGGGAACAATAGAAGAACTCGGCGGTTTTGAAGTCTATGGTGTGGCGGAAAACATTGAGGTAATACGCAGGGAACGGCTGTTGCCTATCGGGCTAGCGCTGGGCTGTCAGGTGGTGGGCCATGTGGAAAAGGATGCGGCGCTGACCTTTGATGATGTGCGTATACCGCCAGGGCGGCTGATCGACCGTCTTTATGCCGAACAGGAAGCCATGTTTGCCCTGGAATTGACGTCTGGTGTCGCTGCTACTTTCACGGAGTAAGACATGCATTTTCATCAAACGAACCTCAAGGATGCCCGCCTGATAGAACTTGAACCACATGGTGATGAGCGCGGTTTTTTTGCCCGTACCATGTGCCATGCGGAGTTTGAGCACCATGGCCTGCTGAGTGATTTTGTGCAGCAGAATACCTCCTTTTCTGCTCAGCGAGGCACCTTAAGGGGGTTGCATTATCAGCGGCAGCCCCATGCCGAAGCTAAACTGGTGCGCTGCATTCGAGGCGCGATTGTCGATATTATCGTGGATATCCGTAAAAACTCGGAAACCTACTTGCACCATCAGTTATTTGAATTAACCGATGCAAACCGGCACCAGCTGTATGTACCGCCAGGCTTTGCGCACTCCTTTCAGACGCTGACCGACGATGTTGAAGTCAGCTATCTGGTCTCGGCTGCCTATCATCCCGAGGCTGAAAGTGGTTTGCGCTATAACGATGAACGTCTCGCGATTGAGTGGCCGATTCCACCCACGGTGGTGTCTGAAAAAGACGCTAGCTGGCCCTTAATCAGTGAGCGAAACGAAGTGCTTTTTTGACCACTTGCCAATAGCTAGTAGCGAATCCAGATATCAAACACACTAAAAAAGGGGCAGCGTGATTGCTGCCCCTTTAGGTAATATCTAGCTAGTGATGACCCATCAATCAGTGGGCTTTGCCACCAGCGAGCGGGTCTCTTCACGCGCTTCGGTGAGCACTACGCGTAACGGATCACCAAGCTTGTAACGCTCTTCGCCCTCGATCTGGATACGGCCCTCTTTATCGTCAATGACCACTTTGCTACGGTCACTGTGCATCAAGGGCGCGGGTACAAACGCCGTTGCGCCGTTTTCCACCAGACGAACGCGCATGCCGCCACGGTTGATGGCCATGATTTCGGCCTCAAACGTATCCTGGTTCTGCGCAGCGGGCGTTAGGTAACGCACGTAGAGCCAGTCTTTCACGTCGCGCTCGGCCATACGGTTCAAGCGGCGGCGTTCCGTCAACTGCTCGGTGAGCTGCTGGGTCGCTTCGGCGGGGGCCTGTTCGCCTTTCAACACGCGTTTGATCAGGCGGTGGTTGACCATATCGCCATACTTACGAATTGGCGACGTCCAGGTAGCGTAGGCGGCTAGGCCCAGGCCAAAGTGAGGGCCGGGCTGGGCCGACATGCTGGTAAAACCCTGGAAGCGCCGCAGGCGCGCATCCAGCCAGGCGTCATCGCGGCTTTCCAGCGCACGCTTAAGCTCGGTGTAGCGGGCAAGCTCGGTGAGCGCTTCGCGCTCAACCACGATCTCCTGACCTGCCAGGAACTCCTGGGCGGCTTCGGCTTTTTCCGGCTCGAAAGCACGGTGCACGTTAAAGATACCGTGGCCGATATGCTGGGCCAGGAAGTCCGCGCAGCAGGCGTTGGCCACAATCATCGACTCTTCGATCATGCGGTTGGCAATGCGGCGCTCTTCGGTGCGCACCGCCAATACGTTACCGGCGGGATCGAGATCAAACACGTAGTCGGGGCGGTCTTTAAACACCAGCGCGTGTTCATTGCGCCAAGCGGTACGCGCTTCGGTCAAATCACGCAGCGCAGTAAGCTGTTCGGCGATCTCATCCGCGGGTGCCCAGTCGCCTTGACCTTCGATCCAGTCGGAGACGTTGTCGTAAACGAGCTTGGCGTGAGATTTAACGTTCGCCGCAAAAAAGCGGTAATCGCCCATGCTGCCGTCAGCATTAATATCCAGCGTACAGGCCAGCGCGGGGCGCTCCTTGCCTTCCCACAACGAGCAGAGATCATCTGCTAGCTGCTCTGGCAGCATAGTGACGTTTTGGCCGGGCAGGTAAACGGTAAAGGCGCGAGTGCGGGCTTCTAAATCAGCCGCATGGCCCTCTTCCACATAAGCGGTGGGGTCGGCAATCGCTACGCTCAACCGCCAGCCGCCTTCCGCACGGGTAGCCACGTGCAGCGCATCATCCATATCGCGGGTCTTCTCACCATCAATGGTGAAGAAGGGCGTGGACGTTAAATCTTCGCGAGTCAGGCCTTCATCGATCAGCGGCCAGTCGGTGCCCGCATCGGGGCACTCTTGCTCCAACGCATGGCGTGCAAGTGTGACGCGCCACGGCACCGCTGGGTCGTCGCTTTTGGCGACCAGCTCATCAATCTGGGCAAAGAAAGCGCGGTCATCGGCTTTTAGCGGATGGCGTACCAAGCGGGCAACGACCCAGTCGCCGTCAGCAATGGTGTCCTCATCAAGGCTGTTCTTAATCCGTGCCTTGATCACATTTTTAATCGACGGATGGTCGGGTACGACGGACAGGCGGCCTTCGCGCTTCTGCACGCGGGCGACAAACCGATCAAGACCCGCTTCAATCAGCTTTTCCGGCTCAATGGACTTTTTGTCACCGTTCTCGTGAATCACGCCTTCCACGCGATCACCGTGGATCACCTGCTTCATGGCGGGCGGCGGCACGAAATAGGATTCACCGTCGTCGGTTTCGAGAAACCCGAAACCTTTGTCAGTAGCTTTGATCACCCCTTCAGCGCGGGGGGTGGTTTGACGAATCTGTTGCTTGAGCTGGGCAAGCATGGCGTTGTTCTGAAGCATGAGCTCAATCAGTTGGCGAGAGTTAGGGTGCCACTATACGGATTCCCGCAGGCTGCGCCAATTGTCGCTATGCGATGTTGGCCCTGATGTTGGCTTTGGTAATGGCGAGTCAAAGGCTTACATGCGCTCAAGGGAATCGGTTAAGCTGAATATTCATACTCACGGAGCGCGCTATGACACCTCGCTTAATTGTTTCTGACCTGGATGGAACCCTATTAGGAAGCGACCACACCCTGCACGAGAGCACCATCGAGGTGCTAAGAGCATTGGTGAAGCAAGGTCATCATGTCGCGCTCGCCTCGGGTCGCCACTACCACGATATGAAGGTCTTTCGTGATCAGTTGGACATTCCTGCGCACTTGATCAGCACCAACGGCGCCTATGTTCATGACCCCGAAGATACTCTGCTGGCGGCTAATCACCTTGAGCCTGAACATGCAAAGACGCTGATCAATCTGCCGCGCCCGCCTCAAGTACGGCTTAACCTTTATCGCGAAAGCGGCTGGCATATTGATTCAGAGGCCCCGCACTTATTATCACTTCACGCTTCTACCGGTTTTGGCTATGAAGTTGTGCCGCCCGCGCAAATGGACACTAACGGTGTAGGCAAAGTGCTCTATCTAGGCGACCCAAATGCGCTAAAACAGCTAGAAGCCCAGGCGCAAGACGCCCACGGCGACGGGTTTCATATCACCTACTCCACGATTGATTCTCTGGAAATCATGGCCGGTGGGGTCAACAAAGGCGTGGCGCTGTCATCACTGCTGGAACGGTTAGGATTAACGCCCGCCGATTGCCTAGCGTTTGGCGATAATCTTAACGACACCGAAATGCTCGATTTAGCCGGGGAGGCCCAGGTAATGGGCAATGCTCACCCGGCACTATTTGACCGTGTCACCGGGGCTGAGCGTATCGGTCACCATGGCGAAGCCGCCGTTGCCCAATGGCTGAAAAAGCGCTTTGGGCTGTAGGGTTACGTATTAATTAGTGGCTCTTAATTTCGTCACTTGCAGCGACTTGGGGCTGAGGTCAATCTGAAGCAGCTCAACAGCTTGGCCTAAAATTTGGCGAGCTGCCTGTTTGGGCAGAACAGCGGCTGGAGCAAGCAACGCCTGCGCAGTTGGATGAGTGGTCTGGAGCGATCTTGACCGCCAACTCCCTTGATGAGCTGTTCAAAAACTGACGTTACGCTTTATTTATTCGCTGGTGGTTTCAGCCAATCAAACAATTTCATTATAAAGCTACGTTCAGTGGGTTTTTCATCGTTCTTGCCAATAAAAGCCTCAAGCAGACTTTGATTAAGCTGTTGAGGGAGAGCTTTGGCGTCGGCCATGAGCGCTTCGCGTGAAATATCTTCCTCAGCGCTAGAATTGCTTCGCATTTACTATTATCTCTTTTCAACTAACCGTTGAGTTAGCAAAGCGTTTACCAAGGTTGGCGAAGTCGTCACTTGACATCAGTATGTCAAAAATATCTTCAGGTGCCCCTTTGCCTTCGGCGCGGTGGGTTATAAAGTTGAAGTCCATCTCGATCAGGTGCTCAAGGCGTGGGGCATAGAAGTCGGGATATTGTGCCTGCATGATAGGGGGCAGCTCGTTGTAATTACCCAGCACTTCTTTGAAGAATTCTGTCATCTTGCCGGTTTGTTCATACTCCAATTTACCTCGAGCTATAACCGCTAATCTCCTTGCTGTTTCCTGGTCATACTCTTCTTTCCAGGCGGCTTTTCGCTCATTAGCCGTAAACGTGCCGCTATCATCATAAATAATCAGTGCAAGCTGATCTTGCGACAGGCCGCTAAAGGGGTTGCTGCCCCTTCCGCTGACAAAGGAGGTGGCTTGTTTTGCTCTATCTAATAGCTCGGGATCATCGGTGTTAGGTACTTCAGCGTCATATTTTGCACGGTGAAGATGAAAGTCCCGAGTTATTGGCTGGAGCAGTGCATCGGCTTTTTGCCCTAACGCTTTACGATCCAGGCTGGCATCACGCTCTTCGGCACGCAGGGCACTATCGCTTAACTGCTGAGCCAAAGTGGAAAGTTGGCTTGATGGCTTCGATGAACCAGAGGACGATGTCGTGCTTTCGCCTTTTTCGGTTCCTGTTGTTAATACGCCCTGAGTGCGGCTACCCGATGTAGATTGAGAGGTTACCGGAGTGGATGGCCCGATACCGATTGTCATTGCAATACCTCCTTGTGGCTTTGCTTAATCGCTATCAATATGTGGCCGATGATAGTGACGAAAGCGCTGGTTATTGCTCTATATCTACATTATTAATCGGCTAAGCAAACAAAAGCATTAAGTAAATATTGTATTTTTTTGTTAGCATTCTTATTAATACACAGAAATAGCGTAGCCACAGGTGATTTCATCATTAGTCGAAGGGGGCTTGAGGTGCACAGTTTCCTCGACCATCATCAAGGCCCAATAACGACAATAGCGTAGGGCTGAACCCGCTGAGATGACGACAACCCCTGCTACTTTGATTGTGGTCGACGATGACCCAGAGATTTGTGAACTGCTCGCGGACTACCTGGGGCGCCATGGCTATCGGGTATTCACAGCGGACGGTGCCCAAGCGCTGCATTCGTTGCGTGCAGAACACGCCCCCGACTTGCTGATTGTCGATTTAATGCTCCCCGGTGACGACGGCTTTACCATCTGCCGTGACGTCCGAAAGCACAGCGATGTGCCGATAATCATGCTTACCGCCAGTGCCGATGAGACCGACCGCATTCTTGGTCTGGAGCTGGGTGCTGATGACTACTTGGGCAAGCCGTTTAATCCCCGCGAATTGCTGGCGCGCGTCAAAGCGGTATTGCGACGCACCCGCAGTGCTCCACCAGAGTTGCCTGCGGGGCAGGCGCGCTGGGTCAGTTTTGGTAATTGGCAACTCGACCGCATGACCCGCGAGTTGATTGACCTGCAGGGCGAGCGCGCCGCGCTTTCAGGGGCTGATTTTCAGCTATTGCAGGTGTTTTTAGAGCATCCGGCGAAGGTGCTCACTCGGGATGATCTATACGCGCTTACCCGTGGGCGGGACGCGCCGCCGCTTGATCGCTCCATTGATGTCCACGTTTGCCGCCTGCGCCAACGGCTGGGTGAAGATGCCCAGCACTCGCAGTTGATTCGAACGGTGCGCGGGGCAGGCTATGTGTTAACCGCCCAAGTAGATGCATTAACGTGAGACGCGTGGAGTGGGCAACCATTCGTCGACGCTTATCCCGACGAGCTGCCCGCTGGCTGCCGGCGTCGCTGCGCGGGCGCTTCGTGATCATCATGATCGCCGGAGTGCTTGTCGCCCAAGGGGCCAGCTACGCCATCTGGACTTCCCAGGTGCGCTCCAGCCACTTGGCACAGCTTGATGAGCTGTCCACCAATATGGCGTTTAGCATCGCCTCCACCATGAAGTTTTTCCGCTCACTGCCCGTTGATTACCGCCATATTGTGCTCGATCAGCTGCGTAATATGGGTGGCACGCGCTTTTTTGTTAGCGTCAACGAACGCAGGCTGGCCATCGACGATATCGGCTCCGGGCCGGAAAAACAGGTGGTGGTGAACAATGTGCGCTCGGTGCTCACCCAGCAGCTCAATATCGACGACGTGATTGTCGAGTTCTCCCGCCCGGAAAACCTGCGTGTGCTCAATAACGAAGTACTGCTTTACGACCTACCGCCCCGCTGGGGGCAGCACAGCCTGCTGATGGAGCCACTCTCGCCGCCGATTTTAGTGGTCCAACTGGAGCTTGCCCCAGGCACCTGGCTCTATGTTGCCACGCTGCTGGGCGTACCCGATATTTTCAGCGGTTATCGCTGGCTTTCTGAAGAGCGTTTGCTGGTCGGGTTACTGGTGCTGCTGAGTGTGCTGGCGCTTTCTCTATTGGGTATTACCAGCGTGACCCGGCCACTGGCGCGGCTTTCACGGGCAGCGAATCAGTTGGGCGATGATTTGGATATGCCGCCACTACGGGAGAGTGGCCCCAAAGAAGTGGCCGCCACCGCCGCGGCGTTCAATCGTATGCAGCGGCGTATTCGTGAGCAGATTGAGGAGCGCGAACGGCTGTTTTCAGCGATTTCCCATGATTTAAAGACCCCCTTAACCCGCATGCGCCTGCGCGCTGAGATGCTCGATGACGACTATCAGCGCGAGCGTTTTTGCGCCTCATTGGATGAGCTGGATAGCTTGGTTAAAGGTGCCTTGGCCTCGGTAAAAGGCTTAGACCTGCATGAGGAACCCGCGCCCGTTGATCTAACGCACCTGCTCGAAGAGCTGGCCGAAGAGCTTAGCCTTCAGGGTGGTAAGGTCACTATCGAGATTAAAAGTGGTTCTCTTATCGCGCCGCTGATTGTCAAACCGGTAGCGCTTAAACGCTGCCTGGCAAACCTGCTTGAGAACGCGGTGTTCTATGGCAAGCAGGCCGATGTGCAGCTAATAGATCACGGTAACGCGGTCACCATGCGTATTCGTGACCACGGCCCAGGTATACCTGAAGAGCAATTGGGGCGGGTGTTTTCGCCCTTTGTGCGCCTGGAGCCCTCACGCAGTCGACACACGGGTGGTAGCGGCCTCGGGCTGGGCATTGCCCGGCATATTGCCCGTGCCCATGGCGGCGATATCACGCTCGCCAACCATGCTGATGGTGGGCTGGTGGTGACTCTCTCGCTACCCCGCCAGGAAACTATTACAGGTTTGTAATAAAACCCCAACACTATGCAGTACTCGGTAACTCCCGTTGACGCTTGCCTTGGCGTAACCTCTTGGATGTCGAACGTCCGAGAGGACAATAACAATATAAGGAGTTACTCCATGTCGACGCTTAAGAAGACGACCCTCGCGCTTGCTCTGGCAGGTGCCACGCTAGCCACCACCGCTCAAGCGAATGAAGTTGAAGTGCTGCACTGGTGGACTTCCGGTGGTGAAGCTCGCGCTGCCAACGTGCTTAAAGAGTTAATGGAAGCTGAAGGCTACGGTTGGCAGGACTTTGCAGTGGCAGGCGGCGGCGGTGAAACCGCCATGACGGTGCTTAAATCTCGTGCCATGTCGGGCAACCCACCCTCTGCAGCTCAAATCAAAGGCCCCGAAATTCAGGAGTGGGGTGAGCTTGGCTTGCTCGGTGACCTGAACGGCGTTGCCGATGCGGAAGGTTGGGATGAACTGCTGCCGGAAGTCGTGGCCGATATCATGCGTCACGACGGCAAATACGTGGCGGTACCCGTCAACGTGCACCGGGTAAACTGGCTGTGGGCCAACCCCGAAGTGCTCGAAGCGGCAGGGGTAGAGATGCCCACCACGCTGGATGAACTATTCGAGGCAGGTGAGGCTATCCGAGAAGCGGGCTTCGTACCGCTGGCTCATGGCGGCCAATCCTGGCAGGACGCTACGGTCTTCGAAAGCGTACTGTTAGGTGGTCAGGGTAGCGAGTTTTATCAGCAGGCATTGGTAGAACTAGACCCTGAAGCCCTGGGCGGCGAACAAATGATCGATGCCCTTGAGGACTTCAAGCGTACCCGCGAGCTGATGGATGAAGGCATGCCCGGGCGTGACTGGAATGTTGCCACGGCAATGGTGATTGAAGGAGTGGCTGGGTTTCAGCTGATGGGCGATTGGGCCAAAGGGGAGTTCACTGCGGCCGGACTGACCGCCGGGGAAGATTACCTCTGTGCCGCAGCGCCGGGCACCGAAGATGCGTTCACCTTCAATATCGATAGTCTGGCCATGTTCCGGGTCAGCGACGACGAGGAGCGCGAAGCGCAGCAAGCGTTAGCCCGCCTGGTGCTTGAGCCTACTTTCCAGGAAGCGTTTAACCTTGCCAAAGGCTCGATTCCTGCGCGGCCTGATCTGGACATGAGCGAATTCGATAGCTGTGCCCAGCAGTCGTTGGCTGATTTCCAGCGCACCGCTGAAGAGGGTGGCCTAGTGCCCAGTATGGCTCACGGTATGGCCGTACGTGCGGATATACAGGGTGCCATTTTTGATGTGGTTACCAACTACTTCAACGACGCCGATATGCCTGCTGAAGAAGCGGCAGAACGTATGGTGAGCGCTGCCGAAGCGGCCTCTTTCTAGGCTTTTCTAGCGTTAGCGTTCTTCAGGCGCCGCTGCAACGGCGGCGCCTTCGTTGCTTGGCAAGGATACTTCTCCATGAGAGATTCCCTCCCCATGAAAAATACCTCTGCGACGCCTTTAGGGGCTGGCGCTAAGCGGTCGACGCCATCCGGCGGTTTGCAGGCGTGGCTGCCTCGCCTGGTGCTGGCACCGTCGGTGGCAATTTCGCTGTTCTTTGTTTACGGCTTCATGCTGTGGACGTTCGTACTCTCGCTAACCAGCTCGCGCATGCTGCCCAGCTATGACTTTGTCGGCTTTGGTCAGTACGCACGCCTGATGGCCAATGAGCGCTGGTGGGTCGCCTCGACCAACCTGATGATTTTTGGCGTGCTGTTCGTGGTGATTTGCCTGGCGATTGGCTCGCTGCTGGCGATACTGCTTGATCAGAAAATTCGCCAAGAGGGCGCGCTGCGTACGATCTATCTTTACCCCATGGCGCTGTCATTTATTGTTACCGGGGTAGTGTGGAAGTGGCTACTCAACCCGCAGCTGGGCATTCAAGCGATGGTTCAAGGCTGGGGCTTTGAGTCGTTTCGCTTTGACTGGATTGTCGATCCTGATATGGCGATTTATACCCTGGTGATTGCCGCCGTATGGCAGGCGTCAGGCTTTGTGATGGCGCTGTTTTTAGCTGGCTTACGGGGTATCGATGACAGCATTATCAAAGCGGCGCAACTAGATGGCGCTAGCCTGCCGCGCATTTATTGGCGCGTAGTGATGCCCTGCCTGCGCCCAGTCGTGTTTAGCGCGGTGATGATTTTGGCCCATATTGCCATTAAGAGCTTTGACCTGGTCGTTGCGCTCACCGGCGGTGGGCCTGGCTATGCCACCGATTTACCCGCCACCTTTATGTACGCCCACGCCTTTACCCGGGCGCAGATAGGTTTGGGCTCTGCCAGCGCCATGCTGATGTTGGGCGGCGTGTTGGCGATTTTGATTCCTTATCTCTACTCCGAATTAAGGAGCCGCAAGCATGGCTAATGTGATTCGTCGTCAGACGCCCGCTGCGCGGCTGGGCCGTGGCCTGCTCTATGGCGTGCTGATACTCGCCGCGCTGTTCTATATTCTACCGCTGGTGGTCATGCTGATGACCTCGGTGAAGCCGCTGAGCGAAATCAGTGCCGGGTCGCTGCTCTCGTTTCCGCAAAATCCCACTTTCGCGCCGTGGACAAAAGCCTGGGGTGAAGCCTGTACCGGCATGCGCTGCGATGGCGTTGGCGGCTACTTCTGGAACTCCTTTGCGATTGTGATTCCAGCGGTGCTGATCTCAACCACTATCGGAGCCCTTAACGGCTATGCGCTGACCAAATGGCGCTTCAAAGGCTCTGAATTAGTCTTCGCGCTAATGCTGTTTGGCTGTTTTATTCCTTTCCAGGTGGTGCTGTTGCCCATGGCGCAAACCCTCGGCTGGCTGGGGATCTCCAGCTCCCGCGCCGGGTTGATTCTGGTTCACGTGGTCTTTGGCATCGCTTTCACCACGCTGTTTTTCCGCAACTTCTACGTGGGTATCCCCAACGAGCTGGTATCGGCGGCGAAGTTGGATGGCGCGGGCTTTTTCCGCATCTTCTGGCGCATTCTACTACCGGTTTCGGCTCCGATTATTGTCGTCTCAGTGATTTGGCAGTTCACCCAAATCTGGAACGACTTCCTGTTTGGCGTGGCGTTTTCAGCCCACAACACCCAGCCCGTTACCGTGGCGCTAAACAACCTAGTGAATACCTCCACCGGCGTTCGCGAGTACAACGTGGATATGGCGGCGGCGATGATTGCCGCGCTGCCCACTCTGGTGGTGTACGTGCTGGCGGGAAAATACTTCGTACGCGGGCTGACAGCCGGTTCCGTTAAAGGCTAATAACAACTAGGTGAGTGGCAACCATTTCTAGAAGGTCAGAAGCAGCCCGTAGCGGGGGTCTTTCGCCAGGGATGGCGAAAGTAGCGCCCAGGGATGGGTTCACAGCGCCCCCGCGGAGGGCTGCTTCTGGCCAACCCAGATGAATGGAGTTTGTCAGTCGCTTTAGAATAGGATTTTCATTATGGCAGCGTTAGAAATCCACAACGTGCGTAAAGAGTTTGGCAGCGAGCGGGTGCTCAAAGACGTTAGTATCTCCATCGATTCCGGCGAGTTTTTGATTCTGGTTGGGCCGTCAGGCTGCGGTAAGTCCACGCTGATGAACGCCATTGCCGGGCTTGAGCCAGTGACGTCCGGCAATATTTATATCGATGGTGAAGACGTAACCTGGCGCACCCCCGCGGATCGGGATATCGCCATGGTATTTCAGTCCTACGCGCTTTACCCCAGCATGACTGTACGCCAGAACATCAGCTTCGGGCTGGAGATGCGCAAGGTGCCCAAAGCCGAGCGGGAAGCCGCGGTGGAGCGGGTAGCCGATCTACTGCAAATTACCCACCTGCTGGAACGCAAGCCTGCACAGCTCTCCGGCGGGCAGCGTCAGCGTGTAGCCATGGGACGTGCGTTGGCTCGGGAGCCAAAGGTGTACCTGTTTGACGAACCGCTCTCTAATCTGGATGCCAAACTGCGCGTGGATATGCGCACCGAGATCAAAAAGCTCCACCAGCGCCTGGGCACCACCATTGTTTACGTCACCCACGACCAGGTCGAAGCCATGACCCTGGCCGACTGCATTGCGGTGATGCGCGACGGCCATATTCTGCAGCTCGGCTCGCCGGATGAGGTCTACAACAACCCGGTGGATATGTTTGTGGCTGGCTTTATGGGCTCGCCGTCGATGAACTTCATTCGCGCCACACTGGAGGACGATAACGGTGGGTATCAACTGAGGATTGCCACGCCAGGTGAGGATGAGCTGGTGCTACCCTGGCCGGAGGAGCGCATCGCACCAGATATGGCCGAGCGGTTGAATCAGCCGGTGATTCTTGGCCTGCGTCCGGAGCACTTCAGCGAAGAGGATGAGCGGTTAACGTCCCAAGCCGAAGGAACGCTGCTGAGCGCCAGTGTGGCGGTGGTAGAACCTACCGGGGCGGATATCTTGCTGCGTTTACCCCTGGGCGAACAGGAAGTTACCGCCCGTGTTGGGCCTAAATGCGCAGTGGTTGCAGGGGAGCGCTTATCGCTACGTGTTGATATGGGCAGAGCGATTCTATTTGATGCCGAGACCGAGCAGCGTATTGCGTAAGCGGTTTGACTTGAACCTGTTGTGAAATAGTAGGCCCCCTGCTGGTTTCAGCAGGGGGCCTCTTTTGTAGTTACCTAAAGGTTTCAACTGCAGGTATTACTTACGAATAAGCCGTAGCTCGCCATTGAGCGCCTTGATGATCGAGTAGCACATCAGCAGCATCACAATCGAGAACGGAATAGCGGTGGCGGTAACACCGGCCTGAAGGGCGGTCAGACCACCACCGATAAGCAGCACAATCGCGATGAGGCCCTCGACGACTGCCCAGAACATACGCTGTGGCCGCGGAGCATCGATTTTACCACCGGCGGTGATGGTATCGATGACCAGGGAGCCGGAATCCGAGGAGGTGACAAAGAAGATCAGCGCCAGGACGATACCCAGGGTCGACATCAGGCCCGTCAACGGTAGTTCGTTCAGCATGCCGAACAGCGAAAGCTCGGGTCTGTAGTTGTCGATTACATACTCTTTAACCAGGCTGCCCACCGGGTCAGCATAGAGCTGTTCAAGGGCGGTTGAGCCAAAGACGCCCATCCAGATAAAGATAAACAGACTGGGAACCAGCAACACGCAGAGTATAAACTCACGCACCGTGCGGCCCCGGGATACCCGAGCGATAAACATCCCCACAAAAGGTGCCCAGCTAATCCACCAAGCCCAGTAGAAAATCGTCCAGGACTGGCGGTAGGCATCATCCTCACGACCAAAGGGCGCGGACAGAGGAATAAAGTCCGTGACATAGGTGGTAAGTCCCGACCAGAAACCCGCCATGGCCAGCAGAGTAGGGCCAGCGAAAAGCACAAAAAAGAAGAACAGAACGGCCAGGATCATGTTGATCTCTGAGAGCTTCTTCAAGCCGCCCTCAAGACCGCGCCAAACCGACACCAGCGCCACCGCCGTCACCAGAATGATGACGATGACCTGGGTCAAGGTGCTTACTTCCAGGCCGAAGACAAAGTTCATCCCCGCATTAGCCTGCTGTGCCCCAAGCCCAAGGGACGTTGCCAGCCCGAAGAGGGTGGAAAACACCGCCAGGATATCGATCACATGGCCCCACCAGCCCCAGACGCGCTCACCGAGAATGGGAAAAAACGCCGAGCGAATCGAGAACGGCAAGCCTTTGTTATAGGTAAACAGACCCAGCGCCAGCGCCATGACTATATACACCGCCCAGCCATGGATACCCCAATGGAGATAGGTACCCGCCAGGCCCATGGCGCTGGCGTTATCAACAGCGGCTGGATTCAGCGCCCCATCGGCGCCGAAGGGGGATGCGATGCCCAGAGGCAGCGAGACATTGGCGTGATAAACCGGTTCTAGTACGCCGAAGAACAGCAGGCCGATGCCGATTCCCGCGGTGAACAGCATGGCGAACCAGGAGAGATAGCTGTGATCCGGTCGCGCATCGGCCCCGCCCAGCCTGACTGAGCCATAAGGCAGAACCACCAGCGCTAAGCAGAACAGAATAAAGAAGTCGACCAGAATCATGAAATACCAGTCCAACGTTCCCGTCGAGAAGGCAACAATGGACTGAAAAGTGCTCCCCGCTCGCTCTGGAAACAGCAGGGTGAGGACGATGAAGATAGCGGAAGCAAGCGCGGATACCACAAAAACGCGGTTGTGGATGTCGAAACCGATGGGGCCAAGCTGCCCCTTGATATTGTCCTGGCCGACGACATAGTCGGTCTGCATGTCGCTCGTTACCGAAGGCGACTCAGGATCATTGGGATGGTTCATACACTACGTCTCCTCAGTGGAAGATGCCATGTCAAACCCCCATCATGAGGATAAACAGCGTTGAATCCCATTTTGTGGCCGAAAAGGAGGGGTGCCGCCGTTTAACCCTTTAGCGATTCTGCGGCACCTTTTCTTTATCGAGCCGTTTGATTTGCCGCCACAGGTCTTGGCGTAGATCGGCGATTTTGGGCTGCTCATCGGCAGTGAAGGGCACCGGACGACAGAGCCGCTGGGCGCGTAACCCAAGGCGCGCGCTAAGCAGCCCGGTGGCGAGGCCTTGACCCGCACGGGCGGAAAGGCGGCTGGCTAAATCCAGCGAGAGCATATCCATACTGGCGTCGGTGGCCAGTTCGCTGGCACCGGCAAAAGCCATGTTGTGCAGCACGTTACGAAACAGCCGCAGGCGGCTGGCGTAGCCCAGCTCAAGCCCATAAAGGCGGCAGAGTCGATCCACCATCGCCAGGCTGCGCCAAGCCACCAGCGCCATATCCACCAGCGTTAGGGGGCTGATGGCGACCATGATGGCGGTTTCGCCGGACATACGCGTAATCAGGCGCTGGGCCTCGCGATCACGCGGCGCTAGCAGGTGGTAACGCAACAGCGTCTGGATCTCCTCACCACTATGGTGGGGTTGGCTGGCGCGCTGAAAGGCTAGCCAGTGCGGGTCATCGTCGGCGAGCTTAAGTTGGCGCCTCAACTGCTCGGCCATCGCCCGGGCCTGCTTGGGCGAGCGTAGCGGCAGCTCGGCCAGATCGCCGCGCAGTTTGTCGTGGCGCTTGAGACGGCGCAAACGGCCCACCTCTTTGAGCAGGGAGAAGCCGCCCAAGCCAATCAGGCTGACCCCGAACAGCTGCCAGGCCATGGCTAGCCACTGCGACTGAGCCATCGCATCAGGAATGCCGGTGACCAGTTCTGCCGTGCCTAGCCCGGCACCACCCACCAGGGCAAATAGCAGCCCCCAGCGGCGTTTACGCGGCGCACCTAAACTGGCGGCAGGCAGCGCTTTATCTTCTGGCAAGGGCGCCAATGGATGATGCTCGCTGGCGCCAGCAAAGGCTTCGCGCTGACGTAGGACTGTATCTGCATCAGCGGCCTTTTCAGGCTGGTCATCCAGCGTGAAGTGGCGGCGTGGCTGTGGGGTGGTCATGTCAGTTTATCTCCAATCAGCCAGTCGATGGCGGCGTCCATGCGGATATGATCCAACGCTTCTGAGCTGGTTGGCATCGGGCGAAAGGCGGGGAAGTCGAAGCCCTGCTGCTGCCAGAAATTGGCAGCGGGCAGCCGGGCGGGCACATCGCCGGGGTAAACCAGCACCTCTTCGCCCTCTAGTGTGGTGCCTCGCAGTGCAGGTGAACGCTTACCCTCATGGGTTACCTCACGGGCTTCAGTGGCACGAATGGCCGCCAGCGAGAGCGCTTTAACCGGCACGTTGGCAAAGCGAAGGTCTTTGAGAGGCTCTGCCAGCAGGGCCTCCAACAGCTGTACCAAGTGGCCGTGTTGATCGGGAGTGACGTGATCGGCTTTGGTGGCGGCAATCGCCAGGCGGTCAATTCTAGGTGCGAAGAGGCGCGTAAGTAGGCTGCGTTGGCCATAATCGAAGCTGTGCATTAACTGGCGTAGCGCGCTGGAAAGGTCTTCAAAGCGTTCTGGCCCGGCATTGAGCGCGCCCAGCACGTCCACCAGTACAATCTGGCGGTCAAAGCGGCGGAAGTGATCGCGATAAAAGGGCTTGACCACTTGCTGCTGGTAGTAGCGAAAGCGCGCCGCCAGGGTAGCGTAAAGGCTATTGGCAGGCAGTGCCTCCAGCGTTTCTCTAGAGGTGTTGAGTTGAGAGGCGTCGAGCTGCGGTAGCGGAAAAAACTGCAGCACCGGCGCACCTTCCAGTTCGCCGGGCAGTAAAAAACGCCCTGGCTGCAGGTCGGAAAAACCGGCCTTTTTGGCGCGGCGAAGGCCTTGAGCGTACTCCTCGGCAAGAGCAGCAAGCTGGGCTTCATCCGCTTCGCCAGCGGGGTCGAGCTGTTCTACTGCGGCAAGCCATTCGCTAAACAGGCTGCGGCGCTGTTCGCCCTCGTGTAACGCCTGGGCCTGGCTCCAGCTATAAAAGTCGTGCTGCAGCAGCGGCAAATCGAGCAGCCACTCGCCGGGGTAGTCGAATAGATCCAGGGTAAGGTGGGCGATTTCAGGGGTTAGCCAGCCGCTGCGGGCAGGGCGGTAGCGCAGCTGTAAGCGTAACTCGCTGATGCCGCGGGTGGGCTCCGGCCAGCGCGGCGGCGTATCGCGTAGTGCAGCCATGCCGGGGTCGTAGGGAAACCGTGGCACGCCTAAGTCGGGCTGGTTAAGCCGCTGGGCACCCAGCAAGCGGCCTTCCCGGGCAGCGGGTAGCAAATCGAGCTGCGCCTCAACGCCCGCATGACGCAGTTGATTGACCAACGACGTCAAAAACGCGGTTTTCCCCGCTTGGGAAAGGCCGGTGACCGCCAAGCGCAGCTGGCGATCTCGCCCACGCTCTAATAAATTGCTCAGTTCGCGACTTAACGGCTGGCGCATCCTTTCGATCCCTTTGTAGGAGCCTGTCTGACTTAACACTGATCTACTGCGAATCCCGGTATTTTGGCCAACTTTATTCGATCGATTTCGTTAAATAGCACGCTATTCGCCTCAATCGATCGATAAATTTGGCTCAAAATCCGCGCTTCTCGCGACGATCGGCCAAGCCAGGCAGGCTCTCTTAGCCTTTACTGGCTAAACATTAATACCAGTTGCGAAAGCATCGGTAGGGTGGCGATCAAAAAGCCAACCCCCGCCAGTGTGTAGCCTGGCCAGCGCCGGGTCATCTTCTGCGCCAAGGTTAGGCCCACTAAGCACACCACCATACCGATTAAATTAAACGCCAGCGTGGCGGCTTCTAGCCATTGTTGCGGATCCATTGGATCTCCCTAGCTCTAATGCCATTGAGCACATGATAGCAAAGCATTGATGAACCGAAGATTAACTGCGGCTGAGGGTGGTGCCTAACAGGTGCTGGGCGCCAGGCACTAGCCAGACTGGGTCTAGGCGTGTATTGGCGGCTTCAACGCAGATAAAATGTCGTGCTACGTCGACGGGCGTGTCGCTGGGAAGGTCGTTGTTGGGGTGCCACACTACCGTGGAGTCGCTGGACTGCTTGCCGATGCGCAGGCTGCGCTCACCATCGTTGAGCAGCACAGCTTCATTGGTGTGATAAATGCGGTCAACGGCGCCTTGAACGGCCAACGTGCCTTGCTGTTCGCTCTCCGCAAAGTCGCGCAGTTTGTCAAGATAGCGCGCGCCGGAAAGGCCTTCCAGACGACACTGGTGGGTATCGGCAACGGCTAAATAGGTATGCAGCGCACCGCTGGTTTTAATCGGCGTTTCGCCGATGTTTTCGCTAATCAGCTCAACGTTCAAGCGCTGGGCGTTGGCTTGTACCACCAGGCGCGCGGTAAGCAGTGTATGTAGGGGCTGTGCTGGAGAGAGGTGGAGCTCAATTCCCTCGGCGTGCTCATCAACAGCGTCTAGACGCCACTCAGCATGGCGTGCAAGGCCATGGAAAGGGCCGTTGTGGTTGGGGCTCTCATCGGAATAGCGCTCGTCGGCAAACCACGGCCAGCAGAGCGGAATACCACCCCGGATAGCGCCTGGCAGCGCCTGGGGCGTAGGCGTCAGCCATAACCAGCCGGTATCACCAGCAGGGCAGAAGTGCAGCACTTGAGCGCCCTGGAGACTAACCACCAACTCGCCCCAAGGCATATTGAAAAGCACCACGTCGCGGCCTTCCCACTGTGTCGTTTGCTGTCCTTGAGTGCTTTTAATCAGTTGATTGAGCGAGTCGGGGATCATGAATTTTCCTTTAAGAGTTGCCAAGCATCGATACCGAATAGGCGCCGAACACTAACGCTGTGTGCTATGGTAGAACAAGCGTGACTCTAAGGTAAAACGCGTAACTGCAACCCGTAATCGAGATAGTAAGGAGACTATATGGGCTTTATTGCATGGTTAATCATTGGTGGCCTGGCTGGTTGGATTGCTGGCAACATCATGCGCGGCGGCGGTTTTGGCATCCTGGGTAACATCGGTGTCGGTATCGTTGGTGCGGTTATAGGTGGTTTTTTGTTTAGCCTTCTGGGCCTCTCGTCCGGTGGCT
This sequence comes from Halomonas sp. A3H3, assembly GCF_000982975.1. Taxonomy (NCBI): domain Bacteria; kingdom Pseudomonadati; phylum Pseudomonadota; class Gammaproteobacteria; order Oceanospirillales; family Halomonadaceae; genus Halomonas; species Halomonas sp. A3H3. The sequence continues at coordinate 145,372 of NZ_HG423343.1, read as the reverse complement.
TTATCGGTTCGCTGGTCACCGCGATCGTGGGTGCCGTGGTGCTTCTTTGGGTAATCAGTAAGGTTAAAAAAGCGTAGCGATTGAGTTGCTACCTGTATGTCACCGCCCGGCCTTTTGCCGGGCGGTGTCGTTTTATGCATACCGAGGCCTAAGGCTATCGGTGTTCGCACCACTTTCCGTTACACTAGGCAGCTTTACTTCCGGCTATTTGCTGGTGTTATTGTGCTTTTTCGAGGTGCCTCTTGATCGACGTGTTAAATGCCTGGTGGGCCCAACAGCTGGTGCTGTGTGATTGGGCGTTTACTCCTCATCCGCTGGCGGTCGATGCAGGAGCGGCAGAGCAGCGCCTGCTACAACTGGGCATTACCAATCGAGGCGAGCTGGCCGAACAGCTCTTCCACGGGCTGGGGGCTCCCGCAGGTAGCGCTGACCGTTTGCTAGGCGCTTTGGAATGGGCCGCGTTGGCGGGAGCGGCTGGCTGGTTAGAGGCTGATCAAGCCCGTCATTGGGCGCATCACCTAACTCGCCGCATCACCAGTGATTACAGCGACCTACGTGCCTGGCTGGCAGACCTGCGCCGTGCGTTAGGCGCGCGGGGCTGGGAAGTGGGGGCCGATGACCGTTTTATTGACGCTTGCCAAGCGCTGGCCAAGCTTGAAACCGATGGCGAAGGGGTTACCTGGGATACGCTTGAAAATGCCCTGGCTGAACTTCCGGCTCCCGCTTCGCTATGGCCCCAGCAACCTGAAGCGCAGAGCTGGCGGCTATGCGCGCTGTTCCGGCCGGTTATTGTCTATCCCGCCAGACAAGCCGACTGGCCCGAGGCCACCGAGTGGCTGGCCCACGTGTGGGATGTCCATGACCGTGACGCGCTAATAGGCGTGATGCTTTGGCTAGGTGCTCAAGGCGAGCGCCAGCGCTGGGATATCGAAGCACGCGAATTGCTCAGTATGGACAACGCCCAACGCATGGAGTGGCAGCGTAGCGTTGTGGAAGATTCGCCCTATGCGCCGGTGCTGAATAAGTTCGTCACTCAAGGCGAGCCCCTGGAGTGGGCAGCTTGGGATTGGCTGCGGATTGTGGAACTTGCCTGGGCTGGCGCCTGCTGTGGCTTGCTGAGCCAGGAAGAGGCTGATGACTTAGCGGGGCACGCCGCTGATTTACTCAGTCGGCGCTACCACGACTGGTATGCCGTGCTGAATGCGTACGGGCGCGGGCAGAGCCTGTTTGACGGCATTGACCGGCGGGGTAAAACACCCAGCGAGCGGCATCAGTTATTGCTGCACAGCGCCCATAGCCCTTGGAATAGCCCCTGGAAATGTCTCCCAGGGGAGTTATTGGATGAACCTACGCGCAAGGCATCCCAAGCGCGCATTCGGCAGTGGCGCAATACGCCCCATCACTGGTTGTTGGCGCTGGCCAGCGTACGCGAACCGGATGCCATGCTGCGCCAGATAGCCCCCTCCGCGGCGCTGCCGGAAGAGCAGCGTGCCGATGCGGCGCTCTATTTGCAGGAGTCACTTGGCTTACATGCCGATGAAGGCGCTCATGCACTGGCGCGCTACTGGTTACCCGCTCAGGCGCACCATCTTAATCAGTTGGCGGCCGACGCCGTGCATGGCGTTTTGCCCCCCTCGCAAAGCTGGTTTGGTCAGCCGACCCCGGAAGAGCTTAAGCAGCGCAACGCGGTTAAAGGGGTAAGCCGCCATGCGGCGACGATCCATATGGCCGAAAAATTCGCCTTCTATCTGCATATGTCCCTCGACAGCGGCTTATTCGATCGCGCGCCGTTAATGGAGTATGCCAGCGCACTGCGAAGCTGCCTGTGCCGTTTTTATCCCAATGCCAAACGGTTGTTAGAAGCCTGGTTCGCTTGGGAGAGCTGTCTGCCCGAGCCTGAGCACGCCTCGCTGGTGAATGAAATTATTTGGCACATTGAAGATCCTGGCAGTCTGTTTCACTGGTTGGATTGGCGTCACGACGCCTGGCGCGAACCGGGTAGCCGCCCCACCTTAAGTCACTTCACCGCAATGTCGCTGGTGGGCCCGTTGAACAGTGCGGTATGGAGTGAGCCCCAGCCTGAGAGTGCCCGTGAGTGTGCCGAGATTCGCGAGTGGGTGGAGAGCCACTACCACTTGAGCAACGCAGGCGATATGCAGGAGTTTTTGACCTACATGCTCGAATCGGGGGATCGCCAGGAGTATCAGATTAACTACGCGCCCTATACCCTCAATACTGAGCGCTTAAGCGCTGAGATCGCCATTCTTGAATCCGGCGACTGTGCTGAAGATGAACGCCACCACCTGCTTCGCTTACGTCGTGTGCGCGACAACGAAGATGGTTGTAATGAGGTGGATATGGCGGCCTGGGATATTGCCCAGCTGGTCGATTTGGCCATTGCCGCGCGGCAGTTAAACTGGCTGGATAGCGCTGCTTTCGCTAAGGTGTTGGATCGTGCTTACCAACTGGCGGCAGATCACTATGCCGGATGGCAGGAGTACGCCATGGGGATGTACGCAGGCTTCTCGTTTTTTATGGGCGAAACCCCGGAGCGAGAAAGCTTTTTAGCTGGTTTTCGTCAGGCGCTGGTGGCCTGGATATGCGGTGCGCCGGTTTTGGCTGGCCCATGGGTGAGCTTGGATTTTCCAGGCAATAAACCACGCCATTTTGCGCCACTGCATATTGATACCTTACCGGGCGATCAGCGCACATTACATTGATGCTCGCCAAACATATGATAATTAGCTTATAGTCGTGCTTAGAAAAAATGAGTTTTGTCATACCGCCCTCTTATTAATGTCACGAGGTTAATCGCATGGTTGCGTCGCCACGCCCCGCTGTGACCGCTGTCCGTGTCGTAAGTGTCTGTTTTTTAGTTACATTGTTCGCTGGCTGTGCAGGTTCAGCGCGACAAAACAATATTCAGGCCCCCGAGAATTACTTTTCAATGACGTTGCCGGGAATGGGGGCGAACCCGCAAATGTCCCCGGTTGATCCCATCGATGCGCATTTGCGCAGCTTGCAAGTACCGCCGCCAACAGTGGTTCGCGAGGCGCTGATGGCGCAACACCAGCGCTGGGCAGGAACGCCTTACCGAATTGGCGGCACCTCAGAAAGAGGCATCGACTGTTCGGCCTTGGTTCGCAATGTTTACCGTGACACCTTTAATTTAGAGCTTCCGCGCTCCACCCGTGGTCAAGTACACGAGGGACGCCCGATCGACCGCCAAGAGCTGCAGGCGGGCGATCTGGTGTTCTTCCGACCGCCGGGTCGTTATAACCATGTGGGTATCTACGTGGGCGATGGGTATTTTCTCCACGCCTCGACCTCAAAAGGGGTCATTATCTCCAGCCTGAATAATAGTTACTGGCAGCGCTACTACTGGCAGTCACGTCGCGCGCTGGAGCCAACGCATCTGGCCCAGCTGGGTGGCAGCGTTTTCCAGTAGCCAGATCGAACACGTTTTAGGAACGGCATGATTGAAGCCAAATCGCGCGCCTGGTGGCGCGCCACCTTGGCGCTTTGCCTCGGCTCATTTCTTGTTTTTATCAATTTATACGCACCACAGCCGCTGCTGCCGGGGTTAAAGGAGACCTATCAGGTCTCGACCTTAGGTGTCAGCCTGCTCATGTCGGTGTCAACTCTCTCCTTAGCCATTGCGCTGTTGGTCTTTGGGCCACTCTCGGATGCCATTGGTCGCGAAGGCATAATGCGCATTACTCTGCTGCTTGCAGGCGGCTGTTCTATTGCCTTGGCATTCGCCCCCACCTTTGAAAGCTTGCTGTTTTTGCGCCTGGTGCAGGGCTTTGTGCTGGGCGGGCTGCCAGCGGTGGCGATCGCCTGGATGGGCGATGAGTTTGAGAAGCCTGCGCTGTTAAGCGCTGTAGGACTCTATATTGGCGCTAATTCACTTGGCGGAATCAGTGGGCGTATCGTCGGTGGCGGCGCCGCTGAAATTGGCGGCCCCACGGCGGCATTTCTAGCGGTCGGCATTATGACGCTAATTGGCTGTGGAGTGTTTTGGCGCCTGTTGCCCAATAGTCGCGCCTTTACTCCCCAGCGCTTTGAGCTGCGCAAAGCGGCAAGCGATTTAGTCAATCATTTGCGTAACCCGGTGCTACTCGCTGCTTATTGCCTGGGGGGTATCAACTTCCTGATTTTTATCAATCAATACAGCTATATCACCTTTCGGTTGGCGGCAGCGCCGTATCAATTAGCCGCCAGTGGTCTGGGGCTGATTTTTTTGACCTATCTCGGCGGCACCTTCGGTTCGATGATTTCCGGGCATCTGGCCGGGCGGTTTTCTCCCGCGGCATGCATGATGGTGGGGGTCATGATTTTAATGCTGGGCACAGCGATTACCTTAGCGGATTCGCTGCTGCTGATTATCGTCGGTTTAACCGTTAATGCCTTTGGCTTTTTCCTGGCCCATTCGTTGGCCTCCAGCTGGGTAGGGCGCTATGCCCAGGGCGCGCGGGGCAGCGCTTCGGCGCTCTACCTGGTGTTTTATTACGTGGGAGCCAGTTTGGGCGGCTTCTGGCTGGAGCCGTTCTGGCGCTGGGCCGGGTGGTCGGGCGTGAGCGTCGGTTCGTGGTTGCTGCTGAGTATCACGCTGCTAATTGCTTTCGGACTATGGCGCTTTGAGCGTCGCCAAGCGGTTGGCTAACCTTCACCAGTTGCACGCATTGATGCCGAGCGCAGGTTTCCGCGAGGGCGCTGTGAACCCCTCCCTGGGCGCTACTTTCGACATCTGACCGCCAGGGATGGCGGAAATGCCGGAATGGTCGGGAATATTTTTCCGGCCATGTCGAAAGACCCTCGCTTCAACCTGCCCTGGCATCAACTACCATGGCTTCAGCTGCCCTTCGCTTAAGTGCAAGCGCTGTGGGCAAAGCCGTTCCAGTAGGGCGGTGTCGTGGCTAATCACCAGCACGCCAAGCTGGCGTTGTTCGGCCTCTCGTTTTAATGCCTGCCAAAGCTCAACCTGGGTAATGGGGTCGAGCATGGTGGAGATCTCATCGGCGACGAGAAAGCGTACTCCCGGCGCGAGCGCTCGCAACACGCATACCCGCTGCAGCTCTCCCCCCGATAACGACTGAGGGAAGCGCGTCAGCCATTTTGCTTTCACGCCAAACGCTTGGCACTGGGTGTCAGAAGGCGTCCAGGCTTCGCGCAGTATCTTACCTACCCGCCAGCGTGGATTCACCGCTAGCTCCGGCGATTGCGGTAGCCATTGCACAGGCTGCACACCGCTTTTCGGTAGCGCCTCGCCATCCAGGGTGATATCACCTGCCTGGGGCGCTAAGTAGCCCGCCAGCAGTTGGCCTAGCGTCGATTTACCCGCCCCCGAGTCGCCGCTTAACCCTAGCCACTGACCCGCGCACAGCGTTAGCGAAATGTCCTGAAGTAGCGGTACCTTGGGGGCAAAGTGAAAACTCAGCTGGCGTGCTTTAAGCAACGTGCGCCTCCTGTTCACGCCAGCTTATGGCAGTCGTTGCAAAAGCGTTGTCCGGCAGCGCCAGCCACAATGCCTGTGAATAAGCGTTGGTAAGCGAAGCGCCGCTGCCTTGAAAGGCGCAGGCGGGCGCAGTTTCGACCAGCTTGCCGTCACGCATAATGGTGACGCGGTCGGCGATTGGCAGCGCATGGCGCAGGTCGTGGGTAATCAGAATCACGCTTTTGCCCTGGTTGGCCAGTTCGCGCAGCGCATCCAGCACCCGCTGACGCTGGTGGGGGTCAAGGCCTACGCTGGGTTCATCGGCAATCACCAGCTTGGCTTGGCTGACATGGGCCATGGCCGTCAACACGCGCCGGGCCATGCCGCCGGATAGCTCATGGGCATAGGCCTGCTGTGCACGGGCATCTAGCTGATAGTGATCAAGGGCTTGTTGGGAGACGTGCCAAGCATGTGCTGATGGCTGGCCTGCGCGCTGGGCTGCCCAGGTCACCTGGCGCTGAGTACGCACCAGCGGATCTAAGGCGCTTAGCGATTGGGGGATCAGTGCCAGCTCACGGCCGCGAAGCTGGCGTTGGCGTGACGCGTTAAGCGGTTTGCCTTGATAGTAAAGCTGGCCGTTTAAGCGTGCAGGTGTTGGCAGTAAACCCATAATGGCATAAGCCAATAGGCTTTTTCCGGCACCGGAGGCGCCTACCACCGCATGAACCTCACCAGGGAACACCGTGAGTGAAAATTCATCCAGGCAGGTTGCCCAGTCGCGCTTCCACCAGGAGGCATACAGAGGTAGCTGTAGCGATAATTGATCAATTGTTAACACGGCAGGCCTCCCATCAATAGTTTTACAGCCAGTGGTTTTTACAGCCAATTTTTCTGAAAAGCGCTAAAGCGCACGGCGTAGGTGGCTTGAGAGGCGCTCGAAACCCAGTACCATCAGTAACAGCCCCAAGCCGGGAAATACTCCCAGCCACCAGTAACCGCCGCTTAAGTAGCGCATGGCGTCGGCCAGTAACACGCCAATAGCGGGCTGGCTGGGGCTTAAGCCAAAGCCCAAAAAGGTCAATGCGGCTTCGTGGAGAATGGCGTGGGGAAACAGCAGTAACGCGCCGACCAGGCAGTGGGGAATAAGATGGGGGAGCAGGTGGCCGTGGAGCACAAACCAGCGCGATTTACCTAGAGCGCGGGAGATGCGCACATAGGGCGCCTGCCGTAACTGCCATAGTTCGGCGCGCAACACTCGGGCTAGGCTTGGCCAGTGGGTCACCGCAACGGCAATAATCACTGCCTGGGTACCGCCACCCAGGGCAAAAGCGATCAGCATTAATAAAATCAAATGAGGCACGCTAAGCAGCGTATCAATCAGCAGACTCACCAGCGCATCCAGCCGCGCTGACAGCGTGGCTATCGCTGCCAGGCTCAAGGCAATCAGCGTGCTCAGTAGCGCCGCCAAGCAGCCCACCCAGAAGCTTAGTGCCAGCCCCGCCAGAGTGCGCGCCCAGAGTTCACGGCCCAGCGCGTCGGTGCCCAACCAGTGGTCAACGCTGGGCGGTGCCAGGCGGGCGTCAAACTGCATCTGTTGCGGTGAATCACCCAGCAGCCACTGGCTAGCGACTAGTCCCATGACCAGCAGGGCGGTGACACCCAGGCTGAAGGCGGCACGAAGGCGCGGTTGAGCCTGACTCATAAACCACTTGCCTTAATGCGCGGGTCAATAACGCCATACAGGCTATCGGCGATCATATTGCCGACGCTGACAAACAGGGCGGTAAAGAGTGCGATGCCCAGCAGCAGTGGGACGTCACTGCGCAGGCCCGCCGCCACTGTGGCTTGACCTAAGCCGGGGTAGGCAAATACCTGCTCGATTAAAATGGAGCCGCCAAACAGTTCGCCCAGTGAGGCAAACGCTAGCGTAATCGCCGGTACACTGGCGTGGCGAAGACCGTGGCGCCAAGCCACATCAAGACGGCTGGCGCCCTGAGCAAAGGCGTGGGTAGCAACGTCTGAGCGCATTAGTTCAAGCATGCGGGTGCGGGTGTGCAGGGTGATACTGGCGATGCCCAGCAGTGCCAGGGTAGCCACTGGCAGCAGTAAATGGTGCAACCGTGTGGCGAGGGTGACTTCCTGGTTTAACGCCCCGGCGGGGCCTGCGCAGCAGGTGGGTGTCCACCCCAGGGTTACCGAAAATAGCAGCACCGCAAGTATCGCCAGCCAAAAGGCGGGCGTGGAGGCGGTAATAAAGGCGTAGGTGCTGATGATGCTATCCAGCTTGGAGCCCTCTTTGGCACCCGCCACAACACCGAGGCTAAACCCCACCAGCGCAGAGAGCAGCCAGGCACTGCCGAGTAGCGCAATGGAGCGCTGAAAGCGCTGAGCGATTACCTCACTGACCGGCTGGTTGTATACGTGGCTCCAGCCTAAGTCACCACTTACTAACTGGCGCAGCCAGTGGCCAAACTGAACGGCAGCTGACTCATCAAACCCCCAGCGTTGGGCAATCAGTGCGCGCTGCTCTGGGCTCACTTGGGCCATTTGTGGGCCTAGGTAGGCATCAACGGGGTCAATGGGGGAGGCCATCATAAGCCCATACGACACCAGGGCGACGCAGATTAATACCAGCGCCAGGCGAGCCAAGCGCTTGGCGATAGGTGCAATTAGTCGCACGTCCAGCGCCACTCAAGCAGGTTGGCGGTGATCGGCCAGCCATGGCCGTGGGGCGCTACACCTAGATCTCCGACATCTAAGCAGGTATTGGTAAAATAGACATGCTCAAGATTGACCAGCCATGCCCAGCTACTATCGCCGCGTACTCCGTAGCCGGTGGTGCCGTCCCACTGCGCTGCCTGCCACTCGCGGTTGGCTTGCTCAAGGCTAGGCGCCGCCTGGGCGGCGTCCAAGTGAGCGTCGACCTCTGGATTAGCGTAGAAACCGCTGTTGTAGAAACCGTTGCCCGCATGCTGACTGTGGAAGAGGTAGTAAACTTCCTGGGGGCTATGGCTGCCAAAACCGAACATAATGGCATCCTGGTGCAGTGCTTCGCGCTGGATTTCGTCCCAGTGACGGCCGGTGGGTTGTATCTCAATTCCCAGTGGACGAACCATCTCGGCACTGACTTCCGCAAGCAGCTGTCGGGTGGTATCGCTGGAAGGGTAGGTAAGTCGAAAGCTAGCGGGCAGGCCACCTTTATAGCGCAGGCCATCATCGCGTAGCTGCCAGCCTGCGGCGTCGAGTATCTCCTCCGCCCGGTCAAGGTCGGGCGCGGCAAGGCGCTCATCGCTATCGCTCCAGGGGAGGCCGTCCGCCGGGCCAAAGGCGGAGCGCCCATAACCGTGCAGTGCCACTTCCACCAGCGTATCGCGGTCAACCGCAAGGTTGATCGCCTGACGGATAGCAATATCTGCCGTCACATTGTTACCAATCGGCGCGCCGGAGGCGGCGTGTTCGCCATTGGCAGGCTGCATGGGAAACAGAATGCCGCGATTATCGACACTCTCCATAATCACCCGCTGCATATGTGCTGGCACATTGGCCGCCAGGGCAGGAGGAATTGATGCGATATCCACTTGGCCGGCATGGGCGGCACTTAGTGTGGTGTCTTCACCGGTAAAGAGAAATACCAGCCGTCCAAAAGCAGGTGTAGGGCCGTAGAAGTAAGGATTACGTTCCACAATGAGCTGCTCGCCTTCCTGCCACTCGACCAACTGATAGGGCCCAGAACCTAGAGGATGGCGGCCATACTGCTCGCTATAGCCGTTGTCACGTTCGGCGTGGGGCACAATGCCTAGTGTCAGCAACTGGTCGATAAAGGTAATGCGCGGGGCTTTCAGGCGGAGCGAAACAGTGTGCTCATCAAGCGCTGTGGCTACATCAAGCGCGCTAAGATCCGCTCGCCCGCCCGCCTGGGCCGCCGCATTAAAAGTATAAGCCACATCTTCAGCGGTCAGCGGCGTGCCGTCGGCAAAGCGGGCGTCCTCGCGGAGTGTGAGTGTCCAGGTCAGGCGGTCTTCAGAAAGCCGCCACTCAGTGGCCAGCTCTGGCTGCGGCGCAAGATCCTTGCCCCGTGAAAGTAGCGTCGACTGAAACAGTGGATTGCCATACTGCCCCCAGCCCAGCAGTGGGTCGAAACCCTGTTCGGGTTCGCCGCCAATGGCAAGTACCAGCTGTTCTTTTGCCTGCACAGTGGAGGCTACGACTAAACAACTTAGCGCAATACCCAGTAAGATGGGCCGAGTTGGTTTAGTCATCGCTTTATCCTTTATGCTGTTAGCGTCACTAGTATGATGTTTTTACAATAACATCATACTACCGGTGGTGGCAGCGCATGCAAAGTTAATCAGTACAGGGGGCGTGAATGCAGCGTGTAACGGTAACGCTTGATGAGGAGCTGGTGGCAGAAGTGGATGCGTTGATGCGCGAGCGCGGCTATCAAAACCGCTCAGAGGCGATTCGCGATTTGACCCGCAGCGGCTTAAAACAGGCGAGAGAAGAGGCTGCACCTGACTCGCCCTGCATGGGCGCGCTGGTGTATGTCTATGATCATGCCGCTCGGGAGCTGTCCAAGCGTTTAACGCGTCACTCCCATGACCATCATGACCTGACGCTTTCGACTCTGCATGTACATATCAACCATGACAGTTGCCTGGAAGTGGCGCTGCTCAAAGGTCAGGGGCGGGCGCTCAAACAATTTGCTGCTGAAGTCACTTCGTCGCGCAGCGTTCGTCATGGCCAGTTGGTGCTAATACCTGACGAAGAACCTTCTTTTTAAGCATAAAAAAAGGGCAACCCGATAGGGTCGCCCTTTTTGCAGCGGTTACGCGAGCGTCTTAGTGCTCAACGCCGCCTTCGCCGTGCACGTGGCCGTGCTCAACTTCTTCAGCACTCGCTTCACGTACTTCAGCGATCTCAACATCAAAGTTGAGCTGCTGGCCGGCCAGCGGGTGGTTGCCATCGACAACGACCGTATCGCCTTCGACTTTCTTGACGGTCACCATCAGAGGACCGCCTTGAGTCTGGGCTTGGAACTGCATACCCGGCTCAATGCTTTCAACGCCCTGGAACGCGTCGCGGGGTACTTCTTGCATCAGCTGCTCTTGCAGCTCGCCATAACCCTCTTCAGGGGATACGGCAACGTTCAGCTTCTCGCCTGCTGCACGACCTTCCAGCTCTTTTTCAAGACCCGGAATAATGTTACCAGCGCCGTGGAGGTAGGTAAGCGGCTCACGGCCTTCGGAACTGTCTAGCACTTCACCTGCATCGTTGGTCAGGGTGTAGTGAAAAGCGACAACCGAGTTTTGCGCAATTTGCATGGAATAACCTTTCGGTGAGTGCATGTCCCAATATGGTAACGCGTGTGCGCTGGCTTGTCAGGGGGTAGCGACGCTTTTTCCTACTCACCACTTTCGGCGGTATTGCGCGTCAGGGTGACCAGGGATACCCTACAACCATCATTTTTTCCTTTGCCCTATCATTTTTGGAGCATGTAATGACGATCTTGATTATTTGGCTTATCGCTTTTTGCCTGATTGCTTATTTTGTCTATCAGCGCTGGAATAGCGGCGTTAGCGAGGGGTTAGATAAGGTGTTGCCCGATTTTTTGAAAAGCCATGGCGACAATCGCTATCTATGGGTGATTACGCTGGCAGTGTTGGGGGCCACCACCCTGGTGCAACCGGTTGAAATGCTGCTGGTCGTTATCCTGCTTGCCCTGATTGGCTGGGCAATCATGGCGCTGGCTAAATGGGCTGGGAATAAAACCCATCACTAAGCTGTTCGCGATAAACTAAAAAGCCCGATCCTCTCATTTGATGGCCGGGCTTTTTTGATACTTAAGCGCTAGATTAACGCTCTCGATTAATAGGGTGCCACGCTCATGTTGGCGCCATTGCCAATCAAACGCACACGCTGGCCGGCTTGGAACTGGCGATCCGCACGCTGAACGACAACCACGTCGGTACCGTCATCGCGACGAATTTCCATCTCCAGCGCATTAACGCGGTTAGTCGCATCTTCAGCGGCCGTACCTGCCACAGCGCCGCCCAGGGCGCCTGCCACAGTCGCCAACTGACGACCAGAGCCACCGCCGACCTGGCTACCCAGAAGACCGCCGATAACCGCGCCACCGCCGCTACCTAAAAGGCCGCCGGCACGGCTTTCCGCTTGGATCTGCACCGGGCGAACCGCCACGATAGTGCCGTAAGTAACACTTTGACCGGTTTTGGCTTGGCTGCCGCGATAGACATCACCAGAGTAACCAGACGTATTGGCACAGCCTGCCAGCGTGAGAATGCTCAGTGCGACAACAGGTAGAAGAAGACGTTTCATTAAAACCTCCAGAGTGTCTATTTTTATAACTGTCATCCATTGGCCTGTTATCCATATAGCGCTCATAACTGGGCAGGCACAGAGTAGATGTAGTTATAGAACAGTGTTCGTTAAAGATAGCCGATGCTAACGGCTTTGACCAGCGTTCATGAAAAAAGATCAAAGTTGGTAGAGCAGTCGCCAAAAAAAGCTTAACCGAGAGTTTAACAGTGTATTAAGAAAACAGTGTGCAAATACGTATAACCAAGCAAAAACAGGAGACCCGAAGGCCTCCTGTTGCAGGGGTACATAGTGATCTATGGCGTTGAAACCTGCTAAATTAGCCAAACTGGTTCATGGTGTTGTCTTTGCCACCGGCTTTGAGCGCGGCATCGCCGTGGAAGAACTCTTTATGGTCATCACCGATATTGGAGCCTGCCATATCCTGGTGGCGAACGGTTGCAATCCCTTGGCGAATTTCCTGACGCTGTACGCCTTTCACGTAAGCCAGCATACCTTCATCGCCGAAGTAGCCTTTCGCTAAGTTGTCGGTGGACAGGGCAGCCGTGTGGTAAGTTGGCAGCGTGATCAGGTGGTGGAAGATGCCCGCTTCGCGAGACGAGTCGCGCTGGAAATTGCGTGTCCACTCATCGGCCAGCTGGCCAAGCTCGGTATCGTCGTACTCTGCGCTCATCAGCTTGTCACGCTGGTAAGCCGAAACGTCTTTACCCTCTTCCTGCCATGCATCGAACACCTGCTGGCGGAAGTTCAGCGTCCAGTTGAACGACGGAGAGTTGTTATAGACCAGTTTGGCATCCGGCACGACCTGGCGAATGCGGTTGACCATGCTGGCGATCTGGCCAACGTGGGGCTTCTCGGTTTCGATCCACAGTAGGTCGGCGCCGTTTTGCAAGCTGGTGATGCAGTCCAGTATAACGCGGTCTTCGCCGGTGCCGGGTTTAAACTGGTAGAGGCCCGAAGCGAGGCGCTTGGGTTTAACCAGTTTGCCGTTCTGCTTGATGACCACATCGCCGTTGTTGATATCGGCGGCGTTTTCAATCACATCGCCGTCCAAAAAGCTGTTGTACTGGTCGCCGAGATCGCCTGGCTCGTTGGTAACGGCAATTTTCTGCGTCAAGCCCGCGCCGAGTGAGTCGGTACGCGCAACGATAACGCCATCTTCAATGCCGAGTTCCAAAAAGGCGTAACGCACGGCGTTGATTTTGGCCAGGAAGTCCTCGTGGGGCACAGTAACTTTACCGTCCTGGTGACCACACTGCTTCTCATCAGAGACCTGGTTTTCCAACTGGATGCAGCAGGCGCCCGCTTGAATAAACTTTTTGGCTAACAGGTAGGTGGCTTCTGCATTACCAAAGCCAGCGTCGATATCAGCAATAATCGGTACGATATGAGTTTCGTAGTTATCGATTTTACCGATCAGTTCCTGCTCTTTTGATTTGTCGCCAGCCTCTTTGGCTTCATCGAGGGCGCGGAACAAGTGGTTAAGCTCCCAGGCATCGGCTTGTTTTAGAAAGGTATAGAGCTCTTCGATCAGGTTCGCGACGGAGGTTTTTTCGTGCATCGACTGGTCGGGCAGCGGGCCGAACTCGGAGCGCAGCGCGGCAACCATCCAGCCGGAAAGGTAGAGGTAGCTACGTTTGGTGGTGCCAAAGTGCTTCTTGATCGAGATTAGCTTCTGTTGACCAATGAAGCCGTGCCAGCAGCCTAGCGACTGGGTGTACTGGGCGGTATCGGCATCATAGGCGGCCATATCTTCGCGCATGATCTTGGCGGTGTAACGCGCAATATCCAGGCCAGTGTGAAAGCGGTTCTGTGCACGCATGCGAGCGGCATACTCAGGTTTGATGGTTTCCCACTTGCCGCCTTGAGCTTCGCGTAGTTGGGCCATGGCTTTGATATCGTCGAGCAGTCCTGTCATGAGCTTATCCTCTTCGGGCTGGATAGTGTTTCGCAAATCAGCTTTTGCTTATGCTGCACCTGCGAAGTTGTATTTAGCATTATTGATTTTCGTGATTGTGTCTCTAGGTCAATCGTCTCTCATGCAAACGTCTTGAAAGCTGGAAGCAGTAACGCTAGAGACCTCAGCTACAGCGTTGAGCTTGATGGATTGACCCAATCCGCTTAACGCTGCAATGCAATAACTATCCACGAGGATGGCGCCTTCAACAATTGACACTTGGGGGCAGAGGCCGTTGTAACCCGACGACAGGGAGGTAGAGGAAGGGAGGGTTTGTGTAGTCGTTTTTCGTCAAGATGGCGGCAAGAGCGCATAAAAAAGCACTGCCGAGGCAGTGCTAGAGATCAATCAAGAGGGCTTGTTAATCGAGCGAAAGCGTCATTTCTCGATGAGGGATGCCTGCATCCAGAAACTCATCGCCATGGGCGATAAAGCCTAGACGCTCATAGAACGCCAGTGCGTGTACCTGGGCACTCAGGGCCACTTGGGCGTGGCCCGCATGGCGTGCCGCTTCAATCGCGGCCTGCATCAGCAGTACACCAATACCGGTGCCGCGGGCATTAGCGAGTACGGCGACGCGGCCTATATGCCCGTCGGGCAGCAGTCGTGCGGTGCCTACCGGCTGCTGATCAAGCATGGCGAGAAAGTGCTGGCACGCCGGATCCAGGCCATCCCACTCCTCATCCTGGGGCACGCTCTGCTCTTCAATAAATACCTTGCGGCGGATCTCGCTGGCCGTTGGGCCCAGCGTTTCCCAACTGCCAGTGCTAATGTGGGTAATCGCCATTAGGAAACCTCCGATTAACTATTGCGCTTGGCCATACTGCGTTAAAAATCGCCTCAAAATACTCATTTACACCCCGTAAACTCCGTTTTTTCGTTGATTTTTGCCTTGTCTGGCCTGCGCTCATCACGTTAATAAGAGGTTCCTTAGTACTCCTCGTCATCATCACCTTCATCACTCATAAAGCCGAGGCTGCCGGTATTGACCAACTGGGTGATGAGCGCAGTTGCGCCGTCAAGCTCAAGGTCTTCGGCGTAGAGAGGGGTGGTGTCGGCTAGGCGTTTGGCTAATTCAGTTGAACAGGCGTGGCCGTCACCATCCACAAATAGCGTGGTACCGCTGGCATCGCGACGCCAGGCAAAGCGTGAGCCAGGCATATGGTAGAGCGGCTCCCCCTCTTGTAGTTGAGCAACAAGCGCCTCTTCGTCCAACGGTGTTTCAAGCGGTACCACTTGATCGACATATTTTGGCTGAGTCATCACCCGGCCAAACCACTGGGCAATCTGAGTAGGGTTATCCAGCGTCGACATAATCAGCTGACGCATACGCTCAACGGCTGCGTCGTCCAGTTCACCGACCTGCTGAGCAGGCGCCATGCCCGCATCGCTGTAACGCTGAGAGGCAGGCAACTGCTCACCCAAATAGTCGGCGTAGGAGGTGATCGCCTCATCGGCCGAAGGAGCGCGAAAGCCAACTGAAATGGTCATGCAGTCATCGCTTTGGCTAACGCCGTGATGCGCCCAGCCGGGAGGGAGATAAAGCATGTCGCCGGGGTCAAGCACCCAGTCGGAGTCGGGCTCTACGGTGAATTCTTTCAGGATGCGGAGATCGATACCTTGGATGATCGGCGCATCTTCCGTGAGCTTGCCGCCCAGCTGCCAGCGGCGGTGGCCGCTGGCCTGGAGTAAAAAGACATCGTACTGATCGATGTGCGCACCCACATTTCCGCCAGGAGGTGCGTAGCTGATCATCACGTCATCGAGCCGCCAACGAGGTAGGAAGTCAAACTCATTCATTAGCGCAGCCACCGATGGAACATAGTGGTCAACCGCTTGCACCAGAAGGCTCCAGTTTTTTTCCGGGAGCCGTTCAAAAGTGGCTTCATCGAAGGGGCCGTGGGAGACCTGCCAAGGGCCATCCGGGCCCTCCTCTTCAACCAAACGCGCTTCTACGCCAGGCTCGCAGGCGAGTCCAGCCAGTTCATCGGCTTCAATCGGGCTGATGAAGTCGGGCATGGCGCCACGAATCAGCAGCGGCTTTTGCTGCCAATAATTGGCCAGAAAGTCTGCAGCGGTAAGATCGCCCAGCAGTGTTAGCGGCTTATCGTGATGGTTCATGGCGTGTCCTGGTGTAGTGGTCGCAGCAACGTTGGTCACAGCAAGTTGGTCACAACAAATGGGTTACAGAGAGTTTAGCTGATGTGTCAGTGCTTCGGCTTGCGCCTGGGCATTACCAATATAGTTGGCCGGTGAGAGCGCCTTCAATTCGGTTTTGACCTCGCTGGGCAGTTCAAGGGTATCAATAAACGCCGCAAAGCCTGCTTGGTCAATACGTTTGCCACGAGTCAGTTGCTTGAGTTTTTCATAGGGCTTTTCAATACCGTAACGGCGCATCACCGTTTGAATCGGCTCGGCGAGCACTTCCCAGCTGTTATCCAGATCAGCATCTAAACGCTCAGGGTTGGCTTCAAGCTTGCTGATGCCTTTGAGGCTGGCGTGGTAAGCAATCAACCCATATGCCAAGCCTACGCCAAGGTTACGCAGCACGGTGGAGTCAGTCAGGTCGCGCTGCCAGCGGGAGATCGGCAGCTTTTGCGCAAGGTGGCTAAGCACAGCGTTGGCCAGGCCCAGGTTGCCCTCGGAGTTTTCAAAATCAATCGGGTTAACTTTATGTGGCATGGTCGAGGAGCCAATTTCGCCCTCAACCGTGCGCTGCTTAAAGTAGCCCAGTGAGATATAGCCCCAAACGTCGCGATCGAAGTCGATCAGGATCGTATTGAAGCGGCAAATGGCGTCAAACAGTTCGGCGATATAGTCGTGGGGCTCGATCTGGGTAGTGTAAGGGTTAAAAGTCAGCCCTAAGCCTTCCACAAAGGTGCGGGCATTGGCTTCCCAATCGATCTCCGGGTAGGTGGTCAGGTGGGCGTTATAGTTGCCCACAGCGCCATTGATTTTGCCGAGCACTTCCACCGCTTCGATCTGCTTCAGCTGACGCTTAAGGCGGTACGCCACGTTGGCCATCTCTTTGCCCAGCGTGGTCGGGGTGGCGGTTTGACCGTGAGTACGCGACAGCATCGGCTGGGCGGCGTGGGCAATGGCTAGCTTGGCAATGTCATCGGCAACCTCGTGCATGGTGGGCAGCATGGCGTTCAGGCCGTCGCTGAGCATTACGCCGTAAGAGAGGTTGTTGATATCTTCGCTGGTGCAGGCAAAGTGAATAAATTCGGTGACCGCATGCAGCTCGGTTTGGCCTGCAATCTTCTCTTTTAGGAAGTACTCAACCGCTTTGACGTCGTGATTGGTGGTGCGCTCGATCTCTTTGATGCGTTCGGCATCCCCGATAGAAAACTCACGAATCAATTGCTCAAGGAACGCGGTAGCCTCAGCAGATAAGCGCGGTACCTCGGTAATCTGAGCATGCTCAGCCAGGCGCTGTAGCCAGCGAACCTCCACAATCACACGGGCGCGAATAAGGCCGAATTCACTGAAGTGTTCGCGCAGGGCGGCGGCTTTAGAGGCGTAGCGGCCGTCGACGGGGGAGAGGGCGGTCAAAGCGGAGAGTTGCATGGCATCGTTTCCAGGAGGTTCGAAAGAAAATTAGTCGAGAGCAAGTTAATTGAAAAGACGTCGATCGAGAACAGAGTAGCCGTCTAGTCGAGGCTATCCAGTGCCCGGCGTAGCGCTTTACGCTGGAATACCAGTTTCCAGCGGCGCCCGCCTTGCTGGTGCCACAATAATCCAAAGCGAATCCCCGCCATTAAGCAAGCGCGTACACGCTCAGGCATCATGCGGCTCTGCAGCAGTGATGGATCCCCTTGCACCACAATGCGGGTTTTAAAGGTGGATATCGTCTCTTGGTACGCTTCCCCAAGACTGGCCACCACGTTTTCATGGGTAGTGCCAAAGTGCTCGGCTTGACCCTGAATGCGGGTTAATTTTTGGCCCAGTGAATCCATCATGTCGTTATTGGTACGCAGCTTATTCATTAGCATCAGCAGCGAAAAACCGTAGCGCAACACCACCGGGTTCGCCTGCTTACGCCCCACCAGGGCTTCTAAGGTATCCAGGCCGCGGCGCAGATTATTGGGGTGCCCGCCATAAATCGCCTCGAAGCTTTCCGGGCTAGTATCCACAGTGGCCTCAATCAGCGTTTCCCAGGCGCGGGTGTCGACCTGCCCGGTGCGAGCCAGCTCATCGACCAGGCTGGCGGCTTGAAAGACGCCAGCAAGGGCAAGTGCTTGGCGGACTGCCGGAGAATCGGGGGCGCGATGAATCGGGGTAGGATTCATGCAGCAGCCTCCGCGGCTTTCTTCCAGGTAGCGCGAATAACGCCGCCGCCCAAGCATATGTCGCCATCGTAAAGCACCAACGACTGGCCAGGGGTGACCGCCCACTGCGGGTCGTCAAACGTGACCTCAACGCCACCGTCGGGCAGCGCGCGCATTTCACAGCCGCAGTCGCTTTGCCGATAGCGCGTCTTGGCGGTAAAGCGCCCCTGCTGAACCGGCGGCTCACCCGCCACCCAATCCATGGCCTCTGTGACCAAGGTATCGGAGTAGAGCAACTGGTCATGCTTACCCTGCACCGCGATCAGTACATTGCGATCAAGATCTTTTGCCGCCACGTACCAAGGGTCTTCGGAGTAGTTGGCAAGCCCGCCAATGCCTAGACCCTGGCGCTGGCCCAGGGTGTAGTACATCAGCCCCATATGTTTGCCGATGACATCGCCATCCGGCGTTTCAATGGTACCGGGCTGGGCGGGCAGGTACTGCTGGAGGAAATCGCGAAACCGGCGCTCGCCGATAAAGCAGATGCCGGTGGAGTCTTTTTTCTTAGCGGTGATCAAATCGTGCTGTTCTGCAAGCGCGCGTACGGCGGGCTTTTCCAGCTCACCTACGGGGAACAGAGTACGGGCAATGGCGGCTTCTGGCACTGCATGCAGGAAGTAGCTTTGATCTTTATTGCTATCCAGGCCTTTCAGCAGGCGCGGGCGAACATCGCCATCGCCTTGGCTAACATGCCCTTTACGAACATAGTGCCCGGTGGCGATTTTGTCGGCTCCGAGCATTTCAGCGTACTCAAGGAAGACCTTAAATTTGATCTCCCGGTTACACAGAATATCCGGGTTGGGCGTGCGGCCCGCTTTGTATTCGGCTAAAAAGTGCTCGAATACATTATCCCAATACTCGGCGGCAAAGTTAGCGGTGTGCAGTTTAATGCCCAGTTTGGCGCAGACCGCCTCGGCGTCGGCGAGATCCTCTTTGGCCGTGCAATATTCGGTTCCGTCGTCTTCATCCCAGTTTTTCATAAACAGGCCTTCGACCTCATAGCCTTGTTGCATGAGGAGAAGGGCCGAAACGGACGAGTCGACGCCGCCGGACATACCGACAATCACTTTGCCATTAGCGGCTGTGGCGGATGACTCAGTGGTGGATGAGCCTGGCGTAGTTGGTTCAGTGGATGACATGGGCATCCTCAGTTGAAGTAGGGTGCAAATAAGCAGTGTGCAGTTGGGCGAGGATTATACACGATGGGGGGTAATGGCTTCGAGTGCTTCACTCGCGAATCACCGACAGGGGATAGCCAGGCTCGCTGAGTGCATCCTCGATACGTTTGAGTACCAGCGGGCTGCGTAGGCGCGCCTGCTGATCTAACGACCGTATTTGCTCAATGGTAAGCCAGTGGGTGGCGAAGATATCCGGGTCGAGGGGGAGGTCGAGTTGATGAAGCGGTGCGGCAATAAAGCCGTGGCTGTGAAACGTTTGCTCTTCGTCGGTATGAAATACGTATAAACCCAGATATCCGGTGAGCGATACCTGCCAAGCAGTCTCTTCCAGTACCTCGCGCAGAATGGCTGCTATGGGGCCTTCGCCGGGTTCAATATGCCCAGCGGGCTGGTTAAACACACTCTGCGGGCCGCCACGCTGCTCTTCTACCATCAAAAAGCGCTCGCCCTGCTGGATGACGCAGGCAGCCGTGCTGCGAATAAGGCTCATCAGGGGTTCCTGCGTTTTGTGGTGGGCCGCCTACGCTGATCTTTTCGCGGAGCTATTCGTCGCTGACTTGGAGGCGTATTCGTCGGTCTGGGCGCGTGTAGGGTTTCTTTGCGCCATTCGCCGGGCGCCAAACCATCCAGCCGCCAGGGGCCGATCGCTACGCGAATCAAGCGCAGGGTGGGGTAACCGACATGGGCCGTCATACGGCGAATCTGGCGGTTACGGCCTTCGCTTATGGTTAGCTCCAGCCAGCTAGTCGAGGGGTGGCGTTTGGGGTCGATGGGAGGGTGGCGTGGTGCGGTCGTAGGCGGATCTATTCTGTGCGCCTTGGCTGGCTGCGTTGGGCCATCCTTCAGCGCAATGCCTTGGCGCAATGCCTTCAATGCCGTGTCATCGATTTGCCCTTCCACCTGGGCCCAGTAGGTTTTGGGCTGCTTATGGCGCGGATGAGAAATGCGGTGAATCAGCTCGCCATCATCGCTGAGCAGCAGTAGGCCTTCAGAGTCGTAGTCAAGCCGTCCTGCGGGGTAAATATCTTTCACATCGACATAATGCGCCAGGGTTTGCCGCCCCTCACGGTCGCTGAATTGGCTCAGTACCTGGAAAGGCTTATGCAGTAAATAAAGGTTGCTCATGACTTCTCGTTGCCCCTTTTACTTTCTATTCGCTCTCAGGAATAGGTATGTCGACAATGCGCACGGCGGGCAGCGCTGGTATACTCCGGCTACCTGATGGGGCGCCCATCGTTGAGCTCGCGCTCCGCTCAAGATTTCTTGCCATCGCAGCGAAAAGAGAGAGGTTAACGCAAAAATGACCAAAACGCCGAAGATCATCTATACGCTCACTGACGAAGCGCCCGCGCTCGCGACGCACTCCCTACTGCCGATTATCGATGCCTTTACCGATTCTGCCGGCATTCAGGTAGAGACCCGCGATATTTCCCTGGCCGCTCGCATCATTGCTCAGTTCCCTGACTATCTGAGCGAAGAGCAACGGATCGGCGATCACCTGGCGGAGCTTGGCGAACTGACCAAGACCCCAGAAGCTAATATTATCAAATTGCCCAACATTAGCGCCTCTCTGCCTCAGCTAAAGGCGGTGATTAAAGAGTTGCAGCAGCAGGGTTACAAACTTCCTGACTACCCTGAAGCGCCCCAAAGCGATGAAGAGAAAGACATTCAGGCGCGCTACGACAAAACTAAAGGCAGCGCCGTTAACCCGGTGTTGCGTGAAGGTAACTCGGATCGCCGCGCTCCGCTGTCGGTCAAGAATTACGCCCGTAAATATCCCCACCGCATGGGTGAGTGGAGCAGCGACTCCAAGTCCCATGTGGCGCATATGAGTGGAGGCGATTTCTACGGCAGCGAGAAGTCCGCGCTGATTGAAAAAGCCACCGATCTCAAGATCGAGCTGGTCGCTAAAGACGGCAGCACCACGGTGCTCAAGCAGAAAACCTCGGTACTGGAAGGCGAAGTCGTCGACGCTGCGGTCATGAGCCGTAACGCGCTGCGTCGTTTTGTGGCCGACGAAGTCGCTGACGCAAAAGCCAAAGACGTGCTGTTCTCGCTGCACCTTAAAGCGACCATGATGAAGGTCTCTGACCCGATTATGTTCGGTATGGTGGTCAGCGAGTTTTATCAGGACGTGCTGAGTAAGCACGCAGATGACCTCCAGCAGGCGGGCTTCGACCCCAATAACGGTATCGGCGATCTCTATTCGGCCATTAAGTCACTGCCGGAAGAGCGTCAGACCCAGATTGAGGATGAGATTCAAGCACTTTATGCCGAGCGCCCGCGTTTGGCGATGGTGAACTCCCATAAAGGGATCACCAACCTGCACGTGCCCAGCGATGTGATTATCGATGCTTCCATGCCGGCGATGATCCGCGATTCCGGTAAAATGTGGGGCGCCGACGACCAACTGCACGACGTCAAAGCCGTCATTCCTGATCGTTGCTACGCCGGTATCTATCAAACGGTCATCGATGATTGCAAACAGCACGGTGCCTTTGATCCGACGACTATGGGCAGCGTACCCAACGTAGGCTTGATGGCCCAGAAAGCCGAAGAATACGGCTCCCACGATAAGACCTTCCAGATTCCTACCGACGGTACCGTACGCGTCACCGATGCCAGCGGCAATGTAGTGCTTGAGCACAGCGTTGAGCAGGGCGACATTTGGCGGATGTGCCAGACCAAGGATGCCCCGGTTCGCGATTGGGTGAAGTTGGCGGTTAATCGTGCCCGCGAAAGCGGAACGCCGGCTATCTTCTGGCTGGACGCCCAGCGCGCCCACGATGCTCAACTGATCAAGAAAGTCGAGAGCTACTTAAAAGAGCACGATACCACTGGCCTGGATATTCGTATCATGACGCCAGAAGAGGCCATGCGCTTCTCTCTGGAGCGTATCCGCAAGGGCGAAGACACTATCTCCGTCACTGGTAACGTACTGCGCGACTATCTGACTGACCTGTTCCCGATTATGGAGCTCGGCACCAGCGCCAAGATGCTCTCAATCGTACCATTGATGAATGGCGGTGGCTTGTTTGAGACCGGCGCTGGCGGCTCTGCTCCCAAGCACGTTCAGCAGTTGCTGGAAGAGAACCATCTGCGCTGGGACTCGCTGGGCGAGTTTTTGGCCCTGGCGGCATCCCTTGAACACCTGGGCAGCACCTTCGATAACGCTCGGGCAAAAATGCTGGCCAAAGCGCTCGATCAGGCGAACGGCAAGTTCCTGGATAGCAACAAGTCGCCGTCGCGCAAAGTGGGTGAGCTGGACAATCGCGGCAGCCACTTTTATTTGGCGCTATACTGGGCTGAAGCGTTGGCAGAGCAGAGCGAAGATAGCGAAATGCAGACGCTGTTCGGACGCCTGGCTGACGCGCTAACGGCCAAAGAAGCGACCATTGTCGATGAATTGAACAGCGTTCAGGGCCAGCCTGCGGATATTGGTGGCTACTTCCACCCGGATCACGAGCTGACGGCTAAGGTGATGCGCCCCAGCCAGACTCTCAACGAAACGCTTGCCATGGTCGCAAAAGGCTAATAGAGACCGCCTGTGATTAGGCTGAATGACCCCCGTCCGCTTGGCGGGCGGGGGTTTTGCATTGCACTCGCTATTGCGCTCTGTAATATTTTAAGTTTTCCATGAACCCTTGCTGATCGAAAGCGTCTTACGTTTAGGCTAATAAGCTATAGTAGTTAAGAAATTATAGTAGTTAAGAGGCTACAGTTAAGAAACTACACTAGTGAATTGGCGATGTGAGGTCTGATAAACGCTTCCATCGGTCAGTGTCGAGACAACCAACCGTGCAGCTTATGCCCAACCAAGATAGTTCATACTTGACCGTGTTACCCGTAAAAGCGGGGATGACGCGGCCAGATATGCCCGATGAAGATGGTGATATAGCGGTACAGTCAGCAGAACCGGCGCTGGCGCAACCACCGCTTTATAAGGTAGTGCTTCACAACGACGATTACACGCCGATGGAATTTGTCATTGAAGTGCTGCAAGATTTTTTTAACATGGACAGCGAGACGGCCGTTCAGGTCATGCTCGCCGTACATACCCAAGGAAAGGGCACTTGTGGCGTGTTTACGCGCGATATAGCCGAAACAAAAAGCTATCAGGTAAATGAATATGCCCGTGAGTGTGAGCACCCGTTGATAAGTGATATTGAGGCCGCCAATTAAAAGCGTTGAGAAATAATTGGTGGTGAGGCTTGCAACCGTGCCATTTGTACCCGATGTTGAGAGTGCCGGTCGACTAAATTGATCCGACGCAAGCCCTAGGTGGCGACACGCCCTAGGTAGTAGCGAAAAGGGGACTGCCATGCTGAGCAAAGAACTTGAAATGACCCTGAACACGGCCTTCACCGTGGCGCGTTCAAAGCGCCATGAGTTTATGACCGTTGAGCACCTGCTGCTAGCGTTGCTAGATAATGCCTCAGCGGTAGACGTACTGAAGGCCTGCGGGGCTAACCTCGACAAGCTGCGGTCCGATCTGCAGGATTTTATTAACTCGACTACGCCACTGATTCCAGAAGGCCAGGGTGATCGTGAGACCCAGCCCACGCTTGGTTTTCAGCGTGTTTTACAACGGGCGGTCTTCCACGTTCAGTCATCTGGCAAAAGCGAAGTGTCCGGTGCCAATGTGTTGGTGGCGATCTTTTCCGAGCAGGAGAGTCAGGCGGTATACTTCCTTAAGCAGCAGAACGTTGCGCGGGTCGATGCAGTCAACTACATCGCCCATGGTATCTCCAAAGTGGCCGGTCACGGGCCGTCTCCCTCGCCTTCTTCACCTGAGAGTGAAGACGCGGAGGAGGGTGGCAGTGAGGGCGCTGCGCATCCGCTCACTGGCTACGCTACCAATCTCAATGAACAGGCACGGCTGGGTAAAATTGATCCGCTGATTGGCCGCGACCACGAGCTTGAGCGCGTGGTGCAAATTCTGGCCCGTCGGCGCAAAAACAACCCGTTGTTAGTCGGTGAGGCGGGTGTAGGTAAAACCGCCGTGGCCGAAGGCCTTGCCAAGCGTATCGTCGAAGAAGACGTTCCCGATGTTATTGCCGATGCGGTGGTCTACTCGCTGGACATGGGCGCGCTACTGGCCGGTACCAAGTACCGTGGTGATTTTGAAAAACGCCTCAAAAGCCTGCTGAGCGAACTACGCAAGCAGCCTAACGCTGTGCTATTCATTGATGAGATTCACACGGTGATTGGTGCAGGTGCCGCCTCTGGTGGCGTGATGGATGCGTCCAATCTGCTCAAGCCGCTGCTCTCTTCGGGCGAATTGCGCTGCATTGGTTCGACTACGTTCCAGGAGTTCCGCGGCATCTTTGAGAAAGATCGTGCTCTGGCACGGCGCTTCCAGAAGGTGGATGTGATGGCACCGTCGGTGGAAGACACCATCAAAATCCTCAAAGGGTTGCGTTCACGTTTTGAAGAGCACCACGAACTTAAGTACACCGATGGTGCGCTTGAAAGCGCAGCGCGCTTAGCGGATCGCTACATCAATGACCGCTTCCTGCCCGACAAAGCGATTGACGTGATTGACGAGGCAGGGGCTCACCAGCGTCTATTGCCGCCAGAAGTGCGCGCCAAGACGATCGATGTCGAGCAAGTGGAAGCCGTGGTAGCGTCCATTGCACGTATCCCACCGAAGAGTGTTTCAAGCTCCGACCGCAAGCTGCTCGAGAAGCTGGATCGTGACCTGAAGATGCTGGTGTTCGGTCAGGATGAGGCGATTGATAGTCTCTCTGCGGCTATTAAGCTGTCCCGGGCCGGGCTTAAATCTCCCGATAAGCCCGTTGGTAGCTTCCTGTTTGCAGGTCCCACCGGTGTGGGTAAAACCGAAGTGGCCAAACAGCTGGCGCATATCATGGGCATTGAACTGGTGCGCTTTGATATGTCCGAGTATATGGAGCGCCATACCGTATCGCGCCTGATTGGTGCGCCTCCAGGCTATGTCGGTTACGACCAGGGTGGTCTACTGACTGAAGCGGTGACCAAACAGCCGCACTGCGTGTTGTTGTTGGATGAGATTGAGAAAGCGCACCCGGAAGTCTTTAACCTACTGCTGCAGGTCATGGATCATGGCCGCTTAACGGACAACAACGGGCGTGAAGCGGACTTCCGTCACGTTATCGTGATTATGACCTCTAACGCTGGTGCGGAGCAGGCGTCGCGTCGCTCCATTGGCTTCCAGCACCAGGATCACTCCACCGATGCCATGGAAGTGATCCGCCGTACCTTCTCACCGGAGTTCCGCAACCGCCTGGACGGTATTATTCAGTTCCACTCGCTGCCGGTCTCGGTGGTGCGCAATGTGGTCGACAAGTTCTTGATCGAACTACAGGCGCAGTTGGATGAGAAGCGTGTTCAGTTGGATGTAGACGACATGGCGCGGGATTGGCTGGCCGATAAAGGCTACGATCCTGACATGGGTGCACGTCCAATGGCGCGCCTCATACAAGAGAAGCTGAAGAAGCCATTAGCCGAAATGATTCTGTTCGGAGAGCTGGCTGATCAGGGCGGTATTGTCCACGTTAGCCTGGAGGAGGGCGAGTTACACCTTTCCACAGAGACTGAGATGGCAGATGCGCCCTGAAAAGGGCGCTAAGCCGTGCTAAAAGCTATCTTTCTAATACTCATGCTATATGCATAAAAACGCAGCGCCCTGTCATCGACGGGGCGTTGTCGTTTTTAGTGAACCGCCATTGACGCTAATCGGCGCTGTCGTTAAAGGACAGTCTAGCTGGCACAGTTAAAGTCAGCCGAGCGCGTTAATGGTGTAACGACTTAGCGCGAGCGGTAAACGATACGGCCTTTAGACAGGTCGTAAGGTGTCAGCTCAACTTTTACCTTGTCACCGGTCAGAATGCGGATATAGTTTTTGCGCATTTTGCCGGAGATATGAGCGGTAACAACGTGACCGTTTTCCAGCTCAACCCGAAACATGGTATTCGGAAGGGTATCGACGATAACGCCTTCCATTTCAATATGATCTTCGCGTGCCATATAGGCATGTCCTCACTGATGAGTTAGTAATGTCATTATCGGTCAGAATTTGAGTGCCGCTAGGTGGGCACTCAAGAAACAGCGCTATATTGTGCCGTAAGCCCGTCGTCAAGGCAAAAAAGCTGGCATTTTTAGCGAATCAGCGGCCGCCAATGGCGTCCATCGAGTATTTCCAATGGCGCGAAAGCCTGCTTGTAGCGCATCTTACGGCACTCTTCGATCCAATACCCTAAATAAAGGTGCGGCAGCGCTTTTTCGCGGCTGAGCTCGATGAGCTGAAGAATGGCAAAAGTGCCTAGTGAGCGCTTATCCAGAGTCTCGCTAACGGCAAAGAAGGTGTAGATTGCCGAGAGCCCATGCTCCAACTGGTCGAATGCAGCCACACCAACCAGCTCTTCGTCGAGGTACATCTCCATCAGATGGGCATAGGACTCATCAAGGGTAAGGAAGGTGCGGTACTGCTCGCGGCTGGGCGGGAACATATCGCCGTCAGCATGGCGCTGACGAATGTAATTCGCGTAAAGCGAGTAGTGGGTAGACGCAAAGTGAGCAGGTACAATGCGGACGTTTATATCGGCATTGCGGCGCCAAATTTTTCGTTGTGTGCGGTTAGCCGCAAACTGGTCAACCGGAATACGCACCGAGCGGCAGGCGTTGCAGCCCTCACAGTGAGGGCGGTAAAGATGGCGCCCACTGCGACGAAACCCTAGCAGCGCCAGCGAGTCATAGACACCTGGAACGGGCGATTCCTGCGGGTCGAGAAACAGCGTTGTCGCTTCCTTGCCGGGTAAATAGCTACAGGCATGCGGCACGGTAAGGAAAAAGCGCAAATCCCGCACCGGCCGACGCGGAGTGTTACTACTCACGGCCTGCCTCCTCATTGTAAAAAAATGGTTGGAACAGAATAAGTTCGTCACGATGGTTCATCACTACGCATTACCCTCGGTGGCAATCGCCTTAAGCCAGAGCGATGCAGGAACAGTGGGTGTTTCAGTGGGTGACGTGGTAAACGTAAATGCCTTATCGGGTAACCAGTTTTTAAGATAGTTGATGAATGCCTCGCGAGCGACTGTAATAGCGCCCAGGCTTGCCAGATGAGGCGTGTGCATTTGGCAGTCGATGAGTTTTCCGCCATGTTCGCGCATGGCCCTGGCGAGATGGGCCAGCGCTACCTTCGAAGCATCCGGGGCGTGGGAGAACATCGACTCGCCAAAAAACACCGGCCCCATGGCGATGCCATACAGCCCGCCCACCAATTGGCCGTGTTGATGGACTTCGATGCTATGAGCAATACCTAGAGCATGCAGCAGCCCGTAGGCCTCGCGCATTTCGTCTGTAATCCAGGTGCCCGCCTCTTCACCACGCGGGGCGGCGCAGGCCTGAATCACCTGATCGAAGTGTTGATCCAGGGTGATATGAAAGCCACCATGGCGTAATCGTTTGGTGAGGCTACGACGCTGCTTAAATTGCTCAGGTAGGAGTATCATGCGCGGGTCTGGACTCCACCACAAAATGGGGTCGTCGTCGCTGAACCAGGGAAATATGCCCTGCCGATAGGCTTCTACCAGCCAAGCGGGCGAGAGCTCCCCTCCGGCGGCCAGCAGGCCATTGGGGGAGGCCAGCGCTTGGGAGGTAGTTGGAAAATTAGGATGTGGCGAGGAAAGCCAAGGTAGCATTACTTGCTCCTGTTACGACGTTCTTGTACTGAGCGCTTTACGATAGCCTCTGTGACGGCGGAAGGATGCTCGGTATCATGCAAACTCGCAAGTGGATTAAAGACGCCATTGAGGTGTAAAGGGAGAGTCGCTTGAAAGTGAATAAAGCAGTAAACAAGCGAACGCAGCGTAGCGCGCGTCAAACACCATCATCGGCTTCAGCTGCGCGCGTTAACGCCGCAAAGGATAAGGCTCGTCGTTTTGGCCTGCGCTTACAAGGCTCCGTGCGCGAAGGCGTAGTGGTGATCCTGCTGGCGCTGTGTGTTTTCTTATTATTAGCGCTATTTAGTTACCAACCCTCTGACCCAGGCTGGTCTTATCAGGGCCCTGAGACAGATGTGGGTAACTGGATGGGGCAGGTTGGCGCTTGGCTGGCCGATGTTCTCTACTCACTGCTTGGCGCCAGCGCTTTGTGGTGGCCGGGTATGTTCGGCTTTGCCGCTTGGTGGCTGATTCGCTCACGCCAGGTACGTTTTGAACTCGACCCCGTGGCAATTGCTGTCCATGCGGGTGGCTTAGTGCTACTTATTTTCGGTACTACCATGTTGGGGGCGCTGCACTTTTATCACCCTGATAGCATGCTGCCCTATGCCTCAGGCGGTATTTTGGGCGAAGGTTTGGTCGGTGCGTTAAGGCCTTTAGTGGGAAGTGGTGGCGTTGGTTTAATCGCTGCGGCGTTAATTTTAAGCGGCTTTCCGCTGTTTAGTGGTATGTCGTGGCTGCAAGTGGCTGATGAGCTCGGCAAGCGTATATGTCGGCTGGGTAGCTGGTTATCGGCACGTCGCCAAGCGCGTCGTATGCGCGCTGCTCAGCGAGCGGCTGCTAAAACTGCCAAAACTGCGGCCAAGCCTCAAGCAGCGCCTGAAGCGCAGTCTCAAGAAGCTAAACCTGAAGCTGCACCCGCTGAGATAAAGCCTGCGGCAGAGCCAGTAGGCAAAAGCCCCAGTGGCCGCGAACGCCGTGAGCCAGGCTTCTCTGTACCACTTTCCAGTCGTGAGGCGAACAGCTCTTCAGAGAGCAATGCGTCAGAAGCGAGTCCTTCAAATAGCAACGAAACCACGGATACTTCGATTCCCTGGGAGGCCGCAGCGTTTTCAAGTAATAAGCATGTGCCTGCTAAAACACCCGCGCCTATCTCTTCGACACCTACCGCGGAGCCGACGGTTTCAGCGCCTGGGGCAGCCCCGTCAGTGACGCCAGCGACTAAAACGGCAGAAGAGGAGGGAGCAGCGGCACCCTCAGCGCCGCGGGAAAATGCCTTTGTCCAGGCTGAGGTAACGTCAGCAGCGCCTGAGACTCAAGCACCTGCGCCCGGTGATGAACCCAAAGAAGCCGAGACTTCCTTCCCGCTGCGTGCTACTCGTCAAGAAGAGCCTCCGGCGCCTGCCAGGAGTAACTTCTTTGCCAGCGATGAGGCTCCCGCCGAGAAAGAGACTGTTCATGCCGCGCCCGTTGAGCGTCGCAGTGAGCCATCACTCACCGCTGATCCCAGCAGCAGCCAAGCTGAACCACGTGTTGGTGAGCCACATATTGGTGACACTGATGCTGCCTGGAGCCCTGAGCGCGTCACCGCGCCTGAGCCTGCACGTAAACCTGAACGTGTAGCGGAAGTAGTGCCTGAGCCGGTGTGGGACGATGAAGAGATGGATGATGAGCTGTATGCCCAAGGCCGCGATGGAGGAGCGCACTCAACGACTACTCCTCCGTCCACGCCCACCCCAGCAGCTCGCCAAGAACCCAGCTTCGCGCCCGAAGAGAGCACGCCAGAGGCGGATGAAGGCCCCGCCCTGTGGACCGTGGAGCATTTGCAGAGCCAGCGGCCTGCTTTTGAAACTCTGGACGAACCTGAGGGCGACGTGCCGAGCTTGCAGCTGTTGACACCTGCAGAGCCGTATCAACCCAATTATAGTGACGAGCAGTTGGCTGATATGGCTGAGCTGCTTGAAGTGCGGCTGCGCGAATACGGTGTGAAAGCGGAAGTGGTGGATACCTGGCCTGGGCCGGTGATTACCCGCTTTGAGATCAAGCCCGCCGCGGGCGTCAAAGTGTCTAAAATCAGTAACCTTGCCAAAGACCTGGCGCGCTCCCTGATGGTGAAAAGTGTGCGAGTGGTCGAGGTTATTCCAGGGCGTCCCACGGTGGGGATTGAAATACCTAATCCCAACCGGGCCATGATCCGCCTGCGCGAAGTTATCGACTCCGACCGTTACCAGCAGGAGACGTCACCACTCACCATGGCGTTAGGCCAAGATATTGGTGGCAGCCCTGTGGTCGCCAACCTGGGCAAGATGCCCCACTTGCTAGTAGCCGGTACCACCGGGTCGGGTAAGTCGGTGGGCGTTAACGCCATGCTGATCTCAATGCTGCTTAAAGCGAAGCCTAGTGAGCTAAAGCTGATCATGGTCGACCCGAAAATGTTGGAGCTGTCGGTATATGACGGCATTCCCCATCTGCTGGCGCCCGTGGTCACCGATATGAAAGAAGCGGCCAACAGCCTGCGCTGGTGCGTGGCCGAGATGGAGCGCCGCTACAAGCTCATGGCGGCCATGGGTGTGCGCAACATCGCGGGCTTCAATGGCCGTTTGGATGAAGCGGAGCGCGCCGGTGCCCAAGTGGCAGACCCGCTCTGGGAACCGCAGCCCTGGGAAGTGCATCAGCCGCATCCAGTGCTGGAGAAACTGCCCTACATCGTCGTGGTGATCGACGAGTTTGCCGATATGTTTATGATCGTCGGCAAAAAAGTCGAAGAGCTGATTGCGCGCTTGGCGCAAAAGGCACGCGCCGCAGGTATCCATTTGATTCTGGCTACCCAGCGCCCCTCGGTGGATGTTGTGACTGGCTTGATCAAAGCCAACATTCCTTCGCGGATGGCGTTTCAGGTCTCATCCAGAATTGATTCGCGCACCATTCTGGATCAGGGCGGCGCTGAAAGTCTGTTGGGGCATGGTGACATGCTCTATCTGCCTGCAGGTTCCGGACCACCTAACCGCATCCACGGTGCCTTTGTGGACGATGACGAAGTACACCGCGTGGTCGATGACTGGAAGCGCCGTGGAGCACCCGAGTATATCGAAGAGATCCTTTCTGGTGGCGTATCCGCCGATGCCTTAACGGGTCTTGAGGCTGAGGGGGGGGATGGCGACGATGCGGAGCAGGATGCGCTCTACGATGAAGCCGTGCAGTTTGTCACTGAAACGCGCAAAGCCTCGATTTCCGCCGTGCAGCGTCGCTTTAAAATTGGCTATAACCGGGCCGCTCGCTTAGTTGAGGCAATGGAGGGCGCCGGTGTGGTGACCTCTATGGGCTCTAACGGTGCTCGGGAAGTGCTTGCCCCGCCTCCGGTGGGCCATTAACCGCTTGATGAAAGCCACAATTATGCAATAAGCGTGAAAGTAGCGCCGCGGGTGAAACCCTGCGGCGTTTTTCTCGTCTGATTGTTACGTTTTTGAGTTAGCCATGGCCGGTTAAGCCGACCTCACTGCTTGATTTTTAAGCAACAGTTTTGAGCAACAGTTACCGGGCAACGGTTGCCTAGGGAGATTATATGCGCGATACGCAAACAAAACGCACTTCAGCAATGGGCGCTTCGCCACTGGCATTTGCGGCAAGTGCCTTGGGTTTAACCTTTGGTGCTCCCGCTTGGGCAGACGATGCTGCCGAGCGTTTGACTGAACGGCTGGATCCGCTTGAGCGTTATCAAGCGGATTTTGAGCAGCAAATTCTTGATGGCAGCGGGGAACGCCTCCAAAGCGCGCGTGGTGAGATGTGGCTGTCTCGCCCCGGTATGCTGCGTTGGGAAGTGGAAGCGCCTTACTCTCAAACCGTGGTCTCTGACGGCGATGATGTGTATATGTACGATCCCGACCTTGAACAAGTCACCGTTCAAGAGATGGACGATCGAGTAACCCATACCCCTGCGTTACTGCTGTCGGGAAGCGTGGACGATTTAACCGAAAGCTATGAGGTGTTCTACGAGCAGGACGGGGGAGAAGATGTCTTTACCCTAGTGCCTATCTCGGCCGATACGCTGTTCGAAGAGCTAAGCATGGTGTTCGATGCCGATACGCTAACCGAGCTGTGGATGATGGACAGTACCGGCCAGCGCACCGCCATCACCTTTAGCAATATTACCCTCAATGGCGAGATTGCTGAGGACATGTTTGATTTCGAAATTCCCGAAGGCACCGATGTTATTCGTGAAGAGCTTTAAGGGTGAAGCGTGAATGGTAAGGTGTGAGGAGTCAGTCGTTAAAGATAAGTAATTGCTGGAGAGTGGCAGTTAAACCAGTGGCAGTTAAACCTGCCACTGGTTTAACCATCAGGCGCCTTAGGGCGCCTGATCTGTTTCCTGGTCAAGATTTTCCCGCCATGCCATGATTTCCCCAAAGCGCTTCTCCTGACCAAAGGCACTTGGCTTGAAGAAGGTGGCTTTAGGCAGCTCTTCAGGCCAGCAGTCGTGGGCGCTTCCCGCCGGGTAGCCGTCTGGTTCGTTATGCGCATAGCGATAGCCTTCGCCATGACCCAACTGCTCCATCAGCTTAGTGGGCGCGTTGCGCAGGTACGTCGGTACCTCAACCTGGGGCTGCTGGCGTACGTACTGCTTGGCTTCACTCCAGGCGCGGTCAATGCGGTTACTCTTGGGCGCCACTGCTAAATGAATTGCCGCGTGGGCAATTGCCCGCTGGCCTTCGTAATCGCCCAGGCGTAAATAAGCATCCCAGGCGGCAATCACCAGCGGTAGCGCGCGAGGGTCAGCATTGCCGACGTCTTCTGAGGCAATCGCGGTCAGTCTGCGCACTACGTCCAACGGGTCACCGCCGCCCTGCATAAAGCGGGCCATATACAGCAATGCTGCGTTAGGGCGTGAAGAGCGTATCGACTTATGAATGGCCGAAAGTAGATCATAATAAGCGTCCCCCTGCTTATCGAAGGCGCTGGCCTGATGGCCGATCACATCGGCGAGTACCTCTTTATGCAGTACTTCGCCGTTTGCTTCCTGAGTAGCGAAATCGCAAGCGGTTTCCAGTAATCCCAGCGCCCGTCGTGCGTCGCCAGCGCTAGCGTGGGCCAGAGCAGTTAATACTTCGTCATCAACCTGAATGTCACGCTTGCCCAGCCCTCGCTCTACGTCGCTGAGTGCCTGGCGCATCACCGTGATCAGTTCCTCATGGGTAAGCGATTTCAGCACATATACCCGCGCACGGGATAGCAACGCCGAGTTGACTTCGAAGGAGGGGTTTTCGGTGGTGGCACCAATCAACGTTAACAGGCCCGACTCCACGTGGGGCAATAATGCGTCCTGCTGGCTCTTGTTGAGGCGATGAATCTCATCTAAAAAGAGGATAACCGTGGAGGACATCTGTTGGGCCCGCTCCACCACAGCGCGAATCTCTTTTACTCCGGCCATCACCGCGCTGAGGTGCTCCAGATGGGCCTGGGAGGCTCGGGCCAACAGCTCTGCCAGCGTGGTTTTGCCAACCCCTGGCGGCCCCCATAAAATCATTGAGCGCACAATGCCTGACTCCGCCATGCGACGTAGGGGTTTATCTGGCCCCACCAGCGCTTGCTGGCCCACGTAATCGTCCAGTTGGCGTGGCCGCATACGAAAGGCTAACGGAGCATCGTCAGCCGGTGTCGCCTGAGCGCTATCAAAAAGATCCATGTAAGCTTCCGTTATAAATCAGTACGTTGAGCAACAAATTGCCAACAAGTATAGGTGGTAAACTGCGTCTTAGAGAACTACCTTAGACGTAACCTATCAGAAAGATACACTTGCGAGGATAGCTTGAGAGGGGCATTGTTCATGATAACTGTTGTTGATAACCCCCGTTAGTTACGACACGCTCAGGTTACGATATGTTTTAGCGACACAACATGTTTGTTACCTCGCGCTTATTATCGCATGCCGTCAATCACGAAGGCTCGACGGTAGGCATGACACAATAAAGGAGACAGTTCGATGTTAAACCAACTGCGTCTAGATCATGCCAACATGGCGAGATTACTCCATGTGCTGCAGCTTAAGCAGAAAACCCTTGCCCAAGGTGAGCGGCCCAACTTCCAGCTTATGCGCGAGGTCGTCGACTATATTTTGTCCTATATGGATGGTTTTGCAGCCCCTCTGGAACGCGTCTGCGTGGAGCGATTGCAAACCCAGGCCCCAGAGCACGTTGCCCTGACCGAACAGATGGCGAATGACTATCGTGAGTTAAAGCCGCGCTTACAGCGCCTCTCCAACGACATTGACATGGTGTTAATGGATAACATCATTCCGATGGATCGTTTTGCCGACGACCTGAAAGATTATTTGGAAGCGCATCGTGCCTATTTGCGTCACGAACGCGAGGGGCTGTTCCCGCTGATTGACGAGCACTTTAGCGAGGAAGATATGGACGAGCTGCGTCAGGCGCTCCCCGAAGGCGCAGAGAAAGAGCTAGAGCGCCTACAGGACGCTTATCCCGAGCTCTATGCTGAACTGCGTGGTGCTGACGTGCCTGTGGTATAGCGCTAGCGGACAAGTGGCCGCTACGGGGCATCAATAAAATGACGGAGCATGCTAAAATAGCGGCTCCGTTTTTTTTAGGCAGAGCCATGATAGGCAGAGTCAGGAAAGGCCCCGTGTTAATTTTTGATTCCGGTGTCGGCGGCCTGTCGGTGGCGCAGTCGCTGCGCCAACACTACCCTGATGCTGCCCTGTGCTATGCCTGCGACAACGCTTGGTTGCCCTATGGGCTGCGCGAAGATGCAGCCCTGACCGACCGCATTGTGGCGGTATGTCGTTCCGCTGTGGAAGCGTGCCAGCCGAGTGTTTTGGTTGTCGCCTGCAATACCGCGAGCACTCTGGCGCTGGAAAACTTGCGCGAGCAGTTAGCGATCCCTGTCGTGGGCACCGTACCTGCTATCAAACCTGCCGCAGCGATTAGCCAGACACGCCATATTGGGCTGTTAGCCACCAAGGCCACGGTAGGGCGGCCCTACACCCAGCGCTTGATTAATAGTTTTGCCAGTGACTGTGTGATTACTCGCGTCGCCGCCGATGCCTTGGTGGTCGAGGCGGAAGCATACCTGGCTGGTGTCATCCCCAATATTGATCGCATGCAGGCGGCGCTGGCACCGTTATGGCACGCCGTTGCACCTCCATCGTCTGCGCATTGTTTATCGTCTGCTCATCAGGCGCTGGATACCCCAGAGCTAGATACAGTGGTACTGGGCTGCACTCATTTCCCGCTGCTAAAGCCCTGGCTGACGCAGCTGGCCCCCGTGCCGCTACATTGGGTCGACTCCGGCGATGCGATAGCCCGACGGGTTTCGCAAGTCGTTTCTGAGCTAAACAGTGATCAGCAGGATGGCCGCTGCTTTACCACTGCCCCTGCTGCCAATCTGACCGCTGGTCTAGCCCGCTATGGGTTTAAGGCGTCCCAATTGCTTAATGTGGGCGACTGAGCACTATTTACTACTATTGCTGATCGAATTATTCAAAGGAGCAGCCTTGGCTATCCCCGTTGTAGAACCTGAACGCTACGCTGAGCAGCTAGCCGCCAAACGCGACTATCTGGAAAGTACCTTTGCCGCTTTTCAACCACCGGCATTAGAAGTGTTTGAATCGCCGCCAGGCTATTACCGTCAGCGCTGCGAGTTTCGCATATGGCACGAAGAGGACGACCTCTTCTACGCCATGTTCGAGGTAGACCCTGAGAATCCGAAGAACAAGCGGGTGATTCGGTTAGATCAGTACGCAGTCGCTAGTGAGCGAATCAATCAGCTAATGCCGCAGCTACGCGAAGCTTGCCTTCGCTGTGATGAGCTGCGTCGGCGGCTGTTCCAGGTAGAGTTTCTAACCACGCTGTCAGGTGAGGCGCTGATAACGCTGATTTACCACCGCCCGTTAGGCGATGAGTGGGAGCGCGAAGCCCGCGCTCTGGAGGCTGAGCTGGGTATTATGATTATTGGCCGCTCCCGCAAGCAGCGTATCGTACTTACCCGAGACCACGTATGGGAGCGGCTAGAGGTGGATGGCCGCACGCTGCACTACCAGCAGGTCGAAAACAGCTTTACCCAACCCAATGCGCATATCTGCCAGAAAATGCTTAGCTGGGCGCGAGAAGTCACCGCTGGCCAGCAGGAGAGTAATGCGAAGAAAGACCTGGTCGAACTCTATTGCGGTAACGGCAATTTTACCATTGCCCTGGCGGATAACTTCCGCCGCGTGCTGGCCACAGAGATTTCCCGCACGTCAGTGGCTAGCGCCAACGTAAACCTGGAAGCCAATGGGGTAACGAATGCGCAGATTGGTCGTATGTCAGCGGAGGAGTTTTCGCTGGCGCTGAAGGGCGAAAAAGCCGGGCGTCGCGTGGCGGAAATGGCGCTGGGAGAGTACGATTTTTCCACCGTGCTGGTCGACCCGCCCCGTGCTGGTTTAGACGAGCAGAGCTGTGAGCAACTCAGCGAGTACGCTCAAATCGTCTATATTTCATGCAACCCAGCCACGTTAGCTGAAAACTTGACCATACTGACCAACACTCATCGGATAGAACGCTTTGCGCTATTTGACCAGTTTCCGTTTACCGACCACTGTGAGTGTGGAGTGCTGTTGAAGCGGCGGACAGGCGAGTAAGCATACGACCTAATGCGTAAACGGTATGTGCCATGAACAACACGTCAAGTGATTAGGGACGCGACGATAGGTAGCGTAAGCTAGCCGTTATGTTGGCCTAAAGGCCTATTGTCCTTCGTTTTTTGGCCGTTTAATGGCCTAGGCAGTCGAGGTGATGGATGCACTACGTTGCGATTGAAGAGAGTCGGCAAGATCTTTTGAAGCAGCTCCAGGAGCGGCTATACGCGCGGTTAGACCCCGCTCGCGCCGCCACTGTGGACGCTTTTGCTCGGCACTTTTATGCCACCGTGCCGGTGGAAGACCTAGTGGATCGTCGCCTGGACGATCTGTATGGCGCAACGCTGTCGGTCTGGCAGTTTTTGCAGCATCACGACCCGCAAAGTCCCAAGGTAAGAGTATTTAACCCTGATTTTGAAGAGCACGGATGGCAGTCGACGCATACTTTTGTCGCCGTTCTCCATGAAGATATGCCGTTTTTGGTCGACTCGGTACGTATCGAGCTCAACCGCCGCGGCTTGACGGTGCACGCCATTCAAAACGCCGTGCTGGCGGTCGCCCGTGATGAGCGCCATCAGTTGCAGGCGCTGGCCTCGCCCAGGGCAGAAAACGCGCCAGAAGCGCGCGAGTCGCTAATTGTCATCGAAGTAGACCGGCACACCGACGTAGCGTTGCTTGAGAAAATCGAAAGCAACCTAAATGACGTGCTTCGCGATGTACGTACCGCTGTGGGCGATTTCGACGCCATGTGTTCGCAAATCACCGCCTCGATTCAAGAACTCGAGAAAAACTGCCCGCCGCAGATCGATCCTGACGACCACGAAGAGGCGATTGCCTTTTTAGAGTGGATGCTCAAAGATAACTTTACTTTCCTGGGCTACGACGAGTACCTGCTGGAAGGCAGCGAGTTAAAGCGCGACGCAGATAGCGTGCTGGGCGTCTTCCGCCTGGATCAGCCGCGCTACTGCGAGCGTATTCGCACCGAAGAGGGGGTGGATGAGCACAATGATTATGTGCTGGTGCCGCAGCTACTATCGTTTGCCAAAAGCGCCCATCACTCTCGGGTGCACCGTCCTACCTACCCTGACTACATTACCGTTGATCGCTACGACGACGACGGCAATGTAATTGGTGAGCGGCGCTTCTTTGGTTTGTTTACCTCTACGGTGTATAACGAATCGCCACGCAATATCCCGCTGCTGCGCCGTAAGCTAAAAGCGGTGATGGATATTGCCGGATTCAATCCCCAGGGTCACAACGGCAAGCAATTGCTCCAGGTGCTGGAAGTTTACCCCCGGGATGATCTTTTTCAGATCGATACCGAGTCACTGGCCAGCACTGCGCTGGGCATCCTCAATATTCGCGAGCGCCGCCAGGTGCGGCTGTTTATCCGCGCCGATATCAGCGGCAAGTTCTACTCTTGCCTGGTGTTTGTCCCCCGGGACGTGTTCTCCACGGATCTGCGTCAGCGGATTCAAAACGTGTTGTGCGACGAGTTAGACGCCCACTTTGGCGACTTCAATACCTATTTATCTGAGTCGGTGCTGGCGCGTATTCAATTGATTTTACGCTTTAATGGCGACGCGCCCAGCGACTATGACCTCAAGCGTTTGGAAAGCAAAGTGTCACGGCTGGCGCGCAGCTGGCGTGACGAGCTGCAGAACGCCATGATCGAAGGCTTCGGTGAAGAGCGCGCCAACAACCTGATGGATCGGTTCCGCGAGGCGTTCTCGGCCAGCTACCGTGAAGACTTCTCTGCGCGCACCGCGGTGTTTGATGTTCAGCACCTGCTGACACTGGATAGCGAGAACGACCTCTCGCTGTCGCTCTATCGGCCACTAGAAGAGCAGGGTGGTGGCGTTAACCTGAAACTGTTCCACCGTGAATCGCAGATTCCGCTCTCTGACGTGCTGCCGATGATGGAAAACCTTGGCCTGCGCGTAATTGGTGAACGCCCCTACGAT
This sequence comes from Halomonas sp. A3H3, assembly GCF_000982975.1. Classification (NCBI taxonomy): domain Bacteria; kingdom Pseudomonadati; phylum Pseudomonadota; class Gammaproteobacteria; order Oceanospirillales; family Halomonadaceae; genus Halomonas; species Halomonas sp. A3H3. The sequence goes on along the minus strand of NZ_HG423343.1, from coordinate 106,835 downwards.
ATTAACGCCCCTGAACAGCGCTACTGGATTCACGATTTTGAGCTTGAGCACAGCGGTGCGGATGTCAGCCTGGGCGATATGCGTGATGTATTCACGGAAGCCTTCAAGCGCATCTGGACCGGCGAGGCCGATAACGATGCGTTTAACCGCCTGATTATCGGCGCTGGGCTGGATTGGCGCGAAGTGGCCATGCTGCGCGGCTACGCCCGCTACCTCAAACAGATCCGCTTCGGCATGTCCCAGGATTACATCGCTGCTACGCTGGCCAACTATCCTGCCATTACCCGTGAGTTGGTTGAATTATTCCGCCTGCGTTTTGATCCTGAGCAGCAGAGCCACGCCACCGACGAGTGCATCGCGAGCTTAAATGAGCGCTTGGAAGGAGTTGCCAGCCTTAACGATGACCAGCTACTGCGCCGCTTTATGGAGCTGATCCTCGCCACCCTACGCACCAACTACTACCAACTGGCTGAGGGTGGGCGCTTTAAAGATTACATCGCCTATAAGTTGGAGCCTTCCAAGGTTACCGGCATGCCCAAGCCGCGACCAATGTTTGAAATTTTTGTCTGCTCGCCGCGGGTGGAAGGTGTTCACCTGCGTGGCGGCAAAGTGGCCCGCGGTGGCCTGCGCTGGTCGGATCGCTTTGAAGATTACCGTACCGAAGTGTTGGGGCTGGTGAAAGCGCAGCAGGTTAAGAACGCCGTTATCGTACCGGTTGGTGCTAAAGGCGGTTTTGTCTGTAAACGCATGCCGGAAAATGCCAGTCGCGATGTCGCCCAGAAAGAGGGCATTGCCTGTTACCAAATCTTTATCCGTGCGCTGCTGGATGTCACTGATAACCTGGTGGGCGGCGATGTTGTGCCGCCGGAAAATGTTGTCCGCCACGATGAGAACGACGCTTATCTCGTGGTAGCTGCCGACAAAGGCACCGCTACCTTCTCAGATATCGCCAACGAAATTTCCATTGAGTATGGCCACTGGCTGGGTGATGCCTTTGCCTCTGGCGGTGCTAACGGCTACGACCACAAGAAAATGGGCATCACCGCTCGCGGTGCCTGGGAATCAGTTAAGCGCCACTTCAAAAATCTGGATCTCGACACCCAGCGCGACCTGTTTAGCGTGGTGGGAATCGGCGATATGGCCGGAGATGTCTTTGGCAACGGCATGCTGCTTTCCGACAAGATCCAACTGGTGGGTGCCTTCAACCACCTGCATATCTTTGTAGACCCCAACCCGGACGCCGAGGCGTCCTTTGCCGAGCGCAAGCGATTGTTCGCTCTGCCACGCTCCAGCTGGGAAGACTACAGCCAGGAGCTGATCTCCGCTGGGGGCGGCATCTTTAGCCGTAGCGCCAAGTCGATTAGCATCACGCCGGAGATGCAGCAGGTATTTGGTATCAAGGAAGAGCGCCTGTCGCCTAATGAACTGATCCGCGCCATGCTCAAATCCAAGGTGGACTTGATCTGGAACGGCGGTATCGGTACCTACGTGAAGGGTTCTGACGAAACCGATGCCGATGTGGGCGACAAAGCCAACGACACCCTGCGCATCAACGGCAATGACCTGAATTGCCGTGTGGTCGGCGAGGGCGGTAATCTCGGCTTGACCCAGCGCGGACGAATGGAAGCCGCCGCCAAAGGCGTGCGCGTTTACACTGACTTTATTGACAACGCCGGTGGGGTGAACTGCTCCGACCACGAGGTCAATATCAAGATTTTGATCGATGAAGTGGTCAAGCGCGGCGACATGACCGAGAAACAGCGCAATCAGCTGTTGGCGGAAATGACCAATGAGGTGGCGGATCTGGTGATCCTGGATAATTACCGCCAAAGTCAGGCGCTGGATCTATCGGCTACCCTTTCCGACCAGTCAATGGGCCCTTACCGCCGTTTTATCAGCGAGCTGGAGGCCGCCGGACAGATTGACCGCGAGCTGGAATTCCTGCCTACCGATGATGTGCTCAAAGAGCGGGCCAGCAACAATCAAGGGATGCGCCTGCCGGAGCTGTCGGTACTGATCTCCTACGCCAAGAGCACCCTGAAAGGCGACTTGATCACCTCTGACGTACCGGACGATCAATATATTCACCGCCACCTGGAGCGGCTGTTCCCATCAGTGCTGGTCGAGCGCTTTAAAGACGAAATGTACGAGCACCGTCTGAAGCGTGAAATCGTTGCGACACAGGTCGCCAACGACTTGGTCGATCATATGGGGGTCGTCTTTGTACGCCGCCTGATGGACTCCACTGGAGCGGGACGTGCCGATATTGCGCGAGCCTACATCGTGGCCCGTGATAGCTTTAACTTGCCCAGTCTATGGGCGCAAATTGAAGCCCTCGATAATCAGGTGCCCAACCGCATTCAGTACTCGATGATGCTTGACCTGATGCGCTTGATCCGCCGTGCCACGCGCTGGTTTGTGCGTCAGCACTTAGGGCTTTCGACACAAGATACCATTGAGTACTTCGCTCCTCGCTTGGCGCAGTTGCAGGAAGGTATTGGTGAGCTACTCAGTGGTGAAGAGCTTGGCGCCTGGAACTCGCGTCGTGACGAGTTGTTGGAGGCGGGTGTGCCAGATGCACTGGCATCCAGCGTGGCGGCGTCATCAAGCCTTTATGCGGGGCTGGGTATTATCCAGGCGGCGCGCCTGACCAATGAAAAACCCCAGCGGGTGGCGGAAGTGCTGTACGAAATTGGCAGCCGCCTGGAGCTACCGTGGATGATTCAGCAGGTAACCCAGCTGGAAGTGCGCGACGCCTGGCAGGCTCAGGCTCGTGAGACTTTCCGCGACGACATTGAGCGTCAGCAGCTGGCACTGACCACCAGCGTGTTGAAGCTCGACGCCGGCAGCCGCGATACCCAAGAGCGGGTTGCGCAGTGGTTGGATCAGCACGCCGATCTGCATCGCCGCTGGTGCCGCCTTATTGAAGAGGTGCGCGGTGGCAGTGAAGGAGGCTTTGCGCTCTTCGCCGTGGCGGTACGCGAGCTGGTAGATCTTGCCGAGAGCGATAGCGAAGCGTAGACGTACCCTAATCCACTTAAAAAAGCGCGCCCTGGTTCTCCACCAGGGCGCGCTTTATTGCGTTATACTGATGCCCGTTTTCAGCCTCCGCTTCAAGAGATCCGCTATGTACAACCTCGCTCGCTCGCTGTTTTTTCGCGTTGACCCAGAGACCTCTCACGGGATGGCCTTGAGCGCTCTGGATGCACTGCATCGGGTGGGTGGGGTAGCACGCCTGTTTGGTCAGCAGGTGAATGATCCTATCGAGCTGATGGGGCTGCGATTTGCCAATCGGGTGGGTCTTGCCGCTGGGTTGGACAAGAACGCCGACCACCTGGATGCCCTTGGCGCGTTGGGGTTTGGGTTTGTCGAAGTGGGTACCGTCACGCCTAAGCCGCAGCCAGGCAATCCTAAGCCTCGGCTATTTCGCTTAGCGCAGCATGAGGCGATCATCAACCGCTTTGGCTTTAACAACAAAGGGGTTGAGCACCTGATCCAGCAGGTCAAACAGCGCCACTACGGCGGCATTGTGGGCATTAATATTGGTAAAAACCTGACGACGTCAGTAGAACACGCGCTGGATGACTACTTGGTATGCTTAGACGCGGTGCACTCTTATGCGGATTACATTGCCGTTAACGTCTCTTCACCGAATACCCCTGGGCTGCGCAGCCTACAGTTCGGCGAACAGCTGGATGCGCTGTTGGGGCCGATTCGAGCACGAGCCTCAGAGCTCAATGACCAAACGGGCCGCAACGTACCATTGCTGATTAAGATAGCCCCGGATATGAGCGCTGAAGAAGTAGCCTTGATGGCAGAAAGTATTCAGCGCAATGCACTTGATGGCGTGATTGCCACCAATACAACGGTTTCCCGCGCGGGTGTAGAGGGTGACTCACAAGCGGAGGAGGCTGGAGGGCTCTCTGGGAAACCGGTCTTCGAGGCATCCAATCGCGTCATTCGCCAACTGCGTGAGCATCTACCATCGTTACCTATCATAGGTGTTGGTGGGATCGATAGTGCTGCTGCTGCTCAGGCCAAAATCGCGGCGGGAGCTGATTTAGTGCAACTCTACTCGGGGTTGATCTATCAAGGTCCTAAACTGGTCGGTGAATGCGCGAGGGCACTGAAAGCTAAAGGTTGAGCGCGAAGATGATTAGCGAAGCAGTGTGGGCATAAAGGGGCACTAAAAAGCCCACTTGAAAAAGTGGGCTCATTGAAAACCTCTCGCTTAAAATTTTTCTTTTAAAACCTTGAAAAATAAAACGTTAGGCCATGACTAAGGGATTTTTGTGGATGCCCGAGATGCCGGTCATCCCATCCCACTGGTCGCCGCGACCTTCACGCCAACCGCTCATCCAGTATTCGCGTAAATTGATATCTTGACTGGGGCAGTCGTCACGAGAACGACCCGATACACCCGCTTTGTAGCCGTGGACATAAGCCCGCTGGAAGCGATCACGTTTTTGCCGTTTCATTGGCTAACCTCTTTTCACGAAAGCCTTTGATAAGAAATAGGGTGTTATCGACTTATGTTATCAACAACAACCACTATTCCGAGAGCTTGCTTCAAGAGCGAGACGCCGCTTCAGCCCTGTTGTTTGGCACTCACGGGCGGAACGAGCCGAGCGGCAATCTCTTACAAAGAACACTTATACGCCATAGGTCTGGTCTTGAACCGACCCTGACAAGAAACGCATGCGTTTTTCAGTAGCTACTCTCTTATTGTTAGACCATGATGGGGTCATCTGTCGACTACCAATTTGTCATAAAACGTAAACTCATTTGTTATATACAGGAATATTGCGCCTTTACGCGCCGTTATTATCATGACCGAGTTGAATCAAAACGCCCCCTTGAGTCTGCTAGCCACTTGCCCGAAAGGCATTGAAGGCTTGCTTCACGATGAACTAGTGGCATTGGGCGCCACGCCGGGTAAAACCACTGTGGCGGGCGTCTATTTCACTGCCAGCCAAGCGATCGCTTATCGTGTCTGCCTGTGGTCGCGGTTAGCTAACCGGGTCATTTTGACCCTGGTACGCGAATCGATGATCGATACCGCTGAGCAAGTGCGCGATGTGGTTGCCCGTATTGCCTGGATGCAGCACCTGGCGCCGGGTAACACCTTGGCGGTCGATTTCCACGGCCGCAGCGAACATATTCGCCACACCCGTTTTGGTGCCCAGACCGTTAAGGACGGCGTAGTTGATGCCCTTCAACTGGCAGGGCAGGAACGTCCCAACGTTGATACTAAAACCCCACATTTGCGCATATACGCCCACCTCCACCGGATGAACCTGACTATTGGGTTGGATCTCTCTGGTGAAAGCCTGCACCGTCGCGGTTATCGCCGGGATGTAGGCCATGCGCCGCTAAAAGAGAATCTGGCCGCCGCGCTGCTGGTGCGCGCAGGCTGGCCTGAGCGCCTCAAAGCCGGTGAACCGCTGATTGATCCGCTTTGTGGTGCAGGCACGTTACTGATCGAAGCCGCCATGATGGCCGCTGATCAAGCACCTAACCTGAACCGCGAGCGGTTCGGCTTTCACGGCTGGGCAGGGCACGATGACGAAGCGTGGCGGGAACAGAAGCGTGAAGCCGAAGCGCGCGCGTCGATTGGTCGCAAGCGCTGCAAAGCCCAGCTATTAGGTTTCGACCAGAGTCCCGCGGCGCTTACGGCGGCGAAGTCCAATGCTATGCGGGCAGGCATCCCAGCCTTGATTACCCTGCATGGGCAGAGCCTTGCCCAGTTGACGCGTCCCGAAACACTGACTGCTGAGAGCGGCCTGCTGATCACCAATCCCCCTTACGGCGAGCGGCTGGGCGAGCTGCCCGAACTGGTGCGTCTCTACGCCCAGCTAGGTGATAAAGCCAAAGCGCTGTTTCCCGGCTGGACCCTGGCGGTGTTTACTGGCAACCCGGATTTAGGCCACCGGCTGGGTATGCGTGCGCACAAACAGTACGCACTCAAAAACGGTGCCCTGGAGGCCAAGCTGTTGCTTATGGAGATTGGTGGCGCCGAGCATCCGCCTGCCGCGAGCGATACAAAGCCCGTTCAGAACGAGAACAGTGCAGTAGCGACGCCTAGTGAAGAGGCTAGCGAAGAGCAAGCTGTTCACAAAAACCAAGACAATGCCCAGATGTTTGCCAATCGGCTGATCAAAAATCAGAAGCGCTTGAAGAAATGGCTGAAGCAGAGTGGTGAGACCAGCTATCGTGTGTATGATGCCGATATGCCCGAGTATGCACTAGCGGTAGATCGCTACGGTGACCGCGTGCACGTGCAAGAGTACGCGGCGCCCAGTTCGATCAATCCGGCTCAAGCGCAGAAGCGTTTGTACGATGCCTTGGAAGTCATGCCCGAGGCGCTTAACGTTGACGCCAGTAAAATCTATATCAAGCGCCGCGAGCGCCAAACCGGCAGCGCCCAGTATCAGAAGCGTGCCGCTAGTGGCGAGCGTTTTGAGGTGCAAGAGGGCAAGGCACGGCTCTGGATCAATCTGCGCGACTACCTGGATACCGGGTTATTCCTTGACCACCGCCCGGTACGTCGGATGCTGGGCGAAATGGCCAGCGGCAAGCGCTTTTTAAACCTGTTCTGTTACACCGCCACAGCAACGGTGCAGGCCGCCTTAGGCGGCGCCAGCGACAGTGTGAGCGTGGATATGTCCAACACCTACCTGGAGTGGGCCAAGGACAACTTTGCGCTGAATAAGCTCGATACACGACTGCACCGAGTGGTGCGCGACGACTGTTTCCGCTGGCTGGAAACCGCCAATGCTGAGTTTGACCTGATCTTTATGGATCCGCCGACGTTCTCTAACTCGAAGAAAATGCGTGATACCCTCGACGTGCAGCGTGATCATCCGCGGCTTGTGGAGCTCGCCATGGCGCGCTTGGCACCCGGTGGAACCTTGGTGTTTTCTAATAACCAGCGGCGCTTTAAACTCGATGAAGCGCTTAGCGAGCATTACGCTGTTGAGGATATCACCGGGCGTAGCTTCGACCCCGATTTCCAGCGGCGCACCAACCTGCACCACGTGTTTTTACTTCGTCATAAGGCGTCATAAGAGAGCTTTTGCATGATTCAGCTATCGCTTTACACAACGATGGGCTGCCACCTATGCAGCCAGTTAGAGGCTTTGGTGGCGGCACTAGCGAATCAAAAGGTGTGGCTGCACCACATCGAGATTAGCGACGACGACGCCCTGGTTGAGCGCTACGGCCTGCGGATACCGGTGCTGGTGGATGGTGACGGCAATGAGCTGGATCGTGGCTTTGAGCTGGAGCGATTAAGTGCATGGTTGCGCGAGCGCGGCTGGCTGGATGAAGACGCGCTGGCGGGGTTCACAGTACCGCCAGACACTACGCCGCCGAAAGGCGCCCATAAGCGTCATGGGCGGCGTTTCTTAGGTTAACAAGTGCGTGGTTAACAAGTGCATGGCTGGGTTCGAGTGGTTTACATCACGTCCAGTAGCGATAGTTGACGCATGGCTTCTTGGCCTTCGGGGGTATGGTCGGCCACTTCCAGCACCTTGCGAAAGCCTCGTGAGGACTGGATAGTGGTCTCGTCCTCCAGCCACATATGGGCTTGATCCAGCGTATCGGCTAGCTGATGTTTCAGACCGCCAAACTGAGTGCCGATTTGGCCCCAGGCGCGGCTGAAAATCCAGTCACCAAACATATCCTGGTGAATATGAACCAACACATAGTCATGGTTGGTTTCCCAGCGTACGATCACAACACTCTCCTTACTTAGCCTTTAAAAGATAGCCTTTAAACACGCCTGCCCATCCAGCCGTCGCGGGCGTATTGTAAAGCCCGGATACCCAAACGCCTATGAAACTTGTCGTCGACGCCAATATCCCCGCTGCCGAACGCTGTTTCGGCCATTTCGGTAAGCTCATCCGCGTGCCAGGGCGGGAGATAAACGCCGCCCACCTTCAGGACGCCGATGCGCTCATCGTGCGCTCCATTACCCAGGTCAACGATCAGTTGCTTGCCGATAGCCCCGTGCGCTTTGTTGGTACTTGCACCATCGGCACCGATCATATCGATCAGGCAGCGCTCGCTCAGCGCGATATTGCCTTCGCCAGTGCGCCAGGCTGCAACGCTGAAGCGGTGGTTGATTACGTACTAAGCGGCCTGCTAACGCTGGCGGAACGCGATGGCTGGGTACTTAGCGAGCGTACCGTGGGTATTGTGGGGGCGGGCAATGTCGGCAGCCGGCTGCAGGCGCGGCTAACCGCCATGGGCGTGGCAACACTGGCCTGTGACCCGCCCAAGGCAGCTGTAGAGAGGGCAGAAGAGGAGCCTGAGCAAGGCTTTCACTCCTTGGGCGCCCTGATCGAGCGCTGTGACGTGCTCTGCCTGCATACACCACTAACCCGTGAAGGCCCGCACGCGACTTATCAGCTACTCAACGCCCAGCGTATCGATGAGCTGGCGCCAGGTAGCGTAGTGCTGAATGCGGGGCGTGGGGACTGTGTGGATGGTTTAGCGCTGCGTAGTCGTCTTGCGGGCAAGGGCGATATCAGTGCCATACTGGATGTGTGGGAGGAAGAGCCCGATATTGACGCTGGCTTGCGTGATTTGGTCTCTCTGGCAACGCCGCATATTGCCGGGCATAGCCTAGATGGCAAGCTGCGCGGTACCTGGATGATTGAGCAGGCGCTAGCCCGCTACTGCGGCCAGTCAAGCGATCTCACGTTTGCTGATATTTGCCCGCCGCCTGCGCTGGCGTCCCTGCATCTGCAGCACGCACTTCCCCCGGAAGACGCCCTGCGGCTCTGTATGAGAGCGGTATATGACGTGCGTCGTGACCACGATGCTCTCCAGCGCCAAACGCTGAATTATGGAATGCGTAAAGGCTTTGATGACTGCCGCGCCAACTACCCGCTGCGGCGTGAATTCGCCACGCTCAATGTGCAGTTATCAGGGGAGGCGGTAGCGCTAGAGGGCATGCTGCGTGGGGCAGGGTTTGTAGTAACACTAGCTAAGTAGTGAAAAAAAGTAGTGAAAAACAGTAAGGCCCGCAGATGCGGGCCTTAAATGTATAAACAGCAGAGAAAACTTACTGACGATAAGCGGCTTCTTTTAACGCCCGGATGCGCTCATCCAGCGGCGGGTGGCTGGCAAATAGCTTTTCCACCAGCGAGCGTGTTTGGCCTTTGGTGATCGCCATGGCGCGCAGCGTATCCGGCATTTGGTCGGGCAGTTCGGTTTCGGTTTTCAAGCGTGCCAGGGCGCTGACCATCGCGTTGGTGCCCGCTAAGCGCGCACCGGCTTCGTCGGCGCGGTATTCGCGGTAGCGCGAGAACCAGGCGACGATAGCCGAGGCCAGAATACCAAACACAATTTCAGCGACCATGACCACCGCAAAGTAGCCCATAAAGCCCAGGCCGCCTTCGCCATCGCTGCGGCTGCGCAGGAAGTTATCGACTAGATGCGCCACGACCCGGGCAAAGAACATCACAAAGGTGTTCACCACGCCCTGAATCAGCGCCAGCGTTACCATATCGCCGTTAGCGACGTGACCAATTTCGTGAGCCAGTACTGCACGCACCTCTTCTGGACGCATGCGATTCATTAAGCCTGCCGAGACGGCTACCAGCGCATCGTCTTTGTTCCAACCCGTGGCAAAGGCGTTTGACTGCTGAGCCGGGAAAATACCCACTTCCGGGGTTTTGATACCCGCCTCGCGGGAGAGCTCAGCCACTGTGTCCAACAGCCACTGTTCGGTAGAGTTGGAGGGCGTTTCGATAATCACCGTGCCGGTGCTGCGTTTAGCCATCCATTTGGAGATAAACAGCGAGATAATGGAGCCCGCCATACCGAAAATAAAGCAGAAAATCAGCAGGCTGGTGAAGTTGATGCCCTGGCCGCGCAGGTAACCCTCTACGCCTAGCAGGCGCAGGGTAATGCTGGCGACCAGCAAGACCGCTATATTGGTGCCTAAAAACAGCAGAATTCGCATCATGGTGCAGGTTCTCCCCTAAAGTTCATCGAAGCATTACTAGATTAATGGCTTAGATACGTGCTGTTCATGGCAGTTTCAAGTCATGGCTATAAAAGCTACTGCCGATAGCGTGACAAGAAGTTGGCAAAACGGTCGAGTGCATCGCCTAATTGGTCGGCCCAGGGCAGCGTGACGATGCGCACATGATCCGGCTCTGGCCAGTTAAAGGCCGTGCCTTGTACCAGTAAGATTTTTTCCTGTAGCAGCAGATCCAGCACCATCTGCTGGTCGTCTTTGATATTGAAGACCTTGGGGTCGAGCCGTGGAAAGGCGTACAGCGCGCCTTTAGGTTTTACGCAGGAGACGCCGGGGATTGCGTTCAGTTTCTCCACCGTGATGTCTCGCTGGGCCAACAGCCGCCCGCCGGGCAGGATTAAATCATTGATCGACTGGTAGCCCCCCAGCGCGGTTTGAATCGCGTGCTGGGCGGGTACGTTGGCACACAGTCGCATAGAGGCCAGCATATTCAGCCCCTGGATATAGTCCTGAGCGTTTAGCTTGGCCAAGGTGCCGGAGATAGTCATCCAGCCCGAGCGAAAGCCTGCACAGCGATAGCTTTTGGAGAGACCGTTCATGGTGATGACCAGTTGGTCATCGTCCGCTAGTGCGCCCGTGGCAGTATGTTCGACGCCGTCATAAAGGATCTTGTCGTAGATTTCGTCTGAGAACACCACCAGGTTGTGCTGTTTGGCGATCGCCAATACCTCTTTCACCACGGCGGGTGGATACACCGCGCCGGTGGGGTTGTTGGGGTTGATCAGCACAATGGCACGTGTGTGGCTGGTGATCTTGGCGCGAATATCCGCTGTGTCAGGCGTCCAGTCCGCCTGCTCGTCGCATAGGTAGTGCACCGCGTGACCACCGGAAAGGTGGGCGGCGGCGGTCCAGAGCGGGTAGTCCGGCGCGGGAATGAGTACTTCATCGCCGTCGTTGAGCAGTGCCTGCATGGTCATCACGATCAGCTCAGAGACGCCGTTGCCGATGAAGATATCTTCGATACCTACGCCGGGAATCTGTTTGCGCTGGCACTCCTGCATAATCGCTTTACGGGCAGAGTAGAGGCCTTTGGAGTCGCAGTAGCCCTGGGCCGTGGGCAGGTTGCGCATCACATCCTGGAGAATCTCTTCCGGCGCCTCAAAACCAAAGGGCGCAGGGTTGCCAATGTTTAGTTTGAGAATTCGTTGACCTTCCTCTTCCAAGCGCTTGGCGTGGTCGAGTACCGGGCCGCGAATGTCGTAGCAGACATTGTGCAGCTTATGAGATTTCTTTAACGGTTGTGATTCGTGCGACTGCGGGGTATCCATGAGGTGTCTGTCCAAAAGTAGCTAGAGGCCCAAAAGTGTCCAAAAAGCATGAGTGACTAAAAACAGCGTCCACAAGCCATCGTCGGCTATAGAGCTATTAGGCCATTATGCGTCGGAAAGTGCTTGATTGTCTTCGTCGTTTTGCACGGGCGGCGGAGGAATGTCTGCCGGGGTTTCAAGCGTTAGCCTGCCCAGCTTGCCATCACGCAGTTCGTGAAGCAGCACTTCCGCGCCGCGGTGCAGATCAACGGCGCCGCCGGGACGCAGGCCGCCTCGGCGGGCAGCGATATCTTTTAAGATGGCGTTACCGTCGAAGCCAGCAATAGCGAGAAAGTCGGGCTTTTTCGGGCCATCCGCATCAATGTCATGGGGGATATCCGGCGCGGTGTAAGAGGGCAGCTCTTTGAGCTTATAACGCTCGGTGAGCGCTTCGGGGTAGCGTTTGGCCAGCTCTGCGCTGGTAACAATGGCTACATCGGCGTACTCGATAGCGGTATCGCGAATGGCGCCGGTGGCGGCAAGCCGATAGGCGCTGGCCTGGTCCTCAATCTTCGGCCACAGCACTCCCGGGGTGTCGGTGAGTGCCACACGCCCATCGATACGCACCTTTTGCTGGCGCTTGGTGACTGCTGGCTCGTTGCCGGTTTTAGCGATTTTTCGCCCGGCCAGGCCGTTAATCAGCGTGGATTTTCCCACGTTGGGAATACCCATCACCATCACGCGCACATCCCGGTCAGCACGAACGGCACCGGCCAGCTCATGGCACAGCTTGGGAATTTTCTTTAGCTCGCGGGTGTTGGTCGTCGTGACTGCCAAGGCACGCATATTCTCTTGGGCATCGAAATAAGCCACCCATTCGGCCGTTCGCTCCGGGTCAGCGAGATCTGCTCGGGAGAGAATTTTCAGCACCGGCTTATGGCGGGTTAGCTCGGCCAGCATTGGGTTGGCGCTGGAGTAGGGCAGACGCGCATCGAGTACCTCGATGACTACGTCAATTTCAGGCAGCACCTCCTTAATCTGGCGGCGGGCCTTGTTCATATGTCCGGGGAACCAGCCGAGCATGGGTTTCTCCTGCAAGTACAAAATAGCGGCACAAAAAAGCGGGCTGCCATTCTAGCAGATGGCGCCCGCCTTGCTGGGTTTCCTTGAGAGGATTTATCAGCGATTACTCGTCGGGGTGAAATTCCAACGACACTGAGTTAATGCAGTAGCGCAACCCAGTAGTCTCCGGTGGGCCGTCGGGGAACACATGGCCCAGATGAGCATCGCAGTGGGAACAAACTACCTCCGTGCGCTGCATGCCGTGAGTGGTATCCGTATGCTCCTCAACGCAGCGGCTACCCAGTGGCCGATCAAAGCTTGGCCAACCGCAGCCAGCATCGAATTTGTGCTCATTCTCAAACAGTGGCGCATGACAGCAGACGCAGTGGTAAATACCCTGCGCATCACGCACCTGATAATCGCCAGTGAATGGGCGTTCTGTGCCTTTCTCACGTGCTACGCGGTACTGCTCTGGGGTTAGCTGCTGTTGCCACTCGTCAGGGGATTTTTCTATTTTCGCCATGCTCTGTTCCTCTCCCTTATGCATTGCGCTTACATCGCTGAGGCCAAGTGTTGTTTGGACTCACTAGCCTAGTGACACCACTTGATCATCATGAGTTTCAGCATGGGCGATTATACATCGCTGTGCCAGTGTAAGCGCTATACGCTAGCCGCGCCGCCGTTACTGCGCGGGTCGTGGGCGCTCTCTATCAACCCATCCGGGTGGTACACAATACCGCCTGCATGGCCCATGGTGTCACTGAACGCCTCGGGCAGCACTTCCACATCGTGGCCTGCCGTTGCCAGAGCGGTGACTAGGGTGTCGTCAAAACGCGCTTCGAGTTTCAAGTTAGTGCTGGTTTCGCCCCAGGTGCGCCCCAGCAGCCAGCGGGGAGCCGTGATCGCCTGCTGTAGCGGCATGCCGTGCAGCGCATAGCGCGAAAATACCGCTGCCTGGGTTTGCGGCTGGCCTTCACCGCCCATGGTGCCGTAAACCATAGTGCGGCCATCGTTAAACTTGGCAAGCGCCGGGTTAAGAGTGTGGAAAGGTTTACGTCCAGGGGCTAAGCCGCGCAGGTCGTCGGGATTAAGCGAAAAGCTGATACCGCGGTTTTGCCATAGCACGCCGCTTTCTGGCAGCACCACGCCACTACCAAACTCCCAGTAGATGCTCTGAATAAAGCTCACCGAACGTCCTTCGCTATCCACGGTGCCCATCCAAATGGTATCGCCTGGCGCTGGTTCGTGGGGCCAGGGTAGGGCGTGCTGCGGGTCGATCTGAGCCGCTTCTAAGCCAATGTTCTCTTCACTGAGCAAATCTTGCAGCGGTGTTGGCGCACGGCCGGGGTCAGTGATGTTTTGGTCGCGCAGGATAAAGGCGCGTTTGGTGGCTTCAATCAGGCCATGCAGGTGGCCAAAACCATTGGGCTCGGCGGCTTTTAGGCGCTCGTAGATACCTAAAATCATTAACGAGGCCATGCCTTGGGTCGGTGCAGGCAGGTTATATAGCGTGGCATCCTGGAGCGTTACTTCCAGTGGCGTGACTTGCTGGGCGCGATAGGCGTGAAAGTCTGTCAGGCGCAGTGGGCTGCCCACTGCCTCTAAATCTTGCGCCATGCTGGCGGCCAGATCGCCGCGGTAGAAGTCATCTAACCCCGCTTCCGCCAAGCGCTTAAGTGTCGCAGCCAAGCGCGGCTGGCGCAGCCGCTCACCCTCACGCGGTACTTGACCGTTAAGCAGCAGGGTGTCACTAAAGCCTGGGCTTTGGGTTAAACGCTCAAGGTGTTTGGCGGTAAGCGCTTCCTGGCTCTGGGAGACCGCAATACCCCCCTCAGCATGATGAATGGCGTCAGCCAGTAGCGTGGTGAGAGGCAACTGCTTACCCCATGCTGACGCCACGTTCAGCGCTTCATGCCAGCCGCCAATGGTACCGGCCATGGTGAGGGCGGCTTTGGGGCCGCGCTCGGGAATCTGCGTTTCACCGGCGTAGAAGTCTGCGCTGGCAAGCCCCGCCGCAGGGCCGCAGGCGTCAATGGCAATGGGCGCTTTGCCCGGCTCATGAATGAGCCAGAAGCCATCGCCACCCAGGGCGTTCATATGCGGGTAGACCACCGCAATGGCAGCGGCGGCTGCGACCATGGCTTCCACCGCGTTACCACCCTGTTTAAGCACATCGCGCCCGGCACTGGCAGCTAGGTGATGAGGAGCGACGCAGCTGCCGCCGTAACCACGTTGGGTGTGGAGCATCTTTGAATCCTTGTTTTTAAGTAAATAATTATTAAGTAAATAGTTGTTAAATAAATGCTAGAGCAAGACGTTACCAGCCAATTGCTTCGGGCAACCAGGTAGCAATGCTGGGAAAGATAAATACCAGCGCGACGGCGACAAACTGTAAGCCGATAAACGGTAGGGCGCCTTTATAAATATCCAGCGTCGAGACTTCTTTAGGCGCTACACCCTTGAGGAAAAACAGCGACCAGCCAAAGGGTGGGGTAAGAAACGATGTTTGTAGCACTAGCCCCACCAGAATGCCCAGCCACACCATATCGACGCCCATCTGCACAAAGAAAGGTAAAAATAGCGGTAGGGCAATATAGCTGATCTCAATCCACTCCAGGAAGAAACCCAGTACAAACATCAGCAGCAGCATAAACAGCATCGCGCCTAATTCGCCACCGGGCACCCAGTCGAACATACGGGCCACCAAGTGCTCGCCGCCCAATCCGCGAAATGCCAGGCCAAATACCTGGGCGCTGATCAAAATAAAGAACACCATAGCTGAGATCACCAGCGTGGCCTTGGCAACTTCTTTGAGTAGCGCAAAGGTTAACCGCCCCGAGCAGGTCACAATTAGCAATGCTCCTAGCGCACCCATTGAGGCTGCTTCAGTAGGCGCGGCAATGCCGCCAATAATCGACCCTAATACCGCAAACACCAACCCCACTGGCGGGCCCACCACGGTAATCACCTTGCGTATCAGCTGACCCCGGCCCATTTCTGCTCGCTCCTTGGCAGGAATAGGCGGCATTAAGTTGGGGTAGAGCTTGGCGATCACCAGAATGGCAATAATATACACCGCCGCGAGAGTCAGTCCCGGCACCATGGCGGCGGCGAACATCGTACCGACCGATTCGCCCAGAATTTCCGCGAGCAGAATCAGCACCAGGCTGGGCGGAATAATCTGCCCCAAGGTGCCGGATGCGCAGATCATTCCGGTGGCCAGGGTTTTAGGGTAGCCGCGGCGTAGCAGCGTCGGTAGCGTGAGCAGGCCAAGGGTAACGATAGTGGCGCCCACGATGCCGGTGGCGGCGCCTAACAGCACGCCCACGAGGATGATCGCCACGCCCATGCCGCCTGAAATGCCGCCGAACAAGTGGCCGATGACATCGATCAACTCCTCTGCCAGCTTCGACTTCTCCAGCATCACCCCCATAAACACAAATAGCGGTATGGCCATAAAGGTGTAATTGGTCACTACGCCGTAAATACGTGATGGCAGCAGATTAAACAGCATTGGCCCAAAGCCAACGTAGCCAAAGAAAAAGGCCGTCGCCGCGATACTGATGCCTACCGGAATACCTATCAGCAGGAACACAAAAAAAGCCACGATCATGCCGATCGCGAGCCATTCATTGGGAGACATGCGTTATTCACCTCGTGTGGGTAGGGCGAAAGCCTGACGCAGCGCGTGGGCCAGCCCTTGCAGCGCGAGAAGGAGAAAACCGAATGGGATCAGAGATTTGAGAAGCCAGCGCAGAGGCAGGCCGCCGGGGTTGGGCGACGCCTCGCCGCGGGCGAACGACTGGGCGATCCAGGGCAGCGTCAGCCAGGCGATATACAGCCCCATCACCAGCAGCAAGAGTCCGCCGATCACTTCAATCACCCGTTGCAGGCCTACAGGGAAGCGCTCGTAGAAAACATCGACGCGCACCTGCTCGCCCATCAATAGCAAATACGACATGCCAAACAGTGCAATAGGTGAGATCAAGTGCCACTGCAGCTCCTGCAGCCATATCGCGCCAATGCTGAACACATAGCGCATCAATACGTCGCCAGCGACGAGTCCGACTAAAACCACGCAGGTCCAGGCGGCGATCCAGCCAAATAGCCGAACCACCGCCTCAACTCCGTGGACAAAAAATGCCACGGCGCGCATATCAGACTCCGATAATGTCGTTTAACCAGGCACGCTCACTGGCGCCCGCCCAGCGGTCATGATTGGCTTTAAACGCCATGTAGCTATCGTGCACTTTGCGTACCAGAGGGTCGGCGTTGGCCTCTGTTGCCAGGGTATCTTGAGTGGCTTCGTGCAGCGCATCGATAACGGGTGCGGGAAGCATGCTGGCAGTGACGCCCTCGTTCTCCACTAGATCTGTCATGGCTTCGCCATTGACCGCTTCAGACCAAGTCACACTCTCCAAGCAGGCGGCCATACAGGCGGTTTTGACAATCATCTGCAGATCTTCTGGCAGACTATCCCAGTGGGTTTTCGAGATAAGCAGTTCGCCCGTGGTCGAGGGTTCGTGCCAGCCTGTAGTGTGGTAGAACTTGGCGGCGTTATGCAGGCCCATGCGACGGTCTTGGAAGGGGCCTACGAATTCAGCTGCATCAATCACGCCACGCTCCAGCGCGGGGAAGATTTCACCACCGGGCAGTACACGGGCATCCACGCCAAGCGAAGAGTAAACCTGGCCCGCCAAGCCAGGAACGCGCATGCGCAGCCCGTTGAGCTGGCTAATATCCTCGATCGGTTCGCGGAACCAGCCGGTCATTTGCACGCCGGTATTGTTCAGCGGGAAGGCGACCATGCCGTAGGGCTCATACACTTCGTGCCAAAGCTCCAAGCCGCCGCCGTGGTAAAGCCACGCCATATGGCCCATAAAGCTCATACCAAATGGAACAGTAGTGAAGTACTGAGCGGCAAAGGTGGTGCCTGACCAGAAGTAACTATTGGCGGCATTCATCTCGATGGTGCCGCTTTGAACGGCTTCAAAGCCTTCAAAGGCTGGGATCAGCTCGCCGGATGAAAAATGCTGAATATTGAGTCGTCCGCCGGACATGGCGTTGATTTTGGCGATCACGTCAGTGGGGCTGCCAGGGCCTTCCACGTAAAAGGGCGAGCCGGGCGGGTAAGCATTGGTCATACGCCAGTTGAAGCTCTCAGCGGACTGCGCACGGGCGATAGACGGGGCGCCCAATACAAGGCCTGCCGTGGAGGAGACGGCAGCTGTGGTGAGAAACTTGCGACGGGATAAGGACATAGCACACCTCATTAATGGTGGAATTGGTCAGCCTGGGAACACAATGAGGTAGCAAGGGGTGTGCCATAAAAATCGATTTTATTTTAAATAAAAGATTTTTAAGGGTTTTGTCGGTCTCTAATGAAAAGGTTAAGTATAAGAAAAATAAACATTTGCACCGTTATGGCGCCTAATGAGTGCCCAGGGCACCCTCGGTGTGCATACTGACTTCGCAAAAGTTGGACGTAGAGGGTAGGTGATTGAAAGCGGGTCAGTTAGTTTGGTGAAGGCAGGGTGCTTGACAGCTCAATAAGGTCTGAGTAACATACGCGCCACCTCGACGAGGCAATGCAACGTCCCATTCGTCTAGTGGTCTAGGACACCGCCCTTTCACGGCGGTAACAGGGGTTCGAACCCCCTATGGGACGCCATCTAGTATGTTGTTTGCGTTGCGGGAATAGCTCAGTGGTAGAGCATCGCCTTGCCAAGGCGAGGGTCGGGAGTTCGAATCTCCTTTCCCGCTCCATGTAGACAGTCACAAGACGGTAGGTAAGGGTCGGGAGCTGGAACGCCAGCCCGGTCGAATCTCCTTCCCGCTCCAAGCGCTTCCTAGTTTTCATTTGGTTATCTCTCTTTATTCCTGATGCGCTAGCTACTTGCTGGGCGTCATTCTTTGCGTGCCTGACGGTTGGTGTTCTTAATCACCTTGAAAAAAGTCGTTTGCGCCCTAATGTTTCTCCTTCTCTTCTTATTTTGCTGACAGGACATGTTCATGGCCGAACCGGCATTGTCGATCCGTGGCCTTACCAAAGTGTATGGCAACGGCTTTCAGGCGCTCAAAGGTATTGATCTCGACGTCCAGCAGGGCGATTTTTTTGCTTTGTTGGGTCCCAATGGCGCCGGTAAATCCACCACCTTGGGGGTGGTCTGCTCGCTGGTGCAAAAGACGGCGGGCAAGGTCTCCATATTCGGCATTGATGTGGATAAAGACTTCGCTAAAGCCAAGTACCAGCTAGGCGTAGTGCCTCAAGAGTTCAACTTCAATCAATTTGAGAAAGTGCTCGATATCGTACTGGCCCAGGCAGGTTACTACGGCATGACCAGTCGCGAGGCTTTGCCCCGCGCTAAACAGCTGCTGACCGATCTGGGCCTATGGGAGAAGCGCAACGGCAGCGCGCGCATGCTGTCAGGTGGCATGAAGCGCCGCCTGATGATCGCTCGAGCGCTGATGCATCGCCCCAAGCTGCTGATTCTGGATGAGCCAACCGCCGGGGTGGATATCGAACTGCGGCGCAGTATGTGGGAGTACATGCGACGAATTAACCAAGACGAAGGCACCACCATCATCCTGACGACGCACTACCTGGAAGAGGCTGAGAGCCTGTGCCGTAATGTGGCGATTATCAATAATGGCGACATTGTGCGGAACACTAGCGTGCGAGGCCTGCTGGCTGAGCTGAATACCGAGACCTTCCTAATTGATACCTCCGAAGCCATTACAGACATACCCAAGATAGACGGGTTTGAGATAAAACAGCTGGAGTCTACTCAGCTATCACTCGTGGTGCATCGCGGGCAACGTTTAAACGATGTCTTCAAGGCATTGAGTGAGCAGGGCATCCAGGTGGTTTCCATGCGTAATCGTGCCAACCGCTTAGAGGAGATGTTTGTGTCGATGGTGGAAGGCAGTGGGCTAGGGGCGATAGACCAGCGCGTTGAGAAGACGGAGGAACGCGTATGAATGCTACGCAAACATTGATTGCCCTGTGGACGCTGGTGCTAAAAGAGATCAAACGTTTCACCCGCATTTGGCCACAAACGCTGCTGCCTCCCTCTATCACCATGGCGATGTACTTTATTATCTTCGGCAACCTAATCGGTTCGCGGATTGGTGACATGGACGGCTTCAGCTACATGGACTTTATTGTCCCGGGGCTGATCATGATGTCGGTGATTACCAACAGCTACTCCAACGTGGCGTCGAGTTTTTTCTCCAATAAGTTTCAGCGTTCGATCGAAGAGATGATGGTCTCGCCCATGCCCAATTGGGTGATACTGGCTGGCTTTATTTTAGGCGGAATGGCGCGAGGCCTGGGCGTGGGGTTAATTGTCACAATCGTTTCGCTGTTCTTTACCCGTCTAACCATGGAGCATCCGCTGCTCACGGTATTGGTCGTAGTGCTGACGTCTGCGCTGTTCTCTATTGGCGGATTTATTAATGCGTTACTGGCCAATAAGTTCGACGATATTTCTATCGTGCCGACGTTTATCCTTACGCCGCTGACCTATTTGGGCGGAGTGTTTTACTCTATCTCAATGTTGCCTGACTTCTGGCAGGGCGTTTCCATGCTCAATCCAATTTTGTACATGGTCAACGTTTTCCGTTATGGCTTCTTAGGTGTTTCGGATATTCCCGTTGGCTGGGCGCTCGCTGCCATTTTTGCCTTTATCATTATGCTGTTTGGCATTGCACTGGCGATGCTGGAACGCGGCAAAGGTATTCGCAGCTAGACGCATCAATCCGATTGAGAAGAGAGAGCTTTTATACAATGGCACACCGCCCAGACACTTTAGCGCACGCGCCGTTAGGCCGCGATTCCGCTTACCCTGAGCAGTATGACGCGGGGCTGTTATATCCTATTCCCCGCGTGGCTAATCGAGAGCCGCTGGGGATTGAAGAGGGAACTCTGCCGTTTGTGGGGGAAGATGAGTGGCACGCCTTTGAAGTCTCCTGGCTGAACAGCCGCGGTAAGCCTATTGTGGCCGTGGCGCGCTTTCGCTTGCCAGCAGCCTCACCCAATCTGATTGAGTCCAAATCCTGGAAGCTCTACCTCAATAGCTTCAACCAAACCCGTTTCTATAGTCGTCAGGAAGTGATGGAAACGCTGGCCAATGACCTCTCCTTAGCGGCGGGGGCTGAAGTGAGTGTCGAGCTGTTTGATGTGGATGCGCCAGAGCTTTCGCCACAGCACTTACCGGGCGAATGCTTGGACGATTTAGATATCGCAGTAAGCGACTATACGCCTAGCAGTGATCACCTGTCGGTAGGGGAAGAGATTGTCGAGGAGACACTCTACTCCCATCTGCTGAAATCCAACTGCCCCGTTACCGGTCAGCCAGACTGGGGCAGCGTGCTGATTCGTTATAAAGGCCCGAAAATAGACCGCGAAGGGCTGCTGCGTTACCTGATTGGATTTCGCCAGCACCAGGATTTTCACGAGCACTGCGTTGAGCATATCTTCTGCGATTTAATGGCCCAGGCAAAGCCTACGCAGCTGCTGGTACTGGCGCGCTATGTGCGGCGCGGCGGGTTGGATATCAGTCCCTGGCGCGCAACCCCAGGGTTAACGCCCCCCACGCCACTGCGCCTAGCAAGGCAGTAAGCGGCAATGTTATAAATGACAATGCTATAAATGACGGTGCTAAAGTAGCCTCACACAATTGGACTTGGAGTCATCAATGGACGCACTCACGCTGCTTCACGAGCGTAGCTCAATGGGCAAGCTGATGGAGCCAGCGCCCAGCGGCGAACAGCTCAGCGCCATTTATCAGGCCGCGCTACGTGCCCCGGATCATAAAGAGCTGCGCCCCTGGCGCTTTATCGAGTTTAGCGGGGAAGGGCGAGAACGCTTGGGCGAGCTATTCGCCGAGGCGGAGTTTCAGGAAGATCCTAGCGCCGATGACGAAACGCTCAACTCGGCGCGCAAAAAGCCGCTGCGGGCGCCGATGATTATCGCCGTGATCGCCAAGGTCACGCCCAAACTTGAAAAAGTACCCAAAATGGAGCAGGTGATCTCCGCCGGGTGCGCCGCCCACGGCATACTGCTAGCCGCCCACGCCCTAGGGTTGGGAGCAATGTGGCGCAGCGGCAAGTACGCTTTCGACCCCGTAGTTCGCAAAGGGCTGAATCTGGATGAAGATGACGAAGTCGTCGCGTTTATCTACCTGGGCACCCTGGGGGGGCGCCATAAACCGGTACCACAGCATGATGTTGCTGACTTCGTGGAGCGTTGGGACTAGCGATGAGTCTCCCTCGTCAGCCAGGCATCCCTCATCCACGATTGCCATTGCCAAAAGGCCAGCCGGAAAATCTGGCCGTTTTTCAGCAGTGGCTGAGCGATGCCATACCCATGGTGGGCGCGTTAGGTATTAGCGAAATGACGCGTCAGGGTGATTCACTAGCCTGGCAGTTAGCGCTGGAGCCCAACCTTAACGATAAGGGCACGGGCTTTGGTGGCGCACTGACGGCGCAGACGACGCTACAAGGCTGGTGCTGGGTAACGCTATGGCTACGTGAGCGGGGCATTGCGCGGGATGTCGTGGTTGCCGAGGCTAGCCAGCGTTTTCTGGCGCCGGTAACCAGTGACTACCGCCTGATATGCACGCCAGCAGTGCCAGAAGGCCCTACTCAGCTTGCCAACAAGCTCGCTGAGCGAGGAAAAGGCCGCTTAGCGCTAACCCAGCAGCTCTATTGTGGCGAGACGCTCTGCCTGGAAGCCAACGGCAGCTACGCTGTATTGTCTGAACGATAACCGGGGTATGCCACTAACCTAAAGGTTCGTCAGCCGGAAAAGGCTTGCTATTTCGAGGCTTAGCCAATAGTATATGCGCCGTTCTGTCGCGAAAGGTTCAGCCTTTCAACAGCGCCAAAACGCGGAGGGGTGTCCGAGTGGTCGAAGGAGCACGCCTGGAAAGTGTGTAAGCCGCAAGGCTTCGAGGGTTCGAATCCCTCCCCCTCCGCCACAGAATTTTAAAGGGAATCAAGTATTTAGCTTGATTCCCTTTTTCGTTTCTGGCCTTTGGGAGCGGTTTTGGGAACAATCCTGGGAATACTACAGGTCTAACTGCTTCTCGATGAGCGCTGGAATGTCAGGGCCGTCGCTGCGAATCCACTTGCCGTAGCGGCGCTGGATCATTGTGATCGTGGCGTGGCCAACGTGGTTGGAGATCCAGTGCAGCGGCACCACTCCCAATGAGAGCAGCTGGCTTATGAACGTGTGCCGGCACTGGTTGGGGCCGCGGTAGCGAACGCCGGCGTTTTTTAGGTGGGTTTTCCAGAAGCGCTCACGGATAGCGTTCTCGTAGAAGGGTGAGTTAGCCCAACTGGTCACCATGGCGATATTGACCTTCTGTGGTGTTTGTTAGCTTACAGCTAAAAAATTTCTATATTTATTCTCTATTAGCTATAATGCTAGTAATGAAGACGATCACTTACCGTAAAAGTGCACTAAAGGTGCTGCAGCGAATGCCGCGGCCTGAGTCGAAGCGCATACAAGGTAAAATCAAGGCCTACGCGGAAGACCCGGAAAGCCAACGCAATAATGTGAAGGCGTTGAAGGGGAGCGATTATATTCGCCTGCGGGTAGGCGACTGGCGGGTGATCATCGACGAGCGTGGCGATGTGTTGGACATCATTAACATCGGTGCCCGTGGTGCTATTTATCAATAAAGCATCAATAATGCACCCGGCAATTAACAGGAGGCGGCATGAGTGCACCTCAGATTATTCAAACGCCCACTGGCGAGCGGCTGGTGGTACTGCCCGAGCAGGAGTACCACGCATTGCTTGCGCGGTTGGAAGACCAGGACGATATCGACGCTGCCAACGCGGTTGTGGCGCGTGGTGAAGAGTCATTTCCCGCGGCGGTTGTGGATGCGCTGCTGGACGGCGTGGCACCCGTGAAGGTGTACCGTGAATACCGTGGCCTACGCGCAGGTGAACTGGCGGAAAAAGCAGGGATTAGCCAGGGGTACCTCTCCGAAATAGAGTCAGGAAAAAAGAGCGGCTCGTTGAGTGTGCTGACCCGCATTGCGGCTGCGTTGGATGTGGAGTTGAGAGATATTACCTAACCGCCACAGAATTTTTAAGGCCGTCAAGCAATTAGCTCGACGGCCTTTTTTGTTTTTGGCTCTCAGGGGTTGTCTTGGGAAAAATAAAGAAAGCTGTTTAAAAAGGCAGCACTCCTCCGAAGCCAATACCCAGCACGGCAACGATAACCACAACGATAACGACGATAGTGGTAGTAGACATATTCTCTTCCTTTGAGTAGTGAGCGTTGCTATAGCGTAGTCGCGAAAGCGCTATTTCGCACGTAGGCGACAACGACTGCACTGCGGTTTCCTCACGACGGAATGAGGGAACCAGCATGCGTCAGCGGGAGTAGGGCAGGTAGGGGGCTGCTGGGCTTGGCGCCGTGCTTACCTGACTTGCTGTTGTTCTTTTAGGCAGTTAAGCAGCAACTGACGGATTTCTTCATGTTCCTCCGAATCGCTGCGCCATATGCAGTGCGACTGATGTCGTGTCGTTGAATCGGTCAGAGGGAGAAAGCTCACATTGGAAAAACCGGCTTTGGCAAGTGATTTGGGAACTAAAGCAACCCCCATCGCATTAGCTACTAGAGCAAGAATGGTCAACCAGTGGGAGACTTCGTGGCAGATATGGGGTTTAACATCTGCGTGGTGAAACAGGCCGATGATCCTGTCGTAATAGTGAGGGGCAAGGTCGCGACCAAACAGGATGATAGGCTCATTGGCTAATTCCTTGACTGCCAACTCGCGTCGGCCTGCCAGATGGTGATGCGCTGGCAAGCAGCACAGGAAGGGTTCGTCCGACAGGATGACCGACTCGATTCCCTCGGGTAACGGCATCGAATGGATGAAGCCGATATCGAGCTGCTCCTGCATCACTGCTTCTACTTGATCTGCCGAGTTGCGTTCGATCAATTGTATTTCGATGCCGGGATAGCGGGATTGCAGGCGTTTGAGCAGTTCCGGAAGGCCGCGAAAGAGCATGGCGGGCGTAAACCCAACACGCACCAGGCCGGTGGCGCTTGAGGCAATGCGCTGCACCAGCGTTTGCGAGTCTTCTAGCTGCTCGAGAATCCGGCGTGCCTGGCGCTGGAAGGCTTCTCCGGCGGGCGTGAGGGTAACGCGTTTGCTATTGCGCAGCAGCAGCTTGACCTTTAGCTCCTCTTCCAGTTGACGCAGGCTGGCACTTAGTGGTGGTTGAGAAATATGCAGGCGCTGCGCTGCTTTGCCGAAATGTAGTTCCTCCGAGAGCACCAGAAAGTAACGCAGCTGTCGAAATGTCAGCGCCATTGGCTTCGTTCCTTATCGTTTCTTGTTCTTCAATCATACATAAAACTGAATCAATGGATCCTAAAACAGTATTGGAGACGGTCTCCGTACCCGCCTAATGTGACGATAAAACATATAATAAGTCCAAGAGGTACGCCGTTGTGAATGAAATGATACACCGCAATATCCCCGATTCCTGGGGGCAGAACAGTTACCATAACGATCCCACCCTTTCCCAGCTTTTGGATATCTATTTGCCGACGGCGCTACGTCAGCACTTGGAACACCACTTCAACGAGATGGGAGCCCTTGCTGGCGGTGAACTGGAAGCGCTGGCCATCGAGGCTGACAAGCACCCGCCTGAACTTGCCCTGCGCAGCCGAAATGGCACCGAGCGTCAGCAGATCCTCAAACATCCAGCCTATCAACGCCTGGAAGCGTATGCCTATGGGCAGTTCGGGCTGGCGGCCATGTCGCACCGCGGTGGAGTGCTTGACTGGTCGGAACCCATGCCACCGGTAGTGAAGTACGCGCTGACGTACCTGTTCGTGCAGGCAGAGTTTGGCCTTTGCTGCCCGCTTAGCATGACCGATGCACTGACTCGCACGTTGCGCAAGTTTGGCGACGAAGCGTTGGTGAACCGCTACCTGGAAGCGTTGACCTCACAGGATATGGATCTGGCCTATCAGGGAGCCATGTTCATGACCGAGCAGGATGCAGGCTCTGATGTTGGAGCGATTACCACGGAAGCGAGGCAGGAAGAGGGCAAGTGGCGCCTTTATGGCGACAAATGGTTTTGCTCTAACCCTGATGCCGCGCTGGCGATGGTATTGGCGCGCCCCGAGCAGGGGGAGCGGGGCACTCGCGGTCTCACGCTGTTCCTGCTGCCCCGGTATCTGGAAAATGGTGATCTTAACCATTACCGCATCGTACGCCTGAAAGACAAGCTGGGTACTCGCTCCATGGCGAGCGGTGAGATCCTGCTCGAAGGCGCCGAAGCTTATGTGGTGGGAGAGCCGGGGCAGGGCTTCAAGCAGATGACGGACATGATCAACATGTCTCGTCTCTCGAACGGGGTGCGGTCGGCGGGGCTAATGCGTCGCTCACTCAACGAGGCGCTTTTCATTGCCCGCCATCGGCAGGCGTTCGGTAGCCAGCTCATCGAGCTGCCGCTTATGCAGCGTCAGCTCAGCAAGATGATGCTCACTGCCGAGCAGGGGCGCACGATGGTCTTCCACACGGCAGAGTGCCTGCGGCGTGCCGATGCGGGGGATACCCAGTCAGCCAAGCTCTTGCGCATCCTGACACCCATGATCAAGTTCCGCACCACGCGGGATGCACGCAAGGTGGCTGGGGATGGCATGGAAGTACGTGGTGGATGTGGCTACATCGAGGAGTGGTCGGATGCCCGCGTGCTGCGTGATGCCCACCTTGGCTCAATATGGGAAGGCACCAGCAATATCGTTGCCCTGGATGTTTTTCGGGCGATTCGGCGTGAACAGACCTTGCCGGTACTGGCTGACTACTTGCACCAACAGTTGCATGCGTCCGCCATTGAGAATCACGAGCGCCACCTGTTGCAGGTGCTCCTCGACAAGGCAGTAGAGAGCGCGAATGCACTGGCAGAGGATCCTGCCTGCGAGCACGACGCGCGGCGGATCGCCAGCAGTCTCTACCACATTACCTCCGCCATTCTTATGGCCTGGGAGGCGTCCCGGATCACGGGAGACAGGCGGCGATTGGCACTCGCCTGGCTGGTGGTACGCCACAAGCTACTCCCTCCCGATCCGCTATCGGTCAGTCGAGCGTCGCCGGAAGCGCTGGCGATGCTGCTCAGCGAAACGCCGATGACCGACGAACAGGTCTCTGCGGTGGTAAATACTCAAGCACTGGCGCGTTCCCACGGGCTGGAGGTGGGTCATGGTTAAACCCAATGGCGCACTGAGCGGAATCAGGGTGATTGATCTTAGCCGTGTGCTGGGAGGCCCGTACTGTACCCAGGTGCTGGGTGACTACGGTGCGGATGTGATCAAGATCGAGCCTCCCGGGGGGGATGAAACCCGCGGCTGGGGGCCTCCTTTCGAAGGTGATGCAGCTTCCTATTTCCACGGCTTGAACCGCAGCAAGCGCGGGATGGCGCTGGATCTTCGCCATCCTGACGGCAAGGCTCTGCTACTACAACTGCTGGAGGGCGCCGATGTGCTGGTGGAAAACTTCAAGCCGGGAACCCTGGAAAAGTGGGGACTGAGCTATGACATTCTCAGCGCGCGCTTTCCTCGTCTGATCCAATGCCGAATCAGTGGGTTTGGTGCTGATGGTCCGATGGGCGGTTTGCCTGGCTATGACGCCATCATCCAGGCAATGGCGGGACTGATGAGTGTCAACGGTGAGAAACAGGGGGAGCCACTGCGAGTGGGGCTACCCATTGTCGATATCGTGACCGGCCTGAATGCCGTCATCGGTATCACCTTGGCTCTCCATGAGCGTACGCGCAGCGGGCTTGGACAGTTTGTCGAAACAGCACTGTTCGACTCCGGGCTCTCCTTGATGCATCCCCACTTTCCCAACGTATTCTACGGTGGGCCGCCGCCGCGCCGCACGGGAAATGAACATCCCAATATTGCCCCTTATGAGGTCTACCGGACGGCGACACAGCCGATTTTTCTGGCGGTTGGCAATAATGTGCAGTTCGCGCGCTTATGCGAGTTGCTCGAATGCCACGACGTTAGCCAGGATGAACGCTTTGCAACCAATGGTGCCCGCCTGGGTAACCGCGATGCACTGCGTAATGTGCTGGAGAGTGCCATGGCCAGGTGGGAAGGGGATAAGCTCGCCGACCGGTTGATGCGCATCGGCGTTCCCTGCGGGCCCGTACTCGATACCACGCAAGCGCTGGCGCATCCGCATACCCAGCACCGCGATATGATCGTCAATATCGGCCATTACAAGGGCACAGGCTCGCCGATCAAGCTAGCCCGTACGCCCTCACGCTATGAAACGCCACCGCCACGCTTTGCCGAACATACCGACGCAATCCTTCATGAAGCAGGATTGACCGTGCAACAAATAGAACACCTTAGAGCGAAAGGCGTGCTGCCGGATGTGCCGGTGGCATGAAGCCTTTTGCACAACACGATGTACTCCATTGCCCAATCCTAAGGGCTGAAAAATAAGCACAATTAACGTTACGCCAATAACAACACAACATGAGAGCAAAACCATGAAACGCACGCACCTGACCACTGGCCTTATCTCCACCGTTTTTGCCGTTCTAGCCAATACGGCCTCGGCCGCAGAGCTTCCCAGCACCATGACATGGACCGCCTATGATGTGGGCTCGCAAGGACACTCGGAGGCCTCCGCCATCGCCGATGCCTTTGGCAAGGGCTACAACACCCGCATACGTATTCAGCCTGCGGGATCGGCCATTGGGCGAATGCAGCCTTTGGTTAGCGGCCGAGCTGATTATGCCTTCCTAGCCACGGAATCCTTCTTTGCAACGGAAGGAGTTTACGACTTCAGCGAGCGCCGCTGGGGGCCGCAAGACCTCAGAGCCGTTGCTGGAAGACCATCTACCTTTGGTGTGCCATCGGCAGCCGACGCTAATATCCATACGCTCGAAGACTTGCGGGGGCAGCGGGTTGCCTACGTGGCAGGCAACCCTTCGGTCAATGTGAAATGTGATGCGATCTTGGCCTTTGCAGGGCTGGGGCGCGACGATGTGGAGGCGGTGATGTTCCCGACTCACGGCGCCGCCATGAGTTCGCTGGTCGAGGATCGGGCCGATGCCACCTGCACGACCACCACCGCCAGCCAGCTTTATGAGCTGGAGGAGTCTTCTCGTGGTATTCGCTGGATAGATATTCCTGCCGATGACGAAGAGGGCTGGGCGCGCATGAACCAGGTGGCCCCTGTCTTCCAGTCATTCCGTGAAACCATTGGCGCTGGGCTAAACGAAGAATCTCCCGCCAACATGCTTGCTTACCGTTACCCGATCATCGTAGCCATGGCTGATCGTGACGAAGAAGAGGTCTACCAGTTCATCAAGAGCCTGGATGAGAGTTATGACCTTTATCGTGACGCGACCGCTGCCATTCACCGCTGGGCAATCGAGGACTCCGGCGTGCCACCTATCGATATACCTTTCCACCCTGGGGCTATCCGCTATATGGAAGAGAAAGGGCTATGGAGCGAGGAGATGCAGACATGGAACGATAACCGCCTCGCCCGCCTGGAAGCACTGAAACAAGCTTGGGATAGCCTGCTGAACGAGGAGCCAGACCTCGAAGGGGATGCGCTTGCCGAACGTTGGGAGGCTCGCCGGCAAGAAGTGATTGGCGCGCTTTGACCACGGGTGGATATGTCACTGGGAGCGACATCATGAGCAATTCAAGTCAAGAGCGATTGGAAGGTTCGGCAAGGTGGATAGTGATGGGGCTGGGAGCCGTCGGTCTGTTGATGACGATCAACCAAACCTTTGCCCTCAATCTGTTGGGGTTCTATCCGATCGGTAATGCCTTTATCTACTATCTGATAGGGCTGTTCCTATCGGCGGCACTACTGATCTTTCCGGCTCGCAAGGCTGATACCGAACGCCTTCCCTGGTATGACTGGGTGCTGGCGGGGGCTGCTCTTGGTGGCGCCATCTACCTCGGCCTTAATGGCCTGCGCATGACCCAGCAAGGGTGGGAGTATTTCGCCCCGCTCGAAGCCACGCTGGTGGCAACGATGATGCTGCTACTGGTGCTGGAGGGCGTTCGCCGCTGTGGTGGCTGGGCGATTTTTGCCGTGGCACTGCTATTTGGGCTCTATCCGCTCTATGCAGGCCACATGCCTGGTTTCCTGTGGAGTAATGGTTTTGGATGGGGGGAAACCATCCGAGCCCATGTCATGGGGGCGGAAAGCATTGTGGGCGTGCCGATGCAGGTCGTCGCCAACCTGATTATCGGCTTCGTCGTATTTGGGATTGCGCTAACCATCACCGGTGGCGGTGAGTTCTTTATGAATTTCGCCACTGCATTGATGGGCCGAAGCCGCGGCGGGCCCGCCAAGGTGGCCGTCGTTTCCAGTGCCTTCATGGGCAGCTTATCCGGTAGTGCGGTATCCAATATCCTGACCACAGGGACGATTACCATTCCTGCCATGAAGCGCAGTGGCTATTCACGCGAATATGCCGCTGCCGTAGAGGCGTGCGCCTCCACGGGCGGAACCTTGATGCCGCCCGTTATGGGGGCCGTTGCCTTCATCATGGCTTCCTTCCTAGGCGTCAGTTACGGTGAGGTAATGCTGGCGGCGTTGCTGCCTGCGGTGCTCTTCTACCTGGCCCTGCTGCTTCAGGTAGATAACTATGCTGCCCGCAAAGGCCTCATGGGCATGCCCGCCAAGGATATTCCCAGGGTGCGTGACACGCTGCTCTCTGGATGGCCGTACCTACTCAGTTTGGGCGTGCTGATCTACATGCTGCTTGTCATGCGTCTGGAAAGCCAGGCGCCTTACTATGCCACCCTGATATTGCTGGCGATTGCACTGGTACGCCGTCAGCAGCGGCTGCGTATCAGCCAACTGCTGGATTTTTTCTATCAGTTGGCACACGGGGTGGGGAGTCTGGTCGCCGTTTTGGCCGGTATCGGTTTGGTGGTCGGTGGGCTTTCCTATACGGGGGTTGCAGGAGCTTTCTCTCGCGAACTGCTGTTGTATGCAGGTGACAGCATTCCCCTGATGCTGGCGGCGGGTGCGATTACCAGCTTTATCCTCGGGATGGGAATGACGGTCAGCGCATGCTACATATTCCTGTCGATCCTGCTTGCGCCAGCGCTGGTGGGTGCTGGTCTCAATCCTCTTGCCAGCCATCTGTTCATTCTTTACTGGGGAATGCTCTCCTATATCACGCCACCCGTGGCGCTGGCCGCCATTACTGCGGCCGGTGTTGCGGGCGCCAACAGTACCCGAACGAGCCTGCATGCCGTGCGGTTGGGAGCCGTGCTGTTCGTACTGCCGTTCCTGTTTGTGCTCAACCCATCGCTGATTTTGCAGGGCCCCCTGTTGAGCGTGATGGCCTCCGCTTTTACAGCCATGACCGCGATCTGGTTGGTGGCAGCGGCGATGGAAGGATACCTTTATCGAATAGGTTTGGTGGGAGTGCGCATGCGTTGTGCGCTGCTGATACCTGCCGCGCTGATGATCTACCCCGAATGGATCAGTGACCTGCTGGGCTTTCTAGTGCTTGCATTGTGCTATCTGATGGCGGTGCTGCACACCACGAAACGCGCAGATATTACGAAGTGCTCTACCTAGGTGAAGCTGTTTTATACACCCACGGCGTTCGGCAGCAGAGCCTGTCGAGCGCCGTCATGCTTACTCTGCATTCCGCAACGCTTTCCCCAGACTGCCAAAGTAGTCGCTGAACGCTGCATTGATCTGTTCCCGCTGTGCGCCCCGTGGGTAAAGACCTCTTTCCGCTTCAGGAGAGGCCTTGGTGCCTTTGACCAGGAAGTGATTGGTGATGGCCGCATCTTGCACAAACCCTTCAAAGGCGCGTGCGCAGAGCTCTTCGGGTTTACTGTAATAGAGCTGTCCAAGTTTTTTATCCACTTGCACCGAATGCTGAAACAGCTCGCTAGGCTGATCGCCTGCTGGCTGCAGCAGAATAGCTTTGAAACAGTCCATCAATAATTGATTAAGCGGGTGGGGAATGGGCGTCGCATCAGCCAGCCACGCGGTAGAGGCGAACATGCCGTTGGGGATGCCACGAAAACACTTGCTGACGATGTAGTGATCAAAAGCATGAAACCACTCGTGGGCAATGCTGCCGGGGCCAGCGTTTTTAGCCAGCGCAAAACTGCGTTGGCTGGGGTCATAGTGGGCAGAAACACCCGGTCGACCACCGCTGCCGTACTGCAGCGCGATTGAGCCGCGTAGGGAAATCAACGCCTCTGTTCCCTGTAAAATCAACATAAGATCGCACAGTGCATCATGAAACAGCTCGGCGGCACGGTCGCGCTCAGCGTTGGTTACCCAGCGTCCAATCTCAATGGAGCGAAAATCAAACTGACGCCGGATCAGGGCAAAGCTGCTGGCTTGCCCCTGGCGATGGTCAGGACCACTGCGATAAAAATCCCGCGCTTCGATGCTCACTTGTCGTTTCTCCTTGCATTCCGCCATCCAGACCCCCACTAACTAACCGTAACGCATTTTAATTGCCTCATTTTCCACCGCCAGGAGAGAGATATGAGCAAGCGTATTTTAGTGGTACTGACGTCTCACGATCAGTTGGGTGATACCGGTAATAAAACCGGTTTTTGGCTCGAAGAGCTGGCAGCCCCTTATTATGTCTTTAAAGACGCGGGTGCTGAAGTAACGTTGGCATCGCCCAAGGGTGGGCAGCCGCCGCTTGATCCAAAAAGTGACGCAGACGATAGCCAAACCGATGAAACGCGCCGCTTTAAGCAAGATGAAAAAGCGAACGCGGAACTTGCCGCTACCCATCGCTTGAGCGACATGAAGGCTGATGATTTCGATGCGGTATTCTACCCTGGGGGCCATGGCCCGCTATGGGATCTCGTTGACAACGCGGACTCGATTCGCTTGATCGAAACCTTTATCGCCCAAGGCAAGCCGGTTGCCACGGTTTGTCACGCGCCGATAGTGTTGGTAAATGCTAAAGACAGCGCTGGTGAACCGCTAGTAAAAGGCCGCCAAGTAACGGGCTTTACTAACGGCGAAGAAGAGGCCGTTGGCTTGACCAATATCGTGCCGCATCTCGTTGAAGATGCCTTGCAAAAGTGTGGCGGGATTTATAGCAAAGCGGATGATTTCACTCCTTACGTACGTGAGGATGGCCAACTAATCACAGGGCAAAACCCTCCTTCCTCAGCGCTCACGGCTGAAACGCTAATGGCGTGGCTGACGAAATAACCCGCCGGTATTAATACCGGGTTTGGTGACGACGGCGAGGCTCTCCTCGCCGTTTGTATTTTTGGGTGCCGATTAGATTCTGACTATGCTTATAGGGAGATAGGTTATTTATTTTTAAGTAGCTATGTTCTCAACAGCGCAGTTCTCAGCAGCGCAACAAGGAGGCGACTAACATGGAGACAGCACGCGTCTATCGGATGAAAACCGCGGAACATCTCTGCCCATTCGGTATGAAAACGGTCGATTTGTTAAAGCGGAAAGGCTATCAGGTTGATGACCATCCGCTTACATCCCGAGATGAAATTGAAGAGTTCAAGGCCCAGGAGAATGTCGATACCACCCCGCAAACCTATATAGGTGATAAACGTATTGGCGGCTATGAAGAGGTGCGTGAGCATTTAGGCATGAGCGTGCCGAGTGCAAAAGAGACTTCCTATCGGCCGGTGATCGCGATTTTTGTGACCGCCTTGCTCATCGGTCTGGCGATTAGCTGGGTTGCCAATGGCACCTTAGTGGCGGCACGAATGCCCGAATATGCGGTGGCCACGGCCATGGTGCTGCTGGGTTTGCAGAAGCTGCAGGATGTAGAGAGCTTTAGCTCGATGTTCCTTAACTACGACTTACTGGCTCAGCGCTATGTCCCTTACAGTTATGTGTACCCCTACGCAGAGACCCTGGCAGGGGTACTAATGCTGGCCGGTGCCATGCTTTGGCTGGCAGCACCGCTGGCACTGTTTATTGGCACGGTAGGTGCGGTGTCGGTCTTTAAAGCCGTGTATGTGGATAAGCGTGAGCTGAAATGCGCCTGCGTTGGCGGAAGCAGCAATGTGCCACTAGGGTTTGTATCGCTGACAGAAAATATCGCCATGGTGCTGATGGGACTATGGATGCCGCTGAAAATGTTGCTATAACAATCGTCGTCAAAAACTTGCTTGGCTAAAATGCTGTTTAAAATCCAAAAATCCGTTAAAAAACAATTTATTTGCCGCTACATATCACAGGTTAGATAAACCTGCTGTTATAAAGCGCACTGTGTGTGCACAGCGAAGGGAACTCGCGACAGGGAAGAACAAGCAAGGATTGCTTGTGTAGCACAAGGATGCACAAACAGGATGTTTGTGGTGCAAGATCAGGGAAGAACAGATGAAAACCCGGCCAAGGAGTGGCCGGGTTTTTTTTACCCTGAAATAAATAAAAATTTAATTAAGCTCTTATGACGCTTTCGTTAATAATGTATTGCTATTGATAGTAAAAAGGCAGCGGTCACAAAGATAAGCCTTTTTTATAATAACCGCTTAAGTTGGTAAGCGATTGTTTTAACAAGCATAGTGATAATAAAGCGAGCTTAATTCACTCAAGGGTATTTCAACCGCTGTTTGACAGTTCAGGCAGCGTACGGTGGTACTGTTTTTACCGGTGCCTTCTAAACGGAAGCGGTTCAAAAACGGGTTTTTGGGTGACTCATTGTTGCCACAATGGCGACAGATGACATCCAGCCCGTTGACTTTGCTGCTAATAATAATGTCTCGCACGCTGACCTCCTACCATTAGGTTAGATGATGGTTCAGGCGTGGTAACGTTCGTGTAGAGTAGCATCGTTGCCGATACTTTTAATAGTATAGCGCTGCAAGGCATATGTGCCATATAAAAAAGCGTGCTTTAAATAGGTGCAGTTAATCTGAATAAAAAAAGATAAATTTTTTCCGGTTTAATAACATAGGTTAGATAAATAGAGTGTTTTAAGGTTCACTGTGAGTACACAGCATAAGGAAGTGGCAACAGGGAAGATAAAGCTAGGGAAGCTTACGCTCATGGATGCACAAACAGGATGTTTGTGAAGACGAATCAAGGAAGGTTTGATAAAGCCCCAGCCAGGGAGTGGCCGGGGCTTCTTTTTTATACGCTTGTTTTATTTCTTCGCTTTTTTCTTACTTTTCTTACTGTCGTTGCCTTGGCTAACTGTTTTGCCTTCGCTGCTCTCGTCTTTGCTGTCACCCTTCTCACTGTCAGGCTTGTCGCCGCCTTGATGGGTGAGCGGGCTCGCTTGGTCTAAGCGCGGGTGGTTATCCAGGAATTCACGCTGTAGGTCAGGCATGGCATCCAGGGCTTGCAGGGTATGGGTGAGGGCATGGATGGCCGCCAGCACGTCCTGGGTATGGCCTGTTTCTGAGATGGTGTGCATGTTGCGAATAGGGAAGCCAATTGAGGTAGCGGCACTATCGATAGACGCCAATACGCCTGCCATGCCATCGGTACCCGTATCCACACCGACAATATCGCGCTGCAGCGGAATGTCCTGCTCTTTCGCGGCCGTGGCGATAATGCGGTTGAGCTGTTCACTGGCAATCGAGCCCACCGCCATGGTGAAGCCTTTGCCCATCTCCAGTGGCTGCATGCGCTTGTCGCCAATACCGGGCGCAGCCACATAGTCGTGGTTTACATCGACGCCAATTAAGGCATCTGGCTTCATTTCGCCCGCCATCACGCGGCTGCCGAAACGGCCAATCTCTTCGTAGCTGGCAATCGCAAACAGCACGCGCACATTTTGGGTGCCACCTGCTTCGGCGATCAAACGCGCCACTTCGGCGGTCACAAAGCAGCCTAGGCCGTTATCCAGGTAAGCGCCGTAGAAGGTATTGGGACTAAAGCCGGGGCGGATAGGGCGGTCGAAAATAATCGAATCGCCGGGCCGTACGCCCAGGTTCAGCACCTGTTGCTTTTTATTCTCGCCGTGGATCTGTAGATCCAGGTAGATCTGCTCTTTTTTCAGGCCTTTGCTGCCATCGCGCTGAGCAGGATCGGAGAAGTGAATCGCGCCCAGTGCCTCGACCGTGCCACCTTCAATGCAGCGGTAGCTACCGGGGGCGTCGGGGTCTTCGCTGAACAACTTCACTTCATGGCCGATAAGCACGGTGGGCAGAAAGGAGTCGGTGTTGATCCAGATCTTGCCGTCTTCGCCAATCGAGCGCACCTGCATGCGGATTTTATCCGCATGGCCGATCAGCATGACCTTGAACATGTCGTCGCGGCCGGGGTGAGTGTCCAGCACAACGCCCGCGTTGCCCTTAAACTGGTGAAGGTGCCAGCTTTTAGGCGCGAAGCTCTCAAAATGCGGCTTGAGCACGCCGTAGGTCATGGCAGCTTCCAGGCCTACGGGGCTGGGGGCGGCAAGAATATCGCGCATTAGTTTGAACTGCGCGTCGGGCATTGGTTGTGTCCAGGGTTTTGCACTATCGCTCATCGTTGTCGCTCACTCATTTTTAGGTGGATGTTAATCACCTCTAGTCTGCCAGATTCCCGCACTGTGTGTAGAGAAAGACGCTTATTCATGGTGATGAATTAGCTCGCGCAGGGCGCTGGTGGCGGCGGATGGAGGGTGACGGCGGCTCAATATAATGCCCAGCTCACGGCGAATGGTCGGCTCCACCAGCGGGCGGTACTCAATACCATCGGCGGCAATTTGCCGAAAACTGAGCGAGGGCAGCACGCTAATACCTAATCCCGCAGCTACCATGCGGCCTACCGTGGCGATCTGGCGCGCATCGCACAAGATATCCAGCCGTTCTCCTACGCTCTGCATAATGCGGTCAATATCCTGGCGCGAGCTGGAAAGGCGATTGATACCAATAAACGGATAAGCCGCGAGTTGGCTCCAGGCGACGGCTGATTGCGCCAGCAATGGATGCCCGCAGGGGCAAACGACCACATAGCTGTCTTCGAGGACGGGGTCAAACGTCAAGTCGTCTGCGTCGCTTGGCGGCACGGAAAGACCCAGGTCGGCGCGACCTTCGCGCACCATTTGATTGATTTGATCGGCCAGCACATCGTGCAGGCTGAGGTTAATACGTGGGTAAGCCTCGTGAAAAAGCTTAATGACCCGCGGGAATAGTCCTGCCGCCAGAGTAGGCAGGGCGGCCACGGTTATCTTTCCGCGCTGTTTGGAAAATTGGTCGTTGAGATCCTCAAAGGCTTCGTTCCAATCATTCAGGAGCCGCACGGCAACGGGCAGAAAGGCTTCGCCTTCCGGTGTTAACGCGAGCTGCCGCGTGGTACGGGCAAACAGTGCACCACCGACGTTCTCCTCAAGTTTACGCAGGGCGATCGAAATCGCCGGTTGGGAAAGGTGCACGCGCTCGCTGGCCTCTGCAAGGCTGCGCGAGTGGGCGACGGCAACAAAAACACGCAACTGCTGGATGCTTGGATTCATTTAGAAAGTAAAACATAAATTAAAAACTATTCAATATACAAAATTAAACTGGCAGATCATGCTTGCTGTATCGCATGCAAACAGCGTCGCGATCACCGTTTTACATAAAAAGCCGCTCTACAATAACAATAGCTCGCTTTGCGAGCTTCGGAGACACAATGAAAACGCTACTTACTGCCATGGTGGCCAGTGCCACGGTGCTGGCCGCTGCTGCTACTCACGCTGATGAGCGCCTGTTGATTGGCTCTACCTCAAGCTCCTCCAGCCACTACAGCTACTTTGTGG
This sequence comes from Halomonas sp. A3H3, assembly GCF_000982975.1. Taxonomy (NCBI): domain Bacteria; kingdom Pseudomonadati; phylum Pseudomonadota; class Gammaproteobacteria; order Oceanospirillales; family Halomonadaceae; genus Halomonas; species Halomonas sp. A3H3. The sequence continues at coordinate 69,752 of NZ_HG423343.1, read as the reverse complement.
CAGTCAATCAGATTATTAATAATCAAGTCGAAGGGATCAGTTCTTCGGTTGCCGAAACCGGTGCCACTGTGGATAACCTGCGCCGTTTAGGCCGCAACCAAATCGATATGGGCCTGGTGACCACCAATACGGGTTATCACGCCTACGCCGGTGAGGAGGATTTTGAAGGCCGCCCCGTCGATAACCGCCTGCTCTGGGTCTACACCGTGGCACCGCAGAATGCCGTGATGCGCCAGGATGCAGGGGTGGAAACCTTCGCTGATTTAAACGGTGTGCGCTTCAATCCAGGCATTACGGGGTCAGCCACCGAGAAAACCACCGAAGCGGTAATGCGCACGCTAGGTATTGAGCCTGACTATGTGCGTGGTTCAACGACCGATATGGTCGACGCTATGAAAGATGGCCGGGTGATGGGATCCGTTAAGTCGGGTGTCGGAGAACGCCTGGATGGCTCCTCTATGGATATCGCCACTTTCACACCGATAAGCGTGCTGTCGCTTGACCAAGAGCAGGCCGACGCACTGCGCAACGAAATGCCCGACGTGGCGATTGTCGATGTACCTGAAGGGGCTGCAGAGGGTATTCCCGCTTACACCACTTGGGCCTTTGGGGTTGCCGTGCACGCCCATCCGGATATGGATGAAGAAACCGCTTATCAAATCGTCAAAGCGGTGATGGAAAACCCAGAACCGCAGGTTAACGCCTTTGCGGCCATGCAGGATGCGGATATGGCGAAGATGACCCTGGAGGTTGGCACCGTGCCACTGCATGCCGGTGCTGCGCGCTATTTCGAAGAGCAGGGGCATGACATCCCCGATACCTTGCAGCCAGTCCAGTAAGGCCATTCGGAGAAGATGATCATGCGCGAGACAGTCACCAAAGGCTTGGCGCTCCTGCTGGGCGGGCTAATCCTGTATACCTCCGCCACTGGGCCGTTCGAGAGTTTGATTCAGCGGAGTATCTTTCTCGCGCTGGTCATTTTGCTAGGGCTTGCCGTTTATCCGTTAGGCGCAGGCAAGCGCTGGCGCCCGCTGGGTATCGCTATTGATGTGGTGTTGGCAGTGGGTGTGGTAGTTGCCTGCAGCTATGTGGCGCTTAACTACGAACAAATTCTGGTCGAACTACCCTGGGCAACGCCTCGGGATATGTTGCTGACCGGCGTACTGCTAGTGGCTATTTTGGAACTGTCACGCCGTGCCATCGGCGTGATCTTTCCACTGTTGGTGTTAGTGGGATTGGCCTATGCGTGGTTTGGAGCAGCCATTCCAGGGCCGCTCGGTCACCGTGGTTTTGATCTGTATTACATGACCGAAACCATCTACCTCGGCGATTTAGGCGTGTGGGGCATGCTGGTGGGCGTCGCCGCCACCACTATCGCTGCTTTCGTGTTGTTCGGCTGTTTGCTGCTACATACCGGAGGCGGTAATACCTTTATGGATCTGGCGCTGCGTATTAGCGGCCGCTCGCCAGGCGGTGCTGCCAAAGTGGCCACGGTGGCCTCCGGGCTATTCGGCATGGTCAGCGGCAGTGCGGTGGCCAATGTGGCCACCACGGGCAACTTCACCATTCCCATGATGAAGCGCTTGAACTACCCACGCCCGTTCGCAGCTGGAGTTGAGGCCGTGGCCTCTACCGGCGGCCAAATCGCACCGCCAATCCTGGGTGCTGCGGCATTTATCATGGCGGAAATTCTAGGCGAAAGTTACCTGCGTATCGCCTTAGCGGCCTTGTTGCCAGCGATTCTTTTCTATCTCGGGGTGTTTGTCACCATTCACCTCGTCGCCAAGCGCCGCCAACTGCAGGTAGTGCCCGATGATGAGCTACCAAGCTGGTCAGACGTGATACGCCCTGAACGAATTATTCCCATTCTGGCTGCATTAGGCGGGCTGTTTTACGGCGTGCTCAGTGGTCGTTCGATCCAAATGTCGGCGTTCTATGGCATCTTGATGACCGTGCTAACGTTCGTGCCTTTTGCGCTCATGGCTAAGATGCCGCTGCGCGAGATCCTCGGCAAGCTGGTGGCAGGCTTAGTCGATGCAGGCAAGGGCATGGTCATTATTGGCGTGCTGCTGGCCGGGGCGCAGATACTGGTGGCGATGATCGGTATGACCGGCATCGGTGTGACATTAGCCAGCTTGATCGTCACGGTAGGCGGCGAATCGCTGTTCCTGGTCGCCTTTATCGTCGGCGGCGTGTGTCTGATTTTGGGCATGGGGATCCCGACCACGGCAGCGTATGTTCTGGTGGCATCAGTGCTGGCGCCTGCGCTCACCACCATCGGTGTTGAGCCGCTGATTGCCCACCTATTCGTTTTCTACTTCGCCACCCTGTCGGTGATTACACCGCCTGTCTGTATTGCGGTCTTTGTGGCCTCAGGCATTGCCGACACCAACTGGCTGCCTGCGGCGGTTGAATCAGTGCGCTTGGCGGCGGCTATCTACGTCATTCCCTTCCTGCTGCTGATCTACCCAGCCCTGGCAGGGTTTGGTTCTGCCCTGGAGATCGTCTTGGCCAGCTGCCAAGGGGTCGTGTTTGTGATGGCCTTCGCCGCGCTGATGTCCCGGGTAGCCATGACGGGTAAGCGCGTGATCGATGTCGTGGGGCTGATCGCGGTCATTGGACTGGCGCTGACACCCGGCTGGCTGACCACGCTGGCGGCGCTAGCCCTGATCATTGGGCTATTTATACGCCGCCGCTCGCTGCTGAGAGACGAGCAGGGGGCCGTCGCGGGCGACCACCACTCTCTTCAGGCCAAGGAGACACAGCTATGAGCTTTTTATTAGGCAGTGGTGCGGGTTTTTCTGGCGACCGTACCGATGCGGCCGTGGCGGTGGTGGCAGAGTTGATCAAGCGACAGCAGCCCTCCGCTTTAGTATTTGAAACCCTGGGTGAACGGACATTAGCGGCAGCTCACCGCGCGATGCGTGATGATCCCGAAAGCGGGTTTGAACCGCTGTTAGACGAGCTGCTGGCGCCAGTGCTGCGCGACTGCCTGGATCACGACATTAAGATTTTAGGCAACTTTGGTGCGGCGAACCCCCGTGGTGCTTGTCAGGTAATTGCTGACTTGGCGACACAGCTTGGGCGCGGGGATGTGCGCATTGCCCAGGTGCACGGTGATGATATCCGCCAGCAGTTGCATAGCTTGGACTTACAGCGCTGGGAGGCCGAGCGGCTGGATATGCCTGGCGATGACGCCCTGATTTCAGCCAATGTCTACCTGGGAGCCAAGGCGCTGGCTGAGGCGTTGGCCATGCAGGCGGATGTGGTGGTTACAGGCCGTGTTGCCGACCCGGCGCTGTTTTTAGCGCCGCTGATGCACCACTTCGATTGGCGTTGGGACGACTGGGATCGCCTAGCTTGCGGCATGATGGCGGGGCATTTGGCTGAGTGTGGCGCCCAGGTAAGCGGCGGCTACTTTGCCGATCCTGGCTTTAAAGACGTGCCCGGGCTCGCCACGGTGGGCTATCCGATTATTGAAGTGGAGCAGGATGGCAGCCTTATTATTTCCAAGCCTGCCAATACCGGCGGCTGTGTTACCGAGCAAACGGTGAAAGAACAGCTGCTTTACGAAGTGCATGACCCGGCGAATTATCTGACTCCGGATGTCACGGTGGATCTTTCCCACGCAGAGGTGCGTCAGTTGTCACCCAATCGCGTGGCGGTGACAGGAATTCGCGGCAAGCCTGCGCCTGAGCGGCTAAAAACCACCGTGTGCTATGAAGGCGGTTGGCAGGGCGAGGCGGAAATCTCCTATGCCGGCCCGAACGCCTTGGCACGAGCCCAGCTTGCAGCGCAGGTACTGCGTGAACGATTGGTGTTTCGAGCCCCTGCGGAGCTGCGTACCCGCTTGGATATCATTGGCTTGGCCAGCGTATTCGATAGCGATAGCGGTGAGCTGCAGCGTAGCGTTTCAGCGTCTGCCAGCGGCGATTATCGGCTGCGACTGGCGGCCGAGCACAGCGAGCGGCGCTGGGTAGCCCGCGCCACCCAGGAGCTATTGGCGCTTTATTGTGCCGGGCCCGCGGGTGGCGGTGGCGTGCGGCGCCAATTTCAAAGGCGAGTGTTTACCTCCTCTTATTTGGTCAAACGTAGCGACGTTAATGCTCATGCCAGCCTGTTTGAATCGTCGCCGCTCGGCGAACGTAGGAGTGAACGTTATGCTGCAAGCTGACCACACGCAAACAACGGTGCGCCCGGATACCTCAGTCGCTCTTCATCAACTCGCCCATGCCCGCGCAGGTGATAAGGGGGAACGGCTAAACGTGGCACTGTTTGCCTATGACCCAGACCATTACACCACCCTGCTGGAGCAGGTAACCGAGGAGCGTGTGCTGGCGCTGTTTGCTCATCGTGGTGCCAGCCGAGTGCGGCGTTACCCTTTGCCTAATTTGGCGGGCATGAACTTCGTGATCGATGACGTGCTGCAGGGCGGCGTTAATGGCGCGCTCAACTTGGATGGGCATGGCAAGACGCTATCGTTTTTGCTGTTAAGCATGGAGGTTGACGCGAGCTAGGCCTTTTTAACCTCGCTCCTCGACTTAGGTGGTCATGACCCGCTGCCTGAAAGGCCTTACTATGACGATAAAATACGCACGCTAATTAACATAACGTCCGCTCAGTCGTCGTTAAAGAGCCGTTCAGGAGTAGCCCCATGACCGTCGCAACGCTAGGTGCCCAGCGCTTCAAAGTGCTGTTGGCGGGCGTTTTTAGCCAAATATTATGTGTTGGCATCGCGCGCTTTGCCTATACCCCATTGCTACCGGTGATGCAGCAGCAGACCTGGATGGGTGATGCCGATGGCGGCTGGCTGGCTGCGGTTAACTACGCGGGCTATATGCTGGGGGCCGTGCTGGCCGCCTCTATTCACAGTATTTATATCAAAGACACGCTATTTCGCTGCGGGTTAATCCTGGCGGTAATCACGACTGCGGGTATGGCGCTTACCGATCACTTCTGGGTTTGGGCGGGGTTGCGTTTTCTGGCGGGTCTTTCAAGCAGCGCTGCAATGCTATTAGCGTCAGGGCTGATTCTTCACTGGTTAATCCAACATCGCCAGCGCGGCGAGCTGGGAATTCATTTTGCCGGTTTGGGGCTAGGCATGATTGTCGCGGCGGTGGCAGTGGAGATGATGCTCCAGTTTTCCTTTAGCTGGCAGACCCAATGGTGGGGCTTTAGCCTGCTGGGTGCCGTGCTGCTGGTGCCTGCCTGGCGCTGGCTGCCGCGGCCGGAAAGGCCGCTAGAGGGGGCTCACGTGGCGAGTAGCCGAACCGCTACGCCGCCAACACGTACTTTTATGCGCTGGATGCTCGCCGCCTACTTTTGCGCCGGTTATGGCTATGTGATCAGCGCTACCTTCTTAGTTGCCATCGTTGAGCGTGAGCCGCTGCTGGCGGGGATGGGCAACTGGACGTTCGCTCTGGCCGGTTTAGCCGCCGCCCCAGCGGTGATGCTGTGGGATCTGGTCGCCCGTCGAGTGGGCTATTTAGGGGCGCTGATTCTCGCCATGGGGATTCAGGTAGTGGGGATCGTACTGCCTGCGATTACCGCGAACTCAACAGTGGTACTGCTCAGTGCGGTGCTCTATGGCGGTACCTTCCTTGGTTGCGTCAGCCTTGTGCTGACCATGGCAGGTAGGCTCTATCCTTCCAGCCCCGCGCGGCTAATGGGGCAGATGACTCTGGCATACGGCGCCGCCCAGATATGCGCCCCGGCATTAACCGGTATGTTGGCTGAAACCTCTGGCCACTATGGTGTTGGGCTGTGGTTGGCGGGCGGTTTTGTAACGCTTGGCGCGGTGCTGCTGGCCTGTTTGCGCCGGGTCGATCAAACCGCTCAACGCCTGGATGCCGCCGCAAAAGCCATGGTGTACGCCTAGGAACTGGGGCCTAGTGGGCATTACCCTCGAAATCCTTTAGGATGAGCGCCTTTTTCTACGGGATATGGGCAAATGACCTCTTCTAGGCAACCTCGCACCCAATGGCTAGGCCGCTGGGGGTTTATGTTGGCGGCCACCGGTTCGGCGGTGGGGCTAGGCAATATCTGGAAATTCCCCTACATGACTGGGGAGTTTGGCGGCGGCGCCTTCGTGCTGGTCTATCTAACGTGCATCTTTGCCGTGGGTGTGCCGGTGATGATGGTCGAAATCGCGTTTGGTCGGCGGGGGCGTGGTAGCCCGGTGGATGCCATACGGCGCGTGGTCAATGAGTCTGGCCGTTCATCGGCTTGGTCGTTGATTGGTTGGATGGCCATGCTCTGCGGCTTTATGATCCTGTCGTTTTACGTGGTGGTGGCGGGCTGGTCGTTCTCGTATCTGTGGAAGATGCTGACCGGGGGGCTCGCGGGCAGCAGCGTTGATGAGATGGCCGCTGTGTTCGGGGCCAATAACGCCAATCCGCTGAACCTCGGTTTCTGGAGCACCCTGGTTACGCTGGCCACCATGTTGATCGTGGGTAAAGGCGTGCAGCAGGGAATCGAGAAGAGCGTTAGCTGGATGATGCCGGGGCTGGTGATCATGCTGGTGGTGTTGATTGGCTTTGGTATGTTTTCCGGTGGCTTTGGCGCTGCGGTTAACTTTCTGTTCTCCTTCAATGCGGGCAGCCTCTCTAGCGAAGGCCTTCTGGCAGCGCTGGGTCATGCGTTTTTCACCCTCTCGCTGGCCTCTGGGGCGATTCTGACCTATGGCAGCTACTTGCCTAAAGACGCTTCTATTGGCCGCACCACGGTGAGTGTGGCGGTGGCGGATACCGTTGTTGCCTTGATGGCGGGGCTTGCGATCTTCCCGGTTATTTTCGCCAATGGCATGAACCCCGGCGAAGGCCCTGGGCTAATTTTTATGAGCCTGCCGTTGGCCTTCCAGGCGATGCCGCTGGGCACCCTGTTTGGCATTCTCTTCTTCCTGATGCTCTCTATGGCAGCGCTGACCTCTTCGATCTCTATGGTCGAAGCCACGGTTTCCTGGCTGTGCGACAACAAAGGTATCTCGCGTTCGGCAGCCGCCTGGGGCACCGGTATTGTGCTGTGGTTGATTAGCACACTGGCGATGCTGTCGTTTAACCTGGGCGCGGATTGGACACTGGCCGGTAAGAACTTCTTTGACTGGCTGGATTATTTAACCTCGCGCTGGATGATGCCGTTGGGTGGCCTGGGCACGGTAGTGGTAGCGGGGTTTGTGCTGAAAAACGATACTTTCCGCGACGAGTTGGGGCTTGCCCCCTTGCCTTATGCGCTGTGGCTGACCATGGTGCGCTACGTTAGCCCGCTGGGCATTGTGGTGATTTTTGTCGACGCGCTGGGCGTTTATCAGGTCTCGTTTGCGGCTCACTGGCCCTGGTTGCTGGGGATTCTGTTTGCCATGGTCGCGCTTGGAGAAACCTTAAGCCCGCGGCTGCGTACTGCGCTTAGGGCTGGTTAACGCCTGCTGTTTTTTCTGCTTCTCTTTCTGCTTTGCCTCGGCGGCGGCGACTGCGCCGGGGTGAGTGCCCACTTTCATCAACTCGTCCCAGCGCGTGGTATAGCGGTCTGAGCGGTGGGCGCAGCGCAGTTGCCAAGCAGCAGGGGCATCCGTCATACCAAAGCTGATAGTGCCTTGCCCCATGCGCTGGTTGATCTGATCCACGGTTGCCATTAAAAACGGATGGCGATCACGGACTGGCGGATGCAGCAGCGAAAGCTGGTGCTGCTCTGCATCCACTAAATCCAGCAGCATCACGCCAGCTTTCATGAACTGGTAGCGGGGGCGATGAATCTGCTCAAGGCCTTGGCGTACGGCATCAAGGATCACCCGGGTATCGTCGCTGGGTGAGGGCAGGGCGATCAGCGCCTGCGGGAAGTATTGCAACTGATCGCGGCGATGACGGTTAGTGTTGAGAAATACCATCACCGCACGAGCTAAGCTACGTTGCTCGCGAAGTTTTTCAGCGCTGCGCTGGGCGTGGCGCCGCAGTGCATTATGTACTTCTGCAAAAACGCCGGTGGGCTGGCCGAAAGAGCGCGAGGTCATAATGCGTTGGCGCGGTTGATCCAGGGCGTTCATCTCCATACAAGGCGTGCCACGCAGCTCGAGCGCGGTGCGCGCCAGCACCACAGAGAAGCGCTTGCGCAACTGCTTGTCGTCGCTTTGACGCAAGTCCCAAGCGGTGGTCACGCCGCCAATCGCTAAGCGCCCGGCAAGCCGATGGCCGACGCCCCACACGCTGCCCACCGGCGTACGTTTGAGCAGCGCCTGCGTCGTGTGATCTTGTCCATTAAGCAGGCAAACGCCTTGGTAATGTGGGTCTTGCTTGGCAAGGTGATTGGCTAATTTGGCGAGCGTGTGGGTGGGTGCCAGCCCAACACACACCGGTAACCCTAAATGGCGGCGAATACGATGGTGCAATTCTCGCCCCAGCCTCTCACACTGCTCTGTGGTTAATCCTTCCAGGTAGACGAACATTTCATCTATTGAGTAGGGCGCAATTGCAGGGCAGGCATCGCGTAGTAGTTGGGTCAGCCGTGCCGACATATCTCCGTAGAGTTCATAGTTAGACGACAGCAGGTGGATCTCGCCGCGCTGACGCATTTCTTCAAGCTTGAAGGCTGGCGCACCCATAGGGATACCCAGCGCTTTTAACTCGGCGGAGCGGGCGATGACACAGCCGTCGTTGTTCGACATTACCCCCACGGGCCTACCTTCCAGCTTGGGCTGAAAAACCCGCTCGCAGCTGACGTAGAAGTTGTTGGCATCGACTAGACCGATCATCGCAAGTACTCGTGCACGACGGCGCGCACTACCCCCCATAGCTGGCAGTCGCTGCCTTCAAGTGGCAGTGGCGGATAGTTAGGATGTGTTGAGCACAGGTGCGGCGTTCCCCGATAGAGCGCATAGCGTTTAATTAGGGCCTCGCCCTCTAGCATAGCGACCAGAATATGTCCCAGTTGCGGTTCAATACTGCGATCAACCACCAGCAAATCACCCTCAAAAATTCCCCAACCCTCCATGCTGTCGCCGGTGGCGGTGACATAAAACGTCTCAGTAGGGTTTTTAACCAGCCGTGTGTTGAGATCCAGCGTGCATGGCTCGTAATCCTGGGCTGGCGAAGGAAAGCCACTAAAACCAGCGCGGCCACAAGGCTGCGGCTGAGAGGTTAACGGCAAGGCAGGGGTAAAGTGAGAAGACTGGCCCGGCATCGTCGGCATCCTGGTGCTTAAAATATTGTATAAATATACAGTATTTTGCATGGAGAAGGAAAACGCAAATTGACGCCCCCTGAGATCGCTTCACGGTGTTCGCGATGATACTCCCTCTGTCATTACATGAATCACGCTCATGCAAGACCTGACGAGGATGCGATGAAAGTCGCGTCAGGCTGCGTTATGATAGCGCCCTCGCTTCTTCCATGATGACCCTTTCTCGTTACGAGGTTCCCGCCGATGTTCAGCCGCGATATGACAATTGCCGGATTTGATGATGTGCTGTTTGATGCCATGCAGAAAGAAGTGGAGCGCCAAGAGGCCCACATCGAACTGATCGCTTCCGAAAACTACGCCAGCCCCCGCGTACTCGAAGCTCAGGGCAGCCAGCTGACCAATAAATACGCTGAGGGCTACCCCGGTAAGCGCTACTACGGCGGCTGTGAGTTCGTCGATATCGCTGAAAACCTGGCCATTGATTACGCCAAAGAGCTGTTCGGCGCCACCTACGTTAATGTTCAGCCCCACTCAGGCTCGCAAGCCAACAGCGCGGTGTTCCAAGCGCTGGTTAAGCCAGGCGATACCATTTTAGGCATGAGCCTGGATGCGGGCGGCCACCTGACCCATGGTGCCAAGCCTAATTTTTCCGGCAAGCACTACAACGCCATTCAGTACGGTCTGGATGAGCAGGGGTTAATTGATTACGCTCAAGTGGCCCAGCTTGCTCGCGAGCACAAGCCCAAAATGATCATCGCCGGCTTCTCAGCCTATTCACAAATTGTTGATTGGGCCAAGTTCCGTGAAATCGCCGATGAAGTAGGCGCTTACTTACTCGTTGATATGGCCCACGTCTCTGGTCTGGTTGCGGCGGGCGTTTACCCTAGCCCCTTGCCCCATGCCCACGTGGTCACCTCCACTACCCACAAAACCCTACGCGGCCCACGTAGTGGCGTGATTCTCTCAGCGGAAAACGACGCTGATATCGAGAAAAAGCTGCAATCAGCGGTTTTCCCCGGCGGCCAGGGTGGCCCCTTGATGCACGTAATCGCCGCCAAAGCGATCTGTTTCAAAGAGGCTATGGAACCCGAGTTCAAAACCTATCAGCAGCAGGTAGTTAAGAACGCTCAGGCAATGGCCAAGGTGTTTATTGATCGCGGTTACGACATCGTCTCTGGTGGTACCGAAGACCACCTCTTCCTGCTTTCGCTGATCAAGCAGGGCGTAACGGGCAAAGATGCCGATGCTGCTTTGGGTCGTGCCCACATCACTGTGAACAAGAACGCCGTTCCAAACGACCCGCAAAGCCCATTTGTCACCTCTGGCCTGCGTATTGGCACCCCAGCGGTGACCACGCGCGGTTTCAGTGAACAAGAGTGTAGTACGTTGGCAGGCTGGATCTGCGATATTCTGGACGTACTGGCCAAGGGCGATGACACCAGCGCCATCGAAGCCCAGGTGCTGGATAAAGTGGCCGAGGTTTGTGCGCGGCTTCCGGTTTATAAATAAGCAGCTGTAACCATTCTCCTTGGCGAAGGATAGCCACAAAGAACGGGCGGCCCATTAGGGTCGCCCGTTCTTTGTTAGTGCTCTGTTCTTTGCTAAGAGTAAGGCCCCTAGTTCAGCTTTTCGAGAGCGGCCAAGCTCTGTTTTACCAGTGCCGATGCGTCTGCTTGTGAAGCAGATTCGCTATAGCAGCGCAGCTCCGGTGCATTGCCAGAGGGGCGAAGGTGCACGATATCGCCATTTTCAAGCGTGGCTCTCAAGCCATCAGTGCTATTGACTGCTGAAATGCCAGCTTGTAAACCTAATGTTTGCTGCATCAGTTCAGGTGAGGTTTGCCATTCGGTCAGCAACGCATGGCTTTTCTCCGTGGCGAAATCCTTGAGTCGGTCGCTTGCCGTATAGCGGGCAGGTAAGTCAGCGATTAGCTGCGAGAGGTTAATCCCGCGTTGGGCGGCCATCACCATCAAAGTAAGGGCGGGGAGCAGCGCATCTCGGGTGGGTAGGGCGGCTAATTGACGGCCATCACTCTCCAATCTGCTTCCCAATAGAAAACCACCGTTGGCTTCAAACCCAGCCACTCGCGTAAACCGCTTACTGAGCTTAGCCATACTGTCCAATACATACGGTGAACCAATGCGCGTGCGCTCAACTAGCTGGAAGGCACCGCAGGCTTCTATCGCTGTATTGCAGCTTACCGGCACAGCCAGCGCTTCGATTCCCAATGCACGGGCGCAGAGTAACCCGACAATATCACCACGCTGCCACGTACCCGTTTCATCTCCAAGCAACGGTCGATCTCCATCGCCATCGGTAGAAAACAGGGCTTGTAGTTGGTGTTGGTTTGCCCAGGCACGCCCTTGAGCCTGATCCTCGTCGCTAACGGCCTCGGTATCTACAGGCACAAAGGCTTCGCTGCGGCCTAGTACCACTACATCCGCACCTAACTCGCTCAAAATATGCGCATTCAAATCGCGCCCTGCGGCCGAGTGTTGGTACAAGCCTACCCGCCAACCTTTCAATGGCTCACCTGGAAACCAGGTGGTGAAGCGCTCTGAGTAGACCTGATTAGCGGCTTCAGAAACCTCCCCGCGCACTGGCGCGGGTAGGGTAGGCATAGCCGCCTCAGCATTAAGAATAGCGGTTTCATCAGCTTTGGTAATCTCGCCATCAGGGCGGTAAAACTTGATACCGTTACGGTTAAACGGTATATGGCTGCCGGTAATCATGATGCAAGGTATGCCATCCGCCATTGTCTTTAACGCCAGGGCAGGCGTAGGCAGTACGCCATAGTCATTGACCTTCACTCCTAGCGTATGGGCCGCACTGGTACAGGCGGCTGCCATCGCCGGGCTGCTGGGGCGGCGATCCATACCTAGCGCAATACGTTCTACTGGAAAAGAGTCCCGCATGGCGGTAATAAATGCCACGGTGAAAGCTGCACATACTTCATCGGTAAACTGTTCAACCAGCCCTCGTGCGCCGCTGGTACCAAAAGCAATGCCGCTGTCATGAATAATAGCAGTAGTGGAACGTACTGAACTCAATGTATTTCTCCTGAAAAAAGTGCTTGCGGTGAGTTTAACACCCTAGGCGGGAAGCGCTACGGGGCGCTTTGAGCGCTGAAGCGATCAGGGGTAATGGCTAGTAAGACAAAAAATGGCCCCCGCAAGCGGAGGCCATCTCAAAAGGTAGTACGTTTAATTAAGCTTCAGCTAGGCCTAAGTTCAGGCCTACTAAGATAGGATCGTGGTCTGAACTACGGAACGCATCATCGGCGTATAGGTTGTCATCCTGACGATCATTAGTGAAGTCGGTGTTGTAATCCAATGCCGATGCTTCATCCGCATTGATATGCCAAGTCGTGGTGCCCGTGACCTGTGTTGCGAGCGTTTCACTGGCTAACGCATGATCCAACGAACCCCAGAATCCATCAAAGACATAGCTGTAATCATCGTCCTGAAGGGTATAGCCCGCATCGGTCAGGGTCATGATGGGGTCTTCCATGGCATAAGAGTTCAAGTCACCAAGAATCAGCACGTCGCTGTCATTGCTACCGGTGGGGTTGGTGGATAGCCATTCAAGCAATTCCTCCGCGGCCTCGACCCGTGTGGGGTTGTTGTTGGCCTGTCCGTCGCCGATAGCGTCTTCACCATTGACGACACTGCCTTTGGATTTAAAGTGGTTAACCACCACCGAAAAGGTTTCACCATTACTATCTTCAAAGGTTTGCATCACCGGTGCACGGTTTGCAGTGGCGAAAGCTCCATCGGTTTTAGTGGCTGCAGCGCCAGTAGGTGTCACCGCCTGACTATTGTAGATGACCCCAACCGCAATGGCATCATCCCCAGGGCTAGTGGTGTTGCCATTCCCATCTTCGGGGACGCTGTAAGCCCAAGTGACGTCCTGAATGTTTTTATCCTGCACATCTGCATTCAGCGCATCAACCAACGTTGCAATGGCGCTATCGTCACCATAACCGTTGTTCTCGATTTCCATGAGCCCCACCACATCAGCACCGCTGGTATTAATTGCCTCAACGATTTTGGCTTCCTGACGGGCAAACTCTTCAGCATTATTGGCGCCGCGTGGATCATGCAGAGTGCCATTTAAGGTCTCTGTTTTGTTGCCGTTTTCATCCAGTGTAGTGAAGTAGTTCAATACATTGAAAGAGGCCACTGTAATATCGGCATCACCCAGAGCATCTGTATCAGGTGTTGCCGGACGCTCAGTGCCGGTAAAGTCCAGGCCTTCGACGTTTTGGACTTTCCACTCTTCGAAGTTGTAATCAAGCACGCCTTCGAGAGTCTGAAGCTCATCTCCACCGCGCAGCGGGTTAGAACCAGAAAGCTCCTCACCGTTACGACCATAAATAATCGGATCAGCGTTTTGTGTCGAATTCGCATCATCGATTTTAATGGTGCGTGCCTCGGCGTCGTCAAGCCAAGCGCTATAGCCTGCCACATCAGGCTCGTTGACTTCCGTGAACTGCTCTAAGCGGCCTCCTGATGCAAGCGTAACTTCGCCGTAACGGCCCAGCTCGTAAAGCTCAGTGACCACCAACGGCTCACCGTCCAGCGCTTCAATGGCTACGCGCATACCTTCAAAGGCTTCCAGGCCTTGTTTGTCGGTAAACGGCATGATGATTCGCTGGCTTTCAGGCAAAGGCACATCGTTAGCCAGCACCTCAAGGCTGTTGCGTTCGGCAGTTAACTGCGTTTTCTCGAAATACTCTGAGACCTCGCCGCTAATGCGAATTTGATCACCGGCAGTGAGCTGCTCCAGCCAATCGCCACTACCGCTACCCGCGTACACAAAAATACCTTCTGACGTCTCGGCATTATTGTCGTTATCGCTATCTTCCTCTTGCAGGAAGAAGCCATCCAAGCCAGGCGCTACCATAGTGACGATGGCTTCAAGCGTAACGTTTTCACCCTCTAAAGTGCTGCTGCTTGAGTCACCCTGTACTGCAGAAATCAGTGTAATATCTACCTGGGGCTGATTAGCAAGACTAGGTGACGCTACGGCGGGTACATCACTACCATCACCGCCCAGTGCATCAGAGCTAATCGCCCCCTCAGTATCAGTGGTGGTGAATTTGCCTAAATCCACATCCCAGGAAGCGGCGTCAAACCCGTCGGTATCTGGGTAGGCTTCCATTGCCACCTGGTTGCCATCAACACGTGGGTCGCCTTGCCACAGCGTTACGGCATCGCCGCCACCGCCCAGGCCAGAAGCATTTTCGGCATAACCAATTTTCAAGGCATCGATATTATCCAGGTTGCTCCACGCTGAACGGAATTCCGCAACTGATTCGGCATCGCCATCGACCATAACAATCGCTGATTCACCAGGAGCCAGCGAACTTAGCCCCTTAATTTCTATAGCATCTACGGGATCGGCACTGTCATCATCGTAGTAAAGCGGCATAGTGCTGAAATCAAGCGCTTCAGACGAACGGTTGGTTACTTCAAACCAATCAGCGGTGACGTCAGAACCGCTTTGGCCCGACCATATCTCAGTGATGGCTAAACCAATATCGCGCTCGCCCGGCACATAAGGAGCTTCCATCGTGCCCACATGAAAGTCAGTGGTGGCATTGGTGGGTAGTTCACCGTACTCAAATGACCAATTGTCAGGGTTGCCAACGGCGCTCAATAGCTCCTCCGCCGTGCCGAAGCCATTACCGGTAAAGGCGGCGTTGCGTGCGCTGCCAACGGCAACCGCTGTGACACCCTCTTCAAGGCCAGGCGGCAGGGCAGAATTATTAGAGGAGTCTGCAGTTTCCTGCCACGCATCGCTGTTGGTTTGAGCCGCGTAGATAAATGTTGGGTCGCTAGCCTCGCCGACGAAAGCAAGTACTTGGTCACCGCTGACCGAAAGATTAAACCCGTTATTACCCACCTCGCTGCTGTTAGCAGTAGTGAATTGCGGAGAATCCGCAGTGTAAGTAACAACCGTGCCTGCAGGTACGCCGCCTTCAGGCGCCGTCCACTTAACGGCGCCTTCGCTGGCACGGAAGCCATCGCCTGCCCAGCCTGAGTCAGTAAAGGTAATTTCCGCACCTTCGCTGATACCCTTCAATGCTACGAACTGGAAGGATTTTTCGCTGCCACTGACCGCAGTAATCGCAATGTCACCGGCTTGAGGTGCAAAATCAGGCAGGTTGAATTCAATGTCTGTGCTTACAAAGCGCTGCTGTTCGGCGGGTAGATCCTTAGACTCTTGACCATCCTCTAACCAATCCACCGTGCCGCTATCAAACAGCACGCTCGCAGTAACGCCCGACTCGGTGATGGAAACATCGAAAAGTGATTCCGGCTTCGCCGTCAGTGCGTCCGGTAGGGTATTGAGATCCGGGCCGTCTATTTCACGAACGGCATAATCACCATCCCATAGGTAAAGACCAAAACCGACGTCGTCGTCATCGTTAACCGGGCCCGCCAGGATCAGATAACCTTCATCGCCAGCAGGCTCAATAGAGCGCACCGCGCGGCCATCCAGGTCTAAACGCAGGGGATCGCCAAAGGAAGCTTCGTTAGCCTCACCAGAGACGAGGTCAATCACGTTTTCTACCGGTACTAATTGTGCGAAGCCATCATCCTGCGGCGAGCGTAGGCCGAGATAAAGGGAGTCACCGATAAACACAGCGCCTTCAATATTGATCCCTAACGAGAGGCTCAGCGCATTTTCACCAAGCCCATGGCCATTTTGGGCATCCCAGTCGTTAAGCTGGCTGGCTAAATCGGTAAACTGCCCCGTCACCTCGATGCTCAAACTCTCAGCGTTATCACCCGTCACTTCAGTGGCGAAAATCATCGAGCGCTGGCTGCTCTCGTGGGAGCCTAGCCAGTAGTGGGTGCCTTGATAAGTCGCCACCGCTTCCAAGTCCACCTCTTGGGTGTCATTCAAACCCAGAGCAGTATTTAGGTTAATTTCCGCCAGAGGGGCGCCGTCAGTATCGCGCTCATAGAGGCGTAACACTTGGTCTTCGTCATCCGCCACCAGCATGAAACCCTCACCCACGGCAATCGCTGCTGAAGCGTCAGAAGTGCCCGTGTGGTAGCGCTCTCCCAGATTGAAGTTTGGATTACTTGGCTCAGGCTGACTGGGGTCAGTTGGGTTGTTGGGCTCTTCAGGTTCTGTTGGCTCTTCAGGT
>NZ_HG423343.1:4575-53322 GCF_000982975.1 Halomonas sp. A3H3 | reverse complement strand
GGTTCTGTTGGCTCTTCAGGTTCTGTTGGCTCTTCAGGTTCTGTTGGTTCTTCAGGTTCTTCTGGCTCACTCTCAAGCTGCTCAATATAACGACTCAGTAGCGATGCAACATCATCCACGCTGGAGCCATCGCCGAGTAAAGGAGCTAATACACGTGCTGGTTGCTGTTCAATGCTTTCGCTGCTGTTCATAAATGCTGCGGCAAGCTCCTCACGAGACAGCCCGTCCGCCAGCAGCGCTGACCAGTACACTAAACCTTCTGGGTCAGGCTCGCGGTTCAAAACACTGTTGTAGAGTTGATTTAGCCAAGTGGTATCGTTCAAGTTGGAAACGGTGGCTTCGAACTCATTAGACGCTTGAAAACTATTGGAAATCTCTTCCAATGCTAAGCCGTTGCGGTACTCATTGACCCAGTACGCGAGGCCTGCAGGGTCGGCCGTACGTAATAGGTGAACACTATAGAGCGTAATAATAGGCTGGATTTGCAGCTGAAATTCATCGCTGGTCACCATTGAGTCAAGAGTGGTTGCAACATCGACAGTTCCGCTATCCAGGGCGGCAGTCCAATAATTAGCGCCAGCCTCATCCGGCTCACGCAATAAAATATCGCGATATAACGTAGAAACAAGCTCAAAGTTGGTCATTTAACCAGCCCTCACAGGATGAATGGAAAGGTTGAATTTATTACTAAGTCATAGCAATTAAATGACTTAAATGTTTTATTTTAATGATGCTTGGATTACGAAGTGATTTTTTGGCGACGCTAGAATACTTTTTCTTTAAAGCGTCACGTATTTGCAATGGTTGATTGCGTAATCTCACGTTTGCCTATTTTTCCACGGATTAAAAAAGGGAACCGCCATGAGTAATTTCCAGCTTCAACTCCTGCACGCAGCCGATATGGAAGGGGGCGGTGGAGATCTGCTTAACGCACCCAATTTCATTTCTATCGTGGATCACTTAGAAGATCAGTACGCCAACTCGCTGTTTGTCGGTTCGGGTGATTTAGTTCTGCCCGGGCCGTATTTGAACGCCGCCGCTGATTCAAGCTTACAAACGGCCTTCCAAGCCGTGGTTGAAGAGATTTATGGGCTAGAAGCGGGTTCCATGAGCGGAATCACGGCGGCCTCTGGGCGTGTTGAGACTCTGTTGATGGATCTGGTCGACGCTGCGGCCGTGACATTGGGCAATCACGAGTTTGACCTAGGCACTGATCTAATTGCTGCAATGATCGCGCCTGTGGTTAACGGCGCTACGGCTGCTGAAATTGAATGGCTGGGCTCGCAGTTCCCTTACCTCTCAGCCAACCTGGATTTCTCCGCTGATACCGCCCTAAGCGAGCTGGCTACCAATGAGTTATTCAGCCAAGACGCTTTCCAAGCTACTTTGGAAGAGCTATTAGCTGGCGCTAATAAGCCTAAGCTAGCCCCGGCGGTGATTGCCGAGCGTGGTGGTGAAAAAATTGGCATTATTGGCGTAACTACCCAAATCCTTGAAAGCATCTCTTCGCCAGGTGATGTAGACGTGCTGACAGGGGGTAGTAACGACATGCAGGCCCTGGCCGACCTGATTCAGCCAGTCATTGATGACCTAGAATCGCAGGGCATCAATAAGATCATCCTCAGTTCGCACCTTCAGCAAATTCAGTTTGAAGAAGAGCTAGCGACACTGCTGGATGGGGTCGATATCGTCATTGCCGGTGGTTCCAATAGCCTGCTGGCGGATCAAGAAGATCAAGACCGCGGCTTGTTTCCAGGAGCGGGCGAGCCCTATGACTCATACCCCATTGTTACCCAGGACGCCTCAGGTAATGATGTCGTGGTAGTGAATACTGATGGTGGCTGGCGCTACGTTGCCGAGCTGGTGGTGGAGTTTGACGAACAGGGGCGGGTTGTTGCCGATTCAATCGATGAGAACACCTCAGGCGTTTATGCCACCACTGACGAACAGGTAGAAGCGCTGTGGGGCGACCTGGAAAGCGCCTTTGCTGAAGGCACCAAAGGGGATGTGGCCAACGACCTAGTCGGCGCCGTAGGGGAATTCGTTGCTGAACAAGACGGCAACATCCTTGGTTTAACCGATGTTTATCTGGTGGGGGAGCGGGGCGCAGTGCGTACCGAAGAGACCAACCTGGGTAACCTGACTGCCGACGCCAACCTCTGGTACGCCAAACAGCTGGATGCTGAGGTACTGGTATCGTTTAAGAACGGCGGTGGTATTCGTGAGCCGATTGGTGATGTCGTGGTGGAAGGAAGCGATAGCGAGCCCAGCTATCAGGTGCCGGGCGCCAACCCCGCTATCGGCAAGCCGGAAGGGGGTGTATCCCAGCTGGATGCAGCGTCATCGCTACGCTTCAATAACGACCTGACCATCATTACCGTCACGCGTAGCACGCTATTGGATATCCTGGAGCATGCGGTAGCAGCGTCAGCGCCGGGTGTCACTGCTGGTCAGTTTGCCCAGGTGGGCGGTATCCAATACAGCTTTGATGTAAGTCAACCCGCTGGCGAGCGCATCCAAAATGCGGTAATCGTTAATGAGGATGGCAGTGCAAACGATGTACTGGTCGCCAATGGCCGCTTGGTAGGTGATGCTGAAGAGAGCATCAAAGTCGTTACCTTAGGCTTTTTAGCCGACGGCGGCGACGGTTATCCGTTAGATGAAGGCAGCTATCAAGACCGCGTGGATCTTATGGACGCGTTTGTAGATGATGGCCAGTTTACCTTCGCCGATAAGGGCACTGAGCAGGATGCCTTTGCTGAATACATGGCCAGCATGTTCAGCGAAACGCCATTTAGCGAAGAAGAAACCCCTGCCAGCGAAGACCTGCGCATCCAAAACCTTGATGAGCGTAGCGATGCAGTCTTCAGCGCGCCTGTTGACCCACTATTGCGCCTTTACGATGCTGCCTTTGATCGCGATGCGGATGGTAAAGGGTTGGGGTACTGGTTGGAAATTAAGGAGACTACTGGTTTAGGTGATATTGCCAACAGCTTTATTGCGTCAGCTGAGTTCAATAGTCAAAACGGGAATCTAGAAGACGACGCCTTTATTGAACTGATGTATTCAAACGTACTCGAGAGAACGTCTGATTCGGCAGGTAAAGAGTTCTGGTTGGATCAGTTGGATAATGGTGCCGAGCGAGGCGCCGTTATGGTTGGTTTTACCGAGTCAGATGAGAGCATGATGCTGTTTGGTTAACGGTTTATTTGCAGACCTTGGGTTGGGTATAGATAAGCTCGACCCCCTTCCTGACAGTTTTTACTCTCATAACGCCCCTACCCTAGGCAGGGGCGTTTCTGTTATGCTGCCGCGATAATCTTCGCGTGACTTCTTTTGATTCAACGGTGATCCCTCCATGGCAAAGCAACAGGAAGCAACGGATCTACAGCGTGCATTAAGCGCCTGTAAGGGTTCGTTTGTATCGGTGGGCTTTTTTAGCATGTTCGTCAATTTGCTGATGCTAGTTCCCCCCATGTACATGCTCCAAGTGTATGACCGCGTGCTCACCACGCAAAGTCTCGATACGCTGATCATGTTGACGCTCGTCGTCGTATTTCTATTTATGGTGATGGGCGGGCTGGAACTGGTACGTTCAAGGATGTTGGTGAGGATAGGGAACCGTTTAGATACCACTATCAATCAGCGCCTCTACAGCGCCATGTTTCGACGTAGCATAATGTCCCCTGGCAGCCAAAGTGCCCAGCCGCTTAATGACCTGACCAGCTTGCGACAATTTCTTACCGGAAATGGCCTGTTTGCTTTTTTTGATGCCCCTTGGGTGCCGGTTTACCTAGGTATTCTGTTTATTTTCCACCCCTGGCTCGGGGTGTTTGCTACCTGTGCGGGTATTATTTTATTTGCGCTAGCGGTGGCTAATGAGAAGTCTACAAAAACCTTGCTTGCTGAAGCTAATAGTGAACAGATTCAAGCGCAAAACCTAGCCAACTCTAACTTACGTAACGCTGAAGTGCTTCATGCAATGGGCATGCTGCCTGGCATTATGGGGCGCTGGTCAAAGCGCCATCATGAGTTTCTTGCTAAGCAGTCGCAGGCAAGTGACCGAGCCGGCGCGTTAACGAATACATCTAAAGTGATGCGCTTACTGTTCCAGTCATTGATTCTTGGCCTGGGTGCGCTCTTAGTGCTCAGAGGCGAAATGACCCCCGGCATGATGATTGCTGGTTCTATCCTTATGGGACGTGCGCTGGCCCCTATCGATCAAATGATAGGTGGCTGGAAAGGCTTTGTATCGGCGCGTGGTGCCTATGGCCGGTTAAACGAGCTTCTAGTACAGATTCCAGGCGAACAGCCCCACATGTCGCTGCCTGCTCCACAAGGTGTTGTTGATATAGAAAACGTAGCTGCTGCTCCTCCAGGTACGCGTATGGCCACCATCCGAGGCATCAATTTTAGTGTCGCTAAAGGTGAGCATGTTGGCATCATCGGCCCTAGTGCGGCAGGCAAATCAACGCTTGCCCGCGTGTTGCTGGGGATATGGCCAACACAGGTGGGCGACGTAAGGCTTGATGGCGGAGCAATTAATCAATACAACCGTGACGAGCTAGGCCCCTATATCGGCTATTTACCCCAAGATATCGAACTCTTTGATGGCACCATCAGCGAGAACATTGCCCGGTTTGGCAATGTTGATCCAGAGAAAGTCGTTGCAGCCGCCAAAAAAGCAGGCGTTCATGAAATGGTGTTGGAACTGTCTGATGGGTACGACACGATTATTGCCTCAAATAGCGGTGCACTCTCTGGTGGTCAGCGCCAGCGCTTAGGGTTAGCACGCGCCTTATATGGTAACCCAGTGTTGGTAGTGCTAGACGAGCCAAATGCCAATCTCGATGACGCTGGTGAACGAGCGCTGAGCCAAGCCATTGCTCAATTAAAAGCAGAAGGTACAACGCTATTTGTAATAAGTCATCGAACTAGCGTACTAAAAACAATGGACAAGCTTTTGGTCATGAAAGAAGGCCAAGTCAGTATGTTTGGCCCCCGAGACCAAGTACTTGCCCAGTTTGCCAAAAAGCCACGCCCTCAAGTAGGCCAACAGGGTTCAGCTCGCCTCTCCGCCATTTCAGGTGGTCGTGGTAGTGAGGAGTCGTAATATGAGCAGTCACAAAGATCAGCTCCCAGCCAAAAGCGAAATTGATGTAACGCCACAAGGCCCAGCTACCATTGAAGGTGAGGCTCAAGAGAAGTTACCAACCAGTGATAAAGGCTATCGTAAGCTCGGTTACGCTATTCTAGGTATAGCGCTTGGCGGGTTCGTATTGTGGTCTGTGACAGCTTCATTGGCGGTAGCTGTGGTAGCCCCAGGTAATGTATCTATGGAGTCGTTTAAGCGCACGGTGCAGCACCTTGAAGGTGGCATTGTGCGAGAGCTTTTGGTGGAAGATGGTGACAAAGTAAAGGCCGGGCAGCCTCTAGTTATATTGAGCGATACTCAGGTGCGCTCGCAACTTGAAATTGCTCAATCTCAATACTATATAAACCGAGCGATGGAAGTGCGCTTACTAGCAGAACAGCAAGGCGCCGAAACGCTTGAGATGCCCGAAGAGCTGATGTCGGTGGATAACGATAGGATCCAACAGGTAACAGCTGTTCAGCAAAGTTTGTTTCATGCGCGCCGTCAATCGCTGCTCAGTACACTAGACTCAATGGATCAGCAGATCATTCAAATGCAAGAGCAGATTGATGGTCTAGAAGCGCGTGAACGAGTTAATAACCAGCGCATTAACTCATTGCGTTCAGAAGCGGAAGACTTCCGTTCGTTGTATCGCGAAGGCCTCGGCGACAACCAGCGCCTGCGCGAACTCGAGCGTCAAGTGTTGCAATACGAAGGCGACAATGCTGAGTTCCAATCTAATATTGCTCAGCTTCGTTCGCAAATCAGCGAAATTCGTATGCAAAAAGAGATCACTCAACAGGAGTTTCAGGCCGAAGTAGGTGAACAGCTGCGCAATGCTCAAGCGCAAATAGCGGAAGCGGAGGAGCGCATTACCTCGTTGACCGACCAAGTCAATCGAACCGTTGTGAGCGCCCCAGTTTCGGGTACCGTGGTGGGCCGCCAAGTTCATACAGTCGGTGCTGTTATTCGACCTGGGGATCCCATCATGGAAGTGGTTCCGTCAGATGACGGCTTTGTGGTGGAAGCTCGTGTTCCAACGCGTGATATCGATAACCTCTTTATAGGCCAGCTTGCTGAAATTCGTTTTTCTGCTTTCAACCAGCGGCTAACAAATATAATTGATGGTGAGATTATTCACATCAGCGCCGATAGTTTCGAAGATGAGGCGACCGGTCAGAATTACTATAAAACGCGCATTCGGGTAACTGACGAAGGAAAAGAGGACATGACGGAGCAAATGCACCTGCTTTCAGGTATGCCTGCTGAAGTCATGATCCGTACTGGTGAGCGTACTTTTGCTAGTTACATCGCCAAACCAGTTACTGACATGCTATCGCGCGCTATCCGGGAGGATTAATGACACGGACGACACCTTTTAACCTGAGTGCGCTTGTACTTGCAGTTGCGCTGCTTAGTCAGCCGGCATTGGCACAAAGCGATGTTACCGCAGATGATCAAGCGCTTACTGAACTAGAAGCGTTGGCTAATTCGGAGTCACAACCCCAAACGCTGCCATCACTGCCTGAGCTATTTGCCCGGGCACTGCGTCACGACTCAGACCTTACTCGTCAGCGATACGAGCTAGATGCTACTCAAGAAGAAGTACCTATGGCCCGCTCACAGCTGCTGCCCCAAATCAGCGCAACTGGAGGGTATTTATGGCAAGATTCTACAAATATCCAAACCGTTGGTGATGAAGATTTGGGTCAACCCGCAACAAGGCCCGGTGAAATTGATGAAACTTACTATCAAGTTCAGCTACAGCAACCACTTTTCAGCCTAGAGCGCTGGAGGAAAATGGATGTTGCCAGTGCTCAGGTAAGTGCTGCTGAACTACAGCTTGCCGTTGTAGAACAAGAGCTGGCGATACAGGTAAGCGAAGCTTATGTAAAAGCCTATTTAGCTGCACAGCGTTCTGGGCTGCTGGAAGCCCAGCAAAAGTCACTTGATCTGCAAGTCCGCCAAGCAAGTCGTGCGTTTGATTTAGGGGTGGGGAATCGAGTAGACCTATTGGAAGCCCAATCCAGGTATGATCAGGCGGTATCCGATGCTGTTGAGGCAGAAAACGAGCTAGATAATGCTTTAAGCGAATTAGAGCGCCTCACTGGCGTGATGCCCGAATTTCAAAGCTCTGCGCCTGGCGAACTTACGACGGTTACCCTCAATAATGATATTGGTGATCCCGAAGCGTGGATCGCCCGCACTAATCAAAACTTGAATGTCCTATATGCTAGCGAAGAGCAACAGGTCGTCCAGGCTGATAGTAGCGTCAGGCGCTCTGGTTACTACCCCGAGCTAAACCTAAATCTTAGTTATTCAGATCGGGTCAGTGACGATGAACTGAGAGAAAGCGAAGACTACCGGGCGAGCGTGGAATTAAGCGTACCTATATATCGTGGTGGCTACACTAATGCCAGCGTTCGGCAAGGTGAAAAACGTATAGAGGCAGGGTTGGCTGCTCTCGATAATGAACGCAACCTTGCGATCCAAGAGGTGCGGCAGCGTATCAGAGCACTTAACGGTGGCGAACGTCGCTTGGAGGCGTTGAATCAAGCTATTTCATCGAGTCAACTGTTTTTAGATGCCGCCGAACGAGGTGAACAATTAGGACTACGCGATCTTGTCGATGTGCTTGATGCTCGTGCGAGTCTTTATGATCAGCGTATTCAGTACGTTGATACCGTGGGCAATTATGCCTTGGACACGCTGGCGCTGCATGCTGCAGTCGGGAGCTTGGAAAGCGATGACTTGGCTCGCATTATGGAGCTACTGGCCTCAATGTCCACATCAGCGCAGGTAGCTCGGTAGCCATCATACTATGGCCGTTATAAAAACAAGCCAAGGTAGTGAGTGGTTGCGTCGCGCGATGCGTTGCTTTGATGCGGGTATAGCCACGTTAGTAGCATTGGCTACTCTTTGGCTGATGCCCGATATCGACCACGATGGCAATGACTACCTTTTCTTGATACTTATTGGCAGTCTATTGCTACCCGCTGTAGGTGAGCTATTCGGGCTCTACCAGCCTTGGCGTGGGCGCAGCCTTTACACCATGCTCGGTATTTATCTTGTGACCTGGGTAGCGACTATTGCCCTGCTCAGCCTATTGCTTGTTGCCATTAAAGGCACACAGAGTTTCTCTCGTTTGTGGATGGGTGTTTCTGCATTATCGGTGCTAGCAGTGGGCAGTGTAATGCGTACGTTGCTGTACGGATACTTGAGGCGCCTGCGCGCACAAGGGCATAACTTAAAGCGAGTGCTGTTAATTGGTAAAAAGGATAATATCGCCCTATTAGAAAAAAAAGTCATTGAAACACCCCATGCGGGGTATGTAGTGGTAGGTCATTATATTGATGAAGACGACACGACTTTTTTTCACAAAATGGCTGCTTTCGCCCAAGAGAACATTTTTCAGCGCAATTTTGACGAAATATGGATAGGTTACCCCCTGGTTCAAGGTAATCGCGTGCGCCACTTAATGCGCCTGCTTGCCGGTATTCCCTCTAGTATTCGCTTTTTCCCCGACTTACCTGATATACGCTTGTTGAACCACCGTATTACGCAGGTGGCGGGCCTCTACTCATTAGAACTTAATTACACCCCGCTTAGTGGCTCCATGCGTTTTATTAAAGCACTGGAAGACCGCGTGCTAGGTCTAGTGCTCTTTGTGCTTTTTAGCCCGATAATGTTAGCAGTTGCAGCGGCAATTCGTTGGCAAATGGGTGGGCCGGTATTATTCAAGCAAGAGCGGCATGGCCTAGACGGAAAGCGCTTCAAAATTTATAAATTTAGAACCATGCGTCTGCACAAAAGCGATACAACGCAGCAGGCTGCCTACGATGATGACCGTGTAACGCCATTGGGACGCTTTTTACGACGTACCAGCTTAGATGAGTTTCCCCAGCTTTATAACGTACTACAAGGCCGAATGTCGCTTGTTGGCCCAAGGCCCCACGCCATGGATCACAACGACCACTATAAAGACCACATTGATATCTACATGCAGCGTCATCGCGTCAAGCCGGGTATGACAGGTTGGGCCCAGGTAAACGGCCTGCGGGGCATCACGGACGACGTCAAGTTGATGGAAAAGAGGGTAGAATACGATATTTATTATATAGAACGGTGGTCGTTGGGGTTTGATCTCAAAATACTCGCCATGACCATCACGCATGGATTTGTGAATCGACAGCCTTAGAGTAAGCGACCAATGAAGACGACAGGGACGTGGCGCTGGTGGTACGAAAAGCACGGGGCGATCACGGCAGTTGGTGCTGGCATTCTATCAGCACTTTTAGCTGTTTATTTTTACCGTGGCATGCTGGACCCTCGCGATGCTGATTGGCTTTTACACGAAGGTGATTCTTTTCAACATTACATTGGTTGGCAGTTTTTCCGTCAGGAGCCGTGGGGTTGGCCCCTAGGGGCCGTGAAAACGCTAGCCACTGAACTATCCACAAGTATTGTCTATACTGACTCAATACCGCTTTACGCTATTCCTCTAAAATTGTTCCACCACTGGCTGCCCGACACTTTTCAATATTTAGGGCTAGCCATTGTCATTAACTATTGTTTGAACGGTTTAGTAGCTTGTCGGTTACTACTGAGCGTCGGTGTTCCCGCCTATGCAGCGCTAGCTGGCGCATTGCTCATCAGCAGCTTGCCCATCGTTATTTTGCGCGGTATCGGTATTCAAGGCCACGAAGCCTTAACTGCGCATTGGATAATTCTAATCGCCATTGAGCTTACGCTGACAACCGAAAAACAACGCCTCAAGGGGGCCGCTTGTTGGCTGTTACTGCTCACAGTGGCTGTTTTGATGCATTTCTATCTTTTTTTTATGGCAGGCGTGTTTTGGGCGGTTTGGTGGTTATCGATTAGCTATAGGGTGGTGAAAGGGGCGATTGACGCAAGAGACAAGCCAGTACGACAGCATATGATGAGCGTGCTCTACAGCTATCAAGCGTGGTGGCTGATGGGGGTGGCGACACCCTGCACTATCCTCGTTGTGATGTGGGGGGCAGGCTACTTTCATTTAGATAGCCAAAGCGCCGCGTCGGGTGGCTACGGCTTTTATTCCGCTGAACTACTGACGTTTTTCAATCCGCGTTCATCGGCATGGTTTTTTAACGACAATTTTACGTCACTATCAGTGCTTTTTCCCGGCTGGCAGCCCGCTAAAGAAGGTCAATACGAAGGTATGGCCTATGTTGGCGCAGGTGTTTTGCTGCTGTGGTTAGCGCTGATAGTCAGCACCTGGTTTAATCGCGGGGTAAATCTAGCAAGCGTTAATGCAGTAAATAATGATGGCTACCATCAAGAAGCGTTAGTTGATCACCGCTGGCTACCAGCTTGGATAGCCTCCGTTGGCCTGTTTGCATTCGCTATGGCTGGAGAAGTATCGATAGGCCAAGGCAGTATTCCGCTCTACTACGACATGTTGTTTGAGCCGTTCAAAGATTATCTACGGTCAAGCGGTAGAATGGTATGGCCGCTACTTTACTTACTATTGGTTATTACGTTTATCCAGCTTGCCCAAAATATGAGAGCATGCTGGCTGTTACCGTTGCTGGTTCTAGCCATGGTGGTGCAAAGAGAAGATTTGCGCGAGCTGTACAGCTTCATGCGCAACAAGGTTAAAAATCAAGTCGAAGCCAGTCGTGTTGACCCCCGTGCTTACGACGTATTGAAGGATGACGAGTTAAGTCAGGTATGGGCATCACACGACAGCTTGATCGCCTTTCCAGCACATGACCTTGATGCCATTAAACCCTACTTGTGGTTGGCAGCAGAACACCATCTCTCAATCAACGTTGCTTACCTTGCCAGGGCAAATCAACAAATCATCGACACAGCAACACAAACTTATCGCCGCCATTTGGCACAAGGTGAATTGCCCGAAGGGCATGTGTATTTGATAACCGACCACGAGCTCTCGCAACAAGCGTGTCGATTAGCCAGCTGGGCCTGTGTGACGCATGAAAACGTCACCATTCTATGGCAACCCGTTGCGGTTTCGTCAGGTCGTTACTCACCGTTGTCATCACAAGCCACCCAATAAAGGATCGCATGGACGTTAATACTCCCCCTCTCATTACGCTTGTCGTTCCAGTGTTTAACGAGGTCGATACCGTAACGACCTTTGTTCAACGAGTGCACAGCGTGCTGGCCGACGCTCCGTGGCAGTGGCGTATTTTGATGGTTGATGACGGTTCAACAGATGGAACCCAGCGCGAGATAAAACGGCTATCTGAATGCTACGAAAGCGTTGGGTTTATTGCGCTAAGCCGCAATTTCGGTAAAGAAGCAGCGCTCTCGGCTGGCTTGCTCAACGCACATGGCGATGCGGCGGTGCCCATTGATGTGGATCTCCAGGACCCGCCCGAACTCATTCTAGAATTTGTCACGATTTGGCAGCAGCAGCGTGTCGATATGGTTTACGGTATTCGCAGCGAACGCCCTGATGATACGGCCGCTAAGCGCCATTCGGCCAGTGGCTTCTATCGGCTTTTTAACCGTATTACTGAAACGCCGATCCCTGAAAACGCTGGTGATTTTCGTTTGATTGATCGTCGCATGATCGAAGCCCTGCGCTCAATGCCGGAGCGTAACCGCTTCATGAAAGGGCTCTATGCCTGGGTCGGTTATCGAAGTATTGGCGTTCCCTATCGACGTCCCGCACGTCTGAAGGGGGAATCTAAATTTAATTATTGGAAATTATGGAACTTTGCCTTAGATGGCATGTTTAGTTTTAGTACGCTGCCGCTGCGCATATGGTCGTATATTGGCGGGCTCATCGCCTGCTTAGCGTTTATCTATATTATCATCATCATTAGCCAAGTGTTGTTTCTCGGGCGCGATGCGCCAGGCTATGCATCATTGATGACAGCTGTTTTATTTTTTGGCGGTATGCAGCTGCTCTCTATCGGTATTTTAGGTGAATACATCGGCCGTCTTTTTATTGAAAGTAAACAGCGGCCCTTATACATCGTGGCGGACACCAGTGACGAATACACCTCCACTCGCTGAACTATGGCAGATGCTGCGCTTCGGCCTTATTGGGCTAGCGGCATCAATGACCCATATCCTGGCGGCAGCGTTGATGATAATGGTATTCCCAGCGCTTCATGAGTTTATCGTCAATGCGCTGGCCTATAGCGTCGCCTTTGGCATCTCATTAGCAGGCCATCAGCGGGTTACTTTTCGTCGCAGTGCAAGTCTATGGCGCTTTACCGTCATGTCTCTCGCTGGATTTAGTATTAACAACCTAGTGCTAGCGGGTGCCTTAGGGGTGGGGGTAACCGGGCTTTGGGCCATCGCCACGGCGGTGGTAGTCGCTGCTGTGGCAAGTTACGTGCTAGCACGGTGTTGGGTATTCACCCAGTAATACCAGCCCCTTTTTTGATGTTTGTAAAATACGTTTTCGAGGAAAATATGGTCATACCGGTGATTTTATCTGGCGGCTCAGGTTCGCGCCTTTGGCCTGTATCGCGTGAGCACTACCCAAAACAGTTTCTGAATTTGCATAGAGACGACGTCAGCCTGCTTCAAGAAGCGGCGCTACGTCTAAAAGGTGTCACCAACGCAGGTGACCCCATCATCGTATGTAACGAGGAGCACCGTTTTTTAGTTGCTGAGCAAATGCATCAACTCGGCTTTAAGAAGAGCCAAATCATTCTGGAGCCCTGCGGTAGAAACACAGCTCCCGCATTAGCGCTTGCCGCATTAGCAGTAGCCAAAACCGACCCGGAAGCCGAGTTACTGATAATGCCTGCTGACCATGTCATTAAAGACGTAAAGGCATTTGCTGACGCCGTAGAAAAAGGCCGCTTACTGAGCCAGCAAGATAAGTTGGTAACCTTCGGTATTGCGCCAACCTCGCCGCACACAGGCTACGGCTATATAAAACGTGGGCAGGCGCTGGAGGGAGGTTTTAGCGTTGAGGCCTTTGTCGAAAAACCTGATCTAGGGGTAGCAGAAAGCTACTTAGCCAGCGGCGACTATCTATGGAACAGTGGCATCTTCTTGTTCAAGGCCAGCAATTATTTAGCTGCTCTCAAAGCTTATGCCCCCGACATTTTGACCAATTGCCAGGCCGCTTATGAGCAGCGCTCAGAAGACATGGACTTTCTGCGTGTTGCCGAAGAAGCCTTTGCACAGTGTCGCAGCGAATCCATTGACTACGCTGTAATGGAGCATACTAACCAGGCGGCCGTTGTGCCCATGTCTCCAGGGTGGAGTGACATAGGCGCCTGGGACGCGCTCCACGAGCTGCGCTCCAGCGAGGATAAAGAGAACGGCAACGCAATACATGGTGATGTAATGCTCCATGAAACCAACGACAGCTTGGTATATAGTGAGTCTCGCTTAGTGGCAGCGGTGGGGGTTAATAACCTGATCATTGTCGAAACCGACGATGCCGTGCTGGTAGCCGATCGTCGTCAGGCGCAAAATACCAAATTAATTGTTAATGCCCTTAAGGCAGCGGGACGAAAAGAGTGTCAGTCGCATCAGCAGGTTTATCGCCCCTGGGGGCATTACCGCACCATGGTGTTAACGGATAGCTTTCAGGTCAAAGAAATTGTCGTTAAACCAGGTGGCAAGCTCTCCTTGCAGATGCACCATCATCGTGCCGAGCACTGGGTTGTGGTTCAAGGCACTGCCCAGGTAACCCAAGGCGAAGGTCATGGGGATGTCTCTAATTTACATAGTTTCCTGCTTTCCGAAGATGAATCCACCTATATACCATTGGGAACTGTACATCGCCTGGAAAACCCAGGCGTGATTCCTCTCAAACTTATTGAAGTGCAAACGGGATCCTACCTTGGGGAAGACGACATTGTGCGTTACAACGACAAGTATGGGCGAGAATAGAAGACGGACGAAAGCATGTTCTTTACACAATCCGTCGGTGTGTTTGCCAGAACTATCGCAGTTGGAAATGACTTCTCCTGCAGTATTCGATAACGAGCGCTAGGGCAGGTTGAAGCAAGGTCTTTTCGCCCAAGGGCGGTAAAAATAGCGCTCAAGAACGCGTTAACAACGCCCTCAAGGATCTCTGTCCTCAACACAGCGATGTGCAAATCACCAACGGCACTAGCTCTGGTTGTTTGCCGTATTCACTGGAGCTAGTGCCATGCTTACTTTAAGCTATGGCGCTTTATTCCGTTCGACATGGAAAGCTGTCCATCATGCAAGTAGCCCCTACACGTTTTCAGCACCTTCGCGTCGCCATTGTACATGACTGGTTGGTGGTTAATGGTGGGGCTGAAAAAGTGCTCAAAGGGTTGGCAGAAGTCTTCCCACAAGCTGAAATATTCACCTTAGTGCATACGCTTGAGCGCGCTAGCATCCCATGGTTAACCCAGCACCGTATTCATACTAGCGGTCTTCAACGTCTACCCTTAATTAGTCGTTTTTACCGCCATTGTTTACCACTGATGCCCTATGCCATTGAGCAGTTCGACCTGCGCGGCTTTGATCTGGTCATCTCCTCTAGCCACGCAGTGGCAAAAGGCGTGATCACACATCCTGGTCAAACCCATATCTGCTATTGCCATACGCCGATGCGTTACGCCTGGGATATGAAAGAGGCTTACCTGGAAAATAGCCACTTTCGGTTGCCAGGCATGACTGCGTATGTGCGTAAAACGCTTAAGCGCCTGCGCCAATGGGATTACTTTACGGCCACCCAGGTGGATTTCTTTCTAGCTAACTCCCACAACGTCGCACAGCGTATTGCCAAGTATTACCGCCGCGACGCAGATGTGCTCTACCCACCGGTAGACACCGACAGCTTTACATTACATATCGGCCAGAGGGAGCCCTACTACCTGGCGGCATCACGGCTTGTGCCTTATAAACGCATGGATTTGATCATACAAGCCTTTGCCCAGGATCCATTAAAACGCCAACTGAAAGTGGTTGGTGACGGACCTGAGTTTCAGCGCTTAAAACGGCTGGCAGAAGGAAGCCCGCACATTGAGCTTATAGGCTACCTGCAGGGGGAAAAGCTGCATCAGCTTATGCAACGCGCCCAGGCCTTTGTATTCGCTGCTGATGAGGACTTTGGTATTGTGCCACTGGAAGCTCAAGCCTGCGGTACGCCGGTCATTGCTTATGGGCATGGAGGCGCTCTTGAAACTGTAAAAGGTTTGGAGCATCACCAGCAAGCCACCGGTGTTTACTTTACTGAGCAAACTGTAGCGAGCCTAAGCGCAGCTATCGAGGCATTTGAGGCGCACGAATTCTCGCCGCAGGCTTGCCGCCTCCAAGCTGAGGCATTCAGCAATGCCGTGTTTACCCAGCGTCTGGAAACACTCGTGAGTGAAAAGCTCAACTAAACGTCCAAGAAGTACCGCTGAAACGTACCTTATTACCAAGGAGTGACGTGTGATTCAGATTGCCGTCAAACGAGTGCTGCGCCCCGTAGTGAAAAAACTGATCAGCTATCCACTAATTAGGCGCTTGGGGCAGCGCATACTTCAGCCCTTTCCAAAGCTAAAAGGCTGGGTGATTCGTCTAGTCCAGGCAGGTACATTCGGAGGTGGAGTAACGCCAAATCGCACCGAAGGCTATGGAGAACGTCAACAGCGTTTAATGGACGGGTTGGAACAGCGTAGGAAGCCGCATCTGCATGAATAACGATACCCTTTATATAGTTGATGCCCGTAAGAAATCACAGTTCAACCAGCTAGAGGATTGGCTGGCGGCATTATCAGAGGTTTTCACGCCAGATAATCCTGCTGGCAGCGCTCACGTTTTGCTGCTTGGTTTTGATGAAGTTAGTCTGGTTGCCTGCCACCGCCATCTGTTTCGCCTCGGCGTGGCGCCTAGAAAGTGTCACACGCTGTTGCCCGACCAGGAAGAAACGCTGGCATCGGTGAGTGCCGCTTTGCCTGATATCGTTGTACAGCATATGATTAATGCGTTGATGCCCTCAGCGGTAATCGATATTGCCACGGGTGAAAGGCGACTGACGCTCGAACTGACGTCTACGCCTTCAAGTATTGATGCTGACAAACCGACACTGGCCTTTATTTCGCCACTGCCGCCTCAAACAACGGGCATCGCCAACTACAGTGCAGAATTACTACCTTATCTAGCCACGCATTTTACTATTACGCTGGTAGTTGATCAGCCCGAAGTAGATCGCGAGCTAAGCAGTGTTTTTGAATGTATCAATGCTGACACTTTTCTGCAGCGAGCTGAATCCTTCGATTACACCCTTTATCAGGTGGGGAATTCACTTTACCATGCCTACCAATTCGGTTTGCTACAGCGGCATCCTGGGATTGTGGTCTTGCACGATTACTTCCTGTTTGATGCTGTTTGGTGGCTTAACGAAAGCGGTTTGAAGCCTGACGCGCTAGTACAGCAGCTTTATATTGATCACGGCTACCCGGCACTGCTGGCACATGCCGAGGCGGCACAAAACGCGCGTGGAGCGGAGCAATACCCAGTGAATGGTATGGTAACTCGCCCAGCAGGTGGTTTGATTTACCACTCCGCCTTTGCCCGCTCATTGGCCGAACGGTGGCAGCAAGGGCAAGCCGGCCCAACGTATTTAATTCCGCATTTACGCCAACTCCCAGCCCCCTTTGACAAGCAGGCTGCTCGCAAGGTGCTGGGAATCGCCAGCAATGAGCGAGTCATTGCCAGTTTCGGCGGCATTAACCCCAAAAAACTGTCCCATCTTTTACTGGACGCCTTTTTAGGTGATCTCGAAGAGAGCGAGCCGCCGTTAGTCAATGCCACGAGCCAGCCGGTGCGACTGGTCTTGGTAGGTGCGCAGCACAGCGGTGAGTACGGCCATACGCTAGCGCGTCGGATTAAGCGCCATCCCTTTGGTTGCCAAGTGACTGTCACTGGCTATGCTTCTCGCCAGGAATACCAGCGTTGGCTGCAAGCCGCCGATATCGCCGTACAGCTACGCACCCAGTCTCGTGGTGAGACATCAGGCGCTATTATTGATGCGATGGCCCATGGACTAGCAGTGATTGCCAACGCCCATGGCAGCAGTGCGGAACTGCCCTCGCAAAGTCATTGGCAGTTGGCCGATGACCCCGAGCAGCAACTGTTAGCACCGCTGCGTCAAGCTCTTTGTCAGCTAATTGCTGATGATGACGAGCGTGAACGGCTGGGACAGGCAGGGCGGGCTTACGTGACCACCATGCTGGCACCAGAGCGGGTGGCCGAGCAGTATCGGCATGCGATTTTGGAGGCACCACTGATCGCGCCCCGTTACCAGTACGAACGATTTCTTGACCAACTGGCAGCGCACGAGCCGCTAAGTGACAAGTTGCAAGAGGCTGAGTCTGCCAAGCGACTAACAAAAGTGCTAAGCGAGGTGGATACCACACCCGATGAAAACGCACCGCGGCTACTGTTTGATGTTAGCACTATTGCCTGGGAAGACCTTAAAACCGGGATTGAGCGCGTTACCCGCCGAGTAGCCGACTATCTTCTTCGTTACCCACCTGCCGGTTGGCGGATAGAGCTGATTCGCTGGGGGGGGGATGATTTCTATCTTGCCCGCGGTTTTGCCAGCCAACACTTAGGACTAGCGCCACCGGGCCCCGATGTGCCAGTAGAAGCACGCCCCGGCGATCGCTATGTGTCCTTGGAGTGGGCGCCGCCGCTACTCAAGCAAGCAGGTCACATTATGCGCCGAATGCGTGCCAGCGGCGTTAGGTTTTATTTTACTGTGCATGATTTACTGCCTTTATCACTGCCTGCATGTTTCCCTGAACATATTCCAGCGACGATGAAGGAATGGTTTACATCGGTCAGTGAGCTGGCAGATGGCATTACTTGTGTCTCTCGCCAAGTAGCCGAGGAAGTTGATGCTGCGCTCGATCGGCAGGGCTTTCAGGAAGGGCAGCGGCCCTGGGTCAAGCACTTCCACCTTGGAGCCGATTTTCAACCACCTACGAGCGCGGTATTAAGCACAGCAGAGCAACAATGGTTGCAACCGCTGGCCAGGTGTCGTGGGCCGATCCTATTAATGGTGGGCACCATTGAACCGCGCAAGGGGCATCAACAAGTGCTAGACGCGATGGAGCAATGCTGGGCGGAATGCACTGATATTAATCTGGTGGTGGTGGGCAAGCAAGGCTGGCAGGTAGAAGGCCTGATTCGCCGCATCAAACGGCATCCGAGGCGTGGCCAGCAGCTGTTTTGGGCGGAAGGTGCCAGCGATACGCTGCTGGAAGAGCTCTATCGGCGAAGCGATGTGCTTGTGGCAGCCTCTTACGGTGAAGGGTTTGGGCTGCCACTGATTGAGGCTGCTCGCCAGGGTATTGCTATTTTCGCCCGAGATATTCCGGTTTTCCGCGAGGTCGCGGGTGACTATGCGACTTACTTCGACGCCGATACACCTCAAGCGCTAGCGCAGGCGCTGCAAGACTGGGCTAGCGACTGGCGGGAAGGTCATACGATTGCTTCTGATGGCATGCCTTATCTCGGCTGGCAGCAAAGCAGCGAGCAGTGGTTAGCTGCGGTGCTTGGAGACCAATTATTAACCGAACAATGTTCGTCAGAAAACACAGCGACCTATCCAAGGAGCCATGCCCATGGCATTGCCAGGTAACCGCGAGATGCGTCCGTTATTGAAAAAACGAGTACGTCAAACCCTGAGCTGGTGGCGGCAGCATTTACCACTGATTATTCTGCTAACCCGCCAAGAGCTGGTGGATCGCCACAAAGGCTCGGTGCTGGGACGAATCTGGACGCTGCTCTCACCGCTAATAAATATTTTGGTCTTTGTGCTGATTTTTTCTGCCATTATGGGCGCACGGCTTGAAGGCTTTGGTGCCGAGGTGGAACGCTTCACCTACAGTATCTATCTGATCAGCGGCATTCTCGCCTGGACCGCCTTCGCCAAAAGCCTAAGCACCATAACCAACCTATTTATCGAACGCGCGGGCATGATCACCAAAGTGAATACATCGCTAGCCGCGCTGCCGCTCTCGGTACTATTGGCTGAAATTGTTGTTTACCTGATCAGCATGGGATTCTTCGCGGTATTCCTGCTAATGATCGGTTTTCCCATCGATTGGCACTGGCTGGCAATACCCGTGGTACTCACCCTACAACTGGCATTTACCTATGCGCTCGGCTTTTCGCTGGCAATTCTCGCCGTGTATTTAAAAGATATTCGCGAAGGCGTTGCGGTGTTACTGCCGGTATGGTTCTGGCTGACACCGATTGTTTACGTTGACGACATTATACCTGACTGGGCGCTGGGGCTGATCAGCTTGAATCCCATGTTTCAGTTTATTGATGCCTATCGAGAGCTGATTTTATACCAGCGTCTTCCTGGGGCTACCGGGCTGCTGGCCATGCTAGCGGTAACACTTGTGTTACTGTACGTCGGATTTTGGTTGCTAAAACGCACCGAGCGCGACCTGCGCGACTCGCTTTGACGACGACGCCTATAGCACGTGTACAAGTACTTGAGTTAGCGACGTGTGTTAGCCATGTGTGCTAGCCGCGTGCAGCGTTTCTGGAGATAACAGTGATTGTTGTTAAAGACCTGCATAAATCCTTCAAATTGTTTGCCTCACCGCGCGAACGCTTGAAAGAAGCCCTTACTGGCAAGAGTCACCATACCCAGCATACCGCCTTGGACGGCGTCAGCTTCGAGGTGGCAGAAGGTGAAGTGCTTGGCGTATTAGGACGCAACGGCGCGGGCAAGTCGACGCTGCTAAAACTGCTCACTGGCGTATTGATGCCTGACGCAGGCAGCTTACAGATCGATGGTCGAGTAACCGGGCTTCTAGAGCTTGGTACTGGCTTTAATTCAGAGCTCAGCGGCATCGACAATATCACTATCAATGCACTGATGCTGGGTATGACGCATGGGGACATCGAGCGTCACAGAGACGCCATCATCGAGTTCTGTGAGCTAGGCGAGTATATCCATGAACCACTGCGGACATACTCCTCCGGCATGGTCATGCGGCTAGGCTTTGCCATTGCCATTCACGCCGATCCCGCCTGCTTTTTAGTCGATGAAGCGCTTTCGGTTGGAGATGGCTACTTTCAACAAAAGTGCATTCAGCGTATCCGCCAATTTAAGCAAGAGGGCGGCGCTATAATGTTTGTGTCCCACGACCTCAATGCAGTCAAAGTACTTTGCGACCGCGCGATTGTATTAGAAGGAGGGCGTTTAATTCATAACGGCGACCCGGAAGGCGCTGTTAATCATTACAACCGAATTATGGCCGAGCAGGCAGAAGGCGATGACCTGCGAGAAGGTGAATCCGGTGCCTTCGGTACCCAAGAAGTCGTGGTAACCCACTGCCATGTACAGGGGCAAGATAGCCAAAGCTCAATGCTTGCTAGTGGCGAAACACTGGAAATTCATTTGCGCTTAAAGGCCAGCGCTGCACTTGATGACATCGCCCTTGGAGTACTGTTGCGCGATCGGTACGGGCAGGATGTGTTCGGCCAAAATACCCATCAGCACAAGCAAACACTGGTCATGAGTGAAGGTGAGGAGCTCGATGTAGTAGTGCGTATTAAGGCCAACATCGCACCCGGCAAGTACACCCTCTCTGCCGCACTTCATTCAAGTGACCACCACCTGGAAAACTGTTACTGGTGGCATGACAGTCTCGATACCTTTGAAGTGGCGGGCTACCGGTTCAGCAAGTTTTCAGGTATGTGTCGCCTAGACTGCGCTTTTGAAATAGGCCGCCAGCATGACAAATGTTGAGCAGGATATAGACACGTTGGTTAAGCGTCTCAAAGATCAAGCGATGTTGGCGGATACACAAGATTCGCTGGCAATTGAAAGCTGGCTCTGGTTATGGCAGCAGCGCCTTGTGCCTATTTTGCAAACACAACAACATCGACTTTACGATCCTCGTGCGCCGCGCCTAGCCGAGCTATTGAGTGCTCATCTAGATGACCAGGCATTTGTCGAACGCGCCTATAGCTTCCTAATGGGGCGTATGCCAGACCAGCAAGGGGCTCGTTATCATAGCGAGCTTGCAGCCCGTGAAGGTCGAGTTGCCACGTTAATGATTCTGCTGCAAGCGACTGAAACCCAAGACTACATAAAGCAGGAGCGGCTAGAGTTGCCCCGTGGACTGCTC
Source organism: Halomonas sp. A3H3 (assembly GCF_000982975.1). Classification (NCBI taxonomy): domain Bacteria; kingdom Pseudomonadati; phylum Pseudomonadota; class Gammaproteobacteria; order Oceanospirillales; family Halomonadaceae; genus Halomonas; species Halomonas sp. A3H3. The sequence goes on along the minus strand of NZ_HG423343.1, from coordinate 32,085 downwards.
CGGCTCAACCGCTGGCATCGGCGGTTAACGGCGCTGTCTGGCGTTTGCCGTAGGGGGTTGTGGGGGTGGAAAGTGATTGTCAACTTACTGTGGCGCCGTTATCAACAACGCTGGAAAGAAGAGGGCGAATTTTATGATATTTTAGTTCATCAAGGGCAGCGCCGTGAGGAGTATCAAGCGTTAGCTATAACGCTCACTGAAATGGCTGATATACAACAAAAAATGATGACTCTAGGCATTGCACTGCCAGATATTTCACGACCGGGAACATCATTATCACAAGTGGCAACATCGCAAGCAAAGCCACCGATTAAATGGCTAAGCGACGAACAGGCTGCTGCCATGGTTAAACTGTTGCGCGATGCTCTACGAGGGTTAAATGCCAACCACAAGGAAGCACCGTGAAGCTACTCGTGACAGCTAACCATACGCCTTTTATCGCCGGCGGTGCCAACTATCATGTGGAAGGATTAGTGGCGGCGCTAAGGCGTTATGGGCACCAAGTGGAATGCCTACGCCTACCGTTTCACTATGGCGAAACACAGATTGAACGCCAAATGATGTTTGCTGAGCAACTCGACCTTACTGCTCCAAACGACGTGTTGGTTGATCGTGTTATCAGCCTGCAATTTCCTACCTATGGCTTACACCACCCCGCACATGTGGTTTGGTTAATGCATCAGCACCGCGTTTGCTATGAGCTTTACGACCCCAAACAGGCAAGTCCCGCACTGGCCGCATTAAAACCCCAGGTAGAAGCGTTTGACCGGCGCCACCTTGGTGGGGCCAAGCGCCTGTTTGCCAATTCCCCCCGTGTGGCAGAACGCCTGCACTATTATAACGGCTTAATAGCGGAACCGTTGTACCATCCTCCTCACCAAGCTGAACACTTTACCTGCGGTGATGACTGGGGCTATGCATTTTACCCTAGCCGACTGGAGCCGCTGAAACGTCAGATGCTATTGATAGAGGCCATGGCGAACACCCGGACGCCCATAAAGTTATTGCTCACCGGTGAAGGCAGTCAGCGTCGCCAGCTTGAAGAACAGATTGAGCGCTTAGGTTTGGGTAACCGAGTGCGGCTATTAGGGCATATTTCCGAGCAGGAGAAGCGCACACTATACGCCCATGCGTTAGCAGTAGCGTTTCCTCCCTTTGATGAAGATTATGGTTATGTCACATTAGAAGCAATGCTAGCCTCCAAGCCCGTCATTACCTGCACTGATAGTGGTGGCCCCACAGCATTTGTTGAGCACGGCGTGACAGGCTGGAAATGCGAACCATGCCCTCAGGCACTCGCTGCGGCGTTGGATGATGCTTATGCACACCGCGCTCAGGCTAAGCAAATGGGTAAGCAAGGCCGTGAGGCCTATTACGCGGAGAAAATTTCTTGGCATCAAGTTGTCACAAAGCTGGTATACAGTGAATAAATGGGGCGAACAAACGGTTGGGCGCTGAGCTCAAAGCGAGAACTGGATCGGTAGCTCGATACCGCAGCAGTGGTTGCGTTGGGTCAGTTATTTGTCAAAAAAAAGCAATAAAACGCCCAGCGGAATTTGACCTAAAGGCTCAAGTAGCTATTTTGAGACGAGTTTATGCACCAAGTTAAAGAGGGCGCCTTCTCAATCTAAGTATTGCAAGAATTGCTCGCATCGCTTTATACTGATTATTAGCGATCAGTGTTCGAAAACGTGGAGTTTAGTAAAAAACTCCACGCGAGGGTTCTGACACAGCTGGCTCGACGTTAGCGCGAAAACCTAAAACGGGTTCCCTGTAGTAGGTTTTGACGTTGAGTGCTTATTGTAGTAGGTGTTCACGCGGGTAGCCTGTGTTGCTTTTGCAACCTTGCCACGGTCACAGCAATTGACTTATCTTGATGTGTGACATTACATTAGGCGTGTTCCAGTTGATGTTAGTAGTGTAGGAGGATCAGCCAATCTGCTTAGTCAGTACGCTGAAAACTATGCTATTTAAGGAACCTAAAAATACCTTGAGCGCTCAAGGTGATAAGAGCCGCCTTTGTAGGTGGTATCTTTCTTAAGCAAGGAGACTATAGTCCCATGGCAACACAAGAGAATTTGAATCTGGCTCAACAATTATACGTAGCCTATTATGGCCGCCCTGCTGATGCAGAGGGTCTAGAATTCTGGGCAGAGGAAATTGAAGCCCGCGGCGCGCAAGCAGTTGTTGGTGCTTTCGGTACTTCCGAAGAGTACACCACTCGTTTTGGCGACCTTGAAAACGAAGAACTGGTAAACGGCATTTATCAGCAGTCTTTTGGTCGTGATGCTGACGCTGAAGGCCTGGCTTTCTATGTAGAGAAGTTAGAAAGCGGTGAGCAAGATTTGGCGAGCATTGCATTAACCATCGTACAGAATGCAACCAACACTGATGAGCCAGATGCCGATACGCTGGCAAATAAAGTTGCTGCAGCCGACCTCTATACCGAAGCGGCAGGTGATGATCAGTCAGGCACCGCAGCTGATAACTATGCTGCTGAATTCCTAGCCGGAATTGACGCAAGCACTGACCTTGGCGAGTTGGACATCGCTGAAGTTGTTGCAGGTATTCCTCAGCCGACTGAACCTGAAGAGCCGACTGAGCCTTCTAATCCTGGCGAAACGTTCGTCCTGACTGAAGGTCGTGATAATTTAACTGGTACTGACGCAGACGACACCTTTGTGGGTCTCGTTGGTCAAAACCAGAACGGTGCCGTTTCCAACGCACTGTCTACTGGTGACATTCTTGACGGCGGCGCTGGTCGCGACAAGATTGAAGCTAGCCTGATTAACGATCAGAAAGTAGATGCTGGAGACGTTAATTTCGGTACTGATGCTTTATATGTCGCGCCGCGTACTACTAACATCGAAGAAACACACATCGAAGCATTGGATGGCGTGGTTCTGGATGCTGGTCGTATGGACAGCGTTGAAGAGTTCTGGTCTGACAACAGCGATCGTTCAGGTCTCTTCATTGATGACGTGCGTCTGGGTAGCAAACTGTCCGTCACCAAAGACATCACCTTCGGTATGCGCAGTGTTGATACTGATTCCGACCTGCGTGCTGCATTCGATACCAACTCGCTGACCAAAGAAGGTCCTCAGCAGAGCAACTCTCAGTTGATGGTTCGCGTTGCTGACGTAACCACCGCAACGCCTGAGACGCCGCTAACTAACGTTGAACTGACTATCGGTTTCAGCGTTGACGGTGAAGACTACGTTCTAGAAGACGTGCGCTCTACTGACGGTACTTATGCTGGCTTGCAAGAAGCTGTAAAAGCACAGTTGGACGAGCTGGGTCTTAATGGCTACAACGTTGAACTGGCTAACCCTTACAACCAAGTAACTGTAGCCGGTAACACTGTGAACCTGCCGTTCACTGCCCAGGAAATCCTGGTTACCGATCCAGAAGGTAACGCATTCTCTGACGTTAGCTTCGACTACAACAGCGTTGAGTCTGTTGACGACGAATTCCTGGTAGCCGGTACTGCACAGCCGGTTGAGCCGGACGTCAGCACTACCTTGATCGAAACCAACCTGATTCTCGACAACGCTGGTCGTGGCTCCACAGCTGGCGATGCCATCATCGGTGGTATGTCCAACTCTCAGAAAGTTATCGAGAAGCTGAACCTGGAAGTTGATCGTAGCAGCAAGGTAGACAATGTTCTTACTGCTCACGGCATGACTGCAGCTGGTCAATCTGAGCTTGTTGCTTTCGAACAGATCGAAGTAACTTCTGGTGCTGCTGAAGGCGACCTGTCTATCGAAAACGTAGGCAATGTCTACAACTTCGACGCTACTGCTTTTGCAGGCGAGAACCTTTCTGTAGCTGGTCAAGCAGGTTTGGATTCAACTGCTAATGACTGGGCGCCGAACGCTGAAAACAAGGCTCACGTCTATAACACCAGTGCCAGTAACGACAGCATCACTGTAGATTACTCCCTCGACAAAGCTGCTGAATTCAACGGCTTCTCTTTGGGCATTAATACAGGTGCGGGTAACGATACTGTTCACACCATTGCTCAAGGCGCTGACGACTTCAGTCTGCCTAACCAGCAAGATCTGCAACACAACGTTGTGATCAACACTGGTGAAGGCGATGACGTTGTTTGGACTGAAGGCGCAGGCGGTGTATTGATCAGCACTGGTGCTGGCAACGACACCATCTACAGCGACAACAGCGGTTTGTCTCAAATGAACAGCGATTTGGGTGCCACTTGGTTGGTTAACACTCAGAACACTGCATTTGATGACCTACGCGGCAATGCGGCTGGCCTTTCCTCTGGTCAAACCACACCTGCTGGAAACGATATTCCTGCTGTGCTTTACGGCGCTCAGCTGACTGTAACACTGGCCGGTGCTAGCCTTGGTGGTGCAGTAACTTCTGCTGCAGCTGATTCTTTCGACAATGGTTTCGAAGGTATCATCAACCTGAACGATATCCTGGGTGACCGCGTCTTCGGTGATCAGCGTGATATCAATGCTGCAATTGCACAGGTTGTTAACAACCATAAAGTGCTTAGCAAGCTGCTGGTTGCTGAAAACGGCCCAGACAACAGCCTCGTGATCCGTTCACAGGTTGATGGCCAGTTTGAAGCCGATGATCTGCAAATCACCTTGTCACCTGCTGGCGTAAGCGGCATGAGTGATTCGGCTAAAGGTCGTCTCGAGTCTGCCATCCGTGAAGAGTCTAATGACTCTAACTTCGACGGCACTGACGCTAACCTTCAAGCCGTATTGAATGGCTCTACCAGCGCTGCTCACGGTATTAACGGTATCGGTACTGGTGGTGGCGTTCAGGCTGACACCTATACTGGTACAGCCTCTACTGCTGACAACACCGGCAACGAAATCAATGCTGGTTCTGGCGGCGATGTTATCGTTCTGTCAACTAACGATGTCAGCAACGAAACCATCGTATTTGAAGATAACTTCGATCGTAACACCGTTGTTAACTTCGACGCCGACGGCACTAGCACTGGCGCTGATACTCTGGACTTCACTGCCTACTTAGGCAACGAAGAATTCCAGGGCAGCACTTCTGCAGAGTCGCGTGATACGTTCCCGACAGTTGGCTTTGACAGTAGTACTAATTCTGCCGTTACCGCTAACAACGTTATCACCATCAACGACTTTGCTGCTGGTACTGGTAATGCTGCAGATGAGACTTGGGGTGGCTTGACAGCAGAAAATCTGTTGGCTGCTATCCAAAACGGCAACAACGCTGGTTACGGCAGCATCGTCGACGGTACTCTCGACGTATCCGCCAATGTAGCTGACCTTGTTGGCAATACCGTTAAATCTGTAGTGATGATCGAGAACGATAACAACGCTGGCGAATACAAAGTGTTCGAACTGACCGGTTCTGGTGTCAACGACGCCAATACCGCCAACGAGTTCACTGATGCGTCGCTGGTTGGTATCGTTGATTTCGGTAACGAAATCGATGCTTCTGCTGTTAACCTTGCGTAATAGCGGACGCACTCCAGGTGTCGGTCTTGTACCGACATCTGGTTCCTAAACGTTATATCTTTGTTGATATACGTATGGGATAAACTGAACCCCGATCCTTGGATCGGGGTTTTCTTGTAAAGGAGATAGCATGTCAAATTGGGTTACTTTATCGCGTCAACAGCATGCATCCATGCGTTATTCGCCGCGCCAGAACTATCGGTTCACCGCGGATCAGGCAGTAGCACCGATTCTGGCAGGAGAACTGCGACAGGCTTTGACGCAGTTCGTTATGGGTTTTATTAAGCGTGAAGAGCGCTATCATCTTGTTGCGTTGCTTGGTCGAGCAGCGCATTCACACCACTATATCCACCCCGAGGATGGTCGTTGGCTAGGGACGTATGTTCCCGCCCATTTTCGTGGTTATCCTTTTGCAGTAGCGAGGCGGCAGGACTCAGATGAAATGGTGCTGCAAGTCCATGCCGATCATCTGTTGCAACAGGGGGGGGAACCACTGTTCGATGAGCAGGGAGAGCTGACAGAGTCGGTAAGGCAGCAACTCGACTTCGTTGGTGAGTGCGCCAAGAACCGCCGCCTTACTAACACTGCCTGCCAGACACTTGCTGAGCAGGGCATCTTGAAGCCATGGCAAACTACTGAAGACGGGCCAGGCATTAAAGGGCTTTATAAAGTCGAAGAGGAGGCCCTGAATAGATTGACAGCGCAGCAGTTGCATCAACTGCAGGGAGTGCCTTTGGCGGTAGCCTATGGTCAGATGTTTTCCATGGCGCAGCATGACCAGTTGGCACAGCGTGCTGCACTGCATGCCAAAATAGGCATGACTGAATCAGTCGATGAATTATTTGCAGACGATAACGATGATCTGCAATTCGATTTTGGATAGTAATTTAATTGTATGCGCTTGTTTCTGCATTGTTTGAGTTTACTTATTAGACATTCAAACAATGTATGCTATACAGCTAACGTTTTGTCAATTATAGACACGCAAAGATACAATGTTGGTAATGCCCAGCACGGGATAACAGCATAATTGGGTTGCGGTGAATAATTAAGCTCATTCCGAGAATATCAGAAAAATTTTATTGGCTTTTAACGAAAAGTTATGAGGCGGCATCTCGCAGCGTAGAAAATATTCTTAGCAGTCCAATGTTGCTTTATAAGGTAAGCCATTACTGGCTTGTTAAAGAGGTTTATCCATGACCCGTTATGTTGGTACTGATAGCAATACCTTTCCTTTCTCAGCCGTGGCTTACTTAGAAGCTACCTTTCATGATGGTACACGGGTCTCAGGCTCGGGTACGTTGGTCGGTCGTAACGATGTACTGACGGCTGCCCATGTGCTTTATGATCCCGTATTGGGGGCTGCTACTGATGTAGAAGTGGAGTTTGGCCGCGATGGTGGGGCACGTCCTTATGGCACCTTTCAAGCGGCTGGGCTTAATTATTATGAGTTAGATGTTGAAGAACCAGGGTTTTTGTCACCGTCCGAAAGCGAGTATGACCTTGCTTTAGTCTCGTTAGGCGATGCCATTGGTGATGATATTGGTTGGTTTTCATTGGGGGATTATGCCTCTGGAGAGACCTATCGTGTGACAGGTTATCCCGGTGTATATCGTGATGCCAGTGGCCCAAGGCTTATGGAAGACAATAGCGCCACAACACTTATGTCTGGTTATGACTTAATAGACCTCAAGAACTTTGAAATTAATCCTGGCAATAGCGGTGGGCCAGTATGGTACTCATCAAGTGACGGCCCAGTGGTAGTAGGCGCCGTTTCGACTGATGAATGGGCGGCTGACGTGAGTGCTCACTTAGCAACACTTGATCAATGGATTAAAGATAATGACAGCTTGATTTCTCCACTGCCAAGCCAAGACGTTGAGAATAGCGCGTCTTATGTGGAGACGTTTGAATCCCTGCTAGCTGCAGCGGGTTGGGAGTGGTCTGAGACGCTTGATCAAGCGCTGCAAAGTCGAGATGAACTACTTCGCTACCCTGGTTTAGAAAGCACTATCGATCCAGTGCTACGACTCTATACAGGTCTGCTAGGGCGAGAGCCGGATAAAGAAGGTGTTGAGTATTGGGTATCACAATTCAATGCGGGGAGTAGTTTACGCGTTTTGGCGGATAGCTTTGTGGTATCGGAAGAGTTTACCTACTTGTCAGACCAGCTAGGCGGTGGAATGCAGGGGCGTATTGAGGCGCTTTATAACAGTGTCCTTGGCCGCGATCCGGATTCAGCGGGTCAGGCATACTGGTTAGAGCAGCTCGCAGGGGGGCAAGTAGAGCTGGCAGACATTGCGTTAGCGTTTACCAACTCGGCAGAGTATGTGACCAGTAGCTACTCTCTGGTTCAGGGGGCAAAGCTGTTAATGTGGGGCGTTGATTTGCAGGCTTTAGACCCAGAAGCGCTTGGGTTTGACAGTCGGCCGACGGCAGCTGAGGAGGAGTTGGCTACTGCATTGGTACGTTTGTATACCGGTGTGCTAGGGAGAGAACCTGATGAGGAAGGCTTCGACTATTGGCTTGAAGCGTTAGCAGGTGGCAAATCACTTACGTCTACCGCTGCAGACTTCTTTGCAAGCAGTGAGTTTTTGGATAGCCAAACTGAGACGACGGCAGAGGTGCTGATCGACTCTCTCTATGAGCAGGTTTTAGGACGTGCCCCAGATGCAGAGGGAGCCGTCTATTGGCAGACGCAACTACAAAAAGAGGCATTTGATGGGGGGGATTTGGTGTTAGCGTTTACGAATTCTGATGAATACATCAATGCAACTCAAGCTAATGTTGATGCATATGTTCAACAGCATTACGAGCAGGGTCTTATTGGGGTGCCGGAAGATATCGAGACATACCTGCTGGGCTAGAAAACATAGCGACTGAATGAATCCGACTGACTAACGCCAGAGGCGCAGGACGAATCTTTTTACCGTGCTGATTGAATTGAGTACAATGCCGCGTTGATTTTAAGCGACGAGATTGGGAAGTGATGGCGAAATTACCGAAAAGTATCGTTATTGAAGGGCGTCGCTACCCCACGTGGGCATTAAGTGCCAAAGCGCGAAAACAGCTGATCAATTTAGGCCTTGTAGATGCGCACATTGCAGAGCTCCATCAACGGTTGGCGCATCACCATGTCGCTCGCAAGCATTATCAATTACTGTTGGCAAGCGCGTTGCCAGATCCTCATCGACAGCCTTCGGTATCCGAATCCCCCCGATACTTCTGGCAAAGCGTTTCAAAAGAATGGGCGCAAAAGCATTGGCCCATCAGAATGGCTACATTTCGCCTGAGCGATTTTGAATCGACTAACGATTACCGGCAAGATGATCGAGTACTATGCTACGTGAAAGGTCATGGGGTAGTGGGTTGGGGAGTGGTTGAGGAGGACACTCACTCAACCAAAAGGCATTTGGTCTGGCAAGTCGGCGTGCCAACGCTGGATGCCGCACTGCCTGCTAAAACGCTAAAAGAATTTTCGCTACGCCACCCTAGTCGCCCATCTCAGGCGTTGCCAGCTACGGCCGATATTGATGGGCTGTTGACAGCGCTTGATACCAAAGCAGCGTAGTAGAAGGTTTGTTAGGTGCACACCGCTTCGACATTTATGCGCGTAGCTGCAATAATTCACCGCTAATTTGTATTACCCTAAGGAGCTTTGTATGGCGAAGGATAAAGCACAAACCGTTACTATCGACGGCAGTGAATTCAATGTGTCAGATCTATCTGAAAATGCACGTAATCAGCTACTCAACCTGCGCGTGACTGATCAAGAAATTCAACGTTTGAATCAGCAGTTAGCTATCGCCCAAACGGCTCGTACAGCCTACGCGCGTGCGCTAAAAGATGAGCTTCCTGAGCAAAAGACACACTAAAAGAAAACATTGGTCAGGCATGGCCATCTTGATCTACAAGCCAGTCAGCTAATGTTGACTGGCTTTTTTATTGTGCTTCTGGGTAGGTGGAAGCCAGCCATACTGTAATGAAAAAGAGGATAGAAATACTCGTGCTGGAGCATAGAGGTCTCTGACGATGACTTAGCCAGCACATAAGCCCAGGGTGAATATTGACAAATAGGGTGCTTGTCTCTATTCCTTAAAGGGGTGTGAAAAGGATGGCTTTAACTCTGAGCCTTCTGCGTGAAAAATATAAAGGTGCTTAGTAAAGTGCTGTGACTAGCGGTAGCTACCTATTTTCGGCTTCGCTAATGACGCTCCACCGGCGATACAGGGAACGATATGTAGTGATGCCTGGAGGCATTAATGATGACAACTCTTTCCATTGAAAAAAATCTACAAACTCTTTATTTGGGTATCCTAGGGCGCGCGGCTGATCCAGACGGGTTTCATTATTGGCTGGAGCAGATAGAAAGCGGCTCAGTGGATATGGATGGTGTGTCGGCGTTTATGTTGCAGTCTGAAGAGTTCCAGGCAAGGCGCATTGAACTGTCAGAGCTGGAAGATAATGAGTGGATAAACGAAGTTTATCAAAGCCTGTTTGCTCGTGAAGCAGAGACAGAGGGTATTGAATATTGGTCGGAGCAGGCTAGTGCTGGGCTCTCTCCCCAAGCGCTGTTACAGGCTCTAATTGGGGGCGCTAGCCCGACAGATGCAGAGGCGCTCGAAGCCTATGCCTCTATTGCTAATTTTTATTCGTCCAGTGTTGATGCTGATAGTTACGATGCAGAACGCTCTCTTGTACAGGATGGCTTTCGCAGCAACGAACAGCTTTATCAAGACCTGGAAGCGCTAGATGCCAGCTATGATACGTTGAGCTTAGAGCAGGTTGGTGAGTCGCTGGAAAGCAGGCCCTTATATAGTGCCACGGTAGGCGAAGGGGCGCGCAAATTAATGATCGTGACCCAACAGCATGGTGATGAACCCACCGGGACAGAGGCGGCCATGCATTTTCTAGAGTGGCTGAGCGGTGACAGTGAAGCTGCTCAAGCATTGCGTGAGCAAGTGACGTTAACCGTGATGCCACGAGTAAACCCTGACGGTTTTGAGCGCTGGGAGGGGCTCGTTGCAGGTGAATTAGACCCTGAAACAACCATCGATCCCCGTCGTAACTCCGAGGACATTGACCTCAACCGTACCTGGGATTCTAGTGAAGTGATTGATGCATCATTAATCCCAGAAACCACCGCTGTTAGGCAGGTGGTCGAAGCGATTCAACCTGAATTAATTCTTGATTACCATAACCAAAATAACTACATCAACGAGTCAGGCAAGCTCGACACGATGTCAGTCTTGTGGCCAACCAATGATGACGTCGATCCCACCATTACCGCAACAGCACAGCAAGCGGCGGTAGCTATATCACAAGGGCTCGATGATTTTGATTATGGCTACTTGTCACTGTTTCCCGGTGGCGACACGCCACAAATAGCACGCAATGGAATTGCTATTGATGGTGTGCCTACGCTCCTCATTGAGCAACGGGGCCTGGAAGAGCTGAGCTTAAAAGCGCTGGAAGGGCTAGAGCTAGATTTTGATGCGGTTTCTAGTGCCATAGTACTTGAGGGCGTACTGAGTATGCTAGGCGTTGTAGAGGCTATGGGGCAAAACAGTTTTGATAGCATTGATCCTGCTTTGGCAACACTGATACCTGAGCGCGGTGAGCGAATTGAGTTTGACGAGATTTACGCTGAAGAGATCGAATGGGCAGGCGAGGGTGAAGAGTCTCATCAAGGCGAGATAGTCGCAGGGCTGGATACGCTGATGGAAAGTACGCCCATTATTGGCACCTCTGAGCCTCTTCACCAAGAATTGCTAGTGGCTTAAGGATAGATTTGTAGCCCATTAGGATTGAGTATCAAAAAAGCTTCCCCATAAGCTCTGAGTTTGAGTAGGGGAAGCTTTTTTATTACCTCACCAAGCCACTTGGCTCTCAAAAAAACTGCATGTATTGAGCGACGGGAGGAAATCGGCACCGCCACTTACTTAGTTGCGGTGCCGTTGGGTTAGTCCATAGCCCTAGCCGAACAGGTAGGACTCAAGGTCAGTTTCGACGCCTACCAGGTTGGCGGCATCAAGATAATTATCCACTTCTGAACGACTGAGCTGCTGGTGCTCGTTTGAGTCAGTAAACGCCATCACCATTTCAGTCAGGCTGGCATCTCCGTTTTGCAGCACCTCTTGCCAATACTGCTCACCTGCGGTGTCCGGTGAGCGATTTAGCACCCGCTCATAAAGCGTATCGATTAATGTCTCAAAATCTATCGGTTCTCCGGTGGTTAGCAAGTCTTCGCTTTCCAGCAGGCTTGCCGCTAGTGCTTCTGGCGTTTGGCCACTCTCCAGCCATTCATTAAACGTCGCCTCATTAGGTGACTCTCCGGCTAAGCCGGTATAAAGCCGGACTAACGTCTCCGCTAAGTCGTCTTGATCGGCCGTTACGCCGGTATCAAAACCCAGCGAGCGCATTTCCATTTGTTCTAGGTTCACGCCCCAGGCCAGCAGCTTATTGCCGTTCACTAGAGGAGGGTTGGCGTTGATATACTCCTGTGATTGGACAAACCAACGGGCGACCTCACTACGATCCCCGTTGTTGCTCTCAAGGATGTCTACCCAGTAATCGCGGCCGCTCTCATCCGCGGCACGGCCTAGTGCGGCTTGATAAAGCGTATCCACAAAGGTGGCATTATCGCTGCCCATGGCTTGTAACGCGGTGCTCACCTCTTCTGCTAACATAAAGTCCTGAACAATATCGTTGAAGCTGCCTTCTGCATTTTGCTGTGCCACCCAGTACTCCAAGCCTTCCCGTTCAGCAACGCGATCAAGAATGCCGTTGTATAAACGGATAATGGGTGTCAGCACCGTATCGAACTCAGGGTAACGCACAAAGGTGGCGGTATTACGCAGCTGTTCCAAGAGCTCAGATGGCAATTCCCATCCCTTTTCAGTGAATATATCAACAAAGTTGGCGAGCTCAATTGGCTCGGGTTCAGGCTCAGGCTCGGGTTCAGGCTCAGGCTCAGGCTCAGGCTCGGGTTCAGGCTCGGGTTCAGGTTCTGGCTCGGGTTCAGGTTCTGGCTCGGGTTCAGGTTCTGGCTCGGGTTCTGGTTCAGGCTCTGGCTCTGGCTCTGGCTCTGGCTCAGGTTCTGGTTCAGGCTCTGGCTCAGGTTCTGGTTCAGGTTCAGGTTCTGGTTCAGGTTCTGGTTCAGGTTCTGGTTCAGGCTCAGGCTCTGGCTCCGGTGCTGCTTCCACCGTAAAGGTCACAGTTCCAGAGACCCTTTCCACACCATCCTCGCCACCATCAGCCAGGGTAAAGTCAAAGCTGGCATTGCCCGCACTGCTGCCCGCCGTAAATGTCACCAAGCCATTGTCGATGTCTTGTTGGGTAAACGTCTCGCCTGCGGCTAAGGCGGTACCATCGAGCAATAATGTACCGGACGTTGGCAGGGTGTTCAGTGTATAAGTGAGCTCATCGCCAGCATCATCCGGATCGCCTTCATTCAGGTTGGCCGTCGTTAATGTGACGCTACGGCCGGCTTTTACGCTGGGGCCTGCGTTGGTGGCGATGGTAGGTGCATTATTGACGCCTTCCACTGTCACGCTAAGGGTGGACGTGCTGGTATTGCCTGCGGTGTCTTGAATGTCGACGGTGACATCGGTGGTAAGCGTGTCGCCGTGGGCAAGGGCTTCAAACTCACCATTGGGGTCGAAGCTAGCCGTGCCATCGGCTTCGATAATAAAGCGCCCGCCGTTGCTGCCCGCCACCGCGCTACTCAGGGCATCGGCACGGTCATTCACAGCGGTGATAGGGGCCGTGTCGTCTGCGCCTGTGTCGTTATCGGTGAGCTTGTCGCCGGCTCCGTTAACGTTGGTCAGCAGGGTCTCCCCCGCGTCTTCACGTACCGTGGCCGTTGTATCGTCATTGACGGTGGGCGCGCTGGTATCCAGGGTTAGCGCAAGACCCGCAGACGCACTGCTGGTATTACCTGCGCTATCGCTAACCAGCGTATCGATCGTGTTGAGGCCTTCGCTCAGATCGCCTTCGGCCAAGGTGAAGGCCCAGTCACCGCTGCCATTGGCGGTGGCGCTACCCACGCTGATGCCATCGACCCGAACCGTCACGGTAGCGCCTGCCTCGGCCCCGGCTCCGGTGAGAGTGGGCGTTGTGTGGTGGGTGAGATTATCGCTATCGCTCACACCGCTATCGGAATCAGCTGCTAATGTGGGTGCTGGGGTAGCCGCGGGCGAGTTAGCATCAACCACCAACTCAGCGCTGTCGGCCAGATTTTGACTGCCGGGCAGCGTATCAAGGTCCGCCGCTATGCCGTTATCGTGGGCGACCAGCGTGGCACCACCCGTCAGGTTTAGCGAGGCGACGTGAAGCCCATCGGTGTCCGTCTCACCCTCTTGCACCGTATAACGGCCACTAAACTGCTTTTGGTTAGCGGCGTCGCTATTGGTGAGAAGGATCGTGGCGCCGGTGTTGAGTGTAGCCGTTAGCGCGCCGCCGTTGGCAGTAAAGTCGACCGCTTTATCGAACGTCACGGTGATATCAATGCTGCTGCCCACCGCAAAGGTGCCATCGGCGGTGGGCGAGGTAATCGCCTGAATCGCCGGGCTGGTGGCGGTCACCACGCTGAAGAGGTCGTTTTGCGTTACGGCGGCAAGCGTATTGCCCGCCGCATCCTGAGCATCGCTGACTCGCACATCCACGTTATTGATCACTTCATTGGCATCGGCGGTGTCGAAGGTGGCGATATAGGCCTTGGCATCCGTCCAACTGCCGGCGTTAAAGGTAAGCGTGTTTGTGGGATCTTCCGTTGGGAAGGTGATCGTGGGTGCGACGCCAGTATTCATCGCTTCGTTGAAGTTCAGCGTCAGGGTAAAACCGCCACTGCCGATCTGGTCGTCAGTAATGGTGGCGAGCGACGGTACAATAGCGCCATCCAGGGTGGGGCGAGTCGCGTCGATGACATCAGCACTCTGGCTGATAGCAGTAGTGTAAGCACTAGAGCTATTGCCTGCCGCATCGGACAACACAAAGTTAACGGGAATATCGTCGCCTGGGGCGCGGGATGTATCCCCCTCCTGTACCGTGTAAGTGGCGGTATAGCTGCCGCCGCCCTGATCGATAAAATCGGTGACCGCTACCCCGTTCACCGTACCGGCGTCCAGCGATAGGCTTGGCTCTCCCGCGGTAATAGCGACGGTCACGGTATCGCCGATTTTATGACTGCTATCCGGAATAGAAACGCTGGTGATGACGGGGGCGACGGCATCAATGACGATGTCTTTGTTGGCGCTCAGCGAGTTGGCAGTACCCGGTGTGGGCAGGGTGAGTTCGCTGTCGTTGCCTGCTGCATCGCGAATTGAGCCGCCATTGAGGATGATTCCAGCGTTGGTCAGCGCCAGATCACTGGACTCATCCCCCGCCTGGACGGTATACGCAAACGTCAGCTCGTCGGTACCTGAGCCAGCCACATAATCTATGGTGCGATCCGTTGCCCCGGTTTCCAGCGTCAACTGCGGTGTACCGCTGACCGTCACTGCTTCGCTGAACGCTAGGGTGATGTTAACGGTGTCGCCCGCTTTATAAGTACCGTTGGCATTCGTCGAGGTGACATTGGTTACACTCGGGTTCATCACGTCAACGGTATGTGCAGTGCCGCTGGAGAAGCCCTCCGAGGCATTGCCTGCACCATCATTGATGTCGGTGCCGTCGTTCAGGTCAAGGCGCAAGTCGCCTTCGCCAGTAATGGTATCCACAGTGACGGTGTAGCTACTGCCGGAGCCTGAAATGGAGGCGATATTACCCGAAGCGCTGCCGGTGGTGTTGAGTAGGAAGTCATCGATAGAAACATCGTCGACGTCTTCGCTAAAGGTAACGGTGTAATCCAGTGAGGAAGCATTGGCTGCAGGCGAACCACTGGGCGCAATACTCGTAACGCTAGGGGCGATGGCATCAATCACAATATCTTTATTGCTACTCAAAGAGTTAGCATCGCCTGAGGCGGGCAGGGCCAACACCGTGTCGTTACCTGCCGAGTCCTTTATAGAGCCGCCATTGAGCAGGATCTCGCTGCCCGCCAGCGCCAGATCGCTGGTTTCATCGCCTGCTTGAACGGTATACGCGAACGTCAGCGTGTTAGTCCCGGAGCCCGCCGTATAGTCAATGACTCGGTCAGTTGCCCCGGTTTCCAGCGTTAGCTGCGGCGTCCCGGTTACGGTCACAACTTCACTAAAGGTCAGCGTAATATCAACGGTGTCACCCGCGTTATAAGTCCCGTCGGCCGTCGGTGAGGTGACGTTGGTGACGCTCGGCTTGACCAGATCAACGCTGTGAGCCGTACCGCTGGTGTAGCCTGCCGGGGCATTGGTGGCCCCATCATCGATATCGGTGCCACTGTTAAGATCCAGGCGCAGGTCGCCTTCACCGCTAATACCGGTAACGCTGACCGTATAGCTGTCACCGCTGCCAGCAACCGCACTAATAGTGCCAGAGGCGGTGCCGGTGGAGGTAAGGGTGAAATCATCGGCAGAGACATTGCTGACGCTTTCGCTAAAGGTAACGGTGTAATCGACGGATGCAGCATTGGCATCGGGTGAACCGCTGGGGGCAATACTGGTAACGCTAGGAGCCACATCGTCGGTGACGTTGATGGTGACATCTTGCGTTGATGCGGTATTGCCATCGGTGGCTTGTACGCTGAGCGTATAGCTGCCGGTCGCACTGGCATCGAGCTGGCTGGTATCGCTCAGGGTGATTTCGCCCGTGGCGCCATCGATAGTGAAGGCGTTGCCAGTGTTGCCGGACTCGATGGAGTAGTTCACTGGATCGTCGCCCGTGGTAGCGACAGTGCCCAGTACCGTGCTGTTATCATCGCTCTCTTTAACGCTAAAGACTTGGCCGGTGGTGATGGCCGGGGCGATATCGTTGACGGAAATGGTGATGTCTTGAGTAGCCGTGTTGTTGCTGCTTTCACCGTCATCGGCCTGGATAGTCAGGGTGTAGCTTGCGGTGGCTTCATAGTCGAGTGCGTCAGGATCCGCTAGACGAATCTCGCCGTTATTGCTATCGATCTCAAACGCGCCGTCGACGTTGCCAGCGGTGATCGAGTAGGTGACAGAGTCGGTTCCACTGCTATCGCCATCGTTGGCATTGACATCGTGGATGACGGAGGTGGTATCAGTGGACGTTTCGTCGACGACCAGGCCGCCTGGATCCGTATTTTCAAAAACGGGATTATTATTCGTGACAGCCGGTGACGCGACAAGATCATCCATTTCGAGCACGGCGACGTCGCTAAATGTAATCCTGACTTCATCAACGTTGTCGTAGCCAGACTGAAAATCTATCGCGCCATAAGCACCACCCGCTGTAGTTTCGTTGTAGGTGTAGTGGGCGTCTCCTTGTGTATCGGAAGCTGTAAAGTCAAGTGATTCAGCAGAAGTTACTGCGGCACCGTCACGGAACCCCTGAATCGTTGCCACGGGATTAGTGTCAGTTGTTGTCTCGGATATGCCAATGGCAACCGAGGCAAGGTCAAATTCAGATCCATCGGTCGAAGAAAAGGTGAATTGACGAATATCTGGATTCTCAAAGTTCATCCAAATTACTCGGTCATTAGGATCCCCTGAATTATTCAAGTTGACCGTGAAGTCTGAAGGGCTGGGGGTAGCTATCCTGTCAGCACCATCCATTGCAAACGTCCAATCTCCAACGTTTATTGATGTAACCGGTTTTTCATTGATAAGGCCTACATCATCAAAATTCTCATTGGATATTGCCAAGGTCGACTGAAATAGCCCCGGTGCGGGTGAAAAAACGGCTGTTTCGATCAGGCCTGTTTGTTGTTCCAGATCCCAGTCCCCACCAAGATCGCTGGCCCCGGTTAGGTCATCGGAGGCGGCCACATCCGCGCCCGTTACCTGCGCTAGCGATTCCACAAACCGCAGTCCCTGCTCGCCCGCGCCAACATCACAGCCGTAAATAAGGATGTCGCCGTTTGGCCCCAATGCTTCGCCCCATTGTTCCAGGAAGCGGGCATAACTCGGCAGAGTCTCGCTATCAAGCGTGCTGTTACCAAGCGCTATACGCCCCTCCCTGCCGTGGGAAACCAAGTGGATGGCGTCAAATTCGCCGCGCTGTGCTAACGCCTGGGCGATTTGTTCAACGCCGTTAGCGCTGGGGTCTAACAGTATGACCACGGTATCGTCGGCCACGCCGTTAAGCAGTGTTTGGTAATCGTCAACTCGGGGGTCGACGAAGATAACTTCGTTACGACCAGTCGATTGGCTTGGGGGCGTTTGGCGGGTGGGAGTATTCATAAAGAGTACACTCTTTAAGTTGTGTAGAGATTTGGTTGTTTGTTTGTGTATATTTTATCTGTAGGTATTTGTTTATACGTCTTTTTTATATGGCTTTTCCTATACGGCGTCGATCCGGTAATAGGCAAGTGACAGGCCGGAGACGCCGCCGTCAAAGATAGCAACCCGAAGCGGTGAAATGTCCATCTTAATGCTCCTTGTGCAGTTCTTTACTCTAGGATCTTTCGAGAGCACGTCGCTGACAAGGGGTTGCGAGAAGTTGATACTGAAGTGATCCGTTGTGCTATGGGTGGCCGCTCTAGTGATTTCGGTGATACCCAACTGATACTGTGATGCTGCGGCATCTAAGCTGAAATGCTGAATATGACAGCCGTCACTGAGTAAGCGACACTGTCTGTGATTGATATAAAGACGCTCACAGGGTGAAAGATGCATACATTGGATTTCCCTATTTCAACACTGCTGGATGATCTGGTCGCTAGATGAGGCCCATCTTCCCATGTTCAGAAACACGTGATCGCGCTCTTCGCTACATCAAAGAGCTCCACTGATTTGTGAAGTGCTCTAAGCTTTAATCCAATTTTTGCTTGTTTAACTTTTGTTTATTTATATTACTGCTTATACAGTTTTTTGGTTTCTTAACTATGTAAAAGCAGTCTAGGTTTATTGAGGAATTAGCACAGTAATACTAAAATTATGATCGTGACCCTAAGCATATGCAAGATTTTACTACTAGGTTTAATGAGTCTATGGTTACTGTGCGTGCAACCGGATCGTCCTTTCCAATCATGCGCAGCCGCTAATGGTTGAGTAACCGCCATAAGCATTAATGATACCTTTATTAAAGATATCTTTATTACAACAGTGACAAGGAGTATTTTATGGATCCATTCCTCGGTGAAATCAAAATGTTCGGCTTCGAATGGGCGCCTCGAGGCTGGGGGGTGTGCAATGGTGCCCAGTTGTCTATTGCACAGAATACCGCCCTCTTCTCTTTACTTGGCGTTGTGTATGGCGGCAACGGCCAAACCACCTTTAACCTGCCAGATCTGAGAGGGCGAATGCCCAGAGGGCAAGGTCAGGGAGCGGGCATGGCAAATGTCGATATCGGGGAGCTGGCTGGAGCGGAAAACCGCACACTGACTATCAATCAAATGCCTCAACATACCCATGCCGCAGGGGCAATGACCACACCTGATGCCGCCAATCAAGCCACGCCTGCCACAGGGGATTATCTAGCCAGCGGTAAAGTGGGCCTAAGTGACTCTGTACGTAATTACTTCCGTGGCACCCCCTCTGGCACGGTTGAGTTAGGCAATGGCCAAACGGGCATTAGCGGAGGGAGCCAACCGTTTAACGTTATGAACCCTTATCTCGCCCTGAACTTCAGTATTGCATTGCAGGGTATCTATCCATCCCGCCAATAGGTAGGGCAACAAGTGATGGTGGCCGAACGTTTGGAGGTTCGGCCTCTTATCGTAGGAGTCACGATGTTAGGCACCATTACGGCGGCGGATTTTCAGCCGCTACAGGGAAAAGAGTGTACCTTTGAGGCGACCTCTGCGCTTTCGGTGAAGTTAACGGTCGAGCAAGTCACAAGCCGCCCCGACTGCCAAGTGCCGGGGGCAGGCGAAGCGCGGGAGCCTTTCGGTGTTCTTCTGTCTGGGCAGCAAGACGAGGTTGATTTTACCAGCGCCACCGGGGTCTTGCGCTTAGGCGACGGGGCAACGCTGGAAGGCGTTTACATTAACCGTGTGTTACCCCCAATGGGTGGCGACCCACGGCCCTGGTATCAACTGGTTTTTAACTAATATTTTTACTAACTAATAGTTGACTAGGGCGTTTGCGGATACCAGACCCAGCGCTCTACCGCCCCCATTAGCCTTTCAAAGCGGAAGCCTAGCTGCTGGTAAAGCTGTTTGGCATACACATTAAATGGATCGACGGAGAGGGAAACGGGGCTCATAACTTGAGCCCCTGCTGCCTGGACTGCCCTAAGAACGACAGCACCATAGCCTTTATTACGTGCTCCCTTGATCAGCGCGAGGTCGAGAATATGCACTTCGTTGGCACCGAAATCCACGGTGACACGGCCGATCTGCTCACCCTGTTTCTCGACGATATAATACAAGGCATTGGGGTAGGCGGTTCCATAACCGATTGCTTGGGCCTTAACCTGCATCTCAAGCAGCGCCTCAATCATGTCTTGATCAGCCAGCGCTAGTTGCAGGTCTTGCCGGATATCTCGATAAAGCGCTTCAAGAAAAAGATGATCTGAATCTCTAGAGGGCCGAAGTTGCAACCCATCGTTTAAGTGCCCGCCAATACCTGCCATTCGTTTGCCATTGCCCAAGGATATAAGTTGATTGAATCGCCCACCACTACAAGATAAACGTGAGCTTGCCAAAAATCGTGAGTGCTCACCAACCCCCTTGGCCCTCTAACAAGCTTCGGGTGTTGTTATTGAGCGGTAAGCGGAAATCGGCGCTGCCGAGTACCATGGCATCACCTGCTCGCACGACCCGAGCACTTACATAGACGTAGTCCTGGCCCTGTGCATAGGTGCCCATTAAAATTGAACGGGCGTTGTGCTGAGCGGTTAGGCGCTGAACTTGCCGTGATAGAATCAATTCCCCCACGCTCTCTTCGATAAACATGCTGTCGCGCATTTTGACTTCGCGTACCTGCATACCCTGGCGGGCCAGTGCGGAGGCCATAATTTCAGAGCTAATACGCCCAAGCGTAGACGACTGGCTTAGATTGTCGATGCTCACAAAAGTGGCGGCAATCATGGGGCTATAGCGCGTGAGCTCTGGATTGCTGGCAACCATCTGCTCGGCAGCGGCATGAACCAATTCAGAGAGATCGGGTTCCGGTTCGGCGGGCGTGTTGTTAGCATTGCCCAGCGCGCTGCAACCAGCCAGTAACAGTAGCGTTATGCCCATGGTCATCCCACGGGTAGCATGGCCGATAGAGCGAGCGCGCCAAGTAGTTAAAAGTGTCATCAGCATGAAATTACCACGTATCAGTAAGGGGAACGGAGGGTGTGGTAGGTGCCTGAGGCACGCGATGAGGGGCATATTGACGACGGTCACCGGCATTGATGTAGTAAATGTTGGACGAAGAGTAGAGAATTCGTTCGCCATCGATAATTTGCGTGGTCACGATGATCTCTTCGTCACCGGTGTATGTCCAACTACCGCTGGTGGTATCGGCAAGCATGCCGGCGGGGATTAATCCCAGCGCAGGTTCGCTCCACTGATTAAACGGAATCGTGGCTACCGCAATGCCCGCGGTGAGTGCGGTAAAAGCGCCAACCGGTGGGCGGATAAAGCCGCGGTCACGGTGCTCGACAACTTCGACGTCGATAGTGATATTGGCGCTGTTTGCAGTGGGGACGGTGGTAAGGTTAGCGCCCCGTGACACCAGTTCGCTGGTCAGCAGTGCGCGAAAGCCACGCCCAAATTCACCGCCACTGTAGGCGTGCAGTGCTTCACTGTCTGACTCGCTGATGTGTAAATCGCGATTGCGAACGCGCTCGCGTTGTAAAATGCTGGTAGCTTCATGGCGGGCCAGCACATCCCAGTGGTGAGCTGCCTGCATACGTTGCTGTTCGGTATAGGGGTAGGTAGTGGCGATCGGCGCTTGAGATGTGTTGGCATAAAAGCAGCCGCTAAGCATTAAGCTTGCCAGCCCCAAACTAACAGGACGTATGAAATAGGGTAATGGAAATAATCGGGGACGGGTGCGCACCTGCTGGTTCCTTTTTCGCTACAAAACGGCTTTTGATAGACTATGTGCTTTGCTTAGTTTGCCATGCCTAATTCGACGTATCTAATTCATCATACCTAGCAAGATCGGCCACGAGGTTAAAAACTTGAATGAGCGATAATGCCAATGCTTGAAGATCACCGCGGCGGTCCGCGCCATGATTCGCTGATGTCGGCCTATCATGAAAGTGATAGCGGTAGCGGTTGGATGATCAGTTATCTCGATATCATGACCTTGTTGGTGGCTCTGTTCGTGGTCATTATCGCCGCTGCAGGGCCGGTTATTCCTCAATTGAACCAGAAGGATAGTGTGAGCGAGGACGCGAGCACATCCTCGCCTACTTTGGGAGTCCCCCTGCCTGAAGCATTGGCCCAGGTAAGCCATGAGCGTGAGAGTGTCGCCCGGTGGAGCAGTGCAGGATTGAACCCCATGGCGATTAGTGCGGCACTTGGCGTGGCAGGGCTGCCCAAGCTGGCCGATCTTCCTCGACGAGTCAGCTTCGGTGTTCCACCGCTTTTGGCAGCACCATTGCCGCCTGCTGAGCCGGTTATTTCTTTACCAAAACTACTGATGCCCGCGGGCAGCGATGATTTTACATCGCCCTTAGCTGACTACATGGTGGTGTTAACCGACCACCCCCCGGCAAATGTACAAGCGGTGAGCGATGAGTCAGTAGCGGGGGCGACTGCGCTAAATCAGGCGCTTTCGGAACGCGTTGAAGAGTCTACCTATTTGCCCGACCTGGAGGGTGTTGAAGTATCGCGGGTGGCTGAGGGGATTAGCCTGCGTGTACAGGATCAACTGCTGTTTCCCTCTGCCACGGCTGAGCTAACCAACGATGGGTCGTCACTAGTGAGCAGTTTGCTCGAGACTATTCAGCGCTACGATGGCGAAGTGTGGGTGGAGGGCCATTCGGACAGCCAGACCATTAGCACCGAGGAGTTCTCATCTAACTGGGCGCTGTCGAGTGCTCGTGCCATTGCCATTGTGGAAGCGCTGGAAGCGGCGGGCGTGGATGCTGAACGCCTTCGCGCAGTCGGCTTGGCAGCAACAAAACCGCTAGAGAGCAACGCCACCGCGGAAGGGCGTGCACGTAATCGGCGGGTTGAGGTGGTGATTCATGTGGAGTAAGGGGCAGTTAATAGAGGAGTAAATAGCTGCTCAGCTATAAGGAAAATGTCATTGCGAGAAGCGCAGCGACGCGGCAATCTGATTTGTCAGTGATAGCTAACCCCGAGATTGCTTCTCTATGTTTGCAATGACGGCAACATGATCGCCACGCTTCGCTCGCGATGACATAAGAGGGGCAATGACATAGAAAAAAGCCCGCCGGGGGAGGCGGGCATTAAAGGGCTTGGCTCACTGCAGTCCACTGGCATCAGGTGAGGGGGTGTACAGGGTTGCCAGTGGGTACAATATCAGTATAGCTATTTATTAAGCGTTGCCAAGTGCGGTAAAGCTTTTTTTACTTTTTATCATCTTAGTTATCGCTAATGCTTATTCTGAAAGGGGCTGTACAAAGCGCACCGATCTGCTTCATGCACTTTTGTGGTGCGTTTTAACTGCCTCTTTTTGGTGCTTGCAAGTACTCTGATTTATTTATCCCGTCAAATTCCACGTAACCCTCTGTTGAATAGACACTTCTCTGTTTTGGCTTATTAATTGCTATGCTTTACGTAGCAATTAATAGCTGGTCATAGTAGTTAATAGCTGGCCATAGCTATTTAGGCGTTCTAGACATGACGTCTTAACGAAGCGTTAAGGCCGAAGAGAGGTAGTGCTATGCCTGAACCCGCTCGTCTTTCAGCGTCAACCCCTTCGGTTGATCCGGCTCTGCAGCCGCGGCTTGTCTTGACCGATTTAGATGGCTCACTGCTCGACCATCACAGTTATGACTTCAGCCCTGCTGCTCCCTGGCTTGCCCGCTTAAAGCAAATGGGGGTGCCGGTGGTTCCGGTGACCAGTAAAACCCGTGCCGAACTGATACTGCTGCGCGAAGCGCTAGGCCTCACGGCAACCCCATTTATTGCTGAAAATGGTGCGGTTATTGGTCTCCCCCCTGGCTGGTGTCATGCACGCTTAGACCGTCCAGACAGTGGCCGTGATGGTGTCGTTATCAAACATCCTGGTGTGGATATTGGCTTTATACGTGCCCGATTAAAGGTGTGGCGTGAACGCTTGGATATTCGCTTTACCCGCATGGGAGAGATGAGCGTAGCTGAGGTGATGGAGCTTACCGGGCTCGACGCAGTTCGCGCCCGGGATGCTCGGCAGCGGGAAGGTAGCGAACCGTTGTTGTGGGAAGACTCGGCCGCGGCCCTTGAGACGTTTCGCGCCGCTTTAGAGGGGGATGGCTTACAGCTTACTCAAGGTGGGCGCTTTTGGCATGTAATGGGGCGCTCCGCCGATAAGGGCAATGCCGTCGAGTGGCTGGTTAAACGCTTCACGGCATTAAGAGGGCGAATGCCTCTTTCATTGGGTTTGGGAGATGGGCCAAACGATATCACCATGCTCGAAGCAGTGGATCAAGCGGTCGTGATACGAGGTTGTCACGACTTAGCCGTAGAACCCCGCAACGCTTCGCTCTATCGCACGGATGCCACAGGGCCAACTGGCTGGGCTGAGGGAGTGGCCTACTGGTGGGGGCGAGATGACCGCCGTTTAGCGACGGCGGAAAAGGGCGATGCCGCTCTCCTTTGAGTACAGTTATTTGAGTCCAGTACTTTGACCCCAGTTCTATGAATCCAGGGAGGTAAGTGAATGAGTGACTTTCATCAAAACGGAATTATTACCGACTTTCACAACCTTACCCGGCGCTCGGTGGAGGCGCTTGAACAAGAGCTGTGCCAGTTTGCTCGACGACGTCCAATGGGGCTGATTCTACCGTCGCTGTTTTCGGAGCTGGAAGGGCCAGCGCTGTCGGCGATCGTCGATGAGCTGGTTAAAGTCCCTTATCTCAACGAGATTGTCATTGGCCTGGATAGAGCCGATCGCGAGCAATTTTTATATGCTCGGGAGTTTTTCTCACGCCTGCCGCAACACACGCGCATCTTATGGAACGATGGCCCACGGCTGCGCGCCCTGGATGCGGAGCTGGAAGAGCACGGTTTAGGCGCTTTAGAGCCTGGGAAAGGGCGCAATGTATGGTATTGCGCAGGCTATATGCTGTCGTCAGGGCGCTCGACGGTGGTAGGGCTTCACGACTGCGATATTTTGACCTATGAGCGTGGGCTGCTTGCGCGCTTGATGTATCCGGTGGCGCACCCCAATTTCAATTACAGCTTCTGCAAAGGTTATTACCCCCGTATTGCCGAGGGCAAACTGAATGGGCGCGTCTCACGGCTGTTAGTCACACCGCTGCTGCGGGCGCTTAAAACTGTCTGTGGGCCGATGCCCTACCTTGATTACCTGGATAGCTTTCGCTACCCACTGTCAGGTGAGTTTGCGATGCGCAGCGAAGTGCTTGAGGGGATTCGTATGCCTGCGGATTGGGGGCTGGAAATTGGCGTTTTGTCGGAGTTACAACGCAACTACTCCCTGCGCCAGCTCTGCCAGGTAGATATTGCCGATGCCTACGACCACAAGCATCAGCCGGTTAGCGAAGATGATCCTGATAGCGGCTTAAACCGCATGAGCCTGGATATTTCAAAAGCGCTCTATCGCAAACTAGCCACCCAGGGGGTTACCTTTAGCAGCGAAGACTTCCGCACGCTTAAAGCTACCTACTACCGCTTTGCGCTGGATTTGATCGAAGCCTACGACCACGATGCGACGATGAACGGCCTAAGCCTTGATCGCCACAGCGAAGAGCAGGCCGTGGAGCTGTTTGCCAGTAACCTGCTCGAAGCGGGCAATCTTTTTATGGATAACCCACGTGAGCGACCCTTTATCCCCAGCTGGAACCGTGTTCAGGCCGCGGTGCCAGATCTGCTCACGCGTATGCACGAAGCGGTAGAGCTGGATAACCAAGGTAAGGTTTAGCGCCTATTCATATATCATTGCAAGGAGCCTACTCATATGTCATTGCGCAAGGAGCCTACTCATATGTCATTGCGAGGAGCGCAGCGACGCGGCAATCTCGATCTGCGATGGCAGGTAACCCCGAGATTGCTTCACTGCGCTCGCAATGACAAGACATCAAAAATCGCTGTGCTGGAGGGCTGCACGCGGAGCCGATGACGAGGCGGGTAAATTTGCTTGTGCATGTCCCGTGCTCTGGTTAATGCGGAAGTGGGCAACCAGTTGACGCAGCTGAGCACTGAGCTGTGCGAGCGTTTGGGTGGCGTGGTTACTCTCTTGCACCAGGCCGGCATTTTGCTGGGTCATTTGATCCATCTGCGTTACCGCCTGATTGACCTGCTCAATGCCGCTGCTCTGCTCAATGGTGGCTGCAGAGATTTCCTGAACCAGTGTACTGAGCTGTTTAATGTCATCGACCATGCCATTGATCTCATCGCCGGTGTCATGCACTTGACGGCTGCCTTCCACCACTTTGCTGTCCGACGCTTCGATCAGCGTTTTGATCTCTTGGGCGGCAGCAGCCGAACGGCTGGCTAGCTGGCGAACTTCATTGGCGACAACGGCAAAACCGCGCCCCTGCTCGCCGGCTCGGGCGGCCTCCACAGAAGCATTAAGTGCCAAAATGTTGGTTTGGAAGGCGATGCCGTCAATGGTGTTAACGATGCTGCTCATTTGGGTGGCGCTTTCGTTAATCGTCGCCATGGTGGAGATCACCGTGGACATTGAGTCACTGCCGCGTTGAGCGCTGTCAGCGGTGCGTGTGGCAAGTGTTCGCGCGTGATCCGCATGTTCGGCATTTTGTTTAACCGTGGCGGTAAGCTGCTCCATGCTGGAGGCCGTTTCGGCCAACGACGCTGCCTGCTCTTCGGTGCGTGTGGAAAGCTCTTCATTAACACCCACAATCTGCTCTACGCCACTGTTAACCTGGTTTGCGCCGTGGTGAATATCGCCAATGGTATTGGCCAGGGTTTCACGCATCCGGTTGATATCAAATAGTAAGCTCTGCTGATCCTTCGGCGAAAGCTGAGTGGTTTGGGTCAAATCTCCATCAGCAATATGGCGTACTACGCTAGCTGCATAGCGTGGGTCGCCCCCCAGCCTGCGAGCAACATCACGAATGACCCAGCCCATTAGCAGCGTTACAGGAAGGCCTATAATCAGCAGTACCATTACCGAGTAAATTAAACGTGTAATAAAAGCTTCGTTTATATCATCTACATAAACACCCGTGGCCAGCGACCACTGCCATTCGGGAAGATAGGCCACGTAACTGATTTTCGGTACCTGCTCATCACCAGTAATACGACGGGAGTAGTAGTCAACGTGCCCACCGCCAGCTTGAGCTGCTTCTCGAAAAGCAGCGTAAAGATCCATGCCGCTGGCATCCTGGTAAGCGCTCATGTCTTCACCGCGGGGGCGCTTGGGGTGGGAAACGATCTTTAGGTCATCATCGAAGGAGAAGATATATTCTCCA
The DNA here is from genome assembly GCF_000982975.1 of Halomonas sp. A3H3. Lineage (NCBI taxonomy): Bacteria > Pseudomonadati > Pseudomonadota > Gammaproteobacteria > Oceanospirillales > Halomonadaceae > Halomonas > Halomonas sp. A3H3. The sequence goes on along the minus strand of NZ_HG423343.1, from coordinate 5,068 downwards.
CCGCCAAAACTGACGCTAGACATATTGTCGATGGCACGCTGTTGGGCTTCTTCAAGGCTGAGCTCTCCAGCAACTACCCGCTCTTGTAGCGCTTCAATTTGGCTCTGTACGCTTTCCACCACGTATTGAATACTGTCTCGGCGTTCACTCTCAATCGTCTGGCGATTCTCCCAGGCCAACCAGCCTACCAGCAGTAGCATGGCAACCCAGATAATACCCAGCGTTCCCCAGAGTTTTGCGTCGTCGTTAAGCGTGTCATTTTTTTCCTAGCCGATGTAAGTAAGCAACGTTGTTCCCTATCGGCCTAAGGCACCAATACCTTAGCAAAATTTAAAGTAAATGCTGCCGCGGCAATTTCGCTTGCCGAGGCAGCATATTCTGAGATGTGTTTCACATCGCTCGCAATGACACCCAGTTGATCATTGTGAGGAGCCTACTCATATGTCATTGCGAGGAGCGCAGCGACGAGGCAATCTCGATCTGCGGTGGCAGG
>NZ_HG423343.1:0-4475 GCF_000982975.1 Halomonas sp. A3H3 | reverse complement strand
ATTGCGAGGAGCGCAGCGACGCGGCAATCTTTGGCGGCGGTGGCAGATTAACCCCGAGATTGCTTCACTACGTTCGCAATGACAGGTAGAGGATTTCAATGATATCACCTACGTCATTGCGAGGAGCGCAGCGACGCGGCAATCTCGATCTGCGGTGGCAGGTAACCATGAGATTGCTTCACTGCGCTCGCAATGACAAAACATCAAAAATCGCTATGCTGATGAGCGGTCTGCGGGGCGGGTGAGGAGGCGGGTAAGCTTGCCTGTGTATGCTCCGTGCTCTGGTGAATGCGGAAGTGGGCAACCAGTTGGCGCAGCTGGGCGCTGAGCTGGGCCAGGGCTTGAGTCGCGTGAGTGCTTTCTTGCACCAAGCTGGCATTTTGCTGGGTCATTTGATCCATTTGCGTTACCGCTTGGTTGACCTGCTCAATGCCGCTGCTCTGTTCAATGGTAGCCGCAGAAATTTCCTGAACCAGCGTACTGAGCTGTTTGATATCATCGACCATGCTGTTAATCACATCACCGGTGTCGCGTACTTGGCGGCTGCCTTCAACTACTTTGCTGTCCGACGCTTCGATCAGCGTTTTAATCTCCTGTGCCGCAGCAGCTGAGCGGCTGGCAAGTTGACGAACCTCATTGGCGACAACCGCAAAGCCGCGCCCTTGATCACCTGCTCGGGCGGCTTCAACTGACGCGTTCAGTGCCAAAATATTGGTTTGGAAAGCGATACCGTCAATGGTGTTAACGATGCTGCTCATCTGTGTGGCGCTTTCGTTAATCGTCGCCATAGTGGTCGTTACGGACGACATCGAGTCACTGCCGCGCTGAGCGCTATCGGCCGCTCTGGTGGCAAGCTTACGCGCATGGTCAGCGTGTTCAGCATTTTGCTTAACAGTCGCGGTGAGCTGTTCCATACTGGAAGCGGTTTCAGCTAGTGATGCTGCCTGCTCTTCGGTGCGGGTCGAAAGCTCTTCGTTTACGCCCACGATCTGCTCTACGCCACTGTTGACCTGGCTTGCGCCGTGGTGGATGTCACCAATCGTCTCGGCAAGAGCTTCACGCATCCGGTTGATATTAAAAAGTAAGCTCTGTTGATCCTTCGGCGAAAGCCGTGTGACCTGGGTCAGGTCGCCGTCGGCAATATGACGTACTACGTTGGCTGCATAGCGTGGGTCTCCACCTAAACGACGAGAAACATCACGAATAACCCATCCCATCAGCAGCGTTACCGGCAGGCCAATGATCAGTAGTATCACGATCGAGCGAATCAAACCGGCAATAAAGGCGGCATTAATATCATCGACATAAACGCCGGTCGCCAGTGACCAGTCCCATTCGGGAAGGTGTGCTACATAACTGGTTTTCGGCAGCTGCTCGTCGCCACCCGCGCGGGTAGAATAGTAATTGACGTGACCACCACCTGCTTGCGCGACACGCAGCAACTCGGGGTACAGCGCCATCCCGCTGGCGTCTTCATAATTGGTCATGTCAGTGCCGGGTGTACGGCTAGGATGCGAGATAATCAGTAAGTCATCGTTGAATGAAAAGATATACTCGCCCGCCCCAAAGCTAACGCTAGACATATTATCGATCGCACGCTGCTGCGCTTCTTCCAGGCTAAGTTCACCGGAGGCTACCCGTTCTTGCAGGGCTTCAATTTGGTTTTGCACGCTTTCCACTACGTATTGAATGCTATCGCGGCGTTCGCTCTCAATCGTCTGGCGGTTCTCCCAGGCAAGCCAGCCAACCAATAGCAGCATTGCAACCCAGATAATACCCAGCGTTCCCCAGAGTTTTTGTGTCGTTGTTAAGTGAGTCATGTTCTTCCTAATTTTTGTAATTGAGTAACTCCTTCATTATCGGCCTAAATGGAGCAGACCTTAGCAAAAATAGTCTTGAACACTCTTTTGGGATATATAGCACCCTTATATTCTAAAATAATCTAAATATAGAACTTAAAATGCACTATGCTGTCTTTATAGCATGAGATTGAGATCACCACCCCTATGGGAGGCAACGATGCAACGCCCAATCGTTACGCACTTTTTTGATGAGCCTACGAACACCTTTAGCTATGTCGTCCAAGACCCTGATAGACGTGCCTGCGCAATTATAGATTCGGTACTCGATTTTGATTATGCCGCTGGGCGAACCGACGTGCGATCTGCTAACACCATCATCGCTTTTATTCGCGAACACGATCTCGATGTAGTCTGGATTTTGGAGACCCATGTACATGCAGACCATCTCTCGGCGGCGCCCTACCTGCGTGAGCAGTTAGGCGGTAAAACCGGCATTGGTGCCAACATAGTGAAGGTGCAGGAGATATTCGGTAAGGCGTTCAATGCGGGCAGTGAGTTTGCTCGGGATGGCAGCCAGTTTGATGCGCTGTTTGAAGAAGGGGATACGTTCACGGTTGGCCAATTACAAGGTCGTGTGCTGCATACTCCAGGGCATACGCCTGCTTGTTTAACCTACGTAGTGGGCGATGCCGCCTTTGTAGGCGATACGCTTTTTATGCCGGATTATGGCACCGCGCGGTGTGACTTTCCCGGCGGCGATGCGCGCACCCTTTATCACTCTATTCAAAAAGTGTTGGCGCTTCCCGAGCAGACGCGGCTGTTCTTATGCCACGACTATAAAGCCCCCGGCCGTGATAACTTTGAGCATGAAAGCAGCGTTGCGGAACAGCGCAGTGAGAATGTCCATGTTCATGAAGGTATCAGCGAAGACGAGTTCGTGAAGATGCGCACTGAGCGCGACGCCACCTTAGGCATGCCGAAGCTCATTATTCCCTCTGTGCAAGTCAATATGCGTGCAGGGGAGCTGCCTCCGGCGGAAGAGAACGGCACCGTCTATCTCAAAGTGCCGATTAATTTTTTCTAACGGTTTGAGTGCGATCTAAGGAGTCACCAGTGGATTGGACAGCAGGCTTACAAGGGCTGGTTGGGGGTGTATTAATTGGGCTTTCCGCTACCTGGCTGATGGCAACGCTGGGGCGTATCGCCGGTATCAGTGGCATCGTGGGTAACTTGATAACCCAGCGCCCCAAGGGCGATAGCGCTTGGCGAGTGGCTTTTCTGTTAGGGCTGATTAGCGGCCCGCTTCTGCTTATGGCGCTAGGTGGTAGTTTAGGCAACGTTGCCGAAAGCCCTGGTGAGGTGATTGGCGCGCCGGTGGGAGGCGTAGGGTTAATGCTGGTGGCTGGGCTGTTAGTGGGCGTAGGCACAGGGCTGGGCAGTGGCTGTACCAGCGGCCATGGCGTGTGCGGGCTGGCGCGTTTGGCACCACGCTCCATGGCGGCCACTGGTATGTTTTTGCTAACGGCGCTAGTGACCGTTTATATCTCGCGCCACATGCTAGGCCTAGGTGGTGGAGTATGAGTCAGTCAAACAAGAGTCATTGGATGAAAACAGCGGCAGGCTATGCGGCGGGGCTACTTTTCGGTATCGGCTTAGCTGTTTCAGGCATGACCGACCCCGCGCGAGTTGTGGGGTTTCTAGACGTAGCGGGCGCCTGGGATCCAACGCTGATGTTCGTATTGGGCGGGGCTGTCGTCACCACCTTTATCGGCTATCGGCTGGTATTCAAGCGTACTGCACCACTATTGGGTGGCGTCTTTCAGTTACCGGCCAAACGGGAGTTAGACGCAAAGTTGTTAGGGGGCGCGGCTCTGTTTGGCATTGGCTGGGGACTTTCCGGCTACTGCCCAGGGCCAGCGATAGCCTCCATCGGCGGTCTTTCCTTACCGCTATTGGCCATGCTGGTGACCATGGTGTTGGGTTGGTTTTTTGCGAGGCGTTTTGCTGGCGATAGCGCTTGGCGAGTGGCTTTTCTGTTAGGGCTGATTAGCGGCCCGCTTCTGCTTATGGCGCTAGGTGGTAGTTTAGGCAACGTTGCCGAAAGCCCTGGTGAGGTGATTGGCGCGCCGGTGGGAGGCGTAGGGTTAATGCTGGTGGCTGGGCTGTTAGTGGGCGTAGGCACAGGGCTGGGCAGTGGCTGTACCAGCGGCCATGGCGTGTGCGGGCTGGCGCGTTTGGCACCACGCTCCATGGCGGCCACTGGTATGTTTTTGCTAACGGCGCTAGTGACCGTTTATATCTCGCGCCACATGCTAGGCCTAGGTGGTGGAGTATGAGTCAGTCAAACAAGAGTCATTGGATGAAAACAGCGGCAGGCTATGCGGCGGGGCTACTTTTCGGTATCGGCTTAGCTGTTTCAGGCATGACCGACCCCGCGCGAGTTGTGGGGTTTCTAGACGTAGCGGGCGCCTGGGATCCAACGCTGATGTTCGTATTGGGCGGGGCTGTCGTCACCACCTTTATCGGCTATCGGCTGGTATTCAAGCGTACTGCACCACTATTGGGTGGCGTCTTTCAGTTACCGGCCAAACGGGAGTTAGACGCAAAGTTGTTAGGGGGCGCGGCTCTGTTTGGCATTGGCTGGGGACTTTCCGGCTACTGCCCAGGGCCAGC